>MKVW01000001.1:0-183602 GCA_001898965.1 Rhizobiales bacterium 62-17
GGGGTCGAGCGCGGCATCCATGTCGCAATTGTTCTCGCCGGGCATGGGGGTTTGGGGCATCGCCGGCAATCTGGCGCAGACGGTGTTTGACGCGGGCGCTTTGGCCGCCAAGCAGCAGGGCGCCGAGGAGGCGACCTTGCAGGCGGCGGCGCAATATCGCTCGACGGTTCTGATTGCCTTCCAGAATGTCGCCGATACGCTGCGCGCCTTGCAGAGCGATGCGCGGGCGCTGAATGCGGCGATCGCGGCGGAACGCTCGGCGGCGCAGAACAACGATCTGGTGCGCAAACAGGTGGAGGCCGGCCAGATCAGCCTGCCGCTGCTGCTGGCCGCCCAGCAAGCCTATCTGCAGACCGCCTTGGCGCGGGTGCAGGCGGAGGGCCAGCGCGTCACCGATACGATTGCTTTGTTCCAGGCTTTGGGTGGCGGCTGGTGGAATCGTCCAGGTCCGCTCGTCCCACCCGTCGTACCCGCCGATCCCACAGCCCAGACCGTCGCCGCGAATTAAGCGGCAGCGCACTGTCCGTTCGAATGTGAACTAACGAAAGGACGGCGCGAAAACAGGATTGTCGTTCGGCAGCCGCAGATGCGCGCGGCTTGGGCCATCGCGATCTTCGCCGGACATGTAAAATCCGTTCGTCATCTGTCTGCCCAACGGTGCCGGAGGCGGCCCCAGGGGTGGGCGTTGATCGACCCGGCGCTGCACCCGCACGCGTCCGCCGATCCGCGCACAGCCGCCGTCGGTGGTGGCGACGAAGCCCGAGCCATAGATCGCGCAACGATTGGCCTGTGCCAGCCGCGTGGTGTGCGTATCGGCTGCAAAACCCGGCGTGGTCAGCAGCAGACACAATGCGCCCGTCTGCGAGAGGCGGGAAAGCGCTAAAGGCTGAATAGGACGATGATCCGTCAAACTGTGCCGCCGTAGCTGCTGGATGGGCCGGAAACGAGGATGATATGCCGATACGCAGGCATAAGGCCGATTGGATCGGCTGACCACCGATTCATACGAAGATCGTGGCAAGATCAAGATGATGTCGTCTTTCTTACCCGGGTTCCACAATCTAGCCCGGGGTTTCGCGCTCCCGTGGGGTGTCAGCCACGCCAATCGCCGATGGCGGCTTGCACCACGGCCAGCGCCGCGACGGCGGCCGTATCGGCGCGCAGAATCCGCGGCCCCAGCGAGATGCCGATGACGCCAGGCACCGCATGGATCAGCCTGCGCTCGGCATCGTCAAAGCCGCCCTCGGGGCCGATCAACACGGCGAGTGTGGGAGCGGGCGTGTCGGCGACCGCCTGGCGCAGCATCTGCACGGGCTCGGCAATGGCCGCATCCTCGTCGCAGAAGACGAGCCGGCGCGCTGCGGGCCAATCGCGCAAGATCCGCTCAAGATCGATTGGTTCCGCAACCTCTGCGATGGTCATGATGCCGCATTGCTCCGCCGCTTCGATCGCATTGGCCTGCAGGCGTTCGAGATTGACGCGTTGCACCTGCGTGCGACGCGTCAGCACTGGCTGCAACTTGCTGGCGCCCATTTCGACGGCCTTCTGAGCCATATAGTCCAGGCGGGCATGTTTGATCGGCGCGAAGAGATAATGCAGGTCGCAAGCGGGCTGTTGGCTGCGCGCCTGTTCGCTGATGTCGAGGCGCGCCGACTTGCGCGTGCCCGGCGCGATCCGAGCCGACCACTCGCCGTCGCGGCCGTTGAACACGAGAATCGTATCGCCTTCGCGCAGCCGCAGCACGTTGAGAATGTAGTTCGATTGGTCGCGCTCAAGATCGACGACGGCGCCGGCTGCGAGCGGATGGGGAACAAAAAGACGTGTAGCGGCAAAATCGTAGCGGGGCATCGGCAGGAAGATTCCAGGATTTGACCGTCGAGAAAAGCCCAAGAAACGCTGAGATTGTGCGGTGTCAGGCTCAATCAGAGCCGTTTTCCATGAATCCGTCCTATTTTGAAGGCTAAATCGCGAAATTCTCAGGCTCTTGCCGTCAGTGACACTAGATTGTTAAAAAGCCCGCCAATTGAGAGGCTGACTCCTCATGCGGCGGAGCAGTTTCAGCCGGGGTCCGCGGTGATCATGCAGCGGGCCAGATGCGCAGCGAAGGTAGTAGAGGATGGCCATGAACCCGACACCCCGCGCCGGTTTGAAACCGGTGCTCGCGACCCTGGTCGCTGCCGGGCTGCTCACCGCGGCGGCGCCGGCATTTGCGCAGTCGTGCAACGAGGACATCGCCAAGTTCCAGCAACGGCGAGAAGCTCAGATCGGCGCGCTGAACAGTCTCAGCAAGAAGGGCAAAGGCAAGCTCGATCCGATCGCCGCCTGCCCACGTCTGCGCGGCCTCGTGGCGGTCGAGAACGAGATGTTCGCTTACATGACCAAGAACCAGAGCTGGTGCAGCATTCCCGACGACGTGATGGGTCAGGTCAAGGAAGGTAAGGGCAAGTCCGCCAATCTCGCCGCGCAAGCGTGCAAGGCCGCCGCCATGGCGCGCAAGATGCAGCAGCAGGCTCGCGAAGGCGGCGGGCAACCGGGTGCGCCGCAGGCGCCGCGGCTGCCCAGCGGCCCGCTCTAAGCCTTGTCGAGCGAACCATCTTCCAATGCTTCACGGTCACTGCCCGATTCTGTTTCGGGCAGCCTTGTTCTGAGATGGGCGCCTGACGCGGCGATCCCCTTCATTCAATTGGCGCGCATCGACCGGCCGATCGGCTGGTGGCTGGTGTTGTTGCCGTGCTGGTGGTCGGCGGCTCTGGCCGGCATTCAGCAAGGCAGCGGACCCAACTGGTGGCACGTTCTGCTGTTTCTGATCGGCGCCATTTCTATGCGTGGCGCCGGCTGCGTCTATAACGATATTGTCGATCGCGATATCGACGCGGGGGTTGAACGTACGCGCGGGCGGCCATTGCCGTCGGGTCGCGTCTCATTGACCGCAGCCGCTGTCTTTCTCGTTCTGCTTTCGCTGATCGGCGCCGCGGTTCTTCTATCGTTCAATCGCTTTGCCATTGTCACCGGCCTTGCGTCGCTGCTCATTGTCGCGATCTATCCCTTCATGAAGCGCGTGACGTCCTGGCCTCAGGCGGTGCTCGGGCTCGCATTTGCTTGGGGCGGTCTCATGGGTTGGGCGGCGGCTTTCGGCTCGCTCTCCTGGCAGGCCGTGCTGATCTATCTCTGCGCGATCTTCTGGACCATCGGCTACGACACGATCTATGCGCTGCAGGATGCACGCGATGATGCGATCGTCGGCGTCAAATCGACCGCCCGCCTGTTCGCGCAAAATGTGCGGCTTGGCGTGGCAATCTGCTACGTGCTGGCGCTCGGCTGTGCGGCTCTGGCGATCGCCGGCGTGCATGGCGGCGTTCTCGCTTGGACGGGCTGGCTTGCTTTTGCCGCCCATCTCGGCTGGCAGGTCAGCCGCATTGAACGCGCCGACACACGCGTCGCATTGATGCTGTTTCGCTCCAACCGCGACGCGGGTCTGCTTTTCTTCGCCGGCCTTGCGGCCGACGGAATGTTGTCGCGCAGCCTGTTCTAACGGCTCTCAGTGACGCGCGATGATCTCGCGTTCGCCGTGATGCACCACATCCATGCGGACGAGCGTGCCGGGCTTGCGCCGACGCAGGAAGCGACCGCGCCGGGCGAGCAGCGTCGTTCCCTTGCGCGCATGGTCTTGCGGCCTGGCGCAATCGATATCGCCGAGACGCCGGCGAATGCATTCCATCTGGCCGCCGGCCCGTTCGACGTAAAGCGGCAGCGCGAAATATTCGCCCCAATATTGCAGATGGGCGAACGCTTCGCGTTCGTCGCTGGTATCGGCGAGCAGAATGCGCAGGTCCGCATCATTGTGGCTGAGGCTGACCAGATAGCGTTGGCTATTGGCCGCTTCGCCGGTCGCCTTGAACACGACGCCGCGATAGGCGCGCGCCGGCACGCGAATTTTCATCCGCACGCCACGGTGCCGCCGGCGGATGACGATGCCTTGCCGCAGCAAGGTCACCTCGCGCTGGCCGCCGTCGGCCCGCGTGTCGACACATGCCAGCGTCGGCCATTCCGATTTGAGATCCTGTGCTTCATTCGCCATTTGACTGCCTCGTCCGGGTTTCCGGTTCTGAGGTCAGCCTAGGCTTGGATGGGCGCGGATCGCCTAACAGGTCTGGTTAAGGGCCGTTAATCGGCCCGCTATGCGCAGGTTTTGGCCGGTAGGCTCAACATGGCCTTGGGCCGATAGTTCAAATTGTTCGTATCGGCGCAGGGGTGCCGAAAGGGCGGCGTTCTAAAGCCGCGCCTCGGCGAAAATCGGCAGGACGGAATGTTTCCAGGGTCCGTTGAATTCAGCGATGAGGTCCTGCGCCGCGGTGCGGCCGGTCTCGACACGATGATCGAGCAGATCGAGAAAATGCCCTTCGTCGCGGCCCTGGGCATCGCGCTTGGCACGTCGCTGCAGGCCTTCTCGGGCAAGCGCCAGAACGTCCCGGCCGATGTCGCGCAGACTGCGCCCGGCGATCTGCGCGTTGAGCCCGATCTGGGGCACGTCGTCGCGCAGTCTTTGTCGTTCGGTCGCGCTCCAACGGCGGACGATTTCCCAGGCGCCGTCGAGTGCGGACGCATCGTAGAGCAGTCCGAAATAAAGCGCCGACATCGCCACCACGTGATCGGCCGAACCCATGTCGGCGCCACGCATTTCCAGAAAGCGTTTCAGCCGGACTTCTGGAAAGATGGTCGACAGATGGTTGGCCCAGTCGGAGACCGTGGCGCGCTCCCCGGGCAAGACCTCGAGCGTGCCGGCCATCAGATCGCGGAAGTCGGCGCCGGCCACGTCGTGATAGATGTCGCCACGTTTGACGAAATACATCGGCACTTGCAGCGCATAGTCGACATAGCGATCGAAGCCGAAACCTTCTTCGAAGACGAAGGGCAGCATGCCGGCGCGTTGATTGTCGGTATCGCGCCAAATCTCGGATCGTTCCGACAGGCGCCCGTTGGTCTTGCCCTCGGTGAAGGGTGAATTGGCGAAGAGCGCCGTCGTCAGCGGTTGCAGGGCCAGCGAGACACGCAGTTTTTTGACCATGTCGGCTTCGGAAGTGAAGTCGAGATTGGTCTGCACCGTGCAGGTGCGATACATCATGTCGAGGCCACGGGTGCCGACTTTCGGCATATAGCCGGTCATGATCTTGTAGCGGCTCTTGGGCATTTTCGGCGTTTCGGCCAGCGTCCACAGCGGGCTCATGCCAAGGCCGAGAAAACCGATGCCGTGCCGCTCCGCCACCTGATTGGCGAGCGCGAGATGGGTCCTGAGTTCTGCGGCCGTGTCGTGCGCGCTGGCGAGCGGCGCGCCCGACAGTTCGAACTGGCCGCCAGGTTCGAGCGAGATGGCGCCGCCGCGATCGTCGAAAAGACCGATCAGCGCCTCGCCGTCGAAAATCGGTTGCCAACCGGCGTCGGTCTGCATGCCCTCGAGAAGGGCGCGGATGCCATGGTCGCCGTCATAGGGAACCGGCGATTGGTCGGCCAGGTAGAACGGGAACTTCTCGTGTTCGGTGCCCACGAGCAGATCGCCGCTTTGTTTGATGCCCTGTTCAAACCAGGCGACGAGTTCGTTGCGCGATTCGATTGGTGTGGTGTCGGACGTGTCGCGCGCCATGAAACTCGTTTTTGAAACGGTGGGTTGCAAAGGGCCCCCCAGGGCCGGAGTCTTCATAGGCGGGCGCGAGGAGCTATGCAACGGGCGGACGCATAATCGGCCACGGCGCTGATTTCACGGTGATTTGAAGGGAAAAGGGGCGGGCGCCCCGGCCGGCCAAACAGGGTTAAATTCCGTGAACGGGATTGGATCTGCCCGGTTAATCAGGCGATTAACAATTATGGCCATACTGGGGGAACTACCGGGAGGGCGTCCCTATGTCATGGCTTTTGAAATTCTGGCGCGATGCGAAGGGCGCGGCCTCGATCGAATATGGAATCATCGTCGTCGCCATAGCGCTGGTGATCGTCGCCGGCACCACTCTGATCGGTTCGCAACTGCGCGACAGATATTACGGTCCTGCGGCCAACAGCATGACGCTGGGATGAGACGGCCGGCCGGCGAACGACTGCTTTTTACTCGGATGTCGGGAAGCGCGGCTTCGCCCAGAAATCGCGCACGTCGGCCAGCGCCTTGATCCGCACCGCCATCAGCCGGTCGGCGCGCGCTTGCGCGTCCTCGACCGTATCGGCCGTGCCATGGTTGACGAGTGCCACGGCGCGACTGAGCTTTTCACGCAGCGCCACCGTCGCCCGCTCGCAAATCGCAGCCAGGGTTTGCGGATCGTCCGCGCCCTTGGTCTTGATATGCCGGCGGATCGACGCGACGGTTCCGGTCGCAAGGCGATCGAGGTCGTCGACGATGGCTTCGAAACGACTGCGGAAGCTGGGATTGAGGCGATTGTAATCGGCGAGCGCGGAATGGCTGCCCGGCAAGACCGAGCGGGAGAAATATTCCTGATAGGTGACGGGCTTCCAGGCTAGCAGATCGTCGAACAATTCCGGCATTGTCGGCAATTGCTCGATGATCATCAAAATCTCGTTGAAAAGATTAAGGTAATCATTGGCCAGACCAGACGCCGGGTTGACGAGTGAAGGCGCCGTATCATCCATCGCAGACACGCTGTTGCTGGCCGAACCCGACCCGTTTGACATGTTCATCCGTCCGTACCGATTCGGTCGAGCTCACAAAAGTTGGGGTAATTTAGATGGCGAATGATAATAAGAGATTGCCAAATCATCTGAAATTCGGCCGGCTCTTTGCTTTTTAACGATCTGGATTTTTGATCATGTGCGGTCGTTTCGCGGTGACGCAGGCCCCCGACAGCATTCGCGCTTTTTTCCGTTACGTCGAACAGCCGAATTTTCCGCCACGCTACAATATCGCGCCGACGCAGCCGGTGCCGGTGGTCCGCGTTGCCGACGGGCCCGGCGGTAAGGCGCGGCATTTCACGCTTCTGCGCTGGGGTTTTCTGCCGGGATTCGTCAAAGACCCAAAAGATTTTCCTTTGGTCATCAACGCGCGTTCCGAAACGATTTTCGATAAACCGAGCTTTCGCAATGCCATGCGCCGCCGGCGCTGCATTTTCATCGCCGATGCATTTTACGAATGGCAGCGTGGATCGAAAGCCAAGGGTCGCAGCAAGACGCTCGTGCCCTATCTCATTCGCCGCCGCGACGGTGCGCCGATGGCGCTTGCTGGTCTGTGGGAAAATTGGATGGGGCCGAACGGCGAGGAAATGGAAACCGCTTGCATCGTCACCACCACCGCCAATGCGGTGATGGCGCCGATCCACGATCGCATGCCGGTCATCCTTGAGCCCGAGAATTTCGATGCCTGGCTCGAGAATGATGCGGTCGATGCCGAAGAGGCCGCGGCTCTGATGCGACCGGCGGGCGAGGATGTCCTCGAAGTGTTCGAAGTCTCCTCGGCCGTCAACAAAGTCGCCAATGATTCACCGGAAGTGCAGATGCCGGCGACGCATGAGAAGCCGCCGCCGGATGACGGCGGCTACGGTATGCTGTTTTGAAGCGTCTATAGGGCTTTCGAGCAAAGACCCTAAACGCGCCCTACGCTGATATAAGTGAAATCGTGCCGGAGCATTTCTTCGGGACGATAGATGTTGCGCAGATCGACCACGATCGGCTTGGCCAACAGATCGCGAATGCGCTTGAGATCGAGCGCGCGAAACGCATCCCATTCGGTGAGGATGACCAGCACGTCGGCATCCCTCACGCATTCATAGGCATCGTCGCAGAACGTGACGCCAGGCAGCAACGGCCGCGCTTGCTCCATCGCTTCCGGATCGTAAGCGCGCACGGCGGCGCCGCGTTGCTGGAGCGCCGGCACGATGGTCAGCGCCGGTGCTTCGCGCATATCGTCCGTATTCGGCTTGAAGGCGAGCCCGAGCACGGCCAGCGTCTTGCCGATGACCGAGCCGCCACAGGCATCGAGAATTTTCTCCGCCATCCGCTGCTTGCGCGCTTCGTTGGAGGCCGCGACCGTTTCGACGATCCGCACCGGCGCGCCGAAGTCGTGACCCGTGCGGATCAGGGCCATCGTGTCCTTGGGGAAACAGGAGCCGCCATAGCCCGGTCCCGCATGCAGAAATTTTGAGCCGATGCGATTGTCGAGGCCGATACCGCGCGCCACGTCTTGCACGTCGGCGCCGGCCTTCTCGCACAGGTCGGCGATCTCGTTGATGAAGGTGATCTTGGTGGCGAGAAAAGCGTTGGCGGCATATTTGGTCAGTTCCGCCGTCCGCCGCCCCATGAAGACCAAAGGCGATTGATTGAGATAGAGCGGACGATAGATTTCGGTGAGAATATCGCGGGCTTTGGCATCGTCGGTACCGACGACGATGCGATCCGGCCGCTTGAAATCCGAAATGGCCGCGCCCTCGCGCAGGAATTCCGGATTGGAGACCACGGCGAATTCGGCGTCCGGACGTCGTTCGCGGATGATCCGCTCGACCTCATCGCCGGTGCCCACCGGTACGGTGGATTTGTTGACGACGACGGTGAAGCCTTTCAGGGCGTCGGCAATCTCGGCCGCCGCTGCGTAGACATAGGCGAGGTCCGCATGGCCATCGCCGCGCCGCGACGGAGTACCGACGGCGATGAAGACCGCATCGGCTTCCGCAACCGCCGGCGCAAGATCGGTGGTGAACGACAGGCGCTGCTGGCGGACGTTGCTGGCAACGAGAGGCGCCAAGCCAGGCTCGAAAATCGGTATTTCGCCCCGCTTGAGCGCGGCAATACGGTCGGCACTCTTGTCGACGCAGACAACCGTGTGGCCAAAATCCGCGAAACAGGCGCCAGAAACCAGCCCGACATAGCCGGACCCAATCATCGCAATACGCATGCGTTCTCCGTCGTTGTCGTCCGGGCGGCCTTATAGCCGATTCCGATCGCGCGTCGATTGACTGCATACATATTATATGTATAGATACAATTACGATGCAGGCAAAAGTACTGGGAGGACGAGGATGGCTGCTTCTCACGACAATACGGTGCTGGTCATTGGCGGCGGCATTGGCGGCATGGGCTGCGCCCTGGCGCTCAACCAGGCCGGGTTCGACGTCGAATTGATCGAACAAGCCGCTGAAATCGGCGAAATTGGCGCCGGTATCCAGCTCGGCCCCAATGCCTTCGCAGCGATGGACGCACTGGGATGTGGTCCGCGGGCGCGGGCACGCGCCGTCTACACCGACGATCTCATCATGATGGACGCCGTCGACGAGAGCGTCGTCGGCAAGATTTCGGCGCGCGAAGAATTTCGCCAGCGCTTCAAAAATCCTTATGCGGTGATCCACCGCGCCGACATTCATCTGTCGGTCTATGAGGAAGTGCAGACCAAGTCGAACGTCCGCTTCCACACCAATTCGCGCATCGAGAGCATCGACATCGACGACAAAGGCGCGCGCGTGCGCGATGCCAACGGCAAGGAATATCGCGGCATCGCTTTGATCGGCTGCGACGGCGTCAAGTCGGTCGTGCGCGAAAAACTGGTTGGCGATGGCCATCGCGTGCCGGGCCATGTGGTTTATCGTGCCGTGACGCCGCGTGACGAATTTCCCGCCGATCTGCGTTGGAACGCCGCCACCATCTGGGTCGGCCCCAACTGCCATCTGGTTCACTATCCGATGCGCGGTGGCGAGCAATACAACATCGTTGTCACCTTCCACAGCCGCGAGAAGGAAGAATGGGGCGTGCGCGAAGGTTCGCGCGAGGAAGTGCAATCCTATTTCCAGCATATCGCGCCGCGTCCGCGCCAGCTCATCGACAAGCCCACCTCATGGCGGCGCTGGTCGATCGCCGATCGCGATCCGGTGGAGAAATGGGGCGAGGGGCGGGCCACCTTACTCGGCGATGCCGCCCATCCGATGCTGCAATATATGGCGCAAGGCGCCTGCATGGCGCTTGAAGACGCGGTGACTTTGCGCGAAGCCCTCCGCGTTCACAAAGGCGATTTGCAAAAAGCCTTCCGGCTCTACGAAGAGAAGCGTATTCCGCGCACGGCGCGCGTGGTCTATTCGGCGCGCGAAATGGGTCGGCTGTTTCATGCCGGCGGCGTCGAGCGTTTGGTGCGCAACCAACTGTGGCAGGGCCGCAGCCAGGAGCGCTACTACGACGCGCTCGAATGGCTCTATGGCTGGTCGGTCGAAAAGTGTCTGGCATGAGCAGCGCGCGCCCCGACGTCGAACTTTCCGTGGCGCTCGATATGGACGCTATGCCGGGCCACTACATCCGCCGCCTGCAACAGGTGGCGGTGCGGCTGTTCTCGGAGGAAGTCGGGTCGGAGCTGACGCCCGTGCAATTCGCGGCGCTCGTCGCCATCGCGCAGCGCAGTGGATTGGGGCAGGCGGATCTGGCGGCGCAGATCGGCTACGATCGCGCCACCATCGGCGGCGTGATCGACCGGCTCGAAGCCAAGGGCTGGGTCAGCCGCACGCCGTCGCGTGAAGACCGGCGGCAGAATATCGTGGCGATCACGCCGGCAGGCGAGCAGGCGATGGCGCAGGCGACGGCGGCGGTGCAGAGGGTGCAAACCCGTTTCCTATCGCCGCTCGATTCGGACGAACAGCAGGTGTTCGAGCGGCTGTGCCGCAAACTCCTCGGATATCACCTGGGCTGATATAATAATCCGGACTACCAATCGCGTCCGCGTGGTTTTCCGGTCCGCTCGTCGCTCAATTGCCATGATTGGCGAAGAAGAGAGCCGGGCTTCTCGTAATTTTGCGATCAAATGCTATGAATGGTCGGCTTCCTGCCAGAATCCGACCAGCCGGCGGATGATTTCGTGATGTCCGGCCCTCGGTTCGAGTTCAGCCCTGTATTTTCCGGATCGAGTCCAGATGTCCTCCGTTCCTTCCCTCGGCAGTCGCGCCGCCTTCACGCAAGGCCCGATCATGCGCCATGTGATCGTCATGGCGACGACCGGCTCGATCGGCCTGATGGCGATTTTTTTCGTCGATCTGCTGTCGCTGCTCTACGTGTCCTGGCTTGGCGATCACGCGCTGACGGCGGCCGTCGGCTATGCCACGCAGGTGTCGTTCTTTCTGATCTCGATCAGCATCGGCTTTTCGATCGCTGTCGGCGCCTTGGTGGCGCAGGCGATCGGCGCCGGCGACAAGGCGCGCGCCGGCCGTCTCGCTGCGTCCAGCCTCGTCCATGTCGCGGTGGCCTCCGTGGTCTTGACGCTGGCGATGCTGCCGTTTCGTCGCGACCTGCTGCATTTGCTTGGCGCGCGGGATCACGTCCTCGACGTCTCTTCGACTTTTCTGCTGATCTCGCTGCCGTCGCTGCCGTTGATGTCGGTCGGCATGGCGTTCGCGGCTCTGCTACGGGCGCGCGGTGACGCACGCCGCGCCATGTATGTGACCTTGGGCGGCGGCCTCGCCACGGCGGTCCTCGATCCGATCTTCATTTTCGCGCTCGGATTGGGCGTCAATGGCGCCGCCATCGTCACTGTCCTCTCCCGTCTGTGTTTTCTCGCCGTCGGCGCCTGGGGCTGCATGCGCGTGCATCGCATGGTCAGTCGGCCACAGCGTCAGGCCTTGCTGCCCGATCTAAAAATCATGATGAGGATCGCCATCCCGGCGATCTTGACCACGCTCGCGGCACCGGTCTCGACCTCTTATGCGCTGAGCGTGTTTGCCACCTTCGGCCAGGACGTGGTCGCCGCCTATACGATCGTCGATCGCATCATTGGCGTCTCTTTCGGGCCGCTGTTTGCTCTGTCGGGCGCTGTCGGCCCGATCATCGGGCAGAACTATGGCGCACGGCTGTTTCCGCGTATTCGCCGGACGCTGATCGACTGTTTCACGCTCTCGAGCGGCTATAGTCTCGCGGTCTGGCTCATCCTCGCCCTGGCGGCGCCGTTGATCGTCAAACTGTTCGATGCGTCGGCGATGACGGCGGAATTGATCATGTTCTATTGCCGCTTTGGCGCGATCGCCTGGGTGTTTCTGGGCTGTATGTTCGTCGCCAATGCGGCTTTTAACAATCTCGGTTACCCGGTGTTATCGATGGTCTTCAATTGGGGCCGTTCGACCTTGGGCACGATTCCCTTCGTTACCATCGGTGCTAAGCTCTGGGGGCCTGAAGGCGCGATGATGGGCATGGCGGCGGGCGCGGCTCTATTCAGCCTGATCGCCATCTTCGTCGCCTTCTATGTCACCGGCCGTCTCGCCCGGGTGCGCGAAATGGGATAAGAAAGCGCAGGTGTGGCATTTGGCGTGGCGTTAGAGAAAGGGACGGACATGTTTAATCTCTACGAAATCGTGCAGGCTTCGCAGGGGGGTGATGGCGTCAAAACCCTGGCGCGCATGTACGGTCTGTCCGACCAGCAGGCGGAAGCGGCGGTCGGCGCGATCTTGCCGGCGATGTCGCAGCGTCTGCAAGCCAAGGCGCAAGACCCGCAAGGCATGGCTGAACTCTTCTCGGCGATGATGAGCGGTCAGGGCATGGCCGCTTTCTCCAATCCAGCCGCCGCGCAGGCTGGCGACGCGCGCCAGTTCGGCCGCGACATGCTGGGCCAGATGTTTGGCGATCGCGACACCTCCCGCCAGCTCGCCGCTCATGCGGCGCAGGCCGCTAATGTAAGCCAGGACATCATGCAGAAGCTGATGCCGGCGATCATCGCCATCGTGATGGGTGGCCTGACCAAGTCGATGAAGGATCAGGGCCTCGGCGGCATTTTGGAACAGATCGGCGGCGCCTTCGGTCTGCCGGGTCCGCAGACCGCGCCGCAAGGCGGGATGCCTCAAGGCAGCGGCCTGCCGGGCAATGGTCTTCCGGGTGGGCTCCCAGGCGGCATGCCAGGTAACGGTCTTCCGGGAGGCGCCGGCGGCGGTGGTCTCGGCGACATCCTCGGGCAGATTCTCGGCGGCGCTCTCGGCCAGCCGCCGCAGACAGGCTCGTCGGGCGGCGGCGACATTCTCGATAAGGTCGGCCAGCCTTCAGGCGCACCCCAGACAGGCGGCGCTACGCCACAAGCACCTACGCCAGGGCAGGCCGGTCCCGGGCAGGTGGCCTTTCCTGGTGGTTTCGATCCGCAAGCGATTCAGGACATGCTCGGGAAAATCCTCGGGCATGGCACCCAGCAGGCGCCGCAGCAGCAGGCCAATCTCAACGATATTCTCGGCCAGCTCTTCGGCAACAAGCGCTAGGTTTTATTTCAACGCAGCGAGGCTGACTGGCGGAACACTGTCCGCCGGTACGAAGAAGTCTTGCGCCAGTGCTTGGCTCGGATTGGCCCGATAGCGATCGAAATCGCGCACGCCGTTCTCGTAGAGGAAGGTGTCGTCGATGATGAACTGGCCGGTCAGCGTCTTGGCCGGCGTGCAGAAGATCATATGCGCCGCATCGGCGAGAATGTCGGGCGTGCGCGAGGCTTGCATCAGCGCATCGCCGCCGAGCAGGTTCTTGATCGCCGAGGTGGCGATGGTCGTACGCGGCCACAGCGCGTTGACGGCGATGCCTTTGCGGCGCAGCTCGCCGGCCAGCCCCAGCACCACCATGCTCATGCCGAACTTCGCCATCGTATAGGCGGTGTGCGGCGCGAACCATTTTTCCTTCATGTCGAGCGGCGGCGACAGCATGAGGATGTGCGGATTTTCAGCTTGGGCCAGGAAAGGCACGGCGAATTTCGACACCATGAATGTGCCGCGTGAATTGATCTGATGCATCAGATCGTAGCGGCGCATGTCGGTGGCTTGGGAATCGGTGAGGGAAATGGCGCTGGCATTGTTGACGACGATGTCGAGCGAGCCGAAATGCGCAGCGGTCTTTTCGATCGCCTCGCGCACCTGCGCATCTTCTCTCACATCGACGAGAAGCGGCAGGGCCTTGCCGCCGGCCTTCTCGATTTCTTCGGCCGCCGTATAGATCGTGCCGGGCAGTTTCGGATGCGGTTCCGCCGTCTTGGCGGCGATGGCGATATTGGCGCCGTCGCGGGCAGCGCGCAGCGCGATGGCGAGGCCGATGCCACGCGAGGCGCCGGTGATGAACAGGGTCTTGCCGGCGAGCGTGCCTGCGGGCGTCGTCATCGTGCTGCTCCGTGATCTCTGATTATTTCTTGGATTTGGCCATGAAGGCCGTGAAGGCGGCGCGGGCTTCGTCGGACTTGAGCGCCGCGCCGAAAGCCCGTGCCTCCACGCCCATCCGGTCGAGAATGGGGTCGCGATCGCCGCGCATCAGTCGCCGCGTCGTCGCCACTGCATTGCGCGGTTTGGCGGCCAGCGCGCGCGCCTTCTCCAGCGCATGGGCCTGCAGGCGATCCTTGTCGACGATGGCGTTGACGAGGCCGACACGATGCGCTTCGGCGGCATCGAAACTTTCGCCAAGCAACAGCCATTCGCTCGCCTTGGCGATGCCGACGCGCGCCGGCACGAGCAAGGAGGCGGCGGCTTCCGGAACCAGGCCGAGATCGACGAAGGGCATGCGGAAAGCCGCATCGGGCGCCGCATAGACGAGATCGCAATGGAACAGGATCGTCGTGCCGACGCCGATCGCCGCGCCGTCCACCGCCGCGACGATCGGTTTGTCGCAAATCGCGAAGCGGCGGATGAAACGCAGCGCCGGAAAATCCTCGATCGCGCTTGTCGACGACAGGAAATCGGCGATGTCGTTGCCTGATGTGAACAGCCCGCCGCTGCCGCGCAGCAGCAGGGCGCCGATCTTGCCATCGGCCTCGGCGGCATCGATGGCGGCGATCATCGCCTCATACATGGCGCCGGTGAGGGCGTTCTTCTTGTCCGGCCGGTTCATCGTGATGGCGAGCACGCCATCGGCCGCAGCTGTGGTGATGTGATCGTTCATGATGCAAGCGCCCGTTCGGCGGTGTGGACGGAGGCGGCGCCGCCGGTCACGGTCCATTCGAGCCCCTTGCCGCCAACGCAGAGATTTTCGGCGAAGAAGCGGGCGATATCGACGTGGGCTTCGTGGCCGTTGGCATTGAGCGCGGCAAGACCCATGCGGGCCAGCGCCGTGCCACCGCGTGCCAGGCCGAACAAGCGCAGATAGGGCGTGGCGCCGGCCAGCGCATCGTCCGGCCGTGCGGCAAGCGCGTCCAGCATATAGCGTGTCGCCACTTCCAGGGCGTCGATACATTCGCCGAGACGCGCCGCCGTGGCGCCGAAGGCTGGATCATTGACTTTGGCGACATCGGCGACGACGGCGCGCATGTCGGCGATTTCGCGGGCCACCGTCTCGCCGTTGGAGAGCGGCAGCTTGCGTTGCACCAGATCGATGGCCTGGATGCCGTTGGTGCCTTCATAGATCGCGGCGATCCGGGCATCGCGCATGAACTGCGCGGCGCCCGTCTCCTCGATGAAGCCCATGCCACCATGCACCTGCACACCGAGCGAGGTCACTTCATTGCCGATGTCGGTCGAGAAAGCCTTCGCGACCGGCGTCAGCAGGCTGGCGCGTTCGCCCGCCTGCTTGCGGGCATCGGCGTCTTCAGCGCGATGCGAACGATCGATCGCTTCGGCGGTCATGTAGCAGATGGCGCGCGCAGCGGCTGTTGATGATTTCATGGTCAGCAGCATGCGCCGCACGTCGGGATGCAGAGCGATCGGGCTCATGCCCTGGCCCGAAAAACCCGTGGCGCGGCCCTGCCGGCGCTCATTGGCATAGTCGATGGCTTTCTGGGTGGCGAGTTCGGCCAGCGCCACGCCCTGCAGGCCAACGCCGAGGCGCGCATTGTTCATCATCGTGAACATGCAGGCGAGGCCCTTGTTTTCCTCGCCAACGATATAGCCGACGGCGCCATCCTGATCGCCATAGATCATCGTGCAGGTCGGCGAAGCATGAATGCCCATCTTGTGTTCGAGGCTGTGGCAGCGCACGTCGTTGAGGGCGCCGAGCGCGCCATTGGCGCCAGGCAGATATTTCGGCACCAGGAACAACGAAATGCCGCGCGTGCCGGCCGGCGCGTCGGGCAGGCGGGCCAGCACGAGATGGACGATGTTCTCGGCCATATCGTGTTCGCCATAGGTGATGAAAATCTTCTGGCCGAAGACGCGATAGGTGCCGTCGGCCTGTTTCTCCGCCCGCGTACGCAAGGCGGCGAGATCGGAGCCAGCTTGCGGTTCGGTGAGGTTCATCGTCGCCGACCATTCGCCGGAAACGATTTTCGGCAGATAGGTCTGCTGTAGCGCTTCGGAGCCGTGGCGTTCGAGCGCCAGAATGGCGCCGGAGCTCAGCATCGGGCAGAGCATGAAGGCCATGTTGGCCGAGGACCACATTTCCAGGCAGGCGGAATCGAGCAGATGCGGCAGGCCCATGCCGCCGGCCTCTTGCGAGGCGGTCACGCCGGCCCAGCCGCCTTCGATCCACTGGCCATAGGCCTGTTTCCAGCCCGGCGCGGTCGTCACCACGCCATCGGCCAGTTTCGCGCCGTTCTGGTCGCCCTGCCGGTTGATCGGCTCCAGCACGCCTTCGGCGAAGGCGGCGGCCTGTTCCAGGATCGTCCCGGCGAAACCGTCGCCCAGATCCGTGTAAATGCCATCGGCGACGCCGCGATCCATGCCGGCGGCATGGGTCATGGAAAACAGAATGTCGTTGAGGGGAACCCGATAAGTCACGTGTGGCTCCTTTAGCAATCCTGCCCTTCTTGACGCAGAAGCCCGTGCAGCCGACAAGCCATCAACGGGCGGCGGATTTTGGTTTACATGTAAACTATATACAGCCCATTTCCAGCCCTTGGCAACACGAATCCGGGTGAACGGACATGATGGCGGAATTGGCGACCCAACTCGAACAGGGAAAATCTCTCAACCGTATGAATGCAGGGCCGGAAGCGGTCGAGCAGGCGGTCGAGATTTTGCGCTCCGGCGGCCTCGTCGCGCTGCCCACCGAGACGGTCTATGGCCTTGGCGCCGATGCCACCTCCAGTGAGGCGGTGGCCAGGATTTTCGCCCTCAAGGGTCGGCCAAGCTTCAATCCGCTGATCGCCCATGTCGCCGACATTGTCGCCGCCGAGCGGATTGGCGTTTTCGACAAATATGCGCTGACGCTCGCCCGCTCGTTCTGGCCGGGCCCGATGACCATAGTCGTGCCGATCCGTCCCGATTGTCCGGTGTGCGAACTGGCGCGCGCCGGCCTCGACACGATCGGTCTGCGCGTGCCGGCCAATGCGACGACGCTCGCCATTCTTGAACAACTTGATCGGCCGGTGGCGGCGCCCTCGGCCAACAGCTCCGGCCGGCTCAGCCCGACCACCGCCGATCATGTCGCCGCCGATCTCGGCAACGGCGTCGATCTCATCATCGATGGCGGTGCCTCGCGTATCGGCGTCGAGTCGACCATCATCGCCTGCCTCGGCGGCACGCCCGTCGTGTTGCGGCCGGGCGGCACGCAGCGCGAGGAGCTGGAAGTCATTCTCGACACCGAATTGGCTGATCCTGCCGACGACAAGGTCATCGCGCCGGGCATGCTGACGTCGCACTATGCGCCGCATGCGCGCCTGCGCCTCAACGCCACCGATGTGAAGCCCGGCGAGGCGGTGCTCGATTTCGGTGGGCAATTGTCCGGCGGTGTCGTTCATATCGATTTGTCTCCGGACGGCTTCCTCGAAGAGGCGGCGGCCAATCTCTTCGCCTCTCTGCATCAACTCGATGCGGCTGCCGTCGATCAGGTCGCGGTCGCGCCCATTCCCAACGAAGGCCTGGGCGAGGCGATCAACGATCGCCTGCGCCGGGCCGCCGCGCCGCATTGATCTCTCAGCGCCGTTCTATTCGGCGCTGATTCCGGCTTCCTTGATCAGCTTGCCCCATTTGTCGGTCTCGCTGCGGATCAACTTGCCGAAGTCTTGGCCGCTGGCGCCCAGCGGCTCGGCCGCCAGTGCCGCCAGCCGTTGTTTCACATTCGGATCCGTCAAAGCCTGCTGCGTATCGCGGGACAGACGCGCGACGATCTCCGGCGGTGTCTTCGCCGGTACCAGCGTGCCGAACCAGGCGGAGACATCGAAGCCAGGCACCGTCTCGTTCACCGGCGGCAGATCGGGTACGAAAGCCGAGCGTTTCAAAGTGGTGACCGCGAGACCTTGCAGCGTTTTGCCCTGCACTTGCGGCAGCGATGACGTGATGTTGTCGAACATCAGATCGCAGCGCCCGCCCATCACGTCCTGCACGGCCGGCGCGCTGCCGCGATAGGGCACATGCGCCATCTGAATGCCGGTGAGTTTCTTGAACAATTCGCCGCACAGATGAATCGACGTGCCGACGCCTGATGAGGCATAGGACAGCTTGCCCTGATTGGCACGGCCATAAGCGACGAGTTCGGCGACCGATTTGAACGGGGCGTTCACCGGCGCGATCAACATGTTCGGCATCATGGTGATCAGCGACACCGGCGTGAAATCGCCGATCGGATCGTAAGTCAGTTTTTTGTAGAGGAAGGCGTTGAGCGCCAGACCGATGGTGCTCATCAGCATGGTCTCGCCATTGGGATCGGCGCGCGCCACCATTTCATTGCCGATATTGCCGCCGGCGCCAGCTTTGTTCTCGACGACGATGGACGTGTTCCACATCTGCCCGAGCTTGTCGGCGACGATGCGGGCGATCACGTCGGTGGCACCGCCAGGGGTGAACGGCACCACCATGCGGATGGTCTTGCCGGCGGCGAAAGGCGACTGGGCCCAGGATGGATGTGTCAGAATGGCGGGCGCCGCAAGGCTCGCCCCGATACCCGCAAGCGCCCGGCGGCGCGACATCGTGTCATTCATGTCCCTCTCCCTCTCGCCGGCAGTCTAGCGTGTCCGTCGCTTGATCATAATAGACAAAGGTCGTGGGCAGCCGGGTCGGCCTCCAGGAGCTTGGCGAAACGGCTTTCGCGATCGTCCCGCAAGAACAAATGGTCTTTCGCGCCGCCGCATCCGTAGTTTCAAATAATTGTCAAAAACAATCGGCAGCGTTTCCCATGAAACGGACGTATTATTTTGCAGATGCGAAGGGCTCGACGACGGCTATGGGTTTGGGGCAAACTGGCGCCATGTACAAATCAACGACCCACAACATCGAAGTGTCCGTCGAGCCGGAATTCCTGGCCGATCGGTCGCAGCCGGATGCCGGGCGGTTCTTCTGGGCCTACTCGGTCGATATCACCAATATGGGCGACCATGCCGTGCAACTGATGCACCGCCACTGGCAAATCACCGATGCCAATGGCCGGCGCGAGGAAGTGCGTGGCCCGGGCGTCGTCGGCGAACAGCCGGTTCTGCAACCGGGAGAGAAGTTCCGCTATACCTCGGGCTGCCCGCTCACCACGCCATCAGGCATCATGGTGGGCTCCTACAGCTTCGTCGATCTCGAAGCCGACAAGGAAGCGGGCAAAGAAGCGGAAAAATTCGAGGTCGACATCCCGGCCTTTTCTCTCGACAGCCCCCACGCCCGACGCGTTCTCAACTAGAGCTTCGCGCTCACGGAGTTGGCATGTCTGCCGCGACCGACGATCGTCTCTCCCGCACCATCGATTTGATGGCGCGGCTGATCGCCTTCGACACCGAAAGCTCGAAGTCGAACCTGCCGATCGTCGCCTTCATCGAAGACTATCTGCGTGAACGCGGCGTCGCTCATGTCACCGTGCCGAACAAGGCTGGCGACAAGGCGGCGGTGTTTGCCACCATCGGGCCGATGCGCGACGGCGGCATCGTCCTGTCGGGCCATACCGACGTGGTGCCCGTCGTCGGCCAGACCTGGACGAGCGATCCGTTCACCGTGCGCCGTGAGGGTAAGCGGCTGTTCGGTCGCGGCACTTGCGACATGAAAGGCTTTGACGCCTGCTGCCTCGCCATGATCGAGGAGTTTCAGGCCGCCGATCTCAAAGTGCCGGTCCATATTCTGCTGAGTTACGACGAAGAGACGACCTGTCTTGGCCCGGTCGATACGATCGCGCGGTTTGGCGCTGATCTGCCGCGGCCGCGTGCCGTCATCGTCGGCGAACCGACGCAGATGAAGGTTGCCGATGCGCATAAAAGCATCGCCACCTTCGTCACCACTGTGTACGGCCACGAAGCGCATTCCTCCAAGCCTTATCTCGGCGCCAATGCCATCGAAGGCGCCGCCATGCTGGTGACCGATCTTTACAGAATGGCCGACGAATTGGCGGAGGAGGGCGATCCGTCCGGACGTTTCGAGCCGGCCTTTTCCTCGCTCAGCGTCGGCACGATCAATGGCGGCACGGCCCGCAACATCCTGGCCAAGAGCTGCACCTTCCTGTGGGAGTTTCGCGGCTTGCCGGGCGTGGCCCAGAACCGGGCGTTGCGCCGGCTGGAAGATTATGCCGCCGCGACCGTCCTGCCGCGCCTGCGCCGCTATGCGCCGGACGCACGCATCGAGACGGTAACCGAGGTGGAAGTACCAGGTCTCGCCGCTGAGCCTGGCTCGGTCGCCGAGACCCTGGCTCTGAAACTGAGCAAATCGAACCGCACCATCGCCGTGCCCTATGCCACCGAGGCCGGCCGTTTCCAGACCGCCGGCGTGCCGACGGTGGTCTGCGGGCCGGGCAGTATCGACCAGGCGCATCAGCCCGACGAATTCGTCGAGGAAAGCGAATTGGCGGCGTGCCTCGGCTTTCTGCGGGCCCTGACGGCCGAAATATCCTGACGATTCTGCTGGGACGTGAAACGCTATCAAGCGTCCGATTGCCGCTGGGGCCTCTGAAGGGATGCGCCGGCCGGCCGGACCGCCTATATTGGTGGCACTGCAGTCTTTGAAGTGAGACCGGCGTGACCCACGACGTCGATACGGGCAACAGCGAAGACCGTTCCGGCCGTCTGGCCGTGCGGTTGGTGCTGGCCGGTTTCGGCCTCATGTTCGTGGCGGCCATGGCCATGTGGATCAACTTCGGGCCGACCATCTTCATGGATCTGGCGACTGCGGTGGCGAGCTGTTTCTGAGGCTCGCGGAACCGTTAGGAAAGTTTGATGACCAGCGCCCAGCGTCGCCTGATAGTCCCGATCATCTGTCTCATTCTCGGCGTCGCCCTGTTGGGGACCACCGCTTACGTCACCCTGCGCCAGACGGGCGGCGGTGTCGGCGCGCCGCAGCCGGCGGCGATCGGTGGTCCATTCGCGCTCATCGGCAAGGACGGCAAGGCGATCACCGATCGCGACATGCTCGGCAAACCGTTCCTGGTCTTCTTCGGCTATACCCATTGCCCGGATGTCTGCCCGACGACGCTGTTCGACATCACCGAGACGTTCAAGGCACTTGGCGCAGACAAAAAGATCGGCGGCCTGTTCGTCACCGTCGATCCCGAGCGCGATACGCCGGACGTGCTGAAAGACTATCTCTCCAATTTCGATCCGCGCATCGAAGCCGGCACCGGCCCGCGCGAATCCGTCGATCGTGTCATGAAGACCTATCGCGTCTTCGCGCGTCGCGTGCCGGGCGAGGGCAGCGAATATACGATGGATCACAGCGCCATCGTCTATCTGATGGATAAGCAGGGCCGCTTCGTCACCGCGCTCAACACCCAGAAGACGCCGCAGGAATTGGCGAAGGAGCTGGCGCGATATCTGTGAGCGATGATTGAGAGAAGGGGATTTCGTGGGGCAAAGCCAAATGAAATTCGCGGCAAGAATATTGCGCAAACGAGACTTCTTGCCACGCTATGTCGTCGTTAAAGCAGAGTATGTGAAGGGCCGTACCCAGGCTTTTATGGCCGATATCATGCTGAACGAGGCAGGACCGTTCGTCCGAAAAGTTCAGCCTTGGGGCAAGGGATCGGACGTCTTTTTCTTCAATCTGACCGCCCCGCAGTGTGAAAAAGCCGGCCTTGATACCAATGACGAATGTATCGTCACGATCACGCCGAAAGGTTGATCACCGCGCTCAACACACAGAAGATGCCGCAAGAACTGGCGAGAAAGTGGCGCTATCTTTGAGCCGTGTGCCGAAGCCTCGGTGTCATCCCGGGCACCGCAGGTGACCCGGGATGACACCAAGATTGCAGCTAGCTGATTAGAAAAATCCGATCGGAAAATATTTCAGATAGAGTTCCGCATAGACGCCGCGCTGCGCCAAGCGGGCCAGCGCGAAATCCAGGATGCGGCGCATCGGGGCATTGTCGCGCTTCACCGCAATGCCGACGCCTTCGCCGAAATAACTGCTCTCCAGGAACGGGCCACCGCGAAAGGCGCAGCAGCCTTCCGCATCGCTGCCGTTGAGCCAGAGCGCCAGCGAGACACCGTCGCCGAAGATAACCGGCACTTCGTCGCGCTTCAGCGCCGAGCGTAAAGCCAAAGCGGAATCATAGGATTTGATCTCCGCCGCGCTGAAGAATTTTTGCAGATAAGCCTCGTGCGCCGTACGCGCCTGCACGCCGATCACCTTGCCGGCGAGCGTCTCGGGGCGGGGATCGTCGAGCACCGTGCCGGTGCGCGTCACGAAACGGGCGGGCGTGCGATAATAGGGCTGGGTAAAGTCCGCCCGCGCCAGATTGCGCGGGGTGATGGCAATGGAGGCGATAGCCGCATCGGCCTCGTTCTTGTCGAGCGTGTCCAAAATCGTGTCGAAGCGCCGCGCCTGGATCGTGCAGCTCACCTTGAGCTCATCGCAGATCGCCCGCGCCAGATCGACATTGAAGCCGGTCAGCAGGCCGTCCGCCGCGGTAAAGCCGAAGGGCGGATATTCGTCGTCGGTGATGATCCGCAGGCTGCGTAGCGCGCTCGTGTCCGGGCGCTCGAGACGGCGTTGCGGATCCCAGAACATCGGCACGCCGGACGCGTTGTTTTGTGCTTGTTGGGCGAGGGCCGGGAGTGGCACCGTGGCCGTCCAGGCAAGCGCGCCGGCCAGCACCGTCCGGAGCAATATCCGCTGAAAGGCCTCTTTGCGCTGTCTGGCTTGCCGCATTCGCCGATTCGCCACATCCGGCGCCCAGTGGCGCCCCGCGTCCGCTGGTCGCACGATGTTGTGTCGGACGCAAGTGAAACGGGCCTGTTCGATGCCTCATGAATGGGTTTTCACTGCGGCGGAAAGTGTTTAGGGTGCGGCGAAATTCGCGCCTGCCGCCGATGGCTGGCGCTTCATCTCCGGGACATGTCGATGACCGCCGATCCTCTTTCGCTCGCCGATGCGGCGCGCGTTTCCGCAGCCTGGCCCTTCGAGGAGGCCCGCAAGATCATTCAGCGCATCGAGCGGACCGGCCAGAAATCGGTTTTGTTTGAAACCGGTTACGGTCCGTCGGGACTGCCTCACATCGGCACGTTCGGCGAAGTGGCGCGCACCACCATGGTGCGCCATGCCTTTACGGTGATGACCGAAGGCAAGATCGCCACGCGTCTGCTCGCCTTCTCCGACGACATGGACGGCCTGCGCAAGGTGCCCGACAATGTGCCCAATCGCGAGATGATGGCGCAATATCTCGGCAAGCCGCTGACGCGCGTGCCCGATCCTTTCTCCAACGAATATCCGTCGTTCGGCGCCGCCAACAACGCGCGCTTGCGCACCTTCCTCGATAAGTTCGGCTTCGATTACGAATTCGCCTCTTCGACCGACTATTACACGTCGGGCCGTTTCGACGCGATGCTGCTGCGCATGCTCGAAGTCTACGACAAGGTGATGGACATCATCCTGCCGACCTTGGGCCCCGATCGTCGCGCCACCTATTCGCCTTTCCTGCCCGTCTCGCCGCGCACTGGCATCGTGCTGCAAGTGCCGATGATCGAGCGCAATGCGTCGAAGGGCACCGTCGTCTATGTCGATCCCGACACCGGCGAGAAGGTGGAAACGACGGTCACGGGTGGCGCGGTCAAGTGTCAGTGGAAGGCCGATTGGGCGCTGCGCTGGGCGGCGCTCGGCGTCGACTATGAAATGGCCGGCAAGGATCTCATCGATTCCGTGAAGCTCTCCGGCAATATCGTGCGCGTGCTCGGCGGCACGCCGCCGGAAGGTTTTAACTACGAACTCTTCCTCGACGAGAAGGGCCAGAAGATTTCCAAGTCGAAGGGCAACGGCCTGACGATCGAGCAATGGCTCACCTATGCGAGCCCGGAATCGCTGTCGCTGTTCATGTTTCAGAAGCCGCGCGAAGCCAAGCGTCTCTATTTCGATGCCATTCCGCGCGCCGTCGACGAATATCTGCAATTCCTCAATGGCTATGAGCGGCAGGACTGGAAGAACCGGCTCGGCAATCCGGTGTGGCACATTCACGGCGGCGAGCCGCCGGCACCGGAAGTGCTGCATCAGGCGGGCGAGAGCGGCAGCGGCACGACGATTTCCTTCGTCATGCTGCTCAATCTGGCCGCCGTCGCCAACAGCGAGGATCCGCAGGTGCTCTGGGCCTTCCTGCGTCGCTATGCGCCTGGCGTGTCGCGCGAGACCCATCCGCGTCTCGATCTTCTTGTCGGTTACGCGGTGGCCTACTTCCGCGATTTCGTCCGCCCGGCCAAGACCTACCGTCTGCCCGACGATGTCGAGCGCGCGGCACTCGAAACGCTCGATGCGGAACTCGCGAAGCTGCCGGCCGATGCCAGCACCGAAGACATTCAAACCATGCTCTATGATGTGGCGCGGCCCATCCCGCGCTATCAGGACATGAAGGCCAAGGGCGCGACGCCGGAGCGGCCGGGCGTGTCGAACGACTGGTTCAACATGCTCTATCAGGTGCTATTGGGCGAGAGCCGCGGGCCGCGCTTCGGCTCGTTCGCGGCGCTCTATGGCATTCCCGAAACACGCGCTTTGATCGCCAAGGCGCTGTCGGGCGCTTTGGTCAGAGAACACGAAGTTTTTTTGCAGAATCGGGCGGCGTGAAGCGTAAGCTTCAATAAAGACCGCCCGTTATAAGAAAGAGGAAACGCCGGGTGATAACCCTATCCGCCGGTCTTGCCATCGGCGCCGTGACATTTCTCGGCGCCTTCACGTCGGGCATATTCGGCATGGTTGGCGGCCAGTTCATCCTGGCGGTGCTGCTCTACTATATGCCGGTCAGCGCAGCGATGACCTTGTTCTCGGCGCTGATGTTCATGTCGGGCCTGTGGCGGGGCATTCTCTGGCGCCGCCATATCGATTGGCCGCTCACCTGGCGTTATGTCGCCGGTTCCATCATCGGCTATGTGCTGATGCTCTTCATCGCCTTCGTGCCCTCCAAGCCCGTCGTCTATCTCGGCCTCGGCTTGACGCCGTTGATCGGCAGTCTGCTGCCGAAACATTTGGCGCCCGACATCACCAAGCGCGGCATGGCGCCCGTTTGCGGCTTCATCGTCATCGTGCTGCAAATCGCCATTGGCGGCGCGGGCAATGTGCTCGACATGTTTTTCCAGGCGAGCCCGCTCAGCCGCCATGTCATCGTCGCCACCAAGGCGGTGACCCAATTGTTCTCGCAAGCCATGCGCTTTCTCTATTTCGGCGCTTTGGCCTTGGAGGCGAGCGAATATGTGCCGATCTGGCTGTTCGTCGTCTATGTGCTGCTGACGTTTGCCGGCGGCTCGGCGGCCACCGGCGTGCTCAACCGCATGAGCGATGCGAACTTTCGCAAATGGACGCAATGGCTCATCTGGGCACTAAGCGCGATTTATACCGGGCGTGGCCTGTGGTTGCTGGCCTTTCCGAGCGGTGCCGCAGCGATCTTGTAAGCGCGCCTATTGGCTGGCCCAGACGATGCGCGACATCCAGAGGATGTCGTCCATGTCGATCACATGATCGGCGGCGCCAGGATGCGTCGCTTTCAACGTCACCGACGTATCGGTAATGTGCGCCAGTTCCGCAACGTGCAGCGTGCCGGACAGGGTTCTCAAGATGATCTTGTCGCCGGCGCGCGGCACCGATGCCGGTGAAACGATCAGCCGTTCACCCGTGCGATAGAGCGGCAGCAGATCGTCGCTGGAAAGATCGAGCACGTAGGCCGCTTCGTCGGTGAAGGCGGGGATGTCGCTATCAAGCCAAATGTGATCCGATGCATTGCCCGATGGTGCGCCGTTCTCGTCGAAGGCGCCGTCGGTGCCGGCCTGAGCCAGATCGATGAGCGGCAGGAAGCGGCGTGGCGGTTCGCTGTTGGGCACCAGCAGGGTGACTAAATCCTCGATCGAGGTTTCCGTCGCGGCCAAGCATTTCGCCACCGATTCCGTTGAGGGCCAGCGCAGGCGGCCATCGGCGGTGGTGCGTTTGGACTTGTTGAACGTGGTCGGGTCGAGCCCGGCTTTGCGCGCCAGGGCCGAGGCGGTGAGCCCCTGGCGTTCGGCCAGCGCGTCGATGGCGCTCCAGATCTGGTCGTGGGTCAGCAAGATGCCCTCGTGAAACAGCGGCAGCCCTGTGACAATATTCCTGTCCACTATAGCTTTTTCGGGATCGATTGCACCGCCCCGCGCCGCCCCCTATAGCGTTTTCGAAGTGGACACCGGTTCGCGTGAAGAAAACGCGTCAAAACAAGACGCTAGGGTTCGACGAAAGCTGGAGCGGCGGGTGCGGCTGATTTACAAGATTGCCACGCAAGAACAGTGGGATATAGCGCAAAAGAGCGGTTCTTTCGCCGGCGCGCCGGTCGATCTGGCCGACGGCTTTATCCATTTTTCCACCGCCGATCAGGCACGCGAAACGGCCGCGAAACATTTCGCCGGCCAGTCCGGCCTGGTGCTGGCGGCCCTCGATGCCGATGCTTTGGGCGCGGATTTGAAGTGGGAGCCGTCGCGCGGCGGCCAGTTGTTTCCCCATCTCTATCGGCCTTTCGCCCTCGCTGAGGTGATCTGGGCCAAGCCCCTGCCGCTTGCAGCCGGCACCCATGACTTCGCGGGGCTGCTGCCGTGATGAACCTTCTTTGGATGCTGGCGCGTCCCGTTCTGGCCCAGCTCGACTCCGAACAGGCTCACGGCCTGACCATCGCCGCCATGCGCAAACTGCCGCTGCCGGCGGCAGGCCGGGACGATCCACGCCTCAAGGTTGAGGCCTTTGGTTTGTCCTTTCCCAATCCGCTCGGCATGGCCGCCGGTTTCGACAAGGGCGGCGATGTGCCCGATGCGGTGCTGCGCGCCGGCTTCGGCTTCACCGAAGTCGGCACGATCACGCCGCGTCCGCAGCCGGGCAATCAGCGTCCGCGCCTGTTTCGCCTCGTCGAGGATGAAGGCGTTATCAATCGCTTTGGCTTTAATAGCGAAGGGCATGAGGTCGTGCATCGCCGCCTGACGGCGCGCGGCGCGCGTGCGGGTGTCGTCGGCATCAATGTCGGCGCCAACAAGGATGCCAGCGATCGTGTCGAAGATTATGTGACCGGCATCAACGCCTTTGCCGATGTGGCGGGCTATTTCACCGTCAATATTTCCTCGCCGAACACGCCGGGCTTGCGCGATCTGCAGCAGGCCTCCGTGCTCGACGATCTGCTGGCGCGCGTTATCGAGGCGCGCGATCGCAAGGCGCAACGTTTCGGCCGCAAGCCCGTGCTCTTGAAGATTGCGCCCGATCTCACCGAAGGTGATCTCGACGATATCGTGCGCGTTGCCCGCGCCCGTGCCGTCGACGGCATGATCGTCGGCAATACGACGGTGACACGCCCCGCAACGCTGACGAGCGCGTTCAAGGGCGAGCAGGGCGGCCTGTCCGGTCGGCCCTTGTTTGCTTTGTCGACGCGCGTGCTGGCGCAAGTGTTTCAGCGTGCCGACGGGGCTTTTCCGATCGTTGGTGCCGGCGGCATCACCGATGCCGCGACGGCCTTCGCCAAGCTCGAAGCGGGCGCCACTTTGCTGCAGCTCTATTCGTCGCTGGTCTATGGCGGCATGCCGCTGGTGGATGCCATCAAGCGTGGCATCGTCGATCGGCTGGCTGCGGACAAACTGCCCAACATCGCCCCGGTGGTCGGCCGCAAAGCGGCCGAGTGGAGCAAGGCGCCTTAAGCCGGCAGCGCGAACAGGTCGATATGCCCGATCTCGCAGGCTGACGCCTCTCGGCGCGCCGTGAGCCAGGCTTCGACCTGTTCCGGCGCCACCTGTCCGGTTTCGCGCACCGCCGCCGCGCTGCCTTTGGCCAGCTCCGCAATCAAGGAGCGATTGGGGGCCTCAAGCAGCCACGGGCTGTCGCCGGTCGACACGCGATAGCCGTGCCGTTCAAGCGCACGTCGCAGGATCGCGGCCGCCTGCGGGCCAGCGGCGGGGCCAAAACCCTTGTCGCGCCCCTGATGCGCGTGGAAGGCCGCCAGCATGGCGGCATCGGCCTCATGGGGCGGCGTCCATGTCTCGGTGCCGTCATAGGTGAGCACCGCATAGAGCGGCAGTTTGCGGGCCGCCAGTTCGCGGCAGAAACCGTCGACCCACTCTTCCGAGACGAGATCGAAAAAAGCCGCAGCGGTGACGAGATCGAGCGGCTCCTCGAAAACCGCAGCCGGCTCATCCGCGAGATCGGCCTGAACGAAATCGAGCGTCAGTTTCTTGTCTTTGATGCGGACGCTGATGCGGTCATCGTCGCCGGCGAATTCGTCGGCCCAGGCGGTGATCGCCAGATTGGCATGATCGAGCAAGGCCTCGTCATGATCCATCAGGCGCCAATGTTGGGACTTTGGCAGCAGCGGCGCCAGGCCGCGCAGGTTCGAGCCGGAGCCGCTGCCGAGATCGGCGATGCGGACATGCGCGCGCTGGCCAACCCAGGCCAGCAGTTCGGCACGAAGCTCTTCGTTGATCGAGCGATGATCGATGGGTTCACGCAGCGCCAGCCATTCAGCGGAAAATCCATTCATCTTCTTTCGGCAACCCTCCTCAGCACGCCTGCAATGATCCCAGTCGTTTCTTCCCAACGCCGCAGCTTCTGCCCGGCTTGCCACGATGCCTCGGCGATTTCGTTGCGGCGCTGCCGGTCCACGATAGCGGTCCGCAGCGCATCGGCCAATGCGGTGGCTTTTCCCGGCGGCACTTTCAGCCCGGCGCCGTCGGGCACGGTGTCGGCCACGGCGCCGCCCGTCGTCGTGACGATCGGCAGCCCATGCGCCATGGCCTCCGCCAGCGCCATGCCATAGCCTTCATAATGTGACGCCATGACGAAAATGTCCGCCCCGCCATAGGCGGCTTCAAGCGCGTCATCGGCCAGTTCGCCGGCAAAGCTGACCCGTTCGTCGAGCCCGGCCTTGGCGATCTGCTGAACCAGGGCCTGAGCGGTCTCGGGCGCGCGCTTCGGCGAACCGACGATGGTCAGGCGCCAGTCGTGGTCTTTCAGGCCAGCCAGGGCATCGATGAGAACGTCGTAGCCCTTGCGTGGGATGATCGAGCCGATGGTCAGCAGGTGTGGCGCGCCCTCCGACCCCTGCGCCCGTGGCGCGGCGTCGATACCAGGTTCCGCAACAGTGATCCGCTCGCTTGCAACGGCGAAGTCCCGCCGCAAAGTAGCGGCCGTTGCGGCGCTGGTGACGATCACATGATTGGCCGCGGCCAAGGTCTGTTTTTCGTTGGCGATGAAACGAGCGCTTTGTTCGGCGCTGAGCCCTGCTTCGAGCCCGAGCGGATGGTGACAAAGCGCCACGACTCCGGGCCCGAGGCTCGTCGCCAGATCGGGCGGCAGTGCCCCCCAGGCCAAGCCATCGACAAGCAGGATCGCGTCGGGACCAGCGCGCGCCAGCAGGCTCTGGGTCTGGGCGAGATCGGCGGCCGATGGGAAGGGGAAAGAAGCGGGCAGGACGCACAGCGTCGCATCGATGCCCTGCGACGGCAAAAGCGCCAGCACGCGGCGATCGTAAATCGTACCGCCGGTGAGGCTATTGATGTCGCCGGGAACGGCGAAGACGACGGAAAGCGGTTTCACGTCTGTCAGACCGGCCCTTCGAACCAGGCACGCGCCACATGCGATTCATGCAGGGTGACGCGAATGCGCGTGATGCCCTCGCCGCCCGGCCCCAGCGCGCCCTTGCGCGCGGCCTCCGCCATGGCATCGAAAATATGCTTCGACAGAAACTCCGTCGTCGTCTGCTGGCCGGCGAACTGCGGCAGCGCGTCGAGATTGTTGTAATTCAAGGGTGCGAGCGTCGCCTTCAGCGCGTCATGAGCGCGACCGATATCGACCACCACGCCATCCGCCGTCAGGCTTTCGCGGAAGAAGGCGACATCGACCACGAACGTCGCGCCGTGCAGCTTCTGCGCCGGCCCGAACAGCTCGCCTTTGAACGAATGCGCGATCATGATGTGGTCGCGCACTTCGATGGCATACATATGTGTCTCTCCCAAAGCGTTTCGCGCGCAAGGACGCGTCGAACAAGAATCTCAGTAGCGGACGACGGCGGCGATGCCGTCGGATGAGTTGAGGAAGCCCGGCAATAAGCGCGGCAGATCCGCGAAAGCGAATTCATGGGTGATGAGTTGATCCAGGCGCGCGTCGCCCAAGAGTTCAAGGGCTTTCGCCATCCGGCGGCCATATGTCCAGCGCGGACGACGCGAGGGCGAGACCTGACCGACCTGCGACGAGGCGATCTGCAAGCGCTTGCTATGGAAACCGCCGCCTAGCGGCGCGGCGATCGTGCCTGTGCCATACCAGCTCAGTTCGACGACGCGGGTTTCAAGGCCCGCAAGTTCGATTGCCGTTTCGAGCCCCGCGGTGGTGGCGCTGGTGTGAAACACCACATCGCAATCGGCGCAAGATGTCGTGTCGGGGCAGGAAAACTGTGCGCCCAAAACTTGCGCGAGGGGCGCACGGCCTTCATCCACGTCGATCAGATGGACTTCTGCACCGGGCAGGCGCGCGCACAGAAAGCTCACTAGCAGTCCGACGAGACCGCCGCCGACCACGGCGATGCGGTCGCCAGGGCCAGCGCCCGAATCCCACAGCGCATTGAGCGCGGTCTCCATATTGGCGGCAAGCACGGCGCGTCGGGGCTCAAGACCATCGGGCAGAGGTGTCAGCAACGAGAGCGGTGCGACGAAGCGTGTTTGATGTGGATGCAGGGCGAAGACGTTGCGCCCGAGCCACTCGGCTGGCCCAGCCTCAATGGTGCCGACGGCGCAATATCCATATTTGACCGGGAAGGGGAATGCACCCTCCTGCAGCGGCGCACGCATGCGCTCATATTCGGAGGCGGGCACGCGACCCTGGCTGATCAGGCGCTCGGTGCCACGGCTGATCGCGCTCCACAGGGTTTTCACCAGGGCTTCATCCGGGCCGGGCGACGTCACGGCGGCGTCACGCAATTGCGCCAGGCCGGGCGAAACGTGCCAAAGCGCTTGTGCGTTCCCACTTTTACTATCGACCGCCATTGCCGCTCCTAATAAGCTTCCCCATCTTACGCGACCTTGCGATCAATCAAGAGCCTGTTTTCATGCCTGCCGCAATGCCCGAAATGACTCCGGCAGGTCTGCAGCCCCGCGCGCGGCTGACGCGGCGGCGGATCATCGCCACTCTGCTCAATCTCCTGACCTATGGGGCGATGCTGTGGTGGCTGTCGGACATTTTGGGTGCCGGCGGCTGGAGCGTGATCGACGTTTTGATCTTCCTCTGTTTCGCCATCGCCGCGCCCTGGAGCGTGCTGGGTGTGTGGAACGCGCTGCTCGGCGTGTGGCTGTTGCATGGCCGGCGCGATCCGATGGCGGTGGTCGCACCCTTTGCCGCGGCGGGCGATAGATTTGTGCCGGTCGTCAGTCGCACCGCCATTCTCATGACCATCCGCAACGAAGATCCGTCGCGCGCCTTCCTGCGGCTGCGCGCCGTTCGCGAGAGCGTCGAGGCCACGGGCTTCGGTCGTCAGTTCGCTTATTTCGTGTTGAGCGACAGCGACGATCCGCAGGTGGGCTGGGCCGAAGAACAAGCTTTTGCCGTCTGGCAGGCCGAAGTCGGCACCGGTGCCGACGATCTGCACTATCGTCGCCGCGACGATAATGCCGGCTTCAAGGCTGGCAACGTTCGGGACTTCTGCGAGCGTTGGGGCAGCGGGTTTGAATTCATGCTGCCGCTCGATGCGGATTCCTTGATGTCGGGCGAGATGATCGTGCGTCTCGTGCGCATCGGCGAGGCTTGGCCGAAGCTCGGCATTCTGCAAAGCCTCGTCGTCGGCGCGCCTGCCTCATCGGCCTTCGCGCGCATCTTCCAGTTTGGCATGCGCCACGGCATGCGGCCCTATACGATGGGCAGTGCCTGGTGGAGCGGCGATTGCGGGCCGTTCTGGGGGCACAATGCCCTGGTGCGTATCGCGCCGTTCCGCGACCACTGTCATTTGCCCGTTCTGCCCGGCGGACCGCCGCTCGGCGGGCAGATCCTGTCGCATGATCAGGTCGAAGCCGTTCTGATGCGCCGTGCCGGCTTTGAGGTGCGCGTTTTGCCGCAGGAGGGCGAAAGCTGGGAAGACAATCCACCGACCGTTTTCGAGTTCACCCGGCGCGATCTGCGCTGGTGCCAGGGCAATATGCAGTATTTCCGTTTGCTCAGCCTCGAAGGCCTGCAGCCGATGAGCCGCTTTCAGCTGATCTGGGCGATCATGATGTTCGTCGGCATCCCGGCCTGGACGGCGATCATCGCGTTGGCGGCGTTAAAACCGCTCGATGGCGAAAATCTCGCAACCTTCCCGGGTCTGTCGGCGTTGGCCTTCTATTGTGTGTTCCTGCTCATGTTTCTCGCCCCGAAATTGGCCGGTTTCGCCGATATCGCGCTGACCAGAGGCGGCCTTGCCCGCTATGGCGGCATCCGGCGCTTTGCTTTTGGTGCGGTGATTGAGATCGTGTTTTCCTTTCTGCTCGGTGCGGCCACCACATTCCGCACCAGCCTGTTCATGCTGGGCCTCGCCTTCGGCCGGACCATCCTCTGGAACGGCCAGGCGCGCGATGCCCATGCCTTGTCCTGGACGACGGCGGCGCGCGGGCTGTGGGGCCAGACGCTGTTCGGCATTCTGCTTTTGATCGTCGCCTGGCATCTGGCACCGGCTCTGATCGGCCCGTCGCTGCCATTGACGCTTGGCTATTTTGTCGCCATTCCCTTCGCCGTTCTGACGAGCGCCCCCGCCTTCGGCCGATGGCTTGAGCAAAGGGGCCTCTGCGCCATTCCGGAAGAGATTGCCCCGCCGACGATTCTCCTGCGTATACGATCCAACGTTCTGGCCAGTCCCCCGGCGCCGCCTGCGGCGCTCGCTCCCAACGAGGTTCCATGAAGACGCTTCGCCTGTTCTACGCCGCTCTCGCCAGTTCTGTCCTTGCCGTTTCGGCTCTGGCGCAAACGCCGGTCACGAAACCGCAAGACAAGTCTGAGCCGAAGCCGCAGGAACTGACGGTCGACATCCGCAACCTGAGCGAGCCGGTGCTATGCGCCGAAAAGGACAATATCCGCGTCGATTTCGCTTCGCCCGATGTGCGCTCGTTCCGCATTCAGGCGCAGCATCCTGCTTACATCGGTACGATCGTCACCGATCGTTGGGCGCCGGACTTCACCAGTTGCGACATGTCGGCCGATAGCGCCTTCACCAGCGGCGCCGAGAAGCCCAAACGCATCACCATTTGGGAGACGCCGGAATACTGGCTGACTGGCTATATCTTTCCGACGTTCTGGCGCCCCAACAGCGTGCCGCTGACCGTGGAAGGACGCAGCGAAAAGTTTCATCTGATCCAACTCTGGAAGCTGCATCGCGAACGCGCCGAGGAAGTGCTGGTCGTCTATCCGCCCGATGGCTATTGGCGCGCGCGGCCCTTGCCGTTCGGCGATATGCGCTGGACGGCCTATGGCTCGTCCTTCCTCGTCGGTCCTGTCGAAGTGCAGGAGCGCCCCATCGTCGCGTTGAAGGATATGGCCTTCGATCCGGCGACGATGACCTTCAATCTGAACTTCGTGCGCGGCGGTTCAGCGAAATTGCATGTGGCGACCGTCGATCAGGATCATCTGGCGATCGATGTCAGCCTCGACCGGACCATGCCCGACGGGCTGCCGTTCGCTTCGCTGCGCTCGATGTATATCACCGAGACGAATTCCGACGTGGCGCGCGTGCAGTGGCGCTCGGCCGGTTCGCATGCCTGGGGCGAAGGCACGATCATGGATTTCAAGGGCGCCAAGGCGCAGGAATTCTGGGCTGGCCGCACCGTGCCGTCGCGTCATAACCTGTCGGCGCCGGATATGGTATTCCAGCGCTTTCTCGGCACGGCCGGCAAGTGACGATCGTGGTGTAAGCCGGCCATGACCGAAGCAACGCGCCCTTTTTCCCGTCTCTCCATCGTCGATGCCGCCCGTGGCACGGCGCTGGCGGCGATGTTCGTCTATCACTTCGTCTGGGACCTCGGCTTCTTTCGCGTCGTGCCGCCGGAAATGCCGGCGAGTTTCGGCTTCAAATTCTTCGGCCACATCATTGCCGGCAGTTTCTTGGGCCTAGTCGGCATCAGCCATGCATTGGCCACGCGCAATGGCATCAAGTGGAAGCCCTGGGCCTTCCGTCTTTCGATGATCGTCGCGGCGGCGGCGCTCATCACGCTCGTCACCTACTACCTGTTTCCGGAAAGCTACATTTTCTTCGGCATCTTGCATTGCATCGTGGTGGGCAGTCTGCTCGCGCTGCTGTTCACGCGCGTGCCATGGCCGATCACGGCGCTCGCCGGGCTCGCCATCGTTCTCGGGCCGATATGGGCGCGCGAGACATTCGATCCCGTCAACTGGTGGCTCGGGCTCGGCTTCACCGAGCCGCGCACGAACGATTGGCGGCCGGTGTTTCCCTGGAGTGGCTTCACCCTCCTAGGGCTTGCGCTGGCGCAAGCCATTCCTGTCGAGCGCTGGCCGGCGGGGTTTCTATCTTGGCGAGAGCACAATCGGCCGACCCGCTGGCTGGTGCAGGGCGGGCGTCATTCGTTGCTCGTCTATCTCGTGCATCAACCGGTGCTGCTGGCCCTCGCTTTTCTGCTGTCGCTGTTCTTCGTGCAACGGCAACTGCCGCAGACCACGCCGACGGCGGCTTTTCAGAACGCTTGCGAAGCGCGCTGTCTCGACGTGCAGCCGAACCGGCAATATTGCGCGGCGGCCTGTTCCTGCGTCGTCAAGGAAGCGCAGACCGCCGGTTTGTGGGACAAGGTGTTGCGCAACAATCTTGAGCCCGGCGAACGCGTCACCTATGACGCGCTGACTCAGCAATGCGTGCGCCGCGCCGATCCCGCCATCAGTCCTTAAGCATCAACGCTCCGGCTTGAGCATCGATTCAGGCCGGACGATCGTATCGAACTCGTCGGCGGTGACAAGGCCGGACTTGAGGGCTTCCTCGCGCAAGGTGGTGCCATGGTGATGCGCCGCCTTGGCGATGGCGGCGGCCGCATCATAGCCGATCTTCGGCGCCAGCGCCGTGACCAACATAAGCGAGCGCGACAGCAGATTGGCGATCCGTGCTGTGTTCGGCTCCAGGCCCTCGACGCAATGGCTCTGGAAGCTCGCGGCCGCATCAGCCAGCAAACGGATCGATTGCAGGGCGGCCTGGGCGATCACTGGCTTGTAGACATTCAATTCGAGATGTCCCTGGGAGCCCGCCACCGTCACCGTCGTTTGATTGCCGAACACACGGGTGCAGACCATGGTCATCGCTTCCACCTGGGTCGGATTGACCTTGCCCGGCATGATCGAAGAGCCCGGCTCGTTCTCCGGCAAAGACAGTTCGCCCAGGCCGGCACGCGGACCACTGCCGAGCAACCGGATATCGTTGGCGATCTTGAACAGCCCCGTGGCGCAGGCATTCAACGCACCATGCAGGAACACCAGACCATCGTGGCTGGCGAGCGCTTCGAATTTGTCGGCGGCGCTGACGAAAGGCAGTTGCGTCGCTTGCGCCACGCGTTCGGCAACCTGTTCGGCGAAACCGTTCCACGCATTCAGGCCGGTGCCGACGGCCGTGCCGCCTTGCGCCAGCGGCATCACATGCGCCAGCGCTTCACGCAGGCGCTGCGCGCCATAGCGCACCTGCGCGGCATAGCCGCCGAACTCCTGGCCCAAGGTCACGGGCGTGGCATCTTGCATATGCGTGCGGCCGATCTTCACCAGAGCGGAGAAGCTTTCGGCTTTCGCGGTGAGGGCGCCGACCAGCGCATCGAGCGCCGGCAGCAGCCGGTGCGCCACTTCGACGGCGGCGGCGATGTTCATCGCCGTCGGCACGCAATCGTTCGACGACTGGCACATGTTGACATGATCGTTGGGATGCACCGGCGACTTGGTGCCCAACTGACCGCCCATCATTTCGCTGGCGCGATTGGCGATCACTTCGTTGACGTTCATATTGGTTTGCGTGCCCGATCCGGTCTGCCAGACGACCAACGGAAAATGCTCGTCGAAACGCCCGTCCATCACCTCTTGCGCGGCGGCGATGATGGCCGTGGCGCGTGGCGCATCGAGCAGGCCGCGATCGCGATTGGCTTCCGCGGCGACGCGTTTGATCAAGGCCAGCGCATGGATGAGCGCCAGCGGCATACGCTCGCCGCCGATGCGGAAATTTTCCAGCGAGCGTTGCGTTTGCGCGCCCCAGTAGCGGCTCGCCTCGACTTCGATCGGCCCGAAACTATCGGTCTCGGTGCGCTGACCATAGACGGGCGGTTGGGACGGATTGGACATTGCAAACTCCGCTATTGCTGTAGGCCTTGATCTGATCGCGCCATCGGGGCGGTATTGTGATAGGCGCCTGAAGGGGCGAGCGCCAGCCACGATTGCAACCGCTTTAATACGACTAAATCAATGTTTTCATGCGAACGGCGAGCTCGCCGCGCAAGGCGGCGGCAATGGCTCGGCGGACGGCCTCGGCCTCGGGCGCCAAGCGTTCTCCGGCGCGCCATAGGCTGCCGAGCCGCCGGTTGAGCGGCACCTCTCCCAGGCGGATCGGATGCAGGTTCTCGCCCATGCGCCCTTGCAGCGCGAGCAACGGTGCCACGGTGACGGCATATCCCGATGCGACGAGCTGCAGTGCCGTCGTAATATGCTGCACCTCATGGCGCCAGTTCAGATCGAAGCCGATGATCGGACGAGCGTCTTCCAGCAAACGACGCAAGCCCGACTGCGGCCCGATGCCGATCAGATCGAGGCCGCTCAACGCGCGCCAGGGCAGGTGGGTTTGTCGGGCTAGGTCGTGTCCCTTGGCGACGACCAAAACCATCGGCTCCTCGATGATGGCCTGCTGGCTGAAGCCGCGCTCTTCGATGCCCAGATACGTAATGGCGACATCGGCTGAGCCATCGGCGATGTTCTGGCGAATTTCCGTGGCTGAAAGATCGTGGATCCTGAGGCGAATATCCGGATGGCGTTTGTTCACCGCCGCCAAGGCTTGCGGCAGCACCGACGTGCAGAGCGTCGGCAGACAACCAAGCGTTACGGTCGGCACGCCGTAACGCACGGTGTCGCGCACGCTCTTCAAGACGCTGGACAGTCCTTCGAGATGCGCGCGCACCTTTGGCAGCAGCTGGGAGCCCTGTTCGCTCAGGGCGAGACCGCGGCCGGCGCGCACGAAGAGTTTGATCCCGAGCGAGGCTTCCAGGCGCTGGAGCCGGCGCGACAGCGCGGCTTGCGAAAGCCCCAAACGGCGGGCGGCCGCATGGGCGCTTCCTGAATCGACCACCGCCACGAAAGCGGTGAGCGCAGGCGTATCGAGCATCCGCTGGCTCCCACGATAGTTGCATTCAATGCATCAATTGAGCCGATCGACACCCATAGTCAATGGATTACCCGCCCGATTATCGTTGCCCCATGAACGCGACCGAGACCCTGAACGGGCGGGAAGAAGCCTGGGACACTTGCGCAGAAACGAACGTTAAGCGTTTGGCCGCGCTGTTGAATCTTGATCCCTCCCGGGGCGACGAAGGCGAGCTCTTGCCGCTCGGCTGGCAGGTCATCCTGTTTCCGCCCCTGGTGCGGCAGGACGAGCTTGGCCCGGATGGTCATCCAGGGCCGAGCGGGTTCATGCCGAGTTCGCCTCTGCCACGGCGCGTGCATGGCGGCCGGCGCGTCTGGGGGCATTCTGCCCTGTGCGTTGGAGACCCCGTGCGGCGTCTCAGCGAAATCGCCTCGGTGCAACACAAGGACGGTCGCAGCGGTCCCCTGATGATCGTGACCGTCCGCCACACGATCTTTCGTGCCGATCGGAGCGAGCCGGCGATCGTCGAGGAACAGGACATCATCTACCGCGAAGCGAAGAGTTCATCGGATGTCACGAGCCCCAAGGCCAAAAGTCCGCAACGACGCGAAGCGCTGCATGAGCGGATATTCCGCCCGACCGCGCCGCTGCTGTTTCGCTTTTCGGCGGTGACCTTTAACGCGCACCGCATTCACTACGATCAACCCTACGCGACCAAGATCGAGGGCTATCCGGCGCTCGTCGTGAATGGCGGCCTGACGGCTTTATTCCTGCTGCAACTGTTGCGTGACGTGACGGGGCAGGAACCATCCTATTATGAGGCGAAGAATTTGGGGCTCTTGTTTTGCGATCGTGACGTCAGGCTCTGTGCCGCACCGCTGGCCGAAGGCTGGCGCCTGTGGGCCGAGGATGACGAGGGACATATCGCCATCGAAATGGTGACGAAATGAGCGAGCCCTTGCCACTAGAGGGCGTCCGCGTCCTCGATCTCACCAGCGTCGTCGCCGGCCCTTCGGCGACTTTGCGCCTGGCGGACATGGGCGCCGAGGTCATCAAGATCGAAACCCTCGATGGAGATCTGCTGCGCACCTTGGGCGGCGCATCGAAATCGGGCTCGATGTCACCGAAATTCATGCACTTCAATCGTTCGAAGCGATCGGTGGCGCTCGATCTGAAACATCCGCAATGCCGGCCGGTGCTGGAGCGGCTGCTCGGTGAAAGCGATATTTTCATCACCAATATACGGCCGGAATCTCTGGCACGTCTTGGGCTCGATGCGGTGACCTGTCTGGCGAAGCATCCGCGTTTGATCCACTGCATCATAACGGGCTTCGGCCCCGGGCCTTATCGCGGCCGCCCGGCTTACGACACGGTGATCCAGGGCGCCGCCGGCGTGGCGGGATTGTTCATCAAGCGTGACGGCCGCCCGAGCTATGCGCCGTTTCTGCTGGCCGACCATGTGGTGGGGGAAGTCACGGCCGGCGCCATCGCCGCGATGTTGTTCCGGCGCAGCCGAACGGGGCGTGGCGGCGAGTTGGAAATCCCGATGATGGAGACCCTGGCCGCCTTCGTGCTGCAAGAACATCTCGGCGCCGCCACCTTCCGTCCGGCACGCGGAGAATCCGGCGACAGTCGCATCCTCGCGCCCGACAACCTGCCCATCGCGACAGCGAATGGATGGGTCAGCGTGACCTGCAATACCGATCCGCAGGTGCATGCCTTTCTGAAGGCTGTGGGACGCCCGGAGCTGCTCGACGATCCGCGTTTTAAAACCGTGGCGGCCCGCTTCGCCGCGTCCAAGGATTGGTTCGCGATGCGGGCCGATGCACTCAAGCATCAGCCGACCGAATATTGGTTGCGGGTACTAACCGAAGCGGGCGTGCCGGTGATGCCGTGCCATTCGATTGAGTCCATGCTGGAAGATCCCCATCTTGTGACGACGGGCCTGCTTCAACATCGCGATCATCCCATTGAGGGGCCGATCATCGATGTCGCGTCCGCCGTGCGTTTCGATGGACAGGCATCGGCGACGGGCTTTTCGGCACAGTCCTCGGGCCAGGATACGCACGCCGTTTTGCGAGAGCTCGGATTTGGCGAGGCCGATATCGAGGCTTTCCGCCAATCCGGTGTGATCGGCGATGGCAAGATGGCCGGACAGACGCGGAGGGCTTCCGAATGATCCGTTCGCTGCTGTATGTCCCCGGCAATTCCGACAAGTTCATCGCCAAGGCGCATGAGCGCGATGCCGACGGGATCATTCTCGATCTCGAAGACGCCGTGCTGCCAAGCGAAAAGGCTGGCGCGCGGCAACGACTGGCGCAGTCCGTCGCAGCGGTCGGCCAGAATGGCGCCATGGTCTTCGTGCGCGTGAATGCCGCCGAGACTGGTTTGCAAGACGACGATGCGGCCGCCGCCTGTCTCGCCGGTGCACATGGCATCCTGGTGCCGAAGGCGAGCAAGCCGGAAATGTTGCAGGCGCTCGACCATCATCTCACCCGCGTTGAACGCCAGATGGCGCGGGCCGACCAGATGCGTCTGGTACCGATGATCGAAGAGCCGGGCGCCGTTCTCAATGCCTCCGCCGTTGCAACGGCGACGCCGCGCAATTGGGGCTTGCTCACCGGCGGCGAAGATCTGGCGACGAGCATGAATGCCACTCCGACGCCCGATATGCTGCGGCTGCCAAAGCTCCTGGTGCATCTTGCGGCCAAGGCCGCCGGTCTGCGGTCTCTGGGGCTGTTGAGAAGCGTTGCTGACTTCCGTGATGTCGAGGCGATTACTGCGGCCACGTTGGAGGCGCGCCAACATGGCTTTGATGGCGCAACTTGCGTTCATCCCAATGTCGTGCCGCTCCTCAATCGCGGATTTTCGCCGACACAAGCCGAGTGCGAATGGGCGCGCGAAGTGGTCGACGCTTATGCGCGCGCCGAACAGGCAGGTCTTGGCGCGATCACGGTGCAAGGACAGATGGTCGATCGGCCCGTTGTCGAACGGGCGCGGCGCATTCTCCAGGTCAAGCAAACGTCCGTGGAGACGGCATGATTATGTAACAATGGTCATAGGGTTTTGTGAAACTGATCATCCAATCATCGAAGCATGCGCGTGCTTGTGTTGGACTTGTCCTTGCGGTTCGCGGCCCTAAGACCGCAGCGACGGCTGGACGTACGCATCACGACATAGTAGGTCCACGAGGATACTAGGGAGGGCTATAAATGGATCGCCGTCGTTTTCTGCAATTGACTGCTTCTTCGCTGGCCATGTCGGGCAGCGGCATTGCTTCATCAGTGGCGCAAGCGCAATGGCCGACGAAGAACATCACCATGGTCGTGCCGTTCACGCCCGGCGGCTCGACCGACATTCTGGCGCGGCTGATCGGCCAGCGCTTTACGGAAGCCTGGGGGCAGGGCGTTGTCACTGAAAACCGTCCCGGTGCCGGCGGTGCGGTTGGCAGCGTTGCCCTGGCCCGCGCGCCGGCTGATGGCTACACGGTCGGTATGGGCCATATCGGCACGTTGAGCGTCAATCCTTCGCTTTATTCGAATTTGCAATACGATCCGATCAAGAGCTTCGCGCATATCAGCATGCTGGCGCGGGTCTACAACGTGCTCGTCGTCCATCCCTCGCTGCCGATCAAGAACGTGCGCGAGTTCATCGACTATGCCCGCCAGAATCCCGGTAAGCTCAACTACGGTTCCGGCGGCAACGGCAGCGCGGCGCATATCGCCACCGCCGCTTTCATGGTCGCAACCGGCACGCAGATGACCCATGTCCCGTATCGTGGGACATCGCCGGCGGTCAACGATCTTCTCTCGGGCCAGATCCAGTTCATGATGACCGGCGGTCCCGCGGTTCTGCCGCACGCTCGCGCAGGCACCATGCGCGCGCTCGGTGTCTCCGGTCCCAATCGTTTGAAGTCGGATCCGGATATTCCGACCATTGCCGAGGCGGGCGTGCCGGGCTTCGACGCGACCCAGTGGTATGGCATGATGGCGCCGGCGGGAACGCCCGAAGACATCGTTGCCAAACTGACCAAGGAAGTGCATGGCGCCTTGGGCTCGAAGGCGATGCAGGAAGCGCTGGAGCGCGATGGCGCCGAGGCTTGGCCGACGTCGCCGCAGGAGTTCCGAGACATCATTGCCAGCGAGACCAAGCGCTGGGCCGAGATCGTCGAGAAGGCCAAAATCAAGGTCGAGTGATCTAAAGCAAACCGCGTTTCGATAGAAACGCGGTTTTGCCTAGAACCTCATATTTCGAGGCATTTTCAACCAGAGAAAGGCGCTTGCACGGCAAGCGCCTTTTTCGATAGCGACAGGCCATGGCCGGGCGCTGCCGTCGCGCTCATCGTGCCGTCCTTGGCGATGTCTGGCAGTCCATCGAACATCGGTTCGAGCAGCGGAAACTCTTCCAGCCAGCGCACGGCCGGCGATGCGGCGGCGAGATGGACGAAGAGCCCCGGCAGGAAGTGCGGGCTCACCGAAACGTCGAAAGCCTCGGCGAGAACAGCCAGATCGAGAGACGGTGTCAGGCCGCCGATCATCGCGAGGTCGGGCTGCACGACGCTGACGATGCCCTCGGCGATGAGGGCCGTGAAATCGCGCAGGCCTTGCAGATGTTCGCCGGTGGCGATGGGCGCCCCCGCCATGCGGCTGAGCACCTTGTAGCCATGGAGTGCGCTGGCCGGCAGCGGCTCCTCGACGAACAACACATCGTTGTCGCGCGCATGAGCCATCAGCCATTGCGCCGCCGCCAGATCGCATTTCTCATTGGCGTCGAGCATGACATGGGCGCGATTGCCGATCGCCTGGCGCACGGCCGATATCACCTCGACGTCCTTGCGCACGCCGGCGATGCGCGGCTTGACCGCACCCAGGCCGCGTTTCACGGCCGCCTCGGCGACACCGGCTGCCTCAGCCGCCGATTGCACGACGTTGAAGCCGCCGCTGCCATAGACCGGCGTGGCGCGGATCTGGCCGCCCATGGCGACGCCCATCGGCAGGTTCTGGCGCCGGGCATGGAGATCCCAGGCGGCGACATCGACGGCGGCGAGGCCGACGAGATTGGGGCCAAGGCCCGTGCGATTGAAACTCTGGGAAATCTTCTTCCACAAGGCCCGTGGCGCCGTGGCTGGTTGTCCGCGCACGAAACGCGCCAGTTGCGCATCAGCGGCGCGCAAAGCCAGTTCACCGCCACCGCCCAGCACATAGGAAAAGCCCAGGCCCTTGGCGCCATCACTGTCGACGAGTTCGACGACGATCATATCGACGGCCGCGACGCCGGAGCCGCCGACAGCCTGTTCAAGCTTATAAGGAACGAGACTGGCGCTCGCCCGTTCGATCGTCGTCATGGTGCTTGTCTGCCTCTCTATAGCATTTGCCGTTTGATGAATTCATCAAACGGCAAAGACGCATCATGACAGGGATATTAAAGCAAATCGCTTTTCGAGCGAATTGCTCTTTTGCTCATAGCGTTTTGCAGTTTGGCGGAATCGCCAAACGCCACAAAGACGCGTCAAAATAGAAATCCCGGGCAAAATTGCGTTTCTTTCGAAACGCAATTTGCTCTAGAGAATAAAGCTGACCGAGCCCAGCCGTCCCAGTTCGTGGGCGTGCAGGAATACGCGCCGCTCCTTGATGCGGAACTGATCGCCATCCTTGCGCAGAATATAGCGATACGTGCCGACATAGCTGAATTCGCGCTGGAAGCGGCGATAGCGATAGCACACGAAATTGGCGGTCGCCGTCACCAGGTCGCCTTCGACTTTGAGAACGCGGACATTGGTGATCAGCCGGCAGGTGCGCGACTTCGGAAATTCAGCATGGCAGTTCGGGTCGAGCACGCGGATGATGCGCTGGCGAATACGCTCGCGATCATCGGAAATGATGTAGAGCGTATCCTTGTGCGAGCCGTCGAGATCGTCGTTCGGCGGCACGTAATAGGTCGCGTCGTCAGCCAGCAGCGCTTCCCATTCCTTGAGCTTCCACTCATCGAGCAGGGCAGCTTCGTGGTAGAAGAAATCTTCGACTTCCGCGCGGGTGACTTTCACGTCCGCAAGAGTATCGGCTTGCGCGCTCATGCCTGCGCTCCCGTCATCAGCTTGTTCCAGTGGCGCCAGAAGGTGCGCAGATGATGCTCGTCGCTGTTGAGCTGCTCGCCTTCGCGGCCGAACCCGCGTGACATTTCCGACCAGCGATCGTCCGACCAGTTGGCCAGGCCCTGCTGCACCAGTTCGAGCGCTTCGACGTCATCGGGCGTGGCGAAGCCGCCGGGGCCGTAGAAGGTGAGGAAGGCATCGAGCCGGCGCGCCCGCGCGCTTTCGCTTTCTTCCACGGGGCCCAGCGCCCAGGCCGTCACCTGCATCTTGTTCGGCCCATCGGGGAAGAAGGTGCGGATGGTGACGGACGAGCCGTCGTTGATGACCAGATTGGGGAAAATGACGAGGTTGCGGTTGGTGTCGGCGACGCGTCGTGCCCGATCTTCGCCGAGGCGTTCGACGAGCTCGGCACGGATCTCCGTCATTTCGGCCTTGGCGCTTTCGCCATAGAGCGGGATCCAGGCGGCGACAGGTCGGCCACGGAAGTTGACGTTATCGGTGGTGAAATGGCCGTTGCCAAGATCGAAAGCGAAGCCGCGCGTCGGCAGCACCAGATCCTTGTCCTTCGGCGGTTCCACCTTGACGCCGGAGTTGGCCATGAAGTTCAGCCAGGTCGAATGGGTGGTCGGCAGGTGATAGTCGTCGACGCTGTTCTCGACCATCAGCTTCCAGTTCGCCTGCACGTCATATTCCTGCGTGCCGTGCAGAACTTCCATTTTGCCGGACGGCGACTGCTCGATGACGAGATCGATGTAGTCGGTCGCCTTGCCGAGATAGTCGGTGAGCGCCGGCACATCGGCATCCAGGCACATGAACCAGAAGTCGCGATACTGTTCGAAACGAGCCGGCGATTTCAGCCCGAGGCCGCTGGTGTCGAAATTTTCGATATAGGCTTCATCGCCCGGGATGCGGGCAAGTGAGCCGTCGTTGTTGTAGATCCAGCCATGATAGACGCAGCTGAAGCGACGGACGTTGCCGTGGCGCTCCGTGCACACCAGCGCGCCGCGATGGCGGCAGGTGTTGAAGAAGCAGCGCACCTGGCCCTTGCTGTCGCGCGCGAAGATGATGGGGCGGCCGGCGACGCGGCGGGATTGGAAGTCGCCGTTCTTTTTCAGTTCCGAGCCATGGCCGACATAGATCCAGCATTTCGCGAAGATGTTCTTGATCTCGGCGCGCAGCACATCCTCGGAGACGAGCGCTTCGCGGTCGAGCAGGAACACACCCTTCTGCGGATCGTCGACGACGAAGGATCGTGGTTCGGTTCTGGACGTTTCCATCGTGGGCATATTGCACCTCTTGATCTTTAGGCTCAGGCCGCGCCGGAGAAGCGCCTTTCAGGGCTTCACCGGCGGCGTACTGCGCGATGCCGGCCCATCGGGTCGACATCGAAGATCAGCATCTAGGTGCGGAGCGATAGCAGGTCAACTTTTGCCGTTTTCGACCATTTTCTCTGCACAATTGTGCATGCTCTCCACACCTATTCGGCGGCTAGAATCTTCTCCATCCGCGCGACGATATCGGGCGAAACGCCAATCACGTCGGCGACGATTTTCTGCACCGCTTCGCCGCTGGCCGGGTCGAAATCCAATTTGGCCTTTTCGACTTCGGCGAGCAGGTCCGGATCCTTCATCGCCGCCATGAACGCTTCACGCAGCGCCTTGACGCGATCGGCTGGCACGCCCGGCGGTGCCATGAATGCGCGGCCGATGTCGGCGCTGCTCGCGGCGAAAGCGAGCAAGGCACGGTCGGCGTCGTTGGTGGCGAACTCCGTCACCGCCGGCACGTCCTTCAGATCCTTTGAACGCTCCAGCACATATTGAATGGAGACGGCGGCTTTCTTGCCGGTCAGCCAATCCATGCGCGTCGTCTTCATGGTGTTCCAAGAGGTGAGCGCCGAGTCGGTTTCGCCGCGTTCCATGGCGAGCAGGCCATCGGTCGAGCCCGGATAACCGCGGATGATCTTGAACTTCGTGCCGGCCAGCGCATTAAGCAGCTTCGGATAGCTTTCCGACGGCGAGCCGGGGCCGGTGCTGGCGGTCGGCACTTCGACCTCCTTCATGCCTTGCATCGTCGTGCCCTTGGTGCGTGTCGAGACGACTTGCACTTCGATGTTCGACGTGGCGCGGCCGATCCAGTTGAACTCCGCGGTCTTGTATTGAACGGCCTTGTTCTTCAGGGCTTCTTCCTGCGCGATGGTTTGCGCGACGATCGCCATGGCGGTGCCGTCTTTCGGTGCCACGCGATAAAGCCAGTTGGCGGCGGTCAAGGAGCCAGCGCCCGGCATGTTCGAAGCGATCACTGTCGGCTTGCCTGGCACATATTTGCCGAGATAGCGCGACAACATGCGGCCGAACAGATCGTAGGTGCCGCCGGGCGAAAAGCCGATGGTGACGGTGATGGTTTTACCGGCAAAAAATTGCTCGGGCGATTGCGCCATTGCCGGGCTGACGCCGACGAGACCGGCAAGAAGGATTCCTCCCAAACCCAAAGATTTCATTTTTCTTCCCCTCAGAAGCCGTTTATTCGGCGGTATGAGAACGACGGGCTATAGGACAGCTTCGATATTGTCCGCAACCCGGCATTATCATGCAGATATTGCAAGAAGTTACGCTTTGACGCAGCTCATTGCATGCCTATATTGCGTCGCAAAACATTGAAAGCCATTCCAAATCACGGCTTTCGCATAAAGGGGAGGAATAAAGATGATGCGTGGAAAGAGCGCTTACCGGACCTTGGCTTTGATCCTTTTGTCCACGGTCGCGGGCGCAGCGCAGGCTCAATCACCGGCGGAATTCTACAAGGGCAAGAACATCAATGTGCTGATCGGCACCAGCGTCGGCGGTGAATATGATCTGCATGCGCGGCTCGTCGCCCGTTTCATCGGTCGTTATATTCCGGGCAATCCGGTTGTCGTGCCGCAGAATATGACCGGTGGCGGCGGCGCCAAAATGGGCGCCTATCTGGCGGAAGTCGCCGCCAAGGACGGCACCAACATCGGCATGATGGCCAATAACTTCCCCGCCATGCAGGCGGCTGGCGTCGATCTCATCCGCTTTGATCTCGGCAAGTTCAACTGGATCGGCTCGATCTCGCCGACCGTCGAAACGATGACCGTTTGGAAGTCCGCCGGCATTAACACCATCGACGAAGCCAAGACGAAGGAAATCATCGCGGGTGCCACCGGCAAGGGCGCGATCACCTATACGTTTCCCGGCATGCTCAACGAATTTCTAGGCACCAAGTTCAAGATCGTCTCGGGCTATCCCGGCGGCAACGATATCAATCTCGCCATGGAACGCGGCGAAGTGCAGGCGCGCAACAACACGTGGTCGAGCTGGAAAGTCACCAAGCCGGAATGGTTGAAGAACGGCGACATCAAAGTGCTCGTCTACGCCGGCCCGCGCCAGGCCGATCTCAAGGACGTGCCGATCGCCTCCGAACTGGTCAAGGATCCTGATACCCGCCGCATCGTCGATCTCATCACCTCCGGCACCAAGCTCGGCCGGCCGCTCGCCACCAATGGTGGCGTGCCGGCGGACCGGGTGGCGGCCCTGCGCGACGCATTTGACAAAACGATGCAAGACCCCGATTTCCTCAAGGAGGCGGCTCAGTCCCGGGTCGATGTCGATCCGGTACGGGGCGTCGATATGCAAAAAGTTGTCGCGGACGTTTTGGCCACGCCCAAGCCTCTTGCGGAGCGGGCCAAAAGTTTGATCGAATAGCCAAAAGGCAAAGGCCAAAAGGATTGACCAACAATCCGAGGGTTCAATAAGGGGACAGCATGTCGTCGAAGTTTAATGGCCGTCGCGAGGATTTTCGCCTGGTGACGGGGCAGGGGCGTTACACGTCCGATTGGTCGCTCCCGCGTGAAGCCCATGCCTGTTTTCTACGGGCCGACCGGGCCCATGCCAAAATCCTGTCGATTGACGTCGAGGCGGCTCTGGCCGCTCCCGGCGTCCTGACGGTGATTACTGGTAAGGACGCACGCGAGGCGGGCCTCGGCCCGATCCCGAACATGGTGCGTTATCCCGGCAAGGGCGGGATGAAGCTCATCGAGACCGGGCGCGACGTCCTAGCTATTGATCGGGTGTTGTTCGTCGGCCATAGCGTCGCCATCGTCGTTGCCGAGACGCAGCTCCAGGCGATGGATGCGGCCGAACTGATCGCCGTCGAATATGAGGATTTGCCGGTCGTCGTCGGTGGCCGCGAAGCGCTTAAAGACGGTGCTCAGCAGCTTTACGATCACATCCCCAACAACCTGGTCTTCGACTACGAGTATGGCGACAACGCCAAGACCGACGAGGCTTTCGCCAAGGCCGATCACGTCACCAAGATCACGGTCGAAGCGCCGCGCATCGTCGGCAATCCGATGGAACCGAAGGCCTGTCTCGCCAGCTACGACGCGAAGAAGGACATGTACGATGTCTATGCGCCGTCGCAGGGCCTGACCATGATGCGGCCGGGCCTGTCGGCGGGTACGGGCGTGCCGCAAGAAAAAATCCGCTTCCATGCCTGGGATGTTGGCGGCGGTTTTGGCGTGCGCAGCGAAGCCTATTCGGAATATTGCGCTTGCATGCTGGCCTCCAAGCAGATCGGCCGGCCGGTGAAATGGGTGGCGACCAGAGCCGAGACGATCCTGAGCGATCATCATGGCCGTGGCGCCATTCTGTCGGGCGAACTGGCGCTCGCCAAGGACGGTAAGTTTTTGGGGCTGCGGATCGAATGGATCGTCGATTGCGGCGGCTATCTGTCGGGCTCCGGTCCGCTCACCAATACGGCGGGGCCAAGCTCCAATCCGACGAGCGTCTATGCGATTCCGGCGGTCTATGGCTTGCACCGCCTCGTCGTCACCAATGCCACGCCGACCTGTCCCTATCGCGGCGCTGCGCGCCCGAACGTCGTTTACCTCGCCGAACGGCTGATCGAGGAAGCGGCGCGCGAAACGGGCATCGACCGGGTCGAGCTGCGCCGCAAGAACCTCATTCCGCGCAAAGCCTTTCCGTATAAGACGCCGACGGGCGCCACTTACGACAGCGGCGATCCGCCGGGTCTGCTCGCCGATGCGCTGAAAACCGCCGACTGGAAGGGCATCGCCAAACGCCGCAAGGCGGCGGAGAAGCGCGGCATGCTTTTCGGCGTCGGTCTGTCGGTGTTTATCGAACCGTCAGGTGGCGGCGGCGTTCCGCGCGAAGAAGCCGCGATCAAATTCGGCGAATCCGGCAATCCGGTCATCTACACGGTGTCGGGTCCGTCGGGACAAGGCCATGAAACGGTCTATCCGGAAATCGTTGCCGCGGAACTCGGCATCGACCCGGAACAGATCACGCTGCGCTTCAGCGATCCCGATGGCCCTGATCTGAAGGGCTCGGGCAGCATCGGCTCGCGCGGCGTCATGAACCATGGTGGCGCGTTGACGGTCACGGCGCGCGAGGTGGTGCGCAAGGGCAAGGAGTTTGCCGCCAAGCACCTGGAAGCCGCCGAAATGGATATCGAATTTGATAAGGGCACCTATCGGGTGCGCGGCACCGACCTGTCGATTGGCCTCGTCGAACTCGCCAAGACTTTGGCCAATACTTCGGCAAAGAAGGACGAGAATCCGCTCGACACGCTCGATGGTGTTCCCGTCAGCCTGTCCTTCCCCACCGGCGCGCATATCGCCGAAGTGGAGATCGATCCGGCGACGGGTATGATCGAGGTGGTAAAATATGTGGCTGTCGATGACTCTGGCGTCATCATCAATCACACCTTGGCCGAAGCGCAATTGCACGGTGGGCTGATGCAAGGCATGGGGCAGGTGCTGGGTGAAGTGATCACCTATGGCGAGAGCGATGGCCAGCCCGTGCAGGGCAGCTTCATGGATTACTTCATGCCGCGCGCCGATCTTTTGCCGCAGCTCGAACTGGTGGATCGGCCTGTGCCGAGCCCGACCAATCCGCTCGGCGCCAAAGGTGTTGGCGAAGCCGGTGCCACCGGTGCCGTGCCCACGGTGACCAATGCGGTGATCGATGCGCTGCGGCCGCTCGGCATCAATGCGCTGGAAATGCCCTATACGCCGCATCGCGTTTGGGCCGCGATCAATGCGACGGGCAAATATAACTGAGCCAAAACAAAAGCCCCGGTGCAAAACCGGGGCTTAATTGTTTTAGCGGTGCCGGAAGGCTATTTCAGGCACATCCGCGCCAGCTCTTGAAACGCGCGTGCCCGATGCGACAGGGCCTGCGAGCCGTCGGCCGGAAGGCCGTGCTTCTCGTCCGATGACATCTCGCCGAACGTTCTTGAATGACCATCAGGCAGGAAGAACGGATCATAGCCGAAACCGCGTTCACCACGCGGCGGCCAGACGATTTCGCCGAACACTTTGCCTTCGACTGTTTCGACATGTTTGTCCGGCCAGGCGACGGCCAGGGCCGAGACGAAATGTGCGCGTCGCTGGCGCGGCAGGGTCGCGCCCTTCTCGCGCATCAACGTGTCGATCTTCGCCATGGCGGCCTTGAAGTCGCCGGCTTCGCGCGCCCAGCGCGCCGAATAGATGCCGGGATCGCCGCCCAGCACGTCGACGCAGAGGCCTGAATCGTCGGCGAAGGCCGGCAGGCCGGTGGCATCGGCCGCTGCTTGCGCCTTGATGATCGCATTGGCGATGAACGTGTCGCCGGTTTCATCCGGCTCAGGCAGTCCAAGCTCGCCGGCCGAGACGACTTCAACGCCATAGAGCGCGAGCAATTCGCGCATCTCGTTCAGCTTGCCGGCATTATGCGTGGCAATGACGAGCTTGCCCGTGATCTTGCGATGATCAGCGCTCATTCAGGCGATCGCCTGCTTCTGCTTTTCGATCAGGCTGGCGATGCCCTGTTTGGCGAGCGCCATCATCTGCTGCAATTGCGCTTCGTCGAAGGGGGCGCCCTCGGCGGTCGCCTGCACTTCGACCAGATGGCCCTTGCCGGTCATAACGAAATTGGCATCGGTCTGCGCGGCGGAATCTTCGGCGTAATCGAGATCGAGCACCGAGACACCGTTGGCGACGCCGCAGGAGATCGCGGCGACGTGATCGCGCAGCGGCATGTCGCGAATGATCGAGCGGCCATGCATCCACTTCAAGCAGTCATGCAGCGCCACCCAGGCGCCGGTGATGGAAGCGGTGCGCGTGCCGCCATCGGCCTGCAGCACGTCGCAGTCGATGGTGATCTGGCGTTCGCCGAGCGCCTGCAGATCGACGACGGCGCGCAGCGAGCGGCCAACGAGGCGCTGGATTTCCTGCGTGCGGCCCGACTGCTTGCCCGACGTCACTTCGCGACGCGTGCGCGTGTGGGTGGCGCGCGGCAACATGGCATATTCGGCCGTCACCCAGCCACGGCCCTGGCCGCGCAGCCACATCGGCGGTTTGTCTTCGAGCGAGGCCGCGCACAACACATGCGTTTCGCCGAACTTGATCAGGCAGGAGCCCTCCGCATAGCGCGCAACACCGCGCTCGATGGACACAGCCCGCATTTCATCAGGCGCACGCTTGGATGGACGCATCAGAATTCCCCTTCGAGCAAATCACCTGTCCGCGGACATGCAATTTCGCCGTTTATGTCTGTTTTGCCGTCTTTTTGTCGAGCAAAACACTCTGGTCGGCGCCTTTCCTAGCCCATGCGGACGGATGGGAAAAGGCGTTTTCAGAGTTCGTGTAGCCAGGGTGGATCGCTCCCGCGCCGCGTGCATGTCAGTGCCGCGACCTTGTTTGCGTGATCGAGCCAGCGGCCGACGGCGTTGGAATCGGGGTTCAGGCGGTGGGAACCAAGCCGGTTTTCGTTCATCAGCGCGGCAAGAAGTCCCGCGGTAAAACTGTCGCCAGCACCGACCGTGTCCATCACACTGACCTGCGGCGGGACGCGGGTGATGGAGCCGCCCGCCCACGTCGCCGTCGCGCCTGTCGCACCACCGGTGATGATCACGAGTTCGGTGCCGAGCGCCAGCCATTGCCGCGCCACGCGTTCCGGCGGTTGATCGGGATAGAGCCAGGCGATGTCGACGTCGCTGGCTTTGGTGAGGGTGCAGGCCTGGATGCGCGCTTCGACCAATCGCACGGTCTCGCTGCGTTCCGGCATCAGCGAGGGGCGAATGTTCGGATCGAAACTCACCGAAATCCGCTCGCGGGCCGCTTGCATGGCCGCCAGCGCGCTCTCGCCTTGCGGGCCGAGCAGGCAACGGAAGGAGGCGGCATGCAGATGGGCGACGTCGTCGGGCAAAGGACGGGGAAGCGCCTCGCGCTCTTCATGCGCGGTGCCTTGCAGATAGAGCGTGAAATCGACGGCGTCCGTCGCAACGTCGGATCGCGCCAGCGCCAGAGGCATCGGCCGGGTGCTGCGTTGGCACCAGCGCAGGCCGACATGTGCCTCGGCAAGCTTTTGCGCGAAAGCTTCGCCGTTGACATCACGCGCCAAGGCGCCGGCGAATTCGGCGGCGACACCGAGCCGGCCCAGGGCCAGCGCCGTGTTGAACGACGAGCCGCCCGTGGCGCTTTCAAACGCCGTCGGATCGGCTGCCGTGGCCACGAGGTCGAGAATGGCCTCGCCCATGACGAGAATGGTCTTCCCGTCTTGCGGCGACATCGCCCTCAGTCGCTCTGCAGCTCGTTACGGAACGCATGCGCCGGATAGACGCCCAGAATGCGCAGCTCCGTCGTGAAGAAAGTGAGTTCTTCCAGCGCTCGTTTCAGCGGCAGATCTTCCGGATGGCCCTGCACGTCGGCCAGGAACATGGTGGCGGAGAATTCGCCGTCGACCATATAGCTTTCGAGCTTGGTCATGTTGACGCCATTGGTGGCGAAACCGCCGAGTGCCTTGTAAAGCGCCGCTGGTACGTTGCGCACGCGGAAGACAAATGTGGTCACCGTGTTGCCGTTGTTCGGCCGCGCCCAGTCGGCGACGCGCGAGAGCACGACGAAGCGTGTCGTATTGTGCTTCTCGTCTTCCACGTCGCGCATCAAAATCTTCAGGCCGTAGATTTCGGCAGCCAGCTCCGGCGCCAGCGAGGCGCGCGTCAGATCGCCCCATTGCGAGACTTCACGCGCCGAGCCCGCCGTATCGACCGCCGTCACCGGCGTCAGCTCGAGCTTGCGGATGATCTTGCGGCACTGGCCCAGCGCGTGGATATGGCTGTGAACGGTGCGGATGGTCGCCAAGGTCGCGTCGGGCAGCGCCATGAGCTGGAAGCGGATCGGCAGAAAATATTCGCCGACGATATGCAGGCCCGAGCCCGGCAGGAAATGATGGATGTCGGCAACGCGCCCGGCGATCGAATTCTCGATGGGGATCATGCCCAATTCGGCTGTTCCGTCGGCGATGGCGGCCAAAGCGTCTTCAAACGTGTTGCAGGGAAGCGGTTCAAAATTCGGATACACGGCCCGGCAGGCAATGTGGGAATTCGCACCGGGTTCGCCCTGGTAGGCAATTTTCTTCGCTTTCGCCATCAGTTCCATCCTGGGGGCGGGCTCTGCCCACCCAAGTCGTTGCGGGCTGTCCTTAGCAGGTCGTCCAGCGCGACGCCACGTTTGCCGGTGTCACAGGGCTTCTGCTATCTCTGCGGCCTGGGCCGCGCAGGCGGCAACGCTCTGGGAGGGGCAGATGCGGGATTGGGTGATCCGGGGCGGCACCATCGTATCGATGGACGACGGGCTCGGCGATCTGAAGGGCGACATTCTGGTCCGCGACGGCCGGATCGCCGCAATCGCGCCTACCCTGGAGACGTCGGCCGGCGCGGAGGTGATCGATGCGCGGGGCATGATCGTCATGCCGGGCTTCGTCAACGCCCATATGCACACCTGGCAGACGGGTTTGCGCGGCGTCGCGGCCGATTGGACGATCTCGCAATATCTGCGCGCCATTCACGCTGGCCTCGCCACCCATTTCCGTGCCGAGGATATTTACATCGCCAATCTCACCGGCGCGCTCAATCAGATCAATTGCGGCACGACCACCTTGGTCGATTGGTGCCACAACAATCCGACACCTGATCATACCGACGCGGCGCTTGAGGGCCTGCGCCAGTCGGGCATCCGCGCGTTGTTCTTGCACGGCTCGCCCAAGCCCGATCCGAAACCGGGCCAGAAACATTTCAGCGAAGTGCCGATGCCGCGTGGCGAGGTCGAGCGGCTGCGTCGTGGATCATTGGCGAGCGACGATGCGCTCGTCACCATGGGGCTCGCCATTCTTGGGCCCGGCATGTCGGTCTATGACGTCTGCGATCATGATTTTCGCTTGGCGCGTGAACTCGACATGGTCGCCAGCATGCATGTCAGCGGCGCTATGCTGACGCCCGATGGCTTTGAGCGGCTGGCCGCCTTGAGCCTCCTTGGTCCGCACCTTAACGTCGTCCACGGCAATGTGTTGACCGATGCGCAGCTCGATCTTCTGGTCGATGCGGGTGTCAGTTTCTCGGTCACGGCCGAAGTCGAAATGCAAATGAGTTTCGGCCGGCCGCTGACGGGGCGCCTGCGTCAACGCGGCGGCCACATCAGCATCGGCTCCGACATCGAGTCCGGCATGGCGAGCGACATGTTCACCGTCGCGCGGATGACCCTGCAGGCACAACGTTTCATCGATGCGCTCGACAGTTTCGCGGCGCAGGGCAAAGGGCCCGCGGAAATCACCATCCCCTGCCGCGAGGCTTTACGCTGGGCGACGATCGACGGTGCCCGCATGGCGGGGCTTGATCGGCGCACCGGCTCGCTCACGCCAGGCAAGCAGGCCGATATCGTGCTGTTGTCGGCGCGCGATCCGAACATGCATCCGGTTGTCGATCCGGCCGCCTCCATCCTGTTGCAGGCCGGGGTCGCCAATGTCGATACGGTGATGATCGGCGGGGTGCTGCATAAGCGCGGCGGCAGGCTGCTCTATGGCGACCTGCCGCGACGGCTCGATGAACTCTCGCAATCGAGCACGCGCATCCTGTCGGATTTCAACCGGGCGCGCGCTGCTGCTTAGGCGGCTTGAGCGAGCCCCTGCATCTTGAGCATGTTCTGCACCGACGGGCGCTTGTTCATGCGCGCATAATGGGCGGCGACATTGGCGGGCATCGGCAATTTGGCCCATTCCGCCACCCAGAACTCGAAGAAGTAGAACGCGCAATCGGCGATGGTGAAATCGCCCATCAACCAGTCCTTGCCGGCGAGCTGCTTGTCGAGCAAAGCGAGACCTTTCTCGACCATCTCGCGGCCCTGCGCTTTGATCTTGGGATGCTCGTCCTCGATGCTGCTGTAGCGCACGGTGCGCCAGATGCGCGTCCAGGCCTGCATATGCAAGGTGGCGACGATATAGTCGATCGTCTCCAGGGTGCGCGCCAGTTTTTCCGGGTCGGTCGACAACAGTTTCTTGTCCGGATTGGTCAGGGCGAGCCACACTGCGATGGCCGGAAATTCGGTGAGCGTGGAGCCATCGTCGCGCACCAGCACCGGCACTTTCGATTTCGGATTCACGGCCACGTAATCGGGCTGGTATTGCCCTTGGGCGGCAAAATCGACCTTTTTCAGATCGTAGGGCTTGCCGATCTCCTCGAGCAGGATGTGGATGCCCGTGGCGCAGGTGCCGGGGGCATAATAAAGCGTCGTCATACGTTTCCTCCGAAGCGGGATGCGGCGCCATTCTGGCCGGGCCGCCAGGGTCTGACCAGTGCGAAATTGTTCAGATGGGGCCACGAGGGCGGGGCTCAGTCATGCGGGCCTTGCAGTTGACGCCTGGTGCGCCGATATGCGTTCTGTTCCCGGCGCGGTCGGTCCGCGCCTGTCTGTTGTTTTGCTCTGCCGGAGAACCGTATGCCGCTTACCGTCGCCGTCCAGATGGACCCGATCGAACGCATCAATATTGCCGGCGATTCGACCTTCGCTTTGCTTCTGGAAGCGCAAGCCCGCGGTCACGAACTGCTCTATTACACGCCCGATCGTCTTTCCATGGTCGGCCAGAGCATCGTCGCCGACGCCCAGCCGCTGCAGGTGCGCGACGAGGTCGGCCATCATTTCACTTTGGGCGATCGCCGCCGCACCGATCTTGGCAGCGAGGTGGATGTCGTGCTCTTGCGCCAGGACCCGCCTTTCGATCTCGCCTATATCACCACGACCCATTTGCTCGAGCGCATTCATCCGCGCACCCTCGTGGTCAATGATCCCGCAAGCGTGCGCAATGCGCCTGAAAAACTCTTCGTCATGCAGTTTCCGCAGCTCATGCCGGACACGCTGATCACCCGCGAGCGCGACGAGATCGAAGCCTTCCGTCGCCAGCATGGCGACATCGTCATGAAGCCGCTCTACGGCAATGGCGGCGCTGCCGTTTTCAAGATGGCGCAAAAGGATCCGAATTTCGGTTCGCTGTTCGATCTGTTCTCGGCGACGTTCCGCGAGCCGTGGGTGGTGCAGCGCTTCCTGCCGCGCGTCACCGAGGGCGATAAGCGCATCATCCTTGTCGATGGTGAGGCATTGGGCGCCGTCAATCGCGTACCGGCGGAGAACGATATCCGCTCCAACATGGTGCGTGGCGGCGCGGCCCGCGAAACCGATCTTTCGCCGCGCGAACGGGAAATCTGCCAGACCATCGGACCTGAGTTGAAGGCTCGGGGCCTGATTTTCGTCGGCATCGATGTGATCGACGGCAATCTGACCGAAATCAACGTCACCTCGCCGACGGGCCTGCGGGCCATTCGCAAGCTGGGCGGCCCTGATTTGGCGGCCGCCATCTGGGATGCCATCGAGCGCAAGCGGGCCTGAGCCGAGAAACATTCGCCAACGATAGAAAATACGTCGCGAAACGCCTGGAACCCGTTACCTCGCAAGAGTCAGTTGCCCTGGCAGATTTCAGGCGTATTTGCGAAATGGAGAGCCGCGTGAAAACCGATTGGAATCTGATCCGGGCAATGATGGGCGCGGCGATTGATGCTTGTGAGCGGATTGAGGCGGCTGGCTACACCGAAAACGACCGGGAAGCGGCCATAGATATAGGCGGCCAACGGGTTAGCGTGCATGACTTTCTTGTCAGTGCCTGGACGCTGCCGGAGAACCTCCGCTATCAAATCATCCGCGAGCGCCACGACCAGGCGGCAGACCTTCCTTATGTGCCAGAGACGGCCCGCATTCTCATTGCAACCGCACAGGCGAGCGCGGAACTCATCGGCGCCGGCGAAACAACTCCGGCCGGAAATGGTGTCCAGAAAATGATTCAATGGTTCGCCGATCATGCCGCGCCCGGGATCGAGCAAGCTATTGCCGATCGTCGTCGCGCTGTCGGGTAACTCCTCAATTGAACGACAGAAGAGGAGCATTTAGCCCGTGAACTCATAAACGGCCGGTTCCATCAGTCGAAGACCGTCACCCCTTTGGACGGGTTTTGGCGATAGTGGGCCAGTCGTGTTTTGAGCGACCCTATGTGGATTTCAAGCTTATGCCCATCTGGATCGAGGAAGTAGGTGGACGCCCCTTCGCTCTTGTCTTCCTTCCACACAACGCACTGAGCAACTAAGCGCCTGCTCAGATCAGCGTAATCTGCCTCGGAAACGCTGAAGGCGAGATGGGTATAATCCGGGTGTGGCGATGTCCTCGCCTCATCGTCATGGGACAGGCAAAGCCAAAGCGGCCCAGCTTCGAGATAGGCGCCATTTGGCCAAACAGCACGCACGGCTAATCCGAGCTGGTCGCGGTAGAAGGCCAACGACCTTTCAACATCGGCGACTGCCAGCGTGATATGGTTCAATCCGGTTACGCGTGCCTTCATCGTCTCACCTCTGTCCGGATGATGCCCGCTTCCATTTTGCCCCGAAAGCTGATTCAGCGTCGGCATGAGCCGATATAATCTGGCCGACTGTGAGTGGCGCGTGATCGAGCCAATGCTGCCCAACAAGCCGGGAGGCGGGCCGCGCGTCGATGACTGCCTCGTGCTGAACGGTATCTTCTGGATATTGCGATCCGGCGCGCCGTGGCGTGACCTGCCCGAGCGCTATGGCCCACGCACCACCTGCTACAACGCTTATAGGCCTACGACTTAAATTAAGAACAAAGCAAGAACATTATTCCGCCAATCTTGCCTCGTATTTTGAACGCGATTCAATGTAGCGATGGCATCGCGGATGGGCGCAGAACCGAGGGGAACAGGACAAGTCTTCAAGACTGCCGGCACGCCACCGGGCGGCCCTCCCATCCGGATGTTTGCTCCGGCGAGGGGGGCAGGCAATTCTGAGGAACAACCCCATGCAAGGGCCATTTTCCCATCATGCCCCGCATCCGTGCTATGAGTTGGTTCCATGAGCCTGACCGTTGTTCCGACTGAGACACCCCGTCGCCCCGCCCGTCCGCCGAAACTCGCCCATTCGCGTTCGGCCATTCTGGATCGCACGGCCCTGCAGGCCCGTTTGGACGCCATCGGGGCGGATTTGGGCGCCGATCGAGGCGCCATGCGCACCGCTGCCCTGGAGGAACTGCGTCAGGCGCTCACCGGCGGCCAGGCGGTTGTCCAGAGCTGGTTCGAGCTCGACGGGCAGGGGCTCAAATGCGTCCATCATCTTGGCTGGCTTGAAGACGAGATCATTCGCGCCATCCACCACTTCGTCACCACCTGGATGTATCCGGCCGAAAATCCCTCGACCGCCGAGCGGATCGCCATCGTCGCCGTGGGCGGCTATGGCCGCGGCACCCTGGCGCCCGGCTCCGACATCGATCTCCTGTTCCTGCTGCCCTACAAGCAGACCGCCTGGAGCGAGAGCGTCATCGAGGCAGTGCTCTATCTGCTCTGGGACCTGCGCCAGAAAGTCGGCCATGCCACCCGCACGGTGACCGAATGCCTGCGCCAGGCCATGGGCGACATGACCATTCGCACCGCTCTGCATGAAGCGCGCTTCATCCTCGGCGATGAAGCTTTGTTCGAGGACCTGCGCGCCCGTTTCGACAAGGAAATCGTCAGCAAGACAGCCCGCGAATTCGTCGCCGCCAAATTGGCCGAGCGTGATTCGCGTCTGTCGCGCTCTGGCGGCGCCTCGCGCTATGTGGTCGAGCCCAACGTCAAGGAAGGCAAGGGCGGCCTGCGCGATCTCAACACGCTCTTCTGGATCACCAAATACGTCTATCGCGTGCGCGACATCGCCGAACTTGTTCCGGCTGGCGTGTTCACAGAGCGCGAAATTCTCACCTTCCGCCGCTGCGAGGAATTCCTGTGGCGGGTGCGTTGCCATCTTCATTATGTCTCGGGCCGGTCGGAAGAACGCCTGACCTTCGACTATCAGCGCACCATCGCCGAGCGGCTGGGCTATGTCACCCACGCCGGCCTGTCCGATGTCGAGCGCTTCATGAAGCACTACTTCCTCATCGCCAAGGATGTCGGCGATCTCACCGCCATTGTCTGCGCCGCGCTTGAAGAACGGCAGGCCAAGCCGCGCGCTTCGCTCAATCGCTTCATGGGCAAATTCCGGCGCCGCGCCGACGCGTTGGAGTTTCCGGGCTTCGCTATCGAAGTCGATCGCGTCACCGTTGCCAATGACAAGGTCTTCGAGACCGATCCGGTCAACCTCATCCGCCTGTACTGGCTGGCCGACAAGCATCGTCTCGCCATTCATCCCGACGCGACGCGCCGGGTGACGCTCTCGTTGAAGCGCATCGATGCGGCGGTGCGCGAAAATCCGGAAGCCAACCGGCTGTTCGTCGAAATCCTGATGTCGCGTCATGCGCCTGAAACGGTGCTGCGCCTGATGAATGAATCCGGCGTGCTCGGCCGTTTCATTCCCGACTTCGGCCGCATCGTCGCGATGATGCAGTTCAACATGTATCATCACTACACGGTCGACGAGCATCTCATTCGCTGCATTGGCATCCTGTCGCGCATTGAATCGGGCGAGCTGGTCGAGGACCATCCGGTCGCCAGCGAAATCCTGCCGCTCATTCACAATCGCAAAGTGCTTTATGTCGCGATGTTTCTGCACGACATCGCCAAGGGCCGGCCGGAGGATCATTCCATCGCCGGCGCCGAAGTGGCGCGTAAACTCTGCCCGCGTCTGGGCCTCAGCCCGTCCGAGACCGACAATGTCGCCTGGCTGATCGAGCATCACCTCGACATGTCGAACGTGGCGCAGGGCCGTGATCTCTCCGATCGCGGCACCATCGAAAGCTTTGCCAAGCCGATCCAGACTCTGGAGCGCCTGCGCATGCTGCTGGTGCTCACCGTCTGCGACATCAGAGGTGTTGGCCCCGGCGTGTGGAACGGCTGGAAGGGCCAGTTGTTGCGCACGCTCTATTGGGAAGCGGAGCTGGTGTTGTCGGGCGGTCATTCGGCCATCGATCGCAAGCAGCGCGTCATCCACGCGCAGGAAGAATTGCGGCGCGCTCTGTTGTGGTCCGATCCCGATTTCGAAGCCTATGCGGCGCGCCACTATCAGCCCTATTGGCTGAAGGTCGACCTCAAGCACATGGTGCGCCACGCCAATCTCTTGCGCCTGTGCGAGGTCGAGCTGCGCTCGCTTGCCACCGAATATGCCACCGACACATTCACCGGCGTGACCGAACTGACGGTGGTGGCGCCGGACCATCCGCGCCTGCTCTCGATCATCGCCGGCGCCTGCGCCGTATCGGGCGCCAACATCGTCGACGCGCAGATTTTCACCACGACCGATGGCCTGGCGCTCGATTCCATTTCGATCCGCCGTGCCTTCGACGACGACACCGATGAGCTGCGCCGTGCCGCGCGCGTTGCCGCCACCATCGAGAAGGCCTTGCGCGGCGAGATCCGTCTGGGGCAGGTGGTCGCGGAAAAGACGGAAGGGCCGAAGAGCCGCGAGAAGGCTTTCCGCATCGAGCCGGAAGTCGTCATCGACAACGCTTTGTCGAACCAGTTCACCGTTCTGGAAGTCTCCGGCCTCGACCGGCCGGGTCTGCTGTTCGAGCTCACGTCGCAATTGTCGAAGCTCAATCTCAACATCGGGTCGGCTCATATCGTCACCTTTGGCGAGAAGGCGGTCGATTCCTTTTACGTCACCGATCTCACCGGCCTGAAAATCACCAATGCCAGCCGCCAGGCGGCGATTCGCCGGCAATTGACTGAGATTCTGGGGGCTCCCGAGGCCACCGGCCGGCCGAGTGGACGGAAGGCGGCTCCAGAAGCAGCAGGAGCTTGATTTTTCGGCTCAGGACCCCGATATCGGGGGTAATTCCCTTATTTTGAGAGAGCTATGAACGATCCCCAGACGAACCCGGCTGTGCCGGGCGAGGAACCGCAGGACCAAACGAATCCGGAGGCCGGCCAGCCCGATCCGTTCGTCGTGCTGGAAAAGCTGACGGCGGAAAATGCCGAGCTGAAGGATCGCACCCTGCGCACCCTCGCGGAGATGGAAAATCTCCGCCGCCGCACCGAAAAGGAAGTCGCCGATTCGCGCGTCTACGGCATCACCAATTTTGCCCGCGACATGCTGACCTTCGCCGACAACCTGCATCGCGCCGTCGAATCGGTTCCAGCCGAGGTCCGCGCGGCCGCCGAAGGCCCCTGGAAGGCTCTGATCGAAGGCATCGAGGTGACGGAACGCGATTTTCAGTCGCGCCTCGCCAAATACGGCGTGAAGAAAATCGATCCGAAGGGCGAGAAGTTCGATCCGAACATGCACGAAGCTCTGTTCGAAATGCCCGATCCGTCGGTTCCCGCCGGCACCGTGGTGCAGGTGATGGAAGCTGGCTATTCGATCGGTGAGCGCTGCCTGCGTCCGGCCAAGGTCGGCGTTTCCCGCGGCGGCCCGAAGGCAGCGGCGGCGGAACCCAGCGACGCCTCGGCCAAATAGTTTTAGTTCATTGGAGGCGTGACGCGCCGCATCGTCAGGTTGATGCGGCCGCCATCGCTGAGTAGCGTCGACGTACCGGGAAGAATCCGGTCGACGCCGTGAAAGACGAAGCGCGACGCGCCGCCGATGACGAGCACGTCGCCGGAATGCAGTTTCAGTGATTTCGTCCGCCCGCCGCGCTGTTCGCCGCCGAAGCGGAACAGGCACGAATCCCCCAGCGAAATCGAGACGACCGGCGCCTCCTGCGCCGCTTCGTCCCGATCCTGGTGCAGGCCCATGCGGGCTGTTCCATCGTAGAAATTGATCAGACAGGCCTCCGGCGGCGCCGGATAGGCTGAGGTCTCGCGCCAGGCCTTTAAGACGAGATCGGGGATGGCGGGCCAGGGCTCGCCCGTCACCGGATGGCACGGCTCGTAGCGATAGCCGCGTTCCGCATCCGACATCCAGCCGAGCGTGCCGCAATTGCTCATGCGCACCGAGAAGGCTTTGCCGGTGCGTGGCATGCGGGGCGTATAGAGCGGCGCGGCACGCAGGCAGAGGCGCAATTGCTCCACCAGCGCGGCTTGTTCGTCCCGGCTGTAGAAGCCGGGGAAGTAATGGAGGCCGTCGGCGATCTCGTTCATGACTGATCGCCTTGGGCGCGAGATTCCGTCAGGCCTTTAGAACGACTTTCGATTCCACCGTGGAATCCGCCTTCAGCCGATAGACCACTGGCACGCCGGTATCGAGTTCGATGCCCGGGATCGTCTCCGGCGTCGCCTTCTCCAGCACCATCAGCAGCGCGCGCAGCGAATTGCCATGCGCCACCACCAGCGTGTTCTCGCCACGCAGCACGCACGGCAGGATTTCCTGGTTGTAGTAGGGCAGTGCGCGCGCCAGCGTATCGCGCAGGCTTTCGCCACCCGGCGGCGGCGTGTCGTAGGAACGGCGCCAGACCATCACCTGCTCGTCGCCCCACTTCTGTGCCGCCTCGGCCTTGTTGAGGCCGGAGAGATCGCCGTAGTCACGCTCGTTGAGGCGCATGTCCTTGGTCATGGCCAGGTTCGGTGTGCCCATCGCTTCAAGCGCCAGGCGCGCCGTGTGCTGGGCGCGCGACAGGGCGGACGTGAAGGTGTGTTGGAAGGTCACCCCATGGGCCTTCAGCCGTTCGCCGGCGGAGATGGCTTCCTTGACGCCGACTTCGGTCAGCGCCGGATCCTTCCAGCCGGTGAACAGGTTTTTCAGGTTCCATTCGCTCTGGCCGTGGCGCAGGAGGACGAGAATGCGATCCATCAGATTTCCTCGCAGATTTTCTTGATGTCAGATGTCGGAAAGGCCGAGCACGTCGGCCATGGTGTAATGTCCTGGCTTCTGGGTGCGGCCCCAGAGGGCGGCGCGCACGGCGCCACGGGCGAAAATGCCCCGGTCCTCGGCCTTGTGGGTGAGGACGAGCCGCTCGCCGGGACCGGCGAAAATCGCGTCATGATCGCCAACCACCGTGCCGCCGCGCAGCGAGGCAAAACCAATGTCGCCGTCCTTGCGGGCGCCGGTGTGGCCGTCGCGGCCACGGGCCGAATGTTCGGCAAGCGCGATGCCGCGCCCCGCCGCCGCCGCCTCGCCCAGCATCAGGGCCGTGCCCGAGGGCGCGTCGACCTTGGCACGGTGGTGCATTTCGACGATTTCGATGTCGTAGTCCTCGCCCAAGGTCGCCGCGACCTTCTTGACCAGGCCCGCGAGCAGGTTGACCCCGAGGCTCATATTGCCGGAACGGATGACGACCGCATGCCGTGCGGCGGCATCGATCTTGGCGATATCTTCATCCGAAAGCCCTGTCGTGCCAATCACATGGACGATACGGGCCTGAGCCGCGAGACCCGCCAATTGCACCGTCGAAGCTGGGCCGGTGAAATCGATCACGCCATCGGCTTTCACAAGCGTTTCAAGGGGTTCGCCGCTGATCGGCACGCCAATCTCGCCCAGGCCCGCGAGCACGCCGGCATCCTGGCCGAGCGCCTTGGAACCGGCATGTTCCAGGGCGCCGACCAATTGGGCGCCCTTGGTGGCGTGGATGATCTGAACAAGTGTCCGCCCCATACGCCCGGCGGCGCCGGCGACCACCAGCCGCATGTCGCTCATCGAAATCCTCGCAAGTTAAACTATTGGCGGCTCTATAGCGGGGTGGGCCGCGAATGGCCAGCCATGGGCTCGGCAGCGAAGGGTTCGAGCCGTATTTTCCAGGCCGTATTTCGCCGCAATTTTTTAATTGTCATCGGCCTGTGATGCATCCGCGCTAGCCCTCTGGGGCCGCAAGCGCCATTGTCCCCCCGGCGCGTCTCCCCAAGCGGCAATCTTGTCGCCGGGCACGCCGATGGCCCGGCGGCTTTTTTTGTGGCGGCCGTTCGAGCCTCCAATCATTGACCCTCAAAATGAATCGTTAGCCGTCATGATTCGGCAACAATCACTCGCTACGGTCACGACAGTTGCAGATTGTGCTTGTCGCTTTTTGCAGCGGGACGCCGGGCCGGATGTACGCCCGGCGTTATCATTTTCAGGGGGCGCTTAGGCGACGGCGCCCTCGATTTCCTTGACGATGCCGCTGGCGGCGGCGCGTGGATCGGCCGCCTGCGTCACCGGCCGGCCGATCACCAGGTGGTCGGCGCCGGCCTTGATCGCCTGAGCTGGCGTCATGACGCGCTTCTGATCGCCAATGTCGCTGCCGGCCGGGCGGATGCCTGGCGTCACCAGCAGCATCTGCGGACCGAGCTGGGCGCGCAGCTCCTGCACTTCTTCAGCCGACAGGATGAGACCGTCGATGCCCGCCTGTCGCGCCTGTTCGGCGCGCCGCCGCACCAGATCCTTCACGCCGAAGGCATAGCCGGCATTGGCAAGATCCGTGTCGTCGTAGCTGGTCATGACGGTGACCGCGAGCAGGCGCAGCGGCGAACCTTTCAAGGCCGCTTGCGCGGCCTTCATCGTCTGCGGATAGGCATGGATGGTAAGCAGGTTCACGCCGAGCTCTGCGACCTGCGCCGTGGCGCGCGTCACCGTATTGGGGATGTCGTGCAGCTTCAGGTCGAGGAAGATTTTCTTGCCCTGTGCCGCCAATTCTCGCGCCAGGCTCAGTCCGCCACCATAAGTGAGCTCCAGGCCGATCTTGTAGAAGCTCACCGTGTCGCCGAGTGCCTCGACCATGGCGCGTGCTTCCGAGACGGAGGGGAGGTCGAGGGCGACGATCAAGCGGTCGCGTGGCGTGATGCTGCTGGCGGACACGAAGGCCTCCTGCGGTGTTCGAGCGGGAAATGGGATGCGCCGTCCCATACGCATTTATGCGTGGAAACGCCAGCCCGCAGGCCGAAATAACGGTGCTTAAGGCGGAAAGCCTAGGATTTGCGCGATTTGCGCTTGCCGTCGCCAAGGCGCCGCAGCAGCGCCAGAGCGGGCTCGTCGCGCATCTGCACCTTGCGGCGTTGCAGATCGAGGCGCACCCGATCCTTGGCCAGGCGGATTTCCGTCTCGATCCGGTCGCGCGTGTCGAGAATCTCGTCCTTCACGCGGCCGGTGCCTTCACGCAGTTTCGAGATCATGGCGACAGCGGGATGCGGACGTTTGGCTTTCGCGCCGACGCTGGCCGGGCGGTAGACCCAGACGCGTGCGGGCGGAATGTTGAGCAGGATCGGCTGCGAGGCTTCGGCATCGAAGGCCACGGGGCGGCAGCTCTTGGGCCGGCGCGGCACCGGCGAGACCATGCCATAGGTGAATTGGATGAAACGGCCGCCGGGGCTCAGCAGGGCGAAAGCATCGCTCACGAGCGTGCAGCGATCCTTCTCCGGACGATTGAGCAGCGGCAGGCTGGAGACAACGGCGGCGATCGGTTCGTTGATCAGCCCGGCAAGCGTCGTGTCGAGATCGTAGGCATCGCCTTGAATGACGGTGGCGCCTGGAAAGCGCCGTTCCAGCAGGCGACAGAAAGCCGGATCATATTCGACGAGGATGAGCCGGTCGGCGGGAACGCCGTGTTGGATCAGCGCCTGCGTCACCGGGCCGGTGCCGGGTCCAAGCTCGATGATCTTACCGGGGATCGAGGTGTCGACATAGCGCGCCATGGTGCGCGCCAGATATTTGCCGGATGGCGAAACCGCGCCGGTGGAACCGGGGTTCTCGAGCCAGGCCTTGATGAAGCGGGCTTCATCCGAAAAGCGCTCATGAAGCGACGTCTTCGGGCGCGCCCTTGATGCGCGTTCCTGATCGTGATGATTGTGACGCAAAACGACCTCGAGGCTTCCTGCCCAGTTCCTAAACGGCGGTATAACTCGCGCACTCCGATGGCAACGTCAAGAAAGCGTCACATCTTCCGGTTGTCCCGAGGTTAATCCCAGGAGACCGCGAAAATGCGGCAAGGAGTGGGTGGCGGTGGGTGGAAGCGCGAAAACAATGCGATTCTGGAGGAATTTGGATGGAAAAATACGACATTGCGGTCCTTGGAGCGGGAATTGCCGGGCTTTCGGCCGCCATGTGGACCGCCCGCTACGGCCTCAAAACGGTTGTGATCGACCGGATGGGGGCGGGCGGCCAGATCGTCACTGCCAGTAGAATCGACAATCTGACGGGTCTGCCCCAGGGCGTCTCGGGCTACGATCTGGGGCCGCTGGCCTTCGAACAGGCCGAAGCCGCTGGGGCTGAGTTCCGTATCGATGACATCGAATCCCTCACGCCCTCGCAGGCCGGCGTGTCGATCGCCTGCGGCGGGGATGCGATCGAGGCGCGCGCGGTCATCGTCGCTTTGGGTTCTACGCCGCGTCCGCTGGGCGTGCCGGGCGAGACCGAATTCGCCGGTCGGGGCATTTCCCATTGTGCCTCATGCGACGCGCCGCTCTACAGCGGCAAGCCTGTGGTGGTGATCGGTGGCGGTGACACGGCCCTCGACGAAGCATTGGTCCTGGCTGACAGTTGCAGTTCGGTGCTGGTTCTCGCGCGTGGTTCGCAGTTGCGCGCGCAGCGTTTCTTGATCGATCAGGCGCAGGCCAAAACCAACATCGACATTCGCTTGAACACGTCGGTGGAGCGGATCGCTGGCGATGCGGGCGTCACTCATGTGATTGTTGCCGGCGGCCAGGAGATTGCCTGTGATGGCGTGTTCATCTGCGCTGGGACCGTGCCCAATAGCAGTCTCTTGAAGGAACTCGTGCGGGTCGATGCCGATGGCCACATCGAGACCGACGTCATGATGCGTTCGTCCCACCCGGCGATTTATGCGGTGGGCGATATTCGCAGTCAGTCGGTTGGCCTGCTCGCTGCCTGTGCCGGCGACGGTGCCACCGCCGCCACAGCAGCCTGGCGATCCCTGAATGCCGGTGCATAGATGCGCGGCGCGAAATGCGATAGGCTGCCCTGGAAAATAAGAAATCCGACTTCGGGAGGATGTGCATGCTCGATAAAGTTGTGGCGCGCAGCGCCGAGAAGATCACCGTTCTCAATCCGGTCGGCTATCCGCCGAAGGTGCAGCGCCGAACTGCCTCTGCCCGTCTCGAAACCCTCGACGGCAAGACCATCTATCTGATCGATTGCCGTTTTGATGATTCCATCGAATTGCTGAAACAGGTGCAGGCCTGGTTCACGACGCATATGCCCGGTGTCACCACCAAATTGGTCAGCCTGTCGAATTACTATGGCCACGACGATCCCAAGACCTGGGAAGAGATCAAGGCCAATGGCGATGCGGCGATCATAGGCGTCGGCCATTGCAGCACCTGCGCGCCGGCAACCGCCACCCATGCGATCAATCTCGACACCAAATACGGGGTGCCGACGGTCGCCATCCACACCGAGAAATTCGACAAGGTGGTGAAGTCGGTGGCCAAGATGGCCGGTCTTGCCAATGCGCCTTGCGTATTCGTGCCGCAGCCGGTGATGGGCAAGTCAGCGGCGGAATTGGCCGCTTATGTGAATGGCAAGGATCCGATCCGCGGCCAGCCGGTGATGCAGGGCATCATTGAAGGCCTGACGCATGGTCTGGCGTCGGAAGCAGTTGTTGCTGATCGTTCGACGCCGCGCCTGGTTGATCCCGACACGGAAGAAAATCTCCACCAGCTCTTCCTCGACAACAACTGGACCGACAAACTGCCGATCGTGCTGCCGACGCAGGAACGCGTCGCCGCCATGCTGGCGCAGACCAGCCGCAAGCCGGACGAAGTGGTCGGCCGCATGCAGCCGACGGCCAATCGCGGCCTGTGGGAATATACGGTCGAGAAAGTGGCCGTGAATGCGGTGATGGCCGGCGCGCGGCCGGAATATTTCCCGGTCATTCTGGCGCTGGCGGCATCTGGCGTCTCAGCACGCGGTTCGACGTCGAGTTCGGCTTCCGCCATGGTGGTCGTTAACGGACCGATCCGTCATGAGATCGAGATGAACTGCGGCATTGGCGCGATGGGCCCTTACAATCATGCCAATGCCACCATCGGCCGCGCATACGGCCTGCTGTCGCAAAACCTGCAGGGTGGTTCGGTGCCGGGCGAGACCTTCATGGGCTCCATCGGCAACAATTACACCTATAACAGCATCACCTTTGCGGAGAACGAGGAGCGCAGTCCCTGGGAGCCGCTGCACGTGCAGAAAGGTTTCAAGCCGGAACAGAGTACGGTGACGATTTTCTACGGCTGTCGCTCGACCACATTCTCGCTCGGCTTGCGGGAAAAATATTGGCAGGAGCATGTGCGCGATATGCTGCGCGGCACCGATGCCATCACCGGCCCTGTACTATTGCTTGACCCGATCACGGCCAATCAGTTCATCGATCGCGCTGGTTTCGACACCAAGAAAAAGCTGATCCGCTGGATCTGGGAGAATGCCACCATGCCGGCCGGTCGCTATTGGGACCTGCAATTGGTGCAGAACTATCGCTATCCCCGCGCCACTTACGGCGAGGAACCGTTGGCGACGAAGCTCAAGGCGGCCGAAACCGAAGACATCAATGTCTTCGAAGAAAAGGACGTCAATGTCGTGGTCGTTGGCGGCGAAGCCAATGGTTATTGGCAGATCATGGGTGCCAACGAACGGGCGGTCGTCTGCATCGACGATTGGCGCTGATCGGCGGCACACTTTAGAATTCTTGGAACCTTCGCTGTCGCCGACACGTTGAACGACATTGCCCGGTCGCGTCCTGGCTGGGCTTTGCCCGGAGACGAGACATGGCGACAGCGCATCCTTCCAAAGAAACAGCGAATACGTCCAAAACCGTCAAAGAGCCTTTTCTGAGCGATGTCAGAATGCTGCGCAAACAGGCGCGAGCACATCTGTCCGAAGGCGTGATGACGCCGGCCTATGGCGCCGACGTCGACAAGACGATCGAAATTTTGCAATCGGTTCTGGCGACCGAAATCGTCTGCGTGCTGCGCTATACGATGCATGCGGTCTCGGCGACCGGCATTTCGTCCGAAGCGGTGAAGAAGGAATTCGCCGAACACGCGCGCGAAGAGCAAGAGCATATGATGAAGGTTGCCGAGCGGATCAATCAGCTTGGCGGCACGCCGAACTTCAATCCCGAAGGTTTGGCTTCGCGTTCGGCGTCGGAATATGTCGAGGGCGACAATCTGGTCGATATGATCCGCGAAAATCTGGTCGCCGAGCGCATTGCTGTCGAGCACTATCGCGAGTTGATCAAATATTTCGGCGACAAGGATCCCACGACGCGGGTGATGCTGGAGGGGATCCTCGGCAATGAGGAGGAACATGCCAACGACATGCACGACCTCCTGATCGCACATGAGGGCACGCCGAACCTGCCCAAACATTGAGATAGCGGCCTTGGATTGCTTCGCTTCGCTCGCAATGACGGTGTGTCGATCTTCCCGTCATTGCGAGGAGCAAGGCGACGAAGCAATCCGGTCTGGGCCTATTTGTACAGCTTCTTGGCGGCGGCCAACCCTTCATCCTGCCGCCGCCAATCGTTGGTGCCGAGCAGTTTCGGATTGGCGAAGGGGCGTTGCTCAGGCGACACCTTGTCCTCGATGCCTTCGCGCACGAAGCCATGGCCGCCCCGCGCCCATATCAGTTGCGCTTCTTCCGACATCATGAAGTCGATCAGCATCAAGGCGGCGTTCGGCCGTGGCGCGTTGCGCATCTGCACCGCGCCGTAGAGCACGTAAGGCGCGCCTTCAGCCATCGGCAACACTTTCACCGGCAGCCCTTTGAGATTGTTGATGTCGGGAAAGATGAAGGGAATGAACATGGCATATTCGCCGCGCGCGATGCGCCGGCCGGCTTCGCGCTGGTCGCGGGTGAAGACCAAGTTCTGCGCCGCCATGGCCTCTTGGTATTTCTCGCCCAGACCATTGTAGGTAGTGAAGAACCACAGATAGCCCCCGCCGATGGCGCGGGTGTCGTCGGAGAGAATCTTACCCTTCCATTTCGGATCGGTGAGATCGGCCCAGCTCTTCGGCTCATCCTCCGGCTTGACGAGGGACGTATTCACCAGCACGCCATAGTTGAGGATCATCGAGGGCGCGAACAGATCGTCGGCCTTGAACGGAGCCCGTAGCGCCTGCGCATTGGGTGTGATCGCATGGCGCGCGAACACTTTGTCGTCCCGATCGATGACGGCGGCCTGCCCATCGGTGGTGAACGTCACGTCGGCCGTATATCGTCCCGCCGTTTGCTCAGCGCGGGTGCGCTCGCGCAGTTCGCTGGCGCGCGCTTCCAGGGATTCGACCGGGATGCCCGTGCGCGCCGTGAATGCTTTCAGAATGGCGGTTTGCAGCGGATTACCGACATGGGCGGTATAAAAAACCACTTTGCCCTCGGCCTTGCCGGCCGCCACAACCTTGTCCCATTCGGCTGCGGACATAGGCGCCTGCGCCCAAGCGCTGCCGGCGCTGATCGTCACCAAAAGTACCAATGCAAATCGCGCGATGGCTGTGCGGCCATTCATGAGCAATCCCTCCCACGCACATTGTTGGTTGCTGTGCTGTGGGTATCTTAGGACAGCTTCTCAGCGCAGGTCGAGGGGAAAGGCGTCGGCGATGTGTCGAGGCCAGGCGCGCGGCGCGATGAACAGCGCATCGCCGCGCAAGGATTTGCCCATCGCCCACGGATTGCGCGACAGCCACAGCCGCACCGATTGGGAAATACGCCGTTGTTTCTGCGCGGTGATGGTTTCCGCAGCCAGGTCAAGCGTCGGCCGCCCTTTCACTTCAACGAAAATGACGATGTCGCCACGCCTGGCGATGATGTCGATTTCGCCACCGGGCACTTTGTAACGCGTCGTCAACACGCGCCAGCCCTTGCAACGCAGATAGATGCCGGCAAAGGTTTCAGCGCGCAGGCCGAAAGCATGCGCCTTGAGGCGGCGGTCGCGCGTACCTCCGTCGCTCAAGAATCCTCGCGCGTCTGGGCCGCGCCGAGCTCGATGGCGCGCGCATAGATTTTGCGCCGTGGCTGGCCGGTTTCCGCCGCCACCAAAGCCGCCGCATCTTTCACCGAATGGGTGCGCAACGCGGCTGTCAAGCGCGCATCGATATCCGCATCGCCAATGACGGCTTCGTCGCCTGGCGGCCCGACGAGCAACACGATTTCGCCTTTCGGCGGTTCCTCGGTGGCAAGCTGTGCAGCAAGCGCGGCGAGCGAGCCGCGCCGCACCGTTTCAAAATGTTTGGTCAGTTCGCGGGCGATGGCCGCTTCGCGATCGCCGAGCACCGCATGCAGATCGGCAAGCGATTCAGCCAGACGGCGCGGGGATTCGAAAAGCACCAGCGTGCCGGGGATCTGCGAGAGTTCGGCGATCCGCGTCCGCCGCGCCACGCTTTTCTGCGGCAGAAAACCTTCGAAGAAGAAGCGATCCGTCGGCAGGCCGGCGACGACCAGGGCCGCCAACACCGCCGAAGCGCCGGGCACCGATGTGACCGGAATGTTGCGCTCGACCGCATCGGCGACGAGTTTGAAACCTGGGTCGGAGACCAGAGGCGTGCCGGCGTCGGAGACGAGTGCCAAAGCTGCGCCAGTCTCGAGCCTGGCCACCAGATGCGGCCGCATCACCGCCGCGTTATGTTCGTGATAGGCGACGAGCGGCGTGGCGATACCGTAGTGCGCCAGAAGCTTGCGGGTGACGCGCGTATCTTCGGCGATGATCGCATCCGCCGCCGCCAGGGTCGCCAGCGCGCGAAACGAGATATCGCCGAGATTGCCGATAGGGGTCGCCACCACATGCAGGCCGGGGGCGATCTTCTCGGCCTCGGCGCGCAGGCCGAAGGCGGTAAAGGCAGGTTGGGGCCGCTGCTCCGCCGCATGCCCCCCGCGGGTTGGCGCGGTCATGGAAAACTCCGTTGAAAATTCGATCCGAAGCTAGCGATGAACGATCGTTCTGTAAACAGGTCAAATGTTCGATTTAAAGAACATTCTGTTCGGACAGGCGCAATTCGTTGGGGCGAACTGGAAAAGAAGGTTAACCTTTCTGGCGCAGCATTTTACATGAACCAATATGGCTCCGGCGGAGATCTTCGCTGGGCAAGCTCGACGAGACGGCCTATTTTTTCAAAGCCTGGCTTGAACCTCTAGGAAGTCCAGGCGGCAATTGGCGGCGGGATTTAAGTGATGATGGCATGTTTTGACGCAGGTTTGGGCCGCACCGGTTTGAACCGCACCTTGTCGGCCGTGAAAATGGGCGCCGCTTTGACCGGCCTGCTGGCGCTGGCCGGCTGCGGCTCGGTTGGCGTCGGCGGTCCGTTCTCCGGCGACAGCCGGCCGGCTGGTGGTCCCACGACCCCGCTGGCTCAGGACACGGGCAGCGCCATCGGCCACGGGCCGGTCAAAATCGCGCTGATTCTGCCGCTCACCCAGGGCGGCCAGCCAAGCAACGTCGGTCTGTCCCTGCGCAATGCCGCCGAACTCGCTATGTCCGAGCGCGGCATGGACGCGGTGACGTTGCTGGTCAAGGACGATCAATCGTCGGCCGAAGGCGCGCGCGCCGCGGCCCAGGCTGCTTTGAATGAAGGCGCCGAAGCCTTCATCGGCCCGCTCTATGCCGCCAATATGCGCGAAGTCGGCCGCATCGCTCGCGGCGCCAACCGCCCGGTTATCGGCTTCTCGACCGATACCAGCGCCGCCGCCCGTGGCGTCTACGAACTCTCCTTCCTGGTCGAGACACAGGTGTCGCGCGTGGTCGAATTCGCCTCGTCGCGGGGCAAGAAGAGCATGGCCGTCATGGCGCCGGAGACCGAATACGGCAACGTGGCGCTGGCGCAGTTCCAGACCGTCGCCGCCGCGCAAGGCGCGCGCATCGTCGCCATCGAACGTTATCGCCCTGGGGGTGCCGCAGCAGCGGCGCAAAAGATCGCCGGTCTTGGTGATGCCGTCGACGCGCTCTTCGTGCCGGAACAGGCCGATCAGATGACCGCGGTCGCTGGTGCCATCACCTCCGCTGGCATCGACGTCAAGCGCGTTCAGATGATGGGCACGGGCGTGTGGAACGATGCGCGCGTCATGCGCCTGCCGGCGCTGCAAGGCGGCTGGTTCGCCGCGCCTGACAATGCCGGCTTCAATATTTTCGCGCAGAAATACCGCACCAAGTTCAATGCCGATCCGGTGCGCATCGCGACGCTCTCTTATGACGCGGTGTCGCTGCTGGTGGCTCTGTCGCAGCAGGGCGGCGGCCGCTTCGCCGATGCGACGCTCACCAATGGTGACGGCTTCAGAGGCGCCGATGGCCTGTTCCGCTTCCGGGGCGATGGCCAGAACGAGCGCGGCCTCTCGGTGCTGCAGATCCGCAATGGCACGAGCACGGTCATCAGCCCGGCGCCGCAGAAGTTCACGTCACCGCCGGGAACTTAAGGCAAATCGCATCGCTCGAGCGATCCGCAAAAATCAAAAAGCCCGGTTCAAACCTGGCTTTTTCTTTGACATCGTGTGGAAGCTTTACGCTGCCAGATCGGCAACCACGGCGTCGAGCACCGGGAAGCCCGATGATGTGACGCGAATGCGGCCATCGCCGGTGATCTCGATCATGCCGTCCTCGATCAACGAGGCCACGCGCTCCTGATCGAGTTTCTGGCCGCGAATGGCTTCAAAGCGCAGGGCTTCGATGCCTTCGGTGAGCCGCAGGCCCATCAGCAGCATTTCGTCGGCCTGTTCTTCCTGGGTCAGCAGTTCGTCGCTGATGAGCCCGTGGCCGTCGCTTTCCACCACCGTCAGCCACATCTCCGGATGCGGCTCGGTCGATTGCGCCACACGACCGCGCGGCGTGTTCAAACGTCCGTGCGCGCCAGGGCCGACGCCGGCATATTCGCCATAGCGCCAATAGATGAGGTTGTGCCGGCTCTCGTCGCCGGGCCGGGCATGATTGGAGATTTCATAGGCCGGCATGCCGGCCGTATTGGTTACGTCCTGGGTCACGTCCCAGAGCGCCCTTGAGGTTTCCTCGTCGGGCAGTTTGAGCCGGCCGGCATTGCGCAGCCGCTCGAACATGGTGTCGGGCTCGATGGTGAGCTGGTAGAGCGACAGATGGCCGCCCGAGCGCTTCACCGCCTCGCCGAGTTCGGTGCGCCAGGCATCGGGCGTCTGGCCGGGGCGGGCATAGATGAGGTCGAAGGAAAAGCGGTCGAAAATCGCCGAGGCGACCCCCACCGCCGTCATCGCTTCAGCCGCCGTGTGCAGCCGGCCCAGCGCCTTGAGATCGGCATCGTTCATCGCCTGGACACCCAGCGACACGCGATTGACGCCCGCCGACCGGTAACCCTTGAAGCGGCCGGCCTCGACCGAGGTCGGATTGGCCTCCAGCGTAATCTCCGCGTCCTTGCCGATGCTCCAGTTGCGGCCGATTTCATCGAGAATGGCGCCAACCGTCTCGGGCTTCATCAACGAGGGCGTGCCACCGCCGAAAAAGATCGACTGCACCGTACGCCCCGGCGCCAAAGCGGCGCGATGGGCCAGTTCGGTCCGGAAGGCGGCGACAAAGCGCTTTTCATCGATCGCCTGCGCCCGCACGTGACTGTTGAAGTCGCAATACGGGCATTTGGACAGGCAGAAGGGCCAGTGCACATAGACACCGAAGCCGGGATCGTAGATCGGAAAGCGTGAAGCCATGGCCGGCTTATCGCACGGAACTGCTGATTCGGTCACCAGTCCTTGATTTTCGCTGATTTCCGGATTTTCCCGTCATAGCGTTTTGTGGTCTTCGACAAAGTCGCAGGCCACAAAGACGCGTCAAAACAGGGGGCCGAGGCGAAATCGCGTTTCGAGAAAGGCGATTTGCTAGAGTTTCAACAGCCGCTTGGCATTACCGCCCAGGAACTTGGCCATATCCCCCTCGCTGATCTGCAGCGATTTGACCCAGTCGAGGCCGGGATCGTTCATCACGAAGGGCCAGTCGATCGAGAACATGATCCGGTCCATGCCCATTTCCATCATGGTGCAGGTGAGCGCCGGGGTGGAAAAATGGCCGCTGGTGGTGACATGGAAGTGCCGGCAGAAGGTCTCGCGGAAGCGGATTTCCTCTTGGCCCGGCCGCTGCAGCGACTGGTTGATACGCCACAGTAGGAAGGGCAGGGTCTCGCCGAAATGGCCGAGGATGATCTGCAGCCGCGGGCAGTCCTTGAAAATGCCCGACAGGATCAGGCGAATGGCCTGTGTCGCCGTCTCCACCGTGAAGCCCCAGGCCGGGCGGATTACCATGGGGAAGGATTTCACATAATCGCTGTAATAGGCCTCGGTGACGACCGGGCTCGGATCGGCCGGATGCAGATAGAGCGGCACGTCGAGATCGTTGGCGGCCTGGAAGATCGGCTTGAAGCGCGGCCTGTCGAGGAATTCGCCGTTGCTCAGGCCGTGGGTCATCGCGCCCTTGAAGCCGAGCGTCTTGACGCAGCGCTCGAGTTCGCGCGCCGCAGCCTCCGGCACGTCGGTTGGCAAAGCGGCGAAGCCGGCGAGACGTGTGGGATGGCGCGCAATATGCGCCGCCAGCCGATCGTTCACCCGCATGGCCACGTCGATCGCCTGCTGGCCCTTCAGCCGTTGCGTCGACGGCGCGCCATGAGACACGACCTGGATGTCGATGCCGGCGGCATCCATCTCGCTAATGCGTAGATCGTCGAGATCGTAAAGACGCTGCACGATGTCGGTCTGCCGCGTCGGCATCTCGTTCGCGTGCAGGTCGACAACCTCCTTGTCCCAATAGTGTTCTTCGATGGTGATGACTTGGGTGTTCGCAAACATTTGCAGGCGGCTCCCTATTTCGTTTCATTCATGTTGGGCAGCTTTATAGGCGGGATGCGACGAGGCCGCATCCCTTTCTCATCGTGTCTTTCAAAAAAGACTAAGCCTGCGCCACCGCCTGAATGCGTAGCTCGCCGAGCTGCGGGCACGCCGCACTCACCCAATCGCCGGGCTGCACCGGCGACACACCGGCCGGCGTGCCCGTGAAGAACAGATCGCCGGGTTGCAGCGTGTAGTAGGACGAAGCGAATTCGATCAGCTTGCGGCAGTTGTAGATGAGATATTTGGTGTTCGACTTCTGCTTGGTCACGCCGTTGACGGTGAGTTCGATGTCGAGATTGTCGGGATCGGCGATCTCATCGGATGTCACCATCCAGGGGCCGATAGGCGAATAGCCGTCGACGGATTTCCGGAAGCTGCGATCTTCCTTGCCGCGCACGGTCATATCGAGGCCCATGCAATAGCCGGCGACATGATCGAGTGCCTTGTCCATCGAAATATTGGTGCCGGCCTTGCCGATGATCATCACCACTTCAAGCTCATGTTCGTTGAGCCGGTCGGGGAAGCGCAGCGAAATGACGCCGGAGGGGCCGACGACCGAAGAATTGGCTTTCAGAAAAATGCCGGCTGCTTGAATGCCGCGATGTGCCTCGGCGGCCATGCCTTGCCGGGCGGCCATTTCGTTGATGTGATCGTGATAGTTGGTCGGCGCGGCCATCACTTTGGAAAAGCGCGCCACCGGCGGCAGCAGTTTGACTTCGGAAATCGGTTTGCCGGGCACCGCTTTCGCCAGCACCTCCAGCCGTTCCCGCCACTCGGGCAGGGCGGCGATCACCGCATCGCCCATCATGTCATAGCGCGCGGTCTTGCGGATTTCGTCCTGCGCAGCGCTGACGTCATGAACCTTGTCGCCGATGACGATGCCCAGCCTGTCCGCGTCGAAACGGCAAATGCGCATATGTGCCTCCCCGATGTTTGTTTTCTGTCCGTATCTAGCCCGCCTGCTGGCTTGGACACAACAGGCGGGAGGCGAGCCATCTTGCCCCCGCCGGCACATCCCCATAGAGGTTTCCGGATGGAGAACTTCGATGACCGCCGATAACGACCCCGCGAATGGCCTGCTGACGCTGCGCGATTTCCTGCGCTTCGCCATCACGCGTTTTGACGCAGCCAAACTCGCCTATGGGCATGGCACGGCCAATGCGCTCGACGAGGCCGCTTTCATTCTCCTCGAGGCCCTGCATCTGCCGATCGACAATCTCGATCCGTTTCTGGATGCGCGGCTGCTGCCGCAGGAGCGGCGCCGTCTGGTCGATCTGATCGATACTCGTATTTCGACGCGCAAGCCGGCGTCCTATCTGCTCAACAAAGCCTATATCCGCGGCGTGCCCTTTTATGTCGACGAGCGCGTGATCGTGCCGCGCTCCTTCATCGGCGATCTTCTGTTCTCCGGCTTGTTCGGTGGCGGCGAGGGCGCCTTGGTCAGCGATCCCGACGATATCGGCAGCGTGTTGGATCTGTGCACCGGCTCCGGCTGCCTCGCCATTCTGGCGGCGCAGGCTTTTCCCAATGCGCAGATCGATGCCGTCGATCTGTCGCCCGATGCCATTGAAGTGGCGCGCCGCAATGTGAAGGAAGCCAATCTCGAGGCGCGGATCGAACTGTTTCAGGGCGATCTCTTCGCGCCGCTCGGCAAGCGCCGCTACGATCTCATTCTCACCAATCCGCCTTATGTCGATGCGCAGGCCATGGCCGCTCTGCCGCCCGAATATGAGCATGAGCCGAAAATGGCTCTGGCGGGTGGCCCCGATGGGCTCGACATCGTCCGCCACATCCTGCGCGAGGCGCCCAAGCGCCTGCACGACGGCGGCGGACTGCTCTGCGAGATTGGCACCGGCCGCGAGATCCTCGACGCCGAATTTCCGGAACTGCCGCTGATGTGGCTCGACACCGAGAACAGCGACGGCGAAGTGTTTTGGATCGCTGCCGCCGATTTCAGTTGTTAGCGGAACCCACGTCCGGAGCGTAGGCTCGGTCCGCCACCACCCATGCCGCCACGGCCGGGAATACCGACGACCGGACCACCGGGGCCGCGTCCGCCACCCATGCCGGGCGGGCGGCCAGGATAGCCGCCACCGTAAGGCGGCCTGCCGACGCCGGGAGGACGACCGCCCGGACCCATGCCGGGGCGCGGATAGCGCGGCGGCCGTGGCCAGTAGCCGCCGCCATAGGGCGGGATCGCCACGACGGGCGGAATATAGACCGGGCGCGGGCCGTAGTAGGGCGGCGGATAATCATCATAGATGACAGGCCGCGCCACACGCACTGGCCGGCGCACACGCGGCGGCGGTGCCTCGACCTGGCGAATGCGCGGCGCCACCACGGGCGCACGCGCATGACGCCGCTGCGGCCGCACCGAAGTCGGCGGCGGCGCGGCGGGTGGCAGCGGGTTCAAGGTCGCAAGCTGCGTCGTGCGATTGCATAGATCGGAGGACACGCCCGGCGCGCAGAGCGAACCGAAATCCCACGTCTTGTTGCCGGCGGGGATCGGCCCTTCGATGGAGTTCTGCGTCACGTTGACCGACGTGCCGGGTTCATTCAGCGTCCGGCAATTCGCCGTGTTGCGCACACAGACGTTCACTTCGCCTTCTTGCAGCACGACGGTCGTCACCGCGCCCGCCACCTGCACGTCATAGGTGGTGCCGCGCACGCCGATCACCGCTTGCGGTGTCGTGACTTCATAGGCGTCATGTTGCGATTGGCCGGAGATGAAACGGAACGCACCTTTCAGCGCCGTCACCGAAACCGATTTGGCCTTGCCCTCGCCGTCATAGACGAACTTGTCGAGCTTCACCTGGCTCTGCGGCCCCAGCGACATGTTGGTGAGGTCGAGGAAGACGAATTTCGCCAGGCTGTCATTGGCGGTCTGGACGCTCTGATCCTGGAAGATGCGATCGCCGACGGTCATCTTCGAGCGGCGGCCGAGAATGTCGCCGCGCACGTCGTTTTGGATCACGGTGGCGCCGCCGATCAAGGTCTGGGCGGAGGCGTCTTGCGCGATGGAGGTGGCGAGAAACGTGCTGGCGATGGCCAGCAGGTAGCGCCGCTGGCGTGGGCGATTGGTGGCGGAACGAAGGACACCCATGGGTCAGCTCCCTGCCGACTGCCGGTCATGAGGCAGCAAAATACGGCAGGGCGCAAGGATGGATGTGCGCGGGCGCACATCGGCGTCTTAGGGAGATTAGGCGAGCTTCGCCTTAAGCGCCGCTGAGATTGCCGAAGAAGTCCTTCATCCGGGCAAAGAAGCCGGCGGCTTCCGGATTGGTCTTGCTGGAGGATTCGTTCTCGAATTCCATCAGCAGTTCGCGCTGGCGGCGCGTCAGGTTTTGCGGTGTCTCGACCACGACCTGGATGTAGAGATCGCCGATGTCGCGGGAGCGCAGCACCGGCATGCCCTTGCCCCGGATCTTGAACTGGCGGCCGGACTGGGTGCCTTCCGGGATCTTCAGCCGGGCTTCCGAACCGTCGATGCCATGCACGGAGAATTCGCCCCCGAGCGCCGCCTGCACCATCGAGATCGGCATGCGGCAGTAGAGATCGGCCCCATCGCGCTGGAAGAACGGATGCGGCTTCATCGCCAGGAAGATGTAGAGATCGCCCGTTGGGCCACCACGCACGCCGGCTTCGCCTTCGCCGGCCAGGCGAATGCGCGTGCCGTCCTCGACACCCGGCGGAATGTTGACCGACAGGGTGCGCTCGCGCGTCACGCGGCCGGCGCCCGCGCAGGAGGTGCAGGGATTCTCGATGATTTCGCCACGGCCCTGGCAGGTCGGGCAGGTCCGCTCGATGGCGAAGAAACCCTGTTGCGCGCGCACGCGGCCCTGGCCGCCGCAGGTGGCGCAGGTCTTGGGCTTGGATCCGGCCTTGGCGCCGGTGCCCGTACAGGCTTCGCAGGTGACCGAGGTCGGCACTTTGATTTGGGCGGTCTTGCCTTTGAAAGCTTCCTCGAGACCGATTTCGAGATTGTAGCGCAGGTCGGCGCCGCGCTCCTTGCCGCCCTGGCGGCCACGGCCCCCGCCGCCCATCACGCCGCCGAACAGGTCCTCGAAAATATCGGCCATCGAACTGGCGAAACCGTCGGCGCCGAAACCGCCGGGGCCGGCCCCGCCATTTTCGAAGGCGGCATGACCGAAGCGGTCATAGGCGGCGCGCTTCTGGCCGTCGGAGAGGCACTGATAGGCCTCGTTGACTTCCTTGAACTTGATCTCGGCTTCGACACTGCCGGGATTGCGGTCGGGATGATGCTGCATCGCCGCTTTACGGAACGCGATCTTCAATTCCTGCTCGGTACAGGTTTTGGTGACACCGAGCACTTCGTAAAAGTCGCGTTTGGCCATGGGCCCCGATCCAGTTGTGCGCTCTCGGCGCTTCCTCGCCGATTCGGCGCAAATTGAGTGTTAACGAAACGGGACCCGGATTGCTCCCGGGTCCCGCATATCAGCTCGACGAAATCACGCCTTACGCGTTCTTTTTCTTGTCGTCGCCGCCGACTTCCTTGAAGTCCGCGTCGATGACGTCGTCTTTCGGGGTGGCCTGGTCGGCGGCGCCCGAGGCACCGGCTGCCGCGGCAGCGTCAGCCTGAGCCTTATACATGGCCTCGCCAAGCTTCATCGAAGCCTGGACGACCTCGTTGGTCGCAGCCTTGATGGCCTCGGCGTCTTCGCCGCCCAGAGCGGTCTTGAGCGTCGCAATGGCGCTCTCGATCGCGCCCTTGTCAGCGCCGGAGACCTTGTCGCCATAGTCCGCCAGCGATTTCTCGGTCTGGTGGATGGCGGCCTCGCCGTGGTTCTTGGCGTCGACCAGCTCGCGACGCACCTTGTCCTCGGCCGCATGGGCCTCGGCGTCCTTGACCATCTTCTCGATGTCGGCGTCCGACAGACCACCGGAAGCCTGGATGCGGATCTGCTGCTCCTTGCCGGTGGCCTTGTCCTTGGCCGTCACGTTGACGATGCCGTTGGCGTCGATGTCGAAGGTGACTTCGATCTGCGGAATGCCGCGCGGGGCCGGCGGAATACCTTGCAGGTCGAAGCGGCCGAGGCTCTTGTTGTCCTGTGCCATCTCGCGTTCGCCCTGGAACACGTTGATGGTCACCGCCGTCTGATTGTCTTCGGCGGTGGAGAACACCTGGCTCTTCTTCGTCGGGATCGTCGTGTTGCGGTCGATGAGACGCGTGAACACGCCACCCAGGGTTTCGATGCCCAGCGATAGGGGAGTCACGTCGAGCAGCAGCACGTCCTTGACGTCGCCTTGCAGAACGCCAGCCTGGACCGCCGCGCCGATGGCGACGACTTCGTCTGGGTTCACGCCTTTATGCGGCTCTTTGCCGAAGAACGACTTCACGACTTCCTGCACCTTCGGCATGCGGGTCATGCCGCCGACGAGGACCACTTCGTTGATTTCGCCAGCGGTGAGGCCGGCATCCTTCAACGCCTTGCGGCAGGGCTCGATCGTCTTCTGGATCAGATCGTCAACCAGCGCCTCGAACTTGGCGCGCGTCAGCTTCAAGGTCAGATGCTTCGGACCCGAGGCGTCGGCGGTGATGTAGGGCAGGTTGATTTCGGTCTGGGTCGCCGAAGACAGTTCGATCTTCGCCTTTTCCGCGGCTTCCTTCAGGCGCTGCAGAGCGAGCTTGTCCTTTTTCAGGTCAATGCCCTGGTCCTTCTTGAACTCGTCCGCCAGATATTCGACCAGACGCATGTCGAAGTCTTCACCGCCCAAGAACGTATCGCCATTGGTCGACTTCACTTCGAACACGCCGTCGCCGATCTCGAGGATCGACACGTCGAACGTGCCACCGCCCAAGTCGTAGACCGCGATCGTGCCGGCGCCCTTTTTGTCGAGACCGTAGGCAAGCGCTGCCGCCGTCGGCTCGTTGATGATGCGCAGCACTTCGAGACCGGCGATCTTGCCGGCGTCCTTGGTAGCTTGGCGCTGGGCGTCGTTGAAATAAGCCGGGACGGTGATGACCGCCTGGGTGACGTTCTGGCCGAGATAGGCCTCGGCGGTTTCCTTCATCTTCTGCAAGGTGAAGGCGGAGATCTGCGACGGCGAATATTGCTTGCCGTCGGCGGAGACCCACGCGTCGCCGTTGCCGCCCTTGATGATCTTGTAGGGGACGAGACTCATGTCCTTCTGAGTCATCGGGTCATTGAACGGACGGCCGATGAGGCGCTTGATGGCGAAAAATGTCTTCTCAGGATTGGTGACCGCCTGGCGCTTGGCCGGCTGGCCGACGAGGCGTTCGCCATCGTCTGTGAAAGCGACAATCGACGGGGTCGTGCGTGCGCCTTCCGAATTCTCGATCACCTTCGGCGAGGTGCCTTCCATCACCGCGACGCATGAGTTCGTCGTGCCGAGGTCAATGCCGATCACTTTAGCCATAATAGTTTCCTTCTTTCTACGCAGGACCGCCGGACCCCGAAGCGATCCGGTTTTGGGCGGTGAGTTTTTTCGGGCTCCGGAAATGATCCGGGCCGCCCGGTCCCCGTTGCGGTGGAGATTGGGATTGCCGTCTGATTCCGCAAGGCTAGCGCGTATATATTTGGCCTGATTTTGGCCTGCAAGCGGCGGTTTTGCCCTGCCACCACCAGCATAAGCTTTACTATTGATCAAACAGCGGCGTTTTTGCCCTGGCGGCCGGCTTTTCGCATGCTATGGCAAAGATAGGAAACGCGCTGGAGGAAACCATGGGAAGGTTGGACGGCAAGGTCGGTGTGGTGACGGGTTCGAGCTCGGGAATCGGCGCCGCCATCGCCAAGGGCCTGGCGGCCGAGGGCATGACGGTGATGCTGGCGGCCCGCCGCCGCGACCGCCTGGAGGAACTGCAGAAAACCATTGAATCGTCGGGCGGTAAGGCCCGGATCTGCGCCACCGACATCACCAACGAGGAAGACGTCTACTGTCTCTTCCACGCGGTCAACAATGAGTTCGCCCGCCTCGACCTCCTGGTCAATTGCGCCGGCATCGCCGACCACACCCCGACCGACCAGCTCGATTTCGCCCGCTGGCAGGAAATTGTCGCCACCAACCTGTCGTCGGTTTTCCTGTGTTCGAAACAGGCCCTGCGGCTGATGAAACCGCAAAAGCGTGGCCGTATCATCAACATCGGCAGCATCTCGGCGAAAATGCCCCGCCCGAACGCCATCGGCTATACGGCAACCAAATTCGCCGTCGAGGGGATGACGCGCTCGCTGGCACTGGACGGACGCGAATTCGGCATCACCGCTTCGGTCGTCCATCCCGGCGCGACCGTCTCGGAACTCGCCCCCGGCATGGCCGAACGGCCGGCGGAGCAGATGGCTCAGGCGGAGGAGGTGGCGGCTGTCATCGTGCTGATGGCCTCGATGCCCGACACCACCAACATGCTCGACACCACCATCCTACCGATCGCCCAGCCGTTTCTCGGCCGGGGCTGATCCGGCTCAGCCGGAGACGACCTGATTGTAATAGGTCAGGTCGATATATTTGCTGGCATCGGTGAGCTTGGCGCCGCCGCCGTAGCGCGAGCGCAGATCGAGCACGGTGGCGACACCGTCCATCAGCATCGCCGCCTTCGGCGTCAGACCCGAGCGCGGCGACAGCAGCGAGGCCATGACGGCCGGCGCCACCGGCGGTTTGATCTCCGGCATGTTGGCGAGCAGTACCTTGGTGGCTTCGTCCTTATTGGCGGGATCGAGCGTCCAGGCGAGGCCAGCCAGATAGCCGCGGATGAAACCCTTCAGCGCCTCCGGATTGGCCGCAGCCCAGGAGCGGCGTGCCGCGAAGCCGCCACCCTGATAGGCGGCAAAGACATTGCTCGACGTATCCAGCACATGAAAACCCTGGTTACGGGCGATGCTGGTGAAGGGCTCGATCGTCAAAGTGCCGGCATGGGTGCCGGCCTTCACCGCCTCCCAGCGGGCTGGCGTCGCGCCGACCGGCTGCATCTGATAATCGGCCTTGGTCAGCCCGTTCTTTGCCAGCATTTCATAGAGCACGAAAGCGAAGCCGGTCGACAGCGCGTCGAGCGCCAGGTTCTTGCCCTTCACATCGACATAGCTCTTGATGTCGGCCTGGGTGATGAAGGCAAGCTCAACCTGCGTCGCGCCCATGAAGGCGAAGAAATCCGTGTCCTTCAGCGGGACCGCGCCCTGGCCTTCCTGATAGGCGACCACATTGTCGAAGGCCGTGCCGGCGATATGAAATTTGCCGCTGGCGAGATTTTCGGCCTGGAAGGCGGAATTGGGCGTCGTCGTCAGGTTGATGTCGATGCCGTTGTCGCGGAACCAGCCTTTGTCGCGGGCGACGAAGATCGGCAGGTTCGGCGCGCCGGGAAAGCAGATCAGTTCGACGGTTGGCAGGCTCACTGTGGACTCCCTAGACAGCTTTGTGGATGAGGCGCCAGATGCGCTGGGGTGTCGTCGGCATCTGAATGTCGCGAACGCCATAGTCTTTCAGCGCATCGACCAGCGCATTGACGATGACCGAAAGGGCCGGCGTGGTGCCGCCTTCACCGCCGGCCTTGATGCCGAGCGGATTGGTCGGCGACAGGACTTCGGCGATCTCGGTGCGGAACGAGGGCATATTGTCGGCACGCGGCATGCCATAGTCCATGAACGATCCGGCGAGCGGTTGGCCGGACGTCGGGTCGAGATAACACCATTCCCACATCGCCTGGCCGACGCCCTGGGCAATGCCGCCATGGGTCTGGCCATGGACGATCAACGGATTGATGCAGCGCCCGACATCGTCCACCGCCGAATAGCGCGTGATGTCTATCCAGCCGGTGTCCGGATCGACCTCCACCTCGCAGGAGGCGCAGCCGTTGGGAAATACCGGCTCGTGCATCTCATTGTCGGTGACGACGGCGAGACCGTCGGTGAGCGGCGCGGGCAATTTGTGCTTGGCGGCTTCGCGCGCCAATTCGAGAAAGTCCAAGGATTGGTTGGTGGCTGGCGCGCCGAAACGTCCGTCTTCGAAGACGACCGTTTCAGCCGGAATTGCATGCAGATGGGCGAAGACGGCCTTGGCTTTGTCGATCAGTTCGCCCGAGGCTTTCGACATCACCGTGCCGGCATGGCGCATCGAGCGGCCGGAGTGCGTGCCACCGCCGAGGCGCACGATCTTGGTATCGCCCATCACGATATCGATGAGATCGACGGGAACATGCATGAGATCGGCGATGACTTGCGAGAAACTGGTTTCGTGCCCCTGGCCGCTTGGCTGGGTGCCGATGACGACGCGGACACGGCCCTCGGGCAACACGGTGATCTCGGCCCGTTCCTTCGGCGTGCCGATGGAGGATTCGACGTAATGGCCGAGCCCTTGTCCTAGAAGCTTGCCGCGCTTGGCGGCCTCGCGTTTGCGCTTAGCGAAGCCTTTCCAGTCGGAAATATCGAGCGACAGATTGAGCTGCGCTTCATAGTCGCCGCTGTCATAAGTGGCGCCCACCGCATTGGTATAGGGCATGGCTTTGCGGCGCACGAGATTCTTGCGTCGCAACGCGATGCGGTCGAACCCCAATTCGCGTGCCGCCGTGTCGATGATCCGCTCGATGGCGAAATTGACTTCCGGCCGGCCGGAGCTGCGATAGGCCTGCGTCGACATCGTATTGGTGAACACGGCGCGGGCATGAAGCGTGGCGATCGGAATATCGTAAGAGCCGGTGATGAGTCCTGATCCCTTGCCCAGCGGCGAGAGCGAGACGCAATGGGCGCCGACATTGCTGATGTTGTCACAGCGCAGCGCCAGAAAGCGCCCATCTTTGCGCAGTGCCAGTTCGACGCAAGTGACGAGGTCGCGGCCTTGATAGTCGGTGGTGAAACATTCGCTGCGCGTGGCGGTGAATTTGACGGGGCGGCCGATATGGCGCGAGGCCCAGAGCACCAGACCGTATTCGACATAGACCCGGTTCTTGGCGCCGAAATTGCCGCCGACGTCGTAGGTCATCACGCGTATTGTTTCGGGCGCGATGCCGAGCACCTTGGAGAGTTCGTTCTTCTGCCGCACGGCACCGCCACCACCGACGACGAGCTCATAGGTGTTCGATTTGGCGTCGTAGGCGCCGAGCGCCGAACGCGGTTCCATCGTCACGGCGGTGACGCGCGGAATATGAAAGTCCATGCGGACCACATGATCGGCCTTGGCGAAGGCGGCATCTGTCGCTGCTTTGTCGCCAAACCACGTATCGACGAAGACATTGCTGCCGTGCTCGTCCCACAAGACGGGTGCATCGCTTTTGACCGCATCGCGTTGATCGAGCACGAACGGCAGTTCTTCATAGTCGACGATGACGGCTGCGGCCGCATCCTGCGCCTGCGCATCGGTTTCGGCCACGACCATGGCGACGGCTTCGCCGACATGGCGCGCTTTGTCGGCCGGCAGCAATCGATGCGGATCGGTGAAGATCTTGCTGCCGCTTGGACCGGTCAGCTTCATGTCGAATTTGGTTTTGGGAACCGGATCGTGCGGAATAGGAGCGAGCCCATCGGTTGCCGCATCCTGGCCGGTGAAGATGCCAAGCACACCCGGCATGGCGCGCGCCGTCGTCGTATCGATGGAGCGGATGCGGGCGTGCGGGTAGGGCGAACGCACCATGACAGCGATGGCCTGCCGTGGCCAGTTGAAGTCGTCGGTGAAACGGCCTTGGCCGGTGATGAGGCGCTGGTCTTCCTTGCGTTGCAAAGGTTGGCCGATGACGCTGAAATTGTCCTGCGTGACCGAAGCCATGAACCTCCCCGTATAGATATTTTGCTTATGTTGCCTCGCTACAGGAAGGTCTATAAGAACGCAACCAAACGCGGCGGAAAACTTGCCGTTATATGAGGGAGGACGCATGTCCAAGTCGAGCCGCAAGTCGAGCGGGCAGAGTGCAGCGGCGCCTTCCGATTTTCAGGAACATTTGCAGCGGCTTGAAGAACGCGGCTTGTTGGTGCGTGTCGATCGGCCGATCAACAAGGACACTGAGATACATCCGTTGATGCGCTGGCAATTTGTCGGTGGTTATCCAGAAGATCAGCGCAAAGCGATGATGTTCACCAATGTGGTGGGCTCTGGCGGCGAGAAATACGACATTCCCGTTGTTGTCGGTGCCTTGGCGGCAACACATGAAATATATGCCATGGGGATGGGCGTCGGTGTCGATAAACTCGCCGACGTTTGGATGCGCGCCATCGATCATCCCATCGAACCGATTTATGTCGATAACGCGCCTTGCCACGAAGTGGTGATCACCGGTGATGATCTCACCAAGCCGGGCGGCGGCTTGGCGCTGCTGCCGGTGCCAATCTCGACGCCGGGCTTTGACGCCGCGCCTTATCTCACCGCAACCGTGTGCGTTACCAAGGACCCTGAGACGGGCGTGCGCAACATGGGCACCTATCGTGCCGGCCTGAAGGCCAATGATCGCCTTGGCGTGCGCATGGCCTCACGCCTCTCTGGCGCTGGCGGTTATCTGCACTGGCAGAAATATAAAAAGCTCGGCCAGCCGATGCCCTGCGCGATCGTTGTCGGCTGTGCGCCGGTGGTCGTTTTCACCGGCCCACAGAAGCTCGCCATCGATCAAGACGAGATGGCGGTGGCGGGCGGTCTGGCCGGGCGTCCGATGCGAGTGACGCGGGCCAAGACCGTCGATCTCGAAATTCCAGCGGACGCCGAGATTGTCGTCGAAGGTTTGATCGATACCGATCTGCTTGAGCCGGAAGGTCCGTTCGGCGAGAGCCATGGCCATATCGCACTGGAAGATTTCAACATGTCGATGCGCGTCACGGCCATCACCATGAAGCGCAAGCCGGTGTTCGCGTCGGTGCTGAGTGAAGTGACGCCGAGCGAGTCGAGCATCTTGAAGAAATCCGCCTATGAGGCTTTGTTCTTCCAGCACCTCAAACATCATCTCGATATCAAGGGCATCAAGGCGGTCTCGATGCACGAGCCGCTGACCAATCTGCGCAAGGTCATCTTCCTGCAGTTCGAACAGGGCGCATTGCAGACGGAGGTTTGGCGCGGCCTGCACGGCGCGGCCACTCTGCAAGCGCAATGCGGCAAGATCGTCATCGCCGTCTCGCAGGACATAGACCCCTTGAACGCCGATGCGATTTTCTGGTCCTTGGCCTATCGCTCCAATCCGATCGAGGATGTGCAGCTCATTCCTCATCGTGCCGGTGGGCACGGGCCGAAGGCAGGCGCAGGCAGTGGCGATTCCACCATGCTGATCGATGCGACCTTGAAACATCCGACGTCGCCGCTCGCTCTGCCGGCGAAATCCTACATGGAGAATGCTCGTCGTCTCTGGGAGGAGATGGCTGGCGATCTCGATCTGCCGCGCCTCAGCGTCAAGGCGCCATGGCATGGCTACGATCTCGGCGATTGGAGCGCGGAGTGGCAGTCTTTCGCCGATGCGGCGACGGCGGGTCAATGGCGAGCCAATGGTGAAAACACTTTTGCGCGCCGTCGCAGCGGCTTAAAGCCGGAGACGCCCGTGCGCAATGTCGAAGGCAAAGGACCAAGCAAAGGCTAAAGCCGGAACTCGATAGAAGCTCACGGCAAGGGAGGAGATTGACGTGAACACGAACACCAAAAAAGGTTTGTTTGGCGCGGTGATCGCGCTGCTCGCAATGACCGCTCAAGGCCACGCGCAATCGTCGGTCGAACAATTTTATAAGGGCCGCAATCTCACCATCATGCTCGGCCATCCGCCGGGCGGCTCTTATGATTTCTATGCCCGCATGGCGGCCGAATTCATGCGGAAATATATTCCCGGCAATCCCAATATCATCATCGAGAACAGGCCGGGTGGCGCCGGTGTCGTCGCCGCTGCTTTCTTCTATGCGCAGTCGCCGCGCGACGGCACGGTGATTTCGCTGTTCCCCGAAACGCTGGTTCACACGCAGATCCTTGAACCCGAGATCGGCCGGTGGAAAGTGCAGGAGATGTCCTATATCGGCTCCTTCGCACCGGTGAATACGGGTTTCGTCCTGCGCAAGGGCGCGCCGGCCAAGACCATAGAAGAGATGAAGCAGAAGCAGCTCATCGTCGGCTGCTCGGGCGTCAATTCGCAGAGCTATCAATATCCGGCGCTTCTGAAAGTGCTTGGTGGATTCGATTTCAAGATGGTCTGCGGCTACAAGGGATCGGCCGAATATATCCATGCGATGGAGCAGGGTGAGGTCGACCTCGTCTCCTCGGCCTGGAATTCCTGGCGCGTCACCCATACGGCGCCCATCGCGTCGGGCGAACTCATTCCTGTTTTGCAGGCGGGGCTGCGGCGCAACAAGGAACTGCCCAATGTGCCGCTGATGCAGGAGGTCGTCAGCGATCCCAAGGCCAAGCGGATCATCGAATTCGCCTCCGCCGGCGCGGCGATCGGCCGGGCGCTGCTGGCGCCGCCGCAGATTCCAGCCGACCGGCTGCAGGCCCTGCGCGACGCTTTCGACAAGACCGTTCGCGACAAGGAGTTCCTTGAGACCGCGCAGAAGCGTAAGCTCGAAATCGACCCGACGTCCGGAGCCGAGGTGCAGAAGATCGCCAACGATATTCTCAACACACCGCCTGATATCGTCGAGGGCGCTAAAACATCCATGAAATAGGCTGGAATAGGCGGACGATGGCTGGAGTGGTTTTGGGCGGCGAAGATCTCCGTGCTTTCGTGGCGGCGATCTTCGTCAAGCACGGCATGCGGGCTGATTATGCCGCGACCTTGGCGGATGTGCTCGTCTGGGCCGATCTGCGCGGCATCGACAGCCATGGCGTCGAGCGCGTGCCGCGCTATCTCGATCTCGTGGCGCGCGGCGACATCGACCTCAAGGGCGAGCCGCAGATGCAGGCAGTCGCTGACGCTCTGTTCCTGATCGACGGCGGCAATCAGTTCGGCGCGGTGCCGATGAGCTTGGCGATGCGGGAGGCCGTTGCGCGGGCGCGTCGCAGCGGCATCGCGCTCGGCACCATAAGGCGCTTTGGCCATAGCGGCGCGCTTGGCTTCTATGCGCAATGGATCGCGCGGCAAGGCATGGCGGCGATCGTCATGGGCTCGGGCATGCCGCTGATGGCCTATCACGGCGCTAAGGCCGCCAGTCTGTCCACCAGTCCCTTGGCCATCGCCGTGCCGGGCGGGCCGTCGGGCGTCACCATGCTCGATATGGCGAGTTCGATCATCGCCAACGGCCGGCTGCGGCTGGCGCAACGTAACAACGAAGAGATCCCGCCCGGCATGGCGCTCGATGCGCAAGGCGAGCCGACCACCGACCCCGCCAGGGCGGTTATTCCGTTGCCTGTCGGTGGCCCGAAGGGCGCCGGGCTGGCGTTGATGTTCGAATGTCTGACGAGCATTTTGGCGGGCGCCCCTGTGCTGACGGCCATGTTGGGGCCTGGCAAAAAGCCCCGGCATACTCAGAGCCAGACGGTCATTGCCATCGACATCGCGAAATTCCGTCCGATCGAGGAATTCGTCAGCGATATCGATCTGCTCGATACCGTCATTCACGCGCTACCGCGTCTTGATCCAGACGAGCCGATCCGTATTCCAGGGGAGCGGGCCGAGAAGGAAGCCGCGCAGCGCGCGCAAAGCGGCATTCCTTTGTCCGATCGGCTGCGCCGCCAGCTCGTCGAGATCGCCGAAAAAGCCGGCGTGACGCCGCCTCCGGCAATGCTATGATCGCTCCACGAAGGGCGGAGTAACCGGCAAACCGGCGCCCGTCCTTCAGCTCTGGGGAGGGCGTCGATGGCATGGCAGAAAGCCGTATGGGCTTTGGCGATCATGGGGCTGCAGGCGGCGCCTGCTGCCAGTGAGGATGTCGCCGATTTCTACAAAGGCAAGGCGATCAATTTCATCATCGGCTCGGACCCGGGCGGCAGTTTCGGCCCCTATGCTCAGGTGCTCGCCGAGCACATGCCCAAATATATTCCGGGCAATCCCAAGATCGTGGTGAAATTCGCCGGTGGTCAGTCGGGCGGATTGCAGGTTGCCAACCAGATGCAGAATACGGCGCCGCGCGATGGGCTGACCATGGCGATGACCCAGCAGACCATCGTTCTGCATCAGGTCTTGCAGCCCGAATATGCCAAATACGACGCACGCGATTGGTACTGGCTGGGCAATATGGCGCCGGTGCGCAACATGCTTGCGGTCTGGCATACGGCGAAAGCGCAAAGCGTCGAGGCGGCGAAAGCGACCGAAGTGGTGATTGGCGCGACGGGGCCAAGCTCGCCGACCTATATCGTGCCCAACGTGCTCAACAAATTCGCCGGCACCAAGTTCAAGATCGTCACGGGTTATAAGGGCGTGGCCGATCTCAATCTCGCCATGCAGCGTGGCGAAGTGGAGGGGCGCGGCGCCTCCTGGATCAGCGTGCAGCTCACCATGCCGCAGGAAATCACCGATCGGAAAATCATTCCCATCGTCTTCGCCTCAATCACGCGCGATCCCTCCGCCCCCACCGTTCCGACCCTGGCCGAAATGATGCCCGATCCGCTGCATCGGCGAGTGGCGGAATTTCTATCGGCGGAATCCGATTTCGGCCGCAGTGTTTTCCTGCCGCCCGGCGTTCCGCCGGAGCGCGCCGCCGCTCTGCGCAAGGCCTTCGAGGACACGATGAAGGACAAGGATTTTCTCGCCGATACGGTGAAAATGAAGCTCTATATCGAACCGATGAGCGCCGATATGCTGGCGAAGATTTCCCGGCAGATCATCGAGGCGCCGAAAGACGTCGTCGAACTGGCGAAATAACATACGGCAAAATGAAAAGCGGAGAATGCGCATGGAGAAGGTTTCATTCGAGTCGGATGGCTTGACGCTGTCGGGCACGCTCAATCTGCCGCCCGATTACAAGCCCGGCGAGAAACGCCCGGCGATCATCGTCCTGCATGGCTTCGGCAGCAACAAGTCGTCGGGCAATGTGGTTGGTCCCTGCGCCATGTTGAGCAAGCGCGGTTATGTCACCTTGGGGTTCGACATGCGCGGCTGCGGCGAGAGCGAGGGTAAGCGCGCCAATCTGATCTGCCTCGAACAGGTGCGCGACACCAGCAGTGCGGTGACGTTTCTGCAAAGTCGGCCGGAGGTCGACAGCGGCCGGATCGGCCTGCTCGGATCGAGCTTCGGTGCGGCGGTGGCGGTTTATACGGGCAGTGTTGACGAGCGCGTTGGCGCGGTCATCTCGTCAGGCGGTTGGGGCAATGGCGAGCGTAAGTTTCGCGGCCAGCATCCAGGTGCAGCCTGGGATAAATTCATGAATATGCTGGCTCAGGGTAAGCGCCATCGCGAGCAGACCGGCGAGTCCCTGATGGTGCCGCGCTACGACATCGTGCCCATTCCCCCCGAGCTGCGCGGCCATCTCGCCGCCGGCGCGATCCTTGAATTCACCGCCGAGACCGCGCAGAGCATGTTCGACTTCCGCGCCGACGATGTGGTGCATCGCATGGCGCCCCGGCCGCTTTTGCTGTTGCACAGCTCCGTCGACACGGTGACGCCGACTGAACAGTCGATCGAAATGTTCAAGCGCGCCGGGCAGCCGTGCGACCTGCACCTGTTCGCCGAGACGGATCACTTCATGTTCGCTGACAGTAATGTGCGGGTTCACAGCGTCGTGTTCGATTGGCTCGAGCGCTATTTTCCCGTGCGGGTCGCCGAGGCTGCCGCCGCTTGAAAACTAGCGCGAGATGATCTTGCCGTCGGGGCCGACGACGACGCTGGGAACGCGGCGCGGCACCACCGCGAAGCCTTCCCGCTGCGGGGCGCCGTTGCTGCCCGCCGTCGAATTTTCGATGGTCTCGCTGCCCAGCACGGGTGGCACGGCAACGGCGGCCGCCGGTGCGGCGGTTGCTGGCGGCCGGGGCGGGTTTGCAGGCGTGACGATGCTGGCTCTATCGTCGCGTGGCGCGTCGGGCCAGGTGACGATGAACAAGGCCAATACGCCGCACAGCAGAATGCTGAGGACGAGGGCGCGGATCAACGGATCCGATGGCGTCTTACGCTTCTTGCGAGGCACAACGATACTCCGTGCCTGAGGTACTCATTTAAGTATTTTATCAAATCGACGCCCGCATCTCAATGTGGCGACGGGAAAGCGAAACGAGACCGAGGTTATGGCCGTAGTTGAACAGATTGCAGAGAAAATTCTCGCCGCGCCGGCACCGCCACAATTCCTAACGCGCTCGCTTTTGGATATCGCAGCAGCCATGCTGGCGGGCGGCGCGACCAGCGAGGCTGCCAAGCTTCGCGCGCATCTGATCGATGACGCATGGAGCGCATCGGTGCCGGATCGCGTCGCGCTGGCCGTGGCCACGACACGGTTGAGCGAGGTCGACGATATTCACCTGTCATCCTGCACGACGCCGGGCTCGATCGTGGTTCCCGTCGCCTTGATCGCGGGCGCGCAACTGGGCGCCTCGCCTGAGGTTATGGCCCGGGCCATCGCGGCCGGCTATCGCACCATCATACGTCTTGGCCGGGCGGTGGACGGTCCGCGTATTCTTTATCGCGGTATTTGGCCGACCTATCTGCTGGCACCGGTGGGTGCGGCCGTCACGGCCAGCGTCCTCTTCGGCGGCAACAGCACCGATGTGGCGAAGGCCATGGCCTTGGGGCTCACTCAAGTTTCAGGGGGCGCCGGCGCTCATGTGGCAGGCCTTGGACCTCGGTGGTGGCTGGCGGGGCAGGCGGCCGCAGCAGGCGTGCGCGCCGCACGCGCCATCAGCGATGGCTTTGCTGCCGATGTCAGTCTGCTCGATGGCGACTGGCTGCAACGCGTGCATGGCGTGGCTTTCGATCGCTACATGGCACTCTCGGACGTGGACGCCGATATGGACGCGCTCAGCCTGAAGCCGATTTGCGCTGCCAAGCAGACGATCGCGGCCGTCGATGGCTTCCGTCAGTTTCTGGCCGAAGGCGTCGATCCCGCCGCAATCGACAGCGTTCGCATTGGCGTGCCGAAGGATTATGTCGCGATGATCGGCGGCGGGGGCGTTGCTTCGCGCATGGGGCGCATGACATCGGTCGCCTATCAATGCGCGCTGGCCGCCTACGAGCCGGCACTGCTCACCGATGTCGAGCGTGTCGATCGCAGCCAGTATCCCCGAATCGCAGCGCTGATGGCAAAAATTTCAGTGGAACATGATTCGGCGCTCGATGCGGTGTTCCCGCGCCGCTGGCCGGCGCGTGTGCATCTTCGCGCGGCGGGGAAGGCGCGAACGATCGAGGTTGTCGAGGCACTGGGCGACCCCGGACGACCGCTGGAGAATGAGGCATTTCAGCGCAAATTCATGGCGCTGACCGCCCCGATCGCCGGGAAAGAGGGCGCCGAGCAGCTTTTTGCGGCAGGTGAGCGGGCGCTCGTCGATGCTGGTGCTCTACGAGACTTTCAGGCCGGCATTCTCACCCACAGGCCGATCTGAGAGCGTCCTTGTTCATGCCCGAATTGACGCCTAAATTGGTGTCATGAGCATTGATCGGATCAAGGCGGAAGGCGGCGAGAATCTCAGTCTCGAGGGCCAACTGCTGATCGCAACGCCGACCATTGGCGATCCGCGCTTCGAACGGTCGGTGATTTATCTGTGTGCCCATTCCCGCAGCGGTGCCATGGGTATCCGCATCAACCGCCAGTCGCGGCGCGTCAGTTTTCCCGAACTGCTGGTCCAACTTGAAGTGATCGCGGCCGACGACGCCATTCGTTTGCCGGAGAAGGTAACGCAGGTTCCCGTGCTCCGCGGCGGTCCGGTCGAACGCGGCCGTGGCTTCGTGCTGCACTCGCCGGATTTCTTCACGCCGTCGTCGTCGCTCAACATCGCCGACGGCGTGGCGCTGACCGCGACGGTCGATATTCTGCGTGCCATCGCCAAGGGCGAGGGACCGAGCCGTTCGGTCCTGGCTTTGGGTTATGCCGGCTGGGCCGAGGGCCAGCTCGAAGGCGAGATTCAGCAGAACGGCTGGCTCACTTGCCCCGGCGACGAAGAGATCATTTTCGACGCCGACCACGACAGCAAATATGAGCGTGCGTTGAAGAAGATCGGCGTCGATCTCAGCATGCTGTCGACGCAGATGGGTCGCGCGTAGCCTTACTTCTGTTCCACGTCGACGACGACGCGTCCGCGCACTTTGCCGGCGAGGATGTCGTGCGCGATGTCGATCGTATTGGCGAAGGGCACGTGCCGCGTCATGCTGGCGAGTAGATCCTTGTCGAGATCGCGTGCCAGCCGCTGCCAGGCTTCATGTCGCTCCGGCATCGGGCATTGCACGCTGTCGATGCCAAGCAGGGATACGCCGCGCAGGATGAAGGGCGCGACGCTGGCCGGCAGATCCATGCCTTGCGCCAGGCCGCAAGCGGCAATGGCCCCGCGATATTTTGTCTGTGCCAGCACGTTGGCGAGAGTGTGCGAGCCAACGGAATCGATGCCGGCGGCCCACCGTTCCTTGCCGAGCGGGCGACCGGCTTCCGACAGTTCCTGACGCGCGATGATTTCAGCGGCGCCGATCTTCTTCAGATAGTCGCCTTCTTCGGGCCGACCGGTCGAGGCAATCACATGCCAGCCGGCTTTCTTCGCCAGGGCCACCGCGATGGAGCCGACGCCACCGGCGGCGCCGGTGACGATCAGCGGGCCGTCGGCCGGCTTGGCGCCATGTTTCTCCAGGGCCAGGAGGGCGAGCTGCGCGGTGAAGCCCGCCGTACCGATGGCCATCGCCTGCGTCGCTGTGAGGCCGGTTGGCAAAGGCACAAGCCAGGACGACTTCACCCGCGCCTTCTGCGCGAAGCCGCCCATATGCTGTTCGCCGACACCAAAGCCAGTGAGAACGACCGCATCGCCGGCCTTGAAAGCCGGGCTGTCTGAGGTTTCCACCGTGCCGGCGAAATCGATGCCGGGGATCATCGGAAAGCGCCGCACCACGGGCGATGCGCCGGTGATGGCGAGGCCATCCTTGTAGTTCACCGTCGAATGGCTGACGCGCACGGTCACATCGCCGTCCATCAGCTCGCTATCGTCGAAATCGACATAGGAGGCCTGGGAGCCCTTGTCGGCCTTGTCGATGCGGATGGCGCGAAATGTCGGCATGCGGAAGCCCTCCGGTGCAAAAGCATTTTCAAGCGAAGCGGGTGCCCATCCGCGTGTGGAAAATGCGTCAGACAAAAACTCTGTATGTTTGCGCTAAACCACCCCTGTCGACGCCGCAAGGGCGCCGACCATGGTTAAGGCTGCAACGAAAGTCGGATTACGCGGCGGCGGCGGCCGGCTGGTGGGACACGGGCTTTTCGACGATCGGCAGATTGATGACCGCCGAAATGATGCCGAGCGCGATCGAAAGCCACCAGACGATTGTATAGGAGCCGGTGACTTCGCGCAGCCATCCCGCCAGCATCAGGCCGATGAAGCCGCCGATCTGATGGTTGAGGAAGGCGAGGCCGTAGAGCGTCGAGAAATATTTCATGCCGAACATGATGCTGATGAGGCTTGACGTCGGCGGTACCGTCGACAGCCACAGCAGACCGGTGAGCACGCCGAACATCATCGTGCTGAACGGCGTCACCGGCAGCATGATGAAGGCGATCGTCACCAGCGAGCGCGATAGATAGATGAACGACAGGATCCAGTTGCGCGGCAGCTTGTCGCTGAGCCAGCCGGAAGCCAACGAGCCGATGATGTTGAAAATGCCGACCAGCGCGAAGGCCCAATAGCCGATGCTGGGTGCAAGACCGGCTTCGACGACATAACGTTGGAAATGCACCGTGACGAAGGCGAGCTGGAAACCGCAGGTGAAGAAGCCGATCACCAGCAATATGTAGGAGCGATGGCCAAAGGCTTCCGCCAACGCCTGGCGAAACGATTGGGTTTGCGCTGGGCTCGGATCAGGCGTCGATGCTGCTGTTGGCCGGTTGCTGAGAAAGAGGGCGAGCGGAATGCAGGCGATCACCGTGGCCGAGAAGATGAACGCCGTCATGTGCCAGCCATAGGCCTGGATCATCGCGCCCGAGAGCGGCGAGAACAGGAATTGGCCGAAGGAGCCGGCGGCGGTGCCGACACCAAACGCGAAGGAACGTTTCTCCGGCGGCAACAATTTGCCGAAGGCGCCGATGATCAGGCCGAACGAACAAGCGGAAAAGCCGAAGCCGACGAGAACGCCTTGCGTCAGCGTGAAGGTCAGTGGATCGGACGACCAGACCACCAGGGCAATGCCGATGGCATAGACGATACAGCCGGCGACCAGAACGCGGGCCGTGCCATATTTGTCGGCGATGGCACCGGCCAGCGGCTGGCCGATGCCCCAGAACAAATATTGCACCGCCATGGCGAAGGAAAAGATTTCCGAGCCGAAATTGAATTCGCCCAGGATCGGCAATTGAAACTGGCCGACGGCCGAACGGGGGCCGAAGGTGATGACCGACATCAGGCAGCCGGCCGCGATGATGACCTCGGGCGGGAAACGGTTGCCGATCTTCTTGTTCGCCTCAGCCGTCGCCTGTGCGCTCACTGAAATGCCTCCCGCGACCCCCTGCGGTCGATTGCCGCGGCAACATAGGGGCTCGTTCGCCTCTAAACCAATTCAAATTTGCATAGCTCGCATGCAAGCGGTTTCGGATGCGGCTTCAGATCAGGTTTTTGCCGCCAAACCTTTGCTGCCACAAAGGCAAAACCTCTTCATTGGCCACATGGCGAGGCACCTCGCCCCGCAGCACGTCGAAGACGGCTTTTTCGACCCAGCCAACCGCATTCTGCAAACCGGTGCCGACATTGTTGGCGATCATGTGCGGCGAGAGCAGCACATTGTCGCCCAGGCCGAGGATCGGCGTTTGCGGATTCGGCGGCTCTTCCGGCAGAACGTCGAGTGCGGCGCCGGCCAATTGTTTCTTTTCCAGAGCCTCGAACAAAGCGTCGATGTCGACGATCGGACCGCGTGCCGCGTTCACCAGGAGCGCCGATTTCTTCATCAGCGCGATACGCTCAGCATTCATCAACTTGGTCGTTTCGCGTGTCAGATTGCAATGCACGGTGACGACATCGCATTCCTTCAACAGGGTTTCGAGATCGACGCTGCGCGCATTGTGCAGCACGAACTGCGATTCATCGACATAAGGATCATAGGCCATCAGCCGCACGCGCCAGGGCGCGAAGAGATCGGCGACGCGCGAACCGATGCGCCCGAGCCCGATGATGCCGATGGCAAGGCCCGGATAATTGTCCATGTGACGGGCGCCGAGATAGATGCCTTGCAGGGAGGGATCGCGCCAGCCGCCATTCTTCACATGACGATCTTTTTCGCGCGTCTTCTTCAGTATGGTGAGGATATTGGCCACCGTGCCTTCGGCGACACCCGCCCAATTCGGTTCCGTCGGCGAATGGATGACGAGAATGCCCAGTTCATTGGCGGCATCGATATCCACATTGTCGAAACCGACCGTGTATTTGATGATTGCCCGCAGATCGGGTGCGCTTTCCAGCGACTTGCGCGTGACCTGGGTGGAGCGATTGGCAACGCCGACGCCCACGGCCGTATCCGCAGCGAAGGTCATTTCCACGACCTCACGGCGGTTGGCGGCGGTGCCCCAAACTTCGTCAGGCTTGATGAGATCGAGCCCGGCCTCGCGCATGCGGCGATAGGACTCCCCGGTTTCGTCGACCGGGTTGTAGATGTGCACCTTCGGCTTGGACATTGTTCTCTCCCTGTCAGGCTTTACCTACACGGGCTGGAACCGGGCCGCACCAGATTTGTGGCCATTTGTCTTGCCGATTTGGCGACCGATTTGTCCTGTCCCACCAAAAGCCCTAAAATCCCCCAATGGCCGCTATGGACGTTCAAAATCTGACGCGCGAGGAACTGGTCGCGATCGCCAGCTGGTATGCCGACGTGGGCATCGACCTCACGGTGGGCGAGCTGCCGCGCGACCGATTTGCCGAAGCGGCGGCCGAACCGGCGCGGGCGGAACGGCGCCAGCCAGCGGAGGCGAGCGTACCGGTGCCGCAATCGCAGGGGCGGGTGGCGCCGCGCGATCTCGCCCGGCCGAGCGCCACGGCAGCGCCGCCGCCTGATGAAGCCACGCGCACGGCGCGCGAACTCGCCGCCGCCGCCCATTCGCTGGATGAACTGCGGGCGGCGTTGGAAAATTTCGATGGCTGCGCCTTGAAGCGTACGGCGAACCGCCTGGTCTTCGCCGATGGCAATCCGCAGGCGCGCATCATGCTGGTGGGCGAGGCGCCCGGTGCCGACGAAGACCGGCAAGGCCTGCCCTTTGTCGGTCGCGCCGGGCAATTGCTCGATATGATGCTGCGCGCCATCGATATGGATCGCAGCCATGTCTATATCGCCAATGTCGTGCCCTGGCGGCCGCCGGGTAACCGCACGCCGTCACCGCAGGAAACGGCCATCTGTCTGCCGTTTATCCACAGGCAGATCGCCCTGGTCGATCCGGCGATTGTGGTTTGCCTGGGCGGATCGGCGGCGCAGACGTTGCTGGGCTTGAAGGAAGGCATCATGCGCGCGCGCGGCGTGTGGCGTGACTTCACCGTTGAAGGTGAGGGCGGGCGCACCATTCGCGCGCTGGCGACGCTGCATCCCGCTTATCTGCTGCGCCAGCCGGCGCACAAGCGGCTGGCCTGGCGCGATCTGCGCGAATTGAAACGCGCGGTCGCCAAACTTTAGGGCACAGGCCTCTTAGGGCAATTGCACGCGCGTGGCGGTGACGCGGTTTTCGCCTTTCACCTTGTCGCGAATGACGCCCCAGATCACATCCTTTTGCGTCCGGTCCCAGGCAATGCCCTGGCCAGCGATATGGGCTGGGGCCGTGCCGACCCAGCGCAGCACCGAGCCGGCCTTGGGCAATTCCAAGGCATAGAGTTCCGGCAGGTCATGGCCGGTGATCCACAACCGCCCGTCCGGCCCCCACGAGCCACCTGAATTGCTCATGTCTTGAAATTTTTCGATCAACTGCGGCGGCAGCACCCACGCCTCGGCAACGCGCCAATCCGCGTCGAAGCGAACGATCTGCGTGTTGTATTTATTGCCATAGGCGAGCGGGCTGCGACCGAAGACGCGGTTGTAATTGGCGAAGGCGCCGCACCAGACGCCATCGCGATAGTCGATCCAAGTCAACGAACCGCGATCGATGCCGAAGCTGCGCGTGCCAATATGTTGCAACGTCGCGGCATCCCAAATCTCAATCGAACTCGTCATCGGCCATTCGGGATAATTGGAATGAGCGGCGTAAAGTTTGCCGTCGATCACGACACCGCTGTCGAGATGAATGAACGGGCCGTTCTTTGCATCGGTCCATGTGGCGAGTTTGGCGCCCGTCTTTTTGTCGTAGCGACCGATCGAACGATCCGTGATCGCATAGAAAGCGTCCGCATCGACGGCGACGGCTTGCCGGGCTTCGGGCGCGGGAAAGGAAGCGACCGTTTCGGTGGGATAGGTCTTGGGGTCTTCCGCTTGCGCGGACATGAGACCCGCAGCGAGAAAAGCAATGACAATCGCTGTGCGAAGCATGAACGGTGTCTCTGCAATGAGTGAAAGCATTTCACCGGTATGATGCGGCGGTGACGGCTGGATGACGGACGTTGCGCCAAGGCGGATAATCATCCAGGGTGATTTGCGGCCGAGATTACGAGGCCGAACTCAACTTGGAGGTTCTCTTGAACTGCGCAAAATCAGTGGCGGCGGCAGCGGCTGCCACGTGGTTGTCCTTTATTTTTGTTCCAGTTTCACCGGCACAAGCCCAAAGCGAATATCTTCCCACCCAAAATGATTTCATTGGCAAATGGCAGATCACCGGATCTGCGATCCGACCGCCGCGGGATCTGAAAGGCACGCCCACGCCGAAGCAGAAGGCGGCAGCAACCAAATTTCAGCAGACGGTAACGACGTTTTACGAGGCCTTCGACTATCTGGAGATCAAGGCAGACGGTCGTTACAATTTCCACCAGCCTGGCGATCCGGCATCAGGGCCTTGCGTGTGGTGCGGAACCTGGTCCTTCAAGAACAATTCCTTGTGGCTCGAACTCAACACCGCACCCAGGCTCGATATTTATGCCAAGGGCGGCGATCTCCAAATGACCTATACCGCTGAGCCCGATAAGGCATCACAGTACAAATGGTTGGTTTTCGGTTGGTCGAAAGCAGACTGACAGAACGACTGCACCCGCGTCGATCGCGATGTTCCGATATCGCGATCGAACCTTCGAACTTTTCGCGTGAAAATATTTTAAGGTGTAGCGGCTGATCGCCGTGTTGCGGCCACCAGCAGGCGGCTCGTGTCCGACAAAATGCTTGTCGCCAGCGCGCGTGCCGCTTCCTGATGGGATTGACCACCCACCACCACGAATTCGATTGAACCCAGGGTTGGCAACGCGTCTTGCGGTTCGACTTCGACGAGACCGGGCGGCAGCAGGCGTGCTGAATGGGCGGTGACGCCGAGGCCGGCGACCGTCGCCGCCCGCAAGCCCGCCAGGCTGTCGCTGGTGCAGGCGATCCGCCAGGCGCGACCGGCGCGTTCCAGCGTGTCGATCGCATGGATGCGCGTAATGCTGGGCGGCGGATAGAGCACCAAGGGCACCACCGGCTGCTCGGCCAGAAGCGTGCCCGGACGCCCGACCCAGACAAGCCGTTCCCGCCACGCGACCTCGCCGCGGTCGTCGCCCTTACGGCGCTTGACGAAAATCAGATCGAGATCGCCCGCGTCGTATCTCTCGTAAAGCAACCCGCTGAGGCCGACGGTCAGTTCCAGATCGACCGCGTGATGCTGCATGGCGAATTCGGCGAGAATGTCCGGCAGCACCGTGAAGGCGAAATCTTCCGATACGCCGAGCCGCAAGCGCCCGCGCAAGGTCGAACCTTTGAGATAGCGTTCAATGCGGGTGCTGGCTTCCAGCACCTGTCGGGCGAGCGGCAGGATCGCATCCCCATCCGGGGTCGTCCTGACTTCGTGGGTGTCGCGGGCCAGCAGTCGTCGCCCAACCCGCTTTTCCAATCGCGCCACGTGCTGGCTAACTGAGGACTGTTGCAGCCCAAGCTGACGGGCAGCCTCGGTGAAACTGCGCGTTTCGCTGACTTTCAGGAAGCTGCGCAGCAGAACGGGATCAAGCGGAGGCGGTTCGGAAGCCATGATTATCACAATATATGATAATCGATATCATATCCAGTGGGGATCAAAATAGGTCGGCCGGGGATTACAAGCAGGTCAGTATTTTCGAGGACCTGACCTATGATCCGCCGTTTCCTGGCCCGTTTGGGCATCGACCCCTATCTCGTCCTTCTGGTCGCCACCGTCGGGCTCGCCGCCATCCTGCCGGCGCGCGGGGTGGGCGCGGAAGTGACCAATGATGCGGTGTCGATCGCCGTCGCGCTGCTCTTCTTCCTTTATGGCGCCCGGCTGTCGCCGCGCGCCGTTTGGGACGGCCTGTTGCACTGGCGGCTGCAATCCTTGGTCTTCGGCAGCACCTATGTGCTCTTTCCGCTGCTCGGACTGGGCTTGACCAAGGCCTTCGGCTCCTGGCTGCCGCATGATCTGATTCTGGGTCTGATGTTCGTCTGCGTGCTGCCGTCGACGGTGCAATCGTCGATCGCCTTCACCTCTATCGCGCGCGGCAATGTTCCGGCGGCTTTGTGCAGTGCTTCGGTTTCGAATCTATTCGGTATGGTGGTCACACCTTTACTTGTGATGCTCCTGCTCGATTCGAAGGGCGTTGGCTTCAGCACCAAGGCGCTGGAGAGCATTGCGGTGCAATTGCTTCTGCCGTTCCTGGCCGGCCAGTTGTTGCGGCCCCTGATCGGCGCTTTCCTACAGCGCCACAAAACCGTGACTTCGTTGGTCGATCGTGGCTCGATCCTGCTCGTGGTCTATGATGCCTTCAGCGAAGGCATGGTTGCAGGCATCTGGTCGAAAGTGACGGCCAACGATCTCATCTTGATCGTCGTGCTCGATGTCGTGCTTCTTGGAATGGTGTTGGCGATCACGACGATTGTCAGCCGCCGCTTGGGCTTCTCCAAGGAGGATGAGATCGCTATCGTCTTCTGCGGATCTAAGAAGAGCATGGCGAGCGGCATTCCCATGGCCAATATCCTCTTCCCGGGCCAAGCGCTGGGCCTGATCGTCTTGCCGCTGATGCTTTTCCACCAGGCGCAGCTCTTCGCCTGCGCGACTTTGGCCCAACGGTATGCCCGGCGCCCGCGTGAAAAGGCGCCGGAGCCAATAGCCGAGCCTGCGCTCGCCTCGGCGCGAGCCTGACCTGCATGGTTTCGGCCATGTGCTTTTTCCAACACGGTTTTTTACGATAAAGTCGGAAAATTTACGCTAACGAAAGAAGCTCAGGTCAAGCATATCGCCTGTCGATACAGGCACATTTGAAAGAAAAATCGCCGAAAACTCCGCGAATACGGTGACAAGCGGGCCTGTCCGTGCCAGGATATGTGCAAATGCACGCGCTGGCGGAGGGCCTGAGCGCCTGCAAATTTGGAGTGGAGGCTTCGTTAATGCGCAAGGTTTTGGGCGCCGCTTTCGCGGCGGCGATGGCGGTTGGTTTGTCGACTGCCGCGCAAGCGCAGATCAAACTGAAAATCTCATCGCCCACCGTCAACGACATGTCGGCGGAATGGTCGAAGACTTTTGCCGCGGCCGTCGAGAAGCGCGCGGGCGGCAAGATCAAGGTGGAATTCTATCCCGCCGGTCAGTTGGGACCCATCCCCGCGACGGTTGAAGGCACGGCTCTTGGCACCATCGAAATGGTGGTGCTCGCTTCTGGCTTCTATGTCGGTCTCGAACCGCGCTTCCTCGTGCTCGACATGCCCGGTCTGTTCGACAATACCGAACATGGCCGCAAGGTTTTGTCCGATCCCGCAGCGCGCGCCGTTCTGTCGAAGTTCGGCAACACCAAGGGCGTCGAGCCGATTGCCTATTTCATTCACTCGCCGCTCTACCTCCTGTCGCATAAGCCGGTGCGGAAGTTCTCGGACATCGCCGGCTTGAAGATACGTACGCCAGGCGGCGCGCCGCTGCATCTCGAACCGTTCCGTAAGGCCAATGCTTCGCCACTGTCCCTGCCGTTGGGTGAAGTGCTGCCGGCCATGCAGAACAAGACCATCGATGGCTTCATCGCCGGTCTCTCGGTGTTCACCGGCTTCAAATATTACGATGTCGCCAAGGCTATGACGGCGGTGCCGGGCTCGGTGATCGTCGCGCCGGTGCTGGCCAACAGCGCTTTCCTGAAATCGCTCGGGCCGGATTTGGAAAAGATCGTGCGCGAAGAGGCGATCAACGCGGAAAACGCCATCGTGCCATGGGGCGTCGCCGACGAGACCGCTGGTCTCGACGTTTGGCGCAAGAATGGCGGCGAAGTGATCAAGATGCCGGCTGAAGAAGAGAAGAAATATATCGACAATGTCGTGTCGATTCTTCCGGCGGTCTATAGCGCCAATCCGAACTTCAAGGGCGACTACGATGTCCTTTTGACCGCTTCGCAGAAGGCGCGCGGTCAGTAACATCTGAGAACGGCCCGCGCGGAAGGGGCGTGGGCCGTTATCGGCAGCGTGTGCATGTAGGATTGTGAGGAGGGGAACTCATGAAATCGATGATCAAGGCGGCGCTTGTCGGTGTGCCTTTGCTGTTCGCCGCTGGCGCGACGCAGGCCCAAATCAAGATCAAGATCTCGACGCCGACCGTCAATGATATGGCGCAGGAATGGGCGAAGGCTTTTACGGCCGGCGTTGAGAAACGCGCGCCCGGCAAGATCAAGGTCGAGTTCTATCCGTCCAATCAGCTCGGCCCGATTCCCGCCACCGTCGAAGGGACGGCCTTGGGCACCATCGAAATGATCTCGGTGGCCTCCGGCTTCCTCGTCGGTCTCGAACCGCGCTTCCTCGTGCTCGATATGCCGGGCCTGTTCGACAATACCGAGCATGGTCGCAAAGTGTTCTCCGATCCGGAAGCACGCGCGGTGCTGTCGCAGTTCGGCAAGAGCAAGGGCCTCGAGCCGATCGCTTATTTCGTCCACTCGCCGCTCTATCTTCTGTCCCACAAGCCGGTGCGCAAGGTCGCCGATCTCGCCGGGCAAAAGCTGCGCATGCCGGGCGGCGCGCCGCTACATCTCGAACCCTATCGCAAGGTCGGCGCTTCGCCGCTCTCCATGCCTTTGGGCGAGGTCCTGCCGGCCATGCAGAACAAGACCATCGATGGGGCGATCTCGGGCCTCACCGTCTATACCGGCTTCAAATACTATGACGTCGCCAAGGGTATGACGGCGCTGCCGGGCTCGGTGATCATCGCGCCGATCGTCGCCAACAGCGCCTTCCTCAAATCACTGGGGCCGGACCTCGAAAAGGTGGTGCGCGAAGAGGCGATGAATGCCGAGAACGCCATCGTGCCGTGGGGCGTGGCCGACGAAGCCGCCGCCCTCGAGACCTGGCGTAAAAACGGTGGCGAAGTCATCAAGATGCCGGCCGAGGAAGAAAAGAAATACATCGACAATGTCGTGTCGATCCTGCCGGTCGTCTATGCCGCCAACCCCAATTTCAAGGCGGACTACGACGTACTGTCGGCCGCCGCGCAACGGGCGCGGAGCAAATAGCCAGATGCGCTTCGCGATACGCCCTAGGTATCGAGAAGACACTTTTGGCATCTATCTGCAATCGGGCCGACATGCCCTAATGCCGAGCTTGCATGCCAGGAAGTCGCGCGCGAGCATGCCAATCCGCACCGGAGGGATGCGGGGTTGGCGTTGCACTTGAGCGGCGTCCAGGGGAGGGGATGCGATGAGATCATGGATCAAGCTGGCCGCATTGGCTTTGCCGCTCATCTCGATGAGCGCGATGCAGGCACATGCGCAAATCAAGCTCAAGATTTCGTCAGCCACCGTCAACGACGGCATCCATGAGTGGGTGAAGGCGTTCACGGCTGGGGTCGATCAGCGCGCCGGCGGCAAGATCAAGATCGAATTCTATCCTTCGAACCAGCTTGGTTCGATCCCGGCGACTGTTGAAGGCACGGCGCTCGGCACCATCGAAATGGTCTCGGTGGCGACAGGCTTCTTTGTCGGGCTAGAACCGCGTTTCATCGTCTTCGATGCGCCTGGGCTGTTCGATAATTTCGATCTCAGTTCCAAAATCTTTGCCGATCCAACCGTGCGAGCCCGCATCGATCAGCTCGGTAAGACCAAGGGTGTCGAGCCGATCGCCTATTTCGCCTCGACGCCCCTCTACCTCCTGTCGCACAAGCCGGTGCGTACGATAGCCGATTTCACCGGCCAGAAGATCAGAACGCCGGGGGGCGCCACTTTGCATCTGGAACCCTATCGTCGGCTCGGGGCATCGCCCCTGTCGATGCCCTTGGGTGAGGTGCTGCCGGCGATGCAGAACAAGACCATCGACGGCCTGATCGCCGGTCTCTCGATCTTCACGATCTTCAAATACTATGATGTCGCGAAGGCGCTGACCGCCATTCCGTCGTCGACCATCGTCACGCCTGTCGTCGCCAACAGCGCCTTCCTGAAGTCGCTCGGTCCGGATCTCGAAAAGATCGTCCGCGAGGAAGCGAGCAAGGCTGAAGCGGCTGTTCTCACCTGGGCCAAGCAGGATCTCACCAACAGCGCCAATGTCTGGAAGAAGAACGGCGGCGAGATGATCGATCTCAGCCCGGCCGACCAGGCGAAATATCTCGAAGTGGTTGGCGGCGTGCTGCCGCAAGTGTTCGCGGCGACGCCCGGCTCCAAGGAGGACTATGACGTCCTGCTGGCGGCCAGCAACCGACTACGCGGGAAATGAGTGGGAGTTTGAACTCCCACGAGGAAGGAAGCGATAAAGCAGGTTCACATGGTCAATAGAATTGTCGGATCGTTGATGCGCATTTTGGAGGTGACCCTCGGGGTCGCGCTGATTGCCATCGTTCTTTTGAATTTCGCCAATGTCGTCGGGCGCTATGTCTTCAACCATAGCCTGTTGGGTGCCGAGGAGGTCCAGGTCTACACGATGATCTGGATCGCCTTCCTGGGTGCCGGCATCGTCACCTGGCGCAATATGCATCTGCGCATGGACGCCATCGCCATCAATTTCCCTCAGCCGGTGAAAGTGGCTCTGCGTTGGATCGAGGCGGCCTTGGCCATTGCCGTGGTCGGCTATGCCATCACCCAGTCGTCCTGGTTCTACGTCAATCGCATCTTCGCCTTCGGTTCGAAGAGCGACGTTGCCCATATTCCGATGTGGATTCCGCACTCCGCCGTGCTGATCGGTCTCGGGCTGGTGATCATCATGTTGATCCTGCGTGCGGCCGGGTTTGGCGCGCCACCTATTGAAGATCCGGAATCGGCAGCCCTGGAGCAGCGTCAATGACTCTTGCTCTCGTTGTCGTGCCGCTGGTGCTCTTGCTCCTCGGCTTTCCGATCTTCCTTGTCCTTCTCACCAGCGTCACCGCGATGCTCATGTTCGTCATGGGCATTCAGCCGGCGGTGCTGCACCAAAACCTGTTCGGCACCATCAATCAGTTCGCGCTGCTGGCGGTGCCGTTCTTCATCTATGCCGGCGAACTGATGGGGCGCGGCAGCGTCGCACAGCGGCTCGTCGATTTCGTCCAGAGCGCGGCGAGCCCGGTGCGCGGCAGCCTCGGCATCACCACCGTTGGCACGACGACGATCTTTGGCGCTATTTCCGGCGTCAGCGCCGCCGCCGTCGCCACCATCGGCAAGGTGATGTATCCGGCCATGCGCAAGGCCGGCTATCCCGATCACTTCGCTGCCGGCCTCATCACCGCCGTCGGCGCGATCGACATCATCATCCCGCCCAGCATTCCGATGATCGTTTATGGCGCGGCCGCCGAGGAATCCGTGCCGCGTCTCTACGCCGCCGGTATCATCCCCGGCTTGTTGATCGCGGGTATGCTGGCGGCCTATGTCATCTGGTATTGCCGCAAGCATGATATCGGCCGTGGCTCGCCGTTCGAGTGGAAGCGTTTCGTCTATGCGACCCAGCGTGGCTTATGGGCGCTCGGTGCCCCGTTCATCATCCTGGGCGGCATCTACGGCGGCGTGTTCTCGCCGACGGAAGCGGCGGCTGTGGCTTGTATCTACGCTGGGCTTGTGACGCGCTTCGTCTTCCACGAGCTGACATTCAAGGACATTGTCGAAGCGGCTTCCGCGACGGCTGTGTTCTCGGCGCAGATCCTCATCATCGTCGCCTGTGCCGGTGTGTTCAGCTGGATCCTGACGTCCAATCAGGTGCCCTCGATGCTGGCGGCTTGGTTGCAGCATTACAGCGTGACGCCATGGATGTTCCTGCTCGCGATCAACGTCCTGTTGCTCGCGGTCGGCTGCTTCCTCGATCCGTTGTCGGCGATCCTGCTGTTGACGCCGCTGCTGGTGCCGATGGTGAAGGCGATCGGCATCGACACGGTTCACTTCGGCATCGTGGTGACGGTCAATCTGGCGATCGGTTTGTTCCATCCGCCGTTTGGCATCAACATCTTCGTTGCCCAGTCGGTGCTCGGCATTCCGCTGAAGGTGCTCTACAGGGGGATCATTCCCTTCCTGTTCGTCTATCTGGTTGCCCTGGCGATCATCACCTACATCCCAGATGTGTCTCTCATCGGCGTGAAACTGCTGATGGGGAAATGACAAAGGCGCCGGGCCGCGTTTAATCGCGGCCCGGACTACACTTTTCTTTTGCGAGAGCTTGCGCCATTCGCCGAAGGCCGCAGCAATTGCAGAGAAGCGCGGCCATGGCCCAACCGCCTGGAAATCTGCTCGGAACAGTCTTTCAGCGCGGTGATGATGGCTTCACCTGGTGTGGCGGGCAGAAACTGGATCGAGCCGACCACCGCGACTGAGCCGACAATCGTATCATGCTCGTCAAGGATCGGACCGGCGATGGCATTGATCCCGAGCAAAGTCTCTTCGGGCGCGGACGCAAAGCCTTGCTTCACAATTCTCCCCAGCTCCGCCTCCAACTGATCGCGCTTGATGATCGTCCTATCCGTCAGTTTCTCGATCGGGCGTGCCAGAATGCGCTCCTGAAAGGGGCGGGGCGAATAGGCCAACAGGATGCGGCCCTGCGCGCTGGAGACGAAGGACAGTTCGCTGCCGGGACGCACGCCGATTTCAATTGGGGAAGTACTGGAAACGGCGAAGTGCACGAGCGCGCCGCGCGGGCTCATGGACGACAGAACCACGGTCTGGCCGACGGCATCGCGCAGATCCCGCATCGGGCCTTCGGCAATTTGAATGAGATCGATTTCCGGGGCGGCACGCGCCAGGATGCGGCTTTTCGGGCCGATGGAATAGCGCGCCGTCTGCATGTTCTGTTTCAGGTAGCCCCGTTCGACCAGCGTCGACAGGTGGCGATGGACCGAGCCTTTGGTCAGGCCAAGCCGGTCGGCGATCTGGGTGACGCCGAGTTCTTCAGGGGAGAAAGCGACGGTCTCCAACACGTCGAGCGCAAGACCGACCGAGCGTACGCCGCTGTCCACTCCATCTGACATTCTGAGCCTTCCCAAGAACTTCCGCCATGACCGGCGCAAATTGTCGCTGTTCGCGAGGGCGGAACAATAGTTCGAGAATAACTACTTGAAAAGACCCGGAAGAGCAGATCGATTGAACAGTTGACAACGAAAATCGATCTTATATTTTGAAACTTAGTTTCGCTCTCGCGAACAAACGGGACCCCACCGAAGATCCCGTCTTTCGCGTTTGTTGCGAGATGAGCCTCGGTATCGGGGCTTATCGGGAACGCTCGGCTCCACCGAATTGAGAGCTTTGCAGAGGAACGCTGACCCATGACTAGGCCGGATGCCGTGCAGTTTCGCAAACGGCTTGCTGCTGGAGAATTGTTGGCCGGAACCTTCGTCAAGACGCCGACGGGCCACGCGACGGAGATTTTCGGCGATCTCGGCTACGATTTCGTCGTCATCGACGAAGAACATGCCCCATTCGATCGTCGCTCAATCGACGATGCCATCGTTTCCGCCCGCGCCGCCAATATCGCGCCTCTGGTTCGCGTCGCCTCAAGCGCCCCCTCCAACCTGTTGTCGGTTCTCGATTGCGGCGCCGTCGGCGTGTTGGTTCCGCATGTGGCGTCGGTCGAACGCGCGAAAGAAATTGCCGCCGCCTGTCGCTATCGCAAGGGCAGTCGCGGCTTTTCGAACTCGCCGCGCGCCGGCCGCTATGGCGGCCTCAATCTGAGCCAGCATATCGAACAGGGTGATGCAACGACGACGGTCGTCGCGCAGATCGAAGATCCCTCGGCTTTGTCCGTCGTCGAAGAGATCGCGCGGGTCGACGGCGTTGATGCGCTCTTCGTCGGGCGCGGCGATCTCGCCGCCGCCATGGAGGAGAATTCATCCGAAGCGCCGGCCGTTCGCGCTGCCTCCGAGCGGATCGCCAAAGCGGGGCGGGCAGCGGGTAAGCCGGTTTGGTTTTTTGTCGGAAGCCTCGCCGATGCGGCAGCCATGCGCGACATCGGCGGCAGCTGCTTCATCTACATGTCCGATCAGGGTTTGATGCGTCAGGCCGCGGCCAAAGCGCTCGTCGATCTCAAAACGTTGAAGTGAGGAGCCCATCCATGCCGGTCGCCAAGCGCAAAGCAACCCATGCGCGTCACTATCAGGATCAGCCGCAAGCCATTGACGCGGACGGTTCGAAACATTGGATCACTCGTGCAGCCAATTTCGTTGCCGACGTCACCGAAGCCAAGGCCGGTGCCCGCCTGGCGCGGACGCAGCAGGCCGATGAATATATGGCCTTCGTGGTCAGCGGCCGCGCCATTGTGGAAGCCGGATCGCAGCGCCAGGACATCGAGCCGGAAACCCTGGTGATCGTGCCGCCGGGCGCCAGTACCATCACGATGCCGGACGGCGGCGAGGTGGTGCGCGTCTTTTCCAACAAGGCTGCTGACTTAACCGCCGCTGCCGCCAATGCCGCCATTTATGCCGATGCGATCGCGGAAGTGACGCCGATCGCGCCCTGGCCTGACCCCGTGGGGGGCTTCGGCATTCGCAGCTATCGGCTCGCCGATTTCCAAAGCCCCGACCCGAGCCCGCTCAAGATGCGGGTGTTTCGCTCGACCAATCTGATGATCAATATTTTCGAGCCTTGGGCCAACCGGCGTGATCCTTCCAAGCTCAGCCCGCATTGGCATGACGATTTCGAGCAGATGTCGCTCGGCCTGCGCGGCGCCTTCCGTCATCACCTGCGTTATCCGTGGGGACCGGACATGAACAAATGGGAAGACGACGAGCACGTCACCTATGAGGCAAGCCCGTCGATCCTGGTCATTCCGGTTGGCGTGATTCACACGACGCAGGACATTGGCGAGGGCGTCACATGGCTCGTCGATATTTTTGGGCCGCCGCGCGTCGATTTTTCCTCCAAGCCCGGCTTCGTTCTCAATGAGGCCGACTATCCGATGCCGAAATTGGTGCAAGCATGAGTACGAAAGTGAGCAAGGATATCGAAGCCCGGATTGACGACATCCTGATCGGTGCGATCGATCCGCATGTGCATTCGGGCCCGTCGATCGCCACCCGCGCCATCGATCATCTCGAGTTGGCACGCATGCTGTCGGCGGCGCGTTTCGCCGCGGTGATCACCAAGGATCACGATTATAGCGGCGTGATCGCCGCGACGATGATCGCCAGCCATCATCCCGAGCTGATCACCAAGGTCTATTCGAGCATCGTCCTCAACAATGTCGTCGGCGGGTTCAATCCTTATGCCGTTGAACATACGGCGGCGATGGGCGGCAAGACCGTCTATATGCCGACCTTGGCCGCCGAAAACCATCTGCGCTGGGAAAAGAGCGGCACTTGGGTTCATCCGGCTTCGACGCAGAAAATGCGCCCGGCCAGCGCCGTTCCCGTTCTCGATTCATCCGGGCAAATCCTCGACGAGGTCAAAGAGGTTCTCGACGTCATCGCCAAGAACGATATGGCTTTGGCGAGCGGCCACATTCACATCAGCGAGACCTGGAAGGTCTTCGACGAAGCCAAGAAACGCGGCGTTAAGCGCTTGATCCTCACCCATCCCGAAGAGATCGTCGACGCGTCCCTCAACGACGTGAAGGGCATCGCCGCTATGGGCGCCTTCGTCGAACATTCGCTTTGCATGTTCCTGGAAGGTTCGAAGTTCAAAGTGGCCGGTCCCGATGACATGCGCAAACTGATCGATGCGGCCGGTGTCGAGCAGACCATCATGTGCTCGGATTTGGGTCAGCCTGGCGTCTTCACGCCGCTCGAAGGCTTCCGGCTTGGTGCCAAAATGTGCCTCGATCTTGGCTTCACCGATGACGAAGTGCATCAGATGGTGTCGACCAATGCGGCGCGGGCCCATAGCCTCGAAGCCGATGTCGCGCGCGTCAAGGCCCTTTAGAAGCCAGTCCGCGCAGCACGAGCGAGATTAAAATCATGAGCAAATCAAATCTGGAAACGCGGATCGGTTCCGTCCGTTTGAAGAACCCGGTGATAGCCGGTTCCGCCGAACATCTGATCGACGCCGATGGCGTTCGCCGCGCACTGAAGGCTGGCGCCGGTGCGGTGGTGGTGAAGTCCACCAACGAGTCGCAGGCGGCGCGCGATCAATTGCAGCAGGCCGAATATGCGGTGCTTGACGATCAATGGCAGCCCATTCCCTGGAATGCGTCGGCGCCGCGCACGGCGTTCATCGCCTGCCGCTCGGGACTGACGCCGCAGCCGTTCGAAGCCTGGCTCGAACAGACCGCAGGCCTCGATCGCGAGGCGCGCGCCAATGACGCGATTGTTGTCGCCAGCGTCATTCTCTCCGATCTCGATCGCGCCGTCGTCATGGCCAAACAGATCGAGCAGGCGGGGCTTCGCGTTCTTGAACTCAACATCGGCACGCCTTATGCGAGCCAATCCGCCAAGGGTGCTGTGTCCACCGAACTCTTGCCGGAACGGGTCGCCGCCATCGTCAATGCGGTTCGCGCGGCGGTGACGATTCCGGTTTGGGTCAAGATCACCGGGCAAAGCGAACGCGTGCCGGATCTCGCCGACGCTGCCTTCGGCGCACGTGCCGATGCGGTGGTGATGGCCGGGCGGTTGCTTGGCCTGATCCCCGATCTGGAAACCTGCGAGCCCATTCTCGGCACGACGCTGGGCGTCGGCGGCACATGGCATCTGCCCATGACCTGCCAATGGCTCGCGCTGACCCGCAGCAAGCTCGGCCCGGATAAGGCATTGATCGGCACGAATGGCGCGCAATCCGGTCTCGACGTCGCCCGCATCATGCTGGCTGGCGCCTCGGCCGTGGAAATGTCCTCGCAAGTCATGCTGCGCGGGTTCGATCTCCTCGGGCAGGCGGTGTCCGAACTGGGCGCTTATCTCGATCGCAAGCAGATGAGCGCGGCCGATCTGATCGGCAAGGCCGCCGACAGCCGCAAGACATTCGCCCAGATGACGATGCGTCAGGACAACTGGCGCAACTACATTCCGCACTAACAACAGCCGACTGAATTTGGTATCCGAGAGGGAATAAGAAAATGTCGTTCGCCAACGAGGTTCAAGCCGTTGACCAGCAGGAATTGTTCCGCAAGGTCATGTGGCGCGTAGTGCCTCTCACTGTGCTGATTTACCTGATCGCGATTATCGATCGGGCGAATGTCGGCTTCGCCAAACTGCAGATGGTCTCGGCCCTGCATATGACCGAGCAGCTCTACGGCCTGGCGTCTTCGCTCTTCTTCATCGGCTATCTGTCGCTTGAAATTCCCAGCGCCTTTGCCGTCAATCGGTTTGGCGCCCGCTTGTGGTTGGCGCGCATTCTGTTGACTTGGGGTGTGCTCACCATCGCCACTGCTTGGGTGACGTCGGGCAGCGTTTTCGCGGCTCTGCGCTTTCTCGTCGGTTGCGCGGAAGCCGGTGCTTATCCTGGCATCATCTATTACTTCACGCTGTGGTTTCCCAAGGCCCATCGGGCGAAGGTGCTGGGCTTCCTGACGCTCGGCAGCGCCTTCGGCAACATGTTCGGTTCGCTGGTCAGCGGCTTCCTGCTCGACCTTGATGGAACGCTCGGGCTCGCCGGCTGGCAGTGGGTGTTCATCGTCACGGGCCTGCCGGCGCTCATTCTGACGCCGTTTGTTCTGTGGGGCCTGCCCAACGGTCCCTCCGAGGCGAAATTCCTGTCGACGAACGAACGCAATTGGCTGATATCGGCGCTGGCGAAAGAAACGCCGCCCGGCCAGCACGGCAATCCGCTCGCGGTGATCTGGGATAAGCGCGTACTGCTGCTATCGGTCGCCTATATGCTGATCCTCGTCTCGCTCTACGGCGTCATCTACTGGCTGCCGACCGTCGTGCGTGGCTTTGGCGTCACCGGCACGCAGAATGGCGTCTTGAGCTCCATACCCTGGATCGTCGGTGTCGTCGCTTTGGTGACGATCCCGCCGCGCTTGCGCAAGGAAAAGACCGTTCTTCTGGCGATGATCGCGATCTGCTGTGTCGGCCTGGTTTGCTTCTACCTGAGCACCACCTTGCCGCAGAATTGGATGCGCCTCATCGCCATGTCGATCGGCACGCCCTGTATTTCTCTGCTGTTCCCTTGCTTCTGGTTCCTGCCGTCGCTGTTCTTTTCCGGCCAGCGCGCGGCGATGGCCATCGCCGCCATCAGCACCATTGGCAGCCTCGGCGGTTTCTTCGCGCAGAACCTGATGCCGTGGGTGGCGGGCCTTGCTGGTAGCCCGGTGGCGGCGATGCTGGTTCCCGCCGCTTGCCTCTCTTTGGTCGGCCTGTTCGCGCTGGCGATCAAAGTGAGTGGCTTCGGCAGCCAGCCGCAGGAAGTGCCGCAAGGCGCGGCGCGATAGTTATCCGACGATGACGATATGCAGCCGGCGCGGTCCATGCGCGCCGAGCAGCATCTTCTGCTCGATGTCGGCGGAGCGTGATGGGCCGGTGATGAAATTCACGGTCCGGGGCATCATGCCCTTGCCATAGCGTGCCCGCACCATCTCCCACACCGCTTCATAGGTCGGCACGACAGTGCCAGCCTGAATGATCACGATGTGATTGTCGGGCAGGAAATTCAGATTGGTCGGATTATGGGCGCCGGACACCAGAGCCAATGTGCCGGTTTCCGCGACCCCGGCTTCCGCATGGCTGACGGACGACAGATCGTTGCCGTCGGACGGGCCTTTGGTGATGTCGATCGCCGTTGTGGCCCAGGGCAGGGCGGCCAGGCGCTCGTCCTCGCCCATGCGCACGGTGGCGGGCAGATTGTTCGTCCGCAGGAAGTGGGCGATCTCGGCCGGAATGTCGGCCGTTGCCGCGACACGTGCCACGGTGGCGGCTACGCTTTCGGCTTGCGCGCGAAACGTCGCGATGCGCTTCTCGATATCGCCTTCGCCGCGCGCCGGCAGCAGGCCCTTGGCCGCCGTGGCGATACGCGTCGCGACGATCTGGCGGCGGCTCGCGTCATCGGCCGAGACGCCGAGCGAACGGCGGATATTGGCGAGGATGTCGTCGCGCGCTTCGCTCATCGCACCGCTCCGCCACGGCTCTTCCACATCGCCTGGAAGGTCTGGCCTTGTGGTGCCGGCATGTCGCGATATTTGGTCCAGCCGCCGGCGAGCGGCAGCCAGGCGAAGCGGCCTTTCGAACGTCCGGCCAGCGCCAGTATTTTGACGCCGATGCGCGCCGCAAGCCCATAGAGCTTCGGCCGCTTGGCGAAGAAAGCCCACAGTGCCAAGCCGCTGCGCACCGTCGCCGGCGAGAGATGGCGCTCGAATTCGCGCTCGCGCCAATGGCGCATCAGTTTCGGCAGTGGGATGCGGACAGGGCAGGCGCTTTCGCAGCGCCCGCAAAAGGTCGAGGCATTGGGCAGATGGCCGGCCTCGGCTACACCGATCAGCGAGGGCGTTAGCACCGCGCCCATCGGGCCTGGATAGACCCACCCATAAGCATGGCCGCCGACTGCGTGATAGACCGGACAATGGTTCATGCAGGCGCCGCAGCGGATGCAGCGCAGCATCTCCTGAAAATCCGTGCCCAGCATGTTCGAGCGGCCGTTGTCGACCAGCACCACATGATATTCTTCCGGCCCGTCCACATCGCCGGGTCGGCGCGGGCCGGTCGAGAAGGTCGTATAGACCGACATGTCCTGGCCGGTGGCCGAACGCGCCAGCACGCGCATGAAGCCCGAGACATCCTCCAGGGTCGGCGCAATCTTTTCGATCGACGCGACCACCACATGCACTTTTGGCAGGATCTGCGTCAGGTCACCATTGCCCTCATTGGTGACGATGACTGACGTCCCGGTTTCGGCGACGAGAAAATTGGCACCGGTGATGCCGATGTCGGAAGCCAGAAACTTTGCCCGCAAGGTGGCGCGCGCTTCCGCCAGCAGGGATTCCGGCGCCGTCAGATCGCGATCCTTAGGCAGCCAGGTGTGCAGCCGGCGGAAGTCATGCTCGATGTCTTCCTGATTGAGATGCACCGCCGGGGCGATGATATGCGAGGGCGCTTCGCCACGGATCTGGATGATATATTCGCCGAGATCGGTTTCGACCGCTTCGATGCCGTTGCGTTCCAGCGCCGCATTGAGGCCGATCTCTTCGGACACCATCGACTTGCCCTTGGTCACCGTCTTGGCGCCGCGCGCCTTGGCGAGATCGGTGATGATACGGCAGGCCTCTTCCGAGGTGCGGGCGAAATGCACATGGCCGCCGGCCGCCGTCACCTTCTGCGTGTAGATATCGAGATAGATGTCGAGATGGGCCAGCACATGGTCGCGCAGATCGCGCGCCTGGTCGCGCAGTGCGTCGAATTCCGGCAGACGCGCCGCCGCCTGGGCGCGGCGGTCGATGAAATTATGCCGGACGTTGCCGAGCGCTTTCTGCAATTGCCCATCGCCCAAGGCGCGATGGGCATTGTCCTTGAACCGCGAGGAAGTGGCGACAACGCTCATGGTAAAAGCCGGTCTCCCTAACCGAAGGCAAGCAGCTTGCCGCCGAAGGCGATCATGATCATGCCGGATACCATATCGATCCAGCGGGTTGATCCCGTCAGTGCCGCGCGCACGGCTTTGCTCGACACCACGAGGGTGATGAAGAGATACCACAGAAAACCGATGCCCGGCATGCCGAGGATGACGCCGATACGATAGGGCGCCGTCAGGTCGAAGGCGCCGGTGGCGGCGAAAACGCTCGTGTACCAGGCGATGGCCTTGGGGTTGAGAAAATTCGTGGTGAAGCCCATGCCGAGCAGCGACCGGACGCTGGGTGTCTCGGTCGCGGCGGTGATGACCGTGCCCTTGCGATGGCGAGCGATCATCCGCCAGCCGATGTAGCAAAGATAGGCACCGCCGCCGATGCGCAGGAATGTTTCCAGCATCGGCGCGGCGGCGATCAATTGGCCCATGCCGGCAAGGCCGGCGCTCGCCCACAGCACGCCCGCCGGAAAAATGCCGAGTGCCGCGATCAGGGCGGCGCGGCGGCTGTGCAGCGCCATCTGCAGGATGAAAGTGCTGTTGGGGCCTGGGGTCGCCACCGTGATGAAATGGCCGGCCAACAGGATGGCGACCACATGCCATTGCTCGTTCACGGCCGGCTGCCCTCCACGGCGGAGAGCAACGCGCTGGTGGGAAGATCGACGGGGCAGATCACGAACGGCGGCTTTCAGAAGCTGTAGCTGGTTAGGCTTAGCAGCCGTTCGTGCTTTTTTCTATTGTTAAAGTGGCAGCGCCGGCGGGATTAGCTGCGGCGTTTGGCGATGACGACCAGTTCGCCGTCGTCGTCGATTTGGGCGACCAATACGTCCTGAGACGAGAAGCCCTTCGCTTCGACGGCTGTTTTCACGGCCGGGGCATCCTCGATCGCTTTGTGAAGCCGCTGGATGTCGTCCGCCGAACGTTTGGCCACGAGTTCGTTCACCTGCGCCTTTGCGGTTTCGGGGAGGGTGTCGAGTTCAACCACGTTAATGGATTTGATCATGGGCTTGGCGGAGGGGGCTTGTTGTGATGACGAGGGGGGCGGAGATCGTTCAGGAGAGGAAGTCTGAGCATGGGCCGCGCCAGCCAAAATGAGGGCGGCGCCGCTCGCAAGCATGATCATGCGCATAATGTGTCCTTCCGTCGCTCGGTGAGTGCGCGAGCAATTCGACAGGCTGAATGGGTTCAGATGCTGAGCGTGATCGGGTCATTCCATGGCCATATGGCGACCAGAATGCGCCCGATGGAACTCTACGCCGCCGTTCGGCGCTAAGCCTCGCGGTTTTCCGGCGCGCCGATGGCCGGCGTATCGGTCATGCCCGCCAGCACTTCCGCGACGTGGCGCACTTCCATGCTCTTGCCTTCGCGCGAGAGTTTGCCGGCCATGTTCATGAGGCAGCCGAGATCGCCCGCCAGCAGGACATCGGCGCCGCTGGCCTCGATGTTCTCCGCCTTCTTGCCGACGATCTCGCCGGAAATCTCACCATATTTCACCGCGAACGTGCCGCCGAAACCGCAGCACACATCGTTCTCGCGCATTTCGACGAGGTCGAGCCCTTCGACCGTGGCCAGCAGCTTGCGGGGCTGCGTCTGCACGCCGAGCTCGCGCAGGCCGGAACAGGAATCGTGATAGGTGACGCGCTTGGCAAAGCGCGCATCGACGCGCTCGATTTTCATCACATCGGTGAGAAAGCTGACGAGCTCGAAGGTTTTCGCCGCGAAGGCGCGCGCCTTGGCCGACAGCCCAGGGTCATCCTGAAACAGTTCCGGATAATGCCGCGCGAGCATGCCGCCGCAGGAGCCGGACGGCGCGACGACATAACGGCAGCCGGCGAAGGCATCCATCACCTGTAACGCAATGTCGCGCGTCGTCGCCCGGTCGCCGGAATTGAACGCCGGCTGGCCGCAGCAGGTCTGCGGCGGCACGATGACCTCGCAGCCGGCATCTTCCAGAAGTTTCGCCGCGGCGAAGCCGATGCTCGGGCGCATGGCATCGACAAGACAGGTGACGAACAGGCCGACTTTGGGCGCGGTCGCACGGATTTGCGATGTTTCGGTCACGTCAGCGTCCGCAACGGTAGATCGCCGGGCTTTTGACGGGCCTTTGGGCGACGAAGGTCTCAAACATAGTCCTTTGTGGCACGGCTGGCGGGGCGCTACAATGGTGGCATGATTTCTTGCACCTTGGGTGGCGCGTCATGAGCTCCATCGCCTTTCCCACGCCCGATCCGGCGATTCTCGCCCGCCGCGATGACATCATCGCCGGTCTCGCGGCGTTGCTGCCACCGGAATGCCTCGTCACGAGCGAGGACGAGCGCCGCGCCTTCGAAACCGATGCGTTGACCGCCTATCGCCGTCTGCCACTGGCCGTGGCGCTGCCGCGCAACACCGCCGAAGTGGCGGCCGTGATGGCCTTTTGCCACCGCGAGGGCGTCAAGATCGTGCCCCGTGGCGCAGGCACGTCGCTCGCCGGTGGCGCCATTCCGCAGGAAGATGCTGTTGTCATCGGTGTCTCCAAGCTCAATCGCATTCTCTCGGTCGACTATGCCAATCGCACCGCGCGCGTCGAAGCCGGCGTCACCAATCTGTCGATCTCGGATGCGGTGATGCCCGACGGCTTTTTCTACGCGCCCGATCCTTCGTCGCAGCTTGCCTGTACGATCGCCGGCAATATCGGCATGAATTCCGGCGGCGCCCATTGCCTGAAATATGGCGTCACCATCAACAACATCCTCGGCGTCAAAATGGTGCTGATTGATGGCACCGTCGTCGACATCGGCGGACAGGCGCTCGATCCGGCGGGTCTTGATCTGCTCGGCCTGATCGTCGGCTCGGAGGGCCAGCTCGGCATCGTCACCGAGGCGACGGTGCGTCTGCTACGCCTGGCGGAGGGCGCGCGGCCGGTGCTTTTCGGTTTCGACTCGAGCGAAGCCGCTGGCGAATGCGTCGCGGCGATCATTGGCGCCGGCATCGTGCCGGTGGCGATGGAATTCATGGACAAGCCTGCCATTGAAATCTGCGAGGCCTTCGCCAAGGCCGGCTATCCGCTCGACGTCGAAGCCATGCTCATCGTCGAGGTCGAAGGCTCCGAGGAGGAGATGGAGGCGCAGCTCGCGCGCATCTGTGAGATCGCCCGCCGCTATGGCGTCAAGGTCGTCAAGGAATCGCGCTCAGCCACCGAGACGGCGCTGATCTGGAAAGGCCGCAAATCCGCTTTCGGAGCCACCGGTCGCGTCGCCGATTATATCTGCATGGACGGCACCGTGCCGACCAGCCAATTGCCTTATGTCTTGAAGCGCACCGGCGAGATTGTCGCGAGCTACGGCCTGCGCGTCGCCAATGTCTTTCATGCCGGCGACGGCAATATGCATCCGCTGATCCTCTACAACGTCAACGATCCCGCCGAGCAGGCCAAGGCGGAGGCGGCCGGCAACGACATACTCAGGCTCTGCGTCGATGCGGGGGGATGTCTCACCGGCGAACATGGTGTTGGCATCGAAAAGCGCGATCTGATGCGCCACCAGTTCAGCGAAGTCGATCTTACTCAGCAGATGCGCGTGCGCGCCGTCTTCGATGGGCGCTGGCTGCTCAATCCAGCGAAAGTCTTTCCCTTGGACGGACGGATCGCGGCGTGACCATCGTTCCGACAAAAGAAGCGGAGGCCGCCGAAGCCGTCCGCGCCGCGCAGTCGTCACGACGCACGCTGTCGATCGAGGGTGGCGGTACGCGGTTGGCTTTCGGTCGTCCGATTCAGACCGACGATACACTGTCGTCGAAAGGGCTTTCCGGCATCACGCGTTATGAGCCGGCGGAATTGGTCTTCTCCGCCTGGGCCGGCACGCCGGTCGCCGAGATTGAGGCGGCGCTCGACGAAAAGGGGCAGATGCTGCCGTTCGAGCCGATGGATCATCGCACGATCTATGGCGGCTCGGGTGCGCCGACCATCGGCGGCATCGCCGCCACGGGCGCGTCCGGGCCACGCCGCATCCAGGCCGGCGCGGCGCGCGATCTGCTGCTGGGGGTGCGATTCGTCAATGGGCGCGGCGAGATCGTCAAATCCGGCGGTCGCGTGATGAAGAATGTCACCGGGCTCGATCTGGTGAAGGTCAATTGCGGCGCCCATGGCACTTTGGGTTTCATGACCGAAGTGACTTTCAAGGTTCTGCCGAAGCCCGAACGGACGCTCACCTTGATCCTTGAGGATCTCGATGACGAACGCGCCGTCCAGGCAATGTCGGCGGCGCTGGGTTCGCCCTTCTCCGTCAGCGCTGCCGCGCATCTGCCGGCTGATGTCGGCGGCGCTCGCGCGCGCACCGCCTTGCGGCTCGAACATTTCGCTGAGTCCATCACCTATCGTGCCCGCGAGCTCGCCAAGGTTCTGAGCGCCTTTGGCCGCGCGCGCGAAATCGAGGACGATGAGTCCCGAGCCTTGTGGCGAGCCATTCGCGATGTCGACGCACTGGCGCAACCGAAGGACGACATGCTCTGGCGTGTCTCGGTGCCGCCGACCCAGGCTCCGGCCTTGCTCGCACGGCTGCGGCAGGCCGGATTGTCGTTCCGCGCGCTTCTGGATTGGGGCGGCGGGCTGATCTGGATCGCCTGCACCGAGAACGCGGCGGCAAGCACTGTGGTTCGCGAAGCGCTGGGCGGCGACGGTCACGCGACCTTGATGCGCGCGTCCGATGCCTTGCGCGCTTCGCTGGATGTCTTCCAGCCGCAAGACGCCGCCTTGATGAAACTCACCGCCGGGATCAAAGCCAGTTTTGATCCCGACGGCATTCTCAATCCCGGCCGCATGTATGCGGGACTTTGACTAGGATCTGAACGGTGCAGACGAATTTCACTTCCGCGCAACTGGCCGATCCGCATATGGCGGCGTCGGAGAAGATATTGCGCAGTTGCGTCCACTGCGGTTTCTGCACGGCCACCTGTCCGACCTATCTCCTGCTGGGCGATGAACTCGACAGCCCGCGCGGCCGCATCTACCTCATCAAGGATATGTTGGAAGGCGGCAAGCCGGCGACGGCGGAGGTCGTCAAACATATCGATCGCTGCCTCTCGTGCCTGTCCTGCATGACAACATGTCCGTCCGGCGTGCACTACATGCACCTGGTCGATCATGCGCGCGCGCATATCGAGCAGACTTATAAGCGCGACGCGACCGATCGTCTGTTGCGCGCGCTCCTCGCCCATATCCTGCCCTATCGCAATCGCTTCCGCCTGGCGCTCGGCGCGGCCTTATTCGCCAAGCCATTCCGGCCGCTCCTGGCTCATCTGCCGCGGGTCGGCAAACGCCTTGCCGCCATGGTGGCGCTGGCGCCTCCGCGCTCCCCGGCGGTCACGGCGGAGCCCGCGCCCCTCACACGCGCGGACCGTCGCCGTGTCGCCATTCTGGAGGGCTGCGCGCAGCCGGTGTTGCAGCCCGCCATCAATGCAGCGGCGCGCCGCTTGCTCGCGCGCGCCGATATCGAAGTGGTGCGGGTCGCGGAGGAGGGCTGTTGCGGGGCGCTCGTCCATCATATGGGGCGCGAGGCGCAGGCGCTTGAGTTCGCCCGCCGCAATATCGATGCCTGGATCACGGCCATCGACCAGCAAGGTATCGAGGCGATCATCATCACGGCGTCCGGTTGCGGCACGACGGTGAAGGATTATGGTTTCATGCTGCGCGACGATCCGCTTTATGCGGAGAAAGCGCGCCGCGTTAGCGCGCTGACGTGCGACATCACCGAATTTCTCGATCGTCTCGATCTGCCTGCCGTAAGCACGGCGCCGAAACGCGCCGTCGCCTATCATTCGGCCTGCTCGATGCAGCACGGGCAGCAAATCCGCGATGAGCCGAAACGCCTGCTGCGCAATGCCGGCTTCACCGTGCGCGACGTGCCGGAAGGCCATATCTGCTGCGGCTCGGCCGGTGTCTACAACATTCTGCAACCGGAGATCGCCGGCCGTTTGCGTGATCGCAAGGTCGGCAATATCGAGCGGTTGCGGCCCGATATCATCGCCACCGGCAATATCGGTTGCATCACCCAGATCGGTGGCGGCACCGCCATTCCGGTGGTGCACACGGTCGAATTGCTCGATTGGGCGCATGGCGGCCCGATGCCGCCCGCGCTTGAAAGAGCGCCGGGGCTCAATAGTCGCGTCGTTCAGTTTCCTTTGGCGTGAACCGTCCGCCGGCGCGCTGGCGGATGGCAAGGGCGGAAGCGGCCGCCGCGCGGATGACGCCTTGCTGGTCGACGCCGACGAGCTTGCCGCCGCGTTTCATGATCCGGCCGTCGGCGATCACCGTATCGACATTGGAGGCATTGGCCGAACGCACCAAAGCGCAGTCGACATTGCCGAATGGCGCCATGTTGAGATCGTCGGCCCGCACCAGGATGATGTCGGCGCGTTTGCCGGGCGTGAGCGTGCCGACCAGCTTGTCATAGCCCATGGCCTTGGCGCCATTAATCGTCGCCATGTTGATGACCTGCCGGAAATCGACGGCCGTCAGTTTCTCCGTCGATTTGCCATCCTTCGGCGCGCCCATATCCCAAGCCAGACACATGGACGAGAACATGTCGACAGGCGAGATCGAATTGCCGTCGAACGACAGGCAGACGTTCACACCGCCCGCGACCATATGCAGAAACTGTTCGGCCGGATCGCGTGCCCGCACGCGCAACTCGCCATGCACCGTATAACTGAGCGACACGCCGGCGGCTGCGAGATTGTCGCGATCGGCCTGGGTCGCGAGCACGAAATGCACCAAGGTCAAATCCGGTGTCAGATAGCCTTTGGCCTTCAAAGCTTCGGTCGAGACGGTGGATTGAGGCGATTGTCCGCCATGAAAGATGATCGGCAGCCCCAGGTCTTTCGCGGTTTTCATCTCTTCGTCGAAGACGTCCGGCGTGGTCGAGCGGGGCCCGCGCAGCGAAACGCCAAGGCGCACCAGTTCCCTGTCGCGCGCCACGCCGGCTTCCCACACCTTGTGTGCCTGACGCAGGCTGGCGACATCCATCGCCTGTGCCGCCGGCAGAAGGTCGGCGCAACCATAGCCGTAAATGCCGCGAATGCCTGAATCGGTATGCGCCTTCAGCTCGGCGGCGGCGTGTTCGGCCGAGATGACATTGTGCGCATAGTTATAGGTGGTGGTGATGCCGGCGTTGATCGCTTCGGCGAAGGCCAGCCGATCGCTGTTGTAGAAGTCGATCGGCGTATAGAACTTCGCCGTGGCGTTCTTAGTGGCCATATAACCGGCTTCCGGCGTCAGCCAGTTGCGTTGCAGGCTGTTCCAGCAGTGCCAGTGCGTTTCGACGAAGCCGGGCATGGCGATCATCCGGGCCGCGTCGATTTCCATCGTGCCTGGCGGCGTGCCGAGCGAAGGGCCGATGGCGACGATGTCGCCATCGCGCACATGTATGTCGCCACGGGGTAGATCGCCGATGGCGGGATCGACGCTGAGCACATAGGCATTGCGGATCACGAATTCGCCGCGCAGGGGCAGGGCGGTCGGTGTCAGAGCCACGGCTTCCGGTATGAAATCTCCACTCAAGCCTGTGGCGGCCAGGGCGCCGGCCGCCCCGAACAGGTTTCGTCGCGTCAGGCGCGGTCGAAAAACTTCGCCGCACACGTCGCGCAAAGCCGCAAAATCGTGATCAGTCGGATGATCGTCCGCCATGCCGTCTCCCCCATTATTTTTTCGAATCATGCCCTTACGCGGCCGATTTGCCAATCGTTTCGCGCGAGAGCGTAAGCGCGAGCAGACTGACGCATTTCCGGGCTGCTGAAAAATTCAGCTACCCGCCTGATCGTATGGAGATTGCGGCAAAGAAGCGGCGGTCCTGCGCGAGAAATCGGGCGAAGGAAAACGAGTCACACTGCATCGGTCGGCGAATGAATAATAATGCGAGTGCGATATCTAAGTTTGTTGCAATCTTGCAACATCGCTCATCATTCCTGTGTTTCATCCCTTGAATGCCTAATCGCTAGGCAGGGTGCTTAACAGTTCGCCTTGCGATGCACGGCACTTAGAATTCTTCTGTGCTCGTCGAATTTTCTTGCTGACGGAGCATGTTGATGAGGTTCAAGTCCCTGGCGGTCGCTGCAGCGACGGTTGCCGCCCTTTCCGGAACGGCTTTCGCTGCCGATCTCGGCGTAGCCAAGGCCCCGGCCGCGCCTCCGCCGCCGCCCGCTCTTGGTTTTGACTATGCCTTCGGCATTGGCGTGATGTCGGACTACGTGTTCCGCGGCGTTTCGCAGTCGGACGGCAAGCCGAGCGCGACCGGCTATGCCGAACTGCAGTACAAGATCAATCCGAACATCCAGTTCTACGCCCGCGGCCAGATGTGGAAGATCAATCAGCCGTCGAACCCGTTCGCGGAAGTCGACCTGATCCCGGGCGTGCGCTTCACCTATGGTGATTTCGCCGTCGATTTCGGCGCCCAGTATTACCTCTATCCGGGCAACAAAGATCGCTACTGGACCGATAGCGCGACCTTCACGTTCCAGAACCCAAGCTTCGCGGCCTTGCCGTTCGGCGCCCGTTGCCCCTTCGTCGGCGGCTTCTGCGCCACCACGCCGAAGGACCCGAGCTACTGGGAACTGTTCGTCAAGCCGTCGTACAACATCACGCCGGAACTCAATGTCGGCGCGACCGTGTACTACGCTCCGAACTGGCTGAACTATAAGACCAAGGCGCTCTACACCTCGCTGACCGCGAAATACACCTTTGGTGAGACCGGTTTCGCGATCTCCGGCGAATGGGGTTACATGAACCTGCATTCGTTGAAGGCGGGCACCGATTTCAACCCGTTCTTCGCCACGCCGGTGAAGCTGCCGAAGTACACCACCTGGAACGTCGGCGCCTCCTACACCTGGAACCAGTTCACGCTGGACCTGCGCTACCATGGTTCGACGCTCAACAAGAACGGCTGCTACATGGCTTCGGCCGATCCGTCGGGCAATGCGCCGGGCCAGATCCCGAGCCTGCGCTCGAACTGGTGCGGTCACCGCTTCGCGGCGAGCCTGAACATCGACCTGGTTGGTTCGAAGGACGTGGGCTTCCTGCCCAAGTAATTCTGCCAAGTAATTCTCCAGGGTAACTCGGAACAGTCACCGGGTTCCAACATTACAAATTGGAAAGCGCGCCATTTCGGCGCGCTTTTTCGCATCTGGGACGTGGAAACCCGTCTTGGATTGGTCATTGTTGGCTCCCATATTCCCCGCCCGGCCACTTGGATCATCCACTGGGGCCACAGGGAGAACGACATGACCCCCGACGAACGCCAGCTTCTCGCCGGTCTTTTTGACCGTATCCGCAATGCTTCAAGCGGACAGCGGGATGCTGAGGCTGAGGCTTTCATCGCCGATGCGGTGCGCCAGCAGCCTTATGCGCCCTATCTGCTCGCCCAATCCGTCATCGTTCAGGAAGAGACACTGAAGGCCGCGGCCGCCAAGATCGAGGAACTCGAAGCGCGCCTGCGCGACGTAGAGACCGTGCCGAAGCCCGGCAGCTTTCTGGGCGGTATCGGCAAGTCGATCCTCGGCGCCGGCCAGCCGCAAGAGGCACAGCCTCAACCAGGCCCGGACAACCGCTGGACACGCGGTGGCGAGCCGATCGCGCCGCCGCAACAGCAGGGTGGTGGCTCTTGGCAGCAACAGCCGCCCATGAACGCTCCTATGGGTGCCCCGATGCAGCAACAGGCTGGTGGCGGTGGCTTTCTCAAGGGTGCCTTGGGCGCGGCGGCCGGCGTGGCCGGTGGCATGCTGCTCGCCAATTCGTTGAGCGGCCTGTTCGGTGCGAACAATCCGTTCGGCTCAAGCCCGGCGAAGGCTGCCGATCTGCCGAAGGATGACAATTCGTCGTTTGGTGACAGCGTGCGCTGGAACGATGAGGATCGCAAAGCCGCCGCCGGTGACAATCGCGGTGATACCGACCGCGCTGCCTATAGCGACAGCCGTGGCGACACCGACCGTTACGACAACGACAGCTCGTCCGGTGCCAATAATTGGGACGATGATGACGATGGCGGCGGCGATTGGGGCGGTGGCGACGACAGCACCGATATTTGAAGCAAATCGTGTTCGATTTTGCTGAAGCACGCCAAAACGAAAGAAGCCGCCGCACTTTGTGCGACGGCTTCTCTCCTGTCCCCCCAGCGTTTGACGCGCGCCGGGAAACTCGTTGATTAAATGACGATCACCTTTGTGCCGACGCGCACGCGTTCGTACAGGTCAGTGACATCCTCGTTCATCATGCGGATGCAGCCCGACGAGACGTTGGTGCCGATCGTATAAGGTTCGTTGGTGCCGTGGATGCGGTAGAGCGATGAACCCAGATAAAGCGCGCGGGCGCCAAGCGGATTGTCCTCACCACCCTTCATGAAGCGCGGCAGATCAGGCCGGCGCTTGAGCATTTCCGGGGGCGGTGTCCAGTTCGGCCACTCGGCCTTGCGCGTCACCGTCTTCGTGCCAGCCCATTCGAAGCCCGGACGACCGACGCCGATGCCATAGCGCAAGGCGCGTCCGTTGCCGAGTACGAGAAAGAGAAAACGCTTGGGCGTATCGACGATGATCGTGCCGGCGGCGTGTGGGCCGTTATAGGCGACTTCCTGCTTCAGATATATCGGATCGACCGCGCGGCGCACTGGCGCGACCGCTCCCGGGTCGGGCGCATAAGCCTGCTGCTGATAGACCGGTGCCTGCCGATAGGCCGGCTGCATGGGCGCCGCGATCGGCGGCGGCTCGTTGTAATAGGCTGAACGACGCGGCGTCGGATCGCGTCCGGTCACCAGCAGTTCGATAAAGCCGCCGCCATAGCCGCGTGATGTGGCGGCCTGATAGGGGCGCGGATCGGCGCTGGGGCCATAAGGCTGATTGGCGACGACGCCATGGGGCGGGCGCGGGGCCGAGATCGACGAGGTGCGGCGCATTTGCGGTGGCGCCACCGGCTCTTGATAAGGCTGGATCGCCGGCAGGTCGCCGGCCGGCCCGACACCGCGAATGACCATATCGTTCACGCTGCCGGCCAGGGCAGGCGACATGGCAAAGGGCGTGGCTTGGCTAGCCAGCGCCAGGGCCAGCGCGGAAACCGCGCCAAATCGTGCGGACATTGTTTCGCTCCATCGTCGCGACATCGAAGGATGCCGCTCCGGCCCTGTTGCTCAGGCAGACCCGGACTGACGAAGCGATGGTAACGTAAATATTTGTCGCGAAGGGAACCATCAGGGTTGATGGTTATGCAAGTATTATAGAGCAATTCGAAGTGGTTAATTGAGCTTTCGTTAGGGTTAGCTTGTCGCAAATATTCAGGGTTAAAAAGCGGTTATTGATCGGTGCTAGAGACCACGGCGGCGCAATTTGGCGATTGTTTCCAAGGTCGTGCGGCGCAGCCCAGCGATGTCGAAAATGGCGACTGCCAATCCATAGATAAGAACGCCAGCGAGGCATTGCGCGACGAGCAGGAAAACACTCGGCTCCATGCGGTGCAGCGGCCACAGCACGGCCGCCATGACGAGGGTTGCCGCGATAGTCAACAGCAGATCGCGCGCGCGCGGCCATTGCGCGCCGGCGGCGACGGCAAAACCGATGAGGACGACAAAGGCCACGATGAAGGCGCCGGTCTGCGCCATCGCAAGGCTGGCGGCATCGGCTCCGCGCGGGATGAGGACCAGCAGCAGGGCCGCGGCCGCGCAGGCGGCAAGTGCGGCGGCGATCAGCGGCAAGGTTTTCTTCTCGATCTGGAAGACCGCGTTGATGGCGAAGTTCATCAGGCCGAAGACATAGAGACCTGGCAGCATCAAAGTGAGATAGCGGCTGAAGGGGCCACGGAACTCGGTGGGCACGATCAATTGCTCCAGGCTCGGCAGCACGAGCCAGAGGCCGACAGCCGCTGGTGTCAGCAAAGCGAAGACGACGGCCATGTTCTGCGCGACCTGTGCCTTGGCATGATCGCGCCCATGCTGTTCCTCGGCGCGCACGGCGATCTGGAAGAGCAAGACGTCGAGCGCCGAACCGATGGCGGCGATGAGGCGCGTGCCGATGTCATAGGCGAGCGAGAATTGCCCGGTTTCGGCGAAGCCGAAATGCGATGCGGCGAGCGAGCGATTGACCAGCGGGATCGCCAGATAAAACACATTGGCGGTGACGATCGGCAAGGCATAGCGCGCGAACTGCGCGGCCAGCGGACGGTTGGCGATGCGCAGTGGCGACATGCGATCGGCCAGCGCCCGGTGCGCCAGCACCACCGAACCGGCCATGCTGATGCAGGCGCCGGTCAAGGCGACGACGGCCGATCCGGTGATAAAGGCGCCGCCGACCGTCAGGGCGAAGGCCAAGATGTTCTTGGTGATGATGAGCTGGCTGTAGAGCCGATCCAGAAAGCGCGCCCGCACCACCGCCGTGTGATAGTCGAAGAAGCCATTGGCGATGGCCGCGGCCACCGCGAGGCCGACCAGGGGCGGCGACAGGGACACGTCTATGTCGGAGAGGAAATAGGCGATCAGCAGCGCCGTGACGAGAATTGAAATGATGCCGAAGGCCGCATCGAGGGTGGCGCGCAGCTCCGGCTGCTGGTTGCGGCTCTTCTCCGAATAGAAGCGAATGGTCGATAGCCGGATCCATTCCAGCGTGATCGTCTGCAACACCAGGCCGATGGCAAGCGCCAGGGCGAAGCGGCCGAACTGATCGGGGCCGAGAAACTTGGCGACCAGGAGCCCGATGAAGAAATTGATCGCGGTGTTGACGAGAAAGGCCGCGATCACGCGCATCGGCGGCCTCGCTCAAGGCGCGCGGCACACGGGAAAAGGCGAATCGGGCAGGCGCTCATGGCCCCCCTTATGCCAAGAGCCGGGCCGGGCGAGAACAGGGGAGGGTACAAATCGGGTCGTTTTCGGCGGCGATATCGCCAAATATGACGGGCGGACCGGGGCGCCGCAGACTTAAGCCATCGACTTGCCTCTGACGGCCATTCTGACGAAAAGAGCTTCGAAGCGGTCTGGACCAGGATTTCGGAATGAAAAACGCATCCCAGGATATCGGCCTCGAAGCTCTCCTGCCGTTCATGCTCAACAAGGTGATCAAAGTGATCAACAGCGCGCTCGATCGCGCGTTGCAGGAGCATGGAATGTCGGTGGCGGAATGGCGTGTTCTGGCAACGCTTGGATTTTCGAAGATCGACCGGCCGGCGGATATTGCAAAGTTTACAGGCATCGATCCTTCGACGCTCAGCCGTGCGTTCGATCGTCTGGAAGCGCAGGGGTATGTCGAGCGTTCGCGTCCACCAGGGAGCCGGCGGGGCTATTCCATGTCGTTGACCACGCTGGGGCGAAGTGTCCTTCGTCGTGCGATCAAAATCGTCCGCACGCAGCACGATGAACTGCTGCAACTCATGGACAAGCAGCAGGCGAAACATTTCCTAAAGAGCGTGGCTTTCCTCTACCAGAAGATGGGTCAGCCTCCGGAACTCGCCGACTGATGGCGACGCGCCAACGGCGTGAAATGCGAGCTTCGCCGCCTTCTTAGCTGGCGGCTGCCTTTCTTGCGGGCCTTTAGCCTCTCTATCTTGCAATCGAACGGAAATCGGAACGGCTAAGCTTTTCCGGTGCCCTCGACGCTTGAGACACGGCGTCGATTACTTCCATGCGAACCGCACGCTGCCTGGAATCTTAATTGCATATGCAATATTTCAATATTAAAATATAATGGTGTGGACTGAAAATGTCTAGCTTGTGGCGTTCCTGGAACGCCATTGTGCGAGAAGAGTTTTTTACTCGGAGACATGCGGATGCGAGATACATTCAAACGCAACTTTGTCTGCATTGTCAGGCAAGAACTCTCCGTTCAATCGGTCATAACATAGGTGATCGCATCCGGCTGTAGATGGAGCGGCCCATGAAAGTGATCATTGTTGGCGCAGGTGTTGGCGGATTGACGCTCGCCTTGATGTTGCATCAGCGTGGTCTGCATTGCGAAGTGTTCGAAGCGGTGCCGGCGCTGCGCCCTCTCGGTGTCGGGATCAACGTTCTGCCGCACGCGGTTCGTGAACTGGCTCTGCTCGATCTGTTGCCGAAACTCGATGCGATCGCGGTGCGGACGCGCGAACTGACATATGCCAATCGTTTCGGGCAGGAGATTTGGCGCGAGCTCCGCGGCCTGGATGCCGGTCTCGACGCGCCGCAATTTTCGATTCATCGCGGCTTCCTGCAAAATGCCCTGTTCGAAGCCGTCGTGAAGCGGCTTGGCTCGGACGCGGTGATGTTAAATCGGCGCTTGCTCAATTATCGGCAGGACGAATCCGGCGTCGTCGCGGAATTTGCCACGACCGCTGACGATCGCCTTCAGGTCCCTGGCGACATTATGATTGGCTGCGACGGCATTCATTCCAGTGCCCGTGCGCTCCTCTATCCGAATGAGGGTGATCTGCGCTGGAATGGCGTCATGATGTGGCGTGGCGCGGCGCTGCACGCACCGCTCGCGGACGGCCGCAGCATGGTCGTGGCCGGTGGCTTTTCTCATAAGCTCGTTCTTTATCCCATCGGCCCTCCGCAAGCCGATGGACGTCAGTTGCTGAACTGGGTTGTTACCTATCGTCAAGCGGAGCCTGGCAGTCCCGTACCGCAGCGGGAGGATTGGAATCGCCAGGGCGCCATCAGCGATCTGTTGCCGCATCTTGCTGCTTTCTCAGGCTTGCCCATCGATCTCGAAGCGCTCGTGCGTTTATCGCCGGAGTTTTACGAATATCCGATGGTCGATCGCGATCCCTTACCGCGGTGGACGCATGGTCGGATCACGCTGCTCGGCGATGCCGCGCATCCGATGTATCCGGTTGGCTCCAACGGCGCGGGGCAAGCGATTCTTGACGCACGCGCATTGGCGGATGCGCTGGCGGTGTCCGAGCATCCGATCGCGGCATTGACGGCTTACGAAACCGAACGCCTGCCGAAAACAGCGGCGGTTGTGGCGTCCAATCGCAGTGGAGGACCGGAGGGCGCGATCGATGAGGTCGAGCGCAGGGCGCCCAATGGCTTCGCCAAACTTACCGACGTGATCGACCACGATGAGTTGCAAGCCATTGTTTCTGGATACGCGAAAATGGCGGGTTTCGCGCCACGTCAACATTCGACCCACAACTGAGTTTCCGACACGAGGATGAATTCATGACGATCCCTTCCTTCGAGGCAACCGTCCGCCAGGCCAACACCAGTGTTGATGACATAAGCTGGAACATTCTGGGCCAGACCTACGTGCCCAAACATGTCACCGAAAGCTCTTTCTCCTGGCACGCGACCTTTCCGCCGGGCACGTTCGTGCCGCCGCATATCCATCACACCCAAGATGAGTTCATCTATCTCTTTGAAGGCAGCTTCGATCTCGTCCTGGATGGCCAGGAGACGAAGGCGAAGCCCGGCGATCTGGTGTGCATGCCCAAAGGGATTGCGCACGGCATTTTCAACAAGTCCGATCAGCAAGTGAAATGCCTGTTCTGGGTGTCTCCCACGGCAAAACTCTGGGAGCTGTTCGAAAAGATCAACAACGTAGGTGACCCTTCAGAGGTGGTTCGGATCGCCAATGCGCACGAGCTCACCTTTTTGCCGCCACGCTGAGGATACCACGCCAAGTCTGTCGAGAGGTGGAGGCAATAATGATGGAGCGCTTTACCACTCAGGCCATGAAACCACATGAGCGCGGCCGTCATTGGCAAGGGCTCATCTGTGACTATTATCCAGCCGTCCAAATCGACATCGAGGATGCCGAGAGTTTCTCGGGGCAGATTCGCACGAAAAAGCTCGGCGGCATGCGCGTGACGCGCGTCGATTCCAGAGGACAGCATGTGCGTCGCACGCGCGAAGACGTGCTGCATGCACGCGAAGATGTCCTGCAACTGAATTTTCAGATTTCAGGGGAAGGTTTTGTCACGCAGGATGGTCGTGAATGCGTCACGACGCCGGGCAGCTTTGCGATCTACGACAGCACTCGGCCTTACGAACTGAGGTTCAAAGGCGCCTTTGAGCAGATTTGTTTCAATCTGCCACGCAGCTACCTGCGCCAGCGCTACGGAACTTTCGATACATTCACGGCGAGATCCATGTCCGGACATTCAGGCCCCGGACGTTTTCTTTTCGCCTTCATGCAGCAGATCCTTGTCGAAGACGAGGCCGAACAAAATCCGTTTTATGATCGCCTGCAGGAACATTTTGGCGACTTGCTTGTCACGGCGGTTTCCCAGTTTTCGTCGCAGGCGATGAAAGCCGGACCGGCCGGTCGCGTGGCCACCTTGACACGTGTGAAAAACATCGCCCTTGGTCAATTGCGTAATCCTGAGATTGCACCGGAGGGCATTGCGCGAGCCGCGGGCATTTCCATCCGTTCGCTTCACGCCTTGTTCGATCAGGATGAGACCACCTTCTGCCGCTGGCTGCAGCAAACCCGGTTGATGCGCTGCAAGTCCGACATCGAGAATCCAAACTTAAAAGCCCGCTCCATTGGCGACATCGCCTTTTCCTGGGGTTTTTCCGATGCCGCCCATTTCAGCCGCTCCTTTCGACAGGCTTTTGGCCTCACGCCGCGCGAATGCCGGGCTGGTGGCAAAAGATGCGTCCGAGAAAATCTAACCGATGAAGTCGAGGAGATATCGCGTGCCTATTCGTAGAGACCATTACTTTCCCAATACGGAGCCCCTCGCACCCGATGAAATGCGGATCGTCGCTCTGGGAACGGGACGGCCCTTTCTCCGCCGCGCGCAGGCCAATGCCTCCTGGCTGATCGAACTCGGCAATGGCGACAAGTTTCTTTTCGATTTCGGCAGTGGCTCTCAGAAGAATTTCACGGCGCTTGAAATCCCTTATGCGGACCTCACCGCTTGTTTCGCCACCCATCTGCATGTCGATCATGTCGGTGATTTTCCCAATGTCTGGGTTGGCGGCTGGGCTGGCGGCCGCATCACGCCGCTCGTCGTCTATGGTCCCTCAGGCCTCACCAAGGAACATGGCACGCAACATTTCGTCGACATGCAGAAGTCGGCCTACGCCTGGGATACGGCCACGCGCACCGGGCTTCTTCCCGCTTCTGGCGCCGATGTCGAAGTGCATGAATTCGACTACAGCAAAGTTCAAACCATCTATGAACGCAACGGCGTTCGGATCATCAGTTTTCCGGCGGTGCATATCTACGACGGGCCGGTGAGCCTTCGTCTCGAATGGAACGGACTGACTTTCGTTTACTCCGGCGATACGACACCGAGCCATTTTTTTGTTGAGAACGCGCAGAACGCCGATCTCGTCATCCACGAGGCCTTCAATTCCGTTCGCCAGCTCATGGAGCGTTCCGGATATGATGAGAAGACCGCGCGCGGCATTGGCACCATGGCACATTCTGCGCCGGTGGAAGCCGGTTATGTCCTGCAGCAGGTGAAGCCCCGCGTCGGGGTGCTCTATCATTTCTTCAACGACTTCGACCTTCTCTCCGAAATCGAACGCGACGTCAGGCAACATTACGATGGTCGCCTCGTTCTGGCGCAGGACATGATGGTGTTCAATGTCACGCGTGACGATATCGCCGTGCGCATGGCCGTCACGGCCGAGCATGTTTGGCCGAATAAGGAGAAGCATGATGGCTTCCGTGCGGCCGAACGGGTCGAACGCGTGAAAATGTCCAGTTGGCTCTCCGAGCGCCAGATATTCCCGAAATTCTAACAGAACGCCGCGCTCTTCATGTGCCCGGGAGTGGCTTCTTGGGCTGAACAAAAATGATCATGAGAGGCTCTGATGCTGAATGTTTCGCGAAGGCTATTCTTGGGTGGATTGACAACAGCATGCGCGCTTTCCGCGCGCGCGTCGGATTATCCAAGGGCGCCCATCAAGATCATATTGCCGTATCCAGCGGGCGGCACGGGAGACAACCTTTTCCGTTTGCTCGGGAATCAGGTGGAGAAGCAGACAAGTATTTCGTTTACGGTCCTCAATACGGCTGGCGCGTCCGGCAATATCGGCACACTCAATGTCGTAAGATCTGCTCCTGACGGCTACACACTGCTCTGCGCAGCCCTCAACAACTTTGTTACCAATCAATATCTCACGCCTTTACAGTTCGATCCGCTTCGAGATCTTGTGCCGATCGTGCGCCTGGGAAATGGTCCGGTCGTTTTCTTTTCAAATCCGAAGGTGCCTGCGAAGACGCTGGGTGAATTCATTGCTCTCGCCAAGAGGGAGCCTGGTCGTTTGAATTATGCGTCTACCGGCATCGGTACGACGACACATCTACACGTCGAGCTGCTCAAGCAGGTCAGCGGTATAGATATTCAGCATGTTCCGTATCCAGGCGCGCCTCAAATTATGCCTGACCTCATGCGGAATGAGGTCCAACTTTTTGCTGGCTCCTTGTCTGTGGCGGCTGGGCTTCTGGACTCAGGTGCCGTCACGGCATTGGCGGTCGCGTGGCCTGAGCGAATTTCGGGGTACCCGAATATTCCCACCACGGCCGAAGCCGGAATTCGAGATTTCATCGCCGCAAATTGGTTTGCAGTTGCAGCTCCAAAGAACACCGCGAATGAAATCATTGATCTGCTCAATACGGAATTTGTCAGAGCGATGCGCAGTTCAGGTATGAGGGAGCGTTATATCCAACTGGGCTATATACCTGATCTGTCTTCGCCCAGTGAGTTGATATCCTCGTTTCAGACGGAGGCAAACCAATGGGAAGGAATAGTAAAGCGATTGGGGATCGCGGCAGGTAAGCTCTAACGCCGCGGGCACTTGTTCGAATAGATGCGGATGACGAAGCGGGCAGGCGCTCACCCCCTGTTATGCCAAGGTGCGGGTCAAGGCGAACAGGGGATGAGTAAATCGGCGGTTCGCGCCGATAGGCTTAAGCCGCGATCCGCAGCACCGGCTTCACCGTCTTGCCGTCCTCGCTGTCGTGGAAGGCTTTGGCGATGTCGTCGAATTTGTAGAATTGCACCAGCCGGTCGAAGGGGAAGCGCCCCTGCATGAAGAAATCGACTAGCATCGGGATGAACACATCCGGATTGCTGTTGCCCTCGATGATGCCACGGATCTTGCGGCCGAGCAGCAGGTGGCGGACGGAGACCGACAGTTCCGAGCCATCCCACGGGCTGGTGACGAAGCCAGCCATGCCGCGCGGCGCCAGGGAATCGATCGCCTGCCGCATCACAGGCAGAACACCGGTTGTATCCAGCGCGAAGTCGACACCGCCCGGCACTTGTTTGAGCACTTCCGCCGAGGTCGGCTCGCTGCCGGCGACGATCGCCACGTCCGCACCGAGATCCTTGGCGAGCGCTAGGCGATGGGCGTGCCGGTCGATGGCGACAATCCGGCTGGCGCCGGCGATCCGCGCCGCCATCACGGCGGAAAGGCCGAGCGCGCCGACGCCGAACACCGCCAGTTTCTGCCCCGGCTGCAATTTGAAATCGTTGAGGATGGCGCCGGCACCGGTCTGGATGCCGCAGCCCAGCGGCCCCAGCAGTTCGAGCGGCGCGTCCTTGCGCACCTTCACCACATTGCGCTCATGGCCCACCGCATAGGTGGCGAAGGACGACTGGCTGAAGAAATCGCCATGCACGGGCTGGCCCTTGGCATCGGCGTAGCGCAGCCCATCGACCGGGGAACATTCGAAATTCAGTTTGCCCTGGTTGTAGCAATAGGCGGGTTCGGCGTCCGTACAGCTGGGGCAATGGCCGCAAAAGCCGAAGGTCAGCACCACATGGTCGCCCTTCGCCACTTTGGTCACGCCGGGGCCGATGGCTTCGACGATCCCTGAGCCTTCGTGCCCGAGCACGACGGGCTTGGGCACCGGGCTTACCGTGCCGGCCGATTTGAGATCGGTGTGGCAGACGCCGCTGGCGACGATTTTGACGAGCACTTCGCCGGCGCGGGGGCCTGCGAGCGTCAACTCTTCAAAAGAGGGATTAAGTGTGCCATCGCGAAAAACCGCGGCCCTGACCTGCATATGCGTTTCCTCTGTCTGATAGATCGCAGGGACCATGTCATTGCGCCGGGCCGCCGGTCAATGCGGCGCGATGGCCGGATTGCGGTTTCGTGGTCGATCGTGCCACAAATCAAGAAAAAGCACGGGAGGATGCCATGGGGAGAATGGCACGTTTGGCGGCAAGTCTCGCCGTTTGGCTGGCGCTCGTCCCATGCGTGGCTATGGCGCAAGCGAACGAAACCTGGCCCACGAAACAGGTCCGCATCGTCGTTCCTTATTCGGCCGGTGGGACGACCGACTATCTCGGCCGTGTCGTCGCCGAATATATCGGCAAGCGCACCGGCCAGACCGCGACCGTCGACAATCGTACCGGTGCCGGCGGCAATGTCGGCGCGGATCAGGTGGCGAAGGCCGCGCCCGATGGCTACACGCTGGCGATGGTCACCAACGGCGTGATGACCGTCAATCAATTCCTCTATCGCTCCATGCCCTTCGATCCCGCGAAGGATCTGGTGCCGGTGGCGATCATCGCCGAAGCTCCGCAAGTGGTGGTGGTGAGCAAGGACCTGCCGGCCAAGAACTTGCAGGAATTCATCGCTTTGGCGAAAGCCAAGCCTGGCACGATCAATTACGCCTCGGCGGGCGTCGCCTCCACCAATCATCTCTCGGCCTTGCAGCTCGAGCGCATCGCCGGCATCAAAATGGTGCACGTGCCTTATCGCGGCGCTGCGCCCGCCGTTGCCGATCTTGCCACCAATCAGGTGCAGATGATTTCAGTTGGTGTCGCGCCGGTGATCGGCCTGGTCGAGGCGGGGCAATTGCGCTTGCTGGCAGCCACGACACCAAAGCGCATGCCGCTGCTGCCCGATCTGCCGACGGCGACAGAAGCCGGCGCGCCCGGCTATGAATCGACCACGTGGTTCGGATTGATTGCGCCAGCCGCCACGCCAGCGCCGGTGATCGAGCGGATCAATGCACTGATGCGCGAGATGATCGCCGAGCCCGACGTCAAGAAACGTTTCGACGAGAATTATCTGCTCGCCTGGAATCCGACGCCGGCGCAAGCCCGCAAGATCGTCGCCGATGAAGCGGCCCTGTGGGGCCGCATCATCAAGGATGCCGGCATCAAACTCGAGTAAAACTGATTGCCGCGCCGCTGGTCTTCAGCCTTTCCAGTGCGGGCTGAACCTGACAATCTGCTCATAAGCGAGCGGTTGCTCGATCAGTCCGTTGGCCATGGCGAATGTGTTGAGTCCGTCCACCGCCTCGGGCGTGATGGTGGCGTCGTAGAACGGCGCATCGCGGCTGACCAGCGTTGGCATGAGATCGGCTTCATCGCCAGGAAAGAGTTCGTCGCCAACCTTCTTGGCGAGCGACGGATCGGCCTGCAGAGCTTTTTGCGTGGCGACGATCGCGCGCACCGCCGCGGCCGCGACCTCGGGTTCTTTCTCGATCAACGCATCGGTGGTCGTCAGTGCCGCGAAGTTATAGGAACGCGCGCCGGGCGGCCCGTCGCCGCGCCGAAGATCGAGATGCACCTTGGCAAGTCCTGCCTTCTCGGCAAGAGCAAGGCGCATGCCGTTGCCCCAGAAGCCATCAGCATAATTCTCCTGAATAGCTTTGACGCCATCGCGGCTGTGCCACTCGGCTTCCACCGGCAGGCTTTGGAGAATGCGCACTTCATCATGGTCCATATCGAGGCCAGCCTCGACCAGCATGTGACGCAGCGCGGTGCGCGGGAAGGCGAAGGAAGACGAGATGCGCAAGCCCTTCAATGCCTTGACGTCGCCGCGCGCAATCTCGATGTCTTTGCGCACGCCCATGAACCAATAGGAGTGCTGCGCCAGCGCGCAGAGCAATTTAGCCCCCTTCCACGCGGGGAAAGCGCGTGTCGCGGCAAAGGCCGGGCCGCCGAAGAAATGGATAGCGCCGTCGCGCAGCTGTTCGGGGCCGTGCTTTGCGCCGTATTCGGGGACAAACTCGATGTCCACCCCTTCCTTTTTGAAGAACCCGAGTTTCACCGCCGCCGTCGCGACGAAATACGAGGGTGAATCAACGTCTGCAACCATCAGCCGATACATGAACGTTTCCTTCCTGACATTTCTATTTGATGTGAGCCGAGCTGCTTATCGGCCGCGCCGTGTGCGCTGTTTTTCAGGTGTCGCGCGCGGAACCGATTGCAGATGCGTATCCAGTTTGTAGAGGAGGCTTTTCAGCGTCTTGACTTCGGCTTTCGTCAGACCGCTTTCGATGCGCAAAGCCAGAGCGCAGGCGTGCGGATAGAAGCGGTCGAGGAATTTTTCGCCAGAGGGCGTGAGCATCAAGACTTTGCCACGGCGATCCTGCGGGTTGACATCTTCACGGACCAATCCGGAGGTCACGCATCTATGCACAGAGCGGCTGACGGCGACCTGATCGATGGCCATCTTGTCGCTCAAAGTCTTCGCGGAAATATTGCCGAACCGGCCGATCATCGCCAGAACCCGCCAATCCGGCACCTTCATGCCGAAGGCGACATCGTACTCATGCGTGCATAGACGGGACACTTCACGCGCCACGCGCGGAAGCCGGTACAGAATGAAATCCTCGTCCTGGAATTGTTTTTTGAAGTCGTTGTTCATCTGAAATTACTTTCAGATGAAATAATATCAACTGTAAGCATCTTGTCAACGATGCGGCTCGTATGTTAGGAGACTAGCAAAATGAGATCCGAATGGTGTCTCGCCCTAAGTCTGTTGCCCCAAGTCTATGGAGGACTTTCATTGCTGCATTTTGTTCGACCAGCGCCTCGATGAAGCTTCGTCAAGGCTTGGCGCCTCGCTTTAAATTTTTGCCTCAATGACTGGACTGTCTGTCATGTTCCACACAATAAAATCATCATTGCCGTCGCTCGCATTTTCCATCGTAGGCATATCGGCTGCGCTGCTGGTCTCGACCGGCGCCTGTCAGGCGCAGGCCTGGCCGCAGAAGCAACCGATCAAAATTCTGGTGGGCGTTGCGGCGGGCGGTACGACCGATACGATTGCGCGCGTCATCGCCAAGTCCCTGTCGGATCAGATCGGTCAAAGCGTTTTTATCGAGAACCGTCCTGGCGCGGCGCAGACGATCTCCGCTGAAATCGTGGCGCATGCGCCGGCCGATGGCTACACGCTGCTGATGGCGAATACGCCCCAGATGGCGATCATTCCGGCCATTTTGAAAACACGATACTCATCAAAAGATTTCGCGCCGATCAGCATTATCGGAAGCAACGCTTTCGTTCTGTGCGTCAACAGCAAACTGCCCGTCAATTCGCTGGCTGAATTCATCAGCTACGTCAAAGCACGGCCCGGCGCCTTGTCTTATGCATCGGGTGGGGCAGGCAATGTCACCCATCTGTCGATGGCCTACTTCCAGAAGCTCGCCGGCCTCGACATCGTCCACGTGCCATACAAGGGCGGTGCGCCGGCCATGGCCGATCTGATCGCCGGGCATGTGCCGACGATGTTCGCCAGTATCGCCGACGCGCTTCCCCAGGCGGATGCCGGAACGATTAAATTGCTCGCTGTGTCAGGGCTCGAACGGGCGCGGGAACTGCCGAACGTCCCGACGATCAGAGAGTCCGGCTATCCCACCTATGAAGCGCTCACTTGGAATGGCCTGGTGGCACCCGCCGGCACACCCAAGGAGATCATTGAACAGATGGAAAAAGCGATCATGCTTTCTTTCAAGCAGCCGATCGTGATCGAACAGCTGCGCAATAAGGGTATCGATCCGGTCGGCAGCTCGGCGGCTGACTTCGCCAGCACCATCGCCAAGGATATCAAGCTCTGGCAGGAAATCGTCGACGTCGCCGACGTTAAAGAGAAATAGGCATTTGGAAACCGAGGACGGCTGGGTGGCCGTCCTCGCTCTCGTTTGTCGAAGACTGTCGTTTACGGTGTCACCGGCACGAAGCGATCCGTATAGAGCTTGTCGCGCGGCGGTTCCTTTTCGAGAATGCCCAACTCGACGAGGGACGAACTGATCTTGTCGATCGCCTTCGGATTCCAGCGCCCGTCGTCAGACAACATTTCGAATTGCGCATCCATCGCCTTGGTGATGGAGGATTCCGAATATTTCATCGCTGCCGCGGATTCCTTGATGGCGAAAGTCTTGTTAGCTTTCATATAAGCCACGGTGGCGAACCAGCCCTTGAGAAAGCGCGCGACGAGATCAGGATTCTTGTCGATCAGTTCCGTGCGTGCGAACAGCACGTGGGTGTGGAAATCCTTCACCAGTTCGCCAAGCTCCAGCACACCGCGCGCTTCGTTCTGTTCCTCATAGGTGGCGGTGGTCTCGACGGTGGTGACGGTGCCGTCGAGTTCGCCAGCTTTCATGGCGACGAGCTGCGTGCGTGGCGCACCCATCGGCAGGTCGATGATGCCGTTTGGCCCCCAGCCTTTTTGGCGCGACAGTTCGCGCACTAGCCATTGCGTCATCGAGCCGGCGGTGGTGACGCCGATGCGCCGGCCTTTCAAGTCGTCGGCACTGCGGATGGGCGACTTCGGCACCACGGTGATCATGAAGCTATAGGGCGGCCCAGCGACGGCCGCGACGCCGATCGCCGGCACGCCCTTGGAGTGGTAGCCCATGCCGGGCCCCGAGCCGAAACCAAACTGGATATCGCCAGAGGTTAGCGCTTGCTGCATCACCGCATCGCCGGCGAGCGCGACGCGCTCGACCTCGATCCCATATTTCTGCCAGATGCCGGCTTTGGTGCCGCTGTCGATGAAGGTCCAGAGCAAGGCTAAACCGGATGTTCCGGCCCGCACTTTGTCGGCGGCCGCAGCGGGCGCGGCAAAAAGCGTGATCAGGCTTAGGGCAATGGCAAAGCGGCCGGCGGTGGTCCGCCTTTGGCGATCGAACATGTTTCCTCCCCGCGCGGCATTTTGAAAGCCGCGGCGGGGGCATGATCCCGCGCCATCGCGGTTGTGGCAATGGCCGAGGTGCTGGTTATTTCGCCGAGAAGATCAGGCAGGTTTCCGTGCCGTGAGCGAGAAGCCGGCCCTTGCTGTCGATCAGCCGCCCCTCTGACGTGGCAATGGTGCGCCCGACATTGATCACCTTGCCCTCGCAACGCACCAGTCCCGTGTCCTTGGTGATCGGACGGACGCAATTGAGTTTGAATTCGAGGGTCGTGTAGCCCTGGCCGGCGGCGAGCGTCGAATGGACGGCACAGGCCATGGCGCTGTCGAGTAGGGTGGCGGTCCAGCCGCCATGCACCGTGCCGAGCGGATTATAAAAGGCGAATTGCGGCTCGCCCTCGAAGACGACCTGACCGTTCTCGACCTCGACCAAAGTAAAATTAAGGGTTTGGGCGATCGGCGGGCCGGGAACTTTGCCGGCGATCATGTCTTTCAGGAGGTCGAGGCCCGGCCGGGCGGTGAGCTGATCGGGTGGCAAAACAGCGGGGGACGAGACGGCGGGGGCAGGGGTGGACACGGGCGCTGGCTCCGAAATGGTTGAGAAGTGAACCATCCTCCTTCTTTGTGCCGCCGTCCAGTCGCAGGCTGCCGAAAGGAGCGAGGCGGTTCACCATCTTGTCCGGGATCGTGCCGGAGCCCGATTTCTTTGCCGGCACGTTCTTGACTCCCTTTGACGCCTCTCCTATCTGGTCGGCAGCGTTATTAGCACTCGTTGATGGTGAGTGCTAATATCGTTCCCACGTCACGCAAACCGGGTGGAGGCCGGCGTGGCCCTGACCCGCAAGCTACAGGAAATGCTCACATGAAGTTTCGTCCCCTGCACGACCGGGTCGTCGTCAAGCGCCTCGACGGCGAAGAGAAGACCAAGGGCGGCATCATCATTCCGGACACCGCCAAGGAGAAGCCCCAGGAAGGCGAGATCATCGCCGTTGGTTCGGGCGCTCGCGACGAAGCCGGCAAGCTGGTTCCCCTCGATGTGAAGAAGGGCGACCGGATCCTGTTCGGCAAGTGGTCCGGCACGGAAGTGAAGATCGACGGTCAGGACCTCCTGATCATGAAGGAATCCGACATCATGGGCGTGATCGCCTAATCGTCGGAACCTCGTTTCAGTTATTTCAGCCAGTTAAGTCCAGGAGACTGAAGTTATGGCAGCTAAGGAAGTCCGCTTTTCCGCAGACGCGCGCGAGAAAATGCTCCGCGGCGTCGACATCCTCGCCAATGCGGTGAAGGTGACCCTCGGCCCGAAGGGCCGCAATGTCGTGATCGACAAGTCGTTCGGCGCGCCGCGCATCACCAAGGACGGCGTCACCGTCGCCAAGGAAATCGAACTTGACGACAAGTTCGAAAACATGGGCGCCCAGATGGTTCGCGAGGTCGCCTCGAAGACCAACGACACCGCCGGTGACGGCACCACGACCGCCACGGTTCTCGCCCAGGCGATCGTCAAGGAAGGCGCCAAGTACGTGGCCGCCGGCATGAACCCGATGGACCTGAAGCGCGGCATCGACCTCGCGGTCGCCGAAGGCGTCAAGGACATCCAGGGCCGCGCCAAGAAGATCAAGTCCTCGGACGAAGTCGCCCAGGTCGGCACGATCTCGGCCAATGGCGACGCCTCGATCGGCGCCATGATCGCCAAGGCGATGCAGAAGGTCGGCAACGAAGGCGTTATCACGGTTGAAGAAGCCAAGACCGCCGAGACCGAACTCGACGTCGTCGAAGGCATGCAGTTCGACCGTGGCTATCTCTCGCCGTATTTCATCACCAACGCCGAGAAGATGATCGCCGAACTCGACGATCCCTACATCCTCATCCACGAGAAGAAGCTGTCGTCGCTGCAGCCGATGCTGCCGGTGCTCGAAGCCGTCGTTCAGACCGGCAAGCCGCTGATCATCGTCGCTGAAGACGTCGAAGGCGAAGCCCTCGCCACGCTCGTCGTCAACAAGCTGCGCGGTGGCCTCAAGGTTGCGGCCGTCAAGGCGCCGGGCTTCGGCGATCGCCGCAAGGCCATGCTCGAAGACATCGCTATCCTGACCGGTGGCCAGATGATCGCCGAAGACCTCGGCATCAAGCTGGAAAACGTCACGATCGCCATGCTCGGTCGCGCCAAGAAGGTGCGCATCGACAAGGAAAACACCACGATCGTCGACGGCGCCGGCAAGAAGAAGGACATCGAAGGCCGCGTCGCTCAGATCAAGGCTCAGATCGAAGAGACCACCTCCGACTACGACCGTGAGAAGCTCCAGGAGCGTCTCGCCAAGCTCGCTGGCGGCGTCGCGGTGATCCGCGTCGGCGGCGCGACGGAAGTCGAAGTGAAGGAAAAGAAGGATCGCGTTGACGACGCTCTGAACGCCACCCGCGCCGCGGTGGAAGAAGGCATCGTTCCGGGCGGCGGCGTTGCGCTGCTGCGCGCCAAGAACGCGATCGCCAAGCTGAAGAGCGACAATTCCGACGTCCAGGCCGGCATCAACATCGTGTTGAAGGCCCTGGAAGCGCCGATCCGCCAGATCGTCGAGAACTCGGGCGTCGAAGGCTCGATCGTTGTCGGCAAGATCAGCGAGAACAAGTCGCAGACCTTCGGCTTCAACGCTCAGACCGAAGAGTATGTGGACATGATCAGCGCCGGTATCGTCGATCCGGCCAAGGTCGTGCGCACGGCTCTGCAGGATGCGGCTTCGGTCTCCGGCCTCCTCGTTACGACGGAAGCCATGATCGCCGACAAGCCGAAGAAGGACACCCCGATGCCCCCGATGCCGGGCGGCGGCGGCATGGGCGGCATGGATTTCTAAGAGAAGTCCAGGCTCGTCCGCTCAGAATAAAGTTCAGGCCGCGCCTCGTGCGCGGCCTGTTTTTTATCGTACCACGACAAAATAAAAATATTCGCTTCGCGGTGGAACCGAGGAGAGATGTTGGCGTTAACGCAGGTTGTGCTGGGAAGGCTCTGTCCGAGGCTTTAGTTTAAATGCTTCCTTTCGTGCGCGACCGTCGTGGATTGTCGTGGTCTCGGAATACAGATTGTGTTTTTCCCTTTGACTCTGCACATTTAAAGGCGTTGAGTTTAGGGAGTAATGAAGACGAACCGCCGGGGGCGGTGGCCGGGTAGCGGCGGTCACTGAGGCAGGCGCGCTTTGCGACGGCATGTGCGTAGTTCTGTTTGCTCGCGGTTGCTCATCATTTCAAAGGCGGCGATACGACATGACGAACAAGACACTTACCCGTGCCGATCTTCTGCACGCGGTCTATGTGACGGGCCCTGGGCTCTCGCGGGTAGAGGCTAAGCAAATCGTCGAAGTGGCTATTGAGGAAATTTGCGGTGCCCTGGAAGGGGGCGAAACTGTCAAGCTACGCTCCTTCGGCACCTTCCACGTGCGGGCGAAACGGCCGCGCGTCGGCCGTAATCCCAAAACCGGCCAGGAATATCCGATCACGGCCCGCCGGGTCTTGACCTTCAAGCCGTCTCCGCGCCTGATTGCCGCCGTCAACGGCGAGGAATTCACGGGCCGGGACGATGACGAAGGCGACCCGATACCTCACACGCCAACGTCATCTGCGCGCCCCGCGGACCTGTGATAGCCTGCAACCGTTGAATCATTCGATTCTCGCTTGCGAGCCGGCGCTCGCCGGCTCTCTTCGTGCGAGAGTGTCTGTATGAAGGTTCTGGGTGGTGCGGTCGCAGTCGCGGCGATTGTATGTCTAGCGGCCGGTATCGGCTCGGGTGCCTCTCAAATCTCAGGAATAGCCGTTAACCCGGCTTTCGCCGGCGTGGGTGCCGTCGGCTTGCTGCTCGCCTATGTCACGCTGCGCGGCCATACGATCTCGACATTCCTGCGCATATTCCTGCGGCTGTTCGCATTCGAATATGTTCTGCTGGCGCTGGCCTTCGCAGCCTCGAGCAGGGGCCTCTGGCCGGCCTTCCTGGCCGAAGCGGCGCCGCCCTCGACACTATGCATCACCATCGCCGTCTTCGGCCTGATCATCTACAGCCTGTCCTATATTCCGGTGATCAGTCAGATCACCCGCCTGGCTGATCCCTATTTCGAAACCGATGATCCGGTCGTCGCGCCCGTTCATTGGCTGCGCCGGGGCCGCTGGCGCGAGCGCCATGTCGCCACCGCCCTGATCATGCTGCTGGTGGTCATCAACCAGCTCCAGGTCGGCATTTCCGTGCGCCTGAGCTTCTTCAATCGCGACTGGTTCAACGCCATCCAGAACAAGGATCAGGCGACGTTCTGGACGCTGCTCTTCACTGTCTTCATGTTCTGGGCGTTCATCGCCATCGCCAGCAATCTGATCGAATATTTCTTCCAGCAGACCCTGCTGATCTATTGGCGGCAGTGGCTCACCAAGCAATATTCCACTTCCTGGCTCGGCCGCGGCGGCATCTACCGCATGGGCCTCATCGGCGATGGCGCCGACAACCCCGACCAGCGTATCGCCGAAGACATCAAGAGCTATCTCACCGACACCTATTCCTATTCAATCACGCTGATTCAGCAGATCTCGACACTGGTCTCCTTCTCGCTGATCCTATGGTCGATGCCGGCGGAATTCGTCTTTCCGGGCACCGATATCGTCGTTCCCGGCCTGCCATTCTGGGTGGCCATGGCCTATTCGTTCTTTGGCACGTGGATCACCCATCTGATCGGCCGTCCGCTGGTTCGGCTGGAGTTCGCGCAAGAACGATATGAAGCGAACTTTCGCTTCTCGCTTGCGCGCTTGCGCGAATATGCCGAACAGGTGGCGCTGCTGCGCGGCGAACGCTCCGAGCTTTCCATCCTCTCCGGCCGCTTCAGCGAATTGGTCGCCAACTATTTTCGCATCGTCAGCCGGGCCCTGAAGCTCAGCACGTTCACGTCTTTCTATGGCCAGATCAGCCCCATCCTGCCTTACGTCATCATCGCGCCCTACTACTTCGCCGATAAGGTGACCTTGGGGCAGATGAGCCAAGTGGCCGGTGCTTTCGGCCGGGTCGAAGCCGCGCTGAGCTTCTTCATCGATCGTTACCGGCTCATCGCCCGCTATAAGGCGAATGTCGATCGTCTCACTACCTTCAGTGAAGCCCTGCGCAAGGCACGCGCGCTTGGCACCACGCCGCCCCATATCGAGGTCGGACCGGCGAAGAGCAAGGATCTGGCGGTCGAAAGCCTGAGCCTGAAATTGCCGGACGGCCGCGAAATCGTGCAGGCCAAGGCGCTGTCCTTGAAAGCAGGCAGTTCCGTGCTCCTGACCGGCCCGTCGGGCTCGGGCAAATCCACCCTGTTCCGTGCCATTGCGGGCATCTGGCCCTACGGCCAGGGCCGTATCGACATTCCGGACACGGCGAAAGTGCTCTTGTTGCCGCAGCGGCCCTATGTGCCGAGCGGCACGCTGAAGACCGCGGCGACCTATCCGGCGACGGAAGATGCTTATTCTGACGAGGCGGTTCGAGAGGCGTTGAAGCTCGCCCGGCTCGCACCGTTCGCCGATCGTATCCACGAAGATGAGAGCTGGGGCCAGCGTCTGTCGGGTGGCGAACAACAGCGGCTCGCCATCGCCCGTGCGCTGCTCGACAAACCCGACTGGTTGTTCCTCGACGAGGCCACCTCCGCCCTCGACGAAAAGCTCGAAGCGGAAATCTACACCATGCTGCGCGAGCAATTACCCAACACTTCGATCATCTCCATCGGCCATCGGTCGACGCTGATCGGCCTGCATGACAGCCGCATTGAAATGCAGCCCACGCCTGGGGGAGCGTTCGTGCCGTCACCAGCCTGATATGATGCGCGAAAGCATCGTGTTGCGTTGAATGAGGCGGTCGGCAATCATGGCAATATCGCCTAGTCGGCTTTTATGCTTCAATTCTCCATGAACGTGCTCGCCTGAGCCGTGCTGCCTGGAATGCGCTGCGGCCATGTTGAAGCGTCGCCAAATGCTGTTGGGAATGGGGGCCGTGGCCATGTCGTCATCAGCCATGTCGTCGTCACCCATGACACTTTCTGCGCATCCGACGGCGTGGTTTCCCTCTGATGTCGCCAACGCCGGCTTTGCTGCCGATCTCGCGGCGCGGCTCGACAAAGCCATCGCTGAAAAGCGCATTTGGAATGTCCACGGTCTCGTGGTTCTGCAGAACGAAAAACTGGTGATCGAACGTTATTTCGAAGGACAGGATCGCGCGCGCGGGATTGGCGATATTGGCCGTATCAAGTTCACAGCTGATACGCTGCATGATTTGCGCTCCTGTTCGAAGAGCATCGTTGCCCTGCTTTATGGCATAGCGCTGCAGCAGGGGAAGGTGCCGGCTCCAGAAGCTCCTCTCTTGTCGATGTTTCCGGAGTATGCCGATCTGGCTGCCAGGGACGGGCACACACGGCTGACGATCCACCATGCGCTTTCGATGACGATGGGAACCGATTGGGACGAGAGCAGTCTGCCTTATGGAAATCCTCGCAATAGTGAAACGGCGATGGACAATGCGTCGGATCGATATCGCTACATACTGGAGCGTCCGATCATCGAGGCGCCCGGGACACGCTGGACCTATTGCGGCGGAGCCACCGCTCTGCTCGCGCGCTTGATCGCGAAGGGCTCGGGTCAATCTCTGCATCAGTTTGCGCGGGAGAATCTGTTTGAGCCGCTCGGCATGGGACCGACGGAGTGGGCCTCTGGACCGGACGGAGAACCTTTCGCCGCGTCAGGGGCCCGCATGTCGGTGCGAGATCTCGCCCGCATCGGATTGATGCTGCTGCGTGGGGGCAAGGCCGAAGATCGGCAAATCGTCCCCGCGGAATGGATCGCCCGCTGCACGACGCCAATTGTCAGTGCCGATGAACTGCGTCGCTTCGGCTATCAATGGTTCGTTCTGGATGTCGCCTTCGGCACGCCGAAAGGGTGGGCTGTCGGACGTTTGGAGCGCATGTGGATGGCCCAGGGCGAAGGCGGCCAGCGCCTGTTCGTCATTCCTGCCTTGCAGCTCGTCATCGCGCTGACGGCCGGAAATTATGGCGCGGATGACCAGTGGATTCCGCCGACCCGGGTTCTGCGCGAGATTGTCCTGGCCAGCGTGCCGTAGACCGCTTGCGATATCGGCGTTTGGCTCCTGCCGTAGGTAAGCGGGGAAGAGGCGCTGCCGCTTGATTCTCCCCCATCGTTTTGGGGACTCGCCTTTCTCTCGCCTGGGGCTGGCAGGAGCCGGAAATAAGGTTCCAAAAGCGCCATCTTAGCCATCTAATTTGGAATCGTTATAAAAAGTGATCCACCGTAATAATCTTTAACAATCGGCCTTGAGAATGCCGGCTGACGTACTTTTATACACAAGGGTGTTTCGTCGCCTTCTAAACAAAAGTTTGACGTTGACGTGACGAATGCCCATCTGTTAGGCCTCGAAGCAGGGAGTCATAACCCTCTGTAAACAAAGCAAATTTATAATAGTTCTAAACTGGGCGGCCAACAAAATGATCGTCTGTTCGTGCAACGTGTTCTCCGACAAAGATGTCCGCGGCGTGCTTTGCGACCGCGCGAAAGGCATTCGCTGCGCGAAACAAGTTTATGATTGTCTTGGTTGTTCTCCACAGTGTGGACGCTGCGCGATCACCATTCAGTCGTTGATCGTCGAACAGGAAGGCCGTATCCCTGCGCTCAACGGTAAGCCGGTTGAGGCAGAGGCAGAGTTGCTCTCGCTCTGATCCCGACCTGGCAGACCGGTTCTTCCAAGAATCCGGCCATGGGGATCAAGCATGCAGGGCGACCGCAAAGTCATCGACTATTTGAACAAGGGGCTCCGCAGCGAACTGACGGCCATCAACCAGTATTGGCTGCACTATCGCATGCTGAAGAACTGGGGCTTCAACGATCTCGCCAAGAAGTGGCGTGAGGAATCGATCGAGGAAATGGGCCACGCCGACAAGTTCGTGGATCGCATTCTGTTCCTCGAGGGCTTCCCCAACATGCAGTCCCTCGACCCGCTCAAAATTGGCCAGACGGTCGAGGAGATCATCTCATCCGACCTCGCCTCCGAAATGAGCGCCCGGGCGCTCTATCTGGAAGCCGCCGCTTACTGTGCCTCGATCAACGATCGTGTCAGCAAGCTGCTGTTCGAAGAACTGGCCTCGAACGAGGAAGAACATATCGACTTCCTCGAAACCCAGCAGGAACTGATCCGCCAGGTCGGCATCCAGCTCTACAGCCAGAAGCATATTGGCAGCCTCGAAAGCTGATCGCTCAGCCTCTCTGGTGCTGCAAAAATGATCAGGGCCTCGTTCCAATGGAACGAGGCCCCTTTTTTAAGCAATGCAACGTTCTTTCTATCCCGCTCAGTCGCAGCGGGCGGCTTTGAGATAGTCTTCGTCCAAAACCATGCCCCAGCCGGGACCCGTGGGGATGTGGTAATAGCCGCCGTCGAAGACTTGCGGCTGTTGATGCGCGATGAGCCGATAAAAGAACGGGTCACGCCAGGGCAGCATGACTTCTGCATAGCTGCCGTTCGGCACACCGGCCGACATCATCAACCCGATCTGCGGTTCGAGATGGGTCATCACGCCGACGCCGTAGCAGGAAGCGAGCATGGCCACGCGTCGCCATTCGGTGGCGCCGCCGCCCCAATAGGCGTCGAAATTGCAGATGTCGATCGCCTGCGCGTTCATTAGATCGCGGCACCCGAACCGCGACAGTTCGCTTTGTCCCGCGACGATCGGAACGCCGCCGATAGCACGCACCATCGCCAGGTCGGATCGATCATTCTCCCATCGGCAGGGCTCTTCAAACCAGGTGATGTCGAGTTCGGCTGTCCGCCGGATGAATTCCAACGCTTCCTGGCGCGACCAGCCTTGATTGGCATCGACAGCCAGCACGAAGCTGTCGCCGCCGGCTTCCCGCACCACACGTGCCCGCGCGGCGTCCTCGGCTGGGCTCTTGCCGCCGACTTTCAATTTGAGGCCGGCGATGCCGAAGTGTTGGAGTTCGGCAACTTCGTCATGCAATGCCGGATGGTCGTCACCTTCGCGGTAGTAGCCGCCGAGCGAGACGACGGGGACGCGATCGCGGCAGCCGCCCCACAGCACATGGATCGGCGTGCCGAGAAGTTTACCGACCGCATCGTGCAGAGCATTGTCGATGCAGGCCTGGGCCCGCAGTGCAACCCGGCGATCGGTGAGAAACGGTTCGGTCGCCTTGCGCGTCAACGCCCAAGCTTCCTCGATGGCGGCGACGGGGCGGCCGATGAGCAGGGGGGCCATCTGCTCAGCGATCATCTTCAATATGGCCGGCTGCAACGCGTCATCGTTGCCATTGAAACATTCGCCGATGACACCGGCATCGGTGTGAATGCGGGTGACGATGGTGCAGCGATGGGTCAGGACCAAGGTTGAGCCAGCCGCTTCTCGCTCCATCTTGACACGCAGCGGGATGGTCTCGATGCGGGTGATGCGAACGTTTCCCAGCGCGGTTTGATGGTGTGGCGTAGTGATCATGTTCATGCCTGTTCCGCCTGCTGCATGTGTGGCTGAGGCGCCGGCTCGGCGCGTGTCGCCCATTCCTCACGAAAAGTCGGATCTTCCAAATAGGCGTCGAATTTGGCACGATCGAACGCATTCTCCCATTTGGCGATGACGAGCGTGGCAACCGTATTGCCGATCATATTGGTGATGGAGCGCGCCTCCGACATGAAGCGGTCGACACCAAGCAGGACACCAAGGCCACTGAGGGGCAGTGTCGGAACCGATTGCAAGGTGGCCGTCAGTTTGACGAAACCCGCGCCCGACACCGCCGCGCCGCCCTTGGAGGTGAACAGCAGGATCGCAAGAATGCTCAATTGCTGCCACAGCGACAGCGGCGTGTCGGTGGCTTGCGAAATAAAGACGACCGCCATCGACATATAGATTGCCGTGCCATCGGTGTTGAAGCTGTAGCCGGCGGGCAGAACCATGCCGACCACGGAGCGCTCGCACCCGGCGTTCTCAAGCTTCTGCAGAAGACGAGGCAACGCCACTTCCGATGAGGATGTGCCGAGGACCAGCAGGATTTCCTCTTTGATCAGCCGCAGGATCTTGAAGATCGATAGTCCCGCCATGGCGGCGATACCGGCGAGAACGACGAAGATGAAGAACAGGCAGGACCCATAGACCAGCAGCACGAGTTTCATCAGGCTGAGCAGTGTCGAACCGCCATGGGTGCCCACCGTGTAGGCCATCGCTCCGAATGCGCCGAAGGGCGCCAGATGCATGACGAAGCCGAGCATGCGAAAGAATAGTTTTTGAATCTCGGCGATCACATCGAGCGTGCGCGAGGGCCGCTTGGCGAGCGTCGTCGCGGCGACGCCAAACAGGATGGCGAGCAGCAGGGTCTGTAGGATTTCGCCCTCGGCGAAGGCTGAAACGAACGTCTTGGGGATCAATGCCATCAGGAAATCGACGATGCCACCGGCCTTAGCGGCGCTCTTTTCGAAATTGCTGATCGCGGTCGCCGCCGCACCTGTTGCCGGACCCGTGGCGTGCAGGCCAGCGCCGGGCTGGAAGACATTGCCGACGATCAGGCCGACGGCGAGGGCGAGCGTACTGACCACTTCGAAGTAGATGAGTGCTTTCGTTGCCACCCGACCTAGTTTGCCGAGATCGTGAATCTGCGTGAGACCGAGCACGACAGTGGTGAAGATGATCGGGCCGATCAGCGTCTTGAGAATGGCGATGAAGGCATCACCCATGGGCTTCATGGCGCGCCCCGTCTCCGGCCAGACAAGGCCAACGACGATGGCGATGGCGATCGCCACGAGCACCTGGATATAAAGCGGGCGGAAGGGAGCAAGCCATTTCAACATTATTTTCCCTCGTCTCGATGACTTGGAACAAGCGTTCGATAGAATGTCGTCACCTGTTCCAGGACGGCTGCGGGCTTTTCCGCGGCCATGAAATGCGCGGCGTCGATTTCGGCCAAGCATGGACGTGCCAACAAAGCGGCGGCGCGGCGCGCCATTTCAGGTGGGCGAACGCGATCGCGTTGCCCCGCCACAAGCAGAACCGGGCATGACAAGGCGCGTAGCGTGTCCTCGATGTCGAGGTCGAGCAGAGCTTCGTTGTGCCGCGCGAAGCCATAGGGATCGTTGCTCAAGTAACGCGCACGGTAGAGCGCGCGCGCTTGACCGTCGTCGGGCGGCCAGGCGCGGTCCAAGGTCAGCGGCAAGGTGGCACGCAAGCCCTGCGTATCGGTCTGCCGGGCGCGTGCGCGCATCAGATCGGCACGCTGCGGGTCGACCTCCAACGCCGGGCTCAAGAGCGCGAGCGAGGCGATTTGCGTGCGGCGGCGCCCGGCCAGCATGACCGCTTGCGCTGCGCCCATGGCAGCGCCCATGACATGCAGCCCCTGCGACGGAAGCAGCTGGTCGACGAGTGCTTCAAGGTCGTCGACGAGCTCATTCAAACTGAACGGTTGCCGCACCTTTTCGGAGCGGCCGGCACCACGTTGGTCGTAGCGCAGCACGTGAAAATCACGTGCCAGCGCCGGTACGATGGCGTCCCAGCTCTCAAGACTGCCGCCGATCTCGTGGATCAAAAGGAGGGCCGGTCCCTCGCCTTCACGGGTGAAGCGCAAAGTGACGCCGTTGACCTCGGCCCAGCCGTCTTCGTGCGTCGTTTCCACCCCGGTCTCCCGCACAATCTCATGACAAAGAGTCTTGCGCTCCATGGAGCCGTGAATATCGGCGGCATCTGCCATATACAAATGCTATAATTATATAAACAGTGATGCCGAAGAGGTATGGATTCATGGACCTGCGTGCGTTGCGTTATTTCGTTTCCGTTGGGCAATTGGGCAGCGTCACGCGCGCGGCCCAGGCCTTGAACATCGCTCAGCCGGCGTTGAGCCGGCAGATCCATAAGCTCGAACATGAACTGAACGTCACTTTGCTGCTGCGCAAGCCGCGCGGGATGGAGCTGACGCCGGAAGGCACGCGTCTGCTCAGGCGGGCCGAAGCGATCTTCCGATCCGTTCAGGATGTCACCGAGGAGTTGCGAGCCGGCACGTTGACCGAAAACGGTCGCGTTTCCCTCGGGGTGCCGCCCGCCACAGGGGCGCTCGTGGTGCCTGCCTTGGCGCGTGCGTTCCGAGCGGAGCTTCCCCAGGCAACGCTTCACATTCGCGAGGGCGTCGGCAATTGGCTGACCGATTGGGTTTTGGAGGAACAGGTCGAGGTGGCTTTGATCCACAATCCGCCGCGCCTGCCGGAACTAAGGGTCGTGCCGCTGATCACCGAACACATGGTTCTGGTGTTGCCGCACAAGAGTGTCAGGACCGATTGGCCGGTACCACGCGTGCAAAGGTTGAGCCTCTCCCAGGCGGCGCAACTGCCGTTGATTTTACCGACCCATCCACATACCAACCGCCTGCTGCTCGACGGTGTGCTGGCGCGTCAGGGACAGTCCCTGCGTCCGTTCATGGAAGTGGATAGTGTCGGCATCACCAAAGCCTTGGTCGAGGCCGGATTGGGCGCCACCATCTTGACCCATGCCGCTGCCTATCCCGATGTTCTGGCTGGACGCCTAAGAACGATCTCGATCGAGCGTCCGCCTTTGATCTCGACACTGGCTCTGGTCAGCTTGAAGCAGCATCATCGCACGGCCTTGCAGGATCGCGTCGAAAAGCTGCTGCGCGAAACACTGTCACTGCTGGCGCGGCAAGGGCGACTGCACGGCGTTTTGGCAACGTCCAAAGTACTCGTCGACGCTCCTGCGCCGCCGACGAGCAAAGCGCTCGGTCGCTTGCAAAAGAGAGCGGTCAAACCGCCTGTTTGAGGCGGGCGAGCCGCGCCGCCGAGGCTTCGATGCGCCCGGCGGGAATGCGGCCGCTGGTGATCGCGTCCTTCACCGAGGCGATCATCGTCGCCGCCAGATTGGGATCGGGCGTGCGTGAGTTCGACAACAGCAGCAGATCGTTGCCGGCGGAAATGGCGCGGATCACCGCTTCGCTGAGCGTATAGGACGAGCGGATCGCCGCCATGTCGAGGTCATCGGTCATGGCGACGCCTTGATAGCCGATGTCGCGGCGGAGCACGCCTTCGATGGCGGTGCGCGACAAGGTCGCCGGTTCGCCGCCGGTGAGGCGCGCATGGGCGAGATGGCCGCTCATGACGATGTCGATGTCGCCGCTGCGCGCCATGCGCCGATAGGGTTCGAGCTCGTCAGCTTTCCATGTCCCCGTCAGATCGACGGGCTTCTCGTGGCTGTCGACCAGGGTCGAGCCGTGGCCGGGGAAATGTTTCAGGGCGGTCAGCACGCCGGCGCTGCGATGGCCTTCGACGAAGGCCGATCCATAGGTGGCGACGGTGGCGCCATCCTTGCCGAAGGCGCGGCCCCATTTGGCGATGATCGGATTGCGCGGTTCGAAGCCGAGATCGACCACCGGCGCCAGATTGAGGTTGAAGCCGGCGCTGCGCAATTCGCCCGCCATGGCGGCATAGATGCGCTCGGCATTGGTCGGTTCGCCGCGCGCCGCAATGGCCTGCGCCGGCTGCACGGCATTATAGCCGCTCTTGCTGCCGAGCCGTTGCACGGCGCCGCCTTCCTGATCGACGGCGATCAGCGGCTTGAATTGCCGGCCAGACGAAGCAAAGAGACGCGTCAGGCTTTCAATGCCCTGGCGCGAGCGCGTGTTGTGGCCGAGAAAGCAGGCGCCGCCCGCTTGGCCCGCCGCGATCTGCCGCGCCAATCCTTGCGCGCCGCTTGCGTCGCTGGCCGCGCCCGAGAAACCGAGGATCAACATCTGGCCGATCATTCGATCATCGGCGGCGGCGCTGGCGCGCGTCACGTAAGGCGCGGCCAGGGCGGAAGAAGCGGCAAGGAAATGGCGGCGAGACAGGCTCATGAATCATACCCCGTGGAAGCGCCGCACCGTGCGAGGCCGTCGCGTCGAGATTATGGCGGCCCGGCTGCTATCGCTCAGCCGATTCGCCGGACCAATTTTTCGTAGAGAGGATTGACGGCGCTGAATACATAATCAAGCGAGCCGACGGTGACGTGCTGCGCGCCCTGTGCGATCAGCCAATCGGCGAGAGCTGGCGTGCGCTCCACCGGGCAGATCAGCGAGACGATGTCCGCATGGCTGCCGAGGATGGCGCGTGCCTGGAACAGGCTTTCCGCCCGCTCGGCATAAGTGGCGGCGCTGTCAGCCAGGCGGGCGCGCACTTCGCGTGACGTCCGCGCTTCCTCTTCCGCGAAAATGCGGCCGAGAATGCTTTTGGCGGCTTTCCGGGTGGCGTCGTTCCAATCGGCTTTCACCGAGGCCACAAGATTGGCCTGCGATTCCAGCATCACGCCGTCGTCGAGCACTTTCAGCGCATTGGCGCGCAAGGTGGCGCCGGTCGTCGTGATGTCGACGATCAGTTCGGCCTGGCCCGCCGCCGGCGCGCCTTCGGTGGCGCCGAGCGATTCGACGATCCGGTAATCGGTGACGCCCATTTCGGCGAAATAACGCTGCGTCAGATGGATGTATTTGGTGGCCACGCGCATGCGTTCGCCGCGCCGTGCCCGATAGCTGGCGGCGACGTCGTCGAGATCGGCCATGGTCTTCACGTCGATCCACGCTTGCGGCACGGCGACGACCACATTGGCATGGCCGAAGCCGAGCGGTTGCAGCAGTTCCATGCGTGCGTCGGCATCGGCCACGGTTTCGCGCACCAGATCCTCGCCAGTAACGCCCATGTGGACATTGCCGGAGGCAAGCTGCGACACGATCTCGGAGGCCGAGAGAAAAGCGATTTCGACGCCGCTCACTTCGGCGATCAGGCCGCGATAATCACGCGCGCCACGGCCTTGCACCAAGGTGAGGCCGGCGCGGGCGAAAAACTTCGCGGTGTTTTCCTGCAGCCGGCCTTTCGACGGCACGGCGATGACGAGATTGCTCATGCTTTGGCTCCCGCGACGTCGAGCCGGTCGCACCAGATGGCGGCACCCACAGCCGGAATGTCGGCACTGGCGCCCAAGGTCTTCAGCAATCCGTCATAACGGCCACCGCCGACGATCGGGCGATTGTCGCTACGCGAACGATCCTGCGCCTCGAAGACGAAGCCGGTGTAATAATCGAGATTGCGGCCGAAGCGGGCGGAGAAATGCAATTCGCCGATGTCGAAACCGCGCGCCGCGATGAAACCGAGCCGCGCCTCGAATGCATCGAGCGCCGCCGCCAGATCGAGCTTGGTGTCGTCGGCCAAAGCGCGCAACTGCTGCGCGGCATCATCGGGATTGCCGGCGATGGCGAGATAGCGCTCGATCACCACGCGCTTTTCGGCGGCCAGCGCGCTGCCGGCCTTCAGTGAAGCCTGTTCCAGAAAACGTTCGGCGATTTCGCCCGCCGTGCGGCCGCTCACCGAGGAAATGCCGGCGATCGATAGAAGATCTTCGACGAGCGCGCGGGCACCTTGCTTGTCGGTGCCTTCCAGCGCCGCCAGCACGCCCGAATGATCGCCGCCATTGCCGTTCTCCGGCAGAGCGAACAGGGCATCGAGCGACTGGCCACGGGCATGGCCGCGCCGGATGCGCCGCAGCCAGACGGGCGGCAGGTTCAAGATGTCGAGCAGGCGGGTGAACAGGCCGGTGTCGCCGATGCGCACCGCCAGCGACCCGCCATGGGCGGCGCGGGCTGCTTCCAAAGCCACGGTGAAGATTTCAGCGTCGGCCGCTTCCCGGTCGGTGCGGCCGAAACTCTCCAGGCCCGCCTGATTGAATTCCACCGGGCCAGTGGGCCGGTAGCGGAACACCGGGCCGAGATAGGAGAAAGCGGCCGGCTTGCCGGCGGCCGAGGCCAGATAATCGCGGCAGACCGGAATGGTATATTCCGGCCGCAGGCAATATTCGGCGCCCGACGCATCGGTCGTCAGATAGATCCGGCCACGGATGTCCTCGCCCGACTGGTCGAGAAAGACCGAGGCCGGTTGCAGGATGGATGGTTCGGCACGGACATAGCCCGCCGCCACGAGGCGGGCGATCAGCGCGCTCTCACGTTCGGCAGTCTGGTCCTTGGCGGTCTGACCCTGGGACGGCGCAGTCACGGTAAAATCCTCAAATTTGCGCCTTCTCTTATCAATTGAGAGACGCAGAGGCGAACGGTTTTGCGCTGCAGGGTGAACGGAATTTGAGGGCCGTTTGGCGGCCCGGTCAGGCTTTTTTCCAGGGAGTCACGGGGCCGAGAGCCCAATCGCCGGATTTGTCGCGGCAGGCGGTCCCTTGCAGGGACTGTTCCGGATGGCTGCCGGAGAGGTCGGCAACGAAGGACCGGCAGATCTTGTCGTCCACCGGCTTGGCCTCGCCGACCGGGCGGAAAACCCCCTTGGCGCCCGATTTCGGATTGTCCCAGGAGACCGGCAGGCCGTTACCCTGCGGATCGAGCGCCACGCCCATGGCGCCCTTGGCTCGGCGCCAATCCTCCGCATCGAGCGACGACGACAGCGGCGAGGGCGCCAGGGATGAGGCTTGCCGGATCGAGCCGGTCACGTCCGGATCTTCCTTGGCAATGAAGGAGGGGAGCGGAATCGAAGTGGCACAACCGCCGAGGCCGAGGGTGAGACCGATCAGCACGCCAATCGGTGCGATGGAACGCAGACCCGCGACGACAAATTGGCGGTTTTCGCCTATATCAAGGCTCGGAAAGGGAAAAACGCGCAACTCTAAAATCCATTACATAGAACTTACCAGGGAAGTTAAACATTGAACCAGTTAACAGCGGGTGACTTCACCGATACCGCCGAGCCTTTCGCCTTGTTTGGCGACTGGTTTGCCGAGGCGATCAAGTCCGAGCCCAATGATCCCTCCGCCATGGCTCTGGCGACCGTCGATCCCGCCGGTCTGCCCGATGTGCGCATGGTGCTGATGAAGGACTGGGACGATCGCGGCTTCGTTTTCTACACCAATCGCGAAAGCGCCAAGGGTGGTGAACTCGCGGGCAATATGAAGGCCGCCGCCAATTTCCATTGGAAGAGCCTGCGTCGACAGGTGCGCGTGCGCGGCCCGGTGGAACAGGTTACCGATGCGGAGTCCGACGCCTATTTTTCCTCGCGGCCACGCGATGCCCGTATCGGCGCTTGGGCCAGCCAGCAGTCGCGTCCGGTGGAATCCCGCTTCGCGTTCGAGAAGGCGATTGCTGCTTACACGCTGAAATTCGGCATCGGCGAGGTGCCGCGTCCGTCCTATTGGGTGGGCTTCCGTATTCGCCCCGTGCAGATCGAATTCTGGCACGATCGTCCCTTCCGCTTGCACGATCGCATCACCTTCCGTCGCGACAAGCCGGAAGGCGATTGGCGCAAGGAACGGCTGTTCCCGTAAGGCTGCACCCATGACCGACAATCGCGATTATCCGCCCCGTCCCATTCTCGCCGCCAGCGCTGCCGTCTGGCGTGGCGGCAAGGTGCTGCTCGGCGCGCGCCGCCTGCCACCCTTCGACAAAATCTTCAGCCTGCCCGGCGGCCTCGTCGAAACCGGCGAGACCTTGGAGCAGGCCGCTGTGCGCGAGGTCGAGGAGGAGACGGGCGTGCGCGCCGAGATCGTCGCCTTCAACGGCTGGCGCGAAGTAATCACCCATGACGATGAGGGCCGCGTCAAACGGCACTATGTCATTGCCTCCTTCGCGGCGCGCTGGCTGTCCGGCGAAGGCGCCGCGGGCGATGAGCTGGGGCAAGTTATCTGGGCCGACGAAGCGCATTACGCCTCGCTCTCGTTGACGCAAGGCCTAGTCGAACTGCTCGCCAGCGCCCGCGTGCTGGTCGACAAACCGGCATAGGGCGCAGATCCTTGAAACGATCGCCGCGCTTCCATTCGATAGCTGTGCTGAGCTTGGCTTTGGTGCTCGCCGGACCACTGGCGGGCGTTGACGCTTTGGCGCAGCAGAAGCCGGCTCCGGCTGCCCCCGCGCCGGACACGGCGCCACCTTATGAGCGGCAGTTGCTGCGGCTCTCGGAAATCCTCGGCGCGCTTGCCTTCCTGCGCGATCTCTGCGGTGCCAACGACAGTGCCGAATGGCGCCGGCGCATGACCGCCTTGATGGAGGCGGAAGGGCTGACGGAGCCGCGCAAGGCACGCCTGGCCGGAGCCTTCAACCGGGGCTTTCGCGGTTACGAGCAGACCTATCGATCCTGCACGCCCAACGCGCAATTGATCATCTCGCGCTACCTGGACGAGGGACAGAAGATCGTTCGCGAGGTTGCCAATCGCTATGGTGGCTGATGTTAACCCTTTTTTTATTCGATGGTCGCGGTCGCGAGCAGGGGTGACTAGATTGACCCCACGATGACAACGCCGCCGACCACCTCTCTCGTCAACGAATTCAATGCCGCCGAGCAGCGCCGCGAGGCCCTTGGCTACTTCACCGAAGCCTTCGCGGAAGCGGTGCTGGCGGGGATTGAGAGCGGCTGCTTTGCCCATGCGGCTTTGGATGCGGCCTTTCGCGAACTCGTCGGCATTCACGGCGAGGAACAGGTCGCCAAATTCGCCGAGCGTCTGCCCGAGCGCATCCGCCACGGCGAATTCTCCCTGACGCGCCGCCATTAGCATTCGTCGGTCTCGACAGCGATCATTCCCCCCGACATGATCGGGCCGACGCAAATATGCGCGGCAATGGGGGAGGAATGGAATGCGCTTCAGCCTATCTCGCGGGCTTCTGACTTTGGGCGCCATGACTTGGGGTGCCATGACTTGGGGCGTCTTGACCATCACGGCAGGCACCGCGGTCGCCCAGACTTTTCCTGACAAACCGATCCGCATGATCGTGCCGTATGTGGCGGGCGGCGCGACCGATGCGGCGGCGCGTCTGTTCGCGGCGAAGCTGCAGGAGCAGATGAAGGTCGCCGTCGTCATCGAGAACCGCGCCGGAGCCGGCGGCAATATCGGCACGGACAATGTCGCCAAGTCGCCACCCGACGGCTACACCATTCTCTTCAACATCAACGGCCAGGCGATTTCGCCGTCGATCTATAAGTCGTTGCCCTTCGATGCCGACAAAGATTTCATCCGCGTCACGCAGCTTGTCGCGACATCGACGGTGATCGTCGTTCATCCGAAGGTGCCGGCGAAGAATTTGCAGGAGCTGGTGGCCCTGGCGAAAGCCAAGCCCGGCGTTCTCAACTATGGCTCGACCGGCATCGGCAATTCGCTGCACCTGACGATGGAGCTGTTGAAGAAGGAAACCGGCACCGACATTCAGATGGTGCCGTTTCGCGGTGATGCGCCGCTCTTTCAATCGCTGCTGACCGGCGACATCGAAATCGCTTTGGTGCCGACGTCGGCCACCAAACCGCATATCGAAGCCGGCGCGGTGCGCGCCATTGGCATCACCACGGCGCAACGCACGCCCTCCATGCCAAATGTGCCGACGATCGCCGAACAGGGCCTGCCAAACTTCATCGTTGCGGGATGGATGGGCCTGTTCCTGCCGGCAGGCACGCCGCGCGCCATCGTCGATCGCTATTGGAAGGAATCGAAGACCGCACTGGAAGCGCCGGATATCAAGGAGCGCCTGGCCGTGATGGAATTGCAGCCGGTGGGCAATACGCCGGAGGAATTCGACAAGGTCTATCGCGATGACCGGGCGCGCTTCGCCCGTGTCATCAAAGAAGCCAACATTCCGCTGCAAGATTGAGGGCAGGGCCGGGGTTTTACCCCGGCCCTGCACATTCACGCGGAAACGGCGCCGCCGATCGTATCCAATTCTTTCAGAACATCTGCCGACAAGGTCAATTCGGCGACCGCGAGGTTCTGTCGCAAATGCGCCACCGACGACGTGCCGGGGATGAGCAGGATATTCGGCGAGCGCTGCAACAGCCAGGCGAGCGCAACTTGCATCGGCGTGGCGCCAAGGCGTTGCGCCACCGCAGAAAGCGTCGATGACTGCAAAGGACTGAAGCCGCCAAGCGGGAAGAACGGCACGTAAGCAATCCCGTCGCGGGCAAGATCGTCGATCAAGCTGTCGTCGTCGCGATGAGCCAGATTGTACTGGTTCTGCACGCAGACGATGTCGCAGATGCGTCGCCCTTCAGCGATCTGCGTCGGCGTGACATTGCTCAAGCCGATGTGGCGGACAAGGCCTTGCCGCTGCAATTCGGCGAGAGCGGTGAGTTGCGCTTCGATTGAGCCTTCGGCCGGCCCGTGCGTGTCGAACATGATCCGCAGATTGACCACGTCCATCACGTCGAGATGAAGGTTACGCAGATTGTCATGCACCGCCTGCGTCAGTTCGGCCGGCGAGAAGGCGGGCAGCCACGACGCATCCTCGCCGCGCCGCGCGCCGATCTTGGTGACGATGACCAGGTCCTTGGGATAGGGCGCCAAGGCCTCGCGGATCAGACGGTTGGTCACATACGGGCCATAGAAATCGCTGGTGTCGATGTGATTGACCCCGGCGGCGATGGCCTCGCGCAGGACGGCGAGCGCGCCGGCGTGATCCTTCGGTGGGCCGAAAACACCGGGGCCGGCGAGTTGCATGGCGCCATAGCCGAGACGCTTCACGGTGCGGCTGCCGAGGGCGAAAGTACCAGATTGTTCAAGAGACATGATCGAGCTCCGTGCCAGACGGGCCCTAGCTAGGCATTGGCCTCACGTGCGATAATATGGGATAATTGGCACAGGCTGTGCGGAAAAACGAACAATGAAAGTAGACCTCAGCGATCTCAATGCCTTCTTGGCGGTGGCGCAGGCGCAGGGCTTTCGCGAAGGCGCCCGCGTCAGCGGCATGAGCCCGTCCGGCCTCAGCGAGGCGGTGCGCCGGCTGGAGGAGCAGCTTGGCGTCAGGCTGCTTCACCGCACCACCCGCAGCGTCGTGCCGACCGAAGCAGGCGAGCGCCTGCTGGAGCGGCTGAGCCCGGCTTTGGGCGAGGTCGAAGCGGCGCTCGATGTCGTGAACAATTTCCGCGACCGGCCGGCAGGGACGCTCAAGCTCAATGTTCCCGTCGCGGCGGTCCGGCTGGTGCTGCCGGCGATCGTGTCACCCTTTCTGGCGGCCTATCCCGATGTTCGGCTCGAGGTGATCGTCGAGGATGGCTTTGTCGATGTGGTCGCGTCGGGTTGCGATGCTGGCATCCGTTACGAGGAGACGCTGGAGCAGGATATGATCGCTGTGCCGATAGGGCCTCGTGTGCAGCGTTACGCCACGGGTGCGGCGCCATCCTACCTCAAACGCCACGGCCGGCCCCAGCATCCGCGCGACTTGCTGAATCACGCTTGCTTGCGAGGCCGCTTCGCCAGCGGCGTTACGGCGCCATGGGAATTCATGCGCGACGGCGAAATCATTCGTGTCGATCCGACGGGGCCGCTGCTGGTACGCATCGGCGCCGGCGCCGATCTTGTCGTGGCCGCCGCGCTGGCCGGCACGGGGATCATCACCCTGTTCGAGGATTGGTTGCGGCCGTATTTTGAAAGCGGTGCGCTGGAGCCAGTGCTCGAGGATTGGTGGCAAAGTTTCTCAGGGCCGTTCCTCTATTATCCCGGCCGTCGCCTCGTGCCGGCGCCGTTGCGCGCCTTCATCGATTTCATCAAGAGATGATATCGGGCTACTGCGCATCAGGACGAATATTGAAAAGATCGAGCGCGCCCTCGTCTTGCTTTTCGATGCCGTCGAGAAGAGCCTTCATCATCTCGCCAAAACTGTTCTGCTCATAGACCAGTTCGAACGCGCCATCATGGTTCCACACATAGGCGTGGCCATATTTGTCGCCGGGTTCGATATGCAGCAGCAAGGCATTACTGGCGTTCTTGGGTTCGGCGATGGGGATCAGATGGGCGAGTGAAACACCGTATTCCTCGCGGAAGGCTTCGGCCGCCTCTTCCACGCTCTCGGTGATGGTGAGGAAATTCACCAGATCTGCGTGATGTTGCGCAAGCTGTTCAGGCGCGTGGAAATGGAGATCGGCATCTTCATGCGGCGTGCGCACGAAGAGAACACTTTTGCCGCGTGTTTCCAGAAAGGCGCGATAGTCATCGGGGAAACGGCCGGAAAAAGCGTGTTCGGCTTCCAAGATCGCGGCTCTATCCGCCGGTGTGTTACCCAGGCTCCAGCGCCAAGATGCGCGTTTCGCGGCGGTATCGGCCGCGCGTCGCGCCGCATAGGCCGCATAGGACGGGCGCGAGGTGATCGATCCGTAATGGCCGAAATGCGTATAGCGATAGATGTCGTCGAAAGCGTCTTCCTCGCGCTCCGGAAAATGGTCGCAGAGGATATTGGCGCGCAGCACCGTGCGCTCAGTGTCGATTTCCGCTTCTAGAGCCTGTTCGATCGCTTCGAGCGCGGCCACGGCATTGCCGGCTATCAGATAACGACGGCACAACAATTCGAGCACGTAGGCTTCGACCTTCCGTGGCCTCAATGACCAGGTGTAAAACCCGGTACCTGCCGCTTTGCGCGCCCACAGGCCGTCGCGGGCCTGCTCGCAAAGCGCCAATGCATCGGCGGCACCGCTCGCGGAGGCATAATGCGCGCGCGCCCAAAGAGCGACAGGCTCATTCTCGGCGGGCGTACCTTTCAAAGCCGCGATATATTCCGCCTGCACTGGCAAGGGGTCGGCGAACAGCGCCAGCAGGGTTTCGTCGAGCGCTTTCTGCCAATCGGGTTTCGGCGTGTCGTCACCCTCAAGATCACGCAAAGTATATTCGGTATGATGGGTTTCCACATAGCCGGATTGGCGCAATCTTTCTGCCTCATCGCGGTAAGCGGCGATGCCCTCGCGCGTCGTCGGATAGTCCTTGCGCAGGAATTCACCGAACAGGTTGCCGTCGGCTTCGTAACTCGGCCGGCCGTTCGGATAATCGGCGTAATTGATCTTTCGCGCGTAGATGCCCATCAGCACATCGGGCGTATAGAGCAGCAATCGATCGTCGTTGGGGGCTTTGTGAAAAAATTTCGCGAAATACATGTTGCCTCGGCCAATGAAGGCCGAGGTTGGCGCGATTCTATGACAGGTTCAAGTCACGCCCTGTATGCGCGCAGGGCGCTACCGGTCAGAAAATATGCGCCGAGGTAAATTTCATCGACACGCGTTCGCCGATGGCCGGCGCGACCGAACTTGCAAGATCGAGTTCCACCCGCTTGGCGTAGCCGCGCACCGCCACTTCGAGGCGGCGCACCGCGCCATTGCGGCGGATACGTTCGACGATGCCCGGCAGCGACAGTGGGCCGTTGTCGGCGAGCTTGATATGCTGCGGACGCACATAAAGCGAAGCAGGACCACTGCGGTTCAAGCCGATGCCACCGAAGATCGGCGCATCATCGAAGAAAGCCTGGCCGCCGGCGACATGGACGGGGAGCTTGTTGGCCTCACCGAGGAATTCGCAGACGAAGGCATTCTCCGGCATGTCATAGACGGCATCGGGCGAGCCGATCTGTTCGATGACGCCCTGATTGAGGATCGCCACTTTATCGGCGAGTTCCAGCGCTTCTTCCTGGTCGTGAGTGACGAACACCGTGGTCTGTCCCGTGCGCTCATGCAGCTCGCGCAGCCAGCCGCGTAGATCCTTGCGCACCTTGGCGTCGAGCGCGCCAAACGGTTCGTCGAGCAGCAGGACGCTCGGCTCGATGGCGAGCGCGCGTGCCAGGGCGACGCGCTGGCGCTGACCACCGGAAAGCTGGGTAGGAAATCGCTTTTCAAGGCCAGCCAGTTGCACCAGGTCGAGCAGATCGCCGACGCGTTTGCGAATCTCGGCGGAACCCGGGCGGTCGTGGCGCGGTCGCGCCCGCAGGCCAAAGGCGATGTTCTCGAAGACGGTCATGTGTTTGAACAGAGCATAGCTCTGAAACACGAAACCGATCCGGCGGTCGCGTAGCGACAAGCTGCGCATGTCAGTCGTATCGAAGAACACGCGGCCTTGATCGAGTTCTTCCAGGCCGGCGATGGCGCGCAGTAAGGTGGTCTTGCCCGAGCCCGATGGGCCGAGCAAAGCGACCAATTCCTGTTGCTTGACCCGAAGCGACACGTCGCGCAGCGCCGGATAGGTGCTGAACTGTTTGTGGGCATGTTCGATGGTGATGGAGACGGACATGATCCTGCTCAACGATGTGTGGATGCGGCGATCGCATCGGCGTATCGCCATTCAAGGAAGGTTTTGAGGACGAGGGTGACGAGCGCCAGCGCTGCCAGAAGCGAGGCAAGGGCGAAGGCGGCGGCGCCGTTATATTCGTTGTAGAGAATTTCGATCTGCGTCGGGATCGTCGTCGTTACGCCACGGATCTTGCCGGAGACGACCGCGACCGCGCCGAATTCGCCCATGGCGCGGGCGTTGCAGAGCAAGACGCCGTAGAGCAGGCTCCACTTTACATTCGGCAGCGTGATGGTGAAGAAGGTGCGCCAGGCAGAAGCGCCCAATGTCAACGCCGCTTCCTCATCATCTGTGCCGAGCGCCTGCATGTGCGGGATCAGCTCACGCGCGACGAAGGGGAAGGTAACGAAGATCGTGGCGATGACGATGCCGGGAACGGCGAAGACGATGGCGAGATCGTGGGCCTTCAGCCAGGGGCCGAAATAGCCTTGCGCCCCGAACAGCAGCATATAGCTCAGGCCGGCGACGACCGGCGATACGGAGAAGGGCAGATCAATCAGGCTGACGAGCAAGCTCTTGCCCTTGAATTCGAATTTCGCCACGGCCCAGGCGGCGGCCACGCCGACGATGATGTTGAACGGCACGGCTATTGCGGCGACATAAAGCGTCAGCCAGATGGCCGAGGCCGCGTCAGGGTCGGCGAGCGCTGCCAGATAAGCTTCCCAGCCACGTTTGAAGGCCTCAGCGAAGACAGAGATGAGCGGCAGAAACAAAAAGAGCCCGAGAAAGACGAGCGCGCAGGCGATCAACACCAGGCGGGTGAGGAGCGATTCGCCGGAAATTTCCTGATCGGGCGCGCGCGGCGCGAACGTGATGTCAGACATGACCGAGCCTTTCGCGGCCCCAGGCCTGCACGAGATTCAAGACCAGAATCATGACGAAGGAGACGATCAGCATCATCATGCCGATGACGGCGGCGCCGGCGTAGTCAAACTGTTCGAGCTTGATGACAATCAGGAGCGGCGCGATCTCCGACACCATCGGAATGTTGCCGGCGATGAAGATCACAGAACCATATTCGCCGACAGCGCGGGCGAAGGCGAGGACGAAGCCGGTCAGTACAGCTGGCGCGACGGCTGGCAGGATGACGCGAAAGACCGTGCGCAGGCGGCTCGCGCCGAGCAAAGCGGCGGCCTCCTCGATCGAGCGTTCGCTCTCGGCCAGAACCGGCTGTACTGAGCGCACGACAAAGGGCAGGCCGATGAAGATGAGCGCCACCATCACGCCCAGCGGGGTATAGGCGATCTGAAAACCGAGTTGATTGGCGAAGGAGCCGACCCAACCGTTCGGCGCATAGATGGCCGAGAGCGAAATGCCCGCGACGGCGGTCGGCAAAGCAAAGGGCAGATCGACGGCCGCGTCGATCAGGCGACGGCCGGGAAATTCATAGCGCACCAGGATCCAGGCGATCAGCAGGCCGAAGACCGTATTGACCAGCGCAGCGATCAGGGCGGCGCCAAAAGACAGGCGCAGGGCCGCGAGCGTGCGTGGCGAACTGGCGATGGCGACGATGTCAGCCCAGCCGGCGCCGGCGGCGCGCAGCATCAAAGCGGTGAGGGGGATTAGAACGATAAGGCACAACGCGGTGAGCGTTGTGCCGAAGGCAAGGCCGAACCCCGGAAGGATGCTCGGCTGTCGCCATCTCGTGGAGGCTGCGAGGCTCATCGCGCCGGCTTGTAGAGCTGATCGAACGTGCCGCCATCGTCGAAGTGAGTCTTGGTCGCCTTGGCCCAACCGCCGAATTCAGCGTCGATCGTCACTAGATCGAGCTTGGGAAAGAGTTCGATATCCTTCGGATCGGCCGCTTCGACATTGCGCGGACGATAATGGTTCTTGGCGATGATCTTCTGCGCTTCCGGCGTATAGAGGAATTCGAGATAAGCCTGCGCCGTGGCGCGAGTGCCCTTCTTGTCGACATTGCCGTCGACGATGCTGACCGAGGGTTCGGCGAGGATCGACAGGCTCGGCACGACGATGTCGAACTTGTCCTTGCCGAATTCATCGAAGGCGAGGAAGGCTTCGTTTTCCCACGACAACAGAACGTCGCCGAGGCCGCGCTGGGCGAAGGTGGTCGTCGAGCCGCGCGCGCCCGTATCCAGCACCGGGACGTTGCGCAGGACGGCGGCGATATATTCGCGCACCTTGGCTTCGTCCTTCAGATTCTTGGTCGCCCAAGCCCAGGCCGCGAGATAGTTCCAGCGCGCGCCGCCTGATGTCTTCGGATTTGGGGTGATGACCGAGACGCCGGGCTTAGCGAGATCGCCCCAGTCCTTCAGACCCTTTGGATTGCCCTTCCGGACGAGGAAAACGATGGTCGAGGTGTAGGGTGCGGAATTCTGCGGCAGACGCTTCTGCCAATCCTTGGGGATCAAGGTCGAACGTTCGGCTATCGCGTCGATGTCGCCAGCGAGTGCCAGGGTGACGACATCGGCATTGAGACCGTCGATCACGGTGCGCGCCTGGGAGCCCGAACCGCCATGCGACTGGCGGATGGTCAGCGTCTGGCCGGTCTTGGCCTTCCACTGCGCGATAAAGGCCGTGTTGATGGCGCGATAGAGTTCGCGGGTCGGATCATAGGAGACGTTGAGCAGCTCCTGCGCCCGCGCGCCCCAGGCCACGAAAAACACGAAAGCGAACGCGGCGATAATCGAGACGATATCGACGATCCGTCGCAGCCGGCCGACGGGCGGCACGGCGGTAGCTTGCGGACGACTGGACGACATGACGGCACCCCTTTGTCTTTAATGCCGATAATGTTGATCCATTCTATCAACTTTGCAAGTCTGTTTTTTATTTTTAAAAACATCCCAGGTATGTGAAATAGGGCGTACCCTCTTATCCGCCTTAAACGCCCGTTCTCAGCTTAAATGCCGGCACCCATATAGAGTTCCATCTCCTGGCTGGCGCCGTTCGCTTTTGCCTCTTCCGCGTGCCGCATCGCGCTCGCAAGCGAAATCTTTTCAAGTACTTCCAGCTGCGCCGTAAAAGCCTCGGCAAAGCCGGCGCGCAACGCGCAGGCGATTTCGTCGGGGCAATCCTCGCAACGCCGGTAGGAATGGCGCGAGAGGCAGGAGAGCGGGGCGATGGGTCCATCAGTGACCCGCAAAACCTGGCCGATGGAGATTTCCTCCGGCGACCGGCTCAAAAAATAGCCGCCCTCCTTGCCGCGCCGGCTGGTCACCAGGCGGTTGCGCTTCAACTCGAGCAAAATCTGCTCGAGAAAGGCGCGCGGGATGTTTTCCTGCTCGGCGATCTGCCGTGTCTGCACGGTTTCGCCCGGCGCGGCACGCGCCAGGGCGATCAGGGCTTTGAAGGAATAGCGGGCTTTCTGCGAGATCATCCGTTCTGGTTAGCCGAATTCCCGAAAAAAGGCATCATCCCGTTAGATCGCTGGCCGCGAACCGTTATCATCCAGCCCATGGACGCAAAACAGAAGCCTGCCCGCCGCCCGCCGCCGCCTCCGGTCGAGACCTTCTCTCAGCCGTCTGGCGATCTCGATGCGCTGCCGCCGCGCGTCGCCGAAATGCGCGAGCGCATTCTGGTCGCGACCCGCTCGGGCGACATTGAACGTTTGCGGCCGGCCATCGAATGGAACGAAACCCTGCCGCTGTTCGCGCGCGGGGACGATCGGCCGCGGTCCTTTGCCACGGTGATCGATTTCCTCAAGCGCTATTCCTTCGACGGCCATGGCCGCGAAATTCTCGCCTTGCTGCAGGCGGCGTTCGAGAGCGACTATGTGAAGAGCAAGCGCGGCAGCACGGTGAGTTACATCTGGCCGCATTTCGCCGCCGTGCAGAAGCCTGATCCGACGGCGGACGAGCGCCTTGCCATGTATCGCTGCGTTCGCTTCGCCAATCTTGCTTTGACCAATGACATCGGTCTGCCGCTCATTCAGCGCGCCGGCATCGGAGAAGACGGAACCTGGCACTATTTTCTAGCCGGCTAGAACAAATGCGCGTTCCGTATTTTTGCTGCCGGCTCTTTCCCATCTGTGGCCCACAGCCTTTTGACGATTTCATCAAATCGGGATGACATCACGATTTTTGTGATGGGTTGAAATGTTCGTATATATATCGTAACAAGATGTATCGACTTTGGCCTGGATGAAGGCCGTCTGGCCGATCCGGCAGGCGCGTTCTCTACCAATATCGAAGTCCGGGGAGGGGCGTGAGCCTTTGCTCTGGACGCCTGTCTGGTGAAAGGAACTGAGGATGAACACTGGAACCGTGAAATGGTTCAACGAGCAGAAGGGCTATGGATTCATCCAGCCCGACAGTGGCGGCAAGGATGTCTTCGTGCATATCTCGGCGGTGCAGGCAGCCGGCATGCACGGCTTGAACGAAGGTCAGAAGATCTCGTTCGAAATTGTCACGGACAAGCGTTCGGGCAAGGCCGCTGCCGGTAATCTCAAGGTCGAGTAGGCCGCTTCGTCGTTCACCGCTTTTTATCGCCGGCCTAGGGCCGGCGATCGTATTTTAAGAGCATGCGCGACACGACCAAGCTTGTCAGTTGCTCGCATGCGCGACCGGATAGCGATACTTGCCGAGGAAGGCCATCATTACGATGACCACGAGCAGGGCGACGATGAAGCCTTCCAGCACGGGCGTATAAGACTGCGCATATTCGAAGGACAGGCTCACCAGATAGGGACCAACACCTGAGCCGATGACGAAGATGGCGAAGAGAACGCCATAGATGGTGCCGATGGCGCGCAAGCCAAAATAGCGGCTGACGAGAAAGCCCATCAGATCGAGCTCGGCGCCGATGCCCAAACCGCACAGAATGGCCGCCATATAGGGAACAGGTCCGCCCGCGCCCGACAAGAGCAGCAGAATGCCGAGCACCGGGAAGCTGAAGACAGCCATGGCGACGTAGGGGCCGTGATATTTATCGAGGCAATAGCCGACGAGAACACGGCCGACAATCATCGCCAGGCCAGCGATCGACATCACCGTCGCCGCCGCCTGAATTGAAAAGCCGCGCTTCATCAGCATGACGACCAATTGCGCCAGCACACCGTTGATGGCCATCACCGCCAGCGAAAGACCGACCACCAGGAGCCAAAACTGCCGCGTGCCCATGATCGCCTGCGCCACTGTGAGTCCCGGCAGCGCTTCCGCTCCGTGTTGCTGCGTCGTTTGAGTGCCGGGCGCATCGCGAACGAAGAGCGCCACGGGAATGAAAGCCAGAACGAAAATAAAGGCGCCGAGCCCCAGATAAGCGCCGCGCCAGCCATAATGCGTCATCAGAACGGCGACATATTGCGGCAGCAACGCGACACCGAGACCGACGCCGGCCATGGCTAGACCGCAGGCCAGGCCGCGCTGCCGATCGAAACGCCGCGAAATGACTTTCACATAACCGGTGGGAGCCTGAATAGCGCTGAACGCGCCTTGCGCGGCGAACAGAGCATAGATGAGCGGCAGCGACGGCTGCATGAAGGCGAGTGCCGCTGTTGCCACGGCGAACAGCGTGATGAGTGGCAACATGACGGGGCGCACGCCATATTTGTCCATCATATGCCCGGTCCACGGCGTCACCACCGCTGCTGCGATTGTGAGAATGAGCAGCGCCGCGGAAAAGGAACTCTGGCTGATGCCGAGGTCCGATGTGACGGGGCCGACGAACGTTCCGAAAATGAAAATCGTGGTCGCGCCTTGCCCGGCGATCATGCCGAGGACGGAGCCGAAGACGACCCACCATCGGTTGCCGAACAGGCCCGTGGCGGATGGCACGGTATCGGCGATCAGATCATTGTGAAGAGACGTCATCTCTCCCTCCCTTTGCAAATCTCCAGAACCCTTGGCCAAGATCTCGAAGTGCGCAGTGATGCGTGCAAAAGGCCAAAGAGCGGTGCTGGGGAGCAGGCGGGAAGGTCTTCTGGGCGGGCGTTTCGAAGTCCCTAGCTGAAAGATTGATGCGGCGAACGGATGATCGTTCTTGTTGAATGATTTGACCGAGGTAACGCAGAGTCAATTGCCGACGTCATTACATTTTCGATAGGTTTCGACGCCGACAACATGCACAAGTTTTCAGAATTGTGAGGGAATAAGTCATTTATGCGGCCGCTGATAAAAGGCCGTGATCAATCCGAGCCCCTATCGACATGATACAGCCGCCATTCTCATCCACGATCAGGGTTGCTGTCGTCGCCAATGCTGCGGCGATCGCCGCGGTGCATGTCGCCTGCTGGCGCGAGACCTATCCAGGCCTGATGCCGGAAGCGTTTATCAATCAGCTTTCGGTCGAGGATCGCACCAAGCGTTGGCAAGCCATCCTTGGCCGGCCAGACGCCTACAACAGAACCGTCGTTCTCGTGGCCGAATGCGCGGGAGAGGTTGTTGGTTTTAGTTCGTACGGCGATCAACGGGCTTCCGAGCTGCTGGAGCAAGGACTGACCGGCGAAATCACTGCACTCTACCTGTTGCGCCGCGTGCAGAAACAGGGCCTCGGTCTAGCCTTGATGGTCGCAATGGCGAATGGGCTCATCGCGCGCGGACATCGGGCGGCGAGCCTATGGGTGTTGCGCGAAAATCTGCAAGCGCGCGGTTTCTATGAACGCCTCGGCGGACAGGTGATGGGAGAGCTGGAGGACAAACGCGATGGCGCCGTTCTGAACGAACTGGCCTATGGCTGGCGCGACTTGCTTGTCTTGCGCCAGTCCGATCAATCCAGCACGGACTAACCCTGCAGCGCCGCCCACATTTCGCGGTCGCGTTCCGCCGTCCAGATCACCGGATCGTCGATGCCGGAAGCTTCGTCGAAGGCGCGTGAGACATTGAAGGGCAGGCAGTGCTCGTAGATGGCGAATTGGCCGAAACGCTGATCCATCGCCGCCCGCGTTGCCGCCATCGTCTCCTTCAGGCTACGGCCCTTGGCGACGGAGATTTCCGCCGCGCCGTAGAGCGCGTTGATGAAATCGCGCGTCATGGCCAGTGCCTCGCGCACCGTGCCGCGTCCTTTCAAGGCGTCGCCACGGCCCGGCACGATCGCTTCCGGTGCGAATTCGGCTATGGCGTTCAAGGTCTGCGGCCAGGCGCGCAGGTGCGCATCGCCGCAATAACAGGCTGAATGATATTCGACGAGGTCGCCCGAGAACATCGCCTTGGCATCGGGCACCCAGGCGACGATATCGCCTGACGTATGACCGGCGCCAAGATGCATGAGGCGCACTTCGCGTTTGCCGAGCCACACTGACATCGTCTTCTGGAAGGTGAAGCTCGGCCAGGTCAGGCCAGGAATGCTTTGCGCATCCTGGAACAAGCGTGGAAAGCGGCCATATTCGGAATCCCAATCCTGCTGTCCGCGCTCGACGATCAGCCGCCGCGTTTCGTTCGAGGCGACGATGGCCGCGTCTTGATAGGCTGATGCGCCGAGCACGCGCACCGCATGATAGTGCGACAGCACGACGTAGCGGATCGGCTTGTCGGTCACTTGCCGCACGCGCTCGATCACCTGATTTGCCATGCCAGGTGTCGCCTGCGCGTCGATCACCATGCAGCAATCGTCACCGACGATGATCCCGGAATTCGGATCGCCTTCGGCGGTATAGGCATAAAGTCCCGCGCCGATTTCGCCGAACGTCACCTTCTTGGCGGCCATGTCGCCGGTGGAAGCGAAAGCTTTGCCGCTCATTCTGCGTCTCCATTGATCTTGTCGTTGATGGCGCGCGCCTCTTCGTCCGCGCGATGCAGCAGCACCGTCAACGCCCTGTCAAGGGCGGCGATTTCGGCCTTCGGCAGATCGCGCAGCAATTTACGCTCGTAATCGAGGGCCATCGGCACGATGGCGGCGTAAATGTCGTCGCCACGTCGTGCGAGCCTGAGAAAAGCTTCGCGCCGGTCGCCGCTGTTTTCGCGCCGCAGAAGAATGTTGCGTTCCAACAGCGTCGCCACCGCGCGCGACACCATGGTCTTGTTCATGCGCGCATGGGCGGCGATGTCGCGCGCCGTCATCTCCTGATGTTCGCCAAGCGCCGAAATCACCCGCCATTCCGGCACGGTGATGCCGAATTCATGCGAATAGCGCGTCGCCAGGCCCTCGGAAACCGCTTGCATGGTGATGCTGAGGCGGTAGGGCAGAAACTGCGACAAAATGAGACGACGGGCGGCCATGACGTATTCCTGTTGACGAAATTAGTTTCATATGCAACTGATTTTGGCAACCTAGAAATTTCACGGGGAGAGGACCATGAGCCTCCGTTATATGTCCGGCTTCGGCAATTCCTTCGAGACAGAGGCCCTGCCTGGCGCTCTGCCCGTTGGCCGCAATTCACCGCAGAAATGCCCTTACGGCCTTTATGCCGAACAGATTTCCGGCACGGCCTTCACCGCCCCCCATGGCGAGAACCAGCGCTCCTGGGTCTATCGCATCAGGCCGAGCGTCAAACATTCCGGCCGCTACGAACAGATCGACAAAGGCTTGCTGCGTTCCGCGCCCGCCGCGCGCGAGGAATGCACTTTGCCGGTCGGCCAGTTGCGCTGGGGGCCGGTGCCGCTGCCTGATACGCCCCAGACCTTCATCGAAGGTCTGCGCACCATGACGACAGCCGGCGACAGCGACACGCGCGCCGGCATGGCCGCGCATCTGGCGCTGGTGACGAAGTCGATGGAGCGCGAATATTTCTTCAACGCCGACGGCGAAATGCTTTTTGTCGCCCAGGAGAAATCCCTGCGCCTCGCCACCGAATTCGGCGTGATTGAGATCGAGCCCGGCGAAATCTGCGTCATCCCGCGCGGCATCATCTTCCGCGTCGAACTGATCAATGGTCCGGCGCGCGCTTATATCTGCGAGAACTATGGTGGCGCTTTCACTTTGCCGCCGCGTGGCCCGATCGGCGCCAATTGCCTTGCCAATGCGCGCGACTTCCTGAGCCCGGTCGCCGCTTATGAGGATCGCGAGGAAGACGCGACGCTTTATCTGAAATGGGGCGGCGAGCTTTATCGCACCAAGATCGGTCAGTCGCCGCTCGATATCGTCGCCTGGCACGGCAATTACACGCCGTATAAATATGATCTGCGCCGCTTCGCGACGATCGGTTCGATTTCCTTCGATCATCCCGATCCGTCGATCTTCACGGTTTTGACCGCGCCGTCGGAAAGCCCCGGTACGGCCAATGTCGATTTCGTCATCTTCCCCGAGCGGTGGCTGGTGATGGAAAACACCTTCCGGCCGCCCTGGTATCACCGCAACATCATGTCGGAATTCATGGGCCTGATTTACGGCGTCTATGATGCCAAGCCGGAAGGTTTCGTGCCCGGCGGCATCAGCCTGCACAATTGCATGCTGCCGCACGGACCAGACGACACAGCCTTCGAACATGCCACCAAGGCGGAGTTGAAGCCGGTGAAGCTCACCGGCACCATGGCCTTCATGTTCGAGACCCGTTATCCGCAGCGCCTGACCAAGTTCGCCTCGGAACTCTCGACCTTGGACAAAACCTATATTGACTGCTGGCACGGGCTGAAGAAACATTTCGATCCGTCGAAGCGAGAGCCGAAGTAAGGCGGAAGCAACAGGGGAGGGAGATGGCAGCGCACACCGAGACCACTCCCGACCATCGCACGCTCTATCAGTTCGGCTACTACCGCACGTCCGATCAGGATGCGGTGGAACCCACCCGTTATCCGGTCGTGATCGTCGGCGCCGGACCCGTGGGCCTTGCGGCCGCCATCGATCTCACCCTGCGCGGTATCAAAGTGGTGCTGCTCGACGATGCCGATCGCATCGGCGAGGGCTCGCGCGGCATCTGTTATGCCAAACGCACTTTGGAAGTGCTCGGCCGCCTGGGCGTGGCGCAGCCTTGTCTCGACAAGGGCGTGGTGTGGAAAGTCGGCAAAGTCTTCTTCAAGGAAGCACAGGTCTGGCAGTTCGATCTCCTGCCCGAGGACGGCCATGCCATGCCGGCCTTCATCAACCTGCAGCAATATTATCTCGAACATTTTCTGGTCGAACGCGCGATCGATCTCGGGATCGATCTGCGCTGGCGCAACAAGGTCGTCGGCATCGAACAAGGCAACGACGGTGCGACCGTGCAAGTGATGACGCCGGAGGGCGAATATCGTCTATCGGGCGCCTGGGTGATCGCCGCCGATGGGCCGCGCTCGACCCTGCGCGGTCTTCTCGGTCTGGAATGGCGCGGCGAGATTTTCGAAGACCGGTTTTTGATCGCCGATGTGAAAATGACCGGCGACTTTCCGCCCGAGCGCTGGTTCTGGTTCGAGCCGCCTTTTCACGGCGGTCATTCGGCGCTGCTTCATAAGCAGCCCGACGATGTCTGGCGCATCGATCTGCAACTTGGCCCCGAGGCCGATCCGGTGGATGAGCAGCGACCGGAAAAAGTCGTGCCGCGCCTCAAGCAGATGCTCGGTCACGACCGTTTCGAACTGGAATGGGTGTCGCTTTATTCCTTCCAGTGCCGGCGCATCGATCGTTTCGTGCATGGCCGCGTGGTCTTTGCCGGCGACAGCGCCCATCAGGTCTCGCCCTTCGGCGCGCGCGGTGCCAACTCCGGCATTCAAGATGCGGAAAACCTCGTCTGGAAGCTGGCGATGGTGCTCAATGGCGAGGCGTCTGAAACCCTCATCGAAACCTATCATGCGGAACGTTCGCAGGCGGCCGATGAAAACATCCGCCATTCGACCCGCTCGACCGATTTCATCGCACCGCGCAGCCCGCAGGAAGTGCGCTTCCGCGATGCCACTTTGGCTTTGGCCCGCAGCGCCCCGTTCGCGCAACGCATGATCAATTCAGGTCGCTTGTCTATCGCCACCGTGCATGACACGTCGCTCTCGACGCCCGACGTCGATCGCTGGAATGGCGTCGCGCAACTGGGGGCGCCCGCGCCTGACGCGCCGGTGGAGGATGCGCACGGCAAGCCGATCTGGTTCCTCGATCTCCTGGGCGGTACGGAAAGCTTGGTTGCTTTCGGCGCCGTGCAACAGGTGAAATGCCCCCTTCTATTGGAGGGGCGGGATTTTCACGATCGTCGTGGCCTGTTGCGCCGCCGGCTCGATGCGAGCGACGGCGCGGCCTTCCTCTTCCGTCCGGATCAACATCTAGCAGCGCGCTGGCGCAAGCCTGAGGCAACTGACATCGCCGCGGCGCGCCGTCGTCTGCGGGGGCATTGAGGGCATCATGACCGATCTGCAAACCGACAGCCGTTTCGCCGATCCCGACAGCGCCTATCGTCTGCTCATCGACGCCCATCGCGGTCTGAACGATGAAGACAGTGCGGCGCTCAACTCGGCTTTGATCCTCATCCTTGCCAACCACATCGGCGACAGCGCCGTGCTGGCACAGGCGATAGCGCTCGCCAAAACGACGCTGACGGCAGGCGAGTGCAAAGCGCCCGTCTAGATCTTGCTGGGATTACCGTTCGACGTCGAGCGGTTCGGAGCCCTTCGGCTTGCCGTCATTGCCGAGCGAGATTTTCTCGATGCGGGCTTCGGCGCTCTTCAACAGCGCTTCGCAATGCCCTTTAAGCTTTTCGCCGCGTTCGTAGAGTTCGATCGACTTGTCGAGCGACACCTGTCCGCTTTCGAGTTGCGACACGATGGATTCGAGTTCCTTCAACGCGTCTTCGAACGGCAGTTTCGCAATATCGTCTTGAGCCACGTCCTTACCTTTCAGGATTCGTCATTGCGACCAGTCTATCACGGAGCAGCGCCCGGAAGACGATCGGAGGGAGGATTTTCTGGGCGCGGCGCCGGCCGCGCGAACACCAGTTTCTGGTAGACGAGGCCGATGCCGATCAGTACGGCGCCCAGGCCAATGAAGCTCAGCGCGCGCAGGATGCCTTCCAGGCCCGCGAGATCGAAAATGAATACTTTCAGCACGCTGACGGCGACGAACACTGCCGAAGCGAGCCGCGCCTCGCGCGAGCCGCGCAGCAGCCCCCACGCCAGGAGTACAACGCCGAAGGCCAGCCACACCGCCGAATAGGCGTAGAATTCGGCCCCGCTCGTGTTGCGCAGCAGGCCGAGATACGGCCCCTGGAACAACCGCCGGGTTTCCAGCGTCAGATAGCCGAAGGTGAGCAGGATCGCCACGATGCGCGCCGTCGTCACATACCAAGCCGGCCGCACGCCATTGGCGACGAGCGACAGGATGAAGGCGAGAACCGCCGGCAGAAGATAAGCGATCAGCAGCGCGTTGAAGATCGCGCCGCCCTCGACCGGCTGCCAGGAGAAGTAAGGATTGGCGAAGCCGCCAAGGCCGATCACCGCATAGGCGAAGGAAAGCACGCCGAAGCCGAGCGAGGCGAAGCGGAAGACGATCGACGATCGCGCCGCATCGAGTTTCGTCAGCACGATGGCGAAGGAGAAGGCGGCCACTGCATGCAGGCCTTGCTCGATCGTCGGCGCGGAAGCCGCGAAAGCATCGCCCGCGTTGATGAGATGGCGGATTTCGAAAAACACCAGGAAGGCGGCGAAGAGAATGGTCAAAGCCTGGGCGACGCGCACCGGCGTGTCCTCGCCGCCGTGGCGGCGCATCAATCGTGCGGCATAGCCAAAGGCCAGGGCCGGCGCGCCATAGCCATAGAGCAGCCAGTTGAAAATCGGCGTCGCGCCGGGCTGGGCGATGACGCGCGGTTCCCAGGCGAGCCGTGCGGCGATGATCACGCCGAGCCCGGCGACGCACCAGCGCAGTGCCGGAATCTCAAGCTTCACGCCGACATAGGCAGCACCCAGCGCGGCCGCCGCCAAAGCGACGACAAGCGCGCCGCCTTCGAGCGCGAAGGTGAAGCCGAGCGCCAGCGCGGCGATGGCGGCCGAAGCGAAAATGCCGGTGGCGAAGCGGGCATTTGGCGTTTCGTCCACACGACTTTCGAGGTCGCGGAATTTCGTGGCGGCACCGACGAAGATCAGCGCCAGCGCCGCCGCACTGGCGGCAAACGCGAAGCTACGCGTGCCTTCGGCGATGCGCATCCAGGCGACGATCAACACGGCGAGCGGCGTCAGCGCCGCCGTCGCGCTGTAGATCGACAGCGTCACCACCGGCAGGCGCCGCGCGATCAGCATGCGCCAGCCGCCGAGCGCGAGAAGGCCCAAGGCCGTGACGATACAAAACCCGACGAAGAGGTTGGGCTCGACCGGGCCGATGAAGAAATCAGCGGCGAAATCGGGCAGGGTGGCGCGGGCATCCGGCAGGATGGTGGCCGGCCACAGACGCGCGGTCGCGATCGCCAAGAGGCCGGCGGCAGCGAAAACGGCGGCCGCCGGCGCGACGAGGAAGCCCGTCGCCGCCAGAACCGCGACGGCGAGTGCGGCGAACAGCACCCAACCATTGCCGAACTGTCCGGCGAAACTGCCTTCCATCAAAGTGCCGATGGCGAGCAGGCCGAACACCACAGGCGCCGCCACGGCGATGAGGTCGGGGCGGGCGTCTTCCTCGCTGGTCGTGCGTGACGGATCCCAGGCGAGGAAATAGCCGGCCAGCGCCATCTGGATGATGATGTGGATCATTGTCGCCGGGAAGAATTGGCCGGCGCTGCTGCCGCCGATCTGGCTGGCGAAGACGAGCCCCCACAACACGGCGCCGACGGCGGCGGCGATGGCGAGCCAGAGCCACAGGCGCAACCGCGCCAGGCCATAGGCGACGGCGGTCAGCACCGCGAGATAGAGCACCACCGGCCAGGGATTGGGATTGTCGCTGTCGACCAGCAGCGGCGCGACGAAGGCGCCGATCAAGCCGAGCCCGGCGAGCGAGGGACCATGCAGGGCGGAGGCGAACATGCAGGCGACGCCGACCACGCCCAGGGCGATGAAGGCGGGGGCCGGGCCGATGAAGCCATAGAGCGCATGGGCGGCATAGATCGCGCCGAAGGCGGCCACGGTGCCGGCGGCCGTCAGCATGGCCGGGATGCTGGGCTTGGTGAAATTGGAAACCGTCGCTTCCGCCGGCGGCTCGCGCCGGCGCAGCACTTCGCCGGCGACGATCAGCGCAGCAGCGAGGATGAGCCCGAAAGCCACCCGGGCGGCGGGTCCGAACAGCCCGGCTTCGATGGAATAGCGCACCAGCAGCAGGGCGCCGAGCGCCAAAGCGAGGCCGCCGACCCACACGGTCCAGCGCGTGCCGAAACTTTCCTCCAGGCTGCGGGACGGCCGGGCACGGGGCGGCGGGGCGGTTCCAGTTTCGACCGGCGCGGTCGGCGGCGGAGCAGCCTCGGCCAGGGTCTCGATCGGCTCGGCGACATCAGCTGCAGCCGGCGGAGTGGCGGCCGCCTCGGTCGGTTCGGCTGGCGTCGCAGGCATCGCCTCGGTCGCAGCCGTGTTCGGGTGTCCCTCGGCGGGGGCCTCCTCGAAGCGGCGCAGCCGGTATTCGAGCCGGCGAACGGTCTGTTCGAGGTCGCTGACGCGGCTGCGCGCCCCCAGCGTCAGGAAAAAGGTGACCGGACCTAGCACCACCAGGATCAAGGCGGCGAGGCCGAGCACAACAAAAAAGGAATCGTCCATCCGTTCCGGCTCCGAAGGCCGGCAAGCATTGCCCAGACGGCTCGATATCGCAAGAAAACGGCCGGATTTGATGGAAACGGCCCACAACTTGCTAGTTTGGCTTGCAATCGGCCGGTCTCGCCCCCAAATCATCCACGAGACAGAGGCGGCCGCGCCATTCATGGGCGGCGCCGGAACGGGCTCTTTGAATGCGTGATCCTTATTTAGTTTTAGGGGTGTCGAAATCCGCCTCGGCGGACGATATCAAGAAGGCGTTTCGGCGCCTGGCGAAGAAATATCACCCCGATCAGAACAAATCCGATCCCAAGGCTCAGGAGAAATTCGCCGAGGCCAATCAGGCCTATGAGATTCTTGGCGACGAGAAGAAGCGCGCCAGCTTCGATCGCGGCGAGATCGATGCCGACGGCAAGCCGCGCGGTTTCGAGGGTTTCGGCGGCGGGTTCAATCCGGGTGCCGGGCGTCGTCACACCTCCTCCGATGGTTCGCAGCATTTCGAATATGAATTCGGCGGTGCCGGCGGACGCGCTGGCTTCGATCCGTCCGATCTGTTCAGCGACATTTTCGGCGCCGGCCGGCGTGGCCGAGGCGGTCCGGTTCGTCGCGGCGAGGATATCAGCGCCGTTGTCACCGTCTCGCTTGGCGAAGCGGTGCGCGGCGGCGAGGTGCGCGTCGCGCTGCCCACCGGCCGCATGGTCGATGTGAAAGTGCCGGCGGGCGTCGAGCCCGGGCAGCAGATTCGTCTAAAGGGCCAAGGCGGCCCCGCGCCCTTTGGCGGCGAGCCGGGCGATATTCTGTTGACCCTGCAGATCGCGCCGCATCCGCAATTCAAGGTCGATGGCCGAGACATCCGTCTCGACCTGCCGCTGACAATCTATGAAGCAGTGTTGGGCGCCACCGTGGAAGTGCCGACGCTGACCGGCGCGGTGGAGCTCAGAATCCCGCCGAACAGCAATTCCGGTCGCACCATGCGCTTGCGCGGCAAGGGGCTGCCCGAGCAGAGCGGCAAGCCGCTCGGCGATCTGCTGGTCACGTTAAAGATCGTCCTGCCGGAGACCTCTGATCCGGAGTTGGAAGCAACCGCCCGCAAGATGCAGGCCGAGCACCCTTATAATCCGCGCAAGACGTAACGCGCCGAGTAAGGCGATGGAGAACGAAGGCCGGGCTTGATGCCCGGCCTTCGTCGTTAATGCAGCACCATGGCCGTGAACGGATAGACATAGGCTTGCAAGGTGACGAAGAGACCGACGAGGCTGGCCAGAATGATCGAATGCCAGAACACGTAGCGCAGGATCGTGCCCTCATGGCCATACCAATTGGTGGCGGTGGAGGCGACGACGATCGATTGCGCATCGATCATCTTGCCCATCACGCCGCCCGAGGAATTGGCCGCCGCCATCAGGATCGGTGAAAGCCCCAATTGCTCCGACGTGATCTTTTGCAGATTGCCGAACAGGACATTGGAAGAGGTATCGGAGCCGGTGAGGGCCACGCCCAACCAGCCGAGCAAGGTGCCGAAGAAAGGATAGAGGACGCCGGTGGCGGCGAAGGCGAGACCGAGCGTCGCGTCGAGACCCGACAGCCGCGTCAATGTTCCGATCGCCAGCATGGCCGAAATCGTGATCAGCGAAACGGCGCAGACTTTCAGCGTGCGGCCGTATTCGGCAATGAGCTTGGCGGGAGAAAATCCCATCAGCAGGCCGGAGACGATGGCAGCCAGCAGCATGCCCGACCCGGTGAAGGAGAGATAGGTGAAGGCAAAGACCGCGCCTTCCGGCGTCGGTTTCGGCACGACCGGCGCCACCTTGTTGATCAGATTGTGCAGTTCCGGAACCGCGTAATTCCAGGTGAATATCGCATTCGCCCAAGTCTTGAATGCGCCGTTGCCCCAGATCAGCATGACGACGCAGACCAGGATCCACGGTAGCAAGGCGCTCCACAATTGTTGTTGGGTCAGTCGCGGTTTGTCGGTCAGCGTCGCAGGCTTGGCCAGCGCGGCCGATTCATCCTTGCCGCGCAGCGCCGGCGAGAGCCAGATTTCCCGCGGTTGCCAGACCTTCAGGAACAGAATGAGACAGCCCATCGAGATCAACGACGCGCCGATGTCGACGATCCATGGGTTGATATAGTTGGAGATCACATACTGCGGGATGGCGAAGGAAACGCCGGTGACGAGGATGGCGGGCCAAACGGCCATCATGCCGCGCCAGCCGGCGAAAGCGCCGACCACCCAGAACGGCACGATCAGGGAAAACACCGGCAATTGCCGGCCGACCATCGCGCCGAGCACATAGGGATCGAGCCCCGTCACCGAGGACAGGCCCTGGATTGGCGTGCCGAGCGCGCCGAAAGCGACCGGTGCCGTATTGGCGATCAGCGACAGGCCGGAGGCGGCGAGCGGCGAAAAGCCGAGGCCGATGAGAATGGCGCCAGTGATCGCCACTGGCGTTCCGAAACCCGAAGCGCCTTCGAAGAAAGCACCGAAGGAAAAGGCGATGAGCAGAAGCTGCAGCCGCCGGTCTTCGGTGACGCCGCCGATCGCCCGCTGCAGCAGTTCGAAACGGCCGCTCTCCACCGTGATGCGGTAAAGATAGATGACATTGAGCACGATCCAGCCGATCGGGAAGAAACCCGTGACCACGCCCAGCAGCGAGGCGTGGACCGACATGTTGGCGGGCATCGTGAAGATAAAGATCGCGACCAGGTTGGCGACGATCAGGGCAACCACCGCCGCGATATGGGCTTTGACCTTGCCGCTGGCGATCAGGACGAGAAGCGTAACCGCCGGGAGTGCCGCGGCGATCGTCGAGAAAGTCTCGTTATTCAGCGGATTATAGGTTTGGTTCCACATGTCGTTGCTCCCAACGACTCGTAGCTTTAGGGTGGAACTTCTACCTATTGAGGCGCGAAATCAAGACGGCGCGTTCAGCGCGCGCTATCGCTTGGCCGTTCCGGCGCCGTCGTCTGCTGCGGGCTGCGTTGCTCGTCGATGAGCTTCAAGCCGACGAACATCGCTGCCGCACCGACCAGGAAGGCGCAGACCGCGACGACCAGCATCTGGCGCTGGGTCGAAGTGGGGCTGGCGGCGGCTTTCGTCAGTGGCAGGTCGCGGATCGGCTCGTCGCTGCGCTGGTTCTCGGCGCTTGAGACGCGCATGGCCGGGCGGCGCTCACGCGGAAAAACTTTTTGATCGAGCGAACGGGCAAGCGGGCCAATCGGGCCGGCGCCTTCGCGAATCGCCGGCGCGAAAGCGGCGCGCAGGGCTTCCTCGCGCTGGCGCCAGCGCGCCAGCCGTTGTGCGTCGGCAGGCGAGGAGCGCAGATGTTCGCGCAGCAGAGCTCGCCGCGACGGCTCGGTTTCGCCGTCGAGAAAGGCACTCAGTTCCGCCGCGCTGACCAGTTTGCTGGAAAACATGACTGTCCCACTGGCCTCACTTCACGATGCGCAAATGACCGGGCGGTGTCCCGCGGGCCGAGCCGCTGGCGGCCCGGCGGCCGGCTTCGTCGAAAAACTCGTCCAATCGGATGCGGGCCTGCGCCACCCGCGTCGCCAGCACATCGTAGGGCACGCGCATGACCGCGGCGGCGTCGGCATAGCCGAATTCCTCCAGGGCGACGAGGAGGTAGGCGGCGCGTTCCTCGAAGCGCAGGGCCGTCAGGGCGATGGTCATATCGGCGTCTTCGGTCGGTTCGGCGGGAACCGGCTCGGTCGCGGCGGCTTTGTGCGCCGCGCGGGCCTTGTCGATCATGTGCTGGAAGAGGCAGATGCGGATGTCGGACCGGCCGGCGGTGTCGTCGGCGGTCAGGGCTGCTTCGATCGTCAG
>MKVW01000001.1:183634-267809 GCA_001898965.1 Rhizobiales bacterium 62-17
CCGTCAATCGTTCCACCACGCTGCGCTTCACTTTGGCGTCTTCCCTGTCTAGCCGCCTGTCCGTCTTCGGAGTTTATGCCGAACATGGGCGTCGGGTCACGTCCTTTAAAGGGCCTTCAACCGCTATACCGCCGCAGGCATGATTCATGGGAAATTTAACGGTCACAACAGCCATTCGCGGGTGGCATGGCTTCTTTTAGCCATTAATCCCTGGGTGGTTGGAGGGTGGTCCACATATTTCCGCCCATACCGGACGAAACCGGACGGTATTCACACCTTGGTCTGCTTGCCTTGGCTTCTTTGAACAATTAAACGCCACAGTGAGGGTAGCGGCCGCCATTTATGGAATTCGGCCATCCATCGGAGCGAGTCTCGAGGCGAATATGGCACAGGAATCGGGCATTCTTGCCGGCAAGCGCGGCCTTGTCATGGGCGTCGCCAACAACCGGTCGATTGCCTGGGGCATCGCCAAGGCCGCCCACGATCAGGGCGCGCAATTGGCTTTCACCTATCAGGGCGAAGCGCTGGAAAAGCGCGTCCGGCCGTTGGCTGAAAACCTCGGCGCTTTCGTTGCCGGCCATTGCGACGTCACCGACGAAGCCTCGATGGACGCGGTGTTCGCCGCCATCGAAAAGGAATGGGGCGGCCTCGATTTCGTCGTCCATTGCATCGCCTTTTCCGACAAGGACGAACTGACCGGCCGCTACGTCGATACGACGGCGGGCAATTTCTCCAAGTCGCTGCAGATCTCCTGCTATTCCTTCACGGCCGTGGCGCAGCGCGCCGAAAAGCTGATGAAGGACGGCGGTTCGCTGCTGACCTTGACCTATTACGGCGCCGAAAAGTGGATGCCGCATTACAACGTCATGGGCGTTGCCAAGGCGGCGCTGGAAGCGAGCGTTCGCTATCTCGCCGCCGACCTTGGCGAGAAGAACATTCGCGTCAATGCCATATCGGCCGGCCCGATCAAGACGCTGGCGGCCTCCGGGATCGGCGACTTCCGCTATATCCTCAAGTGGAACGAATATAACGCGCCGTTGCGCCGCACGGTGACGATCGAGGAAGTGGGCGAGACGGCGGCTTTCCTGCTGTCGCCCATGGGGCGTGGCATCACCGGTGAGATTCTCCATGTCGATGCCGGCTATCATGTCGTGGGCATGAAGAACCCGACCGCGCCCGACATCACCGTCGCCAGCAAGGAGTGAGGCCAAGGCCTCATTTGCCCGCCAGCGCCCCGCAAGCAAATTGTGTTTCGATGGAAACACGATTGCTTTAAGCGACGGACATGGCGCCTCAACGACTCATCTTCATCCGCCACGGAGAAACCGACTGGAACGCCGAAGGGCGTTTGCAGGGGCGCCAGGATATCGCGCTGAATGCCAAGGGCGAATACCAGGCGGCCAACGCCGGGCGCAAATTGCTCTCCCTGCTGGGGCCGCAGCGCGTCGCCGATGCGGCTTTGCCTTACATCTCCTCGCCGCTCTTGCGTGCCCGCCGGACCATGGAAATCGCCCGGGCCACCATTGGGCTCGATCCGGCCGCCTATGCATTGGACGAAGGCCTGGTCGAACTGAGTTTTGGTGCTTGGGAAGGCAAGACCTGGCCGCAGGTCCGGCAGATCGAATTGCAGGCGGCCTTGGCGCGAGAAGCCGACAAATGGAACACCCTGCCGCCGGAGGGCGAGAGCTACGCCATGTTGACGGAGCGCATGCGGCCCTGGCTTGAGGCACACGCAGACGATTGCGTGGTCGTTTCGCACGGCGGCGTGGCCCGCGCGCTGATGGTGATCCTCGCCGGTCTCGCTCCGGAGCGCGCGGCCGTCACCGACATCTGGCAGGGACGGTTGCTCGTGTTCGAGAACGGGCGCTTCATTTGGATTTGACCGCGGTTTTCTTGCGCGGCGGCTCGGCCATCTCTTCGGCGCGGAATGCTGCTATGCGTTTGATCAGGTCCAGCGGTACGCCTTTCTTGAAGGCAAAGCGGATCGTGCCTTTCTCGACCTCGTAAGGCCCGAGTTCGTCGCGGAAGGCGGCAACGAGCTTGTCCGTCACTGGGTAAAGCGAAACGTGCTGCTTCCAGCCGGCGAAGAAGAGTACCGCGCGACCGTGCAGCTTATAGGTCGGGATCTGATAGGAGATGACTTCCTGTGCGCCCGGCATGGCGTCGCGGATCGCTTGCCGCATGTCGCGCAACAAGGCGCGCGAAGTTTCCGGCTGCGCGGCGATATAAGCGTCGACATCGGCATAATCGGTCTTGGCCATGATGGCCGCTCCCTTAATCGCCCTGCGCCGCGGCCATTTTCTGCGTATTGGCTTCCAGGTTGATGAGGACTTTCTCGAAAATGTCGATGTCGCTTGGCGCGATGTCCTTCAAGGCTTGGCGCAGATAGAGACGGCGACGCTCCGAAACTTCCGCCACCAGCTTTTCGCCAGCCGGCGTGAGGATGACGCGGGTAAGGCGGTTGTCGTCCGCATCCGTCCGCCGCACGACCAGCTTGCCGCGCTCCAACAGTTTAACCGAACGGGTGATGGCGGCCGGATCGACCTGATGCGCATCCTTGAGTTGTTTCTGCGTGCAATCGGGATTGTGCGCCAGAAACGACAGGATGCGCCATTGGGCGATATGCACGCCCGTCATCCGCTCGAACACGCTCGTCGTCAGATTGCTAACCCGCAACATCCGCGCCAGTGCCATCGTGCTCTCGTGGTAGAGCACGGCATCGTCCTGTGTTGCCTCGGGAGAAAGCGTTCGCTGCTTCATCGGCGAACCATGGCGCGATTCGCCCCATAGAACCATGATCTCATCCTCGTGCCTCCGCTGCCGGCCTCTTGACAGAAAATATTTGATCTATCAATAATTGATAAATCAAATATGGAGCGATGCCATGCTGGAGAGGAACAAGGTCGAGCTGACGCTCAAGAACGAGGCTGGCAATCCTTTTCTGCGCGGGCCGTTCACGCCAAATGACACCGAATACGCGATCACCGGTCCGGACCTGAAAGTCATCGGCGAGATACCGAAGGACCTGGCCGGCATTTACGTGCGCAACACCCATAATCAGGTGCATGAGCCGATCGGCGTCTACCATCCGTTCGATGGCGACGCGATGATGCATGCGGTGCATTTTCACGACGGCAAGGCGGAATATCGCAACCGCTTCGTCCGCACGACCGGCTTCCTCGCCGAACAGGCAGCGGGCAAGGCGCTTTGGCCGGGCCTTCTCAATCCCAATCTCTATCAGCGGCGGGGATGGGGTTCGATCGGCGCCATGAAGGACAATGCCGGCACCGATGTCCTCATTCACAACGGCAAGCTGCTCGCCACCATGTCCCAGGGCGGCGAGCCTTGGCGGCTTGATCCGATCACGTTGGAAACGCTCGGCCCCGATATCAACATGGCGCTGGTGAAGGATGGCGTGTCGTCCCACGCCAAAGTCGATAACACCACCGGCGAACTGATGTTCTTCAACTATCCCGAACATCCGCCTTACATGAATTACGGTGTCTGCAACGCCAAAGGCGAGGTGGTGCACTATGTGCCGATCGAACTGCCGGGCGCACGCTGGCCGCATGATCTCGGTATCACCAAAAACTACACCGTATTGCACGACATGCCGCTCTATTTCGATCCGGTGGCGCTAAAGAAGGGCGTGCACGATCTGGTGTTCAACCGCGACATGCCGGCGCGCTTCGGCATCGTGCCGCGCTACGGCGACAACACGAGCATCCGGTGGTTCGAAGCTTCATCCTGCTTCATCCTGCATCTCGCCAATTGTTTCGAGGACGGCGACGAGGTGGTGATGGACGCTTGCATCATGCCGGACTTCAAGAAAATCCCGGTCAACGAACACAACAATATGTTCGAGCGCATTCGCGCCAATCTCGACAAGCACAATAACCCCACCTTCATGCATCGCTGGCGCTTCAACATGCGCACGGGCGAGACGCGCGAAGAACGGCTCGATGACGAGATCACCGAATTCCCGACCGTCAGCAACGAGATCGTCGGTCTGCCGTATCGCTATTCGTACAACGTGCTCTACAAGAAGGGCGACTGGCTGTTCTCAGGTCTCAAACGCTTCGATCTGCAGCAGGGTACGGCCGTTCGTTACGAATATGGCGAAGGCCGTTACGGCAGCGAGCCGCAAATGGCGCGGGCTGTCGGCGCAACGCGCGAAGATGACGGCTATGTCTTGACCTTCGTCACCGACATGAATGAAAACCTCTCAGAGTGCCTGATCCTGCGCGCCGACGATATGGCGGCGGGCCCGATCGCGCGGGTCATTCTGCCCGAGCGCATCCAGGTCGGCACCCATGCTTGCTGGGTCGAAGCCGATCGGTTGTACGGAGAGCGTCCGGCGGCTGCCGCATGAGCGAGCTGGTTCTCGTTCCTGGCGTCAACAACACGCGCGAGACGTGGACGGGCGTGATCGCCGCTTTGCCGGCGACGATCGTGAGCCATCCGGTCGATTGCGCCGCGCTGCCAAGCGTCGAAGCGATCGCTGCCGATCTGCTTGAACAGGCGCCGCCTCGTTTCCATCTCGCTGGCTTTTCCTTTGGCGGCTATGTGGCGCTCGCCATGCTGGAGCAGGCGCCGGAGCGTATCGAAGGCCTCGCGCTGATCTGTACGTCGTCCTTCGCCGATACCGAGCAGCAGAAGGCTGCCCGCGATGCGGCCGTAGCCGCGGCGGAACGTGGCGAGCATATGAAGCTGGTCGAGGGACCTGGGGCCATAGCACTGCATCCGGATGCGGCGAGCGACCCGGCGATATCGGCTCTGCGTCTGCGCATCGCGCGTGACTATGGCGAGAAGCGCTTTATCGCTCATCAATATGCCAGCAAGGCCCGACCGGACCGCACGGTGCTCCTTGCAACCGCGTCCATGCCGTGCCTGCTCGTCGCCGCCGAAGACGATCGTGTCATTCCGCTCGACACTATGCGACGCATGCAACTGTCGGCTCCACGGACGCAATGGGTCTCCGTGCCGCGCGCCGGCCATTTGCTGCCGATCGAGCAGCCGGCCGTGCTGGCCGAAGCACTTTCGCGCTGGATCGAATCTTCACAGTCCATGCAACGTCGGGGGAGGGCGTCATGACAGAACAAACATGTCCGGATCATCTTGTCGCCGGCTCCGGCGCGACCACTGTCTTTCTGCTGCATGGGGGCTATGGCTCGAAGGACTATTGGAAGCCGGAGATCGAAGCGCTGGTGAAGGCCGGCTATCGCGTCGTCGCCTGGGATGCGCCGGGTTACGGCATCTCGCCATTGCCAGATGATTTCAGCATCGAAAGCCTCGCGGCCGCTTGCGTGCGTCTGATCAAGCAGGTTGGCACGCAACGCAATGTGGTTTTCGGTCATTCCATGGGCGGGCTCATCGCGCCGAAGGTCTACGAATTGGCGCCGCAAAACCTACATGCGCTGGTTCTCTCGGCCACGCTGTCGTCGTTGCAGCAAGGCGGCAAGGATTTCGCCGAGGACTTTCTGGAAAAGCGTCTCGCGCCTTTGACCCAGCATGCGACCTTGGCGGCCGCCGCCACGCCATTGGTGAAATCCATGTTCGCGCCGACATCGTCCGGGCCGCTCGCCGATCTCGTCATCGAAGTTGCGGCTACGACGCCGACGCCGACGTTTCGCGCCGCCATGTATGCCATCCAGGCCTGGGACGGTCTGCCGGTCCTGCGGAAAATCGCCGTCCCGACCCTGTGCATCGCCGGTCGGCACGATCCGGTCGGCAAACCGGACGGCATGCAGCAGATGGCCTCCGTCATCGCGGGCTCTGAATTCGCGACCATTGAAGATGCGGGACACTACGCCTGGGCCGAACAGCCGCAGGCCTTCAATCGCGTCCTGCTCGATTTCTTGAAGCGTCGCGTCAACTGAGCCATCACCATCGATCTCGGGAGGGAGATAAGATGAAACATCTGGGCAAACTATGCCTTGCAGTCGTCTTTGCTGGGCTTGCCGCCATGCCCGTGGCCGCGCAGGAATGGCCGGCGCGCACGGTCACGATCCTCGTGCCTTATCCGGCGGGCGGTGTCGCCGATGCGGTGGCACGCGCCGTCGCCACGCAAGCGACGACCGAGTTGAAGCAATCTTTCGTCGTCGAAAACCGTACAGGCGCCAGCGGTCGCATCGCGCTCGACCAGCTCATTCGCGCGGAGCCGGATGGCTATACGCTGGCTCTGGCCGTGCCGGCACTGCTGTCGCTTCTGCCGATCACCGATGCGAAATATGCCGATCTCGATAAGAAGTTCACGCCGATCACCATCGCCGTGGAAACCTATTTCGGTCTTGCCATCAATCCGCAGAAAACGCCGGCGCAGAACTTTCAGGAGCTGATGCGCTCGACGAAGGCGAGGTCCGGGCAGCTCACCTATAGTTCGGCGGGCGCCGGCACGTCTTACCATTTCTGGTCCGAGGCGATCCTGAAGGAAGCCGGCGTCAATGCGCTGCATGTGCCCTATCGTGGCGAAGCGCCGGCGACGACCGACCTGCTGGCCGGCATCGTTGATTTCACCCTCGTCACCGGCGCGGGCAAAGGCCTGGCGGATGACGGCAAGATCAAAATTCTCGCCGTGTCGGCGCAGGATACCTGGGACATTTATCCCGGTGCGCCGAGCCTGAACGCGGTCGGGATCAAACAGGCGGTGGCGGCGGGCTGGCTCGGTTTCATGGGGCCGCCCGGCATGTCGAAAGACCTCGTGGCGAAGGTGAATGGCGCTTTCCTGTCGGCGCTCAAGCGTCCTGAAGTACTGAGCATGTTGTCGGCGCAAGGCTATACGGTCGTCGCCAGCGCGCCCGACGCCATGCCGGCGGTCATCGCGAAAGAACAGGCGATTTTTCGCGATCTTCTGAAGTCGGGCCGCGTCAAGCTCGAACAGTAATCAGCGCGCTGCCTTGGTGCCGGTGACGGCCCAGGCGGTTGCCACCATTGAGCGCGGTCCATCTGGGTCGCCGGCGAGATAAGCCAGGCGTACCTGCGTGCGGATATTCTCGCGCAGAGCCGGGGCGAGCGCATCGATATAGACGCCGACCGGTCCCTGTCCGCCGGTCAGCGGCTCCCAATAGTCATCGAAGCTGGCATAATCCATGCGGGTGTGCAGCGAGGCGAAACGCACATCGCGCAAAGGCGACTGCCGCCAGAGGTCCAGCAGCGGATCGAGTTTGGCGAGCGGCGTCGAGAAATGCTTGTCGCGCGCCGCACCAGCGCTAGGCTCGATGCCCGAAGCCGCATCCCAGAATAGGCGCTGATAAACGAGGCCGCCGCGAAAATCCCAGATTGTCGCCGAGACAGCGCCACCGGGCTTGGTCACGCGGATCATCTCAGCAAGGGCTTGCTGCGGTTGTGGAATGAAGTTGATGACGAGCTGCGCATAGCTCGCGGCGAAAGTCGCATCCGCGAATGGCAGTGCGGTGGCGCTGGCTTTGCTGAACGCTGGGCGGCCTCCGGTCGCGCGTCCATTGGCGTAGTCGACGTAAGGCTGTGCGACGTCGATGCCGAAGACATCGCGATCGGGGAAGCTCCGTGCCAGTTCCAGCGCCAGGCTGCCGGTCCCGCAGCCGGCATCGAGCAAAGGCCCGGGCATGGTGGGTGAGGCAAAGCCAGCGAATTCCTGGGCGAGCGCTTCCGTCCAGCGGCCCAGGAAACGTTGATAGGCGGCGCCGCTCGTGGCGACATAGGTCGATGTGGGTATGCTCATTCCAGCTCCGAAGCGAACACGCTCCTATAGCAACGCTATATTCAGATAGATATAGCGTTATCGGGCATCGAGCTGGGTCTGCATTTCCTGGCTGAAGCGCTGAATGCGATTGGCATTGGCGCCGAAATCGTGCCGGCCGGCGCGAGAAGCGGAGCGGATGTCGATGCGCGTTTGCGCGGCGAGCGGGCGGATGCGCACGGTGATGTCATCGGGCAGTCCCATGATGATCGAGCGGTCGACCGCATCGACGCGGCCGATGCCAGCGCGCCCGCCGGGCGGAATCTGATCGACCACCTGCCAGCCGAGCGCCGCCGCCGCGCGCAGGACGAGCTGGTAAACCTCCTCCGGCTCGAGATCGATGTTGATCGGCTGCACGGTGGGATAGGCGCGCCGCTGCTCCAGGCGCTGTTCTGGCGGCACTTCGGGCGGAATGAAACCATTGCGTCCGCGCAAGGCCCGCGCCGAGCGGGCAAAGGCCGGCGGATCGTTGATATCGGTCGAAATATCCTTGATGACCGGCAGCCGTACCGCCTGCACCGCGAGAAATCCCGGATAGGCAAGGACGATCACCGCCAGGAAGACGGCGGCGACGGCGATGCCGACACCGCGTTGACCCAGGCGCCAGATGGTGACGGCGGCGGCCCCGGCAAACAGCAAAGCGGTGCAGGCAAGAAAGATGGCCGCGCCCAGGACGGATAGACCGGCGGTGGCGTCAGCCGCGCGCGTGCGCACCAGGATGACCGCGATGGCCGCCAGGGCGATGGCGAAAACCGCCAGCCGGCGGGCCCAGATCGCCGAAGCCGAAATCGGTTCTTCAAGAATGAGCCGCCGCATCCGGCCGATCCCTATGGCAACGCCCGCCGCTCAGGCCGCATTCCGGTGCACCGTGGCTGTGAAAACAGGGCCGGCAGGGCCGGCTTGACGCGACACAGCAATGCGATCCAGCGGGCCAACGGCGCCAAGATCGCGCTCGCCATCGGGCAGCAGCGCGAGGCAGCGCTCGCCGATGCGCACGAAGACGAAGCGGCCCTGCGCCGCGCCATCGAGAATCCAGCGATGGATGACGGCGAAATAGGGCGGCCGGCGCCAGGCATTCGCGAAGTTCGGATCGACGGCGATCAAGAGATTGCCGCCCTCGGTCATCTGCGAGATGACGAATTTCGACCGCTCGGGCTTCCATTCGTCGCCCATATGCTCATCCTGCAGCCATTTGCACAGGAAGGTGCGGCAGGTCTGCGGGCGTTGATCGTAGATCGAACAGCCGACACCGGGCTTGACGTGGCTGCACCAGCGGCCGGCCGGCTTGGCGAAGTCGGTGATGTAGAGAACCTTGCAGCACATGGTGCAGGTGCCGCAGGCGCGGCCGGATACGATCATCTCGGGGTCGTTGTCGTTGCTCATTTCTTGTCGTTCGTCTTGTCGCTTGGTTTGGCGGGGCCGCAAATCTGCTTCAGGCTTTGCCACTCTGCCTCGCTGAGGATCGGCGGTCCAGCCGTCGCGGGGGCGGCGGCTGCCATCCGCTGCAGCCGTTCTTCCGACAAAGGATGGCTGGCGACAAGGTTCATCAGGCCTTTGTCCTCCGGCCCCGTCACCCGCAACAGCAGTTCGCCCAGGGGTTTGGGGGAGCGGCCGAGGCTTTGCAGCACTTCGATGGCCAGCCCATCGGCATTTCGCTCGGCGTCGCGCGTGTAGGAGGCATTGGTCAGCGTTTTGGCCGCATAGATCGCCGCGCCCGAGCCCGTGACGTCGCCGAACAGCAGGCCGAGCAGGAAGGACGTGCCGCCGGCCTGGATGAGGATCCGCATGCTGTCGCGATGTTTCACATGGCCGAGCTCATGCGCCAGCACGCCGGCGACCTCGTCGGGACTTTGGGCTTTGTCGAGCAGGCCGCGAAACAGATAGACCTTGCCGCCCGGCAGAGCGATGGCGTTGGGGATGTTCGAGCGCACCACGCTGGCGCGCACCGCCACGGGCAGATTGGCCGGCGCCACGATCTTGCCGATCAGTTTGCGGAAGGCCGCTGTGCCGTCGGGGGTGTCGCAGGCCGTCGTGTTGAAGATCGTGGCGACCTGTTTGTCCGTCGCCTCGCCGAGGTAATTTTCAAACGACAGCGGCACCAACGGCGTCAGCTTCTCGGCCGCGTAGGGAATGCCGTAGAGCCCGGTGAGGATGAGCGATCCGGCGGCGGCGAGCGACCAGAGGATGATCCGGCCGGTGGCCGTTCGCGAGGTGGTGTCCTCGACATCGAGACGCGGACAGGCCTTGCGTACCTGCGCCGCGAACATATCGTCGGGCATGATCAGACGCGCCAGTTCTGCCCCGTTCAAGGTGCGCAGGCGAAAGCTGCCGTCCGACGAGTCGGCCCGGCGCACCCATTCATAAGGCCAGCCGGCCAGGACACGGCCGTACTCGACGATTTCGAGTGTCGGCCCAAGCCGCACGACCACCTTGTGCGGCTTGTTCGACAGTCCGTCGTAGAATGTGCCGGAGCCTTCCATGGCCATTAGAATCCACCAACATCCAGGCTGTCGGCAAGCCCCTCGCCAAGGGCACTCGTCGCGTCGCCGCGCTGGATCACGCCTTCGAGGGAGGCGACGTTCTCGACGGTGAGGGATTCGACGATGATGCGCCACAGTTCATGCATGGTGAAGAAACGTTGCACCACGCCGAAAGACATCAAAATCAACAAGTAGAGGATGACCGCGACGACCAGCACGGCAATGTGGAAAATGCCGGGCGACTTCATCCGCGCCGAGGTTTCGCTCAAGAGAAGCTTGAGGTCGCCCAGACCCAGATGCACGATCAAGGCGAGGATCGCGCCGATCACGATCCAGCCGATGAGCAGCAGCAGCACCCAGCCGATGATCCGCAGATAGAGTTTCAGCAATTGTCCGCCGCGCAGCGTCGAATGCAGCGAGACATTGCCGAGGCGCACACCCTGTGCCCACCAGCGCCATTCGATGGCGCGGAAATAGGGATAGGCGATGGCTGAGGCGAGAAGCCAGAGCGAGACCGCCGCACCCAGCGCGATGGAAGCCGCGCGCGGGACTTCCTTGCCTTCCAGTCTGATCCAATCGAAGCTCGCGGCGACGGCCCCAAGCGCGAGCAGCCCACCGACGGTGAGCAACCATAAACCAAAGCCGCGTTTGAAAAACTGGCCGCCGCGTCCTTCGAAAGCCCCGGGCGCATCGCCATAATAGGTGTTGCGCATCTTGAAGCTTTCGCGCCAGCGCGCATACCACGGATAAACGAGCCCCAAAGACAGCACGACGAGGATCTGCCAGCCAAAGGCGCGCAGCGCATAGGCCCAGCCCGAGCCTGTCATCCAGAAACGCACGCCGCGCCAGATGGTGCGCGACAAGCGATAGCGCCGCGCCCGGTAAAGCGCGAACTGTCCGAACAGGAACATGAACAGGATGAGCAGCAGCGACGAGAAAGCGCGTAGATTCTCCAGCCAGATGCCGATGAGGAAGACGGCCAGATAGATCGGCACCAGAATGGCGAGAGCGATCAGAAAGCCGACCAGCAATTCGCGGCCACGGCCGGTATATTCGAAATTCTCCCCGTTCAACGTCGTGCGCGACCATAGATGGCGGCGCAGGTCGGTGGTCAGCCAAAAGCGATAAAAGCCGAAGGTCACGATCTGCAAAAGTGCGCCGCGCACGAGCAGATGCAGGAAGCGGCCGCCGTTGCGAATAAAGCCAATACGATCGCCGGGCCGTGGTGAGGGCCCGTTCGTTGAAATCACTTGATCAGTCATAAACCCAGCCTGCTGCCTTTTGTATGAATAAAAAAACATTCAGCAATGAATCAAAGAAGCGGCTTCGCTCAGACAGGAGCCAGGGCTGGCGTGCGTGTCGCGAGAGGCGGTTGCCAGCGGCCGGATTCGATGGCCTCGATCTGCCGTTCGGTTTCGCCGATCCAGAATCGGCTGAGCGGCGCAAGATACAGATAGAACACCACCATGACCATGATGTTACGGACGGCGTTCGGATTGCGGATCAAACACTCGACGATCAGCTTCCAGACCGGCCAGCGCATATCGGGCCGATGCAGTGTGACCTCCCACATGATCCTGAAAAAGCGGTCGATTTCCCGCAATGAATCGCGGATCGCGATCCAGGCCGGCAATTTCACCCGCTGCATCGGCAAAACGGCGCGGCGCAGCCGGCCGAAATAAGCCTTCGGTTCATAGAGGCGGCGCAGGACACCGGCGAAGTCGCGCAGGATGTCGGCGCGCGGCCGCAGCGTGTCGAAATTCAACCCTGACAAAGCAAAGTCGCCTTGCCGGCTGTCGAGATCGTGGCCGGTTTCCGGATGCAGACGGCCTTCCTTGGTCAGCCGTCGCGTCAACTGAGTGCCGGGCAGGGCATAAAGCAGCCCCAGCATGCCCATCGGCAGCGCTGCGTCCTCAACGCATTGGATGATGCCGTCGGCGACCCCTTGCTTTTCGGAATCGAAGCCGACGATGAAGCCTGGAAACAGGATCATGCCGTGCGCGTAGATCTTGTGCACGCTCTCGTAGATCTCGTGCTTGATATTCTGCTTCTTCGCCGTCTGAACGAGGGTTTCGGGATCGGGACTTTCGATGCCGACGAAGAAGCCGAAGAAATTCGCGTCGCGCATCATCGTCATCAAAGCAGGATCGTCGGCGATGTTGAGCGAAGCTTCGGTCGAGAAAGTGAATGGATAACGGCGCCGCTTCTGCCAGGCGATGAGATGCGGCAGGAAAAGTTTCACTGCCTTTTTGTTGCCGATCAGATTGTCATCGACGAAATCGAGATGGCCGCGATAGCCAAGCTCGTAAAGCCGGTCGAGTTCGGCCAACATCTGATCGTTCGTCTTGGCGCGTGGATTGCGGCCGTAGAGTTCGATGATGTCGCAGAATTCGCAGGTAAACGGGCAGCCGCGCGAGAATTGCAGGCCGATATAAAGATAGTCCTTGAACTTCAAGAGATCGAAGCGCGGGATCGGCGTCTTCGTCACGTTGACCTGGAAGCGCGGGGCTGTGAAGCGGCCGTGCCGTTCGCCGCGTTCCCATGCGGCAATGAAATCGACGATGATGTCTTCGACTTCGCCGAGCACCTGGAAGTCGGCGCGATCGTAGATATGCGGGCTTGAGGTGGCGTCCGGGCCGCCGACGACGACAGGCAGATTGCGCGCACGGCAACGCTCGATCAGGGCGAGGGCATCGTTCTGTTGCGAGAGCATGCCTCCGGTCATCACCATGTCGGGCCAGTCGAGATCGTGCTCTTCCAGCGCTTCAGTGTTGCGATTGATGAGGCGGATGTCCCATTCGGCCGGCAGCAAGGCGGCAAGGGTGATCATGCCGAGGGGCGCAGCCGGATATTTGGCGCCGAGCACTTCAACCGCGCCCTCGTAACTCCAGAAGGAGTGCGGATTGAAGCGCGGGAAAATCATCAGCACGCGAATGCGTCGGCTCATGATGCCTCCATTGCCAGTCGCATTGCTTTGGCAATGCGGCTGTACCTTGAGAAGGCCATCATGCCCTTGAAGGTGCTGCGGCGCAACCTAAGGGTGTCCCGGGCTTTAAACTGCCGTGGGCAGCCGATAATCGACAAACTGCTCGCGCAGCCGCACTTTATTGATTTTTCCCGTCGCCGTATGGGGGATTTCGCTGACGATCTGCACGTCGTCGGGCAGCCACCATTTGGCAATTCGGCTGGATAGAAAGGCGAGCAGGTCCGCCTTATCGACCGTCCGTTCGGGCTTCTGTACCACCACCAGCAGGGGCCGCTCGTCCCACTTCGGATGGCGGATGCCGATGACGGCGGCCTCCGCCACGTCGGGATGGCCGCAGGCGATATTTTCCAGATCGATCGACGAAATCCATTCGCCGCCTGATTTGATCACGTCTTTCGAGCGGTCGGTGATGGCCATGTAGCCGTGGCTATCGATGGTGGCGACATCGCCGGTATCGAAAAAGCCTTCTTCGTCGAGGACATTGCCTTCGCCCCGATAATAGGCCTTCACCACCGCCGGTCCTGCGACTTTCAGACGGCCGAACGTTTTGCCGTCCCATGGCAGTTCCTTGCCGTCGTCATCGGTGATCTTCATTTCGATCAAGAACGGCGTGAAGCCTTGTTTGACCTTGAGGTCGTAAAGCGCTTCGCCTTGAAGTCCGCTGACCGCGGGTTTGACCGAGCAAACCGTGCCGAGCGGGCTCATTTCGGTCATGCCCCAGGCGTGGATCACTTCGACGCCATAGCGTTTCTCGAAGGCCTCGATCATCGCGCGCGGCGCCGCAGAGCCACCGACGATCAAGCGCTTCAAAGTGGAAAAGGTCTTCTGTTCCTTCTCGATATATTGCAGCAGCATGGCCCAGACGGTCGGCACACCGGCCGTGCACGTCACCTGCTCGGCTTCCAGAAGTTCGTAGACCGAGGCACCATCGAGCTTCGGTCCCGGCATCACCATTTTTGCGCCCGCCATCGGCGCCGAAAAAGCGATCGACCAGGAATTGGCATGGAACAAGGGCACGATCGGCAGAATGGACGTGTTGGCGCTGATCGCCAGGCAGTCGATCTGACTGGCGGCGAGTGCATGCAGCACGTTGGAGCGATGCGAATAGAGCACGCCCTTGGGATCACCCGTCGTGCCTGACGTGTAGCAGAGGCCGGCAGCCGAGCGTTCGTCGAGCTCAAGCCAACGGAAATCGCCGTCGACCTCGGCGATCCAATCCTCATAGGCGACGGCATTCTTCAGCGTCGTCTTAGGCATATGCGCGGCATCGGTCAGGACAATGTAACGTTCGACCGATGGCAGGCGTGAGGCGATTGCTTCGAGCAGGGGCACGAAGGTCAGGTCGACCAGAACCATGCGGTCTTCCGCATGGTTGACGATCCAGACGATCTGCTCGGGAAACAGGCGGGGGTTAACCGTGTGGTAGATCGCGCCGGCGCCGGTGATCCCATACCAGGATTCGAGATGGCGGGCGGTGTTCCAGGCCAGTGTTGCAATGCGGTCTCCGGCGCGGATGCCCTGCCGGCTCAGGCGCTGCGCCACTTTCAGGGCGCGGGACCGGATGGTGGCGTAGTCGGTGCGCGTGATCGGTCCTTCGACGGAGCGCGTCACGACCTCCCGCGTGCCATGCTGTTTCGCCGCATGATCAATGATCTTTGGAATCAGCAGCGGCCAGTCTTGCATGAGGCCCAGCATGGATATTCCCTCCCTCTCAATCCCTCTCCGCCAATAGGTTAGCGGATTTTCAGTATGCGAAAAGATCGAATTGCCAAGAAATCCGATCTTGGAAAATGCGACCTTGGTTGCAACCGATCAGGGGGGAGCGACGTTAAAGAAATCGGATTTGCGTCGGCGGCGGGCCTGGGTCAGGATTGGGGCGGGCAAGACACGATCGATATACGATCGACATCACGACCGAAGACGCGATCTGCAGACACATTCGCATGAGGAACGCGCATGATCTCCCGGGTCTGGGTTTTGCACGAGGGGCGGGAGCTCCTGAAAGTGTCGGTTAACGGCGTCGCCAACGGCGACATCGAAGGGGAAAGCCGTGAGGCGATGGAAAGCGCGCTCTCGGCTCTGATCGAGGCTGGATTTCACGATGATCATATCGTGCGCAGCCGGCTCTATGCGCGCGACGCGGAAGCACGCCAACTCGCCAGCAACGCGCGGCTCAGCATGCTGGGCGGCCATCGTCGCGCCGCCAGCTCGAGCTATATCGATCCGGAACGGCTGCCGATGGGTTCCAGCATCGCGGTCGATCTGGTGGCGCAGCGCGTACATCGGCCCGAGGTCTCCAAACAGGTCGCCGAATATGATCCGATCATCGCACCGCCGATGTATGTGGCGCTCGATGGCATGGTGTTCTTCTCCGGCAATACCGACACGTCACCTGAATTCGAACAGCAGTTGGAAAACATCCGGGCGAAGATCGATGCCTGTCTGACGGCGGCGGGCACGGACTGGAGCCGCCTGTTCGATTTCACTGCCCATGTCTCCAAGACCATCGGACCGCGCCGCGCTGCACGCGGCCTCGCTACGTATTTTCCCGAGGTGGCGAGCGTGACGATCTCCAGCGTGATCGGCTATTCGGCGCCGGAAAAATTGGTTGAGATCGAAGTCGCGGCCAGTGTTTGAAAGGCTTGGCGCTGAGCTAGCGCAGCCCGGTGCGCCAGACTGGGATACGCGCCCGCCGGGCTGACTTGAATAGGCTTCGAACTAAAGGCTCGCTGCATCGCTTGGCGGCACAGTGGCAGAAGTGCCCGTAAATGGCCGCAAATTCTCGCTTGCCACGTGACCTTCGTTCAGCCGTTGAAGCGAGAGCGGAGAGCGATCGTCGGCTTTGTTGCATGTTCTTAGACTTTGTGGGCAGCGCAAAACCGTCGCAGGGGGCGGATTTTTGCCATCGTTTTGATAACGACGGACTTGCGAGCGGACGAAAAGTGTTCAAATGTCCCGGCCGACCAAATGATCGGAGCAACGTCTCCGATCTGGTCGAGGCAAGCGCCCACCTATAGAACATTTTACAATGCATTCGAGGGGATGAAAATGATGAAGCGCAGACTTCTGCTCGCTGGCGTTGCCGCCGGCGCCTTCGCCGTACCGTTCGCTGGAACACTCGCCAGCGCCGTCGCTCAGGAAGTCGTGAAGATTGGTCTGATCGCCACTTTGACTGGCCCGCAAGCTTCGTCCGGTCGCCAGAAGGTTGCTGGCGCCCGTCTTTTCATGGCTCAGAACGGTGATACGGTGGCCGGCAAGAAAATCGAGCTGATCATCAAGGACGACACCGGCGTCGCCGACCAGACCCGTCGCATTGCCCAAGAATTGATCGTCAACGACAAGGTGGCCTTCCTCTCCGGCTTCAGCCTGACGCCGCTGGCGCTGGCCGTTGCCCCGGTCATCACCCAAGCCAAGGTTCCGGCCATCATCATGACCGCCGGTACGTCGGTCATCACCGAGCGTTCGCCTTATTTCGTGCGCGCCAGCTTCACCCTGCCGCAGCAGACCATTCCGATCACCGAATGGGCCGCCAAGAACGGCATCAAGACGGCAGTGTCCCTGGTGTCCGATTATGGTCCGGGCATCGACGCGCAAGATGCGTTCAAGATGGGCCTCGAGGCACGCGGCGGCAAAGTCGTCGAGCAGATCAAGGCGCCGCTCGCCAATCCGGAATTCGCCGCCTTCCTGCAGCGCGCCAAGGATCTGAAGCCCGACGCGCTGTTCCTATTCGTGCCGGCGCCGACCGCCGGTTCGCTCATGCGCCAGGTTGTCGATCGTGGCATCAGCCAGGCCGGGATCAAGGTGATCGGCACCGGCGACATCACCGATGACGATCAGCTCAACGGCATGGGCGATGCGGTGATCGGCCTGACGACATCGCACTTCTATTCCGCCGCGCACGACTCGCCGATGAACAAGAAGTTCGTCGCCGATTTCAAGGCGGCCAACAACAATCTGCGTCCGAACTTCATCGGCGTCAGCGGTTATGACGGCATGCACCTCATGTACGAGGCGCTGAAGAAGACCAACGGCAACACCGATGGTACGGCGCTCGTCGAAGCGATGAAGGGCATGAAGCTGGAAAGCCCGCGCGGCACGTTCAGCATCGATCCGGCGACGCGCGATATCGTGCAGGACGTCTACATCCGCAAGGTCGAGCGTAAGGACGGCGAGCTCTACAACATCGAGTTCGACGTCGTGAAGGACGTGAAAGACCCGACGCATAAGTAAGGCTCTGGACCCTCCGCGGCCTTGGCCGCGGAGGCGACCTCCGAGGGCGGGAGACTCGTTTGCTTACAATTTTGTTCGACGGCATCGCCTACGGCATGCTGCTCTTCGTTTTGTCCGTGGGGCTTTGCGTCACGCTCGGACTGATGAACTTCATCAATCTCGCTCACGGCGCCTTCGCCATGGCGGGTGGCTACCTGACGGTGGTCATGATGAACTGGTACGGCATCTCGTTCTATTGGTGCTTGCCGGCAGCCTTCATTGTCAGCGCCGTATTGGGCGTCGTGCTGGAGCGCACGCTCTATTCGCGCCTGTATGACAAGACCCATCTCGATCAGGTGCTGTTCTCGATCGGCCTGATCTTCATCGCCACCGCGGCGGTCGACTATGTGATGGGCGCCAGCCAGCAGATCATCAACCTGCCGGCCGAACTCAACGGCCGCTTCGAATTCCTCGGCGCCAGTATCGGCGTCTACCGGTTGTTCGTCATCATCATTTGCGGCCTGCTGACGGTGCTCCTGCAATATGTCATCGGCCGTACCCGGTTTGGCAGCCGCTTGCGCGCTTCGGTCGACGATCGGCGCGTGGCGCGCGGCCTCGGCATCGACGTCACCGGCATTTTCGCGCTCACTTTCGCGGTTGGTTCCGGCCTTGCCGGTCTCGGCGGCGCCCTGGGGGCGAGCATCCTGTCCATGGATCCCACCTTTCCTCTCAAATACATGATCTACTTCCTGATCGTCATTTCAGTCGGCGGCACGACGACCATCACCGGTCCGTTCTTCGCGTCCATTCTGCTCGGCATCGCCGATGTCGCGGGCAAATATTTCGTGCCCTCGATCGGTGGTTTCATCATCTATTCGATCATGGTGCTGGTGCTGATCTTCAAGCCTGAAGGCTTGTTCACGCGGAGCACGCGTCGATGAGCGCCGTGACCAGCGAAAACCTTCGCCCCATCGGCACGCCCAGCGAGCAGCTCGTCGCCGCCGCCCGCTGGCGCTGGTTCGAGTTCCTGTTCTGGGGCATCGCGATCCTCTGCGGTCTCAGCATGTTCGCGCCGATGCTGGGCTTCAACGTGCCCATCATCCCCTCGAAGATGATGTTGATGAGCGAGATTCTCATTCTCGGCTTGCTGGCGCTGTCGATCGACCTGTGCCTGGGCTATGCCGGTCTCGTCACCCTCGGGCAGGGCGCTTTCTTCGGCATCGGCGCCTATACCGCTGGCCTGTTGGCTAAGCATGGCGCTGGTGTCGCGCCGCTGAGCGATCCGATCCTCGGCCTGCTGGCGGCTGGCCTAGTTGCCGGTTTTGTCGGCTTCGCCACCAGCTTCCTCGTTCTGCGCGGTTCCGATTTGACCCGTTTGATGGTGACGCTCGGTGTTGCCTTGATCGTCGAGGAATTGGTCAACAAGCTGAAAGACATCACCGGCGGTTCCGATGGTCTGCAAGGCGTCATGTCCTCGCCGATCCTCGGCATTTGGGAGTTCGACCTCTTCGGCAAGACGGCCTTCTGGTACACGTTGATCGTCGTGTTCGTCTGTTTCTGGTTCTGCCGTCGCCTGGTGAATTCGTCCTATGGCTATTCGCTGCGCGCGATCAAGGGCAATGCCCTGCGCGCCCGCGCCATTGGCGTGCCGGTCAATGCCCGGCTGATCCAGGTCTATACGCTGGCCGCCGCCATAGCCGGTATCGCCGGTGGATTGTTAGCGCAGACGACACAATTCGCTTCGCCCGACATGGTCGCCTTCCACCGTTCGGCCGATTCCCTGTTGATGGTGATCTTCGGGGGCGCCGGCTATCTGTATGGCGGACTGATCGGCTCGGTCGTCTTCCGCATCATGCAGGACTTCCTCTCCAACATCACGCCGCAATACTGGCTGTTCTGGGTCGGTGTCGTGCTGGTGCTGCTGGTGCTGTTCGTGCGCAACGGCATCATCGGTCTCCTGTCGGCTGCCGTGTCGCGTTCGAAGGGAGCGGGCAAATGACCACCGTTCTCGAAACCCGCGGCCTGTGCAAGAAGTTCGGTGGCATCACCGCCACCGATAACGTCACCTTCAAACTGCCGGCCGGCGCACGTCATGCGCTGATCGGCCCGAACGGGGCCGGCAAGACCACGTTCGTCAACCAGCTCTCGGGCGTGTTGTTGCCGACTTCCGGCAGCATCTTCCTCAATGGCCAGGATGTGACGGAATGGACGGTGCGGGCGCGTTCCCGTGCCGGTCTCGCCCGGACTTTCCAGATCAATCAGCTCTTCGCTGACCTGACTCCGTTGCAGTCGATCATCATCGCGATCAACGAGCGTGAGAATGCTGCGCGCAGCTGGTTCTTACCGTTCGGAACGCGCAAGGATCTCGTCGCCGAAGCCGTCGAGCTGGCTGAAAGCCTCAATCTCGGCGACGTTCTCGACGAACGGGTGGGCTCGCTCGCCTACGGCAAGCAACGCCTGCTGGAGATCGCCATCGCGCTGGCCGCCAAGCCGACCGTGCTGCTGCTCGACGAGCCGGCAGCCGGCGTGCCGGAATCCGAACGCGATCAGATCCTCAACGTCGTCGCGGCCTTGCCGGCTTCGGTCTCGCTGGTGCTGATCGAGCACGACATGGATCTCGTGTTCCGCTTCGCCAAGACCATTTCGGTTCTGGTCAACGGTGCTTTGTTCGTCGAAGGCACGGCCGAGGAGATCGCCAAGGATCCCCGCGTACGGCAAGTCTATCTGGGTGAGGAGGAGATCTCCCATGGCTGATCTCCTTAAAGTCGAGGGCCTGCGCGCCGGCTACGGCGAGGCGCTGGTTCTCAACGGCATTTCGCTGCGTCTGGAAGCCGGCCGGGCCATGGCTCTGTTGGGCCGCAATGGCACGGGCAAGACCACCTTGATCAACACGATCGTGGGCGCGACGCGCTGGCGCGGTGGGTCGATCCTGTTCGATGGCAATGAGATGACGCGCTTGCGCTCCGACCAGCGGGCCCATCGCGGCATCGGTTGGGTGCCGCAGGAACGCAATATCTTCAAATCGCTGACGGTTGACGAAAATCTCACAGCCATCATGCGGCCGGGTCCGTGGAATCTGAAGCGCCTGTACGAGATGTTCCCACGTCTGGCCGAACGCAGGCGCAATATGGGCAACCAATTGTCGGGTGGCGAACAGCAGATGTTGGCGGTTGCCCGCGCCTTGGCCCTCAACCCACGCTTGCTGTTGCTGGACGAGCCGTTGGAAGGGCTGGCGCCCATCATCGTCGATGAACTGCTCGCGGCGCTGCGGAAAATCATCCGCGAGGAACAGATGGCCGCTATAGTGGTCGAACAGAGCGCCAAGAAGATACTGCCCTTGACGGACAGTGTCGTAATTTTGGAACGTGGTGCTGTCGTCTATGACGGGGAGAGCGAAGCTCTCGCCCAGGACGCCGACACCATGTCGCGTCTTCTGGGCGTCGCCGAACGCGGCGGCCACTGAAGGTCGACTGGAGCGGGACGCTAAAAAGCGGCTATCAGGTTTTTGCGACCTGCTCTCACTTGAGGGATTCGAAGGAGAATTCGATGCAACGTAAGATACCGCCCTTTCGCGCAGATCATGTCGGTTCGATCCTGCGCACCGCGCCTTTGAAGGAAGCGCGCGCCAAGAAGCTGAAGGGCGAGATCACCGCCGATCAGCTCAAGGCCGTCGAGGACGAAGAGATTAAGAAAATCATCGCCAAGCAGGAAGAAGTGGGCCTGCACGCGATCACCGATGGCGAGTTCCGCCGCTCCTGGTGGCACTATGACTTCCTGAGCCAGCTTGACGGCGTCAAGCTCGCCGAGGTCGAAACCGGCATCAAGTTCACTGGCGTCACCACCAAGGCGGAAGCGCCTTACGTCTACGCCAAGCTCGGCTCGAAGCATCATCCCCACATCGAACATTTCAAGTTCGTGAAGGAACACACCAAGCGTACGCCGAAGATGTCGATCCCCTCGCCGTCGATGCTGCACTATCGCGGCGGCAGCAAGATGGTCGACTCCAAGATCTATCCGAAGTTCGAGGACTTCTGGCATGACCTGGGCCTCGCCTATCGCGAAGCGATCAAGGGCTTCTACGACGCCGGCTGCCGCTATCTGCAGATCGACGACTGCTCGATGGCCTATTTCTGCGACGACAAGCAGCGTCAGATGCTGATCGAGCGCGGCGATGATCCCGATCAGCTCGAAAAGCTCTATGCGCAGACGCTCAACACCGCGCTCGAAGGCCGTCCGTCCGACATGGCCATCACGATGCACGTCTGCCGCGGCAACTTCCGCTCGACCTTCATCGCCTCGGGCGGCTACGAGCACATTGCCGATCTGATGTTCAACAAGATCGATCTCGACGGCTATTTCCTCGAATGGGACAATGATCGCTCGGGCGATCTGGCGCCGCTGCGCCACCTGCCGAAGAACAAAACGGTGGTGGTCGGCCTCGTCACCTCCAAGACCGGCGAGATGGAAAACAAGGACCAGATCAAGCGCCGTCTTGAGGAAGCCAGCAAATACACCGACATCGAGCAGCTCTGCCTGTCGCCGCAATGCGGCTTCGCCTCCACCGAGGAAGGCAATTCGATCACCGAGCAGCAGCAGTGGGACAAGCTGCGCATGGTGGTCGAAGTGGCCGAAGAGGTTTGGGGCAAGGCCTGATCACCTTGCCATGAATGCGCGGGGCGGCGGTGACGCCGCCCCGTTTTGTTGTCTGCCGATCGATAAGTTGACATTGTCATCGACGCCCATTTGGTCAGAATGGCAAAAGACTAAGAATTTCGAGGAAGCTTCATGCGCACACAGGTTGGCATTATCGGAGCGGGGCCGGCGGGCCTGTTGCTGTCGCACCTTCTGCATTTGCAGGGGATCGATTCTGTCATCCTTGAATCGCGCAGCCGGCAATATTGCGAGCAGCGCGTCCGGGCGGGGCTTCTGGAACAGGGGTCGGTCGATCTTTTGAATGACACGGGCCTCGGCGAGCGCATGAATCGCGAGGCTCTGGTCCATGACGGCATTGAGCTGTGTTTCGATGGCAAGCGTCGCCGCATCGATATTCACGAACTGACCGGCCGGCAGGTGTCGATCTACGGCCAGCAGGAAATCGTCAAGGACATCATCGCCGCGCGCCTCGCTGCTGGCGGCAAGATCATTTTCGAGGCGCAGGCTAAAGAGGTCGGTGGCTTCGAGGGCGACAAGCCTTTCATTCGCTATATGCACGAGGGCACCGAGCACCGGCTGGATTGCGACTATATCGCTGGTTGCGATGGCTTCCACGGCATCTGCCGTGAGGCGATTCCTGCCGATATTTTCAAAGGTTATGACCGACAATATCCCTTCGCGTGGCTCGGCATGCTCGTGCAGGCCAAGCCCACCGCCGACGAACTGATCTACTGCCACCATCCGGAAGGCTTCGCGCTCTTCACCATGCGCTCGTCGACCGTGTCGCGCCTCTATCTGCAGGTGGACGTGGACGAGGATGCGAAGAACTGGTCGGAAGACCGCATCTGGGACGCCTTCCATCGCCGCCTCGGTCAGCACGACGGGCTCGAAGTCAGCATGGGGCCTCTGTCGCAGATCGCGGTGACGCCGATGCGCAGTTTCGTCACTGAACCGATGCGGGTGGGGCGCATGTTCCTGGCCGGAGATTCCGCTCATATCGTGCCGCCGACCGGTGCCAAGGGCATGAATCTCGCCATTGCAGACGTCAGCGTGCTGGCTCGTGCCTTCATCGCCTATTACAAGAAGAACCGCACCGATCTGTTCGATGCCTATAGCGCCACCTGCTTGCAGCGCGTCTGGCGTGCCCAGCACTTCTCCTGGTGGATGACGTCGATGATGCATCCGGTCGCCGGCAGTGCTTTCGACAACGAACGCCAGATCGCCGAACTCGAGGCTGTCACCTCGTCGCGGGCCGGCTCGACCTTCCTGGCCGAGAACTATTCCGGCCTGCCGCTCGCCTCCTGGCGTGAGCCGGTCTAGAGCTGCCTATGAGCACCGGCGTTCCCTTCCTTGACCACTGCGGCATCGAGCGCATTTTCCGGCAGGACGGCGTATGCCGTGTCGCGGTCGATCCGACGCCGGAGAAGACCAATCGGGTGCAGGCGGCGCACGGCGGCTTGCTGATGACCCTGCTCGATGCGGCCCTGGCCGGCGCCTGCACGTCGACCTTGCCGGAGCCCCAGATGGTGGCCACCGTCGATATGCAGGTCGCCTTTCTGACGCCGGGCCGGGGGCATCTGGTGGCCGAGGGCCGGCTTCTCAAGGCGACCAAATCCCTGATGTTCGCTGAAGGCGAGGTGCGTAACGCGGCCGGCGAGATCGTCGCCAAGGCATCGGGCCAGTTTTGGGTGCTGCATGGCGAGCGGGTTAAGGCCAAACTTGGTTCGCAATCGGATGTTTAGCCGTTAGATTTCCGCGCCAACGGCGAAAGAGCTTGCAACCAACAGCCATGCTAATCATTGTCAGGACAGCGAGCTGAGAGGCTTTGACGTTTGACGGAGTCAAACGTCGGAGGGCGAGGTGGCAAATTTCGCGGGAAGCGCGATTTGCTCTGGGGCAGCGGAATGTCGGTCGATAGCCAGACCAAACAGGATGGCGGATCCCCCAAGCGCGGCGAAAACGCCGACGCGCCCGTCGATTATGCGCACCGCCATTTCGTCAATCTGGTCGCGACGATCGTGTTGTTGGTGCTCGCCTTCGCCTCGATATGGACCGTGCGCGCCTTTGACGCCTATGAAACGCGCCAGCGTTGCATCAATTCTGGCCGCAAGGACTGTATTCCCGTCGCCGCCCCGCCGAAGGGCCTGGTGCAATTCGTTCGCTGACGGTTTTTCACCCCAAAATAAAAACGCCCGCTGTTGTCAGCGGGCGTTTTCAATCGCAAGCGATGAAACGCTATTGCGCCACTTCGCGGGCCTGATGGCGGTTCTTCAAAATGATGCCGACCAGCACCACCAGAGCCGCGCCGAGGATCGGCAGGCCGTAGTGAACCAAGACCGATGGCAAGTTCGCGAACGTTTCGGCCAGGGCATGTTCGTCGGCGATCAACTCGCCGGCGACCCAGCCGAGCAGGGCAGCGCCCGCCCACACCAGCCACGGCCATTTCTCGAGCATGAGAATGACGAGCTGCGCCCCGAAGACGATCAACGGGACGGATATGCCGAGACCGATGATGATGAGCGCCCAATTGCCATGGGCGGCCGCAGCGATCGCCACCACGTTATCGAGCGACATGACCAGGTCAGCCACCGCGATGACGCGAACGGCACCCCAGATGTTGTTCGATTCCTTGATGTCCTTCTCATCGGCATTTTCGATGAGCAGTTGCACCGCGATCCACAGCAGCAACAGGCCGCCGATGATCTTCAAGAACGGCAGCTGCATCAGCTCGGTGACGACAGCGGTGAAAATGATACGCAGCAGGATGGCGACACCCGCGCCAAGAATAATGCCCCACTTGCGATTTGCCGGAGTCAGTCCGCGGCAGGCGAGCGCGATGACCACCGCATTGTCGCCCGACAGCAGAATGTTGATCCACATGATTTTAAGCAGCTGCACCAGAAAGGTGCCGGTATCCACATCCATCAGCCGTTCCCATGTCTCGTGAGTTTTACAGGGACCTAATTGAGGGGCCTTACGGGGTCAAGTCTACGAAGGTTTGTCTACGCAGGATTGTCTACGGAGATTTGTCTACGGGCGTGGGTATACTAGGGCGTGTCTACTGAGCTTTACGGGAAAATCTTTGCGTCCGCGCCAGAAGCCTAACGGCGATAGCCACGGCCTGGGTTGCTTCCGACAAGCTTGGCAGCGGCGTTGACCGGGGGCGTCTGTCGGCTGAGGGGCGCGGGATGGGCCGCCGCCGCCGTAGGCGCGGCACGTGAATGAACCCCACTGGCCCGTCGAATAGATCAAGCGTTACATATAGCGTCTGGTTGCAGAGATAATCGCCGGCGTCCCGAGAGACGGCGACCGGAATGCCGTCGTCATGGATGGCACTGGCGAGCTGAACCGGGTTCCATCGCGCGCGGCGTAGCGCTGGCCCGCCCGGCGCCACGGCGAATTGCCGGTTCATCGCCCCATCGGCGTCGGGATGCAGCACCGTCAGGCGGTTACGGGCCTGCGCCTCGATACTGATCACCCGCCGCCGGCCGGCGAGGCCCAAATGGACGACGATATCGGGGCGATGTTGCCCCAGGAGCGCCTCCAGGCGATCGGCAACCCCGGCGAAGCGCACCGGCATCACCGCGACGCGCAGCTCAATATCGGCCAGCGCCAGGGCGGGCAGGCGCCGCAGCCGGCGGACGATCGCCTCGGTCGGATTGGTCGGGGCGCCGGGAAAGGCGCCGAAAGCCGTCACGAGGACGCGGACGCCACGACGGTTGGATGGCTCAGTGTGACCATTTTGCATCATGCTCGCTCGGCCGTTCTCGCGTCTTCTGGGCGCCATGGCCCGGTCCCATTCTGGTCACCTTTGCCCGGCATCTGCGATAAACCGCAGGATAGTCGCGCCAGGATACTCACGCTTTGCGCAGGCTTAAACCTTCGTTAATCCGGCCATTCCACCAATGCGCCGATCCTGCGCCGCTGGCGCGTCCTGGCAATCTGCTCCGATTCTGAATGACCGCGCCGTCGAACAACCTCCGTCTGCCTCATTTGGCCCTCCTCGCCCTGCTGGGCGCGGGATTGGCCGGTTGCACCTCGGTGGGCGCCGTCACGGATATGACCGCCAGTGCGGTCGGCAATGCCGGCAACCTCTTTTCCTCGTCGCCGGCCGGCGACCCGCTGCCTGTGGATATGTTCGTCGCCTCGACGCGGCGCAATGACCGGGGCGCCTCTGAGCGTGATTTGTCGGACGGCACGGCGCATTTTTCCCTGGTCACGGTTTCCGTCCCGCCTAATCACCGGGCCGGTAATATCGAAACCCCGACATTCGGCCGTCCCAACCCGGAAAAACACTTCACCTTGGTGCGCAGCCGCCGTCTTGGTGAGCCGTCGATGGCACAGGAGGTGGCAACCCATCTGTCTGGCCGCATCGGTTCCAACCGCGACGTGCTCGTCTTCGTGCATGGCTTCAACACTTCGCTGGAGGAGGCGCGTTTCCGCTTGGCGCAGATCGTCGCCGACGGCCGATTTGGCGGCGTGCCGATCCTCTTCACCTGGCCGGCGCAGGATGGCTTGCTCGCCTATGCCTCGGCCAAGGAAAACGCCACCGTCTCGCGCGATGCGCTGACCAGTTTGCTCAATGAGATTTCGGCCTTGCCGTCAGTCGGGCGTGTTCACGTGCTGGCGCATTCCATGGGGGCGTGGCTCGCCATGGAAGCGCTGCGTGAATCGGCGATCGGCAGCCGCAGCCTGCTCAATGGCCGCCTCGGCAATGTCATGTTGGCGGCGCCTGATATCGATGTCGCCGTGTTCCGCCAGCAGATGGCGCGGCTGCCGGGCGCCAATGTGTCGGTTTTCTCCTCCACCAGCGATCGCGCGCTCAATCTCTCGAGCCGCCTCGTCGGCGAGCGGGTGCGCGTCGGTGCGATCAATCCGACCGATGCCAAGGATCGCGCCGAACTCGATCGTCTTGGCGTCAAGGTCTATGACCTCAGCGCTTTCTCCGATGGCTGGATCAATCACGGCGCTTATGCCAGCGCGCCCGACGTGGTGCGTCGGATCGGTGCGCAAATCGCGCGCCCGCGCGCTGAAGACGCCCGCGAGATTTCCGTCATCGATGGCGGCGTGAGTGTCGATCAGCGCCCGCGCACGCCGGCTATTGAGAGCCAGCCCCTTCCACCACCTGTGGCGGCGTCGGCGGCAGCGGCACAGTAGCGCGATGGGCGGCGCGATGTTTGCGCCGCTTGCGCTTCGTCGGCTTTTCTTCCAGTGCGGCTTGTTCGACCTGCGGTTCCGGCGCAGGCGTTGCAGCAGGTTGCGGCTCTTGCGGCGAGAACAAGGAAGCGAGCGCCGAGAAGGGGGAAGCCGAAGCGGCGTAAGCCTGCACCGCCGGCGCGGATGCTGATTGCTCGGTAATCACCGCAGGCGTTGCGGTTGTCGTGGCGACGAGTGTGGGCGCCGGTGCAGCTCCATCGGAATGAGCCGTGCGCAGGTTGCCGAGCATGCCCCGGCGTTTGGCGACGTAATAATAGCCACCGGCATAGAGCTGAACGGCGCGGTCTTCGTTGCCACCGGCAACACGATAGGCATTGGCGAGATAAGGCACCGCATAGGTGAGGTTGGTTCTGCCATCGAGCAGACCGCCGGGCGAACCGCGATAGCCCATGCCACGCGCCGTCGCGGGCTTGATCTGCATGAGGCCATAGTTGCCGGCATGCAGGGCGCGCGGATTGTAGCGGCTTTCGCGCACGATGATCCGATGGATCAGGCGCTCGGGCACATGATGGCGTCTGGACAGTTCGGCGATGTCTTGATTGTAGCGCGTCGTGTCTTGAGCATGTGCAGGCATGACTGCCAGCAGCGTTCCGGTGGCCAGCAGGCCCGATAAAATTCGATGCATCAATGGGCCTCCTGCTCGGCGCCTGAAGGCAAAAAGGGGCTGGATCGGCCCTTTTTCACCTGCCTCCGAGTGCGGCCTGTCCGTGGCAAGAGCAAGGCAGGCCCGATTTTTGTCGCTAAGTGTCTATTCCGCCGCCGGTTTTTGTGCGTAGCCGAGACGGCCGTTGAGCTCTTCGAGCAGTTTTTCGGCCGATTCAGCCACTGGCGTGCCCGGCGGAAAGATGGCCGCGGCCCCCGCGCGCCGCAGCGCTTCGAAGTCCTGCGGCGGGATCACGCCGCCGACGACGATCATGATGTCGTCGCGTCCGAGCTTGGCGAGGGCGTCGCGCACTTCCGGCACCAAGGTCAGATGGCCGGCGGCCAAGGACGAGATGCCGATGACATGCACGTCGTTGTCGACGGCCTGTTGCGCGGCTTCTCCAGGCGTTGCGAACAGCGGCCCGACTTCGACCGAAAAGCCCATGTCGGCGAAAGCCGAAGCGATGACTTTCTGGCCGCGATCGTGGCCGTCCTGGCCGACCTTGGCGACGAGCACTTTCGGCTTGCGGCCTTCGTTCTCGGCGAAGGCACGTGTCATGCGCTTCACCCGATCGACCGCATCGGCCTCCGGACCCGCCTCGCGGTCATAGACGCCGCTGATCGTCGAAATCTTGGCGACATGACGATTGAAGACATTTTCCAATGCCAGCGAGATTTCGCCCACCGTCGCTTTCATCCGCGCCGCATCGATGGCGAGCGCCAACAGATTGCCGTTGCCGCGCGCGCTTTGCGTCAAGGCCACGAGCGCGCGCGTCACCTCGCCTTCATTGCGCTCGGCGCGCAAGCGTTTGAGCTTGTCGATCTGCTGCGCGCGCACGGCTGAGTTGTCGACCACCAAGACGTCGATCGGCTTTTCGTCGTCGCGACGGAATTTGTTGACGCCGATCACCGACTGCTGGCCGGTGTCGATGCGCGCTTGCGTCTTCGCGGCGGCTTCCTCGATGCGCTGTTTCGGCAGCCCCATATCGATCGCCTTGGCCATGCCGCCCAAGGATTCGATCTCGTCGATATGCGCTTTGGCACGGGTCGCCAGTTCCGCGGTGAGCCGTTCGACATAATAGGAGCCGCCCCAGGGATCGATGACCTTCGTGGTGCCGGATTCCTGTTGCAGGAAGATCTGTGTGTTGCGGGCGATGCGGGCGGAGAAATCGCTCGGCAGCGCCAGCGCTTCGTCGAGCGCATTGGTATGCAGGGATTGCGTATGTCCCTGTGTCGCAGCCATCGCCTCGATCTGCGTGCGCACGACGTTGTTGTAGACGTCCTGTGCGGTGAGCGACCAGCCCGATGTCTGGCAATGGGTGCGCAGCGCCAGTGACTTCTGCGATTTCGGTTCGAACGGCCGCAGCAGATTGGCCCACAGCAGGCGCGCGGCGCGCAGCTTCGCCACTTCCATGAAGAAGTTCATGCCGATCGCCCAGAAGAACGACAGGCGCGGCGCGAAATCATCGATCTGCATGCCGGCCGCGATGCCGGCGCGCACATATTCGACGCCATCGGCGAGCGTATAGGCGAGTTCGAGGTCCTGCGTCGCGCCGGCTTCCTGCATGTGATAGCCGGAGATCGATATCGAGTTGAACTTCGGCATGTGCTTCGACGTATAGGCGAAGATGTCGGAGATGATGCGCATCGAATCCGCTGGCGGATAGATATAGGTGTTGCGCACCATGAATTCTTTGAGGATGTCGTTCTGGATCGTGCCGGAGAGCTTCTCCTGTGCCACGCCCTGTTCCTCGGCCGCGACGATATAGAGCGCGAGCACCGGCAGCACCGCGCCGTTCATCGTCATGGATACCGACATGCGATCGAGCGGGATGCCCGAGAACAAGGTCCGCATGTCGTAGATGGAATCGATGGCGACACCAGCCATGCCGACGTCGCCGGCGACGCGTGGATGATCGGAATCATAGCCGCGATGGGTGGCGAGATCGAAAGCGATGGAAAGGCCCATCTGGCCGGCCGCCAGATTGCGCCGGTAGAAGGCGTTGGAATCCTCTGCCGTCGAGAAGCCGGCATATTGCCGGATCGTCCACGGCTGATTGACGTACATGGTCGGGTAGGGGCCGCGCAGGAAGGGCGCAAGGCCTGGCCACGTGTCGAGGAAGTCGATCCCGGCGAGATCGGCGGGGCCATAAAGCGATTTGACCGCAATGCCCTCGGGCGTCAGCCAGGGGGCGGACGAAGGGCTGGAATGGCGGCCGGTCGCTGCGGCCTGCGGCCGAAAATCGACGGCCGAGAAATCGGGAATACGGCTCATGGCGCCTAGTATAACCGGCCACGGCCGCGAGGGCCACGCGGGCCGCGTCAGCCTTTATGGGCGTGCCATTTGCCGCCGCAATAGCGGCTTCCCGACGACCAGGTGCCGGAACCGCCGGTTTTCGACAGCTTGCCCTGGATGCGCACCACGTCTTCCGCGCTGGAGAACCGACCCCACACGGATCCGTTCGTCTCGATCGTGCCAACCGTCGTCGCAGCGGCATTTTCGCCCGAGGCCATGCGGCTGTCGGCGACAATAACCGGATATTGGCGCACCGGCTCGCAATTGCCGACCTCGGTGGATACGTCGAAAGACCATTGGCCGTCGAAGGGCGCGGCCACGGCATTGCCGGCCATCGCCAAAGCGAAGGTAAGAGACAAGATATGGAGGCGCATGGGATGTCCGTCTTGGGATCACGCGTGATCACGCCTGGGAGAATCACGACTGAACCCAGCAATTCCGCCTAGGCTCGGACGTATTGCGAAGCAAGGGGGATTTATTTCGCGCGGGATGCCGCCGCCAGAGCGCGCGTCAAAGCAGCCAGTGCATCGCATTCGGCATAGGCGAAATCGGTGACGCCCGCCGCGCGCAGTTCGTCTTCCAACGCGCCAGGATGGCCTGCCAGCCAGATTTCCGTCGCGCCCGCTTGCTTCAGCGCCGTGGCGGCCGCTGCCGCTTGTTCGGCATAGACCGTATCGCTGGAGCAGAGACAGACGATCCGCGCGCCGCTGTCGGCGAAAGCGCGTGCCGCATCTGTCGCCTGCGTCAGCAGAGGTGAGGCGATGGCCTCGATGCCGGCGACTTCGAAGAAATTGCGCGCCCAGGTGGCGCGCGCCGTGAAGGCGGCGACGGGACCGAGTGTTGCCAGGAAGATTTTCGGTGTCTGCCCGTGGCCGGTCTTGAAAGCCTCGGCTGCGTCGCGCAGCCGCTCGAACGGCACAGCCAGGCGGATCGGCGCCAGTGTGTCGGCCGCAAGATCGCCGGACGCAGCGTCGGCGCTCAGCGGCATCAGCACATGAGCGGACGCTTCATGGATGTTCGGGAATTCGTTGGTGCCGGTAATCTGTTCGCGCCGCCGGCCGATGTTCTTGAGGCGTTGCGCCCGGACCTGCGCCACTGCTTCCCGCAGCCGGCCCGAAGCGAGCGTCGCGGCAATGCCGCCGTCGCCTTCGATCTCCTGCATCAGCGCCCAGGCTTTCTGCGTCAGCGCCGCGCCGATCTCTTCGAACGCGCCGGAGCCCGCGGCGGGATCGTCGACCTTGGCGAGATTGGATTCTTCCATCAGCACCAGTTGCGTATTGCGTGCCAGCCGCTGTGCTTCCTGGTCGGGCAGGCCAAGCGCTTGCGTATGAGGGAGCACGCTGATCGCATCGGCGCCAGCGACGGCAGCGGAAAAGACCGCCGTCGTCGTGCGCAACACATTCACCCAGGGATCGCGCCGCGTCATCATGCGCCAGGCGGTTTCCGCATGCAGATGTAGGGGCTGCGGCTCCAGGCCGCAGGCCCTTACGATCTGCGCCCATAGGTTACGCAGTGCCCGCAACTTGGCGATGGTCAAGAATTCATCGGCGTCGGCAGCGAGGCGAAAGCCAATCAGCCGTCGTGCCGTTTCAAGATCGAGACCGGCCGCTTCCAGCGCGTGTAGATAGGCAATGCCAGTGCTCAGCACATAGGCGAGCTCCTGGGCTTCCGATCCGCCGGCCTGATGGATGATACGGCCATCGGCGACGCATACGGTGCCGCGAAAGCCACGTGCCACGAGATCACTGGCGAGGCGACCGAGAGAATGAGTATTCGATGTCGCGTGTCCGCGTGCCGTGAGGCCGATCGGATCGATGCCGAAGGAGATCCGCGTCAGCGACGGTTCCAAACCCTGTTCGGCGACGAGCTTGACGAGGGCTTTCGCAACGGCCTCGCCGTCGGCTCCGGCATCGATCTCAAGCGCGGCGCCGGCCAGATCGACATCTTTCAGCACGCGTGGAAGATCGCCAGTTGAAAGACCGAAACCATGCGCTCCGGCGGCGCCGGCCATCACCAGATGCAATCCGGTGGCACCGTTCAGCAAAGCATCGAGCGCTTGCGCATTGGCGATGTCCGCATCCGGATGTTCGATGCGGACCATCACCCGCCATGGACCATGGTCCGCGCGCAGAGCGCGGGGGGCCGCTTGCGTCGCGCGCGGCATCAGCGGTCCGTAAGCGATGCCGTCGGCCGTATGCGAAACGAGTTTGTCGAAAGACTTGCCCTTGAGAACCTTCTCGACCAGCGCGCGCCACTCACCTTCGCCGGGGCCGACGAAGGGAGCAGAAAACGGCGCGAAGGTTGTGTCCGTCGGGCCGGTCATCGTCGTTCCGTATCAGACGAACTGGCTAAGGCCGGGGATGCCGCCGGCGATCGCACCCATCGTATCTTCGCCCGCCACTTCGCGGCCATAGGCGAACAATTCCTTGGCGAGGGTCTGGATCTGCCCCATGCCAAGGCCGAAGCCCTGCAATTGGCCGGCAAGGCCCATGATGCCGCCGCCCATCAGGCCGCCGAGAGCGCCCATCAGGCCGCCACCGCCGCCGGCGGTCGCCGCTTCGTTCATCGCATCGCGCGCGCCGGGCAGCTTCTCGATCAGAGTGCCGACTTCCGCATCCGGGCCCTCTTTCTCGAGGAAGGTGAGGACCGCGCCGACGGACTTGCGGGCAGTATCCGCGTCGATGCCGACGCTCGAGGTGAGCCGTGCGATCAGTTCTTCCATGATTTTCCCTTCCTGCCTGTTACGCCCGCGCCGAAAGGGCGGGAGGACATCTGGGGCGCATTTGCGCCGCGTTTGGCCCGCCGATCAAGCGGATATTTTGCTCTAGGGGAAACTTGTCTGCGATCGAAAGCGTTTTCCAGGCGCCGCCAGCATTTTGAGTGCCGCCAGCATCTTTAAGGCGCCGCCAGCACCTTTCAGACGCTGTTAAGGTGGAAAGCGTCATGCGGCTGTCTTATAAGACTTCACCATTGGCAGAATTAAGTGGGAATCTTGAAATGTCAGGCGATCCGCGTACCGAACCCGGCAAGATCCTCGTCGGCAAGAGCGACAAATTTGAATATTTGACGCTTTCCGTCGGCAACCGCCATGGTCTGATCACGGGCGCCACTGGCACCGGCAAGACCGTCACTTTGCAAACTCTGGCCGAAGGCTTCGCCAGCAACGGCGTGCCGGTGTTCGCTGCCGACATCAAGGGCGATCTCTCCGGCATTTGCATGCCGGGCGATGCCAAGCCGCCGTTCGTCAAGCGCGCCCAGGAATTGGGCTTCGAATATCAGGCCGACGAATTTTCCGTCACCTTCTGGGATCTGCTGGGTGAGTCCGGCCATCCGATTCGCGCCACCGTTTCGGAAATGGGGCCGTTGCTCACCTCGCGTCTGCTTCAATGCACCGATGCGCAGGAAGGCATCATCAACATCGTTTTCCGCGTCGCCGACGAAAAAGGCTGGCTGCTGCTCGATCTCAAGGATCTGAAAGCGCTGCTGCAATATGTTGCGGATAATGCCGCCGATCTGAAGGTGAAATACGGCAACATCGTTCCCTCTTCCATCGGCGCGATCCAGCGGCAATTGCTGGTGTTGGAAAACCAGGGCGCCGAAAAATTCTTCGGCGAGCCGGCGCTCGATCTCACCGACTTCATCCAGACCGACAAGGAGCGGCGCGGCGTCATCAACATTCTGTCGGCGCAGAAGCTGATGGAGAGCCCGCGCCTCTATGCCACCTTCCTGTTGTGGATGCTGTCGGAGCTGTTCGAGAAACTGCCTGAGGTCGGCGATCTGCCGAAGCCGAAACTGGTGTTCTTCTTCGACGAAGCGCATTTGTTGTTCGACGATGCGCCGAAGGCGCTGCTCGATGCGATCGAGCGTGTCGTACGCCTCATCCGTTCGAAAGGTGTCGGCGTCTATTTCGTCACGCAAAACCCTCTCGACATTCCCGACAACGTGTTGGGGCAGCTCGGCAATCGCGTTCAGCATGCGTTGCGCGCCTTCACGCCGCGCGATCAGCGCGCCGTGCGCGCCGCCGCCGAAACCTTCCGCCAGACGCCCGGCTTCGACACCGTCAAGGCGATCATGGAGTTGAAGGTCGGCGAAGCCTTGGTTTCCATGCTCGATGAAAAGGGCATGCCGTCGATGGTGTCGCGCACCTTCATCGCGCCGCCGTCCGCCCGCGTCGGGACGATCACCACCGATGAGTTGAAAGCCGCGCTGGCGAAGGATCAGATCAAGGGCAAATACGACACGCCGGTCGATCGCGAATCCGCTTTCGAAATTCTGGCTAAGCGTGCCGGCGGGCAGATGGACGACGCCGGTTCGCCGGAAGTGGAGGCCGGCGCCGGCAGTGGCGGCATCTTGAGCGAGATCGGCAATGCGATCGGCGGCGCGCTGGGCGGCGGCGCGCCGAAGATCAATCCGAAGACCGGCAAGCCGATGCGGACGCCGAAAACCACGACCCAAGTCATCGTGCAATCGGCCATTCAATCGGCCAGCCGCACCATCGGCTCGCAAATCGGTCGCGCCATCCTGCGCAACGTGCTGGGCGGAATTCTGGGCGGCAAGGGCGGTCGCTATGGCATCGCCGATGGTTTGCCGTCGAATAAACCTGCTGCGGGCGCCTCTGAAAATCCCCTTGATCGCCCAGATGACAAAGCCGGCCGTCGCCCCTAGCTCTTGAGAGACCAAGTGCCGCCGCTCGGCGGCGGCAGGTGATTTTGCTGGCTCAGCCGGTGCATAACCATAGCGGACATCCCATGACAGACGTTTCCTCGGCCCTCGCCACTCTCGACAAGAGCACCGATGCCGCGCTGGCGCGGCTGTTCGATCTGCTGAAAATTTCGTCGATTTCGACGGACCCGCAGTTCAAGGGCGATTGTCAGCGCGCCGCGCAATGGCTGGCCGATGAGCTGAAGGGCATTGGCTTCGACGCTTCGGTGCGGCCGACCGTCGGGCATCCGATGGTCGTCGCGCATGCCAAGGCCAACCGTGCCAACGCGCCGCACGTGCTGTTCTATGGTCACTACGACGTGCAGCCGGTCGATCCGCTGAATTTATGGGAGACCGATCCGTTCGCTCCGCGTCTCGTCGATGCACCGAAGGGCAAGCAGATCGTGGCGCGCGGGTCCTCCGACGACAAAGGCCAGTTGATGACCTTTGTCGAAGCCTGTCGCGCACTCCAGGCCAACGGCGGTTTGCCTTGTGATGTCACCATTCTTTTCGAGGGCGAGGAAGAATGCGGCTCGCCGTCCTTGCCGGCGTTCCTCAAGGCGAACAAGGACGAACTGAAGGCCGATATCGCGCTCGTCTGCGACACCAATATGTGGGACACGCAGACGCCAGCCATCACCACCATGCTGCGCGGTCTCGTCTTCCACGAAGTGGTGATCAAGGCGGCGAGCCGCGATCTGCATTCGGGCATGTTCGGCGGCCCGGCTGCCAACCCCATTCGCATCCTCGCCCATATCCTTGCGGGCCTGCACGATGCCGACGGCCGCGTCACGCTGCCGGGTTTCTATGATGGCGTCAGTGAATTGCCGGCCGATGTCGCCAAACAGTGGCAGGCGCTGCCTTTCGACGCCAAGCATTTCTTGGGTGACGTCGGTTTGTCGGTACCGGCGGGCGAGAAGGGCCGCAGCGTGCTCGAACAGATCTGGGCGCGGCCGACCTGCGAGATGAACGGCATCATCGGTGGCTACACCGGCGAAGGCGCCAAGACCGTGCTGCCGGCCGAAGCGCGCGCCAAGGTCTCATTCCGTCTGGTCGGCCAGCAAGATCCGGCTAAAATCGTCAAGGCGTTCGAAGCCCATGTGCGCGCCGGCCTGCCGGCGGATTGCAAGGTGGAATTCATTTCGCACGGTGCTTCGCCCGCGCTGCAATTGCCCTTTGCCTCGCCGGAATTGAGCAAGGCCCGCTCGGCGCTGCAGAGCGAATGGGGCAAGGAGACGGTGCTCGTCGGTTCGGGCGGCTCCATTCCCATCATCGGTCTGTTCAAGAGCGAACTGAACCTTGATTCCTTGATGGTCGGCTTTGCGCTCGAAAGCGATAAGATTCACTCTCCCAACGAAAAATACGAACTGTCCTCCTTCAAGGGTGGCATGCGCTCCTGGGTGCGTGTCCTGGAAGCGCTGGGCCAATAAAAACTCCAGCCAATAAAATATAAAATGACTCTAGAGAGGATACGCCGGGCGCTGCAGCCAGGCAGCGCCATCGGCCCATGGCCGGGCCTAGTGTTGTGCTGCTTCGTTGCGCTTGCCGCTCATCTTGCGGGTTTGGCGCAGCGCGCTCTCGGCCATCAGGTGATCGATGCTTATGTCGGCGCGATCCTGATCGGCATCGCCATCCGCACCTTCGCGCAGCCCGGGCGCCGCTTTGACAAGGGCATCGATTTTTCCGCGCGCACCTTGCTTGAAATCGGTGTGGCGCTGCTCGGCGCATCGATTGGCTATGGCCTGGTGCCGGGCCTGTCGCTCGGTCTCGTCTTCGGCGCCATCGTCATCGTCGTGTTCGGCATGGGGCTGAGTTTTGCCATCGGACGCATGCTCGGCCTGTCGAAAAATCTCGCCATCATGGTGGCTTGCGGCAGTTCGATCTGCGGCAATTCGGCCATCGCCGCCGTCGCGCCGGCCATTCGCGCCGAACCGCCGGAAGTCACCTCCGCCATCGCCTTCACGGCGATCTGGGGCCTCCCGCTCGCCATCCTCTATCCGTTCCTCTTCGACACGCTGGGGCTGACGGCGACGCAATATGGCGCCTTCGCCGGACTGACGATCTATTCGGTGCCGCAGGTGCTAGCCGCCACCATGCCGATCGGCGCGGTGGCGACGCAGATCGGCACCTTCACCAAATTGGTGCGGGTGATGATGCTGGCGCCGGTGCTCTTGGTCGTGTCTTTGGCCAATGCGCGCAGCCGCAACGTGCGCGTCACCTTGCCATGGTTCATCTATGGATTTCTCGTGCTCGTCGCGCTGCGTTCGCTCGGAATGATTCCGGATGAAGTTCGCGCTGGGCTGCTCGGAGCTTCCAATCTATTGACCTTGATCGCCATGGCGGCGCTCGGCCTGTCAGCCGATGCGCGCGTGCTGTTGCGCTCGAGCAGTCGTGTATCGCTGGCGGCGCTGTCCTCGATGCTTCTGATCGGCGTGATGGGCTACGCGATCGTCAAGTTTACCGGTTAAACAAGCGGACGCTACTCTGAAGCGTCATGGCTGCAGTATTTCACCGTCCATCTGGCGAGCCGCCGAGAGAGAAAAAGAATCGTTCCTCCGATCAATATCCAATAGGGGCCGCTAATGGCGCTTTGAATGGCGTCATTCCAAAAGGTGCTCCAGGGCTCAGCATTGCTCGTTGTGAAGAGCCGAACGACAAACAGGAGTGCCGCATAAAGTGTTCCGAAGGCCCCAACGATAACGAAGCCAATCCCGAAGATGCGGATGAGAATAAGGGCGAGGTCGACATTTTGTCTCACGAAGGTCTCCGTGGATAACAATGGAATCTAAATGCGACAGGCCTTTCTATAATCGCGATGGTGTCGATGTCTGCACATTCAGAACGTGTGGCTCAGTACGAATGTTCCGCCGCCGGGAAATTCTTGCCCTTCACGTCCTGCACATAGCGCGTCACCGCATCGTCGATGCTTGAAGCGCCGACCATGAAATCCTTGGTGAAGCGCGGTTTTTTCCCAGGATAAACGCCAAGCATGTCGTGCAGTACCAAAACCTGGCCGGAGCAGTCGACGCCGGCGCCAATGCCGATGGTGCCAGCCGTGGTCAGGGCGGCGGTGACTTCGCCCGCCACTTTCGCCGGCACCATTTCAATCAGGATGAAGGCGGCGCCCGCTTCGGCCAGAGCCTTGGCGTCATCCATCAGGATTTTCGCGGCAAGCTGATTGGCGCCTTGCACGCGATAGCCTCCCAGCGCATGCACCGATTGCGGCGTCAGGCCGATATGGGCACAGACCGGCACGCCGCGCTGCACGAGGAAGTGGACGGTCTCGGTCATATGCGCGCCGCCTTCGAGCTTCACCATTTGCGCACCGGCGGCCATCAGCCGGGCGGCATTGCGCATCGCCTGCGAGGGGCTCTCCTGATAAGAGCCGAAGGGCAGATCGGTCATGATGAAGGAACGGCGCACGCCGCGCGCCACGCAGCTCGTATGATATTCCATGTTTTCCATGGTGACGGGCAAGGTGGACGAATGGCCTTGCAGCACATTGCCAAGGGAATCGCCGACGAGCTGGATGTCGACGCCGCAACGGTCGAGCAATGAAGCAAAGCTCGAATCATAGCAGGTGAGCGAGGCGATTTTCTCGCCGCTGGCGCGCATCTTCTCGAAGTCGGTCAGCTTTAACGGCTTGGCATCGGCGAGATAGGCCATGGCGAAATCCTGAACTTTGTTGATGTTTTCTAAGACAACGAAACGGCGATGTTGTCGATGAGGCGCGTTTTGCCGAGTTTCGCGGCGACGAGCAAGCGCAACGGTTGCGTCAACGGTTTGGCGACGGCGGCGAGCGAAGCCGCATCGCGCAGCTCGAGATAGTCGAGCACGAAGCCGGCATCGGCGAGAGCCTGCCGGCCGTTGGCCAGCACAGCCTCGACCTCTTCGCCGGCGGCAATGCGGCGGGCGAGGTCTTGGAGGGTCGCATGCAGCAGCGGCGCGCGGCGGCGTTCCTCGGTGTCGAGGTAAACGTTGCGCGACGACATGGCGAGGCCGTCCGTCTCGCGCACGGTCGGCGCACCGACGATCTCGACCGGTAGATCGAGATCCTTCGCCATCTGCCTGATCACGGCGAGCTGCTGAAAATCCTTCTCGCCGAAAATTGCAAAGTCAGCCGCACTCTGGACGAGCAGTTTAGCGACGACCGTGGCGACGCCGGCGAAATGGGTAGGGCGGAAGCGGTCTTCCAAACCGGCCTTGGCCGGTCCTTCCAGCGAGACCGTCGTGGCAAAGCCCGCCGGATACATGACGTGTGGCGTCGGCGAAAACACAGCGTCGATGCCGGCGGCCGTCAGGCGTTCCAGATCGGCTTCGAAGGTGCGCGGATATTTGGCGAAATCCTCGTGCGGCGCGAACTGGGTCGGATTGACGAACACCGAAGCCACGGCCCGCCGTGCCTTGCGCTTGGCGAGCTGCGCCAGCGAGATATGTCCGGCATGCAGGGCACCCATGGTCGGTACGAGCGCGATCGTTTCGCCGGCGCGTCGCCAGGGGGCGAGCGCGGCGCGCAGGTCGACAACGGTACTGATGACGGCAGGCTTGTTCATTACGGTTTCCGGTTCGCAGGCGACCTCTGTAAGCCGGCCCTATGTAAGGGGCGACGGCCCTGTCTCCAAGCCCGGTAATTCGGCCAGGGATTTTATAGTTTTGACCGGCGGAAGGTCGGCATATTCGTCAGGCTGGCTGGTACGGTTGACCCAGATGGGCCGGAAGCCGAACTGGCGCGCTCCGGCGATGTCCCAGCGGTTCGACGAGAGGAAGGTCACGGCGTCAGGCTTGGCCTGAAAGCGCTGGGTGACGAGTTCATAGGCCCGGGGCTCGGTCTTGAAGGCGCGCAGGACGTCGACCGAGAGCAGGGCGTCGAACAGGTCGCTCAGGCCGGCAGCCTGGGTGGCGCTCTCCAGCATGGCTGGCGTGCCATTGGAGAGAATGGCCAGTTGCGCGCCCTGCGCTTTCAACGTCGCAAGTGCGGGCTTGGCGTCGGCATAGGCATCGAGCGTTTCGTAGGCCGCAAGTAAAGCCGCACGGGTTGCTGGATCTATACCTCCAAAGCGCGCGGCGGCGAAGTCGAGGGCTTCGGCGGTGAGCGCCTGGAAATCGTGATAAGCGCCCATCAGCGTGCGTGTCCAGGTATATTCGAGCTGCTTGGTGCGCCAGAGATCGGACAGTCGATCCGCATGGTCTCCGATGGCATCGCGGTGGCGCGCCACGGCCGCATGCACGTTGAACAACGTGCCATAGGCATCGAAGACGTAGATCGCTGTCATGATCAGAGCTCCGGAGCGGATGCTTTGTCGGCTTGCGTTCGGCGCAACGGTCGCAGCCGGCCCGGCCGCACGCCAACGGCATAAAGCGCCGCGACCAGAGCCAGGCCATAGGCGAGGGCGCCGCAAATACCCATGACGATGAGGCGCGTCTCGTTCGTCCAGCGTCCGGCATGGATGGCCGCGGCATCGGCGAGCGGCTGCGCCGCGAAAGCCACGACGGCGAGAACAGCAGTCGCGCCGACGACCGCCGCGAAAACACGGCCGGTGATTGCATCCGGCTGCATGCTGCCGCGCTTGACGGCGAGGCCCACGAGCAGGAGCAGGTTGATCCAGGCGCCAACGGATGTGGCGATGGCGAGACCGGCCGCGCCATAAGGGCGAAACAGCAGGATTTTGAGGCCGACATTCACCGCCACCGCGAGCAGCGAGACGATCATCGGCGTCGTCGTGTCGCCGCGCGCCTGAAAGCTGGCGACGGCCGAGCGCACCAGCACGGCGGCGGGCAGGCCCCAGCCGTAAGCGGTGAGCACGCGGGCAGCGGCCGAAGCGGCGGCTTCATCGAAAGCGCCGCGCAGAAAAACGCCGCGCATGATGATGTCGGCGATGACGACGAAGGCGACGAAGAACGGCGCGCTCAAAGCCGCCGTCAGCGCCATGGTGCGGTTCTGCGCGTCGTAGGCGCTCTTGTTGTCGCCTGCGGCGAAGCGCCGGCTCATTTCCGGCAGCAGGACCGTACCGGCGGCAATGGCGATGACGCCGCCGGGCAATTGATAGATGCGATCGGCATAATAGACAGACGATACGCCGCCCGTCGGCAGCAGAGAGACGATGATCGTGTCGACGAAGAGCGCGATCTGCACGCCGGCCGAGCCGATCACCGCCGGCAGAAAGGTTTTGAAGAAGCGTTTGATGTCGGCATCCCAGCGCGGTCGCGCAAAAAGCGCGAGAATGCCGGCACGCCGCGCCGCGTAAATGACGAGCGCCAGTTCGAGCGCGCCGGCGACGAGGACGCCGACGGCCGCCGCATAACCGGCGTTGGGAAACAGAAAGGCGACGACGAGAAAGGCGAGAATGGCGAGATTGAGCAGCACCGGCGCGAAGGCGGCAGCGGCGAAACGGCCATTGGCGTTCAACGTGCCGGCGACGAGCGTGACCAGGGTGACGCAGAGCAAATAGGGGAAAGTGATGCGCGTCATGGTCTCGGCGAGCATCAGCCGTTCTGGATCTTTTTCGAGGCCCGGCGCCAGAATGGCCATCACCTGCGGCATGAAGGTCCAGGCCAGCAGCAGAACGATGATCTGCACGGCCAGCAGCAAAGTGAACATGCGCGCTGAAAACAGTTTCGCCGCCGCTTCGCCGCGCTCTTCCAGCGCCCGCGAATAGCCGGGCACATAGGCGGCGTTAAAAGCGCCTTCGCCGAAAATGGCCCGGAAATGATTGGGCAGGCGCAAAGCGATGTAGAAGGCGTCGGCCAGAGCGCCGGCTCCCAGCACTGCGCCGAGCGCGACGTCGCGGACGAAGCCCGTTACGCGCGACAGCAGCGTGAAGCCGCCAACCGACAGCAGATTGCGGGCGAGACCGCTCACTGGAGGGACCGGCTCACGATGCGCACGGGCAGGGGAGAATCGGCGGCATCATTAGTCGGGTCGATCGCGTTCGTGCCGATGCGCTCGGCGACGAGATAAAGCGGCCGCCGTTTCACTTCGGCGAAGATGCGTCCGACATATTCGCCCAGAATGCCAAGCGACATGAGCTGAATGCCGGCGAAGAACAGGATCGAGACGATCAACGACGCATAGCCTGGCACGTCGACGCCATAGGCGGCGGTCTTGATCAGGAAATAGGCCGCCAGAATAAGGGCGACGGTCGAAACCAAAGTGCCGATGAAGGTCCAGATGCGCAGGGGCACCGTGGTGAACGACATCAAACCGTCGAGGGCAAAGCGCGTCAGCTTGCGGTAGCTGAATTTCGATTCGCCATGGGCGCGATCGGCAACGACGAACGGCACGCCGATCGAACGAAAGCCGATCCAGGCGTAAAGCCCCTTGGAAAAGCGCGCGCGCTCCGGCATGCCGCGTAGCGCGTTGACGGCCTTGCGGTCGAGCAGGCGGAAATCGCCGGCGCCCGGCGGCAATCGCGTCTCGCCGAAGATGGCGAACATTTCGTAGAATTTTTCCGTCAACCAGCGCCGCAAAGGGCTGTCGCCTTCCCGATCGGTTCGCTGGCCGTAGACGTTCTGAAAGCCGGCGTGCCATTTCTCGATGAAGGTCTCGATGACCTCAGGCGGATGCTGCAGATCGGCATCCATGATGATGACCGCATCGCCATGCGCATGATCGAGGCCGGCGGCGATCGCCACCTCCTTGCCGAAATTGCGCGAGAAGGAAATGCCGGTAACGCGCGGGTCGGCGGCATGGGCGGCGCGCAACACCTCAAGCGTGTTGTCGCGCGAACCGTCGTCGACGAAAACCACTTCGAAAGACGCGGTACAGCGTTCGAGCACCGGAATGAGCCGCGCGATCAGCGGCGAGAGATTGTCCGCTTCATTATACATCGGCACGACGACGGAAATCTGTGGCGAGGGACGTGCGGTTGCACCGGGCGCTCGCTCGCTGATCGTGGTCTGGGTCATCGCCTTGACTTAGGTTTCCGTGGTGATGGCGCCTGCCGCCCGCGTCAGCCAAGACCTATGCGGGCCGGCCAATTTGTGCAAGCTGTACAGGTCCAGGCTGTTAATCACCGGGCTTTGAGCAGGAAAATTGGCCAAATTCGAGTTCATTCTGTGCGCTGATGATTATGCGCTGTCGCCGGCGGTGAGCCGCGGCATTTTGGAGGCGCTGGAAGCCGGCCGCCTGTCGGCAACCGGCGCTATGACCAACCGCCCGTCCTGGCGCGACGCCGCCCGCGATCTCGGTTCCCATGTCGGCCAGGCCTGGCTCGGCGTTCATCTTAATCTCACCCTGGGCACGCCGCTGACGCCCATGCCCGCCTTCGCCGGCAACGGCCGCTTGCCGAGCATCGGCAGTCTCGCGCGGGCGAAGGCTGCCGATCTGCCTCAGCGCGAGATCGCGGCCGAAATCCATGCGCAGATCGATTCCTATGCGCAGGCGATGGGCCGCATGCCGGATTTTCTCGACGGCCATCAGCACGTGCAGATTTTGCCCGGTGTCAGCGAGATTTTGTTCAGCGAACTCGGTCGCTTTCCGTTGCCGCACGACTTCTGGCTGCGCGACAGCGCCGATCGGTTGACGCGGATTCTCCTCCGGCGCAGTGCTCCGACCAAGGCAGCGATGGTTGCCTGGTTGGGGCGCGATTTCGCCGCCGCCGGTCGCCGGCACGGTTTCACCACCAATGACGGCTTCGCTGGTTTTTCGGCTTTTGACGAGCGGCTCGATTATGCGCGGCTGTTTTCGCGCTATCTCGTCGCGCCGGGCACGCGACACCTCGTCATGTGTCATCCCGGCTATGTCGATGAAGAACTGAGCGCCGCCGATCCGGTTACCGGCACCAGGCCGCAAGAGCTGGCATTCCTTCTGTCGGAGGACTTTGCCGCGCGCACGACAGCCGTGGGTGCTACTTTGGCACGGCCCGCTGCTTAATAATCCAGCAAGATCAAGACTTAACCCTGCGTTAAGCCTGTTCCGTCAAAGTGCCGGCACAGGTCGCAGGAGGTTATGCGGCCGACCGATTCCTTCGAGGCATTCAATGGACATGGCCGGACGAGCAAGGGCGAGCGCGACCAACGGCGGCGCGCGCGGCAGAAAGATGATCCGCGATACGATCGTCAAATTGACATCGCTGGTCAGCGGCGTTGCGGTCCTTGCCGTTCTCCTGATTGCCTTTATCACCCGTCCTCAGACGGGGAGCGATCTGGTGCAGGACGCCTTGTGGGCCTGTGCCGCAGCCCTTCTCGTCGTCACCGTTCTGACGGTTTCCTTGAACGTGGTGCTGCGTTCGGTCACCGAGCCGATCGAGCATTTGACGGTTTCGTTGAAGCAGCTTGCCGCTGGCAATCTCGATGCAGACGTGCCGGAAGAAAAAGCGACCCACGAGCTCAAGCAAATGGCCGTCGCCATTCGCCAATTGAAGCAGCGGCTGGTCGAGCGCAACGAGTTGCTGCAGACCATCGAAGCGGGCACCGCCGCCTCGCAAGCGCGCCAAGGCCGGCTCGAAACCTTGATTTTGGATTTCCGTTCCACCGTCGGCTCATTGCTCGGCCAGGTGTCGTCCCATAGCGAGCATATGACGGTGGCGGCGGACAGTCTGTCGACCATCGCGGCGGAGAGCGCGCGTCGTTCGCGCCAGGCTTCAGGCTCGACATCGGAGGCCTCCAACTACGTGACTACGGTGGCGCGCGCCTCCGAAGAACTGTCGACCGCAATCCGCGAGATCGAAAATCAGGTGGTGCGCACCCGCAACATGGTCATCGAGGCGTCGCGCACCACCGCGATCACCAGCGAGACGATTAACGGCCTGGCCGCAAAGGCGCAGAAGATCGGCGAGATCATCGGCATCATTCAGGCAATCGCGGCGCAGACCAATTTGCTGGCCCTCAACGCCACGATCGAAGCCGCCCGCGCCGGCGAGGCGGGACGCGGCTTTGCCGTCGTGGCCCAAGAGGTCAAATCCCTGGCGCATCAGACGGCCCAGGCCACCGATCGCATCGCCGAGCATGTCGCCTCGATCCAGAACGCCACCACCGGTGCCGTCGAAGCCATTGGCGCCATCGGTGCCACCATGCAGCAGGCCGAGGGCTTCACCGCCGGCATCGCCGTCGCGGTCGAAGAACAGGCAGCGGCAACCAAGGAAATCTCTCGCAGCGCCGCTGAGGCGGCCGAGGAAACCAAGTCCGTGGCCAGCCATATGGATGGGCTGAAAACGGCCGTGGGCGAGACCGACCAGGCGGCCGCGCAGGTCCATCGGTCCGCTTCCGATGTCGCTCAGCAGGCCAAACGGCTCAACGAGACCATCGAAGGCTTCCTCCATTCAGTTTCTGGAGGCTGAGGTCGGTAACACTTGTGGCTGTTCTAATATATTGAAAATAATACATATTTAGGCGGAAGATTGCGCTTGCGCGGCTAACAGCCAAGCCTGTGGCGCCCCATTTGATGCATTTTTAAGTATTTCCACCTCTTTTTGTGACCTTGTGAGTTTTTCAAGCGTTAGGCCCTTGATTCGGGTTTCGCTGAAAGAAAGGCAGAAATTGATGCGGCGTGCCATTCTTGCTGCCGGCCTCCTTCTGATCGTTCTGGGCATCGCCGCGATGGTGAATGGCTGGTCGATCGTTCTGGTGGAGCGGGGCTGGGCGCAATTCATCGCTGGCTCCATGCTCTTGTCGGCCGGTGCCATTCTCGCCGCGATTTCCGTCGTCGTGGCACGGCTCGATGTGGTGATCCAGGGCGGTCCCCGCCCAGTGCGTCGTCCTTCGGCTCCGCCGTTGGCCCGTCCGCCCGTCGTCGATCGGCGGCCGCAAGGCCTGCCGAACGCCTTGCCCAGCCCGCAAGACATGCCGCTGCCGATGCCGACGGCCATTCCCGCGCCGCTGCCGCCATTCGTGCCGACGCCGATGGTCGCTGAGACCGCGGCTGAAGCGGCCGTTCAGGAGGCCAAGCTTCCCGAAATCGCCGTGCCGGACGCGCCGGTCGAGGCCCCGGTTGACGAGCCGGTGGCGGCTCATAAGGCTCCGGCGCCAGAACCAGCTCTTCACGAGCCCGCGCCGCAAGAATCTGTCTTTCAAGAACCTGTCTTGCACGAACCCGCCGCGCCCGAGCCGGTCGTGGATGAGCCTCGGCCCGTCTCTCCGCCGGCCTATGTTGCGCCAGAGCCGCCGGCGCCGCCGGTCATCAAGCCCGAGCCGGTGCCCCCGCCGCCACCGGCAGAGCCGGCCCGCAAGAGCCGCATTTCCATTGGGGCATTGGCTGGTGCTGCTGGCGCCGTTGCCGCTGGTTCCCTCTTCGGTCGCCGCTCCGAACCCGCGCCTCGGCCAGTGGAGCCACCGCCGGCGCCCACGCCGGCCAGCGTTCCGGCAGAGCCCGTACCTGCTGCGCCCGCCGTCGAACCGCCGCGCGCTCCGTCGATTGATCCAACGGAAACATTGAAGCGCTTGGAAGCCGAGATCGAAGGCAAGCTTTTCGGTTCGGCGCCGCCGGCACCACCGCCGCCGGAGCCCGAGGCCAAAGCCGCGGAACCGCCGCCCCCGCCGGAGCCCGTCGCCGAGACACCGCCGCCGGCTCCCGATGTTGTGGAGATCCGTGAAGAGATCCACGAAACGATCGAGGTTGTGAGCGCCTCCGCCAGCGAGGAGCCTGCTCCTACTCCTGTACCCGCACCAGTTCCTGCACCTTCTGCGGCCGAGGAGAAGGATGAAGTCGCATCGTTGCCGGAAACGAGCGAGGTCGATGAACTGGCTTGGCTCGACGCCGCACTGCGCGGTATCGAACTGCCGAAGGAACCGGAATGGGTGACGCGTCCGGAAGCGGCCGAGCCACCGCCGCCGGCTCCGGAGCCCGCACCTGCGCCCGTCCCAGTCGCGCCGCCGGCTGCAGCCGCGCCCGATCATGCTGCCATCATGCGCTCGATCGAAGAGCGTCTCGAGCACGAATTGCTTGACGATTTGCCGGCTGAACCCGCCGCGTCGCAGCAAGCGCCTGCCGCGCCGGAGCCGCAGCCAGAGCCCGAGAGCGAGCCGGAAACCGTCTCCGAACCCGTGCCGCCGCCTCATGCGGAAGCGCCGGCTCCCGAACCGGAGCCGGAAGCCGCGCCTGAACCGGAACCCGCGCCGGAGCCGGAGGCGACCATCGTGCGTCGTTATGAATCGCAGGGCGTGGTCTACACGCTTTACGACAATGGCTCGGTGGATGCCGAGACGCCGAGCGGCGTGTTCCGCTTCAATTCGCTCGACGAGTTGCGCGACTTCCTGACGAAGCCGGCTTGATGAGGGTGCCTCACTTGATCAGTTTCGACACGGTGCGAAACTGTTCGGTGCCGGCAACCTCCAGCCATTCGAACAGAACCATCTCGGTCGTCACGATGTTCACGCCGTTTTGGCGTAACCGGTCGAGCGCGATGGTTTTCGAATGGTCGCTGCGTGATGACACCGCATCGGCGACCACCGCCACCTGATAGCCAGCGGCCTGAAAATCGACCGCGCTTTGCAGCACGCACACATGGCTTTCGATCCCGCAGATGACGAGCTGCTGGCGCTGGTGCACGTGGCCCAGTTCGTTGATGCGCATGGCGATCTTTTCGTCGCGGGCGCAAGAGAAATGCAGCTTGTCGAACATGCGTGCGCCATTGCCCGCCGCTTCGCGCACGGCGCCGACCGTCGCACCGATGCCTTTCGGATATTGCTCGGAAACAGTGATCGGCACGGCGAGTTCGCGGGCGCCGGCGCAGAGTTTTTGCACCTGGGCGATCAGGTCCTCGGGCGCCGTCATCGCCGGCACCAATCGCTCCTGGATATCGACGATCAGCAGTTGCGATTGATGACGGTCGAGCAGCATCTTCAAGCCTTTAGTTGACGCTTGGCCGCCATGATGGCGAAGGCATATTCGACGGCGACCTCTTCAAGCCGCGTGAAGCGCCCGGGCGAACCACCATGGCCGGCGCCCATGTTGGTACGCAGCAGGATCGGACCACCGCTGGTCATTTCGCTGCGCAGTTTAGCCACCCATTTCGCCGGTTCCCAATAGGTCACGCGCGGATCGGTGAGGCCGCCTTCGGCCAGGATCGGCGGATAATATTGCGCGCGCACGTTATCATAGGGCGAATAACCACGGATCGTATCGAAGGCCGTCTTGTCGGCAATCGGATTGCCCCATTCGAGCCATTCCGGCGGCGTCAGCGGCAATGTGTCGTCGAGCATGGTGTTCAACACGTCGACAAAGGGAACGGCGGCGATGATGCCGGCGAAAACCTGCGGCGCCATATTGGCGACCGCGCCCATCAGCATGCCGCCGGCACTGCCGCCGATGGCGACGATATTGCCTTCCGCCGTGAACTTTCTGCGGGCCAGATGTTTGGCGCAGGCAATGAAGTCGTGGAACGTATTGGTCTTCTTCTCGAGCTTGCCGTCGAGATACCAGTTCCAGCCTTTGTCGGTGCCGCCGCGGATATGGGCGATGGCATAAACAAAGCCTCGATCGACCAGCGAGAACACGTTGCTGCGAAACCCCGCATCGGTCGAATAGCCATAAGAGCCATAGCCGTTGAGAAACAGCGGTGCCTTGCCGTCGATCTTGGTCTTGCGAGCATGCAGTATCGAAATCGGCACTTCGGTGCCGTCGTGCGAGGTCGCATAGATGCGGCGCGTGACATATTTTTTGGGATCGTGGCCGGAGGGGATTTCCTGGCGTTTGCGCAGCGTGCGCTCGCGCGTCTTCATATTGTAGTCCCACGTTTCCCAGGGCGTGGTCAGCGACGAATAGCTGAAGCGCAGAACGTCCGTATCGTATTCCAGCACTTCGCCGAGATCGAGATCGTAAGCTTCTTCATCGAAGGCAATGGCGTGCTCGTCGCCACTGGCGATCTCGCGGATGACGATACGCGGCAGGCCATCTTCTCGCTCTGTGCGCACCAGATGGCGCGCAAAGGCGGTCATGCCGGTGATCAGTCGACCAGGCTTATGCGGGATCAAATCACGCCATTGGTCGGACGATCGGCTTTTCAGCGGCGCCTGCACGATTTTGAAATCGACCGCGCCATCGGCATTGGTGAGGATGAACAGCGCGTTATCATGATCGCTGACGTCGAAGCGCACCCGTTCGCGCCGCTCCGCCACCCGGCGTGGCTTGGGCGCGTCCTGCGTCAGATCGATAAGACGTGTTTCCGAGGTCTCATGATCGGCCACTTCGATTTCGCCGAACCGGCCCGATTGCGTCTGCGACAGATGGATGAACCAGCGCGGATTTTTCTCCTCGAACACCAATTCGTCCTTGTCGATCGATGTGCCGAGCCGATGGCGATAGACCCGATAGGGACGATGGTTCTCATCCATGCGCACGTAATAGAGCGCGTTGGAATCGGCGCTCCAGACGATGGAGCCGTCGGTATCGGTGATCTGTTCGCGCCGATCCCGCTCCTTGCCAGCCTCGCGAATGCGGATGGTGAAATATTCCGAACCTTTCGTATCGGCCGACCAGGCGATGCGGCTGTGGTCGGGCGAATGTTCCGTCGCCTCGATATCGAAAAAGGCTTTGCCTTTTCCAAGCTTCTCGCCGTCGATGAGAATTTGTTCCTTGCCACCCTCGCGTGGCTTACGACAGGCCAGGGGATGCTGGCCGCCCTTGCGATATCGATCGTAGTAAAGCCAAGGGCCGTCAGGGGCGGGGACTTGCGAGTCGTCTTCCTTGATGCGGCCCCGCATCTCCTTGACGAGCTGTTTGCGCAGCGTCTTCACCGGCGCCAGCACGGCATCGGCGTATTTGTTTTCGGCTTCGAGAAAAGCACGGATCTTTTTCGGCAATTTGGCCGGCGTTTTTAGCACTTGTTTCCAATTGTCGGCCCGTAACCAAGCAAAGTCATCGCTGATGACTTGGCCGTGAAAGGTTCTCGCTAAAGCAATGCGCTCGGGTGGTGTTGGTGCCGTCCGGCGTTTGGAGGGGCTTTTGGCCGCCTTTTTGGCGGATTTGGCCGTGCCCGGCTTGCGACGAGGTTGAGAATGCAACGGTTTTTTCATGGGCCACCCTTGTGTCCCGTCTTTGATAGCAGAAGTGTGCGATGTCGGCGGCGATCCAGCAGGATAATCCACGGTTGTGGCGTGGAAAGCAGTCAAACCATGTATTTAAGTAATAGATGTTTGATCGTGTGACGATTGAAGATATGGCGTTAAGTTTGTCTTTGACAACTTCATTTTGCGCTTTGTTACGAAAGTATATTGCTATAGAGGTAGCTTTGTGCCTTGCTTAGTGTAAGTTTATTGCACGACATGCATTGATTCTTTGAATATTGTTCAGGTGAAAAATCCCATGAATGACACCGATGGTTCCAATTTCATCGAACTCGCGGCGGACATCGTGTCCGCCTACGTAGGTAATAACCCAGTTCCGATGACCGAGCTGCCGAATCTGATCGCGGAAGTTCATTCCGCATTGCAGCGAATTGGCGGTTCTTCTTCGGTACAGAAGGTTGTCGAGCCGCCCAAGCCGGCGGTGTCGGCCCGTCGCTCGGTCCACGACGACTACATCATTTGTTTGGAAGACGGTAAGCGCTTCAAGTCGTTGCGCCGGCATCTGCGCTCGCAATACAACATGAGCCCGGAGCAATACCGCGAGAAATGGGGTCTGCCGACGGATTATCCGATGGTGGCGCCCAATTACGCCAAGGCGCGCTCGCAATTGGCCAAAGAAATGGGCCTGGGCCAGCAGCGTCGCGGCGGCCGGTAAAGCCTCGCTATACTGAGATTAGAAGGCCGCCGTGGTTCACGGCGGCCTTTTTCTTTGTTGTTTTACTTTCAAGCAGCGGTCAAAGCCGCGCTGGCTTCCCGCCGGATGCGCTCAACCATGGCGCGCACGCCGTTGGAACGCTGCGGCGTCAGATGTTCGATCAGGCCGAGTTGGCGGAAGATCGCCAAAGCGTCGGTTTCCAGAATGTCCCGGGCGCTGTGGCCCGAATAGATCGACAGAATAATAGCGACGAGGCCGCGCACGATATGGGCATCGCTGTCGGCGAGGAAATTCAAGACCGGCCCATCGGCGCCATCGGCCACATGGGTCTCCAGCCAGACCTGGCTGGCGCAGCCATGCACTTTGTTGGCTTCGCTATGGGCTTCTTCCGGCAGGGGATCGAGCGTCCGGCCGAGATCGATGACGTAACGGTAGCGGTCCTCCCAATCGTCGATCAGCTCGAAATCGTCGATGATGCTCTGCAGGTCGGCCATGGGCACTCGTTGTCCTTCTCACGGCCTATATGGAAGAGCCGGCGCGTCGGCGCCAGCGGCAATCGCGCTGATTTCCGATATTTCGCTCAAAGAGCGGAATAAAAGCCTATGCGTAGGAAATGGTATCAGTGCAACAGCGGGCCACTCTGCTCCGCTAATACTTGCGCGGCGTCGGCCTCGATCAGCGATTCTATGGTCAGAAGCTTGCCGGCCTTGGCGGCCACATCCAGGCAGGAGCGGGGGGAGGATTGGCAGAAGCGACTGATCTCGCCGGGAATGCTCTCGGCCGCCTGGCGCGCCAGAATTGCCGCCGCCTCGCGTGCGCCCGTTACGGCGCCATCGCCGCCGCTCCAGGGAATCCAGGAGAAGACAAGACCAAGCCAGAAAACACTGCGAGCGAGAAACAACATGTCGGCTCTCTGCGCCGCCGGAAATGGCGGACAACGCGATGATGCCGACGACCCTTCAAATTGACGTCAAATCCTTCGGGCAAATCCGACGTGTATTGGCAACGGTCCGTTCACCATGGTGATGTGCAAGCGCGATAAATCGGCAAGGTCTTCTAAACCATGCAGGCAATTTTCGGTTCGTCACACGCCTAAATCCGTCGCCCGAAAGGGCTTTTCGTCGCTTCGGCCGGTCGCGGTTTAGGGTTCAATAAGGTCGCCCTGCGAAGGTGAGCCGTACCCGCCAATGGGGCGGAAGGCTTACGAGTAACGGTGTGTCCTTCCTGAGTGGATTGTGGGATCGGATCGGTGGACTGGTGCACGCGAGTGTGACCCAGCCGATTGATCACGTCGGCCATCGTCTCTTTATTGCCAGCCGTCTTCTGCTGGGCGCGGTGGGCCTGGCTTTCGTGCCGATCTATCTGGCGCTCTATGGTGCGCCCTCGCTGTGGGATACGGCTCTGCTGGCACTGCTACTGGTGCCGCCCGTCACCGCCATGATCGTATCGACGACCGGCCGGCTGCTGCTGTGTCAGAGCATTTCGGCCGCGGCCATGCTGGCTTTCGCGACGCTTCTTGGTTTGAAATCCGGCTCGCTCCACAGCGTTGCCGCCGTTTGGCTCATTCTGGTGCCGCTCGAAGCGATGTTCTCGATGCACGCCAGACTGATCATCCTGGCCTGTATCGGTGCGATTGGAGCCTTGGCCGGTCTGCATTTCGCCCGCGTCACGCAATGGACGGCCCCGGCCAGCCCGTCGCAGGATCATGTCGCGGCGCTGCTGCTGGTGGTCGCCGTGATTTATGCTGGCGCCGTGGCGCTGGCCGGACTGAAATTGCACCGCGCGCGCCGCGACAGCGAGCGCAACAACGAGATTCAATATCAAGCGCTGACGCAGGCGATCGGCGATTTCGTCATTCGCCTCGATCGCTCCGGCGCGGTGACTTTCGTCTCCAGTGAGCGTTTCGAAGGGCCGGGCCTGACGGCGCGCGACGTCATCGGGCGCGGTCTGTTCGAGCGCATCCACGTTGCCGATCGTCCGGCTTTCCTCAAGGCGGTGTCGGATGCTGCCGCTCTTGGCGCGATCGCGCCGATCGAAGTGCGGCTGCGCGCTGCTGCGATGACCGACGATCGCGGCCAGCCGACGGATCCGTCGTTCGCCTGGATCGAAATGCGTCTGCGTCGGCTCGATTTGAAACGCGATCACGGCGTGATCGCCGTATTGCGCGATGTCTCCTTGGCGAAGCTGCATGCCGTTCAGCTCGACGAAGCCCTGCAGAAAGCCGAGCGCGCCAGCCATTGGAAGGATCGTTTCCTGGCCAATGTCAGCCATGAGCTGCGTACGCCACTGAACGCCATCATCGGTTTCTCCGAAATTCTCGGCACCGAAGAACTCGCGCCGCAGGATCCGGCGAAACGGCAAGAATATGCCAACATCATCCATTCCTCGGGTGAGCATCTTCTCGCCGTCGTCAATTCGATCCTCGACATTTCGAAGATTCAGGCCGGCAGTTTCGATATCGTGTCGGAGCCTTTCGATCTGGCGCCGCTTATCGACCAATGCACCAAGATGGTGATGTTGAAGGCGCAGCAAGCGAATATTTCCATCGTGCAGGATGTGCCGCAGCGTTTGGACGAACTCGTCGCCGACAAGCGCGCCATCAAGCAGGTGCTGATCAATCTTCTTTCAAATGCCGTGAAGTTCACACCCAACAACGGCACCGTGACGATCGCCGTGCGCCCGCAGGGCAATGCGTTGACCATCGCCGTGGCCGATACGGGCATTGGCATTCTGGCCAAGGATTTGGCGCGTCTCGGCGATCCCTTCTTCCAGGCGCGCGACAGCTATGATCGTCCCTATGAAGGCACCGGTCTTGGTTTGTCGGTCGTGCGCGGGCTCGTTGGCTTGCATGGCGGCGAGATGACGATTGAAAGCGGTCTGGGTGAGGGCACCCGCGTTACGCTCAAACTGCCGATCGATTGTCGGCAGGAGCCGGAAGCGCATAAGGGCAAGCTCGCAACGATCGCGACGATTGCCCGTGGTCCGGTGACACGAGAAGCCGGCCAAGCCGCAGCGCGGGCCCATTCGAGTTCCAATCAGCAGGTGAAGAAAATTGCGTAATCTTGCCCTTCGCGAAGAGCCCGATTTCGACACGCCGCCGAGCCGCAATCGTGGCCGCGCCAGTGCCAAGGCGCAGACGCGTGCCGCCTCGCCGATGCGCGGATTGCTGGTGATGAACTGGCGCCGCTTTCTGATCCTCACATCGGCGGCGCTGCTCGGCGCCGTCGTGATCAATGCGCTGTTCTTCCAGACGGCACGTCATCCCGCGCCCTTGTTCTCTGGTGGTCATGTTGGCGCGTCGACGCCTGCACCCCAGCCCGCGTCGACAGCTGCGCGTGTCGTTCCGGCGACCGAGACGCCGACACCGGCACCGCGTCCTGTCGAAGTTGCAGCCGCGCCGCAACGGCCGGTGGCTGCGCCGAGAGGCATTTCCGATCTGCTCGACCCGCCGAAGCCCGCTGCGAGCGAGCCGAAGGGCAGTGATCCGATCGCCGCGCTGCTCAAGGGCGCTGTCGGGCCAGGCCAGGCTCCGCCAGCCTCGACGACCATCGTGGCCCAGAGCGACCCAGCTGCCAAACGCGTGACCGCTGCGCAGAAGGCGCTGGCCAAGCTCGGTTATCCCGTGACCGTTGACGGTATTTTCGGCAGCGGCACCAAACAGGCCATTCAGAAATTCGAGCAAGATCGCAAGCTGCCGCTCACCGGCGAGATCTCCGGTCGCACGCAACGCGAACTCGCGACCCGCTCCGGCATTCAGATCAACTGATCGTGCGGCTCAAGGCTGGCATATGGGTGTCGGCCTATCTGCGCCGCTGTACGGTCGAAGGGGCTTATGCCACCTTGCGTCGTCGCGGCGCCGAGGAAGCGGGCGCCATCTTCGTCGTCGTCGATCGCCTCGACGGACAGCAGGCTCTGTTCGGTCCGGCGCCGCAAAGTGAAATCGGCGACGATGGCGTGGAGCGGCTGTGGACGCGCATGCATGTCGAAGACTGGCTTGACCCGCTGTCGATCAGCACGCGCCTGCAACGCGAGATCGCCTTCGACCCCGACATTTGGATCATTGACGTCGAGGACCGGGCTGGGCGCAATTTCCTCGATCTCGCTTCCAGCGCTTAAAATCTCTTATTTCCGTTGAGTTTGGTGCATGGCGCGCGTGTCGCGTCATGTGCGTCGGCGCACCCGTCCGGAAATGAAACTGGTGTTGACTATTTATTAACTTCCGAAACCTTTAATTAAATCGTTCTGCTTCTGCTTGCTTGAAGGAACGGTTAGTCCCGGAGCTGGCGAAATGGCGATAGTGATTCAATTTCCGACTCCAAAACGCCCGCCGGCTGGGGGCGTGAATACTTCTGGGACAGCGGCTGAGATTTTGTTCTTCACCGGTGTCCGTTACGAACCGACGCCCGATCCCGGTGCTTCGCGCCCTGGGGTGGGACATTCCGCATCGAGCCAGCGTTCGCGTAAGCGCAAGCGCCGGGCTTAGGGCAAATCGCGTTTCGATAGAGATGCGATTTTGCCGATAAGCGTCTCGTTCAGCCGCATATTGGTTTAATCGCGTCGGTTGCCTTCCGCTTCGCAGGCAATCTGTCCAATGCGAGCCCGCGCCTGCGGGCGGCTGCCGGGCTCCGGCGCCAATGAGCGGACGATCACAAATCCCCTTTGCGTCGGGCTGAGCAAACGCAATTCTTGCGGCAGTTCATCTTCCGGATCGAAGGCCTCCACCGCTTCCAATTGCGTTTGATTGAGCACGAGCACGTCGAGCCGGCCGCGCAACGCGCCCTTGTCGGTCATCGAATAGAAGGTCGTGCCGAAACGGTTGTGGAAGGAGAATAAGAGCAGGCCATCGCCCGACAAAGGGCCACGCATGCGCAACGGTGCCTGATTGAGATCGTAACGGCAAACCGCGACCACGGTCGCCGGGTCCTCGAAGGGCATCAGCGCCGAAGCGGAAGAGGGCTGCGGCAGAACGGTGATCCGATTGAGCGGAGCCGCTTGCTCCAATCGCGCGAAGGCGTCTTTCGGAGCGAGATAGGGCATCGCTAGGATCGACGTGATGTGGACGATGCCGGCGACGATGATGGTGCCGGCGATCCATGGCGAATTGCCGATCAGGGTTTCGCGCAGGTTCGTCAGCGATCTCATGCGCAGCGTTCCTTGCGCAGCCTCGGCATGGGGGTTGCGCCGATGGACGAACTGGCGGAACTGAGCGGCGTATCATAGAGGCGCAGCAGCAGGACGAAATCAGATGTATTGCCGAGCGGCAGCCAATTGCCCGCCCGTGCCTGACGCGAGAGGGTGATCGCAAACGTGCCATCCATGGCGCGTACGATTTCGGCGGACGTGATGCCTGTACGTCCCGCACTGTTGTCGATTACCAGACCACGCGGCGTCAGCGCAGTGAGCGTCCAGTAGCGGGCCGGTGGAATGGGACCGGTGACGATGTAATCGCAGGTTGGATCGAGCTTGGCGCCGGCTTCATCGGTGCGCGCCGTGAAACTTAGCCCTTCGGCCAAGCCGAGTGGAACTTCGCCAGTGCGCGCCAGGACGGCGCGCGCATAGGGATCGGCACCATCCGAGCCGGTTTTTGGCCAGCCGGTCCAGGGGCCGGAACTGACGGCACCGAAACCATAGCCGCGCTCCACCGCCAACCACGTCGCCGTGAGGCCAAGCGCGACGCCGATGGCAGCCGCCAGCAGCGATTTCAGAAATGTCGCCAATGCGCTTGCTCCAGAAGCCGAATCCGCTCGCGCCCGCCGATTGAGTCGGCCATGACCACGTTACGATTGCCAGGTTACGATTGCCATGTTGGCGCGAACCATGGCAAGAGCAGGACCGAAAACGCCCGGTCGCGCTAAGGTGCGTCAGGTCATCGAGAGCCCAAAAGCGGCTCCAGGGAGGAGAAGTATCTATGATCGCCAAGATCATGAGTGCCAAGATTGCTCAGGCAAGTATGGCTGCCGTCACGGCCTTTTTGCTGGCGGCTGAGCCCGCCGCGGCCCAGGACGAAGCCGCGTTCTACAAAGGCAAGATCGTCAAATTTATCGTCGGTGTCGGTGTTGGCGGTGGGTTCGACACCTATGCGCGGATGATCGCGCCTTATCTCGCGCGTGAGCTGGGGGCGAACGTGATCGTCGAGAACCAGGTTGGGGCTGGCGGCATCGTCGCGCTCAATCGCATCGCCAACTCCCCGCCTGACGGCTTGCAACTGCATATCGCCAACGGCACGCCGGCGGCACTCGGCCAGATCGTCGACAATCAGAACGCGCGTTACGATCTGACCAAGCTGGAACATCTGGGCATCGTCAGCGCCTATCCGTGGATCTGGCTTGTCGCCAAGGATTCGCCGTTCAAGGCACCGGCCGATGTCTTGAAGCCTGGCGCACGTATCCGCTGGGGCGGTACCGGCCTCAACGACGGGCCGGGCGATGGCGCCGCCATCACCTGCGAGGCGCTGCGCCTCAATTGCCAGATCATCTTAGGGTACAAGGGCAGCGCCGAGATTGCCCTGGCGATGGAACGTGGCGAGCAGGACGCCCTTTACGTCTCCGATTCTTCCGCCGCGCAGATCGACAAGTCCGGCCAGGCCCGCGCCTTCCTGTCGATGGGCCGCAAACGTTCGGAACTGCTGCCCAACGTGCCGACGGTGTTCGAGGCCTTTAAGCTCGACGACGATCAGATCTGGTGGCTCGACTTCCGCAATTCCATCAACGATCTCGGCCGCATTCTCGTCACCACCCAAGGCGTTCCGCCCGCAAGGCTTGCCGTGTTGCGCGCCGCCGTCAAACGGGCACTGACCGATCCGGCTTTGATCGCTGAGGGCGAGAAGAGCCAGCGTTATATCGCCTTCCAGGAGCCGGAAGTGGCGCGTGACCTAGCGGTCAAGGCGCTTGGCGCGGTGACGCTCGAGCAGCGCGAGCGCATCCGCAAAGTGGTGATGAAAGGCCAGTAACGGTCAATGCGTCGTCTGATAGTCCTTCATGTTGAGGTGGCGGGTGCGCAGCCAATAGCTACGGCTCGCCCCCGGCCATTGCGTCACGATCTTGCCAGCGGCGGTCATGAAATAGCTCATGCAGCCGCTGGCCCAGGCCGTCGAACGCAGTTGCTTTTGCAGATCGGCGTTAAATGTCGCCTGGGTTTCAGCCGAGACATTCATCTGGCGCAGCTGGCCGCGCGCGAGGGCTTGGACGCATTTCAGAATGTAATCGATCTGACATTCGATGATGTAGATGATGGACGCTGGCGCATTGGTGTTGGGGCCATAGATCATGAAAAAATTCGGGAAGCCGCTGACCGTCATGCCGAGATAGGCTTCCGGTCCTTCTTCCCAGGCGTCGCTCAACGTCATGCCGCCGAGGCCTTGCAGCCGAAATGTCGAGAGATAGTTGGAGGGCGTAAAGCCCGTGCCATATATGATCGTGTCGACAGGGTGAAGCACGCCATCGGCGGTTTCGATGGCATTCGCATGCACACGGGCGATCGGCGCCGTGACCACGCCGACATGATCGCGGTCGAGAGCCTTCAAGAAGCTGCCTGACCGCACGCCTCTCTTGCAACCGGCATCATAGGTGGGCGTGAGCTGTTGCCGTTTAACAGGATTGCTGACCTGGGTGGCGACGAAGGCGCGTGCGTCTTCGCCTCGCGCGGTACGGAAAGCCGGATCTTCGTGGATGCGGTAAAGCTGCTCGTAGCGGCGGAAAATGCTCAACCGATCGAACCGCCGCAGGATCGGCAGCAGTCGATAGATGCGACGTTGAGCGGGGGTGAACGCCGCTTCCGCCTTCGGTCCGACAAAGGCTGGCGTGCGCTGAAAGACCGTCAGCTGCGTTGCCCGGTCGACGATTTCGGGAACGAATTGCGCGGCACTGCAGCCGGTACCGATCACGGCGATGCGGCGGCCGCTTGGATCGAAATCCTCGCTCCAGGCGGCCGAGTGAAAAGCTTGCCCCTTGAATTCATCAATGCCGGCGAGCTTTGGAATAGCGGGCGTATTGAACAGGCCGATGGCTGAAACCAGCGCGCGGGCACGCAGGGCTTCACCGGTCTTCGTGTGCACGGTCCAGACACCCTGGTCTTCATCGAATGTGGCTGAATCAACGGGCGTGTTGAAGCGGATATGCGGCACGATGGCGTATTTGCGCAGGCAATGATCGAAATAGCGCAAGATCTCGCTGCGCGTGCCATGCGGCCGTTCCCAATCGAAGTTGGTCTCGAAGGAATAGGAATAGAGGTGCGATTCCACATCGCAGGCCGCGCCTGGATAACGATTGGCGTGCCAGACGCCGCCTACGCCATCAGCCCGTTCGAGAATGATGAAATCGTCGATGCCGGCACGCTTGAGACGGATCGCCATGCCAATGCCGCCGAAACCCGCACCGATAATAAGGGCCTGTCTGACGCCGCCCGCGGCTGTCATGGCTCATCCTCCCACAGATGATTTTGATCTTATGCACGGATCGCAGCATCTCGATGTGTGCAAGTCAATGCAGGATTGGTTTCAATCAAACGCAATCGGCGCCGGGCTATCGTCCATTCAGCGCGTGAGCGTTTCCGGCGGCTTGGCCGAACCGAGACGCAACATCGTGCCTTGCGGCGATAGCGCGTCAACCTTGCGCTGGCGCTCGGCTGAGGAACGCAAAAGCGTCTCCAGCGCGCCAAGCGTTTCGGATGACTTGCGCGAAAGGGTCACCGGGCGTTGCGGTTGGCCGAGGCTCGTGCCCTGGCCGCCACCGCTGGCAAGCGTCGCGGCAATCGCTTCGGGGCTTGGCGGCGGCGCGCTGTAAAGCGGCTTCAGCTCGATGCCCTGGTGTGCGAATTCCATCACATCGTGCCAGGTCTGCGCGGGCAGGGTGCCGCCGGTCATGTTGTTCATCGAGCTTGGGTCATCGTTGCCGTACCAGACGGCGCCGACGTAATTGCCGGTGAAGCCCATGAACCAGGCGTCCTTGTAGCCATTGGTCGTGCCGGTCTTACCGCCCACCTTGATGCCGGGAAGGATCGCGCGGCGTCCCGTGCCGTTCTCCACCACCGACATCAGCATGGTGTTCATCTCGGCGATCTTGGCCGGCGGCACCACCTGCGTCATCGCGGCTTCGGCGTCATGATGATAGATCAGATCGCCGCGTGAATTACGCACGTCGACGATGCCGAAGGCCGGCGCGCGCTTGCCGCCATTGGCGAACACCGCATAGGCATTGGCATGTTCGAGCGGCGTCACTTCGCCGGCACCGATCGGCAGTGACGGCGTGTCGGTCAGCGGCGAGGTAATGCCCATGCGCCGCGCCAGTTCGACGATCTTGGCACGCCCGGCCTTGGGCGAGCCATCGCCGATGGCGATCGACAGTTTCACCGCGATCGTATTGATCGAGCGCGTCAGTGCCGAGATCAGCGGCATCGAGCCGGCATAGCCGCCGCCATAGTTCTTCGGGCACCAGTTGCCGATACAGACGGGCCCGTCGGTGACGATCGTCGAGGGCTTGAACTTATTGGTCAGCAGCGCCGCCAGATAGACATAGGGTTTGAACGAGGAGCCGGGCTGGCGCAGCGCGTCGGTCGCGCGGTTGAATTGGCTCGCGCCGTAATCGCGGCCGCCGATGATGGCGCGCACGGCGCCATTGGGCTCCAGCACGACGATGGCGCCCTGTTTGACGCGATATTGCTTGCCGTACTGGCGCAGATTGTCTTCCAGCACTTTCTCGGCCTGGTGCTGAATGCCGCTGTCGAGCGCCGTGCGCACGGTAAGCACGCGGTCGTCTCCGAGCTTGCCGGCCTGCGCCAGTTTCTTCACTTCCTCGAAGGCCCAGTCGAGATACCAGTCGGGCGAGGTGGCGCGGTGGCGGTCGATGGGGGAGGCGGGATTCTTGCGGGCGATGAACACCTGGCCGTCGGTCATGAAGCCGGCATCGACCAAGTTCTGTAAGACGTCATTGGCGCGGGCGCGCGCCGCCGGCAGATTGATGTGCGGCGCGAATTTGGTCGGCGCCTTGAACAGGCCCGCCAGCATCGCCGCTTCCGCCAGATTGATCTCGCGCAGCGACTTGCCGAAGTAGAAATCCGCCGCCGCCTGCACGCCGAAGGCGCCGCCGCCCATATAGGCGCGATCGAGATAGAGTTTGAGAATCTCGTTCTTGGTCAGGCGGGTTTCCAGCCACAGCGCCAGGAAGGCTTCCTTCACCTTGCGTTCGATCGAGCGCTCATTGCTGAGGAAGAGGTTCTTGGCGAGCTGCTGGGTGATGGTTGAGCCGCCTTGCACGACGCCAGAGGAGCGGGCGTTGACGGTGAACGCGCGCAGGGTGCCGACAGGGTCGATGCCGTAATGTTCGAAAAAGCGCCGGTCCTCGGTGGCCAGCACCGCCTGGATCAGGAAGTCCGGCACCTGTTCGAGCGGCAGGGAATCGTCGTGCTTGATGCCGCGCCGGCCGACTTCCTCGCCATAGCGATCCTGGAAGGTGACGGCGAGATCCTGCTTCTTCAGCCAGTCCTCGTCGCTGGTCTCCTGAAAGGCTGGTACGGCGAGCGCCAGCATCAGCACGGCGCCGGCCAGGCCGAGCGTCAGGGTTTCGCAGGCGAGTTCGACACCGGCCTTCCGCCAACCGGAGACGTGAAAACGGTCCATGAAGGCGGCAAAGGCATCGTAGCGCTGGCGGGCCTGCTGCCCGCTCTCGTAAAGGCTCGAGTTGATCCAGGCATCGAAGGCGAGAAGCGCGCGGGCAATCTTCTGGCCAAGGCCGGTTGTCTGAAAATCATCAAACACGTGCGGGGATCCCGATCCGGTCCCGTAAAATTATCAGTTCTCTATATACCACGTTGCCGAGCCCCTTGACGATGGCCTTGCCGAGGCGCATGCCCGGTCCATGCCCCAGAATGGAACAAAACCGGTTCGCAAGCCTGCCGTCGCTGCAAAACCCGCGCCTGCGACCACCAAACCGTTTTGGAAAAAAGGGTTGGATGCTCTCAGCCGGGCGGAATGGGAAGCCTTGTGCGATGGCTGCGGCCGCTGCTGCCTTGTCAAACTGGAAGACGAGGATACCGGCAAGATTCATTTTACCGATATCGTCTGCCGGCTGTTCGAGGCCAAGTCCTGCCGCTGCTCCGACTATCCCGGCCGCAAGGCCAAAGTGCCCGATTGCATCAAGCTGACGCCGAAACGGGTGCGCGAGATCAAATGGCTGCCGCCGACCTGCGCCTATCGCCTGGTCGACGAAGGCAAGGACCTTTATCCCTGGCACCACCTCATTTCCGGCTCGCGCGAAACCGTCCACAAGGCCGGCGTTTCTCTGCGCGGCCGCGCTGGCCCCTCCGAGGACGACGTGCCGGACGACGAATTGCTCGACCATATCGTGCGCTGGCCCGGCAAAGTGCCGCCGCCGCGGAAATTCTAGTCTTTTCAGGCGTGCCATTCTGACCAAGGGCTAGCGTGCCGGCCCACGATCCGGAACGCTTGACTTATTATATTATGACCATAATTTTATGTTAGCTGCATTGCACAAGGTCGCCGCAAAGGCCACCGATTGTCTTACGGAGAAGCCCTATGTCCGCTTCCGATCCGGTCGTCATCGTTTCCGCCGTCCGCACGCCGCTTGGCCGTTTTCTCGGCGATCTCTCCCCTGTGGAAGCCCCGGCACTCGGCGCCCAAGCCATCAAGGCGGCGCTGGAGCGCGCCACTTTGGCCCCCGAACAGATCGATGAAGTGCTGATGGGTTGTGTTCTGCCGGCTGGGCAAGGGCAAGCCCCGGCGCGGCAGGCGGCGCGCGCCGCGCATCTGCCCGATCAAGTCGGCGCCACCACCGTCAACAAGGTCTGCGGCTCGGGCATGAAGGCGACGATGCTGGCGCACGATCTTCTGCTCGCGGGATCGGCCGAGATCGCTCTAGCAGGCGGCATGGAATCCATGTCCAACGCGCCTTATCTCCTGGCCAAAGGGCGCAGCGGTTATCGCGTCGGCCATGATCGCATCTTCGATCACATGATGCTCGACGGCCTTGAAGATGCCTATGAACGCGGCCGCCCCATGGGCGATTTCGGCGAGGCCGCCGTGCAGGCCTATCAGTTCACCCGCGCTGATCAGGATGCTTACGCCACCGAGACGTTGACGCGTGCCCGTCACGCGGTCGAGTCCGGCGCTTTCAAATCGGAGATCACGCCTGTCGCTGTGCCGGGCAAAGGCGGCGAGCGTCTTGTCGATACCGACGAACATCCGCTGAAAGTATCGCCGGAGAAGATTCCCTCCCTGAAGCCGGCCTTTCGTGCCGACGGGACGATTACGGCTGCCAGTGCTTCCGCCAACGCCGATGGCGCGGCCGCTTTAATCCTGACGCGCCGCTCCCATGCCGATCGTCTTCAATTGCCGATCCTCGCTGAGATCAAGGCGCATGCGACCCACAGCCAGGAACCGGCCTGGTACACGACCGCGCCAATCCCGGCCATTCGCAAACTGCTCGGCAAAACCGGCTGGTCGGTTGGTGATGTCGATCTCTTCGAAATCAACGAAGCTTTCGCCGTGGTGGCCATGGCCGCCGCCAAGGACCTGAATATTGCGCGTGATCGATTGAACGTGAATGGCGGCGCCTGCGCGCTCGGTCATCCGATCGGTGCCACCGGCGCGCGATTGATTGTTACATTACTGCATGCGCTGAGGGCGCGCGATCTCAAGCGCGGCGTTGCCGCTCTGTGTATCGGCGGCGGCGAAGCCACGGCGATCGCCATCGAAAGCGTCAATTGAGAAAAGTTAGACGAGCTGATTGAGCCGCGCGATTTCTTCTTCGACGCGGCGAACGCTGGCGACCGTCACCTGGCGCGCGTCGATCTCGATGCCGATGGCCTTCAGCCGTGCGAAGGAGCGTGACAGCGTTTCCTGTTTCAGGCCGAGCGAAGCGGCGATGTCGCCCTTGGTATAGGGCAGGCGCATGGTGCAGGTGTCGACATCGGGCGGACACAGCGACAGCAGAAAGCGCAGCACGCGCTGATCGGCGGTCTGCACTTTCAGGATTTCGATTTCATCCATCAGCGCGATGACTTTGGCCTGCGCCTCGTTGATAATCGCAAAGGCGAGATCGGGAAATTCGCGCGCCGTCTGGATGAACAGGGCGCCGGGCACGCGCACCACCACCGCCGGGCCGACGGCTTCCGCCGTCGTCGAATAGCGATCGCGGGCGACGACGGCGGATTCGCCGACGCTTTCGCCACGCCCGAAAATATGGATCAGCGTTTCATCGCCATTGGCCGACAGGCGCGAGACTTTGACGAAACCATCGACCACGACGATGGCCGACTGGGCGGTGTCGCCCTGGCGGAAAATGATGTCGCCTTTGGCGTGCCGTTCGATGCGCGCCGCTTGCGCCAGCCGCGCAAATGTTTCGGGCTGCAGGGCCGCAAACAGCGGCACCTGGCGCAAAACTTCCATTTCCTTGGGCAGTGGCGGCAGGGTGGCGGACATCAGATGTGTGGAACTCTCATCAATCGTGACGAATGGATATGGTGCTGAGGCAATCCGTTGACGAGCCTTGTCGTCGCGGCCTCACAGGTCAAGCGGAAAGCAAGAAATCAGAATAATTCTAAAATCTATGCTGTGCTGCCATGCTTCGCCAGCAGCCGTTGGGACGCGGCCAAGGCGAGCCGCGCCCGCTCGGCCGCCGGCAGATGCGCATTCTTGGCTGCTGGCGCCTCGATGCTGAGCGGAATCCCGGGTGGCAGCGCGTCAAGCAATGCGTCGAGCCACAGACTGCCTTCGCCGGGCAGCAGGCGGGCGGTGCGCGATTCACGGCGCAGATCCTCGACACTGCGTGGCGTCGTCGGCAAAGGCTCCGCATCGCATAAATGCACCAATGCCAGCAGATCTTTGGGCACCGAACGCAAATCGAGCGGATGGGCGCCCGAGCGCGACAGATGAAAGGCGTCGATCAACAGTTTGCCATTGGGTCGATCGGCTTTCGTGACGAGTTCGTAAGCCTCATTGAGAGAGCGGCAGGCGCTGTAGGGATTGAATTCCACCAGGGCTTCCAGCGCGCAGGTTTCCGCCAGATCGCATAATTCAGCGAAGGTTTCGGCACGACGCTTCTTGTCGTCATCTTCCACCGGACAGACGATGTAACGGGCGCCGAGCTTATGGCTGAAGCTCAGCACGGGGCCGAGCGCTTCCAGGTCCATGCCGGCCTTGAGCGGAAAGACGCCGATTTCGAGCACGCGCATTTTCGTTTGCGCGATGAGCTGCGCCAGTTCGTCCATGGCGTTTGCATCGCCGATGACGGCGACATCAGTCGGCAGCAAGGGTTGCAGGCGCAGACCCACCGAGGTGAAGCCGGCTTCCGCTGCCGCACGCACCTGCCCGATAGGACCGGCATCGAGGATGGTCAGGGCGGCAAGAGAAAGATTGCTGGAAAGATCGTTGTCGTTCATCGTCATGTTCAACGTGTCAATCGGGTCATGGCTTGATCGATCCAGCTGCGCTGCGGACCAACCAGCGCGCCTTGGGTGAGTTCGCCGCATTGCTTGCCGCCGCTACCGCGCGACCAGACGGTGACGGCGACGACTTCGCTGCCGTCCTCCGAAAAGATCGGACCGCCGGAATCGCCCGTGCAGGCGCCGAAGCCGCCATGGCGGGGATCTTCGGCCCACAGCAGGATGGAGGAGAGCGGCGCGCGCGCGGCGATGGTGCCACTGCGCAAGGTGCCGGCCGAACGCGCGTCGCCTTCGCGCGTCAGGCCAAAGCCGGCGATGCGGAACGTATCACCCGTCGAGACCGACTGCCTTGACGACAGGCGTGCCGGCGACAGGGAAGCGGGCAGGGGCTTCGACAGGCGCACCAAGGCCAGGTCGATGGAACGCTGCCGTGTCTTGATCGCATCGGCGCGGAATTCGGGATGGATCACCGACCCGTTGATGGGAATGACGGTCGGTGCGCCACCTTCGTTGAGGTAGACGGCGAGATCGCTGGCGCCATGGGCGCAATGACCAGCCGTGAGCACGATCTCACGGGTCAGCACTACGCCAGTGCAGAAGCCGGAGGCCTTGCCGGAGCGTTTGAGCAGCATCACCGTATGCGCGGCCAGCCCGCCGCCGTCCTGCGAGGGGCCGACGAGGGCCCGGCCCGTTGAAGGGATCGACAGAAGGCACAGAGAGGCGAGCAGCAGACGGACGGATTTCATCAACGAAGACTCCTTGAGGCTGTGTAGCCCGATGGCGCGCGACCGCCAAATATTGATTCGAGGGCGAAGATTCGGTCGGTCGCCGCTCGATTCCCCATCTTCGGCCGGTGTGTGTTCGAAATTTGCCCCAGGCGGTTGCCGGATGCCGAGGCTAACACCTTGAATTTCTTGTGATGGTACGGGAGTTCATCTAGGGTTCAGAGGAATTGAGGCAGGATCGGGCAATGCAACTCCTGCTCGTACTGGCAATGATGGGTCATATTTCCGCGCCGCCCGCCCTGGGTGCCGAGCGGACCGCGCACACCTGTCTGTCGCCTTCCGAGACGCGCGCCGCCGTGCAAGAGCGCAAGCTCGCCGATCCTTTTGCCATGCTCCGCAATGCCGCCCGCACCGCCGGTGGTGAACCGTTGCGCTCGCGCCTTTGTCGATGGGACGACAAATACGTATATGAGATGGCGCTGCTGCGTCGTGATGGGAAGGTCGTCCGCATCTATCTCGATGCCGTGGACGGCAAGCCGATTTCGCAGCCGTAGGGAATTGCAGCCTTGGGGAATTACGGGCTCGGGGAATTACGAGCCTGGGTAATTGAAGGAGCGGGTCTGTTGCGACTGCTGGTTATTGAGGATGACAAGGATCTGAATCGTCAGCTTGTCGCCGCCCTGGAACAGGCGGGCTATGCGGTCGATACGGCTTTTGACGGCGAGGAGGGGCACTTCCTTGGCGAGACCGAGCCTTACGACGCGATCATTCTCGACATCGGCCTGCCCAAGAAGGACGGCATCACCGTTCTGGAGGAATGGCGTTCCTCCGGTCGCAAAACGCCGGTGCTGATGCTGACCGCGCGCGATCGCTGGAGCGACAAAGTCGAAGGCTTTGATGCAGGTGCCGATGACTATGTCGCCAAGCCTTTCCATATGGAGGAAGTGTTGGCGCGCTTGCGCGCTTTGGTGCGGCGCGCCGCCGGTCATGCGACGAGCGAATTGGTGTGCGGCCCGGTGCGGCTCGATACCAAGGCGGGGCGTGTGGTCGTCGATGGCAATCCGATCCGGCTCACCTCGCACGAATATCGTCTGCTCGCTTACCTGATGCACCATGCCGGCCGCATCGTCTCGCGCACCGAACTGGTCGAACATCTTTACGACCAGGATTTCGATCGTGACTCGAATACGATCGAAGTGTTCGTCGGCCGCCTGCGCAAGAAGCTCGGCGTCGAAGTGCTGCAGACCATCCGTGGCTTGGGTTATCTGATCGCGCCGCCGGGCGAGCCGCCGGCTTCGCCGGCCAAATCGAGCAGATAAGCACAATGGTCCTGCCGCGCCGCGATGCGCTGTCGATCCCGACACGTCTTTTCCTGTCCGCGGCGTTTTGGAGTGTGCTGCTGCTGCTCATCGCCGGCGCAGGCCTCGTCACCGCCTTCCGGCAGACGACGGAACAGGCTTTCGACGATCGCCTGTCTGTTTATCTGAAAGCCTTGGTCGCCGATGTGGCGCTGAGCGGTGATGAAGCGCCGACCAGCCCCGGCCAACTCGGCGAACCTTTGTTCGAACTCACCCGTTCCGGCTGGTACTGGCAGGTGACGCGCATGGACGGCGCGACACCGCAGACACGCGCCTCTCGCTCGCTCTTTGCTTCGCGCCTGCCGCGTCTCGCCGACATTGGTGTGCGCGCCGACCAGACCGGCCTGCGCAAGGGCTATATCGAAGGGCCTGACGGTCGCAATCTGCGAATGATCGAACGCGTCATCGATGTCGGCGATGATGGCACCTATCTCGTGCAGGTTGCGGCCACCAACGAAGATGTCGAACTCGAAATCCGCAAGTTCACGCTGGCCCTGGCGCTGGCCTTTGGCATTCTCGCTCTGGCGCTCGTCGGCACCACCGCCTTGCAGGTGCGCTTTGGCCTGCGGCCTCTGCGCCTGTTGCGCGGCGAAGTGGCTGCTATCAGGCGCGGCGAGGGCGAGAAGATCGCCGGTTCTTATCCGCAGGACCTTGCGCCGCTGGCTGGGGAACTCAATCTGCTTATCGCCTCCAACCGCGAAGTGGTGGAGCGTGCCCGCACACAGGTCGGCAACCTCGCCCATGCGTTGAAGACGCCCTTGAGCGTCATCTCCAATGAAGCGACCGCCGATGCTTCATCGCTCGGCGGCAAGGTGCGCGAGCAGGTCGAGGTGATGCGCGATCAGGTGACTTACTATCTCGACCGCGCGCGGCTCGCCGCCCGTTCCAGTGTCATTGGTGCCATCACCGAGGTGGAACCGTCGCTCGATGCGTTGATGCGCACCTTCGAGAAACTGCACAGCCGGGTGGATTTCGACTTCGACGGTGCGCCTGGCCTGCGATTTCGCGGCGAGCGGCAGGATTTCGAGGATATGGCCGGCAATCTCATCGACAATGCCGGCAAATGGGCCTCGAGCCAGGTCGCCGTGCGCGCTTTCCGGCGTCCTGACGAATTCATCGAAATCAGCGTCGAGGACGATGGCCCCGGCCTGCCACCGGAGCGGCGGGAGGAGGCGATGACCCGCGGCCGGCGCCTGGACGAAACCAAGCCTGGTTCGGGCCTGGGCCTCTCCATCGTTGCCGATCTGGCAAGGGTCTATGGCGGCACTTTGCGCCTGGAGGAGGCCACCATGGGCGGTTTGCGGGCGGTTTTGCGACTGCCGGCGGGCTGAAATCGCCCTATCTTGATGAGGATGTGACCTTGTGGCGGCTTTCAATCGCCATCAAGCCATGACAGAAACCGCGCCATGATCTGGGTCGTTTTCGCTGTTCTGACCGGGCTTGCCGCGATCGGCGTTCTGTGGCCGTTGTCGCGCGCGCGCGGCGCGCCTTTGGACGGCGACACGGCTTTCTATCGCAGCGAACTAACGGGCATCGACACCGACCTCCAGCGTGGGCTTGTCAGTGAGTCCGACGCCAAGGCGATGCGCGCCGAGGCCGCCCGCCGCCTGATGCGCACCGAAGGGGCGCGCGAGGAGAGCGGGGCCACGTCCGGCACCACATGGCGCCGGCGCATCGCGGCGCTCGCCAGCATCGTGATGATAGGCGGTGTGTCGCTGGGGCTCTATGCGCGCATCGGCAATCCCGACGTTCCCGACCTGCCGCTTGAAGCGCGCCGTCAGGCACCACCGGAAACGCCTGACCTGATGATGGCGATCTCCCGCATCGAAGCGCATCTGGCGAAGAATCCTGACGACGGTCGCGGCTATGAAGTGATCGCGCCGGTTTATCTGCGTCTCGGTCGCTACGATGATGCCGCCAAGGCCTGGGCCAATGTCGTACGCCTCCTTGGGGCGAGCCCCGTGCGCGAGACCTCGCTGGGCGAGGCCTTGGTCTTTGCCGCCAACGGCCATGTCACGCCGGAAGCCCTCGCGGCCTTTCAACGGGCGCTGGCCCTGGCGCCGCAGTTTCAGCAGGCGCGTTTCTATATCGGCCTCGCCGCGGCGCAGGCGGGCGACAAGACGCGCGCTCGCGATATCTGGACGAAGCTCGTTGCCGAGGCGCCGGTCGATGCTGAATGGGCAGGTGTCGTGCGCGAGCGTATTCGTGAACTCGGCCTTCCGGAGGCGGAAGCCTCAACCGATGCGCGTCCTTCGAGCGAAGCGGGGCAGGCGATTGCCGCTCTGCCGGATGCCGATCGCGACACGGCCATTCGCGGTATGGTCGCCAATCTTGCCGCGCGGCTGGCCCAGGATGGACGTGACGCTAACGGCTGGGCGATGTTGATCCGGGCCTATATGGTTTTGAAACAGCCCGACGATGCCCGCGCGGCGCTGGCGCAGGCGCGCAAGGCCTTGGCTGATGACAACGAGGCGCGGGCCCGCGTCGAGGCCATGGCCAGCGAGTTGGGATTGGGAGGCTGATGATGACCCGCAAGCAACGCCGGCTGATCTTGATCGGCAGTGCGCTCGGCGTCCTCTTCGTCGCCGCTGGCCTCACCATGTTCGCGCTGCGCGACAATATCGTCTTCTTCTATTCGCCGGCCGAGATCGCCTCCAAGGCGCCGGCGCCCGGCACGCGCATGCGTCTTGGCGGCCTGATCAAGCAAGGCTCGATCGTGCGTGGCGAAAACCGCTCGGTCACTTTTGTGGTCGCCGATGCCGAACGCGAGATCAGCGTGTCGTACACGGGCCTGCTGCCGGACCTGTTCCGCGAAGGGCAGGGCGTCGTCGCCGAGGGCGTGCTGGTCAGCCCGACGAGTTTCCGCGCCGATTCCGTGCTCGCCAAGCACGATGAGAATTACATGCCGCGCGAAGTGGCCGATGCGCTGAAAAAGCAGGGCCACTGGCAGCCGAACGAACCGAAGAAATGAGCGCGCCGCGATGATCGTCGAAACCGGACACTACGCTCTCGTTCTAGCCCTTGCCTTGGCGCTCGTGCAGGCGACCTTGCCGCTCTGGGGCAGCCGCAAGAATGACCCGGCTTTGATGGCCATGGCGCCGTCGGCGGCGATCATTCAATTCATTCTCGTTGCCATCGCCTTCGGCGCGCTGACTTGGGCCTATCTGACGTCGGATTTCTCGCTCGCCAATGTGGTGCAGAATTCCCATTCGCAAAAGCCGCTGATCTACAAACTCTCCGGCGTGTGGGGCAATCACGAAGGCTCGATGCTGCTGTGGGTACTGATCCTCGCCTTCTTCGGCGCACTGGTGGCCGTGGGCGGGCGGCGCACGCCGCAGAATTTGCTGGCCACCACTTTGGCCGTTCAGGGCTGGATCAGCGGCGCCTTCCTGCTGTTCATCCTGCTGACGTCCAATCCCTTCGCGCGCATGCTGCCGCCGCCGGCCGAAGGCAACGACCTCAATCCGATCCTGCAGGATCCTGGCCTCGCCATTCACCCGCCGCTGCTCTATCTCGGCTATGTCGGCTTCTCGATCACTTTCTCTTTCGCCGCCGCCGCGCTAATCAATGGCCGCATCGATGCGCAATGGGCGCGCTATGTGCGGCCATGGACGTTGATCGCCTGGATATTCCTGACGCTCGGCATCGCCATGGGCTCTTACTGGGCCTATTACACTTTGGGCTGGGGTGGCTTCTGGTTCTGGGACCCGGTTGAAAACGCTTCGCTCATGCCCTGGCTTGCTGGCACGGCATTGCTGCATTCAGCGACCGTGATGGAAAAGCGCGATGCGCTGAAGATATGGACGATCTTCCTCGCCATCCTTGCTTTCTCGCTGTCTCTGCTCGGCACCTTCCTCGTGCGTTCCGGTGTGCTGACGTCGGTGCATGCCTTCGCTACTGATCCGCAACGCGGCGTCTTCATCCTCGCCATTCTCGTCTTCTTCATCGGCGGCTCGCTGGCCTTGTTCGCCCTGCGCGGCCCCTTGCTCAAGGCCGGCGGTATTTTCGCGCCCGTGTCGCGCGAAGGTGCACTGGTTCTCAATAATCTGTTGCTGACGACGAGCTGCGCCACGGTCTTCGTTGGCACGCTTTATCCGCTGGCACTCGAAGCGCTCACCGGTGACAAGATTTCCGTCGGCCCGCCCTTCTTCAACTATACGTTCGTGCCACTGTTCGTGCCGATTTTCCTCGCCATGCCCCTCGGCCAGGTTCTGGCCTGGAAGCGCGGCGATCTGCTGGGCGCCGCGCAACGCCTCGTCGTCGCTTTGATCGTCGCCATCTGCGGTGGCCTGATCCTGGCGGCGATGCAAGGCGAACCGGTGATCTCCGCCGTCTTCGCGGGGCTCAGCCTGTTCGTCATCGTTGGCGCTTTCGTCGAAATCTGGGGACGCATCTCCGGTGGCGGCCTGTCGCCCTCGGTCATGTTCGCGCGCGCCACGGGTCTGCCGTGGTCGGCCTGGGGCACGGCCATCGCTCACGCCGGTGTCGGCGTGTCGCTGCTGGGGCTCGCCGCGACGGGATGGGGCGTCGAGAAGATTCTCGCCATGCGCCCTGGCGATCATGTCGCGGTCGGTCCTTATGAAGTGACTCTCGATAAGGTCGAGCCGCGCCCTGGTCCCAACTATGATGAAACCGTCGCCCATATGACGATCCGCAGCGGCGGCAATGCGATCAGCACCATCGAACCGTCGCGCAAATTCTATCGCGCCCGGCAGATGACCACGACCGATGCCGGCCTGCGCACCTTCTCGCTTGGCCAGATCTATGCGGTGGTCACCGAACAGAACAGCAATGGCGAGATCGACGTGCGTCTCTACTGGAAGCCCTATGTGGCGCTGATCTGGATCGGCGCTATCATCATGGCTCTGGGCGGCGCCATCTCGCTTGCCGATCGTCGCTTGCGTGTCGGCGTGGCGCGTCGCGCCCGCCAGGCGGCAATGCAGCCGGCGGAATAGAGCATGCGCGCTACGAGCCTGCTTCGATATCTTTTCCTCGCCGTCAGTCTTTTCGCGGCCTCCGCCGCGCATGCGGTCGAGCCCTCGGAAATGCTCGCCGATCAGAAGCTGGAAGCACGGGCGCGCACGATTTCGGCGGGCCTGCGTTGCCTCGTTTGTCAGAACCAGTCGATCGATGATTCCAATGCACCGCTCGCCAAGGACCTGCGCGTCATCGTGCGCGAGCGGCTTGTCGCTGGCGACAGCGATGATGCGGTGCGTGATTATCTCGTCGCGCGCTATGGCGAATTCATTCTTCTGAAACCGCCGCTCAACACCGGGACGATTCTGTTGTGGACCGCCACGCCGGCTATTCTCGCGGCGGCTTTGATTGTGGTCTTTCTGCGGCGCCGTCGTCCCGTGCGGGAGCTGGCCGATGAGCTGACGCCGGAAGAAGCGCAAAAACTGGCCGAATTGCTGGAAAAGCGCGGAAAATAATCGGCCTATCGACGTTACAAAGAATTCATCTGCTGGAAATGGCGGTGCAAACCGCGCTCCCTCATCTTCTCCGTCACCGCTGGCCCTCCACCAGCGCCCCTATTCAGGAGAAGCGTGAATGTCTGAGTCCCTCCTCAATCCGAAGCCGAACAAGACCGTGCGTGCGGCCCTCCTCGGTGCCGTGGCCGTGCTGGCTCTCGGTGGCGCCCTTGGCGCCGTCAATATCGCACCGCAGATCACCACCAGCGCCCATGCCGAGGCGCCGCTTACCAATGCGTCGATGCCGTCTTTCGCTGACACCATTCAGCGCGTGCGTGGCGCCGTCGTGTCAGTCAAGGTGAACATCGTTGAATCCGCCAATGACGAAGCCGGTCCGGGCCAGGGCCCGCAGGGCATGCCGCGTCTGCAGCCCGGCGATCCGCTGGAACGTTTCTTCCGTCGCTTCGGCGAGGAAGGCCTGCCCTTCCAGATGCCGAACCAGCGCCAGCAGCAGCGTCGTGGCATCGCGCAGGGGTCGGGCTTCATCATCTCGGCCGATGGCTATGTCGTCACCAACAACCACGTAGTGAAGAACGCCCGTGGCGACGTGTCGCTGACGCTCGATGGCGGCAAGACCGTCACCGCCAAGGTGATCGGCACCGACGAGAAGACCGACCTGGCCCTGTTGAAGATCAACGAAGCGGGCTCTTATCCGTTCGTCGATTTCGCGGCCAATGCGCCGCGCGTCGGAGACTGGGTGGTGGCCATCGGCAATCCGTTCGGCCTCGGCGGCACGGTGACGGCGGGCATCGTCTCGGCCCGTGGCCGCGACATCGGCGCCGGCCCCTATGACGACTTCCTGCAGATCGATGCACCGGTGAACCGGGGCAACTCCGGCGGCCCGACCTTCGACACCAACGGTCAGGTGGTTGGCGTCAACACGGCGATCTACTCGCCGTCGGGCGGCAGCGTCGGCATCGGCTTCGCCATCCCGTCGAGCACGGTGAAGGACGTTGTCGCCGCTCTGCGCGACAAGGGTGTCGTGGCCCGTGGCTATATCGGCGTGCAGATCCAGCCGGTGACGGCGGAGATCGCTGATTCGCTCGGTCTCAAGGACAACCGTGGCGCGCTGATCGCCGAGACCCAGCCCAACACGCCGGCCGCCAAGGCGGGCCTGAAGTCGGGCGACGTCATCGTCTCGGTCGACGGCCAGAATGTCGATGGTCCGCGTGATCTGTCGCGCCGGATCGCCGCCTATGGCCCCGAGCACAAGGTGAGCGTCGCCTATCTGCGTTCGGGCAAGGAAATGACCGCCAACGTGGTTCTCGAAGCCCTGCCGGATCAGCAGCGCGCCGATGCCCGCCCGGGCCGTGACAATGGCCGTGGCGAGCAGCTCGACCAGAAGTTTGGCCTGTCGTTGGCGCCCGCCAGCGCCGTGCCGGGCGCTGGCAAGGAAGGCGTTGTGGTCGCCGATGTCGATCCCGATGGCGCCGGTGCCCGCATGGGTCTGCGCTCCGGTGACGTGATCCTCGAAGCCGCCGGCCAGCCCGTCACCCGCCCGTCGGAAGTGTCGGCCGCGCTCGCGGCGGCGCGTAAGGACGGTCGCAAGGCGGTGCTGCTGCGGGTCAAGTCGGGCGACAACACCCGTTTCGTCGCGCTGGTCACCAACCCGGCGTCCTGATCCCTCGGGGATTGCTTCGACGGCAGGCCAAATGGCCTGCCGTTTGCCGTGAAAGTCCGCTATATGTCACTCATGCGCATTCTGGTGATCGAGGACGACCGCGAAGCGGCGGGCTATCTGGTGAAATCCTTCCGCGAGGCCGGCCATCTGGCCGACCATGCGGCGGATGGCCTGGAAGGCTATGCCATGGCGCGCGAGGGCGCCTATGAAGTGCTGGTCGTCGACCGCATGTTGCCCAAGCTCGACGGCCTCTCCCTGATCGGCGGCTTGCGCGAACAGAAGGTCGAGACGCCGGTGCTGATTCTCTCGGCTCTCGGTCAGGTCGATGATCGGGTGAAGGGCCTGCGCGCCGGCGGCGACGACTATCTCGCCAAACCCTATGCCTTTTCCGAATTGCTCGCCCGGGTCGAAGTGTTGGCCCGTCGCCGCGCCGGTGCGGCCGGCGAGACCACTCAATTGCGCGTCGGTGGCCTCGAGCTCGATCGGCTTGCCCACACGCTCACCCGCGACGGCAAGGACATTCCGCTGCAGCCACGCGAATACCGCCTGCTCGAATATCTGATGCGCCACGCCGGCCAGGTGGTGACGCGCACCATGCTGCTCGAAAACGTCTGGGATTATCATTTCGATCCGCAGACCAATGTGATCGACGTGCATATTTCGCGCTTGCGCAGCAAGATCGACAAAGGCTTCGATCCGCCGCTCCTGCATACGATCCGCGGCGCGGGATATATGATCCGTGACGGCGCTCGCTAATCTATTCCGCACGACGGCTTTCAAGCTGTCGCTCGCTTATCTGCTGATTTTTTCGATTGGCGCCGGCGTCATCATCGGTTGGGTCAGCTGGAACGTGCGCCGTTTGCTGGACGAGCAGATCGCCGCGACCGTCGAAGCCGAGATCAACGGTCTTTCCGAACAATATGCCCGCGGCGGCATCCGCGTCATCGTCGATGTGATCGAGCGGCGCACACGCCAGCCCGGCGCCTCGCTCTATCTCGTCACCAATTTCGCCGGTCAGGCCATTGCCGGCAATATCGCGCAATTGCCGCCGGGCGTCCTCGATCAGCCGGGCGTGCGCGAAACCACCTATGAGCGTCAGGGCGAACTAGGGGTGGAGCGGCGAGCGTTGGCCCGCATCTTCTTGCTGCCCGGCGGTTTCCGTCTGCTCGTCGGCCGCGACCTTGAAGATCGCGAAGCGCTGCGGCGCGTGTTCTCGCGGGCGTTGTTGACGTCGCTGTTCTGGCTGATCGTCATCGGCACGATTGGCGGCCTATTGGTCGCCCGTCGCGTTTTGCGCCGCGTCGACGGTATGAACGACAGCGTGCGCTCGATCATGAGCGGCGATCTGTCCCGCCGCCTGCCACTGAGCCGCACCAACGACGAACTTGAACGTCTGACCATCAACCTCAATTCCATGCTCGATCGCATCGTCGAGCTGATGAAGGGGTTGCGTGAGGTTTCCGACAATATCGCCCATGACCTGAAGACGCCTCTGACCCGGTTGCGCAACCGCGCCGAGGAAGCGCTGCGCACCGCGCAGACGCCGGATGAATTCCGTGGCGCGCTGGAAAAGACCATCGAGGAATCCGATACGCTCATCCGTATCTTCAACGCGCTTTTGATGATTGCGCGGATGGAGGCGGGCAGCGAGATCGAGGGCAAGACCGATTTCGACGCCGGTGACGTGGCGCGCGATCTCGTCGAACTCTACGAACCTGCGGCCGAAGACGCGCAGATGCGCATCGAAACCGACATTGCCTCGGGCCTCACCGTCCACGGCAGCCGCGAACTCATCGGTCAGGCGCTCGCCAATCTTATCGACAACGCGCTGAAATATGGCGCCTCGCCGAATGCTGATCATCCTTCGATCGTGCGCGTCAGCGCCAGCGCCGAGGGCGGGCAGGTGCTTTTGCGCGTCGGCGACCGTGGTCCCGGCATCGCCGCCTCCGAGCGTGAGCATGTGCTGGGACGTTTCGTCCGGCTCGAGGGATCCCGGTCCCGGCCGGGATCCGGCCTCGGACTATCGCTTGCGGCGGCGGTCGCCCGTCTGCACAATGGCGAAATCAGAATCGAGGACAACGCGCCGGGATTGCTTGTGACGCTCGTCATACCAGCGGCCGCCGCCCCGCCTGTCCACACGGACAAGACGCAAGCGGACAGGACGCAGGTGGATAAAACGAATGAGCGCAGCGAAAAAACCACCGTCGAAACCGCGAGATAGCCGAAGCCGCAAGCCCACGACCGAACAGATTCGGATCGATGACCGCGCTCTGGCGCGGCGCCTGGTCACCGCACCGCTCGCCAAGGGCGAGACGGCCACACGCAAATTGACCGATCTCAAGGGGGATCTGTCCTTCGGCGCCGACGCGGAAACCGCCGCCAAGATCCAGGCGCTGCTGCGGGGTGTTGCCGAACACTCACCTTATCTTTGGGGCCTCATCGCCGCCGATACCGATCGTCTCCGCGATCTTCTGGCGAGCAATCCCGAAGATCGCTTCGCCGATTGCCTGGAGCGCATGCGTGTCGCCTGCGACCTTGCCAATGACGATGAGGTCGTTCTGCAAGCCTTGCGAAAAGGCAAGCAGGAAGGCCATCTGCTGATCGCGCTCAGCGATCTCGGCGGCGTCTGGCAGGTCGATGCGGTGATGGCCGCCGTGTCGCATCTCGCCGATACCGCGACGATCGCCGCCACGCGCCATGCCTTGCGCACGGCCCATCATGCCGGGCGCGTGAAGCTTGCCAATCCGGCGGAGCCGGACCAGGCCTGCGGTCTCGTCCTATTGGCGCTCGGCAAGCACGGCGCCGGCGAATTGAACTATTCGAGCGACATCGATCTCGTCGCCTTTTTCGATCCGGAAACATCCGCGCTCTACGATCCGTCCGAGAGCACGCGCATTTATGTGCGCATCACCCAGCACATCGCCAAATTGCTGCAAGAGCATACGGGCGACGGCTATGCTTTCCGGGTCGATCTTCGCTTGCGGCCCGATCCTGGCTCGACGCCCGTTGCCGTGTCGCTGCCGGCCGCCTTCTCCTACTATGAACTGCTCGGCCAGAATTGGGAGCGCGCGGCCTTCATCAAGGCGCGGCCCGTGGCCGGCGAGATCGGCCTGGGCGAGGCCTTTCTGAAAGACCTCACGCCCTTCATGTGGCGGCGCTACTTCGACTATGCCGCCATTGCCGACATCCATGCGATGAAGCGGCAGATCCACGCGGTGCGCGGCTTTGCCGAAATCGCCGTCGCCGGCCACAACATCAAAGTGGGGCGCGGCGGCATCCGCGAAGTGGAATTCTTCGTCCAGACCCAGCAATTGATTTTCGGCGGCCGCCGCCCGCAACTGCGCGGTCCACGCACGCTCGACATGCTCAAGGAGCTCGCCGCCGATGGTTGGATTACGCCGGATGCGGTGACGGAACTGAGCGCCGCCTATCGTTTCCTGCGCGAAATCGAACACCGGCTGCAAATGGTGGCCGATGAGCAGACCCAGCGTCTGCCGGCGGAGGCAGGGGAGCTGGAAGGCTTCGCGCAATTCTGCGGCTATCGTGACGCGGCGGCTTTCGGTGACGCGCTGCTGGCGCAACTGGCCTGTGTCGAAAGCCACTATGCACGGTTGTTCGAAGCTGAGCCGGAATTGTCTTCCAGCGTCGGCAATCTCGTGTTCACCGGCGTCACCGACGATCCCGAAACACTCGAAACCCTGTCGAAGCTCGGCTTTGCCAATCCGGCAATGGCGGCCGAGACCGTGCGCGGTTGGCATTTCGGCCGTCGTCCGGCCATGCAGAGCGCCCGCGCTCGTGAAGTGCTGACGGCTTTGGTGCCGGCTTTGCTCGAAGCCTTTGCGGGCAGTGGCGATCCCGATGCGGCATTGCTCGCCTTCGACAATGCGCTGATGCGCATGCCCGCTGCCGTCGAATTGTTTTCGATCCTCAAGTCGAATGACAAGGTGCGTGAATTGTTCGCCGATATTCTCGGTGGCGCGCCACGCCTGGCGCAGGTGGTGTCTCTGCGTCCGCACGTGCTCGATGCGGCGATCGATCCAGCCCATAGCGCGACGCGGCCCGGCGAGAGCCGTTTCGAGGCCCGTGCTCGGCGCATCCTGGAGACCGCGCAGGACAGCGAACAGTTCATGGACGACTGCCGCGATCTGGCGCAGGAAGAAATGTTCGTAATCGGCATTCGCTTTCTGGCCGGCACTATTTCGGCGGAAGACGCGGGCTACTTATACAGCGCCCTGGCGGATGCCCTGCTGCGCGCCGCGTTGGAGCACGTGGAGCAAGCCCTCGTGGCGGAGCATGGTACGGTGCCGGGCGCGCGTTGCGCCATCGTTGGCATGGGCAAGCTCGGCTCGCGCGAGATGACGGCGGCCTCCGATCTCGATCTGATCCTGATCTATGACTATGACGACGAGACGCCCGAGTCCGATGGAGCGCGCCCATTGCATGCCGCGCAGTATTACGCGCGCCTGACCAAGAGGCTCGTAGCCGTACTCACCTCGGCGACCCGGCGCGGCAAGCTTTATGACGTCGATCTCAGATTGCGTCCCTCGGGCGGCCAGGGGCCGGTGGCAACGCGCTTCACCAGCTTCATCGACTATCAGCAGAACGAGGCGGAGACGTGGGAGCACATGGCCCTGGTGCGGGCGCGTGTCATCGCCGGGGATGCGACGCTGGCCGAGGCGATCACGGCGGCGCAAACGGCGATCATCCGTCAGCCGACCGCAGAAAAGACCTTGCGAACGGATATCGCCGCCATGCGCGGGCTTATCGCCCGCGAGAAGGGCGAGAGCGATCCGTGGGATTTGAAGCTGGCGGCGGGCGGCATCATCGACGTCGAATTCATCGCGCAGTATCTGGTGCTGGCCCATGCGCCTAAGCATCCCGAAATCATTGATACCTCGACCATCGGTGTACTGCGCAAGGCGACGGCCGCCGGCCTGTTGCCGTCGGGTGATGGCGAGCAATTGACGACGGCTTGCGCGTTCTATCAGGCGGTGACGCAGATGATGCGGCTTGCCATCGAAGGCCCCTTCGATCCCACCAAAGTGGCTTCCAGTGTGCTGCGGCGCATTGCTTCGAGCGTCAACCTGCCGGATTTCGGTCGTGTCGAACTGATGCTGACGGAGACGCGCACCGAAGTGCGGAAAATCTTCACGCGCCTGATCGGAGCGCCGGGCAAAGCCGCATCGACCAAGAAATAGGAAATAGGATCAGGCGCTTTCGGACTGCGCCGTTGGCGGCGCGGGCGCGTGAGCTACGCGCGCCATGGCCTTCAACGCATTCGGCGGCAGTGGCAGGCGGATACGTACGATCGTACCGACATTCTCGGTGGAGCGCAGGCGCATGGAGCCGCCATGCAGCTCTGCCAATGAACGGGCGATGGCGAGGCCAAGGCCCGAGCCCTTGGAGCCGTTCTCCAAAGGCGCATTAATCTGTTCGAACGGGCGGCCGATCCGCACCAGGGCTTCCGTCGAAATGCCGCAGCCCGTGTCTTCCACATAAATATTGATGGCGCCGTCGATCATCCGGCAGCGCACGCCGACGCGTCCGCCGGAGGGGGTGAAGCGGATGGCATTGCGCAGCAGCTTGCCAAGCACCCGTTCAATGGCATTGCGGTCGGCGCTGACGTGAACGCCGGGGCAAGTCTCGCTGGTCAGCGTGACATTCTTGCGTTGCGCGTGATCGGCCACGCTTTCGACCGCTGCCGTGATGGCGAGCGCGATTTCGAATTCGGTCTTGCGCAGTTCCACATGGCCAGCTTCAAGCGCCGACATTTCCAGAACGTCGGCGATGATGCTGAGAAGATGCTGGCCGCTTTCGCGGATGTGGCAGGCATAGTCGAGATATTTCGACGAGCCCAGCGGTCCGAATGTCTCATGCTCCATCACCTGCGAGAAACCGATGATGGCATTGAGCGGCGTGCGCAGCTCATGGCTCATATTGGCGAGGAATTCCGATTTGACGCGGCTGGCGAGTTCGGCTTCGGCTTTCTGTTCGAGATAGCGTTCCGCCATGTCGGCGAGTTGGCGGGCCTGCACTTCGAGGGTCTGACGTGACTTTCTGAGGTCGGCGACGGTTGCCATCAGCCGGCGTTCGGAATCGAGCAGTTTCTCCTCGTGCTGCTTGTGCACGGTGATGTCGGAGCCGACCGAGACATAGCCGCCGTCCTTCGTCGCCCGTTCGTTGATTTGCAACCAGCGGCCGTCGGCGAGTTGCGCCTCATAAGAGCGCGCACCGGGCGTGGCGCCCGGCTGCGATTGCGCGGCGACGATGGGAATTTCGGCTTGCGCCAGGATGTCCTCGACCGCCGTTCCCTCGCGGGCATAGTCGGCTGGCAGGCCGTAGAGTTTCATGAAGCGCGCGTTGCAGGCGACGAGGCGGTCGTCCACGTCCCAGAGCACGAAAGATTCGGAGATCGATTCAATCGCGTCCTGCAAGCGCACGCCGGCGGTGCGTGATTTTTCGGCGAGGCTGCGATGTTCGGTCATGTCGAGCGCGACGCCGATCAGATGTGGCGTGGCGTCGGGCGACTGACGGACGACTTCGGCGCGCGCCCGCAGCCAGAGCCAGCGGCCGTCGCTGTGGCGGACACGGAACGTCCGGTCGATGGTGCGCGGCCGCGAGGTGAGCAGTACTTTCGCCACCTGGCTGAGGTTGATGTCGGCAGGATGGATCAGGGCGGCGACGTCGCCGACGGAGAGGAAGCCGCCGTCGGGCTGTAGGCCGATCAGCTCATACATCGAATCCGACCACATGATGCGCCCGCGCGACAAATCCCAGTCCCACAGGCCGCAATGGCCGTGGTTGAGGGCCATGTCGAACTTGCGGCCGAGCTGTTCGCATTGCGCGGAGGCGCGGCGCGCGCGCTTCGCCTGCCAGAAATAGGCAAAGGCTAACGCGCCGATGACGATCGCCGACAGAACACCGAGCACGCCGGGCAGAAGGGCGGCGCGCCGCCAGTCGGCCACGGCTTCCGCCACGGGGCGGATCACGAAGGCCTGACCGGAGGTATTTTTAAGTGTGTAGGCGCCCGCGAAGACCTCGCGCCCATCGGCCAAATGGGTGCGTACGACACCGGCGCGCTCGCCGAGGATCGACAACGGTTGCGCATCGCCCAACAGATCGCTCGTCGCACCCTGGATCGTAGGCGCGGCGGCGATGATCTGGCCGCCCGCATCGCTGATCAGGACGATCGTGCCTTTAAGCGGGGTATGGGTGCGCAGTGCGCCGGCCAGCAGATCGGTCACGCTGGAGGGCGTGGCATCAGCACGATCGAGAGAAAGAGCGACGACGGCGGCGGTGAGTTCGATGTCCGAAGTGGTGCTTTGAAAGGCTTGTCCGCGAATTTGAAGAAGAGAAAGAAAGCTGGCCGATAAAAGGATCAAACAGAAAAGGGCGGCTGCTGCGGGGGCGATGAGGCGGAGTGTGCTTTCCAGACCGCTTCGATCTGGTCCACCACTCGCTTTTGGAATCGCATGCGCTGCCGTTCTGGATGAATCCGCGTAAACGGATTCCTCCAGCACGCTTGCACGTGCCATGAATGGCCCCCTCGACTTGAAACTTTGTCCGCCGCCATGTGCCGCATCGCGTCGAATCAGGGCCAGTTGAATCCCGACGGGCTGATTTGTCCAGCCCTTTAACGAATCATTTACGAATTTTTTGCCGCGCCTGTCGCGCTGAGACGTTTGAGCGAAAAGATCAAACGTCTCAAAGTCGTGTCAAAACAAGTTAAATCGCGTTTCGGTCGAAACGCGATCGGCTCATGCGAGCGAGCGCGTGACGATATCGCGAACGTCGGCTGACAGATCGTTATGCGCTGCGATCCGCTTCAGCGCGGCCTCGGCGGCCGCGCGGCGCTTCGCTTCCAATCCCTTCCAGGAGCGGAACGCGACGAGCAGGCGCGCCGCCACCTGGGCGTTGCGGCGATCGACATCGAGCACCACCTCGGCCAGGAAGTCGTGACCGGAACCGTCGGCGGCGTTGAACTGGGTTGGATTGGCCATGGCGAAAGTGCCGACGACCGAACGCAGCCGGTTCGGATTGGTCATCGAGAAGGCCGGATGAGCCATCAGTCCGCGCACGCGCTTCAAGGCTTCGCTATCGGGGATCATCGCCTGCAAGGCGAACCACTTGTCGATGACGAGATGGTCGTTGGCGAAGCGCTTATAGAAAGCGGCCAGCGCCGCTTCGCGCTCGGCTGGGGCGTTGAGCGCCAGAATACTCAAGCTGCCGAACATGTCCGTCATATTGTCGGCGGTTTCGAATTGCTGCTTGGCGCGGCGTGCGCCTTCGGCTGGATCGCCGGCGGCGATCAGGTCAAGCGCCATCAGCCGCATGCTGCGGTTGGCGGAGCCGGCCGCGTCGGGCGTGAAGGGCGCGGGGACCGAGAGTTCGTCATGGATGGCCATGAGCGCCGGCAGGTTCATCCGCCCCAATGTGGCGCGCATGTGCTGGCGGGCGGTACGGATCGCATCGGGATCGACATCGGCGGCGATCTCGCGGGCCAGATCCAGTTCGCTCGGCAGATTGACGGCGAGCGCGGCAAAGGCCGGATCGGCCTTCCAGCCATCGATAACGCGGCCGAGGGCCTGGCAGAAGCGGATGGGGTCGGCCGGCGCGCCGCCACCCCGAATGGCCGCCACGGACGCCTGCATCAATCGGGTGGCAGAGGTCTGCGCCGCCTGCCAGCGGTTGAAACTGTCGCTGTCATGGGCGAGCAGCGTCAGCAGGGCATCCTCGCTCCAGTCGAACTCGAGCCGCACTGGCGCGGAGAAGCCGCGCAGGATCGATGGCACCGGCTTCTGGGCCAAATTGCGGAAGACGAGCCGGCGCGCGCGGGTCGACAGTTCGAACACGCCGCGGGCGACTTCTTCCGAACTGGCGCCATTGGCTTCATTGGCACCCGGCAGGTCGATGGACGCCTCGCCATCAGGTGTGACAAGGCCGATGGCGATGGGTAGGATTTGCGGCAGTTTGAGCTGCTGGCCCGGCGTCGGCGGGCAGGATTGTTCGAGCTCCAGCGTATAGGTGCGGGCGCTCTCGTCGTATTTTTCCCGCACAGTCAGAACCGGCGTGCCGGCCTGGCTGTACCAGCGCATGAACTGCGTCAGGTCGCGGCCGCTCGCCTCGGCGAAACAGGCGATGAATTCTTCGACGATCGCCGCCGTGCCGTCATAACGTTCGAAATAGAGATCCATGCCACGCCGGAAAGCATCCGCGCCGATGAACTGCTTCAGCGTGCGGATGACCTCGGCGCCTTTCTCGTAGACGGTCGGCGTGTAGAAATTGTTGATCTCGTGATAAAGCTCCGGCCGCACGTTATGGGCCAGCGGGCCGGCATCCTCGGGAAATTGCGTGGCGCGCAGATTGCGCACGGCGCCGATGCGCTGCACTGGGCGCGAACGCTGATCGGCGCTGAATTCGTGATCGCGGAAGACGGTAAGGCCTTCCTTCAGGCAGAGCTGAAACCAATCGCGGCAGGTGATGCGATTGCCGGTCCAGTTGTGGAAATATTCATGGGCGACAACGGTCTCGATGCCGGCATAATCCGTGTCGGTCGCCGTGTCGGGGGAGGCCAGAATATATTTGTCGTTGAAGACGTTGAGGCCCTTGTTCTCCATCGCGCCCATGTTGAAGTCGGACACGGCGACGATGTTGAACACGTCGAGATCATATTCACGGCCGAACTGTTCTTCATCCCAGCGCATGGAACGTTTCAGGCTGTCCATTGCATAGGCGGCGCGTTCGCGCTTGCCATGTTCCACATAGATGCCGAGCCCGACCTTGCGGCCGGACATGGTGGTGAAACTGTCGGTCAGCACATCGAGGTCGCCGCCGACCATGGCGAAGAGATAACAGGGTTTGGGGAACGGATCGTTCCACACCGCATAGTGCCAGCCATCGGCCAAATCGCCTTTCTCGACGAGATTGCCGTTGCCGAGCAGGATGGGCGCGTCGCTGCGCTGCGCCTCGATCCGTGTTGAATAGACGGAGAGAACGTCGGGGCGATCGAGGAAATAGGTGATGCGGCGAAAGCCCTCCGCCTCGCATTGG
>MKVW01000001.1:267825-370793 GCA_001898965.1 Rhizobiales bacterium 62-17
CGAGCGTGAAGGGCTGGCGCGGCGGCTCGAACAGTTCGAGCTGGTCGGGGCCGATGCGAAAACTGTCCGCCGCCGGCACTGCGCCGTCGATCGCCACCAGTTTGCCATTAAGACCATCGCCGTCGAGCAGAAGCGGCGCACCCGCGTTGCCCTTGGGATTGGGGTGCATGGCCAACCGCGCTCGCACCAGCGTTTCATGCCGGTCGAGGCGGACGACGAGATCGACCTTGTCGATCAGATAGTCAGGCACACGATAATCGGCAAGGCGGACGGGGCGGGCGGTATCGGTACGCATGAGGACTCGCTCTGCAAGGGTTCAAAACATTTATGGGGTCTGAACCGCAGAATGCAAGTTGGGCCGATTCAGGGCACGCCCGAGGGAATGCCAAGAGCGCGGCAGACCGCATCGGCCAATGCGCCGACATAGCTTTTCATCGGCTTGTCGATACGGCCATAGAGCTTGAAAACAGCGGGTTGGATGACCATTCCCAGGGCCATGGCGGCCGCCGCATTGGCGTCATCGACGACAATGTCGCCCATTTTATAGGCCCGCTGCATGATCTGGCGCAGGGTTTCGACCACATTGGCTTCGTCGTTTACGCCGGCCAGATGATCGTGCTGTTTCAAGAGAATGAAGGCGAAGACCGCCGGCTGTTCGTCGAACAGCGTGCAGAAATGTTCGACGAGCTGGCGCACCGTCTGCCGGAACGGTTGCTGCCGCGCGCCGATCTCGGCGACGGCTTCGGCTAGCGCACCGTAGTGCAGCAGGAAGACCTCGCTGACGATTTCGTCCTTGCTGCGGAAGTGACGATAGAGTGCTGCATCGACGATGCCGACGGCGAGCGCGATGTCGCGGATCGACGTGCCCTCGACGCCTTTCTCGGCAAACAGGCTCAACGCCTCGGTGAGGATACGATTGCGGGTGACAGCGCCTTTGCGCAGGGGGGTGGAAGCCGCGGTCATGTCAGGCGGCTCCCGCATTGGCGGTGATCTTTGCCTTCACCATCCGGTCCAGTTCCACATAGTCGGTCTTGCCGGAGCCGAGCAGCGGCAGGGCCGGCACGATCAAGAGTTCGGAAGGAAACATCAATTCATTGGCGCCACGCGCTTTCATGAAGGTCTGGACCTCCGTGCGTGAAGCGTCGGTCTTGGTCGTCACCATGACGAGACGTTCGCCCTTGCGCGCGTCGGGCACGGCGACGACGCAGGGCGGATTCTCTGGCCACATCGGTGCGCACATCTGTTCGATGGCGGCCAGCGACACCATCTCGCCGGCAATCTTGGCGAAGCGCTTGGCGCGGCCCTTGATCGTCACGAAGGTCATCGGATCGACGGTGACGATATCGCCCGTGTCGTGCCAGCCCTCGTGCGGCGGCTCCAGCACGCCCGGCTTGTCGGCGCGATAATAGCCCATCATCACATTCGGGCCTTTGACATGCAGGCGGCTACCTTCGGTAATGCCGGGCACCTGTTCGAGGCGATAGTCGATGCCCGGCAGCAGGCGGCCGACGGTGCCGTTGCGGTTGAACATGGCGGTGTTGACCGCCAGCACCGGCGCGGTTTCGGTGATGCCATAGCCTTCGAGAATGCGTAGGCCGAACTTCTCCATATAGACCTTGCGCGTCGTCTCCTTCACCGGCTCGGCGCCGCCGACGAGATAGCGCAGTGAGCGGAAGTCGTAAGGATTGGCGGTGCGCGCATAACCATTGAAGAACGTGTCGGTGCCGAAGAGGACGGTGGCATTGCTGCCATAGACCAGTTCGGGAATCTGCCGGTAGTGCAGGGGCGAGGGATAAAGATAGCACTTCATGCCCGATAGCATCGGCAGCAGCATGCCGCCGAGCAGGCCGAAGGAATGGAACACCGGCAACACGTTGAAGATTACGTCGGCCGGCGTGATGTCGAAGCGTGCATCGATCTGCGCGATATTGGCCATGAAATTGCGATGCGACAGCACGACGCCTTTCGGCGCGCCTTCCGAACCTGATGTGAAGAGCACCACGGCTGGATCGTTGGGCGAGCGCTTTTCCAGCGCTTTGCCTGCCGTGAACAGCGCGCGCAATTTGTCGCCAGTGCCGACCGTCGTTGCGATATCTTCCAGGTGGATCACCTTGGTCGTTTTCGCCAGTTCGGCGGCAACCGCACCAAGATTGGCCTTTTCGAGGAAGGCGCGCGAGGTGAGGATGGTGCGCACATCGGCGGCCTTGCAGGCAGCCTGCAGATTGGCGACGCCGGCCGTATAGTTGAGCATGGCGGCGACGCGGCCGGCCGATTGCAGGGCGAAGAAAGTGACGGCGACTGCATTGGCATTGGGCAGCATCACGCCGACGCATTCTCCGGTCTGGGTCAGCGGCATCAGCTTGCGGCCCAGGATGTCGGTGCGGATCAGGACATTGCGGCCGTTGAGCTTGCCCGACAGCGGGTCTTCCAGCATCACCTTCGACTTGCCACTCTCTTTGATGGAGTCGACGAGGCCCTGCATCAAGGTTTTGTCGATGTCGGTGGTGCGGAAGATCAAATCCGACATCACGTCATAGAGGGCAGCGCCCGCCGCCTGGCGGCGTTTGCGGCCGCGCAGATCTTCCGGCAGGGTCAGCTTGCGTGGCTCAAGGAAGGTGACACGCACCTTCGGGAACAGGCTGCGGCGCACGAAGCCGCGCGGCAGACGGGTGAAGGGCGTGCGCTCCAGGCCTTCGAGGCGCACGGGCACCACCATGGCGTCAGCCTTGTCGGCGATCATCGCGGCGCCGTCATAGATTTTCATCAAGGCGCCGGTGACGGTGAGGCGGCCTTCCGGGAAAATCACGAGCCGATGGCCAGCCTTGACCTCGTTGATCAGGCCGCGCGTCGACAATGGTTTGGTCGGGTCCATCGGATAGCTGCGGGCGATGCCGAGGAAGGGCTTTACCCACCAGGCCTTGGCGATCTGCCAGTCGATGGCGAAGACCGGCTTGTCATCGAGCAGCGACATCATCACCGGCGCGTCGAGGAAGGACAGATGGTTGACGGCGATGACGCAACGGTCGCCAGCCTTGGCGACATTTTCCATGCCGCGCACTTCGATACGGAACACCAGTTTGAACAGCAGCCGCAGGACATCGCCGACGAAGGAACCGGGCAGGCGGGCGAAGAGATAGATCGCGGCGCCGACATTGAGCAGGCCGAGCAGGATCAGCAGCGCCGGTTCGGTGATGCCAAACAGGCTCGTCTGCAAGATGGCGGTGAGAAGCGCGCCACCGACCATGAAGAGAGACGTGACGATGTTGACGGCGGCGACCACGCGGGCACGGCGATCGACGCCAGCCCAGGCCTGCACGGCGGCGAAGGCCGGCACGACAAAGAAGCCGCCGGCGATGGCGACGCCCGCGACGTCGATGGCGATACGCACACCCATGGCGCTGGTCAGGAACGTCACCATGTCGATCTCGCTTGCCGCATGGGGCAGCGACAGGGTGGTCCAGCCGAGATCGATCAGAAAAGCGGCCATGGCGAGCGCCGCTAATGGTACCGGCAGCAGGACGATGCGGCCGTGGGCGACGATGGCCGCCCCGATGGAACCGACGGCGATGCCGATGGCGAATAGCGCATTGATGGTGGTCTCGACGTCGATGCTGCCGCCGATGCGATGTTTGATCAGCACGGGCACAAGCGACAGACAGACCGCGCCGGTCATCCAGAACCAGCTCACCGCCAGGCCACCGATCCAGATGCGGCGATCGTCGCGCAATTCGCTGGCGAGCCGCCATGTGGAGCGCAGGATGTTGCGATCGGCGCGCAGATCGGGCGCGGCGACTTCAGTCGGCGGAATGGCGCGGCTCGATAGCCAGCAGGCGAGCGCCACGATCATCAATTGCACAACGACGCCAGACGGGTCACGGCCGTGCGAAGCGGCATAACCGCCAACGATGATACCCAGCAGGATGGCAACGAAGGTCGCGCCTTCGATCAGCGCATTGCCGGCCGGCAGTTCGTGGGTTTCCAGATGATCGGGCAGGATGCCGTATTTGATCGGCCCGAACAGGGCGGCGATGACACCAAGGCCGAACAACGCCGCGTAGAGCAGCGGCAGGGAGGAAAACCAGAAGCCGGCGGCGGCGACCATCTGCACGAAGATCTCGGCAAACTTCAGCCGCCGGGCGATCAAAGCCTTGTTATGCGAATCGGCTATTTCGCCGCCGAGCGCCGACAGGAAGATCGAGGGCAGAACGAAAATGCCGACCGCCAATGTAACAAGGGCGCCGGTTTCCTCGGCGCCCAGTTTGAACAGGATCAGCATCGCCAGCATGTTGCGGACGAAATTGTCGTTGAAGGCAGAAAAGAACTGACACCAGAATAGCGGCCAGAACCGACGCGACGTCAAAAGTTCAGCGAACATGCCTGCCTCCCAGGTTTCGGCTGCCGAGGGCGTCCGAAAAAGTAAGTGAATATTCACTCACATATTTTGGGGCGCCTGTCAATGGGCGGCGAGGCAGGTCCGGAGGGGTCAGGCGCCGTAGGGCTCGGCGTGGCCGACGATGCGGGCGACATCGGTGAATTGGGTTTTGACCCGCCGGTCGAGCAGGTCCACGGCCTGATGCACGTCCTCAATGCTCGCCTCCGCCGTGGCGCGGCAGTGGTAATTGACGATGAGGCCGGCGGGCGTCTGGCGGGCACGCACGTCGTGGACGTCGGAAATCACCGTCGAGGCGCTCGCCGCCTCCTGGAGCGTGGCGGCGATGGCGGCGGTGCGTTCCGCGGGCGCGTTCTCGCCATGCAGTTCACGGGCTTCCATCGGCTCGATATGGGTGTCGACCTCGATCTCCGGTCCGAGTTCGTCGCGGATCGCCGCCTCAAGCTGCGAGGCGACGTCATGGGCGGCGCCCAAGGTCATGCGGCCATCGACCTCGAGGTCAAGGCTGATCGAGCGGATGCCATCGACTGCCTGCAAGGTGACGTGATGCACCATCAAGCGCTTGCGCGCCGCCGTGATCATCACCCGCTCCAACACGGTCTCGTCGTCAAGCGCACGCGAATTGGCGATCACCACCAGAGCCGCTTCGGGCAAGCTGGCGGTAATGCGGTCGGTGATCTCCTGTTTGATCGTCATGATGCGCTCGACCGGCAGCGTGCGGGCAACCGCCACGGCGACTTCGCCGATCAGCATCGCGCCGGACTGGCGCAGGCGGATATCCTCGACATCGGCGACGCCGGGCACATGTTCGACAATCGTCCGCACCTGGTCGGTCAGTCCGTCCGGCGCTTTGTCCATCAGCGTGTCGATCGTCCGCCGGCCCAGCCGATAGCCGGCGATGAAGATGAAGAGGGAAACGCCGATGGCGGCGAAGGAATCGCCGCGCTGAAAGCCATAGCTCACCGCGATCAGCCCGATACTGACGCAGATCGAAGCGACGAGATCGCTGGAGAAATGCATGGCGTCGGCGGCCAATGCCTCACTCTTTGTCTCGCGGGCGATTTTGGCGAGCGAGCGCCAGCGCACAGCATCCACTACGATCGACACGCCAAGCACGGCGAAGACGATCCAACTCACTTCGACGGGCGCGCTGGCATGGCCCACCAGCCGCTGGATGGCTTCGTAGAGCACGCCGCAGGCCAGCACGATGAGCAGGCCGGTTTCCGCCAGCGCCGCCACCGCCTCCACCTTGCCGTGGCCGTAGTGATGTTCCGCATCCGCCGGGCGATCGGCGGCGCGCACCGCGAAAAGGGTGAGAATGGTGGCGCCGGTGTCGATCAGCCCATGCAGGGCTTCCGACAGCAGCGCCAGGGAGCCCGACAGCAGCCCGGCGACCAGCTTGCCCACGGTCAGAAGAGCGCTGGCGGCGACAGAAGCCGCAGCCGCGCGCTGTTTGCGCGCCGCGGCGTCGCTGGTGGCATCGGAGGCGGTCATACTGGCGTCAGCACCCTAATTCTTCCATAGTACCCTCATACGCAACTTTGCGCCGGCCGGGAATTCCGCCGGCGGTCTTCTGGAGAATTGGATGCGCTATTTGCACACGATGGTTCGCGTTGCCGACGTCGACGCCTCGCTCGATTTCTACTGCAACAAGCTGGGGCTGGTCGAAGTGCGCCGGATCGAGAGCGAGCGCGGCCGCTTCACCCTCATCTTCCTGGCCGCGCCGCAGGATGCGGAGGCCGCCAAGGCCAATCAGGCGCCGCTCGTCGAACTTACCTATAATTGGGATCCGGAAGCTTACACGGGCGGGCGCAACTTCGGCCATCTCGCCTATCAGGTCGACGATATTTATGCCGTCTGCGACAAGCTGATGAAGGCCGGCGTGACGATCAATCGCCCGCCGCGCGACGGCCGGATGGCGTTTATCCGTTCGCCCGACAATATTTCGATCGAACTCCTGCAGAGCGGGGCTGAATTGCCGCCGGCCGAGCCCTGGGCCTCCATGCCCAACACCGGTGTGTGGTAGCCGCAGCGGAACTTGAGAAAACAAAAGCCCCTCACGAGCCTATCGTGAGGGGCGTTTTTTAGGGCCGTTACGACTTACCAATAGCGGCGATAGCGCGGCCGATAGTAGCGCGGCCGATAATAGTAGCGCGGCCGGTAATAATAGCGGGGCCGGCGATAGTAGTAATAACGGGGCCGGCGATAATAAAAAAACTGCGATTCCTGCGCGCCTTCAGCCGGCGCGTCGGCATCGGCAACGGCTTCGGGAGCCTGTTCCGGCTTCATGGCCGGGCGCGGCGCGGCGGAGGCCTCGTTGCTGGCGCCCAGCGTGGGAACCAGAACGGCGGCGCCGCCAGCGGCGAAAAGCGCTCTCAGAAAATATCTGCGATCCATATCTATCTCCTTTTCGCGGTTTCCCGCCCATACATATGCTTCGCCGCACATGAATGTTCCCCTAGAGCAGCAAGAATGGCAACGAAATTTGTCTAAGATGTGCGCCAGCGCACATCGTCGAGCGAAGCGAAAAGCAGCTAAAGGTTAACACTTCGGGGCGCGAGCGAGTGATCGTGGTCCGATGGAACTGGCTCTGTAATTGCCATGTCCGTGAATCGACGCCTCTGTCCGATTGTGCGAGAACGGCGTCAGGTCAATTCCAACAGGGGGAACCAGATGTCCGACCTTACGCTCGATCAAGCCCAGACCATCGTTCGCGACGCGCTCGCCCATGCCCGCAAGGGCAAGTTCAATGCGCTTGCCATTGTCGTGCTCGACGCACGCGGCTCGCTCAAGGCCAGCGCCTCGGAAGATGGCACGAGCCTGATGCGGTGGAAGGTCGCCTTCGGCAAGGCTTATGGCGCGGTGGCCTGGGGCGCCGGCAGCAAGCGCATCGAGAAACTGGCTGCCGACCGCCCGCATTTCTTCGGCGGCGTCGCCCATCTCGCCGAAGGCGGTATCCTGCCAGTCGGCGGCGGTGTGCTGATCCGTGACAAGGACAATCGCATTCTTGGCGCGGTCGGCGTCTCCGGCGACACATCCGACAACGATGAACTGGCGGCCGCCACCGGCATCGCCGCCGCGGGCCTCGTCGCCGACGGCGGCTGATCGGCGAAGTGTTTTTGAAGCATTAAAAGGAATAGCGATTCAAAAACGACATCTTGGCCGATCGCGTTTCAAGGGAAGCGCGGTTGGCTTTGATGCACCGCAATAGCCGCGAAAAGACCTTATTCCACGCGTTTTGCGTCATGTTAACGTCAGCATTCGTCTCTAAACACCAAGCTCAGACCAACGGATGCGGTGCTTTTGACTGGATCCGGCGGGGGCCGTGGGGGCCGAACGAGAAATGGAGAGGCACATGGAGATCGAAGAGATCGTCGCCACATGCTCGCTTCCCCCGGTCGCGTCAGCGGCCGTTCGCTCGATCGGAGGCGACTTCAGCAAACGTATGAACCTGCTGGCTGCGGCGGCGGGTATGTCGGACGGTGAATTCGTGGCCTCGATGGTGCGGAGCTTTGGGGAAACTTTTGACGATTGCGATCGTCGCGGCCTGAAACGGGCCATGAAACGGTCGCCAATGCCGGTCCTTGCCGGTTTGCAGTTGATCGTCGAGGCGGCCCTTAATGATGAAGGGGAAGCCTTTTGGCGTCGCGAGGAACGTGACGCCGGCAGGGATTGCACGCGCTGCTGAAGCGTCGAAACATTTAGTATAGCGCAACGGGCGAGAGTGATCTCGCCCGTTTCTTTTTGGCCGTGGTTGTCCTGCGCTCAGGCCTGGGCGTGGCTGACCGGGCCGCCGTCCGGGACGAGCTGCTCAGCCTGCGTTTCCGCCGGCCGTGGCGGCTCCTTGATGCGGAACCAGGTGACGTAGAGGGCGGGCAGGAAGAGCAGCGTGATCGCCGTGCCGGCGATGATGCCGCCCATCATCGCATAGGCCATCGGCCCCCAGAACACTTCGCGAGCGATGGGAATGAGCGCCAGGCTCGCGGCGGCGGCGGTCAAAGCGATCGGCCGCATGCGGTGTTCCGACGCCTCGATGACGGCGGTCCATTTGTCGACGCCTTCGGCGATCAATTCCTCGATCTGCATGATCAGGATCACCGAATTGCGGATCAGGATACCGATCAGCGCCAGCACGCCGAGGATGGCGACGAAGCCGAGCGGCGCCCCTGAGGGCACCAGCGCGGCGACGACACCAATCAGCCCGAGCGGCGCCACCGCGACCACCAGGAACAGGCGCTGGAAGCTCTGCAACTGGATCATCAGGATCGTCGCCATGACGAAGAGCATGAGCGGCACCACGGCGGCGATCGGCCCCTGGCTCTTGCCGCTCTCCTCGGCGGTACCCGCGATATCGACCGCATAGCCGGGCGGCAGTTTGGCGCGGAAGGCCTGCACCGCCGGCTCCAGCTCCTTGACCACCGTGTCGGGCTGCACCGTGCCAAGCACACCGGCCTTGACCGTGATCGTCGGCAATCGGCCGCGCCGCATGATCGTCGGTTGTTCGAGGCTGTATTGCAGCCGCGCGATGGCGGCGAGCGGAATGGATTCGCCATTGCCTGACGGGATCTGCAGATTTTGCAGGGTCTCGACGGAACCACGCTCGCTGGCTTGGGAGCGGCCGATCACATTGATGAGGTAAGTGTAGTCGAGCACTTGCGTGATCGTCACGCCGCCGACGATGCTGTTGAGCGACTGGGCGATATCCTGTGAGGAAATTCCGAGTTGGCGCGCCTTGTCTTGCATGACGTCGACACGCACGACCCGCGCCGGCTCCATCCAGTCATAGGTCAGAAGGCTGAGATTTGGATTGCCGTCGATGGCGCCGGCGAAACTCATGGCGAGCGAGCGCACGGTTTCCACGTCCGGCCCGCTGATACGATATTGGATCGGTCGCCCAACGGGAGGACCAAGTTCCAGCGTCTTTACCAGAGCGTCGGTGCCGACGAATTGCTCGCGCAGGATCTTTTCCAGCCGCGGCTGCAATTGCCGCCGCGCTTCGTAGCTTTTGGCGACGATGATGATCTGGCCGAAATAGGGGCTGGGTTGCTGCACGTCGAAGGAGAGCACGAAACGTCCGGCGCCCTGGCCGACATAGGTGCTCCAGTGATCGATCTCCGGCGCGTCCTTCAGCGCCAGCGCCTCGAACCGCTCCATCTCGGCGCGCGTTTCCGCGATCGAACTGCTTTGCGGCAGGTTCCAGTCGACGATCAATTCCGGGCGGTCGGACGAGGGGAAGAATTGCTGCTGCACGAACCGCATGCCGACCAGCGACAGCAGGAAGAGCAGGATGGTGGCGCCGATCGTGATCCAATGATGGCGGACCGACCAGATCAGCACGTCGGAAAAGAGCTTGTGAAAACGCCCAGGTTCCTGGGAATGTTTCTTCATCGTCTCCGGCAGCAGGGTGACGCCGATGAGCGGCGAGAAAATCACCGCCACCACCCAGGAGACGAGGAGTGAGACGGCGAGCACCACGAACAGGGTAAAGGTATATTCGCCGGCGCTGCTCGAATTCAGACCGATCGGGATAAAGCCCGCGACGGTGACCAGCGTACCGGTCAACATCGGAAAGGCCGTGGATGTGTAAACGAAAGTCGCCGCCTTGCGCAGTGAGTCCCCTAATTCGAGCCGCGTGACCATCATCTCCACGGCGATCATCGCATCGTCGACCAGAAGACCCAGCGCGATGATCAAGGCGCCCAGCGAAATGCGTTGCAGCGAAATGCCCATATATTCCATCACCACGAAGGTGATGGCGAGCACGAGCGGGATCGAGAGGGCGACAACCATGCCGGCGCGCATGCCCAGGCTGACGAAGCTCACCGCCAGAACGATGATCACGGCCTCGAACAGCGCGCGGGTGAAACCCGACACGGCTTCCTCGACCACATGCGGTTGGTCAGCCACCAGATGCACGCCGACGCCAATCGGCAGTTCGGCGGTGATCTTCTTCATTTCCTCCGACAGGCCCTCGCCGAATTTCAGCAGATTGGCGCCGGGCTTCATGCCGATGGCGAGGCCAATGGCGTTCTGGCCGTTGTAACGGAAGAGAGATGTCGGCGGATCAGTGTAACCGCGCCGAATGGTCGCCACGTCGCTCAACCGAAAGAAGCGGTTGTTGACCCGCAGGTTGATGTCCTTGAGGCTGTCTTCCGAAGTGAACTGGCCGGAGACACGCACGATGATCCGTTCCGGCCCGGACTGTATGACGCCCGATGGCGTGATCGCGTTCTGTGCCTGCAGGCTCTGGATGACCTGCTGTTGATTGATGCCGAGTGCCGCCGTTTGCCGCGTGGAAAATTCCAGATAGATGGCTTCGTCTTGCGCGCCGATCAGATCGACCTTGCCGGCGTTGGGAACGGTCAGGATACGCGAGCGGGCCATTTCGACATAGTCGCGCAACTGTCGCAGCGTCAGGCCGTCGGATGTGAAGGCATAGATATTGCCGTAGACGTCGCCAAATCGATCGTTGAAAAACGGGCCTTGCACGCCTTGCGGAAAATTGCCGCGGATATCGTTGATCATATTGCGGATTTCGACCCAGGTCGGGCGCACCTTGGCGGCCGGCGTATCCGCTTTGAGATTGACGAAGACGATGGACTGACCGGGCGTGGTGATCGAACGGCTGAAGTCGAGCGTATCGAGTTCTTCGAGCTTCTTCTCGATCCGGTCGGTCACCTGCGTCACCTGATCGTTGATCGCAGCGCCCGGCCAATTGGCCTGAATGATCATCGTCTTGATGGTGAAGGTCGGATCTTCCTCGCGGCCGAGATTCAAATAGGAGAAGACGCCGGCCAGGGTAAAGACCAGCATGAAGTACCAGACCATCGAACGGTGGTTGAGGGCCCATTCGGAGAGGTTAAACCCTTTCACGGCTGAGCCTCCGCATTGGCGATCTTCACTTTCTGGCCTGGTCGCAAACTGTGCACACCGGCGATGACCACGCGCGCCCCCGCTGTGAGGCCGCCACCGACGATGATGGTGCCGTCATCCTTGCCGGCTACGGTGATGGCCTGCAAAGCGACGGTCGAGGTTGCGGGATCGACGGTCCACACCGATGTCTTGCCGTCGTTCTCAACCACGGCCGTGAGTGGCAGCGAGATGGACGGTTTGACGGCGACATCGCGCGAGACGTTGACCGTTGAGCCCAGGCGCAGACCGACGGGCGGATCGGCCAGATTGAGCTTGACGCGGCGTGTGCGCGTGACGGCATCGGCCTGGGGCGCGATTTCATAAACAGAGCCAACCGCTCGGACTGTTGGGGCCGATTGCAGCACGACGTTGAACTCGGTGCCCGTCGTCAGGCCGCTCGTCAGCTGGTCGGGAATATCGACCACGGCGATCCGCTGGTCTGAGCGTGCCACCGTCACCACCATTTGGCCCGCCGAAACGACCTGGCCCACTTCGGCGCCGACGGAAGTGACGACGCCGTCGAAGTCGGAAAAGAGCTGCGAATAGGTCAATTGCTCTTCCGCCTTGGCCACGGCCGCCTGCGCCTGTTCGACACCGGCGCGGGCGGAATCGCGCACCTGCAAGGCGGCGTCATAGGTCGACTGCGGCGTATTTTTCGATTGCAGCAGGGTGCGCTGTCGTTCCTCGTTGCCCGCCGCATTGGAAAACTGCGCTTCGGCGCTGGATAGGTCGGCGCGCGCGGCCTGGACCTGCAGTTGCAAAGTTGTCGGGTCGAGCGAGGCGATCGTGGTGCCTTTGGTGACCACGCTGCTGACATTGACATTACGGGCGATGAGCCGGCCGAGCAGGCGGAAGGACAGGGGCGCGCTGATGCGCGGCTCAATGGAGCCGACGAAGCCCTGTTCGCTGTCGCTGCGCGGCTGCACGACCACGGACAGAACAGGTCGAACGATTTCCGGTTCGTCTTTCTTTTTATCGTTACAGCCCGCCAAGGGCAGCGCCAGGCCGAGCACCAGCAGAGACAGGAGCTTCGTCTTCATGGCGCGCTCCCCTGGGCGATCTCGACGATCTGACCCGGCCGCAGCAGTTGAGCGCCGGCGGTCACCACTTGCTGGCCGCTTGCCAATCCCTTGCTGATGGCGACATTGCCAAAATTATAGTTGAGCACAGTGACAGGCGTCAGGGTAACGGCTCGCGTGCCTTTATCGATCGTCCAGACGGCTGGTTTGCCTCGGTCTGAAAACAAGGCCTGCCATGGCAGGATCACGGCTTGCGTGCCATGCAAGACGGTCGAGCCGGCGACGATCGCGCCCAGCGTCATTTCCAGCGGCGTATTGGGAATGGTCACTTTGACGCGGATCGTGCCGGATGTGGGGTCGATCACCGGGGCGACTTCGCGCACCGTGCCGGGTGCCTTGATGCGGGGATCGTTGAGCAGAGTTACGATGACCTGCGGATTGGGCGACGAGGCGGCGACGAGGGCTTCGTCGACATTGAAGACCGCATCGCGATCGCCATCCTCGGCGAGGGTGAAAACGGTTTGCGCGGCCTGAACGACTTGTCCCGTTTCGACGCTGCGCGCGGTGATGATTCCGGCTTTCTCAGCCTTTAATTCCGTATAGCCCAGCGCATCCTTTGCATTTTGCAGCCGGGTGCGGGCCGATTGGAGAGAGCTTTGCGCCACACGCATGGCCTGCTCGGCCTGATCGTATTCCCGGCGGGTCGTGAAACCTTGGTTCAGCAGGGTCTGCTGGCGTTGGAACGTGGTGGAGGTCTGGGTGACCTGCGCCTGCGCGGAATCGACAGCGGCCTGGGCGGAACGGATGTCAGATTGCTGTTCCTGCGGATCGAGACGGGCGAGCAGCGTGCCGGGATTCACGTGATCGCCGACTTCGACGAACCGTTCCGCCATGCGGCCGCTGGTGCGAAATGAAATCTGGCTCTCGATTCGCGCCGCGATGACGCCCGTGAGGGAGATCGCAGGGGTGTAGTCGGTGATGGCTACGTCGGCCGCCCGCACCCGCAAGAGTGGTTTCGGGCTGGTTGGCGTCTTGTCCTGGCAGCCCGCCAGCACCAGAGCCGCCGCGACGGCCAAAAAGATTGAGAGACGTTGGAGTTCCGGCTGAAGTCGTCGGCCTGTCGGCCCTGGCCAGTTCGGCACGCGTATATCCTCTCGCCATCCGCCAGAGCAATCTAGGCCAGATATTTGCAGGAGGTAAAGCGGGCGTGGCTAAGGTTGTGGATGGACGAGCTTTGGCGCCTCGCTAAAATTTCATCGAAATGTCGTTTGTTCGATCAATCGCGGATGCCGACGACGAAGCTCACCACCGTCGCGCACGAACCGCCGATATTCAAAGTCGCGAGCGTCTTGGCGTCTTCGATTTGATAGTCGCCGGCCTTGCCCGTCACCTGCCGTGCTGTGTCGAGGATCATGCGCGCACCTGTCGCGCCGACAGGATGGCCGCCGCCGATCAAGCCGCCCGATGCGTTGATGGGGATGCGCCCACCCATTTCGATGTCGCCACTCTCTACCGCGCGCCAGCTCTGGCCGGGCGGCGTAATGCCGAAATGATCGATCGCCATATATTCCGTCGTCGTGAAGCAATCGTGGGTCTCGATGCCATCGAGATCGTCGGCGCTGGTGATGCCGGCGCGCCGCCAGGCATCGGTGATGGTCTCGCGCACATGCGGGAACACATAGTCGCTGTCGCGGCTGCGCTCGATCTTGTCGAGAAATTTGAGGCCGGCATTGCGATGGCCCCAGCCGAGAATACGCGGCAGGCTTTCAAGCCGGAGGCCGCGACGATCCGCGTAATCCTTGGCGACTTGAGCTGAAGCGAGGATCACAGCCGTGGCGCCATCGGTGATCTGGCCGCAATCCTGCCGCCGCGTGCCAGGCTCGATCACCGGATTGGCATTGTCGTCGTCGGTGAAGCTCAGAGCGTTGAATTGCCATTGGCGCGTCTGCGCATTCGGATTGCGCTTCGCATTGCCGTAGTTGATCTCGGCGATGCGGTTGAGATGGCGTCGGTCTAGCCCATAGCGGCGATCATATTCGCCGGCCAGTCGGCCGAAGACGGCGGGCCACATGAAACGACAGTCGATGCCTTCGTGGCCTTGCCACGCGGCGGCGTTCTGGTTCTGTGATGAAATATCACCAGGCAGATTTTTCAACTCCTCGACGCCAAGCACCAAAGCGCAGCCGTAACGGCCGGCTTCGATCTCGGCCATGGCGGCAAGCGCGGCGAGCGAACTGGAGGCGCAGGCCCCTTCATGGCGCATGGCCGGCACGCCCCACAGCTCGGGAACGACTTGCGCCACCATGGCACCCAGATGCGCCTGCTGCCGCTGCACCTCGCCGAAGGCATTGCCGACATGGATGGTCTCGATGGCGGAGGCGTCGAGTGCCGCATCGGCAAGCGCGCTTTCGGTGGCCACGCGCACCATATCGGAAATGTCTTGGCCTTCGCGCGACCATGCCCTGGCGAAATCGGTCTGATGTCCGCCGAGAATATAGATCGGCTCAGCCATGATGCTCTCCCTGCATGTCTTTCTCGGCCGCCAGCCATTGCCGCATCAGACCGGCAAGTTCGTTTGGACGTTCGAAGGGCAAAAGATGCCCGCATTGTTCGACGAAGGCAACGTGCGCTGTTGGAATCAAAGCGGCGATTTCCTGCGAGAAAGCCGGCGGGCAGACCACATCCTCGCGGCCGCAAGCAATGAGAACGGGCAGATCGAGGCCGCGCAAAAGCGGGCGCAAATCCGGCCGGTCGATGACCGCCTGGCGCTGCCGCACGTAGGTGACCGGGCCGACGTCAAGCCACATCTGCGTGGCAACCGCCTCCAGGGCCGTATCGCCGTGGCGGGACGAATGCGTCGCAGCCGGAAACATGCGGGAGACCAGGCTCTCGAAATTGCTGGGGACGTTGTTGCCGGTGCGCGCGAAGGTCTCGTGTTCCTTCTGATCGGCGGGGCAGGCGCCCGAGCTGATGAAGGCGAGCCGCGTCACGCGATCCTGCGCGCGTTGCAAGACGGCCTGCGCCACCCAGCCGCCCATGGAAAAGCCGGCGAGGGCAAAGGGGCCATCCGGTATGGCAGCCAGCACGCGATCGGCCATCGCGCCGATACTGTCCTCGTCGGGAAAGAGCGGAATATGGACGTCCGCCAGATCGGTGAGGGCAGGGGTAACGGCGTTCCACACCGTGGCATTGTTGAGCATGCCAGGAATGAGAACCAGGGTCTGCCGGCTCATGTTTCCGCCCCGATCCTCTCGGCCATCAATTGGCGCAAAACCGTCTTGTCGATCTTGCCGACGGCCGTGCGCGGCAAGGCATCGAGAATGATAAGATGTTCGGGCTGTTTGAACAAAGCGATGCCGCAGGTTTCGCGCAAGAAAGCGTTGAGTTCGGCAAGCGAGAGGGAGGTGCCATCGCGCAGCGCCAAAGCCAAGGCGACTTTCTCGCCGAGTGTCGCATCGGGAACGCCGACCGCCGCGGCCTCCATCACCGCCGGATGGGCGACGGCAAGGCTTTCGACTTCAGCCGTCGAAATGTTCATGCCGCCGCGCACGACGATATCCTTCAGGCGCCCGACGAAACGATAATATTGTCGTTCGTTGCCAGCGATTTCGAACAGATCGCCCGTGCGTGCGAAACCCTCCGCGTCGAAAGCGGCGGCTGTCAGGTCGGGCGCATTGAAATAGCCGAGAAATGTGAACGGGCCGCGATGGTGCAGCTCGCCGGGTTGGCCCGATGTTTCGATGACGGCCCCGGTTTCCGGATCCTTCAGCTTGCTTTCGATGCCGCGGGTGATCGACAGGCACCATTGGCGCCCGTTCCCATAACGCGGGAAGTAAGCGGCGCGGTCTTCGGCCTTGGGCATATCCTGTGGTGTGCTGGCGAGCAGCGTGCCTTCGGTCGAGCCGAAAACATTGAGGAGATCGACACCGAAGCGGTCGCGATAAAGCGTGATCAGATGGGCGGGCAATTGCGCCGAGCCCGAGCTGATGGTGCGCAGCCGGCCGAGATCGCGGCGGGTTTGGATCGCCGGATGTTCCGCCATTTTTACCAGCATGGCCGGAGCGCAGCCGGTGAAATCGATGGCCTCGCTGAAAATCTGATCGACGAAGACATCCAATGAAAACGGATGATGATTGACGAGCGTGCCGCCCATTTGCAGCCAGGGCGACAAGGTCGCCGTCATCGCGCCGATCGTGACGACAGGGCGCCCATTGAGAATGCGACAGCTCGGCTGCAAATTGGCGGTTTCGACGATCATTGGGGCAATGGCGAGCCATTGCGAATGACTGCGCGCCACGCCCTTGGGCCGGCCTTCGCTGCCCGATGTCCAGCACAGGCAGACGATATCGTCGGCCTGCGCGACGCTTGTGATCGGCGCGGACGCCTTGTCCATCTCGACCGTGAGATCGATTGCGTTTGCACACGGGCCGATGCTGAACAGTTTGATCGAAGCATCCCGCACAATCGCCGAGGCCATCGTACCGAAATCGTGCTTGCCGATCCGTGGCGTGATGACGAGCGCGCGGGCCCGTACGTGGTTCACCACATAGCTGACGTCACGTTCGCGATATTGGGTCGGGACTGGCGAGACGATGGCGCCAAGGCGCGCGGCGGCGAAATAAAGCGCGATGATTTCCCAGGTATTGGCCATCTGGGCGACGATGACGTCATCCACACCAATGCCGTTGCGCGCCAGCGCACTCGCGAGCCGATCAATGGCGGCGCCAAATTCAGCCCAGGTCAGCCGTGCCGGAACCAGGCCGTCGATCTCCTGGCGATTCGGCGGATCGACAATCGCCTCTTGATCCGGCCGCTCCCGCATATGGCGGAAGAGATGCGCGTCGAGGGTCGTATCCGGCCACCAGCCAGCGTCGCGAAAGCGTTGGGCGGTCGCGGCATCGCAAATTTTCATGCCGTGGCCTTTTTCAGGACCTGTCCCGTCGCCTGGCGCACGCGTCGCCAAGGGTCGTTCATTTCGGCGGCGAGAACGGCGTCGTAATCACGGCCGATGTCGGCGATCGCCTCGGCCGTGCTGCGGATGGCTTTCACCTGTTCGACGCTGTGCCCGGCCGACCACAGGTCGCGCCAGGCTTTCTGATCCTCCGCCGCCGTCGTCATGTCGAATTTACTGCGTGCCTTGAGATTGTCCGGATCGAGACCCGCTGCTACCAGGCTTGGGCGCAGTTTATTCGCATAGGCGCCGGTGATGGCATTGGTGCAGATGATGTCGGAGAACTGGCTGTCGACCACCATCTGCTTGTAGTCCGGCTGGGCCAGGCTTTCGTCGGTGGCGATGAAGCGCGTGCCCATATAGCCGAGATCGGCACCCATGGCCTGAACGGCGCGCAAATGCTGGCCGGAGGTGAGGCCACCGGCAACGACGATGATGCCATCGAAGAAAGACCGGACGCTTGCCACGAAAGCTGGCGCCGTCATCTGCCCTGTATGGCCACCGGCGCCCGAGCAGACCAGCACCAGTCCGTCAACGCCGCTTTCGGCGGCCTTGCGGGCATAAGCCGGCGTGTTGACGTCGGCGAAAACCAGGCCGCCGTAGCTATGCACCGTATCGACGACGGCCTTCGGTCCGCCAAGCGCCGTGATGATCAACGGCGCACGATATTTGACGCAGAGATCGAGGTCCGGCGCCAGCCGCTTGTTGGTGGAATGAACCACGAGATTGACGGCCCAGGGCGCCGCCGGTCGGCCGGCGCCGCGCGCGCCGTCAAGGCGCGTCGTCAGATCGGCAAGCCAGGATTCCAGAATATCGGGCGAACGCGCATTGAGCGAGGGCACGGCGCCGATGGCCCCGTTCAGGCACGCAGCCGCGACGAGATCGACGCCCGAGACGAGAAACATCGGCGCGACGATCAAGGGCAGTTGCAGCCCATCGGTGAGGGGGGCGGGCAATGGCCGGTTGGTCATGAGGCGTCCTGCATCTTTTACGCGGTGAGGAGTTCGGCCGGCGCCCAGAAGGCGTGGGCGCCGGTCGGCACTTGATGGGGCAGGAGGATGCGTGTGATCGGCCCCTGCGTAATGTCCTGCGCGTCGAAGATGGCGCACTCGCCTTTGCCGCTGTTGAGATTGGTGACGAAGGTCAGGAGATAGCCATCGTCTTCGCTCTTGCCATGCGGGCGCGGCGCGAATGGCGCTTCGCTGATATAGCAACCCTTCGGCATCATGTAGGTCTGGGTCTGTCCGGTTTGAAAATCATACTTCTTCAGACCTTCGAGCAGCCAGAAGCCTTTCGCCGGCACGGCATTGTAGCTGTAGCGATAGGGGCGGCCGCCAAGGTCCGCATTGGTCATCGGAAATTCGGTGACCTGATCGTCGAGATATTCTTCCTTCGTCTGGCCGGTCTTCATGTTGAAGCGCCAGCGGTGCATATGGGTTTCCTGCAGATGCATGTCGAGCATCGCCATCATGCGGGCGTAGCCCTCTTTCGGGAATGGCGCGAGGTCCGGCACCGGATTGGTCTGGATACAGCCCTCCATGACCACGTCGTCGCCCTCTTCATAGCAATTGGCGAGGTGCAGGATGTAGCAGGGTTTGGCCTCGAACCACTTGATGTCGTCATTGGTGCCGAAGCGCGGAATGATGCCGAAGCGCGCCGGCACATCGCGATGGAAAGCGAGACGATGCGCGCCTTTGGCCAGATATTTCTCGTCGAAGAACATCGGCAGGTCGTGCAGGATCGAATAATGGCTTGTGAAGCCAAGATCGTGCGGCCAGCGCGGGCCGGGCAGTTCGATCGGCACGTAATGGACCAGCTTGTTGTCCCGGTCGACGACGCCATAGTTCATGTAGGGGTGACGTTCGCCATAGTTGAAGAACATCATATGGCCGGTGGCCTGATCGTGTTTGAAATGCGAACAGATGCCATAGGGCTGCACGTCCAGCGCCCAATTCTCGTCCGGGCCGAACGTGTCCAAGGTGATCGGATCGAGCCGATAGGGTTCGCTGCATTGGGACATGGCGACGATAACCTTGCCACCATGGACGATGATGTCCGTCCCGGCATTGTCCTTCATCTTGCCGATACTGCCCCAGCCGCGCCGCGTACCTTTGCGTGGCTCGATAATGCCGGGCCAGAGCGATTTGCCGGCGCCTTGCTCGGCGAGAAAGCCGACGGTGCGTGTATAGCGGTTGCGATAGGCCGCCTTGCCGTTTTCGAAATGCAAGGCATGCACCATGCCGTCGCCATCGAAAGGATGAAAGCGGCCGATCGGTTCATGCACCTGGTTGTGGCCGTTGCGCAGATAAACGCCGTGAAGATCGCGCGGAATTTCGCCGACGATTTCCAGATCGGGTGTCGTCACCGTCCATTCGGTGTCGCAGGGCTTCCAGGCTTCGTTGAGATAGGGGTTTTCATTCGGGTAGACGATGGTGCTGGGAAACAGGGTCGAGGTTTTCATGACGGAACTCCAAGCTCCAAACGTCAGACGGCGAGATTTTCAACGAGCATGACGGCGGCGACGCCGGCCGCGCCGGCGATGCCCACTAGGCCATAGCGACCGCGGCGGCGTTCGAGTTCATCGAGTAAGGTGCTCACCAGCATGACGCCGGTTGCGCCCATGGGATGGCCAAGCGCGATGGACGAGCCGTTGACGTTGAACCGCTCCAGCGGAATGCCAAGCGTATGGATGTAGTGCAGCGTGACGGCGGCGAAGGAATCGCGCACCTCGAAAAGATCGATATCTTCGATCCGAAGACCCGTACGATCCAGGCATTTGCGCGTCGCTTCCACTGCGCCGGTCTGGGTGATCGCGGTACAGGCCTCGCTCCAGCCCAGAATGCGGGCGCGCGGCTTGAGGCCCAGGCTTTTCAGTGCTTTCTCTGAGGCGACGAGTGCGGCGGCCGCGCCATCGGCCATCTGCGGCGAATTGCCGACATGATGCACGTGGCTGATTTCACCAAGTTGAGGAAAGAGGGCGCGCAGGCGGTCGTCACCGCCTTTTGCGCCAACCTCGATAAAAGCCGCATCGCGCGCTGCCAGTTTTTCGCGGGTGACATCGCTGCGCACGGTCTCGTCGGCTTCGAGAACGATCGCGCCTTCCGCGTTCTTGATCGGTGTCAGCGCGCGGCTGAACCGGCCGTCGGCCTTGGCTGCCGCTGCGCGGCTGTGGGAGAGAAAGGCGTAATCGTCGCATTGCTCGCGGCTAAACCCGTGTTGGGTGGCGACGAGATCGGCGCTGAGGCCGATATGAACGAAATTGGTGCGCTTGGCGACGTCCTTGTCGGTAAACAAAGCACCGTTGTCACCAAACATAGGTACACGCGACATCATTTCGACGCCGCCCGCAACGACCGCGCCGTCATTGGCGGCGGCTTGCGCGGCCGCCAGATTGACCGCCGAGAGGCCGGATGCGCAGAAGCGATTGAGGGTCATGCCTGAGAGATTGGGGCTCCAGCCGGCATAGAGCGCCGCCGTCTTGCCGACATTGGCACCCTGATCGCCACTTTGGGTCACACAACCGACAATGAGATCGTCGAGCCGTTCCGGCTCGAAACCTGCCCGTTCCTGCAAAGCGGTCAGCGTCTGCGCCAGAAGGTAAACCGGTTTCACCCCGGCCAAGGCACCCGTGGGCTTGGCGACACCGCGCGGGCTGCGCACCGCATCAACGAGATAGGCATCCATGAGACATCCTCCGCCGATAATGTAACTTCATTTATTGAAGTAAACAAGTCAGGCGATGGCGTGCCGAGAAATAAGGACTGTACCGGGATATCAGGGGATCAGTTGCACCGTCTGGCGCTGCAGGTGCTCTTGGCAGTGGCTGCAATTGAGGCTCGGACGCAGCGTCGCGCCGCAGGTGGTGTGCAGGATGCGGAAATTTTCCGGATGGGCGGTCAGCCAGCGGTTGCCCCAATCGACCGTGAAAATCACGATGGGGAACAGCTCCAGGCCTTTTTCGGTCAGGCGGTAGAATTTGCGGCGTGGCGTCTCGTCGTGGCTCTCTTTGCGTAAAATGCCGAGCGTGACGAATTTCGCCAGCCGGTTCGACAGGATGGCCGGCGGAATGGCCAAAAACAACCGCAGCTCGTCGAAGCCGTGCTTGCCGAGAAACAGCGCGCCCAGGAGCATATTGCTCCAGCGGTCACCGATGATCTGCAAGGTCTGACTTTGCAGGAATTTGCTGCGCCCTCCACGGCCCACGGCATTGGAGCGGCGCGTGTTCGGCACGTTCACCAGTTTGGCGGCCAAAGCGCTGGACCGTGCGGCAACCATTTCGAGCCGTGTGTCACGGGCCGTGACCCTCTCGCCGCAATGGCTGCAGATCAGGACGGGATGCGTCGCATGGCCACAGCTCGTGTGCAGGATCATCGACGTGGTCTTGCCGCGTCGCCCCTTGGCATAACGGGCTTCCCAATCCCTGATCGAGATCAACAGCGTCCAGAGTTCGAGGCCGCGATCGGTCAGCCGGTATTCGCGATGCACGCCCTGAGGCGTGGCCGGCTGTCGTTCGAGAATCTGATAGGAGACGAGCCGGCTCAGACGATCGCTGAGAACCGGCTCGGGAATGGGCATGCCCTCGCTGGTGAAAAGCTCGCGCCATTGGCTATAGCGCCGCGCACCGCGAAAGGCGTGCCGCAGAATATGCAATGTCCAGGCATCGCCAGTGACCGCCTGGGCCAGGCGGGCCGGGGTCACCAATTGTGCGGACTTGTCTTTGCTCACCACATGCGATCCGAAAACCTCTTTGGGTTCTTAACTGAGTCCCGCCGGGGAATGAAGCCGCGTTATCCGCGCGAGAATTGAGGAGTTCAATTATCTGCCGACAAGGGGCTTGCAATTATCACTTCAATAAATGAAGTTTTAGGCGAAATCCCTTGGAGTACAGCATGACCAAGCCGCGAATCCCCGATTACAGCGTCACTGGCGCGGGCGATATCACCATCGTGCTCCTGCACGGCGCGTTTGGCGCCAAGGACTATTGGCGGGCGCAAATCCAAGCTTTGGTCGCCGCCGGCTATCGCGTGCTGGCCTGGGATGCGCCGGGCTATGGTTTGAGCCCATTGCCACAGCCCTTCTCGGTCGAGGTCGCCGCCGAGGCGCTCGGCCGTTTGCTCCATGTCGCCGGTGGTCAGCGCAATGTGCTCGTCGGTCATTCCATGGGCGGCATGATCGCGCAGCGTGCCTTTGGTCTGTTTCCGGATAAAGTCGCCGGTCTCATTCTCTCCGCGACAAGCGCTGCTTTCGGCCGGCCCGATGGCGAGTGGCAGCAGCAATTCGTTCGCGATCGCGTCGCGCCGCTTGATGCGGGGCAGAGCATCGCCGAATACACGCCCGGCATGCTGCGCCAGATGATGGGGGCGAATGCGCATGGGCCGGCTGTCGATCTGGTGATTGGCACCGTGGGTACGATGCGCGAGGAGACCTTCCGCGCCGCCGTCTCGGCCATCGTCCATTACGATGGTCGCGATATACTGCCTAAAATCAACGTGCCGACCCTGTGCATCGCGGGCGAAGGGGATCGCACGGCGCCCGCCGCCGTCATGGAGAAGATGGCGACCAAGATCGCTGGTGCCGAATATGTCTGCATGAAAGGCGTCGGTCACTTCGGCTGGGCCGAGCAGCCTGAAGCCTTCAACGGCATCGTTCTCGACTTTTTACGTCGCCGGCTTTGATCACTGCACATAAGTACCGCCGTCGACGATCATCGTCTCGCCGGTCATATAGCGCGAGGCAGCACCCAGCATGAACAGGATCGGCCCGACCATGTCATCGGCCACGGCGACGCGCTTCAGCGGCACGCGCTTGGCGTAAAGGCTTGGATCCATATCGTCGAAGACTTTTTCGCGGCCCGTGCCGCCGACGAGAAAGGCCGTGTCCGTCAGTCCGGGCGCCAGCGCGTTGACGCGCACCCGCGGCGCGTTTTCACGGGCCAAGCCCTTGGTCAGCGCGACAATGCCGGCCTTGGCGGCCGAATAGTGGACATAGCCGCCATAAACATCCAAGCCGAGCGTGGAGGTGACATTGACCATCGCCGCCTGTTTGCCCTTGCGCAGGAGAGGTAAAGCCGCTCGGGCGCAGAGGAATTGATTGCGCAGATTGCCGGCCAGAACCTCGTCAAAGATCGCGACTGGCAGTTCCGCGATGGGATGGAAGCCCTTCATGAAGCCGGCGAGATTGACGAAACCGTCAAGGTGGCCCCATTGCCGTTCGAGATCGGCGAAGGCGCTGATAACACTTTCTTCCTTGCTGCCGTCGATGGCGCTGACGACAACGCCGGCCGATGGCGCGTGCTGTTCGATCGAGGTCGGCAAATCGAGCACCGCAACCTCAACGCCCGTATCGAGCAGCGCACGGACGAGCGCACGCCCCATCCCACCGCAACCACCGACGACGGCGACGCGGGCGCCGGCGGCTGGGCCAAGACGGGAGAAATCGATCGCGGGCAACTCGCTCATGCTTTTCGGGGCTCCACATAGACAAGAAAACGGCGCCGCGAGAGAACGCGGCGCCGACATCAACGTGCTGCTTATTTCGGGTCGATCATGCCACTGACCGGCATCCAGACACCGTTCTTGACCTGGCTGACCTGTACGGTTTCCGGATCGATGTGGTTATTCTTGAACCGCTTCGGTCCATAGAAGATCGGGCTGCCGCTGTATGTCGACTCTTGCAGGCCCTTGACCACTTTGTCGGCGGTGAGATCGCGGCCGGCGGGCTGCAGGCCGAATTTCACGAACCAGTCCGTATAGGCATAGGCCAGGAAGGCGTTCTCGTCCGGTTCGATCTTGAACAGCTTGCGATATTTTTCCTGCCAGACTTTGACATCGGCCGGTTCGCTGCCCGGTGGCCAGATATACCAGGTGCCAATGCCATAAAGGCTCTCCACCGCACCTTTGCCGATTTCGGCAACGACGATCGTCCGCCCCGGAATGGTGGTGACGACCTTGACGCTGTCCCAGCCGAGTTTCTTCACCTCCGACATGACGCCGACGGTCTCGCGCGTTAGGGTCGCAGCCAGGATAACGTCGACATCGGCAGCTTTCATGCGCGCCACTTGCGATGAAAAGTCGATATCGCCGACTTTGTAGGAGGCCTCAGCAGCGAGCTTCATGCCGCGCGCTTCCAAAGCGGCGACAACGCCGATCTTGGTCAGTTCGCCCAGCGGGCCTTCCTGAAAGATGAAGCCGACCTTCTTGGCTTTGTTTTCGTCGATCATCCAGCCGAGGCCGGCTTTCGCGGTGGTGTCATAATCGGCCGTCGTCGTGAAGAGCAGCGGGCTGCGGCCGGAAATCTTCTGCAATACGGCAGCCGCCGCCCATGGCGAGAAATAGACGACGCCGGCATCGACGGCGCGTTTGACCACGGCGGCATTGGTGCCGGAGCCGAAGGCATTGACGATGGCGAAAACGCCGTCGCTGCGGATCAGCTTGTCGACGGCGCGCACCGCGAGCTGCGGCTGGCTGCCGTTGTCCTCGACGATGAGACGGACCTTTCGGCCGTTGATGCCGCCGGCCTCATTGGCCTCGTCGAAGCGCATCTGCATGCCGTTGCGCAATTGCGGCATGGCTGCCGCCACCGGTCCTGATAGATCGAGATGGGTGCCCAGCACGATCTCGGTATCGGTCACGCCGGCAGCGCGTGCGAAGCCTCCCAGTCCCGTCAACATGGCGCCTGCCAGGGCGCCCGCAAGTATTGCTGTTTTCAAGCGCATCATCCCCTCCGTTGCGATGTTCAACCCTCAATTCTGGTACATGGTCTCGATCAAAGCGGCATATTTCTTGGCGACCGCGCGACGCTTCAATTTCATGGTCGGCGTCAGCTCTTCGTCTTCTGCCGTCAGCAGATCCTCAATGACGCGAAAGTCTTTGATCTGCTCGACCCGTGCGAGCTTGCCGTTGACGCCTTCGATCTCGGCGCGCACCAGCGTCTGCACTTCGGCTGTTTGCGTCAAGCTCTTGAAATCCGTGTAGGGCACCTGCTTGTCCTGCGCGAACTTGGCGACATTGTCTTGGTCGATCATGACCAGGCAGGTGAGATATTTGCGGCCATCGCCGACAAGCATCGCATCGACGATATAAGGGCTGAACTTCAGATCGTTCTCGATCTGGCTCGGCGTGATGTTCTTGCCGCCTGACGTAATGATGATGTCCTTGAGACGATCTTTCACCCTGAGATAGCCGTCCGCATCGATCTCGCCGCAGTCGCCCGTATGCAGCCAGCCGTCATCATCGATCGCCTCGGCGGTCTTCTGCTGCATGTGCCAATAGCCTTGGAAGACATGCGCGCCGCGCACGAGGATTTCTTCCTCGGCGCCGATCTTGAGTTCGGTATTGTCGACAGCGAGACCAGCGGTGCCAACACGGATACCATCGGCCGGCATGGCGGTGGCATAGCCGGTCGTTTCCGTCATGCCATAGGCCTCAAGCAGATTGATGCCCATAGCCATGTACCATTTGATCAGTTCCGGCGGCACCGGCGCGGCGCCTGTCGTTGCGACCTTGATATTTTGCAGGCCGAGGAATTTGCGCACGTTTAGCAAAGCCACGAATTGCAAAGCCGCAAAACGCCAGCGTCGCAAAGGCGAGACCGGACGTTTGTCCATGGTCGCCTCGGCGATGGCAGCGCCATCGGCGACGGCCAGCGTATAGACTTTGCGTGCCAAGGGCATGGCGTCGCGCAGAAACAGTTCGATCTGGGAATGCATCTTTTCCCAAAAGCGTGGCGGCGCGAACAGCATATGCGGCACCACTTCGCGCATGTCGTTGAACACGGTGCCGGAATTCTCCGGGAAGTGCACGATGACGCCGAGGCGGAGCTGATTGAACACCGTGCCCATGCGCTCGGCGATATGGCAGAGCGGCAGGAAGGAAATGGAATGATCCAACTCGGCGACGGGCAGATGCCGCGCGATCGCCTCCAGTTGAAACATCACATTGCGATTGGAAATCATCGCGCCCTTCGGCGCACCCGTTGTTCCCGACGTATAGACCAGAAAGGCGGTATCGGCTTGGTCGGCGGCGTCGATCGCTTGCTCGAATAGGGCGCCCTGCGTTTTCGCTAGTTCACCGCCGCGCGCCAGGAAGGTTGAGAAAGACATCACTTGTGGGTCTGAAAAATCGCGCAGGCCGTCCCAATCCATCACTATGATGGAGAGAAGATCGGGACATTTCGCCCGGATCGCCAAGGTCTTGTCGAGCTGCTCCTCGTTTTCGACGAAGACCGCGCGGGCGCCGGAATTGCTGAGGATATATTCGATCTGATCGGGCGAAGATGTCGGATAAATGCCGGTGCCGATGACGCCGACGCATTGCGCGCCCATGTCGGCGAGGAGCCATTCGGGACGGTTCTCGGCGAGGACGGCGATGACATCGCCACGACGACAGCCGGTGTCCAGCAGAGCGAGGCCGACGGCCCGCGCATCGGCATAATAGTCGCCCCAGGTCTGCGAGTGCCAGATGCCCTTGCGCTTTTGCCGCAAGGCGGGCCGGTCTTTCCAGTCGCGGCAGCGGGCGCGAAACAGCCGCGTCGGCGTGTCCTCGCCGGCAACCGTGATGAGGTTCTGCGGTGCTGGTGCCGTTTCGATGCGCAGAGCTGTTGCTACCGCCATGTTTTGCGCCTCTTCCACCGCTGCATGCGTCCGTCCGCTCCCGTCGTCGCGCCTGTCCCGAGGTAAAACTCTTTGACGTCCTGCTTCTGCATCAGCTCTTCGCTGAGGCCGGCGGCGACGATCCTCCCGAGCTCCATGATATAGGCATCCTGCGCATTCTTCAGCGCAATAGCGGCGTTCTGTTCGACCACCAGGATGGTCGTCTTGGTCTCGGCATTGACGCGGCCGATGATGGAAAAAATATCCTTGGTGATGAGTGGCGACAGGCCGAGCGAGGGTTCGTCGAGCAGGAGCACGCGGGGCCGCGACATCAGCGCCCGGCCGATGGCGAGCATTTGCTGTTCGCCACCGGAGAGCAGGCCGCCATTCTGGCTGGTGCGTTCGCGCAGGCGCGGGAACCAATCGAAAATCTGTTCCAGATCGTCACTGAGCCCGGCCTTGTCGCGCCGCGCCATTGCACCCATCATCAGATTTTCGCGCACCGTGAGGAAGGGAAACACTTGCCGCCCTTCGGGCACGAGCACGACGCCGCGCCGGGCGATTTCGTCAGGGTCGAGCCCCTGGATCACCTGGCCATCGAACACCACTGATCCTTTGAACGGATCGATCACGCCGGCAATGGTGCGCAGCAAGGTCGATTTGCCGGCGCCGTTGGCGCCCAGGACCGCGACAATGCGTCCTTCATGGACATCGAGGCTGACGCCGCGAATGGCATTGATCGGACCGTACCAGGTCTCGATGTTGCGGATGCTCATCAGTGGTCCGCTCTTGGGCTCGTTCATGTCGATCACGTCCCGAGATAAGCGGAGATGACGGTCGGATTGGACTGTACTTCGTCGACCGCGCCGATGGCGAGAACCTGTCCGGCATTCATGCACATGACGCGATCGGCCGCTTGCGAGACGAGCGACATGTCATGTTCGATCATGATCACTGTCACGCCGAGATCGCTGCGGATGTCGTCGATCCAGAAGGCGAGGTCGCGCGCTTCTTCCGGATTGAGTCCGGAAGCCGGTTCGTCGAGCAACAGCAGTTTCGGTTGGGTGGCGAGCGCCCGGGCAAGTTCGACCACTTTACGCACGCCATAGGGCAGGGCGGAAACGAGGCTGTTGCGATAGGGCGCCAGTTCCAGGAAGTCGATGATATCCTCGACACGGGCCCGCGATTCCGCCTCCGCCCGGCGGATGTTGGGTAGCCAACAGATTTCCGAAATCAGATTGCCATAGGGAAAACGGTGGCGGCCGAGCAGCAGATTGTCGATGACGGCTGCGCCTTCGAACAGTTCGATATTCTGGAATGTGCGTGCGATGCCGTAATCGACGATGCGATGGCGCGGAACATGAGTGATGTCCTTACCATCGAAACTGATCCGTCCCGAACTGGCATTGAATACCCGCGTGATCACGTTGAACACGGAAGTTTTTCCGGCACCGTTCGGGCCGATGATGGCAAACACCTCGCCCTGCGCGACATCGAAAGAGAGATCGCGAATAGCGCGGACGCCGCCGAAGGAGAGGGAAACGCTGTCGACGGAGAAATAGCTCATCGATAGCGCTCCGAATGCATATAGGTCTTGCCGCGCCGGAACGTATTGCGGCGGTAGAGCGGGAAATTCTCGAAGAGAATCTTCAGTTTGAGCCAGCGGCCGTTGAGTCCATTAGGCTCGAACATGACGAACAGCGCGAGGATCAGGCCGAAGACAAAGGTCTCGAGGCCGAATTGCGAGGAGATGCTGGTCGGTAGCAGCGGCTTGATCTTGGAGATGAGCGTCGGCAGCATGCCGATCAGAATTGCCCCGAAGATCGCGCCGCGCAACGAACCAAGCCCGCCGATCACCACCATGAGCACCAGTTCCATCGACAGCATGACGCTGAAACCGTCAGGTGTCAGGAATTGCAGATGATGGGCGAGCAGGGCGCCGGCGATGCCGGTGACGAAAGCCGAAATGACGAAAGCCAGAACCTTGTAACCGCCGACCCAGATGCCGAGCGTCGCGGCGGCGGCTTCGGAATCGCGTACGCCAATGAAGGCTCGGCCGGTGCGCCCGCGCATCAGATTGATCAGGCCCAGCAGAACCGCGACCAGGATAACGAGGCAGAGAAAGTAAAAGCCCTTGAGCGAACTCAGATCATAACCAAACAGCGAGGGTGGCGACACAGGAATGCCGGTGAACCCGCCGGTTACGTCTTTCCAGCGGCCGATGATCTGTTCGGTCAGCATGGCATAGGCCAGCGTCACCATGGCGAGATAGAGGCCCGAGACGCGGATGGCCGGCAGGCCGATAATGAAGCCGACGAAGCCGGTGAGCGTCGCGGCACCCAGAATGGATGGGATGAAGCCGATGCCCTGATCGAGCAGCAAGGTGTGGGTATAGGCGCCGATCGCCATGAAAGCCGCATGACCGAGCGAGACCTGGCCGGTGAAGCCGGTCAGCACCATCAGCGCGAGACTGGCGATGGAAACGATGAACAGATAGCTCAGTTCGCCGACATAATAGGCCGGCAGCAGCCAGGGCGCGACGATGAGCGCGATCGCCAGCGCGCCATAGCAAATCCATTGCGAGCGATAGCGCAACAATTGCTGGGCGTCGCTGTAGGAGGTGTCGTAGGCAAACCGCATGTTACACCCGCCGTCCGTGCGCTTCGCCGAGCAGGCCGCGCGGCCAGAAAATCAGCACGCCGATCAAGACCAGTTGCGCCGACATTTCCTTGGCGCCGTCCGGCAGATAGACACCGGCGAACTGTTCGATCAGGCCGATCAACAGGCCGCCGAGGATGGCGCCGGGAATGCTGCCGAAGCCTCCGAGCACGAGGGCGGCAAGCCCCTTGAGCACGACGAACCAAAGACTGATATCGACGAGGGCAATGGGCGCCAGCAGCAGGCCGGCAACGGCGGCCATGGCGGCGGTGAGCGCCCAGACAAACGAGTTCAGCCGCTTCACGCGAATGCCGCAGAGATAGGCGGCGAGCTGGTTCTGCGAAGACGCTTGAATGGCGACGCCAAGCTGAGTGTAACGCAGAAAGAGAAACAGCAGCGCTGTAACGATCAGTGCCGCCGCGAGAATGACGAGATTGAGATCGGTCACCACGATGGGTCCGATGTGGGTGATATGACCGGTCCACGGCGTCGGATAGCTGCGCGATGTCGGCCCAAAGCCCATGCTGACCAGGCCGCGCAACATGAAGGCGAGCGCGATGGTGAGCATCACGCCCGCGAACTGCGGCTGTCCGACGATCGTCCGCATCACGTGTCGATCCAGGAAATAACCGAGCATGGCGGCGATGAGGATGGTGATGAGAGCGGCCGGCCAGAAGGGGATACCGGCGACGACGATCAATCCCCAGCCGATGAAAGCCGACATCATCAGAATGTCGCCATAGGCGAAATTCAAAACTTCGGTCGCCTTATAGGTAAGCACGATACCGAGAGCGACCAAGGCGTAGATCGAGCCGATGGAGATCCCGTTGAGGGTCAACTGAAGGATCTGCACGACCTGGGCATCCATCGGCGGTTCCCCTAGTTCGGTTTCTTGCGGGCGCTGGCCGCGTCCAGATGCATATCCTTGAGCAAACCGTCGAAGGCCGCATTCGACGAGGTATAGGCGACGCCTGCCTTGTCGCGGATTTCGTCGAATACGGCCGCCATATTGCGGCCCACCCCGTCGGCGCTTTGCGTTTCGACCGGAAAGCCACGGCGGAAGTGACCGCCGCCGGCGATGATCACTTCGCCATTGGCTGTGCAATTTTCGCTGGCGAGCCAGAGCACCATCGGCACCACTTGTTCCGGGCTGAACCGTTCGGCGATCTCGCCGGAAAGATAGGCCGAGGTCATTTGCGATAATGCATAGGGGGAAATGGCGTTGGCTTTGATGCCGCGCGCCGCGCCTTCGGCGGCGAGGCTGCGGGTGAGGCTTTCGATGGCGCCCTTGGCGGCGCCATAAGCCGTCAGGCCATGATTGCCAAAGCGGCCGGCGCTCGATGTGGTGGTGACGATGCGGCCATAGCCGTTCTCGCGCAGGATCGGCCACGCCGCCTGCAAGAGATGCAGCGTGCCGTAGAAGCCGACATCGAAAATGGTGCGGAAGTCTTCGACCGATGTTTTGTGAAAGGCGGCGGCCTGCGGCACGGCCGCGTTGGCGACGACGATGTCGAGCCGTCCGAAGGCGGCGAGGGCGGCCTTGACCATGTTCTCGCCGGCCTGCGCCTGCTCCACTTCGTCGTAATTGGCGACAGCACGGCCACCGCGCGCGCGAATGGCGGCGACGACTTGCGCGGCCGAGGTTTGTTCGTCGCTTTCGCCTTGGTGACGGCGGTTGTTGACGACGACGGCGGCGCCGCGTTCCGCCAGGCCCAGCGCATAAGCGCGGCCAAGGCTCTTGCCGGCTCCCGTCACAATCGCGACACGACCTGAAAGGTCCGTCATCGTGTCGTCCCCTCCGCTTATTACTTCAATTAGTGAAGCAGGGTATCGGCGCCCCTGCGGGTTGTCAATCTTGCCGCGTCGTCCGAACGCACCAAACCGCGTTGCAAAAGGCTCTTGTTGTTCTCATCGTTTCTGTGCATTTGATTGAAGAGACGTCGTTGATTTGCGCGTCCATGACCACCATCGCGTCGCTTGCGTTGCACTCGAACCCACGGAGCGGAACCGAAATCGTGGATCAGAAATTGATAGATGCGATTTTGGGAAATCCGGTCGCGCGTGCTTTCGCCATCATGGGCGACACCTGGACACAGCTGATTCTGCGCGACGCCTTTTTCGGTGTGCATCGCTTCTCCGATTGGCGCGAAAGTCTCGGCCTGCCGCGCAGCGTTCTGTCCGACCGTTTGACGCGTCTCGTCGCCTCTGGCCTTCTCGAATTGCGCACGCGCGAGGGTGGCGTGCGCACCGAATATGGCCTCACCGCGATGGGGCTCGATCTTTTCGGTGTGTCGGTGATGCAAGGTCAATGGGATCGGCTCTATGCGCCCGAGCCGCTGCGCAACCGTTATGCCCTGGCCTTTTTCGATCGCGAGACGGGCAAGCGCGTGCGTTTCGCCGTGCTCGATCGGCCGCATGGCAAGCCGGTCGATCCGCGCCGCATCACCTATACACGTGGTCCAGGCATTGAAGAGCGGCGCCTGCCGGTGAGTTCCAGGCGGCGTCGGTTGGAGACGGGCCGTGGCGAGCTGCCGCTTGAGCGGTCGGTTGAGATCATCGGTGATTATTGGAGCGCCGCCATTCTCTCGGCAGCCTTTTTTCGCCTGCGCCGGTTCGATCAGTTCACGCAGGTGCTGAACATTTCCTCGAACATTCTCACGGAGCGCCTCAACCGGTTCGTTGCCAACGGCATATTCGAGAAACATCCCTATCAGGATGGACCGATCCGTTTCGAATATCGGCTGACGCCAGCGGGGCTTGGTCTCTATCCGGTGATCTTGGCGCTGTTTGGTTGGAGCGAGCGCTGGTTGTGCGATTTCGACAATCCGCCGATGAAACTGATCGATCGCGAAACGGGCGAGCGCATCACGCCGGTCGTTTGCAATGTCGCGACGGGTTTGCCGGCCGATGCCAAGCGCATTCGCTGGGAACGCGAGGACATGCGCGCTGCCGCGCGTCGCTGACTGATCCGTCTGATCCTTACGCAAAACCATCCCTCCCAGGAGTGCGTATGCATAGCTTGCATTAATGGACTAATTTTGCAAGTCTCCCTTCCACAACTCTTGCAAGAGTCTCGCGCTGAAGCTGCGTGTGGCCTGCAGGAGAGAGCGATCCGAGTGGGGAGGATTGGCCGTGAACCTGATTCTGCAAATGCTGATCGGCTGGTGTGTGATCGCCGCGATATGGCTGCTCGTCATGCCGAAGGATACGCGCGGCAAAGCTTGGCACTATGTTCATGCGGCGGTGCCACTGGTTGTCCTGCTCGTTGCCTACAGCTTGGGCGATGGACTGTTGCGCGGCGTGCTGACCGTTTGGGCGACCGCCGGCATTTTCATTTTGCTGGGTTTGGGCGTGACATGGGCCATCGGCACGGCTTTGCGCAATCACGGCATCATGGATGTCGCCTATCCATTGCTGCCGTTCGGCGCCGCATGTTTCATGGCGTATCTTTTTCGCGCCAATTTCAGTTGGTGGTCGGGCCTGCTTCTGGCTATGGCGGCGGCATGGTCGCTGCGGCTCGCCTTTCAGACGTATCACGACAATATTGGTGAAGAGCGTCAGCCCTATGCGACGTGGCGCAAGCGGGGCGGCAACTCCTGGCTGTGGTGGAGTTTCTTCCAAATCCATTTGTTGCAAGGCGTCCTGATCTGGATCTGGAGCGCGCCTTTCGCCTTTGCATTCGGCACGCCGAGCCCGCAAATGGTTTGGCCGGCTGTTCTGGGCTTTCTCGTTTGGCTGGTCGGCTTTCTCTTTCAATCCTTCGCCGATCTTCAGCTCCGCCGTTTCAAGGAGAACCCGGCCAATCGCGGTGGTTTGCTGCAAACCGGCGTGTGGAGCGTCATGCGCCAGCCGAATTATTTTGGCGAAGCCGTGATGTGGTGGGGCTATTTCGTCTTCGCCCTCGCCAATCCCTATGGCTTCCTCACCATCGTCTGCCCGGCTTACGTCACCTGGTTCATGGGCTATGGCTCGGCGGGGCGGTTCAAGGAAATGCACATGAGCCGCACACGCCCGGACGCCTGGGCGAACTATGTCGCGCGCACGCCGCGCTTCTTCCCCTGGCCTCGGCCTGCCGCAAAATAGTTGGCGAAAGCGTGTCGGTTATAACTTGCGTTAACAGACCAAAAGTGCTTAGCTGAAACAAGAGCCGGGATGGGGCTCGATAGCGGAGGAGGGATGAGATGGCGGAACTCGGCCACAACTCGGATAACGTCAACGCGCGCAATCCCTATCTGCAAGGCTTCTTCGCGCCGGTCAGCGACGAGGTCACGGTGCTGTCGCCGAAAGTCATCGGCGAAATCCCGCGTGATCTGCATGGCGCTTATGTGCGCAATGGACCCAACCCCACCCATATGCCGACGGATCTGCATCATTGGTTCGACGGCGACGGCATGTTGCATGCCGTCTATTTCGAGAATGGCAAGGCGGAATATCGCAACCGCTACATCCGCTCGCAAGATCATCTCGCCGATCTGAACGGTGGCTGCGGCGCGGGCGGCGTGCTGCTGCCGGCGCATCGCGAACGCGGCGAGAAGGTCTATAAAGACACGGCCAACACCGATGTCGTCGTCCACAACGGCCAACTGATGGGCCTGTGGTACATTTCCGGCACGCCCGTACGCGTTCATCCGCGTACGCTGGAGACCATCGGCGACGAAAGCTTTGGCGGCAAGCTGCCGCGCCACGTGTCGGCTCACTCCAAGGTTGACAATGTCACTGGCGAATTCGCCTTCTTCGACTATTCGCTCTACGAGCCCTGGATGAGCTTCGGCGTCGTCAGCAAGGACAATGTGCTGACCAATTTCGACCGCGTCGAACTGCCGGGCCCGCGCCTGCCGCATGATATGGGTCTGACCGAGAACTATATCATTCTGCACGACCTGCCGATTGTCTTTACAGAACAAGGCCTGCGGCAGAACCTCTGGCGCATTCAGCAGCGCAATCAGCCGGCCCGCTTCGGCGTGGTGCCGCGCAATGGTCGCGGCAGCGACATTCGCTGGTTCGAGACCGATCCTTGTTACATCTATCACGTCACCAATAGCTGGGAGGATGGCGACGATGTCGTCATGCACGCCTGCAAAATGGTGCCCCATGGCTATGGCCCGAATGCGGCCTATGGCGATTATGCCGCCATGGTCGCGGTGCTGAAGCTGCATGCCGTGCCTGTGGAATGGCGCATGAACATGCGCACTGGCGCCGTCAAATTCCGCCAGCTCGACGATGCCTTTGGCGAATTCCCGGCGATCAACCAGGATTATTCCGGCCGCAAGTCGAAATGGTCCTATCACGTGTCGATGGCGCCGAGCGAACTGCTGCTGTTTGATGGTCTCTATAAATACAATCTCGAGACCGGCGCGCGGCAGGGTTATAAATTCGAGCCGGGCTGGTTCGGCTCCGAGGCCGCCTTCGCGCCGCGCATCGGCGCCAAGGACGAGGACGATGGCTACGTCGTGACATTCGTTCAGGCGGCCGATCGCAGCCATTCGGAAGTGCAGATCATCGACGCCAAGAATTTCGAGGATGGGCCAGTCGCTCGCGTGATTCTGCCGGTGCGCGTGCCCAATGGTTTCCACGCGACCTGGGCGCGTGGCGATCAGATCGCGGCTTGAGGCTCATGGACGCCTATATCTACGATGCGCTGCGCACGCCGCGCGGCAAGGCGCGGCCCGATGGCGGCCTCGCCGCCATTCCGCCGCACGAACTCGTCAAGCAATTGGTCGACGGTCTTGAAGAGCGGATTCCCGGTGCGCGGCAAAGCACCGAGGCCCTTGTTCTCGGCTGCGTTGGCCAGATCGGTGCGCAAGGCGGCAATATCGCCTTGATCTCCAAGTTGCATGCCGGTCTGCCGGATGGTGTCAGCGCGCAGGTGATCAACAATTACTGTGTGTCCGGCCTGAGCGCGATCGGCCAGGCGGCGGCATTTGTGTCCGCTGGCACGACGCCCGTCGCCATGGCCGGGGGTGTCGAATGCATGTCGCGCGTCACCTTCATGGCTGATAAGGCCGACTATTACACCGACATGAATTTTCCGCTGCGCACCCGTTACGTGCCGGTGGCGCTCGCTGCCGATCGGCTGGCGACAGTGGAGAATATTTCCCGCGCCGATCTCGACGCGGCGGCTTTGCGCTCCAATCAGCGGGCTGGGTCGGCGGAGGCCGATCCCGTGCTGATGAAATCGCGCATCGCCATCAAGGATGCGCAGGGCGCGCCAGTGTTGGCGCGCGATGAATGTGTGCGGGCGCAGACATCAGAAAGCTTAGCCGGCCTACAGCCGGCCTTCGGTCCCGTTGCCGATGCCTATCGCGCAGCGCTGGAAGGCGAAGTGCTCGATCATCGCCACACCATCGCCCATGCGCCGCCGATGTGCGACGCGGCTGCCTTGGCGGTGGTTGCCGGCCGCGATGCTTTCGATGTGACGCCGCGCGCGCGCATCGTCGCCTATGCGGATGCGGGCGGTGATCCGCAGGCCTCCTTGCTTGCTGGCTTCGCCGCGATGGAAAAAGCTCTGGTGCGTGCCAATCTGTCACTTAAAGACATGGATCGCATCGAATTCATGGAGGCGTTCGGCGTTACCGTCGTCAAATTCCTGCGCGATTATGATGTCGATCCCGAGAAGGTGAATGTCGCCGGCGGACATATGTCGCGCGGCCACCCGCTCGGCGCCAGCGGTGCGATCTTGCTGTCGTCGCTGCTCGACGCGCTCGATGCAGCGAAGGGACGTTACGGTCTCGTAGTCACCACCGGCGCGTCCGGCGTCGGCTCCGCCATGGTCGTTGAACGTTTGGTTTGAAACCGGAAGGCGCCATCGTGGACGTGCAAACCCATAAGGCCGCTTTCGATGCCCTGATGGAACGCCACGCACCGCTGATGGCGGCGGCGATCGAGGCGGTGCAAACACGCCGCAATTGGAGCCCGTATAAGGATTCGCCGAGCTCCAAAATTCATGGAACTGAAAAGCCGGAAGCCGGCCGCAAGGCGTTCGAGGCGCAACGCGGAAAGCCGTTTCGGCTTGAGCAGCCTGGGGTGATCGGGCGCACCGGCGGTGAAATCTCGCCCTATACGGGTGAAGCCCTGCGGATCGACTATCCGCAAAGCGCGCCCGAGGCGCTGATCGCCGCCGCACAAGCGGCGATGGAGGACTGGCGCGAGGTGGCGCCACGGCTGCGCATCGCCTTGTGCTGCGAGATGAGCCAACGGCTCTATGAACGCAATTTTGAAATGGCCCATGGCATCATGCATGTCACCGGCCAGAGCTATACCCAGGCTTTCAGCGGCAGCGGACCCAATGCGCTCGATCGCGGCATCGAGGCTTTGGCTTATGCGGCGAAGGCCATGGCCGATGTGCCCGAAAGTGCCACGTGGCACCGAACCTTCGGGCGCGAGGACGTGGCGCTGGAGAAAACCTATCGGCTGGTGCCGCGTGGCATCGGCCTCGTCATCTGCTGTGCCTCGTTTCCCACATGGAATGCCTATCCGGCGATGTTCGCAAGTCTGGCCACTGGCAATGCGGTGATCGTCAAGCCGCATCCGATCGCCATCCTGCCCATGGCTATCGTTGTCCAGACGTGCCGCCAGGTGCTCGCCGACTATGGCCTCGATCCCAATCTGGTGACTTTGGCAACGGATACGCTGGATGCGCCGGTGGCGCAGAGCTTCATCGATCACCCGGCGGTACAGATCATCGATTTCACCGGTAGCCCACGCTACGGCAGCCATCTCGAACGCACGGTCACGGGCAAGCAGCTGTTCACGGAAACGGCCGGCGTCAATTCGGTCGTCTTGCATTCGACTCACAGTTTGGCTGAGACCGCCCGCGCGATTGCCCGTGCCGCCAGCTTGTTCTCGGCGCAGATGTGCACGAGCCCGCAGACGGTTTACATCCCTGAGAACGGTATCGTCGCCGATGGTGCTCATGCGTCCTTCGATGATGTCGCGCAGGCTCTGATTTCGGCGATCGATGAGATCGCCAACGATCCCGCCATGGCCGCGGGCATCATGGGCGCGGTTCAGGCGCAGGCGAGCGTCGATCTCATCAAAAAGCTGGAGGAAAACCTCCATGCCACGCCGGGCGCTCGCGTCTTGCGCGCCGCCCAGCCCTATGTCCATCCCGACTTTCCCAAGGCGCGCACGCTGACGCCACTGGTTGTTGTGGTCAGTCCCTCGCATCAGGCGCTTTATGCGGAAGAGCATTTCGGGCCGGTTCTGTTTCTCGTTACGGCAAAAGATGGCGATGCGGCCATCGCGGAGGCCACGGGCCTCGCGCGGGAGCGCGGTGCCATTTCCTCCTATATCTACGCGACGGATGAAGACTTCATCGATCGCTCCGTCGGCGCCTATGAGAGGGCGGGCGCCAATCTGTCGATCAATCTGCATGGCGCCATGTGGATCAATTTCGCCGCCGCCTACAGCGACTATCACGTGACGGGCTTGAACCCGGCGGGCAATGCCTGCCTGGCCGATCTGGCCTTCGTCGCCGGGCGCTTCCGGATCGTACAGCGGCGGCGGCCGATGACAACACGGGCTAACGGGATGGATGGCCAAAAATGATTCTCGTGTCGGAGGAAAGAGCCAAGGATTTTAAGTCCAAAGGCTGGTGGGGCGAGCGGCGCCTGTTCGATCTGTTTGACGAACATGTGCGCATGCGCCCGGAAGCAGAAGCCTGCGTCGATCCGCCCAACGTCGCCGTTATCACCGGCGAGACGCCACAGCGTCTGACTTGGGCCGCGCTCGATGATCAAGTAACGCGTCTTATGGCGGTTATGCGGGGCAGGGGCATCGGCAAGGACGATGTCGTTTTGGTGCAGCTTGCCAATACGATCGAATTGTTCGTTGTCTATCTTGCCTGCATGAAACTGGGCGTGATCGCGACGCCAGTGGCGATCCAATATCGTGAGCATGAACTCACCTACGTGGCGGAAATAACAGACGCCAAGGCGGTGATCACATCGGTGCGCATCGGCAAGCACGCGCATGGCGACATGCTCGCACGTTTGGCGGCGAAACTGCCGAAGCTCGAAACGATTTTCACATATGGCGGGGCCACAGACGGCACGCAGAATCTGAGAACCCTGCTTGCCGCGATCGACGCGACTTCCTGCGCGCAAGCCCGCACGGCGGCGAAGGCCGCGACCATCAGCGCCGACGACATCGTCACCATCTGCTGGACGTCGGGCACCGAGGCCGCGCCGAAAGGCGTGCCGCGCAGCCATAACGAATGGTTCGTCGTCGGCGAAATGGTTATTGCCGCAGCCTATTTGCGTCCTGGCGCACGTCTGCTCAATCCGTTTCCAATGATCAATATGGCTGGCATTTCCACCGGCTTTTCGGCGTGGCTGGTGCTCGGTGCGACCATGGTCCAGCATCAGCCTTTCGATCTCGACGTCTTCCTGCAACAGATCCGCGACGAGAAGATCGCATATACGGTGGCGCCGCCGGCTATTCTTAACCGCCTGTTGCACAATGAGCAGCTTCTGGCCGGCATCGACTTCAAGATCCTGTCGCGTCTGGGCTCTGGCTCCGCACCGCTCTCCGAATGGATGGTGCGGACGTGGCATGAACGCTATGGCGTTGAAGTGATCAATTATTTTGGCTCCAACGAAGGCGCTTCTTTCGCCGGCACTCTGGCTGATATCCCCGATCCCGCCGAGCGAGCCGTGTTCTTTCCGCGCTTCGCGCCCCAATTCAAGTGGGATTTCGCCTATGCCGATCAGGTCGCGACGCGGCTCGTTGATCCGGCGACCGAGGAAGAGATCACGGAGATCGGCGGTCTCGGTGAACTGCGCGTCAAGGGTGCGCCGATCTTCTCCGGCTATTGGCGCTCGGCAGAGCAGAATGCCCGCGCCTTCGATGCCCAAGGCTGGTATCGCACGGGCGATCTCTTCGAACTGGCCGGCGAGCGCGGTCAGTTCTTCCGCTTCATGGGCCGCCTGAAGGATATCATCATCCGCGGCGGCATGAATATTTCGGCCGAGGAGCTGGAAGGCCATCTCGCCGGCCATCCCAAGGTGGCCGAAGTGGCGATTGTCGGCATTCCCGATCAGATCATGGGCGAGCGTATTTGCGCGTGCATCGCGCCACGCGGCAACGAAGCCTTGACGCTCGAAGAGGTCAACCGCTTTCTGCTCAATGACAAGCAGGTGGCGATCTACAAGCAGATCGAGCACCTGAAGATTTTCCCAGCTCTGCCGCGCAATCCTGTCGGCAAGCTCCTCAAGCGCGAACTGCGCGCGCAATTGGCCAGCGAGAAAGCCGCATGAGCAAGCCCTTTCCCTTTCAACTGAGATTGCCGGTTTTCGCGGCTCCGATGTTTCTGGTGTCGGGCGTCGATCTCGTGGTCGCATCCTGCCGGGCCGGCGTGATCGGTTCCTTCCCCAGTTCCAACTGCCGCACGGTGGAACAGCTTGATCAATGGATATCGGAGATTCGCGAGCAGTTGGGGGCCACGAAGGGCACGCGCACGGCCGCGCCCTGGGCGCTCAATCTCATCACCCATTCCACCAATGCCCGGTTGAAGGACGAGCTGGAACTGGTCGCCCGTCACAAGCCGCCGATCGTCATCACCGCGCTGGGCTCACCGCTGCCGGTGATGGACGTGGTCAAAAGCTATGGTGGCATCGTCATCGGCGATGTCGTCGACATTCGCCTGGCGCGCAAGGCCGTGCAGGCAGGTGTTGATGGTCTTGCCTGCATCTGCGCCGGGGCTGGGGGCCACACGGGCCATCTCTCGCCTTTCTCCTTTGTCTCGGCGGTGCGCGAATTCTTCGATGGCTTCGTCGTGGTCGGCGGTGGCATCACCGATGGCGCGGGCCTGGCAGGCGCGATCGCCGCGGGGGCCGACTTCGCTTATCTAGGCACCCGATTTCTTGCGGCACGCGAGAGCATGGCGGTCGATGCCTATAAGCAGATGGTAGTCGATTGCGGACCTGACGATCTCGTCATCTCGTCGGCCGTCAGCGGCACGCCGGCCTCCTGGCTGAAGCCGAGCCTCGTCGCCTGCGGCATCGATCCGAATGCGCCGGCCGGTGCGCCGCCGCGCAGCTATACCACCGGCGAAAGTTCTCTTAAGCGCTGGCGTGACACCTGGGCGGCAGGCCAAGGCTTGGCGAAAGTGCGCGCCATCGAGCCCGTGGATGAGATCGTCGATCGTCTCGATCACGAATATGCCGCGGCCATCAATCGTTTCCGCGCCCAAGCCTATGAGCCCGCTTGATGGACGATCACACGCGTCTGCCGGCTTTTCACTTCGATCGAACGAAGAGCGGCCTTGAGGTCGCGCAAGACTGGATCGCGCGAGGCTATGTGTCTGGCTTCAGCGGCGCGCTGCGTGTGAAACCGGTGTGGGCGGAGCGTGGCGCGGCGCGTTTTACCTGCGCCATCGAAAGTCGGCATTCCAATTTCGTCGGCCTGGTGCATGGCGGTGTTGCCGCGGCTCTGGTCGACATGGCGGCGGGCACGGCCGCAATGACTTTGATCGGGCCAGGCGAAACCATTCTCACCGTCGACCTGTCGATCCGCTATCTCAACCCGGCGCCGCTCGCTGTTGAAGAGCTGACCGCCAACGCGGTCGTGACCTATCACGACGGCCGCAAGGCGATCTGCGACGCCAAGGTCACCGATCCAAAAGGCAATCTCATCGTTCTCGGCGCCGCTCACATCGCGTTGCGCCCGGCCAGGACCAAAGAAGGCTAATTCTCAACTCAGGGAGAGGCGGATGCGCAAGGTCGTGCAATGGGCCACGGGATCGGTTGGCAGAACGGCTTTGCGCCGTATCATCGATCATCCCGATCTGCAGCTCGTCGGCCTCCTGGTGCACGACCCCAAGAAAGCCGGCCTCGATGCGGGCGACATCGCCAAGCGGCCAAAGACCGGTATTCTCGCCACCGACAAGTTCGAGGATATTCTGGCTTTAGATGCCGATGTGGTGATCGACGCCTCACTAATCAGCATTCCCTATGAGAAGCAGAATGAGCGGATCGCCAAACTTTTAGCGAGCGGCAAGAATGTCATCTCGCCGAATGGTTTCTTTCTGCCCAAGGTTCAAGGCGAGGCCTATGCCGGCCCGTTGCGCGACGCGGCACTTGCCGGCAAAGCAACGCTCGCGGGTATCGGCTTCAATCCCGGCTTCATCGCCGAGCGGTTGGCCGTGATGGTAACGGGCATCGTCGCCAAGCTCGATGCGATTAGATGTTTCGAAGTGGTCGATGCTTCACCTGCGCCATCGCCAGGCCTCGTCTTCGACGTGATGGGCTTTGGCTCCGATCCGACGAAGGTCGATGTGACCAAGGGGCCGATCGCCAAGCTCTATGACATCTATTTCGCCGAGACGCTGACTTATGTGGCCGAGGCCCTGGGCACCACGCTCGCAACCATGACGCCGGATCACGAAGTGACGCTCGCGCCGCAGGATATTCAGGTGAAAGTCGGTACCTTGCCGCGCGGCACGGTGGCCGCCACCACTTGGCGCTGGCAAGCCAGGTTCGCCAACGGCGTGAAGATGACCCATTCAATTCTGTGGACGTCATCGCCGGCTCTGCATGGCGAGACCGACGAAGCCCATTGGCGCGTCGAAATCGACGGCCGCCCCAATGTGCGCCTGTCGCTGGCGCTCACCGACCCCGATCCGGCCGCGCCGCTCTCGCGCCCGACCATGGACGCGACGGCGGCACTGATGATTAGAGCCATTCCGGACGTTTGCGATGCCGCACCCGGCTTCTACCGTCTGCCGGTGGTGGCGCCTTACGCGACGCGATTAGCGTAATCAGCCTTTCATCAGTTTCAACACGGCTTTCGACACTTCGGTGTCGGCCCTGTTCAACTCTTCCGGCACTTCGAAGTGGTTCTTGCCTGACAGCACGATGCTGCCGGCAAGTTTGCCCATGCCGGCGAGCGCCGTCGCGAACTCTCTGGAGTGGCGTTGGAATTCCGGGGTTTCCTTGTCGCCGTGAACGACAAGAACCGGGAACGTGATCTGTTCCAGATGGCGCATCGGGCTTAAGGCCACCACTTCCTCCGGTGACAGTTTCACATAGGAACTGCGCTGCGACAGCATCACCGGATATAGATCATACATGCCGCTCATCGGCACCGCGCCCTTCAACAGATCGGCAGGCCCGCCAAACTTCGTCCAGTCGGTGGTGGCGATTACGCCGCAGAGATGTCCGCCGGATGAATGGCCGGAAACAAAGATGCGATTGGGATCGCCGCCGAAGCGAGCAATGTTCTTGTGAACCCACACCATCGCGGCGCGGCACTGCTGCGCCATGTCGGGCAGGCGCACGGCCGGAATGACGGCGAAGTTCAGCGCCACATAGATGCAGCCGTTCTCGACGAAGGTGGGGGCCGGCGCCGAGGCGTCATCCTTAGTCAAAGCCCGCCAGGCGCCGCCGTGAATGAACACCATCACCGGCAGATCTTTCGCGCCCTGCGGCGCGAAAATATCCAGCGTTTCCGCCTCGGTCGGTCCGAATTTTTCGGTCTTCGGCGGGTATTTTTGACGCACAGCAGCGCTATCGGTGGCGTAGCGCGCGATCACTTCTTTCGAATTCGGCGCCCATTTCGCCTGATCATAGGCGTCATCGAGTTCTTGCTGGGTGTAATTGAGAAAAACACCGGCGGCCGAGGCCTGCGTGGACATAACGAGCGTGGCTCCCAACATCAGATTGAAATGACGACGATCCATGATCGATTCCTGTATGTGAATGGTTCGAAGCTCACAGATTGGATGCGACTTCGCAAGAGCTGCGAAGAAAGCTCATTCGACAGTCGCTCCCGACGTCGCGATCAATCGCTCTTTGATCGCCAAGTCATCCTTGATGAACTGGGCGAAAGCCTGCGGCGTGCTGGCAACGCCCGTAAAGCCCAATCCCGCGACGAAACGTTTGTTGAAGTCCGGATCGGCCATGGTGGCGGCAACGTCCTTCTGAATTCTGTCGATGATCGCAGGTGGCGTCGTGGCCGGCGCGAACAGGCCGAACCACGACAGCGGATCGACTTCCGGATAACCGGCTTCCGCCAGCGTCGGCACATCGGGGAGAGCCGGCAGACGCTGCTTGCGCCCGATCGCCAGCGCCTTGAGCTGCTTGGCTTCGAGCATGCCAAGGGCTGCCGGGCCGCCAAGCGTCATCTGCACGTCGCCGGCGATGACCGCCTGCAAGGCGGGCGCGATGCCACGGAACGGCACCTGGACGATCTGAATGTCAGCCTGTTTCTTCAGCGCCTCGAACAGCAGATGCGGCTGGCTGCCATTGCCATAGGAGGCATAGTTCAGCGCGCCGGGCTTCGCTTTGGCGAGCGCGACCAGCTCCTGCAACGTATTGGCCTGAACGGACGGATGCACCAGCACCATCTGGTGCAGGTCAGCCAATTGCGTGATCGGCGCCAGATCCTTGATCGGATCAAACGACATCTTGCGGAACAGGAAGGGATTGCTGGTGATCGAGGAATCGCTGGTGAACAGCAGCGTCGTGCCGTCGGCGGGCGCACGTGCCACATATTCGCCGCCGATCATCGTGCTGGCGCCGGGCCGATTGTCGATGATGACCGACTGTCCCCATTTCCGGCCAAGGCTGTCGGCAACGGCGCGCGCAAGACCATCGACGCCGCCGCCCGCCGGATACGGCACGATCATGCGGACCATCTGCTTGGGAAAGTCCTGCGCCATGGTCAGCGTCGGCGACAGAAGGAGAGCGGCCAGCGGCAAGAGGGAACGACGAGACAGCATCATGATCAAACCTCAAAAACGACGGCAACGCCGCTCGCCTGCTCGGCGGGCACGACAAGACGTTCGCCAACTTCAGCGGGCGTGAAACCTTTCGCCAGCAGCCGCTCGCGCACGGAACGAAGATCGGATGCGCGGAAGCTGACGGCGGCGATACAGGGGACGGGAGCAAAGAGCGTGCCGGGCAGGAGTGCGGCGGCGTCGCGCCAGTGGACCAGGGTCAGGCGCGAACCGAGCGCGAAGTCGAAGCGGGCGACATGGCCCTCGCGCACGAGCGGTGCGCCAATATAGCGGGCATAGCGATCGCTGAAGCGATCGAGATCGTCGACGACGACGATGGTGTCGACGAGTTTCGTGCAACCGTTGGGATGAACGATATAGCGCGGCTGATAGATATACTCCGGCGTCAGATGGCGCGCGGACTGAATATAACCTTCCGGCGAGTCGTTCGGCGCGAATTGCACGCGCTCGAACTTCGCGGTTTTGACGCCGTTGGGCGTGTCGATGTCTCGCTGTAGCGGGATGACCCCGGATGTCTCGATCTGGTTGGCGTTCAGCCGCTGATCGACGGCATGCGGGTTTTCCGAGTTGAAACAGATGATATGCGCGCCCTGATGGCGCGCCAGGAAGTTGGCGATGCGCGGCGCCTGCTGTTGCGGATTTTCGCTGCCCAAAACTTCGAGATAATTGTCAGCAAACATGATGCAGCGATTGCCGGAGGCCAAGGGCTTCACCGTGTCGCCCGGCTTCCAGGCCGCCGACTGCGGTGAATAAGGTGTCAGTTGGAAGCCCATCGCCTCAAAAGTGGCGGTGGCCAAAGCCAGATCGCGCACTGCCATGCCGACATGATTGATGTGGTCGAAATCCACCTGCTGCATTGTTCCCAGCGTCTCCTCTTTGCTCAATACATCGCATTTTCAGGATCGCTCGTGCAACGCGAACGGAGGGAAGACTTATAGGCTGGGATGCTAGATTAATTGCTCTGGCATATGAGAAAGTGCGCGGGGCACTGCCGATTTAAGCGGCAGTGGAGCCTTGGGATACGCCATTGAAATAAGCAGGTTAAGGGACGTCGCACGCGCGACCATAAAACCTCCTGCTTCTGCTCTCATATTGCCCGACTGCACGCGGAGGGAAATGATGGAAACCAGCATCAAGAAGCTCTTCGACCGATATGAGCGCTTTTTCAATCGCTCCCTTGGCGGCGACATGAATATGGATGAGGTGGCATCGCTATATGCTTCCGAATTCATAGCGGCCTCGCCGGCCGGCGTCATGACGGGGAAGAACGACGCTCAATTCAAGCACGTTATGGAGCAAGGCTACGCGCACTATCGGGCGATCGGGACAAAGGGCATGCGCATACGAAATGTTCATTGCTCCCCGATCGACGAGCGTCATTGCCTGGCGCATGTGGCCTGGACGGCGACCTACAGACGAGCGGACAAGGCAGACGTCACGATCAACTTCGACGTTCACTATCTCGTCCAAGAGCGGGAGGGCGACCTCAAGATTTTTGGCTGGGTGTCTGGTGACGAGCAGGCGCTTTTGAAGCAGCACGGCATAATCTGAGGCGAGCTTGGCGGCCGGTCGAGCTGTTGCCTTTTTGCCCGGAGCGCTGTTTGGTCGAGAGAGGGCAGGGCCCGGAAGGGCGAATTTTCGAGCTGTAGAGCCTGATGAGGCATATGTGATTGATAATAGGTGGAAATTTTCCGTCGCGCCGATGATGGACTGGTCGGACCGGCATTGCCGGTTCCTGCACCGTCTGCTGTCGCGCCGCGCGCTTCTCTATACGGAAATGGTGACCACCGGCGCGATCCTGTTCGGGCCGCGCGAGCGTTTGCTTGCCTATGATCAGGCCGAACATCCGGTCGCCTTGCAACTCGGCGGCAGCGAGCCTGAGGCTTTGGCGCAATGCGCGCGCATCGGCGAAGAGTTTGGCTATGACGAGATCAATCTTAATTGCGGCTGCCCGTCCGATCGCGTGCAGAACGGTGCCTTTGGCGCTTGCCTGATGCGCGAGCCCGATCTCGTTGCAGCTTCCGTGGCGGCGATGAAAGCGACGGTGAAGATTCCCGTCACCGTCAAATGCCGCATCGGCGTCGATGATCAGGAGCCGCGCGAGGCTTTGTGGACGATGGCCGAGAAGCTGCGGGCTGCTGGCGTCGATGCACTGATCGTTCATGCGCGCAAGGCTTGGCTGAAAGGCCTTTCGCCGAAGGAAAATCGCGACGTCCCGCCGCTCGACTATCCCCTCGTGCACGCCTTGAAGCGCGACTTCCCAGAGATGCCGATCGCCATCAATGGCGGCCTGCGCAGCATGGATGTCATCAAGGCGCAGCTCGAAGACGTCGATGGCGCGATGGTCGGCCGCGAAGCCTATCAGAACCCCGGGCTCTTGCTCGAAGTCGACCCAGAACTCTTCGGCGAAGCCGCGCCCATCGCCGATGCGTTCGAAGCGGTGGCTTTGATGGAGCCCTATATCGCCGGCGAACTGGCCAAGGGCGCTCGTCTCTCCGATATCACCCGTCACATGCTCGGTCTCTTCGCCGGCATGCCGGGGGCACGCGCCTTCCGTCGTCATCTGGCGACCGAAGCGGTCAAGCGTGGCGCTGGCCTCGATGTGCTGCGAGCGGCCGTCGCGCATGTGAGCCGCGCGGATCCGGCGCAAGACGCCGCCTGACGTTCGTTCGATAAATGTGCATCACACAGCGAGCTTGGCCTTGCGTCCCTTGCCGCAATGCCGCAAAGGTCGCGCCATTGACCCGTCGACTGGCAAGCGGGCCGGAAAACAAGCGCAAAAATAAAACCGAGGTCCAGGAATGACGATTTTGGGAATGCCGCTGCAGGATTTTGCTTTGATGGCGGCGGGGATGATTGCTGCGGGCGCGATTACGGGGCTTCTGGCAGGTGTGTTCGGCGTCGGCGGTGGGGCCGTCATCGTGCCGGTACTATATGAAATTTTCCGCGTTCTCGGCGTCAGCGATGACGTACGCATGCCGCTGACCATTGGCACGTCGCTCGCCATCATCGTGCCGACATCCATTGCCTCGTTCCGCAGTCACAAGGCGCGTGGGCAGGTGGACATGTCGGTGCTGCGCGTCTGGGCCGTGCCGGTGGTGATCGGCACGATCCTCGGTGCGCTCGCTGCGCGCTGGGTGCCGTCAAACGTCTTCAAGATCGTGTTCATCGTCGTCGCGGGCCTTTCGGCCATTCGTCTGCTCAGCGGCTTTCCCTTCCGCCTCGGCAGTGACTTCCCCAAGGGCATCCTGATGCGCGTCTATGGCTTCGTCACTGGCGTGCTGTCGGCGCTGATGGGCATCGGCGGCGGCCAGATCTCCTCGATGTTCATGACGCTCTACAACCGCCCCATCCATCAGGCGATCTCCACATCGGCCGGCATGGGTGTGCTGATCGCCATACCGGGCGCCATCGGCTATGCCATCGCCGGTTACGACAAGACAGGCCTGCCGCCGTTCTCGATCGGTTATGTCTCGTTTCTCGGCATCCTTCTGCTCGCGCCCATCAGCGTCTTGACGGCGCCGCTCGGCGTGAAGCTGGCGCATGCCATGTCGAAGCGCACGCTCGAAGTTGCCTTCGGTCTGTTTCTGCTGACCGTGTCGGCGCGTTTCGTCGTCAGTATGGTGACGGGCTAGAATTGGCGTTTTGGACCGGCCGTTGACGGTCGGTCCACCAGTCGCGGCGCGGAAACAAAGCCGCGACGGCGATGAGGATGGGCGGAACGAGGCTGATCGTGCCGAGGATGCTCAGCAGGATTGGATAGTTCGCGCCGAAAAGCGTCGTGTGCAAGATATGGATCAGGCTGAGCCACAACACGCCGCAGGCCAGGATGATGAGAGCCACCACCTGCGATGGCAGGCCGATGTCGTTTAAAAGTGCTCTTACGAGAAGCGCGAGGCCGACGTGATAGACGATGACGGCTTGATAGGTGCCGCCGATGGCCGAGCCCCGACCAAAAACTACAAACAACATCGTGACGATGCCTGCCAGGGCAATCAGCCCGCCGAAATAGCTTTTTCTGTCCATGGGTGTCTCGTCAGCTCAACGCTGACCAACGTCGTTGATGCCCTTTAGTTCCGGCTGCTGCGCATGCCATTGACGATCTTTACGTCCGGCTTCTTGGCGAACTGCCGATAGGCCGGCGTTTCCACGCCATGGAGCGCGACGCGGCCCTTGTCGTCGTGGTGCAGGCCCCAGCCGAATTGCTTGACCAGCGGTGAGCAGCGCAGACAGGCTTTTGGCTTCGAGAAGAATTCGGCGCGCGCCTGTTTCCATTCCGAGCGGGGAATTTGCGCCCGCTCGGCGTGGGTGAGGAACAGCACGTCGTCGCTGGTATGGCAGTAGGGCTTGTCGTAGATCAGGCGATGCTGGATCGCGGCGATGGTGCCGGTTTTCTCGGGCACGATGCCATGCTTTGCCGTGCTGTCGGGCGAAACCACGATGAAGGTATTGATGTAATTGGTCGTCTTCATGCCTTTTGCCTCAAAGCGGTGGCGAGTGAACGATAGAGGCGCGGATCGCTGGATTGCGCCACGTTGAAGCGCAAAAAGCGATGCGCGGTTTGCGACAGGCTGAATGCATTGCCCGGCGCCAGCACGATATTGTCGCGCAAGCAGGCGCGGGCCACGTCGGCGGTATCGATCCCGTCCGGCACCGTACACCACAGAAACATGCCAGCCTGTGGCTGCAACCACGGCACGATGCCGAGCGGTTTGAGCCGCGCCGTCGTTTCCGCACGGGCCTCGGCCAGGCGTGCGCGCAGACCATCCACATGCTTGCGATAGCTGCCATCGGTCAGCAAAGCCAGCACCAGTTCGGAGGCGAGCCGCCCAGCACCGAAACTGGTGGCGATCTTCAAATCCGTCAGGCCTTCGATCCAATCGGGCCGCGCGGCGATGAAGCCGCAGCGCACCGAGGCCGACAGCGTCTTCGAGAAACTGCCGATATGGATGACCTTGTTCAAGCCATCGAAAGCCGCGAGCCTGGGCGCCGGTGTCTGCTCGAAATCGGCGAAAATATCATCTTCGATAATGGTCACGCCTGCCTGGTCGGCCAAGGTCAACAGCCGGTGCGCGATCACGGGTGAGAGTGTCGCGCCGGTCGGGTTATGAACGGCCGAATTGGTGATGTAGAGGCGCGGGCGATGGGTCGTCAGGGCTTGCGCGAACAGATCGATGTCGGGGCCATCGGGGCGATAGGGCACGCTGACGATCTTGGCGCGATGCGCCCGCAGCAGCGCATGAAAATTGAAGTAGCAGGGATCGTCGATCAACACCGTATCGCCGGGCTCGATCAGAAAACGACACAGAAGATCGATCGCCTGCGTGCCGGAATCGGCGAGCATGATCTGATCGGGCGAGACGACGATGCCGTGCTCACTCATGCGGCGCGCGAGAAGTTGACGCAGCGGCGGCAGGCCAAGCGGCACGCCATAGTCGGTCAGCGCGGATTGCGGTGCGCGTGACAGGCTGCGCAGCGCCCTCCGGATCGCCTCTTCCGGCATCCACGCGGGCGGCAACCATCCGCAGCCGGGCTTGAGAATGTCGTCATCCGCATCGAGCGATTGGCGCGAAATCCAGAGCGGGTCGATTTCCCGGTCGAGTTTGGGGCTAAGTTCGGCAAGCGACAGCGGCGCCAGGGGCGCCGCGACATAGAAACCGGACCCCGGCCGCGAGCGGATGGCGCCTTCCGCCGCCAGGCGTTCGTAAGCCTCGACCACCGTCGATGTCGACACGCCCATGGTCTTGGCGAAAGCACGCACCGAGGGCAGGCGCGCACCCGGCGTCAGGCTGCGCACGGCGATCCGCTGCGAGATCGCCTGCATCACGGCTGAGATCCGCGTGCTGGCGCTTTGGCCCGTGATATCGACCGGGATGTCCATCTGTACTGCACTCAAGGCCATAACAGTTTCGGAAGATTGTACTGTATTGTCCCTGGTTGTGCCAGCCCGTCCCGCCGATAGAGGCTCGACGAGGTGTGAAATGGACAAGACGGCGACGGCCTGGATCAACGGTTTTCTCGGTGTGCTGATTTTCAGCGGCTCCCTGCCGGCAACGCGGGTGGCCGTGGCTGATTTCGATCCGGTCTTCCTCACTGTCGCCCGTGCTGCTTTGGCCGGCGTGCTGGCGCTGGGCCTCCTGCTGATCTTCCGTGAGAAGCGGCCCGCGCGGGAAGATCTGGTCTCGCTGTTGATCGTCTCTCTTGGCGTCGTCGTCGGCTTTCCGCTGCTCACGGCTTTGGCGCTGCGTCATGTCACCTCGGCTCATTCTATCGTCTTCGTCGGCCTGTTGCCGTTGGCGACAGCTATTTTCGGTGTGTGGCGAGGTGGCGAACGTCCGCGTCTCGCCTTCTGGCTGTTCTCGGGTCTCGGCAGTGCTTTCGTCGCGGGCTTCGCGCTCTCGCAAGGGGTGAGCGCGTCACCCCTGGGCGATGTGTTGATGCTGGCCGCCATCATCGTCTGCGGCCTCGGTTATGCGGAGGGAGGACGCCTGTCGCGCAAGCTCGGCGGCTGGCAGGTGATCTCCTGGGCGCTGGTTCTGTCGTTGCCGATCATGGTGGCGCTCGCGGCATTCACTTGGCCGGGCTCCTTCACCCATGTGAGCGAACCGGCGTGGCTGGGCCTGGCTTATGTCTCGCTGTTCAGCATGCTCATCGGCTTCATCTTCTGGTATCGCGGTCTGGCGCTTGGCGGCATCGCCGCCGTCGGCCAGTTGCAGCTGCTGCAACCCTTCTTCGGCCTGGCGCTGGCCGCGACCTTGCTGCATGAGGCGGTGAGCCCGTGGATGCTGCTGGTCACCATCGCCGTGGTCGCCTGCGTGGCGGGTGCGAGAAAGTTCGCGCGATAGGAAGTGATCAGCCGGATTGCTTCTGCCAGAGCCGATAGAGATGATCTTCTTCGGCGACCTCCGGCGGGCTGTGCTTGATCGACAGTCCACTCTGTTGATCAAGCGGCTTCATCAGTTCGGCGGCGATCGCCGCCGTCGACAGGCCGAAGGGCTCCGCCTGAGCGTTGGAATAGGCAAAGGTGATGTCGCGAATGCCCGACATGCGCATGGCGGCAAGGCACATCGGACAGGGCTGGCCGCTGGCATAGACCGAGCAGCCTTCGAGGCGCGGCGAGCCCAGCGCTTTGCCGGCGGCGCGCAGCGCCAGAAGCTCCGCATGGGCGGTCGGATCGTTGTCGGCGAGCAGGCGATTGACGGCGCGCGCGACGATCTCGCCATCCTTCACCACCACGGCACCGAAGGGACGTCCGCCTTGGCGGATGTTCTCGCGGGCGAGGGCGATGGCTTCATCGAGAAAACGATTGGTCATGGGGAACTCGCTGTTGAGGACAGGGGGCCGGCGAAAAGCAGCAGATTGCCATCTGGATCCTGGACGATGAAATCACGCGTGCCCCAGGGCTGCATTTTTAAGGGCTGAAAGAAAGCCGTGCCGTTGGATTGAAATTCAGCGAACAGCGCTTCGATATCCGCTGCCGCCGCAACGGTGAAGGACACGGAAAGCAGTTGTTCGCGCTGGCGCAGCGCCGCGTCCATCACCGGCTCGTCGACGTGACGCAGGTTCACCGCTGCTCCATCGCGCTTGACCTGCGCATAGAAGGGCGGCGTGCCGTAGGTGAAGGCTACCGCGAAGCCGAGTTTGGCGACGAAAAAATCGCAAGAGGCTTTGATATCGGCGACGAACACTTGCGGTTCGGCGCTAACAATGAAGGTCTTTGCGGCTTGATCCTGATGATCGGCCAAAATCCTTGTCCTCAATTCTGTCGCGGCAAAGCGGCAAGATAATCGGCTAAACCTTCCGGATAAAGCGCCACTCCAGATCTCTTGAGTTCGTCAAGATCAATCCATCTCGCTTTCGAAATCAGGCCATTATCTTCAGCGAAGGTGATCTCGTCCCGCTGGTAAAGCGTCCGGTCGGCCAGCTCGACATCGGCGGCGAAGACAATTTCGTGTCCAAGCGCGCCTTCGTGCGTGAAAATGTTCTCGAACACATGCCAGGGGCCATGGATGGCGATGGCCGTGCCGAGTTCTTCCCTGAATTCGCGATGCAAGGCCTGTTCGCGGCTTTCGCCATATTCAACGGAGCCGCCGAGCGGGCGCACACCTTTGATGAGCCCGGTATCGGTTTCCACCTCCGCGGCCAGCAGCCGTTTGTCCCGCCATACTAGGCCGAGCACCTTGACACGAATAGCCGATGGCGGCCGCCAGAGTGTCATGGCTCATATGCCTCGCAGCACCAGCCTGTCTTTTTCGACATTGAAGCCCGCTAGCCGGTCGAGGAAGGATTGGCCGAGCAGGCTTTCATTCAAGGCGCCGGGCCGCGCGACGAGCGCGCGCACGCGCCGCACCGTGATGTTTCCCACCGTCAGGGCTTCGAGATAATAGGGCGCGGCCATCGCGGTGCCATTGGCGGTCGATACCCGCACCGTGTAATTCAGCCCTGACAGATCGACGCCCATGCGCTGAGCGTCTTCCGATGTCAGCACCACGCTGGACGCACCGGTGTCGAACATCATCGTCACCTTGGTGCCATCGGCGATGGCCTCGAAGCCGAAATGGCCGTCGCGGCGACGCACTGCGATGGCTTCATCCGCTCCGGCTTTCGGCGTGCGTCCTGGCACCAATCCATCCATCACCCGCGAGGAGACGCCGGCGAATTCCTGCCGAAACGCATAGCCGGTGACAACAACGCCGAAAATCACCACCCAGGCTAGTGCCTGCAGCAACGTGGTGGAGAGCTGGCCGCGATGCTCGCTGATGTACCAGCCGACATTGGCGAGGGCGACGAGGCTGAAGGCCAGCACGGCCGCGAAGGCGCCGGGCGAAAGGCCAAAGATTTTTGCATCGATCATGGTGCCGCCTACGGCGAAAGCGATGGCGACGGCGATGACCACAAGTACGAATTTCATATCGAACCAAATGTTTAGCGATGAAAACGGCGAGAATAATCGGTTTCAGACAGGATTTTGTGTCAGAAATGCCAACAGAAATCCAATTTCGGCCAATTGCTGGGCCGCTCCCGCGACATCGCCGGTCTGGCCGCCGATCTGCGCCCGCGACAGTGCGGTGACGGCGAGCGCGCCGGCCGCGGCCACGATACAGGCCACCATCACCACATGCAGGCCGGCTTGCGGAACGCCAAAGAGCAGCGCCACTGCCGCGCCACCGCCAAGTGCGGTGACGAAGGCGTGGGTCGTTGGCCGGCCGGCGGCGCTGGCCGCGCCATCCGTTCGCGCCGGCGGCAGCGCGAACAGCGGCATCAGGCCGAGAGGCCGCGACAAGGCAGCAGCGGCGATCAACAAGCCGGCGGCGCCAAAACTGCTACGCTCGATGAGGATCGCCAAGGCGGCCCAGCGCAGGCCCAGCGACAGGATCAAGGCCACGCCACCATAGGTGCCAATGCGGCTGTCTTTCATGATCTCGAGTTTGCGCGCGCGGTCCGCGCTACCGCCAAAACCATCGGCCGTATCGGCAAGCCCGTCTTCATGGAACGCGCCGGTCGTCATCACCAAGGCCACCAGCGCGAGACCCGCGACGATCATCGCCGGCAGGCCAAGGCCACGGGTTATGATCAGCACCACGGCGGCGGGCAGCGCGATGATGAGCCCCGCCAGTGGCAACACGCGTGCCATGCGCGAGACGTCTGGCATCGCATGGGGCGATGTTTCAAAAGCCAGTACCGGCACCGGCAGGCGCGAATAAAACCGCAGACAGGAGAGCAGGTCGGAAAGGAAAGCCGCCATGCGCGCTATTTCTTCTCCAACAAAATCTGCCCCTGATTTTTCAGGAAGCCTTCGATCTTATCGGCCAGCGGAGCGAGCAGCCACGGCAGCGCCACGGTAACCACCGCATTGGTCGCGTCGATGTCGAGCGTGCCGCTGAGGCTTTGCCCCAGCGCACCGACCGAAATATCCGCGTGCGAGCCGGTCCAGCGGATGTCGTGGCTGGAGAGCTTGTCCTGATACTGCGTGAAAACCTTGCGGATGCCGGCATCGGCCTTTTGCTGGGCCTCCGGGGCGGTCATGCCATGGGGAAAGGACAGCGTGATATTGCGGGACATGGAGAAGCCTTTTCGGGGAACTTTTGCCTGTTGAGTCTGAATTTATAGCAGAATTGGCCGGCCTCTTTGCAATTGCCGGCGCGCCCGCTACACCGTGCGGCACGTTTTGTCTCCAACCTGCGTATTCCCATGACCTTCAGCCCCACCGCTTTGCCGTTCGATGATCTCCGCGCGCTGATGGCGCAATTGCCCCCGGCCGCCGAGGAATACGTCGATCTGGTGCGGGCGCGGGACCGGGAACTGGTGAAGCCGGCCGGTGCGCTGGGCCGCATGGAAGAGATCGTCGAATGGCTGGCCGCCTGGCAGGGCCGTTCGCAGCCCGCCGTCCTGCGGCCGCTGGTGGCGGTCTTTGCCGGCAATCACGGTGTCGCGGCCCAGGGCGTCTCGGCCTATCCGCAGGCGGTGACGCGCCAGATGCTCGATACGTTCGCCGCCGGCGGCGCCGCGATCAACCAGATCTGCGCGACGTTCGACATCGGTCTCAAGGTTTTCGATCTCGCGCTCGATCTGCCGACGGCCGACATCACGCAAGAAGCGGCGCTTGATGAAAAGGCGGCCGCGGCCACCTTCGCTTTCGGCATGGAAGCGATCGCCGGTGGCACTGATCTGTTGTGCCTCGGCGAAATGGGCATCGCCAATACGACCATCGCGGCGGCGATCTATCATGCGCTTTATGGCGGCAGCGCGCAGGATTGGGTCGGCCGTGGCACCGGCGTCGACGATGCCGGCTTCGCCCGCAAGGTCAGCGCCGTTGAGCGCGCCGTGGCGCTGCATAAGGCGCATCTGAGCGATCCGCTGGAAGTGATGCGTCGCTTGGGCGGTCGCGAAATCTGCGCTCTGGCTGGCGCCATCATCGCCGCGCGCATGGAGCGCATTCCCGTGATCCTCGATGGCTATGTTGTGACGGCCGCCGCCGCCATCCTGCATGCGCTCGATCCTTCCTCCATCGATCATTGCATCGCCGGGCATGTGTCGGCCGAAGGCGCCCATGCGCAAGTGCTGCGCCGGCTCGGCAAGAAACCGCTGCTCGATCTCGGCATGCGCTTGGGTGAAGGCAGCGGCGCGGCGCTGGCCGTGGCCGTCGTCAAGGCGGCACTCGCCTGCCACAACGACATGGCGACGTTCGATCAGGCGAAAGTGGCATCGAAGCCGAACTAGAGGTTTCGCCGCAGCGCAAATCTCAACGGATTGACAAAGCCGCTCGCGGCCGCCTCACTATGCCGATCAATAGGGGAGGTGTCGCGGTGCTCGAACTTTATCATGCGCCTATTTCCACCTGCAGCCAGAAGGTGCGGCTGGTGTTGGCGGAAAAGAACCTGCCGTGGAAGGGGCACACGATCGTCTTCGCCAACGGCGACCATGTGAAGCGCGATTATCTCAAGCTCAATCCCAATGGGGTGGTGCCGACGTTGATCGACGGCGGTGATCCCATCATCGACAGTTCCGTCATCAACGAATATCTGGAAGACGTTTATCCGGAAATCTCCGTTCGGCCGAAGGATGCGAAAGCCTGCGCGCGCATGCGGGCCTGGCGACAATATATCGACGAAGTGCCGACCCCCGCGATCCGGCCGCCGTCGTTCAATGCCTATTTCGTGCCGATCTGGGCCAAGATGACCGACGAGCAGTTCGAGGCCTATGCCGATCGCTTGCCGCTGCGGAAGCATTTTTACAAGAAGATGGGCCGCACCGGCTTCAGCGAGCAGGACATCGCCGAGGCTTTGGAGAAATTGCGCCAGACGCTGGAACGCATGGAGCGCGCGTTGTCGCTCGGCCCCTGGCTCAATGGCGATGACTATACGCTGGCGGACGTCAGCATCACACCAACTATCGTGCGCATGGAGGATCTGGGTCTTTCCTCCATGTGGAGCGATCTGCCAAAAGTCACCGATTGGTATGGCCGCATCAGGCTCCGGCCAAATTTTGACATTGCCTATATGCCAGGATCGCGTGTCCTTGGCCCAAGCTGCTGAGGATTGAACTCAAGCGGAGGCATAGCATGGCTGATGCACCTGAAACCGGGCTGAAAGCTCTGGCCATAGCTCGCATTTGGCGCGGTCGAACCTCGCGGGCCGTCGCCGATGAGTATGAACGTTACAACTATGAGGCCGGCATTCGGCCGCTGATCGAAAAGGCGGCCGCCGTACAGACGTTTCGCCACGACGGCGAGACGGAGACCGAGTTCATGACGATCTCGTTCTGGGAGAGTCTGGAGATGATGAAGGCCTTCGCCGGGGATAATCCCACCGATATTCATCACCTACCACGCGACAAGGACTATCTTGTCGAATTGCCGAAAGCGGTGGAAATCCTGGAATTGCGTTCGCGTAGCGGCATCATCTGACCACGCCGACCAACGTCCTTAGAGAGAACGCAGGCTGGCCGGCTCAGCCGGGGGGTAAGCGAAAGCACCTACCAGCTTCTCCATGAAGATGAGCGTGCGGCGGTTGTTCATGCGTTCGCGTTTCAACTCGCGATAACCGAGCTTCTGGCAGAGGCGCACGGCCTGTTCATTCTTCTCGCCCGCATAAAGCTCGAAGCGTTGTGCATCGGTGAAACGTGCTTCGAATTGCTGAACCAGCGCACTGGCAATGCCGCGGCGCTGATAATTGGGATCGACGATGAGACGTTCGACGAAAACCGTCGATCCAACTTGGAAGCCCCGGACAGAGCCGACGATCTGCTGTTGCGGCGTTTGCATTTTAAGAAAAATGGTACGCTCGAAATCGGCGGCCAGGTTCTCCAGCGTCTGGGTCATCGGCGAAATGACCGGCCCATCGTAGAGCCGGGCCGTGCCCTGATAGGCGAGTTTCTGCAGGGCGAGGATGGCGGCCGCGTCCTCGACTTGGGCCAGTCTGATTTCCATGGCTTCCCTGCACCTTCTGACACATCAATCTGGCGGCGGTTGGCGTCGCGCGTTCGCGATATGCCAGAACCTCCCGAGCCCCTTCCACACGGTTCGTGCGGCGGAAGTGCGACCCCCATATGGAGATATTGATGCAGGTGTTCAAGACGGCAAAGCCGTCTTGTTGTTCAGAAGTTTAACGCACCAGGATTGTGCAGTGCGATCTGAGAAGTCTTCTAAAATGGAATGATCAAACCAATGTCTGTCGCGACGAGATATAACAAGGCGATGGTCGCTTTGTCATTGAACCGTTACGAAAGGAAAGCCCGACGCTGAGACGTCGGGCATCCGAAGATCGTCAATCGATTCTCATCGCGCCGGTGCGTGCCAGTCCCTTGGCTTGACGACATCGCCGGAGCCCGGATCGAACGTAATCTCGATTTCGGCGCCGTTACGGTCGAAGCCTTCGATCTTCCAACAGCCCTTGCTGCGTTTGGCCTTGTTCACCGCATAACCGAGCGTCTCGGCCTGCTGTGTCGCGGCCTCGAGCGTCGTCATCTTGCCGCTTGCGGCAGGCGCGCAAGATGGGCTGTCGGCAAGCGCTCCCTGGCTCGCGAGAACAACCGGCAAAATTATCAAGGCGATAGAGCGCATATGAATATTCCTTTCGTGTTGCGGGAGGAATTTCGCACATCCCACCCACGGGAAGGCTGACAGCGACCGTCAGCAAACTGTCAGGCACGATATGGTTGATGGCGTCCAGTTGTTTTCGACCACGGAGTCATTTCATGCAAGCGGCGATCGTCATCCTCTTCCTGGCCGCGCCCATTCTCGCCGGTCTGTCCCTCAGCCTGGAAGGTTTTGTTGCCTTCCTGTTGTTGGCGGCCCTGGTCGCCGGTCTTTCGACCTCGCAGGACGAGGACGGCGAGGCGAGCGAAGAGAAGGGCAGGGCTGGCGCGTTTGGCGACCGCGCGCCGCCGGCTTATACGATTGAGGTCAAATCCCAGCGGATGAGCGTTCCTGTCGGGACGGCCATATCGTCGCAGTTTGCGGCCCATAAGCCGATCTTCCATGCGCCGGGAAAAAGCGCATGATGGGATCATGATGCAATTCTGGTTTCGAAGCGGGTCCCCTGATGGGTCTTAAGTTTCTGACGGCAGGTCTGATTGTCGCAGCAAGTCTTTTCGCCGTGCAGCACGTGCAGGGCTCGGACTGCGACGGTGGGCAGAATTGCGCGCTCGATGCCCGCAAACAGGGCGAAATCCGCCCGCTTTCGGAAGTGCTGGCGGTGGCGCGGCAACGCTTGCCGGGCGAGGTGATCAAGATCGAGCTTGATCGGGAAGACGGCGTGTGGGTCTATGAGATCAAGATCCTGACCCCGAAGGGGCGCCGGCGCGAGATCGAGATCAATGCGCAGACGCTCGAAGTTATCAAAAGCGACAAGAGCGACTGATCGTGCGCATATTGGTGGTGGAAGACGAGCCGCGCATTGCCAAGGATATCGGCGACGGCCTGGCGGCTGCCGGATATGTCGCCGAAATCGCGCGCGACGGTGAGGACGCCTGGTTTCGTGGCGAAACCGAAAATTACGATGCGATCGTTCTCGATCTCGGCCTGCCGCGTCTCGATGGCCTGTCGGTCTTGAAGCGATTGCGGGCGGCGGCGGTGACGACACCGGTGCTGATCTTGACCGCGCGGGATGGCTGGCGCGAAAAGGTCGAAGGCATCGATGCCGGCGCCGACGATTATCTGACCAAACCCTTTCGCATCGAGGAATTGCTCGCGCGCCTGCGTGCCATCACGCGTCGCGCAGCCGGTCATGCCTCGTCGCTCGTCAGCATCGGCCCGCTTGAGATCGACACGCGCGCCCAAAGCGTCAGCGTCGACGGCAAGGCCGTGGCTTTGTCGGCGCTGGAATACCGATTGTTGTCCTATCTGGTTCTGCATCGCGGCCGCGCCGTGTCGCAGACCGAACTGCTCGATCACATTCATTCCGGCGACAGCGACCGCGATACCAATGCGGTGGAAGCGCTCGTGGCGCGGCTGCGCCGCAAGCTCGGCGCGCCGGTCATCGAGACGCGGCGTGGCTACGGTTACTGCATCGCCCCGGATGGGCCATGAAGAGCCGTTCGCTTGTTGTCCGCCTGGCGGCTCTCGCGGCGGCTTTGATCGTTTTGGCGCTGACTTTGGCCGGGCTGGGACTTGCAACGATTTTCGATCGCGAACTCGATCGGCGGGCTGAAAGCGAACTGTCGCAGATCGTCAGGATTCTGGCAGGGCAAATTACGCTCGATCAAAACGGTGCGCCGATCGGCAATCTGGCTTTGCCCGATCCGCGTTTCTCGGAGCCCTATAGCGGTCTTTATTGGCAAGTGGCGCCCGCGACGGGGAGCCATCTACGCTCCCGCTCGTTGTGGGATTTCGAATTGCCGGTGCTCCCGGACGCATCGCCGGGCGAAAGGCGGACTATCGATCTCACCGGGCCGAATGGCAGCCGGTTGATTGCCGTCACGCAGACGATCGCCGTGTCGAAAGGCGATCGAGACGGCGAAGCTGAAACCCCGGTGCAAGTCACGGCGGCGCTCGATCGGAGCGACCTGGCCTCGGCGCAGCGGTCATTCCGCAATCTACTCGTGCCATCGCTGGTGGCTTTGGGCATCTGCTTATCCGGGGCCATGTGGTTGTTTCTGCGCTTGGCGCTGCGTCCGCTGCAAGGGCTGGCGAGGGGATTGCGGCAGATCCATCTTGGCAAAGCGCGCGCCCTGCCAGGCGCCTTTCCCAGCGAAGTGCAGCCGGTGGTGGATGATCTCAATCGCCTGATCGCCTTCCAGGATGCGGCGGCGGAAAAGGCCCGCGCGCGGGCCAGCGATCTCGCCCATGGTTTGAAGACGCCGCTCGCCGTTCTCGATGCGTTGTCGCGTCAGGCGCATGGCGAAGGCCGCACCGAACTGTCGGGAGCCATCAACGAACAAACGAGTTTGATGCAGAAGCAGGTCAATCGCGCCCTGGCTCGCGCCCGCGCCGGCTTTGTGACTGCTTTGGGCCGCGCGACCGTGCCGGCGGCACCCTTGGTTGAAAAGCTGGCCGGCGCTTTGCGTCGCCTGCCGTCCGAACGGCCGCTGGACTGGGATGTGACGGTGGCATCGGGCGCGGTGTTCGCCGGCGATGAAGCGGACTTCATGGAAATGCTCGGCAATGTGCTGGACAATGCCCGCAAATGGGCGCGTGGGCGCATTCGCTTTACGGCTACGATGATCGGCGGCGCTACCGTCTTCACGGTGGAGGACGATGGTCCGGGGCTTGAGGCCGAACACGCGGCGCAGATTGAGCGCGGTCGCCGCTGGGACGAGACGACACCGGGAACGGGCTTCGGTCTCGCCATCACGCGCGATCTGGTCGAATCCTACGGTGGTACGCTGATGCTTGACCGTTCGCCGCTCGGCGGACTGCGGGTGACTCTATCGATCCCCGCGCGATGACGTGCTGAGCGTCTGCCGTCGAAATTCCGGAATTTGCGAAAGCAGCACTTTCAGAGGATCGGCGGTCCACGCCTTGGTCATGAAGTCGCGATGATCCACATTGCCCGCGTCGATGAACCAGAGACTGTTGGGCGACAAAACCGACGGGCGGCCATCGCGACCTGTGAGACCGTGGGCGACGAGCTCTTTCTTGAAGGCGGCATTATCAGCGCGCGCGGCCGCTCCATAAGCGCTGAGCAGGAAAGCGTCGTTGCGTTTGGTCGCCAGCCAGTTGACGAAACGGGCGCGCTCGTCGAGCCAGGCATCGAGCAAAATGACGCCCTGGATACGGGCAGTCGCCCCGCCAAGCTGCAGGGCATAGGCGGCTGCTTCCGCGCCACTACCATAAGCGACGAGGATGATCGGCATCGAGCGGAACACGGCGCCGCCTGCTTTCGACAATTCACCGAGCCGCGAGGCGGCCTCGTTGAGAAAATCGTTGAAAAAGCCCGGCTCCCAGAAGCGTCCGGCCGCGCTATCGATCGCATCGAAGGCCAGTTGCGGCGCGACGAGCGCACCGTTTAAACCGGAAGCGTCGAATTGCGCGGGGAGATGCTGGCGATTGCGGAGATCGCGCGTGAGCTGGCTGCGTTGGCCGTGCAGAAAGACGACGAGGGCGGCAGGTCGATGGGCATCGAAACCGGCGCCGAGATGCAGCAACACGCGTTTGTCGGTATAAGCACTGTCGGGTGTGAAGCCGCCACGCGGCGCGAGGCGGCCACGTCGCCCATCCTTCGTTGCGTCGAGGAACGGTGTCTCACGCCCGGGCGCGCGACCGTTGTAGGGAAAAGGCGAGGCGAGGAATTCGACGATTTGCGTCACGCCGGTTAGCGCGCGTCCCTTACCGTCAGGCTTTTGCGGCTGTCTCGCTTCGCTCGTACGACGGCTCTGTGCTAACGCCGATGAGGCATGGCTAGCGAAAAGCCACGGCGCGGCAGTCAGTAGCAACGTCAGATCGCGTCGCGACGGATTCATCCCATCAACCCTTACGTTTCCCTCGCGCGTTCAGCGCAGCGAACAAGATCAGAAGGGTTATAAGATAGGGAAGCCGATCATGGAACGGGATACCCGTCGCGATAAAATTCTTGCGACTTATATGATGTGATGCTGCGAAGCTTATGGCGCCGCCATCATTGCGCGTGCCGCGTCGCGAAACCGCCGACGTGATTCATCGCGCGCATAAAACATGTGGCCGCCCGGATAGACCTCGAAGCGTAGCCGTTCGGACGGGCCAATCTGCGCCATCTGGTCGAGTACCATCTGCGTTTCGAAATAAGGCGTCACGAGATCCGTCAGGCCGTGAGCGATGAGCACGCGCAGGCGCGGATCAAGTGCCAGGGATTGCGACAGATCGTTCACCGCCTCTTGTTGCCTGTTGCCCCAATTCCACGACCGTGAAGCTTGATCGTTGATGAAGAAATAGCGGCCGTTCTCGACGTTCCAGCCCAGGCGATTGTGGAACATGTCCACCATGGCCTGGGTGATCGGCGCATGCAGGCCAAGCCGCATCTGATCGTCGGCTTCGGGACGGGGCGAACCCGGGAAGGGATCGAGCCCAAGCACCGCGCCATCGTAAAGCGATGCGATCTTGCCATTGGCACGCGCCGTTTCGGCGGCGAATGTCGAGGTGGTGATGCGGCCATTGCGCCGTGCCACCAAATCGACGTCAAGGCCGGTGAACTCCGAGACATTGCGGGTCAATCGCGCCAGCGCATCGGCATCCTTCAAGCCGCGCATCAGATCGGTGACGAAAGATCCGCGCGCATAATCCTCGACCGCCTTGAGGCTGCTGCGTTCGATCGTGCCTTTGCGCTCAAGTGCCGTTGCCGCCATCGACGGCAGGCCGGCGGCCAGGCTCAGAGGACTGTTGCGCGCATTGAAGCGGCGGAAGTCGAGCACGGGCGAGATCAGCACGAGCCCGTTGACGCTGACGCCCTGATCGGTGGTGAGCTGATGGGCGATCTTGGGCGCACGAAAGCCGCCATAGCTTTCGCCCGCGATATATTTGGGCGAGAAGCTGCGGCCGTTGGCCTCGGTCCAGCGCCGGATGGTGGTGGCGAGCGAAGAGATGTCACCATCGACACTCCAGAGGCGCCGGCGCACATCCTCGCCGCCGATGACGCGGCTATAACCAGTGCCGGCGGGGTCTATGAAAACGAGATCGGTGAATTCAAGCCAACTCTCATTGTTGTCGAGCGGCGCCGGATCGGCGGTCGGAAAGGCGGCGTCCGCATCCATACGCAATCGCCAGGGGCCGAGTGCGCCGAGATTGAGCCAACCCGAGGCATAGCCGGGGCCGCCGTTGAAGGCGAAGGTGACGGGCCGCGTGCGCTTGTCGGCGCCGGCGAGCTGAAAGGCGATATAGCTGATGTCGGCGATCGGACGGCCGCTTTCGAGATCGTTGAGACGGATCGTTCCGGCCGTGGCGGTGAATTCGGTGGTCTTGCCGTTGATGTCGACGCGATGCGTCGTCGTGCGGTCGGCGGGGAGCGGGCGGACCTCGGAGCGCACCTCATTCGCTGGCTGAGCCTGTTCCGCCGGCCGCCCGCCGCGATTGCCGGCTGGCCTTTCGCGCACGTTGCTCTCGGCCGGCTGCGCATGAACCGCTGGTGTCGCAAGCAGGCTGGTGGCGACTGTCGCGAATAGAGCGAAGACAATGGAGGCGCGGTGGGGGGGATTCTGCCGAAGTGATTTCTGCAAGGTCATGTTCCTGCCGTTTCCCGGAGAGCATCATCGCATCATAGGCGGCGATCCTGCGCAATTTCTGTGCGCTGATTATGGCGGTCAAAATCGCGTGTTCAGGACGATAGGGTTAAGCCGGCGCGGAATTCTGGTCCTCGGCCGTCGCAGCCTGGGCCACGGCAACGGCGAAGTTTTGCGCCGCGCGTGTCGCGGCCTCCCCAATGGCGATCAAGGGCGGTGTCTCCTCATTGGCGGGAACTTTCCGCGCGGCGAGATTGGCATCGCGCAGGCTTTGCCAATGGGAAGTGGCGAGCGCCCGCATCTCCTCAGCTGATCGCCCCGACGTGGTCTGGATTTCGACTGTCAGCAGATCGAAGCGATCCTTGCCGTGCAGATAGCTCCAGCCCATCAATTGGCTGTCCGGCAAAGCGGTGACGAGAACGCGCAGCAACTCCTCCAAGGCGACACGTTCGGCCGCGCCCAGAAGCGGTTCGCTATGCGCCAGCGATATGCTGATGGTCTGGACATGCGGCCCGTCGGCCTGACGCCGGAAACCAGGCGGCCCCGCATGTTCGAGCAACACCTGATTGCAGAGGAAGACGCAGCGGTTGCAGATGGCGGTTGCGCCAGGGCCGGCAATGATCTGTTCGACATGAAAACGATTCTGTCCGCAGAACGAGCAGACGGCCGCGTTATTGCCTTGTCCCGTCAGCAGCGACCAGGCGCCGCTCAATCGCGTCTTGAAGTCCATTCCATCTCCGTTTTGGTCAAAGATCGCTTCACGGCTTCTTCTTATAGAGCCCCGTGAACATGACGCCGTTGCCGCCGCAGCGATCATTGTCGTCGACGATGAGAAAGTCTCCCATCAGGCGCAACCGGGCGCGGCATGTATCCATCGCGGCTCCAGCGTCCGGCTTTTCGGTCGGGGCTTTGTCGCCGTTGTAGTGGTCGTCGACATAGCCAGCGGTTCTATCGTTGCCATTCGGTGAAAGAAAGGCCGGTCCATTGAGCGTGCCGCTGTTATATGAAGGCGGTCCGCGATTGATGTCTCCGGAGATAACCACATAGTCGTCCGATCCCGGCTTGATCTCGATCAATCCCGTGTAGCCGTTGCTCCACGCGCCATAACCGGCTCGGCTGTTGAGCTTGTCCTCGGGGAAGGAGGGAAGACCGAGGCTGCCGAGATCGACAAAGCCGCTGCTGAGTTTGCCGGCTTTGGAGAAATAATGGACACAGGCGATTCTCTTGTCACTGACGCTGGTGACGAGAAGCTTATCGCCGCCGACGACGAAAGCCGGCAACTGACAGCTTTCGTCGAGTGAGGGACAGCCTGGCTTGTTGATGCCGTCGATGAAGTGGAGGCGTTTCACGTCATCTTTGACCGTGCGCAGCGCAAAGGTTGACGTCGGCTGGCGCGAAGCAAACGAGGCGGAGCAATAGCTCGTCTCCTGAGCCTGCGTGCTGGCACTTCCTATGAAGGCAAGGCTCAACGAGGCGATGAAAATCTTGCGCTGGTGGGTCATCTGGCATTCTCGATCCGCAGGCTTTACCGAATTTCACAATGAATCTTGTCGCATCGTCAATCAATGCCTTTGGCTCACGTTGCGTATAGAATACGCTTCGATCCACGACGGTTCCATGTTCGGAGAATGAGTCCCATGAAAATTTCCGTTTTGGCCGCCTGTCTTTGCCTTTTCGCCACGGCGGCCATCGCCTGTGACGATGCGCGCCTTGAACGGTTGCTGCGTCAGCCTTTGCCGAACCGGGCCAGCGCGCAGTTCGATGCCTCGCAGATGCAATCGACGGAAGGGGCGACCTGGAAAATCTATGCCGGTCGCGGCAAACGTCTGCTGCGTCAGGTCGTCCGTCGTGATGGCGCGGAGGGTGGCTGGGTCGAGACGCGTTTGCTGATCGTCACACCGTCGCACTATGCGATCACGCGCACCCAGGCGACCTTTTCCGCGCCGTCTTATGCCGTTCCGGGCGCGCGGGTGATCCGCGAAGTCAAGGACATCTACGTCTATTGCGACGGCAAACTGGCGTTGCCAAAGGAAGGGGATATGTCGGCTTATGTCGCTGCCGCCGCGCAAGCCAAGGCCATTTTCAATGCACCGGAAGTGGCATCCTATGTATCGGTGCTGAAGCGTTGAGCGGGATCATCGCGGCCGAGGTCTGCCCGGGCCGGCGAGAAAGTCCTGGATCTGCTTCTGCCCATCGAACGTCTGCCAGTTGAGATTTAACGCATAGACGTCGATCGGCGTGCGCGCGTTATATCTTTCTCGCGGCAAGGGCTCGCCGACCGCCAGCCGACGCAGTGAGGTCAAGCCTGTCAAAGGCGAGAAATCTCTGATCGGCGTGCCCTGGATATCGAGCGACCATAGTTGCGTTAGTTGCTTCAGCGGTCCGATATCTTGCACGTCGGTTCGCGCCAGGACGAGATTCTTCAGATGTACGAGCCCGGCGATCGGCGTCACGTCGCTGACCGGCGTGAAGGCGACCGACAAGACCATCAGGCTTGTGGCATCTTTAAGCGGTGCAAGATCGCTCACATTGGTGGCGTCGGCGCGCAGATCTTCGAGAGCACGCAAGCCGGCCAGCGGTTCGAGCGAAGTGATTTGCGTATAGCCCACGTCGAGCCGGGTCAGCTTGCTCAGTTTGGCGAGCGGCGTCAGGTCGCTGACCGGTGCGCTCTGCAAAAGCAGGGTGGCCAAGGTATCGGTATCGGCGATGGGAGAAAGGTCGACGATCTTCGTGTGCGACAGGTCGAGCGAGACCAGTTTCTTCATCTCCGCCAGCGCGGCAATGTCCTTCAGCGGTAGATCGGAGAGCCACAGGGTTTCGAGATTGGTCAACGGCCGCAAACTCTCGAGATCGCCCAGGCGGGTCTGGCGCAGATCGAGCTGGTTCAGGCGGGGCAGGCCGGCGAGCGGCGCGAGATCGTAGACGCGGCTGCGGGCCGCGAAGACGGCGCGCAGGTTCGCCAGTTTTCGCAGCGGCGAGAGATCCTCGACAGAGGTGTCGGAGATATCGAGTTCTTCCAGCGTCTGCAGGGCGGCCAGAGCGGACAGATCGGTGATGCCTGTGCCATTGATCAGCAGTTTCTTCACCGCCGTTAGCTTCGCCAGTGCCGAAATATCGGTGAGCACGGTCAGTTCCGACAGGTCGACGGTTTGCGCATCGATCTGCACAGGCTGTCCGCCGACCCGGATCGTCTGGGCTTCACCCGGCGTCAGAACAAAGAACCCGGCCAATAAGGTCAGGACAAGGGCCACCAGCCGCATCACTGTTTCTCCCCGGTCCGCTCACGGACCCAGGCTAATGCCTCCGCCTCGACCCGTTTGATCCAGGCATCCTTACAATCGCTGTACGTGTTCATATCGTCCGGGTGAAGATCGCGACAGCGGGCTTTTTCTTCATCATAAGCCTGGGCGAGAGCGGGGCGGGCGGTCAGATAGTCGCGGAAAGCCAGATGGCGGGTGATTTCCGGCGAGCCTTGCGCATAGCAATGCAGATGAACGAGCCGTCGTCCGGTGATGGGATCGCTCCTGCGGCAATAGCGGCGTCCCGGCAGGCCATATTCGCCCCACCACTCATAGCCCAGCGCCTCCAGGGGCTCGCGACAGGCATCAAGCGCCGTGAGATCGGTCGCCACCGGGATCAAGTCGATGATCGGTTTGGCATGAATGCCGGGGATCGACGTCGAGCCGATGTGATGAACGCCGATGAGCACCGGACCGAGCGCCTCCGTCAATGTCGCGCTTTCCCGCGCCGCGTCCTGCGCCCAGGCGGGATCATGCGGCTGCAATTCGACTTTAACCGGGGGCGACACCACAAGTTCCTCTCGAACAGATTGACGATGGGATGGCGTTCGCCGGCCATCGAGCAGGTCGCCATGGCTATTTATAAATTATAGCTTGATTTTGAGTCAATCTCAAAAATCAAGACAATCTAGATTTCAGGATTGTGCTGGATTTATGGCGTGGGCCGCCGGCCCCGGTTTTTGCTGTGGCGAGCGGGCGAGCAGATCGCTGTCGATGTCGAGCCGCTGCTTCAATTCCAGCTGGCCCTTGGGGGTGACCAGCAGACGGCGGGACTCCTTGGCCCGGCGCAGCCAGCCCCGCGTGATGAAATTGGCCAGCAGATGCCGCCCGAGCGGTCCGGCCAGATGATAGGTACGCTCTGTCCAATCGAGGCAAGGGCGGGCGATCCCGCGTCGTGTCGGCTTGAGGGCCTGCGCGTCGATGCCAATGGCTTCGAACCAACGGACACCGTCCGGTGTCAGGCGGAACTGCTGATCATCCGCCATGGCGATGCAGCGGCGGTTTTGCAGGGCTTGCGTCACCGCAACACCAATCTGGCCGGCAAGATGATCGTAGCAGGAGCGGCAGAACCGCAGCTCACGGCCCTCGGCGCTTAAAGCCGGGCGCTTCACGGGCTGATGCGCGGTGAGTGTTGCCAGATGTTCCAGCGCCTGCGCCACCTGCGGTCCGGCAAGACGATAGTAGCGATGGCGCCCCTGCGCTTCGCAGGCAACGAGTCCGCCTGTCAGCAGTTGTCCCAGATGCGAACTCGTCGTTTGCGGCGTGACGCCTGAAACCTCGGTGAAAACGATGTGGGCGCCTTCGAGCGCCCCTCTCTCCTGCTAGAATCTGCCCAGCCTTGCCCAACATCTACGACCCGAGATGGAAGTGCGCCTGTCATTCGAAAGAATTGACGAGGATGTCTCAATCCAACATTTTAGCTCCCATAGAAAATGACATGGGAGGACTGATGTTAGATCGTCGGAAAATGCTGCTCGGGTCAGCCACCGTCGCGCTTGGCTCCTTCGGAGCGCATGGAATAGCCGAAGCTCAGTCCTATCCCAGCAAGCTCATTCGCGTCATTGCGCCGGCTCCGCCCGGTGGCATGGTCGATATCGTCGCGCGCATCGTGGCGCCGCAGCTTCAAGATGCCTTGAAACAAAACTTCATCGTCGAAAATCGTGGTGGCGGTGGCGGATACCTTGGCACCGAGCAGCTATCTAAGGCGCCGCCAGACGGCTACACCCTGGCTATCTTGGGTGCCTTCTCGACGATCACGGCGACGCTACAGAAAGCCCCATCCTACAATCCCCGGGACTTGATCCCGATCGCGGTCTTCGGCGGAACGCCGAACATGCTCATCGTCAGCCCGAAGGTGAAAGCGCAGTCCTTTGCAGAATTGTTCGCAGATGCGAAGGCTAACCCAGGAAAATATAACGTCGGCTCAAACGGGCTCGGAACCACAATTCATCTCACGGCCGAACTGTTCAAGCAGCGCACAGGCGTTCAATACACGCACATCGCCTACAGAGGCCAGCCCGAGGCGATGAATGCGCTTCTGTCAGGTGAAACAGACTTCATGTTTGACACTGCGTCGATACATGTTGGGAATGTGAAAGAAGGAAAAATTCGGGCCTTTGCGATCGCTGGTCCTAAGCGATACGAGCCGCTGCCGGACGTTCCAACGCTCGCCGAAAGCGGGGTTGACGGCGTTGAGGTGCTATCGTGGTTCGGATTGATGGCCCCGAAAGGCACTCCGGCAGAAGTTGTTTCCCTATTGGACACAACGCTTCAGTCAATCGTGGCTAAGCCCACATTTAAGAAGGCGATCAGCGAACAAGGGCTCGATCCTATGCTGATGAACGCATCGCAGGCGACAACGTTCTGGCAAGGCGAAATGGATAAATGGTCGTCAGTGATCAAGGCGGGAAATCTACAGCAATGACATTTCCGCGGGCGCTCAGAACGTATCTCTGCCACAGCGGTTCATCCAAGAGGCCATGTTGGCCGCGACGCGATTCCTAACCCGGAAGAGCGACGCCTTGGACATGCCGAGGCGCTTGGCAAGGTCATCTGACGACTCCTGGCCGGCCGCTCTGCCCTCGGCCTGGACGACATTCACGCCCTGGCTGATCTGCGCATATTGATGGAGCGCGTCCATCATGCGCTCCGCTTCGCTGACCTGTTGAGCTGTGGCGCGGCGGCGCGCAGCGAAGACCGAGACCTGAAACCTAGGCGAGCCGATACGCTTGACCAAGGCGGGCTCATTTGTCTGATCAAGCCGGCCGTTGAAGTCGGCCAGATCGTGCTCATAGACCGGCCAAGCATTGCCGAATTCCTTCGGCCCGCGTTCAGACGGCATCCGGCGTAGGGTCTTGAAGGCGTCGACCAGCCGCAACAGCAGATGATCCCTGGTCCACAGCAACGGGACGGCGCCGCGCCCGCGCCGGATCGGCGATGAGCGCCGCGGCGGTGGAAAAGCCGGCAGCAAATGTCATGATCCTGCTCCCGAGTGACGGTGGGGAGACTGTAAGGGCAACGCAGTCATCATGCTTCGGTTGCTGTCGAAACATGTCAGCACGGTGAGGTCTAACGTTCATGCTCCGTTTGGAGACCGAAGACTATGCCCGACGACCGTCATCGCATGCAAAATTTGCAAGAAACCTCTTATAATTTGCGGCTTGCGACACAACCGCCGCGTGAAAGGCTGGCGCTGATCACGCTCTGTTTGGCGGTTCTGGTGGCGCAAGTGGATACCGCCGTCGCCAATCTCGCCGTCGTGCCGATCGGCAGTGCCTTTCAGGCCCGCGCCGGCGCGCTGCAATGGGTGATCGACAGCTATAATCTGGTCTATGCGGTGCTATTACTGACCGGTGGCCTGCTCGCCGATCTCTGGGGGCGCCGCCGCATGTTCATGATCGGCGTCGGCATTTTCACCTTGGCCTCTTTGGTCTGCGCTTTCGCACCTTCGGTGACGGTCCTGATTGCTGGGCGTGCGGTGACGGGCCTGGGCGCGGCATTGATGATTCCAGCGTCATTGGCGATCATCCGCGTCACCTGGACCGATCCGGCACGACGCGGCCGCACGCTCGGCATCTGGGCCGCATGCAATGGCCTGGCGATGGCCATCGGTGCCACGCTCGGCGGAGTGCTCATCCATCATTTCGGCTGGCGCAGCATTTTTCTCGTCGTCATTCCGCTTGGTCTCATCGCCATGGTATTGGCGCCGCTCTCGATCCGCGAGACCTCCGATCCACAGGGGCGCGATTTCGACGTGACGGCACAGATCCTTGGCGCGCTGGCGATTGCCGGTCTCGCCTTTGCCGCGATCGAATTTCATGAAGCACCACTGATGGGCGGCGCAGCTTTCGCCGTGGCGCTGATTGCTCTTGTCTTGTTCCTCAAGGTCGAAAGCCGGCGTGGCGCCACGGCGCTGGTGCCGCTCGATCTGTTTCGCTCAAGAATCTTCGCGAGCGCGCTGACCGCGACCGCGGCGATGACCTTCGGCATGTATGGTGCCCTGTTCCTGATGCCGATGACTTGGCAGGCGACCGGCCGTTTCGATGCGACTGGCGCGGGTTTGGCGCTGATGCCGATGGCGCTGGTGTTCGTTGCAACATCGCCGTTCTCCGGCGGGCTGGCGACGCGCTTCGGCAACCGGCCGCTGGCGACGGGCGGCGTCGGCATCATCGCATCGGGCCTTGCCCTGATTGCCCTGTCCGCCGATGCATCTTCCATTCTGGGGGCCGAGATTGGCCTCGCGCTGACGGGGCTTGGCATGGGTTTCGCGACGGGACCACTTACAGGCGCGGCGGTTGGGGCCGTGCCGGCGGCGCGCTCAGGAACGGCGAGTGCGCTGCTCAATGTCGCGCGCATGATCGGCGCCAGCATGGGCGTAGCGCTGCTCGGCGCGATCCATGCGATGGCAGGGGTCGGGACGATCGGTCTGCGCGCCGCCATGCTCACGGGCGCTGGTGTGCAAATCTGTGCCGTGGTTCTGGCCTGGCGAGCGTGGCGCTGGGCCGAACAAGCATAAGATCAGCTTCGTATCAAGAAGAACTCAGCCGAAGAATTTCGTCGACCGTTGCGCGAACCGGTCGGTCCGTGACGATTTCATGATCCGCATTGTTCCTGAGCAATGGCTCAACGGTCGAAATCAATTCGACGACCTTGTTGCGCTCGTCCAGGGTTCGCCCATAACCGTTCGATGATCGCGCTTCAAGCCGTGTCATGACCGTGGCGAGCGGTGCGGAGAGAAGGATGGTCAGATCGATAAAGGGGCGCAAACGATCCATGTTCGTTGCGCAACCACCGACAAAGAGGAGATCGGCGTCTGGCTGAGATAGCAACGTCCGCACGTGATCTTCGCGCCAGACCCAATCTTTTCCATCTGCTGGCGTGAGATCGTCGCCCGGGTTGGCGTCGACCCATTCGGACCATTCTGGCGTATCGAGATCGAAGGAACGATATCCGCGCTCGACCAATTCCTGAATGACGGAGGACTTTCCAGCGCCCGACATGCCAGTAATGAGCACGCGTTTCATTGTGTTCATTTCGCGTCGAGGCTGGCCTCGACCAAAGTCGCCGTGCGCCGATAATGCGCCGCCAGCAGTTCGATGGCGCGTGCTTCCTCGCGCGCCAGCGTCGCATCCATGATTTCGCGATGTTCGAGCGCCACGTCGCGCGGCGTTCCCTTCGGCGTGCGGCCGGTCAAAGTCGGCTGGCGATAGCGTTCGGTTTCCGCATAGAGTTTGTCGGCGAGATCGAGCAGGCGCGGCGAGCCGCAGACGTCGATGAGCGCGCGGTGAAATTCGTAATGGCTGGTCTCGATTTCCTGCGCTTCTTCGGCCGTGGGCGGCGTCGTGCGTGTCGCTAAACGCTTGGTCTTGAGATTGAGGGCGTGAAAGGCGGCGACGATCCGGGCTTCCCAGGCATCATCGCCGGCGGCGATGGCGCGGCGTAGCGCTTCGCATTCGACGAGCACGCGGGTCTCCACAGCGTCCCACATCTGCGCGGCCGAGAAGGGCGCGACGGAGAAGCCGCGCAACGGCGCCGATTGCACCAGCCGCTCGCTTTGCAGCCGGTTGAGTGCCTCGCGCAGCGGTGAAAACGAGAGGCCGTAGCGGGCGCGCAGCACCTCCAGCCGCAACGGTTGACCTGGCGCGAATACACCGCCGATGATGTCGCGGCGCAGATCACGATAGGCGGTGTCCACCAAGGTCAAGGTTTCCGATCCCGTCCGGTCATTTTCGACGGCCGTGGCGGTGAGGCGTCTAGGCGGCACATTTTCCTCCTGGTCTGGTGCTAGAATAGGCGGTCTGCGGAAAAAATCACCTAAAATCGTCAATCGTCACGAAAAAGATTGATTCTTTCGAAAATCCTTCTAGCCTTTGAACAGATCAGGGATTGAGCGAGGATCAGGCCATGAGCGCCGAAAAAAACCAAGAGCAAGGACGGCACGACCAGTATCGCGAGGAAGTCGCCGGTCGCGCCAATGTCGAAGATACGCCCGAGCTGATCGCCTATTACAAGGATCTCGAACGGCTCGAGACGGCGGCGTTGTGGACCGTCGCCAATAAGATTGAGCCTTGGGAGCCGAAGTCGGCCTCCGTGCCGGTGTTGTGGCGCTATCGTGACCTACGCGAACACGTCTTGCGTTCGGTCGAACTGGTCTCGCCGGAAAAAGCTGGCCGTCGCGTCATCTATCTCAACAATCCCGGACGCAAGGATGATGCCGCCGCCGTCGGCTGGCTCTATTCCGGCTTGCAGGTCATGCATCCGGGCGAAGTCGCTTCCGCCCACGCGCATTCCGCTTCGGCGCTGCGCTTCATCATGGAAGGCACGGGCGCTTATACGATCGTCGACGGTCACAAGATGACGCTCGGCGCCAATGATTTCGTGCTCACGCCCAATGGCACCTGGCATGAACACGGCGTCGAAGCCAGCGGTTCGCCCTGCATCTGGCAGGATGGTCTCGACATTCCGCTCGTCAATGTGCTGGAAGCCAATTTCTACGTCGTCCATCCCGATCTGCAGCAAGCTGTGGGATATGCGGTTGATGATATGAGCAAGACCTGGGGCAATCCGGGTTTGCGTCCGTCGACCGGTGATTGGTCGAAGGGTTATTCGCCGCTGCTCAAATACGAATGGGCGCCGACCTATGAAGCGTTGACGCGCTTTGCCCAGACCACCGAGGGCTCGCCCTTCGATGGCGTGATGATGAATTACGTCAATCCGGTCACTGGCGGCCCGGTCATGCAGACCATTGGTGCCAGCATGCAGATGCTGCGTCCCGGCGAGCGCACCAAGGCTCATCGCCACACCGGCAGTTTCATCTATCAGGTGGCCAAGGGCAGCGGTTTCTCGATCATCGGCGGCCGCCGCTTCGACTGGCAGGAGCGCGATATCTTCTGCGTGCCGTCCTGGGCCTGGCACGAACATGCCAATGGCTCGGACAAGGACGATGCCTGCCTCTTCGCTTTCCATGATCTGCCGGTCATGCAGGCGCTGGGTCTCTATCGCGAGGAAGCCTTCCTCGACAACCGCGGCTACCAGCCGTCGGTGAACTAACCTAACCAACGAAAGAACATCCATGCGTCTTGTGACTTATCGCGCCTCGGTCGAGGCGCCCGCGCGTTTGGGCTTCATCGATGGCGACTATGTCGTCGACGTCGCCATGCTGGGCGATTCCCTCGGGCTTGATCTGCCCGATACCATGCTCGACCTCATCGACCTGGGTCCGCTGGCGGTGACGCAATTGCAGGACGTCGTCGATCAGACGCGGCCGTCCTGGCCGATTGGCGCGGCGCTGCCGCTCGTCAATGTCAAATTGCTCGCGCCCATCCCGCGTCCGCGCAAGAACATCTTCGGCATCGGCCTCAACTATGTCGAACATGTCGCGGAGTCGAGCCGCACACTCGACACGTCGAAGGACCTGCCGAAACAGCCGGTGATCTTCTCCAAGCCACCGACCACGGTGATCGGCCCGGGCGATGCCATCGAACATAATAAGGCGATCACCCAGCAGCTCGACTGGGAAGTGGAACTGGCGGCCATCATCGGCCGCACCGCCAAGCGCGTCGAAAAGGACAAGGCGGTCGATTACGTGTTCGGCTACAGCGTTATGATCGACGTCAGCGCCCGCGACAACCGCCGTGCCGGCCAGTGGATCTATTCCAAGGGCATGGACACCTATGGCCCCTTCGGCCCCTGCATCGTCACTGCCGATGAAATTCCCGATCCGCAGGCGCTCGATCTGTGGCTGACGGTCAACGGCGTGATCAAGCAGAAGTCGAATACCAAACATATGCTGTTTGATGTGAAGACGCTGATCTCCGACATTTCCGCCGGTATCACGCTCGAGCCCGGCGACATCATCGCCACCGGCACGCCGGAAGGCGTCGGCGCCGGCCGCAATCCGCAGGAATGGCTGTGGCCCGGCGACGTGGTCGAAGCCTATGTGGAGAAGATCGGCCAGATCCGCCATCCGGTGGTTGCGGTCTAAGATCCGGCGGGAAAGCAAGGGAACAGGACAGCCATGACGACATATAAAGCCGCGGTCGCCCAAGCCGCTTCCTTTCCCGAAGACCCGCGTGCTTCCGCCGAGAAGGCGGCGACGATGATCCGTGAAGCCTCGCAGAACGGCGCCCGCCTGATCGTCTTCCCGGAGGCCTTCATCGGCGGCTATCCCAAGGGTGCCTCTTTCGGGGCGCCCATTGGCATGCGTAAGCCGGAAGGCCGCGAAGCCTTCCGCGCCTATCATGCTGCTGCGATCGCTCTCGATGGCGAAGAAGTCGCGACGATTGCCGCGACGACGGCCGACACCGGCATGTTCGCGGTGATCGGCTGTATCGAGCGCGACAAGGGCACGCTCTATTGCACGGTGCTGTTCTTCGACGGCGCCAAGGGCCTGATCGGCAAGCATCGCAAACTGATGCCGACCGCCGGCGAACGACTGATCTGGGGCTTTGGCGATGGTTCGACCATGCCGGTGTTCGAAACCCCGCTCGGCACGGTCGGCGCGGTGATCTGCTGGGAAAACTATATGCCGATGCTGCGCATGCATATGTATGCACAGGGCATCTCCATCTATTGCGCGCCGACGGCGGACGATCGCGAGACCTGGATCCCGACGATGCGCCACATTGCGCTTGAGGGCCGCTGCTTCGTGCTCACCGCCTGCCAGCACATCACCCGTGGCGCTTACAGCAAGGTCCACGAGTCCGCGCTCGGTGATGAACCTGAAACGGTGATGATGCGCGGCGGCAGCGCCATCATCGATCCGCTGGGTCGCGTCCTCGCCGGCCCGAATTTCGAAGGCGAGACCATTCTCTATGCCGATCTCGATCTCGACGACGTGCCGCGCGGCAAGTTCGATTTCGACGTCAGCGGACATTATGCGCGGCCCGATATTTTCCAATTAGTCGTCGACGACCGGCCGAAACATCCGGTTTCCAATCTCGCCTCTCTCGCCGAGCAGCGGTAGCGCCATGTATTACGAGATGGATGCCACCGCTGCCGACATCCGCTACAAAGTGCTGACCGCGACGGTGACGCCACGGCCGATCGCCTGGGTGACGACCAAGTCTTCGGCGGGCATCGTCAATGCGGCGCCCTATAGTTTCTTCAACGTGATGGGCCATGAGCCGCCGACATTGGTGCTTGGCCTGCTGCGCGATCCCGTGAAGGGCTTCAAGGATACCGCTGAGAATATTCTCGCGACCGGCGAATTCGTCGTGAACCTGGTTTCGGAAAATCTCGCCTCGGCCATGAATATCACCTGCATGGACGCGCCGCGCGAGATAAGCGAGCTTGAGTGCGCCGGGCTCGAAGCTGCGCCCAGCACGCTGGTCGCGCCGCCGCGCATCAAAGCCGCGCCGGTCTCGCTTGAATGCCGCAGCCTGTCGGCGGTGGTGACTGGGCCGCAGCAGACCATCGTCATCGGCCGCATCGTCGCCGCTCACGTCGCCGATGAATTCATCATCAATGGTGTGCGGGGACATATCGACACGCCGGCATTGCGGCTCATCGGCCGCATGCACGGGGGTGGCTGGTATGCGCGCACGTCAGATCTGTTCAGCATCGACCGCCCCACTTACGCCGGCTGGCTGCAAGAACAGGAAAAAGCGCGGGCCAAAACAGAAGGCTGAACTAAAATCAGCAGCCTGCTGAAGTCTTTCACCGAAACGGTGAAAGACTTCAGGTTCTTGTTTTGACGCGTTTTCTTTATGCGAACCGGAATCCACTTCGCTCGAAAACGCTTTAGGCGGCGGAACGGCGCACGAAGCGACGCGGCGTGCGTTTTTCTTCCGCCACCACATCCATATGCGGCAGCGCGTCCATCACCCGCTCAGGCGGGAAGATGACGATCACTTCGGTGCCGACGCGCACTTCCGATTTCAACGTGAATGTGCCGCCGTGCAATTCGACGAGGCCTTTAACGATCGGCAGGCCAAGGCCTGAACCTTCGTCCGCATTCTTCTGCGCCATCGAGCCGCGACCGAAGGAGGACAGCACTACGGGGATTTCTTCCGGCGGTATGCCGGGGCCGGTGTCGCGGATGGAAATGTACTGTCCGCCCGCCGCCGTCCAACCAACCTTGATGGTCACCGTGCCACCCTGCGGCGTGAACTTGATGGCATTGGTCAAAAGGTTCAGCGTCACCTGGCGGATGGCACGCTCGTCGGCCCACAGACGCGGCAGATCGGGTTCGATCGTATTGACGACGTTGATGCCGCGCTTTTGCGCCCGCATGGTCAACAGATGCTGGCAGTCTTCGACGATATGAGCGATCGAAATCGATTCTTCGCGCAGTTCGACGCGTCCGGCTTCGACACGCGACAAGTCGAGAATTTCGTTGATCAGTTTCAGCAGATGTTCGCCGCTGGAATGAATGTCGCTGGCATATTCGCGATAGGTCGGCACCGCATGCTGCCCGAACAATTCGTTCTTCATCACTTCGGAGAAGCCGAGAATGGCATTGAGCGGCGTGCGCAGCTCGTGGCTCATCGTGGCCAGGAATCTTGACTTGGCAAGATTGGCCTCTTCGGCGCGCCGCCGAGCCTCGTCCGAATTCATCTTCTGGGCCTCGAGCTCGGCGATCAGCTCATCCTTCTCCATACGCAGCGACAGCGAGTCGAGCGTTGAAGCGTAGAGCCGTTTGGCGAGAACCGCGAAATAGATCGGTGTCGCGGCGGCCATGATCGTCAGCGGCAGAGCCGCCGCGGTGGCCATGTGATTGCCCTGGGTGAAGACGACGATGGCCAGTGTCACCGGCAGCAGGCTGCAATAGACCGCCAGTGGAATAGGGGCGGAGAGCACCGCATTCATCGCCGCCACGGTGAGCAGAACGAACAAAACGAAGAGCCGCGCGCTTTCGTCGGCCACCGGCAAGAGAATGGCGACGAGACTGGCCCAGGCGCAGCCTTGGAGGATTTCGGCGAAAATGAATTTGCGATGCCAGGCGCGCAGCCGTCGCTCCGGTTCGTCGTCCTGCAGAAAGCGGCTGGCGAAGCCATAGACGAGAGCATTGGCACTCGTCATCAAGGTCAGCCAGATCAAAGCTCGGAAAGGTGTGGTCCAGATGATCGTGCTGCCGGCGACGATGAACGCCAGCGCCATGACCACGGGGGCTGCGGACTTCCGCGCTTCGGCGAATTGGCGGATCAGTTCGAGATCAAAAGCGCGATGGCCGGTGCCGGAGGAGGTGATGCGTTCGCGCGTGGCACGGATCTGCGAAGCCATGTCACGGCGCTGCTGAGCCGTTCTCGGATCGGGGCCGCGACCCCGCTCGATCATTTCGGCGGTGACCTCACGCATGGACACAATTGACCCGGACTCAAAAACGCGACTGGACTGGAAAATGCCCGCGATCGGCGGCGCGGCCATATTCCGCCAAAAAGCTTAACGATCGGCTGACGGGTTCCAAAGTTACTTGGGTTAATGTCGAGTTAAGACGCATCGGGCCCAGGATGCCGGCAGTACGAGAGGATTCGTGCCCCTGGATGTGCGCTAGCGCACATTGATCACCGCAAATTAAGATGAAATGCGATGGTTTCTTGCACGATTTTCCCGCGCGCCGTTTTGGCGGAAGGCTATCTATTGTATAGGATTTTTTATGTTTTCTACGTCTCCATCCCACCCCCTGGCACCCGTCAACTCAAGAGCGGGAGAAGCCGAAAATCAGGCACATAAGGATCAGCGGATGCACCTGACCATCGTGGGTAGCGGCGATGCTTTCGGCAGCGGCGGCCGTTCCAACACGTGTCTGAGGCTCGACTGTTCAGGGGAGGAGGGGCGCGGCCAGACGCTCGTCGTCGATTTCGGCTCGTCGGCCCTGGTGGCCTGGCACAAGCTCGGCTTTGACAGCAACGAAATCGATGCGGTGGTTCTCAGCCACCTGCATGGCGATCATTTCGGCGGCCTGCCGTCGCTGCTGCTGGAAGGCCAGTTTGTCAGCCGCCGCAAGAAGCCTTTGACCATCGTCGGCCCCGAAGGGCTCGAAGCGCGCTTGCGCGCCACCTGCGAAGCGCTGTTCCCCGACAGTTGGTCGAACCGCTGGAGCTATCCGCTCACCTTGATCGAAAACCGGCCGGGCCATGTGACGGAGGTGGTGGGTTGCAAGATTTCGGTGCTGCCCGTCGATCATCCCTCCGGCGCCATGTCGCGCGCCTTGCGCATCGAAAACGGCGGAAAGACGTTCGCTTTCTCCGGCGATACCTGTTGGGTCGACAATTTGATCGAGATCAGCGATGGCGCCGATCTGTTCATGATCGAATGTTATTCGGGCCAGGAGGCCGTGCCTTACCACATCGACTGGCCGACCTTGAAAGCCAACCTGCCGCGTCTCAAGGCGCGTCGCATCATGGCGACCCATATGAACGCCAGCGCCTATGCTCTGCGTCAGGACATCATCGACGCCGGCGTGCTGGTGGCCGAGGATGGGGCCACGTTCGATCTTTGACGAACAAAAGCTCCGGTTCCGCAGGAAGCGAAACCGGCGGCTGATCGAAAATCAGTGGCTGGCTGCCGCACCAAAGCGGGCGCGTCCCGCCTTCGGCCAAACATTGGCCCCTAATGCATTGGTTTGTTCCGACCAATGGTCCGTCATGGCGTCGAGCAGGATTTCGATCTTGTCATGCGTCGCGACATTGGTGCGCACCGCCAGCAAAGTGCCACCGCGCCGCACGGCTTCCGAATAGGCATGGGCTTCGGCTTCGCTGACGCCGTTTTCCATGAGCGAGCCCATCATGCTGCCGGCCGGGCCACCCATCATGAGCCAGCCAGCCGCGACCACAGGGCCAAGGCCCAGAATGACGACGACACTGAGCTCAGGAAGCAGGCCGGCTCCATTGCCTTCGCCCGCCGCCGTATTCCCGACGGTCAGGCCATGAACATCATTTCGATGAGTCCGGTCATGATAGGCGCGCCATCTGTCGGCTGTATTGGCGACGACGGATATGTCGGCGCTTGGCACACCGCTGCGCTCCAGCAGGGCCACGGCCTCTTGCGCGTGAGCGAAGTCATCGTAAAGCCGTGTGACAACGGTCATGGATTTTTCCTTAATGGAACGGACACAGCCACAAGTCTGGGGCCGCAAGTCGCGGGCGATGCGGATTGGCGCGTCAGCTTTGCCCGGCCGCGCCAAAGGTCGTTTTCGATGGAAGGCCCACGGTGATGAACCGCGAGTCGCAGGGCGGGGGCATGCTCCCGTCTGGATAAAGTGTGGGCGTTACCGCCAGCGTGGCCCGGTTGGGCGTCGCGATAGGGGGAGCTTGGTTTTCAGATGAATTCCCACGGGGGTATTTCCAGGAGCTAGAACCGATAAGGGAGCAGTTGAAGGTGCTTCTTCAGTTCGACGCGCATATTCCACTCGACGCTCCAGTAACGGCTCCAGACGCCCAAGGTTCCCGCGTCAAAATGACTCGCGGCAGATTTTTTTGTTTCGTCGCAAGCAACGGAAATATCTCGCTAAATCCTTGGAACCATTCAAAGGAGGCGGCGTTCGAAATCTGCGATGATCATCATCATTTTGGGAACTGCGGCCGCGATCTGTTCCATGGCCAGTTTCGTGCCGCAGGCTTGGCGGATCATTCGGACGCGGGACACGGAAGGGATATCGCCGGGGACTTATTTCCTCACGGTTCTCGCCTTCGCGCTATGGACCGCCTACGGCCTTTCGCTAGGCGCCTGGCCTCTGGTCGCCAGCAATGGTTTCAACCTGCTGATCTCGGCTTTCATTTTCATGATGACGATCCTGCCGCAGCGCACCAAGGACACGATCGCCGAGACGATCGATCCCGATGACAAAAAGTGAAGCGAAGGGCAGGGTGCCGGCGGAGGGAAAGAAACATGTCTGAGGACGCGCCTTCTCTCGATCCGATGCGGCCTCGGTTTGTGGCGTAGTCGGCCAGCGCCGAGACCGGTTGTGGCCTGACGTATGTGCGGGTTTTCAAATGCGGTCGTCGTTCCTTGATTTATTTTTTGTGAATGCATTTCTCTTGAACAGGCGCTGGGCGCCTGGCACGAGTCAATCATGGTGAAGGCATCGGCTTTGGCAGCGCAGAAAAAGAGCACGGAGACATCTCCGGGCTCCGTGCGGAAACTCGGCATTCTCACCCGCAAGATAGAAGCCTGCCGCATCTGCATCGACACGCCTGACAGAGCACCGCTGCCACATGAGCCGAATCCCGTCGTACGGGCATCGTCTACGGCTCGTCTGCTGATCGCCGGGCAGGCGCCGGGCGTGCGCGTCCACGCCTCCGGCATGCCGTTCACCGACCCTTCGGGCGATCGCCTGCGGCAGTGGATGGGGATCGATAAGGAAACATTCTACGACGCATCGCGCATCGCCATCGTGCCCATGGGATTTTGCTTTCCCGGGCACGACGCCAAGAAGGGCGATCTGCCACCGCGCCGCGAATGCGCGCGCCACTGGCATGAAGAGCTGATGCAGGCCATGCCGCAGATCGAAACCATTCTCGCCATCGGCATCTATGCGCAGGCCTGGCACCGCCAGCGTCTGGGCCTGCATGTGCCGGCCTCGGGCGGCATGACAGATCTGGTGCGCGATTGGCGCACGGCTTTCGCCACAACGCCGAAGGTCATCGCCTTGCCGCATCCCTCTTGGCGCAACAATGCCTGGCTGAAGAAAAACCCGTGGTTCGAACGGGATGTTCTGCCGCGTTTGCGTCGGGAAGTGGCACGGCTTGTCGGGCCGTGAGGCTTTAGCCCATCTGGCGTCGAAACATGGGCTAGCGCAATTCGCGCGGCGTCCCTATATTGGCGGCGTCGAAAAAGGCAGGTCTGGTATGGTAGGTCCAGGCCCTTCCCGTGAGGGAAGCACTGTCCGGTCCCGCTTGCGGGACCTGAGGCACCACGGCGATCCAAGCGCTTCGGCGCGCAGGTTCGGCTGGGTGTTTGTTTTCTGACCCGCATCGGCTGGACCCCCTACGAGAGACCAGTCTATGCATCGTCAAAGCCTCGCTGCCCCAATCGCAAACCTGCTGACCGACCGTACCGCCATTCTGGCCGTGACCGTCTTTCTCAATGTCAGCGGTTTCACCATCATCAATCCGGTCGTTCCGCTGCTGGTCGGCAGCTATGTGCCGGAATCCCAGCTCGCGCTTACCGTTGGCGTGATTGTTTCGGTCTATGCCGCTTGCGCCTTCCTGGCGGCACCGCTGCTGGGCGCATTGAGCGACCGCTATGGTCGCCGGCCGGTGTTGTTGCTGTCCCTTTTCGGTTCGGCCGTCGGCTATGTCGTCTTCGGCATCGGTGGCGCCCTGTGGGTGCTCTTTGCCGGACGTATCATCGACGGTCTGACCGCAGGCAATCTGAGTGCGATCTATGCGAGTGTTGCCGATATGACGGCGCCTGCCGAGCGTGGCCGCGTATATGGTCTGCTGGGCGCCGCCGGCGGCGTTGGATTCATGTTCGGTCCGGTCGTTGGCGGTCTTCTCGGCGAATTTTCGCCGAGCGCGCCGTTGTTTGCCGCCGCCGTCTTGTCGTTGCTCAATATGGTTTGGGTGCAATTGGCACTCGGCGAAACTTTGCCGCCCGAGCGCCGCGCCAAAGATCTGCGCTGGCATCAGCTCAATGTCATCTCGCAGTTCTCCGGCATCTTCAGCGATCGCACGCTGCGTATCGCCTTCGCGGCATCCTTTCTGTTCTATTTCGCGGCCACGATGATGCAGAGCAATATCTCCGTTCTGTTGATCGAAGTGCTGCGCTTCGGCTCGCTCGGCATCGGCATGACGTTGTTCGTTGTCGGCGTCATGGACATTCTGGCGCAAGGGGTTCTGACGCACCGCTTGCTGCCGCGCTTCGGCGAATACCGATTGGCGCGTGTCGGGTTGATGATCAACGCCGCAGGCTTCCTGCTCATCGGCGCCATCGTTTGGCTGCCATCGGTCTGGCTGCTGATCGCCGCCATCGTCGTCTTCACCCTCGGCGATGGCTTGTTCATGCCGGCGATGAACGGCATCGTCGCCAATGTGGCGCCCGACGAGATGCAGGGTCGTGTCCAAGGCGCTTATCAGGGGCAGCAGGCCATCGCGCGCATCTTTGGACCGCTGCTCGCCGCCGCCCTGGCGCTCAATCTCGGCTCTGGCGCGCCCTATTGGACGGGCGCACTGATCGTGGCCTTGGGCGTCTTCATCCTCAGCGCCTTGCGAAAAACCGGCGAGAGCCGATAGAAGGCGTCACTTCGGCTGGACGAAAGCGTTGGTGTAGAAACTCTCGACCGGTGATGGTTTTTCGATCACACCGAGCTCCATATAGAGCTTCTGGATCTGCGCTAAAATGTCGGGATCGGTTTCGCCGAGAATCTTCTGACCTTTGTAGGTGCGTTCGATGTAGTTCTTGAACATGCGCAGAACGACATCTTCCTTGCCTTCAAAGGTCGGGACGGCCCGAATGTAGATTTTCGTCGCCGCCTGGGGATCGTCCATGACGAACTTCATGCCCTTCAAGGTGGCCTGGACGATGGCACGGACCATCTCCGGCCGTTTGGCTATCATCGTATCGGAGGCGACGATCGCCTGGGCCGTCGTCGGGATGTAATCCTTGAGCGGCATCGACAGGGTTTCGCCGACGCCGTCTTGCACGCTCACTTCCCAGTCGGGCGTGCAGATGCAGGCATCGACGGCTCCGGCGATAACGAGACCGATCACGCCGGTGGGGCCTACAGCCTGAATATTCGCATCGTCCCGGCGGATGCCATGTCGCGCAAGGGCGCCCAGCGTGGCGTAAAAATTCGCCTCCTGGAAAGACATGACCGAAATATTCTTGCCGCGCAGATCTTCGATCTTTGCGATCCCGCGATCCTTGCGGGCGACCAGAACGCCGAGAGCGCCGCCGCCGAGCAAGCCGACGATCTTGATCGGGATGCCATTGCCGCGCACGACGATGGGCGCATCGCCAAGCGACAGGCCGAACTCGGCGTTGCCGACACCCACCTGTTTGGCAATGTCGAGGCCGCCGCGCGCGGTATGGAATTCGACCTCATAGCCCGCGTCTTTGTAGTAGCCGTTCTCCTTGGCCATGATCAGAGGGGAGAAGGCTGGCAGGGTCGCCGGCGCCGCCAACAGGAAATTGATTTTCTCCAACGCCTGGCCGGAGGATGAAGCGCCCATTGCCAGAGCGGCAATCAACATGCTGATGCGGAAACCCTTCATGCCAACTCTCCTTCACACTGAACTTTGCCCTCTGAACTTTTCACGCAGAACTCGCACACCGAATTTGATGAAGATGTCGCTTAGATCCGGGTGCCAAAAACAGCCCTGGCTGTTCCATCGCTTCCCGTATGCAGAGCGGCGAGCTTGCGCTGAAAATAGGCCCAGGTCTGATCGATATGACCGGGGCTGATCATCTGCTGATGACGAAGCGCCCGTTCATCCGCGTCGGGGAAGCGGCGCCATTTCAAACTTGTATTGGCCGCCATCACTTCGACGCGCGCCGCCCGTTCCAGAAAAATGCCACGACAGACGGTTTCGGCGATGGTGGCGCCGCAGAAAACGACACCATGATTGGCAAGAAACAGAAGATCCGCTTCACCAAGCGCCTTGGCCACTTCGGCGCCTGCCTCGATGTCGTTGATCAAAGCAGATGTGCCACTGAAGAAGCCGATGCGGGTCAGCTTGTCGGCTTCGATCGTATAGGGGTGGAAGATCGGGTCGGCCGCCGTGAGCAGGCAGGCGAATTGCGGATGACTATGGGCAATAATGCGCACGTCGGCGCGCGCTTTGAAGATTTCCGAATGGATAGGCCATTCGGAGTGGGGGCGGCCGCTGCCCGACAGCTTCTGTCCTTCAAATGACAGGCTCACGAAGTCCTCCGGTCCCATGACTTCGCCAAGCCCGATATCGTTGCGCTTCATCCAGAAGAAGGAACCGCTGTCGTCGCGCAGGGACAGATGCCCCTGCGCCAGATCGCCGTGTCCTTCCATTTCCAGGACGCGGCAGGCGAGCGCGAGCTGCTCAAGTTGCTCGCGCATGCGGTCGGAAGGCTGGTTCATGAATGCTCCTGTCAAATGAACAGACGGCCGCCATCGCAGTTAAGATTTTGGCCGGAGACGAAATGGCTGTCGTCGGAAGCCAGGAAGAGCAGGGGGCCGATCAGATCGTGCGGCGTCTGCACGCGCTGGATCGAGCGCTGCTTGGCTTCGCTTTCGAGATATTCGGACGTCGTATTGGCGCGGTTCGAACTGCTGTCGGTCAGCCCCGGGATCAGCGTATTGACGCAGATGTTGTGCTGGCCGAGTTCGCGCGCCAGTGCCCGGCTCAGGCCCATGACGCCCATTTTGGAGGCGACATAGTGGACGAGGCCATTGCCGCCGACAAAGACACTTCCTGAGCCGATGTTGATGATATGGCCGCCGCCGCGCCGGGTCATTGCGGGGACGACCGCCATGGTGCAGAGCCAGACGCCTTTGACATTGACGGCCATGACGCGATCGAACTCGTCGGGCGTGATCTCGTCGTAACGCTTGCGCGTCAGATTGGCATACATGGCGGCATTGTTGACGAGGATGTCGATGCCGCCGAATTGCTCTTGAGCCGCTTCGGCCATGGCCTGCGTGTCTTGCGGCGAGGAGACGTCGAGCCGAAAAGCATGGGCGCGACCGCCGGCTTTGGTGATGTCGTCAGAGACTTGCTTCGCCCCATCCATGTCGAGATCAGCGACCAGAACCGCCGCGCCGGCAATGGCCAGCGCTTTGCAATATTCCGCGCCGATGCCGCGGCCGCCCCCAGTCACGATTGCCGTTTTGCCTTGCAGTCTCACGCTTGTCTCCCACATCTCTTCAACAGTGGATACAAATTGACAAACAGACAATTTATTGTCAATATGAAAATATGATGCAGAAAACGGATATTGAAATCATCGATCAATTGGCCATCGAGGCTTATGCGCTTTCCGCCACGTTCCGCCGCCATGGCACCGTGCTGGCAGCCAGAGCCGGGCAGACGCAGCCGCGCTGGCAGGTCTTGCGGGCGGCTTCCATGGAATTGCTGTCTGTGCCGCAGATTGCGCGCCGTCTTGGCGTTACCCGCCAGAATGTGCAGCGCATCACCGACGAGCTGGTTGCCGATCGGCTGGTGCAGCTGGTGCTCAATCAGGATCACAAGGCCTCGCCGCATCTCGTGCTCACGCCGCGCGGGCAGGAAACGCTCGATGCGCTGACGGAGGCGGGAGTGGATTATCGCAAGGCGGTCTGGCCACGGCTGCGCCACGTCGATCTGGCGGACCTCGTCGCATTGCTCAAGAGCGTCAATCACGCGCTGGCCGAGGTCGATCTTGAAGCGGAAACGGTCGAGGGCGCCAAATCGCGCCGGTCAGGAGAGGGCCGGCGGATCAGAAAATCATCATGAGTGAGGGTGTGATGGGTTCAAGCGAAACGAGAAGCAGTTTGTCGGCTGTGCCGGTCATCGATCTGTCGCCGTTCACGGCCGGCGGATCTTTTTCGCAGCGGCAGGAGACGGCGCGGCAGATCCGTCGTGCCTGTATCGATATCGGCTTCTTCTACATCACCGGCCACGGCATTTCGGCTGCCGAAATGGAGTCGACGGTGACGCTCGGGCGGCAATTTTTTGCCTTGCCGATCGCGCAAAAGGAATTGATTCTTGCGCGCCATAACGAGGCCAATCTCGGCTTCATTCAGACCGGCGGCCTCGATCCCGATGCGGAAAAGCTGGCGAAGGCAGATCGCAAAGAGCGGCTTTATTCCTCACGGGCGCTCTATCCCGGCGAACTGATCGACGAGACGTCCCCCGCAGGCCGGTCGCAATGGCTCCCTGAGAGCGTCCTCCCGGGTTTCAGAGACGCGATCGAGACAGCCATCGCCAATAAGGTAAGGCTGGCGCGCCAGTTGGCGCGTGCCTTTTCGCTGAGTGTCGACCTGCCGGAGACCTATCTGGAAGATTTCCACGATCGGCTCGGATGTATCAACTCGTTCAATTATTATCCTGCGGTTGACCCGGATGTCGCTGATCGTCTGTGGGGCTTTTCGCCCCACACCGACTACGGCACCTTCACCGTCCTCCAGCAGGACGATGTCGGCGGTCTGCAGGCCCAGAACGCGGATGGCGATTGGATCGACGTGCCGCCGAAGGCTGGCACTTTCGTCATCAACGTCGGAGATCTCCTGTCGCGCTGGACCAACAATCTCTATGTCTCGACCTTGCACCGGGTGCGCAACTTGAGTCCGCGCCCACGGTTGTCGATTTCTTTCTTTGCCTATCCCAATCCGCGCGCCACGATCGCGACTCTGCCAAGTTGCGAGCCCGCACGCGCTGCCTATGACCCAGTCATTGCCGGCGACTACATTCGCAGCCTGCTGACCCAGGCTTATACGACGGGGCAGACCGGCATATCCCAGAGCACGGCCCAGCGGCTTGCCCGCTAAATCCGCACGGCCGCGATCATCGACATCGTTTCCTTGCGCACCGTTCGCGATCGGATCGTCGTGACAAATCTTCATTGCGGGCCTAGAAATGGCCCGCAATGATGGATTCCTTCCCAACTTCGCCTATTTCCTATCGCGCGCATTACACGCCGGAAATGGTACGCGACGCGGTGAAAACTTATGTGCGCCGCCGGTTGTTCGCCGAACAAAAGGGATTGTGGATCGCCGCCGGGGCCATGGCGGTGTTTTTCATCTGGCTGCTGTGGAGCGGCCAGCGGGATTGGCTCACCGGCATCGTTGGCGCGGCGGCCATATTGCCGGTCTTGCTGGTGATCCTCGGCTGGCGCGCCCATAACGCCAATACGGTGGGCCGCTTCTCACGCATGAAAGTGCCGGTGGCGGAGATCGCCTTTGATGCAACGACTTTGTCCTTCACGTCCGATCTCGGCAGCGCCCAGGTGCCGTGGTCGCAGCTCACCGAAGTCTGGCAGCGGCCCGGCTATTGGATGATTTTCTTTGACAAAAATCAGTTCAACGTTTTGCCGGATGACGACATGCCGGAAGGGCTGCGACAGAAGCTGCGTGACAAGCTGCGCGCGCTGAATTGATGTTTCTCGTGCAAGAAGCGTCCCATTGTTGCGAAAATCCGAATACACGATGCATACGTGTGCGGAGCTGTTGCTCCGGGTGATGCGCCCGCCTATCATCGCACCATCTTTCGGAATGTATGGATGCTTCCGCGATGAGGGGGGTCACGCGTCATAATCTTGCGCGGTTTCCGCGCCGGCAGGTTCTGCAGGCGATGGGGGCATCCGCCTTCTGTGCCCAGGCCTTGCCGCGCCAGCTCCTGGCCCAGACGGCTACCAGCTTTCGGCCAGGCCCTTATCGCACGCTCGAAGAATTGTCGGCCTCGCTCCTCGCGTCGGGCGTTTCCGCCGATGAGGCGAAGATTCTTTTGCCATTGGCAAAACCTGCCATTGCTCTGCAATCCACGGCCGCCGATGACACGATGATCGCGCTTGGTGCCAGCAAGATCGGTGGTTCGCCTGATGTGCCACGCGACTTTGTCTGGCCAGTGCGGCAGCCCACGACTTTTGGCTTATCGGTCGTCGAAATTTTGCGAGGTTATGCGGCTGACAGCGCGGAGGAAGACCTTAAGAGCCAGATCGCCCTGAAAGAACAATTGGCCAAGCGTGTCGCACCTCTGGCGTTCATGGCACAGATCGATCTGGCCGCTTGCGCGACGGCTGGGCCATGCGATGCGGATATGCCGCGTACGGGTCACTTTCTGCTGTTCTACGATCTCGTCTTCAATCCGGAAAGAGGCCGAGAAGCGGATGGCAATCGTCTGTTCCAATTGATTCATGTGGAAGGCGATCTAACGCGGCAGGCTTCGCCCGATCTTGGTTTTCCTTTATTTGGCGGCCTGGAAGCCTATCGCAATTGCCTGCCGTCGGCGCAGTTCAAACCGATTTTCACGTATACCTTGCCCGATCAGCGCGCCGCGCCGATCACGCCGAGCTATCTCAACCGGCCCTATCCGCACGAAAACTGGAGCGACAGCCAACCGACCCATCTCGATGCTTCCAATCGCTTAGGCGGTTGGCCTGAAAATATCAGACGCGAGATGACGATCGCACTTTCGGCCGAGGATGCGCGCATCAACATTGCATCGTTGAAATATCGCGAGATCTTCAAATTGCTAGGAGAAGCCGCCCAGGATTGGGTGATGCTGCTGCAGATCGGCGCCTATGACAACGACATCAACGATTTTAACGGCCTCTATTATATCTGGATCCAGCGCCGCCATTTGCGCGCGCGCGATTTCAGCCAGGCGCGGCTGATCTATCAGAAGGATGGGTGAGCGTTTTCGAGCGAAGTGGACGCCGGTTTGCGTGAAGAAAACGCGTCAAAACAAGACTTGGCACGCTCACATGCTCGCCAGCGTTACGATGGCCCGGCCTTGGGCATCGAGCAGCATCAGCTTGCCGCGCTGCGGATCGACGCGCCAGGCGCGAACGTCGGCGAGGGCGGCGAAGAATTCGGCTTCCTGGTTCATCGCCGCGGGCACACAGGCCATTTTGGTACTGGCGATGCGGCCAAAATTGATCCGATCGCCGCTAATGGTCGCGCGGCCGGCCATGCGGTTGCACCCGCCGCTACCGCTCACCGCGCCGTCGGGCGCGATGTCAAGCACTGTCTGCAGGCGATCGATGACGCCACCACCGCCAATGTCTTCGGCAAGCCAGCGCCCATTGGGGCGGGCGGGGGTAGCGGGTGTCTCCGTGCGTGGTCCGTCGCTGACCCGTTCGACCAGAATGTCGGTATTGCCAAAGCCGCCTCGTCCGCCGGCCAGCCCTTCCGCTGACAGGCTATGGCGCGTTGTATTGATGAAGAGAAGCCGGCCATTGAGCGTGATGCGGGCTTGCAGGGCGTAGCTGAAATTGGGCCTGATCTGCGCATCATCATAACGTAGCCGATAGCGCAGCGGCACCTGGCGGCGTGGCCACAGCGTCGTGCGCGCCAAAACCCGAGCCGGCGCGTCGGCCAGCGAGACGTCGATCAATTGCACTTCGACAACGGCCGAAGGCGGTAGCGCCATGCGTTCGCGATAGATCACGGTGCCGCTCAGCGTGCGTGGTTTGGCGACCGCAAGCGTGGCATGGGTCAACGTGGCGAGAAGAAGAGCGACAATCGCAGCCGCACGCCGTCCGTTGGCAATGTTCATTGCAACCTCGCTTGCATCGGATGGCGCCGAAAGGCGCCGGTGCCGCGATGGTAGCGCGAGGCTTTTCCAGGAGCCAGCCCTATCGTCTTATCCCATTGGCAAGTTCGATTGGCAGCTCCGATTGGCGAGTCCCTTTGGTTTGCTTTTCGTGCTATCAAGCGACAGCAAAACCAAATTGTCAGATCGAGGTGAACGAATCCATGAGTGCGATCACCGTCAACAAGGAAATGCAGGACGCCGGCAATGGCCGCTATGTGGCGCGCATCGCCGGCATCGATGCCGAGGCGGAAATTACCTTTACCGTTCCTGGCCCAGGCTTCATCAGCGCCAATCATACCGGTGCGCCGCCAGCGATGCGCGGCACGGGCGCGGCGGGCGCCTTGGTGGAATATATGATCAACGACGCACGCCAATCGGGTTTCAAGATTATTCCACGCTGCCCTTACGTGCGTGCGCAATATGCAAAACATCCCGAATGGTCGGATGCGTTCACCACCAAGCCGGGCGAAGAACCTTAGCGAGGAAACTCATGTCGCAGCCGCAAGCCTACGAGCGTTTCCTGGCGCTGCATCAGCGCACATTCATCATGCCGAATGCCTGGGACGGCGCCTCGGCCGTTTTGCTGAAACGCGCCGGCTTCGAGGCTTTGGGCTCCACTTCGTTGGCCATCGCTTTTGCGATGGGACGCAACGATGGCGCCCATGCGGTGAGCCGCGAGCTGGCGTTGGACAATGCCATCATGCTGGCCCGGTTGACCGATTTGCCGGTCAACGGCGATCTCGAAGATGGGTTTGGGCCGACAGCACAGGATTGCGCGCTCACCGTGCGCGCGGCGATCGATGCTGGCCTCGCCGGCCTCGGCATTGAGGATACGACCGCCGATCCGCAAAACCCGATCCATGATTTCGATGCGGCGGTGGCGCGCATCAAAGGCGCCGTGCAGGCGGCGCGCGGCCGCATCGTGCTCACAGCGCGCACCGATAATTTCCTGCACGGCCGCCTCGATCTCGACGATACGATCCGCCGCCTTGTCGCCTTCGCCGAATGCGGTGCCGACGTGCTCTATGCGCCGGGCCTGCCGGATCTCGAGGCGATCAAGAAAGTCGTGCGCGCCGTGGCGCCCAGGCCCGTCAATGTGGTGGTCGGCCCGCGCAGCGGCCCGGTGCCGCTCAACGTGCTGGCGGAGGCAGGCGTCAAGCGTGTCAGCCTCGGCGGCGCGCTCTATCGCCGGGTGATGGCCGATCTCGTCGATGCGGCGCAGGCGCTGAAAGCGGGCGATATCGCTTCGGCGGCCAAGGGGATCGCGGCCGGTGAAATCGCGGCACTGTTGCCGAAATCGTAAGGCTCAGCGCGCGATCGCGACGATGCCGAGGATCGCGGCGGCGAACGCCAGGATAATGCGAAGGCTGTGCAACCAAAGCCAAGTGTCGAGTTTGCCGGAAACCTGATCGAGAGGCACGGTTTTGGCAGCGAATTGCGCATTGCTCGGCAGATGATAGGCGAATGTCACGATCAGAACCGCGATGAGACAGGCGGAGGCCGCCAGCCAGAGTGTGCGCCCCGCATCGTTCCAACCGAGGTAGAGTGAGCCGGCAAGCCCGATGAGAGCGGGAACGACGACGAAGGGGATGGCCTGCGCCACGAAATGATTGTTCTGAGCGAACCAGTCGAGAAAGGCTTGCGGGCTTAAACTTTTCCAGTAGGCGCCGAGAATGATGCCGATGGCCAGCATGACGCCGGCGAACGCGGCCGAGCCCGATATCGCCACTATGTTGAAGAACAAACGGGCCATGGTCTCCTCCTACGCGACGCAGATGCCAGGCACCGCAATCTTCTGGAACAGGTGCGGTGAGGCGACGGCGCTGGCCGGATAGGCCGTCAGCCGGGCACGAAACTCGGGATGGGTAAAGGCGGCTCGGAAAGCCGCTGTCGATTCCCAGACGGCGTAATTGAGATAGGTCGGGCTGTCGCCGATGGCGCGATGAAGCTGTGTCGAGATGCATCCCGATTGTTGCGTCATGAAATCGGCATCGTGTCGCCATGCGGCGAGGAAAGTCTCTTCGTCGGCGGGATCGAGCGTGAAGACGTTCACCAGAACGACGGGTGAAGCCTCCACGGCAATCTGTTTCTCGATTGGAAAGGCGGGGTCCATCGAACGCCGAACGGGCATGACACACTCCTCAATTGAGCTATATTGACATCATGGTGTCGTTATAGATCGCATCTTGACATCATAATGTCAATTGGGATGTATGGTGCATATGGTGAAGCCCAAGAAAGCCACAGCGGGAACGGCGGTGACCGACCTCATTCTCGATCTGTTTCAGGTCAATAACCGCATGCTGACGGCGGGCGACCGGCTTGTCGCCGAGCTCCGGTTGACGAGCGCCCGCTGGCAGGTCTTGGGCGCCATCGTGGCTGCCGAGCGGCCGCAGCCTGTCGCCTGGCTGGCGCGCGACATGGGCGCGAACCGGCAGAATGTCCAACGCATCGTCAACGATTTGGAGCAGGAGGGGCTCGTCGCCTTTCAGCCGAACCCCCATCATCGCCGCGCTCAACTGGTCGATCTCAGCGAGCGTGGCAGGACCGTTTACGACCGGGCGCTGAAGCTGCAGGGGCCTTGGGCTGAAAGCGTGGCCGATGGCCTGACGCTGAAAGATATCGAAACGGCCCGCAACGTTCTCAAGGTGCTACGCAGCAATCTGGAGGCGCAGGCTGAAGGCGAATGACGGACGCGTGGACAGTCACGCGCCCATCGATAGCCTTCAGATTTGGCTCAAGCGCCCGCGATCGCCAATTCTAGGGGGAAGTTGTCGACGACCTCGTGTCCTCGTTCGTTGAGAATGAAAGTGTGGCCAAGGAAAATGCCGAAAAGCCCGTCCATGGTGATCGGATTCGGTTCGGCCATGATCACCATGCCCGGTTTCAGCACCGTGTCGGCATGATGCTGCTTGTCATATTCCGTCGTGACATGGGGCTCGTCGGTGACGAGATCGATGCCATGGCAATGGATCGGCCGCGATTGCACCCCTTTCTCGCGAAAGAATTTCGAGGCCTCCCACATATTGGCGATCGGCTTGCCGGGCAGCATTTCGGCGACGATTTTCTTGTAGCCGGGAAGGGTAATGTCCTCCCAGAATGTGCGCACCATATCCGTCGGCTCGCCGATGCACACGGGTGAGCCGATTTGCGCCGTGTAGCCGCGATAGGCCGCGGCAAGCTCCATGTTGATGATGTCGCCCTTCTGCAGGATGCGGTTGGAAGGACGGGGATTGCCGAAAATCATCGCCGGATTCGCCATCGGCGTCGAGCCGATGATGAGAAAGTCGATATCGCCACCGCCTTCGAGGATCGCATTGGCGGCGGCCGCCCGCAATTCATATTCCTTCGCGCCCGGCTTGGCGCGGGCGATGAGGGCCTCCATGGCGCGCTGCGTCAGTACCCCTGCCTTGCGAACGCAGGCAAGTTCTTCCTCGCTGTGGATGACGAGCAATTCGTGCAGGAAATCTTTCGTGAAGACGAGTTCCGCATCGGGCAGGCCGCGACGCAGGACTTCGTATTGATTGATGGGCATATAGTCGCCGTGGCGCGGATCAATCTCCATCAGGCCAATGCGTCCGCGTTCGAGCTTGAGTTCGCGCAACCGTTCCACCATCACGTCGGCATAGCGGCCACCACGGCTGTGCCGAACGTCCGTCACGGCGACCTCGACCAGCCTGCGGACGGCTTCCGCATGCGTGCCGCCCATCGAATAGATCATGGTCGGCTCGCCATGCAGCGGCACGAGAATATAGCAGCACAGCGCATGCCATTCCCAATGGCCGGTGAGCCAGGCCATACCGGCACCAAAACTCCAATGGCTCGGCCCACCCGGCACGATCATGCAATCAAGCCGATGCTCGCGCATTTTCGCGCGCAAAGCTTCGTAGCGCCGCGCATACTCCTTCGCCGAAAACTGCTCGTAAACCGCATCGCGATAATAGGGCGTATCGCGCATATTGGTGAAAGGGATCGATTGGTCCAAACGATCGCGTATATCCTGCCAAGAGTTCGTGCGCGTCGCTTGCAACGTCTGGCCGGCCATTGGTTACTCCATCGAGAGTGGGAATGTTGGGGATGAATGGTTCCCGCCGCTCAGGGCGTGCCGACCTTCGTGTCCTTGAGAAGATCGCGATAAAGCTTTTCGTCGGACTTCATCAGTTCGTTGAATTCATCCGGCGTGCTGCTGGTGAGTTCAAACCCTTGGGCTTTTAGCCGTTCGATGACATCTGGCATCCGCAAGACGCGCCTGATGTCGGCGTTGATTTTGTTCAACACGGGCACAGGCGTATTGGCTGGCGCCATGGCGCCAAACCAGGCATCGTATTGATAGTCCGGTAGGCCGGCTTCGGCGAAAGTCGGCACATCGGGGAGGGCGGAGCTTCGTTCGGAGGTCGCGATCGCGATCGCTTTGAGCATGCCGCTTCTGACCTGTTCGGTCGTCAGATTGAGCGCCAGGAAATAAATATGAGAATCGCCGCGCTGAACGCCCATCAGCGCATCGGTGCCGCCCGTGTAGGGAATTTGAACGAAGTTCGTTTTGGTTATTTTCTTGAACAGCTCCGCGGAGAGAAAGGAGGTGCTGGCGAGACCGGCGGAGCCATAGTTCAATTGGCCGGGTTTTGAGTGCGCGAGAGCGATCAGGTCCTGTAGCGTGTTTGGCGGAAGCGTCGGCGTCGTCACCAGTACAAGGGGCACGGACGCGAGCTTGATGACGCCTTGGAAATCCGCGATCGGATCGAAAGACAGGTTTTTATTGATGAGCCCGCCAACGACATGGCCATTCGACATCATCATGAGCGTGTATCCGTCTGGAGCGCTTTTCGCGACACTCGCGGTTCCCGGCATGCCCGGCCGGTTCTCGATAATGACGGACTGCTTCCAAATCTCTTGCAGCTTGTAGGCGATCACGCGCGCCAGCCCGTCGACGGCACTGCCGGCTCCGATCGGCGTCACGATTTTGACCGTCTGGCTGGGAAAGTTTTGCGCCAGATCGGTCTTGTCGGAGGCGGCTTTAGCTGGAGCAAGCGACATGTGAATCGCCAATACCGCGATGCAACAGGACACGATCTTGCAGCCTGCCATTTCGCGCCCACCCATTTCGCGCCGAGCCATATCCGCCTCCCTCGCGGTCTGATTTATCTCTCCGGGCTGTAAGTTGCGGTGAAATGCGCGTCTATCACGAAGAGACGAATTGTCGGATTCCCGTCATTTTTGAGTTTCCCACCCGCATGGCACACCGCGGCGCAGGACGCGGGCGATTGCTGGTGGCCAGCGTAGCTGGTAAAACAATGTCTGTCCCTTAAAGCGCAGGTGTAGCCGGATGTCTTTGGGAACTCAGCCGCTTGCCGATGCTTCACAGTCCTTGTGGCTGGAGGTGAAGCATGAACGAGCGTTCAGGCCGGCGCATCTGCGTCATCGACATGAGTTTCATCAGATTGGCGTATGTCTGAGAGGCGGTGCCAATCTGGCCTGGTGGAACGAAGACGCCGGCTTTCGGAAGGTGCTCGCCGGACATAGAAACATCGTCGTCAATCCCGCCGAAGAGAGCCATTCCATCGATTGGACGGGCTCCTTGGAGCGGATCATGCTCGAATTGAATTGCGGGGTCGTCAAACGGATCGCCGGTGAACTGGGCATGCGTGACGATATCAACCTGCACGGCACCCCGAGCGGCCGCGACGACACGATCTGGCATCTGGCGTTCATGTTGTATCGCGATACCGAGGCTAATCCGCTGGCATCGGCGCTTTATGCGGAATCGGTCGCCAATCTTCTGGCCGTCCGTTTGCTGAAGCAATTCACCGATACCAAAAGCATGCCATCCTTGTCCGTGTCGCCGTTGACGAGCAAGCAGATGGCGATCATTGATGAGTATATTCACACCTGCCTCGGCGAGGACATCGATGTTTCGCGGTTGGCGGGAGTGCTGAACCTCGGCCCTCTGCAGTTTTCACGTCGCCTTAAGGCGCGAACAAATATGTCGCCGCATCAGTATGTGACAAACAAGCGGATCCATCGCGCCTGCGAACTCCTGGTCGCGACGCGACAATCGATCGTCGATATCGGACTGGAGGTTGGCTTCAGCGGGCAAAGTCATTTCGCGGCCCGCTTCAAGCAGATTGTCGGCGCCACGCCGCGTGAATATCGCAACATCAAAAATGGCACGCAATCCAAGGACGAGGGCTGGACCAACTGACCGTTGCCGACGTCACCGATCCAGCCATTTCGCCATGATGACGCGGGGCGTCTCTTCATAGCCCAGGTGATCGTAGAAGCCGATCACCTTGGTGTTGGTCTCGCGCACCATCAATTGCACTTTGGCGATGCCGCGCTGGCGCAGCCAGTCTTCGCCGGCCGTCACCATCTGGCGACCGATGCCGCTGCCCTGTGCCATCGGATCGGCGGCGACATAATAAAGCCAGCCGCGATGGCCGTCATGACCGACCATCACCGTGCCGACGATACGGCCGTTTGCATCGATGCCGACCAGAACATCGGAGGATGCGCCGCCGCGCGCGAAACGGAAGTCGGCGCCCGGATCGTTATAGCTGACCACCAGATCGCAGGCACGCCAGAGTGCCACGATCACTGTTTCGTCGTCGGGCAGTGCGTTTCTGATGGTCAGATTCATGGGAAAGCTCGGCAGGAAAGAGGCGCCTGATGTAACGACTTCCGCGGGCCGTGCAAACCCCTCAAAAACTCAACCGCCAGACCGTGCCTTCGCATCGCGCTGATAGACGGCAAAGATCGCTTTGCCGATCAGGGATGTTTCCGCTTCCATGCAGTGCTCGTAGACCTCCACTCGCGTCGCTTGAATTTCGGGAGATTGCGGCATGGCATCGCTGGCGAATTCGATCAGATGCGCTGCCAGCCGCGTGCGACCGCTCGTGGCCAATTCGGTCGCGCGGCGCGCGAGCCGTTCGGCGCCGCCTGCGAGTGCACTGATCTCGGCGGCCAGTTCCGCATCCGGCGCCGGCTTGAGATGCGCTGGATTGCCGTCGAACCAGCCGGCGTAAAGATGCCAGATGTTGCGCACGACGAATTCCGGATCGTCGTACTTCGGCTGAAGCCACGGTTTCGCGCACAACTCCGGCGACAGCCGTACGTGATGCAGAATGGCGTCGAGAGAAGAGCCGGTGTTCATCAGCGCCACGGTCTGCGTGACGAGGCTTTCCAAAGCTTCGGCGCCACTGCCGAGCAATTCGCTAACGCGGGGCGCGTCATGCACCACCGGGCCGTGGCCAGGCACGAGAACGGCCGGTGACAAGGCTTGCATCTGGCGCAGCGCCCGCGCCCAATCCGGCGCATAGCGCTGCACCTTGCGCGGATTGCCGGCATTGGGAAACACCCAGACGACGAAATCGCCGCTCGCCAGAATCCGCTTCTGCGGCAGCCAGACGAATGTCGCATCGTCCGTTTCACCGCGTCCGTGCATCAGTTCGAAGGTCACGCCACCGATATCGAGGCGCAGGCTGTCGTCATAGACCTCGTCCGGGCGGCGGTGATGATCGGGGAACGTATAGCCGGGCTGGTTGAACTGCCGGCCCATCACCAGAGAATTGAGGTCGTGCGTCACATCATAACGCCTGAAACGGTTCAGCACGTTGCGATGAGCGATCACGCGCGGCCGGCCAAATCCTTTGGCGTCTGCTTCCTGATCATAGAGCCGGGCGCCCCACGTGTGGTCGATATGGCCGTGAGTATAGATGATCGTATGGACGGGCGCCTCATCCCAACGACGCAAGGCGGCGAGGGTTTGGGCGGCGGTTTCGCGGCTGCCGCTGTCGATGAGAACGAGTCCTTCTGCGGTGCGCACGGCCGTCGTATTGCCGAAGAAATAGCTGGTGTGGATGGCAACGACATCGTCGGCGATGCCGTGCGCGACACCGTCGGCAACGCTTGCGGTCCAGTCTTCCAGCGTCGCCGCGCCAGACCAAAGGCGTTCGAAAAGTTCACTCTGATCGTTCATGTTGCATCCCTGGCCCATGGCGATGATGACACCGACATGACTATAGGATGCAACAGGAAGCAGAACCTACTGCCAGATCATGACAACAGGCAGCAAGTTCCGCAAAGATAGAGGCTTCCTCACGCCGCCTGTTTCGGCATCGGGCCGACATAGACTGACTGCGGCCGCACAAGCTTGCCGCCGGCGATCTGTTCGCGTGCATGGGCGAGCCAGCCGATCGTGCGTCCCATGGCGAATACGCAGGTAAACGTATCGGGCGGAAAGGCCAGGGCTTCCAGCAGCAGCGCCGTGTAGAATTCCACATTGGTTTGCAGCGAACGGTTCGGTTTGCGCTCGCGCAGGATGGCCAGTGCCGCGGCTTCCACCGCTTCCGCATAGGCGAGGCGGCCGGCCGTCGCGTCGAGTTTGCGGATGGCACGCTTCAGCGCATCGGCGCGCGGATCGCGCACGCGATAGATGCGATGGCCGAAGCCCATCAGCCGATCGCCACGCTCGAGCGCCGCTTCGAGCCAGGCTTTCGCATGGGCGGCGTCGCCGATTTCATCCAGCATGTCGATGACCGGGCCCGGCGCGCCGCCATGCAGGGGGCCTTTCAAGGCGCTCAAGCCGGCGAGAACCGCCGATGTGAGACCGGCGCGCGTCGAGGCAACGACGCGTGCGGCGAAGGTCGATGCATTGAGACCATGGTCGCACACGGTAACGAGATAGGCATCGAGGGCTGCGGCCTGTGTCGCGCTTGCCGTTTCGCCGGTCATCATCCGCAAAATGTCCTGGGCATGGGGCAGGGAGGCATCGGGCGCCACAGGTGCAAGACCGCGTTGCGCGCGTGCGATCGCCGGCGTGAACACGGCGGGCGCCGCTAGTAGCCGCAGGGCTGTCGGGAGATCGTCGCCATCCGCTAGCCGCGCCATCAGCGCGCGTAGCGCTTCGGTGGGAGAACGGCTGATCAGTGTTTTGTCGAGCGCGGCGACCTCGCCGAACACTTCGACACGCGCTTGACCGAGCGCGGCCGTCAGACCTGCATTTGAAGGCAGGTCGGGGAAGAAACCGTCGAACATCAGGCGCACGGCCTGGGCGAAGTCAGTATGGCCCGCGATGTCTTCGAGCGCATGGCCGCGCAGGATCAGCCGGCCGGCGGCGCCATCAACCTCGGAAAGAACGGTTTGGGCGGCGACGACATTTTCCAGGCCATCGGAGATAGGCAGGCCATCGGAGATAGGAATGAGGTCGGACATGGCTGAACTCCATCAAGCAATCGAATGATGACTTGAGGATTGGCCTCAACCGGCATAGAATCAATATTGATAAATATAATCAATATATCCACGTGCAAACCCATGACTGACTGGCTGACCGCGCAAGAAGTGATGACACGGCTGAAACTGCGGCCGCAGACGCTCTATGCCTATGTCAGCCGTGGCCGCATCGAAGCGAAAGCCGATGACGAGGATCCACGCCGCCGGCTGTATCGCGCCGCCGATGTCGATCGGCTGAGCTATCGCAAGACGCGCGGACGCCGGAATGCCGTTATCGCCGAGGATGCCATCGCCTGGGGCGAGCCGGTGCTGGCCTCCGCGATCACCACGGTGGCGCAGGGACGTCTGTGGTATCGCGGACAGGACGTGGAAGCGCTTGCGCAAACGGCGCGGTTGGAAGATGTCGCACGCATGCTCTGGGCCTGTGGCAACGCGCGCTTCCCCCCGCAGTCCAATTGCATCGGTCCTGGCACGCCATCGCAGCGCATGTTCGCCACCATCGCGGCGCGCGCCGCGAGTGATCCCGCCATTGCCGGGCGCACGCCGAAGGCGCTTTATTTCGAAGCGGCCGCCGTGCTCGATGCATTGGTCGATGCGGTGGCGGGCGGGCCGGGCGAGGGGCCGATCCACGATCGCCTGGCGCGCGCTTGGGGATGTGACGCGCAAGGTGCCGATCTCATTCGTCGCGCGCTCGTCCTGCTCGCCGATCATGAATTGAACGCCTCGACGTTCGCCGTGCGTGTCACCGCGTCGACGCGCGCCTCTCTCGCTGCCTGTGTCATGGCCGGGCTTGCCGCGCTCTCGGGGCCGCTGCATGGCGGCATGGCGCGGCGCGTGCTGGCTTTCCTTGAGGAAACGCGACGCGTCGGCATCGAGGGCGCGGTGCAATCGCGGCTTCATCAGGGAACGGTGGTGCCGGGGTTCGGTCATCCGCTTTATCCGGAAGGCGATCCGCGAGCGCGCGCCTTGCTGTCGGCTTTTGATATGCCGCAGGAGTTCGAGAACGTCCGGCAGGTGGCAGAAACGGTGACGGGCGAAGCGCCGAACATCGACTTCGCGCTGGCCGCACTCGCATCCTCGCTTAAGCTGATCGATGACGCGCCGTTCCTGCTCTTCGCGACGGCGCGTTGCACCGGGTGGATCGCCCATGCGCTCGAGCAATTCCAGAGCGGCCGTCTCATCCGCCCGCGTGCGCGTTATGTCGGGGTTGCGCCGGCGTCTGAATGAGCGAACGAGGTGTCGATGACCGTTCCGCAGGAATACACGCAAGCCTCTCGTCAGTTCGAAGCTTTCATGGCGGACTTGAAAGCGATCTCGCTCTTGGCCACGCATAACCAGTGCTACCACATGCTGCGTGCCGTATTGCATGTGTTCCGCGCCCATCTCGAAGTGGCCGATGCCTTACGCTTTGCTGACATCCTGCCGGCGGTGGTGCGTGCGATCTTCGTTGAAGAGTGGACACCGGCACCACCGACACCGTTTCCAGATCGTGTTGCGTTGCAGGCGGAAGTGATGGCGCAACGTCGGCATCACAACGTATCGACGGAAACGGCGATCGCCGATGTTGCGGCTGCATTGCGCCGTCATGTCGATCGTAAGGCGATGGAACGTGTGCTCTCATCTCTGCCACAAGAAGCACAACAATTCTGGATGGAATAAACGGAACCAGGACAGTGCGTTGACGTTCTGTCTTCGTTCAGACACCGTTCAGGCTGGTGGGGCTAGCTCTGTTCGCGCAGTGCGGACTGGGTGAAAACGGCGAGGTAAAACATGCGCTTGATCTTAACCTTGGTCGTCTCGGCATTGCTCGCCGCCTCCTTTCAAACACGAAGTATCGCGCAGCAGCCACCCGGCCAACCGACCGAAGCGCGATTCGGTTTCGTCATCGGCAATGATGATTATGGCAATGCCTCTTTGCCGACCGCCGCCAATGACGCGGCTCTCGTCGCCGATGCTCTGAAGTCCGCCGGTTTCGATGTGACGGGCGCGCGCAATCTCGATGTCGATACATTCCGCGCCGCTTATCGAGAATTCGTCGAGAAGGTGCAGGCCGCCGGTCCTGGTGCCGTCGCGGCCATTTATCTCTCGGGCTATGGCGTACAGAGCGACGGTGAGAACTATTTCGTTCCAACCGGCGCGCGCATCACGCGCGAAGTCGATCTGGCGCTGGCCGCCATTCGTCTTTCCGATCTGACGCGTCCGCTCGCTGGCTTGCAGAATCGCGCCAAGATCGTGCTGTTCGATCTGGCTTACCCAAGCCCCTTCGCCAAGGAAGCGGCAACGCCGCCGGGCCTGACGCTGACCGATCCCGATCGCGGCAGTCTCGTCGGCTTCAACGCCGGTCCGGGCGAAGTCGCGCCGATGCCGAAGCCACCCTATGGACCTTATGCGCAGGCGCTCGCCGAAATGCTGCGGCAACCCGGTCTCGACATGAACGAGATCATGGTGCGCGTGCGCGCCCGCACCGCCGAATTGACGGCCGGTGCGCAAGTGCCCTGGCATGTGTCGAAGATCGATCCGCCGCTGGCTCTGCTCGATCGCGGTGCCGGTGCACCGGCGATGCAGGTCTCGCCGGAAGCGATGATCGAACGCCGCCGCCGGCCGCTGCGCGAACTGTCGGCCGATGAAGCTTATGCGACAGCTCTCGAACTCGATACCATTCGCGGCTACGAGGATTTCGTCGCTGCCTTCCCGTCAAGCCCTTATTCGCGCAATGTGCGCGGCATGTTGGCGGCGCGGCGCGAAGCTTTCATCTGGCGCCGCACGCTGATCGTCAATTCGCCGGACGGCTATTGGAGCTATCTGCGTCGTTATCCGCGCGGGCCGCATTCGCTGGAAGCGCGCGGCCGCCTGGGCCGCTTGTCGGCCGCGTTGGAACCGCCGCCGAGCTTCACTGAAATCACCTATGACGTGCCGCCGCCGCCGCCGACCGAAGCCGTGTTCTTCGAGGGCGGGGGCGCGCCGGTCTATTACGTCGCAGCACCACCGCCGCCGCCGGCCGTCTTCATGGCACCGCCGCCGCCCTGGTGGACGCCGCCGCCGCCGCCGGTGTGGAGTGCCGGTTCGGAATATTTCCTCGCCGAACCTGCCGTCGTGCCGCCGCCCGCATGGGTCTATCCGCCGGCCTATGTCGCAGCACCACCGCCGCCGATCGTCTATGAAGAGGATCGTCCCGCCGGGGCTTCGATCGCGCCTTATGTGGCGATCCCCGCGGCGCTCGCCGTCGGCATTGTCGCTGGCCGCATCATCGCCAATCGCCAGGGCCGTCCGCCAATCGTCGGCGCGCCGCCGCCCAATATGCCTCCTGGCGGACCCGGTGGTCCGACCACCATGCCGTTGGGCGGCGGTCAGCGCCCGTTCCTGCCGCCGGTCGCGGCGCCGCCGAGCGCCGTCAAGCCGGGTACGACGCAGTTGATCAATCTGCGGCCGGGCACCGGCGCGCCGGTGCAGCCCGCGCCCGTGGTGGTGAAGGGCAATCCGCAGCAATTGCTCAATACACCGGGCCTTGGCGCTCGCCCGGGCCAGCCGGGAACGCCGGTCACGACCGCGCCCGTCCCCGGAGCACCGCAGCCGGGCCGCCCGCCCGGTCAACCGGGTGCGCCGGGACAAACCGCCCAGCCGCCGGTGACTGCGCCGGTGCCAGGTGCCCAGCCCGGTCGCCAGCCCTTGCCGGGCTTGCAGCCGGGACAGGCGCCGGGTCAGGCCGCGCATCCACCGGGGGCTCCGGCGACGACGGCACCCGTTCCGGGCGCACAGCCGGGTCGTCCGGGTGGCCCCGTGCCGGGTGGTCAGGCTCTGCCGAACGTGCAGCAGCCCGGTCGTCCGGCGGGAGCGCAACCGCAACCGGGGCAGGCGCCGGGTCAAGCCGCGCATCCGCCGGGAGCGCCGACCACAACGGCACCCGTTC
>MKVW01000001.1:370821-521080 GCA_001898965.1 Rhizobiales bacterium 62-17
CGCAACCGGGGCAGGCGCCGGGTCAAGCCGCGCATCCGCCGGGAGCGCCGACCACAACGGCACCCGTTCCGGGCGCGCAGCCGGGCCGTCCCGGTGGCCCAGTGCCGGGTGGCCAAGCCCTGCCGAACGTGCAGCAGCCGGGCCGTCCGCCGGGAGCGCAGCCAGGACAGGCGCCGAACCAGGCGGCCCATCCGCCGGGCGCACCGGCAGCAACGGCGCCTGCGCCGCAGCCGAACCGTCCAGCTCTGCCCAATGCGCAGCCGCCGCGTCCGCCGGTCACGCCGCCTAATGCGGGCGGGCCGAACCCGGCGCAGCAGCAGCTTCTGCAACAGCAGCAACGCCAGCAGCAGTTGCAGCAACAGCGCCAGCAGGCCGACCAAGCCCGCCAGCAACAGTTGCAACAGCAGCGCCAGCAGGCCGATCAGGCTCGCCAGCAGCAGTTGCAACAGCAACGCCAACAGGCTGATCAGCAGCGGCAACGTCAGCAGCAGCAGATGCAACAACAACAGCAGCAGCGCCAGCAACAGCAGCAAATGATGCAGCAGCGTCAGCAGCAACAGATGCAGCAGCAGCGCCAGCAGCAACAACAGCAGATGATGCAGCAACGTCAGCAGCAGATGCAACAACAACAGCAGCAACGCCAGCAACAGCAGCAGATGATGCAACAGCGCCAACAGCAGCAGATGCAGCAGCAAAGGCAGATGCAGCAACAGCAACACCAGCCGCCGCGGGGTCCGCAACAGCCGCAGCGGCCCCGCAGGGAGCCGTGAACATGATGTGCCGCTAGGGCGCTCTGGCTGAGCTTTTCGAGCGCGGCGGTCTTAAAGGCTGCCGCGCTCTTTTAGGATGCGCGGCTTCTTTGTTTGTGTCTTGCCGCGTTGGCTTTCTTCCTCGGCGACAGGAACCAGCACCACGAGTTTGTAGTCCGGCCGCTCGGCCGGCGTGAACGTGTGTTGCGCGTAGCAAATCGCACCGTCTTGCGGATGATCGAAATCGCGCAGGCCGCCGGCGCGATGCTGCACGTCCTGTTCCGCCCAGGCCTGCGCGAACAGCGGGCTGTCCTGGCGCAGCGTATCGACCAATTGTTTGACGCGCGCATCGCGAAACGTGTGGCCGTAGTCGGCGCGGAATTCCGCCAGCAATCGACGTGCGCGATCTTCCCATTCGGGGATCAATCGGCGCGCAGTTTCTTCCAGAAAAATGTAGCGCAGCAGATTGCGTTGATGATCGCCATCGAGCCAGCCAAGGAACAATCGCGCGGCCGCCGGATTCCAGCAGCAGGCGTTCCATAACCGGTCGAGGCCATAGGCGGGATGCGCCAGGTCTTGCACGATGGCGACCAGGGAGGCCGGCGCATCGGCTTCCGGCTCGCTCGGCGCCTGCGGATCGAGCCGGCCGGCGAGTTCGAACAGATAGGCGCGCTCGGCCTGCGTGAGGGCGAGCGCCTTGGCGAGCCGGCCGAGTGCGTCGGGAGAGGCCTGCACGGGCCGGCCTTGTTCGAGCCAGGCGCACCAGGTGGCGCTGAGGCCCGCTTCCGCCGCCAGTTCCTCACGGCGCAGGCCAGGGGTGCGCCGGCGCCCCGGCAGATTGGGGCGCAGCCGCTCGCGGTGGGTTCGAATGAAGGCGCCGAGAAGCCGGCGTTGGTCCGCGTCGAGCATGGGAGCAATTATAATAGGATAACTATCTAGCTTGTAACAGTTTAAATCCAAGCCATTCTGCCTTCAAGCTTGAAGGAGCAGAGCAATGAACACCGCAACCAAAGCGCACGAGAAAGTCGTCGAGGCCCAGTTCGGCCCGCGCGCCAAAGCCTATGTCGACAGCGCCGTCCATGCCAAGGGCGAGGATCTGGCGGCGATCGAAGCGAGCGCCCGGGCGCATCGTCCGGAACGCGCGCTCGATCTGGGCTGCGGCGGCGGTCATGTCTCCTATGCGATGGCCCGCCACGCCGGTTCGGTCACGGCCTCCGATCTGTCGCGCGACATGCTGGCGGCGGTGGCGGCCACGGCGCGCGATCGTAAGCTCACCAATATCGAAACGGTCGAAGCGCCGGCCGAGCATCTGCCGTTCAAGGATGCGACGTTCGATTTTCTCGGCTGCCGCTATTCGGCCCATCACTGGCGCGATTTCGAAGGCGGCCTGCGCGAGGCGCGTCGCGTCTTGAAGCGTCAGGCGCCGGCCATCTTCGTCGATGCCTATGCGCCCGGACAGGCCTTGTTCGACACCCATCTGCAAGCGATCGAACTGCTGCGCGATACCTCGCATGTGCGCGACTATACGGCGGCGCAATGGTTCTCCGGTCTCGGTCGTGCTGGCTTCGCCGTGCAGTCGAGCCGCACCTGGCGTCTGCGGATGGATTTCCCGACCTGGACGGCGCGCATGCGCACGCCGCCCGATAACATCCGCGCCATTCACATCTTGCAGGAAGCCGCTTCCGCTGAAACGCGCGCGCATTTCGGCATCGAAGCCAATGGCTCCTTCATGCTCGACGTGCTGATGGTCGAAGCGACGGCTGAGTAAACCGAAAGCTCGCGCGTCTCACTTCTTGTTGAGACGCGCGATCAGGCTCGACGTGTCCCAACGGCTGCCGCCCATGGCCTGCACGTCCGAATAGAACTGGTCGACAAGGGCGGTGACCGGCAGATGCGCGCCATTGTTGCGCGCTTCGTTCAAGCAGATCGACAGATCCTTGCGCATCCAGTCGACCGCGAAGCCGAAGTCGAACTTGTCGTCGATCATCGTCTTGTAGCGGTTCTCCATCTGCCAGGATTGCGCCGCGCCTTTCGAAATTACGTCGACCACGGCGGCGGCATCGAGCCCGGCTTTTTGCGCGAAGGCGATGCCTTCGGCCAGTCCCTGGACGAGGCCGGCGATGCAGATCTGGTTGACCATCTTGGTGAGCTGGCCGGCGCCGGGGCCGCCCATGCGCCGGCAAGCGCGGGCAAAGGCCATGATATGCGGCTCGGCTCGTTCGTAATCCGCTTCATCGCCACCGCACATCACGGTGAGCACGCCATTCTCCGCACCGGCCTGTCCGCCTGAGACCGGCGCGTCGATGAAGCCGATGCCGAGTGCCTGGGCCTTGGCATGCAGTTCGCGTGCGACATCGGCGGAGGCCGTGGTGTGGTCGACGAAAATGGCGCCCTTCTTCATGCTGGCGAAGGCGCCCTGCGGCCCCAGCGTGACGGAGCGCAGATCGTCGTCGTTGCCGACGCAGGCGAAGACGATGTCCTGGCCGCGTGCCGCTTCGGCCGGGGTCGGCTCGGCCTTGCCGTCGAATTCGCTCGCCCATTTCAGCGCCTTGGGGGCGGTGCGATTATAGACGGTGACGGTGTGGTTGCCCTTGCGCTTGAGATGACCGGCCATTGGGTAGCCCATGACGCCCAGACCAAGGAAAGCCACATTCAAACGCGCTTGCATACGTCGTCTCCTGATTGCTCGCCCGATGGTCGGGCAGGGGCGCCGCCATCCACCGGCATTTGCACTTATGAAAATCTTATTCGAAAGTCTAATGCAGACGAACCGGGATTGGCACGGTAAAACCGGATAATCGAAGCAACCGGATTGAACAAGCGCGGGAACGGCCAAGGGTAGCAAACGAGCGGAAATCCAGCATTCACAGGCCTGAATCAACCAGTGCCGGTACGCATTGGTGACGGGCCCGCGTCCTTGAAATATAGTCCCACCTTATGGCCGACCGGGGCGGAGGCAATTGCGATCCGGCGGCATGGATTGTCGTGAAGGGAGAAGTGCATGAGCATGAAACGTCGTCAGTTCATCAAGGCCGCTGGCCTTGGCGCCGCGGGCGCGGCCGTTGCCGCTCCGGCGATCGCGCAGAGCGCGCCGGAAATCAAATGGCGACTGACATCGAGCTTCCCCAAGTCGCTCGACACCATCTATGGCGCGGCCGAGACCTTCGCCAAGTCGGTTGCCGAAGCCACCGACAATAAGTTTCAGATCCAATGCTTTGCCGCTGGCGAAGTGGTGCCGGCGTTGCAGGCGCTCGACGCGGTGCAGAACAACACCGTCGAAATGTGCCACACCTGCATGTATTATTATTGGGGCAAGGATCCGACCTTCGCCTTCGGTACGGCGGTGCCTTTCGGCCTCAACTCGCGTCAGCTCGATGCGTGGTTCTACTATGGCGGCGGCAATCAGCTCATCGATGAGTTCCTCAAGGACTATAGCGTCATCGGTCTGCCCGGCGGGAACACCGGCACGCAGATGGGCGGTTGGTTCCGCAAGGAGATCAAGTCGGTCAAGGATCTCGATGGCTTGAAGATGCGCACGGGTGGCATTGGCGGCGCCGTGCTCGCCAAGTTCGGCGTCGTCTCACAGGGCATCCCCGGTCCCGATATTTATCCGGCGCTGGAAAAGGGCACCATCGACGCGGCCGAATGGGTTGGCCCCTACGACGATGAAAAGCTCGGCTTCGCCAAAGTGGCGCCCTACTATCACTTCCCCGGCTGGTGGGAAGGTGGCGCCGCGCTGCACTTCCTCATCAACGAAAAGAAGATGGCGGAACTGCCGAAGACCTATCAGTCCATCGTCAGGACGGCCGCTCAAGCCGCCAATAAGGATTGCCAGGCCAAGTACGATGCGGTGAACCCCGGCGCGATCAAGCGTCTGGTGGCGGCCGGCACCAAGCTGACGCCGTTCCCGCAAGACATGATGGAAGCCTGTTACAAGGCCGCCAACGAACTCTATGCGGAACTGTCGGCGAAAAATCCGAAGTTCAAGAAGATGCACGACGCCTATATGGCGTTCCGCAACGATGAATATCTGTGGTGGCAGGTTGCCGAATATAACTTCGACAACTTCATGATCCGCGCCCGCACGCGCGGCTGATCGGAGCCGCATCGCAAAAGAAATCCCCGGCTTCGGCCGGGGATTTTTTTATGTGCGGTATCGTCATTGCGAGGAGCGTAGCGACGAAGCAATCCAGGGGCGTGTGGTCGAGCGTAAAGAAGCGCTTATTTACGCTTTTACACCTTAGCTCCTGGATTGCTTCGCTGCGCTCGCAATGACGGGGTTGAGCCAATGCTTCAGAACTTGAGCGGCGGCGGGGCGTCGCTCCCCATCGGAATTTCAATCTTGATCGAGTTCGGATCGACCTTCGGCCCATGGTCGAGCCAATAGGTGACCGATCCCGGCCAGGCGATCACGATGATGACCAGGATGAGCTGCATCACCACCCAGGGCAGAGCGCCCCAATAGATGTCCGAGCTTTTCACCTGCGGTGGCGCGATGCCGCGCAGGTAGAACAGCGCGAAGCCGAACGGCGGATGCATGAACGACGTCTGCATGTTCACGCACAGCAGCACGCCGAACCAGATCAGGTCGATGCCGAGCTTGGCGGCCACCGGCGCCAGCAGCGGAATAACGATGAAGGCGATCTCGAAGAAGTCGAGGAAGAACGCCAAGAAGAAGATGAAAATGTTGACGAAGATCAGGAAGCCAACCTGACCGCCGGGCAGGCCCGACAACATATGTTCGATCCAGCGGCCGCCATCCATGCCTTGGAACACCAGGCTGAAGACGGTCGAGCCGATCAGAATGAACACGACCATCGAAGTCAGTGTCATGGTCGAACTCATGGCCTGACGCACCAGGTTCCAAGTCAGGCGGCGATGCAGGGCCGCGAGGCCGATGGCACCAACGGCGCCGAGCGCGCCGGCTTCCGTCGGCGTCGCCAGGCCGAAGAAGATCGTGCCGAGCACCAGGAAGATCAGGACGATCGAGGGGATCATACCCCACAGCACGCGGCGCAGCAGCGGCCAGCCGAAGGGCTGGCGTGCTTCGCGCGGAATCGGCGGCATGGAATTGGGTCGCAGGATCGCGAGCACCGCCACATAAGCGAGGAAGATGATGAGTTGCAGGATCGAGGGGCCGATCGCGCCGAGATACATGTCGCCGACCGATTTGCCGAGCTGGTCGGCGAGCACCACCAATACGAGCGATGGTGGTATGAGCTGGGTGATCGTGCCTGACGCGGCGATGACGCCGGTGGTCAGCTTCATGTCGTAGCCATAGCGCATCATCACCGGCAGCGAGATCACGCCCATGGCGATGACGGAGGCGGCGACCGTTCCGGTGATCGCGCCCAGCACCGCGCCGACCAGAATGACGGCGACGGCGAGGCCGCCGGGGATCGGCCCGAACAATTGCCCCGTGCCTTCGAGCAAGTCTTCGGCCAGGCCACAACGTTCGAGCAAGGCGCCCATGAAGGTGAAGAAGGGGATCGCCAGCAGCAGATCGTTGCTGATGATGCCGTAGATGCGCAGCGGCAGGGCTTGCAGGAAGAGGGCGTCGAAATGGCCGGTGAGAATGCCGATCAATCCGAAGAACAGACCGACGGCGCCAAGCGAAAAGGCAACCGGGAAGCCGATGACCATGAAACAGATCATTCCGGCGAACATCAGTGGCGGCATGATGCCGTGCGAGAACATGATTTCAGCCCCTCAGACCGTCGTCAGCCGCTTTATTGCAGCGGCTTTTCGTATTTTGTTTCGAGTTCGATGAGGCCCATGAGGGCGGCGCACCGCTTGATGAATTCGGAGAAGCCTTGCAGGCTCAAAAGGAAGAAGCCGAGGGGCAAAAGCAGCTTGGCTGGCCAGAGCACCAGTCCGCCCGTATTGGCTGACCGCTCGCCACTGGCATAGGACTGCAGGAAGACCGGCAGGCTGAGATAGATCAGAAAGATCATCACCGGCAGCATGAAGCAGAGCAGCCCGACGGCGTCGATCATCAGGCGGCCACGTTCCGACAGATTGGCGTAGAGAACGTCGACGCGCACATGCTCATTGCGCTTCAGCGTATAGGAGGCGCCCAGCAAGACCACGGCGCCGAACAGGTACCATTGGATTTCGAGGAAGCCGTTCGAGCTGTAGCTGAAAATATAGCGCATGAGCGCATTGCCGGCGCTGATGAAACAGACGATCAGAATAAGGTAGTCGCAGAGGTAACCGACCCGCTGGTTGAGTGCGTCAATGCCGCGACTCAGTCGTAACAAGAACTGCATAAAGCCCCCTGCCGCCTCCACGGCCTCAATGCTTTGAAACCTTGATAGCACCGCGTTTTGCAATCCGCCACCAAAGGCGCCGTTCCGGGCATTTGACCATTGGTCTTTTGTCGTATGTGGATGGCGCCGGCTCACCGCCGCATGGTGTAGAGGCCGGCCAGAACGACGATGACGATGCCGGCCAGGGCGACCGTATCGGGAACGGTTCCCCAGACCGCGAAGCCGAAGACGATGGCGAAAGCCACGCCCATGTAGCGGAATGGCGAGACGACCGAGACAGGCGCGTTGCGATAGGCGACGATGATCACGTAATTGCCGATCGCCAGGGCCAGCGCCGCCCCGCCCAGCAGCAGGGCTTCCCGCAGCCCGACCGGATGCCAGGGCTCGACGCTCGAGAGCAGACCGCCGGCCAGGGTGCTGGCCAAGGTGGCCGAAAAGGTAATCAGAAGAGAGGGCAGGGTGCGCGGAATGCGCGATGTGGTGAGGTCGCGCCCGGCGACGCACAGGCTGGCGATGATGGCGAGCGCCATGGCTGGCTCAAAAGTGCTCGGTGTCGGCTTGGTGATCAGCGCGACGCCGACAAAGCCGACGAGAATGGCGATCCAGCGGCCGAGACGAACTTGTTCACCCCAAACGAAAGCCGCAAAGGCGGTCATCACGATGGGCGCCGCTTGCAGCACGCTAAATACATTGGCGAGCGGCAGGCGGCTCAGCGCAGTCACGTAAGTGACGATCATCGACATTTCGAAGACGGTGCGCAGCAGGACCAGCGGATGGAACAGGTCGGCAATGTGGCGCCATAGTTTGGCACCCATGGCGACGACGCACATGATGGTGAGCGCGATCAGGCCGCGCGTCGTAATGACCTGTGAAACGGGTAGGGTTTCCGTTGCCAGTTTCATCAAGCCGTCGGTGGTCGCGAAACAGGCGACGGCCGCGCACATCGCGGCAATGCCCTTACGATAGCCCTCGCCCATATCCCCCCGGGCTTTCACAGCGTTTTCGAGCGAAGCGGATACCTCGCGTGAAAAATCAAAACAACCATAGCGTTTTCAAGCGAAGTGCATAGCAGTTCGCTTGAAGAAAACACCCAAAATAAAGAAAAACGTCAGCCGCCCGTGACGCTCATATGCCGGCCGACGGCCGGCTGCCGGGTGGTGCGATCGATGATGAAGTCATGGCCCTTGGGCTTGTGCAAAATGGCACGCTCAATGGCCGCGTTGAGAAGATCGTTGGATTCGGAGGCACGCAGCGGCGCGCGCAGATCGGCCGCGTCTTCCTGGCCAAGACACATATAGAGCGTGCCGGTGCAGGTCAGGCGCACGCGATTGCAGCTTTCGCAGAAATTATGGGTGAGCGGCGTGATGAAGCCGATGCGTCCGCCGGTTTCTTCAGCCGTCACGTAACGCGCCGGGCCGCCGGTCTGATAGCTGCTGTCGCGCAGGGTGAAATGATCCGTCAAATTGGCGCGCACCTGGCTCAGCGGCAGATATTGATCGGCGCGCTGCCCCTCGATCTCGCCTAATGGCATGACCTCGATGAAGGTGATGTCGATGCCGCGGCCATGCGCCCAGCGGATCATCGGCACGAATTCGTCTTCGTTGACGCCAGCCAGCGCCACCGCATTGAGCTTCACATGCAAGCCGGCGGCCTGAGCGGCGTCGATGCCCTCGAGCACTTTCTTGAGATCGCCCCAGCGGGTGATGCGGCGGAATTTGTCGGCATCGAGCGTGTCGAGCGAGACGTTGATGCGTCGCACGCCGCAGGCCGCGAGGTCCTTCGCGTAGCGGGCGAGCTGCGAGCCGTTGGTGGTGACGGTGATCTCGTCCAAGGCGCCGCTGTCGAGATGACGCGACAGGGATTGGAACAAGGTCATGATGCCCCGCCGCACCAGGGGCTCGCCGCCGGTGATGCGAATCTTGCGCGTGCCCTTGTCGACAAAAGCCGTGCATAGCCGGTCGAGTTCCTCGAGCGTCAGCAGGTCGCGCTTGGGCAGGAAGGTCATGTCTTCCGACATGCAATAGACGCAGCGGAAATCGCAGCGGTCCGTCACGGACACGCGTATATAGGTCACCGCTCTCCCGAACGGATCGATCAAGGCAGGGGCCGTTCCCATCGGGCGGGCCGCCGGCTGTAACTTGGCGATTTCTGCATCCAGCGCCATGCCCCTCATATATAGAGCGTTTGCCGGTTTCGAAAGGGCGACAATGGTCGTGTCGGGATAAAGACCTTTCGGCAGCAAAAAAGCCGGGTTACCCCGGCTTTTCAGTGGATTTCGCGGTGAAATCGCGGTTCAGCGCACGACGACGACCCGCGTACCGACGCGGACGCGCTCGTAGAGGTCCATCACGTCTTCGTTGGTCATGCGGATGCAGCCGGAGGACACCGCCTGGCCGATCGTGTTGGGCTCGTTGGAACCGTGGATGCGGTAGAGCGAGGAGCCCAGATACATGGCGCGCGCGCCGAGCGGATTGTCGATGCCGCCCTTCATGTGGCGTGGCAGATCGGGGCGGCGCTTCAGCATTTGCGCCGGGGGCGTCCAATCCGGCCACTCGCGCTTCTGCGAGACGATCTTGGTGCCGCCCCATTCGAAGCCCGGACGGCCGACGCCGACGCCGTAGCGCATCGCCTGACCGTTCGGCATCACGTAATAGAGCCGGCGTTCCTTGGTCGAAATCAGAATGGTGCCGGGGGCATAACCGCCGGTGAAGGATACGACTTCGCGCGGGATGGCGCTGACCTGTGGCCGGCCGCCAGCCGGGTCGGCGCTGAAAATCTGTGAGAAGAAGGAGGCGTGTGTTTCCTGGGCCTGGACGGCGCCGGGAGCAAAAATCGCTACACCCAGAATTGCGGCAGCGACAGCGGAAAAAATTCTCGTCATTTAGACATTCCTCGGTGCAAGTCGCATCAATATGGTCGCATCGGCACCAGTCGGCGTTCCGCCGAGTGGCGGCCCTCGGGAACTCTCCCAAGGCTCTCCCAGAGGCTACGGTCCAATTGTGAATCAATCGCCGTAATCACGCCCCATTCTCGCCAACCTTGGCAACAGTGCAACAAATTTTCCGTTCACATGTGCTTGACGGGAAACGCGGTGACCCCCGCGTGGTGCCTGAGTCACACCTGTCGTGACGGGATGGATTTCAGCAGGAGGCGGTGGGCGGCGTGCGTTCGACCGCCATGCCGAAGCTCGGGCGCAGCCATGTGCCGAGCCAGTTGCCGGCGAGCGCGAAGACGATCCAGGCCCAGCCATGCAGGCTGCCTGAGGCGATACCGCCGAAATAGGCGCCGATATTGCAGCCATAGGCGATGCGCGCGCCATAACCCATCAAGAGGCCGCCGATGATGCTGGTGGCGATTTGCCGAAGGGGGATACGCAGGCTGGGGCGAAATTCGCCGGAGAGGCCGGCGGCAGCCGCGGCGCCGAGCATCAGGCCGATGTCCATGACCGAGGTGACATCGCCCAGCACTCCGGCGGCGAGCCAGTCGCGATAGAACGGGTCGGACCAGGACGGCCATTGCGCCACGTCGACGCCGATGGCCTGCAAAGCGCTCGCGCCCCACAGCGGGAAGGCGGCGGTGATGCCCCATGGCCGGCCGGCGAGCAGCAGGGTGGCGAAGTTCAGCACCGCCAAGGCCAGCGCGCCGGCGACCATCGGCCAGTGGCGGGCCAGGAACGGACGCTGCGTTTCCGCGCCGCGCCAGCCGGTGATCGGCGCCACTTTCCCGTGCCGGCGCTGTTCGAGCGTACGCGTGGCAAAATAGAGGGCGGCAAAAACCGCCAGATTGAGGATCAGCGCCGGCAGCCAGCCGAACAGATTGACCAGCGACAAGGCCGGCAGACCCGGCTGGCTTTCCCACCACGGCAGATGGGCGAAGCCCGCCATCGAGCCGACAATGAAGAAAATCAAAGTCAACAGCATGCGGGCATTGCCGCCGCCAGTGGCGAACAATGTGCCTGAGCCGCAGCCGCCGCCAAGCTGCATGCCGACGCCGAACATGAAGGAGCCCAGCACGACGCCCGGGCCGATGCCAAAGACGAAGCCGCCGACCGGCTGGCCGAAAGCGGAACCTGCCGCGAGCGCCGGGAAGAACAGCAGGCAGGCGAGGGCGAACATGATCATCTGCGCCCGGATGCCGGCGCTGCGGCGGTCGGAGATCATCACCCGGAAGGCGGCGGTGAAACCGAAGGAGGCATAATAGAGCGCCAGGCCCAGCAGGATGCCGGTGAGATAGAGCAGGGCCATGCGGGCGCCCTGGCCAAGCGCCAGATGCAGCCCCAGCGCCGCCGCCAACACCACGGCGCCGCCGACCACGACCGCCTGCGCCGGTGGCGCGGCGATGAGGGGCGGGCTGGGCTGTCGGGTGGCGAAAGACACGGGATTGCTCCTCAAGCGGCTCGGACAAGGCCAGGATAACGCCCTATATCGTGATCGGTGGCGAAAAACGAACCCGGCACTACCGGTTAGGTGAAATGCACTCCTCGCATTGCCGCTGCCGACGCGCCGGGCTACATGCCGGATATGAACGCGAAAGTTTCCTCCCGCCCCGCCGATCGCCTGTCGATCGCCCTGGCGCAGCTCGATTGTATCGTCGGCGACGTCGCCGGCAATGCCGACCGGGTGCGCGAAGCCCGCGCCAAGGCCCACGCCCAGGGCGCCGACCTCGTGCTGTTCTCGGAACTCTATCTCGCCGGCTACACCCCGGAGGATCTGGTGCTGAAGCCGGCCTTTCAGGAGGCCTGCCGCGCCACTTTGGAGGATCTGGCGCGCGAGACCGCCGACGGTGGGCCGGCCGTGTTGATCGGTCTGCCTTGGGCCGAGAATGGCGGGCTCTACAACGCTTACGCGCTGCTCGACGGCGGCCGCATCGAAGCGGTGCGCTTCAAGGTCGACCTGCCGAACTATGGCGTGTTCGATGAGAAGCGCGTCTTTACCCAGGGGCCGATGCCGGGGCCGATCGTGTTTCGCGGCGTGCGCCTGGGCGTGCCGATCTGCGAAGACATCTGGGGCACCGATATCGTCGAATGCCTGGTGGAGACCGGCGCGGAAATCCTGCTCTCGCCCAATGGCTCTCCTTATTGGCACGGCAAGTATGAAGAGCGCATGGGCGTTGTGGTGGCGCGCGTCACCGAGTCGGGCCTGCCGCTGCTCTATCTCAATCAGGTCGGCGGCCAGGACGAACTGGTGTTCGATGGCGGCTCCTTCGCGCTCAACGCCGATCGTTCGCTCGCCTTCCAGATGCCGGCCTTCCGCGAGGATCTGGTGGTGTCGGTATGGGAGCGCGGCCCCAAGGGCTGGCATTGCCTGCCGGGTGAAAAGGTGATCGTGCCGGAAGGCGATGAAGCCGACTACACCGCCTGCATGGTCGGTTTGCGCGACTATGTGAACAAGAACCGTTTCCCCGGCGTCGTCATGGGCCTGTCGGGCGGCATCGACTCGGCGCTCTGCGCCGCACTCGCCGTCGATGCGCTGGGTGCTGAGCGCGTTCACTGCATCATGCTGCCCTATCGCTTCACCTCCAACGAATCGCTGTCGGATGCGCAGGGCTGTGCCAGTGCGCTTGGCGTGCGCTACGACATCCTGCCGATCGCGCCGGCCGTCGAAGGCTTGGAAAGCGTGCTGAAGCCGCTTTTCCAAGGTAAGCCGCGCGATACCACCGAGGAAAATCTGCAGTCGCGGGCCCGTGGCACCTTGCTGATGTCGGTCTCGAACAAGTTCGGTCCGATGCTGGTGACGACCGGCAACAAGTCGGAAATGTCGGTTGGCTATGCCACCATCTATGGCGACATGAACGGCGGCTTCAATCCGATCAAGGACCTCTACAAGATGCAGGTCTTCCGCCTGTGTCACCTGCGCAACCGCTGGAAGCCGGACGGTGCCTTGGGGCCGGACGGCGAGGTCATCCCCAACAACATCATCGTCAAGCCGCCGACCGCCGAACTGCGCGAGAACCAGAAGGATCAGGACTCGCTGCCGGAATACGAGGTGCTCGACGATGTCCTCGAATGCCTGATCGAGAAGGAAATGCGCGTATCCGACATCGTCGCGCGTGGCCACGATCTCGAAACGGTGAAGAAAGTCGAGCGCCTGCTTTATATCGCCGAATACAAGCGCCGCCAGTCGGCGCCGGGCGTGAAGGTGACGAAAAAGAATTTCGGCCGCGACCGCCGCTATCCGATCGTCAACCGCTTCCGCGATTCCGGCGCGCCGCAGCGCGCGCACGATGCATCCATCGCGCCGCGCAAGCCGGTGGGCGTATCGGAACGCTTCGAGGAATAAGCGCGGGACTTGTTCCGCGCCTACGACGCCTCGATCTTGATCTCGGCCGCTTTCAGCGCATCCCAGATCAGGAATTGAATCGGCGAGCTGTGGGTGTCGACGCCAGCCACCCAATAGGTGACGGCGAAATTGACGTTGCCGCCGAAGTTGACCAGGCGGCAGGCCGGCGGCGTGGGCGTGTCCAGCACCAGCGGATATTGTTTGACGGCCGCTTCGACGATGGCCGGCACCTGATGGATGTCGACGTCATAGCCGACGGCGAATTTGATCTCGCAGCGATGATGCAGGTCGCTCTTCGTCCAGTTGATGAATTCCGAGGTGATGAACTTTTCGTTCGGCACCAGGATGTCGCGGCCGTCGTCGGTGCGCAGCGTGCTGGAGCGCATGTTCATCTCCTGCAAGACGCCGGCCCGGTCGCCGCCGAGATCGACATAATCGCCGACCTTCATCGACCGTTCGATCAACAGGATAATGCCGGACACGAAGTTCGACGAAATCTGCTGCATGCCGAAGCCGAGGCCGACGCCAAGTGCGCCGCCGAACACGGTGAGCGCTGTCAGATCAAGGCCGAGAACCTGGAGTAGCAGCACGAAGATCAACAGGAACAACGCGATCTGGAAGGCTTTCGCCAGCAGTTCGCGCGTGGGAATGTCGAAGGCTTCCTGCTTGCGGATGACCTTTTGACCGGCATCGTTGGAGGCGCGGCCGAGCCAGAACAGGATCGCCGCCGCGAGCAAGGCTTTGACGAGGGTGTAGACCGACAAGCGGATGTTGCCGACTTCAAGGGAAATGGAATCGAGATAGCCGACGACGGCGCCAAGAACGCCGAACACATAGAGCGTGGCGATCGGAATGCCGACCCATCGCGCCACCGAGTTGATGATCGGATGGGTGATGAACCGATTGATCGCCGTGTAGAGGACGCCGATGACGGCAAGGCTCTGAAAGATGCGCACGAGCCAAGCCGCGCCCACCGCCGACTGCACCAGTTCGGCGGCAACGGCGAGAGCCAGAACGGTGAAGACGGGAAAGAGCAGATCGCGGCAAGTGTAGAGCCACTGCCGCAACCGCAGCATCGGCCCGTCATCGGGTTGTGCCGAGAACAGGCCGGAACGGGAGCGGACTTTCTGCGCGACGAAATAGGCGATCGCGACCGCGACGATGATGGCGCCGATCTGCGCATAGAATTGCGGACTGACCAGCCATTGCAGTGTGGTCTGCAATGCCTCCAATGCGCGCCGGTGCAAGATCTCAAAATTCATCGTGAACGTCCTTCTCCAAATCAGGAGCAACACATCAGGAGCAATGCGCGTGGCGAAGCTGGTTCGAGGCGCTCTGCCGCAAACGCCAGCCGTCCATGCAGGTTCCGGGGTGGCTGTATAAAAAATTGGCCGTCTAAAAATGAGGCCCGTTGCAAATCTTTCGCCGTTCTAAAGTGATTCGAGGGGGAAGCGCCACGCTGCCAGCTTCTGCGTCAGGCCAGCCCGCTGCGTGAGGCGCTTCAACCTCAGGCGCTTATGCAGCAAGCCGCCTACGCCATTCGCCGCTGCAATCATCCTGGATTTCATGCTAAAAGGCGGGACGGGAGGAACGAACGATGTCGCAAGTACAAGCACAGGTGCGCCCGTTTTCCATGGGCTTTGGTGCCGAGATTGTCGGTCTCGATCTAACGCAGCCCTTGAATGAAAAGACGTTCGGCCTCTGGAACGAGGCCTTCGAGGAACATGGCGTCGTCGTTCTGCGTGGGCAGACATGCACCGACGAACAGCAGGTTGCGTTCAGCCGATGGTTCGGCCCGCTGGAGGATTTTCCCGATCCGAAGGATCAGGCCCATGGCTTCAAGACCGTGCTGCGTGTCTCCAATGTCGAGAAGCACACCGACCGCATCAAGCCGATCGACGATGCCGGCCACAAATCCTTTTGGCTCGGCACCAGCGACTGGCACACGGATTCATCCTATCGGCCGGTGCTGAGCAAAGCCTCCCTGCTGTTCTCGCGCGAAATTCCCAAGGCCGGTGGCGACACGATGTTCGCCCACACCGGCAAGGCCTATGATGCCTTGCCGCCTGCAAAGAAAGCCGAGATCGACGACATCGTCGTCATCCATGATTTCGAGGAGACGCGTCGGCGCAACAATCTGCCGTCGCGGCCGGAGGCGGTCCGCAAGGCCACGCCGCCGGTGCGCCAGCCGCTGGTGCGTCGGCTGGAGAATGGCCGCAAGGCGCTGCTGCTGGGCTCGCACATCGCTTATGTGGAAGGCATGGATCTTGAGAAAAGCAAGGCGCTCATTGCCGAGCTGACGGCATTCGCGATCCAGCCGCAATTCACCTATCGCCATCAATGGCGCCTGGGCGATCTCGTCATGTGGGATAACCGCTGCACCATGCACCGGGCGATGGAATATGACATGCAGAACGAGCGGCGTCTTCTGCATCGCACCACGGTTGCCGGCGACAAAGCGCTTCTGGCGCAACCATTTGTCTCGCAAGCATCGGTTGCATGAAATCATAAGCTTTTGAAACAAGAAGGGCCATCTTGCGATGGCCCTTCCATTGTCGCGACCGCGGCCGGTTGGACCCACGTCACATTAAACTGACATGACACTGGCGCCGCTCACGCGGGGCAGAACTCCGCATGAGCGAGAGTCCAGGTCTCAGCAACCGACAACTGCGATAACTGACAATGAGACACTGGATCACCTCCTTTCGGTTGTTAACGACTCACTCAGTGTACTCGAAATCCTTAAAAACTGAATGCACGGCCTGCGCGAATAAACGCCAGATTGCCGGTCTTTCCTGCAATCGTGCTGAAAGCCCGGGCGAAAATGAAAGATTCTTGATGGAGGCCGCTGGATCGATTGCGGCAGGCTTCGGCCCTCCGGTGCTCTGACATTACGGTTTTTTCAGATGACGCGCCGCCAGGGCGCCCTATGGTAAAGGAACCCGGAAGGTACGGTCTTCCAGGGCTTCGAGAAGGCGTGTTAGCCCCCATGAGCGTTCATCGCAGGCAAGTGCTTCAGAACCTCGCCGTCACCGTCGCCGGCGGCCTGCTCATGCCGCGCAGTGCTTTCGCGCAAGCCGCGCCAGGAACGCCGCTTCTGCCCCACGCGGACGTCTGCGTGATGACACCGGCGTCGACCGAAGGGCCTTATTATTTTGATCCCAAGCTCGTGCGTTCGGACATCACCGAAGGCCGGCCGGGCTTGCCCATGACCGTGCGTCTGCAACTGGTCGACCAGGCCTGCAAGCCGATGCCGGGCGCCCGCATGGACATCTGGCATTGCGATGCCCTCGGCCTCTATTCGAATTATGCCGGGCAGGGCGATGACAGGGCCCATCCAGTCAACACCAAAGGCACGACCTATCTGCGGGGCACGCAGTTGGCGGACGAGCGCGGCGTCGTCGATTTCAAGTCCATCTATCCCGGCTGGTATCCGGGGCGAACGCCGCATGTTCACTTCAAGGCCTTCATCGATTCCCGAAGCGTACTGACGGGGCAGATCTTCTTTCCCGATACGATCAGCGATGCCATCTACAAGACCAAATCGCCCTATGCCGGTCGCAAGCTGGCGCGCGATACGTCGAATACGCGGGATTTCATCGCCCGCTCCGCCGGGCAGGCTTCCCTGGCGAGCGTGAAGGAAGACAGCGACGGCTATCTCGTTTCGATGATCATCGGGGTTCGGCCGTCGCGGTCGGGCGGCGCGCGGCGCTGAGAGATTTGCAGCAAGGGAGGGCATTGCCGGCTTTGCGCGGCGGGTCTAGCTTGGCGACCTATAGCGTTTCTGCTTTTGATGGAATCATCAAAAGCAAAGAAGACGCGTCAAAACAGGAGACTTAAAGCAAATCACCTTTCGAAACGTGATTTGCTTTAAGGGAGCGAAACATGGCCAGGAAAATGCTCGATCGGGCCGGCGAGGATCTCGGCAATATTGTCGATGTCGGCCATATCAATCTGCGTGTGCCGGACCAGCGGCTGGCGACGCTTTATTATGTCACGGGCCTCGGCCTGACGCGCGATCCGTTTCTGATGACCGGCGTCGACAATATGTGGGTCAATGTCGGCCAGAGCCAGTTTCATCTGCCGACCGGCGAGGCCGCCTATGCGCCGCGCACGGTGGCCGGGCTCGTCGTGCCGGATCGCGCCGCGCTCGTCGCCCGCTTGCAGAAAGTCGCCATCGATCTCGCTGGCACGCGCTTTTCCTGGGCGGCCACCAACGATGCCATCGAGCTGACCTGCCCTTGGGGCAATCGCGCCCGCTGCCACACGCCAGACCCACAACGCTTCGGCCAGATGTCGCTTGGCATGGCCTATGTGGAATTCGAAGTGCCGCGCGGATCGCTGGCAGGGATCGGCCGCTTCTATGAGGAGATGATTGGCGCGCGTCAGAGCATGGATGCGGACGGACAGGGCCCGTTCCTGCGCGTCGCCTGCGGCCCTGGCCAGGCGCTGGTCTTCCGCGAAACCGGGGCTGAGCCCGTGATCTGTCAGCCGCATCACATCCAGATTTACGTGGCGGATTTTTCCGGCCCCTATGAAAATTTATGGGAGCGCGATCTGATCTCGGAAGAGAGCAATCGCCAGCAATATCGCTTCGAGAACATCGTCGATCTCGAAAGTGGCCGCACGCTCTTCACCATCGATCATGAAGTGCGCAGCATGACGCATCCGATGTTCGGCCGCCCTCTGATCAATCGCAACACGTCGCAGACCGCCGGCACCTATCGCTCTGGCGCCGACGCGGCGCAGATTTGGATTTAGGGCGTTTCACGATTCAACGGAATCGCTGAACGCCGTGCCGTCATTGCGAGCGCAGCGAAGCAATCCAGGGGCAAGCGGTAGTGCGTGAGGAAGTGTCTGTGGCGCAGATATGGTTTTGCGCTTCTACACTTTGACTCTTGGATTGCTTCGCTGCGCTCGCAATGACGATGGTATGTTCGCGCGCCATCTATCTCACCACGCCCCAGTCGCGGCATTGAACGGCGATTGGCCATCAGGCCGCAGTTGCCACCGCAAGCCGGCGGCACGTTCACGATAAACCGCGCGGCGTGGCGTGAACGTCCAGATATGTTCGCTGCCGTGAAAGGTCGCCTCGGCATTCGTGTCGAGATCAACCTTCGCATCGCCCGTCAGTTGCAGCAGATCGCCGGTCGCAAAATCGATGAACAGCAGGCCGGCTTTGCCGTTGGCCAGAATATTGCCGAGCGTGTTGAAATAGTGATTGCCGAGAAAGTCCGGAATGGTCAGCCGATTGTCCGAGAGGCGCACGAATCCCGGCTTGCCGCCGCGATGCGAGACGTCCACCTGCCGCCGCCCGTCGTCGCGATCGGCATAGGTCCCGACGAAGAACGTATCCGCGGTCGCGATCATCCGGCGCGCACGGTCGTCCAGTTCGGACATCCAGAGCGGCGCCGATCCGCCATCAGTGGGTACGATTTCGCAGTCGCGCAATTGAATGTACTTCGGGCAATTGCCGAAACTGTGTTCGACATCGACGGTGAGGCCATGATCATCATGGCGATGCAACCAGCCGTTCATCCGATTGCGCCGCCGTGTGTGCAGTTCGATGCCGAGCAGACCGACGCTGGCGCCATCCCCCATCCCGGCCGTGACAGGATCGGCGCCATTGCGTTGGGCGTGAATGGCGAGCGACGCTGGCGTTGGCGAGGTTATGAAGCCCGGTTGACCTGCCACCAGGCCAGCCCAGGCATCGCCCATGGCATCCACGGCCCCCACAAGCACGAACGGCAGTTGCGCGAAGAATGCGCGATGCTGGTCGGGCATGAAGGGACGCACGACTTTGCCACCAAGCGCCGCCATGCGCTCGGCGATGCCCATGCGCTGCTGCAATGCCTTCTCACCCCAATGAAACGGCGAGGCCTCCGGCGGATGAGCTATAGTCTCATGATCCAGCATGTGAATGTTCTCAGCGCGCGGCGGCGACGCCGGCGGTTTCTTGAAACGGCACGAAGCCCGGCAGGCTTTCGATGCGTTTCAGCCATTCGTTGACGTTGCCATAGGCGGAAAGATCGACGTTGCCTTCCGGCGCGCGGGCGACATAGCTGTAAAGCGCGACGTCGGCGATGGTCGGCTGGGCGGCGGCGAGCCAGTCGCGTTCCTGAAGTTCGGCATCCAGCAAACGCAAGATCGCATGCGCCCGTTGGATGACTTCGTCGGGATTGAACTTGGCGCCGAAGATGGTGACGAGACGCGCTGCCGCCGGTCCGAAAGCAATCTGCCCGGCGGCGACGGACAGCCAGCGCTGCACGTGGGCCGCACCGATCGGATCTTCCGGCAGCCATTCGCCGCGACCGTGCTTCTTGGCGAGATAGATCATGATGGCGTTGGAATCCGGCACCAGCACCCCGTCGTCGTCGAGCAGGGGCACCTGACCGAAACGATTGAGCTTGAGGTAGTCGGCCGACTTATGCGCGCCCTTCAAAACGTCGAGTTCGACGAGATCGAGCGGAAGCCCCGCCAGCGCGCAAAACAGCCGCACGCGATGCGAATGGCCAGACAGGGGATGGTGATAGAGCTTCATGAGGCTGCCTTTCCTGAACAGGCGGCAATCTCTAGACTATTACAGATGATGCCTTAATAATCGTAATTTGAAAATAATTATTCCATTATTCGGAATAGAAGGCTGCGATGGATCGCTTTCAAGCCATGCGAGTCTTCGCCAAGGTGGCGGAGACCGGAAGTTTTGCCCAGGCCGCCAAGGCCCTTCGCTCGAGCCCACCTGCGGTAACCCGCGCTGTCGCCGCGCTGGAAGATTTGATCGGGACACGGCTCTTCGTGCGCACCACGCGCACGGTCACCCTGACCGAGGCTGGCACCCGCTATCTCGACGATTGCCGGCGCATCCTTGCCGAGGTGCAGGAGGCGGAGGCCGCCGCCGCCGGCTCGTTCGCGACGCCGACGGGCACGTTGACGGTCTCCGCGCCGGCTCTGTTCGGCCGCATCTATGTCCTGCCCATCGTCATGGACTATCTCGATCGCCATCCGGGCGTGACGGCGCGTGCCTTCCTCGTCGACCGCGTGACGAACCTGCTGGAAGAGGGGATCGATGTCGCGGTTCGTATCGGTCCGTTGCCCGTGTCCAATCTCATGGCCACGCGCGTGGGAACGGTGCGGCGCGTGGTCTGCGGTTCGCCCGATTATTTTCGCCGCCATGGCACGCCGCGCGTCCCGGCGGATTTGTCGGCGCATAGGATCGTCGGCGCGACCAGCACTTGGTCGTTGTCGGAATGGCATTTAGGGCAGGGGCAGAAGACCAGCGTGCGCATCACGCCGCGGCTGCTTTGCAGCACCAATGATGCGGCGATCGAAGCGGCGGTCCAGGGCTGGGGACTGACGCGGGTGATGTCCTATCAGGTCGCGCCGTTGATCGCCGAAGGCAAACTTATCGCCGTCCTCACCGATGACGAGGAAGAGCCTTTGCCCATTCATGTGGTGCATCCGGAAGGCCGCAAGGTCACCGCGAAAGTCCGTGCCTTTGTCGAGCTGGCGGCGCAGCGCCTCAGGAACAATCCTCTGGTCAATCGGCCGTAGCGGTGGCGAGGCGTCGTAGCGCCACGCTGAACGCGCGGGCTGCGGGGCCAAGCGGCTGATCGACGCGATGGGCGAGATAGGCCTCAGAAACGACTTGCGCATTGCGGCCAAGCGCCGTCGTGTTGAGACGCGTAAGGCGGCCTTCCTTGAGATCGCGCTCGACCTGCCAAAACGGCAATCGGCCCCAGCCGAGGCCGGCGACGATCAACGCATGTTTGGTGTCTTGCGTGGTGACGCGAACGATTTGCGGGGAGAGGACGCCAAAGCTGCGTCCCTCCGACAGCGAGGTCGGGTCCGATTGGACGATCTGCAAATGGTCGGCCAGTTCCGGCAGGCCGATGGTTTCAGCCGTGGCCTGCGCAAGCGCATGATGAGAGGCGATCACCGCCACCATCTCGATCGACGACAGCGCTTCGAGCGCGATGCGCGGATCGCGGAAGTCTTCCCCGACGCGGATCGCCAGGGTGCTGCGTTGTTCGAGCAGTGCCGCGACCGGCCCGCCCAAGGGCGCGACGGCCAGACGGATCGCCACTGACGGATAGGCCGCATGCATCTCCCGCAAGGCCGCGCCCACCTTGGTGAGGGGGAAGAGCGTGTCGACGGTTAGCGACAGCTCCAGTTCGACCCCTTCACCAAGACCACGGGCGCGGGCGCGCAAGGTATCGACGCGCAGCAGAATGTCCCGGGCGTTGACCAGCAAGGCCTGCCCTTCCGGCGTCAGCACCGGGCGATGGCCGGAGCGATCGAACAATTGCACGCTGAGGTCGGCTTCCAGATTGGCGATGGCATGGCTGACCGCCGATTGCACCCGCGACAGGCGCTTGGCGCCGGCCCGAAAGCTGCCGGCATCGGCGACGGTCACGAAGGTGCGGATCTGGTCGAGACTGACGGTTTCAAGCATGATCTATCCTTTAGATCAGTTTGATCTAAATTATCTCACTTCTATAGATCAGGGAAAGTCACCATTTCCACCCGGTGGAGCGAAACGGAGTGGACATGACGAGCGTGGCTTTGCTGGACCGATCTCAGGCGATGCCGGCCTCCCGGCAATGGACCATCGTGAGCCTTCTGGTGGGATCGGGCGTCGTGTCGTCGCTGCAGATCGGCAAGGCGGTCGTCGCCGCGCCGCTGTTGCAGGCCGATTTCAATGTCAGCCTCACGGCACTGGGATGGTTGACCGGCCTGTTCGCCGTCTTCGGATTTCTGGGCGGCATTCCCGCCGGCGCCGCCGTCTCCCGGATGGGCGATCGCCGCATCTTCCTTCTTGGTCTTGCCGTCATCGCACTGGGATCGGCGCTCGGCGCGCTCGCGCCGACCTTCGCCGTCTTGCTGCTGGCGCGCGCCATTGAGGGGCTCGGCATTCTGCTGATAGCCGTCGCCGGCCCGGCGATTCTGCAACGGGTGGTCGATCCGAGCCGGCGCGACGTCGCCTTCGGGCTGTGGAGCTGTTTCATGCCCATCGGCATGGCGCTGGCGATGTTGATCGGGCCGCTCTTTGTCGATTGGCACATGCTCTGGTGGGGCTGCGCGGTCTTGGCGGCCGTGGCAGCTTATGCGGTCTTTCTCATGGTTCCGACCCGCATTGCTTCCGCCGCACCCGTTCTTTCATCGTCCTGGCGGTCGCTCGTCGCCAACACATGGTTGACGATGCGCAGCCGTGGCCCGGTTTTGATGGCGGTGTGTTTCGCGCTCTACAGTTTGATGTTTCTGGCGCTGTTCAATTTCCTGCCGGTGCTGCTGAACCAGCGCATGCAGGTGGCTCACGGCTGGGCCGGTCCTCTGAGCGCGCTTGCCACCGGCGCCAATATCGTCGGCAATCTTGCCGCCGGTCATCTTCTGGCGCGTGGCGTGGGACGCGCCAAACTGATCGTCGTCGCGGCCGCCACGATGGGCATCGCCGGGCTTGGCGTCTTCCTGCCGGTGTTCCCCGATACGGTGACGTTTCTCCTGTGCGTGCTCTTCGCGGCCGTCGGTGGCTTGATCCCGGCAACGTTGTTTTCGACCGTGCCAATCCTTGCGCCGTCGGCGGTTCTCGCGCCGGTGGTCGTGGGCCTGATGAATTCGGGCGTCAATTTCGGTCAGGTGATCGGCCCCGTTCTCGTCAGCGGCGCTTTCGAGGCCTTTGGCTGGCCGGGTGCCGGCGCCGTCGTTGCCGTGGCGGCCCTGTTGGCGATCACCGCTGCGATCGCGCTCGGCCTCACACTGGTCGCGATTTCCAAACGCGCCAGCGCTTGACGCGCGCTTATCCTTAACGATCGGTAAATCGAAAAAAGCTCCGCGGCCGATGCGTTAAAACAGTTGTGTAACAGAATGTCGCTACAAGAACGGCCGCGATCCATTGGGGCTGATCTCTACTATGGCGACTAAACATTTCAGAAATTTGTTGCGAGCCACTGATGGCAATGTCGCGGTGATGGTCGCTTTCGCGCTCCTGCCGATGTTGATCATGATCGGTGCGGCCGTCGATTACAGCCGCGACCTGCGCGTGCAGACGGCTTTGCAGGCGGCTGTCGATGCCGCGGCACTCAACACAGCCCGCCAGTCGCCCGGTCTGACGAGCGAGCAGATGTTGGCGATCGCGCAAAAATCCGTGGCCGCCAGCTTCGGTGTTACCGGTGTGAGCGATCCGACCACGACGATGGTCTATACACCGGTCGGAAACAAGAATGCGACCATCCAAGTGACGGCGCGGGTTTCGGTCCCGACCACATTCATGAACCTGGTCGGCGTCAAGACGAACGATGTGGCGGCAACCTCCACGTCGACCTGGGGCAGCACCAGGCTGCGGGTTGCACTGGCGCTCGATAATACGGGCTCGATGGACGATCCGCCCAAAAAAAAGGGCGACCCCAAAAAAATCGAAGCGCTGAGAACGGCCACCAATAATCTGCTTACCTCTTTGAAAAACGCTGCTGGCAAGGATGGCGATGTCTATGTGTCGATCGTCCCCTTCGCCCGCGTCGTCAATGTCGGCAAGGATAATGTCGCGGCATCATGGATCACATGGAACTATTGGCTTCCCAATGACGCTCTGAGGTGGTGCGGGTCCACCTGCAGCCGAGACAACTGGGACGGCTCGGTGATGGACCGCGATAAAAATTCCAACCTCAGCAATATAGCGCCAACCAGCAGTTCAACGCTTTTCCCGGCTACGCAGGCCTCGGATTCGCCGGTCAGCCTGATGGGTCTGAGCTATGATTGGGCCAAGCTGAAAACCAAGGTTGATTCGATGAAGCCCAATGGCGCCACCAATCAAACCATCGGTATTGCTTGGGCGTGGCAGTCGCTAACCACGGGCGCGCCGCTGAATGCGCCGGCAAAAGACGAGGCCTACAAATATACGGATGTCATCATCATTCTCAGCGACGGTCTCAACACCCGGGACCGTTGGGACGGCAACGGTCGCGATTATTCCCCAGAGGTTGATGCCCGGCAGAAACCCCTGTGCGACGCCATCAAGAAGACTGGCGTTGTTATCTATAGCGTGCAGGTCAATACTAACAATGATCCCACTGCCGAGGCTTTGAAATATTGTGCCAGTGATCCCGCGAAATTCGTGATGCTCACGACGGCCGATCAGATCATCACGACGTTCGAGTCCATCGGCGCGTCGTTGTCGCAACTGCGTCTGTCGAACTGAGGTTTACTGCGACGGGCCGATCACCCGCACCCGGCGGTTGCGGCCCTCGGCGTCCTTGCTCTCCTGACGCCGCCCGTCGGTGACGCCGTAGACGCTGCCGCGCGTGGCGCGCCCGCCTTCGATGCCGGCGCTGGCGGAGCTTGCGGTGGGCACGTTTTCGCCGCTCGCCGCGTCCTGCTTTTCCGTCTCTTGAATGGCCGACAGGGTGGAGGCCGGCGGCTGCGTCTGCGGTTGTGGCGCGTTACGCGCATTGGCTGCGGCTTGCGTGCCGCGTGGCGCACGGGGCCGCGACAGTTCTTCGGCTTTCTCAGGTGTGACGATCAAATCGTTGCGGCGCGAGCCGAGCAGTTTCTCGGCGCCGTCGAGCACTTCCGCCCAGGATTTGCCGGGCGGCTTGCAGGAGCAGGTCGGATCGTAAGTCTTCTTGAACTTGCCGGCATTGGGCAGGCTTGTGTAGCTCATGCCGGCGTTGTTGATGGCATCTTCGATATTGCCGCCATTGGTGAACCGATAGACTTCCGTTTCGGCATTCGGGCAGAGCGCCTTGCAGAGATCGGCGAAACTGTCGAGATCGCGGCTACCGGCGCTGTAGCTGACCGGGAAGAAGCCGCCGTCGCAGGTGCGCACGCAGATCGCCGTCGAACCGCCGCCGCGCGGACGCTGGTCGTCACCGCCGAGATCGTCGTCGGGCAGGGGATTGACCGGCAGTTGCTCGTATTGCGGCCCGCCGCCGAACAATTGCTCGAAGAAGGAGCGCGGCTGCTGCACGGCGACCTGATTGTTGCGACAATAGGTATTGTACTGCGCGATGAGCTGGGTGCGGCCACCGCTCGCCATCTGCACCTGCGCCTGCAGATTGGCGAGATTGGCCTGCATGGCTCCGATGCGCTGTTCCAGCGGCCCGCATTGCGCCGGCGGCGGCGAGCCGAAGAACAGGAATTGCCGGCGATCGCAGCCGAGCGATTGAGCATAGGCCTGGGTGCGGGCGAGTTCGCCACGCTGCCGGTTCAGCGCGGTGAGATAGCGCCCGGCGCTGCCGCCTTGGCCCGTGCGGGCGATCTGCGCCTGCAAGGCGCTGCAATCGACCTGCGCCAGGGCGGGTGTTAGGGCGGGCGTCAGCCAGGAGAGAAGACAGATGGAGGCCATGCCGGCGATCCGTCGTGCGGTACGCAGGCCCGGCATCGGAGCCTTGGTCGGCAAAGGGCTGGTCAGTGAGTCTGGCATCAAGCGTTTGAAACTCGTCGGCCCAGATTCATCAGCTCTGGCCATTGATTCGGGAGCCGACCCATTCTGGGAGCGGCGCGCGGCGAACTTTCGTTAACTTCTTGTTCCCTTGATGGCAATCGTTGTAGCGCCAAGCGCACACCCCATATGAGAAGCGTCGTTTCGGAGGCCGTACATGTCACATTTGAAGGGATTTGCCAGATTTTGCGGGGCTTTGGCCGTCATGGCCGTGGCCGCCGGCAGCGCCGCTCAGGCGGCTGGTGAACCAGAATTGATCTTCCGCAAATCCACAGTCTTCAAATGGCTGACGCCCAACGACAAGCTGGCGACCTATGCGATCGACGATACGGTCGTTGACGGGGTGGCCTGCCATTACACCGTGCCGGAAAAGGGCGGCTTCAAAGGCATGTTCGGTGTCGCAGAAGAAGTGTCGGACATTTCGCTGGCCTGCCGGCAATACGGCCCGATCAGTTTCAAGGCCAAATTCGAACAGGGCGACGTGGTGTTTTCCGAGCGCCGCTCGCTGATCTTCAAGAAGATGCAGATCGTGCGCGGCTGCGACCCCAAGCGCAACGTGCTGGTCTACATGGTCTATTCGGACAAGCTGATCGACGGCAGCCCGAAAAACTCAACCTCCAGCGTGCCAATCATGCCGTGGGGCGCGAGCGGCGACATCCCAAAATGCGCTGATTTCCTGAAGGATTAAGAGCTTTTGCTCCGCAGCTCCCGCACGAAGGCGTCGATCATGGTGGCGCCTCGGTGGGCGAAGTCGTCGATCGCCGCGCGCTCGACCTCGCTGTAGCGGGCGGTGATTTCGGCGGTCTTCTGCGCCAACCTGGCGAAAATCTGCTCGATCTCGGCCAGACTTTCGGGGACCGCCTCGATCATGGTTTTGCGCCGGTCGTGCGGATCGGCGACGCGGCGCACGAACCCCTTTTTTTCCAGCCGGTCGACGACACCGGTGATGGCGCCGGTGGTCAGGGCACTGTCCTCGGCCAGCCGGCCGGCGGTCATTGGACCATGGGTCAGCACGATATCCAGGCATTTATGGTCGGTGATGTTGAGGCCGAGATGATCGGCGATCGCCTGATGCAGGAAAATCGTGCGCGCGCTCAATTCGCGCCAGCCATTCACGCCGTCCATTCCACGCGGTTTCGTTGACATCGCCTCTGCTTTATCTTACAAGAAATATATCTTAGATACTAAGAATTATACATCGTGAGTGAGGCTAACGTGACCGACACGGGAAAGCAAACCCAGGCCAGCGATAGCTTGCCGGCTGGTGATGCCGCCGCCATCGGCGGTCTGATCACGCAATTGACGCGGGCCTGGAATGCCGGCGACGGCACGGCCTATGGCGCCGGCTTCACCGAAACCTGCGACTACGTCACCTTCAACGGCGATCGGCTGCGCGGGCGGCAAGCTGTGGCGGAGAGCCATCAGGCTTTGTTCGACACGCATCTCAAAGGCTCGCGGATCACCTTCGAGACCGTCGATGTGAAGCCGCTCGATGCCGCGACCATGCTCGTTCACAGCATCGGCAACAGCCGGCTGGCCGGACAGAAGACCTTCCATCCCTCACGCCGCTCGATCCAGACCCTGGTGGCGGTGCGCGAAGGGACGGGCTGGCGGTTCGCCGCCTTCCACAACACGCGCATCTTCGCCATCACGCCATGGCGGGCGCTGCTGATGAAGTTCGGGATTTAGGCATAGCGTTTCAAAGTTTGGCTCAGCCAAACGCCATGAAGACGCGTCTAAATGACAAAGCAGGTTAGTCGCCGCAGGTGATGATCACCGAGCCGCGCGGCGGCGCGGACATCTGGGCGACCGCGACGGAGCCGGTGACATCGTCGGCTGAACCATAGGCCGAGGCCTTGCCGAAGCCGTGGCCTTCGCACCAGGCATCTGCCACCACACGCCCGCAGGCCTGCCGGCTGGCGACGCATTCGCTGATGCCGTAGCCATCCTCCGCCGCGATGACGAAGGAACGGACGGGCTCGGCCGCCCGGACCTGGCCGAGGGCGGTGGCCAGCGCCAGAAAAGCGGCGGCCAGCGGGAGGATCATCGGCGGAACGGGGATTTCAAACGGGAACAGCTTACGCATGGAAGCACCGGCGCGGTCGTCTTGGTGACCGAAAGATGGCGCCATCCTGTGAAAATTCGTTTAACCGCGGTTATAAATAGCCGGGTAATGCGCTTGACGGAGAGACCGCTCTCCATCATGGTGCCGGCCATGTCGCTCCGCCCGTGCCTCTGCCGGATTATTATTAGCTAGCCCGCCCGCTGGCTGGAGCCGTCTTTTCGCGCATTGAAAACGACATCGCCCCCCGCCAGCTGGCCGGAGAGGGAAACCTATGTCCACTGTGCCGACCTTGCGCCTTTACAATACGCTGACCCGGACGAAAGCGGATTTCCGCCCGATCGATCCGGCCCAGGTGCGCATGTATGTCTGCGGCCCCACGGTCTATGACTATGCCCATATCGGCAATGCGCGGCCGATCATCGTCTTCGACGTGCTCTACCGTCTGCTGCGCCATGTGTATGGTGTCGGCCACGTCAAATATGTCCGCAACATCACCGACGTCGACGACAAGATCAACGAACGCGCTGCCGAGCGCGGCATTTCCATTCGCCAATTAACCGAACAGACCAACGCCATCTTCCAAAGCGATGTCACCGCGCTGGGTGCCTTGCCGCCCGACGTGCAGCCGCGCGCCACCGAACATATCGCCGAGATGGTCACCATCATCGAGAAGCTGATCGCCAGCGGCCACGCCTATGCGGCCGACGGCCATGTGCTGTTCTCGGTGCCCTCCATGGCCGACTACGGCCGCCTGTCGCGCCGCCCGCTCGACGAAATGATTGCCGGCGCCCGTGTCGATGTCGCGCCCTATAAGAAGGGCGACATGGATTTCGTGCTCTGGAAACCGTCGAAGGACGAAGAGCCGGGCTGGGAATCGCCCTGGGGCCGCGGCCGGCCCGGCTGGCATATCGAATGCTCGGCCATGTCGTGGAAACATCTCGGCGAAATGTTCGACATTCACGGCGGCGGCATCGATCTGGTGTTTCCCCACCATGAAAACGAGATCGCCCAGTCGCGCTGCGCCTTCAATCATCCGGTCATGGCCAATGTCTGGATGCACAACGGCTTCCTGCAGGTCGAAGGCGAGAAAATGTCGAAGAGCCTCGGCAATTTCGTCACCATCAACGAATTGCTCGAGACCGAAAATTTCGGCGGCCGCAAATGGCCGGGGCAGGTGTTGCGCCTGTCGATGCTACGAACCCATTATCGCCAGCCGATCGACTGGACCGTGCGCAGCTTGAACGAAGCGGAAGCGACGCTCGACGATTGGGCCGCGCTGGCGAAGGGCGTGAAGCCGGGAACGCCGTCGGAAGCGTTCATCGAGGCGCTGGCTGACGATCTCAACACCTCGTTGGCGCTGACCGAGCTGCATCGTCTGGCGCGCGCCGGCGAGGCAAACACGCTGGCGGCCAGTCTGCCGTTGCTTGGCATCGACCTTGAGGCCTATCAGCCGCGCACGCAGCATCTGGCGGCAGAACTCGACGAAGAGTTGATCGCCGTGCGCATTCGAGAGCGCATCGAGGCGCGCAAGAACAAGGAATGGAAGCGCTCGGATGAAATCCGCGACGAGCTTGTCGCCATGGGCTTGCAGCTCATGGACGGCAAGGATCCCGCGACAGGCGAAATGGTCACCACTTGGCAAGTCACGACTCGGGAGATCAAGCGATGAGCGCACCGAGCCTTCGCCCCATTCTGCTGCCAGCCGACCTGCCAGCGCTCATTGATGTCTTCGTCGACAGCATCGAGGAATTGACGCAGGACGATTACGACGAAGAGCAGCGCACCGCATGGATCGCCAGCGTCGAAAACGAGCAGAAGTTCGGCGACAACCTTGCCAACGGTCTCACCATTTTGGCTGAAGTGGACGGCGAGGTCGCCGGCTTCGCCACTTTGCGCGGCGCCGTTGTCGAAATGCTCTATGTCCATTCGGGTTTCGCCCGCCAGGGTGTCGCCAGCGCCCTTTGCGATGGGCTCGAGCGGCTGGCGGCGGCGCGTGGCGTCAAGGAATTGACCACCGACGCCAGCGACACGGCGCAGCCCTTCTTTAAACAACGCGGCTACGAGCCGCGCCAGCGCAACAGCGTCGAGCGGGCCGGTGTCTGGCTCGCCAATACGACGATGGCCAAGCCGCTGGTGATGGAAACCACCCAATGACCCGCGAACGCCTCTATCTTTTCGACACGACCTTGCGCGATGGCGCGCAGACCACGGGTGTCGATTTCTCCATCGACGACAAGCGCCGCATCGCCGCGCTGCTCGACGATCTTGGCCTCGATTATGTCGAAGGCGGTTATCCCGGCGCCAATCCGCTCGACACCGAATTCTTTCGCAAGAAGGCGGTGAAGAAGGCGCGCTTCGCGGCTTTCGGCATGACCAAGCGGCCGGGGCGCTCCGCTTCCAACGATCCAGGCATTGCCGGCCTCATGGAAGCCGAGGCCGATGCGATCGTTTATGTCGCCAAGAGCTGGGATTTTCAGGTGCACGTCGCGCTCGGCATCACGCTTGAGGAAAATCTCGAAGGCATCGGCGATTCCATCGCCTATGCCAGCAAGAACGGTCGCGAGGCCATGCTCGATTGCGAGCACTTCTTCGATGGCTACAAAAACAATCCCGACTATGCGCTGCAATGCGCGCGCGCCGCTTATGAAGCCGGCGCCCGTTGGGTCGTGCTGTGCGACACCAATGGCGGCACCTTGCCGGATGAAGTCGAGCGCATCGTCGGCGAAGTGGCACGCCACATCCCCGGCAGCCATTTGGGCATCCACACCCATAACGACACCGAAAATGCGGTGGCCAATTCCTTCGCCGCTATCCGCGCCGGCGCACGGCAGATCCAGGGCACGTTGAATGGCCTGGGCGAGCGCTGCGGCAATGCCAATCTCGTTTCGATCATCCCGACGCTTCTGTTGAAGCGCGAATTCGCCGATCGTTTCGAGATCGGCGTGACGCATGAGAAGTTGCGCGGCCTGACCAAGCTCAGCCACGCCTTCGACGAACTGATCAATCGTGCGCCGAACCGCCATGCGCCCTATGTCGGCGCCTCCGCCTTCGCCACCAAGGCCGGCATCCATGCCTCCGCCGTGTTGAAGGACCCCAAGACCTATGAACATGTCGAGCCGGATGCGGTCGGCAATGTGCGAAAGGTTCTGGTGTCCGATCAGGCCGGCAAGTCGAACGTGCTGGCGGAACTCGAACGCCTCGGCATCACCGTCGCCAAGGACGATCCGCGCGTCATGCGCGTGTTGGAGGAGGTGAAGGAGAAAGAAGCGCAGGGCTATGCCTATGAAGGCGCCGATGCCTCTTTCGAATTGCTGGCGCGTCGTGTTCTCGGCCAGGCGCCGGATTATTTCGACGTCGAGCGTTTCAGCGTCAATGTCGAGCGCCGGCATAATGCGGTCGGTGAACTGGTCACCGTATCGGAAGCCATCGTCAAGGTGCGTGTCGATGGCGAGACGTTTATCTCCGCCGCCGAAGGCGCGGGGCCCGTGAACGCGCTCGATCTCGCTTTGCGCAAGGACCTCGGCAAATACCAGCCCTATATCGAGGACCTGGAACTGCGCGACTATCGCGTGCGCGTCTTCCAGGGCGGCACCGATGCGGTGACGCGCGTGCTGATCGAATTTGGCGACAGCCAGGGCAATACCTGGTCGACGGTCGGCGTGTCAGCCAACATCATTGATGCCTCGTTCCAGGCGCTCTTGGATTCGATCAACTACAAGCTGATGAAGGCGGAGGCCTGAGGCAGCGGCAGTCATGCCGCTGTCCCGCGTTCGTACCAACCTCGCGACGCCTTCACGATCCCAACGACCGACAGCATGACGGGCACTTCGATCAGGACGCCGACGACAGTTGCGAGCGCGGCTCCCGACTGGAAGCCGAACAACGCAATGGCTGTTGCCACGGCTAGTTCGAAGAAATTGCTCGCACCGATAAGCGCGGACGGCCCGGCCACGCACCATTCGACGCCAAGACGGCGGTTGAGCCAGTAGGCCAGCCCGGCGTTGAAATAGACCTGAATGAGAATGGGCACCGCCAACATGGCGATAATGGCTGGTTGGCGCGTGATCTGTTCGCCTTGCAGACCAAACAGCAGAACGAGTGTCAGCAGCAGCGCGCCAAGAGACAACGGCGACAAAGCTTTGAGTGTCTGCTCCAAGGCGGCTTGCCCGCCGCCGCTGAGCAAACGTCGGCGCCAGAGCTGCGCCACGACCACCGGCACGACGATGTAGAGCAGCACCGAGAGCAGTAGCGTTCCCCACGGCACGACGATGGACGAGAGACCGAGCAAAAGGCCGACGATCGGCGCGAAGGCTACCACCATGATGGTGTCGTTGAGGGCCACTTGCCCAAGCGTGAAATGGGGTTCGCCGTCCACCAGATTCGACCACACGAAGACCATGGCCGTGCAGGGCGCAGCGGCAAGCAGGATCAGTCCTGCGGTATAGCTTTCGAGCTGATCGGCGGGAAGGTAGGGGCGGAAGGCGTTCGCGATGAAGATCCATGCCAGGAGCGCCATCGAGAAGGGTTTGATCAGCCAGTTGATGCCGACTGTCGTAGCTATGCCGCGCCAATGCGTTCCGACTTGGCCCAGTGCGGCGAGGTCGATTTTCAGCAGCATGGGAATGACCATGAGCCAGACCAGCACGGCCACCGGCAGATTGACCTGCGCGATTTCCGTTGCACCGATGACGTGGAAAACGTCCGGCATCATCCGGCCGAGAACGATGCCGACGACAATGCAGAGTGCCACCCAAAGCGTCAGATAGCGCTCGAAGAGGCTCATGGATGAGGTTTTGGGGGATGGGGTCGTTGCGACCGCTTCACTCACGCCACATCGTCCCGCTTGTTTGTCGATCCTTCCAACTGGCCGATCTCGCGCAACTTCGTGCCGAGGGCCATCGCGTCGAGGCTTTTGAGCGGCAAAGCCATGAAAGCGGAAATCCGGTTCTTCATGAAGCGGAACGCGTCGTTGAACGCGCGTTGCTTTTCGATGTCGGTTCCTTCGATGGCTGCTGGGTCTTCGATGCCCCAATGCGCCGTCATCGGCTGGCCCGGCCAAAACGGGCAGGTTTCTCCGGCTGCGCTATCGCAGACCGTGAAGACGAAATCCATGACTGGCGCGTTCGGCTCAGCAAACACGTCCCAGCTTTTCGAGCTGAACCCTTCCGCCGGATAATCCCAGTTGCGCAGTGTGGCTAACGCAATCGGATTGACCTCGCCCTTCGGCTGGCTGCCGGCCGAAAAAGCGTTGAAGCGCCCCGCGCCATCCTTGCGCAGGATCGCTTCCGCGAGGATCGAACGGGCGGAATTGCCGGTGCAGAGAAACAGCACGTTGTAGACGCGATCAAGCACGGGGGAGCTCCTTGGCTTCTAGGCCGCAGCACGATTGCGTGGCCGCCGGTATGCAGATTTCGGGATGTCCGGCGCAGCAATCGCGCATGAGGAAGGCGATCAGTCCCGACAGCGCGGAATAGTCGGCCGTGTAGTAGATCGAGCGCGCTTCCCGCTTTGCCGCCGCCAGTCCGGCTTGGGTCAGTTCTTTCAAGTGAAACGACACATTCGAGGCCGAGACACCCGTTGCCTCGGCAATGGCGCCGGCCGCCATGCCGTCAGGCCCAGCGGTCACGAGCAATCGCACAATGCGAAGGCGGGTTTCCTGAGAAAGAGCCGCGAAGGCCATGAGGGCTTGACGTTCTTCCATATTTCAATAATCCTATAATTCAATGATAATTGAAATATGGATAGCAAAGATGATCGAGATTGACAAGATGGACCTGTCCCTGCCGTCCGCCGCCATCATCGATGATATTGCGCTGGGCGATTTGCTCGCCGCCTGCGACGCGAACCCCGCAACGCCCCTCGTGTTTTCCACCGACGGTCGCGCGATTCAGCGCGGCTATCATGTCACCGAAGTGAAGACAGGTCAGTTCGCCGCGCTGGATTGCGGCGGAAATCCCGAAGCGTGGTCGGAAATCTTTGTCCAGCTTTGGGATGTGATTGATGGTGATCGCACCCATATGACGGCAGGGAAATTCGCTGCCATCATTCGCAAGGTGTCCACGCATTTTGCGCTAGGTGCTAACGCGCGGCTGACCTTCGAGGTCAGTGATGGCGTTGCACCGATGCAGCTTTACTGTGCTGCTTCACCGGTCCTGTCCCAGGGCGTGTTGTCGGTCGCTCTGTCGCCACGCGCCGCGAGCTGCAAGCCGCGTGACCGTTGGCTGGAAGAGCAGAAGCAAGCATCTGCCTGCACTTCGCCATCCAATAGCAAGCAGCCGTGTTGCTGCTGATCGCTATCGCTCTGGGGTGAGCATAATTCCGCCGCCCTCCCTTCGTATCTTTGAGCCCGGTTTCGCCGCGACGGGCGCGGCAAAAGAAGGGGCTCTTAGATCGGGGAGGGGGGTGTCACGCGATTCTGAGGAACAACCCCATGCAAGGGCGCTTTCCTCGCATTTCACGCCCTCGAATTCACGGCCTACGCCTCACTCGACGAGGCGCAGCACCTTGTCCCGGCACAGGTTGCGGTCTTCCGCTTCCATCACGCTGTCGTCCTCGAACGTACCAGCGAGATCGAAGGTGCAGCCCGAGCGCGGCGGCAGGGTGAAGGTGGCGCGCTTGCCCGGCGCTAGGTTCTTCGCCACCACGCGTTCGGTTGCCGCAGCGCCTTCCTTGCCGACGAGTTTCAGTTCCACCAGCGCGGCGTCGCGCTTGTTCTCCACGGTGATGCGGCCTGGGCTCGATGGACCACGCTTCGATTGCGCGAAGCCCGACGTCGCTGTCAGCGACAAAGTCACCGCGGCCGCAGCCACGACCATGGAACGCGTGAGGGTGTGACGGATCAACGTCATGATGGCTGCTCCTCTCCTAAGATATACTCTGAATTTTAACGCAGCATCGCCAACTAGAGGCGTGACGTCAAATCCGCCGACTCCATGCCGGCACGCTTGCCTTGTTCCTTCGCTGCACGAAGGATCGGCACCACGTCCTCGATTTTTTCGGCGACCTGATAGCGCACTTCGAGATCGCTGCGGATGAAGCCTTTGTAGCGCATATGCGCGAACAGATCGAGCAACGGCCGCCAGAAGCCACCGATGTCGGCGAGCACGACAGGCTTGTTATGACGATCGAGCTGCACCCAGGTGAGCTGTTCGACGAGTTCCTCAAGCGTGCCGATGCCACCAGGCAGAGCGACGAAGGCATCGGCCTTCTCGAACATCATGCGCTTGCGCGTATGCATGTCGGCGACGACGACGAGTTCCTGCGCTTCCTTGAAGCGCCGTTCGCGCACGTCGAGGAAGTCGGGAATGATGCCCGTGACATGGCCGCCGGCTTCATAGACCGAGCGGGCGAGAATGCCCATCAGGCCATGGCTGCCGCCGCCATACACGAGACCCATGCCAGCATTCACCAGTTCGGTGGCGAGCTGGCGGGCTGCATCTGCGAAAATCGGATCGGTTCCAGGAGAGGAACCACAGTAAACACAAACATTGCGAATTTCAGTCATGGCACAGCTTTGACGTGCGCTTGTGGCAGGGTCAAGGCACGGTTCCAGCAAGCTTGGCCGCGCGAAATCGCCCGCATTGGCCTTTCGCTGTCATAATGGTTAAATCACCTGAATAATCAGGCGGCGTCAGCCAGGCGGTACAGGTGATGTTGGGTTTGTCGAATCGGGTTGTTTACGGGATCGCCGTGCTGGTGGCCCTGATCGCGGCTATCTTCATCGGCTGGAATCTGTGGCGCACGTGGTCCGCGCCGGCGCCGACGTCATCAGCCGCTGTGCCGACCGAAGCCACGGCCCAGGCCCAATCTCAAACGCAACTCCAAGCCAAGCCTGATGCTGCGAAGCTAGATGCCGCCAAGCCCGAGACGCCAGCCGGCAAGCCGGCAGCAAACGGCCCGAAACCGCAGTTCGACGTAGTGCGTGTCGAACCCTCGGGGGAGACGGTGGTTGCCGGCCGCGCCGCGCCCAATGCCAAGATCACACTCTTTTCCGCCGGCAAGCCGGTCGGCGAAGTGACGGCCAATGGCGAAGGGCAATTCGTGATCCTGCCGCCCGCGCTGCCGCCGGGCGATCATCTCCTGTCGCTTCAGGCCGATGCGGTGACCTCCGATCAGACGGTCGCCATCGCCGTACCCAAGCCGGGCAGCCGCGACGTGGTCGTCGCCTTGGCGGAGCCGGACAAACCGACGCGCATTCTCTCCGACGCCAAGCCCGCCGCTGCCAAAGCAGAAGCCGCGCCAGCAGCGTCCTCGGCGGCGCCCGCAAATGCTGCCCCGCAAAATGCCGCGTCGGCCAGTCCGCCCGTCGCCATTCGCGCCGTTGAGGCGCAAGAAGGCGGCGGCTTCTTCCTCTCTGGTCTCGCGACGGCCGGCGCCCAGGTCCGGCTTTATCTAAATGGCGCCCTCATCGCCTCCGCCCAGGCCGGTCCCGATGGCCGTTGGTCGGTGCGGGTCGAGAAGGGCATGTCGTCGGGCAAATATGCGGTTCGCGCCGATGTTCTGGGCCAGGACGGCGGCGTCGTGGCGCGCGCGGAAGTGCCGTTCGACTATCCCGCCGCCGGGACGATGGCCGCCACGTCGGGCAAGCGGGACGCCGCATCTCCAGCCTCCGAATCCACCGCGCAACGGCAAGCCGAGGCGGCCACGCCGGCAACGACGGCCGCCGGCCCCGAAAAACGCTCCGATGCCGCCGCGGCCGCGCCTCAGTCCACCGTCGTGGCGGAACTGCGCACCGCTCGCGTCGAGCGGGGCGACAGTCTGTGGCGGATCAGCCGGACCATGCTCGGCCATGGCGTGCGTTACACCCAGATTTACGACGCCAATACCGACCAAATCCGCGATCCGGACCTGATTTATCCCGGCCAGGTTCTGGTCGTGCCCAATCCAACGCCCTGATTGGAGGCCGCTTCCAGGAAAAGGCCGCTGACACTCGTGCCTTTTGCCGGGGAAACGCCTATATGAGAATCATAACAATCAAACCGTGACCTTGCCCGCCGCCTTTGGCCGCCGGCTGTACAGACTGAACCGATGACCCCTCCAGCCCATCCGTCGCCGCGCAAAGATGCGCGCCGCGAGGCAACGCTTGCTGAAACCGTCCGGCATCTGTGGCCCTATGTCTGGCCGAAGGACCGGCTCGATCTGAAAATGCGCGTCCTTGGCGCGATGGTCCTGCTGCTGGCGGCGAAAGTGGTCACGATTCTCGTGCCCTATTCGTTCAAATGGGCGACGGATGCTTTGGCACATCCAGGGAGCGCCAACGTACCTCTGCCGGCCATTCTCGCCGGGCCGATCGTCATCTGCATCATCTATGGCCTGCTGCGCATTTTCATGCAGCTCTTCACCCAGGCGCGCGATGCCTTGTTCGCTGCCGTGGCGATGCACGCGGTGCGCCGTCTGGCCAACGAGGTCTTCGTTCATCTACATGACCTGTCGCTGCGCTTCCATCTCGAACGCAAGACCGGCGGCCTGACGCGCATTCTCGAGCGCGGTCGCGAGGCGATCCAGCAGATCGTGCGTATGAGCATGCTGACGGGCGTGCCGACCGTCGTCGAATTCGCGCTTATTCTTGGCGTGTTCTACTTCGCCTTCGATTGGCGCTACATGCTGACGATCGGCGTCATGATCGTCGTCTATCTCTGGTTCACTCAGGTCGCCACCGACTGGCGCATTTCGATCCGTCGCGACATGAACGAGAGCGATACCGACGCCAATGTGAAGGCGATCGACTCGCTGCTCAATTATGAGACGGTGAAATATTTCAGTGCCGAGAAGCGCGAGGCCGCGCGCTACGACAAGTCCATGGCGCGTTACGAGAAGAACAGCATTTCGAGCTACGTTTCGCTCGCCGTGCTGAACTCCGGCCAGGGCATCATCTTTGCCGCCGCGCTGTCGATCGTGATGATCCTGTGCGTCATCGGCATCCGCAACGGCACCAATACGATTGGCGATTTCGTTCTTCTGAACGGGCTGATGATCCAGCTCTACCAGCCGCTCAACTTCATGGGCATGGTCTATCGCGAGATCAAACAGGCGACCATCGACATCGAGCAGATGTTCGACGTGCTGGGGCAGAAGCCCGAGGTTACGGACAAGCCGGACGCGCAGCCGCTCAAGATAGCTCAGGGCACGGTGACATTCGATAAAGTCCAGTTCGCCTATGATCCGGCGCGGCCGATCCTGAAAGGCATTTCGTTCGAAGTGCCAGCGGGCAAGACCGTCGCGGTCGTCGGGCCGTCGGGCGCGGGCAAATCGACGCTGTCACGGCTGCTGTTTCGTTTCTACGAGCCGCAGAGCGGCCGCATCCTGATCGACGGTCAGAACATCGCCGACATCACCCAGGAGTCGCTGCGCGAGAAGATCGGCATGGTGCCGCAGGATACGGTGCTGTTCAACGAAACCATCGCCTACAACATCCGCTATGGCCGCTGGGACGCGACCCAGGACGAGGTCGAGGCGGCGGCCAAGCTGGCGCAGATCGATGAGTTTATTCGCACCGTTCCCGGTGGCTATAAGGCTCAGGTCGGCGAGCGCGGGTTGAAGCTTTCAGGCGGCGAGAAGCAGCGCGTCGCCATTGCCCGCACCATCCTTAAGGCGCCGCCGATTCTGATGCTGGACGAGGCGACTTCGGCGCTCGATTCCTTCACCGAGCGGGAAATCCAAGGGGCACTGGAACGGGTGGTGAAGGATCGCACCACTTTGGTGATCGCCCACCGCCTGTCGACTATCGTCAATGCCGACGAAATCCTCGTGCTCGATCAGGGCGAGATCGTGGAACGCGGCCGGCACGAGGATCTGCTGGCCCTGGGCGGTGTCTATAGCGCCATGTGGAATCGTCAGCGCGAGGTCGACGAGGCGCAGGAAACCCTGCGTCGCGCCGAAGCCGCCGAGGGCAAGTCAAACCATGTGGCGATCAGCGGCGATTTCACCGAACTCATCCAGGAGACCGCGGCCGTCGTGAATAGCGACGAGTTGAGCGATGACGAAAAGGCGGTGCGGCGCAGCGCGGCGAATGAGAGCGCTAAATAAGCACGTTCATTCGCCTTTGGCCTGCAGCAGTTTCAACGCCCGCACGGCGGTCTCTTCGTCGACCAGTTTCTCGACCGGGATTTTCGCCTTGAGATAGCCGCGGCGGATGTAAAAATCCTGCTGGTCGAGCAAGGAGGCGACGACGACCTTGCCGTTCGGATTGACGTCCGACCAGGACGTATCGGCGAAAATGGCGCGGTTCTTGATCGGCGCATATTTTAGAAAGTAGTCGATGATCTCGTCGCGGTTGGGACCGTTCTCGACGGCTTTCTGAAAGTAGCGCGCGCCCTTGATATAGGCGGCGGTGAAGCGGTCGAGCAGATCGCGGTTCTTGGCGGCCCAGTCGGTGTTATAGATGAGGCCCGCCACTTCCATCTCCGGTTTGACGATGTGATCGAGGCGCACCAGCATGGTGGCGCCATCGCGCATGGCACCACCGTCGAAGGGCGGGATGAGCACGGCGGCATCGATGGCGCCATTGACCATGGCCGTCAGTGTCTGCGGCATGGCGAGCGGCTTGGTTTCGACATCATCGAGCGTCAGCCCCGCCGTCTCCAAGGCTTTGCCCAGTTCATATTCGGAAAAGCCGCCCGCCGCCGTGGTGGCGATGCGCAGGCCTTTCAGATCGGCGACGGTCTTGACCTTTGCGTCCAGGCCCTTGCGCAGGATGATCTTGTGATGCGAGCGGATTTGCGCCCGGCTTAGGAAATAGCGCAGCGGCATGCCCTGGGCGAGCGCGTTGAAATAGGAGACGCTGACGCCACCGCCCATGATGGGAATATCACCACGCACCACCATCGGCGTCATGTCCGACGCGGTGCGGAACGAGGTCAGCTCCACTTCGATGTTCTGCTCCTTGAAATAGCCTTTCTCGATGGCGCAGATGATCGGTCCGTCGCTGGTGTTGGGCACGGTGCCGACGACGATCTTGTCCGCCGCCTGGGCATTCCAGGCCAGCGTCGAGGCGATGAGGGCAGAGAGAATGAACCGGCGCATATGTTTCCTTCCTGAAAGCTTTTGCATAGCGTGAAGGAGTATGCGCGAACGATCGCGAGTGGTGCATTCCTCCAGCCCAGCGACATCTGACGGCCGCTTTGTTGAAGGCGACTATAGAACGCGGCGCTGGAACGTCCAGCGGATTTGAAGCTTACGCCTCCTGCATCGCGCCAAGCGCCTCATGCGCGTCCCAAGGCTTCCACCACAATTTAGCGCCGATGTCGCGGGCGATGAGGCCGGCGCTGATATAGCCGGCGCCGCCCGAGATGGCACCACCTGGATGGGCGGCCGATCCACTCATATAGAGATTGGGAATAGGCGTGCGATAGCCGAAATGGTTGAACATCACCTGTTCGGCGTTGAAGGCGCCCATGAAAATGTCGCCGCCGCGCATGTTGATCATCTCCTGCGCATATTCCTTGGCGGTATAGACATATTTGCCGAGGATCTTCTTGCCGCTGACATTGGGTGCATAACGGGCGAAGGTTTCGATCATCTTCTCGGAAAACTCTTCCTTGAAATCGTCCCAGCTCTGCGTGCCGATATCGGGCTCAAACGGCATGACCTGCCAGGCATAGGTGGTGTGCTTGCCCGGTGGTGCCTGCGTCGGATCGAGCAGGCTCATCGGCCCTGAACCGAACTGGATGATCTTGGGCGGCTTGTTGGCGCGCACGTCGGCGAAGGCGGAGAACAAATCCTCCATCGTTTCCGCACCCAGGCTCCATTTAAGCGCGCGATTGACGTTGGGGTCGAACTGCGCGGCGGTGAAATTCGGCGATTCCTCCAGCGCCAGATGGACGCCGAAGATCGTCCAGCCGGTATATTGGAAGTCATCGAGCTTGCGCGCGAACGCCTGTGGCAATTGCGTGCGCCCGATCAGTTTCTCGAAGGTCTGGTGCACGTCGATGGTCGAGGAGACGAACTGGCGCGCCCGCACCGTGCGTCCGTCGGTCAGCGCGATACCGGTGGCGCGCCCGCCTTCGATGACGATCCGGTCGATGGCAACCTGCGGCTGAAAGCGCCCGCCGGCGGCGATGAATGTTTCCATCAGGCCGCGCGCCAGGTTGAAAGAACCGCCTTGGCAGAGCTGATAGCCGCTTTGCAGGTCGAAAGCCCGAATGATCGAGCCCATCGGGCTCGTCTTGGACATGGTATCGACGAGCCAGGTGCCGAACAGCGAGACCTTGAACAGGAAAAGCAGTTTGACGTGGTCGTTCTCGAACAATTCGTTGACCACGTCGAGCGGCTGGCGCTGCGTCATCGCCAGGAAGTCGCGTCCTCCGGCCGTGCGCGCCAGCAGTCGCTCGCGCTCGGCCTGCGGCAGCGGCTCGCTATAGCGTTCCGGCAGGAAGATATCGCGGGTAATCTGTTCGGCTTTGCGGTTCCACTCGCGGAAGGTGCGCGCATCCTTCTCAGAAAAGCGGGCGACGTTGGCGAGCGTTTCTTCGAGATCGCGGCCGAAGACCAAGGCCGATCCATCGAGATGCGGCTGGCCGAATTCATAGCGCGGCGTGATGTAGGTGACGCGCTCGGCGAGGCCGAGATCCTTGAACCAGGGCGTCTCGCTGATGTGGAAATGATTGATCGAATGCAGATTGTGATAGAAGCCGGGCAGGGTCGCTTCCTTGGTGCACAGACCGCCGCCATAGTCGAGCCGGCGGTCGACAAGGAGAATGTCGAGCCCGGCTTTCGCCAGATAGCTGCCGAGCACCAGCCCATGGTGGCCGGCTCCGATGATGATGCCGTCATAGGTTCGCTCGAGCGCGGTCATGGATCACTTCCTCCCAACCGGCCCCTACGCCGGCCGCCTTGTTGCTGGCCGTCTTGCATGCCGCCATTGCCGATAGCGACGGTGGGTCGACTGTAGGTTTGCGCGCCCAATGGCGTCCAGCGGCGCGAGGCCCAGGGTCTTGATTCAGGTCAAAACCGGGGATTTACCCCTGAATCCCTCCTTGGCCGTGACTTTAACCCGTTTCGGTGGCAAAAGACCGGCTCCACTCGCCCGCGCGGGGGCAAGATAGGACAAAGGCAGATTCATGAGCATTTTGGACAGTGTACGCCGGCAGGTCACCCCCATTCACCCGGAGGGCTATCTGTTCATCGCCGGCTTCGCGATCGCGTCCCTGATTCTCTACTGGCTCTGGTCGCCGCTGGGCTGGATCGGCTTGGTGCTGACGCTCTGGTGCATCTATTTCTTTCGCGATCCGGTGCGGGTCACGCCGATCGACGAGACGCTGGTGATTTCGCCCGCCGACGGTGTCGTCTGTTCGGTTGGTTCCTTCGTGCCGCCACCGGAATTGGGCCTCGGCGAGCGGCCGATGAAGCGCGTTTCGGTCTTCATGTCGGTGTTCGATTGTCACGTGAACCGTTCGCCGGTTTCCGGCCGCATTCAGCGCATCGCCTATAAACCCGGCCTGTTCGTCAATGCCGATCTCGACAAGGCGAGCGAAGACAACGAGCGCAACGGCTTCGTCATCGAAACGCCGGCCGGGATTTTCGGCGTGGTGCAGATCGCCGGCCTGATCGCGCGCCGCATCGTCAGCTTCAGCAAGGAAGGTGATAGTGTGCAGCCGGGCGAACGCATCGGCCTCATTCGCTTCGGTTCGCGCGTCGATGTCTATATGCCCGACACCGCGACCCCGACGGTCGATATCGGCTCCAAGACGGTGGCCGGCGAAACCGTGATCGCGGATCTTGCGGCGCGCACGCCCCGCCGCGTCTTCCGTTCCGCTTGAGGTTGCCGTAATGGACGATCCATTGGCCACACCGGAACAAGCGCAAACAAGTCAGCGGCGGCGCTTCTCGCGCATTCCGCTGCGCTATGTGCTGCCCAATCTGGTGACTTTGCTTGGCCTCTGTCTCGGCCTGACGGCGATTCGCTTCGCCATCGAGGCGCGCTTCGATCTCGCCGTCTATGCCATCGCCGGCGCGGCGGTGCTCGACGGCCTCGACGGTCGTCTGGCGCGGGCACTGAATTCGACCTCGCGCTTCGGCGCGGAACTTGATTCGCTGGCCGACTTCATCGACTTCGGTGTCGCGCCGGCGATGATTCTCTACATGTGGGCGCTTAACGACATCAAATCCGCCGGCTGGTTCGCCGCCATGGTCTATGCGGTGGCCTGCGCCCTGCGTCTGGCCCGCTTCAACGTGGCGATCGACGACCCCAACAAGCCGAAATGGGCGGCCCGTTTCTTCGTCGGCATGCCCTCGCCGGCGGGCGCCATCGTCGTGCTGCTGCCGGTTTACCTCACGCACTCCCTATTTGGCTTTGCCAGCGGCAAGGCCATGGTGGTCGCCCTCATCATCTATACCCTGCTGATCGCCTTCCTGATGGTCAGCCGCATTCCGCATCTGTCCGGCAAGGAAATGGGCCGGGTGCCGCGCGAATATTTCATCGTGGTGCTGTTTGGCGTCGTGGTCGCCATTCTGTTCCTCTACAGCTTCCCGATGGAGGTTCTGGCGGGGCTCAGCATCCTCTATCTGGCCCATATTCCCTTCGCTTACCGGCGATATAGGGCCTTGCAACGGGCCGATATAGAGGCTGCGGCGGTGGAGAACACCCCCTGATCCCCCACGAAAACGGGATTTTGTCACAATTTCATGCATGACCGTGCCGCTGCTGTTCACAAAACGGCAGCGTTGCAGTAATTTCCGCGCAATTTTCCGCAGCCGTCGGTTGCGGTCGGCCGTCCGGCCGAGATTGGACGAGGTTTATGGCGAAAGAAGAACTACTTGAATTTCCGGGGTTCGTGACCGAACTCCTGCCGAACGCGACGTTTCGCGTGAAGCTTGAGAACGACCACGAGATCATCGCTCACACGGCGGGCAAGATGCGCAAGAACCGCATCCGCGTGCTGACGGGCGACAAGGTTCTGGTCGAAATGACGCCCTATGATCTGACCAAGGGCCGTATCACCTACCGGTTCAAATAAGCCCGATGAGGGGCGCCGCCCGCAGGGAGGCCCGCGGATGACCGGGCACGATACGGCCGGTTGGCGGCCGAAACTGGTGCTCGCCTCCAGCTCGCCACGTCGTCTGGCGTTGCTGCAGCAGATCGGCATCGAGCCTGACGCGCTCATTCCCGCCGATCTCGACGAGACGCCGAAACGCAGCGAATTGCCTCGCACCCTGGCGACCCGGCTCGCCAGCGAAAAGGCGCAGGCTGCCTCGAAGATCGCCGGTACCCGCGACGGGTTTGCCGATTGCTTCGTGCTGGCTGCCGATACGGTGGTGGCGGTGGGGCGGCGCATTCTGCCGAAATGCGAGCTCGCCGAGGAGGCCGGCTCCTGCCTGCGGTTGCTGTCGGGGCGCACCCACCGGGTGTGGACGAGCATCAGTTTGATCACGCCCAGAGGCGCGGAACGACGGCGGCTGGTCGAAACCCGCGTTCGCTTCAAGCGGTTGTCGGCCCAGGAGATGGAGGCCTATCTCGCCTCCGGCGAATGGCGCGGCAAGGCGGGCGGCTATGCCATTCAGGGCTTGGCCGGTGTGTTTCCGGTCAAAATCGTCGGCTCTTATTCGGCGGTCGTCGGCCTGCCACTCGCCGAAACCATGGCCCTGCTGGCAGGCGAGGGCTATCCTGCCCATATGTTCTGGCTGAACCGCATCTGATTTCGGAGTTTGCCAATGTCTGGCAAGAAATCGGGATCCAGCGATCTCGTCGCCAAATTCATGGCCGATGATGCCGCCACGACCGATCTCGGTCCCTGCGCCATCTGCGGCCGTCCGGCCACGCCGGAATATCGCCCGTTCTGCACCCGTCGCTGCGCCGATGTCGATCTCGGCCGCTGGCTGCGTGGCTCCTATGCCATTCCGGTCGGCCGCGAAGATGACGATGATGAAGACGGCGAGGATGTCGATCGCGACGCCTGAAGATCAAGCGCGCGCAGCGGTGAGCCAATGAAGCCGCTGACGATGGCGGCCAGCAGTGCAGGCGCTGGCCACAGCCGCGACAATGGGCCCGCCACCCAGTCGCGCAGGAACGGCAGGATCGCGCTGTCGGATTGATAGACCGGCGTGAACAACAGGCTCATCGCTTGATAGATTTGCACATGGCGATGGCGCAGCGAGATCGCGGCTGCCGTCGCTTCGTTCACGTTCTTATGCTGTTGCAGTGCTGTTGCCAGCGCATAGGCATCGAGCAGGGCCATATTGGCGCCTTGGCCGAGCTGCGGACTGGTGGAATGCCAGGAGTCGCCGATGTGGATCAGGCGGTCGGCCACGGGCTGCATCAAGGTGCGATGGGCATAGCGGGCGAAGGTGAGTTGAGCGGGCGTGGTGATCGTCTCGAGCAGACCCGAAGTTTCCGGCCAAAGGCCGCGCACGTCGCCCTTCCAATGCTCCAATCCGGTATCGCGCCACGTTTGCAGACGGTCGGCGCGTAGCGACCAGAAGAAGGCCGCCTGCGGCTCGTTGGCACCGGGTGGCGTGCCGATCGGCAGAACGCCAGCCATTCTGCTGGCGCGCACATAGCGCTGTTCCAGGGCATGGCCGTCAAAGCCCTTGGGCCAGGGCAAGCTCGCCCATAAGGCGCCATAGGCCAATTCGCGTCCTGTCGGCGGCGCCAAAGGGCTGGAGGTGCCCAGCGTATCGATGACGAGATCGAACGGTCCGTCGCTGCGGCCATCGTTGAAGGCGAACCGCCGTCCGCCATCCTGCAATGGCGCATCGATCACCGTGCGTCCGGTTTCGATGGTGATGCCGGCGGCACGCGCCGCGTCATAGAGCAGGCCAAACAGCGTGGCGCGGTGAATGCCGATGCCATGCTCATCGCCCTTGAGCGCCGCATAGCGGACATCGAGCACGGTCTTGCCTGACGGGATCGCCTTGCCGAACAGCCGGTCGATGCGGCTGCCCGCCGCGACGGTGGCGTGATCAAGCCCCATCTGCCGCAGCACAGCCAGTCCCGTCGGCTGGATGATCAGCCCCGAGCCCAGCGGCCGCGGCGTCTCGAACCGCTCGAACATGACGATGCGATGGCCATCGCGCGCCAAGAGCAGCGCGCTGGCCAGCCCCGCGATGCCGCATCCGGCAATGGCGATCAGCATGGAGATATCCCGGTCATGTCGAAGCTATGGCAGCGCCGGGGAGGGCAGACAAGCCGGGACAGGAAGCTCGGCCTGGCACGAGTCCTGCTTCGTTCTTTTCGCGCGTTGGGCGCGGCACGGAGAGGGGATTTCATGATCAGTCGTCGCAAGGTGGTTGGCGCGCTTGTCTCGGCGCCTTTCGTTGCCAAGGCCGCGGCCCAGGCTCCGAGCCGCAGCGAAACCCTGCTGCTGGTGCAGGAATACGGCCCCAACAGCATGGATATGCAGGGCATCGGCTCGTCGCAGCCGGTCAACGGCGTGGCGCTGAATTGCTATGACCGTCTGATCCGCTTCAAGCCGGTGCCGCTGTCCGACGGCGGAGGCGGCACGTTCAACATGACCGACTTCGAGCCCGAGCTGGCGGAGAGCTGGCAGGTCGCATCAGACGGCATGAGCGTCACCTTCAAACTGAAGGACGCGACTTTTCATTCCGGCCGCCAGGTCACGGCCAAAGACGTGAAATGGTCGCTCGATCGCGCTGTGGCGATCGGCGGTTTTGCCAAGACTCAGATGGCGGCGGGCTCGCTCGAAAGTCCGGAGCAATTCGTTGCGCTGGACGACAAGACGTTTCGCGTCGATTTCGTACGCCGCGACAAGCTCACATTGCCCAATCTCGCCGTCACCATTCCTTTCGTCATCGACAGCGAACTGGCGATCAAGAACGGCGGTGACGATCCTTGGGCGAAGGAGTGGCTGAAGAACAATGTCGCGGGCTCCGGCGCGTTCAAGGTGGAGAGCTGGAAGCCAGGCACCGAGACGATCTATGTGCGCAACGAGGACTGGAAAGGCGGCAAGCTGCCAGCGCTGCGCCGCATCATCGCGCGCGATATTCCTTCGCCTTCGACACGACGCGCGCTGATCGAACGTGGTGACGCTGACATCTCCTATGGCCTGCCACCGAAGGACTTCAAGGATCTCGCCGATGCAGGCAAGGTCAAAGTGGTTGGCGTGCCTGTGCCGAACGCGCTGTGGTATCTGGCGCTGAACGCCGCGACCGGCCCGTTCGTCGATAGGCGCCTGCGCCAGGCCGTTGCCTGGGCCATGCCTTACGAGAAAATCCTGCAAGCCTCGATGTTCGGACGTGGCGTGGCCATGTGGGGCGGGCCTGAAAAGCCGTCAACACTTTGGCCGCAGCCTTACCCGTACAATACCAATATCGAGAAGGCGAAAGCGCTCGTCTCGGAAGCGGCGCCCGGTGGCGTGAAGACCTCTTTGATCTTCGACACGGGTTCCGCCACCATTGCCGAACCCATGGCCGTGCTTATCAAGGAGGCCCTGGCGCCGATCGGCATCGATGTGGAGCTGAGCAAGATTCCCGGCGCCAATTTCCGCGGCGAGTTGAACAAGAAGGTCCACCCGATGGCGATCAACCGCTTCGGCGGCTGGCTCGACTTCCCCGATTATTATTTCTTCTGGAACTTCCACGGCAACAATTCGATCTTCAATATCTCCAGCTATCAAAGCGCCGAGATGGACAAATTGATCGATGCCGCGCGTTTCACGCAGGATGCGGCCGCTTATAAGAGCAGCATCCAAGCCTTCGTCGCGCTCGCGGCCAAGGACGCGCCAGTTATTCCGATCGCGCAGCCCTTGCATGACGTGGCGATGCAGAAGTCGATTGGCGGCTACCAATTCTGGCCGTGCCGCGAACCGGACTTCCGCTATCTCACCAAGGCGTGAGGAGAGCGATCAGACCGGTAGTCCGATGCTCGGGATTTCCGCCGGCAGATAGTCGCCGCCGCGAATGGCTTTCTGCAATTCCTTGAACGGCCGGCCGCTGGCGAAAGCGGCGGCCACCTTGTCGGGATCGAAGAAGGTGCCGATCGGATTGGCCTTGAAATCGGCGGACGTGCGCATCCATTCGGCCGACTGCGCCCAGTCGCCGAAATTGTCGCTCTGCAATTCGACGAAATTGCCCTCCGGATCGCGATAGTAGATCGAGATCGTCAGCCCGTGGTCGAGGCAGAAGGTCGGACGGATGCCAGCATCGCGCAGGCGCTCGTAAGACGCGATCAGATCGTCGAAACTGTCATATTCGAAGGCGCTGTGATGCATGCCGTTGTGCGTGACTTTCTCAGGGTCATCCTCGAGTTTGGGTACCGAGAGAAAGGCGACGCGATGGTTGGCCGCGTCATTGGTCATCCAGGCGGCATTGGCATCCTGGAATTGCACCTTCGCGCCTACGACCGTGCCGTACCAGTCGATCATCTCCTGCAGGCGGCTGGTCTTGAACGTCACGTGATGCAACGCGGGGCGAATAACGGTCATGGTTCCCTCCTTCAAAGAAGATTGTAGCTAATGCGTTTCCGCCATCGCATGGCCGGTAATCCTGGCGAAGAGAGCGGCGGCATCGCTGGGCGCCTGATCGCCGCGCCACGCGACATGCTGATCCGGCCGGATGAGCGCCAGCCGGGCTTCGTAACGGCGCGGCAGCCGGACATCTCCCGGTCGCACGACGGTAAGCGGAATATTCAATTGATCCGCCGCCGCCTGAAAGCGTTCGGCGCCTTCAGCCTCGTCGGACAAGACCAGCAGCGTATAGCCTTGACCGAAGAGATCGTAGAGTGAGCGCCCGTCCTTTAGCCATTGATGGGGCGCCAGACATCCCGGGTAAGCGGAGGGCGTGTAAAGCCCGACGGATTGCGGCGGCGGTTCGCCGTTCTCCTCGGCAACGATCGGCGAATGCGCATAATGCGAGCCGAGTACCACGCCGAGTGTTTTGAACTCACGTACCTTGGTCGCTAGGATCGTTTCGGCCACTTCGCGACGGACGGCTTCGCCGATCTCGCCGGGATATTCCAACCCAGGCTGGATGAGCTGATTGCCGGTGGCAGAATAGTTGATGGTCGCTTCTTCGATGACGCGCTCATGCACGGGGCGGCGCTCGATCGCATAGGAGTCGAGCAGGGTAGGGCCGCCCCAACCCTGGATCGTCGCGGCAAGCTTCCAGCCGAGATCGACCGCATCGCCGATACCCATGTTCATGCCGAACCCCCCGAAGGGCGGATGAAGATGGCAGGCGTCACCGGCGAGAAAGACGCGACCCTTGGCATAGCGGTCGGCAACGAGGCTGCGCGCCACCCAGGGATCGATGCCGACGATCTCGGGATCGAAGTCGATCGCGGTGGAACGACGGATCATGTCCTTGCAGGTTTCGGCGTCAGGCACGCCATCGCCGTCGAATTTGGTGACGATGTAATACCAGAGGTCGCTACCATCGAGCGGACCCATGAGGCTTGGTATTTCCTCGTTAAGCAGCCAGTAATGGATGGCGCGACCATGCGGATGCATGCGATCGAGGCCAGGCGCGCGCATCACCAGATTGATGTTGCGCAGGGCGCCGCCCGGGCCATGCATCTTGGCGCCGATATGCTCGCGCACCGCACTGCGCGCGCCGTCGGCGCCGATGAGATAACGGCAGGAGATCGTGTCGGAACGCTTCTGCGGCAAGTCGCGCAAGGTGACTTCGATATGATCGTCGAAATCGCGCGCCGCTTCGAATTCGGTTTCGAAACGCACGGTCACGCCCGGCAGCGACACCGCATGATCGCGCAATACCTGTTCCAGCACATATTGCGGCACCCATTGCGCGCCTTCGGAATAGAGATTGTTCTTGTCGGGCGAAGCTTGCAGTGCATTCTCGAAGCGGCAGATTTCGGGGCCGTTGAGGCGCGTGGCGAAAACGACATTGGCGGGATAATCGACCGGCACGGGCGAGGCCGCCCGCAGTTTGTCGGCGATGCCCCAGCGGCGTAGGTGTTCGCGCGTGCGGGCATTGGTGGTCTTGGCGCGCGGGTTGTAGCCAACCCGATCGTTGCGCTCGACGACGAGGCAGGAGATGCCGCGCGTGCCCAATTCGATGGCGAGTGCCAGGCCGACGGGACCCGCTCCAATGATCAGAACTTCGGTGTCGGAGGGGGGCTGGCGGTCCATGTTTCCTTCCCAGTGTCGCGGATTGCAGCTTTGTCAGCATTATCGCCATCCTACTGATTGCAGGAAGATGCCAAAAGTGTTCTTCTGATAGCAAAATAGTATCAAAGGCCACGATGAAGCTCAATCAGTTCCGCAATGTGCTGGAGATCGCCGAACGGGGCAGCCTGCGGGCGGCGGCGCGCAGCCTGCAATTCGCCCAGCCGGCCCTCACCCGCAGTCTCCAGGAACTGGAGCATGAGATCGGCGGGCCGCTGTTCGAGCGCCAGGCGCGCGGCATGGTGCTGACGCCGCTCGGCGAAGCCTTCGTGCGCCGCGCCCGCACCGTACTTGAAGACGTGCGCCGCATTCGCGAGGAGGCCGAGCAGATGCGTGGCGGCGGCGCCGGCCAGATTGTCGCTGGCCTGTCGATCGCCGCGCATATGCAACTTCTGCCGAATGCGCTCAGGATTTTCCGACAGCGCTATCCGGGCGTCGATCTCAACATCATCGAAGGCTTCTATCCGACCGTGGAGAAAGCACTGCTGGAAGGCACGATGGATTTCTATATTGGCCCCGAGGCCGATCCGACCTTCGCGCCCGGCTTGCAACAGATTGTGCTCTCTCCCAATGAACGCATCGTCATCGGTCGCAAAAACCACCCTCTGGCGAGCGCCCGTTCGCTGAAGGAGTTGGGCGATACCGAATGGGCCAATAATACGATCACCCAACCGGCGGACGATGAACTCAGCGCTTTGTTCGCCGAGCATGGCCTGGGCAAGCCGCGACTGGCGATGCGCACGCAATCGGCGCTCAGTCTGTTGGTCGCGCTGGCCTCTTCCGACCTTCTGGCGATGGTGCCCAGGCAGTGGGAGCGGTTTGAGCTGATGGGCGAGACCTTGCAGATGATCCCCATTCGCGAGCGTCTGTCGGCACCGCGCCTGGTTTTGATCCGCCGCGCTGCCATGCCGTTGACGCCGGCTGCCGAACATTTCGCGCAATTGCTGATGAACAATGCGATTGAAAAGCCCGCGGCGAAGCGATCGGCCAGAAAGTTTTGAGGCGGATTACACGCCGAGATAGCGGGTCTTGATCTCGCCATCGGCGACAAGCGCCGCCGACGTGCCGCTCCACACCACGCGGCCTCGTTCCAGCACATAGTGGCGATCGGCAATGCGGGTGAGGGCGTCGACATTCTTGTCGACGATCAGGATCGACATGCCCGTCGCCTTGATCTCTTCGATGACGCTCCAGATATGGGCGCGCACCAGCGGCGCCAGTCCCTCGGTTGCCTCATCCAGGATCAGCAGGCGCGGATTGGTGAGGAGCGCACGGCCGATGGCAAGCATTTGCTGTTCACCGCCGGACAGCAGATTGCCCCAGCTCGATAGGCGTTCGCGCAACGGCGGGAACAGTTTCAGCACCCGCTCCACATCCCAGCCATTCGATGTGTTTCGCGTCGCCGTGGCGATAAGATTCTCGCGCACCGACAGGTTGGGAAAGATTTGCCGTCCTTCCGGTACGAGCCCAATGCCGCGCCGGGCGATCGCATAGGCCGGCAATCGCTGCACCGCCGCGCCGGCAAAGCGGATGTCGCCAGCGGTGGGCGTGACGATGCCCATGATCGAATGGATGGTGGTGGTCTTGCCCATGCCGTTGCGGCCGAGCAGGGTGACGACCTCGCCCTCGCGAACATCGAGCGATAGGCCGAACAGCACGCGGCTTTCGCCATAGCCGGCTTCCAGGCCGTTCACCGCGAGGAGGGGTGTGGTGCCGGTCATGCGGCACCTTCATCGCCAAGATAGGCGCGGCGCACATCCGGATTGGCGCGGATCGCCGTCGGCAGGCCGCTGGCAATGATGCGACCCGAAACCAGAACCGAAATGACATCGGCCAAAGCAAACACCGCATCCATGTCGTGTTCGATCATCAGAATGGTCAATTGGCCTTTGATGGAAGCCAGAAGTTTGACTACACGCGCCGCCTCCTCCGGTCCGGTGCCGGCAAGCGGTTCGTCGAGCAGCAGCAGTTTCGGCTCGGTCGCCAGCGCGATGCCGATTTCAAGCGCGCGCTTTTCGCCATGGGACAATTGGCCGGCGGGCACATCGGCCCGCGTACTAAGGCCAATGGTGTCGAGGACATGACGGGCCGGTTCGCGCAGGCTGGGATCGCGGCTGGCGTCAGTCCAGAAGCGAAAACTATGCGGCTCGCGCGCTTGCACGGCGAGCGCCAGATTGTCGAGCACTGTCAGTTCCAAAATCACATTGGTGATCTGGAAGGAGCGGGCGAAGCCGCCACGCGCCCGTTGATAAGCGGGCAGGCGATCGACGGGCTGACCATCGAACAGAATGGTCCCGCTGTCGGGCCGCAACTGTCCGGCGAGCTGCGCGATCAAGGTCGTCTTGCCGGCGCCATTGGGGCCGATGATGGCATGCAGGGAGCCGCGTTGGACGTCGAGGTCAATGCCGTCGCTGGCGACGATGCCGCCATAGCGTTTGCGGATCTGCCGGGTTTCGAGCAGCACGTCGCTCATCGGCTCAGCCATGGGGACGCCCGCCTTTTGCCATGCCGCCGAGCAGCCCGGTCTTGCCCATCAACACCAGGGCGATGAGAACCATGCCGAGCAGCGCGCCCCAATAAGTCGTGAACGAGGCCAAGACCTTTTCGAGCAGGAGGAACATAATGGCACCGATGACGGGACCAACGATCGTGCCCATGCCGCCGGCGATCACCATGACGAGCAGGTCGCCGGAGCGCGACCATTGCATGATCGAGGGCGAGACGAAGAGTGTCTGATTGGCGAGCAATGCGCCGGCGAAGCCGCAGATGGCGCCAGAAATAACGAAGGCTGTCAGCTTGTAGCGAAAGGTCGGAAAGCCGATGGCGATCATGCGGCTCTCGTTGAATTTCATGCCGCGCAACAGCATGCCGAAGCGCGACCGCACGATGCGGAAACTCAGCCACAGAAAGAAGGCGAGGCAGGCGAGGACGAAATAATAAAAGACCTGCGTATTGCCGAAATTGAGGCCGAGATCGCTGTGGGCGTTCAAGGTCAATCCATCGTCGCCGCCGAAACTGTTGATGCTGATGGCCAGGAAATAGACCATCTGGCTGAAGGCCAGCGTGATCATCAGGAAGAAGACGCCGCTGGTGCGCAGCGACACCGCGCCGATGAACAGTGCCGCACCGGCCGAGGCCAAAGTTGCTACGCCCAATTGCACGAAGCCGTTGCTGATGCCGTAGAAATCGAGAATGCCGACCGCATAGCCGCCGATGCCGAGATAAACCGCATGCCCCAGGCTGATCAGCCCGCCGAACCCCAAGATGAGATCGAGGCTTAAGGCGGCGATGCCGAATATCATCATGCGTGTCGCCACGGTCAGATAATAGCTTTCGCCCATGGCGGCGAAGAGCAGCGGCAGCAGCGCCAAAACGACGACCATGGCCAGAGCAATGCGTTCTTTGGTCATGTCGCGGGCGGGCCTCAGCGGCTCTTGGGAGGAAACAGGCCCTGCGGCCGGAAGAACAGGATGATCGCCATCAAAATGTAGATCAGCATGGAAGCGATGGCCGGCGCGCTGTTATCGGCGGCGGCACGTTCGAGAAACAGGCCGAACAGTGGTTTCATGAAGGAGCGGCCCAGCGTATCGATAAGGCCGATGACGAGCGCGGCACAGAAGGCGCCTTCAACCGAGCCCAGTCCGCCGACGACGATGACGACGAAGGCGAGGATCAAAACATTGTCGCCCATGCCCGGAATGACCGTGAAGATCGGTCCAGCCATGAGGCCGGCAAGACCGGCAAGCCCAGCGCCCAGTGCGAAGACCAGGGCATAGAGAACGACCACGTTGACGCCCAGCGCGCTGGCCATGGTGCGGTTGGAGGCACTGGCCCGGATCAGCATGCCAAGCCGGGTGTGGCGCAAGAGCACGTAGAGCAGGGCGGCGACCGCAAGACCGACGACAATGATCGCCAGGCGATAAGCGGGATAGGAGATCAGGCCGAAAATATTGACCTGACCGGACAGGAACGGTGGCACGCGGGCAAACAGCGCCGCCGGCCCCCAGATCAGGCGTGCGAGATCGTTGAAGATCAAAGTGAGGCCGAAGGTCACCAATACATGGTCGAGGTGATCGCCCTTATAGATGCGCCGAAAGATCAGGAATTCGGCGATCAGCCCGATGAGCAACGCGCCGCCCAGCCCGGCGACGACACCGAGCAGGAAGGATTGGCTGGAGGCATAGACGAAGGCACCGAGATAGGCACCGGCCATATAGAACGAGCCGTGCGCCAGATTGACCAGGTTCATGATGCCGAACACGAGCGTCAGCCCGGCCGACATCAAGAACAGCATAATGCCGAGCTGCATGCCGTTGAGGCATTGTTCGAGCAGCAGGGTCGCGCTCATGACGGGTCCTGGTCTGGTATCGCGATCCTATTTCATCGAACAGGTTTGCGCATAGGCATCGCCATAATTCTCCAGCGCCTTGTCCTGGATCACGATGCGCGGCTTACCGTCGGCGCCCTTTTTGACCTCGCCTTGATAGAAGGTCTGGATCGGGAACTGATTGGTATTGAGCTTGAAAGCGCCCCGCGGCGATTCGAACTGCGCTTTGCGGAGAGCGGCCAGGAAAGCCGGCTTATCCTCGATCTTGCCATTGACCGCCTTCACGGCAGTGTCGAGCAGCATGATCGTGTCATAGGCATGCACCGCATAGGGCGCCGGCACGCGACCATATTTTTTCTCAAAGCCGCTGACGAATTTCTTGTTCGTCGCATTGTCGAGATCGGGCGCCCAGGAGGTTGCGACGATCAGGCCAAGCGCATCGTCGCCGATCGCCGGCAGAGTGGACTCATCCACCGTATAGGCGCTGTAGAGCGGAAATTTGTCTTTTAGCCCGGCCTGCGCATATTGCTTGACGAACTGCACGCCGAGACCGCCGGGATAGAAGGCGAAGACGGCGCTGGCATTGCTCGATTTGATTTGCGACAGCTCGGCGGAGAAATCGAGCTGCGTCAGCGGCGTATAGACTTCCGCCGCGACCGAGCCCTTATAGAAGCGCTTCAGGCCGGCGATGACGTCCTTGCCCGCCGCGTAGTTCGGCGCGATCAGATAGATGTTCTGCAGGCCTTTTTTCTGCAGATAGGCGCCCATGCCTTCGGCCCAGTTGTCACCCTGCCATGAGGTCGAGAAGAAATAGGGCGAGCAATCCTTGCCGGCGAGCTGCGATGGCCCGGGATTGGAGCTGATGGTGACGGTCTTGGCATCGACCAGCGGCTTGTAGACCGCCAGCATCAGATTGGAAAAGCTGAAGCCGATCGCCGCGTCCACTTTGTCGGATTGAACGAATTTTTCCGCCAGTTGCCGCGCCACATCGGCCTTTTGTTGGTCATCCTCGACGATGACACGAGCCGGCAGGCCACCGATCTTGCCGCCGAGCTGTTCCACGGCGAGCTGCATGCCATCACGGATCTCAGTGCCAATGATCGCATTGGGTCCCGAGAGCGTCGACATGAAGCCCAAGGTGATTTTATCGGCGGCGTGAGCCGGGACAGCCAAAAGACCGGCCGCGGCCAGCAGCAAAATACGCTTATCCATTTTCCCCTCCCGAAAAACGTAGCGTTGAAAAACCTGGGCACGGTTCCGACGAGGTCGGAACCGAAAGCCTCAGGACCAGAGCTTTTTCGTCGCGATATCCGCTCCCTCGCGCATCGCCTTGAACTTCTCCCAGATCACCGTGTCATGCACCTCGGTCTTGTAGAGTGCCTGCGAGGAGAAGCCGCAGTCGGCGCCCGCCATCACATTCTCGCGTCCGACCAGTTTGGCGAAGCGGATAAGGCGTTCGGCAATCAGTTCCGGATGTTCGACGATATTGCTGGCATGGGTGATGACACCCGGGCACAGCACCATGCCATCGGGCACTTTGATCGTTTCGAACAGGTGATACTCATGTTCGTGGCGCGGGTTTGCCGCCTCGAAGCTGACGGAACCCGCCTTGACCTTCAACACATAGCCGATGATTTCCGACAGAGCCGCCTCGTAGAGACGCGGGCCTTCGTTCACGCCATAACAGGTGTGATAGCGAACCCGCTCGGCCGGAATGCCCTTCAACGCCGCATTGGCCGCTTCGATGTAGATTTCCGCGCGTCGCTTCATCTGCTTTTCGTCGAGATCGGGCTCGACGAAAATATCGGGCAGGAACGGATCGTCGACCTGCAGCAGAACGCCGGAGTCGATGATGAGCTTATATTCCTTGTTCAGTTCGGCTGCGAGCGCGTGGAAATATTCTTCTTCGGTCTTGTAATATTCATTGATGCCGACGCCGGACGGCGCCGTGGCGGGCAGAAAGACGTGCTCGTCGGGAATGCCGGCGGCTTTTGCGGCCGCCTTGATGTTCTTGATGTCGCGCTGCACGGCAGCTTCGCCGCGATATTTCACCGGCCCGGTGCAAACGACAGGAACGATCGGCACGATCGTGCCGCCCATCATCGCTTCCTTGAAGTATTGCTCATAATAAGCCGGAAAGGCTGCTACTTCCTTTTGGAAGATCAGCAGTTTCTGATTGGGTCGCGCCTCGAAGCCTTCTAACCGCTCGCGGATATAGGTGAAGAAGCCGGGCTTGGAGAACTCGCCATCGGTGACGATGTCGATGCCGCAATCCACCTGCTTGCGCACGGAATCAGCCACCGATTTGGCAATCAACGCGTCGAGGGCCTTCTCGTCATAAGGCTTGCCGGCGAATTTCTGCCGCATGAGATCGAGCAGGTCATGGGGGCGCGGCAGGCTGCCGATATGGGTGGTTTGAATGCGATCGGTATTTTGCTGCAGCGCCATCTGCGTTCCTCCCAGAAGTTCTGATCAGCCGGAGCATGCCCTCACCGCCGGCGACATATGCAACGATAGGCATAAACGCCGATGGAAATCAACTTACAAGGAGTGCTCCTTGTTTTTGATTTTGATTGCCCGTTGAGTTGGGACGGGAACTCGCTTCAGCTCAACCTTTAAGGGCGCGACGCGTGGGCGCTTTCCTCGTGGTTGGGCGCGGTTGTATTCCAAGCTGTAAGGCGGTCGGTGCCAGATCGCGCAGGGCCGCGATCATAGCTTTGCGATCAACGGTGTAGGGCAGCCACGTGCTGACCACAAAGAAGCCGCGCATGGCATAATGGCTGATCTCGACGAATTGCCGCGCATTGTCGGTTGGATAACCGGCGGCGCTCAATGTTTCCGTCCAGATGCGGTTAAGCGTGACGCGCGCCTTCTTCACCACCGGATTGACGACGGCGGCCAATTCGCGGTCGGAACGACAGGCGATCATGATCTCCATCAGCGCCAAGAAGATCGGGCTGAAGAAGAAATGCTCGGAATCCAGAAGGAACTTCTCGATCGGATCGCTGGTGTGATTGACCGTGCGCGACAGCCGTTCCGCATGATCGACGGCTTCGGCCATGGCGTGTTTGACGGCTGCGGCCATGAGATCGGCCTTACGGGGAAAATAATGTTCCTGCGCGCCGCGTGAGACGCCGGCTACGGCAGCGACCCGGCTGGCGCTGAAATTAGCATAACCGTCTTCCGCGAGGATTTGCATGGCGGCAGCCAGAATGGCGGCCTGTGTTTCGCTGCGTCGTTCAGCCTGCGTGCGTCGTTGTCTCGGAGCGGGTTGTTTCATGCCAAAACCATGGGAGCCGAATGATGTGTCATGGCTCCTGTTGTTCGATTTGTCCAGAACGCGCGAAAGCCGGCCTCGCTTCCTGGTGGGAAACGGACTAGGCTTCCCATGCAAAAAAGAGGGAGGGACGTCCGCATGGCCGCGACAGGGCAGGGTAGGCTCGTGGGCTTTTGCACGAGCATGGTAAAACGATTGAGCGGAGGCGTTTTACTGGCCTCCGTCGTGATGGGCACGACGTCGGTTCGAGCGCAGTCAGATGCCGCCGCCTATCCCAACAAGCCGATCCGGGTGATCGTGCCGTTCGCGGCGGGTGGCGGCAATGATATTTTCGCGCGTCTCGTCGGCGCGAAAGCCTCCGAGATCATGAACCAGCAATTGATCATCGAGAACCGGCCTGCCGCCGGTGGTCGCATGGCCGCCGAATATGTCGCCACGCAGCCGGCGGATGGCTATACGCTGTTCGTCGGTGCCAGCGGCAACATGTCGATTGCCGCAGCCGTCTATCCCAATCTCGCTTATCATCCGACGAAAAATTTCGAACCGCTGACGACGATCGCCAGCTTTCCGATGGTGCTGATCGTCCCCACCACCTCGCCGATCAAATCGATCGCCGACCTCGTTGCTTATGCCAAGGCCAATCCGAACAAGTCGACCTACGGAACGACGTCGCCGGCTTTCACGATCACCACGGAACTACTCAAGCTCGAAACTGGCATGCCCGGTGTGCCGCTGCCGCTGAAGAGCAGCGCGGAAATGGTGCAATGCGTGAACCAGGAGTTCTGCCTGTTGGCGATCACCGATCCGCCGCCGGCTGTGCCGCAAGTGAAGGATGGCCGCGTCCGCGCTCTGGCCGTCACCGGTCCGCAACGCTCTCCGGAGCTGCCTGATGTTCCAACGACGGCGGAGGCGGGTGTGCCGCGCGTCAACACCATGCTGTGGTCGGGCGTATTGGCACCGGCCGGCACGCCGCCCGCGATCGTCAAGAAACTGGTCACGGTGTTTCAGCAAGCGGTGCGGGACAAGGAGGTGAGCAGCAAGCTACGCCTGCTTGGCGCCGAACCGGGTGCCATCTCTCCGGAAGAGTTTCGCAAGATTATCGATACCGATATTGCTGGCTTCAGTCAGATCGTGAAGGCGGCCAATCTGACGTTTCAATGAGTGCGGCCAGCCTGTGTGCTGCGCTCAAAGATGGCGCAGCCACTCCATCAATTTGTGGTGATGGCGTGGGAAAATGCGCAGGTGCGTCCGCTTGTGGATCAGGCAGCCCTAAAGAGCTGAATTTCGGTCGCATTTTTGCCTTGTTCGGGGTAACACGGTCTGGAAAGAAAGATGAAGGTGCGACATATCGTGTGGACTGCAAAACAGAGCCTATGGATGCTGACGGCGGTGGTGCTGGTGAGCAGCCCTGCCTATTCCTTTGACGAGCGGATCAAGAAGGAGCTTTTGCGTCTCGAGCCGACCGCGCGTCTGGAGCAAGCTTGCGATACTCAGCTGATGTCGCAGATCAACAAGGAGCATAATCAGTTCCGCGTTGATAAGGTGATTGCCTACACCTTCTCTGATCCGTCCTACAAAGGCGATTCCATCAACGCGCCTGGTGCTTCGTTCCGCAGCCGAGGCGATTGGTATCATCTGTCCTATCAGTGCCGGACGACTCCAACCCGTGTCGAGGTCAAGACCCTCACCTATGAGATCGGCGAGAAGGTCGAGCGGGACGACTGGAAAAAATATTCCCTCTACAATTGAACCTGGCATCACACCGACGTGACACTGCGCACGTCTGGCACAGCCGCGAGCAGGCGGACGACTTCACGCAGGTCCGCCGCCGGCATCCGATGCAATCGGATCTGGATCTGGTCACTGGCGCCATCTTCGCTCGGCACGGAAACGAAGCTCACCATTCGTGTCGATCGATAGCCCAGGGTATCGCGCACCAAATCGTAGGAGAGGGCGCGAGGAGCGGCGAAAATATCCAATTGATGTACTTCATTGCGATGCTGCAGCCATTCTTCCAGCGGTTTGACGCCAGCCAGGATGATCAGCACGATGAGTGTCGCGGCCGTTGCACCGATATAGAGCCCACCACCAACCGCAAGGCCGATGGCGGCCACGGTCCATAGGCTGGCCGCTGTGGTCAGCCCGCGAACGATCTCGCCACGCAGCAAGATGCAGCCGGCGCCGACGAAGCCGATGCCGGAGACGACCTGCGCAGCAATCCGCGATGGATCGAGAACGATGTTCTGGCCGCCCAAGATGTCGGCGAAGCCAAAGGCCGAGACGATCATCACCAGGCACGAGCCGACCGAAACCAGCATATGGGTGCGCAGGCCCGCGGCCCAGGCGAGCCGTTCCCGTTCGATGCCGATGAGACTGCCGAGGATGGCGGCGATGAACAGCCGCAGGACGAATTCCCACTGCGTCAGCGCGCCGGGTCCCACGGGCGCTTGCGCGAGCGAGTCGAGGATCTGGCCAAGGTGCATCGGCGGACCTCCAATGAGGGATGAAACGAAGTCTGGCGAGGCGGAACAGAAATAAATAGCGGAGCTTGGCCTCGTCGTCACCTTTCGCTCATCGCATAGGCGCAATGCCAAGAGCGTTCATCTCGCCTTGCGCTGCACGGTCAGCGCTTGTTGCATGGTAATCTCGGTCATGATGGCGCGCATGGTGTTGTCGTTGATCTTCTTGTCGCGCATCAATTGCGCCAGTGCGGCGGTTTCGGCTTCAAGCGCGGCTTCGCGCATTTCGGTGATGACCGGAATGAGGTGGTGCGAGGGTTGTTCATCGGCCTCGCCGGCGATGACATATTGCCGATAGATATTGATCAACTGATTGGCGACGGCTTGCCGGATGGCGGCTTTCTCGCTGTCGCCCTGGCTCTCGTCGACCATCTGTTCGATGCGTGCGATGGCGGCTTCCGCCGCCGTGACGCGCGCCAGCCGCTCTTCATTGGCGACGACATCCTCCCTGTCCAATGGAATGCCACGGGCCACGAAGGGCAGGGTGGCACTGGCGATCAGGATGGAGCAGATGATGACGCCGGCGGCGATGAAGATGACGAGATCGCGCGCCGGGAAAGGCGAGCCGTTGGGCAGGGCCAGCGGCAGCGACAGAATACCGGCCAAAGTGATCGCACCGCGCACACCCGCCAGCGACATGACGATCTTGATGCGCATGCTTGCCCGCCGGCGCGTTTTGCCACGCAACCGCGCGACCAGGCTGCGCATCAGCGAACCCCAGTTGATCCAGGCGAAGCGGATGGCCAGCAGGATGAGGGTGAGAAGGAAGACCGCCACCATCGGTTCGGCGACCGAACCATAGAGCGAGAGTTCCGCCGGCGTTTTGCGGAGAATTTCGGGGAGCTGCAAACCAAGCAGCAGGAACACCCCGCCGTTGAAGACGAAGGAAATCACCTCGATCAGTGACATGTTCTGAAGGCGGGCCGGGACGCTGAGAGAGCCGAACAGGCCCGACGCACTGATGTAGAGCCCGGCGATCACGGCAGCCAAAATACCCGAAGCATGGAAATGTTCGGCCAGAAGATAAGCAGCGAAGGGCAGCAGGATCAGGATCAGCACTTCGACTTCGGAACGGACGTCGCCGAGTTTGGCGACCAGCCGCAGCAGTTTCGCCGTCACCACCAGCATCACGCCGCCGCACAACACGCCGCCGATCACCACGGCAATGAAGGAGAGCGCGGTATCCGCGGCCGAGAACTGCCCGGTCAGCGCGGCGGCGACCGCGAAGCGGAAGATGACCAGGCCCGTCGCATCGTTGAGCAACGACTCGCCCTCCAGCACGTGCATGACATAGCTAGGCACCAGGTTCTTGTTAATGATCGAACCGACGGCGACCGCATCGGTGGGTGCTAAAACCGAGGCGAGCGCGAAGGCGACGGGCAGGGGAACGGCCGGGATCAGCCAGTTCAACGCAAAGCCGAAGACCAGGATGGTGAGAAACACCAAGCCGAAGGCGAGGCCGAGGATCGGCCCCTTGAGTTCATCGAATTCCCGCTTGGGAGCCAGAACGCCGTCGATGAACAACAGCGGCGGCACAAACACCAGCATGAAGATTTCAGGATTCATCTGCACCTGCAAACCGTCAGTCGGCCAGGCGAGCAGCACGCCCAGCACGATCTGGATGATCGGCAAAGGGATCGGCAGGAAGCGGACGATCACGCCCGACAAAGCGACCAGCACGAGAAGCAGAAGAATGAAGGTGGCAGTGGCCAAAGGCGCAGCTTTCGAAAAGGGAGTGCCGCCATAGGGCAGCTAATCCTGACATTGTTGTGAAATTTGGCGCCCTGATCCAGCCTCAGTTGCGAGCGCTCGCCGATCAGGCCCGCAAGAGCCGGGCGAACAAGGCGGACAAGGGGCGCGCGATCGCCTCCGGATCGCGTCCACCTGCCGCGATGGCGTCATCCACGGCGCCATGCATGCCGTCAAAAAAGATCAGGGCGGTCATACGGGTGTCGGGCAGGGTCCAAGCGCCAGCTTTTTCGCCCGCTTCGAGCACGGCGACGAGCTGTGCAAGCACCGTGTCCTTCTCCTGTGATTGGCGGCGGCTGTGCGTGAAATCGTGGAAGACCACGTCATGCAGTTCGTAATTGGCCAGATAGGTCGCGACAGCGCCGCGAAGCCAGGCGGTGATCCGCGCCGGATGATCGTCGGGCGGACAAGCTGTGATCGCCGTCGCCACCCGATCGACGAAGCCGCGCGAGAAGCGCTCCCGCAGCGCCAGGATGACGTCGGTCTTGGTGGGGAAGTAATGGTAGAACGTGCCCTTGGCGACGCCTGCGCGGCCGACGATATCGTCCACGGTCGTCGCTTCGATGCCCTTGCCGACGAAGAGATCAGCGGCGGCAGTCAGCAGATCGTCCATCCGCACTTCCGCGGGCAGGACACGCCGCTTGCGGGGCTGCCGGGTCGCTGATTCTGTTTTCATCACCATCGGGCAAACCTATTTTCCCTTCCGACTGATAGTCAATAGTCGATATTTAGAATTATTTTCAAATAGATAATATAATTGACCGACGGTCGGTCTATGCCTATGGAGGATGGATCGCAGGCAAATGGGAAGGCCGTCATGTCGCCCTCGCGCAAGAAGCTGGTTCTCGCCGCCGTCTATCTCGGCACGCTCATGGCCTCGTTGGCGATTAGCATCGTCACCGTGGCGCTGCCGGCCATTCAGACCGCCCTCAAGGTCGATTTCTCGGGTCTGCAATGGGTGGTCGGCGCCTATGCTCTGTGCCTCTCGGCTTTCATGCTGTCGGCGGGTCCGCTCAGCGATCGCTATGGCCGCAAGCGCGTGTGGCTCGTCGGTGTGGCGCTGTTCATCTTGGGCTCGGCGGTCTGTGCCGCCGCACCATCGCTTCCTGTCCTCATCGCCGGCTCGGCCCTTCAGGGCGTGGCCGGAGCGGTGGTCATCCCCGGCTCGCTGTCGATCCTCACCCAGGCCTTTCCGGATCCGCACGAGCGCGCCCACGTCATCGGCGGCTGGTCGTCCTTCAGCGGCATCGCGCTCATCGTCGATCCGATCCTCGGCGGGCTGTTGGTCGACCATGTCAGTTGGCGCAGCATCTTCCTCATCAACCTGCCTTTGGGCGCTTTGACCTTGGCGATCGGCTTTGGCGGATTGCAGGAAAGCGCCGATCCGGATCAGGCCTCGTTCGATCCGATCGGTCAGATATTGAGCGTGCTCTGCCTCGGCGCATTGGCCTATGCGCTGATTGGCGCCGGGCAAGTGGGATGGATGGCATTTTCAACGCTGTTGGCTTTGGTCGTCGCTGTCGCGGCATTGCTGCTCTTTGTCATCGTCGAGAACCGTGTGGCGCGGCCGCTTCTGCCGTTGCGCCTGTTTCGTGATCGCACCTACGCCAGCGTCAGTTTCGCTTCGTTCGTGCTGGGCTTTTCCGGCTACAGCAGCCTGTTCCTGTTCTCGATCTTTCTGCAACAGGCGCAAGGATGGTCGGCAACGCAGGCCGGCTGGCGCATGGTGCCGGTGTTCCTGGCCATGGCGGCCACGGCCTCGCGATTTGGCCCTCTGGCGCAGCGTTATGGCATGCGCCGCCTGATGATCTACGGCTATGTCGGGCTTGGCGCGTCGATGCTGGCGCTGGCCTCGTTCACACCGCAGACGCCCTATGTGGTTGTGGCCTGTTTCTTTACAGTGCTCGGCGTCGGTCTCGGGCTTGCCGTGCCGGCCACAGGCGCTGCGGCCATGGCGGCAGTACCTCGTGCCGTCAGCGGCTCGGCTTCGGCGACATTGAATGCCCTGCGCCAAAGCGGCATGACGATCGGCATTGCGCTCTTGGGCACGGTCATGGGTTCGCGCGCCATCTCGGCCATGAGCGGTGCCTTGTCGGAAGCCCGTGTGGCCGACGCTGCGACCCTCGCGGGCCTGGCGGTGCGGCGCCATGAAATGCCCGCCGGTCTCGCGCTCGCACCAGACCTCTTCAAGCCCATGCTCGCCAGTGCCTTTGCCCAAGGCTTCTCCAGCGCCGCCATCTGCGCCGGCTTGTTCGGTCTGCTGGTGCCGCTCGCCTTGCTGTTGAAGACCCGCCCATCCGACAACATGAGGAGCACGTCATGAAATTCTTCCGTGAAGCCGAGCCGGACATTTTCGTCGCCACCGGCCAACTGATCACCGAGCAGGATGGGCAAGATTGGGTCGCCGAATATGACCGCCTGCTGGCCCGCGATCGACCGATGGTCGTCATCGCCCACGCCGAGGACCGGCCGCAGCCGCCGGCGGGCAAGCCGATGATCCTTTGGATGAAGGCGCACAAGGCCGATCTCGGTCGCTTGGTGAAACAGACCATTTATGTGGTCGTCGACGCCACCGAGCGCGCCGAAATGGAGCGGGCGCTACCCGGCCGCGCCAAGGCCTCGCCTTACCCCATGGCCTTGGCCGCCAGCGAAGCGGAGGCGATCGCGGCTGCCCGGCGGAATTTATGAGTGGCCGGCGGGTCATCAGGCGGTTGCAAAGGGCCGGATTCGCTTTGCCAAACATCTGTTTGCACAGGGATGAGGACAATCTGTCCCGTGATGCTCCTGCGGACTTTACAAGCCCTCAGGCGCTTCCTATAAGCGCCCCACTTTCCGCTTTCAGCGCGAAACGCCCGGGTAGCTCAGTTGGTAGAGCATGCGACTGAAAATCGCAGTGTCGGTGGTTCGATTCCGCCCCCGGGCACCATTGCCCCTTTCCAGATCATTCGCCAACGTCCGCTGAAGTTCGCTACGCATTGATTTTGCAGCGAAGTTGACCAAGTATCGTTTTCCGGTGTTTGCCTGCGTTCGCCCACAGCCGCCAAAAGTGTTGGCCTGGGGAAGTGAAAAGGGCCAACACCTCGAAAATTGAGGCCAACACCGCGGATCGTCCAATGGGCTTGACCGACATCAAAATTAAGAACTCCAAGCCGGATTCAACCCGGACAATTAAGCTTTCAGACGGTGGCGGGCTGCAGCTCTGGATTACCTCTTCTGGCTCGAAGCGCTGGTATTTGGCCTATCGAATCGGAGGCAAGCACGGAAAGCAGAAGAAACTCTCGTTCGGCCCTTACCCCCTCATCAGCCTCCGGGAGGCTCGTGAGAAGCGAGACGATGCCAAGCGCACGCTTCTAGAAGGCCAGGATCCGGGCGAGGTAAAACAGCTCCGCCGGCAAGTGGATGAGCTGCAACGGAGAAACACCTTCGCTCTCGTCGCTGAAGAGCTGGTCCAAAAGAAGCGCCGCGAGGGCCGAGCTGAGCAGACGATTATCAAAGTCGAATGGCTCTTCTCTCTTGTGAAGGCCGACCTTGGTGATCGCCCCGTCGCCCAGATTACCGCCTCCGAGGTCCTATCGACACTCCGCAAGGTCGAAGCCCGAGGACGCCTGGAAACGGCCCGCCGGCTCCGGGCAGTCATTGGGGAGGTATTCCGGTTCGCCGTCGCGACGCAGCGTGCCCAGGGCGATCCTACGGGCGCGCTGAAGGGTGCTCTCACGACGCCCAAGGTCAAGCACAGAGCGGCCGTCATCGAGCCCAAGGCCTTCGGCGCTCTGCTCCGCTCCATTGCCGGATATGATGGCGCGCCGGAGACACGGATCGGCCTTGAGCTGCTGGCCTTGACCTTCGTCAGGCCTGGCGAGTTGCGCCTGGCGGAATGGATACCAGAATTCGATCTCGCCGCGGCAGAATGGACCATCCCGGCCGCACGAACCAAGATGCGCCGGCCGCATCGCGTGCCCCTGGCGCCTCGCGCCGTCGAACTGCTGAAAGAACTTCATAAAATCACGGGCGACGGCAGGCTCTTATTTCCGTCGATCCGTTCGCGTGCGAGACCGCTCAGCGAAAATACCTTCAACGCCGCTCTCCGCCGCTTGGGGTACGGCCAAGACGATATGACCTCGCACGGCTTCAGAGCCTCGGCTTCCTCGATGCTAAACGAAAGCGGCCTCTGGAATGCGGACGCGATCGAGCGTCAGCTTGCTCATATTGACGGCAATTCCATCAGGAAAGCTTACGCACGTGGTGAGTTTTGGGATGAGCGCGTGCGCATGATGACCTGGTGGGCGGATAATCTCAACACTCTACAATTGTCGAAAGCCGTCGAGGTAGCATCGTGACAAAAGATCTATACGACGGCGTTGATCTCGATAAGGTAGTTGCCGAGCTCGAAGCAGAATTTAACATGCGGGCCGACGAAGGCGTGATCAGTTATATCGAGCGCTTGAACCTCCATATGCATGTCAATGGGCGCATCACGGTTCCGGTCTCTGATGGAAATTGGCGAGCCGTGTCAGATGTTGTGTCGAGCGTCAAACGCCTCCGAACGCATCTGAAGCAATTGCTCGCCTACGCCGAAGATTCATCGGAACTCAAACCTACCACATCGGCGCGAAAACATTCTCTGTTCCGACGGAATATCGCCTGGGAGCTTGCAGAACACGCTGGCCGTCCCTCTTTCGCTGGGTCAGTCGATCGAGGACTGTCTATCCCAGTGCTAGATGGCGCTTTGGCATCCCTTGAGACTGACGCGACCAGGCTACTTGCATCATCCCAAAAGCTGATGTCGGGGGCAGCCAAGACACATTTTGGATACCAATACTTCATAGATTCCTGCGCCACCATTTGGACGATGATGCCGAACAGCAAGACAGATCCGAAGGGCTGTTATAGATCAGCCGGAAAAACCTACGATGGCCCGTTCGTTCGGCTGGTTGAGTTGCTGGAAGGCGCGCTTCACCCCAGTTTTCGCGTTAACGAACGGGCTAAGATCGCCGGTCGCATTTTTGACTATTTCGAGCCGGAGGATTCAGTCTGAAAGATCGGAGACTGAACCCGGCTATCTCCAATCTACAAATCCTCACATTTTCCTCTCGCGCTCAATCGCGAATAAAGAGGAGAAGAGGACGTGGAAAAACTCGCGCTTTCAATTGAGGACGCTATCAATGCCGGCCCTTTCGAGCGAACCCGTTTATATGAACTAATCAACAGCGGGGAGCTTCCTGCCCATAAAAATGGGCGCCGCACCTATATCATGACGAGTGACTTTCGGCGCTTCCTCGAAAGTATGCCTTTCATCGTCCCCTCAAAAGAAAAGCCTGCCTCGGGCGGATCTTCCGAAGCGAGCTTGATATCTCAGTCCGGAACGATCCAGCCACATCTCGAACATATAACATCCCTCCGCACCTCGGCGATTGCCGATCGGGCTGCGCGCTGAAAATGCGTTGACTTCTGCACTGCAGGATCGGCGTGCGCGAAAGGCCGAGAGCTTCGACTCGAATCTCTTGCTCACATAAACTGATCCTGCTGGCTTCACATAGCCAGCCCGCTTTAATGGGCCGATCGTCGGGAACATGACCGACGTGGAACAAGCCGGAGGGCACCGGTGATAAAGCAGCTTGCAACAGCTGCAGGAGAAGGCTCCGGTTAGCGCCGACCTTCAGCGGGCCTCTTTGCTGGCGGATCGGCAGGAGGCATATCCGCCCCGTCATTTAAAGCGCGAGTAAAGGCCGACAGGATGACCCCGGCCTCCCTTTCACAAGGTTTCGTCGATCCGCCTGTGTCTTGGCTCCATACACCGGCTCCGTCGGACAGGCGTCTCGGGCATAGCTTTCCCTCAACGGGAAAGCTATGCCCTCACCACCCTCCCCACCATCCGACAGGATGGCCGAATGATGCAAAAAAGAAGAGAACGAAGTTAGATTGAGTGAACTCAGTTCTCTTTGCAGATTTGAAGTCCCTGACTACTTGGAAAGAAATGACAGGGTTGGGGAAAACAAAAAAATCGACCATCCCATGGTCAATAGCTCCACGGCAGCCCAAACAGTTTGAAGCTGATCCGGTCCCGCAATCTCAGCCTCCCGTGTCGTTCAATAGCGCAGCGCCGGAGATAATCGGTTTGCGCATCCTCGACCTGCTGTCCAACTGAAGTTGGCGAGCGGCTTTCGATGCCGCGCACAATACGACTCCAGACCTGATTGCCGTAGGCTTTCGAGATTCGCTTGGCGTTCTTCGCCAAAACGGCTTCCCGCGTGTGATGAAACGCCCCACCATTCACCAGGCCTCGCTCAATCTCCGCCCAAAGCCGGTTGGCTTCAATAGCGGCTACTTCTGCAATAGTTGGGTCTTCATACCTCTTCGACAGATCCAATTTTGCCACGGCGAGGCTCCTTCTGTTGCGGAAGAATCCCGAATCATCGCCGACTTGTCCACCCCGCTACTATTTCCATGCCGTTGGCCAACTTGATGCCCCGCAATCGTCCACCAAAACACAAGGGGGAGGATGCTAATCAAAGCTAGCCGACCAAAAGGGGGAGGGGGCTCATCCCCTTTATGGGGATGCCCCTCGTTCTTAAGAGATGCATCGTCAGAGCTACGGACCGGCGGAGCCTCTCGTTTTTGTATATGCGGGAAAAATAAAAATGGCGCTCCCTCGAAGGCTCCGTTCTCGAATGTTTCGATCGGGAGTAGCTGGCACAAGCAGAGAAGTTCGAAAGAAGATTTAGAATAGGTTTGCCGTCGTTGCGGACATAAACTGGGAAATTCCTCGCCAATAAGTTGTTTGACCGTGCCGAGACGATCTCCAAACAAGCGACCCGAAATTGCCAAAAGGATGCCTGAACGAGCTGAAGAGATACAGAGGGATCAAACTGCCGACGCCATACCCGGACCGCAGCCAGCCCCCACCACGATCAACGCCGTGGCTTGGCGCCGCCTCGCAGAGGAGCCTTCGCCCAAAAAGATACAAGCATTCTAGAAACGGCGTTGGGAGAGACAGAGCTTTGCGGCGATGATCCCACGAGCTTTGCCTGCAATGATGCCTAGGAAGGTATTAAAGCACTACCCAATTTGAAGATCACAGAAACTGCAACGAGGGCAGTTACTTCCCCTTCAGTGGTCAGTCTTGAGCTTCATCGTCCAGCGAATTACGCGCAAATGACGAAATCTATCCAACTCGCGTGGGAATTGGGCGCCCTTTTCCTTTCTGCTGGGATGAAGATGCACGAAGAACTTAAGCTGTATCATCAAATTCGTAAAGACGGCATGGCGGTTACAAATCTTGTGCTCCACGCACCTCGCGCAAGGCCCGGCTGAAGAGGTGGTTGAAGATACGATCGCGATCTTCTGCGTTGGTCATGATGATGCTTTGAAGGCTGCTGTCGCGCTGATATTGCTTGATCGTCTCCTCAAGGAGCCGGCGCACGAAGGTCGGGCGGGAGACATCCGGCGGATTGTTCCGTAATACCGCTGCCATTTCTTCATCGAGTGCTTTGCGCTTCACCTGTTCGAGGCGAATGAAGTCCTCTTCCGTGAACTGCGTCCCGTGCCGGTCATTGAAGGAACGGACAATCTCTGAAAGCGCCTTCGCCTCGTCTTCAGTATAGGGCTTGGCCCCAAATTCGCTAATCGCGGTGAGCGGAACGGTATCGCCCGCTGCAAGCGACGCGGAGCCCGCTTCCTTCTGCTGAACGCGAAAGGCGCGCAGACGTAGCATTTCATCCGTGATCTCGACTTCCGGCGGCTGTTCGCGGTTCGGCAACATCCGGTCTAGCCAGTCGGTGTAGGCATAGAGCTTTTCCAAGCTGGTATCTCCCAGCCGGACGATTTGCGCGACGAAGCTGTAGAACCGCTTGTAGCTTCTCAAAAGCTGTCGGAACTCTTCCTGTCGGCCCTCGTCATCCTCGGCTTCAAACCGTGCCACGGCGTTACGAACCAGGGATTCCAGCGTTACGCGATCTTGAGTGGATAGCGTTCCCTTAAAGAAGGTCGTGGCAAACCGCTCAATCTCGCTGCTGTCGAGATAGCCGAATGTGCGGATGCGAGTTTCCAATTGGTAGATCTGGTTCTTGTCGGAAACGGCTTCGAGACTGGACACCTCATAGAAGGGGCGGAACGCTTCCTTGATGTCATCCATCGTGTTCTGGAAGTCGAGGATGAAGGTTCGTTCCTTGCCCTGGTAAATCCTGTTCAGCCGGGAAAGGGTCTGAACGGCCTGCAACCCCGCCAGCTTCTTGTCGATGTACATCCCGGACAATTTCGGCTGGTCAAAGCCGGTCTGATATTTTTCCGCGACGATGAGGATTTGATAGTCTGGGGTATCAAAGCGCTTGGGCAACTCGCTTTCGCCGAACCCGTTCAACTCGGCCTCGGTGTAGGCATTGCCATCGACGCGCAACTCGCCGGAGAAGGCGACGAGCGCCTTGAGGTCACGATATCCCTTGTCCTCGATATAGGTCTTGAGCGCGAAATAATAACGAAGGGCGCTTTCCCGGCTTGAGGTCACGATCATGGCCTTGGCCTGGCCGTCCAATTCCGGCCTGACATGGCGCTGGAAATGCTCGACCATCACCTCGACCTTCTGGCTCAGGGCGGTCGGGTGCAGGGCCGCGAACCGCGCGACTTTCCGTTGCGCGCGCCGCGTATCCAGTTCCGGGTCGTCGTCGATCGTCTTTTCCAGGGCGTAATACGCCTTGTAGGTCATGTAATTCTGAAGCACGTCGAGAATGAAGCCCTCCTCGATCGCTTGCCGCATGGAGTAGAGGTGAAACGGATGTGGGAGACCATCGGCACCTGTCGAGCCGAAACGCTCAAGCGTGACGTTGCGGGGCGTCGCCGTGAAGGCGAAATAGCTGATATTTGCCTGCGGGCCGCGCTGGCGTTGGTATTCCGCGATCAGGTCTTCAATCTCGTCAGGCGTCCCCGCCTCTTCGTCGCGGCTGAGGGCGTCGCTCAACGCCTGGGAGCTTTTGCCGGATTGAGAACCGTGCGCCTCGTCGATCAGTACGGCGAATCGCCGCGTTCCCTGTCCACTGATGACTCGAAGATGCTCGGTCGAAAACTTCTGGATTGTGGTGATGATGATCCTCGCTTGCCTCTCGATCGCAGCCTTCAACTGCCGTGAGGTTCCGTCGATCTTGCGGACGACGCCGGGCGTCTGCTCGAACTGTGCAATGGTGTTCTGAAGCTGGCGGTCGAGAACGACGCGATCCGTCACCACGATAGCGGTGTCGAAAATCGGCTGGTCGGACGGATCGTGCAGCGTCACCAGCCGATGCGCCGCCCAGGCGATCGTGTTGGATTTTCCCGATCCCGCCGAATGCTGGATCAGATAGTTGTTGCCGCTGCCGTTGGCGCGAGCATGGGCTAGCATCTTCAGAACCGCGTCGATCTGATGGAAACGCGGAAAGATCAGCGCTTCCTTGCCGTTCGTGCCATCGAGGTGGAGAAACCGCCCGATGACGTCGAGAAGGATATCGCGGGAGAAAATCGCCCGCCCTTCGGGCTGGTCGGCCCAGAGATAGGCAACGCGGAACTCCTCGCCGATATCCGGGTTGCCCGCGCCGCCGTGATGGCCGCGATTGAAGGGGAGGAAGCGGGTCTTCCCGTTCTGGAGGCGGGTGGTCATGGATACGTTGTCCTGATCCACCGCGAAATGAACCAAGGCCCCTCGCTTGAATGTCAGCAGCGGCTCATTGGCGGGCGCCCGGTCATGGCGATACTGGCGTTCGGCATGACGGAAATTCTGCCCCGTCAGGGTATTCTTCAGTTCCAGCGTTGCCACGGGTAGACCGTTGACGAACAGCCCTACGTCGATAGCGTTCTCGTTCTTCGCGCTGTAGCGAAGCTGATTGATGACGCTGAGGATATTGCTTTCAAATAGCGTCACCAAAGCCGGGTTAACGCCGGACGCCGGTTTGAAGGCCGCGAGAAAGAACTTGAGGTTCGGGACCAGTTTGAGCCCGTTGCGTAGCATATCCAGCGTGCCGCGCTGCTTCAATCCCTGCTCAAGCTGCTTGAAGAACTCGGCTTCGGCGGAAGGACCGTAATGACCTTCCAGCTTCGCCCATTCGTCGGGTTGCGTCGCCTTGATGAACCCGATCACCAGTGTTTTGTCGAGCGCGGAGACGCGATCATAGTCCTCGGGATGGCGGGAACGATAACCTTGGTGTTCCACCAGTGCCTTGCACAGATGGACCTCCAGCACCTCCTCCCGGTGGACGGTATCTTCGGAAAAGCCCTTGGCGTAGGGGTGCGAGGTCGATGGCTGTTCGTAATTCATGGCCGATCCCCTCGTGCCATCCTGATTTCGTCGACCACCGAAGCCAGTGCTGTGTTGAGCGCCAGCATCGCCGCTTGCAGGTGCGGCAGGCTGACATAAGCTTCGAACTCGATTGGCTGGTCGGCCGCGTCGATCGGTGTCCCATAAGCGCCATATCGGAACGCGGTTGAGCCTGGGTCGATCGCGGCAAGCTCCTTCATGCGCTGCACGATCCAGGTGGGTACATCCTGCTCGTATCGCTCCTTCACCATCACCACGAATCTGTCAGTGAGAGCGATCAGGTCATGAACCCGCTTCGCGTCGGGCATCGCGGCCTTGAGAATGAGTTCACAGGAATGGCGATAGAGAAACAGCGCCGCGTTGCCGATCCGGTAGTCGGCGATGCGCTTATCCTTGATCGCGTCCACCAACTCGTTGGCGGCGGCGAAATATTCCTCTGCAAGGGATGCGGCATTGGCCTGCATCATCCCACCAAGGGCGAAGCCGTGGGGCCCGGACCATTCGTCCTCGCGCGCATGTTCGCCGGTAAGTTCCTCGAAGAGGGGCCGGGTCATGGTCCCTTCGGTGAAGACATCGGTGTGCGTCATGCTGATGCCGCTGCAATGGCCTGCGGGTCAATCTGAAACCCGGCGGCCTGAAGGCGCTGCACCAGCTTCGGTACGATCTCCCGAACGTGCTCGTTGAACTCGATGCGCAGGATGCCATCGGTGTCAGATGGCCGTTCCAGCGCTCCTTTCTGTAGGATGGCCATGCGTTCGCGCCCGAGCGATGCCATGATCATCCCCATTTCGAGGATCACATTCTGGCGGGCGCGGGGCTTACGATCCGCTTCACTCTCGACCTTAGAATAACCGTAGTCATCGGGGGTAAGCAGGACCACACCGAAAGCCGCTTCCTTGTATATGTTAAGTTCAAGGGCTTCTATGATCGTCTTTCCGCCGCCATCAGCGTTTTGAAGGATAAACGGCTCAAGCCCAAGCCGTCGAAGAACGAGTTCTAATTGGTCGCGCGCATCGCGATCATGACCGTGGACGACAAAGATTTTTGCCGCTGCCGGCGCTTCTGCTGGCTTCACCGGCACCGGCGCGCCGAGCGTGGCCGCTAGTTTGTCACGAAATATGTCTTGGTTCTTGCCCTGAAAATTGACCGTGCCTTTGGGCGGCCACCAGTTGAGCATCTCGCCGGTTTTTGCGCGGAACGAATGGAGCCCGCCGTTTTCCGCGCGTTCAGTCCAGTCACCGGCAAGGCCGCAGGCTGCGACAGCGGCCTTCAGTTCTTCAACGGTTCCGTGAAATTGCTTCATGGTGCCCCCCGGCATGTCAGACAAACAGTCGTCCTGTTGTTGTTTTCGTCCCTTGGCCACGTGGTGTGAGGTCCTGCCGCTTCATCCAACCGAGCCAACGGGAAAGGTCCTCGGTTTTGAATTTCTTGCCCTTTTCGACGTGCCACTCGGCCAAAACGCCGTTGATAATCATGGTGTCGTCGGGCTGATGGCCATCAATCAGGGCATCGTTCCAGACAGCGTAGAGCGTGGTAACGGCCTCAACAGCCTCCTTGTCGAGGTCGCGCAGAAGATTGATGAGGCTGCGAAGTGTGTCGGCTCTGGGACCTAGAAGCGCCTTCAGGTCGTCGGTATGTTGTCCAGCTTTTGGTAGCGGCGCGTAGGTGACGAGCGTACCAGCTCCACCGGGCTGGTGCTTGCGATAAAACCCTTTCGCCTCCAATGCCCTTTCGGTCTCCTCAACCTGGGCGCGGTCCAGTGGACCAGCCGCTTCACGCAGATAGTTTCCATCGAGCTCGCTGATCCCGGCATGAGTTTCTGCCAGGTAGAGTTCTTTTTGCAGTTTCACCCGTCCGAACCTCGGATTGCTCCGATGCTGGTGGATAATCTCCGCTCCGACGACGAAACGGAATCTATCTCGGTCTGACGTCGATATGCCGGCCGTCGGATATTCGCAGATGTCGATCTGGCCCGCGACGGCCGCGGTGATGAGGGCGGCGCGGTGTTCGCGAAGGAGTGCTACGGAGCGAACAATCTTAGCCGCCACCTCGTCAGCATGAGCAAGCTCCCGCTCGGCCTCGGCAGCAATACGGCGCTGTTCCTCCAGTGGAGGCACGGGCAACATGATGAGGCGGAACTGCTCCCAATAAAGCCTCAAGCGGAAATCGGTGATCCCTTTCGACCCCTGGCGCATCTGCTCGATGAAGGGTGGGGTACGAAGAAGAAACTGATAATATAAGCTATGGAGGTCGCGTGTCGGTTTCGCGACCACGTATGCGGGGCTTACTGCGCCATCGACAGTCGAGGCACCGACCGCTCCCTGCCATGCCCTCATCATATTGTAGGCCAGATATCCGGGCCTGACGCACTTGTAGCTCGAACGGTCTTCGATGAGGTTTATCTTGCGGTCGCGTTCCTCGTCGTCGAGCTGCCTGTCCGATATCCCCGTATGGATTGAGACTGAGAGCACCGGAAGGTCATCGGTATTGGGCTCCGCCACCTCTCGGAAAAGATGTCCTGCTCGCAGGAGTGACCAATGGGCCGGAATGCATGGAATATGGTCGAGCCCCGTTTCCACGGTGGCCAGGCCCTCCACGGTTGCGCCCGTCACAAGCTCGGCGACGGCCTGCTTGGCCCGCCTGTGCAGCAGTTCGACCTGTCGCTCCTTCTTTGCGATCAGTTTGTCAATCCGGGTGGTTTCGCGGTCGAGGAAGGCTGCGATGGCCTTTTGGGTGGCGAGGTCGGGAAAGGGAACCTTGATCGCTGCAAGAGCCGAAGGGTTGATAGCTGGATAGCTCACGCCCGTTGATCGGGCCTCTACGTCTGAGACAAAGGCGTTTGCTTGGCAAAGCCGATAGAGGTAACCCGCATCAACATCGGCGTTCGGTCGAAGCACGGCGAAGCCGGTGGAGACGATTGCACCGTTATAGGTTTCGTCGATCCTGGCGACGGCTTTGAGGTATGTTCGGACGGTGGAAACGATCACATCGCCCGAGCGGACTGGCTTTCGCGCCCTGCTCGGCGCAGTTTCAAAGCGCATTGCCTCCTTGTGGCGCACACCGTCTTCGAGCGTAACGCCTCCAATGTCGATATAGTCGAACTCGAAATCCGGGTTTGTATCCTCGGACAACACTTCAGGATTGAACCGCGCCAGGTATTTGAGCGACCTCAGTTCCGTTGTCTCTTTCGCTGACCAGAAGCTCATCCCGCCACCGCCTTCAGGAGGTTGGCGATGTCCGCTTCCAGCGTCTTCAACTCGGCATCGATCTCGACCAGCGGGCGCGGCGCAACATAGCGGTAGAAGTAGCGGTTGAAATTGATCTCGTAGCCAACGCGGCCGACGCCCTTGTCGGTGTCATCCCGATAGGTCGCGTCCACCCATGCGTCCGGCACGAATGGCGTCACCTCGCGGGCGACATAATCCTTCCAATCCTCATTGAGCGGCACAAGCTCATGGTCGCGCAGTTCCGGGTCCGGCTCCGGCCTGCCGTCGCCATCGAGGCAGATGGCGGCGGACTCGTCCCGCTCCGACAGCGCGGAAAGGATGGCTTTCCTGACCGGCGCGCCGATCTTTACGCCCGCGCCCTTGAGCGCCTTGGTCAAGGTGGCTTCGAAGGCGGGGCGGTCCTTGAACAAGGTGGTCGGCAAGTGATCGGCGACCACGTTCAACACGTCATCCTGCTCGGCGGGGTCCAGCTTCAGGAACGGCTTGGCGAGCTTTAGCCGCGCGATGCGTTCGGGGGTGGATTGGAAATTCAGCCGAAGCGGGCGCTCCACCCTGATCTCGCGATAGCCGAAATCGCTGGCGTCGAAAATCTTTGACACCGTGCTCCACGGCCCGCCGCCGTTCGCCATCTCATGGAAGATATGTGTGATGGTTTCGCGTCCATCGTCGCGGATCTCCCGGCGCTTAGAGCCGAGGTTTTTACGCATCGGCGCCCAGAACCGTTCGCCCGATGCGTCGATGAGCTGGACCTTGCCCCGCCGCTTCCGCTCCTTGCGGTTGGTCAGCAGCCAGACATAGGTTTGGATACCGGTGTTGTAGAAGAGATCGGTCGGCAGCGCGACGATGGCCTCGATCCAGTCGTTTTCCAGCATCCAGCGGCGGATTTCGCTTTCGCCCGACCCGGCCCCGCCGGTGAAGAGCGGTGAGCCGTTCATGACTATGCCGATGCGCGAACCGACCTCGTCGGTTCGCATCTTGGAGATCATGTGTTGGAGAAAGAGAAGCTGGCCATCCGAGATGCGCGGCAGGCCCGCGCCGAATCGCCCGTCTTTGCCTTGGGTCGCCGCTTCCTCCCGGATCGGCTCCTGATACTTTTTCCAATCCACGCCATAGGGCGGGTTAGACAGCATGTAGTGGAAACGCCGGTCCTTGTGGGCGTCTTGAGTCAGCGTGTTACCGAAGGCGATATTTTCAGGGTCGTGGCCCGTCACTAGCATGTCGGACTTGCAGATGCCGAAGGACTCACCGTTCAACTCCTGGCCGAAAAGCTCGACGCGGATATCGGGGTTGAACTCCTTCAGGGCTTCCTCGGCGAGCGCGAGCATCCCGCCGGTGCCACACGCCGGGTCGTAAATCTGCCGGATGATCCCCTGACCCCGGAGCTTTTCATCGTCGTTGACGATGATGAGGTCCACGATCAGCCGGATCACCTCGCGCGGCGTGAAGTGCTCGCCGGCGGTTTCGTTGGAAATTTCCGAGAAGCGGCGGATCAAGTCTTCAAACAGATAGCCCATCGCAAGCGTCGAGACGGCTTCCGGCCGAAGGTCAAGCGCTGCGAACTGCTCGAACACCTTCCATAGGATGGTGGCGTCGGCGAGCCGCTTCAGTTGGTCCGTGAAAAGGAACTTGTCGAGAAAGACATCCCGAACCGAGTCCGAGAAGGCCGTGATGTAGGCGATGAGATTCTTGTGAACGTCACTCGGGTTTTGTGCCCTGATTTTGGCGAATGTCAGCGTGCTGATGTTGTAAACGCGGATGCCGCTGCCGATGGCGCCATACAGCATCATGTCGCGGGTCTGCTCATCTATGCACGGCGGCAACCCGGCATGGGCTTTCAGAACGGCATCTTTAGTGGGTTCGAGGATGCAATCGAGGCGGCGAAGAACAACAAACGGCAAGATAACCTTGCCATATTCCGATTGCTTGAAGTCACCGCGAAGGGTTTCGGCGATCGACCATACAAATGCACTAAGATTTTGAACTTTTGCGCTCTCCTTGGTCAATTTACTCGTTCCCCTGATTGCCCACTCGTTGCCGTTCATGGGGACGCATTTCATCGGATATTAGACGCTCGTAATCCTCGATACTGATTACAACGACCACGACCCGGCCATGCTTTTCGATTTTCACCGGCTCGTGGCGCGCGATGTCAATCATCTGCCCGAAACCGTTTTTGGCTTCGGCTGCTGACATGGTTTTCATCTGACTTTGAGGCCCCTGTTTGGGCTATAATGTCCAAATTGGGCGATGGGGCAATCGAAAAAACTCCGCTTCCATTGGATCGGGTCTTCGTTCGCCACAAGAATGATGCCAATCTCCCCTTCTGGGCGCCTCCAGCCGCTTCTACGCGGCTTGCGGATTGAGATTGAGGCTCATTGGGATGAAACCGTGCTTGACCGTCAGCCTCAATGGATCCGAGTTTTAGCAAGCCGTCGAAACCGATCGGCGGATACCGCGCCTGTACCGGTTTGAGGAAATCGAACATCGTGTCGAGATTGGCCCGGCATCACAGCATGGATTGGTGACACCTTGAGGGTTGAACGACAAGGATCCGGTTACCCGCAGCCCGTCTACTAGACCCAGGAACCGAACCGGCTCAGTGAGCACCTATGTTGGCCGAAGTGTTGGCTTCTTTTCGGTCACGACCTTTGTATTTCTTCATTAAAATCAATATTTAAAAGCAGGATGCGATTCCGCCCCCGGCACCATGAAATCAAGCACTTAGTCTTTCCGATCTGGTTTCGCCCAGTCAAACGGTGCCCCTGCACGAAGCGAGCAGCACTGCGGCCGGCCCTTGCATTCCCGCTGTATGATATCGGCCTATCTCGCTCATTGGTGGAGAGGCGCCGGACATGCCGAAGGCTGAGACCGCTTATGTGATCAAAGCCGAGGTCGAGGATCTCGGTGCAGCGACATTCGTCTTTACGGCGCAAAAGACGATGTATGGCGGAAAGCTGATTGCCGTGGGCGATCGGATATTTCTCATCGCGAGCGAGAACGCAGGTGGCAAGGGGCTCTTCGCGCGCGGCGTCGTTGAAGCTGTCACAGCGGTTGCGCGCAATCCTCGTCTCGAACGCCAGACCCCGCGCGTCAGCGTGCAGATCAGGCGATCGGCGAAAGTCAAAGCGTCGCTGGGCCGAGCCGACGTGAGGACGTTCTGCACCTGGGACGATGGCGCGCCGCAGACCGAAATCAATTTCAAGCTCTACCGTCAGGCCACCGATAAGATCGTTGGCGTTACCGCATCGACGGCGAAGTTTCTCGACAGCTTCCTTTAAGAGCTCGCGCCCTCAGAATCCGATTTCGCATTGAGTTGTCCAAAGCCCCATAAACGAAAATCGCGCGACTGCCTTTGTCGCTAATGCAGCGATACCTGTCCCTTTAGTGTGATTGCGTCACGTCTTCCCAGTGGCGATAAAAAATCCGCCGGTGAAGCACCGGCGGATGAGGAAGTTGGGGTGAGAACCGTGGCTGGCGGCCGATGGGGCGGTTCTCTGTTCATTCAATGCCGCGATAATTTATTTGTTCCCAACATCAGAAAATTTGCCAACACGAAGGGCTAACGTGTCGGTCTGCCGCCCGACGTGCCTGGATCGCTGTTCTGCTGTTTGAGATCATTGCTTCTCTGTTCGCGTCTATCCTGAGGTGTTGTTGCGCCGGGAACGCCCGGAGGCGCCATACCCGCAGCGCCCGTGGAGCCCTGTCCTGTCGTGCTTTGTTTGGCATCGTCGGTCCGTTGTTCGCGTCGATCCTGCCGATCGACACCGACACCCGGAGCACCTGACGGCGCTCGCGCGCCCGGTCTCGTACCGGAATCCGTCGTATTGTCGGTTGGTCTGGTGTTGCTGGGCGCTGGTGCTTGAGCGAAGGCAGGCACCGCCAGCATCGCTGCCAGACCGGCAGCGGTTGCTATCTTCATCATTGGCCTCTCCTTTTGCTTTACAAGAGGTCAATCAATTCGCTGGACGATCGTTCCGCTAAAAAGGGCGCGTGGATCGCGGCGAATTGATCGTCGATTGGCTCCGAAAATCTTGCGGTCAGCTTCGCGTCAGTTCGCGGTCAGGCTTTTGTCAGTCAGCGCGCCTATCGCAAAAACAAGTCGCAACACTATTTTCGGGGCGCCGTCGTGATTGACAATTCCAGCAGCCGGAAACCGGTCTGGCGCGCGTTGCCTTATGTCGCTGGCGTCGTCGCCATCGGTGGGGTTTTGGCCTGGGCGCTGCCGTCGCAGACCGCGCCGAAACCCGAAACCTCGGAGGGCGGCCGCAAAATGTCCGCGCCGGCGGTCTCTTCCTTCAAATTGTCCGAAGCGCAAATCGCTTCCGTCACGCTCGAACCGGCTATCGAAATGCGCTTTCGGTCGACCTTGACGACCGATGGCAAAATCGCGGTCAACGAAGATGAGGCAACGCCGATCTATCCGGCCTATTCGGGGCGGGTCATTCGTATCCTTGCCAAGCCCGGCGATCAGGTCGTCCGTGGACAGGTGCTGTTTACGATCGAAGCGGCCGATATGGTTCAGGCGCAATCCGATTTCATTGCCGCCGTCGCGACGCTCAACAAGGCGCTCTCACAGGAAAATCTCACCAAAATAGCCGAGAAGCGCTCGCACGATCTCTATCTCGTTCATGCGCTGGCGCAGAAGGATTGGCAGCAGGCGCAGGCCGATCTGACCGCTGCGCAGAATGACGTGCGGTCGGGCAGGGTTGCGGTCGAGGCCGCGAGCAATCGTCTGCGTTTGCTTGGTCGCACGGATCCGGAGATCGAGCGCTTCCAGAATGAAGGACGCATCAGCGCCGAAACGCCTGTCTATGCGCCGCTTAGCGGCACGGTGGTGCAGCGGAAGATCGGTCCGGGCCAGTTTATCTCGGGCGGCGGCAGCGATCCGGCTTTCGTTATCGGCGATCTCTCATCCGTCTGGGTCGTGGCCAATGTCCGTGAAAGCGATGCCAGCGCGATCCGCATCGGCCAGCCGATCAACGTGTCCCTGTTGGCTTATTCCGGGCAGCGTTTTCAAGCGACCGTCGATTACATCGCCTCGTCGGTCGACCCTTCGTCACGCCGCCTGCAGGTGCGCGGCACCATCGCCAATCCGGATCGCAAGTTGCGGCCCGAAATGTTCGCCAGCGCGACGATCGATGTGGCCAGCGAAACCTCTTCCGTCGGCATTCCACGCCATGCCTTGATCTATGAGGGCGATAACATTCGCCTTTGGGTCTACCGCAATGGCGAGATCACGCCGCGCAACGTGACGACCGGCCTGGTCAACGGTGACTTCGTGGAAATCAAAAGCGGCCTGCGTCCAGGTGAAACGGTGGTGACGCGCGGCGGCCTGTTTATCGATCGTGCCAGCGTCGCCAGCGCCGGCTAGAGCATTTTCGAGCGAAGCGGTTGCCGGTTCGCGTGAAGAAAATGCGTCAAAGCAAAACATCGAATTCGGTTCTGGTTCCATGTTGAGCGCTTTAAATTCTATTCGAGGATAAGTCAGTGCATAAGCTGATTGAATTCGCGCTGCGCCAGCGCGTCCTGGTGATCCTGCTGCTTGGCACCGTATTGGCGGGCGGGTTCGTCGCTTTTCAGAACCTCAATATCGAGGCTTATCCCGATCCCGTGCCGCCGATGGTCGATATCGTCACCCAGAGTGACGGCATGTCGGCTGAAGAGGTCGAGCGCTATATCACTATTCCGATCGAAACCCAGGTTTCGGGTTTGCCGAATTCGCGCGTCATGCGGACCATTTCGCTCTATGGCCTGTCGGACGTGAAGGTTCAGTTCACGTTTGACTATAGCTATGAGCAGGCTCAGCAGCAGATTCTCAATCGTCTCTCACAATTGCCTAACCTCCCCAATGGCGCGCAGCCGACGATCTCGCCTGTTTCGCCGATCGGCGAAATCTATCGTTACAAGCTCACGGGGCCGCCGGGCTATAGCGTTCTGGACCTCAAGACCTTGCAGGATTGGGTGCTGCAGCGCCGGTTTCGCGCCATACCGGGCGTGATCGACGTGACGGGGTGGGGCGGTAAGACGAAAACTTACGAAGTCCAGATCAAGTTCGACAAACTGGTGGCTTACGGGCTGACACTGCCGCAGGTCATCCAGGCCATCAACAACGCCAATATCAATGTCGGCGGCAATACGGTCGACATCGGCTCGCAGTCGGCCGTCATTCGCGGTGTCGGCTCCATCCGCACCGTCGACGATGTGCGCAACACCATGTTGACCCAGACGGGTGGCAGCGCCGTTTTGGTGAAGGACATCGCCGACGTCATCATCAGCAATCAGCCCCGTCTCGGCATCGCAGGGAAAGACGACGACAACGACATCGTGCAGGGCATCGTTCTGATGCGGCGCGGTGAAAAGAGCATGCCGACGATTCTCAACGTGCATGCGGCCGTCGAGCAGATCAACACGTCCGGTGTCCTGCCGCCGGGCGTCAAGATCGAGCGGATCTACGATCGCAAGGAACTGATCGATCTGACGACCCACACCGTTCTGCATAATATGATCGTCGGCATTCTCCTCGTTTTCTTGATCCAATGGCTGTTTCTTGGCGATCTCCGCAGCGCCATCATCGTCGCCACGACGATTCCCTTCTCACTATGTATCGCCATCGGGATCATGGTGATGCGCGGCGAATCCGCTAATTTGCTCTCGGTTGGGGCCATCGACTTCGGATTGATCGTCGATGCCACGGTCATCATGGTGGAAAACATCTTCCGGCATCTGGCTCATCGCTCGGCGCCGGGAAGTGTCGATCCGGCCGGACCTTTCGGTCGCAACGGCAAGCTCAACATCATCTACGGCTCGGCCGTGAGCATGAGCCGGGCGATTTTGTTCTCTGGCGCCATCATCATCGCTGCTTTCCTGCCGCTGTTCACGTTGAGTGGCGTCGAGGCGCATATCTTCGGTCCGATGGCCAAGACCTATGCCTATGCGTTGGCCGGCGGCCTGTTCGGCACGTTCCTCATTTCACCGGCACTGTCGGCCCTTCTCTTGCCGGAGCGCGTGCGCGAGACCGAGACATGGCTGGTGCGCACGCTCGACAGAATCTATCGGCCGTTGCTGCGCAACGCGCTGGACAATCCGCGCCGCACGGCGGCCACCGCGGTCGTTCTATTCGGCTGCGCTCTCGCCGCAGGTCGCGGCCTCGGCCTTGAATTCTTGCCGAAGCTTGAGGAAGGCAATTTGTGGATTCGCGCCACCATGCCGGCGACCATCTCGCTCACCGAAGGCAATGGCTATGTGAACCAGATCCGCGCCGTCATCGAAGCCGTACCAGAGGTTCAATCGGTCGTGTCGCAACACGGGCGCCCCGACGACGGCACCGATGCGACCGGCTTCTTCAACGCCGAATTCTTCGCACCGCTTGTGCCGGCGGGGAGCTGGCGGCCGGGCATGGACAAGGACAAACTGACCGCCGAAATTCTCGAACGGCTGCAAGGCCGCTTTCCGGGCATCGAGTTCAACTTCTCGCAATATCTGCAGGACAATGTCGCCGAGGCAGTCTCAGGCGTGAAAGGCGAAAACTCGATCAAACTGTTCGGCAATGATTTGGCGGTGCTGACCGACACGGCCAATAAGATCAAGGCGGTTCTGGCCACGGTGCCCGGCATCAAGGATCTGTCGGTCTTTACTTCGCTCGGCCAGCCGACGATCCAGATCGATGTCGATCGCGAACGAGCCTCCCGCTATGGCCTGGCGCCTGGCGATATCAACACGGCCATCCATGCGGCGATTGGCGGTCAGTCCGCCGGCGATCTCTATGAGAATGGCAGCGATCGTCATTTCCCGATCATCGTGCGGTTGGCGCCGGAATTTCGTCAGAGTGCCGAGGCCATTCGCAATCTGACGATCGGCGTTCAAGGTGCCAACGGATCGATTTCGCAGATCCCGCTTAGCGATGTCGCCACCGTTCAGCTCGTCACCGGCGCCTCCTATATCTATCGCGAACAACAGGAGCGCTACCTGCCGATCAAGTTCAGTGTCCGTGATCGCGATCTTGGCGGCGCTATTGAGGAGGCGCAGCGGCGCATCGCCGAGGAGGTCAAGTTGCCGCCGGGCATGCGGCTTGAATGGGTTGGCGAGTTCAGCAATCTGAAGGATGCGATTGCCCGTCTCCAGGTGGTCGTTCCGCTGACCTTGTTGCTGATCGCTCTGCTGCTCTATCTCAACTTCTCATCGCTCATCGATACGTTTTTGGCGATGTCCGTCATCCCAATGGCATTGGTGGGCGGTGTCGTCACACTGTTCCTGACTGGCACGGCCTTCAGCGTATCGGCGGCCATGGGTTTCATCGCGCTCTTTGGCATATCGGTGATGGAGGGCGTCATTCTGCTGACGACGTTCAATGCGTTGATCGATGAAGGTGTCGAACGGGCGGAAGCGATCTATGAGGCGGCGACGATCCGCATGCGGCCGGTGATGATGACCTGTGTCGCGGCCTGCGTCGGCCTGTTCCCGGCGGCGATTTCCACCGGCATCGGCTCGCAGGTTCAGAAGCCCTTGGCCTTGGTGGTCGTCGGCGGCATTTTACTGGCGCCGATCCTGATCCTGATTTACCTGCCGCTGCTGATCGGCTTCTGCTCGCGGCGCAAACCCGTGACCCATGAAGCGGACGCGGCAAGCTTATCGCAAGCGCAACCTGGCCATATGTGAGCTTGAAAGGCGGGGAGGGCATTGCTGGCCTCCCCGCATAAGCATCAGCGTTCCACGAACGCCTTTTCGATGACGAAATGGCCGGGTTCGCTGTGATTGCCTTCGTCGAAGCCGCGCTCCTCGAAGAGGCGCCGCAGATCTTCCAGCATGCTCGGATTGCCGCACAACATCACGCGATCGGTCTCGCGGTCGAGATGCGGCAGGCCAATATCGTCGAACAGTTTGCCGGATTCGATAAGATCGGTGACACGGCCACGATTCTGGAACGGTTCGCGGGTCACGGTCGGATAATAGATCAGTTTGTCGTTGACGAATTCGGACAGCACTTCGTCTTCGCGGGCGCGCTGCACGAGCTGCTCGCCATAGGTCAGTTCAGAGACGAGGCGGCAGCCATGCACGAGCACGACCTTTTCGTACTGATCATAGATCTCCGGATCCTTGATCAGGCTGGCGAAGGGCGCGAGACCCGTGCCGGTCGACAGCAGCAGCAGGCGCTTGCCGGGATGCAGATTGTCGGTGACAAGCGTGCCCGTTGCCTTGCGGCCAACGAGAATGATGTCGCCTTCCTTGATCTTTTGCAGGCGCGAGGTCAGCGGACCATCGGGCACTTTGATCGAGAAGAACTCAAGGTTCTCTTCGTAATTGGCGCTCGCCATGCTGTAGGCGCGCAACAACGGCCGGCCCTCGACTTCGAGGCCCATCATCGTGAACTGGCCGTTCAAAAAGCGGAAGCCGGGATCGCGGGTCGTGGTGAAGCTGAACAGCGTGTCGGTCCAATGGCGGACCGAGAGGACTTGTTCCTTGTTGAAGGCTGACATACTGGCTCGTTGATTTCGGGTTTGGCCGGCGCGACCCTACAGCTAAGCTGAAGAAGGGTCCCGCAGACGACAGGGAGGGGTTCGCTTGTCAAGTTGCTATTTATCTTTATTCTAATGTACAAATATTAATATCACCTGTTTAATAGGTATAATTGAATAAGCCGTCTGTCAATCGCTTGCGATTGCGGCGGAGATATGCGCGGATCGCTCAGCTTTCAATTCGCAGCGGAACTGAACGATGAAGCCCCCCAAAACGCTCGACACCATCATCGGCTATCACGCCCATATCTATTTCAAGGACGCGGCCGAGCGTACTGTGGCCGAGACGCTGCGGGCGCAAATCGGCGAGCGCTTTCGCGTCCAGCTCGGTCGCTGGCATGATCGGCTCGTCGGCCCGCACGCCCGGCCAATGTATCAGGTGGCGTTCGAGGTCCATCAATTTGCCGCTTTCGTGCCCTGGCTGATGATCAACCGGGCGGGTCTCACCATTCTTGTCCACCCCGACACACGCCACCCGCGCCAAGACCATTTGGTCAACGCGCTTTGGTTCGGCGAAGTGCTGCCGATCCTCAATGTCGAGCAATTGCCGGTTTCGACCGTGGGCGAGCCGGACGAGACGATCGCGCCCAACACCACGCCGACCTTGGCCGCCTGATCAGGGTTGTTCTGCAATCCAGCAAGGTTGCATATCAGGGTCCATGATAGTTAGTATGCGGGCGCGCGAGGGGCGCGGTTTGGCAAGGCGATACGATGCTTGATCTTGATAATTTGGTGGCGATCGATGTTCACACCCATGCGGAGGGGCCATGTGGCTGCCCGTCGTGGGAAGACTCCCGCGAAATGCAGGAGGGGATGAAGAAATATTTCAAGAAGGAATTCGAACAGCCGACCATTCCGGAGATCGCCGAATACTATCGTAAGCGCAAAATCGCGGTCGTTATCTTCACCGTCGATCACGAGCACAATCTCGGCCACCGCCGCTATCCCAACGAGGAAGTGGCGACCTTGGCCAATGAAAACTCCGACATCATGATTCCCTTCGCCTCCATCGACCCGCACAAGGGCAAACTCGGCGCGCGCGAGGCGAAGCGGCTGGTGCGCGATTTCGGCGTGCAGGGATTCAAGTTCCATCCCTCGACCCAGGGTTTTCACCCCAGCGACCGCATGTGCTACCCGCTCTACGAGGCGATCGCGGAAACCGGCAAGCCAGCTTTGTTCCACACCGGCCAGACCGGTGTCGGCTCAGGCATGCGCGGTGGCTACGGCATCAAGCTCGAATATTCCAATCCGATGTATCTCGATGCAGTGGCGGCGGACTTCCCGGATATGCCGATCATCATGGCGCATCCGTCCTTCCCTTGGCAGGAAGAAGCCTGCGCTGTCGCTCTGCACAAGCCCAACGTCTATATCGACCTCTCGGGCTGGTCGCCGAAATATTTTCCGCCGATCCTCGTGCAATACGCCAATTCGCTTCTGAAGCATAAAGTGCTGTTCGGCTCCGACTTCCCCGCGCTGACGCCGGATCGTTGGCTGAAAGATTTCGAAGCGATTGACATCAAGCCGGAGGTGCGGCCGTTGATCCTCAAGGAAAACGCCATCAAGCTGCTCAAGCTGCGCGGCTGATCGCAAGGCAAAAGAAAAGGGGCCGCCGGATGTTTCCGGCGGCCCCTTTTTTCGTCCAAACGTCAGGCGTGTTCGATCTTGGCGGCCGAGGTCGAAGCTTCGGCCTGCGCTTCGTCCATGCTCTTGATGCCGTTGAAGAAGGCATTCAGAGCGACAGCGGAGATAGCGCACAGCAGAATGCCGGATTCGAGCAGCGGATGCAGATCGTGCGGCAGGTTCTTGAAGAAGTTCGGCGCGGCGAGCGGGATCATGCCGAAGCCGATCGAAATCGCCACGATGAACATATTGTTGGCGTTGCTCTTGAAGTCGACGCTGGTGAGAATGCGGGCGCCGGTCGCCGCCACCATACCGAACATGACGAGGCCAGCGCCGCCGAGCACGACGGTCGGCACCGCTTCGACCAATGCCGCCATTTTCGGCAACAGGCCCAGCAACAGCAGGATGACACCACCGGTGATCGTCACCCAGCGTGAGCGCACGCCTGTCACCCCGACAAGGCCGACGTTCTGCGAGAACGACGTATAGGGAAACGTGTTGAAGATGCCGCCGATGAGCGTGCCGACGCCGTCAGCGCGCAGGCCGCGTGTCAGATCGTTCTGCTTGACCTTGACGCCAGTCATCTCCCCCAGCGCCAGGAACATGCCAAGCGACTCGATCATCACAACGATCATGACGATGCACATGGTGAGCACGGGCACGAGATGGAATTTCGGCATGCCGAAATGAAACGGCGTGACGATGTCGAACCACGGCGCGGCAAGCACTTTCTCGAAATGCATCACGCCCATCAGGGAAGCGACGATGCAGCCGATGACGATGCCAAGCAGAACCGAGATATTACGTAGAAAGCCGTCGGTCCATCTGATGATGGCAAGAATCACCAGGAGGACGAAGAGGGCCAGCCCCAGCCCCTGCACCTGTCCATAAGCCGGATTGGGAAACTGGCCGGCCACGCCATCGACGACGCGGGTGAGGGTGGGAATGCCGCCGCCGGCCCAATTGATGCCCACGCGCATCAACGAAATGCCGATGATCATGATGATCGTGCCGGTGACCACGGGCGGAAACAGCGGCAACAACCGTGAGATGAACGGTGCCACCAGCGTGCCGAATATGCCGGCGGCGATGACCGAGCCGAAAATGCCGAGAATGCCGATCTCTGGCATGTTCGCCATGGTCAGCATCGGGCCGACAGAAGCGAAGGTGACACCCATCATCACCGGCAGGCGAATGCCCGTGCCCCAGATGCCATAACTCTGCACCAAAGTGGCGATGCCGCAGGCGAAGAGATCGGCGCTGATCAGAAAGGCGACATCTTCCGGCGGCAGTTTGAGCGCGCGGCCGATGATGAGGGGAACTGCCACCGCGCCGGCATACATCACCAGAACATGTTGCAGGCCAAGCGCCGTCAAAACGCCAAATGGCAGTTTTTGATCGACCTTATTTATACTTGAATCGCTCATGACATCCCCCTTCAGTTGGCGCGCTTCGATGCGCGCCAAAAGCCTCCTTAACCGGTGCGCCATCCAAGCCCTCCAGCGAGGCGCGCCGGTTTCATGTCAAAGCGGTAGCGACCGCGATCTATTCCAACCCGCCGACCGCCGTCTCCACCGCGGTGACGATGGCATTCGATTGAACCAGATCGCGCGCCTGCACCATTTCGATGCCATACCAGCGGTCGCCGTCGAGCGCCGGCGCGATGACTGCGCGCACAGCGCCGAGCGCGGCTTTCGTACCGCTGCCGATGGGATGTTGTGCCGCGACTTGGTCGATCAGCGACAGCGCCTGCGTCGCCAGCAGAATTTCACCGGCGACGATCTGTTCGACGTTCTCGGCGATGGTGCGCGCTTTGCGGCCGCACCAGGTGGAATTCGAGACATGGTCTTCGGCATTCGACTTGCCGGGAATGGAATCGACCGAGCCCGGCGTGGACAGAGTGCGGTTCTCCATCACCAAGGCCGACATCGAGCACTGCACCGTCGCATAGCCGGTGTTGAGGCCACGTGTGCCGGCGAGCAGATTGCGCGGCAGGCCATAGCTCATGGTCGGATCGACGAGGCGCGCCAGCCGGCGCTCGCAGATCGAGCCGAGATCGGTCAGCACCATGGCGACGATGTCCATGGCCTGCGCCACATATTGTCCATGGAAATGGCCGCCGGAAATGATCTCATAGCCACCCTTGCCGTTGTCGAAGACCAGCGGATTGTCAGTGGCGGAATTGATTTCGGTGGCGATGATGCGATCGGCATAGGCGAGCGCCTCGCGCACCGGCCCATGCACCTGCGGCCCGCAACGCAGCGAATAGACGTCCTGCACGCGCGGTGCGGGGGGCTTTGCAGGATCGCGGCCTTCGTCCGGATAGACGGTGTGGCGGGCCGCCTCCGAACAGCGCTGCGAGTCGCCAACGAGTTTCATGACGTTGCGCGCTGTCGCCGCCTGACCCGGATGCGGCCGCGCCGCGTGGATGCGCGCCTGGAAAGCCGCCAGTTCGCCGCGCAGACATTCGAGCGACAACGACAGCGAAATATCCGCATGTTTGAGAATGCGCTTGCCATCCTCAATCACCAGCGCCGCCAGCGCCAACGAAACGGTGGACCCGTTGATCAGGCAGGAGGCATCCTTGGCCGACAGATCGAATGTCTTCGATAGGCCGGCAGCGGCCAGCGCATCCTGCGCGCTCATCAGCTGGCCCTGCCAGAACATCTGCGCCTCGGTAAAGCCGCAGACTGCGCCCGACATATGCGCCAGCGGCGCCAGATCACCTGAGGCGCCGACAGAACCTTTCTGCGGAATATAGGGGACGAGGCCAGCATTCAGGCAGTCGAGCAGGCGTTCCACAAGTTCGACGCGCGGGCCGGAATAGTTGGAGGCAAAGGCATTGGCGCGCAGCAGCATGGTGGCGCGCACGACATCTTCGTCGAACGGCTCGCCAACGCCTGTCGCATGTGCATAGACCGACTTGCGCTGATATTCGACCATGTCCTTCATCAGCACACGCTGATCCTTGAACAGGCCAACGCCGGTGTTGAAAGAATACATCAGCGGCGCTTCGTCATTCATGAAGTTCTGGTCGAGCCAGTCGCGCGTGGCCGCGAGCTTGGCGCGCGCTTCCGGTGACAGGCTGACCTTGGCAAAGGCACCAGACGCATCGCGCCGGCTGACCGCCACCACATCAGCGGCGGTGAGCGAGTGCCCGTCGATGACGACATTCATGATCCGGCTCCAAATTCAGTAGAAAGCGTTTTGAGGAATGCGTAGAGAGCGACCGTGGCCGCCTCCATGTCACCCGGCGAGGTGAATTCCGCCGGGTTGTGGCTGATACCGCCGCGGCAGCGCGCGAAAATCATGGCGATGGGGATGCGGCCGTTGAACGACATCGCATCGTGGCCGGCGCCGCTAGCGAGCCTGTAGGCCGCATGGCCCAAATGTTCGAAGCTATGGCCGAGGGTCGCCATCAAGGCCGGATCGCACGGCGCCGCCGGCATGTCGTAGGTCGGCGTGAACACCGCTTCAACGCCGCGCCGCTGCGCGATGCGGTTGATCTCTTCGGCGATGCGCGCCACGGCGGCCTTGCGCTCGGCATCGGACGGACCGCGCACATCAAGCGACATGGTCACCGCACCCGGCACGATATTGACCGCGCCATAGGGCGTCTCGATCCGACCGACGGTCGCCACCAGCCCGCGTTGGCTACGGCCGATGGTTTCGATCGCGAGGATCATTTCGGCAGCTGCCGTCAACGCATCGTGCCGCAGGCTCATCGGCAGAGTGCCGGAATGGCCGCTTTGACCGGTGATGGAAATGGTGCCGCGCGTGGCGCCATTGATCGCGGTGACGATACCGATCGGCAGGCCTTCGGATTCGAGCACAGGCCCTTGTTCGATATGCACTTCCACATAGCCGATGGTCTTGGCCGGGTCGCGCGCCTGTTTCATCGCATAGCCCGGATCGGCGCCGAAGCGGATCAAAGCTTCGCGGCGGCTGATGCCATCAGCATCTTCATGATCGAGAGCGGCAGGGTCGAATGTGCCGGCAACCGCGCGCGATCCGGTCAGGGTTGAGGGATAGCGCACGCCTTCTTCGTCGCCGAAGGCCAGCACTTCGATGGCAAAGGGGAGAACGGCCCCCTCGCTCTTCAATCGATCGACGGCGGCGATGGCGGCGATGACGCCGAAATTGCCGTCATATTTGCCGGCATTGCGCACCGTATCGATATGCGAACCGAGCAGCAGTGTCTTGGCGGCCTTGCCGGCGATGCGGTTGGCCTCGATGCGGCCGACCACGGTGCCAAGCGCATCGACATGCACCTTCATGCCGGCCTGGATCATCCAGGCCGTCACCATGTCGGCGGCATTGCGATGCGCTTGCGTCAACGTCAGGCGCGTCAGCATGTCGGGATCGGCGCTGAACTGCGCCAGCGCCTCGATGCGCGCCACCAAGGCCTGGCCCGTGGTCTGGACGAGGCGCGCGATGGTACTCATTGCGGCAACCGGTCGGCGAGCCGCAGCGCGGCGATGCGTTCGATCTGGCTGAGCGCCGTTTCTGTTTCGGCCTCCACCGTATTGCCAATGCGCTGTTCGAATCCGGCGAGGATCTGCTCCTTTGTCGCGCCCTTCACCGCCATGATGAAGGGAAAGCTGAATTTGCTGCGATAGGCATCGTTGATCTCGGTGAAGCGCTTCAACTCGCCCGGGGTCAGTTTGTCGAGCCCGGCCGAGCTTTGCTCCTTGGTCGAATCCGCCGTGAGCTGTTTCGCCACAGCGAGACGGCCGGCAAGATCGGGATGAGCGCGGATCAGCTTCAGCTTCTCGCCCTTGTCCATGGCACGCATGGCTTTCACTAAGGCAGCATGCAGGCCGCCGGCAGTGTCTTCGCCGCTCGTCAGGCCAGCGCGGAAAGCGCGTTCGGCGATTTGAGGCGTATGCTCGAAAATATCGCCATAGAGTTCGAGGAACAGTGGCAGCGCCATGCGGCTCGGCTTATGGCCACCTTCTGGCGGATGCGTCTTGATCCAATGTCGCGCGATGTCGATGCGCCGCGCCACCCAGACGCGTTCATGCGATTGCACATAATCGAGGAAGCGCGCGAGCGCTGCCGCGCGGCCCGGCCGTCCGACGAGCCGGCAATGCAGGCCGATCGACATCATTTTCGGGCTGTCGGCCCCTTCGGCATAGAGCGTGTCGAAGGAATCTTTCAGATAGGCGAAAAACTGATCGCCGCTGTTGAAACCCTGCGGCGTGGCGAAACGCATGTCGTTGGCATCGAGCGTATAGGGCACCACCAGTTCGTGGCGGCCATGCGCTTCGATCCAATAGGGCAGTTCGTCGGCATAGGAATCGGCGAAATAAAGGAAGCTGCCTTCGGCCGTGGCGAGCGGGATCGTCTGTTCCGAGCTGCGCCCCTGGTAGAAGCCGTGCGGCGGCGTGCCGGTCACTTGCGTGTGAAGCTCGACAGCCTCGCGGATATGACGGCGCTCGATCTCGGCATCGACATCGCGATAGTCGATCCATTTCAGGCCGTGGCTGGCGATTTCCCAGCCGGCGTCCTTCATGCCGGCGACGGCTTCCGGATTGCGTGCCATGGCGGTGGCGATGGCGAAGACGGTGACCGGCATGTTGCGCTCGGTGAACATCCGATGCAGCCGCCAGAAGCCGGACCGCGATCCATATTCGTAGATCGATTCCATGTTCATGTGCCGCTGGCCCGGCCAGGGCGCGGCGCCGACGATTTCAGAGAGAAAAGCTTCCGAAGCCGCATCGCCATGCAGGATGCAGTTCTCGCCGCCTTCCTCGTAGTTGATGACGAATTGCACGGCGATGCGCGCCTGGCCCGGCCAACGCGCGTTGGGCACGGCGCGGCCGTAGCCGATCATATCGCGGGGATAATCACTCATCACGACCCCCGATAGGTGGAATAGGACCAGGGCGAGGCGAGCAATGGCACGTGATAGTGCTTGGCCGGGTCGGAGATGCCGAAGCGCAAGGGGATCACGTCGAGAAACAACGGCTCGGGCAGAGTAATGCCGCGGCCACGGAAATAGGCGCCCATGTGGAAGCGCAGCTCGAACGTGCCAGGCCGGATCACCTCGGTGCTGAGAAGCAGCCCGTCGGTGCGCCCATCCGCATTGGTGGTGAAGCTGCCCTGGCTGACGGCGCTGCCGTCAGGCCCTATGGCGAAGAGTTCGATTTTCACCCCTTGGGCTGGGATGCCCGAATGGGTGTCGAGAATATGCGTTGAAAGACCGGCCATCCGTCAGCTCCACAACTCTATGCTAGCGCAGAGAAATCGTCAGATTTGAAAAAAGAATTTGAAAGTGATCGCACACGGCGTGGGCAATGGCGATCAGGCGGTGCGAGGCAAGATCGGGGCCGGGCGAACCGCCTTGGGCAGGGCCCGCTCGGCCAAATGCGCCCGGATCATCGGGATCACCATGTCGGCGAACGCCCGCACCTTGCTCGGCATGGCGCGCGGATAAGGATAGAGCAAACTCAAGATCACGGGCGTCGGTGGCGTCTCGTCCAAAACCGTCTCAAGCGCGCCTGAGCGCAGATGTTCCGCCACCTCAAAGGCCGGTTTCAGGGCGATGCCCAGGCCACCGAGCGCCCATTGGGTGAGGACATCGCCGTCGTCCGCATCGGTCGACCCAGACACCGGCACCTGCCGCGCGGTGCCGTTCTCCAGCAGCGACCAGCGCACCTGCTGGCTGCCGGGAAAGCGCAGCAGCAGACATTCGTGGTTGAACAGATCTTCAATCTGCTGCGGCTTGCCCCGCCGGGCGAGATAGGCAGGCGAAGCGACCAGCACCCGATCGACATCGGCGATCTTGCGCATGGTGAGGGAGGAATCCTCCATCACGGCCATGCGCACGGCGATATCGACCGATTCCATCAACAGATCGATCAGATAGTCGGAGAGGCGCAGCCGCACGTCGATCAACGGGTAGGCCGAGCGGAAATTGACGATCGCCGGAGTGATCACCTCGCGGCCGAGCCCGAGCGGCGCGGTGATTTTCAGCGAGCCGCGGGGGGCCGCGCCCATTTCGGCGACGCTGCTCTCCGCCCGCTGCACCGCCTCGCGGATTTCGATGCAGCGCTCGTAGAAGACGCGGCCCTGTTCGGTTAGCCGCATCTGCCGGGTGGTGCGGTGGAAGAGGCGGCAGCCGAGGTGGCGTTCCAGGGTCTTGATGCGGTGGCTGACCACCGCCGCTGACAGCCCGAGACTACGCCCGGCGGCGGAAAACGAGCCCGCTTCCACCGACCGGATGAACACCGAGATGTTTTCGAGTGTCGCCAAGGGACTAGAGGTCTCTAAAGGTCAGTCTTGCAAATCTGATTTGAAAATCATTGCAATTTTCTCATCCTATCGCAAGGCAGGTTTCTTGCTAGACTTGCAAGCCGGATTTGCCTCGCCGAATTTGGCGCAGGCTGGCTGTTCGGGGAGATCTGGGGCGTATGGACGGGATCATCATGGAATGGGGCGGGATGCTGCTCCGTTGGGTGCACATCATCACCGGCATCGCCTGGATCGGCTCATCCTTCTATTTCATGCACATCGACGCAGCATTGCGCGCCACGCCCGAAATCCCAAAGGAAAAGGGCGGTGAGGCCTGGGAAGTGCACGGCGGCGGCTTCTATCATGTGCGCAAATATCTCGTGGCGCCCGAGAAACTGCCGGACGAGCTGATCTGGCATAAGTGGGAATCCTATTCGACCTGGGTCTCCGGCTTCTTCCTGCTGGTCTGGGTCTATTACGTCTCGGCCGATGTCTATCTGATCGATCCCGCCGTGCGGCAGATCTCACCCTGGCTCGCCGCGGCCTACGGCATGGGCGGTCTGGTGCTGGGCTGGATCGTCTACGATCAGCTGTGCCGTTCGCGCATCGCCAAGAGCGATCTGGCGCTGGCCGCCGTCGGCTTCGCCTTCATCATCCTGATGGCCTTTCTCTATCAGCAGGTGTTTTCGGCGCGCGGCGCCTTCATTCACACCGGTGCTTTGATGGCGACGATGATGACCGGCAATGTTGCTCTGGTGATCATCCCCAATCAGTACAAGGTGATCGACTCGCTGATCAAAGGCGAGAAGCCCGATCCGGCTCTCGGCAAGACGGGCAAGCAGCGCTCCACCCACAACAATTATCTGACCTTGCCGGTGCTGTTCCTGATGATCTCAGGACATTACCCGCTGTCTTACTCGAGCCCGCATGCCTATGTGGTGATCGGCCTCGTGCTCGTGGCTGGGGCTGTTGTGCGCCATTTCTACAACGAGCGTCACGCTGGCCGCGGCAATCCCTGGTGGGCCTGGCTCGTGGCCGCGCTCGCCATGTGGACGGCGATCTGGATCAGCATGCCGCAGACCTCGGCCGGTCGCGAGACGTTGGGCCTCTCCGAGATGAAGCCCGATACATCGGTCGCGGGCTTGCCCAAGGCGCCGGAGAAGGTCGCCGATATCGTCAGTTCGCGCTGTGCCATGTGCCATGCCCAGCAGCCGGTCTGGCCCGGCATTTCCATCGCGCCCAAGGGCATCCGTCTCGATCATCCTGAATTCGTCGAGCGCTATCGCGAGGAAATCCGGATATTCGCTGGGATGACCCGTGCCATGCCGCCCAACAATCTCACCGGCATGACGGATGAGGAGCGAGCGCTGATCCGCGCCTGGGGCCGCACGCGCGCTGCGCAAAGCGACTAGCGGCTTGCCTACAGCAGTGGCGCTCGCCTACCTTCGCTGCAAATGATGCCCGCAAAAAGCATCTGAAGCGGAGGAAATCATGCTGTTGAATTTTGGTCAGCCGGTGGACGGCATTATTCAGATGGCCTTTGTCGTCGAGGATATTCACGCCGCCATGCGGGAATTCACTCGGCTGACGGGCGCCGGTCCCTGGTTTTTGCGCGAAGGCGGCAAGTTTCCGGTTCAGACCTATCGCGGTCAGCCGACCGATGTCGAACTTGCCATCGCCATGGGCTATTCCGGCTCCATGCAATACGAGCTGATGCAGCAGTTGAACGACGCGCCATCGGTTTATACCGAGGTCATCGCGGCACGCGGCTATGGCTTTCATCACTTCGGCATATCGTCGCCGGACTATGAGGCAGGCGTGGCGAAATATCGGGCGGAGGGTTTTGATCTTGCCTATGAAGCCACGGTCCCGAGTGGTGCCCGCGTCGGCTATTTCGACACGGTGTCGTTGATCGGTGGCATGGTGGAAGTCATCGAAATGACTTCTGTCACCGAGCGTATGTTCACCCAGATGCAGCAGGCTTCCGTGGGCTGGGACGGTTCGAATCCGGTTCGCTCCCGTCCGCCCATGAAGACCTGACCTCTTCAGCTTGCCAGCTCTCGTTGCTGAACGCGGTTGCCGCTCTCAGCGGGATGTTCGCCGTCGATCAATCCGCGCAGCAGGCGCCGGGCCTGCAGGCCACCGGCATCGGCGAGAATGTCGACGCTGGCGGGGTGATTGAACTGCACGATGGCTTTCTGCTGCAGTTCGAGAATCGCGAGATCTTCGTCGAAGGTGCGTGAAATCTCGTCATGGATGAAGGCCGTCGCTTGGTCGCTGTTGACGTTGAAGTCGCGGCCGACGCCCCAGAAATAATGCGTTGTCTCTTCGTCGATCGGCGTCATTGCATTCATGATCCAGAGGCCCACGCCGCCTTGCCGGTTGCCCTGCGGTGCGCCCGTACCCGTCTCGACGCTGCCGACATAGATATTGACGTAGCAGGGCGGCTCGAAATCGATGATCTGCCAGCGGTCGACGCCTTTATCCGTGGGCACGAGGCCGGTCTTCGCATGGGTCGGCGGTGCCGGCACGTCGATCACCCATCGGGTGACGCGCACGCCCTGTTCGGACCGATCCACCTTGATCACGCCTTTCTCGCCCATTTCGGTCGTGCCGATGGTCTCACGGTGCACGAAACCGACATGGGAAAGGTCCATGAGATTGTCGGTGATCAACTCGTAATTGGCGCGCACGAGCTTGGTGCCGCCGGTCGATGCGAAGCCTTTATCGGAGAGGCGAGAGAAATCCGGAACTTTAGTGGCATCGGCCTCTTCCGCTGCGCCCATCCAGATCCAAACCCAGCCGTAGCGCTCGACGATCGGATAAGAACGCACGCGCGCCTTGGCAGGCACCCGCTCCTGCGAGGGCACGCGCGTGCAGACGCCATCGCTGTTGTAGCGCAGGCCGTGATAGGCGCACTCTACGTCATCGCCGGAGATGAACCCGGCCGACAACGGCACATGCCGATGGGCGCAGCGGTTCTCAAGCGCGGCAACTTCGCCATTCGATTTGCGATAAAGCAGAATGGATTGTCCGAGGAGGGTATGCGCGCTGAGCGATTTGGCGATATCGCGCGACCATGCGGCCACATACCAGCTGTTATACATGTACATCGTCTTGCTCCGCTTTATTGCTGCGCCAGGGGCGGCAGTTCGATTGCTTTGACGACGCGCCCCCATGTTTCCCGTTGAGCGGCGATATAGTCGCCAGTCGTCGTAGGCGTGCCCGCGCCTTCGGTGAAGAAGCCGAGTTCGATCAGTCGATCCTTCATGTCTTGGGCGTCGAGGATCCGCGCTACCTCTTTGTTCAGGCTTTGTATGATCGTGTCTGGTGTTCCGGTGGGCGCGACCAGGGCGAACCAACCGATCATGTCGACGCCGGGCAGCGTTTGCGCGATCGGCGGGATGGTTTCGAACTTCGGCATTGGCTTGATCGAACTGACCGCCAGGGGGCGCAGCTGTTTCGATTCGATAAAGGGAACCGCCGAAGTGATGGGCAGAGCGATCATCTGAACGCGCCCTTCGATGGTGTCCTGAATTCCTTGTGTGACCACCTGGTAAGGCACTTGCACGCTTTGCGCCCCGGCCAGTTTGTCCAGCCAAGCAATGAGAATGCCGGTGAAATTGCGCGGACCATCGGTGGCAATCGACAATGTACCTGGAGAGGCTTTTTGCAGGGCGATAAGTTCCGGAAGCGTCTTTGCGGGCACCGACGAATTGACGAGAAGGAAGAAGGGTCCTTTCGCGATCATCGCGACGGGCGCGAAATCCTTCACCGGATCGTAAGGCAGGGTGGCGAACGTGTGGGGATTGCTGGCCAGCGCGGCGGCAGTGGCGAACAGGAATGTGTAGCCGTCAGGCGCTGAGCGTGCGCCTGCCTGAGTGCCGAGAATGTTCGCGGCTCCAGCGCGATTCTCGATAATGAATTGCTGCTTCAAATTCGTGCTCAGCCGATCAGCGACGAGCCGCGCCACGATATCCGGTGTGCCACCGGCGCTTTGCGAAACAATGATCCTCACCGGACGGTCAGGCCAAGTCTGTGCCGCGGCTGTGCCTGTCAGCGCGAGCAACAAGGCCAGCGCGAAACGAAAATGCATGTTGTCCCCCTCCCAAGTGACAAACGGTCAGGCCGGCTTTCCCCTTGAGCGGCCATGGATCGAACGGGCGGAGGTTGACGAAGTTCATCTATCCAAGTCAAATATGAAAAATCACCAATTCCATAATTGAAATCTATGAAAATCGAACACCGACAGTTACGTCATCTCCTGGCTATCGTCCGCAGCGGCTCTTTCAGCCTGGCAGCGCGGGAGTTGCGGATTTCACAGCCGGCTCTGTCGACCAGCATCGCGCAGCTTGAAGCGAAGATCGGCGGCAAGCTCCTCGAACGTGGGCGCAACGGCGCCGTTACAACCACCCTTGGCGCGGCGATGGTGCGTCATGCCGAAATCATCGACATGCAGATGCAACGCGCCGTCGAAGAGGCCGTGCACAGCCGGGCCCACGCGCAAGGCCCGCTTAATCTGGCCGTGACGCCTGTCGCCGCCGCCCATGTCTTGCCGCGTGCCATTGCTGCCGTGAAAGCCGAGTTGCCTGACGCCGCGATCCATATTCGCGAAACGGTCTTCGCCGATGCGATGCAAGGACTTTTGCAGGGTACGTTCGACATCAGCCTCGGCCCGATCGGCGTTTATCCGTCATGGAAAGGCGTGATCGAGGAGAGATTATCGAGCGACACGTTCTGTCTGATCGCTCGTGCCGGCAACGATATCTTTCAGAAGCGCAGCCAGTCTCTGCGCTCATTGGCGGACGCGCAGTGGGTTCTGCCGAGCGATCAGAGTGCCTATCGCCATCAATTGGAAGCTTTGTTCATCGTGGGCGGCGTGCCTTGGCCCGTGCGCGCCGTGTTGACGGATTCCATGGTCGTCATCAAGACAATCGTCATGCACAGCGATTGCATCGCCATCATGCCGCAACAACTCGTGCAATTGGAGATCAAAGCAGGCGCTCTCCAGCGCAATGGCCTTAAGGAAGCCGGCACCGTGCGTGCACTGGGGCTCGCCTATGCCGCCGACCGCTCATTGACGCCTCTGGCGCAGCGCTTCATCGACATTTTACGCCAGCATGCCGGGGCGCCGATCGCAAACAAGTCTAGCCGTCATTGAGCGGTTTGGGCACGGCGACGCCGAGGCGACGGGCAAGTGCTGCCAATTCGTCCCAAAGCGGCGCCGCCAGCGGAATGCCGTCTCGCTGTCGTTGCGCGGCTTCGCGATCGCCGCGCTCGCCTGGCATCAAAATCTCGTCAAACCCGGCGGCGATCGGCTGATCCTTTACGCCGTTCACCAGCCGGTCGACTTCCCCAGCGAAAGCACCGGGGGCCAGAAACAGTTCCGGATCAAGCGCGATACAGACTCCGTTCTGCACGTGCTCATGCCGGAGTGCCGGATCCTCGAAGGCTGTGCTCAGCAGTGGTGCGCCGGCCATGAGGCTCGCGAGGCATTCGATCATTAGTGCCATGCCAGCGCCTTTCGGGCCACCAACGGGCAGGGGCGTGACGGCGCGCATCGGATCGGTGGTGATATGGCCCACGGCATCAAGCGCGACGCCGTCGGCCAAGGGCGTTCCGGAGAGACGTGCCTGCGCCAGATTGCCGATGGTGACGGCGGCATGGGCCCTGTCGAGAACGAGGGTGCTGTTGCCAAGGCGGGGGACGCCGATCGCCAACGGCGCGGTGCCGACGGTTGCCGCGCGGGTGCCGTGATAGGCCATCAGGGGACGCGACGACGAGAAGGCGATACCGATCAAACCGGCCTCGGTGGCTTGTCGCACATAGAAGCCGAGCGGTCCGGTGTGGGTGCCGTTGCGCAATGTCACCCAGCCGATGGCATGGTTGCGGGCCAGGGCGATGGCTTCTTCCATCGTCTTGCGCATGGCGTAGAGGCCCGGTCCGCGATCTCCCTCGACCACAGCCAAAGCGCCTTTCTGAAAAAGAACCCGGATGTCGGCGTCAGGGCGGCGCAGCCCATGGCGCATGCCGGCGACATAGCCGGGAACGCGCAAAACGCCGTGCGAGCCCAGGCCGCGCAGATCAGCCCAGACCAGAACTTCGGCTTCCATTCGCGCCCAGTCCGCCGGCAGGCCGGCGGCCTCAAAGATCGCCGCGGTCATGGTCTCGAGTTCGGCGGCCGTGATTCTCATCGTTTTGTGCAATTGGTTTCCTTTGTTTCAGCCGATAAGCTTTGGCAGGTCGATGGTGCATCCAGCAAACGTGGTTATTTACAGGATACCGCAGTATTTAGAGTTGTTTCTGGCGCTTAAGACGGCTTGACAGGAGCCGTCCGTATGTTGAGCAATAAGCACCTGATCATACAGTGTGATCAATGCCCCTCCGAACGGCTTGAGCTTCTCAAGGGGATAGCAAGCAAACCGTTGCCAGTAAGAGCGAATTTCCGTGCGGTAACCGTCCGGTAGTGAATCGGTTCTAGCGTTTAATCCCGGGTTTTATCGTTCCATTCTCCTTCGACGACAGCGGCCTCGTCTGCACGGGATACCGGTTGGCTGACGGCGGAGGGAACAAGAAGAACGAGTGGCGTTTACAGCGTGATTGTCTCCGGCCAGGGAGCGCGACGTGACAAGAGTTGCCAGGGGCATCTTCTTTCCGGTCATCGGACTTTACGTGCTTGGCGCGTTCTATCTCCTTTTCACTGAAGCGCAGCTTTCTATACCGGTCGTCGCTCATATCTCGATGGGCTGCGTGCTTCTGTTGGCCGTGTGGTGGATGAGCCGGGCCGCCAAGGAGCAGCCCTTGGACGCGGCGTTCAACGATATGCCCCAAGCTCTGGGCCTGTTCGATGCCGGCGGCAATCTCACAGTGTCCAATCGGGAGTTTGCCGAATTTTTCGACCTTCGCCATGGCCACCACCAACCGGCCGTGCCCTACCATGAGTTGGAGCGGCGGCTCTCCGACGATTTCAACATGCTCGGCATTCTGCGCCGGACGCGGGAGCGAATGCTGGCGGGGGATGTCGATTACGCCTACGAGACCCGCGACGATGGCCGTGTCCTGTCAATCACCCATCGCCCGACCGAAGGCGGCGGGGCGATCGTGACGTTTCACGACATCACCGAGCGCCGCTTCGCCGATCTGCGCGTCGGTTTCCTGGCCTCTCACGACATGCTGACGGGTTTGCTGAACCGGCGTGCTTTTCGCGACAAGATCGAAACCGCTTTGTCGGGTTCTGTAACGGGATCGCTGGAGATCGCCGTTCTGTTCATGGATCTCAATGGCTTCAAGTCGATCAACGAGGTGCAAGGGCATCTGGCGGGCGACGCGTTGTTGTGCATGTTGGCCGGGCGCATCAAGGCGGCTCTGCCCGACAACTGCACGGCCGCGCGCGTTGCACCCGACGTTTTTGGCGTGCTGCAAGCGGGCGTGGAGCAACCGTTGGGCATCTCGACGGTCGCCAAAACATTGACCGAGCGCATCGCGGCGCCACTGGAGCTGGACGATACGGTGCTGCGCATGACTGCGTCTTGCGGCCTTGCCCATCTCAAGATCGCCCATGCTAGTGCTGACCCCGTGGAGGCCGATGACCTTTTCAAAATGGCCGAACTAGCGCTCAGCCACGCCAAGGATGAGGGGCGGAGCACGTTGCGGATTTTCGAGCCGCAGATGGCGACGACGGCCGACAAGCGCCGGCAGATGGAAATCGCGATCCGCGAAGCGATCACGATGGATCTATTCGAAGTCTACTATCAGCCTTATATGAACATCCGCCAGGGCGGCGTCGCCGGTTGTGAGGCTCTGCTGCGCATCCATCATCCCTCGCTCGGGCTGATCTCCCCGCTCGACTTCATCCCGGTGGCGGAAGAGATCGGTGCGATCGGCGAAGTCGGCGCCATGGTTCTGCGCCGCGCCTGCCAGGCCGCCGTGAATTGGCCGCGCGACATCAAGCTTTCGGTCAACGTGTCGCCGCTGCAATTTGCCGGCCGCGACTTTCTGCACGACGTCAGCGACGCATTGGCGATGAGCGGCTTGTCCGCCAGTCGGCTCGATCTCGAAATCACCGAATCGGCTTTGCTGGCCGATACCGATCAGACGCTGACTCTTTTGCGCAAGCTGCTTGCGTTGGGCGTACGCATTTCGATGGACGATTTTGGCGTCGGCTATTCATCGTTCAACTATCTGCGGCGCTTCCCCTTCGATCGGATCAAGATCGACAGGTCGTTCGTCCGCGATGTCGCCAGTCACGAAGATGCGATCGCCATCGTGCGGGCCGCAACGAGCGTCGCGGCCAGCCTTGGCATGATCGTGACAGCCGAGGGGATAGAGACCCAGGAACAATTGGATCGTGTGCGGGCAGGTGGCTGCGCCGAGGCGCAGGGCTATTTCTTCTGTCCGCCGATCCGCGCGGAAAATCTGCCTGGCGTGCTACGAGAGCTTGCCCGCGATACCCGCGCGGTGGCGTGAGCGACGGCCTATTTCGTTGCCGTCGCGGCCGGCGTGAAGAACTTCCCGTAGCGGGCCGCATCGCTCGCAAGCAGCTTGTCAAGGGCTTCCGGCGTGCTGCCGACAAGGTCAACGCCAAGCGTCGTGAAGCGCTTCTTCTGCTCCGGGTCGGCGATGACAGTCGCGAGATCCTTGTTCAGTTTGGCGACAAGGGGCTTGGGCGTCTGAACCGGTGCGAACACGCCGAACCAGCCGTCGAAGTCGACGTCCCCATAACCGGCTTCTTTCATCGTCGGCACGTCAGGCATAACCGGCATGCGCTTCGGGCTGGTGACAGCGAGTGCGCGCATCTTACCCGATTGCACCAGGTCGCCGGATGCATTGTAGAAGCTCATAAAGATCGCCGTATCGCCACGCATGATGCTGATATTGGCTTCCGGCGTGCCGCGATAGGGCACGTGCACCAGATTGACGCCGGCGACCTGTTTGAACAGTTCCGAGGCGATATTGCCGGCACTGCCGACGCCAGCCGAGGCATAGTTGAGTTGACCAGGTTTGGATTTGGCGAGGTCGACAAGGTCTTTTACCGTCTTCGGGCCTTCCACCGGGGCGAGCATCACAACCGGTTGAGAAGCCACTTGCGTGATGCCGGCAAAATCCTTGATCGGATCGAAGTTGAGCGATTGATTAAGACTGCCGATGATCGAGTGACCATTCGAGGTCAGCATGATCGTGTAGCCATCGGGTGCCGCCTTGGCGACGCTGGCGGTGCCAGGCAGGCCTGGACGGTTTTCGATGACGACGGCTTGCTTCCACATACCTTCCAGCTGTGCGCCGAACGCGCGTGCAAGAAGATCGGTGTTGCTGCCGGCGCTAAACGGCACGACGATTCGTACCGGTTGATTGGGGAAGGCGCCGCCTCCCTGAGCCGCAGCAGGTGCTGCAGCGAATGCACACATTGCAATGCCGATGCTGAACGTCAGCGCGCGAACCATATGTCCCTCCCTGGATACCAGTCTCCCGGTATCAAAGGTCGCACGGCGATGAAGTCTTTGGAAGAGTGGAGAGAATAAAAAATGCCCCGGCTGAGCGCCGGGGCATTGATCGCTAATATGGCTCCCAATACAGAACTGGTGCTCGGAAATGTGGTTGAAATACAGGGAGAAACGGATGTCGTCGTGTGCGAAAAGTCACATACACGCATGACCAAAGTCATCTGAGGTGCAATGATTTGCAAATGCAATGATTTGCAGTTGTTCTTTGCCGCATCTTTGATAGGTGAATGCAGGCATGAGCGAAGCCACCACCGCACTCGCCATCGATAGTCTGCTGCGCGAAGATCTCATCGGTCTTGCCACACTCTCGGCTGATCTCGATGTCGTCTCCCGTCGCGGTCGTCTCAGCGCATGGCTGCCCTTAAGCGGCCCGTGTCTGCAAAGCATGCCGCTCTTCGGTCTCAAGGACGAATTGCTCGACATGCAGCGCACGGGATCGATCCTGTCTCTGCCGACATTGCATCTCGACGAAGTGAGCACCGAAAACCCGGTCGCGATTTCGATCCTCTGGGATGCCAACGCCAGCGCTTACTCTGTGCTGACTTTCCCCGATCGTGGCGCCGGCCAGATCGAGCAATTGCTCGAAGGAGAGCGGCGCAGCAAACAGGTCGCCGAAGAGCAGATGGCCGCCGAGCGTCAGGCGGCCCGCCGCGGCGAGGCGCGTTATCGCGACATCGTCGAAACGAGCACCGACTTTGTCGTCCGCCTCGACGACACCCTGGCCGTTACCTTCGCCAATCAGCGTTTGCGCGAATTCCTCGGACGCGATGAGGGCGCTTTGCTGGGCCAGTCCATCGATCATCTGCTCGGCGGGGCACAGGAACAGGGCTGGTTGCGTCTCCTGGAAGCGGAGCGTCCGCGCGACGAGGCCGTGTCCTTCGAAGCGGAAGCGCATTCCTCGGCAGCGGCATCCGTCTGGATCTGGTGGAGCGTCAACTGGCTGCCGGGGGAGGGAGCCCCTGGTGAATTCCAGGCGATTGGCCGCGACGTGACGCTGCTGCGCCAGTTGCGCGCCCATGTGCAAAAGGCCCACGAGGAGGCGCGGTCGGTGGCGATCGTTCGCGAGCGGCTGCGCATCGCCCGTGATCTGCACGACACGCTGGTTCAATCGATGGTGACGGTGCTGGCGCAGCTTCGTCTCGCCCGCCGGCTCGTGACCAGCCGTCCGGACGATCTGCCGGAGGAACTGGCCACAGCCGAGGCTGGCGTGGAAAAGGGGTTGAACGAGGCGCGCAATGCCCTCACCCAGGTCCGTCTGCAACTCGTCGACGAGGAGCGTCTGGGCGGCGCCCTGCAACGCCTGAGCGAGCGGGTGGCGCGGCGCTCTGGCCTCGACTTCGCTTTGGCGGTCGACCCGGATTGCGCGCATCTGGCGGGTCCTTCCGCGGAAGCCATTTTCCGGATCGCGGAGGAAGCGGCGCGCAACGTGGAAATTCATGCCTGTGCGCGAAATCTTCGGATCGCGGTACGGCGCGAGAATGGCGGGGTGGAGACAGCCGAACGGATCCACGTCGAGATCGTCGATGATGGGATCGGCTTCGATCCGGCGTTGGTGCCGACACGGCACTTCGGTATCATAGGCATGAAGGAACAGGTCGCCCTGCGCGGCGGAGAGTTCGACATCTGGAGCAAACCGGGGCAGGGCGTGCGTCTGACCCTGTCCATTCCAGTCGACAGCAAGGTGGAACGCTGAGATGAATGCCCAAACCTCGCGCATTCGCGTCATGTTGGTCGAGGACCAGACGCTGTTGCGGCGCGCCTTCGCGAAACTGCTGTCGCTGGAAGAGGACATCGAAATAGCGGCGGAAGCGGCCGATGGCGAAGAAGCCATCCGCATGGCGCGCGCCCATCGTCCCGATGTCATCCTAATGGATCTGCAGATGCCGCGTCTCGATGGCATCGCGGCGACGCGCCGGATCATTGCCGATCTGCCCGAGACGCATGTGATCGTGTTGACGACTTTCGAGGACGACGAGCAGATTTTCAACGCGATCAATGCCGGCGCCGCTGGCTATCTTTTGAAGGATTCGCGCGAAGCCGAAATCATCGAAGCGATCCGCGTGGCAGCGAAGGGCGCGTCGGCTCTGTCGCCGCGCATTGCCCATAAACTTCTGACAGCCTTCAAAACGATGAACGCACCCGATCCAGATGAGCCGGTCGTCGCCGATGGCAACGATCTGACCGATCGGGAGGCTGGCATTCTTGCTCTGCTCGTCGCCGGCAAGAGCAATCGCGAAATCGCCGACGAATTGTCCTTGGCGGAAGGGACAATCAAGAATTACGTCAGCCGCATTCTCTCCAAACATGATGCGCGCAGCCGCACGGAGCTGGTTGCCCGTTCGCTCCGTCGGCCGACACGTCAGTAGCGTCGATCAGCCCGGCGGCGGCAGGAAGTGGATGTTGTATTGCGCCGCCAAGGCGATCACCTCGTCGGGCTTCTGTTCCTTCATGTTGTGAATGGCCCAGAATAGATCGTAAAGCCGCTGTGACGGCGCAACCCAGAACAACGTTTTTACCGTCTGTCCCGATTTGTTGAAAATGCCATGCGGTTTGCCGCGGGGCAGGCGCACCGTGTCGCCAGGCGTCGCGAAGGCATCCCGGCCGTCGAGCATGAAATCGAGCCGTCCTTCCAGGATGTAGAGATATTCATCTTGATCGGGGTGAACATGCGGCGGCACGAATGTGCCGTCCGGAAAGGTTGCATGCCAGGAGAAGGAATCCTGCGTGTAGGATTTCGGCACATAGGTCTGGCCGAGAATATGCCAGCGAATATCCTGCAGACCATCGTTGGCGCGGGTGATGTCAGCGGTTTCAAGCGGAAACGTCATGGCCTGATCTCCTGTCGGCGGATCGAAAACCGAAATGAACGCGGCTCAGCTCGCAAAGCCACATCAGCCGCGAAAGTTTGTCAACCGAGGATCACCGCATGATGACCAGGATGGTTGCCTTCCGAGCCGTCAGGGGTGATGGTGGCGATGAAAGCGAGCCAGGAGAGAGCCGATGAAGGCCATCATCGTTGGCGGCGGGGTCGGCGGTCTGACCACCGCATTGATGCTGCATGCGCGTGGAATCGCCTGCGAAATCTATGAGCAATCCGAAAAAATCCAGGAGCTTGGTGTCGGCATCAATACGTTGCCGCACGCGATCAAGGAACTCGCCGGTCTTGATCTGCTGGAGCGGCTTGATGCGGTCGCCATTCGCACCGAGGAATTATTTTATCTGACGCGTCACGGGCAGCAGGTCTGGCACGAGAAGCGGGGCTTGAGCGCGGGTCATGACGTCCCGCAGTTTTCAATCCATCGTGGTCGGTTGCAAGGTGTCATTCATGACGCGGTGATCGAGCGATTGGGCGCTGCCGCCGTCCACACCGGCTGTCGGCTGGGGGCTTACCATCAAGATGAAGGCGGCGTGACGGCCTATTTCTTCAACCGTTCCGGTGCGCATGTGGCAACTGCGCGCGGCGATATTCTCATTGGCGCCGATGGTATCCATTCGAAAGTCCGTCAAACCTTGTTCCCCGAGGAAGGGCCGCCGTGCTGGAACGGCTTGATGCTTTGGCGTGGTGCTCATGATTGGCCAGCGTTTCTCACCGGACGCTCGATGATCATCGCCGGCGGCTTGAATGCCAAGGCCGTCATTTATCCGATCGCGAAAGGTAGTTCCGGGCAGCAACTCACCAATTGGGCGATCATGGCGCGGATCGGCGATGGATCGAAACCGCCGCCACGCCGCGAGGACTGGTCGCGCGTTGGCCTGCGCGAGGAGCTGCAGCCATTCATCGACGGGTTCGCGATCCCGCAGGTGGACTTCGCGGCCTTGATCGATGCCACGCCAGAATTTTGGGAATATCCCTGTTGCGATCGCGATCCTTTACCTTATTGGTCAAGTGGCCGCGTGACGCTGCTCGGCGATGCGGCGCATCCCATGTATCCGGTCGGTTCCAACGGGGCTTCGCAGGCGATCCTCGATGCACGGGCTCTGGCCGATGCTCTGGTGCGGGCGGAACATCCACGGCAGGCGCTGGCTGCCTATGAGACGCAGCGCGTGCCCATGACGGCTGACATCGTGGCCTCCAACCGTCGTGGTGGCCCTGAGGGTGTGATCGATGTCGTCGAGGAACTCGCGCCGAGCGGTTTTGGCGATATCGATACTGTCCTGAGCTTTAAGGACAGGGAAGCCATCGTCAGGGGGTATGCGGCGCGAGCGGGATTCGCTGTGCGCAATTAGCGTTGCGCGCGTCGCCATAGATCGATGCCGAGGCTTTGAAAGAGTTCGGCAACGCCGACACCGGTCTTGGCGCTGGTCGCGAGCACCGATCCGTCCGAAAAGCCCGGTGCGGTTGCGTCGTCGATCCCCGGCGCAAGATCGATCTTGTTGACGATGGCGCGGACAGGGCGGCCCGGAAACCGTTCGCTAAAGGACGTAACGAGGCCGTTCATTTTCGTGACGGTGGTCGGGCGCGTCGCGTCGCTGACGACAATGGCGCCCGATGCGCCGCCGATATAGGCGGTGTCGAAAATGCGCTGGCCGAATTCGCCATCCGTATCCCAGATGATCAATTTCACCGGGCAATTGTCGCACTCCGGCGAAAGCGCGAATTCGTAGGTCATGATGTCGACGCCGATCGTCGTCTTGTAGTCGGCCTCGAAACGACCGAACACCATTCGCCGCGCCACGGACGATTTGCCGACGCCGATATCTCCAAGCATCATGATTTTAGCGGTAATCACGCGGCGCTCACCTGGCTTCGTCGCTGGCGTTCAGCATTTCGAAGGAAACGCGCCGGTCCTGATCCTGCGCTTTGTCGGCGGCGATCGGGCTATAGGCGCGCGACGCTAGGATCAACTGACGCGCGGGAATGCCCGCTTGTTGGAAGAGTTTCGCGACAAACTCGGCCCGCTCCCGCGCGATGCGTCGGTTGATCGCAACCGTTCCCGTCTGATCGGCATAACCGACGACGCGAAGGCCAAGTCCCGTTTCACGCAGGATCGGTGCGATCGCCGCAATGACGTTGGCGGCGTTCGGATCGTCCGTCGTGGCTTCGCCCGTACGGAAGAAAATTGCTCGGCCGGCGATGGTCGCGAACAGTCTGGCGCGCGGCGTATCGAGCTGCGCTTTGATTGCCGCCAGTTCCTTGTCGGTCGCCGCCGTAGTGGCGCTCAACCGTTGCGAAATCGACTGGCTGGTCTGGCTGGCGTTGCGGTTGGCTTCCTGAAAATTCGCTTGCACATCCGCCAACTGCTTCTGCAAAGCGGCGATGCGTTCGTCCGCTTTCACGCCTTCGGCCCGCAATTGCTCGATCGTATTCTGACGCTGTTCAGACTGCGAGAGTGTGGTGACGGTCTGCATATTGGTCGTCAGTTTGTAACTCGGCGCGGCGGCTTGGACGGCTTCAGCCAGTGTCTTCGTCGCTTGGGAATCATTGGAGAGGCCCCGCAGAGACATGGTGCCCGATGCATGATCGAAACTGAGGTCGATCGGGAAGGCACTTAATTGCGGCGTGCGGGCGACATTGTCTTCGAAAGCCGTTCGCGCGCCGCGTTCGATATTCCAATGCATCATCGAGCGCACGCCAAAAAACAGCAGCAACGCACCGATCGCCGCCGCCAGAAACCAGAAGCCGAAGCCGCCTTTGCGGGGTGTTGATGGATCGTCGCGGAGAATGCTCAACGCAACCTGTTCGACCTGACGGCCCGAGGCAGGCTCGCCCAGCCGCAACTCATTGAGGTAGCGCACGAAGGCGGCATCGGCTTCGCGTTCGTCGGCAGGGCTCATGACGCCGGTGACTTCGCCGGCGATGATGAAGTTCGGCGATGCCCGCATGATGATCTGGCTGACGCCCAGATCAAGCGTGCGCAGCTCGCCATGCTGGGCTTCAAAGACGCTGGAAGCGAATTCGGTAATCGCGGCGATGAGGCCGCTGACCAGGTCGGCGTTCTGCATCTGGACGGGATCGCGCGCCCAGCTTCCTAGTAGGACGCCGCTTTTGCGCTCCAGCAGCAGCAGGCGGCGCAGCACGGGGCGCGCCGTTTCAGCCAGAGCGATTTCACTGATCGGCCGCCCGCTCGTCCAGGACTTGAGCCGCCAGCGCCACTGGCGGGCGGACAGCATCGTGTCGATGCGTTGATTGATCGAAGCGACGAGTTCGCGGAAGGCGTTCGCTACCGCCGCCGAAACCAGCCGGCCGGTGATCGGATAAAGCGCCTCGACCATCATGTCGCGCGAATTGCGGATTTCCGATTGGATCGCGGCGACGACGACGGGCGCGATCGCTTGCGCCAATTCGCGGTGACGCGCCACTTCGGCGCGTCGAAGCGCTTCCACCAGCACGTCCGCTGTTGCTTGTTCGAGCCGCTCAGGCGAGCCAACTCGGCGATCGATACGCTCGTAGCCTTGCTCCAGCCGGTCGAGCCGGTTGGTCTCCGGCTCCAGCAGTAAGGCTTTCAGGCGTGCCAAATCACCCGTTTCGGGGTGTCCGTCCGCGCCTGCGTTAGCTGGACTTTCTTGAGGCACTGAGGTTCCTGACGGTAGCGCCCAAGTCGGTGATCGCCCTGCCAATATCGTCGATCGTGGTCAGGCGACGCTCTTCCGTGTCGCGTTGCAATTCGTCGAGCCGTGTCTCGATCTGCTGCAAGCGCACCAGAATTTCGGCGTGTAGCGCATCGACTTTGGCTTCCAACTTGCCGTCGAGCTGAGTGAGCCGTTGGTCGATGCCGCGGTTGCTCTCGCCAAACAGCAGTTCACGAACCTGGTCGATCGTCGTGGGAGTAGGTGCAGCGACGCCGCCGTTCAACGCCTCGCCCTGAGCCTCTTTTCTCACCGCCATACCGCCTCCGAACTCAAATCCAATAGCGCCGCGTCCGCGACGTCGAGATGACGGGCGACCAAACACCGCCGCCTATCCCTTAAAGTTATTTTATCCAGGTGAGAAAAGTCATGTTTTTATTCCTCAAGCAATGGATTTTTGCGGCCATACACGCCGTTTGTCATTGTTTTTAACCGAACTTCCGTTGCTGAAGCGGCGGCTACTCTATCATCCGCTCACCCAAGAATGATGAAATCATTGTTGAATCTTAAGGGAATAAGGCTGGCTGATTGGGGCTTGCGCGCGTGACGGCCCGCGTGACACATGCAGGCCACCAACAACGATATAAACGGGAGAGAAGCGCATGGGCGCAGCGACAGCATGGGCGAAGTCTCGCTGGTGGCCAACCGTCGTCGTTTCATTCTTGGCATCGCCGGTTGCCGCGCAGGATATGCCAGCGGGGCGCCCGCTCGACATGTACATCGGCTATGCGGCCGGTGGCGGCTACGATGCCTATGGCCGGCTGGTCGCACGCTTCCTCGGTGATTTCCTGCCCGGCAAGCCGAAACTCATTCCGAAGAACATGCCCGGCGGCGGCGGACGGGTCCTGGCCGGCTTCATCTATAACGCGGCGCCGCGCGACGGCTCCGCGCTCGCCATGGCCGATCAGTCGCTGGTTTTACAGCAAGCCATCGGCGATCCGACCATTCTCTTCGACACGACAAAGCTCAATTGGATCGGCAATCCGGCTGCCGACAACAACACCATCGCGGTATGGCACGGCACGGGGGTGAAGACCTTCGAAGATGCGCGTCGGCGCGAGGTCGTCATTGGCGCGACGGGCCCGAACACCTCCTCGCAGATGGCGCAGCTCACAAACGCGCTGCTCGGCACCAAATTCAAGATCGTTACCGGCTATCCCGGCGGCAATGACATCAATCTCGCCATGGAAAACGGCGAGGTCGGCGGCCGCGCCAGCGCGCCCTGGGCAACATGGAAAGCGACACGCCCCGATTGGGTGCGGGACGGCAAGATTGTCGTCATCGCGCAGATCGGCCTGACCCGGGCGCCGGATTTGCCGGATGTTCCCTTGCTGACCGATCTCACCGGCAATGACGGTGACCGCGCCGTCGTCAAGCTCGTCTCGGCGCCTTCGACCATCGGGCGCCCGGTCTTCACCGCACCTGGCGTGCCGACGCCCGTCGTCGCAACGTTGCGCAAAGCTTTCACGGCGATGGTGCAGGATAAGACTTTCAACGAGGAAGCGGCGCGCGAAAAGCTCGATATCAATCCTGTGTCGGGCGAAGAACTGCAGAAGATCGTCGAAGACCTCGTCGCGACGCCGAAGCCCGTCGCCGATCGCCTTGCCACGATCTTCAAGTCGCAATGATGGATGCGCGCGCGGTGTCTCACCTTTCCGATAACCTATTGCGCCGTCTCGCTGCTTTCGGCGAGGCTTGCCGCCACCGACCGCTGAGCAAACAGGCAACCGAGGCCATGGTTACGCGTCTCATCGATGCCGTGGCCTGCGCCGCGATCGCCACGCGCGGCGCGGAGTTCATGCGCCTGAAAGCCGCTTTTTCCGATGCCGGGCAGCCGTGCCACATCATCGGTGGCGGGCAGGCTTCGCTCGAACATGCCGCATTCTTGAACAGCTTTCTCATTCGCCAGCAGGATTGGAACGACACTTACATTGGTCGCAACGGCGGTCATCCCTCCGATCTGATCGGCGGCGTGCTGGCGGCCGGCGAACATGCGGGAAAATCCGGCGCCGCAGTGTTGCGGGCCATGGCCATCGGTCAGCATGTCATGCTCGATTTGTGCGACACAGGCGACCTTTTGGCGCGAGGCTGGGACCCCTCGACCTACCTTGGCATTGCCTCGGCGGTGGCTGGCGGTGTCTTGTTTGATCTGAGCGAAGCACAGTTCGCTCAGGCGATTTCCATGACGGTGGTCTCTGGCAACATCCTGATGGGTCGCACCGGCAAAGTGTCGTCCTGGAAAGCCCTGTCGTCCGCCGCCGCCGTGCGCAACAGCCTGTTCTATGGCCTGCTGGCCAAGAACGGTATGACGGCGCCCGATCCTGTTTTCGAAGGGCCTTACGGTTTCACGCGTCACATCTCGGGCGATCTCGATCTGGAACTTGATCCGCAGCGGGATCGGACCGGCGATAGCCATCTCAAACTTTATCCCGCCGTCTATCACGCCCAAGGCCCCATCGAAGCGGCGATGAAGATTCATCGGCGCATGATCGAAGCGTTGGGCGGGACGTTACCGGCAATCGAAAGCACCCATCTCGATATCTATGAGTTCGCTTTGCGCTATGCCGCCGACGCGCCGGACAAATGGGCGCCGCAAAACGTCGAGACCGCCGATCACAGCCTTCCATTCCTCACAGCCCATGTCCTCGTGACGGGCGAATATCGGCCCGGCAGCATCGAGCGAACCCTGCATGATCCCAATGTGCGGGCTCTGGCCCAGAAGGTCACGGTGAGCGCGTCGCCGGATTTCAGCCAGGTGTGGCCAAAACAAACGGCTTCGCGGCTCACGGTCGTGGCGGCGGGGCAGACCTTCAGCGAGGAGATCGAGGCAATTATCGGTCATCCGACCCGGCCGATGAGCCAGGAGACAGTGCTGGAGAAATTCATGACCTGCGTTGGAGAGCCTTCGCAGGCCAAGCGCTGGGCCGAGCGGTTGCTCGAATTCCCGCGCCTCACGTCGATTACGGAAGCCGTAACCGGCCCCTGATCAGCGAACGAACGCGGGCCAGTTCAGATCTTGCGCGCCGATCACGGCCGGCTTCGCCGGCCAGTCGATGGCAAGCGTGGGATCATCGTAGCGTAGCCCACGCGCTTGGCCGGGCACATAGGGACGGCCCATCTGGTAAAGAACGTTCGTGCTGGGCTCCAGCGTCAGGAAGCCATGCGCGAGCCCTTCGTCGATGAACAGGGCATCGCCGCGTTCCGCCGACAGTTCGGCCGCCACCCATTGACCATAGGTGGCGCTGTCGCGGCGCAGATCGACGGCCACGTCATAGATCGTGCCCGTCATCGGCCGCACCACTTTCGCTTCCGCGTAGGGCGCGTCTTGATAGTGCAACCCGCGCAATGTGTGGCGGGAGGCATTGTGCGACAGATTGATTTGCGTTGACGTGAAATCGATGCCGGCGGCGGAAAATTCTTCCGGGCAATAAATGCGGGCGAAAAAGCCGCGCTCGTCCTCGTGCGGTTCGAGCGTGATCAAAGTGACCCCGGCGATTTTCGTCGCGGCAAAACGCATCAGAAAATCCTGATCTGCGGAATGGCGGTGACGAACTGGCCGCCCCATCCCCTGATCTTCGCCATCTGCCCGGAAATTTCCGTCGCCAGATTCCACGGCAGGATCACCAGATAATCCGGCCGCGTCTCGCCGATGCGCTCGGGCGCCAGGATCGGAATATGGCTGCCCGGCAGCAGATGATTCTGCTTCTCGCGGCTGCGATCATAGACGCAGACGATGTCGGCGTTGGTGACGCCGCAATGATTGAGGAACGTATTGCCCTTGGCGGCGGCGCCATAGGCGGCGACCTTCTTGCCTTCGGCTTTCGCCTTGGCGAGGAAAGCCAGGAAGCCGCGCTTCACTTCGGCGACCTTAGGCGCGAAGCCTTCATAGCCGGCGAGGCTATCGAGATGGGCTGCCTTTTCCTCGCCTCTGAGATCGCGCAGGCGCTGTGTTTCCCGAAGCTGCGCATCGGCGCGGCAGGCGAATAGGCGTAGCGAGCCGCCATGGGTCGGCAGCTTCTCCACGTCGAAGACGCGCAGGCCCGCCTTGGCGAAGACCTTCTCGACCGCCACGAGCGAGAGATAAGAGAAATGTTCGTGATAGATCGTGTCGAACTGGATCTCGCGGATCAGGTTCAGCACGTGCGGGAATTCGAAGGTCGAGACACCCTGCGGCTTCAGGATCGTCGCGAAGCCCTTGGCGAAATCGAGAATGTCGGGCACGTGTGCGAGCACGTTATTGGCGGCCGTCAGGTCGGCGCTGTGGCCACGATGCACGAGATCCTGCGCGCAGGCTTCGCCGAAGAAGGCGACTTCCGTCGGCACGCCGATGGCGACCGCGGCCTTGGCGACGTTGGCGGCGGGCTCGACACCCAGCACCGGAATGCCTTCGGCGACGAAATGTTTCAGCAGATAGCCGTCGTTGGAGGCGACTTCGACCACCAGCGAATTCTTGCCGAGACCGAAGCGCTCAGTCATCGCCTGCGCATAACGCTTGGCATGCTCGACCCAGGAATCCGAATAGGATGAGAAATAGGCATAGTCGGAGAAGATCGCGTCCGGCGGCACGGAATCATCGACCTGCACCAGAAAGCAGGAGGGGCAAACGCGCGCATGCAGCGAGAACTTGCGGTCCTTGCCGGCATCGACGTCGGCCTGGGTCACATAGGAATTGGCGAGCGGCGTCGGCCCCAGGTCAACGAACGTGTGGGTGAGGGGCGTCGCGCAGAAGCGGCAGTTCGGCACGGTGGAGGAAATGGCAGACATGAGAAATCAAAGATCCGTATAGCGGTCGATTTGTTGCAGGGTGATGTCGCGCGCATCGGCGTCTTGGCCGATGCCGCGATACCAGGATGTCGTCCATTCGAGTAGCCGGTCGCCGGTCAGACGGTCGGACCAGCCCAGCATCTGGCGGGCCTTGCTGGAATCGACAGCGAGCGTCGTCATTTCGATATTGCCGTCGAGCGGCACATGCTCCCAGCGCGCTTCGCCGGTGAGCGAACGCAACATCGTCTCGGCAATCGTGCCGACGGTGAGGTGCTGTGCCGCTTTCGGTCCGAAGTTGAGCGCGCGCGGCAGGGTGTCGTGTCCCTCGACCAATTGTTGCGCGTAGACGAAATAGCCGCACAGGCAGTCGAGCACGTGTTGCCAGGGCCGCGTCGCCTGCGGCATGCGCAAAACCAGTTTCTCGCCGCGCGTCGCCGCGCGCACGATATCGGGCACGATACGGTCCATCGCATAGTCGCCGCCGCCGATCACATTGCCGCCGCGTGCGGTGGCAACCTTGACGCCATTCTTCTCGAAATAGCTTTTGGCGAAAGCCCGCGTGATCAGCTCTGCCGCCGCCTTCGAGGCGGAGTAAGGATCCTTGCCGCCGAGCGCGTCCTGCTCGCCGAAGGCCAGGCCTTGATCGTCGTTGGCATAGACCTTGTCGGAGGTGACGACGAGAACGGCTTCAAGCCCTTCGACCGCTCGCAGGGCGTCAAGCACCATCGCGGTGCCCAGAACGTTGGTGGAGATCGTATCGACGGGCTCGGCGATCGCGCGCCGGACGATCGGCTGCGCTGCCAGATGCAAAACGATCTGCGGCTGCGCCCGAGCGACGACACTTTCCACCATCGAACGATCACGCAGATCGCCAATGATCGAGGTGATTTCATCGCCGACCTTGGCGAGGTCGAACAAGGATGGATCGGTGTCGGGCGGCAGCGCGAAGCCGGTAACCTTGGCGCCGAGCTTCGTCAGCCACAGCGCCGCCCAGCTTCCCTTGAAGCCGGTGTGGCCGGTCAGCAGAACGCGTTTGTTGCGCCAGAAGGCAGGATCAGGCAGCACGGATCGATCGGCCGCCATCACGCCCACACTTTCCACGGCGGCTTGCCGCTCGACCACAACGTTTCGAGCTGCGTCTTGTCGCGCAGCGTATCCATCGGTTGCCAGAAACCGTGATGACGCCAGGCCATCAATTCATTGGTCGCGGCCAAGGCCTCCAATGGCTTGCCTTCCCAGGCCATGGAATCCTCGGTGACGAGATCGACGACATCAGGATTGAGCACGAAGAAGCCGCCATTGATGAAGGCATTGTCGCCCGGCGGCTTTTCGACGAATTCGGTCACTTGATCGCCGTTGAAACGCAGCGCGCCATAACGACCGGGCGGTATCACGGCGGTCAGCGTGGCGCGCTTGCCGTGTTGGCGATGGAAAGCCACCGTCTTGGTGATGTCGACATTGCCGACGCCATCACCATAGGTGAAGCAGAACGGTTCGTTGGGATCGAGGAAATGCGCGACGCGTTTCAGCCGGCCGCCGGTCATCGTTTGCTCGCCGGTATCGACCAGGGTCACGGTCCACGGCTCGGCCGTGGTCGAGTGATGGGTGATCGTATTGGCCCGGGCGTCGATGGTGATGTCGGAATTATGCAGCACGTAATTGGCGAAATATTCCTTGATCATATAGCCGCGGTAGCCAAGGCAGATGATGAAATCATTGATGCCATGGTGCGAATAGATCTTCATGATGTGCCACAAGATCGGCCGTCCGCCGATCTCGATCATGGGCTTGGGGCGCAGGTGGGATTCCTCGGAAATCCGGGTGCCCATGCCGCCTGCGAGTATGACTGCCTTCATTTGCGCGAAAACTCATTTGAAATTCGAGTTTGTCTATAGCGGCTTGCCCATGCCATTACAAACCGGGCAGGGCGTCAGCCAGCCGCGAGAGCTTAAGCTAACTGTCTGAATTCATGGCCGGAAAAAAGTCGATATTACGTCGCACCCTGAATGCGCGCTGGCTCCGCTGGGCTGGCACACGGGCGCTCGTGCATATCGTGCCGCCCTTGGGCCAGGCTCTGTCCTTCCCGCTCGTCTCCCGTGCTGCCGTGGATAATGCCGCGCGCGTGATCGAGAATGTCGCCGAGCCCTTCGGTCTTTCGGCCACCCCTGTCGAGGTCGAGGCCATCCTGCGGCCGGCCATGGCCAACGATCTTGGCGACACCTCCGCCTATCCCGAAGGCCGCTCGACCCTGTTCTCGCAGGCGGCGGTTCTCGAAGACTGCGATATCGCCGGCCACACCAACACGATCCTGCGCCGATCCGATACCGCTTTGATGCATTTTCGCGATGGCACGCCCGATTGGAATCTGGCCAAGCCCATGCGTCTGCGCGAGCGCTATGTTCCGCCCGGCCTCTACACGGTCTGCGAGAGCGGCAGCCACTACTTCCATTTCATCGCCAATGATGTGCTGCCGCTGCTGCATTATCTCGACCATTGGCATCCCAAGGGCGAGACCCTCAACGTTGTTCATTCCAGCGGCGAAGCGTCCTTCAAGCGCGAGGGATTGCGCGCTTTGGCCACCGCTTATCCCGATGTGCGCCTTGTCGAGATGGACCGCGATGAAAAGCTCACCGGCGGTTCGGTGCTTTGGCTTATCCGCATCGCCGCGACCCATGAATGGTTGCCGATCGATCGGGCGCAGGCAGACCGCTGGCGCGACATTCTCCTGGCGCATTATCCGGTGCGTGCGATCGCACCGGCCATCAAGCGGCTTTTCGTCGGGCGGCGCGGCAGCAAGCTGCGGCGGTTGATCAACGAGGACGAGATTGCCGCCATGTTGGCGGGCGAGGGGTTTGAAAGTTTCGCGCCTGATGCCAACGACCAGCGCGGTCAGATCGAGGCGTTTCGGGATGCCGATGTCATCGTCGCCGTTCACGGCGCCGCGCTCACCAATCTCTTGTTCTGCCGTCCGGGCACCCGGGTGGTCGAAATCTTCCCCGAGAATTTTATTAAGAGCCCTTATTTCTGGTTGTCACGTCGCTTAGGGCTCGAATATTCCGCCGTTTTCGGCGGAAAAGGCGACTATTGGCAGGCCTTTTCCGTCGATCCGGCGCATCTTCAGGCCGAAATCAGGCCAATTCTCGCCAGTTTGCCACCGGCGGGCGGGTTGAGTAAGGAACCGTCCGCACCGGCGCTGCCGCAGGCAACGCCGCCGGATTGATGGATCATGGCTGCAATCACCATAGGCGTTCCCGTTTATAATGAGGAAGTTCTGCTGGAGCGGGCGCTGGAAGCGCTGCGCACTCAGCCGTTCACTGACGTTGAAATCCTCATTTATGACAACGCCTCCACCGACGCGACGCCGGAGATCGCCCAGCGCTTCGTCAACAGCGATTCGCGCTTCCGCTATTTCCGTCAGAGCGAGAATCGCGGCGCGTTGCTGAATTTCAACGATGTCCTTAACGCCGCCACCTCGTCCTATTTCCTGTGGCGCGCCTGCGACGATCAGGTGGAACCCGATTTCGTCGGCAAACTCTATGCGGCACTCGAAGCCAATCCCGACAAGCTGATGGCGGGCGCGCGCGTCGTCTCCTGCGATCTCGATGGCGCCCATCCGCGCACTTTTCCCGTGCCGCAAGTCGGACTGGGCACGGGGCCGCTGACGCGCTGGAAACTGCTGTTCCATTCGCATCCAAGCTGGATCTATTGCCTGTTTCGTCGTGAGCCTCTGGTGGAACGGATGCGCACGGTGGTGACGCGCTATCGCCATCAATGGGCGGCCGATCATCTCACTTTGTTTCCCTATCTCTTCGACAATACGGCGCTGGGCGTCGACACCGTGACCTTCAATCAGGTTCTGCGGCGCGTGCGCCCGGGTGGAGCAAAGCGTCGTCCACGTGTCGAAGCCGAACTGGCTTTGATGGAAGATTTGCGCCGTCGCTTTCTCGCGGTGCTCAGCGATGATCTGGCCCAACGCAAAATCGGCGGTGTGTCTGGCCTGTTCTATCGCTGGATGTTGTGGGCCTACACCGGCAAGCGCGTCTACAAGTTCCGCAAGGTGATCCGCCGCCGCTTCAAACGCGACGTGCTTGGGATTGCCGAAAAGGGCGGGCTGGTTTCGCAATGAGCGCCGCCGGTTTTACCGTTCTTGGCGCTTCAGGCTTCATCGGCGGCGCCTTGGTGCGCTATCTCCAGGAGCAGGGCTATGGCGTGCGGGCGGTTAAACGCCATGACCATGGCGATGGGCTGCCGCTCGATGAGCCGCTTGGCCATGTCATCTATGCCATCGGGGTCACCGCCGATTTCCGCACGCGCCCCTTCGACACGATGGAAGCCCATGTGGCGCAGGTCCTCAAACTCCTGCGCCAAGGCACGTTCGCATCGCTAACCTATCTGTCGTCGACACGCGTTTACGAAGGCAATCAGCATACCAATGAAGACGCCGCGATCTCGGTGAGTCCGGCATCGCCGAGCGCCCTCTACAATATTAGTAAGATCGCTGGCGAAAGCGTCTGCCTCAATAGCGGCCATCCGGCGGTGCGGATCGTTCGCCTGTCCAATGTGATCGGTGGCGATGGCAAGCAGGATTCGTTCCTCGATCAACTGCTGCGCGAGGGCCAGGGGAACGGCGCCATCGCCTTGCGCAGCCATCCGGATTCGGCCAAGGACTATATCGCCCTCGACGATGCGCTGGGCTTGATCGCCGCCATTTCCGAGCGCGGCCGCCACGCCATTTATAATGTCGCCAGCGGTGTGCAGACGAGCCACCGTCAGGTGTTGGATGTGATCAGCCGCCAGGCAGGTTGGCCGATCAGCGTCGACGCCGGCGCGCCCCATACTGATTTCCCGCCGATCGACGTATCGCGGATCACCACCGAGTTCGGATTTGTGCCGGCTCCCTTCACCGCTTATTTTTCGGATCATATCAAACGGACGTTGCAGTCCCGGAAGGATCAACAATGACCTATTTCGAAACCACGCCGGGCGCCCACGCCGACTATCGCGAGGAAAAGCGCCAGCGCATTGGCGCTCTCGCCAAGGACGAAGAGTTCCGCCGCCTGTCGAACCAATGGCGGGCCATGGCGCTCGATCGCAAATATATGAACAACTTCTCCTGGTGGTCGCGTCCGTTGATCCAGCTTCCCGGCGACATGGTTGCCATGCAGGAGATCGTGCTCGCGGTTCAGCCCGATATCATCGTTGAATGCGGCATTGCCCATGGCGGCGCCGTGCTGATGTATGCCTCGCTCCTGGAAATGCTCGGCAAGGGAGAGGTGGTTGGCGTCGACGTGGAAATCCGCGCCCATAACCGCCAGGCAATCGAAAGCCACCCGATGGCCAAGCGCGTCACCTTGATCGAAGGTTCGTCCACCGACGCGGCGACCGCCGCCAAGGTGAAAGAGCGAGTGGCCGGCAAGAAGACCGTGCTGGTCTGCCTCGATTCCAACCACACCCACGATCACGTGTTGAAGGAGCTGGAGCTTTACGCGCCGCTCGTCACCAGCGGCAGCTATTGCGTCGTCTTCGATACGTTCATCGAGGACATGCCCGACGATTTCGTCTGGACCGATCGGCCGTGGAGCAAGGGCGACAATCCGAAGACGGCGATCCACGCCTATCTGAAAACCCATTCGGAATTCGAGATCGACAAGTCGATCGAGGATAAGGTTCTGCTCACCTCGGCGCCGGACGGTTTTCTGCGCCGCAAGTAAAGCCGGACAGGCCCATGATTGAGATCGCCGACACCGCCCGTGTTTCGCCGCTTGCCGATATCGAGGATTCGGTGCGCGGCACGCGCATCGTGGTCGGCGATCATGCCATCATCGATTCTTTTGTGAAGGTGAAGCCTGCTGGTGGGGCGGGCGATCTCCTCATCGGACCGCGCACGGTGATCAATTCCGGCTGCGTGCTCTACACGGGCAACGGCATCACCATCGGTGCTGACTGCGCGGTGGCCGCCAATTGCACCTTCGCGCCGACCAATCACAACTATATCAGCCGCGACATCCCGTTTAACCGGCAAGGCTTCCTGCCGTCGCGGGGCGGCATCGTCATCGAAGATGACGTCTGGATCGGCGCCAATTGCGTCCTGCTCGACGGAACGGTGATTCGGCGCGGCGCCGTGATCGGCGCTGGCTCGCTGGTGCGTGGTGAGGTCGAGGCCTACACGATCGTGGCGGGCAATCCGTTGCGGCGAATCGGTCGGCGCGGGAACTGAGGGGAAGGCGGTCCCAAAGCGGGGCCGCGGGTTCGTTGGTTGGCGGGTGAACCACGCGGCCCCTTGGCGGTGTTATGCCAGCGGTATTGGGGACGGGGTTGTTCCCGCTGACAGAGGCATCCTGGCACGGGGCCACCTAAGCGACGGTTGGGTCGACCTCGGGCGAGGCGTTAAGATCTGGCAATCTTAACCGGGGGTTAAAATGGTCGCGGACGGGCGTGGCGGCCGTCTTTCGCAGGAAAGCTGCGACCTTCCGGCGCAGGCTCGGCCAAAGGTTAACAAAACCACCCGGAAGTGGCGCGATAAATTAACCACACTTGCTACCTTTAATCCGGTGTGTCCAAGTTAGGATTTCGGTAAGTATCGAAATTAACTAGATTTCTTCCGCAATATCCGACAGTGAAATGACGCTGGACTGTCGAATCCCGTCTGGCGCGTGACGAGTGTCAGTGTTAATGCAGGCGCGGTTAGTTTGAAGGGACTCATGAGAGTATTTGGTCTGCTTGTTGTAGCCGTCGCACTGGCGGGCTGCTCTTCTTCGAATCCAACCGCTGGCCCGAGCGCGGAGGAGGTCATGGCTCAGTCCACGGCCCCCGTGTTGACCGCCGAAGGGCAGGTCTCTGGGCCAGTGACGCGCTATGAGCTCGTCGACGTCAGTGACCCGGTGCTCGCCAGTCTGGCGCGCCGGGGTCCCGACAGCCTGCGCAGCAGTTTTGGCGATTACCGCCCCTCGGCCGAGCCGACGATCGGCGTCGGCGACTATATTTCCGTGACCATATGGGAAGCGGCCCCTGGCGGCCTGTTCTCCGGCCCCGCGGTTCTGGGCCCGGTCAATGCCGGCTCGAAGAGCGCAACCATGCCGGACCAGCCGGTCGGCCGCGACGGCTCGATCACCGTCCCCTATGCCGGCCGCATCCGTGTCGCCGGCCAATACCCCCGCAACGTCGAGAAGACGGTCGAGCGGGCGCTTGAAGGCAAAGCGATCCAGCCGCAGGTCATCGTCAACATTACCCGGCCGGTCAGCAGCTCCGTGACGATCACTGGCGAGGTCGCCGGTGGCGCCCGCGTGCCGCTGAGCGTCCGCGGCGACAAGATTCTCGACGTGATCGCCACCGCTGGCGGTCTCCGTGGACCGTCCTACGAGACCTTCGTGCAGTTGACCCGTGGCAATCGCACGGCCCGCGTGCCGTTCACGCGCGTCATGAACGATCCGCGCGAGAACATTTATCTGCGTCCCGACGACGTGCTGGCTGTGCTGCGTGAACCGCAATACTTCATGGCGGTCGGCGCGACTGGCGCCAATGCGCAGGTTCCGTTCGAAGCCGGCGGCGTGACCCTGTCGCAGGCGATCGCCAAGGTCGGCGGCATTCAGGACTTCCGCGCCGATCCGAAGGGCGTGTTCGTCTTCCGCTACGAGCCGGATGCCATCGCCCGTCTCATCCGTCCTGGCAGTCCGCTGCTGGGGCAGGGCGCGGTGCCGATCGTCTATCGAATCGACATGAGCGACGCCAACAACATCTTCCTGGCGCAGCGCTTCCGCATGTTCCACCGCGACGTGTTGTACATCTCGAACTCGCCGAACTACGACACCCGCAAGACGCTTGATATGATCAACGCGGCTCTGACGCCGGTGGCGAACATCGCCTCGGTCGCCTCGAGTGGCGCGGCGGTCTACAACATCACGCGCCGATAAGCGCTATGGCGACCGGCTCAGCCGGTTGCCTGTTCCAATGAAAAAACGGCCGGCGAAAGCCGGCCGTTTTTATTTGCCCATAGATTGGTGCAGCTAGCTGAAGGCGCGTGAACGCACGTCTGGCGTCTTGCTGGGGAGTTTGCCGGGCGCCTTGCCTTTGTGGCGCAGATTGTCAGCCACGCGTGTCACACCAGCCAGCAGATCGTCAGTGACCATCGCCCAGCTCCGCACCTTGAAATTGCGGCGGACCATTTTGGTCCACTCCGCCAAGTCGGCCCGATCCATGATGGCGCGCTCGATGGTGGTCTGGGCCGATTTGGTGTCGAACGGGTCGATGTAGCGCGCCAGCGTGCCGCCGACTTCCGGCATCGAACTCTGTTTCGAGGTGATGCAAGGCTTGCCATAGGCCAGGCTTTCGCTCACCGGCAGTCCCCACCCTTCGACGAAGCTCGGGAATACGGTGAACAGGCAATTGCGATAGAGATGGGCGAGGCGGGCTTCCGAAATGCCGCCCATGACGACGATCTTGCCGCCGACAAAGCCCGAACTTTCCAGCGCCCGGCGAAACGGTTTGATCTTCCAGCCCCATTTGCCGACGAGGACGAGGGTTGGAACCTTGCCGTTGTATTTGCGGTTCAGGGCCGTCCAAACATCGAGCAGCAGCATGTGATTCTTGCGAATCTCCAGGGTGCCGACGCTGAGCACATATTCCTTCGGCAGCTTGGCGATGAATTCCGCATCCGCATCAGCCACCGCGTGCGGCAGTTCCTGGGCCAAAGGCACGGGAACGACTGGGACCGAGCGGTTCAATTTGCTCGACATCGCCTTTTTCAATTCGCTCGCCACATAGCCGGAGGTCGCGCAGGCGAAGTCGATGATCGACATGACGCGATGGAACTGCACGCGATAGGCGATGGAGTGAACGAAGACGAAATAGTCGGGATGAGTCAGGGGGATGACGTCGTGAACGAACACGCCGACCTTGATGCCCTGTGCCTTCAATTCGGCGATCGTCTTGGCGTAGGAGGTGAAGATCCAGAACACGCCGAGGGTCAAGAAAACGTCGCCGGGCTTCAGGCTGGTCTCGGGCGATTTTTCAGTAATCGCATGCAGAAGCTCGTTGAGCTTGCTGCGGGAAATCTTCGGGTGGTTGATCTCATCAATGAGGTCGGAAAGCAGATCGAGCGGCACCGCATGAGCCGAGCCGATCTTGCGGCCGCAAAAGCCCATCTGGACGCCTTCGGCCATATGCGACTGCAACACCGAGACGATAACCCCGACCTGAACCCGCTGAATGCCCGTCAGGTTGAGATTGCGACGCAAGAACCGCAGCACATCGGAGATGTCGAGGAAGATCGTGTGGTCGCCATTGTCGCTCAGCGCTGCGCGCAGGCTGTCGATACTGTGGGCAACGCGGAGGCGTTCGTCCGTACTGAGTTCGATCCGCGGTTTCAGCGTCCGGGCCGTACGCCATTGATAGAGCGCACCGAGTCGGCGTCCATCGCGATCGAGCGCGCGTCCCAACTGCAGGCGGGCGCGGGCATCGCTGGGACGCAAGGCCACGGCCTTGCGCAGCATCTCCTGCGCGCGCACGGGCTCGTCCAGATTGAGCCAGCATTCGCCGAGGCCGAGCCAGTTTTTGAAGTTGTCGCCGTCCTTCTGGACGAGCTGTTCGAACGATTTCTTGGCCGCAGCCCATTTGCCATTGGCATGCGAGACAGTGGCCTCGCGACGCAATTGGGAGAGATCGTCACTCCAGGAAACAGGCGCCTGCGGTTTGGCGACGGGCGAAACAGCCTTCATGGTGCAACCTTGGACAATGGCCGCTCAGGCCAGTGTTGTGGGGTGAACGCTACTCTCCCGGTGCAGGCACCGGTGGTTGGTCCTCGTTGGCGATCTGCTTGGCCGTGCTGATGGCGCCCACGAAGACCGACACCACGCCAATAACAAAAAGAAGTAAAGCTCCCATGTCGAAAATCGACAGGGGGCCGATCACCGGCACCTGATATTGTTTCGGGCCGACCGTATAGGCCACCACGTGCATGCCGAGCATCAGGATGCGCAGTTCCGTTGGGCCAAAGCCGGCATAGGAAATCTGCATCACCCGCGTCGCCTGCATGCGGATGTAGGTGTAGACCGAAACCATCAGATAGGCGATCAGCACCAGGCAGGCGACGTCGAAGCGCATATAGATCGACAGGCCCAGGCCGAAAGAAACGACCATCTGCGAGAAGATATCTGACGTATGGTCGACGAAGAAACCGTAGCGCGGCCGTTCGATTCCGCGGTAGCGCGCCAGATTGCCGTCGAGAGAGTCACCAACCCAGTTGATGAACAGGCCGAGGCTGGCACCGATCAGAAACAGCGGCGAAAAGACAGTGGCGGCGTAACAAGCACCGGTAAAGGCCGCGCCAGCGACACCGAGCGCCGTCAGGTGATCGGGCATGATCCAGGCGGGCGTTCGCGCGGCCATCGCCTGCAGCAGAGGCTTTTCCCAGCGACCCACGGCGCTATCGTGAATTCGATTATAGCTCCGTGAGGCGGGGCCGGTTTTGTCAGTCATAAAGAATCGAGCCTTGTCCCGGTCGCCTATCGCACCCTGGGTTACGCGGCTTTCTAAATGCTTTCCCTCGCTATGGGAAACGCAAACCGACACTTTGCCGCTGCCTGTTAAATTGGCATGATTTGCCCTGAATCTACAGGGAAAAATGGCGGTTTAGCCTTCATTAAGCCTAACGAATGATGATCGCCTGTGAACGGTGATCACGAGTAGGCTTTCATGAGCGGTGTATTGGACGACGATTTGATGCGGATTTTCGCCTCGGAGGGCGCCGCACGGGGCCAAAAAGGTCCATTTAAGGCTAAGCTTCTGCGGATGGACGGCGCGCCAGGCACAGAAGCCCCACCTTATTCCTTCGCTCAGCCGGCCGTGTCACGGCCGTGGTTGTGGTTGTCCTTGCAAGTCGCGACGATCGCGGTGGCGGCTGCCGCTGGCTGGTATTCCGCCGGCGGCCGCGTCCAGGTTCCCGCCCATGTTGCCACCGAGGCCGATATGTCCCAATTGGGTTCCCGTCTGGCCGCGGTCGAACGCGAGGCGCGCGAGCGCGAGGCGACCCTGCGCCAGCAGCACGCGGCGGACCTAGCAGCGGTGCGCAAACTGATCGAGGGTGTCGGCAAGGACATGGAGGCCTTGCGGAACGGCCAGCGCCTCGTCCAGGCCCAGCGCGATGAAACCAGTCTGAAGCTGACCCAGCTCACCGAGCGGCTCGACAAGCTCGAGGCCGCCCAGATCACGACCGGCTCCATCCCGCATGCGACGCCCCAGGCTCAGGCACCGGGCGCGCCGCAGCGATCGGTGACCGCCAAGGCCAGCCCGCCGGCTCCGGCGCCCCGCTCACGGCCAGGCCCACCGCCGGGCGGCTATGTGCTGGGAGAAGTCCGCGAGGGTGGGGCGGTGGTTCACGGCCATCGTGGTCCTGTCGATGTTGCGCCAGGCACGTTTTTGCCCGGAGCAGGACGCGTACAGGCGATCCTGCGGCGTAACGGCCAGTGGGTGGTCACCACCACCAATGGCGAGATCGACGCCGAAGGCTATTGAAGTCTAGCTGCCAGTTTGCGCCGGAGCGGTTTCATCAGGCCGTAGCCGGCTCAGCAGGTTCAACAGCGAGCGATCGTGCAGCACGATCATGCGCTCGCGCGGCTTCAGCCAATCCGCCGCTTCCGTGATCGTCTCCGCATCGTTGAGCTTGGCTTCGGCGACAGCGCGATGTGGATCGATCACGCCGCGTTTATGGCGGTCCAGGCTCGGAAGCATCGATTCATGCAAAGCGCGGAACTTGCTGTCGCCATGCACGGCTTTGATGGAATCGACTTCGACGGTTTCATCGGGCGTCAGTTCCGCCGCCAGTTCGCCGGCGCGCGTGGCGACCCGGGGTGGCGTCGTTTCCTCCGGCGTCACCAGAATGCCGAGGCGGCGCAAGGCCAGGCCGATCCAGAGCTGGCCGCTGGCCCAGGAGATGAAGATCGCCAGGATCAAGCCGGCGATCGTCGGCGACATCCAGGCGACGAGCGAGGGCGAAATCAGATAGCCGGCGATCAAGGTCAGAAAACCGAGCGCCACATGGGAGCGGTGCCGCCGCACGATATGCAGAAACGGGATCGAGCCATCGTCACGACGCTGCGGCTGCCAGCCGGTGTCGCGGCCTGACACGATCTGCAGGACCGCGCCGGTCTGGATGACCATCATGATCGGCGCGATCAGCGCCGAGAAAATCAGCTCGATGAAGAAAGAGGCGGTGAGGCCGATCACGCCACCCGTCACGCGTCGCGTTGGCGCACGGAAGAGCGCGTAGAGCAGGCCCATGAACTTCGGCGCCAACAGCACCGCCATGGTCACGCCGAACAGCTTCAAGGCGCGTTCGTAGTCGAACACCGGCCAATCCGGGAACATGGCGAATTCATGGGTGAAATATTCGGGGCGGATGAAGCTCGCTTGCAGAACGAGCGCGATACCGACGAGCAGTTGCGCCATCCAGACCGGCGAGGACAGATAGCCCATGATGCCGGTGGCGAAGTGCTGCCGGCTGGAGAGCTTCAGCTTCTTGGTCAACAACAGGCGGCTGTGCTGCAGGTTGCCCTGCGCCCAGCGCCGGTCACGCGCGGCGATATCGATGAGCGACGGCGGGCTTTCTTCATAGCTGCCGCCGAGCGCCGGCAACATGTAGACGGCATAACCGGCGCGCACTAGCAGAGCCGCCTCGACGAAATCATGGCTCAGGATATGGCCGCCGAACGGCGGTTTGCCACGCAGATTAGGCAGGCCGCAACTGGCGGCGAAGGCCTTGGTGCGGATGATGGCGTTGTGGCCCCAATAATTGCCCTTGCGGCCGGACCATAGCGCGAGACCCGCGGCGATGATCGGTCCATAGATGCGGGCGGCGAACTGCTGCAACCGCGCCAGGAACGTGTTGCGGTTCATGATCAACGGCAGCGTCTGGATGATACCGGCATCGGGATCGGCTTCCATGGCTGCCGCCAGAGCGACGATCGTCGAACCGGACATCAGGCTGTCGGCATCGAGCACGACCATGTGTTCGTAATGGCCGCCCCAGCGGGTCACGAAGTCGGCGATATTGCCGGCCTTGCGCGCCGTATTGTTCTGGCGGTGCCGGTAATAAACGTTGGCGGTCGTGCCGATGCGCGCGCGCAGCGCCTCGAAGGCCCGCTCCTCGGCGATCCACACGTCGGGGTGGGTCGTATCGGACAGGAAGAACCAGTCGAAATGATCGCCGCGGCCGGTGCGCAGCACGTCCTCGATCATGGCCTGCAAGGCACCGAAAACACGCTCCGGCGCTTCGTTGTAGATCGGCATGACCACGGCGGTGCGGGTCGACAGCGTGGGCGCGACGCCCGGCTTGTTGCGGCTATGCAGGAACAGCCAGATGAAACCGCCCACCGCGCTCATGAACGAGAGTGAGATCCAGGAGAAGTTGATGGTGAACAACACCAGCAACGCCCATTTCAGCGCAGTGATCGAACCGACGTTGACGACGCCGTACATTTCGTTGGCGCCATAGGCGGTGAGCGCCAGGCCGCCGCCGAACACCAACAAACGCGCCGCCCACGTGCTCCAGTCCTCGCCTTGTCGAGCCGGCTTGTGCGCCGTGGTCTGGTCGAAGGTCGCCAGTGATTGTTGCGGCATGGCGAGAGGAGCTTCGGCCGGCATGGCCGGTTGCAAACGGGGATCTTGCACGCTGCTGACTTGATCCGTGGTCGTGGAAAGAGAATCGGTCACGGCGTCCATCTGAATAACCAGGTTTCGCTGACAGGCTTGCCGTTCGACTCAAGCAGCAGCCGCAGTTCGCACGCCTGTTCGTTGCCGGCGTCCACGTCGAGGGTGACACGCGACGCTTTTTCGTCGCGGGCAAGAACTTGGCGAACGGCGACGATGGAGCCGGTGGCGGCGGTGGCCTGCGGTGTCACGTTCGGCGAGGCTTTCTCATCACCAAGAATATCGCCAGTGAATTCGATTTGGAACCGCCGCCGGCGCGCATTGGCCGGAGTTCCCGGCGAGCGGCCGGAACGGGAACGCACCGCAATGGCGAAGGGGGGCCGTTCGGGCGGTGTCCAGCACCAATATTGGCGGTAGGCGAACGAGGGTTCGGCACCGGGCGCCAGGCTGTTGCGGGAGCGCCAATAGGCGACAATGTTCTGATTGGTCTGCGCTTCCGCCGGAATTTCCAGCAGGGTGACGAACCCCGGCCCCCAGTCGCCGATCGGTTCGATCCAAAGCGAGGGGCGCCGCTCCCAATGCTGGTCGTCATCCATGAAGGCGTCGAAATCGCGGTCGCGCTGCAACAGGCCAAACCCGCGTGGATTCTCGTCGACGAAGGCCGAGACCTGCAAGGTCTGCCGGTTGGAGGCCGGCCGCCAGATCCATTCGCCTTTGCCTGAGAGCATCGACAGGCCGGAAATATCGTAGACGCCCGGACGCACGTCGTCGCCACGCCGCCGGTCGATCGGCCCGTAAAGATAGGTTCCCTGCATCGTCGCCAAGCCGTAATGATCGACCGCGACGCGAGGAAAGATCGTGCATTCCGTATCGATGATGGTCATCTCGCCCGGCCGGATCGTGAAGCGGTAGGCGCCGACGATGCTTTCGGAATCGAGAATGGCGTGAACGGTGATCAGATTGGCGGCCAGCACCGGCCGCTCGATCCAGGTCGCGACGAAATTCGGAAACTCCTCGGCCTTGGTTTCGGAGGTGCGGATCGACAGGCCGCGCGCCGCGACGCCGGGAATCTGGCCACGGGCGATCGTCTGGTAGAAGCCGGCGCTGTAGAAAATGGCGGCTTCACGCGTGCCGTCGCTACCGGTCTGGAGAATGCGGAAACCGGCGAAGCCGAGATCGCGCTTCTCCGTCGGTGCCGTATTCTTGCCGAAGGTGAAGTCCGACGGATCGTAATTGACGCGGACCGAATTGCCGTTTTCGACGACGAAGATCTGCATCGGCGCGGTGAAAATGAAGCCGCGGTGCAGTGGCTCGATGGCATAGCCAGTCTGCGCATTGGCCCAGATGTTGGAATCGGGCAGCCGCCGGATCTGGGCATATTGTTCGTAGGTGAGGTTCTGCAGGTTTTCCGGCAGTTCGATCGGCGTGCGCCGCATCGGCTGTTTCGACATCGCCCGCGCCAGGTCGATCACCTTGGAGGGATCGAAAGGGCCGGTGGCAAGCAGTGCGGCGGCGGCTTCAACCCCGTTCTGGGTCTGGGCGGTGGCGGAAGTGGAGAGAAGCGCAGGGGCGGGGAGGGCGGCCCCGGCGGCCAGTTTCAGAAAATCCCTACGCCGATACATGAATGCACTTCTATCCTAGTCGTCCGGCGATCCTGCACGCCTTGATCTCCATATATCAAATCGCTACGTCAATGCGACGACTTTTGACCGGCGAGCCCCCGAATTAGGGTTCCCGCTGGGCTGGACGCGGTTCCCGCGGTAAATCTGCCCAGAATCTGTCGAGAATGTGTGGAGACGTGCCGCCGATGGCAACCGCCAGCGCCCAACGAACCTGCCTGTCCGTCGTTCTGGCGGCGGGTGAGGGAACCCGGATGAAGTCGGACCTGCCGAAGGTCCTACATCGGCTTGCCGGGCGGTCCATGCTGGGACACGCGATCTCAGCCGTTCATCGCGTCGAGCCAGGCAATGCCCTGGCGGTGGTGATCGGGCCCGGCCGTGACGACGTCGCCGCCGAAGTGCGCCGCTTCGGCGAGGGCGCGGAGAGCTTCACCCAGAGCGAGCGGCGCGGCACCGCCCATGCGGTTTTGGCCGCGCGCCCGGCCCTGGAACGTGGCTTCGACGATCTGATTGTCATGTTCGCCGACACGCCGTTGGTGCGAGCCGAGACCATAGACCGGATGCGGAAGGCGCTTGCCGAGGGCGCGGCCGTCGCCGTCATGGGCTTCGAAGCGCAGGATCCGACCGGCTATGGCCGGCTGATCGTCGACAAGGGCGAACTGGTCGCCATTCGCGAACAGAAGGACGCAAGCGAAGCGGAGCGCGCGGTCCGCCTGGCCAATGGCGGCATCATGGCGCTGGATGGCCGCAAGGCTCTGGGGCTTCTCGACGCCATCGGCTGCAACAACGCGCAGAACGAATATTACCTGACCGATGCCGTGGCCGTGGCGCGCGCGCAAGGCCTGCGCTGCGCCGTGGTGATGGCGACGGCCGATGAAGTGATGGGCGTCAACGATCGCGTTCAACTCGCGGCCGCCGAAGCCGTGATGCAGGATCGGCTGCGTGAAGCGGCCATGCGCGCCGGCGCCACTTTGATCGCGCCGCAGACTGTTTTCTTTTCCAGCGATACGCGCCTGGGCAAGGATGTGTTGGTCGAACCGAATGTCTGGTTTGGCCCCGGCGTTTCCGTCGCCGATGGCGTGGTCATTCGTGCCTTCTCCCATCTGGAGGGCGCGCAGGTCGCAAGCGGTGTTCACGTCGGTCCGTTCGCGCGCCTACGGCCGGGCACGAAATTGGGGGCCGATGCCAAGGTCGGCAATTTCGTCGAGGTAAAGGCGGCCGATGTCGGCCCGGGCGCCAAGATCAGTCACCTCAGCTATATCGGCGATGCCAAGATCGGCGCGGAAGCCAACATCGGCGCGGGCACCATCACCTGCAATTACGATGGCTTCGACAAGGCGATCACGGAGATCGGCGCCGGCGCCTTCATCGGCTCGAATTCGGCCCTAGTCGCGCCCGTTAAGATTGGCGACGGCGCCTATGTCGGGTCAGGTTCCGTAATCACCGACGAGGTCGAGCCCAACGCCTTGGCCGTGGCCCGTGGCCGGCAGGCGGTGAAGCCGGGCTGGGCTGCGAAGTTCCGGGCGGCACGGGCCGGGCGGCCGAAAAAGCGTTAATGCCAACGGCATTCCTTCGGCACAGGCAATAAATGGTCACGTAATGTGACTTCGGCGCGGCCCGTTCCCTGCTTATTCAGGCGCGAGCTTGAGAGGATCAGTCTCGATGTGCGGCATTGTGGGTATTATTGGCACAACTCCCGTCGCTGGGCAGATTGTCGAGGCGCTGAAGCGTCTCGAATATCGCGGCTACGATTCCGCTGGTATCGCCACCCTGGAAGGCGGCCAGCTCGAGCGCCGGCGTGCCGAAGGTAAATTGCGCAATCTGGAAACGCGCCTGGGCGAGCAGCCGCTCAAGGGCGTGATCGGTATCGGTCACACCCGTTGGGCCACCCATGGCCGCCCCACCGAAAACAACGCCCATCCCCATGCGACAGCCAAGGTGGCGGTGGTGCACAACGGCATCATCGAAAACTTCCGCGAACTGCGCGACGAGTTGGTGGCCCGCGGCCACGTCTTCGCCACCGAGACCGACACCGAAGTGGTGGCCCATCTCGTCACCGACGAAATGAACAAGGGCAAGTCGCCGCGCGAGGCGGTGGCGGCCGCTTTGCCGCGCCTGCGCGGCGCCTTCGCCCTGGCCTTTCTCTTCAATGGCGAAAACGACATTCTCATTGGCGCCCGCCAAGGCGCGCCACTGGCCGTCGGCTTCGGCGACGGCGAGACTTTCCTGGGCTCCGACGCGCTGGCGCTGGCGCCATTCACCGACACGATCACTTATTTGGAAGACGGCGACTGGGCGGTGCTGACCCGCTCGGGTGCGGAATTCTTCGATGCCGACAATCATCCGGTGCAACGGGCCCGACAGAAGAGCCAAGCTTCGGCCTTTCTGATCGACAAGGGCAATCACCGCCACTTCATGGCGAAGGAAATTCACGAACAGCCGGAAGTGGTCGGCCGGACGCTCGCCCATTATCTCGACATGTCGGCTGGCCGCGTGCGCCTGCCGTTCGATCTGCCGTTCGATCCGGCGAACCTGTCGCGCATCACCATCACCGCTTGCGGCACGGCCTATTATGCCGGGCTTACCGCGAAATACTGGTTCGAGAAATTCGCCCGTATTCCCGTCGAGATCGATGTCGCGTCGGAATTCCGCTATCGCGATGCGCCGATGCAGGAAGGCGGTCTGATGATCGTCGTCTCGCAGTCGGGAGAGACAGCGGATACGCTGGCGTCACTGCGCTATGCCCGCGCCAACGGACAGCATGTTCTCTCGGTGGTCAATGTCCCGACGTCGACCATCGCGCGCGAGAGCGATGTCGCGGCGCTGACTCTGGCCGGTCCGGAAATTGGCGTCGCCTCCACCAAGGCGTTCACCTGCCAACTGTCCGTACTCGCCTGTCTGGCGCTGGCCTTCGGCCGGGCGCGCGGCACTCTGCCCGAAGGGCTTGAGCAACGGCTGGTCGCCGATCTCATCAACGTGCCGGGCTTGATGGCGGAAGCAATCAAGCGCGAGGTCAAGCTGGAACAGCTCGCCGGTTCGTTGTCGAAGGCCAAGGACGTTCTCTACCTCGGCCGCGGCACCAGCTTCCCGCTGGCGCTCGAAGGCGCGCTCAAACTCAAGGAAATTTCCTATATTCATGCGGAGGGCTATGCGGCCGGCGAGTTGAAGCACGGCCCGATCGCTTTGATCGACGAGGACATGCCGGTCATCGTCATTGCGCCGCACGACACGGTCTATGAGAAGACCGTTTCCAACATGCAGGAGGTCGCCGCGCGCGGCGGCCGTATCGTGCTCATCGCTGATCAGCGCGCCGCCGAAGAGGCAGCCATCGCCTTTGAGGCGGTGGTGCCGATGCAGGCCATGCCGAGTGAATTCGCACCCATCGTCTATGCGGTGCCCGTGCAGATGCTCGCCTATCACACGGCAGTCTTCATGGGCAAAGACGTCGACCAGCCCCGCAATTTGGCCAAGAGCGTCACCGTCGAATAGCTGTTTGCACCAACGACGCGAACGTCGTTGGTGCTTCTGCCGTTATTTCTTGCGGTAGACGAGCAGGGTCTCATACATGCCGACCTTTTCGACCGGGCTTTCCTTTTCCCAGTCGGCAACGATGCGCAGCGCCGCGTCGTAGGCGAAAGAGCCGCTGTAGAACAGGAGATAGCCGCCGGACTTTGTCTTCTGCGTGAACATGTCGAGGACCTGACGATCTGTCAGCGCGCCATAGGCGTCGTTCTTTTCGGTGCGGAACTCGCAGAGGTGGAACAGAGTCACGACCTCGAACTGGGGCAGCAGCCGCGCATCGAGCTGGTAGATATCGCCGAAGAAAGTCTTATAGGTCTTTTCGACATCCGGGCGCTCGATGGCAAGCTGCACGAAGGTCTCATATTCCTGCGGCGAGGCGGTGATGCCCATCACGGCATTGTTGCTGCCGTTCTCGGCCGTACGGATGCCGACGATATGGTGGCCGCCGGTGCCGAAATGGAAGATCGCCGCATTGGTGATCTTTTCCTTCTCCAGCCAATCGCAGAATTGGACGTCGCACGGGCATTCGTCCACGCGCAGATCCCAATAGGCGTCCCATATATGCAGTTTCGCTTCACCCGCCATTCAAAACTCCCTTTGGCTTTTCGGGTTTAGATTTGTCTCGCACCGCTGCTGACCACGGATAGCACGGCCGTTTCGGCTGTCGTCTCGCGTAGCATCATGCCGGCGCCTGAATTGCCGATGAACAAATGCCGCTCGAAACGGCGGGCGACGCCGCCATGGCCGCCGGTGTTGATGATGGTCGTACGAGGGCAGCATGCGATCAAAGTATCGATGATTTCGACCTGGCCGGCCTCATCGAACACCGACAATGTATCGTCCAGAATGATGATGTCGGGCTGCTGCAGAATGATGCGGGTGAAGGCGATGCGTTGGCGTTCGCTGGCCGAAAGCGCCTGATCCCAGCGCGCGCTCTCGTCAAGCCGCAGACGCAGATATTCGATGCCGCAGCTCGCCAGCGCCGCATCGAGTGCTTCGGCGCTGATGTCGCTGGCCGTTGCTGGAAAAGCGATGGCCTCGCGGAGCGGACCGGTAGGCAGAAATGGTGTGGCCGGCAGGAATTGCACGCGGGCGTTTTCCGGCAGGAGAATGGCGCCGGCACCCCAGGGCCAAAGGCCGGCGATGGCGCGCAGCAGAACGCTCTTTCCTGATCCCGCTTCGCCAGACAGCAGGATTCTGGAGCCGGCCGGAAGGACCGTTTCCGCTTGTTCGATGACGACGCGGCCGTTGCGATCGGTCAGCCGCACGCCGGCGAGATGCAAAGCGCCGTCGGCGCCGACGCCGCGCGAGACCAGCGGCATACCGTTAGCGGTAACTAGATCCTGATCGTCGAAGGCATCGCCCAGCTCCATCACGCGCCGGGCGGAGGCAAACCACTCGGCGATAGCGCGGTAATTGTCGACCAGCCAGGCGATGGCGATCTGCACCTGCGCGAACGCCGAGGCAAGCTGCATTACCTCGCCAAGGCTCAGTTGGCCCGCCAGATATTTCGGCGCGGCCAGCAGCAGTGGCACCACGGGAATGAGGGCGCTATTGGCGTTCATCACCCAGGTGACATTGCCGTGCTGGCGCACGAGCTGCAGCCACTGCCGCACCAGCCCGCCATAAGTGGTGTCGAGCCGAGCCCGTGCGGCCTTCTCGCCACCGGCCATGATCACGCCTTCGGCATTTTCACGCAGCCGGATCATTTCGAAGCGAAAACGCGCTTCCGCCTCGTTCTTAGCCGCGGCGACGCCGGCGAGCTTGCGCCCGACGATCGGAATAAGGGTCGAAACGGTGATGCCATAGAGCAGGGCGCCGAGCACCATGAAGGCGGGGATGCGATAGCTTTCGCCGGCGACAGTCACGTCGAGCGAGCCGCCGACCGACCAAAGAATGCTGAAGAAGGCGGCGGCGGCGAGAACGGCCGTGAACAGGCCGATGGCGAAATCGGTCAACGGCTCGGTCGCCATGCGCACGTCGTCGGAAATGCGGTATTCCGGATTGGGCATGCGCGTGCCCGTCGCCAGTCGATAGAAGCGCTGCCGGCGCATCCAGCGATCGAGCAGGCGCTTGGTGCACCATTCGCGCCAGCGCACCTGCAAGGTCTCGCGGGTAATGACGATGCCAACACCGACAGCGGCAACGCAGGCGATCAGACCGACAAAGGCCATCACGGCCAGCAGGGCCGAGGTGCCGTCGCGACGTTCCAGCGCATCGAAGAACCAGCGGTGCCAGCGATTGGTGGTGATGTCCACGCCAAGCTTGAGCACGAGGCAAAGCCCTAGCGCGATCGTCCAGGTCCAGGCGGTGCGGGCCGTGGCGCCACGCCAGAAGCCGCCGGAGAAACGGGTGAAGCGGAGAGCAGTGGCCCGGTCAAATCCGGGATTGGGGTTGGACTGTCCTGCTTGGGCGGGATCGGACATCCATCAAACCTGTTGTAAAATCCGTTGCATGCGCCGTCCCGTTCCGGGCCCCCCTATGACAGTGATCCATACACTGTCAGCGGCGGGTTCGGCAAACCCCGGACCGATCACGACATCTTGCCCATGTTTGCAGCTTGAACGTTGATCGGCGCCGGGGCATGGTCGCGCCGCGGTCCGGCGCGTAGACCCGATGGTCCGGAACCAAATTGTGATGCGGATGACCGAAGAAGCCTCGCCGACGCCTATTTCGCCTGATTCCAGCGTTTTTCCGCCGCCTTTGCCGCAACCGATCGTGCGCACCGGCTTCGGCGCCCGGGTTCGCAACTGGTTCCTCACCGGCCTTATTATCGCCGGCCCCCTTGCCGTCACCGCATGGATCGTCTGGTGGTTCGTCCGCACCATCGATGGCTGGGTGAAGCCCCTGGTTCCCCAGGCCTTCTGGCCCGACACCTATATGCCGGTCGAAGTTCCCGGCGTTGGCGTTATCATGGCTTTCGTCGGCCTGACGCTGCTCGGTTTTCTCACCGCCAACCTCGCCGGCCGCACCTTGCTGCGCATGGGCGAACACATTCTCGACCGCATGCCGGTCGTGCGTAGCATCTATAAAAGCGTGAAGCAGATTTTCGAAACCGTGTTCTCGCAATCGGGAACCGGGTTCCGCAAAGTGGGCCTGGTGCAGTTCCCGGCCAAGGGCATGTGGTCGGTGGTGTTCATCTCCACGCCGCCGTCGCATTCGGTCGCCGATAAGCTGACGCCGGAGACGGAATATATTTCGGTGTTTCTGCCGTGTACGCCCAACCCGACCACCGGCTTCTACTTCTATCTGCCGGTGAGCGAAGTGATCGAAGTGCCGATGACGCCCGATGAGGCGGCGAAGCTGATCATGTCCGCAGGTCTCATTCAGCCCGAAGGCCAGGCCAAACTGGCGGCGCTGGCTGTCGAGGGAAAGACGCTGGAATCGCTGCCGGGCTAAGCGGCGCTTCCTCTGTCCATCGCCTCCAGCGATTCCGGGCCGGTCATCACGTCGCCGAACTGCTGGATGATCGTCTCCAGCGTGGCGCGATGCTCGTCGTCTGAGAGGGCGGCGCAGCAGTCCGACAGCATGACCACCTTGAAATCGAGCATCATCGCATCGCGCGCCGTCGACTCGCAGCAGACATTTGTCTTTGTGCCGGCGATCAGCACCGTGTCGATGTCGAGATTGCGCAAGATCCGCTCCAGGTTGGAGGCGTTGGAGATCAGCGCGCTATAGCGGTTCTTGAACACGGTGACATCGTCGTTGGAGCGGTCGAGACCGCGCCACACCTGCTGATGGCCGGGCGACAGGCTCTCAATTGTTTTCTGGCGCACAGAGCCGTCAACCACGTGATTGAAGAACAGCTCCCAATCGCTGCGTTCGCCGAATTGCGAATTGGCATGGAGGACGAAGACCACCTTGCCGCCCCGGTCACGCAGGCCTTTCGCCACGACGTTGATCGGCGCCACGATATCACGCGAGGCGGCGACTTCCGCCGGGCTGCCCGGGGCGCAAAACGTGTCCTGCATATCGATGACGATGAGCGCGGTGCGCTTCGCATCGAGCGTGTCGAACCAGCGCAGCCGGCCGCGCCGTGCGACAACCCGGTCGACGATTTCCTGACGGATGGACACCTGATGCATGGGCTTCAACCTTTTTACGGCGCTATGGCTTGACCCAATCTCTAGCATTCGCCATGCCAGCGCAGCAATGCGTCAACCTGCCTTCATCAGGCCAATGGCCTCGTCACGACCAAACAGATAAAGCAAGACACGCAAGGCCTCACCGCGCGGTGAGCTCAGTTCTGGATCGCGTGAAATGATCAGCCGTGCATCGTCGCGCGCGGCCTGCAGCAACTCGCCGTGAACCTCCGGTTGCGCCAGGCGAAACCCTGGCATGCCCGATTGGCGTGTGCCAAGCACCTCGCCTTCGCCACGCAACCGCAAATCTTCTTCGGCGATCAGGAAACCGTCCTCGGTCTGGCGCATGATCTCGATGCGCGCCTTGGCGGTTTCGCCGAGCGGCGTCTTGTAAAGCAGCAGGCAGGAGGATTTGGCGCTGCCGCGCCCGACACGGCCGCGCAATTGATGCAGTTGCGCCAGGCCGAAGCGTTCAGCATGTTCGATCACCATGATGCTGGCCTCGGGCACATCGACGCCCACTTCCACGACCGTGGTTGATACCAAGATCTGCGTTTCGCCACGCTGGAAGCGGGCCATGGATTCGTCTTTCTCGCGCGGCTTCATTTTGCCGTGGATGAGGCCAACGCGATCGCCGAAAATCTGTTGCAGGGTCTCGAAACGATCCTGCGCCGCCGCCACGTCGAGCTGCTCGCTCTCCTCGACCAGGGGACAGATCCAGTAGATGCGCTGGCCGTTCGCCAGTGCCCGGTGCAGGCCGTTCACTACATCATCGATGCGATCGAGCGGTAAGGCCCGCGTATCGATCGGGGAGCGACCCGCCGGCTTCTCACGCAGGGTCGATGTATCCATGTCGCCAAAATAGGTGAGGACGAGCGTGCGCGGGATCGGCGTCGCCGTCATCACCAGCATATCGACGGCCTCGCCCTTGCGGCCGATCGCTAGGCGTTGATGCACGCCGAAACGATGCTGCTCGTCGATGACCACGAGGGCCAGATCGCGAAACACCACATTCTCGCTGAACAAGGCATGGGTGCCGATGGCGATATCGATCTCACCAGCTTCCAGCGCCTTCAACGTGCGGTTGCGCTCGGAGGCTTTGTCTCGGCCGGTGAGCACACCAAGCCGCAGACCGGCGGCTTCCGCCAGCGGCGTCAGGCGTTCGTAATGCTGACGGGCAAGGATTTCTGTCGGCGCCATCATCGCCGCCTGCCGGCCGGCCTCGACCACATGGGCCATGGAGAGCAAAGCGACCAGGGTCTTGCCGGCGCCGACATCGCCTTGCAGCAGCCGCAACATGCCTTTGTCCGATGACAGATCGGCCTTGATTTCCTCGATGCTGCGCTGTTGCGACGGCGTCAGCGAAAACGGCAGGGCCGCGATAATGCGCTCGGCAAGCCGCCCATTGCCGACACTGGCGCGGCCGCGCGTCTCGCGCATGCGCGAACGCACCAGGCCGAGCGCCACCTGGCTCGCCAACAGTTCGTCATACGCAAGCCGCATGCGCGCCGGCGATGTCGGTTCTATGGCCTGCGGATTTTGCGGATGATGGACGCTGCGCAGCGCCGTATCGAAACCGGGAAACTTGCGCGCCTTCATCCATTCCGGATCGTTCCACTCGGGCAACGTCGGCAAAAGGTTCAAGGCGCCTTCGACGGCCTTTTGCACGTTGCGCTGGAACAAGCCTTCAGTGAGGCCATAAACCGGCTCGACCGGCGGCAATTTGGCGAGCCCCGCTGCATCGAGCACCCGGTCAGGGTGGACCATCTGGAGGTGACCCTCCCAGAGTTCGAGCTTGCCCGACACCCAGCGCGTTTCGCCGAGTGGCAGCATACGCTCGATCCATTGGTGATTGGCGAGGAAGAAGACGAGTTCCACGTCCCCTGTGTCGTCCTCGACGATGACGCGATAGGGCGCCTTCGAATGGCGTCCGCCGGGCGCCCGATGCTCGGCCACGCGCACTTCGAGGGTGACGATGCTGCCGGGTTCCGCCTCGCGGATCTTCGGCCGCGCCCGGCGATCAATCGTACTGTGAGGCAAATGAAACAGGAGATCGGCGACGCGCGCCTCGCCCTGGTCGTCGGCCAGGAGGCGGTCGAATAATTTGCCCGTTTTCGGCCCGATGCCGCTCAGGGAGCGGACCGGCACGAACAGTGGATTGAGTAAAGCGGGGCGCATCCTCCGGGTGTAGCTGCGCCCTCAAGCGTCGACAAGTTGGCAGGAGTGTTGGCTTCCCCAGGCGATTAGGACTGACATCGACGCCTCGAGGCTTTATATGACGGCAGCCGACCCGCGGTCCGTTTTGGAACCGGCGGGTGCTTGCGTTTGCCGAACCGCTTGTTTTGCAAGCCATTTAAGGAGTGATCATGCCGGAGACGCAACGTAGCAGCGCCGATCTCGACCCGCGCCGTCGCCGGGTGCTCTTCCGGTGCTGGCATCGGGGCATGCGAGAGGTCGACATTATCATGGGCAGTTTCGCCGATGCCCATATCGCCGATTTGGACGAGACCGAACTCGACGATCTCGAAGCCCTGATGGAATTGCCCGATCGGGATATTTTCGCCTGGTTTGTCGACGAGCGCCCTGTGCCGGCCAATCTCGACACTGCTCTCTTCCGGAAGATGAAAATCTTTCACACCCACGACCGGCCGATCCATTCGTGATCGTTGGTCTGCTCGCCGTTTGCTGGAACTGATATGTCTGTTGCCCCCACGATCGCTGGTCTGAACCGCGCCGTTTCAGCGCTTGCCGGCGGTAGATCCGTTACCCTCACCAGCGTCCCCGACGGTTTCGACGCTTTTGTCGCTGCCGATCTGGCGCGCGCCTTGGCGGCGACGGCCGGCGAGACACCAGCCGTGCTGGTGCATGTGGCGCGCGATGGCCAGCGATCCAGGGCGTTCATGGAGGCTCTGGCCTTCGCCGCGCCGCAGATCGAAGTGCTGGAATTCCCGGCCTGGGATTGTCAGCCCTATGACCGCGTTTCGCCCAATGCGGCCACCGCCGCGCGGCGTATGACGGTTCTTTCGCGCCTCACCCGCAGCCGCTCGTCGGCCGAACAGCCGCGCGTGCTGTGCACGACGATCAACGCGCTGTTGCAGCGGGTGCCGCCGCGGCGCTGGCTCGAGAAGCAAAGCTTTTCGGCCGCGCCGGGCAATGCGGTGCGCATGGATTCGCTGGTCGATTGGCTCGAGATCAACGGTTTCGTCCGCTCGTCCACGGTGCGCGACACCGGCGAATATGCGGTGCGCGGCGGCATTCTCGATATGTGGCCGCCGGGCCAGCCGCTGCCGGTGCGCCTCGATTTCTTTGGTGACACGCTGGAATCGATCCGCGCCTTCGATGCGGAAAGCCAGCGCACCACGGGCCAGTTGCGCGCCCTCGATCTGGTGCCGATGAGCGAAGTGCAACTCACCTCCGATACGATGCGCGCCTTCCGCCAGGCCTATGTGGCGGCGTTCGGCGCGGCGACACGCGGCGATACACTTTATGAAGCGGTGAGCGAGGGCCGGCGCCATCCGGGCCTCGAGCATTGGATGCCGCTCTTCTACGGCGAAACGAGCACATTGCTCGACTATGTGCCGGATGCGCCGCTGATGCTCGATTCGCTGATCGAGGATGCGGCCGGCGAGCGGCTGGGCGAGATCAGGGATTATTACGACGCGCGCAAGGCGCAGCACGATCTCAATCCGCAGGAATCGCTTTATAAGCCGCTGCCGCCAGATGCGCTCTACATGACGCCGGAGGAATGGCGCGGCCGTTTGAACAAATCGGCCGTGGCCCATGTTTCGCCCTTCGCCAGTCCGGAAGGCGCCGCGACGAACAACATCGATTGTTTCGGCCGCGTTGGTCGCAATTTCGCGCCTGAGCGCACCAATGATGCCATTAACGTCTTCGAGGTGGCGGTCTCGCACATTCGCGAACTGCAAGGGCAGGGGCGCCGCGTCATCGTCGCGGCTTGGTCGGACGGGACGCGCGAGCGCCTGTCCGGCGTTCTCGCCGAACATGGACTGAAGGCGACCGATGTCGTCGCCAGCCTGGGCCAGGCCATGGCTTTGCCGCGCGAACGCGTGGCGCTGGCGGTGATCGGTCTCGAAGCCGGCTTCGAGGCCGGTGATATCGCCGTCGTCGGCGAACAGGATATTCTTGGCGATCGCTTGGTGCGCAATCGTCGCCGCACCAAGCGGGCGCAGGACTTTCTCACGGAAGTCGCCGCCTTGACGCCCGGCGATCTGGTCGTTCACGTCGATCACGGTATCGCGCGCTTTCATGGCCTGCAGGTGATCGAAGCGGCCGGCGCGCCGCACGATTGTCTCGAACTGCATTACGCCGGCGGCGACAAACTGTTCCTGCCGGTCGAAAATCTCGAGCTGCTGTCGCGCTACGGCTCGGAAGGCACCGACGTTCAGCTTGATAAGCTCGGCGGCGTCGGCTGGCAGACGCGCAAGGCGCGGATGAAGAAACGCATCCGCGAGATCGCCCACGAGCTGATCCGCATCGCGGCGGCACGGACGATGCAGGAAGCACCGAAACTGGCACCGCCCGAAGGCGTCTACGACGAATTCTGCGCGCGCTTCCCCTATGACGAGACCGAGGATCAGCAAAACGCCATTGATGCGGTGCTGGAAGATTTGGCGCGCGGCCGGCCGATGGATCGGCTGGTCTGCGGCGACGTCGGTTTCGGTAAGACTGAAGTGGCACTGCGCGCCGCCTTTGCTTCGGCGATCAACGGCAAGCAAGTGGCGGTGGTCGTCCCGACCACGCTGCTGGCACGCCAGCACTACCGCAACTTCAGCCAACGCTTCGCCGGCCTGCCAGTCAAAGTGGCACAACTGTCGCGCATGGTGCCGGCCGCCGATCAACGCACCGCCAAACAAGGGTTGGCCGATGGAACGGTGGAAATCGTCGTCGGCACCCATGCGGTGCTCGGCAAGACGGTCTCCTTCAAGGACCTGGGTCTCGTCATCATCGACGAGGAGCAGCATTTCGGCGTCAACCACAAGGAGCGGCTGAAATCGCTGCGCGCCGAAGTGCATGTGCTGACCTTGTCGGCGACACCGATCCCGCGCACCTTGCAGCTTGCGCTGACGGGCGTGCGCGAACTTTCGATCATCGCCTCGCCGCCCGTCGATCGCCTGGCGGTGCGCACCTTCGTCACGCCGTTCGACGAACTGATCGTGCGCGAAGCCTTGCTGCGCGAACGCTATCGAGGCGGCCAGTCTTTCTATGTCTGCCCGCGCATCGAGGATCTCGACGAGGCGGCGGCTTTCCTGCGCCAACATGTGCCGGAAGCGAAGTTCATTATCGCCCACGGCCAGATGGCGGCCACCGACCTCGAAGAGCGCATGTCGGCCTTTTACGACGGCAAATACGATATCCTGGTGTCGACGGCGATCGTCGAATCCGGTCTCGACATTCCAACCGCCAATACGCTCATCGTCCACCGTGCCGATATGTTCGGTTTGGCGCAGCTCTATCAGCTTCGCGGCCGTGTCGGTCGATCCAAAACCCGGGCCTATGCGCTGTTCACCGTGCCAGCCCGTCGCACCATGACGGTGCAGGCGGAACGGCGGCTCAAGGTGTTGCAATCGCTCGATACGCTCGGCGCGGGCTTCCAGCTCGCCAGCCACGACCTCGACATTCGCGGCGCCGGTAATCTACTTGGCGACGAACAGTCCGGTCATATCAAGGAAGTCGGTTACGAACTCTATCAGCAGATGTTGGAAGAGGCGGTCGTCGCGCTCAAGGCTGGCATCGAAGCCCCGGTGGAGGAGGCCTGGTCGCCGACCATCAGCATCGGCACGCCGGTCACCATTCCCGAGCACTATATCGCCGATCTCACCTTGCGCCTGGGCATCTATCGCCGCCTGACCGGGCTCGAAACCGAGGAGGAGATCGAGACCTTCGCCGCCGAAATGATCGACCGTTTCGGCCCGCTGCCGGAAGAAGTCGAACAGCTCATGAAGCTCATTTCGATCAAGACCCTGTGCCGGCGCGCCCATGTCGAGAAAGTGGATGCGGGCCCGAAGGGCGTCATCATCGCCTTCCGCGACAATTCCTTCGCCAATCCGCAGGGGCTGGTGCGCTATGTGGCGGAGCAGGGCTCGGATGCGAAGGTGCGGCCTGACATGCGCATCGTTTTCATGCGCGACTTCGACAATGCCAGCGAGCGGCTTGAAGGCACGCGGCTCATCATGCGCACCCTGGTGGCCATTGCCGAGAAGGGCAAAAAAGCCGCGTAAAACAATTGATCACTGCGGGCGAAACGATCGTTTGCCCGCAATGACCGGATTAGATCCTCACGGCTTTGCCGGGCGCGTCGGGTCCTTCACCATGGGAATGGTCGCGAACTCGATATTCTGCAATTCGCCATTCGCGGCGCGCTCGGTGCGGCGCACATAGGCGTTTTGGATGAGATCGCGTGTCGCCGGGTCGAGCTTCACGGGACCGCGTGGGCTCTCCCATTCGAGATCCATCATCGCTTGCAGGTTTTTCGTGCCGTCCGTGGAGCCGTTGGTTTTGCGCAAGGCTTCGTAGATGAAGTGCATGCCGTCATAGCCGGCGACGCCGACGATGTTGGGACGGACATTGTTCTGCTTGCGGAAAGCCTCGACGAACTTTCTGTTCTTGTCGCTGTCATGCGACGACGAATAGGCGCCGATCGTCACTGCACCAATGGCGACGTCGCCCATGCTGTCGACAAGCTCGTCATCGACGATATTGGTTTCCGCGAACAGTTTTACGCCATTCTCGACGAGGCCTCGCTCCTTGATCTGTTTCATCAGAACGTTGGCGACACCGCCGGCGGGCACGAAGATGAACAGGCCGTCCGGCTTTTCATTGGCGACGCGTTGCAGGAACGGTGCGAAATCGGGGCTCGCCAGCGGCACGCGCAAATTGGCGATCACCTTGCCACCGCGCTCTTGAAAACCTTGCGACAGGAACCCTTCATAGTCTTGTCCTGGCCCATAATCGGCCACCAGCGTGATCAAGGTCTTGACCTGCTGCTCGGCGATCCAGCGCCCATAGGGCACAGCGAACTGGGGCACGGAGAGATGCGAGCGCACGATAAACGGTGAACGGTCGGGAATGATCGAGGTCGCTCCGACCATGACCACCATCGGCGTCTTGGCCTGCGTGGCGATGGGGGCGGCGGCCAAGGCGGCCGGCGTGAGGGTGAAGCCGGCGAGGAATTGCACCTGGCCGCTCGCGACCAGTTCTTGCGCCTGTCGCCGCGCTTGATCGGCAACACCGGCATCGTCGCGCAGAACGATCTCGATCTTCTTGCCGGCGACGACGTCGCCGTGTTCCTGCATATAGAGACGAATGCCGGCCGTCATCTGGCGGCCGACCGCCGCGAACGGACCGGTCTGCGAAGAAATGACGCCGACCTTGATCACGTCCTGCGCAAAGGTTGGACGTGCGACCAAAGCCGCCGCGCTGCTGGCCAGCACCGTTCGTCGAGTTATGTGCATTGATGTCCCTCATTTTCAATCGCGGTCAGTCCGTCAACAGAATGCCGCCTCACAATGCGATGTGTGGCGGCATCCTATTTCAAGGGCTGCGATATTGTGAATAGCGCAAATGGTGGGAAGTCTGCTTCCCACAGTTGCATCAATCAAGTTGCGGTGTTGGGCTGCTCCCCCAAACGCATCACAGGAGAGCAAGACTATTCCTGCGCCTCGGGCTCCTGCGTTGCCTGGCGCATGGCTGAGACCAACACTTCGGCAGGCTGTGCACCGGAGACGGCAAGGCGGCCATTGAAGATGAAGAAGGGCACGCCGGTGACGCCGATCCGCTGCGCCGCTTCGATTTCGCTTTGCACCTCCGCTTCATCGGCATTGCCGGCGAGCAGGCGTTTCACCACCTCGCGGTCGAGCCCATGCCGCGACGCGATATCGGCGAGAACATCCGGGTCGCCGATGTCCTTACCCTCAACGAAATAACCGCGAAACAATTCTTCGTCGACGGCGTCCTGGGTGCCGACGGTCTGTGCCCAATGCAGCAAACGATGGGCGTCGAGCGTGTTGGGCGAACGTTCGATTTTGTCGAACGCGAAAGGAATGCCGACTTCGTAGCCCACCTCCTCAAGCCGCTGATGCATGCTCTCGGCGCGATCGGGCCCGAACTTGCGTTCCATATAGTCCTTCCGGCTGATGCCGCCTTTTGGAATGGTCGCGTCGAGTTGAAACGGCCGCCAGCGGATTTCGGCGTCGATATCGGTCGCCTGTGCCAGGGCTTCTTCCAACCGTTTGCGGCCGACGAAACACCAAGGGCAGACGACATCGGCCACAACGTCGATGGTGACGGTCTTGCGGTCGCCGTCCGTACCGTTTGCTGACGTCATGATAGGCCTTTCAACGATGATCGCGCCCGTGGGGCATTGGCAAGAAGCGGGGAGGATATGGCAAGCGTTGCCGCTTGGCAAAAGCCTCAAATGGCGCCGCTGCGCCTTGAATCAAGGGTCGCAAAAGAAATCGGCTTGATCGATGACCGTTCGGTGGACGGCATGATCAGAGGCGAGGCCTCGCCGGGACGCCGCTTGGTAACGAGGGTTTGCTCGCCAAAGGCGAATATATCGATGAGTGAAAGGATGCTCTTGCTCGAAGATTGCAAAGGCAGACCGCTCACACTTTCTCTTCGTTCGCCTTCTTCGCAGCGTGTCAGCGCGATGAGGGCGCCAATCTCCGGGCCGTCGGTATACCCGGCATCGATCAGGGCTTGGGCGACCGCGACCGGAACGACGACATTGGCCTGGCGCGTGGCGGACAGAAGTTCGCGGAACGCGTCGCTCTCGAACGGTCCGTGCAGAAAGGCCTGCGCCCCCGACATGAAACCCGCCAGCGGCCCGGCGACGAAGCCAGCCAGGGAGGCGATGGAAAGCGTCGAGACCACAGGCTGGCGCATGCCAATACGGGCTTCGGCGATGAAATCCACGGTGGCGGCCATCAGAGCATGTTGCGAATGGCTGTTGACGTCGCCATCGGGCGTAAGCGTGAGGATCGCGCCCTTGCGCGCGACCGTGGGCATGGAAGCGTCTGTCTGTTGATTGGCCAATGCCTTGACGTCGATCGTCAAGGCGCCGTCGACCGGCGCGTCGGTCAGCATCGCCACATAGCGAATTTTTGCTGAGGACATGGCGGCGGAAAAAATGATCTCGGCGGTCTCGATGCCGCCATCTGCGACTTCGCCGCACAGTGCGATCGCCCCAGTCGTCTCGGCGATGGCCGCCAGTTCAGCAGCCACGAGATGGCTGGGGGCCAGCACGACGTCGTAACCCGCCCGCAAGGCGCCCAAGGTCGCGATCACCGGCGCCACGCGCGCGCCGGCAATGATCAGCACACGTGCGTCTTCCGGCATGGCAAGATCGCGCCAGAGCGTAGCGCAATGGGCGACCGCGCTTTCCATCTGCGCGAAGGTTAGGTTCAGCCCGCCCGGCAGAGTACTGTCACCCAACGCCGGACGATCCGGACGCAATTTGGCTGCGCTGGCGATGAGTTTAGCGAAGTCGAAACCGGCCAGCGCATCGGCGACGGGCCTTGCCTGTGAAAGGTCTGAAGTCACGCGCCCGGCCTCCACCAGGTATCGAGGGTGGCACCGAAGAGCGGCGAAGCGAATTTCGGCAGACGTTCGGAATAAACAAGGTCCCGCGAATAGACGACCCATTGATCGGGCGCGTGATAGAGCGGGATGATGTAGAAACCCGACAGCAGCACGCGGTCGAAAGCACGTACGGCGGCGACGAAATCAGTCTTGCCTTTGGCAGCGAGGATTTTGCCGATTAGTCCGTCGAGCGCCGGTTGCGATGCACCCGCCAGATTGAAGGACGATTCCATCTTGGCGCTGGCCGAGGACCAGCGGTTGCGCTGTTCGTTGCCGGGCGAATTCGATGCCGTCCACGTGCCGATCATCATGTCGAAGTCGAATTTTTGCCGCCGCCGCTGATATTGCACTTCATCGACCTGGCGCACCCGCGCCTCGACGCCGATGCGTTGCAGCGACTGTGCGAAATTCAGCGACAGCCGCTCCTGATTGCGGTCGGTGACCATGATTTCGAAGACGAATGGACGCCCGGCGCGTTTCAGCGCGCCATCTTGAATGCGCCATCCGGCCAGCGCGAACAGATCGAGCGCCTTGCGGGCATTGGCACGGTCGCGGCCCGAACCGTCGCTGCGCGGCGGTGTCCAGCGGCCTTCGAGAATGTCGTCGCGCACGCTGCCCGGCCATTGCGCCAACAACGTGCGCTCTTCGGCGCTGGCCGGCACGCCGCTGCTGCTCAATTCGCTTTCGTCGAAAAAGCTTTTGGTGCGACGATAGAGATCGCCGAAAAGATTGGCGTTGATCCATTCGAAATCGAACATATAGCCAAGCGCTTCGCGCACGCGCACGTCGCCGAAAATCTCGCGCCGCGTATTGAAGGCAAAGCCGATCATCCCCTTGGCGCCGCCCAGCGGCAGACTGGCCTTCTTGATCTGGCCGCTGTGAATGGCCGGAAAATCATAGCCGCTGATCCAGCGCGTCGGATTGGTTTCCTCGCGATAGTCGAGCACGCCCGCTTTCACGGCCTCATAGAAACTGGTGCCGTCGCGGAAATACTCGATGCGGATTTCGTCGAAATTGTACAGGCCGCGATGAATGGGCAGATCCTTCGCCCAATAATCGGGATTGCGCTTCAACAGCAGCAGTTCGCCCGGCCGCAATTGATCGATACGATAGGGGCCGGAGCCGGTGGGAATTTCGAGACTGGCATCGTCGAATTTATCCGCGTCGGTCCGATGCTTGGCGAGCACCGGCATCAGGGCGAGGGTTAGCGGCAGTTCGCGATCGCCGATGCCGGTCAGATCGTAGCGGATCGTGCGTTCGTCCGGCACGTCGACGGATTTGACCAGCGAAAAGGCAGCACGATGCTGTGGCCGGCCTTTGCGTTTCAGCAGGTCGAAGGAAAAGGCGATGTCGGCCGAGGTGATCGGCTGGCCGTCGGAAAAGCGCGCCAGCGGATTGAGCCGGAAGATGGCGAAGGAGCGGTCCGCATCCGTCTCGATCGTCTCGGCGATCAGGCCATAGAGCGTGAAGGGCTCGTCGGTCGAGCGGGTCATCAGGGTCTGGAAGATGTTGGTGTTGAGACCCTGGGCGGTCGAGCCGGCCTTCAAATTGAACGGATTGAGACTGTCAAATGTGCCCTGGAAGCCCATCGCCAGGCGGCCGCCTTTTGGCGCGGCGGTATTGGCATAGGGCAGGTTGGGGAAATCGGGCGGCAGGGCGGGCGCGCCATGCATGGCGATGCCATGCTGCGGGCCGCTGGCACCGGCGAGGGCAGAATACCTGCCCAAAACAGGAGCAAATCCGGCCGCCGCCGCGAGGGCGAGAACGTCCCTGCGCCGCAATTGCGCGCCCGATGGCCGAATCGTTTGCCGTTTCATGGGAACAATCTATTGAATCAAGCGTTCGCCGTCATTCTGGGCCGCATTGCGGCCTTTCTTGGCCATCCCCTGTCTGGCGGATTTCGCCGCTGGCCTTGGCAATCGGAAACGGCTATGAGGCGCAGTCACCATCTCGCCGCATTCGCGGGCGAAGAGCCGACCGGGACGCGGGTTCGCATTCGGTTGGTATCAGGCCGCGACAGCGGCACGCCCGGCCGAACGCGCGACTGTTTAGCGAAAGGACCCTCTATGGCAATGTTTAACAGCCGCATCGGTGTGGCGGCGATGGCAGTCTGCGTGATGTTCGCCGGCGCTCAAGCGCTGGCGCAAAGTCAGCCGCAGCAGCGCCCGGCGCAGCGTCCCGCCCAGCCGGCTCCCGCGCAGCAGCAACAGCAGCCTGCCCAGGCGCAGCAGGGCCAGCAGCCGGCCAGCAACCGGGTCGAACTCAAGGCGACCCAGCCGGAGTGGACCAAGGTGTGCGGTAAGGATCAGGCCGCCGGCAAGGAAATCTGCTACACCACCCGCGATTTCGGCCAGGAAGCCGATCAGCAGCCGGTGCTGGCGGTGGCCGTTTACGACGTAAAGGGCGACGAGCAGCGCATAGTTCGTCTGCTTCTGCCCGTCGGCCTGCTGTTGAAGCCGGGTTTCCGCTTCTCGCTCGACAAGGGCGCGATGCTGGAAGGCACCTATGAAATTTGCTTCCCGAACGGCTGTTTTGCTGAATCGCGCATCGGCAAGGCGCAGCTCGACACGATGAAGAAGGCCACGACCCTCAACATCGTCGTTAAGAACCAGATGAACAATGAAGTCGTGTTCGTCGTGCCCATGACCGATTTCGGCAAGGCTTTCGACGGCGCGGCGATCGATCCGAAGGTTCTGGAAGAGCAGCAGAAGCAGCTCCAGGACGAATTGCAGAAGCGCGCCGAGGAAGAGCGCAAGCGTCTGGAAGGCACCGGTGGCGCGACCGCGCCGGCGGCTCCGGCGCCGGCTGCCCCCGCCGCCCCGCGCTAAGACAAGCGGACACGATAAGCAAAACGCGGAGCCTCGGCTCCGCGTTTTTGTTTGTGGTCCCTGAGTTTAAAAAGCTGGCTAGGCCGATGCGGCCGGCTCAGTTCGAGCGGATGGTTTTCATCTGGTAGTGGCCATCGTCGCGGCGCACGAACATTTCCGCCACCTGCGGATGGCGCGCGGGTTCGCCCGTTGTATCGGGCAGCAGATTCTGTTCGCTGACGTAAGCGACATACTCGGTTTCGTCGTTTTCCGCATAAAGGTGGTAAAAAGGCTGGTCCTTGCTGGGCCGGACCTCTTCCGGGATCGACATCCACCATTCGTCCGTATTGGCGAAGACGGGATCGATATCGAATACCACCCCCCGGAAAGCATATTTCCGGTGGCGGACCACGTCGCCGATTCCAAATTTTGCGTAGCGGGTGGCCATTTGTCCTTCTCGACTGGGCGCCTGGGTACGCGCGGCCGGATAACCTGTCAATAATGTGAAATTCTGGCGAAATCCGTTCACCTTAATGTGGCGGGG
>MKVW01000001.1:521094-680307 GCA_001898965.1 Rhizobiales bacterium 62-17
GATTGACGAAGTTCACAGAAGGGGTGCGGGCGCGACAGGCCGCCGGCCAAACTAATTCGTGTTCGAACTCATCATAGCGGTTGGGTTGATAGCCCTTAACGCACTGTTTTCCTTATCGGAATTCGCTATTGTCTCGGCGCGGAAGACGCGGCTGAGGACTTTGGCGGATATCGGCCGTTCTGGCGCCGCTCTGGCACTGGAATTGGCCGAGAATCCCGGCCGTTTCCTATCGACGGTCCAAATCGGCATTACGCTGGTCGGTATTCTGGCCGGCGCTTTTTCTGGCGCCGCGCTGGGCGCGGAAGCCTCAAGCTGGCTGCGCCAGCATGGCGTCTGGGAAGGAGCGGTCGATCCGCTCGGCTACGGCCTGGTGATTGGCGTCATCACTTATTTATCAGTGGTCGTCGGCGAACTGGTGCCCAAGCAGATCGCTCTGCGTAATGCCGAGGGCATTGCCTGCACCATGGCGCCCGTCATGTACGGCCTGTCGAAATTGGCGGCGCCGCTGGTTTATCTGCTCGACCTCTCGACGCGCACCATCTTCAAAGTGTTCGGTGTGACCGAATTGCAGGAGACCGCGCCGACGGAAGAAGAGATCAAGACGCTTGTCGAGGAAGCGGCTGACGCCGGCGTCATCGAAAGCGACGAACAGCGGATGATCACCGGCGTGCTGCGCCTCGGCGATCGTCATGTCAGCGCGGTGATGACGCCGCGCACCGATGTCGAATGGCTCGACCTTGAACTCGATGACGACGAAATCCGCACCGTGCTCGCCAATACCAAACATTCGCGTCTGCCGGTGGGCGAAGGCTCGCCCGACCGCATGATCGGTGTATTGCAGGTGCGCGAACTGTTGGCGCCGATGCTGACGGGCGGCCGGTTTGATCCACGTGCCCACGTGCGCAAGGCGCCGGAATTTCCCGACGTGCTCGATGCGCTCGATGCCTTGCAGGCCTTGCGTCAAGCGGAAGTGCCGATGGCACTGGTGCATGACGAACATGGTCACTTCGACGGCATCGTGACGCCGGCCGATATTCTGGATGCGATTGCCGGCGCGTTTCGTTCCGACGAGGGTTCGAACGATCCCGAGGCGGTGCTGCGCGAGGATGGTTCGTGGTTGCTCGCCGGCTGGATGCCCGCCGACGAGGCGGCGGAGCTTCTGCACATCGGCCTGCCGGAGCGGCGCGAATATGAGACCGTGGCAGGCCTCATCATCAGCGCTTTGCAACGCCTGCCGACGACGGGTGAATTCGTCGAAGCACATGGCTGGCGATTCGAAGTGGTCGATCTTGATGGCCGCCGCGTCGACAAGATTCTCGCGGCCAAACTGCCTGATCCGAGCGAACAGGAAGACGGCTGAGGTGGTTCTGCGGTTGCCGCGTCACTAAACTCGTTTAGATTGTCCGGCTCGTGAAGGAGTCAGACAAGCAGCGGGTGAAGCTTTGACCAAGGAAAACGTGCCGTCATCGCGTCCGAGACGCGCCGAAGCCTTGCGTCAGTTTCTGCGAAGCGAAGCGGCTGGCGGCGTCATTTTGATGATCGCGGCCGTACTCGCGATGATCGTCGCCAATTCGGCGTTATCGGCCACCTATTTTGATACGCTGGCGCGCAAGCTTGGCGGTCTCTCGGTTTTGCATTGGATCAACGATGCGTTGATGGCCGTGTTCTTCCTGCTCGTCGGCCTTGAGATCAAACGCGAATTCGCCGGCGGAGAATTGGCCACTTGGCCGCGACGTGCCCTGCCGGGCGTCGCTGCTGCCGGTGGCATGATCGTGCCGGCGCTGATCTATGTGGCGCTGAACTGGCAAACGCCAGCGACGTTGCGCGGTTGGGCCATTCCCGCCGCCACTGATATTGCCTTTGCGCTGGGCGTGTTGGCATTGCTCGGCACGCGCGCGCCGCCATCCCTGAAAATTTTTCTCGCCGCCCTCGCCATTCTCGACGATCTCGGCGCGGTGGTCATCATCGCGCTGTTCTATACGTCGCAATTGGCGCTCTGGGCTCTGGCTGGCGTGGCCGTGACGATGATCGTGCTGGCGGCGCTGAATTATTTCGGCTTCAAGCAATTGTGGGCCTATCTGCTGCTCGGCGTCATCCTCTGGGTGTTCATGCATGAATCGGGTGTGCATGCGACCTTGGCGGGCGTGCTGTTGGCGCTGACCATTCCTGGCGGCGGTGAAGCAGGCGAGGAGCACACACCGTTGCAGGAGCTCGAACATCGTCTCCATGTGCCGGTGGCGTTTTTCATCGTGCCTTTATTCGGTTTTGCCAATGCTGGCGTGTCGCTGAGCGGCATTGGTTTCGATCAATTGTTTCATCCGGTTACGATCGGCATTGCGGCAGGTCTGTTCGTCGGCAAGCAAGTGGGTGTGTTCGCCGCGACCAAGCTCGCAGTTTGGCTCAAACTCGCTGAACCGCCGCAGAATGCCACGGCGATGCAGGTTTATGGTGTGAGCATTCTGTGCGGCATCGGCTTCACCATGAGCCTGTTCATCGGCTTGCTGGCCTTCCCCGGTGCAAACGATCTTGAAGCGGCGGTCAAAATCGGCGTGCTTGTCGGTTCCATCGCTTCCGGCATTCTTGGCACTGTGATTTTGATCGCGGCTGCCAAACCAGCGCGGGCCGTCTGACATGTTTCCGCCGGCGGCTGATCAACTCGAACTGTTGACGCCGGAGGAAATGGCCCAGGCTGACCGCCTGACGATCGAAGCGGGCACGGCTGGCATCGTTCTGATGGAAGCGGCCGGCCAGGCGGTGGCCGATCAAGTGCAGCACATGTTGTCGGCAGGCGAACGCCGCGTCGTCATTCTCTGTGGGCCTGGCAATAACGGGGGCGACGGTTTCGTCGCTGCCCGTTTGCTGCGCGAAGCGGGGCTCGATGTCACCGTCGGTTTGCTCGGCGATCGCGCGAAGCTGTCGGGTGATGCGCGCTTGGCCGCCGAGGCGTGGACCGGGCGTTTGACGTCGGCCGCATTGGTAAAACTCGACGAGACTGACCTCGTCGTCGACGCTTTATTCGGCGCGGGACTGTCGCGAGATCTCGATGGTCGCGCGCGGTCCATCGTTGAACGATTGAACGCCTGGCGCGGCGCGCATGGTCGCAAGGTGATCGCCGTCGACATGCCTTCCGGCATCGATGGCGCCACAGGCGCGGTGCGCGGCGTCGCCGTCGAAGCTGATGCGTCGGTGACGTTCTTTCGCTTGAAGCCAGGCCATCTGTTGCTGCCAGGGCGGACGCTGTGCGGTAAAATCGTGTTGGCGCAGATCGGCATCGCGCCGCAGGTTTTGGCGGCGGTGCGGCCAACCGCTTATGTCAATCAGCCCGCTTTGTGGCATGCGGCTCTACCGTCCTTGCTGGCGACAGGCCATAAATACACACGCGGCCACGCTGTTGCTTTTTCGGGTGCGCCTCATCGTACAGGGGCGGCGCGTTTGTCAGCGCGGGCAGCTCTGCGGGCCGGCGCGGGGCTGGTCACTTTGCTGTCGCCGCGTGCCTCATTGGCGGTGAATGCCGCTCATCTCACGGCGGTGATGCTGACCCCTTGCGACAATGTGCATGAGTGTCGCGAAATTCTGGCGGATCCTCGCATCAATGCTTTGGTGCTTGGCCCGGCGATGGGCGTCACGCCGCTGACACGTGATCTCGTGTTGGCCGTGCTCGCCACCGCTGGCCGGCGCGCCATCGTTCTTGATGCGGATGCACTCACGGTGTTCGCAAGCGAACCGAACATTCTGTTCAAAGCGATCGCCGATCACGATGGTCCGGTCGTGCTGACGCCGCATGAAGGCGAGTTTGCTCGTCTGTTTGCGGTTGCGGGCAGCAAGCTGGAACGCGCGCGGTTGGCCGCGCGCCAAAGCAGTGCCATCGTGCTGCTGAAAGGCGCCGATACGGTCGTCGCGCATCCCGACGGGCGCGCTGCCATTGCCTGCGATCTGCCACCGACGCTCGCCACCGCCGGCTCAGGCGATGTTCTGGCTGGCTTGATCTGTGGATTATTGGCGCAAGAGATGGCGCCATTCGACGCGACATGCGCGGCCGTGTGGTTGCATGGCGCTGCAGCGCGCACGATAGGTCAGGGCCTCATCGCAGAAGATCTGCCCGAGGCCATGCCTGCCGTGTGGAAGGCGCTCGCCAGTCTTTAACCGATGGTCTTTTCCCAGCGCATCAGGCGAACATCATTGTAGACGCCGCTCATGACAAAAGGATCGGCCGCGCTGAAAGCTTCCACTTCCGCGAAGTCTTTGGCATCGAAAACGATCAATGCGCCGACACGCTCGCCGTCCGCCGCATAGATCGGCCCTGATTGCAGCAGTTGTGCTTTGCCAGAGCGCAAGTGCGCCGAATGGGCGGCAAGGTTTTGCGCGCGTTCCTGGTCCTTGCCGGGCGCATTGTAAGCAAGTCTCACGATGAGCATGTGTCCTCCCTAAAGTCGTTGAATGCGGTGGCTAAAGCGTTTTCGAGCGAAGTGGTTTCCGGTTCGCGTGAAGAAAACGCGTAAAACAAGAGTCTGAAGTCTTTCGCCGTTTCAGTGAAACGGTGAAAGACTTCAGGTCACTTCGAACCAGCCGCCAAGGCCAGCTACCGCATGATCGAGAATGCCGCTGCCGAGCCGCCAGCGGCCTGGATTGTCGGCGACGAACGCGATCCGCACCGTGCGTCCCGGCGCGACGATGACGCTGTCGCGCCAATATGGCTCCCAACCATCGTCGAGCAGATGCAATTGACGCATCACGTGGCCATAGAGGCGCATCACATGGGCGACATTGGACTGGTTGAGAAAGCCCAACGTCACCGGCATGCCACGTTTGACGGAAAAGAGCGGCGGATCGTTGGCCCGCATGATTTTGCCATTGAGCCTCCATAGCGCCATATCCGGTGTCAGGCATTGGGCGTTGCGTGGCGCAGGAACCCGTTCGATGAAGAGATCGAGCCGTTTGGCGTTTTGCAACGGGATCACTGGGCGCACCAGCGGATTGACCGGCGCCGATTTGATTGGCGGCCGCGACTTTGCTTTTTCGCCCTTCGACGTGAAGGTGATGATGGCTCTGTCGGTCTCGCCGGCAAGGCCCAAAGCGCCGCCGCGCAGGATGACTTTCATCTCCTGACCTTCAGCCGGCATGTCGAACATGATGTCGAAACGCGCGCCGGGGCCGACTGGAATGCTGCGTTGAACCGGCTCGAATTCGTCGCAGTTCTGCCCATCGATGGCGGTGATGAAAGGCTGCGCACCTTCGAAGGTCAGTGCCATCAGGCGCGCCGTGGTCGCCGCTGCAAGGCGCAGCCAGACGCGCTCTCCCGGCGCGAAGCTATGCGCTTGCGGCGCCGGCTTGCCGTTGATGGTGATGAGTGCGCCGATGCGTCCCGCGCCACCGGCTTCCTCGACCGAGGTGAAGGCTTCGCGCCCTTTCGTCGTCGAACAGGCTGACAATTGCGCCGTGTTATCGAGTTTCCAATCGGCGATGACGGCGATCACTTCGTGATCGTGTTCGGGCGTATCCGGTTCGTCGACGATCAACAGGCCGTGCAGGCCACGCGCCGTCTGCTCAGCGAAACTCGCATCGGCATGCGCATGATAGAGAAAGACGCCAGCATCGGGCGGCGTGAAACGATAGTCGAACGATGCGCCTGGCGCGATGGCTTTCTGTGTGAGCGGCGCCACGCCATCGAAGGCATTGGGTCCGCGCATACCACGAAAATGCAGCGAGGTCGGCGCGTTCAATTTGTTGATGAGGCGCAGGCGCAATTCATCGCCACGTTTGAGACGCAGCAGCGGACCAGGCGATTGTCCATCGCCACCAAGAATGTCCGTTTCGGCTGTCTCGGTGAGGCGCAGCTTGCCGGCACGCGCTTCGACATTACGAAATTCATCTTGCGCGTGCGCATACGCAGGCAGCAGAGCGCTTGACGTGGCGCCGAGGAGAACGTGTCGCCGGGTGAGAGTCATGTGTTCTCTATAGAAGAACGAGTGCGACGCGGCGAGCCCGTTGCAATCGGTCTTTGTGTTGGCCTGATCCGGGAGTATGAAAACGCAAAACAGAAAAAGAAATCAAAACAGAAATGAGGAGAGGAAACACCATGGCGATCTCGGTCAAGAAACTTCATCCAATAATCGGCGCGGAAGTGCAGGGCGTCGATCTGTCGAAGCCTGTGGATGGCGAAACCGCCGCAGCGATTCGCCGCGCCTTCGAGGATCACGTGGTTCTGGTCTTCCGCGACCAGCAGCTCGACGAACAGGCCCAGCTCGCCGCCGCTGGGCTTTTCGGCAAGGTCGCGATGCGCCGTCGGCCGATCAGCGGCGACGGGCCGGGAGGGAGTTTCGACACCCCTTTCATGCTGGTCACCAATATTGTCGAGGACGGCAAGGCGATCGGCGCCTTCGGCGATGGCGAAATGTGGTTCCATCACGACACCAGCTATTATCCCGAGCCGCACCGGGCGACGCTGCTTTATGCCCTCAAGCTCACCTCCTGGGGCGGCGAGACCAGCTTTTCCAACCTCTACCGAGCCTATGAGATGGTCCCACAACCCCTGCGTGACCGGCTGGAGGGGCGTAAGGTCCTGCAAATTCACGATTACAAGCGGCGGGAGCGGCTCGACCTCGAGGCCATCGATATTGCCAAGGTCAGGCATATGGAACAGCCGATTTTCATCACCCATCCCGCCACCGGACGCAAAGCGCTCTATGTCTCCCGGCTGATGTCGGCGCGGATCGAGGGACTGAGTCGGGAGGAGAGCGAGGAGGCTTTGGCCACGCTTTTCGACATTTCCGAGGATCCCTCAATCATTTACGAGCATAAATGGCGGCTGGGCGACCTAGTGATCTGGGATAATTGGTGCTCGATCCACGCCCGTAAGGATTTTCCCCGCGAGGAGCCCCGTCTGATGCGCCGTTTGACCATCGAAGGGCAGGCCATGAGGTTTTAGCTTGCGGTTTTGAGCGCTGATCGGCCGCGATTTTTCCCTCGCGTCCGGGCGGACCCATTGCTATAGAGCCGCGACCCGAACGGCGAAACTTTCGGGCCGTGAGGGCGCAGCCGCGTCCGGGGCGGGCGTGGCGGAACTGGTAGACGCAGTGGATTTAGGTTCCACCGCCGCAAGGCGTGGGGGTTCGAGTCCCTCCGCCCGCACCACGCCGATTGGTCGCCGTTTCAAGAGAATTCCGTCGACCGTGGGATGCGAATCCCGGCCAGGTTGAAGTGTTAAGAAGGTATTTGAACATGCAAGTGACAGAAACCCTCTCCGAAGGCCTGAAGCGCGCCTATAAGGTGGTCCTTCCGGTCGACGACCTCGCCCGCCGGCTCGACAGCCAGCTCGTCGAGATGAAGGACAAGGTCCGCATCAATGGGTTCCGTCCGGGCAAGGTGCCGGTGGATCATCTCAAGAAGATGTACGGCCGCCAGGTCATGGCCGACGTGCTGCAGGACGCCGTCAACGAGGTGAACCGCAAGATCGTCGAGGACCACAAGATTCGCCTCGCCGGCGAACCCAAGATCGACATTGAGGGCGGCGACGAGGGCGTGAAGAAGGCCATCGAAGTCCAGGGCGACCTGGCTTTCACCGTCAATCTCGAAGTGCTGCCGAAGTTCGAAGTCGGCTCGTTCGACGACGTGGCCGTCGAGCGTCTGGTGGTCGAGCCGGGCGATGACGAGGTCAACGACGCTCTTAACCGCATGGCCGAACAGAGCCGTCCGTTCGTCGCCAAGGAAGGCGCCGCCGCCAAGGGCGACAAGGTCACTATCGATTTCGTCGGCAAGATCGACGATGTGCCGTTCGAAGGCGGCGCTGGCACCGACACGCCGCTGACGCTGGGTTCTGGCCAGTTCATCCCCGGCTTCGAGGATCAGCTCGAAGGCGCTGCCAAGGGCGACGAGCGCGCCGTCAAGGTGACGTTCCCGGCCGAATATCAGGCGCCGCATCTCGCCGGCAAGGAAGCCGTGTTCGATGTCACCGTGAAAGGTGTCGAAGCGCCGGGCGAGCTGAAGCTCGACGACGAATTCGCCAAGACCCTGGGCCTTGAGAGCCTCGACAAACTCAAGGAAGCCATCCGCGACAACATCAAGCGCGAATTCGACCAGATTTCCCGCGAGAAGCTGAAGCGCGAACTGCTCGACGCCCTCGACAAGAAGTACAGCTTCGAACTGCCGCCGGGCCTGGTCGAACAGGAATTCAACGGCATTTGGGGCCAGGTGAAGGCCGAACAGGAACGCGCCAAGAAGACCTTTGAGGACGAAGGCACGACCGAAGAAGCCGCCAAGGCCGACTATCAGCGGATCGCCGAACGCCGTGTTCGCCTGGGTCTGGTGCTGGCGGAAGTCGGCGAGCAGGCCAAGGTCGAGGTTTCCAACGAGGAACTGTCGCAGGCGATCATCGAGCGCGCCCGCCAGTACCGCGGCCAGGAAAAGGCGATCTGGGACTACTATCAGAAGAACCCGGACGCCGTGGCCGCCCAGATTCGCGCGCCGCTGTTCGAGGAAAAGGTCATCGACGTGGTCGTTTCCAAGGCCAAGGTCACCGACAAGACCGTGTCCAAGGAAGAGCTGCTTAAGCCGGTCGAGGACGACGCCGCTAAGGCCTGACGCTTCGGCCGCAACCGGAAATTCACGCTGAATCAGAAAGGCCGGGGACCTGCGAACGCGGGCCCCGGCCTTCCCATTGCACCAGCGGTTTCGATGACTATGTTGGGAAACCGAGTTGATTCCCCCAGACAGAGAGCCACATGCTGCGCGATCCCGTCGACGTCTATAATTCGTTTGTCATTCCGAGCGTGGAGGAAGTCACCTCGCGCGGCTCGTATCGCTACGACATCTTTTCGCGCCTGCTGAAGGAGCGGATTATTTTCCTCGCCGGTCCGGTCGAGGATCAGGTGGCCACCCTGGTGGTGGCGCAGCTCCTCTATCTGGAAGCTGACAATCCCAAGAAGGACATTTCCTTCTACATCAATTCCCCCGGCGGGGTGGTGACGGCGGGCCTGTCGATCTACGACACCATGCAGTTCATCAAGCCGAAGGTTTCGACCCTGTGCATCGGCCAGGCGGCCTCCATGGGCTCGCTGCTGTTGTCGGCCGGTGAGCCAGGCATGCGTTTCAGCCTGCCGAATTCCCGCATCATGGTGCATCAGCCGTCCGGCGGTTTCCAAGGCCAGGCTTCGGACATCCAGCGCCACGCCGAGGACATACTCAAGGTCAAGCGTCGCCTGAACGAAATCTACGTCAAGCACACCGGCCAGGATTATGATGCGATCGAGCGCGCGCTTGACCGTGACAATTTCATGTCGGCGGAAGAGGCCAAGAATTTCGGTCTGATCGATCAGGTCTTCGACAAGCGTCCGGACGAGATCGACGCCAAATAATTGCCCCTGGCGCGGTTATTCCTGCAATCGCGCCAGGATCGGCCCCAGATTAGCCAGAATGAGCGAAAATTGTTGCAATCATGCGACACCCCCCTTGTTCCGGTAGTGATCGTGGCTTCATCGCTTGATCGGTGGGCGATCGCATGATTGCATCGCAGCAATCGACGTTTTCTGCTTTGGGTCTGCATTTTGTGGACTTTTCGACCGGATTTTCGGTCATATATGAAGAAGTGTGCTCGGTTTCAGCCAGTTGCTGGCTACGCTTTGTTAGGACCGGCGCAGATATCGTTGACACTGGCCGAGTCGCGCGGAAACGGGCGCTGGCCTAACGGAGAACGAAATGAGCAAAGTCAGCGGCAGCGACTCGAAGAATACGCTCTACTGCTCTTTCTGCGGTAAGAGCCAGCACGAGGTCCGCAAGCTGATCGCCGGCCCGACCGTCTTCATCTGTGATGAATGCGTCGAACTGTGCATGGACATCATCCGCGAGGAGTCGAAATCCTCCCTGGTGAAGAGCCGCGAGGGCATTCCGACGCCGCGCGAAATCTGCAAGGTGCTCGATGACTATGTCATCGGCCAGGTGCAGGCCAAGCGCGTTCTGTCGGTGGCCGTCCACAACCATTACAAGCGGCTGAACCACTCCTCGAAGCACAACGACGTCGAGTTGGCGAAGTCGAACATCCTGCTGATCGGCCCGACCGGCTCCGGCAAGACGCTGTTGGCGCAGACCCTGGCGCGCATCCTCGATGTGCCGTTCACTATGGCCGACGCGACGACGCTGACCGAAGCTGGCTATGTCGGCGAGGACGTCGAGAACATCATCCTGAAGCTGCTGCAGGCCTCCGACTACAATGTCGAACGGGCGCAGCGCGGCATCGTCTACATCGACGAAATCGACAAGATTTCGCGCAAGTCCGACAATCCGTCGATCACCCGCGACGTGTCGGGCGAAGGCGTGCAGCAGGCGCTTCTGAAGATCATGGAAGGCACGGTTGCCAGCGTTCCCCCGCAAGGCGGCCGCAAGCATCCACAGCAGGAATTCCTGCAGGTCGACACCACGAACATCCTGTTCATCTGTGGTGGCGCCTTTGCCGGCCTGGAAAAGATCATCTCGCAGCGTGGCAAGAACACCTCGATCGGCTTCGCGGCGCGTGTCGAAGGGCCGGACGAGCGGCGTACGGGCGAAGTGTTCCGCAAGGTCGAGCCGGAAGATCTGCTGCGCTTCGGTCTCATTCCGGAATTCGTTGGTCGTCTGCCCGTCATCGCGACGCTCGAAGACCTCGACGAAGAAGCGCTGAAGAAGATCCTGTCCGAGCCGCGCAATGCGCTGGTCAAGCAGTATCAGCGCCTGTTCGAAATGGAGAATGTCGATCTGACGTTCCAGGACGAAGCGTTGAACGTGATCGCCCGCAAGGCCATCGAGCGCAAGACTGGCGCGCGCGGTCTGCGCTCGATCATGGAAGGTATCTTGCTCGACACGATGTACGAATTGCCCGGCCTCGAAGGCGTCGAGCAGGTCGTCATCGGACCGGAGGTTGTGGATGGTCGCGCGCGGCCGCTCTACATCTATTCCGACCGAGCGGAAAAGGGCGCCACTGCCTGATTTCGCGGTGGTTTCGTATCTGCGTCCGGCGTTTTGGCGTGTGCCAATTGAGCTGTGGCGTGATCCCGGCGGCGGCTTGAAAGTCGCCGCCACAAGCGCCATCTCTTACCACAACGGAGGAGGGCGATTTTCGAATCATCCTTCCTCCCGATGCAAGAACAGCCGGAGCGCCAATGAAGGGCTCCAGGCGGGGACCAAGTCCCGATGAAGCAGTCGGCAACGAATTTGCTTCTCACCGGGAGAGGGTCCTGCAGAGGCCGCGGCCGTTAGGCGTGGTCTGTGCGAGGAAAGGAATGATGAAATGAGCTCAGAAAAGCGTACCCCCGCGAAGCCCGGCGAAGTGCATACCTATCCGGTGTTGCCTCTCCGTGACATCGTCGTCTTTCCGCACATGATCGTTCCGCTTTTCGTGGGCCGCGAAAAATCCATTCGCGCTCTCGAAGAAGTGATGAAGAACGAGCGGTTCATTCTGCTGGCGACGCAAAAGAACGCCGCCGATGACGATCCGGCGACCGATTCCATCTTCACGACGGGTACTCTGGCGACCGTGCTGCAGTTGCTGAAACTGCCTGACGGTACCGTCAAGGTTCTGGTCGAGGGGCTGACACGCGCGCGCGTGAAGTCCTACTCCCACACCCAAGATTATTACGAGGCCGAGGCCGAAGCGCTGGCGGATGACATCTCCAGCAAGGTCGAGGTCGAAGCCCTCGCGCGCTCCGCCGTCTCGGAGTTCGAAGGCTACGTCAAGCTCAACAAAAAGGTCTCTTCGGAAGTCGTCGCTGCCGTGACGCAGATCGAGGATTTCTCCAAGCTCGCCGATACGATCGCCTCGCATCTCGCGGTGAAGATCAGCGACAAGCAGGAAATCCTTGAGATGGCCTCGGTCGCCAAGCGGCTGGAGAAGTGCCTGGGGTTGATGGAAAGCGAAGTCTCGGTTCTTCAGGTCGAGAAGCGCATCCGCTCGCGCGTCAAGCGCCAGATGGAGAAGACCCAGCGCGAGTACTATCTCAACGAGCAGATGAAGGCGATCCAGAAGGAGCTTGGTGACGGCGAAGACGGCCGTGACGAAGCCGCCGAACTGGAAGAGCGCATCAAGAAGACCAAGCTGACCAAGGAAGCCCGTGACAAGGCGATGGCGGAGCTGAAGAAGCTGCGTCAGATGTCGCCGATGTCGGCGGAAGCCACGGTCGTTCGCAACTATCTCGATTGGTTGCTGTCGATCCCGTGGAAGAAGCCGTCCAAGGTCAAGAAGGATCTGAAGCTCGCCGAGGACATTCTCGACGCCGATCACTTTGGCCTCGACAAGGTCAAGGAACGCATCGTCGAATATCTCGCCGTGCAGCAGCGTGCCAATAAGCTGACCGGTCCGATCCTGTGCCTCGTCGGCCCTCCGGGCGTCGGCAAGACCTCGCTCGGCCGTTCGATCGCCAAGGCGACGGGTCGTGACTTCGTGCGTATGTCGCTGGGCGGCGTGCGTGACGAGGCCGAGATCCGCGGTCATCGGCGCACTTATATCGGCTCGATGCCCGGCAAGATCATCCAGTCGATGCGCAAAGCCAAGACGTCCAATCCGCTCTTCCTGCTCGATGAGATCGACAAGATGGGCCAGGACTTCCGCGGCGATCCGTCGTCGGCTCTGCTCGAGGTGCTCGACCCCGAACAGAACTCGTCCTTCAACGATCACTATCTTGAGGTCGATTACGATCTCTCGAACGTGATGTTCGTGACGACCGCCAATACGCTGAACATCCCCGGTCCGCTGATGGACCGTATGGAGATCATCCGTATCGCCGGTTACACCGAAGATGAGAAGGTCGAGATCGCGCGCAAGCACCTGATCCCGGCGGCCGTCAAGAAGCACGGCCTGACGGATAAGGAATGGTCGATCGATGACGCGGCTCTGCTGACCCTCGTGCGGCGATACACCCGCGAGGCTGGCGTCCGTAATCTTGAACGCGAGATTTCCAACCTCGTCCGCAAGGCGGTGAAGGAAATCCTCAAGACCAAGAAGAAGAAGGTTGTCGTCACCGACGCAACGGTCTCCGATTACCTGGGCGTGCCGAAATATCGCTTCGGTCAGGCCGAGACGGAAGATCAGGTTGGTGCCGTCACAGGCTTGGCCTGGACCGAGGTGGGCGGCGAGCTGCTGACCATCGAAGGCGTCATGATGCCCGGCAAGGGCCGCATGACCGTCACCGGCAACCTGAAGGACGTGATGAAGGAATCGATCTCTGCGGCGGCGTCCTACGTCCGCTCGCGCGCTGTCGATTTCGGCATCGAGCCGCCGACCTTCGAGCGTAAGGACATCCACGTCCATGTGCCCGAAGGTGCGACACCGAAGGACGGTCCGTCCGCCGGTATCGCCATGGCGACGGCCATCGTCTCGATCCTCACCGGCATTCCGGTGCGCGCCAACATCGCCATGACCGGCGAAGTGACCTTGCGCGGCCGCGTGCTGCCGATCGGTGGCCTGAAGGAGAAGCTGCTCGCGGCTCTGCGCGGCGGCCTCACCAAGGTGCTGATCCCGGAAGAGAACGCTAAGGATTTGGCGGATATTCCGGACAACGTGAAGAACGCGCTGGAGATCGTGCCAGTGTCGCGGATGGACGAAGTCCTCAAACATGCGCTCGTGCGTCAGCCGACGCCGATCGAATGGGACGAGGAAAAGGCAGCAGCCGCTGCCCGGGGTGCCAAGGGCGAGGATTCGCCCGGCCTGGTCGCCCACTGATCGGACCTTCGCTGAACGGTTCGGGCCGCCTTCGGGCGGCCCGTTTCTTTTTTATCTGCTGTTTTCCAGAGGGTTGGGGGAACCTCGCCGGCTTCCAGGGGCGCGCCCTTGCGTCTCAGCACGCGGGTCCGTAGATAGGGGGCGCCTTGAGGCCTTGGGGCGGTTAGCTCAGTTGGTAGAGCGCCTGCTTTACACGCAGGATGTCGGCGGTTCGAGCCCGTCACCGCCCACCATTTCATTTCCCTGTCAGACTGACCGCAAAACCCCGCTGCACGCCCGGTCGCGCCATCATCGTCTCATACCAGCGTTTGACATGCGGGAAGGTGGCAAGGTCCACCTTGTGGCGCTCGTGCCGCCAGGCCCAGCCGAGAATGGCGAAGTCGGCGATCGAGACCGCATCGCCGGCAAAATAAGACACCTGCGCCAGCCGTCGGTCCATCACGCCATAGAGCCGTACCGTTTCCTTGCTGTAGCGTTCGAGGCCGTAGCGCCGATCCGCTTCATTGGTGACGGCGAGAAAGTGATGCACCTGTCCGGGCATCGGTCCGAAACCGCCCATCTGAAACATCAGCCATTCGAGCGTCGCGATCCGCGCGGCGCCGGCTTTCGGCAGGAACTGGCCGGTCTTCTCGCCGAGATAAATCAGGATCGCGCCGGATTCGAAGACGCTCACCGGCTTGCCGTCCGGCCCATCGGGATCGACGATGGCGGGAATGCGGTTGTTGGGGCTGATCTTCAGGAAGCCCGGCTCGAACTGGCCTTTGTTGCTGATATCGATCGGCTTCACCACATAGGGCAGGCCCATCTCTTCCAAGGCAATGCTGATCTTGCGGCCGTTCGGCGTGTCCCAGGCATGCAATTCGATCGTCATGAACACTCCATCAAGCAATCGTCTGTGTCGATGACGTTATCACGAGGTCTGTCGCGTCGCCCACTGTTGAGGCCGCAGTGTCATCCCGGGCGCGCAGCGACCCGGGATCCAGGGGCGAGTGGTACGACGTCTCATCGTATTAGCCCCATACTTCTCTCGCAGTATCGACCACCAGCCGCAGCTTCGCCTTCTCTTGATCGACGGTCAGTTTGTTGCCGCCGATCGTCGAAGCAAAGCCGCATTGCGGCGACAAAGCGAGACGTTCGAGCGGCACATATTTGCAGGCTTCGTCGATCCGCCGTTTCAGCAGATCCTTGCTCTCGAGCTCCGGCTTCTTCGACGTAACGAGGCCGAGAACGGCTGTCTTGTTCTTCGACATATGTTTTAGCGGCTCGAACGTACCGGCGCGTTCGGTATCGTATTCGAGGAAGAAGGCATCGATGTCGAGTTCGCCGAAAGCCACTTCCGCGACGAAGTCATAGGCGCCCGATGCCGCCCACGCGCTTTCATGATTGCCCCGGCACATATGCATGGCGATGGTGAGGTCGGCCGGGCGGTCCTTGGTGACCGCATTGATGAGGTTTTTGTACTTCACTTGCAGTTTGATCGGATCCTCGCCGATGCTGCGCACATGGTCGTGCATGTTGGGATCGCAGAGAAAAGGAAAATTCGTTTCGTCGATCTGGATGTAGCGGCAGCCGGCGTCATAGAGCGCCTTGATCTCGTCGCGATAGACCTGCGCGAGGTCGTGATAATATTCGGTAATGTCGGGATAGGCTTTCTTATCGACCCCGGGATCGCCGCTGCGGAAATGCACCAAGGTCGGCGAAGGGATCGGTTGCTTGGGCATCAGCCCGGCCTTGTCGGCTAATGGTTTGAGGTCCTTGAAATCGTCGACGGCCAGAGATTGCGTGCGCCGCAGCTTGCCGGTGGTGATGACTTTCGGCGGCGAGAATTCGATGAAACCCGCCTCGGTCTGAAAGCGTGTCGGCAAGCCGCCCGCGAAACCGACGCCATCGATTCGCTCGACGAAATCCACGAACCAATGACGACGATGATATTCGCCATCGGTGCAGACCTGGAGGCCAACCTCTTTCTGCAAACCCACGGCTTCGTCGACACTGTCAGTTTCGACCTTCCAGACATCGTCGCGGGTAGCGGAGCCTGCGGCAAGTTTGGAACGCGCTTCGTGGATTTTTGCCGGCCTGAGAAGACTGCCGACCACATCCGCCTTGAACGGGCCTCGCGACGCGCTTGCCACCATGACATCCTCCCTTTCAGCCACAGCCGATGAGGGAGGATGCTAGGTTATTTGGACTGAAAGACAAAAGCGAAAAGGCTGCCCACTTTCGACGGAATATGTGGGCTGCGATCAGCGTGCGCTGAGCTTGAGGCCCACTGTATCGAGCAGCGGTTCGTAGCGTTTGCGTTCCTTCTGAAGCTCCACCAGATGGCCTTTTCCGTCATAGCCGGCGGCTTCGGCGCCCACCACTTTCAGGCGCTGGACGACGTCGGGATCCTTGGCGATCGCCGCGATTTCCGTCGCGATCTTGTCGAGGACGGCCTGCGGTGTTTGCGCATGGCTGAACAAGCCGATGATCGCCTTGTAGTCGTAGTCCGGAATGACTTCACTGATCGAGGGAAGGTTGGGTTCCAGGCTTGAGCGCGTGCCGCTCGCCGTTGCGAGGAGATTGACTTGCTTGGCTTCGGCGGCGCCGGACAGGGAAGGGTAGGCGGAGAAAAGAAGATCGACATGTCCGCCCAGCAGTGCGGGAACGGATTCGCCGGTTCCCTTGAACGGCACATGCGTCATGTTCAGTTTGAGGGCCGTCAAGAAAGCGACCATGGAAAGATGATGCGCGCTGCCGACGCCGGACGAGCCGTAATTCAATTGTCCTTGATGTTCCCGTGCATAGGCGATCAGTTCCGGCAGAGTTTTTACGCCGACTTTCGGATGTGCCGCCAGAAACAATGGCGAGATGGCAAGCAATCCAGCGGGTTTGATGTCGCTTTCCTTGTAGGAAATATTGGCCTGAATAAGTGGGTTGACCGAATAAACGGCGCCATCGGTGACCACGAAGGCATATCCATCCGGCGGATAGGACAGCATGCTGTTGATCCCGATGGTACCGTTGCCGCCGCCACGGTTCTCGATGATGATTGGTTGGCCAAGGCGCTGTTCCAGATGTCGGCCATAGATGCGCGCCACCGTGTCGGGCAGGCCACCCGCCGGATTGGTGACGATGAAACGAATAGGCTGGCTTGGATAAGTCGATTGGGCATGCGCGGGCGCGGAGAGCCCGATGTAGCTCAAAAGAAAGGCCGCGCCGATTAACGCGGCACTGATGCGAGGCCTGCTCCCAAGCCATTTTGATGTCCAAGATTGAACAGACACATATCCCTCCCTGTATCGAAAAATGTGACGGAAGCGCTCAACCCCTCATCGAGCGCATCCGCTTGATGTTTTCTATTCAGCCGCGGTCGCGGAGACGCCGCGCAGCATGGATTCAATCAGACGTCTTCCCCGGACGGCACCCGCATCGGCGCGCAAGGTGATAGGGAAGTGCGTGATCTTATGGTCGCCGAGCTTGCGTTGCTGCGCTTCCAGCACCAGTTTGTCTTCGTCGAACGTGCGCGCCACTTCGCTGCGGATATAGTCCGTCAGACCTACATTCTCGATGTCGTAACCGCGCGCGATACCCCAGAAATAATGGGAGGATGTTTCGGTTTCGGGCGTGATGAGATTGAGAACACGTCGCTCGCGCGCAATGCCTTTCGCGCGCGCTTCTTCCTTCGGCATCCCTGCGGGAACCGAGCCATTCTTGATGACGAGGAAGCCGGGCGGTGTGAAGATGGTCGTGTGCCAGCGATCGATCCGTGTCGAAAACCCAGCAGCCTGCACGTAGAACGGCGGCGGTTCGCAGTTCAGGATATCGCGATGGGCGATCACCGTGCCTTCGCCTTCGGAGACGGTGAGCGGCGATTCCGCCACGGCGTGATTGCCGATCGTATGCGGATGGACGAAGGTCTCGTGGGAGAGATCGAGCAGATTGTCATTGATCAGTTGATAATGCGCGTCGATGTGGTGATAGCCCTCGCTCACCGCCCATTCCGGATTGGTCATCCAGTGGAAGTCGGGCACCTTGCTCTCGTCGGCCTTGGTGGCATCGCCAAGCCAGACCCAGATGAAGCCGTAACGCTCGACCACCGGAAAGACGGTGACCTTCGCCGTTGAGGGAATGCGATCCTGGCCTGGGATCTTCACGCAATCGCCGCGATGGTCGAAGCACAGCCCGTGATAGCCGCACTGAACGACATCGCCTGAGAGCTTGCCCATGGACAGGGGCAGGAAACGATGCGGGCAGGCATCGAGCATGACGACCGGCGCGCCTGCGCTGGTGCGATACAAAATCACCGCTTCGCCGGCCAAGGTGCGGGGCAGGATTTCGCGGCCGACTTCCTTGGCGAAAGCCGCCACCTGCCAAACGTCTTTCAGGAACATCGCGGCCCTCCCTAGATCTTGATGATCAGGAGCATAGGCGCGAAGATTTGCATTAGTCAATGTAAATTGACATATGCAAAACTACAGTAAGGCCCTGGCGTTGAGGCCGCCCCGTGTTTCAGCTAACGTCGCAACCTGTCAGGATGGGGTAGATGGCTGATAAGCAAAGAAAAAAGCCTGCCGAGGCGCGAGGGATCCAATCCGTCGAAACGGCATTTCGGGTGATCGAGCCGTTTCTTGCCTCTTCGGGCCCTTTCACCTTGCGCTATTTGGCCGAGAAGTCGGGCATGAGCCCGACCAGCCTGCATTTCTATCTCGTGAGCCTGGTGCGCGTCGGCCTTCTGGTCCGCAACGAAACCGGCAACACGTTCGCGCTTGGCCCCACCGCTATTCATCTTGGGCTTGCCGCTCTGGCGAATATCGATGTCGTGCAGGCCGCGCGCGAACCGATGCAATATCTGCGGGACGAATTGGGCGCGCCGGTCTGCCTGTCGGTCTGGTCCGACAAGGGGCCGATCATCGTGCTGCATTTGCCGGGGTTGCGAACGAGCTATTGGGCACTTCAGGTCGGCGCCGTGTTGCCGCCCTTGAGCGCGGCAGGCCGTGCCATTCTCGCTTACTTTCCCGCACCTTTGCAGAAGGAAATCATCGAGCGTGCGCTACAGGCCTCGCTGCCGGAAGATCCCTGGTATGGCTCTTCGCTCGACCAGATCCTCGATGTTCTGAAGGAAATCCGCCGTACGGGCTTGAGCCCGCGTAGCGGCGCGGTCGTGCCGGGCTTTCCAAGCATTGCCTCGCCGATCTTGAATTCGGAAGGCGCCGCGGTGGCCGCCTTGACGGTGATGGCGAATACGCGTGCCTTCGATGACAGCCTCAAAGGACGCAACGCCGAGGTCGTATTGCAGGTCGCGCAACAGATTTCGCATAACCTCGGCGCTTCGGCGCCCGTGAGCGCGATCAAATCCTGAAGGTCCGCCAAAAGAATTGGCCACCATCGTGAGATGGTGGCCAAGCAATCGTTGGATCGCAGCGGGTTGATGCGTTATTCGGCGGCCGTGGTGGTTGGCGCCGACAGGCCGCGCAGATCGAGCTCTTCCTGGGTCAGGCCGGCAATGCGCCAATCGGTTGTCTTCGGCGCGACGCCTTCGAAGGAGCGCAGCTTGTTGAGCGGGATATGCGGTGCGGTCCGTCCGATCACCGTTCCGTCGGCTTGATAAGTGCGTGCGGCTTCGACCATTTGCCGGCGGAACTCGACGATGGCAAGATCGCTCTGGCCGAGAACTTCCTTCGTCCGGTCGGTGATCTTGCCCATGGTGAGCCACATCACATAATCCTGATTGGGAATGCCAGGAATGCCGGTGAAGTTGCCGAGCTTCATTGCTTGCCGGTCCTGCTTGAAATTGTTCTCGAAGGTCCGGTAGCTGCGATAATTATCATCGACGTCGATGCCGACCTGGGCATGCAGGAACTTGCGCCATTCTTCCGTGCCCGGCGTCGTCGCATTGTCGCCGAAGGCCAAGAAATAGAAGTCGGTATTCTCGTCATCGATCGGCACATGCATGATGACGACTTTGTAGTTGTTATTCGGTGGGATCAGCACCGAATAAGGCGCGATGAACAAAGTCGTGCGGATGTAGTCGTGGCTTTGCGCGTTCTGGATTGGCCGACGCACGGCGGCATAGCGGAAGCCGAACGGTGTACGCTGCGAATAAAGCCGTGGTGATTTATCGGTCGAAGGCCGCAGCCAGACCTGCTCATTGGCTTGCGCGCCCGCGACGCGGGCCGGCACCATGTCGGATGAATGCAGGGTGGAAGAATGCGATGAGTCGATCGCGCCTTCGAGAATCTGCGCCCAATTCACCGGCACTTTGTATTTGGCGATGGAGATGCGCGTGTCCGGCGTGAGTTGAAATATTGGCGGTTCGAATTCCGGCATGGTTTCAACGGGGCCGAGATAGCACCACACGAAACCGCCAGCTTCGCGCACCGGATAAGAACGCGTCTTCATTTTCTTGAGAAGGCCGGTCTCGACAGGCTCGGAGTTCATCTCCATGGCATTGCCGTTCACGTCGAATTTCCAGCCGTGATAAAGACAGCGCAGGCCGCAATCTTCATTGCGGCCATAGGCCAGCGATGCACGGCGATGCGGGCACAGCTCGTCGAGCATGCCGACTTGGCCATTGGTGTCGCGGAACACCACATAGTTTTCGCCACATAGGCGCACCTTCAAAGGATCGCAATCAGGCTCGGCCACTTCCTCGATCATGCAGGCGGGCAGCCAATGCTGGCGCATGATGTGGCCCATCGGTGCCTCGCCCTCGACGCGGCACAAGAGATCGTTTTCTTCCGGTGTCAGCATGGCGCCTTCTCCTCCAACCGGCTCCGGGGGCCAGTTCCCAATTAATTAGGTCTCTAAGAATTTACACCGTTCCGTCCCGCTTGTCGAGAGGTGGAGGGATTCTAAATCGACCAAAAGTTTTCGAACAGGTAGGGAGAGGCGAGATGCTATCGGACCGGGTTGAAATCAGATAATTAGGTGTCTAAGTATTTTGGCGGAGCCGCCGCCCCGGGGAAAGGCCAAGGAACTTTACGATGGATTTGCGCGTCACCAGCGCCGGGCAGATTGCCGAAGGCATATTCGGGTTCGAGCTGCGGGCCCCCGACGGCGGGGAGCTGCCGCCCTTCACCAGCGGCAGCCATGTCATCGTGCGCACGCCTGGCGGCGAGGAGCGCAAATATTCGCTGAGCAACGATCCCGCCGAACACGATCGTTATGTCATCGCCGTCAAACGCGAAGCCAACGGTCGCGGTGGCTCGATCAGCATGGCCGATCAATTGCGCGAAGGCGATACGATCTCGGTTTCGGAACCGCACAACGACTTTCCGCTCGTGCCATCCTCGGCCGGTTACGTGTTAATCGCCGGGGGCATCGGCATCACGCCGGTTCTGTCCATGGCGCGCCATCTGTTGAGCGAGGGTAGGGGCAATTTCCGCCTCTACTATCTGACGCGCGATGCCGGCTCGACCGCTTTCCTCGAAGATCTCAAGGCGCCCGAATTCACCGGCAAGGTGATCATCCATCATGATGGTGGCGATCCGGACAAGGGTTATGATCTTTGGCCGGTGCTCGAAAAGCCTAAAGGGCACGTCTATTGCTGCGGCCCGCGTGGGCTCATGGACGCTGTGCGCGATATGACCGGCCATTGGTCGTCGAGCGCCGTGCATTTCGAAGCCTTCGTCGATGGCTCGCAGCCACAGCCCAATGATGAGCCCTTCACTGTCCGTATCGTGGACACGAATGAAGTGCTCGACGTGCCGGTTGGTACGAGTATTCTCGAAGCCCTTCGCCAAGCCGGCCATGAGGTGCCGTTCTCCTGCCAAAGCGGCTCTTGCGGCTCCTGCCGTACCAAACTTGTTTCCGGCGATGTGGACCATCGCGATTTCGTGCTGACACCCGACGAATATACGACCAACATCATGGTGTGCGTCTCGCGTGGGCGGGGCGGGGAAGTGGTGATCGATCTGTGAGTGCTCAATGACCGTTCGTAAGCTGCGCCTTGGAATTGCCGGCCTTGGCCGGGCCTTCAGTCTGATGTTGCCGACTTTGGTGCAGGACGAGCGGATCGAAATTGTCGCGGGCGCCGATCCACGTGCCGAAGCGCGTGAACGTTTCGCGCAGGATTTTGCCGGACGCGCTTACGAAAGCGTCGAGCAGATGTGCGCCGATCCGGCGGTCGAGGCGGTCTATGTCTCGACGCCGCATCAATATCATCGCGACAATGTTCTGGCGGCGGCGAAGGCTGGCCGTCATATCCTGTGCGAAAAGCCGATGGCCCTGTCGGTGGAGGACAGTCTGGCGATGATCACGGCGGCGCGCGAAGCCGGCGTGGCGCTCGTCGTCGGCCACAGTCATTCTTTCGATGCACCGGTGCGCCGGACACGCGAACTCATCGAGAGCGGCGCTTTCGGCCCGCTGCATATGATGAGCGCGCTCAACTACACCGACTTCATCTACAGGCCGCGCCGGCCGGAAGAGCTTGATACGTCAAAGGGTGGCGGGGTCATCTTTAATCAGGCGCCGCATCAGGTCGACAATCTGCGCTTCATCGGCGGCGGCATGGTCAAGTCCGTGCGCGCGGCGACGGCGGTCATCGATCCGGCACGCCGGACTGAGGGCGCTTATACCGCCTTTCTGACCTTCGACAGCGGCGTGGTCGCGACCATGACCTATAGCGGCTATGCCCATTTTGATTCGGATGAATTGGTCGATTGGATCAATGAGGGCGGACTGCCCAAAAATCCGGATAATTATGGTGCCGCCCGCCGGGCACTTAAGGGCGCCAGCGAGGCCGACGAATTGGCCATCAAGGCCCAATCCAACTACGGCGGCGCGCGGTACGGGCAGGGGGATGCCCGGCTGTCGACCAAGCCGCAAACACGTTGGCACCAGAATTTCGGCCTCCTCGTTGCCTCGTGCAGCCATGCCGATTTGCGCCCGACCTCAAAAGGCGTGATGATCTACGCCGACGACGAACGTCGTCTTGAGGACGTGCCGGTACGTGCCGTGCCGCGCATGGAGGTGATCGACGAACTGTATGCCGCCGTCGTCGATGGCGTGCCGTCGGTTCACGATGGAGTGTGGGGCCTGGCGACGATGGAAGTGTGCTTTGCGATTCTGCAATCCGCCCGGGAAGGCCGGGAAGTGACGTTGCGCCATCAAGTGCCGACGCCGGCCCTGTCGCGGGGTGCATGATGTCGAACCGGCAGGGAGCATCCGAGAACCAAGCCATCCTGCGCCGCTGGCGCGATGCGGTGCCCAACGATCGCCTGGCCCATCTGGTTCGTGATGCAGCGCGCGGCCTCACCCGCATGATGCAGATCAGCCTGGCGCGCCATAACGTCTCCTTCGGCCATTGGGTGTTTCTGCGCATCCTGTGGGAGCGCGAAGGGCTGACCCAGCGCGAGCTGAGCGAAGAAGCGGGGCTGATGGAGCCGACCACTTTCTCGGCGCTGACCGCGATGGAGAAGTTTGGCTATATCGAGCGTCGTAAGCTGCCGCACAGCCGCAAGAACGTTTACGTGTTCCTCACGCCGGAAGGACGGGCGCTGAAGGAAAAGCTCGTGCCCATAGCCGAACATATCAATCTCGTCGCAGTTCGCGGTGTGACCGGAGCCGAAGTGGCGACGGCCCGCAAGGTTCTCCTGGCGATCATCGAGAACATGGCGCGCGAAGAAAGCGAAACGACGCAACGAGACGACTGACGGCGCCTGCCTATCAACCGATCTCGATATCGAGCCCGAGATCGAGGATCGGCGCGGAATGGGTGAGGGCGCCCGACGACAGCATGTCAACGCCGGTTTCGGCGACCGCTTTCGCCGTCTCGCCCGAAATGCCACCGGAGGCTTCGATCTTCATCCGGCCGGCGACCATCTTCACGCCTTCGGCCATTTCAGCCAGCGACATGTTGTCGAACAGCACCACGTCAGCACCTTCCTCGATCACTTCCTTGAGCTGATCGAGGCCATCGACTTCGATTTCGATCTTCACCAGATGACCGACCGAGGCCTTGGCGGCGCGCAATGCTGGCTTGATACCGCCGCAGACGGCGATGTGGTTGTCCTTGATCAGTACGGCATCGTCGAGACCGAAGCGATGGTTCATGCCGCCGCCGCAGCGGATGGCATATTTTTCGAAGGCGCGCAGGTTCGGCGTCGTCTTGCGCGTGCAGATCACCTTCGCCTTAGTGTGCTTGGTCAACGCGACAAGTTTGGCGGTCATCGTGGCGATGCCGGACATGTGGCAGATGAAATTCAGGGCCGTCCGTTCGGCGGTGAGAATGGCGCGGGCATCGCCGGTGATGCGCGCCACCGGCGTGCGCGGCACGGTGATCTCGTCGCCGTCCTTGGCCAGATATTCATACTTGATCGTCGGATCGGTGAGCTTGAAAGCCGCTTCCGCCACCGACAGGCCGGAGATCGTGCCGGGCTTACGCGGCGCGAGGACGGCGCGGGCCTGAGTGCCCTCGGGGATACAGGCGTTGGAGGTGATGTCCCCGGCGCGGCCGCTATCTTCCTCCAGGGCGGCACGCACGACCTTGTCGATGAGGAGCGGATTCAGGAACAGACTGGTCATGGATGCCTCGGCCGATCTCTTATTGGCAATTGCTTGCCGGATAGTCAGGATGGTTTCAGGTGGGCGTTTTAAGAGGGTTGTTCCCCCCTGTCGAGGAGGCTGGCAGGCTGTTTGCATTCCTTAACGACCGGCCGCGATAGCCGTCGCCAAGCCGGTTGGAAATGTGTAGCCTTTGTGTCGAAATGGATCGGAGCATCCAGAGTGGGAGTGGAGAAGCAGATGGTAGGTCGAGCGGTATTGCGTGTCGTCGCCCTGGCCGGTGCTGTGGCCAGCGCTTTTTTCATGACAGCAGGCGCGGCTTCTGCCGCGATGTCGTTTCGTTTCGCCCAGGCGGGCGATCCGCAGACTTGCGGCGCCAAATGCCCGCAAATTATCGTGGCGGAAGGTGAAATCGTCGAAAATACCCCCCGGGATTTTATTGACTTTCTACGCGCCTCGAAGCTCGGCAAAAATGTCTATGCCGTCGTTCTGATCAACTCCCCCGGCGGCCGCGTGGTCGCTTCGATGGAATTCGGCCGGCTGCTGCGCCGAGCCGGTGCGGCCGTCATCGTCGCCAAGCCGGTCGAGGCCGGTGGCGAAATGCGATTCGCGGCCGGGCGCTGCTATTCCGCCTGTGTCTACGCCTTGATGGGCGCCAAAAAGCGGGTCGTCCCGCCCCAGAGCCGGGTGGGCATCCACCGCATGTTTCTCTATGAGCGGGTGGGCCAGTTCGACGGCACCACTAAGCTGACGAAAACCTTCGCCCAGAACGAAATGATCAATAAACTGGGCGATTACGCGGGAATGATGGGGGTGAGCCGCGAGCTGGTCTACACGGCGGAACAAACGCCGTCGGAGACTTTCCGGCTTTTGACGCCCTCGGAAATCCGCCGTTGGCATTTGGCTTCGGAGAAGTTTTGAGAAGTGGCGAGATGTCCTTGACTTAGATGTGGCCGTGTCCTATCCGGACGCTCTCCGCAGCGGCGCCTAGCGCCTGACGGTTTGCGGGGGTGTAGCTCAGTTGGTTAGAGCGTCGGCCTGTCACGCCGAAGGTCGCGGGTTCGAGTCCCGTCACTCTCGCCATTTTTTCAATGGCATAGCTGAAAGTTGCCGCCGGCCGCCACAAGCGCCGGGCCGGTCAATTTCGGCCGCGGACGATAGGAATTTTGTCCAAGACCACTTCGTTCAGCCGGACGCATCATCAAAGGCCGCCCGATCCGCGAACAGGCGCACGACGCCGTTCGGCTTGAGCCGCGCCGCGGGTAAAGCTTGGTCGTCGCCAAGCAGGCGGGCGAGGATGGTGCGTTTATCGGCGCCAGCCACCAGGAAGACTGTCTCCCGGCTGCTTTCGAGCAGGGGATAGGTCAAGGTGATGCGGTCGGATCCATCAGGAGCCATGCTTGGCCGCACCCAGGCCTGCCGCTCGTCGAGGGCGGGACTGCCGGGAAAAAGCGACGCCGTATGTCCATCGGTGCCCAGGCCCAGCAATGTCACGTCGAAAAATGGTCGGCTCGGATCGAGGCGATCGGAGCCGTAAAAGGCCTGTAATTCCTCTTCGTAACGTCCGGCGGCCTGGGCAGCGCTGGCTTCCTTCGTCGGCACCGGATGGAGGTTCTCGGGTGGGATGAAACGGGCCGCCTCGATCGCTTCCGCGAACATTCGATAATTGCTGGCTGGGCTCGTTGGCGGCACAAACCGCTCGTCGCCGAAGAACCAGTGGATGCGTTCCCAAGGCAGGCGGGCCTCACAAGGCGGTGTCGCCAGACATTGGTAGAAAGCTTTCGGCGTTGAACCACCGGCCACGGCCACAACAATCCGCCCACTTTTTGCCTGCAAGATCTCCACGAACCAATCGGCCAAGGCTTCGGCCAAAGCCCGTGGATCATCGGTGATTGTCGTGGATAGTGCCTGCGCCATGCCTCTCTCCTCCAAGCCCGTGAGAACAGCCGCGACGGCCTCGTGCGGCGCCCCTGAGATGGGCACCCAAATTGCATGCTCGTTCGGCGTCGGTTCTTCCAAAATCTCGAATTGGCTCGCCAGCAATTGGCCCGGCATGAAATGACCGGATCGCACCGCCAGCCGATCGGCGATGGCGGCCTTTGTGCCATGAAGATACACGAAGGTGACGTCATCGCGTCCACCTCGAATGACGTCGCGATAATGCCGTTTCAGCGCCGAACAAGCGATGACGCCGCCGTGCCCCTGGGCTCGCCAGTCCTCGATCGTTTGCGCCACGCGTGCGAGCCACGGCTGTCGATCCTCATCGCTCAACGGCAGGCCGCGTCGCATCTTCTCGATACTGGCCGGCACGTGCAGGTCGTCGGCATCAGCGAACGAACAGTGCAGATGAGCGGCGAGGAGCTGACCAGTCGTCGTCTTGCCGGCGCCGGACACGCCCATGACGACAATGAGGGCTGGCGCCCTTGTCGATGTCGGCATGCTAGCCTTTCGGCGATTTCAGAGGCTCGACCGGCCGCCATTGGCGTCCGCCGTCACGGGCGATCAATTCATCCGAGGCGGCTGGGCCGTCGCTGCCGGCTTTATAATTGGGGAAGTCCGACGGCGCACGCTCCCAGCCATCGAGGACAGGCTGCACGATGCGCCAGGCATGTTCGATCATGTCTGCGCGCATGAACAATGTCGGATCGCCGATCATCACGTCATAGAGCAGGGTCTCGTAGCCGACATGCGGCTCCTTGGCGAACCAATCGGCATATTTGAATTCCATTCGCACCGCCGACAGATCGACCACGGGGCCAGGGCGCTTGACCTCGAATTGCAGAGAAATGCCTTCCTCCGGGGCAATCGACAGCACCAACCAATTAGGTCGCAGCGCCTCCACCGGCGTATCCTGAAAGGCGAGATAGGGAGCTTGTTTGAATTGGATGGCGATTTCCGTATTGCGGCGCGACAGGCGTTTACCCGTACGGCAATAGAACGGCACGCCCGCCCAACGCCAATTGTCGATCTCCAGTTTCACGGCGGCGAAGGTTTCGACATTCGAGGCTGGATCGACATTCGGTTCGTTCCGATAGGCAACGACTTCTTTGCCCAGCACACTGCCGGCATCATACTGGCCGCGCACGGCCCAGGCCGGATCGAGCGGCGGCATGGCCGCGAAGACGTCGGCCTTCTTGTTGCGGATCGATGTCGCATCGAAGCCCGTCGGCGCTTCCATCGCGACCATGGAGAGCAGCGAGAAGACATGGTTGGGCACCATGTCGCGCAACGCGCCCGTCTGTTCATAGAAACGGCCACGTCCCTCGACGCCGATCGTCTCGGCAACGGTGATCTGCACATGGTCGATCCGATCGCGATTCCAGATCGGCTCGAACAGGCCGTTGGCGAAGCGAAAAGCCGTGATCGCTTGCACCGTGTCCTTGCCGAGGAAATGATCGATGCGAAAGATTTGATCCTCGTTGAGCGACGTCAAAATCCGCTCATTCAGGTCGCGCGCCGATTTGAGGTCGTGGCCGAAGGGCTTTTCGATCACCACGCGCCGCCAGCACTTGGGCGCGCCTTCGTCAGTCCGTGTCTGCTTGACGAGGCCTGCCGCTCCGAGGCGGTCGATGATGGGGCCGAAGAAGCGGTCGGCAACAGCAAGATAGAAGATCGCATTGCCCTGCGTCTGGCCATCGTGCTCGCAGGATTTCAACTGCGAAGCGAGCTGCTGGTAGAGAGCTGGATCGTTGAAATCGCCGCGCAGATAGGACATGCGCTCGCTGAGAAAGGACCAGGCGCTTTCGTTGATCCTGTGCGCTTCAAAGGCGGCTGCTTTATCGCTAGCCATGCTCTTGATCTTGTCGAACAGGGAAGCACGCCAGCCATCCGTCGTGTTTTCACCATGGTCGATGCCGATCAGGCGGAAATCCTCCGGCAGCATTTTCTCGCGGAAGAGATTGTAGAGCGCCGGCACGACGAGGCGATGGGTGAGGTCGCCACGTGCCCCGAAAATCACCATGGTGCATGGCGCGGGCTGGATGGGACGGCGACGCGGCGGTGCCTCGATAATCTGCACGGGCTGTTGCGAAATGTTCATGCCTTCAGCCTTCCTTCTTGTCGGCTGGCTTCGTCTCCACATGTCCGCCGAAGCCAAGACGCATGGCGGAGAGCAGTTTGTCGGCATAGGACTTTTGGCGCGAGCGGAAGCGCGCGAACAGCGAAGCGGATAGCACATTGGCGGGCGTGGCCTGTTCGATGGCGGTCTCTATGGTCCATCGTCCTTCGCCGGAATCGGCCACCTCACCGCTGAAGCTCTTGAGGTCCGGATCGCGGATCAGCGCGGTCGCACTCAGATCGAGCAACCAGGAGGTGACGACGCTGCCACGACGCCACACTTCGGCAATGTCGGGCAGATTGAGGTCATAGCGCTCGCCTTCCGGAAGGTCCGATGAGGCGCGGCCGCGCAGAATGTCGAACCCCTCAGCATAGGCCTGCATCAGGCCATATTCGATGCCGTTGTGAATCATCTTGACGAAATGGCCGGCGCCGGTCGGCCCGGCATGAATGTAGCCTTGCTCGGCCTGGCTCGGTTCGCCCTCGCGGCCAGGGGTGCGTGGAATATCGCCAAGTCCGGGTGCCAGCGCGCGGAAGATCGGATCGAGATGGCTGACAGCGTCCTTCGGTCCGCCGATCATCAGGCAATAACCGCGTTCGGCGCCCCAGATGCCGCCGGACGTACCGCAGTCGACATAGCGGATCTGTCTGGGCGCCAGTGCGTTGGCGCGGCGAATGTCATCCTTGAAATGGGTATTGCCGCCATCGATGAGGATGTCGCCGGGAGAGAGCAGTTCGGCCAATGTCGTGATCGCCTCATCGGTGATGCGTCCTGCTGGCAACATGAGCCAGATTACGCGTGGCGACTGATCGAAGGCTTTGACCAGATCTGCGAGCGAAGCAGCGCCCATGGCGCCTTCGCCGCGCGCGGTCGTCACCGCGCTGGCATTCACGTCGAAAGCAAGACATTGATGGCCGGCCTTCATCAGCCGGCGCGTGATATTGAGGCCCATGCGGCCCAGACCGACGACGCCTATTTGCATCGAGAACGACTCCAGGATTGAAGGATTCAGGCAAGATAGCTGACACTATCGGCCCAATCGCGTCGCAACTATGACTTTCGCCTATATTTGCTTTGGTTTTTGCCAAGCGCAATGAATAAGGGCCGGCATCAGCCGGCCCTTATGGCGGGAGTGCGAAGTGAGTCAGGCGGTTGCGGCGTTGGCCTGAGGATTGTTGAGGTCGGCCTGGCTGAGGAAGGCATCGGCGAAGAAACTGTCTTCCGCCAATCCACCATCCTTGATGAAATCGCGGCGCGCCGCCTCGACCATCACCGGGGCGCCGCAAGCATAGACTTCGATCTCCTGCATCGACGGGAAATCTTGCAGCACGGCGAGATGCACGAAGCCGGTGCGGCCGCTCCAGGCGCAGGCCGGTGTCGCTTCCGAGAGCACCGGGATGAAATGGAAGCCCGGGAATTCCTTGGTCCAGCTTTCGGCCAGATCGGCGCGATAGAGATCCTGGCGCGTGCGTCCGCCCCAATACAGATGGATCGGCCGTTTGTTGTGGATGTTGCGACCGAATGCATGTTCGGCCATGGCCTTGATGGCGGAAAAGCCGGTGCCGCTGGCCAGGAAGACGATCGGCTTGGTTGAATCTTCGCGCAACGCGAACGTTCCCAACGGCCCTTCGAAGCGCATCAATTCGCGCTCTTTCATCTTCGGCAGCATGCCGTCGGTGAAAAGCCCGCCTTGCATGCGACGAATGTGCAGTTCGAGCGCGGTGACACCGTCAACATTCGGTTTGGTGGCGATGGAATAACAGCGACGAACGTCACCCGGCAGAATGAGTTCAATATGCTGCCCGGCGACGAACATCATGTTTTCGTTCATCGGCAATCGCAGATGCACGATGGCGACATCGGGAGCCGGCTGCTCGATCCGCGAAATGCGGCAGGGCACCTTGCGCACCTTGACGCCGGCAAGCCCTTCGAGTTCGCGGATTTCGATCGTGACATTCGACAGGGCGCTGGCTTGACACAGATGTGCAAAGCCGGCCGCGCGATCGGCCTCGTTTAAATAAGCCGGATGAACTTCGCCGAGATCGACCTGGCCTTCGACGATCTTGCCGCGACAGGTGCTGCACACGCCCTGGCGGCAGCTAAAAGGAATGGCGAACCCCGCCGCCTGACCAGCGCGCAGGATCGATTCGCCAGGCTCGACTTCGAACGTATGGCCGCTCGGCTGCAATGTAACCGTGTGTTTCATGGCGGATGGCTCGCTCCCTAGGCGACGCGGGCCGGAGCCCGCGTCGCTCGACCATTACTGCTTCTGATACGGATAGATGATATCAGCAGATTTATGCTCCGGCGGCCAGACGATCGTCCAATTGGCGAGATTGTTGAGCTGGTCGAGCGAATTGCCGGTGAGATTGCGCCATTGCGTCATGATGGAGCGCGGTTTTGCCCATTCGCCGTTCTTGCCGAAACGGAACTCGCCGACGACGGTCGAAAAGCTGTTATTGCGCATATAATCGGCGATCTTCGGGTGATCCAGCGATTTCGTGCCTTCGACCGCCTGGGCCAGCACCTGGCCGGCGGCATAGCCGAAGGGCACGAAGCCATAGCCGAACGGGTCGATGCCCTGGCCCTTGGCGCGCTTCTGATATTCCTTCAACAGCGCATCGACGCCGGGGAAGTTGAAGCTCGGTGCCGGTATGAACATTTCGGCATTGTTGACGTAGCCGTTCATCAGCGGCCCCATCTGCATTTTAAGCGGTGTCGCCAACAGGCCGATCATCGCACCGCCCATCATTTTCGCCGACAGCCCGGCTTCGGCCGCCGCGCGCACGAACAGCACTGTGTCGGTCGGGTAGGAGGCGACATAGACGATGTCCGGATTGAGCGCCTTGATGGCGCGCACGACGGGCGTGAGGTCCGCGGTGGTCGGCGGATAGCGCTGGTCGTAGACGATCTTGAGACCCGCCGCCTTGGCGTTGGCGCGGGCGCCGTCGGTGGAATTCTTGCCGAATTCAGCATCGGCGCCGACGATGGCGATGGTCTGCGGCTTGGGATTTTGCGCCATCGCCACTTCGAAGAAGCCGCGCGAGAATTCGCGGATCGGATTCTCGCCGAGCGAAATCATCGAGAAATAGTTTTTGTATTGAACCTCGTGATTGGCGGCGGTGCCGAGAATGCCGATGGTGGTCAGATTGCGCTGCGCCAGGACGGGCAAGGCGGCGGTGATCTGATTGGTGCCATAAGGACCAAGCAGCAGATCGACCTTATCGACGTTGATCAGCTTGGTGTAGATCGGCGCCTCGTTCGGCGGCGAGGTTTGATCGTCGTAATAGACCAGCTCCACCGGACGTCCGAGCAAGCCCCCCTTGGCGTTGATGTCGTCGCGCCAGATTTCCAGCGCCACCAGGAGTTGTTTGCCGTTGGGACCGTTGGCGCCGGTCAGGGCGATGCTGAAGCCGACTTTGATCGGGTCGGCGGCCATGGCTGTCGTCGCGACGGCTGCGAAAGCAGCGGCTGCGACCAGTGTTTTGGCCAGGCGTCGGGCATATGCAATGCCTTGCACTATCATGTCCTCTCCCTCCTCTATGCAGTGCCTCGTCGGACACTGATCCGTTCAGCTCTTCGTTGGACTGCTCCCGGTTGGCTCGGCGAAGCGGAAGCCATGCGAGAGCGCGGCGTCCACGGCTTGAGCCGTCTTCTCGTAATGTTCGGTCAGGGCGGCGACGGCGCGATCGGCATCGCGGGCCATCACCGCATCGAAAATCGTCTGATGCTCGGCCTGAATGTCGCGCACCAAGGTTTCTTCTGGCGTAATGCTGGTGCGTACGATGCGATGGCGCTCGGCCTGATCGAACAGCAGGCCGGCGAATTCGAGCTGCCAGCGCGAGCCGCAAGCTGAAATCAGCGTCATGTGAAATTCGCGATGGAAATATTGCCAGCTTGCGCCGTTGTCGACGGGGGAGGGCAGGGAATGGCGCGCCAGCCCGTGGAAAGCAGCCACGACCGCCATCTCCCAATGGACGTCGCCTTTCTCGATCGATTGCCGCAGCGCCTCGCGCTCGATCACCAGCCGCGTCGCGGCGGTGTCGCGAACATCTGCATTGGTGAGGCTGGCGACCCGGAAACCCTTTTGACCGACCGAGGTGACGAGACGCTCGCTTGCCAGGCGCGTCAGCGCCTCGCGCAGCGGACTGATGCCAATGTCGTAGCGCTTGCGCAATTCGTCGAACCGCAGCGGCAGATCCGGTGGCAGGCGGCCCCACTGAATGTCGTCGCGGATCATCCAATAAGCCTGTTCGGCCACCGTGCGCGGTGTCGGGCGTCGATAATCGCCAATCGCCTCCGTGCCCAGCGCGCGTTTCATGTTCCCCGGTCCTTCAACGAACGGCGCTTGACGCCTGCCCGAATTCAAATATCTTAAATCCAGATTTTGGAAATTAAAAGATTAATTCCAAAGCTTAACGATTCCGGAGGGAGGCGTCGCGGATTTCCGCGATGATCCGGCGCGGGGAGGGCGATCGGCACATGAGCGTCGAATTCCTGATCAATGCCCTGGCTGCGGGCCTGCTGATCGGTTGTTTTTACGCGGCAGTCACGATTGGGATCTCGATCTCCTTCGGCTTTCTCGACATCGCCAATATTTCGCATCCGGCCTTCGTCATCGCCGGATCCTATGCCGCTTACCTGCTGAACCAAGGGGTGGGCATTGATCCGCTGCTCAGCGGCCTGTTGCTGACGATCCCATTCTTCCTGCTCGGCTGCCTGTTCTACGACATCTATTTCCACGCCTTCGAACAGCATGGACGCGAAGGCTTGAGCGGCCTCGCCTTCTTCTTCGGTCTGATGTTCATCATCGAGGTGGTGCTGATCATGATCTTCGGCGTCGACTTCCGTTATGTCGAAGCCGGCTATCTCAATTCGACATGGCGCCTGGGCTTTCTTGATCTGCCGCTGCGGCTCCTGATCCCAAGTCTCGTCGCCGTTCTGCTCTTCGTCGCGCTACAGCTCTTCCTGTCGACGACGTTTCAGGGCCGCGCCATCATAGCCGTCTCGCAGGATCCAAGCGCGTTGTCGCTGCTCAGCATCCGGCCGCGCCGGATCAAACGGCTGGCCTTCGGTCTGTCGGTCGCGAGCGCCGGGCTGGCCGGTGCGTTGCTCATCATGATCCAGCCGGTCGAGCCGTCGATTGGGCGCGAATATATCGGCCGGGTTTTCGCCATCTGCGTGCTGGGCGGCATGGGCAGCCTGCCGGGCACGTTGATCGCGGCTTTGCTGCTTGGCGTCATCGAAAGCCTGACGTCCTCCTATTACGGTCCTGCCTGGGCGCCGGCAGTCTCGTTCACTTTCCTGCTGGCGACGCTAACGCTGCGCCCGCGCGGCCTGTTGGGGCGCTGACATGCGGATGCCGATCTTCTCGCTTCTGGCGCTTGTCGTCGCCGCTGCGCTGTTCGCCGCCTTTCTGGCGATTGGCAACGAATATCTGTTCTTCGCCGGTTATGTCGTCGTGCAATATGTGGTCATCGCCACAGCCTGGAACATTTTGGGCGGTTATTGCGGCTATGTGAATTTCGGCACGGGCGCCTTTTTTGCCGTCGGTGCTTACGCGACCGTGGCGCTGCATAAATTGCAGAACTACAGCGAGAACAATTTCCCACCCGCCGTCGCGGAAGTGATCGCGGTGATTTTTCCGCTGCCCATTCCCGTGTTGATCCTCATCGGTGGCTTGCTGTCGGGTATCATCGGCCTGCTGATGGGCTATCTGACCTTGCGTCTGCGCGGCGTTTTCTTCGCCATCGCCACTTTGGCGCTGGCGGTGGTGTTGCAGACCCTGGTGGTCAATTGGGACTATGTCGGCGGCTCGCGCGGCGCCACCATTCTGCGACCGCCGACGACCAGCCTCTTCGGCATGGACTATATTCACTATCTCTTCGCGCTCATGCTACTCTTGGCGGCGATCAGCATCATCATCGCGCGCGGCATCGAACGCTCGACCTTCGGCTATGGGCTGGCGAGCATTCGCGACGATGAACTCGCGGCGGAAGCCGCCGGCGTGCCGACCTTGCGCCTCAAACTGGCTTGCACGGCAATCAGCGGTGCCTTGATGGGCATGGCCGGCGCGCCATTCCCCTACTATGTCGGCTATGTCGAACCGGCCTCGACCTTCAGCCTCATCTATGCGGTCAATGCCATCGCCATGCCGATGGTGGGCGGCACGGCCGGCTGGCTGGGTCCGCTGCTTGGCAGCCTGACGCTCGGCTCGCTGCAGCAGATCGCTTCGGTGACCATCTCGTCGGAAGCAAGCCTGCTGTTGATCGGTGTGATCCTTGTTGCGTTCGTCGTGTTGGCGCCGCGTGGCATGCTCGGTTGGTTCGATCGCTTGCGGCCGAAGCGCAAGGGCATGGTGGCCACTGGGGGAGGGCACTGATGACAGCCTTTCTCGAAATCGACGCCATCACCAAGAAATTCGGCGGCTTCACGGCGCTCGACAACATCACCATTTCGGTGGGTCGTGGCGAGCGCGTCGGCCTGATCGGCCCCAATGGCTCGGGCAAGAGCACGGTGGTCAATTGCCTGAGCGGTGTCTTTTCACCGGAACTCGGGGCGATTCGTTTTCGTGATCAAGATCTGCGGGGGCTGCGGGCCTTCGAACGCACGCGACTTGGCATCGCCCGTAGCTTCCAACTGCCAAAGCCGTTCCGTTCGCTCACCGTAGCCGAAAATGTTCGCGTGCCGCTGCTCTATGCGGGGCGTGGCCGATCCAAGGCAATCGACGAACAATGTCATGATCTCCTCACGCGCGTCGCGTTGCACGATAAAGCCGATTGGCTGCCGGCGGCGCTCACGCAGGTCGAACTGCGCAAGCTCGAACTCATTCGCGCCGTGGCGACGGAGCCCGAACTCTTGCTGGCTGATGAAGCCATGGCGGGCCTGTCCGGCTCCGAGGTCACCGAAATCGTCGCCTTCCTGCTTCAGCTCAGTGACGATGGCGTGACGATCATCATGATCGAACACATCATGTCGGCGGTGATGAGTTTTTCCAATCGCCTTGTGGTCCTCGTCTCGGGCAAGAAAGTGGCCGATGGCGATCCGCAGGTGGTGGTGAAAGATCCGATTGTAGAGAGTGCTTACCTTGGACAATAGGATCGCCATTCGAAATCTGTCGGCGGGATACGGCGCGGTCCGTGTCCTCGAGGACGTATCACTCGACGTTGCCTCCGGGCAGACGGCGGTGCTGCTTGGTGTCAATGGCAATGGCAAGAGCACGCTCATCAAATGCATCATGGGCATGTGCAAGCCGAGCGCCGGGGCGATTGAAGCCCATATCGACGGCCAGCCGCATGACCTGTTGAAGTTGACGACGGAAGAGATCGTCGATCTTGGCATCGGTCTCGTGCCGGAAGGCCGCCGGCTGTTTCCGAAACTGACCGTCGAGGAAAATCTGCTGCTGGGCGCCTATCGCCCGGCCGCGCGGGTTAAACGCCTTGCCAATCTCGACTTCGTCTTCGAGACTTTTCCGCGCCTGGCGGAGCGGCGCCGTCAGCCGGTGGCGCTGATGAGCGGTGGCGAGCAACAGATGGTGGCGCTCGGCCGCGCTCTGATGCTGGAGCCGAAGATCCTTATCGTCGATGAACCCTCGGTGGGATTGGCGCCGATCTTCGTCGCGCGCACCATCGACGTTATCGATCAGCTCAAACGCGTGAAGAATCTCACTGTCTTGATGGCGGAACAAAACTTCAATCAGGCAATCCGCGTCGCCGATACCGGCTATGTCATCGTTCACGGTCAGATCGCCTTCACCGGGCGCAGCCGTGACGAACTCAACAACAGCGAATTGATCCGCCGGCTCTACCTCGGCGCATAAGGGAACCGTCATGGTCGATGTGATTGATGTCATCGCCTTTCCGGGCGGGTTCAACCTGCCGATCTGGGCGGCGATCGACAACGGCAGTTTCGCCAGACGCGATCTCGATGTGCGTCTGCACTACACCGCCAGTTCGGTGGAACAGGTGACGGCTCTGGTCAGCGGCAAATGCCAGATCGGCCTCACCGGCTTCGACAATGTCGTCGCCTATCAGGAAGGGCAGGGGGAAGCGAAGCTCGATCGGACGCCCGATCTCTTCGCCTTCATGGGAGGCGATAATGCATTCCTCAGTCTGGTGGCGACGAACGACATCGCCTCTTATGCCGATCTCAAAGGCCGCAAGATCGCCGTCGACGCGATGACCACGGGCTTTGCTTTCGTCCTGCGCGAAATGCTCGAGCGCAACGGCATTGCCGCCTCCGATGTCACCTTCGAGCGGGCCGGCGGTGTGGTGGAGCGCTTCCAGGGGCTCAAGGAAGGCCGCTTCGCCGCCACTCTGGTGCTGACGCCCTTCGATCTGATGGCGCAAGCCGCCGGCTGCCGCGTCCTGCAAAGCGCCGCTTCGCTGATTCCCCACTATCAGGGCGTGGTCGGCTGCGCCGGCCGGGCTTGGGCGAGTGCGCATCGCTCCGAGCTTGAGCGGTTCATCGCGGGTTATCGCGAGGCTTTGGACTGGTTGTTTGGCGAAGGTGGCATGCAGGGTGCGCATGGCTTGTTACAATCACGCTTGCCGCAAATGCCTCCAGCCATCGTCGCTGCGACCTGCGGCAAGCTATTGGCTGATGATGGCGGCTTTGAACGCAGCGCCAAGCTCGATCCGCAAGGCATGGATATGGTGCTGAGATTGCGCAGTAAATTCGCCATGCCGCCGAAGCAGATCAGCGATCACGGCAAGTTTATCGACGAAAGCTACTACCGGAATGCCGCGTCCGTCTGACGCGAACGGCCGTTAACCGGAAGGCGGGGCAGGGATTCGACTTCCGGCGAATCTGGGCTAGAGGAAGCGCACCCGCCGAACTGGATTCCTCCCGTGCAGCCCGATCAGCCCTCGTCCGAACGCATCATTCCCCTGGGGGAATTGTTCGTCGGATTCATGCTCATCGGTCTCTTGGGGTTCGGTGGCATCGCCGCAAGCGCCAATTATGTGATCGTCGAGCGTAACCGCTGGATGACGCAGAAAGAATTCGTCGAATTGTTCGGCATTTCCTCGGTTCTTCCCGGTGGCAACATTCTCAACGCCTCGGTGATGGTTGGCGACCGTCACCATGGCATTCTCGGCTCGGCGGTGTGCCTGTTCTCGCTGCTGCTGATGCCACTGATCATTCTTCTCATAATCGCAATCACTTACGACCATTTCTCCTACCTGCCTGACGTGCAGGCGGGGATCGCCGGCGGCGCCTCGGCGGTGGCGGGCCTGATCATCGGCACGGGCCTGAAAATGGCGCGTTCCGTCGATCGCACCGTGGCAGCCGCGATCTTCGGCCTGGCGACGTTCCTGGCCATCGGCATTTTCCGCCTGCCACTGGCAAGCGTGGTGCTTACTATCGTGCCGCTATCGGTCGCGACCGCGCTTTATATGCTGCGCCGGAACCAGTCGGGGAGGCGGCCATGACCGTGGGCCTCGTCTGGCAGGTCGCTTTCACCTTCGTCAGCGTCGCTTTTTTGTCGATCGGCGGCGGCAGCACCCTGATTCCCGAGTTTCATCGCCAGATCGTCGAGGTGCACGGCTGGCTCAGCAACGCCGATTTCGCCCATGTGGTCACTTTGGCGCAGATTGCGCCTGGGCCGAATATGCTGGTCGTCAGCCTTTTGGGGCTGAAAATCGCTGGAATCAGTGGGCTTTTGGCCTCGACGGTGGCCATCGTCGGGCCTCCCAGCGTCCTGGCCCTGTTCGTCGGTCGGATGGCCGAGCGGCTGCGCGAGACCCATTGGCTGGGCGCCGTCAAACGGGCGCTGGCGCCCTGTGTCGTCGGTTTGACACTGGCTTCAGGTCTCATCACGGCCCAGGTGGCGGACAATGATTGGGTGGGTATTTTGATCACCGCCGCAGCGGCCATGTTCATGTTTTTCCTGAAGCGCAATCCCTTGTGGGTCATCGCTGGCGGCGCCCTGGCCGGAATCGCCGCTCATCGCCTGGGAGTCATGTCCATTGTCTGATGGAAATCCAGCGGGTTGCGCACCGATTTGCCGCTGTTTGGATGCGAGGTTCATCTTGCGCCGCAACGAAGGCTGGGATAGTCCTCCGCCCGTATTACCGGTGAGGCGTGCGTGGGGCCGCACGTCGGGCGATGCGGCAAGCGTCGCGCCGGCCCCTGGCGCCCCTGGACAGACCCATGTCTGAATTGATCAATGTCTGAGCTGATCAACGCCTACCTACCCTTGGTCGTTTTCATCGCCGTCGCGGCCGTGATCGCGGGCGCGCTGCTGATCGCGCCCTTCCTGGTCGCCTATAAGTCGCCGGATCCGGAAAAGCTGTCGGCTTACGAATGCGGGTTCAACGCCTTCGACGACGCCCGCATGAAGTTCGACGTCCGCTTCTATCTCGTCTCGCTGCTGTTCATCGTCTTCGATCTCGAAGTCGCCTTCCTGTTTCCCTGGGCGGTCGCCTTTAAGGAAGTCGGCGTGTTCGGCTTCTGGTCGATGATGATCTTCTTGGGCGTCCTGACGATCGGCTTCATCTATGAATGGACCAAGGGCGCGTTGGAGTGGGATTAATGGCCAACCAAACCCTCGTTGCACAGAGCCCTAAGGGCATTATCGACCCCGCGACCGGCAAGCCGGTCGGCTCGCGCGATCCGTTCTTCACTGAAATCAACGATCAGCTCGCCGATAAGGGCTTCATCGTCACGGCGAGCGACGACCTCATTCAATGGGCCCGCACCGGCTCGCTGATGTGGATGACCTTTGGCTTGGCCTGCTGCGCCGTCGAGATGATGCAAGTGTCCATGCCGCGTTACGACGTCGAGCGCTTCGGCTTCGCGCCCCGCGCCAGCCCGCGCCAATCCGACGTGATGATCGTGGCCGGCACGCTGACCAACAAAATGGCCCCCGCGCTGCGCAAGGTCTACGACCAGATGCCGGAGCCGCGTTACGTTATCTCCATGGGATCGTGCGCAAACGGCGGCGGCTATTATCATTATTCTTATTCAGTTGTGCGCGGCTGCGACCGTGTGGTGCCGGTGGACATCTATGTTCCCGGCTGCCCGCCCTCGGCCGAGGCACTGCTCTACGGCGTGCTGCTTCTGCAAAAGAAGATTCGGCGCGTCGGAACGATTGAACGCTGAGGCTGCGCCTGCCCCCGCGGGCGTAAACCGGAGCTGGTTATGGACGATGGTTTGAAATCCCTCGGCGACAGTATCGCCGCCGCGCTGCCGGGCGCCGTCGAGCGTGTCTCGGTCGATTTCGGTGAGTTGAACGTGGTCGCCAATGCGGCGCAAATTCTCGATGTCTTGAAATATCTGCGCGACGCGCCCGACTGCCTGTTCATCAATCTGATCGACATCACCGGCGTCGACTATCCGCAGCGCGAGAAGCGTTTCGATGTCGTCTATCACGCGCTGTCGCCGCGCCATAACAAGCGCATTCGCGTCAAGGCCGCCGTTGGCGAGGACGAAACGATCGCTTCCGCCATTCCGGTCTGGCCGTCAGCCAACTGGTTCGAGCGCGAAGCCTACGACATGTTCGGCATTCTCTTCGCCGATCATCCGGATCTGCGCCGCCTGTTGACCGACTATGGTTTCGACGGTCATCCGCTGCGTAAGGATTTTCCGATGACCGGCTATGTCGAGGTTCGCTACGACGACGCGCAGAAGCGCGTGGTCAACGAGCCGGTCAAACTGACTCAGGAATTCCGCCAGTTTGACTTCCTGTCGCCCTGGGAAGGCCAGCCGGACTATGTGCTGCCCGGTGACGAAAAGGCGAAGGGGTGAGCGGCGCCATGAGCGATCAGACAATGAACGATCAGGTTACGGCGAACGACCCCGCCGTCCGCAATTTCTCCATCAACTTCGGCCCGCAGCATCCCGCCGCCCACGGCGTGTTGCGTCTCGTGCTGGAACTCGACGGCGAAATCGTCGAGCGCGTCGATCCGCATATCGGCCTGCTGCATCGCGGCACCGAAAAGCTGATGGAAGCGCGCACCTACTTGCAGAACGTGCCTTACTTCGATCGGCTCGACTATGTCGCGCCGATGAATCAGGAGCACGCCTTCTGTCTTGCGATCGAGAAGCTGCTCGGCATCGAAGTGCCATATCGCGCGCAGCTCATTCGCGTCTTGTTCAGCGAAATCGGCCGTCTGCTCTCGCACTTGCTCAACCTGACGACCCAAGCGATGGACGTCGGCGCGCTCACCCCGCCGCTGTGGGGCTTCGAGGAGCGCGAGAAGCTGATGGTGTTCTATGAGCGCGCGTCAGGCGCGCGCATGCACGCCAACTATTTCCGTCCGGGCGGCGTCGCCCGTGACTGTCCGCCGGAGCTGATCGAAGACATCGGCAAGTTCTGCGATCCGTTCCTCAAGGTCTGCGACGACCTGACGACACTATTCCTCGACAACCGCATCTTCAAGCAGCGTAACGTCGACATCGGCGTCGTCACTCTGGAAGAGTGCTGGAAGTGGGGCTTCTCCGGCGTGATGGTGCGCGGCTCGGGCGCACCCTGGGATCTGCGTAAGTCGCAGCCCTACGAGTGCTACGAAGAAATGGAATTCGACATTCCCATCGGACGCAATGGCGACAACTACGATCGCCAGGTCATCCGCATGGAAGAGATGCGCCAGTCGGTCCGTATCATGAGGCAATGTGTCGAGCGGCTGATGAGCCCGCAGGGGCAGGGGCCGATCGCTGCCGTCGATCACAAGATCGTCGCGCCGACACGCCCCGAGATGAAGCGCTCGATGGAATCGCTGATCCATCACTTCAAGCTCTTCACCGAAGGCTTCCACGTGCCGGCCGGCGAAGTCTATGCCGCCGTCGAAGCGCCGAAGGGCGAATTCGGCGTCTATCTCGTCGCCGACGGCACCAACAAGCCTTACCGCTGCAAGATCCGCGCGCCGGGTTTTGCTCACCTGCAGGCGATGGACTTCATGTGCCGCAAGCACATGCTGGCCGACGTCAGCGCTATCCTTGGATCTCTCGACATCGTGTTCGGGGAGGTGGACCGCTGATCGGTCCAGGAAAACCATGACAGTCCGCCGTCTCGCAGAACAGCAACCCGACAGCTTCGAATTCACGCCGGAAAACCGCGCGTGGTGCGATGCTCAGATTTCCAAATATCCGCTTGGTCGCCAGGCTTCGGCCGTCATTCCGCTTTTGTGGAAGGCGCAGGCGCAGAACAATTACTGGCTGCCGCAGAAAGCGATCGAAAAGGTCGCCGACATGCTGGCCATGCCCTATATCCGCGTGCTCGAAATCGCCACCTTCTATTCAATGTTCAATCTCGAACCGGTTGGCCGTCATTTCGTTCAGCTCTGCGGCACGACGCCTTGCGCTTTGCGCGGCGCCAACGACATCAAGGCCGTGCTCGAAAAGCGCATCGGCGAGCAACGTCATGTCTCCGCCGACGGCAAGTTCGCCTGGCTGGAAGTCGAATGCCTGGGCGCCTGCTGCAACGCGCCGATGGTGCAGATCAACGACGACTACTTTGAGGATCTGACGCCGGAACTGATGGAAAAGCTGCTCGACGATCTTGCCGCCGGTCGCCCGGTGAAGACCGGATCACAGATCGGCCGTATCGGCTCCGAGCCGGAACCCGGCAAGAGCGACACCCTGACAGACGCGACTTTGTACGACGGCTCGGTCGTCGGCAGTTGGAAGACGCGTTTCGACGAAGCGCGCGTGGCCGAGAAGCTTGCTGCCGAAAAAGCTGCGGCCGAGAAAGCCGCCGCCGAAGCGGCCAATAAGAGTTGAAGGTGAACCATGCTCGCTGACAAGGATCGCATCTTCACCAATCTTTACGGCTTCCATTCGCCCTCTCTGAAAGAGGCGCGGATGCGCGGCGCATGGGATGGCACCAAGACACTCATCGATCAGGGTGCTGGCTGGGTCATCAACGAGATGAAAGCCTCGGGCCTGCGCGGGCGCGGTGGCGCCGGCTTCCCGACCGGCCTGAAATGGTCGTTCATGCCCAAGCCCGATCCGATGCGGCCGTCCTATCTCGTCGTCAATGCCGACGAGTCCGAGCCGGGCACCTGCAAGGATCGCGAGATCATGCGCAACGATCCGCATCTGCTGATCGAGGGCTGCCTGATCGCGTCCTTCGCCATGGGTGCGCACGCCTGCTACATCTACATTCGCGGCGAATATATCGCCGAGCGCGAAGCGCTGCAGCGCGCCGTCGATGAGGCCTATGAGGCCAATCTGATTGGCCCCAACAACGTTCACGGCTGGCCGTTCGACCTCTACGTTCACCACGGCGCCGGCGCTTATATCTGCGGCGAAGAGACCGCGCTGCTCGAAAGCCTTGAAGGCAAGAAGGGCATGCCGCGCATGAAGCCGCCGTTCCCGGCGAACATGGGCCTCTATGGCTGCCCGACGACGGTGAACAACGTGGAATCGATCGCGGTCGCGCCGACCATTCTGCGCCGTGGCGCCAACTGGTTCCTCGGCTTCGGCCAGAAGAACAATGCCGGCACCAAGCTGTTCTGCATTTCCGGCCACGTCAACAAGCCGTGCAATGTCGAAGAGGCGATGAGCATTCCGTTCCGCGAACTCATCGACAAACATTGCGGCGGCATCCGTGGCGGCTGGGACAACCTGCTGGCGGTGATCCCCGGTGGCTCGTCGGTGCGCTGCGTGCCGGCCGATCAGATCATCGATTGCCCGATGGATTTCGACAGCCTGTCGAAACTGCGCTCCGGCCTCGGCACGGCGGCTGTGATCGTGATGGACAAGTCGACCGACATCGTCCGCGCCATCGCCCGCATCTCCTATTTCTACAAGCACGAGAGCTGCGGCCAGTGCACGCCGTGCCGTGAAGGCACCGGCTGGATGTGGCGCGTCGTCAACCGCATGGCCGAAGGCCGCGCCCAGAAGCGCGAAATCGACATGCTGCTCGACGTGTCGAAGCAGATCGAAGGTCACACCATCTGCGCGCTCGGCGACGCGGCGGCTTGGCCGATCCAGGGTCTCATCACCCATTTCCGGCATGAGATCGAAAAGCGCATCGACGATTATTCCGCCAATCCGCACAGCGATCCTGTGCGCATGGCGGCGGAATAAGAAACGGGTTTTGGCATTTGCGCAGTGGATGACCGCGGCGTGAAACAAGAAAGAGACAGGAAGACACGATGACCAAGATCATCGTTGACGGTTCGGAAGTCGATGTCCCGGCGGAGTACACACTCCTGCAGGCGTGCGAAGCCGCGGGCGCGGAAGTGCCGCGTTTTTGCTTCCACGAACGTCTGTCGATCGCCGGCAACTGCCGCATGTGCTTGGTCGAGGTGAAGGGTGGTCCGCCGAAGCCGGCCGCCTCTTGCGCCATGGCTGTGCGCGATCTGCGCCCGGGTCCCAACGGCGAGGCACCGCAAGTCTTCACCAACACTCCGATGGTGAAGAAGGCGCGCGAAGGCGTGATGGAATTCCTGCTCATCAATCATCCGCTCGACTGCCCGATCTGCGATCAGGGCGGCGAATGCGATTTGCAGGACCAGGCCATGGGCTTTGGCCTCGACTCTTCGCGCTATGCCGAGAACAAGCGCGCCGTCGAGGACAAATACATTGGTCCGCTCGTCAAGACCTCGATGAACCGCTGCATCCATTGCACGCGCTGCGTCCGCTTCACGGCGGAAGTGGCCGGCACCGGCGACATGGGTGCCATCGGCCGCGGCGAGGACATGGAGATCACCACCTATCTCGAAACGGCGATGACCTCCGAATTGCAGGGCAACGTCGCTGATCTGTGCCCGGTCGGCGCGCTGCTGCCCAAGCCGCAGAATTTCAAGGCGCGGCCGTGGGAAATGCAGAAGACGGAATCGGTCGACGTGATGGACGCGCTGGGTTCGGCGATCCGCGTCGACACGCGCGGCCGTGAGGTCATGCGCATTCTACCGCGCGTCAACGACGCGGTGAACGAGGAATGGATTTCCGACAAGACGCGCCAGATCGTCGACGGTCTGCGCACTCAGCGTCTCGACCGTCCCTATCTGCGTGAAAACGGCAAGCTGCGTCCGGCCAGTTGGCAGGAAGCCTTCGCCGCGATCGCCGCGAAAGTGAAAGCCACGAGCCCTGCGAAAATCGGCGCCATTGTCGGCGATCTCGCCGCCGTCGAAGAAATCTATGCGCTCAAGACGCTGATGCAGAAGCTCGGCACGAGCAATGTCGACTGCCGCCAGGACGGCGCCAAGCTCGATCCGAAGTTCGGCCGTGGCTCGTATCTGTTCAACGCGACGATTGCCGGCATCGAGGAAGCCGATTCGATCCTTATCGTTGGCGCCAATCCGCGCAAGGAAGCGCCGGTGCTCAACGCGCGCATCCGCAAGCGTTGGTTGCGTGGCGGCCTCAAGATCAGCGTCATCGGCGAGCGCGCCGATCTGACTTATGTTTACGACTATCAAGGAGCCGGTCCGGAATCCCTGGCCAATCTGGTCGAATATCCGCCGCAGGCCGGCGAGAAGCCGATGATCATCGTCGGGCAGGGCGCGCTGGCCCGTCCCGATGGCGCGGCCATCCTCGCGATGGCGGCGAAATATGCGCAGGCCGTTGGCGCGGTGAAGGACGGCTGGAATGGCTTCTGCGTGCTGCATACGGCGGCGGCCCGTGTCGGCGGCCTCGATCTTGGCTTCGTGCCGGGCGAAGGCGGCCTCGATGCGGCGGCCATGGCCAATGGCGGCGTCGACGTGCTGTTCAATCTCGGTGCCGATGAAATCGACATCAAGCCGGGTGCTTTCGTGATCTACCAGGGATCGCATGGCGATCGCGGTGCGCATCGCGCCGACGTCATCCTGCCGGGCGCGGCCTACACTGAAAAGTTCGGCACCTATGTGAACACGGAAGGCCGTGTGCAGATGGGCGCGCGCGCCGCATTCCCGCCGGGCGATGCCCGGGAGGACTGGGCGATCCTGCGGGCGCTGTCGGATGTACTCGGCCAGCGTCTGCCGTTCGATTCATTCGCCGCGCTTCGCAAGGCGCTCTACGGAGAATATCCGCACTTTGCCCGCATCGAGCAGATCGCGCCGGGCGCGACGTTGAACGTCACCGCGACGGGCAATGCCGGCAAGGAGGCTTTCGCCTCCACCATCACGGATTTTTACATGACGAACCCGATCGCGCGCGCGTCCTCGGTCATGGCTGAATGTTCGGCCCTGGCGCGTGGGCGCATGCAGCAGGCGGCGGAGTAGGGATATGGATTGGGTTCTGCCTCTTCTCATCATCATCGGCAAAAGCCTGCTGCTGGCTGTCGCGCTGCTGATCTACGTCGCCTTCATTCTCTACGGCGATCGCAAGGTATGGGCGGCCGTGCAGCTTCGTCGCGGCCCCAATGTCGTGGGTCCGTGGGGTTTGCTGCAATCCTTCGCCGACTTGCTGAAGTTCGTCTTCAAGGAGCCGGTGATTCCGGCCGGCGCCAACAAGGGCGTGTTCCTGCTGGCGCCTTTCGTCACCGGCCTGCTGGCCCTGTCGACCTGGGCGGTCATTCCGCTGGCCGATGGCTGGGCGATTGCTGACCTGAACGTCGGCATTCTCTACGTCTTCGCGATTTCGTCGCTCGGTGTCTACGGCATCATCATGGGCGGCTGGGCGTCGAACTCGAAATATCCGTTTCTCTCGGCGCTGCGCTCGGCCGCGCAAATGGTGAGCTACGAAGTCTCGATCGGTTTCGTCATCATCACCGTGCTGCTCTGCGCGGGCTCGCTCAATCTCAACGACATCGTCAAGGCGCAGGACACGTCCTACGGTCTGCTCGGCTGGTATTGGCTGCCGCTGTTCCCGATGTTCATCATCTTCTTCATTTCGGCCCTGGCGGAAACCAATCGTCCGCCGTTCGATCTGGTGGAAGCGGAATCCGAGCTCGTCGCCGGCTTCATGGTCGAATATTCGTCGACGCCGTATCTGCTGTTCATGCTCGGTGAATATGTCGCCATCGTCGGCATGTGCGCGATGACGACGGTGCTGTTCCTCGGCGGCTGGCTGTCACCGCTGCCGTTCGCGCCCTTCACCTGGGTGCCGGGCATCATCTGGTTCATCCTCAAGGCTACCTTGGTCTTCTTCATGTTCGCCATGGTGAAGGCTTTCGTGCCGCGCTACCGCTACGACCAGCTGATGCGTTTGGGCTGGAAAGTGTTCCTGCCGATCTCGCTGTTCATGGTGGTTCTGGTCGCGGCCGTCCTGCAGTTCACCGGATGGGGAGGGCGCGTATGAACGTCGATCTTTCCAATGCCGGCCTGGTCGGCGCGCTGCTCGGCCTCGCTTTTGGTCTGTTTCAGTTCTCGCTGATCCAGCGCGTCATCAGGCGCATGCTGACGAACGAGGCGAAGCAGGAACAGCCGGCACCCGAAGCCATCGCCCATGTCGAACGCTTGATGAAGCCGATTCGCTACGCCCTGTTGGTCGCCGCGCTCATCATCTATCCCTTGGCCGGCTATATCGTTGGCGCGCCCTACGCCACGCAAAGCAGATGAGTTAAGCCATGAAACTCGACCGCGCCGCAAAAGCCCTGTTCCTCTCCGAGTTCGTCGGAGCCTTCGTGCTGTCGATGCGCTATTTCTTCAAGCCGAAGGCGACGCTGAACTATCCGCACGAGCGCAATCCGCAGTCGCCGCGTTATCGCGGTGAGCACGCGCTGCGCCGCTATCCCAATGGCGAAGAGCGCTGCATCGCCTGCAAGCTCTGCGAAGCCATCTGCCCGGCGCAGGCCATCACCATCGAGGCCGGCCCGCGCGGCAATGATGGCACCCGCCGCACCACCCGTTACGACATCGACATGGTGAAGTGCATCTACTGCGGCTTCTGTCAGGAAGCCTGTCCGGTGGACGCCATCGTCGAGGGACCGAACGCCGAATTCGCGGTCGAAACCCGCGAAGAGCTCTACTACGACAAGCAGCGCCTGCTCGATAACGGCGCGCGCTGGGAACGCGAGATCGCGCGCAACATCGCGATGGACGCACCCTACAGGTAATTGCTCTTTCCGCTTGCGGAGAGATTGATGAGGACGAAACGATGACCGTGGCTGCCGCCTTCTTTTATCTGTTCTCGATTATCATGCTCGCCTCCGCGTTCATGGTGATCGCGGCGCGCAATCCCGTTCACTCGGTGCTGTTTCTCATCCTGGTCTTCGTCAACGCGGCCGGTCTGTTCATTCTGGCCGGCGCCGAATTCCTGGCGATGATCCTTGTGGTCGTCTATGTCGGCGCGGTGGCGGTGCTCTTCCTCTTCGTCGTTATGATGCTCGACGTCGACTTCGCCGAATTGAAGCAGGGCTTCTTGCAATATCTGCCGCTGGGCGCGCTCATCGGCATTGTCGTCGCGATTGAACTCATCATGGTGCTGGGCGGCTGGACAGCTGCGCCTGGTATCAAGGCGACCAATGCGCCGCAGATCACCGCGTTGAGCAACACCGAGGCCCTCGGCCTCGTGCTCTACACGCGCCACGTCTATTTCTTCCAGGCCGCCGGTCTCGTCCTGCTGACCGCCATGATCGGCGCGATCGTACTGACCCTGCATCACAAGCCCGGCGTCAAGCGCCAGGACATTTCACAACAGAATGCGCGCACGCGCGAGGAAGCCGTCGAGGTCCGCAAGGTTCCCTCGCGGACCGGCGTCTGACAGAGGATCGCATGGAAATCGGTCTCACCCACTATCTGATCGTCGCTGCGATCCTGTTCACCATCGGGATCGCCGGCATCATCCTCAACCGCAAGAACATCATCATCATCCTGATGTCGGTGGAATTGATCCTGCTGTCGGTGAACATCAACTTGGTCGCCTTCTCGACCTTCCTGGGCGATCTGACCGGCCAGGTCTTCTCCCTGTTCATTCTGACGGTTGCCGCTGCCGAGGCAGCGATCGGTCTGGCCATTCTCGTCACCTATTTCCGCAACCGCGGCTCCATCGCGGTTGAAGACATCAATATGATGAAGGGCTGAGGGCGCATGTATACCGCGATCGTCTTTCTGCCCCTCGTCGGGTTCCTGATTGCTGGCATATTCGGCCGGCAACTCGGCCCGCGCCCCTCTGAGCTTGTCACCACGATCCTCCTGGTCGTGGCGGCCATCCTGTCGTGGATCGCTTTCATCAACGTCGGTCTCGGCAATGCCGGCAGCAGCGTGCCGGTGCTCGGCAACTGGATCACCTCCGGCGGCCTGAAGATTGACTGGGCGCTGCGCATCGACACGCTCACTGTCGTCATGCTGGTCGTCGTCAACACCGTGTCGGCGCTCGTCCATCTCTATTCCATGGGCTACATGCACGAAGATCCGCATCGGCCGCGGTTCTTCGCCTATCTGTCGCTGTTCACCTTCGCCATGCTGATGCTGGTGACCTCCAACAACCTGGTGCAGATGTTCTTTGGCTGGGAAGGCGTCGGTCTCGCCTCCTATCTGCTGATCGGCTTCTGGTATGAGCGTCCGTCAGCCAATGCGGCGGCCATCAAGGCCTTCGTCGTCAACCGCGTCGGTGACTTTGGCTTCTCGCTCGGCATTTTCCTCCTGTTCGCGCTGACCGGCTCCGTCGCACTTGACCAGGTTTTCGCCGCCGCGCCGGGCCTCGCCGGCAAGACGCTGCACATCTTCGGCCTCAACGTCGATCCAATGACGCTGGTTTGCCTGCTCCTGTTCGTCGGCGCTTGCGGCAAGTCGGCCCAATTCCTGCTGCACACCTGGTTGCCGGACGCGATGGAAGGCCCGACGCCGGTGTCGGCGCTCATCCATGCCGCCACCATGGTCACGGCCGGCGTCTTCATGATCGCCCGCATGTCGCCGCTGTTCGAATATGCGCCGGTGGCTCTGTCGGTCGTCACCGTTATCGGCGCGACCACGGCGTTCTTCGCTGCCACGGTTGGCCTCGTTCAAAACGACATCAAGCGCGTCATCGCCTATTCGACCTGTTCGCAGCTCGGCTATATGTTCGTGGCGCTCGGCGTCGGCGCCTATAATCTGGCAATCTTCCACCTGTTCACCCACGCCTTCTTCAAGGCGCTGCTGTTCTTGGGCGCGGGCTCGGTCATCCACGCGATGCACCATGAGCAGGACATGCGGAAGATGGGCGGCCTTGCCAAGCACATCCCCGTCACCTTCTGGATGATGACCATCGGCACCTTCGCGCTGACCGGTCTACCGCTGACCGCCGGCTTCTTCTCGAAGGATGCGATCATCGAGGCGGCCTTCGCGTCGCAGCGGCCAGGCGCTCTCTACGCGTTCCTGTTAGTGGTCATCGCCGCTGGCCTGACGTCCTTCTACTCCTGGCGTCTGGTGTTCCTGACCTTCTTCGGCAAGGAACGCTGGGCTGCCGACGCGCACGACGATCATGCGCACGATCACGGCCACGCGGCGCCCGCCGCTCATGGCCATGACGATCATGCGCACGACGACCACGGCCATGGCCCGCTGCAGCCGCATGAATCGCCGCAGATCATGCTGATCCCGCTCTACGTGCTCGCCGCAGGCGCGCTGTTCGCGGGGCTTCTGTTCCGCGATGCCTTCATCGGCGAGGGCCTCGAAGGTTTCTGGAAGAAGGCGCTGTTCTTCGGGCCGGACAACCACATCCTGCACGACATGCACAATGTGCCGGAATTCGTCGCGCATGTGGCGACCTATATGATGCTCGGCGGCTTCATCGTCGCGACGCTCATGTATGTCTTCTACACCGATGCGCCGCGCAAGCTGGCAGAGCGCCATGGCATGCTCTACCGGTTCCTGCTGAACAAGTGGTACTTCGACGAGCTCTATGACCGCATCTTCGTCCGCCCGGCCTTCTGGCTCGGCCGCCTCTTCTGGAAGGAAGGCGATGGACGGATCATCGACGGTCTCGGACCTGACGGAATTTCGGCGCGCGTCATCGACGTGGCCGGCCGGGTCGTCAAATTGCAGACCGGTTATGTCTATCACTACGCCTTCGCCATGCTCATCGGCGTCGCCGCGTTCATCACCTGGTATCTGCTGGGCGGAGTGCACAACTGATGTTCGGCTTCGGTCTTCTCTCCGGCCTGATTTTCCTGCCGCTCGTCGGCGCGGCCTTCATTCTGCTGCTGCGTGGCGAGAGTGAAGCGACGCTCAGCAACGTCCGTTGGGCGGCGCTGCTGACGACGGTCGTCACCTTCCTTCTGTCGCTCTATGCCTGGAGCCTGTTCGATACGAATTCCTCAGCCTTTCAGCTCGTCGAGGAGAAGAGCTGGCTCGGCAGCGGCCTGATCTACAAGCTCGGCGTCGATGGCATGTCCATGCCCTTCGTCCTGCTGACCACCTTCCTGATGCCGTTCTGCATCCTGGCGTCGTGGGAATCGATTACTTTCCGCGTCAAGGAATATATGATCGCCTTCCTGGTGCTCGAGACGCTGATGATCGGCGTCTTCTGCGCTCTCGATCTGGTGCTGTTCTATCTGTTCTTCGAAGGCGGCCTGATCCCGATGTTCCTCATCATCGGCATCTGGGGCGGCAAGCGCCGCATCTATGCGAGTTTCAAGTTCTTCCTCTACACGTTGCTCGGTTCGCTCCTGATGCTGCTCGCCATCATGGCGATGTATGGCGTCGCCGGCACCACCGACATCACCGTTCTCCTGAAGACGACTTTCCCGTCGTCAATGCAGAAGTGGCTGTGGCTTGCCTTCTTCGCTTCTTTCGCGGTGAAGATGCCGATGTGGCCGGTCCACACCTGGTTGCCCGATGCGCACGTCGAGGCGCCGACGGCCGGTTCGGTCATTCTGGCCGGCATTCTCCTGAAGATGGGCGGGTACGGTTTCATCCGTTTCTCGCTGCCGATGTTCCCGGAAGCGTCGCAATATTTCGCGCCGTTCGTGTGGACCCTGTCGGTCATCGCCATCGTCTACACGTCGCTGGTGGCGCTGGTGCAGGAGGACATGAAGAAGCTCATCGCCTATTCGTCCGTGGCGCATATGGGCTTCGTCACCATGGGCCTGTTCGCCATGAACCAGCAGGGCGTGCAGGGTGCCATCTATCAGATGATCAGCCATGGCCTAGTCTCGGGCGCGCTCTTCCTTTGCGTCGGTGTCGTTTACGATCGCCTGCACACCCGCGAGATCGCCGCCTACGGCGGTCTGGTGCGCAACATGCCGCTCTATGCGGTGGCCTTCATGATCTTCACCATGGCCAATGTCGGCCTGCCGGGCACCTCGGGCTTCGTCGGTGAATTCCTGACCCTGATTGGTACCTTCTTCGCCAATGCTTGGGTGGGCCTCATCGCCACCACTGGCGTCATCCTCTCGGCCGCTTACGCGCTTTATCTCTATCGCCGCGTGATCTTCGGCGTGCTCGACAAGCCGTCGCTGATGAAGATGCAGGATTTGAACGCCCGTGAGATCGCCTGTCTAGCTCCGCTCGCTTTGCTGGTCATCTATTATGGCGTCCAGCCGGGCCCGATCCTGAGCGCCTGCGCGGCCTCAGTCGATCTACTCATCAAGAACTATCAGACGGCGCTCGGCCTGACCAAGGCCGCCACGCTGGCGCTGCACTGAGGATATGGACATGACCCCGCTTTCCTTCGCGCTGGCCCATTCGCTTCCGGAGATCGTTCTGGCGATCGGCGCGCTCGTCCTCTTGATGATGGGCGCTCTGCGCCGTCCGAAGGGCGATTGGATCATCAGCGAATGCGCTATCGCGCTGCTCGGTCTTGCCGCGCTCAGCATGTTGTTTCAGGTCGGCCCCACCGCCATCATCTGGGACGGTGCCTTCATCGACGACGCCTTCGCCCGGTTCATGAAGTTCCTGGCGCTCGGTGGCGCCATGGTGTCGCTGATCTTGTCACGTGAATTCATGGCGCGCGAGCAAATCGACTTCTTCGAGTTCCCGATTTTGGTCTTGCTCGCCACGCTCGGCATGCTGATGCTGATCTCGGCCCAGAGCTTGATCGCGCTCTATCTCGGCCTCGAGCTGATGAGCCTGGCGCTCTATGTCATCGCCGCTTTCCACCGCACCAATCTGCGTGCGTCGGAAGCCGGCCTGAAATATTTCGTCCTCGGCGCGCTGTCGTCGGGCATGCTGCTCTATGGCGCTTCGCTGCTCTATGGCTTCGCCGGCACCGTGTCCTTCACCGGCATTGGCGAAGCTCTCAAGGGCGGCCCGTCGATTGGCGTCGTCTTCGGCCTGGTCTTCGTCATGGCCGGTCTCGCTTTCAAAATGTCGGTCGTGCCATTCCACATGTGGACGCCGGACGTTTATGAAGGCGCACCGACTCCGGTGACGACCTTCTTCGCCTCGGCAGCGAAAATGGCAGCCGTCGCCATCACCGTGCGCATCGTCATGACCGCTTTCCCGGGCATGAAGCTGCAATGGCAGCAGATCGTCGTCTTCATCTCGATCCTGTCCATGGCCATCGGTGCCTTCGGCGCCATCGGCCAGACCAACATCAAGCGGCTGATGGCCTATTCGTCGATCGGTCACATGGGCTTCGCGCTGGTCGGCCTCGCCGCCGGCACGGAGCAGGGCGTGTTCGGCGTATTGGTCTATATGGCGATCTATCTCGCCATGACGCTCGGCACCTTCGCCGTCATCCTGTCGATGCGGGTAGGCAACACCTATGTCGAGAACATCGGTGACCTCGCCGGCCTGTCGCGCAATCACAAGTTCATGGCTTTCGTGATGGCGATGATGATGTTCTCGCTGGCTGGCATTCCGCCGCTCGCGGGTTTCTTCGCCAAATGGTATGTCTTCCTGGCGGCTATCAAGGCGAACCTTTACTGGCTGGCCGTCATCGGCATGCTCGCCAGCGTGGTTTCGGCCTTCTACTATCTGCGCGTCATCAAGATCATGTATCTCGACGAGCCGGCGCGGCCCTTCGAAAAGGCCAATTGGGAAGTCAGTGCGATCGTCGCGCTCGGCGGCCTGTTCGTTGTCCTGTTCTGGGTTTATCCGGCGCCGCTGGTAAACGCCGCGAGCCTCGCCGCCAAATCCTTGTTCTGATCCCAAGTCCTGTTCTGACCCAAAGCTCCTCATTGTCCATCGCCGCATTCCGTTTCGAACATTTCTCCGAAATCGCTTCGACGAATGATGCGGCGATGGCGCGGGCACGCAGCGGTGACGCCGGCCACCTCTGGCTCTCGGCCGATGTGCAGACATCAGGCCGCGGGCGCCACAATCGGCCCTGGACTTCGCCGTCGGGCAATCTCTACGCCAGCCTGCTGCTGATCGATCCCTCGGTTCCAGCCAAGGCGCCGCAGCTTGGCTTCGTCGCCGGTGTTGCACTCGTCGATGCGCTGCGCGATTTCGCGCCCGATATCAAATTCGCTCTGAAATGGCCCAACGACATTCTTGTTGGCCAGGCGAAGCTCGCGGGCATTCTCCTCGAAGGCTCGTCCTTGCCGGACCAGCGATTTGCCTGCGTGCTCGGCTGCGGCATCAATTGTGCCAACCATCCTGATGGTCTCGCTTATGCCGCGACCGATCTGAAGGCGCTGGGCCTTGAAGTGGCGCCCTCCATGCTTCTCCAGGCGCTTGCCATCACCTTCACGCGCTGGCTCGATGTGTGGGCGGCGGGGGAGGGCTTTGCCTTCATCCGCGCCGCTTGGCTCGAACGGGCCGCCGGTCTGGGTGGGCCAGTGCGGGTCAATCTTGGCGGGCAGATGCACGAGGGCCGTTTCGCCGATATGGATGCCGCCGGCCGTCTCATTCTCGATAAGCCGGATGGGCGCGTGACAATCGACGCGGGGGATGTATTTCTGGGACCGGTCAATCGGCCGCCAAACGAAAATGGACAAGGAGCGCCCGGCAGATGACCGATAGCAACACCGATCTGGTTTTTGCCCCGCTGGGTGGCCTTGGCGAGATCGGCATGAATGCGGCGCTCTACGGCTTTGGTCCGAAGGGGCGGCGCAAATGGCTGATGGTCGATCTCGGCGTCGCCTTCGCCGGGCCGGAACTGCCGGGCATCGATCTCGTTCTGCCCGATCTTGCCTTCATCGAACGCAATCGCAAGGATCTCGTCGGCCTCGTTATCACCCATGCCCATGAAGATCATATTGGTGCGGTGGCGCGGCTGTGGCCGCGCATCGGCTGCCCACTTTATGCGACGCGTTTCGCCGCCGGTCTGCTCGAAGTGCGGCGTTTGGGCGAGGATGGTGCGCCGAAAGTGCCGATCCATATCGTTCGCCCCGGCGAGCGCATCGATCTTTCGCCTTTCGAGGTGGAGATGGTACCTGTCGCCCATTCGATCCCCGAGAGCACCGCGCTTGCCATCCGCACGCCGCTTGGCACGGTGCTGCATTCGGGCGATTGGAAGATCGATCCGACGCCCGTCGCCGGGTGGGCGACCGACGAGGCGCGGCTGCGCGCCATCGGCGATGAAGGCGTGTTGGCGCTGATCAGCGATTCCACCAACATCCTGCGCGATGGCGAAAGCCCGTCCGAAGCCGACGTGGCCGCCAATCTGGAAAATCTCATCGCCGAAGCGCCGAACCGTGTGTTGGTGACAACCTTCGCGTCGAATGTTGCCCGTATGCGTGCTGTAGCCTTGGCGGCGGCACGTGCCGGACGCCACGTCGTCATCGCTGGCCGTGCCATGGACCGGGTTTCGAACGTGGCGCGCGAATGCGGCTATCTCGACGGCGTGCCGGATTTCCTGCCGGCGGAAAGCTTTGCCAATCTGCCGCGCAGCAAGATCGTCATCATGGCGACCGGCAGCCAGGGCGAGGGCAGGGCGGCCATGGCCCGCATCGCCAACGACGATCATCCGCAGGTGCGCCTCGCGTCCGGCGATCGCGTCATCTTCTCGTCGCGGCCGATCCCTGGCAACGAGCGGGCCATCAACGACATCGTCAATGGTCTGGTGCGCCAGGGCATCGAGGTCATCACCGACCGCACCAACCTCGTTCATGTCTCCGGCCATCCGCGCCGCAGCGAAGTGAAACACCTTTATGAGTGGATCCGTCCACGTATCGCCATTCCCGCTCACGGCGAGGCGCTGCATCTGAGCGAACACGCCCGCTTTGCCCGCGAACAAGGCGTCGCCGAGACGCTCGTCGTCAACAATGGCGATCTCGTTCATCTGGCACCGGGCGTTGCCGGCATCATCGATCAGGTCGATCATGGCCGTCTCTATACCGATGGTGATCTGATTGTTCCCTCCGATGACGAGGCGCTGCGCGAACGTCGTGGTCTCTCCTTTGCCGGCATTATTTCGGTTGGCGTTGCGATGACGGCCAAGGGCGATCTTGCTGGCGATCCCGATGTGGTGATCTCGGGTATTCCCCAACGCACGCGCGACGGTCGCGCCATGGATGCGATCATCGACAAAGCGGTGTTTGAGGTGTTGGAAGGCTTGCCACGCGCCCGCCGCCGCGATCCCGATGCAGTAGAATCGGCGGTGGAACGAGCCGTGCGCAGCGCCGTCCGCGCTGTGTGGGGCAAACGCCCGACGGTGCACGTGCTGGTGATGGAGGTCTAGGTGATCGGACGGCTCAACCATGTCGCCATCGCTGTGCCCGATCTGACCGCCGCCGCGCGGACCTATCGCGACACGCTCGGCGCCAAGGTATCGGAGCCGCAGGCGCTGCCGGAGCATGGCGTCATGGTCGTCTTCGTCGAATTGCCGAACACCAAGATCGAACTGCTCGAGCCGCTGGGCACCTCGTCGCCCATCGCCAAGTTTCTCGAGAACAATCCGTCCGGCGGCATGCATCATGTCTGCTACGAGGTCGATGACATTCTGGCTGCGCGCGACCGTCTGAAAGCGGCAGGCGCCCGCGTGCTGGGCGATGGCGAGCCGAAGATCGGCGCCCACGGCAAGCCGGTGCTTTTCCTGCATCCCAAGGATTTCTGCGGCACCCTGGTCGAGATCGAACAGGTTTAGCGGCCTTACGAGACATCCCGCCGCCTTGATGTGCTGGCCGGCCCGTGCGACCTCTTGGCGAGAAGTCAGCGAGGGGCGGACATGGATAGTGTGGCTGTGGCATGCGGTTGGGCCGGCACGGCGCTTGCCGTCGCGGCGTTCTGGCCAAAGACGATCATGCCGTTGCGCTGGCTGATGGTGGCCGCCAGCCTGTTCGCGATCATCTATTTCGCCTGGGAGCGGAGCTGGCTGCCTCTTGGCGCTAATGTGCTGATCTTGTTTCTCAACCTGTGGCGGCTGCAGGAAATGCGCAAACTGATCGCCGACGCGGAAAAGGCCAATCGTGAGGACCTGAATTTCGACTGGCTTACGCCGTATATGCAGGCGGTCTCATTCGAGGCCGGCGAAACCCTGTTCAACAAGGATGACGAGGCCGACGCGGTCTATGTGCTGGCCGAAGGCCAGCTCAACCTGCCGGAACTGGGCATTATTATCGGTCCGGGGGCCTTGATCGGCGAAATGGGCCTGTTCTCTGTGGGCAACCGCCGCCTGTCCGGTGCCCGGGCCATGGGCCCGGTACGGGCCTACCGTATGGCCTATCGCGATTTCGAGCAGCATTATTTCCAGAATCCGCAATTCGGCCTTTATCTGGTCCGCCTGATGGTGCGCCGGCTGGAAAGCAATCTGTCGCGCTATTCCGGTGGCAAGGCCGGACCAGCCGGCGCCGCCACGCCTCGTCCACAGCACTAAACAGTTAAGGTCAAGAAAGAAGGACGCGAAAGCCCGTTATGTCGATACCGCTCGCAATTGCCCTCTTCATCACCATCTGGTGGACGGTTTTGTTTGCCGTTCTGCCTTTTGGCGTGCGTTCCCAGCACGAACAGGGCGATATGGTCGCCGGCACCGACCCAGGCGCCCCTGTAGCGCCCCGCCTGCTGATCAAAGCACTCTGGACCACCGTCATTTCGGCGGTCATTTTTTGCGGCTTTCTGGCTTATGTCGAATTCGCCTGAGCCAGCCCAAGAGGCGGCGGAACCGCCTCTAAAGGGAGCCGCTGACTCTTAATCAGCAGGTCTGGTAGGGGATTAGCACCTCCAGCTATTGACCCCAGGGGCCCCGGCGGATACTCAGGCCCCGCCTCGTTTATTCGAGGCCCCGCATCGGCCTTTGGCCACGGGAGCGCGTAGCTCAGCCGGTAGAGCATCTGACTTTTAATCAGGAGGTCCTGGGTTCGAGTCCCAGCGCGCTCACCACTTAGGGTGGTGATTTTATTATAGAAATCGACGAGACGCTTCGGGCGCGTGGAGGCTGGATCGCGCTGCGAGTTCCGCCGTGCGTCATCGCGTCCAATTCACGCTTGCCGCAAGAAAGGCCGTGCGCAACGCAGCGGCATTCTCGGGCTCGAACAGCGTCTCGTGATTGCCCGGAATATCGATGATGCGAAGGTCGGGGCAGCGTCTACGCCAAAGGCTGTCGGCCGACGTAGTCACGCGCGTGCGCAACAGAACGGTCGGTGCTCGCAGAACGGCGGGGTGATCATCGAGGCTTCCCATCCACGTGGCTGCCATGCGGATTCGCAGCCGCATGCTCAATTCTTCCGCAAAGGTCGGATCGATCATGCCAATCCGATGAAACGGCGCGGCGTGACCCCGCGCCAGCGCGGGCAATCCATCTCCGGCAAGGCGAAACAAACCGCGCCAGGCGAGATGCCGAGCGTGGAGTGCAAGTGCGCCGGGACGTCCGCGCCGCAGGAGGTCTAGCGCGTGGGAGGTCAGCCGCGCCTTCCACTGTGCTGATCGCGCTGCTGTAATGGTTCCGGCGTCGATGATGCACAAGCCCGCGACACGGTGGCCTAGGCTTTCGAGACGAAGAGCGGCCGCATGGGCGAAATGGCCGCCGATCGAAACACCGACCAGCACGACCGGCATCTGAGGAGCGCGGCGCAGGATCTCCGCCGTGAGAGTTCCGACCAGTGCTTCTCCGGAGAGTCCGGCGTCGACATGGTTCTGCCAAGGTGGATAGCGAAGCGCGACGACACGATCCCGGTCCGCCGCGTCGGCAGAGAATAATGCTCTATCAGGCGCGTGACCGCTCGCGCCCGGCAGGACGATGATCGGCGGGCGCACGGCGTTCATGTGTAGGCCGCGCTGGTGCGGGACAACGCCGTGGCGATCGTGCGAGCGGTGTACTCGGCGCCGGCGACGAACCGGAACACCGGGCCGAAGCTCATCGACGATGCGGGGCCGACGAAGCGCAGGCCCGGGACGGAGGACTGGAAGGACGCATCGAGCCGTGGCGCGGTGCCTTGCCGGGCAATGGCATGACGCAGATCGGGCTCCAGAAACGGGATGCGCTCGACGTTCACCTCGTAGCCCGTGCCGGCGATCACACGATCCACGAGCAACTCGCGATCGCTCTTGTTTCCGCCCCGCCGCAAGCGCAGCGATACGCGATGGCCGTTCTCCCGGGCCTCGACGACGGTTGTATCATGTTCGACCGGTACGAGTGTCTCGACCCGCTCACGAAGCCACCATGCCCCTTCTGGTGGCAGCAGGTTTTCAATGAAGCGCGCGCGCAAGCAGGGTGGCAGCCGGTGAAACGCACCGGGCAACTGCGACAGCGCCCATGCCTTCGGACTGCCGCCCAGCGCGGAAATTGGCCAACGGATCCGCTGCCAGGGCGTCCGCGTGCGGCTGCCCTGGATCATCCATAGGGTCGACGGTTTGCGGATCAGCAATCGCGGCGCAGCACCGGCTTCACGGAGCAAGGCAGCCGCTTCGAGCGCGGACTGGCCGGAACCGATGACTGCAACTTCGAGGCCTTGAAAGGCAGCGAAACTCTCGATCCAGGCGCTGTGCATGGCGGCTGTTCCAGGCAGCGCCTGCAAGGCCTGCGGCATCCTCGCGAAGTTTGCGAGTCCCGTGGCGACGATGACATCCGACGCTTCGACCTCCTCACCATTGTCGAGCGTCAGGACGAAGCTCTGACGACGCCAGGACACGTTCGCGACGTCCACGGGCTCGGTCCAATCGACGTTGTGCTCCTGAAACCAAAGGCCGTATGATGCAAAATTTTCGATGGAACATGGCTCGAATGTCTCCAGGCCACGCGGTCCGTTGTAGTCAGCGAATGTCGAGCCCGGGTGCGGCGACGAGATGTTCGTGCCGAAGCAGTAGGACTTGAGATAGCGTCGCGACCCGGCACGGGCGATCTGACTCCAGAAGGCCATGGGCCGGCCGAAAATCCGGTGCGCGACATTGCGAGCTGCGAGATGGCTCGCGAGCGACAGCCCGTAAGGGCCGCCGCCGATGATCGCGACGCATGGCTTGCTCATGGTCACAGCCCACGCGCGATCGGGGGAGCGGATGGGAGCATGGTCCGCACGAAGCGCGGCGCTGCCCGAAATCCGAGATAGAGCTCGGAGAGGATATGGACGATGCCCGGCATCGGATCTTGGCGATTGGAAGCGAAATGGACCATGTGCGCGCGGTTCTGCCGCGCCCAGCGTCGCCAATGTGCCAGATCCTCGAGACGTATCCGCATGCAGAGCGTCTGCGCGAGCAGGATCGCATGAAGGGTGAAATTGTCACAGAAAGCGGTTTTTTCGGTTGGGTCTTCGTGCTGCGCCTCGGCCGCAAGCGCTCGCACCGCGTCGGTCTCGCCGAGGGCGTCCAAGTAAGCCAGCATCGGCAGTGGCAGCCCACGGCGCAGGTCGAGGCCAATCTGGTTGAACAGGCGCGGGTTGAAATCGATGACCGTCCAGGCGCCGTCATGCAGGATGAACTCGACCTCGAACAATCCAAAATAGCCGAGTTCTCGACACAGGCGGTAGACGGCCTGCGACAGTGCGGGATCGGCCGCGCACGACTCGTAGCAGACGCCCACCCCTACCGGTCGCGACCGCTGAAGGATTTTGGTCGAACGTCGCGTCACGAACACATCGGCGCTCCGTCCGATGAAGCCGGAGATGGAAACCACGCCTTCGCGCCCGACATCGACAAATTTCTGAATCACCGGACGCACCGCGCTGGGCGCGCGCGCCGTGTCGTCAAAACCGTGCCGCTCGCGAGCCAGGAAGCGTGGATATTCCGCAGCGAGTTCGTCCGGAGAATGCACGACCATGCCCTTGTCGTTTCGCAGACGATGGACATGGGTGCGGGGCTTGATCAGCACCGGATAAGGCAGATGCGGCGCCAATTCGGCAAGTTCGTCGGTGTTCTGCGGATCCCAGCTCGGCAGGACCGCGACGCCGGCGATTGTTGCAGCCTTTTCAAGCAGCGCCTTGTCGAGGATGCGTTTGATCGTCTCGACCGGAGGTTGATACAGGCGGAAATAGCGATCGAGGAGCGGTGCGTTGAAGGTATAAAGCCAGACCAATTCATCTGAAGTCGGCAGCAGCAGCTGCCCGGGATCGCGCTTTCCGATCGCGAGCAGCCCATCAAGATAGCGTATATTGTCGCTTTCGACCGGCCCGGCGTAACGGCGCCCGGCGAAGCGCGACCAACCAGCCACGCAAAAAGGGTGGTCGACGATCACGTTGACGCCGACGCCGAAACGGGCGAGGTGGCGCATGGCCGCGATCGTTCCCCCCGAGGATGCCGATCCCAACAGTACGGGGGGCCGCTTCAGATTGGGTCCGCTCATGCCGACCGTCCTCGCAAGTGGAACGCTGCCCTATAAACGCACCACTATCGCGCCGCGGCGCCGCGCTCCGGGGAATATTTTCAGCCGGTTCACGCGATCCTGCGTCCAATCGAAAAGCGCAACCGGTTGCGCGGACAAGAATATTTGTCGCTTTCCGAGCGAAAACGCTCTTCGAGCACCTTCGGACGTGAGAAAGGCTTTGGGTTCGAGCCCCAGCGCTCTCACCACTTAAAGTGCTGGTTTCAGATCAGCAGCCTAGGATAGGGACCTTATTTTATCCTGGCTCGAATCCTCTGAGCATTGTCATGAACAAAGCGAAGCAAGGCTTTCGCGCCCTTGCTCTCGGGCTGCGTCGTGAAGGTTTCCGATATCCCGAATACCGTCACCGCAAGAGGCGGGGCCTGACCGCCGCTGTCGACCATTCCCGTCATCGAGCTGATGCCCTTGATGTGATCGCCATCGGTGAAGGCAAGCGGCGAACGTTGAAGACTATCGAGTCGATTGAGGAAGTTTGTTCGCAGGGTTGCAAGTGCGCGGGGCGCATGGCCCAAGGCGCGCAAGCGCTTCTGCTCCTTCGCGATGAAGGCCAGCATTTTTTCTTCTGGCAGGCGTGACAGGAACATCTTGCCGGTTGAGGAGCTGAAGGCAGCGAGATGCCCAGCCTGCTTCGGCCTGACGGAGATCGGTTCATCCGATTCTTCCACATGCAGAATCTTCGGCCCGGCATCCTGCCATTCGGAAATGAAGGTCGTGTGGCCAACCTCTTTCACGAACTGGGGGAGACGCTCGCGAATGATGTCGAGCGCGATCGCTTTGGCCGAGGCCTGCGCGCTCGATCCATCTGCATAGCGATAGGACCCGCGGCCTTCCTGCACGGCAAAGCCTGCGCGCACCAGGCTGATGCAGTAGCGATGCAATTTGCTGGGCGCCATCCCGCATTTGTCGGACAGATCGCCGAGCGCAATCGGACCGGGCTCATCCCGCAGTAGACGCAGAATGGCGAGACCGTTCTCCAGCGACCCGATCCCTCGCGCCTCGTCGTTCGCCATGCGGTTTGACATCCTATCCGTTTTATTTCACCATTAGATAAATAAATTTTACTATAGGTGAAAATCCTATTCAAGTGGAGGACGTTCATGGCTGCGGAGATATTGCTGGTCGGAAGCATTCCCTATGACACGAATGAAGAAGTGTTCCGGGAATTCGGGCCGGCATTGGCATCGTCTCTGGTGGCGATGCCGGATGGTGAGGTCGGTCCACGTAGCCATTGGATCAGCCGCGTTCATTATGCGGTGTTTGCCAACCATCCTGACCTTGAAACGCTGCGACAGCCTGCGAAAGAAGGCGGTGTCGAACGTCTTCATCCACGTGATGCCGGCGACAGTTGGCAATTCAGAGTGCGCGACGGGATCGAGACGGTCGCTTTCGGCGACAAGGGATGGCGTCTGGGTTATGCCCGCGATGCGATCAACTCCTATTTCATCTTCAAAGCCTTGCGTGCTGAGGGCTTATATCCGGCTGGAATGCGCTTTCAGGTGTCGGTGCCTTCGGTCAACAGCGCCGTGCCTTACCGGATATTTCCCGATCAGGATGACGTCGAGAAAGTTCGTCGCGGCTATGTCGAAGCGTTGAAAGCTGAATTGGAGACCATCGTCCGCCACATTCCAGCGCGCGATCTTGCCATCCAGCTCGACTGCGCGAGCGAAGTGCAGGATGCCTATGGCGCTATTGCCGGGCAGCCAGCTGCAACTGCCATTGATCGCAATACACCGCAAATCCAAGCGTTACTGTCTTGGATACCGCATGACGTCTTGGTGGGCTTCCATATGTGCTTTGGCACCCTCGGAGGCTGGCCGCGCTTCGAGCCGGAGGACATTTCCGGTGCCGTTTTGATGGCGAATGCCTTCGTCCGCGCAGCCGGTCGTCCGGTCGGCTGGATGCATATCCCGCTCTTGGCGCGCATGGACGAGGCCTTCTATGAGCCCCTGCGTGGGCTCGAACCGAACGGCGCGCGTGTTTTTCTTGGCATGGTGCACAGTATGGAGAGCTATCCGGCGCGCCTCGCGATTGTGAGGAAGTTGGTGCCTGATTTCGGCGTCGCTGCCTATTGCGGGTTCGGCCGCCTCAATCCTTCGCAATTGCCAGCGATCCGTCAACAGCATCTCGATGCGCTACGCCTTCTCCACGGGTGATGCCCGAGGTGTGAAGGCATAGCGACATCGTTATCTTGGGGAGGAAGAAACGATGAAGGCACTTGTTTATGCAGGGCTCCTAGCTTTGATGGCGACGGGCTACGGACAGGCCCAGGACTATCCAACCAAGCAGGTAACGATCATCACCCCCGGCACGCCAGGGAGTACGTCCGATCTGATGCCACGCGTCATCGCCGACGAACTCACGCCGCGCCTGGGAAAACCCGTGGTGGTCGAGAATCGATCGGGTGGCAGCGGATTGGTATCGGCCAATTCGGCGCTGGGCCAGCCGGCTGATGGCCATACTCTATGGTTCGGGACGATGGGCACGACGACGATCAATCCTTTCGTCATGGACGATATGCCGTTTGACTCCTTGAAAGCCTGGACACCGATCGCCGAGGCGGGCTCGATGCCGCTCGTCCTGGTGGTCAATCCCGAGAAGACCCCCGTCAAGGACCTGGCGGAATTGATCGCCTATGCCAAAAGCCATCCAGGAAAGGTGACGTTTGGTTCAGCCGGTATCGGTTCGTCTTATGCGATCACGATGTTTCTTCTCGGCAACGAGGCCGGCGTGCAGTTCACTCACGTCCCCTATAAGGGAACTGCACCGGCCGTGAGTGATGTGCAAGCTGGAGAGTTGACGGTGATGGTTCCCGACGTCGGCCTCGTGCGGTCGCAAATCGAAAGCGGCAAGCTGCGCGCTCTGGCGGTCACGACGGCGAAGCGGCTCGACATGCTGCCGAATGTCCCGACCTTCAAGGAAGCGGGCTATAATATTGAAGTTTCGCTCTGGTACGGCTTCTTCGTCCGCTCCAATACGCCAGAGCCAATCGTCAAGAGGTTGGTCAGCGATCTCAAGGTCGCAATCCAAAGCCCGAACGTGAAGAAACGTTACGAGCCGTTGGCGCTCATCGTCGGCGATAAATTTGGCGATGATTTCGTGCGATATTATCGGTCGGAATATGAGCGCTGGGGCGCATTGGTGAAACCACTCAACATCCGCGCAAACTAGCTACGCGGCTACCACGAATGATCGCGGCTGGCGGGCGGCGTCCAGATGCCCGCCTTCTGCAATTGCGAGAGCACGGGCGCAAGGCGTTTGGCCTCTTCCGGGCCCCACAGCAGCATGCGAAACGCAAAGCCGCCCATCAGATCGCAGTCGCGATGCAGTTCGATGATCTGCTCGACGATTTCGTTTGGCGTTCCAACGAGCGACATGATTTCGGCCGCGTTAGGGCGCGTATCGCCGATCTTCGAGAGATGCGAGGCCCAGGTTTTCTGCGCTTCCGGATCGGTCGAGCCGAGTAGATCGGCGAAGGTCTGCTGTGCTGTGCCCGGTGTATCGCGAATAAGCAGGTCGCAAAGAATGAGGATACGCGGTGGCTCCTTGCCCGATCGTTCCGCATTCGTGCGCAGCGTCACCGCGGTTTCCTGCACGACGGGTTTGGTCAACGCCGAAGTGAACAGATAATCGCAATTGGCGGCGGCGAAAGCGAGCCCCTGAGCAGACGCGGCGGCGCTGACCAGCAGCGGCAGCATCTGCGGAACAGGTCGACGCATCTTGCCGTCAACCTTGAAATATTGGCCCTCGTAGGTAACGGCTTCAGGCGTGCGCTGCCACAAAGCGCTGGCGATATCGACGGCCTCTTGCGCCAGGGCATAGCCGTCCACCTTCTTCTCGAAGCCGAACAGGCGGGCTTCATGATCGCGAAAGCCGTTGACGATGTTCCAGCCCCAGCGGCCGCCGCTGATCCAATCCAGATGAGAGCCAAGCCGGGCAATCACCACGGGATGCAGGAACGTGGTGTGCATCGTCGAAATGATGCCAAGATGCTGGGTGGCGAGAAACAGCGGTACGGAGATGATCGTCGCATTGGTCGAGGGATCCTGAAAGCCGGTCCGTGACACGGCTTCCGATGCCGGAGCGTAACCGTCGGCGATCAGAGCGAAATCCAGACCGATATTTTCGATGGCTTGGGCAAAGAGAATATGGCTGTCCAGCTCCAGGATATCAGGATTTTGCCGCGCGATTTCCAGCGAAGGCAGAAGTGTTCTGGAATAGGGCCAGAAGGCGCCGATTCTCAGCGTGCCATCGCGGCGTCGCTGCTTTCGTTGTCCTGCCGTGGCAGATCGCGCGGTCCACTCCATACGAAGCCTCACCCTCAGTCTCGAATGTCCAAAAAATACAAGAGGCCGGTGCGCACGCCTATTTGCCGTTAGTTATGCTCGTTTAACCAAAGGTGGTTCGGCGCGGGTCAGGCGACGGTATTCAATGCCGTGCGTACGGCCTTGAAGAGATCGTCGATCTGGCTTTCAGAAATGATCAGCGGCGGAGACAAAGCGATGATATCGCCGGTGACGCGGATCAGCGTGCCATTCTCGAAACAGTGTACGAAGGTTTCATAAGCGCGCGCGCCGGGCTGCCCTGGACGGGGTGCCAGTTCGATGCCGGTGACAAGGCCCATATTGCGGATGTCGATGACATGCGGTGCGTCACGCAAAGCATGGGCCGCCTTCTCGAAAGCTGGAGCCATGGATTCCGCCCGCTCGAAAAGCTGCTCGCGTTGATAGGTCTCGATCGTTGCGATGGCCGCGGCGCAGGCGACCGGATGGCCAGAATAAGTATAGCCGTGCGCCAATTCGATGGCGGCAGGGTTGTCCTTCTGATCCATGAACGTGCGGTAGATGTCGTCGCTCGTGGCGACCGCGCCCATGGGGATTGTGCCGTTGGTCAAACCCTTAGCCATGGTGATCATATCGGGGGTGACGCCGAATTTTTCGGCGGCAAACGCATGGCCGCCCAGACGGCCAAAACCACTGATCACTTCATCGAAGATGAGAAGAATGCCGTATTTCGAGCAGATTGCCCGCAACCGTTCCAGATAGCCCTTGGGTGGCAGCAAAACGCCGGCCGAGCCCGCCATGGGCTCGACGATCACCGCGGCGATGGTCGAGGGATCATGCAAGGCGACGAGCCGTTCGAGATCGTCGGCCAGATCGGCGCCCCGTTCGGGCAGGCCGCGGCTGAAGGCATTTTTCTCCAGATCATGGGTGTGGGGCAGGTGGTCGACATTTGGCAAAAGCGCGAACTGCCGGCGGTTGCCGGCAAGGCCGCCTACGGAAATGCCACCGAAGCCGACGCCATGATAGCCGCGTTCGCGCCCGATGAGGCGGGTCCGGCGCCCCTCGCCGCGGAGCTGGTGATAGGCGAGCGCGATCTTCAACGCACTGTCGACGGACTCGGATCCGGAATTGGCGAAGAAAATGTGGCTCAGTCCTTCCGGTAGGATTTGCCGCAGCTTTGCGGCGGCTTCGAACGCAATCGGATGGCCCATTTGAAACGATGGCGCATAGTCAAGAAGCGCCAATTGCGTCTGCACGGCTTCGGCGATCTCGACGCGGCCGTGGCCGGCGTTGACGCACCACAATCCCGATGTGCCGTCGAGAATCGGCCGATCGTCATCCGAGCGGTAATACATGCCCTTGGCCGAGACGAGCATGCGCGGTGCTTGTTTGAACTGGCGGTTGGCCGTGAACGGCATCCAGTAGGCGTCAAGATCGTTCGGCATCACGCGCATCGGCGGTCTCCAGTCGTTCGTACCGTCGCCCTTATGCCGGAGATGCGATGGAAAGTGATTTGATCTTTGGTTGCGGCCCTCGCGACCAAAATTCAAATCACTTCGACGCGCCGGCGTGCATAGTGATGGCTGCCGTAGATCGGTTGAAGGAATGCCAATGGAAATTCGGTTCGATAACAAGACGGTGGTTGTGACGGGCGCCCGCGATGGGCTTGGACGTTGTATCTCCGAACGGTTCATTGAAAGCGGCGCAAATCTCTATTGCTGCGATATCGATCCAGATGGATTGGAAAGCATTGCCGCGAAGGGCGCCCACATCCGCACGGTGGATCTGACCGACGATAAAGCGTTGCGGGCCTGGATCGGCGACATCGAACAGGAGACCGGACGCGCTATCGATATCCTGGTCAACAATGCCGGCGGCTTCGCCCATGCCGTGCCGCGCCCGCTGGAGGAGGTGTCCGACAGCGAATGGGATGCGGTGATGGCCCGTAATCCGCGCATCGCCTTCGCGGTCAGCCGCGCTACGGTCCCGGCGATGAAGCGCGCAGGCTATGGGCGTATCATCAATATGAGTTCGGGCGCCGGGGTGGCGGCTTCGCGCACCAAGTTGCATCCTTACACGGCCGCCAAACACGCGATCGTCGGCCTGACGCGCCAGATGGCGATGGAGCTGGGGCCGTTCGGGATCACGGTCAACAGCGTCGCTCCAGGGTTCGTTCTCTCCAACGCTTTCACCAAGGCCGATTGGGAGCGCTACAGTCCCGAAGCGCAAAAAGCCCATGTCGAGAACACGTTCATGCGGCGTATCGGCCGGCCTGATGACATCGCCAGTACGACCCTTTTTCTCGCCTCCGATCACGCCTCCTGGCTGACCGGGCAAGTCCTTCTCGTTGATGGCGGTCGCTAATTCGGCGGCAGATCAGCTCGGGCTTGGCTGCTTTACGGGCAGATGCATCAAATCCGGGCATGACCAAAAGTAAAATCGGGCTGGACTGGAACCTACAACGGGTTAACATTTCGCCCCGTCATAAGAAGGTGGTCCAGATGGCCGAAGTCCCCCCGATGGCGATGAAGTTCCTGCGTCAGCGCGTCAGCCTGCGTCATTTGCGGCTGATCCTGGCGCTGGACGAGGAGCGCAGCATCACCCGCACGGCCGATCGGCTGTGCATCAGCCAGGCGGCTGTTTCCAAGACCCGCAGTGAAATCGAAAAGGGCATTGGAACGCCGCTATTCGAATGGCACGGCCACCGCTTGGAAGTGACCGAAGTTGGCCAATGCGTGCTGCAATCGGCCCGCCGTATCGTGGCCGAACTTGAATGCCTCAGCGAGGAATTCGCGCTGATGAAGTCCGGCATGGGGGGCGTGTTGACCCTCGGCACGCGCACCATTTCCGGTCAGCCGTTTCTGTCGCGCGTCACCGCCGCTTTCAAGAAAGCGCATCCCAACGTCACCGTGCAACTGGTCGATACCGACCTCGAAACCTTGATGGATCGTTTGTCGAAAGGCACGATCTCGCTGCTTTACGGGCGTTTCGATGCCACGGCCGCAGGCGCGGGTTTTGAAGCGCATCAGGTGTTGAGCGATCGCATGCTGATCGTCGCCAGCCCCAACCATCCTTTGACCAATGTACGCAAACCGTCGTGGGGTGATCTGGCGAAACAGGCTTGGGTGCTGATTCCCGAAGGATTTGTCGGCCGTTACGGCCGCGAGCATTTGGCGGCTGAATTGTCGCGTCATCAGCTTCCCTTCCCAACCAATCTGATTGAGACGCAATGTCTGTTGCTGACGATGAGCCTTTTTCAGTCGGGCGACTTTCTGACAATCCTGCCGGAAGGCGTGGCGGCGCAGCTTGAAATTCGCGGTATCGCCCGGGTTCTCAACACGCCGCCGATCGGCGCGCCCGATTCCGTCTGCTTGATGTGGCGCGCGAACACCGCGATGCCGCCGGCCGCGCGGCGCTTCCGCGATATGGCCTTGGAACTGCTGCGGGCCGACGAATTGCAGCGCCAGGCGGAGGAAGAAGGCTTGCTGAAGCCGTTGCGCGGCGAAGCCTGGCGTTTCGAGGCGGTGCAAGGCGTGCGCCGGCAGGCACATACCGCGCCGGCCACGACCCGTCGTGGTCGCCAACGCAAGACCGCGGTCAGCGAATCCGCCTAATCCCTTTGCGGTCGCGGGCGGCCTTGCATGACATTTGGTTAGGCCGCTCGAAACTTCTTTTCCATTGTTGCGCTGGAGGTGCCGTGATTGAACCAGGGCAATGGTTCAAGAGGGCGGCGTGGTGCCTGTTGCGACATCCGGATCGGCAAAAGAATTCGCAATTGATTTCGTGGCTCGTAACGAGCGCGCCTTCATCACATTGAACGATTCCATCTTTTACTTTGGCGAGCTTGGCGTGCAGGAAACTCGCACGGCCGGGCTGATGACGTCGTTGCTCGAACAGCATGGTTTCCATGTTGAGAAGGGCATATCCGGCTTCGCGACCTCGTTTCTGGCCACCTATGGCAAGGGCGAGCCGGTCATCGCCGTCCACACGGAATATGACGCCAATCCATCGAACAGCCAGAAGTCCGGCGTAACGGAACGGGCGGAGATCGTCGCAGGCGCACCTGGACATTGCGAAGGGCACAATACCAACGCTGCCGTCATGATCGCCTCCGCTTTGGCGATCCGCTATTCCATGGAAAAATTCGGCCTGCTGGGCACTTTGAAAATCTTCGGAGCATCAGCCGAAGAACAATTGCTGAGCCGGCCCTATTTTGTCCGCGATGGCCTTTTCGACGATGTCGATCTGGCTTTTCACGATCATATTCTCGATGAGTTCGGCACGGACTACGGCATGATGCAGAGCGCCGCCGTCTCCGCCGAATTCACTTTCCGTGGCGAGTCAGCCCATGCCGCGGTTTCGCCCTGGAAGGGGCGCGATGCCCTTGATGCCGTCGTTTTGATGGATATGGGGCTGGCGCAACACCGCGAACATATGAAGCCGACGATGACGGCCCATCGCGTCATCACCAAGGGCGGAGAACAACCCAATGTCATTCCCGCCGTCGCCGCTTGCTGGTGGTATTTCCGCGATCCGACGGCCGACGGCGCTCGACGGCTCTTCGAGCGCGCCCAGCAGATCGCGCAGGGCGCCGCGCTCATGGCCAATTGCGAGTTGAGCATCGATGTTCGTGCTGCCGTCTGGCCGGTCCGGCTCAATCAGACGATTGCCGAAGTCATTCAACGCAATGTCGAATCTGTCGGCATGCCTGTCTGGACGCAGACCGAGCATGATTTTGCCCGTACCTTGCAGCGTCAGGCGAAAGTCGCGGAGATTGGCTTACGCCCCGCGGTGACACCGTTCAAAGGACCGGCGGTTCAGATCGCAGCATCCAATGATTGCGGCGATGTCTCCTGGAAAGTGCCGATGGGACGCATCTGGTTTCCAGGCAACGTGCCACATCTGCCGTTTCATCATTGGAGCGCCGGTGCAGCCTTGGCCACCTCCATCGCCCATAAGGGTGGACTTGCCGGCGCGAAAGCCTTGTCGGGCGCAGTGATCGACTATCTGCAGGATCGCGATCTCGTCGCCCAGACCAAGCGCAGCTTCCAGCAGGAAATCGGCGACACCGTCTATGCGCCATTGCTTCCTGCTGGGCAGCGCGCTCCGGCCGATCTCAATCGCCCCTTGATGGAGAAGTTCCGGCCGGAGATGGAACCGCACTACCTCAAGCAGGCGCCTGTCTTCACTCTATGAACGTGAGAGGAATATCGATGTCGTCCAATCCCATGCGTTATCCCCGGAAGTGGGAATGGCCGAACCAGGCAAGGATTGCGATGAGCATCAACCTGGCGCTTGAGGCTTTTCGCTTCAAAAGCCAATACACGCAGGAAGGCCGGCCAGGGCAGATCGATCATTTTTCTCTGTCCTATGCGCGCTACGGCGCCAAGGCGGGCGTCTATCGCATTCTCGATCTTCTGGATGAGACGGGCTTGAAGGCGAGCATGTCGATCAACGGCAAGGCGGCCGAGCTTTACCCCGATCAGATCCGAGCTGTCGCCGACGCCGGCCATGAGCCCGTCGGCCACGGCTGGGAAAACGATATGCTCACCAATGACAGCGATCCCGAACAGGAGCTGGAAGAAATCCGTCGCGTGACGAAAGCGATCACCGATGCCGCTGGCGTGCGCCCCGTCGGCTGGACAAGTCCTGGCAGTGCCGGCTCCAGCAATACGCTCAACTTCCTCGCCGCCGAGGGCTATCTGTGGAATGGCGATGAGGCAGATGACGATCTGCCCTATGTGAAGACCACCACAGGCGGACCGATGGTGCTGCTGCCGCGCGTCAATACGCCGACCAATGATCTGAGCATCTGGATCGCTGGCAAGAACCCACCCTCGGTGATCTGGGAACAGTTCAAGGATACGTTCGACGAGCTTTACGCGGAAGGCCAACGCGGCCATCCGAAATGGATCGAGATCGTATTACACGCCCACATGGCCGGGCGGCCGACGCTGATCCCGACCATCCGCAAATGTATCGCTTATGCCAAGCAGCATGAAAACGTCTGGTTTGCCCGCAAGCGCGACATCGCGGAATGGACGCTGAAGCGAGAAGGTTGAGGGCGCAGGGGAGCGAAACAATGACAGTCGATGTCGGCGAGCGCCTGCGCTTCGTCCGCACCCAAAAGAAGATGTCGCAACGCCTTCTGGCGAAGCGGGCGGGGGTGACGAGTTCGACCATTGCGATGATTGAATCCAATGAGGTCAATCCCTCGGTCGGCGCGCTGAAGCGGGTGCTCGACGGTATTCCCATGGGGCTCGCAGAGTTTTTCTCGGTGACGGCCCCCGCCGACGAACACCAGGCTTTCTATCGCGCCAGTGAACTGGTTGAAATCGGCAAAGGCGACATTTCCTATCGTCAGGTCGGTTCCTACTCGAACGGCAACATGCTGCAAATTTTGAAGGAGACCTATCAGCCCGGTGCCGACACCGGGTCGGTGCCTTTGCAGCATGACGGCGAAGAGGGCGGGGTTGTCATTCGCGGACAACTCGAAGTGACCGTCGATGGCGAGCGCTGTGTGCTCGGCCCTGGCGATGCCTATTCTTTCGAAAGCCGCCGGCCGCACCGGTTTCGCTGCATTGGCTCCGAATCGTGCGAGGTGATCAGCGCCTGCACGCCACCGACATTCTAATTTCAGGAGCATTCATGGCAAAGCGTCCCCGATTTCCCCGCGCATGGAGCTGGCCCGGCCAGGAGAAGATTGCCTTCTCCATTGGCGTTCCGTTCGAGGCCTTCGAAAAGCAAAGTCAGGTCAATTTCGTCGCCAGCCGGGGGCAGCTCGACCGCTTCTCTCTGTCTTATGGCGACTACGGCTGGAAAGCCGGCATCTGGCGCATCATGAACATTCTCGACGAATTCGGCTTGAAGTCTTCGATCTCCGCCAATGGTCTTGCGGCCGAGCGGCATCCCGACGTCATCCGCACCTTCGCACAGGATGGCCACGAGGTGCTGGGACACGGTTGGGCCAATGACGTCTATGCCAAGGATGCGACGCCCGAGCAGGAGCGGGCGGAGATTGCGCGCTGCACGGCCATTCTCACCGAAACCACGGGCGGCATTCGCCCGGTGGGCTGGACCAGTCCCGGTTCCAGCGGCTCGGATGTCACCAATGAGCTTCTGGCGGAGCAGGGGTATATCTGGGTCGGGGACGACGCCAGCGATGATCTGCCGTTCGTGCAACAGACCAAGGCGGGTCCATTCGTCACGCTGCCGCGCACCAACATCTTCACCAACGACATTGCCGCGTGGATTTTCCCGAGTAACCCCACGTCGGTCTTCTTGGAAAACTTCAAAGAAACCTTCGATCAGCTCTATCGGGAAGGACAGGAGGGCGCGCCAAAATGGCTGAGCATCACATTGCACAGCCACATGGCCGGCCGGCCCACCATGGCGAATACCATTCGGCGTTGTCTCGATTATGTACGCCAGCACGACGGTGTCTACTATACGCGCAGCCGCGATATCGCCGAGTGGGCATTGCAGCGTGAAAAAGAGGCAGGGCGTTTAACGGCTGGTTGAGGCTGTGCCGACTTCTTTTCTGTTGTTGCCAAACACACCGCATGATCGACTTGACGAAGATTTTCATTCGGAACTGCAACCATGGCGAGCACGAGCAGGTTTGAGGCCAAAAGGCGAGGAATGCGATGACGGCAATCATCGAGCTTGATCGTGTCAGCATCGCCTTCCAGAAAGAGGTGATCTATGACCAATTGTCGTTCTCGGTGAACGATGGCGAGTTCCTCTGTATTCTTGGCCCCAGTGGCTGCGGAAAATCCACTCTGCTACGGGTAATCGGCGATTTGCTCGGTGTCGATACGGGCAGCGTGACGGTTGCCGGCGCGCCGGCCGCGCAAGGCTGGCAGGAGATTGCTTACGTTTTCCAATCGCCCCGGCTGCTGCCCTGGCGCGATGCGGAAGCCAATGTCATCCTCGGCCAACAACTGCGCTTTGGCCGCGAACGTGGCGCCGACGAGATGCGTCAGAAGGCGCGGGCGCTCCTTGACCTCGTCGGCCTTGGTCGGGACACCCATAAATATCCGGCCATGATGTCGGGTGGCGAGCGCCAACGCGTGTCGATCGCGCGTGCGCTTGCCGTCGATCCACGCATCGTTCTCATGGACGAGCCGTTCTCGGCCCTTGACGTAACGACGCGCCGACGCATGCGCTCGGAGATCATTGAAATCTGGAAGAAGACTGGCAAGACGATTGTCTTCGTCACGCATGAAGTCGATGAAGCTCTTGAGCTGGCGGATCGGGTTGTCGTCCTGTCGGTTAAGCCGACGCGCGTTCTGGAGACGGTAAGCCTGTCGATGCCGCGCCCGCGCAATCTCGCGTCGCCGGAAATGAACTCCGCGCGCATGCGCCTGACGCACCTGCTCGGTGTTCCGGAACAGGCGGAAGAATAAAAACGGCGGAAACCGCGACAGGAAGGGACGAATTATGAAGATGCCGATCATACGAAGACTAGTGACGGCTTTCGCGCTCATGTGCGGCCTGAATGCTGCCACGGCGGCGGAGACCATTACATATGGTTCTCTGCCCGATCCTGGCTATGACGCCGTGGTCTGGGCCATTGAGAATGGCAAAGTCAGCGACCCAAACGTTACGCTGAAAATCGAGCGCGTTTCCTCCATTCCCGCGTTGATGCAGGCGGCGATGACGCAGCAGTTCAACCTGATGCCTAATGGCGTGCTGTCGCTGCCGCAAATGCGTGAGAGCGGGTTGAAGGTCAAAGTTCTGAGCACGCTGCTCCGTTATCACCCGGAAGGCCACAGTGCCGATATCTGGGTTATGCCCAACTCGCCGTACAAGACGATCCAGGATCTTAAAGGCAAGACGATCGCGGTCGTTTCGGGTGAATCGCAAGTCGTTATCTCCGTCCGCTGGGCGATCAGTGAGCGGTTCGGCATGAATGCCGATCTGGTTGGCGGCGATTTCCGCTGGGTGGAGATGCCGCAGGCGCAGTTCGAGGCAGCGTTGCAATCTGGCCGCGTCGACGCGGCTCAGTTCAATCTCGTGCCGTCCTATTCCGCAACCAAGGATGGCAAATATCGTTCCGTGCTCCAGGGGTCGAAAGAGCTCGATAAAATGTTCGGCGGTCCGATGCCGTCGAATTTGCTCTTTGGCTATGAGGACGACATGAACAAGCGGCCCGAGGCCTATGTGGCGGTTGGAAAGCTGCTGAAAGCTTCAGCCGAATATGTGCTGAAACATCCCGACGAAGTCTTCGCCGCCGTGGCGCCGAAATACAAAATGTCCAAGGACGATCTGCAGACCTGGTTCCTGACCTATGCGCAGATGCCGATGTCGGTTGGGCCGACCGACAAGAGCGTCATGATGAAAGCCTGGCAGATCGGCCTCAAGACGGGGATGTTGAAGAAAATGCCCGATAGCGCCGACGAGCTGATGTGGTCGAAGGCGATCATGCAATAGGCGACTGGTTCATACGGAAAAAGAGAAACACGATAGGAAGGGCTTTGCTATGAACATGCCGATCATCAGAAGTGCCATAACCGGCTTGGCTTTCGCTTTCGGATTGAACGCGGCGCTTGCCGCGGAAACCATCACCTATGGCTCCTTGCCGGACCCCGGTTATGACGCGGTGGTCTGGGCGATCGAGAATGGCAAGGTCAGCGATCCGAATGTCACGATCAAAGTAGAGCGCGTGTCATCGATCCCCGCGTTGATGCAGGCGGCGATGACCCAGCAGTTCAACTTGATGCCGAACGGCGTTCTGTCGCTGCCGCAGATGCGCGAGAGCGGCCTACCGATCAAAGTGCTCAGCACGCTGCTGCGCTACCATCCCGAGGGCCATAGTGCCGATGTCTGGGTGATGCCGAATTCGCCCTACAAAACGATTCAGGACCTGAAAGGGAAGACCATCGCGGTGGTCTCCGGAGAGGCCCAGAACGTGATCTCCGTGCGCTGGGTGATCAGCGAGCATTTCGGCATGAATGCCGATCTCGTGGGCGGTGATTTCCGTTGGGTGGAGATGCCGCAGGCGCAATTCGAAGCCGCGCTTCAGGCGGGTCGCGTCGACGCGGTATCGTTCAGCAACGTGCCATCCTATGCCGCGACGAAAGACGGTAAGTACCGCTCGGTTCTCCATGGCTCCAAGGAACTCGAGAAGATGTATGGCGGTCCGATGCCGTCGCTCTTTCTCTTCGGTTACGATGGCGACATGAACAAGCGTCCGGATGCCTATGTGGCGGCGGGTAAGCTCCTCAAGGCTTCGGCTGAATATGTCCTGAAGAATCCGGACGAAGTGTTCGCGGCCGTCGCGCCGAAGTACAAGATTTCCAAGGATGACCTGCAGACCTGGTTCCTGACCTACGCCCAGATGCCGTTGTCGCTTGGACCCACCGATAAACAGGTGATGATGAAGGCCTGGCAATCGGGCGCGAAAATGGGAATGCTGAAAAAGGTTCCCGCGAGTGCCGATGAGCTGATCTGGCCGAAAGCGATCCTGCAGTAGCGATCATCTTTCATATCCTCATAAATCGCGACGAATTGCCATCTGATGTCGATATCGAGTCCATCGCTTCCCCCTGATCGACGATTGCCGACGACGTTTCTGACGTCGCGGCGCCTGATCACGATTGCCTTCGTGCTTTTGGTGTTCGTTGCCTGGCAATTGTATTCGGCGCACATGCCGCCGGTGCTCATCCCGAGCCCGGCGCGTGTCTGGGAGCGGTTCGTCGAATTATGGACCGATCCGAGAAACCTCGCTTATGCGATATCTTCTTTGATACATGTGACAGTGTCGGTGGTGCTTGCCTTCGTTCTGGGCGTCGCCATCGCGCTTCTGGGCTATTATTTCAACGTTCTTGACCTGGCGATCTACGGCAGGTTGACCCCGTTCCTGAATTCTTTCTCCAGCATCGGCTGGGCCTTCCTGGCGATGATCTGGTTCGGCGTCAATGAAGGCTCGGTGATTTTCGCCACCACAATCGTGCTGCTGCCGTTTGCCATCATCAATGCTGGCACCGGCTTGCGAGAGCTTGATCGCGAAGTGGTGGAGATGGGCCGCAGTTTCGGGCGCGGCGCGTTGAGGCAGACGTTCTGGATCATTCTGCCGATGATGTTTCCCTATCTCTTTGCCACCATTCGTTTGTGTTTCGGCATTGGCTGGCAGGTGGTGCTGACCGCGGAGCTGTTGTGCGGCTCGTCCGGGCTTGGCATGCTCATTAATCTGGCCCGTCAACGCTATTGGACCGATATGGTCTTCGCGGTGGCCGCCCTGATCCTGCTGGTGGTCTATCTCACCGACCGCGTCATCTTCGCTGCGATCCAGAAACGTTTGCGGAGGCGTTATGAGCTCTCCTAACGGGATCGGCCAGCGCCTCGTCGCCGAAACTTTCGTGATCGCGGCCATCGCTGTCTGGTGGCTGTCCTCGGCGCAGTTTCCGCCGAATGTCTTTCCCAGCCCCATTCAAGTTTTCTGGGAACTTGTGCGCCTCGGCACCGATGCCGAGTTCTGGGGCCATGCGGCGGCGACGGGTCTTCGTGTCGTGCTGGCTGTCATTCTGGCGACGGTTTTCGGCAGCGCGCTTGGTATCCTGCCGCGCTATTTTCCGTGGATTGGCGGCATTGTCGATGACGTGCTGGTGCCGTTCTTCACGTCATTCCCGGCTATCGTCTGGGCCATTCTCGGTACGGTCTGGTTCGGTCTGACGGGCACCGCGATTCTCATCGTCCAAGTGTTGATTATCTTTCCCTTCTGCCTGGTGAACGTCACGGAGGGCGGCAAGGAGATTGGTCGCGAGGAAATCGAAATGGGGCGCAGCTTTGGTCGCCGCCCGTGGTCGATTTTCTGGCGCATCGAACTGCCTCTGCTGGCTCCATTCATCATTTCAGGGGCGCGCATCTCCTACGGCGTCTGCTGGAAGATCAGCCTGATCGCCGAACTGTTCGGCGGCCGTTCCGGTCTTGGCTACATGATGCAATGGGCGCGCGATTTCGGCAGCGTCGACAGCATTATCGCCATTTGTCTTGCCATCGTTTTCTTCGTGGCGATCGGCGATGCCTTGATCCTGCGTCCGCTGACGCATTTGTTCCAGCCAAAAACGGAACGGACACGCGCCAAGAAGGGGCGTCAAAGCCCGGAAATGCTGGCGACACCGACTGCTGGGCGCGGCTAGGGATCCAGCGTCAGGCAGAGAATATAAAAGAGAGGAAAATGCCGTGCCCCAGATAAATTTTGCTCCGGTCCAGGGTCTGAAACTGCCGGCGCCGAAACATATCGATGTGCAGGGTCTGAAGACCCGCTACTATGAGGCGGGCCAAGGCGAGCCGATCGTCTTCATGTATGGCGGCAATTTCGGCTCGTCGGATTCGGCTTCCAGCGCGCCTGTATGGAGCCTCAATTTCCTGCCGCTCTCCGACGGCTTCAAGGTCATTGCCTTTGACAAGATCGGGCAGGGGTTCACCGACAATCCTGTTCGCAACGAGGACTATACGATGGCCTCGGTCATACGCCATGCGGCGGCGTTCATCGAAGCTCTGAAACTGCCTCCGGTTCATCTGGTCGGCCATTCCCGTGGTGGTTTCGGCGTTACGCGCATCGCGCTTGAATATCCGCATCTCGTCCGCTCGGTCACCATCGTCAGCAGCGGGACGCTCAGCCCGCGTGTCAGCCCAAACGAAGTCATCCTTTCGAACTCACCCTATGCGCCTTACAGCCGCGAAAGCGCCCGTTGGATCTACGAGGGTTATTCCTACGATCCAAAGAAGGTCACCGATGAATGGATCGATGCGGTGATGGAAGTCTTCGAGCAGCCGAAATATAAAGTCAGCGTCCAGAAAATGGTCGAGGAGGGAGCCGGCGCGCGATATTTCCTGCCGGAACTGGCAAAGCAGAAGCGCGAGACATTGAATTGGCTGCGCGAAGGGCGCTTGCAGCGGCCCACTCAGGTCGTCTGGGGGCAGAACGATCCGACCGTGCAAGTCGAGGGCGGCTTCGATGTCTTCGACATGATCGCCGCGCACAATCGACGCACGTCGTTCAACCTATTCAACCATGCCGGACATTTTTCGTATCGTGAGCAGCCGGAGCGGTTCAACGCCCTGCTTGCCCATTTCGTCCGTAACGCCAGCGCTTGAGGCCGACACGATGAAACCGACAACCCGCTCGATCACTGTCAACGGCGCGCAAGTGTCCATGCTGCAAGCCGGGCCGACCGGCGCAACGCCGGCCCTGCTTCTCCACGGCGGCCGCACCGGCCAGTCTCCGATTGCTTACGGCAGCCACCTCTGGGGAAAGGCCCTGCAGCTTCTGGGCGCCGATCGTCCTGTCGTGGCGCTCGATTTGCCGGGGGCCGGCGGCAGCGATCTTGTTTCGCCGAACCAACTCACGATCGATGGCTTGCGCGAACATCTCGATCAGGTGATCGCAGCGCTCGGATTCGAAAAGGTTCATGTGGTCGGCCATGACATCGGTGGCCTGGCTGGCTTATGGCTCACTTTGTCGTCGCCGCGGAAGATCGCGTCCCTTTCCATTGTCGCGAGCGCCATGGCGCCACCCATGGGGGATGGATTGGACGATATCGTGTTCCAATCGGTACCGGCGCCGCTTTGGAGCCGCGAATCGCAGTTCTGGGCGTTCGATCGGCTGTCTTATTTCCACGCTCATATCGACGACGGATTGCTCGATGCTTGCGTCGCCGCCGGCAACGGTGCGCCGCATCGCGCCGCGGTCGCTGCCATGCGCGACGAGGCGATCCGTATGCGAAATTTCGGCATCCCAGCCATGAAGGGAAAGATGTGGGCCATTCTGCGGGACAAAGGCATTGGCGTGCCGACCCAGCTGGTTTGGAGCGACAATGACCCACTGGCGGCGCGAGATGGTGGCAACATGCTGTTCCACATTCTGGCGGAGAAGCAATATGCAACCTATTTTCACATCATCAATCGCGCCGGCAGTTTTGCCTTTCGGGAGCAGCCGGAGACATTCGCGGAGATCGTTGGATCTTTTCATGACGGTGTCGATGCCATGATGCCCGCGAAAAGCGCCGCATAAAACGAGCTGGCCGAATCGCTGGCATCGTATGAGTGCTGATTCCCTCGAAGAGGGTCGCAGAAGCTGATGTGCGCGCACGTTTCTTGCGCGCAATGATGCCGGCTGTGCCGCCATATCCAACCGCCAGTTGCGCACGATCGTCGCTTCAGGGCGCCGATAGCCTTTCGCGCGAGCCTCGCGCCGACGCTTTACCCACAGTGCGCAGATGAGCGTGGGTTCCCTGTCGAAATTTACCAACGATTAACCATTCGATAGGTAGACCGAAGCAACCGAATATTTACCAAGATGACCAACGTGTTAACCCAAGCTCGGCCTATCCGCCTCAAGGGGCGCAGTTTTCTTGCTCTCGCTCTCACCCCCGAACAGCCTTTCGAGGATTGGCTGACGCGGCTCGACCATCTGGCCTCGCGGTCCACCGGTTTCTTCCGGCGGCGTCCGGTGGTTCTCGACATCAATGGGCTCGACATCGACCGATCGCAGCTGCGCGAACTGATCGACAAGCTCGCCGAACGCAATGTGCGGATCATGGGCATCGAAGGCGCGCGCCCATCCTTGCTCGCTGCGGATCTGCCGCCGGCGATGGCGGATGGCCGGCCGGCGTCCGACATCGAAGTGCCGAGCGACGATCCGAGCGTTGAGGAGAAAGCGCCGGAAGCGACCGTTTCCGCCGTGCCGCTACCGTCCAAGGCTTCTCCGTCCATGCTGGTGACGCAGCCGGTCCGCTCGGGTCAGTCGCTGATCTTCCCTGAAGGCGATGTCACGGTCGTTGGCTCGGTCGCCTCGGGCGCAGAAATCATCGCTGGCGGTTCCGTTCACGTCTATGGCGCGTTGCGAGGGCGGGTGATGGCCGGAACGATGGGTCATGCGTCGGCGCGCATCTTTTGCAGCAAGCTCGAAGCCGAGCTGATCGCCATCGATGGCTACTACCAGACGGCTGAGGATATCAAACCCGAGCTGCGCGGAAAGGCCGTCCAGTTCTGGCTGGAAGGCGACACATTCAAAGTTGGATCACTCGCCTGACTCGACGGCGCGTCTACACATACAGGAGAGTTCAATGGGCAAGGTCATCGTGGTCACATCGGGCAAAGGCGGCGTCGGCAAGACGACCTCCTCAGCGGCATTGGGCGCGGCCCTTGCCCGCGATGGTGAAAAAGTCGTGGTCGTCGATTTCGATGTCGGCTTGCGCAATCTCGATCTCGTCATGGGCGCCGAGAGGCGCGTGGTCTACGATCTCGTCAATGTCATCCAGGGCGAGGCTAAACTGACCCAGGCACTGATCCGCGACAAGCGGCTCGAGACGCTTTATCTGCTCCCGGCCTCGCAGACGCGCGACAAGGACAATCTGACGGCTGAAGGTGTGGAGACGGTCATCGGCGCGCTGAAACAGGCTTTCGACTGGGTCATCTGCGACAGCCCCGCCGGCATCGAGCGTGGCGCCACGCTGGCGATGCGCCATGCGGACATTGCCATCGTCGTCACCAATCCGGAAGTCTCATCGGTGCGCGATTCCGATCGTATCATCGGCCTGCTCGATTCCAAGACGCTCAAAGCCGAAGCCGGCGATCGGATGGAAAAGCATCTGCTTCTTACCCGATATGATCCAGTCCGGGCGCAGCGCGGCGACATGCTGAAGGTCGACGACGTTCTCGAGATTCTGTCGATCCCGTTGCTCGGCATTGTTCCTGAAAGCATGGACGTGCTGCGTGCCTCCAATGTCGGATCGCCGGTCACGTTGGCGGACGAGCGCAGCGCGCCGGCCGTTGCTTATTTCGATGCGGCGCGTCGGCTCAAGGGCGAAGCCCTACCGATTGCCATTCCCGGCGAGAAACGTGGCTTCTTCGGTAAGTTCTTCGGAAGGAAAGTGGCATGAACCTGCTCCGTCTTTTCTCCCGCTCGCAATCAGCTCCGGCAGCACGCGAAAGGCTGCAGGTTCTGTTGGCTCATGAGCGTGCCGCTGTCGGCGATTCCGATCTTGTCACGAAATTACGCGATGAAATTCTGCGCGCCATCGCGAAACACATGCAGATCGATGATGAAAAGGTCAGTGTCCGCATGGAACGGGGCGCCAAAGTCTCAACGCTGGCGGTGGACATCGAAATTCCTTTTGACACCGACAAGAAAGCGGCTTGAGGGCCGCTCGGTTAATACGGAAAATGGGCAGCCGGTTTTACATCGGCTGTCAGACTATGCCTCCGTCGCACGCTTATCTCTTGAAGCTAGAGGCTCATTTTAGATTCGATCGTCTCAATCTTCCGCCACATTGAATGCTTTAAATTTTCCCAACGTGGCTTTGATTCGAGGGAATGTCATGCATCTCGGCAGCAACATCTCCACTACGCAACTTCTGCAACTGATGGCCAAGAACGATGTCGTGATCCGGCGACATCTGTCTCAATCCTGTGATGACCAGCAGCAGGATGTTTTCTCACTGGCACGTGAAGAAGCGAGCGGACGATCGACGTCGACGGGACTTTTCGCGCGCCAGATCGAAGTGCCCGCCGAATTCGTCGTCGATTTGGAGAAAGCGCATTTCATCCGGGCGGGGCAGCCGGCGGACGGACAGGTCATCTACTCGCTGACGGATAATGGTCGGCGCGCGGCATTGGCTCAATAATTTTGCCGTCTAGGCGACGAAACTGAGGTGGTCGATTTTGACACGGTTTCGTCCGGAGCTTTTCGCCTCATAGAGCGCGGCATCGGCACGACTCATGAGTGTTTGAACGACCTCGGATTCTTCGGAATAGGCAAGTCCGACGCTGACGGTCACGTGAACGCTTCTTGAACCGATGCGCATCACCGTCGTTTCCATCTGCAGGCGGATGCGATTGGCGACAGCTGTCGCCAATTCCAAAGATGCATTCGAGAGGACGATGCAAAACTCTTCCCCGCCCAGGCGAACGACGATATCTGTCGAGCGGACGTTGTCGAGAATGAGCTGGCTGAAGCGTCTCAACACTTGATCGCCGGCATCATGGCCAAAGCGATCGTTGATCGTCTTGAAGTGATCCAGATCCAGAAGCACGACGGCAGTGCTTGGCGGCACGACATCGGGCCAGACCTCGAAGAGCACACGCCGATTCATCAGGCCGGTCAGGGCATCCGTCATCGCATTGACTTTGTGCCGGTTCGCGATGCGGGCTTGATGCAGCGTGAGCGACAATGTCCCGATGCCGGTGAGCCCCACGATGACGACAATGGAATTGAGATCTTCCGCCCAATTTGAAGGGCGCGCATGCAGAATATACTGGCCTTGCGCGATCAAGACATAAGCACAGGCAAAGAACGACACGGCCGCCAGGAGGAAGAGCGCGGCATTCACGTTCATGAGGATCGGAGACTCGATCCGGGCCGCCCAATATTGATAGCCCGTCAGCGCGAGCAACACGCCGATGATCACGTTGCCGATGATCGTTCCGACGCCGGAATAGCCAAAGCCGAAACTGACCGACAAAGCGATCGATCCCGCCGCGCAAATCAGGAGAGCTAAAGTCAGATTCGCGCGGCCCGAGCAGAATTTCGCCGAGCCCGAATAAAGCAGTCCGAAGCCGATCGTCAGAAATATGAAGGACCAGAACAGATAGGCGTCGCTGTAACGTTCGATGATCCAGCCAAAAAAGATGACGCCTGCAACGATGAAGATGAGGCCAATGGACCAGATGAGCAGGTGGGCATGGGATCTGGCGACCGCCCACATCATAAAAAGGGTGAGCCCCAGGGATGCTCCCGAGAAGCCGATGGCAACCAGAATGGAATATTGATCGAGGAGCATTGGCCGGGCGAGGGTTCGGCTGGACGATTGACGTCATCATAACCAGCAATCGCTGGTTGGCGGAACTTCTGCCAGTATAGGGCTGATAATTCGTTAAAAACTCTGTTTGCGATGATGGCGTCGTTCGCCTCGTCGCCCGTTTCGGCAGTTGAGCCAGATACTTTTGTTCCATCAGGCGGAATGCCTGCAAAGGGTGCTGAACGCGAGGTGGCTGCCAGTAACCTGCTCAGCTGGCCCGGCACGTGGCCAAGAGGAGGAGACCGGCCATGAACAACGGTGCAAATCGTTCCAAACGTTGGAAGCAGCTGAAGCCATTGGCCGTGACAGCGTTGCTAATCGGACTCAGCACGACGGCGCTCGCCGAGGAGAACCGCGGTCCATCGAAACCACCGATCGTGCTGGACTCCACCGGCGCCTATGAAGTGGGCGGCAAAATCATCTCCAAGCCGGGGGATCCCGGTCAGACGCTCTCCTGCGATCACGGCTACGTTGAATATTTCATCCCGGCGAAACGGCGCAGCACCGGCCTGATCATGTGGCACAGTTCCAGCACGAAGGTCTGGGAAAACCGCTGGGATGGCGGGGAAGGCTATAAGAGCATCTTTCTGCGCAAGGGCTATCCGGTTTATCTATGGGATGGCCCACGTGTCGGTCGGGCAAATTGGAGCTGCGAGTCGATCACGTATTCGCCGGATTATTTCGATCAGCGTAACTTTGCCGCCTGGCGTTTCGGCGTGACTTATCCCAACTGGCATCCGGGATTGCAGTTTCCCACGGCCGATAAAGAGGCCTGGAACCAGGCGACACGGGCGCGTTACGATGAATTCGATACGCTGCAAAACGCGTTGCTGCAGGCCGAAGCCGGTGGCCAGGCGATCGATAAGATTGGGCCGGTGGTCGCGCTCACCAATTCTGCCGGCGGGTGGCGCGCGCTGCTTTCGGCGCTCAAGGCGAAGAGCGACCATATGAAAGGTATCGTCGCCTACGAAACCCCAGGCTTTGTCTTCCCGCAGGGGGAGGGACCTCAGCCCAAACCCGATGCGCCCTATGGTCCCAATGCCGTGCCGCTCGCCGAGTTCATGAAGCTGACGAAATTCCCGATCCAGATGGTATTCGGTGATTACACCGACACGCGACCGCTTTGGGCTGACTCCGTCAAGATGGCCCGAACCTTCTGCGATATCGTCAATCGCCACGGGGGAGATTGCGAGGTCTTGCTGTTGCCCGACGTGGGGCTGCGCGGCAACACTCACATCGCCTTCGCCGATCTCAACAACGAAGCCGTCGCCGACGAACTGTCCAAATGGCTGCATCGCAAGGGCCTGGATAAGTTCGAATAAACCCCGGCGCAGACACCGCGCCAGCTTGATCCACATCAATGCCGTCAACGACGGGCCATTGAAAATCTCCATCATCGAGAATGGAGAAAGACAATGGCTTGGACGGTGATCGAGCAGTTCTATCTGTTTGGCGCGGTGGCGACGTTCGTGACGCTCGCGGGATTGATTGCCTTCGCCGATCGGCAGACCAGATCGCGATAATCAGTGAGGCGATCGCGGGGAGACGCTATCTCAGGCCGCGGCCGTGGAATCCGCGCAACGATTTCTACGCGCTAACCATTGTTTGTCTTAAAAGCGTCATAATATATTGAAGACAAAGAGTTTTTACCGTTCGTCAATCACGTCTGCATTATCGCCCATTAGGTTTCGCGCGCAGAGTGCAAGGAGCAACCGTGGGCGCTATCGAAAAGACGGTCGAGGAAGAAATCTTCCCCGACACATTGGGCGATGTTGCCACTCTGCGACGTAAATGGTTTGCCGCATTGCGGCCCGGCGAGCAGCTCCCGGCCTATGAGGAGGTCGTGCTTGGCAGCATGGGGCGGCTCGCCAACCACATGGTGCTGCTTCAGGGCAAAGGAGAGACCTTGACGATCCTGCGGACCGGACGGGCGTTGCGGCAATGGCTCGGTCAGGATGCATGGGACACCCGGGTCAGCCAGCTTGCGCCGGAATATGCGGGGGTATTGTCGGAGGTTTCAGCCAATGCGCTGGCAAGTGGCCGGCCTTACTCCACGTCGACCTATCACGTGGTGAACGGCATCGTCCGCACCTTCGATATCTATGCCATGCCGATCGCCTGTCGCTGGGGCGCGCCGCTCGTTTCCGCTTATGTGAACAGGCGCGGCGAAGGCTACAGCCTGGTGGAGAGTATCTTTCGCGCCACCGAAGACGGCTTTCTGGCACTGGCCGCCTGCCGCGACGCCAACCATGCCACCGTCGATTTTCAAATCGTCGATTTGAACCAGGGTGCGTCGCATCTGTTGCGCTGTTCGACGCAGGCGCTGTGCTGGCGCAAACTGAGCGAGGGAAGCCATGACTTGGCCTCGCCGGACGTGCTGAGGCGCTTCAGTGCGGTGATCGAGAGCGGTGCGCCGGATCGGTTTGAAGTGGTGTCGTCGAATGGCACCCATATCCGGATTAGCGTCGCTGCGATCGGCGATTTGCTGTCGGCGACGCTGACTGACGTCACCGATCTGAAGCGGCGCGAGCAATCGTTCCGGTTGCTGTTTGAAAACAATCCCATGCCGATGTGGGTGTTCGACGAGGAGACGTTCGAATTCCTCAACATCAACGACGCGGCGATCGCGCACTATGGCTATAGCCGCGAGCAGTTTTTGAGCATGAAGATCGGCGACATCTGGCCGAATGACGAACGCGACGGCTATTCCAGGGCGCTGCAGGACGTGCAGAGCTATCAGTCGCGGCGAAGCTGGCGACATATCAAGGCCGACGGCAGCGATATCGAGGTTTTGACCTTCGGTCGCTCGGTGGGTTTCCGTGAACGCCGTGCGTGCCTCGTTTCCATCATCGATGTCACCGAACGCCGCAAGGCGGAGGCGAAGATTTCCTACATGGCGCACCATGATGCGCTGACGGACCTGCCGAACCGCGTCATGCTGCAGCAGCGCCTGAAACAGACGCTGGAGCAATGCGCCCGGCTCGATCGCAAAGCGGCGGTGCTGTGCGTTGATCTCGACATGTTCAAGAACGTCAACGATTCCTTCGGTCATCCGGTGGGAGATCGTTTGTTGCAACAGGTGGCGCAGCGGCTCAGGGCTTCGCTCGGCATCAACGATCTCGCGGCCCGTTTCGGCGGCGACGAATTCGCGCTGGTGCTCGACCCGGTCACGGGGCCGGCCGAGGCGGGTGATCGGGCCGCGCGGTTGATCGGTGCCTTGAGCGTTCCTTACGATATCGATGGACGCGAGCTGACGATCGGCGCGAGCGTCGGTATCGCCATCGCACCGCTTGACGGCGATACGTCCGAGATGTTGCTGCGCAATGCCGACATGGCTCTTTACCGGGCAAAGGCCGATGGGGGCGGGGCACATCGTTTCTTCGAGATGGAGATGGATCGGCAGGCTCAGGCACGACGCGCGCTCGAGGCGGATCTGCGACGTGCCATGATCTGCGGCGAGTTCGAGCTGCACTATCAGCCATTGGTCAATCTGGCGGCGGTCCGCATCACCTCGTTCGAGGCTCTGTTGCGCTGGCATCATCCAGAGCGGGGCATAGTGTCGCCTGAGGAATTCATTCCGGTCGCAGAAGACATAGGTCTGATCGTGCCGATCGGCGAATGGGTGTTGCGCACCGCCTGCAGCGATGCCGCGACGTGGCCTGCCGATATCAAGGTGGCGGTCAATCTGTCGCCGGCGCAATTCAAGAGCCGCAATCTGGTGCCCGCGGTGATGACGGCGTTGGGCCATTCCGGCCTGTCGGCCGATCGGCTTGAGATCGAAATCACCGAATCCGTGCTGCTGGCGGAGACCGATGCTAATTTACAGACATTGCATCAGCTCCGTGGCCTGGGCGTGCGCATCTCTATGGACGATTTCGGGACCGGCTATTCGAGCCTGAGCTATCTGCGCAGCTTTCCGTTCGACAAGATCAAGATTGACCGGTCGTTCATTCGTGATTTGCCTGATCGGGCGGACTGCGTCGCCATCGTGCGGGCCATCTCAGGCATGGCGCAAAGCCTCAGTATCGCGACGACGGCCGAGGGCGTCGAGACCACGGAACAGCTCGACCGGTTGCGGATGGAGGGCTGTACCGAAGTGCAGGGTTTTCTGTTCAGCCCGGCACGCCCGGCAGCTTTGTTGGGCGAACTCCTGATGCGCTTCGGCCCGAACGCGGCAACGCCCGCGCCTTCGCCTCATGCCGCAGGCACTCCAGAAACCGCGCCTGGAACGGCGTTGGCAACCAGTTACGCCGCAGAGTGAGGCCGACCTGGCGCGGTGCATGAGGGATCGGCGGATGGTCGATGGAGACCAGCCGATCATCGAGCTCGATGTGCCAGCGCGACAGGATCGACAGGCGGTCGCTTGAGGCCAGCAGCGCGGTGATGGTCGTGAGGCAATTGGTCTCGAATTGCACTTTCATCGGCAGACGCCAATCGATCGCGAGCTGATCGAGCACGTCGCGGCGGGGCAGGCCGGGAGTTGGATGCAGCCAGTCGAATTGGGCAAGCGCCGACGGCGTCACTTTCTTCACGCCCGCGAGGGGATGGCCGCGCCGGCAGACGATGGCATAGGGGTCCTCGAAAAAAGGCTCCTCGATGAGATCGGTGAAGGGCGGCGGCGCGCGCAAGGCGCCGAACACGAGATCGAGCGCGCCATCGTTCAGCTCTCTGGAAATCTGAACATAAGGCGCTTCGATCACTTCGATGCGATGGCTCTCGTCTTCAGTGAGCACGGCGGTGGAGGCCTTGGCCAGCAGCAGGCGGGGCGCGAGGGCCAGCACGCCGATGCGCAGGCTGGCGCGCGCATCTGACGCCGTGCCGATTTCCTCGGCGCCGGAACGGATTTCGCCGATCGCCAGCGCCAGCCGCCGGGCGAGTTCGGCGCCTGTTTCGTTGACCGTCAGACCCGTCGCCGAGCGTCGGTAAAGCGATGCGCCGACGATCTGTTCGAGATCGCGCGCCGGGCGTTGCAGGCTTGGCTCGGCGATACCGAGGTCACGCGCAGCGGCTCGAAAGGAGCCAGTCCGCCAGATCGCCAGCAGGCTGCGCACCTGCGCGCTGGCGAGCTTCGACACCTGTTGTTCGATGATGGCGCCATCGGCCTTGCGACCGGCGACGCCGTTCAGCGCCTTGCGGATCTGTTCGAAGAAGCGAAGAGAGCGCCGTTGAAAAATCTGCCCGGCCTCGCTCAGGAAAGCGCCTTCCGGTCCCCGCGCGAACAGCCGCGTGCCAAGCTCGGTCTCAAGCTGGGCAATGGAATGCGTCAAGGCTGGTTGGGTCAGACGCAGCATTTGTGCCGCGCGCGACAGGGAGTTCGTCTGCGCCGCCGCATCAAAGGCGCGCAGGCGCCGCAGGCTCGGAACGGTATTGCGATCGCGCATGCATCCTCGAAAATCGAAATTAGGAAAAATTTAGACCCCCCGGGGCCGATTGAATAGGGGGTGCGGCAATGCGGCCGCCTATAAGGCCAAAACACACCAAGAACGACGCGACGAGCCGCGTTTCAAGAAAAAGCCAAGACGGAGGACCCATGGCGGCCGCAAACAGCCAGATGATCATTGACGTACATTGCCACGTGGTCTCGCCAGATCGCGTGAAATATCCATTGGCACCGCTCGGCGGCAAACAGTCGGACTGGTCATCGGAACGCCCGACCACACCAGAACAGCTCATCGCGGCGATGGATGCCGCCGGCGTCGCTCAGGCGGCCGTGGTGCAGGCCTCGACCGCCTACGGACATGACTCGTCCTATCTGGCGGATTCGATCAAGCGTTTCCCGGCGCGCTTCACCGGCGTCTTTTCCATTGATCCCTTGGATCCGAAAGCGCTCGAACAGATCGATCTTTGGCACGGTCAGGGCATGACGGGCATGCGCGTCTTCACCACTGGTTCGACCATGCCCGGCCAGCAGACTTGGCTTGATGACGAGCGTGCTTATCCGGTGTGGGAAAAGGCGGGCAAACTCAATCTGCCTGTCGCCATGCAGATGACGGCGCAGGGCATTCCGCTTCTGCTGAAGATCGTCAAGGCCTTCCCGAACACGAATTTCCTGCTCGATCATCTGGCGCGTCCCGTCATCAACGATGGCCCGCCCTATGCCGCCGCCGAGAGCCTGTGGGGGCTAGCGGACTACAAGAACATCTATCTGAAAATCACCAGCCGCACGGTCGAACATTGTCAGGCCGGCAAGGCGACGCCGGAAACCTTCATGCCGAAACTCGTTTCGACCTTTGGTTCCGAGCGCCTGCTGTGGGGATCCAACTTCCCCGCCCACGACGACACGCTGCCGAACATCGTCAAGGAAACGCTGCATGTGCTGGCGCCTGTCTTGGAAGCCGATCGCGCCAATATTTTGAGCGGCACGGCCCAGCGCCTTTATCCCGTTCTGCAGTGAGAATGCCGATGACGAACTCAATCCCCACGCTTGCCACCGCGCTGAAACGCTATCCGACGACGGAAGCCTTGCTTTCCGGCAAGCTGACATTGCCGGCTTTCCATTTTGATTTTCACGAAGTCGAACCCATTCATGACGTGTTCAAGCCGATGGCGCGGGAACAACGGTATGATGTGTCCGAACTGGCGATCTTCACCTTCCTGCAAGCCTATGCCTACAACAAGCCGATCGTGCTTCTGCCCATGGTGTTGGCGTCTCGCTTCCAGCATGGCTGCATCGTCTACAATACCGACTACAACAAGGAACTGACGCCGGACATGCTGCCCGGTAAGAAGATCGGCGTGCGGGCCTATACCCAGACCACCGGTGCCTGGGTACGCAACATTCTATCGCAGGAACACGCGCTCGATTTCGAATCCGTCGAGTGGATCATCTTTGAAGGGTCCCATCTCGCCGAATATACGGAGCCATCTTTCGTCAAACGCGCGGCGCCAGGTGTCAAACTCCTGCCTATGTTGATGGCGGGTGAAATCGATGCCGGCATTCTCGGCAACGATTTGCCGAATGATCCGAAGATCAAGCCGGTCATTCCCGATGCCGCGAATGCTGGTCGCGCCTGGCACGACAAGACGGGTTTGATCCCGATCAACCATATGCTGGTCGTCAAGCGCGATCTCCTGCGCTTCCGGCCGGATCTGGTGCGCGACGTCTACAAGACGTTCAAACAGGCAAAGGAAACTGTCACTGTCGCGCCAGGCGCGATCGATATGCGACCGATCGGCTATGACAAGGTGACGCCGTCGCTCGAACTGGCGATCCAACTCGCCTATGAGCAACAGATCATTCCGCGCCGCTTCAGTGTCGATGAATTGTTTGCCGAAAGCCGCGCCGTTCTCGGCGACCTCGCTTGACTTGTGTTCAATCCGGCTGGCGTAAGTTCGCCAGCCCATCGGAGAAACCGCCATGTTTTCTGTGAATGCCAATTGGCTACGGACGATCTCTCCTCTCTTTCTCATCGGCGCCGTCTGCGCTGCGCAAGCGCAACCGTCAGGCGATTTCCTGAAGGGTCAGACCGTGCGCGTCATGGTCGGCCATCCGCCGGGTGGTTCCTATGATTTCTACGCGCGCCTCGCCGCCGACATGCTGAAAGCCAATCTGCCACAGGCAGCCGCCGTGATCGTCGAGAATAAGCCCGGTGGCGGCGGGTTGATTGCAACAAGCTATCTCTACAATCAGGCGCCACGCGACGGCACTGTGCTGGCCGTTCTGCCCGAGACCATAGCCAATACCCAGGTGCTCGAGCCTGAAATCGGTAAGTGGAAAGTTCAGGAGATGAACTACATCGGCTCCTTCTCGCCGGTGAACACCGCTTTCGTGCGCCGCAAGAATTCACCGTCCAAGACGCCCGCGGATATGAAAAAACAGGAGACCATCGTCGGTTGTACGGGCACCACGGCGCAATCCTTTCAATATCCGGCGCTGCTGAAAGTGCTTGGCGGTTTCAAGTTCAAGATGATCTGCGGCTATCCGGGAGCCGGTGAATATTCCATCGCGCTGGAACGTGGCGAAATCGATCTCGTCTCCTCAGCTTGGAATTCCTGGCGCGTCACCCACGCCAAGCAGCTTAAGGAAGGCGATCTTGTCGCCGTGATTCAGACGGGGCTCAAGCGCAATCACGAACTGCCGGACGTGCCGCTCATGCAGGAGCTCGTCGACGATCCCACCGCCAAGAAGGTCATCGAATTCGCCTCTGCCGGCGCCATGATCGGTCGTGCGCTTGTTGCGCCGCCGCGCATTCCCGAAGAGCGGATCGCCTATCTGCGCGCGCTGTTCGACAAAATGGTCGCCGACCCCGCGATGAAGGAAATGGCGGCGAAGCGTGGTCTCGAGCTTGAGCCAACGCCAGGCACCGTCGTGCAGGGATATTCGGATGCCATCGTCAAGACGCCTCCGGAGATCGTCGAAAAGGCGGCTCTGGCTTTCAAGGGCTAGTCGAGAGCTTAGGGAGGAAGCAAAAACAGGCGCCGGGTATGAAGCATGGCTATGCTTCTGCCCGGCGTTACATCTTTCACGTGTCACCGATTGGATCGAGCGCAATTGAGAAAAATGCGCGCCGAAATGAGTACTCATTCTCTACCATGAATGCCGGAAGGTTCCTGATCCGTTGAACCAGCATCCGTTCTTCTCGTTCGCTTAAGGCGAGAAGAAGGAGATTCGCGATGGTTCAATACTATTACGGAACTTCCGATAGTGGTGCGACCACGATGACGTGGCCGCCTCAGTCCACGGGTCCTGCGCCTGGACAAGACACAGGCCAAGGATCGGCACCTCCGCCTCTAGGGACAGCCCCACCTCAGGATGGCGGTGGAACCGGCAATCCCCAACAACCGCCACCGAACAATGCGGGCGGTGATCCGAACACCCCGCCGGCGAATGGCGGAGGGGATGGCGGCGGCGATGGAGGCACGGGTGGAGGTTTGCTTTCGGGCGGCCTTGCCAATCTCCTCAACGGCGTCATTCATGATTTCCATGCATCGATCGAAACCGCGAGCCATGATTTGGGGCTCGGCGGAACGGTTCATGGGATCACGCATCTGGGCGAGACCATCGGTTTGGGTGATCTCGGCGGCGATAATCTGCTGACCGATGTCCTTGATGCGCCGTCCGCCATTCTAAGCGGCAACACGGGAACCTTGCTTACCGATCTGGTCCACGACGTCGGCAATACCGTCGAAGCCACGGGAAACCTGCTGAACGGCGTTGGCGATGACCTTTCGTCGCCAAACGGCATTCTCGGCGTCGCCGGTCTCGTCAATGGCCTATTGGATGGCGTCGGCGGCCCCGGCGAAGGCGGATTGCTGGAAAACATCATCAACACCAATCCCCATGGTGCCGATGATGGCCACAGCCATCTCCTGGATGTGAATGTCGGCGATCTTGGCACGGGGCTTTCACTGGGCGAGCTGAATGTGCTCGACGGCGGATCGATCCAAGTACCTTTGGTCGATGGGCTACATGCGGATGCGCTCAGCGGTCTGGTGCAAAACGGACCGTTGGCGCAGGTGCTCGACATCGGTGATGTCGGTGGTGGCGCTTTGCCGGACATCGGCGGTATCACGCAATTGCTGCCCGATATTCTCGATCATAGCAACGGCCATTTCCTGCTGTCATAGGCTGGGAGCCAGAAGCAAGAGCTGCCGCTGTTTTCAGCGGCAGCTTTTTTATCGCTCTCGGAAGGCCCGGTACATCTGGTCGCTCAGCGGTTTGACCAGATAGGAGAGGATGGTGCGTTCGCTGGTGCGCAGATAGGCATCTACAGGCATGCCGGGGATCAACCGGACATCGCCCAAGGCTGGAATGGATTTGGCGTCCATGGCGATGCGAACCGTATAAAAGCTCGTCTCGGCCTTATCGTCCTTGCTCGTACTTGCGGAAACCAAGGTCACCTTGCCGCCGATCTCCGGTGTCGACCGCTGGTTGAAGCTGGAAAAGCGCAGGACTGCGTCCTGGCCGACGTGAACCTGATCGACATTGGAGGGCGGCACCTTCACTTCGACAGCGAGATTGTCGGCATCGGGAACGATCAGCATGATCGGCTCGCCCGCTGCAATCACGCCCCCTTGGGTATGGACGGTGAGCTGATGGACGATGCCTGATTGTGGCGAACGGATATCGATCCGCTTCAATTGATCTTGCGCGGTGACGTAACGCTCATTGAGTTCTGCGATTTTGGCACGGATGTCGGCGAGCTGGCGGGCCACGTCGCTGCGCATGTCCTGGTCAACCTGGATGATCTGCAGTTCGGTTTCGGCGATGCGACCTCGGGACTCCGCGATCGACGCGGTCAACTGTCCGCTCTCGCCATCCAGCCGCGCCTGATTGCGCTCAAGGGCGACAAGGCGGGTGAGGGGCACGAGCTTCTTGTCCCAAAGGTCCTGCACACCTTCCAGCTCTTTGCGGATGAGCCGCGCCTCTGCCAGCTTAGCATCGTATTGGACTTTCAGCCCGGTGATCTTCTCGTTCAACTGGGTGATGCGCTCGCGCAACTGTCGCTTCTGGCCGTCCGATGCATCGCGGCGGAAATTGAACAATTTGACCTCGCCCTCGATGATCCGGCCGGTTTCCGTCTCGGGCGACGTATCCATATCGGCCGGAAAGAGAATGTCTGGGCGCTGGTCCCGTTCGGTTTCCAGGCGGGCCTGACGCGCCCGCAGTTCGCGCAGATCTTTTTCCACTGTGGCCAAACTGGCGCGAGCAACGGTTTCATCGAGCTTGATCAGGATTTGGTTGGCTTCCACCCGGTCGCCTTCACGCACGTGAAGTTCTGCGACGATGCCGCCGGTGGGATGTTGGATTTTCTTGATGTTGGTTTCGACGACAAGCGAACCGATGGCAACGACCGCCCCCGAAAGTTCGCTCGTTGCACCGACATAGCCCATGCCGCCGACGAGAAAGATCGCGGCGATGGAGCTGTTGCGCAAATGACGTTCCAACGAGATTTGGGATGGTCGCTTGCTCATGCTGCGCCCTCCTTAGGTGGTTTGGCTTTCGACCGCGAGGCCGGCGCATTCGTGCGCGCGGCGGGGGCTGCCTGCACCAGTTGCGGGAAAAGTTTGTCGCGGTCGCCAAAAGCCTGCTTACGTCCTTCGTTGAGAACCAGAACTTTGTCGACCGATGCGAGCGCGCTGGAGCGATGGGCAATGACGATGGCGATCCCTTGCCGTTGACGCACATTCCGGATGGCCGCGGTCAACGCCGCCTCGCCATGGGAATCGAGATTGGAGTTCGGTTCGTCGAGAACGACCAGGAACGGATTGCCGTAGAGCGCGCGGGCCAGGCCAATGCGCTGGCGCTGACCACCAGACAATTGTTCGCCGCCTTCCCCGACAAGAGTTTCATAGGCGAGGGGCAGGCGAAGAATGAGGTCATGGACGCCGGCTGCCTTGGCGGCTGACATCAGAGCTTCGTGATCGACGCGCGTTTGAAATCGCGCGATGTTCTGCGCGACGGTACCGGGAAACAGCTCTACGTCCTGTGGCATATAGCCGATGTGTGCGCTCAGCGCATCCTGCGGCCAATCATCGATGCGCGCGCCATCGAGGCGGATCGCGCCATGCCGGGCTTTCCAGATGCCGACGACAGCGCGCGCGAGAGACGACTTGCCCGAACCACTCGGCCCAATGATCGCCAAGGCGCTACCGGCTTCGACCTGGAAGCTCACATCATGGAGAACCGCCCGGCCGGTGGCCGGTGTCGCAAGACCCAGACCTGTGACACGCAGGTTCTGTTTGGGCGTACCGATGGCCGTGCGCTCATGACGAACAGGCGTGTCGTTGAAAATGCGCGAAAGCCGCATCCAGCTTTGCCGCGCCGCGATGAACGATTTCCAATGGGCAATCAGCATGTCGACGGGAGCCAAAGCCCGCGCAGCGAGGATAGTCGACGCCAGCATGACACCGGCCGTCGCCTCTTGATGGATGACGAGCCAGGCGCCTAGCGCCAAAAGGCCCGATTGCAGGGTCGTCCGCAGGGCTCTCTGCAAGGCGGCGAAATTGCCGGTGATCTCGACACCGATTTCCTGGCGATCGAGGGCTCGGTCGTTTTCCTCGTTCCAACGGCGCGTCATAGCCGATTGCAGGCCGAGGGCTTGAACGATGCCGGCATTGCGCCGCATGACCTCGGAGAAACGACGCCTGTCCGCATGCGCGAGTGTCGCTTCCTGCGTTTTGCGGCGGAGCAGAATTTCGCCGGTCGCTGTCAATCCTACAAACACGATCACTGCAACGAGAACCGTTGCGCCGATAAGGGGGTGCATCGCGAAGCAGATGCCGACATACAGGATCACCCAGGGCAGATCGAAAAGCGCTACGAGCGCCGGGCTGGCGATGAATTCGCGTAAGGTGTCGACGTCGCGCTGGGCCTGCAGGCCATCCTGACCGTCGGTGCCGCGCTCGTGTGCGCGCAACAGAATGTCGAAAGCCCTGGGGCCGATCTCATCCTCGACGCGGCGGCCGAGATGCAGCATGATCCGGCCGCGTTGGCGGTCGAAATAGCCCTGAAAGACAAATAACGCCACGACCAACAGAAACAGGCTGATCAATGTCGGCACGCTGCGGCTTGGCAGCACCCGATCGTAGACCTGAAGCATGAAGATCGGCGCGGCCAACATCAGAAGATTAATCAGGGCGCTGATGCCGGCCACGCCGATGAGCGGCCGCCTGAATTTCTTCATGACGCCGAGGAGTTCGTCAGATTCCCATTGGGAAGAGAATTTGGCCCAGCCCTTCATATGTCTCCCGTTCAATCGTCAGGACGATGGAGTGGTCAAAGAAGATTCAGATGGTGCGTCAGGCTATCTAGAACATGATCGACGATCAGCGGCACGCCGCCTGGGTCGTGGTCATGATTTGCCGGCGGCAGAATGTCGGAGATCAGATGAGGTATTGGCGAGCCTTCGACAGCGGCGGCGAGCCCGTCCAAAGTATCGTGCAATGCGCCCTGCAATGAGGGAGTTTCAATGGAGCCGTCATTATGCAGGATCGGCAGCGGCAAGAGGTCAACAAGGTCGCCAACCGCGTTCAGCGCCGAGCCGACCAGATGTTGCGTGTCGATGGCGACGTCGTGAACGATCCCACCCACCAGACCGGTTGCGGCGTCCAGGATGTGATCGACCAGTTTTAGATTCAAACTGTCTGCGATATCCGGGATCAGTGTGCCCGAGTGATCGGTTGGTTGGGGAATGAGATCATCGGTGTGCGGCAGACGCACCAGATCGGCATGCGGCGTGGTATCTGGCGTTGGCTGTTCCGCGTTCGATGGCTGAGACGTTTCAGGTTCATGCATCGAGACGATGGCTGGCGGCACGGCTATGCCGCCGCCGTTCGCGGCGAGGCTGACGGAAGCGGAGTCGTTGGCTGTGGCTTGATCCGGCGTCGCCGATGTTTCGGCTATGGCGTCGGGTTGGGTGCTGAACGATGCTTCATGGTGGCCGAAGCCTGCGTCGCTGAGAGGCGGCGGCAGCGCCTCCACGTCTGGGCCATGTGCGGCTTGATCGGCAGGATTCGCCACTTCCGTTATAGGCGTTTCCGGTGGTGGGGGAGGGGCGGCTTCGTTCTGTGTGCCCGAACCATCATCGGGAACGATCTCCCAGTCCGGATGGGCCGAGAGATGCTCGATCTCTATAAGTTTAGCGATATTGGCAGCCGTCGTCGGGTCCGCGACAAGGGCGGCCGCCATGATGGCAGCCTGGAGCAGGCGCTCGTCGGCAGGAAGATCGATAGCCATGGCCCGGACCTCCACGCGGAATCCCATATGATCCCGTCAATGGTGGAGGCGAGGGTGCGTTCCCATGTCGGCTGCGAGGCGTCGCAACGAGGTCAATGAAAGCCTAACGGCGGCGGCGCGATTTGAACGGTCGGGCGCCGTTACAGGCTCTCTTCAAGGATAGGTTGTAGCTGCGTTGCATTCTCGCCGCGATGGAAGGCAATGGCGAGGCGGAAGGAATGGCCGATGCGCAGGGCGCGGTCGAGAAAGAGGGCCGCGACGTCAGGCGGACACAGGCTTTGCACGGTCGCGCGAAACAGGGTTAACCAACGCCGGAAGTGCTCCTCGCCAAGGCCGGGCAGAAGAAGATGCGGGCGCAGCGGATGTCCTTCGTAGCGGCCGGTGCGCAACAGCGTCGACGACCAGAAGTCACACATTTTGGCGAGATGTTGCGGCCACGCTTCCGGCGCGATGGCGCCATTGAAGATCGGCCCTAGCAGATCGTCCGCACGGATCTTGTCGTAGAAACCATGCACGACGGCGTGGATCATCGCTTCGTCGAGGGCATCGGGAATGAGCCGGCCATCGATGGTCATAGCGCGCGTCGGCGCGGATCGTCCCTTCATCGCATCACCAAGAGTCGCTTCACGATCAAGATATGTCGGCAAGATATGTCGGATGGTGCCATTTTATTGGCCGATGCCCAACCCGCAAAAAGTCGCAGCCAGAACGTCACGGCATGGCCACCGGCCGCACTTTTTCGTGAGAACGGAAAGAGTGCAGTACCGGCAGCGGAACGATCATCGGCAAAGCGGATTGACCCCCCGGGGTTTGCAAGGAGAGATCGCAATGATCAAGAAAATGGTGATGACTGCCGCATGTGTGGCCGTGATGAGTCTGCCGGCTTTCGCTCAGGCTCCGGCTTCAGGCGGCATGCCGCCGTCAGATGCAACGACGCCCAGCGCGCAGGCGCCAGCCGATGCAAGTGGAACTGGCGTGCATCGCCAAAAACGCCAGCAGCACGCGAAGCTCGTGAAGCATAAAAAGGCACACGCGAAACATAGTCGCAAGCCGCAAAGTTCGGAGCCGGATTCATCGGACGGCATGAGCGCACCGCAGCAGTAGAAGACGGTTCCATAAACGAAAAAGGGGACATTCATAACGAATGTCCCCTTACGAGTTCGGAAGCTGTCCCGTAGCGCCTGGCCACGCTGCGAAACAGCGTCCGCAATTCGGCTGAATTATTTCCAGCCGATATTATTGAGCTCCGGCGCCGTGAAGATCGTCGAGACCTTGGGCAGCACGAGATCGGTCGTGTGCACGACGACGGCCGGGAAAGTGGTCAGCGAAAGCAGCAGCGACTTGTCGTTGACCGCATTGAAGACCTTGCGCAGCAATTCGTTGCGCTTGGCCGGATCCATTTCAGCCGACGCCGCATTGGCCATCTGCGTGATGTCCTTTTCGCGCCAATAGTCGCGCGGTTCGGAACCGACATAGTATTCGACCGCTGAATTGACGTCGGACAGGCCGCCCGAGCTGTAGTGCGCGACCAGCAATTGCAGTTTGCCGGATGTCTGCTTGGTGCGGAAAGCGACGAAGGTCGTATTCTCGAGCTTTGCACGCACGCCGATGGCACGGAGCTGGCCGGCGATGGCCTCGCCCATTTTCTCGACGCCGGGGATCGTCGTGATCTCGACGTCGAAACCGTTGGGGTATCCGGCTTTGGTGAGCAGGTCGCGCGCCGCTTTCGGATCGTATTTGAGGTTCATTGGGTCGACGACGCAGCCGACCTGCGTGGCCGCGTTGCATGGCGCGTCGATCACTTTCACCATATCGCCGCCGGCCATGATGGCCTTGGCGAGGGTGGGGCGATCGATCGCCATGGAGAGGGCGCGGCGCACGTCGGGCTTAGTCAGGGGTTCAAGGCCGGAGCGGCCGGCTGCGTCGAAGTTCAGATAGGTGTAGACCGTATTCTCGATCGCCGTCGACGTGATGTTCGGCATCGAGGTGAGCTGTTCCGACTGGTCCTTTGGCGACTCGAGGATAATGTCGAGGCCACCGGTCAGCAGTTGCGCGATCTGCGTCTGCGGATCGGGGATCGGCATCAACTGTACGTTTTTGATCTTCGCCTTCGAGTTCCACGGGCCGGCGGGCTTGTAGTCCTCGTTGCGCACCAGCTTGATGCCGTTCGAGGCGTCGATGGAGACCACTTTGTAGGGGCCTGTGCCGACCGGGGAACGACGACCGAAATCGGCCTTGGTTTCGAGCTTCGAATGGACAGACTTGGGATAGATCGGCGTGGTGGTGGCCAGGCGCGCCAACGCATAGGGCGTCGGGCTCTTGGTGATGATGCGGATGTTGTAGTCGTCGACCTTCTCGACCTTATCGATGAAGCCCCAGTTGGCGCTGAAACGCAGGCCCGATTTCGGGTCCGAGATATACATCAGCGTGTAGACCACGTCGTCGGCGGTGAAAGCCGAGCCGTCGTGGAACTTGATGCCTTCGCGCAGCTTCATGTCCAATTGGGTCGGCGAAACTTGCTTCCAGCTCTCAGCCAGCGACGGGCGGAAGGTTTTGCTCTGGGCGTCGAAGACGATCAGCGTGTCGTAGACCGCCACTGAGGTCAGCGTCGTTTCCGGCTGTGGGTCGATATAGATGTCCGTGGTGGCAATCGGCGCCTTATAGGCGACCCGCAACGTATCCTGCGCTTTCTGCGCCAAGGCCGGCGATGCCAGAAACGCCACGCACGCAAATGCGGTGGCAACGGCCTTCGACATGGGGAACCTCCCGTAAAAACTGACAAACTTGTTTGAGCCCGCTCATGCACCCCAGCACGGCGCGGATTGGCGCGGGTTCTAGCCTAAATAGCTAATAATTGTCTAGTTTTGTAATTTGACGATACCGTAGCGTTTCGAGCTGAAGCTTGTCTGAGGCTCTAAGGCCAATCGTGAAATCCCTTCAAACCCTTACGGGCGGTCAGGGGTGCCGCGCGTGGCCTGGCGGCAGGTTTGGCGTTGTCGAATTAGCAAGGGGAACGGCCGACGCATGCGATCGCGTGGCTTGGATAAAGCCCATGCTAATCAGATGGTTATGGAGATGGGGTTCGTGCTGGCAAAGCTGTGCGCAACGGCCATTCCGCTTGAAATAATTCTCAACTGCCGTGAAATGCCTTGGTCGAGGGGCGAGAGCAAAAGAGGGGTGCCATGGCCGAGGTTTCATTCAGCAAGGAAATCAAGCTGCTGAAACTGGGGCAGGGAGAAACTTTTCATGGCGAGGGTATCCTCGCTGTCACCAAGGCGCTGCTGCAATCGGGCGTCACCTATGTCGGCGGCTATCAGGGCGCGCCCGTCTCGCATCTGCTCGATGTCATGGTCGAAGCAAAGGATTTGATGGGCGAACTTGGCGTCCACGTTCAGGCCTGCACCAATGAGGCGTCCGCCGCCGCCATGCTGGGCGCCTCGATCATGTATCCGGTGCGCGGCGCCGTGACATGGAAATCCATCGTCGGCACCAATGTGGCCGCCGATGCGCTGTCCAACCTGTCGTCGCCCGGCGTCATGGGCGGGGCGCTGATCGTCGTTGGCGAAGACTATGGCGAAGGCGCCAGCGTCATTCAGGAGCGCACCCATGCCTTCGCCATGAAGTCGACTATGTGGCTGATGGATCCCAGGCCCAATTTGCCGACCATCGTGCGCATGGTCGAAAAAAGCTTCGAGCTGTCGGAGGCCTCCAATGCGCCGGTGATCATGGAATTGCGCATTCGCGCCTGCCATGTGCGCGGTTCCTTCACGGCAAGCGATAATATCGCGCCGAAAATCTCCGCTCGTGAATTGCAGAAGATGCCGGCGGAATTTCTCTACGATCGGCTGGCTCATCCGCCCGTCACCTACAAGCACGAGAAGCTGAAATTCGAGGTGCGCATGCCGGCGGCGCGCCAATTCATTCGCGATCACAAGCTCAATGAAATTTTTGACGGCACCCACAACGACGTCGGTCTGATTGTGCAGGGCGGGCTCTATAATGGCCTCATCCGTGCTTTGCAGGAGATCGGTCTCGCCGATGCCTATGGCCGCACCGACATTCCCATCCTGGCGCTGAATGTCGTCTATCCTTTGGTGCCCGAAGAGATCACGGCCTTTGCCGCTGGCCGCAAAGCCATCGCGGTGATCGAGGAAGGCCAGCCCGAATATATCGAGCATGAAATTGGCGCCATTCTGCGCCGCGCCGATCTCAACACCGTCCTGCATGGCAAGGACATGTTCCTGCAAGCGGGCGAATACACCACGGAAGTGCTGGTCAACGGCCTCGTCAAACTTCTGGCTCAGCATTTGCCATCCATCGACACGTCTCATGGCGCAGGGTTCGCGCGCGAATTGTCGGTGCTACGCGGCAAGGCACAGGCGATCCTGGCTGGCCCTCTGCCGGCACGCCCCCCAGGCTTTTGTATCGGCTGTCCCGAACGGCCGGTATTTGCGGCCTTGAAGCTCGCCGAACGTGAGGTCGGGAAGGTGCATGTGTCGGCCGATATCGGCTGCCATGCGCTGGCGACCTTCGAGCCGTTCTCTTTCGGCAATTCCATTCTCGGTTATGGCATGAGCCTCGCATCGAGCGCCGGCGTACAGGGCTTTTCCCAGAAGCGTCCGATCGCCATCATGGGCGACGGTGGGTTCTGGCATAACGGCCTGCTCTCCGGCGTCACCTCGTCCCTGCTCAATCATGGCGATCAGATTCTGGTCATCATGAAGAACGGCTATACGTCGGCGACGGGAACGCAGGATGTGATCTCGACACCGCAGGCGGAAGCGCGCGAGAAGGCGGCTGGTGCCTCCACGGTCGACAGCGATCTTACGATCGAGAACACGCTCAAGGGTATGGGCGTGAAATGGTTGCGTACCGTCAACAACTATCGCGTCGGCGATATGCGCAAGACCATTGTGGAAGCGATGCGCACGCCCTTCGACGGGCTCAAGGTGATCATCGCCGAAGGCGAGTGCCAGTTGGAGCGGCAGCGCCGCTTGCGGCCGATCCGGGCAAAGCTGTTGGGCGAGGGCAAGCGCGTCGTGCGCGAGCGTTTCGGTGTCGATGAGGACACCTGCACAGGCGACCATTCCTGCATTCGTCTGTCCGGCTGCCCGACCTTGACGGTGAAACCGTCGAGCGACCCGCTGAAGACCGATCCTGTCGCGCATGTCACCAATGGCTGTGTCGGTTGTGGTCTGTGCGGTGCCAATGCTCACGCGGCGACGCTCTGCCCGTCCTTCTTCCGCGCCGAAATCGTCTCCAATCCCAATTGGATCGATCGCGCCAAGGCCGGCCTTCGCCGGGCTCTGACGGCGGGAGCCGCGTGATGAGCCTGCGTCCGCGGACTTTGCTGATTGCCGCGCTGGGCGGCGAAGGTGGTGGCGTTCTCGCCGAATGGATTGTGTCGGCGGCATTGCAGGCGAAACTGCCGGTACAGGCGACCTCGGTGCCGGGCGTCGCTCAGCGCACTGGCGCCACCAGTTACTACATCGAGATGATGGATGAGCCGGCGCCGGAAGGGCTTACCCCCGTTCTCGCGCTCGTGCCCGTGCCAGGCCGTATCGATTACATGATTTCGAGCGAGCATCTCGAAACCGCCCGCCTGCTCGAACGCGGCTTTGCTTCGCCCGAGCGAACGGTGCTGATTTCTTCAACCAGCCGCGTCTATACCACTGCCGAAAAGATGCAGATGGGCGACGGCCGTTTCGATCCCGAACGCTTGGACCGGCTGTGCCACGATCTGTCGCACGCCTATATCGCGCTCGATCTGGAGCGCTTGGCGCTGGACAATGGCACGGTGGTCAGCGCGCCGATGTTCGGAGCCCTGGCGGCAGCAGGGGCATTTCCATTTTCGCGCGAGGTCTGCGAGGCAGCGATCCGCGCGGGCGGGCGTGGCGCCGAGGCGAGCCTGAAGGGCTTTGCCGCCGCTTTCACCGCGACCCGTGTGGCGCTCGATCAATCAGCAGACGCTCCCGCGCCGACGCAGGAGCCCGCGCCGCCATCCGACGCCTTGAAAAAGGTTGTGGCGCTCGGGCAGGGGCGCTGCGCCGAGTATCAGGACGAGGCCTACGCCGAACTGTTTCTCGATCGCGTGCGCCTTTTGCGTGACGCGGCCGGATCGACGGAAGACCCGCGTCAGGAACATGCGCTGGAAGAGGGCGTGCGCCGCCTGGCTCTCTGGATGGCCTATGAAGACATTCCACGCGTTGCCGATCTGAAAACCCGCAAGGAACGCTTCACCCGCATTCGTCGCGATGCCGAAATGCGCGACGACCAGATCCTGCATGTCGTCGAATATCTTAAGCCGGGGATCGAGGAGATCGCGGCCATGCTGCCGCCTAAGCTCGGCAATGTGCTCATGCGCCGCGCCGCCTCGGGCAAGGAAACTTGGCCATTCGGTCGCGGCGTCAACATTTCGACCACCGGCGTCACCGGCTATTGGACGATGCGGGCGCTGGCGGGCTTCGGCCGAATCCGTCGCTCGTCCCTGCGTTTTGCCGAGGAGACGGCGGCGATCGAACGCTGGCTCGCCGCCATGCGCCAGGCCCTCCAGGGTTCGCCCGCTTTTGCCGGAGCGCTGGCGGAATTGCCACGCTTGCTCAAAGGCTATGGCGACACCCATCTGCGCGGTCGCGCCAATTACGCGGCGATCTGGGACGGCATCGTCATGCCGGCCCTGTCTAGTGGGCAACTAGAGGTCGTGGCGCCGAAATTGCGCCAGGCCATTGCGGCGGCTTTGGCCGATCCCGAGGGCAAGACGCTTCGGCGTGCGCTCGCCTAGCATTTCGGATCAGACAGATTTTCGCGGTTCGAAACAACTGCTCACAATCGAGCGAGAGGGCACGGTATTGCCTTTTTTTAACTTGAATCGCTTGGCAGCCTGTTGGAGCTTTTGAATCAAGCGGATTCTGGTCGCGTGAGCGACAGCGCAAAGCCCAGGCCGGGTCTGATGGAATCCGAATTGCAAGGCCCTGACCGTCTAAGGATGGCGAGGATGTGACCCGAATCGACCGTGCCGCTTCGATTCAGGGACAAGACGGACCGCGGCCTGGAAGAGGTGATGGAGAAGCGAGTCCTCCTACGATTGCTGGCCGCGATCTTCACGATTCTGGCGCTGGGCATTGCGATTGGTCTTTACCTGTCGATGCCGACCACCTTGCGCATCGCCGTCGGGCCGGAGGGCACCGAACAGGCGCGCTTCGTCCATGCCGTGCAGCGCGCGATGATCGATACGCGCCAACCTTTTCGCCTCGACATCCGCCCCGTCCTGAATTCCGCCGAGGCCAGCAAGCTCCTCGACAAGAAAACCGTCGATCTTGCCGTGGCGCGTAGCGACGATCCGACTTCGAACGAGGGGCGTTCTGTCGCCGTTCTGCAGAAGCGGTCGATCATCGTCGTCGGGCGGAAGGACAGTGGCATTGAAAGCGTCACGGATCTGCGCGGACGCAATGTCGCTCTCTTAGGCGAATCCGATTCCAATCTGCCGCTCATCGAGCGTATTTTCGCCCATTACGAGATTCAGCCCGATGAGGTGAAGCTCAAAGAAATGCGGCCGGCTGACGTGGCAAATGCCATGGCCGATGGCCAACTGGACGCTTTCATTCTGGTAATCGATCCTAACGCCCGCATGCCGCGTCGCGTTTTGGCCGAGATTACCGAGAAGCTGAAAATCCCGCTGATCTTCATGGGCATGCCGGCGTCGGAGGCTCTGGCCTTCCGCTTTCGTGACCTGATCACGACGGATATTCCCGCTGGTGTTTTCGGCGGCACGCCGCCGCGCCCCGAGGCGGCTATCAATACGGTGGCGATCAGCTACGAACTGATCTCGACGGAGCGCATGTCCGACACGACGGCGACGGCGCTGACCAAGAGCCTGCTCGAATTGCGCACGCGCCTGCGCCGTGATCAGGAAATTTCCTTCGGCATTGAGACGCCGCCGGTCGACGAACCGCGCCGCTTCCTGCCGCACGACGGCACAGCGGCACTGGTCAATGACGATGCCGAAACATTCTTGGAGAAATATAGCGATGCCATCTGGCTGTCGCTCTTCGGGCTCAGTTTGCTCGGATCTTCGGTCACCGGTTTCATGGGCTGGGCCTCTGGCCGCCGCCGCGAGGATGAGGTGTCGTTTCAGGCGCTGCTGCCGCAATTGACCGAGAAACTGGCGGCGGCGAGTTCGCTTGATGATGTGGACGAGGTGCAGCGGGAGTTTGATGCTCTTGTCGTTACCACCCTGATGGACACCGGCAAGCGGTCCGGCTCTGGAGCGGACGCACCCGATCCGACGCCATGGATCACCCTGTTCAACCGCCTCATCGCCAGCCGTCGGGCCGCTCTCGAAAGGCAAGTGGCCTCGACGATCGGCGGTCGTGACGGGTTGGAGCGCCGGCAAGTTGCCAAGGTCGTTGACCTGACCCCGCGCGGTCAATAGCCGCATTCCTTATAGATTTATAACGGGTTCCATCCAGAGCTTGGTTCGCGCGGTTTCCAGCGCCGTGCAGGAGCATCGATCGGAGGGTAGATACATCGCGTACGTGTCAATTATCTTTGCATCCCAAGGATTTCTGCGTTGGGCGCCGCAGCATGCTCGTAGGCGTTGCTTGGTCTCGCGAAGGCATTTTTATGGTCCGGCCGCATTGGCCTAGGCCATTGACGGAGCGGGAAATCGGGCGCAGCAATGCCGTCATCTGATGGAGATTGACGATGGCTTATTCTCGCAAGGACGCCAAGGCTTTCGCCCGCGAAAACATGCGCGGCATCTGGGCAGCGGCGCTCACCCCTTTCGCTCCCGATCTGTCGATTGATGAGAAGGCGCTGCGCGCCAATCTGCGCCATTGGTTCGACGATCTGGGTATAGACGGCGTGTTCATGGCCGGCAAACAGGGCGAGTTCTGGTCCCTGTCGCTGGAAGAGCGCAAGCGTCTCATGGCGATCTCGGTCGAGGAGGCCGGCAAGAAATCCGGCACGATCATGTCCTGCTCGGACCAGAACATCGATACGGTGATCGAACTGGCGAAATATGCCGAGAGCATCGGCGCGACCAGCGTCGTCGTTCATGCGCCGGTATTGAGCTTCCTGAAGGCGCAGGACGAGACGCTTTACGAATATTACAAATACATCAGCGAGCAGGTGAACATCGGCATCGCCATGTGGAGCCATCCCGATTCCGGCTATCTGATGAGCCCGGAACTGTGCGCGCGTATCGCAGAACTGCCTAACATCGTCGCCATCAAATACAGCGTGCCGCGCGAGATGTACGCCAAGCTGACGCGTATGGTCGGCGACAAGCTGATTGTGTCGACAGCGTCCGAGGAAGAATGGTTCGACAATATCGTCGAGCTTGGATGGCGGCTCTATCTCTGCTCGTCGCCGCCTTATCTGCTGCAGACGAAGTATGATCGCCGCATGCGCGAATATACCGACCTCGCCTTTGCCGGCGAAGTCGAGAAGGCGCGCGCCGTGCGCAACAGCCTCGATCCGGTGCGCAAGGCGCTGCGCGGTACGCAGCCGAAAGAAAAGCCGCCGGCCCATGGCAAATATTGGCAACAGCTTCTGGGCCAGCAGGGTGGCGAGGGACGTGTGCGTCGGCCGATGCTGGAATTGACCGAGGCTGAGAAGCAGGCCGCGCGCGAAGCTTTCGCCTCCTGCGGCTTGCAGCTGTCGGCTTCCAAATCCGCCGCCGAATAGAGAAAAGAGGAGAGGGTGATGCCCGAGGGTCGCCTGCGCGCATTCAATTTTCAGAAGTGGATCGACGAGCATCAGCATCTGTTGAAGCCGCCGGTCGGCAACCGACAGATCTGGGAAGACGCCGATATGATGGTCACCGTTGTCGGCGGGCCCAACCGTCGCACGGACTATCATGACGATCCGGTGGAAGAGTTCTTCTACCAGCTCAAGGGCGACATGGTTTTGAAGGTGTTCGACGAGGGCAAGTTTTACGACGTGCCGATCCGTCAGGGCGAAATCTTCATGTTGCCGCCGCACGTCCGCCATTCGCCGCAGCGCCCGCAGGAGGACTCGGTCGGCCTCGTCGTCGAGAACAAGCGGCCGTCCGGCGAGAAAGACGCCTTTGAATGGTTCTGCTTCAACTGCGGTGAGAAGGTGCATCGGGTTGAGGTGCTGCTCACCAGCATCGTGCGCGATCTGCCGCCGCTTTTCGAAGCATTTTGGGCCGATGAAAAAGTACGCACCTGCCCGAAATGCGGCACCCTCCATCCCGGCCGCACGCCGCCGGAGGGCTGGGTAAAAATCTAAGTTCCATTTTGCGTGCATCTACGCCTATGATACTGCAATACCCATAAAAACCTTCTGGAGGGGTCCCATATGCGTTTGGTGAAGTCGTTTGCGGCGGCGCTTGTCGCCACCTGTCTTGCTGTTCCGGCGCTGGCGCAAGCGCCGGTTAAGATCGGTCTGATCACCACTTTGTCCGGTCCTGGTGGCTATCTGGGTGAGGACTCCCGCGACGCCTTCCAGCTCGCCGTTGAAATGGGCGGTGGCAAGCTCGGCGGTGTGCCGGTTCAGGTGATGGTCGAGGACGACGCCCTGAAGCCCGGCCAGGGCAAGGAAATCGCCGAACGCCTGATGAAGAATGAAAAGGTGAAGCTGTTCACCGGCATCATCTTCTCCAACGTGCTGGCCGCCGTGGCGCCAGAAGTGTTGGATGGCGACGGTGTTTATGTCAGCTCCAATGCCGCGCCGTCGAACTTCGCCGGCAAGGAATGCCACCCGAACTATTTCGTTTTGTCCTGGCAGAACGACACGCTGCACGAGAGCGCCGGCCAGTACGCCACCAATCTCGGCTTCAAGAAAGTTTTCGTGCTGGCGCCGAACTATCAGGCGGGCAAGGACGCGATCGCCGGCTTCAAGCGTTATTTCAAGGGTGAAATCGCCGGCGAAATCTACACCCGCCTCGACCAGACCGACTTCGCCGCCGAAATGGCGCAGATCCGCGCTGCCAAGCCGGATGCCGTGTTCCAGTTCCATCCCGGCGGTCTCGGCATCGCCTTCGCCCGTCAGTATCAGCAGGCCGGTCTGCTCAGCACCATTCCGATGGTCGTTGCCGCGCCGTCGATGGATCTCGGCATCATGAAGGCGCTGGGTGAAGCCTCGGTCGGCGTCAACGTGTCCTCGCACTGGAACTCGGACCTCGACAATGCGGCGAACAAAGAATTCGTCGCTGCTTTCCAGAAGAAGTACAACCGTCTGCCGTCGGCTTACGGCGCTCAGGCATATGATGCGGCGCTCGCCATTGGCGCTGCTCTGAAGAATGCCGGCGGTAAGGTCGACGACCTCAAGGCGTTCCGCACGGCTATGTTGAAGGCCGATTTCGCTTCCGTTCGCGGTGCCTTCAAGTTCAACAACAACCAGCATCCGATCCAGGATTGGTATGCTTTGAAGGTCGAGAAGGACGCCAGCGGTAACGTCGTGCTCGTCACCAAGGGCAAGGTGTTGACCAATCACGCTGACTTCTATGCCAAAGACTGCAAGCTCTGAGGCAGGTTTCGTGCGGGCGCGACTGAACAGTCAAACTGAGATGTCGCGTCTGCGTTTTGTTTGTAACTCCCGAAACGACGCAGAAGCGTCTTGGCGAGTGTCATGGCGCTTCTAATCGAACAAGCCTTGAATGGCGTGCAGCTTGGCTTCACGCTGTTCCTGCTGGCCGCAGGCCTTACCCTCATCTTCGGCATCATGGGCGTGATCAATCTCGCTCATGGCTCTCTTTTCATGATCGGTGCTTACGCGGCGGCCTTGACCGCGGCCAAGACCGGCTCGTTCCTGATTGCGTTTCCGGTCGGGCTCGTCTGCGCCGCCATCGCTGGCATGGTGATCGAATTCCTCGTCGTGCGTCGTCTCTATGCGCGCGACCATCTCGACCAGGTGCTCGCCACATTCGGCTTGATCCTGTTCTTCAACCAAATGACCATCATTCTCTTCGGACGGCAGCCGTTGTTCGTTGAAATCCCGTCCTGGCTTGAGGGCTCGATCCCCATCGTCGCGGGCGTGCAGTATCCGCTCTACCGCTTCGTCATTATCCTGGTGGGCTTGCTGACAGCGGTCGGCCTCTATTTCCTGATCGCGCGTACGCGCATTGGCATGCTCATCCGCGCCGGCGCCACCAATCGCGATATGGTGCGGGCGCTCGGTGTCGACATCAAACTGCTCTATACGATCGTCTTCGGCCTCGGCGCCATGCTGGCCGGTCTCGCCGGTATCATGACTGGACCAATCAGCGCGGTTCAGGTCGGCATGGGCGAGCACGTTCTGATCCTCACCTTCGTCGTCATCATTATCGGCGGCGTCGGCTCCATCAAAGGAGCTTTCGCTGGCGCGCTCATCGTCGGTGTCGTCGACACCATGATGCGGGCCTTCCTGCCGGCCTTGATGCGCCATCTGATGGCCAGCGGCTCGGAAGCCGATGCGCTCGCTGGTGGTATCTCCGCCATGGGCGTTTATCTGCTGATGGCTATCGTCCTCCTCATCAAGCCCAAGGGTCTGTTGCCTGCCCATGGCTGACATTCAAAACACCGTGCATAAGGTGGCTCCTGCCAAACCGAAGAATGTGCGTTCGCATCTGCTGATCGCGCAACTCATCGTGCTCCTGGCCGTTCTGCCCTATCTTGCCAATCTGTTCGGCCAGCCAGCGTTGGTTTCGTTGGCGACCCGCATCATCATCCTTGCCATCGCCGCGGCCAGCCTCAATCTGATCATGGGCTATGCGGGCCTGGCCAGCTTTGGCCATGCCGCCTGGTATGGGCTCGGCGGTTATGTGGTGGGTATTCTCTATCGCCATTCGGTGACCGGCGATCCGCTGTTCGGTCTGCCGATCGGTAGCGATCAGATGCTGATCACCGTGCCGGCCGCGATCCTGATCGCCGGTCTTTTTGCTGCGATCTTCGGTTCCCTGTCGCTGCGCACGTCCGGCGTGCAGTTCATCATGATCACCCTGGCTTTCGCGCAGATGATTTTCTTCTTCTTCGTCGCGCTGAAAGCCTATGGCGGTGACGACGGCTTGATCATCCGCCGCCGTAATGCCTTGCCCGGGCTCGATACCCGCGACGCCATGGTCTGGTACTGGATATGTCTCGGAGTGGCGATCCTCTGGTATGCTTTGCTCTCGCGGATCGTCGCTTCGCGTTTCGGCCGCATTCTCGTTGGCGTGCGTCAGAGCGAGCGGCGCATGGCCGCGATGGGCGTGCGCACCTATCCCTATAAGCTCGTCGCCTTCGTCATCGCCGGCATGGGCGGGGGCCTGGCCGGCGCGCTGATGGCCAACCACATGCGTTTTGTCAGCCCCGACATGCTACATTGGACCCAGTCCGGCGAATTTATGTTCATGGTCATTCTTGGCGGTGCCGGCACGTTGCTTGGCCCGGCCTTCGGCGCGGCGGTGCTGATCGGTCTTGAAACCGTATTGGCGGCGTGGACCGAACACTGGCAGGTGATCCTGGGTCCGATCCTGGTGCTGGCGATCCTATTCACCCGTGGCGGCCTGTCTGGCCTCGTGCGTTTGGTGCGGGGAGGGCGCGATGACTGACGTGCTGCTCCAGGTCGAAGGCCTGCGCAAACGTTTCGGCGGCGTCGCCGCGACCGACAATCTGACGCTTGACGTGCGCGCGGGCGAGGTCCACGCGCTGATTGGCCCCAATGGTGCCGGCAAGACCACGTTCATCACGCAGCTCATGGGCGAACTCACGCCCGATGCGGGTTCGGTGCGCTTTGCTGGCCAGCCGCTCGAAGGGCTCGACACCGCGGCACGCGTGCGCCTTGGCATCGCCCGGACCTTCCAGATCACGCAGACGTTGGATGAGGAGACCGCGCAGGCCAATGTCGCCCTCACCATCCAAGCCCATCAGGGCCATTCCTTCCGCTTCTGGAAGAATGCAGCCACCGATCCGAGCCTGAACGAACCAGCGCGGCGGCTGCTTGCCGATGCCGGCCTCGCCGCGCGCCGTAATGTTCAGGTGCGCGATATGTCCCACGGCGAGCACAAGCAGCTCGAACTGGCCATGGCGCTGGCCAGCGAACCGCGCCTGTTGCTGCTGGATGAACCGATGGCGGGCCTCGGCGTCTCCGAAAGCCGGCAGATGATCGACGCGCTGAAGACTTTGAAGGGACGTATCGCCATTCTTTTGGTCGAACACGATATGGATGCCGTCTTCGCACTGGCCGATCGCATTTCGGTGCTCGTTTACGGCAAAGTGATCGCCACCGGCACGGCGCAGGAGATCCAGGCCGATCCGCAGGTGCGTGCCGCTTATCTCGGCGAGGGCGACGCATGATGCTCGATGTTCAAGGCCTTCAGGCCGCTTATGGCGCCAGCCAGGTGTTGTTCGATATTTCGCTGCAGGTCGGCGAGGGCGAATGCGTGTCGCTCATGGGCCGCAACGGCATGGGCAAGACGACCACCATTCGCACTGTCATGGGTCTGCTTGAAGCCAAGGCGGGCGGTATCGCCTTTCTTGGCCAGCCCATCACCGGCCTGGCGCCGGAAGCCATCGCCCGCCGTGGCATTGGCCTTGTGCCGGAAGGCCGGCAGATCTTCTCGACGCTGACGGTGCGCGAAAATCTCGTCGCCACCAGTGCCGATCGCCGCAACAGTGCCAAGCCCTGGACCCTGCAGCGGGTGTTCGATCTGTTTCCTCGCCTGCATGAGCGCCAGCAGCAATGGGCGCGCACGCTCTCGGGCGGCGAGCAGCAGATGCTTGCCATCGGGCGCGCGCTGCTGACCAATCCGCGCCTCATGATCCTCGATGAGGCGACCGAAGGGCTGGCGCCGGTCATTCGCGCCGAAATCTGGAAATGCCTGGAAACCTTGAAGGCGGAAGGCCAGTCGATTCTCGTCGTCGATAAGAATGTCTCGGTGCTGCGCCGTCTCGCGGATCGTCATGTGGTCATCGAAAAGGGCCGCACGGTCTGGTCCGGCGATGGTGCCGCGCTCGATCGCGATCTGGAAAAGGTGCACACCTATGTCGGACTCTGAAGCCCGTATTGTCGAAGTCGAAGGCGCGGCTCCGGCGACTTCGCCCGAAACCGGTCTGACGCAAGCGCTCGAAGCAGCGCTCGCGGCTTTGGTGAAGGCAGGCGGCGGCCCGCCGCATCTCACCGCTTTGCATTGGTCGGCGCCTGATCCTGCCTCGATCCATCCGTCCCGTCGGGTCATCGACCAGCAGTGGCGCATGGTCTTCGCCGGCTTCCGGCCTCAGCCGACCATTGCGCGCTCGACCGATGGCCAGATCCACGTGCGTGCCACCGCCCGCATCCCGACATCGCTGCCGCCGTCAACGCCCGTTTTCCGTGACTATGGTGTCGTCGATCTCGCCCGCGAGATGAGCCCGCGCAATCAGGTGCCCGACATGGGTGCGATGTTTCGCATGTGGACCAAGGACGGCACGGCGGCGCGCGCCAAGCACACGGCGCTCGATCTGGCTTATGGCCCCCATCCCGATCAGCGGCTCGATCTCTATCGGCCGGAAGGGGCCGTGCGTCCGCCGCTCTTCGTGTTCATTCACGGCGGCTATTGGCAGGCTTCGACGAAGGATCAGCACGCGCAGTTTTTCGATGGCATGCTGAAGGCCGGTTTTGCCGGTGCCAATATCGAATATGGCCTGGCGCCGGAAACGCCGCTCGAAGCCATCGTCGGCCAGATTCGCGAAGCTTTGCATTTCCTGGTGCGCGAAGCCGATCGTCTCGACATCGATGCGGGCAATATCCACGTTGCGGGACACTCGGCCGGCGGCTATCTGTCGGCGATGTGCGCCTGCGACGAGGGCATGCCGCCGATCCGCAGCGCCCATCTGCTTTCCGGCATTTTCGATCTGGAATCGCTGCGGCCGATCGCGATGGGGCCTGTGCTCGGCATCACCAGCCGCGAGATCGCCGAGCGGCTGTCGCCGAACCGGCGCAAACCGCGTCCGGGCACGCGCATCGCCGTGGCGGTGGGTGGCGGCGAAAGCAACGAGTTCAAGCGCCAGTCAGCGGAAATCGCTGAATTGTGGAATGCAGGGCCTGCGCTGGTCGTTGAAGGCAGACATCATTTCAATCTGCTCGACGACCTCAACGGCGGCGCGCTGCTCGACCAGCAATTGCGGCTGACACGGTAAAAGCATTTTCGAGCGAAGTGGACCCCGGTTCGCGTGAAGAAAATGCGTAAAAACAAAAAGCGCACACGGCGCGCACTGAGTGCGCGCCGAGGATTTGCCTGAGGGATTGATCGCCCGTAACCGGACGACTACGCCGAAGACACCAGTCGGAGGTCTGGCGTACCGGACACAGGGGCATGCGCAGGAACCCCTTTCGGCAAATTCGGAAACAGATCGTCCGGCAGTGTTTTGATATGAGCGATGATGTCGGCCGTCGGCAGCACGTCGGCATATTTCGCGTGCATGTCGCAGAGATTGATCGCATGGCTCGCCTGGGCGCGATCGAAGCAAGCGTCCTCAGCCACCGCGACGCGATAGTTGAGGCTGAACGCATCGATCACTGTCGCGCGCACGCAGCCTGATGTCGTCGTACCAGTGACGATGACGCTATCGGCGCCAAGCAACGTCAGATAGGCGGCGAGATTGGTGCCGAAGAAGCCGGAGGGCTTCTGCTTCAGGACCATGAGGTCTTGAGCCTGTGGCGCGATCTCGCTGACGATCTCATTGCCGTCGAGCACCTGCGGGCGGTCGAACGCCTCGCTCATGCGTGGGTTCTTCCAGCTCCAGCTTCCCATGTCCCAGCCGTCGTCGCGCGCCACGCCGGTGGTGTAAATCACCGGCAGTTTACGGGCGCGGAACGTCTCGGCCAGAACTTTGATCTTGGCGATCGCATCCCAGCTTTCCGCGCCGCAGGACGTGCTCCAGCGCTTGATCGAGTCGAGAATGGGTTCCGGCTTGTCGCCGGCGAAAGCCCAACTCACATCGATGACGAGCAGAGCGGGGCGTTTGCCATAGCCGCCCTTGGCGCCGAAGCCGGAAGCCTTGAACACCGCCTTGTCGCGATCGGTAAGGAATTTGTCCCAAATCCTTTCCGTCGTTTTGCCATCGTTCATGCCGACCTCCTAAAAGTTGGCGGCTTTCGCCATTTTGGGAGTTTCGCCCTTCGGCAGGTCGAAAAGGTCCGCGGGCAAGGTGTCGAAGAAGGAGAGGACCTCGGCGGTCTTCACCACATCGGCATATTTGGCGTTCATGTCGCAGAGATTGATGGCGTGGCTCGCCTGCGAGCGATCGAAACAGCCTTCTTCGGCCAAAGCGACGCGATAGTTGAGGCTGAAGGCGTCGAGCACGGTGGCGCGCACGCAGCCCGATGTCGTCGTGCCGGTAACGATGACGCTGTCGCAGCCAAGCAGGGTCAGATAGCTCGCCATATTGGTGCCGAAGAAGCCAGAAGGCTTCTGCTTGTAGATGACGATGTCCTGCGCCGCTGGCGCGATCTCTTCGACGATTTCGTTGCCGTCGATATTGCTGACCGGCACCACCGGATGCTCGCCCCCGCGGCTGTTCTTCCAGCTCCACGAACCGCTGTCCCAATTGTCGGCGCGGCGAATGCCGGTCGTGTAAATGACCGGAACGCCTTTCTCATGCGCTTTGTCGCAGAGGGATTTGATGGCGGCGACCGCTGGCCAGCTTTCCTCGCCGCAGGAATTGCGCCAGCGTTTGATCGATTCCAGGATCGGCTCGGGCTTGTCGCCGCAGAAAGCATAGTTCACGTCGATCACCAGCAGAGCCGGTCGCTTGCCGAAGCCGCCGCGCGCGCCATAGCCGGAGGCGGCGAACACCGCCTTGTCACGTTCGGTCAGAAACTGATTCCAAATCGGTTCGTCGGACATGAGTTTTCTCCTTGTGCGAGGTTATTGAGCGATCGAAGCCTGGGTCGATTTGACGAACTGCATGTCGATGATGTCGTCATAGGCGACAGGCTTTTTCAAAATGCCGGCTTCGAGCACGACGGCTTCGCCGGTCTTCCAGGATTCCGGAGAAATCATGCCATCCTTGCTCCAGATGGAGTCGGCGAAGGAGCGGTCGATCGTCGCCTTGAGATCTTCAAGCGACATCGTCGGAAATTCCTTCTTGGCGATGGCCAGGGTTTCTTCGTGGTGCGTGTCGGTGAATTTCAGGCCCTTGATGATGCCGCGTACGAATGCCGCCACCGTTTTTGGGTCTTCCTTGATCGAAGCGAGACGCACATTCAGCGTCGAATAGGCATAGGGGCCGAGATCCTGCGGCACGTTGAGGATCGGCTCGCTCCAAATGCCTTCATTCACCCCGCGTGTCAGCACAGGCTCGGTGGTGACAGCGATTTGAGCAGCACCGGCCTTCACTGTCGCAATGATCGCGCCGGTCGCCATTTCCTTCAGCGTCACGTCGCTTTTCGGATTGAGCTTCCATTTGTTCAGCATGTAAAGCGTGATGGAATAGGGCGTGCCGCCATAGAAGTTCAAGGCGACAGATTTGCCCTTGAAATAGCTCGCCAGATCTTCGCCCGGCTTCGGCTCCATGCCCTTCTTGGCGACGTAGTAGACATTGCCGCGATTGACCACATTGACGATGCCGCGCAGCTCGCCGCCCTTGATCTTGGCGAAGGCATTGTGTTCCGGCCCACCGATGAAGGCGAAGGCCTGGCCGCTCAAAGTTGCATTGGTATGGCCGGCGCCGCTTTCCACCGTGAGGATTTTGACGTCGAGATTCTCTTCCGCCAAAAAGCCTTTCTGAATGGCGACATAGAGCGGCAGATAGCCGGTGCTGTGCAGCGGTTCGGCTACGATAAGCGTTTTCTTTTCCTGTGCCATCGCACCGCTCGCGCCAAGCGCGACCATGGAAGCCAGGACGACAGTTCTGAACGCGAGCGACATTTTATTCTCCTTGTTATTGTTCATATCGACGGCGTCGTACTCAGCGCACGACGCCCTTGCGCAGGATTCTTTCGAGCCAGGTCACGCCGGCGTACATGACGACCGACAGGGCCGAGAGCACGAGGACGGCCACCCAGACCAGCGAGATTTCGTACGTCGAGCCGGCATAGAGAATGGTGCGGCCGAGACCGTGCTGCGACGCGACGAATTCGCCGACGATGGAGCCGGTGAGTGCCAGACCGATGTTCACCCGTAGGATCGAGATGATCCAGGGAATGCAGGAGGGGACGACCAGTTTGGTGAAGATCTGCCAGCGGCTGGCGCCCAGCGAATAGAACAGTTTCTCCTGGTCCTTATCGACGGACTGCACGCCGGAATAAGCCGTGAGTGTCGAGACGATCAGGGTCAGCGCCGTGGCGATCGCGACCTTGGAAGCGAGGCCCATGCCGAAGACGAGAATGATGAGCGGCGCCAAAGCCAGTTTGGGGATCGACTCCAGGCAGATGATGTAGGGCTGCATGATCAGCGCGTAATTTCGCGACCACCAGAATGAAAGGCCGAGCAGGGCGCCGGCGCTGGTACCGATGATGAAACCGAGGATCGTCGAGCGGAACGTGTAGGCGATGTCGACGAAGGCGTTCCCCTGCGAGAAGAACTCGATCATCGTTGTCCAGATCAGGCTGGGGCGCGACCAGAAGAAGGGGTCGACGATCCCGACGTCTGCGCCCATTTCCCACAACGCGACGAAAACCGCGAGAATGCCGAATTGCGTGGCGACGATGGCCCAAGTGGGCCAGAGCCGCTGCACGGGCAGCCGTCGTTTGACGCGGCGCATCGGCTTCGTCGAGCCGGTGGCCGCTTGCCCGACGTTCAGGCCGGGAAGCGTCGTCGTCCTCGTCGTCATCGAGATCCCTTTCTGTTTATCAAGCGGCTTCCGGCACGGCGGCACCGTGCAGAAGGTCGAGGCAATATTTCTTCATGGCGACGAAACGGGGAGTGCTGACGATGGCGCGATCGCGCGGACGCGGCAGATCGACGGGCATTTTGTCGATGACCCGTCCTGGTCGGCTCGCCATCACATAGACGTCGTCCGACAAGAAGATCGCTTCCTCGACGTCATGGGTGACGAAGATCACGGTGCGTCCGAAATCGCTGAACAGCGTGAGCAGCCATTCCTGCATCTTGGCTTTCGTCTGCGCATCGAGCGCGCCGAAAGGTTCGTCGAGCAGAATGACATCCATGTCGATCAGCAGGGTGCGCAGCAGCGCGGCGCGCTGGCGCATGCCGCCCGAGAGAGAAGACGGAAAGGCATGCTCGAAACCGGCCAGGCCATAGCGCTGCAGCATCGGCATGGCACGGTCACGCGCTTCCTTGGTCGGTACGCCACGGATTTCCATGCCGAGGATGACGTTGTCGAGAACCGTCCGCCACGGCAGCAGCAAATCCTTTTGCAGCATGTAGCCGACCTGACCGATGAGGCCGGTCGCATCCTGGCCGTCGATCAGCACGCGCCCTTCGGTGGGCGCCTGCAAGCCGGCGATGACGTTGAAGAGCGTACTCTTGCCGCAGCCCGAAGGGCCGATGAGAGAGATGAAACGACCGGCCGGTACGTCGAGATTGACCGGTGCGAGGGCCACGAATTCCTGGCCGTTGGTGTTGAACACCATGGAGACATTATCGATCGTGAGCTTCGGCTGGCTCAATCCACACCTCGCTGTCATGCGGCGTGCGTGCCGCCATCATGCGGGAGCATGTCGCGTGCCAACAGCAAAGGTTGAGCAGAAACAAACGGCTGGGCCGGCGAGGGCAAGCGGGCCGCATCCTCCGTGACCAATCCTCGCAAATCGAGCGCAGTCACCGTGTGAATTTTGTGCAGTTGCACAGGCAGGCGGCGCCGCCAGCGCGCGGTATATGTTTTTCGTTATACGAGATATATGCCCGCTGCCTCGGTCAAGCTATCGGCGAAGCGGCGCCATTCTGCATGCCCCTCAAGCTGGCTGCACCCTGCATCGTTCGTGATGGCGGCAGACGGGATCTGATTCCCACGAGCCGAGGGCTGGTTCCCGATCTTGAAGGTATCCCGTCTAGCGTGTTCGTAGACGCGGAATGCGATCCGTTTCCGTATTTTAGGAGGAGATTCCGTTGAAAATTCGCGATCTGCCCCTGCCCAGGCGGATGTGGGGTTGAGCCCTTGGAGATTTGATTTGATAAGGGTTATAGAACAGACGGGATGCGTCCGTCGGACGCACCCCAGCTGGTCTGCAGCGGCGGAATCAGGAGGTTAGACTTGCCCGAAACTCGTGCAGAAATAGCAGAGCGCATTATGGGCTTCATGCGCTCCGAAATGCAGGACAAGTCCATAGAATTCTCGATGGACACACCGCTCGAAGGGGTCAAGATCGACTCGATCGACGTGATCCACGTCATTTTCAAGGTCGAGGAAGAATATGGCGCAACCGTGGACATGGCGCCGGATTCTAAATTTGCGACCGTTGGTGAATTTGTGAATGCTTTGATTGATTTCATTCCAGCCGACAAGAAGGTCGACGCATGAACCCTCATTGGGTCGATGTGACCGGCCGGGGCGTGATTAGCAGCGCCGGTTTCTCGATTGCGGATTTTACTTCGACCATCATGTCCGGACGCACGATGATCGGTGACATCACCGACATCTGCAATGATGTGCGGTTCACCAACGGGGCGGTGATCCGCAATTTCGACGCCAATGCCCATTTCGACGAGCGCACGCTCGGCAATTTGGATCGCTTCTCGCAGTTTGCCGCTGTTGCCGGCCGGCAGGCGGTGGCCGAAGCGAAGCTGGCCGATGCGGGCATCGATCCAGCCCGTATCGCCGTGATCATCGGCACGGCGAACGGCGGCGGCGATATTCTCGAAGAGGGCTATCAGCGGATTTACGAAGAGCAGCGCAAGCCGCGCCCCCTGACCATTCCCATGTCGATGTCGAACGCGCCGGCGAGCCGCATCGCCAAGGAAATTGGCGCGCGGGGCCCGGTTTTCGGCGTGTCGAGCGCCTGTGCCTCGACCAATCACGCCGTCATGATGGGGCTGATGATGATCCGCTCCGGCCTGGTCGACGTTGCCATCGTCGGCGGTACGGATTCCTGCGGCTATGCCTCCTATTTCAAGGTTTGGGATGTTCTGCGCGCCGTTTCGCCGGAAACCTGCCGGCCGTTCTCGACCGGCCGAAAGGGCTTGATCATTGGCGAGGGGGCGGGTGTTCTGGTGCTGGAGCGGGCCGGGCAGGCCGCAGCGCGTGGCGTCAAGCCGGTGGCACATCTCGCCGGAGGCGGCATGTCGAGCGATGCCGGCGATCTGATCGCGCCCGACAGCAGCGGTATGGCGATGGCCATGCGTGCCGCCGTGGCGGATGCCGGCGTTGCACCCGATCAGATTGCCTACGTCAACGCCCATGGCACCGGCACGGTCGCCAACGACCGGTCCGAGTCGAGCGCCATCAACGAGATTTTCGGCGGCAATCGCGAGCGCATTTCGGTGTCCTCCACCAAATCGATCATCGGCCATGCGATGGGGGCGTCTGGCGCGCTGGAGGCCATGGCGACGATCGCCGCCTTGCAGACCGGAGTGATCCCGCCGACGGTCAATTTCACCTCGGCCGACCCGGAATGCGACGTCGATGCGACTCCTAACGAGCCTCGCCAACGCGAAATTGAGATGGCTTTGTCCAATTCCTTCGCTTTCGGCGGCCTCAATGTCTCCCTCGCCTTTGCCCGCGCGCAAGGCTAGGGCCTGATCGCTCATGTCCTTCCGCCATGTGGTCATCACCGGAGCCGGGAGCGGCATCGGTGCGGCATTGGCCCAGGCCTATGCCCAATCCGGCGTACGTCTCAGCCTGTGCGGCCGTAATTCGGCCCGATTGGACATGATAGCTGAGGCTTGCCGGGCGGCCGGCGCCGAGGTTGCGATCGGCATCTGTGATGTGACGGAAGCCGACGTGCTGCAGCGCTGGTTGGAAACGATCGACGACGAACGTCCCGTGGATCTGCTGATCGCCAATGCCGGCATCGGCGGTGCCGGCACGCTGACCAAAGATCAGGCGGAGCCGGGCGCCGTGGCGCGGCAGGTGATCGAGGTCAATACGATTGGTGTCGTCAATACGCTGACGCCGCTGCTGCCGCGTCTCATAGCGCGCGGGGCGGGTTCGATCGCCATCATCAGTTCGGTCGCCGGTTTTCTCGGCCTGCCGGATTCACCCTCCTATTCGGCTTCGAAGGCGGCGACGACCACCTATGGCGAGGCGCTGCGGCGATTGCTGAAGCCGCGCGGCATCCACGTGACGGTGGTCAGCCCTGGCTATGTCGAAACGGCCATGAGCGCATCCTTGCCGTTCCATCGGCCGTTTCTGTGGAGTGCCGAAAAGGCCGCGCGCGTCATTCAGGTGGCCATCGCCAAGGGACGCGGCGAGTTGATTTTTCCCTGGCAATTCCGGTTCGCCATTCGCTTGGCCCGGATCCTGCCGACGCGGATGGTGGACCTCATTCTCATGCGTTTCCGCGCCAAGGATGTTTGGTAGAGCAGCTTCAGGAACGCGTATTCCAAAGGACTTTGATCATGACGACAGCCGATCCGGTGCGAGTGGTTCCGGTTACCACGCCCGCGCAACGCAACGATTGGCTGATGTTACCGCACACGATCTATCGCAACGATCCGGCCTGGGTGGCACCGATACATTTTATCGAGAAGCAACGCATCACCCCCAAGACCAATCCCTTCTTCGGTTTTGCCGACGTGCAGCTTTTCGTGGCCTATCGCGGCGCCAAGCCCGTGGGGCGCATCACGGCACAGGTCAATCGCCGCTATCTCGAAAGCCATCCCAATAGCACAGGCCATTTTGGCTTCTTCGATTGCCTCGACGATCAGGAAGCAGCCGATGCGCTCGTTGCAGCGGCCGCCGAATGGCTCAAGGCGCGCGGCATGCAGCGCATGGAAGGTCCGTTTAACTTCTCCATCAATCAGGAATGCGGACTGCTAATCGCGGGCTTTGACTCGCCGCCCGCCATCATGATGACCCATGCCACCGCTTGGATGCCGGGCCTGCTGGAAAAGGCCGGCATGACCAAGGCGATGGACACGCATGCCTATCGTTTCGAGCCGGCGAAAATGCCGGACCGCCTGTTGCGCCTGGCGGCGATGGCGAAGAAATCGCCCGAGGTCACCGTGCGTCCCATCGACACCAAGAACTTCCGTCAGGAAGTGCTGACCTTGATCGATATTTTCAATGACGCCTGGCACGACAACTGGGGCTTCGTGCCGTTCAGCGATGCCGAGATCGATGCGATGATCGGCGAAATGAAGCTGTTCTTCCGCTCCAAATACGGTCGCATGGTCATGTACCATGGCAAGCCGGTGGGTGTGATCATCGCTTTGCCCAACATCAATGAAGTCGCAGCCTCCTTTAACGGCCGCTTGCTGCCGTTCAACTGGGCGAAACTGCTCTGGTGGCTGTGGCGGGAAAAGGGGCGGACGGCGCGCATTCCCCTGATGGGCCTGCGGCGCGAAGTGCAGGGCACGCCATTGGCCTCCAGCATGCTGGCGCTGATGACATCGGATTTTCTTCAGGAAGAGCGGGAGCATCCGATGGATTGGATCGAGTTTTCCTGGGTGCTTGATGTCAACAGGCCGATGAAAGCTCTGGCTGAACTCGCGGCCGGCAAGCCCGCCAAAACCTACCGTATCTACGGCAAGGCACTCGCGTAGATCGATCAGCCAGCTTGCGCCGAGATAGCCTGCGTCTGCGCCACGAAATTGGCAACGATCGCCAGGTCGAGCTGTTTCTTGTGAGCCATATAGAAGGGCAGCGGTTGCAACGCACCAGCCGCGAGCGGAAGATAAGCCACCGTTTCCGGATGTAGGGCGCGCATGGTCGCAGGCACGATGGAAATGCCGCGTCCGGCCGCGACGAGATTGATGGCGCCAATCAAACGGCTCACTTCCCCGACGATCTTCAAGCGTCCGCCGAAAGCCGCGACGGCTTCCAGAATGCCATCGAAAATGCCGGGGCCATCGGTGCGCCGATAGATCACGAAATCCTCTTCAAGCAGGCGTGGCCAGTCGAGCGGCTTTTTGGTTCGCGTCAGCGGGTGATCAATCGGCACGACGGCCATCATCTTCTCACGGGTGAGCACGTGACTTTGCAGGTCCGGATAGCGATCCGTTGAGATATGGAGAAAGGCGGCATCGATCCGTCCTTCGCGCAAGGCGAGGATCAATTCATAGGTTTCGCTTTCGCGCACCGAGACTTCAGCGAGCGGATAGGCCTCGTGAAAGCCACGCAAAATTTTCGGCGTCAGTGGATGCAAGGAGGCCGAGCTTGTCAGGCCGATATTGAGATGGCCGATCTCGCCACGATCGAAACGGCGCACCCGTTGCGCCGCTTCGGCCGCATGGCGCAGCACGGCGCGCGCTTCCTCGACGAAAAATGTGCCGGTTGGGCTGAGCGCGATTTGCCGTGGCCGGCGCTCGAACAATTGGACGCCGAGTTCGTCCTCTAGATTGCGGATTTGCTGGCCAAGTGGCGGCTGCTGAATGCCGAGCCGTTCGGCCGCGCGTGTCATACTGCCTTCCTCGGCGACAGCAACGAAATAGCGCAAATGACGAAGATCCATAACCTGCCCTATAATATGTTTTAAGTTTCAGAGTGGAATAATATATATATTTTACATTTCAGAAACGCCAGAGCATCTTCGCCGACATCAAGTCTAGAGAGGAGCTCCCCCCAATGGCACGCAGCCGTCCCACCATCGCCATCGTCGGTGCCGGCATGGGCGGCCTGGCCGCAGCGACGACGCTGCGGCAGGTCGGCATAGAGGTTCAGGTTTACGAACAGGCACACCAATTCCTGCGCGTTGGCGCGGGCATTCAGATGCTGCCCAATGCTTCGCGTATTTTGCGCGGCATCGGCATCGAGGAGCGCCTGCGCAAGATCGCGTTCGAACCCTATTCGCATCTCAACCGGGTCTGGGACACGGGCGAGATCAAACGTGAACTGCCGATGCCGGAGAGTCTTTATGGCGCGCCTTTCCTCTGCATGCATCGCGCCGATCTGCATGAGGCGCTGGTCTCTGTCCTGCCGTCGGACATCATCCATCTCAATAAGAAGCTCGTCGGTCTCGATCAGTCGGATAAGGGCGTTACATTGGCTTTCACCGATGGCACCAAGGCGCAGGCCGATGCGGTGATCGGCGCCGATGGCGTCCATTCCCTGGTGCGCAGCCTGATCGTCGGGCCGGATGCGCCACTCCATAAAGGCCGCATTGCTTATCGCGCTGTCTTCGATAGCAACTTGATGAGCGGCGAGATCGCGCGCTCGCGCACCAAATGGTGGGGGCCGGACCGCCATATCGTGATCTATTACACTGCTGCCGATCGCAGCCAGCTTTACTTCGTCACCAGCGTGCCGGAACCGACTGAATGGATGACCCAAGAAAGCTGGTCGACCAAAGGCGACGTGCATGAACTGCGGGCCGCCTATGAGGGCTTCCATCCGGAAGTGCGCATGGTGCTCGAAGCCTGTCCCGATTGCCACAAATGGGCGATCCTCGAACGCGAACCGCTGCCCCATTGGAGCGTCGGCCGCATCGCCTTGATGGGCGATGCCTGCCATCCGATGACGCCTTACATGGCGCAGGGCGCGGCGACCTCGATCGAAGACGCAGCGGTTCTGGCGCGCTGCTTCGCCGAAACCAATAATGACGACATCGAAGGCGCATTCCGCCTCTATGAGGCCAATCGCAAGCCACGCACCTCGCGCATTCAGGCGATTTCCAGCGCCAACACCTGGATGTCGGAAGGCAATGACGATCCGTCCTGGCTCTATGGCTATGATGCCTGGACGGTGCCATTGGTGCCCGCCGATCAATTGACAATGGCGAACTGAGCCGCCCCGCAGGACGGGAGGCGCTTCCAGCAAACGGAACGTGAGAATCCATGGAAGCGTCTCTCTCGATCTCATCAGACGGGAGTGAAACAATGCCGGCTCAAGCCATGGCGTCGGAGAGCGCAGCGACGGCAATCGGCGGTGATCAGACGGCAAGTCTCGATCGATCGCCGGAAGCGGCGCGGCTGATCGCGCGGTTTGAGCATATTCCATTCTCCGCATGGCACCGGCGTGCGCGTATTGTCATGGGCTCGGCAACCTTTCTCGATGCTTTCGATGCGCTGTCGCTGGCCTTTGCCATGCCGATCCTGGTCGGGCTTTGGCATCTCACGCCCGTCAACGTCGGTTGGCTGATCGGCGCGAGTTACATCGGCCAACTCGTCGGCGCGCTCTTCTTCAGCCGGTTGGCGGAAAGTCGCGGCCGCATTCCAAGCGCGGGGATTGCTACCGCGATCATGTCGGTGATGGGCATCGTCTGCATTTTTGCCGGCAGCCTTCAATGGCTATTCGTGTGCCGTCTGGTGCAGGGCATTGGCGTCGGTGGCGAAATGCCGGTGGCCGCTGCCTATATCAGCGAGCTGTCGCGGGCGCATGGCCGCGGACGCTTTTTCATCCTCTACGAGTTACTGTTTCCGATCGGTCTCATGGCCACGGGACAGATCGCGACCCTGCTGGTGCCGGCTTTCGGTTGGGAGACGCTTTTCCTGGTTGGGGCCGTACCCGGGCTGATCGTGACGGTGGCGCTGTGGCGTCTGCCGGAATCGCCCCGTTGGCTAATCAATCGTGGTCGCCTCGACGAGGCGCGCACAATCATCGAACAGGCGGAAGCCAGCGCCGCGCGCCGCTTCCCCACTTTCGAGCCGTTGAAAGGAGCTGCGGTCCCAGCTTCGGCTATGGCGCCCACGGGAGACATGGCCGAAACGCGCTGGCGTGAGCTGCTCTCGCCGGTCTATCGCGCGCGCACGCTCATCGCCTGGTTGCTTTGGGCGTCGGCTTTCTTCGTTGCCAATGGTCTCAACAACTGGATGCCGACGCTTTATCACACCGTCTACAGTCTGCCGCTGAGAGATGCGTTGCGCGCTGCCTCTCTCACCAATGTCGCGCAGGTCGCGGTGCTGCTGGTCTGCGCCTTCTGTATCGATCGGATCGGCCGGCGCAATTGGACGACGGGTTTTTTCATCCTCAGCACCGTGCTTTTGGTCGCTCTGGCCTTCAGCGGCGCCACGAGCGTCGCGGTGGTGATCGTGATGGCGACTTTGGCTTATGGTGCGGTCGCCTCCAACAATGCCGTGCTCTATCTCTACACACCCGAAATCTATCCGACGCGCTTGCGCGCCATCGGCACGGGGCTTGCGACCTCATGGCTCCGCATCGCCTCCGCCGTCGCACCGACCTTGGTTGGCATGATCATGGCGCAAGGCGGTGTGCGCTGGGTGTTCGCCATGTTTGCGATCGTTGCGGCCATCGGCGCCGTCGCAGCGCTCGGCATGATCGAAACACGCGGACGGCGGTTGGAAGAGATCGCCCAATAAAAAAGCCCTCGCCGCTAGGCGAGGGCTTGATGGGGTGGCTACCCGGCGATCAACGAGCGCGGGCCGTGCCCGTGCTTGTTTCCGTTTCGGTGTCGACCAGACGCACCACATTCTTCGGTGTCGTAGCCGGGCCGTGCTTGGACGAGAACTGCGCCCGTTGGCGGGACGGATCCATCGCCGCCACGAGAGCTTCCAGAACGCCGTCGATCTGCGCTTTAGTGTGCGAGGCATTGAGGAAGAAGCGCAGCCGCGGCTTGTTCTTCGGCACGCCAATCTGGACGATCGGCGGCACGTAATAGCCGGCGCGCAGGAGGGCCCGACCGGCGATCATCGTCTTTTCCGACGTATCGAAGATGATCGGGATGACGCCTTCGGCGATCGCGTCGCCGATGTTGAGGCCAAGCGAACGGGCGCGTTCGGCAAAATAGCGGCTGTTCTCGCGCAGCTTGTCGATACGCCAGGGTTCCCGCGAGATGATGTCGAGGGCCTCGCGCACGGCGGCGGCGACCGACGGCGTCAGACCGACGCTGTAGACGAAGCCGGGCAGGGTGAAGCGCAGCCAGTCGATGACGATCTGCTTGCCGCCGATGAAGCCGCCGCAGCTCACGAAAGCCTTGGACATGGTGCCGACGACGATATCGACGTCGCTCATGTCGAGGCCGAAATGTTCGGTGATGCCGCGGCCGGTCTTGCCGAGCACGCCGATCGAGTGCGCCTCGTCGATCATCAACCAGGTGTTGTAGCGGTTGCGCAGTTCAAGGAATTTCGGCAGGTCCGGCACGTCGCCGTCCATGCTGTAGAGGCCCTCGATCAGGATCAGGACGCGGCGGAAGTGGCTGCGCTTCTCCTTGAGGATTTCCTCAAGCCGCTCCATGTCGTTGTGCGGGAATTCGACGATGGTGGCGCGCGACAGGCGCGTGCCCATGACCAGGCTGTTATGGGCCAGGTCGTCGACCAGGATAAGATCGCCCTTGGTCAGAAGATGACCGACGAGCGAAATATTGGTGCCGTAGCCGCTGACCATGGCGATGGTGTCGTCGACACCGATGAAGGCCGCCAGATCATATTCAAGTGCCCGATGGCAGGTGCGCTCGCCGCCGACCAGACGCGAACCGCCGACGCCAACGCCGAATTCGTTGATCGCCTGGGTTGCCGCCTTGCGAATACGCTCATCCTCGGACAGGCCGAGATAGTCGTAATTGGCGAAAGTGGTCAGCTCGTCGCCACGCGAGCGGAAGTCCGACCGCAGCCGGTCCAGAGGGGCGAAATAGGGATGGTCGTATCCGATGACCGAAAATCCGGCCAGTTTCATGCGACGGCGGGCATATTCTTCCAGGTCGGAACTTACCGAATCCATATAGGGGTCTCTAGTTCGAGGCAGGATCAGCACGCATAGAAACGAAAGCGAACCGAAATGCGGCTAATTCTCAAAACGCTGATCGACTTAAACGTAACTCCCGTATGTCGTCTACCGGACAACTTCCACGGTTGAAATTGTCTCGACGCATGCTTCCGGGGATGTCGTGCCAAAGGTCAGGATGAGCCTCAAAAGCGGATGCAAGTCCAAGTCAATCGATATAATCAGATTATTGGTCCATCTTATTGATAAATAATAAATTATTCAAGAGTGACGGATCTTCTTTCGGGCAGTGGGCTGCTATGACGATACGTTTGCGCCACCAATATCCGGACACGAAACCGCGTCCGGCTGATGCGTCTCAACTTTTCTATAATCCGGTTGGGATCCGTGAACCTCGACGGTTCACGGCCGCCTGCGGGCCGACTCAGTGGCACTAACTGTATCGTTTGACGATATAATTAGGAGACGAACTGGTTCGTATAGAGCGTCTCCGGCTCGCCCGGATCGCCGATATTATTGGTCCGCAGGGCATCGACGCCGCTCTTCCAGAGCTTCGGCACGTTGCGCAGCAGGTTCTCCCGGCCCTCCGAGAGCCAGAGCCGGTCCGCCGTTACCTTTTCCACCGCCACCAGGGCGTCGACGTCGCGGATGCCGGGAATTTCGAAATCCTTGGCCGCCCGTTCGAAGATCGGCCGCAATGGCTGGGTCATGATCTCGTCCACCGAGGCGCGCATGGCGGTCATCGCCCGTTTGAGGACGTCGGGCCGCGCCTCGACGATCTGGCGGGTGCTGATGTAGCACTGGCCCGGCATCGGCGCGTAGCGGTCCGTCGACCAGGCCAGCACGTCTTCCTTCATCCGCTCCAGCGCCACGACCACCTGGATCGAGGCGATGAAGCAGTCGATACGGCCCTGCTTGATGAGCTGCAGGGCGCCCGGGCTGTTGCCCGAGACCTCGCGCTTGACGTCATCCTTCTTCAAACCGGCCTTCGCCAGGATGAGATCGAGAAACACGTCGGTCGTACCGGAGACAGAGACGATGCCGACGGTCTTGCCCTTCAAATCCTCGGCCTTTTCGATCGGCTTTGATTTGAGGCTGATCATGTGGAAGGTCGAACCCTGATACATGGTAGCGATCGAGACCAGCGGCACTTTCGTGGTCGCGATGGCGCGCATGACATCGATGCCGGAAGCACGGATGAAGTCGACCTGTCGGGTGATGAGCTGCTGGATCGGTTGCGCCGTGCCCTGTCCGCCGAGCAATTTGGCGTCGAGGCCTTGTGCGGCGAAATGACCGCCCGAAACCCCATTCATCAGCTCGATGAAATCGGGAATGAAACCGAACGGCGTCATGATGGTGAGAGATTCACGTGCTTGACCGCGCACTATGGCCGGAAAACCGGTCACGGCGGTGGCCGCGAGCGCAGCGGAAGCCTGGATCAATTGGCGACGATTGGTCATCTGATCTCCGGTGTGAATTCGCCGGCAATGGCGCTTTGACGTCCCGGGGCAAGTTGTCCTAATCATAGGACAAGGTCAATCGCCAGGAGCCGGTTCAAGTCGTGGAAGTTGATTGCGAAGTCATTGTCGTGGGAGGCGGACCGGTCGGATTGTGTACGGCGCTGCTGCTTGCCCGTTCCGGCATCACCGTGCGGGTTTTCGAGGCAGAAGGGCAGATCAATCAAGATCTGCGGGCTTCGACGTTTCATCCGCCAACCTTGGATATGCTCGAACAGCTCGACGTCTCGAAAGAGCTTCTTGCGCAGGGCTTGATTTGTCCTGATTGGCAGATCCGCCTGCATCCGACAGGCGAACGGGCGGTCTTCGATCTGTCGGTTCTGGCGCCTTACACGGGCCATCCTTATCGCCTGCAAGTTGAGCAGTGGAAACTGTCGCAGATATTGCTGGCAAAGCTGCTGGCGGAGCCGAAGGCGAAAATTGAATTCGGCGCGCGTGTCGAAAATGTCGTTGATAACGGCGATCATGTCGCGGTGCAGGTGATCACGGACAAGGGCAGCGAAGATTTCCGCGCTCGCTTCGCGATTGGTGCCGACGGCTCACGCAGCCTTGTCCGCCGAACTTTGGGCTTGAGTTTCGAGGGTGAAACCTATCCCGAGATTACTCTACTCGTGACGACCCAGTTTCCGTTCGAGGATCATCTCGAAGGCCTGTCCAACGTCAGCTATTGCTGGAAGAAGGATGGCAATTTCAGTCTGCTGAAAGTGCCCGGCCGTTGGCGCGTTTCCATCTATCCGCGTGAAGATCTGCCGATCGAGGAACAGCTCGGCGACAGACTCCTGCGCCAAAGCATGGATGACATTCTGCCGCGTGGCGATGCCTGGGAATTGGGCGAGAAACGCGATTATCGCGTCCATCAGCGCATCGTGCCGCGCTATTTCGGCGGCCGGTTGGCGCTTGCTGGCGATGCGGCCCATCTCAATTCTCCGTCGGGCGGCATGGGCTTGAACGGTGGCCTGCACGATGCGTTCGAACTGGTGCAGGCCTTGAAGGATATGCTCCACAAAGGTGCGCCACTCGATCGGCTCGATCTCTACGATCGTCGCCGTCGGCCGATCGCCCGAGATCAGATTCTGGCTCAGGCCGATCGCAACCGCGCCCGCATGCGCGAGAAGGATCAGGATCGGCGTCTCGAAATGCTGCACGGCCTGCAGAAGATCGTCGCCGATCGCGAACAGCTCCTCGATTATCTTCTTAAGTCGTCGATGATCGATAGCCTGCGCCAATCAGCGGCCATCAATTGAATATCCGGAGCGAGGCATGAGCGTTGAATATGGTCCCAAGGGCGTCGTTGGCGTGCTGACGCCGCAGGCCAACACCACGGTGGAGCCGGAATATGCGATCCTGACCCCGCCGGGCTATGCCTTTCTCAATGCTCGTCTGCTGAGCCCGCAAAAGACGATCGAGGAACGGCTCGTCGACTATTTCAACACCGTGCAGAATTATACGAACCAATTCGCCAATGCGCCGATCGGCGCGCTGGCCGTTGCCACGACCGGCATGTCCTATCTGGTCGGCAAGGAAGCGGAGGATAAGAAGCTCGGCGAGATGTCGGCGAAACTCGGCATTCCGGTGATGACCGCGGCGACTTCCGTCTGCATGGCGCTCGATGCCTTGGGCGCCAAGCGCATCGGTCTGATCTCGCCTTATGATGGCAATCTCGATGCGGCGTCGACGCCCTATTGGGAATCGCGTGGCTATACGGTGGCCGCCAAAACCAAAGCGTCCCAGGCCGCCGCGGGCGAGAACTTCCATCCGATCTACAGCCTGCCGTCGGGCGCGGCACAACAGGCACTTGATGCCATTGCCGATGAAAAGCTCGACGCCATCGTCATGCTGGGCACCGGCATGCCGACGCTGGGCCCCATCGCGCGCACGCCGTTTCTCGGCCGCACGCCGGTGCTCTCCTGCATGTTCGCGCTGATCTGGGCCAATATGGTCGCGCTCGATGGCCGCAAGCCGTCCGGCGACGATTTGCTCAAGTGGCTGAACGGCACATGGTGGCGCGAACGGATGAACGCGCCGGCGATCTAATCCTGCTTCGCCGGCTGCGCCCACGGTCGTGTTTGGCTGTCGGCGGCATTGAATGCCTTGATCTGTGCCGCATAGGAACGGGTCATGTCGACATCGTCCCAGCCGTTGAGCAATTGCTTCTTCCAGTCGGCGCGGATGGCGAAATCGAAGACGCGATTGCCGGCGACGATCTGCTGGCGTTCGAGATCGACGCGGATGCCGCGTCCTTCGACCACGCTCGGCTCGTTCAACAGCATCTCGATGTCGGCTTCGCTCAACACGGCTGGCAGCAGACCGTTCTTGATCGAATTAGCGGCGAAGATGTCGCCGAAGCTTGGCGCGATGACGCAAGTGATGCCCTGATCCACCAGCACATAAACGCCGGCCTCGCGCGAGGAACCGCAGCCGAAATTTTTGCGCGCAACGACAATGCCGCAGGTGGCGTAGCGCGGGTCGTTGAGTGGGAAGTCGTCCCGCAGCTGGCCGTCGCCATCGCGGCGCAAATCATGAAACAGAAACTGGCCGTAGCCCTTTGAGCGCGGCGTCTGCATGAAGCGCGCCGGGATCAATTGATCCGTATCGACGTTGGTGAGGCCGAGCGGACAGGCCGTGGCGTCGAGCGTCGTGAACGGCTTCATGGCTGGCGCCCCTCCGTCAGCAGTCTTGGATCGGTGAGATGGCCAGTCACGGCGGCCGCCGCCACCATGGCGGGCGACATCAGGTGGGTGCGGCTGCCCTTGCCCTGGCGGCCTTTGAAATTGCGGTTGGTGGTGGAAGCGCAGCGCTCGCCCGCCGGCACCACGTCGCCGTTCATGCCAACGCACATGGAACAGCCGGGGCCAGCCCATTCGAGACCGGCGGCGGTGAAAATGCGATCGAGCCCTTCTTCCTCGGCCTGCCGCTTGACCGTGCCCGAACCCGGCGAGACGAGACCAGGCACGATGGCATGACGACCGGCGAGAACAGCGGCAGCGGCGCGCAAATCCTCGATCCGGCTGTTGGTGCAGGAGCCGATGAAAACCCGATCGATCGGAATGTCCGTCAATGCCATGCCAGGTTTCAGATCCATATAGGCAAGAGCGTCGCGCAGCGCTTCTGCTTTGGTCGGATCGGCTTCCGAAGCCGGATCGGGAATGTGCGCTGTGATTGCGGCGGCATGTTCCGGGCTCGTGCCCCAGGTGGCTGTCGGTGCGATGTCTTTTGCATCGAGCACGATCTCGCGATCGAAGACCGCTTCGTCGTCGCTGGCAAGCTGACGCCAGTCGGCGACGGCTGCATCAAAAGCATCCCCTTGCGGCGCATAGGAGCGGCCGCGCAGCCACGCGAAGGTGGTCTCATCAGGCGCGATCAGACCCAGGCGCGAGCCGGATTCAATCGACATGTTGCACAGGGTCAGCCGGCCTTCGACCGACAAGCCGCGCACGGCGCTACCGGCATATTCGATGGCACAACCCTGCGCATAGCCGGTACCGATGCGCGAGATGATCGACAGCGCCATGTCCTTCGCCGAAAGACCCGGTGCCAGCGTGCCGTCGATCCGCAACCGCATGCGTTTCGGGCGCGATTGCCAGATCGTCTGGGTCATCAGCACATGCGCCACTTCCGACGCGCCGATGCCAAAGGCGTAAGCGCCAAGCGCCCCGTGGGTGGAGGTGTGGCTGTCGCCGCAAACGATCAGCAGGCCGGGCAGGGTGATGCCGAGCTCCGGCGCCACCACATGAGCGATGCCTTGCCGGGCATGGCCCTCGCCGAAGCAGGTGATGCCGTGTTGCGCTGCATTCTCCTGCAGCTGCCGGATCATCCGCCGCGTATCGTCAGGCTGCACGGCGCCGGTGCGCGTCGGCACGTAATGGTCGGCCATGCCAAATGTCAGGTCCGGCCGGGCCACCTGCGCGCCGCGCGCTTTCGTATAGGCGAAACCGTGATGGGAACCCTCGTGGACGAAGTGGCGATCGACCCAGAGCAGGCAGTCGCCGTCGTCGCGCTGGACGATGGTGTGGGCATCCCAGATTTTGTCGATAATGGTGCGGGGCGCGCGGCTCTTCATGGGGGCTCCCTTAGCACGACATGGAGGACGCGGAAACGCGCTTCGCGCTAAGCTGTCAACGACTCGAACTGTTAATTTAGGTACTCCAAGGCGGATATTCCATGGCAACAGCATTCGCGGACCCGGCCAACACGGCTCTTCTGATCGTCGATTTGCAAAACGATTTCCTGCATCCCAAGGGGGCCTATGGCCGTGGCGGGCAATCGTCGCCCGAAATTGCCGCTTTGCCGGATCGCCTCGCGCCGCTCACGGCCGCATTGCGGAAGAAAGGCGGCGTCATCGCCGCTACCCAGTTTACCTTGGTACCGGGGCGTGGTGGCGAGCCGATCATCTCGCCGCATCTCAAAGCGATCCGGCCTTTCCTCGCCAAGGGCGATTTCCAGCCCGGCGGTTGGGGGCAGGCGGTCGTCGACGAACTGCAACCCATCGATGTCTTGATCGAGAAAGTCGCCTATTCGGCCTTTTACATGACGCGGCTCGAATGGGTGCTGCGCAAGATCGGCATCGAACATCTCATCGTCGGCGGCATCGTCACTAATGGCGGCGTTGCCTCGACCGTGCGCGATGCACACGTCCGCGACATTCCCGTCACTGTGCTGGCGGATGGCTGCGCGGCGTTTTCACCGCAGGTGCATGATGTGTCGATCGAGGCTCTGAGGCCGGTGGCTCAGATCGCTACCGTGAGCGAGGCCCTGGCCGCCTTTCAATCGTAACGCGCGATGGTTTCGATCCGGACGGACGATGATTTGCCAGCGATTTGAAGGATTCCAAAGCACAAAGCGCGGCTTGAACCAGGGCTGCGCCAAAGTTAGTCTTGCGGTCAAGGATAGGTCCGCATGGCGGACAATCTAGGGAGACGTCACGATGGCAAGAGTTGTTCTGGGGATCGGCATGTCGCACAGCCCGCTGCTGGCTCTGCCGGGCGAGCGCTGGGTCGAGCGCGGCAACGACGATCGCGCCAACAAGGGCCTCAACACGATCGATGGCCGCTTTGTCGACTACGCCACCGTCAATGCGACGGTGAAAGACCGCTACGCCGATGTCGCCGTCACTGAAACCTTTGTTCGGCAGGACAAGGAGGCGCAAGATGCGCTCGATCGGCTGGCCGATGATTTCGCCCGCATCAAGCCCGACGTGGCAATCGTCGTCGGTGATGATCACTACGAACTTTTCTCACCGGCCAACATGCCGGCGATCGCCATCTATCACGGCAAGGAAATCCTCACCCACGAAGCCGACAAGCATGACGAAGGCCATTGGCGCAACACGGTCGCCGCCATGTATGCGATGGATGAAGTGCATTCCTATCCGGCCCATCCGGAGCTGGGCGAAAAGCTGATCGAGCAATTGATCGATCGCGATTTCGATATTGGTTCGTCGGCGCGCGTTGATGATCCCAAGACATTAGGCTTCGGTCATGCCTATGGCTTTGTCGCCGAGCGTATCTTCCGCGGTCGTGAAGTACCGATCGTGCCGGTCATGCTCAACACCTACTTCCCGCCCAACGCGCCGACGCCGCGCCGCTGCTACAATTTCGGCATGGCGCTGAAGGAGAGCCTGGAAGCCATTCCGATGGATCTGCGCGTCGCAGTCATCGGCTCCGGCGGCCTGTCGCATTTCATCGTCGAGGAAGAACTCGACCGGCAGATTCTCACCGCGCTGGAAAGCCACGACGAGGAGGTGCTGCGCAACATCCCCGTCAACGCTCTTAAGAGCGGTTCGTCGGAAATCCGCTGTTGGATCGCGGCCGGCGGCGCCTTCCGTGGTCTCAAGCATCAATGGTCGGAATATGTGCCGGCTCGGCGGACGCCGGCTGGCACCGGCATCGGCCTTGGCTTCGCCGCTTGGTATAACGCCTAGAGTCTTTCTATCGGCCGAAATGATCGGCCGTCCAATCGCGAATGGTGCGCCCGGCCAGCTTGCGGCCGGGCGTTTCGCTGTCCTTGAGCGCGCGGCCGTGATGATCGCCGTGGAAACGCAGCTTCTGCTTGGTACTTGATGGAATGGCGTTGAAGATCGCATCGCCATCGGCTGGGAACAGCGCATTGTCGGCGGTATATTCGATTTGCAGGCAGGGCTGTTCGATGGCTTTCGCCGTCTCATAGACATTGGCGCGCGACGACAGGCCCGACCAGGTCGAGAGCCAGGCTTCCGGCGTACAGAAGCGCGCGAAACCCATCGCGCCATAGTTGGACGCGAAGGGATCCTTGCCCCACAGTGATCCGACGACGCGCTCGGAGGGATCGAGAGAAACATCCCAGCAGCGCAGATCCGCATCGGTGCGCCAGATGGTCATGACTTCCGAATGGGCACCGCGCACCCGGTCGGCGGTCGTGCCGCCATCCTTGGCACGTTTGCGCGCCGCGAGCCGCTCCTCGATCAGGCCCTTGGCTGTTTCATCCAGCCGCTGCACACGGGTGCGTTGGGCAGCCCGATAGCGGGTAACGAAATCGGGCGCATAGCGGGAGCCTTGCGGGCCGTCGCGATAGCCATTCTCCGGATTGAGGAAATCCAGCGCCGGATCGCTGCGCAACGGATCGCGTTCGTCGACGACGGCCGGATCGATGGCGCTCATCAATAACATGCCCTGGCCCGGATGCGGCGAGACGAGAATGATGCCATCGGCCACGGGCATGGATAGATTGGCGAGCTTGACCGGCCGTCCGCCAGGGGTCTTCGCTAAGCGCTGTTCTGGCACCAGCAGCGATTGCTGATTGTAGAAGGCATAGAGGCTGGAGCCGCCGGAATTGCCGATCAGGATGATTTTCTTGAAGCCGCTTTCGCGCAGAAAATTCAGTCCGGCGGCGACATCGATCAGTGCCACTTCATGTTCGAGCCGCAGGTCGTTGCCAACCGAGCGCGAGGTCTGCGTCCAGACGTTGTAGCCGCCTTCCAGCAGTTCCGGCACCAGATAGTGGGTGGCCAGGAATTCGCGTGGATGCATGATGCAGAACACCACGTCCGACTGGCCGGCGCGAAACAGAAATCCGTTGACGGCGGCGCCGTCGGCGGTGGCGAGGGGGTGGACGCTGACGCTGGCGCTGGGCGGCAGGTGCGGCATCGTCCAACCGGCGTTGCGGAAGCCCGCGGTTTCTTGTTCTGACATGGGAGTTCCTCTGCTGCGTTGCGGCCTGTGCCTTACGGCTTGGCCGCAACCTTCTCGAAAATGTCGATGTCTTCGCGCCATTGCGCGAGGAGGGCTGAGAGATTGCCGGCATCCTTCCCGCTCTCGCGCGCGGGTCGGATGGAGTTCACTGCCATTTCCGCCATGGTCTCGGCTATCTCATCGGCGCTCTTGCGGCCATCGTTCGAAAACCAGAAGGCCGACCAGTTGCACATGCCGAGCATGGCCAGCGCCGCCATATGCGGATCGACCGGGAGGAATTCGCCTTTGGCGATACCGGCCTCGATGATGCGGGCGAAGGCCGTGAGAATGCCGCGCTTGGCCGTATCCTGAACCGCTTTGGCCTTGTCGGAGAGATAGTTTTCCGTACGCAGCAGCACGCGGAACTCGAGCGGATGCTGCATGATCCAGCGCGCTTGCGCCGTCACCATTTGCCGCAAGCTGGCTGTCGGCGAATTGCTGGAACGCGCCTCGATCTGCGCCGAGCGTTTCAAGGCGCCGATGGTGATATCCTCGACCAGCGAGGCCAGAATCTCGTCCTTGCTGCGGAAATAATAATAAAGTGCCGGCCGGGTGACGCCGATCTCATCGGCGATGTTCTGCAGGCTCGTGCCGGCAAACCCATTGGCCGCGAACAGCCGCGAGGCGGCGGTCAGAATGGCTTGCCGCAGCAAGGCTTTGCTGGCGGGAACCGGAGCAGGAGCGGCAGGTTGGGCATTGCGGGGCACGGCGATCATCCTGTGTTGGTCCAGGGGAACGATTTGACGCTATTGTAAAATAATCTTCGATGATGTAAAGAAGGATGTGAAGCCACCATTCAAGGAGGTCCGCATGACCCTGTCCCTGCAATCGGCGCCGCGCCTGCATGGTGTCGATCACACCGCCCGTCCGACATGGAAATTGCGCGAGACCGTGCATTTCTATCGCGACATCCTGGGCTTGCCCCTGGTACACGCCATCACCGCCAAGGGCTGGGGCCGCGAGAAGGAAGAGCACGCCGACTTCCTGCATTTCTTTTTCGACAGCGGCAACGAAAGCACCATCGCCTTTTTCTACTACATCGGCACGCAGCAGCCGCCGGAACTGGTCGTGCCGCGCGGCTATATGGCCATGGCCAATCACACCGCCTGGCGCGTCGAAAGCGAAACGGAGCTTCTGGCCTGGCAGAAGCGGCTGGAAGACCAGGGCGTACGCGTCAGCCAGTCGGTGACCCACGAGGTCATCGAGTCGATTTACTTCCGCGATCCGAATTTCTACCCGCTGGAAATCGCGCGTACTCTGCGCGATGTCGAAACGCCCGATGCCGTCGATGCCGGCCTGACACTCGAAACCGCGATGCGGCTCGAGGATACGGGTCGCTGGAGCAATATCGAGCAGCTTTGGCGCGCCAAGGCCGAACATGTCATCGCCCATCAGGAGTTGCATCCGGCATGACCGGTTTCTTCGTTCTCGACGTGCCGGAATTCGCGCCGCTCGTCGCGGCGGCGCGGCGTGCTCCCAACGTCACCGTGCATCCGGTGCGCGGCAGCTATCGCTTTGTCGAATTCGACGGTGCGCTCGATATTCGCCGCAGCGACACCGGCCTCAACGAGGCCGTCTGGTTCGGCTGCCTCACGGCGGGATTGTGCGGCAAGATCGTCCGTTTCGACGCCGAACAATTGTCATTGATTGCGACCAATGAGCCGGTGTTGCCGCTCTGAGGTTCTGTCATAATCGGCGAATCGAAGCGCCGAAGACAGGGTCAAGACGGTGGCAAGCGTTGGGGGAAGAGAGGGGGATTGGGCGCTGCTGGAGGCGATGGCCGACATCGCGCTGCAGGCCGGAATCTGCATTCTCAAACATTACGAAAAACCCGACACTGCGCAGAAGGACGACGGCAGCCCGGTGACGCAAGCCGACGTCGAGGCGGAAGCGCTGATCGAAAAGGCGCTGGCGGCCTTGCTGCCGGGCGTGCCGATTGCCGCCGAGGAAGCCTGTTCCGCCGGCCGTCTGCCGCAGGTGGATGGGGCGTTTCTCCTGGTCGACCCGCTCGACGGCACGAAGGATTTCATCGCTCGCAATGGCCAGTTCACGGTCAATATAGCGCTGGTCGAGGCGCGCGAGCCGGTTCTGGGCGTGATCTTTGCGCCAGCGCTCGGGAAGATATGGCTGGGCGCCAATAAGGCGGTCGCAGCGGATGTGCTAGCCGGGGCAAAGCTGACGCAAGCGCGCCATCGTCGCGACATCAAGGCGCGCCAGCAACCTGCCGAAGGGCTGGTGGCCATGGCCAGCCGTTCGCACATGAACGCGGAGACGGAGCGGCTGCTGAGCGCTTTGCCGATCGCCGAGCGCCGGCCGGTCGGATCTTCGATCAAGTTCTGCCAGATCGCCGAAGGCCTGGCCGATGTCTATGTGCGCGCCGGGCGCACGATGGAATGGGATACGGCGGCGGGACATGCGATCCTACGCGCCGCTGGCGGCGACGTGCGCCAGCCCGATGGCGCACCTTTTCTGTATGGCAAGCGGGACGCCAAATTCGCCAACGGCGATTTCATTGCCGCCGGCGATACCAGCCTCTGGGATTGATTGGAGCGGCGCATGAAACGACGGGCCCATGAAACGTCCATCGAGGACGAAGAGATCGACCTGTCGAACAATGTCGGCCATCTGCTGCGTCGCGCCCAACAGCGGACGGCGGCGATCTATGTGGAAGAAATCGGCCGCGAAATGTCCTCGCCACAGTTCTCGCTTCTGCTGGCGATTTTGCAGGAACCCGGCCGCGCGCAGATCGATTTCGTGCAGAAGGTCGGGATCGACCGCAGCACCTTGAGTGCCATGGTCGATCGTCTGGTCAAGCGCGGCATGCTCACCCGTGAGCGGGCGCAGCACGACCAGCGCGTCGATGCCTTGTTTATTACGCCGAAAGGAACGGCCACTGTGCGTCGCGCGATCCCCGGCGCTTACAACGTGCATCGCCGGGTCATGCAGCTTCTGCCTGTTGACCTCAGGGTAGGGTTCATCAAGGCCCTGACCGTTCTCTCTGAGCAGCCGGCGGAGCCGTCCAAGCCGAAACCGCGGCGGAAGAGCGCCACGGCCGGCGAGGACGATGCCGAATAAGCGCGATTATCTGCGCTTCATGCCGACCAGATTGGCGATCTCCGTCACCTGATCGATCTGCTGCTGGATGGAAGCAGCGAAGGCCCGGGCGCCGCCCGGATTGACGGCCTGGCCAGTCGCTACCAATTTTGCCGCGATGGCCGGATCCTTGATCACATCCACCACTTCATTGCCGATCCGCTCGCGCAGCTCGAGAGGCATCATCTTCGGCCCCAAGAGGCCGACCAGGCCTTCCATTTCCAGCGAGGGCACGCCGGATTCCCGCGCTGTCGGCAGATCGGGCGCGCCGGAGAAGCGATCGCGGCCGGCTACCGCCAGCGGACGCACGGTCTTGCCTTCGATGCCCGGCTGCAGGATGGCATAGGCGGCCATCATCATTTGCAGGCGACCGACGGACAGATCGTTGACGCCTTCGACGATGTTTCGATAAGGCACTTTCGTCACCGACACGTCTTCCTTCTTGACGAAGCCGTCGAAGACCAGCTCGGTGATGCCTGGGACCAGCGCCACGTTGAACTTGCCGGGCGCCGCTTTCATCCGGGCGACCATCTCTTTCAGGCTGGTGATTTTCGACTCCGCCGGCACGCCGATGGCCAGGATCGTATTGGTGACCTGAGCAATGGGCAGCATGTCGGCTTTGAAGTCGTAGGGCAGTTTGTCGTACTGGAACGGATGCACCGTGAACGAACCGGTGGAAGCATACATCAGCACGTGATCGTCATTGGCACTCATGAAAGCGCTGATCGCCACAAGGCCATCGCCGCCGGGCCGGTTCTCGATAATGACCGGCTTGCCCCAACGCTGTTGCAGCCGCTCGGCCACCAATCGGGCACTGATGTCAGCGCCGGCACCACCGCCGAAGGGAACGATGAATTTGACCGCGCGCTGCGGCCAGGCGGCCGGTTGGGCAGCAGCCGGCATGAAGCCCATGGCGGCAAGGCTGGCCAGGCTGGCGGCAAAGGCAAAGACGCGTTTTGTCAGGCGCGCGGGTGACATGTTTCCTCCCTCGTTTTGGTGCGGCGGTTCTTCCGCCTGCTGCGATGATTACTAGAGCAAATCGCGTTTCGGTAGAAACGTGATTTTGCTGAGATCCTCTGATTTGGACGCGTCTTCAAAGCGCTCGACGAAGTCGAGCTGTGAAGCGCTATCAGGGCCGGGCGCCCCTCAATCGCGTCTCATCCCGCATCGCAACATCACGAACAATCGAGACTCTTGAAGCAAATGTGATCGTGGAGGGCGCCTCCCGGTGGGCCTTGTCCAACCCCTTGCCTTGACTGTGCCCAGGGCTTGGAACACCCTGCGACAACCCGTCGCGCACCTGTTCGGCGGGAAAGATTCTCAAACAAAAACTGCGCCGTGACCGTTTTGATGACAATTTAAACAACTAAACAAAAGCGGCTGGGGACGGCGATAAGAAGGTGAAGCGTGAAGCCTACCGAAATCACGGATCCCGCCTACTTTCACAAGGTCGTCGATTGCCAATGGGCTTGTCCGGCCCACACGCCAGTCCCCGAATATATTCGGTTGATTGCCGCAGGCCGTTACTCCGACGCCTACATGATCAACTGGAAGTCGAACGTCTTCCCCGGCATTTTAGGACGTACCTGCGACCGGCCCTGTGAACCGGCCTGCCGCCGCGGCCGTGTCGAGGAAGAGCCGGTTGCCATCTGCCGGCTCAAGCGCGTCGCCGCCGATTATAAGAGCGATGTGCGCGGGCTGATGCCCCAGCCGGGTAAGAAGAACGGTAAGCGCATCGCCTGTATCGGCGCCGGCCCGGCGTCGCTGACGGTGGCGCGCGATCTTGCCCCGCTCGGCTATGAGGTGACGGTCTTCGATCAGGACCCGAAGGCCGGCGGCTTCATGCGCACGCAGATCCCGAAATTCCGCCTGCCGGAAACGGTGATCGACGAGGAGGTCGGCTATGTGCTCGATCTCGGTGTCACCTTCCGCCACAAGCGCATCGACAGCCTCAAGGCGATCCTGGACGAAGGCTACGATGCGGTTTTCGTCGGCACCGGCGCGCCGCGTGGGCGCGATCTCGACGTGCCCGGCCGCCAGGAGGCGGCCGCCAATATCCATATCGGCATCGATTGGCTGTCGAGCGTCTCCTTCGGTCATATCGACAAGATCGGCAAGCGGGTCGTCGTGCTCGGCGGCGGCAATACAGCGATGGACTGCTGCCGCTCGTCGCGCCGTCTCGGCGGCGAGGAGGTGAAGGTTGTCGTGCGCTCGGGCTTCGAGGAAATGAAAGCCTCGCCCTGGGAGAAGGAGGATGCCATGCACGAAGGCATCCCCATCATGAACTATCTGGTGCCGAAAGCCTTCAACCATGCGGATGGCCGGCTGACCGGCGTCGTCTTCGAAAAGGTGAAGGCGGTGCGCGATGCAAAGGGCCGCCGCGATCTGGTGGCGACCGGCGAACCGGACGTGGTGATCGCGTGCGACGATGTGTTGATGGCTGTCGGCCAGGAGAATGCTTTCCCCTGGATCGAAAAGGACATCGGCATCGCGTTCGATCACTGGGGCATGCCGGTGGTCGATCCCGTCACCTATCAATCGACCGTGAAAGGCCTTTTTTTCGGCGGCGACGCGGCTTTCGGGCCAAAGAACATCATCACCGCCGTGGCCCATGGCCATGAGGCGGCGGTCTCGATCGACAAAATGCTTCGTGACGAGGACATCGAGCAGCGGCCATCGCCACTGACCAATCTGGTCAGCCAGAAGATGGGCATTCACGAGTGGAGCTATGACAACGCGGTTGCCAACGACCTGCGCTACAAAGTGCCGTTGAAAGATGCCGAGATTGCCCTGAAGGACATTCGAACCGAGGTCGAACTTGGCTTCGATCTAAAACTCGGGTTTGCCGAAGCGCAGCGTTGCCTCAATTGCGATGCGCAGACCGTATTCACCGACAAGCTCTGCATCGAATGCGATGCCTGCGTCGACATCTGCCCGATGGACTGCATCACTTTCACCACCAATGGTGAGGAGGGTGAATTGCGCCACAGGCTCAACGCGCCGGCGCCGAATACATCGCAGGATCTCTACGTCTCCGGTCCACTCAAAACGCACCGTGTCATGGTGAAGGACGAAGACGTCTGCTTGCACTGCGGCCTGTGCGCCGAGCGCTGCCCCACCGGCGCGTGGGACATGCAGAAATTCTATCTTGAAATGACTCATGCAGGGCCATCATGCCGATCCAGAGCGTAAACGATTTCGTCGTCCGTTTTGCCAACGTCAACGGTTCGGGATCGGCAAGCGCCAACCAGCTCTTCGCCCGTTCCATCATCCGCATGGGTGTGCCGGTCACGCCGCGCAACATCTTTCCGTCCAACATCCAGGGGTTACCGACCTGGTATGAGGTGCGGGTAAGCGAAGCCGGCAATCTCGGTGCGCGCGGCGGCACTGATCTGCTCGTCGCGATGAATCCGCAGACCTGGGCCGACGACATCGCCGGCATCGAACCGGGCGGCTATATTTTCTATGACTCCTCGCGGCCGATCCCGAAATCGCAGTTCCGCGACGATCTCACCATCATCGGCGTACCGCTGACGGAAATCTGCAACAAGCGCTACACCGACGCGCGTCAGCGGCAATTGTTCAAGAACATTGTCTACGTCGGCGCGCTGGCGGCTTTGCTCGACATCGATTTCGCCGAGGTCGAAAAGCTAATCGACGAACAGTTCAAGGGTAAGGAAAAGCTGATCGCGCCCAATCACGAGGCCCTGCACATGGGCCGTGACTACGCGCGGGCCAATTTCGCATGTCCGATCGGTTTGCGCGTGCGCCGGGCCGACAATGTCGGCGATCGCATTTTCATCGAAGGCAATCAGGCCGCCGGTCTGGGCGCTGTGTATGGTGGTGCCAGCGTCTGCGCCTGGTATCCGATTACGCCTTCGACATCGCTGGCCGAAGCTTTCATGGCCTATTGCAAGCGCCTGCGCGTCGACAAGGAGACGGGGCAGAACAAATTCGCCATCGTGCAAGCCGAGGACGAGCTCGCCTCCATCGGGATGGTGGTGGGCGCGGGCTGGAACGGCGCGCGTGCTTTCACCGCCACCTCCGGTCCTGGCATTTCGCTGATGCAGGAATTTTTGGGGCTGGCCTATTTCGCTGAAATTCCCGTGGTTCTCTTCGACGTGCAGCGCGGCGGGCCTTCGACCGGCATTCCGACACGCACGCAGCAATCGGATGTCTTAACCTGCGCCTATGCCTCGCACGGCGACACCAAGCACGTGTTGCTGTTCCCCGAAGACCCTTACGAAGCCTTTGAGTTCGGCGCTCTGGCTTTCGATCTGGCGGATCGGTTGCAGACACCGATCTTCGTCATGCTCGATCTCGACATCGGCTCAAACCACCGCCTGTGCGCGCCGTTCAAGTGGGACGACACCCGTCAACTCGATCGCGGCAAGGTGATGACCGCGCAGGAGCTGGAAGCCGGCAAGGAATTCGGCCGTTATCTCGATGTCGATGGCGACGGCATTCCCTATCGCACTTTGCCGGGCACGCATGCGAAGCGCGGCGCCTACTTCACCCGCGGCACCACCAAGGATCGCTACGCGCGCTATTCGGAGGAGGGGCCTGACTACGTCGACAATATGGAACGCCTGGCCAAAAAATTCGACACGGCGAAAGGCTTGGTGCCGGGGCCGGTTGCGCGGCCGGCCAGCCGCCAGACCGATCTCGGCGTCATCTATTACGGCTCAACCTCACCGGCGATGAGCGAAGCGGCCGCCATGCTAGCGGGGCGCGGCATCCACCTCGATCTCTTGCGCGTGCGCGGCTTCCCGTTCTCGCGCGAAGTGACCGATTTCATCGCTGCCCATGAGCGCGTGTTCGTGGTCGAGCAGAATAAGGATGGGCAATTGCGCACCTTGCTGATGGTCGAATGCGGCATCGACCCGGCGCAACTCATGCCCATCGTGCACTACGACGGTAATCCCATCACCGCCCGTTTCATCGATCGGGCCATCGGCGAGGCCGTCAATCAGATCAAGGAGAGGGCGATCCCGTGACCTATCTGCCCAAGCCGAAATTCCATCATCCCGATATCGAAACCAATTCGCTTGGCTTCAGCCATCGCGACTATGAAGGGCCGATCTCGACGCTCTGCGCCGGCTGCGGCCATGACTCGATCTCGGGCGCGATCATCAAGGCCTGTTTTGAACTCGCCATCGAGCCGCATCGGGTCGCCAAGCTCTCAGGCATCGGCTGTTCGTCGAAGACACCGACCTATTTTCTCGGCCAGTCGCATGGCTTCAATACCGTGCACGGACGCATGCCCTCGGTGCTCACCGGCGCCAACATGGCGAACCGCGAATTGCTCTATCTTGGCGTGTCGGGTGACGGCGACAGCGCGTCCATCGGCTTTGGTCAGTTCGCTCATGCCATCAGGCGCGGCGTCAACATGGTCTATATCGTCGAGAACAATGGCGTTTACGGTCTCACCAAAGGCCAGTTTTCGGCCACCTCCGACAAGGGCTCGAAGAGCAAGAAGGGCGTCGCCAATACGGATTCGCCGATCGATCTGGTCGCCATGGCGCTGCAGCTTGGTGCCACTTTCGTGGCGCGTTCTTTCTCGGGCGACAAGGGTCAGCTTGTGCCGCTGATCAAGGCGGCCATCGAACACAAGGGCGCGGCCTTTATCGATTGCATCTCGCCCTGTGTCGCCTTCAACAATCACGACGGCTCGACCAAGAGTTTCGACTACGTGCGTGCCCATAACGCGGCCCTCAACACGCTCGACTTCATTACTGGTCAAGCCCCGATCACCGCCGATTATGCGCCGGGCACGGTGGAAGAGGTGAAGCTGCACGATGGTTCGACGATTAAGCTGCACAAGCTCGCCGCCGACCATGACGTGCGCGACCGAGGCGCCGCGATCAATGCGCTGCACCGGGTGCAGTCACGCGGCGAAATCGCCACGGGACTCATCTTTCTCGACGACGAGCCGGACGATCTGCACGCCAATCTCAATACCGTGCTGAGGCCGCTCAACCGCCTGAACGATGCCGATCTGGTGCCGGGCAGCGCGGCACTGGACAAGATCAACGCGGGGCTGCGATAGCAGATTCCGCCGGTTGGGGGCTGGCTTCCATCTTTTAGCTACGATTGCATGTCAGATTTTTGACAGTCAGGCGACAGCTCAGCCGCTTGTTGTTCCAAATGTTTGAAGGCATCTGACATGAATGCTCTCGTCACGGCAGCGGTCCTGTGCCTGGTCGGCACGTCGACCGCTTTTGCCATGCATCCCACCTCCCGTGCGACGGCCCAGGGCCAGGGTGTGCAAGGCCAATATATCGTCAGCCGCGATACACCACGTCCGTCGCGGCCGAAGCCGGCGCATGCCCACTACGGGCCGGTCGCTTTTTTCGGTTCGAGCGCCTATGTGCAGCCTGGCGATCCCGACTACGTCCGCTAGAAGCGCGCATTGATCCACTTCGCCGCATAGTCGAACAGGTTCTTCATCGTATTCGAATACTGGCCCTTGGTGGTCTCGCAGGCCGTGCAGGGCGTGAACCCGTGCGTTGCGCCCTCGATGACCACATAATCCTTGTCCTTTGTTTTGGCCTCGTCGAAGGTCATCTCGTTGTCGCGTACGAAATTGGCACCACCCATGGCCGCATACATCTGCGGCACCTGGATCACCCGCACCGCGCAGACCGTCGAATTGTTGCTCGAACACTGATCTATGCCATCGAACGAATTGGTCGAGCGGATGGCATTGGCGCTCAGGAAGGAATTGACGCTGTAGACCTTCGTGCCGGTGTCGAAAGCACGGTTGGTTTCGCGCGAGCGCGGATCGGGTGCGGCGACCGAGGCGATCACCCTGGTTTCGATCGTCCCGTCGTTGCGCAGCAGTTTCTCCGGCCGCACCGTGCTCATGATGCTGGCGATGTGCGGATCGAGTACATGCAGCGAGCCCGTGCCGCCTGGTCCGCCTACCGGATTGCCGGCCATGAGCACGACGAAAATATCATTGTCGCGGGTGAGGTATTTGCCCTCCGTCATGCGCGCCTTGATGGCCAGCGCCTTGTCGATGAGCTTGTTCATGCGCGCCGACTGGGCGGCAAAATAGCGCTTCTGGAAATCCTCCGAATAGACCGAGCGGCCTTGCGGATTGTAGCCGTTCTTCGGATCGAACGGGTCGAGCGAGGGGTCGATCTCGCCGGTCTCTTCGTTGATGACCGAGCCGTTGAAGCCGCGCAATGTCGTCATCGGATAGCCGGGATGGGCGTCGGCGAAGACGATGCCGTCGGCTGGCGGCAGGCCGGTGAGTTCGTCGCCGCATCGGGTCAGCCGCTGAGGATCCTTGCAGAAGGAAACCCCGTTCTCGGCCACAGCCTGATAGAAGGCCATCGTCGGCGCCCCGCCGCTGTGGCCGAACAAGAGCACCTTCTCGATGCCCGGTTGGCGCTTGAGGAATTCGACGCCGGCCTTCACGTCCAGGGCGGTCTGTTCCCAGACGACACGCACCTCGTTGTTGTCGAAGCGCGAATTCATACAAAGCACGGCAAAGCCGCGTTTGGAGAATTCGGTGCAGGCAGGGTGCGAAAGGAAATTGACGGTGCGGTGCATCACCAGGATGCCGATCCGCGCCGTCCCCTGGTCAGGCTTGTAATAGACGCCCTTGGCCGGGCCGAGGGGATAATAGATCGGATTGCTCTGCGCCAACGCGACGTTGGCACCCAAGGGCGCGGCAAAGGTTGCGACAAGACCGATCAGGCTCGATTTGAACGTGCCGGCAAACATGCTGTCCTCCCAACTCTTCGTGACGCGACCGAAGGCGCGTTATTTTGAGTCGGAAACTGCGCTGTTTCACGCGACATTTCAATGTTGGGCCTAGCCCACGAGAACGGCAGGCGGCGCTTACTCCGCCGCCGCCTTGCTGACCTTCTCAGTCTTCTCCGCCGCCGCGATGGGCCGGCGCGCCAACACTTCCTTGAGGAAGCGGCCGGTGTGCGAACGCGGGTTCTTGACGATGTCTTCGGGCGTGCCGGTGGCGACGATCTCGCCGCCGCCGTCGCCGCCCTCGGGACCAAGGTCGATCACCCAGTCGGCTGTCTTGATCACTTCGAGATTGTGCTCGATGACAACAACCGTATTGCCCTGGTCGACCAGTTCGTGCAGCACTTCCAGCAATTTCTTGACGTCGTGGAAATGCAGGCCCGTGGTCGGCTCGTCGAGAATGTAGAGCGTGCGGCCGGTCGAGCGGCGCGACAATTCCTTCGACAGCTTGACGCGCTGCGCCTCACCGCCGGACAGCGTCGTCGCCTGCTGGCCGACCTTGATATAGTCGAGGCCGACGCGCGCCAAGGTCTCCATCTTCTCGCGGATCGTCGGCACCGCCTTGAACACCTGGCGGGCTTCCTCGACGGTCATGTCGAGCACATCGGCGATGCTGCGCTCGCGATATTTCACTTCCAAGGTCTCGCGATCGTAACGCTTGCCCTTGCACACGTCGCAGGTGACGTAGACGTCGGGCAGGAAGTGCATTTCGATCTTGATGACGCCGTCGCCCTGGCAGGCCTCGCAGCGTCCGCCCTTGACGTTGAACGAGAAGCGTCCCGGCTGATAGCCGCGCGCCTTGGCTTCCGGCAGGCCGGCGAACCATTCGCGGATCGGCGTGAAGGCGCCGGTATAGGTCGCCGGATTGGAGCGCGGCGTGCGCCCGATCGGCGACTGATCGATATCGATCACCTTGTCGAGATGTTCGATGCCTTCGATCTTGTCGTGTGGCGCCGGATGTTCCAACGCACCGTTGAGTTTGCGCGCCACGGCCTTGTAGAGCGTATCGATGATCAAAGTCGACTTGCCGCCACCGGACACGCCGGTGATGCAGGTGAATGTGCCCAGCGGGATTTCCGCATCGACATTCTTCAAGTTGTTACCGCGCGCGCCGACCACTTTCAGCTTGCGCCCCGGCTGTGGCTTGCGTCGCGCGCGTGGCACCATCACTGATTTGCGTCCGGTGAGATAATCGCCGGTCAGCGATTTCGGGTCGTTGAGGATGTGCTGCGGCGTGCCTTCTGAGACGATGTGGCCGCCATGGATGCCGGCACCTGGGCCGACGTCGACCACGTGGTCGGCGGTGAGAATGGCGTCCTCGTCATGTTCGACGACGATCACGGTGTTGCCGAGATCGCGCAGCCGCCGCAGGGTGTCGAGCAACCGCGCATTGTCGCGCTGATGCAGCCCGATTGAAGGTTCGTCGAGCACATAGAGCACGCCCGTCAGGCCCGAGCCGATCTGCGAGGCCAAGCGAATGCGCTGGCTTTCGCCGCCCGACAGCGAGCCGGAGTTGCGCGCCAGGGTCAGATAGTCGAGACCGACATCGACCAGGAAGATCAGGCGTTCGCGGATTTCCTTGAGGATGCGTCCGGCGATCTCGTTGCGCTTCTTGTCGAGATGCTGCGGCAGGTCCGTGGCCCATTGCGCCGCCTGGCGCACCGAGAGCTGGGCGATCTCGCCGATGTGCTTGCCGTCGATCTTCACGGCGAGGGCTTCCGGTTTCAGACGATGGCCTTCGCAGGCGGCGCAGGGCGTATCGGCCATGAAGCGGCCGATTTCCTCGCGCGCCCATTCGCTTTCGGTTTCGAGATAGCGGCGCTCCAGATTGCGCACCACGCCTTCGAACGGCTTCTTCACCTGATAGGAACGCAGCCCGTCGTCATAGGCGAATTTGACCTCGTCCTCGCCGGAGCCGAACAGGATGACGTCGCGCGCCTTCTTCGGCAGATTGTCCCACGGCTCGTCGAGGCGGAACTTGTAGTGCTTGCTCAGCGCTTCGAGGGTCTGCAGGTAATAGGGCGAGGACGACTTGGCCCAAGGCGCGATGGCGCCTTTGCGCAAGGTCACCTTGCCATCAGGCACCACCAGATCGGAATCGATCTTCTGTTCGAAGCCGAGGCCGGAACAGACCGGGCAGGCCCCGAATGGATTGTTGAACGAGAAAAGCCGCGGTTCGATCTCAGGGATGGTGAAGCCGGAGACCGGGCAGGCGAATTTCGATGAGAACAGGATGCGCTTCGGCTCGCCCTTGGCATCCTTCTCGTCGGCGAACTCGACCACGGCGATGCCGTCGGCCAGTTCCAGCGCCGTTTCGATGGATTCGGCCAGGCGCGCGGCGATATCAGCCCGCACGACGATGCGATCCACCACCACGTCGATCTCATGCTTGAATTTTTTGTCGAGCGTTGGCGCGTCGGCGATCTCGTGATAGGTGCCGTTGACCTTGAGGCGCTGGAAGCCGCGCTTCATATATTCGGCGATTTCCTTGCGGAATTCGCCCTTGCGTCCCCGCACCACCGGCGCCAGCAGATAGAGCCGCGATTTCTCCGGCAGCGCCAGCACCCGGTCGACCATCTGGCTCACCGTCTGGCTTTCGATCGGCAGGCCCGTCGCCGGCGAATAGGGAATGCCGACGCGCGCCCAGAGGAGGCGCATATAGTCGTGAATCTCGGTCACCGTGCCGACGGTGGAGCGCGGGTTCTTCGACGTGGTCTTCTGTTCGATGGAAATGGCGGGCGACAGGCCGTCGATCTGGTCGACGTCCGGCTTCTGCATCATCTCCAGGAACTGCCGGGCATAGGCCGACAATGATTCCACATAGCGGCGCTGGCCCTCGGCATAGATCGTGTCGAAGGCGAGCGACGATTTGCCCGAACCCGACAGGCCGGTGAACACCACCAGCTTGTCGCGTGGAATGGTCAGATCGACATTCTTGAGATTGTGCTCGCGTGCGCCACGCACGGTGATCGAGCGCATGTCGACGGGAGCGGCCGCTGTTCGGCCGAGGCCGGGCAGGGACGGTGTTTTGGCAGCAGGGGCGGCCGATTGGGATTTCTGGCTGCGCGCGGTCTTGGCGCGCGGCTTAGCGTCTTTCATGGGGCGGTCCGGCGGATAGGGTTCCGTGAATGTAGGCTGCAGCTTGGGCAATGCTATGTCGTACCCAAAGTCGAGGCCCAGATATTCACAAGCTTCCCTATATAGGTGCTCGTTTCTGTCAGTGCTTGCAACGCGGATACGAATAGACTAGAACAAATATAGAACATTGATCTGGAACTGTCGAGCGCTGTGGACAACGGGCTCTGGCTCCCAGGCGGCGCTCACGGCCGGCCACCGGACAGTTTACGACAGAGGTATGAGGGCGGGCCGTTCGACGGCCGCCGGGAGCGGGATGCGAAGGCTTGAGCCAATTGAAGCCCCGTTCCGATGATACGAGCAGATGAGTTTCATGACTTTGGATCGCCGCGATCCAAATCGTCGTGATGAGGCAATGGAGAGCGTTATGGCGGGCAGCGTCAACAAGGTCATTCTGATCGGCAATCTGGGCCGTGATCCGGAAGTGCGGCGCACCGGCAATGGAGATCCGGTCGTCAATTTTTCCATCGCTACGACGGAATCCTGGCGCGACAAGGCCACCGGCGAGCGCAAGGACCGGACCGAATGGCACAACATCGTCATTTTCAATGAGGCCCTGGGCAAGATCGCCGAGCAATATTGCAAGAAGGGCACGAAGGTTTATCTCGAGGGCCAATTGCAGACCCGCGAATACACCGACAAGGACGGCAATCAGCGCAAGTCGACGGAAGTCGTCCTGCAGCGTTTCCGCGGTGAGCTGACCTTGCTCGACAGCCGCCGCGACAGCGAAGGCGGCGGTTCCTATGGCGGTGGTGGTGGCTCCGAATTTGGCCGCTCCGCTCCGATGGAACAGCAGCGCCGCGTCTCCTCGGGCGGCGGTGGTGGTGGCGGCAACCGCGCCCCGGCGCCGATCGACGACGATATTCCGTTCTAGTCGCTTATTCGATCGCGGCGCCGCGCCCCCATGATCGTCGAGAAACGCGTCTTCGAACTGCCGCGCCTCGAAACGGTCGGTGGCGCCACGATCCGCGACGTGCGGGTGGGCTATGAGACCTATGGCACGCTGAACGCCGATCGCTCCAATGCGATCCTCGTCTGCCATTATTTCTCCGGCACCAGCCATGCCGCCGGGCGCTACCGCGAAAGCGATGTTCTGCCCGGCTATTGGGATTATCTGATCGGTCCCGGCAAGGCGATCGACACCGATCGCTATTTCGTCGTTTCCAGCGACACTTTGGTCAATCTCAGCGCCTACGCCCCGGCGGTGACGACCACGGGGCCGGCGAGCACTGATCCGGCCACCGGCAAGCCCTATGGCCTGTCGTTTCCCTTCGTCACCATCGCCGATTTCGTGCGGGTGCAGAAAGCGCTGCTCGACCATCTCGGCATCGCCCATCTGCATGCGGTGATGGGGCCGTCCATGGGCGGTCTGCAGACCTACGAATGGGCGGCGAGCTTCCCGGACATGATGGACCGCATCATCCCGGTGATCGCGGCTGCCGATTCCGGCCCCTGGCTGACCGCCTGGCTCGATGTCTGGGCCTCGCCGATCCGTGTCGATCCGAACTGGAACGGCGGCGACTATTACGGCCGTCAGCCGCCGCTCCTGGGCCTGACGCAGGCGCTGAAGATCGTCACCCTGCATGCCAACCACTGGCACTGGGCTGAGAAATACATCGGCCCACGCTGGGCGCAGGAAGGGCGTGATCCGCTGGCCGCCCTCGACAACCGCTATCGCATCGAAGAAGTGCTGGAGGAAGCCGCCGCCGGCCGCGCCGCCGTCTCCGACGCCAACCACTTCCTCTATCTCGTCAAAGCCAATCAGGGCTTCATTCCGGGCCGTGGCGCGGGCGCCACGAGCGCTGCCGACGGGCTTAAGCGCATCAAGGCGCGCGCTTTGGTGCTTTATGCGCCCGCCGATCAGGTCTTCGCCGGCGAATGGGTCGAACGCACGGCGAAGACCATCGCGGCCAACGGCACATCCGTCGAAACGGCGCAGATCGAGGGTGATTTTGGGCATCTCAACGGCGTTCTGGGGCTCGGCAAACTGGGTCCTAAAATCGCGGAATTCCTCGCCCGTTAGAGGCTTCCTGCTGCGGCTTTTTCGTACTCATTTTTGCCGCCTGTAACGTATTGAATTAATTGATATAAATCGAACCGAAAGCGGCGCTTGAAATTGGCTTTTCGCGGCTGTTTCGGATAGATTGCGCTATTCGATTCTCAGTCCTTGGACCAACACCGCTTTGGCCGATCCTACCGACCCGCAAGATCCGACCGGCGCCGACCAGCCCGGTTCCGACATTCGTCCCGTTTCCATCGTCGACGAGATGCAGCGCAGCTATCTCGATTACGCCATGAGCGTGATCGTCAGCCGTGCGCTGCCTGACGTGCGCGACGGCTTGAAGCCCGTGCATCGCCGCATCCTCTACACGATGTATGAGAACGGTTTTACGCCCGACAAGCCGCACAAGAAATCGGCGCGCGTCACCGGCGACACGATGGGTAAATACCATCCGCACGGCAACCTGGCGATCTACGACGCCTTGGTGCGCCTGGCGCAGCCGTTCTCTATGCGTCTGCCTTTGATCGACGGGCAGGGCAATTTCGGTTCCGTCGACGGCGACAAGGCGGCGGCTGAACGTTACACGGAAGCGCGCCTCGACAAGTCGGCGCTGCCGCTGCTCGACGATCTCGACAAGGATACGGTCGATTTCACTCTGAACTATTCGGGCGAATTCGAAGAGCCGGTGGTCCTGCCGGCCAAATATCCCAATCTGCTCGTCAATGGCGCCGGCGGTATCGCCGTCGGCATGGCGACGAACATTCCGCCGCACAATCTCGGTGAAGTCATCGACGGCGTGCTGGCGATGATGGAAAAACCGCAGATCACGATCGACGAGCTGATCGAAATCATTCCCGGTCCCGATTTCCCGACCGGCGGTTCGATTCTAGGCCGTGGCGGCATCCGCTCGGCCTATCACCTCGGCCGTGGCTCGATCCTGGTGCGCGGCAAATATCACGTCGAGGAACTGCGCCGCGAACGCGAAGCCATCATCTTCACCGAGATTCCCTATCAGGTGAACAAGGCGGCGCTGATCGAGAAGATCGCCGAATTGGTGCGCGAGAAGCGCATCGAAGGCATTTCCGATCTGCGCGACGAATCCGACCGCGACGGCATGCGCGTCGTCATCGAGATCAAGCGTGATGCGGTGGCCGAGGTGGTGCTGAACCAGCTCTGGCGCTACACGCAGTTGCAGTCGACTTTCGGCGCCAACATGATCGCCTTGAATGGCGGTCGTCCGGAGACGCTGAACCTCTCCGATTTCCTGCGCGCCTTCCTCGACTTCCGCGAGGAGGTCGTCACCCGTCGCACGAAATTCCTGCTCGGCAAGGCGCGCGACAGCGCCCATGTGCAGGTCGGTCTCGCCATCGCGGTCGCCAATATCGACGAGGTCATCCGCCTTATCCGCACCTCGCCCGATGCGGCGACGGCGCGTGAAGCTTTGATGGGCCGCGATTGGCCAGCGAAAGACATGGCGCCGTTGATCGAGCTGATCGCCGATCCCAACCATGCGATGAATGCCGACGGCACTTATCGCCTGTCGGAAACGCAAGCGCGTGCCATTCTCGAATTGCGCCTGCAACGTCTGACCGCGCTCGGTCGTGACGAAATCGCCGAGGCCTTGAACAAGTTGGCGGTGGAGATCGCCGACTATCTCGACATCCTGCGTTCGCGCGGCCGTGTGATGACCATCATCCGCGAAGAGCTTGAGGAAGTTCGCAAGAACTTCGCCACGCCGCGCCGCACCAATATCCTCGAAACCGATGCGGACATGGAGGATGAAGACCTCATCCAGCGCGAGGAGATGGTCGTCACTGTTTCCCACGCCGGCTATGTCAAGCGCGTGCCGCTGTCGGCCTATCGGGCGCAGCGGCGCGGCGGCAAGGGCCGTTCCGGCATGCAGACGCGCGAGGAAGATTTCGTGCACCGCATGTTCGTCTCCTCGACGCATCAGCCGGTGCTGTTCTTCTCCTCGCTCGGTCAGGCCTACAAGGAAAAAGTGTGGCGTCTGCCGCTATCGGCGCCGCAGGCGCGCGGCAAGGCGCTGGTCAACATCCTGCCGCTCGATCAGGGCGAACGCATCACCACCATCATGCCGCTGCCCGAGGACGAGGACAGCTGGGATAAATACGACGTCATGTTCGCCACCACCCGTGGCACCGTGCGCCGTAACAAGCTCAGCGACTTCGCCCAGGTCAATCGCGCCGGCAAGATCGCGATGAAGATCGACGAAGGCGAGGCCATCGTCGACGTGAAAATCTGCTCCGAGGACGACGACGTCCTGCTGACCACCGCCAAGGGCCAGTGCATCCGCTTCCAGGTGGGTGACGTGCGCGTCTTCAAAGGCCGCGACTCCATGGGCGTGCGCGGCATCAATCTGGCCGATGGCGATGTCGTCATCTCGCTGGAAATTCTGCGCCATGTCGATGTCAGCGCCGACGAGCGCGCCGCTTTCCTGCGCATGCGTCGCGCCGTTGCCGGCGAAACCGAGGAGGCTGTGGAAGCGGTCGAACCGGCGGAAAATGGCGAGGCCGAGGAAACAACCGGTGCGCTCACCCTGTCGCAGGAACGCTATGTGGAACTGTCGGCGCTCGAAGAGGTCATTCTGACCGTTTCGTCGCGTGGCTACGGCAAGCGCACTTCGTCCTATGAATATCGCACGGCGGGACGCGGCGGTAAGGGTATCGCCGCGATGGCGGTCAATGCCCGTAACGGCGACCTCGTCGCTTCGCTCAGCGTTGCCGAAAGCGATCAGATCATGCTCGTCACCGACGGGGGCCAGCTCATTCGCTGTCCGGTCGAAGGCATTCGCATCGCCGGCCGCGCCACCCAGGGCGTCATCGTCTTCCGCACCGACGAGAGCGAGAAAGTCGTCTCGGTCGAGCGTATCGGCGAAGACGGCGAGGATGAGGGCGAAGCGGGCGCTGCCGACGCGGACGCCGGTTCGGAATAATGGCTGTCGCGGAAGCTGAATTCGATCTCGTCATCTTCGACTGCGATGGCGTGCTGATCAATTCGGAAGAGATCGCCAGCCAGGTCTGCGCCGAGGCGGTAGCCGAACTCGGCCTGATCATGACGCCCTATGACTATGCCAGCCGTTACGCTGGCATGCCGGTGGCGGAAGCCTGGCGCCGCGTCGAAGCCGATAGCGGCAAGCCGCTGCCGGATGGTTTTCGCGACAGGGTCGACACGGAAATCCGCCGCCGTTTTGATATTGAGCTGGCTACGATCGACGGCATGGTCGATGTGTTGCGCGAAAGCGCCCATCCGCGCTGCGTCGCCTCGTCGACCCGTTTGCCGCTGCTGCAGAAGAACCTGACCAAGACCGGCCTGATCGATTTTTTCGCGCCCGGCGTGTTCTCGGTCACCCAGGTCAAGCGCGGTAAGCCGGCGCCGGACGTGTTTCTTTATGCCGCCTCGCAAATGGGCGCCGATCCCTCGCGCTGCATCGTGGTCGAGGATTCCGTTGCCGGCGTCACCGCCGGGCGGCGGGCTGGCATGGAGGTGATCGGCTTCATGGGCGGAGGGCATTCCTCGCCGGCGATCAAGGCTTCGCTGGAACAGGCGGGTGCGCGGCGGATCGCGGCGAATGCCGTGGCGCTGAAATCTTTCCTCGCTTAACGCGCCCCGGCCTTCGTCAGAATGTCGACCATGGCAGCGTAGCCGCGCTGCCGCGCATGGGCGAGCGGTGAGACGCCCTGTCGATCGGCGATGTCGGGGTTGGCGCCGGCCTGCATCAGATAGCGCAGCGTCGCTTGATGGCGCGGACCGCCGTTGCCGAGCACGATCGATTCCATCAGGGCGGTCCAACCGAGATTGTTGGCGTGATCGAGCGGTGCGCCAGCAGCGATCAGCAGGCGCACGACCTCTTCGTGGCCAAGGTGAGCGGCGGCGATCAACGCTGTGCCGTCGTAGACACTGGTGATCAGTTTTGCCGAAGCGCCGCCATCAAGCAGGATTTTCAAGGTCTGCGGATCGTCGGCGACGGCTGCGACGGTCACGGCATCATATTTTTGCTGGTCCAGCGCCGCTGTGCTCGCGCCCGCTGCCAGGAGGGCTTTGATGGCGCCGTGCTGTTTCCGGAACGTCGCGACAATCAGGGCCGTGCGGCCGTTGCCGTCGCGTTGTTCCCGCTGCTCCGCATTGCCGGCCAGTTGGCTGATGCTGCCGGTGTCGCCCTGAGCAGCGGCGGCCATCAGCCCGCGATAGCCGAGCAATTCCTGCTCACTGGGCGCGATCTGGGCCTGGGCCGCCCCACCGAGCAGGCCAGCGACGACGAGCAGCCAAATCCGCATGAATCCCCCAAAAATCGCGCCATAAAGCGTCGCATCCACCCTTGCGCCCTCTGGGCAGCAAGGTAGTCTGCCGGCCATGACTCGCATAGCGCTCTACACCGGATCTTTTGATCCTATCACGAATGGCCATCTCGACGTGCTGCGCGGGGGCGCTGTCTGCTGCGACAAGATCATTGTCGCCATCGGCGTCAATCCCGGCAAAACGCCGCTTTTCCCGGTCGAGGAAAAGGCCGCGCTGATTATCGAGACGACCCGTGATATCGCCGCCAAAACCGGCTGCCAGATTGAAACCGCCACGTTCACCGGCCTGGCCGTGACGGCGGCGCGGGACAAGGGCGCGACCATTCTGCTGCGCGGCCTGCGTGACGGCACCGATCTGGATTATGAAATGCAGATGGCGGGCATGAATGCCCAAATGGCCCCCGACGTTCAGACCGTATTCCTGCCGGCTTCGCCCGCAGTCCGCCATATTACCGCGACATTGGTGCGTCAGATCGCTTCCATGGGTGGTGATATCTCAGCTTTCACGCCGCCCGCGGTCGCCAAAGCGCTGAAAGCCAAGTTCGCCGCGCGCTGATCGCCCGGCCGCCCCGTTTCGTTCACAAGGGAACATTCATGAAGATCGATCGTCGTCAATTCACGCTCGCCACGCTGGCCACGGCCACGGCTTCCTCGGCTTTTGCGCAAGCAGCTTCGGCGCAAGCGAGCGATCCTGACAACACGGTGTTCCTGGATTTGAAGGACGGGCGCGTCGTCATTCGCCTGCGGCCCGATCTTGCGCCCAAGCATGTGGCGCAGATCAAAACCCTGGTGAAGCAAGGCTTCTACGACGGCATCGTTTTTCACCGCGTGATCGATGGCTTCATGGCGCAGACCGGCGATCCCACGGGTACCGGCACCGGCAAGTCCAGCCTGCCCAATATTCCCGCTGAATTCACCGCGACGCCGTTCAAGCGTGGCACGCTCGGCATGGCGCGCTCGCAACTGCCGGATTCGGCCAATTCGCAGTTCTTCATCTGCTTTGGCGACGCCTCGTTCTTGAACAACCAATATACTGTGTTCGGCGAAGTGGTGTCGGGCATGGAATTCGTCGACAAGATCAAGAAGGGATCTTCGTCGCAGAACGGTCAAGTGACGAGCCCGGACAAGATCGTGCGCATGCGCATGGCTTCGGACGCCAAGTAGTCCGATTACGACAAAAGAGTTCGATTAGGAGAGTATGATGGTGTGGCGTCGCATGGCCTTTACAGGAGCTATTGCGGCGCTCGCCATGGTGCCGACGCAAGAGCTGTCGGCCCAATATTACTATCAGCGCCACTACGGCCAGATTCCTTCGCCCACCAAACATCTGGGCGAAATCCGCCCGAAACAGAAATGGCTTGGCAAGCTGCGCGGACCACAGGGCTATCTCACCCCGCCGGCTTCGACGGTCATCCCGCCTGTTGGTGGTGGTTTCGTTATGCAGGCGCAAAAGCCGCAGAACGCTGCACCAGCCACGCCCGACGACCAGGATGGGCTGCATACGGCGCGCGAAATTCCCGACCGCATCCTGTCCTGCTGGACGCCGCCCGCTAACCCGCTCGCCGACCTGGAAGTGACTGTCCGCATGAGCTTTTCGCGCAGCGGCTCGATTATTGGCGAACCCCGTATTACTTATGTGAAGGCGGGCAGGGACGAGATTTTGCGCGATGCGGTACGCTCGTCCATCCTGTCGGCGGTGCGCGCCTGCACGCCGCTGAGGTTTACCCCCGCCTTTGGAAAGGCTATTGCGGGGCGCAGTTTTGCCATTCGCTTCATTGCGCCGGCCGCCAAGAAGCCTGTGAATTCCATTTAAGCCCACCGAGGAGACAGTATGTCTGACGAAGGAAATACCCTGACGCTTGAAACGACCAAAGGCCCGGTCGTCATCCGCATGCGTCCCGATCTCGCGCCCAACCATGTCGAACACATCAAGAAGCTTGTCGGTGAAGGCTTCTACGACGGCATCGTCTTCCATCGCGTCATCGATGGCTTCATGGCGCAGACCGGCTGCCCGCATGGCACCGGCACTGGCGGTTCGAAATATCCGAACCTGAAAGCCGAGTTCAACAGCGAGCCGCATGTGCGCGGCATCTGCTCGATGGCCCGTGCGCAGAATCCGGATTCGGCCAATTCGCAGTTCTTCATCGTGTTCGACGATGCCCGCTTCCTCGACCGTCAATATACGGTGTGGGGCGAGGTCACCTCCGGCATGGAGAATGTCGACAAGATCAAGCGCGGCGAGCCCGTGCGCGATCCTGACAAGATCATCTCGGCCAAGATGAGCTGAGTTTAGTCCGAACTTTTGGATTAGTCTGATCGGCCGGATGTCCGCATCCGGCCGTGATCCGTTTAAGGAAGCGTCTCTTGCGTGTCGATCTGTTCGACTTCGATCTCCCGGAAGATCGCATCGCTTTGCGCCCGGCCGAGCCGCGCGACAGCGCGCGGATGCTGGTCGTCGAACCCGACGCGCCGCTGAGCGATCATATCGTCCGCGAGTTGCCGACATTTCTGCGACCAGGTGACGTCGTCGTCGTCAATGACACGAAGGTGATCCCGGCACGGCTGAGCGGCATCCGCGTGCGCGGTGAAGCGGTGGCGCGCATCGAGGCGACCTTGCATAAGCGCGAAGGCGACAACCGCTGGCGCGCTTTCGTCCGCCCCGCCAAGAAGCTCAATGTCGGCGAGCGCATTCGCTTCGGCGACAGTTCCGAAAGCATGGCCTGTCTGATGGCCAGTCTCGATGCCGAAGTGATCGAGAAAGGCGAGGGTGGCGAGGCGCTGTTGGAATTCGCGCTCACGGGCGCGGCGCTCGACGATGCGATCGTCAATCTCGGCACCATGCCGCTGCCGCCCTATATCGCGTCCAAACGCGGTGAAGACGCGCACGATGCCAGCGACTATCAAACCTTGTTCGCGCGCGAGAGCGGCGCCGTGGCGGCTCCGACCGCTGGCCTGCATTTCACGCCGGAGCTTGTCGCAGCGCTTGAAGCGCGCGGCGTGACGATTCACAAAGTGACCTTGCATGTGGGGGCAGGCACCTTCCTGCCGGTGAAGGCCGACGATACGGCCGAACATCGCATGCATGCCGAATATGGCGTCATCACCCCTGCGGTGGCTGAGGCCCTCAACAGGGCCCGCCGCGCGGGCGGTCGCCTGCTGGCGATCGGCACCACCAGCCTGCGCATTCTCGAAACGGCGGTGGACGAGCAGGGCGTCATCCATCCGATCGGCAAGGATACGTCGATCTTCATCACGCCGGGCTATCGCTTCCGCGCCATCGACATGCTTCTCACCAATTTCCACCTGCCACGCTCGACCCTGTTCATGCTGGTTTCGGCCTTCGGCGGTTTGGCGGCGATGAAGGCGGCCTATGCCCATGCCATCGCGACCGGCTATCGCTTCTACAGCTATGGCGATTGCTGCCTGTTGACGCGCGCGGCCGATCCGACCAAGACCATGCTCTCATGAGCAACGGTTTTTCTTTCGTCATCGCCAAGACGCAAGGCGCGGCCCGCACCGGTCGCATCGTCATGCCGCGCGGCGAGATCCGCACGCCTGCCTTCATGCCGGTCGGCACAGCCGCCACCGTCAAGGCAATGTATCCGCAGCAGGTACGCGAGTTGGGTGCCGATATCGTTCTCGGCAATGTCTATCACCTGATGTTGCGGCCGGGCGCCGAGCGCGTCGCCGAATTCGGTGGCCTGCATCGCTTCATGAACTGGCCCTATCCGATCCTCACCGATTCCGGCGGCTTCCAGGTGATGTCGCTCGCCAAGCTGCGCAAGCTCGATGAGAACGGCGTCACCTTCCAATCCCATATCGACGGCTCGCGGCATCTGCTGACGCCGGAGCGGTCGATGGAAATCCAGCACCTGCTGGGCTCCAACATCCAGATGCAATTCGACGAATGCGTGAAGCTGCCGGCCTCTGACGAGGAGACGGAGCGCGCCATGCGCCTGTCGCTGCGCTGGGCCGAACGCTCGCGGAAAGCCTTTCGCGGCGGCGTCGGCCATGCCGCCTTCGGCATCGTGCAGGGCGGCGCCAACAAAGCGCTGCGCATTGAGAGCGCGCGGGCGCTGGCGGACATGGATTTCCATGGCCTGGCCATCGGCGGTCTGGCGGTC
>MKVW01000001.1:680316-1054067 GCA_001898965.1 Rhizobiales bacterium 62-17
AGCCGCGCTATCTGATGGGCGTTGGTACGCCTGATGATCTGATGAAGAGCGTGGCGCGCGGCGTCGATATGTTCGACTGCGTGATGCCGACCCGCGCCGGGCGTCATGGCCAGGCGTTCACGAGCTTCGGCAAGCTCAATCTGCGCAACGCCAAATACGCCACCGACCAGCGGCCGCTCGATGAAAACTCGCCCAGTTCCGCCGGACGCGATTACACCCGCGCCTATCTGCACCATCTGGTGAAGTCCGAGGAAATCCTCGCCATGATGCTGCTGACCTGGAACAACCTCGCCTATTATCAGCAATTGATGGCAGGCATGCGCGAGGCGATAGCCATAGGCAATCTGGCCGATTATTGCGACGGCGTGCGCGAGGGATGGACACGGGGTACGGACACCTAGGGCAAATTGCGTTTCGATAGAAACGCAATTTTGCCTGGACGCGCTGTCGTGGCGTTTGATTCAAACGCCGCAGAGGTAACGTTACCCAGTTCCCTAAAAACAAAAGCAAGGTTCACAGGGGCCAGCCTGCGAGACCTTGCTGTTCAGTTCCGTTTTGGACCTGCCTAATCCATCGTACGGCCCCGGAGGAGGTCGCAGCGCCTTTTACCAGCGCGGGCTTTGCAGCAGGCTCCCTCCCGAGACTCGGTAATTGCGACTACCGGTTTTTCCGGCAGCGGCCTCCTTTTGGATTGGCGGGGCGAAGCTAACCAAACTGCGACCACGTGTCACGTGAATTCAGTAGTTACCTATCGATTTTTTCAAGCCGCCCAATGGTCCCAAGAATAATAATAAGCGACTGATATAAATGAGGTATATATTTTAGCCCGGTTTGACGTGGAACACGGCCCAACATTAAATCGAGAAAATTTTTTGGGAGTGCGCCAACAATTCGCCTGCGTCGCACCGCTCTGCTGCCGTTACCGTGCGCACCACCTGTCGCTGCCCGTCGGATTGCCTGGAAAAGAGCTGCCGTGCTTGTAATTTTTTCCGCAGTGCGATTGGTAGCAAAACCTGAACTGACAGCGGATTTCCGCTCGATTCGTTGCTGCGCTTCAGGGCCTCGAAACGCCACAACTGGAATGCCGAATGCGCCTGTCCCGATATTTTCTGCCGATCCTGCGCGAAACACCCAAGGAAGCGGAAATCGTTTCGCATCGCCTGATGCTGCGTGCCGGCATGATCCGGCAGGAACAGGCGGGCATTTATGCCTGGTTGCCGATCGGTCTGCGCGTTCTCAATAAGATCCAGGCGATCATTCGCGAGGAACAGAACCGCGCAGGCGCCGTCGAGCTGCTAATGCCGACGATCCAGCCGGCGGAGCTGTGGCGAGAGTCCAGCCGCTATGACGACTACGGCAAGGAGATGCTGCGCATCAAGGACCGGCACGAGCGCGAAATGCTGTTCGGGCCGACCAACGAGGAAATGATCACCGAGATCTTCCGCGCCTATGTCCGCTCCTACAAGGACCTGCCGCTCAACCTCTACCATATCCAGTGGAAATTCCGCGACGAAGTGCGGCCGCGCTTCGGCGTCATGCGCTCGCGCGAATTCCTGATGAAGGATGCTTATTCCTTCGACATCGACGCCGAGAGCGCCCGCCATTCCTATAACAAGATGTTCGTCGCTTATCTGCGCACCTTTGCGCGCATGGGCTTGACCGCCATTCCGATGGTCGCCGACACGGGTCCCATCGGCGGCGATCTCAGCCACGAGTTCATCATTCTGGCCTCCACCGGCGAGAGCGAAGTGTTCTGCCATAAGGACTATCTGTCCTTCGTGCCGCCGCCGGCCGATATCGATTTCGATGACAAGGGCGGCATTCAGGCGGTGGTCGACAAGTGGCGCTCGCTCTATGCGGCTACCTCAGAGATGCACGATGCCAAGGCTTTTGACGCACTGCCCGAGGCGGCGAAGGTTTCGGCCCGTGGCATCGAAGTCGGTCACATCTTCTATTTCGGCACCAAATATTCGCAGCCCATGCGCGCTGTGGTGAACGGTCCCGATGGCAAGGAAGTGGCCGTGCACGGCGGCTCCTATGGCATCGGTCCGTCGCGCCTCGCTGCCGCCATCATCGAAGCCAGCCACGACGACGCCGGCATGATCTGGCCTGATTCCGTGGCGCCATTCCATGTCGGTCTCGCCAATCTGAAGGTGGGCGACAAGGCGGTCGGTGCGGCCTGCGCCGACCTCTACGATCGTCTCACCAAGGCTGGTGTCGATACGCTGTATGACGATCGCGACGAACGTCCCGGCGCGAAATTCGCCACCTTCGATCTGATCGGTCTGCCGCAGCAGCTCATCGTCGGCCCCAAGGGTCTGGCGGAGGGCAAGGTGGAGGTGAAGGATCGGCGCAGCGGCGCGCGCGAGACCCTGTCGCCTGACGAAGCCTTCAACAAGCTCACCGCACGGTTTTCTGCATGAACGCACCCGTTGTAGCTCAGGCCGATAGCAATCAGGTGCCGGCATCGGGAACGCGGGCCTTCGCCGCGTTCGAATGGATGCTGGCGCTGCGCTACTTGCGCTCGCGCCGGGCCAACGGTTTCGTTTCGGTCATTGCCGGCTTTTCCTTTCTCGGCATCATGCTCGGTGTCGCCACGCTCATCGTCGTCATGTCGGTGATGAATGGCTTCCATATCGAGCTGATGAGCAAGATCATCGGCATCAACGGCCACGTTTTCATGCAGGGCGCCGATACACCGCTCACCGATTATGACGAAGTGATCGAGCGGGTCTCGAAAGTGCCTGGCGTCAAGGTCGCGCTGCCGATGGTGGAAAGCGCGGCTGGCGTTTCCTCGCCCTATCAGCAATCGGGCGCGCTGGTGCGCGGCATTCGCGAGAAGGATATCAAGCAACTGCCGGGTATCGCCGGCAATGTGAAGCTCGGCACCTTGGACAATTTCGACACCAGCGAAGGTGTCGCCATCGGCCAGAAGCTCGCCGAAAACCTCAGCGTCCGCGTCGGCGACAAGGTCTCCATTCTCACGGCCCGTGGCGCGCAGACGCCGTTCGGCGTCGCGCCGCGCATCAAATCCTATCCGGTCGTCGCCATTTTCCAGATCGGCGTCTCGGAGTTCGATGGCATTTTCGTCTATATGCCGCTCGCCGAAGCGCAGGAGTTTTTCAATCGCGAGGATGAGGCGACGGTGATCGAGGCCTTCGTCGACAATCCCGACGATATGGACAATATGCGCAAGAAGCTCGATGCCGCGGTCGGCCGTCCGATGATCATGACCGACTGGCGCCAGCGCAACCGCTCCTTCTTCGAGGCGCTGAAGGTCGAGCGCACGGTGATGTTCTTCATTCTCACGCTCATCGTCATCGTCGCGGCGCTCAACATCATCTCCGGCCTCACCATGCTGGTGAAGGACAAGGGCAGGGCCATCGCCATCCTGCGCACCATGGGCGCGACGCGTGGCGCCATTCTCCGGGTCTTCCTCATCACCGGCTCGGCAATCGGGATCGTCGGCACCTTGGCCGGCTTCCTGCTCGGTCTTCTGGTCGCGCATAATCTCGAGGCGATCCGCTTGGGATTGAACGCCATGTTCAATCTCAACATCTTCGACCCAACCTATTATTTCCTGAGCCGGTTGCCCTCTGTCGTGGTGCCGTCTGATGTGATCACCATCGTCACGCTGTCGCTGAGCCTGTCTTTGCTGGCGACGATCCTGCCGTCCTGGAGCGCTGCCAAGACGGACCCTGTCGAAGCCTTGCGCTACGAGTGACGCCGTGACCACCACGCCCGCCATGCAACTGCACAAAGTTGAACGTCGCTACGCCCAGGGGGAGGCGACGCTCGACATTCTGCGCGGTGCCGATCTTGGCCTGTGGCCGGGCCAGTCGGTGGCGCTGATCGCCCCGTCGGGCGCCGGCAAATCGACATTGCTGCATCTCGCGGGCCTTCTGGAACATCCGGACGCGGGCGAGATCTATGTCGGCAATCTGCCCACGGCCCATATGGACGATGCCGAGCGCACGGCACTGCGTCGCGTCGAAATCGGCTTCGTCTATCAGTTCCACCATCTGTTGCCGGAATTCTCGGCGGTCGAGAACGTCATGTTGCCGCAGATGATCCGCGGCCTCGATCGCAATGAGGCGCGCAGCCGCTCCACCGAACTGCTGACATTCCTGGGGCTCGGCAAGCGCCTCGACCATCGGCCCGGGGCCTTGTCGGGCGGTGAACAGCAGCGCGTGGCCATTGCGCGCGCCGTCGCCAATACGCCGCGCGTGCTGCTGGCTGATGAACCGACCGGCAATCTCGATCCGCGCACCGCCGATCTGGTGTTCGGCGCGCTGTCGGAGATCGTCCGTGCCTCCGGCCTCGCGGCTCTGGTCGCCACCCACAACATGGAACTGGCAAGCCGCATGGACCGGCGTGTCACTTTGCGGGACGGACTGCTCGTCGAACTCGAGTGAGCAGGGCAAACGCCCTTAAGCATTGATTAACCATAAATTTCGCTGAACCGGCCTGCGGGAATTTCGCGGGTTGCATTTACGGAGATGAGAACAAATAATGAACTTACAGTGATCGAAACAAGAAAGGACATGGTCATGCGTACATTTCTGGCCGACACTTTCGAACTCGCCGCCCTTGGCACCTTTGTCGCCCTTATCCTACTGCTGACACGCGCGGCGGCACCTCTCGTGTAAGGGCAAATGCCGCTGTTGATGGCGGGAGGGATATGCCCTTCCTGCTCGACGCGGCCGCCGCCTTCCCCGATCATGGGCGAGGCCTCCCGCAGGGAGCCAAGTGAGTCGCCAAGCATCTGGATCGTCGTCGAATATGCAGCCCGAGAATATGCAGAAGATCATCGAGAAGGTGGGTTTCGTGCACCTGCATGTGCACACCTCCTTTTCTCTGCGCGAAGGCGCGCTGACGATCCCTAAACTGATCGATTTCGCCAAGGCCGATGCCATGCCGGCGCTGGCGATCACCGACACCAACAATCTCTTTGGCGCGCTGGAATTTTCCGAGAAGCTTTACAAGGAGGGCATCCAGCCGATCATCGGCTGCCACCTCACCGTCGATTTCGGCGATGCCCGCAATCTTGGTGGGCGTGCCGACGATCCGCGTGCCGGGCGCGGCTCCATCGTCGTGCTGGCGCGCGATGCCGAGGGCTATGCCAATCTGATGCGCATCGTCTCGGCGGCGTGGATCGATCCCTCCGCCGGGGATCTGCCGCATGTGCAGCTGGAAAAGCTCGCGGCGCAGGCGCAAGGGCTCATCGCTTTGAGCGGTGGCCCGACGGGCGCCATCGACGGTCTCATCGGCGACGGCCGCGCGGAACATGCCGGCCAACGCATTGCAGAGCTCGAACGGATTTTCGACGGTCGTTTCTACGTCGAATTGCAGCGCCACGGCACGCCGATGGAAAAGCGCGTCGAGCCGGTCCTGCTCGATTTCGCTTTTCGCCGCTCGTTGCCGCTCGTTGCCACCAACGAACCTTATTTCGCCGCTCTGTCCGATCACGAGGCGCACGATGCGCTGCTGTGCATCGCCGATGGTTCGACGACCAGCCAGGCGGGTCGGCGCCAACTCACCGCTGATCATCGTTTCAAGACGCGCGCTGAAATGCGCGGTTTGTTTTCCGATCTGCCGGAAGCGCTCAATCATTCCGTCGAGATAGCGCTACGCTGTAATTATCGCCCGACGACGCGCGGGCCGATCTTGCCGCGCTTCACCACCGAGGCGGGCGAGCAGCGCGACGAAGTCGAGGAATTGCAGCGCCAGGCGCGCGAAGGTCTGGCGGCCCGGCTCGCCGTTCACGGCATGGCCGACGGCTTCGGCGAAAGCGACTATCAGGAGCGGCTCGAATTCGAGCTCAGCGTCATCATCAAGATGAAGTTCCCCGGCTACTTCCTCATCGTCGCCGACTTCATCAAATGGGCCAAGGCGCATGACATTCCGGTCGGCCCGGGCCGTGGTTCGGGCGCCGGCTCCCTGGTCGCCTGGTCGCTCACCATCACCGATCTCGATCCGATGCGGTTCGGCCTGCTGTTCGAGCGCTTCCTCAATCCCGAACGCGTGTCGATGCCCGACTTCGACATCGACTTCTGCCAGTATCGCCGCGACGAAGTGATCCGCTATGTGCGCGAGCGCTATGGCGTCGATCGTGTCGCGCAGATCATCACCTTCGGTTCGTTCCTGGCGCGCGGCGTGATGCGCAACGTCGGCCGCGTTCTCGAAATGCCGCTGGGGCAGGTGGATAAGCTTGCCAAACTGGTGCCGCAGAATCCCGCCGCGCCCGTCAGCTTGAAACAGGCGATCGAGTCCGAGCCGCGCTTGCTCGAAGCCATGGAGCAAGACGAGCGCGTCGCCACCATGCTCGACATCGCCCAGAAGCTCGAGGGTCTTTATTCCAACGCCTCCACCCACGCCGCCGGTATCGTCATCGGCGACCGGCCGTTGGTCGAACTCGTGCCGCTTTATCGCGATCCGAAATCGGATATGCCGGCGACCCAGTTCAACATGAAATGGGTCGAGCCGGCGGGCCTGGTCAAATTCGACTTCCTCGGCCTCAAGACGCTGACGACCTTGGCGATCACCGTCGAATTGCTGCGCAAACGCGGCGTCGAGGTCGATATCGCAAAATTGCCGCTCGACGACAAGAAGACCTACGAAATGCTGGGACGCGGCGAAACGGTCGGCGTGTTCCAGGTGGAAAGCGCTGGCATGCGCAAAGCCTTGACGGAAATGCATGCCGACCGGCTGGAAGACATCATCGCGCTGGTCGCGCTTTATCGCCCAGGCCCGATGGCCAACATCCCGACCTATTGCGCCGTGAAGCTCGGCGAACAGGAAGCCGATTATATCCATCCCAAGATCGAGCCGATCTTGAAGGAGACGTTCGGCGTCATCATCTACCAAGAGCAGGTGATGCAGATCGCGCAGATTCTGTCGGGCTATTCGCTCGGCGAAGCCGATATGCTGCGCCGCGCCATGGGTAAGAAGATCAAGGCGGAAATGGACGCGCAGCGCGATCGTTTCGTGCGCGGCGCCGTTGAGCGCGAGATTCCCAAGCCGAAGGCGAACGAAATCTTCGACCTTCTAGCCAAGTTCGCCGACTACGGCTTCAACAAGAGCCATGCCGCCGCCTACGCTTTGATCGCCTATCAAACCGGCTGGTTCAAAGCCAACTATCCGGTTGAATTCCTGGCTGCGTCGATGACCTTGGATAAGGCCAATACCGACAAACTGGCCGAATTCCGCAACGAAGCGCAACGCCTTGGCATCAAGGTCGAACCGCCCTCGATCAATGAATCGGAATCCGATTTTGCCGTGCGCCGCGATACCAATGGCGAACTCTACATCCGTTACGCGCTTTCGGCGGTGAAGGGCGTCGGCGAAGGCCAGGCCCAGGCGATTGTCGATGCGCGCGGCGAAACGCCATTCCGCGATTTCGGTGATTTCGCCAACCGCATCGATCCACGCGCCATCAACCGCAAGGTTCTGGAAAATCTTGGCGCCGCCGGTGCTTTCGACGTGTTCGAGAAAGAACGTGCCCGCGCCATTGCCGCCATCGACACCGTGCTGGCGCAAGCCAACCGCACCCAGGCAGAGGCTCTTGCCGGCCAGTCAGCGCTCTTTGGCGATAGCGCCGCGTCCTTCATCATTCCGAAAGCGCAGCCCTGGCCGCCGTCCGAGCGGCTGCGGCGGGAGTTCGACGCCATCGGCTTCTTCCTCTCGGGCCATCCGCTCGATGACTATCAGCAGGTGTTGGGGCGTTTGCAGGTGCAACGGTGGGCCGATTTCGCGCGCGCCGTGAAGCGCGGCGCTTCCGCTGGCCGCCTCGCCGCCACCGTGCTCGATCGTCAGGAGCGGCGCACCAAGTCCGGCTCGAAAATGGGCATCGTCACGCTGTCCGATCCCTCCGGGCAATATGAGGCGATCCTGTTCCAGGAAGGTCTCAATCAATATCGCGACTTTCTCGAAAAGGGCTCGGTCGTCATGGTGGCCGTGCAGGCGTCGCTTGAGGGCGAAGATGTGCGCGCCCGCATCGCCACGGTGGAGCCGCTCGATCGTGCCGCGAGCAAGGTGCAAAAAGGCCTGCGTATTTTCATGCGCGACGGCGAGCCGCTGGCTTCTGTCGCGCAGCGCCTCGGCACCAAGGGCGAGGGCGAAGTCTCCTTCGTGCTGATGCTGGAGCGCGAGCGCAGCGAGGTGGAAATCCGGCTGCCGGGCCGCTTCCATGTTTCGCCGCAGATTGCCGGCGCCATCAAGGCGATCCCCGGCATCGTCGCGGTGGAACATATCTAAAGATCAGTTGGCGCGGGTGGACAACCACCAGCCGTCACCAACGCACCAGCTCGTATCGTCGGGTGTGCCGTAGCGGTGAAGCGAGCGGATGCGATGCCCGTCGCCGCGCGCGAAGGCATGGCGCAGCTGCTCGGCTTCTTCCTCCGTGCGCGCACCATCGCAGCCGATGAAAGCGACTGGCCCCACCGCGAAGCGCGCATCGAACGTTTCATCGGCGCGTCGCGTCACGAGCAACATCATGCCCGTGATCGCCCTGTCGGGCGTGAGCGGAAAGAGAAGCCGTCCGCCGATGTCCAAGGCATCGAGCCACGCGTTCAGTGGCCGCGTCGCGCCGGCATTGACATAAATGACGTCGAATTGGGCGCCCAACGGTTCGGTGCCGGATTGAGCATAAATTGTGACATGGGAAGAGCCGGCAAGATTGATGGCGGCGCGGCTTGCGAGTTTCGGGTCGATCTCGAAGGCCGCGATCGACCCCGTCGGTCCCGTTAGCTCGGCGAGTATGGCGGTATAATAGCCCGTTCCAGCACCGACATGCGCGATACGTTCGCCGGTTGCGATCTCCAAAGCCGCCAGGCAGCGGGCATGCAGGCGCGGCTCGCCATTGTTGATGGCGCGATCGGTGCGCAAGGCGACCACCGCATTGGTATAAAGAAAGCACAGATCGTCGGACGGCGTCTCGACGTAACCCGTGCCCGTGGAAACGTGCCATGGTCCTGGACCGACGAAACGTTCGCGTGCCACCTTCGCAAAGGCTTCGGTGAGGCGCTCACCGAGGCCGCCCGCGACCAGATTGGCATAATATCTTCGCAAGACGACGGTGCTGACCACGCGGGAACTCCCCTGATCGCCGGCACCGTCGAGCAAAGCAAAAAAGCAGGCGGCTGTAAAACGCCCGCCGTGATTGTTAACCGCCGCAGCAGGCTGGCGGCGCCAGCCGCCCACCGGCGCTCTTGCGGATGCGCAGCGAGGATTCCTTCGCCGCGCGTACGATGCGTGGCACGTCGTAAGCGACGAGCTTGCCGCCGCGCTTGACGATCTTGCCGTCGATGATGACCGTGTCGACATTGGCGGGTGTTGCCGACATCACCACCGTCGCCTCGATATTGGCCAAGGGCGCCGTGTTCACGTCATTGGCGTTGATCAGGATGATGTCGGCGCGCTTGCCCGGTGTTAGCGAACCGGTGACGTCGCCGAGGCCGAGCGCCTTGGCGCCGTTGATCGTGCCCATTTCGATGACCTCCTTGAAGCCGAGAAAGGGATCCTTCTCCGATTTCGTGCCGCGCCAGGGGATCGCCATATTCCACGTGAACCGCATGATCTCGAGCATGTTCGGCGGCGTGATCGAGCTGGCATCGCAGGACAGCGAGATCGACAGGCCAGCCTTGCGCATGCGCATGAAGGCTTCTCGGGCATCGCCGGCAAGCCCCAGACGATGTTCGGAATGAGTGGCGAAGCTCAGCGGCGATCCGGCCCGCACCATCGCGGCATAATCTTCATCCGACCCGGGCAGGTAGTGGCAGACGAGGAAGTTCGGCCCGAGATAGCCGCGCTTCTCGTAATCGACCGCATCGAAATTATTGGGCGGCGCCTGGCCTGCGTGAACAGCGATTGCCAGCTTGCGGGACAGTGCCTGGCCGACGTCCTCGTGGAACACGGCTTCCGTCGCCTGGCCGATGCCGCGCAGATTGACGCCGAAATGCACCAACCCGTCGAAGGCGGTTCCGGCGGAGAAATAGTCTTTTCGGACGCGTTCGATGTCGGTGAAGTCGAGCGGCTTGTCGCGCGCCAGCATGTCGATATGGCCATAGGCATAGCGGGCGCGCAGTAGCGAGTCCTTGTGCGCGCGCAGTTCCGCATCGGCGTGGGCGGGGGAGCGTACGTTATGCGCCCAATTGTGAACGGTGGTGACGCCGTTGTTGGCGAGTTCGGCCATCGCCAGCATGATGCTGTTGTAGAAATCGTCTGGCGTATAGAGCGCCGATGTGGCGTTCTTCGCTGGAAAATATTCGAAGCCGCCGTCGGCGAGGTAATTGCGACCAAGCGCGCTCCACATGTGATAGTGGGTGTCGATGAAGCCCGGCATGACGATCATGTCTTCGGCGTCGATCGTCTCGACGCCCGTGCCGTTTAGATTCTCGCCAACGGCTTCAATGAGGCCGTTGCGGACGAGCACGTCGGCCCGCGGCAGCACGCCGAGTTTCGGATCGACGGTGATTACCGCGCCATTCTTGATGAGGTAGGCGCCCCGGCTGGCTGGCGCTGCCGGCGTCTGCGCCACGGCCTCGGCGACGAAGCCGCTGGGCAACGTGCAGGCGCAGCCAGCGAGAGAGGTTGCGCCAAGCAATTTGGCGAATGAACGGCGATTGAGCATCGGGCCTGTCTCCTTCGATTAGGTTGCATAGCTAAAGCAAAACTCTCGCCACATTCGCGGAGCGCGTCGGAGCCGCGACGCTCCCTCGTGGAAATACGGTGGCGCTGATGAAACTAGAGCTGCGGAATTTTTCCGATCGTCGCCGCGCGTTTCCATTTCTCGATCGTCGCCAGCATGCGTTCATGCAGAAGCTGGCTCGTGCCGGGGTAGGGCATGCCGCCAGCCTTCAGGAGAAAGGCCCGCGTTTCGTCGCGCTTGAGGATTTCGTTGAGCAGGCCTTCGACTTTCGCCACGTAGGCTGGCGGCGTACCGGCAGGCATCAGCGCATAGAACTCGGCGATCCAATGCACGTTTTTCGATCCCTGTTCGCGCGCGGTCGGCACGTCCGGGAAGCTTGGGAAACGCTCGTCGCCAAGCATGGCGATCGCGCGCACACTGCCGCGGTTTAATGCGCCAAGCGCGCCGGTGAGGTCGAGGATCAGGAAATCGACATTGCCGGTTTCGATATCGCGCAGCGCCTCTTGCGCTGCTTTGTAGGGCACCTGTGTCGCCGTCGCTTGGATCTCGTCGAGATACATGCCGGTGATGGCAATCGATGAGGTGGTCGGTGCGCCATAAGTGGCCTTGCCGTGTTTCGCACGGATCAGTGCGGTCAGATCGGCCATGGTCTTCACCGGGCTGTCGCCCTTGACGACGATGGTGAAGGGCACGTTGACCAGGGTAGTGACCGGCGCGAAATCCTCGAACCGGTAGGGCATTTCCTTATAGAGTACGAAATTGCCGGTGACCGGCGCCGAGGGCGTGACAAACAAGGTGTAGCCATCCGGCGATGACTTGGCGACGGCATTCCCACCGATATTGCCGCCCGCGCCGGGCCGGTTCTCGACGACCACCGGCTGGCCGATCAGCCTCGCCAATTCCTCGGTAAAATAGCGGGCGAGAATGTCGGCGCCGCTGCCGGCCGTATAGGAGACGACGGCCTTGATGGGGCGCGTCGGATAGTCCTGGGCCTGGGCGGTGGTTGCGATCGCGGCGAATGCAATAATGGCGGCTGCAGCCGCGCGCCAGCGCGTGCTTCTCATGGCGTTCCCCCCTTTGTTGTCGTTCACGCCGACATCTTAAGGGATCATGGACGCCAAGAGAATTTCTTCAGCCTATTTTCGGCTTTTCCCCAGTAACGCATGGAAAGTTCCCACGAATTCGCATTCATCATTAAAATAGCCATACAGACCCTGTGGGCAGGCCAATCCCCTCCGAAAATGGGCGGAAGTCGCGATTTTTCGCCAACCGTATCCCGGTAATTACGTCGTACGTGGATAAGAGTAACGGCTGAACCTCAGCTGTTTTCAGGGATATGCGGCCTTTTCATTCAAACTTGAATGGCGATTTTCAGGTTCGCTTGATGGTTGATCAGCCATGAATCCGACCACCTGAAACGGCGTATCGCGTTCGGGTTTGTGCTGGGGCTCACCCGTATGGACTTCCTTTCCTCCGCTTGGCTGAAGCGGTCTATCGTTCGTCGCGCGATCCGCTTCGTGGCGCATCGGCGTGGCTCGGTTTCGCTCACCTTCGCTTTGAGTGCGTCCGTCGCCGTGCTCACCGTGGCAGTGGCGGTCGACTATGGTCGCGCCATCACGACGAACACGGTGCTGCAAACCGCCGTCGACGCGGTCGCCCTGAAAGCCATGCAGGATTATTCCAATGGCGTGCGCGATCCCGCGCTCTCCACAAGCGCAGCCACCTACTTGGCGGCGCTCACCCATGATGCTTCCGTTTCGCTCGACGCCGGATATCCCGCGCTCAATGCGGCCGGCAATGCCATCTGCGTCAAGGCAAGCAAGGCCCTGCCGACCACGCTGATGCGCATCGCGAATGTCGATACGGTGATGATCCGCGCTTCCGCCTGCAGCACCGTCAATGGGGTCGGCACCGTGGAAGTCGCTCTCGTGCTCGACACGACTGGGTCGATGACCAATAAAACCAGCGATGGCGTGACCAAACTTTCCGCCATGCAAACCGCGGCCAATTCCTTCGTCGACTATATGTTCGACACGAGCCCGCTCAAGACGGGTATGAAGATGTCGGTGGTGCCTTTCGCGCCCACGGTCAATATTGGGACGGACTATTCCGGCGCTGCCTGGTTCGATCTGACTGGTGCCTCGGATGAATCCTTTCGCAGTCCGGCTTTCGCGCGCGATTCATCTGTCGCTTCCAGCCGGTTCGGCTTGTTCACCAAGTTGAAAGCGATCCGCTCGTCCTGGGATTGGACGGGCTGCGTCGAAGCGCGGACTTATCCCTATAATGTCACGGACGCCGCACCGGTCCTGGGAACGCCCGACAGCTATTTCGTGCCCTTGTTGGCGCCCGATGAACCGGATGCTCAATATACCGGCACCATCACGCAGACCTATTACGACTGGTCGAAGGGGCGTTACGTTACGACGACGACGACCGGTTCGATCAACAATTCGAACAGCTACGACAACAGCTATCTCAACGACAATGGTGGCGCGTGTACGTCGAGCCCGAGCGGTGAGACGCTCTCCGATGAAACGACGAAGCAGTCGCGCTTGTGCAAATATTCGAACGGCTCTTCGAGTGTTTCCAACTCGTCAAGTAAGGGGCCGAACCGTTATTGCAATTCCGCATCCCTGGTGCGTATGCAGACCGGCAAGACGAACTTGCAGACCAAGATCTCGGCACTCGCAGCCAACGGCCAGACCAATATCCATCAGGGCTTCATGTGGGGCTGGCACACGATCTCGCCGAACACGCCTTTCGCTGACGGCAAAGCCTATGCTACCTCCAATAATATGAAGGTGATCGTGCTGATGACCGACGGCGAGAACACCTGGAATTCGGCGTCCAACGTGGTCAACAAGTCGAGCTATTCGGCCTATGGCTATTATAAGAATGCCAACACGCGCCTGTCGGCGGCCAATCAGAACGTCACCTCGGAAACCGCCGCGCGCGCGGCCATGGACCAGTTGACACGCGAAGCTTGTGCCAATGCCCGGGCGCAAGGGATCACGATCTATACGGTCGGGTTCTCCGGCAAATCCGACCCTATCGATGAGGCCGGCAAGCAATTGCTGACCGATTGTGCGGGCGATGCCAAACGCGCCTTCTTCACCAATTCCTCGACCGGACTGGTCAGCGCCTTCCAGCAGATTTCAGCGGGAATTGGCAGCGGCAGCCTGCGCCTGATCAACTAACAGGTATTAAGTTACCCGATGTTCCTATCCCTTTGAGGACAGGAACATTTTACGGGGTGGGCGCTTTCGGCTTGCGTTTTTGCCGCTGGTCGGGTAACAGCGCGCCATTCCACAGGCGGATCTATCGCGACCCTGATCCAAGGGCCGCTCCGGTGGTCGGAAATTCCGGCCCGCTGTCCGCTGAGGTTCAACCGGAGAAGTACAGTTATGTCATTGCCCGATTTTTCCATGCGTCAGCTCCTCGAAGCCGGCGCCCACTTCGGCCATCAGTCGCACCGCTGGAACCCGAAAATGGGTCCTTACATTTTCGGTGCCCGCAACAACATCCACATCATCGATCTGGCCCAGACCGTGCCGCTGCTGCACCAGGCTCTGAAGGCCGTGTCCGACACCGTCTCCAAGGGTGGTCGCGTTCTGCTCGTCGGCACCAAGCGCCAGGCGTCCGATGCCATTGCCGATGCCGCCAAGCGTTCGGCCCAGTATTACGTCAACTCCCGCTGGCTCGGCGGCATGCTGACCAACTGGAAGACCATTTCCGGCTCGATCCAGCGCCTGCGCAAGGTCGACGAAGAGCTGAACTCCGGCGCCGTTGGCCTGACCAAGAAAGAGCGCCTGATGCTGTCGCGCGAGCGCGACAAGCTTGAGAAGGCCCTGGGTGGCATCAAGGACATGGGCGGCACGCCCGATTTGATCTTCGTCATCGACACCAACAAGGAACAGCTGGCGATCAAGGAAGCCAACCGCCTGGGCATTCCGGTGGCCGCGATCCTGGACACCAATTGCGATCCCGATGGCATCGCCTTCCCGGTACCGGCCAATGACGATGCGGGCCGCGCCATCGCGCTCTATTGCGATCTGATCGCCCGCGCCGCCATCGACGGCATTTCGCGCAGCCAGGGCTCGTCGGGTGTCGATCTCGGTGCTTCGGAAGCCCCGGTCGATCAGGACATCCCGGCGCCGGCCGCCGAGGCGGAAGAACTGCCGGCCGAGACGTTCGAACTGCTCGCCGCGCCGCGTGGCGCGCCGGACGATCTTGCCAAGCTGCAGGGCGTTGGCCCGCAGATGGTCAAGAAGCTCAATGACGGCGGCATTTTCCACTACTGGCAGATCGGTGCGATGACCGACGCCGATGTCACCAAGGTCGATGCCGATCTCAAGCTGAACGGCCGCATCACCCGCGATAAGTGGGTCGAGCAGGCCCGCACGCTGGCTGCCGGCTGAGCGCCAGCTCGCACTGACTTCAAAGAGCGACATTCAATCGTCGCGATTGTTGCTCAATCCTTCGCCTCAGCCGAACGCTGAGGCGAAGACGTTCCGATCCGAAGGAAATCAGCAAGGAAATTGCTCATGGCGAACATTACCGCTGCGATGGTGAAAGACCTGCGCGAAAAGACTGGCGCGGGCATGATGGACTGCAAGACGGCGCTCAACGAAACCAACGGCGACATCGAGGCCGCCATCGATTGGCTGCGCAAGAAGGGTCTGTCGAAGGCCGCCAAGAAGTCTGGCCGCGTCGCCGCTGAAGGTCTCGTCACGGTTGCCGTCAATGGCCATCAGGGCGTTGTCGTCGAAGTGAACTCCGAAACCGACTTCGTTGCCCGTAACGAAGAGTTCCAGGCGCTGGCCCGCACGATCGCGCTCGTCTCGCTGGAGAAGGGCATTGTCGAGGTGGAGAAGCTGCGCGATCAGCATTATCCGGGTGGCGGCACCGTCGCCGACGCGCTGTCGAACGCTATCGCCACCATCGGCGAGAACATGACGCTGCGCCGCGCCGACCAGGTTTCGGTTGCCCAGGGCGTCATCGGCCATTACGTGCACAACGCGATTGGCGAAGGCCAGGGCAAGATCGGCGTCATCGTCGGCCTCGAATCGACCGGCAATGCCGCGGCGCTCGCCGACCTCGGCCGCAAGATCGCCATGCACATCGCCGCCGCTTCGCCGCTGGCGCTGGACGCAAGCGGTCTCGATCCGGCAACCGTCGAGCGTGAGAAGAACCTGCTGCGCGAGAAGAACGCCAGCAAGCCCGCCAATGTGCTCGAGAAGATCGTCGAGTCCGGCCTCAAGACCTATTACAAGGAAGTGACGCTGGTCGATCAGGCCTTCATCCATGATCCGGCCAAGACCGTCTCGCAGATCGTCAACGAAGCGGCCAAGGCCGCTGGTGCGCCGGTCGCCCTGAAGGGCTTCGTGCGCTATGCGCTGGGCGAAGGCATCGAGAAGGGCGAAGAGCTCGATTTCGCGGCCGAAGTCGCGAGCATGAGCAAGGGTTGATCCAGGTCCATTGCCCCGGTGCATGCCTCTTGTGCATGACTGGGGCGCGGGCTTCGCGATTGCCGTAAACCGCCGCTTGAATTATTTTGCCGGCACCGTTGGAGGGTGGCGTACGGGTTGTCCCCGACGCCACCTTTTGCCTTTTCAGGGTCATTCAGACAGATCAGCAAGGACTATGCCGCCATGAGCGCCAATGCCGAAGTCAAGGTTGGGGCCGCGCCATCGGGCGCTCTTGATGCGGTGGGGCCTGTGCACGCGGTCCTCTGGATCATGTGCTTCGCGCATTTCCTCAACGACCTCCTGCAATCGCTTCTGTCCGCTGTCTTTCCGATGCTGAAGGACACCTACAGCCTCGACTTCTCCCAGATCGGCTATATCGCTCTGGCGTTTCAGATCACGGCGTCGATCCTGCAGCCGTTTATCGGCATGTACACCGACAAGCGGCCGACGCCCTGGGGGCTGGCGGTGGGCATGGGCGCGACCCTCGCCGGTCTACTCATGTTGGCCTTCGCCGGCACCTATTGGACCTTGTTGATCGCGGCGGCGACGGTGGGCATCGGTTCCTCGATCTTCCATCCGGAAGGCTCGCGCGTCGTGCGCATGGCCGCTGGCGGCCGCATGGGCACGGCTCAGGCGACGTTTCAGGTCGGCGGCAATTTCGGCCAGGCGGCCGGCCCGCTGCTGGCGGCCTTCGTCGTCGTTCCCCTTGGACAGCGTGGCATCGTCTGGTTCGCGGCCGTGGCTCTCGTGGCAATGGCGGTTCTGGCCTGGGTCGGTCGTTGGTATGCGGCCGCCATCAAACGCGAGGGTGGGTTGAAGCGCCGTTCCGGCGGTGGTTCGGTCCATGGCTTCACCAGCAGCAAGGTTTTCACCATCATCACGCTGCTTCTGCTGCTGATGTTCTCGAAGGCCTTCTATAGTTCGAGCCTCAACACGTTCTACACCTTCTACCTGATGGACAAGTTCCAGATCAGCTTGCGGGATTCGCAGCTCTATCTGTTCCTGTTCATGGCGGCGACCGCGTCGGGCGTTTATCTCGGTGGCCCGCTGGGGGATCGGTTCGGACGCAAATACATCATCTGGTTCTCGATCCTTGGCGCGCTGCCGTTCACCCTGATGCTGCCCTACGCCAACCTCTTCTGGTCGGCGGTGCTGACGGTGCTAATCGGTTTCATCACCGCTTCGTCCATGTCGCAGATCGTCGTCTATGCGTTGGAACTGGTGCCCGGTCGCACGGGCATGCTGTCGGGCCTGTTCCTGGGCTTCTCCTTCGGCATGTCGGGGATCGCCGCGGCGGCACTGGGGCATCTGGCTGACGTCACCAGCCTGAACTTCGTGTTCCAGATTTGCGCCTTCCTGCCTCTGATCGGAGTGGTCGCCTGGTTCCTGCCGAACCTTGAACGCCGATAACGGGCAGGGCGCAATACAAGACGCAAAAGAAAACGGCCCCGAAAGGGGCCGTTTGTCGTTCAGGAAACTTGGATTTGATCAGGAAGCGGCCGTCGGGGCCTTCTTCAGGCGGACGATCACGTCGACGCCAGCGATGATCATGCCTTCCGGCGCGCCGGGAACGGCGAGCTGGGGCACCATCATGTCGGGGATGTCGAACAGTTCGTCCTGCTCCTCGACATAGTAGTGATAGTGCGGGCCGGTGTTGGTATCGTACCAAACCTTGGAACCGAACAGGGCCACTTCGCGCAGCAGGCCGCTTTCGGTGAACTGGCGCAGGGTATTGTAGACGGTCGCCAGCGACATGTTCACGCGCGCGCCCCGGGCTTCCTCGTACAGCTGCTCGGCGGTCAGGTGACGGTCACCCTTGCCGAACAACAGCCAGCCGAGGGCCAGGCGTTGCCGAGTCGGACGAAGTCCCGCCTTGCGCAGCTTTTCGCTGACCATGCGCGGAACACAACCAATCCCTCCAGGGGTCGGACGAGAGCTAACAGACGCCACTTTTCCCAGTTCCTTTTGTAGCATTTTGGGCGGGCCCGAAAATTTGCACGTTCACTTATGTATTATGACGAGGTTTCTGTCATCAGAATTTGATCTGAATCAAAAAACAAAGAGACCCGATGCAACTTTCCGGCCAGTTTAGAACCTTTCTGAAAATTCGAAGGTTCCGACAATCGCCGACATCCATTTGTCCGGATATCGGCCGGCTGCTTGGCCATTTCCCAGTGAACATAGGCGCGGGCTACTGGCATACAACCCTCGAATCGCGCTAGCGAACAGTGTTTGGCCGAAATTTGGCTGGCGTTGAGGTGTAAAAATGGGGTCGTTGAAACGTGTCGTGGTGAAATTGTCGGGCGAGGCCCTGATGGGCTCGAGCAGCCATGGCTTGGATCAGCTCACCCTGGAGCGGATCGCCAGCGACCTCGCCAAATCCGCCGATGCCGGCATCGAGATCGCCGTCGTCGTGGGCGGCGGCAATTTCTTCCGGGGCATTCAGGGGGCCGACAAGGGGATCGACCGGGCCCGCGCTGATTCCATTGGCATGCTGGCGACGGTGATGAACGCGCTGGCCCTCGAACATGCCATCGAAAAGGCCGGACATGCGGCCCGTGCCCTGTCGGCCGTACCAATGCCCTATGTTTGCCAGCCCTATTCGCGCCAGGCGGCGCTGAACCATCTCGGCAAGGGCCGGGTGACGGTTTTGGCTGGCGGCACCGGCAACCCGTTCTTCACCACCGATACCGGCGCCGTGCTCCGGGCCGCTGAGCTGTCGGCCGACGCGGTCATGAAGGCGACACAGGTCGACGGGGTCTACTCGGCCGACCCGAAGAAGGACAAGACCGCCACCCGCTACGAAAAATTGAGCCAGGATGAGGCCATTTCAAAGAATCTGGCCATCATGGACACGGCGGCCTTTGCGCTTGCCCGCGAGAACCTAATTCCGATAATCGTATTCTCGATCGCCGAACCCGAGGCGATCAGCAAAGCCCTGCGCGGTGAGGGCAAGTTTACGCTCGTGGCGCCGTAAAGACCCGCTCCGGCGGACAGGCGTAGTGGCGGGCCCCTGGCCCGAAGGGATGACGGAAATAGATCATGGCATATGATATCGCTGATCTTCAGCGGCGGATGCAGAGTTCAATCCAGTCGCTGAAACACGAATATTCTGGTCTGCGCACCGGCCGCGCTTCGGCGGCCCTGCTCGACCCGGTGCAGGTGGTGGCCTATGGCCAAAGCATGCCGCTCAATCAGGTAGCCACCGTGTCGGTGCCGGAGCCGCGTTTGCTGGCCGTGCAGGTCTGGGACAAGGGCATGGTCGGTGCCGTCGACAAAGCGGTCCGCGATGCCAATCTCGGTCTCAATCCGACGACCGAAGGACAGACGTTGCGCATTCGCATTCCCGAGCTCAACGAGCAGCGCCGCAAGGAGCTCGCCAAGATCGCCCATAAATATGCGGAAGAGGCGCGCATCGCCGTGCGCCACATCCGCCGCGATGGTATCGATCAGCTCAAGAAAATGTTGAAGGACAAGGCGATCAGCGAGGACGACGAAAAGCGCTTCACCAATGAAGTGCAGAAGGCGACCGACAAGGCTGTCGGCGAAGTCGATCAGGTTCTCGCGGCCAAGGAAAAGGAAATCATGCAGGTTTAGCCCTGGCGGTCGGGGCGCCATGAGCGCGGAGCAGGCAATGCGGAACGAAACAGCCGGAGTGGGCGATGGCGGCAAGGCCGCCAACGTGCTTCGGATTCCGCGCCATATCGGCATCATCATGGACGGCAATGGACGCTGGGCTGCTTCGCGCGGCTTGCCGCGCTTCGAAGGCCATCGTCGTGGTGTCGAAGCGCTGCGCCGCACGATCCGCGCCGCCGGCGATCTCGGAATTTCCTATGTGACCATCTATTCCTTCTCATCGGAGAATTGGTCGCGGCCGCAGCAAGAAGTGGCCGATCTGATGGGACTTCTCAAACGCTTCATCCGCAACGATCTGGCCGAACTGCATCGCAGCGGCGTGCGCGTCCGCGTCATCGGTTCGCGCGACAAATTGGCCGGCGACATCCGGGCTTTGCTGCTCGAAGCCGAAGAGCTGACCAAGAACAATACCAACATGACGCTGGTGGTGGCCTTCAACTATGGCAGCCGTCAGGAGATCGCGGCGGCGGCGCAACGTCTCGCCCAGCGCGCTTTGCGTGGCGAGATCGATGTGTCGTCCATCGATGCCAATGCGCTCGATGCCGAACTCGACACATCGGGCATTCCCGATCCCGATCTCATCATCCGCACGTCGGGCGAACAGCGTCTGTCGAACTTTTTGCTGTGGCAGGCCGCTTACGCGGAATTCGTTTTCCTGCCACTGCATTGGCCGGATTTCGACAAGGCGGCGTTGGAAATGGCGCTGCGTGAATATTCCGGCCGCGAGCGGCGCTTCGGTGGCGTGACCGCCGTCGACGAGCCTGGCCGCATCGCCCTGAGTGGTGCGTAATCGTGTCGGATGGTCAATCAGACGTGTCGCCGACGGAACCGCAAAAGACGGGTGCATTGCGCGATCTTGGACCGCGCCTTTTGTCGGCCATCGTTATGGTCGCTTTGGCGCTTGGCAGCGCTTGGCTCGGCGGACATCTGTTCGCGCTGTTCTGGATGATCGCCGGTTTCGCCGTCTTCTGGGAATGGCAGCGCATGGTCGGCGGTGCGCAGGAGCGCTATCGGCTCATCGTTGGCGGGCTGGCGCTGGCGGTCGCCGCACAGCTCTCGCTCACGTTGCGGGCCGACGTCGCCGTTCTCGTCATCATCGTCGGCGCCGTCGTCGTTGCTCTTCTGGCCGGACGCGAGAAAGCGCTGTGGGCCGGGCCTGGCCTCATTTATGCCGGCGCCCTCGTCATTTCGGTGTGCGTGTTGCGTTCGTCTTTCTTTGAAGGACTGACATCGATCTTGTGGGCCTTTGCCGTGGTGTGGGGCACCGATGTGATGGCCTATTTCGGCGGCCGTCTGATCGGTGGCCCGAAACTGTGGCCGCGCATTTCGCCAGGCAAGACATGGTCGGGCCTGATCTGCGGCGTGATCTGCGGCGCGGGCCTCGGTGTCAGCGTCGTGCAATATTGGCGCACGGCGGGCGAGATCAATCTACTGCCGGTGTTTCTGGTCGGCATTCTGGCGGGGCTCGCGGCGCAGGGCGGCGACCTGTTTGAATCCGGCATGAAGCGGCATTTCGGCGTCAAGGATTCGAGCCAGCTCATTCCTGGTCATGGCGGCGCGATGGATCGGCTTGACGGTTTCATCGTGGCTGTCACTCTGGCGGCGATCATCGGTCTTGCCCGCAATGGTTTCTATGCGCCGGCGCGTGGCTTGCTGGTCTGGTGGTGAGCGGTCTGTGATGCGATCTGCGAACGCTTTCTCAACTCCCGCGGCAACGGCGCAAACGGCGCCACGGCGGCTTGTTATTCTCGGCGCCACCGGTTCGATCGGCCGCACGACGCGCGATGTGATCTTGGAAGCCCCTGATCAGTTCGTCGTCGAAGCTGTTGTCGGCGGTCAGGATGTGGCGGCACTCGCTGAAATGGCGGTCGCGCTGAAAGCGCAGCGCGCCGTCATCGCGCGTGCCGATCGCTATGAGGCTTTACGTGATGCCCTGTCGGGCACGGGGATCAGTGTCTCGGCGGGCGTCGATGCTATGTGCGAGGCGGCGGCCTTGCCGTCCGATCTCGTTGTCGCCGGCATCGCTGGCACCGCCGGCGTGCGTCCCACCCATGCGGCGGCTTTGGCCGGTCGCACCATCGCGCTGGCCAACAAGGAATGTCTCGTCTGTGCCGGCGCGCCCTTCATGCGCACGGTGCAGCGCGCCAATGGCGACGTGTTGCCGATGGACAGCGAGCACAACGCGATCTTCCAGGCTCTGGGTGGTGCCGATCCCGCGACCATCGAGAAAATGATTCTGACGGCGTCCGGCGGGCCGTTCCGCAATTGGTCGCGCGAGCAAATCGCGGCGGCAACGCCTGAACAGGCACTCGCCCATCCCAATTGGGCGATGGGCCCGAAAGTGACGATCGATTCTGCCGGCTTGATGAATAAGGGTCTCGAACTGATCGAGGCGCATTATCTGTTCGGTGTTGAGGCCGAGCGCCTGGACGTGCTCGTCCACCCGCAATCGATCGTCCATGGTCTCGTTGCCTTCGCCGATGGCGCGGTCACGGCGGGTCTCGGCCAGCCGGACATGGCTGTGCCGATCGCGCACTGCCTGGGCTTTCCGGCCCGCATGACGACGCGGACCCGCAGGCTCGATCTGGCCGAAATCGGCAGCCTGACCTTCGAGCGTCCCGATCTCGAGAAATTTCCGGCCTTGGCCGTCGCCATCGATGCCTTGCGCCACGGGCAGGGGCTGCCGACGGTGCTCAATGCCGCCAATGAAGTGGCGGTGGATCTGTTCCTGGGGCGGCGCATCGGTTTCCAGGAAATTGCTCGAATCGTTGCGAAAATCTGCGATCAAGCGGTCGCGGCGGGCGAGGCGCGCGAGCCTTCGACGATCGATGAGGCCCTCGCCGTTGACCATATTTCCAGAGAAAGATGCCGGATCCTCTTGGCGCCGTGACCGCAGTTCGGCAAAGTGCCGCCATAGTAAGGATTTATTAACCACGCGGCCGACCGCCCCTGAAGCATGGCGGCTCCGGCTGGAGGCGAACCGGCATGGCGTTAGTGCAGTATCTGTGGGGTATGGCGAGTTATCTCGTTCCGTTCTTGTTCGTCCTCACCATCGTCGTCTTTTTCCATGAGCTTGGCCATTTTCTGGTCGGTCGCTGGTGCGGCGTGAAGGCGGATGTCTTCTCCATCGGCTTTGGCCGCGAGATCGTCGCCTTCACCGACAAGAAGGGCACCCGCTGGCGCTTCTCGTGGATTCCCCTTGGCGGCTATGTGAAATTCCATGGCGATCCCAACGGCGCCAGCATGGGGTCGAACGAACTCCAGGCGACCATGCCGCCGGAGGAGCGAAAGATCAGCTTTTTCGCCCAGCCGGTGTGGAAGCGTGCGGCCATTGTCTTTGCCGGACCGGCCGCCAGTTTTCTACTCGGCTTGGTGATTTTCACCGGCAGCTTCTGGCTGCAGGGACGGGGCGATTTTCTAGCCCAGATCAACCGGGTTCAGCCGGGCCAAGCCGCCGAGGCGGCGGGCATCCAGCCCGGCGATCTGATCGTGTCCGTCAACGGTCAGCCGATTGAGTATTGGGGCGAGATGCAGCGAATCGTCCAAATTTCTCCGGACGTTCCACTCGCCTTCGTCGTCCAGCGTGGAAATAAAGACGTCAACTTGACAGTTACGCCGCGCCTACGGGACCTTTCGACGCCGTTCGGCAAGAATCGGGTTGGATCCATCGGTGTCGAGGCGGTGACCAAGTCCGAAAACTGGCGTGTGCAGCAGTTCAGCTTGCCGCAGGCCACCGTCATGTCGGTCCACGAAACGGGCTTCATCATCGAGCGCACGGTTTCGTTCATCGGCGGCGTATTCGTCGGGCGCGAATCGACGGAACAGATTTCCGGCCCCATTCGCATCGCTGAAATCTCTGGCGTCGTTGCCAAAGTCAGCTTTGGTGCGCTGCTCAATCTGGCCGCGATTCTGTCGATCTCCATCGGTTTGCTGAATTTGATGCCGATTCCGATGCTCGACGGCGGTCATCTGCTCTATTACGCCATCGAAGCGGTGAAGGGCCGCCCGATGAGCGAGCAGAAACAGGAGTGGGGATTCCGTGTCGGTCTTGGTCTTGTCATGGCGCTGATGTTGTTTGCGACCATGAACGATCTGCTGCACGTAGGCCCAAAACTAGCCAGTTGGCTGGGCAGTGGCGGCGGTTAAGTGATTGCTTACCGTAAATCGTGTCGTGAGTGCCACTATGTCTCTGAAAACCGCAAAAATCAGGAATTTCGCATTTGCACGAAAGTGTAAACCTTGTAGAACCTATGGCCGTGATGGGCATACTGTAGCGTAAGCGTATTAACAGGGCGTTTACCATACCGGTGGGGCAAGCCGGATTGCAGAGCGCCTTAAGGCGTATGGGTTTTGACGGGGAACTATTCAAAGATGCGGTTCATTAGAGCTTATCTCTACCGGTTGGCCTTTGCTCTCGCGGTAGGGGTTCCGGTTGCTGTCTCCGTCAGCGTTCCGGCCCAAGCCCAGCAGATCGTGGTTCAAGGCAGCCAGCGTGTCGATGCCGAGACCATTCGTTCCTATTTTGGTGGCACCGACCAGGGCCGCATCAATCAGGGCGTGAAGGACCTTTACGCTACCGGCCTGTTCTCCGACGTGAAGGTCCGCCACGAGGGTGGCCGTCTCGTCGTTTCCGTGGTCGAAAACAACGTCATCAATCGCGTTGCCTTCGAAGGAAACAGCAAGGTCAAGAGCGAGCAGCTCCTCCCCGAAATTCAGACCAAATCCCGTGGCGCCTATAACCCCGCCACCGTCCAGGCTGACATCGAGCGCATCAAGGACCTCTATCGTCGCGCCGGTCGTGGCGCCGCCCAGGTTTCGTCGCGCACTGTCGCCCTGCCGAACGGCCGCATCGACGTTGTCTTCACCATCAACGAGGGTGGCAAGACCGGCGTTCGCGACATCGTTTTCGTCGGCAACCAGGCCTATTCCGGCTACCGTCTGCGTAACCTGATGCAGACGACGGAAATGAACTGGCTGTCGTTCTTCAAGAACACCGACGTCTATGATCCGGATAAGATTTCGTCGGATCTCGAAGTCATTCGCCGCTTCTATTTGAAGAACGGCTATGCCGATTTCCGCATCGTCGGCAACGACGCCCGCTATGATGAAGCCCGCGAAGGCTGGGTCATCACCGTCACCGTCGACGAAGGCGCGCAATATCGCGTCAGCTCAGTGAACGTTGACTCGCGCATCGCCGATGTCGATCCGGATGCGCTGCGCCGTCAGGTGCGGCTGTCGCCGGGCGACGTCTACAATGGCGATCTGGTTGAGAAGTCGGTTGAGAATCTGACGCGCGAAGTTTCGCGCAAGGGCTACGCTTTCTCGTCGGCGCGTCCGCAGGGTGACCGCAATCCGGCTGCCCAGACCATCGCGCTGAACTTCGTCATCGAGGAAGGCCCGCGCGTCTACATCGAGCGCATCGTCGTGCGCGGCAATACCCGCACGCGCGACTACGTGATTCGCCGCGAGTTCGATATCGGTGAAGGCGATGCCTATAACCGCGTGCTCGTCGAACGCGCCGAGCGTCGCCTCAACAATCTTGGCTTCTTCAAGAAGGTGCGCATCACCAACGAGCCGGGCTCTTCGCCTGACCGCGTGATCGTCGTCGTCGATGTTGAAGATCAGCCCACCGGCTCGTTCGGTATCTCGGGTGGTTACTCGACCACTGACGGTATCATCGGCGAAGTGTCGGTGTCGGAATCCAACTTCCAGGGTCGCGGCCAGTTCGTCCGCGTCGCGCTGACCCTCGGCCAGCGTACCCGTGGCATCGACTTCTCCTTCACCGAGCCCTATTTCATGGGCTACCGGATGTCGGCGGGCTTCGACCTCTATCATAAGCAGACGCTGAACTCGATTTACTCGGTCTACGAGAGCCGCACGACCGGTGGCGCGCTGCGCCTGGGTCTGCCGATCACCGACGAGTTCTCGGTTGGTCTGCGTTACTCGCTGTACACCACCAGCATCAGCATCCCGAACACGCTGCAGCGTCCTTACAACGACTGTCAGTTCCCGATCCCGGGCTATACGCCGGGCTGGAACGGCGTGTCTGGTTTCAACGGCACCAACAACATCCCGCCGCCGGGCACCTATCTGACCTGCGTGTCCAACGGTGAAGCGTCGGTGGCGATGAAGGATGCCGCTCTGAAGAGCCGCCTGATCTCGATGCCGGGTTATTCGCTGATCTATAACTCGCTCGACAACGTCAAGAACCCGACCGCCGGCCTCTATGCTGAATTCAAGCAGGACGTCGCGGGCCTCGGCGGTAACGCGCGCTTCCTGCGCACCACCGGCGAACTGCGCTACTACTATCCGATCTACGACGACGTCGTCGGCTTCGTGAAGTTGCAGGCAGGTAACATCGCCGGCATCGGTGGCCAGAAGGTCAATCTGCTCGACAACTTCAACCTCGGCCCGAGCTTGGTCCGTGGCTTCGCCCCGGGTGGTATCGGTCCGCGTGACTCCTCGCCGGGTATCGACAACCGTTCGGCCGGCCTCGGCGGCACCACCTATTTCGGCGCCACCGCCGAAGTGCAGTTCCCGATCTGGGGCCTGCCGAAGGAAGTGGGCATGCGCGGCGCCTTGTTCGCCGACGCCGGTACGCTGTTTGGCTACGAGGGCAAGACGGTCTTCAACTCGGCGCTCGGCCTGCCGGCCAACACGCCGTGCCAGCCGACGTTGTTCACGACCACGGGCGTTGCCTACACCCAGTCGAACTGCATGAACATTCGCGACGATCGTAAGATCCGCGCATCGGTCGGCGCCAGCTTGATCTGGCAATCGCCGCTCGGTCCGATCCGCTTCGACTACGCCATTCCGTTTGCACGCGTGAAGAGCGAGTACATCGGCGGCGTCTATCGCGGCGGCGACGTTACCCAGTACTTCCGCTTCTCCGGCGGCGGCACCTTCTAAGGCTCTGAAGTAAATCGCGTTTCGCTAGAAACGCGATTTTCCCCCAGGGGCTTTGTTTTGACGCGTCTTTCTGGCGTTTGATGAGACCATCAAACCGCAAGGCGCTATAGAGCGGCCGAACGGACAAGCTGTTCGGCCCCCTCCCACTTGCACTTGCAGGACAGGCGGTGGCATGCGATGCCGCTGCCTGTTTTGAATTTGGCGGCTCAGCCTGCCGGATTCGAGGATTTCGGGTTTTTCGATGAGCGATCCAGTGTTTTTTCCCCGCGCCGCCGCGCCGACGCTTGGCGAGATCGTGGAATGGACCGGGGCGCGGGCGGCTGACGGCAGCGACCTTTCGGTCGCCATCACCAGTGTCGCTCCGCTGGACCAGGGCCGCCCCGGTGCGCTCGTTTTTCTCGATAACCCCAAATATGCCGACCAGCTTGCCGCCACCCGCGCCGCGGCCTGTTTGATCGGGGCCAAATATGCGGCGGGCGTCCCGGCGGGCACGGTGGCCCTGGTGACGGCCGATCCCTATCGCGCCTTTGCCGCGGTGGTCTCCAAGCTTTATCCGAGCGCGAACCGGCCGTTGGCTCTCTTTGGCGGCACGGGCGTATCGCCGGCCGCCCATGTCCATGCTGAGGCCAGGCTTGAGAATGGCGTCACCGTCGATCCTGGCGCAGTGGTGGGGCCTCGCTGCCAGATCGGAGCCGGCACCCATATCGCCGCCAATGCGGTGATCGGGCCGGATGTCTGCATCGGCCGCGATTGCTCCATTGGCCCTGGCGCCAGCGTCCTTTATGCGTTGATCGGCGATCGGGTGCTGGTGCATGGCGGCGTGCGGATCGGCCAGGACGGCTTTGGCTTTGCCATGGGCCCCCGGGGGCACCAGAAGGTGCCGCAGATCGGCCGGGTGATCATTCAAAATGACGTGGAGATCGGCGCCAATACGACGATCGATCGCGGCGCCAACCGCGATACGATCATCGGCGAGGGCACCAAGATCGATAACCTGGTGCAGATCGCCCACAACGTGGTGGTCGGCCGCCATTGCATCATCGTTTCACAGGTGGGCATCTCCGGCTCCACCGAGCTTGGCGACTTCGTTGCGCTCGGAGGGCAAGCCGGCGTCACAGGACATCTGAAAATCGGGATGGGCGCGCAGATCGCGGCGCAATCCGGCGTTGCCAACGACGTGCCAGCGGGGCAGAAGTGGGGCGGTTCGCCGGCGCGGCCGATCAGGGAGACATGGCGCGCCCGCTTGGAGCTGGACCGCCTCGTGGCCCAGTCGCGCGAACGGGCGGGCGCTGGCCAGGACAATTCCTAAAGAGACAATTCCGAGATCACGCATAAAGCCAATTCGAAAGAAGTCCGGACAACGTGAACGAACAGCCAGGACAAGGAAAGATGGATCAGCCGGTCATGACCGAACTAACGACAGTTGATATCCAGAAACTGCTGGATTTTCTGCCGCACCGTTATCCATTCCTGCTGGTTGACCGCATCATCGACTGCAATGCCGATGAATCCTGCATCGGCATCAAGAACATCACGATCAACGAGCCGCAGTTCCAGGGCCATTTCCCCGGCAAGCCGATCATGCCTGGCGTGTTGCTGGTCGAAGGCATGGCGCAGACGGCCGGTGCCTTGTGCGTGCAGGCGTCGAAGTCGAAGCGCCCGCGCATCGTCTATTTCATGACGATCGACAAGGTGAAGTTCCGCAAGCCGGTCGTTCCGGGCGACCGCGTCGAATTCCACATGAAGAAGCTCAATCGCCGCCGCAACATGTGGTGGTATCGCGGCGAAGCAAAGGTCGATGGTCAGGTCGTCTGTGAGGCCGAACTCGGCGCCATGATGGTTGCTGATGGGCAGGACGACGACGAATGAAAATTCATCCGAGCGCCGTCGTTGAAGATGGTGCAAAGCTTGGCGCGGACGTGCGCGTCGGCCCCTTCTGCCACGTCGGGCCGAATGTCGAACTGGGCGATGGTGTCGAACTCGTCTCCCACGTGGTCGTCCACGGCCGTACCAAGATCGGCGCACGCACGCGCCTGTTCCCCTTTGCTTCCATCGGCCATCAGCCGCAGGATCTCAAATACGAAGGCGAGCCCTCGACGCTGACCATCGGCAGCGATTGCCTGATCCGCGAAGGCGTAACGATGAATCCCGGCACCAAGGGCGGCGGGATGGAAACGGTTATCGGCGACAAATGCGCGTTCCTCGCCAATTCGCATGTGGGCCATGACTGCCGGCTCGGCAGTTCGATCGTCCTGTCGAACAACGTCATGCTGGCCGGCCACGTACGCATGGGCGATTTCGTGATCTGCGGCGGTGGCGCGGCGATCATTCAGTTCTCGCGCATCGGCTCGCATGCGTTCGTCGGCGGTCTGTCCGGCGTCGAGAACGATCTCATTCCTTATGGCCTGGCCATGGGCAATCGCGCTTATCTCGCTGGCCTCAATCTGGTCGGCCTGCGGCGGCGCGGTTTCTCGCGCGAGGAAATTCACGATCTGAGGCGCGCCTATCGCCTGCTGTTCGCGGCCGAAGGCACGTTGAAGGAGCGGGTCGAGGATGTGGCGGCGGAATTCGCCAGCCATCCGCAGGTGCACGAAATCCTCGATTTCATTCGCGACGGTGGCGACCGCTCGATCTGCATGCCGCGCCTGTCGACCAACGGCGAGGCTTAGAGCTTGGCGGCGCGGCCGCTCGATGTGTTCATGATCGCCGGCGAGCAGTCCGGCGATATGCTCGGCGCCGAGCTCATCCGCGCGCTGGCGCGCCTCAATCCAGGCACGACCTTTCAAGGTGTCGGTGGCTTTGCCATGAGCAAGGCCGGCTTGCCGAGCCTCTTTCCGATGGCCGACATCGCCGTGATGGGCTTTTTGCCCGTGATCGCGCATCTGCCGACGCTGCTGCGGCGCATCGATGAAACGGCGAAGGCGGTCATCGCGGCGCGGCCGGATGTGCTCGTCATCATCGACAGCCCGGACTTTACCCATCGCGTGGCACGGCGCGTGCGCAAGGCACTGCCGCATTTGCCCATTGTCGATTATGTCAGCCCCACCGTCTGGGCCTGGCGGCCGGGGCGGGCGCCTGCGATGCGCGCCTATGTCGATCATGTGCTGGCTTTGTTGCCGTTCGAACCGCAGGCGCATGAACGCCTCGGCGGCCCGGCTTGCACCTACGTCGGCCATCCGCTGATCGAGCGCCTGGATGATCTGTTGCCGACCGCCGATGACGTGCGCCGCAGGGCCGCACCGCCGGCTGTGCTGGTCGTTCTGCCGGGGTCGCGGCGATCTGAAATCGGCAATCTGCTTAAACTGTTTGGCGAGACCGTCGATCTCCTCGCGCGCGACAAGCCCGATCTGCAGATCGTCCTGCCGACGGTGGCGCATGTCGAGGCCATGGTGCGGGCAGGGGTGGCGAACTGGCCGATCGCGCCGCGCGTCGTCATGGACGAAGCGGAGAAATTCGCCGCCTTCCGCAGTGCGCGCGCGGCGCTGGCGGCCTCTGGCACCGTCACTTTGGAACTGGCGCTGGCGCAAGTTCCAACGGTTGTCGCCTACAAAGTGTCGAAGATCGAGGAAGTGATCGCGCGCCAGCTCGTCACCACCGATCATATCGCGCTGCCGAACATCATTCTCGGCGAACGCCTGATGCCGGAACTGATCCAGAGTGCCGCCACCGCGACGGCGCTCGCCATGGACGTTGCCGACATCATGCAGGATGGTCCGTCACGTCAGCGGCAATTGGATGGATTGGAGCGTTTGGCCGCGGCCATGCAACTGCCGGGGCATCAGCGGCCGAGCGAAGCGGCCGCGCAGACCATTCTCGATGTCGTGAGCAAGCCGAGCGTTTAAGATGCGAACAGCTGGTTGATGTCGGCCAGCGTGTCCATCGCCAAGGCTTTGTCGATGAATGCCGCGATGTGCGGTTCCGACCAGACGGCGCCGGCGCAAACGCGGAATTTCGCGGTGATCTCGTCGCGCGTCGTCAAGCGACGGACAGGGCCAAGCGGCTCTTCCAGCTCTCGTCCGTTCGCCAGCGTGAGGCGGACCGATTTCATGCCGGGTACATCGTCAATGCGTCCCATGAGATCGACGATCACCGGATCGATCAGTGCTTCTTCGCTGATCGTGTGGAGCGCGACGCCGTGCGTGATGGCGAGCGCGATCAGAAAGCGGGCGGAGAAAGGCGCCGCGTCGAGATCATCAGGCCGATCGCGGACGAGCGAGCCGCGCTTCAAGTCGGTCGCCAGCCGCACGATATCCGCAGCCGCGATGTCGTGTCGGCGCAGGCAGCTCGTGATGGCATCAAGCGCCGGCGCGATCGGCGTGCACACCGGCATCACCTTGATCTTCGTCGGCTGGTCGAGAATGAGCGGGCTTTTCAGCAAATCTTGAAGGGCACCATGCGCCGGTGCCGTCGTTAGGGATGCAAGCCAGCCGTCTTCAGCGTCGAACATGTCGGCATCGGCGGTAAAGCCGTCACGCGCCAGAAGCGCCGCTTCGAGGCCGGAGCGCGCCGCGTGGCCGGAGTGGAGTGCCTTCGTCATCGTGCCGAGATGGCGGCGATAACCGCTGCTTGAAGCCGTAGCGATGCTGAGCGCCATGCGGGCTCTGCCTGCGTCGAGTGCGAGCAGGCGCGCACCGCAAAGCGCGGCCGCCAGCGGCCCGACATGGCCAATATGCCAGAGGCCGCGTTGGCCAAGAGCCGGAGCGATCGCTTCGCGCAAGCGCGATGCGATCTCGAAAGCGACGATGAAAGCAGCCAGGAAATCCGCGCCGGAGAGCGACATTTTCTCGGCCATGGCAAGGGCTGCCGGCAATGCCACTGTCGCCACATGGCTGCCTTCGTCGAAATCCACCGCATTGGCGAGAATGCCATTGGCCTGCGCGGCTTCCAGCATGCCGACACGAACGTCGCCGCCAGCGAGACTGGATTCGTTGAGCGCTCGCGTGCGCAATGCCTGGTCATGTGCGATCCGGCCGATCGGGTGCGGCACGGCTGCGAGCATGGCGCCGCAGGTGTCGAGGACGAGCAGACGGGCGCGATCGCGAGCGCTATCGCTGGCCTGTTGCAAGGCGAAGTGCAAGGCAAAATCGATGAGCTGCCCGGCATGATCCGTCGGCATGATGTCCTCGTGCGTTCCTCTCGTTGCCGGCAGCATCGTCGTATCAGGCGCAAAAGAAAAGGGCCGCCTTGGGGGCGGCCCTGATCCGTTGGGATGGCTGCGATCAGCGCTTGCCGATCGGCGTGTAGTCGCGCTTGGCGGCGCCGGTGTAGAGCTGGCGCGGACGGCCGATCTTGGAGCTCGGATCCTCGATCATTTCCTTCCACTGGGCGACCCAGCCCACCGTACGGGCGACGGCGAAGAGCACGGTGAACATCGACACCGGGAAGCCCATCGCCTTCAGGGTGATGCCCGAATAGAAGTCGACGTTCGGATAGAGCTTGCGCTCGATGAAATATTCGTCGCTGAGCGCGATGCGCTCGAGTTCCATAGCGACGTCGAGCAGCGGGTCGTCCTTAATGCCGAGTTCGCGCAGCACTTCATGGCAGGTCTTCTGCATGATCTTGGCGCGCGGATCGTAGTTCTTGTAGACGCGATGACCGAAGCCCATCAGGCGGGTGTGGTCCTTCTTGTCCTTCACGCGCTGCACGAATTCGGGGATCTTATCGACCGTGCCGATTTCGGCGAGCATGGCCAGCGCCGCTTCGTTGGCGCCACCGTGCGCCGGGCCCCACAGGCAGGCGATGCCGGCGGCGATACAGGCGAACGGATTGGCGCCCGAAGAGCCGGCGAGACGCACCGTCGAGGTCGAAGCGTTCTGCTCGTGGTCCGCATGCAGGATGAAGATGCGGTCTAGGGCGCGCGCGATGATCGGGTTGACCTTGTAGTCCTCGCATGGAACGGCGTAGCACATGTGCAGGAAGTTCGACGTGTAATCGAGGTCGTTCTTCGGGAACACAAACGGCTGGCCGATCGAATATTTATAGGCCATAGCCGCGATCGTCGGGATCTTGGCGACCAGACGCATCGAAGCGATCATGCGCTGATGCGGATCGGTGATGTCAGCGGAGTCCGGATAGAAGGCGGCCATCGCACCGACGGTGCCGACCATGACGGCCATCGGATGCGCATCGCGGCGGAAGCCGGAGAAGAAACGCGACATCTGTTCATGCACCATCGTGTGGCGCGTCACGCGATAGTCGAAATCGGATTTCTGCGCCGCGGTCGGCAGTTCCCCGTACAGCAGCAGGTAGCAGGTCTCGAGGAAGTCGCCATGTTCGGCAAGCTGTTCGATCGGATAGCCACGATACCGCAGAATGCCGGCGTCGCCATCGATATAGGTGATCTTCGACTCGCAGCTCGCGGTCGACATGAAACCCGGATCGTACGTGAAGACGTTAGCCTGTCCGTAGAGCTTGGCGATGTCGACGACTTCCGGTCCCTCAGTGCCGCCGCGCATGGGCATATCATAGGTATTATTGCCGATTGTGATCGTCGCGGTCTTGCTCATATTTACGGCCTTCATGATGTGTGCCGGAGGCCCGGAATAGGGCGCCAGCGTGAGGGAAGGTTTTCCACAACCGGGCGTGTGCTAACGCATCGGCGGGCAGCATTCAAGTCTGACCAAAAGATGGCGCCGCACAGTCAGAAAATTCAATAAAAGCAGCGATATATTACAGTTTAAAACGGCTCGACCTAGGCTGCCGAATGGCTGTTATCGCCAATGTGAATGGCCCGCTTTGCACCGGACGGTTTAGCCGGCGCGAAGCACTGCCTTATTTTGAGGCGATCGTGCCATATCGCGTTTCGCGGTTTGACTTTGGTCAAACGCGACAAAGACCCGGCAGAACCAAGATCCTGGACAAAATTGCGTTTCGGTCGAAACGCAATTTGCTCTAGTTGAGCGCTGCCAGACGTGCCTGATCATCGAGGCGGCCGAGCGCTTCCTCGCGTCCCAGCACCACCAGAACCTCGAAAATGCCGGGCGATGTCAGCCGTCCGGTGAGCGCCGCGCGCAGGGGTTGCGCGATCTGGCCGAGCTTCGCGCCGGTTTCTTCCGCATAGGCGCGCACGATCGCTTCTGTCGCCTGTGCCGTCCATTCGCTGGCTTGTGCAAGGCGCGGCGTCAGTGCGGCAAGATGCGCGCGTCCGCCATTCTCCAGGGCGACGGTCGCTTTCTCATCAGTCGCCAGCGGGCGCTGCGCGAACAGGAAGCCGCCGCCGTCGATCAGATCGTTGAGCGTCTTGGCGCGCTCCTTCAGGCCGGGCATGGCGGCCAGCAAGCGGGCGCGCAGCGGCGCATCGAGACGCGCGGCCAGCGCCGGACCGTCCTTGAGGAAAGGCAGAGTGGTGATCAGCGTGTCGAGCAATTCCGCATCGGGCATGGCACGCAGATAGTGGCCGTTGAGATTTTCCAGCTTAGCATAGTCGAAACGGGCCGGCGATCGACCGATCTGCGGCAGGTCGAAAGTCTGGATCATTTCGTCGGTCGAGAAAATTTCCTGGTCGCCATGGCTCCAGCCGAGGCGCACGAGATAATTGCGCAGCGCCGTCGGCAGATAACCCATGGCACGATAGGCATCGACGCCAAGCGCACCGTGCCGCTTCGACAATTTGGCGCCGTCCGGCCCATGGATCAGCGGGATGTGCGCGAAGATCGGCGTCTGCCAGCCCATGGCCTGATAGATATGCGCCTGCCGCGCCGCATTGGTGAGATGATCGTCGCCGCGGATCACGTGGGTTACGCCCGCATCGTGATCATCGACAACGACAGCCAGCATATAGGTCGGCGTGCCGTCGGAGCGCAGCAACACCAGATCGTCGAGATCCTTGTTGGGGAAGACCACCTTGCCCTGCACTTTGTCGTCGATGACGGTATCGCCCTCGGTCGGCGCCTTCAGGCGGATCACCGGCTTGACGCCGGCCGCTTCCATGGCCGCGACATCACCAGCCGCACGATCGCGCCAGCGGCCATCGTAGCGGGTCTGGCGCTTCTCGGCGCGCGCCTTCTCGCGCATCTCCTCGAGTTCTTGCTGGGTGGCGAAGCATTTGTAGGCTTTGCCCTCGCGCAGGAGCTGGTGCGCCACTTCGGCGTGGCGGTTGGCGCGGGCGAACTGATAGATCACGTCGCCGTCCCAGGAGAGGCCGAGCCAGGACAGGCCATCGATAATCGCCGTGATGGCGGCCTCGGTCGAACGTTCGCGATCCGTGTCCTCGATCCGCAGCAGCATCTTGCCGCCGAAATGGCGCGCATAGAGCCAATTGAACAAAGCCGTACGCGCTCCGCCGATATGGAGGAAGCCGGTCGGGGAGGGGGCGAACCGGGTGACGACGGGATCGGACATGGCTGTACTCGTATGCTTCTGATCGGACGCTGCGGACATCTCGTCCGCCGCTAAATGCCGGGCATCTATCACACAACTTGCGGCAGGAGGTAGACGGCGGGGCGTTTAAACTGTGCAATGGTCCGGGGAAAGGCATTGGGGACAGGGGCTGAGACGAGATGCCGAGGGCTGGCGCCATCGCCATTGCGGAGACGACCGGCGCGCGCGCCGGTCGCATCGCGTCGCGCCCAGCTTGGCTGTCGACACGGCTCGCTGCCTGGTTCGCCGAGGAAGTGGCTGGGCGGCGGCTGTTTCCGTGGGCCGCCGTGGCTTTCGGAGCCGGCGTCGTGCTCTATTTCGCCGCCGAGCGGGAACCTTGGCTGCCGGCGCCGCTTTTCGCCACCTTGGTTTGCATGGGCCTTGCGGCATTGGCGCTGCGGCGGGAGCGTCTGGCGGCTTATCGGGCCGCCGTGGCTCTGGCCTTTCTCTTCGCCGGCTTCTCGGTCGCGGCGCTGCGCACGCTCTGGGTGGCGGCTCCGGTGATCGAACGGCCCTGGAACGGCAAAGTCACGGGCTTCGTCGAAACCATGGATCTGCGCGAGGGCTCGGCGCGGCTGGTGCTGCGCCTGGCGAGCGCCGAAGGCCTGGCCGAGGCGGCACGGCCGCAGCGGGTGCGCGTCATTGTACGCGGCCGGCCGGATTTTACCTCCGGCGCCTCCATCGGCCTGACCGCGCGGCTCCTGCCGCCGCCCCGGGCTTCCGAGCCGGGCGGCTACGACTTTGCCCGCGACGCCTGGTTCCAGCGGATCGGCGCGGTCGGCAACGGGGTATCACGGCCAGTGCCGGTGGCGGCGCTCGACGTGCCGTGGATGGCGAGCTTCAACGCTTGGGTGGATCGCGGCCGCAATGCGCTCACCGAGCGGATCGCTACGGCCATCGGCGGCGCCAATGGCGCCGTCGCCGCGGCTCTCGTCACCGGCAAACGAGGATTGATCCCGGAGGCCACCAACGAGGCACTGCGGGCGGCGGGCATCTATCACGTCGTCTCGATCTCCGGCTTGCACATGGTGCTGGCGGCCGGGCTGATGTTGTGGATTTTGCGCGCGCTGCTGGCGTTGTCGCCGACGATGGCGCTGACCCAGCCGATCAAGCGGTGGGCGGCAGGCTTCGCCATGGTCGGCGCGGTCGCCTACGATGTCTTCTCAGGCTCGGAAGTGGCGACAGAGCGGGCACTGGTCATGGTGCTGATCATGCTCGGTGCCGTACTCTTCGGCCGGCCGGCATTCTCCATGCGCAATCTTGCCATCGCGGCATTGGTGGTCATGCTGCGCGAGCCCGTCACCGTGCTTGGTCCGTCCTTCCAGATGTCGTTTGCGGCGGTGGCGGCAATGATCGCCGCATTCGAGAAGCGCGGCGCCGCCGGCTTCTTCGGCATGAAACACGACGGGCCGCCGGGATTGTTGAACCGCGCAGGATTCATGGTGTGGGCCGCTGTCGTGACGACCTTGATCGCCTCTCTTGCTACCGACCCTTATGCAACTTTTCACTTCCACAGGATTTCCAGCTACGGGCTCGTCGGCAACGTTTTGGCGATCCCCTTGGTCGAATTTGTCGTCATGCCGTTCGGGGCGCTGGGGTTGCTCGCCTCGGCTTTTGGGCTCGACGGTCCCTGCTGGTGGGTCATGGGGCTGGGCGTGAGCGGCATGATGATCGTCGCCGAATGGGTCGCGGGCCTGGCGGGCTCGACGCGCATGATCCCGGCTTTTGGCGCGGGCGCTTTGCTGCTGATGACGCTGGGTCTGTTGTGGATCACCCTGTGGCAGACGCCGCTGCGCTGGTTGGGCGTGCCTTTTGCCGTGGCCGGCGCGGCTTTGGCGCTGACGAGCGCACGGCCTGATCTGATGATCGATCGGCAGGGTGGCACCCTGGCTTATCGCGCCGCCGATGGCCGTCTCGCGGTGCTCAATGCGCGCGGCAATTTCTTCGGCGTTTCGCAATGGCTGACGGCCGATGCCGATGCGCGCCCGGCGCGCGATCCCGCTTTGCAGGGCAATGGTCTGTGCGATGTCGGCGGTTGCACGGGCACGTTGCGGGATGGGCGCGTCATTGCCCTCATCCTCGATCCCCGCAATGTCGCCGAGGATTGCTCGCGTGCCGATATCGTCGTCACGCGCTTGTGGCTCAACGGCACCTGCAAAGGGCCATCGCTCATCGTCGATGGCGAACATCTGTTGAAATATGGCGCCAGCGAATTCCGTTTTTCCGCCACGGGCACCGCATCCTTGCGCAGTGCCCGCGCACCACAGCTCGACCGGCCATGGTCGCCTGCGCCGCGCATTCTCGTGCAGAACGATCCGCCTGTCGCGGCTTCCTCATCCCCTCAAGAGGAGACCTATGAGCCGCAATGAACCGGTGGTTCAGTAGCGGCGGAGCAGGCTGACGAGCTTGCCTTGGATGCGGACGCGGTCGGGTCCGAAAATCCGGGTTTCATAGGCCGGATTGGCCGCTTCGAGCGCGATCGAAGCGCCGCGCCGGCGCAGCCGCTTCAACGTCGCTTCCTCGTCGTCGATCAAAGCCACGACGATGTCGCCGGAATCGGCCGTGTCCTGCTTGCGGATGATCACCGTATCGGTGTCGAGAATGCCGGCCTCGATCATCGAGTCGCCGCGCACTTCCAGAGCGAAGTGATCGCCCGAGGCGAGGAAATCCGGCGGTACGGAAATGGTGTGGCTGCGCGACTGGATCGCAGAGATCGGCGTGCCGGCGGCAATGCGGCCCATGACGGGGATCGAAATCGGCGGCACGAAATCATCGGAAACGGGTGTAACGGGTGCCCGGACCTTGCCGAGATTGCCTTCGATCACCGCCGGCGAGAAGCGACCGCCACGCGGGCCGGCCGGCACGGAAGCTTCCGGCAGTTTCAGCACTTCAAGCGCGCGGGCGCGATTGGGCAGGCGGCGGATGAAGCCACGCTCCTCCAGCGCCATGATGAGACGATGGATGCCCGACTTGGAACGCAAGTCGAGCGCATCCTTCATCTCATCGAAGGACGGGGGTACGCCGGCTTCCTTGAGCCGTTCGTTGATGAAGCGCAGGAGTTCGCTCTGCTTCTTCGTCAGCATAATGTTCCTCTCCGCCCACGCACGCTGGGCCCGCACCGCCAACTACGGCGCTCTGCCGATTCGCCCTTTGTCGGGCGCACCACCCTGTGGCGAATCGATAAACAAACCATGAACAAACGATAATCGTTCGCGATGTGTTCCGCAAGGGGTGGTTGGGAGGGGCTGAACCCTCAGCGCAGCGGCCAGAAAATCAGGATCGCCGGCACGCCGATCACGATGACCAGCAGGGAAAGCGGTGCGCCGAGGCGGGCATAGTCAGTGAACTTGTAGCCGCCGGGGCCCATCACCAACGTGTTGCACTGATGGCCGATGGGCGTGAGGAAATCGCAGGCTGCGCCAATCGCCACCGCCATCAGGAAGGCATCCGGCTTATAACCCAATTGCGTGGCAAAGCCCGCGCCGATCGGCGCCATCACCAGAACCGTGGCCGCGTTATTGAGGAAGGGCGTCACGGCCATGGCGGCAACGAGGATGAGGCCGAGGGAGGCCCAGCCGGGAAGGCCGCTGCCGACGGAGGCCAGCCATGTGGCGAAAACTTCGGTCGCGCCGGTCGAGCGCAAGGAGTCGCTGACGGGGATGAGGGCGGCGAGCATCAACAAAATGGGCGCATCGACATTGCTATAGGCCTCGCGCAGCGGCAGCGCCTTGAACGCGACGAGCAGAACCGCCGCGGCAAAAAACACCACCGGCACCGGCGCCAGGCTGAAAGCCAGCGCCGCGATGGTGACGGCCAGCACACCACCCGTCACCAGAGCACGGCGCGTGCTGCCCAGCGCCACAGGCCGATCGGCCAGGGGCAGCAGTCCAAGTTCCAGCATGCGCTCGGGCAGCACCTCTTCGCCGCCCTGGACCAGCACCACATCGCCCGAACGCAGCCGCACGTCGCGCAGCCGCTCCGAGAGGCGTTCGCCGGCGCGGCTGATGGCGAGCAGATTGACGCCATGATGCGTATAGAGATCGAGCTCCGCTGCCGTCTGATCGATAAGCAGCGAGCCCGGCGCGATCACCGCTTCGCTGACTCGTTCGACCGGCGTTTCGCCATTGCTGGGCACGCGCTCCTTGTGATCCCGCCCGACCAGATCGAGCCCGCCCTCCGCGACGACTTTCTCGAGTGCGTCGCCTTCGCCGCGCAGCAGCAGGATATCGTCGACCTTCAGCCGCGCATCGGGTAGGGGCGCGGCGATCTGGCGCTTGGCGCGCAGGATCGTGACGATTTCCACCTCGCCGCCGCCGATGTGGCGCAGATCGGCGACGGTCTTGTCTTTCAGTTTGGAGCCGTCGGTAACGCGCGCCTCGGTGACATAGTCCTCGATGTCGAGCGCTGCTTCCAGGGACGGCGCGCCGCGACGATCACGCGGCAGCAGGCGATAGCCCACCGCCAGGAAGGCGCATCCGGCGATCGCGATGACGAGACCGACGGGCGTGAAATCGAACATGCTGAATGGCGTGCCCGTCAATTCGCCGCGAACGCGGGAGACGATGACGTTCGGCGACGTGCCCACTAGGGTCACGATGCCGCCGAGCAACGAACCGAAAGCCATCGGCATCAGGAAAACCGATGGCGACTTTCCGCCCTTGCGCGCGAGCTGATAGGCGATCGGCAGCATCATCGCCAAAGCACCGATGTTCTTGATGAAGGCGGAGAGCACGGCGACGCTGATCACCAGCACGAAAACCTGCACCTGCGTCGAACCTTGCGCGGGCGAAAGCCCCGACATGGCCCGTTCGATCAAACGCGAGCGCGCGACCGCGCCACTCAAGATCAAAGCGCTGCCGACAATAATGACGATATCGTCGGAAAAGCCGGTGAAGGCCTCCTTAAGGGGAACAATGCCGAGGGCGAGGCCTGCCAACAAAGCCAGCAGAGCCACGACGTCATAACGCAGCCGGCCCCACAGAAACGCGCCCATCATCACGATGATGAGACCCACCGATAACCATTGAGGTTGCGTCATCTGCGAAAACTCCGGGAGCAAAAGTTCCGTCCGCTTTCGCGGTTCGTGATTTCAACACATCAAATATCGACTGAGGACGGACGGCGATTGGCCCGTCTTTCTGGCAATGGATTCAGCAAAAGGTTTATCATGAAGTGGCGGTGGGGCAATCGTATCCCGATGTTTTCAAAGAGTGTCACAGTGGCAATAAAATCCCCATGCAGAAGGTTCCGCCCGGGCTTATAGCCGTCGACGGCGAACGGAGATTCTTTGATGGCTGACGGAGGTGATTCGACGAAGGCGGCATCGGCGGCGCCGGGCTCGGTCGGCGAGGTTTTTCTCACGTTCCTGAAACTCGGGCTGACGTCGTTTGGCGGCCCCATCGCTCATCTTGGTTATTTTCGCGACGAGATCGTCGTGCGGCGCCGCTGGATCGACGAGGCTGCCTATGCCGATCTGGTCGCGCTTTGCCAATTCCTGCCGGGACCCGCTTCGAGCCAGGTCGGTTTTTCCCTCGGTATCCTGCGCGGCAACGGGCTGCTGGGCGGCCTCGCCGCTTGGTTGGCCTTCACCATGCCGTCGGCGATCATCCTCTTTGCCTTCTCGCTCGGTGCCGCGTCGTTCACGGGTCCGGTGGCGGAAGGCATTCTGCATGGATTGAAACTGGTGGCGGTCGCCGTGGTCGCGCAGGCAATCTGGGGCATGGCGAAAAGCCTGACGCCGGACAAGGAGCGCGCGGCGATCGCGCTGATCGCGGTCGCGCTCGTGACTTTTATCGGCGGCTCCTTCGGTCAAATCATCACCATCGCCTTCGGTGCGCTGATCGGCCTTTGGCTATGTCGCGGCACGGGCACCGATCCCGTCGCCGCTGGACATTTGCATTTCCCCGTTTCGAAAACGGCGGGGGCGATCGCGCTCGTGCTGTTTGCTGTTTTCCTGGTGCTGCCGCCGCTGATGGTCGCGACGACCGGGCAGCAGGCCATCGCATTGTTCGATGCCTTTTACCGCTCCGGCGCGCTCGTGTTCGGCGGCGGCCATGTGGTGCTGCCTTTGCTGCAGGCCGAGGTGGTGACATCAGGCTGGCTCGGCAACGAAACTTTCCTTGCCGGCTATGGTCTGGCGCAGGCGGTTCCCGGGCCACTTTTCACTTTCGCCGCTTATCTCGGCGCGGCTGTTGGGCCGGCACCAAATGGGTTACCAGGCGCCATCATCGCACTCGTCGCTGTCTTCCTGCCGGGGCTTCTGCTCGTCTACGGTACGTTGCCGTTCTGGGACGCACTGCGGCTTCGCCCCACAGCGCAAGCGGCCATGCGAGGCACCAACGCCGCCGTTGTCGGCATTTTAGGGGCGGCGTTTTATAGCCCGGTCTGGACAAGTGCGGTGCTGACACCGCGCGACTTTGCGGTGGCGCTGGCGGGCTTTCTGCTGCTGACGGTGTGGAAGGCGCCACCGTGGGTTGTCGTCGTTCTGCTTGGCCTCGCCGGCGCCCTCCTGCAATTTTAGTTCTTGCGACTGGTCAGGTTTTGTCGAACCTGTTCGAGCCAAGCCGAGACCGTGCCAAGGGCCTGGCTGCCCTTGCCAAGAAGTCCCGCCAACTCGCTTTCGATCGCTTCGCGCCTTGAGGAATCGGGTTCCGGCAAAGGTGGCAAGATGTGCGCGAAATAGGTTTTGTCCAAGAGCCGATGCAGTAGGCGCTCACCGGGAAAGGGTTCGCCGTTATTCAGGGCCCGCGCGGCTTTCAGGATGGAGCGAATGTCATATTGTGTCGGGCTGATATCCGGCACCTGCTTGTTCAGGTTCAAAAGCGTATAGACACCGACGCGTGCCGTGCGGATCGAACTGTCCATCGTGAAGATGATGTCGTTCGAGGTTTCGACGAACTGGCCCATCAGGCCGAGATTGCTGCAACCCGCCGGCACCACATGCGGGCGATCACCCGCAGCGCGTGGCATGAACATCGCGGTGATATAGGGCATGAGCGCAAGGCGGGCCTTGGTGTTGGCGACGACCTCGTCCAGCTTGTCCTCGATGCCCAGATGATAACAAAGCTCCGCGATGATCTCGCGCCCGGTGCAGGCCGGCATCGGCTTTTTGACGTAGTTGCCTTCCTTGTCCATCAGCAGGGCATAGACCCAGATCACCAGGACGTCCTTCGGCTGGGTCGGGAAATGCGGCTGACGATTGCATGTAAAGCTCATCACCCAATTGGAGTCGGTGAAGGTGATGATGCCACCCGTCACCGTCTTGCCGGAATAGGGATCGTTGACCGAAAGCTCTTTCAGTTTGTCGATAAAGGGAGAGGGCTTGCAGGTTAATGTCACCGATTCCCACATCGAGCGATCGACATTGCCATAGAATTTTTCCGGCTTGCCGAAGATGGGCGACTTCTTGGCAAGATTTTTCCAGAGCGCCCAATCGCTGGCATCGCCGGGATCATTCTTGCCTCGTTCGAGCATGGGCGCATGATCCATGTCGCCGTAAGCGGTGCCCTCGGTCATGGAGCCGGTCAGCGCGAAGACGACGTCCTTGGGGCCGACCGTAATCGTCGTGTCGGCGCCGCCCACCTTGGCCTTGATCGCGGTTACACGACGTGTCTCACCCTCCATGGCCATGTCGAGATCATAGGCGCGCGTGTCGAATTGCACCTTCACGCCTTGCTTACGCAGGTGCTCCACCAGGGGCCGAACGAAACTGTCGTATTGATTGTATTTTGGGAAGATCAGCGCCGACATATCTGTCAGCCCGTCAAGCGCGTCGAGGAAGCGATGCATGTAGAGCTTCATTTCGAGAAGGCTCTGCCAATTCTCGAAAGCGAACATGGAACGCCACAGATACCAGAAGTTTGTTTCGAGGAAGCCCGGAGTAAAATATTGCTCAATGGTGATGTCGTCGAGATCCTCCTTGCGCTTCAGCAAAAGGCGGATGAGTTCCCATTGCTGCGGCTTGGACAGACCGAGGGTCGAAAAATCGCGGATCTGACCACGCTTGTGCATGAGCCGCGCTTTGGAGAAGTTTGAATCGTTGTCGTTGACCAGTCGATATTCGTCCAGGACACTGAAACCATCCGGCAGTTCGAGCGCCTGCACGTCCTGGAACATGTCCCACAGATTGTCATAGTTCCAATTCATCTCGCGGCCGCCGCGGATGATGTAGCCATCCTCCGGATTGCCCGCGCCGTCGAGCGAACCGCCCTCGATATGCACCGTATCGAGGATGGTGATGTCTTTGCCTGCCAGGCCGCCATCGCGGATCAGGTAAAAGGCAGCGGCAAGGCCAGCAATGCCGCTGCCAATGATCCAGGCCTTGCGCCCTTCGACCGCTCCGGACGGAACGGGCCGGTTGCGCATATATGCGCCCATCATGTCGGGCGGCGGCAGGGTATTGTCGGCGCTGTTGTGCCAATAGGCGGCAGTGGTATCTGCTTCGACTTTAAAGGGCTGGCCGTTGGCGCGGATGGTCGGAGTCCCGTTGGTCATGACGATCCTCTCGGTGTCGAATTGAAAAATTCAACTTGATCACGTCATGGAATGACGTGCTGCACATCCTTAAGCTTGATAGTTTGAGGTGGCGCGTCAAGGCCGCCTTTCGGCCTGTCTCGAAATAAGCAGCAGGCCGAAAAGCCGTCACGATGGCATTTATGGTTAGCGCGTGAGGGGCACAACGATGCCGCTATCGGGCGACAACACTGAAATGATTTTGTTTTGAAAAAGCCGCGCCGTTGTCATGCGCAGACGGCGCGGCATGTGCGCTTTTACTTTGTTTGATCGTCGATCGCCGCATCCGGTGCGTTTTTCTTCACGGACTCGATGCCGTTATCGCGCGCCGAACCCGAGGAATAGGTTTCGCTGGTACCGACGACCTGGCCGTTCGTGGCTTTCAGGTTGAACATTTCCTGACCGTTCTTGGCGGTCTTGCGCTCATAGCGTTCGTCCTTGGCCGCATTGGCCTTGACGGATTCGATGCCCTTGATGGCCGAAGCATGGGCTTCGTACATCTCGCTTTTGAGAATGTTTTCGCCGTTGCCGGCTAAAAGACTGAAATAAAATTTATCGTTCGAAGATTTCTTCAGCACGAACTTGCCGGCCATAACGTCCTCCTTATGGGAAACGAGACGGGCGGAGCCTAGCAGGCCGAAACCGAGCCGTCAGCCGGTTCCGCGAATGATTCCCTGGCTTGCCAAGCTGGCGATGGCGGCGGCGCTATAGCCGAGTTCGCCAAGAATGCGGGCGTTATCCTGCCCGAGCGCTGGGGGCGGGCTGCGCAGCGGCAGCCGGTCGCCGTCGAAGGTGAGCGGCAGGAGCGGCGTCTGGGTCGCCACCGCCCGTTCGGCGCCGCTGCAATCGGCGGAAATGGTGACAGGGGCGAGGCCGCCGGTTGCCGTCAGATGGTCGTCGTCGAACAGATCCTGCGGCTTGGTGATCGGCGCATAGGGCAGGCCGTTCGCCTCGAAGGTTTGCGCGATGATGCCGGCATCGAGCGGGGCCAAGCGTTCGCGCAACAGCGGCATCATCCAATCGCGGGCGCGCACCCGATCATTGTTGCTGGTCAGCCGCGCGTCGGCGATGAGATCGTCATAGCCGAAGGCCTTGCAGAACAGGGCCCATTGCGTGTCGGAGACGACGGCAAGGAAAATCTGCTCGTCGCCGGCGACCGTGAACACGTCATAGACGGCCCAGGCGGAAATGCGGCTTGGCATCGGCGCTGGCTTCTGGCCCGTCACCGCATATTGCATCATGTGCTGCGCGACGAGGAAGACGTTGTTTTCGAATAGCGCGCTCTGCACCTCCGTGCCTTGGCCCGTACCCGTGCCGGCGCGATCGCGTTGCAGGAGGGCGGCCAACGCCCCGATGGCGCCGAACATGCCGCCCATGATGTCGTTGACGCTGGTGCCGGCACGCAGCGGCCGCCCCTCCGGCCCGGTCATATAAGCGAGGCCACCCATCATCTGCACCACTTCGTCGAGCGCCGTGCGCTGTTCGTAGGGGCCGGGTAGAAACCCTTTGTGCGAGACGTAGATCAGACGTGGGTTGAGCTTGCGCAAGGTGTCGGCATCGAAGCCGAGCCGGGCCATGGCGCCGGCCTTGAAATTCTCGCTGAACACGTCAGCCGCCGCGACCAGCTTCAACACGATCTCACGCCCCAAGGGATCTTTCGTGTCGATGGCGAGGCTTTGCTTGTTGCGATTGAAGGTCGGAAAGAAGCCGGCGCCGGAGCCGATGAGTTTTCGCGTGTTGTCGCCCGTGACGGGCTCGATTTTGATCACCTCGGCGCCGAGATCGGCGAGGATCAGGCCACAGGTTGGACCCATGACCATATGGGTGAATTCGACGACGCGGACGCCGGCCAGGGGCAGAGGACGCGGAGCCTCAGCCATGATGCGCCTGCTCGAACCCTTTCGGCAGGCCGGCTTCCGCCGTCATACCATAGACCTCGACACCGGGCAGGCCGGCGATGACCGCCTCGCGCGCTGCGATCAGTCTGTTGAGATCGATGCCGGTGGAAAACCCCATGGCTTCGAACATGAAGACCAGGTCTTCCGTCACCACATTGCCCGAGGCGCCCGGCGCATAGGGACAGCCGCCAAGGCCGCAGAGCGAACTGTCGAAGGTGCGCACGCCCGCTTCATAGGCGGCAAGACAATTGGCGATGCCCAGACCCCGGGTGTTGTGCATATGGGCGGCGCCGGTCTTGCTGCCAATCTCGGCGAAGGCGCGTGTGAACAACCGCGTCACCTGCGCCGGATTGGCATAGCCCACCGTATCGGACAGGCCTGTTTCGTCGGCGCCGGCTTCCGCCAATTGTCCGGCGAGGCGGATCACCTCGTCTTCCGGCACGACGCCTTGCAGGGTGCAGCCGAAGGCGGTCGAAATATTCGCCTCGATAGCGATCTCGGGTGCCTGCGCATCGCGCAGCGCGACGATGCGCTTCACCTCCTCGACCATTTCGGCGCGGCTCTTGCGGACATTGGCCAGCGAATGGGCTTCGCTGGCGGAAACCGGGATGGTGAGGACGTGAACGCCGGCAGCAATGGCCGCTTCCGCGCCACGCAGATTGGGCACCAGGCCCAGCACTTTCAGGCCAGGCAGGGTGCGCGCGTGGCGCACCACCTTCGTCGCATCGGCCATCTGCGGCAGCAGTTTGGCCGGCACGAAAGAGGTGACTTCGATCTCGCGCAGGCCCGCCGCGTAGAGCGCATCGATCCAGCGCAATTTGTCCGCCGTCGCCATCACCTGCGAGATGCTTTGCAGCCCGTCGCGCGGGCCGCATTCGCTGATGATGACGTCGGTGCTGGACATCTAGGCCCTCGTCAAATGCTCGCGATGGCGCCGCCGTCAACGCGCAGGATTGTGCCTGTGATGTAAGAGGCCCGCGCACTGGCGAGGAAGGCGACGGCATCGCCATATTCCTTGGCATCGCCGAGGCGACCCATGGGGATGGCATTGGCGCTGTCGCGCGTCACCTCTTCGATGCTGCGGCCTTGTTTCTGCGCCGTATTGCCGTCGATCTGTGTGATGCGATCGGTCATGATGCGGCCAGGCAAGACCACGTTCACCGTCACGCCGTCGCGCGCGACTTCTTGCGACAGCGTCTTTGAGAAGGTGACGAGGGACGCACGCAGCGTGTTGGAAATGCCAAGATTGGGGATCGGCGAGACGACGCCCGAGGTGGCGCTGGTGATAATGCGGCCCCATTTGCGCTGGCGCATGCCCGGCAGCACCCGATCGGTGATGGCGATGACACTCAGCACGAGGTTTTGGAACTGCTGCGCCCAAAGCTCCGGCTTCTGACCGGCCGCGGTGGTCGGGGGCGGTCCGCCGGTGTTGTTGACTAGGATGTCGATCGGCCCCAAAGCCTGTTCGACGCGGGCGACATTGGCGTCGATCACCGACAGGTCGCCCAAATCCCAGGGGAGGGCGAAACCTTTGCCGCCGGCTGCGTTGATCAGGGCCACGGTTTCGTCCAGCTTGTCGGCCCGGCGCCCGGCGACAGCCACATGCGCGCCTTCGCCGGCGAGCGACACGGCAATCGCCCGGCCCAGGCCGCTGCTAGCGCCCAAAACCAAGGCCGTCTTCCCCTTTATTCCGAAATCCATCGTGCACCGTCTCCTGGAACTGGCGTCTCCCTTGGGAGTGACGATGCCCTAGGCGAAATCGCGTTTCAACAGAAAGGCGATTTTGCCTGGAATCTTTATTTGTGATGGGAAATGACCGGCGGCGAACTAGCTCGTCTGTAGTTTGAAAAGCGAACCGAACTGGCCCGTCTGGCCCCAATATTTGAGGGTGTCGAGCACCGCCGCAGGTGAAGCCAGTCGATGTTGGGCGACCGTATCGAGATTGCCGACATGGATCGACACGCCGTCATTGTCGTTGACGACGCGAAAGCCATCTTCGTCGGTCAGGTCGTCGCCGATGAAGATCGGGCGGCTGTTGCGATAGTGCGGATGTTTGAGGAAGTCGGCGATGGCATGGCCCTTACTGGCCTCGGTCGGCAGGATTTCGCCGACACATTTGCCAAGCTGCAAGCGATAGTCCGAACCTAACTCCTTCAAGGCATCGCTGAGGGCATGGCGGCAGAGCTTTTCCGCCTCCACCGCCTTGCGCCAATGGATGGAGAATGAACAGCCCTTGTCCTCGACGATGACGCCTTGGATGGGCTCCATCGCACGTTTCACTTTCTCCAGCGCCAGCGTCAGCTCCGGTCGCCCGGTGATGTCGCAGCGTGTGGTGACGTCACCGGCGCGCGTTTCCAAGCCATGCAGACCGGCCGCGTCGAACATGAGCGGCCGCAGAAAGCCGTCGAGCACGTGCAAGGAGCGGCCGCTGACAATGGCGAAGCGGCCATCGAGAAGGAGCTGCAGTTCCTGCAGGGTGGGGATCAATGTGGTGTCGATCACCACATTGTCGGGCCGTGAAGCGATGTCGACCAGCGTGCCGTCGAAATCGAGGAAAAGGGACCAGGTCTGCGTCGTCATGCGCTGCTCCCTGGCCGCGCTTCCTGCATCGGCTCGAGAATGCGTTGACGGTTGCGCAGGCGCGAAGCTTCTACCAGCATCTGCGCCGCCCAGCGATAGACATTGCGTTCGCGCACCAGCGTGCGCATGAGCTGCATGCGCTCGCGCTGCTGATCTTCCGGCATGGTCAGCGCCTGCTGGAAAGCCTCGGCCGTGCCATAGGCATCATAGGGATTGATCAGCAGGGCCGCCTGCAATTCGCGCGAAGCGCCTGCGAATTGCGAGAGGATTAGCACGCCCTGATCGTCGTCGCGCGCGGCGACAAATTCCTTGGCCACCAGATTCATGCCGTCGTGCAGACTGGAGACGACGCAGACATCGGCCGCGCGGAACAGTTCGAACACTTCCGCCGGCTCATGATGGCGGATGACGAGAATGATCGGCTTGTAGGTATCGGTGCCGTGTTTCTCGTTGATGGCTTCGGCCAGAAGCACGGCTTCATCCTGCAGTTTGCGGTAGGAATCGAGTTTGGTGCGCGTCGGTGCCGCCACCTGCACGAGGACGAAGCGGCCGATCCACTCCGGATGGCGCGTCAGGAAGTCGTCCACCGCATGCATGCGGTCGACGACACCTTTGGTATAGTCGAAACGCTCGACGCCGATGGCGAGATAGGCGTCCTGATCGATGCCAAGCCGCTCGCGCACGATGCGCCGGCATTCGGGCACCGGCTTTTGCGCCTTCATGGCGGCCGGCGGCCAGTCGATCGAGATCGGATAGGGCCGGATCAGGCATTCATGCTCTTCCAGCGTCACCGAGGCATTCTCGCGGTCGATACGGCTTTCGATGAAACGATCCACGGTCTCGAGGAAGTTGTTGCAGTGAAAGCGCGTATGGAAGCCAAGAATGGAGCTGCCGAGCAGGCCGCGAATGATCTCCTCGCGCCACGGGCAAATGCCGAAGGTCTCGGAGTTCGGCCAGGGAATATGCCAGAAGGTGATGATGGTGGCGCGCGGCAGACGCTTGCGGATCATCGCCGGCAGAGTGGCGAAATGATAGTCCTGCACCAAAACGATCGGATCGGGCACGCGGGCTTCCTGCTCGACCGCATCGGCGAACCGTTCGTTGACTTCCTGATAGGTGACCCAGTTGGATTCGCGGAAGGATGGGCGCACGAAGGAGATGTGGCAGAGCGGCCATAGGCCTTCGTTGGCCATGCCATAATAATAGCCGTCCTGCTCGTCGTCAGACAGCCAGATGCGGCGCAAAAGATAAGCGGGATCATCGGGCGGTACCTGCACGCGATCATGCCGATCGACGGTTTCGCGATCGGCCGTGCCGCTACCATGCGCCACCCACGTGCCGCCGCAAGCGCGCATGACCGGCTCCAGCGCTGTCACTAGGCCGCTGGCCGGTGTCTGCACCGTGATCGTGTCGCCGTTCTTGTTGTGGATATAGGGTTCGCGATTGGAGACCGCGATCACCTGCACATCCGGCAGTTCCTCTTCGATGAGTTTGCGCAGGGTTTCGGGCGACCAATCGACTTGAATGGGCGTTTCGCCCGTGGTGGCGTCGGATTTCAGATCGCGCACGAGCTTTTGGATTTCAGCCCCGAGAATGGTAGGCGTGCCGTTGTTGTCGCGCAGCGTGCCGCCTTTGCGTGCATCGAGAATGGTCTGGCGCGCCGAGGCCAGCCACTGCCGCAGCAGAAAGAACATCAAGGCAGCGGCGAGCAGGCTGATGGCGAGACCAACGCCGACGATGCCGATCACCCAATAGAAGCGCACTTCGGCAGCGCGGGCTTCGATGAAGCTCAGATCATGCAGAATGGCGACATGGCCTTTGGTGTCGCCAGCCGAAATCGGAAAGGTCGCGATATAGAGCCTGCGGCCGGAGTGATTGATGGTCGAGAAATTCGGCCTGTCGCTGCGCGCCAAGGCCTTGCAGGCGACATCTTTGCCCAGGCTTTTGGTTTCGATAAGCAGATTGTCGTTGTCGTCGCAATACATGATCCCGACCAGCCGCTCATCGTCGGCCAGGCGGTCGAACAGTTTCGATACGGCGCTGTCGTCTTTGCGAAGGATGTCGGATTGAATCTGATCTTGAATCGAGTTGAAGACGAGGCGGGAGCGCAATTCGACATCGCGCCGCGACCACTGGTCGACGACAACGGAGGTGAGAGGCAGAAAGCCGATCACGAGGACGACGATCACGCCAATGATGAGCGCTCCGTAGCGATAATACGAATTCAAACCTTGTGCTCCTCAACAACGGGACAACTGGCGTTGTCCCTCTTTACTCCCAAGGCCGACTGAGACGGACGGCTGAATTGATCAGTCCGACCATCGAATAGGTTTGCGGAAAATTACCCCAGAGTTCGCCGGTGATATGATCGGCGTCTTCCGAGAGCAGACCGAAGGAATTGCGAAGGCCCAGCAGCCGCTCGAATTGCGCCACGGCCTCCTCGCGTCGGCCGATGGCGGCCAGCGCATCGACATACCAGAAGCCGCAGATGAGAAAGCCGTTGCTCATATGGCCGAAGTCGTCATGAGTGGCGTAGCGCAACAAGAGATCGCCACGGCGCAACGATTTGCCGACGGCCTCGACCGTGGCGATGAAACGCGGATCCTTGGCTTTGACAAAACCGAGTTCGGCAAGCAGCAGCAAAGTGGCATCGAGATCCTCGCCATCGAAGGTCGAGACGAATGTTCCAAGCTTGCTGCTGAAAGCGCGCCGATCGATTTCCGCATGAATGGTTTCGGCGCGTTGACGCCAGAATTTGCTGCGGTCGTCGCGGCCGATCCGTTTGGCGATGCGCGCCAGCCGATCGCAGGCCGCCCAGCACATGACGCTGGAAAACGTGTGGATCGAAGCGATCGTGCGCAGTTCCCAGGGGCCGGCATCGGGCTGATTGAACACTTCCGTGGCGCGATGGCCCAGACCTTCGAGCCGCTCGAACAAAATTTCATTGCCCTCGCGCACCAGCCGGTGGTCGAAGAAGGCGTGCATGGAAGCGAGTACGATGCTGCCGTAGACGTCGTTTTGCACCTGCGTATAGGCGCCGTTGCCTGTGCGCACGGGCCCCATGCCGCGATAGCCGGCAAGCTTCTCGGCGATGCGCTCCTCGCGGTCAGAAAGGCGCGAGACGCTGAACAGCGGGCCGATATCCTTGGCGCCGCGCGAATTCTCGTCGTCGACGATGTCGGTGATATAGCCGATATAGGTTTCCATCGTGCGCGTCGTGCCGAGCCGGTTCAGCGCCTGGATGACGAAATAAGCATCACGCACCCAGCAATAGCGATAGTCCCAGTTGCGGCCGGTGGAGGGCGCTTCGGGAATGGAGGTGGTCAGCGCCGCAACGATGGCGCCGGTCTCCTCGAAATTGCACATCTTGAGGGTGATGGCCGAGCGGATCACCGCTTCCTGCCAGTCGAAGGGGATCGACAGCGAACGCACCCAGTCCTGCCAATGGGCGATGGTTTTTTCGAGAAACTCGCGGCCCATCACGTCGATGCCGGCGCGCAACGGTTCGTCGGCGCCGAAGAAGAAGGCGAGGGGCCGGTCGACGACGAAGGGCGTCGTGTCGAGGAGATAAGCCACCGGCGCGTCGGTGGTCAGGCGTAGGCTCATGGTCGAACCCACGAAACGAATGTGGCTGTTGCCGCGTGTCACTTCCGGTTCGTCGGCGCCCCAGTTGAATTTCGGTGTGGCGCGCACGCGGATGCGCGGCCGCCCCTTCAAGGGCCGCACGCGGCGCACCACCATCGGCGGCCGGTAGATGCGGTCGAACTGCATGAAGCGAGGCGCGTAATCGGTGATCTCAAGGGAGTTGCCGACGGCATCGGACAGCACCGTCACAAGGACCGCGGTGTTCTCGATATAGGATTGAGTGCAGGAGACACCGCCGACGAGTTCAATCTCGAACATGCCGCCTTGCTGATCGGCATCATTCCCCATCAGCAGATTGCAGAAGACCGGATCTCCATCGAGCCGGGGAAAGCACGACCAAACCATGCGGGCGCGCTTATCGATCATTGTTGCGATCGAACAATTCCCGATCACAGCAAGGTCGAGAGAATGCATCGGTCAGGTCTCCTCAATGGGGTCGATCGGAAGGGCGGAGGAAGACGGACGAGACTGTCGCCATCGCCTGCCGGGATCAAGGATAACGCGGAACATAAAGAACGCGGGCCACGGTGGCGGCGCCTGTCCGAGGTCAAAGGTTTCGTGGCGCCAAAGACTTAATGCAGTGCGGGAACCAAAGTTCCATAGGGCATGGCGGCTCTGCGGGCAGGTCATAAACGCGAAAGGCCCCGCGCGGCTGAGCCGCAGCGGGGCCAAAAAATCGCGAGCCTTGCCAGTACATCCGTGGTCAAGGCGTTAGATTTTTAGAAGTCTGTTGATCAGGCAGTCTTCAGGTTGTCCGCAGAGGACTTGCCCGAACGCTTGTCGACGACGATTTCGTAGGAAATCTTCTGTCCTTCGTTCAGGCCGCGCAACCCAGCGCGTTCGACGGCGCTGATGTGAACGAACACGTCCTTGCCGCCATCATCGGGCTGGATAAATCCGTAGCCCTTTTGATCGTTGAACCATTTCACGGTTCCCTGTGACATAGGTATCATTCCGTAGTTTACAAGTGCAGATGGTCGCAAATTAGAGGCCTGCAACCGGTGTATTCGAGATTTAGGTAAGAATGTCGTCAGACAGGTCCGCGGAAGCGGCAAGGCCAAGTCGTTCGGCCGAAAGCTCGAACCATGAATATGGGGGGTACGACCAATTTAATCAAGGCCTGTATTTATACGGGCCAGGCCGCTTCATTTGCCGTTCTTTTCTCCGGCGGAACGATTGGTGAAATGGGCATTGCCCAGGCCCGTGCCAATAGTGAAAGCGCCCCAATGCTCCACATCCTGCATGAAAGGCACTTCGCTGAGGCCCTGCACAACGGCGTCATTATGCATGATCACCATGGTGTCGTGGTCGGCGATCGTCGGAATCGCTTCGATGACCGCCTGCGACAGATTGAATCGGCTGCTCTCCCAATTGCCCGGCAGGTTTTGCGCGCCCTTGGCGATCGACCCGTCTTCTTCGATCTTCCCGGGGCAGGCGATGCCGATGAATGGCGCCAGCTTGTAGCCTTCCTTGGTCGCGCGCGCCGCAAGATCTTGCAGCATGCCGACTAGTTCGCCGACCGCCTCATCACGCTTGGGGTCGTCGTCGGCGTGCCGCCAGAGTTTCGACTTCCACACGCGCGCCTTGGAGAGGTCTTTGGCCTTTTTGACGTTGGGCTCGACCACGCCGGCGCGCATGTTCGTTCCGCCGATGTCGACGGTCAAAATGGCGTCGTGGCCCTCGAAAATCCAGGCCGGTGCCAAATGCGCGCAGCCGATCAAGGCCGCTTCATCGGGGTGGTTGCGGATCGGTACGAGATCGACGTTGAACTTCTCAGCCTTTAGGATGAGGCCGGCCCGCGCAATCGCCAGTTCGCCGATGCGGCTTTGGCGAAAACCACCGCCGATCACGATGCGCTCCGTGTCGCTCCAGGCTTTCAGCTTGAGAAATCTCTGCGCCACGCCGGCGAATTCCTGGGCGAATTCCTCGATGGCGCTTTGCACGACGCCGCTGGCTTCAAGGTCTCCGCTCGCAAGAATCTCGTCGAGCTTCTTGCGGCTGATGTCCTCGCTCGCATCCTCGCCGAACGGATCGGCGTCCAGTTTGCGCAACGGCTTGCGCCATTTGTCCAAAAGCTCGTGAAAGGCGCGACGGCTGGCGCGATCGCCGACAAAGCCGTCCTCGTCCTTGATTTCGGCATTGTAGCTGTCGACGATCACCGAAGGGAGAGTCTTGGCCCCATGCTTGCCGATCGCTTCAATCGTCTGCGTTGCCATCGTTGCCCCCTATGTTGCTGGGGATCAACGATCAAAACCATCAAATGGTTGCATTCAATGGGTTGAGGCTGTGGGCGTCATTTGCGGCTTTGGGCGGGGCAGACGTAATGCCACGAGCGCCGCGCAGCCTGCGCCCACGGCTGAAATCAGGGCCGCGACGACAAAACCACCGGAAAATGCCGTCCGCGCCGTTTCCAGTAACAGAGTACCATCGGCTTTGGTGAGGCCGTTGGCGATCGTTTGCGCGCCCGCCAGAGTTTCGCGCGCCAAGAGCGGGATCGTCGAGCCGTCGGCGAGGGTGCCAGCGTCCATTGCGCGACGGTAGAGGAAATTGATCAGGCTGCCGACGGTGGCAATGCCGAGCGCGCCGCCAAGTTCGGTGCTGGTCTCGGCCATGCCGGAGGCCACACCGGCCCGTTCGGGCGGCACCGAACCGATGATGATGTCGGTGGTCAAGGTGACCGCAGGTCCATAGCCTAAGGCAAGCAGGAGACCCGAGATCACCATCAGCGCTAAACTGCGCTCGGCGCCCGCATAGCCGAGCAGCAGAAAGCTCAACCCGCCGACGAACAAGCCGAGCGCCATGACCACGGGAATGCCGGCGATCCTCGTCAATCGGGCCGTGATCAGCGAGGAGACAACGAAGCCAAGGCCGGATGGCGCGGACCAGATGCCGGCTTCCACCGTCGACAATCCCAGCACGAGCTGGAAATATTGCGCGATGAACAGGAAGGAAGCGAAGCTTGTCGAGAAGCCGATGATGTTGATTGCCAGCGCCGTGCTAAAAGCGCGGTTGCCAAAGAGCGACAGGTCGACGAGCGGTTCATCGAGCTTCAACTGCCGCAGGCAGAAGAGCACGCCAAAGGCGATGCCCAACAGAATGGCCGCGAATGGCAGGAGGGCGATGCCGCTGTCGGCCAGCACCTTGACGCCATAGATGACCGGCAGGATGGCGCACAACGACAGCGCGGCGCTGACAATGTCGAGCCGGCCTGCATGAGGATCGCGAAATTCCGGCAGCAGAAAAGGGCCGGCGATCAGCAGCAGGGCCATCACGGGCAGCGCGATCAAAAACACCGATCCCCACCAGAAATAGGCCAGCATGAAACCGCCGACCACCGGGCCGATGGCGCCGCCGGCGGAAAAGCTGGCGATCCAGACGCTGATGGCGAAGGTGCGTTCGCGCGGATCGCGAAACATGTTGTGAATGAGCGAGAGCGTGGAGGGCGCCAGTGTCGCCGCCGCGAGCCCCAGCACCGCGCGCGAGAAGACCAGCATTTCGGCGCTGTTGGAGAAGGCGGCGAGCAGGGAGGCCAAGCCGAAAGCGGTGGCGCCGATGAGCAGCAGGCGGCGCCGGCCGATGCGGTCGCCGAGCGTACCCATGGTGATCAGGGCTCCTGCTAACAGGAAGCCGTAGATGTCGACGATCCACAATAGCTGCGTTGGCGAGGGACGCAGATCGGCGGTCAAATGCGGCAAAGCCAGGTTGAGAACCGTCAGGTCCATGGAGTAAACTAAGCAGGGCAATGCCAGGACGGCGAGGCCCAGCCATTCACGCCGGCCGGCTTTGGATGCAGCAATCGATTGGGTCACGTCAGCCTCTGATATGAAAATTCGCCGGTGCCTGCTTCAAGGACGAACGGCGGATGCTGTCGCCGACAGCGAGCCGACGGAGATTATGCGAGGCCTTAGGGGTTCTTGTCTGCCCAATACGGCAGTAATTGGACCTTGTGTGCGGAGTAACGGTTGCGATAACGCTGGCATTCGAATGAACAGGGGGGAATATGTTGAGAGTTGATTTCAAATATCGTGGCGTCTCGCTGGCCGCAGCGATGGGGCTTACGTTTGCGGCCGCCACCGCCGTATCGGCGCAGAGCAATTTTCCGAACCGGCCGGTCAATCTGATTTCCGATTCGGCGCCGGGAAGCTCGAACGACGTGTCCGTTCGCATCGTCGCCGAGCAGTTGAGCAATCTGTGGCGGCAGCAGGTTGTCGTCATGAACTATCCGGGTGCCGGTGGCGGCATCTCGGCGCGCACGGCCTCTCAGGCCACGCCAGACGGCTATAATTTCTACATGCCGGCAGCTTCGGTTTTTCTGGCGCTAAAGGGCGCGCCGGGAACGGCCCCTAATCTGCCGGTCGAACTGCCGCGCGATTTCATCCCGGTGGCCTTCGTCTCGTTGCAGCCGATCTTCATCGCTGTCTCGCCGAAGCTCAACGTCAGCTCCTTTTCCGAGTTGATTGCTCTGGCGAAGCAAAAACCGGGCGAGATTTCCTTCGCGGCGACAGGCAAAGGCCGCATCACCCATCTGACGATGGAGCTCTTTCAGGAGCGGGCGGGGGTCAAACTGACTTTCGTGCCTTACGCGGGCGGCCCGGCCGCCGCGATGAACGACGTGGCGACCGGGCGCGTCGGTATCGTGCTGGACGGTTATTCCAGCCTCGCCGGCGCCATTGACGGCAACATGATCAAGAGCATCGGCGTTGCCGCGCCCGAGCGGCTGCCGCAATTCCCCAATTTGCCGACTGTCTCCGAAGTCCTTCCCGGTTTCTTTGCCGGTGGCTGGAACATCATCGTCGCGCCCTTGGGGACACCGGCTGATATCGTGAAAAAGGTTGGCGAGGACGTGAACAAGATCCTCGATAATCCCGATGTCATCCAGAAGTTCGAGAAGCTCGGCACCTATCCGCGCAAAATGTCGTCCGAGGAAGTCGGCGCCTTCGTGAAGCGCGAACAAGAAGTCTGGCGGCCGATCCTCGAAAAGGTCGCCAAGGAAGACGGCAAGTAAGCTCTGCCTTGACATTTACCGTAGCATTTCCCGCGTCAATTGGCGCGGGAAATGCAGGCATGTCAGGGGCTTGAATCGGTCGATCTAAATCCGATATAGGCTACCGATTTAGTAGGGATATTGTTCCGGAAAGGGCAAATCGTGAGATTGTTTTTGAAAGGGCGTGGCGCCCCGTTGCTTGCCGCCATCGGACTGACGCTGGCCGCCACGGCGGCGCCGGCGCAAAGCACTTATCCGGATCGGCCGGTCACGTTCATCTCCGATGCGCCACCGGGGCTCTCCAGCGACGTGGCGACCCGTATCGTCGCTGAGCAGTTGAGCACGATCTGGAAGCAGCAGGTGGTTGTTCTCAACCAGCCGGGCGGTGGCGGCAGCATTTCCGCCCGCGCCGCCTCGCGTGCCGCGCCTGATGGCTACACGTTCTACACGCCGTCGAACTCTACGTTTCTGCAGTTGAAGGGCGCCGCCGGTGTGGCGCCCAATCTGCCGATCGAAATGCCGCGCGACTTTCTGCCCGTCGGCTTCATTTCGGTGCAGCCGATGCTGATCGGCGTGTCGCCGAAGCTCAATGTCAGCAGCGTCGCCGAACTGGTCGCGCTGGCAAAGCAGAAGCCGGGCGAGATCGCTTTCGCGGCGACCGGTCGCGGCCGTTTCACCCATCTGACGATGGAACTGTTTCAGATTCGCGCCGGCGTGAAGCTCACCTTCGTGCCCTATACCGGTGGTCCTGCGGCCGCGATGAACGACGTCACCTCGGGGCGTGTTGGCATCATCGTCGATGGCTATCCGGGCATCGGCGGTGCCATTGAGGGCGATCTCATCAAGGGGCTCGGTGTCGGTTCGAGCGAACGCTTGAAGGAGTTCCCCAATCTGCCGGCCATCGCCGAGACACTGCCGGGTTTCTTCGCCAGCGGCTGGACGATCTTGATCGCGCCAGTTGGTACGCCCGACGAGATCCTGAAGAAGGTCAGTGCCGATCTGAACAAGGCGCTTGAGTCGCCCGATCTTCTCGCCCGCTTTTCCAAGCTCGGTCTCTATACCAACAAGACCGCTCTCGCCGATGCCGGCGAGTTCGTGAAGAAGGAACAGGAGACCTGGCGTCCCGTCCTCGAAAAGGTGGCGAGCGAGGACACCAACAAGTAGCTAAGCGCCGAAATCCTCGCGTTTCCACGCGCCGGGATGGCGCGTGGTGATGTTGGCGAGATCGTCGACATTGGCGCAGCCGAGCTGCCCCAATGTGGCGCGCAGGTCATCCGAATACACGTTGATCAGATGGCCCGGTCCCTTGGCGCCCAGCGCGCCAAGGCTCCACAGGAAGGACTTGCCGGCAAAGGCCGCATCGGCGCCGCAGGCGATGGCGCGGGCCACGTCGATGCCCGAGCGGATGCCGCTATCGAAGATCAGCGTCGCTTTCTTGCCGACGGCCGCGCGAATGGCGGGCAAGGCATCGATGCTCGTCGGCAGGGCTTCAATCTGGCGGCCGCCGTGATTGGTGACGAAGAGGCCATCGATACCCATCGCCACGGCGCGTTCCGCATCGGCGGGATGCAACACGCCCTTGAGCACCAGCGGGCCTTTCCAGTGATCGCGATATTTGGCGATCTCTTCCCAGGTGAAGGCGCCGCCTTGTTCGCGGCGAATGAAAGCGGCTGCATCCGCCAGCGAGATATTGGCGGGCATATACTGTCTAAGGGAGACGAAGCGCGGAATGCCGGCTTGCGACAGCGCGTAAAGCCATGACGGCGACGTCATCGCGTCGAGCCGCAAGCGCATGGTCAGCTTGAACGGATTGACGATGCCGCTGCGCACTTCGCGCGGACGGATCGTGCGCACGGGCGTATCGATGGTCAGCACCAAGGCCTGCACGCCCACGACCTGCGCGCGGCGCACCAGATCGAGCCCGATTTTGTGATCGTTGTTGGAGAAGCGGTAGAGCTGATACCACAGCACGTCAGGCGCGAGTTCGGCGGCCTTCTCCACTTCAATGCCGGACAAGACACCGAGCGTATAAGGAATGCGCGCCGCTTGCGCCGCGCGGGCAAGATGAGCTTCGGCGCCGGGGAAGGCCGTGCCGGGGCCGCCGATGGGTGCGATGCCGATCGGCGCCGCGTAGGAGCGGCCGAACAGTTTCGTATCGGCGGGCGGTGGCGAGATCACGCGGCCATAGCGCGGCGCCAGTTCCACCGCATCCATCGCCGCCCAGTTGCGCTTGATGTTGGTGTCTTCGCCAGCCCCGCCATCCATATATTCGAAGGCAAAGTTCGGCATGCGCTTGCGGGCGCGGGCGCGCAGATCGAAGGCGGTGGGATATTGACGCAACAGCGCGAGCCGCTCTTCCGCCTGTTTGGCGGAAAGCGCCTGTACCGGTGCTGGCGGCTGCCGTGCGTCGTCCATTTCCATCCCCATGATTATTCACGAATTGAGCCGCGACCATAACTGTGACAAGCCCACAAAGCGAGGGCGCAGGCCTATCGTTTACGGCGATTGTCCCTGATGCGCACCTTCGGCTGCGCCCATTCTGGCCGTTGCGCGAACCATTTTGCCAGAAAAGCAACGAATACCCGCACTTTCGCAGGTGGTGCCACGCCATGTGGATAGGCAACGAGGATTGGATGAACCTGCGGTCGATAGGCCGGCAGCACTTCGACGAGCGCCCCCGATACCAGATCGTCGGCGACACAATAGCGTGGCAGGAGCCCAATGCCGAGATGGGCAAGAGTGGCCTTGCGCAGGGCGAGGCTCGAATTGGAGAGATAGTCGCCGCTGATCTTCACGGTGGTGGCGCCCTGTGGCCCGGTGAAATTCCAACGTCGGTCGTATTCGGCGGAATTGGAGTGAACGAGGCAGCGGTGCGCGGCGAGATCGTCGAGATCCTTGGGCTGCCCCATCTCCGCGATATAGAGCGGCGTGGCGCAGAGCACGAATTGAAACGTGCCGATCCGCCGGGCGATGATCGAGGAATCGCGAATGTCGACCGTGCGGATGGCGACGTCATGGCCGCTGCTGACGAAATCCTGAGCGCGGAAGGTGAAGTCGCCCAAGGTCAGCGACACACGGATGTCAGGCTGCGCCTTGGCGAAATCGATGATGGCGTCGGCAAGATGCAAGGTGCCGAAGGATTTGGGTGCCGTGATGCTTAACGTGCCCGTCGGTTTTCCACGCCCTTGCGTCAGCGCGCGCTCGGCGCTTTCGACATCGAGCAGAATGCGTTCGCAGGATTGCAGATAGGACGCGCCATCCTCCGTGAGCAAGACGCTGCGTGTCGAACGGTTGAACAGCGTGACGCCGAGGCTTTGCTCGAGCGCCGCGATATGCCGCGTCACCAGCGAACGCGAAATGCCGAGTTGTGCGGCCGTCCGGGTAAAGCTGCGGCTGCGCGCGGCCCGCACGAAGGTCTGCATGGCAAGGAAACGGTCCATGGCTCATTTTTGCAAAAAGTGAAAAAGACAATTGCAATATTGTGGCTTCCCTTCGCGGTCCGTCAATCGAAAGATCGAGGTGAGGAAACAGGCAACGGGGAGGGACAGGTGCCGGTTCTCCACATTTCAAGACGAGGGGCTTTGGGGCTGGGGGCGGCTTTCGCCTGCGCCTCGACCGTTTTCGGCCAGGATGTCGCTTATCCGACACGCGCCGTGAAAATGCTCGTGCCGGCGGCGCCCGGCGGCAATCCCGACATCATGGCGCGCGCTTTGGCGCAGAAGCTGACGGTCGCGCTCAATGCGCCTTTCGTCGTGGAGAATGCGCCCGGCGCAGGTGGCGTCGTCGCGGCGCAGTCCACCGTCAAATCGCCGCCGGACGGCTATACGCTTTTTGTTGCCGATTCCGGCAGCCTCGCCATCGCTCTGTCGACCACTGCCGGCCTTGCCTATGACCCACGCAAGGATTTCACGCCAATCACCGCTCTGGCGAGCGTGCCGACTGTGCTCGTCGTCAATCCGGAACTCGGCTTCAAGGATCTGAAATCCTTCATCGCCGCGATGCGCGAATCGCCCAACAAGGTCAACTATGGTTCGCCGGGCATCGGCTCGGTTCACCACATCACCATGGCGGTGTTTCTGGCGCAGACCAATATCAAGCTCGAACATATCGCCTATCGCGGCGGCACGCCGATGGTCGATGCGCTGCTGCGCCGCGAGGTGCAAGCCGCATGGTCAGGCATTCCCAATGTGATGGAGCCGATCCGTCTCGGCAAATTGCAGCCGCTGGCCGTCAGCACGGCCGGACGCCAGCCGGCATTGCCGAATGTTCCGACCTTGGCGGAAGAAGGGCTTGGCCAATTCGACATCGCCACCATGATGGGCTTGGTCGGACCGGCAGGCATTCCGCCCGCCATCGTCGGCAAGCTCGAGAAAGCGATAGCGTCCGCCTTGCGCGAGCCGGACATGGTCGCCCGTCTCGATTCACTCGGCATGTCGTTTGCGCCGGAACAAGGTGCCGCCGCCTATCGGACTTTCATCATCAACGACATCGATAAATATGAGAAGGCATCGAAACAAGCCGGGCTAACCAAACAATAAACGAGGCCAGAGGGTGGAAAACCAAAAGAGAGAGCCAATAGGACAGAGCCATGAATGATACGATTTTAGAAAACCGTGCCGCCACGCTCGACAAGTTGCGGGTCGATCAGGTCGGAAGCCTGGTGCCGCCGGATGCGTTGAAACAGGCGCATCGCAAATTCGTCATGGGCGAAATCAGCGCCGAGCAACTGCATGCGGTGCAGGACAAAGCGGTGGCCGAGAGCATTCGCCGGCAGGAAGATATTGGCCTGCCCATTCTGACCGACGGTGAGTTCCGGCGCAGCAATTTCCAGGACAGTTTTGCCGCCGCTGTGTCAGGCTATGACGTGCCTGAGAACGCCGAGGCGCGCACCGATTGGCGCGAAGCGGTCAATCCACATGGCCGCACCGAGCAGAAATTCGAACTGGCTGGCCCAGCCATTCGCACGCGCCGGCCGGCCATGTCGCGACTGGCGTTGAAACGCAATGTCGTTCTCGACGAATATCGGCAGGTCGCACCTCTGGCGACGAAAGCGCCGGTGAAAGTCGCGCTACTTGGTCCCGATCGCATTTCGCAGCGCTTCGCCTGGGAACAATCGCAAGCGGTCTACAAGGGGCTCGATGATTTCATCGCCGATGTCGTCGCCATCGAACGCCAGATGATCACCGAGCTGGTGGCGGCGGGCTGCCGCTATATCCACATGGATGCGCCTGGTTTCACGGCCTATATGGATCAGGTGTCGCTGGAGCGCATGCGCGCGCGCGGTGAAGATCCGCAGAAAAATCTGGAACGGGCGATCAAGGCCGAGAATGATGTCATCGCCGGCTTCGACGGCGTCACCTTCGGGCTGCATCTGTGCCGTGGCAACACGCGCTCCATCGATCCGAAGACCGGGCAAATGGTGGCGCAATGGCATCGCGAAGGCCACTACGATTCGATCGCCGAACAGCTCTTCTCCAGCGTCAAGCATCAGCGCCTACTGCTGGAATATGATAGCCCGCGGGCAGGGGATTTCTCGCCGTTGCGCTATGTTCCGGCCGGCACGACCGCCGTTCTGGGGCTTGTGACGACGAAATCGACGGATATCGAACAGCCCGATTTTTTGAGAAGGCGGCTGGATGAAGCGGCGAAATATTTGCCCGTGGATCAAATGGCCATCAGCCCGCAATGCGGCTTCAGCAGCGATATCGAGCTGATCCAGCTTCCCGAAGACGTGCAGTGGCGCAAGTTCGAGTCGCTCATGGAAACAGCCAACAAAGTTTGGGGAAACGCCTAACAAAAGACGGCCGCGGGTTTTCCCGCGGCCGTTCAAATAGGATCGAAAGATTTAAGGTGCAGGGTGAGCGTCGACGAGAACAGCAGCGATCACGCAGGGCTTGTCGCTGACATTCTTCCAGGCATGGTTGGTGCCGCGCTGGACAATGCAATCGCCGGCTTTCAGTAAAACCTCGCCCTTTTCCATCACCATCCACATCTCGCCTGAGATGACCACGAGATAATCGACCGAATTGGTCTTGTGCATCGTCGGATGTTTCGACTGGTCCTTTTCCGTCGGCTGATTGCCGGACCCGAGTTGGGAGAAGGTCGCGGCCGTGTCGATCTTGGATTTGCCTTCCGGCGGTATTTCGACCACGCGGAAGATCGTGCCTGACGGTACCGGGTCATGTTGCAGAGGCCGCAGCGATTGATCGCTTGCGCCCATATTGTCGACCGGCATTTCGCCCGTCACCCAGATCTCGGTGACGCCGGCGCCCGGCCAGCCTTTCAGGGGCACCGCGTTCGGCGCATGATCGTCATAGGTGACGATGGCCGTGCCGTCCTGGTCGTGTCCGGTGACATATCGTTTGATCTTTTGAATCATTTCCCTCTCCCTCCTACTTATGCGTAAGCACCCGGTTGCGCAGAATGCCGATGCCTTCGACCTCCAATTCGACGACATCGCCATGTTTGAGGAAACGCATCTGCTCCAGGCCGCAGCCATTGCCGACCGTACCCGAGCCGAAGAACTCGCCGGGGTAGAGCGTCTCGGAGCGCGAGACATGGGCGATCAGGTCTTCGAATTTCCAATGCATGGTGGATGAGCTGCCACGGCCCCATTCTTCGCCATTCACCCGGCAGATCATCGTGAGCTTATAGGGGTCTTTCAGTTCGTCGGCGGTGACGAGGCAGGGTCCCATGGCATTGCCATTGTCGAAATCCTTGCCCTTCGACGGTCCGAGCTGACCGCCCATTTCGGCTGTCTGTGCATCGCGCGCCGAGAAATCGTTGAAGATCGTATAGCCGTAGATATAGTCGCGCGCTTTGTCGCGGCTGATGTCGACGCCCTTCTTGCGGATGTAGAAACCGAATTCGAGTTCGAAATCCATCAGCTTGGAATAGGCGGGCCAAAGCACATCCTGGTCCGTGCCGATCACCGAGAAGCGGTTGGCCTTGTAGTAGATCGGCATTTCATAAAAGGTCTTTGGCACTTGCAAGGTGCCATTGCGTTCGAATTCGGCCAGCGCCTTCTTCGGGTCAGGCATGGCGTTGGCGCGCACCTGCCGCGCGGCGGCGAAGGCCTGTTTCAGATGTTGTTCGAAACACAAGCAGTCGCGGATTTGTGGCGGCGGCTGGAGTGGCGCCAGGAGCTTCACCGACTTGCGATCGACGGCGCCCTTCTTTTTCACCTTCTTCAAGGTCTCGTAGGCGCGGTCGAGCGCATCGTCGCCGGCTTCGATCATGCTCAGAACTGAAGCGAAAGCCTTGTATTTATCGTCGAAGGTTTCGTGATGTGCATCGGCGAGATCGATGATTTTCCTGTCGCCGTCGATCAAGGCGCCGGCGCGCTGCTTTCCCTTCCTCTCATAGGTGACAAGCTTCATAGGTTCCTCCCCATCGGCAAATGTTCGGCTACAGATAACCCTTTACAAATTGCCTTTCCTCGGCGGCTCAGGCACGCGGCCATGTTTCAGCGCTGCGTGGAGCAGGGCGACCAGATGGGTCGCCGTCGACATTTCGTCATCGGGATCGCATGTGCCGTCGCTCAAACGATTGATGCGGCCGGTGTCGGCCATGATGAAAACCATCGCCCCGATCATCGTGTGATAGGCCCAGTGAATCTCTTCCGGCCGTCGATCAGGCAAAGCCTGCATCATGGCTTCGGTCACTTTGCGCGCCACCGGATCGAAGAATTCGCCGATGATTTCCTTGCTGTGCCGGCTGGGACTGGACGTCTCGCGCGCCAGAATGCGGGCATAGCTGGAATTCTTTTCCGTATTGCGCAGATGGATCATCGGCACGATGAGTGCACGGATGATCAATTCCAGTTTGCGGTCCGGATTGGGCTCAAGCTCCGCCAGCCGCAGGCCGGCGAGACGATCATCGACGATCGCAGGCGAGCGCATTTCGAAGATGGCGCGATAAAGCCCTTCCTTGCCGCCGAAATGATAGTTGACGAGCGCGACGGGCACGCCGGCGGCGAGCGCGATCTGGCGCACGGAGACGCCGTCGAACCCATGTTCGCCAAACAGGTCTTCGGCACTGTGCAGAATTTTCGTGCGCGTCAGATCTCCCGCGCGCGGCGCCTGGCCTGCGGCCTCATGTCCTTGATCTTCTTTGGTTCGGGCGGTTCGCGCACGCGGGCTCATGAGGGCGGCCATTCCTGTGATTTCCGGAAATTGAACTAGATATCAAAAATCTTGTCAACTTGTTCAAATCTGCTAGCCTCCTCTAATCAAGGGGTGGAGCGCAACAACGCGCGGCATCGCAGGGAGGAACCGATGGCCAAATGGCAGTACAGCAAGGGACTTCACGACATCGGCCATGGCTGTTTCGCTTACCTGCAACCCGATGGCGGTTGGGGCTGGAGCAATGCCGGTCTGATCACCGACGGTGAGGCGAGCCTGCTGGTCGACACTTTGTTCGATCTCAAGCTGACCGCCGACATGCTCAAGACGATGCGCGATGCGGTGCCGCAGGCCAAGCACATCGGCACCTTGGTCAACACCCATGCCAATGGCGATCACACCTTCGGCAACGAACTGGTGAAGGGCGCCAAGATCATCGCCTCCAACGGCACCAACGATGAATTCAGCCACGTCACGCCGGCGGCGTTCAAGACGATCATGGACAATGTCCATCAATTCGGAAAAGCCGGCGAATTCGTGCTCGAATGTTTCCGTCCCTTCGATTTTTCCGGCATCACGCTGACGCCCCCGGATGAGACCTTCTCGGGCGAGATGGAAGTGACGGTCGGTTCAAAGAAAGTTCGGCTGATCGAAGTCGGCCCCGCCCACACCAAGGGCGATACGCTAGTCTATGTTCCGTCAGAGAAAATCCTCTACACCGGTGACATTCTCTTCCACGGCGGCACGCCGATTTCCTGGGCCGGCCCGATGTCGAATTGGGTGAAGGCGCTCGACAAGATTCTCGAACTCGATGTCGATATCGTCGTTCCAGGTCATGGCGGCATCGCCGACAAGGGCGCCGTGCGCGACATGCGAGGGTATTTGACCTTCGTGACCGACGAAACGCGCAAGCGCTATGACAAGGGCATGAGCGTGATCGAAGCGGCTTTCGATATCGCCCTTGGCGACTATGCCCATTGGGGCGATGCCGAGCGGCTCATGGTCAATGTGCAGACGCTTTATGATGATTTTAGCGGCCACCAGGGCGGCCGCGATCCGATTCCCTACTTCGAACATATGAAGGCGCTGCGCGAGAAGCTGGATCGCGATTGCGCCACCGGCGCCTGCGGTCACAAGCACTAATGCGGAGACCGGCTTGGATGGGCGCCGTTACGTTTGAATGGTGATCGACGGTGCTCCTGCTTCTGCCCGGCCGATGATCTTGGCGAAGGGATAGCCTGCTGCCTGGATCTGTTGCAGCACATCTGTGGCGGCGTCCGGCGCGCAGGCAACGAGAAGACCGCCTGATGTTTGCGGGTCCGTCAGCAGATGCCGCTGCCAATCGGCATAGCCGATGGGCAGATTGACCTCGTGACCATAGCTTGCCCAGTTCCGATGCGACGCGCCGGTGATGCAGCCTTCCTGCGCCAGGGCCGGTGCTGCGGTCAGGAAAGGCAGGTCGCTGGCGCGGATCGTCAGGCTCAGGTTCGAGCCGCGCGCCATTTCCAACCCATGGCCGAGCAGGCCAAAGCCGGTGACATCGGTAAGGGCGTGGACGGCGGGGTGGCGTGCCAGTTCGCTGCCGATGCGGTTGAGCAGGGTGGTCGTCGCGATCATGTCGGTATAGCCGCCGTGCGGCAGCCGATCCTTCTTGATCGCCGCCGAGTAAATGCCGACGCCGAGCGGTTTGGTGAGGATGATCGCATCGCCGGCCTTGGCATCGGCATTGCGACGCACATGCTCCGGCCGGCAGGTGCCGATCACGGCCAGGCCATAAACCGGCTCCGGGCAATCAATCGAATGGCCGCCCGCCACCGGAATGCCGGCGGAAGCGCACACTGCTGAACCGCCTTCGAGAATCTTGCGCACGATCTCCGGCGCGATCTTGTCGACCGGCATGCCGAGAATAGCCAGCGCCATCACCGGCGTACCGCCCATGGCATAGACATCGGAAATCGCATTGGTGGCGGCGATACGGCCGAAATCATGCGGGTCGTCGACCATCGGCATGAAGAAGTCCGTGGTGGCGATGATGCAGGTATTGTCGTCCACCTGCCAGACGGCGGCATCGTCGCCGGTCTCGATGCCGACGAGAAGCTGCTGATAGGGATTGTGCTTGGGTGCCGACGAGAGCAATTGCTGCAATACCGAGGGCGCGAGCTTGCAACCGCATCCGCCGCCATGGGCCAGGCTGGTCAGTCGAACCTGGGGAACATTCATCATTGACTCCTATGGAACGGATGTGAGGCGGGCAGGCGCGGCTTGGCGCACCTGCTGCCAGGCGCTGGTCAGATGCGCCGCGGCGGTGTCGATATCGTTGATGGTGGTCAGGCGGCCGACGGACAGTCTGACGGCGCCGAGCGCCTGTTCAGGCGCAATGCCTAAGGCGAGCAGGATGGCGGACGGATCCTCGCGGTCGGCATGACAGGCCGATCCGGTGGACGCGAAAACCTGCGGACAGGCTTCGAGCAGCAGGCGGCCGGAGACATCGGGAAACAACACGTTCAACGTATTGGGCAAGCGTTCCGTCGGATGCCCGGCGAGGAGAAGATCGGGGATGTCGGCGTGCAATTGCGCCAGCAATCGGTCTCGCATCTGCGTCATGTGAAGCGTCGTCGCCGAAAGCTTGGTTCTGGCCAGGCGACAGGCTTCGCCAAGGGCAACGATGAACGCGACATTCTCAGTCCCTGGCCGCCGGCCGTGTTCCTGTCCGGCGCCGACGAGGACCGAGGGCACATCGATGCCGCGCCGGACATAGAGAACGCCGATACCTTTGGGCGCATAAAGCTTGTGCCCGGCGATCGACAGAAGGTCGACGCCCATGGCATTCACGTCCACGTTGAGCTTGCCGACCGATTGCGCCGCATCCGCATGCATCAGCGCGCCGTGTGCCTTGGCGATATCAGCGATCTCGGCGATGGGTTGGATCGTGCCGATTTCGTTCTGGGCGTGGATGACGCTCACCAGTGCGGTGTGGCTATCGACCATGGAAGCGAACTGCTGGGGATCGACCAGGCCATCCGCATCGGCATCGACGCGGCGGATGTCGTAGCCGTCCTGCGCCAATAATGTACAGCAGGCATCGGTGGCCGGATGTTCGATATTGGTCGTGACGATGGCATGCCGCGCTTCATTTGAGCGCGCGCCGGAGCGAAGCGCGATATTGCTCGCCTCCGTGCCACCGCTGGTAAAGATGATTTCGTCGGGCTCGGCGCCGATCAGGCTGGCCACATGCGCCCGTGCCGTTTCGATGGCGGTGCGGGCGCGTTGCCCAAGCGCGTAGGAGGAGGACGGGTTGCCATAGTCACCACGCAGATAGGGAAGCATGGCTTCCAGCACATCGGGATCGACAGGTGTGGTGGCGTTATAATCGAGATAGACCGCTTTCATCGCATGCTCTCAACGCTGTTTGACGATGCGAAAAATATAAAGCTGCTCGCGCTGGCTTTGGTCCGACAGATGATGGCCGGTCTGATTGACGAAATGCGGGATGTCGATGACCGTCAGCGGATCGGTGCATTCGAGCACCAGGGCGCCGCCGACGGGCACGTTGCGCAACGCTTTCTTGGCGCGCAGCACTGGCTGCGGGCAACGCACGCCGCGCAGATCGAGTATCATGTCGCCTTGATCGTCCATCAGGATCACGAAAGCCAAACGGCGGGTATCAGGAGATACCCGCCGCCTCTTGTCAAACGCTCACTTCCCGCGCCGTGATCGAATAGCGGAACGTGTCGGGATCGAGGCAATCGAGCCGTCCTGCCACGGTCTCGGCCTGCGGATACATCAGGAATTCCACCGCCGGCCCCTGGGCACCGGGCAGAGCGATGTCATGTCCGAAGTTATAGGCGAGCCAATTGCCTTCCCAGGCACCGAAGAGGGCGGCACGCGCGGCGGCGACCTTGGGATCGTTGAGCGGCAGATTGGCCGGCGGTTCTTCCAGGGCGACCTTGCGCACGTCGGCAGGATCGACCGGCACCCAGCCAAGACCCTCGAGATAGACCTCGGCGCGGCAATGCTGAGCCTTGGTGATATTGGCCGAACCGGCGCCGAGGCTCTTGTAGCCAAACTGCGAGGGCGCCGCGCGAATGCCGTAGACATCCCGCGCCGGCAGGCCGGCGGCCCGCGCCAGGCCGACATAGAGCGCGTTAAGATCGGCGCATTTGCCGGTGAGGTTGCCGCTGGTCAACATGGCGGCAACATCGCCGATACCGCAGCCGCGTGTCGAGGCGTTGCGCGCGGTGTTTTCGACCACCCATTCGAAAATGCGGCGCGCCTTGTCGAGGTCCCGTGTCGCATCGCCGACGATCTTGTCGGACGTCTGCTTGACGATGCCATCGGTCGGGATGAGGGTCGTCGGCCCGGTGTAGAGCTTGCGATCGCTCTCGGAGAGGGCAGCCGCCAGGCCGGGTTTGCTCAGATCGATCGCGCGATCTTGCGTGGTGGCCGTGCTGACGACCTCGATAACGGGCGATTGGCCGGCATCCCAGGCGACATGAACGAAGCCAGCCTTGTATTTCGCATCATGCTGCAAGGACGCGGTGCCATTGGTCGTCCACTTGCTGTCGCCGGATTTGAACCAGTCGGCCTCGTTGACGGATGGCACCGGAATCCAGGCTTGCACCTTGCCGTCCGGTTTGGCGATCTCGAGCTTGGTGACGATCTCGAATTTCCGCCATGTGCCCGGTTTGGGCGCGAAGCTCTGCGCGCGCGCAAAGCCTGGCATGGCGGCGATGGCCGTCAACGCGCCACCGGCTTTCAACAGATCACGGCGATGGTACTGCATGTTGCTCCCCTCCATTTGACAGTGAATTCTCAAGTGCTGGGACATCGACCTGATCCCAGGAATAGTCGCTTTCGACGAACAGGCGTGGCTGCAGGTTGACGTCGAGAATGTAGGTCGTCGGCAAAGCCGAAACCTTCCACGATCGGGCGACGCTGCGATCGCGATCGAGCAGGACCGGGAAGGTGAGTGGCATCTTGTCGAGGAAGGTGCGGACGCGCGCTTCCGGCTCGGCGACGGAAATCGTCAGGACACGGAGCGTGCCGGCGCGTTCGGTCAGCCGTTGCAACGCCGGCAGTTCGACACGGCAGGGCTCGCACCAAGTCGCGAAAAAGTGAACGAGGACAGGACGGCCATGCAGATCGTTCAGGACCGTTGAAACCCGTTCGCTGTCTTCCAGCGTGAAGGTGGGTTTGGGCTCTTGCGGGGCGGGGATGAGGCGGGGCGGCCCTTCGCTCTGCGCGAAAGCACTGACGCCAAGAATGTTCAGCGCCACTGCCGCAGCGATCGGCAAGGCCCGTTGCGTCCAAACGTGTGCGCCCCGAACCTCGGGAGCTGTTGCTTGCGCCACGACAACAATGTGCCGGCCAATGCGCGTGCGGGTCAATGGAAATGTAAGGGCCGACTGAGTCGTGTGCGGTGCGACAAAAGGCGACCGTTGCGACAGCCTGCTTGCAAGGACTTGCAGGCATGGTCGAGGTGTCGCTTAACGGTCAACAAACTCACCGTAAGTCTACGGTAAGAAAGACGATTCAGGCGCCGCGCCTACGACGAAAGTTTGTTTGTTCTCTTTCTAAGCTGTTTGACAGCTAAATGCTTCGCTCATAGGCTCGTTATCAGAACGAATTCAGTGTCGCTGCCGAGGGGCCGCACAACTGAATTGGTCACCTGTCCCCCCGGACAGGCGAAGGAGGACCCCGCGATGAACATGGAGCTCTCGCGGCGCCGCTTTCTACAAGGCGCCGGTGCGGGTCTCGCAGGTACGACAATCGGCGCATTTGGATTTGGGGATGTTGAAACCGCATACGCGGCTGCTATTCGTCCCTTCAAACTCGCCAACCTGACAGAGACGCGAAACACCTGTCCGTATTGCTCGGTGGCATGCGGCATCATCATGTATTCGAAGGGCGATTTGAAGAAAGGCGAAAAGGCCGACATCGTCCATATCGAAGGCGATGCCGACCATCCGACCAATCGGGGCACGCTCTGCCCGAAGGGGTCGGCGCTGCTCGATTTCGTTCATTCGGACACGCGCCTGCAATATCCGATGATCCGCAAGCCCGGTTCGGACAAGTTCGAACGTGTGAGCTGGGATCAGGCGCTCGATCGGATCGCTCGTCTGTGGAAGGACGATCGCGATCAGAATTTCGTCGCCAAGAACAACGATGGCACGACGGTGAATCGGTGGGTCACCACCGGCTTCCTCGCGGCCTCGGCGACCACCAATGAAACGGCTTTCGCGACCTACAAGGTGGTGCGCAGCGCCGGCATGCTCGTATTCGACAATCAAGCGCGGGTCTGACACGGCCCCACGGTGTCCAGTTTGGGCCCAACGTTTGGTCGCGGTGCGATGACGAATTCGTGGACGGATATCCGCAACACGGATCTGGTTGTGATCATGGGTGGCAACGCCGCTGAGGCGCACCCGTGCGGTTTCAAATGGGTGACGGAAGCGAAGGCCAATCGCGGTGCGAAGCTCATCGTCGTCGATCCGCGTTTCACGCGCTCGGCCTCGGTAGCGGATTACTATTCGCCGATCCGCCAGGGCACCGACATCGCCTTCCTGCTCGGCGTCATCAACTACTGCATGACCAACGACAAGGTGCAGTGGGATTACGTCAAGGCCTTCACCAATGCGACCTACTTGGTCAAGGAAGGTTTCCAGTATCAGGACGGCCTGTTCACCGGCTACGACGAGAGCCGACGCGACTATAACCGTTCGACCTGGGATCTGGAGATCGGTCCCGACGGCTATGTGGTCGTCGACGACACGTTGCAGAATCCGCGTTGCGTCTGGAACATGCTCAAAGCGCATGTCGCCCAGTACACGCCGGACATGGTCTCGCGCATCTGCGGCACGCCGAAGGACAAGTTCGTCAAGGTGTGCGAGATGATCGCCGAGACGTCGGCGAAGAACAAAACCATGACGTCGATGTATGCGCTCGGTTGGACGCAACACTCCAAGGGGTCGCAGAACATCCGCACCATGGCGATGCTGCAGCTCATTCTGGGCAATATCGGCGTGCGCGGCGGCGGCATGAATGCCTTGCGCGGTCATTCCAACATTCAAGGTCTGACCGACATCGGCCTCATGTCGAACCTCATCCCCGGTTATCTGACAATACCGACGGAGCGGGAAACCACGATCGACACCTATATGTCGACGCGCGGCTTCAAGCCTCAGCGGCCGAACCAGATGAGCTTCTGGCAAAACTACAAGAAGTTCTTCGTCAGTTTTCAGAAGTCCATGTGGGGCGCGGCGGCCACCGCCGACAACAACTGGGCCTATGACTATCTGCCGAAGCTCGACGTGCCAGCCTATGACGTTCTGCGTGCCTTCGATCTGATGCATCAGGGCAAGATGAACGGTTACTTCTGCCAGGGCTTCAATCCGCTGCTCTCCTTCCCGAACCGGAAGAAGATCACGGCGGCGCTCTCCAAGCTCAAGTTCCTGGTCACCATGGACCCGCTGGAGACGGAGACGGCACGGTTCTGGGAAAACCACGGCGACTATAACGACGTCGATCCGTCGAAGATCCAGACCGAAGTGATCCAGTTGCCTTCGACTTGCTTTGCCGAGGACGAAGGCGCGCTGGTCAACTCCGGCCGGTGGCTGCAATGGCATTGGCCCGGCGCGACACCACCGGGCGAGGCCAAGACGGACACGTGGATCATGGCGCAGATCTTTCTGCGCGTGAAAGCGCTGTACGAAAAGGAAGGCGGCGCCTTCTCCGATCCGATCACCAAACTTTACTGGCCCTATAAGGACCCGAACGATCCTCTCGCCGAGGAGCTTGCCAGGGAACTGAACGGCTATGTCGTGGAGACGGTGACCGATCCGAGCGACCCGACCAAGGTTTTGCTCGAGAAGGGCAAGCAGGTGGCCGCTTTTGGCGTCTTGCGTGACGACGGCACGACGGCTTGCGGCTGCTGGATCTATTCCGGCTGCTTCACTGAGGCGGGCAATAACATGGCCCGGCGCGACAACAAGGATCCGGACGAGACGGGCGCCTATTCCAACTGGGCGTTCTCCTGGCCGGCCAACCGCCGCATCCTCTACAACCGGGCCTCCGCCGACCTTGAAGGCAAGGCCTGGGATCCGACGCGCAAGCTTATCGAGTGGGACGGCACGAAATGGGCGGGCTATGATGTGCCCGACATCGCGGTGAACGCCAAGCCGAGCGAAGTCGGCCCGTTCATCATGAACCAGGAAGGCACGGCGCGCCTGTTCGCACGCGGACTGATGCGCGACGGACCGTTCCCGGTCCATTACGAGCCGTTCGAGTCGCCGGTTCAAAACGTCGTGGCGCCAAAGGTGCGCGGCAATCCGGTGGCGCGCGTCTTCCGTGGCGACATGGAACAGTTCGGCGAGGCCAAGGAGTTCCCCTATGCGGCGACCTCCTATCGCTTGACTGAGCATTTCCACTTCTGGACCAAACACGTGCGGCCCAACGCCGTCGTCCAGCCCGAATTCTTTGTCGAGATTTCGGAGCAACTGGCGAAGGAGAAGGGCATCACCTCCGGTGGCTGGGTCCGCGTCTGGTCGAAGCGCGGCTCGGTGAAGGCCAAGGCCGTGGTGACCAAACGCATCACGCCGCTGACCTGTGACGGCAAGACCGTCCATGTCGTCGGCGTGCCGCTGCACTGGGGCTTCACCGGTGTCGCCAAGAAAGGGTTCGGGCCTAACAGCCTGACGCCCTATGTCGGCGACGCCAACATCGAAACGCCCGAATACAAGGCGTTTCTGGTCGATATCGAGCCCATCGCCGGGCCGGTGGCATAAGGGAGACGAAGAACATGTATCCTCCTCTCCCAAATCCCACGGTCACCCCATCCGCGCCCAAGTTGAGCGATAAGAATCTCGTTCGCCGGTCCGCTTCGAGCGTACCGGCGGCCGAGCCGATGACTCAGGTCGCCAAGCTCATCGACGTGTCGAAATGCATCGGCTGCAAAGCCTGCCAGACGGCCTGTCTTGAGTGGAACAATTTGCGCGAGGAGGTGGGTGTCAACACCGGCACCTACGACAATCCGCATGACCTGACCACGGCGACTTGGACCTTGATGCGTTTCACCGAGTGGGTGAATCCGCAGACGCAGAACCTTGAATGGCTGATCCGCAAGGACGGCTGCATGCATTGCGCCGACCCCGGCTGCCTCAAGGCCTGTCCGTCGCCGGGCGCCATCGTGCAATATTCCAACGGTATCGTCGATTTCGTGAAGGAAAATTGCATCGGCTGCGGTTATTGCGTGAAGGGCTGTCCCTTCAACATTCCGCGCATCTCCAAGACCGAGGGCAAGGCGTATAAGTGTACGCTGTGCTCAGATCGTGTGGCCGTCGGGCAGGGGCCGGCTTGCGCCAAAGCCTGTCCGACCCAGGCGATCGTCTTCGGTCCCAAGGAGGACATGAAGAAACATGCCGATGAGCGCATCAAGGATCTGCAATCGCGCGGCTTCAAGAACGCCGGGCTTTACGATCCGCCGGGTGTTGGCGGCACGCATGTCATGTACGTGCTGCATCACGCCGATCAGCCCCAGCTCTATGCGAACCTCCCGAAGGATCCGACGATCAGCCCGATCGTCGAAATCTGGAAGGGCATGACCAAATACGCGGGTCTGGCGGTGATGGGTGCTGTCGCCGCGGTCGGCTTGCTGCATCATATCGTGGCGGGCCCCAACCGGGTCTCTCCCGAGGATGAAGAAGCGGCGAAACGGTTGGCTGAGAGGGGACAATGAGCAATTCAGAAATCGACCCCGGAGACGCAGTCCATCCTGGCAATCCTGTCACCGTCGACCGTTACACGGCGGCCGCGCGGGTCAACCATTGGATCACGGCGATCAGCCTCGTGCTGCTCGCTCTGTCTGGCCTGGCTCTCTTCCACCCAAGCCTGTTCTTCCTGACGGTCTTCTTCGGTGGTGGCGAATGGACCCGCACCATCCATCCTTGGCTCGGCGTGGTTCTGTTCGTGAGCTTCCTCGGTCTGTTCTTCCGCTTCTGGAAGCTCAATCTGTGGAAGCGCGAGGACGGCACGTGGTTGGCGCGTGTGCGTGACGTCGTCGCCGGCCACGAGGAGAAACTGCCGGAGGTCGGCAAATATAACGCCGGCCAGAAGCTGGTGTTCTGGTCGATGTCGCTCCTGATCCTGGTGCTGATCACCAGCGGCATCGTGATCTGGGATCAATATTTCGGTCCTTATTTCACGATCACGCAGAAGCGCGTCGCCGTTCTCGTTCACGCCGTCACGGCGGTGATCGCGATCAGCGTCTGGATCGTCCACGTCTATGCGGCGATCTGGGTGCGCGGCACCATCGGCGCCATGACCAGCGGCCAGGTGACCGGCGGTTGGGCTTGGCGGCATCATCGCAAATGGTTGCGCAATTTGGTGGCGAAGCATTGAGGTAGACGCGCCGCCGGCTGTCCGGCCGGCGGGGCGCCACACTGCACGTGGCCCGGAGGGTTCGTGAGGTTGAGAGATGAGTAATGCCGGCGCACCGCGCCATGATCCTGTTCCCATCGGGGCGGTGGCCAAGCCGCCCTTCGCCCGACTCCCCGATCCGACCAATTTGTTCGCGACCCGCGCCGAACGTTTGCGCGTGTTGGCGTCCGCACATCAGCTCGGGCCTTACCTGACTTTTTTGGCCGATCTCGCTGAGACCCAGCATCGCATTCAGGATGGTCTGCCGGAGCCGGACGTGCCGCCGCTGGAGGCGCGCGAGCGTGCCCGGCAATTCGACATGCCGCCCATTGACCGCGCCCGTTTCGTCACCGAGCCGACGCTCGAAACCACGCTCGACCGGCTGTTCGACCAGGCCGTCACCATCGACATGCCGGACACCGCACGTGGCGCGCTCGATGCCGTCAGGCGTGCCAGCCCCTCGACGCGAGACGATATGGTGCGGGCAGTTCTCGCCAATGCCATTCCGATGGAGAGCCTGGCGAGCCATGTCTTCGTCGCGGCCGCCATGCAGGTGCATTTCGCCCGCGTTGCGGCACGGCTTGATGCGGAACGACTGGTGCCCGTGGGCGATGCCTTATGCCCGGTCTGTGGCGGTCCGCCCGTTTCGTCCGTTGTCGTCGGTTGGCAGAATGCCGCCAATACGCGCTTTTGCGTTTGCGCGCTCTGCGAGACCTGGTGGCACTATGTCCGCATTCGTTGCACCGTTTGCGGCACCACCAAGGGCATGGGCTACAAGGAGATCGATGGCGTGGCCTCGAACGTCCAGGCCGAGACCTGCGAGGAATGCCGCAGCTATGTGAAAATCCTGCATCAGCATAAGGAGCCTTCGCTCGAGCCGGTTGCCGACGATGTGGCAACCCTGGGGCTCGATCTACTGGTGCGCGAAGCCGGCTATCGACGCGGTGCTTTCAATCCCTACCTGCTTGGTTATTGAGGAGGGGGCGATGTCGCAGGCTGAAATCCACAATCCGCGCCGCCTCCCGTCAGTCGATGAAGTTCTGAAAACCGACGTAGCTGTGGCAGCCATCGCGCGGTTCGGCCGTCCGGCTGCTGTTGAGGCGGTGCGCGATACGCTGGCAGCTTTGCGGGCCGACAAGAGGCCGGGCACCAGTGCGGAAATAGCAGGCCTCGCCGCGCAGCGGCTGGAGGCGCAGGATCGCTCCAGCCTGCGTCCCGTGTTCAATCTCACCGGCACCGTCCTGCACACGAATCTCGGCCGCGCTTTGATCGCCGACGTGGCGATCGAGGCGGCCGTACAGGCGATGCGCAATGCGGTCTCGCTCGAATTCGATGTCGACGACGGCAAGCGCGGCGAGCGCGACGATCATGTACGTGCGCTGCTCTGCGAACTCACCGGCGCGGAAGACGCGACGGTCGTCAACAACAATGCCTCCGCTGTTCTGCTGGCGCTCAACACCCTGGGCCAAGGCCGCGATGCCATCGTCTCGCGCGGTGAGCTGATCGAGATCGGCGGTGCTTTCCGCATGCCCGATATCATGGCTCGCGCCGGCGCGCGCCTGGTTGAGATCGGCACCACGAACCGCACCCATCGCAAGGATTATGTCGGCGCCATTGGGTCTGACACCGGTCTGGTGCTGAAAGTTCACACGTCCAACTATCGCATCGAAGGTTTCACCGCCGAAGTCGAAGCGCGTGAACTGGTCGAGATCGCGCGCGAGCGCAAAGTGCCCGTCGTGCACGATCTTGGCTCCGGCACTCTGGTCGATCTGCGTCGTTTCGGCCTGAAACATGAGCCGACCGTAGCGGAGGCCGTCGCCGACGGCGCCGATCTCGTCACCTTCTCCGGCGACAAACTGCTTGGTGGCCCGCAGGCCGGCTTCATCGTCGGGCGCAAGGAACTACTGGCACAGGTGAACCGCAATCCGATGAAGCGCGCGCTGCGGGTCGACAAGGTCCGGCTGGCGATGCTGGAGGCGACACTCAAACTCTATCGCGATCCCGATCGCTTGGCTGAGCGCCTGCCGACCATGCGCCTGCTGGCGCGGCCCCGCGCTGATATCGAAGCGCAGGCGAAACGGCTCGTGCCCGTTCTGACCAAAGCCATCGGACAGAAGTTTGCCGTCGACATCGTCGCCTGTGCGAGCCAGATCGGCTCCGGTGCCTTGCCGCTCGAAGCCATTGCCAGCGCTGGTCTCGCCCTGCGCCCGGTCGATGGCAGCGGCCGTGCCTTGAATCAGCTTTCCGCCGCTTTGCGCAGCCTGCCCATTCCGGTGATCGGCCATATCGCCGACCAAAGTCTGGTGCTTGATCTACGCTGCCTCGACGATGAAGCCGGCTTTATCGCCAATCTGTCGAAGCTCGATCTCAAGGGCGGAGCCGATGCAGTGGCTTGAACGCCTGTTCGGCAAATCGAAGGCCGAGGATGTGGATGTTGCCGCCACCATGGCGGCCGCCTATCAGGCCTCGAGCCGGGGCGACTATGCCAAGGCTCTCGATCTTTGGGCACCATTGGCGCATGCCGGTGTTCCGCGTGCGCAAAACAATATCGGCGCCTGTTTCGCTGAAGGGCTTGGCGTCGAGCGTGATGACGCTCTGGCCCTGAAATGGCTGACGCTGTCCGCCGATGCGGGCGACCCCGTCGGCCGACGCAATCTGGCGGCGCTCTATTTCAAGGGACAGGACTCGCTTGGCCAAGGCATCGAAGCCGATTTCGACCGTGCCGCCGAACTCTATCGGCTCGCGGCAGAGGCTGGCGATGGCCCGGCGCAGGACATGCTGAGCTGGATGCTGCTCGAAGGCGAGACCATCACGCTTGATCCGGCCGAGGCGCGGCGCTGGGCTTTAGCGGCGGCAGAGCAGGGCGTTGCCGCGTCGATGACCCGGCTTGGCATGATCTATCACAACGCGCTGGGCGTGGAGCGCGATCCGGCGGAAGCCGCTGCCTGGTGGCGCAAGGCCGCGGCCGCTGGCGATGCCGATGGTCAGGCCATGCTGGGCGCGGCGCATCACCTTGGCGCCGGCGTGCCGCGCGATCCGGTGCAGGCACTCGCCTTGCTATTGCGCGCCAAAGCCAACGGCAGCGCGTTGGCGGATCCGTTTCTTCCGGCCGCCCGGCTATTTTTGAACAGTACCGAGATCGCCGAAGCCGAGCAGCGGGCCGCCAAGCCGGATGTGGAGGCCGTCGCATGATCGTCGGAACCGCCGGTCATATCGATCACGGCAAGACCTCGCTGGTTCAAGCGTTGACTGGCGTCGACACGGATCGGTTGAAGGAAGAAAAGAAGCGCGGCATTTCCATCGATCTTGGCTTCGCTTATTTGCCGGCGCCCGATGGCTCCATCGTCGGCTTCATCGACGTGCCAGGGCATGAAGCTTTCGTGCGCAACATGCTAGCCGGGGCCACCGGTATCGATCTCGCCTTGCTGGTTGTCGCGGCCGACGACGGCGTGATGCCCCAGACGCGTGAACATCTGATGATCGTCGATCTCCTTGGCATCAGGCACGGCATTGTTGCCCTCACGAAGGCCGACCTGCTGGCGCCCGAGGATCGGGGCCGTGTGATCGCCGAGATCCATCAGGCTTTAAGCGGAACCGCTTTGGCGCAAGCCGAGATCATACCGGTTTCAGTGGTCAGCGGCGAAGGCGTCGACGAACTGCGGACACGCCTGTTCGATTGGCAGACGCGGTTGAAACGGCAGGCCGACGACGGCCGCTTTCGGCTTGCTGTTGATCGCTGCTTCGTGTTGCAGGGCGCCGGCACGGTGGTGACGGGCACGGTCCTGTCTGGCCAGGTGGCGGTCGGCGACCACGTCACGATCAGTCCCTCCGGCCTCTCAGCCCGCGTGCGGTCCATTCACGCCCAGAACCAGCCACGCGAGCGCGGACTGGCCGGCGAGCGGTGCGCGCTCAATCTGGCGGGTGAAGGCGTAGCCAAGGATGCCATCCGGCGTGGCGACGTGGTGCTTGATCCACATTTGCATGCGCCGACCGATCGCATCGATGCGAAGGTTCGGCTGCTGGCCGGCGAAAGCAAGCCTTTGGCGCAGTGGATGCCGGTGCGCCTGCATCATGCCGCCGTCGAAGTGGGCGCGCGCATCGTTCTGCTCGACGATGAACCGGTGCAGCCGGGCACCGAGGCCTTCGTGCAATTGGTTCTGGAACATCCGATCGCCGCGGCTGTCGGCGATCGGTTCGTTCTGCGTGACACCACTGGCCAGCGCACCATTGGTGGCGGCACGCTCCTTGATCTGCGCGCCCCGGCGCGCAAACGCCGCACGCCGGAACGCCTTGGGCAGATCGAAGCCCTGGCGCTTGGTGAGCCTGCGGGCGTATTGGCGGCTTTGTTGGCACGATCGCCATTCTCGGTCGATCTAACAGCCTTCGCCCGCGATCACGCGCTTAACGCCCCGGCGATGGATGCGCTGATCGACCGACAAGGTGTGTTGCGCATTCGCGCGCAAAACGCTGAACTCGGCCTCTCGCCCGCGACGTGGCTGAAACTCAAGCGCGATCTGTTGGCGACGCTCGAAAGCTTCCATACCGACAATCCCGATCTGCCGGGCATCGGTCTCGAGCGGCTGCGGCTGCAGCTTCTGCCGCGCCTGCCAGCGCCAACCTTTCTGTCTTTCTTGCAAGGATTGGCGAAGGGTGGCGAAGTCGGCTTGCAGGGCGCCTGGGTGCGCTTGCCAGGCCATGAGGTGCGCCTGACGTCGGCGGACGAACAGGTATGGAGCAAAATTCGGCCGATGATCGCCGATGCCGAGCGCTTTCGCCCGCCGCGCGTTCGCGATATCGCCGGCATTATCGGCCTGCATGAAAACGATATCCGCCGCCTGTTCAAATTGCTGGGACGCATGGGCTTGGTCGACGAGGTGGCGCACGATCATTTCTTTCTGCGCGGCACCGTCGCCGAAATGGTCGATATTGCTGTCGACGTGGCGAGCCAGGCGCCGAAAGGTGAATTCTCAGCCGCGCAATTGCGCGACCGGCTCGACAACGGTCGCAAGGTGGCGATCCAGATTCTTGAATTTTTCGATCGCCATGGCGTGACATTGCGGCGTGGCGATCTACGCCGTATGAACCGTCATCGGGTCGACCTGTTTCGTTCATCGAACGACAGGCCAACAGATGGAAGAGAAGCGTTCCCGGTGGGGCGTCCGGACTTCAAATCCGGGAGGGGCCGCGAGACGGTCCTTGGTGGGTTCGACTCCCTCTCTCTTCCGCCATCATCCAGGAGCGCGCTGTGACCGTTGCGACGCCGTCCTTTCTCGATCATCTCCAACGCGCCACCCACCGTAGCGACGAGGCCGAGGCGGCCTTGCGCCAGGAAATGTCGGCGCGCCTGAGAAAAATCGAGGAAGACCGCAAATTCGCTTATCGTCGGTTCAACTTCATGCGTGCGGTTGCCGAGGGCATGCAAAGCGCCGACAGCGAGGAAATCGCCTTGGCCCGTGCCGTCGGCGTTCTGCGCACCAAGCTCGGCTGGTCAAGCGACAGTGAGGTGCGGCAGGCGATTTGCGAGAATTTCGCGCCCGTCGCGCAAGCCATTTTCGCCTGCCGCGATCCGGCGGGGGAGCCGGAAGCGGACGTGATCGCCGCCCTCGATCGGTTCGAAAGCTGGTATCATGACAAGCATGGCTCGGCTTTCTGGATATTGTTCGAGCACTATATTCCGGAGACGCCCGTTGTCGACTTCTGAGACTCCCGTCAGCGACTTCGAAGCCTGGATCGCCAGTGAATTTGCTGCGACCGGCGAGTTCACGGCGCTGGTCATCCTCGTCGACACGGGCACGGCGAAAGTGACGCCGCTGTGCTCGACCTATTTCAACGTCATCGGCGATGAGATCACATGGGGCGAGATCGTCGTCATGTTCGCCGGCTCTGGTGCTGATTGGGATGGCGCGGCTTTCTTTCCCACCACCGCAAGCCAGGGCGGCCCACTGGACAATCCAACCGCGCGCGTCAGGCTGCGTGAACTTGAGGCCCGTGTCGATGACGATCGTCTGGTGCTGAACGAAGGCCATTTCTTCGACAAATGGGGCCGCCGCATGCGCATCGACGAGGTAACGCAGTGATCGGACATGTCCTGCCATGAGCACGCGGCTGCTGGTCGTTCTTCTCAACACCGATCCGCGCAATGCCGAGGAGTTGGGCGCGCCCTTCTATCATGCGGCGGTCGCGGCAGCGATGGACTACCAGGTCGATATCGTCTGCACGGCGGCTGCCGGCAAGCTGATGATCAAGGGCGTTGCCGAAAAGATTCACATCAAGCCCGGTCATCCTAAAACCGTCTATGACTGGATCAAGGAGGCGCATGACCACGGCGCCAAGCTTTGGGCTTGCCCGGCCAATCTCGATCTCTTCGACATTGACGAGAGCGACCTCATTCCCGAATGCAGCGGCTTGATGGGCGCCGCTGCCATGATCCAGGATGTGATGGACGGCTCCTGCCGCGTTCTCACCTATTGAGGCGGGCGATGGTCATCATCCAGGACTGCGATTTTCCCGAACATCTCCACTACGACGTCGAAAACCAGATCTGGTACGAGCCGCTGGCTGACGGAACTGTGCGCACTGGCTTCACCCGCTGGGCGGCCAATCTCATGGGTGATGTGCTGGTCTTTACGCCCAAGCGCATCGGCCGGGATTTCGAGAGGGACAAGTCTTTCGCCGTGGTCGAGGGCGGCAAATGGGTCGGCTCGGCCCGGGCTGCCTTCGAGGGGGCCGTCATCGCCCACAACGAACGGCTTGAGAAAAAGCCGGAACTTTTGAACCAGGACGCCTATGGCGAGGGCTGGATGCTGATCGTCCGGCCCGCCCACGCGGACTGGCAGGCCGGGCTCGTCACCGGGCCTGCCATCGCCCCCACCTTCCAAGCCTGGTTCGATACCGGGTCCTATAAGGATCGCACGGCGTAGAGCCCGCAGCCCAATTGGCGTAGAATTGATCGTCGGCCGGCCGCCTGTGCCTGGACAGGCGGGACCGTTTGGTTTCTGGGTGGGGAAGAACCCGAGGGAGGGGATTGATGCGGGTGCATGACCTTGGACATTCTGGCGCCGGCCGTCACGGTCTGCGGGCCATGGCCGCCATGGTCGCCCAAATTGGTCAGCCGGACTTTGGCGGCGCCTTGTTCAGCCTGTCCCATGACCTGCTGGCGGTGGATCATGTGACCGCCTTCTGCGCGGCGCCGGAAGGCATCATCCGCACCGTGGTGGCCGAGAACAAAGGACCGCGCCCGGTCGCGCGCGCGGTGGCCGAACGCTATGTACGGACCCATTGGATGAGCGATCCGGTGATGCGATTGCTTGCCGAAGCGCCACGGGAGCGGCGATCCGTCTCGACGAACCTCATCGTCGATATCAATGCCAGGGACGTCGACGATCGAGCCTATCGCAACGAATGCTATGGCGCCGTCAATCTCAACCATCGCCTATCAATCGTCGAGACCCGCGACGACCATGTGATGCGATTGAATTTCTATCGTCGCTGCGGCCATGACTTCCGCGACGAGGATATCGATTGCCTGGCGGAGATGGCCGACCTGCTGTTGGCGCTCGTCTGGCGCCACGACTATGAGAGCCGCCCAAAGCCCGTCCAAGACCTTGAATGGCAGTTCAGCGAACGGTTGGCCGCCTTGGCGCCGGCTTTGACGGCGCGCGAGCGACAGGTTTGCGCCCTGGTCGCCCTTGGCCTGACGTCCGAAGGCATCAGCCTGCGTCTCAACATCGGGCTCAACACGGTCCTGACCTATCGCAAACGTGCCTATGCCCGTTTGGGGATCAGTTCGCAGAACGAGCTGATGCGGCGCCTCATGTCATGAGGCTCTGTCACCAGATCGTGTGACAGAGCCCCTTTTCCGATCCTGTTACCGTCTGTTCATGCTTCATGAAGGCAGATGGAAGGAATATCGAGTGACAGAGAGTCGTGCAGCGGGGCGGGGAGAATATGATCTTCGCGGCCGCATCGCGGTGGTAACCGGGGGCAGCAATGGCATTGGCGCCTCGACGGTTCGCCGTTTGGCCCGCGCCGGTGCGACCGTTGTCGTCGGCTATAATTCCGGCCGCGAACGCGCTGAGGAGATCATCGCGGGTCTCGGGGGCGGCCAACACATCGCGCTTCGCATTCCCATGGAGGACAGCGCCGCAATCGTGGCCGCCGCGGCGACGGTGCAACAGACTTTCGGCAAGGTACACGTGCTGGTGAATTCCGCCGGCGTCACCCGCGCGGTGCCACATGCCGATCTCGACGGGCTCGACGACGCGACCTTCGATCGTATCCTGATGACCAATGTGCGCGGACCGTTCGCCACCATCCGGGCTTTCGCGTCGCTGCTGCGCGGCAGCGGCGATGGCATCGTCATCAACATCTCGTCGATTTCCGGCTTCACCGGCCTCGGCAGTTCGATCGCTTATTGCGCTTCGAAGGCGGCGCTCGACACGATGGGTCTGTCCCTGGCGCGTGTTCTGGCGCCGGAAGTGCGCGTGATCACGATCGCGCCCGCGGCGGTCGCCACCGATTTCGTGCCGGGGCGCGGGCGCGAAGGCGTCGAAAAGCAGGCTGCTTCGACACCGCTCAAACAAGTCGCCGAGCCGGATGACGTCGCTTTGGCGATCATATCCGCCGTGACGCATCTGCGCCTGACCACGGGCAGCTCGATCGTCGTCGACAGCGGCCGGCATCTTTGAATCTGGAAATTGGGAGGGAGTTTTCCATGCCTACGCGCCGTTCCGTCGTCGCGGGTCTCCTCGCGTCCGCCACATGCAGCCAACCGCTTTGGGCGCAGGACTGGCCGCGCAAGCCGATCGTGCTGGTGCATGGATTTGGCGCCGGCGGCAACGCCGATTCCATCGCCCGCGTGATGGCGGGCGAACTGTCAACCGCGCTTGGCCAGCAGGTGGTCGTCGAAGCCAAGGCCGGTGCTGGCGGCAATATCGCCTCGGAGAACGTCGCGCGTTCGGAGCCGGACGGCTACCGCATCATCATGTTGACTGGCGGCCATGCGGTCTCGGCGGCGCTCTACAAAAACCTGCGCTTCAACCCAGTCGACGATTTTGCGTTCGTCTCCCTCGTCGCGACCTTTCCCTTCGTCATCGCCACCTATTTGCAGAGCCCGATCAAATCCATCGGCGATCTCATCGCGGCAGCCAAGAAGGAACCGGGCAAATTCACCTTTTCCTCGGTCGGTGTCGGCTCGACGCAGCACCTGACCGGCGAATTGTTCGCCGAAATGGCTGGGATCAAACTCACCCATGTGCCGTATCGCGGCGGCATGGAGCCGTTGTCCGATCTGATGGGCGGCCGCATCGATCTGATGGTCGATAGCATCACGGTCACCGGCGAAGCCATCCGCTCGGGAACCATCCGCGGATTGGGCGTCACCAGCCGCGAGCCATGGCCGGGATTGACGCAGGTCACGCCGATCGCCGCGACGCTACCGGGATTTGAAGTGCGCTCGTGGAACGGCATCGCCGCGCCGGCCGGCACACCGCCCGATGTGGTGGCGCGCCTCAATGGTGCGATCGCCAAAGCTTTGCAGGTTCCAAAGGTCCGTGAGCAGTTGGGCTTTCTCGGTGTCCAGCCGGAAGCCACGACGCCGGAGGCCATGCGCAGCTTCATTGCGTCGGAAATCACGCGCTGGAAGGGCGTCGTCGACAAAGCGGGCATTCAGAGAATTTGAATTCCTAACGCTTGCTCTTGCCTCTTGCTTCAACGATCGCGTTGATGAACACGCGCACCAAGGGTTGCAGCGCCGACTTGCGGCTGATCGCGCCAAGCGGTCGGCGCAGGCGATCCGAATGGATGGGCAAGCGTGCCAATCCAGAGATCGCGTTTGACGAAATCGTCAGAGCGGAAAGGGGCGTGAGGAAATCGGTCATTCGGGCGATTTCGATCGAGGCTTCCGTCGAGAGCGTTTCCAGCGCGACGCGCACCTGTTCCACACCCATTTCCTCCAGCGCACTGTCGGTTTGAAAGCGGAAGAGATTGCCGCGTGGCGGCATGATCCAGCGCATCTTGTTCAGCTCGGCCGCGCCGATCGTTTTGCGTTTAAGAAGGGGATGACCGGCGCGGCAAAAGAAGCCGATTTCATCGTCGAACAGCGTTTCGTAGATCAGATCGTCGCTGCGCTCGAACAGTCCGATCGGCCCGACAATCAGATCGATGTCGCCTTTGCGCAGTGTGTCGTTCAGCTCGCCAACGAGCCCCATCGACAGCGCGATGGAGACGCTTTCATTGGTCGTAAGAAAGTCACGGATGATGGGGGCCAGGAAGACGCCGGCGACGAGCGGCGTCGCGCCGATGCGCAGCCGTCCGGCCTGGCCACGGCTGAAACTTTGCGAAATGTCGCGTGCCCGCAGGGTGGCGGAGCGGATGGATTGGCCGATCGCCGCCAGCTCCAAGCCGACTGTGGTGGGAACGGCCCGGCGGGTTGTCCGATCGAACAAAGCGCTGCCGACCCGCTTCTCGAGGATCTGGATCGTGCGCGTCAGCGCTGGCTGGGTGACGCCCAGCGCATCGGCCGCCGCCTGGAAGGTGCCCAGCTCTACAATGGTCGCCAACTGAACCAGATGGCGTGGATCGAGAATCATCACTTTTCCTGATGATTGATTCTAATCATCTGATTTTTTCGACCCTCTGCCGGTCTGTAAAGATGTCCTTCAAAGAGGAATAGATTGGCAGGGGGTATCATGCGGCTGCGCTTTCATGCCTTCGTCTTAACCGTCGCTCTGTCCTGGGGAGGCGCGGCCTCCGTCTCGGCGGCATACGCGCTGGATTATCCCACGCGGCCAATCCGATTGATCGTGCCCTATGTCGCCGGTGGCCCCCTCGATGTCCTTGGTCGTTTGCTTGCCAATGGCATGAGTGGCGATCTGAACGGCACGGTGGTCGTCGAGAATATCGCCGGGGCTGGTGGGCGGGTCGGCACAGCCGCGGTCGCGAAAGCCGAGCCCGATGGCTATACGATCGGTATCGGTGTCGTGGCCTCCCTCGCCATCGGGCCGCAGTTGGTGCACACGGCGCCCTATGATCCGATTAAATCCTTCACCCATATTGGCCTGGTGACGTCAGGCACGCTGACCGTCACCGTCAACAAATCCGTGCCTGCGAAAACGTTGGGCGAATTCGTCGCTCTGGCGAAGGCGCGCCCGGATGAAATCTCTTACGGCTCTGTCGGTGTCGGATCGCTGCCGCACATGGCGGCCGAACTGTTTCAACGGGCGACGGGCACAAAACTGCGCCACGTGCCTTATCGGGGCGGCGCGGCCTCGATGGTGGATATGCTTGCGGGCCGCATCGATGCGACCTTTGAAATGCCCAATGTGACGGCGGTCTATCATAGGGAAGGGAGCCTGCGCGTTCTTGCCACCATGGATAAGGTGCGCAGCCCCGCGCTGCCCGATGTGCCGACGACGGCGGAAGCTGGCTTCAAAGGCCTCGAAATGGATTTCTGGGCCGGCGTCATTGGGCCCGCGAACATGCCGCCCGAGATCGCCAACAGGCTCGCCGCATCGATCCGGCATGTCATCGACCAGCCGGGCTTTGGCGACAGTCTGACCGCGCAGGGCTTGCGCGTGCATTTTCTGCCTTCGGGCGAATTTGTCCAACTGATCCGCGATGAAACGGCGCGCTGGGGCGAAGTGATCGCCGGTGCCGGCATCAAGCTATCGGAGTAAAATGATGGGAGCGAAGCGTCGGCCGAATTTCCTGCTGATCATGACCGATCAGCACCGGGCCGATCATTTGGGCTGCTATGGCAATCCGATTGTCCGCACGCCGGCGATTGATGGCTTGAGCCGGCAGGGCCTCAGGTTTGACAATTTCTTTGTCGCCAATCCGATCTGCATGCCGAACCGGGCGTCGATCATGACGGGGCGGATGCCGTCGCTCACCGGCGTGCGCCATAACGGCATTGCTTTATCCCGCAATCACGCCAATTTCGTCGAACTGCTGCGCGATAGTGGTTATGCCACCGCATTGATCGGCAAATCGCATCTGCAATCCTTCACCGGCGAGCCGGCCGTCAATCGCTTCAAGGCCGAGCCCGGCCTGGCAACGCCGCCCGAGCCGCTCCGCGACGCGCACAAGGATCACCGTACCGGCGCGGCCTATGAATATGAAAACATCATGCAGTGGCCGGTCACCGCGCAATCGCGGCATAAGGAGGATAGTTTCTACGGCTTCGATCATTTCGAACTCGTCGCCGACCATGGCGATCGTGCCTGCGGCGACTATCGCCTCTGGGCGCTGGCGCGCGAGCCCAATTTCGACAAACTGGTCGGACCTGGCAATGCTCTACCGGATCAGCGCATCAAGGCGCCGCAAGCTTGGCGCACCGCCGTGCCGGAAGAGCTTTATTCGACCCGCTTCATCGAAGAACGCACCGTCGCGGCGCTTGAGCAGTGCGCGCTTGAGCCATCCAAACCCTTCTTCATCCAGATGTCGTTCCCCGATCCGCATCATCCATTCACGCCGCCCGGCAAATATTGGGACATGTACGATCCCGCCGACATTCCTCTGCCGGCCTCATTCGACAATGGCGATCTGCCGCCGATTGTGCGGATGCGCGAGGCTCTGGCGAAAGGCAGCGATCCGCGCAACAAGCAAAGCCCGTTCGCCGTGACGGCCAGCGAAACCCGCGACATCATCGCCTTGACCTATGGTTCGATCTCGATGATCGACGATGCCATCGCGCGGGTGCGGGCCAAACTGGCCGAGCTGGAACTGGATCAGGACACGATTGTCATTTTCACGTCCGACCATGGCGACTTCATGGGCGACCATGGCATCATGCTGAAACTGCTGTTGCACTATCGGGGCTTGATCCGCGTGCCCTTCATCTGGAGCGAACCGGGTCGCAACGCCGACATACGTCCCGATCTCGCCCAGTCGATCGATATCGCGCCGACCATTCTGCGGCGTGCCGGCATCCAGCCCTACAACGGCATCCAAGGACGCAATCTCCTTGAGGAGGCGGAACCGAGCTCCCTGGTGATCGAAGAGGACAGCCAGCGGCCGATGACGGGCTTTGACAGGCCGCAGCGCGTGCGCACTTTGGTGACGAGAAAGTGGCGCATGAGCGTGCGCGATGGCGAGGATTGGGGCGAGCTTTACGATCTCGAAAACGACCCCCAGGAGGTCGCCAATCTCTGGAACAGCCCGACGACTTTGGCGCGCAAGGCCGAACTTTTCGAAGAATTGGCGCGACGCCTGATCCAATTGCAGGACCGTTCGCCTCTCCCGGCCTATCTCGCCTGATAACCAGATAGGGGAACCGCGCTAAATGGTTCCCCACCATTCATGAATAGCGCGCATAAGCGCATGCGGATTTAAGCCCCTAATGGAGGGCGTGATCGCGCATTATTTTCCTTCAGCTAGCCGCCCGTGATCCCCAACCGCGTGCCCACAGGTTCGTGGATCAGTTTCTCTTGACCGTTCACAGCGGTCAGGCAGGCCGGCCAAAGCGGAGAATTCAATGCTGAAACTGTCGGCATCGCCTGTTCAGGCGTTGCGATAACGGCTGCCATTTGGTGCCGCCGCGAAGCGTTCACGATTTCGTGTAGCGCGGCGCGGCGGCGGCCACTGCGAAGTTATCCCATCATTCCAAAGACAACTCCCAAGAAAATCCCGAATTAGCCCCTGAAATGGAGTTCGACATGCATCCTCGTTGCGATTTCGAAGCAACCCGACGGCAGGTTTTGCAGGCCGGTGCCGCATCGGTTGTCGTCACGGCCGCACCGGTCACGGCCAATGCTCAGGCCGGCGGCGCCAGTCGTGGTCGCGTGGCGGCGGCCGCTGTGGCCGGCACCGCATTGACGAAGGTCGCTTTCACCGTCAACGGCAAGCGCGAAGAGCTAGAGCTCGACACGCGCACGACCTTGCTCGATGCCCTGCGCGAGCATCTGCATTTCACCGGCACGAAGAAGGGCTGCGATCATGGCCAGTGCGGCGCCTGCACGGTGCTGGTCGACGGCCGGCGCATCAACGCCTGCCTGTCGCTGGCGGTCATGCACGAGGCCGATACGATCACGACGATCGAAGGCCTGGGCCAACCGGACAATCTGCATGCCATGCAGGCCGCCTTCGTCAAACACGACGGCTATCAATGTGGCTACTGTACCCCCGGCCAGATCTGTTCGGCCATCGGCGTGCTGAACGAGATCGAGGCCGGCGTCCCCAGCCACGTGACGGCCGATCTGATCGCCACGCCCCAGCTCACGCCGGAAGAGCTGCGCGAGCGCATGAGCGGCAACATCTGCCGCTGCGGCGCTTATCAGAACATCGTCGACGCCATCACCGAAGTTGCGGGGAAAAAGGCATGAAGTCCTTCACTTACGAGCGCGCGCAATCGCCGCGCGAAGCTGCAGCTGCGGTCGAGCGGGTTCAAGGCGCGAAATTCATCGCCGGAGGCACCAATCTTCTCGATCTGATGAAGCTTGAGATCGAAACGCCGGTTCACCTCATCGATGTCAATGGCCTGACGCTCGACAAGATCGAGCCGACGGCGGAGGGCGGTCTGCGCATCGGCGCCCTGGTACGCAACACCGATCTTGCCGCCGACGCACGCGTGCGGCGTGACTATGGCGTGCTGTCGCGCGCCTTGCTCGCCGGCGCTTCAGGGCAGTTGCGCAACAAGGCGACGACGGCGGGCAATCTGCTGCAACGCACGCGTTGTCCTTACTTCTATGACACCAACCAGCCCTGCAACAAGCGGCAGCCCGGCAGCGGCTGCGGCGCGCTCGCCGGTTTCAGCCGGCAGCACGCGGTGATTGGCGCTAGCGAGGCCTGTATCGCCACCCATCCCAGCGACATGGCGGTGGCCATGCGCGCGCTCGACGCGGTGATCGAAACGGTGCGGGCAGATGGCACGGTGCGGCGCATCCCGATCGCCGATTTCTATCGCGCGCCGGGTAACACGCCACATCTTGAAACCGCTTTGATGCCGGGCGAACTGATCACCGCCGTCGTTCTGCCGAAGCCCATCGGCGGCGTGCACGTTTACCGCAAGGTGCGCGATCGCGCCTCCTATGCCTTCGCGCTGGTCTCGGTCGGCGCCATCGTCCAGTCCGACGGCAGCGGCCGGGTGGCATTGGGCGGCGTCGCGCACAAGCCCTGGCGAATGGAAGTGGCGGAGCGCGCCTTGCCGCGCGGTGCCAAGGCGGTGGCCGAGCAATTGCTCGCCGGCGCCAAGCCAACCCATGAGAACGAATTCAAACTACCGCTGGTCGAGCGCACGCTCCAGGCGGTGTTGATGCAAGCGAGGTCGTGACATGCGCTTTGACAGCCCTTCCACCACCAATCCCATCGATCAGCTGAAGGTTATCGGCCAACCGATTGACCGGATCGACGGGCCGTTCAAGACCACGGGCACGGCGCGCTACGCTTACGAGCAGCACGATGTCGTAGCCAATCAAGCCTATGGCTTCGTCGTCGGTGCGGCGATCGCCAAGGGGCGCATCGTTTCGATGGATCTGGCGGCCGCCGAGGCGGCGCCGGGTGTCGTGGCGATCGTCACGGCTGAGAATGCCGGCAAGCTCAGCAAAGGCAGTCTGAACACCGCCGTGTTGCTGGGCGGGCCGCGGATTCAGCACTACCATCAGGCGATTGCTTTGGTCGTCGCCGAGACGTTCGAGCAGGCGCGCGCCGCCGCAAACCTGGTGCGGGTCACTTATGCACGTGAAGACGGCGCCTTCGATCTCGCCGCCGCGCGCGACACGGCGCCGCTGCAAGACGAGAATGACCATACGTCGATTGGCGATTTCGCCGGCGCCTTCGCGGCCGCGCCGGTGCAGCAGGACGCGACCTATACGACGCCCGATCAATCTCATGCGATGATGGAGCCGCATGCTTCGATCGCCGCCTGGGAGGGGGACAAGCTGACGGTCTGGACATCGAACCAGATGATTGCCTGGGGCGTGCGCGATCTCGCCATCACTTTGGGGGTTCCACGCGAAAACGTGCGGCTGGTTTCGCCCTATATCGGTGGCGGCTTCGGCGGCAAATTGTTCCCGCGCAGTGATTTGCTGCTGGCCTCGCTTGGCGCGCGCATCGCCAAGCGTCCGGTGAAAGTGGCGCTGACGCGGCCGTTGATCGCCAACAACACCACCCATCGTCCAGCCACCATCCAGCGTATCCGCATCGGTACCACAGCGGACGGCAAGATCACGGCGATCGGCCATGAGAGCTGGTCCGGCAATCTGCGCGGCGGTTCGCCGGAAAATGCCATCCAGCAGACGCGGCTGCTCTATGCCGGTGCCAACCGATTGACGGCGGTCCGGCTCGCCGTGCTCGATCTGCCGGAAGGCAATGCCATGCGTGCGCCGGGCGAAGCGCCGGGCCTCATGGCGCTGGAGATCGCCATGGATGAGATGGCGGAACAGCTCAACATGGATCCGGTTGAGTTCCGCATCCTCAACGACACGCAGGTCGATCCGGAACATCCCGAGCGGCGTTTCAGCCAGCGGCAACTGGTCGAATGCCTGCGCATCGGCGTCGAGCGGTTCGGCTGGGCCGGGCGCAAGGCGCAACCAGCGCAGGTGCGTGATGGCCGCTGGCTTGTCGGCATGGGCGTCGCCGCTGGCTTCCGCAACAATCTGGTGACTGCGTCCGGCGCGCGCGTACGCCTCGATGCACGCGGTATCGTGACGGTGGAAACCGACATGACCGACATCGGTACTGGCAGCTACACGATCATCGCGCAGACGGCGGCCGAGATGATGGGCGTCGACATCGAGAAGGTGGTGGTGCGCCTGGGCGATTCCAGGTTTCCCGCCTCCGCCGGCTCCGGCGGCCAGTGGGGCGCCAATATGTCGACCTCGGGTGTCTACGCCGCCTGCGTCAAACTGCGCGAGGCGGTGGCGCAGAAGCTGGGCTTCAATTCCAACGATGCGGCTTTCCGCGACGGCTATGTGCAGCAAGGCAATCGCCGCGTCTCCCTGGGCGAGGCGGCGGGGGAAGCTGGCCTGTCGGCGGAAGATACGATCGAGTTCGGTGATCTCAGCCGGCGCTATCAGCAATCGACCTTCGCCGCGCATTTCGTCGAAGTGGGTGTCGATGCCGCCACGGGCGAAGTGCGCATCCGCCGCATGCTGGCGGTTGCGGCCGCCGGCCGCATTCTCAATCCCAAATCGGCGCGCAGCCAAATGATTGGCGCGATGACCATGGGCGTCGGTGCGGCGCTGATGGAGGAACTGGCCGTCGACAAGCGCCAGGGCTTTTTCGTCAATCACGATCTCGCCGGCTATGAAGTGCCGGTGCATGCCGACATCCACAACCAGGAGGTGATCTTTCTCGATGAGGTCGATCCCATGTCCTCGCCGATGAAGGCCAAGGGCGTCGGCGAGCTGGGCCTGTGCGGCGTCAGCGCGGCGATCGCCAACGCGGTCCACAATGCCACCGGCGTGCGCGTGCGCGATTATCCGGTGACGTTGGACAAGTTGATCACCCGACTGCCAGCTTAAAAGACTTCTAAAACAAAAGCTTGAACGATAGCAGGGAGGCAAAAATCTTTCGCGAAAGTCAGCTTCCTGTCAGCCGGCTTTCCTAGCCTCGCTCCTGGCGATAAGCAGTCCCCAATTGTGGTTCGCCGCACACTGCACACGAGCCCCGTTGTCTCCCCAAGACAGCGGGGCTTTTGTTCGCCTCGTAGAGCGAGCTTGTCAGTTTCATGTCAGGCCGACGGCCTAGCTTGAGCAGTGGCGAAAGCAGTCCCTAATGTAATCGCCAACGGACTATGGCCCCGTTGCCCCGCAAGGCAGCGGGGTTTTTGCGTGGCCGTCTTTACACGCCGCCACCGCATTCCTATCTTGCGTAGCGATGGGGATGGAGTTCCCCGATACCCGCCGCGAAGGCTGATGACTCCTACTGCGACCTGGGCCGTAAAGGCTCCGCCGTGGTGGGATTCGATGATGACCCGCCGATGGCGGGTTTTTTATTGCCCCAAATGAATCGAGGGCAATCGTATGACTTATCTGATCGTTTTCATTGGCGGGGGCATCGGCTCGGCGCTGCGGCATGGGGTCAATCTCGCCGCCGCGCGTTTTCTCGGCATCGGCTTTCCGTCCGGCACTTTGCTGGTCAATGTCATCGGCTCGCTCGCCATGGGCCTCATCGCCGGCTATTTCGCCTTTCGCGGCGATGCCTCCCAACACTGGCGGCTGTTTCTCACCACGGGCATTCTCGGCGGCTTCACGACTTTCTCGGCCTTCTCGCTCGACACGATCCTGTTGTGGGAGCGGCAGCAGTACGGGGCTTTGGCGCTCTATCTTGGACTCAGCCTGGTGCTCTCGATCGGCATGATCGCCGCGGGATTGGCGGTGATGCGTAGCCTGTCGGCCTGATGGCAAGGCCGACATTGGCGAGACCGTCGATCGCCTGTAGAACCTACCTCGCACGGTCGCGCTTAAAATAATCACATCGGACCGGCGGGAGGATGAATGCGATGGGCGAGAGCCTGTTCGACAAGATTTGGGCGCGGCATAGCCTGGCCGAAGAGGGCGGCAAGACGCTGCTCTATATCGATCGTGTTGTCGTCGATGACGTGCGCGCGTCGCAGGTTTTGAAAAATCTGGACCGGCGCGGGCTCAGCATCCGCCGGCCAGATCTTGCCGTGGTGGTGATGGATCATTCGGTGCCATCCTTTCCAAAATTGTCCGCCGGCAGCAGTGCCTTCATCGATGCGGCGCGCGCGGCCGCGCGCCAGCATGATTTGCGGTTGCTCGATGTCGGCGATGCGGAGCAGGGGATTTCCCATGTAGCGGCACCGGAGACCGGCTTCGTCCTGCCGGGCTCGACCTATCTCTGCGTCGACAGCCATGCGCCGACCGTGGGCGGTCTCGGCGCTTTGGGTCTGGCCTGCGGCAGTTCCGAGCTGGAGCATGTGCTCGCCACGCAAGCCATGTGGATCCGCAAGCCGCGCCAGATGCGGATCAATCTGGATGGAGCGCTTGGCGTTGGTGTTTGTGCCAAGGATGTCATTTTGCACGTGATCGGCCAGCTCGGGTTGGAGGCGGCGCGTGGCATGGCCTTGGAATTTGCCGGTCGCGTCGTGGCGGCGATGCCGGTCGAAGCACGCTTCACGCTCTGCAACATGGCGGTGGAGCTGGGTGCGCGCTCCTGCGTCATCGCGCCGGATGAGACGACATTCGCCTGGCTGGCGCAGCACCGCCTCGCACCTCAGGGCGATCTCTGGAACCGGGCGCAAGGCGATTGGCAGGGCATGCGATCCGATCTGGATGCGCGGTTCGAGGCCGATCTGACGATCGATTGCACCGCTCTTGCGCCGCAAATCACCTGGGGCACGTCGCCGGCGCAGGTCGCCGCGATTTCCGGCCATGTGCCAACAGCCAAGGAGGCGGGGCTGGACGAGACGAGCTGGCAGCGCGCCGTCACCTATATCGATCTGGCGCCCGGCGCGGCGCTTGCCGGAACGAAGATCGATCGCGTCTTCATCGGCTCCTGCACCAATGCGCGTTTGAGCGATCTTGAAAGCGCGGCGCAGGTTCTGGCGGGTCGCAAAGTGGCCGATCATGTCACGGCGGTGGTCGTGCCGGGCTCGCGCACCGTGGCGCGTTTGGCGCAGGAGCGGGGCTTGCGCGATCTCTTCATGCGCGCCGGTTTCCTCTGGGGCGAACCCGGCTGTTCCATGTGTGCCGGAGGTGGCGGCGAGAAAGTCGCGCCCGGCGAGCGGATCGTCTCGACGACCAATCGCAATTTCGAGAACCGTCAGGGCCCCGGCGTGCGCACCCATCTGGCCAGCCCGGCGAGTGCCGCCGCTGCGGCCGTCATGGGGCAGATCTGCGATCCGCGCGCCTTGCTGGCGAAAGGTTGACCGCTATGGAGACGTTCACCAGCGTTCGCGGCGCGGCCGCCCCACTGCTGATCGACAACATTAACACCGATCAGATCACGCCCGTGCAATTCATGCGCGCGCTTGAGCCCGATTATCAGGCGGGGCTCTTCGCCCGTTGGCGCGCCGATCCCGACACGCCTTTCGTGCTCGACCGGCCGCGGTTCCATCGCGCCCCTATTCTCGTCACGGGACGTAATTTTGGCTGCGGCAGCGCGCGGGAAGTGGCCGTATGGGCGCTGGCGGCCCATGGCGTGCGCTGCATCGTCGCGCGCAGCTTCTCGGACGTCTATCGCGAGAGCCTCATCAAGAACGGCATGTTGCCGATCGTGCTCGATGCGCCGTCAGGGGCAGAGTTTGAGCAGCGCGTCGTTGACGTCGATGGTCGCCAACCGTTCGAGGTCGATCTGGTGCGCAATGCGATCGTCTGTCCCGACGGCAAGGTCTTTTCCTTCGCGATCGACCCAGGCGAGCGCACCGCCTTGCTCGAAGGCCTTGATGATGTCGCCATGACGATGCGACATCGATCGCGGATCGAAGCTTGGGAAAAAGAAGCAGCCACGCGCCAGCCGTGGCTGCAACGGATCGTCAGTTGACGCCCATGATGCCGCCGACATGTTTGATGATCTCGGGCGTCGGTGTGCCAGCCTTGGCGAACAACTGATCGAGGTCTTCACCCGATTTCGGATTGAGATCGAGATTGCGCCGCTTCGCGTCGGCAATCATCTCGTCGCTTTTCATGGTGGCATCGAAAGCCTGACGCAGGATGCGCAACCGATCCTCGGGCACGCCCGGTGCCGTCACATAGGCCGTGCCGAATTCGGATGGCAGGGCGACAAAATCCCACATCGCTTTCTTTTGCGGGTCGTCGATCAAGTCGCGGATTTTCGTGACGCCGGGAATGTCGGTAAAATCGAGTCCAGCAATGATGTTGATCTTTTTGTCGCGCAGCCAGTCGGGATGCAGGCTGAGCAAAGTCGAATAGGCGATGGTGCTGACCTGCACCTCGCCCTGTTCCAGCGCCACGGCGGTGGGGCCTGAGCCCATGAAGCCGGTCACGATTTTCATCTTCGTGCCGAAAATTTCGTTGATCAGAACCGGCTGGATCGTCGTCGTGGAACGGCGGGCCGATGTCGCCAGAACAGTTTCCTTGGTCTTCAGATCGTCCAACGTCTTCATGCCGCTCGTGTGCCAGGCGACCAAGGCGCGTCCGAAATCGCTCATGCGGCCGATGAAATGGAATTTCGCCGGATCGAATTTCGCTGCCTTCGGCTCGACGAAAGGCGTGACGAAGAAATTCGGCATCGCCACGGCAATGATGGTCCCATCCTTGGGCCCGGCATTGGCCACATAGTCGATGGCATTAACGCCCCCCGAACCCGGCCGATGTTCGATGACGACCGCCGGATTGCCAGGCACGTACTTGCCGAAATGGGAGGACAGCAATTGCGCGTAGCTGCTGAAACCGCCACCGACCTCGCTGCCGACGACGATTCTGATCTGCTTGCCGCGATAGAAATCATCTTGCGCTTGCGCTGCGCCTGCCAAAGCCACGAATGCCGTCAGCGCCAATACGCTTTTTCTCATTACATCCTCCCTCGATACCGCTTTTGTGGTCGTCCAGTCCGAACTCCAATGGAGCCGAACGCAAAGTCTGCGGTTGGCGATAGAAAATCAGTTTGCGCCGTGGCTTTCAACCGTGTTGGCCAACGCCGCTTGCGCCGCCGCACGGCCAGCGATCCGCCCGAAGACGGCGGCTGACATGAGGCCAGAGCCGCCGGGATAGTTGAAGTAAAACAGGCCGCCCACCATTTCGCCCGCCGCATGCAGGCCTGTGACACGCTGCCCACCTTCGTCGAGCACGCAGCAGTCGCCATCGACGCGCAGCCCACCAAACGTGAAGGTGATGCCGCACGTCACCGCATAGGCTTCGAACGGCGGTTCGGCTATCGCGAGCGCCCAATTGGATTTGGGGATCGCAAGGCCTTCCGTGCGGCGGCCGTCTTTCTTGCCGGGATCATAGGGAATGTCCGTGCGCACGGCGGCATTGAAATTTTTGACGGTGGCAAGGCAGGCGTCGCGCTTGATGCCGTCGAACTGATCGATCAGCGCTTCCAGCGTCTCGGCCTTGAAGCGTGCCGATTGCTTGACGCGATATTCGCCATGCAGGCGCGCCGCGCCATGTTTGTCGAAAATCTGCCAGGCGACCTGGCCCGGCTGAGCCAGAATGGCGCGTCCGAGTTTGGCATAGGTGAGGGCACGAATGTCGGCGCCTTCGTCGAAGAAGCGCTCGCCATCGGCATTGACGACTATGCCTTCGAGATAATCGTCGCGCTTGAAGACGGTGCCATATTCGAGCTCGTTGACGTCGGGCGCGTTGAGATCCCAACTGGCCGAATGGCAGCCCGACCAATTGCCGAAGGGCAGGGCGCCGCGTTCAAGCGCCATGCGCAGGCCGTCGCCCGTGTTGAAGCGCGAGCCGCGCACCTTGGCGAGATCCCACGAAGGGCCGAGATAGCGCGTGCGCCATTCCGTGTTGGCTTCGAAGCCACCACAAGCCAGGATCACGCGCCGCGCGCGGATGGCGATGTCCTCGCCGTCGCAACGCGCGATGACGCCGGCGATGCGGCCGGCTTCATCGATCAGCGAGAGCGCCTTGGTTTGATAGAACACGCGCGCGCCGCGCCGCTCGGCGGTGCGGAAGAGAGCTTCCGACGCGCCTTCGCCGGCGCCATAAACTTCCAGCGCCGAGCCGCCGGAAAAACGGATGCGGCCATCGGGCAGTTTGAACTGCCATTCGTAGAGCGGCAGAAAGCGCAGGCCCTGCTGCTGCAACCAGAACAAGGTGTCGCGGCTGTTCTCGACCAGCATGTCAGCCATGTCGGGATGGCTGCGATATTGGGTGACGCGGGCAAGATCGTCGTAATATTGCTCGCGCGAATAGGAGCCGAATTCTGAGCGCTCACGCTCCGCTGCGCTCAAGCCGCCGACGAGCGCATCGATATCCTCGACGCCATGATAGACGGCGCGAATGGCGCCATTGGAAAAGCGCGTATTGCCGCCGCGCTCCGCTTCCGGCGCCTTCTCCAGCACGATGACCGATGCGCCGATGTCGCGCGCCGCGATGGCGGCACTCAAACCCGCCATGCCCGCGCCGATGACAAGCACGTCGGTGTCCTCAATGGACGAGGGCGCCATGTTTCACTCCCGATATTGTCTTTGTTGCTTCGCCTTATGCCGGCTGCGGGATCAATCGTCCAGCTGACGATCAGCGGACGAATGTTCGCCGGCTTGGCTCAATCGGGAGTGTTGTTAGGAGAGAAGTGGCTGGGGAACCTGGATTCGAACCAAGATTAACGGAGTCAGAGTCCGTCGTTCTACCATTGAACTATTCCCCACCAGATTTCGCGGCGATTTCAATATCTTGAAGTTCAAGCTGCAAAATCGGGGCTGTCAAACCGAAGCAGTTTGCCAGTTCGCGGTTCATATGGCGTTCCATCGCCCTCTGTCAACCGCTGGTTCGGCTGGCACGATGTTGTTTTCCGCTGTCTTTTGCCACAGCCGATCACCGCGCATGAGAAAGCCCCGACGCTGCTTGACGTCGGGGCTGGAGGTCCGCCCAATCCTCGCTATTCCAGATCTGTTGCTGCTCAGAGGGAGCGGATTGAAACGGAGGTTGATCCCAATCTCGCTTGTGCCTGGATGAACGAGGTGCGGTCGTTCCGGCCGGGGTATTGCGCCCCCCGGCCGAAATCGTTTGTCAAATCAGAACTGGCGCTCAACGCGCATGCGGCCGGTCCAGTTGTTCGGGTTGACGTTGGCGAGAACGCCAAGGTTGGCCGGAACCGACAGCGGCAGGTTCTGATTGAGACGCGCATAAGACAGTTCGACGCCGATATCGAAGTTACGCACCGGCGACCAGATGAGCTGACCCACCGCGGTCCACACATTGGCGCGCGACAGACCGCCCTGCGACCAGGCGGTATTCTGGGTCACGCTACCCGGATCGATCCGCAGGTAAGAACCGATGAGGTTCGACCGCAGGGACGGGGTCCAGTAGTGGGTCAGAGTACCGGTGACGCTGAACGCCTTGGTCTGTTCCGAACCGCCGGCCGAACAGGCGGCGTTCACGCAGAACAAGGTGAGGTTACGATCGGCGCGCAGATAGCCGCCGAGGTAGTTGCTGGTGAGCAGCGTGTTGGCGCTGGCGCCGTTCGAGGCCACGTAGTCGAGCGCGCCGACACCGTAAGCCGCCCACACCTGCACATTGTCGCCTTGGGCGAGCATCGGCAGGTTGACCTTCAGGCCGCCGGCAACCGCCCAGCCCGTGCGACGGATCGCCGGACCGGCATTGCCGACCACCGCGAGATTGGCATTGCCGAAGGTCGCCGAGTTTTCAAGCACGGCGCCCGACACCATCGCCGAACCCCAGCCCTGATCGATGCGCAGGTTGGCGACGAGGGCGGGCAGGCGCTGCGCCACCGGACCGGCAAGCGCGCCGGTGGCGGTGAACGGATTGGCGCCCAGCGTATTGGCGGTCATCGACATCGGCAGGTCGCCGCGGTTTTCGATCGCCAAGGTGGCGGAGAAGCCGCCGCCGAAGGTCGCGGTATAAGCGAGCTGGCGGATGCCGCTCGGGAAGGCCGCGTTCAGCATCGAGCCGTAGGGCAGGTTCGGCAGGAACGTGAAGTTCGAGGTCGCCTGACCGACGGTGAAGCCGGCGAAGCGGATGTAAGCCGCTTCGATCGTCGCCGTATTGGCATTGCCGCCGGAGAAGACACCGCCGGTGTAACCCGGCGAGGCGACGCCGAGGCCGCTGGCCGCTTGCAGGCGCAGCGAGAACACGGTCTGCACCGTGCCCCAGGCCGATTGCGTGCGCGCGTCCATATTGACGATGCCGCGCGCATACCAGCCGGTTGAATCAACAGCGTTCGACGAGATGAACGTGCCGGTGCCGCCACCAGTCGAACGACCGGAAACCGCATTCTTTGAGGGCGTGTACCAGCCATCGACACGAACACGACCGCCAACACGCAGGCAGGTGTCCGTCCCGGGAATCCAGTAAAAACCTTCGCCATAGGCATCGCACACGCGGACATATTCCACGGGTGCCGCCTTGCGCGACGGCAGATCAGCCGCCTGCGCCCCAGCCACGGCGAGCAAAGCCGCCGAAGAACCAAGCAGAAGACTCTTGGTGAACCTCATTATTATGCTCCGTCAGAAAAACTCTGAACTCTTATCGACGTGGGAAAAGTCTGGATCTCGCCAATAGGCGGGCATAATTCCCACGAACTTGCCGTAAATATGTCCTCGCGATCCAGCTCGACCGGAAAATACCGCAATCTAGCCTGGCCAGTGTTCACGAACACTTGAGCTTGCCTGTTTGCTGGGCGGGTGTGGCACTGCAGCAACGAATATATCGGCATACGCTCGCTTGTTGGGCGATATGCTGTTTCAAAACATTGATTCACTAGGAATAGATCCCCCTCGCGACCCAAGCCGATCTCACCCAACAGGATGGCGGAGAGAGGCGGCCGAAGGATGGCGAAAACGCGGCCGGTATCGTGACGCGTTGGGCGCGGTTTGCCTGAGAAAAATGCTCAAGAAAAAGCCCCGACGCTGCTCGACGTCGGGGCGAAAGGTCCGCCCAATCCCCATTGTCCCGGATCTGTTGCTCAGAGGGAGCGGATTGAAACGGAGGCCGATTTCAATCTCACCGGATGCCCGGGTGCCACGAGGTGCGGCTGGTCCGGTCGGGGTATTGCGGACCCCGACCGGAAAGTCTGCTGGATTAGCGAAATTCTCCGCTTTTAGAAGGTGCGCTCGACGCGCACGCGACCGGTCCAGTTGCTCGGATTGACATTGGCGAGAACGCCCAGGCCAGCCGGCACCGAGAGCGGCAGGCTCTGGTTCAGTTTGGCGTAGGAGAGTTCGACACCGATGTCGAAGTTGCGCACCGGCGACCAGATCAGGTCACCCGCGACGTTCCACAGATGCGCCTTCGACAGACCGCCCTGCGCCCAAGCCGTGTTCTGGCTCACGCTGCCCGGCGTGATCTGCACATAGGTGCCGATCAGGTTCGAACGCAACGACGGTGTCCAGTAGTGGGTGAAGATCGCCGTGGCGCTGAAGGCCTTGGTCTGCTCCGCACCGCCGGCCGTGCAGGCCGCGTTCAGACAGTACAAGGTCAGGTTGCGATCGACGCGCAGGAAGCCGCCGAGGAAGTTGGTCTGCACGGCGAAGTTGCCGTTCAGGCCCAAGCCATAGAGGTAGTCGAGGGCGCCGACGCCATAGTTGGCCCAGAACTGGAAGTGATCGCCCGGTGCGAGCATCGGCAGATTGATGCGACCGCCGCCGCCGACAGCCCAGCCGGTGCGATTGATCTGCGGACCGGCATTGCCAACCACGGCAAGCGCCGGATTGGCGAAGGTGCCGGTGTTCTGCATCACCATCGCTGACACCATCAGCGAACCCCACGCCTGGTCAACGCGCAGATTGCCGACGAGCGACGGCAGACGTTGCGCGACCGGTCCAGCCGTTGCCGCGGTGGCGGAGAATGGATTGGCACCGAGCGTGTTGACGGCCGACGCCACGATCAGGTCGCCCTTGTTTTCAAGCGCCAGGGTGGCGGAGAAACCGCTCCCAAAAGTCACCGTGTAAGCCAATTGGCGGACGCCGTTCGGGAAGCCCGCATTATAGAGCGACTGATATTGATAGGGCGGCAGGAACGTGAAGTTCGACGCGGCCTGACCGACGGTGAAGCCGGCGAAACGGATGTAGGCCGCTTCGATCGTCGCCGTATTGGCGTTACCCGCCGCGAACACGCCGGCCGAATAGCCCGGCGGGGTGTTGGCGAGGCCGGAGGCCGCCATCAGACGCAGCGAGAACACGGTCTGCACCGTGCCCCAGGCGGACTGGGTGCGCGCATCCATGTTGACGACGCCACGGGCCAGCCAGCCGTTCTGATCGATCCCGTTGGAGCTGATGAACGTGCCGGTGCCGCCACCGGTCGAGCGACCGGAAACCGCGTTCTTGGCCGGCGTGTACCACATATCGACGCGGATACGGCCACCAACCTTCAAGCAGGTGTCGGTGCCCGGAATCCAGTAGAAGCCCGCGCCGTAGGCGTCGCAGACCCGTACATATTCAACAGGTGCGGACTTGCGCGACGGCAAATCCGCGGCCTGCGCGCTGGCCGCTGCGAGCAAAGCCGCCGCGGAGCCGAGCAGGATATTCTTGCTAAACTTCATTTCGTTAACCCTCCGAAACTGCCGGAACCGCCTGAAGCGCCAGACCTGTCCATGTTGGCCCCCAGCCCGTCGGCACCCGCTCCTCGAACCGCCATGTGTTTTCACACCCGTGATTCTACGGATAAGGCGAATGTATCGGAATCGTGACAGGCCGCCACAGCCGAATGGTTTCCCGCCGGCTGGCGACCGCCTTTTCTCCGCAGATGTGGCGGAATTGTTACAAAAATGTCGTCTATCAGACTGTTTTTGATGGATTTTTGATCGGCATTCGATCTATTCGTAAGGGGGTGTTTCCGAGCCGCTCATCCATTCTGACAGGGATCTGGGACTGCTCTCGATCCGTCGGGTATCAGGCCTCCGGTCATTGCGGTTCGATCTTGGCGAGACGGGCATAATCACGCCAATCATCCACTTCCTTGCGCCAATATTGCTGGGCATCGTCGGGACCGATCATCCACGGATCGCTCGCGATCGAGGCGAGAAAGGCTTTGCCGTCTTCGCTGGCGATCACCTGCGCAAACGCTTCGCGTAGCTTTTCGACGATCGGCCGAGGCGTTCCCATCGGCACCATGGCGCCCCACCAGCTCACGAGGTTCATCTTGTAGCCAAGTTCGGTCATGGTCGGATATTCGGGCGCGGATTTCAGGCGCTCGCCCGTCGCCACGGCGAGAATGCGGATTTTGCCCTGCCTGGCCTGGATTGTGGCGAACACCGGATCGTAGATCGCATAGTCGACGACGCCGCTGGCCACATCGTTGATGGTATCGGCGGTGGTCCTGTACTGAACCTCGAGGGTGGAGAGGCCGGCGGCCTCCTTATACATGGCGCCGACGACGCGGGCCGGCGGATTGGTGGTCGAATAGCTGCCTTTGTCGCCCTTCTCCTTCATCGCTTTGGTCAGCTCGTCGATGGTTTTGTGCGGCGAGGACGCGCTGACGGCGATCATCATCGGCATGCGATTGATGGTCGTGACCATTTGCAACTGCTTGATCACATCGACCGACGGTTTCTTGAAAATATGCATATTGGTCGCGAGCGCATCGCCGCTGGTCACATAGATCGTGTAGCCGTCCGGCTTGGCGCGCGCGACATATTCGGTCGCGATATTGCCGATGGCGCCCGGCTTGTTTTCGACGATCACGGTCTTGCCGAGGATCGGCTGCATCTTGTTGGCGAAGAAGCGGACGATGATGTCGGCGCCGCTGCCGGCGGCGAAACCGCAGATGAAATGAAGATTCTCAGCCGGGTAGGCCGCGCCCTGTGCTTTTGCGCCGTGGGGCAAAACGAACGGCAACGCGACGAGAATAGCGACGCTCAATCGGCGCAAGTGGCTTTTGAGTACGATCATGTCTCCCTCCAGACAGGCATACCGTGTGGCAAGCGTCACAAGCGTCACCTGGATCGTCTCGACTGCGTAGCGGCGATCTGGAATAGTCCTCATTCCAGATCGGAACCGGGGAGGGGCGGATCATGGATGAAAGCAATGTCAGCTTGCGGCATTTGCGCATTCTTGGCTTGTTGCTCGAAGTGCGCAGCCTGACGCGCGCGGCGCAAATCCTGGATACGACGCAGCCGACGATCAGCAAGGCGCTGACGAAACTGCGTGCCCATTTCGGCGACCCTCTCTTCGTACGCGTTGGCCTGGCGATGCATCCGACGCCGCGCGCGCTCGATCTCGCGCAGCCGTTGAAGGATCTCTTGACCACCTCGGATGTGATGCGATCGTCCAGCGTGGCCTTCGATCCCAGATCATCGGCACGCGAGTTTGCGATCATCGTGACGGAGGTTGGCATGGCGCAATTGGTGCCGCCGGTCATCGCCCATCTGGAAAAGCAGGGGCCGGGTCTGCGCCTCAAGGCCATGCCGCTCGACTCGCGGCCGATCGAAGCGCGCCTGCAAGCGGGAGAGGCGGATGTTGTCTTGGGCGTATTTCCCAGCGTCTCCGCCAACATGCGCCGCCAAAGGCTCTATACCGACACCTATATGAGCGTGGTGCGCAAATCTCATCCCCGCGCCGGAAAACTGACGAAGCCCGAGGCCTTCCTGCGCGAGCGGCATGTGGTCGTCACGTCGTCTCCCACGGGGCATGGCGTGCATCAAGCGCTGGAGCGTATCTTCGCGACCAAGCTTGATCCCGATCGCGTGCATGTGCGCGTGCCCAGCTTCGTGACGAGCGCCATGGTGGCGAGCAAGACCGACGCGGTCGGCACACTGCCGGCGCGCTTGGCCCAATATTTGGCTGACGATCTCAAGCTCACGCCGTTTGCAACGCCGTTGCCGTTGCCGCGCATCGAAATCTGCCAGTTCTGGCACGAGCGCGTGCAACAGGACGCCGGACATCGCTGGTTTCGCGGGACGCTGCGCACCTTGTTCGGCTCCAAGGACTAAGGAACTCACATTCCAATAGGGAATTCTTTCCATTCCCATTTAGGACTGGCTTGTGCGCTGCGACTTGACGGAGACTTGTGGCGGCGCGGAGCGGACAGGGGAGGTCGCCGTGGCGGATGCAAGGACGGCGGGCCACGCCCAAGATAACGTGGAAGACAACGTTGTTGGCGCGCTGCTGGTGGGCAGTATGCCGCTGGCCGACGCCGAAGCGGTTTTTCGATTTGCGAGCGAACAGCTCGGCGGCCATCTCAAACGCATGCCTGACGGCGAAACCGGCGCGCGGATCAATTGGACGCAATGGCAACAGAGCGTGTTCAGCGCCGTTCCGGCACTGGCCTCCGAAATCTTCGACGCGGGCTATATCAAGCGTCCGAAGTTTCGATTGAAAGCCGGTGCGACGGTCGATGACGTGAAATTTCCGCCGCTCGGCTATGCCGCTGCGGCCGAGGCTTCCTATGGTGCGTTCAAGGCACTCAAGAAAGCCGGCGAGATCGCGCCCGGTATGAAATTCCAAGTCTGTCTGCCGACGCCGATCGCACCGACGACCATTTTCGTCTTCCCGGAAGATCAGATCAAACTGGAGCCGCTGTATGAGGCGGCGATGTTGGCCGAACTCGACGCGATCGTCGCCGCCATTCCCGCCGCCGATCTGGCCATCCAATGGGACACGGCGATCGAATTCGCCATTCTCGAAGGCGTGTTGCCCCACGCCTTCGAAAAGCCGGAGGCCGACATGGTGTCGCGGCTGGTGCGCCTCGGCAATCATGTGCCCAGCGGCGTCGAACTCGGCTTTCACCTTTGCTATGGCGACAGCGGCGGCCGCCATTTCAAGGAACCGGAAGACACCTCGAAACTCGTCTCCGTCGCCAATGGCATCGTGCGCGGCCTGACGCGCCAGCTCGACTGGCTGCATCTGCCAGTGCCGAAGGAGCGGGCCGACGAGAAATATTATGAGGCGTTGGCGGGCCTGCGCCTTCAGCCGAAGACGGAACTCTACCTCGGCTTGGTCCACACGACCGATGGTGTGGACGGAACCCAGAAGCGCATCGCAGCCGCCCGAAAATACGCCGCGCCCTTCGGTGTCGCGACCGAATGCGGCTGTGGACGGCGAAAGCCGGAAACGCTGCCGGAATTGATGCGGGTTCACCGCCAAGTAAGCGCGCCGCTCAAAAGCAAGTGAGCGCGCCGCTCAAAAGAGGGTAGTCAGGCGCTCGCCATCCCTCTTTGATGTATTTTCTGGTAAAACAGACACTTAAATCCGCTCTCGGCCGTCGCTCCCCGTCCGAGGCGGGGCGCCCATATCGACGTTATCGGCGAGCATTCCTATCTTACGGACGGTGCAGGACAATCGTGGCTGCGGGCGTTCGTCGAGAGGAGGCTTCCATGTCGCTATTTCGCGTGATTGCAATCGCGTCGGCCCTGGCCGCCGTGGTGGCGCTGGCTCTGCCGGCCGAGGCCAAAACGAAGCGGAAGAACCACCGGCAACCGGCCTATCACGGCCAGATGTACCGGCCGCACATCCCCCATTCCGTGCGAGTGGGGGGCGGTTATGGCCCCAATACCTATGCGCGGGCGCCCCGCGGCTATGGCGGCGATCCCGGCAACTATCGCAACGTGCCCCGTGGTCGGCCCGATGCCTTTCAGGCGGTAAATGGCTGTTATGGCGGCCGGGAACAGGTGTTGCGGGGCGGCCGGCTGGTCTGGGTGCCGAATGTGACCTGTCCCTATACGCCGGATTGGTTCTGAGGATCGGCAGAAGGACGTCAGGGCGCCTGTCGTCAGGCGCCTTGGCGTTTGATCCGACGCGCTTTACATTAGTTTGAATCGCTCCGCTTCTTTGGAAGCGTGTTGGAGCAGGGTTTTGACGAACGAAGGCCTCCCGTTGCCGCGATCCGATGATGCCGGGCGCGACACTGCTTATGCCGGACCCGCCGGGCTCGCGCCCGCGGGGCGTCCGCCAGCCCCCGTTTACGCGGCGCTCGACCTCGGCACCAACAATTGCCGTCTGCTGATCGCCCGCCCGTCGCCGGATGGTTTCAAGATACTCGATGCCTTCTCGCGCATCGTGCGCCTGGGTGAGGGGCTGAGCCACACCGGCCGCCTCGGCGAGCCGGCCATTGCCCGCACCTTGGCGGCGCTCGCCGTCTGCCGTGAGAAGATGGAGGCGCGCGGCGTCGCCCGTACACGGCTGATCGCAACCGAAGCCTGCCGCTCGGCCGAGAATGGTTTGGCCTTCCTGTCGCAGGTTCATGAGCGGCTCGGCCTGCAGCTCGAAGTGGTCGATCGCGAGACCGAGGCCTTTCTCGCCGCTGCCGGCTGCGCCTCGCTCGCCGATCCCAGAGCCCGCGCCATTCTACTCTTCGACATCGGTGGCGGCTCGACGGAAATCGTCTGGCTCGCCGATTGCTGTCCTGAAACCGGTCGCAAGAAACTGCATGACCGTGTCCGCCTTTGGACCTCGCTGCCGCTGGGGGTCGTCTCCCTGGCCGAGCAATATGGTGGTCATGAGGTGACGCCTGAAACCTATCAGGCCATGGTCGATCATGTCGCCGCCGAACTGGCCGATTTCGCCGAGGAGGCACGCTCGGAACTCTGCTGCGAGCATTTTCATCTGCTCGGCACATCGGGCACGGTGACGACCGTGGCCGGCGTGCATCTCGGCTTGCAACGCTACGACCGTCGCCGCGTCGATGGTCTATGGATGCGCAACACCGAGGTCGATACAGCCATCACCGATCTGCGCGGCATGTCTTATGACGCGCGCGCCGCCAACGGTTGTATTGGCGCCGAGCGCGCCGATCTGGTATTGGCCGGCTGCGCTATTTTTGATGCCATTCGGCAGGCCTTCCCAAGCTGCGGCATCCGCATCGCCGATCGCGGCCTGCGCGAGGGGCTGTTGATGCAGATGATGAGTTTCGACGGCGTGTGGCGCGGCGGCCAGAATGGCAGCCAAAACGGCAGCCAAAACGGAAAGAGTGAATGACCACGCCGAAAAAGGGATCGGGCGGCCCGAAAGTGCCGGGCCGGTCAGGCGGCAAGACTGCCGGCCGCGACAGCTCGCTCAAAGTGCATGTGAAGACGGCGCATAAGCGCTCGCACTCGTCGACGCTCTGGCTCGAACGCCAGCTCAATGATCCCTACGTCGCCCGCGCCCGTGCCGAGGGCTGGCGCACGCGTGCCGCTTACAAGCTCATCGAGATCGACGAACGCTATAAGCTGTTGAAGCCGGGTCAGAAGATCGTCGATCTCGGCGCGGCCCCCGGCGGCTGGGCGCAATATGCGGCCAAGCAGGTGGGCGTGCTGGAAGGCAAGGGCGCGGCGCGTGGTCAGGTCATCGGCATCGATCTGTTGGAGATCGAGCCATTGGCCGGTGTTGAATTCGCGGTCATGGATTTCCTCGAAGAAGACGCGCCCGAGCGCCTGCGTGCCATGATGGCCGCCGATGGCAGCGATGGCCGCGTCGATGGCGTGTTGTCGGACATGGCGGCCAACGCCACCGGCCATCGCCAGACCGATCACTTGCGCATTGTTCACTTGGCCGAACTGGCCGTTGAGTTCGCGCGCGAAGTGTTGAAGCCCGGTGGCTTCTTTGTGGCGAAAGTGTTGCAAGGCGGCACGGAAGGCAATTTGCTTTCGGTGCTCAAACGCGATTTCACCACCGTGCGCCACGTCAAGCCGAAAGCAAGCCGTGCTGATTCCGCTGAGCTTTACGTTCTGGCGACGGGCTTTCGCGGCGACAACTGATCTCTCAATCATCACTCTTCTCGAAGATCGCATCGCGCACGCGACGATTCAGGGTTGCCTTTTCAACGTTGCTCTTTTATTTTGCAGCGCATCGGCAACCGCGCACATGCGCCTAGAGGAGAGATTGAATGACAAATTTTCTGAATCTCCTCGCTGGGATGCAGTCGACCATGGTCGTCTCGACCAACTAGGTCCCGCTTCTAGCCGTTCGGCCTTCGGGCCTCTTTCCTAAATTCCCGATCTTACGCCGCGCATCTTTGCGTCGGTATTGCCATGGAGACGGCGCTTCGCGCGCCGGGTTGCCGTCATGACTCGTCAAGCCCGTCAAGCGGGCCGGAACCCTATTGCTGCGGTTCTTGCCTTCACATTTCGCCATTGGGCGAGCCATCGTTTGCTGGTCGCCGCGATCGCTTTCGGCGTCGGCGTTGCGACGCTGGCTGAAATCGCCATTCCGATTTTCGCCGGTCAGATGATCGACGCCATCACGGCTGGGCCCGAGCAAGCCAATCTGGCTTGGCGGGCGCTGGCGGTAATGCTCGTTCTCGCCGCGTTCGGTGTTGTCTGTCGTCAGCTGTTCTTCACCGGCATTACCTATCTCACGACCGCGATCATGAGCCGGGTGGCGCAGGATGCCTTTGCGCGGCTGCAACGCTTCTCGACCGATTGGCACGCCAACAACTTCGCTGGCTCCACCGTGCGTAAGATCACGCGCGGCATGTGGGCGCTCGATCTGTTGTTCGACACGTTGTTGGTGGCGATCCTGCCGTCGATCTTCGTGTTGATCGGCACGACGATCATCCTGGCGCATCAATGGCCGGTACTCGGCCTCGTCGTCTTGGTCGGCTCGATCGGTTTCGTCGCGATGACGGTGGTGCTCTCGGTCTATTATGCGGCGCCCGCCGCGCGCCTGGCCAATCGCTGGGACACGCGCATGGGCGGCGCATTGGCCGATGCCATCACCTGCAACGGTGTCGTCAAAGCCTTCGGTGCGGAAGCACGCGAAGACAGCAGGCTCGGCGGTGTCTTGTGGAAATGGCGCAAGCGCACCACCCGGGCATGGTTGCGCGGGACCTGGTCGGGCACGGCGCAGCAGATCTTTCTGCTGGGGCTGCGCGCGGCGGTGCTCGGTGGCGTGTTGTTGTTGTGGCTGCGTGGCGAAGCCAGCGCCGGCGATGTCGCCTTGGTGCTGACGAGCTACACGATCGTGCATGGCTATCTGCGTGATATCGGCCAGCACATCCACAACCTGCAACGGTCCGTCAACGACATGGAGGAACTCGTCGCCTTCTATGACGAAGCCCCCGGTGTCGAGGACAGGCCTGGCGCGCGCGACATCGTGATCTCCGACGGAGCCATCGCGTTCGAACACGTCACCTTCCACTACGGTGGTCATGTGACGCCGCTCTATCGCGATTTCTCCATGGCGATCAAAGCTGGTGAACGGGTTGGCCTTGTCGGTCATTCCGGCTCGGGCAAGACGACGTTCGTCAAGCTCATCCAACGGCTTTACGATCTCAATGGAGGACAGATCACGATCGACGGGCAGGATATCGCTGCGGTGACGCAGACGAGCCTGCGCGCCAGCATTGCCATCGTGCAGCAGGAGCCGATCCTGTTTCACCGTTCTCTCGCCGAGAACATCGGCTACGGTCGCCCGCAGGCAAGCCAGGCTGAAATCGAGCACGCGGCGAAGCTCGCCAATGCGCACGACTTCATCATGGCCCTGCCGAAAGGCTATGCCACTTTGGTGGGTGAGCGCGGCATCAAGCTGTCGGGTGGCGAGCGTCAGCGTGTGGCATTGGCACGGGCCTTCCTGGCCGATGCGCCGATCTTGATTCTGGACGAGGCGACGGCCAGCCTCGATTCCGAATCCGAGCATCTGATCCAGGAGGCCATGGAGCGGTTGATGGCCGGTCGCACGACCATCATCATCGCCCACCGTCTCTCCACCGTGAAGGCGATGGACCGCATCCTCGTCTTCGAACGGGGACGGATCATCGAGGAGGGCGATCACGCCACCTTGCTGCGCCAGCCCGATGGCATCTATCGCGGCCTGTTCGAACTCCAGGCCGCCGGCCTGGAAGAGGGCCGGGCGGCATAGCAGACGGGAAGCGCAAGACGGGAAACGGGTGACAGGCCAAGCTTGTCACCCGCTTTCTTTTTGCCGCCTTGACGCAAGGCGAGGCGGGACGTCTGATGTCCCGGCGGTCCCGTTCGCGACCAATTTATTAAACAGCCTGCCAGATACTCCGCATCCTGTTGGTGGAGGATTCCATGACCTGGTTCAGAGCAATCGGCTTGATGTCGGGCACATCGATGGATGGTGTCGACGTCGCCTTCATCGAAACCGACGGCAAGGGCGACGTGCGCCAGGGGCCGCGTGCATCTTTCTCCTATAGTGACGATGAACGGCGCACCTTGCGCGCCGCGCTCGATGAAGCGGTGCGGCTCACCGATCGCACAGCACGTCCCGGCGTGTTGGCGCAGGCCCATGCCATCGTCACCGATCGCCATCGTTCCGCCGTGGTCGACTTTCTCAAGGCCAATGGTCTCGACAAAGGCCATGTCGATGTCGTCGGCTTTCATGGCCAGACGGTGCTGCATCGCCCTGAGCGTCATCTCACCGTGCAGATCGGCGATGGCGCGGCGCTCGCCGCTTCGCTCGGCATTCCGGTGGTGTGGGACATGCGGGCGGCTGACGTGGCCGCCGGCGGGCAGGGCGCACCGCTGGTGCCGGCCTATCATCGCGCGCTCGCCGGCGCGGCGCATCTCGAGTTTCCCGTTGCCGTGCTGAATGTCGGCGGCGTCGCCAACATCACCTTCCTGCCGGGCGAAGGCGATCCCATCGCCTTCGATACCGGTCCGGGCAATGCGCTCCTCGACGATCTGATGCTGGAACGCACGGGGCAGGCGATGGATCGCGATGGCGAGACGGCGCGGACTGGCAAGGTCAATGCTCAGGCGCTGGCGCACCTCCTCGACAATCCTTATTTTATGGCGCCGCCGCCGAAGTCGGTGGATCGCAACGATTTCTCGCGTGCCGCCGTCGCCGATCTGTCGACGCCGGATGCGGCCGCGACCTTGGTGGCTTTCACCGCGCAGACGGTGGCGGATGCCTTCGTTTTGCTGCCGCAGCGTCCGCGCCGCCTTATCGTTAGCGGTGGCGGCGCGCGCAATCCGGTGTTGCTCGACATGTTGAAGGCACGTTGCGGCTGCGAGGTCGCGACGGCCGACGACATGGGCTGGAGCGCCGATGCGATGGAGGCGCAGGCCTTTGCTTATCTGGCGGTGCGTTCGCTCAATGGCCTGCCGCTGACCTTCCCTGGCACGACGGGTGTCGCAACGCCATTGACGGGCGGCGTGCTGTCGCGTCCTGCTTAAAAAGAAACCCGGTTCGATCCGAACCGGGTTTGATTTCTTACGCGCTCGGCGCCGGGCCCTTTAGCGCCCGTGTCGGTGTCGGGCGCTTGGTCGGATTGTCGAGACGCTTGTCGAGATAGGTGCCGACTTCGGCGATCAGCGGGTCGACGCAATTTTCGAAGAAGTGGTTGGCACCCGGAATGACGGCATGTTCGATGAGAATGCCCTTCTGGGTCTTCAGCTTCTCGATCAGCGCCATCACTTCCTTCAGCGGTGCCACGCGGTCCTGATCGCCATGGACGAACAGGCCTGACGACGGGCAGGGAGCGAGGAAGGAATAGTCGAAGCGATTGGCGGGCGGCGCGATCGAAATGAAGCCTTCGATCTCCGGACGACGCATCAGGAGCTGCATGCCGATCCACGAGCCGAAGGAGACGCCGGCGATCCAGCAGGCGCGCGCTTCCGGATTGATCGATTGCGCCCAATCGAGCGCCGCCGCCGCATCCGACAACTCGCCCTGGCCATGGTCGAAATTACCTTGGCTGCGGCCGACGCCGCGGAAGTTGAATCGCAGCACCGAGAAGCCGCGCTCGGCGAACGTATAATAGAGGTTGTAGACGATCTGATTGTTCATCGTCCCGCCGAACTGCGGGTGCGGATGCAGAATCACCGCGATGGGGGCGCCGCGTTGCTTGGACGGGTGGAACCGCCCCTCAAGCCGTCCAGCCGGACCGGTGAAAATGACTTCAGGCATCGTCGCTCCAACTCTGCGCCGGTCGCGGGGGCCGCTCCGCCTGTCCGGCTGAAAATCCTGCGAAACCGGGCCGTTTCCTTGACTTGGACGCCGCAACGCATCAAAATAGTGTTAGAAAAGTTCTAAACTACAACCTAATCCGTGAGATACACGTATTAGGCGAGGCGTCGGTGGCGCAAGTCAGGTTGAACCTCCGGTTTAACCTGGGCGCTTCTAGCATGCCCGGTGGTTCGGAATGCAAGTATTAATACGAGATATAGGGTGGCGGACGGCGTAGAGAAGCCGGCGATCACCTATTTAGGGCCCGAACCGCATGTCCTTGTCGCGTAGCTATATGGACTACAACGCCACCGCGCCGCTGAGCGCGCCGGCGCGGCAGGCCATGCTCGCGGCGCTCGATCTGCCGGGCAATGCCTCCTCCGTGCATAGCGAGGGCCGGGCCGTCCGTGCGCTCATCGAGAAGGCGCGGGGCGAGGTCGCGGCCCTGGTCGGTGTTCCACCCGCTCAAGTGACTTTTACCGCCGGCGGCACGGAAGCCGCCAATACGGTGCTGACGCCCTATGTCTCGGTGCGCGGCGATTCGCGCCCCTTCGATTGGTTGTTGGTGGCGGCCGGCGAACACCTTTGTGTTTTGCAGGGCCATCGTTTCCCGGCCGATCGCGTGCGCTTCGTGCCACTGACCGCCGACGGGGTGCTCGATCTTGCCGCTTTGGAGCGCGAGCTCGACAGTCTCGGTGCAGCCCGCGTCATGCTGGCGTTGCAAGCGGCCAATAATGAAACGGGCGTCCTGCAACCGGTGCGCGAAGCCGCGCAAATGATGCAAGCTCATAATGGTATTTTGGTCTGCGACGCCGTTCAGGCGGCCGGCCGTATCGATATTTCAGCCGCTGCCTTGGGCGCGGACATTATATTTGCCTCGGCACACAAGCTTGGCGGCCCAAAAGGCGTCGGAATGCTTGCCTTTGCCGCCGCTTCCACCCATATCAGCCCTGCATTGGTGCGAGGCGGCGGTCAGGAGCGCGGTCTTCGTGCCGGCACGGAAAATATCGCCGCGATTGCCGGCTTCGGTGCTGCTGTTGTATCAGCCCTGGCGGATCGCGATGCGCAGATGGCGAGCTTTGGCCAATGGCGCGATCGGCTCGAATCCGGGCTGACAGCGATGTTTCCGGACCTTGTGGTGTTCGGCGCCGCCGCGTCGCGCCTCGGTAACACCAGTGCATTCGCTTTGGCGGATGCGCCGGCCGAAACTCTCCTGATCGCCTTGGATCTGGAAGGTTTCGCGGTTTCGTCGGGCTCGGCCTGTTCGTCGGGCAAGGTGCAGCCCTCGCACGTGCTCGCGGCGATGGGTGTCACGGAGGATCTGGCCAAAGGCGCGCTGCGCGTCAGCCTCGGGCCGGGCAATACGATCGACGATGTCGACCGCTTCGTTGCGGCATTCGGCAAAGTCGCCAACGGAATACGCGCCCGTCGCAAGCGGGCGGCATAAGTGCACCGGGCGACCGGTGATGACGTGTCCTACCAGCGGTCCTTGAAACCGCCCACGGTGGAGAAGTGAAATGGCAGCCGTCCTCGAGACTCTCGAAACGGTGAAGTCTGTCGATGTTGATGCCTACAAGTATGGCTTCGTCACCGACATCGAATCCGACAAGGCCCCCAAGGGCCTGAACGAAGATATCGTCCGCTTCATTTCAGCGAAGAAGAACGAGCCCGCTTGGCTGACCGAGTGGCGGCTTGATGCCTATCGCCGTTGGCTCACCATGACCGAGCCGAAATGGGCGCGCGTCGATTATCCCAAGATCGATTATCAAGACCTCTATTATTATTCGGCGCCGAAGACCCATGCCGGCCCGAAGTCATTGGACGAGGTCGATCCCGAGCTGCTCAAGACCTATGAGAAGCTCGGCATCCCGCTGCGCGAGCGTGAAATCCTGGCGGGCGTGCAGGGTGCCAAGGTGGCGGTCGACGCGGTTTTCGACAGCGTCTCCGTCGCCACGACCTTCCGCGAGGAATTGTCCAAGGCGGGCGTGGTTTTCTGTCCGATCTCCGAAGCGGTGCACAGCCATCCGGAGCTGGTGCAGAAATATCTCGGCTCCGTCGTTCCGGTGACCGACAACTATTTCGCCACGCTCAACAGCGCCGTCTTCTCCGACGGCTCGTTTGTCTACATTCCGCCGGGTGTGCGCTGCCCGATGGAGCTGTCGACCTATTTCCGCATCAATGAGCAGAACACCGGCCAGTTCGAGCGCACGCTGATCATCGCCGATAAGGGTTCTTACGTCAGCTATCTCGAAGGCTGCACGGCGCCCAAGCGCGACGAGAACCAGCTCCATGCGGCCGTGGTCGAACTCATCGCCCTCGAAGATGCCGAGATCAAATATTCGACGGTGCAGAACTGGTATCCGGGCGACAGCCAGGGCCGGGGCGGCATCTACAATTTCGTCACCAAGCGTGGCGACTGCCGGGGCGATCGCTCGAAGATTTCCTGGACGCAGGTGGAGACCGGCTCGGCCATCACCTGGAAATATCCATCTTGCATCCTGCGCGGTGACCATTCCCGTGGCGAGTTCTATTCGATCGCCATTTCCAACGGTCGCCAGCAGGTCGATAGCGGTACCAAGATGCTGCACCTCGGCCGCAACACGACGAGCCGTATCATCTCGAAGGGCATTTCCGCCGGCCGTTCCAGCAATACCTATCGCGGCCAGGTCTTCGCTCATCGCAAGGCCGACGGCGCGCGCAACTTCACCAATTGCGACTCGCTTCTGATCGGCAATGCCTGCGGCGCCCACACCGTGCCTTATATCGAGTCGCGCAACTCCGGCGCCGTCTTCGAACATGAAGCCACCACCTCGAAGATTTCCGAGGATCAACTGTTCTACTGCATGCAGCGCGGGTTGAGCGCCGAAGAGGCGACGGCCCTGATCGTCAACGGCTTCGTCCGCGACGTGCTGCAGCAATTGCCGATGGAATTCGCCGTCGAAGCGCAAAAACTCATCGCCGTCAGTCTTGAAGGCAGCGTGGGCTGATCGCCCCGGCCTTTAACGGCACGATCGAATGGAATTGGATGATGCTTGAGATCAGAAACCTCCACGCCGAAATCGACGGCAAGAAGATATTGAACGGCCTGACGCTGACCGTGAAGGACGGCGAAGTGGCAGCGATCATGGGGCCGAACGGTTCCGGCAAATCGACCTTGTCTTACGTCGTTGCTGGCCGCAGCGACTATACGGTGACCGCCGGTGAAGTGTTCCTCAACGGCGAGAACATTCTCGAACTGCCGCCGCATGAGCGCGCGGCCCGCGGCCTGTTCCTGGCGTTCCAGTATCCGGTCGAAATTCCCGGCGTCACCACGCACGTGTTCCTGCGCACGGCTTTGAATGCGCAGCGCAAGGCACGCGGTGAAGCCGAGTTGAAGACGGCAGAATTCATGAAGCTGATGCGCGCCGCCGCCGACAAACTGTCGGTGACCCAGGAAATGCTGCGCCGTCCGCTCAACGTCGGCTTTTCGGGCGGCGAAAAGAAGCGCCTCGAAATCCTGCAGATGACTTTGCTCGCGCCGAAGTTCGGCATTCTCGATGAAACCGACTCCGGTCTCGACATCGATGCGTTGCGCGTCGTCTCCGACGGCGTCAACGATTTGCGCGCGCCCGATCGCGGCTTCCTCGTCATCACCCACTATCAGCGCCTGCTCGATCACATCAAGCCGGACACGGTGCATATCATGGCGCAAGGCCGCATCATCAAGACGGGCGGGCCGGAACTGGCGCTCGAATTGGAGAAGAACGGCTACCGCGACTTCGTCGCCGACGCGGCGTGAGGTTGTCATGGCTGTACAGCTTCAGACAGTAAGGACGCCGGCCGAGGAAGCCATTCTGGCGCGCCTCGCCGAAGGCGGTCGTCGCCACACACAGACCCGCGAGAAGGCGGTCGCGCGGTTGCGCGCCAATGGTCTGCCGAACCGTCGGGTCGAAGCCTGGCACTATACCGATCTGCGCACCTTGATGCGCGATGCGCCGCCGCCGTTCGAAGCCTTCACAGACGATCTCGTCGCCGAGGCGATGAGCCAGTCGGCGGCTTTGTCGCTGAAGGACGCGGCGCATGTTCTGTTCGTCAACGGTCGCTTCGTGCGCCATGCCGGTGCGCTGGAAGTGGTTGATGCCGACACGGGCGATCAGGCCGCCGCTGCTGGCGATGCCTATGGCGATGACGGCGCGGTGGCTTTGCATCGTGCTTTTGCCGGCCGCACCACGACGCTGCGCGTGCCGCCGTCCCATCGCAGTATCGTTCATCTCGATTTCCGCGAACTGGGCACCGATGCTTTCTCGACCTTTCCGCATCTGGTGATCGAAGTGGTGGAGGGCGCCGATGTGCTTGTCCTCGAAACCCATCGTGGCCCCAACGACGTCAGCTATCAGACTCATGCGTTGATCGAATTCCACGTCGCATCGTCGGCGAAGGTCGAGCATGTGCGCGTCAATGAAGCGGGCAACAAGGCGCTGAGCCTGTCGACGCTTGGTGTCGATCTTGCGGCGCGCGCGGCCTTCCAGTCGTTCTCGCTGTCGTCGGGCGCCAATGTGGCGCGCCATCAGATTTTCCTGCGCAGCCTGGGCGAACATGCCAAGATCGGCCTGGCTGGCGCCACCTTGGCACGCGGTCGCCAGCATGCCGACACGACGCTCGTGGTCGATCACACTGCGCCGCGCTGCGAGAGCCGCGAATTCTATCGCTACATCGTCGATGACATGGCGACCGGCGTCTTCCAGGGCAAGATCGTCGTCGCGCCCAATGCTCAGAAGACCGACGGCGGCATGAAATCGCAGACCATCCTGCTGTCCGATACGGCGGCGATGAACAACAAGCCGGAACTGGAAATCTTCGCCGACGACGTGGTCTGCGGCCATGGCGCAACCTGCGGATCGCTGAACGAGAACCAGCTCTTCTACGCCCATGCGCGCGGCATTCCGCCGGTCGAGGCCGAGGCGCTACTGCTCGAAGCTTTCGCGGGCGAGGCCATTGACCGCGTCGGTGATGAACAGATTCGCGAACAGCTCATGGATAAGGTGCGCGACTGGCTCGCGCAGCGCGTGAAATCATGAATACGCGGGTTCAGCCTTACGATGTCATGAAGGTGCGGCAGGATTTTCCGATCCTGAACGAAAAGCCCTATGGCAAGCCGCTTGTCTATCTCGACAATGGCGCCTCGGCCCAGAAGCCGCGTCAGGTGCTCGACCGCATGACGCATGCCTATGAGCATGAATATGCCAATGTGCATCGCGGCCTGCATTACCTCGCGAATGCGGCAACGGAAGCCTATGAGACGGCGCGCGAGCGCGTCCGCGCCTTCCTCAATGCCGGCTCGACCGAGGAAATCATCTTCGCGCGCGGCGCTACCGAGGCGCTGAACCTGGTCGCCAGTTCCTTCGGTCAAGCCCATATCGGTCCCGGCGACGAGATCGTTCTGTCGATCATGGAGCACCACTCCAACATCGTGCCCTGGCATTTCCATCGCGAGCGCAACGGCGCCGTGCTGAAATGGGTAGGGATCGACGACGACGGCAATTTTCCGCTCGACGAATTCGAGAAGGCGCTGACGCCGCGTACCAAGATCGTGGCGCTCACCCATATGTCGAACGTGCTCGGCACCATCGTGCCGATCAAGAAGGTGGTCGAGATCGCCCATGCGCGCGGCATTCCCGTGCTGGTCGATGGGTCGCAGGGCGCCGTTCACCTCAATGTCGACGTGCGCGATCTCGATGTCGATTTCTACATCGTCACCGGCCACAAGCTCTATGGCCCGACCGGCATCGGCGCGCTCTATGGCAAGCGCAAGTGGCTCGAAACTCTGCCGCCGTTCGAAGGCGGCGGCGAGATGATCGAGACGGTGACCATGGACACCGTCACCTATAATGCGCCGCCGCATCGCTTCGAGGCCGGTACGCCGCCGATCGTCCAGGCGATCGGGCTCGGCGCTGCGCTCGACTATATGGACACGCTCGGCCGCGATGCCATCCGTGCCCATGAGGACGCTTTGCGCGACTATGCGTTGGAGCGCCTGTCGCGCATCAATTCGCTGCGTATTTTCGGCAAGGCCCGGGATCGGGGCGCCATTATTTCCTTCGAGATGAAGGGTGCCCATGCCCACGACGTCGCCACGGTGATCGACCGGGCAGGGGTTGCGGTGCGCGCCGGCACCCATTGCGCCATGCCGCTGCTGAGCCGCTATGGCGTCACCTCCACTTGCCGTGCCTCATTTGGCCTGTACAACACCATGGACGAAGTCGACGCTTTGGCTGAAGCGCTGTTGAAGGCGCAGTCCCTGTTTTCGTAGCAGGTCTGTTTTTGTAGAAGGTAGTCCGATGAGCAATACCTTGCCCGCCCAGAAGCAGGACGGCGAAGAGCAGCCGAACCGGCCGGATCTGACGCTCGATCCCGGCATTCCGCCCGAGGAGCTGGAACGGCTCACCGAGGATATCGTCGCGGCGCTGAAAACCGTGTTCGACCCGGAAATCCCGGTCGACATCTATGAACTCGGCCTCATTTACAAGGTGGCCGTCGGCGAGAACCGCTCGGTTGAGATCGAAATGACCCTGACGGCGCCTGGCTGCCCGGTGGCGGGTGAGATGCCGAAATGGGTCGAGGACGCGGTTGCGACCGTCAACGGCGTGTCCGGCGTCAACGTCAACATGGTTTTCGACCCGGCTTGGGACCAGAGCCGCATGTCGGACGAGGCGAAAGTCGCCCTGGATATGTGGTGAAACAACAGTTTGGAACGATGAAAGGTCAAAATCATAGGCCCTGACATCGTCCCAATGGCTCCCTATATTGTTGAGGGAGATTCTTTCCCCGGGCCTTGAACCCGGTCGGAGGATGAGATGGCAAATGTGACGGCGGCCCCGCGGCCGCGCCCCAAGGTGATGACATTGACGGACGCCGCTGCCGAGCGCGTTCGGGAGATCATGACCCAGGCTGAAACGCCGATGGCTGCCTTGCGCGTCGGGGTCAAGAACGGCGGCTGTGCCGGCATGTCCTACACGATGGACTGGACCAATGACATCGGCCGCTTCGACGAAGTGGTCGAGATGAAAGGCGTCAAGGTCATCGTCGATCCCAAGGCGGTGCTGTTTCTGCTCGGCACCGAAATGGACTTCAAGATCGACAAGCTGTCTTCCGGCTTCGTCTTCAACAATCCCAATCAGACCTCCGCCTGCGGTTGCGGCGAGAGCGTTGCCTTGACCCCCGCCAAACTCGAAGATTGATGCCTGACCGGACGGAACTCGAAGACCTGTTCCGTCCTTTCGGTCCGGTGGCGATCAAGCGCATGTTCGGCGGTCACGGCATCTATGCCGACGGCCTGATGTTCGCTTTGGAAGCCAGCGGCGAAGTCTACCTCAAGGTCGATGCTGAAAGCCTGCCGCGCTTCGAGGCGGAGAATCTGCCGCCCTTCGTTTACGAAACCAAGCACGGTCAGAAGCACTCGATGTCTTATCATCTGCTGCCAGCTGCGGCCTATGACGATGACGACGTGCTGAAACATTGGGCCAGGCTCGCGCTGGAAGCCGCCTATCGCGCCGCCGGCGCTAAGGCTGGGAAGGCAAGGCCCAAAACGGCGGCTGCTAAAAAGGCCCCGGCCAAGAAGGTCCCGGCAAAGAAAGCACCGCCGAAAAAGCGCTAGCAACGGCTACTCGAATACCTGCCGTCTTTGCGAGCGCAGCGAAGCAATCCAGGGGTCAAGGTGTAAAGCCATGGACGCAAACAGGCTGCGCCACAGGGCTATCCTTGGACTGTACCGCACGCCCCTAGATTGCTTCGTCGCTGCGCTTCTCGCAATGACGGGTAGCGATTGCTAGCGTTTGCGCTTGAAAGCGGCGCAGAGATCGCGCGCGAGCGGCGAGAGCGCGACATTGCGGCGGGACAGGATGCCGATCGTCCTTGATATGCGCGGACGGCTCAGCGGCAAGATCGCGACGGCGCGATCGTTGAGAGCGTCGACGGCGCTGCGGGGCATGATCGTCAGGCCCAATCCTTCGCGCACCAGCCGGAAGGCGGTGAGGGTGTGTTGTACCTCATAGGCCCAGTTTGGCGTCTCGCTGCGGTTGCCGAGCGCCTGATCGACGATGAAGCGGTTGGCCGTCTGCGGATTGACCCGAATGAGCTTCTCCTTGACGAGATCGCCCCAGGTGATCTGCTTGCGCTTGGCCAAGGCATGATCGGCCGGACAGACCGCCACATAATCCTCGCTGAACAGAGCCTCGGTCACCAGGTCATGATTGCCGGCGGCGACGATGGTCAGGCCAAACTCGACGCTGCCGCTGGCGACCAGGGCGCCGATCTCGCTGGCTGAGGTGTCGACGACGCTGACCGTGACGTCGGCATGTTCGGCATCGAAAATCCGCAGAGCTTGCGGCAGCAGATCCATGGCGATCGTCGGTAGGCAGGCCAAGGTCAGTTTCTGCCGCTTGGCGACGGCCTGCGTCCGCACGCGTTCCAGCTCCGCGTCCATGCCGGCGAGCATGCTCTTGATCTTGGGCAGCAGCGTCGCGCCGTCGTCGGTCAGCACGACATCGCGATGCGAGCGCCGAAAGAGCTGCACGCCCAGGCTGCCTTCGAGTTTCTTCACCCGATGGCTGATTGCCGTCTGCGACAGGTTGAGATGTTCGGCCGCGCGCGTGAAGGAGGCGAGTTCCGCCACGCCGACAAAGGCTTCCAGGCCGAGAAGATCGATTTTCATGGGCGTTCCCGGAGCATTTCCAAGATGCTCTCAAGCATGAAAGTAATTCATTCACTGCTTAAAATAAACCATTTGATTCATGTCGTTCCGACACCGATTGTGCCCCCGATTTTCAATCCAACCAGACTATTGCGGGAGGCCTGATGCGCGGCATCACCATGGACCAGTCGCTGTCCATCATTTTGAACACCTTCAAGAAAGCCGAAGAGATGGAAGCCTATGCGCTGGCCGCGATCGTGCTCGACGCGGGCGGGCGGGTGAAGGCTTTCCTGAAACAGGATGGCGCGTCGCTGATGCGTTTCGAGATCGCGCGGGGCAAAGCCTTCGGCGCTCTGGCGCTCAATCGCTCGTCGCGCATGGTGTTGCAGAAGTCGCGCGAAAAGCCGCCGTTCATGGACACGCTGCGCGATCTCGCCGATGGGCCGATCTTTCTGGAAGCCGGCGGCCAGTTGATCCGCGATGAGTTCGGCGAAGTCATCGGCGCCATCGGCGTTACCGGCGATGTCAATGAAGTCGACGACATCTGCGCCATTGCCGGCATCCGCGCCACCGGCCTGAAGTCGGATGAAGATTTTTCGGAAACTGAAGCCAAGCGCCTCAACATCAAGACTGGCCCGAAGCTGGTCGATCCCCGGCAGCGGTGAGGAGAATGGCCTTGGATCGTTTGGTCGTCAGCACATTTCCGAATGCCAAGGCCCTGCCGCTCTGGGCCGGCGTGGAGCAGGGGATATTCACGGCCAAGGGGCTCGATCTCGTCGTGCATGAAACCGGCAGCTCCCGCGAACAGCGCGAGCTTCTGGCCAAAGGCGAGATCGATGTCGTGCAAGCAGCGCTCGACAATGCGCTGGCGATGATCAAGGCCGGTCACGACGTCATCATTCTGATGGGCGGCGAAGGCGGCATGAACGATTTCATCGTCCGCAAGGATATCCGTTCGCCGCGTGATCTGAAGGGACGCATTCTGGCCGTCGATTCACCTGATACGGCCTACGCTCTGTTGCTGCGCAAAGTGCTGACCGCCCATGGCCTGCAGAAGGACAAGGACTATCAGCTTCGAGCTGTTGGCAATGGCGCCAAACGCTTGCGTGCCTTGGCTGCCGATCCGCGGCTTGCCGGCGCGATCTTGAATCCGCCGTTCTCGGCGGAAGCCATCCTGGCCGGTTTGCACAGTCTCGGCCGTCTGGATGAACTCGTCGGGCCATATCAAGCGGGCGGCGCTTTCGCGCTGCGTGCTTTCGCGCAAAAATCGGGTTCGCTGATTGAACGTTACATTCAAGGCTATGTCGCGGCGCTCGACTGGCTGAGACAGTCCGACAATGCGCCGATAGCCCAGCGTTTGCTGCGCGAACGGCTCGCCATCGCCGACGATGTCGCCGAGGCCACCTATCGGCAGCTGATCGATCCGGCATTCGGCTTCGCCCCGCAAGCGCAGCTCAATTGGGCCGGCTTTCGCGCCATGCTCGATGTGCGCTCCGCAACGGAAGGGCGCGACGCGCGGCTCGCCAAGACCGGCGCCTATGTCGACGAAAGCTACTACCAGCGCGCCTTGGCGCAGATGACCAACGAGACAAGCGTGCAATAGCGCGCCAGGGGAGAACGCACATGTTTGAGAACCGAAGACTATTCGGCGCCGTTGCTCTGTTCGCTGGTGTCGCTGCCAGTGCCATCGCCGCACAGCCTGCTTCGGCGCAATCGGCGGCGGAGAAGTTCTTTACCGGCCGCCAGCTCGATTTCATCGTCGGTTCGCGCGCCGGCGGTGGTTATGCGATTTACGCCAGCCTGCTCAGCCGCCATTTCGGCAAACATCTGCCGGGCAAGCCCAACGTGGTGGCACGCAATATGGATGGCGCCGGCAGTCTGATCGCCGCCAATTATCTTTACACGAAGGCGCCGAAGGATGGCTCCACATTCGGCGCGCTGTTCATGGGCGCGGTTATGGATCCGCTGATCGGCGAAGAGGCGCAAGCGCGTTTCGATCCGCGCAAGTTCAGCTTCATCGGCAGCGCCAATAAGGAGACGAGCATCTGCGTTGCCTGGCACACAGCCGACGTGAAGACGTTCGAGGATATGTTCAGCAAGGAGCTGATCATCGGCACGTCGGGCATCACCTCGTCGATCCGCCAATATCCGACTGTGCTCAACAATGTGCTGGGCACCAAGTTCAAACTCATCACCGGCTATCCCGGCTCGCAGGATGCGGCGCTGGCGATGGAACGCGGCGAGACGCAGGGGCTCTGCGGCATCCAGTGGTCGAGCTTCATCACCAACTATCCGCAATGGCTGGAGAAAAATCAGGTTCGCATCCTGGCGCAGTTGTCATCGCCTGATGGCGATCCGGAGTTGAATCGTCGCGGCGTGCCCAACATGTGGACCTTCGTGAAGAACGATGTCGACCGGCGCGTGCTCTCGGTTATCTTCAGCCAGTTGGAGTTCGGTCGTCCCTATGTGTTGCCGCCGGGCGTCCCAGCCGATCTCATCGCCGCTTATCGCGCCGCATTCGATGCAACCATTCAGGATCAGGAGTTTCTGGCTGAAGCCAAAAAGCTTCAGCTCGATATCGATGCGGTCTCGGGCGAACGCGTGCAGAAACTGGTCGAGGACATTTACGCGACGCCTAAAGAAGACGTCGAGAAAGCCAAAGCCGCGTTGCGCTGAGAAGCGATATCTCGGTTCAAATCGAAAAGGGGCCTGTCGGGCCCTTTTTTTGTGTTTTCAGCCACTCGATCCATCTACTCCAAAATAGTGTAAAAACTGTAATTTGATGCATTGACACTTAAATGTAGCTAAGGCTACAAGTCGGGAGGCGAGCTAAAGGAGAAGTGTGTGAGGGGCGTGGCGCTGGATCGTGTTCGTACGAAGGGTTTTTCGCGTTTTCATCGCAGTTTCAGGCCGCAAAAGGCCCTGCTGATTTCCACTTTGATGAGCCCGGTGATGGTGCCGGAGAGCGCGGCCCAGGAAATGCTGCTGCCCGAAATCGTCATCGAAGCCGGGCGCCTTTCATCCCGCGATGCCTCTGACGGCAACGGGCAGGGGCGGCAGACTGTCATCGATCGGGCCTTCGTGCCGGTGACTGTGGTCAGCCAGGATGAACTCGAGCGCAATGCCGGGCGCACCTTGGGCGACCAACTGCAATATCAACCGGGCATCACCACATCGGGCTTTGCGCCGGGCAGCGCTTCGCGCCCGATCATTCGCGGTTTGGACACCTATCGCGTGCGCATTCAGGAAAATGGCGTCGGCGTGCAGGACGCCTCGGATCTTGGCGAAGACCATGCCGTTCCCATTGACCCGATGGCCGCCCAGCAGATCGAGGTCATTCGCGGTCCCGCCTCGCTGCGCTTTGGTTCGGGTGCGATCGGCGGTGTCGTTAGTGCCGTCAACAATCGCATTCCCTCACCGTCGACGCCTGAAGGCGTTTCCGGCCAGACCCGGCTTGGCGTCACGTCGGTCGATCGCGGCGTGGAGGCCGGTCAGAGCATTACCATGCGGCAGGGCCAATATGCCGTGCATTATGACGGCTATGCGCGGCGCACGCAGGATTACCAGACGCCGATTGGCTCCCAGTTCAACAGCTTCACCAACACGCATGGCTTTTCGCTCGGTGGTTCCTATTTCTTCGACAATGGCTTCATCGGCGCCAATGTCAGCCGCACCAAAAGCCTCTACGGCATTCCCGGGTTGTCGTCCTATGCCGATCGCGCGCGCATCGACATGGAGCAGACGAAATTCTCGCTGCGCGGCGAAGTGCGGCCTGAAGCGTCGGTGATCGAAGCCATTCGCTTCTGGGCTGGCGGATCGCTCTACAGTCATGACGAAAACAGCTTACAGCCGTTTGGCGGCTTCGGTACCGATCTTACCTTCCGCAATCGCGAATTCGAAACCCGCACCGAGATTTTGTTTCAGCCGTTGCCGACGGCATTCGGTGAGCTGTCGATCGCCACGGGCGTTCAAGCGGGCATGCAGGAAGTCGCCGCGACGGGTGATGCAGCTCTTCTGGCACCGTCCACGACCAAATCAATCGCGGCTTATGCCTTTGGCACGTTGACGGTTACCTCATCGACGCGCCTGCAGCTTGCCGGCCGTGTGGAGCACGCATCCGTCCGGGGCACCGCCGCCACATTTCCAGGAGACTATCTGGGGGCTTCCGGAGCGCCCAGCGAACATGGGATCGCCAAACAGTTCACGCCTCTGAGTGTGAGCTTTGGCATTTTGCAGGATCTGCCATGGGATTTCGTCGCGTCGGCCACCGCGACCTACGCACAGCGTGCGCCGCGCATCAATGAATTGGCGTCCAAGGGCGCTCATGCTGCGCCAGGCACATTCGACATCGGCAATCCGAATTTGACCAAGGAAATCGGGCAGACGATCGAGGTCGGGTTGCGCCGCGCCGTCGGGCCGCTGCGCTTCGATGCGTCGTTCTATCAGACCTCCTTCAAGGGCTTTATCTACAAGCGGCTCACCGGCAATAGCTGTGTCGACACCTTCTCGACCTGCGTACCGGGCATCATTCCAGGCGACTTGAAGCAGATCGCTTATGGTCAGCAGGATGCGACCTTCCGTGGCTTCGAAGTGAAGGCGCAATATGACGTCGGCGAGCTTGGCTCGGGGCTGTGGGGCGTGGAAGGCCAGTACGATGTGCTGCGCGCGCGCTTCGCCAATGGCGCGGCGGTGCCGCGCATTCCGCCGCAACGGCTTGGTGGTGGCATTTTCTGGCGCTCGGAGACCTGGTTCGCGCGGACGAATTTCATTCGCGCCTTCGCGCAAAACGCCATCGCCGCCAATGAAACGCCGACGCCTGGCTACAATCTCTTGAATGCCGAACTGACCTATCGCTACAAGCCGCAATCGACATGGCTGCGCGAGATCACGCTAGGCCTCGTCGGCAGCAATCTCTTGAATGCGCAGATGCGCAATCACGTATCCTTCCGCAAGGACGAAGTCATGATGCCGGGACGCAGCGTGCGCGCTTTCCTGACCGCGAACTTCTGACGTGACGACGGGTTGCCGGCAGGCGCGGCAGCCCGATCAGTCGTTCATGCCGACTTCCGTGAACAGGAAGCCCGACGGCGTTTTCGTGAAGACGAAGATCTGTTCGCCGCAGAAGATGAAGTAGTTGTCGTTGTTGAGCTGGTCGCGATCGTAGACGGCTTTGCCGCGCTGCAGGCAGGTGCGGTTCTTGCTCGTGAATGTCGCCGGATAGGCCTTGGCGCGGAAGTGCGCGACGTCGCGGCTGTCCTCGAAGGGCAGCCGCGTCATGCCGGCGACGGCGGCGGAGTCATTGGCTTTCAGCGCCACGCGGAATTTCGCGATGAAGCCGTTGAACTCCTGCTGCAAGGCGGGGGAGGCGACGGCTTTCTTCGGCGCCTGGGCAAAGGCGGGTGCAAGCTGTGCGAGGGCGGTTACGAACACAACAGTGGACAAGAGCTTCATCGTTCAACTCCGTTCAGTTGGCCGTACCTAATCGACTAGGCTTTTGGCGCACGTCATCAACGCACGCCCGGATGGGCCAATCTGTGCGAAGTGTCACAGTCGACAAAAAGGGGCCCAATAAATGGGCCCCTTCGTTCATTCTATGATGTCTCTGCTTATTCTTCGACCGCCGCGGCCGCGGTCGCGGCCGGGGATTGCGGTCGGGCAGGGCGTCGCACCGGGCGCAGCAGGAACGACGGCACGTGATCGCCAAGGCCGACGAAGGACGGGCCGAGATCGTCGTCGCGACGCGGGCGCCGCTCGGTGCGTTCGTGATTGCGCTTTTCATGCGGTTGGGCCGAACGTTCGGCGGGGCGTTCATCACGACGTTCGGTGCGCGCCTGCTGTTCACGACGCGGCCCACGTTCGCCACGACCGTTGCGGCGTCCGTCGTCGCGCTGGCGGCGCGGTGCCGCTTCGCTCGCTTGTTCTGTCTGAACAGTCTCGACCTGCTCGGTGTCTTCGGCGTGGGCTTCGCGACGGGCAGGGCGCTCGCTGCGTTCGCCACGGCTGCGGCTGCGCTCACGACCTTCTCCGCGACCTTCGCCACGGCCGCGGCCACGTTCACGGCCGCGACGCGGACGCTCGTCATCGGCAGGAGCCTCGCCAAGTTCATCAAGCTTCGGACCGATCCAGTTCAGGTCTATTTTGATGAGCTTGCGGATATCGTCGACATATTTGTCGTCGGAGTTGGTGACGATCGAGATCGCCGTGCCGGACTTGCCGGCGCGGCCAGTACGGCCGATGCGATGAACGTAATCGTCGGGATGCATCGGCACGTCGAAGTTGAACACATGGCTGACATCGGGAATGTCGAGACCGCGCGCCGCCACGTCCGAACAGACGAGCAGGCTGACGTCGCCGCGCTTGAACGCATCCAGAGAAGCCATACGCGCCGGCTGATCCATGTCGCCATGCAGGGCGCCTGCTGAGAAGCCATGCTTGGTGAGGGATTTGTGCAGGATCGCCACGTCGCGTTTGCGGTTGGCGAAGATGATCGCGTTCTTGAAGTTCTCAGCGCCGCGCAGCAACTGCCGCAGCGTTTCGCGCTTGGCACCGCCGCCATGGGAGGCGACGAGCCCTTGGGTGATCGTCGCGGCAGTGGTGCCGACCCGCGCCACTTCGATGCGCACCGGGTTTTGCAGGAATTGTTCGGTGAGCCGGGTGATTTCCGGCGGCATGGTGGCGGAGAAGAACAGCGTCTGCCGCGTGAAGGGCACGAGCTTGCAGATCTTCTCGATGTCCGGGATGAAGCCCATGTCGAGCATGCGGTCGGCTTCGTCGATGACGAGGATTTCGATGCCGGTCAGCAGCAGCTTGCCGCGTTCATGGAAATCGAGGAGCCGGCCCGGCGTCGCGATCAACACATCGGCGCCGCGCATGATCTTGGTTTCTTGGTCGCCGAAGGAAACGCCGCCGATGAGCAGGGCGACGTTCAATTTGTGGTTGGCGCCGTACTTGACGAAGCTTTCTTCGACCTGGGCCGCCAATTCGCGGGTCGGTTCGAGGATGAGCGTGCGCGGCATGCGCGCCCGGGCTCGTCCCGATTCCAACCGGCTCAGCATCGGCAGCGTAAAGGCGGCGGTCTTGCCGGTGCCGGTCTGGGCGATGCCCAGAATGTCACGGCCGGCGAGGGCTTGCGGGATGGCTTTGGCCTGGATCGGCGTGGGCTCTGTGTTACCGGCGGCTTCAACCGCCGCGAGGACCTTTTCGGTAAGTCCGGTATCTTTGAATGTCATTGGTAATAAGGGCCTATTGGTGCTTGTCGGCCGAAACTGTCAAGGTCACGTGCAATGTCCATCAGACGGGCTGTGTCCATATGGGGATCGGGCGCATTATGGCGCGATTCGATCCCGGAGGCCGGCATAGAGCGCGTTCTGATAGGATTTATTTCGCCGCACTCGTTGCGGCGGAACCGGCGGAGGGCACGCGCGGGCTTCTCTACGCTCGCCCCTCACATAGGGAATTTTACTGGGATGTCAATGCGCAATTTAGGCAAGCGCTTGACTTGCCAGTTATTGCGGCATTCCAGCCGACGGATCGGTGACCACATTCTTAAAGCGCGGCTGCTCATCCGACCGCGAGATCGACCCCGTGGGGGTCATGTCGATTCGCATTGCCCGTGGTGAGGCCCAGGTTCCTTCGTTTGTTCTTTCGTTCGTCGCGATCCGGGGAGATGGCGTCGCGGGAACGGCCATGGCGCCGCCCGAGCCGATTTCGGCGAAATGCTGCGTCGCGTGATCCAGATAAAGGGTCGTGCCCGTGGCAACGACCGCGACGGCGGCCGCCGAGACCATCAGCGTGCGGCGGAACGATGTAAGACGCGCTTCCTCTGCCATGACGAATCCGGGCTCAAGACAACTCCCCCCTTGTGACCCGTTAAGGTAAACGTCGCGTTCACGATGAGACCGTGGAGGACCGCTCGAGAGCAGGTAGAATGCAATCGGCCCCGTTACCTTCTGCGATCGTGGGCCAGAACGACGCCATCTTCTGCCACCAGGGGCTGCCATCCGGCGCGCCAGAGCCGATAGACGAGTTCATAGACCTTGTCGCGATCCGCATCGAACATGGCGGCGGTGACCCAATCGCGCAGTTCGTAATAATTGCCAGCCGAAGCATAAAGCGGTTCTGTCAGGAATAGCTGGGCGGCAACGGCCGGCAGTTCCTTTGCGGGAACGGGCTGCAGCAAATTCCGGTCGAAGAGAATGGATACACGGTCGGCCCTGGCCAGCGCCTGCCGCGCGTCCGGAGCATTTCTGTCAACGACGTTGATTCTGGCCCAATTAACCTGTTCGTTGGGATTGGCTCTGTCGATGTGCCTTGCGATTTCCGCCACCAAATCGCGCGCTTCCGATTCCGACAGCGAGGGGGTGGCGCTGGTCAGATAAGTCTCGAAACGACGCTGCATTTCCGAGCCGTTCGGAAACAGCGCAAAGCACCTCCGCCAAGTTTCCGCTTTGGCCCGCGACAATCCAAAAATCAGCCTGTGATCGGATTGGATCTCGTCAGGGAGCGGATCTGGGCGTTCAAATTTAGCGAGCGACGGATCCCCATCAAACGCATCATGCCAGTCCACCTGCCAGTCTTTGAATTTCTGCTTGATCCAGTCGTTCTGTTGTTCGCGCAGTGTCGCTGGGTCGACAGCGGCGCGTCCGACGAGCCTTCTGAACCAGTCCTGCATTCAGAACATCCCACTTGCTTAGTTGATGGCGTGTTCGCGCGGCATTTTGCGCCGACAAATCCCCGCCCTCAAGGTATGTATGAAGTTATGGAGTTGACTTCATACTCATCGCCGGTATGAACAATCTAACTATACATAATACCAGGAGGAATTTACGTGCCGGGGCTGCGTATTGTTTGTTTGGTGGCGGGGGCCACCGTTTCCACCGTGACCGCGCAGGCCCAACAAGGGGCCGAGATTCCTCTCCCCACCATCGAAGTCATCGCCGAACAGGCGGGCGGACGCGCGGGAGCCGGCGTAGCGGGTGGCGGCGCCTTCGAACAACCGACGGCTTCGAGCGAGCGCACCTTCACCGCGGAAACCTTGCAGGCGCGACCCATTTCCCGACCGGGCGAAATTCTCGAAGCGGCCCCGGGGCTGATCGTCACCCAGCATTCGGGCGAAGGCAAAGCCAACCAATATTTCCTGCGTGGCTTCAATCTCGACCATGGCACGGATGTGGCCATCACCGTCGATGGCATGCCCGCCAATATGCGCACTCACGGTCATGGCCAGGGCTATGCCGACACCAATTTCATCATTCCCGAACTGGTCGGGCTAATGCAGGTGCGCAAGGGACCGTTCTTCGCCCAAGAAGGGGACTTCTCCTCCGCCGGTGCCGTCCATCTCACCTATATCGACAAGGTCGACAAAACACTGATCCAGAAAACGATCGGAAGTTTTGGGTACTTCAGGGCGTTGGGGATCACCTCAACCAAAGTCGGGCAGGGCAATCTGCTCGTCGCCGCCGATGCCAATATCTACAACGGCCCCTGGGTGGTGCCCGACCGGGTGCGCAAGTTCAATGGCGTCATTCGCTACAGCCAGGGCGACGAGAGCAACGGCTTTTCCGTCACCGGCATGGCCTATTCCAACCGCTGGAATTCTACCGATCAGATCCCCGAGCGGGCGGTGGCGCAAGGCTTGATCGGCCGCTTCGGCACGCTTGATCCGACCGACGGCGGCAATGCCAGCCGCCTGTCGCTGTCGGGGCGTTGGAGCCGTTCGGATGCCTACAGCGACACCCGCGTCAACGCCTATGTCATTCGCTCAAATCTGAATCTCTACAATAACTTCACTTACTTCCTCGATGACCCTGTAAACGGCGATCAATTCCGCCAGTTCGACCGTCGTACGGTGACCGGCTTCAACGCCAGCCATACGTTCAAATCGACTATCGCCGGCCTGCCGATGGAGAACGAATTCGGCATCCAGGGCCGGCTCGATCAGATCAACGTCGGGCTTGAAAACACCATCCAGCGCATCACCACCAATGTCGTTCGCCATGACACGGTGCGCGAGGGCAACATCGCCTTCTATGGCGAGAACCGCGTCCGCTGGACCGACTGGCTGCGCACCTCCATAGGTCTGCGCGGCGACCTTTACGACGCCAGCGTCCGCTCGGATACGCTGGTCAATTCCGGCCATGTTCGCGACGGCATCGTCAGCCCGAAGTTTGGCCTCGTGCTCGGTCCTTGGGCGAGGACGGAATTCTTCTTCAACGCCGGGCGCGGCTTCCACAGCAATGACGCGCGCGGTTCCACCATCACCGTCGACCCCGCAGACAAGGTGACGCCGGTGGCGCGCACGCCGCTTTTGGTGCGCGCCAACGGGGTGGAGATCGGGCTGCGCACCCGGCTGATCGAGGGGCTCGACTCCTCCGTCAGCCTGTTCGGTCTCGACTATGCCTCGGAAATTCTTTTCGTCGGCGATGCCGGCACCACGGAGGCGAGCCGGCCGAGCCGGCGCTACGGCGTCGAGTTCACCAACCGCTACAAGTACAGTTCCTGGCTGTCGTTTGATTTCGATTTCACCTGGTCGCATGCGCGGTTCCGCAACTATGATCCGGTTGGTCCCTACATCCCTGGCGCGCCGGGCATCATCGCGGCGGCAGGCGTGAACTTCGGCGAGGAGAAGGGCTGGTTCGGCGGTTTGCGTCTGCGCTATTTCGGCCCGCGCCCGCTGATCGAGGACAATACGGTGGCGTCGCGCCCGACGACTCTGGTCAATGCCCGTGTCGGCTATCGCTTCGACAACGGCATTTCCGTGCAGCTTGATGCCTTCAATCTGTTCAACGCCAAGGCGAGCCAGATCGACTACTATTATACGTCGCGTCTGCCGGGCGAACCTGCTGCGGGCATTGGCGACCGGCATTTCCATCCGGTCGAACCGCTGGCGGTGCGCCTGACCGTCGCTGGGCAGTTTTAGTCGGGCTCTGTGTCATCCCGGGCGCCGCAGGCGACCCGGGAACCAGGGGCGCGTGGTAAAGCGACGTAACAGCTGTCTTGCCAACAAGACACGGCAAGCGTTGCGCTTGTTGCCCTTGGCTCCCGGATCACCTGCTGTGCAGGTGTCCGGGATGACACCAAGGTCTCAGCCAATTTCCAAAATTCGATTCCGCGTCAGCCACTTCGACTGACAAGCGGAATCAAATTCTCAAGCGCTTGAATCATTCTCTCAGCAAAACCGCGTTTCTGACGAACGCGAGTGGCTTTAAATGTCGAGCGCATCCGTGGAAGCGAACTCGGCCCTTTCCGTGATGAAGGTGAAGCGCGCTTCCGGCTTGTTGCCCATCAGGCGCTCGACCGACTGCGAGGTCTCGTCCTTTTCTTCCGGCTGCACCATCACCTTCAGCAGCATGCGCTTCTTCGGGTCCATGGTGGTTTCCTTGAGCTGCGCTGGCAGCATTTCTCCGAGACCTTTGAAGCGGCTGACCTCGATCTTGCCCTTGCCGGTGAAGAAGCTCTTGGTCAGCTCCTCGCGGTGCTTGTCGTTACGGGCATAGGTGGTCTTGGCGCCTTGCGTCAGCTTGTAGAGGGGCGGCACCGCCAAGAAGAGGTGGCCGCTCTCGATCAGCTTCGGCATCTGCCGCCAGAAGAAGGTGATCAGCAGCGAGGCGATGTGCGCGCCGTCGACGTCGGCGTCGGTCATCACGATCACTTTGCCGTAGCGCAGATCGGTGTGCTTGTAGTGGGTGCCGGTGCCACAGCCCAGCGCCTGCACGAGATCGGCGAGCTGCTGGTTTTGCGACAGCTTGTCCTTCGTCGCCGAGGCGACGTTGAGGATCTTGCCGCGCAGGGGCAGGATTGCTTGGCTGGCGCGATCGCGCGCCTGTTTGGCGGAACCACCGGCCGAGTCACCCTCCACGATGAAGAGTTCGGTATTGTCGAGCGATGTGTTGGAACAGTCGGCTAATTTGCCCGGCAGGCGCAGTTTGCGCACGGCGGTTTTGCGGGCGACGTCCTTTTCGGCGCGTCGGCGCAAGCGATCCTCGGAACGCTCCACCGCCCAATCGAGCAGCTTGAGCGCTTGGGTCGGCGCGGCTGCCAGCCAATGGTCGAACGCGTCGCGCACCACGCCTTCGACGAGGCGCGAGGCCTCGGTCGTCATCAGGCGGCTCTTGTTCTGGCCTTGGAATTCCGGCTCGCGGATGAACACCGAGATCAGCGCGGCTGCCGTGTTCATCACGTCGTCGGCGGTGACGTTCGAAGCGCGCTTCGACTGGCCGATGCGCTCGGCATGATCTTTCAGCGCCCGCAGCAAAGCGGTACGCAGGCCGGCTTCGTGCGTGCCACCATCGGGCGTCGGGATGGTGTTGCAATAGGAATGGACGAAGCCGTCCTCGGCCGCCATCCAGGCCACCGCCCATTCGACCGAGCCATGGCCACCGGGCTTTTCCACCTTGCCGGTGAAGACCTGGTCGGAAACGAGTTCCTTGCCCTCGATGTCGGAGGCGAGATAGTCGCGTAGACCGCCGGGGAAGTGGAACGTCGCCTCGGCTGGAACGGTCGAGTCGTCCTTCAACAGTGACGGCGCGCAGTGCCAGCGGATTTCCACGCCGCCGAACAGATAAGCCTTCGAGCGGGTCATCCGGAAGAGGCGCGCGGGACGGAAATGTGCGGCCTTTCCAAAGATCTGCGGGTCGGGCTTGAATCGAATTCTCGTGCCGCGCCGATTGTTGGTCGGCCCGACATTTTGCAGCTTTGTCACCGCATGGCCGCGCTCGAACGATTGGGTGTAGAGCTGCTTGTTCTTCGCCACCTCGACGTCGAGCCGCTCGGAGAGCGCGTTGACCACCGAGACGCCGACGCCGTGCAGGCCGCCCGACGTCTGGTAGGCGCCGCTGTCGAACTTACCGCCGGCATGCAGGGTGGTCATGATGACCTCAAGCGCCGACTTCTTCGGGAACTTCGGATGCGGATCGACGGGAATGCCGCGGCCGTTGTCGGTCACGGTGATCCAGTCGTCCTCTTCCACGGTGACATCGATCCAGGTGGCGTGGCCGGCGACGGCCTCGTCCATGGAATTGTCGATCACCTCGGCGAACAGATGGTGCAGGGCGGTTTCATCGGTGCCGCCGATATACATGCCAGGCCGGCGCCGAACCGGCTCAAGCCCTTCGAGAACCTCGATCGAGGAGGCGTTGTAGTCCGCTTCGCCGGGCGTGCCGTTGGTGCGGGATTTTTCGGGTGGGGGTGCCTTCGGCGTCTTCGCCACGGGTTTTTCTGCCTTAATCTTACGTGCCGCGTTTCCGAACAGATCGCCGCCTGCCATGTGCTGTACCTGAGCTTCGCAATGTCCGATTCGATTGCCGTCAATATAAGCCACCGCGGGGCATTGCGAGTGAACAAAACAAAAACAAATGGCCGCCCGGGGGCAGCCATCCGCTATCATCTTCTAAAATTTAGGGATCAGACGGCGATTTTGCCACCACCGGTCTTCGTCACCACCACCAGGGAGGGGCGCGGCGGCACGCCATCCTTGAAATCGGGCCAGCGGGTGGCCGGCTGTTCGAAGGTGGCGGGCGGCGCCTTCGGATCGTCTTCGTCGGCTTCGCCAGGGTGCTGAACAGCCAAGAACAAGGTCTCGTCGTTCGGCGTGAAGAAGGGGCCGCACATTTCGGCACCCGCCGGCACGCGGAAGAAGTGTTTCGACGTGCCGCGCAGCGGCCCTTCGGTTTCGATCGCCCACAGGCCGTCGGCGCGGCCGGTCTTGGCCGGCGAATTGCCGTCGGTGGCAATCCAGACGCGGCCCTGGTTATCAACGGCGAGATTGTCGGGCATGCCGAACCAGCCGTTCTTGGTGGTCGCTGGGTTGAAGCTCGCATTGGTCGTGGCGACGGTGTGATCGCCGGCCTTCACCAGAATGTCCCAACGGAAGGCGGTGGCGGCATGGTCGCCGTCGGCGGGCGTCATTTCGACGATATGTCCGAAGCGGTTGTTGGCGCGCGGATTGGCGGCATCGATCTGGGCGTCGGTGCGCCGGGTGTTGTTGGTCAGCATTACATAGACCTTGCCGGTCTTGGGATTGGCTTCCACGTCTTCCGGCCGGTCCATCTTGGTGGCCCCCACCGCATCACCAGCGAGGCGCAGATGGATGAGCACGTCGGCCTGGCTGGCGAAACCGTTCTCGGCCGTCAGCTTGCCCTGGCCGTGGACGAGCGGCAGCCATTCACCGCTGCCATCCGCATTATATTTGGCGACATAGAGCGTGCCGCGGTCGAGCAGGTCCATGTTGGCGGCGCGGTTCTGGGAATCGACGCGGCCTTCGGTGACGAATTTGTAGACATAGTCGAAGCGCTCGTCGTCGCCGGTATAGACGACATAGCGGCCATCGCGCGCCGTGATGCCGGCGGCGGCTTCGTGTTTGACGCGGCCAAGCGCCGTGCGCTTCTTGGGCGTCGAGGTCGGATCGAACGGATCGATTTCGACGATCCAACCGAAACGGTTGATCTCGTTGCGCTCCTTGGCGATGTCGAAACGATCGTAATATTTGCCCCAAGCATATTGATTGGCCGGCGCGCCGTAGCGCTTCAGCACTTTCTCATCCGGGTGGCCATCGGCCGCGCCCCAGAAATAGCCGTTGAAGTTTTCCTCGCAGGTCAGCCACGTGCCCCACGGCGTCACGCCGCCCGAGCAATTGTTGACCATGCCATGCACGGTCTTGCCATCCGGATCGGCGGAGGTTTTCAGGCGCGCGTCACCAGCGGCCGGACCGGAGAGGGCGATCGGCGTTTCGGCGGTAATGCGGCGCGCATATTTCGAGCCGGGCACGATCTGCCACTTGCCGTTCTCACGCTTGATCTCCAGCACCGAACCGCCATGGGCGGCCATTTCGATGTCGACGAGATCCTTCGTCATATTGGCGAAATTGGCTTGCTTGAGTTCTTGGCGGCCGCCGATGCCGGGGAACATCAGCTCTTCATTGGTATATTCGTGGTTCACCACAAGCAGGCCGTGGGACGAGGGATCGGCGGCCCCGGGCATCGGCAGAAAGCCGACGTAATCGTTGTTGTAGCCGAACTGCAGTTTCTGGCCGGCGGCGGTCTGCTTGGTCGGGTCGAAGGCCGGCGCGCCTGGTAGCACCGGATCGCCCCAGCGGATCAGGATGTCGGCATCATAGCCTTGGGCGACATGATGCTTTTCGTCGGAGCCGGCTTCGATCTCGACGAAGTTGAAGGCGCTTTTGGCGGTTGGGGCGGGCGCCTGGGCGAAAGCCGGGATCCGCAGGGTGGCGCTGACGGCACCGACGGCGAGCGCGCCGCGCATCAGATCGCGACGGTTGAGACGAGCCGCGATCATGTCGCCGATGGTCGGGTTTTCGGACGCGTTGGACCCGATGTCCTCGCTCTCCCGCAGGCGGGCGGTCGACGAGAGGAGGGACTTCGACTGGGACATTCAGCACTCCATGGCAGAGAATATTTTGACACTTTGGAGCGCTTCTAGTTTTCGCTTGTGACAGCGGGATGAATGAATCGGGGCCGGACAGGTTCGATCAACGCCATTCTCAAGCTCCCGGTTGGAGGGAGGTTTCGTCGCCGAAGACGCCCCGTTCTCGATCGTTCAGCCAGCGTTAAGGGGTGCGCGCGAGAATGATCCTCATGAAAAAGCGCGCCTCTTCCATTGCCATGCAGAGAGCGGAAATAGCCGCCGGCTACGCGCTTGTCTGTGGACCGGATTTCCAACTGCCCGAATGGCGCGCCGAGCGGCCGTTGTGGCAGCGCGGCTTGGTGATCGCCGCGGGCGTCATCATCACCGGCGTCATCGCGGCCTCGCTGTTCGTCGCTTGATCTGAAAACATCGACGAAAAGAAAGGGGCCGGTTCTTGCGAACCGGCCCCAAACTTGTCGTCTGATCGAAACGATCAGTACGAATAGTACATGTCGAACTCGACCGGATGCGGCGTCATTTCGAAGCGCATCACGTCCTGCATCTTCAGCTCGATGTAGCTGTCGATGAAGTCGTCATTGAAGACATTGCCGGTCTTGAGGAAGCTGCGATCCTTGTTGAGGTTCTCGAGCGCTTCGCGCAGCGAGCCGCAAACGGTCGGGATCTTCTTCAATTCCTTCGGCGGCAGATCGTAGAGATCCTTGTCCATGGCCGCGCCCGGATCGATCTTGTTGGCGATGCCGTCGAGGCCCGCCATCAGCATCGCCGCGAAAGCGAGGTAGGGGTTGGCCATCGGATCGGGGAAGCGCACTTCGACGCGCTTGGCCTTCGGGTTGGTCGTCCACGGAATACGGCACGAAGCCGAGCGGTTACGCGCCGAATAGGCGAGCAACACCGGCGCTTCATAGCCCGGGACCAGACGCTTGTAGGAGTTGGTCGACGGGTTGGTGAAGGCGTTCAGCGCCTTGGCGTGCTTGATGATGCCGCCGATGTAGTAGAGGCATTCCTGCGACAGGCCGGCATACTTGTCGCCCGCGAACACCGGCTTGCCGGCCTTCCAGATCGACTGATGCACGTGCATGCCCGAGCCGTTGTCGCCGAAGATCGGCTTCGGCATGAACGTCGCCGTCTTGCCGTAGCTCTGCGCCACTTGATGGATGCAGTACTTATAGATCTGCATGTGATCGGCCATGGTGATCAGCGTGTCGAACTTCATGCCGAGTTCGTGCTGAGCCGAAGCCACTTCGTGGTGGTGCTTCTCAACCTTGACGCCCATCTGGGCCATGGCGGAGAGCATTTCGCCGCGCATGTCCTGCGCCGAGTCTTGCGGCGGGACGGGGAAGTAGCCGCCCTTGGTGCGGATGCGGTGGCCGAGGTTGCCGCCTTCATAGTCGGTGTCGCCGTTGGACGGCAGTTCCGACGAGTCGAGCTTGAAGCCCGTGTTGTAGGGCTCCGACGCAAAGCGCACGTCGTCGAACACGAAGAATTCGGCTTCCGGGCCGAAGAAGCAGGTGTCACCCACGCCCTGCGACTTCATGTGGGCCATCGCCTTCTTGGCAATGCCGCGCGGGTCGCGGTTGTAGGGCTCGCCGGTCGACGGTTCGAGAACGTCGCAGGTGATGACCATGGTCGGGGCAGCGAAGAAGGGGTCCATCGTCGCGGAGGTCGGATCCGGCATCAGAGTCATGTCGGACTCATTGATCGCCTTCCAGCCGGCGATCGACGAACCGTCGAACATCGTGCCTTCCGAGAACATTTCCTCATCGACGAGACTCGGATCGAAAGTGACGTGCTGCCACTTGCCACGCGGGTCGGTAAAACGAAGATCGACGAATTTTACGTCGTTGTCTTTGATCGCCTTGAGGACGTCCTTGGCGGTCTTCATGTCAGGGCCTTTCTACGCTTGCTAGGGTCGTTCTGGTAGGGTGCTGGAGGGATCTAGGAAGATGTCAAATCGCATCCGTGCCGGTTTCACCGGTTCGGATGCGGACAGCCCCCTCGATATTGGATACAAAAATCTTGCCATCGCCGATCCGGCCGGTCTGGGCGGCCTTGCGGATGGCTTCGACGGCGCGGTCGAGCATTTCGTCGGCCAGGACGATCTCGATTTTCACTTTCGGCAGGAAGTCGACGACATATTCGGCACCCCGATAGAGCTCAGTGTGGCCCTTTTGACGGCCGAAACCCTTGGCTTCGGTGACGGTAATGCCCTGCAAGCCGGCTTCCTGGAGGGCTTCCTTCACCTCGTCCAGTTTGAAGGGCTTGATAATCGCCTCGATCTTTTTCATGCGCTCCCGCTGCTCCCGGTGATGGTCCGTGGGTCGGCCCAATGACCGCATTCCGACGGGCTATTAGCACCTGCTGTGCCAAGATTCTATCCAGCCACCCCCGGCAAATAACGGGTTTATGGCTGGATTTATTCGGCTTCCATGGTTCTGCGCAAGTCCTGCTTAAAGCTTGCGCAGATATTGCCTAATTATTGATCAGATGTGTGCCGCAGAATTGATCAGTCGTAGGCCGTCAAGCTTTGCCTTTGACGACCGGCTGGCCGCGCGAAGCCCATTCGGTCCACGATCCGTCATAGAGTTTTGGTTGCGGCTTGCCGGCAACGGCCAGCGCCAGATTGGCGATGGCGGCCGAAACGCCCGAGCCGCAACTGGTGATGAGAGCCTGATCCGGGTCGATTCCCGCGTCTTTGAAGGCTTTCAGCAGCTCGTCCTTCGATTTTAGCGCGCCATTGGCGACGAGTTCAGTAGTCGGCAGATTGCGGGCGCCGGGCATATGTCCGGAGGGCAGGTTGGGGCGCGGCTCGGCCGCTTCGCCGCTGAACCGGCCGGCGGCGCGCACGTCGAGCACCTGCGCCGATTTGTCCTGAAGCGCCGCGGCCACATCGGCCATCGAGGCGACGCCGTCCTTGTTGAATTGGGCGGTGAATTGCCCGGCTGTCCGCTGCGCCGTGCCTTGTTCGAGCGGCCGTCCTTCCGCCTTCCAGCGCGGCAGGCCGCCGTCGAGCACATGCACCTTGCGGGCGCCGAACAGACGGAACATCCACCAGACGCGCGGCGCCGAAAACAGACCGCCGCCGTCGTAGACGACGATGTCGTCCTGCGTATTGACGCCGAGGCCGGCGGCGGCATCCGCGAAGCCGGTCGGGTCCGGCAGCATGTGCGGCAGGTCGCTCGAATGGTCGGAAACTGCGTCGATGTCGAAAAACACCGCGCCCGGGATATGGCCGTCGAGAAATTCGGCTTTTCCGTCGCGATTGGCGGCCGGCAGATACCAGGAGGCATCGACCACGCTCAGGCCCGTCGTCCCCAGCCGATCCGCCAGCCAGGCGGTCGAAACGATGGGGGCGCCGGCCTGCGATGCTGAATCATTCATGAACGGTCCTCGTCGGATTTTAACGAAACGTTTGCCATGTGCACCCTCGCACATCGGTCCTCGGCCGGCCAGCTAAGGTGACCTCATCGGACTTGAGGAGGTCGTTATGGGGCGCACACACAGTCAGAGCAACATCGGTGGTTTGGTGGCCTTCGGCCTGTGGGCCGGCGCTTTCATCTGGTTCATCGCCGTCGTCGGCTGAACGTCCAACTTGCCTGTCCTGAAAAGTTTGCCTATCCCGACTGAACAGTCGTTTGGGGAGGCCATCGGGTGAACGCTCCAGTTCCGAAAGACCCGTCCTTCCGCACCCGCGTCCAAACGAGTTTCGACAAGCAGGGGCTGATGCGCACCCTGGGGGCCTCGATCCTCGATATCGCGCCAGGCGCCGTCGACATCGCGCTCTCGCCAAATCCCGCCATTTCGCAGCAGCATGGTTTTGTGCATGCCGGCGCCGTGTCCTCGATCGCCGATTCCGCCGCCGGCTATGCGGCGTTGAGCCTCATGCCACCCGGTGTCGGCGTGCTCACCACCGAATTCAAGATCAATCTCGTGGCGCCTGCCGCCGGCGAGCGCATCGTCGCGCGCGGACGTGTCATCAAGTCCGGGCGGACGTTGACCTTGGCGCAAGCCGAGGTCTTCGCCGAAATGCAGGGGAAAGAACGGCTGGTAGCTCTACTGACCGCGACATTGATGGCGATCGAGGGGCGAGACGGCGTGGCCGACTAGCATTCGGTGGGACCACAGGCATTGCGCGCGGCGCGCGAATGTCCAATACCTCCCTCCATGATCATTCTCGTTACAGGTGGAACCGGCACTCTCGGTCGGCGCGTCGTCGACGCGCTGGAACAAGCGGGCGCCGATGTTCGTTCTCTCAGCCGCGGCCAACGGGCGCCGCTTCAAGATCACATCGGCATCGAAGCCGATCTTCTGTCGAAGGAGGAGATTGCGAAAGCTCTGGATGGCGTGACGACCGTCATCCACTGCGCCCACGATTCCTCGACGCCTGAGAACAGTATCGCGGGCACCAGCAATCTCATCGAAGCTTGCAAGACGGCCGGTGTCGGCCATTTCGTTTACATTGGCATCGCCGGCATCGAAACCTCCGCCGATTTTCCCTACTACGCCGTCAAGCTTGAAGAAGAGCGGCGTATCGCGGCCAGCGGGTTGCCGTATTCGATCCTGCGCACGGCGCAGTTTCACACTTTGGTCCACGCCGTTCTGAACCGGCTGAACACGGCGCCGATGCTGATGTATGTGCCGCGTGGCGTCGTGCTGCGCCCGGTCGATATCCGCACCGTCGCCGCTCGCTTGGCGGACCTGGCGCTCGGGCCGCCGCGTGGTCGCTGTCGTGATCTCGTCGGCCCCGAGGAGCGTCCGCTCGAAAGCCTGGCGCGGCAATGGCTGCGGGCGCGTGGCCAATGGAAGATCGTCTTCGCCTTTCCTTCGAGGGCGCCGGGCTTCAAGGCCTTCGCCACGCTGACACGCGGCGACGCTGACAAGGCCGGCCCGGATTTCGCGCTTTGGCTGGCGGAGAATGTGCAGCGGCCGAGGCGGCGGCGCTGATCGCTGTTTTCGCGGCGGACGATTACTGATCGGTCTTCATAAGCTCATGCGGATTTCGCCGCCTAATCGCTGAGTGGCCGCCTGCTTATTTGAAACAGCATTACACGTGCTGGATAAGCAGGAGACCCGATGAGAAGCTTTGCCGCGACGGTTGCCACGCTCTTTCTCCTGACATCGGGAGCGGCGCAGGCTCAGACCACGCAGACGCAAGATGATCTCAGTGCCGTCGCACCGGCGCTAGAGAAATATCGCGACCGCGCGCTGCTCGGCGATCTTTGGAAACGACCGGGGCTCAGCTTGCGTGACCGCAGCATTGTGACGGTGGCTGCACTCATTGCTGCGGGGCAGACGATCGAATTGGCCCGCTATCTCGATCTGGCGCTCAACAGCGGCGTGAAGCCAAGCGAAGTTTCCGAAATCATCACGCACCTTGCCTTCTACTCCGGCTGGTCGAATGCCATGTCGGCCATCGCCGTCACCAAGGATGTCTTTGCGCGGCGCAAGATTACGCCCGATCAATTGCCTGACGTATCGCCGTCCCTCTTGCCTCTCGACGAGGCGGCGGAAGCGACGCGGGCAAAATGGGTTGGCGATCAGTTCGCTGCGGTGGCGCCAAGTATCGTGCAATACACGACCGACGTCCTGTTTTGCGATCTCTGGCTGCGTCCAGGGCTGGCGCCGCGCGACCGCAGCCTCGTCACCGTGAGTGCTTTGATTGCGAGAGGGCAGGTGGCGCAGCTCACCTCACACCTCAATCGCGCGATGGACAATGGCCTGACGCGGGAAGAAGCAGGCGAGGTCATCACTCATCTGGCCTTCTACGCCGGTTGGCCCAACGCTTTTTCGGCGCTGCCGGTCGCCAAGGATGTTTTTGAGAAGCGTCAGGAGAAGCGATGATTTCGCGCAGACACATATTGGCGAATACCGGCGGCATCGCCACTCTCGCCAGCGCCGGATATCTCGCGGCGCAGCCTGCATCGTCAATGGATATCAAACGCAGTGGTTCGCAACCGTCCCGTCGCGCGCCGGCAGAAAATTTTACTGGAACGGTGCGCGTCGATCCATTGTTTCAAGCACCGGAGCCCGCGCGTGTCACCGGCAGCAGCGTTACCTTCGAGCCAGGCGCGCGCACCAATTGGCACACGCATCCCCTGGGCCAGACCTTGTTGATCACCGCCGGCCTCGGCTGGGTTCAGCGCGATGGCGGCCCGATTGAAGAAGTGCGCCCTGGCGATGTCGTGTGGATTCCGCCGGGTGAGAAACATTGGCACGGTGCCTCACCGACCACAGCCATGACGCATATCGCCATTCAGGAAGCACTGAATGGAGAAACCGCACGCTGGCTCGAAAGAGTCAGCGATGAAGACTATCGACGCTGAGGGCTTACACCAGGCACTTGTCGACGGTGCTGGTGCGTTCCATCCAATCGGGCACCGGCAGTTTCTTCTCGCGCAGGAAAGCCGGGTTGAACAGCTTCGATGCATAGCGCACGCCGGAATCGGCGAGCAGCGTCACGATCGTATGGCCCGGACCCATCTCCTTGGCCATGCGAATGGCGCCGGCGACATTGATGCCCGAGGAGCCGCCAAGCAGCAGGCCCTCGTGTTCGGCGAGTTCGAAGACGATCGGCAGCGCTTCCTCGTCCGGCACCTGGAAAGCCATGTCGATGGGCGCATCGACCAGATTGGCGGTGATGCGGCCCTGGCCGATGCCTTCGGTGATCGACGATCCCTCAGACTTCAGCGTGCCGGTGGTATAGTAGGAATAGAGCGCCGCGCCCATCGGATCGGTGATAGCGATCTTGATGTCCTTGTTGCGCGCTTTCAGCGCCATGCCGACGCCGGCGAGCGAGCCGCCCGTGCCGACCGCGCAGGTGAAGCCGTCGACCTTGCCATCGGTCTGCGCATAGATCTCAGGCCCCGTCGTGTCGATATGGCCTTGCCGGTTGGCGACGTTGTCGAACTGATTGGCCCAGATCGCGCCATGCGGATGTTCCTTGGCCAGCTTCTCGGCGATGCGGCCCGAGACTTTCACGTAATTATTGGGATTGGAGTAGGGGACCGCCGGCACCTCGATCAGCTCGGCGCCCTGCAGCCGCAGCATGTCCTTCTTTTCCTGCGACTGGGTCTCAGGGATCACGATCACGGTGCGGAAGCCCATCGCATTGGCGACCAGCGCGATGCCGATGCCGGTATTGCCGGCCGTGCCCTCGACGATGATGCCGCCCGGCTTCAACTGGCCCTTGGCCACCGCGTCCTTGATGATCGCGAGGCCGGCCCGGTCCTTCACCGATCCACCCGGATTGACGAATTCCGCTTTGCCCAGAATGGTGCAGCCGGTCAGTTCGGAAGCGCGTTTCAGCTTGATCAGCGGCGTATTTCCGATTGCGCCGATCACATCCGGAACAAAACTCATCGAAACGGCTCCTTATCCGCGCCGGGGCTTCCGGCGGGTGGACCCGCCTTGCTCATCGCGCGCCAGCCTTGTCTAGGCTTTGCTGGCGCGCGGCGCAATCCGTGCGGTTACGACTTGCGGTAGACCATCTGGCGAACGTCGATGGTCCCGGCGCGAAAGCCCGCCTCGCAATAGGATAGATAAAATTCCCACATGCGGCGGAAGCGCTCGTCGAAGCCCAGCGTCGTCAGGGACGGCCACTTTTCCAGGAAAGTGTCGCGCCACTGCGACAGTGTGCGGGCATAGTCGATGCCGAACATTCGGTCGGTCGCCAGCTTCAGGCCGTAGCGGTCGCCGAGCTCGCGCATGATCGTCGCCGTCGGCAGCATGCCGCCGGGGAAGATATAGCGGCGGATGAAATCCAGCTCGCGCCTGTAATTTGGATACAGCGCTTCCTGAATGGTGATCACTTGCAGACCGGCGATGCCGTCCGGCTTCAGGCGGTCGCGCAACTGACCGAAATAGGTCGTCCAATATTCCTCGCCGACCGCTTCGAACATTTCGATCGAGGCGATCCGATCGTAGAGGCCTTTTTCATCGCGATAGTCGAGGAACTTGATTTCGACTTTGTCGGACAGGCCGGCATCGGCCATGCGCTTGGTGGCGAAGTCGAACTGTTCCTGCGAAATCGTCAGGCCGGTGACCTTGCAGCCGATCTCGCGCGCCACATATTCGGCGAAGCCGCCCCAGCCGCAGCCGATCTCCAGCACGTGATGTTCGCGCTGGATGTTCATCTGCCGCGCCAGCTCGCGATATTTGCGCGTCTGCGCCGAAGCGAGATCGTTGTCGCCATCAGCATAGATCGCCGACGAATAGGTCATCGTGCGGTCGAGCCACTGCGAATAGAACTTATTGCCGAGGTCGTAATGCGCGTGGATGTTGCGCTTCGAGCCCCACTTGGTGTTGCGGTTCATCCAGTGGCGGATCATCTGCACGAAACGGATGATCGGCTTGTCGGCGAGAAGTTTTTGGATGACCGGCTGGTTGTAGCAAAACAGCTCAAGGAATTTTTCGAGATCCTCGGCCGACCACATGCCCGACAGATAGGCATCGGCCACGCCGACCTCGCCGCCGCGCGCCACCTTTTCGGCGAACGCGACGTCATGCACGATCATCCGCGCATAGGGGCCGTCTTCGACACCGCCGAAACGGAAGGTTTTGCCATCAGGCATCTCGATGTCGAGCGTGCCATAGACCAGATGGGAACAGAGGTTGATCGCCTGACGGACGGCGAAGGGATAACTTTTGCCGAAGTCGGCGGCGTTGGCCGGAGTCACCGCGATCACATCCCGGCGGGCCGGTACAGAGTTCGTTTCGCTCATGCCCTCGTTGACGCGCCAAGCGCGTTCCTCTGGCGTTTGTCAGCCCTCGGACACGGGAGCAGCGCCAAATCTGCCCTCGCGTCCTGCTGCGCCTTCAGAGTCAACGTCCGGTATGGCCGTCCAGATCACTGCCGAAGGTCGCGGCAACCGATTTGAACGGAAAAACGCAGAGCGTGCAAGATGGTTGCCCAGATGGCAAAGCTGCGGCGGACGCGCGCCTTCAGACCGGTTCGCGGAAACGCTGCACTGCACCCTTGGGGATGTCGAGGATGCCGCCCGTCTCGGTCCAGTCGGGCATGCATAGATCGACGATCTTGGGCGCGATCTCTTCCGGCGCGGGCAGGCTCATCGGGTCTTCGCCGGGCATGAGCTGCGCGCGCATTTTCGTGCGCACATAGCCGGGATTGACCAGCATCACTTTGACCTTCGAGGTGTTTTGCGTTTCCGCCGCGAACGTTCTGGCAACCGCATCGAGCGCCGCCTTCGATGTCGCATAGAGGCCGCGATAGGGCGAGAGGTCGGCCTTGTTGCCGGCGCCTGACGAGATGAACACGGCGCGGCCGGCATCTGACTGACGCAGCAACGCGTCGAAGGAGCGAATGAGGCGGTAGTTCGCCGTCACGTTCACCGCCATGACGTCGTTCCATTGCGGCGGGTCGAGGTGGGAGAGGGGCGTCGTCGGGCCCAGCAGTCCCGCATTGCCGACCAGGATGTCGAGCTTGCCCCACCGCTCGAAGACGGCGAGGCCGAGCCGGTCGATCGCGTCGAAATCTTTCAGGTCGCAGGGCACGAGGGTGGCGCTGCTGCCCTGCGTACGGATGGCGTCGTCAAGCTCCTCGAGCGCGCCTTGGGTGCGGGCCAGCGCGATGATATGGGCGCCGCGCTTGGCGAGTTCGAGGGCGACGGCGCGACCGATGCCGCGCGAGGCGCCGGTGACGAGGGCAACACGATTTTCAAGCGCCGACATGCGCCAGGACTCCAAACATGAATGGCAGGCTTAGTCGACTTCAGCGAGCAGCGACAATTGCGTGCGCTGCTTCTCGGCACCGAGATCGGTGAGCGAGGTCGGATAGTCGCCGGTGAAGCAGTGATCGGTGAACTGCGGCCGGGCATTGTCGCGGCCGGGGAAGCCGGTGGCGCGATAGATGCCGTCGACGGAGAGGAAGGCCAGGGAATCCGCGCCGATATATTTGCAGATGCCTTCGAGATCGATCGAACCGTCGCGATGGCGCATGCGCGCAGCCAGCAGCTTGTCCTGCTGCGGCGTGTCGATGCCGTAATAATCGGGATGGGTGATCGGCGGCGACGAAATCCGCATATGCACTTCGCGCGCGCCGGCATCGCGCATCATCTGCACGATCTTCACGGACGTCGTGCCGCGCACGATGGAATCGTCGATGAGGACGATGCTCTTGCCCTTCACCACGCCGCGATTGGCGCTGTGCTTGAGGCGGACGCCAAGCTCGCGCACCGATTGTGTCGGTTGAATGAAGGTGCGCCCGACATAATGGTTGCGGATGATGCCGAGTTCGAAGGGCAGACCCGATTGCCGCGCATAACCGATCGCCGCCGGCACGCCGGAGTCCGGCACCGGCACGACCACGTCGGCATTGACCGGCGCTTCGATGGCAAGCTGCGCGCCCATGCTCTTACGCACGTCATAAACAGAGCGCCCGTGCACAATGGAGTCCGGCCGGGAGAAATAGATATACTCGAAGATACAGGGGCGGGCGGGCTGCGTCGGGAACGGCTTGTGGCTCTCCAGCGTGATCTTGCCGTCTTCCTGTTCGGAAATGACGACGATCTCTCCGTTCTCGATATCTCGGATGAATTTGGCGCCGATGATATCGAGCGCACAGGTCTCGGAGGCCAGGATATAGCGGCCATCGAGTTCGCCCAGCACGAGGGGGCGAATGCCGAGCGGGTCGCGGGCTCCGATCAGCTTCTTGTTGGTGAGCGCGACGAGCGAATAGGCGCCTTCGATCTGGCGGATCGCTTCGATGAAGCGTTCGAGAATGCGGGGGTGCCGGCTCTTGGCGACCAGATGCAGGATGACCTCGGTGTCGGAGGTCGACTGATAGATGGCGCCCGAGCGGATCAGTTCGCGCCGCAGGGTCAGCGCATTGGTCAGATTGCCGTTATGGCCGACAGCGAAACCGCCGGAATCGAGTTCGGCGAACAGCGGCTGCACGTTGCGCAGAATGGTTTCGCCGGTGGTGGAATAGCGGACGTGGCCGACGGCGGAATGGCCGGGCAGGCGGTCGATGGTCGACTGTTTGGAGAAATGCTCGCCGACGAGACCGAGGCGACGCTCGGAGGAGAAGCGCTTGCCGTCGAAGGTGACGATACCGGCGGCTTCCTGGCCGCGGTGTTGCAGGGCATGCAGGCCGAGCGCCGTGATGGCGGCGGCGTCCGGATGACCGAAAATACCGAAGACGCCGCATTCCTCGCGTAGGCTGTCGCCGTCGAAATCGAAGTCGTGCTGGTCCCCGGCGGAATGATCTCCCGAAGGACTATCCTCGTCAGCGGCGTCAACGCCCAAGCTCTCGCTCAGCCCGGATTGCGCGGCGTGCGTCATGGCAAATTCCCCGATTCGGCTCGGTTGGAACGGTCCGGCCGCGGCAGAATGCGACTCGCGGGCGTCGTCACGAAGCCTACATAATCACATCGAACCGTTTTGTCAGGGGCGCTGGCCAGAAACTTGCGGGTTTCCCTGGGTAATCAGCGACTGGATGCGATTCCGGTCGGATGGCGACGGAGCCGCGTCGGTGCGCTGGCCGGGGGCCGCAGGGGCCGGATTGGCGGCCGGCGGCTGATCGCTTTCCGGGGCCGGCTGTTCGTCGCTGCCCGGGCGCTTCAGGCTCTTGAGGATGGCGCTTTCGGGGTCGGCGGGCAGGAGCGCCATCAGCTGGTCGCCGGTCGCCTGCAAGAGCGCCTTGGTGCGGGCCGTGCGGGCCCATTCCGGCTGAGTCTTTTCCGGCACCAGCCAGTTGAAGAACAGGAAGGCGACGACGCAGAGCAGCAGGCCGCGCGCGGCGCCGTAGAGGAAGCCGAGCGAGCGGTCGAGCGCGCCGATCTTGGAATCGAGAATCATGTCGGAAATCTTCACTGTGAAGATCGACACGATCACCAGCGAAGCGAAGAAGATCGCCGCGGCGGAGACGCCGATCGCGATGTTTTCCTTGCTGATATAGGGTTTTAGATAGGGCAGGCCGAGCGGATAGAAATAATAGGCGGCGACGGCGGCGGCGGCCCAGGAGGCGATGGCCAGAACCTCGCGCGTGAAGCCGCGCAACATGGCCAGAAATGCAGACAGGAGGACGACCGCAATAACGCCAAGATCAAGATAAGAGGGCATCGAAAATCGTCTCGCTATTGGCGTCCGCCACGCCAAGGAACCAATGATGCGCAGGCCATGACACCACTCCCTCAATGAGGAATGGTTTCCGCCGCGCGCCTCGCTTATAGCGAAGAAGCTTAGGGGCGTCACCTCTTGTTAATAACGGTTAGGCGGTGCCCACAGCTCTTGGCCGCTGCGGCGCCGGGGCGCGCCGGCCGGCGCCAGAAGCAGCAATATCAGCGACCAAGGCGGTGATATGGCCGCAGGCGCGCAGGCTGAGCGGGCCGGCCTCGCCACTCTGATCTGGGCCAACGGCGGCCTTGAAGCCAAGCTTCGCCGCCTCCTTGATTCGCTGCCCGGCATGGGTCACCGGCCGCACCGCCCCGGACAGGCCCAGTTCGCCGAAATAGACCGTTTCCGCCGGCAGAGGCGCGCCGGTGAGCGACGAGACCAGGGCGGCGGCAGCCGCCAAATCCGCCGCCGGCTCGTTCACCCGCAGGCCGCCGGCGACATTGAGATAGACATCATATTGCCCAAGCCGCAGGCCGCCATGGGCCTCCAGCACCGCCAGCACCATGGACAGCCGCGCCGGATCCCAGCCGACGACCGCGCGCCGGGGCGTGCCGAGCGATGTCGGCGCCACCAGGGCCTGAACCTCGACCAGCACCGGCCGCGTGCCCTCCATGCCAGCGAACACCGCCGCGCCCGGCGCCGAGGTGTCGCGGCCCGACAGGAACAAGGCGGACGGATTGGCGACTTCGCTCAAGCCCGAGCCGGTCATTTCGAAAACGCCGATTTCGTCGGTCGGCCCGAAGCGGTTCTTCACCGCGCGCAAAATGCGGAACTGATGGCCGCCGTCGCCTTCGAAGGAGACCACCGCATCGACCATATGCTCGACGACGCGCGGCCCGGCGATCTGGCCGTCCTTGGTGACATGGCCGACGAGAATGACGCAGGCGCCCGTGGTCTTGGCGAAGCGAATAAGCGCCTGCGCCGCACCGCGAACTTGCGTGACGGTGCCGGGCGCGGCTTCCACCGTGCTCGTCCACATGGTCTGAATGGAATCGATGATGACCAGGGCCGGCTGCTTGCCCTGTTTCAGGGTCGCGAGAATGTCCTCGACGCTGGTCTCGGCCGCGAGTTCGACGGGGGCTGAGGCCAGCCCGAGACGGGCGGCGCGCAGGCGCACCTGCGCCACGGCCTCTTCGCCGGAAATGTAGACGACCCGATGCTTCTTCATCGCCAAGGTGGCGCAGGCCTGAATCAGCAGGGTCGATTTGCCGATGCCTGGCTCACCGCCAATCAGGATCACCGAGCCCGGCACCAGGCCACCGCCCGCCACCCGGTCGAATTCGGTGATGCCGGAGACGATGCGCGGCGCTTCCTTGCTCTGGCCGTCGAGGCCTTCGAGCGCGAAGACGCGGCCCTTGCCGGCGGCGGCCCGGGCACCGATGCCCGAGGAAGGCGCTTCCTCGACGATCGTGTTCCATTCCTCGCAGGCCTCGCAGCGGCCCTGCCAGCGTTGGCTGACCGCGCCGCAGTTTTGGCAGACGAACGTGCTGTGGGGCTTGGCCATGGAACGGGGAAACTCTTACGAAGCCGCGCGGGCGCTGTCTTTGCCGATATAGATACGCAGGTCGCGCAATTGCCTCTCGAGCGCATTCTCGGCCCTTTCCAACTGGGCCAGGGCGGCCTGGATGGAGGCGGTCGCATCCTCGAACGAGCCGGCCGGCGCAAGCCGCTGGGTGAAACGCTGCTCGGCGGCGGGGCGGGTCTCGGGATGGGTCATCGGATGTCCTCAACGGCTCTCTGAACTGATGAGAACAATACAGGAACAAAATCGATTCGGCTACTCCGAGCTTTGGAAAACTGATCTGGGCGCGTTACGGGAGAGGATGGCTATGCGTGCGGGCGAAGTGCTGATCCTGACCGGGCCGCCGGGGTCGGGAAAGACGACGACGGCCAAGGCCCTGGCGGCCGAGCCGGGCGCGCCGAAAGTGCATCTGCATGCAGACGACTTCTGGCGTTTCATCAAGAACGGGGCGGTGGCGCCGTATCTGCCGGAAGCCCATGCGCAGAACGAGGTGGTCATCGCCGCCTTGGCCCGGACGGCTCAGGCCTATGCGGCGGGCGGCTATTTCGTCGTGGTCGATGGCATCATCGGCCCTTGGTTCCTGAAGCCGTTCCCGGCGCTGAACGTACCGCTCCACTACATCGTTCTGCAGCCAGCCCTCGAAGAAGCCATCGCCCGTTGCGGCGCGCGGGGCGGTGACACGCTGAGCGATCCGCAGACGATCACCGCGCTGTATGATCAGTTCTCCGCATTGGGTGCGCTGAAGCGGCATGCCTTGCCGGCGCAAGGGCACAGCCGGCAGGACACGCTGGACGCCGTGATCAAAGCCGTCGGTGAAGGTGCGTTTCGCCTACCGCCGGGCTAGAGAAAATTATTCGGCCAGATCAGGCTGCGCCACATATGCGAGGACGGGCTGTCGTCGAAACCGAGGCCTTCCTTGGGCTGGCGGAAATGGCGGCCGATGATATCGGTGAAATCGTCGAGATCGACTTTGGCGTTCGGATCGAACGAATAGAGATCGTTCAGCGTCACCAGCCGCGCCGACATGTACCATTTGTGATTGCGGGCGTGTTCGGCCGCGCGCTTTACATAATCCGGTGGAACGTAGTCCTCGCCGAAGGTGCGCGTGTAAAGCTCGGGATATTCGTAGCCGACGCTCGGATCGGGGAAGAAGCGCAGCGCCTGATGATACCGGATCGCCCAGGACATCTCCTCGTCCACATAGGGTTCGATCATCTGCGCGCCATGATAACCGTGATCGGTGCGGATATAGCAGGTGACGGCGATGTCATGCAGCAGGCAGGCGAGGACCAGCTTTTCCGGCAGGCCGTTCTTGCGCGCCAGATTGGCGCTCTGCAGCAGATGGTTGTTGTGCGGGTTGTTCAGCATGACCCGCTTTTTCAGATAGTCCATCAGCGTCGGCTTTTCCGGCATCGGCGGCAGGCGCGGTTCGTCATGCATGAGGTGCAGGCCCTGCGAGCGCGGCAACCCACCTTTGGAGAAAGCATCGATATTGCCGAACCAGGGAATGGCGACATGGCGATCGAGCACGCCCATCATCGCGTGTTCGAGCAGTTCGTCCTTGGCGTCATGGCTCATACCCGGCGTGACTTGGGCGGCGGCAATCTTGCCGGCTTCGGTCGTAAGGTCATCTTGTGAGGTGATCGGTGCTGCGTTCTGCATGTCTCTCTCCCGGTATTTTTGCCCGATGTTTTTGCCCGATGGCTTTCCCATATGCTTATGACAAAGCGCGACACCTGCGGAAGATGCCGCGCTTGCGAGGAACCTGAATGTATTGTGCGCGACCGTTGAGGCCGAACGAACTTTACAGGAAGTTGTTCGGCCAGATCAGGCTGCGCCACATATGCGACGACGGGCTGTTGTCGAAGCCAAGACCGTCTTCCGGTTGCCGGAACGTGCGGCCGATGATGTCGGTGAAGTCATCCACGTCGACCTTGACGTTGGGGTCGAACGAATAGAGGTCGTTCATTGTCACCAAACGCGCCGACATGTACCACTTGTGATTGCGTGCTTCGTCGTAAGCCTGTTTCACATAGTTCGGCGGCACGTAGTCTTCGCCGAACACGCGTGTGTAGAGCTCCGGATATTCATAGCCGACGCTGGGATCGGGGAAGAAGCGCAGCGCCTGGTGATAGCGGATCGCCCAGGAGGTCTCTTCGTCCACATACGGCTCGATCATCTGCGCGCCGTAATAGCCGTGGTCGGTGCGGATGTGAGCGACGACGGCGATGTCGTGCAGCAGGCAGGCGAGAACGAGCTTATCGGGCAGGCCGTTCTTCCTGGCGAGATTGGCGCTCTGCAGGAGATGGTTGCCGCCGCGCTTGCTCAGGAGCAGGCGCTTTTTCAGATAATCCATCAAGGTCGGCTTTTCCGGCATCTGCGGCAGCCGCGGCTCGTAATGCATCAGGAATTTGCCGCCGGCCGGCGGCGGGCCGCCCTTGGCGAACTCTTCCACATTGCCAAACCAGGGAATGGCGACATTGCGGTCGAGCACGCCCATCATGGCGTTTTCGAGCAACTCATCCTTATCGTCGTGGCTCATGCCCGGCTTCGCTTTGGCAGTGGCGATCTTGCCCGCCTCGGCGACAACTTCGTCCTGCGACTCAAGCTTTGCGGTGTTCTGCATGGTTCCACCCGTTCAGATTTTATTGTCCAGTTTTAGCGCAATTCCAGACTGGCGACCAGTCGGTTCCCGTTGCCTATTCGACAACGGCGAAACGTGGATGCGGGGTGAGCACGATCGCCACCCATTGCTCCCACTGCGAGGCGGCTTCGAAATGCCACTCCGGGAAATTATCGAGCAGATCCTGCTCGTAAAGAGCGGCGGCTTCATGTCGGCACAGCATGAATTTCGGTGCCGCCACAATATCTTCCCGGTCGATGACGCAGAACACCCGCATGTCGGGATGTTTCTGCAGCCACTCGTAAACCGCGACCGTGAGCAGCGGAAAGCCTGGATGCAGCATGTCGTCGAGGCAGATCACGCCCTTGGGATGCATGATCGCATAGGCAAGATCGAGATCGTGGGTCAGCGCCTTCGGCGTATGGTCTCCATCGATGTGGAAGAAGCGCACCGGACCGCCGAGCGGACCCGCGATATCCGCGCTGGTGAGGTCGGCACTGTTGGCGGTCAGCACGGTCATGTCCGCTGTGCGGACGCCGAGCCGCTGCATATGGCTCAAAAGCTTGTCGCGCACCTTCGGGCTCGGCCATTCGAATGTGTCGATGCCGACGCCCCGCTCGCCCGGTTGCAGCGCCAGCGCCATCGCGATGAAGAAACGCCCCTCGAACGTGCCGATCTCCGCCATGTGGCCGGTGATGCCGAGCTGGCTCTGCCGTTTCATCACATGGGCGGCGATAATCGCCGCGAACTGCGACGACATGCCGAACACGCTGTCGTAGTCGTGGTTCACATAATGGTCGACGGCGGCAATTCCTGATCCGTATTTCATGGTCCCTCTCGCTTTGCGATCTGGACCCTAGAACAAATCACGTTTCGATAGAAACGTGATTTTGCTTAGATTCTCTGGCCGGATCAGGTTCCATCGCTGCGCAAGGTAAGCACCTCGACGCCGTTTCTCGTCACCGCGACGGTATGTTCGAATTGCGCGGAGAGTTTGCGGTCTTTCGTGACAACCGTCCATCCGTCCCGTTCGGTGGAGACCATGCCGGTGCCCTGGTTCACCATGGGCTCGATGGTGAACACCATGCCCTCTCTTAATTTCAGGCCGGTTTTGGGCCGACCGAAATTGAGTACCTGAGGGGCTTCGTGCATCTCCCTGCCGATGCCATGCCCACAATACTCTCGCACGATCGCGTAGCCGTTTTTCTTGGCATGCCGTTCGATCGCGAAACCTATATCGCCCAGATGCGCGCCAGGGCGCACCTGTTTGATTCCTTGCCACATGGCCTCTTGCGCGACCCGCACCAACCGCCGCGCCGCCGGTGGGGCATTGCCCACAAGATAGGTCTTGCTCGAGTCCGCGATGAAGCTGTTCTTTTCCAGCGTGATGTCGAGATTGATGATGTCGCCGTCTCGGATGATCTCGTTGGGGTCAGGCACGCCGTGGCATACGACATGGTTGATCGAACAGTTCAGAACATACTTGAAACCGTATTGCCCTTTGCTCGCTGGCCGCGCGGCCAGATCGATCGTGATGAAACGATCGACCAGGTCATTGACCTGCATCGTCGACATGCCAGCAAGATTCTGCTGGTCGAGCATTTCGAAAACAGAGGCCAGCAATTTGCCGGACGTTCGCATGAGCGTCAGCTCGTCGGCGGTCTTGACCATCTCAGTCGACCACGCCGACTTGCATGAGCTGCGCGACCTGAACTTGCGCGGTCTGGAACTGCATCTTCACGATGTCATTGAAGGACAGCGTCGGATGCGCTTCGGCAATCATGCCGATCTTCATCCAGAACTCGGCCTGGGCATTGATCGACCGGCACATGACCGCGCTCGCTCGGCGAACTTCCTCATGAAGCTCGTCGTCAATTTTCACAATGCCCATTGAATCCTCGTCCCAAGGCTGGAAATATACGGTTCATATATGATTCGTATATTCACATTCAATGAGGCTGCCGCAAAAATTCAGGCGTTCTCGGCGATCCAGCGCGAGAGGACATCGTACCAGGGGTGGGCGGCATCCTGGAGCGCCAGATGGGTGCCGAAATGGTCGAGCCCGGCGAGTTTCATCTGCTCAAACGGCCGGCCGGCCTCGGTCAAGGCCGCCGCCATCTTGTCGTTCGAGTCTTTGACGCGTTGTGAATCGTTTTCGCCCCAGGCCAGCAGCATTTTCATGCGCAGGCTCGCCGCATAGGTGACGGGACTGGCGCCGACATCATCGCCGGCGCTGGCGAGAACCGTGCTGTAGACCGCGGCCTCCAGGCTTTCCGGCGCGGGGTTTTCGTGCACGAGATCGAGGATACCGCTGACCGGCAGGATGCCGCGCAATTCCTTGCCGATGCGGCCACGCCACAGATCGCGGCGAAAGCCGACCATGGCCGCGAGATGCCCGCCGGCCGAATGGCCGCCGATATAGATTTGCCGCGCATCGCCGCCGAGTTCGCCGATCCGCTGCTTCACCGCCGCCACGGCATCGAGGCAATCCTCCAAGAAGGTGGGAAAGCGATGGGCTGGGGCCAGGCGATAGGTCGGGCATACGAGTATGGCGCCGGCTGCCGCCACGGCGGGGGCCATGAAGCCACCCCATTCCTTCCAGCCGACGACCCAGCCGCCGCCGTGTAGGAAGATCAGGACAGGCAAGGCGCGTTTTGCGCCGGTCGGTGCGAAGACATCGAAGCGCTGCCATCGCTCCGGTCCCCACGCGACATCGCGATGGGCGACGATGCCCGGCATCGGGCGCGCCGAGAGGCGCAGCGCCGTATCGGAATAAGATTCGGCCAGTTTGACGGGGGGTGCCGGCTGACGCTCCAGCGTAAAGCCATGCAGCTTGATCGTATCCAAAACAGTCCTCAATTGTGGATCAAGCCAGCCATGCGCGGCAGCCACAACGCGATTTCGGGAAAGAGGGTCACGAGCACCACGACGCCGAGCGTCGCGACGATGAACGGCGGTACCTCGCGGAAAATCTCCGCCAGCGGCGTGCCCGTCAGTCCACTCATGACGAAGAGCAGAAGCCCGTGCGGCGGCAGGGTGAGGCCGACCATCATGTTGAGCACGACGACAATGCCGAAGTGAACGAGGTCGATGCCCATGCTCTGTGCGATCGGCACCAGCAGCGGCACGATCACCAGTAGAATGGTCACTTCGTCGAGCACGACGCAGAGCATGAACAACAGCACGTCGACGCATAAAAGGAAAACCGTCGGCGAGAAGTTCCACTTCATCAAGGTCGACTGGATGAGCTGCGGCACGCCCTCGTTGGCGACGGCATAGTTGAACACGAAGGCGCCGGCCATGATGAGTGCGATCATCGACGTCGCGCGGATCGTGTCGGAGATCACCGTGAAGAGCTGGCGCAGACGCAGGGTGCGATAGACGACAAAGGCGAGGATCAACGCATAGCTGGCGGCGATGGCGGCGGCTTCCGTCGGTGTCGTGACGCCTGAATAGATCAGGCCGAGCAGAATGCCGGGCAGGGCCAGGGGCGCGGCGGCATCGCCGAAGATGCGCGGCATCGCCGACCAGCTCACCCGTTCCTCGCGCGGAAAATTGCGGATTCGCGCGATGATGGCGATGACGATCATCAACGATCCGGCCAGCAGGATGGCGGGGATGAGGCCGCCCAGAAACATCGCACCGACCGAGGCATTGGCGATGAGGGCATAGAAGATCATCGGAATGGAGGTCGGCATCAGCGGGCCGAGCGTCGCCGAGACGACGGACGTGGCTGCCGCGAAGCCTCTAGGATAGCGGCCGTTCTTGGACATCATGCGCGCGATGACAAGGCCTGGTCCCGACGCATCGGCGACGGCGCTGCCGCTCATGCCTGAAAAAATCAGGTTGGAAATGACGTTGACCTGGCCGAGGCCGCCGGGCAGGTGCCCGACCATCGCAGCGCCGAAGCGCAACAGGCGCTCGATCACGCCGCTGGCATTCATCACATTGGCGACGAACAGGAACAGCGGCACGGCGATGAGAAGATAACTGTTGTAGAGCCCATTCATCGTCTGATCGACGACCAGGCCGACGTCCTGATGGGTGACGATCAGATAGGCGAAGCCTGAGACGAGCATCGAGAGGCCGAGCGGCGCGCCGAGCGCGGCCGCGACGGTGAAGACGCCAATGAGAATCCAAAGACCGTGCGACATGGGATACGATCAGATGCGGCTGCGCCAGTAAGGCGTGCACAAGATGAAGAGGCTGGTGATCGAGCGGGTGGCGACGGCGATCAGGAAGATGCCGAAACAGGCGTAGACATAGTCGAGCCGCAGATCGAGGACGGGCGTGCGTTCGCGCCACAGGAACAGGATGTAGTCGATCGAGCCGGGCAGGGACCAGATGACGAGGCCGCCGACCAAGAGATGCCGGATGATGGCGACGACACGCTTGCCGCGATCGCCGAACCATCTGTAGAGCAAATCGAAATTGATCTGTTCCTGCTCGCGGACGAGGAAAGCGCTCACCCAGAAGATGATCCAGATGAACAGGATCACCGAGACCTCATCCGCCCACACCGCTTCTTCGTGGCCGATATAGCGGGTGATGATCTTGTAGTTGAAGATCAGGAAGACGAGCGCGAACATGATGTTCGCGATCCAGCTGGCGAGCGTGCGTAGCCACGACAGGATCGCGGCTGCGGTCGGCGGCAGCGGGAACACGGCAGGAGCGTCGGACGGGGTCACAGCGCGTTCAGGCGGATTGCACGCGCTTCAGGCCCTGGAGGTCCCAGGCCTTGGTCGCATCGGCGCCCGTATAGGCGCGATCGGCGGCCTCGCGGAACAGCTTGAGATCGGGTGTCTCGACCGCCAGGCCACGGCCCTTGATCGTCTCGACGATGGTTTTTTCGTCGTCGAGACGGGCGGTGTCGCCCCAGGTCGCGGCCGCCTTCGCCGCCGTTTCTACGGCCTTCTTCTGATCGGGGTTGAGCTTGTCCCAGACGGGCTTGGCCATCGCCAGGAACACCGGCTGAACCACGTGCGAGGTCAGCACCACCTGTTCGGAGACCTCGAAGAGCTTGGCGGCGCTGAAGATCGACAGCGGGTTTTCCTGGCCGTCGATCGTGCCCGTCTTCAAGGCGAGATAGACTTCGGGCATGCCCAGCGGAATCGGCGCCACGCCCAGGGTGCGCCCGAGCAGCAGCCATTCCGGCCCCGCCGGCATGCGCAGTTTGGTGCCGGCGAGATCGGCCGGCCCCTTGACGTTGCGCTTCTGCCGCAGGCTGACCTGCCGCGTGCCCAGATAATGGGTGGCGAGAATTTCGATGCCCATGCGGCTCGACACCGCTTTGCGATAGTCCTCGCCGATCGGTCCGTCGAAGGCGCGGCGCAGATGCGCGTGATCGTTGAACAGATAGCCGCGATTGAAATAGCCGAGTTCGGGGATCTGCTGCGCCACCTCGAACGTGGTCATGCTGCACATTTCAAGGTTGCCGCGCTGGAGCGCCGGAACTTCCGTGCCCTGCCGGAAAAGGGTCGAGGCGGGATGGACGCTGAACTGAATGCCGACATTGGCGGCCTCGAGATCGGCCTTCATCCGTTCCAGCGCCCGATTGAGGAAGTCGCTCGGCGGTGCGGCGGTCGAAACGCGGATGGTCGTCGCGGACTGTGCCACTGCGGCTGTGATGAAGGGAGCGGCGCATGCGGCCGAGGCCAGCCCGGCGGCGAAAGTTCTGCGTGTCTGCATCATTGACCACTCCCGAAAACGTCTTGTCATGAAATCGACAGGATTATATAAAATATGAAAATCTTCATATGTAAAGGCTGATTCTGTGAGCACATTGCCTGAATCGCAGACGGACAATGCCTATAAACAGCTTCGCCTTGGCATTTTGCGGGGAGACCTGCAGCCGGGCGATCGGCTTCGGGCCGCTGACCTGCAGGAGCGGTTTGGGCTGGGGCTGACCCCGATCCGGGAGGCGCTGACGCGTCTGTCGGGCGAGGGATTGGTCGAGGCGGAAACCCACCGCGGATCGCGCGTCTCCGGTGTCTCCGTCGAGGAATTGGACGATCTGCTTGAGGTGCGAATGGATGTCGAGGCGTCGTGCCTGCGCCGTTCGATCAAACGCGGCGACGCGGCCTGGGAGGCCGAGATCATCGCGGCGATGCATCTCCTCTCAAAAGCGCCGCTGCCGACAGGACTTCACGATCGCGACGTCGTCGTGGAATGGGAGACCTGCCATCGCCGCTTTCATTTCGCTCTTGTCGCCGCCTGCGGCTCGCAATGGCTGCTGCGCTTCTGGAATATTTTGACCGATCAATCCGAGCGCTATCGTTCGATCCGGCTCTTCCGCCACGCCAAAAGCGAGGCCGCCGTGCGTGATATCAACGGCGAGCATCGCGCCATCATGGAGGCCGTGCTGGCGCGCGATCCCGACCGCGCGATCGCCCTGATGCGCGACCATCTCGAAGCGACATCGACCGCCGTCAAAAATCTGATGATGACCATGGAGAGCGACGCGTGAGCCGGCATGTGGAAACGGGATTGCCGACACCGCCCCAACCCTTCTCATGGGCGATGCAGCAGGGCGGGTTTCTGTTCACCACCCATGGCCCGATCGATCCCACGGGCAAGATCCTGCAAGAGGGGATTGAAGCGCAGACGCGCTTGACCTTGGACAATCTCGGTCGCGCGCTCGCGGCCGGCGGTTGCACATTCGCCGACGTCTTGCAGGTCACCATCTATCTGCTCGATGTCGCCGACATGGCGAAGGTCGACGCGGTCTATCGCGACTATTTCAAACCGCCTTATCCCGTGCGCGCCAGCCTCATCGTCGCGGGCCTCGTCGCGCCCGGCATGCGCATCGAGTTGAACGCCGTGGCGGCGAAATCCTCAACCTGACGATCACCGCGCCAGCGGATCGGGGCGGAGTTGGAAATGCGCGGCCAGGGGGCGTGAGCCCTTGCCGCCTTCGATCAGCCAGGGCGTGCGATCGCCATTGGCGGCCCAGAGGCCACGGCCTTTCCAACCGGCTTTCGGATCGTCGATGCGTCCATCGAATCCCTTTGCATAGAAGCCGAGCGGGTAGGGCACGCGCAGCGTGATCCACGTCTCGTCTTTCAAGGCGAGGATGCCGTCGTTGAGATTGCCCGTCGACATCGGCACGTCTTCGCCGAGACCGAAGGTGTTGTGCTGATCGACCCAGGAATAATAGCTCGACTCGGCGCTGTTGCGGCCAATGCCCTCGAAGCCGGGGCCTGGATATTGATAAAGGGTCCAGCCTTCGGGGCAATGATTGCCGGTCGCGTTGGGGCCGTTCAGCGGCGCTTTGCATTTGCTGCGGTCGAAGGCGCCGAGATGGCCGCTGGCCAGCGACACCCAGACGACGCCTTTCTTGTCGATGTCGCCGCCGCGCGCGCCAAAGCCGGGTGCCGGCACGTTGTAGATTTCCGCCAGCGTCATGTTCGGGTCGGAACCCGGATTGAGACGCACGATGGCGCCAGGATAGGCGCGATAGGTGCCCCACACCGAACCGTCGGTGACATTGGGCATCACCGCATAGAAGCCGGCAACGATGCGCTTGTCCTTGGTCGGATCGACCGGCTGGTTCGGCTCGACATAATCGTCGCGTTTGCCGTTGCCGTTGGTGTCGAGGATGAGCGGCGTCCAGCCCTGCGACTTCACCTGATCGCCAGTCTCATCCAACATCTTGGTGTTGATCCAACCCACCACCGGCCCGCCGCCCGACGTCCACAACGTATTGTTGGCGTCATAGCCGAATTGCAGGTGGTGCGTGCCGAAGCAGGTGGCGATGGCTTTGTATTCCTGCGTCTTCGGATCGAACATGGTGACGCGGCGATTGCTGCGTTCGAGCGGGAAGATTTTCGCCGACGGATGATCCGAGCCCTTCTTGCAGAAATCCGGATTGTCCGGTCCTTGTCCCGTCGCTGACAGCCACAACCGGCCTTTCTCGTCGAACATGCTGTTGTGGTTGTTGGCCTTAGTGTTCCATATCTTTTCCATGCCCCAATAATGCGAGGCTTGCAGCGGCTCCCTCATCGCCGCGTGTCCTGGTCCAAGGGCTTCCGGCGTGCCGGGTGCCGTCGTCAGGCGGAAGGAGGTCGCCGTATTGCGCACCGGATCCATGATGGGCATGTCGTCGGAACTATATTCCGGCGAGCCGTAGAGCGGGCCATAGGCATTGACGGTCGGGTTGCGGCGGTCGCTGGCGATCAGATCGTGCAGATATTGTTTCTCGTTCATCCAGTCGCGCAGGGTGACGACGATATTGCGCTCGACGCCTTGCGGTCGCGGCGGCTGCGTCGCTGGCAATTCACCCTTCGCGACACGGTCGGTCCAGTCGCCGAAATATTTCAAGGGTGCGCCGCCCAATTCGCCTGCGATGATGTTGACCATCAACTCGCCAGCCTGGCCCGATTGAATGCGGCGCATCCAGCCATCGGCGCCCGTACCGAACTCTGTCGGGATCGTCCGCGTCGACAATTGTCCGAGCTGATGGCAGCCGATGCAGCCGTTGTTCTTGATGCCATTGAGCCACTGGCCCATCGAGACGCCGGCGGGAATATCTTCCGATTTGCCATTGAACGCGTCGGCCGGCGGCAGACGCATCATCGTGTACCAATAGATCGCCGGATAATATTGCGCCGCCGCTTGCGGCGTCGGGGCGATCACCGCGGTATGATTTATGGTCTGACCAGGTGCCGACCGAACTTTATTGGAATCGACGAGGCCATAGCCGCGCACCCAAACATCGTAACTGGCCTGCGGCAGATCGGGCACGAGATAACGGCCCTGATTGTCGGTGACGACGATACGTATGAAACGGATCGGCAGATCGCGCGTTTCGGCGATCACCCAAACACCCGCTTCAGGACCTTTGGGTCCTGTTACTGTACCGCCAATGTCGGTGGGGCCGATTTCTACCTGGGCTAAGGCAAAGGACGAACCCATGGCGATCGTGGCAAGTGCCAGCATCAGGGAACGCAAAGCGTGCATGCGAATCCTCCCGCGTGTGAGCAATCACGGGCCGGTCTGCTGCCGGTCTTCTCGAGTTAGTCTGGCGGTCGGCGGGGCCGACCGTCAAGAGGCGGGCTTGGAGGCCTGGCTCACATAAACGCGATGATAGCGTCGCCCGAGCGATGTCAGAATTTCATAGCCGATGGTCTTTGATCTCGAAGCAAGATCATCGACCGTGATGACATCGTTCAGGAGTTCCACTTCCGCGCCGGGCGCCAGCGCGGCATCGGTCACGTCGGTGACATCGATGACGATGATGTCCATCGAGACGCGACCGGCAAAGGGACAGCGCGTGCCCAGCACGATGGCTTCGCCGCCCGGTTGCGCTTCCGTTGCCATCGCATTGCGCGGAATGCCGTCCGCATAGCCAACGCCGATCACGGCAAGGCGCGAGCGGCGTTTTGCCGTCCATTGCGCGTTATAGCCGACGGTCTCTCCCGCCTCGACCTCACGCAATTGCAGGATTGGTGCGGTCAGGCGCACGACCGGCCGCATCGGATTGGGCTGGTCGGAGAAGGGGTTGCCGCCGTAAAGCGCATAGCCCGGTCGCACCAGATCGAAGAACGGTTGTTGCGGCAGAAAGATTCCCGACGAATTGGCCATGCTGCGGGCGATGCCGGGCAGGCGCGCGGTCGCCCGCTCAAACCGTTCGATCTGCCGTTCGTTCAACGGATCGTCGCGATATTCCGACGAGACGAAATGGGTCATCAGCAGGGAAGGCGATACCTCGCGGATGGTCTCCGCCAGGGTTTCGGCCTGGATCACGCCAAGGCCGAAGCGGTTCATGCCGGTGTCGATCTGCACGGCGCAGCTCGGGCGCGCGCCATGCCGCGGGCGATAGTTCGTCCACGACCGTAGTTGTTCCGGCGAGACAAGGACGGGCCGGATATCGCCATGGGCGAGCGCCGCCAGCGTATCGGCGTGATCGATGAGACCGTTGAGGAGATAGATCGCCGGCGCCGCGCCAACCGCCTCGCGCACGCGCAGAGCTTCGCTGAGATGGGCAACGAAGAAGGTGTGACAGCCGGCGGCGGCCAGAGCTTGCGCGGCCGGTGTGATGCCCGTGCCGTAAGCATCGGCCTTGATGACGGCGGCGCAGGCGGCCGGGGCGGCGCGGGCCGCGAGCAAGCGCCAATTGGCGACCAAAGCATCGAGATCGACATGCAAGGTCGCCAGCGCCTGCGGCGCGGGAATCGATTGGGTCAATGGAGGCAAGCGGGTCATCGCCGCAGCCATATCACATCTGGGTGGGAAGAGAATCGTCGCGGGCGAGATTGCCGAAGCGCGTCAGCTCGGCCTCGAAGGAGAGTTCGACCGTGCCCGTGGGGCCGTGACGCTGCTTGCCGATGATCACTTCGGCTTTGCCATGCGCCCGTTCCATCTCGGCCATCCAATTGATGTGCTCTTCGGTGCCGGCGCGCGGCTCGCGGTTCTTGAGATAATATTCCTCGCGATAGACGAAGATGACGACGTCGGCGTCCTGTTCGATGGAGCCGGATTCACGCAAGTCCGAAAGCTGCGGCCGCTTGTCGTCACGGTTTTCGACCTGACGTGAGAGCTGCGACAGCGCGATGATCGGAACCGCCAGTTCCTTGGCTAGTGCTTTCAGGCCGGTGGTGATTTCGGTGAGTTCCTGCACGCGGTTGCTGCTGCTCGACTTCGAGCCCGACAACAATTGCAGGTAGTCGACGATCAGAAGATCGAGACCCTTTTGACGCTTCAAGCGACGTGCGCGCGCGGTGAGCTGGGCGATGGAGATGCCGCCGGTCTGGTCGATGTAGAAGGGCACCGTCTGCATTTCGCGCGCCGCTTCCGAAATGCGATGGAATTCATGATCTTGAATGTCGCCACGGCGGATCTTGTATGAGGCCACGCCCGATTGTTCGGCGATGATACGGGTGGCGAGCTGTTCCGACGACATTTCGAGAGAGAAGAAGCCGACGATGCCGCCGTTGCGGGGCACGTGCGAGCCGTCGGGCTTCACGTCATATTCATAGGCCTTCGCCACGTTGAAGGCGATGTTGGTGGCAAGCGAGGTCTTGCCCATGGCCGGACGACCGGCGAGGACGATCAAGTCGGACGATTGCAAGCCGCCCATCTTCTGATCGAGATCGATGAGGCCGGTCGAGATGCCCGACAATTTGCCGTCGCGCTCATAGGCCTTGGCGGCGACGTCGATGGCTTGCGTCAGCGCATCGGAAAATTTCTGGAAGCCGCCGTCATAGCGGCCTTGTTCGGCGATTTCGTAGAGACGTCGCTCGGCTTCTTCGATCTGCGTGCGCGGCGATGCATCGACGGGCGAGTCATAGGCAACGTTGACGATGTCCTCGCCGATATTGATCAGATTGCGACGGATCGCCAGATCGTAGATCGTGCGGCCATAGTCCTCGGCATTGATGATGGTCGTCGCTTCGGCGGCAAGACGCGCGAGATATTGCGGCACGGTGAGGCCGCCGAGATCGTGATCGCCAAGAAAGGTTTTCAGCGTGACGGGCGAGGCGAGCTTGCCGGCGCGAATGAGCTGCGCCGAGACTTCGAACACGCGGCGATGCAACTCTTCGGAAAAATGTTCGGCGCGGAGAAAATCCGATACCCGATCGAAGGCATCGTTGTTGACCAGAATGGCACCCAGAAGGGCCTGCTCGGCCTCCACGTTGTGCGGAGCGGTGCGGAAGTTCCCTGTATCTGCTTGGTCCGTCGACGCATCGAAGCGGACCGCCAATTGACCGACGGCAGCCATTCATTCCTGCAATTTGAAAGAGACGCCACGCACCGGCGCGACGATCTAAAGCGCCGTTCTGCCGATAGCATTAGGAGTGACACAAATACGGCAGGGGCGCGAGAGCAAGCATAAATGATTCCCTGCCGTCTGGCTGCAGTGCCCGATTCTCACAGGAGAAAAATATAAGCGGAGCGTGTCCTTGACTCTCGTTCAGATGGGTCCTCAACGCAAAACGCCCGCGCCGAAGCGCGGGCGTTGTCTTTGAAATGAATCGAATATTAGGCGTCGTCGCCGCCAGCTTCGGCCAACGCGGCGCCAACTTCGAGGCCCAGCGATTCCATGCTGGTTTCTTCGCGGGTGACGAGTTCCTCGCCACGGGCCTGACGCTCGGCTTCTTCCGGCGAACGGGCGACGTTCAAGGTGATCGAAGCTTCGACTTCCGGATGCAGATGAACCGGCACGGCATGCAGGCCGATCGCCTTGATCGGGGTCGTCAGCACGACCTGGTTGCGGTTGAGGCTGATGCCATCGGCGGTGACCACTTCGGCCACGTCGCGCGTGGCGACCGAGCCGTAGAGCTGGCCGGTTTCGCCCGCCTGACGGATGATGACGAAGGTCTTGCCGTCGAGCTTTTCCTTGATCTTCTCGGCTTCGCTCTTCTGTTCGAGGTTACGGGCCTCGAGCTGAGCGCGCTGCGATTCAAAGCGCTTCTTGTTGGCTTCCGTGGCGCGCAGGGCCTTGCCGCGCGGCAGCAGGAAGTTGCGGGCATAGCCGTCCTTGACGCGAACCTGCTCGCCCATCTGGCCGAGCTTTGCGATACGTTCCAGCAGAATGACTTCCATAATCGATACTCCTTCGTGATGTCAGGCGCCGGGGGCCGGCGAAATGGTGCTTCGGTTTCTGATGCTCATGAGCATGTCAACAAGCCCGACCACCGCGAGAAGCGGAAGCGGCAGCGGGAAGAGGATGAAAAGCGAAACGTAGAGCAGGGTGAGCATCATCGTGCGCACCCGCGACGGCCGCGAGGCATAATGCAGGGACGCCAGTCCCTGCAGCACCAGCGCCATGCCAAGCGCCGCCAGGATGACGTAACCCGTCACGCGCAGAAAGCCTTCCGGCAGGATCAGCACGGCGCCGGCCACCAGGGCCAGCAGCGTCGTGCGCGGCATCACCAGATGTTCCGGCAGGTCGAGCCAGGGGCGGCCCAGTCGTTCCGAGACACGGGCAATGCGCCCGGCGAGCCAGAGATTGAGTGCCGTCGTCACCACGGTCCAGCCCGCGAAGATTGGCGCCATGGCGAGAACGAAGATGCGCGCCAATCCGTCGACATCGAGCCCGGCGGGAACGGTGGTCGTGCCGCCGCGGCTGAACAGCGCTTCGATCAACGGCCGCATGCGCCGCGTCGCTTCCTCGAGAAAGGCGTCGTAGGAACCGAAGCGATACCAGGCCATCAAAATGCCGGCGATCGCCATGGCGGCGGCAAGAGCGGTGATCCAGGCCAGGAGCTGGCCGAGCGGATACCAGACGAGCCCATCGGGGCCAGCGCCGGTTTCACCCGTGGCGGCCGGCCGGGCGAGCCAGGCCAGGCGCGTCAGCCACCAGGCGGGCAGGGCGGAGGTGAGAGCGAACGTGGCGGCGAAGATTTCGTCCAGCGCCAGGAGCAGCGCGGCGCTACCGGCAATGGCGGCGCCAAAAGCGACGGCGGGGCTGAAGGACAGGCCGGCGATCATGATCGGCAGCGCGGCAAAGATCGCCAGGATCATGGCCAAAGCCGTGCCTTTTACCGGAATGTAAAAGAGCAGAGCGGCTGCGAAGCCGGCGCCGATGGCTATGGCAATACGAGAAATCATTGATTGCGCTGTCCCGCGTCCTTTGAGCGGTTAGGGCGCAATCGGTTGTCCGTCGCGCCCAACTGGCGGCCGCAGGTTGTGACCGGCGGCCGCTGGGTTTCTTACTTGATCACGTAGGGCAGCAGGCCGAGGAAGCGGGCGCGCTTGATGGCCTGGGCCAGTTCACGCTGCTTCTTGGCCGATACGGCCGTGATGCGCGACGGGACGATCTTGCCACGCTCGGAAATGTAGCGCGACAGCAGACGGGTGTCCTTGTAGTCGATCTTCGGCGCGTTCGGGCCCGAGAACGGGCAGGTCTTGCGACGACGGAAGAACGGACGGCGGGGTGCGGTGGCCATTAGAAAGAGGCTCCTTCGCTAGAGGCTTCGTCGCGCGGGCGGCGGGGCGGACGGTCGGGACGCGGACCACGGCGATCGCCGCGATCGTCACGATCGCTGTCCTCGCGCTTGCGCATCATCGCCGACGGACCTTCCTCGAGCTCTTCGACGCGAATGGTCATGAAGCGCAGGATGTCTTCGTTGATGGTCATCTGACGCTCCATCTCGGCGATGGCCGAAGCCGGCGCGTCGAGGTTCAAGAGCGTGAAATGCGCCTTGCGGTTCTTCTTGATGCGGTAGGTCAGGGACTTGACGCCCCAATATTCGACCTTGCCGACGGTGCCGCCAGCGGTGGTGATGATCGACTTGAATTGCTCGGTGAACCCTTCGACCTGTTGGGCCGTCACGTCCTGCCGGGCAAGGAAAATGTGCTCGTACAGAGCCATCTGATTGCCTTTCTCTTGTCTACTCGCAATTTCCGGCGCGGAGCCCTTCGAGCCCGGAGAAAGGCCCGACGGAACGCAATCGAAGGCGGAGACACGGGAAGACGGAGGGAAATCCCCCTGCTGCGGATGCAGCCTTCCGTTCAGCCCCCGGCCGGAAGCTTTGCGAGCCGGCTTTCTACACGGATTTGCCACCGATGCAAGCCGGATACGGGGCAAAACAGCCCGATTAAGCCGAAATTTCCGGCGTCTCGGCGTCTGGCGCCAGGGTGCGCAAGGTGTCCATCAGCGCCTCAAAACGGGCAGCGCCGAGCCGTTCACGCTGGGCGGCATCGATTTCGCGTTTCACCTCATTGGCGGCATGGGCGGCAGCGACGCCTTTGGGCGTGAGAGTGATGATGCGGCCGCGATTGTCGGCGGGATCGGGCCGGCGGGTGACGATGTCCTCGGCCGCCAATTCATCGATGATCTGCTGAACCGCCTGTTTTGTCAGGCCCAAACGATGCACGAGGGCGCTTTGACGGATGCCCGCGTCGCCAATCTGGGCGATCAGCGAAGCGCGCCCTTCCGTATACCAGGCAAGGCCGCGCGCGTTCATGCGGCCGTCGAATTCGGCTTTCCATAGGCGCGCCGCTCGCCAGAGACGCCAGCCGAGATGATCGATCAATTCAGGGAGTTTTTCGTCAACCATCTTGACTAATTCCGTATCGAGTCCTAATTGGTCAAGGAGCTTGATTATTTGTCCTGTCTATCCCGAAGCGATCGAGCGGGCAAATCCCAAACCTTCAGGAGCCATGTCATGGGTCTCATCTCAGCCGAAGCCGCCCCACGTTTTGAAATGCATGGCGCCGAATTCACTGGCCTCGCCGCGCCCAGCCGTGGCGCCCGCGAAACCAGCGTCTGGCGGGTGCGCATTGCCGCCGGCACGCCGGCGGTCGTTCATCGGCTGACGCGCGAAGAAGTTCTGGTGGCCTTGTCGGGCAGGGCGCAGGTGACGCTCGCCGGCGAGCGATTCGATTTTTCCGCTGGTGCGGCGGTGATCGTGCCGCCCGATACAGACTTTGCTTTGGCGAATGAAAGCGCCGAGCCCTTTGAGGCCGTGGCCATCCTGCCCGTCGGCGGCATGGCGCAAGTTGGGAATGCCACGCCCTTCACGCCACCATGGGCTGTATAGCCAGTTGAGACTTCTGACATTCCAGACTGGAATGAAAAGAATATTTTACATTTATAGGCCTCGCGGCCACCTTTCCGGAAAGACACGGCGGCGGGGTCGAGAACACCCCGCTCAACATTGTCCCGATCATCCCCATGAGGAGATCGGCAAGCGGAGGGGAAACGATGAGAGGCGGAAGGGCGCTGCTTGTTGCGGCATTCACCACGATGGTCGCGATCACCACGGCGGCGGCGGATTGGCCCTCGCGCCCGGTCAAGATCGTCGTGCCGTTCAGCGCCGGCGGTCAGTCGGATATTGTCGCGCGCATCATCGCGCAATCCTTCAGCGACACGTTCAAGCAGCAATTCTTCGTCGAGAACCAGGGTGGCGGTGGCGGCATCATCGCCTCGCGGTCGGTGGTGCGCGCCGAGCCTGACGGGCACACGCTGATGATCACCGGCATGGCGACCAACGTCCTGGCGCCGGCTTTGCAGAAGGACATCGGCTTCGATCCGGTCGGCGACTTCACCCACATCGCCTATATCGGTGGCTCGCCCAGCGCCTTCGTCGTTCATCCCTCCACGGGCGTGAAGACCTTCGAAGACTTCATGACCTGGGCCAAAGGCCAGCCGGAGGGCGTTCAATATGTCTCGCCGGGCGTCGGCTCCGGCAGCGGGTCAGTGGCTGAATTCTTTGCCGCCAAGGCTGGCATGAAGCTCGCTCACGTGCCGCATCGAGGCGGCAACACCGCCGTCGCCGATCTCATTGCCGGTCATATCAAGATGGGCAGTCTGACCTGGTCGACCGTGCGCGAACATATCAGCTCAGGCACCCTCATCCCGATCGCCGTCTCTTCGGGCGAGCGGATTTCCGACTTCCCGAACATCCCGACCTTCAAGGAAAAGGGCTATCCCGATGTCGTCACCACGGTCTGGCTGTCGCTGTCCGGTCCGCGTGGCCTCCCCGACGACATCACCAAGAAGCTGAATACGGAACTGAACCGTATTATTCAGACCAAGCCCCTGGAGGACCATCTCAAGCGCGATGCCTTCGATATCCAGCTCATGTCCCCGGCGCAGGTGACACAGCTCATGAAGTCGGAATACGAAAAATGGGTTCCCGCCATCAGGCAGGCGCTCAAGATCAACTAGAGCCTTGGGATAGGGGCCGGCGCGCTTAGCCGGCCCAGACGCCGATCTCACCGGACGGATAGATACGCCAGGATTTTAGGCCGGACTTGGCGATCACCGTGCGGCCTTCCTTGGCCTTCATGACCAGGAACTTGAACATCTGCGGGTTGCGCCAGGCGAAGGGCGTCGAGGGATCGACAACAGCCTGGTATTCGCCGCTTTCGTCGTCGTCCATCAGGATGGTGCCGACCTTATCGGGCCGCAGATTGGCGCCGATCGAGCGTTCCATCTTCCAGTCGCATTCGAAGTCTTGGCAGACCTCGGGGCGCTTCGCATAAATCTTACAGCCGACCCCGAGCACGCAATTGCTGCACAGGATGCCGGCATCCTTCTCGAAGTGATCAATCACCAAGATCTTGCAGCACAGGTTGCAGGCGCCGCAGCCTTTTCCCGGTATGTCGCCCATCGTTCAGTCCCGATTGTCCTTGCGCCCGTGGGCGCGCTTATGCGCGAATCTCTCGCACAAGATGGCATTGTGCCGTGCTGTTGCAAGGCCATGCAATGCCATCCGTGGCAATTCAAGGCATATATCGGGCCAAAAACGATAGATAACGGCTCAATCTTAAGCCGGCTTATGATCGCCTTGCTCGAACAGTCGATCGTAATGGGCTTGGTTCAAGGTGGTGACCTCCCACCAGGAGCCATCCTGGTCGAGCAGCCGGAAAGCGCGGAAAGGCCCGTCCTCCTTCACTGGCGTGATCTCGCGGATGCCGAAGTCATCGCGATGGACCTGAGCCGCCTCATGGGCATCGTCTACTTCGGCGGCCGTGCGCACCGACAGTTTGAAGTGGTTCTGCTGACCCTGGATCTTGGCATCGCCTTCCACGCAGACGCAGACGACGGACCACGGCCCGCCCTTCCACAGATATTGCGCTTCAGGCAGTGGGCGCACCACGTCGACGCCCAGGAACTGGCCAAGGAAACGGCGCGTCTTGGCCATGTCGGAACATTCGATCGTGCCATGCGAGAAGGATTGGGTGGCGACAAGCGGTTGTGTGGCGGTCATGTCTGTCTCCTCAGGCCTGTTCATCGTGAACTTGGTCGCCGCGATCGCGGATCGTGGTGTAGAGTAGGTCGGGCGTGCGGTATTCGACCTCCCACCAATTGCTGTCGGCATCGACGAAATAGAAGGCATAGGAGCCATGGCGGAAGCGCGGCTTCTGCACCCGGCCCAGGCCATATTCGGCCTTCGCCGCATCGACCCGCTTATGCGCCTCGTCCACCGCCGCCTGGCTGTCGACGAACACGCCCCAATGATTGAGCATCTCTTGTGGCACATCGATCGTCTCGGCCTGGCGGGCTTCCAGCACCCAATAGGGTTTGCCGTGCAAGGCTTCGCCCGGCTTGTGGCCGCGTTCGCGGGCCAGGAAGACGCCGGGCTCAGGGCTCACGCATTCAAGACCGAGGACGTTCTCGCACATGCGTCGCGCGCGCGTGAGATCCTTGGTGACGAAGGTGCCGCAGACGATGGATGTCGGCTGGATGATCGGTTCAACTGAAATGTCGGCGACTTGCTGTACGGCTGTCATGGTTCCCTCCTCGAAATGATCAATACGGTTGAACGAAGACTACAGGTCGAGCACCAGCGTTTGCCCGGGCAGGGCGCGCGAAACGCAGATCTGCATTTCGGTTTCGCGTTCCTCGTCGGTCAGCACATCGTCGCGATGATCGACGCCGCCGCTGACGACGACGGTGCGGCAGGTGCCACACACGCCTTCCCGACATAAGGTCTTGATGCGGAAGCCCTCGGCTTTCAGCACATCGAGGATCGATTTATCGGCGGGCACCGTGAACTGTTTGCCGCTGCGCTGCAGGAAGATGTCGAAGGGCGCATCGGTGTTGCGCGGCGCGGTTTCGTCTTCGGCGCCCCGGAACAGTTCATAGTGCACGCTGCCCTTGGGCCAATGGCTTGTCGTCTCGCGCACCGCACGAATGAGGCCCGCCGGACCGCAGACATAGGTATGTCCGCCGGACGGCCGCTCCTGCAGCAATTGCGCGACGTTAAGCCCGCGTGCCGGATCGCCGCCATCGAGATGCAGCGTGAAGCGATCGGGAAATTCGCTCTCGAACAGATCGACGAAAGCGGCCATGTCGCGGTTGCGGGCGCAATAGTGAATATGGAAGGGCGTCTGCATCGCCGAAAGCCGCCGCGCCATGGCGAGGATCGGCGTCACGCCGATGCCGCCGGCGATCAGCAGATGATGTTCGCCCGCTTCGTTGAGCGCGAAATTGTTGAGCGGCTCCGATGATTCGAGAACATCGCCTGCTTTCAGATGGGCGTGAATCCATTCCGAACCGCCGCGGCTGTTTTCCTCGCGCTGCACGGCGATGACGTAGCGATGGGTTTCCCGTGGATCGTTGAGCAATGAATAGGAGCGGGCCTCGTCGTCGCCGATCGCAGGCAGATCGATGTCGAGATGAGCGCCGGCCGTGAAGGCGGGCAGGGCTGACCCCGTTGGATCGACCAGTTCTATGGCCTTAATCCGCGCTGTCGCATCCGCGATGCTGGCGACTTTCAAGTGCATGGCTGCGTCCCTCCGCCGGCGGCTTGTCCTCCCCACGCCGACGCTCGGAGACTAGCGAGTGTATTTTTAAAAGTAAACTAGTTAGGGCAAAATTATTCGCGCCGGCATGGTCCTATCGCGGGCCCCAATCACAGGCCCAAATCACAAGGCATTGACGCCGCCCCGGCGGTCCGCCTTGACTTGACCCAGCCTGCGATGCCACTCGCAGCGAACTTTTGAGGGGCAAAGCATGAGCATAGCATTTACTTTTCCCGGTCAGGGATCGCAGGCCGTCGGCATGGGCAAGGCGCTCGCCGATGCCTTCCCCCAGGCCGCCGCTGTTTTCGCCGAGGTCGACGAGGCGCTGTCGCAGAAATTGTCGGTCCTGATGTTCGAAGGGCCGGAGGCAGACCTGACTCTGACCGCCAATGCCCAGCCGGCGCTGATGGCCGTCAGCCTGGCCGTCGTGCGCGTCCTGGAGGCCGAGGCTGGTCTCGACCTGGCGCGCGACGCCCAATTCGTCGCCGGCCATTCGCTCGGCGAATATTCGGCGCTGGCCGCCGCCGGTAGCTTCTCCCTGGCCGATACGGCGCGCCTGCTGCGCCAGCGCGGCGAAGCCATGCAGAAGGCCGTTCCGGTCGGGCAGGGCGCCATGGCGGCGCTCCTCGGCCTCGATTACGAGACCGGTGTGGCAGTGGCCGCCGAAGCGGCCGGAGCTAACGACGTCTGTCAGATCGCCAACGACAACGGCGGCGGTCAGGTCGTCGCCTCCGGTCATAAGGCGGCTGTCGAACGCGCGGTCGAAATCGCCAAGGCCAAGGGCGCGCGCCGTGCCTTGATGCTCCCTGTCTCCGCTCCGTTCCATTGCGCCTTGATGCAGCCGGCCGCCGATGCGATGCGCGAGGCGCTTGCCAGCGTCACCGTTCGTGCGCCGAAAGTGCCGCTCGTCGCCAACGTCCTGGCCGCGCCGATCAGCGAGCCCGACGAGATCCGCAATCGGCTCGTCGAACAGGTGACGGGCACCGTCCGCTGGCGTGAATCGGTGGCCTATATGGCCAGCGAAGGCGTCACCACCTTCTATGAACTGGGCGCTGGCAAAGTGTTGTCCGGCCTCGTCAAGCGTATCGCCGAAGGGGCATCGGGCATTGCCATCGGCCAGCCCGTCGATATCGAGACCTTCAAGTCGCGTCCCTGATCATCAATCTATCGAGGAGTTTTCCATGTTCGACCTGACCGGCATGAACGCGTTGGTGACCGGCGCCACCGGCGGTCTCGGCGGCGCCATTGCCAAGACGCTTCACGCTCAGGGCGCGGTAGTGGGCCTGTCGGGCACCCGCACCGAGGCGCTTGACGCTTTGGCCAAGGAGCTTGGCGAGCGCGCTCACGTTCTGCCGTGCAATCTCGGCGACAAGGATCAGGTGGAAGCGCTGGTGCCGGCCGCCGAGAAGGCGATGGGGCAGGTCGATATCCTGGTCAACAACGCCGGCATCACCCGCGACGGTCTGTTCATGCGCATGAAGGACGAGGACTGGGACACGGTTCTGGCCGTCAATCTGACGTCCGCCTTCCGCCTGTCGCGTGCCGCGCTGCGCGGCATGATGAAGCGTCGTTTCGGCCGCATCATTTCCATCACCTCGATCGTCGGCGTCACCGGCAATCCCGGCCAGGGCAATTACGCGGCCTCCAAGGCCGGCATGATCGGCATGACCAAATCGCTCGCCGCCGAAGTCGCGAGCCGCACCGTGACGGTCAATTGCGTCGCCCCCGGCTTCATTCGCAGCCCCATGACCGACGTACTGAACGACAAGCAGAAAGAGACGATCATGGCCAATATTCCGGCCGGCCGACTCGGCGAAGGAGAGGATATTGGGGCCGCTGTGGCCTATTTGGCGAGCCGCGAGGCCTCCTACGTGACCGGCCAGACCCTCCATGTAAATGGTGGTATGGCTATGATCTAATTGAATATTATCGAATATTGCCGAGCTGTTTGGCAAAATTTCGGCGCCTCTCGCCTTGGAAAACGAAGTATGCTACGAGCGCCCAATTCCGCCGGTCTTGGTCGCTGGTGCATTGTCCGCTCAAGACAGGCGCCGTGACTTTTGTTAGAAGGATCGTCCCGCGCGGACAGATTGAAGGCCGGTAAGGGTAATGGCGGATCGGATTGGCTGACAGCGCGTTTTGGTTTCGCGGGTCGGATGATGGGCAGATCGCCTGACTGTTTCTGAAATTAACGGGGAAGTTTGAAAATGAGCGATGTCGCCGAGCGCGTGAAGAAGATTGTGGTGGAGCATCTGGGCGTCGATGCCGACAAGGTGGTCGACAATGCCAATTTCATCGATGACCTCGGCGCTGACTCACTCGACACTGTCGAACTCGTGATGGCCTTCGAGGAAGAGTTCGGCGTTGAGATTCCGGACGATGCCGCTGAGACGATCGTCACGGTCGGCGACGCCATCAAGTTCCTGGATAAGGCCCAGTCGGCCTAAGTCTCGCTTCGCTCGAGCGATCGGGCACGTGACTGCCGTCTCGGCGATTCACATGAAAGGGCCGGGCTTTCCGGCCCTTTTGTATTGTTTTGGCTCTGTTCACGTTTGGGCATGATATCCCGGCCAAACGTGTTGAATATTTTGGGAGATAAGGCTTGAGGCGCGTCGTCGTAACCGGCATCGGAATGGTTTCGCCGTTGGCAAACGGTGCGGAAGAAACTTGGCAGCGCATTCTGGCGTCCAAGAGCGGTGCGGCTCGAATTGAGAAATTCGAGGTCGCCGATCTGCCGTGTCAGATCGCTTGCGAAGTGCCGCGCGGCGATGGCTCCGATGGCAGCTTCAATCCCGACCAGTGGATGGAGCCCAAGGAGCAGCGCAAGGTCGACGATTACATCCTGTACGGCATTGCCGCCGCGACCCAGGCCTTGGCCGACGCCAATTGGGCGCCGCAGACCTATGAGGACCAGATCGCCACCGGCGTGTTGATCGGCTCCGGCATCGGCGGTCTCAGCGGCATTTACGAGACCTCCCTCGTGCTCAAGGAGCGCGGCCCGCGCCGCGTCTCGCCGTTCTTCATTCCTGGCCGCCTGATCAACCTGGTCTCGGGCTATGTTTCGATCCAGCACGGCCTCAAGGGCCCCAACCACTCGGTCGTCACCGCCTGTTCGACCGGCGCCCACGCCATTGGCGATGCGGGGCGCCTGATCGCGCTCGGCGATGCCGACGTGATGGTGGCCGGCGGCGCCGAATCGGCCGTCTGCCGCATCGGCATGGCCGGTTTTGCCGCTTGCCGTGCGTTATCCACCGGTTTTAACGACCAGCCCGAGAAGGGATCGCGTCCCTACGACAAGGATCGCGACGGCTTCGTGATGGGCGAGGGCGCGGGCTGCGTCGTGCTCGAGGAATACGAGCATGCCAAGGCGCGCGGCGCCAAAATCTACGCCGAACTCATCGGCTACGGCCTGTCGGGCGACGCCTATCACATCACCGCTCCGGCCGAGGATGGCGATGGCGCCTTCCGCTGCATGTCGATGGCGATCAAGCGGGCCGGCATCGTCGCCTCCGACCTCGATTACATCAACGCCCACGGCACCTCGACGCCTCTGGGCGATGAGATCGAACTGGGTGCGGTTCAGCGGCTTGTCGGCAATGCGGCGAGCAAGGTGTCGATGTCGTCGACGAAGTCGGCGATCGGCCATCTTTTGGGCGCGGCCGGCGCGGTCGAGGCCATTTTCAGCGTGCTGGCGATCCGCGACAATGTCGCACCGCCGACACTGAACCTGGATAATCCGTCCGTCGAGACGCCGATTGACCTGGTCCCGCACAAGCCGCGGCAACGAGAGATCAACATTGCGCTGTCGAATTCGTTTGGCTTTGGCGGCACCAATGCCTCGGTGATTTTCCGCCGGGTGCATTAAGCTAAACAGGCCGTCATGGCCGTTAAGGCCATGACGAAAAACGAGCATCTGACCTGTGGATACCTTATTTCGCCACAATCGGTTCTAAGGTAGGCTCGCCCTGGCGATCATGCGGACATCCTTCCGCGATTGCAGGTCGTAAGCGTGGATCGGAGTGAATATGTCGGAAGGGCAACCGACCGAAGGCGGTGCCGACGGGCAACCGGAGCGAGAACGCGCCCGATTTTTCGGGCGTCGTCGTGGTTTGCAGACCCCGACCGAGGCGCTGCAGCCCGAGGCCGCACCACCGCCGCCGCCGCCCGGCAAGCCGCAGAGCCAGCGCCGCCCGATCCTGTCGCGCATAAGCGGTTTTCTGTCGTTCTTGTTGCTGGCCTCGCTGATCGGCATCGGCGGCATGGCGACGATCAGCAAACGCCTGGATACGCCGGGTCCGCTCGAGGTCGACCGCGCCGTCTACATTCCGCCGCGCAGCGAAGTGCGCGAGATCATCGATCAGCTTGAAAAGGCCAATGTCATCGATGAGCCGACGTTGATGCAGGCCGCGCTGCTGGTGGAACGCAAATGGCGTGACGTCAAAGCCGGCGAATATCTTTTCCCGCAGCGCGTCAGCCTGCAGCAGGTCATCGACATTCTGGTGTCGGGCAAGCAGATCCTGCATTCGATCACCATTCCCGAAGGCCTGACCAGCGAGCAGATCGTTCAGCGCTTGCGCGAAAATGATATTCTCGCCGGCGACATCCGTGAGATTCCGCGCGAAGGCACGCTGATGCCCGACACCTATCGGGTGACGCGCGGCATGGCGCGCAGTGCTTTGGTCGCCAAGATGCAGGCCGATCAAAACCGCTTGCTCGATCAGATCTGGGAACGTCGCGTCAGCGGTCTGGCGCTGCGCTCGAAGTACGAACTCGTGACGCTGGCCTCCATCGTCGAGAAGGAGACAGGCCGCGCCGATGAGCGCACCCGCGTCGCCTCCGTCTTCCACAACCGCCTGCAGCGTCGCATGAAGCTGCAATCCGATCCGACGATCGTTTACGGCATCGTCGGCGGCAAGGGCAGTCTCGGCCGCCCCATTCAGCGTGGCGAGATCACCCGGCCGACGCCGTACAACACCTATGTCATTGACGGTCTACCGCCGGGACCGATCGCCAATCCAGGCCGTGCGGCCATGGAGGCCGTGGCCAATCCGTCGAAGACCCGCGATCTGTTCTTCGTTGCCAATGGCACCGGCGGTCATACGTTCTCGGAAACGCTCGATCAGCATAATCGCAGCGTGGCGCGCTGGCGTGAAATCGAGCGCGAGATGAAGGCGAAGGCCGCGCCGGGCGCGACGCCGCCGGCCGATGTCGATCGCGTCGATCCCGACGATACGCCTGCGGCGCCCGATCCCGCGCAGCCCGCGCCGGCACGGCGCAGCGATGCACCAGTCGATCCGATTTTCGGTGGCCTCTCCGTTGCCGCGGCGCCCGCGCCGAAGTCGTCGATGGAATCAGGCCCGGTGGTCTCGCTGCTGCCGCAAACCGATGCACAGCCTGCGCCGGCGCGCAATCAGCGCCAGCAGGCGGTGCGCGAGCAACCGGCGGCTCAGCCGGCACCGCAACCAGCTCCTCAGCCCGCGCAACAAGCGGCGGCTTTGCCGAATGGCGCTTCCGCTTTCTCTGGTTTCGCCATGGGGCAGGCCGTCGATCAACTGGTGATCCGTGGCGTCAACGATCGTCCGCCGGCACCGCTTCTTGACGGTCCAGTCGATGAACCCGCCGGCGTCAGTGCTGCCGACATGAGCGTCGTTCCCCTGTCGGCCGCCCGCCGTGCCGATCAGGAAGCGCGGATGGCGCGCTATGGCCATCCTGACGATGCGCCGACCCTCGTGAATAATCCGGAATCGGTGCAGGATGCGCCGCCGCCGCGGGCCGCGCCATTGCGCGCCCGTGCCATCGATGCATCGGAAGGCACCAAGCTCGATCCCCTGCGCAACACGTCGTGGGATCTGAACTCCGCCAAGACCGTTCCGTCCATGAAGACCATGCCCTAATCTCCTGGGGTATCCCGGCAGGGCATTGAGACAGATCACCGTGATCTGTATGGTCGCGCCGTCGCCGGTGCTTTGATCCGGCATTCGGGATCGCGAACGGATTTTTATGACGCTCAAGAGCATGACCGGATTTTCCAGAGCCGCTGGCGCCAGCGGTGCCTGGCGCTTCGTGTGGGAGATCAAAGCGGTCAACGCCAAAGGGCTCGACGTGCGCGTGCGCGTGCCACAGGCCTTCGATGCCATCGAACAGCAGGCGCGCGCCGCCGTGGCCGATAAGCTCGCGCGCGGCACCTGCTACGCCACTTTGTCGGCGCAGCGTGATGCGGCGCAGCCGGAAATTCGCATCAATCGTGCCGCGCTCGGCGCTTTGCAGACGGTGTTAGCCGAATTGCCGGCCAACGCGGCTCTGCGTCCTGCGTCCCTGGACGGATTGCTGGGACTGCGCGGCATCGTCGATGTGGTCGAAGCCGGCGATGACGAAGAGACGATGAAGCGCATTCAGGTCGAGGCTCTGGCCTCGTTGCAAACGGCGCTGACCGCACTGGTCGATATGCGCGCTCGTGAAGGCGCCGCCTTGCAGGAGGTGTTGACGCGCCGTGTCGATACCATCGCCGACTTGGTGCAGGCGGCCGAGACATGCCCGGGCCGTACGCCGCAGGCCGTGCGCGAACGCCTTTCGCGATCGATCGCCGAACTCTCCGATGCCGCGCCCGCGCTCGACCCGGCGCGCCTGCATCAGGAGGCCATTCTGTTGGCCGCGAAGGCCGACGTGCGCGAGGAGCTTGATCGTCTCAAGGCCCATGTCGCGGCGGCGCGCACGTTGCTGGGTTCCGATCAGCCCGTCGGCCGCAAGCTCGATTTCCTGGCTCAAGAATTCGCGCGCGAAGCCAATACGCTCTGCGCCAAGTCAAACGACAGTACGCTCACGACCATCGGGATGGACCTTCGCGTCGAGATCGAGCAAATGCGCGAGCAGGTTCAGAACATCGAATGAGAGACGTTATGCGCGCGCAAGCCAAAGACAAGTCAGGATCGACGGGCGCAACTAAGCAGCGCGGCTTGATGCTGATCCTGTCGTCGCCATCGGGTGCCGGCAAGACCACGCTGACGCGTCTCCTGCTGCAGGATGCGGCGCTTGATCTCAAACTGTCGATTTCGGTCACGACTCGCGCGCGCCGCACCAGCGAACTCGAAGGCGTGCATTATTATTTCGTCAGCAAGCCCGAATTCGAAAAAATGCTGGCGGACAAGGAATTGCTCGAATGGGCGCAAGTCCACGGCAATTTCTACGGCACGCCCAGAGGGCCGGTGGAGGAACGTCTGTCGGCGGGCGGCGACATGCTCTTCGATATCGATTGGCAGGGCACCAAACAGGTGCAAAAGAGTGCGCCGCGCGATGTCGTCACCATCTTCATCCTGCCGCCGTCGATGAAGGAATTGCGCGCCCGTCTCGAGCGCCGCGCCGAGGATCCTGCCGACGTCATCGCCAACCGTCTCGAAAACGCCCGTCACGAGATCGAGCGCTGGCCGATGTACGATTATGTCATCGTCAATCGTGACATTCAGGAAGCGCTGGCCGATGTGAAAGCCATTCTGCAGGCCGAACGTCTGCGCCGCGCGCGTCAGCACGAGAATATCGAAAACTTCGTCGGAAAACTGCTCGCCGAAGAAGGTTGAGACGCGCGTTTACGAACGCGACGGTTTGCGCCATTCGGTGCGGAACACATAATCCCACCACGGCGCGGCGACACCGAAACAGCGCGAATGATCGGTGAAGTGATGCAGCATATGCAGCCGCTTCAGCCATAGGAACGTCGCGTTCTGCGAGCGGCTGTGGTGCAGCAGATAGTGCACCGTGTCGTAGGCGACATAACCGGCGATGAAGCCCGCCAGCGCCGGAACCTGCATGACCTGGGGAAAGATCGTCCAGGTGACGAGCACGGCGATGGCCATGATCGGGCCGCTCATCAGCAGCGGCATGACGAGGCGCAACGGATCATTGGGATGATCGTGATGTACCCCATGCAAAAGGAAGTGGAAGCGCGCGCCGATCTTGCCGGGGAAGACCGTGTGGAACAGGAAGCGGTGGCCGAGATATTCGGTGAGCGTCCAGATCGCATAGCCGAGCACGAAACAGCCGGCGATGATCCAGGCCGGCGTCCCATGCCAGGCGGCCCAGACGATGAGAGCCAGGACGATCGGGCCATAGACGATCAGCGGCAGGCGCGGATCGACCCGCGACAGCTTGTCGAGCAGGTCGTTCTTGAACAGCCTTGGCGAGGCGGTCAGTTGACTGGCGGGGCTTTCGTTCATGGCTTGACTATACCAGATTGCGACGGGCCGATCACGCGGCGGATGGCCGCCGTCGCTGTGCTTCATAAGCCCTGGCCAGCGCCGCAAAACCGTCAATATCGACCTCTTCCGCCCGGGCGGTCGGCACGAGGCCGGCAGCGTCGAGGAGGGCTTCGGCATCGCCCAGAGGTTTCAGCGATTGCCGCAACATCTTGCGCCGTTGGCCGAAAGCGGCGCGCGTCACGTCCGCCAGCGCATTGCTGGTGCATTCAGCCGGGTTTGGCCGTGGAACCAGCTCGACGATGGAGGAGGTCACCTTGGGCGGCGGCGTGAAGGCGGAAGGCGGAACGTCGAACAGGATTTTGGCTTGCGTCCGCCAGCCGCAGAGCACGCCCAGTCGCCCGTAATCGGCGCGCTGCTGCGGCGTCGCGACGATCCGCTCGGCCACCTCGCGCTGGAACATCAACACCAGCCGTGTCCAGAACGGCGGCCATTGCTTGCCTTCGATCCAGCCGGTGAGCAGCGGCGTGGCGATATTGTAGGGCAGGTTGGCGACGACGCGCACGTCGCGGCCTTCGCCATATTGCGTCGCCAGTGCCCGATAGTCGACGGCCAAAGCATCGTCGGCGATCACGTGCAGGCGGCCGGGATAACGTGCCGCGATTTCCGCCAAGGCCGCGAGACACCGCTCATCGCGTTCGATGGCGACGACCTGGGCAGCGCCATGGGCGAGCAGAGCGCGCGTCAAGCCGCCTGGACCAGGACCAACTTCGATGACGGTGGTGTTGTCGAGCGCACCGGCGGCGCGGGCGATGCGCGAGGTCAGGTTGAGGTCGAACAGAAAGTTCTGGCCGAGCGATTTGCGCGCGATGAGATCGTGGGTGCGCACCACGTCGCGTAATGGCGGTAGGTCGTCGATCGTGCTCACGCGGCGGCACCTGCGGGCGTTCGCGCCATGCGCGTGGCCAGATCGAGCGCGGCGATCAGACTCGCGGCGCTCGCCTTGCCGGTGCCGGCGATGTCATAGGCCGTGCCATGATCTGGCGACGTGCGGATGAAGGGCAGGCCGAGCGTGACGTTGACGGCGCTGTCGAAGGCCAATGTCTTGATCGGGATCAAAGCCTGGTCGTGATACATGCAGATCGCCGCGTCATAGCGGGCGCGCGCTTCCGCATGGAACAACGTGTCGGCGGGATGCGGTCCGCTCACCGCGATGCCTTCGGCACTTAAGGTGGCGATGGCCGGCTTGATGATGTCGATATCCTCGCGACCCATGCTGCCGTTTTCGCCCGCATGCGGGTTGAGGCCGGAAATGGCGAGGCGTGGCCGTGCGAGGCCGAAATGCTGTTTCAGATCATGCGCGGTGATCCGCGCGGTTTTGACGATCAACTCGCTCGTCAAAGTTTCGAGCACGCGTGCCAGCGCGATATGGATGGTGACAGGCACGACCGCGAGCTGCGGCGACCACAGCATCATCACCGGCAGCGCGGGCTGGCCGAACAGACGCTCCGCCAGCTCGCCGAGAAATTCCGTATGGCCGGGATGTTTGAAACCCGCCTTGTAGAGATTGTCCTTCGAGATCGGATTGGTGACGACCGCGCTGGCGCTGCCTGCGTGGACATAAGCCACCGCCCGTTCGATCGCTTCGATGGTGAGCCGCGCATCCGCAGGCGCCGGGCGCCCCGGTTCGCCGCTGACGGCAGCGGAGAGCGGCACAACGGGCAGAGCCTCGGCGAAGACGGCCGCGGCATTCTGCGGTTCGACGGGTGCGATCGGCAGATCGAGCCCGATGCTGCGGCCGAGCCGTTGCAGGTGAGCGGGATCGGCCAAGACGAAGAATGGCGCGCTCTCGCTGTCGCGCGTTTGTGCCCATGCCTTGAGCGCGATCTCGGGGCCGATGCCAGAGGGATCGCCCATCGTCATCGCCATCGCCGGACGCGAGGTTGACGATCGCGGCGAGGGCGGCGGGCGATTCACCGTCGTTACCGCTGGACGATGATGGCGCGATCGCGCAGCGGCTTGTAGAGACGTTCCGCCACGCCTTCGAGGCGCTTCGACAACAGGGTCTGGCGAATATTCTCGGCCGCGCCGGAATCGCTGCCCGCTTGCGACTTGCCGCAGACGGCGATCATTTCGATGCCGTCAGCGCCGCGTTGCGGTGGCGTAAGCTGGCCGACAGGCGTCTTCTCCAGGATTTCCATCAGTTCCGGCGACAAGCCACCAGCGCCACGGGTCATCTGCTCGCGCACGACCACTTCGTTCATGCTGCGAGCAAGCTGGATGCCGGACTGGCAATCGTTGAAGCGGCCGCGCAACTGCTGCGCCATCTGCGCACGGCTTTGGATGGATTCGGGTGATGCATTCCGGGGGACGACGAAGATCACCTGCCGCAGGCGATAATCGCCCGCTGCCTTGGCGCCTTGCTTGGCCAGTTCGGCCCGGACTTCGCTTTCCGGCACGCTGACGTTCTTGTTCAAGGCACCGACGAGCGAGCGCCAAGCCATCATCGCGCCGAAATATTCCTGGATCGCCTGCTTGTCGACGCGCGCGCCCTGAATGCTGGCGAGCAGCGCCTGCGGCTGCTGTTTCATTTCCGTCGCCACGCGCGCCAGCTCGTTGATCGCGTCTTGCTCGCTTGGTTTCAGACTGTATTTGCCCGTTTCGGCAAGCTTCAGCCGGCTCTCGTAAATGCTTTCCAGCGCCGCCGGCTTGGTCGCCGGCTTGCGCATGACGCGCAGAATGCGCATGCGCTGTTCGACGTCCTGATTGGTGATGGGGCTGTCGTTGACGGTCGCGACGAGGGCCTGCGCATGGGCGGCAGGAACGAGGCCAGGCAACGGAAGAGCAGTTGTTCCGGCGGCGAGCAGCATGGCGGCGAAGCTCAGGTGAAGTGCATTCCGGCCCGGAATAAGTGCTGACAGCATGAAGACTCCAATCTGTGATCGGGCGCAATGCGCCGCGATCTCTTGCTTTAGCGCAGTGCCGCGCTGCTCAGTCCGTCTTGAACGCGAACGTTGCCCAGGGACGATCTCAGGCTCGTGTCGCCGATGGTGCGCAGTTCCAGCCGCAGCATGACGGTCTGGTTGCGGGTCGGCGTCAGATAGCCATTGTCCTGGTAGATTGAGGTATAATTGAGCATCAGCGTGGTGCAATCGTCCGTATAGCCGATGCCCGCGCCCAGGCCGGCGACGGAGAAGACCGGCGCACGGCCGACATAGCCGGCGCCCGCCGGCGTGTTGTTGTAGTAGTGCCGCGACAGGTCGAAGATCACGCTGCCGGTGGCGAAGACATTGTCGGTGAGCTTGTATTTGGCGTTGGCGGCCAAGCCTTCGCGCGGCACGTTGTAGCCGATCAGTGGCTGGGCGCTGTAGCGCGCATATTGCAGGCTGGCTTCCAGCGGGCCGTAGTTGAAATTGGCCATCAGGTCGAGGCGGCGCAGCGAGAAGTTGCGCTCATCGAAACGCGCCTTGGCGACGAAGTTGAACATCGTTGTCGGCGCGAAAGTGGCGCTGGCGACATAGTCCGATGCGCGGCGATCGAGGCCCGAGCTCAAGCCGATATTGGCGGCGTCCGGCGTGGCGTAGGAATTGACGCCGGCGATCTGCCGCGACTGGCCGAACATCAAGTTGACGTAGCCGCCCTTGTGGAAGCTCGCCGTGTATTGGAAGCCGTAGTTGGCGCGCGTGCCGGTCTCGAAGCGGTCGTAGCCGGAATATTTCGACCAGTCGAACAGGTTCGACGTGTCGAACACCAGGCTTTGCGAATCTTCGTTGATGCGCAGGCTGCTGGTGCCGGTGTTCGGGCGCACGATGATCTGCGCGATCGGCTCGAACACCTGATCGACGAGGCTGCCGCTGTAGAGCAGGGGATAGCGGTATTCGAGGCCGACGCCGGGCGTCACGCTGGCGGCGCTCTGCTGCTGCGCGCCACCCAGGAAAGCCGTCTGGCTGGCGTTGGTGATGTAGGAGACGCAGGGCGGAGAGGCGCAGCTCGGGTTGGACCAGCCGGTGGTGCTCGTCAGATTGGTGTTGGCCCAGGCCGTATTGACGTGGGCGAAGACGAACGGCTGCCACACCTGGCCGAGCGGATCGATGAACTTGCGCTTCCACGACACGTTCAAGGTGGCGCGTGTATAGTCGCCGCCGATGCCGTTCAAAAGACAGGCGCCGGGGACATAGGTGCGCGCACCCGTCAGCGTCTCGCAGACATTGTAGAGGCCGAAAGCCCGGTCGAGGCGCTGACCGCCGATCGCTTCGAACGAGGCGAGTTCGCGCGAGATACGGGTGAAGTTGAAGTCGATCTCAAGCTGGCCGCCGATGCCGGCCGTCTTCTTGGGATCGATGTCGATGGTCTTGTTATAGTCGAGAACCGGCGCGACGAGCGGCTGCTGCGATTGCAGATCGGAGCGGCCGAGCGCCTGGAAGTAATAGCCACGCAGGTCGAAATAGCCGCGATCACCTTTGCCGTTGAGGTAGATCGTCGAAACCGTTTCCTGGAAGTAGTTCGCCGCCAATGTCGACTGCGGCATGGCGTAGTGTTGCAGGAACCAGCGATCGCTCAACAGCGTCGCATCCCAGCCGAACTTCCACTTGTCGTTGATGTAGAACTCGCCACGCGACTCCAGCGAGCCGCGGAAGTCGCGCTTGCCGGGTCCGTAGGGCGCCGGCAGGAAGGCGCTCGGATCGTTCTGGAAAATGCCGACGCCACGGATCTGATAGGAGCCATTGACGAATTGCTGCCGCCACACCGCCTCGCCGAGCAGGCCTTGCTTGGTCAGGAACGTCGGCGTCACGGTGAGGTCATAGGTCGGCGAAATCGCCCAGTAGAGCGGAATGCCGACGCCCACGCCCGTGTAGGAACGGTAGACATAGGTCGGCGCCAGAATGCCGCTCTTGCGCTCGACCGTCGGATCGGGCGTCGAGAAGAACGGCAGCCAGGCGATCGGCTGGCCATAGAGCTCGAACGTCGCGTCTTCGTAGTAGATCGTCTGTTCGGAATTGTTGTGAATGATCTTCTTGGCGCGGATCTGCCAGAACGGCGGCTTGCTCTGGTCCTCTTTGCACGGTTCGCAGGCCGTATAGGTGCCCGATTCGAACCGCGTCTGTTCGCCGTCGATCCGTTCGGCCCGGGCGGCGCTGAAATGGGTGTTGTCGGCGGTGTCCGCCCGCAGGCTGTCGATGAAGCCGTTCTTGAAGTCGTCGGTGAGCTCGAACCGGTCGGCGTAGGAAATCGTGCCGTCCCGCTCGGTCAGCTTGGCGCGGCCTTCGGCGTAAACCCGATTCGTCTTGCGATTGTAGGTGACCCGGTCGGCCTGGAGGACGCGGCCCTGGTAGTAGAGCTGCACGTTGCCGCGCGCGCCAATGATGTCCTTATCGCGGTCGTAGGTCAGTTCATTGGCATCGACGAGCAGGCGGTCTTTTTTACCGTCCGCGTTCGGAGACTGAGCGCGTTGCGTCAGGCGATCGTTCAGGGTCTGCGCCAGCGTGGGCTGGGCAGTTGGAATTGTCAGAATCGAGAAGACGGTCGCCAGACCAAACGCAATCGCCGCCAATCCGGAGGACGGACGGCGGGGCTCGGCCTGCTCGGGGCCGTTACGCCGCCCCATTAACCATCCTCCTGGTACAAAAGTACAAGTATACCCAACATGCTCCCGACTACCGCTGGCAGCCAGGCAGCCACGGGTGCGCTCAGCACGCCCGCGCCGCCCAAATCCGTTGCTAGTTTCGTCGCCACATAAAGCACGAAGCCTGAGGCGACGCCACCTGAAACCATTCGGGAAACACCACCAAACCTGAAAAATCTTAAGGAAAAGGAAGCCGCTATGAAAACCATTGCAACGAGCAAAAGAGGACGCGCCAGGAGCGATTGGAATCGCAATCTGTAGCCGCTGGCATCAAGGCCCGCGGCCTCGGTTCGCGCGCTCACGTCGGCCAGATCCCAGAACGGAACGGCCGAGGGCGCGACGAAGGATTGGGTGACCTGTTCGGCGGTCAGATTCGTGGCCAGGAGGTAGGTGCCGACCGTCTGCGGCTCTTCGCCGGGCGCGGTGATCCGGGCGTCGGTCATCGTCCAGAAGCCGGGGAGCAGGGTGGCATGGGCCGCCTCGACCCGCTCCATGAAACTGCCGTCCGGCTCGTAGACGAAGGCCGACACGCCGCCCAGCGTCCGCCCGCCGTCGCTCGAGCGTTCGGCGCGGATGATCGATTGGCCGTCGATGCTGCGTTGGCGAATCCACAGGCTGGTGTCGGCATCTTGGGCGGTTTTGCCGAAAATCCGGGTTTCGATGCGGTCGGCACGCTGTTTCAGGTCGGCAGCCAACGGGTTGTAGAGGATGACCGACAGAACGCCGATGGCGAAGACGATGAGGGCTGGCGGTGTCAGGAATTGCCAGACCGAGACGCCAGCGGAGCGGATGATCACTAGTTCCAGCCGCCGCGACAGGGCGACAAAGGCGATCATCGTGCCGCCAAGGACGGCGAAGGGCAGGATCTGCTCGGCGATCGAAGGCACCCGCAACAGGGTCAGAAAGGCCAGAAAGGCCGACGAAACCCCCGGCGCATCGCTGCCGCGACGCATCATCTCGACGAAGTCGGCAATGTAGATGATGACGAAAAGTGCCAGGAAAACCAAAGTGATGGTCTTGATGAACCGGCGCGACAGATAGCGTCCGAGCGTCGATAACAGGATCATCGGGCATAGCCCCGGATGACCGGTTGACGCACCAGTTTGGCCCCCCCTCGCCAAGCCCCTGTTTGCCGGATCATCAGCCAGGTCGCGCCGAGGAAGGCGCCGATCGGTATCCCGTAGACCAGGATGATGGCCCAGCCGGAGCGCTGGAACAGGGCGGAGGCACCGAAACCGGCCAGACGGATCAGCAGAACGGCCACCACCGCGGCGGCGATGGCCGTGCCGCGTCCTTGTCGGGTTGTGCGGGCTTGGCCGAGCGCCAGGAAGGCGATCATGGCGAAGGTGAGCACATAGAGGGGCCCGGCGAAGCGGTCGTGCAGCTCGGCCCGGTAACGGCCGTAGAAGGTCTGGGTGTAGATGTCGGACTTACCGACGTCGAAGGTCAGGAGATCCCACGTCGAGCGTTCGCGCGGCTTCAGGATGACACCGTCGTCCTTGGCGCTGAACTGAGCCAGATCAAGGGCATAGCTTTCGAAGGAGACGAGGGCCGGCTCGGCGTCCTTGCGGGTTTGGCGCTGCACGAAGGCTTTGTTCAGGGTGAGGAAATTGCGCCCGTCGACCTCCACCGTACCGCCGCTCTCGGCAATATAGGTGTTGACGATTTCCGGGTCGCTGCGGTCCTGGATGAATATGCCGAGCAGCGTGCCGCCGGGGCCGCGTTCCCGATAATGGAAGACAATGCCGTTGGTGAGGGGAACGAATTGGCCCTCGCGCACCAGGAAGGTGACGAAATCGGCGCGCACCTTGCTCAAAATGTCGCGAATATCGCGAAAACTGGCAGGCATTGCCCAAATCGACATGCTGCCGACCAGAACCAGCACGGCCAGCGAGACGACGGCGAAGGGCCGCAGCAGCTTCCATTGCGACAGGCCCGACGCGCTCATGACGATCAGCTCGCTGTCGGCATTGAGCTTGTTGAGCGTGTAGAGAACGGCCCCGAACAGGGCCAGCGGTGCGATAATCGCCACCAGGGAGGGGATGGTCAGGCCGGTGATCAGAAAGAACACCGCCAGCGTCTGGCCCTTGGAAGCAACGAGGTCGATTTCGCGCAGAGCCTGGGAAATCCACACGACGAGCGTCAGCAGGCCCAGGCAGGCCAGGAAGGCAAGTGCGCAATTGCGCAGGATATACCGTTCGACGATGTTCATGCCGCCCCTAGAACCAAGCGCGCTTCAACGGAAACGCCTTTTGGCCGCCAACCTCTTGCTTCGCGGGATTGTCGCGAAAAACCGGCATCCACTTTCCGCATCCCGCTTCAGAGCGTTTTGCGGTTTGGCTGAACCAAACGTCACAAAGACGCATCAAAACAAAGATCCTAGGCAAAATCGCGTTTCGAGCGAAACGCGATTTCAGAGCGCAGGCCTAGATCGTTCAGTTCCGAACATCAACTAGGCTACCACCGTCGCCCACTATAACTGGTCTGAGGCGGCAGTGAGGCGCTGTTTTCAGGTCGAAAAGAATCGGCTTAGCCCCTCGGCCGTTTCTTTGGGCAATTGTTCGGCAAGATAATGGCCGCCGGGCAGGGCATAGCCCTCCACATGCCGGACCCGCTGCCGCCACAGGGCCAGCGTGTCGAAACAGCTCTCCATCACGCCCTGCTTGCCCCAGATCACTAGAAACGGCGCCTCCACCAGCTTGCCTCCGTCCGCGTTGTCATGGGCGATGTCGGTGGTCGCGGCTGCGCGATAGTCCTCGCAGTTGGCGTGAATTGTCTGTGGATTACGGAAACAGCGCATATATTCGGCCAGCGCCGCGGGATCGAACGGGGTGGATGCCGACTGGACGCTGCGACCGCGCAGGAAATAGGCGTCCGGATCCGCGCCAATCAGCTTCTCCGGAAATGGCGCCGGCTGAATCAGGAAAAACCAGTGCCAATAGGCACGGGCGAAGGCGTCGTTGGTGCCAGCATACATTTCCCGGGTCGGCGCGATGTCGAGGACGGCGATTTTCTGGACTCGTGCCGCATGGTCGAGGGCAAGCCGATGCGCCACCCGGCCGCCCCGGTCGTGGCCGGCGACCATGAACTGATCGAAGCCGTGCGCGCTCATCACTTCGGCCATGTCCTGGGCCATGGCTCGCTTGGTGTAAGGACCGTGATCCGCAGCGCTTTCCGGCTTGGAACTGTCGCCATAGCCGCGCAGATCGGCGACGACCACGGTGAAGCGCTCGGCCAGGATCGGCGCCACCTTGTGCCACATGACGTGGGTTTGTGGAGAACCGTGCAGCAGCAGCAGGGGCGGGCCGGAACCGCCAATGCGCCCGTGAATGGTGGCCCCCGCCGTCTTGATATCAAACAGGCGGAATCCTGGGAAGAAACCGTCTGCATTTTCGCCTGCGTTCGACACGTTCGCCCTCGTTTCAAAATCGGCGTGGCCTGATGGCCACACCTCCAACCAAAGTGAGGTCTGTTCTAACGTGTGGCGCAAAAGCTGTCGCTATCTCGCCGACGGCATTTTTCTTCGCGCCGCTGCTGGGCTAGAGCAGCGCCCGAGGCCGGTTGCGTCGCGCCGTGTGCAAGCCCATGTTGCAAAACTTATATTGCTTGCAACCGGAATTGCGCCCAAAAGCGACAGATCAGTGAAATGCGCCCGGCGCGACGAAACGCGAGGATTTCATGCCGCGGAATGTGACCATCGAATTTGCGCCCCTGTCGCCTGCCAGCAAAAAGGCCGCCAAGGGTCGTGGCGGCGCCCAGACTCTGGTCGTCTTCGCCGGCGAGGAATTGAAACTGTCGGCGACCACCGAGAAATTGCTCGGTGCGGCCGGCGAAGTGGTGAAGCGTGCCGCCAAGACGGCGGGTTTCACCGGACGCAAGTCGTCGTCGCTGGAAATTCTGGCGCCCGTCGGGCTCGACGCTGAACGGCTGTTGGTGATCGGCACCGCGCAAGCCAAATCGGATGCCAAGTCGGATCATGCCAAATCTGATGGCGCCAAAGCCGAGGGTGATGAGGCGCCGAAGCTCGATTTCGTCACCCTCGGTGGCTTCACCATGGGCAAGCTCAGCAAAGGTGCGGTGAACATTCAGCTCGATCCGCCGAATGGCGCCGATGGCGGCGCGGCGGCGGACTTCGTGCTCGGCCTGCGTCTGCGCGCCTATAAGTTCGATACCTATAAGACCAAGAAGCCTGAGAATGGCGCCAAGGACGATAGCCTGAACATCAGCGTCGGTGTCGCCCATGTGGCCGAAGCCAAACGCGAGGCTGTCGCGCGCGATGCCATTGCCGACGGTACCTATGTGGCGCGCAATCTCGTCAACGAGCCAGCCAACATTCTCTATCCGGAAGAATTCGCCCGCCGCGCGCAGCAGCTCAAGAAGCTCGGCGTGCAGGTCGATGTGCTCGACGTGAAGCAGATGAAGAAGCTCGGCATGGGCGCGCTGCTCGGTGTCGGCCAGGGCTCGGTGCGCGAAAGCCGCATGGTGGTGATGCGCTGGAACGGCGCGCGCAACGCTAAGAGCAAGCCCGTCGCCTTCATCGGCAAGGGCGTGACCTTCGACACCGGCGGCATTTCGATCAAGCCGGCCGGCGGCATGGAGGACATGAAGGGCGATATGGCGGGCGCGGCTTGTGTCGTCGGCCTGATGCATGCGCTCGCCGCCCGCAAGGCGAAGGTCAATGCCATCGGCGCCATCGGCCTCGTCGAGAACATGCCCGACGGCAATGCCCAACGCCCCGGCGACATCGTTACCTCCATGTCGGGGCAGACGATCGAAGTCATCAATACGGACGCGGAAGGCCGCCTCGTGCTGGCTGACGTGCTCTGGTACATCCAGGACAAATACAAGCCGCAGTTCATGGTCAACCTGGCGACTTTGACGGGCGCCATCCTGGTGGCGCTCGGCAATGAATATGCCGGCCTGTTCAGCAACAACGATCAGTTGAGCACGCGGCTCGCCGCATCCGGCACCGAGACTGGCGAGCGCGTCTGGCGCATGCCGCTGGGCCCGGCTTATGACAAGCTGATCGATTCGAAATTCGCCGATATGAAGAATGTCGGCGGCCGCTTCGCCGGTTCCATCACCGCCGCGCAATTTTTGCAGCGCTTTGTCAACAAAGTGCCATGGGCGCATCTTGATATTGCCGGCACCGGCATGTCTTCGCCGGCCAATGACATCAACCAGAGCTGGGGTTCGGGCTGGGGCGTGCGCCTGCTCAACAATCTCGTCGCCAGTCACTACGAGGCATGACACCATGTCCGGGACGTTGAAAGTGCAGTTCGCGGGTTTAGCGATGTTGGCGGCAAGTCTCGCCGCCGCATCGCCTGTTGCCGCCGCCGCGCTGACCTGTGCTGAATTTCAGGACACTTTCGCCCATGCGGTGCCGGAATTGTCGCCGCAGTTCGGTCGTTCCGTGGTGGTCTCGCGCGGATCGCGCGGCGACACGCGCGAACTGACCACCAATTCGTCCGTGGAAGGTCGCTTGACCTGCGACGGCACGCGCTTCGTGCGCTTCGAGGTGCAATTGCAGATGCCCTCGACCCCTGCCGGCCGCGATGCCTTCTTCCGCGTGCAGCTCGCGGCGGCCATGGCGGGGCTGAAATGGTCGCGCAACCGCGCCACACAGAACATCATCGGCATGAGCAGCGAGGCGGCCGACTATCTGCGTGCTTCCGAAGAGCGCGGCGATGTTTCGATCTCGGGCAAGGTCGAGCGTCACGCCGGCGCGGCGGGCGATCTGGCGGCGATGTGGACGAAAACCGATCGCACCTTCATCGTTCTCGCTTACGACTAGCCAGGGTCATGACGGAGGTTTGGTTCTACCATCTCACCCGTCAGCCGCTGGAGCGGGTCTTGCCGGCGCTGCTGGAAAAGACCTTGCAGCGGGGCTGGCGGGCCGTGGTGCAGTCAGGCAGCGAGGAACGGATCGCCTTTCTCGACGATCTTCTGTGGACTTATGCGGATTCGAGTTTCCTGGCCCATGGCACGGCGCGCGATGGCGACGCCGAGATGATGCCGGTGTTTCTCACCGTTGATGCCGCCAACCCGAATGGCGCGCAGGCGCGGTTCATGGTCGATGGCGCCGATGTCGCGGCTATTGGAGCAGACAGCAGCTATGAGCGTGTTCTAATCCTCTTCGACGGCAATGACGACGATCAACTGGCCGCGGCGCGCGCCAATTGGAAGCGATTGAAGGATGCCGGCCTTGCCGTCTCCTATTGGCAGCAGGCCGAAACAGGCGGCTGGGACAAGAAAGCCTGACGAAGTAAGCGGAGCGAAACAGAGTGGGAGGGCAAAGCGACGAGGCGGCGGTAGCGGCTGGTTTTATCGATGCACGAGCCCGCAGCGAATTCATCGCCATCTGTCTCGTCGGCTTCTTCTTCTCCTTCACCAACAATTACTCGTCGTTATTGGCGATCGTCTTCGAGCGCTCTGGCCATTCGCTGCAGGATGCCGGTCTGTTGCTCAGTCTCTTCGCCATTCCCGCCATGCTGGCGGCTCTGCTGTCGAGCATGGCCTGCGCGCGCATCGGTGTCCTGCCGACCGTGCGGCTGGCGATTTTCCTCACCATGATCGGCATGGGAAGCATCGCTTTCACGCGTGAAAGCTTTTGGCTGTCGCTGCTGGCGCGCCTGGTGCAGGGCGCAGGGGTGGGGCTGTTTCTGCCGGCGGCGATGGTCTATTCGCAAAGCCGGATCAACCGCAAACGTTTCGTCTATTTCATCACCGTCTTTTCCGCCGTCATCCCGCTGGCGGCCATCGCACCGCCCATCGGTGCTTGGACGTTGGAGCATCATGGCTTCGCAGCACTCTTCGCCGAAGCGGCGCTGCCCTCGGCCTTTGCCATCGCCATCACCTATCTGTTGCGCGCGGCCGCTCGGCCAAGCGACAGCGGTGGCCTCAATCTCGGTGCGGGTCTGCAGAAGCGGCTGCTGTTGCCCTATGCGACGATCCTGATCGGCGGCATGCTCTATGGCTATTCGACCAGCTATCTCGCCGCTGATCTGCATCAGCGCGCCATTGCGCTGGCGGCCTTCTATGTGCCGTCGTCCATAGCGCTGGTAGCAATGCGTTTCGTCGCCATGCGCGTGCTGGCGTCCATGGCACTGCCAATTCTGGTGGTCGCAAGCCTCGGTGCTTATGCCGCGGGCTTTGTCCTGATCGCCTTGGCGAACGGGCCGTTGCTGATGATCGTCGGCGCGCTGGCTTATGGCATCGGCAACAGCATCATGCTGCCGGTCGTCGCCGCCTGGGTGGTCGAAGGGCTTGAGCCGCAGGATCGTTCTGGCCCGCAGTCCGTCAACATCTCTTCGTTCTACTTTGGCCTTTATGCGACGCCGTGGCCGATCGCCCATCTCATCGCCAGCGTCGGTTACGTCGCGACCGAATGGATCATCGCGGCGATTGCTGTCGCGATGATGATCGTGGTTGCGGGCTTCGTCCTGCGTCAGGCGCGAACGACCGATTGAGTATTCGCCGGATAAAACAGACTATAATCAAAATTAATGGGACGACGCTCAACTCTCCCTTCGTTGGATCAGGCAATTCGTCATTCTGCGAATAGTCGCTATATCACAGCCATAAGTGCCTTCATTTCATTGCTGATGGTATCAAGCGTATCCATGGCCATATGAAACTGGCGTATTGACAATTCGAGTATAGTCGATAATTTTTTGACTGTGAGCCGCAGGGAGCGGCTTGAAGGTACATCAGGATAGGGAGAAGGGCCTGTTGGAAGCGCGGCCGTTATAAGCGCAGCGCTTGTCGTGACCGATACGGTTGATCTCGATTGTTCCGCTTTCTCGTCAAGCGGTGCCGACACCGGCTGCTGTGCAGCAGGTGCCGTGCGCCTTCTGAACCGCGGCTCGCATGAGCCAGCGGGCGGTGAAGTGCGGCCTCCTGATCCCCTGATGATTAGACACTGAAGAGCCGGAGAGAAGCATGTCCAGAAAAGTGATGGTCACCGTTGCGCCGACGGGAGGAATGGCGAAGAAGTCGCAGAATCCACATCTGCCGACCCAACCGGAAGAGATTGCCGAGACGTTGAAGAACTGCACCAAGGCAGGGGCTTCCATCGCGGCGATCCATGCGCGCCGGCCGGATGACGAGGCCACGTGCGATCCAGCGATCTACAAAAAGATCAATGATCTCGTCAAAGCGCGCTGCGACATCATCATCAACAACTCGACGGGTGGCGGCATCGACGGGGATGTCGTGGTTCGGCGGCCGGACGGTCTCTGGGAATCCGATTTCGAGCACCGCATGCTGGGCATCGAAGCCGATGCCGAGATGGCGACCTTCGATGGTTTCACGGTCGCCGCCACGTTCGATGGTCGTGAAATCATCGTTCCGACGACGCCGTCGCAATGCAACCGCCTGGCGACGGCGCTTCAGGAGAAGGGCATCAAGCCGGAGTGGGAAGTCTTCAGCCCCGCGCACATCCTTCAGGATATGACCAGGCTCATCAAAGCTGGTTTCGACAAGCCGCCTTATTACGTCAACATCGTTCTCGGTGCCGAGCGCGGCTTCCAGGGCGGCATGCCTTATTCCACCGAAGTGCTCTCGACGATGGTCAACCTTCTGCCGCCGCAATCCATCTTTTGCGTCTCGGCCATCGGCAATGCGCAACTTCCCGCGACAACGCAGGCGTTGCTGCTGGGCGGCCACGTGCGCGTCGGTCTTGAGGACAATTTGATGTATGCGCGCGGCGTCCACGCCACCAACGAAATGCTCGTCGAGCGTCAGGTGCGCATCATTCGAGAGCTGGGCATGGAGCCGGCAAGCCCGGCCGAGGCGCGCGAGATGATTGGGCTTCCGGCCAGAGGGTGAACGGAAGGCAGAAAGCTCACGATAGGACTTGGAGGGGTCTCAATGTTAGTGCGTCATTCCATGCTCTGGAGCATGTCGGTCTTGCTGTTGACGGGCCTGTCAACGCCATACCTGCATGCGCAGGATTATCCCAATCGCGAAATACGCCTGATTGTCGGCTTTCCGCCGGGAACGGGCGCCGATGTCAACGTTCGCTACTTTGCCGAGAAGCTTCGTGTTCTCGCCGGCAAAACCATCGTCGTCGAAAACAAGCCGGGCGCGAACAGCAATGTGGCGACCGAATATGTCGCGCGTTCGAAGCCGGACGGCTATACGATCTATCCTTTCTCGGCGACCACGGTTGCCGCCTCGCAGCATCTCTACAAAAATCCGCCCGTCGATGTCGGTAAGGCGTTGGAGGTCATCGCGACCATCAATACCTTGCCCTTCATGCTCGTGGTCGATGCCAAAAGCCCTTATAAAACGGTGGCGGAATTGACCCAGGGGATGAAGAAGAAGGGAGCGGGCGCATCCTTCGCCACATCGACCACGGTCGGCACGATCATGGGAGCCCTCTACAATCAGGCCGCAGGCCTTGAGGCAGTAGAAATCCCTTATCGCAATCCCGCCGACGCATTGGGCGAGATGGAAAGCGGCCGGATCGATTACGGTCTTTTCGATCCGATTTTTGCCCTCGCGCAAATGCGTCAAGGCGCCGTGCGCATCCTGGCCGTCAGCACGGCCGAGCGCTCGCAGGTGCTCCCCGACATTCCGACCATGAAGGAAGCCGGCGTGCCCATCGATCTCACCAGTTGGTGGGGCGTGATGGTGCCGGCCGGTATGCCACGGCCGATCGCGCAGAAGATCGGCGATTGGTTCACCCAGATCGTCAAGACGGAGGAGGCGCGGAAGTTTCTCGCCATCGGCGGCGGTGATCCGCTGTTCCGCACGCCTGAAGAAGCCAATGCCATGTTCCACGCCGCCATTCAGCAGTGGGGCGAATATGTGCGCATGGCGAAAATTCCGCTGAACTGAACATCGACTGGAGACCAACCGTGAGGCGTTTGATCGACATTTCCGCGGGCCTGAAGGCGGGGATCGCATCCGATCCTCCCTCCATGCTGCCGCAAATCAGCTATTCCGCGCACCAGGAAGGCGCGGCGGAGTTCGTTAGAATGTTTCCGGGATTGCGCGCGGAGCAATTGCCTGGCGCCGCGGGCGCAGCGGTCGAGTCTGTGACGATCTCGACCCACAATGGCACGCATCTCGATGCGCCCTGGCATTTTCATCCGACGATGAACAATGGCGAACGCGCGATCACCATCGATGAAGTGCCGCTCGAATGGTGCTTGTCGGATGGCGTGAAGCTGGATTTTCGCGATAAGCCGGATGGCTATGTCTGCACGGCCGATGACGTGAAGCGGGAGCTTGATCGCATCGCTTATACGTTGAAGCCGCTCGATATCGTTCTGATCAATACGGCGGCCGGCACGGCTTATGGGCACGACGACTTTTTGAACAAAGGCTGCGGCATGGGTCGCGAAGCGACCTTGTTTCTGACGCGGCAGGGCGTTCGCGTCACCGGTACGGACGGCTGGAGCTGGGATGCGCCCTTTGGCGCCACGGCGAAACGCTTCGCGGAAACCGGTGATGCTTCCATCATTTGGGAAGGGCACAAGGCCAGTATGGAAGTCGGTTATTGCCATCTGGAAAAACTGAGCAATCTCGAAGCTTTGCCATCCCATGGATTCACGGTGTCGTGCTTTCCGGTGAAAATCCACAAGGCTTCGGCCGGCTGGACGCGCGCCGTCGCAATCTTGAACGCGTGATGCGGGCTATTTGGTCTTGCGGGCCTTCGCGCTCGACGGCGAGCCAAGCCCACTCACGACAAGGGCGAACATGCGCGCCAATCGATCGAGAGCGCCCTCGATACTGCCTGTGTCCTCCGCCATGAAGCGGCGAATTTCGGCTTGATAGGTGGCGAAGACGATCGCCACCGCGAGTTCGACATTGATATCGGACGCGACCTCGCCGCGATCGATGCAGATGTGGACGATCTTCTCAATCAGGTTGTGAATGCGCCTGTTGTTTTCGTTGAAAGCATCGCTGTGCTTGCCGCTGGAAAAGAAATTGAGCTCCCGCAAGGTCGCGCGCGAGAGCTTGGGGGACCGTCGATGATGCACATACATCGGGCGCAGCAATTTGATCAGAGCATCGACCATTTTGCTTTCGCTGAAATCCGTCCGCTCCATCTCGTTCAGGACAGTGTCGAACCATTCATTGAAGATGAGAAACAGCAGGTCGCGCTTGTCGTCGGCGTAGAAGAAGAGGGTGGCAATACCGATGCCGGCTTCATGCGCGATCTGAGCGGTCGTGGTCTGGTCGTAGCCTCGGGTCGCAAACAGAGAGTAGGCCACCTCTTTGATGCGCTTCAGCTTCTCCGCCTTGTTCTGTTCCCGCCGCCCGCCGGCGACTTTGTCCCTTGGCATGGTCGTTTGTGCTCTTCCGTCGGCGTTCAACGCGCTGAACGATCGAATATCGCCAAAATGAATCGGCGAGGCAACATGAATTGGCCGCTGGTCGCAGGAGGGAGTTAAGGATCGATGTCGAAGCGATATTCTTATGAGCGGTTGGTCCACTGGGGCGAATGCGATCCGGCCGGGATCATTTTCTTTCCCAATTATGCGCGCTGGATGGTCGAGGGCCTGAATGCTTTTCTGCTCGATCTTGGTTTCGATCCGCATGGCGGCCTGTCCGGGACGTCGATCGGCGGGCTCCCGGCCGTCCGCTCGACATTCGAATACAGCGCGCCGGCTTATCTGCATGCGCGTGTCGTTCATGCCATCGAAGTGAGGTCCTTGGGCACCAAGTCCTTAACCTTCGCGCATACGATCAGCCACGGCGAAAATATCCTGGCTAAAGCCGAGGATGTGCGGGTCTGGGTCGAATTCGAGCCCGGCGGCAAGATCCAGAGCAGGGCGATCCCGGAGCGATTGCGAACGCTGTTGACGCCTTATTTGGCGGTACCAGAGCCAACCAACTAACTCTGGGCCGCTTCAAGCTCGCCCGAGAGCGACAGCCATTCCTCTTCCGCACTCATCAAGGCCCCTTCGAGCTCGCTGCGCTGGCGCGACAGTTCGCCGGCCTTTGCCGGATCGCGGCTAAAAGTGTCGGGATCGGCGAGCATGGCGTCGATACGGCGCAGCAGATCCTCGAACTTGTGCATCTTCTGCTCGGCCGCATCGATGCGCTTGCGCAATTGCGACACATCCTTGCGGCTGAGCGACGCCTCGCGCTTTTCGGGCGCCGGCGCGTCGCGCTTGCCTTCGCTTTTGGGCGCTTCCGCCTTGCCGAGGACATAACGGACATAGTCGTCCATATCGCCGTCGAACGGTTTCACAGAACCGTCGGCGACAAGCCACAGCCGGTCGGCGCAGGCTTCGAGCAGATAGCGATCATGCGAGACCAGAATGATCGCGCCTTCATATTCGTTGATCGCCTCGATCAAGGCGGCGCGGCTGTCGATGTCGAGATGGTTGGTCGGTTCGTCCATGATGATGAGATGCGGGCCGCCGAACGTGGCAAGCGCCATCAGCAGACGCGCCTTCTCGCCGCCCGACAGTTCCGTGACGCGCGTATCGGCCTTGCCGCCGGAGAAACCGGCGCGGGCACAGCGGGCGCGGATCTGCGCCTGGGTGGCACCCGGCATCAGCCGCGCGATATGGGAGTAGGGCGTGCCGTTGGGTTCGAGATCGTCGATCTGATGCTGGGCGAAGAAGCCGACGTCGAGCCGCGACGAGCGTTTGACCTCGCCCTTCATGGCTTCGAGCCGACCGGCCACCAGTTTGGCGAAGGTCGATTTGCCGTTGCCGTTGGCGCCGAGCAGGCCGATGCGATCGTCGTTGGAGATCGACAGGCTCAGCCGCGACAGCACCACCCGTTCGTCATAGCCGGCGTTGACCGCGTCCATGGCGACGATCGGCGGCGACAGCGGCTTTTCCGGCGAGGGGAAGTTGAAAGGCAGCACGTCCTCGTCGACGATGGCCGTCATCGGCTCCATCTTTTCCAGCATCTTCAGGCGCGATTGCGCCTGGCGTGCCTTGGTCGCCTTGGCGCGGAAGCGGTCGACGAAGGATTGCAGATGCTTGCGCTTCTCGTCCTGTTTCTTGATGTGCTTGGCCTGAATGGCCTGCTGTTCGCGGCGCTGCTTCTCGAAGCTCGTGTAATTGCCGCGCCAGACGGTGAGCTTCGCGCGTTCCAGATGCAGGATATGGTCGGCCACCGCATCGAGAAGGTCGCGATCATGGCTGATGACCAGGATGGTCGCTGGATAGGTGCGTAGATATTCGACCAGCCAGAGCGTGCCTTCGAGGTCGAGATAGTTTGTCGGCTCGTCGAGCAGCAGCAGATCGGGGCGTGAGAACAGAACCGCCGCCAGCGCCACGCGCATGCGCCAGCCGCCGGAAAATTCCGACAGCGGCCGTTGCTGCGCCTCATGGTTGAAGCCGAGACCGGCGAGAATTTCCGCCGCCCGCGCTGGGGCCGCATGGGCCTCGATATCGACCAGCCGGGTCTGGATGTCGGCGATGCGATGGGCGTCGGTGGCGGTTTCGGCCTCCGCCAGCAAAGCGGCGCGCTCCTTGTCGGCATCGAGTACGAAGGAAATCAGGCTTTGCGGGCCGCCGGGGGCTTCCTGCTCGACGCGGCCGAGCCGTGCGCGGCTGGGCAGGGACAGGGTGCCGCTCTCGGGCGCGATCTCGTCGGCGATCAGCCGGAACAAGGTGGTCTTGCCCGCGCCGTTGCGGCCGACAAAGCCGATCCGCGCCCGTTCCGGCAGGAAGGCGCTGGCATCGTCGAAAAGAACCCGCGGTCCGAGGCGGTAGGTGAGATCGTTGATCTGCAACATGGCGCTCACATGCGCGGACTTGGCCGCCGATGCAACCCCTGTATTGACGGATTGGGCCGCGCTTATGGTAGCGTTCGCCATGGTTTTACCTGACGATCTTGCAAAATGCCTCGTGCTGAACACCGTCGCGGCCGCCCGAACCTTGTTGCGGCGATACGACGCTCAACTGAAGCCTCTGGGCGTCACGGTGCAGCAATTCTCGCTCCTGGCGGCCATCCGTTTTCTTCCTGGTGAGCCGGTCGCGACTTTGGCCCAGCGCGTGTATTTGGACCGCACCAGCCTGACCCGAAACCTCGATCTTCTTGAACGCAAAGGGCTCGTGCGGCGGGTTACGGGCGCCGCTGGCAATGCCCGACTGTGTGAACTCACGAAGGCTGGTAACACCTTGCTCGATCGTCTTTTGACGGAATGGCAGCGGTCCAACACGGAACTCAGACAACGCGTATCGGATCGAGACGCGAAGACCTATCTTCAGGTCGCCAAGCATCTGTCGCAAGAGTGAGGATATCTCCGGATTTGCCTGGCGCCCCTCGTGTGCTATATACTGTGTATATACACGGTAATGAGCGAAGCAGGAATCCCATTCAGTGCAGGAACCTATTGTCGTTACGGGTCTCGGTGCCGTGTCTCCTTTGGGAGCCGGCGTCGCCACGAATTGGAAGAGGCTGATCGCCGGGCAGAGCGGCATCGGCCAGAACACACGCTTCGATACGCAAGGGTGGAAGTGCACCATCGCCGGTCTCGTGCCAACCCGTGCGGAAGATCCCGAGGGTTTTGATCCGGAAGTGGCCATGGATCCGAAAGATCTGCGTCGCACCGATCTGTTCATTCATTATGCGATGGCCGCGGCCCAGGAAGCTTTGGATCAAGCCGGCTGGCATCCTGAAAGTTTTGAGGAGAGGGCGCGCACAGCAACGATTGTCGGCACCGGTGTTGGCGGTGTTCCCGCCATCACGGGGGCGGCCGAGACGGTGAAAACATTGGGCGTGCGCCGCCTCTCGCCCTTCGTCGTGCCATCGTTCTTGCCGAACCTTGCCGCCGGGCAGGTGTCCATCCGTTTCGGCTTTCACGGACCGGCCGGTGCGCCGGTCACAGCCTGCGCGGCCTCGGCGCAGGCGATCGGCGATGCGCTGCGCATGATCCGCACGGGCGAGGTCGATATCGCTCTGTGCGGTGGCACGGAAGGCTGCGTCGATCCCGTTGCCATCGGTGGTTTCACGGCGGCAAAGGCGCTGTCGTTCAATTTCAACGCTGAACCGCATCGCGCCTCGCGCCCCTTCGATGTCGATCACGATGGCTTCGTGCTCTCCGAAGGGGCGGCGATGCTGGTCATCGAGCGGCTGAGCCACGCCGAGCGGCGCGGCGCGCGTCCGCTCGCGGTTCTGTCAGGTTACGGCACCACCACGGATGCCCATCATGTGACGGCGGGATGGGCTGATGGTCGTGAGGCCGCGCGCGCGATGCAGATGGCGCTGGCCATGGCCAATATTGAGGCGAAAGCCGTGAGCTACGTCAATGCGCACGCCACCTCGACGCCCGTCGGCGATGCAGCCGAGCTGGCGGCCTTGGAAAAAATTTTCGGATCGAGCGGCAAAAACACGCCTGTCGGATCGACCAAATCGGCAACGGGCCACATGCTGGGCGCCGCTGGCGCGATCGAGGCGGTGTTTTCGGTTCTGGCCCTTCAGAACCAAATCCTGCCGCCAAGCCTCAACATCGAGACGCCAATGCCCGAAGCGAAGGCCTTCGATCTGCTGTCCGACGGTGCGCGGCCGGCTCAGGTCGACCACGTCTTGTCCAACGCCTTCGGCTTCGGCGGCGTCAATGCGGCCCTCGTCTTCAGCCGGTACGGATAAAATCCGTCCGCCTGCGAAGACTTAATCGAAATCCTTCGCCAATTCGGCGCGGCTCGTTTCGGTCAGCACGGCCATGTGATTATAGTTCTCGTGGCCGAGGCCGACGATCACTTGCGTGCCGGGCTTCTTGAAGGCTTCGATCTGCGCCGGGCTGAAGGCAAAGTGGACGAACTGCACCGAGGAGGCCTTGCCGGCTTCGGTAGTGCGATCCTGGTCTTCCTCCGGCCTGCCGGCGATCTTCTCGCCGTTGATCATCATGAAGGCGGTGTCCTCGATGCCGCCGACGCGGCTGAGAATACGCTTGCGCCGTTCCGGCTCGTCGATCTCGATCATGAAGGTGGCGACGAGTTCCTGGCCCTGCGGGATCAAAGGATTGTAGGCCGCCAGTTCGTCCTTCAACTGCTCTTCGCCGCCGCGCTCGATGTGCAACATCTCTTGCACCTGCAGCCACATGGTTTCGAAATTTTCGAAATAGAAAGTGACGTTGGGGCCGACGTCGACACGGCGATTGCGCTTCGTCTGGCCGATGCGGCGGCGGGTGTCCATCCGATCCTTGGCATATTCGGCCCAAGGCAGGATGTCGGCGGCGGTGAGTGCGTGTTTGGCGGCCATGGTTCTGCTCATTGATGAAACTGGAACGCGGGTTGTACCCGCCAGCTTGTAGTCGCTTGGCTTCAGAAATCGAGTCCATAGGCGCGGGCGAGCAACTGGATCGGATGTTTCACCAGTTGCGGTTTCGGCTTGTCCGTACCCAGCGCATCGATGCCCTGGGTGATGTGGACGCCGGCCAGCGGGCATTCCGATGTCACGAAAGCCTTGCCGCCATCGCGCGCCGTGCGCGCCACCGGCCTGCCGACTTTCTTGGCGACGTCGAAATTGCCCTTCTTGAAGCCCCAGGCGCCGCCGTGGCCCGAGCAACGCTCGATCACCTGCACGTCGGCCTGCGGCAGCAGCTTCAACATCTCATTGGCCTTCTGGCCCATGTTCTGGGCGCGTGAATGGCAGGAGATGTGCAGCGACACGCCGCCCGCGATCGGTTCCATGCCCGGCGCGATGCCGTTCTTCTTGGCGATGTCGACGACATATTCGCTGAGATCGAAAGTAGCCTTCGACAGTTTCTTCACCGCCTCGTTATCGGGCACGATCAGCGGCCATTCGAATTTCAGCATCAGCGCGCAGGAAGGCACCAGCGCGATCACGTCATAGCCTTTGTCGATCCACTCGCCGAGCGCCTTGGCGACGATCTCCGCCGATTTCGCCACTTCGGCGATATGCCCTTGTTCGAGCATCGGCATGCCGCAGCAATGCGGATGCACCACTTCGGTCTCGACGCCGTTGCGGGCGAGAACGGCGCGCGCGGCGAGGCCGGGGCCCGGATCATTGTAGTTGTTGAAGCAGGTGGCATAGAGCACGGCCTTGCGGCCGAAGCCTGGCGCCTCGCGGTTGATTTCCGGCGTCGTCGCACGCGCCGTGCTGGTCAGCGGCGAGCGCACATAGGTCGGCAATTCGGCGCGAGCGTCGAGCCCGGTGACCTTCTCCAGAACGGCGCGCGAGAACTTGTTGTTCGTCGCGGTGACAGCATTGGCGATCGGCGCGACCAGGCCAACGAGCTTGCCGTTGCGATCGGTTTCGGCGAGCTGCTTGTCGATGAACGGAGCTTCGCCCTTTTTCGCTTCGACGGCGCGGTAGCGCAGCATCAGATGCGGGAAATCGAGATCGAACGAATGCGGCGGCACATAGGGGCACTTCGTCATGAAGCACAGGTCGCAGAGCGTGCAGGCATCGACGACCGATTTGAAATCGCTGCTGGCGACGGTGTCTAGCTCTTCAGAGGGCGCTGCGTCGACGAGATCGAACAGGCGAGGGAAGGAGTCGCACAGATTGAAGCAGCGGCGGCAGCCGTGACAGATGTCGAAGACGCGCCGCAGTTCGGCGTCGAGCTTCTCCTCGTCATAGAACTCAGGATTCTGCCAGTCGATTGGATGTCGGGTCGGCGCTTCGAGACTTCCCTCTCTCATGGCTTTCTCTGTTCCTTCAGGGCGTGAGACGAAAGCGGCCGGAGCGAGAACTCCGGCCGCAAATAGTACATGCGTGCTGAAACCTGACCCAGCTGTGGATCAATTCAACGTTGCGGCGTGCTTACTTGAGTTCGTCGAGGGCGCGCTGGAAGCGGCCAGCGTGCGAACGCTCGGCCTTGGCCAGCGTTTCGAACCAATCGGCGATTTCTTCGTGGCCTTCTTCGCGGGCCGTGCGCGCCATGCCCGGATACATGTCGGTGTATTCGTGCGTTTCGCCAGCGACGGCGGCGGCGAGGTTCAGGTTGGTGGCGCCGATCGGCAGGCCGGTGGCCGGGTCGCCGCAAGCTTCCAGAAATTCGAGGTGGCCATGGGCGTGGCCGGTTTCGCCTTCAGCGGTCGAGCGGAACACGGCGGCGACATCATTGTAGCCTTCGACGTCGGCCTTTTGAGCGAAATACAGGTAGCGACGGTTGGCCTGGGATTCACCCGAGAATGCTTCCTTCAGGTTGTCTTCAGTTTTGCTGCCCTTAAGAGCCATTTTTTGCCTCTCACTCAATGCGATTGCCGGTCTCTCCGGATGCGTTTTTGGCGGCACAAACAGCCTCAAGCTCCAGATTGGAATTGTTTTTGGAATTATTCGAGACTGACTGTCAATGTGACTGATCGCACTGGAGTAAGAAGGTGAGGCAATGCGCCGCATCCATCGTTGTGGTGAAGCCGCGCCGCATCGGCCGTGCCGATGAAGATCATCGACGCGGCCAATCGTGTGACTCTATTTTTGCAGTTTGCGCATCGGCTCGGGCAAAGCGGCGCGGATCAGTCGCGCCAATTCGACGAGCGCCTTCAGGCGCGGACTGTTGCGTCGATAGATCAGGCGAATGCGTCGTGTTGCATCATCGCCGGCGAGGGGGCGGATCGACATCTGCACGCCGGAGGCGCGGCCGCTCTCGATCGCCATCTGCGGCACGAGCGTCACGCCGAAACCAGCGCCCGTGAGATGCAGGAGCGTCTCCAGCGACGTGGCGCGAATATCCGCGTGGCCGGCGATGCTCGCCTCCTGCTGGCGGCAGAGATCGACCACCTGGTCGCGCAGGCAGTGGCCATCGGCGAGCAGCAGTAGCGATTTTGGATCGATGTCGGAGGCGCTGACGGTCTTCAAGGCGAGCAGGGGGTGATTGGCGGGTGTGGCCACCCAAAATGGTTCGTCGAACAACTCCATCGACGTCAGCTCCGCCGGCTCCGGCGGCGTGGCGATGATCGCCGCATCCAGTTTGCCTTGCGCTACCAAAGGCACCAGATTGCCGGTTAAGTCCTCGACGATGACGAGCGGCGCGTTGGGCAGTTTCTCGGCGGCCGCCGGCAGCACATAGGGCATCAGATAGGGCCCGAGCGTCGGGATGACGCCAAGCCGCAGGCGGCCCGACAGGGGATCGCGATTGGCGCGCGCGATATCGACGATGTCCTGCGAGGCGGAGACGGCACGCCGGGCATGTTCGATGATTTCCTCGCCGGCCTCGGTCGGCCGCACGGAACGGCCGACCCGGTGAAACACCGCGATGCCGAGTTCTTCCTCGAGCTTGGCAATTTGGCCGCTCAGCGTCGGCTGGCTGACATTGCAGGCGGCGGCGGCCTTGCCGAAATGGCCGTGTTCGGACAAGGCGATGATGTATTGGAGGTCGCGGAGATTCATGGACCGATCTTTAATTGATATTTCCGATGCATCTATGATATTTGATCGGGAATATCAATATTTAAAACAAGCCGAAATCGCCTGCAAAATCGCCTGCTTGGTCGTTCCTTGAACCTGTTAAATCCTCCGTCTATAAGCGCCGCTCCTTCCACTGATTTTCAGGAAAGCCCAGCCAGATGGCCCTCGAACGTACCTTTTCGATCCTCAAGCCCGATGCGACCCGCCGCAACCTGACCGGCGCCGTCAATGCGCTGATCGAAAAGGCGGGACTGCGCATCGTCGCTCAGAAGCGCATTCAGATGACCCGCGCGCAGGCCGAAACCTTCTACGCCGTCCACAAGGAACGCCCGTTCTTCGGTGAGCTGGTCGAGTTCATGACCTCGGGCCCCGTCGTCGTTCAGGTGCTGGAAGCCGAGAACGCCATCGCCAAATATCGCGAAGTGATGGGCGCCACCAATCCGGCCAACGCCGCGCCGGGCACGATCCGCAAGGAATTCGCTGAATCGGTCGGCGAGAACACCGCGCATGGTTCCGACGCTGCCGAGACAGCGGCGATCGAAATCGCCCAGTTCTTCTCCGGCAACGAAATCGTCGGCTGACGATTTTATAGCGTTCCACAGATTACGGCAGCCAGGTCACCGTCGCGTGACCTGGCTGTTTTGCTTTCGGTCTTGTTGCAGCGCATCGTCAAACGCCGCTCCGGCAAGCAACATCTCGTGATTTGCCTCACCGATGACGAGGCCAGATAACCGTCGGGTGACGGTCCGCCTCGGCAATGCGAAGACGAACTGTTTCGCAGGCGAGAGGTGCAGGCGATGTCATCTTCATCCATTTCAGCAACCCATGAGCCCACATCCCCAGATAAAGCCTGGTGGTCGCATCTGTATGTGCAGGTGTTGATCGCCATCGCGCTGGGCGTTGCGCTTGGTTATTTCCGGCCCGACATTGCCGGTTCGGATGGCGTCAAGGCGCTGGGCGACGGCTTCGTCAAGCTGATCCGCATGATCATCGCGCCGATCATCTTCTGCACCGTCGTCGTCGGCATTGCCGGCATGGAGAGCATGAAGAAGGTAGGCCGTGTCGGCCTCACCGCCATCATCTATTTCGAGATCATGACGACGGTGGCCTTGGTGGTTGGCCTCGTGGTGATCAATGTGTTGCATCCGGGCGTCGGCGCCAACATCGATCCAAAGACCATTGATCCGCATGCGATCGCGACCTTCACCGCCGCGGCCGAACACAGCACGACAACCCAATTTCTCCTCGACATCATTCCGGAAAGCTTCTTCGGCGCTTTCGCCAAGGGCGAGATTCTGCCGGTGCTGTTTCTGGCTGTGCTGTTCGGCTTCGCGCTCTTCCGCCTGGGGGAAGCGGGCAAGCCTGTGCTCGATATGGTCGATCGTGTCGGCAAAGTGATGTTCGGTATCGTCGGTGTCATTATGCGGGCCGCACCCATCGGCGCGTTCGGCGCCATGGCCTATGTCGTATCCAAATTCGGCATCGGCAGCCTGTGGTATCCGATCTATCTGCTCATCATCTTCTATGTGACCTCGATCTTCTTCGTGCTGGTGATCCTCGGTCTCATCGCGCGCTGGGCCGGTTTCAGCATCATCGCCTTCGTGCGCTACATCAAGGAAGAGCTGCTGCTGGTACTTGGCACCTCGTCGTCGGAATCGGCTCTGCCGCGTTTGATGGCGAAGCTGGAAAATCTCGGCTGCGAAAAGTCGGTCGTCGGCCTGGTCGTGCCCACCGGCTATTCTTTCAACCTCGACGGCACCACTCTCTATCTGGCGCTCTCGGCGATCTTCGTCGCGCAGGCTACCAACACCTCGCTGTCAATCGGCGACCAGCTCGCCATCATGGCGGTGCTGATCCTGACTTCGAAGGGCGCGGCTGGCGTCACCGGTGCCGGCTTCACCACCCTCGTCGCCACTTTGTCGGTAATCCCGACGATCCCCGTGGTCGGCATCACCACCATTCAGGGCATCGACAAGTTCATGTCGGAATGCCGGGCGCTGACCAACCTGGTCGGCAATGGTGTCGCCACCATCGTCGTGTCGAAATGGGAGGGCACGCTCGACGTCGAGCGGATGAACCGGGTTCTCTCCTTCGAAACCGACAGCGAGGCTGACAATCCGGAGGCGTTGGTGCGCTAGCCAACTGGGCCGGCGGTGTTTAAATCATGACCATGAACGCATCGGCCAAGATGGAACCAAAGATCGAACCAAAGATCGAACATCGCCCCTCCGTCTGTCCGCACGACTGCCCGTCAGCCTGTGCGCTTGACGTCGAGGTGATCGACGGCCAGCGGATCGGTCGTATTCATGGCGCCAAGGACCAGAGTTATACGGCGGGCGTCATCTGCGCCAAGGTGGCGCGCTATGCCGAGCGCGTTCATCATCCGCAGCGGTTGCTCTATCCCCTGAAGCGCATCGGCGCGAAAGGCGAGGGGCGCTTCCAGCGGATCACCTGGGACGAGGCGCTCGATGAAATCGGCGGCCATTTCAACCAGGCGGAAAGAGAGTTCGGCGCCGAGAGCATCTGGCTCAACTATTATGCCGGTACCATGGGTAAGGTGATGAAGGACGGCATCAACCGTCTCGCCCATGCCAAGAAATATTCGCGCCACAACGGCACGATCTGCGTCAATCTGGCGTGGCCGGGATTTTTGGCCGGCACGGGCTTTCTTGCCGGCCCCGACCCACGCGAGATGGCGAAATCCGACTGCGTCGTCATCTGGGGCACCAATGCGGTTTCGACGCAGGTCAATGTGATGACCCACGCCCTGCGCGCCCGCAAGGATCGCAAGGCGAAAATCGTCGTCATCGATATCTATCAAAACGACACGATGAAACAGGCCGACATGGCGCTCTGCCTGCGGCCCGGCAGCGATGGCGCACTGGCCTGCGCGGTCATGCACATTCTGTTTCGCGACGGCCTGGCGGATCGCGCTTATCTGGAAAAATATACCGACGCGCCAGGGGAGCTTGAGGCGCATCTGGCGACGCGCGATCCAACGTGGGCGTCTGATATCACTGGCCTGTCGGTGGAAGAGATCGAAGCCTTCGCCAAACTCGTCGGCACGACGAAGAAGACGTATTTCCGTCTCGGCTACGGCTTCTCGCGCCAGCGCAATGGCGCGTCCAACATGCATGCGGCGGCGAGCATCGCGGCCGTAACCGGCGCCTGGCAATATGAGGGCGGCGGCGCCTTTCACAACAATGGCGGCATCTACCGGCTGAAACTGCCTTTGGTCACCGGCGCCGATGTGATGGACCCATCGACCCGCTGGCTCGATCAGTCCCGCGTCGGTGCCATTCTCTGCGGCGATGCGGATGCGCTGAAGGGCGGCCCGCCGGTCAAAGCCATGTTGATCCAGAACACCAATCCGGTGTCCGTGGCGCCCGATCAAACCCGTGTCAAACAGGGTTTTGCGCGCGAGGACCTGTTCCTCGTGGTACATGAGCAGTTCATGACCGAAACGGCTTTGATGGCCGACATCGTTTTGCCGGCGACCATGTTCCTCGAACATGACGATCTCTACACCGGCGGTGGCCATCAATATATCGAACTGGCGCAGAAGCTCGTCGATCCGCCGGGCGAATGCCGCACCAATCATGACGTGATCTGCGCCATCGCGGCACGTGTCGGCGCCGTACATCCAGGCTTCGCCATGACGCCGCGTGAGCATATCGATGCCGGCTTGCGCTCATCGGGCTGGGGCTCGTTCGAAGATCTGCAAAGGATCAACTGGCGCGACGTGCAGACGGATTTCGAGACGGCGCATTTCCTCAACGGCTTTGGCTGGTCCGATCGCAAATATCATTTCAAGGCCGATTGGTCGCGCGTGCCCTTTGGCGGCGAATTGTCGGAAGACTGGCGGCACATGCCGGTCTTGCCCGACCATTGGGACGTCAACGAAAAGACGGACGCGACGCATCCATTCAAACTGGCGACCAGCCCGTCGCGCTCCTTCCTCAACTCGTCCTTCAACGAAACGCCGTCATCCCTGGCGCGGGAAGGCCGGCCGACCGTGCTCGTCCATCCGGAAGACGCAGCGGCGCTCTCCATCGCCGACGGCGACAAGATCGTGCTCGGCAATGGACGTGGCGAAGTGCGGCTGCACGCCAGGATTTTTCCCGGCCTGCAGCGCGGCGTGCTGGTCTCGGAAGGCATCTGGCCGAACCATGCGTTCGAGGATGGCAAGGGCATCAACACCTTGACCCGTGCCGAAACGCCGGCGCCCTTCGGCGGCGCCGCGTTCCACGATAATCACGTTTGGATCAGACGCACCAATTAGCGCGGCGGCATGCCGGGGAAAGCTGGCAGACCTTCCGCAGGGTGGTGGAACGCCTGCTTCTCCGCCGTGTAGATAGCCATTTGCGGCGCGAAGGCTGTCGGGTCGTCCAGCGTGCCGATTTTCAAGATGACGAAGGGCAGGTCTTGGCGCCGCGTCACCATATGCGTGCCGCACTCTTCGCAGAATTCGCGGGTCACCGGTTTTTCCAAATCGCTGCGCGCGAAGGTCTTGGGTTGTCCCTCAACGTAGCGGAAGCCATCGGGCGGCAGCAGCATGAACATGTGCGGCGCCCCGCCACTGACGTGCTGGCAGGCGCGGCAATAGCATTCGGCCTGCAAGCGCGGCGTGCCTTCGGCGACATAGCGGACCTTGCCGCAGTAACAACCACCTTCGAGTTTCATCGGACACCAGCCTCTTGATCAGGATTGAATGGTTTCTCTGCCGCTTTTCGGCCTGCGCATGAACACCAGAACGATGAGCGGGATGAGGGTGAAAAGCAGGCCGGGAATGGCCAGAAAGGTCGGTCCGGCCCAGAGCGTCCAGAAGGACGAGATGACGGCGTGCTCGGGATGAGCCGGATCATACCAGATGCGGGCCGTATCGCCGTCCGCATAGGGCGGCGACGTCGAGCCGCTGGACGATGTCACGACACGGGCCGGTGCATTGGGATCCGTCAGGAAACTGAACTGCGGGTAAAGAAAGACGCCAGCATGATTGCCGCCGGGGCGGGAGATGGCGCCGATAAATATTCCTTCGGTCGCCTTGGCGCGCGCCAGAAACGCAAGTGTAGGAGCGAGGTTCGCGGCCGCCGCCAAAAGCAAGAGAACGCCAATCGCCATCGGAATTGCGATGGGCCAGAACAGAGAGCGAGCGGGCGACGGCATGGCCCGCAGTCTAGAGCAAATTGCGTTTCGGCAGAAACGCAATTTTGCTCAGCATCTTTATTCTAACGTGGCAGAATATCCTGCCTAAGCGCATAGGTGGTGAGGGCCTTGCGAATGTCTTCGCCATCCACGTCATGGGTCAAAGCGTCGAGCTTGTCATCCCACGCATTCCAGTCATGCGCGAACGAAACGCGCCGGCGTTCCTGCGTCGAGATCGGATAGGGTTTGGGAAACATGGCGATGGCCTGATCGACGGTCGTGGCGGCAGTATCCATGCCGACATCGCGCAGGGCCTGGGCAGCGTGGGGTGCAAAAGCGCCGCTGGAATTGCTGAAGAACTGATGCATGCCGCCGTTGAACAATTCGCCCATCAGCAGCGTCAGGACATAGACGGTGCGATAGGCCGGCGGCATTTGCGCGATCTCCGCTTGGATCGTCGCGGCATCGCCGAAGCCGGATGGCCCCGGCAACAGTTGTTCTTGCAGATAGGAAAGACGGTTGTCGTCGGACAGATTTTCTCGCGCTTGTTTGAGGGCCGCTGCGACAACAGAATCGCGTGCGGCATAGCCCTCCACTTCGCCGCGAAATTTTATTTTGCCGATGAATTGTTTCCCCAGCTCCAGCAGTTTGATTTCAGTATCCGTCGGCGGTTTGGAGAGATCGGGCAGAATACCTTCGCCGACACGCAAAAAGCTCTTCGAAAAGAAATCGGCGCGCTTCCTGTTGTCGACCGGATAATTCGTGCCGAAGACGGTGATTGCCTCGGCCAGCACACGCGCCCGGTCGGACAGCTCCGCCGCTGTGAGAGCTTTCAAGACGTCGGGCGCCAGGGTGGCGGCGGGATTGTCGAAATAAGCGTTGAGATTTTCCGTCGACGTCTCATGCACGAATTCGCCGAGGCCGAGCAGCAGTCGAAGATTTTGCAGGGGCAGGGGATCCTGATTGATCTTGGCGAGGTAGTCGTCACGCGGCGCGATGGCGAGTTGCCAGAGATCGGGCGGAAAGGTCAGCGAAAGCACGTCATAATCGGGAATGTGGTGCAAATTGGCGTCTCGAAATTGATAAGGGGTGGGAGGAGGGGAGGGCGCGTTTTGCGCCAGGCTCGGCGCGAGCGCGGACAAAACGGCGGCAACAAACATGCAAAGTTTGAGCAGCGATCGATAAAATGCCCGGGTGGTTTTCAAAAAGAATATCCCGCGAGGTGACCCCGTAAACCCATGTTCATTGGATCACTCTCGCGGTCCGCGATCAACGCTCTATGATCGCGGACATTATCGGAGCCGGATGGTTGATTAGGCCGCGCGTTTTTCGTCCTTGGGAAAATATTGTTCTTCCATCCGTTGCGCATAGGCCATCAGGTTCGCGTGTTTCTTCACTTCGCCGCGAATGTCGCTGGCGAAAATTTCGCAGAGCGAGGCCGTGAGAAAGGCATAGACCGTTGCGTCGGCGCCACAGGGCTTGTCGCCCATGAGATAACGCTTGTCGCCAAGCACCTGCGCCACCGCCGTGATGGCGCGGCTCGCCAGATAAGTCCGTTGATCTTTCGTATGGCGGCCCATGCCGTGGCCATGCGCATTCTTGCGGACCTCTTTCACCACCATGTGGCGGATGAGCGGGCGCAGCGGTGCCGGCATGCCGTCGAAGAAATGCGCCGGGCCACGGGCGAAATTTTCAGGCTCGAGCCAGCGCTCGTGCAGCACCGTCCAATAGACATGGTCCTCCAGCATTTTTTCGACCGCCCAGGCGCTGCCGCGCTGTTCGGCCGTGAGGCCGGCGTCATAGTCGAAGCCATACTTCTTTTCGATATGGAGGCGGATGAAGGTCGAGTCGGCGATGATCTCGCCGTCGTCCTCGATCACCGGAAACTTGCCCTTTGGCGCCTTGCGCACGTCGCCGCGCACCGGCTCGTAGGGGATGCCGGCGATCCGCAGCAACATATGAGCCTTCATGACAAAGGGGCTCGGATCGACCAGCCCGAAACCGGGCCCAAACACCTGCAATTTAACCATGACACCCCTCCGTTGCGTTTTAAGAGCATCGGGGCTCTACTGACACGCTCCTGACAAAGCCTGTCAGCAGCGCGTTGCATTCTAGCCCTCATGACCAGATCGTCTCGTCTTCTCGACATTGTGCAACTTTTGCGGCGCCACCGGCGCCCGGTAACCGCCGAGGTGGTGTCGCGGGAGCTAGAGGTCTCCCTGCGCACGGTTTACCGCGATATTGCGACCCTTCAGGCCAATCGGGTGCCGATCCGGGGCGAGGCCGGCGTCGGCTATGTGCTGGAGCCAGGCTACGATCTGCCGCCGGTGATGTTCACCGCCGATGAGGTGGAGGCGATCCTGGTCGGCCTGCGCTGGCTGCGGGCTCGCGCCGATGCCTCGCTGGCGCGCGCCGCCGACGATGTCGAAGCCAAGATCGCCACCATTCTGCCGGAGGCTTTGAAGCCGGTCCTGATGGAATCCTCCTTGTTCGCGCCGGCGATGGAGGAGCGCATCGTCGTGGAGAATATCGACGTCGCTCCCGTGCGCGAAGCCATCCGCAAAGGCGTTCGCGTGACGATCGATTACGCCGATGCCGTCGGCGCCAAGACCAGCCGCACCATCTGGCCTTTCGGTCTGGCTTATTTCGATTCCGTGCGGGTCGTGTTGGCCTGGTGCGAATGGCGGCAGGATTTTCGCTCCTTCCGCACCGATCGCATCAGCCGCTACGAGATTGGCCAAAAGTATCCGGCGCGGCGGGGCGATCTGCTGAAACGTTGGAAGGTGCTGACCGGCCACACGTTGAAGGTGTGAAGATCAGCCGTGTGTGGCGAAGGGATCGTAACTGCCGAAACTCCACACATTGCCTTCCGGATCGGCCACGTCATAGGCCCGGCCAGGATAGCCTTGGTTGTCGTAAGGCCCTCTGAGAATGTGCGCGCCCGCGGCTTTGGCATGCGCCGCATGGGCATCGGGATCGTCGATCACCGCGTAAATGCACATGGTGATGCAGCCGGCCTCTTTCACCGTCTTCCAGCCGTAGAGATCGGTGGTTTCATTCGGGCGATCACTCCCGAGCATGATCATGTTGTCGTCGAGCGTCAGTTGCGCGTGGACAACGATCTTGGGGTCGGCGTCGTCGCGATAGACCGCATGTTCCTTGAAGCCGAAGGCGCGGCAGAGGAAATCGATTGCCGCTGGGGCATCTTTGTAGCGTAGGCAGGGGATGAGAGCGGGGCGGACCATGAATGCTCCTTGCTGGTTTCCATCCTTGATTGTGCCGCTTGTTCAGCTTGGCGTCTTGTACGGATGTAACCTGCGGCTCCCGTCCGGATTCCGCGTTAAGGCGTTTTGCCGTTTGACTTTCTATCGAAACGCAATTTGCTCTAGAAATGTCCCGTGGACGCTCGCAGAGGCGTTCAGGCAGGAGCCGGACCATGATCAAGATGAGTGTCTACTATCCGGCCGATGGCGGCTCGAGGTTCGATCACGAGTACTACCGCACCCGCCACCTGCCACTGATCCAGGAACGGCTCGGCGATGCCTGCCTGCGCTACGAGATCGATAAGGGTCTTGCGGGTGGCGAACCTGGAAGCGCGCCGGAGTTCGTCGCGGCGTGCCACATCTACTTACCGAGCCTAGGAATATTCCAGGAGGCGTTCGGCCCCCACCGCGCGGAGATTGTCGCTGATGTCGCCAACTATACGGACATCACGCCCATCGTGCAGATCAGCGAAATCATTGGAGGGTAGGGAGCTTCGGCGCGTCTAGTCCTCGCGAAAGCCGCCGAGCCCCGGCAGCAGGCTGGCCCGCAACTCGCCTGGCGTGAGAGCGCTCAGCGCCTGCACGTCGCGCGTCAGGTGCGACTGGTCGTAATAGCCCGTCTCGGCGGCCAGTTCCGCCAGACTGTCGGTGGGCCGTGCCATCAAGCGCGCCGTGAAACGCCCGAACCGGGCCAGCCGTCGATAGGTCTGCGGCGAATGTCCGGTGAGGGTCGTGAAGCGTTGGGTCAGATGTTTGCGGCTCCAGCCGATTTCCTTGGCGATGTCGGCGACGGCGGCCGGTTCGGCGGCCTGGAATTGCTCCATCGCCCAATGCATCGTTTTATCGAACACGGGGACATCGGCGAACCAATGCATCAAGGCTTGATCGGCAAGGTCGAACTGTTCGTCGGCATTGCGCGCTTCGACCAGCCGCGCGCCAAGGTCACGCGCGACGGTGCTACGAAACGTGCTCAAAGGGAGAACGCGATTGGCGATCTCGGCCAGGGGCGCATTGCAGACGGCGGCAAGGCCCGCTGCCGATAGAAAGACGTGCAGGCCGCGCTGTGGGCCGAGCGCCCGGGAGATCGACGTGGCATCGGCCGCGCCGCCGATGAACGCTTCTCCCGCTTTCACCACGATCTCTATTCCATCGGCGCCGACGATCGACAGCGGTTCGTCGAGGGCGAAGATCAGCACGCCTGATGTCGAGGCGAGTTCCCGTCGCGCGCCGAAGGACTGGGTTTTCTCGGTGTAGCTGGCGTAGCTGCTGACGAGGCCGGCCAGAGCTTTCGCGGCCGGCGCCGCGACGATGGACCAGCTATCCACGCCATCGTCATATTGCCGAACTGTGCTGGGCCGTGGCGCGCTCATGGCGCCATGATAGCGCAGTCAGGCCAAGAGATCAGCCGTCTTCGTCTTCGCGTTCGGGCACCACCAGCGCCGTGTGATTGACGTTCCAGCAGGCGCCGACAACGCGATTGTTTTCGATCCGCAGCCGGCCGGAGGCCGCCAGTTCCAGCGCGCGCGGGTAAATCACATGCTCTTGCGCCAGCACGCGGGCGCCCAAAGTCTCCGGCGTATCGGTGTCGAGCACCGGCACCGCAGCCTGGGCGATGATCGGGCCGGCATCCATTTCCGGCACGACGAAATGCACCGTGCAGCCGTGGATCTTCACGCCATCGGCCAGGGCCCGCTCGTGCGTGTGCAGACCTTTGTAGGACGGCAGCAAGGCGGGGTGGATGTTGAGCATCCGCCCGGCCCAGTGGGTCGTGAACGCAGGTGTCAGCAACCGCATGAAGCCGGCGAGACAGATGAACTCGATACGGTTGATTTCGAGCACCTGTTGCAGCGAGGCTTCGAAGGCTTCGCGACCGGCATAGATTTTGTGGTCGACGGCGGCGCTGGCGATGCCGCGCGCTTTCGCCGTCGCTAGTCCTGGCGCGTCCGGACGGTTCGACAGGACGAGCGCGATTTCGGCGGGAAATTCCGGCACGCGCGCGGCTTCGATCAGCGAGGTCATGTTGGAACCACGCCCCGAGATGAAGATCGCCGTGCGCCGGCGCATGCTCATAGCGCCAGCCGTCCGCGTGTCGCGACGCGCTCACCGCTCGCATGCGTGGTGATCTCGCCGATGCGCACCGGCGCTTCGCCGGCCTCGCGCAGAGCGCGTTCGACGTCGGCCGCCTTGGCGGCTTCGGCGACAACGATCATGCCGATGCCGCAGTTGAACGTGCGCAGCATTTCCGCTTCCGCCACGCCGCCGGCTTTCGCCAGCCATTGGAAGACGGGCAGAACCGGAATGGCGTCGAGATCGAGCATCACGCCGGTGCCGTCGGGCAGCACGCGGGGAATGTTGTCGGGAAAGCCGCCGCCGGTGATATGCGCCAGCGCCTTGATGCCGTCGGTCGCCTTCAAGGCTTTCAGCAGCGGCTTCACATAGATGCGCGTCGGCGTCAGCAGCGCTTGCGCCAGAGCCGTGCCCGGCTTGAAGGGCGCATCGTCGGTCCATTTCAAACCGGCATGTTCGACGATGCGGCGCACCAGCGAAAAGCCGTTCGAATGGACGCCCGAGGAGGGCAGGCCGAACAGCACGTCACCGGCGGTCACGCCGGCCTTCGGCAACAATGCGCCGCGTTCGGCCGCGCCGACGGAAAAACCGGCGAGATCGTAATCGCCCTTGGCATAGAGGCCGGGCATTTCGGCGGTCTCGCCGCCGATCAAGGCGCAGCCCGCGTCGATACAGCCTTCGGCGATGCCCTTGACGACGGCGGCGCCGGCTTCCGGATCGAGTTTGCCGGTGGCGTAATAGTCGAGGAAGAACAGCGGTTCGGCGCCCTGGACGATGAGATCGTTGACGCACATGGCGACAAGGTCGATGCCGACCGTGTCGTGAATGCCGCTGTCGATGGCGATTTTCACCTTGGTGCCGACGCCGTCATTGGCGGCAACCAGGATCGGATCGGTAAAGCCTGCCGCTTTCAGGTCGAAAAGGCCGCCAAAGCCGCCGATTTCCGCATCAGCGCCGCGCCGGCGCGTGGCGCGCACCAGCGGCTTGATCTTGTCTACCATCGAATTACCGGCGTCGATGTCGACGCCCGCCTGCGCATAGGTCAGGCCGGTTTTGGGGGGCTGGCTCATACAGGGGGGTTAGCGCCCGCCGCCGCCGGAGGCAAGGCCAAGAGAGGGTCATGAGAGGGTTTTGCGAGGTGCCAGGTCCGGATCGCCGGCAGATCTGGGGAAAGCCTGGCCCAGCTTGCATTCCCAAGGTCCAAAGTTACACTTTCCGGTGCTGAAAGCTGATCGGGGGAGGGGACGATGCGAGCTTTACGGGCATTCGCGGCCGCGTGCGCTTTGCTGTGGGCGGGGACCACGGCGGTTTGGGCACAGAACTGGCCTTCCAAAAACATCACCATCGTTCTGCCGCTGGCCGCCGGCAGCGGCATGGACACGATTGTGCGTCTCTATGGCGAAAAGCTGCAGCAGGCGCTGGGCCGTCCCGTGGTCGTCGACAACCGGCCGGGCGCTTCCTTCATGCTGGCGGCGCAGGCTGTCGCCTCCGCCACGCCTGACGGGCATACGCTGGGCGTGGTGACGGCGACGCCGGTGGCGGTCAATCCGGTGCTGTTCAAACAGATGCCCTATGATCCCGAGAAGGATTTCGTGCCGCTGGCGCTCTATGCCAAATCGCCGTTCGTGCTGGTCATCGATCCGTCGCTGCCGCCCAAGACCGCGCCGGAACTGATCGCCTTCATGAAGGCGGGCGAGCGGCCGCTCAACTATTCGTCGCCCGGCATCGGCACGTCGCAGCATCTGGCGATGGAATATGTCAAACAGCGGTTTGCCTTGGCTGGCACGCACGTGCCCTATCGCAACACGCCGCAGTCGATCATGGACATCGTCTCGGGCCATGTGAATCTCGGCTTCGCCGAGGCTGGCGCCTCGGTGCCGCTGATCAAGGACGGCAAGCTGCGCGCCATCGCCGTGTCATCGGCGCAGCGCCTCGATGCGATCAGCGACACGCCGACCTTCGCCGAGGCGGCCGGCGTCAAGGATTTCGAGGCGGTTTCCTGGCACATGCTGCTGGCGCCGGCCGCCACGCCAAAGGAAGTGACGGCGCGCCTGCATGGCACCATGAAGACGATCATGGCCGATCCGGAGGTCAAGAGCCGGATCGCCGGCCTGGGCCTGATTCCCTTCGATACGCCCGACGAGGCGGGGATGCGCGCCTATATGCGCAGCGAGCGGGAAAAGTGGGGGGCACTGGTGCGCCATCTGGGCCTCGAAGGCACCCAGTAGATTCAAGGGGCAATCACTAGATTCAGGTGGAAGGCGCCCGCCACCGTCGTTCCGTCTCGAAAAGACGGGGGCGGGCATGCTAAAACCGCTTGAATTGTTCCTAACCGGCCTGTCCGGGTCCCGTTTCCGCATGTTATTCTGCCTGCAATGAGCGCCCACACACTTCTGGCGAACCTGCCAAACCTTATTACCCTGCTGCGCCTGGCGCTCGTTCCCGTGGTCATTACGATGATCGTGCAGCCGAAGTGGGGGCTGGCCTTCGTTTTGTTCGTCATCGCCGGGGTGTCGGACGCCATCGACGGCTGGCTCGCCAAGCGTCTCGATCTGCGCTCGGAACTCGGCGCCTGGCTCGACCCCCTGGCCGACAAGGCGCTTCTGGTCTCGATCTACATCGCCTTGGCGATCACCGGCGTCATTCCGGCTTTCATCGCCATCCTCGTTGTTTCCCGCGACATCATGATCATCGCCGGCGTCCTGGTCGCCGTGCTGCTCGACCGGCCGCTGCCGATCAAGCCGCTCTGGGTGTCGAAAATTAACACCACCGTCCAAATTGCCTTTGCCAGCGCCGTGCTGGCGGCAAAAGCCTTCGACCTGCCGCTCAGTCTGTGGTTTGAAGGATCGGTGTGGATCGTCGCGGCGCTGACGCTGCTTTCCGCCGGAGCCTATGTCAGGCAATGGCTCCGGCACATGGAATCGTAGAGGGCGCGGGAACCCGGCATGCGGATCGAACGGCAATTGGCCTTCTGGCTCGCGGCGCTTGCGGTCGCCGTGCTGGCGCTGTGGCTGTTCAGCGGCGTGCTGATGCCCTTCGTCGCCGGCATGGCGCTCGCCTATCTGCTGAATCCGGTGGCCAACCGCCTGCAGCGCATGGGCATCAATCGCCTCGTCGCCTGCATCGTCATCCTCGCGGTTTCGGTCATTTTCTTCGTCGTCGTGCTGGTGGCGATCGTGCCGCTGGTGGTGACGCAACTGTCGCATTTCGCCGAGAACGTGCCGGGCTACATCAACCGGCTGCAGGATCTGGCGCGCACCCTCGCCAGCGAACAGGGCAACCTTTTATCCAGCTGGATCGGCGTCGATATTTTCCAGAAACTCGGCTTGGGCGACGGCAAGCCGGCCGATGTGTCGGGGCCCGTGGGCAATCTCGTCGGCAAGGGCGTAAGCTGGCTGACCGGGCTCCTCGGTTCGATCATCTCGGGCGGATCGACGTTGATCGGCATCGCCTCGCTCTTGGTCATCACCCCGGTCGTCGCCTTCTACATGCTGGTCGACTGGGAGCGGATGATCCGCACGCTCGATGGCCTGGTGCCGGTCGCCCATCGCGAGACCGTGCATCGCCTGGCGCGCGAGATCGACACCGCCATCGGTGGTTTTCTGCGCGGCCAGTCGCTGGTCTGTCTGTTCCTGGCGGCCTGGTATGGCTTCGGCCTGCTGTTGATCGGCCTCAACTTCGGCTTCGTCATCGGCCTGACCGGCGGCCTCCTCAGCTTCATTCCTTATGTCGGCTCGCTGACGGTTCTGGTGATTTCCGCGATCCTCGCCATCGTGCAGGGCTGGCCGAGCCCCTGGCTGCTGATCATGGTTTTGGTCGTGGTGGGCACCGGCCAATTCCTCGAAGGCAATGTGCTGACGCCGCGTCTCGTCGGCGCCTCGATCGGCCTGCATCCGGTCTGGCTGATGTTCGCGCTGCTCGCCTTCGGCTCCCTGTTCGGTTTCACCGGCCTGATCGTCGCGGTGCCCGTGGCGGCCGCTATCGGCGTGCTGATCCGCTTCGGTATCGAGCGCTATCGCGAGAGCGCGCTCTATCGCGGGGTGGAGCCGTGAGTGGGCAACTGGCCTTCGATCTGCCGTTGGAACCCAGCTTCAGCCGCGAGAATTTTCTTGTTTCTCCGTCCAACGAGGCGGCCTGGACCCGCTTCGACGCGTGGCCGAACTGGCCGGGCCGCGTGCTGCTCCTTCTGGGGCCGACCGGGGCGGGCAAGAGCCATCTCGGCGCCATTTGGGCCGAAACCGCCGGCGCCCGCATCCTGCCCGCCGCCGCCCTGGCGACGACCGACCTGCAGGCGCTGGTGCAAAATCCCGCCGTTCTGGTCGAGGATGCGGACCGGGCCGCTGGCGTGGAAAAAGAGCTGTTTCACCTGATCAATCTGGCCACTGAAAGCGGTACTTTCCTGGCCGTGACAGCCCGCCAGTGGCCGGATTCCTGGGGATTGAAGACCAAGGATCTGCTGTCGCGCCTGCGCCGGGCGCCCGCCGTGGAAATCGGCGAGCCGGATGACGCCCTGGTGCGGGCGGTCCTGGTCAAACTCTTCATGGATCGGCAGTTGCAGGTCGATGCCACGGTGATCGAATTTCTCGCGGCCCGGATCGAGCGCTCGCTGGCCGCCGCCCGGTCCGTCGTCGCCATTCTCGACCGGGAGGCGCTGGCGCGGGGCAGGGCGGTGACCCGGCCCATGGCCGGCGAAGTGTTGAAACGGCTGGAAGCCGACCATTGACGCAATTCTGTCATCGTACTGTCATCTGTTTGATGAAGGACCAGCATTTACCATACGCTAGAAAGGGCCTTTCCCGTGCCGAGTGAAATTGCCGCGAGCCTGACAAACGCCGCTCAGGATCAGATTGCGGACACCCAGCATCTCGGTCCCGTGCAGGTCGAACTCGCCGAAGGCGAAAGCCGCTTCATCAACCGCGAACTGTCCTGGCTCGAATTCAACAATCGGGTTCTGGCGGAAGCTTCGAACCGCAACCATCCGTTGCTCGAACAGCTCCGCTTCCTGTCGATCTCGGCCAACAATCTCGATGAATTCTTCATGGTCCGCGTGGCGGGTCTGCGCGGCCAGGTGCGCTCCGGCGTTACCACCAGGTCCGATGACGGCCTGCCGCCGGCCGAGCAACTGGCGAAGCTGCGTGAACGGGTGATGACGCTCACCGATGCCCAGCAGAGGCGCTGGATCGAACTGCGCGAGGAATTGGCCGGTGTCGGCATCCGCATCGTCGAACCGGCCGATCTCGAGGCCGGCGAAGCGCAATGGCTCGATGACCATTTCAACCTGCATATTTTTCCGGTGCTGACGCCGCTGGCCGTCGATCCCGCGCATCCGTTTCCGTTCATTCCCAATTTCGGCTTCAGCGTCGTCCTGCAACTGTCCGGCGTACGCGAAGGCAATCGCCTCAACGCGCTGGTGCGCCTGCCCAACAAGGTCGAGCGCTTTGTCCGCATTCCGGCGGCGCTCGGCGGCAGCGAGACGAAATTCGTGCCGCTCGAAAGCGTCATCGCCGCGCAGGCGGCGCGGCTATTCCCCGGCTATAAGATCATCGGGCGCGGCTACTTCCGCGTCATCCGTGACAGCGATATCGAAATCGAGGAAGAGGCCGAGGATCTCGTGCGCTTTTTCGAAACCGCGTTGAAGCGCCGTCGGCGTGGCCGCGTCATTCGCCTCGAATTCGATGCGATGACGCCGGAAGATTTGCAACAGTTCGTCGCTGACGAACTCGATGCGGCTGTCGACGAGGTCTTCATCAACTCGGGCATGCTGGCGCTGAACGAACTCAGCGAGGTCGTCTCGATTGATCGACCCGAGCTAAAATTCACGCCCTACAATCCGCGTTTCCCCGAGCGCGTACGCGAGAACGGCGGTGATTGCTTCGCCGCGATCAAGCAGAAAGATCTCGTCGTCCACCACCCCTATGAATCCTTCGACGTGGTGGTGCAATTCATCGCGCAAGCAGCGCGCGATCCCAACGTCATTGCCATCAAGCAGACGCTCTATCGCACCTCTGCTGACAGCCCGATCGTGCGTGCGCTCGTCGAAGCTGCCGAGGGCGGCAAGTCGGTCACCGCGCTCGTCGAACTGAAGGCACGCTTCGACGAAGAAGCCAATATCCGCTGGGCGCGCGATCTGGAGCGCGCCGGCGCCCAGGTCGTCTTCGGCTTCATCGAATTGAAGACCCACGGCAAGCTGTCGATGGTCGTGCGCCGCGAGGGTACGGGGCTCACCACCTATTGCCATGTCGGCACCGGCAACTATCACCCGCAGACGGCGCGCATCTACACGGACGTGTCCTATTTCACCGCCGATCCGGTGATCGGCCGCGATGTCGGACGTGTCTTCAATTTCATCACCGGCTATGCCGAGCCGGACGATCTCGAACGCATGGCCGTGTCGCCGATCAGTCTCAAGCGGCGGCTGCTGACCCATATCGACGAAGAGATCGAACACGCCAAGAATGGCCGCCCGGCGGCGATCTGGGCCAAGTGCAACGCGCTGGTCGATCCGGTCATCATCGATGCCTTCTACCGGGCGAGCCAGGCGGGCGTGTCGATCGATCTGGTGGTGCGCGGCATCTGCTGCCTGCGGCCAGGTGTCCCAGGCCTGTCCGACAACATCCGCGTCAAGTCGATCATCGGCCGCTTCCTTGAGCACGCCCGCATCTATGCGTTCGGCAACGGCCACGGCCTGCCGCACAAGAATGCCCATGTCTATATTTCCTCGGCCGACCTGATGCCGCGCAATCTGGACCGGCGCGTCGAGGTGATGACGCCGATGACCAATCCGACGGTGCACGAGCAGGTGCTTGACCAAATTCTGGTGGCTAACCTTATCGACAACCAGCAGAGCTACCGGGTCTTGCCCGACGGATCGAGCGAGCGCATAGTCCCGCGCGCTGGCGAGGAACCGTTCAACGCCCACAATTATTTCATGACCAACCCGTCGCTGTCGGGTCGTGGAAAGTCGTTGAGGGAGTCCAGCCCGCGTTCGCTTTCAAGACGCAAGGACACGCGCAAGTCGAATGGTTCCACCCGGTAACAAGGCTCCCGGCAGACTCGAAGCGCTCAAGCCCCTCGCGGTCGTCGATATCGGTTCAAACTCGGTTCGGCTGGTCGCCTATGAAGGGCTGACGCGCGCTCTGACGCCGATTTACAACGACAAAGTGTTGTGCGGCATCGGTCGCGGCGTTGCCACGACGGGTAAGCTTAACGAGGAGGGGGTCGAGCGGGCGCTGTCGGCATTGTCGCGCTTCCGCGTGCTCTGCGACCTGCTTAAGATCAAAGATGTCCACGTGCTGGCGACCGCCGCCGCGCGGGACGCCAAGAACGGCCGTGAATTTCTTGCCGCGGCTGAAAAGACCCTGGGCGCGCCCGTGGACCTGTTGTCAGGCGAACGGGAATCGCGGCTTGCGGCCTTGGGCGTGGTGTCAGGATTCTATGCGCCCGACGGCGTGGTGGGCGACCTTGGCGGCGGTTCGCTGGAACTGAACGAAGTGCACGGTGGCCGGTTGGGCAAGGGCGTGTCCCTGCCGCTGGGCGGCCTCGCGCTGATGGACATGACCGGACGTTCGCCGAAAAAGGCGAGCAAGCTGGTGCGCGATGCGATCGCCCAGGTCAAAGGCCTCGACCAGTTGAAGGGCCGCACCTTCTATGCGGTCGGCGGGACGTGGCGCGCTTTGGCGCGCTTGCATATGCATCAGCGCAACTATCCGCTGAATGTCATGCACGGCTACATCATTCCCCGCCGCGATGCGGAGGATTTCGTCTCGCTGGTCGAGCGGGTCAATGCCGAGGCCTTGGTGGCGATCGAAAGCGTCGCGGCCGCCCGTCGTCCACTGCTCGCCTATGGCGCCGTCGTGCTGGAAGAGATCATTCGTCGCGCCCGGCCAAATCAGATCGTCGTTTCCGCCTTGGGCTTGCGCGAAGGCCTGCTTTACGAACGTCTCGACGCGCAAGAACGCAAGATCGATCCGCTGATCCAGGCGGCGAGCGATCTCAACATTCTCCGCTCGCGCGCCCCGCGCCATGGCTGGGATCTCTGCGCCTGGACCGACGCCTTCATGCGCTCGACCCATATCGACGAGACCAAGAACGAACAGCGCCTGCGCCATGCGGCCTGTCTGCTCGCCGATATCGGCTGGCGCGCCCATCCGGATTATCGCGGCGAGCAGTCGTTCAACATCATCGCCAACGCGGCTTTCGTCTCCATCGACCATAGCGGTCGCGCCTATCTGGCCTTGGCGACCTCGTATCGCCACATGGGCTTCGAACATGACGTCAGCCCGCAATTGCGCATGCTGGCGACGCCGCGCCTCTTGGATCGCGCGCAGCTTCTCGGCGCCGCCATGCGCGTCGGCTATTCGGTCTCCGCCGCCATGCCTGATGTTCTGCCCAAGACGCCGCTCGTCTGTCGGCGCGGCAAGGTGGTCTTGAAACTGCCGCGCGAATTCGCGCCGCTGGCGAGCGAACGCCTAGCCAATCGTCTGCGGCAGCTCGGCCGCCTGATCGGCCGCGAGCCCGATATCGTCATCGAATGAAGCACAAATAAAAAACGCCGCCGCTTCAAGGAAGCGACGGCGTCTGATGTGTTGCTACTTAGCTGTCAGTCGTCGTGCGACAGCAAGGCGTTGTGAAGGATGCCACCGATGGCAGCGCCAACGATCGGCGCGAGCCAGAACAGCCAGAGCTGCTGCAAGGCCCATCCACCCACGAAGATCGCCTGACCGGTCGAACGCGCCGGGTTGACCGACGTGTTGGTCACCGGGATCGAGATCAGATGGATCAAGGTCAGGCAGAGGCCGATGGCGATCGGCGCGAAACCCGGAGGGGCTTTCTTGCCGGTGGCGCCGAGGATGACGAGCAGGAACATCGCGGTCATCACCACTTCGCAGATCAGCGCCGACACCATCGTGTACTTGCCCGGCGAATGGTCGTCATAGCCGTTGGCGGCAAAGCCGCCCGCGAGCGAGAAGTCGGATTTGCCGGAGGCGATCAGATAGAGCACGCCGGCGGCGGCGATGGCGCCGACGACTTGCGCGATGATGTAGGGGATGAGTTCGCCCCAGGAGAAGCGACCCGCGACCGCGAGACCGACGGAAACAGCCGGATTGAAATGGCCGCCGGAAATCGGACCGACCGCGTAGGCCATGGTCAGAACTGTCAGACCGAAGGCGAGGGCGACGCCTGCGAAGGCGATGCCGAGTTGTGGAAAGGCGGCGGCCAGGACGGCGCTACCGCAGCCCCCCAGGACCAGCCAGAACGTACCAAAGAATTCTGCTGCTAATTTTTTCTGCATCGGAGCCCCCAAGGCTTAAACGATTTGCCAAGCTTATTTATTTGGCTCGATTCGTCAAAGTGACCTTGGTCACTTTGGGGGCTTTTGACTGTTAATTAGGCAACCGCCGGCTCGTCGGCCGGGGCATCCTGCCAAGCCAGGGTGATCACCCGGCCGCGTTCGATGGTCAGCGCGAGCTTCCCGTGCTTGAGTTCGAGCGCGCGGACGCCGAAAAGCTCCCGTCGCCAGCCGGTGAGGGCGGCAACCGGCGCGTTGTCGTCGGCTGATATGGCTTCGAGATCATCCACCGTGGCGATCATCTTGGGCGCCACGCCATGGCGCTCGCTCACCTGCCGCAGCAGCACTTTCAACAGTTCGACGGTCGCGCCATTGCCGCCGCTGCGCCGTTCGCGTTCGATCTTCGGCAAGGTCTTGGGGTCGCGCGCCAGGCCGCGCTCGATGGCGGCCAGTAGTTCGGCGCCGCCGCGCGAGCGTTCCATGCCACGCGGGAAAGCCCGCAGATTGCCAAGTGCCTCCGCCGTGCGCGGCGCCGCCAAAGCCACTTCGACCATGGCGTCATCTTTCAGAACGCGGGAGCGCGGCACGTCGCGCGTCTGCGCTTCGCGCTCGCGCCAGGCAGCCACTTCCATCAGTACGCCGATGTCGCGCGGCTTGCGCGCCCGGTGGCGGAAGCGTTCCCACGCATTGGCAGGGTCTTGCGCATAGGTCGCCGGATTGGTCAGCGATTGCATTTCATCGTCCAGCCAGGCCATGCGGCCGGAACGTTCGAGCTTCTCGCGCAGCGCCCGATAGATGTCGCGCAGATGCGTCACGTCGGCGAGCGCATATTGGATCTGCGCCTCGGTGAGCGGACGACGCGACCAGTCGGTGAAGCGCGAGGACTTGTCGATCGCCACCTTGCAGATCGTCTGCGCCAGTTCGCCATAGGCGACCTGATCGCCGAAGCCGCAGACCATCGCCGCCACTTGCGTATCGAACAGCGGTGCCGGCACCAGCTTGCCGAGATTCCAGACGATTTCGAGATCTTGCCGCGCGGCGTGGAACACTTTCACCACGTCCGGATTGGCCATCAGCTCGAGAAACGGCGTCAGGTCGATCCCTTCGGCCAGGGCGTCGACGGCCACGGCCTCATCGTCGCTGGCGAGCTGGATGACGCAGACCTTCGGCCAGAAGGTCGTCTCTCGCAGGAATTCGGTATCGACCGTCACGAAAGGATGCCTGGCAAGGCGGGCACAAGTTTCGGCGAGTTCGCTGGTGGTTGTGATAAGGCTCATTGGGCGCGCTATAGCGGAAACATCGTTGAGTGGCGAGCGGGTGTCAGCCGGAATTATGACGGAAATTTACGGCTTTGGTCCAACTTGTGCCCGACCTTCCGGTCTGTGCACAATGGCCGCACGGCAAAATATAAGAAGCCGGGGAGGGGGAATGACGCCAGGAGACGGGCCGCTTGCGGCCGTGACGCGGCGTAGCGTGCTGGCCGGCGGCTTGGCTTGGGTCCTGTTGGGGCGTCCAGCTGTCGCCGATGTCATCGATGTCGATCTTGAGCTTGTCTTGGCGGTGGATGCCTCTGGCTCCGTCAGTCAACAGCGGTTTATTTTGCAAAAACAAGGATATGAGCGGGCTTTTCGGGATCCGCGCGTGCTCCGGGCCGTGCGCTCGGGGGTGACCGCGCGCATTGCCGTGTCCATGTTTCAATGGACAGGACCGCATATGCAGGCCGAGGTGACGCCTTGGATGCTGGTTTCCGACGAGACCTCGGCGGCGGCCCTCGCCACGGCGATCGCCGGCGTGCCGCGCAAGCTCTATGGCGGCGGCACCTCGATCAGCGGCGCCATCGACCATGCGCTCGGCCGGTTCGGCCAGGGGACCTATAAAGGCGCCCGGCGGGTGATCGATATTTCAGGGGACGGCGCCAACACCAGCGGCCGTCCGGTGGCCCAGGCCCGGGACGAGGCGCTGGGCCAGGGCATCACCATCAACGGCCTGCCCATTCTCTCGGTCGAGCCGATGCTCGACCTGCATTACCGCGATGAAGTCATCGGCGGTCCCGGCGCCTTCATGATCGCCATCAATGACTATGACCAGTTCGCCGAAGCGATCGTGCGCAAACTGGTGGCGGAGATCGCAGGCCTGCTGCCACAAGCTGACAAGGGACGGGGATAGCCTTCTGTCATCAAGCAGGAGGCGGACATGAAATATTGGATCGGTGTCGTATCGCGCGATCATATCGAAGTGGGCCGTGCCGGCGGTTTCATTCAGCTCTGCCACGGCAAAGAAGCGCCCTTGCGCCGCATCGCGGCGGGCGATCGGATCGTCTTCTATTCGCCGCGCCAGAGCATGCATGCCGGCGCACCGCTGCAAGCCTTCACAGCGGTATGCGACATGCGGCCTGAACCTGCTTATCTCGCCGACATGGGTAACGGCTTCACGCCGTATCGACGCAACACGCGCTTTCTGCCGAGCGGCATCGCACCGATCGCGCCTCTGCTTGATCGGCTCTCTTTCACGCGCGGTCAGCGCAATTGGGGCTATGCTTTCCGGCGCGGTTATTTCCAGATCACATCGACAGACTATGAAGTGATCGCAACGGCGATGGGCGTCGTCGATAGCGATCGCGTCGCGGCTTGATCGTCAAGCATAGCGCGCTCGCAACAACAGCGCCTGCGCGATGACGGCGGGAATGGCGATCAACAACACGGCTTGCAGTGGTAGACCCGCCCACAGCAACAAAGCCGCTGTGAGATTGGCGGAAATGCCGCCGACATCCCAACCGCCTTCGGCGGCGATCTGATAGCGCAGCGGACAGGGCGCCTGTTTGGCGTCGTTGTAGATCGCGGTCATCATCGCGGGAATGTAGAGGCCGCCGAAGACGGCGCTCAAAATCGTGACGATGACGACGCGCGTCGCATCGAAGCCGGCGAGTGTCTGCGCCGAAAGCACGATGCAGGTGACGATGCCAAACAGGGCGGCCGCCTTGCGGCCATTGCCGGCATCGATGAACCGGCCGAGGACGAAGCCGCCGGCCGCGCCGGCGAGAGCGGCTGCGGCCAGCACCGATCCAAAGACATCATAGACCTGGCCGAGGGCCAGAAAGATCACCAAGGCCCAGGCTGTATTGGCGGTGGAGATGATCCAGCCGTCGACGAGAAAGATGACGGTGCCTTTGCGCGCGGCCGCATAGGCGCCTGATGGTGCGAGCCGCGCCACCGGATCGTTCTGGATCATGAGCAGTGGCAGGATGGACATCATCGCGGCGAGCGCCGCCGTGCCGAAGGCGGCCCATGGTCCGATGAATGCCAGCATGAAGCCGCCAGCGGCCGGGCCGATGATGCTGGCGACGGCGCCGAGGATTTGCCGAAAGGCCACCTGCCGTCCGCGCGCATGGGCATCGCCGAGCGACGCGAAGACCGCGTGATAGGCGGTCCAGTAGAAGACGTTGCCGATGCCGGAGATCAGAATGTAGATCGCCAGCGCCGCATCGAGTCCACGCACCTGCGGGATCGCCAGATATTGCAGGGCGACCAGAGCGGTGCCGATGATCAGGGTGAACTTCAGCCCGATCGCCGGGCTGATCGCCAGCAGGATCGGCCGCAGCACGAAGCGCAAGGCCAGCACGGCGGCGAGCACCAGGAAGACCTGCGGCAGGCCGAGCCCGTTCTTCAGAAAAAAGGCGCCGGTGAAGGTGCCGCCGATCTGGAAGGAAAGCTGCACCAGCCCGCTGTGCAGGTTGAGGCGATTGATGTTGCGATTGGCGAAAGTGGCCATGGCCAGTGAGCGGAAGAACCAGGAGAGAACGGAGCCGTGCTGGCTATAGCGTTTTCGAACGAAGCGGACACCGGTTCGTGTGAAGAAAAGGCCTCAAAACAAAAACTCTGAATAAGCAAGTGAAAAGAACATATAGGGAACAAAAATTCGCCACCCTTCCTTCGTATTTTGCGCCGGACTTGAGCGCGGCGCGGGCCGCAAGGAGGAAAGGAGGATGGCCGTTGAACGGATGGATCAGAGGAGATCGCAGGGGGGGGGCGCGCGATTCTGAGGAACAACCCCATGCAAGGGCATTTTCACGAAGTCTCGAAGACCGGAAAGCGCGCGTCAGGCGCAAAATTGCCGCTTTTGCAGGCGACCGGTGACGAATGCCGTTATGAGTTGATTAACCATAAGCCGCTGAAATGATCGGGCGGTATTTCACGGCGCCTACAGCAATTTGGCGTTTCGGCAAAAACGCGATTTGGTTTCGATCGTCTGCGAGGGTTTGCGTTTGGGTTATTTGTCTCCGCCTCCGGCGCCAGCACCGGTCGTCGTCGTCAAGGACGTCGGCGGATTGGTGTCGGATTATCGCGCGCAGACGGCTGTCTATCGCTCCGAGGGCCGCGAGGTGCGGCTGCTCGAATGTCGTTCCGCCTGTACCCTGGCGTTGAGCCTGCCGAACGTCTGCGTCTATCCGTGGAGCGTGCTCAAGTTCCACACCGCCTATAACCAGAACACCAAGGAAATCGACCAGGGCATCACTGCCGAACTGTTCAATTCCTATCCGCAGCCCGTGCGCGAGCGCCTCGGCTATCTCACCCGCAACTATCGCAATCTGCGCGGCGAAGAGCTGATCGATCTTGGCGTGCGCGATTGCCGCAAGGGAACGGATGTGCAGATCGCTCGTGCGAGAACCCAGCCGCAGGCGCAACAGCCGACGGTGGTGGCCACCAACGCGCCGCAACAGAATACGGCCGCCGGGCAGGGTGTCGATCCGGTGTCCGGCCTAGTGCGCGGTGTCGCCTCGCTCTTTGGATCGCAGCAGCAGCCTTCGGTCACGACGACGACCCAGCCTTGGCCGCAGGTGGAAGTGGCTTCGCTCAAACCGACGATCGAGATTCCATTGCCACCGCGTCGCCCGATGGATTTACAACTGCCGGCTGAAACGCCCGCCGATGTGGCCGCGCCCGAAACCACCAGCGAACAGCAGGGCGTGCAAGTGGCCAGCATCCAGGCCGATGTCCCGACGCCGCCGCGTCGCCCGACGCACGTGGCGCTCGGCACCTATACGCGGCCGATCGAACTGCCGGCAGTCATCATCGGCGCCGCGCCCATTCTGCCGACAGGCCTCTCGGCCTACGCGCCGCTGCCGTCTCTGCTCGCCAACGTGCAACGTTAACACGCGTCATAGGCGACGCGAAATCCCGTGTTGCTGGAGGCGCTGTCGGGCGAAAGCCCGATGCGCGCCGCGATCCGATAGCGATAGCAATAGCTTTTGTGGCAGAGAAAAGAGCCGCCCTTTAAAACCTTGTCGCCGCCATGACGGGATTGCGCGTTGCGCGCCTTTGCTTCGCGGGAGAGCGACCGGACGCGAAAAACATCGTTCGTCCACTCCCAGACATTGCCGGCGAGATTATAAAAGCCGGATTCGCTCGGCGCGAAACTGCGCACCGGCGCGGTTCCCAAAAAGCCGTCCTGCATCGTGTTGTGTTCGGGAAACTGCCCCTGCCAAATATTGCAGAAAATGGCTTCGTCGGTCGGTTCCTCATCGCCCCAAGGATAACGCCGGCGTCGGTTGCCACCTCTGGCCGCATGTTCCCATTCAACTTCGGTCGGCAGACGGCCGCCGACCCATGCCGCGAACGCGCAGGCATCGCGCCAGGATATATGCGTCACCGGATGATCGAGACGATTTTCGATTGAACTGTCGGGTCCTTCCGGATGACGCCATGAGGCGCCGTCGACGGACTTCCACCAAGGCGCCTCGCTCAATCCCGCGGTTGCTTGTGGGGAACCGCGCAGCAAGCCGGCGAAAACACCGGAACAACCACATTGCTCGGAGTCGGTGACATAACCCGTCGCGGCCACGAAATCGCGGAATCTAGCGATCGTGACGGCTTCGGTCTCCAGTGCGAAGGCGCCGATCGTCATTGGCCGTTCCGGCCCTTCTCCATCCTGCGGCGCGACAGGATCGTTGGTTCCGACGAATGTCCTGCTGGCCTCGAACACAACGACCTCGCCGGCGCAGCCACGAGGGCTCGGTGATGCCGGAGCTTCCGACAGCGAGGCGGTACGCGGCGGTGTCTTGATGGTGCAACAGGTCTTGCCGAATGCCCGCATCGCTCTAGGCCTTGAGCGGATTGATGCGGCGCGAGAGCAAGATTTGAACGCCGCGAAAGATGATGACGAGTACCACCATCATCAGGCCGATGACGCACACTTTCTCAGCCTGTCCAGCCGACCAGAGTTTGAGCATCTCGACCGAAAGCACTTCCGTGCCGACCGAATAGAGCAGGACCGAAGCACTCAGTTCGCGCATGATACCGAAGAAGCAGAGCACCCAGCCGATGGCGAAGGAGGGCCATGCCAGAGCGATCAGGATCTGAACCATGGTTTGGAGAAAGCTTGCGCCATGGACCCGCGAACATTCCTCCAGATCGACCGAAATCTGATAGAACGCCGAGGCCATCGTATTCGTGCCAAGGGGCGTGCTCATGGCCACATAAGGCAGAAACAGGGCCCAGAGCGTCCCATAGATGGTGATGGGCCCCGGTATATAGGCGAAGGTCCAAAGATAGCCGACGCCCAGCACGATGCCCGGCATGATCCAGGGCAGCCAGGCCATCGTTTCGATCAGCCGGCGCCCGCGCCAGCGTGTCCGCACCGTGATGTAGGCGACGATGGCACCAAGGGCCATGGCCGCGGTCGCGCCGCCGATACCGAGGATGAACGTGTTTCGCACCGCGTCCCAGATCGTATGGTCTTCGAGCACCGCCGTGTAGTGCTGGAACGTCAAGCGGTTCAGGCTGAAAAAGCCGATGTAGCGGGAGAGCGATCCGATCAGCAATTGACCGACGGGTAAGACAACGGTGATGGCGAAGAAGAGCAGGCAGAAGGCAAAGGCCACCCAGCGCCAGGCGCCCAACCGGATGATGCCTGGGCGGAAGCCGCGACCACCGACGGTTTGATAGCTGCGGCTGTTGCCGATGAGCCACCACTGGAACACGATCACCAGAAACATCAACATGGTGATGACGATCGAGAAGGCGGCCGCATATTGATAATTCGGCACGAAGTCCTGGTTGATCGAATTGTAGATTTCCGTGACCGCGACCTTGATGCCAGCAGGCGTGCCGAAGAAGAGCGGCGACTCCAGCGATTCCATACCGCGAATGAAGCTCAACACGCTGCAACTGGCGATTACCGGCAGCATGAGGCGTAAGGTGATGTTGCGGAATGTCCGCAACTGTGACGCGCCGCACATGCGCGCGGCTTCCTCAAGCGACGGGTCCATCCGGCGAAACGCTTCGACGATGATGAGGAAGGCGAAGGAAATGGAATATTGCGACATGTGCCAGACGACACCGCCGAAGGAATAGATATCGAACAACGGTTCGCTCGATCCGCTCAGCCAGCGCCACAGCCCATTGATCGGTCCGGTCTTGGCATTTCCCAGGAGCGACCAGGCCATGGCGGTGAGGATCGGTGGCACGAAGAAGGGCAGGGTGATCATCACCTCCAACGCGCCTCTCATCGGCGTGTCGGTGCGCGCGATGATCCAGGCGAGGATCACTGCGACCGAGATCGAGGGGATGACCTTTGCCAGGGACAGGGCCACCGTGTTGAGCAGGATCAAGGCGTTTTGGCCCGAGATCGCCTTCTCATATCCGGCCAGGGAGAAGACGCCCTCCGCACCGGGAGAGCCGGTGTAGAAACTGCCGTAGACCAGCATGCCCAACGGATAGACCATGAGCAGGCCGAGCAGCACGATGAGCAGGCTCGTCCAGAATCGGCGACCAAAGCGTGCGCGTCTGTTCAGCAAAGGTGTGCTTGCCGTGGGCGCGTTCAGGGCCGTCACCGACATGTCAGCCTTCCTCGACGTCTTGCTTGACGAGGATCGGCGCGGCTGGTGCGCGCTCGGCAATGGTGACATCGATCCTTTCGATCCGGCCCGAGAAGGCGAACGGCGTCTTGATTTCCTGCGCCACCGGCGTGCCCCGCTCGAAGCCGATCGAGACACCTTCGGACGCCGAGACCAATTTGCCGATGGTTCGCTGAACGCGACCGGTGACGTGAAGTTTGCCGTCGATCAGCAGGCTGAGATCGGCGGGACCGCCGAGACCAGGCCCGAGATAATCGAACCGCAGCGCAATCACGTGCGGGCCAGGGGCCAGACGTTCCGACGTGCTGAGCCGCGCTTCGAGACCGGGCTGATCGGCCGTGCGGTAGACCGCCTTGACGAAGCCATCCATCATGTAAAGCGACCATCCACCAATCCATCCGCCTTGGCTGATGATCGTTCCTGCACCCTTGGCCGGCACGGAGCAGATCGCTTCGACATGCCACGATCGATTTTTGAGATCGGGGAATTCGGAACCGGGATGGCGGCGTCCGCTTGGATAATAGGTAAAGGCCGTGCGGCCCTGAAATGGATTGGGCATCGGCTGTACCAGGTCGAACCATTGTCCGGCGCGGATCGGATAAACGTTGTTGCGCTCGCAGGCCCGATGAAACGCCGCTTTCATTTCTTCAAGACGCTCGGGATGCTCAGCGGCGAGATCGCGCGACTGCGAATAGTCGTCCGCGATTCTGTAGAGTTCCCAGCGCCATTCTTCCGGCGGCGGGCGTTTGCCGGGTTCGAAGGGCAGGGCTGGGGGATGGGTGGAGGCAATCCAGCCGTCTTTGTAGAAGGCGCGGTTGCCAATCAGTTCGAAATATTGTTCGCGCGTGGCGGGCGCCGTGCTGCCTTCGTCAAAGGTGTATCTCATACTGGTGCCGTCGAACGGCACTTGCGCGACATGGCCGACTTCGGTCGGTGGCGCGATGCCGACGACATCGAGAATGGTCGGCACGATGTCGGTGACATGGTGAAAGGCGTCGCTGATCACGTCGGTTTTGCGGATGCGGCGTGGCCAGGAGATTACGAGGCCATTGCGGGTGCCGCCGAAATGCGAGGCGATCTGCTTGAACCACTGGAAGGGCGTGTTCATCGCCCAGGCCCAACCGACCGGATAGGCGCTGAAGGAGTTTGGCCCGCCGATGTGATCGATATTGGCGAGCAATTCTTCCATGGTCGGTTCGACCGAATTGTATTTCGCGATTTCGTTCGTCGCACCCGTCAGGCCGCCTTCGGCGCTCGCGCCATTGTCGCCTTGAATGTAGATGACGAGAGTGTTGTCGAGTTGTCCGGTGCTTTCCAATTCGTCGAGAATCCGGCCGAACTGATGGTCCCAATGGGCGAGCATGCCGGCATAGGCTTCCATCATGCGGCAGTAGACACGCTTCTCATCCGCCGAACAGCTATCCCAGGCGGGAATCTTATCGGGCCGTGGCGTCAGCACAGCGTCTTGGGGGATGATGCCGGCGGCCTTCTGCCGGTGGAATGTCGCGGCGCGCACCGCATCCCAGCCGCCGTCGAACTGGCCTTTGAAACGATCGATCCATTCCCGCGGTGCCTGATGCGGCGAATGGGCGGTGCCCGGTGCCACGTAAAGCAGGAAGGGATGATCGGGATGCAAGGTGCGCTGGCGGCGCAGCCAATCGACGCCGTGGTCGATGAGGTCGCGGTCGAGGATATAGCCGTCCTGGTTCGGAGGCTCGACGAGGTTGCGGTTCTCGATCAGCGCCGGAACGAACTGGTTCGCCGCCCCGCCGAAGAAGCCGTAGTAATAGTCGAAGCCGTAGCCATTCGGCCAACGATCGAACGGGCCAAGCGAGGTGGTTTCCCAAAGCGGCGTGTTGTGGTTCTTGCCGAGCCAGGCGGTGTCGTAACCATTGGCCGAAAGAATGCGGCCGATGGTGGCGGCCTTTTCGGGGATAACGGAATTATAGCCTGGCTGGGCGATCGCCATTTCGGCGAGACCGCCGAAGCCGACCGCGTGATGATTGCGCCCGGTCAGCAGGGCGGCGCGGGTGGGCGAGCACATCGCGGTGGTATGAAAGCGATTGTAGCGAATGCCGGCCCTGGCCAGTCGATCGAAGTTCGGCGTCGGAATGGGGCCGCCAAACGTGCTGGTGGCGCCGAAACCCACGTCGTCGGTCATCACCAGAAGGATGTTGGGCGCACCTTTCGGTGCCTGTGGCCGTTTGGGAAAATTGCCAGAGGTCATCGCTCAGTCCTCATCGATGGAGGGAAATTTCAGCGGTGGCTGTCGCTTCAGTTGGCGCCGAAATATTTTTTCATCACCGCGATACCTGGCTCGCGATCTTCGCGCGTCACCCATCCCATCAGCGTTACGTCGAGAAGCTTGCGATCGGCATCGCTCAACTGTTCGATCACCCCTTTTACGACGGGCCGCATGCCGGCCTTCGCATAAGCGAGCTGCACCGGGTCGCTCAGGAAATAGTTGATGAACAGTCGTGCGGCATTGGGATGCGGCGCATTGCCGATGACCGACATATCGATCGGCGTATAGGGCGAGGAGGGTTCCGGCGTGATCATTTTGACTGGCAGATCCTTCAGCTCTTTCGAGAAGGCCAGCATCTCGCTGATCAGCATCGAGAACTCGCCCATGGCGATGCGGCGCTCTTCGAGCCGCACGTCCCGGCTGAATGTCACACCCTGCTTGCTGAGAGCTTCGATGTAAGTTTCGCCGAACGTTCGCCAAAGCGGCCCCAGGGCGCCGAGACCGGCTCCAACGGTGCGCGGTTCGTTCGACAAAATCTTGCCCTTCCACTTCGGATCGAGAATATCCTGCCAGTGCCGCGGTTCATCCTTTTCGGAAACCAAATCGGTGTTGACGAGGATGCCGATGATTTGTCGGAACGCTGGCGCACGGGTTGTGCTTGCGCTCTCGCGCAAATTGGAAAGGTTGGGTATGTTGCCGACGGGGAGCAACAACCGCTCGTCTTCGAGAGTCTGGAGGATCGCCGTTGAACTGAAAACCAGATCGCCGATGCGCCGGTTCGAGGCCCCTTCGCTGCGGATGCGTTCGGAAATCTCGGTCGCCCGCCCGTCCAGCAGGCGCACTCTGATCCCAGTGTCTCGTTCGAATTTTTTCACAGCGTCGGTGAAATAACCGGCACCAAATTGCGAGTGGTAAATGACGAGATTGCGCTCGGTTTTCGCTGCCGCGACCACGCTGTCCCAGCTTTCCGCCGCTTTGGCAGGTGTCAAAGGGCAGAGCGTAAAAAGGCAAAGCGCCACCATGGCGCAGCCAAGGCTGCGCAAGACATCCCTCACCATGTGTTTCCCCTCCAAACGACGCGCGCAGAATGCTGGCCCTCCCCAGGGCGAAGTCGGCATTCCGGCGAAGTTTGTCGTTGCAAGTGAATATGCGAATGCATATTCGCATATTCCGATGAGGAGTCAAACTTGAATGTCGGATAGCGTCGTCGAAAGCCTTTCGGCCCAACAGGCCCGCAGCAAGCGCACGCGCGACCAGCTGATCGCGGCGGGCTATAGGTTGTTGGAAAAGCAGTCGCTCACCACGATCACCGTCGCCGACATCACGCAGGAAGCGGGCTTTTCGATCGGTGCTTTCTATCGCCGTTTTGAGAACAGGGACGTCTTCTTCGACGCGCTGCTGCAAGCGGCGCTCGAAGAAGCGGCCGCGACCATGCAGGATCTGTTCGAGGGTAAGAAGGATTATGCGAGTTTCGCCGACCGGTTCGCGCGTACCATCATTCAGCGGCACGTCAAATATCGAGCGGTCTATCGGGCGGCTGCATTGCGTGGGTACAACAATCCGGAAGAGCGCACACCCACCAAGGAATATGCCCGCACGGTCTTGAGCCGCTTACGAGAGTGGAGCGAGATCTATCTCGGTCGGTCTCTGAGCCGTGCCGAAACAGTTCAGATGAGCATGAGCTTTCAGGTGCTCAATGGTACGATCCTCAATGCCCTGGTCGGCAATCCCGGCCCGATGCGTCTCGAAGATCCCGAATTTGAGAACGAACTGGCCCGCATTTTCCGTGACAGCTTGAGCCATATCTTCGCGAAGGCCCGCAAGGGTTCGCCATAAAAAATGGCGGCAGAATTGCCGCCATTGAGCGCGATTGAAGGTGGTCAGCTCATCCCTTGTGGGCGGCGACGAACCATAAATCCTTGTCGATGGCGCGTGAGATGCCGGTGAAGATATCGGCCGTGTCGGCATCACCCGCTTCGTCCGCATCGTCGATCGCCTTGCGCACCGAACCAGCGAAAGCCGAGAGGCGATCGCTCAATGCCTTCACATGATCGGATGCGGCCGTGGCCTTCGTCGGATAAGCTGAAAGCGTCGTGCCTTCGGCGACGATCTGCGTCGTGCCCAACGCCATGCCGCCGAGCTGCACGGCGCGTTCGGCTATCGTATCGACGTGATCGTCGACGCGGGTCGCGATCTGATCGAACAATTCATGCAGGGCGATGAAGTTCTCGCCCTTGACGTTCCAATGGGCCTGCTTGACCGCGAGCTTGAGATCAATCGCATCGGCGAGCCGCGCGTTGAGCAGCTCGATCATCTGGTTGCGAACGTTACTCTTGATGTCGGTCACGAAACTGTTCGTACTCATGCGCTCACCCCGCTGTGCGAAAACATGTGGTTCAAGAATATCCGGTCCCAAGAATATCCGGTCCCAAGAATATTCAGTCCCAAGAATATTCGGTTAATGCGTTGGCGGACAAAGGGTTCCTGTGCCTGCCTCTGAGCATATATGGCGGCTCGCTGCGCTTGCAACCCGAGCGCGCGCTTTGCGTGCTATTCGGCCGCAGTTTGATTGTCCCAAGCTGGAATGACAGTGCTGCCGGCGATGGTCATCCGCCGCATCAGGCGATGCTGGTCCTTGGGAAAATCCGTGCGCGCATGGATCGAACACAGATTGTCCCACATCAAAAGATCGCCCGGCTGCCAGACGTGCTCGTAGGTCAATGCTGGATCCTCGGTGAAAGTGTAGAGTTCGTCGAGCAAATCGTCGCTTTCCGCGTCGCTCAGGCCTTCGACGCGATGGCTCATCAGCCGATTGACGTAGAGCGCGCGCCGTCCTGTCTCGGGATGGCGCAGAACGATAGGCTGATGGCAATGTTTAATATCGGCGATATCTATTGAACTGAGATCGAGCCGCGAGTCCTGAATTTCGTCGAAGGCCTGCAGAACGGTGCGGCCCTCGATCCGATTCTTCAGGCGTTGGGGCAGGTTGTCGTAGGCCTGATACATATTGGCGAACTTGGTATTGCCGCCTTCGCTCGGCACCTTGATGGCATAGAGGAAGCTCGCCCGGTTCGGCTCGGCCGCGTAGCACATGTCGTGGTGAAACCACAGTTCGCCGTCCGGCAGCACGCCGATCGGCTTGCCGTTCTCGCGAATATTGGAGACGAGCATCGCCGCCGCATTGTAGTCCGGCCCGTTTTGCTGGCGCGGGTTCTTGGCCGGCAGGCGGTTCGCCCGTCCGCCGATCTCGCCCCACAGCGAGACGAAGGCGCGCTGCTGGTCGGGATCGAGCGTCTGGCCCCGATAGACGAGGACGATGTGATCGAGCCAGGCTCGGCGCAGATCGGCCATCATGTCCGGGGAGGGCGGGGTGGAGAGGTCGAGACCGCCAATTTCGGCGCCGATATGGGCGGAGAGCGGGCGAACGGAGAGAGGCACGGCGTCTCCTAAGCGTTTCCTGTCTTTTTCTTAGAGGCCGAATAGTGCCATGCCGAAGCCAGCGTGGAAAGCGTCCTTACAAGACATTCACTTGCCATTCAGCGGCGCTTTCCTAAATATGGGACCAGTCGTTCCGGGGCGGGAATCGACAGCCTTCGAGGCAAACCGTCCCCCGGGGTGCGAAACCGTCCGCCGCCATCGCGGCCGGATGCTCGTGACCGTGGGGAGTTTTCATGACCATGAAGATCAATCTGAACCGGCGTGGTTTTTTCGCCGCCGCTGCCGCTTCGCCTTTCGCTGCCAAGGAAGCCGCCAAGACCGTCGTCGAGGAGGCCGCCAAGATGCAGGCCGCCGCCATGCAGGCAGCCGGCATGTCGACCTATTCCGACACCATCTACACCGGCATCGCCTCGTCCCACATTTCGGCGCCGCAGCGCAGCCTGTGGGATGCGATCATGGACATCGGCGTGCCGGACTGGAAGGAACAGGACCTGCGCATCGACGCCAAGCGCAGCCGCACGCTCGATCCCGACATCGCGGCGATGAAGAGCTTTTCGCTGCAGGCCAAACTGCGCCTGCAGTGGGAGCGCAATTACGAACTGCTGGTCGAGCGGGCCATGCAGCAGAAGCGGATGGAAAAGATGAAGCGCAGCTTCTTCGAAACCAATCCGGATATCTCGGAATATTGAGATGCCAGTCGAGGCGGCGTCAGGGTGAACTCTGGCGTCGCCGTCGTCTTGTTAGCGGATCGGGGAACCGGTGACGCCGGCTTCGATTCCGATGGTCACCTTGTCGCTGACCGCCCATTCGACGCCGACGCGCGCGTCGGGCCGCACGGTGAAGGCATTGCGATTGAACGGCGCCGTGAAATTGGTGGCGCCGAAATGCAGCGTCTCGTTGAATGCGGTCGCGCCGAGCTTGGTGTAGACAAGCACGTTGTTGGCCGCCAGGAAGCCGGCTTTGAACTGAAAGCCGCCGGCGAAATCGCGCGAGTAATAGGCCGAGCCGAGGCCCGGTGTCGGATATCCGCCGATGGCCGGCATATAGTCGAGCGCGCCGACCACCCCATAAACGAACCGGCCCTCGCGCCACATTTTGCCGCCTTCGAGGCCAATCGTCGGCCCTGACAAGGTGCCGAAGCCCTTGGACGACGTCACCTGATAGCCCGCCGACATGCGCGCATAGGAGCCTTCGAAGGGGCTGGCGTCGAGAGGCTCGTATTTTGGCCAGGCGAAAAAGGGCAAGGCATTGAAACCCGTGAAGGTCTGCGCATGGGCGGGGGCGCTCAGAATGCCGAAAAGGACGGCCGCGGAACCCAGTGCGACGGACAGACGCGAATGTGCGGGAATGCTCATATCGATATTATACCGCGTCCAGAGGGATGGGGAAAGCAGGCCATTTTCGTGGTTTGACTTCGGTCAAACCGCGAAATGTTGCGAAGCTCGCTTTGTCGCCGCTAACCGTGGCAGGATGGTGTCAAAACGGGAGGCAACGAACCAGCATGCAGTTCGGCATATTCGACCATCTCGACAACGACCATCTGCCGGTCGGTGCCTTTTATGAGGAGCGCCTGCGGCTGCTCGAACTCTACGACCGCGCGGGCTTCTATTGCTGGCACGTGGCTGAACATCATGCCACCGCGCTCGGCATGGCACCGTCCCCCAATCTGTTTCTGGCGGCGGCCTCGCAACGTACCAAGCGGCTGCGCTTCGGCCCCATGGTCTATGCCCTGCCGCTCTATCACCCGCTACGCTTAGCCGAAGAGATCGCCATGCTCGACCAGTTGTCGGGCGGTCGTCTCGACATGGGCTTTGGCCGTGGCTCTTCGCCGGTCGAGATCGAATATTTCGGCGTACCGGCGCAGGAGACCGAGGCGATCTACCGGCGCAACCTGCCGCGTGTGCTTGAAGCGCTCGCCTCCGGCCGCATGCACGTGCCCGAACTCGACGAACAATATCGCGACATCGATCTCAGAGTGCTGTCGCTGCAAAAGCCGCATCCGCCGGTCTGGTATGGCGTGCATACGGAAGCCAGCGCCGAACGCGCCGCCCGCAACGGCTGGACCATCCTCAATCTCGATGTGAAAGCCGACGTTCAGGCCTGCAACCGCATCTTCCGTGAGGTCTGGGCGCGCGAACAGGCAGGCAAGCCGCTGCCGCTGATGGGGCTCGGCCGTTTCGTCGTCGTCGCCGAGACCGACGAACAGGCGCTCGCCACCGCCAGGCGTGCTTACCTGCGCTGGCACGACGGCTTCACCTTCCTGTTCCGCAAGCTCGGCCGCAGCATGAACCATGCCCGCCCGCCAACCTGGGACGGCCTGGTCGAGCAGGGTCGGGGCATCGCCGGCTCGCCGGCCACGGTGCAGGCCTATCTGGCGGAGGAACTGCAGGCGACGGCCAGCAATTATTGCGTGCTCCAGCCAGCTTTCGGCGACCAGAGCTTCGAGGAAATATCGAGGACCATTGGGCTGTTCCAGGCCGAAATCATGCCGCACCTGCGCACCCTGGCCACGGTGCCGGCTTCGGCCTAACTGTGGGCGCGGGGCCTCGGTTTCGGCCGATGCCCTTTCCCCGGCAGGCTTTTTCCCCTAAACAGCCGGCTGATTTGCCGCCCGGCAGCCGCCGGGCGCTCCTTTTCGTGCCGAGATCCTTGAAAATGCATCGTTATCGCACGCATACCTGCGGCCAGCTCCGTGTCACCGACGATGGTGCCGAAGCCCGCGTTTCCGGCTGGTGCCACCGCATCCGCGACCATGGCGGCGTGCTGTTCGTCGACCTGCGCGACCATTACGGCATCACCCAATGCGTGGTCGATCCGGATTCCCCGGTGTTCAAACTGGTCGAAACCTTCCGGTCCGAATGGGTCGTGCGGCTCGACGGCAAGGTGCGCAAGCGCCCGGCCGGCACCGAAAATCCTGACATGCCGACGGGCCTCGTCGAGCTTTACGTGACCGACGCCGAAGTGCTCGGCGCGGCGGCGGAACTGCCGCTGCCCGTGTTCGGCGATGTCGACTATCCGGAAGAGACGCGGCTGAAATACCGCTTCCTCGATCTGCGCCGCGAGCGCCTGCATCGCAACATCATGCTGCGCGGCCAGGTGATCGACAGCATTCGCCAGCGCATGAAGGGGCAGGGGTTCAACGAATTCCAGACGCCGATCCTCACGGCCTCTTCGCCGGAAGGCGCGCGCGACTTCCTGGTGCCCTCGCGCATCCATCCCGGTACGTTCTACGCGCTGCCGCAGGCGCCGCAGCAGTACAAGCAATTGCTGATGATGGCGGGCTTCGACCGCTACTTCCAGATCGCGCCCTGTTTCCGCGACGAGGACCCGCGCGCCGACCGTCTACCGGGCGAATTCTACCAGCTCGATATCGAAATGAGCTTCGTCACCCAGGAAGACGTGTTCGCGGCGATGGAGCCGGTGATCCGTGGCGTGTTCGAGCAATTCGGCGAGGGCAAGCCCGTCACGCCGAAGTTCCCGCGCATTCCCTTCGCCGAGGCGATGCAGAAATACGGCTCCGACAAGCCGGACCTGCGCAATCCGATCATCATGCAGAACGTCAGCGAGCATTTCCGCGGTTCGAACTTCAAGGTCTTCGCGCGCATGCTCGAAGACGCGAAGAACGAAGTGCGTGCCATTCCCGCACCGGGCGGCGGCCAGCGTACCTTCTGCGACCGCATGAACTCCTGGGCGCAGAGTGAAGGCCAGCCGGGGCTGGGCTACATCTTCTGGCGCGACAACGAAGGCAAGACGGAAGCCGCCGGACCGATCGCCAACAACATCGGCCCCGAGCGCACGGAAGCGATCCGCCAGCAACTCGGCCTGAAGGCAGGCGATGCCGCCTTCTTCGTGGCTGGCGATCCCCAGAAGTTCGTGCGCTTTGCCGGCGATGCGCGTACGCGCGTCGGCAAGGACCTCAACCTCATCGACGAAAACCGCTTTGAGCTGGCGTGGATTGTCGACTTCCCGATGTATGAGTGGAATGAGGACGAGAAGAAGGTCGACTTCTCGCACAACCCGTTCTCCATGCCGCAGGGCGGCCTCGAGGCGCTTCAGGGCCAGGATCCGCTGACCATCAAGGCGTTCCAGTACGACATCGCCTGCAACGGTTATGAGCTGGCTTCGGGCGGCATCCGCAACCATCGTCCCGAGGCGATGGTGAGGGCGTTTGAGATCGCCGGCTACAGCGAGCAGACCGTGCTCGATCGCTTCGGCGGTATGTATCGCGCGTTCCAATATGGCGCCCCGCCGCACGGCGGCATGGCCGCCGGTGTCGACCGCATCATCATGCTGCTCGCCGGCGAACAGAACCTGCGCGAAGTGGCACTGTTCCCAATGAACCAGCGCGCCGAGGACATTCTTATGGGCGCGCCGTCGGAAGCGACGAGCAAGCAATTGCGCGAACTGCACATTCGCCTCAACCTGCCGGAGAAGGGCGCTTGAGCGCGAAGCGCGGAGAACAAGCATGAGTGCCAAACCGATGTCGATGAAGGTCGCGACGCGTTATGCGATCGCGGCCTTGCGCGACTACCGCCAGTTCGGTTCGCGCCAGCTTGAGCGCGATTGCCCGATCTGCGGCTTCCACGGCATTTTTGTCGCCGCCGCGCGGCCGCCTCGCTGGAACAGCCGCTGCCCGTCCTGTGATAGCCGCGAGCGCCATCGCCTGGCGCATCTGCTCTATCAGAAACTCGGCATCGGCCCCGGCCAAAAACTTTCGGTCCTGCATTTCGCGCCGGAAGTCTTCATGATCGAACGCATGAAGGACGATCCGGGCTATGTGACCAGCGATCCGAAAATGGCCTATGCCAAGCTCAACGAGGACATTCAGGCGATCTCCTTCGGTGACGAAACGTTCGATCTCGTCATCGCCCATCACGTGCTGGAACATGTGCCCGACGATGCCAAGGCATTCTCGGAAATCCGCCGTGTGCTGAAGCCCGGCGGGCGCGCCATTCTCTCGGTGCCGCAGAACTGGGCGCGCGAGACGACGGTGCAGGAACCTTCGATTACTGGCCGCCGCGAACGCGCCGCCGCTTATGGCGCCATCGACCATTTGCGCTATTATGGCCGCGACTTCGCCGACAAGCTGCGTCTCGCCGGCTTCGCGGTAGAGACCTACCGGCCCGAGCCCTTGGACGAGATGCGCATGTCGCTTGGCTTCGACGACGCCATCCACATCGCCACCAAGCCGGCCTGAGCCATGGCGCCCTGGTCCCCGCCCGATGCATCAATTCGGACGCGGGTTTCCTGCTGCATCATCGCCTTCAACGAGGCCGACCGTATTGCGCGTACGATCGACTCCGTGCGCGGCCTCGTCGATGAAGTGATCGTCGTCGATTCCGGTTCGACCGACGGCACGCAGGCATTGGCCGAACGTCTCGGCGCGCGCGTCGTGCATCGCGACTGGGAAGGTTATGGACCGCAGAAGCGTTTCGCTGAAGAACAGGCGCGCAACGATTTCGTCTTGAACCTCGATGCCGACGAATGGCTGTCGGACGCCTTGCGCGCCGAACTGCGCGGCATCCTCAGCCAAGAACGCATGCCGGCTTCGTCCTTCCGCATGCGCATGACCATGGTCTATCCACATCACGACCGGCCGCATCTGATGGCCGATAGCCATAATTACATTCGCCTCTACGATCGCACCAAGACACGTTTCGCCGCTTCCATGGTGCATGACACGGTCGAGCCGACGGCTGACGTTATTCAGCTCAAGGGGCTGGCCTATCACCAATCGTTCCGCTCCATCGCCCATCTGGTCCGCAAGGAAATCGGCTATTACGAACTGCAGAAGCGGGAGAAGACCAAGAACAAGGCGCTGCTGGTTCTGCGCGTCTTCACCGAAATTCCCTGGCAGTTCTTCAAATTCTATTTCGTGCGCGGCCATGTTTTCGGCGGCTTCTACGGCTTCATTCTCTCGGTGGCCGTCGCTTTCATGCGCTGGACGCGCGTGCTCGTCCTGTTGGGATATTGACCGTCGTCGGCGCGTGCCAGCTGAACCGGTGGGCTGCTTTCATGGCGAAGAAAAAAGTCGACGATCCATTGACGGCGCAAGCTCTGGCCTTGGCCAACAAGGGCATCGCTTGCGATGCGCGCGGTGAAACGGCGCAGGCTGTTGAGCATTGGCAAGCGGCATCGGACTATGCCGATCAGCATCTTCACGGTGCCGATATTTGGTATTGGATCAAGAGCGGGCTGGGCGCGGCATTGTTGGAGACAGGCGACTTCCAGAAAAGCATCGCCGTTTCGCAACTGGCGCTGGAGTGGTGCACCAATATCAAGCAGCCGCTGCCGTCGCTGACCATAGCCAAATGTTATTTCAAACTGGGCGATCCCAAGGCGGCCATGCCCTATGCGGAGCGGGCCTATCGGCTGAAGGGCGATCGCATCTCGGAGTGGTTTGAGCCGGCAGAGTGGGAGCAGATCCAAGACTATTTGCGTGAGCGTCCTGCCTGATCCGCGCCAGCAACTGCCATAAATTGGCAGTTGTCATGGGGTAGAAGCGCGACGCCGCTACAAGCTCGGAGGAGTGACGCGCATGGACCGGAAAATCATCTTTTATCATTCGCCGCATACCCGTTCGGGCGGCACACGCGTTTTGCTCGAAGAGCTTGGCGCGGACTACGACATGCATCTCCTGAGCCTCCGGGCGGGCGAGACGCGTCAAGCCGACTATCTGGCGATCAATCCGATGGGTAAGGTGCCGGCCATCGCCCACAACGGTGCTTTGGTGACGGAGCAGGGTGCCGTCTTTCTCTATCTCGCCGATCTCTATCCCGAAGCCGGTCTTGCGCCGCCGATGGGCGATCCGCTGCGTGGGCCCTATCTGCGCTGGTTGTTCTTCTATGGTTCGTGTTTCGAGCCAGCGGTCGTTGACCGCGCCATGCAGCGCGAACCGGCGCGGCCTTCCATGTGTCCCTATGGCGACTACGACACGATGATGAAGACCGTGACCGATCAATTGGACAAAGGGCCTTATCTGACGGGCGAGAAGGTCACCGCGGCTGATCTGCTGTGGGGCACGGCCTTGCAATGGACCACAGGGTTCAAGCTTGTGCCTGAAACCCCCGTCGTCATGGCCTATATCGATCGGATCAAGAACCGCCCGGCCGTGCAGCGCGCCACTGCCGCGGATAATGAACTGGCCGCCAAACAGGAAGCCGCAACGAAATCCGCGTCGTGACATTTAAGTGGCGGATGGGCGGTCGCCCGTCCGCCAAATTTCCAAACAGCGTTCTTGGCTTCCGCCGCGTCTCGCGGCATGCTCGCGGGATAACCCGAGCAACAGGGGGCAGGTCGGATGCACAAAATCGCTATCGATGCCGACGCATTGGCTTACGGCAGGAATTTGCGGGACGGGCGCGAACGGGTGTTCGATAGCCTCGATCTCCAACGCACCGCTCACATCATCGTCGATCTGCAAAACGGTTTCGTCGAGCCGGGCGCGCCGGTCGAAGTGCCAGCCGCGCGCGAGATCATCGACAATGTCAACGCCATCAGCCGCGCCGTGCGAGCGGGCGGGGGCATGAATGTGTTCCTGCAGATGACCATGACGCCGGAATCGCGGCAGTCCTGGTCCAATTGGGCCTATTTGAATACCAAGGCGACCGGATCAGGAATGGGCCAGTCGTTTGCGCCCGGCGCGCATTTCTGGGAGCTGTGGCCCAAGCTCGATGTGGCGGCGCAGGATCTCAAGGTCAGCAAGACGCGCTTCGGTGCCTTCGTGCCCGGTGCATCCGATCTGCACGAAATCTTGCAGAAGCGCGGCATCGACACGCTGATCATCACCGGCACGCTGACCAATTGCTGCTGCGAGTCGACGGCGCGCGACGCCATGCAGATGAACTACAAGCTGGTCTTCGTGTCGGACGCCAATGCGGCGCTGACCGACGCGGCTCATAACGGCACTTTGTCGAACATGGCGATGCTGTTTGCCGAAGTGATCGATACCCAGGCGACGGTCGATCTCATCGCCAGTTCGCGCCGGCTCGCCGCAGAGTAGGTTAGGGGAAGCGTTGAGGCACAATCGCGTTTCCCGTGAAACGCGATTGACCTTAAATCGAGAAGCTGACGCCGCAGCCGCAGCTGGCGCTGACGTTGGGGTTGTCGATCTTGAAAGACTGGCCGATCAGGTCGTCGACGAAATCGATCCGCGCGCCCTTGAGGAAGTCCACCGAGACCGGGTCGACCAGCACGCGCACGCCATTTTTTTCGATGACCAGATCGTCATCGGCCTTGGCGGTTTCGATTTCGAACGCATATTGGAAGCCGGAGCAGCCGCCGCCTTTGACCGCCACCCGCAGCATCGCGCCGTCGGGTTCCTTGCTGAGGATTTGCGAGACGCGTTTCGCCGCGCGGTCCGTCACAATGGGGAGCGCGGTGTCGGCTACGGTAGATTCGGCGTTCTGTATCGCGGACATAGGCCTGCTTTCAGCACGTTAGGCGGGCACACCGCCCCTTGCGCCTGATCGAACACAAGATATAGGTCCAGACTGATGGCGATTCAATGGACTGCGAACCGGATGGTGGATGTGGCACAGGAGCGGGCCCCCTGGGCGGCCCTGTCGAGCCACAGCCGAGGCCGGCTTTTTCCGGAAAAAGTGTCTCCGACGCGTAGCGAGTTCCAGCGCGACCGGGACCGGATCGTCCATTCGACGGCCTTCCGGCGCCTCGCCCATAAGACCCAGGTCTTCGTCCCGCACGAAGGCGATCACTACCGCACCCGCCTGACCCATACGATCGAGGTGGCCCAGATCGCCCGCGCATTGGCGCGCGCGCTGGGCCTCGATGACGACCTCGCCGAGGCGCTGGCGCTGGCGCATGATTTGGGTCACACGCCCTTCGGTCATACGGGCGAGGATGCGCTTGAAGCCGCCATGGCCGACTACAGCGGCTTCGATCACAACGCCCAGGCATTGCGCATCGTCACCCGGTTGGAGCATCGCTACGCCGCCCATGACGGACTCAACCTCACCTGGGAAACGCTGGAAGGTCTCGTCAAGCACAACGGCCCGCTGCTCGATGCGCAGGGCGCGCCGGTGCCGCGCTATGCCAAGCGCGGCGTGCCGCTGGCGATCCTCGAATTCGACCAGCAGTTCCCACTCGACCTGTCGCACTACGCTTCGGCCGAAGCGCAGGCGGCGGCGGTCGCCGACGATATCGCCTACAATGCCCACGACATCGACGACGGCTTGCGTGCCGGCCTGTTCGATCTGGCGGCGCTGTCGCAAGTTCCCTTCATCGCCGAACTGCTGGCGGAGATCAAAGCGCTTTATCCGGACCTTGAACACACCCGCGTCGTCCACGAGCTGGTGCGTCGGGTGATCACGCGCTTCATCGAGGATGTGATTACCGAAAGCACGCGCCTGCTTGAAACCTCCGGTGCGGCGAGCAGCGAGGACGTGCGCCGGCAAGGGCGAACCCTGGTGCGCTTCTCCGCCGCCATGGCTGAAACCGAGCGGGCGCTAAAGAAATTTCTCTTCGCCCATATGTATCGCCACCCCAAGGTGATGAAGGTGCGGGACGAGGCGACGTCCGTGGTGCTGGCACTCTTCCTGCGCTTCTTCAAAACTCCGGCTGACATGCCGCCCGAATGGGCGCAGGCCGCGCAAAGCGTCAGCGAAGAGCGCCGGGCACGGCTGGTCTGCGATTATATTGCCGGCATGACCGATCGCTACGCAGTGTCGGAACATGTGCGGCTGTTCGGCCATGCGCCGACATTGCGTTAAAGTAAGATGAGTCGCCGTTGGGGCGACGACGGAGAGCGGATTTGGCGCTGGGCTTCAAGAAAGCGCTAGCGGGCGTAGCGGGGGCGGCGGCCACGGCTGGTGTGGTGGCCTTGGCGCGCGGCCGGGCTTTCGCTGGCCGCTGGCGCCGCGACGAGCCCTCCGATCCGGATGTCATTCCACTGCCGGCACCGCTGGCCCCCGATCCCGAGAGGATACATGTGGCCGAGCGGCCGCAGCAGCTCACGCGGCGTGGCTGGTGGGAGGTGGTTCAGGTCATCTATACCGACATCGGTCGTGACCGTCTGTTTCTGATAGCGGCCGGCGTTGCCTTCTACGCCTTGTTGTCGATCTTTCCGGCGATCTCGGCCCTGGTCTCGGTCTACGGTCTGTTCGCCGACACCAAGACTATTATCGACCAGATGGGCGAACTGGCCTTCATCCTGCCGCCGGGTGCCGTCGACATCGTGCGCGGCCAGGCGGAGGCCATCGCTGGCGGGTCGAGCCGCAGTTTGAGCGTCGTGGCGATCGTCTCACTCTTGATTGCTTTTTGGAGCGCCAACGCCGGCATGAAGTCGATGTTCGACGCCATGAACCTGATCTATGGCGAGGATGAAAAGCGCAGTTTTCTACAGCTCAACCTGCAATCCTTTCTCTTCACCGTCGGCGTCCTAGCTCTGTTCGTTGCTATGATGGCCATTCTGCTGGTCGTTCCCTTCATCCTCAGTTTCGTCGAACTGCAGGATAAGTTTTCGGCGAGCTTCCAGATCTTGCGATGGCCGGTACTGTTCCTGGTGACGGCGATCTTCCTGACCTTGCTCAATCGCTATGGACCGAGCCGTTCGGCGGAAGCGGCGCGCTGGGCCATCTGGGGCAGCGTGTTTGGCGCGGCCACGTGGATCGCCATGTCGATCCTGTTTGCCTATTACCTCGGCCACTTCGCCAATTACGCCGCGACCTACGGCTCGCTCGCCACCATCGCCGGTTTGATGATGTGGCTCTGGCTGTCAGCGCTGGTCGTGCTGATCGGCATCGAACTCAACGCTGAATTGGAGCAGCGCACCCTGCGGTGGGAGCGCGAGCGCGATTATGCGGCGGCGACAGAAGATGTCATGCGCCGCCGGCAGGAATTGGTGCAATCGCGAAAAAAGAAATAGTCCGGGATTAGACGATCAGGGATCAGACTCGGCCGAGGCCGCCGCGCAGGAACGGAATGACGTTTTCGAGCACGGCATAGATCGCCGAAAAGCCCAGTGTGCCGACAATGGCGATGCCAACGAACGTCATTTCACGATAAAGATCAAACTGCGGCATGGACGAAGCCTCCCTGTGATTTTGTCCCCTGATAGACCATGGGGCCGCCTGAGCCAAGCCCGGAATAGGGGACAAGCGGGCTCAAAAGCCGCCTTTTTTGACCCTGCCGGTGATTTGCGATAGGCCGCCCGCCTGAGAGACATTCGGATTGAATTGATGAACATTTTTGCTGATTTCCAGGCGCGGGTCGCCGATGCGCTGCGGGCGATGGTCGGGCAGGGGCGGTTGCCGCAGAATCTTGACCTGACCCGTTTCGTGGTCGAGCCGCCGCGCGATCCCTCGCACGGCGATCTGGCGACCAATGCCGCCATGGTCTACGCCCGCGAAGCCAAGGAACATTTCGGCAATCCCCGCGCGCTCGCGGCCGCTCTGGCGGAAGCCATCGGCGCCATGCCGGGCGTGACGGCGGTCGAGATCGCCGGTCCTGGCTTCATCAACATCCGGCTTGACCCGGCGATGTTTGCCGACGTCCTGCGCGCGGTCCTGACCGATCCGAGTTTCGGACGTGGTCAGGCTTCCGGCGGTAAGGTCAACGTCGAATATGTCTCGGCCAATCCGACCGGGCCGATGCATGTTGGCCACGGCCGAGGCGCCGTCTTTGGCGATGCGCTCGCCAATCTCATCGCCTTCTCCGGCCGCGACGTCACCCGCGAATATTACATCAACGATGCCGGCGTTCAGGTCGACGTCTTGGCCCGCTCGGCTTTTCTGCGTTACCGCGAGGCACTGGGCGAGACCATCGGCGAGATTCCGGAAGGGCTTTACCCGGGCGACTATCTCAAGCCGGTCGGCGAGAAGTTGAAGCAGCAGTTTGGCGACACGCTTCTTGGCAAGCCTGAGAGCGAATGGCTGCCGCAGGTGCGCCAGGCGGCGATCGACGCGATGATGGACATGATCCGTACCGATCTCGCGGCGATGAACATCAGCCACGAAGTCTTCTTCTCCGAGCGTACCTTGCATGGCGGCGCGGATTCGCCCATCGCCAAGGCAGTGGCGGACCTGCGCGCACGCGGCCTCATCTATGAAGGTCGCTTGCCGCCGCCGAAGGGACAGCTGCCGGACGATTGGGAAGACCGCGAACAGACTTTGTTCCGCGCCACCGAGTTTGGTGACGATGTCGATCGTCCGTTGGTCAAGTCGGATGGGGCCTATACGTATTTCGCCGCCGACATCGCCTATCACAAGTCGAAGGTCGATCGCGGCTTCCTCGACATGATCGACGTGTGGGGCGCCGATCACGGCGGCTACGTCAAGCGCATGCAGGCGGCGGTGAAGGCGGTCTCGCAAGGCAAGGCCGCACTCGATGTGCGCCTGTGCCAGCTCGTCAAGCTGATGCGCGATGGCCAGCCCGTCACCATGTCGAAGCGGGCAGGGACGTTCGTTACCTTGCGCGAAGTGGTCGACGAGGTCGGCGTCGATGCGGTGCGCTTCATGATGCTGTTCCGCAAGAACGATGCACCGCTCGAATTCGATCTGGCCAAGGTGCTGGAGCAGTCGAAGGATAATCCGGTCTTCTATGTCCAGTACGCCCATGCGCGCGGATCGTCGGTGCTGCGCCAGGCCAAGGCGGCCTTCCCGGATCTGGCGCTCGAGGGCGCGGCCCTGGCGCAGGCGCCTTTAGCTTTGCTGCAGGATGAGGGCGAGCAGGGGCTGATGCGGCTGATCGCCCAGTTCCCCCGCCAGGTGGAAGCGGCGGCCGCGGCGCATGAGCCGCACCGGATCGCTTTTTACCTGCATGACTTAGCCTCGGCGTTCCATTCTCACTGGAACAGCGGCAAAGATAAGCCGCAATTACGCTTTGTTAATGAAGAAACGCGAGATTTAACCATAGCACGCGTTGCGCTGGTTGCTTCGTTAACCAGGGTTATCGCCGCGGGGCTCGCTCTTCTCGGCGTGAGCGCTCCGCAGGAAATGCGCTGAAAGGCACCGCCGTTCGTGCGGGACGGGCTTTTCGGCGAGTGTCAAATCGTCGAGGCGTCCGTCCGCGTTGACGTGTGAGGTGTGCCTATGAGTCAAGCTGCTGTCCGACTTCGCGACCCTGTCGATCTCGAAGAGTTTGAGCGCAAGCTCAGGAGCGCGGCCCCCGACCCGAAGCAGGGCGGCGACCCGCTACAGGAGCTGTCTCGCCTCATCGGGGTCCAGAAGGACTCGCTCGATCAGATCTTCGCCGCCGAAGCGAAGGCGCCCGCCGCGCCTGCCGCCAAACCGGCTGCTGCGCCGCGTATCGACGTCGCTCATATCGATGAGCGTCTGTTCCGTCCGGCCGCGCCGCAAGCGCCGGCACCTCAGGCGCAGGCGCCGCTGGAAGACCCAGCCGATATTTCGGCGCTGCTCAGCCAGTTTCCCGATGCCGCCGCGCGTTTTGCCGCCGCACCGCCGCCGGCCGCGCACGCGCCACAGGATCATTATCAGGAACCGTCGTTCGCGCCTGAATATGACGATCCCTCGCTGAGCGAGCCTGCCTATCGTCAGTCCTACGAAGAGGCGCCAAAGTCACGTCGCCCGCTGTTGCTGATGGGGGCCGCTCTGGTGGTGTTGATCGGCGGCGTTGGCGCTGTCGTCGTCAGCCGCAATAGCCATGGCCCTGGCGGCACGCCGACCATTCAGGCGTCCAACGCGCCGGTGAAAGTCGCGCCAGCCGCGCCGGACACGCCCGATCAGGCGCAGCAGGTGTCGGTACTCGACAAAGCCAATACGGAACGTCTGGCGGCGAGCCGCGTCGTGACCCGTGAGGAACAGCCCGTCGACATTCGCGCTCAAGCGCGCGCCAACGGCACTTCGACGCCGGGCGTTGTCGCTCTGCCCGCCGCGCCGTCCTCTGGCGCAACATCCGGCAATGGCCTTTTCCCCGATCCGCGTCCGGTCAAGACGGTCTCCGTTCGCCCCGATGGCAGCGTCATCACGGGCGATCCGGCCGCTGCGCGGCCGGCGGCCGCGCCGATCGCCTCGGTAACGCCGTCGCTTGCCAACAATCCGCCGCCGGTTCCCGCCATGCGCCCGGCAGCACCTGCTGCACCGGCCGCCGCTCCGGCCGCGCCGAAAACCACGGCACGCGCCACCGCTGCGGCTCCGGCCGCGCCGGCGCCCGCCGCAGAGCGGCCGCAAGCCGAAGCGGCTGCGCCACGGCCGCAGGCTGAACGCACCGCGTCGGCCACCGCCAGTGGCGACTACGCGGTTCAGCTCGCCGCCCCCGGTTCGGAAGCGGAAGCCCGCCAGGTCATGAGCCGCTTGACGCAGCGCTACGGCAGCGAACTTAGCGGCCGCAAGCTGACCTTCAAGAAGGCGACGGTTGGCGACAAGTCGGTCTATCGCGTGCGGGTGTCCGGCCTCTCGCACGAAAACGCCACCGGCCTCTGCACCAAGCTGCAGGCCAAGGGTGGCAACTGCTTCGTGGCCAAAAACTGACGAGCCAGGATTTCAGGTCAGGATTTCAGGTAAAGTGTGAAGCGCGCGGATTCGATGTCCGCGCGCTTTCCATTTGTTCAAGTGCAGAATGAAGAGGATCGAATGAGCAACGAGGCACGCGCCTTCATCTGCGGCTGCGCCGGCACGGATTTGTCTGCTGATGAGCGGACTTTGTTTGCCAAGACGCGGCCCTGGGGTCTCATTCTGTTCAAGCGCAATGTTGAGGACCGCGCGCAACTGACTCGACTGACTCAGCAATTCCGCGAAATCGTCGGCCGTGCCGATGCGCCAGTGCTGATCGATCAGGAAGGCGGGCGCGTGCAGCGCATGGGACCGCCCGTGTGGCGTAAATATCCGCCGGCCGGCGCCTTCGCGGCGGCCGGGCACAATGCGAGCGAGACGGCCGATTTGATCCGCACCGGTACGCGCGTCTTGGCGGCCGACTTGCGCGAGGTCGGTATCACCGTCGATTGCCTGCCGGTCGTCGACGTGCCGGGCGAGGGCGCCCACAACGTCATCGGCGATCGCGCCTATGCGGCCGATCCTGCCACCGTCGCCGCCTATGGCCGGGCCGCCTGCGAGGGCCTGCTGACGGCCGGCGTTCTGCCGGTCATCAAACATATGCCCGGCCATGGCCGCGCCCGCGCCGACAGCCATCTCGAATTGCCGGTGGTGGAGGCTTCGCTTGCCGAACTGGAGAAGTCGGACTTTGTCCCATTCAAGGCTCTGGCGGATATGCCGCTCGCCATGTCGGCCCATGTCGTCTACACGGCCATCGATCCCGATCAGCCGGCCACCGTTTCGGCCAAGGTCGTGTCGCAGATCATACGCGGGGTGCTCGGCTTCGATGGGCTGATCATGAGTGACGATCTGTCGATGAAGGCCCTCAAGGGCTCGTTTTCGGAAAAGACCCGGGCGTTATTCGCGGCGGGGCTTGATATGGCCCTCCATTGCCAGGGCGAGATCGCCGATGGCTATGCGGTGGCCGAGGCCTCCCCGATTCTCGACGAAATCCGTCTGGAACGGGCGGAAAGGGCTCTGGCGATCATTGCGGAGGCCCCGCCGGCGTTTGATCCTGTGGACGCGTGGGCGAGGGTCCAATCCGGACTTGCGATGACTGCCTAGAGCGATCAAATTCCGCGCCGGCCAAGTTGTTTTGCGGCCGAAACGGAGTGATTCGCGGTGGCCGATCTGCCATTCGAAGACAGCGTACAACTCGATAAGGGCGACACTGAACCGTCGTTCCTCGTCGACGTGGACGGGTTCGAGGGTCCGCTCGACCTGCTGCTCGAACTGGCGCGCCGTCAGAAGGTCGATCTCGCCAAGATTTCCGTTCTGGCCTTGGCCGAACAATATCTCGAATTCATCGACGAAGCCCGTAAAGTCAGGCTTGAGCTTGCCGCCGACTATTTGGTTATGGCCGCCTGGCTCGCCTATCTGAAATCGCGCCTGCTGCTGCCCGAACAGCCGAAGGGCGAGGAACCAGCGGCTGCCGATCTCGCTGCCGCGCTGGCCTACCGCCTGAAGCGCCTCGAGGCCATTCGCGATGCCGCCGAAAAGCTGGTCAATCGTCCTCGTCTCGGCCGCGACCTTTTCACGCGCGGTGCTCCGGAAGGGGTGACGATCCTCAAAACCTCGGAATTTCAAGCCAATCTCTACGATCTGCTGTCGGCCTATGCACGCCAGCGGCAGAAACACGTCCTGTCACGGGTGACTCTGAAACAACGGGTCGTCTGGTCGCTCGCCGAAGCGCGCGAGGCGCTGGAACGGCTGGCCGGCCGCGCAATCGACTGGACGTCCATGGATTCCTATCTCGGGCAGTATTTTACGACGCCCGAAACCCGCCGCACCGTGCGCGCCTCGACCTTTTCGGCGTCGCTGGAACTGGTGCGCGAAGGCAAGTTGGAATTGCGCCAGGAACGCGCTTTTGCCCCGATCTGGGTTCGCGCCAGCAACCATGATCCGTTGGCGCCAAAGCTAAGCGTGGTCGAAAACTGATCTCCTCACGGAGATCTTGCCATTGAGTTTGTAGCCGAGTTGAAGCATTCGAGAGGATGTCGTGGGACAAGCAGCCGAACAACTGCCGTTTGAAGGCGAGGATGCCATGAATGCCGCTGCGGAAGCGCACCGGGAAGCCATGCGTATCGCGGAGGCGTTGCTGTTTGCCGCCACCGAGCCGATGGAAGAGACGGAAATCGCCCGCCGCCTGCCGGAAGGCGCCGACGTCGAAGCGGTGATGCTGCAATTGCGCGAGGAATATGCGCAGCGCGGCGTCAATCTCGTGCGCGTCGCCCGCAAATGGCTGTTTCGCACCGCCACCGATCTCGGCTGGCTGTTGTCGCGCGACGTCAGCGAGCAGAAGAAGCTTTCGAAGGCCGCCCTCGAAACGCTTGCGATCGTCGCTTATCACCAGCCGGTGACGCGCGCCGAAGTGGAAGACATTCGCGGCGTCGCCATTTCCAAGGGCACGCTCGACGTGCTGCTGGAAACCGGCTGGGTGCGTCTGCGCGGCCGCCGCAAGGCGCCTGGTCGTCCGGTTACCTACGGCACGACGGAAGCCTTCCTGCTGCAGTTTGGTCTCGAACAGATTACCGATCTGCCGGGCCTGGAGGATCTGCGTTCGGCGGGCCTGTTCGATGGTCGCCTGCCGGAAGGTTTTGGCGTGCCGAAGCCAAGCGACGACAGCGCGCTCACCGACGACGAAGATCCGTTGGAAGGTGGCGAGAGCGATCTCTTCACCGAGCCGGCCCAGACGGAAACTGGGGCAGAAACCGGAGCGGAGACGGAAGCCGAAGCACAGACCGAGACCGAGGCTTCCGCTGAGGTCGTCGAGACGGGCGATGTCGTCGAGGCCACCGTGGTGGAACCCGCCGACGAAGCTGAGGAAACCAGCGTCGAAGTGGCCGAGGTCGACGAGATCACCGAGCAGACAGCCGAGGCCGAGCTTGAAGAGCCGGTTTCGGAGAGTTCCGAGCCCGAATCCGAGCAGGAATCCGACGAAGAGGCCGGCGAGGCGATGCTGGAGGAAGCGGTCGAGGACGCCGACGACGAGAGCGGCGACGAAACTGGCGAAGACACGGATTCCAGCGATTCCGACGAGGAAACCGCTCCCGATGCGGCCTCCGAGGGCAAAAATCCGTCCTCCGACAAAACATGACGGAAAATTAATCGCATCGCGGCCTGGAATTCTGCTGGCCGCGCCGATTCCACGCACCATATTCCAAAAGGGTGGGGCTAAATCCTTGTATTTGGAGGCCGCCTTGCCTAACTTCGGCCAATTCGGCGGCGGACCATACGGATCGTCGTCAACTGGAGGCAATTATGGGAAGCATGTCTCTCTGGCATTGGCTTATCGTCGGTGCTCTCGCGCTGCTGCTGTTCGGCGGTAAGGGCAAGATTTCCGATCTGATGGGCGATGTCGCTAAGGGCATTAAGTCCTTCAAGAAGGGCATGGCTGAGGAAGACGCCGAGAAACCGGCGACAGAGCAGCCGCGCACGATCGACCACGCTCCGGCTCAGCCGGCGCCGAACGCGACGACGGCGCAGCCCGCCGCCACCGCGCAGCCGGGCTCGACCTCGGCCAATAACGAGCCCGCGAAGGTGGGCTGAGCCATTCGCTGAATGGACTCACCCCGGGCGATCGTGTCCCGGGGCGGCAATCGTCTGATGCGATCTTGCGTATGCAATCTTGCCTTTGCTTGCGCCTGATCGTAAGGCCGCTCCAGCAACTCCCCGGCGGACGCCATGTTCGATTTCGACGCCACTAAACTAATTATCATCGGTATCGCCGCGCTGGTTTTCATCGGCCCGAAGGATCTGCCGCGCGTCATGCGCCAGGTCGGCGGTTTCGTCGCCAAAATGCGCCGGATGGCCTCTGAGTTTCAGGGCCAGTTCATGGAGGCGATGAAAGAATCCGAAATGGAGGAATTGAAGAAGGACATGCAGAAGATCGCCGATCAGGCGAAGACTGACATTGCCTTCGATCCCGGCCGCGAGACCGAGCGCGAATTGCGCGAGGCGCTGGAGAAGAAGCCGGAGACGGCGCAAGCCGAAACACATCCTGACACGCATGCCACCGTGCCGGTGCCCGTCGATCCCGACAGCCCAACGTTCAACGTCGAGGTTCCGTCGCCGCCGGAAACACCCGATGTCGCCAAAGCGATCAACACGGCCGAAGCAAGCGACAAGCCTGCCGTTGAAACACAGCCGCAGAAGGTGGCGCAGGGATCATGACCAACACTCAGGTCGTCGCCCACGACGAGAAGGATCTGACACCGGACGAGGCTGCCATTGAGGCGACCAAAGCGCCGCTGATGGAGCATCTCATCGAACTGCGCTCGCGCATCATCAAGGCGCTCATCGCTTTCATCGTGATGTTCGTGGTGTTCTTCTATTTCGCCAAGGACATCTACAACCTGCTTGTCATCCCGTTCGAACACGCCGCCGGGCCTGACGGCGTGAAGCTGATCTATACGGCGCCGCAGGAGTTTTTCTTCACCCAGATCAAAGTGGCGATGTTCGCCGCCGCCTTCGCCGCTTGTCCGGTGATCTTCGGCCAGATCTACGCCTTCGTCGCACCGGGGCTTTATCGCCATGAGCGCGCGGCCTTCGCGCCTTATCTCGTCGCCACGCCGGTCTTCTTCCTCCTGGGCGCGCTCGTCGTTTATTTCCTCGTCATGCCGAACCTGCTGCATTTCTTCCTGGCGATGCAGCAAGCCAAGGAACCGGGCCGCGCGCAGATCGAACTGCTGCCGCGCGTCAGCGAATATTTGTCGCTGATCATGACGTTGATCTTCGCCTTCGGCATCACCTTCCAGATGCCGGTGATTCTCACCTTGCTCGGGCGCATCGGCATCGTCACGTCCGATTTCCTGCGCGACAAGCGCCGCATCGCCTGGTTTCTGGTTTTCGTGATGGCGGCGATCCTGACGCCGCCGGATGTCTTCAGCATGCTGGCGCTGGCCGTGCCGGGCTGCGCCCTCTATGAGCTGTCGATCTATTCGGTGAAAATGATCGAGAAGCGCCGGACGGAAGACGACGAGAAGCAGGAAGCCTAGGGCGAAATCCCTTATTTGACGCCGCTTCATTGCGTTTGATGAAGCCATCAAACGCTGAAAGCGCTGTGGTTACTTCCTGTCGCGCAAAGCCTTCGCTTCTTGCAGATATTGAGCATAGGCCTTGTTGTCGGGCTCGAGCCTGACGGCCTCGGCAAGATCCGCCACAGCCTGATCGAGATTGTCGTTGCGCGCTCGCGCGAGACCGCGGCTGGCCCAGGCGATGGCGAGTTTCGGGTCAAGCCCGATCGCGCGGCTGTAATCCTCGATGGCTTGGGCATCGTCGCCCTTGCGGCTATAAGCGCCGCCACGGCTTTGCCAGATGATGGCGCGCTGTGGCGCGATGATGCCAGCGCGCGTGAAATCGGCGATCGCTCGATCGAAGTGGCCGAGGCCCGTGTTGGCAAGGCCGCGATTGAACCAGGCGGGAGCCAGGGTGGCGTCGGTTTTAATGGCCTCATCGAGATCGGCGATGGCGCGCGCGGCATCGCCCGCTTTGTGAAACAGCAAGCCACGGTCGTTGAACAGAACTGCGCGCTCGCGGCCGCTGGCACGCTTCGCGTCGATGATGCGCGTGCAGGCCTCAATGGCGGGCTGCCCCGCGCCTTTATGGCAGGTGGTGTCGTCTGCGGCCGTCTGTCCGAAAGCTGGCAGAGCGAGCCACGTTGTGAGCGCCGCGACGAGGCCAAAGCGTCGGCCGGTACGATGGAGCGTGGAACCTGTTCCCATGACGCAATCTAGCATTCGCCCCGATGCGGATGAAAGCAGGCTCCCTTCCGTTTTAGTAGGCATTCCGGGTCGTGATCAGCGACAGCGGCGTCTGCACCAGGATACGCAGGTCGAACATCAGCGACCAATTCTCGATGTAGAACAGATCGTGCGCGACGCGCTGTTCGATCTTCTCTACTGTATCCGTCTCGCCGCGCCAGCCGCTGATCTGCGCCCAGCCGGTGATGCCGGGCTTCACCTTATGACGGGCGAAATAACCCTCGACCACCTGATCGTAGATCTGTCCTTCGGCCTGGGCCTGCAGCGCATGTGGGCGCGGGCCGACAAGCGAGAGGTCGCCAAGCAGCACGTTGAACAGTTGCGGCAATTCGTCGAGTGACGAGCGACGCAGGAAACGGCCGACGCGGGTGACACGCGGATCGTCGCGCGTCGCCTGTTTGATGCCGGCGGCATCCGCCATGTCGACATACATGGAGCGGAATTTGTAGACGTCGATGCGCTCGTTGTTGAAACCATAGCGCACCTGGCGGAAGAACACCGGCCCGCGCGAGTCGAGCTTCACCGCCAAGGCGATCAGGGCCAGCAGGGGCGACAGGACGACGAGCGCCAGGCCTGAGATCACCCGGTCCTCGATCACCTTCATCGCCACCGCCACATCCGACATGGGCTTGTCGAACAGCGGCAGGAACGGCACGTCGCCGATGTAGTTATAGGCACGGCCGCGCAGCTTCAGCTTGCTCGAGAGCGCGCTGATGCGCACGTCGACGGGCAGCACCCAGAGCATTTTCAGCAGTTGCAGAATGCGGGTTTCGGCGGTCAGGGGCAGGGCGATGATCAGCAGATCCACCCGCTGCTCGCGGCAGAAATTGACGAGATCGTCGAAGCGGCCGAGTTTGACATAGGCGCCAATCCGCTCCGGCGAGCGCTCCTTGTCGCGGTCGTCGAACAGGCCAAGGATCTGGATGGTGTCGCCGGCCGAACGGTCGAGGCGGGCGATGAGTTCTTCGGCTGCATCACCGCCACCGACGATGACAGTGCGGCGCGCCAGCCGCCCGGCCTTGCGCCAGGTGGAGAGAACAAGGCCGGCGCCGACGCGAACCGCCGTGCAGCCAAGCCAGCCGAACAGCCACCAATGGCCGGCGAAATCGCGCACCGGCGCGATCGGCGTGTCGGCGATGACGCTGCCCACCAGGAGGGCGGCGAGCGCCAAAAACAGCGCCAGGGCGCAGTTCACCACCTGCCGGAGCGGCCGTGACAGGGCCGGGATCGTATAGCCCCAGCGCTGGCGCAGGATAAGGATGGCGAACAGGGCCACGGCGCAGAGCACCAATGCCAGATGCAGCGGCTCGGCGAAGGCTTCGACCGGAGCCGCCCGAAACGCGACAAGGCCGGCGCCGATCAGGGCGGCGGCGTCGAGGGCCAGCACGGTGGCAATGACGGCCGGCTGGGAAACGATCTGGTCCGGGGCGACCACGGGGGCGGATCTGAGGCGGGTTTGCGCCTCGGCCAGATTGCGAAGAGGGGAGCTCATTTCAAAGTCCAGTTGCGTACTGGCTGGACTGTGTGGGCGCGGCGGTAAATGAAGGCCCTGAAAATTGCGCGCAAAATCCGTTAATGCGCGGTAATCTGGTATCATAATACCAGATAATAAAAACCATTGTTGCATAAGGTTTTCCGGCGATTAACGATTGACGAAGCGTTACCGCCCACCTATAAGCCCGCATCCATCCGGCGCAGACGCATCGGCTTTGCCGGCGCGCCGCCAATTTACGGATCAAGTCACATGTACGCAAAAACGACCACGACGAAGGTGGCCGAAGTCGAGAAGAAATGGGTGTTGATCGACGCCAAGGGCCTGGTTGTCGGCCGCCTTGCGTCGCTCATTGCCATGCGTCTTCGCGGCAAGCACAAGCCGTCCTTCACCCCCCATGTTGACGACGGCGACAATGTCATCGTCATCAACGCCGACAAGGTGGTGCTCACCGGCCGCAAGCGCGACCAGAAGATGTACTACCATCACACCGGTTACATCGGTGGCATCAAGGAGCGCTCGGCGCGCTTCATCCTGGAAGGCCGCTTCCCCGAGCGCATCGTCGAGAAGGCCGTGGAGCGTATGCTGCCGCGTGGTCCGCTCGGCCGCAAGCAGCTCGGCAACCTGCGTGTCTATAAGGGCGAGGAGCATCCGCATGCCGCCCAGACCCCGGCGACCCTCGATATCGCCAGCCTGAACCGCAAGAACGCAAGGAGCGCCTGATCATGGCCGAGACCCTTTCATCGCTCCAGGACCTCAAGGGCGCCACTGGCGTTCCGTCCGATGCGCCCGTGCATGTCCAGAAGCTCGACAAGTATGGCCGCGCCTATGCCACTGGCAAGCGCAAGGACGCGGTCGCCCGCGTCTGGATCAAGCCGGGCTCCGGCAAGATCACCGTCAACGGCCGCGAGTTCGAAGTTTACTTCGCGCGTCCCGTGCTGCGCATGATCGTCAACCAGCCGATGGGCGTCGCCAATCGCGTCGACCAGTACGACATGGTCATCACCTGCTCGGGTGGCGGTCTGTCGGGCCAGGCGGGTGCCGTGCGCAACGGCGTGTCGAAGGCGTTGACCTATTACGAGCCGGAACTGCGTCCCGCGCTCAAGAAGGCCGGCTTCCTGACCCGCGACTCGCGTACGGTCGAACGTAAGAAATACGGCCACAAGAAAGCCCGTAAGAGCTTCCAGTTCTCGAAGCGCTAATCGCTTCCTGCAACCCAAGCTGTCAACCCGATCGGTTCGCGCCGGTCGGGTTTTTCTTTATGGGTCAAGCGATCTGGATGTCGTGATCTGGCTGCGCCACATGCGCGAGCTTGTCGGGATTGTAGACCTGATAGATCGCTTTGATGCGCTCGCCGCGCGTCTCGAAGGACAGAGTGGCGATCAGTGCATCGTCGACGAAGGCGAGAATGCCCGTCTCGCCGTTGATCGAGCCGAGCTTGCGCTCGACGAGCGTGTCCTCCTTGAGCGAGCCACGCGGAATGAGCCCGCGCGACAGGATCAGCCGCACGATCTTCTCGGCGCCGAAAATGCCCGAGGTCGAAACCCGCACTTTGCCGCCACCGTCGGACTTCAGCACCGCATCATCGGCGAGCAGGGAGAGCAGGGCCGTCTTGTCGCCGGCTTCAATGGCGGCGAGGAAGCGGCGCACCAGGCTTTCCTGCATATGCGCCGTCACCTGAAACTTCGGCCGTCCCTCCCGCACCTTGGCGCGGGCGCGGCTGGCGATCTGCCGACAGGCGACCTCGCTCTTGTTGAGGATGGCTGCGATTTCGGAAAAGCTGGCATCGAAGACATCGCGCAAAACGAACACGGTGCGCTCGTCGGGCGACAGCCGCTCTAGCACGATCATGAAGGCGACCGACAAATCCGATGAAAGGTCCATGCGACGCTCGACGTCGCGGTCAACTGGCTCGACGATCGGCTCCGGCAGCCAGACGCCGGGGTAGGCGGCCCGCTCCACCTCGAGATGGCGCAGCCGGTCGATGCAGATCCGTGTCGTCACCGACGTGAGCCAGGCTTTCGGGGATCGGATTTCCGCCACGTCGGATTGCAGCCAGCGCAGGAACACGTCTTGCACGACGTCCTCGGCTTCTGTCAGCGTGCCCAGCATGCGATAGGCCAAGCCCCTCACATGCCTGCGATATTGCTCGAAAATGGCGACCAGATCCGGCATCTTGGTTTTCTCCCATCTTCCTAAAGACGGCCGGCCCTGTCTTTTGTGACAGCAGCCTATCATTTTTATTTTTATCGCCGAAATGCACCGCCGTTCTGTCACGAACCGCGGACTTCCCCGTCTTGAGAGCAGCCGGATGTTTGATCCGGGCAAGGAGGGGGACATGTCAAACTTGGTCGAAACCGGCGATGCGGTCGCACTGGATGCCGAAAAAAGCCTGCCCAGCAAATCCTATGAGCGGAAAACGATCGTCGCCTCGTCGTTCGGCGCGCTTCTGGAATGGTATGATCTCTACATCTATGCCGCGCTGACGGCGACCTTCGCCGAATTGTTCTTCCCGCCCGGCAATGAAGTTGCGGCCATGCTCGCGAGCCTCGCCATCTTTGGCGCGGCTTTCATCCTGCGGCCCATCGGGGCGCTGCTGTTTGGCTATTTCGGCGATCGCTACGGTCGCAAGCGCACCTTCCTGGCCACGATTTGGCTCATGGGCGTGGCGACCATCGGCATCGGCCTGCTGCCGACCTATGCGCAGATCGGCGTGCTGGCGCCCGTGCTTCTGGTGACGCTGCGCCTGGCGCAAGGCTTGGCGCTGGGTGGCGAGGTCGGTGGCGCCGCCACGTATCTCACCGAGAATGCGGCGCCCGGGCGGCGCGGCTTTGCCACCAGCTGGTTGCAGACGACGGCGACGATCGGCCTGTTGCTTTCCATCGTCGTGGTGACGGTCGTTCGCCTGTCCATGGACAATGCGACGTTCACCGCCTGGGGCTGGCGCATTCCCTTCGTGCTTTCCATCGTTCTTCTGGCCGTGTCGGTCTATCTGCGGCGCGGCCTGTCGGAATCGCCGGTCTTCACGCGCATGAAATCGAAGGGCCGTGTTTCCGAAAATCCCATTTCCGCCAGCCTGTCCAACGGCCGCAACGTCAGGAACATGTTCATCCTGCTGTTCAGCGTCGCCTCCGGTGTCGGCATTCTCTATGGCACCGGCCACTTCTATTCGGCTTATTTTCTCGCCAACGTGTTGAAGGTCGAGCCGACGACATCGAACATTCTGATGTCCTGCGCGCTGGTGCTGGCAACGCCATTTTATGTCCTCTTCGGTTGGCTGTCGGATAAGATCGGCCGCAAGTGGATCATGGTGTCGGCCTGTCTGCTTGCTGCGGTGACGACCCAGCCGGTGTTCAAGGGGCTGACCCATTTCGCCAACCCGGCCTTGGAGAAATTCCAGAGCGAGAACACGATTGTCGTCGAGGGCAGCGATTGCAGCTTCCGGCTGTTCTCGCCAGCGGTGACGGCCTGCGACAAGACCCGCAACTTCCTCAATGGTGTCGGCGTCACCTACACGTTCAAGGAAACGCCGGTCGGCAGCCCGGTGCGTGTCGAGGTGGCCGGAGCGCAGATCACCGGCTTCGATGCGGGCGCGCTGAAAGCGGCCATGAAGCAGGCCGGCTGGCCGGAGACGGCCGACTTGTCGCAAGTGAACAAGCCGGTCGTCGTTCTGCTGCTATGGTATCTCGTCGTCCTGTTGACGATGGTCTACGGCCCGATCGTCTCCTTCATGGTCGAATTGTTTCCGGCGCATCTGCGTTACACGTCGCTGTCGCTGCCGTTTCATATCGGCTCGGGCTGGTTCGGCGGCATGCTGCCTTTCGTGTTGACCAGCATCAACGCCGCCCAAGGCAGCATCTACGCTGGCCTCTGGTATCCGGTGATCGTTCTGCTCGTGTCCTTCACCGTCGGCGCTCTCTTCATTCGCGAAACGCGACAAAACTCCATCGATTAACGAGAACCAGGAACGGAGAGATCCATGAAACGAATTGTTGTTCTGGGTGCGGGCTTCGCCGGATTGTGGAGCGCCATCGGCGCTGCACGCAAACTGGAAGAGCTGCGCGTCTCTCGCGACGAGGTGGAGGTCGTGGTCATCAATAAATACCCCTTCCACAATATTCGCGTGCGCAATTACGAAGAGCATCTGGAAGAGACGATCGTGCCTTTGTCGGAAGTGCTCAATCCGATTGGCGTGCGTTGGATCGAGGGCGATGTGTCCGACATCGACCTCGATGGCAAAGCGGTCGTCATCGAAACGTCGACCGGTCGCACATCGCAGTCCTATGACCGCTTGGTGTTCGCGCTTGGCAGCAAGCTGGTCCGTCCGCCGATCAAAGGGCTCGGCAGTTATGCTTTCGATGTCGACACCTATCAAGGCGCCAAGCGGCTTGAGGCACATCTTGCGGGGCTCGCGTCGAGCCATGCTCCGGGGCGTTACACGGCTCTGGTGATCGGCGCGGGCCTGACCGGTGTCGAGATCGCCGCCGAACTTCCGGCACGCCTGCGCAAACTTGCCGGCGGCGACGCAGCTGATGTGAAGGTGATCCTCGCCGATCGAACGCCGCTCATCGCCCAGGAGATGGGCGAAGCCCAGCCGGTCATCGAACATGCGATGGCGGCTCTCGAGGTGGAACTGCGGCCGTCGTTCTTTCTGCGCGAGATCGACGAGCAGGGCGCGATCCTCACATCGGGCGAACGCATCTTCGCCTCGACGGTGATCTGGTGCGGCGGCATGCGGGCGCATCCGATGACCGAGCTGTTTTCCGTCATCCACGACAAGCAAGGCCGGTTGCCGGTCGATTCCTTCCTGCGTGTCAAAGGCGTGGCGGACGTTTTTGCCGCCGGCGATGCCGCGAGCCTTTTGATCGATGGCCGGCACGAAACGATGATGTCGTGTCAGCACGGCCGGCCGATGGGCCGCTTTGCCGGTCACAATGTCGTCTGCGACCTCCTGGGATTGGAGATGTTGCCGCTGCAGGTCGATTGGTACACGACGGTTCTCGATCTGGGTCCTTGGGGCGCCGTCTATACCTGGGGATGGGACCGCCAGCTTGCGGCCGAAGGCATGACCGCCAAGCGCGTCAAGCAGCGGATCAATTGCGAACGAATCTATCCGCCGCGCAACGGCTCCAAGGCGGACATTTTCGAAGCTGCCCGGGCTGAGATCGACGCGCCGCCGAAACTGGCGAACCTGGGCAAATCGCGACGGGCGCAAACGGATACAGCGGTCGAGTCCGTCGACTAGCAGCCCGATTCACAATACGAGAAGCGAGACGGCGTTTGACGGCGTCTCGCTAATTCATTCATAAAAACAACTGCTTGATTGAATCGTTTCGTAGAACGAGACGACGCGTCCCCATTGTCGTGTGGCTCCTGTCACATGGAATATGCTAACGCTCCGCAGCCGGTCAGGGTGCGCTATCGCACAGGTCAGATGGTTCAAATCTGACAAATTTTCCGGCCGATGGCTTGGTCTCCACAATTTTGGCCGAAGTGCCGTGCCATCGACATGCTGCCATTTTCAAAGGAGCTGACTGTGATCCGATCCAACCTGCGGCCCGTTGCCATATCCTTCGCGATCGTGCTGGCCGCGCCCATCAGCGCCTTTGCCCTCGAAAGCTACGTGCTGGAAGACGTGCGGCTCGAAACGCCGGCCAACAAGACGTCGATCCTGCTCAAGCGCGTCGAATTCGTCGACACGAACCTCACCCGCGCCGAAGCGCAGCAGTTGTTCAGCCTCGACGCCGAGCGCGGCGTGCAGACGGCGCTTGTCGCCAAGGCGCAGGCCAAGCGCGTTTTCGTGCCTGAGATCGTCATCGAGCCGAAAGGCGAGCGCACGGGCCTGATCACCCTGCGCGGCTATGAGGTAAACGATCTCGATCGCGGCCGCTTCGCCAAAGTGTCTCTTACGTCGATCGATGGCGCGGCCACCGACAAGGCGGGTGCCGGCACGATCAAGTCAGGGCCGATCATCCTGGAGCAGGGCGACTTCGGCCGCATCATCAATGCGGTGAAGGACGGTGATTTCACCAACGGCGTGGCCCAACTCGGCAAGTTCTCCTGGACCGGTTTCGAACTGGTCGTGCCCGATCCGAAAGCCCCTCCGGGCGGTCAAATGAAGTTCACTCTCGCCTCGCTCGTCGGCAGCAACACCTATGATGGCGATCTGCCGGTGACGATGAAAGCCGAAGCGAAGAACTTCACCTTCGAGCCGGCCAAGAATTCCGAGGTGGGACAGAACCTCACCAAGTTCGGTTACGACAAGCTCGACATGGGCATGACGATTTCCGGCTCCTATGATGTGGCGAAGAAGGCCTATACGCTGACCGATTACTCCCTGACGGGTGTCAACGCCGGTGTGCTCACCTTGAGCGGCCTCTTCGGCAACATCGATCGCAATGCTTTGCTTGGCGATCGCATGACCCGCCTCAGCGGCCTCATGCAGGGCGATGTCAGCGAATTCACCATTCGCTTCGTCAACCAGGGTCTGTTCGACAAGGCGCTGGCTTACTATGCCGCCTCGGTGAACCGTCCGCCGGCCGACATCAAGGGCGAATGGTCGGTGGCCGCCACCGGCATGCTGCCGATGCTGCTCGGCGGCGATCCGTCGGCGCTGAAACTGGCCGAAGCGATCACCACCTTCCTGCGTGACCCCAAAAGTCTGACTGTCACATTAAAGGGTAAGAATGGCCCGGTGCGCTTCATGGAAGCGGCGCAGATCCGGGATCCGGCGACCTTCATGCAGAAGGTCAATGTGACGGCGACGGCCAACCAGTAGGCCGTTGCCAGGCATTTGAGGCCAGGCATTTGAGGCGGCGTGTCTTTTCTTGACACGCCGGTCCTCTTGGCTGATGGCTGCGCCGCGCCTATCTGAGGCGCGCTGAACAGCAAAGGAATGGACGCCATGGCGGCGAAGGTTTTCATCGACGGCGAAGCCGGAACGACGGGTCTCCTGATCAGGGATCTGCTCGGCGCGCGCCGCGACGTCGACATCGTCTCCATCGATCCGGCCAAGCGCAAGGACGTGGATGCCAAGCGCAAGCTGCTCGAAGGCGTCGACCTGACGATCCTTTGCCTGCCCGACGATGCCGCCAAGGAATCCGCGGCGCTTGCCACCTCGCTTGGCGGCAACGGCCCGAAAGTGCTCGACGCCTCGACGGCGCATCGCGTGGCGCCCAATTGGGTCTACGGCTTTCCCGAACTGGCGGAAGGGCAGGCGGCGGCGATCGCCGGCGGCCGGCTCGTCGCCAATCCGGGCTGCTATGCCACCGGCGCCATCGCGCTGCTGCGCCCGCTCGTCGATGCGCAATTGTTGCCGGCCGATCACCCGATCACCATCAACGCGGTCTCCGGTTACAGCGGCGGCGGCAAGTCGATGATCGCCGACTATGAGGCGCGCACCGCGCCGGACTTCGAGCTTTATGGCCTCGGCCTGCAGCACAAGCACATGCCCGAAATCCAGGCCTATAGCCGGCTGTCGCGGCGCGCCATTTTCGTGCCGTCGGTGGCTGATTTCCGCCAGGGCATGCTGGTGTCGATCCCGCTGCATCTCGATACGCTGCCGGGCAAGCCGAAATCGGGCGATCTCGAAGCGGCGCTGACCAAGCACTATGCGGGCGCGCGTTTCGTCAAAGTGGTGCCGGCGGCCGCGGTCGTCAAGGAGGGCGGTAAGCTGGAAGCCGAAGCGCTCAACGACACCAACGATATGGAACTGCGCGTCATCGCCAACGAACAGCACGGCCAAGTGGTACTGGTCGCCAAACTGGACAATCTCGGCAAGGGCGCCTCGCGCGCCGCCGTCCAGAACATGGAACTGATGCTGGGGCTGTGAAGCCCTGCGCCGCAGCGACTTTTTGAAATGAAAAGGCCGGGCAATTACCCGGCCTTCTTGTTTTGGGCAGTGGATCAGCCCTTGAACGCCACCACTTTGCTCTTCTGTTCGCCCAGGCCATCGATGCCGAGGGTGACGACGTCGCCAGCCTTCAGCCAGTTCGGCGGCTTGCGGCCGAGCGCGACGCCGGCCGGCGTGCCGGTGGTGATGATGTCGCCGGGATCGAGCGTCATGTAGCGGCTGACCCAGCTGACGATCGAATTGACGTTGAAGACGAGATTCTTGGTGTTGCCCGACTGCTGCCGTTGGCCGTTGACGTCGAGCCAGATCGCCAGATTGCCGACATCCTTGATCTCGTCCGGCGTCACCAGCCACGGGCCGATCGGGCCGAAGGTCGGCGCGCTCTTGCCCTTGGTCCACTGGCCTGCGCGCTCGATCTGGAATTCGCGCTCCGACACGTCGTTGCAGATGAAATAGCCGGCGATGTGTTTGCCGGCATCGGCCTCGCTGACATAGGAGGCCGTCTTGCCGATGACGAAGGCGATCTCCGCTTCCCAGTCGAGCTTCACGCTGTCGCGCGGGAACATGATGTCGTCGTTGGCGCCGACGATGCAGTTCGGCGCCTTGTTGAACAGCACCGGCTCGGGGGGAACCTTCGCGCCGGCCTCGGCCGCATGGTCGGAATAGTTGAGGCCGATGGCGACGAAATTGCCGGGCTTGCCGACGCAGGGGCCAAGGCGCGGATTGCCCGAAACGAGGGGCAATTGATCGACATTGGCCGCGGCGATCTTGGCGATGGAGGCCGGCGCCAGGTGGTCGCCAATCAGATCGGGGACAATGCTGCTGATATCGCGGATTTTGCCGGCGGCATCGATCAGACCGGGCTTCTCCTGGCCGGGCTGGCCGTAGCGAACGAGTTTCATAGCCTCTCCTTGCGGTGATTCGTCGGGGCGGTTTCCTCAGCCATGATCATGGCTATAAGCGGCGTGAACGCCTGCTTTTGGGATACGGAAATGTTGCCGAAAAGCAACTGCGGATCGAATTAGCGCCATTCTAAGCGGCGGTTTGCCCATTCCGGCGCCGATCGCATTGAGCCGCCGGGAAAATACGACATAATTGTGATTACTGCCTTATGTGTGACGGACAGGTTGAGCAGCGGGGGCTGCGGGCCTTGGAGGGACGTTGATGATCAAGAGTTACCGGAAAGCCCTACAGATCACGGTTGCTGCAACCGCGCTTTTGGGTGCCGCCTCGGCCGCGCAGGCCGGCGGTTTCGCCCTGCGCGAGCAGAGCGCGGCCGGGCAGGGCATGTCCTTTGCGGGCGTTGGCGCGGGCGCGGGGGGCCTGTCGTCGATGTTCTGGAACCCGGCTGCCGTGACGCAGACGCCGGGCTGGAACAGCGAGTGGGTGGCGACCGGCATTCTGCCTTACGCCTCGATCAACCCGACCCTGCCGAACGTCACGCCGCTCGTCGGTTCGCAGGTCGGTGAAGCCGCCTTCCTGGCGTCGGGCTACACCAACTACCAGATCAACGATCGCTGGTATCTCGGCTTGAGCACAGGCGCGCCGTTCGGCCTTTCCACCCGTTCCTCTGAAATCTGGGGCGCCCAGGCTTACGGCACGACGTCGAAAGTCTTCAGCTTCAACGTCAATCCGGTCGTCGGCTGGAAGGTCAATGACTGGCTGGCGATCGCGGTTGGTCCGCAGATCCAGTATTTCGAAGTGCGTCTGCGCGGCTCCACGGCTGCTTTCGGTCCGGGCGGCTCGAACATTCTCGCCGGCAATAACATCGGCGCCGGTGTCACCGCCGGTATCATGCTGACGCCGTGGCAGGGCACGCGCATCGGCCTCGGCTATCGCTCGGCGATTTCGCATGCGCTCGAAGGCGGCTTGCAACCGGGCGCCCCCTTCGTGATCCCGATCCGCACCAAGGTCACCTTGCCTGAAATCGTTACGTTGGGTGTCTCGCAGGACTACGGTCCGTGGACGGCCAACCTCGGTCTCGAATGGACCAATTGGTCGCGTCTGAAGACGTCGGATGTGTTCGCTCTCAACGGCGCCATCATTCCCGCCGCCAAGCAGAACTACATGTGGCGTGACGGTTGGTTCCTTTCGGGCGGTATCGAATATCGCTACAGCCCGCAGTGGACCTTCCGTGGCGGTGTCGCTTACGAATGGTCGCCGGTTACGACCGCCGTCCGCTCGGTGCGTTTGCCTGATACCAACCGTATCTGGGCCTCGCTGGGCTTCAGCTACAAGTATAGCGAGCGTCTGAGCTTCGATGTCGGTTACACCCACATCTTCGGCACGCCCGACAACATCTTCCTTGGACCGGGCAACCCGAGCTTCATCGCGCCGCTGCTGTTCACCGCGAACACCCGCGCCCATGTCGATATTCTCTCGGTTGGCGTGAAGTACCGCTGGGATACGCCGGCTGCGGCCGTCGTCGCGAAATACTGATTTGGTTTGGTCGCGCTTCGCTCGAAGCGCGACGGGCTGACGAACGGAAGAGCCGGGCATTGCCCGGCTCTTTTGTTTTGATCAGCCTTTGATCCGCGCCGGATTGCCCATGACCGTGGCGCCTGCGGGGACATTCCGGGTGACGACGCTGCCGGCGCCGATGATGGCATCATCACCGATGGTGACGCCGGGCACGATGATCGCGCCGCCACCGATCCAGACATTGGCGCCGATATGGACCGGACGTCCGAATTCGAGCCCTTGCTTGCGGGGAATGGGATCGCGCGGATGATCGGCGGTGAGGATCTGTACCGACGGTCCAATCTGCGTCGCCGGGCCGATGCTCACCGCGACAACGTCAAGAATGATGCAGTTGAAGTTGATGAAGACGCCATCGGCGATGGTGATGTTATATCCGTAGTCGCAATGAAAAGGCGGCCTGATGTCGACGCGCTCGCCGACCGAGGCGAAGCGCTCGCGCAGCAGCGGCAGGCGTTCGGACGAAGAGAGTGCCGTGGTGGCATTATAGCGGACAAGCCACGCATGCGCCGCCAATTGATCGGCTTGAATTTCTGGAGCGGACGCATCGTAAAGCGCGCCCGCCAGCATTTTGTCTTTCTCGTTCATTCGTTCGCGGTTTCCTGTTTGACGTCGTCAAACGCCATACGGACGCGTCAAAATAAAGACGCCGGATCGCGCTGCCGAAGCTGACTAGGATTTCACGCGCACATATTCGCCCGGCGCATCGCGCAGTGCGGGCAGGGCGCCTTCGCCCGGTGCGCGGGCCTCGACCTTTTCAGGCGCCTGGGTGGTGATCCAATTGACCCAGTCGAGCCACCATGAGCCGGCGGTTTCTGTGGCCTTGGTGACCCAATCCTCGAAGGCACCTTGCACAGGGCCACCGGTCCAGAACTGATATTTCGGTTTGTTGGGTGGATTGACCACGCCGGCGATGTGGCCGGAGCCAGCCATCACATAGCGCATCGGTCCACCGAAGAATTTGGCGCCGTTGAACACCGATCGCGCCGGCGCGATATGGTCTTCCTTCGCCGCCAGATTGTAGACGGGGATCGTTACGTCCTTGAGGCTGAGATGACGGCCATCGAGTTCCAGCAAGCCGCGCGTCAGATTGTTTTCGAGATAGCAGTTGCGCAGATAATAGGAGTGATTGGCCGCTGGCATGCGGGTGGAATCGGAATTCCAGGCGAGCAGATCGAAAGCCGCCGGATCGACACCCTTGATGTAGTTGTTGACCACATACTGCCAGATCAATTCGTTCGGCCGCAGCATGTTGAAGGCGGTCGCCATCTGCGCGCTGTCGAGATAGCCGCGCTCCATCATCTTCTTTTCGATGGCAGCGATATTCTCGGCACCGGCGAACCATTTCAGATCGCCCGCATCGGTGAAGTCGACCTGGGTGGTGAAGAACGTGGCGCTGTCGATGCGGTCGTCGCGCAGTTGCGCCATCAGCGCCAGGGCGATGGCCAGCAACGTGCCACCGACGCAATAGCCGATCGTCGTCACATGCCGTTCGCCGGTGGCTTTCTCGACCGCGTCGAGCGCGGCGAATATGCCCTCGTGGATATAGGCGGAGAAGCCTTTGCTCGCGTGGCGTTCGTCCGGATTGACCCAGGAGATGACGAACACCGTCAAACCCTGTTCGACGCAAAAGCGCACGAAGCTTTTCTCGGGGTTGAGATCGAGCACGTAGAATTTGTTGATCCAGGGCGGCACGATCAGCAGCGGCCGCTTGTAGACGGTCGGCGTCGCCGGCGCATATTGGATCAGCTCGATGAGATCGTTCTGAAAGACCACCTTGCCAGGGGTCGTCGCCATGTCGCGGCCGAGCAGGAATTTTGATGCATCGGCCTGGCGGATGCGCAGATTGCCTTTGCCGGCCTCGATATCCTCGGCGAACATCTGCAGGCCGCGCACGAGATTGGCACCGTTCTCGGTCAGCGTCTTGCGCATCAGCTCGGGATTGGTGGCCAGGAAGTTCGACGGCGACAGGGCGCCGGTGATCTGCCGCAGATAGAAGGTGGCCTTTTCCTTGGTCGCCGGGTCGATCGTGTCGGCCTGGTCGATCATCTCGTTCGCCCACCGCGTCGAGATCAGATAGGCCTGCCGCAGGAAATCGAAGGCCGGCATGGCCTGCCAGGACGGGTCGGAGAAACGCTTGTCCCCCGGTTCCGGCACGGCCACGGGGGCGGCCTCTTCGCCGGACATGCGTTTCCAGGTGGCGCCCCACAATTCGAACAGCGAGCCGGTCAGCTTCTGCTGGGCTTCCATCGCCCGCTGCGGGTCGGCCAGCCAATAGTCGGCCACCGCGCCGAAGGTACGCACGGCATCGGCCACCTGTCCGGATGTGTCCGGCGCCGTCTCGCCCTGTTCGAAGGGTTTGAGCCACGCGGCGAGGGCCTTGCCGGTCTGCTCGGTGGCGCGCGCCAGATTGAGAGACAGGGCCTCGAAATCCGGAACCGGAAAATCTTGCGGATTGTTGGCCTTGGCATCGTTCCTTGAATCAGATTTCGAGGACGCTTGTGGGCCGTCTTGCTTTGCCTCAGGCTTGACTTTAGGAGGCTCAAGCTTCACTTGCGGAGCAGCCGGGGCCGGGCTGGGGACGGCGGCAGAGGGCAGGCTTGCCGCTTCCGGCTCCACCAACAGAAGGGTGGATTCGCTCTCTTTCTTCCCTGACTTTCTACTTTTAGAACGCGTCGTCATGTCCATGACCGGAAAAGATGACGGTATGAGCCGTCATTGCAACACAATACGGAAATAATGAATGCTTTAGTCAATTCTCAATAGGGTTGAATGCGCATAGACGCTCCAATGGACAGACAAAGTGCTACAGCTTCGCGACATGAACAACCACCGTCGACCACAATCGATCCTTTTGGCGCTGCTACTTTTGGCCGCCGCAAGCGTCGGCGCTCATGCGCAGCAAGCTACGGGCCAACAGGCGCCCGCCCGCCAACAGAAAAACAACAGCTTTTTTGACACGTTGATGGAAGGGCCGCGCCTGACCACCACACCGCTGGAGGCGCCGGAGTGGATGCAGCGCCGCCGCACCGGCCGCGAGCAGGAATTCGTGCCCGTCGGCCCGCCGCCGAACCAGCCGCAACGGACGGTGCTCACCGAGGATCAGATCAAGGCCAAGGAGGCGGAGCTCGATGCCGTCGCCCGCCGGCACGACCAGATCGCCGGCCGCAAGGGCTATAAGGGCAAGATCGGGACGGCCTCGGCCCCGCCGATCAAGCGGGTCAAGCCCAAGCCCATGCCTTGCGTGCTGACCTGCGAGACGGGTCTCGGCACGCCTACCAGAAAGTGATATTTAAGAAGGTCTGGCGATGATTTGCCCATCTCCGGATTCACACCAATCGGGAATACTCTGATGTCTGAGGATTTTTATCGCGTACGCCGGCTGCCGCCCTATGTCTTCGAACAGGTGAACCGCCTGAAGGCACAGGCCCGCGCCGCCGGCGCCGATATCATCGACCTCGGCATGGGTAACCCGGACCTGCCGGCCCCCAAACATGTCATCGAAAAACTGGTCGAAACAGCGGGCAAGCCCCGTACCGACCGGTATTCCGCATCCAAGGGTATCCCCGGCTTGCGCCGGGCCCAGGCCGGTTACTACGAGCGCCGTTTCGGCGTGAAGCTGAACCCCGACACCCAGGTCATCGCCACTTTGGGCTCGAAGGAAGGCTTCGCCAACATGGCCCAGGCGATCACCGCCCCGGGCGACGTGGTTTTGTGCCCGAACCCGTCCTATCCGATTCACGCCTTCGGCTTTCTGATCGCCGGCGGCGTCGTCCGCTCGGTTCCCGCCGAGCCGACGCCGGACTATTTCGTGGCGCTCGAAAAGGCGATTCAGCACTCGACCCCCAAGCCGATCGCCGTGGTCGTCTGCTACCCGTCCAATCCGACGGCCATGGTTGCGAGCCTCGACTTTTATAAGGATCTCGTCGCCTTCGCGAAGAAGCACGAAATCTACATTCTGTCCGATCTCGCCTATGCCGAAGTCTATTTCGACGGCAACCCGCCGCCGTCCGTGCTGCAGGTGCCGGGCGCCAACGACGTGACGGTCGAGTTCACGTCGATGTCGAAGACCTATTCCATGGCCGGTTGGCGCATGGGCTTCGCCGTTGGCAACGAACGCCTGCTGGCAGCGCTGGGCCGGGTGAAGTCCTACCTCGATTACGGTGCCTATACGCCGATCCAGGTGGCGGCGGCTGCCGCACTCAACGGTCCCGACGACTGCATCGAGGAGATGCGCCAGACCTACAAGCGCCGTCGCGACGTGATGGTGGAAAGCTTCGGCCAGGCCGGCTGGCATTTCGAGCCGCCGACCGCGTCCATGTTCGCCTGGGTGCCGATCCCTGAGCGCTTTGCGCATTTGGGCTCACTGGAATTCTCGAAACTGCTGATCGAGAAGGCGGATGTGGCCGTGGCGCCGGGCATCGGCTTCGGCGAGCATGGCGATCAATATCTGCGCCTCGCCGTGGTCGAGAACGAGCAACGCATCCGTCAGGCGGCACGCGGCATCCGCCGCTTCTTCGACAACGCCGACCAGACGCTGCACAATGTCGTGCCGCTGCGCAAACCGGCCTGATCGCCCCGAGCCTCATCGGGTAAGGGTGATATTCGAGCGCGGGCGAGACGCCCGCGCTTTTCGTTCCAAGCTTTTCGCCAGGGCTTCCCGCCGAAACGGTCTGGATATCAGGGCGCTAGATGCACATGATCGGGGCTGGCCCTGATCCCGGGCAGGCCCGATCCGGTTTCCTTGATCGGCGGGGGGAAATGGGGCACAAGCGCAACGCTGCTTGGCCGTATCGCCACTTTCGGCCGTTTTGACCTCCGTTTGTCTGGATCATTGTTTCATGAGCACTCCCTTGCGTGTTGGCATTGCCGGCCTCGGCACTGTGGGCGCCTCCGTCGTCCGATTGTTGGAACGGCAGGCCAATTCCCTCGCCGCCAGCACGGGGCGTACGATCACGCCGGTGGCAGTCTCTGCCCGCAACAAGTCGCGCGATCGGGGCATTCATCTCAACGGCGCCAAATGGTTCGACGATCCGGTGGCGCTTGCCACCTCGTCGGAGATCGATCTGTTCGTCGAACTGATCGGTGGCGATGAAGGCCCGGCGCGCCAGGCTGTCACGGCGGCGCTCGATGCCGGCAAGCCTGTCGTCACCGCCAACAAGGCATTGCTCGCCAAGCACGGTATGGAACTGGCGCAACTGGCCGAGGCCAAGAAAGTGGCGCTCGCTTTCGAAGCCTCCGTCGCCGGCGGCATTCCGATCGTCAAAACCTTGCGCGAAGGTCTGGCCGGCAATGAGATCAGCCGTGTCTATGGCATTCTCAACGGCACCTGCAATTACATCCTCTCGCGCATGGAGCTGGAAAAGCTCTCCTTCGACGCCTGCCTGAAGGACGCGCAGCGCCTCGGCTATGCCGAAGCCGATCCGACCTTCGACATCGGTGGGTTCGACACAGCGCATAAGCTCGCCATTCTCACGTCGCTCGCCTTCGGCGTCGCCGTCGATTCCCAGGCCATTCACGTCGAGGGTATCGAGCAGATCACGCTCGAAGATCTCAATGCCGCCGACGATCTCGGCTATCGCATCAAGCTCCTGGGCGTGGCGCAGCGCACGGCCGAAGGCATCGAGCAGCGTGTGCATCCGACCATGGTGCCGAAGACCTCGTCGATCGCCCAGGTGATGGGCGTCACCAACGCGGTGACCATCGATGCGGACGCGGTGAAGGAATTGACGCTGGTTGGTCCGGGCGCCGGCGGCGATGCAACGGCATCGGCTGTCGTCGCTGATATCGCTGACGTCGCGCGCGGCATTCGCTCGGCACCCTTTGGTCTGCCGGTGGCACAGTTGCAGAAGGCACCGCGGCGCGAAATGCAGCGCCACGAAGGCGGCTATTACATCCGCCTGTCGGTGGCCGATCTCACCGGCGCCGCGGCGGCGATTGCTACGCGCATGGCCGAACGCAAGATTTCGCTGGAAAGCATCATGCAGAAGCCGCGCGGCGGCGCTCATGGCGCAGCCAGCGGCGATCCGGTCACCGTGGTGTTGCTCACCTATGCGACGAGCGAAGCGAACATCCGGGCCGCCTTGGATGCCGCATTGAGTGACGGCTACATCGTCGGCCGTCCGCAGGTCATTCGGATCGAGCGCAAGTAGCTCGCTGCCCAAACCGGCCAGGAGCATGCGATGGTTGAACTTGTTATCAAGGAACAGGACATCATCGATCGCATGCTGGCGTTCGAATTCGTCCGCGTGACCGAACGTGCCGCCGTGGCGGCCGCCGAATGGCGTGGCCGGGGCGATGAAAAGGCGGCGGATCAGGCAGCGGTCGATGCCATGCGCCGCGAACTCAACCGCTTGCCGATCAACGGCACCATCGTCATCGGAGAGGGCGAGCGCGACGAAGCGCCCATGCTGTTCATCGGCGAGAAGGTCGGCGCCGGCACGGGGCCGGCCATCGACATCGCTGTCGATCCGCTTGAGGGCACGACGCTCTGTGCCAAGGATATGCCAGGCTCGATTGCCGTCATGGCCATCGCCAACGCGGGCTCGCTGCTCAACGCGCCCGACGTCTATATGGACAAGATCGCCATCGGCCCAGGCTATCCCGCGGGCATCGTCGATCTCGACAAAACGCCGGAAGAAAACGTGCTGGCGCTCGCCAAGGCCAAGGGTGTGAAGCCGGGCGATATCACCGTGCTCATTCTCGATCGCCCGCGCCATGCCAAGCTTATCGCGGGTTGCCGCAAGGCGGGTGCCAGCATTCGCATGATCACCGATGGTGACGTGGCCGGCGTGATCTTCACGGCGCAGACTGAGAGCACCGGCGTTGACATGTATATGGGCACGGGCGGCGCGCCGGAAGGCGTGTTGGCGGCGGGCGCCTTGCGCTGCGTCGGTGGACAGATGCAGGGACGTCTTGTCTTCGACAGCGAAGAGAAGCGCCAGCGTGCCTTCAAAATGGGCGTCAAGGACCCCAAGAAGAAATACGACATGACGGAACTGGCGGCGGGCAATGTCATCGTCTGCGCCACGGGCGTGACCGATGGCGCGCTGCTGCGCGGCGTCAAATGGTCCGGCGATATCGTCGAGACCGAGACGGTGATCTATCGATCGGTCACCGGCACGGTGCGCAAGATCAGCTCCGAACATCGCTCGATGAGCAAATTCGCCAACGGCTGATGGATTGCTTCGTCGCTGCGAACGAGGCGAAGCAATCCAAAGCTACGGGCTTGAAGCCAAAATTATCTGGCGGCCGGCCCCTCGATCAAGGCCTTGGCGCGGGCGATCACCTGTGGCGAGGCGGTGAGCATGGATTCCGCTGCCGCCTGCGTCTGCGCTGCCGAAGAAGGGCTGATGTCCATCTTCGTCTTGGCGGCCTCGGCGAGGAATTCTGCGTCCTTCATCATCGTGTCGAACGTTGCACGCAGCGCCGCCAGCCGATCGGCCGGAACGCCGGGCGTGGTGACGATCGAACGCGACATGCCAATGTCCGACGAGATGAATTTCAGCACCGCGCGATCCTCGTCGTTCTTCGCCAATTCCCAGATGAGCGGCACATTGGGCAGGTCGGGCGCGCGTTCGAGGCCGATCTGAACGAGGATGTTGATTTTCTTCTCTGCCAGCCAATGCGGATGGCCGCTTTTCCAGGAGGCCCAGGAGTTGGAGCCGCGTCCGCCCACTTCACCTTTCTCCATGGCGAGGTTCACGTCATTGCCGCCGGGATAGCCGGTGACGATGCGGAACTTCGTGCCGAGCAGCGCGTTCATGGCAGCAGGATAGACGTAGGAGCTTGAAGCGGCACCCGGCGCGCCGACCACTAACTCCTTGTTATAAACGTCTTCGATTTTGGTGATGCCGGTCGTGTGCCAGGAGTTGATGACATTGGGCGTATTGGTCGTATTGCCGATCCAGCCGAATTGGCGCACGTCGAATTGCACTTCCTTGGCGCCGATGGCCTGCAAGGTCGGCATGTTCTGGAAGATCATGTGCAGGACGGTGCCGTCGCGCGGTGCCACTTTCGCCATCCAATTGGCGGCCGCGACGCCAAGGCCACCCGGCATGTTACGCACGACGACCTGCGGATTGCCCGGCATCAGGCGGGGATAGTGACGGGCCACCAGACGCGAACGCAGATCATAGTCGCCGCCCGGCGATGTCGGAACGATGAAGTCGATGGTTTTGTTGCGGTAAAATTCTTCCGGCGATTGCGCCTGTGCGATGCTGGTTGTGCAAGCGAAGACGATCAAGCCGATGGCGGCCATGCGCATTGTGCGTTTCCTTCCTCTGCCGGACCGTAGGATCGGTCGGTCATTGTGCGGCGAAGGTGCTACAGAGTTGCGCAGGGCGCAAGTTGATCGGAGAGGCCCCGCGCCGCTGCATTTGGCGGTCTATCAGCTATGCAGCCCGGACGTGCAAAAAGCACCCAAACATATGTCAGGGAGGCTTGCATTGAGGGCAAATTTTCGGCAGCGTCTGTCTGAAAAATATTCAAGGGAACGGGGACGAGGATGGATCTGAAATATCCGGACGAAGCGCAGAAGTTCGCGGAGGAGGTACGGGAGTTCGCTCGTGCCGAATTGCCGGCGGCGATCAAGGACAAGGTGATCCGTCATGCCAAAATGTCTCCGGACGCTCAAATCTATTGGCAGCGCAAATTATGCGAGCGCGGCTGGGCCTGTCCCGGCTGGCCGAAGCAATATGGCGGCCCCGGTTTCACGCCGTTGCAGCGTCATGTGTTCGACAACGTGATGTCGGAAGAGGGCGCGCCGCCGGCGGTGCCCTTCGGCGAGAGCATGATCGCGCCGGTTTTGTTTCACGTCGGCTCAGAGGCGCAGAAGAAAGAGCTTCTGCCGCGCATCCGCACCCTCGAATATTGGTTCTGCCAGGGTTTTTCCGAGCCAGGCGCCGGCTCCGACCTCGCCTCGCTGAAGACCCGCGCCGTGCGTGACGGAGACGAATGGGTCATCAACGGCCAGAAGACCTGGACCAGCTATGCCCAGTTCGCCAACATGATGTTCTGCCTCGTGCGGACCGATCCTGATGCCAAGCAGCAGGAAGGCATCAGCATGATGGTCTTCCCGATGTCGCTTCCTGGCATCACCGTGCGGCCGATCATCACCATGGATGGCGGCCATTCGGTCAACGAGACCTTCTTCGACAATGTCCGCGTGCCGGCCTCAAGCCTCATTGGCGAGGTCAACAAGGGCTGGACCTATGCCAAGCTGTTGCTCGGCCACGAGCGCACCAGCATTGCCCGTATCGGCCAGTCGAAGCGCGAATTGCGCATGTTGAAAACGCTTGCCGCCGACCAGGGCACGGGCGGCGCGTCCTTGCTCGACAAGCCGGCCTTCCGCACCAAGGTGGCAGAGCTGGAAATGGAGCTGCTGGCGCTGGAAATCACCGCGCTACGCGTCTTGGCGCAGGAGGGATCGCCCGGTGTTGAAGCCAATCTGCTCAAGATCAAGGGTTCGGAAATCCAGCAGACCCTGACCGAGTTGTTGATCGATGCGGTCGGTCCCTATGCGCTGCCGTTCGATCCGAACCGCGGCGTCGGCCTGGGCAATATGGACTATATCGGCCCGGATGAGGCGGCCGCTTTGGGGCCGACCTATCTTTCGACGCGCGTCGTAACGATCTATGGCGGATCGAACGAAATCCAGCGCAACATCATCGCAAAATCATTGGGGCTTTGAGCGACATGGACTTCGTTGCAACCGACACGCAGGCGATGCTGCGCGACACGGCCGATCGGCTGGTGCGCGATCGCTATGATTTCGAAGAGCGCAAGAAGATCGTCGCCTCGGAGGACGGCTTTTCGCGCAAACTGTGGAAGGAGCTCGCCGAACTCGGCCTGCTCGGGATCGAGATTCCGGAAGAGCAGGGCGGCAGCGGCGGCTCGTTCGCCGACGTGGCCGTGGTGCTCGAAAGCTTCGGCAAGGGCCTCGTGGTTGAGCCTTATCTGTCGACAGTGGTTCTTGGCGCCGGCCTGATCGCGGCGGCCGGCTGGGAAGCGCAAAAGCACGACATTCTGCCGAAGGTCGCTTCCGGCGACATGTTGCTCGCCTTGGCCTACACCGAGGCGCACTCGCGCTACGCGCTGAACCATGTGGCGACCAAGGCGCGCAAGGATGGCGCCGGCTATGTCATCGATGGTCATAAGGCGGTCGTTCTCGGTGCCGACACGGCTGACAAGCTGATCGTTAGCGCCCGCACCTCCGGCGAGGTCGGCGATGCCACCGGCATTTCGCTGTTCCTCGTCGATCCGAAGGCGGAAGGCGTCAGCATGCGCGTCTATCCCAATCTCGACGATCGTCGCGCTGCCGAAGTCACCTTCGACGGTGTGAAGGTCGAAGCCAGCGCCCTCGTCGGTGCCGAAGGCGATGGCCTCCGTCCGTTGGAAGCCGCCATCGATCGGGGTGCCGCGGCCGTCGGCTGCGAGGCTTTAGGCGCCATGGGCGCGCTCAATGCGCTGACCTTGGACTATCTCAAGACGCGCATGCAGTTCGGCCGGCCGATCGGCAAGTTCCAGGTGCTGCAACATCGCATGGCCGACATGGTGATGGCCGAACAGCAGGCCCGCTCCATGCTGTTCCTGGCCATCGAACAGGCCGATGCCAAGGATCCGGCCGCCCGCGCCCAGGCCATCTCGGCGGCCAAGGCGCAGATCGATGCTTGCGGTCAGGTGGTTGGTCGCGGTGCGATCCAATTGCAGGGCGGCATCGCCATGACGATGGAATATATCGCGGGCCACTTTTTCCGCCGCCTCACGGCTCTTGAAAAGATGATGGGCGACAGGGATTATCACCTGGAGCGGTTCGCCATTTAGACGGAGAGACGAAGCGGATGGTGCTCACGAGCAAGCAATCCGCTTCCCCACTCAGGCGAGGGACGATCTATCTGATCACCGCTTTGTCGGCTTGCACGGCAAGCGGCGCCTTGGCGCAGGATAGCGACAGCGGTTCCGATAGCGATTACGACGACAATTACGATGAAACGCTGAATCCCGGCCTTGGCCGCACGCCGCGTTTCATCTTCTCGCCCTCGGTGCGGGCCGGCGTGCGCTATCGCGTCAATTCCGATTTCGCCCTCGATTTCATGGTGCGTCACAAACATGCGGGCCTCGAACCGCCGATGGTGGTGCGTGGCACCAATGCGTCGGCGGCCGTGCGGGCTTCGATCCGCATCGGCGAGTTCAACTGGCGCAATCAGATCGACGTGAAACAGACTTTCGTCAATTTCTATGGACCGAAGGATTATGCAGCGCTGGTCGTTTCAACCGGCCTGTCGCGGGAGTTCGCTCTTGGCGAAAGCGGCTGGAGTTTTACGCCGATCGCCAGCGTGTCCTTCCAGCAAGCGAACGACCGCTTGCTCAACCGTTTGAAATATTCACTGGAAGGCGCGTTCGGCTACAATCTCACGGATCAGTTCAGTGTGAGTTTTGGCCCGCGCGCGGAAGTGCGCGTTTATACGTCCTATCCCTTGCATCGTGTCGATACGATTTTCGCTCTTGGCGGCGGCTTCGACTATGAGGTGACGAAGGGGTTCAACATCGGCAGCGAGCTGAGCTACCAGTTTTCCAAAAGCAGCCTGAGTCGGGCGCGTTTCTCGCAATGGTTGCTGGAACCGCAGATCAAGGCGCGATTTACGTTTTAAAAGAGAAGCGGGCAGGGAGGTCCGGCCCGCTTCCTTGTTTCTTATTCCGGCTCGAACATCAGAAGATGCGTGCCGTTGGAAAGCGGCGCCCAATAGGGTTTCACCTTCAGGCCGATCTTCATCTGTTCGATCGAGCAATTGACCATATTGCCCATGACATTGACGTTCTCGGGCAGTTTCACCACCGCGATGAAGAACGGTTCATGGCCTTGGAAGGGCGGGCGCGCACGACGCGCGATGGTGAAGGAATAGACCTCGCCATGGCCCGAGACTTCGTGCCATTCGAGATTGCTCTTCTTGCCCGTGTAGATCGATGTCGGGCGCGGGAAGAACTGATATTTGCCCACTTCCTTGTCGTATTGGATGATGAGCTTCTTCTCGCGCGTCGCATCCCAGAACGGCTTTGAGAACGAACGCCACTTGGGCGGATCGCGCTCGATGTTGAGTGTGTCGTTGATCGTGTTCATGAGCTTTCCTCAACCGTTGGGCGTCAAGATCATGACGACGCTGGAGTTCCAGTTGCGGGCGTAGGGAATGCCGCCGATCCCGGTGACGAGGGCGTTCTTCGTATTCTTCACCTGGCGTTTGTCGCCTTCGCCGAAGAGCTGGCGCACGGCTTCGACCAGATTGGTGCCGCCGCCGGCAAGGCCACACTGGCCGGCCGAAATCTGGCCGCCGCCCGTGTTCAGCGGCAGATCGCCGAGATGATTGAATTCATGCTCGCGAATGAAAGCCGCGCCTTCACCCTGCTTGCAGAAGCCAAGCATTTCGAACTGCAGCATGATGGCGATGATGAAATCGTCATAGGGGTGGATCGAGGCGATATCCTTGGGCGAAAGACCCGCCTGTTTGAACGCTTTCGCGCCGGCGACACGATGGCCGGTGTCGGTGACGTCGACCATGCTCTCGCTGGCGCGATAGGTGGTGCGCTCGCCATAGCCGATCGGCGTGACGATCTTGGTCAGGCCCTTGCGCGCCGCGTTCTTCTTGCTGGTGATGAGCAGGCCGCTGGCGCCGTCGCACACCATGACGCTGTCGAGCAGGCGCACCGGATCGGCGATCAACCGCGAGTTGATGTAGTCGTCGACGGTGATCGGCTTGCGCAGCTTCTCGCAGGCAAGATCGTTGAGCACGGCGCTATCGCGCTGCGCCACGGCAAGCTTGCCGAGCGCACGGAGATCCAGGCCGAACTGATGGTCGTAGCGGCTGCTGATGAAGCCGAAGGAGGTCGGCGGCCCGAGCAGCCCCTGCGGTACCTGCCATTCCTGCTGGAAGCTGCGCGGCCGCTGATTGCTCTCCGCCTTCTGCGTATCGGCGAAAAGGCAGAGCACCGTGGTGCACAGGCCGGCATCGATGGCGATGGCCGCGCGGGCCAGCGCGCCGGTCGGCGAGCAGCCGCCGATGTCGACGGTCTGGCAGAAGTCGACTTCCAAGGCGAGGTGGTCGGCTGTCGTCTGCGACCAGAAGCAATTGCCGGCGCCGGTCATCGACGACGACAGGATCAGGCCGTCGATTTCCTGTTTTTCAAAGCCGGTGCTGTTGAGTAGGTCTTCAAGAATCTCGGCGCCCAATTCCCAGACGTCGCGATCGGACTGTTCGACGATCTTGGTTTCGGCAAAGCCGACGATCGCAGTGTCCTGCATTCCCATGGGTTCACTCCCTCATGAATTTTCTTGCGGCGGACCTTTGGGCCCGCCGCCGATTGACGTCAGCCTTGGTCGCCGGATTTGCCCGGTTCGACAAGGCGCGCAGCGCGCTTTTCGACGAAAGCCTTCAGGCCTTCCTCGCTGCGGTTGCTGCTCACGGCCTGGCTGATGAGGGTTTCCATGAACAGGCCGTCTTCATGCGACGCGTCGTTGACGCGCGGCAGGCAGGCGCAGATCGCCCAGTTGGTCAGCGGCGCGTTCTTGGCGATGCGCTTGGCGAGCGACTTGGCGCGTTCGAGCGATTCACCCTTCGGTGTGACATACTGGCAGAGATTGTATTTCTCGCCTTCCTCGGCGGTCAGCACGCGTCCGGTCAGCATCAGGTCGGCCATGCGGGCATAGCCCAGCAGGCGCTGGATGCGCACCGAACCGCCGCCACCGACGAAAATGCCGCGCTGGCCTTCCGGCAGAGCGAAGAAGGTCGTCTCATCGGCGACGCGGATATGCGCGGCCGAGGCCACTTCCAGGCCACCGCCGATGCAGGCGCCCTTGAGCGCGGCCACGAAGGGCACGCCGCCACGGGCCATGATGTCGAGGGTGGGGTGCCAATGGCCACGGCGGCGGCGACGTGCCTGCGGCGGGGCATTGATCCATTCCAGGGCCTCGGCCAGATCGAGACCGGCGGAAAAATTGTCGCCATGACCGAAAATGACGCCAGCTTTGGCTTCTTCATTCGCCTGGGTCAGGGCGGCGCGCAGCTGGCGGTTTGTCTCGTCGTTGATCGCATTGCGCTTGTCGGGACGGTTCAAACCAATCAGGGCAATGTCGTCTTCGAGTTCATAGGTGACGAGTTGGTCGGTCATATTTCCTCCTTGGCCGTGGGCGGCACAATTGCGCAAGTTGGAGACAATCGCAAGGAGGCTGATATAGTTGACTTGCGCGTCGAGGCCCGGCAAATGGAAGCCGGTTTCGACGAATTTCAGGCTGCAAGGGCGAGGAATCGGCCGCTAACGGGCTGTCCTTCCGCTCCTTGAAGCGTGAGTTTCGCCAACAACTTCAAGCTTCTGCCTGCGATCAACCGGCAGCAGACCTCAGATGGGAGAAACGGCTTTGGGTAACGGGACAGCAACACGTGGCGCCGCCGTCATGGAATATTACATGCGGCCGAAATCGGTGGCGGTCATCGGCTTTTCGTCAAAACCGGGCTCGGCGGGCATGAATGCCCTCACGAATCTGACCACCAATAATTTTGCCGGGGATATCTATCTTGTCGGCCGCAGCGGCGGCGAGGTCGAAGGCCGGAAAGTCTTCACCGAAATCGACCAACTGCCCGAGGGCGTCGATCTGGCGATCTTCACCTTGCCGGCGGTCGGTGTGAAGGAGGCCATGGAGGGCTGTGTTCGCCGCAAGGTCAAGGCGACGGTGATTTTTGCCTCCGGCTTTGCCGAAGTGGGCGAGCGCGCCAAGCAGGACGAACTGGCCAAGATCGCCCGCGACGGCAATGTCGCTCTGCTCGGCCCCAACTGCCTCGGCTATTCCAACTTCATCACCGGCTTCAACGCCTTCTTCGTGTCGGCGACCACCGTTCAGAAGATCGAGGCCAAGCCGCGCTCAGCCGCCGCCGTGATTTCGCAGAGCGGTGGCTTGATGGCGCACATCCGCCAGGGCCTGGATCAGCGTGACATTCCGGTCAGCTACAATCTATCGTCGGGCAACGAGGCGGGCGTGGGCCTCGCGGATTTCGTCGACTTCTTCGTCGAGGACGAAACCACCGCTTCCATCATCATCTATGTCGAGGAAGTGCGTCAGCCGGAAGCCTTCCTGGCGGCGGCACGCCGCGCCATGGCGGCGGGCAAGCCGGTGCTGATGGTGCACCCGGGCTCAAGCGACAAGGGCCGCGATGCCGTCAATTCCCACACCGGCGCCTTGGCAGGCAACCATGCGGTCATGCGCACGCTCGTCACCCATGCCGGCATCATGTTCGTCGATACGATCGACGAACTGATCGACAGCGCCGAGATTGCTACGCGTTATCCCAAGTCGCCGGTCAATGGTCCGGGCTTCCTGACCTTCTCCGGCGCCTTCTGCGCCCTCGCGCACGACTTCCTGGACAAGCTCGATCTCGATATTCCGCCGCTGTCGGCGGCGCAGGAAGCCGAACTGCGCAAGGTCATGCCGTCCTTCGCCACGCCGCGCAATCCGCTCGATCTGACGACCCAGCCCGTGTGGCAGCCGGAACTGGTCGGGCAGGGCGCGCAGGCGCTGCTCGACGATCCGGCCATGGGCAGCATGGTGATTTCGATTCCGATCGGCCCGCCGGTGCTGGCGATGAAATATCTCGACGGCATCACCAAGGCGATCGACACCAGCAAGAAGCCGGTGGTGTTCTCGATCCTGGGCGAGCGCTCGCCGCTGCCGCAGGAGTTCATCGACAAGGCCAAAGAGAAGAAGATCATCATCTCCCGCTCGGCGGAGCGCTCCATGCGCGCCATGGCGCAGGTGACCTTCCATGGTCGTGCGGTGGAACGCGCCAAGATGACCGTCGAAGCCAAGCCGCTCTCGGGCCTGCCATCCTTCGGCAAGGGCACGCAGGCGGAATGGGTCGGCAAGCTGGCACTGAAGGCCGCGGGCATCCGCATCCCCGAGGGTGATTTGGCGCGCTCGGCCGATCAGGCGGTGCAGATCGCCGGCAAGATCGGCTATCCGGTGGTGATGAAGGCGCAGGCGGCCAAGCTGGCGCATAAGACGGAAGCCGGCGGCGTGCTCCTCAACCTCGCCGACGAAGCCGCCGTGCGCAAAGCCTGGACGACGCTGCACGAGAACGTCGAGCGCTACCAGCCGGGCCTGAAGCTCGACGGTGTGCTGGTCGAGAAAATGTCGTCGAAGGGTCTTGAATTCATCGTCGGCTCGCGCCGCGATCCGGTCTGGGGGCCGGTCGTTGTCGTCGGTATTGGTGGCGTTCTGATCGAAGCGATCGGCGACGTGCGCCTGCTGCCGCCCGATCTCTCCAAGGAAGCGATCGTCAAGGAGCTCTACAAGCTCAAGACGGCCAAGCTGCTCGACGGCTTCCGTGGCTCGCCGGCAGTCGATGTCGAAGCCGTGGCGGAAGTGGCGGTCAAGGTCGGCAATCTGATGCGCACCGTGCCAGAGATCATGGAAATTGACATCAATCCGGTGTTCGCGCATCCGCGCGGGCAGGGCGTTACAGCGCTGGACGCGCTGATCGTCACCAAGGACTAAGACAAGAAACGAGGGAGCGCCCATGTGGCGCTCCCTTTTGCATCCGCTCGATTTTACATCGGTTCGATGCGGGCGCGCTTGATGTAGTCGGCCCAGTTCTTGATCTCGTCGCGCAGATAGGTGTCGATCTGCTTCGGCGTCAGAACGAACGTGTCGGACCCGGTCGCCGCGAAGAACTCCTCCGTCTCCTTCATCCGCACCATTTCATTGATCCAGCCCGACAGCTTGTCTTTGACCGGCTGCGGCGTTCCCTTCGGCACGGCCACGACCCACCAGGTCAACAGATCGATGCCGGGCACGCCGCCTTCCGTCATTGTCGGCACGTCGGGAACGGATTTCATGCGCTCGCCGCTGCCGATGGCCAGCGGCCGCAGCCGGCCGGCTTTCATCTGGCCGATCAGATAGGGCGCATCGGCGACCATGTAATCGATATTGCCGCCGAGCAGATCGTTCAGACTGTCGCCCATGGTTTTATATTGCACCTGAACCGCATCGAGGCCGGCGATCTGCTTGTACATTTCGCCCATCACATTTCCGATAGTCGTCGATGTGGCGAACGAGGCCTTGCTGCCCTTCTGCTTGAGGGCGGCGGTCAGCTCCGGCAGAGTCTTGTACGGGCTCTTGGCGTCGACGGTGATGAACCAGGCCTGTTTGAACAGCGAGCCGAGATAGTCGAAATCCTTGAGCGGATCGGCTTGCGGCTTCTTGAACAGGGAGAGGCTGGCGGCCAAGGTGCTGCCGCCGACCGGATAGATCACATAGCCGTCGGGCCGCTGCCGCGCCACATAGCCATGCGCCAGATTGCCGGCGGCGCCGGGCTGGTTTTCGACGATGAACGTCTTGCCGGAAATGGCTTGCAACTGCTTGGCGAAATAGCGGCACATGATGTCGGCGCCGCCGCCGGCCGGAAAACCGCACACGACCTTGATCTCGCGGGTTGGAAAATCCTGGGCCTGACCAAAACCGATGCTCGAAACCACGGCGCTGATGGCCACGGCGATGCCGGCAATCCAATGCTTCATGACGTCCCCTCCCGGTCGTAGGGACAGCATGTCGTCTCAGGGCCACCAAAGCAATGCGCCGGCCGCGAGGGGCGGCCGGCGCATCCTGTTTCGCAGAAAACCTGAGCTTAGCGACGGGCCTTCTTGGCCAGTTTCTTCGCAGCCTTCTTGGCGGCCTTCTTCACCGCGCCTTTCTTGGCAGCTTTCTTTGCCTTGACCGGAGCAGCCTTGCCGCGCACCGCCAGCACCTTCTTGGTGCGGCTCGCCTTGGTCGGTTTCGCCCGTGCCGAAGACTTGGTTTTGGCGGACTTGGCTTTAGCCGATTTGGCCTTGGCTTTGGTCGCGCGCTTCTCGGGCCGGTTTTCCAGGATGAGGTGGCCGACGGCGGTGTTGGAGGCCGGCACCGTGTAGAAACGGTAGACTTCCTCGACGTTCTTGTTGAGCGCGCCGCGGGCGACGAGCCACATCACCATTTCGATGCCTTCGGCACCGGCTTCGCGCATATATTCGACGTGGCGCAGCGCGGTCAGTTTTTCCGGATGATCGGAGAAGTTGTCCATGAAGTTCTTGTCGAACTTGCTGTTGATCAGGCCGGCGCGCGGGCCGGAAATCTGATGCGACATGCCGCCGGTGCCGAACACCACGACCTTGAGATCCTCGGGGAAGGATTCCACGGCCTTGCGGATCGCTTCGCCAAGGTGGAAGCAGCGATTGCCTGTCGGCGGCGGGAACAGCACGACGTTCACCGCCAGCGGAATGATCTTGCACGGCCATTCTTCCGGCTGGCCGAACATCAGGCTCAGCGGCACGGTCAGGCCGTGGTCGACGTCCATCTTGTTGACGACGGTCAGGTCGAATTCATCGAGGATGACCGATTGGGCGATATGGGCGGCGAGTTCCGGATGGCCCTTGACGACAGGCACCGGCCGCGGACCCCAGCCTTCATCGGCGGGAATGAATTCCTCGGCGCAGCCGAGCGCGAAGGTCGGTACCACGTCGACCGAGAATGCCGTCGCATGGTCGTTGAACACGACGATGCAGACATCCGGCTTGACCTCTTCGATCCAGCGCTTCGAGCGCTCGTAGCCGGAGAAGACACGCTTCCAATACGTTTCCTCGGTTTTGCCGAGATCGAGAGCCGCGCCAATGGCCGGCACATGCGAGGTGCAGACGCCTGCTACAATCTTAGCCATTTTTCTTTTCCCACTCCGATTTCCTGCGATTGCCTTTCACCGGACGACCGCCGGCGAGCATCATGTCGGCATATTCCTGCTGGGTGGAGCCGGTCATCTTCGCGGCCACCTGCTGGAACGACAGGCCGTCGGTCGCGCCCAGTTTGGAAGTGAAGTAGATGTTGCCGCCAAGTTCCAGCATACGGTTCCACTGGCGGTTGAGGATCGCCTCGCGCTGATCGGCGGTGAGCTTGTAACCGTCGAGATATTTGCTCTCGTCCGCCTTGAAGGCCTCGCGGTTTTCCGCCTTCAGCAGCGACATGCAGAACATGTTGATGCCGTAGCCCATACGCGACTGGTCGGCATCGAAAACGATCGTGCCAGGAATATCGGAATATTCCTTCTCTTTCTTGGCCTTGGTGGCTTTCGCCGCACCCTTCATGACAGCTCTCCCCTGATGTCCCTCGCCCGAAACGTCGATGCTGGCGAGCGGACTGGAATGTCTGCTGACGCAGATAGCAGATTCCGACCTAGACACACTAATTTTATAGCTGTCTTGACCCACATCAAAACCATGGCGATCGGCTTTGCCAATTGGGGCAACGGCCCTTCGGGAACTCCCGTCTTGACAAACGGATGGGCAGGGACGAAGCTATATCATCCGTACACGGATGAATAAATGGTTTTGGAGGAAACCCCGGGGAGGGCGCACCATGGAATTCGGGTTGCAATTTTTTCCGAGCGTCGGGCCGGATGAAAAAAGCGCGGGCGATTATTTCGCCGAGAGCCTGCGCATCGTCGATGAGGCGGATGCGTTGAATTTCAAGTCGGTCCGCATCGTCGAACATTATTTCCGCCCTTATGGCGGCTATAGCCCCAATCCGATCGTCTTCCTGTCGGCGGCGGCCATGCGCACGAAAAAGGCGCGGCTGATGACCGGCGCCGTGCTGCCGGTGTTCAACAATCCGATGAAGCTCGCCGGCGAGATCGGCATGCTCGACGCCATTTCCGGCGGGCGGCTCGACGTCGGTTTTGCCCGCGCCTTTCTGCCGCACGAATTCGCCCGCTTCGGCATCTCGGTCAACGAGAGCCGCGGCCGCTTCGATGAAGGCATCGAACAGATTCGTTTGCTGCTCGAGCAGGAGACGGTCAGCCACGACGGCAAGTTTCACAAGCTTGATCGCGTCTCCTCGCTGCCGCGTCCGACCCAGTCACCGCGCCCGCCGTTCTGGATCGCCGCGCTGGCGACCCCTGAGAGTTTCGAATTTGCCGGCCGCATGGGCTACAGCATTATGGCGATCCCGCTGGTGGGCGAGACCTTGCGCCCGCTGCTGGCGCGCTATCGCGAGGCCTGGAAAGCCGCCGGCCATCCCGGCATCGGCCGGGTGATGTTGGCCTTCCACATGTACTGCCACGAATCGAAACAGGCGGCCCATGAGATCGCCCGCGATCCGATCAACAAATATCTCAAGGCCGTGGTCGATTCCGCCAGCGAATGGGACGGCGAACTCGATTCCAAGGACTATCCCAACTACGGCAAGATCATCGCCAGCCTGCGTGCCGAAACGTTCGAGACGCAGGTGGAAAAGAGTGCCATCTGGGTCGGCGATCCCAAGACGCTGCGCGAGACGGTCGCCCAATACAATGCCGATGTCGGTGGTTTCGAAAGTGCTTCACTGCAGGTGAACTTTCATAACCTGCCTTACGAGCAGGCCATCACCTCGGCGCGTCTGTTCAGCAAGGAAGTGATGCCGCACGTCAAGTGAGGCGACGCGCCAAGATTTCACATTATGTCGACACGCGAAATGCGAGGCATAAATGACGGAAGTAACTATCGATCTCTACCATGGCCTGGCTTCGACATGTTCGAAAAAGGTACGCCTCTGTCTCTATGAAAAGGGGATTGCTTTCAAAAGCCATCTGCTCGATCTGCAGAAGTTCGAACAGCACCAGCCGGACTATCTCAAGCTGAACCCCAATGGGGTCGTGCCGACGTTGGTGCATGCGGGCAAACCCGTCATCGAGTCCAGCATCATCATCGAATATTTGGACGACGAATTTCCAGACGTGCCGCTCAAGCCGAAAGATTCCTATGGGCGGGCGGCCATGCGGCTTTGGACGAAATACTCCGACGAAGTAGCCTATAAAGCGGTCTATGCGCCGACGTGGCATAAGCTGCGTCATCGGGCGGCCGAAGGACTGTCGGACGAGGCGCGCAACGACACACTATCGCGCGTGCCGTCGGCCGAACGTCGCGAACGCTGGGCGCGCATGGCGGAAGGTGGCTATTCCGAGCAGGAACTGGAAGAGGCCTATGACAAGATGAAGGCTTGCCTCGATCGTGCAGAGACCACTCTGGCGGCGGCACCGTGGCTGGCCGGCGAGACCTATTCGTTGGCCGATATCGCGATGATCCCGTTCATCGATCGCATTCGCAATCTGCGTCCGGATTTTCTCCCCGAGGGCACTTATACCCATCTGCTCGACTGGTATCGCCGCTTGAGCAGCAGGCCCGCGTTCAAGAAAGCGTTTGAATTTACCGACGATCCAAGAGCGAAGGAGTTGCCGAATCTCTGATCCGGTTCGGCTGCCTGGCTCATTCAAGCGCCTCGAAGCGCCACATGCGGCCGAAGCGTTGCAGCGCTTCGTCGCTCATGCTGACGAGCACCGCGTCTTCGCTCACCTGATGGGCGATCGCCGACCAGCAGGGCGCGGCGATCGTATCGCCAAAACTCCAATCGAAAGTCTTGTCGCCGATTTTCGATGAGCCTTTGCCTTGCATGACGATGAAGATCTGATTGGCGGTCGAACGGTAGGCCTTGCTGCGGAAGCCGCTGTCCCAGCGCTGCATGTGAATGGTGATCGTCGGCATCGTCTGGGTGTCGAGCACGATGCGCCGGCCGAAATGGCCTTCGTTGTCGGGCCGCGCCGCGTCGAGCGCTTTTTGTGTCGCTGCCCAGGTGAAACGAAACGGCGAGTCCGGCGTCACTGCCTTCACAGGCTCAAGGCCGGCGGGATGTTCCTCGAAGAACATCGGTTCGAGCAGGTGGGTGAGAGGTACGTCGAGCCCGTCGAACCAATAGGCCTGTGCCGTGCCGTCGTGGCCATGGCCGTGCCAGCTCCAACCAGGTGTCAGTACCACGTCGCCGGTCTCCATCGGATGTTTCTCGCCATCGACGATCGACCAGGCGCCGTGCGAGTCGAGAATGACGCGAAAGGCGTGCGGTGCATGGCGATGTGAGCTGGCGACTTCGCCCGGCAAAATGGTCTGATAGGCGCAGACCAAAGTGCGCAAAGTGGCGAAATCATTGCCGTCGACCGGATTGCGCATGACCAGATTGCGACGCTCGGCCAGATCCGTGCCAATCAGCCGCGCAGCGCTGTCGAGCCCGGCCTTGGCGTCGTGCCAAGTCCATTGATGTGGCACGAAAACGGATCGAGGCTCCCGCCAGAGCAGAGGGGTCGATCGCTTGATCCAGCCGGGTGTGAGATTGCGGTTGGCGGCGGCGCTCGTCAGATCGTCGAGCGTTTGCACTTTGTCCAATGCATCGAGTGGCATGATCCCCTCCCAGGAAATGTGCCAATAGGCTTTATCAATTCTCCAATCCGCGCGATTGTGGGCGCAGCCAGGGTCCATGGCAACACATCAATTGCTATTCCTGATCAGGAGTTTTCGCATGTCTGAGACAAAGCCCGTCGCCATCGTCACGGGAGCCACCGGCAATCTCGGCCGCGCCGTATCGCTGCGGCTGATCGAGGATGGTTTCGAGATCATCGGCGTTGGCGGATCGGCCTCGCCCGCCAAGCCCGTCTCGGAAACGTCCTATGCCTACATTCAGGGCGATGCGACGGATGCGGCATCGATGGCGCAAGTCGCCGCGACGGTTTTGCAACGGTTCGGCCGCATCGATGCTCTGGTGCATACGGTCGGTGGCTTCGCCATGGGGCCGGCGGTTTACGAGACGAGCGATGCCGACCTCGACAAGATGATGGGCATGAACGTCAAATCGGTTCTGGCGACCGCCCACGCGATGACCCCGCCGATGATCGCGGCCGGGCGCGGCAAGATCGTTTTCGTTTCAGCGCTGGCCGCGGGTCACGGCGTCGCCCGCATGGGTGCTTATGTGGCAGCCAAGAGCGCGGTGGCGCGCTTGACCGAAGCCATGTCGGACGAAGTGCGCCAGCAGGGCATCAACGTCAATTGCATCATGCCCTCGGCCATGGCGACACCGCAGAACCGCGCCACCATGGGCCAGGCGTCGATGGTGCCGTTGGAGGATGTCGCCGATGTCTGCGCCTTCCTCGTCTCCGACCGCGCGCGGGCGTTGCATGGCGCAGCGATCCCGGTGCGCGGGCTGACATAAAGAAAGCCCCGGACTTTCGTCCGGGGCTCGAAATCTTACGCGAGAGGCGAATTAGGCGGACTTCAGTTCCGCTTCGGCGAACTCGTAGTTGGCGAGCTTGTCGAGGAAGTTCGTCACATAGTCGGGACGACGGTTGCGGAAGTCGAGATAGTAGCTGTGCTCCCACACGTCGAGGCCGAGAATGGCCTTGCCTTCGCCCGTGGCGAGCGGGTTGGAGCCGTTCGGGGTCTTGGTGACCTTCAGCTTGCCGTCCTTGCCGACGATGAGCCATGCCCAGCCCGAGCCGAACTGGCTGATGGCGGCCGCCTTGAAGGCTTCCTTGAACGCGTCGACGCCGCCGAGGTCGTCCTTGATCTTCTTTTCGAGCGCGCCCGGGATGGCGCCACCCTTCGGCGACAGAGCCTTCCAGAACAGAATGTGATTCCAATGCTGGCCGGCATTGTTGAACACCGGGGCCATGTCGTCCTTGCCGAAGGACAATTTGACGATCTCTTCGAGGGATTTGCCCTTCAGCGCGTCGTTCTTTTCGACGAAGCCGTTGAGCGCGGTCACGTAAGCCTGATGGTGCTTGCCGTGGTGGAGTTCGAGGGTCTCCTGGCACATGCCCTTATCGGCCAGGGCGGTTTGGGAATAGGGCAGGGAGGGAAGTTCGAATGCCATTGTCGTTTTCTCCAGCTTTAAACCGATTTTCCTGCCAGTTCAGGCGATTGCGACAGGTCCTCGCGAAGTGCAGAGGCGGTTGGGCGAGGTCTACTAGTTAGAAAGGAAGCAGGTTCCCGTCAAGGAACGCGCGCCGGCCTTCGCCGATGGTGGGCGCAAACACGTGGACCAAGTACTTCGGCGTTGGGCCACCATCGATAGGACCTATCGGCATGATAGGCCCTGTCAAACGGCTGCGACGGCTTCACGACATCATGACGTGAAACGCACCCTGTCCGGAAATGTTCCGCTTTGTCGGTCGGCACGGCCCAGAATCGGCCGGAGCCGGTCTTGCAGGGGCCGATAGGGACTATTCGGCGCGTCGTGTCCTATTCCACCGCGCCGCCTGATGTGCGCCCACGCACAAGCCAATGTCCCCGCGCGGCGCATGTTGGCTGGGCGCCACTTTAGCTCGGTCCGGTTCTTCCGGCTCGAAAGTGAGATTGTTTCGGCGTAAGTGGATCGTTCAAAGCGACGAATGGAAATATCGTCGACAGATGGAAGCGGTGAGCAACAGAATGAGCGGACCGCAAGCCAAGCCATCTTTTGCCGGACGAATGGTGCAAGCGGTGGTGATCGTCTTTGCGCGTTTCATCACCGCCACGCGTGGTCGATGGGAAGGTGTCGCGCCGATCGACGAACAACGTATTTATTTCGCCAATCATGTCAGTCATGGCGACTTCGTTCTGATCTGGACGGCGCTGCCGCGGCGTTTGCGAAGCCGCACGCGCCCCGTTGCCGGGTCGGATTACTGGTTGAAAGGCAGCCTGCGGCGTTTCATCGGCCGAGATGTCTTCAACGCCGTTCTCATCGATCGCAATCGAGACACGCGTGCGGACGATCCGATCGTCCAGATGAGCGATGCTCTCGATGCCGGCGAATCTCTGATCGTGTTTCCCGAGGGCACGCGCAACACGACGGAGGCGCCGCTGTTGGCCTTCAAAAGCGGTCTGTACCATTTGGCGACCGCTCGCCGCAGCGTAGCCCTGGTGCCCGTGTGGATCGACAACCTGAATCGCGTCATGCCCAAGGGCGAGTTCGTGCCGATCCCGCTGATCTGCACCGTCACCTTTGGCGCGGCACTGCATCTCGGAGAGACCGAGGCGAAACAAGAATTTTTGACCAGGGCCGAAGCGGCCCTGCTGGCCCTCTCTCCCAAGGCAAACACGCTATGACGGCGCCACCACCCAATCTCGTGATCGTTCTGTCTGGGCTGCTCGTCATCCTGATCGTCGCCTCAGGCGTCGGTTATGGACTACAACGCAAGCTCTCTCCCGACGGGACAAATGCGGTCATCGAGAATCTCAACGATCGCATTCGCGCCTGGTGGGTGATGGTCGTATTGATGGGGCTTGCGTTGATTGGCGGCAAGACCGGCGTAACGCTTCTCTTTGCGTTCTGCTCCTTCGCGGCCTTGCGCGAATTCATCACGCTCATCAATACGCGCCGAGCCGATCACTGGGCGCTGGCGGCCGCCTTTTTCATCGTTCTGCCGGTGCAGTATTATCTCATCTGGATCGACTGGTACGGGCTCTATTCGATCTTCATTCCCGTCTACGCCTTCCTGCTGATGCCGATCATCGCGGCCTTGCGCGGCGACACCGATCGTTTTCTGGTGCGCATCGCCGAGGTGCAATGGGCGTTGATGATCTGCGTTTTTTGCGTGTCTCACGTCCCCGCCTTGCTCAGTCTCGATATCGCTGATTATCAGGGACGCAACGTCCTGCTCATCGCCTTTCTCGTCATCGTCGTGCAAGCGAGCGACGTCCTGCAGTATGTCTGGGGCAAGCTTCTGGGCCGCACCAAGATCGCGCCGAGATTGTCGCCCTCCAAGACGGTCGAGGGCTTAATTGGCGGGGCGCTCTCCGCCATGGCCGTCGGTGCCGGTCTGTCATGGATCACGCCCTTCACGCCCCTGCAGGCCGCATTGCTGTCATTCGTGATCGTCGTGATGGGCTTCTTCGGGGGCCTTGTGATGTCGGCGATCAAGCGCGACCGGGGCGTCAAGGATTGGGGCCATCTGATCGCCGGCCATGGCGGCTTCATCGACCGCCTCGATTCGGTGATTTTTTCGGCACCGATCTTTTTCCATCTGGTGCGCTACGGCTGGTCGGCGACATGAGCGCGCCCTTCACCCGCTTCGCGCGCAGCAGCATGACACATGTCGCCGTCGCGTTCCTGCTGATGGGGAGCTGGGCCGCCTTCGCCAATCATCTGCATCCGATGCCGGCACCGCTTTATGCCGGGCTGATTCAAGGAACGATTTCCGCCTGTATCACCTTGGTTTTGAAACGTGGAATAGAATATCTGGCCAGGCGCTTCGAAGGCTTGGCCGGGCTCATCCTTCCGCCCGTGATCGCCGGACTGATTTCGGCAAGTCTGCTGACCGCCATTCATGCGATTGCTGGCACACCTGAGATCGGCCGGACGATCGCGGTACCGTTGACGGTCGCGACCAGCTACGCGGCGCTTTATAATCTCTCTCTTTGGCGAGCCAGAAACTCCAATGACCAACGATCTTGACCGTCGCCCTCTGTCGAGCCGTGACACAGGCTGGGCTCATGCAATCGCCCGTTTCCTGACAGCCTCGGGACTTTCGCCCAATCAAATCTCCATCGCCAGCATGGTGATGGCGGCAGCGGCGGGCATTGCCTTCTGGCGCGCCGGTCTGGCGGATGCTGCTCCACGAGCGCTTCTCTTCATCGTGGCGGTCCTGTTCTGTCAGCTCCGGCTTCTCTGCAATCTGTTCGACGGTATGGTCGCCATCGAAGGCGGCAAGCGCAGTGCCGATGGCGCCTTCTGGAATGAGTTTCCCGACCGTATCGCGGATCTGCTGATCTTTGTCGGCGCGGGTTACGGCATCGGCGAGCCGGCCCTCGGCTGGGCCGGGGCCAGTTTTGCAATTCTGACGGCTTACACGCGCGAATTGGGCCGTGCCTGCGGCCTGCCGGCCGATTTCTCCGGCCCGATGGCCAAACAGCATCGCATGGCGACGGTCAGCGCAGCAGGACTTCTGTCGCTGTTCGAGCCGCTCTGGGGTGGGCATAATCAGGTCCTTACCGTCGCGCTCTGGGCGATTGTCATCGGGGCTATCGTCACGACGCTTCGGCGGGCGGCCGGTATCGTGCGGGCGCTGCGGGCCGGTTGATATTTAGTTCGCGATGCGTGTGCGTTCGCGGACGATAAGCAATTGCGCCACCGTCGATGCGGCGATCACTGCTGGTAACTTCCCCTCGATGGCGTCTATACCGATCGGGCAAACGAGTCGTGCGATCTTTTCCTGAGAAAGGCCGAGATCGGCCAGGCGATGCTCGAACCGCGCCCGTTTGGTGGCCGATCCGATGAGCCCGACATAGGGAAAGCGTCCTGCCGCGAGCGCTCGTGTTACGATGTCGAAATCGAGCGCATGCGAATGGGTCATGATCAGGACGAAGGCGTCCTTGTCCGCCGCATCGATTTCCTCGACCGGAGTGGCGCTGGCAATAGGGGTCACATTTGCCGGCATGACGGCGGGAAACATGTCACGGCGCGGATCGATCCACCGCACCGTGAAGGGCAGGGGCGCGAGTGCCAGCACCAGGGCGCGGCCGACATGACCGGCGCCGAAGAGCAGAAGGCTGGTCGGCACTTCCTCGAAATTCTCGACATATTCGCCGGCGCCCATGGCACTGTCTTCGCCGATGGGCGCGATACGCCGCTTCATACGGCCGTCAGTGCCGACGCTGGCGACGATATATTGCCGGGGCGTGACATCGGCGAGCGCGCGCAATGCGGCGAGATGGTTGCGGTCGAAGGTTTCGATCCGCACCCAGACGCGGCCGCCGCAACATTGGCCGAGGTCTGGCCCCAGCGCTTGCGACCGTTCGATCACCGGCTCTTTGGCGCGGGCGAGTGCTTCTCGCGCATGGGCGATGGCTTCATATTCAAGCGCGCCGCCGCCGATCGTGCCGTTGAAGGCGCCTGACGGACGCACCACCATCCAGGCGCCGGCATCGCGCGGGCTCGAGCCGGCCGTGCGTGGCAGGCTGACCAGCGCGGCGGTGCCTTCGCCCGCAATCGCGTCAAGCAGCAGCTTGAACGGTGTCATGGTCGTTTGGCGAGCGTATCGGCGGCCATCAGGATGCGCTCCGGTGTCGCCGGCGCATCAAGCGGCACCTGCCGCCTGGGTGCCAGACTATGCAGTGCGTCGAGAATGGCCGAGAAGACCGAGATCGCCAGCATGAAGGGCGGTTCGCCAACTGCCTTGGAGCGATAGATCGTCGCCTCGCGATTGGGATGGTCGAGCAGATCGACGCGGAAATCCTGCGGCACGTCGGAGGCGACGGGAATTTTATAGGTCGAAGGGGCGTGGGTGGTCAGAATGCCCTTGTCGTTGAAGACCAGTTCTTCCGTCGTCAGCCAGCCCATGCCTTGCACGAAGCCACCTTCGATCTGGCCTTTGTCGAGCGCCGGGTTCAGTGAATTGCCGACATCATGCAGCACGTCGACCCGCGTCACCTTCATCTCGCCGGTCAGGGTATCGATGATCACCTCGGAACAAGCCGCGCCATAGGCATAATAAAGAAATGGCCGGCCTTTACGCGCTTCGCGATCCCATTCGATCTTCGGTGTTTTGTAGAAGCCCGCATGCGAGAGCTGTACGCGCGCCTGCCGGCATTCCTTGGCGAAGTCCGGGAAAGGCACGGTCGCATTGCCGATGTAGACTACGCCGTCGCGGAAGGCGATGCTGTTTTCGGGCACGCCATAGGCCTCGACCGCATGAGCTATCATCCGCGTCTTAATCGCAGCGGCCGCGATCTGCGCCGCCATGCCGTTGAGGTCGGAGCCGGAGCTGGCGGCGGTGGGGGAGGTATTGGGCACTTTCGCCGTATTGGTCGCGGTGACACGCACCCAATCGAGCGGAATGCCGAACTCCTCGGCCACCACCTGCGCCACCTTGGTGAACAGGCCTTGGCCCATTTCCGTGCCGCCGTGGTTCAGATGCACCGAGCCATCCTGATAGACATGCACCAAGGCGCCGGCCTGGTTCATGGCGATCAGGGTGAAGGAAATGCCGAACTGAACGGGCGTCAGCGCGAGGCCCTTTTTCAGGATCGGCGACGTGGCGTTGAAGGCGGCGATGGCGGCCTTGCGCCGACGATAGTCACTGGAGGCCTCGAGCTTATCGAGCAGCGCGACGAGAACGTCCGCATCCTCGGCCTTTTGGCCATAGGGTGTCAGATCGCCACCGGGACGCAGCAGATTGGCCTTGCGGACATCAAGTGGATCAAGACCGGTGGCATGAGCGATGCCATCCATCGCTCGCTCGATCGCCAGCATGCCCTGCGGGCCGCCGAAGCCGCGAAAGGCGGTGTTGGAAACGGTGTTGGTGCGCAGCCGCGTCGATAGGATTTTCACCTGCGGCAGCCAATAGCAATTGCCGGCATGGAACATGGCGCGGTCGCACACGCCAGGCGACAGATCGACCGAACAGCCGCAGCGCGCATGCAAGGTCACGTCATAGGCGCTGACCTGGCCGTGCGCGTCGAAGCCGATAGCCCAATCGGCGCGGAAATCATGTCGCTTGCCTGTAATGGCGAAATCATCGTCGCGATCGAGCCGCACTTTGCACGGCTTGCCGGTGACGCGCGCCGCAAGCGCCGCCAGCACGGCGGTCTGCGCCGCCTGGCTCTCCTTGCCACCGAAGCCGCCGCCCATGCGGCGGGTCTCGATGGTGACGAAGGCGTCGGGCAGGGCGAGCACGCGCGCCACCACATGCTGCACTTCCGTGGGGTCTTGCGTCGACGAATGGACGAGGATTTCACCGGCTTCACCGGGAACGGCGAGAGCCGCCTGGCCTTCAAGATAGAAATGTTCCTGGCCGCCGATCCGCAATTGCCCTTCGAGCTTCAGCGGCGCGGCTTTGACCGCTGCCGCCGGATCGCCGCGGTTGAAATCGTAATCCGGCAGCACTTTCGCATCGGCCGCCAGCGCATCCTCGATGGTGAGAAGCGGTTTGCTGGGCGTGATCTCGACGCGCGCCAGTTTGGCGGCGCGGCGTGCTTCATCGCGCGTGCGCGCCACCACTGCGAAGATCACCTGGCCAGCGAAGACGACCTCTTTCTCCGCGAACAGCGGATCGTCGCCGAAGGCCGGCGCCACGTCGTTCTTGCCGGGAATGTCGGTCGGGGTCAGAACCGCGACGACACCGGGCGCGGCTCGCACCGCATCGAGATCGATCTTCGTGATGGTGCCGCTGGCAACATTGGCGAGCCCCGGCGCCACATGCAGCGTGCCGGCGGGCTCAAGGATGTCGTCGATATAAGGCGCGACACCGCGCACGTGCAGGCGCGCGGAATCATGCGGGGAAGGCTTGCGCACGATCGACAGGCGCTCGCCGCTGGCTTCAGGCGCCATATGTTCATTCGGCAGCATCGATCAATCCCAAATCTGAGTTGGAGGCGAGAAGGCGCGTCGCGCCGCCGCCACCTGCCTCAATGAAAGCCTTGCGCAGCAGATTGCGCGCGACGATCTGGCGATAGGCGGCGCTGGCGCGCATATCGCTGATCGGCTGGAGATCGTCGGCAAGTGCATTCAGCGCCGCGCTCCAGGTCCGCTCGTCGTCAAGCACGACGCGCAGGCAAGCGGCTTCTGTTTTGCGGGCGCGCGTCGGAATGCCGGCCATGCCGCCAAAGCCGGTGCGCGCGGCGACGATGCGCTTGCCATCGAGCGTGAATTTGAACGCCGCCAGCACTGCGGAAATATCCTCGTCGAACCGTTTGCTGACCTTGAAGATATGCACGCTCTCGTCAGCGGCTGGCCGCTTGACGATGATGCGGCGGACATATTCGCCGACCTGCCGATCTTGTTTCTTATAAGCGAGGAAGAAGTCTTCCAGCGGCAAGGTACGGCGCACTTCACGGCGTTGCAGCTCGATGGTGGCGCCAAGCGCGATGAGACTGGGCGCGAGGTCGCCGATCGGCGAGCCGTTGGCGATATTGCCGCCGACCGTGCCGGAGGCGCGCACCTGCGCCGAGCCGAAGCGGCGCATGACCTCGCCGAGGTCGGCATGCAGTTCACCCAAGAGCGGCGTGGCATCGGCGAGTTTGACGCCGGCGCCAAGCGAAAGCTCGCCTGGCGTTGCGTGGATATCATCGAAGCCTTGCACGCGGCCGAGCCAGATGACCTTTTTCGGCGCCGCGAGCCCTTTGGTGATGCTCAGCCCAAAATCGGTGGCGCCGCCGACGAGATGTGCTTCGGGATGGTTGGCATAGAGCCGCGACAGGGTGGCTTCACGCGCCGGGGCGGCGAAGAAAGCGTTTTCATCGCCAATAAAGATATCCTCCGCGTCGCCTGCGAGCACAGATGCCGGAGCAGGGAGGGCGGAGCGTTCCACCGTGGCGCAGGCCTCCATCATCGCATCGATGATCGGCCGGTAGCCGGTGCAGCGGCACAGATTGCCGGCGAGCGCGTCGCAAATGCTGCCACGGGTTACCGGCGTCTCGCTCTGCCGGTAGAGCGCATACAGGCTCATGACGATGCCCGGCGTGCAGAAGCCGCATTGCGAGCCGTGATGGTCGACCATCGCCTGCTGCACCGGATGCAGCGTGCCGTTGGTGGCAAGATCCTCGATGGTGACGACTTCGGCGCCATCAACCTGTCCGAGCAGGAGGATGCAGGCATTCACCGGCAAATATTCGGTCTTGCCGTTGCGCTGCCGGCTCAGCGCCACTGTGCAGGCGCCACAATCGCCTTCGCCGCAGCCTTCCTTGGTGCCGGTGGCCCGGGCGTCGAGCCGCAGCCAATCGAGCAGGGTCGTGTGCGGTGCGAAGTCCGATATCTCGACAGGCGCACCGCGAAAGGTGAAGCGGATCGCCGCGCGGGGGTGGCTTTGGGGCTGGCCAGGGCTGCTCAACACTTTTTCACGCCTCATCCTGCTGTCTGCAACTGTGTCACGAACGATCGGCACGCGCCAAGGCCGCCGACGGCCGCCCAAACCTGCCCACTTTAAAAGGGGAGCAAATTAGATTCCAGTTGAAACGGGCTGGCCCTGGTCCTGTTGCGGCCTGGGGTCGCGCCTCAACCTGTGCAGGTGCCCGGGAACACCCGTAGAAACCGTAATCCACTATTGAAATTTGTCCGGCGCCCTGAAACAACGCAACCGAATTCAGGCAGACGCGACCCGCCGCGACACAGCGGATCGAAGGTCGCGCGGAAAAGGGTCGAGGGACACGCCATGGTGAAGCATATCGGTGAGCCGGCGCGCCGCAAGGAAGACGAGCGGCTCATCACCGGCCAGGGGCAATTTGCCGACGATATCACATTCCCCAAATTGGCGCAGGCCTATGTCCTGCGCTCGCCGCACGCTCATGCCGCGATCCGCAAGATCGATACGGCGGCCGCCCGCGCCATGCCGGGGGTCCTCGCGGTACTCACGGGCGCCGATCTGGTCGAACAAGGTTTAAAACACATTCCGCACGGCACCGGCGGGTCGAAAGTTGGCTACGACGTCCCGCTGCGCAACCTCGACGGCTCGGAGCGGTTGATCACCCGCCAGATGCCCTTGCCGGTCGATCGTGCCCGCTATGCTGGCGAGGCGGTGGCGATGGTGGTCGCCGAGACGCTGCTCGCGGCGCGTGACGCCGCTGAAGCCATCGAGATCGACTGGGATGTCCTGCCGGCCGTGGTGCGCGGCACGCAGGCGATCGGGACCGATGCGCCGGCGCTGTGGAACGAGGTGCCGGCCAATCTGCCGCTCGACTCCGAGATTGGCGATAAGGCTGCCACCGACGCGGCCTTCGCCAAGGCGGCGCATAAGGTGTCGTTCAAATCGGCGATCCAACGCGTCACCGGCGTGCATATGGAACCTCGCGCCTGCATCGGCGAATGGGACGCGAAGGCGAATAAATATACGCTTCATGCCTCGCACGGCATCGGCGTGGTGCAGATGCGGGTAGACGTCGCCCATGCGCTCAATGTCGCGCCGGAACAGGTTCGTGTCATCGCGCCCGGCGATGTCGGCGGTAATTTCGGCACGCGCAACGCCACCTATCCGGAATTCGTGCTGGTGGCTCATGCGGCGCGCCTTGTCGGCCGTCCGGTGAAATATGTTGCTGAACGGCAGGATGCGCTGCTGTCGGATTTCCAGGGTCGCGATCTCGATATCGACATGGAACTGGCGCTCGACGCCAAGGGCAATTTCCTGGCCGTCCGCTCGGTCAATACGGGCAATATCGGCGCGCATACGGCTTCTTTCGTGCCGTTGAACAAAGGCTCGCAATTGATGACGAGCCTTTACCGGGTGCCGGCAGCCTATGTGCGCGCCCGCGCCGCTCTGAGCAACACGCCCTCGACCATTCCTTACCGCAGCGCCGGTCGGCCGGAAGCCATGTATGCGGTTGAGCGCATCATCGATCTGGCGGCGCGCCAATGCGGGTTCGACCGGGTGGAACTGCGGCGGCGCAATCTCATTCCGCCGAGCCAGCAACCTTATCGCAATCCGTTCGGCGTGGTTTATGACAATGGCGACTATCTCGGCGTCATGCGTCGCGCGCTCGAACTGGCGGATTGGAAGGGTTTTGAGAAGCGCCGGCGTGAGGCACGCAAGCGCGGCCTCTATCGCGGCATCGCGGTCGCCAATTACATCGAGACGACCAGCGGCGCGCCGCGCGAGCGTGCCGAGGTGACGATCCTCGAAGATGGCACGGTCGATGTCATCATCGGTACCCAGGCTTCGGGCCAGGGTCATGAGACGAGCTTCAGTCAGGTGGCCGCCGATTGGCTCGGCGTGCCGTTCGAGAAGGTACGCGTGCGTTCCGGTGATACTGATTTCGTGCTGGCGGGCGGTGGCTCGCATTCGGGTCGTTCCATGCGCCACGCCAGCATCGTCATCGGCGAATCCGTGAAACAGATCGTCGAAAAGGCGCAGCGTGTGGCCGCCATCATGTTCCAGGCGCAAGCCGAGGACATCGAATTTGCCGATGGCGCCTGCCGGGTGAAGGGGACGGATCGCACAGTCACCCTGGCCGAGATGACCGCCTTCGCCATCCAGACCACGGCTTTGCCCGAGGATTTACGAGGGCCGTTGAAAGGGGCGTGCGATCGGGTGACACCAGGCCTTGCCTTTCCCTATGGGGCGGCGGTCTGCGAGCTCGATGTCGACCCGGAGACCGGCTCCCTGAGCTTCGTGCGCTATACGTCCGTCGATGACGTCGGTGTCGCGGTCAATCCGATGATCCTGCATGGCCAGACCCATGGCGGCATCGCCCAGGGCGTCGGCCAGGCGCTGATGGAACAATGCTGGTACGATGCCAAGGACGGCCAGAACCTGTCGGCCTCGTTCATGGATTATGCCATGCTGCGCGCCAGCGACCTGCCGAGTTTCACCACTGATCTCAGTGAGGTCGCGGCCAACAGCCATCCCCATGGCATGCGGCCGGGCGGGGAAGGGGGCACGACGCCGGCGCTGGGCTTGACGATCAACGCCATCGTCGATGCCTTGGCCGATCTTGGCGTCGCCCATATCGAAATGCCGGCGACGCCCCATAAAATCTGGCAGGCTATCCAAGCCGCCAAGCAGCGGCAGGCAAGCTGAGAGCCACCATGCGGGTGAAGCGCATCGTCAGCAATATCGCAGTCTCGGACATGGCGGCCGTGCGGTTTTTCTACGAGGCGCTGCTCGGCCTCGATCCGGCCATGGACCTCGGCTGGATCGCAACGCTGACGTCAGACGAAACGATGCGGACGCAAGTCAGTTTGATGACCGAAGGCGGCTCGGGCACGCCCGTGCCGGCCTTGTCGATCGAAGTCGATGACGTCGACAAAGCGCATAAGCGCATGCGTGAGGCGGGCGTGACGATCGAATATGGTCCGGTCGATGAACCTTGGGGCGTGCGGCGATTCTATGTGCGCGATCCGATGGGCACGCTCATCAACATCCTTGCTCATCGATAGCGTCTCGGTACGATGATTTTTCATCGTGCAGAAAATCATCTGCACTGTTGAACCATGACGAGCATCAGCGTAAGACCCCGCGATTGATTCTTGATTGAGGGGCCGATGTCGCGGATTAAGGTAAGCGTGCGCAAGTCGAAGAAGCACGGTCGTGGACTTTTCGCAGACGAACTCATTCCAAAGGGCACCGTCGTTATCCATTACGCAGGTCAGAAGATTTCCAAGAAGGAAGGCGCCCGCCGCGCCCGCTTCTACGATTCGATCGGCTACTGCCCGCTTTTTAATTTCAATGAAAGATACGACATCGACGCGCTGGTCGGTGGCAACGAGTCGATCTACATCAATCACTCGAAACGCCCCAACATGGCCGCCTATGCCTGCCGCTCGAAGATCTCGTTCGAGACGCTGCGCGATGTCGCGCCTGGCGAAGAGCTGCTCTTCGACTATGGCTTCACGCCTGAAAGACCAAAGAAATTTACTTAATCCATATTGAGCATCGCCGCGATCCTGCCTATGGGTAGGATAAGCGATGAACGAGACGGAGCCATGGTGCGACGCGAGGACACAGAATCTGATCGCGTCGGCGACCTTGCGGCCGGCGACTTTGAACTGTTCCGGCACCTGCCGCATCTGCTGCGCCGCGCTCATTTCGAGGCGGAAGCGCTCTTTCCCTTGGTCTATGGCGAAGAAGTCACGTCACGCCAATTGGCGCTGCTGACGGCCGTCGGCCAGCGCCCCGGCCTCTCGCAGAGTGCTGTCGCCCAGCAGATCGGCATCGATCTCAACACTTGTAGCGATCTCGTCGCACGCCTCGTCGCCAAGAAGCTGCTGCGCCGCGAGCGCTCGCAGATCGACGGACGTACCTATGCGCTGCATCTGGCCCCTAAGGGCGGGCGGGCGTTCGAGGAAGGTATCGAGAAGGCGGCAGCCTATCGCGAATCCGTCTCGCGGCGCCTGACGCCGGCCGAGCATGAGCGGCTTGTCGTGCTGCTGCGCCGCCTTCTTGGGCTTGAAAGTTCGAAACTTTAGGCAGCGTCTGCCACACATTCCAGCAATCCGTCGATTGACAGCGATCCGGGCTTTTGCCAGATTAAACTACGAATACGTAGTAATTTGTCGGGCAGCGACGAGAAGGCGGAGAGGGGTGGCGAGCGATGAGCGGTTTGGTGGCGTTTGATCCTGGCAATTACCGTTATCTGCCCGGCGGCTTCCAGTATTCCGCCGCCGTCATCGCCAATCCCGGTTGGGAGATCGAGCGCGCCCGTTTCGCCAGGCCGGTGCCTTTAGCGGAGGGCTTCGCCCGCATCGAAGCGCATCTCGCCTCGGTTGGCCGTCCGCCGACGGCACTCTGCGCTTGCGAATTGCGCTCGCCCGAGCCTTTGGTCGAGGCCGCCTTCGTCGCCTTTAATCGCGGTTACGTGCAGCCGCTCGAACGCTGGGGGCTTTATCGCGACGAGGCCAATCCGGTGGCGCGCTGCAATCTCTGCCCTGAGTTGGGCGGGCTTACCGGGCCGAGTTTCTACGCGTTCAGTTACACGGTGCCATCGGCATCGAAGGCCGCGAGCTTCATCACTTCGGGGGCCGCCGAATGTCCGGACCGGCCGAACTATCGCGACAGCATCACCCGGCTTGGCGAGACCTCGCCCGATGCGTTGCGCGACAAGCTGCGTTTCGCGCTCGGCGATCTCGAAGCGCGCTTCGCGCCGATGGGCGTATCCTGGGCCGATGTGCTCAACGTCAGCCTCTACACGGTGCATGATCTGCATCATGCGATGGCCGAGGAGTTCGGCCGCCGCGGCGCTTTGGCCGGTGGGCTAAACTGGCATTTCGTGCGCCCGCCCGTTCAAGACATCGAGATTGAAGTGGATGCGCGCGCCGTGCGCCGCGAGGTGGTGCTGGCGTCGTAACGCCGGCCACCTATCACAGAGCCATTTTATCGCCCTCACGACGAAAGGGGATATGCATGCCAAGTTCCATCAAGATACGCATGGCTGGCCTAGTTGCCGGTTTCTTTCTTGCCGCGGGGCCGGTCGCCGCTCAGGCGCCATCCTTCTCCTCAAGCCCCATCCGCCTGCTGGTCGGCTTTCCGGCCGGCGGCACCATCGATGTGGTTGCACGGCTCCTGGCCGAACAGATGCGCGGCGATCTCGGCACGCAGATCGTCGTCGAAAACATGACCGGCGCTGGTGGTCAGATCGCGGCGCAGGCGCTGAAGCGCTCGGCGCCCGATGGTCACACGCTGATGGTGGCGCCCGATCACACCATGGTGGTGATACCTCTCACCATGATCAATCCCGGCTTCGATCCGCTGGTGGATTTTGCCGCCGTCGGTCAGATCGCCGATTATTCCGGTGCCATGGCCGTGGGCGCCGGCAGCGATGTCAAAGACCTCGACGGCTTTCTCAAGAAGATCCAGGCTGATCCGAAACTCGGCAGCGTCGGCATCGCGGCGGCCGGCAGCAAGCCGCAATTCGCTCTGCTGGCGATCTCGCGCGAAAAGAAAGTGTCGCTCAATCCGGTGCCCTATCGCGGCTCCGTGCCGATGGTGCAGGATCTCGTCGGCGGCCATCTGCCGTCAGGTATCACGGCGCTCGGCGACTTCCTCGAACAGCATGCCGGTGGTCAGCTCCGCATCATCGCCGTTACCGACGAGAAGCGCGTGCCGCAACTGCCCAATGTGCCGACGGCGGTGGAGCAGGGCTATCCGATGAAGCTGAATTTCTGGCTTGGCATGTTCGCCCCCGCCAAAACGCCGGATGCGCAGATGGCCGCTCTGTCGGCATCCATGCTGAAAGCCCTGGCGCAGCCAGCCGTGACCGAACGCATGAGGGCGCTCGCCTTCGAGCCGCGTCCCAAGCCGCCGGCCGGCATGACCGAGGAAATCACAGCCGACATGAAATATTGGGGGCCTCTGGTCGAGGCCTCCGGCTGGGTCAAGCAGTAGGGCTGAATCTTTGGTGTCATACCCGACACCCGCATAGCGGGTGAGCGGGTATCCAGAGCAAGCGGTAGAATGCTGCTCGTCGCAATCATGCAACGCTTTACCACTCGCTCTGGATTCCCGCTCGCAGCTTCGCTGCGTCGGGAATGACAGAAGCCGTCAGCTCTTGCCGACCACCTTACGCAGTACAGCCTCGGCACTGGCCGGCGCTTCGTTCGCCGTCCAGACCACATATTGGTCGGGCCGCACCAGCACGAGCTTGCTTTCATACTCCTGCCGTCCATCCGCGTAAGTGTCGCGAATGACCTTGAAGGGGATGTCGAGCGCTTTGGCGGCGGTTTCGAAGGCCGTGACGGTTTTGTCGTCGACATCGAAGGCCAGCAGAGTGAAGCCGTCGTGGAGTTCTTCGTAAACGTCGCGACCGTTGCTGAGCGGTTGCGGCGTCAGGTGGTGTCCGGGGCGGGCTTTCAGCATATGCGCGCCATGGGCGCTGCACTTTCCCCCGGGCGGTCCGAAGATGATCGACGAGCCTTCGAAGTTCGGCTCATAGCGGGCGGCCATGCGGCCGTCCTCGACTTCCTTCTGCTTCCAGGCAGCTTCGAACGCGTCGCGATCGATTGCCGGATCGTAGGTGTGCAGGAACTTGCCTTCGGCCTCGATGCGCGAGGCGATGAAATCCTCGCCGGTCTCCTTGAACACTGGGCGCCGTTCCTCGCTATAGGACGGCACGAGGCCCGCACCGCCCCAGCCGGCGAGTGCGCCCCACAGTTTCCAACCGAGATTGCGGGCGTCTTCCAGGCCGTTGTTGAGCCCGAAGCCGCCATAGGGCGGGTGGCTGTGCGCGGCGTCGCCGGCAATCAGCACACGGCCGACCTGATATTTGTCGGCAACAGCCACGCGCAGGTCCCAGAAGCCGAGATGATCGAATTCGGCTTTGAACTTGAAGCCGGTGGCCTTTTCCAACACGCCCTGGAAATCGAAATCCTTCCGTTCCGCCGCTTCGGCCGGCACCGGCGAATGGAAGAAGAAGCCATTGCCGACATCGATCCGGCCGAAGAATTGCCAATAGCCGTTTAAGGCCGGATCCATGACGCGGTAGGTCGAGCGTTCCGGAAAGCGTTTCAGCCGCTCGTGCAATTCCGGCGATCTGAACACGGCCAGCATCATCACCTGGTCGAAATCGGTGCCGCCGCGTTCGATGCCGACCTGGGCACGGATCGTCGAATGAGCGCCGTCGCAGCCGACGAGATAGTCGGCCTCGATCGTCTCCTGGGCACCATTTTCGTCGGTGATGTCGAGGCGAACGCTTTTCTCATCCTGTTCCAGCTTGCCGGCGGTCCAGCCGAAGCGCTGTTCGACAGCGGGAACGGTGGCGAGCTTGCTGCGCAACACGTCCTCGGTTTGATATTGCGGCAACCGTTCGTTGTCCTGGAAGAAATAACGCCGCACGGTCTCGCGGCCTTCGTGGGCATGCCAATATTCGCTCGTCAGGCTGCGATAGGCATTGACGTTGCCGATCGGATAGCCCGGCGGCATGACGCGCGCGGCGCGCAATTGATCGACGATGCCCCAGAAGTAAAAATGTTCGAGGGTGCGCTGGGTCAGGTTCTGTCCGCGCGGAATGCGATGATGGCGGGTGCGCCGCTCGATGAGCACGCATTTGATGCCACGCAGCCCGAGATCGAGCGCCAATCCCAGGCCAACCGGGCCGCCGCCAACGATAGCCACTTGAAATCGCTTGTTCATTTCCACCCCGCGCCTTGTTTTTTGTGTTCGGCGGGAAGGTTTTAGCGTCTCTGCGTCGCAAGGGCGAGAGCTCAGCCATTGCTTTTATTGGAAGGGGCCTAGTGAGGGTGTGGATGGGCGTGCGGCGGTTCGCCCAGCACATAGGCCTGCGAGGCGAGCGCGCGCTGCCGCAGCTTGTCGAGGTCGACATGCAGCATGTGGCCGTAGCGCTTCACCGCCTGTCCGGCGACGAGAACCGTGTCGACATTGCCCGGATGGGCGGCCAGCACCACGGCGGCGATGGCATCGGAAACCGGCGTGAGATTGAGGTCGTCGGTGCGGATCATGACGATGTCGGCCTGCTTGCCAGGTGTCAGCGAGCCGACCTTATGGCCGAGCCCATTGGCTTGCGCACCTGCCATGGTGGCGAAGGACAGCACGTCGCGCAGTGACAGAGCCGGGGGATGGGTAAGGCGCGAGTGCTGGCCGCCGACCCAGGAGCGATAATAGGCGAAGGCATGGCGCATCTGGGTGAACATGTCGCCGGAGCATTTCGTCTCCGTGTCGCCACTCAGGCTCGGCCGGATGCCGGCGGCGAGCAGGCGGTCGAAGGGAATGTCCCCGATACCTTGCGCATTCATCTCGCAATGGACGCCCAGCGAGGCGCTGATCCCCGCGTCAGCCATCATCTTGATTTCGTCGTCGCCGCAGAAGCAGCAGTGAACGAATGTGAGATCGTCGTCGAGCACGCCGGCAGCCTGCATCTGCGCGATGGCGCGCACGCTGCCGTTACGGGCATAGGCGCCCATGTGAATGGTCGAGCGGATGTCGAGTTCGCGCGCCAGGCGCAAATCCTCGATCCAGACGTCGCGCTGCGCCATTTCCGGTCCACGCGCGGCCATGGCGAGCGTCAGAAGCTGGTCGTCGGAGGCGAAATATTGCTGCCGCAGTCGGCGAATGTCCTGCGGATGCGATCGCTGGCTGTCGAACATCCACGAGTCACCCTCGATCAACGGCCAGCCATGGCCGAAGACGCCGCGAATGCCGGCATCGCGCAGGCCGAAGATGGCGGCGTCGGAATGCTCGGGGGTGTTCTGTACATGCGACCAGTCGAGCATGGTGGTGATGCCGCTCTCCAGCGCCGCCACGGCGCCGAGCAGCGTGCCGATATAGACATCCTCGGGCCGATAGGCGGCGCCTTTGGCGCCGAGCATTTCGCGGAAATAGATCAGCGGATCGATTTCCGCATAGCGATGACGCACGCAGGTCTGCCAGGTATGGCGATGGGTATCGACGAAGCCTGGAAGGACGATCATGCCGCTGGCATCGATACGCTCGGCTTGCGGTGCCTCAATGCGTGGGGCTACGGCGGCGATGCGCTGCCCCTCAATGAGAACGTCGCCCTGACGCAGGTCGCCGATCGACGGATCCATGCTGATGATCCAGCCGCCGCTCAGGAGAATGGGTCGTTGCTCCATGCTTATGGCCTCAACCAGGTGTTGATCTCAGCTTCGGCTTCGGCGAGGCGGCCAACATCCGTGCTCGCCCAAGCGACGTAACCGTCAGGCCGCACTAGCAAGGCTTTGACCCCGTCCAGCTCCGGCGGCACACGGCCGAGGCGCACGCGATGGACGACGAGAGGACGTCCCGCGACGGCAAGCGCGTCGAACTGGCGGCTGTAGCCTTCGAGATCGAGCAGCACGAACTGGCGGTCGCGCAGCAGTTCGGTGACATGCATCGAATGTCCGTCGCGCATCGTCACATCGGCGTCCGGGCAACGTTCCCCAGTCAGCGGGTGGCTGCCGGGCGCGCTTGGATAGGGCGCTTCAAGGCCGGAGAGTTCGCGCACCAATTTGCGCTGCACGTCGGGCAGGGGAATGAAGTGCTCGCTCATGCGCCGCTTCAGGGCCACGCCTTCCGGCCCGAAATTGAATTGCAGCACGCATTGCGCTTTCACGCTTTCGAGCAGCGCATGCATCACGGGCAGTCGCTCACTGTCGTAACTGTCGAGCGTGCGCTCGTCGGCGAGCCCTTTGACCACATGGGCCAGTTTCCAGCCGAGGTTGAAGGCGTCCTGCAAACAGAAATTCATGCCGACGCCGCTGGCGGGATAATGGATGCGGGCGGATTCGCCGACCAGGAAGACGCGGCCCTCACGCAAACGCGGCACGGCGCGCAACTGATCGTCAAACCGCGAGGCCCAGCGAAAGCCCTTGATGCCAAAGTCGTCGCCGAGAATGTCACGCAGGCATTGCAGGGCTTCTTCCAGCGTCACCGGCTCGTCCTTGCTCGCATGGCGGCGGTCGCGATGGACGATGTTGAAACGGGTGATGCCCTCGCCGAAGGCATAGCCGCGCAGCCAGCCCATTTCATTGTCGGCGCCGATCGGGCCAGGCCACGGTGTTTCCAGTTCCGCATCGATGACGATGCCGCGAAAGGTGCCGGACGAACCTTCGAAGGGCAGGCCCAGTTGCGCCCGCACCGTGCTGCGTCCACCGTCGGCGCCGATCAGATAGCGCGCCTTCAAGGTCGAAAGGGCACCCGACGGTTCGGCGATATCCACCTCGACGCCATCATCGTGCTGGCGCAGCGCCCGCACCTCCGCCCCCCATCGCAAGTGCGCGCCGCTTTCGAGAGCCCAGCCCTGCAATATCTCCTCGGTGATGTTTTGCGGCAGGGTCAGGCCGAAGCCGAAGCGCGTTTCCAGATATTTCCACTCGATCGGGTCGAAGCCGGCCCAGATATGCGATTTGCGGAAAGGAAAGTCGGTGATCTCACGGGCGCGTTCGATGAAGCGTTCGGCGATGCCGCGCGCGTCGAACAGCTCCAGCATGCGCGGCAGGATCGTCCCGGCGCGCGATTGCACGCCTTCCACGCGACGCTCGAGCACGAGGGTCTTCACGCCCGACCCGGCCAATTCCGCCGCCATGGTAAGGCCCGAAGGCCCGCCACCGACGACGATGACATCCCACTCCATCACAATCTCCTTGCGCTTCTTTAGGTCGCCGGACTTTCGGCGAGGGCAGGGTCGGGGGCTTGCTCGTGTCGCAGCAGCGCGGCGTAGAGCCAGATGGCGGCGATCAAGGCGATCGCGCCGGCGCAGGCGAAGACCAGCACCATGGCGCTCGCCAAGGCGCCGGGCCCCGTGCCGTAGAAATTCTGCGCGACGAAGGCGATGAGTGTGGGGCCGACGCCCTGACCCATCAAACCGTTGAGCACGAGCACCAGCGCCATCACGAGACCCACCGAAAGCGACGGCACGGTGCGGGCGACGATGGTCGAGCCGACGGCGAGATAGGTCGTCGAGCACAACACCACCAAGGCATCGAAGAACCAGAACCAGCCGATTGTATTGGCCAGACACAGGGAGATGGTGAAAGCGGTCAACGTGATGGTGACGATGATGCCGACGAGGGCGGCGGAAGAGGCGCGGCCGCCGGTCGCCTTGCGATCCATCGCCAGTCCCGCCAGCCACAGACCGAGGGGCCCGATCGTCAGCAGCATGCCGCCTTGGATGAGGCCGATCTCCTTCATGCCGAGATGGAACTGCCGCGTGACCACGGTGGGAATCCACGTCGCCAGGGCAAAGTTGATCATGGCGTTCATGACCGAGAACACCAGCAAGGGGATGAAGATGTTCTTGCGCGCCATCAGATAGCGGGCGACGGCCGAAACGGCGGCTTTGTCGCCGCGGCCGGGCGCCGTCTGCCGTCCTGGGTCTTTGTTCAGAAGGATCAGCAAGCCGATCGGCAGGCCGGCGAGGCCGATGATGAACAGCGTCGCCTGCCAATGCGATACCTTGCCGATGAGCGGCAATGAATTGATGCCGGCTGCCTCGATCGCACTCATCAGCGGGCCGCCGAGCACCAGCGAGAGGCCGGTGCCAAGCATGATCGCCATCGTATAGACGGACAGCGCGCGGGCGCGGCGCGTCTCTTCCACGCCATCGCGGATCAGCGAGTAGGAGGCGGGCGGGATCAGCGCTTCGGCGGCGCCGACGACGATGCGCGCCGCGACCAGACCAAGAAAGACCGAGGCTGCCGCATTGGCGGCAAGCGCCAGCGACCAGATGAGGACGCCGACGACGATGATCAGGCGACGGTCGAAACGATCGGCGAGCCAGCCGGCTGGCAGACCCACGAGAATATTGGCGACGGCGAAGGCGGCGCCGATCAGGAAGCTGATCTGCACGTCGCTGATGCCGAGATCGGCACGGATCGGCCCGACCATCAGCACCAGAACGTTCTTGTCGATCTGCGCCAGCATGGTCACCAGCGTCAAAGTGGCGACCAGGCCCCATTGCGCCCAAGGCGAATAAGCGCTGCCCGTGTCCCTCATAGTCGCCCCCTCCGGTCTCGGCCCCTCCGGCCGTTGCGGGGCGGACTATTGGCGAAGGCAAGGCATTTACAAAATTAATTGTCTCAATATCCTGCATTTAACGTATAAATGAAGGCAGCCTCCATGCGGTTCAACAAGCTCGACCTCAACCAACTCGTCGTTCTAGACACGCTGCTGGCGACCCGCAGCGTCGGGCGCGCCGCCGAACAGCTCTTTTTGAGCCAGCCGGCGACGAGCTGTGCGCTGGCGCGTCTGCGCGACTATTTCGAAGACGAATTGCTGACGCCGGTCGGCAAGACGCAGGTGCTGACGCCTCTGGCGCAGGAATTGGCGAAGCCCGTGCGCGACGTGCTGCTGCAAATTCAAACGATCACGCGGTCGCGTCCGTCGTTCGAACCGGCCACATCGGAGCGTCGCTTCGTCATCGAGTCCTCGGACTATGTGATGAGCGTCTTCCTCACCGAAGTGGCACGCCGCGCTGCCATCATCGCGCCCTTGGTGCAGTTCGATCTGCGGGTGAAGTCGGCGCAATCGCCGGAGCGGCTTGAGAGCGGCGAGGTGGAATTGCTGATCACGCCGGAATTTTCGACCGTGTCCGGGCATCCGTCCGAGGCCCTGTTCGCAGATACGTTCTCCTGCGTCCTCTGTGCCGACTACAAACTGCCCGGTGGCAAGCTGAGCGCGGATCAATATTTCAGCGCGTCGCATGTCGGCGTCGAATGGGGTGGGGGACGGCGGATCACCATCGATGCGCAATTGCTGTCGATCGCCAAGCGGACGCGTCGCCAGGACATCATCGCGCCGAGCTTTACGCTCGTTCCCGAATTCCTGATCGGCACGACGCGGGTCGCGACCTTGCCGACCCGATTGGCGCGACAACTGGCGCTGCGACTGCCGCTGCGCGTTTTGCCATGCCCCGTCGACATTCCGGCCTTCGCCGAAAAGTTGCAGTGGCACAAATATCAGGAGCGTGATCCGGCCATCGCCTGGCTGCGCACGCTGTTGCGCGAAGTGGCCGATGACATGCCGCCAGTGGACGCACAGACTGCGAGTGCGCGTCGCCGCAAGGTCGCAGCTTAAAGTTTCGCCGTCTTCAGATATTCAGCCCGTCGCCGCGCGATCGCGTCGCGCAGCTTGGTACCATAGGTCTTCATCTCGTCGGTCTCGTCCTTGGTCAGGCGATTGTCGATCGCTTCGATGGTGCTCGGGCGCACTTTGGCGCGTTGCCACCAATCTTGCACGCGCGGCCGCTCCGCGATCCAGATGTCGAGCAGGTCGAGATAGGCGAGCCGCGCGACATAGGGCACCATGTTGATGTCGCCCAGCGTATAGCTGGCGCCGACCAGCCAGGGACTGCCCTCCGCCAAAGCGACATCCATCGCCTTGAAGGCTTTTTCAAAATGGCCGATCGCCTGAAAGACATATGGGCTTTCGACGCCATGCTCATAAGTCGAGAGAAACCGCGCGCGCCGCTCGGGGTCGCCGACATTGGCGAAGCGCACCTGCCGCTGTTCCTCGGTCATGTTCTGCATCTTGTAGCGGAAATGCGCCGAGAAGCTGATTTCGCGCGTCGCTTCGAAAATCTGTTCGTCGATCAGTTTCGACCATAGCCGCATACGCGTGCGCGAAAAAGCATCGGCGGGCATGAGGGGTTTTTGTGGATTTGTCTCGTCGAGATATTCGCAGATGAGCGTCGACTCGACCACCGCCTTGTCGTCATCGACGAGTGTCGGCACCACGCCCTTCGGATTGAGCTTCAGATATTCGGGGCTGTATTGCTCGTTGGTGAACAGATTGACGTTCTGCATCTCATACGGAATCGATTTCTCATCGAGCGTGATGAAGACTTTTTGGGTGCAGATGGAATTGCGCGCCGTATAGAGCTTGAGCATCGTTCCCTCACCAAATTTACGGCCGCCCCTTTGCAGACGGGGAGCCGAAAACCGCCTACCATGGCTGGTTGAGGGGAAGTATGAGCCAGGTCAAAAAATGGCCAAGATGCCAAAAATATTCGAGCGATCAGGAAAGCGTATCGGTTTTGTCGGCCGAAGATCGGCGGTCGTCTTGACCCGTACGGTCGAAATGGTAAGCCTACCATACAAATAAAAAAAGTTTGGATGACGAGGGAGGAACAATGGGTAAGATCGGCCAATCGCGCTTTCGTGCGCGCCCGCTGCTCATGGCAGCCGTTTTCTACACAGCGTTGACTGCGCCGTTCGCCATGGCGGCTGACTATCCGTCAGGCCCGATCCGCATCGTCATCGCCTTGCCGCCTGGTGGCAGCGCCGACACGATCGGGCGCTATTTCGCCGAACATCTCAATCAGCGCTTCAAGCAGACGGTGATTGTCGAAAACCGGCCCGGCGCGGACGCCCTCATTGGCCCAACCTATGTGGCGCGCTCCAAGCCCGACGGGCTGACCTTGTTGTTCACGACGCCATCGCTGCCGACCTTCCGTGCTCTATTCAAGAATCCGGCGATTGATCCGGAGAAGGATCTCGTCGCCATCGGCCAGGTGGTCGCGAGCCCATATTTCATCGCCGTGCCGGCCAACAGTCCGGTGAAGACTCTGCCGGAACTATTGGCGCAGGTGCGCGCCAATCCGGGCAAGTTCAACGTCGCCTCCTTCGCCGCCGGGAACCGGCTGACGGTCGAGTCCTTCAAGCGCGGCTTTGGCCTCGACATGGTCACCGTGGCCTATAAGGGCGAGGCTCCGATGTCGGCGGCCCTTCAGGCCGGCGAGGTCAATCTTGGCATTGCCACCGCCGTGACGATCGTCGCGCCCGCCAAGGAGGGCAAGTTGCGGGTTCTGGCGGTGACGGGCAAAAACCGGGCGACAACCTTGCCGGAGGCGCCGACCGTGGCGGAGACTGGTGTGACAGGATTTGAGCCGGGACTGGTCTGGTTTGGCCTATTGGCGCCGGTGGCGACCCCCAAGGACATCGTCAAAACCCTGTCCGATGAGATTTTCGCCTTCAGCCGCCGCCCGGAACTACCGGCCAAGCTTGAGCCGTTCGGTTTCGTCCCAGCGGCCACCTCGACGGCGGATTTCACGGCTCTGGTGGCCCGGGAAGCCCGGAATGCCATCGAATCCGCCAAGGCAGCGGGAATAGAGCCGCAATAGGGTTTCCCTGCGCCCTTGCATCGTGTAAGAGCCGGCACCAAGTCACAGGCTTGAAAGCGGCTCGGTCCGCCAGACCTCGGAATTTTCATGGATACGGTACTGATCGTCATTCACCTTATGGTCGTGATCGCGCTCGTCGTGGTCGTGCTCTTGCAGCGCTCCGAGGGCGGGGCGCTCGGCATCGGCGGCGGCTCGGGCTTCATGACCGGCCGTGGCCAGGCCAATGCGCTGACCAAGGCGACTGCCATTTTGGGCACGATTTTCTTTCTCACCAGCTTGGCTTTGACCATTCTGGCCAATGTTCACCGCGCTCCGCGCTCGGCTCTGGACGGAGCTCAGCCGGCCGGCCAGACCGCACCGGCACAGCCCGGCCAGGCGCCGGCTTCGGGTGGTTCATTGTTTGATCAGTTGCAGCGCATGGAAACGCCGGCGGCCCCGGCGACTCCCGCCGCACCGCAGCCGCCCCAGCCGGGTCGGTAAGCGGTTCGAGATCGCAAAATTCAGGGGCCGGTTCGCCGGCCCCTTGCTTTTGGCCGGTCGTTAGAATGACGGCTGTGAATATCCCGTGGGGCGGCACGAAAAGCCTCCCCGAATCGATCGCGAAAGGATAGGTCTCGGTTCCCATGGCGCGGTACGTTTTCATCACCGGCGGCGTGGTCTCCTCGCTCGGCAAAGGTTTGGCATCGGCGGCTCTCGGGTCGCTCCTGCAGGCACGGGGCTATACGGTCCGCCTGCGCAAGCTCGATCCCTATCTCAACGTGGATCCGGGCACGATGAGCCCGTATCAGCACGGCGAGGTCTTCGTCACCGACGACGGCGCCGAGACCGATCTGGATCTCGGCCATTACGAGCGTTTCACCGGCACGCCGGCGCGCAAATCCGACAACATCACCACCGGCCGCATCTATCAGGAGATCATCGCCAAGGAGCGCCGCGGCGACTATCTCGGCGGCACGGTGCAGGTGATTCCCCACGTCACCAATCACATCAAGGAATTCGTCCTGGAGGGGAACGAGGGCGTTGATTTCGTTCTCGTCGAGATCGGCGGCACAGTCGGCGACATCGAAGGCCTGCCGTTCTTCGAAGCGATCCGCCAGCTCGGCAACGATCTGCCGCGCAATCACTGCATCTATGTCCATTTGACGCTGCTGCCGTTCATTCCCTCGGCTGGCGAATTGAAGACCAAGCCGACTCAGCACTCGGTGAAGGAGCTGCGCTCCATCGGCATCCAGCCCGATATCCTGCTGTGCCGCACCGATCGCGAAATTCCTCGCGAGGAGCGTCGTAAGCTCGGTCTGTTCTGCAACGTGCGCGAGAGCGCCGTGATCGAAGCCCGCGACGTCGGCAATATTTATGACGTGCCGCGCGCCTATCACGAAGCCGGTCTCGACCGTGAAGTGCTGGCGGCCTTTGGCATCGAGCCGGCGCCCAAGCCCGACATGCGCCGCTGGGCCGAAGTCGAGGAGCGCATTCACAATCCGGAAGGCCAGGTCACCATTGCCATCGTCGGCAAATATACCGGCCTCAAGGATGCCTATAAGTCGCTGATCGAAGCGCTCGCCCACGGCGGCATGGCCAATCGCGTCAAGGTGAAACTCGACTGGATCGAGTCGGAGGTTTTCGAAAAGGAAGACCCGGCGCCTTATCTGGAAGGCGTCAACGGCATTCTCGTGCCCGGCGGCTTCGGCGAGCGCGGCTCCGAAGGCAAGATTTTGGCAGCCCGTTTCGCCAGAGAGCGCAAGGTGCCGTATTTCGGCATTTGCTTTGGCATGCAGATGGCGGTGATCGAGGCGGCGCGTGCCCTGGCCGGCGTCGATAAGGCGAGTTCGACCGAGTTCGGCCCGACCAACGAGCCGGTCGTTGGCCTGATGACCGAGTGGATGCGCGGCAACGAGCTCGAACAGCGCCATGCGGAAGGCGATCTCGGCGGCACCATGCGCCTGGGCGCCTTCAAGGCGAGCCTGAAGGCCGGTTCGAAAATCGCCGGCATCTACGGCACGACGGATATCTCCGAGCGTCATCGCCACCGCTACGAGGTCAACACGGCCTATCGCAAGCGGCTTGAGGACAAGGGCCTGACCTTCTCCGGCCTGTCGCCCGACGGCCTGCTGCCCGAGACCGTGGAATTCGAGGACCATCCCTGGTTCATCGGCGTGCAATACCATCCGGAGCTGAAGTCCCGGCCGTTCGAGCCGCATCCGCTGTTCGCCAGCTTCATCGCCGCCGCCAAGGAACAGAGCCGGCTGGTCTAAAAGACCCGCCGCCTTGGCCAATCGCCGCTTTTGTTGCATGTAGCAGCCGACGAACCGCCGCGTCGGGCTACAAACACGCCAATTGGACATCCCATGTACGACATTCGCTGGATCCGCGAGAACACCGAGGCTTTCGATGCCGGCCGCCGCCGCCGTGGCCTGGAGCCGATGGCGGAGAAGCTGCTGCAGCTCGATGATGCGCGCCGCGCCGCCATCGCCCAGGCGCAGAAAGCTCAGGAACGTCGCAATGCCGCCTCCAAGGAAATCGGCGCGGCGATGAAAGACAAGGACATGGCGCGCGCCGACGCGCTGAAGGCCGAGGTCGCCACGCTGAAAGACAGCATGGCGGGCTACGAGGCGGAAGAGAAGCGCGCCATTGAAGCTCTGAACACCGAGCTTGGCGCCATTCCCAATACGCCGCTCGACGAAGTGCCGGAGGGCAGGGACGAGCACGATAACATCGAGCTGCGCGTCGTCGGTGAGAAGCCGCGCTTCAATTTCATGCCGCAAGAACATTTCGACATCGGCGAAAAGCTCGGCCTGATGGATTTCGAAGTGGCCGGAAAATTGTCGGGCGCGCGCTTCGTCGTGTTGAAGGGCGCCTTGGCGCGGCTCGAGCGCGCCTTGATGCAGTTCATGCTCGACCTGCACACGCAGGAACATGGCTACGAAGAGGTCAATCCGCCGCTGCTGGTGCGCGACGATGCCATGTTCGGCACGGCGCAACTGCCGAAATTCCGCGACGATCAGTTCGCGGCGGGCGATGGCTATTGGCTCATTCCCACCGCCGAAGTGCCGCTTACCAATCTGGTGCGCGAGAGCATCGTCGACGCCAAGCAATTGCCGATGCGCATGACCGCCGGCACTTATTGCTTCCGCGCCGAGGCCGGTGCGGCGGGCCGCGATACGCGCGGCATGATCCGCCAACATCAGTTCAGCAAGGTCGAACTCGTTTCGATCACCACGCCCGAGCAATCGCGCGAAGAACATGAGCGCATGTTGCTGGCGGCCGAGGACGTGTTGCGACGCCTTGGCCTGCATTATCGCGTCGTGACGCTCTGTACCGGCGATATGGGTTTTGCCTCGCAGAAGACCTACGACATCGAAGTCTGGCTGCCGGGGCAGGATCGCTTCCGCGAGATTTCGTCGTGCTCGGTCTGCGGTGATTTCCAAGCCCGTCGCATGAACGCGCGCTTCCGCGATGGCGAAGGCAAGCAACCGCGATTCGTCCACACGCTCAACGGTTCGGGCGTTGCGGTCGGTCGTGCCTTGGTGGCGGTGCTGGAGAACTATCAGAACGGAGATGGTTCGGTGACCGTGCCGGAGGTGCTGCGGCCCTACATGAACGGCCTCGCCACGATCACTGTTCGTTGATCATGGTGAAGATTCGCTTGCCATGATTGGCTCATTTCGAGCCACCGCCATGAACGGGACCACATTTGCGCCATAAAGCGACGAGTTTGGTCGGCTTTTGCGGCGGTCTGTTGAGGAACCGCGTCCGCACCAATTGCGAGTCGTTCTAAAACACCCAACAGTTTCAAAACAATCAGTGGTTAGCCAATGGTTATGTTGCTTCGATGCAACGGCCTCCCGCAACGAAACGGGGGCCATTTTTAAGGCACATCTCAGCCACAAAGGTCGCGTTAAACAGGGGTGTGCCCTGGCTGCGACACCGACCGCACACTGCCTTCTGGATGCCCCAGAAAGCGCATTTCGGCGGGAACCAAAGCCAATGTGCGGCGATTTGGTGTTCAGCGCACAACTGCACGGGGCGCTTGGTTTTTTGAGACGAGTGAAAAGGATAACGACTATGCGCAAGACCCTCCTCACCGCCGTCGCGCTTTCGGCGATGGCTTCGACCGCGATGGCGGCCGACCTTCCGCGCCGCGCTCCGGCGCCGGCTCCGGCCCCCATGTATGTTGCGCCGATCTTCACTTGGACCGGCTTCTACGTCGGTGGCCAGCTCGGCGGCGCCTGGAGCGCCAACAACACGAACGGCTTCATCGGCGGTGGCCACGTTGGCTACAACTACCAGATGAACAACAGCTTCGTGGTTGGTCTCGAAGGTGATTTCGAAGGCACCTCGCTGAAGGGCTCGCGGGCTTTCTTCCCGGGCGTGCTCGTGAAGAACCGCATCAACTGGCAGGCCTCGATCCGCGCTCGCGCCGGTGTCGCCTTTGACCGTGCGTTGATCTACGCCACCGGTGGTGTTGCTTTCGCCGGCCTGCGTAACGAGTTGATCGCGCCGCCGTTCTCCGTCAGCGCCTCGAACACCCGTACGGGCTGGACGATCGGCGCCGGTGTCGAATACGCGCTCACCAACAACTGGTCGGCTCGCGTTGAATATCGTTATGCCGACTTCGGTCGTCGCAACGATGGCTTTGGCTTCCTCTTCGCGAACAACAACAACCGCGTTCAGGAACATGCCGTGCGCGTTGGCGTGTCGTACCGCTTCGGCGGCCCGGCCGGCCCGGTCGTCGCCAGCTACTGAGACAAACCGCGTTTCATGTGAAACGTGATGAGCCGGCGGCCTTCGGGCCGCCGGTTTTTTTGTGGCCCTGCCCAGGGGAGGGCCAATTTCACCCCCGGGATTAAGCCTTGGCCAGAATCGGCGACCCCTGTAGACACGGAACTGGGGAAAGGCCAAAGAGCGGCATGCATATTCTCATCACCAATGACGACGGCATCCACGCGCCCGGTCTGAAAGTTCTCGAGGGCATCGCCGGTCGAATGGGCGCAAGCCGGATCACCGTCGTCGCTCCGGAAACCGACCAGTCCGGCGTCGCCCATTCGCTGTCGCTCAACGATCCGCTGCGCCTGCGCGAGGTCACGCCCAACCATTTCGCGGTGCAGGGGACGCCGACCGATTGCGTCATCATGGCCATCCATAAGGTCCTCGATGGCGCGCGGCCCGACATGGTGCTCTCGGGCGTCAACGCCGGGCACAACGTCGCCGAGGACGTCACCTATTCCGGCACGGTCGCGGGCGCGATGGAGGCCGCGATTCTCGGCATTCCCGCCGTCGCTCTGTCGCAGAGCTTTGCGCCTGGTGGCCGCGACATGATTCCCTGGGACAATGTCGAAACCCATGCGCCGGACATTCTGCGCCGCCTGCTCGATCTCGGCATTCCGCAAGGGACATTGGTCAATCTCAACTTCCCGCGTTGCTCGGCGAGTGAGGTGCGCGGCATCTCGGTGTGCAGCCAAGGCAAGCGCGACGCGGCACTCCTGCGCATCGAGGAACGCTTCGATGGCCGCCACCGTCCTTATTACTGGATCGGTTTTCAGCGCCAGACATCGGCTCCGGGTGCGGGCTCTGATCTGGCGGCGCTGGCCGACAACCGCATTTCCGTAACGCCACTGCGCATTGATCTCACCGATCGGGAGGCCATGCAGAAATATGCCGGTGCCTTTGCCTGATGTCTTCCCGGGGATGACGCCATGAACGGCGGCGTCCCTGCGACCACGCCGCTGTCGGCCACCGATCAAGCGCGCATGGCTTTCGTCCTGCGGCTGCGCGGGCGGGGCATTTCCGATCTCAGGGTCTTGCGGGCGCTCGAAACCATCCCGCGTGAATTGTTCGTCCCGCACCGGCATGTCGATCTGGCTTGGCGCGACCTGGCCCTGCCGATCGCCTGCGGCCAGACCATGCCCGAGCCGTTTCTCGTCGCCCGCATGCTCGAAGCCTTGAAGCTGCAACCCTCGATGCGCGTCTACGAGATCGGCACCGGCTCCGGTTACACCACCGCCATTCTGGCGAATGTCGCCAGCGAGGTTTTGTCCTGCGAGCGCTATCAGACCCTGGCGAGCCAGTCGGCCGAGCGGCTGCGTCAGATCGGGCTGGAAAACGCCCGGATCGAATGGCGCGATGGATTGGTGCCGCCGGAAGGAGCAGGGCAGTTCGATCGTGTCCTCGTCCATGGCGTCCTGAACGAGATTCCCCGCCAGATCGGCGCTCTGATCCATGGAGCGGGCCTGATCATCTGTGCCCGCGCGGATTCGTCCGGCCAGGTCCATCTGGTCAGTTTGCGCCGCGACGCAGCCGCCGAAGATGGCTACGAAACGACCGTCATCGCACCCTGCCGATTGACGCCTTTGGTGCCCGGAAAATCCCTTCCACTTTAGGATCGGACCACGATCAAGCATCCGCCGGCACGTATTATTACAATATAAAACGCAATTATTTCAGTCGCATAATTCTATTCGGCGGCGAATTTTCGGAAAATTCTGACAAATCGATTCATCATAAACCCCGTCTTAACCGACCGCGCATTTAATGAATCTGCGAACGTGAATGCGTGGTGTGCGGGTAAGCAAATGAGTGCAAGGTCCAAATTTTCCTCAGTGCGCATGCCAATGCGCTTTGCCTTGATGAGCGCGACCGCGTTGTTGATCGCCGGTTGCTCTGACTCCTCCCGGCTAGCCGATCTCACCGGTGGCGTTGATCGTACCGCCACAGGCTCGGTGCCGCGTCCACCGGACTCGGTGAGCAGCGGTGGCTATCCGATGGCCCAACAGGCTGCGCCCGCGCCGGTGCGTTCCGCCTCGATCCAGTCTTCGCCGCTGCCACCGCCATCGGTGCCCTCGCGGCCGAACTATTCAGCCCCGGCCACCGCCAGCCCGCAATTGTCCTCTGCCGCGCCCGCGCAGCATGTCGCGACGACCGCGAGCACGGGCGCCCGTTCTTCCGGTCCGTGGACCGCCGCCGGTGGTACCACCATCGTCGTCGGGCAGGGCGACACGGCTGGCGCTCTGTCCAATCGTTATGGCGTGCCGCAGGACGCATTGTTGAAAGTCAACGGCCTGTCGTCGGCATCGCAGATCCAGCCCGGCTCGCGCGTCGTCATTCCGATCTACAGTCTGTCTTCTTCGTCGCCGTCCTCGGCGCCGCAGGCCCAGGCCGCCCGGCCGGAGCAGCGGCCGGTCGCGGCCGCCAAGCCCGAGCATAAGCCGGCGCATGTCGCCGAGACCAAGCCCGCGCCCACCGCCAAGCCGAAGATGGCCGAGGTCAAGAAGCCCGAACCGGCCCGCAAGCCGGAGAAGGTGGCCGAGAAGCCGGCCGAGCCGGTGAAGGTAGCGAAGGTGGAGCCGAACGCGCGCCCGACGAAGGTCGACGCGACGCCGACGGCCAGCGTTCCGGCGCAGGCTCCCGAAGTTAAGCCGGCGGCGACCACCGCCAGCGCCGATGACGGCAAGCCCGAATTCCGGTGGCCGGCTCGTGGCCGCATCATTCAAGGCTTCAAGGCCGGCGGCAACGACGGTATCAACATCGCGGTGCCGGAAGGCACGGCTGTGAAAGCGGCTGAAGGCGGCGTCGTCGCCTATGCCGGCAGCGAGCTGAAGGGCTACGGCAATCTGGTTCTGATCCGTCATCCCAATGGTTTCGTCTCCGCCTATGCCCATAACGGCCAGCTCAGCGTGAAGCGCGGCGAAACCGTCAAGCGCGGGCAGACCATCGCCACGTCCGGCCAGTCGGGCAACGTGTCCTCGCCGCAGCTCCACTTCGAACTGCGCAAGGGCTCCACGCCGGTCGATCCGTCGAGCTATCTGGCGGGCCTCTAATATCTGAAAGTTTGCTCCGGTCGCCGCGAGACACGTGCACTGGGCAAAAGAAGGGCGGCGGGGTCCAAAGAAAGGCCCCGCCGCCTTTGCATTCGCGGTCTGCGGAATCTGATATTGCCTAAAAACTAATCGCCATGCAGCGTCACGGCGAAGGTGAAATCAGAATCATGTCCGCTTCCCGTTCTCTCGACCGTCTCGGTCTCTTCCTCACACTCGCTTTTTGCCTGTCCTGGTCGGTCCAGCAGGTGGCTGCCAAACTGGCCATGCCGGAAGTGCCGGCGCTCACCCAGGCGGCGGTGCGCTCGGTCGGGGCTTGTCTCATCGTCGGCATGTGGATGTGGCTGCGCCAACCCGACGTGTTCCGCCGCGACGGCACGCTCACCAGCGGTCTGATCGCCGGCTTTTTCTTCGCGTTGGAATTCTTGCTACTGTTTTTGGGCCTGCAACGGACGACGGCGAGCCACGCTATCTTGTTCATCTACACGGCGCCGCTCTTCGTCTCCCTGGGGGTGATCTGGGTCGCGCCGGACGAGCGCTTGCGCCTGTCGCAATGGCTCGGCCTGGCGCTCGCCTTCATCGGTGTCGCCTTGGCGTTGAGCGTTTCGTTCAGCGTGTCGAGGGACATGTTGATCGGCGACGTGCTGTGCCTGCTGGCCGGTATTGGCTGGGCGATCACCACGCTGATCATCAAAGGCACCAAACTCAGATTCGCGCCAGCTTCGAAGATCTTGCTCTATCAGCTTGCCGTATCGTCGATTTTCCTGGTTCTTGCAGCTCTGGTGAAAGGTGAGAGCCCAAGCTTCTCGATTTCCGCCTTGGCCTATGCGTCGCTCGCCTATCAGACGATCTGGGTTGCCGCGATTACCTTCATGGGCTGGATGTGGCTGGTCGCGCATTATCGCGCTGCTGAACTGTCGGCACTGACATTCCTCACGCCGGTGCTCGGCGTCCTAGCCGGCTGGGCCATCATGGGCGATCCACTGCCGCCGCAATTCACGCTCGCGGTGGCGCTGCTGATCGCTGGCCTCTTGCTGGTGAGTTGGCCGCGCAAGGCGCCGCGGCCGGAAGCGGCATAGCTCTCAGCCTGCGAGAAAGCCGCCATCGGTGGATAGAACATGTCCGACGACGAAACTGGCCTCGTCGGACATCAGCCAGATGACGGCGGCGGCGACTTCTTCCGGATGCCCCATTCGCCGCAGCGGCAGCCCGGCAGCCACGGTGCGCATGTCGGCGATCCCAGAGCCGAGCATCATGTCGGTGACCACGCGGCCGGGCGCGACGGCGTTGATGCGAATGCCGGACGGGGCATATTCCATGGCCGCCGCGCGCGTCAGCGAGATGGTCGCGGCTTTGGACGCGCCATAAAGCGCCAGTCCCGGATTGGGGTTTCGCACGCCGCTGACGCTTGTGTTGTTGACGATCGTGCCGCCGCCAGATGTGAGCAACGCGGGAATTTCGTGGCGCAGCGCATAAAAGACGGCGCGGACATTGGTGTCGAACACCCGTGCGTAGACATCGTCGGTCTGTTCGGCGAGAGGCGCGCGCCGTTCCTGGAAACCGGCATTGTTGAACACCGCATCGATACGCCCGAACCGCGCCATCGTCTTTTCGATCGTGCGGGCCATGTCGGCTTCCTGCGTGACATCAGCGGCGACGAACAAAGCGTCGGTGCCCAACCGCTCGATGTATTCGGCGAGAGATTGACCCAACGCCTGCCGCCGTCCTGTAACGATAACGGCGGATGCGCCTTCCGATGCCATCATCAAAGCCGTGGCGCGGCCGATGCCACTGGTGGCGCCGGTGACCAGGCAAATGCGGCCCTTGAGGCGTTCGGCGGGTGCGTGAATGGGTGTCGGGCCGGCAAGATCGACGAGCGCGGGAGAGGTTGGCATCGCTGAGGCCGTCATGGGCGCGGCCTCACGAAGCGCTGTTCCAAAACTTCCTTGCCCCATTGGGTGCCGGACCATTCCTCCACGCAAACGAAGCCATGCGCTTCGTAAAGGCGGCGCGCGGCGGAAAGGCCGGCGAAGGTCCACAGATGCGTTTCGCTGAAAGCCTTTTCGTCGACGAAGGCGAGGGCGGCCGAAAGGAGTTTGCGGCCGACACCGCCGCCACGCACCCCATCATCGACAATGAACCAGCGCAGATGGGCGATGTTGCTGCCCGCATTCTTTCGATTGAGGTCTTCGCCATCGATGGCGATCGAGCCGATGATCTGGCCGTCTTGCAGGGCGGCCCAGATGGCATTGCGCGGCGTTTCCAGGCGACCGCAGAAATCGGCTAAACCGCTTGCCACAACCGATTCAAAACGCTGCCCAAAACCAGTTTCCCGCGCATAGTAGAGCGCATGCATCTGCGTGATACGCGCGATGAGGCCTGGCTGATAGCCGGCGACGATTTCGATGCGGGGAGGGGCGGTGCTAGCGTGCGCGGTGACAACGCCCTCGGCATCCAGCGCATCGGTATAAAGGCGCAGTCCCTCCAACACAGTGCGGCCCTGATCGGATTTCATACGGCCCAGCGCATCGGCGACCTGCGTGCGTGCGAAAGCATGGATGGCGGCAACCTGCTTTTTGCCTCTTGCGGTGAGGGACAGGATTTTGACGCGGGCATCCTCGCCGGCTTCTTCCTTCACGTCGCCGGACTCCACCAGCTTGCGCAGCATGCGGCTCACACTCGATTTTTCCAGGCGTAGGCGCGCGCCCAGATCGCGTGCGGTGACGCCGCCTTTTTCAATCTCGATCAGCGCATGGACGGCGGAGGGCGACAGGTCCGTGCCGGCGAAGGTACCGCCGCCCATGAAACCCAGTTCGCGCACCATCAGCCGCGACGCGGTGCGGATGTCTTCAATCAAGGATGGATCGATCTTCACGTTCGGAGGCCTTCGTTCTATATGGTTGCATCATACAACAATATAGTTGCAATGCGCAACCATATAGAAGCCGCCGGCAATCAGGGATCGACCGTGCCGCTCACATAATCGATCTTCGGCGCCCGAAAGCCCATGGCCGCCCAGGCGGTGAGGAGCTTCCACATGAATCGGCCAGAATGGGTTTTGTAGCTGGGCAATCCATCGGTGAATTCGACGCCCGGCCGGCGATCCCGCGTCATGGTGCGCATATCGAGGGCGGGCTGGTCAGCCTTGGCGAAGCGGTCCTTGTAGATCGAAAGCCAATGGCCGCCGCTAAATTCCAAGAATATCGGGGCATTGCAGCAGGTGGCGACGACGCGTCGTGTTTTTGACGCCGGGGTGAGGCGATATTCTCGCAAATGAGCCTGGCCGCGCAGGCAGCGAACGCGATCCTTGCGAAAGAGCAGATAACCAGTTCCGCCATCGGCTTCGAGAACGCTGGGTGCGCCGTGGCGGGCTTCGAGATTTTGGCCGGCCGTCTGGCAACTGGTGCAATAGCAGGCGGCGGTGACGATCGGCTCGCCTCTCGTTTCGAAGGCGACCTGGCCGCAGGTGCAGGCCGCCGTCCGAAGCCGCACGGAGGAACTGGTCATGGAGGCTCTCTCAGGTTTCCGTAATTAGACTGGACCGTCCAGTTTGATCAGTCAAGCGTGAAGGTGTACACAAAGGCATCGAGCAGGGGCGACATGAACAAGGTGGCGGTGTCACGGATCGAGCGGACGCATCGGGCGATCGTCACGGCGGCGGCGGACCTGTTTTTGCGCCAAGGCTTCCTTGGCACCAGCATGGACGAGATCGCCGCCGCGGCCGATGTCTCCAAACAAACCGTCTATGCTCACTTCCAGAGCAAGGAAGCTTTGTTCCTCGATGTCATCCGGGGCATGAGCGGTGGCGCCAGCGCCGAACTGCAAGAACAGGTGGCCGATCCCGGCGATGATGTGCCCGTCGAGCGCTTCCTTCTCGACTTCGCCAATCAGCAGCTTGCCATCGTGTTGACGCCGCGCCTACTGCAATTGCGGCGCCTGGTGATTGCCGAGACCGTACGTTTTCCTGAGCTGGGCCGCGAGCTACGCGAGCGCGGACCCATGCGCTCTATCACCCGGCTGGCCCAAGCCTTCGCTCGTTATCAAGCGCGCGGCCATCTCGACATGGCTGATCCGATGGCAGCGGCTTCGTTCTTCAACTGGCTGCTGATGGGCGCGATGACCAACGACGCCATGCTGCTCGGCGATACCGTGATCCCGCCAGCGGACAAGATGCAGGCCCATGCCAAAGAGGCCGTGCGAATCTTCCTGTCCGCCTACGCGATCAAGGCCGCCTAGTTCGTCTTCTTGCCCAGGCGTCCGGCGAGATCCTGAATATATTGCCAGGCGGTGCGGCCGGAGCGGGCGCCGCGCGTCGTCGCCCATTCAAGCGCTTCGGCACGCATGGTTTCGGCTGGGATGTCGAGGCCGAAATGCTTGGCGTAGCTGAACACCATATCGAGATATTCTTCCTGGCTGCACTTGTGGAAGCCAAGCCACAGGCCAAAGCGATCCGAGAGCGAGACTTTCTCTTCAACCGCTTCATGCGGATTGATCGCCGTCGAGCGCTCGTTCTCCATCATGTCGCGCGGCAGCAGGTGCCGGCGGTTGGAGGTGGCGTAAAACACCACATTGTCGGGCCGGCCCTCAATGCCGCCTTCCAGCACGGCCTTCAGCGATTTGTAGGAGGTGTCGTCGGTATCGAACGACAGGTCGTCGCAGAAGACGATGAACTGCTGCGGCGATTGCCGCACGATGTTCATCAGCGCCGGCAGGCTCTCGATATCCTCGCGATGGATCTCGACCAGTTTCAGAGCATGCGATCCCTGCGGCCGCTCATGGTTGATCTGGGCGTGGATCGCTTTCACCAGCGAGGACTTGCCCATGCCGCGGGCGCCCCAGAGCAGGGCATTGTTGGCCGGCAGGCCCCGGGCGAAGCGCAGCGTATTGTCGAAAAGCTGGTCGCGAACCCGGTCGACACCCTTGAGCAGAGCCATTTCGACCCGGTTGACCTTCTTGACCGGCTGTAGCACATGGCCGGCCGCGTGCCAGACGAAGGCATCGGCGGCTTCGAGATCGGGCCGGTCCTGCGTCTTGGGGGCAAGGCGCTCCAGCGCGCCGGCGATCCGCTCCAGCAGCGGCAGCAGGGTTTCCCGATCGGTAGAATTGCTCATTTGCCCCATCCAATGGTGCGCCTTCCTGACGCTGGCGCGGTTTAGCTTGTGAAATGAGGCAGGTCCATGCCGAAACAGGCATTTGAGGGGTTCGGAAAGCGCAGAGCCGGCATTGCTTTACGGGCGACGGCCGCTATATTCCGCGCCGAATAACCGACCGGTTTGCGCCGGTGCCCGCCAGTCGCTCGATGGAGCCTAGTTTCCAATGTCTTTTATCACTCCGGCCTACGCCCAGGCTGCCGGCTCCGGCCAACTGGACATGATCGCCCAATTGGCGCCTTTCGCCATCATCCTGGTCATCATGTATTTCCTCATCCTGCGGCCGCAGCAGAAGCGCCAGAAGGCGCATCAGGAGATGATCAAGAACGTCCGTCGCGGCGATACGGTGATCACCTCGGCCGGCTTCATCACCAAGGTCACGAAAGTGATCGATGACAGTGAAATCGAAGTTGAATTGGCGCCCGAGACGCGGGTGCGCATGGTCCGCTCGATGATCGCCGAAGTGCGTGCCAAGGGCGAGCCGGTCAAGGAATGACCGGGGCCGCGGCTCGTATCTAACCGGAACAGGAAAATATGCTTCGCTTCTCCCGCTGGAAGGTTGCCTCGGTCATTCTGCTGACGGTGCTGACGTTCCTCATCATCGCACCGAGTTTCCTCACCAAGGAAACGCGTGACGAATACGCCAAGCACTTGCCGAAATGGGTGCCTTTCCAGAGCGTCGTCCTCGGCCTCGACTTGCAGGGCGGGGCGCATGTGGTGTTCGAAGTTGATTCCAACGACATTCTGCGCACCCAGCTCGAGAATCTGCGCGACGATGTGCGCCGCATTCTACGTGAAGAGCGCGTGCGCAGCCTCGCCGGCACGGTCGCCGTCTCCGGCCGCACGATTCAATTGCGCATCAATGATGCCGCCGAGCGCGCTCGCGTTCTGACCAAGCTGCGCCAGCAAGCACAGCCAGGCGGCGTCAATGCGCTTGGCCTCGCCACGCCGGCTATCTTTGACGTCCGCGACAATTCCGACGGCCAGATCGTCCTGTCGATGACGGAAGCGGGCACGCAGGAACGCATTCGCCGCGCCGTCGACCAGACCATTGAAGTCATCCGTCGCCGTGTTGACTTCGGCGGCACGACCGAACCGAATATTCAGCGCCAGGGCGCCGATCGCGTGCTGGTGCAGGTGCCGGGCCTGCAAGACACCAAGCGCCTGATCGATCTGCTCGGCGCCCAGGCGAAACTCGAATTTCGCCTCGTCGCTGATCCCGGGTACAACCCGGCCGACGTCGACATGTTGAACGAGGTTGAGCGTAGCGCGGACGGTACCGAACGTGTCACCGCGACTTATCCCGTCGAAAAGCGCGTGATGGTGCAGGGCGAAGACCTTACCGACGCGCAGCCCGGCTTCGACACGCGCAACGGCGAACCGGTGGTGAACTTCCGCTTCAACATTCGTGGCGGCCAGCGTTTCGGCGAAGTGACGAGCCAGAATGTCGGCAAGCCCTTCGCCATCGTCCTCGACAACAAGGTGATCTCGGCGCCGCGTATTCTCACCGCGATCACCGGTGGTTCGGGCCAGATTTCCGGCCGTTTCACCGTGCAACAGGCCAATGACCTGGCGATTCTGCTGCGCGCCGGCGCTCTGCCGGCGAAACTGACCGTGGTCGAGGAACGCACCGTCGGTCCGGGCCTTGGCCAGGACTCGATCGATGCCGGCAAACGCGCCGCTTATGTCGCCGCGGCTCTCGTCATCTTCTATATGCTGATGACCTATGGCCTGTTCGGCGTCTTCGCCAATCTGGCGCTGACCATCCATATCGGCATGATTTTCGCCGGCCTGATCCTGCTTCAGGCGACGCTGACCCTGCCGGGTATCGCCGGTATCGTTCTCACCATCGGCATGGCGGTGGACGCCAACGTGCTGATCTACGAGCGCATACGTGAAGAAGCGAAATCCGGGCGATCGATCATTTCGGCGCTGGACGCCGGCTTCAACCGCGCTTTCGCCACGATCATCGACTCCAACTCGACGATGATGGTGGCCGCCGTGATCCTCTACTTCCTGGGATCCGGCCCGGTGCGCGGCTTCGCCGTGTCGCTTGGTCTCGGCATTATCACGTCCGTCGTCACCGCGGTGACGATGACCCGCATGATGATCGCGCTGTGGTACCGCTGGAAGCGGCCGACCACGATCCCGATCTGATTTTTAGAAAGCGCCCATGTTCCGGTTCCGTCTCGCCCCCGACAACATGCACTTCGGCTTCATGCGCCTGCGGCGCCTGAGCTATCCATTCTCCGCGTTGATGTCGATCCTGTCGGTCGTCGCCTTCCTGGTGCTCGGCCTGAACTTCGGCATCGACTTCTCGGGCGGCACCATGCTCGAACTGCGCGCCAAGTCGGGCCAGATGGATCTGGCGCAACTGCGCCAGCTCGGCGACAAGTTGCAGCTCGGTGAAGTGGAAGTGCAGGCTTTCGGCGACGGCCAGGATGCGACCTTGCGTCTGCGCCTGCAACCGGGTGGCGATCAGGGGCAACGCGACGCCGTCGACAAGGTGCGCGCCGCGCTCGGCGATGCCTATGAATTCCGTCGTACCGAAGTGGTGGGTCCGCGTGTCTCCGGCGAACTCGTGCAATCGGGCACGCTCGGTGTCGTGCTGTCGGTTCTGGCGGTGCTGATCTATCTCTGGTTCCGCTATGAATGGCAGCTCGCGGTGGCGGCCGTCATCGCGACCATGCACGATCTATTGCTCACCGTCGGTTTTTTCGCCGTCACGCGGCTTGAATTCAACATCACCTCGATCGCCGCGATTCTGACGGTGGTCGGTCTGTCGCTCAACGAAACGGTCGTCGTGCTTGATCGTATTCGCGAGATGATGAAGAAATATCGCCGCGCCACCATGGCCGAGATCATCGACCTGTCGATCAACGCGGTTCTGTCACGCACGATCATGACGGCGACCACCACTTTGCTGGCGCTGCTGGCCCTGGTGTTCTTCGGCGGCCACGTCATCCAGTCGTTCTCGCTCGCCATGATGTGGGGCGTGATGGTCGCGACCTATTCGTCGATCTTCATCTGCTCGCCGGTGCTGATCTATCTCGGCGCCCCCGGTCACGCAGCCGACATCAAGCAGCCGGCGACGACCCCCTGAGGCAGACCGCGTTCGATCGAACGCGGTTTTGCCTGGAACTGCGCTCTCGCGTGCCCAACTCGGGAGGCTTGCATGAATACGCAACGCCATGACGGATTCTTTCCGGGCGAGGCCAATATCGACGGCTATGGCGCCGGCGGCTTTCAGTTCGCCGGCATGTCGCATCGCGGTTCAATCCTCGTCATGCCCTCCGGCATCCGCGCCTGGACGGTGAACGATATGGCCGCGCTGGACGCCGCGAGCCTGCAGCCGATCTTCGATGAGCCAGAGGGCACGATCGAATTGCTGTTGATCGGCACGGGGCGGACGCTGTCCCCCTTGCCGCAGTCCGTCCGCCAAGTGCTGCGGGCCCATGGCCTGCGCTTCGATCCGATGGCGACGGGTCATGCAGTGTCGACCTACAACATTCTCTTGGGCGAGCGCCGCAAGGTGGCGGCCGCTCTCATCGCCGCGCCATGAGCGACTTGTCATGAGCGACTTATCATGAGCGACTTGCCGCAAGCCTATGCCGCCTGCGAACAGGCGCTGCGCGCGGGCGACCGCGACCGTTGGTTGGCGTCTCTGTTCGTGCCGGCCCAGCACCGGCCGCATGTTCACGCCCTCTATGCCTTCTCCCATGAAGTGGCGCGCGCGCGAGAAGCCGTGTCCGATCCGCGTCTCGGCGAAATCCGCCTGCAATGGTGGCGGGAGGTGATCGAGGGCGGGCGAGAGACGGAAGCGCAAGCCAATCCGCTGTCGCAGGCGCTGCTCGATACGATCGTAAAATTCAATCTGCCCCGATCCGCGCTGGTCAATCTGATCGAAGCGCGCCGGTTCGATCTCTATGACGATCCGATGCCGAGCCTGAACGATCTGGAGGGCTATTGTGGCGAAACCTGTTCGGCTCTGTTTCGTCTATGCGCCATCGTCTGTGCCGGTGGACGCGATCCTGGCGGCGGCGAAGTCGCCGGTCATGCCGGCTGCGCCTATGCGATGGCCGGACTGCTACGGGCGTTGCCGTGGCAGGTGGCGCGCGGTCAATGCTATTTGCCCGGAGACGTGTTGAGCCGCCATGGCGCGCTCGTCGAAGCCGCCACGGCTGGTCTTGATTCTCCGGCCTTGCGGGAAGCCTTGGCGGACTTGCGCGCGCGCATCCGCTTTCATCTCAAGGCCGCTCGTGCCGGCCTGGCGCAAATACCGGAAGAGATACGACCGGTGTTCGCGCCGCTGGCCTTCGTCGAGCCATGGCTGAAGGCCATGGAAAAGCGCGGCTACGAGCCGTTCCGCACGCTCATTGATCCGCCGCAATGGCGGTTGCAATGGGCGCTGGCGCGGTGGCCGGGCCGGCTGCCGCGTTGACCGGACGCGTGCGCGGCGCTTGGCCCGACGTCTGGTAGTAGGCGATGATGTCCTTGGGATGCAGGCTCACCTGCGACTTCACGCCGAAGAAATAAACGCCATTGGCCGCATCGAGATTCTCGCGCCGTTTGGTGAAACGGTCGAAGAAGCGCAGCCAGAAGAACGGCAGCGACAGCGCCGTCGCGATCTTATTGCCGAGGCCGAGCGCGCGCAGGAAGTAGCGATAGGACCACAGGAGGGAGACGCCAGCACCGCCGACGGCGCCGGCCTCGATCTCGCTGAAGCGGCGGAACAGCCAGCGATGGGCGCTGGGGCTGAAGCGTTGGAAGTCGTAAGCACCCGCGTGCACCTGCTGCATGAACGGCGTGTCGGCATAGACGAGACCGTCGTCCTTGAGCACGCGGTGCAGTTCGCCGACCACCACTTCCGGCTCGAGAACATGTTCGAGCACCGCCTGAATCCAGATGGCGTCGAAGCTCCCGTCCTTGAAGGGCAGGTGATGCGCATCGGCGATGAGCGTCGTCACAGCGGATGGGAAAACATCGGTTGAAACGACGCGCACGTCATTTTGCTCATAGAGCGCTTGAATGCCCGAGCCGACGGTGCCGCCGCCGACGACCAGCACCACCGGATTGGGGCGGCCGCGCAGGCGCGCCACCAGCTCATCGCATTTGGTCTTGGCCATTTCATTGGTGCCGAACAGGCCCTCGCGCAGTTTCATGCGCAACATGCCGAACGTCGACGTGGTGTGGTTGCCGATCTCGGGAATATGGCCGTCGGTGAATTCGGGCTCGTCGAACAGGCTGCGCGAAAAATCGACCAGCACGGGCTGGCTTGCGGCATTGACGAAGCCGGCGCCGCCGGCGCGGCAACGGGGATCGGCACAGCGCAGCTTGCTGCCCTGGGTGTTCAGACTGCCGTGGCAGCCGGGGCAGCGCAAAAGCGCATAGATGTCTTTGGCCTTGGCAACGGGCATGCGACTACTCCTCGTGTGCCGGGCGCCCGCTGCTCGCCTGACGACATGATCAACGCCCATCCTGAAAGGGGAGGGCAAAAGGCTGATGACGATCGCCGCGATCGTCAGGTCGGATCACCTGAAATTGCCGAAGGCCTCGCAATCCGTTTTGGTGATGCTCAGTAAATTTAAGTATGTAAGTTCACTGTTCGGTAAGCATAATCGTTAGTCTTAACGGCCGCAATCTAAGCAAGCCCAATAGAGTAAACAATTAACCTTAATGTGATCGCTGCGCTGATTTCAGCGGATTTCGCGCGGCGCTTTGTTTTCAACGCCGTCAGGCCGGTACCGGTTCCGATAGCCAAGCTTCCATGTCACGTTTGGCCCGCTCGGTTAACAGCCGTTTGCGCGCTTGGGATTTCTCGGGGCCGCGCAATCTCTTGCCGTCCGGGCTTTTGACGGCCGCTTCAATCGGCGGAAACAGGCCGAAATTGACGTTCATCGGCTGGAATGAGGGCGGACCGGCGTCGATGGTCTCGATATGGCCGCCGGTGATGTGGTTGATCAGGGCGCCGATGGCAGTGGTCGGGGGCGGCATCTGCGCGATCTGGCCCTGCGCCTCGGTGGCGGCCATGCGGCCGGCGATCAGGCCGATGGCGGCGCTTTCGACATAACCTTCGCAGCCGGTGATCTGGCCGGCGAAGCGGATGCGCGGATCGGCGCGCAGGCGTAGCAGCGGATCGAGCACTTTCGGCGAATTGAGGAAGGTATTGCGATGCAGACCGCCGAGGCGGGCGAATTCCGCCTGTTCGAGGCCGGGGATCATGCGGAAGATGCGCGTCTGCTCGCTGTGCTTCAGTTTCGTCTGGAAGCCGACCATGTTGTAGAGCGTGCCCAGCGCATTGTCCTGGCGCAGCTGCACGATGGCATAGGCCTTGACCGTGGGATTGTGCGGATTGGTCAGGCCCACAGGTTTGAGCGGGCCATGGCGTAGCGTCTCGCGGCCACGCTCCATCATCACTTCGATGGGCAGGCAGCCGTCGAAATAGGGCGTGCCTTCCCATTCCTTGAAGCCTGTTTTGTCGCCGGCAAGCGCCGCATCGATGAAGGCTTCGTATTCTTCGCGCGACAGCGGGCAGTTGATGTAATCGGCGCCGGTGCCGCCGGGGCCCACTTTATCGTAGCGGGACTGGAACCAGGCTTTGTCCATGTCGATCGAATCGCGATGGACGATGGGCGCGATGGCGTCGAAGAAGGCGAGTTCGCTTTCGCCGGTGAGGCGGCCGATGCCTTCAGCCAGCGATTGGGACGTGAGCGGGCCCGTACACACCAGGATCGAGGGCCAGTCCTGCGCCTGGATGTCCTGCACCTCCTCGCGCACCAGTTCGATCAACGGATGCGCCGAAATCGCCTGGGTAACGGCTTGGGCGAAACCGTCGCGATCAACGGCGAGTGCGCCACCGGCCGGCACCTGATGGGCATCGGCGGCGCGCATGATGAGCGAATCCATCCGTCGCATTTCCCAATGCAACTGGCCGACCGCATTCATTTCCGCATCGTCCGAGCGAAAAGAATTGGAACAGACGAGCTCGGCGAGGGAATCGGTGGCGTGGGCGTCGGTGGCGCGAACGGGGCGCATTTCGTGGAGGATGACCGGCACGCCCATGCGGGCGATCTGCCAAGCCGCTTCAGATCCGGCGAGACCGCCGCCGATGATGTGAATGGCAGGCGAAGAAACGGATTGCGAGGAAACAGGCTGCGAAGACATGCGGCGGGTTATGCCGCCAGGGGCCGATCGGGGCAATGGTGCAGGTGCGTTGCGCGGCGCAAAAATAATGCGCCCGCCGGGGGAGGGACCGGCGGGCGCTTAAACGTGGGGGGCTGAGGGAGGGGAAGCCCGTCCACGCTATTCCAAATCTCTAATCAGATGCCCGAGCTTTGACGCGCGACGGCGTGGATTTCGGAGCGGGTAATGCCCAGATCATGCAATTCACGGTCCGAGAGCTGCGAAAGCTCGGCCACCGCGACCCGATACCGACGCCAGGAGTCAACCCAGGCAACAATGCTCTTGATAGTCATCTTATCCTCACTTGACGGCCTGTCCTGCAGCCCGTCGTTCATGAGCACTATGTAGAATGATGCAGCGCACAATGCCATAGCTAAGTTGGACTATCTGATATGCGATTTACGCATGAGATTACAAAATACGAATTCTGTCACTTCTAAAAAGCGTGACACAAACCCGTCACATTGGCTTTTGGAGCCCGATTCTAGCCAAACTTAGTAACAAGAGATGCGATATATGCATTGCGGCGGCGCAAAATGCCTCCAAAAGGGGACGAAACTGGTCAAATTTAGGTCGGAAAGCAAAATAAGCGGGCAACGACAGGGATGCCGTGCCCGCCTATATAAAATTTTGCATGTGTTTTCAGTAACACACGCGAACCGGGCGGCGATAACCGACCACATCGCCCCAGGCGTTGTAGATCGGACGCTGACGAATCTCGCAGCCATAGGCCGGAGCCGCATAAGCCGACTGAGAGGCGATCGCGCCACCCACGATGGCTGCGCCGAGCAGGCCGACCGCTAGGGCACCGCCATGGTGGTGATGGTACTTCCAGCCGGCGGAGGCCGGGGTCGAGGAAACGGCGAAGGTCGCGGCCAAGGCCAGGGCGCCGGCGGTGGCAGCAAGGGTCTTTCTGCTGATCATGACATGCTCCTGATCTGTTCCGGCCGGTGGAACCCTTTCCGACCGGCGATGAAATGACCCTAGGTGCCCCTTAGCCGAAAGAATGTGCGCGGCGGCACGCGCCACGCGCAGGCTCCAGTTGCCACCCGCCACGCAACTTCGCATTGTCCGGCTCGAAACAGAGTTTTTGTGGGTGGAGCGGGATGATGGCCGGCAATGCTTATTCCAAGGGGTTGGATCGCAACCCAGCCAATTATGTGCCTCTCTCACCTTTGAGCTTTCTTGAGCGTGCTGCCCTGGTGCACCCGCAATTGCCCAGCGTCGTTCACGAAACCCGCGCTTTCACCTGGGCGCAGACCTATGGCCGTTGCCGCCGGCTCGCTTCGGCCTTGGCGCAACGCGGTCTTGGCTTCGGCGACACGGTGGCGGCCATGCTGCCGAATATTCCGGCTATGTATGAGGCGCATTTCGGCGTGCCGATGATCGGGGCGGTGCTGAACACGCTCAACACGCGGCTTGATCCGGAGGCCATCGCCTTCATGCTGGATCACGGCGAGGCCAAGGCGGTGTTCGTCGATCCGGAACTGGCGCCGGTGATGGAACAGGCGCTGGCGCTCTGTAAGGTGAAGCCTTTCGTCATCGATGTCGCCGATCCGGCTTTCTCTGGCGGCAAGACCATCGGCGAGATGGACTATGAGGACTTCATAGCCACCGGCGATCCGGATTTCAGCTGGCATCTGCCCGATGACGAATGGAATGCGCTGGCGCTCAATTATACGTCAGGCACGACGGGCAATCCGAAAGGCGTCGTCTATCATCACCGTGGCGCCTATCTGAATGCCGTGTCCAATGTGCTCGCCTGGGATCTCGGCTCCCATCCGGTTTATCTGTGGACCCTGCCGATGTTCCACTGCAACGGCTGGTGTTATCCCTGGACGATCGCCGCCGTCGCCGGCGTCAATGTGTGTCTGCGCAAGGTCGAGGCGCCGAAAATCTTCGAATTGATGGCGCGCCATGGCGTCACCCACATGTGCGGCGCGCCGATCGTCTACAACACGCTGGTCAATGCCAGCGACGCGCGTAAGAACGAAGCACGTTCAGTGAAGGGCAGCGTGGCGGGCGCGTCGCCGCCCATGGCGGTGATCGCGGGCGCCGAGAACATCGGCATCAAGCTCACCCATGTCTATGGCCTGACTGAAGTCTATGGACCGGCCGGTGTCTGCTCGCCGCAGCCCGATTGGGCCGCGCAGCCGCTGGAAGAGCGCGCCAAGCTCACGCGGCGCCAGGGCGTGCCCTATCATCTGCAACAAGCGATGACCGTGCTCGATCCTGAGACCATGGAGGAAGTGCCGCACGACGGCGAGACCATGGGCGAGATCATGTTTCGTGGCAATATTGTCATGCGCGGTTATCTGAAGAATGAGAAAGCGACGCAGGATGCTTTCGCCGGCGGCTGGTTCCACACCGGCGATCTCGCGGTGATCGATCCCGATGGCTATGTGCTGATCCGCGATCGCTCCAAGGACATTATCATTTCAGGCGGCGAGAATATCTCGTCGGTCGAAGTGGAGGACGTGCTCTACAAACATCCCGCCGTTTTGGTCGCTGCCGTGGTCGCCAAGCCCGATCCGAAATGGGGCGAGACGCCGTGCGCCTTTATCGAAGTGAAGGAAGGGGCGCAGGTGACCGAGGCGGAGATCATCGCATTCTGCAAGACGCAGCTCGCCGGCTTCAAAGTGCCCAAAGCGGTCGTCTTCGGCACGATCCCGAAGACATCCACGGGCAAGATTCAAAAATTCCAGCTGCGCGGTCAGGTCGGCAGCGTCAAAGCCTTCGCGAGCTAACCCGCAATCTCTGTGTCATCCCGGACACTTGCGCAGCAAGTGATCCGGGAACCAGGGGCGAGTGGTAGAGTTTTGTCGTATCGCAAAGACGTCACGTCGAAAGACTGAAGCGTTTGCCCCTGGATACCGGATCACACCTGCGGTGTGTCCGGTATGACACCAAGTTATCGCGCAATATGCGCAAGATACGCTTATTGCGGTTCCAACTTCGCCAGCTTCACATAAGCCGCCCAGTCGGCGATCTCTTTATCGATATGCGCCTTGGTTTGCGCCGACGTGGCAGTGAACGGCTCGGCGCCGAACTTGCCGAGGAAGTCGCGCGTCTCGTCCTGCTTGCCGATCTCGGTGAACCAGCCGTTGAGCTTGTCGATGATCGCAGGGGGCGTATTGGCCGGCGCTGCCGTCACCCACCACAGATTCATGTCGACATTGGGAATGCCGGCTTCCTGCAAGGTCGGAATATCCGGCAGCGATTTGATGCGCTGGCCCGTGCTGACACCCAACGGCCGCATCTTGCCTTCGCGAATGCGCGCGAGCGCGAACACCGGATCGCCCATGACGAAATCGATGCGCCCGCCAAGCATGTCGTTGATGAAATCGACGCTGGTGCGATATTGCACCTGCATGGTTTCGAGGCCGGCGGCGTTTTTATAGATCTCGGCCAGAATGGTCGCCGGATTGTTGGCGGTGGCGTAAGACGCCTGATCCTTCTTCTGCTTCAGATAGGTGGTGAGTTCGGCCACCGTCTTGAAAGGTTTCTGTTCGTCGACCAGCAGGATGAAGCCTTGGCTCACCAGCGGTGAAATATAGATGAAGTCCTTGCGCGGATCGGTCGTCGGCTTCTTGAACAGATAGAGCGGCGAGGCGAAGGAATCCGAACCGCCGATGAAGAGCGTATAGCCATCGGGCTTGGAGCGGGCGACATATTCGGTGGCGATGCTGGCGGCGGCACCGGGGCGATTTTCGACGATCACCGTGCGCTTAGCTTGCTGCGACAGTTTGTTGGCGAAATAGCGCGCATAGACATCGGCGCCGCTGCCGGCGGGAAAGCCGACGACAACCTTGATGTCCTGTGTCGGATAATCTTGCGCTGAAACGGACGTGGCGGCGGCAACGAGCGTCAGCAACCCGGCACACATGCCGGCAAGCATTTTCCTCCTCATGCACCTTCTCCCTCGACACGCGGATGCACCCTCCAACGGCTCTCCACGAACGCTCAGGCTGGCACGTTGGCCATTGATTGACAATTGGTCCAAGGGCCGGTGAATGTGCCGCCCATCATGCGCCGCGCAGAAAGGCCCAGTCGTTTATGTCCACCGCCATCACCGAACAGGCCGTCTCCTTCATCGAAAATGTTCGTTTCGACGATCTTCCGGCCGAAGCCTTGCGGATTGGGCGGCGTTGCATGGTCGATACACTGGGTGTGATGCTGGCCGGTACGTCCGAACATGCGGTGCATATTCTGATGGATGATGCGGCCGAGCAGGGCGGCCGCCCCGATGCGCTCTTGCTGGCGGCCGGCTGGCAGCGCGTGCCCGCCAGCATGGCGGCGCGCGTATTGGCGACAGCAGGTCATGCCCACGATTGGGACGACACGCAGGTCTCCCACGATCCTGCCCACGTCTATGGCCTCTTGACCCATCCCTCGGTGCCGCCGCTGACAGCGGCACTGGTGATGGCGCAGCGTCTTGGCGGCGTCGACGGCCGCCGCTTCATGCTCGCCTTCCAGACCGGCTTCGAGGTCGAATGCAAGATTTCCGAATGGATGCTGCCGCGTCACTATCGGCGCGGCCATCATTCCTCAGGTACCGTGGGCACGTTCGGCGCGGCAGCGGCGACTGCCAAACTGCTCGGCTTGAAAGGCGAACAGCTTGCCCATGCGCTTGGCATCGCCGCTTCATTCGCCGCCGGCATCCGCGCCTCGTTTGGCACCATGACCAAGCCGCTGCACGTCGGGCGCGCCGCCGAGAATGGCATCACAGCCGCGATGCTCGCCGCCCGTGGCTTCACCGCCGATCCGACGGTGCTCGATGGTCCCTGGGGCTTCTTCTCGGTGATGGGAGAGGGCTTCGATCCGGCGAAGATCGCGCAAGGCTTTGGCCGGCAACTGACCATGACCGATCCAGGCGTCAGCATTAAGCCTTATCCGTCAGGCATTCTCACGCATCAGTCGATGGACGGCATGCTGAAATTGGTGCTCGACCATGATGTGAAGGCCGACGAGGTTAAAAGCATTCGCTTTTACGCCGGTAAGAACATTCTTGAACCGATCCGCTATCCGGTGGCGGTCAATCATCTGCAGGCGAAATTCTCCATGCCGGCGCTCTTGTGCATGATTCTGCTCAAGCGTCGCGCCAGCCATCATGAATTCATGGACAGCTTTGTGGCGTCCGCGCCCATGCAGGACTTGCAGCGGCGCACGCAGGTGCTTGGCGATCCCGAAATCGATGCGCGGGGATATGACCTCATCCGCTCGCGCATCGAAGTCGATACCAAAGATGGTCGTACCTTGGTGCAATGGGCCGACGAGCGTTATCGCGGTGGCCCCTTGAATCCGCTGTCCGATGCCGATCTCGAAGGCAAGTTCCGCATGTGCGCCGAGGGCGCGCTTGATGCGGACGCGCAGGCGAAGCTGCTCGAGGCCGTTCATGGCGTCGAGGCCTTGACCAGCGCCGCGCGCCTTGCCGAACTGATGGTTTTCGATGGCCGGCAGGCCCAGGGACAGCATTGAGTTTTGTCGAAAACGGAACGCTCGGCTTCTTGGCCTTAAGCGGCAAAGACCATAATATATCGCGACGAGAACAACATTTGGGGCGAAACGCCGATGAATAAGCCAGTCGTCATCGATTCCACCGCTGCCACGCCGGCTCCCGGCGCCGCCGCGACGATCGCGCGTCCGCCGCCCTCGGCTGAACATATGCAGCGCTATCAGAACATCGAGGAATTGCGTCAGGCGGCGCGTCGTCGTCTGCCCAAGGGCGTGTTCGAATATTTCGACCGTGGCACGATGGACGAACTGTCGCTGCGCGACAATCGTACCGGCTTTCAAACGGTCAAACTGCGCAACAAGGTCTGTATCGACGTCACCAAGCGCAGCACGGAAGCGACGATCTTCGGCAAGCCGTTGAGCATGCCCCTGGCCGTCGGGCCAACGGGCGCGGCTGGCGTCTGCTGGTTCGAGGGAGAACTGGCTCTGGCCCGTGCCGCCGCGCGTTTCGGCGTGCCGTTCACGCTGGCGGTTCTATCGCTCAGCACCATCGAAGCGGTCGCCGCCGCAGGCCAAGGGGCGCGGCAATGGTTCCAGCTCTATGTGTGGCCCGAGCGTGAGCAGTCCTATGCCCTGGTGCGCCGGGCCAAGGATGCCGGCTTTGAGACCCTGATCGTTACGGTCGATACGCAGGTGTCGCCGGTGCGCGAATACAATCGCCGCAACGGCTTCACCATGCCGTTCTTCATTAACGGCCGTGCCGTCTGGGACGTGATGCTGCATCCGCGCTGGGCGATCGGCACCTTCGCGCCGCATTACTTCAAATATGGCATGCCGGCGCTGGCGCACCGGCCAAAGCCGACGAAGGGCGGCGAGCGGCCCTCGCTGTCCGGTGGCGATGTCACCTGGGAGGACATCAAGCGCCTGCGCGACCTGTGGAAGGGGCCGATGATCCTCAAGGGATTGCACCGGCCAGAAGACGCCGCGCGCGCCGCCGCCGAGGGGCTCGATGCCCTCGTCATCTCCAACCACGGCGGCCGCAATCTCGATACGGCCGTCAATTCCCTCGACGTCTTGCCGGAGATCAAGGCCGAGGTCGGCGACAGGATGAAAGTCATCGTCGACAGCGGCATTCGCCGGGGCGGCGACATCCTGAAAGCGCGCGCTCTTGGCGCCGATCTGGTGCTGATCGGCCGCGCCACGCTTTATGGCACCTGCGTCGGCGGCGAGGAGGGCGCCTATCACGCCCTGCATCTGCTGCGCAACGAGCTGGAAACCGACATGGGGTTCACTGGTTGCTGCACCAACGACGAGATCGGGCCGCAGGTGCTTTGGCAGCCGAAGCGGTAGGCGCGGGTTCCCGACGACCCTGGGTTTCCTCCCACGCAATCCTGCTTTAAAGCAGGCGCGAAGCGGCCGCTGACAGGCCGCGCCAAACCATGGGTGGAAACGTGTCTATGAAAACCATCGCCTCCGGCACCGTCGCCGAGGCCTATGTCGAATTGCTGGCCGATCGCGGTATCGACTTTCTCTTCGCCAATGCTGGCACCGATTTCGCGCCGCTGATCGAAGCTTTGGCCAAATTCGAGGGCGAGGGGCGCAAAATGCCCAAGCCCGTCATCGTGCCGCACGAGAATGTCGCTATCCACATGGCGCTCGGCCACTATTTGCAGAGTGGCAAGCCGCAGCTCGTCATGGTTCACGTCAATGTCGGCACCGCCAATTCGATTTGCGGCCTGATGAATGCCTGGCGCGGCAATCTGCCGGTGCTGTTCACCTCCGGCCGCACGCCCTACAGCGAGGAGGGCGGGGTGCTCGGCGCGCGTACGGGCGAGATCCACTGGCCGCAGGAAATGCGCGACCAGGGCGCGGTGGTGCGCGAGATCGTCAAATGGGATTATGAACTGCCCAACGCGCAGGTGCTGGAGCATACCGTCGACCGCGCATTGACCGTCACCATGAGCGAGCCGAAAGGCCCGGTCTATCTCACGCTGCCGCGCGAGGTTCTGGCCGCGCCGGTCGAGAATTTCTCCTATTCTTCGCCCTCGCGCCGCCAGCCGGCGAGCGCACCTTTCCCCGATCTCGACGCCATCGACCGCGCCGCTGATATCATCGCCAAGGCGGAAAACCCGGTGATCGTCTGCGCCAGCGTTGGCCGCGACTGGAGCGAGCCGGCGGCACTGGCCGCTCTGGCCGACGTCTTCGCCATTCCGGTCACTCAGCGCAAACCGCGCTATGTCGCGCTCGACAGCAACCATCCGATGCATCTGGGCTATGAGCCGGATGCCTTCATCACCGAGGCCGACGCGGTGATCGTCATCGAATGCGACGTGCCCTGGATTCCCAACAAGAAGGCGCCGGGCCGCGACACCAAGATCGTTCATATCGGGGTCGATCCGCTGTTCTCGTCTTATCCGATGCGCAGCTTCGCCAGCGATCTCGCCATCACCGGTGCCGCCGGTCCGTCGATGGTGGCGCTGGCCGCCGCGCTCGAAATGCGCAAGGTCGCTGCGAAGGATCGCATCGAAGCGCGCCGCAAGCGCATTGCTGAGCGCCGCGCCGTGCAGCGTCAACGCTGGCAAGCCGCGCTCGAGAAGGCCAAGCACGAAACGCCGATCAATCCGGCTTGGGTGACCTATTGTCTCGATCAGGTGCGCGGCGAGGATGACATCGTCATCAAGGAGGGACCGATCACCTATGAACATTTGACCTTGCAGAAGCCCGGCTCCTTGTTCTTCACCGGTGCCGCCGGTGCGCTGGGATGGGGCCTGGGCATGGCGCTGGGCATGAAGGCGGCGGCACCGCACAAGCGCGTCATCTGCGCGGTCGGTGACGGCGCCTATATGTTCGGCAATCCTATCCCGGCGCATTACGTGGCGGCGGCGGAGGACTGGCCGATCCTGACCATGGTGTTCAACAATGCCATGTGGGGCGCGGTGAAGCGCAACACCCGTGAGGTCTATCCGAGTGGCTATGCGGCCAAGAGCAATCGCGAGCCTCTGACATATTTCGATCGAGAGCTGGCTTTTGAAAAGGCGGTCGAGACCGCCGGCGGCCATGGCGAGAAGGTCGTCGATCCGGCGGCTGTGCCGAAAGCCATCGAGCGGGCGTTCAAGGTGATGGAGACGGAAAAGCGCCAGGCGCTGCTCAACATCGTCTGCAAAGGCCCCTGAACGGCAGTGTCGCAACGGTTTGTCGGCGTTCAATAAAACGATCGTAAAACGGTTCGTTTCGTTGCCGCACAAGCACATGGGAGAGGGCGACGTCGTGCTTGACAGGACGGCGGTCGCGCTTCAACCATGCACGCAACAGAACCATTCTAAACTGCGGATGACAAAGAGCGGGAACATACCCGCTCTCAACAAAACGATCGCGATAGAGCTCGTTTCGTTCCTGATGCGGCTCGTCGCGGCAGCGCGGAGGACAACACATGGATGATCGCACTTCGGTTCCCACCGGTGTCTTCGAACTTCCGACCGTTGATACGCTCACGGATACCCGCGATCTCTTGGCCCATGCGACCAAGGAAGCAGAAAAGCTGAATGACTATTTCGTCGTCGATTCCGACGGGCATTTGAGCGAGTTTCCGTTCTGGCAGGAAATCATCGGCCGGATGGACAACAAGGTCTATCGGGACATGGCGAAGTCCTTCAAGGATCGCCCCGGCTCGCCGCCTGGACTCAGCAATGCGACACCCGGCATGTTGTATCAGGACATGTTCGGCCGCATCCCGCATCAGCAGCGCCTGGGTGAGAAGACGCCCAGTTCGCAGCATCCGATGGTGACCCTGACGCAGCGCGCTATGGACACGATGGGTCTCGACTACATGGTCACCTTGCCGACGCCGATGCTGGTGTTGGGCATGCATCCGCAGCCGGAGATCGAAGCGGCCATCGGCCAGGCTTTCAATGCGTGGATGTGCGAAGACATGCTGCCGCACGAAAAGCGGATGATCAACATGATCTATCTGCCGTTCAACGATCCAGAAGCGGCGTTGCGCGAAGTCGAGAAGCACGCGGCCAATCCGCAGGTCGTCGGCTATATGGTGACGTCGACGCGCTATCGCCCGGTGCATCACGATTGCTACATGAAGCTTTATGCGGCGATCGAGGCGAGCGGCAAGCCGATCAGCTTTCACTCCGGCTTCCACTGGGGCGATGAATCGATGAAGCAGTGCAACCGCTTCCTGTCGATGCACGCCATCTCTTTCGTCTATTACAACATCATCCACATGACCAATTGGGTCATCAACGGCATTCCCGAGCGCTTCCCGAAACTCAAGAGCATGTGGGTGGAGAGCGGTCTCGCTTGGGTGCCCTTCGTCATGCAGCGGCTCGATTCCGAATATATGATGCGCACGTCGGAAGCGCCGCTGCTCAAGCGCAAGCCGTCGGAATATATGCGTGAGATGTATTACACCACGCAGCCGATGGAGCGTGACAATCTCGAACTGCTGGAAGCGACGTTCAAGGCGATCAACGCCGAGACGCAGCTTCTGTTCGCCACCGACTGGCCGCATTGGGATTTCGATCTGCCCAATTCGATCACGCAACTGCCGTTCCTCAACGAACAGCAGAAGCGCAACATTCTCGGCTTGAACGCCGCGAAACTTTTCAATCTCAAAGTGCCGGAGCACAAGCTCGGGAAGCCGAGCCTCGGCCCGGTGGGCGAGGCCGCGGCTGCACAGGGCATAACCCTGTCCAAAGGACGTTGATAATGGTGCAATCGGTTAAGGATGCGGGTGCGGCGCTCAGCGACGCGTTGAATGATGCGTTGAGAAGCGACGCGGTGGCGGACATTCCCGACGAGGTCTTGCAGAACGCCATGACCGCTTTGGTGAAAGCCTATGCGGCGAAGGTGGAAAAGACCGAGCAGGAATTCGCCCCCGTCGACACGCGGCTGGTCAATGCGACCGAGGCCGTGGTCGCCGCCTGCGCGCTGATCCGCGCGGTCGATCTCAACATGTTCGACGTGGCGCTCTGGTTCAACCGGCCAAGTCATACCAGGTAAGTCACACCAGGTAGGCATACCCGATAGTTCATCACATCATTCGAGGCAGACAATGGCTGACGTCAAAGTGGGAAGGTTCGACGACATCGCCGATGGCGCTCACCGGGTTTACGCCACATCGGGCCGCGAGGTTGGCGTATTTCGTGTCGGCGCTAAAGTCTACGCGTGGGAAAATCATTGTCCGCACGCGGGTGGACCAGTGTGCCAGGGGCGCATCTTCGGGCGCATCGGCGAAGAGCTGACCGAGGACAAGCGCAGCCTCGGCATGTTCTACACCGGCCAGAAACACATCGTGTGTCCGTGGCACGGCTTTGAATTCGACGTTGAGACTGGTCGGCACCCCGGCGACGAAGCCACGCGCCTGAAAGGTTTTCCGGCCGAAGTGCGCGATGGGGATATCTGGCTCAAGCTGCCGGGTTAACCTGTTCCTAGGTGTCATCCCGGACACGCGTAGCGTGATCCGGGATCTAGGGGCCACTGCTTCTATCTTGATTATAAGACGGCTCGCCAGTTCGCAGCGCTCTACCACGCGCCCCTGGATCCCCGCTCGCCTGCTGCGCAGGCGTCGGGGATGACACGAAGGCTTCGATCCGTTTCTGTTAGCTTGTAATCTTGTCGATCTCAGCTAACTCCTCGCCGCTCAAAGCCCACGCCGCCGCCTTCACATTGGTCGCCACCTGTTCCGGTGTCATCGCGCCGGCGATGACGCTCGACACTGTCGGCCGGCTGGCGAGCCAGGAGAAGGCGAGTTCGACCATCGTGCGGCCGCGCGCCTTGGCGAAAGCTTCGAGCTGCTCGACCCGCGTCCAGTTCTTGTCGTTCATGTAGCGGTTCACATACATCGAGCCCGGCGCGAAGCGCGTGCCGGCCGCGCCCATTTCGCCGCGTTTGTATTTGCCGGTGAGCATGCCGGCTGCCAGCGGATAATAGGGCAGGATGCCGAGGCCATAGTGCTCGGTCACCGGCGCCAGATCGGCCTCTGGCTTGCGATAGAGCAGGCTGTATTCGTCCTGGCAGGACGCGAAGGCGTTGAGGCCGGCGCTCTTGGCCGTCCAGGCGGCTTCCACGACTTGCCAGGCGGCGAGGTTGGAGCAGCCGATGTAGCGCACCTTGCCCTGGCGCACGAGATCGTCGAGTGCCCGCAAGGTTTCCTCGATCGGCGTCAACGGATCGGGCCGGTGCAATTGATAGAGATCGATCCAGTCGGTCCGCAGCCGTTGCAGGCTCGCCTCGACGGCGGACATGATGTAGCGGCGCGAGCCGCCCTTGAGCTTGCCGGCTTCGTCCATCTGCATGCCGAATTTCGAAGCCAGGACGATGTTCTTGCGCTGGGCGCCGAGAATTTCGCCAAGCGCCGTCTCCGAGCCGCCGCGATTGCCGTACATGTCGGCGGTGTCGAAAAGGGTGATGCCCTCGTCGAGGGCCTTGTGGACCACCGTTTTCGCCCCGGCGAGGTCGAGCCGCGCGCCAAAATTGTTGCAGCCGAGGCCGACGACCGACACTCGCAACCCGGATTTGCCCAGATTCTTGTCCAGCATGTTTCGCTCACTACTTATTATTGGCGAGATTGGTCTCGCGGTTATTTTCACGCCGGCGATAGGAACGGGTCGGGCCGCATTTTGCAATGGTGAAGGCGGTGTGCCGGCTTCATGATAAGCAAGAGTTGATGGCCCTCGTTGCGCGGGCCGCCAAAGCGGACGGGAAGCACGTATGACGCAGGATGAACTGGATGAGGCGCATCGGCGCCTCGCCGCCTTTCTGGCGGAAAGCAGTAGCGCGGCGGCATTCACGGGCGCCGGCATTTCGACCGAATGCGGCATCCCTGATTTCCGCTCCAAGGACAGCGCCTGGCATCGTCATCCGCCGATGCCTTTCGAGGCCTTTCTGGCGAGCGAGGACAACCGCATTCTCGCCTGGGAGCGGAAATTCGCGATGGACGATTCTTATGCCGGCGCCAGGCCGGGCAGGGGCCATCGCGCGCTGTCGCGCCTGATCAGCGATGGGCTGATGAGCGCCGTCATTACGCAGAATATCGACGGTCTGCATCAGGCCTCGGGCCTCTCAGCCGAGCAGGTGGTCGAGCTGCACGGCAACGGCACCTATGCGACCTGTCTCGCCTGCGGCGTGCGCCACGAGCTGGAGCCGATCCGGCGCAAGTTCGAGGCGGATGGCCGGGCGCCGACGTGCCTGTGTGGCGGCGCGGTGAAGAGTGCGACCATCGCTTTCGGCCAGGCGATGCCTGTCGAAGCCATGCGCCGCGCGCAGCGTGTCGCCGAAAATTGCGATCTGATGCTGGCAATCGGCTCGTCGCTCGTCGTTTATCCCGCCGCGGGATTCCCCTTAATCGCTAAGGAAAATGGGGCCGCGTTGGTGATCATCAATCGCGATCCGACACCGTTCGACGATATCGCGGATCTGGTTCTGCGTGGCGATATCGGCGCCATTCTGGAGCCGTTCGAGCGTGCTAACCGCTTGAACTAACGTCCTGGTGCACCAACAGGACGGGCCAGTCATCCACAGGAGTTTTCTCAAATATCAGTTGGACCAATTTAGCCGGATGCTATCTTTGGTTGGTGATTCTGGGTGAAGTTGAAACAAGTTCGGCCACATCCAGAGTGCATGGTGCGGCAACAAGAGTGTCCAGGCGGGGGCGGGTCCATTGACCAGCAAGGATCAGCTTGAAGGCAGAAGCGACGTAAGCGGCCAAGGTGTCGCGCACGAAGCGACGTCCGAAGAACGGCCGTTGGATCTCTTTGAGATCGCCGGGCACATCAAATGGTTTGATGTCGCCAAGGGCTACGGCTTCATTCTTCCAGACAACGGCGGCGCTGACGTGCTGCTTCACGTCACCGTTCTCAAACGCGATGGTTTCTCGACGGCGCCGGAAGGTGCGCGCATCGTCTGCGAAGTGCAGAAGCGCGCCAAAGGGCTGCAAGTCTTCAAAGTGCTCTCGCTCGACGAATCGACGGCCACCCATCCCTCGCAATTGCAGGCGCCGCGCACCCATGCGCAGGTGTCGGCAGCGGGCGGCTTCGAGATTGTCGTGGTGAAATGGTTCAACCGCGTGCGCGGCTTCGGCTTCGTCACCCGTGGCGAAGGCACCGAGGACATTTTCGTTCACATGGAAACCTTGCGCCGGTTCGGGATCGCCGATCTGAAACCGGGCGACGGGCTCCTGGTGCGTTTCGGCCATGGCGACAAGGGCCTGATGGCGGCGGAAGTGCGGCCGCTCGAAACCCGCCTGCCAAGCTCCCACTAAACTTCACGATCGATTGATGGGTGGCCGATTCCGGCTGCCGCCGATCTATGCTAATCGGCCGGCACGGGCGGGTTCCGGAGCACAGAGTCGATGGTCAAGTTTTATGGATTTTTCTGCCGCGGCGCGCTTCTGGCCGGCGTGATCGGCCTCTCGGCCCTGGCCACACCTCTCTCCACCCCGGCTTTCGCCCAGGCGGCGGCGGTGCAGGAAGAGGCCAATCTCGAACCCCTCACCATCACCACGGCGACCGGCGCCCATAAGTTTTCCGTCGAGGTCATGCGAACGGACGAGCAGCGGGCGCGCGGCCTGATGTTTCGCCGCTACATGCCCGCCGATCGCGGGATGCTGTTTGATTTCAAAAGCGAACAGCCGGTGATGATGTGGATGAAGAACACCTATCTGCCGCTCGACATGGTGTTCATCTCGCGCAATGGCACGGTGATCAACGTGGCCGAAAACACCGAGCCTTTGTCGGAGCGCACCATTCCCTCGGCGCGGCCGGCCTTCGCGGTTTTGGAACTGAACGCCGGTGCTGCCCGCAAGATCGGTCTGAAACCCGGTGACAAGATCGCCAATTCGCTGTTCCGTTAGGCTTTCGACCGCCGCGCCGGCTTCTTCGGTGGCAGCTCGGCGGTGAACGCGAGGGCTTGCCGCAGCCAGGCCTGCAAAGCGGCTTTCGTCCGATAACCCTCTGGTTCCACCAGCACGAAACCCTTGGGTTGCCGCCCGCCGATATCCATCGGCCGCACATGCGGCTTGGCAAGGGCGGCGGCATAGCCATCTTGACCGACGCGGATCATCAGCGCCGATCCGGTGACGCCACAGCACATATGGCCGTCCACCATGAAACAGAGCGCCCCCATCATCCGGCGCTCGGCAAGAGTTCCGGTCGCGGGCAGGGCGCTGCGGATGCGTGCGGCGGCCGCCTCGTCATAAGCCATGGCCTATGAACCCAGGCTTTCGGTGAAAATTTCGGCAAGCCGGGCAAAGCTCGTTTCCCAGGCAATGCCGGTATTGGTGCAGATGTCGGGAACTGCGATGCCGGCATGACGCAAGGTGATTTTGGTGCCCTTGCTGGTGGGTTCCAGAAGATAGGTGACGGTCGAGGGCTGGCCGGGTGCGCCGACCGGTTCCCAGGTGTGGACGAGTTTGCGCGGCGGATCGATCTCCAGATATTCGCCTTCCAGCACGTAAGGCCGGCCGTTGCCTATGCCGGAGGCGCGCCAGCGGCCGCCGACGCGCACCTCGCCGCTCCACTCCCGCGTATCCATGATGCCGGGGCGGACCCACCAGTTGCAGATTTCGCTTGAGGTGAGGGCCTGAAACACCCGTTCGGGCGGCGCGGCGATTTCGACCGAGGCCAGCACGAGCCCTTCGCTGATGTCGGCGACGGCGCGTGCCTGATGGCTGGCAAGATGACTGGCAGATGTGCTCATGTTCCCTCCAGGTTACGTTTCAACTGATCGAGGCTGGTCTGCCAGAAGGCACGGTAGCCCTCCAGCCAGCCGGCGACGCTTTGCAGTGGGACGGGGTTGACCGAGTAAAGACGCTCGCGCCCGACGGGGGTATCGATCACCAGTTTGGCTTCACGCAAAACGCGCAAATGCTTGGAAATAGCCGGTCGGCTGGTGTGAAAGTCGGCCGCCAGGGCGCCGGCATTGGCGGGCCCGGCGCGCAGCCGGTCAAGGATCACCCGCCGGGTCGGATCGGCGATGGCGCGGAAGACGGCATTGGCGGCAGCAGGTGAAGGGCGCATAATTTGTAACCTTATAGTTACATATTAGCGCAAGCGATCCCGATGTCAACTTTGGCAAAGACGCGCGGATTGGAGGGGAGAAAATAAGGGCCCGCCGGCGAGTGGCTGCTCACCGGCGGGAAAAGGGAACCTGGGGCTGGGGGGCTGATAGGTTCCCTGCCTGTCAATCCCTTCACGTGGGGATGGTTCCGCACTTCGAAAGGGAAAAATGACGATCAACTTGTTGCTGGGAAGATTGCTGCTTGAGATTGCTCGCGCCACAGGGTCCGTGCTATCTCGCCCGCGCAAATCCACGGTTGCTGAGGCCGACTCTTGGTCTAGCCCATGGTTTTGACAGTCTGACTAATATTCCTTATTATTCAGATGCTTGGAATATTCGGGGTATAGCGCAGTCTGGTAGCGCGGAAGTTTTGGGTACTTCAGGTCGTAGGTTCGAATCCTGCTACCCCGACCATTCTCAGGCATTTGGAGACGATCGTTCTGACAAGCGAGATGGATTAGCCCATGACCGCCCGGATTTCCTGCCCCGCCAAGACCGCAACCCAATCGGGTTTTGCCAAGTCGAGACGCTGGTTGTTGGAATTCGACCGGAACTCGCCGCGCGAGATCGACCCGCTGATGGGTTGGACCTCGTCGAGCGATATGAGCGCGCAGGTCAGACTGTGGTTCGCGACGAAGGAAGAGGCGATCGCCTATGCCGAGCGCGAAGGCCTCGCATTCGTGGTGGTGGAACCCAATCCGATATCGCGCAAAATCCTGTCCTATTCGGACAACTTCCGGACCACCCGCATCGGTCAGTGGACTCACTGATTGATCGTGCTTGCGTTCCTGCGGAACGCAGATTGTCGTCAGTTTCAGGCTCCGTAGCTCAGCTGGATTAGAGCAGCCGCCTTCTAAGCGGCAGGTCGTTGGTTCGAGCCCAACCGGAGTCGCCACCTTTTCGCAAACAATTCCCACAGGCGCTTTACCCAAGCTCCCTCGAAATCGCCGCCGCCAAAGCTTTCAACTGCTCGGCATGCCTGTCGGCGAAGACGGGCAGGGCGAGATAGGTTTGCGGCCACCAGAGGCTGACGGCGCCGATCCCTGTGCGATGCGAGCGGACCGGGGCGGCGATGGCGTGGAAGCCGCCGTCGCTCTGGCTGGCGAGGCGGCGCGCAAAACCTTTTTCGCGTGTCAGCGCGATCTCGCGAAACAGCCGCTGTGGCGTGATGCGATAGCGTGAGAGCGCCCATAATTCCTGTTCGCGCAGGGTTTCGATCATCTTCCACACCCGCTCGTCCGGCAGGGTTGAGAGATAGCTGATGCCACTCGCAGCGGCGAAAATGTTGAGATCGAGCTCGGGCCGGTGCGGGCGGTTGAAACCGAAAGGGCTGATCGTCCGCGTCGACTCGATCACCTGCATGCGACCCTGGTGGTAGATGTGCAGATCGATCGGCCAGCGGATGTCGCTATTGCTGGCCCGCAGCAGCGGCGTCGCCACGTCGATGAGCCGGGCGATCTTGCCCTGATGAGTTTTGTCGCCGGGTGACGGCAGGGTGATGTTGCAGCGATAGGCGCCATCGCTGAGCCCGCGCCGCACCAGGCGCCGGCGCACCAGCGTTTCGAGCAGGCGGCGCAGAGTGGTTTTCGACAGGCCGGTTTCGTCCTGCAAATGATGCAAGGCGCTGGGGCCGCGTGCCGCCAGATGTTCCAACACGTCGATGGCGCGTTCGAGCGAGCGGGTCTTGCTCGTCGTGTCCATGCGGCTTCCCTCTCGCGTGACTTGGGCCACTGTGTGGCCCTCCCGCCAGAATGTGTTGAACAGGTTTGCGACTTGGGCAAGCCTTTATGTCGTATCGCGGGTCGAGGCGCGCTGGAGGAAGGGAGAACTGGCCAGAGGCGCATCGATCCGCGGCGAAACGTGGAGGGAGGAAATGGTGGTGAGGAAGGGATTACGGATGGCAGTCATGCTGGCATCCGTGTTGATGATGTCCGCGGCCGCGCAGGCTCAGTCGAATGCGATCCGGTTCATTGTCGGCGCGGCTGCTGGCGGCGCGATCGACCCTTATGCCCGTGTGATCGCCGATCACATGGCGGCAACGATGAAGCGGACGATCATCATCGAGAACAAGCCCGGCGCCAATGGCAACATCGCCATTCAAATGGTCGCCGATGCGCCGGCGGATGGCTCACTGGTGTGGGTTGGCACACAATCCATGACCGAGATCAATCCCAGCGCTTACGACAATCTGCGCTGGTCGATGGACGATTTCGTGCCGCTGATCCGTGGCGTCGAGGCGCCGATGGTGCTCGTGACCCATCCCAGCGTTCCCGCCAAGACCTTGGACGAACTCGTGGCCTGGATCAAAACCAAGCCCGGGCAACTCAATTATGCCTCCTTCAATCCAGGCACGCCGTCGCACTTTTTCGGCTTTCAGCTCAACCAGCGCTTTGGGCTCGATCTGACGCATCTGCCTTATCGTGGTTCCGGATTGCAGGCCAATGATCTGGTGGCGGGACATGCCTTGCTTGGCTTCGCGCAGATCAACAACACCGCGCCGCAAATCAAGCAAGGCAATCTCAGGGCCATCGCCACGACCGGCGAACAACGCTCGCCGCTTCTGCCTGACGTGCCGACCTTCGCGGAACTCAAACATCCCGAATTCACGGCCTCCATCTGGTTCGGCCTGCTGGTCAAGAAGGGAACGCCGCAACCCGTCATCGATGAACTGGTGCAGGCCGCCAAGGCGGCGCACACCGATCCCAAGGTCAAAGCCACACTCGAAGCTCAGGGTTTTGAGGTTTCAGGCCGCACGGGAAGCGATGCGCTTCTGGCCGACATCAAGAAACAGGGCCAGCGCTGGGGCGAATTGGTGAAGGCCGCAGGCTTCAAGGCCGACTGACCGGCTCATTGTTCAAGAGGTGTACGCCGGCAGCCGGTGCTGCCGGCGGCAAAACTTTTATTTGTTCACCGACAGCACCGATTGCACCGTCTTGCGCTGTTCGGGCGTCAATTGGCCGATGGCCGAATTCACTGCCTTGCGGGTTTCCTCCGGGCCGATGAAATCGACATAGCGCTGCGATTTCTCACCTTCGGCGATCAAGGCCGGATCTTTGAGGGCGCGCGCGACGGCGGCATTGACGAAGGCGAGCCGGGCGGCGGGAATGTTGGCCGGCATGATCAGGATGCGGCCGAGATCTTCCACGGTGCCGTGAAAGTCGAACAACCACTGCGCTTCCGGCGACAGCTTTTCCATCTCGTAGACAGTCGGCAGATCGGGGAAGAAGCGTGACTTGCGCCGCGCCATATTGGCGATCGCTCTCAGGTCGCCGGCCTTTACATAATTGTTGGCGGACGTGTCGGAAACATAGATGGCGTCCATCTCATTGCGCGCCACCGCCAGTGCCGCCTCGCTGCTGCCCTTGTAGCCCATCACGATCTTGCAATTGAGCTTCAGGGCTTCGCAGGTGATCTGTGCGCCATCCGACAGTCCGTCGATCGGGCCGCTGGACGACCAGTTCAGCGGCCGGCCGAGTTTGCGGACGTCGTCGATGGTGCGCAGCGGCGATTGCACAGGCACCAGCCAGACCCAAGGCGAGGCACTGACCGTGCCGAGCTGTGTCAGCTTGCTGAGATCATAGCGCACGCCGGACATGCCCATGATTTGCGCCAGGCCGGCCGCCGTGCCATTGGCCAGCATCAGTTGCAGCCCATCGGGCGGAGCGATGCTCAGATTGTTCATGGCGCTGATGCTGCCGGCGCCGGGCTGGTTCTCGACCACCACATTGGCGCCGAGCTCATGGGACAGATAGGGCGCGATCATGCGCGCATAGGCATCGTACCCACCGCCGGGTCCAAAGCCGACGATCATCCGTACCGTTTTGCCCTTGTAGAATTGTGCCTCGGCATCCTGGGCTTGCGATGTCCCCATGGCCGCCAGCAGCGCGACAGCACCCAGCATGCAACGGACTTTCGTCCCTGCCATATTCAATCCTCCCATATATGCCCCGCTTTCAGCGTGGGCTTGTCATCATAAGAGCCGGGGCTCTTCGACTTCTCAATACTTATTCTAAGCCAACTTCGTCGTCTGCCAAGTTCTCACTGATCTTGAGGAGCATGGTGCGAAACCGCTTCTCGTCGGCCTCCGAAAACCCCTTCAAGGCGATTTTATTGACCTCGACCGCCAGCGGCACAAGCTTACGCTCAAGCGCGCGTCCGGCTGATGTCAGAAACACATAGACATTCTTGCGGTTACCCTTTTGCTGGCGCAGCTCGACATAGCCCAACTCTTCCATGGCCTTCACAGCGGCGAAGGTGGAGGGGCGGGTGACGCCGGCCTGCACGCCAAGCTCCGCCTGGCTCAGCCCGTCCTGCTGCCAGAGGATGCGCAGAAACGTCCAATGGCCGTGGGCGACCGAGATTTTGGCCAGCCGCACCTGCAAGGCGCGCACGAGCGCCTTGCCGGACAGCTTCACCAGATGAGCCATACGGTCGGAAGGATCGACCGCGATTGGTTTGCTTGCCCGGCGCGCCATTTGATCTCGCGATGTCATTGCAAAGGACCGCTTGGATCGCACGTCCGCGCGCGTCAAACAAATTCATTCCGTCGCGCTCATTCCGCCGGTTGCAGATGTTTGGCCGATTTGGGCTCGAAAACTTCGATCACATCGCGGGCGATCGGAGAATAGCCGGCATGGGTGCGCATGATCCAATTGCCGAAGCCGTCGCTGTTGTGATGTTTCTTGCGTTCGTTGGGCAGATCGAGCCGCACGTTCTGCGCCGGATCGCGGAAAATGGCGATCGGGTCCTGGCCCGCCTGCACCTTTTCGATCTCGCGCATGATCATCCGACGATATTGCGCGATGCCAGAATCGGAGACGCCGAGATTTTCCTTCGTGCGGTCGGCGACGGCGCCTTGGGTGATCCAGGCCATCATGTCCTGGGTGTCGACATTGTCGAGAATGAACTCGCCGTTCTCGTCCTTGAACGGCACGTTATAGGTGTGGATTTTGGCGAGCAGATGCGGCGGCACGGGCTGGTTCTTCGGCGGCATATAGGCCGTGTACCACATATGCATCGTGTGCTGATCGTCGACCGGCACGCGGATCTGGAAGGCATAGTAGCGCGAGGTTTCATCGCCATTGCCGACCGACAGCATGTTGGGGAACACCACCGGATGGCCGATGCGCCAATCGTCGGAATCCTCCGAATGGCCTTCCAGCAGGCGATGCTTGGTCATGCCATATTCGAATTCCTTGAAGGCGATCTTTTCGTGACGGGTCGAGATCGCGACCTTCACGCCTTCCTGTTCCTTGACGAATTCATAGGTGTGGCCATGCAGCCATTCGGTGTGAATGGGATCGAGCGAATTTTCCATGGCTTGCAGCCAGTTCACCGGGATCAGCGCGCGCCCGAGCATGCGGATGGCGCCCTCGACCACGAATCCGTCCCAGCGCGGCAGCAACGGCTGCGGCTGGGGGCCGAGATAGGCGAACAGCATGCCGTTGAGTTCTTCCACGGGATAGCCAGCGGTCTTGATCTTGTCCTTGAAGCCCATGCGCTCGGGCTCATTAGGTTGGCTCAGGCATTGGCCCGTCTTGCCGAACTCCCAGCCATGATATGGGCAGCGCAAACCCTTCTCGGTGGGGATGCCATAGGCCAGCGACGCGCCGCGATGCGGGCACTTCTCCGCCACCAGGCCATAGCTGCCCTCGCGGTTGCGATAGAGAACGAGATCTTCGCCCAGCAGGCGCACGCGCATCGTCCAGCGCTCGCTCAGTTCCGATACGGCGGCGACCGGCTGCCAGTAGCGCCGCATCAGATCGCCGGCCGGTGTGCCGGGTCCGATGCGGGTGATCAACTCGTTCTGTTCGGCGGTGAGCATTGTCCTCTCCTAGACTTGGCGGCAGCCCAGACTTGAATGGGTCTTATTATAATGTTAGTTGCCTAACATTAAGTCGAGAGTTTGGCAAGCAGCCAAAACAAGACATGGACGGGGAGGGGGACATGGCAGCCCTGAAAATCGGTATCGTTGGCATGGGCGCGGCCGGCCGCGCCTTCCTGCCGGCTATTGAAAAGAGTGATGATTTTCAGCTTGTCGCTTTCGCCGAAGCGAATGCCGCCGCACGACAGGAGGCTGAGCGCGAGACGGGCGCGCAAGGCTATGCCGATGTGGGCGCGCTGATTGCACACCACGGCGTCGATGCGATCTATATCGCGACCCCGACGGAACAGCATCGTCCTCACGCTGAGGTTGCGTTCGCTGCCGGCAAACATGTGCTGACCGAGAAGCCGATGGCGGTGTCGCTTGAGGATGCGCAGGCTATGGTCACGGCAGCTGAGCAGGCCAACCGCATTCTTCTGGTCGGTCATTCGCACAGCTATGACGCGCCCATTCACGCCATGCGCGACATCATCGCCAGTGGCCGCCTCGGCCGCGTCCGCATGATCAACACCATGGATTTCACCGATTGGATGTTTCGTCCGAGGCGTATCGAGGAGTTCGATGTCAAGCTCGGTGGCGGCGTCACCTTTCGGCAAGGCTCGCATCAGTTCGACATCATCCGTTTGCTCGGCGGCGGCGCCGTGCGCAGCGTCAGGGCGTCCACCTTCGATTGGGATCCGCGACGACCATCGATCGGCGCGCATACGGTCTTTCTGACGTTCGAGGACGGCGCGACGGCGGTCGCGGTCTACAATGGCTATGGCTATTTCTCGACCATGGAGCTGACTGGCGACATCACCGAATGGGGCTTTGTCGAACCTTTGGCGCAAAGGCCAAAGCTGAAGCGGGAAGCAGTTTCAGAAGCCGAGCTTGCCGCCAAGCGCAGCCGGGCCAAGACGGCCATTCCGGCCGCGGCGCCTTATCAACCGACATTCGGCTTGACGCTGGTGAGCTGCGAGCGGGGAGACCTGCGCCAATCCCCCGGCGGTATTCTCGTTTACGACGCAAACGGCCGCGAGGAGATCGTCCTCGCCACTGACAAGACGCCGCGCGATCTCGTCCTGGCGGAATTCGCCGATGCCATTCTGGGCCGTAAGCCGCCCGTTCATACGGGCAAGTGGGGCCTCGCCAATCTGGAAATCTGCCTGACGGCCATGGAGTCATCCCGCCAGGGCCTGGAGCTTCCACTGCGCTTCCAGGAACCTCTGCCGCCGCCGTAAGTTGCATCTGAGCATATCGAGTGGAGGGGCGGCGGGCCGTGGCGACGAGAAAACGCGACCTGCGCACCGGAACTCCGATCTGGTCGGTCCCTGCGGTGCGGGGGCCTCGCCATGATCGATTGCACCGCGATCTGCGGGTCGATGTTCTCGTGGTCGGGGCAGGCATATCCGGCGCTTTGACGGCGGAAGCACTCGCCGACGCGGGCCTGCAGGTCGCCATTGTCGACAGAAGGGGCGCCGCAAAGGGCTCAACCGCAGCCAGCACGGCCCTGGTTCAGTACGAGGTCGACGAACCTCTGACACTGCTCGCAAAGAAGATCGGCTCCGACAAGGCCATTCGTGCCTGGCGCCGTTCAGCCCTTGCATTGGGCAACCTGCGCGCCCGCACGCGCGAGCTTGGTTTCGATTGCGGCCTTGAGGACCGCTCCAGTTTATATCTTTCTGGCGATCGGCTGGGGCGAGAGGCATTGCGGCTGGAAGCGGAAGCCCGTCGCGCGGCCGGTCTGGAAACCGTCTTCCTGAATCGCCGGGCCGTGCTCGACCGTTTCACGATCCGCCGCGAGGCGGCCTTGCTCAGCTTTGGCAATATGGTCGCCGATCCCCGGCGGATGGCGCTCGGCTATTTGAGAGCGGCCACTGCCGCAGGCGCAACATTTTTCGCGTCGGTGGAGATCACCAAGGTCGAGGCGCGCGCGCGTCTGGTGCTGGCGCAGACCGCGCAGGGACCTGTCATTCGTTGCCGTTCCCTTGTGTTCGCCACCGGCTATGAAATTCCGCATCTTGTCCCGGCTTCGGGCCACAAGATCATCTCGACCTTTGCGCTGGCCACTAAACCGCAAACGAGACGGCTCTGGCCGGAGCGTTGTCTGATCTGGGAAGCGAGCGATCCCTATCTCTACATGCGCACGACGGCGGATGGTCGCGTGATCGCTGGCGGCGAGGATGAAGAGTTTGCCGACGAAGCGAGGCGCGACGCGCTTCTGCCAGCCAAGATCGCGAAAATCGGGCGCGGTATGAATCGGCTCTTTCCGGAACTGGATATGCAGGCTGCTTTCGCCTGGACCGGATCCTTCGGGACAACCGCCACCGGACTGCCCTCGATCGGCGAAATCCCTGGCCAGAGAAATTGCTGGGCCATCCTCGGCTTTGGCGGCAACGGCATCACCTACAGCCGCATTGCCAGCGAGATCATCCGCGCGCATTTCACCGGTCGCGCCGATCCGGACGCTGATCTTTACGCCTTCTGATCGGGCGCCAGGTTTGATGCTTGTTGCGCATTAATCGCTCCGGCGTTTGCATTTCACAATGCGCATTCTTTGGGCTCTACCGGGCGATCAAACGCTCACGAAAATGCTCTTGGAAACGGAGGAGGGATCATGAAATTTCGTGTTTTGGCGGCGACGGCATTCGGGCTGTCGCTCGCGCTAGGCGCTACGGCGCAGGCGCAGGAGCCGATCAGCCTGCGCGCCATGGGCTCGTTCCATGTTGGTGGCAAACTGGTTGAGCTGTCCGGCCGGCCGGTGACCGAAGTGGTCTTCTCGCCCGGCGGCGTGCCAGCCAAGGTCGATCCGAACGGCACCTATCAGACCGGACAGATGTATGTGCAGTATTTCCTGCCGCAGAACGAGAAGGGCTCCGTGCCGCTTCTGCTCTGGCACGGCGGCGGCATGACCGGCGTGAACTATGAGTCGACGCCGGATGGACGCCAGGGCTGGCTCGAATTCTTTCTGCGCAAGGGCTGGTCGGTTTACAATTCCGATGCGGTCGAGCGTGGCCGCTCGAGCTGGGCGATGTATCCCGATGTCATTCCGGGCCAGCCTGTGTTTCTGACCACCGCCAATCCGTTCGAACGTTTCCGCATCGGCGATGGCGTCAACAGCTACAATGCCGATCCGGCGAAACGGAAATATCTGCCCGGCAACCAGTTCCCGCCCGATGGCTACGACAATTTCGTCAAGCAGATCGTGCCGCGCTGGACCTCCACCGACGACATGATCATCGATGCCTACCTGGCCGAGGTCGACAAGGTCTGCCCGTGCGTCATCATGTTCCACAGCCAGGCCGGCCAGTTCGGTTTCAAAGTGGCTCAAGCACGCCCTGACAAAGTGAAAGCGCTCGTTGCGATTGAACCCGCCGGCATCGGCGATCCCACGAAAGCGGCGGCGCTAAAGGACATTCCGGTGTTGATGGTGTTTGGCGATTTCATCGACCAGGATTCGCGCTGGCCGACGATCCGCAAGAACGCCACCGACTTCGGCGACAAGATCACCGCCGCGGGTGGTTCCGTCGAGGTGGTCAATCTTCCCGCCGTCGGCATCAAGGGCAATTCGCACATGATGATGATGGACAAGAACAACCTGGAAGTGTCGCAGCTCATCCAGACCTGGCTGGAAAAGAAGAAGCTGACGAAATAGGCGCTAGCCTTCGGCTCACCGCATTTTCTTCACGCGAATTCATCACTTCGCTTGAAAATGCGTGGCGGCCCGGCACCGTTCCCGGAGGGGGCGACGGTGCCGGGCCGTTTTGTTTTGGCAGCTTTGCGAGGAACGTTCCGATCTTCTAAAATCATATATATAGGTCATTGAATTTTTATCTGAGGGGGGATTATGAACATTGCTCATATTTTGGCGCGGCTCGCCGTCGTGGCCATGCTGATTCCGGCTGGCGCGGCGATCGCGCCTGTCGCCGCCTGGCCGGAGAAGCCGGTCAAGATTGTGGTTCCCTTCGCGGCGGGCGGCACAACCGATGTCATCGCCCGCATTATCGGAGAGCGTTTGGGCGCGCGCCTCAAGGCGACGGTTTTGATCGAAAACATTCCCGGCGCTGGTGGAAACTCCGGTGCGGCGAGCGTCGCCAAGGCTGCCGGTGACGCCCATGTTCTGCTGATGTCGACGCCGGGGCCGGCCATCATGAATCAATTCATGTATGCGCGCATGCCTTACGACACGGCGTCGGCTTTCACGCCGGTCGCCTTCGTTGCCTCGATCCCCAGTGTTCTCATCGTCAACGCCAGCGCGGACTACAAGACCGTGGCCGAACTCGTCGCCAAGGCCAAAGCGCAGCCGCAGCAGTTTAACTATGGCAGCGCGGGTAACGGTTCGACCGGCCATCTCGGTGGCGCTTTGCTCAATATGGTCGCCGGGACGGATGCTCGTCATGTGCCTTATCGCGGTAGCGCGCCGATGTTGCAGGATCTCCTGGGCGGCAACATTCAGTTCACGATCGACAGCCTGCCTGGTGTCATCAGTTTCATCGAGGCGGGAACCGTGCGGGCGCTTGCCGTTACGGGCGGGCGAAGAGCCGCTCAGCTTCCCAATGTGCCGACTTCGCTCGAGACGGGCTTTGGCGATATCAAGATTTCGACATGGGTGTGTCTGTTGGCGCCGGCTGGCATAGCGAAGGAAACGGCCGTGCAGATCAACAACGAGGTCAACGCCATTCTGGCGGAGGCGGACGTTCGCCAGAAGCTCGCCAATCTCGGGGCTGATGTCGATCCTGAAATTCGAACGCCAGATGACTTGGCGCGCTTCCTGGCGAGCGAAACGCCGAATTGGAAACGTATGGTCGAGGCGGCGGGTGTGAAGATCGAGTAAGGCGACAGCCCGGCACATGTGTGCCGGGCTGTTTTGTTGAGTCAGACCAAGATCAGAACTTCCAAGTGAAGTTGCCTCTGATGCTCTGATCGGTGAGGCGCGAGCCGAACTGGCCGCCGTAGGAAATGCCAAGCGTCGCCTGCGGCGTCAGATTGAGGTCGAGCCCAGCCTCGACGATGGCGGCATTCTTGGCGATCGGCAGACCGGCGATCGAAAACGGCGTGCCGCCAGCAAAGGACGCCACCGAAATCGGCGTGACGTCGCCGAAGGCATGGCGCCAGCCGAGCGTGCCGCGCGCCGTCAAGTTCATCGATCCGAGGGTGAACTGTTGCGATGCCCGCAGACCCAGCGTCGTGAAGGTGACGCCGGTGCTTCTGCCGCGCACGTTCAAGGCCGCCGGACCGCCGGTTTCGCTGAAGCCATCTGTGCTCAAGTTGACATAGGCCAGGTTGGCGAAGGGCTCGAAGCCCAGCGAACCGATGCGGATGCCATAGCCCACTTCACCGAACACCTGCGCGGTGCGCGCCTTCTGGCGGCCCTGCAGGCTGTTGGTGGCGAAACCGGCGAAGCTCACCGCGCGGCTGGTGGTGATGTCGTGCCAGGAGATGCTGGCGCCGGACCGGAAGGCCAGCGCCCCGAACTGCGAACCGCCGTAGATGCCCAAGTGATAGTTGTCGCTGGCACCCGACGAGGAGCGGTCGCTGACGCGGAAGGTCGAGCGGCTGTAGCCGGCGAGCAAACCGACGCGCCAATTGTCGCCCACCAGACCGTCGGCACCGATAAAGGCGCCGCCGACGTCGTGGCGCAGGCGCGCCGCATTGCCATCGCTGGCGGTGGTGCCCCAGGCGCCGAAGGCGCGGCCCCACACGGCGAAACGTTCGGTCTGGCTCGGCACCATCACCGGGCCGCCCGGCGCATAGGACATCACTGGCGTATAGGACGCGCCGACACTGTCGAAAGCCGAACGCAGCCGGTCGATGCTGGCATCGCGCAGGAAATGGCTGTCCTGCAGGATAACAGTCTGGGCCGAAGCATGCACTTCGCCGGAGAGCTGATCGAAGGCGGCGCGGGCCTGCGGTGCCGAGAGGTTGAGGATCGCGTTATAGACCGGATTGCCCCAGCCGGTGCTTTCAGCGCCGGCACCCGTGCCGCTCTGGTTCCGCGTCGCGCCGACGGCGGCGAAGTTGATGTCGTTGCGAGCCATCGTCAGATAGACGGTATTGGCGTCGTAGCTGAGCGACGGCGTCAGGAAGGCGAGATTGGACGAAACCGAGCTAAACGTGCCGGTGCGCCCACCCGTCGTGGTCAGGATCGTGTATTGGGTCGAGGGCGCATAGGTGCCCGCGCCTGCCAACACCTGCACGTTGCCGCCATTGATGGTGGCGGTGCCGGCGGCGATCTTGTCGGATTGGCCGGCGGCGTTGACCTCGACCTGATAAATCGATCCGGCGTTGAAGGTGATATTCCCCGAGACGTTCAATGTGCCGATCGAATTGCCCGGTGCCACCGTGCCGCCTGAGTTGACGAGCAGGGCGCTGAGCGTGCCGGAACCGCCGATCTGAGCGCCGCTCGACACGGTGATCAGGCCGCTGATCGTGCCGGCCGCGTTGAGCTTGGCGCCGTTGGCGATCGAAATGCCGCCCGAATAGGACTGCGTGCCGGTCAAGGTCCAAGTGCCGTCATCGACGCTCAAGGTTTCGAAATTGATCGCGCCGGCAAAGGTGCCGGTGCCCGACAGCGAGACATGGTCGTTGCCGGCGCCGCCGTCGACCGTGCCGTTGATCACCGAGCCGGTGCGGATGTTCAGCGTGTCGTTGCCGGACCCAAAGACGATCGCCTGGCCGTTGCCGCCGGTGATCGTGCCGGAATTGGTGATCACGTTGTCGAGCGTGCTGTTGATATAGATGCCGTAGCGATCGCCGGTGATCGTGCCTGCATTGTTGATATTGACGACGCCGAAGGCCGGGCCTTGCGAGCTGTTGTCGACCAGAATGCCGTCGCCCGTGCTGCGGATGATCGCGCCGGCCATATTGTTGATCACGCCGCCGCCGATGGCGATACCCTGGGCGGTGTTGAGAAGGCCATCAGACCCTTTACCCTTGGCGCCGATGCCTTCGATAATGCCGTAGTTGGTGATGTCGCCGATATAGTCGATGTCGACACCGTCGCCGTCGCCGTCGGGCACGCCGGCTCTGTCGTCGATCCGGCCGGAGATCAGGCCGTAGTTGATGACCTTGCCCGACGCATCGGAGCCAAAGCCCGAACCATTGCGGCCGATGATCTGACCGCTGGCCTCATTGATGACGGTGATGGAGTATTCCGGCCCTTCGTAGCCATGGTTGATGCCGTGCCGACCGCCGGAGATCAAACCGCTGTTGTTGACCGTGCCGCCGGTGGCTTCCTGGAAATCGATACCGTCTGCACCGGTGTTGTTCAGATAATCGTGGGCGATGATCGAGCCGGCATTGTTGACCGTCGCATTATTGCCGGGACGGATGCCGTCGGCATCGGCGGTCTGCAACAGGCCGCCGGCGAAATTGTTGATGGTGATGCTGGCGGTCCCGGCGGTGATATTGCCGAAATCGATCGATTGGCCGTTGTTGCCGTTGACGCCCGTCGCCTGGATCGTGCCGTAGTTGTTGATGACGATCGTACCGCTGCTGACGTTCTGTCCCACTTGCACGGCATCGTTCTGCGATTGGATGGTGGCGCCGGCGCGGTTGGTCAGGGTGAAGGTCATCGCCGTGCCGTTGTTGAAACGGATGGCGCGGGTGCCGGTGCCGGTCGATTCGATGGTGCCGGAATTATCGATGACGACCCCTGTCGCCGCCGAATTCTGGTTCAAAGTGGGGTTGGACGAAGAGGTCAGCGTCGCGCCGGTGCCGACGGTAATCTGATCCGTGCCGCCGAACGTGCGCTGGCCTGAGGACGTGGTGCCGTCCGGAATGTTGATATCGGCGGCGAGGGCGCCGGTTATGCTCAAACCACAAGAAAGGAGGATGAGAGGAAGCGGACTGACACGGCTATACAAAGTTGACATGATTTTTTTGAGCCCCACTGCACTGCGCCGCGGGGTCTATCAGTCGTGCCATGACACTAATGCGACAAGTTCTGGATGTTTCTCCGCTTTTACAAAGCCCGCTGAAACGCTGTGTCGAACATGTGACATTATTCAAGGTGGGCGAACGCCGCCGACACGATCATTGCCTGTTTTCGGGGCACGGCGGCGAACGCTATGTCAGAACTTCCACATGAAGTTGCCCTTGAGGCTTTGATCGGAGAGGCGTGAGCCGAATTGGCCGCCGTAGGAGATGCCCAATGTCGCTTGTGGGGTCAGATTGAGGTCGAGCCCCGCTTCGACGACGGCAGCGTTTTGGGCGATCGGCACGCCAGCGACAGAGAAGGGCGTACCACCGGCGAAAGCCGCGACCGAGATCGGTTTCACGTCGCCGAAGGCATGGCGCCAGCCGATGGTGCCGCGCGCTGTTAGGCTCATAGCACCGAGGTTGAACTGCTGCGATGCGCGCAGGCCAAGCGTCGAAAAGGTGACGCCGCTGCTTTTGCCGCGCACGTTGAGCGCGGCGGGGCCGCCGGTTTCGCTGAAACCGTCGGTTGTCAGGTTGACATAGGCGAGATTGGCGAAGGGCTCGAAGCCGAAGCTGTCGATGCGGACGCCATAGCCCACTTCGCCGAACACCTGCGCGGTGCGCGCTTTCTGGCGGCCTTGCAGACTGTTGTTGAAGCCAGGGAAGGTGACCAGGCGGCTGGTGGTGATGTCATGCCAAGACATGCTGGCGCCGGAACGGAAGGCCAGCGCCCCGAACTGCGAACCGCCGTAGATGCCCAGATGATAATTGTCGCTGGCGCCCGACGACGATCGGTCATTCACGCGGAACGTCGAGCGACTGTAGCCGGCGACGAGACCGAGGCGCCACGTCTCGGCGAGAAGACCGTCGGCGCCGACGAAGGCACCGCCAACATCGTGGCGCAGCCGCGCCGCATTGCCGTCGCCGGCGGTCGTGCCCCAGGCACCGAAGGCACGGCCCCAGACGGCGAACCGTTCGCTCTGGCTTGGCACCATCACCGGGCCACCCGGCGCATAGGACATGACGGGTGTATACGTCGCACCGACGCTGTCGAAGGCCGAGCGCAGCCGATCGATGCTGGCATCGCGCAGGAAACGGCTGTCCTGGATGATCACGTTCTGCGCCGAGGCATGCACTTCGCCGGAGAGCTGATCGAAGGCGGCGCGGGCCTGCGGCGCCGACAGATTCAACACCGCATTATAAATCGGTCCGCCCCAGCCCAGGCTTTCCACTCCGGCGCCGGCCGCCCGTTGATTGAACGTGCCGCCGATGGCGGCGAAATCGATGCTGTTGCGCACGAGCGTCAGATAGACGTTGTTGGCGTCGTAGCTGAGCGAGGGTGAGAGAAAGGCGAAGTTGGAGGCGACCGAGTCAAATGTGCCGGTGCGCCCACCCGTCGCGGTGAGAATCGTATATTGGGTCGACAGCGCATAATTGCCGGACCCAGCCGAAACCTGTACGCCGCCGTTGAGCGTTGCCGTGCCGGAAACGGACAAACGACCCGCGGCCGAAGGTGTCGCGCCGATGACGAGAAAAGCGCCCGCCTGCTGCGCGTAAGTCCCGTTGATTGTCAATGTGGCGCCACTGTCGACACGCACGTTGCCACCGTTGTTGACAGCGCCGATGACGAGGCCGGTTCCAGCGAGCGTGCCGCCTGCTTGTACGGTGAGCGTCGGTGTCGTCAAGCTTCCCGCGACGCGCAATGTGCCCGCTTGAACATTCGCTGCCGTCGAGAACGTGCCCGCATCGGTCACGGTCCAGTCGCCGCCATTCATCGTCAAATTCTCGAAGTTCAAGAATTTTGCGATGCTTTCGCTGCCGGTGCCTTCCAGTATGAGGTTGTCGGTATTGCTGCCGCCGAGCACATTGCCGTTGAGCACCGAACCCGTTTGGAGGCGCAGGGTATGCACGGCCGGTGTCGCAGCGCCGCCGGCGGCGGCAAAATTGATGGCATTGACGGCGCCGCTGATGGTGCCGCTGTTGGTGATTTCGGCATTCGTATTGTTGCGGATCAGGATGCCGTCCGTATTGGTCGAGCCAATCGTGCCGCTGTTGATGAATGTGCCGCCGCCTGTCGCTTCGACGGCCGGCCCGCGCCTCGATGTAATGGAGCCGGCATTGCTGAAGGAGATGAAGGGTGTCGTGGCGCTCGCATAGACGCCATTGTAGTCGCCGAAGATCACGCCGGTACTGGTGTTCGTGAATGTGGCGGGACCGCCCTGGATAAGGACGCCGGTGCTGAAGCCGGTCGTCTTGGGTGCCCGGATCGTGCCGGCATTAAACAGCGTGCGCGATGTTCCTTGCCCAATGGAGACGGCGTTTGTGCCAGTCAGCGTCTCGATCGTGCCGCCAAAGTAGTTGTTGACGGTGCCGCCAAGCCACAACGTCACGCCTTCGACGCCGCCGGTGATCGTGCCGTAATTGTTCAAAGTGCCGGGTCCGCCGGCGGGCGGCAAGCCAAAGGGTTTGTAACCGAATGTAATGGCGGTGTTGGTGCCGGTAACGGTGGCGCCGCTCGCGTTGAGAAACGTGCCCCCCTGATCGAGCTGAACCGTATTGCCCCCGGTGACGGTGCCGTCGTTGGTGACGGTCCAGGCCTGCGTTGAAGCGCGGATGGCCGGAGTGCCTGGTCCCACGGTGACGCCGCTGGCGATATGCGCCGTGGTTCCAGAATAGGTGTCGAGATCGACGCTTGGCGTATTGCTGGTGATTTCGACATCGGCCGCTTGAACGGGAGCAACCGCCAGGAGGGCTGAGGTTGTCAGCAGGAGAGTGCGTAGCTTGTTTGCCGTAAACCAATCGTCATGCCGTCCAGCCTTCGCCAGCATCCGCGCGCCCCCAAGATCACCGATAAGAATCAGCCCAGGGGGAAAATCGCGGGTTTGGGGCGCGGCGTCTCTCCTCTAAAAAGAGGAGGCGGCGTGAGAAGCCTTCTGTCCGTTGCTGTTTTGCCACATGTTACGACAGTCCGCTCAACACAAGGCGCGCCACCGCCTGCGAGCGCGTCTTGGCGCCAAGCTTGCGGCGCACTTGGTCGACATGGGTTTTCACCGTCGTTTGGGAGAGATCCATGATACTGGCGATTTCCAGATCGGTCTTTCCGGCGGCAACCCAGCGAATGCATTCCAATTCGCGATGCGTCAGCACGGCTTGCGGATCGGCGACGGGCGTGAGGCCTATCAGGGCGCGGCAACGTTCATGGGTCAGGAACGAGATCTGATGTAACAGAGTACGCAAGGACGGCGGCATGGGCTGTTCTTTGCCCGCCATGGCGACCAGGCCGAAGTAACCTCCGGGCCCGTGGATCGGCACGGAAAGTCCATCGGTCCATCCCCAGGCGATCGCGGTGTCCCAAATGTCCTGTTCGGCGCGCGATAGGGTTCGTTGCGCTTTGGCTTCCAACCAGGTGAAAGGCGCGATGCGGCGTCGCGCCTCCGCCACGCTATAGTCGGCGGCAACGAAATTGCGGCTGATATAAAGCTCGATCCAGGCTGGCGGCCAATCCTGAAAGAAGAAATGCGTTTCCGGTCCTCGGTCGGTCGGCAGGAAAGCGCCGCAGGCGCTGGCGTTATAGCCAAAGGTCGCGATGCGATCCCTGAATAGAAACTTGACCTCATCGATGGTTGCACATGTTTCGAGCGCCGCAGCGAATTCTCCGATCATTGCAGAACAGCTCTCCATGGATGGCGCGACGGTCTTCTATCACGACGATCGTGTCGCCGGATCGACAGACGCAGGACATCGTAGGGAGAACTTGGACGAGCGCAACGGGAGAGACGCAGCGCACACGTTTGGTCTAAGAGTTCGCCGCCTCGCGGGCTTGCGCCAGCACCTGTGCCGTGTGTGCATTGGCGGGAAAGAAAGCTTCGATCGCCAATTCCGACAACGTGATCTCCAAGGGCGAACCGAAGACGGTCATCGTGCTGATGAACGACAGTTCTCCCGCTGGAGAGGATAATCGCAACGGCGTGGCGATCACCGGTCCGTCCTCGATGCGCGGCGGTTGTCGTCGGGGCGCTGGATAATTGCGCAACTCCTCCAGGAGGTCGATGAGGCCGGCATCGGCGGCGATGTCGATCTGGCGGGACACGCGGATGAAAACATGGGCGCGCCATTCCTGCAGATTGAGGATGCGTTGCGCCAGTCCCTCCGGATGCAAGCTAAGGCGCAGCACATTGATGGGCGGCGTCAGTAGGAAGGGGGCGATGCCTTCCAGGAAAGGCGCGAGGGCACCATTCATGGCCACGAGATTCCAGCGGCGATCGACCGCCAGCGCCGGGTAGGGCTCGTGGGCTTTCAGCACCTGGTCGACGACCTGTCGCGCGGCGGCGAGCTGTGGATCGTCGAGGGCGCGTTCGCTGAACATCGGCGCGAAACCGGCCGCGGCCAGCATCGCATTGGTCTCGCGCAATGGCACGTCGAGCCGATGCGCCAAGGCAAGCACCATCTCACGTGACGGTTTGGAGCGGCCAGTCTCGACGAAGCTCAGATGGCGGGTCGAGATTTCGGCCTCGTTGGCGAGGTCGAGCTGGCTCAGGCGGCGGCGCTGGCGCCAGAGGCGCAGATGGTCGCCGAAAGTGACGGGGGTAGGGGCGGAGGAGGAGACGGAGTTCGTGTTCATGCCTCGCACTCTAGCGCCGGACAAATCGTAATCCCATTACCTGGCAGGTAATCGACCCGCCGCCTTCCTGCGCCGATTGTCGGGTCAACGAACGAGGCCAACCCGGCCGGTTCGCAACGCAGGAGACCCGAAAATGACCGACTTCAACCAGATCGCCGACCGTTATCTCGCCAGCTGGAACGAACGCGATGCCGCCAAGCGTGAAGCGGCACTCGCCGGCATCTTTGCCGCCGATGCCAGCTTCGTCGATCCGGTGATGCAGAGCGAGGGGCTGGCCGGTATCGCGGCGATGATCGGCCAGGTGCAGGAGCGCTTCCCCGGCCACAGCTTCAAGCGCCTGGGCGAGGCCGACGGTTACAACAACCGCCTGCGCTTCACCTGGGAACTGGCCGCCGGCGACGGCGCCGTCGTCAAGGGCACCGATGTCGCCACTCTCGACGCATCCGGCAAGGTCAACGCCGTCATCGGCTTCTTCGACTTCGTCCGTCACTGAAAAATCATTTCGTAACCGATTCAATCTGAAAGGAAATTCATCATGTCGAACCTCATGTCCATGATCCGCTCGGACGCTTTCCTGCGCCGCATCCTCGTGCTCGACGGGGCCGTCTCCCTCGTTTCCGGCTTGGCGATGTTGCTCGGTGCGCCGGTCCTGGCCGGGCTCACGGCCATCGATCCGGCGGTGCTGCGCGGCGCTGGCGCGATCCTTCTGCCCTTCGCGGCCTTCGTTCTGTGGACCGCCACCCGCAGCACGGTGCCGGTCTGGGCCGTCTGGACGATCATCGGCATCAACGTTCTGTGGACCATCGAAAGCTTCGTTTCGCTCGCGACGGGCTGGCTGGCGCCCAACGCATTGGGAACGGCGGTGGTTGTCGTCCAGGCGGTCGCGGTTGCCGTCCTCGCCGAACTGGAAATGATGGCCGTTCGCCGCCCGGCCCAGCGCGTCGCTTGATGGAACCCCGGTTCCAGCATCAAGGAGCCGGGCTTGGCCCGGCTCCTTCTGTCTTTTCGGAGCCAGATCGGGAACCGGGCAGGCCGAAAACACGTTGAACGGCCTCGCGTCGGGTTTGAGGATTTCGGCCTATTTTGCGGGGTTCCGATCGGGTATCGGAACGAAGCCGATCCCCATCGATTGACGCGATGAACCTGCCGCAGGAGATGGATATGTCGGTAAAAGATCGAGACACTTCGACGCCGTCGGATCCGCCCCGCAGCGATGGCAATGGCACTTCCGAGGACACGCTGTTTTTTCGTCACCCCAATCTCACCCCTTCCGCGCCGAAAGCAGGCGATGACGAGCGCCGCGAGCAAGACAGCGATCATGATGACGATGAGCGCGAGAAGATCGTTGAGGAAATCACCACGGAAGCCGTGACCTGGAGTTCCATCCTGTATGAACCTGGCCTCATCGTGCTGATCCTGGTGGTGCTGATCGCGGCTGCATCCGGCATCTGGTTCTTTTTCCGCTAATCGCAATGACGCCCCGCGGCAGGAACTGCCGCGGGCCGCAACGATGATGCTTACTCGATCGCTCCGACAATATTGCCGCGCGAGTCAACCAGGAGATACTGATTGTTGACGCGGGCATAGCGCAGCGAATGGTAACGCTGGTCGCCCTCGATGACATAGGTTCTCACGCTGCGCGGCAATGACCGCCCGCGTGCCAGCGGTTCCGAAATCGCGACGTTGTCGATATCCCGTTCGACAACATATCCGTGAATGTAACGCTGATCGTCCGGCGTCAGGGCTGCGCCGGCCGAACCGCCAACGGTTGCGCCGACAATACCGCCGACAACGGCACCCACCGGCCCACCAACGATGGCACCACCGGCGGCGCCGGCAGCACCGCCGGAGAGCGCGCCACCCGCTGCCGCGCCGTCTCTTTGCGTTTGCGCTTGCGTCAATGGAACCCACGCCATTGCCGCGATAGCCGAAGCTAGGATGGTCGTTTTAAGCATGCTGAACTCCTTTCGGAATTAGCCCGCCCAAACGCCAACGCGAGCTGTCCGGAGCTGTTCCAGCGCGTTGCCCACAGTTGATCGCGTTATAAAAGTTGATTGCAAAATACCCGCGTCACAGGTCCTGCAGACAGGGCGTTTGATCCTACCACTGGTAACGCAGCGATCCCTTGCCGGCGTAGCTGTTGCTGCGGCCGGAGAACTCGCCTTCGAAGGTCGCGGCGATCGACCAACCGTTCTGCCACTTCATCTCGGCACCGGCCGAAACGAGCGCGGCATTGCGTGACGGCGCGGCGCCATTGACCACGAAACTCGAGGCGGGGAGGTTGAG
>MKVW01000002.1:0-13674 GCA_001898965.1 Rhizobiales bacterium 62-17
TCCGATCGCGATGGAAGAGAAGCTGCGCTTCGCCATCCGTGAAGGCGGCCGCACCGTCGGCGCCGGCGTCGTCGCATCCATCGTCGAGTAATTTCGACGCAAGATTGCCGCATTATCGCGGATTAAAGGGGAGCCTCTGGCTCCCCTTTTTGTTTGTTTTGGCGTTGAATGGGGTGGTGAGGGTTGACGGGCAGGAGCTTGCAATGATCGTTTCGACCACCAATGATATTTCCGGTTACAAGGTTGTCCAGCATCTCGGCGTGGTGCGCGGCATCACCGTGCGGTCACGCTCCGTCGTCGGCAATTTTATGGGCGGCGTTCAGTCGATGTTCGGCGGCAAGCTGTCGGTCTATGTGAACCTGGCCGAAACCGCCCGACAGGAGGCCTTCGACCATATGGTCGAACATGCGACCCAAGGCGGCGCCAATGCCATCATCGGCATGCGCTACGATGCCAATGAGATCATGGACGGAATCACCGAAGTGCTGGCCTATGGAACCGCGGTACGGGTGGAACCGATCTGAGGGCGGTTGTGAGGCAATGGCGACTGGGGTAGACATGCCGCTTGTGCAGCGCACACAGTTTTCGATCGCAGGACCGATGCAAACCGATTTCTTCCGCATGCCCGGACAGGACCCGCATAAGGCGCGCGCCCGCGCCATCCTGGCGGCGCATCCCGAGGTGCGTTCTCTATTCGGCCGCAATCCTTGGACGGCGGCGATCACGCTGGGGATCGTCGCCGCGCAGACGGTCATCGCCTGCTATCTCGGCACGTTGGGCCTGTCCTATTGGTGGTTGGCTCTGCTGGTGGCGATCAGCGTCGGCGTGTTCGCCAATCATGCGCTCTATGTGGTGATCCACGACGCGACCCACGAGACGGTTTTCCGCAGTCGTTTCCTCAACCGGGTGGTGTTGGTTGTTGCCGATCTGCCCAATGTGGTGCCGGGCGCCATGGGCTTTCGCGGCTATCACCTGCATCATCATTCCGGCCGTAGCCGCTATGACGGTGATCCCGATCTGCCGAACGAATGGGAAGCGCGGCTGGTGAAGAACATCTGGTGGCGCAAGGCGATCTGGCTGTTCTGCTTTCCCTTCCTGCAGATTTCCCGCGTGCATCGCGTGCCGCCGGTCAATCTGTTCAGTGGCTGGGCCATCGCCAATTACGTCGCCTGTGCCGCCTATGCCGGGGCGATCTGGTATTTTTTTGGCCTCAACGGCGTCGTCTATCTGTTCGCCTGTTTCTGGTTTTCAACCGGCCTGCATCCGCTGGGTGCCCGCTGGATTTCCGAGCATTACACGCTCGACCCCAACCAGGACACGTCGAGCTATTATGGCCCGGTCAACAAAGTGGCGCTGAATATCGGCTACCACAACGAGCACCACGACTTCCCGCGCGTGCCCTGGAATCGCCTGCCGGAACTGCGGGCCATGGCGCCGGAATTTTACGACAATCTGGCCGTCCACACCTCCTGGACCCGGCTTTTCGTCGATTTTCTGTTCGATCCCCGCTACACGCTGTTCGCGCGGGTGGTTCGGACGGCCTGAGCCCGACTGCATTTTCGGCGTTTTTGTCTCTGAAAATACACAAAAGCGCCTGTCGTCCCCGTTGCAATCCTGCGGCGAATACGGCAAGAGAAGCCGCCTGACGGCATACAGGAGTGTAGCTCAACTAGGTTAGAGCGCCGGTCTCCAAAACCGGAGGTTGCGGGTTCGATTCCCTCCACTCCTGCCATCTGTATTTTCTTGCCACATTTTCAAAGTTTTAGGCCGCCTGACTCACGTCTGGCCCTTATCGTTGTTTCGACGGCCGACCGCTGAAGGCGTGATGTGCCGGCAGGGCGGGAAGAGGCGAGGCCGTGCCGCTCCGCCATCCGCTGGCGCGGGGCCGCTCGTAGACACGGTAGGGCCGATAGATCGGGCGGTAGCCGCCATAATAGCCGTAGCGATATTGATAGCGGTGGTTGGGAAAGACCACGGGCGAGGAGCCGTAATAGGCGTAGGCCGGATAATCGCCAGGTCCCACGGGCATGCAGCCGGTTAGCGAAATGGTGCCGGCCACGACCGAGACGACAAGCACGGTGGATTTGATCAGCGGCATGGCGATGTCCTCAAGCCAGTAATTCGGTCCGTCGAGAGGATGATCCCGCGTGATCGTGACGTCCAGTCGATTCAAATCGGCTCAGCGACAAATTGCTTCGTGCTGGCTAGACTGATGCCGTCATCTGCAGGCTCTCGCACGGCGCCTTGATCAGAAGAGGATCAAGATCATGAGTGCAACGCGCATTCCGGCAAAGCTGATTTCGATCTTCCTCTGCTTCGCGTGGCCAGTGCCGATGTCGGGGAGTTTCGCGGCTGGCTCGCCTCACCGGGTCGTCACATGTCCCTATTTGAAGTCGGGATTGCAGTTCGACGTGCCCGCGAAATTCGGCGAGATGCCGGCGATCGACTTCGATTATCCGGCGAAGGCCAGTCAGTTCAGTTTGCGCGATGGCAATTTGTTGTTGGTGGCGATGGATGAATCCGAACCATCCCGCGTGCGGATCGTCATCTCGGCTCAATTGAACAAGACCAAGGGAACCTATGACGGTCAGATCCTCGTCGATATGGGCGGGAACCAGTTGCAGCTCTACAATGGTTCAGTCCATTGCAAAGTGGCGAGCGGGGCCGCAACGCATTAGCTGGACATTCTAGTCCTCGTCATCCTCGTCTTCGTCGTTCATATCGCCGAAGCCTTGCGTGTAAGCGTTACAGCCGGCACGGAAGGCGTCGTAAAACCTGTCGCAGCGATAGGCTTCCGTCACGTGGTTGCGCAGCGCCCAAAAATATCCAGCGGAAAATCCTTCGCTTTCTTCCGGCAGCCATTGGGCGGACGCTGGTTGCGCCGCGCCGATAAGAACCGCGATCAAAGCAGGAGCGAAAATTTTCATCGAGAACCCCTCAGGCACGTTCAGGTGAGAATCCTCATGCGAGAATCTGCACGTAACGATCCGTAGGAGGTCACTGGGGCAGCACGATGTCGCTTTGCTGACCGCAAGCTGACTCTTGTTACATTGTTTGCAGTTTTGAACGCGGCAAAAGAAGTGGTCGGTGAACGCTCAAGGTTAATCGCGAAAGCTGATTTGATTCAGTCTTCCCCACGCACGCGCCGAATGAGCCCTCGCAAGCCGACAAACAGAACAAAGAAAAAAGTCACAAGCAGGCCAAGTATGCCGATGCTTGTGCACACGAACATCAATGCTTCTTCCACTACGACCACTCGAACTCTGCAATGGGCTTGAACCAGGGTGCGCGGTCGCGAATTTAAATCACAGAGCGTCCCGTAATAATGCCCCTCTTGAATTACGGTTTTCTTGGCAAATGTGTGTCCGATCGGGCGGCCGCAGGCCATAAAGCGCGAAAGCCAACAATTTTAGTGATTTCGATTTCCGGGCGTTGAGGGGTTTTGCGGCAGGGTAGGGGTGACTACGGAGTTTCTCCATGAAATCGCTGATCCTGCTCGCGGCTGCCGCTGCCCTCGTGTCCGCCACCGCCGCCGAGGCAAAGGGCATTCGAATCCGCCTGGGTGGCCCGAAGGCCTATGCGACGGCGCCGACGCCCAGGCCGGTGTCCCAAACCATGCCCGCGTCTCGGCCGATGCCCGTGCCGCAGCGCGCCACCTCGTCGGGCGGGGTTATCATCATACCGGGCGCCGGTGTGGGGGCGAGCCGGGCCTCGGCCTCGCCGCTCGATCAGCGTCGGGGACTCCAATCGTCGGACTGGCAGGTGCCAGAGGGGCGCCCGCAGGCGACGCCGGAATGGTTTAAGGCCGCCGCCGCCGAAGCCGCGCGCAGTGCATCGCCTCACGAGCAATCGGCGCCGATGCCGCGTCCGCAGAAGGCGTCTTTCCAATGCCCGCCGGGGCGGCTCGTCGGCGGCTTCTGCGTCTTGAACTGACGGGGCCGGCTTGACCGGTTTGCTCCGTCGCTGAAATCCTTCCGATCTGCCATGATCGACGCAGAGGCGTCGCAACCGCCGTATTTCATCGCGGCGTTCTTGGCGGCAGAAGGAATCGCGCGGGGCGTATGGAAACCTTTGAGTGGATCATCATTCTGCTGCTGGGCGCGGCGCTGCTGACGATGTTGGCGCGTCGGCTGGGCGCGCCTTACCCGACCTTTTTGGCGATCGGCGGGGTGCTGATCGCTTTGGTGCCGGACAGTCCGCAGTGGACGCTTGATCCGCATTTGGCGCTGGCGCTGTTCGTCGCGCCGGTGCTGCTCGATGCCGCCTACGATACGTCCGTGCGCGATCTGCGCGACAACTGGCTGCCGGTCGCCGGGCTGGTGGTGATGGCGGTGGTGCTGACGACGATTTGCGTGGCCCTCACGGTGCGTTGGCTGGTGCCCGGCGTGTCGTGGCCCGTGGCGATCGCGCTGGGTGCGATCGTCGCACCACCGGATGCGGCCGCCGCCGCGGCCATCATGCGCCAGGTTGGCTTGCCGCATCGCCTTTTGAAAATTCTCGAAGGCGAAAGCTTGCTTAATGATGCGAGCGCGCTGCTGATCTACAAATTGGCGTTGATGGCGGTCGTCGCCGGCGGTCTGTCACCCAACAGCTTTACGCCTGTCCTGCTACTCACGCTCTTGGGAAGTGTCGCCGCCGGCTTTCTGTGCACCCTTGTCTTGCGACCGTTGATGGGCCGGCTTGTAGACGTGCCGACGGCCTTGATCGTGCAGTTCGTCACCACGTTTGGCATCTGGATTTTTGCCGAGCGCATTGGCCTCTCCGGCATTCTCACCATCGTCGTCTATGCGATGACGATTGCACGGACCGGCGGCGTGCGCATGCCGGCGCGGCAGCGCGTGCCGGTTTACGCCGTTTGGGAAACGGTCGTTTTCATTCTCAATGCCTTTGCCTTCGTGCTGATCGGCATGCAGTTGCGGCCCATTTGGGAGCGGCTTTCGGCCGATCTGCGCTTTGAATATCTGGTGACGGCGGCGACGGTTCTTCTCGTCACGATTCTCATCCGCTTCGCCTGGGTGATGAGCTACAACAAGCTCATTCGCATGCGCATTGCGCGCCACGGCTTTCATCCGCGCCGGCCGATGGCGCAGCCGACGGTGGGCGGCGCGGTGGCGATTTCCTGGGCCGGCATGCGCGGCATCGTGACTTTGGCCGCGGCTTTCGCGATCCCCGAAACGCTGCCGAACGGCGCGCCGTTTCCCTATCGCGATCTCATCCTTTTGACCGCTTTCGCGGTCGTGCTCGGAACCCTCGTGATTCAAGGGCTGACGCTGAAGCCCTTGATCCGCTGGCTGGGTCTCACGGATGATGATCCGGTGGGGCATGAGGTGAAGCTGGCGCGCACGCAGGCCTATCGCGCGGCCCTTGCCACCATCGAAAAAGATACGACCTTGCACGGCATCATCCTGCGCAAGGAATACAACGCCGCCGTCGAACTCAATGAAAGCGATGGTGCGCTGACGGGCGACACGCCTGGCGGTCCGTTGCGCCGGGAAGCGATCGCCGCCGCGCGCGGCCGTGCCATTGAGCTGCGCCGCCAAGGTGTGATCGGCGACGATGCCTATCACATCCTCGAAGAAGAGTTGGATTGGGCGGAGATGAGCGCTGGCGGGGCTCGCCGAAGCTAGAACAAAGCAAGAGGTTGGAGGCGAGAAAGTTTCCCTTGCATGGGGTTGTTCCTCAGAATCTCGAGCCCCCCCTCCGAACACCTCCAACCAGCGCTGTCGCCGCAGTGGACCCATGTTCAAAATACAAAGGGAGGGCGGCGGAATTATGCTCGTTGCTTTTAACAGGCTGCCAGCGCCGCCGACAGATCGAGCCCTTTGCCTAAAGCATAAACCGTCTGGCTGACCGGCACCGGTTCGTTCAATCGGTCGGCGATCTCGACGATGCAGCCGAGGAGACCGTCGATCTCAAGCCGCCGGCCGGCATCGGCATCTTCCAGCATGGAGGTGCGAAAGTTGCCGAGCTTGGCGGTGATGACGAGCCGTTGGTCGGCCGGCATTTGCGCCGCCATGTCGAGACGACGGCCGACGGCTTCGAACTCGGCCATCATCGCCAGCAACAGTTCGCGCAGGATCGGCGTTTCCAGCAGCGGCGTCGCCGACAGGCGGGTCAGGGCGCTCAGCGGATTGGTGTTGGAGTTGCCCGCCAGCTTCATCCAGATTTCTGAGCGGATGTCGCTGGTGACGGGGCAATGCGCGCCGCCACGCTCGACGATGTCGGCGAAGGTGCGTGTCAGTGGCGAGGTTTCGCGCGCCGCGTCGCCGACGATCAGCCGGTCGATCTTGACGACGCGAATGGTGCCGGGCCGTTCGACACGCGTCGAAGCATGAACGACGCCGCCGATCGGTCGGCAGGGCGCGAAAGCATTGGCGATGGTGCCATCGGGATCGAGGCTGCGCAGCGTCGTGCCGGCCAAGGGGCCACCTTCAAGAAACCACCAGGGCAGGCCGTTCATCGCCGTCATGACCGCCGGACCTTTGGCGAGGACGGGCGCGAGGCTGCGGGCCGCATCGGCCAGCGCATGGGTTTTGACGCTGAAGACGATCAGGTCGGGGGCGGGCAGGTCGGTCGGATTGGCGGACGCGGCCAAGGGGAAAGCCGATGTGGTTTCGCCTTCCTGCAGGATCAGCCCCTGTTGGCGCACCGCATCGAGCGTGGCGCCGCGCGCGAGCAGCGAAACCTCGGCGCCGCCGCGCGCCAGGACGGCGGCCAGCCAGCCGCCGATGGCGCCTGCGCCGACAATCATGATCTTCATGGCGATACTTTCATGAGAAGCGAGAACGCGGATTTACTGGCGGTAGCTCTGGTCGACCTTGTCGATCTGGCGCACGAGCGCGTTGAAGACGTCGACGCCCGCGCCATAGTCGGGATTGAATTGCAGGGAAATCCGCGTGCACTGCTCAAGAACCGGTTCGGAGATGGGAATGAGAGGACCCAGCGATTGCGCCATGACCTGGATGTCGCAGGCACGTTGCAGCGTCCACAGATAGGCGAAGGCCTGCGGCAAGGTCTCGCCCCAGGCGAGCAGGCCGTGGTTGCGCAAGATCATGACGGGCTTGCCGGCAAGACTGGCGAGCATGCGCGGCCCTTCATCGGCGTTGACCGTGATGCCTTCGAAATCGTGATACGCGACCCGGCCGTTAAGCTGGGCCGAATAAAAGTTGGTCATCGACAGGCCGTCCTTGAGGCAGGCGACCGCCAGGCCCGCAGTCGTGTGGGTGTGCATGACGCAATGGGCCGTCTCGATATTGCGGTGAATGGTCGAGTGCGGCGCGAGACCCGCCGGATTGACCGGATAGTTGGAGTCCGAGAGCTTATTGCCGTCGAGATCGATCTTGATCAGGTTCGAGGCCTGCACCTCGGAATAGTGCAGGCCGAACGGGTTGATGAGAAAATGCCGCTCCGGTCCCGGCACGCGCAAAGTGATGTGATTGTAGATCAGCTCGGTCCAGCCCAGATGAGCGAAGATGCGGTAGCAGGCGGCAAGCTGAACGCGGGTCATCCATTCTTCGCGGCTGATGCCTTTCAAGCGTGTCTCGCCATAATCGATGCTGATGTCATGTTGCTTGGCCATGCGCCCTCCGTCGGTCTGGCGGGTTCATGCTTCCACATTTCGCCGTCGATTTCGACGACTGCTTAGGTTGGCGTCTCGCAATCGTGATGAATGTCAGGGGATGACGGCCTCCCGGCATGTTGCATGCTTAGCTTTAGGGGCCACATGATGTTGACGGGGCAGGTGTCGTCTGAGTCTGGCGCCATCAGCCGAGAGAAACGAGGTTGCGACATGACGCTGCCGAGAATCGCCGCCGTTGCCGCGGCCGTGCTTATGGCTGCCGCGCCGGTCCGGGCGGGCGCCATCGAGGGCACGTATCGGGTCGAGGGTAAAAACCCCTCCCAGGGCAGCACCTATACGGGCGAGGCGCAGATCAAGCAGACCGGCCAGACCTTCGCCGTGATCTGGCGGATCGGCCAGTTGCGCCAGATCGGCACGGGCGTGGTGATCGACAATGTGTTTTCGGTAGTGTTTCAGTCGATCATTCCCGGCCGGGCGGCGGGGCGGCCCGGAATCGCCGTGTTTCAGATCGATAATGACCAGATCCGCAGCGGCATCTGGTCGACCCTGGGTGACGACACGACGGGGCAGGAGGTTTGGACCGCGTCCGACCGGCATTGATCCGGGCGGATCGGCTATCGGGTCTCAGAAAAAGCTTGGCGCCGGGCGCAAGTGTCGCTATAAGCCCGCCATTGTGGCGCGCGACCTCCCGGTCCCGCGCCGCGATCATTTTCGGGAGTCGGTGGGCTTCTTCAGAAGTCGGCGACTTCCCGCAGCAGAGTTGAGCAATGGCTAATCCGTTCGAATTTCTTCAGCAGGTGCGCTCGGAAGCGTCCAAGGTCACTTGGCCGACGCGCCGCGAGACGCTGATCACGACGGGTCTCGTGATCCTGCTGGTGGTCGTGTCGAGTTTGTTTTTCGTCGCCGTGGATCAGAGTATCCGTCTGATTCTTGGCTTTATTCTCACTCTTGGCAAGTGAGCGGGATTTAGCCGATGCCGATGCGCTGGTACATCGTTCACGCCTATTCGAACTTCGAGAAGAAGGTCGCCGAATCCATTCGCGAATTCGCCGCTCAGCGTGGCCTCGCGGACAAGTTCGAGGAAATCCTCGTGCCGACCGAGAACGTGGTGGAAGTGCGCCGCGGTCGTAAGGTCAATGCCGAGCGCAAGTTCTTCCCCGGCTATGTCCTGGTGAAGTGCGATCTGACGGACAATGTGTTCCATCTGATCAAGAACACGCCGAAGGTGACAGGCTTCCTGGGCGCCGATAATAAGCCGATGCCGATCTCGGAGGCCGAGGCGGATCGGATCAAGGGACAGGTTCAAGAGGGTGTCGAGCACCCGAAACCGTCGATTTCGTTCGAAGTCGGCGAAACCGTGCGGGTGTCGGACGGTCCGTTCGCCTCCTTCAACGGCATCGTCGAGGAAGTCGACGAAGGCCGCTCGCGGGTCAAGGTCGCGGTGTCGATCTTCGGTCGTGCGACGCCGGTCGAACTGGAATTCGGTCAGGTCGAAAAGGTCTGATCGGAAACTCTGCCCGATCGGGCAGGGGCAAACGTGGCGGATATGCCCGGAGGCCATCCGGGAGTTCATATCAGACCACGGACTTCAACCGTCGGGCGGCCAAGAGATGGCCGTGACGACATCGTGTGGAGACTATTATGGCAAAGAAGATCGCGGGTTACGTGAAGCTTCAGGTGCCGGCCGGGGCGGCCAATCCGTCGCCGCCGATCGGCCCCGCGCTGGGTCAGCGCGGCCTGAACATCATGGAGTTCTGCAAGGCCTTTAACGCAAAGACCGCGCAGCTGGAGAAGGGGACGCCGATTCCGGTCGTCATCACCGCCTACCAGGATCGTTCGTTCACCTTCGAAATGCGGCAGCCGCCGGTCACCTTCTTCCTCAAGAAGGCGGCGAATCTGAAGATGGGCAAAAAGCCTGCTTCCGGTTCCAAGACTCCGGGCCGCGGTTTCGTCGGCAAGGTGACGAAGGCCCAGGTGCGCGAAATCGCCGAGAAGAAGATCGTTGACCTCAACTGTCACACGATCGAATCGGCGATGTCGATGATCGAAGGTTCGGCGCGGGCCATGGGCCTGCAGGTGGTGGAGTAAGACGATGGCTGACGGAAAGCGCATCAAGAAAGCGCGCGACGGTATCGATCGCGTCAAGCTCTATCCCCTCGACGAGGCGATCAAGCTGATCAAGGACCGGGCCACCGCCAAGTTCGACGAAACCGTCGAAATTGCGATGAACCTCGGCGTCGACCCCAAGCATGCCGACCAGATGGTCCGCGGCGTGGTCAATCTGCCGAATGGCACGGGCCGGACGGTCCGCGTGGCGGTGTTCGCCCGTGGCGCCAAGGCTGACGAAGCCAAGGCGGCGGGTGCCGACATCGTCGGCGCCGAAGAGCTGGTCAACACGGTCAACGGCGGCACGATCGATTTCGATCGCTGCATCGCCACCCCGGACATGATGGGCCTGGTCGGCCGTCTCGGTAAGGTGCTGGGCCCGCGCGGCCTGATGCCGAATCCGCGCGTCGGCACGGTGACCATGGACGTTGCCGCCGCCGTCAAGGCGTCGAAGGGTGGCGCGGTCGAATTCCGTGTCGAGAAGGCCGGTATCGTGCAGGGCACGGTCGGCAAGGTCTCGTTCGGTGCCGACAAGCTGTCCGAGAACGTCAAGGCGTTCGTGGACGCGGTCGCGCGTGCCAAGCCGGCGGGTGCCAAGGGCACCTATATTCAACGCGTTGCGGTGTCCTCGACTCAGGGCCCGGGCGTCAAGATCGATCCGGCGACGGTCCAGACGCAGGCTGCGGTCGGCGCCTAAAAGCAGGGAAGCGTTTCGGAAGAAACGCTTTTTTGCCCGATTGTTCGGCCTCGCATCTTTTCCGGCGCTACCCCCTTGTCGTAGCGCCGGATTAGGTCTAGATAGGCGTTTCGGGGCCGATCGCGATTTGCGGCCCCTTTTCAGATTCAGCTTCCGTGCGTTAGCGCCTTTCCAGAGGACAGGTTCGTGCGCGCGGTGGATAGGCCGGCGGATACCAGGCGATGAGCTTGGCATCATGTTCGGCCATGTCCTGTCCGAGACTGCCGGCGCGGTGAGGTTTGCCTAACCGCTTAATTTCACGACGGTTTCCCCGGGTTTCCGGTGAACGGTGAGGCCTGCATAGACGGGGAAGACCGGATTTTTGGGCCGCGTATACGAACGCGGTCGATGGGATTTGGTTCGAACCTTCTGTCCGGTGGCGAGACCATCGCTCCGGGGACAGGCATCAGATGCCGCTGATCCGCATTGCGGGTCGTGCGGTTCGTGCAACCGGCGGGGTTCGCCCCGCCAACCGGAGAGAGCAGAGTGGACAGAGCGGGTAAGAGAGAGCTCGTCGCGGAACTCGGCGATGTCTTCAAGAAGACATCCGTCGTCGTCGTGGCGCACTACTCCGGCCTGACCGTCGCCCAGCTTCAGGATCTGCGTAAGCGGATGCGTGATGCTGGCGCCTCGGTGCAGGTCGCCAAGAACCGCCTCGCCAAGATCGCCCTTGATGGCACTGACGTCGCCTCCATCGGGCCCCTTCTGAAGGGACCGACCCTGATCGCCTATTCGGACGATCCGGTGGCGGCGCCGAAGGTCGCCGTGGCCTTCGCTAAGGATTTCGACAAGCTCGTGATCCTCGGCGGCGCTATGGGAACGACCGCCCTGAACCCGGATGGCGTGAAGTCGCTCGCGACGATGCCGTCCCTGGATGAACTGCGCGCCAAGATCGTTGGGCTCATCAATGCCCCGGCGACGAAGATCGCTCAGCTCTCCACTGCGCCTGCCGCCAAGCTGGCACGCGTGTTCGGGGCCTATGCCAAAAAAGACGCGGCCTAACGAGGCCATCGCCTATTCATCAATGGTTTGAACCAATCTAGTCAAGGAATTGTAATATCATGGCAAATCTCGAAAAGATCGTCGACGACCTGTCGAGCTTGACCGTCCTCGAGGCGGCTGAACTCGCCAAGATGCTCGAAGAGAAGTGGGGCGTCTCGGCCGCTGCGGCCGTGGCCGTTGCCGCTGCTCCGGCTGGTGGTGGCGCCGCTGCCGCTGCTGAAGAGCAGACCGAGTTCACCGTTGTCCTGGCTTCGGCCGGCGACAAGAAGATCGAAGTCATTAAGGAAGTCCGCGCCATCACCGGTCTCGGCCTCAAGGAAGCCAAGGACCTGGTCGAAGGCGCTCCGAAGCCGGTCAAGGAAGGCGTCAGCAAGGACGATGCCGCCAAGCTCAAGGCCCAGCTCGAGAAGGCTGGCGCCAAGGTCGAGCTCAAGTAATTCGACGGGGATCGTCAGGGTGGCCGAGAGGTTTGCCTTCCACGATCTCTTCTGAACGTCGACGGTCCCGGGGCTTGCCGCCGGGGCCGTCAATCCTTTCTGGAAAACGCCTCATTCCCGGCGTATCCGGAGCTAAAAGACCGCTTTAGAGCGGTGATTCCCGGGGTTTCGGCCCCAGCCGTGTGCATCTGGCATACGGGATGTGCGCGGCCTCTCCCTGGCTGCCAACAGACGAGGTACGAGGAGCGATATGGCTCAAGCGTCGGCTCAAGCAACTCAGCAATCCTTCACTGGCCGCAAGCGTATCCGCAAGTTTTTCGGGCACATCCGCGAAGTGGCGGAAATGCCGAACCTGATCGAAGTCCAAAAGGCTTCCTATGACCAGTTCCTCATGGTGGACGAGCCGAAGGGCGGCCGCGCCGATGAGGGCCTGCAGGCCGTGTTCAAGTCGGTGTTCCCGATTTCGGATTTCTCGCAGACCGCGCTTCTGGAGTTCGTGCGTTACGAATTCGAAGCGCCGAAATATGACGTCGATGAGTGCCGCCAGCGGGGCATGACCTTTGCCGCGCCGCTGAAGGTGAAACTGCGCCTGATCGTGTTCGATGTCGATCCCGACACCAACGCGCGTTCCGTCCGCGACATCAAGGAGCAGGACGTTTACATGGGCGACATGCCGTTCATGACCTTGAACGGCACGTTCATCGTCAACGGCACCGAGCGCGTCATCGTCTCGCAGATGCACCGTTCGCCCGGCGTGTTCTTCGATCACGACAAGGGCAAGACCCATTCGTCCGGCAAACTGCTGTTCGCCGCGCGTATCATTCCCTATCGCGGTTCGTGGCTCGACATCGAATTCGACGCCAAGGACATCGTCTATGCGCGTATCGACCGTCGCCGTAAGATTCCGGTGACGTCGCTTCTGTTCGCGCTTGGCATGGACGGCGAGGAAGTGCTGAACACCTTCTACAAGAAGGTGACCTACACGCGCGTCCTCGACAAGAAGACCAAGGAACAGTATTGGCGCGTGCCTTACGATGCCGAGCGCATGAAGGGCGTGAAGGCCACCGTCGACATGATCGATGCGGACACGGGCGAAGTCGTCGTCGAGGCCGGCAAGAAGATCACCGTGCGCGCCGCTCGCCAGCTTGCCGAGAAGGGCGTGAAGGCGCTGCGTCAGCAGGACGAGGATCTGTTCGGTCAGTATCTCGCCGAGGATATCTTCGATCCCAGCACCGGTGAAATTTTCGCCGAAGCCGGCGACGAGATCACCGCCAAGACGCTGCCGCTGCTCATCGAGCATGCCGGCGACGAACTGGTGCTGCTCGACATCGACCACATCAACATCGGTCCCTATATCCGCAACACGCTCGCCGTCGACAAGAACTCGAACCGCGAAGAAGCGCTGTTCGACATCTATCGCGTGATGCGTCCGGGCGAGCCGCCGACCATCGAATCGGCGGAAGCGATGTTCCATTCGCTGTTCTTCGATCCGGAGCGTTACGACCTGTCGGCCGTCGGTCGCGTGAAGATGAACATGCGCATGGACCTCGATGCCGAGGACACCGTGCGTATCCTGCGCAAGGAAGACATCATCGCCGTCGTGCGCGCGCTGGTCGACCTGCGCGATGGTCGCGGCGAAATCGACGACATCGACCATCTCGGCAACCGTCGCGTGCGTTCGGTCGGCGAGCTGATGGAGAATCAGTATCGTCTCGGCCTCTTGCGCATGGAACGCGCCATCAAGGAGCGTATGTCGTCGATCGATATCGACACCGTGATGCCGCAGGACCTGATCAACGCCAAGCCGGCGGCTG
>MKVW01000002.1:13774-17355 GCA_001898965.1 Rhizobiales bacterium 62-17
CGTGCATCCGACGCACTATGGCCGTATCTGCCCGATTGAGACGCCGGAAGGCCCGAACATCGGTCTGATCAACTCGCTGGCGACCTTCGCCCGCGTCAACAAGTATGGCTTCATCGAAGCGCCGTATCGCAAGGTGCACGACGGTCACGTGACCGAAGACGTGGCTTATCTGTCGGCGATGGAAGAGCAGAAGCACTACGTCGCGCAGGCCAATGTCGTCGTCGACGGCAAGGGTCAGCTGACGGAAGATCTGATCGTCTGCCGCCACGCGGGTGACGTCATCATGGTGCCGCGCGATCGCGTCGACTACATGGACGTGTCGCCGAAGCAGCTCGTTTCGGTCGCCGCGGCGCTGATCCCGTTCCTTGAGAACGACGACGCCAACCGCGCGCTCATGGGCTCGAACATGCAGCGTCAGGCCGTGCCGCTGGTGCGCACCGACGCGCCGCTGGTCGGCACCGGCATGGAAAGCGTCGTGGCGCGCGACTCGGGCGCCGCGATCGCGGCTCGCCGTACGGGCTTCATCGATCAGATCGATGCGACCCGTATCGTTATCCGCGCGACGGAAGATCTCGATGCGGCTCGTCCCGGCGTCGACATCTACCGCCTGATGAAGTTCCAGCGTTCGAACCAGTCGACCTGTATCAACCAGAAGCCTCTGGTGAAGGTGGGCGACTTCGTGCGCAAGGGCGACATCATCGCCGACGGTCCCTCGACCGATCTCGGCGATCTGGCGCTCGGCCGCAACGTGCTCGTCGCGTTCATGCCGTGGAACGGCTACAACTTCGAAGACTCGATCCTGCTCAACGAACGCATCGTCAAGGACGACGTGTTCACGTCGATCCACATCGACGAATTCGAAGTGATGGCCCGCGACACCAAGCTTGGTCCCGAGGAAATCACCCGCGACATTCCGAACGTTTCGGAAGAAGCGCTGAAGAACCTCGACGAAGCCGGTATCGTCTACATCGGTGCGGAAGTGCAGGCGGGTGACATTCTCGTCGGCAAGATCACGCCGAAGGGCGAAAGCCCGATGACGCCGGAAGAGAAGCTCTTGCGCGCCATCTTCGGCGAGAAGGCTTCGGACGTGCGCGACACCTCGCTGCGGGTGCCGCCGGGCGTCCAGGGCACGATCGTCGAAGTGCGCGTGTTCAACCGCCACGGCGTCGACAAGGACGAGCGTGCGCAGGCGATCGAGCGTGAAGAGATCGAACGTCTCGCCAAGGACCGCGACGACGAACAGGCGATCCTCGACCGTAACGTCTATGGCCGCCTGTCGGAAATGCTGGGTGGCAAGAAGGCGATCAGCGGCCCGAAGGGCTTCAAGAAGGAAAGCGTGCTGACGCGTGAGACCTTCGAGGAGTATCCGCGCTCGCAATGGTGGACGTTCGCCGTCGAAGACGATCACCTGATGGGTGAGATCGAGGCGATGCGCAAGCAGTACGACGAGGCGAAGAAGGGGCTGGAAAGCCGCTTCCTCGACAAGGTCGAGAAGCTGCAGCGCGGTGACGAACTGCCGCCGGGCGTGATGAAGATGGTCAAGGTCTTCGTCGCTGTGAAGCGCAAGATCCAGCCGGGCGACAAGATGGCCGGCCGTCACGGCAACAAGGGTGTCGTGTCCAAGATCGTTCCGACCGAGGACATGCCGTTCCTGCCGGATGGCACTGCTGTCGACATCGTGCTGAACCCACTCGGCGTGCCGAGCCGCATGAACGTCGGTCAGATTCTCGAAACCCATCTGGGTTGGGCTTGCGCCGGTCTCGGCAAGCAGGTCGGCGAGACGGTGAATGCCTATCTTCGCGATGGCAACGTCAAGCCGCTGCGCGACAAGCTCGGCGAGATCTACGGCAAGGATGAGACCGTCAAGTCGCTCGACGACAAGTCGCTGGTCGAACTCGGCCAGAACCTGCGTCGCGGCGTTCCGATCGCCACGCCCGTCTTCGACGGCGCGCGCGAGAAGGACATCGTCGAGATGCTGGGCCAGGCCGGTTTGGCATCGTCGGGGCAGGTGACGCTGTTCGACGGCCGCACCGGCGAGGCTTTCGATCGCCAGGTGACTGTCGGCTACATCTACATGCTGAAGCTGCATCACCTTGTCGACGACAAGATCCATGCCCGTTCGATCGGCCCATACTCGCTCGTCACCCAGCAGCCGCTGGGCGGCAAGGCGCAGTTCGGTGGCCAGCGCTTCGGCGAAATGGAGGTGTGGGCGCTCGAGGCTTACGGCGCGGCTTACACCTTGCAGGAGATGCTGACGGTGAAATCCGACGACGTCGCCGGCCGTACCAAGGTCTACGAGGCGATCGTGCGCGGCGATGACGCGTTCGAAAGCGGCATTCCGGAGAGCTTCAACGTGCTCGTCAAGGAAATGCGCTCGCTCGGCCTCAACGTGGAACTGGCCGCGACGAAGAAGATCGAGGGTTCGACGACGGCGGAAGCCGCGGAATAACGAACCCGAACCGGTGGCGGCCTTGGCCGCCACCTTTCAATACGCAATTTGCTGCGATCGCCGCGAGGTCATGGTGGGTCGCAAGTCAGGAGACAGGCAATGAATCAAGAGGTCATGAATCTCTTCAGTCCGGTCGCTCAGCCGCAGGCTTTCGACCAGATCCAGATTTCTATTGCGAGCCCCGAGAAGATTCTGTCCTGGTCGTTCGGCGAGATCAAGAAGCCGGAGACCATCAACTACCGCACGTTCAAACCGGAGCGTGACGGTCTGTTCTGTGCGCGTATCTTTGGGCCGATCAAGGACTACGAATGCTTGTGCGGCAAGTACAAGCGTATGAAGTACAAGGGCGTCATCTGTGAGAAGTGCGGCGTCGAGGTGACGCTGTCGCGCGTGCGCCGCGAGCGCATGGGCCACATCTCGCTGGCGGCTCCCGTCGCGCACATCTGGTTCCTCAAGTCGCTGCCGTCGCGCATCGGCTTGCTGATGGATATGACGCTCAAGGAACTGGAGCGCATCCTCTATTTCGAATCCTACATCGTTCTTGATGCCGGCCTGACGCCGCTCAAGGATCGCCAGCTCCTGTCCGAAGATGAATATCTGCGGGCGCAGGACGAGTATGGCCAGGATAACTTCACCGCCTCGATTGGCGCCGAAGCCATCCGCTCGATGCTCAAGGGCATGGACCTGGAGAAGATCGCGGCGCAGCTGCGCGTCGAGATCGCCGAAGCGACAACGGAACTGAAGCCGAAGAAGCTCGCCAAGCGCCTGAAGATCATCGAGGCCTTCATGCAGTCCGGCAACAAGCCGGAGTGGATGGTGCTGACGGAAGTGCCGGTCATTCCGCCGGATCTGCGTCCGCTCGTGCCGCTCGATGGCGGTCGCTTCGCCACGTCCGATCTGAACGATCTCTATCGCCGCGTCATCAACCGCAACAATCGCTTGAAGCGGCTGATCGAACTGCGTGCGCCTGACATCATCATCCGCAACGAAAAGCGCATGCTGCAGGAAGCGGTCGATGCGCTGTTCGACAACGGCCGTCGCGGCCGCGTCATCACCGGCGCCAACAAGCGTCCGCTGAAGTCGCTCGCCGACATGTTGAAGGGCAAGCAGGGCCGGTTCCGCCAGAACCTGC
>MKVW01000002.1:17365-23978 GCA_001898965.1 Rhizobiales bacterium 62-17
GCCCAAGAAGATGGCGCTCGAACTGTTCAAGCCGTTCATCTATTCGCGTCTCGATGCGAAAGGCTTCTCGGCGACCGTGAAGCAGGCGAAGAAGCTTGTCGAAAAGGAAAAGCCGGAAGTTTGGGATATCCTCGACGAGGTCATCCGCGAACATCCGGTGCTGCTGAACCGCGCGCCGACCTTGCATCGCTTGGGCATTCAGGCGTTCGAGCCGGTGCTGATTGAAGGCAAGGCGATCCAGCTGCATCCGCTGGTCTGCGCCGCCTTCAACGCCGACTTCGACGGCGACCAGATGGCCGTGCACGTTCCGCTGTCGCTGGAAGCGCAGCTGGAAGCGCGCGTGCTGATGATGTCGACCAACAACATCCTGCATCCGGCCAATGGTCAGCCGATCATCGTGCCCTCGCAGGATATCGTTCTCGGCCTCTACTATCTGACCTTGATGCGCGACGGTGACGTCGGACAGGGCATGATGTTCGGCAACATGGCTGAAATCGAACATGCGCTGGCCACCAAGGCGATCACGCTGCACACCAAGATCAAGGGCCGTGCCTGGACCTTCGATGCCAATGGTCAGCGCGTGTCGAAAGTGTTCGACACGACGCCGGGTCGCATGATCCTCGGCCAGTTGCTGCCCGATCACGTCAAAGTGCCTTTCGACGTCGCCAACAAGCTGATGACGAAGAAAGAGATCTCGGGGATGATCGACACCGTCTACCGCAACTGCGGTCAGAAGGAGACGGTGATCTTCTGCGATCGCATCATGGCGCTGGGCTTCCGCGAAGCGTTCAAGGCGGGCATTTCGTTCGGCAAGGACGACATGGTCGTGCCGGAGACGAAGCCGAAGATCATTGCCGATACGTCGGCTTTGGCGAAGGAGTACGAGCAGCAGTACAACGACGGCCTGATCACCCAGGGTGAGAAGTACAACAAGGTCGTCGATGCCTGGGCGAAGTGCACCGACAAGCTCGCCGAAGAGATGATGGCGCGCATCTCGACCGTCCAAAAGGACGATACGGGTCGCGACAAGCCGATCAACTCGATCTTCATGATGTCGCATTCGGGTGCGCGCGGTTCGCCGCAGCAGATGAAGCAGCTCGCCGCCATGCGCGGTCTGATGGCCAAGCCGTCGGGCGAGATCATCGAAAGCCCGATCATCTCGAACTTCAAGGAAGGTCTGACCGTTCTTGAATACTTCAACTCCACCCACGGCGCCCGTAAGGGTCTGGCCGACACGGCGTTGAAGACGGCGAACTCCGGTTACCTGACCCGTCGTCTCGTCGACGTGGCGCAGGATTCGATCATCACGTCGTTTGATTGCGGTTCGACGAACGGCATTCGCATGCGCGCGATCATCGATGCCGGTCAGATCGTCGCGTCGCTTGCGACGCGTATTCTGGGCCGCACGACCGCCGAGGATCTGAAGGAGCTTGACGGCAAGGTCATCGTGCCGGCCGGCGAGATGATTCAGGAATGGCATATCGATCGTATCAACGCCGCCGGCATTCAGGAGGTGAAGATCCGCTCGGTGCTGACGTGCGAAATGACCAATGGCGTCTGCGGCAAGTGCTACGGACGCGATCTGGCGCGCGGCACGCCCGTCAACATGGGCGAAGCGGTCGGCGTCATCGCGGCGCAGTCGATCGGTGAACCCGGCACGCAGCTCACCATGCGTACGTTCCACATTGGTGGCGCGGCGCAGATCGCCGATCAGTCGTTCATCGAGTCGAACTTCGACGGCACGGTGCGGGTGCGCAACCGGCATCTCGCCCGCAACAGCGATGGCGATTTGATGGTCATGGCGCGTAACGTCGCCATTGCCATCGTCGGCCCGGACGGCACGGAACGCGCCGTCCACCGCGTCCAGTACGGCGCGCGGCTCAAGGTCGACGAGGGCGATACCGTCAAGCGCGGCCAGCGCATTGCCGAGTGGGATCCCTACACCCGTCCGATCCTCACGGAAGTGGATGGCGAAGTCGGCTTCGAAGATCTGGTCGAAGGCATGTCCATGTCGGAAACGGCGGACGAATCGACCGGTATCTCCAAGCGCATGGTCATGGATTGGCGCCTGAACCAACGCTCGTCCACGCTCAAGCCGGCGATCGTGATCAAGGCCAAGGACGGCAAGGTGGCGAAGCTGGCGCGCGGTGGCGACGCCCGTTACGCGCTGCCCGTCGACTCGATCATCGCCGCCGATCCCGGCTCGACGATCAAGGCCGGCGACATCGTGGCTCGTATCTCGCTCGACTCGGCCAAGACCCGCGACATCACCGGCGGTCTGCCGCGTGTTGCGGAATTGTTCGAGGCACGTCGTCCGAAGGATCATGCGATCATCGCGGAGATCTCCGGCACGGTGCAGTTCGGCCGCGACTACAAGAACAAGCAGCGCATCTCGATCGTTCCGACCGAGGAGGGCGCTGAGCCGGTCGAATACCTGATCCCCAAGGGCAAGCACATCCATCTGCAGGATGGCGACGTGGTGGAGAAGGGCGACTACATCGTCGACGGCAACCCGGCGCCGCACGACATTCTGGCGATCAAGGGCGTGGAAGAGCTTGCAGCCTTCCTCGTCAACGAAATCCAGGAGGTCTACCGGCTGCAGGGCGTGATGATCAACGACAAGCACATCGAGGTGATCGTTCGCCAGATGCTGCAGAAGGTCGACATCACCGATGCCGGCGAGACGGACTTCCTGCCGGGCGACCAGGTCGATCGGCTCGAGTTCGACGAAGCCAACGAGAAGGCTGCGGGCGAAGGCAAGAAGGTTGCCACCGGCGTGCCGGTTCTGCTCGGCATCACCAAGGCGAGCCTGCAGACCCGCTCGTTCATCTCGGCCGCCTCCTTCCAGGAGACGACGCGCGTCCTCACCGAGGCCGCTGTCAACGGCAAGATGGATACGCTGGAAGGTCTCAAGGAGAACGTCATCGTCGGCCGACTCATTCCGGCCGGTACGGGCGCTGCGATGACCAAGCTGCGGACGATCGCAACGAATCGTGACGAGATGATTCTGCAGCAGAAGGCGCAGACTTCTGAGGGCGAAACGGCGCAATTGCCGGCTGCCGAATAAGCAGATCGTCGCCGAAAGCTAAGATCAAAGGGCCGCCTCCGGGCGGCCCTTTCATTTGAATCAGGGTGTTAGCAGTTGCAACATCGATCGCCGCGCCGCGGTGAAAACACGAGTCGATTCAATCACTTTTTAGCTTTGAAAGGGGTTGACGGATTCGTCGGTTGAGATTAGTTTCCGCCCACTTTCGACAGGCAGTAGTTTTGCACAGTTAAGAACGCCTCGTTCATAACACATTGAAACTAAACGCTGTTGGCCTCTACCGCGACCTTTAAAGTCACTTCCTGAATCTCGTTTTTCGAGGGGATGGATTCACGAGGCACGATCCGGGTTCTCCTGGATCCTCTGCGGAATGGCGCGCCAGAAGCTCGTGAGAGCTGAAGGCGCGAATTCGTTTTGCGTACGGTTTCGGCCGTGTGGAAGGCGAGATTGAGACCTGAAAAAGCTCTTTCTCGTCAATGTTTTGGTTCAATTTTCGCTTGTCTGGAAAGGCGAAGGATGCCGACGATCAGCCAGTTGATCCGCAAACCGCGGCAACAGAAAGTGTACCGGGAAAAGGCTCGCCATCTGGCGCAGTGCCCGCAGAAGCGTGGCGTGTGCACGCGCGTCTATACGACGACCCCGAAGAAGCCGAACTCCGCCCTGCGCAAAGTCGCCAAGGTGCGTTTGACGAACGGCTTCGAGGTCATCGGTTACATCCCGGGTGAGGGGCATAACCTGCAGGAGCACTCGGTCGTCATGATCCGCGGTGGCCGCGTCAAGGACCTTCCGGGCGTCCGTTATCACATTCTGCGCGGCGTGCTCGACACGCAGGGCGTCAAGGACCGCAAGCAACGCCGTTCGAAGTACGGCGCGAAGCGTCCGAAGTAAGAGGGATTTACGATGTCGCGTCGTCATAGCGCCGAGAAGCGGGAAGTTATCCCGGATGCCAAATTTGGCGATATTGTTCTCGCCAAATTCATGAATTCGATCATGTACGAAGGCAAGAAGTCGGTGGCGGAAGCTATCGTCTACGGCGCCTTCGATCAGATTCAGGCCAAAGCCAAGTCCGATCCGCTCGGCGTGTTCCGTTCGGCGCTCGACAACGTCGCGCCGGCGATCGAAGTGCGCTCGCGCCGCGTCGGTGGTGCCACCTACCAGGTGCCCGTCGAAGTGCGTCCGGAGCGTCGTCAGGCTCTCGCCATCCGCTGGATCATTTCGGCGGCGCGCGATCGCAATGACAAGACGATGGAAGATCGGCTGTCGGCTGAGTTGATGGATGCCGCCAACAACCGCGGTAACGCGGTCAAGAAGCGTGAAGACACGCACCGGATGGCGGAAGCCAACCGCGCCTTCGCTCATTATCGCTGGTAGTTTGTACGGCTCGCGCCGACGAGGACAAGACAATGCCCCGCCAATATCCTCTGGAAGATTACCGTAACTTCGGCATCATGGCCCACATCGATGCTGGTAAGACGACGACGACAGAGCGGATTCTGTACTACACCGGCAAGAGCCATAAGATCGGCGAAGTGCACGATGGCGCTGCGACCATGGATTTCATGGAGCAGGAGCAGGAGCGTGGCATCACGATCACGTCCGCCGCGACGACCGCGATCTGGAACGGCAAGCGTCTAAACATCATCGACACCCCCGGCCACGTCGACTTCACCATCGAAGTCGAGCGTTCGCTGCGCGTGCTCGACGGTGCGGTATGCGTGCTCGACTCCAACCAGGGTGTGGAGCCGCAGACGGAAACCGTCTGGCGCCAGGGCGACAAGTACAAAGTGCCGCGTATCGTCTTCGCCAACAAAATGGACAAGACGGGCGCTGACTTCTTCCGCTGCCTCGAAGACATCAAGGTGCGTCTCGGTGCGCGCCCGATCGCCATCCAGTTGCCGATCGGCGCGGAATCAAATTTCAAGGGCCTCGTTGATCTGGTGCGCATGCGCGCCGTGATCTGGGAAGAAGAGTCCCTCGGCGCCAAGTTCAACGACGTTGAAATTCCGGCTGACCTCGCCGACCAGGCGCAGGAATATCGCACGGCCATGATCGAAGCCGCCGTCGAGCTCGACGATGCGGCCATGGAAGCTTACCTGGAAGGCAAGGAGCCCGATGAGGCGACGCTGAAGGGCTTGCTGCGTAAGGCTGTGATCACCGGCGCTTTCTATCCGGTGCTGTGCGGCTCGGCGTTCAAGAACAAGGGCGTTCAGCCGCTCCTTGACGCAGTTGTCGATTACCTGCCGTCGCCGATCGATCGCGGCGCCATCAAGGGTATCGACTACAAGACCGGCGAAGAGACCGACCGTAAGCCGAGCGATGACCAGCCGTTGTCGGTTCTGGCGTTCAAGATCATGGATGACCCCTATGGCATCCTGACCTTCGCGCGCGTCTATTCGGGCACCCTGAGCAAGGGCCAGGCGCTGCTCAACTCGTCGCGTGACAAGAACGAGCGCGTTGGCCGCATGGTGCTCATGCACGCCAACAACCGCGAGGAAATCGCGGAAGCCTATGCCGGCGACATCGTCGCGCTGGTCGGCCTCAAGGATACGCGTACGGGCGAAACCCTGTGCGATCCCAACAAGGCCGTCATCCTCGAGAAGATGGAATTCCCGGACCCGGTCATCGAACAGGCTGTTGAGCCGAAGACGAAGGCTGACCAGGAAAAGATGACCACGGCGCTCCTCAAGCTCGCCAACGAAGATCCGTCTTTCCGCGTGACCACCGATCAGGAGTCCGGCCAGACGATCATCAAGGGCATGGGCGAACTGCATCTCGACATTAAGGTCGACATTCTCAAGCGCACCCACAAGGTGGAAGTGAATGTCGGCGCGCCGCAGGTGGCCTATCGCGAGAAGGCGACCCGCGACGTCGAATATGACTATACCCACAAGAAGCAGTCGGGCGGTTCCGGTCAGTTCGCGCGCATCAAGTTCGTGCTTGGCCCCAATGAAGTGGGCAAGGGCGCGGAGTTCGAGTCGAAGATCATCGGCGGCGCGGTGCCGAAGGAATTCATCCCGGGTGTCGAAAAGGGCTTCAAGTCCGTTCTCGGCTCCGGCGTGGTTGCGGGCTTCCCGGTCGTCGACGTCAAGATGTCGCTGGTTGACGGCGCCTATCACGACGTTGACTCGTCGGTTCTGGCCTTCGAAATCGCCGCTCGTCAGGGGACGCGCGAAGCGCTGCAGAAGGCAGGCTGCGTGCTGCTCGAGCCGATCATGAAGGTCGAGGTCGTGACGCCGGAAGAACACACCGGTTACGTCATCGGCGATCTCAACTCCCGCCGTGGCCAGATCCAGGGTCAGGACATGCGCGGCAACGCGGTCGTGGTGAATGCCATGGTGCCGCTGGCCAACATGTTCGGTTACGTCTCGAACCTGCGTTCGGGCACGCAAGGCCGCGCCAGCTATACGATGCAGTTTGATCATTACGCGGAAGTGCCGCGTAACGAAGCCGAAAAGATCCAGGCGAAGTACGCCTAATAGAAACAGTCGATAGGTTTTAAGGAGCTCCGCAATGGCGAAGGAAAAGTTTGAACGGAACAAGCCGCATTGCAACATCGGCACGATCGGT
>MKVW01000003.1:0-14571 GCA_001898965.1 Rhizobiales bacterium 62-17
GAAGCTGCGCTTCGCCATCCGTGAAGGCGGCCGCACCGTCGGCGCCGGCGTCGTCGCATCCATCGTCGAGTAACAAAAGGTTTTCGCCGCGGCGTCGCAAGGCGCCGCGGGGAGTTCCGGGGGCCTATGTCCCGGTTGTTTTGAGAGAAGCGCCGAGACCGACGGCTGCAAGGGAATGAGAAGATGAACGGCCAGAATATCCGCATACGCCTCAAGGCGTTTGACCACCGGATCCTCGATACGTCGACGAAAGAAATCGTCTCGACGGCGAAGCGGACCGGCGCGCAGGTGCGCGGCCCGATTCCGCTGCCGACGCAGATCGAGAAGTTCACGGTGAACCGTTCGCCGCACGTCGACAAGAAGTCGCGCGAACAGTTTGAAATTCGTACCCACAAGCGCGTCCTCGACATTGTCGATCCGACGCCGCAGACGGTCGATGCTTTGATGAAACTCGATCTCGCGGCCGGTGTGGACGTCGAGATCAAGCTCTAAGGTTGAACCGGGCACCTCTTCAAGAAATGTGCCCTTAAGGACGAGAACAATGCGTTCAGGTGTCATTGCACAGAAGGTCGGCATGACCCGCGTCTTCACAGACGCAGGCGAACATGTGCCGGTCACGGTTCTCAAGCTCGACGGCTGCCAGGTCGTTGCGCATCGGACCAAGGATCAGAACGGCTATACCGCCGTGCAGCTCGGTTTCGGCCGTGCGAAGGTGAAGAACGTTCCGAAGGCGGAGCGTGAGCGTTTCGCGCGCGCGCAGGTCGAGCCGAAGATGAAGCTCGCCGAATTCCGCGTGCCGGAAGATCAGCTGATCCCGGTCGGTGCGGAGATCACCGCCGATCATTTCGTTGCCGGCCAGTATGTGGACGTCAGCGGCACGACGATCGGTAAGGGCTTCGCCGGTCCGATGAAGCGTTGGAACTTCGGCGGTCTGCGCGCCACCCACGGCGTGTCCGTCTCGCACCGCTCGCACGGTTCGACCGGTCAGCGCCAGGATCCGGGCAAGACCTTCAAGCAGAAGAAGATGGCCGGTCACCTCGGTGCCGAGCGCGTCACGACGCAGAACCTGCGTGTTGTCCAGACGGACGTCGCCCGCGGCCTCGTGCTCGTGGAAGGCGCCGTTCCGGGCCATGCCGGCGGCTACATCTATGTGCGCGACGCGGTGAAGAAGCCGCTGCCGAAGGATGCGCCGCAGCCGGGCAAGTTCAAACTGCCGGAAGCAGCAGCCCCCAGTGAAGAAAAGAAGGAGGGCTGAGCCGTGAAAATCGACATTCTGTCCATCGACGGCGCTCAGTCGGGCTCGATCGAACTCAACGACGAGATCTTCGGTCTCGAGCCGCGTGCCGATCTGATCGCGCGCATGATCCGCTACCAGCTGGCGGCGCGTCGCGCCGGCACGCATGCGGTGAAGAATCGCGCGGACATCAACCGCACGACCAAGAAGATGTACAAGCAGAAGGGCACGGGCGGCGCTCGTCACGGCTCGATGCGCGTGCCGCAGTTCCGTGGCGGTGGTCGCGCTTTCGGTCCGGTCGTTCGCAGCCATGCGCACGATCTGCCCAAAAAGGTGCGTGCCCTGGCGCTGCGCCATGCTCTGTCGCAGAAGATGCGCGACGGCGGCCTGGTGGTGTGGCAGTCGGCCGATATCACTGAAGCGAAGACCAAGGCGCTTGCCGCTTCCTTCGCCAAGGCCGGCCTCAACTCCGCTCTGATCATCGATGGCGTCGAGCCGCAGCAGAACTTCTGCCTGGCGGCCCGCAACATCCCGAACATCGACGTGCTGCCCGTGCAGGGCATCAACGTCTACGACATTTTCCGCCGTGAGAAGCTCGTGCTGACCAAGGCGGCGATCGAGGCGCTGGAGGCGCGATTCAAATGAGCCAGGCAGCCCGTTTCGCCGATGCTCGTCACTATGACGTAATCGTCTCGCCGGTGATCACCGAAAAGGCGACGATGGCGTCGGAGCAGAACAAGGTGGTCTTCAAGGTCCGCAAGGAAGCCACGAAGACCGAAATCAAGCTCGCGGTTGAGCGTCTCTTCGACGTCAAGGTCGAGAGCGTGAACACCAATGTCCGCAAGGGCAAGAATCGTGTATTCCGCGGCCGCCGCGGCATGCAGGGCGACGTCAAGCGTGCCGTCGTGACCCTCGCCGAGGGTCACCGGATCGACGTGACGACCGGTCTGTGAGCGGAAAAGGATTGGATCGATGGCACTGAAATCATTCAAGCCCGTCACGCCGAGCCTACGCCAGCTCGTGATCGTTGACCGCTCTGACCTGTGGAAGGGCAAGCCGGTCAAGACGCTGACGGAAGGCAAGTCGCAGAAGGGTGGCCGCAACAACCACGGCCGCATCACCGTGCGCTTCCGTGGCGGTGGTCACAAGCAGTCGTACCGTCTGGTCGACTTCAAGCGTCGTAAGCTTGATGTCGCGGCGACGGTCGAGCGTCTGGAATACGACCCGAACCGCACGGCGTTCATCGCGCTGATCAAGTATGCGGACGGCGAGTTGTCCTACATTTTGGCGCCGCAGCGCCTGGCACCGGGCGACACGGTCGTCTCCGGCAACCAGGTCGACGTGAAGCCCGGCAATGCGATGCCGCTGTCGAACATCCCGGTGGGCACGATCGTGCACAACATCGAGATGAAGATCGGCAAGGGTGGCGTTCTGGCTCGTTCGGCCGGCACCTATGCGCAGATCGTCGGTCGCGACCAGGGCATGGTGATCATGCGTCTGAACTCGGGTGAGCAGCGTCTGGTCCACGGCCAGTGCTTCGCCACGATCGGCGCGGTGTCGAACCCCGACCACATGAACATCAACCTCGGTAAGGCGGGTCGTAACCGCTGGCTCGGCCAGCGTCCGCACAACCGTGGTGTCGTCATGAACCCGGTCGACCATCCGCACGGCGGTGGTGAAGGCCGCACCTCGGGTGGTCGCCATCCGGTGACCCCGTGGGGCAAGCCCACCAAGGGCAAGAAGACCCGTTCGAACAAGTCGACGGATAAGTTCATCGTGACCTCGCGTCACAAGAGCAAGAAGAAGGGCTAAGCCATGACGCGTTCGATCTGGAAAGGTCCGTTCGTCGACGGCTATCTGCTCAAGAAGGCAGAAACGTCGCGCGCCTCCGGCCGCTCCGAAGTCATCAAGATCTGGAGCCGTCGCTCCACGATCCTGCCGCAGTTCGTCGGTCTGACGTTCGGCGTCCACAACGGCCACAAGCATATCCCCGTGAACGTCAACGAGGACATGATCGGTCACAAGTTCGGCGAGTTCGCGCCGACCCGTACTTTCCATGGCCACGCCGCCGATAAGAAGGCGAAGAGAGGCTGATATGTCGAAGCCGAAACTGGAACGTAAGCTCGGCGAGAACGAGGCCAAGGCGGTGGCGCGCATGCTGCGCGTCAGCCCGCAGAAGCTGAACCTCGTTGCCCAGCTGATCCGCGGCAAGAAGGTTGAGACGGCGCTCGCCGATCTCGAGTTCTCGCGCAAGCGGATTTCGGGCGAAGTGCGCAAGGCGCTGCAGAGCGCCATTGCCAACGCCGAAAACAATCACTCGCTCGATGTGGACGATCTGGTCGTCGCCGAAGCGCATGTTGGCAAGGCCATGGTCATGAAGCGCTTTCATGCCCGTGCCCGCGGTCGCGCCGGCAGCATCGAAAAGGCCTTCTCGAACCTGACGATCGTGGTTCGCGAAGTTCCGAGCGAAGCGAAGGCCTGAGGAGAGAACGATGGGTCAGAAAGTCAATCCGGTCGGCCTGCGCCTCGGCATCAATCGCACCTGGGATTCGCGTTGGTTCGCGGGCCGGGGCGAGTACGCCAAGCTGCTGCACGAAGACCTCGCCATCCGCGAGACACTGATGAAGGCGCTCAAGCAGGCGGCGGTGTCGAAGATCATTATCGAACGTCCGCACAAGAAGTGCCGCGTCACGATCCACTCGGCTCGTCCGGGCGTCGTGATCGGCAAGAAGGGCGCGGACATCGACAAGATTCGCAAGATGGTGGCGAAGCTGACCGACTCGGAAGTCGTCATCAACATCGTCGAAGTGCGCAAGCCTGAAATCGACGCGACCCTGGTCGCCGATTCGATCGCTCAGCAGCTCGAGCGCCGCGTCGCCTTCCGTCGCGCCATGAAGCGCGCCGTGCAGTCGGCCATGCGTCTGGGTGCCCAGGGCATTCGTATCAACTGCTCGGGCCGTCTCGGCGGCGCCGAAATCGCCCGTCTGGAGTGGTATCGCGAAGGTCGCGTGCCGCTGCACACGCTGCGCGCGGACGTCGACTACGGCGTTGCCACCGCGCACACGGCTTATGGCACGTGCGGCATCAAGGTGTGGATCTTCAAGGGCGAGATCCTCGAGCATGATCCGATGGCGCAGGACAAGCGCCAGAGCGAACTGGATGCCGGTGGTGGTGGCGGCGAACGCCGTCCGCGCCGGGAAGGTCGTGAAGGCCGCGAAGGCCGCCATAACCGCGACGCTGCGTGAGCGCAAAGCGGATACTGAGAGCTTAAGTCATGTTGCAACCCAAGCGCACCAAATTTAGAAAGGCCTTCAAAGGCCGCATCCATGGCAATGCCAAGGGTGGCTTCGAGCTCAACTTCGGCCAATTTGGCTTGAAGGCTCTTGAGCCGGAGCGTATCACCGCGCGTCAGATCGAGGCGGCCCGCCGCGCGATGACCCGCCACATGCGCCGTGCTGGCCGCGTGTGGATCCGCATTTTCCCGGACGTGCCCGTGTCGAAGAAGCCGACCGAAGTGCGCATGGGTAAAGGCAAGGGCGCGCCGGAATTCTGGGCCGCGCGCGTCGCGCCGGGCCGTATCATGTTCGAGATCGACGGCGTGCCCGCCGAGCTCGCTCGTGAAGCGATGACTCTTGCGGCGGCCAAGCTGCCGATCAAGACGCGCTTCGTGCAGCGCATTACCGAGTAAGGGGGACGAGATGAAATCCAACCAACGCGTCTCCGATCTTCGCGCCATGACGGAAGATCAGCTCGTGGACGAAGTGCTGAAGCTGAAGAAGGAGCAGTTCAACCTGCGCTTTCAGCGCGCTACCGGCCAGCTCGACAACACGTCGCGCGTCCGCGTCGTGCGTCGTGACATCGCCCGCGCCAAGACGCTGGCGGCGCAGAAGCGCAGCGGAAAGTAAGGACAAACGAGATGCCGAAGCGAATTCTCCAGGGCGTCGTCGTGAGCGACAAGCAGGCCAAGACGATCGTCGTCAAGGTTGAACGCCGTTTCACGCACCCGCTGCTCAAGAAGACCGTGCGTCGTAGCAAGCACTACCATGCGCACGATGAGAACAAGGCTTACAAGGTTGGCGATACCGTCTCCATCGTGGAGTCGAAGCCGATCTCGAAGCTGAAGCGTTGGACCGTCGTCGAGGCGGAAACCAAGGCTTAAAGAGTGGTCAAGGGAGCCTCGGCTCCCTTCAGGCGTAGTCCGGGGCGGGTAGCCGGTCCGGAAACCGATCTGAGAAGGAAGGCTTGAAGCCATGATTCAGATGCAGACCGCCCTCGATGTGGCGGATAATTCGGGTGCACGACGTGTAATGTGCATCAAGGTGCTCGGCGGCTCGAAACGCCGTTACGCCGGTGTGGGTGACATCATCGTCGTCTCCATCAAGGAAGCCATTCCGCGCGGTCGCGTGAAGAAGGGCGACGTGATGAAGGCCGTTGTCGTGCGCACCGCCAAGGACATCAAGCGCGCCGATGGTTCGGTGATCCGCTTCGATTCCAACGCCGCCGTTCTGATCAACAATCAGAGCGAGCCGGTTGGTACCCGTATCTTCGGACCGGTTCCGCGCGAGCTGCGCGCCAAGAACCACATGAAGATCATTTCGCTCGCGCCGGAGGTGCTGTGATGGCCGCGAAGATCAAGAAGGGCGACAAGGTCGTTCTCCTCACTGGTCGCGACAAGGGCCGTTCGGGCGAGGTCGTGCGCGTGATGCCGACTGAAGAGCGCGCCATCGTGCGCGGCGTCAACATGGTCCGCCGTCACCAGCGCCAGACCCAGACCCAGGAAGGTGGCATCATTTCGAAGGAAGCCTCCGTCCATCTGTCCAACCTCGCCGTGGCTGATCCGAAGGACGGCAAGCCGACGCGCGTGGCGTTCAAGATTCTCGACGACGGCCGCAAGGTTCGTGTCGCCAAGCGTTCCGGAGAAACGATCGATGGCTGAAGCTCCGACCGAAAAGCCCGCCAAGGGCAAGACGAAGCGCGGTGAAGCCGCGGCGCCCGCCAATGTTGCGACCGCTGAGTCGCTGGCGGTGCCGAAGGGCTATACGCCGCGCATGCGCAAGCATTACGACGAAGTCGTGCGCAAGCAGATGATCGAGGAATTCGGCTACAAGAATCCGCTCGAAGTGCCGACGATCGAGAAGATCGTCATCAACATGGGCGTTGGCGATGCCGTCAACGATACCAAGAAGGTGACGACGGCGGCTGGCGATCTGGCGCTCATTTCCGGCCAGAAGCCGGTGGTGACCAAGGCCCGCAAGGCGATCTCGACCTTCAAGGTGCGCGAGAACATGCCGATCGGCGCCAAGGTGACTTTGCGCAAGACGCGTATGTATGAGTTTCTGGACCGTCTGGTGACGATCGCGCTGCCGCGCATTCGTGACTTCCGCGGCCTGAATCCGAAGTCGTTCGACGGCCATGGCAACTATGCCATGGGCATCAAGGAACATCTGGTGTTCCCGGAGATCGACTACGACAAGATCGATTCGGTGATTGGTATGGACGTGATCGTGTGCACGACCGCCAAGACCGACGACGAGGCGCGCGCCCTTCTGCGCGCATTTAACTTCCCGTTCCGGCAGTGAGGCCTGGGAAATCCCTTTCGGGTCTCAAACGCGGAATCAAGAGGTAGGCTCAATGGCAAAGAAGAGCGCAGTACAGAATCAGAAGCGCAAGGAAAAGCTGGTGAAGAAGTTCGCCGGTCGCCGCGCGCGTCTGAAGGAAATCGTGAATGACGAATCCCTCAGCATGGAAGAGCGGTTCGAGGCATCCCTGAAGCTGGCGCAGGTGCCGCGCAATTCGTCGGCGACGCGCTTGCGCAATCGCTGCGAAGTGACGGGCCGTCCGCGCGCGTTCCATCGCAAGATGAAGATGTCGCGTATCGCCGTCCGGGAATTGGGCTCCAAGGGCCTGATCCCTGGCTTGGTCAAGTCAAGCTGGTAAGGGAGCGCGATCATGAATGATCCTTTGGGCGATATGCTCACCCGTATCCGTAACGCGCAGATGCGCCGCAAGAGCTCGGTCAACACGCCGGGTTCGCGCCTGCGCGCCAACGTACTCGAAGTCCTGCGGGACGAAGGCTACATCCGTGGCTATTCGACCACCGATTACGGCAATGGCCGTTCGGAGTTCGAAATCGAGCTGAAGTACTATGAAGGCGAGCCGGTGATCCGTCAGATCCAGCGCGTCTCCAAGCCCGGGCGGCGTGTTTACGCCGCCGTTTCGCAGATGCCCCGCGTCGCCAACGGCCTCGGTATCACCATTGTTTCGACTCCGAAGGGCGTCATGGCCGACCATTCTGCGCGTGAGCAGAATGTCGGCGGTGAAGTGCTCTGCCGGGTCTTCTGAGCGAGGACAGATCATCATGTCTCGTGTCGGCAAGAAGCCCGTCGCCATTCCGTCTGGTGTCACCGCCAAGGTCGATGGCCAGAATGTCGCCGTCAAAGGCGCCAAGGGCGAACTCAAGTTCGCGGTTCCGCAAGAGATCTCCGTCGCCCTCGATGGCGGCGCGATCAAGGTTGACCCGCGTGGTAATTCCAAGCGTGACCGCGCCATGTGGGGCATGTCGCGCGCCATGATCGCCAACCTGGTGACCGGTGTAACCAACGGCTTCGAAAAGAAGCTCGAGATCACCGGCGTCGGTTACAAGGCGGCCGTGGTCGGCAAGAGCCTGCAGCTGTCGCTCGGTTACAGCCACGACATCAACTATCCGATCCCGGCTGGCATCGCGATCGCGACGCCGCGCCCGACGGAAGTGACGATTTCGGGTATCGACCGTCGTCAGGTTGGCCAGGTTGCCGCCGAAATCCGCTCGCTGCGTGGTCCCGAGCCTTATAAGGGCAAGGGCATCAAGTATGCCGGCGAGTTCATCTTCCGCAAGGAAGGCAAGAAGAAGTAAGGAGACGCAGCGATGGCGAACAATGCTACGGCCACCGCCCGCCGCAAGGCGCGCGTCCGCCGCTCAATCCGTGCCCGGGCTTATGGCAAGCCGCGCTTGTCCGTGCACCGCACGTCCAAGCAGATCTATGCGCAGATCATCGACGACGAGAAGGGCGCGACGCTTGTCGCCGCTTCCTCGCTCGAAAAGGATCAGCGCTCGGCTCTGAAGACCGGTGCCAATGTGGATGCCGCCAAGGCGATCGGCAAGCTGATTGCCGAACGCGCCGCCAAGGCCGGCATCAAGGACGTCGTGTTCGATCGCGGCTCCTATATGTATCACGGCCGCGTCAAGGCGCTGGCCGAAGGCGCCCGCGAAGGCGGCCTCAACTTCTAAGTGTTTCCCGCGCTCCACGGCGCGGGCGATCCCAGCGAGCGGTTCAGACCGAACCGCGCAAGTGACGGAAAGAGAATATGGCAAGAGATTCTGAAGGCGGTGGCCGCCGCGATCGCGAAGAGCGCGATAGCGAGTTCGTCGACCGTTTGGTTCACATCAACCGCGTTGCCAAGGTGGTGAAGGGCGGCCGTCGTTTCGGCTTCGCTGCTCTCGTCGTCGTCGGCGACCAGAAGGGCCGCGTCGGTTTCGGCCACGGCAAGGCGCGTGAAGTGCCGGAAGCGATCCGCAAGGCGACGGAAGCCGCCAAGCGCGGTCTCATCCGCGTGCCGCTGCGCGAAGGCCGCACGCTGCATCATGACGTGCGTGGCCGTCACGGTTCGGGCCGCGTGGTCGTGCGCGCCGCTCCGGCTGGTACCGGCATCATCGCCGGCGGTCCGATGCGCGCCGTTTTCGAAACGCTCGGCGTTCATGACGTCGTCGCCAAGTCGCAGGGATCGTCCAATCCCTACAACATGGTGCGCGCCACGTTCGACGCGTTGAAGCACGAGGATTCGCCGCGCACGGTTGCCGCGCGCCGCAACCTCAAGGTTTCGGTGTTGCAGTCGCGCCGCCAGGGCGTCGATGCCGACGCCACTGACGCGTGAGGAGGGCGGTCACATGGCAAAGTCTTCCACCAAGCAAATCACGCTCGAACAGACCAAGAGCCCGATCGGCCGTCCGGCTGAGCAACGCGCGACCTTGAAGGGCCTCGGCCTGAACAAGATCGGTCGCCGTTCCTCGGTTGAGGATACGCCGGCGGTTCGCGGTATGGTCGCAAAAGTTGCGCACCTCGTGCGCGTCGTCGACGGCAAGTAAGGAGTCCGGGCGATGAAACTCAACGACATCAGGGACAATCCCGGTTCCTCTAAGGAACGTACCCGCGTCGGCCGTGGTATCGGCTCCGGCAAGGGTAAGCAGTCGGGCCGCGGCGGCAAGGGCCAGACCGCGCGTTCGGGCGTGCGCATCAAGGGCTTCGAAGGCGGTCAGATGCCGCTGCATCGTCGCCTGCCGAAGCGCGGCTTCAATGCGCCGTTCAGCACCGACTACAACGAGGTCAATCTCGGCCGCGTGCAGCAGGCGATCGAAGCCGGCAAGCTCGACGGCGCCAAGACGGTGACCTTGGAAGCGCTGATCGCGGCGGGCGTTTGCTCGAAGGCGCGTGATGGCGTCAAGTTGCTCGGCAGCGGCGAATTGAAGGCGAAAGTGGCCTTCGAAGTGGCCGCAGCCTCGAAGTCGGCCATCGCCGCCATCGAAAAAGCTGGCGGTAGCGTCAAATTGTTGAACGCAGCCCCGGCCGAAGGCGCTTGATCCGCAGTTTTGCGGGCTTTTCAATCAAGCCCGGAACCGCCATATGAGTTCGGACGGGGCGTAAGGTTGAGGCCTTTCGCCCCGTTCCCGTGTTCTAGGGCAAACTGCGTTTTGATCGAAACGCGATTTTGCCGGGACTGTTGAATTTGACGCGTCTTCATGGCGTTGGCGATTCCGCCAAACTTTGAAAGACAAAACGCATTTCGGCGCCGGTCCGGCGCCATCGGAGCGGAAATATGGCATCGGCAGCCGAGCAGCTCGCAGCCTCCATCAACTTTTCGGCCATCGGCAAAGCCGAGGAACTGAAGAAGCGAATTTGGTTCACCCTCGGCGCGCTGATCGTCTATCGACTCGGCACCTACATTCCGCTGCCGGGTATTGACCCGGTTGCTTTCGAACAGAGCTTCACCGGCCGTCAGCAGGGCGTGCTGGAACTGTTCAACATGTTCGCCGGCGGCGCCGTGCAGCGCATGGCGATCTTCGCCCTCAACATCATGCCTTATATTTCGGCATCCATTATTCTGCAGCTTCTGACGTCGGTGGTGCCGTCCTTCGAAGCGCTGAAGAAGGAAGGCGAGCAGGGCCGCAAGGTCATCAATCAATACACGCGCTACCTGACGGTGGTGCTGGCGATTTTCCAGGCCTGGGGCATTTCCATCGGCCTGCAAGGGCAGGAGGGCGTGGTCGCCAATCCGGGCCTGTTCTTCCAGATTTCGACGGTGATCTCGCTGGTCGGCGGCACCATGTTCCTGATGTGGATCGGTGAGCAGATCACTGCGCGCGGCATCGGCAACGGTTCTTCGCTGATCATCTTCGCGGGCATCGTGGCAGCCTTCCCATCGGCCATCGTTTCGACCTTGGAACTGGGACGGCAGGGCGCTTTGAACACCGGCCTGATCATCTTCGTGATCATCATGTCGCTGTTCGTCACCGCCTTCATCGTGTTCATGGAACGCGCGCAGCGCCGTCTCCTGATCACTTATCCGAAGCGCCAGGTCGGCAACCGCATGTACGAAGGCCAGACCTCGTTCCTGCCGCTGAAGATCAACACCGCCGGCGTCATTCCGCCGATCTTCGCGTCGTCGCTGCTGCTTTTGCCGACGACATTGGCGAATTTCTCGACGCCGGATGCGACCGGCTGGCTGGCGACGATCAATGCTTATTTCGCCCACGGCCGACCGCTCTACATGCTTTGCTACATCGGGCTGATCGTGTTCTTCGCCTTCTTCTATACGGCGGTCGTATTCAACCCGACCGAGACGGCGGATAATCTGAAGAAGCACGGCGGCTTCATCCCCGGCATCCGTCCGGGCGAGCGCACGGCGCAGTATATCGACGAAGTGCTGACGCGCATTACCGTGATCGGTGCTGCCTATCTCGCGGCGATCTGTCTGTTACCAGAAATGCTTATTTCCTACGCAGCGCTGCCGTTCTATTTCGGTGGTACGTCGCTCCTGATTGTCGTCAGCGTGACGATGGATACGGTGGCGCATATCCACGGTCATTTGCAGGCCCAGCAATATGAGGGGCTGGTGAAGAAAGCGAAGCTGCGGGGAAGAAGGCGATGAGATTGATTCTGCTTGGTCCGCCTGGAGCCGGTAAGGGCACGCAGGCTGAGCGGTTGATGAAGAAGCACGGGATACCGCAGCTTTCGACGGGGGACATGCTGCGGGCAGCCGTGAAGGCGGGCACGCCGGTCGGTCTCAAGGCCAAGGCCTTGATGGATGCCGGCAGCCTGGTGCCCGACGACGTGGTGGTCGGCATCATCGCCGATCGGCTGAACGAGGCCGATGCCCATAACGGCTTCATTCTCGACGGCTTTCCGCGCACGGTGGCGCAGGCCGAGGCGCTGGACAAAATGCTGGCGCAAAAGGACATGGCGCTTGATGCCATTGTCGAGCTGAAGGTTGATGAGGCGGCGCTGCTGGCGCGAATCGAGAAGCGGGCACGCGAGACGGTGGCTGCTGGCGGGACGGTACGGGCCGACGACAATGCGGAGGCCTTCAAGATCCGTCTTGATGCCTATCGTCAGCAAACAGCCCCGGTTTCGGCCTATTATGCCAGCCACGGCGCCCTCAAGGCCGTCGACGGCATGGCCGCCATCGACAGCGTGTCGCAGGCGATCGACGAGGCCCTGTCGGCCAGGGCCTAGGGAACGCGCAAACCAGCTTGGCAAAACCCCGTTTTCGGGCTTGACAGGCGGCTTTTTGCGTTGACGAGGGCGCTCATAATCCTTATATGAGCGCCATCATCGAAACCGAATGGTCCGGTGGCCTCTGGCTTGAGGCTGCGGGACTGTTTGCACGTTGGAAATCCCCTGCAAGGGCCGGCCTCCACCGGACGCAGGATCACCCAGCGCCAGCTTCGGCTGGCCGATATGGAGAGAGCAATGGCACGTATTGCCGGTGTAAATATTCCCACGAACAAGCGCGTCGTCATCGCGCTGCAGTACATTCACGGCATTGGCGCGAAGAACGCCGGTGAGATCTGCGAGAAGGTCGGCATTCCGGCCGAGCGTCGCGTGTCGCAACTGACCGACGCGGAAGTGCTGCAGATCCGTGAAACCATCGACCGCGATTACATGGTTGAAGGTGACCTGCGTCGTGAAGTGGCCGTCAACATCAAGCGTCTGATGGACCTTGGTTGCTATCGTGGCCTGCGTCATCGTCGTCAGCTGCCGGTTCGCGGTCAGCGCACGCACACCAACGCCCGCACCCGCAAGGGTAAGGCGAAGCCGATCGCCGGCAAGAAGAAGTAATTTCGTTTGGTGGCGCCTTTTTAAGGCGCCGCTTTTTGCCGGTTCGCGCCGGCCAACAGTGAGCCCTAGCGCCTGGAATGACGGGCGCGCCAGAAGGACAGAGAGTATCAATGGCTAAAGAAGCACAGCGCGTTCGTCGTCGTGAACGCAAGAACATCGCGTCGGGCGTCGCTCACGTGAACTCCACGTTCAACAACACCATGATCACCATCTCGGACGCGCAGGGCAATACGATTGCCTGGTCGTCGGCCGGCACGATGGGCTTCAAGGGCTCGCGTAAGTCGACCCCCTATGCCGCGCAGATGGCGGCGGAAGACGTGGCCCGCAAGGCCTCGGAACACGGCGTTCGCACCGTGGAAGTTGAAGTCTCCGGTCCGGGCTCGGGCCGTGAATCGGCTTTGCGCGCTCTGCAGGCCGCCGGCTTCACCGTCACCTCGATCCGCGACGTGACGCCGATCCCGCACAACGGCTGCCGCCCGCGCAAGCGCCGCCGCGTTTAATTCCGATTTGGCTGCGCCATCGACGGGTGGCGCGGTCTTTATTCCCGACACCGTGAGGCCATGGTCGACGGACCGATATGCCCACGGGCCATAGAAAGGCGCAGTCGTGATTCAGAAGAACTGGCAAGAACTCATCAAGCCGACCAAGCTCGACGTGACGCTTGGCGACGATCCGAAGCGTTTCGCAACGGTCGTGGCCGAGCCGCTGGAGCGTGGTTTCGGTTTGACGCTCGGCAACGCCCTGCGTCGCATTCTGTTGTCGTCGCTCCAGGGCGCTGCGATCAGCTCCGTCCACATCGACGGCGTGCTGCACGAGTTCTCCTCGATCCCCGGCGTGCGCGAGGACGTGACCGACATCGTCCTCAACATCAAGGACATCGCCGTCAAGATGCAGGCCGATGGTCCCAAGCGCATGATCCTGAAGAAGCAGGGTCCGGGCGCTGTGACCGCTGGCGACATCACGCTGACCGGCGACGTGCAGGTGCTCAATCCTGAGCTGGTGATCTGCAACCTCGACGAGGGTGCGGAAATCCGCATGGAATTCACCATCACCGGCGGCAAGGGCTATGTGCCGGCCGATCGCAACCGCGCTGAAGATTCGCCGATCGGCCTCATCCCGGTCGACAGCCTGTTCTCGCCGGTGCGCAAGGTCAGCTATCGCGTCGAGAACACCCGCGAAGGTCAGATCCTCGACTACGACAAGCTGACGATGACGATCGAGACCAACGGCGCCATCAACCCGGAAGATGCCCTGGCTTATGCCGCGCGCATCCTGCAGGACCAGCTCAACGTCTTCGTGAACTTCGACGAACCGAAGCGCGAAGAAGCGGCTCCGTCGATTCCGGAACTGGCGTTCAACCCGGCGCTGCTCAAGAAGGTCGACGAGCTCGAGCTTTCGGTGCGTTCGGCCAACTGTCTCAAGAACGACAACATCGTCTACATCGGCGACCTCATCCAGAAGTCGGAAGGCGAAATGCTGCGGACGCCGAACTTCGGCCGCAAGTCGCTCAACGAGATCAAGGAAGTGCTGGCGCAGATGGGCCTGCATCTCGGCATGGAAGTGCCGGGCTGGCCGCCGGAAAACATCGAAGAGCTGGCGAAGCGCTTCGAGGAACATTACTGAACCGATCCCTCTCCCCGCATAGGGCGGGGAGCATAAGGAACGGCCGACCCTTGGCACGGCGGCCGTAAAAACGAAGGAGTAGAGCCATGTATCACGGACGCGCTAAGCGCCGCTTCAACCGGACGGCCGAACACCGCAAGGCGATGTTCGCCAATATGTGTCAGGCGCTCATCAAGCACGAGCAGATCGTGACCACGCTGCCGAAGGCCAAGGACCTGCGTCCGGTCGTCGAGAAGCTGGTAACGCTCGGCAAGCGCGGCGACCTGCACGCTCGTCGTCAAGCGATCTCGCAGATCAAGGACGTCGATCTCGTCAAGAAGCTCTTCGACGTGCTCGGCCCGC
>MKVW01000003.1:14588-15233 GCA_001898965.1 Rhizobiales bacterium 62-17
GGCGGTTATACGCGCGTCCTGAAGGCTGGCTTCCGCTATGGCGACAATGCCGCGATGGCCGTGATCGAATTCGTCGATCGCGATCCCGATGCGCGCGGCAAGGATTCGGGCCCGGTCGAAAGCGAGCGTGAGAACGCCGCCGCCGCTGCTGCCTGATCTCAGTCGGTATAAGGAATTGAGAGAGCGGCCGCTGGCCGCTCTTTTCTTTTGTGGAGAGCTTCCTTTGGGGAAGCGTCATGCACATCAGGAGCGCGCGGGCGCTTTTGCCCATCCGGTTCACGGTTTCGTCGACGCTTTTGTGATGTTCCGCGCGTTGTGAAGCTTGGATCGCAATGCGATGATCATGGCCGAGAGGGAGCCATGAAGCTTGCGATCGTTGTCCTATCGTTTCTCTTTGCGCAGGTGGTGATGGCACAACCTGTTTCGCCCCAGCGTTTGCACGAGGCTGCGACCCGTGGCGACACCAAGGCGATCGCCGCGGCACTTGAGAGCGGCACGCCGGTCGATGCTGTCGACCGCAGCGGTCAGACAGCCTTGCTGTTGGCTGTGACCGCCGGACAGACGGAAGCTGCACGCTTGCTGTTGCAGCGTGGCGCCAGCGTCAATGCGCAGGCGGTCAATCATGATACGCCGTGGCTGCTGGCG
>MKVW01000003.1:15282-41348 GCA_001898965.1 Rhizobiales bacterium 62-17
TGATTCCAGCCTGCGAGCGCGGCCACGTGGAAACCATCCGTCTGCTGACGGCCAGATCGGGCATCGACGTCAATCTCGTCAACAACCTCGGCTGGACCTGCCTGCTCGAGATCGTGATTCTGGGCGATGGCGGGCCCCGGCATGTGGAGGCAACGCGGCTGGTGCTCGCCGCCGGCGCCAACGTCAATCTGGCCGACCGGGATGGGGTGACGCCCTTGGCCCATGCCCGCCGCCGGGGGCAGTCTGCGGTGGCACAACTGCTGGTGGCGGCCGGCGGCAAATAGCCGCCTGTCAGGGGGCCTGACGGAACGTATTTTTGGCTCCCGCGATTGAGCGGGCAGGGGTTCAAACCTATATTTTTCGAATCGATCTTTTGGGAAACCGCTCATGCTGTTGCGTCTTGCTCTCCTCCTTTCGCTGCCATTGCTCGTCCTGCCGGCCCAAGCTCAAACGGCTGCCCAGGCGCCAGCGCGGCAGGTTCCCGAAAGCCGGCAGCAGCTGGTTCTCTCCTATGCGCCGATCGTGAAACGCACGGTGCCGGCGGTTGTGAACGTTTACGCCTCGCGTACCGAGAAGCCGTCGTCCAATCCGCTGTTCGACGATCCGTTCTTCCGCCAGTTCTTCGGGCAGGGCGGCCGGCCGCAAACCCAGCAGTCGCTCGGCTCCGGTGTGATCGTCGATCAGGAAGGTCTGGTCGTCACCAACAACCACGTCATCGAGGGCATGACGGACGTGAAGGTGGCTTTGTCCGACCGTCGTGAGATCGACGCCGAGATCGTGCTGCGCGATCCGCGCACCGACCTGGCGATCCTGCGCCTCAAGAGCGGCAAGGATTTCCCCGCCCTCAACCTGGGCGATTCCGACGCGCTGGAAGTGGGCGACGTGGTGCTGGCCGTCGGTAATCCCTTCGCCGTGGGTCAGACGGTGACGCAAGGCATCGTCTCGGGGCTAGCGCGTACTCAAGTCGGCATCACCGACTATGGCTTCTTCATCCAGACCGACGCGGCGATCAATCCGGGCAATTCCGGCGGCGCGCTGGTCGATATGGAAGGGCGGCTCGTCGGCATCAATTCGGCGATTTATTCGCGCTCCGGCGGTTCGGTCGGCATCGGCTTCGCCATTCCCGTCAACATGGTGAAAGTGGTGCTGGCGACGGCGAAGGGCGGCGGACGGCAGGTGCGCCGCCCGTGGCTTGGCGCCACGCTGCAGAGCGTGTCGCGCGAGATCGCCGAATCTATTGGCCTCGACCGGCCCACGGGTGCGCTCGTCGCCGATGTCATCGGCAAGAGCGCGGCTGAAGCCGCCGGTTTGAAGCGCGGTGACGTGATCGTTTCGCTCGATAACCAGCCGGTGGTCGATCCCGAAAGCCTGGGCTTCCGTCTCGGCACCAAGAGCGTGGGCGGCACCGCCTCTCTGAGCATTCTGCGTGGCGGCAAGCCGCTCGTCCTGCCGCTGAAATTGCAAGTCGCGCCGGAAGATCCGCCGCGCGAAGAGGTCAAGATCGGTACGGGCCGGTCGCCGTTCGTCGGCGCGACGCTGGTCAATTATTCGCCGGCGATCGGCGAGGAATTCTCCGTCCATGGCGTGCGCGAAGGCGTTGTTGTCATCGACGTCGAGGACGGCTCCAACGCGCAATCGCTCGGCCTGCAGAAGGGCGACGTCGTCGTTTCGATCAACGATACGAAAATGCTGCGCACCAAAGATATGCAGAGCGCCACGTCGCAGCGGCGTCTGTTCTGGCAAATCACGATTGGCCGTGGCGGCCAGCTCTTCACCACCGTCATCAACGGCGGCTAAAGTCTTTCACCGTTTCTTGGAAACGGTGAAAGACTTCAGGCTCCTGTTTTGACGCGTTTTCTTTACGCGAACCGGCATCCACTTCGCTCGAAAACGCTATAACAAAAAAAGCCCGGGCCGTGGCCCGGGCTTTGCCGTTCTTGAGGGGATGGGGTTAGGCCGCGCGACGCGCGGGCGTGCTCTTGCCGATGCGGCGCTTGAGCGACGACCAGAGCTTGCGGATCTCTTCCGCCGCTTCGCTGGAGGGATGCAATTCGGTGACGCCGAGACCGAGGCGCGAGGCCTCCTGATAGTCGACGCGCGAAGCGATCATCGGATTGAGCAGGCCGCCCATGGCTTCCAGTGCCTTGGCACCCTGTTCGACACGGGCGCTCTGCTGGGCCGGCGGACATTGATTGAGCAGGAAGGCATATTCCCGGCGCAGCGCCCGCAACTGCTTGCGGGTCGATTCGCTGGCCCACAGGTCGAAGACATTGGGGCGAGCCGGGATGATGCAGATGTCGGCGACTTTCATGGCCGCCTGGGAGGCGGGCGAATCGGTGCCGGGCGTGTCGATGATGACGGTGGTGACGCCGGCCTTTTCCATGGCGGCGACAGCGCTCGCCAGCTTGCCGGGCGTGAATGTGGTGACGCCGATGTTCTTTTCTTCACGAACCTTGGCCCAGCGCGTGAGCGAGGCCTGCGGATCCATGTCGACGACGATGACTGTTTCGCCGGTTTCCGCCGCCGCGACTGCGAGCGAGGAAGCAATGGTACTCTTACCCGAACCGCCCTTTTGGGTGACCAAAGCTATAATTCGCATATTATGTCCCCTGTTTCCTGACATCCCTTATGGCGCTAGGTCCTTGGGAGACGGCGCCCCTCGTTTTCAATCGCGTCCAGTGCGAAGGAAATATGGTTAACTTGATTAAAGAATCTAACTGAAACGTTAACAATTTGTCGCAAAATGAGCCAGCACCGGTCAAGCCATGTCTGATTTATTCGCGCAGCCAACGCCAGAAAGCCTTGCGCCACGGCCACTTGCTGATCGCATGCGGCCGAAGAAGCTGGCCGAGGTCGCGGGTCAAGATCACCTGCTTTCGCCCGATGGCGCGCTTACGCGACTGATTCGCTCGGGTTCGATGGGCTCGCTGATCTTCTGGGGACCACCCGGTACGGGCAAGACGACGGTGGCGCGTTTGCTGGCGCAAGAGACCCATGCGGACTTCGTGCAGATCTCCGCCATCTTCTCCGGCGTCGCCGATTTGAAGAAAGTGTTCGAGGCGGCGCGGCGCTCCCATGGCGCCGGGCGCCCGACCTTGTTGTTCGTCGATGAGATCCATCGCTTCAATCGCGCCCAGCAGGATTCGTTTCTGCCTGTCATGGAAGACGGCACGATCACTTTGATCGGCGCGACGACCGAAAATCCCTCCTTCGAGCTCAACGCGGCGCTGCTGTCGCGCGCCCGGGTGATGACTTTTCGGTCGCTTGACGAAGAAGCGATCGGCAAATTGCTGGTGCGCGCCGAAACGCTGGAAGGCAAATCGCTACCGCTCGATGAAGGCGCGCGCGCCAGCCTCGTGCGCATGGCCGATGGCGATGGCCGCGCCGCGCTCACCTTGGCGGAGGAGATTTGGCGGGCCGCCGGGGAAGGCGAGATTTTCGATACGGAACATCTCGGCGAGATCGTGCAGCGCCGGGCGCCGATCTACGACAAGGGGCAGGAGGGGCACTACAATCTGATCAGCGCCCTGCACAAATGCGTGCGCGGCTCCGATCCCGATGCGGCGCTCTACTATCTGGCGCGCATGCTCGATGCCGGCGAGGATCCCTTGTTCATCGCCCGGCGCGTGGTGCGCATGGCGATCGAGGATATCGGCCTGGCCGATCCGCAGGCTTTGCTCGTCGCCAATGCCGCCAAGGAGGCCTATGACTTTCTTGGCACGCCGGAAGGCGAATTGGCGCTCGCCAATGCGGTGCTCTATGTCGCCTCGGCGCCGAAATCCAACGCCGCCTACATGGCCTGGAACAAGGCCTCGGCACTGGCCAAGAGCTATGGCTCGCTGATGCCGCCTCACACCATCCTGAACGCGCCGACCAAGCTGATGAAGGAAGAGGGCTACGGTGCCGGCTATCGCTACGACCACGACGAGCCCGATGCTTTTTCGGGCCAGAACTACTGGCCGGAAAAGCTCGGCCGCCGCAGCCTCTATGAGCCGGTGGAACGCGGTTTCGAGCGCGAGGTGCGCAAGCGCCTGGAATATTGGGCCAAGCTGCGCCAGGAGCGCGGAGAGTCCTAGAATTGGGCCCCTTGAGGGGTGATGACGGGGCCGGTTCCGCCCTCTATAGAGGGGGCATGACGGGTTTTTTGATCGTATTTTTGGGCGCCGGCATTGGCGGCATGCTCCGGCATGGGGTGAATTTGGGCTGCGCGCGTCTGTGCGGGACCGATTTTCCTTGGGGCACGCTGACCGTCAATGTGGTCGGCTCCTTCATCATGGGTGTATTCGCGGCCTGGCTGGCTTTTCGTGCCGGTGAAAGCTGGACGCCGCATACGCGCCTGTTTCTGGCCACGGGTATCCTTGGCGGGTTTACAACCTTTTCGGCTTTCTCGCTCGACACCATGCTGCTGTGGGAGCGTGGCGCGATCACCGCGGGCGCGCTCTATGTGCTGAGCTCGGTTGTTGTGTCGGTGCTGGCGCTGGCGGCTGGCCTGTCGCTCATCAGGTGGTTGTCATGAGTGCGCAGGGCACGAACACGCAAGGCACGTCGGTCCAGACATTGACCGTGAGTGCCGATGAAGACGGTATGCGGCTGGACCGCTGGTTTCGTCGGCGCTTTCCCGCGCTGTCGCTGGCCCATCTCAACCGCATCGTGCGCAAGGGCGAGGTGCGGGTGGACGGCAAGCGGGCGGAAACGTCCACACGCATCGCTGAAGGCAATGCCATCCGTGTGCCGCCGCTAAAGCTCGAGGCGCCCGCCGCGCCGGCGGTGAAGAAGGTTCGACCGGCCTCGCCCGATGACGTGCGCATGCTGAAAGAGCTTGTCCTGTTCGAGGACAAATATCTGATGGCAATCAACAAGCCCTATGGGCTTGCGGTGCAGGGCGGCTCGGGCACGACGCGGCACATCGACGGCATGTTGATGGCGATGGCGAACGAGAAGGGCGAACGGCCGGTGCTCGTGCATCGCCTCGATCGCGATACCTCAGGCGTTCTGCTCATCGCCAAGTCACGCAAGATCGCCTCTGATCTCGGCGAGATTTTCCGCTCGCGCCAGACGCGCAAAATCTATTGGGCTGTTGTCGAAGGCGTGCCTAAGCCGTTCCAGGGTCGCATCTCACTCTTCCTCGCCAAGGGCGCGGGCATGGGCGACAAGCGCGGCGAACGGGCGCCGACCTCTTCGCGCGTCGACCCGGAGAAGATGCGCGTCGCCAAGCATGGCGAAGAGGACGCCCAGCATTCGGTGACCTTCTATGCGACGGTCGACAAGGTGGCGCCGCGTCTGGCCTGGCTGTCGATGAAGCCGATCACCGGCCGTACGCATCAGTTGCGCGCTCATGCGGAAGCCATCGGTCATCCGATTATCGGTGATCCGAAATATGGGCTCGATCTGAAGAGCAATGATCCGCGTCGCACCGATCCGATGCGCGCCGTTCCAGCGGAGATCGAACGCAAGCTGCATCTGATGGCGCGGCGTCTCGTTCTGCCGCATCCGCGCGGCGGCACGCTCGACGTCACCGCGCCGCTGCCGCCGCATATGCAAAAGACATTCGATCTGTTCGGCTTCGATGTGAAGCAATACGATCCGATCGAAGACGCCCCACAGGAGTAATTCGTGAGCGAATGCCGTCTGCCCCCTCTTACCGAAAGCCAATTCACGCCCGAACAGAAGCAGGCGCATGACGAATTCGTCGCCGAGCGCAAGGTCGGGTTTTCCGGGCCATGGCATGTGTTCGTTCGCTCGCCGGAACTGCTGACGCGCACGCATCGGGTCGGAGAGTTCCTGCGCTATCGCTGCTCGCTGTCGGGCCGGCTCAGCGAATTCACCATTCTCATGGTGGCGCGTCATTGGACGCAGGATTTCGAATGGGGTGCCCATCGCAAACATGCGCTGGCGGCCGGCGTGACCGAGGCAACGGTGGCGGCTATTCGCGATGGCCGGCGGCCGTCACCGCTGACGAACGAAGAAGAGATCATTTGGGATTTCGTTTCCGAACTGCTGGCGACGCGCCGCGTTAGCGATCCGACCTATGATCGCGCCAAGGCGCAATTCGGCGAGACCGGCGTGGTCGAGCTGTGCGGCCTTGTTGGTTACTATTCGCTGCTGGCGATGACGATGAACGTGGCACGGGTCGCGCCGCCTGCGGGCGAAACGCCGCTGCCGCGCTTTCCGGAGTGACGATGGGCGACGATCCCAAAGGTGATTCCAAGGGCGATTCCAAGCGTGATCTTTCGCGCGACCTGCTGCCGTCCGCCGGAGAAAACATCGATCCGGTGGAAATGGCGCGTCGCGATCAGCGCAAGGCTTTGCCGCGCCGTTTCTATAAGAGTGCGGGAACGCGGGAAGACAATGGTCAGTACGCTTTGCTGCTCGATGGCCGGCCGGCGCTGACACCGGCTCGCAATCCGCTGGCCGTGCCAAGCGCGAAACTGGCGCAGCTGCTGGTGGACGAATGGGATGCGCAGCAGGAGGTCATCGACCCCTCCGCCATGCCTGTCACGCGCATCGTCAATTCGGCGCTGGACGGCGTGGCCCGCGATATCGAGGCCGTGCGCGCTGAAGTCGTCAAATATGCGGGCTCCGATCTGCTTTGCTATCGCGCGGGCGAACCGGAAGCGCTGGTGGGCGAACAACGCAAGGCCTGGGATCCGATCATCGGCTGGATGCGCGAAGCGCACGATGCTCCTTTCGTGCTGGCAGAAGGCATCGTGCATGCGGCGCAGCCCGACGAGACGATCGCGGCCGTGCGCAAGGTTGTGAAGGCCGCGACCGGCGAGGGCGCGGCTGCACCTTTGAAGGCGGCGGCGCTGAGTACGGTGACGACCCTGACCGGCTCGGCGCTGCTGGCGCTGGCGCTCGCTTCAGGTAAGCTGACGGCTGACGAAGCCTGGGCGGCGGCGCATGTCGATGAAGATCATCAGGCGCGCGTGTGGGGCGCCGATGCCGAGGCGGTCGAACGCCAGGCGCGGCGTAAAATCGAGATGGATGCGGCGGCCGCTGTTTTGGCGGCACTATCGTAAGCAGATGAGCCGGAGGAACGTTCGTGAAACATATCATTGCTGATCTGGAACAGCGGCGGACCAAGGCGGCTCTTGGCGGTGGCCAGGCGCGTATCGAGGCGCAACACAAGCGCGGCAAGCTGACGGCGCGCGAACGGATCGACCTGCTGCTCGATCACGATTCCTTCGAAGAATTCGACATGTTCGTGCAGCATCGTTCGACCGACTTCGGCATGGACAAGGCCGAGAAGATTCCCGGCGACGGTGTCGTCACCGGCTGGGGCACGGTGAACGGCCGCACGGTCTTCGTCTATGCCAAGGATTTCACCGTGTTCGGCGGCTCCCTGTCGGAGACGCACGCTCAGAAGATCATGAAGATCCAGGATATGGCGCTGAAGAACCGTGCGCCGATCATCGGTCTTTTCGATGCCGGTGGCGCGCGCATTCAAGAAGGCGTGGCGGCGCTCGGTGGCTATGCGGAAGTCTTCCAGCGCAATGTGCTGGCCTCGGGCGTCATTCCCCAGATCTCGGTGATCATGGGGCCATGCGCCGGTGGCGACGTCTATTCGCCGGCGATGACCGACTTCATCTTCATGGTGCGCGATACGAGCTATATGTTCGTCACCGGCCCCGACGTGGTGAAGACCGTCACCAACGAGACGGTGACGGCCGAAGAACTCGGCGGCGCCTCGGTGCATACGACCAAGTCTTCCGTCGCCGATCACGCCTATGACAACGATGTCGAGGCGCTGTTGCAGATGCGCCGGCTGATCGACTTCCTGCCGTCTTCGAACCGCGACGACGTGCCGGAATGGCCGACATTCGATGTGGCCGATCGATTCGACATGTCGCTCGATACGCTGGTGCCCGACAATCCGAACAAGCCCTACGACATTCGCGAGTTGATTTCGAAGGTCGCCGACGAAAGCGATTTCTTCGAAATCCAGGAAGCGCATGCGCGCAATATCGTCACCGGTTTCGGGCGCATCGAAGGGCGCACCGTCGGCTTCGTTGCCAATCAACCGATGGTGTTGGCGGGTGTGCTCGACAGCGATGCCTCGCGCAAGGCGGCGCGCTTCGTGCGTTTCTGCGATGCCTTCAACATTCCCATCGTCACTTTCGTAGACGTGCCGGGCTTCTTGCCGGGGACGGCGCAGGAATATGGCGGCCTGATCAAGCATGGCGCGAAGCTGCTGTTCGCCTATGCGGAAGCGACTGTGCCGAAGGTGACCGTCATCACCCGCAAGGCGTTTGGCGGTGCTTATGACGTGATGGCCTCGAAACATCTGCGCGGCGATTTCAACTATGCCTGGCCGTCGGCGCAGATCGCGGTGATGGGCGCCAAGGGCGCGGTCGAAATCATTTTCCGGGCCGACATCAAGGACGCCGAGAAGATCGCCGCGCGTACCAAGGAATACGAGGATCGCTTCCTGTCACCCTTCGTCGCCGCCGAGCGCGGCTATATCGACGAGGTGATCATGCCGCACGCGACGCGCAAGCGTATCGCGCGGGCGCTCGCCATGCTGCGTCACAAAGATCTGGAAAATCCGTGGAAGAAGCACGACAACATTCCGCTTTAATCGGCGTAATCGCATTTGGCTGATTGGTGTCATTCCCGACAGCCGCATAGCGGCTGAGCAGGAATCCAGAGTAACTGGTAGAATGCTCTCGATACGTTTTACCGCTTGCTCTGGATTCCCGCTCGCGCTTCGCGTCGGGAATGACACGGAGAGTTTCTCCGTACCCCGCTAGAAGCGCATCATCGCGCCGCCGCGCATGGCGAAAATGGCATTCTTGTCGTTATGCCATTCGCCTCTGAGATTGGCGAACAAGCTGTAGGCGCCTTGGCCGCGCCATTCCAGGCCTGCTACGGCGAAGAGGCCGACCGTCGTGCGCGGACCCGTTGGATCGATGTTGACGGCTGAGCCAGCCAGTTGCGCCAGCACGTTCGAGCCGTTGATCCGACGTGAAATGACGCCCAAGGTTTCATAAACGTGCAGCGTGCCGTCGAGATAGCGATAGGTGTGGCTGCCGGTCACCTCGGCGCGGAATTCGCTGGTGCGCGTGCTGCGGCCGCCATAGGCAAGGCCGACGACCGGATCGTTCTCGTTCATGCCGTTCCAGCCCGTCACCGTATAGCGGTAATGGACGGAGGGTCTGATGCTGGTCGTATTGTCGATGGCGATGTCGGCGCCGACGCCAACCTCAGGGCTGAGGAACTTGCCGCTGGTGTGGCCGGTGACATTCGTCTGTCCGTTGGGCAGCAGATTGCTGACGACCGTGCGCGTGCCCTGGCCCGAGGTGATGCCGCCGGTGACCGCTGCCTCGGCGAAGAAAATGTCGTGCGAATAGCGGCCGTAGACGCCGGCGATGCCATAGGTCGCCTGATGCGAAAGCGGATCGCCGGTGTTGGCTTTCGCATTGCCCATGGCACCGCCGACGAAGGCGCCGATGCGCATGGGCGCCATTTCGGCGCTTTCGACACCGATCACCGCGCCGGCATTGGTTGCCGTATAAGCGGCGGTTCGGCTGGTTTCGCTTTGCCGGCGCGCGCCGCCGAACGGCTCGATGTAGAAACCTGTATTGCCTTGCTGGCGATTGACCGGTTGGCTGATGCGGCCAAGAGTAATGTCACGCACCGCATCGGTGACGTCGGTGACGCCGCGATCGGCCATTTGTTGCGTCGTCGTGTCGACCACGACGATGGCATTGCCGACGCGCTGCCACACCGGCGCATTGCTGACATTGATTTGCGCGCCCTGCAACGTATCGAAGGCCAGAACCTGCGAGCGATGGCCGCCGGCATCAAGATTGATCGTATCGCCGCCGCCGCCGATGGCGATGAGGCCGCTGATGCGCGAATTGCGGCCGATGGTCAGCGTGTCGGCCGCGCCGGTGAGTTGAATGGCGGTGCCTGATGTGCCGACGATCGTGCCGTTGTTGTTGATGACCGAGCCCGTAGCCGGCGTCGATGCGACGTTCACCTGAATGCCGGTAGCCCCCGAAATGGAGCCGCTGTTGGTGATGTTGACCGAACCGTTGGCCGCGACACCGGCGGCGGCGCCGGAGACCTGGCCGGTGTTGTTGAGCGTGGCCGTGTTGCCGGCGAAGAAGCCGACGGAGCCAGCACCGTTGGCCAGAACCGCGCCGGTGTTGATCAGTGTCATATTGCCGGCGCCGGCCACGGCGGCTGCGCCGCTGCCGCTGACGGAGATGCGCCCTTTATTGGTCACCGTGCTGTCGCCGGTGCTGTAGACGCCATAGGCGGTGCTGCTGCCCGCGCCGCCGGCTTCGATCACGCCTTCGTTGGTGATCGAGGCGCTGTTGCCGATGGCGACGCCGATCGATGGCGTTGCCGCATTCGTCGAGACGTCGGCGGAAATCTGGCCGGTGTTGGAAATGGTGGCGTTGCGGCCGACGTTCACGGCGACGCCGTTCTTGGCCGCCGAGATCAAACCGTTGTTGGTGATTGCCGCATCGTTGGCGGTGCGGATGCCGGTCGAGCCATCGCCGCTGGCCGAGACCTGGCTGTTGTTGGTGAGCGACAGATTGGTCGCGGAAATCGCCGTGCTGCCGTCGCCTGTCGACAAGATGGCGCCGCCATTGTTGATCGCCGCGGGGCCGTCGACGGCGATGGCGCCTGTGCGGCCGGTCACCGTGCCGTTGTTGGAAAGATTGAAGGGGCCGATGCTGTAGAACGCCGTGCCGGCTTGCCCGTCGATCGTGCCCGTATTCGTGCCGCTGATGCCGAAGGCGCTGATGCCGCCGACGATCCGGGCGCGATTGGTGACTTCGAGATTGCCGGCGGCGCGGATCGCCAGACCCGACGCATTGCCGACGGAAATCGTGCCGTCGTTGACGACTTTGGCATTGCCGGAGGCCGCGCTGGTCACGTCGACGCCGACGTTAAGAGCATCGATGGTGCCGTTGTTCTTCAGATCGACGGACTGCGACTGGGTGCCGATGCGGCCGGTGATGCGGCCGTTGTTTTCCAATTGCAGGGACGAGGATGTGGATATGCCTGACGTTTGTCCCTGGATCAGGCCGTTATTGGTGCCATTGACGGCGCCCTGGCTGGCGATGCCGCTCAAGCCTGCGCCGCGAATGACGCCATTGTTGTTCAAGGTCAACAGACCTTCGCTGGTGACGCCACTGGCATTGCCGGTGATGGACCCATCGTTCATCAACGTGCCTGACGGACCCATCGACACGCCGGCATTGGTGCTGGCGGTGCCGCCGACGACCGTGGTGCCATATTGAATGTGCACGTCGCCGATGAGGCCGGCGTTGTCGACGCCATTGGGACCAATCGCGCCGCTGCATTCCAACGTGCCGTTGCCGGACAGCGTGCAATCGGCCTGGGCCGTGTTCAGCGGCAAAGCAGTGGCCAGCAAAACAGTGGCATAGCCCGCGAGCGGAACCACGCCTTTTCCAAGCCGTCGCTGATCAGCTTTTCCTGAATGCATACCCAATTCCTGATGCCGACACGCCTTCGCCGGCATCCCAAACACTGCGCCTCCCAGAGGCAGCATTGGGGCTTAACGGACTTATAAATCAGGGCCCTTTGCATTGTAGCGATCGTGGATTCAGTTCGTTTACCTAAACAAGACGTTACGATCCCTTGTCAGGCAGCCGCGCGCGATGGAACCCGGGTTATGGAATCGGCAACCAAGCCTGTTGGCCGGCGCTTAACCCTGTGCCGCGAAGCCGTGGCCGCGTTCACCGGATGGCAATGGGCATGACTTAGAGGTTAACGCCATCAAGACGGCGTCATTCAAGAAGCCGCAGGAGCGGGGTTGTGCAAATGGATATGAACAGGACGGGTTTTGGTGAACATCTCGATCGCGGCCGCGCCGCTGTCGTGTCCTTGACCAATGCCAACGAAATCACGACGGAAGACGTGGTGCGGTTGCGCCGCTTGATCTTCTCGCAAACCAGCGTCGGCCGCGACGAAGCCGAAGCTTTGTTTCACCTGGAGCGCTCCGACGCCGCGAAATGTCCGGAATGGACGGCGTTCTTCGTCGAAGCGATCACCGATCATATTGTTTGGCAGGCGCGCCCGACGGGTGTCGTCAACACGCCACAAGCGGAATGGCTGATCCAGCAGGCCGATCAGACGCGCACGCTCAACACGTTCGCGGTTCTGGTCAATGTGTTGGCCGAAGCGCATCGGGTTCCCGCCTGGTTGCCGGCGGCGGTTCGTGGCCGCGCGGGTGCTGGCTGGCAGGGACTGGGAAATGTCCTGGAAGAAGCGGTCCGAAAGGCGGCTTGAACAGCATTTTCGGTAAAATAGACCTATAGACGGCTGTGCCTCCCCCTTTTAGAACAGTCAGGTAGGGTCGGCGCTCTCACTTCGCCGGCCGTCGGGGCCCGAATGTTCAAAAAGATCCTCATCGCCAATCGGGGCGAGATTGCCTGCCGTGTCATCAAAACCGCCCGCCGTATGGGAATTGCCACGGTGGCGGTCTATTCGGACGCCGATCGCGACGCGCTCCATGTGGCGATGGCCGACGAGGCCGTCCACATCGGCCCGGCGCCTGCCGCGGAATCTTATCTCGTCATCGATCGGATCGTGGCCGCCTGTCAGCAGACCGGGGCCGAGGCCGTTCATCCGGGCTATGGCTTTCTTTCCGAGCGTGAAGCTTTTGCCGAGGCGCTGAAGAAGGCTGGCATCACCTTCATCGGACCCAATCCGCGCGCCATCGCGGCGATGGGCGACAAGATCGAGTCGAAGAAATTCGCCAATGCCGCCAAGGTCTCGACCGTGCCGGGCTATCTCGGCGTCATCGATAGCCCGGAACATGCGGTGAAGATCGCCGACGAGATCGGCTATCCGGTGATGATCAAGGCGTCGGCCGGTGGCGGCGGCAAAGGCATGCGCATTGCCCATGCGCGCGATGAAGTGGCGGAAGGGTTCGAGCGCGCCAAGTCCGAAGCGCTGTCGTCCTTTGGTGACGATCGCGTCTTCATCGAAAAGTTCATCGTCAATCCGCGCCATATCGAAATTCAAGTGCTCGGCGACAAGCACGGTAATGTCATCTATCTCGGCGAGCGCGAATGTTCGATCCAGCGCCGCAATCAGAAGGTGATCGAGGAAGCACCTTCGCCGCTGTTGGACGAGGCAACGCGTCGCGCCATGGGCGCGCAGGCGGTGGCTCTCGCTAAAGCGGTCGACTACGATTCCGCCGGCACCGTTGAATTCGTCGCTGGCCAGGATCGCAGCTTCTATTTCCTGGAGATGAACACGCGTCTGCAGGTCGAGCATCCGGTGACCGAACTCATCACCGGCATCGATCTGGTGGAACAGATGATCCGCGTCGCGGCTGGCGAGAAGCTGACCATCCGCCAGAGCGACGTGCATCTGCGGGGATGGGCGGTGGAAAGCCGCGTTTATGCGGAAGATCCGGTGCGCGGCTTCCTGCCGTCAACCGGGCGGCTGGTGAAATATCGCCCGCCGGCGGAAGGCCATTTCGGCAGCGTCACCGTGCGCAACGATACGGGCGTGCAGGAAGGCGGCGAGATTTCGATCTACTACGATCCGATGATCGCCAAACTCGTCACCCACGCGGGCGATCGCGAGACGGCGATCGATGCGCAGGCGCAGGCGCTCGATGCCTTCGTCATCGATGGCATCCGGCACAACATCCCGTTTCTATCCTCGCTGATGCAGCACAAGCGCTGGCGCGAGGGCCGTTTGTCCACGGGCTTCATCGCGGAGGAATATCCGCATGGTTTCGCCATGCCGATGCCGGAAGGCGAAACCCGCTTCGCGCTGACCGCCATCGCGGCTCATGCCGATCATGTCGCCAACGAGCGCAAGCGGCAGATTTCCGGCCAGATGCTGACCCAGAATCCGGTGGTGTTCTTGCGCGAACGTGCCGTCATTCTGCATGGCGAACGTATCAACATCATCGTCGACGAGGCGGACGATGGTTTGCTGGTGCGGATCGACGATGCATCGGCGCGGGCGCTCCGCGTGCAGTCCGACTGGGTGCCGGGTGAACTGGTGTGGCGTGGGATGATCGACGATACGCCGTATGTGGCGCAGGTTCGGCCGGTTCTCAATGGCATGGCTTTGACGTCCCATGGCACCGCCGCGACGATTCACGTCTATACGCGACGCGAAGCGGATCTCGCGGCGATCATGCCAGAAAAGAAACAGGCCGATACGTCGAAAGCTTTGATCTGCCCCATGCCTGGTCTGATGAAGACCTTGTTCGTCACCGAAGGGCAGCAGGTCAGTGCCGGTGAGCCGCTTTGCATCGTCGAGGCGATGAAGATGGAAAACGTGCTGCGGGCCGAACGCGACGTCACCGTGCGCAAGCTGTTGGCCAAGGCCGGCGATTCCCTGGCCGTCGATGCGGTGATCATGGAATTCGCCTGACGGCGATCAACGACGCGTGCGTAAATTGTCTGGCATGGGCCGGTCCGGATTTTCCGTGTCCCAGGCCTGCGCCGCGATGCGCCAGACACCGGCCTCTTTGATCAAGAGCATCATTTCGACGCCGTGGCTGACCTTCTCATCGTTCTCGGTGATCCGACATCCGGCGGCAGCTATAGCGACATTGCCAAAGATGCTGACGTTCACGCCCAAAACCTCTTCGTGAAATGAGCCGAGGCTGGTTTGAGCCAGGCCTTTCATGCGGGTGAGGAAGTCATCGACGTTTTGCGACTTGGCGGGACGGCCTGCGGCGAAGAGCGCGGCGCCCGGAAAGAAATCCTGCGCAAAGGCGCTCCAGTCTCCAGACGTTCCGGGCGTCCACGCCAGGCTGGCGAACTGTCTGGCGATAATGGCTTCGATGGCCTTGCGATCCTCGATCATGGCGGACCCGAATGTTGCCTATGGGTTAAGCAATAGTGAGCGTAGCCCTGGACTGGACGCAAGCGGCGGCGGGCGGTATCGCTGAAGCTTATTGGTGTGAACTTGAGGCCGTTATGCCGCTTTATTTCGCCTATGGCTCGAACATGGATGTGGCTGCCATGCAGCAGCGCTGTCCGCGTTCCCGGCCGGTGGGCCGGGCCATTTTGCCGCGTCATCGTTTCGTGATCATGACCGAGGGCTATGCGTCGGTTCTGCGTGACGGTACGCGCAGCGTGCATGGTGTGCTGTGGGATGTGGCGCTGGGCGACGTGCGGGCGCTCGATGCCTATGAGAGCATCGGCACGGGTCTCTACACGAAGATTTCTCAGCCCGTGTTGCGCGCCGAAGGGGCGTCGGTGCGGGCGCTCGTCTATGTCGGGCGCGGCAAGGGCGGCGGTCGTCCGCTCGATGGCTATATGGAAGCGGTGATGTCGGCCGCGAAATCCTGGCAGCTGCCGGAAAATTATCTGCGCGAACTGTCGGCGCTGACGCCGGGCACGGGGCAGGCGACGAGCCAGGGCTTTGTCCAGCCAACCGTCGCGCCGAAAGTGCGGCCGCGCTTCGCCACGCCGCTCGATCGGCGCTGATCTACACTGTCGGTCCGAACACCGTTTCGAACGTACGGCGCATGACGCTGTCGACCTCCGGCATGGTCACGGGGATGCCGAGATCGACGAGGCTCGTCACGCCGAAATGGGCATTGGAAATGCCGCAAGGCACGATGCCGGCGAAGTGGGACAGGTCGGGTTCGACGTTCAGCGAAATACCATGGAATGTCACCCAGCGGCGCACGCGAATGCCGATGGCGGCGATTTTGTCTTCCGCCATCGCACCGTCGAAACCACGCGGCTTGTCGGGGCGCTGCACCCACACGCCGACGCGATCGGCGCGCCGTTCGCCGCGGATGTTGTAGGCCGCGAGCGTGCCGATGATCCAATCTTCCAGCGCGCAGACATAGGCGCGGACATCCGGCCGGCGGCGGCGCAGATCGAGCATCGCATAGGCAACGCGCTGGCCCGGCCCATGATAAGTGTATTGGCCGCCGCGCCCCGTCCGGTGGACCGGGAAACGGGCATCGAGCAGATCGCCGTCCTTGGCCGATGTCCCGGCCGTATAGAGGGGCGGGTGTTCGACCAGCCAGACGCATTCGCTTGCCGTGCCGGCGGCGATGGCATCGGCCCGCTGTTCCATGAAGGCGACGGCGTCGTCATAGGCGGTGAGCCCGTCGGCGACGATCCATTCGACCGGCGGGGCATTGGCGGGGGCCTGCATCAGATGGGAGAGACTGCCGCGCTCCGGCGCCACAGGGCAGGCGGGAGCATCCAAAACGCTATTTTGCATGGTTCTATTTTGCCACGGATGCCAGCTGTCTGCCAGGAAAGCAATAAGGGCTCTCAGAACCGTGATTTACCCCCAACCTGCGCTTGTCACCCGCCCGTTGATTTGTTAGACGGCTGCCTGTCTCGCGCCCCCGCATCCCGGCGGCGCAGCCACCGGGCCTGGGCCCGGTTTTTCTACCAGCGGCCATGGCGGAATTGGTAGACGCGCTAGCTTGAGGTGCTAGTGGGGAGACCCGTGGAGGTTCGAGTCCTCTTGGCCGCACCAATCAATATTTTGCTTCGGCAAAATATTGATTTTGTTGGTAGATTTTCGTTTGCAGCCCGAGGCGAATTCGGCCAGGGCCAGAGCTGCCGGTTCCCGTAAGAAAAGCGCTCAGCCGGCCGCAGGATACCACCGCCGATCAGGGCAAAGTCCGCTTGATGTTCCAAATCCGGGTCAGTTCCGGATGTTCGGGTTCCAGGCCGTCGGCCGACTCGCCCAAATGTTGCTCGGTCACCCGAACGACAACCTCGTGGCCGTGCTTGATGGCCACGGATGCGGCGGGCAAGGCCGCCTCGAAAGCCGCTTCCTTGCTGACATATTCGCCAGTCGTCTCGCCATCGTGGCGGACGCCCCAGCCATCGGCGTTGCGAACGATATCGTAGAGCGCTCGAGCCATTGTCCCATCTCCCTTGCAAAAGAGTTTCGCAGCCGGCGAGGGCCGGCTAGGGTTCTGCCCTGGCTCAAGTTCAACAGGTGGGGGCCGATAAGGTTCCTGGGCGGCTGACCTAGGATCGCGGCTTGCGCCTTGCAAGAAGCCGACGCGTCGGACAGGCGCGTCGGCTTAGGTTTTGGCCGCCGTTTTTACACGGCTATTGGGTCAGGCGTGTACCGACCATGTTCACGTTGGGATCGCATGTATTCGCGGTGATCGAAAACATGAAATCCTGCGTGAGCCATGCGCTGTTGGAGTCATTCAGATTGCTGGGAGGAGATCCTGCGCTATCTTCCCATCCATAATAAGATGTCGTGGCCGGAGTGCTGCAGGGCGCGATGACTTGGAAGGATTGCTGCTGGGTGAAGACCGTCCGATTGTTGCCGTCCGGGCTGCCGTCGGCTTTCTTGCCGTATTTGACCATATGCATGATGCCGTCCTTCGTATTGGTGGCGAAGGTCCACGACGGCGCTTTTGCGGTCGAGTTCTTGCAGTACAACGGATTATTCCCGCCCGAGCTGGATGCCTTGCTCGTATCGACGATCTGATCGAGAGGGCAGCCGTCCGTATCGACTTCCATGATCAGGTAGGCGTCCTTGTAATTCTTGCCCAGCGTGATGGAGCCGGATGGGCCGGTGAGCGTGCCGACACCATTGCCGGAGTTGCCCTTTGAATAGAACGTGTTGGTCATGGGCCAGGACAGATTGCTCACCTGCGTGGCGGTGAAGGCATAGTTTTGATTGAAGGGTTGATAGATCCATTGCGCGAGATTGTTCGTTTTTCCGGACGCATCGACGACATAGAGGGTCAGACGCTTCCAATACCAGCCTTTGGCTACGCGCATCGTGAAAGTGGCGGTGGTCGGCGTCGGTGTCGGGACGAGAACGGATTGGCTCGTGACGGTGATGTTCACGTTTGAAAGGCCGGCCGCTTTCATGAATTGGGTCGGCACGGAGGCGGTGACCTTGGCCGTAAGGCTGCCGTCGGCATTGGTAACGAGCGTCGGTGTGAGGTTGGACGTATCGCCCAAGACCGTGTGCCCGGTGAGAATAGCCCGGAAGCGGCTGACCAGAACATTGGTTTGCGCGGTGGTTCCGCCGGTCGTTTGCACGGCCGATAAAACGGCGGAGTCCAGCGCATTCTGCAGCAGGCCGCGGCCGTTCAGCGCGACGCTGTAATCAATCGCGCCGCCGACCGTGACGAGCGTCGACAGGGTGACCATCGCCCATGTAGCGGCGACGCTGCCGCGCCGATTTTCGATGAATGATTTGAAAGCACCCGAAAAAGAAAACGCAGAAGACGACATGGCGGAGTTCTCGAATTGCCGATTTGTCTTCAATAATCGGAAACTCCGAAGGATCGGTTTCCCTCATTCCGGAGAATCCGGGGGGGCGTTTTAACCATTTGGAAAACCGGAAAGCATGGCCATATCCTGCCGCTATTGGAGCTTTTGGGGGGCCAAGTCTTTGACATTGCCGGCAACTTAGCGAGCTGATCGGACGCATCTTGTCTTTTGCCGATTCCTCCCTATTCTCGCGGCCATCATGATGCGTCTTTTTCGCTCACTGGTGATGTTCCTCGCACTGCTTGGCCTCTCGGCCGGCGGCATGTGGGATGTTGCCAATGCGCATCAAGGCAAAGTCCATGCGCCCAAGACGCAGAGCATGGACCATCATCATGCTACCAAGGTTGATCACGCCGTCGATCACAGCGGGCATCATCAACATCAGGCGGTTCAGGCCAAATTGTGTCTCGATGCGTCTTCGCCCTGTAGTGGCGATATGCCTGATCATATGGGCGGCATGTGTTGCGCGGCCATGGCTTGTCACATGGCGGTGTTGCCGCAGACCTGCCTGAACACGTCTGCCGTTGCCATCGAGGCCGCCAACTCCCTGCCGCTCGAAACGGATGTCGAGGGCACGATCGGGCCGCGTCTCGAACGTCCGCCAAGATCGCTCGCCGCGTAACGCTGGCGAGGCCCTTGAGCGGGCAGTGATGTCCGTATCTCATTTTCTTCTCGGGTTCGCGCCGGCGATCCCTGCCGCTTGAAATCTTGCGGCAAGGGCACGTTCGACGACACGCGGCAGTGCCGCCGAGGCCGTTTGGCCTAATCCGAGGAAGATGATGAAATTCGCCGTTCTGGGCGCCATCGCTGCCACCCTTGCCGGGTGCGCCGCCTGGCCCAATCTCGACACGGTCCGCGATCCCGCTGATCCCACAGCGAAGGTTCCCCGCCACTCCTATCGATCGGTCATGACCGGCACGGTCGATTATCGACCGGTCCAGCCGAAATCGTGGGTCGACAGCAATCAACGCGTCGCACCCAAGGGCAGGGGGCAATGATGGCCGCCTCCCTGCTTTCCCGGCCGGGCCGACGGTTCGTTCCTGTTCTGCTTGTCGCGCTTGCTCTGGGCGGTTGCGCGACCTTCACGCCCGATGGCGGCATGCAAGCCGTCGCCACCCAAGTCTCGACGACGATCGGTGCCGATGCGGTCAAGATCGCCTCGCAGGATGAGGCGATGCTGGCGACAGGGCGTGTCAAAACGCTGCTCGCCAAGCCGCTGACGGCCAATAGCGCGGTCCAGATCGCTCTGCTCAGCAATCGCGGGCTGCAGGCCGAATATAATGCGCTCGGCCTGTCGGAAGCCGATTTCGTCGAAGCGAGCCTGCCGCCCAATCCGACCGTTGTCTTGGGCCGTACGGTGACGAATGGCGCGCTTGAGATCGAACGGCGTGTCGTCGGTAGCCTCCTGACTTTGCTGACCCAACCGACGCGTCGCGCGATCGGCGAACGGCAATTCGAAGCGGCGCGCTATCGGGCCATTGACGCGACATTCCGCAGCGCTGCCACGGCGCGCAAAGCCTATTATGCGGCGGTCGCCGCGCGGCAAAAGGTGGCCTATCTCGAACAGGCGCGCAGCAGTGCTGATGCCGCCGCTGATCTCATGCGCAGTCTTGGCGAGACAGGCGCGGCCAAGAAACTTGATCAAGCGCGCACGGCCGCCTTTTATGCGGAAGTCTCCAATCAACTGGCGGCGGCGCGTCTGGAAGCAGGCACGACGCGAGAGGCCTTGACGCGCAGCCTTGGCCTGTGGGGCAGCGACATCAATTACAAATTGCCCGGCCAGATGCCGGCTCTGCCAGGGCAGCTTGCTGCAAAACAGCTCACTGAAAGCGAGGCCATTCGCAAGCGCGTCGATCTCATCGCATCGCGTTTCGATCTCGATGCGCTGGCGACGTCGCTGCGTCTCTATGAAGCGACGCGCTATGTCTCGGCCTTCGACTTGGCGGGTTTCTCGAAATTCGAGCGCAGCAAAAACGACGGCATCGTCGAGAAGGCGAGATCTTCCGGCAATGCGCTGGATCTGGCGATCGAAATCCCGATCTTCGATTTCGGCGAGACGACGCGGCGGCGCGCGGCTGAAACCTATATGCAGGCGGTCAATCGCTTCGCCGAACAGGCGGTGAATATTCGCTCCGAGGCGCGTGCCGCCTATCTCACCTATCGCGCCGCCTATGACATCGCACGGGCCTATCGCAACAAGATCGTGCCGCTGCGGCGCACCGTCAACGAGCAATCCCTGCTCGAATACAACGGCATGCTCATCGACGTCTTCGTGTTGTTGACGACGTTTCGCGAGGGCATCGACAGCAATCTGGCGGCAATCACAGCGCAACGGGATTTTTTCATCGCGCGTGTCGATTTCGATGCCGCCATCCAGGGTGGCGGTTCGGGCGCGGGGGCGGGAGCCCGCATCGCCTCAGGCACCAGCGAATAATCGGGAGAAGATCATGTCAGTTTCACGTCGCAATTTTCTCGGTGCCGCTGGTGGCATGACGCTGGCGAGCGCCAGCGCCGTTTCCGGGCGGACGGCCTTCGCCTCGGTGCCGGAAGCGCCGATCATGAAGAGCGCGGAGATGCAACCGCCGCTCATCCCCAAAACCGGGCCTGACTACAATCCGGTGGTGACGCTCAACGGCTGGACCTTGCCATGGCGCATGAACGGCGAATGGAAGGAATTTCATCTCGTCGCCGAACCGGTGCTGCGCGAGTTCGCGCCCGGCATGGTCGGTCACCTATGGGGCTATAACGGCCAGTCGCCAGGGCCGACCATCGAAGCGGTGGAAGGCGACAAGGTGCGGTTGTTCGTCACCAACAAGCTGCCGGAACACACGACGATCCATTGGCACGGCCAGCTTCTGCCCTGCGGCATGGATGGTGTCGGCGGGCTCACGCAGCCGCAAATCCCCGTCGGCAAGACCTTTGTCTACGAGTTCCAGCTGCAGAAGAGCGGGACGTTCATGTATCACCCGCATGCCGACGAAATGGTGCAGATGGCCATGGGCATGATGGGGTTCTTCGTCGTGCATCCGAAGGACCCGGCGTTTCGTCGCGTCGATCGTGATTTCGTCTTCCTGATGGCGGCTTACGACATCGAGCCCGGCACTTATGTGCCGCGCGTGGCGGAGATGACCGACTTCAACATGTGGACGTGGAACACGCGCGTGTTTCCCGGCATCGATCACATCGTTGCCGCCAAAGGCGACAAGGTGCGCATCCGCTTCGGCAATCTCACCATGACCAATCATCCCATCCATATGCATGGCTATGATTTCAAGGTGTCATGCACCGATGGCGGCTGGGTTCCCGAGCAGGCCGCTTGGCCGGAAGTGACTGTTGATTGCGCGGTCGGGCAGATGCGGGCTTTCGATTTCGTCGCCGACAAGCCCGGCGATTGGGCGATCCATTGTCATAAGTCGCATCACACGATGAATGCGATGGGGCATGACGTCAGCAATTTCATCGGCGTCGACAAGAAGAAGGTATCGCAAAAAATCAAGCGGCTGGTGCCCGGCTATATGCCGATGGGCACGGCCGGCATGGCCGACATGGGCGAGATGGAAATGCCGCTGCCGGAAAATACGCTGCCGATGATGACCGGCTGGGCGCAATTCGGCGCAGTCGAAATGGGCGGCATGTTCTCTGTCGTCAAAGTGCGCGAAGGCCTGGCCGCCGGCGATTACAAAGACCCTGGCTGGTACAAACATCCCGAAGGCACGGTCGCGTTTGAATGGAAGGGCGAGGCCAGGAAGGCCGAACGCGCACCGCAGCCGACAATCGACCCATCGACGACCACTGAGGTCAACGTGGTGAAGCCGCGCCCGAATTCGAAACATGGCAACCACTGAAGGAGAGATCCATGGCATTTAAAACTTTGATGGGCGCGCTTGTGGCGCTGCCGTTGGCCGCGACGGCTTTGGCCGATCCGGGCCATTCGCATGGCGATGTCCGCGCTTATGGCGAGCCGGGCAATCCGAAGAAAACTTCACGCACGGTGCAGGTCGTCATGCGCGAAGCGGATGGCAAGATGGAATTCGTGCCAAGCAAGATCGAAATCCGGCGCGGCGAGCAGATCAAATTCGTTTTGAAAAACGATGGCGCGCTCGATCATGAACTCGTCATCGGCACGCTGGAAGAAAATCTCAAACACGCGATCGAGATGCAGAAAAATCCCGACATGGAGCATGACGATCCGAATGCCAAACGGCTGGCGCCGGGCAAGGGCGGCGCCATCGTCTGGCGCTTCACCAAGAAAGGCGAGTTCGATTTTTCATGCCTGATTCCCGGCCACCGGGAAGCAGGCATGTCGGGCACCATTGTCGTGAAGTAGTCGCATCACGAACGAATTTATCGCAAACAGGAGAAGACAATGCGTAGATTGATGACTGCCGCCATGTTCTCGCTCATGGCCACCCTAGCCCTGGCGCAGACCGCTCGCGTCTCGGGCGAGGTAACCAAGATCGACCAGGCGCAGGCCAAGATCACCTTGAAGCACGGCCCGATCAAAAACCTCGACATGGAGGGGATGACGATGGCCTTCGCCGTCGCCGATCCGGCCGCTCTGAAGAAGCTCAAGGTCGGCGACAAAGTGACCTTCGAGGCTGACCGGGTGAACGGCCGCATCACCGTCACTAAGATCGATAAGGCCAAATAGCCCGTCGCGGAGATACTGGCGGAGACCTACGGTCTCCGCCCCATGGCTTTGATCGATCAAATCTTTTTCGGGCAAGGCGGATTGGCTTGCGGCGACGGCCGCCCGGTCATGGAGAATTCGTTTATCCGGCCTCGCCCTGATTCACCTTGATTGCTAAAAATGCGCGTCGTTTACGAGACGTTACCAAGCTGTGATTTATTTAACGCGCATGCGAATTAATTTTGATCAGTTTGGCCTCAAGGCCGTTCTCCCGGTGGCGGCTTTGGCCGCCGCTTTGATGCTTGCCGCTTGCGGCGGTGGTGGCGGCTCGGCCATCCCGTTGCTCGATGGGGCGGGCGAGGGCGGTCGCGCCGGTGCTGGCAACGAACATTTCGTCGGCCTGCATCCGAATAATTTCAGCATCCACGGGATCGATGTTTCCAAATACCAGGGCGACATCGACTGGCAGGCGGTACGCGCTTCGGGTGTCAAATTCGCCTGGATCAAGGCGACCGAAGGCGCCGACCATGCCGATTCTAAGTTCCGGCAGAACTGGGATGGCGCGAAGGCGGCAGGCGTGCCGCGTGGCGCCTATCATTTCGTCTATTGGTGCCGGCCGCACCACGAAGAGATCGGCTGGTTCAAGAGCACCGTGCCTGTCGATCCCGAGGCGTTGCCGCCCGTGCTCGATGTCGAGGCGACGCCGACGTCGCGCACCTGCAAGCGCACGCTCTATAAAGACGAGGTCGTGCGTGAAATGCGCGAGATGCTCGTCGACATGGAGCGGCACTATGGCAAGCGACCGGTGATCTATGTGACGGTCGATTTTTACCAGGCCATTCTGTCGGGTGGCGAGTTCAGCGATTATCCGATGTGGGTGCGTTCGACCAAGCATCCGCCGCACGTGCCCTATGGCAGCCGGCGTTGGGTGTTCTGGCAATATCAATCCGACGGCTATGTGCCCGGTATTCGCGGCAAGGTGGACAAGAACGCTTTCGCGGGCAGTGAATCGCAATGGCGGGCTTGGCTGGCGGGCAAGCCGTATTGATCAATCTTGATGCCCGTCCGGAAGTTTGACGATGCGCTGCCGAAAGGCCGCGCAAAGATGAATACGCAGAGCAAGTTCGGTTTCGATCGCGATCGTTGTCGCATCGGATCGATCACCGAGCTTGCCGGCGATGATCTCCAGAATGTCGTGGGCTTCAAGCGCATTGTGCCATTCGCGCGGCGTGACCATCACGTTTGGCTTTTCTACGTCTGATTTTCGCATGCCGACGCCCCGCAGCCCCTAACCGATCACGTCGACTTCATTGCTGGATAGCGAGCCGATGTCGCGGACATAGGCTTCCCGCGCGGGGGATAGCTAGATGCCTTTCGTCATCTGCGACGAACGGCCTCGACGTTATCAGCGCTTGTGGCTGCCGTCGGCACACAGTGTCGTGCGCGCTGAACAGCCGCGTTCCGCATTGGGTTCGTCATTGCATTGACGCAAGGCTTCGCTGATCGCATCGGACAGTTGCGGCCGCAGCGCGACCATGGAGCCGAAATAAACGCGGCGGCGGTTTTCGGTGCGATAGCTCGCCATCGCCATGCAGCTGGCATCCGCGCCGGCCATCAGGCGGCATTCGGCACGCCGCCCAGCGCGCCGCTGGCATTCACGTGTGGCTTCTTGCTCCGCGTCCTCGCGGCTGGGGCGATTGAACGTCGAGCCATAAGCGCCCCGCGCCGTATAGGCGATGGCGCCCCAGACCGTCGAAAGTTTGGCGCCGTTCAAGCGTCTCCACTGTTCGTCGTTCATCTGGCCGGTGGTCGGCAGGCCGACCGTTTTCTGCCAGTCGCGAATGGCATTCTGGGTCGAGGAATCGAAAACGCCATCACGCCGCGTTACGCGGTAATTGAGATTATAGAGCTTGTTTTGCAGTTCGCGGATCTGTGCCGGATTGGAGAGGTCGAAAGCACGCGCCTGCTGCGGCATGACGGGCGATGGAGCAGGAGCAGGGGGCGGGGCTGCCGCAGCTTTTTCCAGACCTTCGATCCGGACCTTGGCGAGCGGCGCGAAGACGCCGCTGGGAAAGGCTTGCAGATAAGCGCGCAGTTCAGCCGGATTCTTGGAATCCTTGACGCTGTTCCAGAAGGCAATTTCGGCGGCATTCTCAGATGGCGCGGGCGTGGTGGGCGTGCCGCCTTCTTTCGGAGAGGATTGGGCCAAGGCGGCGTGGCCGATTGGAAGGCACAGCAAGAGGCAAAGGGCGGTCCACAAATGCACGCGACGCGTCATGTCATCTTCTCCGATCAGATGCCAAGATGAAGCATTGTCGGGCAAACGACGGGTGCCGTAAAGTTTTTGGCGTAAAGTTTAAAACCAGCGGCGGACCGCCGTGCTGTATTCTCGATAAGCGTCGCCAAATTTTTCAGTCAATTGAACCTCTTCCGCCTCGATGGCGAATTTTTTCATGGCGAACATGACGATCGGGATGGCGAGAAAGAGCCACAGGGAATCGGCGATGAAACCAACGCCCAAAAAGATCAGCGCGGCGCTCAGATAAATCGGATTGCGTGAAAAGCGATAGGGGCCAGCGGTCACCAGCGCACGGGCAGGCTCGTCTGGATTGATCGGCGTGTCCGCCATTTTCAAGGCGAGGGCGGCCCACGCCGCGAGCGCGAGGCTCGCCAGAACGATCAGCCAACCCAGGAAAGCGCCACTCTCGCGCCCGGTACCGGCGCCCAGGAAGCGCATCGGTATGATCAGTTTCAAGATCAACGCGATGACGAGGGTGCCGCCGAAAATCTTGGGTGGCAGCAGGCGCTGGCGTGGCGAGTCATCATTTGGTTGCATGGGTTTCATGGGGCGGGGGCAGTTCAACGGGGGCTGGACGCGTGCCACAATGGCAGTCCGCGCGCGGGCAGACAACCGGTGCGTGGAGGTCGTGGAGGAACGGATGATCGTCAATCAGGGTCCAAGCTTTAATTTCGATCTCGGCGAAACCGCCGACATGATCCGCGCCACCACCCGCGATTTCGCTCAGGACGAAATCGCGCCGCGTGCCGAGGAGATCGATCGCACGAACACGTTCCCACGCGATCTCTGGCCGAAGATGGGCGCGCTCGGCTTGCATGGCATCACGGTCGAAGAAGATTATGGCGGGTCGGGGCTTGGCTATCTCGAACATTGCGTGGCGATGGAGGAGATCAGCCGT
>MKVW01000003.1:41372-283005 GCA_001898965.1 Rhizobiales bacterium 62-17
AGAAGCAGCGTTACCTCGGCAAGCTGATCTCAGGCGAACATGTCGGCGCGCTCGCCATGTCTGAGCCGGGCGCCGGTTCCGATGTCGTGTCGATGAAGACGCGGGCCGACAAGCGCGGCGATCGCTTCGTTCTCAATGGCAACAAGATGTGGATCACCAACGGGCCGGTGGCGGAAACCTTGATCGTCTATGCCAAGAACGATCCTGCCGCTGGGCCACGCGGCATCACCGCCTTCATCGTCGAAAAGGGGATGAAGGGTTTTGGCACGGCGCAGAAACTCGACAAGCTCGGCATGCGGGGATCCGACACCTGCGAACTGGTGTTCGAGGATTGCGAAGTGCCGGAGGAGAATGTGCTCGGCAGCCTCGGCAAGGGCGTCAACGTTTTGATGTCGGGGCTCGACTATGAGCGTGCCGTTCTGGCGGCGGGGCCGCTCGGCATCATGCAGGCGGCGATGGACGTGGTCATGCCCTATATCCATGACCGCAAGCAGTTCAATCAGCCGATCGGCGAGTTTCAGCTGGTGCAGGGCAAGATCGCCGACATGTATGTCGGCATGAATGCCTGCCGCGCCTATGTCTATGCGGTGGCGAAGGCCTGCGACCGTGGTGAGACGACGCGTGAGGACGCCGCCGGGGCCATTCTCTATGCGGCGGAAAAGGCGACCAAGATCGCGCTCGATGCGATCCAGCTCCTCGGGGGCAATGGCTATATCAACGATTATCCGACCGGGCGGCTGCTGCGCGACGCGAAACTCTACGAAATCGGCGCCGGCACAAGTGAAATCCGCCGGATGCTGATCGGCCGGGAATTGTTCATGAAAACGGGCTAAACCCTGGCCTATTTCGTTACGATTGACCTTTTGCGAAGGGGCCAATACCTCTGCCTCATCCAAGGAGCATGATGATGATCAAGGTCTGGGGCCGCAACAATTCGCTCAACGTCCAGAAGGTGATCCTGACCCTGGAAGAGATCGGCCTGCCTTATGAGCGCACCGATGCGGGCCTGCATTTTGGCGTCGTCAATACGGCGGAATATCGGGCGATCAATCCGAACGGCCGGGTGCCGACCATCGACGACATGGGATTCACCTTGTGGGAGTCCAATGCCATCGTCCGCTATCTGTGCGCGCGCTATTCGGAAGGCAAGCTCTGGCCGCTCGACGCGCGCCGCCGCGCCGATGCCGATCGCTGGATGGACTGGCAGCAGACGACGCTGCTCGATCCGATCAATGCGATTTTCCGGCCATTGGTCCGCAAGGATGTGGAAGCAAAGCCGGGGGTGATCGAAGCCGGGATCAAGACGGCGGAAGGCAATGCGGCCGTGCTCGATGCCTTGCTGGCGGAGCGCCCGTGGGTTTCCGGTGGCACGTTCGGCATGGCCGATTGCGTGATCGCCACCGTCGTTCACCGCTGGATGCACTTGCCGATCGAACGACAGCCGCGCCCGCATCTCGAGCGCTGGTACAAGGCGATCTGCGAGCGGCCGTGGAGCAGCAAGGTGCTGATCCTGCCGCTGAGCTGAGCGGATGTTCTTCTACCTGTCCAAAATATTGTGGTTCTTCGCCGCGCCCTCGAATCTGATGGTGGTGGCGACGGGGCTGGCCTTGGTGGCGCTCTATTTCGGCCGTCGCCGCATCGCCCGTGGCTTGCTTTGGATGGTGGTTGTTTTCGCGGTCTTTTTCGGGCTGGGGCCGGGCGGGCAGATTTTGCTGTCGCCGCTGGAGAACCGCTTTCCGCAACTGCCGGGTGATTTTCCGGCACCCACTGGCTTCATCGTGCTGGGCGGTGGCGTCGATGAAGTGGTGAGCATGGCGCGCAGCTCGGCGGAGCTGTCGGAGGCGGGCACGCGCATGACCGCCTCGGCCGCCTTTGCCTATCGCTATCCCAATGCGCGGATCGTCTTCACCGGCGGTTCCGGGCGCATCCTCGGCGGCGATGTGAGCGAGGCGGACGTGGCGCGGCGCATCTACACCAGCCTCGGCATCGCCCCTGAGCGCATGACCTTCGAGGAGGAATCGCGCAACACCTGGGAAAATGCGGTGTTCACCCGCGATCTCATCAAGCCGAAGCCGGGAGAGGTCTGGGTGCTCGTCACCTCGGCCTATCACATGCCTCGTTCCATGGGCCTGTTCCGCAAGGCGGGTTTTTCGGTGGTGCCGGCGCCCGTCGACTATGCGACGCGTGGCACTTGGTATGATTTCATCCGGCCGTCGGCCGAGACGTCGCTTGGCCTGCGCCGCACCGATCGCGCCGTGCGCGAATATATCGGGCTTGTCGCTTATTACCTGTCGGGCAAGAGCGACGCGCTGTTTCCAGCGCCTTGAGTCCTGGACCGTCGTTGAGCTGATTATTCGCTGCGCGGCAGGCCGAGGCGATAGACGCCCCGAAAATCGTCCGGGTCGGCCGGCTTGCCCTTGCGATAGATCACCAGATCGCCCTTGCGGGCCATGCCGATGGCGGCGGCGCGCACGCGGGTGAGCCAGGAGCGCCAGGCGAGATCGTCGCCACCCTTGGCGGCGGCGATGGATTTGGCGGCATCCGTCGGGCAGATCGTCTTGCCGGGGCCGGCCTCGACGCAAAGGTCGACGATCGCGGCTTCCAGTGTTTTGTTGGGGGCCGAATCTTCGGCGACCATAACCTCGTTCATCCGGGGCCTATGCGGCGCGGAGCGTTTCGCGTCAAGCCGCTTGACGTCGGGTCGTTTGGGAGGCGGTTTACGAGGCATCGGAATCGGACATGTGTTTGGTCGGGTCGATCGCGTCATGCGCTTCGGAGCGATATTGGCGCGACCACATGAAGAACAGCACGACCGCCGTCGTCAGCATCAGCACATAGGGACCAAGGAACCAGCCAAGATAGGCGAGGGCGAAGAAAAAGGCGCGCTGGCCACGGGTGAACTGCCGTGCGGCGGCGATGTTCATGCGGCCGGCATAGGTGGCGATGCGGCGGCGCTCGTCGTCGTTCTCCGATTTGGCCGGCGGCGTGGCGCCGATCAGGATGGCGCAATAGTTGAACAGTCGATAGGCCCAGGCGAATTTGAAAAAGGCATAGCCGAACAGAATCAACAGGCCGACGACCTTGATTTCGAACATGGCGCGGGTCGGCACGAAGCCGAAGGGCAAATCCGTGGCGACGCGCATCATGTCGTCGCCGGAGCGCAGCAGGGCGGCGGTGCCGCCGAGCGCCAGCAGCGAGGTGGAGGCGAAAAAGGCGGTGCCGTTCTGCAAGGTGGCGATGATGGCGGAATCGACGATGCGGACATCTCGGTTGGCCATCTCCTGCATCCAGCGCAGGCGGTAGTAGGACATCTGCGCGTTCAGCGCCGTGCGCGCGTGGGTTCGGAGCATGTGGTGATAAATCACCCAGGCCGCCGCGAAGAGGCAGATGGCGATCAGATCGGCGAGAACGAATCCGGACATGGGGCAAGTCTATAACGCTTGCAAGACGGCGGGAATGTGCCAGTTCCGTCTTTGCGGCTGATTTGGTAAAGGTCGGCGTCAAACGTCGGGTTCAGATGCAGATTCGTCCCCCCATTCCGCAGGATGAGGCGCGCTGGCGCGAGCTTTGGGCCGGCTATGTCGCCTTTTATCGGGGCGACGTGCCGGAGGTGGTCACCGCCGACCTTTGGGCGCAACTGGTGCGCGGCGAGGGGCCCGTGCGCGGGCTTGTCGCGGTGGGAGACGCGGGCCTGGTCGGCTTCGCCACATTTCTGTTCCATCCCTCCACCTGGAGCCTGAAACCGAGCTGCTATCTGGAAGACCTGTTCGTCGACCCGCAGGCGCGCGGTTCAGGGGCCGGCAAGGCGCTGATCCTGGCGGTGGAAACGGTGGCGAAAAAGGCCGGGGCCTTTCGGCTCTATTGGCATACGCAGGAATTCAACGCGCCGGCGCGCTCGCTCTATGACACGCTGGTCAACCGCTCCTCCTTCATCGTTTATCGCAAGGCGCTCTGACTCATGCTGACCCTCGTTATCGGTAACAAGGCCTATTCGTCCTGGTCGCTCCGGCCGTGGATCCTGCTGGCGACCCTGCACATTCCGTTCGAGGAGAAGCAGGTCAATCTTTATGACGAGCCGGGCAAGAAGAAGCTGAAGCGGCTGTCGCCGACGGGCAAAGTGCCGCTGCTGATCGATGGCGAGATCGAGGTTTGGGAATCCGTCGCGATCTTCGAATATCTGGCGGAAAAATATCCGGCCAAGGGCATCTGGCCGAAGACCCGCGCCGCGCGCGCCGAGGCGCGGGCGCTGGTGGCGGAAATGCACGCGGGTTTCATGGCCATGCGCCGGCATCTGCCGACCAATTTTCGCCGCGAGGTGCGTCTACGCGAGTTGATGCCGGAAGTGGTGGCGGATGTGGCGCGGATGGAAGCGGCCTGGGCCGGCGCGCGTCGTAAATTCGGCAAGGGGGGGCCGTTCCTGTTCGGCAAATTCAGCGCGGCGGACGCCATGTTCGCGCCGGTGGTGAACCGCCTGCATATCTATGATGTGAAGGTGAAAAAGGAGACGCGGGCCTATATGGACGCGATCATGGCGCTGCCGGCCTGGCAGGCCTGGATCAAGGATGCTTTCGCCGAAAAGCAAACCCACGAGGTTTATGACGCGATATGATCGCATCCGTCTAAGGGCCGGTTTGCTTCAGGAGCATTTCGCGCCATAGTCGCCGAAACGGCAGACGGGGGCGAGACACGTGGCGGTCCTGAAATCGAACTTCGATCCGGTCGGACCCGATGCCACCGCCAATCGTCAATCCTGGGCGCAACTCGTCGCGCAATTGCAGGAACGCCGCGCCACGGCGGCTCTGGGCGGTCCGGAGCGGGCCCGCCAGCGCCATGTCGATCGCGGCAAGCTGTTGCCGCGCGATCGCGTGCTGGGCCTGATCGATCCCGGCTCGCCCTTTCTGGAAATCGGCGGCCTTGCGGCCTTCGGCATGTATGAGGGCGATATTCATGGCGCTGGCATGATCGCTGGCATCGGTCGCGTCGAGGGGCGCGAGGTGATGATCGTCTGCAACGATGCGACGATCAAAGGCGGCACCTATTATCCGATCACCGTGAAGAAACATCTGCGCGCGCAGGAGATCGCGCAGGAGAACCATCTACCTTGCGTCTATCTGGTCGATTCCGGCGGCGCCAACCTGCCGCATCAGACCGAGGTGTTTCCCGATCGCGAGCATTTCGGCCGCATCTTCTTCAACCAAGCCAATATGTCGTCGCGCGGTCTGGCGCAGGTCGCGGTGGTGATGGGCTCGTGCACGGCGGGTGGCGCCTATGTGCCGGCGATGTCGGATGAGACGATCATCGTCAAAGGGCAGGGCACGATCTTTCTCGCCGGGCCGCCGTTGGTGAAAGCAGCCACCGGCGAAATCGTCTCCGCCGAGGATCTTGGCGGTGCCGACGTGCATACGCGCATCTCCGGCGTCGCCGATCATCTGGCGCAGAACGATGAGCATGCTCTGGCTTTGGCGCGCCGTGCCATCCGCAATCTCAACACGGCCAAGCGCGCGCCGCCGGCTTCGCGGGCACCGTCACCGCCCTTGCATGATGTCGGCGAACTCGATGCCATCGTGCCGACCGACCTGCGCAAACAATATGACATTCGCGAAGTCATCGCGCGCCTCGTCGATGGCTCCGACTTCGATGAATTCAAGGCGCGCTATGGCACCACACTCATCTGCGGCTTTGCCCATATCGAAGGCCTGCCCGTCGGCATCATCGCCAACAACGGCATTCTGTTTTCAGAAAGCGCGCTGAAGGGCGCGCATTTCGTCGAATTGTGCTGCCAGCGCGGCATACCGCTGCTGTTCTTACAAAACATCTCCGGCTTCATGGTGGGGCGCGAATATGAGACCGGCGGCATCGCCAAGGATGGCGCCAAACTGGTGACGGCGGTGGCGTGCGCACGCGTGCCGAAGATCACCGTGATCGTCGGCGGCTCGTTCGGTGCGGGCAATTATGGCATGTGTGGCCGGGCTTATGGGCCACGCTTTCTCTTCACCTGGCCGAATGCGCGCATCAGCGTCATGGGCGGCGAACAGGCGGCCAGCGTGTTGGCGACCGTGCGGCGCGACAATATCGAAGCCGAGGGCAAACAGTGGAGCGTCGCCGAGGAAGAGGCGTTCAAGGCGCCGATCCGCGCCAAATATGAAGAGGAGGGCTCGCCCTATTACGCGACGGCGCGGCTTTGGGACGATGGCATCATCCTGCCTTCGGAGACGCGGCATGTGCTGGCATTGGCGCTGTCGGCCGCATTGAACGCGCCAGCCGAGGCGACGAAGTTCGGCGTGTTCAGGATGTAGGGGGCGAAGCCATGTTCAACTCCGTCCTCATTGCCAATCGTGGCGAAATCGCCTGCCGGATCATTCGCACCGCGCGGCGCCTCGGCATGCGCACCATCGCCGTCTATTCGCAGGCGGACAGAAACGCTTTGCATGTGCGCCTCGCCGATGAAGCGCACGAGATTGGCCCGGCGCCGGCGGCGCAGTCCTATCTGCGCGGCGACGTCATTCTCGACGTGGCGCGCGCCAGCAAGGCGGCCTGTCTGCATCCGGGCTATGGCTTCCTGTCGGAGAATGCCGAGTTCGCCGAAGCCTGTGCGGCCGCGGGTGTCGTGTTCGTCGGGCCGCCACCCAAGGCTATTCGCGCCATGGGCTTGAAGGACGAAGCCAAGGCGCTGATGCGCAAGTCGGGCGTTCCGGTGGTGCCGGGCTATGATGGGGCTGAGCAGACGGCCGATCATCTGGCGGATGAGGCAAAGCGTATCGGCTATCCCGTTCTCATCAAGGCTGTGGCCGGTGGTGGCGGCAAGGGCATGCGCAAGGTGGAGCGTGCGGCGGATTTTGCCGATGCTCTGGCCTCGGCGCAGCGCGAGGCGCAATCCTCCTTCGGCAATCCACGCGTGCTGATCGAAAAATATGTCAGCGCGCCGCGCCATATCGAGATCCAGGTTTTCGCCGACAGTCATGGCCATGCGCTGCATCTGTTCGAGCGTGACTGCACCATGCAGCGCCGGCACCAGAAGGTGATCGAGGAAGCGCCAGCGCCAGGGATGAACGATGAAACCCGCAGCGCCATGGGCGAGGCGGCGGTCGCTGCGGCCCGAGCAGTGGGTTATGTCGGCGCCGGCACGGTGGAATTCATCGCCGACGGATCGCGGCCGCTGTCGCCGGACAGTTTCTGGTTCATGGAGATGAACACGCGGTTGCAGGTGGAGCATCCGGTGACGGAAGCCGTGACCGGCCTCGATCTGGTGGAAATGCAGTTTCGCGTCGCGGCCGGTGGAGCGCTGGGGCTGCAACAGGCCGATATCAGGCTTTCAGGCCATGCGATCGAAACGCGGCTTTATGCGGAAGATCCCAACAGCGGCTTCCTGCCTTCAACAGGACGCATTCTGGCACTCGATCTGCCCGTGGCGGAGGGCGTGCGTGTCGATGCGGGTGTCGCTGCCGGTAATGACGTCACGCCGTTCTATGACCCGATGATCGCCAAGATCATCGCCCATGCGCCGATACGTGCGCAGGCGATCAAACGGCTGGCCGATGCCTTGGCGGCAACGAAAGTCTTTGGTCCGCGATCGAACGCCGGCTTTCTGCATCGACTGGTGACGCGGCCGGAATTCGCCAGCAATAGCTACGACACCGGTTTCATCGAGCGGCATCTTGAAGACCTCGGGGCCGTGCCGCAACCTTTCGACGAAGGCGCCGTGGCCTTCGGCGCGGCTGTTGCGTTGGCGCACGCAGGACAATCGAATGCCAACCGGTTCGCCGATCCGTGGGCTGGTGGCGATGCGTTTCAGCTTGGCGCCGCGCGTCGGCAGAAAATCGCTATTGCCATCGAAGGCGAACGCGCAACGGTTGATGTCGAATGGCGTGCCGGCGAGATGGCGGCGACTTATGCGAGAATGCAGCAAGTTGTGCGCCATGAGAATAGCCGCTGGATCGCGTCCGATCCTCTGCTGAGTGCGCATGCTGATGAGAACGGGGTGTTCGTTTTGCGCGACGGGCGGCAGGTTCACATCGCCTTGTTCGATGCGCTCGATCATGCGGATGAAGCCTCCGGCAGTGATGGCAATATCGTGCGCTCGCCGATGCATGGCAAGCTGGTGACGATCTTCGTCGCGGCCGGCGACGCGGTGGAGAAAGGCCAACGCCTGGCTATTGTCGAGGCCATGAAAATGGAGCATGTGCTGATGGCGCCGGTGGCGGGCCGCGTGGGTCCGATCGGCGTTCATGCCGGCCAGCAGGTGGCGCAAAATGCCGCTCTACTTACAATCGAAACAGAAACGGGAGACGCCTGAATGTCAGATCAGAAAATCGCTTTGGTGACCGGCGGCGGCACCGGCATTGGCCGCGCGGCGGCCCTGGCGCTGGCCGGTATCGGCTATACGCTGGTGGTGGCGGGACGGCGGCAGGAACCGTTGGACGAAGCGGTCGAGGCGATCAAGAAGGCTGGCGGCAAAGCCATTGCGGTGGCGTGCAATGTTGGCGATCCCAAACAGGTCGATGCGCTGTTCGGCAAGATCAAGTCCGAATTCGGCCGTCTCGATCTGCTCTTCAACAATGCCGGCATGGGCGGTGCGCCGTCGCTGCTTGAAGACCTGCCGTTCGAGAGGTGGCAGGACGTGGTCAACGTCAATCTCAACGGCGTGTTCCTGTGCACGCAGGCGGCGTTCCGCATCATGAAGGATCAGAAGCCGCAGGGCGGCCGCATCATCAACAACGGCTCGATCTCGGCGCATACGCCACGCCCGAATTCGATCGCCTATTCGGCGACCAAACATGCGGTGACCGGCATCACCAAGACGGCGGCGCTCGACGGCCGCAAATATGACATAGCTGTCGGTCAGATAGACATCGGCAATGCGGAGAGCAGCATGGCCGACAAGATGAAGAAAGGCGTGCCGCAGCCGGACGGATCGATCCGGCCGGAGGCGACCATGGCGCTTGATCATGTCGGTCGCGCGATCGTCGCCATGGCCAATCTGCCGCTGGAGACCAATGTTTTGTTCATGACCATCAAGGCAACGAAAATGCCGTTCGAGGGCCGCGGATGATCCGCTTCGCTGGTCTCGCAGCCGGCGCGGCCTGTTTGGCTTTGCTGATGGCGACGGGGCAGGCTGCGGCCTGTTCCTGCGCTAAGCAATCGCGCGAACAGGCGGCGCAACAGGCTTCGCTTGTGATCACCGGGCGCGTGCTGAACGTGCGCCGTGACGGCGCCAATAGCTATGCGCGCATCGAAACCGTGCGGATGCTGAAAGGTGCTGCGCCGCCGGTGGTGGAAGTGATGACGCCGGCTTCGTCGGCTGCCTGCGGGTTCAATTTCGAGCGGGGCAAGACATTGGCGATCGCTGCGCAATTGTCCGAACAGCAGTTCCGTACGACGAGCTGCCTGATGAACGCTATCAACAGCCCCGGCGGCAAATAAACCCGGCGCGGGATATTCAAAATCCTGTTGATTCTGCTGGCTAAATCGCCGGGCGGATGTGGGGTCGATGCGCCGCATCCTGAGATCGTGCTGCGCGCGGCTTGTTCCGCGCGGGCAGGGGCGCCAAAATGCTTCCATGGCACTGCATTTGATCAAATTATCGGTGGGCGCGGAGTCGATCCGCGACCATGAAGAATGGGTCCAGCAACGGATGGCCGCCAAGAAAAAAGCTGGCGAGCCGCAGGAACACACGCACCGCACCCGCATGGTGCCCAAGCGCGTCGCGGAATTGCTCGACGGCGGTTCGATGTATTGGGTCATCAAGGGCCAGGTCTCGGCGCGTCAGAAACTCATCGATGTCAGGCCTTTCACCGACGATCAGGGCATCTCGCGCTGTTTCATCGTGATGGAGCCCGATGTCATACCGATCATGCCACGCCCGTGTCGGCCGTTTCAGGGCTGGCGCTATCTCAAGGACAGCGAGAAGCCGGAAGATGTGACGGCTGGCTTTGGCGAACTGGCGCAGATGCCCGAAGAGCTGCGCCGCGAATTGCGCGAACTTGGATTGCTTTAAGAGGGATTGAGGATAGCGGATGCCTGGCCAGCGCCTCGCGCCTTGGGTTATCGATCTTCCGAACGATCTGACAGTGGAACAAGGGTTGCAGCTTGCGCGCGACCGCATCGCCTGGCGCGCGGCCGGGCGGCCCGACCCCGCCGACATGGATGAATGGTCGGATGATGATCAAATCGATTTCTATGTGGCAGGCCGTCACACGCCGGATACGCTCGATCTCAACGCGCTGAAGCTGCGCACCATTCCCGAAGAGATCGCGACGCAAGAGGGGCTGGACTATCTCTTTCTCATGGGCAACCGCATCGAAACCATTCCGGCTGCCTTTGCGCAGACGTTTCGTTGCCTCAGCCTGCATCTCTTCGGCAATCCGTTGCGCAGTGTTCCCGCCGCGCTTTTTCATATGCAGGGCCTGACCGATCTGTATCTCGGGCGCAGCGCCTTGGTGGATTTGCCGCATCTCGATCGTCCGGCAGTCCATCTCAAAATTCTCGGGCTCGATCGCACCGAATGGTTGGATATTCCCGACGGATTTTTGCGCCAGTTTCCCAATCTGCGCACGCTCCTGCTGAACACTTCCTTCCGCGATGCGATCCCGCCCGATGTCTTCGCGCTGTCGGAGCTGATCCAGCTCGATTTCGAAGACAATCCGCTTGAAGTGCTGCCGTCGGAAATCAGTCAATTGCGCAAACTGATGATCCTCAATCTCACGAACTGCCAGTTGAAGAGCCTGCCGAAAAGTCTCGGCTCGCTGACGGTCCTGGAGGAGAAAGCGCGCGGCGGTCCCTTCGGCCTGCGGATCGGGGGCAATCCGTTCAAGGATAAAGAGCTGCGCCGCATCGCCAAACTGAAGAACCCGCAGATGACGATTCAAGCCCTGGAATGGGCGCGGGCTAACGGCGATTAAGCTTTCGCGCGTTCCCGCATCCGCAGGATGAAGGGGATCGAGCCAAAAAACAGGCAGAGCGCGGCGCCGACGCCGGTGACGATGATCATCGGCTTCAAAGTGCCGTCGGCCATGGTGCCGTAGATCTGCGTGAAGATAGCGCCGAGAAAACTCTGCGTGAAAATCGCGACGCCGGCGGCTGTGCCGGCCAGGCGCGGCACGATCTGCATGGCGGCGCTCTGCGCATAGGGCATGGCGATGCCCTGGGCGAAGGGATTGAAGAAGCCGGGCAGGAAAATTGCCAGCGGATGCAGGTAGCCCAGCATCAGCAACGAGAGAATGGCGACGACGGAGGCCGTCAGGATCAGCGAGCCGGCGAGCACCATGATTTCGTGGGGTGCGCGGTTGCCGATGCGGCTGGAAATGAAATTGCCGCAGAAGAAGCCCAAGGGGAAGAGGAAGAAATACAGGCCGAACTCGGTCGAGGGCCGGTGCAGCATGTCTTTCATCACATAGGCGGAGGCGGCGGAAAGGGAAAAGAAGACGGCGGTGCTGAAGCCCGGCTGCAGCACATAGGCGATGAAGCGTGGGTGGGCGAACAGTTCGCGATAATTGCCGAGCATGCTTTGCCCGGCTTCCAGTTTCACGCCCGGCCGCGTTTCCGGCACGAAGAAATAAGTGCCGAGCATGATGATGGCGCCGGAGGCGAAAGAGAAGATCATCACGGCGCGCCAGGTGAAATGATCGAGCAGCAGACCTGCCACGGTCGGCGAGACCATCGGGCCTAAAGTGTAGAACATGGTGAGATAGCTGATCACCTTGACCAGTTTCTCGGGGCCATAGGCATCCCGCGCGATGGCGCGCACCAGGGTGGTGCCGCAGCCGGCGCCGATCGCCTGGACGACGCGGGCAACGATCAGGGTGGTGATGGAATCGGCCAGCATGCCGAGCAGGCTGCCGAGGAGAAAGAGAGCCAGCCCGGAGAGCAGCACCGGCCGGCGGCCGTAACGGTCGGCCAGCGCGCCATAGACCAGATTGGCGAAAGCCATCACCAAGAGTGGCAGGCTGAAGCTGATTTGCGCCAGGGCGTCGGAAATGCCGAAGGCGCTCTTCAGGACCGGGGTGACCGGCAGGAAAAGGTGGATGGCGAAGGGCGTCAGCAGGCCGATGGAGGCAAGCGCCAGCGCAAATATTCGACCCGGTTCAAATCCCATCATCAGCCTCCGCGCGCCTTCTCACACGCGGTTGAACAGCAGGCAATCGATGCGCCCGCATGGCGGCTGTGCACCAATATTTTGTGTCAAGACGCCAACCATTCGTTGACAATCTTAGCCTTATAAACACAACATATGGTGTTCACGGTCCGCAGATTCGTCTGCGGTGAAAAGGGAACCCGGTGTGAATCCGGGGCTGCCCCCGCAGCTGTAAGTGGTGAAGCTTCGTTCGACTATGCCACTGACGCCAAAAGGCGTTGGGAAGGCCGAAGGAAGCAGTGACCCACGAGCCAGAAGACCTGCCGGGAACATGGATCGACCACGGGCGGGGTGCCGCGTTGGCCGTTACGAAGTGCCGAAGGCCTAAAGGTCTCCTCGGTGCGTCGTCGCGCCAGCGTTCATCCCAGATCGAACAGCGGGATTTTCGCATGGGGCAAGCAGCATTCGACTTCGACAAACACGGCCATCTGGTTCCGCTCCCGGAGCCCGTTCAGCGCACCATCCTGCGCGAGACCGTGCGTACGGTTGAGCGTCCGCGTGAACTGCATGCCCCGCCGCCATATCCGCTGGCGCCGAAGCCGAAGCCCGCGGACCTCGCGCTCGATCGTTCGCGAGACGATCTGCTGACCGCTTTCGGCAAGGCGACCCTCGACGACCGCTATTTGATGCCGGGCGAGAGCTATCAGGACATGTTCGCCCGCGTCTCCTGTGCCTACGCCGACGATGTCGCCCATGCGCAGCGTCTCTATGATGCTATGTCGCGTCTGTGGTTCATGCCCTCGACGCCGATCCTGTCGAATGGCGGCACCACCCGCGGCCTGCCGATTTCCTGCTTCCTCAACACCGTTCCCGACTCGCTCGATGGCATCGTCGCCACCTGGAATGAGAACGTGGCGCTGGCTTCGAACGGCGGCGGCATCGGCACCTATTGGGGCCAGGTGCGCTCGATCGGCGAACCGGTGAAGGGCAATGGCGCCACCTCGGGCATCATTCCGTTCATCCATGTGATGGACGGTCTCACCTTGGCGATCAGCCAGGGGTCGCTGCGGCGCGGTTCGGCCGCCGTCTATCTCGACATCCACCATCCGGAGATCGAGGAATTTCTCGAAATCCGCAAATCCTCCGGCGACTTCAATCGCAAGGGGCTCAATCTTCATCACGGCATCAATGTTACCGACGAGTTCATGGAAGCGGTGCAGGCCGGTGCCAAATTCGCGTTGAAGAGCCCGAAGGACGGCAAGGTGATGCGCCATGTGGATGCGCGCCAGCTCTGGCAGCGCATTCTCGAAACGCGCATGCAGACGGGTGAGCCCTATCTGTTGTTCATCGACGCGGTGAACCGCGCCATGCCGAAACATCAGCGCGATCTCGGCCTGAAAGTCTCGACATCCAATCTGTGCAGTGAGATCACGCTGCCGACGGGCCGGGACCATAACGGCGAGGATCGCACGGCGGTGTGCTGCCTGGCTTCGCTCAACATCGAGACCTGGGACCAATGGGGCGACGATCCGGGTTTGGTCGAAGACGTGCTGCGCATGCTCGACAATGTGCTGACCTCGTTCATCGAAAGCGCCCCCGACAGCATGTCGCGGGCCCGCTATTCGGCCTTGCGCGAGCGCTCCGTCGGCCTTGGCGTCATGGGCTTCCACTCCTTCCTGCAGTCGCGGCGTATTCCGATGGAGAGCGCGCTCGCCAAGTCATGGAACCTGCGCATCTTCAAGAAAATTCGCCGCGAGGCGGATTCCGCTTCGGTGCTTCTGGCCAACGAGCGTGGCGCTTGCCCGGACGCGCAGGAGCGCGGCATGCGCGCACGCTTCAGCCACAAGATCGCGATCGCGCCGACGGCCTCGATCAGCATCATCGCCGGCGGCACCAGCGCCTGTATCGAGCCGATCCCGGCCAATATCTATATGCACAAGACGCTGTCGGGCGCCTTTGCCGTGCGCAACATTCATCTTGAAAAGCTGTTCGAGGAAAAGGGCGTTAACACCACCGACACCTGGCAGTCGATCGTCGCGCAAGAAGGTTCGGTGCAGCATCTCGACTTCCTGACCGAGGATGAAAAAGCGGTGTTCCGCACGGCCTTCGAGATCGATCAACGCTGGGTCGTCGATCTGGCCGCCGATCGCGCGCCCTATGTCTGTCAGAGCCAGTCTATCAATCTTTATCTGCCGGCCGATATCGATAAATGGGACCTGCACATGCTGCACTGGACGGCGTGGAAGCGTGGCATGAAGAGCCTGTATTACTGCCGCTCGAAGTCGATCAGCCGCGCCGCGTTTGCCGGCGATGGTCAGCAGAAGGCTGCGTTCACCACCTCCGCCAGAACCGACTACGAGGAGTGCCTAGCATGTCAGTGATCGATCTTGCACCCCGTCTGCTCGATCTCGGCAAGACCGACCCGCGCGACCTGATCGGCACCGGCCAGGTCGGCCTGCTGACGGCGACCGGCACCTATAATGTCGATCGTTATCCTTGGGCCTATGAGTTCTGGAAGCGCCAGCAGCAGACCCATTGGATGGGCGAGGAAGTGCCTTTGGGCGCCGACATCAAGGATTGGGCTTCCGACCGGGTGACGGAAGGCGAGCGCAATCTGCTGACGCAGATTTTCCGCTTCTTCACCCAATCGGACGTGGAGGTCGGCGACAATTATCTGAAGCGCTACATCCCGATCTTCCAGCCGCTGGAAGTGCAAATGATGATGGCGGCCTTCTCCAACATGGAGACCGTGCATATCGACGCTTATGCGCTGCTCTTGAAGACGCTGGGCATGCCGAACACCGAATTCGCTGCCTTCCGCGACTATGCGGCGATGCGCGACAAGGCCGACTACATGCACACGTTCGGCGTCGGCACCGTGTCGGACGTGGCGCGTACGCTTGCCATGTTCGGAGCGTTCACCGAGGGCATGGCGCTGTTCGCCAGTTTCGCCATGCTGCTCAACTTTCCGCGCCACAACAAGATGAATGGCATGGGCCAGATCGTCAGTTGGTCAGTGCGTGACGAGAGCTTGCACTGCGAAGGCGTGATCAAGCTCTATCACGAATGGAATCGCGAAACCGGTGCGGTGACGCCGGCCGTGCGCGACGACATTGTCGATGTGGCGCGCACCATGGTCGGGCTTGAAGAGCGCTTCATCGATCTCGCTTTCGGTCTCGGCGACATCGATGGCATGACCCCGGAAGACATCAAATCCTACGTGCGCTACATCGCCGACTGGCGGTTGTCGCAACTGCACCTGCCCGGCGTCTACGGTTATTACACTGAGACGGCCACCGGCCATAAGCAGATCAAGCCGCATCCGCTGCCCTGGCTCGTCGAAAGCTTGAACGGCGTCGAGCACGCCAATTTCTTCGAACAGCGGGCGACCGAATATTCGAAGGGCGCGACGCGCGGTGCCTGGGACGGCGAAGAGGGCGTGTGGGCGGCCTTCGATCAGCAGGTCAAGCGCGGCGAGGCGGCCCATTAGCGCCATCGGGTTCGACAAAAAGCAAACCCTCGGTTCTGGGAACCGAGGGTTTTTTCATGTCGCGATGACTTCGCTTATCTGACGAAATAATAGCTCAGGGCGCCGCTCGAACCGGCAGCGCTGATCGTCTTGGCCGAACTGGCGAACGTCCAGTTGATCGTGTTCAGGATAAGCTGATTGACCACGATGGTGATATTCTCGGACGAGACGGTCGAGACCGAATTGAAGGTGATGTTGCGGCTCGGCAGATAGATGAGCCCGGTAAAACTATGGCCGGCCGAGCCATTGATGGAGAAGCTCGATTTCGCCAGATTGGCGGGCTCGTACATCAGCAGATTGGCATAGGTGCCGCTGGTCGGTGCGGAGATATTGAGGGCGACGCCGCTATTGATCTGAATGTACGAGTTGGAATCGGCGAAATAGAAGGTGACGCCGGTGCCCTTCACCGTCCAGCCGCTGTTGAGATTCCAGCGCGTATTCTTGAACACGTAGACGCCAGGCTGCAGGTTCAAGGTGCCCGTGCCATTGAAGTTGAAATTGCCGCAATAGACGCCGGGCGACAGGGTGTTGGTGCCGCTGTAATTCTGATTGCTGACCGTGCAGGTGGCGGAAGCCGGGGTGGGCAGGGTGCCGGCGAAAGGGTCGCTGGCGGTCGTGCAGCCGGTCGAGAGCGCGGCGACGGCACCACCGTTCTGGATGACGTTCGTGCCAGCGACGCAGATTTTCGAAACCTGGAAGCTGCTACCCGAATTGAAGATTGCCGCGGGGCTGCCTTTCGAGGCGACGTCGATCTGACAGGTCGGCGCGTTGAGGGTGACGCCGCTGTTGATCAGCAGCGATTGGCTGGACGTCGGGTCGAGCACCAGAATGCAGACATTGTTGGCGGCGGAGCCTCTAGTGGCGACTTTCGAGGCGACCGAAATCGTCAGATTGGCGCGGTTCATGAAGCTCAGAAAGGTGGTGGTGAGCTGAGCTGTCGCCGAGCCTGTGGTCATGCCGCTGGAGTCGCGGCTCCAGGTTCCCGAAATGGCGGAGAGCCGGCTGCCGGCGGCAGCGGCGTTCAGCGAGGCCGTGCCAATCGTGGTGGCATCGCCGCTGCTTTGCGCGACCTGCATTGTCGCGCTGTCGAGCGCATTCTGCAGACTGGCTTGGGCGGCGAGGCTGGAGCTGTATTCGATGGCCACGCCCGTGGCGATCACCAGAGGCACGGCCGCCAGTGCGAAGACAGTGGCAACCGAGGCGGAGCGATCGCGTTTGAAACGGGCCGTCCATGCGGCGAGGGGGCGGAGAAGTCGACCCCCGAGTTTAGTCTTACGCATAGATGGCTGCTCCAGGCCCCGAGTCGAACGGGAGGAGCCTGTTGTGTACGGGAACCTGATAAAGGAGTCGTAAGCGAACGCGCTACAAAGAGCTGAAAAGACATTAATTTTTGGCGGAGGGCGGGCAGCAGGTGGCCGGCCGGCGCAATTCCGAGGAGGCCACTCCTGAATCACGACCGGCCGGCCTGCCCCACGGACCCAGGAGATGCGGCGGACCTGAGCAACCCGTAGGGTGTCTGAAAGCTGCGGCGTCAGACTCATCGCTGACGCAAAGGACGTTATCGTGACAGCCGGGTCGAGCGCAATCGCTCAAAGTTCCCGTCCTCTGTTAAACGACTGTTTACCTAAAGGAATGCGGTTAACGCTCAAGCCTTGAACTTGAGCTTATCGCTCAGGCGGCATCCGCCGTGACGCGGTTCCGGCCCTCGTTTTTGGAGCGATAGAGCGCCCTGTCGGCCCGGCGGAACAGCATGTCGGGATCGGTGTCATCGATGGACAGGGCGAGGCCGATCGAGACGGTGATCGGGATCAGCTTGGCGCCTTCGCCGATGCCGAACATGCTTTCCTCGACCGCGCAGCGGACGCGTTCGGCGATCCGGTGCGCGACGACCATGCCGGTATCGGGCATGATGACCACGAATTCCTCCCCGCCGAGACGGCAGATAAGATCGGCGCTGCGGATGACGTTCTTCACGCGATGAGAGAAGCCCTTGAGGACATCGTCGCCGGCATCATGCCCGTGCGTGTCGTTGACGGCTTTGAAATGGTCGATGTCGAGGATCATGAGCGACAACGGGCGGCTGCGGGCCGTCGCCTGGTCGAGCATCTCAGCCAAGTGCATCTCGAGATAGCGGCGGTTGTAGAGGCCGGTCAGGGCATCGACCAGGGCCAGTTCTATGGAGGCCTGGACATTGTTGTTGAGCGCATCGGTGTAGCGCTTGCGGCGCACCTGGGTGCGCGAACGGGCAATGAGTTCGTTCTGGTCGACCGGGCGACTGATGTAGTCGTTGACGCCGAGATCGAGGCCGCGCAGCACTTTCGTGCGATCGTCGAGATCGGCCACCAGCAGGATCGGCAGATGGCGCGTGCGTTCCAGCGAACGAAGCTGGCTGCACAGGCGCAGACCGTCGAAATCCTTCAGCGACAGGCTGACGACCACCAATTCGAAATTGCCTTCGGCGGCGCGAAAGAGGGCATTCTGCGGCTCGTGCTCGAGTTCCACATAATGGATCTTTTCGAACGAGCGCAGGATGCGTTCCGACGAGCTGGCCCGGTCGTCGACCACGAGGATGCGGGCGGCGGTGCCTTGATCGGCGATGGCGGCCGAGAGGCCGGTGTTGGCGCCCATGCTGGCGGCGGTGCGGGCGCGATTGCGCAATTCGTCGAGGGTGACTTTCAGACGCGCCAGCGAGCGGACGCGCGCGATCAGCGCCACTTCGTCCACCGGTTTGGTGAGGAAGTCGTCGGCGCCCATGTCCAGGCCCTTCACCCGGTCGGCGGGCTGGTCGAGCGCGGTCACCATGATGACGGGAATATGCGCGGTCGCCGGATCGCTCTTCAGGCGGCGGCAGACTTCGAAACCGTCCATTTCGGGCATCATGACATCGAGCAAGACGATGTCGCATTGGCCGCTGGCGCAGAGAGCCAGGGCATCCAGACCGTTGGTGGCCGTGGTGACGTCGAAATACTCGGCCGTCAGCCGGGCTTCCAACAATTTGGTGTTGGCCAGAATGTCATCGACAACGAGAACGCGCGCAGTCATGCCGGGCCCCTTATTTGTCGCCCGTATAGTTGCGGATGGTTTCCAAAAATTTCACGACAGAAATCGGCTTCGACAGATAGGCCTCGCAGCCGCCCTGGCGAATCTTCTCCTCGTCGCCCTTCATGGCGAAGGCCGTGACGGCGATCACAGGGATGTCGCGCAGGGCCTCGTCGTCCTTGATCCACTGCGTCACCTGCAGCCCCGACACTTCCGGGAGCTGGATGTCCATGAGAATCAGGTCTGGATGATGTTTGCGAGCCAATTCAACGGCTTCCACGCCATTGCGGGTCTGAACAGTCTGATAGCCGTGGGCTTCGAGCAGATCGTTGAAGAGCTTCATATTGAGCTCGTTGTCTTCTACGATCAGAACCGTTTTTGCCATGTCGGATGCGTGTCCCCAGGCGCCGGCTCGCCAGATCGCGAGGCTATAAGCACCCTTGTCATCTTGTATCCGATGAACATTTACGAAAAGAGAATCCAACCAACAAATGCCGGGGCAAATGAGTCGCCAAATCAATCACCAAGCTGCAGAATCCTTAGCTATAGAAGCACTTGCTTTCCTGGCGGCGGATGAAGAGCGGTTGTCCCGTTTCCTGGCCTTGAGCGGCATTGACCCCAGCGAAATCAGGCAGGCGGCCGCCGATCCAGGCTTTCTGGCGGCGGTGCTGGACTATTTGGCCGGAGACGAGCGCCTGCTGGTGATGTTCGCCGAGCAGGTGGCGCGCGATCCCGGTGACGTTAACAAGGCCTTAGCGGCGTTGGGCGGCAAGTCGCCGGATTGGAGCTGATCGGCTTGTTGAAGGCCTGAATCCAGATTTCGTCGCATTCATATGATAGTTCTCGAAAATCCCGCATATTTTTGGATACCGTCCTGGTCGTTCGGGCCAGCTTTCGGGCGGTGTGCGGGGTGAAAACGGTTGGTTTGCCAGCCGTCTGCATTGAAAAATCAGACAGCGTGGATTAGCTCCGCGTCGTTGATGCGGTCGAGGAGACCGCGCTTATTGGAGAGCAAGTGAGTAGTTTTTTAGAACCGGATCTGAGACAGCGCCGGAACACGGCCGCTGCAGCGAAAAAAGCGACGCTGGATAAAATTCGTGCTTTAGCCAACGATCCCGCACTTGAGGCGCGCCGCGCTGAACGCGAAGCGATCATCAAAGCCCGTGTGGCACGCGAGGCCGAACGAGAGGCCGTCAAGAAAGCCCGCGAGGCTGAGCTTGCCGCCCAGGCCGCTCGCGATCTCGAACTGGCCAAGCAGGCTGAGGCCAAAGTCAAAGCAGAAGAGGAACAGCTGAAAGCTGAGCTGGAAGCCGCGGATGCCGCGCTGAAGGCCGAGCAGAAGGCCGCTCGCGATCGGCGCTATGCAGAACGCAAGGCCGCCAAGAAAGAACGCCGCAAGGGCTGAAGATAAGGTGCCTTCATGGGCGCCCGAGTCGCCAGCGGGGCTATGAGCCCGGTGCCTCGCACCGGGCTTTTTGTCAGGATTGGGCAGCAAGCCCGTTCTCGCCCCGGAGTGTCGGGGGAAATCTCTCGGGGCGTTCTTGCCGGTTCTTGCTTTGTCCGCCAATGTTTGCGGCACGATGGACAAGATGATCCTGTGCCGAGACTGTCATGCGCGAAGCCCGGCGGGCGGGCGGCGCTGCGCGGCCTGTGGTTCGCCCAGGATTATCAGCCACGACGAACTGGATCAGCTCAGCGTCGCGCATATCGATTGCGATGCTTTTTATGCCGCGATCGAGAAGCGCGACAATCCGGCCTTGCGGGACGAGCCGCTGATCGTTGGCGGCGGCAAGCGCGGCGTGGTCTCCACCTGCTGCTATATCGCGCGCACCTATGGCGTGCGATCGGCGATGCCGATGTTCAAGGCGCTGGCGCTGTGTCCGCAGGCGAAGGTCGTGCGCCCCGACATGCAGAAATATGTCACCGTGGGACATCAGGTGCGCGAGGCGATGTTGGAGCTGACGCCGCTGGTCGAGCCGCTGTCGATCGACGAGGCGTTTCTCGATCTCGGCGGCACCGAGCGCCTGCATCAGGCGAGCGCCGCCGCCGTGCTGGCGCGCTTCGCCAGCCGGATCGAACGGGAGCTGGGCATCACCGTGTCTGTCGGTCTGTCCTATTGCAAATTCCTGGCGAAGATGGCGTCCGATCTCGACAAGCCGCGTGGCTTCGCCGTCATCGGGCAGGCGGAAGCCAAGACGTTTCTGGGCGCGCGGCCCGTGTCCGCCATCTGGGGTGTCGGCAAGGTGGCGCAGGAGCGTTTCGAGCGCGAAGGCCTGCGGATGATCAGCGACATTCAGGCACTCGAGGAAATCGACATGTTCCGCCGCTTCGGCCCGGAGGGGCGGCGGCTGTGGCGTCTTTCGCATGGACTCGACGATCGCGTCGTTTCGCCGGAGCGCGAGCGCAAGAGCGTGTCGGCGGAAACCACATTCGAGGAAGATATTTCCGATCTCACCGTCCTGTCGCAAAAGCTGTTCCTGCTCAGCGAGAAGGTCTCGTCGCGCCTGAAGGCGCAGGGCATTTCCGGCGACAGCCTGACGTTGAAATTGAAGACGGCGGATTTCCGCATTCTGACACGGGCACGCATGTTGTCTGAGCCGACGCAGCTCGCCGGCCGCATTTTCGAGACGGCGCGCGATCTTCTCGCGAAGGAAGGAAATGGCCGGCGCTATCGCTTGATCGGCGTCGGCATTTCAAATCTCGTCGAGGCGGCGCAAGCCGATCATGGCGATCTCGCCGATACGCGCGTCGTACGCGAGAAGGCAACCGAGACAGCCATCGACAGCCTGCGCGAAAAGTTCGGCCGTGCCGCCATCACCAAAGGCATTGTCTTTGGCAAACGTTAGAGGCTTGCGCTATTCTTGCCGCGCCGGGCGCCAGGCGATTGCCCGGTCGAACGTTTGAAAGCCCGGCTGAAGGCGGCCTGAGAAGCATAGCCAAGCCGCTCGGCGACCTTATCGATCGACATGCGATCACGTTCGAGCCACTGCGTGGCAAGGCGCATGCGCAGGTCCGTGGCGTAACGCAAGGGCGGTTGCCCGACGATGGCCTGGAAGCGTTCGGCGAAGACCGAGCGTGAGGTGCCGGCTTCCGTGGCGAGATCGGCCACGGTCCAGTCGCGGTTGGGATTGCGATGAAGCGCCGCGATGGCGCGGCCAAGGCGCGGGTCGTGCAGGGCGACAAACCAGCCGGTGCCGTCGCGGCAGTTGCATTCGATCCAATCGCGCACGATCGAGGCGGCGACCACATCGGCGAGGCGCGCGGTGATGCCAACCGAACCGGCACGCGGCTGACAGGTTTCCCGCTCCATCGCATGGAGCATGGGCCTGATTTCAGGTTGCCGGTTCAGCAAGTCGTCGACTTGCATCACGTCGGGCATCTGATCGATGAGAGGGCGCATGCCGCCGAGATCGAAATCCATGCAGGCGCTGAAGATCAGTGCGTCGCGATGCTGACCGGTCTCGTCTGCGCAGGCCGATGTGACGCTGATGTTTCCGCATAGAGGCTTCGTGGTGAAGCTTTCGACGGGGCGGCTCGGTTCGTTCGGTGCCGAAACCAGATCATGAGGGCCGCCGCGCGGCATGAGCAGGGCGTCGCCGCTGCGCAGAAGGATCGGTTCGCTCCCGTAACCGCGCAGAAACAGGGTGCCGTCCGCCACGAAGTGAAACTGCGCCCGTCCGGCATTGGTATTGAAGTGCAGGCCGAACGGCTTGGTCACCTGTGTGCGCCGATAGGTGACGCCCAGCAGCCGCATGCCCAACATGATCTCGCTCACCAGGTCGTGGGCGGTATTCATCGCATCTCCGGACGAATGATCAATAGTTTGGGATTTTGTGGCATATGTCGTCCGGAATGTCGATCCTATTTATGTTGCAACGCAGTAGCGCAAATAGGAATCGGACGCGACATGAGTGCCAATACCGACATCGATATAGAGCCTTTTATGGCTGTGCCCAAGCCATCCATATGGGCCGGCGTGGTCGCCATGATGCTAGGCGTCACGGCCCTGCTGACGGCAGAATTGCTGCCTGCGAGCATTCTGACGCCCATGGCGCAAGGCTTAGGCGTAAGCACAGGGGTAGCTGGCCAAGCGGTGACGGTGACCGCGTTTGCCGGCTTGATCGGGGCGCTGCTGAGCGCAACGGTGACGCGCCGTTTCAACCGCAAGCCAGTTCTGCTGGCGTTCTCGCTGCTCCTGATCGTGTCGAACCTTCTGGCGGCGGCCGCTCCGAATATCGAACTTTTGCTGGCGGCGCGTATTGTGCTCGGTCTTGCCATCGGCGGCTTCTGGACCATGGCTGCGGCGACAACGATCCGCATGGTGCCCGAAGCGATGGCGGCCCGCGCCATAGCCATCGTCATGAGCGGCATACCGGCGGCGATGATCATCGCCATTCCTGTCGGCGGTTACTTGAGCGATCTCGTCAACTGGCGCGTTATTTTCGCTTTGGCCGCAGCTCTAGGCGCTTTGGTGCTGGTGTTGCAGATGTTGTTTCTGCCGCGTGTCGCACCCAAGGGACATGCCAGTCTCGCGGTGCTCGGCGACATCATTTCGCGGCCTGGCATCGGCTTTGGATTTGCGGCGGCGATCTTGGTCTTCACCGGGCACTTCGGTTATTTCACCTATATCCGCCCTTATCTTGAAACGGTGACCACGGTGAACGTTGGCACGATGGCGACGATTCTGTTCGTCTTCGGCGTCGGCAGCTATGTCGGCACGTTTGTGAGCGGCGCGGCGGTCGAGCGCAGCCTCAAGGGTACGTTGATCGTCGCGGCTTTGGGCATGGGGCTGCTTGGCCTGCTGCTTGCCGCATTCGGCGGTGCGCTCGTTTTCGATACGGCGATGATCGTGATCTGGGGCATTCTCTTTGGCGCCATACCCGTGGCCTTTACCACGTGGATCACCCGCGCGGTGCCGGACGAGACCGAAAGCGCCACCGGGCTGCTCGTTGCCTTGATCTTTGTTGGTATCGCCACTGGTGCCGCCGCCGGTGGAGCGATCTTTGATCTGAACGGCGTGCGCAGTGTGTTTCTGGTGGGCGGTCTTGCTCTGCTGGGCGCAGCCGTGCTGGTGGCGGTGCGCCTGCAAACCAAGGAAGCGTAAAGAACCTTTGTCAGGGGCAGTTCGCTGCCCCTGACAGATCGGGGAGAGGGGTTAAAGGCAGGGGCTCGCCGGCAGCATTTCCAGCTTCGACATTTTGCCCTTCAAGGCGAAGTCGCCGTAGTCGAGCGTAAGGTCGCTGGAAATGCCGTTATCCCACATCTGGAACGCCATTTTATAATTCGGATTGGCGTCGGCCTTGGCATTGTCGAAATAGCTGACGTTGACGCGCCAGCGCGCCATGCCCTTCATCGCCTCGACATCCTTCGTCGGATCGTCGAGCGGATCTTGCGAGCGATGGCCGAAAATATTGAGCGTGTGATAGATTTTATCGCCGCCGTCGGTGCCGTCGTAGATTTTCATTTCCATCGCCGTCTCGCCGGCGCGCGCCGCCGCGATGGAGCGCACCATCTGCATGGTCGGGAAGGTGACTTCCACATCCGCATCGGAGCGTTTGGGCATCGGCTGTTTGACGTTGATCGACAGCGCGCCGTCGTCGGAGCGGGTGGCCTCGCCTTCGTTGGTGCTGACTACCCGATCGCCGATCATATTCTCGATGCGGAAGTTCAGCGTTTTGCCGTCGCCGCTCTCAAACGTGGTGGAGCGCGTATCGGTCATGCGCGGTTCGCCTTCCGACGGGGTGATCTCGGTGATCTGGCGAAACGACACTTCGTAGCCTTTGCAGGCCGAGCCGTTGAATTCGTAGACGATGCGCCCGCGCACGGCGACCGGCGCGGCGCTGCCCGTGCCGCGCAGCAGCGACAATTCGTAAATCGCGCGATGGGGAGACAGACGCACCGGTTCGGCGGCCATGCCGACACTGGCTTGCAACAAAACCGCGGCGCCGGCCAGAGTGGCGAGCTGGGACATGCGGACGGCGCAACGCTGTATCATGAAAAGCCTCTGAGCAGAATCGATGCCGGATAGGCGGCTCTCGTGGCGAAATTAGGGTTTCGGCGGGGGGCTGCAACCGGCATAATCATCAAATCGACGTGCTGTGGGCTGAACGCGGCAGTCGTCCGAAATTTCGTTTTACGAGGTCCGTCCATGTCCACGGTTGAAGGGCGTTTGAAAGCATTGGGAATTGAGCTGCCGTCGCCGGCGGCACCGGTCGCCAATTATGTGCCCTGGACCATCTGCGGCTCGATTTTGACGATTTCCGGCCAATTGCCTTTTGGTGTGGACGGCAAGCTGCCGCCGCAGTTTCTCGGCCGCGTGGCGGGCGAGGTTTCGGAGGAAAATGGCCGGGCCGCCGCCCAGCAATGCGCCGTCAACGTGTTGGCGCAGGTGCGTGCGGCGCTCGGCTCCTTCGAGCGGGTCAAGCAGTGTCAGCGGCTCGGCGGTTTTATTGTCGCCGCACCGAATTTTTTCGCTCTGCCTGTGATCATGAATGGCGCCTCCGATTTGATGGTGGCGGCTCTGGGCGATGCGGGCCGACACGCCCGTTCGACGGTCGGTGTGGCGCAACTGCCGCTCAATGCCGCCGTCGAAGTGGAAGCAACGTTCGAGATCGCGGCCTGAAATGCCGGCGCCCTCCTGGCTCGTCGCGCGCCCGATCGCCCATCGTGGCCTGCACGATCGCACCGCCGGCGTGATCGAGAATTCACTGTCGGCGGCTCGGCGCGCCGTGGCCGGTCACTATGCCGTCGAATGTGACGTGCAACTGACCGCGGACGGTGAGGTCGTCGTCTTCCATGATTTCACGCTCGATCGATTGATCGGTCGGGAAGGCCGCGTGGCTGACATATCTTCGGCTGACCTCACGCAAATGTCTTTGCGTGGCAGCACCGACAAAGTGCCGACGCTCGCGGCTTTGCTTGATGTCATGGGCACCGAGCACACGCTTGTGGTCGAGATCAAAAGTGCGTTCGACGGCGACATGCGCCTGGCCGAGCAGACGGCGCGGGTCGTCGCCCGCCATGGCGGACAAGTGGCCTTGAAGAGTTTCGATCCGCAGGTGATGACGCATCTGCGCGCCAACAAGGATGCGCTCGGCATTGCGCAAGTGCCGCTCGGCATGGTCGCGGAAGCGCACTACGACGATGCGGAGTGGAGTTTTCTGTCCGACACGGACAAACGGACGTTGAGCCAATTTCTGCATTGGGATGCGACGCGGCCGGATTTCCTCTCCTATTACGTCAACGATTTTCCCCATGCGGTGCCGCATCTTCTGCGCCGCGCATTGGGCCTGCCGGTGATGACATGGACGGTGCGCACGCCGGCGCAGAAACAGGCGGCGGCGCAATGGGCCGATCAGATCGTCTTCGAAGGAGATATCGCGTAAAGGTTCAGCGTTCTGCGATCACACAGCGCCGCGCATTTTCGCCAGCCACCATCGCAGACCGACGAAGAGAAACCGCCAATCGCGGAAGAATTCCGGCGGCTTGTGTTCGTAGAGATGGCCGACGAACTGCAAGACCCAGCCGAGGATGAAGAGCGCCGCGGCCCAGATCCAAAGATGGGTGACGAAGGGCGAAAGGCCGAACAGAACGATGGCGACGACGATCATCGGAATGCCGAATGTGTGGCAGATCCGATTGCGGGGATCGCGATGGCTCGTTTCATATTCGGCGATCCATTCGCTCCAGGGGCGACCGAAAAACATGACACCCTCCTCAAGCCATTGTGATCCTAGACTCTCATAGAGGCGACAAGGGGGTCAATGCGGCTTTTGGCGTGGTTCCGGCTTGCGTAAACCCGGCCCGGTACTACATTTCCAGCACTACATTTTGAGCACGGCCCGCCCTGGGCGGGACCGCCCGCCGGTTCTATATTCTTCGCTGATGTCCGAGTCCGCCTTCCAGATTCGAATTGCCCGCGCCATGGCCGATATCGATGCGGCCGGCTGGAACGCGTGTGCCAATCCGCCTGATATCGACTGTGATCCGGCCGATCCGCAGCGGGAACGGTTCAACCCGTTTTTGACCCATGCCTTTCTCAACACGCTGGAGACCTCTGGGTCGGCGACATCGCGCACCGGCTGGTCGCCGGTGCATCTGGTGGTCGAGGACAAGGGTGGGGCGATCCTGGCTTGCGCGCCTTGCTATCTGAAGACCCATTCGCAGGGCGAATATGTCTTCGATTATGCCTGGGCCGATGCTTTCGAGCGGGCCGGCGGTCACTATTATCCCAAGCTGCAAGTCAGCGTGCCGTTCACGCCGGCGCAGGGGCGACGTCTGCTCGTGGCGCCAGGCACCAATGTGGCGGCAGCGCAAGCGGCGCTGGTCGAAGGGTTTCGGGCTTTGCAGGCGCGCACGGGCGCTTCCTCGACCCACATCACCTTTCCGTTGAAGCAGGAGTGGGACGCGCTCGGGCAGAGCGGTTTTCTGCGCCGCACGGGCAAGCAGTTCCATTTCTTCAATCGCGGCTACGATGATTTCGATGGATTTCTGGCGGATCTCGCTTCGCGCAAGCGCAAGAACATTCGCAAGGAGAGGGTGGAAGCCCTGGCGCATGGCATCGAGATCGAATGGGTGACGGGGCGTGACATCACCGAAGCCCATTGGGATGCCTTCTTCGCTTTCTACATGGACACCGGCTCGCGCAAATGGGGCCGGCCTTATCTGACGCGCAGCTATTATTCGCTGGTCGGCGAGGCGATGGCGGATCGGATCTTGCTGGTGATGGCCAAGCGTGAGGGGCGCTATATTGCTGGCGCGATCAACTTCATCGGCGATGACGCGCTTTATGGCCGCAACTGGGGCGCGATCGAAGAGCATCCCTTCCTACATTTCGAGGTCTGCTACTATCAGGCGATCGAATTCGCCATCGCACGCAAGCTGTCGCGTGTTGAGGCCGGCGCACAGGGCGAACATAAGCTGGCGCGTGGTTATGGGCCGGTCGAGACCTATTCGCTGCATATGTTCGAGGATCCACGGCTGGCCCGGGCGGTGGACGGCTTCCTGCAGCAAGAACGGGAAGCGATCAGCCAATCGATCGAAATCTATGGCGAGCACGTGCCGTTTCGCCGCGATCTGGAGCGGGAACTGGAGTGAGCTCGTCGAATAGGGGATATTGGTCCCAGTTGAATCTTAAAGCGAGTTCCTCACATGTCCGACAATCATCCGAGCCAGAGCGCCGATCTGATCAGCGCTAACATCATCGTCAATTTGCCGGTTGATGCACCGGTGCATGAAATATCGGACTTTGCGTTGTACAAAGAAGAAGTGGTGAATGAATTTCGCCACGTTTATTACATGAGTTCAATCGGCGACGAGGATGAGCTTCCCGTTCAGGACGGACTGGATCTCCTGGCCGAGGCGATTGAACGCGCGCGAGATGATCTCACGAAGATTCTGAAGCTTGCAGGCTCCACGGTGACGTTGGATGTCGCTATCTTTCCAAACCCTGGGTTTGCCACGATTTCTTATGCGCTGCCGCCTGCTCTGGCGCGTCAGCTGGTTGAGCTGGGTATTATCTTCAGCGTCATGACGATCATTCCGACGGAAATGTCGGAATGACGCCATCGCTGGATTGAACGATGCCTCGGCGAACTGGCCTCAGTTCAGCAGGAATTCCTGATCGCACATGCGCAGCTCTGCCGGCTTGATCAGCCGGGCATGGGCTATTCTCACCGAATAGAGGCTGCCGTCGAGCTTGGTTGTCCAGAACTCCAGGAAGCGCGTCAGTTCCGGAAAGCGCGGGTGCAGGTCGTAGTCCTGCCAGATATAGCTTTGCAGGATCGCCGGATGGTCCGGCATGCGGTACAGGATTTCCGCCGTCGTCAGACCGTAGCCAGCAAGCTGACGTACAAAATCACGAGATGCCATCAGGTCCTCCGCGATAAGGCCGAGGTGAAGATGATAGGGGCGATTCTGTCACAACAAAGTTAAATATTAATAAAATCCACGTGAAAACAGTTTGTTAGCAGCGCTCTCCCATGAGTGCCAAAAGTCGAATGGCAGCCATTCCCTTGACGGGCGCGAAACGACAGGTTTTTGCTGCGCGCGGAGATGCCAGCATGCCTTACCGTCTTGAATATCAACCCGATAATATCTTCGCGAAGATCCTGCGCGGCGAGATGCCGTGTCATAAGGTCTTCGAGGACGACGTCGCCTTTGCGTTCATGGACATCATGCCGCGCGGCGATGGCCACACCCTGATCATACCCAAGGTCGAAGCGCGCGGTCTGTTGGATATGCCCGTCGCCGCGCTCGGTCCGTTCATGGAGCGGGTGCAGCGTGTCAGCGCGGCCGTTGTGAAGGGGATGGATGCGGAAGGCCTGACTTTGCAGCAGTTCAACGAGACGGCTGGCGGGCAGGTGGTGTTCCATCTGCATTTCCATGTCATCCCGCGCTGGGAAGGCATCCGGTTGCGTCCGCACACGGGCGAGATGGAAAAGCCCGACGTGCTGCGTCAAAACGCCGAGCGCATTCGCGCTGCCCTTTAGCCGGCAAACCACCAGGCCGCGCTGACGATCGCTGCTTCTCCGGCGGCTACGCCGGCGATGACGGATCGGCGGGTGAGGGCGAAGACACCAAGGCCAATGACCATGGCGCCCACGCGCGCCACGAGCGGCACGGTGGCGAGCGCGCCAGATGGCGTCAGCAGAATATTGGCGACGACACCGGCGAGTAGCGCGGTCGCCACAGCGCGCACCCATTCCAGCAGTTCCGATTTCTCGTCGATGCCGTGGCCGACAATGATCGAGAGCATGCGCCAGACCTCGCTCGGCAGGAAGCCGAAGAGGATCAGAGCGAAATAGGGCCACAGGCCGCCGCTCCAGGCCTCGGGCGTCATAGATGGGCTCCGTGTCGGCGGACGCGCTTTTGCCAAAGCCAGGCGGCGGTGCCGCCGACGAGGCCGATGATCATCAGATCAAGTCCCGCACCGACGATGCCTTTGAGCATAGGTGCCAGCACGAAGCCGGAGGACAGAGCAATCCAATCGATCGGCTCGCGCGCGTTGCGCGCCAAAGTGGAGGTAAAGTAGATCGGCGTGATGAACAGGAGGCCGGCGGCGAAGGCATGCGGCAGGGTGGCGGCGAGGGTGTAGCCGATCCATGTGGCCAGCAGGGCGGCGATGACGAGGCTGTGCGCCAGACCCATGAACCAGGGCATGCGACCGTGCGGTGGAATCTGGCGAATGGCTTGAATCGATTCCGCCCAGACCGTCACCGCCACCTGATGCATGGCGTAAAGCAAGGTGAGGCGCGATCCGGCCGATTGGCGCAGCACCGGCAGCAAAGACACGCACATGGGCAGCAAGCGGATCGATGACAATGAGATCGACAAAGCAATCGCGGGCAGGGCGACGCCATTGATCAGCGCGCCGAAATAGATCACCTGCGCCGGTCCGGCCCAGATCGTCACCGTGGACAGCAACGCCACACCAAGGGGAACTCCGGCTTCGCGGGCGAGGCCGCCGATGCCGAGAAAGGTGAAGGCCATCACGAAAATAGGCAGGCGGGCGGCGACCATGATGCCCCGGCGCAGCCAATAGGCCCGGCCTTGGGTTCCTGGGGTTTCGCTCTCCTGTACCGACATACCGTGTTAGGTGCATAAGCGCCGCTTCATGTAAAGTCAGTCCATCGTCAAGCAACAGAGAATGGACGAAGAGGGAGGTTCGCCGATGATTTCCGCACGTATTTTTTCACCGCTCCGAACGTGGATGGTCGCATTCGGTCTCGCGCTGGCTGTGATCGGGGGACATGGCGCCGCTGAGGCGCAATCGACGGCGGAGCTGTTCAGTCGGGCCAACACACAGCAGATGCTGATGCGGATGGAAGTGGCGCTGGCGCGCGTGCAGGCGCGCCGGGGCATCATCCCGAAAGCCGCGGCCGACGAGATCGAGCGGACGGCCAGTATCGATTTTGTTTTGCCGCAACGGGTGGCGGAAGAGCAGCGCCGTGTCGGCCATCCGCTCGTCGCTCTCATCAATGTCTGGGCGAAAGTCACGCAAGGCGATGCGGGCGAATACATTCACTACGGTGCGACGACGCAGGACATTTATGACAGCGTGCAATTGGCGCAATGCCGCGAGGCCGCACGGCTCTTCATCGCCGATCTGCGGCGGGTGGAGGAGGGCCTCCTGAACCTGGCGCAGGAGCATCGCGCCACGCCGATGATTGGCCGCACCGTCGGCCGTCATGCGTTGCCGCTGACGTTTGGCGCGAAAGTCGGGAGCTGGCTCTCCGAGAACCGGCGCAGTATCGAGCGGCTGAAAGGCTGGATCGAACGGTCGAACACGGCGATGCTGTCGGGTGCTGTCGGCAGCTACGCGGCTCTGGGCCCCGATGCCTTCGCCGTTGAGGCGGAGGTTGCCAAGGAGCTTGGCGCCGGCACGCCTTTCACCGCCGACTGGAAGGGCGCACGCGACATGCACGCCGAATATGGCGAGCTGCTGGCGATCGCCGCGCGCTCTCTGGGGCGCATGGGTCAGGAAGTGTTCCTGCTGCTCGGTGATGATTTCAACGAGCTGGAAGAGCCGACGGAAAACGTCGGCTCGTCGACCATGCCGCATAAGGTCAATCCGAGCTATTCGCGCACGGTGGTGCAGATGGCGCGCGTGGTGCCGGCGCAGGCGCAAATCCTGCTCGACTGGATGATGACCATCTATGAGCGTGACCAGATTTCCAATGCCGATACGCTGGGCGATATTTCCATCGCGATGGAACGCTCGACCAAGGCTGCGGCGCGCATGGTCGCGGTGTTGAAAGTTCATCCGGAGAATATGGCCCGCAATATCGATCGTACCCGGGGGCTGATCATGGCCGAGGAGGCGATGTTCATTCTCGGCGAGAAGATCGGCAAGCATACGGCGCATGAGGAAGTGCGGCTGGCGGCGCGGGCCGCCTGGGAGAAGGGTACGAGTTTGATCGAGGAGATCAACGCGCGACCGCAGCTCGCGGGCGTCGCCAAGGACATGAAGCTGGAGGAGCGTCTCGATCCCAAGAAATATATCGGCCTGTCGGCTGAGGCCACTGATCGAACCATCGCCTTCATCAAGCGGGCGCGAGAAACAGACGCGTCGGCGTTGAAGCCGGAGCGAGGCTGAAAACGCAAGTGGCGCAGGCATTTTCTGCCTGCGCCACTGGATTGCTTCGCTACGCTCGCAATGACGGCGTCGCTTTAGCATTTTCGGTTCTGATCTTTGATCAGAACCGAAAAGCTCTAGCTCTTGAGCGGTTCCGGCGGGGTGACGTCGGGCTCGTCGTTATTGGTGGCGCGCTGCTTGGCGCGGCGCACTTCTGGTTCCTCGCGCGGGGTGCGCTTCTTGCGGCCGGCCTCGACCACTTCGCGGTCGGGCTTGGGCAGAACCGGGCCTTCCGGATAGATGAAGGCCAGCTTCTTCTTGCCGTTCTCGTCGTCCTGCACGACGACCTGCACCGTGCCGCCGCCTTTGAGACGGCCGAAGAGCACTTCGTCGGCCAGCGGCGTCTTGATGTGCTGCTGGATGACGCGCCCCATCGGCCGGGCACCCATCGCCTGGTCGTAACCGTTGTCGATGAGCCAGTTGCGGGCTTCGTCGGACAGTTCGATCGTGACGTTGCGGTCGCCGAGCTGGGTCTCGAGCTGGGCGATGAACTTGTCCACCACCTGCGCGATGACACTGCGCGGCAGATGACCGAACTGCACGATCGCGTCGAGACGGTTGCGGAACTCCGGCGCGAACAACCGATTGATCGCTTCCAAATCCTCGCCTTCACGCTTGCTGCTGTTGAAGCCGAAGGCGGCACGTGCCATGTCGGCGGCGCCCGCGTTCGTCGTCATGATCAAGATGACGTTGCGGAAGTCGATCTGCTTGCCATGGTGGTCGGTCAACTTACCGTGATCCATGATCTGCAGCAGGATGTTGAACAGGTCCGGATGGGCCTTTTCGATCTCGTCGAGCAGCAGCACACAGTAGGGATGCTGATCGACCGCGTCGGTCAGCAGGCCGCCCTGGTCGAAGCCGACATAGCCCGGAGGCGCGCCGATCAGACGGCTGACCGTGTGGCGCTCCATATATTCGGACATGTCGAAGCGGACGAGCTCGACGCCAAGGGCGACGGAGAGCTGGCGTGCCACTTCGGTCTTGCCGACGCCGGTGGGGCCCGAGAACAGGTAGCTGCCGATCGGCTTCTCGCCGTCGCGCAGGCCGGCACGGGCCAGCTTGATCGCCGCCGACAAGGCTTCGATCGACTTGTCCTGGCCGTAGACGACGCGCTTCAGCGTCTCTTCCAGATGCTGCAACACTTCCGCATCGTCCTTCGACACGGTCTTGGCCGGGATGCGCGCCATGGTCGCGATGGTGGCTTCCACCTCCTTCGTGCCGATGGTCTTCTTGCGCTTGTTTTCGGGCAGCAGCATCTGGCTCGCGCCGGTTTCGTCGATCACGTCGATCGCCTTGTCCGGCAGCTTGCGGTCATGGATGTAGCGCGCCGACAGTTCGACGGCGGTCTTGATCGCATCGTTGGTGTAACGGACGCGATGGAATTCTTCGAAATAGGGCTTGAGGCCCTTCATGATTTCGATCGAGTCCGGGATCGACGGTTCGTTGACGTCGATCTTCTGGAAGCGACGCACGAGCGCGCGATCCTTCTCGAAATACTGGCGGTATTCCTTGTAGGTGGTCGAGCCGATGCAGCGCAGCGCGCCCTGTGCCAGGGCGGGCTTCAACAGGTTCGACGCATCCATGGCACCGCCCGAGGTGGCGCCAGCACCGATGACGGTGTGGATCTCGTCGATGAAGAGGATGGCGTTCTTGTGCTGCTCGATTTCCTTGATCACCTGCTTGAGGCGTTCTTCGAAATCGCCGCGATAGCGCGTGCCGGCGAGCAGGGTGCCCATGTCGAGCGCGAAGACGGTGGCGCGCGCCAACACCTCAGGCACTTCGCCCTTGATGATCTTGCGGGCCAGACCTTCGGCGATCGCCGTCTTGCCGACGCCGGGATCACCGACGAGCAGCGGATTGTTCTTCTGCCGGCGGCAGAGAATCTGGATCGTGCGCTGCACTTCGGCTTCGCGGCCGATAAGCGGGTCGATACGGCCGTCACGGGCCTTTTTATTGAGGTTGACGCAATAGGCCTCGAGCGCGCCTTCCTTCTTCTTGCTGTCGCCCTGTTCGCGGGCTTCGCCGCGCTCGCGCTGGCCCTCTTCCTCGTCGGCACCGCGCGGCGCCTTGGAGGTGTCGGACATGCCGGGGCGCTTGGCGATCCCGTGGCTGATGTAGTTGACGGCGTCGTAGCGCGTCATGTCCTGCTCCTGCAGGAAGTACGCGGCATGGCTTTCGCGCTCGGCGAAAATGGCAACGAGCACGTTGGCGCCGGTCACTTCCTCGCGACCGGACGACTGCACGTGAATGACAGCACGCTGAATGACGCGCTGGAAGCCGGCGGTCGGCTTGGCTTCATCGCCACGCCCGTTGGTGGCGAGATTGGCGAGCTCGTGATCGATGTAATTGACCAGGCTCTTGCGCAGCGCTTCGAGGTCGACCGAGCAGGCACGCATGACGGCCGAGGCGTCGGAGTCCTCGATCAGGCTGAGCAGCAGATGTTCCAGCGTGGCGTATTCATGACGACGTTCGTTGGCCGTCGCCAGCGCCCGGTGCAACGTCTGTTCGAGATTTCTAGAGAACGACGGCATTGGCGCTCCTTTACTTCTTTTCCATAATGCATTGCAGCGGATGCTGATGCTTGCGGGCAAAATCCATCACTTGCGTGACCTTCGTTTCGGCAACCTCGTAGGTGTAGATGCCGCATTCGCCGACGCCGTGTTGATGGACGTGCAGCATGATGCGGGTTGCCTCATCATTGCTCTTGTTGAAATAGCGGCGCAGCACAGTGACGACGAATTCCATGGGCGTGTAGTCGTCATTGAGCAGCAGCACGCGATACATGCTGGGTTTACGCGTCTGGGTGCGGGTGCGCGTGATGACCGCCGTGCCGGTGCCGTTGTTATTGTTCGCGCCGTTGCCGTTGCTCTTGTCAGCCTCGTCCGAGGCTCGAACCGGCAGGGCTCGAACCGGAGTGGCGCGACCCTGGCCGTAAGCCAGGCCACCAGCGCGCGGGTCGGCGGTTTCGCCGTCGATCACGGAAGCGCGGGTTGCCGATATCTGCCTCGCCGGAAAACGCAAGAAGCCCTCCAAGGGATTCGACCCTGAAAGTCTACCTTCAATCCCAGGGTCGTCTACAACAGTTATTCGATGTTCCACCCGAGTAATGTAGGAGCGATGTAGGAGTTGCGCCAGTGGGGGAGATGTTATCCGCACTATTAAGGTTGCGGTTCACAAATCCGCCCCATTCGCGGTCTTCTCGCCGACGCGAATTGTGCCGCAGCGCGCTCAGGCTGGAACAAGCAGGCTGGAATAAGAATGAAAAAAGGTCCGGCTGATGGCCGGACCTTGACGCAGATATTAACAACTCAAGCACTCATCGCGCCACTCAAGGGCGCGATGTCGACTGCGCTACTACCTTGGTAGTGACGCTTACTTGGCGGAGGCCTGAACCTTGGCGACCGCGGTTTCAACCGGCTTGAAAGCGTCCTTGGCGAGGGCGGTGTAAAGTTCGCCCATCTTCGTCGACTGAGCGACGAAAGACTCGTAAGCGGACTTGGCGTATTCGCTCTGGGCCTGGAACGCAGCGTCAACCGACTTAGCGCTGATGACCTTTTCGAAAGCCGCAGTGGCAGCTTCGAGGGACTTCTTGGAATAATCGGTGACTTCAGCAGCGATCTGCTGGAAACCCTTCGACATCGCCGAGCTGGCGGCCGAGGCGGCTTCGAACTGATCTTTGCCGAACGACTGGAAGTCTTCCACACTCTTGAACATGTTTGCCCCATGAAATTTGGGCCGTCATGCGACGCTGTTCGCGGGCGGCCGGGTTTTGCTGGCGTGCAGCCTCTTATATGTGCAGTGCACAATAAAAGTCAATGGAAAAATGCTGCGGCGCAAAATTTTTCCGCGCCGCCGCCGTTCCAATGCCAAGCTTTGTATTCAAAAGCGCCTCAAATGCGGCCACCGGCATCAGGAAGTGATTAACCGGCGCGTAACCGCATTCCATTACCTTCGCCTTCTGTTGTGCGGCGGCAACACGGCGAGCTGCCTCTAAAAGCGGCGGCGCCGGTAGGTAGTGGGACACTGTGATGGCATTGCGTAGCGTTTTTTTGACGAAGCCAGCTCTTCATCTCGCTATCGGCCTTGGAATTGTGACAATTGCCGGCAGCCTCATTTCGACCGCGGAGGCCAGGCCCCGGCATCGCCGGCACGCCGCCCCCGTATCGACCTATTCGCCGCCTTATGCGGCCATCGTGGTCGATGCCAACAGTGGCCGCGTTCTGCACGCGACGAACGAAAACGCCCTGCGGCATCCTGCCTCGCTCACCAAGGTGATGACGCTCTACATGCTGTTCGAGCAGCTTGAGCGCGGCAAATATCGCCTAGACAGCGAAATTCCGATTTCCGCTTACGCCGCCTCGCGGCCGCCGACCAAGCTTGGCCTTCGCCCGGGCCAGACGATCACCGTCGACAATGCTATCAAGGCGGTCGTGACCCGTTCGGCCAACGACATCGCCACGGCGATCGGCGAGGCGATCGGCGGCGACGAAGAGACCTTTTCCGATCTGATGACCCGCAAGGCGCGGTCGCTGGGCATGACCCGGACCCGTTTCGTCAATGCCTCCGGCCTTCCCGACGATGCGCAGGTGACCACCGCCGCTGACTTGAGCATTCTCGGCCGGGCGATCCAGGAACGCTTCCCGCGCTACTACGGCTATTTCCAGACTCACACTTTCTATTATGGCCGCCAGGCGATCCGGAACCACAACCGTCTTCTCGGGAATGTTGAAGGCGTCGATGGCATCAAGACCGGCTACACCCGGGCGTCCGGCTTCAATCTGCTGACGTCGGTCAAGCGCGATGGCCACCGCATTATCGCCGTGGTGCTCGGCGGCAAGTCGGCCGGGGCCCGCGATCGTGTCATGGCCGGCCTGGTCGAGGATTATATCGACAGCGGTTCGCGCTCGCGGAGCGCGCCGATGATTGCGGAGCGTCCGACCGAGCGTGACTCCGGGGTGATCGCTGTTGCCGCGATGCCGCCGCCGCGTCCTGAGCCGGCTGCCGCACCGTCCGCGCCTGTTTCCATCTTGCCGCCGATGCGCGCCGAAGCGCCGGCGCCGCGTCCGGTCGGTCTCGTTACTGCTGCTTACGCGGCGGAAGAGAAGCCGCGTCCGGCTGTGATTTCTTCCAGCGTCAAGACCGATGAGCGGGTCGCGACGGCGACCATTCGCGGTGGCTCGCCGACCGTGCTCGATGGATCGACGTCGTCGCGTCAGGTTGTCGCTTCCGCGGCAACACCTTCCAACTTGCGCTGGATCGCTGGCCCGCGTGGCGTCGAAACCGATGCGCGGACGAAAGCTGCTTTCGTGGCGCCGGTGAAGCCGAACGATACGAAGGCGGAAACCAAAGTCGCCAAGTTCGCGCCGCCGGCGGCGATCCCCACCGCGCGTGAAACGGCGTCTCGTCCGGTCGCAACGAAGGGTCTGATGATTCAGATCGGCGCGACCGACGATCAGAACAAAGCGCAGGAGTTGCTGAGCCGCGCCAAGGCGCAAGGACGCTCGGTGCTCGGTGCCGCGCAACCGTTCACCGAAAAGGTGCAGCGGGGCAAGGACACGCTGTGGCGCGCACGGTTTGCTGGATTATCCGAAGATGGCGCGGAAGCCGCTTGCAAGACGCTGAAGCGGTCAGGCTTTGCCTGTTTCACCACGCGCAACTGAGATTCACTTAACCATTTTTAGCGTAACGTTGGGTTACGGAGTTTGGGTATGACGGCGGACCAGAACATCCTTGGCCTCATTGACACGAGCCGCAAGGGACGTGGTGCCCCCCTGATCGGGGTGGAGCTTCTTCATCAAGTTGCGATGCGCCCGCGAAACGTCTTCGGCGCTCGCTCCCTTTTGAAGCCCAAGGACTTCGTAGGCTTCATCCTCGGTCATCGCAGCCGGCCGGAGCCCGCCGGTGCTCCGGTTGCCATTAGCGTGAATTGCGTCACGCCAGCCGGGAAACCGGCGATCGAAATACGCTTCAAGTAACCGCGCTCCATCGGGATCGCTTTGCAGGCAGAGGCGAAACAACGCCTCCGCATCGCTGCGTGACAGATCGGCGAGCCGCCGTCCGGCATAGGGGCCGGCTGTCACCGATCCATCGATCGCGCCCGTGTCGTGATCGAGCTGCATGGCGATCGTCGCCGACGTGACGTTCGACGTCTGGTTGGTCGATTGTCCCGCTGTCTTTCCCGACCTGCCGATATTCTTGGCCCAATCGGGCGCCTGCGCCCAACCCATCAGCCATAGACCGACGCCGCCGACGGCAACGCCGACATCCCAGCGGCCGCGCATGATCAGCAGAGCGGCGATCGCCAGGGATCCGAGGCCGCCGATCTGCTTGACGGTTTTCTTGATATCGGCGGGTTTGGCGTTGGCGAAGCTGCGCAGCAACCAGAGACCGCCGAGAATGCCCGCGAGGACGATAAAGACAAAAGGGAGATTCATCGCGGCAGCTTACTTCATCTGTCGCAGAAGCGCTTGGGCGCTCTGGCTGCCTTGGCTGGCGATCTGTTCGAGCGCCTTGCGCCCGCCGGCTGCATAGGCGGCGGCTGCCGCCAGCATTTCGCCGAGACGATGGGGCGCCGAAGCGTCGAAATGCGCATAGGCGCCGCCAGTGAGCCGGGCGATTTCGCGAAAGGTGGCGGCCGACGTCGGCTCGTCGCCTTCGTGGAACATGAAGGCCTTGACGCCCAGCAGGCTGAGTTCGCCGGCAAGCTGGCAGAGTTCGTCGGCATTCTCTTCCATCGCGTCGCCAACATAGATCAGCGCCGCCACGCGTTGGCGGTTGGTCTCTTCGCGGACATGGCGCAGCACTTTGGCGATCTGCGTGTTGCCGCCGGCGACGGAAATTTTCGCCATCAGTTCGGCAAGGCCAACGCCATTGGCGATGAAGCGCGAGGCGCGGCATTCGGCGAAGCCGCGAAAATAGAGCAGTTGCACGTCCAGCCCACCCAAGCTGGAAGCGGTCTGGAACATCCGGCCCTGCAGGCTCTGGGCGAGGTCCCAGGTCGGCTGGCGGCTCATGGTGGCATCGAGCGCGAAGATCAGCCGGCCGCGCTCGGCGTCCGCATGGGCGCTGGGCAGGCGGTTTACCTTATCGAGGAAGGCGTCGACCGTGCCACTGGTCGCGCCGGGAACGACAGGCTTCTGGTCGGAGGAGGCCAAAATCTCATTCTCTCTTGCTGGAAGGCGCCATGCGTTCCTTGAAAGATCGGAAGGCCGTCGCCGAATGACAAGCGTTCAGAATCACCTGTACGGCCGGCCTGCGAAATTGATTCCGATCATCAAGCTAAGGGTATGGAATAGCTTGATAAATTTGCTCTGTGAAGAGAGGGCGCCGAATGTCATCAAGTTGAGACATTGATTCAACATCTTAAAACGGTGATTCAGCTGATGGCCGCAAGGCGGTTGGAATTCTGAATCCGAAACTCTGAGCAAGTTATTGTGAAATAAGCGAATTTCTACTCAGATTGAGGTTGCCCGTGGGGCAAACAAAAACGGGGCGCCAAGCGCCCCGTTTTTCGTTCGAACCGGAAGATCTTACTTGATCTTGGTTTCTTTGAATTCGACGTGCTTCTTCGCAACCGGGTCGTACTTCCGGTAGGAGAGCTTTTCCGTCTTGGTACGGGCGTTCTTCGACGTGACATAGAAGAAACCGGTGTCAGCGGTCGACAGAAGCTTGATCTTGATCGAGGCGGCCTTGGCCATGGCATAAATCCTGAATTTGAATTTGGCCGCAAAATACGGATCGGGAGCCCGAAGTCAAGGAACCGACGGCAAATTCTGGAAAAAGGTCGGTGGGTCAGAGTTCCGTCCGCAACCAGCCTTTGGGACCGACGCGATACCAGGGCGCGGGCAGGTGATGGCCCATGCCGGCCGCGATGCGCCGGTCCAGCTCGCAGAGGACAACGCTGGTGATCAGCGGCAGTTCGAGATCATGGGCCTGGGACAGGGGCACCCAGACCAGTTCCACCAGCTCGCGGTCAGGGCCGATGGCGCCTTCGATGGTCGTGGCGATGTCGCTGGTCTCGGCGGCCAGAAAAACCGTGTCGAAGCGGCGCGCCTGACGCGGCGGCGTCGTGGCGCGGGCGATAAAGTGGATGTTGTCGATCAGGGGATAAAAGCCGTGGCCGGCGAATCGCTGCCATTCGCCAGCGGGCGCGGTTTCAGGGGCGCCCATGTCGGCTGCGCCCAGCACGATGCCGGTTTCCTCGAATGTCTCGCGGATGGCGCCAAGCGCCAGCGCGCGGGGCAGGGAGTGGGATTTCGGGTCGATGCGGGCGAGCCGCTCCTCGACGGGCAGGGGCAGGGCGCCGGCGGCGTTCATCTTCCGGTCGCCAGCCTCGATGCGCCCGCCAGGAAAGACGAATTTCCCCGGCATGAACTTGCTGGCTGGATTGCGACGGCCCATCAGGATCTTGGGTTCCGGGCCGCTGCGGTCGAGCAGCATCAGGGTCGAGGCAAGCCGCGGCTTGACGCCAGTCGGTGGCTGGCGCTGCAGGCGGGACCAAATCTCTTCGTTGAGAACGGCGGTGAGGTCGGAATTGCTATCGAGAATGCGCGTCACATCTGCCCCGGACGTCGGGCCGGCATAGCGGTCCCGAATCCGTGCATTTTGAGCGCCCATTGCAGACCGATCAAGGCACCTTTGACGGAGGGCAGAAGGATCAGGCTGAGCACGACCGACAGGGTGGTCCACATCGCCATGTGAAGCCACATGGAGAGCTCCGGATAGCGCTGGTCGACGACCATGAGCAGACCGACGACGATATGGCCGACGATGACGATGGTCACATAAGGCGGCGCGTCATCGGCGCGATGATGATGCAGTTCCTCACCGCAGTTTGGGCAGGCATCATTGGGCTTGAGATAGGCGCGGAACATTTTGCCTTCGCCACAGTGCGGACAGCGCAGGCGCATGCCGCGCTTCATCGCCAACCACCAATCGCGTGGCGCTTCCAAGGCCGTGTCAAAAGAAACACCCATCTCAGCCTCCTCGGCTCGGTCTTGCATCTGTTCTCGCAATTATCGACCGGACCGTCGTTTATGTGAGGCTTGTGGCTTCTTTCGGGAAGGAGGCTTCTTGTCGCGCCTGGGGGTTGCGTGCGCTTTTGTCGCGCGTGAACCTCTAACGTGACCTTTGCTGAGGATTTCAAAGCGTAAGGCGCCGGCCAAGGGAGCGGCTTCAACCAATTTCACTTCGATGTGATCGCCAAGCCTGAAGGTCTCGCCCGTGCGATTGCCGACGAGCGCATGCAGGTTTTCAACATAGCGATAGTAGTCGGTGCCGATGGTAGCGGCAGGAACGAAGCCATCGGCACCTGTGTCGAGCAGTTTGACGAACAGGCCAGCGCGCGTGACGCCGGAGATGCGTCCTTCGAACGTCGCGCCGATCTGCGTCGACAGGAAACTGGCGATAAGCCGCTCGGTCGTTTCACGCTCGGCCGCCATAGCGCGACGCTCAGCCGCCGAGATGCGTGCAGCGATCTCGGCGAGCTCGTCGGGTTCCATATTTGGCAGGCCATCGGGTCCAAGCTTCAAGGCGCGGATCAAAGCGCGATGGACGATCAGATCGGCATAGCGACGGATGGGCGAGGTGAAATGCGCGTAGCGGCGCAGGTTGAGACCGAAATGGCCGTAGTTTTCCGATGAATATTCGGCCTGCGCTTGCGTGCGCAACACCACTTCGTTGACAGCGTTTTCATGTTCGCTGCCTTTCACCCGCTCCAAAATGCCGTTGAACTGTTGCGGCCGCAGCACCTGGCCCTTGGCGAGTTTGACGCCGATGGTGGCGAGGAATTCGCCCAGGCCATGCATCTTCTCGACGGAGGGTTCGTCATGGGTGCGATAGACGAGCTGTTGTCCTTGCGCTTCCAACGTCTCGGCGGCCGCGACATTGGCGAGGATCATATATTCCTCGATCAGCCGATGCGCTTCGAGCCGCGGCGGAATGATGACGCGATCGATACGGCCGTCAGCCGTCAGCAGCAGTTTGCGCTCGGGCAGGTTGAGATCGAGCGGGCTGCGCTTGGCACGCGCTTCGTCGAGCGCGCGCCAAGCCGCCCAAAGCGGCTTGAGCACCTTTTCGAGCAAAGGCGCGGTGGTGTCATCGGGCGTGCCGTCGATGGCGGCCTGGGCTTGCGGATAAGCGAGCTTGGCGGCCGAGCGCATGAGCACGCGATGAAAGGTATGACGCAGCTTGCGGCCGTCTTTGGCGATGATCATGCGCACCGCTAGAGCGGGGCGGTCTTCCTTCGGACGCAGCGAGCATAGATCGTTGGAGATCCGCTCCGGCAGCATCGGCACGACACGATCGGGGAAGTAGACCGAATTGCCGCGTTCCAAGGCTTCGCGATCGAGCGATGAACCCGGCCGCACATAAGCGGCGACATCGGCGATGGCGACGGTGAGGATGAAGCCGCCGCTGTTGTCGGGATCATCGTCAGCCACCGCATGCACGGCGTCGTCATGATCCTTGGCGTCGGCGGGGTCGATGGTGACGAGCGGCAGTTTGCGCCAATCCTCGCGGCCAGCCAGCGTTGCCGGCTGCGCCGCTTCCGCCTCTTTCAAGGTTTCGGGGCGGAAGACATGCGGAATGCCGTGGGCATGCAGCGCGATGGTGGTGATGGCGCGTTCGTTGTCGATGGCGCCGAGCCGTTCGCGCACGCGTGCCTGCGGCAAACCAAAGCGGCCTTCGCGTCCGGCTTCGACGGCAACGAGATCGCCGTCACGCGCCTCGCCCTGGGCGCCCTCGGGGATCGCCCATTCCTTGCCGCGGGCTTTTTTGTCGACGGGCACCAGCCGGCCGCCACCGCCCGGCAGCGAACGATAGACGCCGATGAGTTGCGCGCGCGAGCGCGACAGCAGTTTGATGACACGGCCGCGATAGGGCGGTGCTTTCTTGCCGGCATCAGGATCGCGCTCGGCGCGGATCAGCGCGCGGTCGCCGACACCCGGCACCGGATCGCCGGGCCGGCGCTTGCGCGGCATGTGAATGGCGATGCGCGGCAGCGGACCTGCTGCCTCATCCCATTCGACCGGCGTGGCGACGAGTTCGCCATCGCTGTCGCGCGTGATGATATCGGCCACGACGACGGAGGGCAGGTGGCCATGCTCGATGATGCGGCCGTGGCGCCGTTCGACCACGCCATCGGACTCAAGCTCCTTGAGCATCTTCTTGAGCGCGATCCGGTCAGAGCCCTTGATGTCGAAGGCGCGGGCGATCTCGCGCTTGCCGATCTTGCCCGACGTGACCTTGCCCGCCTTGGTCGCCGCGTCGTTCTCACGGTGAATGAACGCGATAATGTCCTCGCGTGTCGGCAGGGGGGATTTCTTGTCGGGGTTTTTCGTCAATGCCTATTGGTTTCCATCAGGGCGGGCAGATCGGTCATTTTCCGGTCCGGTGATCCCCATATATAGTAAGGCGCGAATCTTTTCATGGGGTATGGAGAGCAAATTGCGCTCGGTTTTTGACAATCTTTTTCCGCTGGCAGGCCGTGCCCTGATCAGTTTCATCTTCATTCTGGCCGGCTACAACAAGCTGATGGGCTATGCGGGAACGGTGGCCTATATGCAGAAAGCCGGCGTTCCGGGCTATCTGCTGCCGGTCGTCATCGCGGTCGAATTGGGCGGCGGTCTGCTGCTTTTGACCGGGTTTCTAACGCGGATCGTGGCCCTTCTGCTGGCGGGTTTCACGCTGCTGGCGGCCTATTTCTTCCATCGCAATTTCGGCGATGCCGGTCAGTTCGTCCAGTTTCAGAAGAATCTGGCCATTGCCGGTGGCCTGCTGTTCGTCGTGCTCTACGGCGCCGGCCGTTGGTCGCTCGACGCCAAATTGCGCTGAGGTTCCAGAATAAAAGAACCGGCCGCAGCGATGCGGCCGGTTTTCTGTTGGCTTGAAGCGTATTAGCGCGGGCGTGCCGCTCCGGCCCGCCGCAAGGCATCGGCCAGCGCGCCGCCGCCGTTGCTTTCCTTGCCCGAGGAGAAGTTTTTCGCGGAGGGACGTGGACCGCCTTGTGGGCGGTTGGCCGCCGGGCCACCAGCAGGGAGTTCGTCGTCGAGACGCATGGTCAGCGAGATGCGCTTGCGCGGCTTGTCGACCTCCAGCACCTTCACGCGCACGATCTGGCCGGGCTTCACCACATCGCGTGGATCCTTGACGAAGGTTTTCGACAAAGCCGAGATGTGCACCAGTCCATCCTGATGCACGCCGATGTCGACGAAGGCGCCGAAGGCAGCAACATTGGTGACGGCGCCTTCCAGCACCATGCCGGGCTTGAGGTCATCGAGTGTCTCGACGCCTTCCTGGAATTCGGCGGTCTTGAAGGCAGGACGCGGATCGCGGCCGGGCTTTTCCAACTCTTTGAGGATGTCGGAAACGGTCGGCACGCCGAAGGTCTCGTCGGTGAACTTGCGCGGATCGAGGCCGCGCAGGGTCTTGGCATTGCCGACGAGAACCTTGATGTCCGACTTGGTGGCTTCGATGATCCGACGCACCACCGGATAGGCTTCCGGATGCACGCCCGAGGCATCGAGCGGATCGTCGCCACCGAGGATGCGCAGAAAGCCGGCCGACTGTTCGAAAGCTTTCGGGCCGAGGCGCGGCACTTTCTTGATGTCGGCGCGGGTGGCGAAGGGGCCGTTGGCATCGCGATGCATGACGATGTTCTGCGCCAAACCCTCGCCGATGCCCGACACGCGGGCGAGCAGGGGGGCAGAGGCGGTGTTGACGTCAACGCCGACGGCATTAACGCAATCTTCCACCACCGCATCGAGCGAACGCGACAGTTTGAATTCGGCGATGTCGTGCTGATACTGGCCGACGCCGATCGACTTCGGATCGATCTTGACGAGTTCCGCCAGCGGGTCCTGCAGGCGGCGCGCGATGGAGACGGCGCCGCGCAAGGTGACGTCGAGCCCCGGCAGTTCCTGCGAAGCGAACGCCGATGCGGAATAGACCGAGGCGCCGGCTTCCGAGACCACGGCCTTGGTCAGTTTCAGCTCGGGAAACTTGCGCAACATTTCGACAGCAAGCTTCTCGGTTTCGCGCGAGGCCGTGCCATTGCCGATGGCGACGAGGTCGACCTTGTGGCGCATGCAAAGCGCCGCGAGAATGGAGATCGCTTCATCCCAGCGCCGCTGCGGCTCGTGCGGATAGATGTTCGCCGTATCGACCACTTTGCCCGTCGCATCGACCACAGCGACTTTCACGCCGGTGCGGAAGCCCGGATCGAGGCCCATGGTGGCGCGGGTGCCGGCTGGTGCAGCCAGCAAGAGATCGCGCAGATTGCCAGCGAAGACTTTCACCGCGTCGTCTTCGGCCTGCTGCCACAGGCGCAGGCGCAGATCGACGGCGAGGCTCGATGACAGACGGAAGCGCCAGGCGGCCCGCACCGTATCACTCAGCCATTTGTCGCCGGGGCGGCCGCTGGGCTGGATGTTGAAGCGCGCGGCGATCTTGCGTTCGTAGAGGCCCGGTGTCGTCAGGTCCGTGCGGCCGGGCTCGGGATCGAAGGTGAGATCGAGAAACTCTTCTTTCTCGCCGCGAAACAGCGCCATCAGGCGATGCGATGGCATCTTGTCCATCTTCTGCGAGAGATCGAAATAGTCGGAGAATTTGGCGCCGGCTGTTTCCTTGCCGGCTTTCACCTTCGAGACAAGCTGACCTTCGTTCCAGAAGGTCTCTCTGAGGTCGCCGATCAGTTCGGCATTTTCCGAGAAGCGTTCGGTCAGGATGGCCTTGGCGCCATCAAGGGCAGCTTCCACCGTCTCGATGCCTTTGGTGGCGTCAATGAAAGCTTCGGCGACATCGCGCGGCGTGTTCTGCGGCTCGGCGAGCAGCTTGTCGGCCAAGGGCGCGAGGCCGGCTTCGATGGCGATCTGTGCCTTGGTGCGGCGCTTCGGCTTGAAGGGCAGGTAGATGTCTTCGAGGCGGGCCTTGCTGTCGGCTTCGATGATCAGGCGACGCAGCGGGTCGTCGAGCTTGCCCTGGCTGTCGATGCTTTCAAGGATCGCCTTGCGACGATCTTCCATCTCGCGCAGGTAGCGCAGACGTTCGTCCAAGGTACGCAACTGCGTGTCGTCGAGGCCGCCGGTGACTTCCTTGCGGTAGCGGGCGACGAAGGGGACGGTCGCTCCCTCATCGAGCAGTCCGACTGCCGCCGTGACCTGGCTTTCCTTGACCCCGAGTTCTTCAGCAATGCGCGCGTCGATCGATTTCATCTGTCTTCCTGATGCAGGGTTAGGGCAAAGCCTAACCTGATGCATCTAGGGAGAACAGACCGCGTCCGTCAAAGGCTTGACAGACGCGATTCTGTGGAAACGCAGAGCGTTATTTTTTTGCGGCGGCTTTCTTGGCAGCCGCCTTTTTAGCCGGGGCTTTCTTGGCAGCCGCCTTTTTGGCGGGTGCCTTTTTGGCCGCGGCTTTGGGGGTCGGTTCATCGTCGCCGAAGGGGGCTTCGTCGGAGTCCTCGACGGCGACTTTCTTCTTCGTCGTCTTGGCCGCCGCCTTCTTCTCGGTCTTGCCGCCGCTCTTCTTGGCCGCCTTTTTCGGCGCCGGGCCACCCTTCTCGTCGATCAGTTCGATCGCTTCCTCAAGGGTGACGTCCTCCAGAGAGGACGACTTGGGGATCGTCGCATTGACCTTGCCGACGCTCACATAGGGACCGAAGCGGCCCTTGCGCGCGACGATGGTGCCGCCCTGCGGATGTTCGCCGAGCACGCGTCCATCGCCATCGCCTTGGCCCGATTGCTTGGCGGCGATCAGCGCAACAGCTTCTTCCAGCGTCACCTTCTCGGGATCGGAATCCTTCGGCAGGGTGGCGTTGACCTTGCCCCAGCTGACATAGGGGCCATAGCGGCCAGCCTTGACGTTGATGGCGCCACCTTGCGGGTGATCGCCGAGATTGCGCGCCGGCGCGGCATTGCCGAAGCGACCGCGACCGCCACCTTGCTCCTTGGTGACGATGAGATCGATGGCGCGATTGGCGCCGATCTCCAGCACGTCGTCGTCCCGCGTCAGGCTCGCATACATCTTGCCGTGCTGCACGTAAGGCCCGAAGCGGCCGATGCCGGCGACGATGGGCTCGCCACTGGTCGGATGTTTGGCGACTTCGCGCGGCAGTGACAGAAGGCCGAGCGCCTTCTCTAACGTGACCTGGTCTTTCGAGAGGCCACGGGGCAGGGAGGAACGTTTCGGTTTCTCGCCTTCACCTTGCTGCACATAGGGGCCGAAACGCCCGTCGCGCAGGGTGATTTCGTCGCCGGTGACAGGATCGGTGCCGAGCACGCGCACACCGGGGCGCGCCGCATCCTCGCCTTCCCCCTGGTCGCCGTTCGGCGGTGTCAGGGTGCGCGTGTAGCGGCATTCCGGATAGTTCGAGCAACCGATGAAGGCGCCGAACTTGCCGAGCTTCAGCGAGAGCTGGCCATTGCCGCAGGACGGACATCCTCTGGGATCGCCGCCATCGGCCTTGGCCGGGAAGATGTGCGGCCCCAGCAGATCGTTGAGATTGTCGAGCACCTCGGTCGTGCGCAGATCCTTGGTGCCGGCGATGGCGGCGGAGAAATCCTTCCAGAAGTCACGCAGAACCTGCTTCCAGTCGATCTCCGCGTTGGAAATGCGATCGAGCTGTTCTTCCAGGCCAGCGGTGAAATCATATTCCACGTAACGGCTGAAGAAGCTTTCGAGGAAGGCGACGACTAGGCGTCCCTTGTCCTCGGGGATCAAACGCTTCTTGTCGAGGCGGACATATTCGCGGTCGCGCAGCACGGCCAATGTCGAGGCGTAGGTCGAGGGCCGGCCGATGCCGAGCTCTTCCATGCGCTTGACCAGGGTAGCCTCCGAGAAACGCGGCGGCGGCTCGGTGAAGTGCTGGCTGGCTTCGATCTTTTCTTTCGTCGCGGGATCGCCCGCCGTCATCGGCGGCAGGCGGCCACCTTCCTCATCGTCTTCGTCATCCTTGCCTTCTTGATAAAGGGTGAGGAAGCCGTCGAAGCGGACGACTTGGCCGGTGGCGCGCAGGTCGATCTTGCGCGAACCGGCTTCCGCGAGGATTTCGACCGTGGTGCGTTCGAGCTCCGCCGATTCCATCTGGCTGGCGATGGTGCGGTTCCAGATCAGTTCGTAGAGACGCAACTGATCCTTATCGAGCACCTTGGCGAGCTGGCGCGGCAGGCGGGTGAGGTCGGTCGGGCGGATGGCTTCGTGCGCTTCCTGCGCGTTCTTCTGCTTGGTCGCGTATTTGCGCGGTATTTCCGGCACGTATTTCGCGCCGTATTCCTTCTCGATCACCTTGCGGGCAGCGGCGATCGCCTCCGGCGCCACGTCGACGCCGTCGGTACGCATATATGTAATGAGACCGACGGTCTCGCCGCCGAGATCGACGCCCTCATAAAGACGCTGGGCGAGACGCATGGTGATCGCCGGAGCAAAGCCAAGCTTACGCGAAGCTTCCTGCTGCAGGGTCGAGGTGGTGAAGGGCGCCCAAGGGTTACGGCGGGCCGGCTTGGCCTCGACCGATGTGATGGTGAACTTGGCGTTCTCCAGGGCCGCCTTGAAATCCTCGGCTTCCTTACCCGAACCGATGTCGAGACGCTGGATCTTCTTGCCGTCGGCGCCGACGAGACGGGCGATGAACGGCGCGCCATCCTTGGTTTTCAGATGCGCGGCGATCGACCAGTATTCGCGGCTGACGAATTTCTCGATTTCGAGTTCGCGGTCGCAGACCAGACGCAGGGCGACCGATTGCACGCGGCCGGCCGAGCGGGCGCCCGGCAGCTTGCGCCACAGCACCGGCGACAGGTTGAAGCCGACCAGATAGTCGAGGGCGCGGCGCGCCATATAGGCGTCGACCAAAGCTTCATCGACTTTGCGCGGATGGCGCATGGCATCGAGAATGGCGTTCTTGGTGATGGCGTTGAAAACGACGCGCTCGACCGCCTTGTCCTTCAGGACGTGCTTGCCCTTGAGCACTTCCAGCACGTGCCAGGAAATGGCTTCACCTTCGCGGTCAGGGTCGGTCGCGAGAATGACTTTATCGGAGTCTTTGACCGCCTTGGCGATATCGGACAGGCGTTTCGCGGCTTTGCTGTCGACTTCCCAGCGCATGGAAAAGTCGTCCTCGGGATCGACCGAGCCATCCTTGGCCGGCAGATCGCGGACGTGACCGAACGAGGCCAGGACCTCATAGTCCTTGCCCAGATATTTGTTGATCGTCTTGGCCTTTGCCGGCGATTCGACGATGACGACAGCACTCATTGCGGGGAACGCCTCGCAGGCTAAATCATTGAAATATATTGAAAGTATCTATTCGAAGAGGACCGGGCCAAAGACGCCCGGAACCGGTCCGAACAGACATTCGATCGGCCGGGAACATGGTGTAGGGTCCGCCAAGTGTCAAATAGGCCGGCCGGCCAACACCCTATTTGGGGCCGGTTTGGCGGCTTTTTAAGCCCCTCTAATAGATTGATTTTTATGCGGTTTCATATTCCTTCTCAGGGTGGCTTCGATGTTGTCCTGCTAAGGTAATGATTTCGGGGGCCAAAACCCGTCGAAGACGGTGCGCAAGTGCCGCGGATGTCTTGCGGATTCCGCAGCTTGGCCTATAGACCAGCCGATATGACCGCCCGCGCTCCCGTCTTCCCCCATCGGCACCTGCTCGGCATCGAGGGACTTTCCCGGCCGGATATCGAAACTTTGCTCGACATGGCGGAGGAGGCTGTCAAAGTTTCCCGGCAGGTCGAGAAAAAACGAGCGGTGCTCAGCGGCCGCACACTGATCAATCTGTTCTTCGAGGCTTCGACGCGCACCCAGTCGTCGTTCGAGCTTGCCGGCAAGCGGCTCGGCGCCGACGTTATGAATATGTCGGTCGCGACGTCGTCGGTGAACAAGGGCGAGACCCTGATCGATACGGCTGCCACCTTGAACGCGATGCGCCCCGATCTCATCGTCGTGCGCCACCAGCACTCCGGCGCCGTGCAACTCCTGTCGCAAAAGGTGTCATGCTCGGTCATCAACGCGGGAGACGGCAGCCACGAACATCCGACGCAAGCGCTGCTCGATGCTCTGACCATCCGGCGCAACAAGGGCCGGATCGAAGGGCTCACCGTGGCGATCTGCGGCGATGTCGCCCATTCGCGCGTGGCGCGTTCCAACATCATCCTGCTCACGCATCTGGGCGCGCGCGTGCGCGTCGTCGGTCCCTCGACCTTGCTGCCGGCCGGTATCGAGCGCATGGGCGTTGAAGTGCATCGCTCAATGGAAACAGGCATCCGCGATGCCGACATTGTCATGATGCTGAGACTGCAACGTGAGCGTATGCAGGGCGCGTTCATTCCCTCGCTGAAGGAGTTCGCGCGCTTCTATGGTCTCGACGAGGACAAGCTGAAATGGGCCAAGCCCGACGCGCTGGTCATGCATCCGGGGCCGATGAACCGCGGCGTCGAGATCGACTCGGCCGTGGCCGATGGGCCGCGTTCCTTGATCACCGAACAGGTCGAGATGGGTGTTGCCGTGCGCATGGCCGTGCTCGAAGCTCTGTCGCAGAACTTGCCCAATGGCTGACGCTATGACCTCCTCGCCCGTCGCTCTCATCAACGCGCGCCTGCTCGATCCGGCCACCGGCAAGGAGACGCCGGGCGGCGTGATGATCGAAAATGGTTTGATCGTCGACATCGGCGCGAAGGTGACGAAGGCGAATGCCGGCGAACGCACGCAGGTTGTCGATTGCGGCGGTGACATCGTCAGCCCTGGCCTTATCGATATGTGCGCCTTCATCGGCGAGCCGGGCGCGAGCCATCGCGAGACCATCACCACCGCGAGCCGCGCGGCGGCGGCGGGCGGTGTGACGACGATCGTGGCCGCGCCCAACACCAATCCGCCGATCGATGGTTCCGCCAGCGTCGACTATCTGATGCGGCGCGCACGCGACAATGCCAAGGTGCGCGTTCTGCCCTGCGCCGCTCTGACCAAGGGACTTGCTGGCGCCGAGATCGCTGAGATCGGTCTGCTCAAGGAAGCCGGCGCGATCGCCTTTTCCAACGGCCCGACGTCGGTGGTGTCGTCGCAGGTGATGCGGCGCGCCATGATCTATGCGCGTGACTTCGATGCGATCGTTATTCATCGCGCCGAAGATCCGGAACTGGCGCGCATGGGCGTGATGAACGAAGGCGAATTCGCCAGCCGGCTTGGCTTGCCCGGCATTCCGCGCGAGGCGGAAGCGATCATGCTGGATCGCGACATGCGGCTTGTGGCACTGACCTTCGGCGAAGGACAGCAGGGCGGGCACTATCATGCGCAGATGGTGACGACGACCTTGTCGCTTGAGATCATCGCCAAGGCGAAGGCGGCTGGCCTGCCGGTGAGCTGCGCCACCTCGATCAATCACCTGACGCTCAATGAAAGCGACATCGGCCAGTATCGTACCTTCCTGAAACTGTCGCCGCCGCTGCGCGCCGAGGAAGAGCGCGTTGCGCTCGTCGAGGCCTTGGCCGGCGGGCTCATCGACGTGATCATCTCCGACCACAACCCGCAGGACGTTGAAGCCAAGCGCGTGCCGTTCTCGGAAGCCGAATATGGTGCCATCGGTCTGGAGACCATGCTGTCGGCGGGCCTGCGTCTGGTGCGTTCGGGGCAGGTGTCGCTAGGCCGTCTCATCAACGCCATGACGGTGCGGCCGGCTGAAATCCTCGGCCTGCCGCAGGGACGCTTGCAAAAGGGAGCGCCGGCCGATCTGATCCGTTTCGATCCCGACGAGCCCTATGTGGTCGACCCGTCGCGCCTGCAATCGCGTTCGAAGAACACGCCTTTTGACGAAGCCCGCATGGAAGGGGTCGTCAAACTGACGATGGTGGCTGGCACGATCGTGTGATGCGATTGCTCTCTCGATTTGCTCTCTTGGCGAAGCGCGTTAATGTCATCTGCACCCGTTAGGGCCTTGGACCACGAGAAGACATGATCTTTCCGGACTTGCCGCAAAATCTGATCGCGCTTGCCATCGGCTACTTGTTGGGTTCGATCCCGTTTGGGCTGGTGCTGACGAAGCTCGCCGGCACGGAAGATCTGCGCTCGATCGGTTCGGGCAATATCGGCGCGACCAATGTGCTGCGCACCGGCCGCAAGGGTTTGGCGGCGGCGACTTTGCTGCTCGATGCCTTGAAGGGAACGGTCGCGGTCTTGATCGGCGCGCAGCTTGGCGAACATCAGGCCGTGATCGCCGGTCTTGGTGCCTTTCTTGGCCATCTCTATCCAGTCTGGCTCAAGTTCAAGGGCGGCAAGGGCGTCGCGACGTTTCTGGGCTGTGCCCTTGGTCTCGCCTGGCCGGGCGCGCTTGTTTTCGCCGTCGTCTGGCTCGGCGTCGCCGCCGCCACGCGTTATTCGTCGGTCGCCGCACTGGCTGCGAGCTTGGCGACGCCGTTGGCGCTTTGGCTGATGGGCAACGGCGCGGCAACCGAGCTCTTCATCGCTTTGGCCGCTCTGCTGTGGTTCAAACATTGGCCGAATATTTCGCGGCTGATGGAAGGCACCGAAACCAAGATCGGCAGCAAGCCGTGAACGAGCGGCGCGGCGAAAGACCGGTTCGTCTTTCTGACGCGCAGCTTTTGGATTGGCTGCAGCTCGCGCGCAGCGACAATATCGGTCCGCGTACCTTTCAATCGCTCCTTCAACGTTTCGGCAGTGCTTCGGCCGCGCTGAAAGCTCTGCCGCGTCTCATCGCCAAGCAAAATGGTGGCCGTGCCATTCGGCTTGCAGCGCGCGAGGATTGCGAACGCGAATGGGAGGCATTGCGCCGGCAGGGCGGGCAATTCCTGACGCTTGACGATGCCGATTATCCGCAAACCTTGCGCGCCATCGACGCGCCGCCGCCCGTGATCGCGGTGCGCGGGCGTCTCGATGTTCTGGCCCGGCCGATGGTGGCTATCGTCGGTTCGCGCAATGCTTCGGCCTATGGTGCGAAATTCGCGGCGACGGTGGCGCAGGAATTGGGTGAGGCCGGCTTCGTCATTGCTTCCGGACTGGCGCGCGGTATCGATGAGAGCGCGCATCGCGCGTCATTGGCGACGGGCACTGTCGCGGTGCTCGCCGGTGGGCTCGACAAGATCTATCCTTCCGAGAACGTGCCGTTGGCGGAGGCGCTCTGCGAGCGCGGCGCGCTCATTTCGGAAATGCCGATCGGATGGGTGCCGCGTGGCCGCGATTTTCCACGCCGCAACCGCATCGTTTCCGGGCTCGCTTATGGCACGGTGGTTGTGGAAGCCGCGCGTCGCTCTGGCTCGTTGATCACGGCGCGTTATGCCAACGAGCAGGGGCGGGATGTGTTTGCCGTTCCTGGTTCACCGTTCGATCCGCGCGCTGAAGGCACCAACGATCTTTTGCGCCAGGGCGCGACCTTGTGCACGCGCAGCGCCGATGTGATCGAAGCTTTGACGCCCGTGATAGCGAGGGGACCGCAATATCAGAACGGGGCGCCATCAGCCGATGAAGAGGCCGACCTCTTCGATACTGTCGCGCCGCAGGATGAAGTAAACGACGCCATCGCGGTCCAACCCGTCGCGCCTGCCTTCGCGACCTCTGTCGCGCCACAGGATTTCGTCGAACGCTTGCGCGCTTTGCTCGGGCCATCACCGGTGTCGATCGACGATCTCGTGCGCGCCACGGGCCGTCCGGTCGCGGAAGTGCAGGCGGCGATCCTCGAACTTGATCTGCAAGGCGCCATTGGCCGCCAAGGCGGCAATCGCATCACGCTGATGCCATAGGTGTTTTGTCTTCGCTTTGACCGCTACAACCTGAGATTGCGGAAAAATCGCCGCAACTTCTTGTTTGGCGAAGCGTTCAACCTACATTCAGGTTCATGCCGATACGTTCAGGCCCAAATGGTCGGCCGAACGAGCCGACCTCTTTATAAAGGGGATTGCGTCATGTTTTCGAGCAAACCGATGAAGGTTCTGCCGGTCTTGGCCGGCGCAGCCTTCGCTATTGGACTGATCGGTCAGGCTTCGGCCTTGCCGGTGGACTCGTCGTTGCGCAAAGCGGCGGCAGAAGCTTCGCCGCTGATGCAGGACGTTCGCTATGTCGCCAAGAAGAAGCACGTCGCGAAGCGGCATGTGGTGCGCAAGAAAGGCGCGCGCCGCCATGTGCGTCGTGGCGTCGGCCCGGCTGCCGCTTTTGGCGCGGTCGCGGCTGGCATAGGCGCGGCCATCGCGGCTGATCGCTACAACGACAACTATTATTATGGACCGGGCGGCTATGGCTACGGTTATGGCCCGGGCTACTACGACTACGGCTATAATTACGGCTATTACCCGCCGGCCGCTTACTATGGCCCGCGCTATCGTCACAGATACGGTCACCGTCCGGTCTATCCGCGGCCGAACCCGGGTTACCCGGGCCCGATCTATACCGGCCGGCCGCTCGGCGGCGCGACGACGGCGCCAATCGTGCCGCACGGCCCGATTGGGGGCGGTGTCGTTCGCCCGAATCCGGGCTTCGGCGGTGGTGGCATCGTCCGGCCGCAGGGCCTGGGCGGTGGCGGCGGCGGCGGTTTCGTCGGCGGTGGTGCAGCGCCGCTTGGCGGCGCAACGACGATGACCGTGCGTTAAGCCGTCTTCGCTTTCGACAGTAGAACGCTGGCGCCGCGGCCTTCATGGGCCGCGGCGTTTGCTTGCGCCGCTCAGCCCTGGCTGAGGTGCTGCAGTCGGTCGAGCACGCCTTGCAGAATATAAGCCGCAGCCATGCGATCGACGACTTCGGCGCGTTTGGCGCGCGAGACGTCCTGTTCGATCAGTTGGCGCGTGACGGCGGCGGTCGAAAGGCGTTCGTCCTGCAAGACGAACGGCCTCTGATCGAGGGCCGCAAGGCTGCGGACGAAGGCGCGTGTCGATTGGACACGCGGGCCTTCGCTGCCATCCATGTTGAGCGGCAGGCCGATGACGAAGGCGGCGATATCGTAGGTGGTCGCCAGCTCGAGCAGGCGCGCGGCGTCCTTGCTGAATTTGACCCGCCGGATCGTTTCGAGCGGCGTGGCGATGCGCCGTTCCACATCGGAAATCGCCAGGCCGATGGTTTTCGTGCCCAGATCGATGCCCATCAGACGCGATCGCGCGTGCAGACGGGGCAGAAGGGTGTCGGGGGTGACGATTTCGACGGTCATCGGGCCGGCCTATCACGGCCACGCGGGCCTGTCTTGCTGATCCCACGCCGGAATCCGGTCCAAGGAGCATATTCGGGCCGATTCAGCTTAAATTTGCCCGGTGGGTGGCGCAAATGCTATAGCCGCGCAGCTTTCAACCATATGGGGATTTCATGTCGGTCGATCACGCGACCGTGCGGCGTATTGCGCATCTGGCGCGGATCGCCGTCACTGAAGAAGAGGTGCCGCACCTCGCCGGCGAACTTAACGCCATTCTGTCTTTCGTTGCCGAACTCGACAAGGTCGATGTCGCGGGTGTCGAGCCGATGACCTCGGTCATTCCGATGCATATGCGCATGCGCGCCGATGTGGTGACCGATCAGGCTGGCGCCGACGCCGTCGTCGCCAATGCGCCGCGCAGCGAAGAACATTTCTTTGTTGTGCCGAAGGTGGTCGAATGAGCCAGCCGACCGACCTTACCCTCGCCGAAGCCCGCGACGCGCTCACCAAGCGCAGTCTCTCCGCGACGGAACTGACGCAAGCCCATCTCGATGCCATTGCCGGCGCGCGCGCCCTGAATGCGTTCATCGTCGAGACGCCGGAGCAGGCGTTGGCTATGGCGAAGGCCTCCGACGAGAAGATCGCGCGGGGCGATGCGGGCCCGCTCGAAGGCCTGCCGATTGGCGTCAAGGATCTCTATGCCACCAAGGGTGTGCATACCCAGGCGTGCAGTCACATCCTCGACGGCTTCAAGCCCGTCTATGAATCGACGGTCACGGCGCAGCTCTGGCGTGACGGCGCGGTGATGCTCGGCAAGCTCAACATGGATGAGTTCGCCATGGGCTCGTCGAACGAGACCTCTTTCTATGGTCCGGTCGCTTCGCCTTGGTTGCCGCCGAACTGGACGGTGGATCAGGGCAGGGCGGCGCTCGCGGGCGACAAGCAGGGACTGCTCGTGCCCGGCGGTTCGTCGGGTGGCTCGGCGTCCGCGGTGGCGGCGCGCCTGTGCTTGGCCGCTACTGCCTCTGACACGGGCGGTTCGATCCGTCAGCCGGCGGCGTTCACCGGCACGGTTGGTATCAAGCCCACTTATGGCCGGTGCTCGCGCTGGGGCATGGTGGCCTTCGCCTCGTCGCTCGATCAGGCGGGACCGATCGCGCGCTCGGTGCGCGATTGCGCCATCCTGTTGCAGTCGATGGCGGGTTACGACGCCAAGGATTCGACCAGCGCCGATCTGCCGGTGCCCGACTATGAGAAGGCCATTGGTGCTTCCGTGCGCGGCATGCGCATCGGTATCCCGAAGGAATATCGTCTCGACGGTATGCCCGAAGAGATCGAGGCGTTGTGGCAGCAGGGCATTGCCTGGCTGAAGGAAGCCGGCGCCGAAATCGTCGACATCAGTCTGCCGCACACGCGCTATGCGCTGCCGGCTTATTACATCGTCGCGCCGGCGGAAGCCTCGTCCAATCTCGCCCGCTATGACGGCGTGCGTTATGGTCTGCGTGTGCCCGGCAAAGACATCATCGGCATGTACGAGAACACGCGCGCCGAAGGCTTCGGCAAGGAAGTGCGCCGGCGCGTGATGATCGGCACCTATGTACTGTCGGCGGGCTATTACGACGCCTACTACGTCAAGGCGCAGAAGATCCGCACCTTGATCAAGCGCGACTTCGAAACCGTCTTCGCCGATGGTGTCGATGCCATTCTGACGCCGGCGACGCCGTCGGCGGCTTTCGGCATCGGCGAGAAGGGCTCCGCCGATCCGATCGAGATGTACCTGAACGACATCTTCACCGTCACGGTGAACATGGCCGGCCTGCCGGGTATCGCGGTGCCTGCCGGACTGTCGCGCGAAGGCCTGCCGCTCGGTCTGCAACTGATCGGCAAGCCGTTCGAGGAGCAGACGCTGTTCACCTTGGCCGAGGCGATCGAACGGGCGGCGGGCCGCATCAGCCTGCCCGAAACGTGGTGGTCATAAGTAATTTCGGAAGTCAGTCATGAGCGCATCCGCAGCCAAACCATCCAAGCTCGTCAAGGGCGCCACTGGCGATTGGGAAATCGTCGTCGGCATGGAGATCCATGCGCAGGTGAATTCCCGCGCCAAACTGTTCTCCGGTGCCTCCACCGCGTTCGGCGGCGAAGCCAATACCCATGTCTCGCTGGTCGACGCGGCCATGCCGGGCATGTTGCCGGTCATCAACGAGGAATGCGTCAAGCAGGCCGTGCGTACCGGCCTCGGCCTGAAGGCTGAGATCAACCTGCGTTCGGTCTTTGATCGTAAGAATTATTTTTATCCTGATCTGCCGCAAGGCTATCAGATCAGCCAGTACAAGAGCCCCATCGTCGGCGAAGGCGAAGTCATCGTCGATGTATCGCCGACCGAACAAGTCCGCGTCGGCATCGAACGACTGCATCTGGAACAGGATGCCGGCAAGTCGGTGCATGACCAATCACCTGACGCCAGTCTGGTCGATCTCAACCGTTCCGGCGTGGCCTTGATGGAAATCGTTTCAAAACCGGACATCCGCTCGGCGGATGAGGCGCGCGCCTATGTCTCCAAGATGCGCACCATCCTGCGCTACATCGGCACCTGCGATGGCGATATGGAGAAGGGCAATCTGCGCGCCGACGTGAACGTCTCTGTCCGTCGTCCAGGCCAACCGTTCGGCACGCGTTGCGAGATCAAGAACGTCAATTCGATTCGCTTCATCGGCCAGGCCGTGGATGTGGAAGCGCGTCGCCAGATCGAAATTCTGGAAGACGGCGGCAGCATCGTACAGGAGACGCGGCTCTTCGATCCGGCACGCGGCGAAACGCGCTCCATGCGCTCCAAGGAAGAGGCGCACGACTACCGTTATTTCCCCGATCCGGATCTACTGCCGCTCGAATTCGACCAGGCCTTTGTCGATGCGCTGGCCGCGGATTTGCCCGAGCTGCCCGATGCGAAGATCGCCCGCTTTACGAGCGACTATGGCCTGCAGGCTTATGATGCCAACGTGCTCGCCAGCGAGCGGGAGTCGGCTGAATATTTCGAAGCCGTCGCGCGCGGGCGGGACGCCAAGACGGCGGCCAACTGGGTGATCAACGAACTCTTCGGACGGCTGAACCGGGAAGGGATCGAGATCACCGCGTCGCCGGTATCGGCGGAGCAGCTCGGCGCCATCCTCGACCTGCTGGCCGCCTCCACCATCTCCGGCAAGATCGCCAAGGATGTGTTCGAGATCGTCTGGAAAGAAGGCGGCGACCCGCATGCCATCGTCGAAGCACGAGGTATGAAGCAGGTCACCGATACGGGTGCGATCGAGGCGGTGATCGATGCCATCGTCGCCGCCAATGCGGACAAGGTCGCGCAGGTTCAGGCGAAGCCAACGATGCTTGGATGGTTCGTCGGACAGGTCATGAAGCAGAGCGGCGGTAAGGCCAATCCGCAGGTCGTGAACGACCTTCTGAAGAGCAAACTCGGACTCTGAATCGCTCGAATCAAGCTGCCCCGATTCGGGGCAGTTGCGCGATTTTGGGTTTCGAAGGCGATCGCAAGCGCCAAAATTTTCTCTATTCCCAAAATTTTTTTTGAGGTGTTGCCGACGTGTCGGCGACACCTTTCGGCATGGTTACGCGTTGACAGGAAACCATGCGTCGACGTCCCGCGACTCGGTGTCTTTAACCTCGTGCTTGATGTGCCGATGTCGATGTGAAGAACGGCGACGCGATTACGAAGCGCCGCCTTTCGCCGATCATGATCAGCGGGTGGGACGCTTTTCGTCGTCAATTCAGTTTTTCAGGAGAATCAATGAGTTTCTTTATTGAATCGATCAGCTATGCCGCCGATCGATGATCATCGCGCGCGTCGCTTGGACGTTGTGTCCATGTATAACGTGAGTGGGCTGAGAGGGGATGCGGCTCGATGCCGATGGTGGGTTGGTGTTGTTGAATCTTGATCGACGAGTCGATGCCGCGCGTGTGCCTTTGGATGCGTTGGAAGAGGCGTCGCCGAGGCGTCGAAAGGCATCGCAACGCGCTCTCCGGCACACGGATGACTTGCACAACTAGTTAACCTCGCTAACTTATGTCTGCCTGATGCCGACGGAAGCTCGTCGGCTGTCAACTTAGAGGGGACCTCAGATGGCTAAGGCAGCTAAGCGTAAACCGGCCAAGAAGGCCGCGAAGAAAGCAGTGAAGAAGGCGACCGCCAAGAAGAAGGTTGCCAAGAAGAAGACCGCCAAGAAGAAAGCTTCTAAGAAGAAGTAAGGGGCTTTCGGGCGGACCGGCTTAGGCTGGTCAGGCTCGAAGCGCTGACCAGACTTCAGCGGTTCGGAGACATAAGCGAAATGTTTTGGTCGGTCCGTTTGCCAGGTTTTTGCCTTCAAACAGTCTAGACAATTAACAGATCGTTTCGTTCAGGTCTCATCTTCATCTCGTCCCTCGCATGGCAACATGCGGGGGACAATCGTTTTAAGGGGGGCCGTTCGAGGCCTGCCTTTGAGGGGTATCCGGACGGGCGTTCAGCGCTTGTCGCGCCGGTATTGCTCGGCGCAGTCCTGGGCGAAGTCGCGCCAGAGGCGCCCACTTGCTGTTCCATCGAGCTTCATCGCCTGCCAGCGGGCGGCGCAATAGCGCAAAGCTTCGCGGCTGAGCGGCGGACGGTCCGTTTGCGTTTCGGGCTGGGGCGAAGGGGGTGGTTGTTCGGTGGGCGCGACCGGTTGGTCGAGTGTCTGCGGGCGTCGCGGCGGCAGCGGAACTTCGGCGGGCAGTGTGGTGCGGGCGCCTTGGCCGAGCGCAGGCGCCACCGCGAACACGGCAAGCGCTGATCCGATCGACAGGACAAGCGGGCAAATCGCGCTGGGGCGGTACACCAGCCACCGCCGGCTGCTTGCGTTTCCCTTCATGGGTCTTTCAGGGCACAGGATGACGCCACATGCAAGGGCCGAAGGTGTATGGCGGCTTCGTGCGAATATCTTATTCCGCCCAACTTCATGGTTCCATGTGGGCAGCGCCTGCGAAGTGTCTCGGATTGCAGACCTTGGGATTGCAGACCTCTTGCGCCAGTCAAACGCCGGAGTACGATCCTCCGACAAGCGGCTGCAAATCCGCTGTAGGGAGAGCGCCGTATCAAAGCAAACGGAACGCGATGCGCCGGACAATCCCGCGACCGAGAAGGAGGGCGGCGAGATGGTGGCTGATGTGAAGACCGCGAGCATGGCGTCGGACTACCGATGCGATCAGGTCGGCAGCCTGTTGCGACCGCCGCATCTTCTCGATGCCCGCGATGACTTCAAGGCGGGGCGGATCGATCGTGTCGCGCTGCGTGCGGCGGAAGACACGGCCGTGCTGGACGTTTTGCAGGTGCAGAAAGAGGCCGGCATGGCGATCTTCACCGATGGCGAAATGCGACGGGATTCCTGGCAGACCGTATTCAGCGAGGCGGTCGACGGGTTCGAGGAAAAATATCCTCTGCGCGAGTTCAAACGGCCCGATGGCACCGTGGCGCGGCTGCAAATGCACACCAAGGCGATCACCGGCAAAGTGCGGCAGAAGAAGCGTCTGGCCGATGTCGATGCGGCATTTCTGAGCCGGCACGCGCCGGGGCCCTTCAAGATCACCATGCCGAGCCCGGCGATGATCGCGCGGCAAAGCTATCGGCGGGGCGACACCGATAAGGCCTATCCCGACGCCAACGATCTGCGTTCCGATATTGGCGGCATCGTCACCGGCGAGATGAAGGCGCTTGTCGGGGAGGGCTGCGCTTATATCCAGCTCGATGAAGGGTTCACCATCTATGCCGACCCGGCGCGCCTCACGGTGATGACCGAGGAAGGGCTCGATGCCGATCAGGCGCTGGAGGAGGACATCGCCCTGGAGAACGCCTGCTATGACGCGGTGCGCCGGCCAGGCCTCACCCTGGCGATGCATCTGTGCCGGGGCAGCCGTTCCGGCTTCATGCGCGGCAAGGGCGGCTATGACTGGCTGGCCGAGCGGCTGTTCGACCGGTTGCATGTCGATCGCTATCTGCTCGAATACGACAGCGACAAGGTGGGCGGCTTCGAGCCGCTGCGGCATCTGCCCAAGGGCAAGGTGGCGGTGCTGGGGCTGGTCAGCAGCACCAATCCTCGGCTTGAAACCCGCGATGAATTGCTGCGGCGCATCGAAAGCGCCACCCAGCATTGTCCGATCGAACGGCTTGCCATCAGCAGCCAATGCGGTTTCCAGGGCGCGGCGACGCGCGACGGGGCGCATATGAGTTTCGACGATCAGCGCCGCAAGCTGGAGCGGATCGGCGAAGTCGCCCAAGAAGTCTGGGGCTAAACTCAGACGGCGGATCGGCAGAGGGAGGGCTGGTCATGCGCATAAGACGTCTGCACCTATGGGTTGCCGCTGTCGCCTTAACCCTGGCGCCACGTCTGGCGCTGGCGGCCTATCCCGACCACCCGATCAAGGTGATCTGCACCTATGTGGCGGGCGGCGGGGGCGATCTGATGGTGCGCTACTATGCGCGGGCGCTCAGTGAACTGGCGGGCCAGCCGGTCATCGTCGAGAACCGCGTCGGCGCCAACGGCCATGTCGGCAATCAGGCGGCGATGGATGCCAAGCCCGACGGCTATACGCTGCTGATCACCGGCGCGTCCGCCTATGTCGGTAATCCGCTGTTCATGAAGAGCGCCGATTATGATCCGAACACCGCGCTCAAGGCGGTCGCCACCTTGAACGAGCTGGGGCTGGCGCTGGCGGTCAATCCCAAGCTCGACGTTCATTCAGTCGCCGATCTGACCAAGTTCATCAAGGAGAAGAACGGCCGGGCGCGCTATGGCGCGCAGACTTCAAGCGCCATGGTCGCCGCCAGTCTCTTTCTGCAAAAGATCGGCGCGACGGCGACGCAGGTGAACTACAAGAGCGCCGGTGATGCCGCTGCCGACACGACCGCCGGCCTGATCGATTTCTTCTTTCCCGACATCACATTGGCCATGGCGCAGGCCTCGCAGGGGCGGCTGCGCCTGTTGGCGTCGACGCCGGCCAATCCGGTGTCGGCGGCGCCCAATCTGCAAACCATGCAGCAGGCCGGCGTGCCGGATTTTTCCTATTCGGTGATCTGGGCGGCGTGGTTCCCCAAGGACACACCTGATCCGATCGTCAATCAGATGCACGGCTGGCTGACCGAGATCGTCAAACGGCCGGAGACGAAGAAATTCCTGTTCGATGTCGGCGCCGATCAGCGCATCTCGCAAACCCCTGCGGACATGGCGCGGATCATTAAGAGCGAGTTCGAGAACTGGAAGAAGATCGTCGAGGCGGCGAAGATCGAGCGGCAATAGGGGGATCGTGATCGCTTGCCGCAACCTTGGTGTCATACCGGACACGCGCAGCGTGATCCGGTATCCAGGGGCAACTGGCAGGATATCAGGTCGCGGCTTCCCGTAGAGCGTCCTACGAAAGCAAACATTTTTCCCTTTGCCCTGGATCCCGGATCGCCTGCTGCGCAGGCGTCCGGGAAGACACGGACAGCGTGGATACGTTTCTAGGTCACCACGGATTCAAAGAAGCGCGGCGACAGTTCCGGTCCCCACTGCGCCAGGTTTTCTGCCGTTGCTGGATAGTCGCCGGGCGGCACGCTGGCATTGAGCAAGTCGCCGTCGGCGTAGTGTTCGAAAATATGGCCCCAGGGGCTGCGCCAATAGTCGAAGACCTGGCTGCCGAGGAGATGGCGGCCGACGCCCCATTCCTGCTTCCACCCTTTGCCCTGCAGCCAATAGTGGCCGATCTGAACCGCGTCCGGATCCTGCACCTCGAAAGAGACGTGGTGGACGTTGATATCGCCGGGCGCATGCAGGGCGAAGATGGTGTGATGATCGGCCGGCTTATCGCCCCGGTTGCAGCGCATGAACGTGCCTAATGTCACCTTGGGATCGTCAGGCACGTGCAGCCGGTCGGTGACCAGCATGCCGAGCGTGTTGATGAACCAGTCGCGGGCGGCGCTGCCGTCGGTGAATTTCAGCACGCAATGACCCAGCCGAATGATCTTGGCGGATTCGTTCTTCGGCCGTTGCAATTCGAACAGGCGGTTCTTCTCGTAGCCGAAGTTGATCGCCAGTGGATCGCGGATATCGAGCCGTTCGACGGGCTTGATGCCGTGCACCAGGTCGATCCGATAGCCGTCCGGCCCCTGCATGCGCACGCGCTTGCCGCCGCCCGGCGCATCGATGGTTTCGATGGCGGACGAGCCGGGCAGGCGCGCGGCTTCATCGAGTTCCGCTTCCGAGCCCGCCAGCATGCCGACAGCGGCGAAGCCTGGCTCGCCCTTTTCCGTCACGTGGATGTAGGGATAGTCGCCGGCCCCGCGCATATAGAGCCTGTCGGGTTCACGCAGCGTCCGATACATGCCGAAATCGGTCAGAAACTGTTCCATCTTGTCGAGATCGGGCGCCCGATACACGACATAGACGATATCCTGCACCTTGATCATCAGGTGTCCTCCCTGGTGGCCCTGTGGCCTCCCTCGCGGGGCCGTAAGCTTCCACCTTTTTCCCTGGATGTGAAGGCCCATGAATGGCAAAGCATGCCCAGACTGGCGAACGTATCTGGCAAGCGGGCGGCCGGCGGATTTTGCTGGAGGAAACGATATGACGGACCCATTCATCCATCCCGAGAAGCGCAAGCGGTTGGCGTTTCGCGCGCTTTTGGCGAAGGACGGGCTGACCGTGATGCCGGGCGGTTTCAGCCCGATGTATGCCAAGATCGCCGCCAGGGCCGGCTTCGAATGTTTCTTCGTCGCCGGATCGCAGATGTCGGCTTTTCTGCTCGGCGTTCCCGATACGGGCGTGATCGGCCTGCGCGACATTTGCGACCATGCCCGCCATGTCGCGGCGCGTTCGGACATTCCGATCCTGCTCGACGCGGATACCGGCTTCGGCAATGCGGTCAACGTCCATTTCAGCGTGCAGGAGATCGTCCGTGCTGGTGTCGCCGGCATGTCGATCGAGGATCAGGAAGCGCCGAAAAAATCCGGCACCAGCGCTGGCCGCCGGGTGATTTCGAAAGAGGAGATGGTCGGCAAGCTCAAGGCCGCGGTGGCGGCGCGCGATGCCATCGATCCGGATTTCGTCATCTGCGCGCGTTGCGATGCCATCGGCGCGGAAGGATCGAGCCCGCAGGATGCGATCGAGCGCTGCGTCGCTTATGCGCGCGACGGTGGCGCCGATCTCGTCTGGCTCAATTCGGCGAAGTCGCTGGAGCAATTGCAAGAGGTCTGCCAAGCGGTGCCGGCGCCGGTGCTGATGATCTGGGGCGGCCCGCCGCCGGGGCCGGACTTCGCGGACCTGGAGAAGACGGGCCTGCGCATCGCGCTCTATCCGACCTTGGCGGCGTCCGCCGGTATGCAGGCCGCCTGGCACGTGCTGGCCGACTTCAACAAGCGCGGCGTCGCCGCGCTGACCGACTGGCGCAAGAGCATCGCCAGCAATCCGTTCGGTGCGCTCGAGTTCGCCGAGATGACCGGTTACACCGGCGTGCGCGATCTCGAAGCCAAATATCTCCCGCAGGACGCGCAGCGCGACTACGAGAGCACCTACGGCCACGTCTCACCGCTTGGCTTCGGCGACGGGCCGGATAAAGCCAAGAGCTGACGGAGACGCGATCGTAAAGCCTTTAATTTGGCCGTGGAGCGCGTTCGCGTTTATTCGACGGTTAGGCCGAGGCTTTGCACCATGGTGCGCCAGCGGGCAATTTCGCGCCGGAAATAGTCTTCCGCTTCCTGCCGGCTGGCGTTCATCGGGTCGAAACCGATGGCGACCAGTCGCTCGCGGATCGCCGGTTCGCGGATGATGTCGTCGATCTGCTTGTTGAGCGTGTCGATCTCGGCCGATTGGGTCGCGGAGGGGGCGAAGAAGCCGACCCAGGATTGGGCGGTGAAGTCCTTGTAGCCGCTCTCGGAGAAGGTCGGCACTTTGCCGATCACCGCGATGCGCTGCGGCGAGGCCACCGCCAGACCGCGCAACTGGCCGCCGGCGACCTGGGCGGCGAAGCCCGAGAGGGAGGAGACGACGAGAGGCACGTGGCCGCCGAGCACTGCATTGGTGGCATCCGGGCCGCCACGGAACGGCACGTGTTTGGCGTCGGTCTTGGCCAGCTCACGGAAGAAATATTCCGCCGCGATATGGGAGCTGGTGCCGATGCCGGCTGTGGCGAAGGCGATTTCCTTGCCCTTGTTCTGGGCGACGAAATCGCTGAGCGATTGCGCCGAGCCGCTGGGATTGATGGCGAAGACTTCCGGCGTGGTTGCGACGACGGCGATGGTCTTCAATTCGTCGGCGGTAAAGCCCTTGTTGCGGTAGAGCGTCTCGTTGATGGCGAGTGCCGCGGTCGAGACGAGCAGGGTGGCGCCGTCGGGCGCCGCGCCGATCACGGCTTTCGTGGCGATGTTGGCGCCGGCGCCGGGGCGGTTCTCGACGACGACCTTGCGCTGGTGTTTTTCGCCGAGCCGTGTGCCAACCACCCGTGCGATGGAATCGGCCGAACCGCCCGCCGCGAAGCCGACGATCAAAGTGAGGATCGAACCGGGTGCTTGTGTTTGTGCTTGCGCGGTTGTGGTTTGAACACCTGTCATCGCGGCCAAAAGCGTCGCGACAGCGATCAAGCTCGCCTTCCTCATTCCCGTTCCTCCCTGTCGGCTGACGCCGTTAAAGGCAAGCTAGGACGAGGGGACGGCGTGTTGCAAGCATGGCCACGGTGATACGCGTCACGTGAATGTGACCGGTGCCGACGCCAAGGCTGTTCTTATTTGCCGGCGGTGGCCAGGGTGCGGGCGAGGGCCTGTTCGCTGGAGATGTGGCTTGAGATCGAGCGGGCGGCCGAAAGCACGAGATCCTTCAAGCGGCCGGCCATTTCTTCCGCAGCCACCGTGGTGTCGACGGCGGTGACGTTGATCGCGGCGACGATGCGGCCGTTGTTGTCGCGCAACGGCGCGGCGATGGCGCTGATGCCGCGCTCGAAGAAGGACTGGCTCACCGCATAGCCACGATCGCGATCTTCCTTAAGCAGCTTTTTCAGGGCCGGCAGCGTCTTCGGCGTCTGTTCGCTGAAGCGCGGCAGGTTCGGCTCGGGAAAGAGTTCCCGCAATTCCATGTCGTCGAGTTCGCAGATCAGCATGCGGCCCAGAATGGTGCCGTGCACGGGAAAGCGCGTGCCGACCTGTACGCTGCTGGCCAGCGCCGAATGGGCCGGGAAGCGGGCGAGATAGACCACTTCGCGGCGATCGCGCATCACCAGATGAGACGACATGCCGGTATCGTCGCGCAGCTTGCGGAGCGCCGGTTGCGCCACTTCGACGAGATCGAGCGAGGCAAGATAGGCGAAGCCACGGCCGAGCACGGCCGGCCCCAAGCGATATTGCCGATCGTTGATGTCGCGCTGCAGATAGCCCATGGTTTCGAGTGTGTGCAGCAGGCGGAAGACGGTGGCGCGCGACAGGTTGAGTTCGCGGGCGATGTCGGGCGGCGCCAGAACCGGGCGTTCGCGCGAGAACAGGCCGAGGACGGACAACCCTTGCGTCAGCGCCGGGACAATATATTTGCCCTCCGGCATCATGTCAGGGCCGTTCATCATGTCCCTCCAGAAATGAATCGATGGCGGCGTTGAAAGCGTCCGGCATTTCCACATAGACGGCATGGCCGCCATCGGGGATGGCGGTGATCGGCGTGCCGGGCCGGGCCGCGGCAACCCGTTCATTGGCCGCCGCTGGCGTGATCACGTCGGCGGTGCCGTAAACCACCTGCACTGGCATGGTGGCGGGCAGGATGGCGACATCGTCGAGCATATTGCCTTGCGACAGCATGCGCGCCGCCTGGGCGTAGCCCTGCGGATCGACGCTCGCCATCACGTCGACGACCTTGCGAATAGAGGCTTCGCTGGCGTGCGGACCCAGCAGGCGCGGCCCGCGCTTTTCGGCCATGCTGCGCGGGCCAAGGGCCGCCACATCGTCGATGCGGCTGTTCAGCATGCGGGCGCGCTCCTCGGCCGGCAATTTGGCGTGGCCGATGGCGCAGGAGGCGAGCGTGAGGGTGAGAATGCGTTCAGGATATTGCGCGGCGAAACGCGCCGCCATCAGCGAGCCGAGGGAATGGCCGATGACGTGGGCCTTGCCGATCTGCAACCGGTCGAGCAGGCCAGCGAGTGCTTGCGCATAGGCGGAAACCTCGGGCGCTTCTTCGGGCAGGGGCGTGGAGCCGCCATAGCCCGGCGCGTTCCAGGCGACGGTGCGATAGTGCTGGCCGAAATGCGCGAGCTGCGCCGCCCAGGAGGCAGCCGAGGAGCCGATGCCGTGCAGCAGCACCAGCGGCGTGCCGGTGCCGTTTTCCTGCCAGACGATGTTCTCCTGGTTATCCTGCATCGCTCTTACTTCAGTTCATCACAAAGCCGCCGTTCACCGGAACCAACTGGCCGGTGACGAAGCCAGCGCCAGGGCCGAGCAGATAGATCACGGGGCCGGTGACGTCCTCGGGCATCTGCTGGCGCGGGATGGCGCGATTGTTGACGTAGAGATCGTGCCGCTCCTGCGGCACATATTCGGTGGACTCGCTGATGACGATGCCGGGCGCGATGGCATTGACGGAGATACCGTCGGCGCCGAGTTCGCGCGACAGCGAGCGCGTCATCGAGATGATGGCGCCTTTGCTCGCCACGTAATGCAGAAGCTTCGGCGCGCCCCACATGGCGGTGTCGGAGGCGACATTGACGATGCGGCCGCCAAGCGTCGATTTCTTGAGCAGGGGAGCGAGCGCCTTGATGACCAGCCAGACGCCGCGCACGTTGATCGCCATGACGCGATCGAAGGTGGCGATCTCGATCTCGTCATAGGGCACGCCGCCGATGCCGGTGGCGAGCGCTGCATTGTTGACGAGGCCGTCGATGCGGTCGAAGCGCTCGGCCAAAGCCTTGCCGAAGGCCTCGATCGATTGCGGCTGCGACTGATCGTAGGCGATGAAATGGGCGTCGGCGCCGCGCTGGCGCAAGTCGGCGGCGCAGGCTTCGCCCAGCTTCACATCGATGTCGGCGACGATGACGCTCTCAGCGCCTGCGTCGACGCAGGCCTCGGCGAAGGCGCGGCCAAGGCCGCGTCCAGCGCCGGTGACGACGATACGGCGTCCAGTCAGCTCCATTTTAGGCCTCTCCTACGACGCGCGACGGGCGCGGCCGGGCAGCCAATGCAGCACGCGGTTTTCGATCAGCACGATCGCACCATAGAGCAGGATGCCGATGATCGTGAGCATGATGATGGTGACGAAGACCATCGGCGTGTTGCCGGCGCCTTCGCCGAAAGTCAGGAGATAGCCGAGGCCCTGGTTGCCGCCGACGAGTTCGCCGACGAGGACGCCGATGACCGCCAAGGTTGCGGCGATGCGCAGGCCGGCGAAGAACGGCGGCAGCGAGGCCGGGAACTCGATCTTGCGGAAGATCTGCACCTTGCTGGCGTTGAAGGAGCGGGCCAGACGGACGATATCGGGATCGATGGCGCGCACGGCGCCGAGCACATTGATCATGATTGGGAAGAACACGATCAATATGGCCACTAAAATCTTCGGATAGACCGTATAGCCGAACCAGATGACGAAGAGCGGCGCGAAAGCGACTTTCGGCGCGATCTGCAGGGCCAGGATGTAAGGCGAAAGCACGAATTCCGCCGTCGGCGACATGCCGAGGATGAAGCCGACGGCCATGCCGAGGATCATGCCTAAAACGAAACCGACGACGACCTGCATGGCGGTGATGCCCGTGTGATACATCAGGCGGTCACGCGTCAGCATCTTGAGGAATTCTTCCCAGACTTGAGACGCCGGTGGGATGATGAATTGCGGAATGCCCAGCGCGCGCGGGCCCCATTCCCAAGCAGCAAGGGAGATGACTGCCAGTGCGAGACTGGCAAGCACCATGCGCTGCGTGGAAGGATTGCTGAGTTCGCTACCCATCTTTTGATCCCACCGGTCTTTTTGTTACTGCAAGAACTGATTGGTGTAGAGTTCCTTCACCGGCGTCGTCTTCTCGATGATGCCTTCCTTCAGGTAGAAATCCTGAAGCGCCGAGAGGCGCGACTCGTCCATTTCGCCGAGGACCTTCTGGCCGGGATAGACGAGGGTGTTGTAGGACTTGAAGATCTCGGTCAGGTCGGCTTCCTTGCCGGTGAATTCCGGCACGGCCTTGGCGTAATCGACCGCCGCCGCCGCCGGATCATCCATGAGCGCCTTCATGCCCTTGAGGGTGGCGCGCACGATCTTGCGCAGCAGTTCCGGATTCTTCTGGATGGTTTCGTCGGAAGCGACGATGGCCTGGGCCATGCTCTTGAACACGGTGTCGGACGGAATGGCCTCGATGTTCATCTTCGGCGATTCCTTGCGGGCCTGGATGGTCCATTCCGGCGTGCCCGCCATCGCGTCGGACTGGCCGGCGGCGAAGAGCTTCCAGATATTGACCGGGCCGACGGCCTGGGCATTGACGTCGTTCTTGGTCATGCCCTGGGTGGCGAGCATGCCGAGCAGAGCGAAAAAGGTCGTGTCCTGATAGGCGAGAACGGTGATCGTCTTGCCCTTCAGATCCTTGACCGAGTTGATGCCCTTGTCCTTGTTGACGGCGAGCTGCATCAGCGCGCGACCACCGATCACCGCGATCGCCTTCACCGGCACGCCATTGCTGCGCACGATGATCGGCGTATCGCCGATGGCGCCGCCGACGACGGCATTGCCGGCACCGACCTGCTTGGCGACGTCGACGCCACCGCGCGCCACCTGGAAGTTCACGTTGAGGCCTTCAGCGGTGAAATAGCCGCGCTGCTTGGCGACCATCCACGGGCCGAACGCGGGCAGGGAGCCCGGCGCGGGCAGAAGATAGGTGATGTCCTGAAGCGGCGCCTGTGCTTGCGCGCCCTGAATGCCAGCGAAACCGAAGGAGCCGGCCAAGCCGGCGAAAGTCAATGCAAGAAGCTTGCGACGCGAATTCATGACCCTTCTCCTTTTTTGCGTTTTCAATGAACTTCTTCGCCGATGTGCAGAAGACTCATCAGTTGTGCAATATACGGGCCCGTTTTCGGGCTCTTACGGCGTTCCATCGGGTTTTCCCGGCCAGGAATATCGATCACGATTTCTTCGATGATCGTGCCGGGACGCTGGCTCATCACCAGAACACGATCCGACAAAGCGATCGCTTCGACGAGATCGTGGGTGACGAACAAGGTCGTTTTGCCGGTCTCCGCCAGGGTGCGGCCGAGATCTTGCTGCAATACCATTTTGGTCTGCGCATCGAGCGCCGAGAACGGTTCGTCCATCAGCAGCACGGCGGGATCGACGGCAAGCGTGCGGGCCAACGCGGCGCGCTGGCGCATGCCGCCCGAGAGCTGGTGCGGATAGTTTTCGGCGAAATCCGGCAGGCGGCACTTGCGCAGCAGTTCGAGCGAGATCGCCTTGCGTTCCGAGGCCGGGACGCCGCGGATTTCGAGACCGAATTCGACATTCTGGCGGATGGTGCGCCAGGGCAGCAGCAGGTCCTTCTGCAGCATGAAGGCGACATGTTCGTTCGGCTTCGTCACCTTCTCGCCGTCGACGAGCACTTCGCCTTCGCTGGCTGGATCGAGACCCGAGCCCATGTTGAGCAGGGTGCTCTTGCCGCAGCCGGAGGGGCCGATCAGCGAAACCACTTCACCGTCGGCGATCTTGAAGTTGAGGTTCTGAACGGCGGTGATGGCGCCAAAGCGCTTGGCGACGTTGCGGCATTCGAGGCGGATCTGCGCCATCGGTTTCAGCTCCGCTTCTCGGTGATGAACTTGCCGTCGGGCGCGGGCGTGCTGGCGCTCTTCTGGCGACGGGTCTTGCCGTCGATACCGCCGGAGATCGCCCATTCGGCGAACAGGTCAGGGCCAGGCGTGAAGTCGCGGGTCTTCCACTCTTCGGTCAGCACGTCCTCATCGGCATAATATTCGATGAGCGAGCCGGCCGGATTCTGGAAGTACCAGAAGAAGGCCGAGGAGATCGGATGCTTGCCCGGTCCAAGCTGCGTGTCCCAGCCGAGCCGCGACATATGCATGCCGCCGCCGAAGACTTCGTGGATGTCGCGCACGGCGAAGGCGACGTGGTTGAGGCCGGGCTTGCCTTCCGGCGTCTGCAACAGGAACATGTCGTGATGGCCGCCGCGCGGTGCGGTGCGCAGGAAGTGGCCACGACCGGGATAACGATCCGACAGGCAGAAGCCGATGTCTTCGTAGAACTTGGTCGTTTCGTCGAGCTGCTTGGTGAAGAACACCACATGGCCGACTTCGATCGGTGTCGCATGGTCATAGCTGGCGCTCGGTGCATTCACCCGCGAAGCCTTGTCCCAGGTGTTGGTCTGGCCGCCGTGCACCTCGATGGCGCGTTTGCGGCTGACACGCACGCCCAGGGCCAGGCCATTGGGGTCGGTGCAGAACAAGGTGCCGTCGGCTTCGCGGAAGCCCGGCGCGTTGCGCATCTTCTCGCGGCTGGCGGTGATGTCGGCGTCGTTCTCGGCGCTCCAGATCACTTCGCGCACGGTGGGACCGGTTTCGATCGCCGGCGGCAGCGAGGGATCGTCGTGCAGGCGCACGAACACTTCGCAACCGTTGAGAGTTTCGAAATCGAGTGCCGTGTCGGAATCGCGGACGAGCGACAGGCCCCAATCGAGGAAGAAGCGACGGCACAGCGCGATGTCTTCAACGCCATACGTCACGCGGTCGATGCCAGAAATGCTCACGGTCTACTCCAGATGTTCGTGCTGCGGCGAGACGGCGCTGCAGCGCCGCCTCGATCGTCAGGTCAGGCGACCTGTCGGCCGGCTTCAGTCAGGGCGTTGAGCTGCTGAATGGCCTGGTTCTTCATCACGCGGCGCAGACGCACGAGACCCATGTCGTGGGAATAGAGGTTCTCATGCTTGTTGGCGTCGGGATCGCAGGCTTCCAGCATGGTGCGATCCTGTTCGAGCACGTGCCAGTGGCGTGCTTCGAGGCGGTTCTTGTAGAGGAAGCGCCAGGCGTTACGCTGCCAACCGTCGACCTTGCGGCAACGCCAGTGGATGACCACGGCCTTGCTGTCGGAGATCGGCGTGTAGGAGCCGATGATGTGGAAGTTGCCACCCGGGCCGCCGCTCTTGGGATAGGGGATTTCCAGGCGCAGCCACGTCGTGCCGGTCTGGCCATATTCGGTCCAGTCGAAGTTGACGTTGCGCTGGCCTTCCTTCTCGAAGACGAAGCCGTTCTCGGTGTCGCGGATGCGGAAGGCGGCCTGCGTATCGCCGAAGGACATGGAGTGCGACTGCTTATGCAGGAAGGTGCCGTGCATCGGGTCCATCACATTGTCGATGACATAGCGATAGTCGCCGTTCCACTCGGCATAGCACAGGAAGGCGCTGAACTCGGGCGAGCTCAGTTCTTCCGGCAGGACCAGTTCCGGCGGTTCCGGATGCAGTTCGTCGCCGACATAGGCGAAGATGACGCCGGCGCGCTCCTGCAGCGGGAAGGACTTGGTCGCCTTCGAGCCTTCGAGCTTGCTGCCGGGGGCGCCGGGAACAACGACGGCGATGCCGTCCTTGTTCACCTGCACGCCGTGATAGCCGCAAGCGATACGGTCGCCCATGAGGATGCCGCAGGAGAGCGGCACGCCGCGATGCGGGCAGCGGTCTTCAAGCGCATAGGGCGTGCCGTCGAGGCCGCGCCACAAAACCATGCGATAGCCGCAGCGGCGCAGGGACAAGGGCTTTTCGGTAACGAAATGCGTCGGGCAGATCGCATACCACTGGTTGCGAGTGCCGACGGAGAGAAGCTTTTCAACGGCGGTATCGGAAACGGCAGCCATTTCACTCTCCTACTTACGCGCCAAGGCGCTTCATTTCCTGCTGGAACAATTCAGGTGTCCACGGCGAGCCGTTGGGCGAGGGGACGCAATCGTCGTTCAGCGATTTGCAGATGCCGGGCAGGTCGTGAATGCCGGCAGCATAGGCTTTCTCGATGCCGTCACCGAGGAGATTTTCATAATCGGTCGGCTCGTGGTCTCGGGTCTGATGGGGATTCAGATACTGATCCATCATTTGCCTCCTTTACGCACACGTTCTTTGATCATTTCGCGCACCGGCACGAAATCGTAAGCCGGATAGCATTCGGTTGTAAAAACGCCCCAAGCCGAACGTTCCAATTCGACATTGACGAGCGGAATTTTTGATGGCGGCAAGCGCAGGGTGACGATTTGTCCGAAGCCCATGGCGACGACCCAATTGACGACTTCCACGCCTGCCGGCGGAAAGCGTTCCCACCAGTCGGCATCTTTCAACTTCGTCTGCACGGCGTCGAGATTGTTGGATTGATCATGACGGAGAAAGACCGTCATGAGCATCGTTTCCGATGCCGTCTCGCTCGTCGTACCGGGCCCCTCGTTCGCCATGGCATCCCTGCTCGATGACTGTGGAAAGTGTGTTTCATTAGAGAAACATCATTTCATATTTGCAACACGCTAGAACGTCGTGTACAAATTGTCAAAATAAAATTCCGGTGGTTGGCGGAACGAATGCAGTGTCTGGGCCGATGCTTTCGAAACGAGCACGAAGTGATCGCGGGAGCGGCAGAGATCTAGGAGATTGCGTCATGAATCAGCAAATCGAGGCTGAAGCATCACCAATGGTCTCGATGAAAAGACACTGGGAGAGTGGCTCGAATCGTATGTGATGCGTTTCGGACACGAAAGCCGGATCCGGATGAATGAGCTGAGCGATCGGCTGACGAAAACAAAACGCAACAGGTCTGAGCGGTCAGGAGAGGCGAATGGATTTGGGGCTTTCGGGGCGCACTGTTGTCGTAACCGGCGGCACGTCAGGCATTGGTTTGGCATCGGCCGGCCTGTTCCTGAACGAAGGCGCCAAAGTGGCGATCTGTGGCCGCGACGAAGCGCGGTTGGCGGAAGCCTTGGCCGATCTCGAAGCGCGCTTTCCCGGCAAGGTGATGGCGCATCGCTGCGATGTAACCAAGAGGGAAGACGTCGAGGCTTTCGCGGCCGCCGTGCAAAAATGGGTTGGTGGCGCCGACATTCTCATCAACAATGCGGGGCAGGGGCGCATGTCGACCTTCGCCTCGACCACCGATGAGCAGTGGCGGGCCGAGCTCGACCTCAAGTTCTTCAGCCAGATTCATCCGGTGCGGGCGTTCCAGCCGCAGTTGGAGAAGAGCACGGCGGCGGCGATCCTCGCCGTCAATTCGCTGCTCGCCTATCAGCCCGAGCCTTATATGGTTTGCACTTCGGCGGCGCGTGCCGGCGTGCAGAGCCTCGTCAAATCGCTGGCGACCGAATTCGCGCCGCGCATTCGCGTCAATTCCGTCATGCTTGGCCTGATCGATTCCGGCCAGTGGGAGCGGCGTTTCCAGGCGCGCGAGAACAAGGCGCAGACGCGCGACGAATGGATGGTCGAACTGACCAAGACCAAGCACATTCCCTTCGCGCGCCTCGGCCTGCCCGATGAAGTGGCGCGCGCCATTGTTTTTCTCGCCTCACCGGCAGCCAGCTACGTGACCGGTGCTTCCCTTGAAATTTCCGGCGGAATTTCCCGCTACATCTGAGAGGACGCGATGAACATCGCAACCGCGACATCTTCCCTGACGACCCGTGACGAGCCGGTCGGTGATCTGATCGCCCGCACGCTGGCCGAGGCCGGCGTCACGCACGTCTTTGGCGTGATCTCCATCCATAACATGCCGATCCTGGACGCGATCTTCCGCCAGGGCCGCATCACCTTCGTGCCAGCGCGCGGCGAGGCCGGCGCCATGAACATGGCCGATGCCTATGCGCGCGTGTCGCGTTCGGTCGGTGTGGTCATCACCAGCACGGGCACGGCGGCGGGCAATGCCGCCGGCTCGCAGGTCGAGGCGCTGACCGCCGGTTCGCCGGTGCTGCACATCACCACGCAGATCGATACGCCCTGGATGGATCGCGACCGCGCCGCCATTCACGACGTGCCGCGCCAGCCCGACATGCTGAAAGCCGTGTCGAAGGCCTATTTCCGCCTGTGGGACGGCAATGGCGTGGTGCCGGTGGTGCATGCGGCGATTTCGGCGGCCTTGAGCGCGCCGACGGGGCCAGTGAGCCTGGAAATCCCCGTCGACGTGCAACGCATGCCGTCGATCATTCCGCCGCGCATCGGCAAGCCGGTCGTCGTGCGCGTCGAGCCCGATGCCGAACATCTCGACGTGCTGGCCGACATGATCAAGAAGGCCAAGCGGCCGATGCTCTATCTTGGTGGCGGCGCCCGTGGCGCGGAAGCTGCGGCGACGGCTCTGGTCGAGCGCGGTTTCTGTGCCGCGACCAGCACCAATGGCCGCGCCAGCGTGCCGGAAGATCACCCGCGCAATATCGGCGCCTTCAACATGACGCCGCAGGCGCAGGATATCTATGATCGCTGCGACCTGATGATCGTCGTCGGCTCGCGCCTGCGCGGCAACGAGACGCGCAACAACATGCTGCGCCTTGGCAAGCCGCTGATCCAGATCGATGCCGATGCGAGCCAGGGTGGCCGCAATTATCCGGTCGATCTCTTCATTCATGGTGATGCCCGCCTGGCGCTGGAAGGCCTGTTGCAGCGCCTGCCGCAGAAGGTCGGGGGCGACAAGGAATTCGATGCGGCCGTTCTCGCTGCTAGGATCAAGGGCGAAGAGGGCGTGGGACGCGTTCTTGGCGTCTATAAGAAGCTGGCCGACGTGCTGCGCGACCGCGTGCATAGCCAGGCGCTGCCCTTCGTGCGTGACGTGACGATCGGCAATTCCACCTTCGGCAACCGCTATGTCCGTCTTGCGGCGCCGCATCTGGGCGTCCATGCGCTGGGCGGCGGCATCGGCCAGGGCATTGCCATGACGGTGGGCGCGGCGTTCGCGGCCAACGGCAAGAAGACCGTGTCGCTGGTCGGCGACGGCGGTTCGATGGTCAATATCGGCGAACTCGCCACGGTGGTGGAAAACGCCTGCGACACGGTCATCGTGATGATGAACGACAAGGCCTATGGCGTCATCGCCAACATTCAAGATGCGCAATATGGCAATCGTCACGCTTATTGCCACCTGCATACGCCGGACTTCGGCCTGCTGGCCAAGGCCATGGGCCTGCCGCATGTGCGCATCAGCAAGATCGACGATTTCGAGCCGGCCTTCGACAAAGCCTTGGCCGAACGCGGCCCGATCATGCTCGAGGTCGACATGACGGCGATCGGTCCTTATGCGGAAGCCTTCGGCGGTCCGCCGGCGGGTGCCGCGGGTGGTGCGCGCTAATGCGGCTGGCCCTGATCGGATATGGCAGCATCGCCCGGCAGGCGCTTGGCGCCATCGCGGACGATCTGCCGTCGCCGTTGGAGGCCGTGATCTGCCTGGCGCGGGAGAAGGGCGCCAATCGCGCCCGCGACCTGCTCGAGAGCTTTGGCAGCAAATTGGCGCGTCAGCGCCATGTGGTCGGCTCGGCGGCGGAGCTGCGGCAGTTTCAACCGCTGCTGGTGGCTGAGGCGGCTGGCCACGGTGCGCTGAAAATGTATGGCGCCGAAGTGCTGCAAGGCGGCGCCGATCTGATCGTCACATCGGTTGGCGCCTTGGCGGACGGCGAATTGCGCGGACAGCTTGATGCTGCCGCGCAAAGCTCCGGTGCGTCCTATCATTTGTGCCCCGGCGCGGTCGGTGGGCTTGATCTGCTGGCCGCCGCGAAGCTCTCCGGTCTCGACGAGGTGGTCTATACATCGCGCAAGCCCCCCAAGGCCTGGATGGGGACGCCGGCTGAAAAGGCGGTCGATCTGGCGGCGCTGATGTCAGCGCATGTGTTTTATGAAGGCGCGGCGGCGTCTGCGGCGCGGGACTATCCGCAAAACGCCAATGTGGCGGCCACCGTGGCGCTGATCGGCGCCGGCTTTGACGCCACGCGGGTGCGCCTCATCGCCGATCCCACGGTCAGCCGGAATATCCATGAGATTTCCGTGCGTTCGAAGAGCGTCGATTTCGAACTGCGGATCGAGGGGCGGCCGTCGCCGGACAATCCGAAAACCTCGCTCACCACCGGCTATGCGCTGGCCCGGCAGATTCTCGACAACCTGAAATTGAGCCGGCAATAAAACGCCGCCGGAGCTTGCGGGTTCCGGCCACGCAACTCCACCCCACCTTCGTGCGTTGTGAGTGACAGGCGCCTGCGCCTGAACCGTTCACAGTCAACGCAGGAGGATGAAATGGTTGCTCTTGACGAAACCACTTCGCTGATCGCGGCGGGCAAAGTCACCGGCACGCGCGTCTTCAATACCGATGGTGAAGCGCTCGGTGAGATCTATGACATCATGATCGATAAGCAGTCCGGCAAGATTGCTTATGCGGTGATGTCGTTCGGTGGCTTTTTATCGATCGGCGAACGTTACCATCCGCTGCCCTGGAACAGCCTCAAATATGATGTGCGACAGGGTGGCTATGTGGTGGGGCTGACGCGACAAGAGCTCGAAGGCGCGCCGACGTTCGCGCAAACCGAACATCTGGGCTGGGCCGATCATGGGCCGCAGCCAGGTATTCATGGGGCTCACAAAGCCCCGTCGTACTGGCCTTTCTGATCTTTCTCAATCCGCCAATGAAAATGCCGCGGCCTCATCTCGATGCCGCGGCATTTTGTTGAGAAAGCGATCCGGCTATCAGAGCGAGGATTGTTGCGAGGGCCGGTTGGTCGAGAGATCCTTGCGGTCATCTCCGTTATCCGACGTCAAACGCAAGCGCACCGCATAGAGAGCGGCCGCGGCGATGCCGAGGAACAGCAGGCAACCAACGCTGGCCATCCACATGAAATCAGTGAACTCGATAATCATCTGTCTTCCAATTCATCAATTGTGCGACGCGGTAATAAATCTAGCCGTTTAAAAGTCCTTAAATCGGACCGATGACCCATGGGATAAAAATCACTGCACCGCAAAAAGTTGCGCTACTTATGGTTTTTTATGTCTGAATATCACAATATTTCTCAGTAATTTCAGGTGCTTTGATGAGGTGCCTGCCTATATGATAGGCAATCGGCCGTGAGCGATCGATTTCAACGAGATCAGGCCGGCCCGATTTATCATTGGGCCAGGCCGCGCTACGCCGACTTTTTCAGCCGCACCAAAATGGTGTCGAGGTTGGACAGAAACGTTGAGCGGTCGCGTGGGCTGAAAGGCTTGGGGCCACGGGTGACGGCGCCGGCATCGCGCATGTCCTGCATCAGATTGCGGGTGGCCAGAGCCATGCCGATCGAACTGGGCGTGAATTCGCGGCCGTTCGGCGCGAGCACGGTGGCGCCCGCTTTGACGCAGCGGGCGGCCAGCGGCACATCGGCGGTGACGACCACATCGCGCACCGTGGCATGTTCGGCGATCCAATTGTCGGCGGCATCCAGGCCCGAGGGCACGACGATCCGTTCGATCATCGGATCTTTCGGTATCATCATATAGCTGTTCGCGACGACCAGAACGCGCAGCCTGTGCCGCGCGGCAACGCGATAGATTTCGTCTTTCACGGGACAAGCATCCGCATCGATGATGATGCGGGGAAGGGATTCGGGTTCTGACATCGCCAGGCAATGTGCCATTTGGCGACGGCGGATGAAAGCGTGTTGCTCGAGTTGGATTCTGTCCTATTGCACGCCGCCCTTGTTGACCACCGGGCCGGTATAAGCCTCGAAACGTTTACGGAGATCAGTGATCAAGGAGTCGTTCGAGACGAATTGGTTGTAGTCGAGAGCGGCATTCGCTGAGGTCAGCGGTTTGAAGCCCGCGGGCGGTGGCACGTCCGTGCGGGCCGAGAAGACGCCGGAGCGGCGTTGTTGTTCGGGCTGCATGTACCAGTTGAGAAAGAGCTTGGCCGCGTTAGGATGCGGCGCATCCTTGAAAATGCCAGCCGTCAGCGTGAAGACGACGATGGGATGGTCTTGCGGAACGACGAGTTCGATCGGTGCGCCTGTCTGCTTCAAGGCGCTCGTGGTCGAGGTCGTCGCGTCGAACGTGACATGGCGTTCGCCGGAGGCGATGGCTCGGATGACGCCGAGATGGCCTTGGATGAAGCTCGGCTTGTTGGCCATGAAGCGGTCCATGTAGGACCAGCCATATTTCTGGACGATGGTGTAGAAGGCATAGAGCGTGGCGTCGTCGTCAGCCGGATAGCAGGTGATGATTTTGCCTGAGAATTCCGGCTTGAGGAAATCCAGCGCCGATTTAGGGACGTCGCTGCTGGCCACGGCGTTCTTATTATAGGCATAGGCGATGGCATTGACGCGCGCAGTGGTGAAGGCGCCATCGGGGTCCTTGAAGACGGCGGCGATGTTCTCGTGCCCTTCGACCTGGAAATTGAGGAGCAGGTTGCGCTTCTTCCAGGCGACGAAATCCTGGGCCGTCTGGAAGAGAGCCATATCGGCTTCAAGCTTGCCCACCTTGAGCTGCTGTTCGATCTTTTCGTTCAGCACATTGCTGAAGCCGCCGGTGACGCTGACTTTGATGCCGGGAAATTTCTGCTCAAATTCGGCGACGATGCCTTGATAGGGTGCGACAGGACCGCCAGTGTAAAGGGTGAGGGCACCTTCGCTTTTGGCCTTTTCATAAAGGTCGCTGGTCATGTCGGCCTGCGCATTCAGCGTACTGACGGCGATGACAAGGCCAGCAACCGGGATAAGCCCGGCTGCCTTACGCAAGCTGTTCACCATGCTCCCCTCCTAATCGGCCGGCGGCTCTGAGTGAGCCGCCGGCAATTCTCTTACTTTTGCGGCGTGGCTTGCGCCGATCGCTCCGCATCCAGAACCGGCACGATGAGTTGCGACGGATAGTCCTTGCTATGGAAGAACGTATCGGTGCCGTTCTGTCGGGCGCTGTAAGGATGAGTGAAGATCGCGTCCGTCACCGATGAATCGCCGTTGCTGATTTCAAGACGCAGCCGGCTGCCCTTTTTGAAGAGATAGGCCGTGGGCATGACGGCGATCTCAAATTTGTAGACCTTGCCGGGTTCGATCGGCTGCGGGTTCTCGTGGGTGTAGTAAGGCGCGTTTTCGAGCGATTGTTTGGCATCGATGGCGCGATGGGAGGCGAGCAACCATCCTTTGGTGACGATCCGGCTGCGCGGTTGCACGCCACGGCTGCGTTCATCCTCGGCCTGCGCCGACTGATCGGAGATTTTGATAATGAACTGCGTGTCTGGTTGAGTTGAGGCGGCGTAGAGGACGAGCTTGATCGGCCCGGTGATCTCCGTGTCGCGATCGAAGGGTTGCGTCACGAAGGTCAAAACGCGCCGCGCCGGATCTGGCCGCCCATCGGGACCGGGGCCGACGACGCCGTTGCGCCAGCCCGCGTCCGGATAGGTATAGGCGGTTTTTACGCTGTTGCTGTCTGAAGCCTCCGACGTCAGAAGACCATCGTTAAGCGAAGTGACGCTGCCGCTGGAGCCGCCAGCCAGATAATAGCTGCGATAATTGGCGGCTTTCGGCGGCCACGCGTCCGCGGTCTCCATACGATTGCTGTTGACGAGCGCGTATTTCACGGTCGGCTCGTTCTGATAGGCGGTCTGTTGGCCTTTCAGGCACCAGTCGTAGAACGGCAGCAGATATCTTTCGTGGAACTTGATGCTGGCGAATTCGGCGACGGCCTCATTCACGTCGGCGCCGCCCAGAACCAGAAGTTTCTTGGGACCGGCGACGCGCTGAAAGCCGAGAATATTGCCATTCAGATGCAAGTCGACCTTGCCCCAGACGCCGATCGAATAGACGGGGATTTTGACCCGGTGTAGATTTTCCGCCGCTGAGCGCTCGCGCCAGAAGGCATCATAGGTCGGATGGCGCCGCGTGTTCAGCGAATAGTCCCACGGCACTTCTTTGGAAGGGCCAGTTTGCGGTCGCTGATTGTAGTTGCGGACCGTGCTCCACCAAAATTCCGGATAGGCGCCGGGAATGCCACCGGTATAGGCCGATTGCCGATAGGTATCGATATGTCCGTCGTAAGGGGCGATGCAGGCCAGATGCGGCGGCGTCTGAGTGGCCGCGAACCATTGCGAGCGCGCGTAATAGGATTGACCGATGCCGCCAACCTTGCCGTTCGACCAGGGCTGTTTGGCGATCCACTCGGTCACTTCGTAGAGATCGCGCTGTTCGCGGCGGCTTTGATATTGATATTCGCCACCGGAACGGCCGGTGCCGCGCACGTCCATATGCAGATAGGCGTAGCCGTGTTGGTTGTAATAGCCGATGGGACCGAGTTCTTGAATCGGATAGATCGAAACCGCCGGCAGGCCGTCGTTGTCGAAGCGATAGGGCGAAGCGGCGAGCAGGGTGGGGGCAGGGCCAGGGGTTTTCGGCATGTAGAGTGCGGCTGAAATGACGGCGCCGTCGCTCATGCGAATTTGCACGATGCGCGCCGGCGAACGATCAGGCGCAGACTCTTTGGTGGCAGGCTCTTGAGCAGCGGCTTCTTGCGCGAAAGCAAAAACGGGTAGAAGCGACAACAGGCCAATGAAAAATTGGCGCGCATGCGATCCATCGAGACGCATGGTTTCCTCCCTGATTTCAGTTTTGACCGCTCGATTGTAGCGAGAGGCCTTATGGGCCGCGAGGCTTATTTTACACTTATGAGTTTAATTTTATTGATCCGCCTGTGTCGGGTCGCGATGCAACGCCTAAAGCCTTTTTTCCTTCAAATATCTTGCGACATTGGCGGCGGTTTTTTCGATGTGATCGATGATCAACGTTCGCGCTTTCGCCGCGTCGCGCCGCAACACGCAGTCGACGAGCGCCTTATGTTCGGCGACCGTATTGCGCGATTTGCTGCGCACGCTCGCCGACAGGCGGCGATAGCGCTCCGATTGATCGAAATGATTTTCGCAGGCGCTGATCAGCCGCTCGGATTGGCTGGCTGAGATCAAAGCAATGTGAAAGGTCTTGTGGAGATGCGTCCACCGATCGTCGCGTTGCGCCTCGCCGCGATTGATCTGCCGCTCGACCTTCTCCAGCTGATGAAAGGCCGCGACGACACTGGCTTCCCAGGCATCGTCGCCATGTTGGATCGCCAGTTCGAAAGCGGCGGCTTCCTGAATGGTGCGGCAAAGGGTGAGATCGTTCAGATCAACCGATGTCATGGGCGCGGTGCGGAAGCCGCGCCGATCATCGGAGGTGACGAGCCCTTCAGCGACGAGCCGGTTCAGCGCTTCGCGGAGCGGGCTGCTCGAAAATTTATGGACCTTTTGCAGCGCATCGATCTTGAGCTTTTCGCCGGGAGAAATCTCACAGGCGATGATCGATGCTCGCAGCGTTTCGTAAGCCTGAGAGGCGAGGGGGCTGCTGCGCGTGGCGATGTCTGATTTGTCCATGGCGCTTGATTTATGCATAAAATTATGTTTCCTGCAAGAAAAGCTTTATGGGGAGGATTGTCGTTGAAGCTGAAATTGCAGATTGCCGCCGTGGTGATGGCGCTCGTTTCCGGTGTGGCGAAGGCGGATTATCCGGAGCGTGCGATCACGATCATCGTGCCGTTCGCGGCGGGCGGAACGGCCGATCTGTTGCCGCGTCTGGTGGCTGAGAAGCTGCGGTCCGCGCTCGGGCAGGCCATCATCATCGAGAACCGGCCTGGCGCCGGTGGCAATCTTGGCGCTGCTCTCGTCGCCAATGCCAAGCCCGATGGCTACACGCTGCTCTGTGCGCCGCAATTGAACTACAGTGCCGCCGATCTGATCTACAAATCGTTGAATTTCGATCCGCTGAAACTCGAACCCGTCGCGGTGCTGGCGCGCTATCCCAACGTCATCGTCGCGCGCCGCACGTTCGAGCCGAACACGCTGAGCGAACTGATCGCCTATGCCAAGAAGGCGCCGGGCAAGCTCACCTATGCGTCGCAAGGCATCGGCCAAGTGGGACATCTGACGTTCGCCTTGTTGGCAAAGACAGCCGGCATCGAACTGGTGCATGTGCCGTATCGCGGCAGCGCGCCGGCGATCACCGATCTCCTCAGCGGCCAGGTCGATCTGCTCGCCGATAATCTGCTGCCGACGGCTTCTAATATCGATATGGGCAATTTGAAGCTGATCGCGGTCGGCGGAACGCGTCGTGTCGTTGCTTATCCCAATGTGGCGCGGATCTCGGAAACCATTCCAGGCTTCGTCTCCGATACCTGGATGGCCATCTCCGCGCCGAGTGGCACGCCGCCGGAGATCGTCGGCAAATTGTCCAAGCTCATTGCCGAGGCGACCCGCTCGCCGGAATTTCAGGACAAGACGGCGAACCTGCAGACCGAACCGCTGCAGGGAACGCCGGCGGAGATGACTCAATTGATCAAGGCCAGCCGGGATCAGTGGGCGCCGATCATCAAGGAGCAGGGCATTCAGTTGGAATGAGACTGGCGCCCGCGATCGTGCCCCAGCAGTTGAGAAGGTGATCCATGCCCGAGGATGTCAAGAGCAAGAGCGAGTTGTTTCCGGTCGGCGGCGTGCTGCTCGAGCGCCCCTACGCGATCCGTCGTCTCGGCCATTTCGGCCTTGATGTCGACGACATCGATCGTTGCGTCGATTTCTATACACGGATGTTCGGGCTGAAGATTTCGGATCCGATCGATTTCGGCGCTCGCCTGCCTGTTGAACAGCAGGGCAAGGACGGCTCGGGCATTGGCTATTTCATGCGCCATGGCACGGATCATCATTCCTTCGTGCTGTTTCCGCGCCGCGTGCGCCGCATGCTGCTCAAGCATATTCCGCCGCATATGACGATCAACCAGATCACCTGGCAGGTCGGCAGTTTGCGCGAAGTGGTCGATGGTTCGAACTGGCTGAAGGGTTCGGGGATCCGCATCGCGCGCGCGGGCCGCGACAATCCCGGCTCCAACTGGCATGCCTATCCAGTCGATCCGGAAGGGCATATCAACGAAATCTATTATGGCATCGAGCAGATCGGCTGGGACGGGTTCAGCAAGCCGAAGGGCATGCACCGGCGCGATTATCACGACGTGCCGGCTTTGCCGCACCGCTCGGAATTCGCCGAGGTCGAAGAGGGGCTCGCCGCCAAGATTGCGGTCGAGGATGGCCATCGCTTCAAGGAACCGCTGGACGAGACATATGACGTCGGCGGCATCTTGCTCGGCCGGCCGTTCAAGGTGACGAAGATTGGACCGATCCGCATCTTCGTTGAAGATGTGGCGGCCGTCACGGCGTTCTATCGCGAGACGATGGGCTTGCGGTTGACCGAGGAGATCGTCTGGAACGGCCATCGCTGCTCTTTCCTGCGCGCCAATACGGAGCATCATTCGCTGGCGATCTATCCGGCGGCCTTGCGCGAAGAATTGGGGTTGAGCGCACACACGTCGTTGTTCTCCTGCGGTTTCCAGCTTGGCGACTATGCGCAATTGCGCGCAGCAGTTGATTTCATGCAAGGGCAGGGCGTCACCGTACGGAAGCTGCCGCAGGAGCTTTTCCCGGGCGTCGACTACAGCGCCTTCGTCATCGATCCGGACGGACATGCCATCCAGATCTATCATCATATGGAACAGATCGGCTGGGATGGTCGGCCGCGGCCCGCGCATCTGCGCCGCAAGATCGACAACGACAATTGGCCGGAGGCTTTGACGGCGCAAAGTGATAGTTTCAACGGCGAGGTCTATCTCGGTCCCTGGAACTGAGACACGCCGGTGAGCTTGAATGTGGCGCCGTCACGAGCGCCCCGAGCATGGGAGGAAAGAATGACCATATTTGATCCGGCGCGGCGCGCCATGAGCCGGCGCGCCATGTTGCAGCATATGGCGGCGGCTTCGGCCGCTCTCGCCGTTGTTCCAAGCCGCGTCCTGGCGCAAGCGCCGGCCTCGCAGTCCGTGACAACCGCATTGCCAGCGCGTGGCGAATATCTCATCCGCAATGCCCTTGTGCTGACGATGGATGCCAAGCTTGGCGATCTGCCGAAGGGCGACATCCATGTGCGCGATGGCGCCATCGTTGCGGTCGGTCCGTCGTTGCAGGCAGCGGGCGCCACGGTGATCGATGCGACCAATATGATCGCTTTGCCGGGTCTCATCGATACCCATTGGCATATGTGGGGTTCGGTGGCGCGCAACATGGCGGGCGAGGATTCCAAGACCGGTTATTTTTTGTTCGCGCGTGCGGTGGGCGATGTGTTCACGCCCGAGGACAATGCGCGCGGCGTGCGCCTGTCGCTGGCGGAAGCCATCCATTCCGGCATCACCACCGTCCACAATTGGGCGCACAATCTGCCGAAGCCCGAATTCGCCGATGCGGAACTGCAAGCGCATGTCGATTTCGGCGGCCGCGCGCTCTACGGCTACGGCTACGCGGGTGTCGGCATGACCAATCAGCCGATCAATCTCGCCGATCTGCCGCGCGTGCAAAAGCAGTGGTTCGGCGATCGCTCGGGCTTGCTGACGCTGGGCATCGCCTCGCGCGGGCCGGAAAGCAATTCGGCCGAAATCTGCAAACGCGAATGGGATACGGCGCGCCAGCTCGGCCTGCGCATCTCCACCCATATCGGCACGGGCATGGCGCGGGTGAAGCAGAGCCAGGGCGTGAAGGCCTTGGCGGAGGCGGGCCTGCTCGGCCCGGACGTGATCCTCGTCCATGATACGAATTATCTGCCCGAGGATCTCGAGCCGCTGGCCAAGACCGGCACGCATATTTCGATGAGCCCCTATACGGAGATGCGTACCGGCTTCGGCTTCCCACCGATCCAGCCGATGCTGGATAAGGGCATCAACATCTGCCTGTCGGTCGATACCACCGTGCTGGCAGGCAATTGCGATATGTTCGCCATCATGAAGGCGATGCAGAATGTCGCCAATGGCGCCAAGCAGAGCGAGTTTGCGCTTTCGCCGCGGCGCGTGTTGGAGATGGCGACGATCGACGGTGCTCGTGCGCTCGGCATCGAGGATCGCGTCGGCACGCTCACGCCGGGCAAACGGGCCGACATCGTTCTGGTGCGCATGGACGATCTCAACATGGCGCCGTTCACCGACGGTGTGCGTATGATCGTGCAGGCGGCGCAGCCGGCCAATGTCGATACCGTTCTCATCGATGGGCGGATTCTGAAGCGCGGCGGCCGTCTCCAGCATATCGACACGGCCAAGATCATGGCCGATGCTACCGAAACCATGGGCCGCGTACGCGTCGGCGTCGAGAAGGTGTTGGAGCGCAGCGGCGTCAGCGTTGTGCGCTGAGTGTTTAGCTGCGCAAAGGTTGCGCGCCTTTCAGCAGCGCCACGAGCTGGCTCTGCTGGTGCGTGCCGGTCTTGCGGAAGATTTGCGAGAGATAGGCGCGCGACGTCGAGAACTGGATGCCTTGTTCCTTGGCGGCGGTCTGAAGCGATTTGCCTGTTGTCAACGCGGCGGCAAGACGGGCTTCCGCCGGCGTCAGGTCGAACAGGCCCATCAGCAGTTCCGTCGGTGGACCAAGGCCGTTCAGGCGCATTTCCGTCGCCGCGATCAACACGTCGGCACGCGTAAAGATATCGCGCGCTGTGCGTCGCAGCGGCAGCAGATGAACGACCATGGCGGGATGATCTTCTCCCGCCGGAACGGGAATCGAGCGCACCGCCGCATGGGCTTCATCGGAGAGTTCGGCGAGCGCGGTCTGGAGCAAAGCGTCGGCTTTGTTCGTTGCCAGCGACAGGCCGCCATGGGCGCGTGGAATAAAGAGCTTCGGCAGGCGCTCGAGCAGCGCATTGGCGGCGAGCACGCGTCCTCGCGCCGTCAGAACGGCGGCGGGCAGGCCGAGTTTTTCCATCACATCGACGGTACTCTGTGCTTGTTCCAATGCCAGGCGTCCGGCCAGCAGGGCGGCGCGGGCCAGGTGTGGACGCAAGGCGTTCATCGCCTCGATCTCAGGCGGCCGGTAGGATGTCTTTGTTGCCGCTTTCATATGGATGAATGTCACGACGTCGCCGCCCGGTATTGGGATAACCGCGCAAAGCCCGCTTTCCAGGCCCAACGCTCTCAGGCGCACGCGGATGGGGTCCTGTTTGATTTCTTCCTCGGTGAGAAAGTGATCGACCTCCACAAATGCGGCGGGGCGCGCTTCGATCATGCGTTGGGCGCTGTGGCAGGATTTCCACATATCGCCGGTTGTGAACTCGTGGAGAAAAGGCCGCAGGCGTTCGACCGTCCGGCCGCGTGGCGGCAGCCCTTCGCGAAAGGAAAATATCGCGCCGCCGGCTGAATCCGAGAGCCGGTCGGTCGTCTCCAAAACGCTGTCCCAGACGTGCGGGACGAATGCGGCTTCATAAATGTGATCGACAATATCGTACGTCATGAAAATCACCTGCGCCTAAGGCAATGCCGTCCACCAACGACGGATAGCGGCGGGAAACCGCTCAGGGACAATGCGGGTGAAGCTTAGCGGAGCCACTGTCATTTGGTCACCTCCAAATGATAGGGGTTGGCCGATTTCCGTCGTTTTGCGCAATATTTGACCATGAAGAAGGACAAAAGTCGGCCCTCTTTGCTCTTACGGCGAGGGCCGCGCGTGCGATGCCGCCGGTTTTTGCGTCGGCTTGGCTGCCACTGCGGGCTTGGCTGGCTCCTTCTGCGCGACGGGGGCGGGCGGAGGTGGTGCGGGGCCAGATTGGCCAAGGTTAAGCGCGACGCCGAAGAGCTTCCAGCGGCCGGCATCGGGCGCGAACAGCAGTTCGAAATTCACCTGCAACGGCACGGACGGGAAAGACCCCGCCATGCGCATCATGCCATTGGCCTCGATCTGCGGCAGCAGGCTCAGTTGCGGTTCGAGGACGGCGACGCCGGTGAGATCGAAATTCTTGGCCCGCAGATCGGCGAAGATTTCGGCGAGACGTGCCGCCGTATTGGCTTGCTGAAAGCCCGGCGCGCCGAGATCGCGCAGCACGGTGTAATTGCCTGTCAGGTTGGCGTGATGGACGGCCAGAATGGTCGAGCGCACCAGCATCAGCACGCCGTTGCGATCGATCTGCGCTGGTTGTGGTGCTTTCTTGTCGGTGCTTGGCTGAGCGGCAACGGATGTTGCCGCCAGAACGAGCATCAGCAAGGCATAGCGCAGCGTTTTCATCGGACGCGTCACCATGCGAAGGTAATGCCGGCGCGTCCGCCGACACCGCCGCGCGACGTACCGACGCCGATGCCGCCGTGCAGGAAGGAATATTCATTCAAGCGAATAGCGGCTGTGGCGGCGAAACCGTTCTCGCCACGGAACGTACCGAAATTGGCGGAGACGGCGAAGCGCTTGTTGTCGGGCAGGGACGCACCCGCCATGGCGAGCGCGATGGCGGTGCCTTCATAACCTCGGCGCACGTCGCGTTGCAGGTTTGCCACCGAATTGCCCAAGGCACCGACGCGGTTTTCCAGCGCGCCGACACGGCCGTCGAGAATCTGCACCGAGGCGGGATCGAACGACGAGGTGCCGAGATTGCCGGCCTGGTCCGTGGTCACGAAACGCAATGGACCCGTCTGGGCGGCATTGCTGGCCGCCGAACTGACGCCAGCCAGCGTATAGGTGTTGCTGCCGGTGCCGACGGCGATTTGATTGGCGCGCACGGTTGCGGCACCAGCGCCGATGGCGGTCGCGCCCGCATGCAAAGCCTGCGCGCCGCTGCCGACTGCTGTCGCGCTGTCGGCGAGCGCACCGGCGCCCGAGCCAAAAGCCGCTGCGTTCATGCCACTGGCCGTGCTTTCGCGGCCATACGCGGCGCTGTTGTCGCCGCTGGCTGTTGCGCCGTAGCCGACAGCCGAACTCGCGCCGCCGCTGGCCGTCGCCGCCGCGCCCATGGCGGTGGCGAAATTGGCGCGCGCGCCATAGGTGTTGCCCGCCGGATTGCCGGGATCGCTGGTTCCCGTGCCGAAGGCGGCGGCTTGAAAGCCCGTCGCCTGGCTGCCGACGCCATAGGCTGAGCTTTGCAGGCCGCTGGCAACCGTGTGGGCGCCGTAAGCGGAGCTGTTGCCTCCGCTGGCCGTGGCTCCATTGCCAAAGGCGGAATCGGAGAGACCGCTTGCGGTGGCCTGATAGCCGACAGCGGCGCTGTAATCACCGCTTGCGGTGGCGGAGTGGCCGAAGGCGGACGCCGATGCGCCGCTCGCGGTGCTCATCGTGCCATAAGCGGAACCGTTGGTGGCCGTGACGGTGGAGCCCCAGCCGGCGGCGGTGGCGTTGTCGGCGCGGGCGCCGTAGGTGTTTAGCAAAGGACTGGCCGTGTTAGACGTTCCGGTTCCCATGGCCGCCGCGTTGACGGCGGTGGCCATGCTGTCGGCGCCAAACGCGGAAGCATTCTCTCCGGAGGCAGTAGTTAAGTATCCGATTGCCGTGCTGTATTGGCTGCTGGCATTTGCTGATGGGCCAACCGCCGTACTTGCTGACGCTCCAGCTCTGGCAGAGGCGCCGAATGCCGATGCCCCACTGTCGATGGCTGTAGCTTGATTGCCGACGGCTGTCGTCGCGTTGCCATAAGCTCCACCTGAACTACCAGTGCCGACGGCAGTTGCCGAGGAGCCTGAAGCCACCGCATTGGTACCGCAAGCGAGGGATACGGAACCCGTACTTGTCGCTCCATCGGTGGTATAGGTCGCCCCTCCATCGAGTGTGATGCCGCATTCGGCGGCCCTGCCGGTCGATGGCATGATAATAGTGCCGAGCGTTGCAGAAAGGACTACTGACAGCGTAGTCCCCCTCCAGCCGATAACGGAAACTCGATTCATTCAATTCCCCAGCAGAACGTTTCGAGAGAACTTTCGCCGGTGTTCGTCCAAGACGGCTACCGGCATTTGCTAGGGGGCGCGCCAAGTTTCCTCGATTGTTGCAATGCGGAGACAGTATCGAGAACGGTTTGGGACACGCGAGACGGCGAGCCTGCCCTCAGATGTCAGAAGCGTTCGCGATAGGCCTGCGGCGTCACGCTGAGCTGGCGCAGGAAGCTGCGCCGCATGGTTTCTTCCGAACCGAAGCCGCAGCGCTTCGCCGTCTGCGCGACGCTCACGCGTTCTTCCAACATGCGCTGGGCGGCTTCGACGCGGATCTGTTCGATGGCGCGGGCAGGGGTGCGGCCGGTGGCGCTGGCATAATGGCGGGAGAAACTGCGAGCGCTCATATGGGCGCGTGATGCAAGCGTCGGCAGGGAAAGATCGCTGCGCAGGTTCTCGACGATCCAGGCATGCAAACGATCGAAGCGGCCGTCGCTGCCTTGTAGCGCCAAAGTGGTGCTGAACTGCGCCTGGTCGCCCGGTCGCTTGAGGAAGACGACGAGCTGGCGCGCGACGGCGAGCGCCATGTCGCGGCCGAGATCGTCCTCGATCAGTGCTAACGCCAGATCGATGCCGGCCGTGATGCCGGCGGAGGTCCAGATATCGCCGTCACGAATGAAGATCGGATTGGGATCGAGCTTTACGCGCGGAAACAGGCGCGCGAATTCCGCGCAGCGGCGCCAATGGGTAACGGCGCGGCGACCGTCGAGCAGGCCGGTCGCGGCCAGAAGAAAGGCGCCGCTGCACACCGAAGCCATGCGGCGCGTCGTCCGCGCACGGGTCTTGATCCATCGGACCAGAGTGGCGTCCGCGCACGCCGTGTTGACGCCTTGTCCGCCGGGCAGCAGCAGCGTGTCGAAGGGCACGGTGCGAGCGGGCAAGGGTGCCGTTTCAAGCACGAGCCCGGCCGTGGTGCGCACGCGTGGCTCTTGCGCCAACACCAGGGTTTCGTAAGGCCGTTCCTGCTTGGCCGCGCCCGCGATGTCATTGGCGGAGGCAAAAGCCTGCAACGGGCCCGTGATGTCCAGGAGCTGGACATCGGGGAAGGCGAGGATGGCGATGCGGCGTGGTGCGTTTGGCATGAAACGAGGGATTATTGGCAATCTCGCCAAAGCTTGATCGGTTATCCTTCGGGCGTCAAGTCAGCTGCAAGCGAGGAAAGAGCAATGACGACCCGGTTTGGAATTCTTGTCTTCCCCAATGTGCAGCAGCTCGATCTGACCGGGCCTTACGAGGTCTTCTCCGCCGTGCGCGATGCTGAGGTTCACCTCATTTGGAAGGACTTGGCGCCGCTGCGCTCGTCGACGGGATTGATGCTGACGCCGACGGCGACCTTGGAGGACTGCCCGCCGCTGGACGTGCTGTGCGTGCCGGGCGGTGGCGGCGTGAACCCGTTGATGGAAGATGCCGTTGTTCTCGACTTCCTGCGGCGGCGCGCCAGCGAGGTGCGCTATTTGACGTCGGTTTGCACCGGCTCGCTGGTGCTCGGGGCGGCGGGATTGCTTGTGGGACGCAAGGCGACGAGCCATTGGAACGCTCATGATCTCCTGGCGCATTTCGGCGCGATCCCGACGCAGGGCCGTGTCGTGCGCGATGGATCGCTGATCACGGCCGGTGGCGTGACCAGCGGCATCGATTTCGGCCTTGTCATGGTGGCGGAACTGTTTGGCCGCGAGGCGGCCGAGTCGATTCAGCTCGCGATGGAATATGCGCCCGCGCCGCCTTTCCAGGCCGGCACGCCCGATGAAGCGCCACCGGCGATCGTCGCGGCGACGAAGAGCAAGCTCGCGCCGTCGCGCCAAGCGCGTGAGGAAATTGTTGCGCGGGTGATGCGCAGCCGCGTGACGTCGTGAGGCAGCCTTGATCTTGCCACGCTGACGTCCTAGGTAGGCGCCCGTCAACGCAGAGGATGTTCGTAACGATGGATTTCAACCCGACCGCAAAGCCCATTCGCCTTGCCATCGGGGAAATCCATATCCATGCCTGCGTCTATTTCTCTCTCCCATCTCACGCTGTGCGCGCCTGACGGCCGCTCCCTTCTTGCCGACCTCAATTTACGCTTCGGATCCGAACGCACGGGTCTCGTTGGGCGTAATGGTGTCGGCAAGACGACGCTTCTTGCGGCGATCGCCGGCGAGATCGCACCAAGATCCGGCACTATCTCCGTCAATGGGACGCTGGGGCTGTTTCGCCAGACCGTTCAAGCGAATGTTGATGAAACGCTGAGCGATGTCTTCGGCGCGCGGCAGGCGCTTGCCGTGTTACGCCGGGCGGAACGCGGCGACGCGACGGCGGACGAACTGGCCGAGGCCGATTGGACGCTTGAAGCCCGCATGGAGGCCGCGCTTGCCCGCGTTGGTCTCAATATGTCTTCAGAAACGCCTGTGACTGACTTGTCGGGCGGACAGCGCACCCGCGCCAGTCTGGCCGCATTGATTTTCAACGAACCTGATTTCCTGCTCCTCGATGAGCCGACCAACAATCTCGACCGCGCCGGACGCCACGCTCTCTATGAATGGCTGGGCAACTGGCGGGCGGGGGCCATCGTCGTCAGCCATGATCGTGAACTGCTCGACATCATGGATTGCATCGTCGAACTGACGTCCCTCGGCGCGACACGGTATGGCGGCAATTGGCGTTTCTATCGTGAACAGAAGGCACTGCAGGTGGCGGCGGCACGGCATGATCTGGCCGACGCCGAAAAGCAGGCGGCGGATATCGAACGCAAGACGCAGATCGCCGTCGAGCGTCAAGCGCGCCGAGATAGTGCTGGGCGCAAGAAAGGCGCGAAGGGCGGGACGCCTCGGATCGTTCTGGGCGGCCTGAAAGAGCGCAGCGAGAATACCGGCGGCAGTGATGCGCGTCTGGCCGATGCGCGACGCAGCCAAGCGGCGGAGGCCGTGGCGGCGGCGCGCGAACGTCTCGAAGTGCTGCAACCCTTGTCGGTCGTGTTGCCATCGACCGGGTTGCCGAAAGGCAAGGAGCTGTTGCGGCTGCAATCGGTCGAGGCCGGTTATCTTCCGGGCCATCCCGTCATTCGCGATCTGTCGCTGACCCTCACGGGACCGGAGCGTGTTGCCATCACCGGGCCTAACGGCTCCGGCAAGAGCACGTTGCTGGCGCTGGTGACGGGGCAACTCAAGCCGCAAGCCGGCACCGTGCACGTGATGAGCGCCTTCGCCATGCTGGATCAGCGGGTCAGTCTGCTCGACCCATCGGCCTCGATCAGGGACAATTTCCGCCGCCTCAATCCGCAGGCTGACGAGAACGCGTGCCGTGCCGCGCTTGCCCGCTTCATGTTCAGGGCTGATGCCGCGTTGCAGCGCGTTGCAGCGCTCAGTGGCGGTCAGGTGTTACGGGCGGGGCTGGCCTGCGTTCTGGGTGGCGCGATGCCGCCGCCGCTGTTGATCCTCGACGAGCCGACCAATCATCTCGACCTCGACTCCGTCGAGGCGATCGAAGCAGGGCTGCGCGCTTATGACGGCGCGTTGCTGGTCGTCAGCCACGACGAAGCCTTTCTGACCGCGATCGGCATTTCGCGGCGCGTGGCACTCACGGAGACAGCGCCTCGATGATCCGGCATTCGGCGACCGTCCCGACATGGCATTGGCTGACGATGCTGTGGAGTTCTCGGCGCAAGGCCTGCAAGTCGGCGATCTTGCGGTCGATTTCTGTGAGATGCTCCTGGGCTATCGCGTCGACCGCTTCGCAGGGCCGTTGGCGATCGTCGGACAGGTCGAGAAGTGCCCGCACCTGATCGAGCGAGAAGCCGAGGTCTCGGGAGCGGCGGATGAAGCTCAGCCGATTCAAATGTTCTAAGCCGTAAGCACGATAATTGCCCGTGGTGCGTTGCGGCGCGCTCAGGAGGCCGATCCGCTCATAGTAGCGAATGGTCTCGACCTTCGTTCCCGTCCGTCGGCCCAGCTCGCCGATCGCCAGATTTGTGTCCTTCATGGCCTTGACCCTGTAGTTGCTACAGGGTGCATATAGGGGGCCAGATCGAAATCGTCGAGGTGACGTGATGGCCGCCGTAAGTCCCTATAAATTGCGCATCGAGGGCATGGATTGCGCCTCCTGCGCCCTGAAAATCGAAAATGCCATGCGGCGGTTGCCCGGCGTCACGGACATCAACGTCAGCTATTCGGCGGGAACGCTTGCCCTGCAGCTCGATGAGGACCGCACGTCGCAGCGGGTCATCGAGGAGAACGTCAAGGCGCTTGGCTATACCCCGGTTGGCGCGGCGCCGGAGGCGGGAATTCCGCAGAAACGGGAACGACCGGCCTGGTGGCGCGATGCCAAGGGGCAACTCGTCCTGATGACGGGCGCACTGTTCGTCCTGGCTTTCGTCCTGGCCCGCTTTCTGCCGGATTGGGAGCGGTGGCTCTATTCCGCGGCAGCGCTGGCCGGCGTCATGCCCTTTGCCCGGCGCGCCCTGGCTGGAGCCTTGTCCGGCTCGCCCTTCACCATCGAAACGCTGATGACCGTGGCCGCCATTGGCGCGGTGGCGATCGGTGAGGCGGAAGAGGCGGCTGTCGTCATTTTTCTGTTCGCGATCGGCGAATTGTTGGAGACCGTGGCGGCCGGACGAGCGCGGGCGGGGATCGAGGCTCTGATCGATCTCGTGCCGCGCACGGCCAGGCGCCAGCGCAACGACGCGCTCGACGTCGAGGAGATTTCCGTCGAGGCGCTCGCCATCGGTGACGTCGTGGTGGTGCGTCCGGGCGATCGGGTGCCGTCGGATGGAAAGGTGGTCAGCGGTTCATCCGAAGTCGACGAAGCGCCGGTCACGGGCGAGTCCGTTCCCGTGTTCAAGGAGATTGGCGCGAAAGTCTATGCCGGGAGCATCAATGCCAACGGCGAATTGCGCGTCGAGATCACGCATGTCGCGGCCGACAATACGATCGCCCGCATCATTCACCTGGTCGAGGAAGCGCAGGAAGCCAAGGCACCCATGGCGCGGATGATCGATCGCTTCAGCCGCTGGTATACGCCCGGCGCCATGGTGGTCGCGCTTCTCGTCGTCCTCATTCCGCCGCTCGCCTTTGGTGGCGATTGGACCACGTGGATCTATCGCGGCTTGGCCACGTTGCTGATCGCCTGTCCTTGCGCGCTGGTCATTTCCACGCCGGCAGCCATTGCGTCTGGTTTGGCGGCTGCCGCTCGGCAGGGGCTGCTTATCAAAGGCGGTGCCGCCTTGGAGACGCTGGGCAAGGTGACCACGGTCGCTTTCGACAAGACCGGTACGCTGACGCTGGGACGACCACGCGTGACGGATGTCGTTGCCGTGGCTGGCGAGGAGAATGCGGTTCTGGCGCGCGCGGCAGCGGTCGAGCGCAACACCAGCCATCCCCTCGGCATCGCCATCATGGAAGCCGCGCAGGCGCGTGACCTCGAACTGCCGGCGACCTTTGGCGGCGGCATCGCAACCCCTGGCAAGGCCGTGACCGCGCGCTTGAAAGGCGGTTTTGCTTCGGTGGGCTCGCCGCGCTATGCGGCCGAACAGACGGGCCTGGACGCAAAAACCGCCGAGACCATCACCGCGCTGGAGGGCGAAGGCAAGACGGTGGTGGTGCTGCTTTCGGGCAAGACCGTCGAAGGCTTGATCGCGCTGCGCGACGAACCACGCGCCGATGCCGCGGAAGGCGTGAAGCGCCTGACCGACCAGGGCATCAAGGCGATCGTGCTGACCGGCGACAATGCGCGCACGGCCCACGCGATTGCTGGCCAGCTTGGTCTCGAAGCACGCGCCGAGCTTTTGCCGGATGCCAAGCTCGCCGAGATCAGCAAGCTCAAAGAGGCCGGTCCGATCGCCATGGTCGGCGACGGCATCAATGATGCGCCGGCGCTGGCGGCTTCATCGGTCGGCATCGCCATGGGTGGGGGCACGGATGTGGCGCTCGAAACCGCCGATGCGGCGCTTCTGAGAAACCGCGTGACCGGCGTTGCCGAACTGATCGCTCTGTCGCGCGCGACGCTGGGCAATATTTGGCAGAACATCACCATCGCGCTCGGACTCAAGGCGGTTTTCCTGGCGACGACCTTGTTCGGCGTGACCACTTTGTGGATGGCGATCCTCGCCGATACCGGCGCGACGGTTCTGGTGACGGCCAATGCCTTACGCCTGTTGTCGCATCGGGCGCGGGACTAGCGGTCGGCCCTTGCATTGAATTAGTTTGCATGTCATCTAATTGAATGACATGCAAACTAAATGGAATTCGGGATGTCCTCGCAAGACGAGCCGCCGAAGCGGCTCGGTAGTCTGATCGGTCTGGCCGCGCGGCAATGGCGGCGCGCGGTTGATCTGCGATTGCAGCCGTTCGACCTGACGGAAGCAACGTGGATGCCGCTCATCCACCTGGCGCGCTCGAAAGAGCCGATGCGTCAGAAGGATCTTGCGGCAGCGTTAGCGCTCGACAGTTCTTCGGTCGTGCGGGTGCTCAATACGCTGGAAACGGCTGGGCTGATTGAGCGCGGCGAGGACGAGGAAGATCGCCGGGCCAAGGCGATCATCATCACGAGTGCCGGGCGGGCCTTGGCCCGCAAGCTCGTCCGTCTCTCCGAAGATTTGGAGCGGGAATTGCTGGCCGGTTTCGAGCCCAGTGATGTGGCGGCGACAAAACGCCTGTTGGAGCGGATCAGCGATCAATTGCTTCATCTCAATGCCAAAGGGCGCCGCGAATGACGCGCGATGCCGAAAACCAGACGTCTGACACGGGCGTGGTGAAAGGCGCCGTGCATGCGCCGCTCTGGCTTCTCGCGCTCATCACTTTAAGTGGCACGTTGGCCATGCATATTTTCGTGCCGGCCCTGCCGCTCGCCGGGCAGGATCTGCAGGCCGGCGCCAGCGCCATGCAACTCACCCTGAGCGCCTACATCATCGGGCTTTCGATCGGCCAGCTCACCTATGGCCCGATCTCCGATCGTTTTGGTCGCCGGCCGGTTTTGATCGTCGGTATCATTCTCTATTTTATCGCCAGTCTCGCGGCTCTGCTGGCACCGACGGTGCAAGCATTGATCGTGACCCGGTTTTTCCAGGCGCTTGGCGGATGCGCCGGTCTCGTGCTCGGACGCGCGATCGTGCGCGACAGTGTTTCTGGCAGCGATGCGGCGCGGCGATTGTCGTTGATGAACCTGATGGTCATGGCGGGGCCAGGCTTGGCGCCGCTCATCGGCTCTCTACTTGCCGCAGTGACGGGATGGCGGTCGATCTTCGCCGCTTTATGTGTCCTGGGCCTGGTCAATCTCTTTTTGATCTGGCGGCTGCTGCCGGAAACGACGGGCGGGCAGGGGCATGACGTGCGCTCGGTCATGCGCAACTATCGGCAGCTTGTGAGATCGCGCGGCTTCCTTGGTTTTACGATCGGCGGCGGCTGCGCGACCACTTCGATCTATGCTTTCATTGGCGCCGCGCCTTTCATCTTCATCGATCAGCTTCATAGACCGGCGCATGAGGTGGGTGTCTATCTGGCGATCAATATTGTGGGCGCTTGGTTCGGCAGTCTGACCGTGAACCGGTTGGTCGGCGGCGTGCCGATGGGCCGCCTGATGGTGATCGGCAATCTGGTGAGCTGCGTCGGCGCGATCGCTTTTCTGTCCTTTGTCTTGGCCGGTGCGTTGGGCGTGCTGTCGACGGTGATCCCGATGTTGCTTTTAAGTTATGGCGCGGGCGTCGCGGGGCCAACGGCACTGTCGGAGGCGCTTGGCATCAATCCGTCGGTCGCGGGCTCGGCGTCCGGTCTTTATGGCTTCACGCAGATGAGCATCGGCGCCATTTGCGCGGCGCTGAGTGGGGTGGGGGGCAATCCGGCGCTGGCGGTTGGCATTGTTTTGCTGTCAGCTGGGCTGCTGGCGCAATTGTCGTTCTGGCTCGCACAGACGCGTGAGATCTGAACGGAATAGGTCGTGAGCGGAATTATCCTGATCGCTGGAAGGTGATTTGAAGAATCGCCTCCGGCGCGCGAGCTATGGCGTTTCGTCGAAACGCGATTTGCTCGAGTCAGGAGTGCTGGTCATGGCGAACACAAGAGAGCCGAGAATTCACCCTGTTCCGATCCTGGACTTGCGACCAACCCAAATGACGGTCGGCATGCGTGAGGTGAAGGCGAAGCGCAAACGCTGGCGCGAACACGCATCAAAGAAGAAGCAGGAAGAGCTGCTAGGCAAGCACATGATCCCGGTCGTTCTGGGGCCTGATGGGCGCTACTATATTGTCGATCACCATCACCTCTCGCTCTCGCTGCATGATGAAGGCGTCAAGCATATCCTCGTGACCATTATCGGCGATCTTTCCATGGTCGAGAAAGATGCCTTCTGGGGCGTCATGGACAACAAGCGTTGGGCTTATCCTTACGATGCCAAGGGCGAACGCCGGCCGTTTAAGGATCTGCCGAAGTCGGTCGTCGATCTGAAGGACGATCCGTTCCGTAGCCTCGCCGGCGAACTGCGCCGCGCTGGCGGCTTTGCCAAGGACACGACGCCCTTCAGCGAGTTTCTATGGGCGGATTTCCTGCGCCGTCAGATGTCGCGCAAGCTGGTGAACGATAATTTCGATAAAGCGCTCGAGAAAGCACTGGAGGCAGCCAAGAGCCAGAAGGCGATCTATCTGCCCGGTTGGTGCGGGCCGACCACGGACGATTAGCTTGTTTGCAAGGACGTCGGAACCAAAGTCGTAATATGGCGTTCTGAACTGCGCCTAAAATGAAGAGTTGATCTGCCGCCGGCAAGTGATTGCCGGCGTTTTTTATCGATGGATTTTGCCATCGGTCGCGCATGGAACCTTTCGGTATTTGCCCGGGTTTACAAGGCAGGACGACGTGGTCGTCTGGTATGTGGCCCGCGAGAGCAGCGGCCGTATCAACAATTAAAAAGAACGTTAGGAGACACCGCAATGCGTGAATTGCCTCCGATCTACCGCTTTTTTCCTGCCGATCAGTTCAACCATGTGGATCGTCCCGGGATCATGATCTCCGCATCCAATGATGAGAATGCGGCATCGGTCGCTAAAAACCTTCTTCATCTCATTGGCGGCAGCGGTGAGCTTTGGGCCGACAACCAGATGATCCGGCTGTTTCATTCGCCCGAACCGAACGAAGTCATGGAACAGGTCTGGTCCGACGCCAAACACGCTTGGCGCTCCGTCGAGTTGTCGGCCTGAGGGGCCGGTATTCGATTTCAAGCTGACAATCACAACTAACGATATTGGAGGACATCATGGGTCGCGGAATATTGCTCTGGCTATTGGGCGTTCCAATTCCAATCATCATTCTGCTCGCTCTCCTTGGTCGATAAGGAGGGCATCATGAGCGACGTCGTTTCGCAACGGGCCATATCGGCATCGGCAGTGTCTTGGCCGGCAGTCTTCGCAGGGGCCGCCGCCGCGACCGCTTTCGCTTTAGTTCTTCTGACGCTGGGGACTGGACTTGGCCTGTCGGCGGTTTCGCCGTGGGGCGGTTCCGTCAAAGGTTCAACGCTCGGCTATCTGGCCATTGCCTGGTTATTGGCCGTGCAACTCTTCGCGTTTGGCCTCGGCGGCTATATCGCCGGGCGCTTGCGCACGCGGTGGCTGACGGTCGATCGCAATGAATCCTATTTTCGCGATACCGCGCATGGATTGCTGGTGTGGTGTGTCGGCACCATCGTTTCCGCCTGTCTGGCAGCGACGATTCTTTCAAGCGCACTCTCAACGACAGCCTCGACCGCGTCCTCAGCCGTCACGAACGGTGCGCAATATTTTGTCGATGTTTTGCTGCGAAGCGATCAGCAGAGCGGCGATCCGGATGCCGCCCGTAAGGAGATCGGGCTCATCTTCGGCCGTATGCTCGACAATTCCGAAGTCACCGACAACGACCGCAGCTATGCCGCGCAAGTGATCGCCCGGCAGACCGGGATCAGCCAGACCGATGCGGAGCAGCGGCTCTCGCAAACGGCCGATCGTGCCAAGTCCGCTCTGGAGGCGACCCGCAAACTTGCCCTGTATGCGTCGCTCTGGGTTTTCGTGGCTTTGCTGATTGGTGCGTTCTCAGCCAGTTACATGGCGACGGTCGGTGGCGAAGCGCGCGACGAGGTCGATTGATGCCGGGGCGATGATCGCGGCATCTCGCAATCAAGTGGAGTTCCCATGACCGATGACACCAAGAAAAAGTCGCAGAAGCACAAGGAAGATAAAGAGCTGACTGAGGAACTGAAGCAATCGTTCCCGGCCAGCGACCCGCCGACCGTGACGCGTCAGCCAACCGATCAGCGCCACGTGGAGAGCGAGGAAGCGGAAGACAAGAAATCCGAGAAGAAGCCCAAATAGGGACTTGGCCCAAATAGGCTTGGCTCTCTCGGCCTTCGGGGGCACTACCATGCGAATGATCATGATTGTCGTGTTTGTGTTGGCTGCGGGTGTGGCCGGCGCGGAAGAACCTTCGATCAGCAAACCAGCATTGTGGGGCAGCCCGACCGTTGACAATGGAGCTTGTTGCAAAACGCTCGGCGAAGTGCGCGACAATATTGATCGTCTGGATCGAGAGATCGTGCGCTTGATGGCCGAACGGGGCCGCTACGTCCATGAAGCCGCCCGGTTCAAGGAAAATCCGGCGCAGGTCGAGGCACCGGAGCGGGCCGAAGCGGTGGTGCGCAAGGCGATGTCGCTCGCTGAACAGAATGGCCTGTCGCCGAAAGTGGCGGAAGCGGCCTATCGCGCGATGGTGCGCGCCTTTATCGACTATGAGCAGGGCGTCTTCGCCGCTGCGGCGGCTTCCGGTGATGCACCGTGGAAAAAGCGTTGACCGCATTGAGCAATCGGCCTGCGGCACGTCCTTAGGCAGTCATACTGATACGTGTCTACGCACTTAAAATCATAGACATTTCCGATCAATAATTTCGATTTGATCGATTTGACCGCCGGCTCAAACCAGCGCAACATTCGCTCGGTTCTAAACAAGGCCGATGTCGTGCTGAAGCCAGGAGGGTTCAAGAGCGTCATGCCCATCGGATCGATCCGGTGATCATGCTTACACAATGGATCTCTATAGAGGGCGCCGAAGGCCATCGGAGGAGGGCATTCGAAGCCAAGCCCATCGCGGAAGCAGGGATGTGTTTCTGCTTCGCAAGCCGAGACGAAGATCAACGTGTCGCCGTAGTTCAGGCCATGATCGTGACCTGAGTTCTGCGGCGAAGCAGACAAGATATTTTGGTGGAGAGAAACATGGACGCGAAAACCGAAGACAGTGCAGGTAAATGTCCCGTCGCTCATTCCGTCATGGCGCGCATTAATCGGGATTGGTGGCCGAACCAGTTGGACGTTCAGGTTCTCCATCAGAACTCCAGCCTGTCGACCCCGCTGAGCGAAACCTTCGATTACGCCAAGGAATTCAAGACGCTCGATTTGAACGCTGTTATCAAGGATCTGCATGCCCTGATGACGGATTCACAGGAATGGTGGCCGGCGGATTTCGGCCACTATGGCGGTTTCTTCATCCGCATGGCCTGGCATAGCGCCGGCACCTATCGCATTGGCGATGGTCGCGGTGGTGCGGGCTCCGGCACACAGCGTTTCGCGCCGCTCAACAGCTGGCCCGATAACGTCAATCTCGACAAGGCGCGGCGCCTGTTGTGGCCGATCAAGCAGAAATACGGCCAAAAGCTCTCTTGGGCCGATCTCATGATCCTCGCCGGCAATGTCGCGCTGGAATCCATGGGCTTCAAAACTTTCGGCTTCGGCGGCGGCCGTGCCGACGTATGGGAACCGGAGCAGGATATTTACTGGGGTCCGGAAGGTACGTGGCTCGCGGACGAGCGCTATTCCGGCGATCGCGATCTGGCAAACCCGCTCGCCGCCGTGCAGATGGGTTTGATCTACGTCAACCCGGAAGGGCCGAACGGCAATCCCGATCCGATTGCCGCGGCGCGCGACATCCGCGAAACCTTCGCGCGCATGGCCATGGACGATGAGGAGACGGTGGCGCTCATCGCCGGCGGTCATACGTTCGGTAAGACCCACGGTGCCGCCGATCCCGGCAAATATGTCGGGCCGGAGCCGGAAGGGGCGGCGATCGAAGAGCAGGGCCTGGGCTGGAAAAACTCCTATGGGAGCGGCGCGGCCGGCGATGCGATCGGCAGCGGTCTGGAAGTGATCTGGACGAAGACGCCGACGAAATGGAGCAACAACTTCTTCGAGAACCTCTTCGGTTACGAGTGGGAGTTGACCAAGAGCCCGGCGGGCGCCCATCAATGGACGGCGAAGAACGGCGCTGGCGCCGGCACGATCCCGGATGCTTTCGATCCGGCAAAGAAGCATGCGCCGACGATGCTGACCACCGACCTGTCGCTGCGGTTCGATCCGGCCTACGAGAAAATCTCGCGGCGGTTCTTCGAACATCCCGATCAGTTCGCCGATGCGTTCGCGCGCGCCTGGTACAAGCTGACCCACCGCGACATGGGCCCGATCGTGCGCTATCTCGGCCCGCTCGTGCCGAAGGAGAAGCTGATCTGGCAGGATCCGATCCCGGCGCTCGATCATGAGGTGATCAGCGACAAGGACATCGCCGATCTGAAGGCGAAGATCCTGGCGAGCGGCCTCACCGTCTCGCAGCTGGTGTCGGCGGCCTGGGCTTCGGCCTCGACCTTCCGGGGCTCGGACAAGCGCGGCGGCGCCAATGGTGCGCGTGTTCGTCTGGCGCCGCAGAAGGATTGGGCCGTCAACCAGCCGGCAGAGCTTGCCACGGTGCTCCAGAAGCTTGAAGCGATCCAGAAGGCGTTCAATGCGGCCGGCGGCAAGAAGAAGGTTTCGCTCGCCGACCTCATCGTGCTGGGCGGCAGCGCGGCCATCGAAAAGGCCGCCAAGGATGGCGGTCATGCCGTCACCGTGCCGTTCACGCCGGGACGCATGGATGCGACCCAGGAAGATACGGACACGCATTCCTTCGCGCCGCTAGAACCGATCGCCGACGGTTTCCGCAATTATTCGCGCGGTAAGGCGCGTCTGACGCCGGAAGAACTGCTGGTCGATCGGGCGCAGCTTCTGACGCTGACGGCGCCGGAGATGACGGCGCTTGTGGGTGGCCTGCGTGTTCTGGGCACCAATGCCGACAAGTCGGCCCATGGTGTCTTTACCAAGCGTCCGGGGACTTTGACGAATGACTTCTTTGTCAATCTGCTCGAGATGAGCACCAAGTGGGAACCCACCAAGCAAGAGGACGTCTATGAAGGGCGTGATCGCAAGACCAATGCGGCGAAGTGGACCGGCACGCGCGTCGATCTGATCTTTGGATCGCACTCGCAGTTGCGCGCTCTGGCCGAGGTCTATGCGAGCTCCGATGGACAAGAGAAGTTCGTGAAGGATTTCGCCAAGGCGTGGGCGAAAGTCATGAACCTCGATCGCTTCGATCTCACGGCCTGAGCAGAGTCAACGATCGTCGATACATTCCGCCGCCCGCAAGGGCGGCGGTTTTATTTCATCGGTTCTTGAAGAGATGTCATCAATACGACCATGATCCGGGCTTCGCCGGTCGGTTCCATTCACCAGCGGTGGAAGCGCGGTCCATACCAACCGTACGGGCGGTAGAACGGGCGGGGCGCATACCAGCCATAGGGGCGGACCACGGGGACGGGCGCGATCCACGCATTGACGGCGCATCGACCCCAGGGGGTGATGTGCCAGCCGGGGCCGCATTGCCAATCGACCAGCGTGGTCGTTGCGGCGATCTCGGGCTTGGGGCTTATCGGCATGGCGGAAGCCGCCGTTGCCGAAACTGTTGCGATGCCGCCAAAGAGTATCGCGGCGGTCAAGTTCTTAGGATTCATATCGGTCTCCTAAACGTCCATGTCCTCCTAGCCCGGTGAGAAAATTGCGCCGTGCAGCTTAACCAAAGCTGAATGTGAGCGCCGATCGAAACCGATAATTTTGTGCCGTATGCGACATATCTTCTTCTGAGACCGCACGATCTGCCGCTTGCGCTTCAGACGGAGCGTTGGCGCAGTCCGAGCGCGATCAGTCCGGCTGTGAAAATCGCGATCAGCGCTAAGACAATCGCTTCGATGATCGAGACATATCCGATGAAGACGAGGAGCAAGATCGTTACGAGAATGAAATAGGTCACCAAGGGCGCGATGGCCCAAAATCTCCATCCGCGCCACCGGCGCGTGAGCAAGCCGAAAACGGTTTGGAAAGCGGCCAGCCCCGCCATCGGGCTTAAAGCTTGCAGCGCCATGATGCCAAGGTTATCGAGCCCGTTGGGCGAGAACATCACTGTCGTCAGAGCCGACAGGATCAGCCACGTGACGCCGATTCCCAGAATGAAGGCCAGAAAATAGGCAACGAATGGATTGCCGATGGTTCGGCGGATGATGTTCACCGCGTCTCCATGACGATCGAGGTCGCTCATTGCTGCTCCTTCGTCCTTAATCGAAAGGCAGAAACCGGCCGTTCTTGTTGTATTCGAACGCGGGTTCCAGCACGCAATAAAGCGTGCGCCCCTTGACCGCGCCCAGCGGCGCGCACCGTTGGCCCGTCTGCTGGGAACATTCGTTGAGACCGCGCAGCGTATCCATGCCTTCGCAGAAGGGGCCGTCGCAGGGGCGGCTGGTGATTTGTGCGAAATTGGCGATTTCGACGAAATATTGTGTCGTTCTTCCTGTCTTCAGGGCGGTAGCGCTTGTCGCGAATTGACGGTAGGCGCCTTTCACCGCCTCGGGCGTGCCCATGAGGAATTTCTGCGGCGAGGCGTCCAGATAATCGAAGCGTTTTTCATCGGTCACGCATTGTTGCGCCAAGGCGCCGCCAAGCGGAAGCGTTACGCATAATGCGATAGGGAGCATTCTGATGAGTGAGGTCATGGTTTTATTGATCGGGAATTTCGCGGATTGTCCAGACTAAATCCTATTCTCGAATCCAGCGAGCGACATCAATCACGCCATGCGCAGACATGTTTCGATACGCGTGCTAGGCTGGCGCTTATTTCATTTTGGGAGGTTCGTCATGATCGTTGAATTCGTGCGGTTCCGTCATCCGAAAGGCTGGTCGCGAGAGCAGGTGCTGGCGGAAGCGCGCACGACCGTGACGAAATGGCAGGCCAATGAAAAGCTGATCCGCAAGCATTATATCATCGGCGATGACGATATGGCCGGCGCGTTCTACATCTGGCCGTCGCGAGAAGATGCGGAACAGGCACATGATGCCGCGTGGCGCGATGGTGTTATGAAACGATCGGGCGCACCGCCCACCATCACCTATTTTGATTTGCAGATGATCGTCGACAACGCCGACGGATCGGTGCGGGAATTCGCCGCTGACCAAACGCAATGGAAGACATGAAATAGCGAGGCCTTTTAGCGGCGGACGTCGATTAAGGCGATGCCGAGATCGGAACGATAGCGGCGTCGCAAAATCGCAGGGGTCTCCGTGATGACGACTTCGAGCGTCGGACGAACGATACCCTTAAGAAGATGACCGCCGCGCGTCGATCCATCGGAGAGGCCGAGCACGATATGAACGTGAAGGCTCGCCGCGCCATCGTCACCAACGGCAATGTCGCCAACGGCGCTGAGAACTTCACATTGTTCGTCGATTTCGATCTTCTTGTAGCGTTTGGCTGAAAAATCGAACCAGCCCACAGTGGCTTGCTCGAAGGCGCCAATGGCGGTGATCGAGGCGGCGGATAAGCCTGCGTCGCGCGCAAATCCCTGCAATGTCGCGAAAGCGTCTTCCCCGCTGTCGAGCACGGCTATGCGGATTTGCGAAGTTCCTGTGGAATCGATGATCCGGCTTTTCATGATCGAACCGATAGGGTTTGACTGCGTGTCTCAGGCCTTTTTAACCGCAACCCGAGATGTCGCTTGAAGTTCCCTTCAAGCGGGATGGTTCAATTCGGACCATTTCGGAACAATCGATCTCCTGGGGCATTGGCTTAATATCCGCGGCCACGCGGACGGCGAGCGTGGAACCCCCAAGGCACATGACTCGTCGCCTCGTCACCGCCACGTCCAAAGGACGTCGGCGGCGGCGAGGCAGATTTCTAGGGCGGCCGCGGTTTGATATGCCCGCGCAGTTTTTCTCCTTTGTCGCGGGCTCCACGCATTGCGGTTGCAACCATGAGACGAGGGGATGAGCGATGCCGGATATGAAGGAACGGCCTCACAGGGCCAAGGCGGGTTGGCTGGTGCAAAGGCCGACGCCTTATGTGACCGAGCAGGGTGAGCCGATCATCGAGGAATTCCAGGTGGCGATCGATGATAAGGCGCGCGCGGAAGCAGTGATCGCGGAGCGCTTTCCGGAATCCGAACGCGGCCAGATCAAGGCCGTGACACGCCTCAGTTCATGGCTGTTGGCTGGCCAGGGCATTGCCGACGGTCAGGTCGCGCAATGGCAGAAATGATCGCGCCGCAATGGCTTATTGCGAACCTTCGATCCCAGCCTTTCGTACGACATCGCCCCAGCGTGTCAGTTCCGTCTTCACGAACTTTTTCAGGTCGTCCATATCGCGTTGTGGCAGCGGCAACATGCCGGCCTTGCTGATGGCGTCGCCGATCTCAGGCATTTCGAGCACCGCGCGGATATCCGCGCTGATCTTCTCGAGAATGGGTCGGGGCGTGGCGGAGGGGGCAGCGAACATCTGCCAGGAGGCGACATCAAAGCCGGGCAGGGTGTCGTTGATGGGAGGCACGTTGGGCAATACGTCGAGCCGCTTGGCGAGCGACACGCCAAGTGAGCGAACGGCGCCTGATTGCATCTGGCCGAGGCCAGGACCGAGATCCACGAACATCACCGGCACATGGCCGGCCACCACGTCGGTGAGCGAAGGCACGCTGCCGCGATAGGGCACTGGATTCATCTGCACGCCGGTCATGCTCTTGAGCAATTCCATATAGAGATGATGCGGCACGCCATAGCCGGCCGTCGCATAGCTGAGCGGCTGCGGGCTGGCTTTGGCATAGTCGATGAATTCCTTCACCGTCTTGGCCGGCACCGATGGATTGACGACTAGGACGAACGGCGTCGCCGCGGCCATGGCCAGTGGTGTCAGTTCCTTTTCGGGATCGTAGGGCAGGTTCTTGTAGAGGGTGACGTTGACGGTGAATTGCGGACTGGCGCCGAGCAACAAGGTGTAACCGTCCGGTGCGGCGCGCGCGACGGCAGTCGCGCCGATATTGCCGCCGGCGCCTGCGCGGTTCTCGACCACGACGGGCTGCCCCCATTTCGTTTCCAGCTTGGCGCCGACCAGCCGTGCCAGAATATCGCCGCTGCCACCGGCCGCGAACGGCACCACGATGATGACGGCCCTGTTCGGAAAAGTCTGCGCTTGGGTCTGTCCGGTGGTGAAAATCGCGGCCACCAAGATGGCGAAGACGAATGCGGCCAAGTGGCCGATGTCCTTGCGGATCATGTTTCCTCCCAGATGCGGTTTGTTTTTAACTCGCTGTGCGACAATAACCGCGCGCGGAGGAGATGTTCAAGCGGTGTTTGTCTCACCGTTGGCCGACGGGCGGAAAAGCTTGGCGCGATGCTCATTTCTGAACGCCTAGCCGATCAGCGTTGTGTCAGTGCGTTCGGCATCGTAGAGGGGACGCGCTGCAGGTGACCTTTGTCATCTGATCGTTGGGGCTTTCAAATGTACATCGCTCGCATCTTGTTTGCGACATTCGTCGCATTCCTCCATATCATGCCGGCTGCTGCCAAGAATTTCGCGGTTCCTGACAAGAACCCGGCCATCACCCTCACCATTCCCGATAATTGGAAGACCGAGGAAATCGAATACGGCTATTCCGCCAGGCCTTCGGATGAAGCGGTCTTCTTCTCCGTCGAGTTTGCCAGCGCGCGCAACATCGACAAGATGATGGCGAACAATGAAGCCTGGATGAAGGAAAACGAGATCAAGCAAGTGAAGCCCATCAAGGCGGAGATGCCGATCAATGGGATTTCCTCAACCGTTTTCCAATTCCGCACGACCGATGCCAATGGTCCAACGACCGTCGAGTTCATCCTGATGCCTGCCGGCAATGAGCGCGTGATCATGATCACCGTTTGGGGCAATGACGAAGAGCGCGAGAAGCACGGCAAGGCGATCGACGGCATTTTCGGCAGCATCAAGCCGATCAATTGATCTGTTGAAGGAACATTCCAGTCGCGCGGACGTGCGATCAGGAGACAAGGCAAACTGTGTTTCGGCCGAAACGCAGTTTGCTTTAGTTCAGTTGCAGCGCGTGGTGCCTAGTTTATTCGTTCGGCACGTTATGCCGTTGCTGCCTCGCGTCGTACCCAGCTTGTCGGTTCGCCATGTGTTGCCGCGATTGTCGCGCGTGACGCCGAGTTTGTTGGTGCGATAGGTGGTGCCGTCGCTGCTTCGCGTCGTGCCCAGCTTATCGGTTCTCCATGTGTTGCCGCGGTTGTCGCGCGTCACACCGAGCTTGTTGGTGCGGTAGGTGGTGTTGTCGCTACACCGCGTGGTCCCCAGCTTATCCGTTCGACATGTGAACGCCAAAGCAGGCGCCGCCGAAACGACCAAGATCACCAACGCGCCGATCATTCGCATGAATGCCCCCCGTGTCCCCAACCGACGGTCAAGTGTTAGCGTTAAATCATATCGGCGCAAGATATTTGCATCTGGTCGCGCAAGAGAGATCAGGTTTCTATTCGATAGACGGATTGCACCAGCCCAGATGGGAATGCCTTTGTCATCACGTGGATGAGCGGGATGTCGCTATCGACGGAACCGAAGAGCCGGCGGCCTTCGCCAATAAGGACTGGAATCTGCGTCACCACCATATCTGCAATCAAACGCTCGCGAATGAAAGATTGCACGATCTGGCCGCCATCGACATAGACGCGCCGCCAGCCTTCCATCGCCAGCATCTCCATTGCGGCCTTGGGAGTCATGTCCACAAAGCGAACGCGGTCCGTCAGATGGCTCGGCACCGGAGAGGAAGCCAGGGTTTTCGAGAGCACCACCACAGGCCTGTCATAGGGCCAAGGCTCGCTAGCTGCTATTCCTTCGAAGCTGCCGCGCCCCATCACGAGACCGTCAATGTCCTTGATGAAATCCTGATAGCCGTGATTTTCATTGGGATCATCGCGGCTGAGCAGCCAGTCGATAGCCCCATCTTTCCTGGCGATGAAGCCGTCCAGACTGGTGGCGATGAAGACATGCCCGGTAATCATGTTTGACCTCAGGTTGCGGACGGTGATGTTCGATGGGGTCGTAAGACGCGGCACGTAAGCGGACAAATCCGTAATGACCGCAATGGTCGTCCTCACGGATCTCCTCTGGGAGAAATGCGCGGTTTGGCTTCGTGCAGGGATCTGCCAATCCTGCGAAGCTCGAAGAGTGAAGTAGGATGGCGGAGACGGAGGGATTCGAACCCTCGATAGGGCTTTACAACCCTATAACGGTTTAGCAAACCGCCGCCTTCAGCCTCTCGGCCACGTCTCCGGCTTCCGGCGCAATATTTGGCGCGGGACGGATCGGGAGCGCCGATCCGGCGGGGAAGCATATGCCCGAGGGGGCCGGCCTTTGCAAGGCGCAGAAGGCGGGTTGCCGCCGCAAATCGCGCCTTGCGACCGGATTTTCTGGGGGCATCCGGCGAGGGCCGGCCGAGGTTCCATAAATCCTTGATTTTGGACGGCGAAAGCCGGGCGTGGCCGGCTGTGCGGGGCGAGTGACGAAACTCGTTTCCGTAGATCGGCGGCACTTACTCAACGCCAGCGTGCTCAGGTCGCATCGGCCTCGGCGACGAATCGGGCGACGCGGGCGATGGTCGGCGCATCGAGCAGCAGCGGCGCGTGGCCCTGGTTTTCGACCACATGCGCCTGGCAGAGGCCATGGCGTTTTTGCATCTCGGTGACGGTCTCGGCCGAGAGCAGGTCGGAATTGGCGCCGCGCAGCACCAGGGTGGGGATCTGGCGCAGGCCTTCGAACTGTGGCCAGGCCGTCGGCAGCGGCTTTTCCAGATCGATGCTTTCGAGCGTGCGAAAGAGCGCCGTGTCGTAGCGTGGCGTGAGCTTGCCGTTCTTCTCCTCGAAGGTGAGGCGGGCGAAGGCGTCCCAGTCGGCATCGCTGAGGTCGGTGAACTGGGCGCTCATCAGGCTTTTGGCGATGTCGACCGCATCGCTCCAATGGCGCGGATCGGGCAGTTTGCCGATATAGCCGCGCAGCCGCGCCAGGCCCTTCGTCTCGATCACCGGGCCGATGTCGTTGAGCACGGCGCCGTGCAGCAAAGTGGGGCGCATGGCGGCGGTGAGCATGATGTGCAGGCCGCCGCGCGAGGTGCCGACGAAAATGGCGCGCTCGACGCCGGCCGCCGTCAGCATGTCGAGGATGTCGTCGTTCTCGATGCGCAGATCATAGTTCTGCCAGGTCTTGTCGCGTTCGGAGGCGCCGCGGCCGCGATAGTCCAGAGCGACGACACGGCGCGGCTTGCCGGCAGCGCCGCTCGCCAGCGCCAAGGCGAGGCGTTCGAAATCATAAGCCGTGCGGGCAAGGCCCGGCAGGCAGACGACGGGGATTGCTGTCGTCAGGCGCGGGCCGAAATCGAGCAGATGCAAGCGCAGGCCGTCGCGCGCCGTATAGAAGCGGCTTGCGCCGGTGATCGTTTCACTCATGCGGGAGGGAGCCTCGTGAAGACTGCATGTTAGCGCGGGTGGGAACGGCGGCCTAGAGCCTGGCTTCGCGGGCGCGCAAGTCCGTGTCGACCGGGCGGGGCATCGGCGTCGCGCTGTTCAAACGCACCCGATACATGCCGAGGTTTTCGACGACACGCTGCACGTAATTGCGCGTCTCGGTGATCGGAATGCGTTCGACCCAATCGATCGGATCGATGCCGTCCTTACGCGGATCGCCATAGGCGGTGATCCATTCGCGCACGCGTTTGCCGCCGGCATTATAGGCGGCGAAGGTCAGAATAAGCGACTTGTTATAGTCGTCGAGCAGGTCGGCGAGATGGGCGGCGCCGAGCTGCGCGTTGAAGGCGACATCGCCGAGCAGGCGACTTTCATCGAAGTCGACACCGGCGCGTTGCGCGGTGCGCCGCGCCGTCGGCGTCATCATCTGCATCAGTCCCTTGGCGCCGGCATGCGACAGGGCATTGCCCTGGAACGCGCTTTCCTGGCGCGCGATCGAATAGACGATGGGCAGGTCGGCCGAGCGGGCGAGCGGCGTGAAGGCCGGCACGCCGAAGGTCGGGAAGGCGATATCGTCGAGAGCCACGCCGCGCTGCGAAGCCAGTTTGCCGACGATCAAAGTGGCGCGCGCATCGTCGCCGCGCCGCGTCACATCGGCGAGCGCCGCGATCTGCGCTTTGTCTTCCAAGGTGCGCGCCAATTCCATGGTCAGGCGGAAGGCGAGATCCTTTTCGCCGATCGACAGAAACATTTCGACGGCGCGGATCGGCTCGTCGCGGGCCTCGCCCTGCGCGACCGTATCGGCGACACGCACCGGCGGATCGGGCAGGCCGAGGCGGGCGCGGGCCAACTGGCCATAGTAAGTGCTCGATTGTTCGGCGGCGATGGCATAGAGCCGGCCGGCATCTTCCGGCTCGTCGCCCTTCTCGGCAGCACGGGCCTGCCAATAGGCGGCGCGGGCGCGGGAGATCGGCGTTTGCGCGATCTCAAGCGCGGCGGCGAAATGGCCGAGCGCGCGTGTCGGATCGTTGAGGAAGCGCAGCGCGATCCAGCCAGCATGGAATTCAGCTTCGATGCGCGCTTCGCCGGATTCCGCATTGTGTTTGGCGGCGACCTGGAAGGCGGTTTCGGCGTCGCCGGCATCGAGCAGCTTGCGTGCCAGCAGACGGCGCTCGGTCCACCAATCATCGCCGCTGACGACGACGTTGGGATCGTCGGGAATGGAGTCGAGGACGGCGGCGGCTTCCTTGAGCTTGCCGGCGCGGCGGAACTGCTGGAGGCGGGCGAACTGATAGGTTGCGTCACTGCGCAAAGGCTGCGGCACGGCATTCATCAGCTTGTCGGCATTGGCCTCGTTGGCGACCGCATTGCGCGCCTGGGCCAGCTTCACATAAGCGGGCGAGACGAGGGCCGCGACGCGCATCGAGGCGGCGAGCTTCTCCTTGTAGAAGAGGCGATCGGAGCGGAAGCGATGATCCTGTTCGGTGAGCAGCTGGCCGAACTCCTTCTGCAAGGCGTTCTCGGTCCAGGTGCCGATGTCGTCCTGGCGCCAGACCCGCGAGACGAGGGCCGTGGCTTCCTTTACATGTTTCTCGGCGAGCAGCAGTCGCGCCTGCGCGAGGCGGCCGGAGGAGGTGACGGGCTCGTGGTGCGCGAAATAGCGGCGCACGGCGGCAAGGTTCTTGTCGCCGTAAAGTGCGTCCTCGGTGCGTGCGCGCAGGAAAGTCTGTGAACGCCATTGCGGATTGCCATCGGCGAAAGCAGCCAAACGCGCCGGGCCGGCGAGGCGGGCTTGCAGGCGCAGCGCGCTCCATTCGAGCGCCTGGCGGGCGAGCGGATCGATGACGTTTTTCGCGGCCTGGTCGCCCGCTGCCAGATCGCCCTTGCGATAGGCATCGAGGGCGTTGCGGATGGCGGCGCCTTCGGGATGCGGCGGGAAAGCAACGGCGACCGGTGCGGCGGCGGGAACGTCGGTCGTGGGTGCTGTCGGGTTCGTCGCTTCGGGGGCATAGGCGGTCACGGTCGGCGCGGCTGCGGGACCCGGGGCCGGCGCGGTAAGCGCATCGATCGCAGCGACCGCCGAACCGGGCGACAAGGCGCGATGGGCATCGAGATGGGCGCCGAAGCCGACGGCGGGGTCCGGCTGGGTAACGTCTTGGAGGCCGGTGTTCAGCTTGGCAATAATGGAGGCGGGCAGCAGCGGCGCGACCGCACCCGTGCGCCGGCCATCCGACTGCGGCACGATGCCCGTCACCGTCGGCACCAAAGCGAAGATGGCCGCGGGAGCTATGGCATAGAGGGATCGGGATAATCTCAAGCGCAAAGGCGAAGGTTCCTGGGGCAAAAAAATCCGGCCGTTGGTCCTAATCGTGTCGTCCGATGGCAGTCCGCGTCAGGTCAGCGTGCCCGACGGTTCTTTACCAATGCTTAACCACGTAGTGCCGGCCGACGAGCCCGGCAGGGTCCGGCCGGCTCAAAAGCCACCGAAATACGCATCGAAATGCCCCTGGCGTCCGGAATCGAGGCGCCAGGGGCCATCCGCAGCCTCTTTCCACCAAGGAGGCAAAGGGCTATCAATTCAGGTTCAGAGTCGCCTGCGAATGCGGCGACCGTGCGGCGGCCCCCGCCGACCGTACAGCAAGGGAATTCCGGTGATGACCAAGGCCCCGCTCAAGGGATGGATGACAGCTCTCGTGACGCCGTTTCGCGACGGCAAGGTCGACGAGGCCGCCTTCCGTAAACTGGTCGACTGGCAGATCACGGAGGGCATCCATGGCCTCGTGCCGGTGGGCACGACCGGCGAGAGCCCGACCCTGTCCCATGACGAGCACCGCAAGGTCGTCGAAATCTGCATCGCCGAGGCCAAGGGACGGGTGCCGGTGATCGCCGGTGCTGGCTCCAACAACACCGCCGAGGCGGTCGAGCTCGCCCGTCATGCCGAAAAGGCTGGCGCCAGCGCCGTGCTGGTGGTGACGCCCTATTACAACAAGCCGAACCAGGAAGGCATGTACCGCCACTTCAAGGCGGTGAACGATGCGATCGGCCTGCCGATCATCATCTACAACATTCCGCCCCGTTCGGTCGTCGATCTGTCGGTTGAGACGATGGCGCGGCTGTTCGAGCTCAAGAACATCGCCGGCGTGAAGGACGCGACCGGCAATGTCGGCCGCATCTCCATGCAGCGCGCCGCCATGGGGCCGGATTTCATCCAGTTCTCCGGCGACGACATCACGGCGCTGTCGTGCCTGGCCGCCGGCGCGCATGGCTGCATCTCGGTGGTGTCGAACATCGCGCCCAAGCCCTGTTCGCAATTGCAGGAAGCCTGGGATCGCGGCGATGCCAAGCAGGCGCTCGCCATTCAGGATCGGCTGACGCCGCTGCATCTGGCGACCTTCCTGGAAGCCGGTGTCACCGGCGCCAAGCATGGCCTGTCGGTGCTCGGCCGCATGACCGAGGACGTCCGCCTGCCGCTGGTGCCGATGGTCGAGACCAATAAGGCGAAACTGCGCGAGGCCATGGTCCATGCCGGCCTGATCGCCGCCGCCGCGTCGCGGGCCGCCGAATAGGGCTCGCAGGCACGGCTTACGTTCCCTATGTATATCACATAGGCTGGGCCGCGCAGGGTTGCGCGGCCGTTAGGAGTTTGAGTTTTGGCGCAGAAGCCGGAGCCGCGGTTCAAGGTCGCGGCGGAAAACCGCAAGGCGCGGTACGAATTTGAGATCGGCGAAAAACTTGAAGCGGGCCTGGTTCTCACCGGCACCGAAGTGAAATCCTTGCGCACCGGCAAGGCGACGATCGCCGAGAGCTATGTCGGCGTCACCAAGGCCGGCGAAGTGCAGCTCATCAACGCCAACATTCCCGAATATCTGCAGGCCAACCGCTTCAATCATGAGCCGAAGCGGCCGCGCACCTTGCTGCTCAAACAGCGTGAGATCGCCAAACTGGCGCAGGGTATCGAGCGCGAAGGCATGACCATCGTGCCGCTGAAGCTTTACTTCAACGAGCGTGGCCGGGCGAAATTGGAAATCGCTCTGGCGCGCGGCAAGAAGCTGCACGACAAGCGCGAGACCGAGAAGCAGCGCGACTGGGGCCGCGAGAAAGCGCGCCTGCTGCGCGATCGCGGTTAGAGTCTCTCTCTTCACTGCGCGTTGGGTTGCGCGGCCTGCGCGAACGCGTCGGCGGCCAGGAGATCGGCGAGAATGCGCTCGCGTATGGGCTTTGCCATTTCCAGCCGTGCCAATGCACCGGGGATATCGCTGGCGAAGCGCGGGAAGTGTTGCGTCAGATGCGACTTCCACTTGGCGACCAGATGCGCATTCTTGTTGTGGTTGGCCATGATGATGCGCGCGATCAGACCGAGCGGCGTGCGGGTGGTCTGCGTGCGCATCACATAACGCGTGGCGAGTTCGTCATCGTTGGCCATATAGGCATTGAGGAACAGGTAGAACTGCAGCCAATTGGCGGCGTTCTCGGTGCTCGCCAGCACCTCGTTCAATAGATTCTGGCTGAGAACATGCTCGCCACGCAGCGCATAGGCACTGCCGAGGCGGGCTTTGATCTCGGTCGAGAAAGGATTGAGCGATAGCGCGCGTCGCGCCGCCTCGTAGGCGTCGGCGAAACGCCGCTCATGAAAGCGCGAGAGAAAGAGCGCGAGATGCGCGCGGGCCGATTGCGGTGCCAGATCCACCGCTTCGTTGGCGGCGACGGCGGCATGGGTGACGGGTTCGTCGGCTTCGGTTCTATAGCCTTTGATGTAGCCATCGATGAGCATGGTCGCCAGCATGGCATAACCGATACTGGATTTTGGGTCGGCCTTGACCGTGCGCTCCAGGCAGGCAGTGGCATCATCGAAGGACTGTCGTGTTGGCGCGTTGAAATAGCGCGAGCCGTAGACCACGCATTCGAAACCTTTCGAATTGGGGCCGAGATCGGGCGTTTGCCGATAGCGATCGACGAAGATCACGCCGTGCGTGCGCGCAAGCGTGTTGGCGAGATCGGCAACGATCTTGAGCCGGTGATCGGCGGTTAGGTCGCTGGGCAGATGATCGTAGGTTTTGCTCCAGATGATCTGGTTGTCGCCGGCGCGGATCAGACGGAATGAAACGTTGTGACGTTCGCCACCACCGCGTCCGACACCGCCAGCCAGCACATACTCGGTGCCAGGGGCTGCCGTCGCATCGGGGTCGACCTCACGGACGCGGATGATTTCGAAACGGCCGAGCCCCGCCGCCACTTCGCGGGCCAGAGCGCTGGCCTGGAATTGCGATATGCCGCTCTCGGGGGGCAGCTCCAGCTGCGCGACGGCGATCGACGGCGGCTGAGACCAGATCGGCCCGATGGCGATGGGCGTTTCTTCGACATACGATGCTTGGCCGACCCGATAGGCGAGGGCGGCAATGGCGACGAAGAGGGCGACGAGCGTCGCGCCGGCCAGGAGCCATGGCATTCTTGGCGAGCGGGCGATTGGGTGTTCAAGGGGGGACGATTCGACTGCGAGAGCCTCCGTATCCACTGCCGGAGGGGGCGCTGATCCGCTCCGCTCGATGAATTCGGGAACATAGCTGCCGCGATTGACACGAATTTCAATGGGATCGCTGGCACCGGGGCCGGCATAATAGGCGGCGAGCTGCTTGCGCAGCCGGGTCGCTTCGACTCGGACGACGGAATTGGTTTGCGGATCGAACTTCTCGCCGCGCGAAAATACGCTCAGAGCGACGTTATAGCCCTTCAATCGGCTGCCACGATCGGCCAGGGTTTCAGTGACGATGTAGCGCAAAAATGCCGACAGACGATCCGACGTGGCAAACGTTGGATCCTGTAAAATCTTTTCCAGACAATATGTTACCGTGTCTGAACACGGTGTCCTGGGTGTTTCCAAACCTAGTCCCTGATCGTTCTATTTATAATTATGATCGTTCTTTTACGGTCGATGAGCGGGAAGAGAGCAGCCTCCTGAAAAAGTGCCTGGACAACAGGCATCGGTTTTATAGTGGGTTGAAGCATTTCGTGCAAAATTTTTCTCGGTTGCTCGCCTCGCCATAAAGCAGAGCAAAGCAATCTTAAACGTCTCAGGGTAGTTTTGGTCAGTAGCATGCAGCCTGCTGCGATGCACACTCTGGGCCAGGCGGCGGATTTATCTTCCACCAAGCCGTTCCTATTCAATATGTACCTATCTGCGATGCCTATGGCACCGGTTATTACTGGAATCCGACATCGATACTTGCATGAAAGTTGGCGGCCGGACGTACCGTGATGACGAGTTTCGGCCAGCGAAAAAAGTGATGCCGGAGGAGGGCCCGGCAGGCTCTCTTCGGCGTGTGATTATCGGGTTTGGGCGCCGGGTAGCTTACAACGCGCTAGGAAACGGGCCGTGGCGAGTCGTTATTAAGAAATAATCATATATAACAATATATTAGATTGTTTTTCTCAATAATTGAATCCGGCAGATGGTCGGGTGACTCAATTTGTTGCGATTATCAATTGTGGCAATTTTTGCCCGAATTAGAACGCGTTCAAGGTTCGGAAAAGCTTCGATATTGTTATGCTTATCTATCTGTAACAAATGTATTTTCACCGTTACAAACTACTGCGCGCACGCGTGTAGCCTACAGTCGACCGTCACAATCCCGTCAAAGTCTCTCTGGCTGCGACTCGATCTCTCTCAGATCGGGCGGGGCATGACTGTGAATATGCCGACCGACACAGACGGGGGCGTGTCTCAGAGGAGAGCAAGAGTGAAACAATTCAAGATGCTACTGGCGAGCAGCGCGGCAGGTCTCCTGTCCGTCGCGGCGGCCCAGGCGGCGGACCTGCCATCGCGCAAGGCCGCTCCTGTCGAATACGTGCGAGTCTGCGACGCTTACGGCGCGGGCTTCTATTGGATTCCGGGCACCGACACCTGCTTGAAGGTCGGCGGCCGCGTCCGTGTCGACATGTGGTACACCCCGGCGAAGAACGCCGTTGTGCATCGTTCGACGGCGAGCGCCGCCAATCCGGCCAACACGTTCATCTCGTCGAACGGCGTCGACCAGACCGGCTGGTATGCGCGCGGCATCGTCAGCATGGACGCCCGCACGCAGTCCGCTTGGGGCACCGTGCAGACGGTCTTCACGCTGCGCCTGATGTCGGCTTCCGGCCTCGCCAATACCCCTCCGGGCTATACCGGTGGCGTGTTTGCGGCGGGTAACGCCTCGAGCGCGACCATCGAAGCGGCCTACATCCGTTTCGCCGGCTTCACGGTCGGTCAAGCGGCTTCGAACTTCACGTTCCTGCCGCCGTTCCAGTACCACACGATGTTTACCTCGGGCTTCCCGAACGGCATCCGTCAGCTCGCTTATACGGCGACCTTCGGCGGCGGTTTCTCGGCGACCATCGCTCTGGAAAACCGTGCTGAACTGACCAACTCGAACTCGGTCAACACGCTCGGCGCCAACCCGTTCACCGCCACGGCGGCGACCGCTGGCCCGATCGCCCAGCGTCTGCCGGCTCTCGTCGGTAACGTCCGCATCGACCAGTCGTGGGGTTCCGCGATGCTGTCGGCCGCGGTGCTCGAAAACACCGCCACGTTCGGCAACGCCGCTCTCGCGGTTGTCGGCAATGCCGGCCCGCAAGTCCGTAACACGGGCTGGGCTGTCAGCGGCGGTCTGCGCATCAACCTCCCGATGCTCGCCCAGGGCGACAGCATCCAGGGTTGGGTGGCTTACGGCGTCGGCGCGCTCGACTACGTGACCAACTCCGGCATCAACACCAATCCGCCGGTTTCGGGCAACTACATGGGCGGCTTCCTGCGTGCTGACCGTAACGTCACGCTGTATTGCGTGAACGCGGCCTGTACGATTGGTGGTTCGGAGCAGACCAGGGCTTGGTCGGCTGCGGCGATCTTCACCCACTACTGGACCCCGTCGCTGCGTTCGCACCTCATCGGTTCGTATGCCCGCATCATGCGCGGCAACGTTGCCAAGAACACCGCATGGGCCCAGGGCGGTCTGTCGGATGCCACCGTGTGGGGCGTCATGGGCAGCCTGATCTGGTCGCCGGTGCGCAACTTCGACATCGGTGTCGAACTGTCCTACGCCCGCCTGAGCCAGAGCCTGCCGCTCTCGGTCCCGGTTGGCCTCGGCACGCTGGCTCAGGTCAGCCCGAGCAACTGGACGGGTCGTGTTCGCGTCGAGCGCACCTTCTAATCGCATAAGGTTTCGGCCGGGGGGCGCAATACCCCGGCCGGAACGACCGCACTCCGTAAAACCTGGACAATCGGCAAGATTGAAATTGGCCTCCGTTTCAATCCGCTCCCTCTGAGCAACAGATCCGGGATTATGGAGAACCGGGCGGACTTCGGCCCTGGCGCTGAGCGCCGGGGCTTTTTCATTTTCGGGCAGGAGAGTGGCTTTTCCAGCAGGCTTGTTCCCGCCGAATTCCTCTGATTGAAATCGGTGAGGTTCGAAAGGGGATCGCATGCGGGTGAGCCAGGGTTGTTTAGGCGCCGTGACGTGCCTGCTGCTCGTCGGGACCGCCGCTCAGGCAGCGGGACCACAGCCGTCGCGCAAAGCCCCCGCGGCCGAAAGAACCGCGAGCTGCGAAGCCTATGGGCCGGGCTTCGTGCGTGTTCAGGGTTCGGACACCTGCATCAAGGTCGGCGGTCGGGTGCGCGTCGAGGGCTGGTTCACGCCCAGCAAAAACGCGGTGAGCCCGAGCGCGGCGCCCGCCCGGTGATCCGGCAGGTTTAGCCGCTTTGTCCACAGGCAATTGACGTCACGATTCACGGGCGCGCCGCCGTGTCTTGACGGCGGCTTGGCTGTTTTATGACGGCAGGGCAGGTGGCATACGTAGAATCCCCAGCCATCATCTACTTGGCATCGAAGCCGCTGTGGGAACGTCGCGAATGCAAATTGTGACCTCCTGACAACACAATTCGGGAAACGACATGTTCGGCTCCCGAGAACCTCCAATTGCGACGGTTTCGCCACTTTTCAGTCACACTGCCTAGGCTTTGTCACAAACATTGCACAAAGCGGAGGCTTTAAGCTAAAGCTTGGCAGGTAACGCCGGAATCAGAGGCCGGCGTTTTTGTAGTCATGGAGGCTGAATAATGACGCTTACCAAGAGCCTGTTGCTCGGATCATCGGCGGCTCTGCTCGCCGTTGCCGGCGCCCAGGCGGCGGATCTCCCGTCGCGCAAGGCGGCTCCTGTTGAATATGTGCGAGTCTGCGACGCCTATGGCGCGGGCTTCTATTGGATTCCGGGCACCGACACCTGCTTGAAGGTTGGTGGTCGTGTCCGTGTGGACATGTGGTTCACCCCGTCGAAGAATGCGGTTTCGCATCGTTCGACCGGTGGCGGCGCCGGCACGTTCATCTCGTCAAATGCGGTTGACCAGTACGGCTGGTACGCCCGCGGCATCGTCAACATGGACGCCCGCACCCAGTCCGCTTGGGGCACGGTGCAGACCGTGTTCGCGCTGCGTCTGGCGTCGACTTCCGGCCTCGCCACCACGGGTCCGGGCTATTCCGGCGGCGTCTTCGCGGCGGGTAACGCCTCGTCGACGGCCATCGAAGCGGCCTATATCCGTTTCGCCGGTTTCACCGTCGGTCAGGCGGCCTCGAACTTCACGTTCCTGCCGGCTTATCACTACGGCTCGATCTGGAACGCCGGTTTCCCGAACGGCATCCGTCAGCTCGCCTATACGGCGACCTTCGGCGGCGGCTTCTCGGCGACCATCGCCCTGGAAAACCGGGGTGAGCTGACCAACTCGAACGCAGTCAACACGCTCGGCGCCAACCCGTTCACCGCCACGGCGGCGACCGCTGGTCCGATCGCGCAGCGCCTGCCGGCCGTTGTCGCCAACCTGCGTATCGACCAGGGCTGGGGTTCGGCCATGGTGTCGGGCGCGGTGCTTGAAAACACCGCCACGTTCAGCAACGCCAACCTCGCGGTTGTCGGCAATGCCGGCCCGTTGGTCCGTCGCACGGGCTGGGCGGTCAGCGCTGGCCTGAAGGTCAACCTGCCGATGCTCGCCCAAGGCGATCACGTCCAGGTGTGGGCTGCTTATGGTGTCGGCGCGCTCGACTACGTCACGTCGGCTGGCGTGAACTCGAACACGGCGATCGCTGCCAACTATCTCGGCGGCTTCCTGCGCATGGATCGCAACATGACGCTGTTCTGCGTCAATGCGGCCTGCACGGCCGGTGGTTCGGAGCAGACCCGGGCGTTCAACGTGACGGGTATCTTCACCCACTACTGGACCCCGTCGCTGCGTTCGAACTTGATCGGTACGTACACGCAGATCGATCCGGGCAGCGTCACCAAGAACACCGCTTGGGCGAATGGTGGTCTGTCCAAGGCCAACGTGTGGGGCGTCATGGGCAGCCTGATCTGGTCGCCGGTGCGTAACTTCGACATCGGTGTCGAACTGTCCTACGCCCGCCTGAACCAGAACCTGCCGCTGTCGGTTCCGGCTGGCCTTGGCGTTCTCGCCAACGTCAACCCGAACAACTGGTCGGGCCGTATGCGCGTCGAGCGCAGCTTCTAATCAACTGACGTTTCGGCCGGGGGGCGCAATACCCCGGCCGGAATGGCCTGCACGCCCCGAATCCCGGGCGGCTAGATTGAAAACAACCTCCGTTTCAATTCGCTCCCTCTGAGCAGCAGATCCGGATCATGGGGATTTAGGCCTTGGGCCCCGGCGTCGACGACGCCGGGGCTTTTTCGTGCCTTTTCTACACCGGGCAGTTCATCCGATGTTCTTGCCAAGGCTCGGGCAAGCATGGCCGTTAGGGCCGTTGTACTGGGGCCGGCTATCCGGAGGCTGCCAGTTACCCGCTCTGTCCAGTTGTTTTCGAGAATATCGCGACAATCTGGCATTGGTAGAAATACGGTCATACAGTCGAGCTTGTCACATTTGAAGTATTGATGTGAATATTTTGGATGATCTAAGTAATTAAAAGTATTAAATGGTATAAATTCCTTATCGTGTGGCGTTCTGGCCACAATTTCGAATAATAGACCGTTCAAATACTTGTGAAGGGCCGTTTCGGGCAAATAGTGGGCAATATTCGGTTATGTTGATGGCGATCGGAATCGCGGGGGTCAAAGAGGATTCAGGTCTGGGGGATGCGGGCCCGCCGGTTGCTCAGGTTCCAACCGCTTTCCCAAGTGGCCTTGAAAATCAGTGCTTTAAAAGTTTTATGGAGAGAACCGAATGACGCTCACAAAGAGCTTTCTGCTCGGCACCTCGGCGGCGCTGCTCGTCGGCGCCGGGGCGCAGGCCGCAGATTTGCCATCACGCAAAGCCGCGCCTGTCGAATATGTACGGGTCTGCGACGCCTATGGCGCAGGCTTTTATTGGATTCCGGGCACCGACACCTGCTTGAAGGTCGGTGGCCGTATCCGTGTTGATATGTGGTACACGCCGGCGAAGAACGCGGTTTCGCATCGTTCGACTGGCGGTGGCACCGGTACGTTCATCAGCTCGAATGGCGTCGACCAGAACGGCTGGTATGCGCGCGGCGTCGTGAACATGGACGCCCGCACCCAGTCCGCCTGGGGCACGGTGCAGACTGTCTTCTCGCTGCGTCTGGCCGCGGCTTCAGGCCTCGCCAATAGCCCGCCGGGCTATTCGACCGGCGTGTTCTCGGCCGGCAATGCCAACAGTGCGACGATCGAAGCGGCCTACATCCGTTTCGCCGGCTTCACCGTCGGTCAGGCGGCCTCGAACTTCGTGTTCATGCCGGGCTACATCTATCACTCGCCGATGTACGGCGGTTTCCCGAACGGCATCCGCCAGCTCGCTTATACGGCGACCTTCGGCGGTGGTTTCTCGGCGACCCTCGCTTTGGAAAACCGGGGTGAGCTGAACCTGTCGACCTCGGCCAATACGCTCGGTGCCAATCCGTTCACCGCCACAGGCGCGCTGGCCGGTCCGATCGCTCAGCGCTTGCCGGCTCTCGTCGCCAACCTGCGGGTCGATCAGGCCTGGGGCACGGTCATGGTGTCCGGCGTCGTGCTTCAGAACAACGCGACCTTCGCCAATCCGGCGCTCGCGGTGGTCGGTAACGCTGGTCCGTCGTTGAATCGTACCGGCTGGGCGGTGAGCGGTAACGTTCGCATCAACCTGCCGATGCTGGCTCAAGGCGACCACTTCCTGGCCACGGTGGCTTATGGTGTCGGCGCGCTTGACTACGTCACGGGCATCGGCGGCAACGCCAACTTCCTGAACACGGGCAGCTGGCTCGGTGGCTTCCTGCGCGTTGATCGCAACATGACCTTGTACTGCGTGAACGCGGCTTGCACCGTCGGCGGTTCGGAACAGACCAAGGCGTTCAATGCGGTCGCCATGTTCGTCCACTACTGGACCCCGTCGCTGCGTTCGACCTTGATGGGTGCGTATACGCGCATCACGCCGGGCAGCGTCACGCAGAACACGGCTTGGGCGCAGGGTGGCCTGTCGAAGGCTGATCTGTGGCAGGTCGCTGGCCAGTTGATCTGGTCGCCGGTGCGTAACTTCGACATCGGTGTCGAACTCTCCTACGCGAAGCTGAAGCAGTCGCTGCCGCTCTCGGTTCCGGTGGGCCTTGGCACGCTCGCCAACGTCAGCCCGAGCAACTGGACGGGTCGGGTTCGCGTCGAACGGACTTTCTAATCGCATAAGTTTCGGCCGGGGCGCGCAATACCCCGGCCGAAAGGGCCGCGCTTCGTGATACCCGGACATTGGTGAGATTGAGATTCGACCTCCATTTCAGTCCGCTCCCTCTGAGCAGCAGATCTGGGATCACGGAGAAACGGGCCGCTCTAAAGCCCCGGCGTTCAGCCGGGGCTTTTTCATATCTTCTATTGAAGCGCGATCTGATTTTGGAAGCACAGGGGCTCCCCTAAGCCCATTTCAGGCGTAACTGTGGACAATCGTGGCAATTTTGTGTGGCCTTATGACCACACCTCCCGACGATCTTAGCGCGGAATGCGAACAAATCGCCCACGTTCAAAAACCTTCACAAAACCGTTGTGTGGGACCCGTACCCGCGCGGTGTGTGCAGGAGAGACATCCGCGAAGCGGTCCTCCTTGCGCATTGTTCCACTCTGGAGGTTTTGTAATGACATTCACCAAGAGCCTATTGCTCGGTTCATCGGCGGCTCTGCTCGCCGTGGCCGGTGCGCAGGCGGCGGATCTGCCCTCGCGCAAGGCGGCTCCTGTCGAATACGTGCGGGTTTGCGACGCTTACGGCGCAGGCTTCTATTGGATTCCGGGCACCGACACCTGCTTGAAGGTCGGCGGCCGCGTCCGTGTCGATATGTGGTACACCCCGGCGAAGAACGCGGTTTCGCATCGTTCGACCGGCGGCGGCGCTGGCACGTTCATCTCGTCGAACGGCGTTGACCAGTACGGCTGGTACGCTCGCGGCATCGTGCAGATGGACGCGCGCACCCAGTCCGCTTGGGGCACCGTGCAGACGGTCATGAGCCTGCGTCTCCACGCCGGCAGCGGTCTGTCGACCGGCAACTACACCAGCGGCAGCTTTGCTGGCGGCAATGCCAACTCCTCGACCGTTGAAGCCGCCTACATCCGTTTCGCCGGCTTCACCGTCGGTCAGGCGTCGTCGAACTTCACCTTCCTGCCGTCGTTCAACTATCACTCGATGTGGAACTCGTCATTCCCGAGCGGCATCCGCCAGCTCGCTTATACGGCGACCTTCGGTGGTGGCTTCTCGGCGACCATCGCGCTTGAAAACCGTGGCGATCTGCCGATGTCGATGGCCGTCAACACGCTTGGCGCCAATCCGTTCACCGCCACAGCGGCGACCGCTGGCCCGATCGCGCAGCGCCTGCCGGCTCTCGTCGGTAACGTCCGCGTCGACCAGTCGTGGGGTTCCGCGATGTTGTCGGGTGTCGTGCTCGAAAACACGGCGACCTTCGGCAATGCCAACCTCGCGGTTGTCGGCAATGCCGGTCCGCTCGTGCGCAGCACCGGCTGGGCGGTTAGCGGTGGCCTGAAGGTCAACCTGCCGATGATCGCTGCTGGCGACAGCATTCAGGTTTGGGCTGGCTATGGCGTCGGCGCTCTCGACTATGTCGTCGGCCCGGGCATGAACGCTGGTTCGACCGCGACCACGGGTAACTTCCTCGGCGGCTTCCTGCGTTCGGACCGCAACGTCACGCTGTTCTGCGTGAACGCGGCCTGCTCGATCGGTGGTTCGGAACAGACGAAGGCTTGGTCGATCGCCGGCATCTTGACCCACTATTGGACCCCGTCGCTACGTTCGAACCTGTTGGCTTCTTACGCGCGCGTCATGCCGGGCAACGTCACCCGCAACACGGCTTGGGCCAATGGCGGTCTGTCGAATGCCACGGCTTGGAACGTCATGGGCGACATCATCTGGTCGCCGGTGCGTAACTTCGACATCGGTCTGGAACTCTCCTACGCCCGTCTGAACCAGAGCCTGCCTCTGTCGGTTCCGGCTGGTCTCGGCGTTCTCGCCAATGTCAACCCGAGCAACTGGACGGGTCGCGTTCGCGTCGAGCGCACCTTCTAATCGACAAGAGTTTCGGCCGGGGGGCGCAATACCCCGGCCGGACACACCGCACCTTGTGAACCTGGGCAAACCAGTGAGATTGAAATTGGCCTCCGTTTCAATCCGCTCCCTCTGAGCAATAGATCTGGGACTACTAGGATCGAGCGGATCTCAAGCCCCGGCATTTGGCCGGGGCTTTTTCATATATGCTGTTCACGGGGCGAAATATTCGCCGAGTGATGCGAGCGTGAATGAAGAACGTCTTGTTTGTTTGCAGCCAGAACCGACTGCGTAGCCCTACGGCCGAGCAGGTGTTCGCGAATTATCCAAACATCGAAGTGGCGTCAGCCGGCACCAACAATGATGCCGAGACGCCTTTGGATGCCGAATTGGTGCGCTGGGCCGATATCATCTTCGTCATGGAGAAGGCGCATCGCAGCAAACTCCAACGCCGCTTTAAAGCCGATCTGAATCGGGCGCGGGTCATTTGCTTGGATATCCCTGACGACTACGCCTACATGGATCCAAGGCTGGTGCGGATTTTGGAAGAGAAGGTGCCGCGCTTCCTCAAGTAGTCTCTATCAGACCAGGGCGGTACGCACGGCGGCGAAAACCTGCTGAAACATCTTCGGTGTCAGCACACCCGTATTCGTGTTGTAGCGCGAGCAATGATAGCTGTCGTAGAGACGCACGCTGCGTCCGTTCGCCAATCGCAAGTCGTGCTGCGCGCCGTGGCCAAAGGGATGCGCCGACAGTTTGGCGCCGACCGCGCGCAACAAGCTTTCATGGGCAATGCGGCCGAGCGCGACGACGGCTTCGAGACGGTCGTCATCAGCGATGGTGGTGTTAAGAAAACGCCGGCAGGTGTTGATCTCGGCCGGTGTCGGCTTGTTCTGCGGCGGGACGCATCGCACCGCATTGGTGATCCGGCAGTCGATGAGCTTCAAACTATCGTCGGGGCGTTGTTCGTAGACGCCCTCGGCGAAGCCGTAGTCGCACAGCGTGGCGTAAAGCAAATCGCCCGCATAGTCGCCGGTGAAGGGGCGGCCCGTGCGGTTGGCGCCGCGCAGGCCTGGGGCCAGGCCGACGATCAGGAGCCGTGCATCGGCGGGGCCGAAACTTGGCACCGGCGCGTTGTGCCACAGGGGCTCCTTCGCCCGCGCGTCCAGGCGAAATTCCATCAGCCGCGGGCACAGCGGACAATCCCGCCCGGGGCCGGTGCTTGAGGCCGCAGCCGCCGCTCTCGCCATGACAGACGATCAGTTGTCGGGATCGTCCAGCGGATGGCTCGCTGGGCCGACCGGCATCGGCCGACGCTCACCCATCGGCCGCTGCGGGCGCTCGGCCTGTTCGCGGCCCACTTTCTGGGCGAGGGAGAGGAGATCGATGAATTCGTCGGCCTGACGACGCAACTCATCCGCCACCATCGGGGGGTGGGTGGTCACGGTGGACACCACCGAGACACGCACGCCGCGGCGCTGGACGGCCTCGACCAGGGAGCGGAAATCGCCGTCGCCGGAAAACAGGATCATGTGATCGATGAAGCCGGCCATTTCCATGGCGTCGACAGCGAGCTCGATGTCCATGTTGCCCTTGACCTTGCGGCGGCCAAGGGAATCGACGAATTCCTTCGTCGGTTTGGTGACGACCGAAAAGCCGTTGTAATCGAGCCAGTCGATGAGCGGGCGGATCGAGGAATATTCCTGATCCTCGACCAGGGCGGTGTAATAAAACGCGCGGATCAACCGGCCGCGCGTTTGAAATTCTTTCAGCAACTTCTTGTAATCGATATCGAAGCCGAGTGTTTTCGCGGTCGCGTAGAGATTTGCGCCATCAATGAATAGTGCAATCCGTTCGTCGTTTGCCATCGTACTATATCCGCATTTCTCGGAATTATCGAGTAGTTACAGTTACTTAAAAACTTTGGACAGGCGTAAAACACTCGCCTGCAAACATTCGCAGCCAACGTGCAATATGCGGCCTGTGAGACTGCATACACGACATTCGCGGCAATATTTTGCGTCGTATTGGAAGGTATCCTGCCGAGCCGCTTATCCCCATACCATTTGCCGGCACGCCGTAAATTTGTATGTTATTGGCCGCGCGGGTAAATTTCCAACCGACTCCGATGGGCAAGATAATTGCCGCCATGATTACTGCAAGAGAAAATTGATCGCGCCGGTCAAATTTACTCAAGCTTTACGAGAGTACCTCGGCGCTTTAGGGTTGCTTTCGCGGCGCCCAACGTGTACCCGAACCGGAATCTCAGCATTTTTGGCGTTCGTTCGCCCGTTTGGAGGCTCTCATGGCCCGCGTCACCGTCGAAGATTGTATCGACAAGGTTGAAAACCGCTTTGACCTGGTGCTCGTCGCCAGCCATCGCGCCCGCATGATCGCATCTGGCCAGCCGATCACCGTTGATCGCGATCGCGATAAAAACCCGGTCGTGGCGCTGCGCGAAATCGCCGATGGCACGCTGCAGCCCGACGATCTCCGGGAGGATCTGATTCACTCGCTGCAGAAGCATGTCGAGGTGGACGAGCCGGAGGCCGAAGTGGTGCCGGCGCTGGCGCCCGCCGGCGAGCAGAGCGATGCGGCTGGCGACGTCCAGTTCGACCGCATGACCGAAGAAGACCTCTTGCGCGGCCTCGAAGGCCTGGTGCCGCCGGCCGAGACCGAAGAAGACGCCGAATAAGCGTTTTTTCATCGGCTTACGCTGCGCCAAGGCCGTGTTTGGCTTGCCAGCACCGGCAAATGCCCCGATATGTGGTTCAGGCGCGCCTGTGAGCGCGTCTGACTGCTGGCTCGATACCAATGATGAGGCAATACGAACTCGTCGACCGGGTGCGGAAGTATAATCCGCAAGCCGACGAGGATCTGCTTAACCGGGCATATGTCTATGCGATGAAGGCGCATGGTGCGCAGAAGCGCGCGTCCGGCGATCCCTATTTCTCGCATCCGCTCGAAGTTGCCGCCATTCTGACGGGCCTGCGCCTGGACGATGCGACCATTGTCGCGGCGGTTCTGCACGACACTATCGAAGACACAGCCTCGACGCGCGAAGAGATCGATCAGATTTTCGGCGAGGAGATCGGTCGGCTCGTCGATGGCCTGACCAAGCTGAAGCGTCTCGATCTGGTTTCCAAACAGGCGGAGCAGGCGGAGAATTTCCGCCGCATGTTGCTGGCAGTGGCCGACGACATTCGCGTGCTGTTGGTGAAATTGGCTGATCGCCTGCACAACATGCGCACGTTGCAATACGTGCCGCCGGACAAGCGTCGACGCATTGCCCAGGAGACGCTCGACATCTATGCGCCGCTTGCCGGCCGCATGGGTATGCAGGCGATGCGCGACGAGTTGGAGAATCTGTCGTTTCGCACCTTGATGCCGGAAGCCGCCGCCATGATCGACGAGCGGCTTGATGTGCTCAGGCGTTCGAACGGCGAACTGATCAAGCGCATTGAGAAGGAACTCTCCGACGCGCTGAGTGATCGCGGCATCACGGCGGAAGTGAAGGGGCGCGAGAAGACGCCTTATTCGATCTGGCGCAAGATGGAGCGCAAGTCGATCGGCTTCGAACAATTGTCGGATATTTTCGGCTTCCGCGTCATGGTGCCGACGATCGAGGATTGTTACCGCGTCATCGGCGTCGTGCATACGCGCTGGCCAAATGTGCCTGGGCGTTTCAAGGACTATATCTCGACGCCCAAGCAGAACGATTATCGTTCGATCCACACCACCGTGGTCGGCCCCGGCAGCCAGCGTGTCGAGCTGCAAGTGCGCACACGCGAGATGAACGAAGTCGCCGACAACGGCATCGCCGCGCATGCGCTCTACAAGGACGGCCACACGGTCGATACCGAGCGGCTGTCGAGCGAAAGCCGCGCTTACTTGTGGCTGCGGCGCACCATCGATGCGCTCAACCAGGGTGACACGCCGGAAGACTTTCTTGAGCATACCAAGCTCGAACTGTTCCACGACCAGGTGTTCTGCTTCTCGCCGAAAGGCCGATTGATCGCGCTGCCGCGCGGCGCGACGCCGATCGACTTCGCCTATGCTGTTCATACCGACGTCGGCAACCATGCGGTGGGGGCACGCATCAACGGCCATATCGCGCCGCTGCTGTCGGAATTGCAGAACGGCGACGAAGTACAGATCGTGACGGCGGAAGGGCAGACGCCGCCGCCGGCCTGGGAGTCGCTTGTTGTCACCGGCAAAGCGCGCGCCGCCATTCGTCGCGCCACGCGCGATGCGGTGCGTGAGCAATATTCAGGTCTCGGCCGCCAGATCGTCACCCGCGCTTTCGAGCGCAGTGGCAAGACCTATTCGGACGATCGTCTCAAGGCGGCGCTGCCGCGGCTGGCGCGCCAGAGCGTCGAGGACGTTCTGGCGGCGGTCGGCCGTGGCGAGATGTATTCCGGCGATGTGGTGAAAGCGGTCTATCCAGACATCGCGCTCGATCGTCCGGCGGCCCGCAGCACCAAGTCGGCGAAAACCAAGAAGGCGGCCAATGGTGCGACGCCGGCCGCCGCTTCGGTCGAGTCGGCGACGGGCATTCCCATCCGTGGTCTGCGTGGTGATCTGCCGGTGAGTTTCGCGCCCAATGGCGGCGCGGTGCCGGGCGATCGCATCGTCGGCATTCTGACGCCGGGCGAGGGGGTCGTCATCTACCCGATCCAATCGCCGGCGCTGACCCAGTTCGACGACCAGCCGGAACGCTGGCTCGACGTGCGCTGGGATGTGGAGAGTGCTTCGGGCAGCCTGTTCCCCGTCCGCCTCCTTGTTTCGGTCCTCAATGAACCAGGAGCGCTCGGTAATGTCGCCACAGTCATTGGCGAAACTGGCGCCAACATCGATTCCGTCGACATCGCCAAACATTCCGACGATGTGCGGGATCTGATGCTGGATATCGAAGTGCACGACCTGAAACATCTCAATGCGCTGATCGCGCAATTGAAAGCTCAGACCGTCGTCTCGCGCGTCGAGCGGGTGAATGGCTGATGAGCGCGAACGAGGACGAAGCGGAGGCGCCAGCGCCGACGCGCGCGTCCTATCGGCGCGTCCTCACGTTCGTCACCCACTACTGGCTGCGCTGGCCGGGGCTTCTCGCCGGCATTCTCGCGGCGCGTATCGGCTCGACCCTCGTTGACGTGAGCGTGCCGCTGGCATCGGGCCATCTGGTCGATGCCATTGCGTCAGGCACACGCGATAATCCGGCTCCCGTCGTGCACGCGCTGATGATCTTCATCGGGCTTGGTGCGCTGTTCGCCTTGTCGCGGCAAATTGTCGGTTTTCTACTTAATCGGCTGAGCGCCCGTTCGATCACCGCGATCGGCCGCGATGCCTTCGCCAAGGTGCAGCGTTTTTCGTCGGAATGGCACGCCAATTCCTTCGCCGGCTCCACGGTGCGCAAGATCACCCGTGGCATGAGTGCTTACGATACGTTCACTGACACCATCATCTTCGGTCTGCTGCCGGCGCTGATCGTCATGCTCGGCGTCACCGCTGTCTTTACATGGCGCTGGCCGATCCTTGGCCTGATCCTCGCCGCTTCCATCGTGATCTTTCTGACGGTCGTCATCGCCATCTCGCTCGTCTATGTACAGCCGGCCAATGTGGCGGCGCGCGAATGGGATTCGCGCATGAGCGGCGCCTTGGCGGATTCGATCACCTCGAACCAGGCGGTGAAGACCTTCGCCGCCGAAGCACGCGAGGATAAGCTCTTCGCCGATGTCGCGGGCAATTGGGAATGGCGGGCCATCCGGTCCTGGGATCGCGGCGTCGTCAGCGGTGTCGTGCAATCGATCCTGCTGGTGCTCCTGCAAATCGCCATCCTCAGCACCGGCCTGAAATTATGGATCGACGGCCAGGCAACGCCCGGCGACATCACGACGCTGATCACCACCCAAATCCTTCTCAACGGCTATCTCAGAGACATCGGCCAGCATGTGCGCACCATTCAGCGCAACGTCAACGATATGGACGACGTGTTGGAGTTTCGCGAGACGGACGCGCAGATCGCCGATCGGCCGGATGCCAAGCCGCTTGTCATCACGCGCGGCAAGGTCGAATTCGATCATGTTACCTTCGCTTATGCGGGCGCCGGCCGCGCCATATTCCGCGATCTGTCGGTGGTCATCGAGCCGGGCCAGCGCGTCGGTCTCGTCGGCCACTCGGGCGCGGGCAAGTCGACGTTCGTCAAACTGGTGCAACGTCTCTACGATCTGCAAAGCGGTCACATTCTCATCGACGGCCAGGATGTTGCGGACGTGACGCAGGAATCATTGCGCGCCGGCATTGGTCTGGTGCCGCAGGAGCCGCTGCTGTTTCACCGCTCGCTGGCGACCAATATCGCCTATGGCCGTCCGCAGGCGAGCCGGGGCGAGATCGAGCAGGCGGCCAAGCTGGCCCATGTCGATCGTTTCGTCGGCGGGTTGCCGAACGGCTACGAAACCCTGGTCGGCGAACGCGGCATCAAATTGTCCGGTGGCGAACGGCAGCGGGTCGCCATCGCCCGCGCCATCCTGGCGGCCACGCCGGTGCTCATTCTCGACGAGGCAACATCGAGCCTGGACTCGGTGTCGGAACTCTATATCCGTGAAGCCATCGACCGGCTGTCGAAGGGGCGGACCACTCTGGTGATCGCCCATCGGCTGTCGACCATTCAGCGTATGGACCGCATCCTGGTTTTCGACGAGGGAAAAATCGTGGAAGATGGGACGCATGCGGAGCTAATGGCTCGGCCTGATGGCATCTACCGGCAATTGCTGGAGACGCAGATGCGTTCGGGCGAGATCGCGGCGGCGGCGGAATAGACGAGGGCGTGATGGCGCAAGTGCGGCTAGGAGTGAACATTGATCACGTGGCGACGGTGCGCAATGCGCGGGGCGGGGCCTTGCCCGATCCGGTGCGCGCCGCCTTGATCGCCATTGCCGCTGGCGCCGACGGCATCACCGCGCATCTGCGCGAAGACCGGCGGCATATCCGCGACGAGGACATGGCGCGGTTGAAGCGCGAAATCTCGAAACCGCTGAATTTCGAAATGGCGGCGACCGACGACATGGTGGCGATCGCGCTGGCGACGCGTCCGCATGCGTCTTGCCTGGTGCCGGAGAAGCGCAGCGAACGCACGACGGAAGGCGGCCTCGACGTGGTCGGCGGCCATGATCACCTCAAGATCGTCACGACCGAGTTGAAACGGGCCGGCATTCGCGTGTCGCTGTTCATCGAGCCATCGCGCGAGGCGCTAGAAGCCTCGCATTCGATCGGCGCGCCGGTGATTGAATTGCATACGGGCGCCTGGTGCGATGCGCTGGCGCATGGCGAGACCGAGCGGGCCGCCGCCGAATTCGAACGTATCCGCACGGCGGCTGCTTTCACGCGCGAACTCGGCATCGAATGCCATGCCGGCCACGGCCTCGATTTCGACACCGCTCGCACGATCTCGGCGCTGCCGGAGATCGTCGAACTCAACATCGGCCATTTCCTCATCGGCGAGGCGATTTTCGTGGGCCTGGCCGCCGCCATCGCGCAGATGCGCAAGGCGATGCAGGACGGCCGCGCCGCGGGCGAGACCAAGATATGATTCTGGGCATCGGCTCCGACCTCGTCGACATCCGGCGTATCGAGGATACCCTCGAGCGGTTTGGCGAGCGGTTCACGCAACGCTGCTTCACCGATATCGAGCGGGCCCGTTCCGACAAGCGGGCGGAGCGGGCGGCTTCCTATGCCAAGCGCTTCGCCGCCAAGGAGGCCTGCGCCAAGGCTCTGGGCACCGGCATCCGTATGGGCATCGCCTGGAAGGACATGGGGGTGGTCAACATGCCGGGCGGGCGGCCGACCATGGTCCTAGCCGGCAAGTCTGCCATGCGTTTGCAGGAGCTGACCCCGATCGGCCAGACGGCGCTGATCCACGTGACGATCACCGACGATTACCCCTATGCCCAAGCTTTCGTGGTGATCGAGGCCTTCCGGCCTTGAGAATCACCCGTGGAATCAGGTGGCGGCGGTTTATTTCGGTCGTGTGGGGTGTCGCGGATGAGGCCCCCCGGGCGGCTCTCCCACTGTTTCCGGGCCTTTCCATCGCGCCCTACAAGAGCCTGATTTTGGGATCAAATCGCCGTGCATTCGCGGGCGATATCGGGGATTTTGCCAAGGATGAGCCTTGGCGTACCCGGGTTCCAGGACTATACGGACGGATGGTTGGCCGTCCGCTCGTGCTCGGCACAACAGCCCGCGTCAGCGGCGCGAACAGACGGATAGCGGCATGTCGGACCGGAAGGTGGAACGGGTGGCAAAAAAGGCCGAAGGCGGCATAGGCGAGACCATCAAGGTCGTCATCGAAGCCCTTCTTATAGCCATCGTGGTGCGGACGCTGCTGTTCCAGCCGTTCAACATCCCGTCCGGCTCGATGATCCCGACGCTCCTGATCGGCGACTATCTGTTCGTCTCGAAATATTCCTACGGTTATTCCAAGCATTCGCTGCCGTTCAGCCCGGATATCTTCTCGGGCCGCGTGCTCGCCTCCGAGCCGAAGCGGGGCGATGTGGCGGTGTTCAAACTGCCGCGTGACGGCTCGACCGACTATATCAAACGCGTCATCGGCCTGCCGGGCGACCGGGTGCAGATGATCGAAGGCAAGCTCTTCATCAACGGCCAGCTCGCGCCGCGCTCGCCGATCGCCAAGATCCGCACGCGCGATGCCTTCGGCCGCGACAGCGAAGTGCCGACCTATAAGGAAACCCTGCCCAACGGCGTCAGCTATACCGTCATCGAGCGCGATGGCGACACCGGTTTCTACGACAACACCAATGTCTACACGGTGCCGCCGGGCAACTACTTCATGATGGGCGACAACCGCGACAATTCGACGGATTCACGCGTGCCGGCCAATGACGGTGGCGTCGGCTATGTGCCGTTCGAGAATTTCGTCGGCCGCGCCGAAGTGATCTTCTTCTCGGTCGATGAAGGCGAGCCGGCGTGGCAGGTCTGGCGTTGGCCCTGGAGCGTCCGCTGGGATCGCATCTTCACGCCTGTGCGGTGAGCGATGGCGCGAAAAACCCGGCCCGAATTCGGACCGTTAGAAGAGCGCATCGGGCATCAATTCACCAACCGCGATTTACTGGAGGCGGCGCTGACGCATGTCAGCGCGGTGACCACGGCGAAACGGGCGCACTCCTATCAGCGGCTTGAATTTCTCGGCGACCGCGTTTTGGGGCTCGCCGTAGCCGAAATGCTCTACGAGACCTTTCCGAAGGCGACCGAAGGGGAGATGTCGCAGCGTCTCACCGACCTCGTGCGGCGGGAAGCCTGCGCCGACGTGGCGACCCAATGGGGCGCCAGCGACTGGTTGCGGCTGGGCGGCGGCGAGGTGAAGACCGGCGGCTCGCAGAAGAAAGCCATTCTCTCGGACGTCTGCGAATCCATCATCGGCGCTGTGTTTCTGGACGCCGGCTATGACGCGGCGCGCGATCTCGTGCGCCGCAACTGGTCGCAGCGGATGATGGCGCCGAAAAACCCGCTACGCGACCCCAAGACCGTTCTGCAGGAATGGGCGCAGGCGCGCGGCAAGGAGCCGCCGCATTACCGCGAAACCGGCCGTTCCGGTCCCGATCACGCGCCGCACTTTACAATTGCCGTCGAAGTGACAGGCTATTTGCCGGCGGAGGCCGAGGGCACGTCGAAACGGGTGGCCGAACAGGCGGCGGCGCGTGCTTTCATGACCCGCGAAAAAGTTCGCGACCGCAAGGACAAGGTATAAATTGACCACTGAATCGGAAACGCGCTGCGGCTTCGTCGCCCTGATCGGGGCACCGAATGCCGGCAAATCGACGCTGCTCAACACTTTGGTGGGCGCGAAAGTGTCGATCGTCTCGCGCAAGGTGCAGACGACACGGGCGCAGGTGCGCGCCATCGCCGTGCACGACAAGACGCAGATCATCTTCGTCGATACGCCCGGTATTTTTCAGCCCAAGCGCCGGCTCGATCGCGCCATGGTGACGAGCGCCTGGGGCGGCGCCATCGACGCGGATGCGGTGTGCCTGCTGATCGATGCTCGCAAGGGGCTCGATGACGAAGCGCGCGAAATTCTCGCCAAGCTGAAAGACGTGGCGCTGCCGAAAGCTCTCGTGCTCAACAAGATCGACACGGTGGAGAATACGACGCTGCTTGGCCTCGCCAAGGCGGTCAATGAACTATGCGCCTTCGACGAGACGTTCATGGTGTCGGCGCTCAAGGGCTATGGTGTCGATACGATGTTGGCGCGGCTGGCGGGCAAGATGAAGCCCGGGCCGTGGCTGTTTCCCGAAGACCAGATCACCGAAGCGCCGATGCGCGTCTTCGCCGCCGAGATCACCCGCGAAAAGCTGTTCGAGCGGTTGCACGACGAACTGCCCTATAATCTGACCGTCGAGACCGAGCAGTGGAAGGATCTGCCCGATGGTTCGGCGCGCATCGAACAGACGATTTATGTGACGCGCGACGCGCATAAGAAAATCGTCATCGGCGAGGGCGGCCGCACGCTCAAGGCGGTCGGCAGCGCCGCGCGCAAGGACATCGCCGAGGCGGCCGAGCAGAAAGTGCATCTGTTCCTGTTCGTGAAGGTGCGCGAGCGCTGGCTCGACGACCCCGATCGCTATCGCGAAATGGGTCTCGAATTTCCCAAGGAATAATCGTGGGGGAGACGGCTGGGGCAGGGCGCATCGCCAAGGGCACGCCGCAGTATCGGCGCACGTCACTGGCGATTTTTTCCTGCGGCTTTTCGATCTTCGCGCTGCTTTATTGCACGCAGCCGATCCTGCCGTTGTTCGTCGATGAATTTCATGTCTCGCCGGCACAGAGTTCCCTCGCTCTGTCGCTGACGACGATCACGCTGGCCGTGGCCATGGTCTTCGCCAGCTCCTTCGCCGAAGCCTTTGGGCGCAAGCCGTTGATGCTGGGCGCGCTGGTTGCCGCCTCCGTTTTGACGCTGCTATTGTCGGTGGCGACGCAATGGAGCCAGATCCTGTGGTTGCGGGCGCTGGCCGGTGTCGCACTCAGTGGCATGCCGGCCGTGGCGCTCGCTTATCTTGGCGAAGAGATGGAGCCGCAGGCGGTGGCGCCGGCCGTCGGTCTCTACATCGGTGGTGGTGCGCTGGGCGGCATGTCGGGCCGACTTTTCGTCGCCGTACTCGCCGATTATGGTTCCTGGCGCATCGCAATGGCTTTCATCGCCGCGATGGGGCTGGTCTCGGCGGTGATATTTTGGCGGGCTCTGACGCCGTCGCAGCATTTCGTGCCGCGCGGGCTGCATTTCAGCGGTTTGGCCGCCTCGCTGTTCCGGCATTTCCGCAATCCCGGCATGGTGCTTTTGGTTTGCGAGGGCTTTCTGCTGCTCGGTGGCTTCATGGTGCTTTACAATTATGTCGGCTTTCGTCTGCAAGCGCCGCCGTTCAATTTCAGCCAGAGCCTCGCGGGCCTCGTCTTCGCCTGCTATCCGATCGGCAGCCTCGGGTCGGCGACCATGGGCAATCTGGCGGCGCGCTTTGGGCGCGGGCGGGTGCTTGTGGCGTCGATCCTGATCATGATCGCCGGGCTCATCCTGATGACGCCGGATACTCCAGTGACCATTGTCGTTGGCCTCGCCATCATGACCTTCGGTTTTTTCGGTGCGCATGCGATTTGCAGCGGCTATGCGCCGGCGCTGGCCGAGCAAGACAAAGCGCAGGCTTCCTCGCTCTATCTGCTATTCTATTATGTCGGCGGTGGCATCGCCGGTTCGGCGGGTGGTCTGTTCTGGAGCAGTGCCGGCTGGCCGGGCGTAGCGCTGTTTTCCGGCCTGCTGATGACGGGTACGTTAATCGCAGGTGTGTTGCTGGCGCGTCGCGCGCCGTCACAGTGAGGCGCGCATGGAATGGCGCGATGAAGGCATCATCATTGGGTTGCGCAAGCACGGCGAGACCAGCCTCATCGTCGAACTGATGACGCGCGCCCATGGCCGCCACATGGGCATCGTCAAGGGCGGTCGCTCCCGGCGCATGCAGCCGACCTTGCAACAAGGCAACAGCGTGGAGGTGACGTGGCGGGCGCGGCTGGAGGAACATCTCGGCCTGTTCACGCTGGAAGTGGTGAAGGTGCGCGCCGCCGAAATCATGAATTCGCCTCTGGCGCTCGCTGGCATCAATCTAATGGGCGAACTGCTGCGGCTGCTGCCGGAGCGCGATCCGCACGAAACGCTCTACGACATGGCCACCACCATGGCAGATCATTTGGGCGAGCGGGAACTGGGGCCGGCGCTGATGGTGCGCTTCGAACTCGAAGTGCTGTCGGAACTCGGCTTCCGCCTCGATCTGTCAGAATGCGCCGCGACTGGAAGGAACGATGAGCTGATCTATGTTTCGCCCAAGACGGGCCGGGCGGTGAGTGCCGCGGCCGGCGAGCCTTATAAGGATCGACTGCTGCCGCTGCCGGCCTTCCTGAGGGCCCTGTCCTGGCAAGGTGTGCCTGACAAGGCGGAGATCGCCGACGGCTTCAAGTTGACCGGATATTTTCTCGACCGCGACGTGCTGCAGCCGCGCGGCGGGGCCGAGAAACTGGCCCGGCGGAGTTATCTAGCGGCGGCTGGGGTCGTGCTATAGCCATCACGTGAAGCGTTGTCGGGTTGCGGAAGCCTCGGTGTCATCCTGGACGCCTGCGTAGCAGGCGATCGAGGATCCGGAGCGAGTGACGAATGATGCCACAGCGATCGTAGAAACTCCCACACGCCCCTGGTTTCCCGCTCGGCCGCTGCGCGGCCGTCGGGAATGACACCAAGGCTTCGGCTCAATCTATTCGATCACTTCGCGGGGCGTGCCGTCGGCCCATTCCTCGTCGGTGGTGAAGACGATGGTGAGCCAGCGATCGGCCGTATCGCCGCCGATGGCTTCGCTGATTTCGTCGCGGATCCTGTCCCATTCCTCCAGCCGCTTTGCCGGCCAGCCTGTCGGCACGATGAAATAGAGTTCGATCTGCCGGCCGCGCCCGACCCGGGCGACATAGGAGCGGTAGGAGAGAAAGCCGTAGCGGGCGACGATGACCTCGGCGACTTCATCGACATGCTGCTTGAGTTCGGCGGGGGTGACGAGAAGGATGTCGGCCAGCGCCCGGCGCACCGTGCCGAAGGGAATGGGGATCACCACAAGGCAGACGACGGCGAGGATCGCCGGGTCGACATAAGGCGACATCCATTGCAGGCGCGTGCCCTGGATGAAATAGCCGAAGATGAAGGCGACGAGCAGGGCGGCGGTGAGGGCCGCCGACATCACCCAGGCCTTGGCGTCCATGGCGAGAAAATCGGAGCGGATGGCCTTGTTCGCTTTCATGCCATAGAGGGCCATGCCGATGGACAGGGCCACCGTGACCACCGCATAGACGATGGCGAGGTCGAAGTTCAGCACGCGCCCGCCTGACATCAAACTGCCGATGGCGTTGATCAGTGCATAAATCGAGGCGCCGATCAGCAAGGTGCCGTTGAGGCCCAGCACCATAGGTTCGAGATGCCAGAAGCCCATGGTGAAATTGGCGACGAGCTTGCTCTTCGTCGGGCCGCCTGCCGTCGAGGCGGCGATGAGATTGGTGACCAGCAGGGAGAGCACCGTCATGCTGGCGTCGGTGAGGGCGTAAAGGCCGTCGAAGACGATCGAGAACGAGCCCGACAGCAGGCCGAACAGAATGCCGAACCCCGCCAGGACGAAGGTCATGATGATGGAAAAGCGCAGGACGCCTTGTTCTGTGGTCATCGTGCCGTCCTCGCCGCGCTCTCCGCTCTTCCAGGATAGTTATCTTGCAGGACAGTTATAGGTCGAACCGTGACGGAGGCGTTACGGCCTTTCGTCCTAGAGCAAATCACGTTTCGATAGAAACGTGATTTTGCTTAGATTCTCTTATTTGGACGCGTCTTCATGGCGCTCGACTAAGTCGAGCTGTGAAACGCTATAAAGCGCGATTTTGCCTCCGGCGATCGCTGCGCCGGAATCGGGTGGTTTTCGTCTGAACGGGTGCCCAGATAGGCGTGATGGAGGCCAGCTCCGTGGCCGGCCTGCAAACCGAGTGATCCGGGAATGTTTTTGAAGAAGCGAACGATTTCGCAACCTTTTGGCGGCCATGATGGGTTTCGGCTAAATATTTCGCCGCCTCCCCATAATATAAACGATTGGTATCGATGTATATTCGATACGATAGGTATCTATTCTCCGCTCACCGCTGAACGGAGGCTGTCGCATGGCTGATTGCTCCGTGGAGAAGCGCGTTGCCGCTGTCGATTGGGTGGCCGCTGCCGCCGATCTCGACGCGCAGGGCTGGACGATCCTGCCGAAACTGCTGCGCGACGAGGAATGCGATGGCATCGCCAGACTCTATGGCGGCGGCGATCAGACGTTCCGCAGCCGGGTCATCATGGCGCGGCATGGGTTCGGCCAGGGCGAATATCGCTATTTTGCCTATCCCTTGCCGACGCTGATCCAGGATTTGCGCACGGCGGTCTATCCGCATCTCGCACCGGTCGCCAACGCGTGGCATGCGCGCATGGGCATGCCGGTGCGCTTTCCGCAGGATCATGCCGCTTTTCTGGAGCGCTGCCACCAGGCCGGGCAGAGGCGGCCGACGCCTTTGCTGCTTCAGTATGGGCCTGGCGACTACAATTGCCTGCATCAAGATCTTTACGGCGAGCATGTGTTTCCGCTGCAGCTCGTGGTGCTGCTCTCCCAGCCGGGTGCCGATTTCGAGGGTGGCGAATTCGTGCTCACCGAGCAGCGCCCGCGCATGCAGACGCGGCCCGCCGTGGTGCCGCTGAAAAAGGGCGACGCGGCGATTTTCGCGGTCAACAGTCGCCCGCACAAAGGCACGCGCGGCGATTATCGCGTCGCCTTGCGTCATGGCGTCAGCAAGTTGCGCCAGGGCCACCGCCATACGCTGGGCGTGATCTTTCATGATGCGACGTGACAATGCGTGATCTTTTCGCTACCGACCTCTTTGAGGCGGCGCCGCAGGACATCTCGCTTGGGCCTGGTGCCATGTGGCTCGCGGGGTTTGCCCGTGGCGAAACAGAGAGCCTGTTGCAAGACGTTGCTGAGATCGCGCGGGCCGCGCCCTTCCGGCATCTCGTCACGCCGGGCGGCTGGACAATGTCGGTGGCGATGACCAATTGCGGCGCGCTCGGCTGGGTCAGCGATCGCAGCGGTTATCGTTATGATCCGCGCGATCCTGGGTCAGGTCATTCCTGGCCAGCGATGCCATCGTCTTTTCTCGATCTGGCGCAGCGTGCGGCCGCGCGGGCGGGCTTTGCGGATTTTGCGCCCGATGCCTGCCTGATCAATCGCTATGTGCCGGGGGCACGGCTGACTTTGCATCAGGATCGCAACGAGCGCGGTCTCGCGGCACCGATCGTGTCCGTGTCGCTTGGCTTGCCGGCGACTTTTCTATGGGGCGGTCTCACCCGTGCCGACAAGACACGGCGTCTCCGCCTCGTGCATGGCGACGTGGTGGTGTGGGGCGGGCCGGCGCGCATGACGTTTCATGGCGTCGACACCTTGCGTGACGGCGATCATCCGATGACCGGTGCGATCCGCTACAATCTGACGTTCCGGCAGGCCGGTTAAATCAGCCTGCCACCAGTGCGCGCTTGGCGACTTCGACGAGATAGCCGGAGGCACGTGGCAGAATGGCGTCGTTGAAGTCGTAATGCGGGCTGTGCAATTCGCGCCCGCCGTCGGTGGGGCCATTGCCAATCCACACGAAGGCGCCAGGCACTTCGTTCAGGAAGCAGGAAAAATCCTCGCCGGTCATGGCCGGCGGGATGTCGCGGCGCAGGTCGCCGCCAGCAATGGCGGCCGCGGCGGCGAGCTCGGCTTCTGCCGCGTGATTGATGGTCGGCGGAATGATACGGCGGAACTCCAGTTGCCCCGCTACGTCGAAGGTCGCGCCGATGCCGTGCACGATGCGCTGCAAGGCGCTCTCGATGATGTCGCCATCCTCCTGACGCAACCAGCGGGCCGTGCCGCGCAGGATGGCACTGGCTGGAACCTGATTCATCGCCGTGCCGGCTTCCATCTTGGTGACGGAGATGACGCCTCCGCCGGCCACCGGATCGAGATTGCGCGACACCACCGATTGCACGGCGACGATGGCATGGCCGGCGGCGATCACCGGATCGCGGGTAAGGTGGGGCAAAGCGGCATGGCCGCCATGGCCATCGAAATGGATATCGAAGCGGGCGCCGGCCGCCATCACGGGACCGTCATGCACGGCGATCGTGCCGGCCGGCAAGCCCGGCCAATTGTGCCAGCCGAAAATACGTTCCATCGGGAAGCGCTGGAACAACCCGTCCTTGATCATGGACTTTGCGCCGCCGGCGCCTTCTTCCGCCGGCTGAAACACCAGATGCACGGTGCCCGACCAATCGGGATCGTCTTGCAGCAGCGCTGCAGCGCCGAGCAGGGCGACGGTGTGACCGTCATGGCCGCAGGCATGCATCACGCCGGCGTTGCGCGAGCGCCAGGGCAAATCCTTGGTTGCCTCTTCGATCGGCAGCGCGTCCATGTCGGCGCGCAGGCCGACGGATCGATTGCCATCGCGCCGCAAAGTGGCGACGACACCATGGCCGCCGATGCCTTCGACGATGTCTTCCACGCCGAGCTGTTTGAGTTTTTCGACGACAAAGCCTGCCGTCTCGCCCTCATGCAGGGAAAGCCCGGGGTGGGCGTGCAGATGGCGACGCCAAGCGGTGAGTGTGTCGACCAAGGATGCGTCCATCGCCGGATGGTGCGCAGCTTTTGCACGCTTGGCAAGGACAGCTTGCCAAGGGCGGTAGGCGGTCATCAGAACGCTTCAGCAAAGGCCAATGTTCGCCGCGCTCCGCGCAAGGCGCGCACGCGATCGACGGCTTGATTGTTCGGGAAGGTTGTTAGCGTGGGCAGACCTGCTGCACGACCGTGCCGGAAATGCCGTAGCCTTCGTCAAGCTGCACTTCGACCTGGCGGCAGTCGCTGTTCTCGCGCGCTTTGAGCTGCGCCGAAGGCGGCGTCAAGGCGATCAGCGTGAAGCTGGCGAGAAGGGCGAGGCTGAGCGTGAAAGTGACGAAGCGGGTCATGGTCATGCCTGTGGCGACGAACAGCTTTGATCCAGTGGTGTGAAACTAGCCCTCGTGCGACCGGAGCGATGTGTCGAATCGCACGGTGCCGGGGGAGGCCGTGTAACCTCCCGCTGCAGCGGTATCTAGTGCAAGTCTGCAACAGTTTGGCGTCGCTTTTGATGATATTGTTTTCATTGTATTTTTCCTTAAATTTTTAATCCACAGCGGCGAGAATTCGAGCCCGTTCCGTCTGGGTGGCGGCGCGATGGTCGCGGGCGATCAGAGTATAGACGGTCGGCAGCACGAACAGCGTGAAGAGCGTGCCAATGAGCATGCCGGTCGAAACCGTGATGCCGATGGCAAAGCGGCTCGCGGCGCCGGCGCCGCTGGCGAGAATAAGCGGTACGAGGCCGGCGACCATGGCCGCCGTGGTCATGAGGATCGGCCGCAGGCGCACGGCGGCCGAGCGCAGGATGGCGGCGCGTCGGTCGAGCCCTTCGTCGCGTTGCAGATCGTTGGCGAAGGAGACCATCAGAATGCCGTGCTTGGAAATCAGTCCGATCAATGTGACGAGGCCAATCTGCGTGTAGATGTTGAGCGTCGCAAATCCGAGATAGAGCGGGATGAGCGCGCCGCAGACCGATAGCGGCACGGAGACAAGAATGACGAGAGGATCGCGCAGGCTCTCGAACTGAGCGGCGAGCACCAGGAAAATGACGACGAGCGCGAAGATGAAGGTGAGGGTGAGACGATCGCCTTCCAGCACATATTGGCGGGACTCGCCGAGCCAATCGATCGAATAGCCTGCGGGTAGAGGCTGTTTCTGCAAAAAGGCCACCGCATCACCCATGGTGACGCCAGGCAGCGGCACGGCGGAAAAGGTCACCGCGTTCATCTGGTTGAACTGGCTTAGCCGGTTGGCCTGGCTGCCCGATGTCACCGCGACGACGGTGGACAGGGGGATCAATTGCCCCGAGCCGGTTTTGACATAGTAGCGCCCTAAGGTTTCCGGCGACAGCCGGTCGGCGCGCGCCACCTGGGTGATGACATCGTAAGAGCGGCCGCTGAGATTGAAGCGGTTGACGTAATTTTCGCCGACGAGAACAGCCAATGTGTCGGCGATGTCCTTCATGGTCACGCCAAGCGTATTGGCCTTGCCGCGATCGATGCGGATCTGCACGGAGCGGCTGTCGAAGGTGAGATTGCTGTCGACGACCGCGAACAGGCCGCTCTTCATCGCATCGGCCTTCAGTGTTTCCATCGTCTTGTAAATGTCAGTGAAGTCGGCGGGCGCGCGCAACGCCATCTGCACCGGCAGGCCGGAACTGGAAGCAGGCAGGGGGGGCAGCAGGAAGGTGAAAATGCTTTCGCCTTCGATCGCATTGACGCCAGCCTGGATGAGCCCCTGCAAGGTGGCGACATCGCGCTTGCGCTTCGCCCAGTCGACCAGATTGACGCCGGCGAAACCGGCATTGGGGCCATCGGTGCCGTTGATGATGAAGCTCATCTCCGCTTCCGGCAAAGTGCGAAACACCTGTTCGATCTGCGGCGCGTAACGTTCGGTGTAATCGAGATTGGCATATTGCGGGCCTTTGACCACGGCCATGATCGAGCCCTGGTCTTCCGGTGGGGCCAGTTCGCGCTTGGCGCCCGAGAACAGAAAGACGAGACCGAGCATCACGCCAGCGGCAAAGAGCAGTACGGCGGGCGATGAGGCGAGGGTGGCGCCAAGGGCCCCTTCATAGGCGCGGGTGACCCGCGCGAAGACATGTTCGATCGCTTTGGCGAAACGGCCTTCCGACACATTGGAGCTGAGGAGCAGGGAGCCCATCATCGGCGACAAGGTCAGGGCGACGATCCCCGACACGACCACCGAGCCCGCGAGGGTGAAGGCGAATTCGCGGAACAGCGCGCCGGTGAGCCCGCCCATGAGGCCGATCGGCGCATAGACCGCGACGAGGGTGATGGTCATGGTGATGACAGGCGTGGCGATCTCGCGTGCGCCCATCAAGGCGGCGCGCGCCGGTGGCGCCCCTTCCTCGATATGGCGATGAATGTTCTCGACGACGACGATGGCATCATCGACCACCAGGCCGATCGCCAGCACCATGGCGAGCAAGGTGAGGAGATTGAGCGAGAAACCGGCGGCCAGCATCAGCGCCGCCGATCCGACTAAGGCCAGCGGGATGACGACGACCGGAATGATCACGGCGCGCAGCGAGCCGAGAAACAGGAAGATCACCACCACGACGATGGCAATCGCCTCGATGAGCGTCTTGCGCACTTCGTCGATCGATTCCGTGACGAAGCGGGCGACGTCGAAATTATTGGCGATTTCGAGATCGCCCGGCTTGCTGCGCTCCATCGCCGGGATGAGATCGGTGACGCCGCGCACGATATCGATCGGATTGCCCGATGGCGTGGCGTTGACGGCGATATAGACGGCACGGCGGCCGTTCATCATCGCGCTGGATTCATAATTCTGGCCGCCGATGTCGATGGTCGCGACATCGCCCAGCCGCACCAGCCCGCGTCCGTCGGCACCGGCCTTCACCACCATGCCGCGGAAGGCGTCGACGCTGACCAAATCGGTATCGGCAGCGATATTGGCTATTGTGAGCGAGCCTTTCACCTGGCCTGGGGCGGCCTGCACATTGTTGGCGCGAATAGCGGTTGCCGCGTCGGCGGCGGAGAGGCCATGGGCAGCCAGGCGCGTCGGATCGAGCCAGACGCGCATGGCGAGATTCTGCCCGCCGAGAACATCGGCGGAGGCGACGCCGGGCACGGTCGTCACCAAAGGCTGGGCGACGCGCACGACGAAATCGGTGATTTCGGGGATGGAGAGGCGATCGCTGGCGAAAGCCAGATAGATCACCGCCGTCGGTTCATCGGTCAGTTTGGTGATGACCGGATCGTAGCTCTCGGCCGGCAGCTTGTAGCGAACCTGCTGCACCTTCGCCATTACCTCGGTCATGGCGCGATCGGCATTGGCGTTGAGGCGCAGGCGCGCCTTGACGACACTGCGCCCTTGCGAGGAGACGGAGGTGAGATATTCGATCCCGTCGGCAGTGGCAATCGACTGCGCGATCGGCGTCGTCACGAAGCCTTGCATGAGGTCCTGTGAGGCGCCTGGATAGAGGGTTTCGACGCTGATCGTCGCGCTCTCAAGCACCGGATATTGGCGCACGGGCAGGGAGAAGAGCGCGCGGGCGCCGATCAGCAGGATCAGCAGGCTGACGACGAGCGACAGCACCGGGCGGCGTACGAAAATATCGGTGAAGCGGGCGCCCTGCTTGTCGCGGCTGGCAGTCTGGCTCATTGCAGGCTCCCGCCGCGCGACGTTGCCCGGACGGTCTTCTGGTTCCGCATCAGCACTTTCGCGCCGGGCATGATGCGCAACTGGCCTGATGTGATCACCACATCGCCGGCAGCAAGCCCTTCGACGATGGTGATACGCTCGCCGACCTGACGACCCGTCTGAACCTGCCGGTGTTCGGCAGTTCCAACGTTGCCCTGGATGTCACGCACCAGCACGACGCTCGGCCCGGCGGCAGAGGTGAGAACAGCAGTGTCGGGCACAGTGGGCAGTTGCGGTTCAGACGAGAGAACAAGTTCGGTCTGCACATACATGCCGGGGCGCAGCAGGCGGTCGGGGTTGGCCAAGGTCGCCTGCAAGGTGACGTTGCGCGTATCATTGCCGATCTGCGGTTCGATGGCGGTGACGCGCGCCGTGAAAATCTTGTCTGGGAAAACGTCGGTCTTCACCTCGACGGTCTGCCCCAAGCGCAATTTGCTGAGCGTCTGCTGCGGCAGAGCAAAGTTGACGTGGATTTCCGACAGATCAGTCAAAGTGGCGATGGGATCGCCGGCATTAAGGTATTGGCCGACGTTGATACGCCGCAGGCCGAGTTCGCCGGCAAAGGGCGCGCGCACGGCCTTCTGGGCAATCAAAGCCTGGATGCGCTGGATATCGGCGGAGGCTTGTTCGAATTCGGACTTACGCTGATCGAGGGTGACGCGTGTCTGCGCGCCGGTGGGCACCAGGCTTTCCGAACGCCCGAGCTGCGATTGCGCGAATTTCGCCTTGGCCTGCAGGCTCACGAGATCGGCGCGTTCGGGCGCATCGAACAATTGCACGAGCGGATCGCCTTCGCGCACGCTTGCCCCCGGTGTGAAGGCGATGCGGACGACGCGGCCGGCGATCTCGGGCGCCAGCGTGACCTGACGCACGGCTTCCAGACTACCGACCGAGAGCAGGCGGACGGGTTCGGGATCGGCCTCGACGACCGCCGTGGCAACTGGCATCGGCGCGGGCGTGGCGGTTGCCGTGGCGCTGGCAGCCAGGGATTCCCTGGTCTGCTTCCAGAGGAAAAGCCCGCCAAAGGCCAGAAGAAGGAGGGCCGTCACCACTATCAATCGCCGGATCATCGCCAATCTCTATTTTCCAAATATTTTCTTGGATAATAGGAGGGGCGGCTAATATGTCAATAAATAACTTGGAATAATGGTCGGGCACGCGCTCTCTTCATGGGGAAGCACGCCGCTTGTATAATCATGCTCAAGCTTGGACGGAGGCGTTGCCTACACAAGGATCTAAGGCTCTCAACTGATGGCGTATTCATTGCCTTTTGATGAGTACGATATGGTAGCAGAGGATTCGTAACAGCACCGTTCACCGAGCGAGGCACAATTGGTGGCAACGAAGAAACGTCGGGCGGCCGATCGCGACGGGGCGTCGCCGTCGCGGCTCAGCAACCTGTCCTATCAAATTCTGGGCGTGCTGCTGCGTGAGCCGCGCTCGGGATATGACATCGTCAAGGAGCTGCACAGTTTCCGGCCAGCCAAGACCAGCCAAGTCTATCCGACTCTGGCGGAACTGGAGGAGGAAGGGTTCGTCACCTCCGTCGACGTCGATCAGAAGGGCCGGCCGAACAAGCGCGTCTATTCGGTGACGGAAACGGGCAAGGCGATCCTGCTGAGCTGGGTCGGCAGCGAGCCCGAGCCGCCGACACAGCGCGATGATTTCCTCACCATGATCTATTCGTCATGGATGAAGAAGCCGACCGAGGTCGTCGCCATGTTCGAGCGCCGGCTGGTCTATTTCGACAAGCTGGTCGAGAGTTTCGAGCGCTCGGCAGCGGAGCTGCGCGCCGATTTCCCGCAAGAAATCCAGGACATGTCGAACTGGCATTTCTCGCGCTACCTCCTGGTGCTGCGCCGCCTCGAAAGCAATCGCCATGAGGCCAACTGGTGCCGCTCGGTGATCGTCATGCTGCGCGAGAGGATGAAGGACTGAGGCTTTAAGCGCTCAGCCAGCGCCGCAGTTCGGCCGCGGCTGCCGTCGGTCTTTCCATCGGCAGCAAGTGGCCGGCACGCGGGATGACGACGACGCGGGCTTCTGGCGCGGCGGAAGCCGTGCGCTGCATCTCGGCCAGCGGCACCAGCGTGTCGCTTTCGCCCGCCATCACCAGCATTTCACGTTGCAGCTTGGCGAGGAGATGATAGCGCGCCGGTCGATCAAGCGCCGCGCGGCTGTGGGCGATGTAACGTTCGGCGCCATAATCCTTCACCATCGCGTCGCGCCGCGTCATCAGATCGGCATTGGCCAGACTGTCGGCGTGAAAGGCCGAATTGGCATTGGCTTTCACCATGGCCTCGTAGTCGCCAGCTTGCGCCCGTGCGATGGCGGCCTCGCGGGCGCCGCGTCGCTCCGGCTTGTCGGCGCCGGGGCCTGAGCCGATGAAGGCGAGCCGTTCGATCCGCTCGGGCGCTTGTTCAAGCATGGCGGCGGCGACATAGCCGCCGAACGAGAAGGCGCAAAGGTTGAAGCGCTCCGGGCAGTGGGCCAGCACATCGGCGGCGATGGCATCGAGCGTGTCGAGCGGCGGATATTCCATCGCGATCACATCGGCATCGTCGGCGAGCAGTCGCCCCATGTCCGCGAAAACCGCGCGCGTGTTGTTGAGACCAGGCAGAAGGACGAGGGACGGTTTGGACACAGGCGGATCCTCAGACATTGATGAACGTTCACTCGGCGAGCTGGATATCGCCGTCCTTGATGAGCTTGTCGAAGCGCTTGATATTGGCCTTCACCGTGCTGCGAAATTCTTCGCCGGTCGTGCCACGCACCGTATAGCCGATATTGGTGTAGACCTTGCTGACGTCGGGATCCTTGATGGCTTCGCGCATCGCCGCTTCGAGTTTATGGGCGATGGGCGCCGGCACGCCTGAAGGCACGACATAGCCGACCCAGCCTTCGGTGACGAGATCGACGCCCTGTTCGCGCAGGGTTGGGATGTCGGGCAGGGAGGCGCTGCGCTCGTTGCCCGTGACGGCGAGCGGCACGGTCTTGCCGGAGGTGATATAGGCGCGACCGGCGGCGGCGCTGGTCAGCAGAAATTGAATCTGGCCGCCGGCAAGATCGTTCAAGGCATTGCTGTCACCCTTGTAGACGACATGCACCGTATCGATGCCGAGTTCCTTGCCGAGGATGACGCTGTAGAAATGATAGGACGTGCCGGCGCCGAGCGTGCCGTAGTTGAATTTGCCGGGATTGGCACGGGCATTGGCGGTAAAATCCTTCAGCGTCTTTCCTGCTTCCGCATTGGCCATCAAAAGCATGAAGGTGTCGACCGCGATGGTCAGCGGCGTGAATTCTTTTAGGGGATCGATGCCGTAGCTCTTGTCGGTCAGTGGCAGCGAGACCATGGTGGCCGGGACGACCGTGCCGATGGTGTGGCCATCGTGCGGCGCTTTCAGCATAGCTTGCAGGCCGACTTTACCGCCGGCACCTGGCTGGTTGATGACGATGACGGGCTTGCCGAGGATTTTGCTGAGTTGGGTCGCCATTGGCCGTGTCACCACGTCGGTCAATCCGCCGGGTGGATAAGGCACGATGACGGTCAGCGTTTTCGTTGGCCAGGCTTCGTCGGCCTTGGCGAGGGCAGGCATGGCCGCGACAATCGCGGCTCCGATCAATGGCAATAGGCGGCGTAGCATCATGACAAGTCCCTCCCAGCGATTGTGTAAGCCGCCTTGATCGGCGGTCTTCTTTTTCTCCCCTCATACCTCTGCGGTTGTCCGCACCGGCGTGTTTTCCGGCTTAGCCATGTTCGTCTCGATCCAGCCGATCACGTCGTTCGTGGACGCGACATCGCCGAACAGAGCGTAGAAAGTGCCGAGCGTCGCGTTATGGGCGTCGTCGTCATAGGTGGCATTGGCATCGCTCACCATGATGGTCTTGAAATTCAGCATGGCGGCATCGCGGGCCGACGACTCACAGCAGACATTGGTGACGGTGCCGACGATGATCACCGTGTTGTAACCGCCGGCGCGCAGCCGCGCGGGCAGATTGGAGGCGCCGTCGATAAAGGCGCTGAAGCGGGTCTTCTCAACGCAATCATCTTCAGGGCGGACGTCGAGGCCGGCATAAAGCGCGTGGCCTGGCGATCCGGGCTTTTGCGTTTCGAGCGACAGGGCCGTCGCCTCGGGCAGGTTCATGGCGAACCAGTTCGACCAGGATTCGACGGTCTCGGGCGTAAACGTGTTTTGGATCCAGAACACTTTGCCGCCACCGCCACGCACCGTCGTGGCCAAGCGGTTGACGTTGTCGACGATCGAGAGCGCCGTGGGGATCAGCGAGACAGCGTGTTCCTTCACCATGAAGGCATTCTGCAGGTCGATGACGACCAGCGCGGTCTTCTTCGGATCGAGATCGGCATGGGGATGCTCGGCCTTGCGCCGGCGCATCGCGCTCTTGTGAGCCCAGGCGGGGAGATTGGTCTTGTTCATCGTATCGCCTCCCGGATGTTTCAGGTCGCCAGCGGGTAACGCCAGCGCCAGATGATTGGTGTCGCGACAATGGCGACCAGCGCAAAGAAAGCTACATAATGGGCCGGGGTGATCGGAACGATCGGCGCCAGTGCACCAAGGATGACCGGCGAGAAGCCACCGACGATGGCCGCCGCCAGATTGTAGCCGACGGCAATGCCGGTATAGCGAACAGGTGCGGGGAAGCTGCGGATCATCACCACGTAAAGCATGGTTTGAAAGCCGATCAGCAGGCCGAAGAAGAAAAAGTAGGTGGCGGTCGTCGCCAGGGAATTCGAGACGTTCAGATAAAAGGCATAGACGGCGACGATGGCCGCCGCGGCGACACTCATGATCGTGCGCACGGCGCCAAAACGATCGACCAGAAGGCCGCAGACGAATGTGCCGATGGCGAGACCGGCGGACGCCCAGGGTGCCGCGTCATGAATGACATGGCGGTCGATATGCATGAAGGTCTGCAGATAGGTGACCGGATAGAGCAGGCCGCCGGCGACGATGGCGGCCGGGACCGTCGCGACGACAAAACAGCCGAGCGTTTCCCTGGGATAAAAGCGCAACAGATCCCTCAGCGGCATGGTGCTGGCTTTTTCCTTGTGCCGGCGCATTTCCTCGAACACCGGCGTCTCGCGCACGTAGCGCCGCAGATAGGCGGAGATCAGGCCGAAGATGCCGCCGAGGATGAAGGGCAAGCGCCAGCCATAGGAAAGCTGGTCCTGCATGGGCAAGGCGATGATCAAAGCGACGAAGCCGGAGGCGAGAATGCCGCCGATGGCGAGCCCCGAGCCCATCAGGCCGCAGGCGACGCCAAGCCGGCGTTCATGCAGATGTTCCGACATGAACACCAAGGCGCCGGGAATCTCGCCGCCGATGGCGATGCCTTGAAACAACCGGCAGAAGAGCAGCAGAAGCGGCGCGAGGACGCCAACCTGCGCATAGGTCGGCAGAACGCCGATGAGAAAGGTCGGCACGGCCATCAGAATGAGGCTGACGGCAAACAACCGTTTGCGGCCGAAGAGATCGCCAAGCACCGCCAGGATGATGCCGCCGATCGGGCGGACGAAATAGCCGACCGAGAAAATCGCCAGCACCTGGAGTTGCGCCATCCACGGCGGCATGTCGGCGGGGAAGAACAGGCGGCTCAAGATCGGCGTCAGATAGATAAAGACGACGAACTCGTAATATTCGAGCATGCCGCCCAAGGTCGCCAGACCCATGACCCGGACCTGTTCGCGACTGAGATCGTGTTGCAGTCGGGTGTCTTCGTCGCCGGCCGCCAAATCCGTGCTCATGGCCATCCTCCCGCGTGCTTGTCGATCAGATCGTGGTGGAACGGCTTTCGGTGGTGATGCGGTCGCCTTCCACCCAGCAGGCATGCGTGCCGGCGGAAATGCGGTGGGGCAGGATGATGCGGGCGATCGGCTCGGCGGCGATATTGGCCGCATCGAGAATGAGGCATTCCGACTGATTGGCCTTCATGTCGGTGATATAGGTCAAGAGATAGCCGTCGTCCTCGCTCTTGGCATTGAGACGGCGGGCGATTTGCGGTTCGCTGCCATAGCGCCCTTCGCCGAACTCCATCCGCTCCGTGGTGTCGCGGACGAGATCGTAACGCTTGAGGCCGCGGAACAGCCACTCGCCGGGCTGATACAGAACGTTATAGCTGAACCGATAGGGACGGCCGACATAGTCGTTGCTGCACACCGGGAATTCGGTGATCTCGTCGTCGATCTGATGTTCGGTGGTCTGGCCCGTGCGCAGATTGAAGCGCCAGCGATACATCAAGGTCGGGTTGTTGTGCTTGTCGAGATGGGCGCGGATGCGTTCATACTGCTCTTGTTTGGTGCCGCCTTCGCCGACACGCGGCTTATGCGGATTGTTCTGGATGCAGCCATCCATGACCACTTCGTCGCCATCTTCATAGCAATTGGTCAGATGCAGGATGAAACAGGGCTTGGCCTCGAACCAGCGCACCTGGGCATTGTCGCCACGCCGTGGGATGACGCCGAAGCGGGCCGGAATATCGCGGTGGAAGGCCAGTTTGCGCTGCCCTTTCTTCAACAGTTCGTGGTCGAAGAAGAAAGGCAGATCGTGCAGGACCGTGTAGTTCTTGGTGATGCCGAGATCGTGCGGCCAGCGTGGCCCGGGCAGTTCGATTGGCACGTAGTGGACGAGTTGATTGTTGCGGTCGATGACACCGTAATTCATGAACGGCGCCACTTCCGGGTAGTTGAAGAACATCATCTCCCCGGTTTCCCAGTCCACTTTGTAGTGCGAGGCGAGGCCATGCACGACCTTGCGTGCCCAAGATGGATCGGCACCCAAGGTTTCCAGTGTCACCGGATCGAGGCGCCAGGGCTCGCTGCCCTGTGACATGGAAGCGATGAGCTTGCCGGCGTGGCAGATCACATCCGTGCCGGCATTGTCCTTCATGGCGCCCATGGAGCCCCAGCCGCGGCGCTCGTAAAGCTGCGGCGCGAGAATACCGGGCCAGAGCGATTTGCCGGCGCCCTGTTCGGCAAGGAAACCGGTGGTGCGTACGAAGCGGTTGCGATAGGTCGCCTTGCCGTCCTCGAAATGCATGGCGTGCAGCATGCCGTCCCCATCATAGGGGTGATACATGCCAATCGATTCATGCACCTGATTGTGGGTGTTGCGCACATAGATACCATTGAGATCGCGCGGGATCTCGCCGATCACTTTCAGCTCGGGCGTGCTGGCCGTATATTCCTTGTCGTTGGGCGTGAATGGCCCGTTGAGAAAGGGATGATCGTTGTCATCAGCGATGGTGAGCTTGATCTGATTGACGATCTCAAGCATGGGCGCTTTCCTTGGCTTTGGCGACGCGGCGCTGAATGAAGTCGAACAGCACGCGGTTGAATTCGGGCTGGTTCTCGGCCCAGCCGTAATGTCCGGCGCCGGCGATGACGGCGAATTCGGCGTTGGGCACCAGAGCGGCCGCGGCCTTCATGCCTTCCGGCCGGCCGACGCTGTCGCATTCGCCGGCGACGAGCAGGGTGGGCACGCGCAATTGCTTGAGGGTTTCGCGGCCATCGTAAGCCATGATGGCGAGGATCGAGGCGCGGAACGTGTCGGCCTTGGTGGAGCCGGCGACCTCGGCGACGAGATCGACCATCGGTCCGCTCGCCTTCGGGCCGAACATGGATTTGATCAGCGGCATGGCGGATTCCGCCAAGGTCTTGCCCTGGTCGAGGGGCGCCAGCCGCTTGGCGACATACTCCTTCTGATCCTCGGCGCTGCGCGTGGCGAACGAGCCGACGGTGGCCGAAACGATCACGCCATGCACGAGATCGGGAAAGAGCAGAGCGGCGCGCGGCGCGATGATGCCGCCGAGGCTGTGCCCGAACAGGATATTGGTGCGCCCCGCCGTTGCCTTCAGCAACAGACCGAAGCTGCGGGCCAGATAATCGATGCTGTAGTCGCCCGCCGGCAGGTCGGGCAGGGCGCTGAGGCCATAGCCTGGCGCATCCCATGCCACCACGCGATAGCCGGCGCGGACCAGTTCGGCGATCTCATAGCGCCAGTAATCCTTGGAGCCATAGCCGCCATGCAGGAGATAGACCGTGATATCGCCGTCACCGGTGATGGAATGATCGGGAAGCCGTTCTTTTTGGGCCATTGTCGTCCCCCTGTCGCCGGGTGCTGACGCTTGTCTTGCCGAGGTCCCTGGACGCAGATGAGCGTGCATAACGAACATTCTTTCATATGTCAAATATTATATATATAAGCTAGGGTGTCAGATGGCGGAACGGATCATGCGGCGAGATGTGACTTTTCAGTCCGAGGGCGATCGGATCAGCGCCTGGTTCTATGAACCGGCGAAAACAGGCACGGGGCCGGCGCCAGGCATCGTGATGGCACACGGGTTTGGGGCGACGAAAACCATGCGCCTCGACAGTTTCGCCACGCGCTTCGCGGCCGCTGGCTTCGCGGTCGTCGTCTTTGATTACCGGCGTCTTGGTGAAAGCGGTGGTGTGCCGCGTCAGGAAATCGATCCGGCGACGCAGATCGAGGATTATCGCAACGCCATCACCTGGCTATCGGATCAGCCTGGTGTCGATGCCGGGCGCATCGGCATCTGGGGCACCAGCTATAGCGGCGGCCATGTGCTCGTCGTTGGCGCGACCGATGCACGGGTGAAATGCGTTGTTGCGCAGGTGCCGACCATCAGCGGTTTTGCGGTCGGCAAGCGCCGCTTCGGCACGGCGGACGTCTTGGCGAAACTCAATGCCGATCTCCACGCCGATCGTCTCGCACGGCTCAACGGCGGTGCGCCGGAAGTGCGTCCGCTCGTGGCCGCCACGCCAGATGATGTGGGCGCGATCTATTCAGCACCCGATGCGGTGCAATGGTATGTAGAGGCGGGGGTCGGTGGCGGTTGGGTCAATCAGGCGACCTTGCGCTCCGTGGAATATTCGCGCGCTTACGAGCCCGGCGCTTATGTCTCGTTCATCAGTCCACGGCCGCTGTTGATGATCGTCGCGCGCGAGGATTTCGTCACGCCGACCGATCTGGCGCTGTCGGCTTTCGAGACGGCGCGCGAACCGAAGAAACTCGTGTTGGTTCCCGGCGGTCATTTCGAACCCTATGGCGCGGCGCTGCCGCAGGCCGCCGGTGCGGCGCTCGATTGGTTCGTCGAACATTTGTAACCTTGAAATGGAGATCGCATGGCTGTGGACCTTTTTGATCTGACCGGGCAGACCGCGCTTGTCACCGGAAGTGCTTCCGGCATCGGCAGTGCCATCGCGCGTCTTCTTGCGCAGGCTGGTGCCGATATCGTCGTGCATGGTTTCGATCAGGCGCAGGCAAGCAGTGCGCTCGTCGAGGAGATCAAGGCCATGGGGCGCCGAGCGATCGCCGTCGATGGCGATCTGACCGATGCGCGTAAGGTCGCCAGCCTTGCCGACACGATCGGCACGCAGATGGGCGGTCTTGCGATCCTGGTAAACTGTGCCGGCGGCTCGCCGCGCAAGGCCATGTTCGCGACCATGGAGGAAAGTGCCTGGGATCATGTCATCGACAAGAATCTGAAATCGATGTTTCTGACGACGCAGGCGATGCTGCCGCTGTTGAAAGCGCAGCCGGGCGCCCGCATCGTCAACGTCACATCTTGCGTGACACGTTCGGGCGGCGTTCCCGGCGGCGGCGCCTATGCGACGGCCAAGGGCGGCGTCGATGTGTTGACGCGGGCGCTCGCCAAGGAGCTGGCGGGCGATGGCATTCGTGTGAATGGGGTGGCGCCGGGATTGGTCGACAGTCCGTTCCACGACAGCGACCCGAAGGCAAAATACCCGCATCTGATCGGCCGTATTCCACTCGGCCGCATCGGTGAGCCCGAGGATATCGCCGGGCCGGTGTTGTTTCTCGTCTCGAAAGCCGCACGCTATGTCACCGCCGAGATCATCGAGGTGAGCGGCGGGACGCGGTTGACGTGATCGAATGCAAAAGGGGCGGTGGATTGCGCCACCGCCCCTTCACGTCTTCTGCACTAGAGAGGCGTTACGCCTTCGCCAATTTGTCCTGTGTCTTGGTGTCGAAGTCGCTGGCGTCGTGGCGTTCGTGCAATTGGGTTTCCGGCTCGCCGCTGGTGCGATTGACCATGCGGCCGCGCTTCACGGCTGGACGTGCGTAGACCTGATCGGCCCAGCGTTGCAGGTTCTTGTAGTCCTGCACGGCGAGGAATTCGCCAGCGCCGTAGTTCCAGCCCTTGGCCAGGCCGCCGTACCAAGGCCAGATCGCCATATCGGCGACGGTATATTCGCTGCCGGCGATATATTCGGTGTTCGCCAACTGCCGGTCGAGCACGTCGAGCTGGCGTTTGGTTTCCATCGCATAACGGTCGATCGCATATTCGATCTTGATCGGCGCATAGGCGTAGAAATGTCCCAGGCCGCCGCCGACGAAAGGCGCGCTGCCCATCTGCCAGAAGAGCCAGGAGAGGGTTTCGGCGCGGGCCGGCTGTTCGGTCGGCAGGAAGGCGCCGAATTTCTCGGCGAGATGGACGAGGATCGCGCCGGATTCGAACACGCGGATCGGCGTCTTGCCGCTGCGATCGACCAAAGCCGGAATCTTCGAATTCGGATTGACGTCGACAAAGCCGCTGCCGAACTGATCGCCTTCGCCGATCTTGATCAGCCACGCATCATACTCAGCGCCTTTATGGCCAGCGGCCAGCAGCTCTTCGAGCATGATCGTCACTTTCACCCCATTGGGGGTGCCGAGCGAATAAAGCTGGAGGGGATGTTTGCCGATCGGCAATTCCTTCTCGTGGGTTGGTCCGGCGATGGGGCGGTTGATGTTGGCGAATTGCCCGCCGTTGCCTTTGTTCCAGGTCCAAACTTTCGGGGGTGTGTATTCGGCTGTCTCGGCCATGATCGGCTCCGCTAAAGGCATGGATGGCCGATAATCTGGGGGCTCCCCGCGTCAATGGCAATCGGAGAGATCAACATTTCGAAAGGCGAATGGAATCAGCTTTTCAAGCGATGAGTCAGGCGCCGAGTTCGTTCGATCGTTGATCGTAGCTCTGCTGCGCGATGAGCACGGCGTCGAAATTGTTCTCCGCCCACAGGCGCAGACTGTCGACCGCTTGCGCCAGAGTGCGCCCTAGCGGAGTGATCGCATATTCGACGGTGACGGGAACGGTGGCGATGGCGGTGCGGGTGACGAGGCCGTCGCGCTCCAAGCTCTTCAGGGTATGCGACGCCATCTTCTGCGATAGTCCGTCGATTTCGCGGCGGAGCTGATTAAAGCGTTGCGGTCCATGGTCGAGCAGGCCGAGGATCAACACCGCCCATTTGTCGGCGATCCGGTCGAGCACCATCCGGGTCGGACAGATGGCCGAATAGGGATTGGGCGGCAGAGTGCCGTGAGGGGCGGTTTCGGACAGGTGACTTGAGCGCATAGCGGTGCCTTCTTTACAGCAAGATATCCATAGCGCATCTGGTATCCATTGGAAACTAATAGAAGGATCCTCCCATGAAAATCGCTCTCATCGGCGCCACCGGCAATGCCGGCTCGCGCATTCTCGCCGAACTTTCCCAACGTGGTCATCAGGTTACGGCCATCGTCCGCAAGCCCGAGGCGGTGCCGGCGCTGCCCGGCGTCACCGCAGTGAAGGGCGATGTCCATGACCAGGCCGGCCTTGCCAACCTGCTGGCCGGCCATGATGCGGTGATCTCTTCGGCCCATTTTACTGCCAGCGACCCGAACAAGCTGATCGAAGCCGTGCGCGCCTCGGGCGTGAAGCGCTATCTGGTGGTCGGCGGCGCCGGCAGCCTGGAGGTGGCGCCGGGCGTGAAACTCATTGATACGCCTGAATTTCCGGCGATTTATAAAGCCGAGGCCTCGGGCGGCAATGTCTTCCTCGACATTCTGCGCGACGAGAAGGCGCTCGATTGGACGTTCCTGTCGCCGTCGGCGCTGTTTGTGGCCGGCGAGCGGACCGGCAAGTTCCGTCTCGGCAAGGACGCGTTGCTCACCAACGATAAGGGCAGCAGCATTTCCTTCGAAGATTATGCCATCGCCTTGGCCGATGAGCTTGAATCGCCAAGACATTCCCGCCAGCGGTTCACCGTCGGCTATTGATCGATAAAAGGCGGATCGGGGTGGGAAAAGGCCGGGTTTCCCCACCCAAACCTTGCCCCGACTCGCCCTTTTCTTTACCCGTGCGGCCATGAGCAAAAATGTGACTCCGCCGGGCGCGTCGGGTGGTTCCGGCGCCGATATTGTTTCGCTGAAGGATGCGCTCGAGGAGCGCTATCTGGCCTATGCGCTCTCCACCATCATGGGGCGCGCACTGCCGGATGCGCGCGACGGCCTGAAGCCGGTGCATCGCCGCATTCTGTACGGCATGCAGATACTGAAGCTCGATCCCGGCACCGCCTTCAAGAAATGCGCAAAGATCGTCGGCGACGTGATGGGTTCGTTCCATCCGCACGGCGACCAGGCGATCTATGATGCGCTCGTGCGTCTCGCCCAGGATTTCTCCTCGCGCTATCCTTTGATCGAAGGGCAGGGCAATTTCGGCAACGTCGACGGCGACAGTCCGGCCGCCTATCGCTACACCGAAGCGCGCATGACCGAAGTGGCGCGCATGCTGCTTGAAGGCATCGACGAAGATGCCATCGACTTCCGAGAGAATTATTCGGGCGACCAGAAAGAGCCGATCGTTCTGCCGGCGGCTTTCCCCAATCTGCTCGCCAATGGCGCGCAGGGCATCGCGGTCGGCATGGCCACGTCGATCCCGCCGCATAACATCGGCGAATTGTGCGATGCCGCCCTTTATCTGGTGAACCATCCGAAGGCCAATTCGGATCAGCTCAGCGCTTTCGTGCAAGGGCCGGATTTTCCGACGGGCGGCATTATCGTCGATACGCCGGAACAGATTCAGGAAGCCTATCGCAGCGGCCGCGGCTCGTTCCGCATCCGCTCGCGCTGGAGCAAGGAAGAGGGCGCGCGCGGCACCTGGAATATCGTCGTCACCGAAATTCCGTACATGGTGCAGAAGAGCCGGCTCATCGAAAAGCTGGCCGAGCTGATCAACGACAAGAAACTGCCGCTCGTTGCCGACATTCGCGATGAATCGGCCGAGGATGTGCGCATCGTCATCGAGCCGCGCTCCCGCACGGTCGATCCTGCCGTGATGATGGAAACGCTGTTCCGGCTGACCGAGCTGGAGAGCCGTTTCCCGCTCAACATGAACGTGCTGGTCGACGGCGTGATCCCGAAAGTGGTGTCGCTGTCGGAAGCGTTGAAGCAATGGCTCGATCACCGCCGCACCGTGCTGGTGCGGCGCTCGCGCTACCGCCTTGGCCAGATCGATCATCGGTTGGAAGTCCTGGCCGGCATGATTATAGTCTATCTCAACCTCGACGAGGTGATCCGTATCATCCGCGAGGAAGACGAGCCGAAGGAAGCGTTGAAGACGCGTTTCGAACTCTCCGATGTGCAGGCCAACTATATTCTCGACACGCGGCTGCGCTCTTTGCGCCGCCTGGAAGAGATGCAGCTCAAGAAAGAACATGAAGAGCTGACGGCGGAGAAGGGCGGCATCGAGGAACTGTTGGCCGACGAGGCCAAGCAGTGGAAGGCCGTCACCTGGCAGATCCGCGAGATGAAGAAGAAGTTTGCGGCCGACGCTAAGCTTGGCAAGCGTCGCACGACCTTCGAGACGCCGCCGGCCACCGCCGACATCGACCTGACCGAAGCGCTGATCGAGCGCGAGCCGGTGACCGTCGTGCTCTCCGAAAAGGGCTGGGTGCGCACCCTGCGCGGGCATCAGGCCGATCTGTCGTCGCTCGCCTTCAAGGGCGACGATTATCTCAAGACCGCTTTCTTCACCGAGACGACGCAGAAGATCCTGTTGCTTGCCACCAACGGCAAGGTGTTCACGCTCGATGCGTCGAAACTCCCGGGTGGGCGTGGCTTCGGCGAACCGGTGCGCCTGATGGTCGATATCGAGGAAGGCGCCGACGTGACGGCGCTCTTCCCCTATACGGCCGGCACGAAAATGCTGGTGGCTTCTTCCGACGGACGCGGTTTCGTCGCGCCGCAGGACGAGATGATCGGCAATACCCGCAAGGGCAAGTCGCTGCTCAATGTCGATGCGGGCGAAAAGGCCGTCGTCATCGTTGAGGCGGTGGGCGATCATGTCGCCACCATCGGCGAAAATCGCAAGATGCTCGTCTTCAAGCTCGACGAAGTGCCGGAGATGGCGCGCGGCAAGGGCGTGCGCCTGCAGCGCTACAAGGACGGTGGCATCGCCGATGCGAAAGTGTTCAAACTGTCGGAAGGGTTGACCTGGAAGGACAGCGCCGGCCGCACCTTCACCGTCGAGCGTGGCGAGCTGAAGGATTGGATCGGTGCCCGTGCTGAAGCGGGGCGCCTGCCGCCGAAGGGCTTCCCGAAGACCAACAAGTTTGGATAAGTGCAAGGCCGCTGTGATACACAGCGGCCTTTTTCACGTCTGCTGATAGGTGCTCTTCACGCGGTCGAAGCGCCGCGCGGCGAGATCGTCTTCGTGCAACAGCAGAAACGTGTTGCCGTCGCCGGCCATGTCGTGGGGCATCATCCGCGTGCCGCTGTAGAACTCGGCGCCCCAGGAGAAGAGATGACGCCAGGGCGTGAGGCCGGGCCAGGCGATTTCGCTGCCGTCGATTTCCTCTTCCGCATTGCCTTGAATGTCGGAGGGCCAGCCGCCGAGGCGGTCGCCGAAATTGGCCGTGACGGTATCGTCGCCGGCAACGAGATCGGCGCTTGGATGAAAGGCGAATTTGTGCGCGCCTTCCTGGAACCAATCCCAGATCTTGTTCCATTTGGCGCTGCCGCGCGCGAAAGCATATTTCCAATGGTGCGGCACGGTCAGCGCCGAGAAGGGGAAGAGCACTTCGGCTTGGGTCAGGCGTTCCCATTGCCAACTGCCGTCCTTGCGTTCGGCGCCCTGGCCGAAGCGGTCTGAATAATCGACGAGCCGATGCGGCCACTCGCGACGTTCCAGCGTGGTGATGTCAGGATGCCAGTGAACGGAGAGCTGGTCGCCGGTGATATCGTTGAAGATGCTGATGAGGCCGGTGTCGGGAAAATCCGGCGGGAAGCCGGCTTCGTGGACGAGCGTCGACAGATTGATCTGCGCGACGAAGGCTAATGGCATCGGCACGTACATATAGGCGGCCATGCCTTTGTGGCGAGCCACGACGCCGTCGAGATGTTCGGGCGGAATGTGCGTGTCGGGATGATCGCGCTGCAATTGTTCGAGCCCGTCACGAATGGTCGCGCCGCGCTGGTGCAGCGCCTCGGCCCGTTTCGCCGCATCGGGAAAGGCCGCGCGTTCGGGCCAGGCGAAATCCTTGGGCAGGTCGGGATTGCCGCCGATCTTGCTGAGGCCGACGGGCAGAGGGTCGTCGAGCTGCTGCTGGCGCACGAACAGGATCGACGGACGAACGGTCGCGGCGATGTCGCGGCTTTCGGCGCCGAGACCGGCGGCCCAAAGCGATTGTTCCAGATCGTGTGTCGAGCGAAAGGCAGGCATGACCGAGGCGTTATGGACGATTTCGTGCCGTGGAGAAACCGGCCACTAGCCAGATGTTCACATGTTCCGCTTCCGGTATCGTCATCTAAGGTGCTGAAATCCGAAGGGAATGGCGTTAACCATTCGCAGGAGCCTTGATCGTGGCGATGAGCGCCGCGCCGGGCTCTTTGTCATACTCTTACTTGATCTTTGGTGTCTTGATGCAGCGATGGAGATCGTCAACCTGCGCGTCGTTGAGCACGCGGCGCGGCAGCATGTGGAAGATGCGCGACGAATGATAGAAGAGGATCATGTGGCGATCCTCGGCCCATCGGAACAGATCGCCCCAGGGCAGGGCGGCGCGTCCCTGCTGGTTCTGCACGTCGATACCGTCCTCCGACCAGCTCAGGGTGAGCGGGTATTGGAAGCCTTTTTGTTCCCGAAAAACTTTGCGGGTCTGCCGCGGCATGGTGAAGAAATAGGCGACAAACATGCTGGCGGCGCCAACCCAAAACGCACCATGAACGATGATGCCAATCAGTTCGGGCGGCGGCCGATGCCGGGTCATGATGACAAAGCCGAGATAGGCGAGGGTGACGCAAATGGAGAAGACTAGAAAAAGCGGTCTTCGATATTGTTTGCGCACATGAAGCTTGTTCGCGGTGACATAGTCTTCCGGATCAAGTTGAAACGTGACGCTGCGGTTTTGCGCCTGGGGCGGTGCGGTGATCGGTTCGGTCATGGAAATGGCTGTGCCTTAAAGAAAAATCGTTATGCGGGCTGAAATGCCATCGCCCAAAACGGCTTTGATGACATGCATCAAAGCCTGGCAACCGTGCGATCGCCAGGCGATGCCGGAAGGCTTCGTAGCAGGTCGTCATTCCTCAAGCGTGAAGCCGACACGTAACGTCACCTGATAGTGGGCGACCTTGTCGTTATCGATGAAGCCACGCGTGTTGGTCACTTCGAACCAGCGCATGTTACGCACGGTCTTGCCGGCGCGCGCGATGGCGTTCTCGATCGCCTCCTCGATTGAATCTTCCGAAGAGCCAACGAGTTCGAGAATTTTGTAGACATGATCTTTCATGCTCATTCTCCCCAGTTGGTTGCGCGATCGAGCGCGCCGGCTGTCCGGCGCGAGGATTATACGATGTCGAGCGGGGCGAGGCTAAGGATTTTGATTCAAGGCCGTGGACTGGCCTTGCGATCGAAAATACCGGCGAATGTGGCGATTGCCGCTTCGGATTCGGCGCGGTCGGCCGTCTCATTGTCAATGCCATAGCCCCACATGTCATTCTCGCCAGCCTGTTGGACGACGATGCCATCGGGACGCGGAAGCGCCACGACGTTCCTATAGTAAACGCCGTAACGTGCCTCGGGTTGCGCCGGCAGCCAGGCGATCTGGCCGCGCACTGGAATGATGCTCTCGTCCTTCCATAAAGCCCGCGCGCCATAGCCGGTGCAGTTGACAATGACGGATTGCTTCAGGCGCGCGAGATCGGCCGGCGTGTTGAACGTCATGGTTTCGATCTGACCGCCCTCGCGCAAAAAATCTTCGAGCAGCAAGCGCGACAGTTCGGTGACGTTGAACTGCATGCTGGTGCCGTGCCTGACGTAGTTCACCGGGAAGGGATGAGCCCCCGGTGCCAGCAGACGAAACGGTGGCGTGATATCGGCGAGCTGCTTCTTCTCATATTCGGCGAAATGAATGGCGCCGATGGCTCGCGGCTTCGGCGCATCGTCGGAGAGTGCATAGCGATCGGTCCAGGCGACAGGTTCGCCCGGCAAGCCCAGCAAGGTCTGATAGGTCGCATAGGATGTGCGCGCCATGTCCTCCCATAAAGCGGGGAAGGTCGGTGCCACTTTGTCGGCATCGGCGATGCGCGAGTCCGGCGACCATGTGCCGGTGGCGCGAAACGAACGGGTCTGTGGCGGCCGCTCCTTGGCATAGATGGTGACCTTCGCGCCGGCACGCCGCAGCAACAGCGCGGATGTCAGGCCAAGCGCGCCGCAACCAATGACGGCGATGTCGCGCTTGCCGCCTTCCAGTGCATAACGGGCGGCGATCGTGCTCGATCCCCAGGAGAGCGACCAGCCGCTGCCGCCGTGACCATAGTTATGCACGACCCGCTTGTGGCCGACGGTCTCGACTTCGAGCCGTGGCCCGGCGGCCCGGAATGGGCGCATGCAGACGGTGATGCGCGTGATGCGGTCGGCGCTGAGCTTGATCGGCGCGAGCGGCGGCACGACAAAGCGCGGCATCTCGTCGGTCATGATCGGCTTTTGGCTCACGTCCTCGGCGAAGGCGTGGCTGGCAACGGTGGCGCCAAGACCGGTCAGGCCGAGCATGAAGGCCCGGCGGTTGTTCGTCATCTGGTTCATCTTTGTCTCGGGATGGCGAGTAAGAGGCGCCGATCTTGATTATAAAGACGGCAAGATTGCGGGCTGTCCTACGTTACCCACATCTAGCCGAGCAGCCCGCTCGTATAAACGGCGAGCGCAAAGCAGGCGGCGGCGATCGCCAGTATGAACCAGTAGAAGCCGGTCGAATGTTCCAAGGTGGCGTTCGACGGATTAGCCGGATCGTAGTGGACGTCGAGGACCTTGCCGACTGGATAGCGGGCAGTCGTCTTCTCGGCAGATTTACGTGAGCCAGACGTAGTGATGCCGTAGTTGATCTGGCGGCCGTGATAGTCGTGCCCATTGACCTGATAAACATATTCGACCGCCGGCGTATAGCGGGTGCGCGAATGTCCCTCTGGCGCATTGTTGACGGTCTTCACTTCGCTGACGACGATACGGCCTTGTACCGTGGGCCAATTGGCGGCGATGCGTGAGGCGCGTCGGCCGGTGATAGAGATCAGGAGCAGAAGCAAGCCGAAGCAGGTGGCAAAGACCGTCAGGGGCGGATTGCCCTTTGGCAGATACTGCCCGAGAAGGCTCGTCGCGTTGGTGACGAGATACCAAACGACAATGCCAAACAGGATGAGCGCGGCAAGCCCGATCAGGCAGCCTTTGCCGAGGCCGGCCGGCGGATCGCGTTCCAGCACGCAGTCCTTGGGATCTTTAGGATTGTAAAACACTTTGACAGTGGCGCCGACCGGATAGCGCTGCAAAGTCGCTTCGGTATTGGCGCCGCCCGTGTCGTCGCCGAGGCTGATCCGCTGGCCGGTCCATTTGCGGCCCAGCGCGGTGAATTCATATGCAATAGCGGGCTCGTTGTGGACTTGAACCGTGTCGCTGGTGCCCTGGCTACGGCGCGCCCTGATGGCGGAGCGAGTGACACGGCCCATGGCGCTTGGCCAGTGCGCTGCCTTGCGCACCGCGATCAGCTTGACTGCCAGAGCCAGCACGAGGAGCAAGACCATCGGCGCGAAGATCAGGCTGATCCAGAAGTAGTCCGAGCTGGGCAAGGCGTCGCGCCAGCTATCACTGATGGCATCCATCAGATTGAAGCCAATGAAGAAGGTGGCGATGGTGCCGACGAAGACGGCGATGGCCCAGGCGGGCGGTTCCGACTTGCTGCTGATGCCTGTGGCGGGCGCGTTGTTGTCGTCCTCGCTCTTCCAGTCGCAAGCGCGATGCCAGGACGGATCGCGACGCAGATAGAGGCCGAGAATGTCTTTCAGTTGCGCCGCGTCGACCGTGTCGGCCGAGCGCCAGCTCTGGTCCTTGCGTTCGCAGTGGAGGCGGAAGGCACGATCTTCTGGGAAGGCTTCGATGTAAGTGCCGTCATCGGCTTCGAGATTGATATACCAGCCGGCGGGATAAGGGGCGGCGTCGATCGCAGCCGCGATATCGTTGAGCGTGGGTTTGGCGATGATGCGATCGTTGACGTTCAGTTCCACGGCCCAGCTCCATGGTTATCCATGGTCAGCCTAGACCTGTCTTCTTGTCGACGAATGTGCGCGGACGCACCGAGAGGTTCAGTCGAACACTTCCCAGCCGTCCATGCCGAGCCGTTCCTGCGGCAGAAAGCGGGCCTTGTAGGCCATCTTGCGCGAGCCATCGACCCAATAGCCGAGATAGAGATGGGGCAGGCCGAGGCGACGCGTGCGCTCGACGTGGTCGAGGATCATGAACGTGCCGAGCGAGCGGTTGGCTTCGTCGGTATCGTAAAATGAATAGACCATCGACAAGCCATCGGAGAGCACGTCGGTCAGGCAGACGGCGACGAGCGGGCCGGTGCCGCGACCATTGATGGAGCTGTCGGGACCACGGCGGCGATATTCGACCAGCCGGGTTTCGACATGGGTGTCCTCGATCATCATCGTGTAGTCGAGCACGTTCATGTCGGCCATGCCGCCATCGCCATGGCGCGCGTCGAGATAGCCGCGGAACAGTGAATATTGTTCCGAGGTCGGCCGGGCGGGCAGAGAGGCGCCGATGAGGTCGCTGTTGGCGTCGAGCACACGGCGCATGTTGCGGGTCGGCTGAAATTCGTCGACGCGGACGCGCACGGAGACACAAGCTCGGCAGTCTTCGCAGGCGGGGCGATAGGCGATTGTCTGCGAGCGACGGAAGCCGCTTTCGGTCAGGGCATTGTTGAGGGCCACCGCCTTGCGGCCAACCAGATGGGTGAACACCTTCCGCTCCTCCCGCCCGGGCAGATAAGGGCAGGGCGAAGGGGAGGTGAGGTAGAATTGCGGGGCGTCGCGCGGTTCGCTCGTCACGCTCCGAAGACTCCGACGTTCATCATTTGCCATGAGGTTAGCAAAAAGGCCTGCGAAAGCCAGAACATCTTGGCCGTGGACACTAGATATTGAGCGAAAATGGCCTCCCCTTACCGCATGAGGGCATAAGGACCGCCGCGTTCGACGGCAGCGAGATAGGCCGGGCGGGCGTGGATGCGCTTGAGATAAGCAGCGGTTTTCGGCCGGGCCTTGCCGTCGCCCCGGCTGGCTGCCGCCTCGACCGGAAAGCTCATCTGGATGTCGGCGGCGGTGAAGGCATCGCCGGCGAACCATTCGGATTGACCGAGCGCCTGTTCCCAATAATCCGCGTGCTGGCCGATCTGCGGATCGACGAAGCCAGCGATGGCGCCCTCGCCACCGGGAACCCGCGATAGAACCAGTTTCATCAAAAGCGGCGGCATGGCGGAGCCTTCGGCGTAATGCATCCACATGCGATAGCGGTGTCGCTCAGGCGTGCCCGCCGGCGGGATCAGCCGGCCGTTGCCGTAGGTGTCGACCAGATATTCGAGAATGGCGCCGGATTCGGCGAAGGTCTGGCCATCGTCGGTGATGACGGGCGATTTGCCGAGCGGATGGATGGCGCGCAGGGCCGGTGGCGCCAGCATGGTTTTGGGGTCGCGCTCGTAGCGGACGATCTCGTAGGGGACGGCGAGTTCTTCCAGCAGCCAGAGCACCCGCTGCGAGCGGGAATTATTGAGGTGATGAACCGTGATCATGAGGATCCTGAAGGGCTGGAGGGCTTGAATCTGAATGTAAATAGAATTAACATTCAAAAATCAAAGAAGCAACTGCGGGCCGGCCGGCTTCGCTGCCATCGCGGACACCGGGACTTAGGTTACGGCTGAGCGTGGCGAAACTGGAGAAAAACCATGTCGCTTGCGCCATTGCTGGCCGCGCCGCTTGCCATTCAAATTCACGCCTTCGCGGCGATGAGCGCTTTCGCGCTGGGCCTGGTGCAGTTCGCGGCGCCCAAAGGCACGCTGCCGCATCGAACCATCGGCTGGCTCTGGGTGGGTTTGATGCTGGCGGTGGCGCTGTCATCGTTCTGGATTCATGAGCTGCGTCTGTTCGGACCGTGGAGCCCGATCCACTTCCTATCGATCTTCACCTTGGTGACGCTGCCGCTCGCGGTCTATGCGGCGCATAAGCATAAAGTGGCCACGCATCAGCGGGCGATGACCGCGATATTCCTGGGTGCGCTGGTCATCGCCGGCCTGTTCACCTTCATTCCCGGGCGTTTGATGGCGCGGGTCGTCTTTGGTGGTTAAGCGGGGCAGCGCTGCTCAGCTTGCTGCTTGGCATCGTCGGCCGTGCGCTGCGGTGCTTTGAGCCCAAGAAATATCAGAAGCGCGCTGCCCAATAAGAGAACGACAGCCAAGGCGAGAGACAGCAGCATGCCGCGCATGAAAGCCGCTTCGGCGATATCGCGAACGAGATAGCCGCAGACCGCCACCCCCAACATGCCGCCGATTTGCCGGGCGGTGTTGAGAACGCCCGAGGCCAGGCCGGCGCGCGAGGGGTCCACGGCCGAGAGCGTCACGTTGGTGATGGTCGGGACGACCAGGGCGAGGCCGCCGGCCGCCATCAGCATCGGCACGATGAGCATCGCATAGGAGCCGGTGGTCACAGCTGCAAGAAGCAGCAGATAACCGCTGGCCGCCAACACTTTTCCCAGCACCATCAGGCGCCGCGCACCCAGTCGTGTGATCAGGAGGCCGCTGGCGATATTGGCGACCATGAGGACAATGGTCATCGGCAGAAAGGCCAGGCCGGTCTCTTGCGGCGAGAATTTCTGCTGTCCTTGGAAGTACAGACTGAACACGAAGATCAGCCCGTAATAGGCGAAATTCAGCAGCGCGCCGCTGATGGAGGCGATGGTGAAGGTGCGCGACTGAAAGAGCGGGAGAGGCAACATCGGTGCCGTGGTCCTGGCTTCGATCGCGAGGAAAGCCGCCGTGGCGACGATGGCGACCGACGCCGCGATGAGGATCGCCGGATGCGTCCAGCCGAGTTGACCGGCCTCGATGAGCGCCAGGGCCAAAGCGGCGAGCCCAACGACGGCGATCACTTGGCCGGGCCAGTCGAGGGATCGCTTTGCGTTGACGGGACTTGGCGGTGCGTAGCGCAAGGTGATCGCCACGCCGATCAAGCCGATCGGCAGATTGATGAGAAAGATGCTGCGCCAACCGAAATGGGCGACGAGAAAGCCGCCGACGACCGGTCCGGCCGCGAGCGCCATGCCGCCGATGGCGCTCCACCAGCCGATGGCGCGATGGCGGGCCGCCTCAACCGGGAAGGCCTGCTGCACAAGCGACAGCGAATTGGGAATGAGCAGCGCCGCGCCGGCCCCTTGAATGAGACGCGCCACCACCAGCGTCAACAATGTGGGGGCGAGGCCGCAGGCGATCGAAGCCGCCGTGAACAGAACGAAGCCGATGAGGAAAACTTTGCGTGCGCCGAAGCGGTCGCCGAGCGTGCCGCCGGTGAGCAGGAGAGCGGCGAAGATCAGCGTGTAAGCATTCACCACCCATTCGAGGCCGGCGACGTTGGTTGCGAAATCGGACTGGAAGGCATCAAGCGCGACATTGACGACGCTGACGTCGAGGACAACGACGACGAAACCGAGCGCGGCGCCGATGAGCGTCAGGCGCGGGCGAGATTGAGACGGGGACATCGAGACAAATCCGAATGACACAGGGGGTTGCCTCGAAATAGGTCCGTGCGGTCCCTGCGAAAATTCGGTATATCTGCGACTGATCCTTGAGATTTCGCACAGATGGGTCGATTGGCGAATGGTCGATTGGCAAATAATCGATTGGGAAGACATCCGGCATTTCCTCGCCGTGGCGCAGAGCGGGACGCTGTCCGGCGCCGCCCGCAGCCTGAAGGTCGATCATGCGACCGTCAGCCGGCGGCTGACCGCCCTTGAAGCGGCGCTCGATGTCCGGCTCGTCGATCGCCTGCCGCGATCCTGTCGGCTCACCATGGTCGGCAGACAGGTGTTCGAACGCGCCATGGAGATGGAAGCCGGCGCCCATGGCATCGCCCGATTGGCCAAGGCGGCCCATGCGCCGCTGGTCGATAAAGTAGCGCTCAGTGCCGCGCCGGTCCTAGTCACGCATTTGCTGGCGGAGCATCTGACGCGCTTCCGCGCGGAATATCCGGATATTCGTCTGTCGCTCTCGTCGGAAGGCCAACGGATTTCGCTGAGCCGCCGGGAAGCCGATGTGGTGCTCCGGATGGCGCGGCCGGACGAGGCGAGCAGCGTGGCGCGCAAAATCGGGACAATGGCCTTCGGCCTCTATGCGCACCGAACTTACGTTCATCTGGCGACGCCGGCGAAGTGGCAATTCATCGCCTTTGATGAAAGCTTCGCCGATATGCCGCAACAGCTGTGGCTGCTGGGCCTCGCCGGCAAGCGGCCGGTAGCCTGCGAATTGAATCTGATCAGCGAACATCTCATTGCCGCGCGGGCGGGCGCCGGCGTGGCGGGGCTGCCTTGCTTTCTTGGTGAGCGCGAACGCGATCTCGTGCGCATCGACCAAGATGTCCCGCCGTTCTCGCGCGACATCTGGCTCGCGGTTCACCGCGACCTACGCAAGGCCCCAGCGGTGCGCGCGGTGATGGATTTCGTCACCGGCGCCGTTTCGGACAATCGCGACTTGTCGTTACGTGCTAATCGCGCCGGCGCGTGATGATCACGTCGGACAAGATGTCGTGCAGACAGCGCTTGTTGCGGGTGAACAGACAGACCAGCAGCGAGAACGGCGTCAGGATCGTGAAGCTCAGATAGAACATCACCGCATGGGCGGCGGCATTGATGAACGGCACCGGATGGCCGTCGGTGAGGCTCGCTTCAAGATCCATGAAGCGCATACCGGGCGTGCCGTGGCGCCAACCCGAAACCGTCAGGCCGTTGTAGAAAAAGGCGACCAGCGGAAACAGGAAGGGGATCGGCAGCCAGGCGAGGCCAAAGGTGACGACACCCAGGACGCCCAGCACCATGAAGGCGATGGTGACCAGAATGGTGACGAGGATCAGGTCAAGACAGACCGCGATCACCCGGCGCGTCCGCACGCCCTCAAGGGCTGCGGCCGGCAGATCGTTTTCCAGGATCACCGGAGACGGGGAGTTTTGGCCGGAATAGCTCATCTTGGTCCTCTCGAGGCGGCGCAAACCGCGACGCCTATCATTTGGGGAACGCCGGGCGGCGCGCAAGGTTCAAACGCCGCCAGCGTGCCCCAAGAGTCTGATTTATTGTGAGGGAGGAGCAATTTCAGGGATTTTTGCCGGTTACTGACCTTTTTGCTCCCGATTGGCGCCGTCCCAGGCGAGGATCACGTCCTTCATCGCGTCCGTGAAAATGGCGACGCCGCGGCCGCCGAAATGGCAGCCGTCCATGCGGTCCTCCGCCGAGATCAGGCGATCCGTATCGACGCCGGCGTAAATGCCCTTGGTCGGATCGGGCATCTGATCCAAGGCGATGCCGACCGGATTTTCGCGGACCCATGGACTGTCCGGTTCGCAAAAGGTGGCACGTGTGACGAAAATCGGCGCGCGCAGACCTTTGCCGCGCAGGCCGTCGACCAGTCCGAGAAAGCGTTGGCGATAGGCGGCCGTGTCCGTGCCTTGACTGCGATCCTCTTCGCCTTGAACCCAGACGATGTGCGTGGGTTGGTAGGTCGGTGTCAGTTTGTCCAACTGCTGCATCAGCATGGCGAAAAGATTGCCGCCGGGCGCCCAGCGCTCGACCTTGGTGCCGCCAATCGCCAAGGGCACGATGACCACCTTGTCGTAGGCACCGGCTTCGATGAGCTTGTTGGCCAAGGTCGTCCAGCTCTCGCCGCGCTCGCCGCTGGTGCCGAGCAGGGGCGATTCCGCAATCTGGCATTTGCCTTCGAACCACGAAACGATGTTGGCGCCATGGTGCGATTTTCCGCGTTCGCCGGCCTCGTTGGAGGCATTCGATTGACCGATCGCGAGGATGACGGCTGTGCGCGGGCCGGCGGCAGGACAGGCCACATCGGATTTATGGGGATAGGCGACAAGCCTGCCCAAGTTGTCGATCTCGATGCGCCGCTCGGCGGGCGTCCGCCATTCGGCTTCGAAACGCCGGATGGGATTGGCCGGCCACTGTCCCTGATGATCGCGTACCGCGCCGTAAAGGAAGGCGAGGACGACGACCAGCGCAACGACTGCAAAACGCACAAATTTCGCGATCATCGGAATCCCCGGTTCGCGTTTTCTCATAGACGTATAGGGACATTGCGACCGGACGCGAAATGTCGACTTGAGCGCGGCTGCATTGACATTATATATTAAGTCTATAGTTTAAATATATTATATTCGAGCAGGACGTCCCCATGTTTCCAACGATAAACGGTCGGCAAGCCGATCATCCGGTCAGCGGTATTTTCCTCGAACGCTGGTCGCCACGTGCCTTTGCTCCCGAGGCCATTCCGGACGACGTGTTGCACACCATTTTCGAAGCTTCGCGCTGGGCGCCCTCGGCGACGAACATTCAGCCGTGGCACATTCTGTTCGCGCGTCAGGACACGCCGGACTTCGCGCGCTTTCTCGAGGTCATCTATCCTCGCAATGCGCGCTGGGCGGAACGCGCCTCGGTGCTGGCTTTCATTTTGTCCAAGAAAGAGCGGATCGTTCAGGGCGAAAGTGTCCCATCGCTCAACCGCAATCATGCTTTCTATGCCGGTGCCGCCTGGGCTTATCTGGCGTTGCAATCGAGCATTCTTGGCTGGGTCGCGCACGCGATCGGCGGTTTCGATCAGGACGCCGCACGGCAAAAACTCGACATATCCGACGACTATCATATCAATATCGCGGTCGCGATCGGCAGGCAGGGCGACAAGACGATGCTGCCGCCCGACCTGCAAGCCCGCGAAGCGCCCACGACGCGGCATCCGATCAGCCATTTCGTCAGCGAAGGCGTGTTCAGAAAGCCCTGAGCTTGGCCCATGGGTTGCTTCGGCTCGGTTGCAACGACGGCCGAGGCGCTGTCCATCAAGAAGAACCATGAAAGGTTGCAACCGTGGAATTCGGAATCTTCTCAAACGGCTTTCGCCCGCATTCAACGGCGGCCGAAAGCTATGCCGAAGACATTCGTGAGATCGTGCTGGCGGATGAGCTCGGTTTTCGCGATGCCTATATCAGCGAACATCATGGCGAGCCGCCGCATATCGGCAAGGTCGATACCATTCCCGTGCCCGATCTGCTGATCTGCAAGGCCGCCGGATTGACGCGCAACATCCGCATGGGATCGGCGGTGAAGCTCATTCATCTACAGCATCCGGTCGATGTCGCCATCCAGGCGGCGGTGACCGATCATCTGCTGGGGCCAGGTCTGTTGGGGGCTGGCCGTTATATCTTCGGCTTTGGCACCGGCTTTTCGGCGCCGCGATTTTCCGAGGAGCGCGGGTTGTCGTTCGACGATCGGCAGGCGCGGCTCATGGAATCGCTGCAGATCATTCAGCAGTGCTGGCAGACCGAACAACCGTTCGATGTCGACGGCCGATTTTGGAAGGGCAAGGGTATTCTCGCCTTGCCGAAACCCCTAGCTGCGCAAGGTCCACCCATGGCGACCGCGACCCACAGCGATGCGATGCTGAAAATTGCTGGCGAACACGGCTACACGCTGCTGTTTGCTTTTCTCGATCAGCCGCAGCTCATCAACGCGCGCGTCGAGAAATATAATGATTTCGCCGCGGCGGCTGGGCGGCCACGGTCTCGCAAGAATGTCACTGTATCGCGCCTGGTCTACATTGCCGACAGTCGCGAACAGGCGATCGAGGATCTGCGTGACGCGGTGGCCTATGAAGTGGGCGTGCAGGCGCAGCGCGGTTTCCTGGCGATGTTGAAACGCAACTACAATATCGACGTTCCCAACGATCGCAGCGCCATCGACGTTCTCGCGGGCAGCGGCTTGTATGTGCTGGGAACGGCCGAAGAAGTGACCCGGCAGCTCGAAGATTTCTATCATCAGTGCGGCGGCTTCGGCACCTTGCTCATCGTTGCTGGAAAGTCCTGGGCGAATTCGGAAAAACGCGCACGGTCGATGCGCGCTTTCATGCAGGATGTGGCGCCGAAACTCCGTCTATTGGATGACGCCCAGACGCAACTCGCCACGGCGGAATGATCGAAAAGAGAATGCCTAAGCGCGTGCAAACGACGCGCTTAGGCCGGCCGCCTATTCGATACGGAACTGTTTGGCGGGCGCTTCCCACTGTTCGAACGCCGCCTTCTGAATGTCGCTCAACTCCTGTGGTGTAGAGCCGACGAGGTCGAAACCGAGACGGCCGAAAGAATTCTGCGCTTCAGGAGATTTCACCGCCGCCGCGACCAGCGCCGAATATTTCTGGATGATCTCATCAGGCGTGCCTTGCGGGGCATAGAGCGAATACCAGCCGTCACCCGTGAGCTTGTATCCAAGCTCGCTGAACGTGGGAACGTCGGGCAGGAGGGTGGAGCGCTTTGTACCTGATGTCGCGACAATGCGGATTTTATTGCCCTCGTGCAGCGCCACGGCATCGGATGTCGGTGTCACGCCGAGGGCGACCTGCCCGGCGGCCACATCGTTGAGAATAGGCATGCTGCCGCGATAGGGCACATGGCGAATATCGAGCTTGGCCTGTTCGCCAAACAGGATGCCGAGAAACTGCGGGATGCCGCCATTGCCCGGCGAGCCGAAAGCCCCATTCTTGGGATGTTGCCGCAGCCAGACCACCGCATCCGGCAATTCTTTCGCTGATGTCAGCGGACCGGTCGACAGTGCGTATTCAAAACGGGCGACCAGCGAGATCGGTTTGAGATCGGTCAGCGGATTGTATTGCAGGTCGGGATAGATGGTGGGGTGGATGACGATCGGCGCGATCGGGCTGAACAGCAGGGTCCGGCCGTCGGCGGCCGCGGTGATGCCGGCACGCACGCCGATGCGGCCATCGGCGCCGACGCGGTTTTCGACGATGACCTGTTCGCCACTGTCCTTGCGGACAGCTTCCGCGATGAGCCGCGCGAGGCCATCGCCGCCACCGCCCGGCGCGAAGGGGAAAATGATGCGTATCGGCTGCGCGATCTGGGCTTGGGCCGCGCCGGCAAGGGTCAGCGAGAAGGCGGCAACGAGGGCCTTAAGCCCTGTCTTGAATGTCGTTGTCATCGGATGCTCCATTAATATATAATTTCTATAGAGATTATATATTTTAAGGCGAGTCAATCCAGTTAGCCGCTCGGTGGCTCGCATTTCCGCGGCGATTGCACTTCGATCACCTTGGCTGTGTTATCGCCGGAGTGGATTCGCACGATCCGGAGAAAATGCCAGATGAAGCGTCACCTCAGGCGGGCCGTCATTGCCGCTTCCCTATCGGCCGCTGCCGTTTTGCCGGCCTCCGCCCAAGGGCTTCCGCCAGGCTTTGCACGGGTTGCCGATGTAGTGCCGGGCATTTTGCAGGACGTGCGTTATGCCGGCAGCGACAATTTCTATGGCCGGCCGGTGCCTGGCTATGGTGCGGCCGAGTGCTGGCTGCTGAAGCCAGTGGCCGAAGCGCTGGGCAAGGTGGAGGCTGATGCGCGGGCGCGCGGTCTGCGGCTCGTGCTGTGGGATTGCTATCGGCCGCAGCGGGCGACGGATGCTTTCGTGCGCTGGGCGGCCGATCCCAACGATCAGGCGACCAAGGCGCGCTATTATCCCAACATCGACAAGAGTGCGTTGTTTGCGGCGGGCTATATCGCCAAGAACTCTTCGCATTCGACCGGCACGGCCGTCGACCTCGGCCTGGCGATGGCCGATGGGCGCGTGCTCGACTTCGGTTCGTCCTATGATCTTTCAGATCCGATGTCGTCGACCGCGTCCACTGCCGTGTCGGCGGCGGCGCGCAGCAATCGCGCCGTGTTGCGCTCGCTCATGGAGGCGCGCGGCTTCAAGAACTATCACCGCGAATGGTGGCACTATTCCTACCCGCCCGCCGGCCGGCAGCCGGCGCATGATGTGCCGATCACGGCGGGGCGCTAGATCATCGGTCGAGAACGGTCGGCGTGCTGCCGTCGGAAATGAATGACGCGCGATATTGACCGGTCTGCGCGGTGGCTTCGCACTCCACCGTGGCTCTGCCTGCATAAGGGTTGGTGAAGCGGCAGGAGCCGACGGCTTGCAGCCGTCGCGTATTGCCCTTGTTGCCGAAAACGATGAGGTCGACGGGCTGCACGACGGCATCCTCGCCTTGCTTGACCTGATGTTTCCCCATGCCGCTGAAGGTGATGATCTGCTTGTCGCGGCTGACGAAATAAAGGCCCGAACGACCATCAGGGTAGGACGTGTTCATCAGCGTATCGTGGCACGGACCGCTTTTCAGCCCGGGGCCGGAAAGATGCTGGCAAGTGCCTTTCAGGGTCAGCAGCTTGGTTTGCGCGGCCGCCGGAAAGGCAACACCTGTGGCAAGGCTCAGAACAATCAAAGAAAATAAATTTCGCATGATCAAAAATCCCCGGAAGATAACGATCCGGACGCGCAAATGTTCCCGCAGGTTCCATGACGCGCGACATGCTCCTGTCACACAGGCGACGCGCGAGCGTCACGCGACTCGCATAACCGGCTCGCACAATGAGCGGGGCGCATGCTCCGTCAGTTCGGGAGCCAGCCCTTGTCCGATGTCGCCGCCGCGGTTCGCCGCCACACCACGAGCAATCTCAAACAGGCCGTGCATAAAAACGGCACGTTGTCGCGCGAAGGGGCGATGGAACGGCTGTTCACCTTCGCCTTTCGCGGCCTGGTCTATCCGCAGATCTGGGAAGATCCGGTGGTCGACATGGACGCGCTGGCGATCCGCCCAACCGATCATGTGGTGACGATCGCCTCGGGCGGCTGCAATGTGATGAGCTATCTGGTGGCTGGGCCTGCCAAGATCACCGCGCTCGATCTCAATGGCGCTCATATCGCGCTCAACCGGCTGAAGTTGACGGCGGTGCGTACGCTGCCGGGCCATAAGGAATTCTATCGCTTCTTCGGTTGCGCCGATCGTCGTGACAATGTCGGTCTCTATGAACAGCATATTCGATCGGAACTGGACGAGACTTCGCAGCGCTATTGGGAAAAGCGCGGCCTGTCCGGCCGTCGCCGCATCGGCGCCTTCTCGCGCGGTTTCTATCGCACGGGGCTGCTCGGCTCCTTCATCGGCGCGGCCCATTTGGTGGCGCGTCTGCACGGCTGCGATCCCAAGCGCATTTTGAAAGCCACCTCGCGCGAGGAACAGCGTGCGCTGTTCGAGAAACATTACGCGCCCGTCTTCGACAGCTTCCTGTTGCGCCGCATCGTCGCCAATCCAGCGTCGCTTTACGGGCTTGGCATTCCGCCGGCGCAATATCGCGCGCTCGCTGGCGATGAAGGCATGCCTATTGTCTTGAAGAAGCGGCTCGAGACTTTGTGCTGCGACTTCGACATCGCCGACAATTACTTTGCCTGGCAGGCCTTCGGCCGTCGCTACGACACCGGCAGCAATCCGAGCTTGCCGCCTTATCTGCAGCAGCGCCACTTCGAAACCGTGCGGGCTCGGGCGAGCCGTGTCGACGTGCGCCATCAATCGATGACGCGCTTCCTGCACACGAGCCCCGGCGCCAGCGCCGATTGCTATGTGCTGCTCGATGCGCAGGATTGGATGAGCGACGTCGACCTCACCGAATTGTGGGAGGAGATCACCCGCACGGCGCGGCCGGGCGCACGCGTCATCTTCCGCACCGCCGCCGACGAGCGTTTGCTGCCAGGGCGCATTCCCGACCGCATCCTGTCGCGTTGGACCTATGAGGAGAGCCGCAGCCGCGTGCTTGGTGCCCGCGATCGCTCGTCGATCTATGGCGCGTTCCATCTCTACACCTTGCGGGGTGCGTGAGATGTCCGGCGCCGCCGAACATATGGATCGCATCTATCGGTGGCAGGCGCCGATCTACGATCTGACGCGCAAGCCTTATCTGCTCGGCCGCGACAGGCTGATTGCAGCACTCGATCCGCCGCCCGGTGGAACGGTGCTGGAGATCGGCTGCGGCACGGGGCGCAATCTCATTGCCGCGGCGCGGCGTTGGCCGCGCGCGCGTTTCTATGGCTTCGACATTTCGTCGGTGATGCTGGCCAATGCGCGCCGCGCCGTTCGCGATGCGGGCCTCGACAAGCGCATCATGCTGGCGCCGGCCGATGCGGCTTTGTTCGATCCGCAGCAGGTGTTCGGGCGCGGCAGTTTCGATCGCGTTTTCATGTCCTATACGCTGTCGATGATCCCGCCGTGGCGGGAAGCCTTGGCGCGCGGCTGTGACGTGCTGTCGCCGGACGGCGAATTGTTCGTTGCCGATTTCGGCGATCAAGCTCATCTGCCCAAGGCCTTTCGGGCGATGCTTTATCGCTGGCTGGCCGCCTTTTCGGTCACGCCGCGTCTTGATCTCGAAGAGGAGCTTGGCCGGCAGGCCGAGGCGCGCGGGCGCGTTTCGAAGTTCGAACGGCCTTATCGCGGCTATGCCTTCCTGGGACATATTGGCCCAGGGGTCTGATGCAACCAAATGAATAAGCAGGCCGTTGCCTTCCTGGATTGTTTTTCGGGAAGACTGTCATGCGCTTTCTCATCGGCCTTATTTTTGGCATTGCTCTCACCATCGGCGTGGCCTGGGTCATCGATCACACGGGCTCCGGCGGCCCGGAAAGCCGCCTCGTCAATTGGGATCAGTTCGAGAAGACCGTCGATGGCGTCCGCCAGAGCGTGCGGCGCCTGGCGGAGTGAAGGATAATCTGGCTCCGACCAATTGCTTCCGGTCTTTCCCGCGCGCCATAATGGCCGTGTAAGCGACGAGGCGCACCATGGGTTGGTCGGTCATGATCGGGCGCATTGCCGGAACGGCGGTGCGCATTCACATCACATTCCTGCTGTTTCTTCTGTGGATCGGTTTCGCCTCCTGGCGTACCGGCGGTTCGGACGCCGCGTGGAACGGCGTCGCCTTCATGGTGCTGCTGTTTGCCTGCGTGCTGGCGCATGAATTCGGCCACATCTTCATGGCGCGCCGTTTCGGCATCGCCACGCCCGATGTGACCCTGCTGCCGATCGGTGGCGTGGCGCAGCTTGAGCGCATGCCCGAAAAGCCGATGGAACAGCTTTGGGTGGCCATCGCCGGGCCGGCTGTGAACGTGGTCATCGCTTTGGTGTTGATCTTCGCTTTGGGCGCGACGACCGATGTGCAGCAATTGGCGCAGATCGAGGACGGGCGGCACAATCTCATCGCGCGGCTCGCCAGCGCCAATTTATTCTTGGCCATCTTCAATCTCATCCCCGCCTTTCCGATGGACGGCGGGCGCGTGCTCAATGCCATTCTCGCCATGCGTATGGACCCGCGCCGCGCCGTGCAGATTTCGGCGCGCATCGGCCAGGGCTTTGCCTTGCTGCTGGGCTTCCTGGGCCTGTTCGGCAATCCGCTGCTCGTCTTCATCGCCATCTTCATTTATATGGCCGCCGCCGCCGAGGCGCAGGGCAGCACGTTGCAGAGCACGACGTCAGGCCTTTCTGTTTCCGATGCGATGGAGACGAAGTTTCTCACCATTCCGGTCGAAGCTGATCTCGCGCACGCGGTCGAAACGCTGCTGGCCTCATCGCAGCATGAGTTTCCGGTGGTCGATGCTTTCGGCAAGCCGATCGGTGTTTTGACCCGCGACGATCTGCTGTCGGCCTTGAAAACCAAGACGCCGGATGCGCCGGTGAGCGAAGCGGTCAATGCCGGTGCGCCAAGCGTTCACCCGCGCGACAGTCTCGACAGCGCCTTGCGCACGCTCAATGCAACCGGCGCGCCGGCGATCAGCGTTATCGACGAGCAGGGCCGTGCAGTGGGCATGCTGACGACACAGAACGTTCTGGAAATGATGATGGTGCGCAACGCACGGCCGGAATGGAATTTCGGGCGTAAATGAAGAAGTGCGGCTTTCGTTCCCCTTAAGCCGATCACTTTAGAGTGACAGCCTTCCGCTGATCTACGGAGGTGATCCCACCGTTATGGATTCGGTCACACCGGCCATCCTTGAGGAGGGAGCACTCGTTATGAAGACAATCTCCAAACTCGCGTTCGCCGCCGCCTTTCTGAGTTCAGCTTCGCTGTTCACGCCGATGGCCTCGGCCGCACCGTTCAGTCCGACACCGCTCGCGACCCAGGGCGATGTCGAAATCGTTCCCGCTGCCATGACGCGCCGTGAGCGTATGATGCATCGCCGTGCCATGAAGAAGCATCATACGATGCGCGGTCATCGGTCGATGCGGCGCGCACCCATGCGTGGCCATCGCACGATGGGTCGCAAAGACATGACGAATTCCGATGCGGGCGCGCCCATGACCTCACCCCGCGCGCCGACGAGCCAACGCGGCCCGATGACCCCGCCGAAGGATATGTCCACGTCCGATGCCGGTGCGCGTAACAACTCGCGGGCGCCTGCAAGTGTGCCTGGCCCTCGGACGCCGCCGAAAAATATGTCGACGACTGACTCGCCCCGATAAGTTGGATACTGGGCCTATCACCTGGTTCCCGGATCACGCTGCGCGTGTCCGGGAATACACAAAGGTCCGGGCTCAAGAGTCGGGCTTACAACCCCTTCGCCAACTTCTCCGCCACAAAAGGCGCGAAGTATGTCAGCACGCCTTTCGCGCCGGCGCGTTTGAAGGCGATGAGACTTTCGGCCATGGCTTTCTCGTGGTCGAGCCAGCCGCGTTCCACCGCCGCCATGATCATCGAATATTCGCCGGACACTTGATAGGCATAGGTCGGCACGCCGAACGTGTCGTGGACGCGGCGGATGATGTCGAGATAGGGCAGGCCGGGTTTCACCATCACCATGTCGGCGCCTTCGTCGAGATCGAGTTCGACTTCGCGCAAGGCTTCGTCTGAATTGGCGGGATCGAGTTGATAGGTGCGCTTGTCGCCCTTCAGCAGGCCGCCAGAGCCGACCGCGTCGCGGAATGGGCCGTAGAAGGCCGAAGCGTATTTAGCCGCATAGGCCATGATCTGCACGTGCTGGAAATTTTCCGCATCGAGACCCCGGCGGATGGCGCCGACGCGTCCGTCCATCATGTCGGAGGGCGCGATGATGTCGGCGCCGGCGCGCGCTTGCGTCAGCGCCTGGCCGACGAGCACTTCGACGGTTTCGTCGTTGAGGATTTCATCGCCGCGCATCAGGCCGTCCTGGCCGTGGCTGGTGTAGGGATCAAGTGCGACGTCGGTGAGCAGGCCGATGTCGGGAACCGACTTCTTGATGGCGCGGCAGGCGCGGCAGATCAGATTGTCGTCGTTCAGGGCCTCGCTGCCGTCCTCGTTGCGCAGTTTCGGGTCCGTATAGGGAAAGAGGGCGATGGCGGGGATGCCGAGTTTCGCCGCCCGTTCGGCCTCGCGCACGGCCTCATCCACGGAATAACGCTCGACGAGCGGCATGGAATCCACAGGAATCCGCTGGCGGGACCCGTCGACGATGAAAATCGGCCAGATCAGGTCGTCGACCGTGACGACGTTCTCGCGGGTCAGCCGGCGGGTCCAGTCGGTGCGGCGCAGGCGGCGGGGGCGGTGCGTCAGATCGAGGCGGGGTGCGTCCTGGCCGACTTTGCTGACGGGGGCTTTCCGGCCTGTTTTCGACGCCATTTCATGCTCCTTGCCGGTTCCCGGCCATTCGCCGCCATTGCGCGGCCATTTTCCCGTTGGAAATCGCTTGGGGAAATCGCTGCATTAACCGCAGGCAATATCATGTTGCCCAGGTTGGCAAAACCGACGCGTTGACGCGGGGAACCGTCGGTTCTATCCGGAAATCCCCCCTCCGCACCGATTCATATGGTGCGTCCGGAGCTTGCGCATGCCGATCGTCCAGGCGGACCGATCAGACCCATTCGACGACCGCGAGGCCATTCAGGTTGGGCCGGAGGCGGAGCGCCGCCGCCGTGCCTCGCTGCGCTGGGCCATCATGCTGGTGGTTTACATGCGGGCCCTGGCGGCCCTGTGGATGATCCTCGGCCTCGTTAACTGGATGAAGTTACTTTTCCCGGCCGGAGGCCCGCCAAACCTTCCTGAAAGCCTAAATACGACGATCGCCGTTCTGGCGGTTGTGCAGGTGGTGGCCGCCGCCGGGCTCTGGTTGGCTAATCCCTGGGGCGGGGTTTTGTGGCTGGTGGTGGCTTTGGGGGAGGCGCTGGCGGCACTCTTCGTGCCCGATTTCCCCAACGGCGGAGGCCTGCTGATGGCCCTCTATGCGCCGCTTATTTTAGTCTATTTCCTACTGACTTATCTGGCTTCTCGGGAAACCGAGGCGCGTTACGGAGGCCGTCCGAGACCGCTTATGAGACGCTTCAAACGCTCGGGAAGTTAGGTAATTTTTACTCAAAAAACAGGCGGTTAGTTAAGCATCGCAAAAGCCCAAAGGGTAAATCTGGGATTCATTCTGTTATTTAAACTCGTCTTCATTCGCTCAACCTATGTTCCTTACCAACGAGCCGGCAGAGACCGGCCGGGCAAGGTGTTAACGGGGTGATGAAAATGAGTACGGCTTTGAAGTCTGAACAGTCCCAGAACCGGGCCGAGCGCACTGCGCAGGTGCGCCCCGCCTATCTGGAATCCCTGACGCTGGTGGAGCGGCTGCATCGTCGCCTGCTCGATGTGATCAAGGATGAATTCGACCGTCGTGGCCGCAGCGACATCAACGCGGTGCAGGCGCTGCTGCTCTATAACATTGGCGGCAGCGAACTGACGGCGGGCGAGCTGCGCACACGCGGCTACTATCTCGGCTCCAACGTCTCCTACAACGTCAAGAAACTGGTCGAGATGAACTATCTGCACCACGCCCGGTCTCGCGTGGATCGCCGCTCGGTGCGCATCAGCCTCACCGACAAGGGCAAGGAAGTGCACGACGTCGTCGCCGCGCTCTATGAAAAGCATGTCCTGACGGTCGAGCAGATCGGCGGCATTCAGGCGGAAGATTTCGTCCGTATGAACCAGGCCCTGGTGCGTCTCGAGCGCTTCTGGACCGACCAGATCCGTTATCGCCTGTAGGATTGTTAGAAACGAGCGTTTTCTTGTGCTCCCGCGGGAAGGTACAAGAAGTATCTAGTTTTGAAAAGCATCTGGCAGGCAGGTGGCTGCTTACCGGATGCTTTCTCTTATGTAACTATATTAGCAGCTCGATAAAGCGTCGGATGTGTGGGTAACGCTACCGGAGGCCTTTTCTCTGGAATACGCCCGTACGAAAATGACTGAATCTGACGTTTTAGGGAGAGGGCCGTGACGGCCGGAAATCGTATTTACCAATCCACCGCCGTATTCGGCATAAGCAGCCGCATATTGGAGCTGTCTTATGTCGATCGCGGTGAGCTCGACAAGGAGCTTCAACGTCTCCTGCAACGACCGACGCACATCGCCCTAAAGGGCGAGTCCAAGTGCGGCAAAAGCTGGCTGCGGCAGAGGAACATTCCGAATGCGATAACGGTTCAGTGTCGTCTCAATAGGACGGTGCTTGATCTCTACGTTGACGCTCTAAGCCAACTGGGTATCCGGCTTACGCTGGAAACTGCAAATCGCACCGGTATTAAAGGAACGGTCGAGGGGACCGCTGAGGGTGGCTGGAGCATTCTTGCCAAGGTGACGGCCAAGGTAGGCGGCACTGTTGAGAAGGAACGCACAGAGAAGACGAAGCCCGTAGGTCAGGACATCAACGACCTTCGTTTTATCGCCGACATTATTCGAGAGAGCGGTCGGCGGCTTGTCATTGAGGATTATCATTACCTCTCACAACACGAACGGGCGGCGTTTGCTTTCGATCTCAAAGCACTCTGGGACTATGAGTGCTTCGTCGTTATTATCGGCATATGGCCCGAAAACAATATGCTACTGGCTCTGAATCCTGATCTGTCGGGCAGGGTTACGGAAGTCTCGATCTACTGGAGCTCGGAAGACCTCTACAAAATCATCCTTCAGGGAACGAAGGCATTGAACATTGAGGTCTCAAGGCCAATCGCGAAGCGATTGGTAGAGGACTCGTTCGGCACGGCAGGGGTCCTGCAGGCGCTGATGCTCAAAATGCTGGATGAGCAAGGTATAGAAGAAACCGGCGATCAGCTTCGTGTATTGGACGAGATGAAGGCCTATGAACACGCCGCCTGGTCCTATGCGGATCAGTTGAATGCTGTCTATCAGAGCTTCGCCTCGCGTGTTGCTCGAGGCATTCGAGCCCGGCCTAATAGTACGGGCATCTATGCCCATTCATTGGCAGTTATTTTGGACGCTGATGATGAAACTTTGCTTAAGGGTATGCATTTGAACGATATCTATTCCCAGGCGAGCGAGCGGGAGCCGCGAGTGCAGAAGGGCAATCTGAGGCAGGCGTTAGATAAGATGGATGAGCTACAGATTGATGATGACGGGCGCGGTCTGGTTCTCACTTATGATGGCAATTCCGGTCTAATGGTCGTTGTGGACAAACAACTGCTTTTCTACCGAAAGTATGCGAGCGTTCACTGGCCTTGGGAACAAATGGTGGCAAGCAACGACGAAAAAGAGACGCTGACTTTCGGCGGCGAAAAGTGAAGATCCGCTTCGTCGAATGATCTGGTAAAATGAGCCACGGAAGACTTGAAATAAACAAGTAAAGTCAAATAATTATGCTTCGTTTGTAGTTCTTCACTGAGTCCCTTGAAAGCAGCCCGGTGAGGGGCTGTTTTTGCTTGTGGGGAGGTCACCAGTGCCCGCTTGGATTTCGCTTACGCATGTCCGACGATGCAAGCGAATGCGAGGGGTTGAGATTCATGCTGCCGAATTGGCTCGTTCGTTTCTGGTCTTCGTTCTCGATGACCGGACTGTTACTGGCGACATTGTTCTTCGCGGCGTCCCTCACGCCGACCCTGATCCCCCGCAACTATCTCACGCAAGGCGTGCTCTCCGGTGTGGCCGCTGCTGCCGGCTATGGCCTCGGCTTTTTTCTGCGTTGGCTCTGGCGCTATCTGGAACTGCCGGAGTTCAGGGCGCGCACCCAGTTCATCTCGAAAATCATCGCCTCGGTCGTCTGCGGTCTCATCGGCCTCGCTTTTCTATGGCAGGCGGCCGAGTGGCAGAATTCGATCCGCCGGCTGATGCATCTCGATCCGGTGGATACGGCCCACCCCTTCGAGGTCGGTGCCATTGCGCTGCTCACCTTCATCATCGTGATCGCGCTGGCGCGGTTGTTCAATCTTTTGCTCTATTTCATTTCCGGCCAGCTCAATCGCTTTGTGCCCAAGCGCATTTCCTATGTGGTGGGCACGGCGATCGCGGTTCTGCTGTTCTGGTCGGCGGCCAATGGCGTCATCTTCCGCTATGGCCTGCGCGTGCTCGACAGCTCCTTCCAGCGGCTCGATGCGCTGATGCCGCCCGACATGCAGGCTCCGACCGATCCGACGAAGACCGGCAGCGCTGCCTCTTTGGTGCGCTGGCAGGATCTCGGCCGTATGGGCCGCTCCTATATCGCGACGGGGCCGAGCGCCGCCGATATCAACGCTTTCACCAAGGAGCCGGCGAAACAGCCGGTGCGGGTTTATGTCGGGCTTGAATCAGGCTCGACGCCGCAGGAGCGGGCGCGGCTGGCGCTGGAGGAATTGAAGCGGGCAGGCGGCTTCAATCGCAAGACCCTCGTCATCATCACGCCCACCGGCACCGGCTGGGTCGATGAACAGGCGATCGATCCGATCGAATATTTGCACCATGGCGATATCGCCAGCGTCGCCACGCAATATTCCTATCTCGCGAGCTGGATGTCGCTTCTGGTCGAGCCCGGCTATGGCGCCGAACAGTCGCGCGCTCTGTTCAGCGAAATCTATGGCTATTGGCGCAACCTGCCGCGCGATGGGCGGCCGAAGCTTTATCTGTTCGGACTGAGTCTGGGCTCGCTCTCGACCGAACTCTCGAACGACCTGTTCGAAGTTTTGGGCGAGCCCTATCAGGGCGAACTTCTGGCTGGGCCGCCCTTCGCCAGCCGCATCTGGCGCTCGATCACCAATCGCCGCAATCCCGGCACGCCCGAATGGCTGCCGCAATTCCGCGACGGCTCCTATGTGCGCTTCACCGCGCAGGAGAATGCGCTGGAAATCCAGGATGCGCATTGGGGGCCGTTGCGCGTCGTCTATCTGCAATATGCCAGCGACCCGATCGTCTTCTTCGAGCCACGTTCATTCTACCGCCAACCCGATTGGATGAAGACACCGCGCGGCCCCGATGTCTCGCCCGATCTGCGCTGGTATCCGGTCGTCACCTTCCTGCAACTGGCGCTCGATCTCGCGGTGGCGACGACCGCGCCTATTGGATTCGGCCATGTCTATGCGGCGGAGAATTATATCGATGCGTGGAAGGAAGTGGCCAATATCGATTACTGGTCGCCGGTGGAGACGGATCGGTTGAAGGAGCTTTTCATCGCGAAGCGGGCGGGGAAGAAGTGACGGGATAACCGTCATTGCGAGGAGCACAGCGACGAAGCAATCCAGGGGCGTGTGGTAGGGCCCGTAGCACAGACATATCGGCATCGATGATCGAGCCTCCTGGATTGCTTCGCTGCGCTCGCAATGACAGTTATCTTGCTACCTCCGCTTCACCTCATGGGGCGTCTTCCCAAACGCCGCCTTGAACGCGCGGCTGAAGTGGGAGAGGTCGCTGAAGCCATAGGTCAGCGCCGCATCCGTCACCTGCTGCACCTGGCCTTCGCTCAGCGCGCGATAGCTCAAAGTCAGACGCTGCTGCCAGAGCCAGCGGATCGGTGTCGTCGCTTCCGCCGCGAACAGGCGGTTCAGGGTGCGGGGCGCCATGTTCTGGGCTTGCGCGATCGTTTCCAGATCGAGATCGGGATCGTGCAGGTTCGCGCGGATAAAGGCTTTCACCCGTTCGAGGCGCGGGTCGCCGCGTGACGTCTCGGCGACGAGTTCGCTTTCCAATGTGGTGGCGAACATGTCGAGCGCCGACTGGCTCAGTCGGTCGACCACCGTGTCGGCGACATCGTCGAGTTCGGTCATCCGGCGAATGAGAGTGCCGCAAAGAACACCGAGCTTCGATGAGTGTGGAACAGCGCGCGCCGCCAAGGTCGCAGCTTCGGGTAGGCGCGCGGTGAGCAGGGGCCTTGGGATCGACACCATTATCGCGCGGGCACGTGGCCCGAATTCCAAAGCGAACGGCTGCGATTGGTCGTGCAGCACCATGTCGCCTGGGTGCAGCGGCGCCTCGCGGCCGCACTGGCTCAAAATGGTTTCGCCGCCGAGCGACAGCCACAGCATGAAATAGTCGCGTGGGTCCTTGCGGATATCTTGCGGGCTGCGGGTAACGTGGATGCGCTCGCCGTCGCGCGTCGCCGACCAGATGTCGTTGATGTGGAGTGCGCCGAACCGGCGGATGGCGACGCGCGCGCGAAAGGCCTGCGGCGCGCGGCGGCATTCGGTGCGCGAGAAATCGCGGCAGGTCACCTGATGCCAGTGATCGAAACCATCGCCGGGCCGAACGGCGGTGACATCCAGGATGGGAGCCGACATGGGCGTTCTCCGACGCGTGAACGGGGCGCATTAAGCCCCCGATGTCAGGCTCTGGCAAGATTCCGGCCAAGCTTTCCAAAGATCGCGATCTTTGGCACGCAGAGGCCAAAAGCTGGCCACGGCAGGCAAGCGCGCTGGCGGTGCGCGGTGCTAGGCAGGAACATCAGAGCGGGAGGTTTTCATGCCATATCAAGTCAGCAGCATCGATCCGGCCAAGACGGTTTGCATCGTCGTCGACATGCAGAACGATTTCGTCGCCAATGGCGCCAAACTGCAATCGAAACAGGCCCATGACATGGTGCCGAAACTGGCGCAGACGTTGAAGGCCTATCGCGAGAAGGGCATCCGCATCATCTATACGGCGCATGTGCATCGCAAGGACGGCAGCGACATGGGCCTCTACGACGATCTCTATGGGCCGATCGCCGACCGCTCCTCGCTGGTCGACGGCTCCACCGGCGCGGAGATTTACAACGATCTGGCACCGGCGGCGGGCGAGCACATCATCAAGAAACACCGCTACAGCGGTTTCTTTGGCACCGATCTCGACATCATCCTGCGCGAATGGGGCATCGAGACCGTCATCGTCACCGGCACGACGACGGAAAACTGCTGCCACGCGACGGCGCGCGACGCCATGTTCCACAATTACAAAGTGGTCTTCCTGTCCGACTGCACCGGCACGTTCGATTATCCCGATGTCGGGCAGGGCGCGATGGCGGCTGCCGACGTGCATCGTGCGACGTTGACCATCCTTGCCTTCTCCACCGCTCATGTGATGACGGCGGACGAATGTCTGGCCCGGGTCGAGGGCGCGCCGGTGCCGCTGCGCAAAGCCGGCTGATTTGTGCGGGTGAGATGTGAACGAGTTATGCGATTTGCGAGTGGCTATGTTAGTGTCTGCGACATGCATGGCTTTCGCAATCAGGCCCGACATTGAGCACACCGACCAAGGGTAAACCCGCCGCACGGCGTTCGGTGAGCGCGACCTCGCTCACCACCAAAACCGATAAAGGCAGCGTGCAATCGGCCGAGGTCGGCCTCAATCTGCTCGTCACCCTGGCCGAGAATGGCGGCGACCTGACCTTGTCGGCGCTATCAGCGCACGCGCAGATGGCGCCGGCCAAGGCGCATCGTTATCTCGTCAGCCTCGTGCGCGCCGGTTTCGTCGAGCAGGACGCACGCTCCGAGCGTTATACGCTGGGGCCGCAAGCGATCCGCGTCGGGCTGGTGGCGATCGGCCGTCTCGACATGATGGAGGAGGCGACCAATGCGCTCTATCGGCTGCGCGACCGCATCGACGAGACCGTTCTGCTCGCCGTGTGGGGCGCCCATGGTGCGACGGTGGTGCGGCGTGTCGATGCCAGCCGGCCGGTGACAGTCAATGCGCGGGTCGGATCGGTGCTGCCGCTGTTGCGCTCGGCGACCGGATTGGTGTTCGGCGCCTTCCTGCCTAGGGACACGGTGGAGCCGGTGCTGACAACCGAACTGGCACGGGCGCGGGAAGGCTCGCCGCCGGCGTTGGCGACCACCGAACAGGCGGCTTATCGCCTGTTCGAGGGCGTGCACCAGCGCGGCATCGGCTTCGTCGATGGCGCAAGATTGATCGGCATTCAGTCGTTCAGCGCGCCGGTCTTCAATGCCGAGGGCGATCTCGCCTGTGCGCTGACGACGCTTGGCCCCACAGGCAGTTTCGACGATCGCCCCGATGGCCCGACCGCGCTTGCCGTGCTCGACGTGGCGCGCGATCTGTCGGTGAGGCTCGGCAGCTTCAAGGTGTGAAGCGGCCGGGTTTTACGCCCGACCGGTGGGGAATGGGCTCCAGTCGCACATTTCCATCATGGTGCGCGACATCTCTTCGAACAGACCGGCGCGGATGCGGGCGCCCTCCGGTGTGTCGGCGAGATTGGTCTGCTCCAGCGGATCAGTGCTGAGATCGTAGAGTTCGACGAGCGGCAGCTTGTCGTAAATGCTCATGCGATGGCGCTGGGTGACGATGGAGCGCGTGCGCAACGGGCCATCGAAGCAGGGAAAGGCTTCGTGCCCGTCTTCCTCGATCAACACCGCCTTGCGCCAATCGGCTTTCGGATCGTGCAGCAGCGGCCGCAGGCTGCGGCCTTGCATGCCGTGGAAGGGTGCAAGTCCCGCCGTGTCGAGGAAGGAGGGCGCCAGATCGATGGTGCTGGTCAGTGCATCGATGGCCGTGCCGCCGTTCTTTTCGCCGGGATCGCACCAGATCAGCGGCACGCGCACCAGGCCATCGTAGTGCAGCGATGATTTCAGCATCAGGCCATGGTCGCCCATGAAGTCGCCGTGGTCGCTGGTGAAGATGATGGTGGTGGTGTCGGCGAGACCAAGCCGCTCCAAGGTGGTGACGATGGCGCCGACCGCATCGTCGATCATGGTGATCATGCCATAGGTCAAGGCGATGGCCTGGCGGGTTTCCTCGACATCGACGACGAACGGCACCGTGCCCAAGGTCTTGGCCTTGCCGGCTTTCCGCAATTCGCGCAGGCGCGTGATGATGGGATGATCGGCCGGGTGGCCTGAGATCGGCGACAGCGGCACGTTCGCGGGATCGTACATGTCCCAGTAGTGGCCCGGCGGCGTGAACGGGTGATGCGGATCGGGAAAGGAGCAGTGCAGGAAGAACGGCGAATCGCTTTGCGCCAGGCTTTCGAGGCGGGCGACGGTGCGTTCTTGAATATAGCGCGTTGGATAAAACTCTTCGGGCACGCTCGTGCGATAGGCCTGCGGCACCGTATAACGATCGTCGGGCAAGGCGTTGGCGGGGCCGCGCGCCGCGTCGGCATTGGGCAGGCGCTGTTTCAGCCAGCCGTCATAGTCGCCATGCACCATGTCGCCGTGCATCGTGCACAGTTCGATTTCATCGAAGCCGTAGTAGGGACCGAAAATGGGCTGCGGGTCGCTCTGCCAGCGCTTCAGGCTCTCTTCGTTATAGTTGCCATCGCTCCACATCGCCTTTTCGGTTTCGCTTAATGCGGCGGGCGGTGGTGTAAGCGCGGGATTGGCTTGTGGCGCCACGGTTGCGGGCGGCAGGCCGGTCATGTTCTGCAGATGCGACTTGCCGACGAGCCCGGTGCGATAGCCGGAAGCGCGCAGCAGGTCGCCAAAAGTATTGCTGCGCAACGCCAGTGGCACGCCGTTGCAATGCAGGCCGTGCACCGAAGGCATGCGGCCGGTCATCATCGTGGCGCGGTTGGGCATGCAGATCGGCGAGGCGACATAATTGCGCGTGAAACGCCGTCCGCGCGCCGCCAACGCATCGATATGCGGCGTGGCGATCACCGGATTGCCGTAGCAGCCGAGATGATCGACACGATGCTGATCGGTGGTGATGAACAGGATGTTCTTGCGGTGGGCGGGCATGGTCGGCCTTACTGCTTGATCTGCGGCAGGCGTTCGATCTTCTTCGCCCATTCGTCCATGTCGTGGCGGACATAGGCGGCGCTGTCGGCGACCGAGAGGGATTGCGGCGCCAGGGAATGCACTTTCAGACTGTCGGCGAAGCCCGGCGAGGCGGTGGCGCGGTTGATGGCGCCGTTGAGCTTGTCGATGATCTCCTGCGGCGTGCCGGAGCGGGCGAAAACGCCGAACCAGTAATAGCCGGTGTCGAGATCGACGCCGCCTTCGCGGAAGGTCGGCACATTGGGCAGGACATCGCAGCGCTTGGCGGTGGACACGCCGAGGGCGCGCACGGTGCCCGCTTCAATGGCGCCGACGGCGGAGACGGCCGACACGAACAGGGCGTCGAGATGGCCGCTGATCACGTCTTGAAAGGCCGGGCCCGAGCCACTGTAGGGCACTTTCTGCATCTTCGCGCCGGCGCTCGCCTGAAACTCGATGGCGACGGTTTCGGCCGGCGTGCCGAGGCCCGAGCCGCCATACATGATCTCGCCGCTCTTGCTGCGGGCAAGCGTGACGAAATCCTTCAGCGTGGCGGCGGAAAATTTCGGATTGACGACGAGCACGTTGCAGCCGCCGGAAGCGAAGATGGCGGCGGGCACGAAGTCGGTCGCCGGATTGTAGGGAATGTTTTTTTGAATGTGCGGGTTGATCGACATCGGGCCTTCGCCAGCCATCAAGAGCGTGTAGCCATCGCTCGCTCCGCCTTTGACTGATGTCGCGGCGAGGGTGCCGCCGCCGCCGACCTTGTTTTCGATGAGAACGCGCTCGCCGATTTCCTTGCCGAACGGTTCGGCCAACAGGCGCGCCGCCGTGTCGGCTGGGCCGCCGGCCGCATAGGGCACCACGAGAATGATCGGCTTGCGCGGATAATCCTGCGCCGCCGCGGCGGAGACGAAGCCGGCGAGGCCGAGGCACAGCGAAAACGAGCGTTGGAATTTCATGGCGTCATTCCCTCCCTGGACCAGACGACGTGCGGCGTCTGTTGACTTCCGGATAAAATCGTAATTGATTACGTATATCGTAAATTGACCTCTGTCCAGTCCGGCCGAAAATGGCCGGCAGGCGAGGGTGGGAACGCCAGTCGGGAAGGATCGCCATGACGAAAACTGCCACGGCCTCTTGTCCGTTTTCCGGGGCGAGCACGGAGACATCGCCGACCGGCTGTCCGGTGTCCCATCACGCTGCCGCTTTCGATGCCTTCGAGGGGCCATATCAGGTCGATCCGGCGGAGGCGCTGCGCTGGGCGCAGGAGAGCGAACCCGTCTTCTACAGTCCGAAGCTCGGCTACTGGGTGGTGACGCGCTATCAGGACGTGAAGGACATCTTTCGCGACAACATTCTGTTCTCGCCGTCGATCGTGCTGGAGAAGATCACGCCCGCGCCGCCGGAGGCGCAGACCATCCTGTCGCAATATGGCTATGCCATGGACCGGACGATGGTGAACGAGGATGAGCCGGCGCATATGCAGCGCCGCCGTCTGCTCATCGAATCTTTCGCGCCGGACGAATTGAAAAAGCAGGAAGCGGATATTCGTCGCCTGACCCGCGACTATATGGATCGCTTCATCGACAAGGGGCGGGCCGATCTCGTCGACGACATCTTCCGCGAAATACCCCTGACGGTCGCGCTGCATTTCCTCGGTGTGCCGCAGGACGGCATCGACGAGCTGAGGCAGTTTTCCGTCGCGCACACGGTCAACACCTGGGGCCGGCCGACACGCGAGGAGCAATTGGGCGTCGCCGATACGGTCGGCCGTTTCTGGCAGGCGGCCAATCGCATTCTCGACGAGATGATGCGCGATCCCTCGGGTACGGGCTGGATGCATTTCTCCATCCGCCAGCACCACAAACATCCCGATGTGGTGACGGAATCCTATCTGCGCTCGATGATGATGGCGATCCTCGTCGCGGCGCATGAAACCACGTCCTATGCCGCGACCAATGCCTTTCGCCTGTTGCTGTCGGATCGTAATGCCTGGAACGAGCTGTGCGAAAATCCGGACCTCATTCCCAATGCGGTGGAGGAATGCCTGCGCCGCGCCGGTTCCATCGTCGCCTGGCGTCGCCTGGTCACGGCGGACACGAGTGTCGGCGGCGTCGACATTCCGAAGGGGTCGAAACTGCTCATCGTCATGGCCTCGGCCAATCATGACGAGCGGCAGTTCGAAAACCCCTTCAGTCTCGATCTGCATCGCGGCAATGCGATTGATCATCTCTCCTTCGGCTATGGCAGCCATCAATGCATGGGCAAGAACATCGCCCGCATGGAAATCCGCATCTTCCTCGAAGAGTTCATCAAGCGGCTGCCGCACATGCGGATGGAGCCGCAGACATTCGAATTTCTGCCGAACACGTCTTTCCGTGGTCCCAAACATCTGTGGGTGACCTGGGATCCCAAGGAAAATCCGGAACGCCGCGATCCATCGCTGCTGGGCAGGTATCAGGATTTCAAGATCGGCGCACCGTCGAAGCGCGAGATCGCGCGGCCCTTGCGTGTCAAACAGATTCATCGCGAGACGGATCAGGTGGTACGGCTGGTTCTGGAAGATCCGCATGGCCGTGACCTGCCGAACTGGACCGCCGGTTCTCATATCGACGTGGTCGTCGATGGCCTCGATCGGCAATATTCGCTGTGCGGCGATCCGGCGTCTCGAACTTATGAGATCGCCGTGTTGCGCGAGGATGGCGGACGCGGCGGTTCGAAGTTCATCCACGAGCAGGTCAAGGAAGGCATGATCCTGCGTACGCGTGGGCCATCGAACCGCTTTCGTCTCGATGAAGCGGCTGAAGGTGTCGTGCTGATCGCGGCGGGTATCGGCATTACGCCTATCATCGCGATGGCCGACCGTTTGAAGGCACTCGGTAAACCTTATGAACTTCACTACGCTGGGCGTTCGCCTGATGACATGGCTCTGGCCGAGCGTGTCATGCGCGACCACGGCGCGCACCTGCATCTGCATTGTAAGTCGCAGGGGCACCGGCTCGATCTGGCTGATGTCATGAACGCTCTGGCGCCGGGTTGGCAGGTCTATGCCTGCGGCCCCGAGCGTCTGCTGAGCGAGATCGAGGCGCTGGCCGAAGGCTGGCCTGATGGTCGCTTGCATGTGGAACATTTCAGCGGGTCAGGTCTGTTGCTTGATCCGTCGAAGGAAATCTCTTTCGAAGTCGAGTTGCGCGATTCCGGCCGCACGCTGCAGGTGGCGCCGGATCAAACCCTGTTGCGCGCGCTGCATGCGGCGGGTGTCGATGTCGCCTGCGATTGCGAGGAGGGTCTGTGCGGCTCGTGCGAAGTCGGCGTCATCGAGGGCGATGTCGATCATCGCGACATGGTGCTGACGCGGGCCGAGCGGACGGAGAATCGCCGCATGATGGCCTGTTGCTCGCGAGCACGACAGGGCAAGCTGACTTTGTCGCTGTAGAGCGACGATCTATGCCTTTGAAATGTTAGCGTAACTGTTTTGTCTTCGCGATGTCGCTTCGGCTGCGCATTGCAACGCCAGTGTCAGGACTGATAGGTTTGACACGAAGCCGTGCGCAGCAACCGCGCGGCAGGATGAAGGCGAAATAGAGCAGTATGGGTATTTTACCGGCGGTTCCTCGATCGAGTGAAGCAGCTCCGCCGGAACCTTTCACCATCGATGCCACGATTGCGCTAGAAGACCGCATTGCCGCGGCGCTTTTTCTCTATCGCGATCTCTTTGCCAGCGCGCGTCGCCGCTGGTTGATGGTGCTGGCTTGGATCGTCATCGTCCTGCTCCTCGTGATCGGATTTCAAGCATGGGGTGCAAGCGGCAAGGACGACTTGCAGGCCTTCGCTAAACGCTTCTTCTCGGATCTGACCGGCATTCCCGGTTTGCCGCTGCCGCTTATCCTGGTGCCGGCGGCGATCTATTATTTTCTTCAACCTGTTATCGTTCGCCGCCGGTTGCGGCTTTGGTATCGCGACGAAAAGCTCGATCAGCCTTTCATCGGGCAATATCGCTTCGAGGCCGGTGGTCTTGTTTCAGCGGCCGCCGATCACACCAGTGCGATCGCTTGCCGGCGCCTTGGCGGCATTGAGGAAACCGCTGGTCATGTCTTCGTGCAACTCAAAGACATTGAGGACGTGATCGTTTTGCCGAAGCCGCAGCTCTCGCCGGATCAGGTGGAGAAACTCAAGACTTGGGCATCGTTCTGTCATGTCGATGGTCTGGGCTCGGCGTTGCCGGCGCCTGAAAGTGAGGCATCCGGCGAGCCGAACCTGACGATCCGTTTCGTGCCGACGGAAACCGATCGCGCCGCGACGCTGACGTGGCAACAGGAGCGACCTGGAATGCGCCGGCGGCGCTGGCGCGGCTTCGCGACGGCCTTCCTCGTCACCGCAGCGATTCCGCCGCTGGTAGTTATTTTTGCGTGGCTGTTCGATCCGCAGCGCGTCCCGTTTCGTTATACTTGGCCGCTCTTTGCCGAAATGCTGGTGACCGATCTCTGGAAATGGATTCTCGGCTTTTGGGCGATCATCGGCGTGATCATCCTGCTTCATCCCTGGATGCGACGGTCGCATGCCCGCCAGCTCAGCCGGCAGTTGCACAAGCGCCTGCGATATTACGAGACGGAATTCCGTTTCTATGCCGATCATCTCGACACGATTCAGGACGGGTTGCACAATCGTTTTCGCTGGGCCGCGTTCGATGGCTTTGAGCGCAAAGACGATTATTTTCTGTTGCGCCAGCGTTTGGGTGAACCGTTGACGGTGCCGATGCGTGCTCTGGATGGCGATCGATTGGCGATTTTCGAACGGCTGGTTGAGGACCGCATCACGGCAGGCGGTCATAAGGTAGGGGAAATGGCATGAGGACTCTCGCCCTTGTCGTCGTTCGTGCCATCGCAGGTGTTTTGCTTGTCTTGCCGACGGCCCACGCTGAGAGTGTATCGTTGCCTTATGATATGATGATCGATCTGCCGGAAGGCTGGCGCGTCGATGGCCCCGAGCAAGGCAAGGTCGGCACCGATGGACTGCTGCGCGTGCAATTGATTTGCGATACCGAGGCCTGTGAGAAGACCCAGGAAACCTGTACGGTGCTCATGCGGCGCAAGCCGATCGAAGGCGCCGATGACGTGGCCAAAGTGCGGGCGCTCTATGACTCGCCTTTCCAGCGCTATTTCCGCTTGCGCGCCGTGCTGCGGAACACGAGCCTTGATGCCGAGATCTTGAAACCGCTGGAGCTCGTCCGGATCGGCGATCGGGACTGGTATCGCGTCGAGACCGATGCGCGCCACAATCGCAAATCCGGCCTCTTCGCCGAAACCGTCGTGAACGGTCTCTATGTCGGCGCCATTTGCAAATCCTGCGAGACAGGAATGGTTCGTCATCAGGACGGGCAGCGGATTTTGACGAGCCTGAAACTGCGGGCCTTGAAAGCCGCCGGCGTGCACTGAACAGAAGAGGCTGATCGCCGCACGTCTGGCATCAACTCTGCAATAAAACTGTCACATGCGACCGGTACGGGGGACAAACTCTGTCTCCTACCGGAGTTTCTTATGCGTCGCTCAGTTCTCACTCTGGGGGCGCTGTGCGCCCTTGCGCAAGCCGCCGTAGCCGCCGATCGCCCGCACAATATCGTCCTCTTCGTCGCCGATGGCCTGCGACCCGGCATGGTGAACGAGAACACCGCTCCGGCCATCGCCGCTTTGTGGAAGCAGGGCGTGCATTTCACCAATACGCATTCGATGTTTCCGACATTCACCACCGCCAATGCCTCGGCCATGGCGACCGGTCACAAGCTCGGCGACACTGGCGATTTCAGCAATACGATCGATGCCGGCTTCCAGGTGCCGGGCGCGGGCAACAGCCTGACGCCGTTCCTGGAGAGCGATCCGGTGTTGGCGGATGTCGATGAACATTTCGCCGGCGATTACCTTAATCAAGAAACCGTGATGAAGGCGGCGCGTCAGGCCGGCATCAGCACGGCGACGGTGGGCAAGCTCGGCCCCGCCTTGATCTTCGATCACACTGAACGGTCCGGCGGGCAGACCGTCACCATCGACGATATGACCGGCCGCGCCGGTGGCGTGCCGTTGAGCGCCGAGGTTCAGCAGCGGTTGAAGGCGACCGGCCTTGCGCTCGAAGCGCCGGGGCGTGGCGACAATGGCCAGGTCGGCGATATGCAGAAGCCCGGCACCTTGCAGGCTAATGTCACGCAGCAGGACTACTTCCTCAATGCAGCGACGAAAGTGGTGCTGCCGCTTTTCAAGGAGCGAGCCAAGCCGTTCATGCTGGTGTTCTGGTCGCGCGATCCCGACGGCACCCAGCACAATCAGGGCGATAGCCTCAACCGTCTGATCCCCGGCATCAATGGCCCGACGTCGCTCGCCGCCATCCGCAATGCCGATCACGATCTGGCCGAACTGCTGGCGACGCTGAAAGCGCTCGGCCTCGAAGAAACAACCGATGTGATCATCACGGCGGATCACGGCTTCTCCACCATTTCAAAGGAGAGTGCGACGAGCTTTGCCGCGGCGCAGGGCTATAAGGACGTGCTCCCCAACTTCCTGCCGATCGGCTTCCTGGCGATCGATCTCGCTCACGGCCTCGACATGCCGCTGCTCGACCCCGATGCGAAATATGCGTCGATCGCGGCAGGCGCCCATCCTTCGAAGGGCAATGCCCTGATCGGCGGCGATCAGGCGCATCCTAAGGTGGTGGTCGCGGCGAATGGCGGTTCGGATCTCGTCTATATCCCTGATGGCGATTGCAATCTGGCGCGCCAGGTCGTCGATATTCTCTCGGCGCAGGATTATGTCAGCGGCCTGTTCGTCTCCGACGATCTCGGTCCCATTCCCGGCACCCTGCCGATTTCCGCCATCGACCTGAAAGGCTCGGCGGTCACGCCGATCCCCTCCATCGTCGTCAACTTTCGCAGTTTCTCGACCGGTTGCGCCGACCCGCTGACCTGCGGCGTCGAAGTGGCCGATACGGTGCTGCAACAGGGGCAGGGCATGCACGGCAGTTTCAGCCGTGCCGATACGGCTGTTATCGGCGGCGCCCTGGGCCCGGATTTCCGCAAGGCTTTCGTCGATCCGGCTCCGGTCAGCAATGCGGATATCGGTAAGACCATGGCGCGCATTCTGGGGCTGCGCATCAAGGATGTCGGCAAGCTCGTCGGTCGCGTCACCAGCGAGGCGATGCCGAACGGTGCCATGCCGAAGTGGCAGTCGACCGTCCAGGTTTCGGCGCCGGACGCCCGTGGCCAGATCACGAAAGTGGCGATGCAGGTGGTGGGCACGACCCGCTATTTCGATGCCGCTGGCTACCCAGGCCGCACGCTGGGCCTGCTGGATCAACCGCTTAGCCGGCGCTGAGGGGAGGCGGGAGCAGGATTTGCTGCTGCAGTTTTGTGACAAACGGCACATCTTTTTGCCCTCCTGTCATGCTCTGTCTCTCCCTCAAGATAAGGGAGTGGTGCATGACCCGAAGTGACGATCTCAACCGGATCGCCGACCGCCTCTGGGAGGCCGGCGGCGACGACCGCAAATATGCAGGCGTTGCCCGCGATGCCGCCGAAAAGCTGGCGCGCGACCGCTGCGACGTATGGCTCGCCGTGAAGGTGGACGTGCTGGTGCGCCGGCTCTGCGCCCAGGGCAAGATGGAAGAGGGGCAGGCGTTGGCCGAGGCCGCTTTCATTCTGCGTGCCGAGAAGATGCGGGGCGATCACGCGCAGGCTGCCTGATATCGCCAGCCGCGAAAGCTTTTATTTCACGTGGTTTTTTCGCGCTTATTTGAATTCAAGACGAGCGATGACTGTCATCAGATTTCCAACTTTTTAGTGGATGGTCCCTGCAACGCGCACTTGTGTTGCGCGTTATGGGAACAGGGATCGCCAGGGCTGGCCATCAAGAGCCACATCCAAAACCGGCAGAACGCGTCACGGAGAGGCGGAGGCTCATATGAACGACCGCATTACCCGACTGGTGCAATTGTCGCAGCGTCTGACCTCGGCCGAAGAAAATTTCGCGGCGGAAGCTGAGGCCGTCCGGGCCGCCGCCAACCGTTTGGCCGAGGGGCAGGGCGACGCCCGGCAAGAAGACGCCCAACTTGCTGGCGTCATGGATCATCTTTTCAAACATATGCGGGCTCGGGCGCGGCTCGACGACGGCCAGCTCCTGGCCGAGACGTCGCTGTTGCTGCGCCGCCGGGGTGCTTCCAAAGCCGGCTCGGTTTCGGAAGCGGCTTAAGACCATCGCGCCTTTCAAAAATGCCTGGATGGGTCAGGTGAAACTGACTATCCTGGGCCTTTCCTGTGTGACATTGATCACACCGTTGATCTTTAACGGTCTTTCACAAGCTTGTGTTCCGCATATGCGGCGCGGCCGCCCTAATTTGGCCCGACTGTTCGTTCCTTTTTAAGCATATCAGGGTACATCACCGTTGTTCGCGGCGGTTTTGCAGGTCGCCGGAGTGTTGAACGCACGGCAGACGTACCGATACGAGGTTCAGTTCCCGTGTAATCGCGCCCGCTTTTCGCGAGCGTTTTTTATAACGGTGATTCAGGTTTCTGGAGCAAGGCTTTGGGTGACAACATGAAATCAATTTCGCGGCGCGCCTTCAATTTGGGCTTCACAGGCGCGGCGCTGGGGCTCCCCCTGGCTTCCGCCTTCGCGGCTTCCGATGGTTTCGATACGGGCCAGGCCGAATGGCAGCAGAAATTCGACGGCGATGCGCGTCTGCGCGTGCCGCGTTCGGAGACCCCGTTGCTGTCTCAGCAGACGATTTCCGGCACCGAACAGGCCATCGCCCAGTACCAGCAGCTTGCCTCGCGCGGTGGCTGGCAGACGGTGCCGTCCAATGCCACGCTTAAGATTGGTTCACGTGGCCCGGCTGTCGTGGCCCTGCGTCAGCGCCTGATCATCACCGGCGACCTTGATCAGCAGGCCGGCGCTTCCCCGGTGTTCGACTCCTATGTGGAAGCCGGCGTGCGTCGCTTCCAGGCGCGCCATGGCATCGGCCAGACCGGCGTCGTCGCCAAGCAGACGTTCACCGAAATGAACGTGCCGATCCAGACCCGTATTCGTCAGCTCGAGATCAATCTGGTGCGTTTGCGCGCCTTCTCCGGCAATCTCGGCAGCCGCTTCGTCACCCTCAACATTCCGGCCGCCGCTGTCGAGACGGTTGAGAACGGTCAGATCGCGACCCATCACCAGGCTGGTGTCGGCAAGATCGATCGTCAGTCGCCGGTCATGCAGGCGCGGGCGCTGTCGGTGAACTTCAACCCGTTCTGGACGGTTCCTGCCTCGATCATCCGCAAGGATCTGATCCCCAAGATGCAGCAGGATCCGAACTATCTGACCGAGAACAAGATCCGCATCTTCACCCGCCAGGGCCAGGAACTGCAGCCCTCGCAGGTCAACTGGAACTCCAACGAAGCCACCAACTACATGTTCCGCCAGGATCCGGGCGGCGAAATCAATTCGCTCGGCTTCGTGCGCATCGATATCGCCAATCCGCATGGCGTCTACATGCACGACACGCCGGCCAAGGGCATTTTCGGCGACGACTATCGCTTCGTCTCCTCGGGCTGCGTGCGCGTGCAGAACGTGCGCGACTATGTTGCCTGGCTGCTCAAGGACAACCCGGGTTGGGATCGCGACAAGATCGACGAGGCGATCCGTTCCGGTCAGCGCATCGACGTGCGCCTGACGCCAGCCGTCAACGTCTATTGGGTCTATGTCACCGCCTGGGCGAATGAGAATCTCGTTCAGTTCCGCGACGACATCTATCGCCGCGACGGTTTCGGTGGTGGCGCCGTGGCGCAGAGCGCCCCGATCAGCAATGCCAATGCGGCTGATGAGGATCTGCTGCCGCCGATCCGCTGAGCTATCCTTGATTTGAAACCACGAAGCCCCGGACCGAGAGGTCCGGGGCTTTTTGTTCGCGCGTTCTCGCGGCTCATAAAAATCGCATGACGATCGTATTATTACGTCCGTAAATTCATTGCGAAGCCCTTGCGGGTTGAATAGGCTGATGGCCTGCTTCCCTGAGGATATGCCATTGCTCGCAAGATCAGCGCGCATCGCCATAGGAGCTCTACCCCTCGCGGGATGCAGTGCCGTGCTCGATCCGCAGGGGCCTGTCGGCGCCGCCGAAAAGCTGATCCTCTACAACGCGCTTGCGATCATGCTGGTGATCGTCGTGCCGACGATTCTGGCGACGCTGGCCTTCGCCTGGTGGTTCCGCGCTTCCAATAGCCGCGCGCAATATCGTCCGTATTGGGCCTTCTCCGGCACGTTGGAGCTGATCGTCTGGGCCATCCCGGCCTTGGTCGTGATCTTTCTTGGCGGCATCGCCTGGTTCGGCTCGCATGCGCTCGATCCCTATCGCCCGCTATCGTCGAAGGAGAAGCCGGTCGAAATCGAAGTGGTGTCGCTCGATTGGAAATGGCTTTTCATCTATCCAGACGATGGCGTCGCGAGCGTCAACCAACTGGTTGTTCCGGTCGGCAAGCCGATCCATTTTCGCCTGACGTCTTCCGGCGTGATGAACAGCTTCTTCGTGCCGCAGCTCGGCAGCCAGATCTACACGATGGCCGGCATGACCTCGCAGCTTCATCTGCAAGCCGACCGCGCGGGAACCTATGAAGGTCTGTCGGCACAGTTCAGCGGCGAGGGCTTTGCCGGCATGCGGTTCGAAACGCGCGCCGTGGCGCCCGATGATTATGCGGCGTGGATCGCCAGCACGAAAGCGAGCGGGCCTCGCCTCGATCAAGCCGCTTACGCCGATTTGGCAAAGCCCAGCAAGAACGTTGCGCCCGGCACCTACAGTACCGTTGAGCCCGGTCTCTTCGACAAGATCGTTGCAGGTTCCGCATCTGTTGCGGAGAGCAGTATGGGGCACGGGGCTTCCCGATCGATGGAAAGGAAGCCGTGATGCTGGGCAAGCTCAGTTGGTCATCCATTCCACTCGATCAGCCGATCCCGATGCTGGCGTCCCTGGCGGTGGTCGTCGTCATTCTGGCCGTGCTGGGATGGATCACCGTCAAAGGCCATTGGCCTTATCTGTGGCATGAGTGGATCACCTCGGTCGATCATAAGCGGATCGGCGTCATGTATTGCTTGCTGGCGCTGGTGATGCTGCTGCGCGGGTTCATCGATGCGCTGATGATGCGCTCGCAGCAGGCCGTCGCCTATGCCTCGCAAGGCTATCTGCCGGCGGATCATTTCAATCAGATATTCTCCGCCCATGGCACGATCATGATTTTTCTGGTCGCCATGCCCTTTATCATCGGGCTCATGAATTTCGCCGTTCCCTTGCAGCTCGGCGTCCGCGACGTGGCATTTCCCACTTTCAATTCGGTCAGCTTTTGGCTGACGGCCTCGGCGGCGCTGCTCGTCAACATGTCATTGTTGATCGGCGAGTTCGCGCAGGCCGGCTGGCTCGTTTATCCGCCATTATCTGAGCTGAAATTCTCGCCGGGCGTCGGCGTCGATTACTATCTCTGGGCCATTCAAATATCAGGCGTCGGAACGCTTCTGACCGGGATCAACTTCGTCACCACGATCCTGAAAGTGCGCGCGCCGGGCATGACCTTGACGCGTATGCCGATCTTCTGCTGGACGGCGCTCGCCGCGAGCCTGCTCATCGTCGCTGCATTTCCCATTCTGACCGCAACGCTCGGCATGTTGCTGCTCGATCGCTACCTCGGCTTCCACTTTTTCACGGTGGAAGCCGGCGGCAATCCGATGATGTATATCAACCTCATCTGGGCCTGGGGACATCCGGAAGTCTATATCCTCATTCTACCGGCCTTCGGCGTTTTTTCCGAAGTGGTTTCGACCTTCTCCGGCAAGCCGCTTTTTGGCTATCGCTCGATGATCGCCGCGACGATGGCGATCTGCGTGCTCTCCTTCATGGTGTGGTTGCATCACTTTTTCACCATGGGCGCGGGCGCCAACGTCAACGGCTTCTTCGGCGTTGCCACGATGATCATCGCCGTGCCCACGGGCGTGAAGATTTTCAATTGGCTGTTCACCATGTGGGGCGGCCGGCTTCGCTTCTACACGCCGCTTCTGTGGACGATTGCCTTCATGGTGACGTTCACGATCGGCGGCATGACCGGCGTGCTTCTGTCCATTCCGCCCGCCGATTTCGTGCTGCACAATTCGCTGTTTCTCGTTGCGCATTTTCACAATGTGCTGATCGGCGGCATGCTGTTTGGCTGTTTCGCCGGCTATACCTATTGGTTTCCGAAAGCGTTTGGCTTCAAGCTCGATGAGCGTTGGGGGAAGGCGGCCTTCTGGTTATGGGTCGTCGGCTTCTATGTGGCGTTCATGCCGCTCTATGTCCTCGGCCTCGAGGGCATGACGCGGCGCATGCAGAGCTATGATGTCGCGGGCTGGCAACCGTGGCTGATCGTGGCCGCCGGTGGTGCGCTGTTCATTCTATGCGGCATCCTCTGCCAGATCGGTCAGCTCGTTTACTCGATCAAGCACCGCGCTGCTTTGCGTGACACCACCGGCGATCCCTGGGACGGGCGGACGCTGGAATGGATCACGGCCTCGCCGCCGCCGGCCTATAATTTCGCCGTGCTGCCCAATGTGACGGAGGAAGAGGCTTACTGGGGGATCAAGCAAGTCGCGCTCGAACAGCATCGGCTCACCGATCTGCCCGCCTATACGGCCATCGAATTGCCGCGCAACAGTCCGACCGGCTTCGTGGCCTCCTTCTTCGCCGTGGTCACCGGCTTCGCTTTGATCTGGCACATTTGGTGGATGGTTCTGGCCGGTCTTCTGGGGGCGTTCGCTGTCTTCGTCGTCTTCGCCTGGCGTGACCGGTCGGAATACGAACTGCCGGCCGAGGAGGTGGCGCGGAGCGATCATGAGCGGCGCCAGGCGCGCGTCGCCATGGTCGAGGGCCGCGAACCGGGTATTACGCCGATCGCGCCTCCGGATGAAAGGGAGCGCGACCCCAATCAGCTGAGCCTGTGGCCCGGCGCCAACGAGGACTACAGAGGGCCGGCGTCAAAGCGGATCATCAGCGCCTATGGCTTCTGGATTTTCCTGCTGTCCGATTTTGTCATGTTCTCGGGATTCTATGCCGCCTATGCGGTGTTGTCGCACGCAACTGCCGGAGGGCCAGGCCCGAAGGATCTCTTCGACTTGAGGATCGTAGCGTTCGAAACGGCCTTTCTTCTGCTGTCGAGCTTTGCCTGCGGTATGGCGACGATCGCCAGCAATGTCCGCAATATGCTTTGGACGCAGGTTTTCTATCTCATCACCGGTCTGCTTGGCTTGGGCTTTCTCTATCTCGAATTCAGCGAGTTCGCGCACATGTTGGCGCAGGGCAATGGGCCGAGCCGCAGCGCGTTCCTGTCGTCTTTCTTCGCGCTCGTCGGGCTGCACGGCGCCCATGTGACCGTCGGCCTGTTGTGGCTGGGCACGATGATGGCGCAGTTCTGGGCCAAGGGATTCAGGCCTGACATCATGCGGCGGGGCCTGAGCTTCGCGCTGTTCTGGCATGCGCTCGACATCATCTGGGTTGGCATTTTCACCAATGTCTATCTTCTGGGAACAAGCCCATGAGCCATCATCACGATCATGCCGATTGGCACACGGATACGGCGCCTGGCGATCAGGAAGGCGACCATCGTGACGTTGCGGGCGCCGTCCGCAATTATCTGATTGGTTTCGTTCTAGCGGCCGGCCTGACCGTTGCTTCATTCTGGGTCGCGAGCGGAACGAGCTTTCTCTATACGCCCGGCGTGCCGATGGCGTTGGCGGCGCTCGCCATCGGCCAGATGGGCGTGCATCTGGCGTTCTTCCTGCACATCACGACCGGCCCCGACAACACCAACAACGTCATCGCGCTGGCTTTCGGCGTTCTCATCGTCGGTATCGTCATCGCCGGCTCGCTGTGGATCATGTATCACCTCAACGCCAACATGATGGTGCCGGGCAATCTCATGGACATGCGCATGCAGCCGGGATTGTGAAGGCTAGCAGCCGCGGCAAATGTCCTGAATCTTTTTAAGCGTATGGTCGCCGCTATTGATCAGCTTGTGATAGGCGCGGTCCTCTTCGCGCCGGGCCGCGCTTGTCTGCGTTGGTTCCTGCATGACAGGCAAAGCATTGACGGTGAAGATGCGGGCCCCGGCCTTTTGCGCTTCGGCTTCGAAATCCTTGAACGGTTGCGAGGCGCGCCAACCGTCGGCTTCCTGAGTGGTGTTGAAGGCGATCAGGAAGAATGTCGTCGGCGGTACGCCATCCACCGCGCTGGGACTCGTATCATGGGAGACGAGCCGGCCGTTGAAGGCGGGCAGGCTGTCGGTCAGTTTCGTGGTCAGGCCGGGAAGGGCGGCGGCATCCGTCGCGGTCGTCATCTCGATGGCGGCATAGGTGCTGATGGCGATGGCGGAGCGGCGTCGTTCGCCGGGGACGTGCAGGCCATGGTGACCATAAACGCCATGAAGGCCGCCATAGGCGCCGTGAAAGCCACCGCCCATATGCCCGCCACCTCGGGCCTCCGCGAGCGAAGGACAAAGTACGAGAGGCATGAGAAGGAGAAATGAGACAGGTCTCAACATGATCATTCTCCGGTCGCTCCATGACCTGAATATCAAAGGCTAACATAGGATTGGAGCAAGACTGCGGGGGGCGCGAAAATCCCGATCACGTTATGCGTGACCCTGACAATCTGTGACCTCGAAGGCATTGGGCCTGGGCCTTTGGGTCAATGCGCTAGGGGCATGGCTCATCTTCGGTGAGCGGCCTTCTCAGTTCAAATACGCCCGGCGCAAAATTGCTCCTATCGATGCGGTAGACACGTCGTGAGTCGACGTGCCGACATTTTGCGCGGGAGGATCCCGATGCCCAAGGCCATCCGTTGGCTGCTTATACTTCCTTATATCGGCTTGCTGTGGGTGCCGTTCTACAATCGGCACGATCCCGTGCTGTTCGGCTTTCCCTTCTTCTATTGGTATCAGCTCGCTTGGGTTCCGCTTTCGGCGCTCCTGACGTGGATCGTCTACAGGAGCATGAACCATGACGACTGACGTCGATACCACCGCTCTGGCGGTCTTCGTTTTCTTCTTTCTGCTCGTCACCGTCATGGGGTTCGTTGCTGCCCGCTGGCGTCGGCCTCAAACCTTGGCGCGTATCGACGAATGGGGATTGGGCGGCCGCTCCTTCGGCACCTGGATCACCTGGTTCCTCGTCGGCGGTGATTTCTATACCGCCTATACGGTGATCGCCGTGCCGGCGCTCGTCTACGTAGTAGGTGCTTATGGCTTCTTCGCCTTGCCCTATACGATCATCGTCTATCCCTTTGTCTTTCTCGTCATGCCGGTTCTGTGGAAACGGGCACGGGACAGGAACTACATCACCGCGGCCGATGTGGTGCATGGACAATATGGTTCGCGAGCGCTGGAACTCGCCGTCGCCGCCACCGGCGTGATCGCCACCATGCCCTATATCGCCTTGCAGCTCGTCGGCATGACGGCGGCGTTGAAGGCATTGGGTCTGCATGGCGAAATTCCGCTGGCGCTCGCCTTCATCGTGCTGGCGCTCTACACCTATTCGGCGGGTCTGCGCGCGCCGGCTCTGATCGCTTTCGTCAAGGACATCATGATCTATATCGCGGTGATCGCCGCGGTGCTGCTGATCCCGTCGCGGCTCGGTGGTTACGCCCATGTGTTCGAGGCGGCCGATGCGGCCTTCAAGGCCAAAGGGTCGGGAAGCCTGTTGCTCGAGGGCAATCAGTATGTCGCCTATGCAACTCTGGCGCTGGGTTCTGCGCTGGCGGCCTTCATGTATCCGCATACGTTGACGGGTATCTTTGCCTCGAAGAGCGGCGACACCATTCGCAAGAATGCGGTGCTGCTGCCGGCCTATACGCTGTTGCTCGGCCTGTTGGCCTTGCTCGGCTACATGGGCCATGCGGCAGGCTTGAAACTGTCGAGCCCCAATGACGTGGTGCCGGAACTGTTCAAGACGCTGTTTCCGAGCTGGTTCGCGGGCTTTGCTTTCGCGGCCATCGCCATTGGTGCTTTGGTGCCGGCGGCGGTGATGAGCATTGGTGCGGCCAATCTGTTCACGCGCAACTTCTGGAAGGCCTATGTCAATCCGGCGGTGAGCGAGGCAGGTGAGGCGCAGGTGGCGAAGGTGACGTCGCTGCTTATCAAGATCGGTGCGCTGCTGGTCATCCTGTTCCTGCCGACGCAGTTCGCGCTCGATCTGCAATTGCTTGGCGGTGTGTGGATCCTGCAGACGTTGCCGGCGCTGGTGTTCGGCCTCTATTCCAATTGGTTCCGTGCGCCGAGCCTGCTGGCCGGCTGGTTCGTCGGCTTTTTCGGCGGCACGTATCTCGCGTGGGATGCCGGCTTGAAACCGCTGCATGCGGTGAGCCTCGGCGGTGCGCCAGTGACGGTCTATATCGGACTGTTGGCGCTGGCAGCGAATATCGTCGTTGCCTGCGTGCTGAACGTGTTGCTGCCGGCACGACAGGCGGCCAAGGCGTAAACGCCTTGGCCGAGGTGGTTACTCCGCCGGCTCGCAAACGGCGGAGGCCACATCGCACTGGGTTTCGTTGCCGCCCAGGATGCGTTGGCCGAGCAGAACCGTCGTCAGCGCGATGAGGCTGGCGGCGACCGACACCCAAAAGCCGTTCTGCGCGCCGAACGTGTCGACCACATAGCCTGTGACGAAGGCGCCGAGCGCCATGCCGATGCCGATGCCGGTCATCACCCAGGTGATGCCTTCGGTAAGGAGGGCAGGCGGCACGCGCCGCTCGATCAGACCAAACGAGGTGATGAAGGTCGGCGAGACCGCGACACCGCTGACGAAAAGTGCCAACGCCAGCAGCGGCACCGTGTCGGCGACGAGCAGCGGCAAAGTCGTCACGACGATGACGGTGACGGCGACCGCCAATTGCCGTTGCAGCGGCGCGCGCAGGTTCAACGCGCCGACGATGATGCCGACGAGGAAGGAACCGACCGCATAGACGCCGATGGCGAGGCTCGCCGCGCCCGGCTGGCCCAATTGCTTGGTGAGGGCGACCGTCGTCACTTCGGCCGTGGCGAAAATCGCGCCGATGAAGATCAAGGCGAAGGTGATGATCTGCACCGGCCGCAACAGAATGGCCGATTGCCGCCCACCGTGTTCGAGCGGCCGCACTTTCGGTTCAGTCGAACGCTGCAGAATGAAGGCGGCAGAGCCGATGGCCAGGCAGAGGGTGGAGACGAGCACGCCGGCTTCCGGAAAGAGCGACACGCTCAAGCCGACCGACAGCGATGCGCCGGCGATATAGACGAGTTCGTCGGCCACCGATTCAAAGGCGAAGGCGGTGTTGAGTTCGGGGCGGCCGCGGAAAATCTCGGTCCAGCGCGCCCGCACCATGGCCGGCATGCTGGGCATGGTGGCGGCAAAGAGCGCGGCGACGAAGAGGGTCCAGGTGGGCCAGCGCAGGTGGGTGGCCAGCATCAGGGTAGTGAAGGCGAGGACGGAGATGAGGGTTGCCGGCACCAAGAGCCGCGTCTGGCCGTAGCGGTCGACCAGGCGCGAAATCTGCGGCGCAATCAAGGCGTTGGTCAGTGCAAAGGTGGCTGAGACGGCGCCCGCCAGCCAATATTCGCCGTGGGTCTGGGAGAGCATGGCGACGATGCCGATGGCTTCCATGGCGATGGGCAGACGGGCGACGAAACCGGCGGCGGCAAAGCCCTTGGCGCCCGGCGCGCGGAAGATTTCGGCATAGGGATTGGGCATAGCCCTGGCTCCTTGGCTTCCAGAACTCTTGCAAGAGCCCTTGGAAAATTTACATACGTTGCGTATGTTAGTGAGATAATAACATACGTCGCGTATGTCAACTGCTTGCGACGAGCCTGTGACTGGAGCTGACATGGCGCATAAACCGCGCAAGGAAATGATCGCCGAAACGCGCGCCAAACTGATTGCGGCGGCCCGCAAGGCCTTTGCAGAAAAAGGTTATGCTGAAGCCTCGATGGACGATTTCACGGCCGAGGCGGGGCTGACGCGCGGCGCGCTCTATCATCATTTCGGCGACAAGAAGGGCCTGTTCGCCGCCGTGGTCATGCAGATCGACGGCGAAATGAACGAGCAGCTCCATGCCATTTCGGCCAAGGCACCCTCGCGCTGGCAGGGTTTTCTCGATGAAAACCTCGGCTATCTCGAAATGGCGTTGGACCCGGAAATTCAGCGCATCGTTCTGCGCGATGGGCCGGCGGTACTGGGCGATCCGTCGCTCTGGCCGGAGACGATGGGCTGTATCACCACAATCACGGCCAGCGTCGAGCGCCTGAAGGACGAGGGCGTGGTTGCCGATGTCGATGCGGAGGCGGTGGCCCGGCTGATCTGCGGCGCCTCGACCTATGCGGCAAGCTGGATCGGCAATGCCGAGGATCCGCAAGCGGCCTTGGCGAGCGCCATTCCCGCGTTCAAGGCGCTGATGGAAGGGCTGTTGCCCCGCGCTTGAACGTGCTCAGTCGTTTGCCGTTGGCCATGCGCCGCCGTTATCGCGGCGGATTTCCTGACGATGGAGGGATTCCGGCGGGAAGATCGATTGCCGCTCGTCATCCCGTGGCCGGAAGGCCCAGTAAAGAGCACCGCCGATAACGATCAAACCGCCGATCAGACCAAGCAGGATCAAAAGCCAACTGAACATAGGTCGGTTCTTTCGGTGCTTGTCTCATCTTCGATGTTGAAGAATAGCACGGATTGGCACTGCACGGCACGCTCATTGGAACGCCGATGAACGTCATCAGGTAGAGCCGCAAATTCTTGCAAAGATTTCGATTGACGCTGCTGCGACCGCCAGGGCTCACTCGGGTTTCCGGTGCGACTAACTTGCCCTTGAAGCTTGCGCACTTGGTTCGTCTAACATCCATGTTGGGGAGGATGGATATTGCCCACGAAGCGCGTGCTGATCCGTTGCGGTTGGTTGGTGACGCTCGATCCAGATATCGGCGACTTCCGTTCTGGCGAATTGCTGCTTGCGGGTGACCGTATCGAAGCCGCTGGTCGCAATCTTGGCGCGACGGCGGATGAGATCATCGATGCGTCCGATAAGATCGTGATGCCGGGCCTCGTCAATGCGCATATGCACACTTGGGAGACGGCGCTGCGCGGCATCGGCGCCGAATGGATGACGCCTGATTATCTGCGTACCATCCATCTCAATCTCGCTACCCGCTACAAGCCTGAAGACAATTATCTCGGCAATCTCGTCGGTGCGCTTGGCCAGATCGATGCGGGTGTGACGACCCTGGTCGACTGGTGTCACAACATCACCAGCCTCGACATGGCCGAGCGTGCGGTGGATGGCCTGATCGACAGCGGCATCCGCGCGGTGTTTGCCCATGGCACGGCGAAACCGCCGACCAAGGAAGGCGCGGTGCCCTTCACGCATCTGCCGCATCCACGCGAGCGCATCGAAGCGCTGCGCAAAGGCCGGCTCACCAGCGACGACAACCTTGTCACGCTGGCGATGGCGATCCTGGGGCCAGACTGGGGCGCGTGGGAGGTCGTCGAGCAGGATATCCGCATGGCGCGTGAATTCGGTCTCGTCTCGTCCTCGCATACGCGGCGGCGCGAGGATTGCGTGGTGCCGGATGGCTATCACCGCATGGCAAAAGCGGGTCTACTCGGACCCGACCACAATCTTGTTCACGGCACCAGCTACGACCGACACGATATCCAGGTCATCGTGGACAACGGTGCCTCGCTGACTTCGACCGTGCTGGTCGAACTGCATCACCACATCGGCGATCCGCAAGTCGCGGCATTCCGCGAGGCTGGTGGCTTGCCTTCGCTTGGGATCGATGTCGAGCCGTTCACCTCGGGGCATATGTTTCGCGAAATGCAGGCGGGATTGTTGCACACGCGCGGCCGCGAGATCCGCAACAATGCGCTGCGGGGCAATTCGCCGTTCAAACAGATGCCGGTGCGTTCGCGCGAGGCGTTGGAATGGGCAACCATCGGCGGTGCCAAAGCTTTCCGGATGGACGATAAGATCGGCACGCTGTCGCCCGGCAAGAAGGCCGACGTCGTCATGCTGCGCGCCAATGACATCAATATGGTCCCGATCCACGATCCGATTTATTCGATCGTCGAGATTGCCGGGGCAGGGAATGTCGATACCGTTCTTATCGACGGCATCGTGCGCAAGCAGAACGGCAAGCTCGCCTTCCCAGCCGACGTGCTGGCGCGACGCGTCGATGAGCTGACGGAATCCGGGGCGCGGATCATGCGCGAAGGTGGCTATCAAGTGACTGGAGCACTGCAATAGGGGAGGCGATCATGACGCAACTCACACGCCGTGCCGTCGTCGGCGGGTTGTCCGCCGTCGCGGCTGCGCCTGCACTCGCACAAAGCGGCCGGCCGATCACCGTGCTGCATGGTTTCACGGCGGGGGCGAATGTCGATCTCGTTGCGCGTCTCATCGCCGATCAACTGGGCCGGAAGCTCAATCAATCAATCGTGGTCGAACCACGCCCAGGCGCCGGCGGCACGATCTCGGCAGCGGCGGTGGCGCGCGCCGCGCCCGATGGCACCACGTTGACGGTGTTGCCCGGCGGCCATGCGGTTTCGGCGGCGATCTATAAGCAATTGCCCTATAACACCGCCGAGGATTTCAGTTTCATCAGCATGCTCACGGACTTTCCGTTCATTCTGGTGACCCATCCCAACCATCCGGCGAAGACCGTCGCTGACGTGATCCGCATGGCGCAAGCCGATCCCGGCAAGCTGATCTGCGCCACCGCCGGCAACGGCACGGGCATGCATCTCGCTCTGGAATTGTTCATCTCGATGGGGAAAGTGAAGATCCAGCACGTGCCCTATCGCGGCTCGCCGCAGGCCATCACCGATCTGATGGCGGAACGCTTCGACTTCCAGATGGATACGCCGACCGCGCTGCTGCCTTTTATCAACGACGGGAAATTGCGTGCCATTGGCGTGACGGGTCCGCGGCGGTTCTTCGCACTCCCCAATTCACCGACCATCGCGGAGGCGGCCGTGCCGGATTATTCGGTTACCTCCTGGCTGGGATTGGCCGGTCCCCCGGGTTTGCCGGCGCCGCTTGTGGCCAAGCTCAATGCCGACATCAAGGCGATCCTGGCGGATCCGGCGGTGGTCGAGCGGCTACAGAGCTTTGGCAGCGAAGCCATGGCGACGACCCCGGAGGGCTTCAAAGCCCGCGTCGCTGACGACGTCGCCAAATGGACCAAGGTCGTCGCCGAGGCCAACATCCAGCGGATTTAAGCGATCCTGAGAGTATGCTGGCGATTTGTCGCGCCTCGTTTCTGAAGCGAGGAGTGAGCGCCGCCGGAAAAATGAGGCCATTCAGTTATGTGTGGGCGTTATTGCGCTCCCTGACACCATGTATGGTGGCAAGCCAACCTGAGATGGGCAGGTCCGCCTACTGAAGGCCCGATTTGGTACGGTATCAGGCACCCTCAACCAGGTGCCCCATTCCTGCCTGTTCAACCGCTGATGTGACACTATATCTGGACGCGGACGGCCATTTTCTCTATTGGCTGGGCGGACCCAGGATCGAATCCGCGCCAGACGTGGGATCAGGAAAAAATCAGATGAGCCAGTCGTCAGCAGCCGTGGCCGGTCAGGCTAGGTCGAACTCCTTCTTTTCCGCCGGGCTTGCCGAAGCCGACCCCGAAATCGCCCGGGCCGTCGAACTCGAATTGGGGCGCCAGCGCGATGAAATCGAGCTGATTGCTTCGGAAAACATCGTTTCCCGCGCCGTCCTCGAGGCGCAAGGCTCGGTGATGACCAACAAATACGCCGAAGGCTATCCGGGCCGGCGCTACTATGGCGGCTGCCAGTTCGTCGATATCGCCGAATCCCTGGCCATCGAGCGCGTGACGCGCCTGTTCGGCTGCCGCTACGCCAACGTGCAGGCCAATTCCGGCTCGCAGGCCAACCAGGCCGTCTTCCTGGCGCTGCTGCAGCCGGGCGACACGTTCCTCGGCCTCGACCTGGCCGCCGGCGGCCATCTCACCCACGGTTCGCCGGTCAACATGTCCGGCCGCTGGTTCAAGCCGGTGCCCTATGGCGTCGATCGTGAGACCCACCGCATCGACATGGATGAGGTGGCCAAGATCGCCCGTCAGCACAAGCCGAAGCTGATCATCGCCGGCGGCTCGGCCTATGCGCGCCATTGGGATTTCGCCAAGTTCCGCGAGATCGCCGATGAAGTCGGCGCGGTCTTCATGGTCGACATGGCGCATTTCGCGGGCCTCGTGGCCGGCGGCGCGCATCCTTCGCCATTCCCGCATGCGCATGTGGTGACTTCGACCACCCACAAGACTTTGCGCGGCCCGCGCGGCGGTTTGATCCTGACCAATGACGAGGACATCGCCAAGAAGATCAATTCGGCGATTTTCCCCGGCTTGCAGGGTGGCCCGCTGATGCATGTCATCGCCGCCAAGGCGGTGTCTTTCGGCGAGGCGCTGCGGCCTGACTTCGCGCTCTATGCGCAGCAGGTCGTCACCAATGCCAAGGCCATGGGCGATGCGATCAAGAGCGGTGGCTATGATCTCGTCACCGGCGGCACCGACAATCATCTGCTGCTGCTCGATCTGCGCTCACGCAAGCTGACGGGCAAGGCCGTTGAGGCGGCGCTGGGGCGTGCCCATATCACCTGCAACAAGAACGGCGTGCCGTTCGATCCGGAAAAGCCGTTCGTCACATCCGGCGTGCGGTTGGGGTCGCCGGCGGCCACGTCGCGTGGCTTCGGTGCGCAGGAATTCCGCCAGGTTGGCGATCTGATCGTCGAGATCCTGAACGGTCTCGTCGCCAATGGCGAAGCCAACAATGGTGCGGTCGAGGCCGGCGTGAAGGGCCGCGTCAGCGATCTGACCAAGCGGTTCCCGATCTACGGCTGAGGCCGGCTGAAAAGGAGACAGGATGCGCTGTCCGTATTGCGGCACGCTCGATACGCAGGTGAAGGACTCCAGGCCGACGGATGACTCGTCGGCCATCCGTCGCCGTCGTGTCTGTCCCGATTGCAACGGCCGCTTCACCACGTTCGAGCGCGTGCAATTGCGCGAGCTCACCGTGCTCAAGAAGTCGGGCCGGCGCGTGCCGTTCGATCGAGATAAGCTCGCCCGTTCGTTCGAGACGGCTTTGCGCAAGCGGCCGGTGGCGCCCGAGCGTGTTGAGCGCATGGTCAATGGCATCGTGCGCCAGCTTGAAAGCTCGGGCGAGTCCGAGATCGACAGCGGCAAGATTGGCGAACTGGTGATGGAGGGGCTCAAATCTCTCGATAGCGTCGCTTATGTGCGCTTCGCCTCGGTCTATCGCAATTTCCGCGAAGCGCGCGACTTCGGCACGCTCATCGACGAGTTGAACGAAGCAGGCCCGGACGACACGCTCAAGCCCGTGGCGAGCGGTGAGTGAACATGCTGACGGCCGCACAGCCGCAGGATGTGGCTGCCGATCGCGACGAACGTCTGATGGCGGCGACCATTGCGCTGGGCCGGCGGCAACTTGGTCTGACCGCGCCTAATCCGGCGGTTGGTGCCCTGGTGGTGCGTGACGGCGTGATCGTCGGGCGCGGCGCGACGCGCAAAGGCGGGCGTCCGCATGCCGAGACCGAAGCCCTCGCGCAGGCAGGGGAGCTGGCGCGTGGCGCCACACTCTATGTCAGCCTTGAACCCTGCGCCCATTTCGGTGTGACACCGCCGTGTGCACAAGCAACCATCACGGCTGGTATCGCCCGCGTCGTTTCGGCGCTCGAAGATCCTGATCCGCGCGTCGCCGGGCAAGGGCATCGCATGATGCGCGAGGCTGGCGTCGACGTGGTCATCGGTGTTGGTGCGGCGCAGGCCCGTCGTGCCCATCTCGGACATATCCTGCGTGTCACGGAAGGCCGCCCGCAGGTGACGTTGAAATTGGCGGAAACCGCCGATGGTTTTGCCGCCGGCGGCCCGCACGATCGGCGCCTGCACATTACCGGCATCGCCGCCAACAATTACGTGCAAATGCTGCGGGCCACTCATGATGCGATCATGGTCGGCATCGGCACGGTTTTGGCCGACGATCCGTTGCTCACCGTGCGCCTGCCGGGCCTCGACGATCGCCTGCCGCTGCGGGTTGTCCTCGACTCGAACCTGCAACTGCCCTTGCGCTCGCGGCTGGTGACCACGGCGGCGGAAGCGCCGGTCTTGGTGATTTGTGCCGTCGATGCGGATGCGGCGGCCGAAGCGGCCTTGGTGCAGGCTGGAGTCTCGGTCGCGCGCGTGGCGCGTGACGACGACGGCCATCTCGACCTTACGGCGGCGCTGCACATTCTGGCCGGCCGGGGCGTGACCCGGGTGTTCAGCGAGGGCGGACCGCAGGTGGCGGGGCGGCTCATCGGTCTGGGCCTGGCCGATGAGTGCATTTTGCTGACCGCGCCCAAACCGTTCGCCCGCGAGGGTGTTGCCTCGTTGAGCGAAACAGCCCGGAGTGAACTGGAAGACGGCCGGCACTATCGCTTGGTCGAGGATGGCTTTTCCGGCGTCGATCGGCTGCGCCGCTACGAGCATATTTCGTAAGCCTCCACAGCGGCTTCTGGCCGCGCTTGCGCCAAGTGGCTCCGGTCTTTAAGGAAACTCTCTCGTAAGTTCGTGCTAGGCTGCGCCGCTGGGTGCCGCCGGCACAAGACCTGATTTCAAGAGTTTACCATGGCCGAACCCCGCCGCTCCACGTCGCAGCCGCTGCCGCGCGCCGATGGAGCCCGTTTTCTCATCGTCGAAGCGCGTTATTACGACGCGATCGGCGACATGCTGCTGAATGGTGCCAAGGCGGCGCTGCAGGCGGCCGGGGCAAGCTGGGATATTATCGGCGTGCCCGGTTCGCTGGAAATTCCGGCGGCCGTGCGCATCGCCACGGCGGGTGGCGCCTATGCCGGCGCTCTGGCACTGGGCTGCGTCATTCGCGGCGAGACCTATCATTTCGAGATCGTGGCCAATGAAAGCTCGCGCGGGCTGATGGATCTGTCAGTGGCGCAGCAACTGCCGATCGGGAACGGCATTCTCACGGTCGAGAACGAAGAACAGGCGATCGTTCGTGCCGATCCGAAACAGGGCGACAAGGGCGGTGATGCGGCGCGCGCGGCACTCTCGCTCTATCAGCTCAAACGCAGTGCGGTGCGCTCATGACCGTTCGTCGTCAACGCGCCGCCGCGCGCCTCGCCTCTGTCCAGGCGCTCTACCAGATGGAAGTCACCGGCAAGGGGCTCAATGAAATCCTCGCCGAGTTCGAGGCGTTCTGGATCGGCGGCGAGATCGAAGGCGTTCAGTACGAGGAAGCGGATGTCGATCTGTTTCGCGACATCGTGCAGGGCGTGCTGAAGGATCAGCGGGCCATCGACCAGGCGGCCGACAAAGTGTTGCAGGAAGGCTGGCCGTTGCGTCGCATCGAAGCGGTGTTGCGGGCGGTGCTGCGCGCAGGCGTCTATGAGTTGAAGAGCCGCGCCGATGTGCCGGCCCGGGTGATCATCACCGAATATGTCGATGTCGCCGCTGCCTTTCTCGCCGACAATGAAGTCGGCATGACCAATGCCGTGCTCGACCGACTGGCACGGCAGTTGCGCGCCGACGAGTTTTTGACGCGCGCCTAGGAGTCCATCAAACTGCCAAGCGCCATGGAGGAGGAGAGATTGGCTGCCGATTTTTCGGAAGACGATCTGATCGCGAGCCTGCTCGCGCCTCTCGCCGGCCGTGCCGGCCTTGGGCTGCGTGACGATGCGGCCTTGATCGATCTGCCTGAGGGCATGCAGGTGGTCGCTACCAAGGATGCTTTGGTGGCGGGCGTGCATTTCTTCGCCGACGATGCGCCAGACGATATTGCCCGCAAGGCGCTGCGGGTGAATGTGTCCGATCTCGCGGCCAAGGGCTCCGACCCGCTCGGCTTTCTCCTGTCGATCGCCCTGACCGAGGACATCGACCGCCAGTGGCTGACGGCTTTCGTGCAAGGGCTGCGCGAGGACGCGACGCTCTATCATTGCCCCCTCATCGGCGGCGATACGGTGCGCACGAGCGGTCCCCTCGTCATTTCCGTGACCGCGCTTGGCACCGTGCCGCGCGGCCGCATGGCGTTGCGTACCGGCGCCAAGGTCGGTGACATCATCTATGTGAGCGGGACGATTGGGGATTCGACGCTCGGCCTGCGCCTGCGCCTGAAAGGCGAGCGCGATACGGGATGGGCTGGGCGTTTGAGCGTCGCGGCGCAGGCGCATCTGCTGCGCCGCTATCTGCTGCCGGCGCCGCGCCTGGCTTTGGCGCATGTGGTGCGAGCCTATGCGCATGGCGCCATGGATGTCAGCGATGGTCTCGCCGGCGATCTGGCGAAAATGCTGCGGGTGTCCAACGCTGGCGGCGAGGTGCGCCTGACCGACGTGCCGTTGTCGCCAGCCGCGCGCGAGGCGGTGGCGCTCGATAGTGGGTTGCTCGATATCGCCGTCACCGGCGGCGACGATTACGAAATTCTCTGCACGGTGGCGCCGCAGAATGCAGCGGCTTTCGAACAGGCGGCGAAGGGCACGGGCGTGCCGGTGACAGCCATCGGTATCGTGACAGGCGAGGCGGACGGCTTGCCGCGTTTCATCGATGCGACGGGAACCGTGCGGACCTTTGAGAAGGGCTCTTACAGCCACTTCTAAAGCGGCAGGGCATTCGTCTCCTTCAGCGTCGCCAGCACGATGGCGGTCTTCACATGCTGTACGGAGTCGTGCGGCAACAGCACGTCGTTGACGAATTGCGATAAGGCTTTCAGGTCGCGGGTGACGACCTTGAGGATGTAGTCCATCTCGCCGGTGAGCGCGTGCGCCTCCTGCACCTCGGGCAGGCGCGAGACGAGTTCGGCGAAGCGCTGCGCATTGTCGCGATTATGGGTCGCCAAGGTCACCGTGATCATGTTGACCAGGCCGAAGCCGAGACGATCGCGATTAAGGATGGCGCGGTAGCCGTCGATAAAACCGTCTTCCTCGAGCCGCTGGCGCCGGCGTGAACATTGCGAGGCCGAGAGGTTCACGCGTTCGGCGAGGTCGTTGTTGGTGAGGCGCGAGTCGGCCTGGAGCGCTGCCAGAATCTTGCGGTCGAATTCATCGACATGCTCATTTTCATTCATAAAAATGGCCTTTAGCGCATGAAATATGCGTAAATTTCTCATTATGGGCGTCAGAATGCAAGCTCAATGCGTGTTTTTCGGCGTAAATTTGCATTTAACCACTGCTCGACAGGAGGATGTTCATGGGACCGTTTCCGCACAATGCGCCGCCCGCTGCCATCAGCGCTGAGAATCCGGCCGGAACCGACGGTTTCGAATTCGTCGAATTCGCGCATCCCGAGCCCGAGAAGCTGGAGACCCTGTTCGCCCGTATGGGCTATGCGGCCGTGGCCAAGCACAAGACCAAGAACATCACGGTCTGGCGCCAGGGCGACATCAACTATGTAATCAATGCCGAGCCCGGTTCGCATGCGATGAAGTTCGCTGGCGAACACGGCCCGTGCGCTTCGGCCATGGCCTGGCGCGTGGTCGACGCCAAACACGCTTTCGATCATGCGGTGAAGCAGGGCGCGACGCCTTATGAAGGCCAGGACAAGGCACTCGACGTTCCGGCGATCGTCGGCATCGGTGGATCGCTGCTCTATTTCATCGAAAAATATGGCGCCAAGGGCTCTGCCTATGAAGCCGAGTTCGACTGGCTGGGCGCGCGCGATCCACGCCCCACAGGCGTCGGCTTCTATTATCTCGACCATCTCACCCACAATGTCTTTCGCGGCAATATGGATACGTGGTGGGATTTCTATCGCGAGAAATTTGGCTTCAAGCAGATCCACTATTTCGACATCGACGGGCGCATCACCGGCCTCGTGTCGCGCGCCATCACATCGCCCTGCGGCAAGATCCGCATTCCGCTGAACGAGTCGAAGGACGAGACCAGCCAGATCGTCGAATTCCTGAAGAAGTATAAGGGCGAAGGTATCCAGCATATCGCCGTCGGCACCGACGGCATCTATGACGCGACCGACAAGCTCGCCGACAACGGCCTGAAATTCATGCCCGGTCCGCCCGACACCTATTATGAAAAGTCACACGATCGCGTGCATGGCCATGACGAGCCGATGGATCGGATGAAGAAGCACGGCATCCTTATCGACGGCGAAGGCGTGGTCGATGGCGGCACGACGCGCATCTTGTTGCAGATTTTCTCGAAGACGGTGATCGGACCGATCTTCTTCGAGTTCATCCAGCGCAAGGGCGATGAAGGTTTCGGCGAAGGCAATTTCCGCGCGCTGTTTGAATCGATCGAGGAAGATCAGATCCGGCGCGGCGTGCTGAAGGGCGATAAGGCGGCCTGATTTTCAACTGGGAGCCTTCGCCAACTCATGATGGCGGATGACTTCCTTGATGACGAAAGCAAGAAACTTCTCCGCGAAATCGGGATCGAGATGCGCACCTTGGGCCAGGGCGCGCAATCTCTCGATTTGCAGCTTCTCGCGATTGGGATCCGATGACGGCAATTGCAGCCGGGCCTTCAATTCGCCCACGCGCTGCGTGCATTTGAAGCGTTCCGCAAGGATATGAATCAACGCCGCATCGAGATTGTCGATGCTGTCACGCAAGGTCTTCAATTCAGCCGGCGTATCCGTCATCGCACACTCCAATCAGAACAATCGCATCACGTCTTGCGCCGCCGCCTTCGGATCGTCGGCACCGACAATGGCCGAGACGATGGCGAGGCCGTTGGCGCCGGCCTTCAGTACATCGGCGGAATTGCTCGCCTTGAGGCCGCCAATGGCCATGACGGGTTGTTGCGTGAGTGCGCGCAAGGCGGCGAAGCCTTCGACGCCGAGTGGCGTCGAGGCGTCGGCCTTCGTCGTTTGCGCATAGAGCGGGCCGATGCCGAGATAGTCGGCCTGTTTCGCATCCTCGCGCTCGATCTGCGTGCGATTGGTGATCGACAGGCCGATGATTTTTTGCGGGCCGATGAGCTGGCGCACCAGGGCCACCGGCATATCGGTCTGGCCGACATGGACGCCCTCCGCATCGACGGCGAGCGCAATATCGACGCGGTCGTTGATGATCAGCGGGACGCGCCGGGGCTGCAATAGCGCTTTCAGGGCGTGCGCTTCTTCAAGGAACTGACGCGTGGTGGCGTTCTTCTCACGCAATTGCACCATGGTGACGCCGCCGCCAACAGCAGCGCCGACCACATCGACGAGGCTGCGGCCGCGCGACAGATCACGATCGGTGACGAGGCAGAGGCGCCAGATTTTCGGATCGAAACTCATGCGATAACTTTCAAACGGGCGGTGATATCGGCGGCGGTGATGGCATCCAGCGCATCCAGGAAGGCGACACGGAAGCTGCCGGGACGGTTGGCCGCCTCCGCGGCCATGTCGCCGGCGACGCCATAGACGGCAAGAGCCGCGACGGCGGCCTCAAGCGGCGGCGCGATCGCCATGAAGGCGCCCATGACGCTCGACAGCGAACAGCCGAGCGCGGTGACACGGGTCATCAGCGGCGAACCATTGGCGAGCCGCACGATCTGCTTGCCATCGGTGGCGAGGTCGATCTCGCCGGTGGCAACGACGACGCAGCCGGCGCGCCGGGCGAGTTCGATGCAAAGCTGTTCGGCCTCGCTGGTCGTATTGGCACTGTCGACGCCGCGCGGGGCGGCGCTGGCGGTCGTGAGACCCGCGAGGCGGGCGACCGCCATCACTTCCGAGGCATTGCCACGCAGGATGGTCGGGCGGTTCTCCATCAGTTCCGTCGCGACATCGTTGCGATAGTCGGTGGCGCCGACGCCAACGGGATCGAACAACCAGGGCCGGCCGAGCTGGCGTGCCGCCGTCGTCGCGACCTGGGCCGCGTGGGCGGTGTCGGCCGATAAGGTGCCGATGTTGATGACGAGCGCACCGGCGAGTGCCACGAATTGCGGCGATTCTTCAGGAGCATGGACCATGGCCGGCGAGGCGCCGACGGCCAGCAGGGCGTTGGCGGCGATGTCCATGGACACGTAGTTGGTGATGTTCTGGACCAGGGGGCGGGCGGCCCGCATCTGGTCGAGCAGGGCACCGCAGCGCGCGGCGATGGCCCGGGCGTCAATATCCAAGGGAACCTACCTCCTGAGAATCCTCACACAGGTCTTTGCTGTAGTTCATATCATTGCCGGCTGCGGTCTGTAAAACTCTTCAAAATCAGTGATCTAGCGCTTTGGGAGCTTGGCAATCCGCTCCTCAAGGTCCTAAGGTGTCGCCGCGTTTTTTGCAAAGACCGGCTCGCATAATGACAACAACAGCGGCGGCTGCGGCCGACATCGACGATCGCACGGCCAAGAGCGCCATTCTGAGATTGGCCGTGGCGCAGGCCCTGGCGGGCGCCAATTCAACCGTGGTGATGACGACGGGCGGCATCGTGGGCTCGATGCTGGCGCCGCGCGCCGATTTTGCCACCTTGCCCGTGACCACTTTCGTCATCGGCACGGCGCTGGCGACGATTCCGGCCGGATGGATCGCGCGGCACTATGGCCGGCGGGCGTCGTTCATCGCGGGTTCCGCGTGCGGCGTGCTCATCGGCCTCATCGCGGCACTGGCGATCTATCTTGGTTCCTTCGCGCTGTTTTGCTTCGGCACATTTATCGGTGGCGCTTATCAGGCAGTGGCCCATTCCTTCCGCTTCGCGGCGACCGATGTGGCGAGCCCGTCGCTGCGTCCCAAGGCGATCTCCTGGGTGATGACGGGAGGCGTTTTTTCAGGCGTGCTCGGGCCGCAACTCGTCAACATCACCATGGATTGGGCGACGCCCTATCTGTTCCTGGCCAGTTTCATCGGTCAGTCGGTCGTTGCTTTGTTGTGCATGGGCATTCTCAGCACCATCGATATCCCAAGGCCGGCCGCCGCGGTGGCTCGGGCCGCCGGGCGACCGCTCAAGGAAATCGCCTTGCAGCCGCGGTTCATCACGGCGGCGGCCTGCGGCATGGTCGCCTATGCGCTGATGAATCTGGTGATGACCTCGGCGCCGTTGGCGATGAAAATGTGTGGCCTGCCGCTGTCGGATGCGAACTGGGGCATTCAGTGGCATGTGCTGGGCATGTTCGCGCCGAGCTTCTTCACCGGCAGTCTCATCGCCCGTTACGGTGCGCCGCAGGTGGTGACGGTGGGGTTCGTGTTCACCATCATCGCGGCGATTGCCGGCCTGCTCGGCATCACCGTTGCGCATTTCTGGGTCGGTTTGATCTTTCTTGGCGTCGGTTGGAATTTCAGCTTCGTCGGCGCTTCGGCCATGGTGGTCGAGACCCATCGGCCGGAAGAGCGCAACAAGGTGCAGTCGTTCAACGACTTCCTTGTCTTCGGCTTTATGGCCATTGCCTCGTTCTCATCGGGCCAGATGCTGGCCCATTCGGGATGGGCGCTGGTCAATTGGGTGGTGTTTCCGCCGATCGTGGCCGCACTGCTTCTGTTGATCGCCACCGGCGCGTTTAAGCGCCGGGAGCGCGCGGCTTGATGGCTATTGTTCGCCTTTCGCACCGGTGAGCTTGATCAGCCGCTCCATGCGCTGCATGTCGGCGGCGATCAATGTGCTGAAAGCTTGAGGCGTTGAGAAGATCGGCGTCATGGCGCGCGCGGTGACGTATTTGTCGCGCACGGCCGGATCGGCGAAGAGATCAGCGACGTCCTTGGCGATTTTTTCCGGCAGGCCGGCGGGCGATCCGCCGGTCATGAAAAGACCGAACCAGGAAACGCCTGGATCGATCTCGCCGAGGCCGGCCTCCGCCAATGTCATCACCTGCGGCAGTTCCGGCAGGCGTTTGTCGCCGACGACGGCCAGGGGCTTGATGCGTCCGGCCTGCATCTGCGGCTGCGCCAGGGCGGTGCCCACGAGCGTCAATTGCACTTCGCCGCCAGCCGTTGCGGCGACGGCGGGAATGATGCCCTTGTAGGGCGCCTGGGCGATGGTGGCGCCTGTCGTCTTGTTGAGACCTTCGAAGAACAAATGCGGCAGGCTGCCGGCTCCATAGGACGCATAATTAAGCTTGCTTGAATCCTTGCGCGCTTGCTCCACCAGCTCCTTGATCGAAGCCGCCGGAACGCTGGTGTTCGTCACCACCATTTGCGGCAGGCTGACGAGCTGGCTGATCGGTGTCAGTTCGCGACTTACATCATAGGGCAGGCTGGCGAAAAGGAAGGGATTGCTGGTGATCGTCGACTCGCTGGTCAGGAGCAGCGTGTGTCCATCGGGTGGTGCTTTGGCGACCTGCGTGGTGCCAAGAAAGGTTGAGGCGCCAGGCTTGTTTTCGACAATGACCGACTGCCCCCATTTGGGCGACAAACCTTCGGCGATGGCGCGGGCGAATGCATCAATGCCGCCGCCGGGCGCGTAAGGTACGATGATGCGGACCAGTTTGGTCGGATAGGTCTGCGCCGCCGTCAGGCTCGATGACGCCAGAACGACGAAAGTGGAAAGCCATAATTTTCGCAGGATCATTCATTCCCTCCCTGGGATAAATTCATGCGCGGGATGCGCGCTCTCTTAATTGGGTGATGCTGTCGGTGGCCTCGCGGACGATCCTTTCTTGATCGAGCGCCGTGAATTCTCCCTTGCGGCGCAAAATGCGCCCATCGACCATGACGGTGTCGATATTGGCGGGTTGCGCCGAATAGACGAGCGCGAAATAGGGATCGATGACAGGCGCCATGTTGACGTCGCCGGTGCGCACGAGAATGAGATCGGCGCGCTTGCCGGGTGTCAGCGAACCGATCCTGTCGGCGAGGCCGAGGTCGCGCGCGCCGTCGATGGTGGCAAGCGCCAGCAGTCGTTTTGGTGTCAGCGGTTTGGTGGTGCCGAAACGTTGCTTGTGCGACCATAGCAAGGCGCGCATGCAGGCGAAGAAGTCGGCATTGGCGGATGCCGCCGAAGAGTCGACCGATAGGCTTTGCTGGATGCCGTCTTCTTCCAATTCCTGAAACTGGATCTCGCCGCGCGTCGCTTGGGCATAGTGCATTTCGATGACGGGCGAGCAGGAGAAGCGGGTGCCCGTTTCAGCCACGCGTTTTCGTTCCTGTATCGACAGGCCTTGCGGGTGGACGAGCTGCACGTCCTTGCCAAGCAGGCCGTTGTCGTCGAGGACGGAGACCACGCCGGGTCGCGCGTGCATGGTGATCGGCAGGCCCAGCGCGCGGATGGCGTCATATTCGCCGCGCAGAATATCGACGGGTACGATGCCCCGTGGATTGGCAACGGGTGTGCGAACCGCCGCGCCGAGGGAAAGAAGGCCATTTTCGTCCGACCAGTCTCGCGCCACGCGCGCGAGATCGGCGGTGTTCATCGGCGCCGTCAGCGCCAGGTCCTGTCCCCATCCATAGGAGAAATGCGCGCGCAGGCCCGTCGAACACAGCGCCTGGATTTCCGCATCGGCATGAGCAGGCGTGCGGATGTTGTGCGACCAGTCATGCACGGTGGTGATGCCGGACACCAAGGCTTCGGCGAGACCAAGGCGGACGGAGCGACGCGCATCTTCCGGCGTACAGAGTGGCCCGAGGCGGAGCGTGACCGGGAAATAGCCGTCGGCCTTGTCGTCGGCCCGCACGAGCGCGCGTAGCGCGCTGTTCCACAAATGCCAGTGCGTATCGACGAAGCCGGGCAGGGCGATCATGCCGTCGGCGTCGATCCGTTCGGCGCCTGGGGCCTCGAGCTTGTCGCCGATGGCGACGATCACGCCATCGCGGATGCGGATATCGCCCTTGGGCAGGTCGGCGATGGCGTCATCCATCGTCAAGACATGGGCGCCGCGCAGAAGGTATTCGCCGCGCATGGGCAGGCGTTCGCTTTGGTCGCGGGCCGGTGCGGCCCCTGCCGCATCAGCGGGCGCGTGCAAGGCCCATTGGCCGTGACATGAGCAAATCAGCCGCGCTCTCATGATCGCATGTTCCGGCGTCTTTCTTCGACAAGACTTTCCGGCCCACATTGTCCCCTGACGGCCGCCGCTCAAGGATTTTGTACGGAACAACTTATCGGGAATCCGAATAAATGGGGCTGTGTGCGCGGCGAGGTTGAATCCGGTGAGGTGGGTTCTCTAAACTTCGGCGCGGTGGGAGGCGTAGGTGAACGTAACGCTTAGACAAGTCCGGGCCTTCTTAGAGATCGCCAGTCTCAGGAGCTTCACGCGCGCCAGCGAACGGTTGAACGTGCCGCAATCGTCGCTGTCGGTTCTCATCAGTGAACTCGAAGCCGAGCTGCAAACCCGTCTTCTCAAGCGCACGACGCGCATGGTCGCTCTGACCGAGGCGGGCCGCGAGTTTCTTCCTTATGCCGAACGTCTTTTGATGGTGCTGGACGAGGGCATAGAGGCGGCGCGCGAGGTCGACTTGCGCCGCAGGGGGCAAATCAACGTCATCGCTTCGCCGCTGGTGGCCGTCGCGCTGCTGCCGTCGGCCATCGCCCGGTTCCAGGACGCTTATCCAGGAATCCATGTCACGGTGACGGAGTTTCCGCCCCATCAGATTGCAACGCATGTCGCCCAATCGCTGTGCGATTGCGGCTTTGGCGTTTTCGATGCGCAGGACGATGGGCTGATCTCGGCGCCCATCATCCAGGGGCATTTGATGCTGCTTTGCTCGCCGTCCCACCCGCTGGCCGCCCAGAAAAAGGTGGGCTGGAAGGATCTGGCCGGTCATCCTCTGATTGCCGTTCGCCAGGACAATGCAGCCCGCCGGAGATTGGATCGCCAGTTCGAGCTTGCCGGGCTTGCCGTCAAACCGCGCTTCGAAGTGCGCAATATGGTGACCATTCTTGGCATGGTCGCCGCGAACCTTGGCATATCGATCTGGCCGTCTTGGGCTTCACCTCTGGCGAAATCGTTTCAGCTTGAGCTGCGCCCATTGGTGCAACCGCAAGCGCATCATATCGTGTCGGTGATTACCTCGAAGGACAGGTCGCTCTCGCCCGCCGCCGTCGCTTTCATCGAAACGGTCAGGGCGCATGCGCAGGCGCTCTAACTCTGGGGTTCGATATTATTCTGTAAATATCTGTATTTTAAAGGGCTTTATTCTGTTTGTCGTGTTGCGCCGTTGTCTGCGGTGGGCCGGAATCCGCAGCAAGATTGGATGGGTTCCAAAACGTGGTTCCCATTCCTGTTTGCCAGAAAGCAGTGAACAAGCGGCGGTTCTCCACCTTCACCATTGCCTATCATTGCCGTTAGGGCATCTTTCTGGCATAGGCGATTGGGGTTGGCGGCCACCATGCTGACATAATTACGATAGGCCGCACGAATGGGCGGGCGTTTTCTGTCCGCCTCGTGAATGGAGAGGGCGGAGCTAAATGAGTCCAATTCTATGGATTATTATCGGCGGCCTGTTGTCCGTCGTGTATGGCGTTGTCACCGTTTCCGCATTGATGAAGGCCGATGCTGGCTCGCAGCGCATGCAGGAAATCTCTGGTGCGGTTGCTGAAGGCGCGCAGGCCTATCTGAAGCGCCAATATCTGTCGATTTCCATCGTCGGCATCGTCATCTTTCTCGCCCTCGGCTATTGGCTTGGCTGGCTGGTCGGCATTGGCTTCCTCATCGGTGCCGTGCTGTCGGGTGCCGCCGGCTTTATCGGCATGAACGTGTCGGTGCGTGCCAACGTGCGTACGGCCCAGGCGGCGACCAAGTCGCTGGCCGGCGGTCTCGACGTCGCCTTCAAGGCGGGCGCGGTGACCGGCATGCTTGTCGCCGGCCTCGCGTTGCTCGGCGTCTCCGTCTACTATTGGATTCTGACCGGTCCGCTTGGCCATGCGGTCGCTGATCGTGTCGTCATCGATTCCCTGGTGGCGCTCGGTTTTGGCGCCTCGCTCATCTCGATCTTCGCCCGTCTTGGCGGTGGTATCTTCACCAAGGGTGCCGACGTCGGCGCCGACCTCGTCGGTAAGGTCGAAGCGGGCATTCCGGAAGACGATCCGCGCAACCCGGCGACCATCGCCGACAACGTCGGTGACAATGTCGGCGACTGCGCCGGCATGGCCGCCGACTTGTTCGAGACCTATGCGGTGACCGTGGTTGCCACCATGGTGCTGGCGGCGATCTTCTTCGCCAAGCAGGCGGGCCTCAACGCGGCGCTGCTCTATCCGCTGGCGATCTGCGCCACCTGTATCGTCACCTCGATCATCGGCACCTATTTCGTCAAGCTCGGTGCCAACAATTCGATCATGGGGGCGCTCTACAAGGGCCTCATCGTGACCGGCGTGCTGTCGATCGGAGGTCTCGCGCTGGCGACCCATTGGCTCGTCGGCTGGGGCGAACTCGGCAAGGTCGGTACTTTGTCGGTCACCGGCACGAACCTGTTCCTCTGCGGTCTAGTCGGCCTGGTGGTGACGGGCCTCATCGTCTGGATCACCGAATACTATACCGGCACGGGCAAGCGTCCGGTCGTGTCGATCGCCCAGTCGTCGGTGACCGGTCACGGCACCAACGTCATCCAGGGGCTCGCGGTGTCACTGGAATCGACGGCGCTGCCGGCGATGGTCATCGTCGGTGGCATCATCGCCACCTATCAGCTCGCCGGTCTCTTCGGCACGGCGATCGCCGTCACCACCATGCTCGGCCTCGCCGGCATGATCGTGGCGCTCGACGCCTTCGGCCCAGTCACCGACAATGCCGGCGGCATTGCCGAAATGGCCGGCCTGCCGAAGGAAGTGCGGCAGTCGACCGATGCGCTCGATGCGGTCGGCAACACCACCAAAGCGGTCACCAAGGGCTATGCCATCGGTTCGGCGGGTCTTGGCGCGCTGGTGCTGTTCGCTGCCTATACGAACGATCTGCAAGCCTTCATCAGCGAGGGCAGGCCATACTTCAAGGATGTCGGCGCGGTCTCCTTCGACCTGTCGAACCCCTATGTCGTCGCCGGTCTGATTTTCGGCGGCCTGATCCCATATCTGTTCGGTGGCATCGCCATGACGGCAGTGGGCCGCGCGGCGGGTTCGGTCGTCGAGGAAGTACGGCGGCAGTTCAAGGAAATGCCCGGCATCATGCAGGGCACGCAGCGTCCCGACTATGGCCGCGCCGTCGACATGCTGACCAAGGCAGCGATCAAGGAAATGATCATTCCGTCGCTGCTGCCGGTGCTGGCGCCACTCGTCGCTTACTTTGGCGTGCTGTGGATCTCCGGCTCCAAGGCCAATGCCTTCGCGGCCCTCGGCGCCTCGTTGCTCGGCGTCATCGTCAACGGCCTCTTCGTCGCCATTTCGATGACCTCGGGTGGTGGCGCTTGGGACAATGCCAAGAAGAGCTTCGAGGATGGCTTCATCGACAAGGATGGCGTGAAGCATCTCAAGGGCAGCGAAGCCCATAAGGCTTCCGTCACGGGCGACACCGTCGGCGACCCCTACAAGGACACGGCGGGTCCCGCCGTCAATCCGGCGATCAAGATCACCAATATCGTCGCGCTGCTGCTGCTCGCCATCCTGGCGCACGGATAACGTACGAAACGGGTGCGAAACGCACGGAAAGGCGGGGGCGACCCCGCCTTTTTCTTTGGTTATTCAAAGATTAACAGGGCGACTCTCAGGTTCATAAAGCTGTGCTCCAGGCAGTCTAGTTTTGCTTCCGTAACTCCACGGAGGCGGGCTATGACGAATATTACGATGCCGGGAGGCATTACGACGGAACAGCCGGAAGGAAAGCGGCCGTCGCTCGATACGGGGATCAATCCGCTGACGCTGCTCATTCTGTTCAGTGTCATCGCGGTTGGCCTTTTCTATGTGGCTTGGAGCATCCGCACCGACGTCATCGACGCGGGCGTGCCGGCGACCACCTGGGCGCCGTTCCTGTTGCTCGGCGTGGCGCTTTTGATCGCGCTCGGCTTTGAATTCGTCAACGGCTTCCACGATACCGCCAACGCGGTGGCGACGGTGATCTACACCCATTCGCTACCAGCCAATTTCGCGGTCATGTGGTCGGGCTTCTTCAACTTCCTCGGCGTGTTGATGTCGACGGGCGCGGTGGCCTTCGGCATCGTCTCGCTGCTGCCGGTCGAATTGATCCTGCAGGTCGGCAGCAGTGCCGGCTTTGCCATGGTGTTCGCGCTGCTCGTCGCTGCCATCGCCTGGAACCTTGGCACCTGGTGGCTCGGCCTGCCGGCCTCGTCCTCGCATACGCTGATCGGCTCGATCATCGGTGTCGGCGTCGCCAATGCGATGATGCGCGGGCGCGATGGCACCTCCGGTGTCGATTGGTCGAAGGCGACGGAGATCGGCTATGCGCTGCTGCTGTCGCCGCTGGTTGGCTTCGGTCTTGCCGCGGCATTGTTCCTGGCCATGAAGGTGCTCATCAAGAACAAGGCCCTTTACGAAGCGCCGAAGGGCAATCAGCCGCCGCCGTGGTGGATCCGTGGCCTGCTGATCTTCACCTGCACTGGCGTGTCCTTCGCCCATGGCTCGAACGATGGCCAGAAGGGCATGGGCCTGATCATGCTGATCCTGATCGGCACGGTGCCGACGGCCTATGCGTTGAACCGCTCGTTGCCGGAACACGAACTGACGGCCTTCCACAGCCGTTCGGAAGCGGCGGCGAAACTGGTGCAGGAGAAGGGCTTCGGCCATGCGATCATCGGCGATCCGCGTCCGGCGGTGACCGCCTATGTCTCCCAGCATAAGATCAGCGAAGGTACTTATCCGTCGCTGGCCGTGCTGCTGACGGACATTTCCAAGCAGATCAACGACCACGGCACGATGAACAAGATTCCGGCGGCAGCCGTCGGCAATACGCGTAACGACATGTATCTGGCGTCCGAGGCGATCCGCTTCCTGATGAAGGATAAGGAAAACGACCTCAACGCTGGCGATGTTAAAGTCCTCAAGGAGTACAAGGACTCGCTCGACGCGGCAACGCGGTTCATCCCGACCTGGGTGAAAGTGGCGGTCGCCATCGCGCTGGGTCTTGGGACGATGATCGGCTGGAAGCGGATCGTCGTCACCGTCGGCGAAAAAATCGGCAAGACGCATCTGACTTACGCGCAGGGTGCTTCGGCCGAACTGGTGGCGATGGCTACGATTTTCGCCGCCGACAACTACGGCCTGCCGGTGTCGACAACTCACGTGTTGTCATCGGGTGTCGCGGGGACGATGGCGGCGAATAAGTCTGGGTTGCAGATGTCGACCGTGCGCAATCTGGTGCTGGCTTGGGTGTTGACCCTGCCGGCGGCGATCCTGCTCTCGGCGTCGCTGTACTATCTCTTCTCGCACATCTTCTAGTCGACATGTCGGCGCGAGCGGTTCAGCCGTCCGCGCCGGCGTTCTCCCATGCACGACAAGATCTCCACTCCCGATCGCGAAGCAGTGGTTTTCGCCTATCGTTTCGACGAGAGCGGCCGCGCCAATGCGCTGACTGGCTGCACCGCCGCCGAACTGTCCTCGTCGGCGCGCGGTTTCATCTGGGTTCACCTTAATCTCGCCGATGTGCGGGCGCGACAATTCCTCTCCGATCTGGAGGACGTGCCGGCGGCTGCCTTGCAGGCGATGCTGCGCTCCAGCGATCACCAGCAGATGCACCACGAGGCGGGCGTGCTGTGGGGCGTCTTTCCCGATCTCGCCCAGGATTTCGATGGCGTCCGGGACGATTTCGCCCATTTGCGCTTCCTCCTGTCCGACCGCTGGTTGGTGAGCGGCCGCCATCATGCCGCCCATGCGATCGAGACCCTGCGTCGGGCGATCGAGGCGGGGGCCAGCGTCGATGCGCCGGTCACCTTGTTCGAGACCCTGGCCGATCATATCGCCGACGGGCTCGATGGAGCCGTGACGCGGATGGCTGACGAGCTGGACGCATGCGAGGATCGCATCCTCGCCGACGACAGTTCCAAGGAGGCGCGGGCGCTCGGCCTCTTGCGCCGCCAAGGGGTGCGGATCGAGCGCAAGCTCGCCGGCGTCCATTCGATCCTGCGTCGTCTCGAGGGCGCGCGGCCCGAGAGCCTCAGTTCCGCCGTCCATGCGGCGGTGATCCGCGTCAGCCACCGTTTCGAGACCCTGCATCACGAATCCCATGCGCTGGTGGAGCGGACGCGGCTCTTGCAGGACGAGGTGTCGAACCAGCTCCAGAGTTCGGCCAATGCCCATCTCTATGTGCTGACCATCCTCAATTCGGTGCTGGCGCCAGCCGTGCTGGTGACCGGCTTTTTCGGCATGAACACCGCCGACCTGCCATTCAAGGATGATCCGGGCGGCACCTGGTATGGATTGGCGCTCTGCGTCGTGGCGGCGGGGCTGACGCTGTGGTTCATGCGCCGTCGTGGAGCTATCGGCGCGCGGAAAAGTTAGATTTTGAAATGGGTTGTGCCGGTGAGATCAGATTCTGATTCAGGTCGTTAGGGCAATAAATGAAAAGGGCGCGATCGTCTCGCGCCCTGAAATCCTCAGAACCCTTGCTTGAGGCTGAAGCGCAATCCGCCGGCTTGTAGGCCGCCTTGGTTGCCTATGCCCAGCGCCATGCCGATCTGATATTCGATGCCGATCGCCAGCAGATAGTCGTCCTCGAATTTCAAGCCCAGTGAGGCGTTGACGGCGTTGGTGGCCTGGCTCAAGCCGCTGACCGCATACATTTGGCCGCCGGGCTGGTCCGCGTAGTTCAGGATCTGGTTATAGCCGCCGCCGAAGGCATGGCGGTATTCCACCCTGACTTGCGGCGAGAGGCGGCCATAATCCGTCTCGAACGTGTAGGAGAGGCGCGCGCCGATCACGCCTGTCAGATTGTTCGATTTCATGGCGCCGTAACTCAGCGCCCAGATGTCCGAACCGTATTCCGAATAAGCGCCGAAGTTCATCAGCGTCGCGCCGAGCCGTCCGTAGGACGCCAGTTTCAGCGCGCCCCACTTCTGCTCGTAGGTCAGCGACAGCGAGCCGTAGAACACGTCGGCGCTGCGGCTGCCGCCCAAATACACGCCACCCGGTGTTGAAAAGCGGGTCGACGTGAAGGAGCCACGACCATAGCCTAGCAGCACGTCCAAGAAAGTCTGCGGCATCAGCTTCAGGCTGCCGTAGGCGGTGGCACTGAAGAATCTGGCTTGGTTGTGCGTTCCGTCGAATCCCACGCGCGTGCTGTCGCCGCCATATCCGAAGGCAACGCCCGCCTTGAAGCCGTCGAAAAGGCGCGTGTCGATACCGATGGTCACGCCGCTGGTGGCGAAGCGGTTGCCGGTCTGAAACACGCCGCCGCCCAAGGTGGTATAGTTCTGCGATCCCCACGTGACATTGCCGGCGGTCCAGATGTTGAAACGCGAGCTGCCAGCAGAAGAGGACGAAGTCTTTCTGGGATTGTCGTCGAATGAAGAGAGATAGCGCCTGTTCTGGCCGCCTAAGCCGTCGCGGCCTGTTCCGGTTCTTCCTACGCCACCTCTGGTGGGGTCTGGGTCATTCGTCCAGAGCCTGCGCAGCTCTTGCAGCGCTTGCTGGTCGCGGCCGAGTTGGGGCTCGGTGGCGGCAAAGGACATGCCCATCGAGATGGGTTCCTGTTCGTCCTCGTGGAGCTGGTCGAGCCGGCGCTCGACATTGCTCATTTGCGATTGCGCCATGCGTTGGGCCGAGGCCACTTGCGCGTTGACGAGGCCGGCGACCGAGGGATCCTGCGAGGGGTCGGGCCGTGCCGCGACGCCGATGGACACCGTTGCCGCCGCCGATGTGCCGCCAGGACCCGTCGCCTTATAGGTGAAGGAATCGGGGCCCGAGTAACCGCGCGCCGGAACATAGGTGACCGTCGAGCCTGACAACACCGCCGTTCCTTTGGTGGGCGCCGAGGCCAGAACGTAGCTGGTGACAACGCCGGTCGTGTGCGCGGCGAGGTCGATGGCGAAGCCGGGGCTGAGATAGGGCACCGCGACCGAGAAGCTGGAGGCGACCGGCGAGGGCGGCGATACGGTGATGGTCACGACAGCCGTCGTGACGCTGGCATAGGCACCATTGCCCGAATAGGTCGCCTGGAGCTTATGTGCTCCCGTGGCGAGGCTCGATGTGACGAATGTCGCGACGCCGCCCGACACCGGGGATGAACCCAGCGTGGCGGCGCCGTCTTTGAATGCGACGGTGCCGGTAATGGGCGCGGCGCCGGGGCCTGCGCCTGGAATGGTGATCGTCGCGGTCATCGTCAGCGGCGATCCGAACACCACGAAGTTCGGCGTGGCCGTGAGCGCGATCGACACGGTGCCGACGGCGATGACGAAGGACTGCTGCACCTGCGTGGCCGCCGCATAATTGGCGTTGCCCGGCTGGTTCGCGTTGATCGTGCAGGTGCCGACATTGTTGAAGCTCACCACGCCGCCGGCGATCGCGCAAACCGCCGCGCTCGACGGATCGATGGTCAGCGCCACCGGCAGGTTCGAGGTTGCGCTGGCGGTCGGTGTGTAAGTGCCGGCGACCATGGGGGAGGCGGGCGGCGACGTCGTGAAGGCGATCGTGTTGACGCCGGCCGTGACGTTGAAGGTCTGCGTGACGGGCGTTGCCGCCGCGTAATTGCCTGTCGCTCCCTGCGAAGCCGTGATCGAACAGGTGCCCGCCGCCACGAAGGTGATCGCTCCAGCCGACGTCACCGTACAGACCGGCGCCGAATTCGACGCGTAGGTCGGCGTAACGCCGGAGGTGGCGGTGGCGTTCAGCGTCGGTGGCGGCGAGGTGAAGGGCGTGTCCGCCGGCTTGTTGAAGGTGATCGTATTGACGCCGGCCGTGACGTTGAACGTCTGTGTAACGGGCGTTGCCGCGCCATAATTGCCGGTCGCTCCCTGCGAAGCGGTGATCGAACAGACTCCCGCCGAGACGAAGGTGATCGCTCCAGCCGATGTCACCGTGCAGACCGGTCCCGAATTCGACGTATAGGTCGGAGCGACGCCTGATGTGGCCGTGGCGTTCAGCGTCGGTGGCGGAGAGGTGAAGGCGGTGTCCGCCGGCTTGTTGAAGGTGATCGTGTTGACGCCGGCCGTGACGTTGAACGTCTGCGTGACGGGCGTTGCCGCTCCGTAATTGCCGGTGGCTCCCTGCGAGGCGGTGATCGAACAGACACCCGCCGAGACGAAGGTGATCGCGCCAGCCGATGTCACCGTACACACAGGCCCCGAATTTGACGTGTAGGTCGGGGCGACGCCGGAGGTGGCCGTGGCGTTAAGCACCGGTGGCGGTGAGGTGAAGGGCGTGTCTGCCGGCTTGTTAAAGGTGATCGTGTTGACGCCGGCTGTGACATTGAATGTCTGCGTGACGGGCGTCGCCGCCGCGTAATTGCCTGTCGCTCCCTGCGAAGCGGTGATCGAACAGACACCCGCCGAGATGAAGGTAATCACGCCCGCCGATGTTACCGTACAGACCGGCCCCGAATTCGACGCATAGGTCGGCGCGACGCCGGAGGTGGCGGTGGCGTTCAATGTCGGTGGTGTCGAGGTGAAGGGTGTGTCCGGCGGCTTGTTGAAGGTGATCGTGTTCCCGGCGGCATTCACGGTCTGCGTCAGAGCCGCACTCGAACTGGTGTTGAAATTTGCATCGCCATTATAGGTCACAGTGACCGAGTGAGGACCCAAGGCCAGAGTGGATGTCGAGAACGTCGCCGACCCGCCGCTCAACGGCACGGTCACGGGCGCTCCCGAGGCGCCATTGAATGTCATGGTGCCGGTCGGTGTTCCTGTAGCGGGTGCAACAGCGGCTACCGTTGCAGTGAATGTGACATTCTGGCCGAACGTGCTCGGATTGGTCGCGGAACTGATCGCCGAGGTTGTACCGCCCTTGTTGACGGTCTGCGTCAGGCCCGCGCTGGTGCTGGAATTGAAGTTGCTGTCCCCGGCATAGCTGGCGGTGATCGTGTGGCTGCCGCTGGTCAACGTCGATGATGTGAAGGTTGCTTGGCCGCTGCCGTTGATGGCGACGGGCGCTTGGTTCACGCCATCGACATTGAACGTGACATTGCCGGTCGGCGTTCCCGTGGCGGGCGCGACCGCGGTGACGGTTGCGGTGAACGTAACGCCCTGGCCGGATATGCTCGGATTGGTTCCGGAGGTAACCGCCGTGGTCGTGCCGCCTTTATTGACGGTCTGTGTGAGGCCGGCGCTGGTGCTGGCATTGAAACTGCTGTCGCCGGCATAGCTGGCCGTGATGGTATGGCTGCCACCGGCCAAAGTCGATGATGAGAAAGTCGCTTGGCCGCTGCCGTTCAACGCGACGGGCGCTTGGTTCACGCCATCGACATTGAAAGTGACGTTGCCTGTCGGCGTGCCGGTGGCGGGCGAGACCGCGGCAACGGTGGCGGTGAACGTGACGTTCTGCCCGGACGTACTCGGATTGGTTCCGGACGTAACCGTCGTCGTCGTGCCGCCCTTGTTGACGGTCTGTGTCAGGCCGGGGCTGGTGCTGGTGTTGAAGCTGCTGTCGCCGGCATAGCTGGCCGTGATGGTGTGGCTGCCGCCGGCTAAGGTCGATGACGTGAAGGTTGCCTGGCCGCTGCCGTTGAGCGCGACGGGCGCCTGGTTCACGCCATCGACATTGAAGGTGACATTGCCGGTAGGTGTTCCAGTGGCGGGGGCAACCGCGGCGACGGTTGCGGTGAACGTCACCGGTTGGCCGGATGTGCTCGGATTGGTTCCGGAAGAAACCGCGGTGGTCGTGCCGCCTTTGTTGACGGTTTGCGTGAGGCTGCCGCTGACGCTCGAACTGAAACTCGAGTCGCCGGTATAGCTGGCGGTGATCGTGTGGCTGCCACCGGCCAAGGTGGACGAAGTGAACGTCGCCTGGCCGCTGCCGTTGAGCGCGACGGTCGCCTGGTTCGCGCCGTCGACAGTGAAGGTGACATTGCCCGTCGGTGTGCCAGTGGCGGGGGCAACCGCGCTCACCGTCGCCGTGAACGTCACCGGTTGACCAAAGGTGCTTGGATTGGAGGAGGTCGCGACCGCTGTCGTGGTCGAACCCTGGGTCACCGTCAAACTGGCCGTGTTGGAGGTCGTGCCGTTGCCACCCTCGGTCGATCCGACAACGCCGGTCGTGTTGCTTTTCACTCCGACGGATGTCGCCTTCACGTTGACGCTTATCGTGCAGGACGCGGAAGCGGCGAGCGTTCCGCCACTCAGGCTGATCGATCCACTGCCGGCGGTGGCGCTCAGCGTGCCGCCGCAAGAACCCGATGCGCCATTCGGTGTGGCGACGATGAGGCCGGAGGGCAGGTTATTGCTGAAGGTGATTCCCGTCAGGCTTGCCGCCGCGTTTGGATTATTGATCGTGAAGCTCAACGATGTCGAGCCGCCTACGGGGATCGAGCCGGTGCCGAAGGCGATGGAGATCGTCGGTGGCGACGTCGGCGTTACATAGGTGTATCTGTCGGCGGCCGAGGTTGCCGAGGTGCTGCCGCCTGCGGTGACCGTGACATCGACGGTCCCCGCCGCCCCGGCGGGCGCGGTCGCGCTGATCTGGGTGGGGCTGACGACCGTGAAACCGGTCGCGTTGGTTGCGCCGAACCTGACCGCGGTGACACCGACGAAATTCGTGCCGGTGATAACAACCGAAGTGCCGCCGCCGGTCGGGCCGGAGGTCGGAGAAATGCTCGTAACGGTTGGACCGTTGGTGCCAACGTTGGTGAACGAGATTGGATAGGCGGTGTCGATCTGGTTGAAATGACAGGCGCCCGCGGTGTTGTCGTTCGTCGATCCATAATACACATTCATCGTCGTCGAGGATGAGGACCCGACGGCGAGGAGGGTGAAGTCGTAAAAGTTATAAAAATATCCGGGTGGCGCGCAGAGATTGCCGTTGTTGTTGCCGAAGCCGTTGGCGGCGTCGTTTTGCGGTGTAACCCTGAATTGCGCCCCCGATGCCGTCGTGATGACCTGGGGAGCCGATGTCGAGGATGAGTTCACGTAGGGTGAATTCATCGGGTAGAGCTGATTGCTGTCGCCCGAACTAACGCTGTACAAGCCGCTGAGAATGGCTGGTCCGCAGCTTGAAACATCAAGCCGCACGGTGCCGCCAACTGGAACCCCGGAGAAGTTGAGGCTGTTCTGGCAGGCGGCCTGCGCCAGCGAAGATCCGAACAAGCCGATGGTCAGCGTCAGAGCAATGGTGGCCGCGACGCGCCGAAGCGAGGCAGCCGATGACACTTTCCGCCCGGCGCACTGGTTTGCGCCGGACAAAATTGTCCGGAAAAGCGTCAAAGCAGCCCCCGCCACTAGCCCCACATGAAATCGGTCGCCGAAGAGCGTCCGTAAAACACGCGTTAACGAAGTTGATCATGGCCGTGTGACAACGGCAATTCGGGAATGGGAAATTAACGCCTTATTTCAACGATTAAGTCCCATAGTTGCAATCGTGCAACTAGCTTATCTGCGCATCGTATTGCGATCTAAGATTTTCCGGCGTTGGTTATTTCGGCGCTTTGCGGGAAAGCTGAATCCCTGGAATCGCTTGCTTGGGTTTCTACACGTTCAGATTCAGATTGAGGTTCGCGGGCGCAAAGAAAAAGGCGCGGACTGGCCGCGCCTTTGAAGGATTAGGCTTCGGCAGATCTTAGCTGAAGCGCAGCAGGTTCTGCATCATGTTACGCAGGAACGACGATTCTGCGCCTGCCGTCGGGGTGGTGCGGGTGTTGAAATCGATGATCTGGCCGTCTTCCAAGCCATAGTTGGCGATGCGCTGGACGCGCTTGTTCTTGTCGAAATAGACCGCGAAAATGCGCTGGTCGGTGACCTTCTGCTGCATGAAGGCGACCGGCCGCTCGACCTTCTGGCTGATGTAGTACCAGGCGTCGCCACCGATGGTGGAGGTGGTGGAGGGGGTGCCGAGCAACACCAGGGTCTGTTCAGCCGAGCTGCCCATCTTCACCTGGTTCATGGTGTTTTCGTTGATCACGTAGCCGCGGTAGACGTCGCCGTCATACCCGAGGCAGCCGCCAAGCGACACCGCGAGGGCCGCTGCCAGCGCCAGGCCTACCGATCTTGTCCCGACCTTGAACTTCATTTTCTCAATCCCCTCTGCGCCCGCCGATCCGCCGCCGGAGCGCGCGCAACTGCCGCATCTGCGTGATTTTTCTTGCATCAGCGACCGGCGATGCCTAACCCCCGGAGGCGCTAAATGCAAGAAATGCATTTACCTTGATATCGACTTGGCGCCCGGAGTTTGGCGAGGCCAAATCCCGAAACGCACCGGTGCAGACAGAAAAAGCCCATGGCATTCAGCTTGTTCCGCCGCTCCCGCAACCGGCCAGTGATCGAACGCCTTCAGGGCGAGATCATGGCGGCTTCGCGTCAGCCGGCGTTTTTCCTCGATTATGGGATCTACGACACGGTGGCGGGCCGTTTTGAGCTGCTCGCTCTACATACCGGGCTCGCCGTTTGGCGGATCGAGACCTTACCGGCGCCCGGGCCGGATCTGGCGCAGGATCTCACCGATGCCGTGTTCCATAATATAGACACGGCCTTGCGTGAGATTGGCATCGGCGATGCTTCCATGTCGAAACGAATGAAATCCATGGCCCAGGGCTATCTCGGGCGCACCTTGGCCTATCGGGAAGCGCTGCAAGGCGGCGATACGGCGGCGCTGGCCCTGGCTTTGGCCCGCAACGTCTATGGCGACGAGGGGCGGGCAGGGGATTCCGCCTGCCTGCGCCTGGCGCGCTATACCCAGCGCCTCAATGCCGCCTATAGCGGGCTCGACATGGACCGGGCATGGTCGTCGCCGCTTCCGGTGGTCGACGCCGCCACGGTGACCTGATTTCCTCTCTCTGATCCTGATCGCATTTTTTGGGGACTCCCATGACCAAGGACACCCACACCGCGCCGGCTTTTTCCCGTCCGACGCTCGTGACCGATCTGTTGCGCGATACCACGCGCCGTTTCGACATCGAGGCCGATGCGGCCGAACGGGCGGCGCTGGCCGCGCTCAATGGGCTAGAAGACATCGCCAGCCTCAAGGCATCCTTCCAGGCGGTGAAGGCCGGCAAATTCATCCGCATCACCGGCGAGCTCAAGAGCCGGTTGACCCAGCAGTGCGTCGTCACCCTCGATCCATTCGAGAGCGAGATTTCCGAGGATATCGACGCCCGCTTTTTCGAGGAGCCGACAGGGCCGGCGATGCGCGCTGCCAAGGCGGCCAAGAAGGGCGAGAAGGACGAACGACGGGCCGCGCCCGCCGCCGAGCCGATGTCCATGGACGAGGACGAAGGGGAAGCGATCGTCGACGGCAAGATCGATCTGGGGGCGCTGGCGGCGGAGTTCCTGACCCTGGCGCTCGACCCCTATCCGCGCAAACCTGGGGTGAGTTTCGAGGCGATCACCGAGGACGATGAGGAGGAATCACCGTTTTCCGTCCTCGGTGGGCTCAAGAACGGGCCGAATGGAAAAAAACCGTAAGATTTCTTGTCGATGCGCGGATCGCTTCGGGATTGCCTTCCCGATGCAAACGGCTATTGTCCGCGCCTGAATTTGGCCCGCCGGTTTGGTCGTGCAGGGCGGGAGCGTTTACTGGATGGCGAAACCGGTCAGGATTTCTCTGGACGGTATGGGTGGCGATCACGGACCCTCTGTCGTCGTCGAAGGCGCGGCTTTGGCGCATGAGCGCCGACCTGATACCGAATTCCTCATTTATGGCGACGAAGCGCAGATCGCGCCGCTGCTCGCCAAGCAGCCGAAACTGGCCGCCCATACGAAGCTGGTCCACTCGGCGGTGGCCGTGCGGATGGATGACAAGCCAAGCCAGGCGCTGCGCCGCGGCCGGCGCGTCTCTTCCATGTGGATGGCGATCGACGCGGTGAAGCGCGGCGAGGCGGATGTCGCCGTCTCGGCTGGCAATACCGGCGCGCTGATGGCGATGGCGAAAGTCTGCCTGCACACGATGGCGCAGATCGATCGCCCGGCGCTGGCGGCGCTGTGGCCGACGGTGCGCGGCGAATCGGTGGTGCTCGATCTCGGCGCCTCGATCGGTGCCGATGCGCAGCATCTCGTCGATCTCGCGGTGATGGGCGCGGCGATGGCGCGCATCGTGCTCGACATCGAGAAGCCGACCGTCGGCTTGCTCAATGTCGGTGTCGAGGAAATCAAGGGCATCGAAGAGGTCAAGGCGGCTAACCGCATTTTGCGCACCGTCGACCTGCCGCATCTGAGCTATCACGGTTTCGTCGAAGGCGACGACTTGGGCGCCGGCACCACCGACGTGGTGGTGACCGAGGGTTTTACCGGTAATATCGCGCTCAAGACTGCCGAAGGCACGGCACGGCAGATCGCGCGCTATCTGCGCGAGGCGATGGGCGCGAGCCTGATGTCGAAGATCGGCTATCTGTTCGCCCGTCACGCCTTCTCGGCGCTGCGCGAGAAAATGGATCCGCGGCGCGTCAATGGCGGTGTCTTCCTCGGTCTCGATGGATTGGTCATCAAGAGCCATGGCTCCACGGATGGATTGGGCTACTGCGGCGCCGTCGAAATCGCTTATGACGTCGTGCGTCATGATTTGATGAGCCGCATTCGCGATCTCGTTTCGCTGTCGCAGGATCTGCGCACCGCCGAAACGCGGTCAGCGGTTGCTGAAACTGAAGCGCCCGTCGCCAGCGACGACGCAACTCTTTAGTCGGATAAAATGGTCGAAACTTCGCACAAAACTTGGCGTTCCGTTGTCGAAGGCATTGGTGCCTTCCTGCCCGAGCGCGTGATGACAAACGCTGATCTGGAGAAGATCGTCGATACGACGAGCGATTGGATCGTGCAGCGCACAGGCATCCACGAGCGGCATATGGCGGCTGACGGCGAGACCACGTCGGTATTGGCGACCAAGGCCGCGCACAAGGCGATGATGGCGGCCGGCTGCACGGCCGATGATATCGATCTCGTCGTTGTCGCGACGTCGACGCCCGATTACACGTTTCCCGCGACGGCAACGCAGGTGCAAGCCGCGCTCGGCATCACGCGTGGCGCCGCGTTCGATCTGCAGGCCGTGTGTTCGGGTTTCGTCTATGCGGTCAGCGTCGCCGACAAATTCCTGACCACTGGTGCGAGCGAACGCGCGCTCGTCATCGGCGCGGAAACGTTTTCGCGTCTGCTCGATTGGAACGATCGCACCACCTGCGTGCTCTTTGGCGACGGCGCGGGTGCTATCGTGCTGGGTCGTCAGCAGGGCGGCGGCACGACGGAAGATCGCGGCGTCTTGACCTCGCATCTGCGCTCGGACGGCCGGCATCGTGCGAAGCTTTATGTCGACGGTGGGCCTTCATCGACGGGCACGGTCGGTCATTTGCGGATGGCGGGTCGCGAAGTTTTCCGTCATGCGGTCGGCATGGTGGCCGACGTGATGGACGATGCGTTCAAAGCGACGGGTCTCACCGCCGAGCAACTCAACTGGTTCGTGCCGCATCAGGCCAATGAGAGAATCATCGACGCTTCGGCCGACAAGATGGGCATTGCGCGCGAGAAGATCATCAAGACGGTTTCTCTGCACGGCAACACCTCCGCTGCCTCCATTCCGCTGGCGCTGAATGCTGGGGTGAGCGATGGACGCATCAAGCCCGGTGACCTGGTTATGATCGAGGCCATGGGTGGCGGCTTTACCTGGGGTTCCGCCATAATTCGCTGGTAAGTCACTGTATACATTTTCAGTTTGGATGTTACGCTCTTGACATTGGGGTGATTCTTTTAGAGACCGTAGTTTGTTTTTGATAAATTTTTTTGGATGTTTCGATGACCAACAGCAATGGAAAGAGCCCGACCAATATTACCCGGGCCGATCTCGCCGAAGCTGTCTATCGGCGTGTCGGACTTTCTCGGGTGGAGTCGGCTGAGCTGGTGGAACTCGTGATCAATGAGATTTGCGACGAGCTGGTGCGCGGCAACAATGTGAAGTTGTCGTCCTTCGGTTCGTTCCTCGTACGCTCGAAAGGCCAGCGGATCGGCCGCAATCCAAAGACGGGTGTCGAAGTTCCAATCACGCCGCGGCAGGTGATGGTGTTCAAGCCGTCGAATATCCTGAAGGCGCGCGTCAACGGCGAGACCGTCGCGGACGAGGAAGAATAAAACGGTATACCGTTTGCGGCGACTTGAGTTGCAAACTGTCGCGAATCGTCTTCGCGCGTTAAACTGACGGCCTCGTTTTCCGACGCGACGGGTTTCGGCGATGGACAAACAGGCGGACGCATTTCGAACCATCAGCGAGGCGGCGGATACGCTCGGATTGCCGCAGCATGTTCTGCGCTTCTGGGAGACGCGTTTTCCGCAGATCAAGCCGCTGAAGCGCGGCGGCGGCCGGCGCTATTATAGGCCCGACGACGTGCTGCTACTGGCGGCCATTCAACGGCTGCTCTACGACGACGGCTATACGATCAAGGGCGTCCAGCGGATTTTGAAGGAGCAGGGCGCCAAGGCGGTGATCGCGTTGGGCCAGCAAGAAGGCGGCGCCAGGGAAGGGCATATCCCACAGGCCATGCCGGCTCCCGTGGGACGGGTGCACCCTGACATTCTCGACGATGATGATGACGCGGACGAGCCACAGGCCTATCTGCCGCCTCCCCAGGCGCCACAGCCTGCTCGGCCAGCCGGCCCGCCGGGGGCTTCGCTTCAGGATCTTCGGGCGCTGCTGACCGTGATCGACGGCTGTATCGGCGTTCTGGAAGCGGCTGAGGGCTAGGCTCCTTGTTTTGAAGCGGTTTCTTTACGCGAAACCGCTTTGGAGACTTCGACCAACACATATTGTTGGGATCGTCCGTCTCGCTGTTGCGACCGCCCAACCCTTTGTCTATAGGTGGCGCCGTCGGAGTGTAGCGCAGCCTGGTTAGCGCACCTGTCTGGGGGACAGGGGGTCGTGGGTTCGAATCCCGCCACTCCGACCACTTACCCCCTTAAATCGTCGCCTCTCTCGTTGCGCCTCTGGAGCAACTTCGACTGGCTTTCAAAGGTTCTCCCGGATCGCGTCCTGCAATTTCTGGAACATATTCTGAATTTGCACGGCCAGCGGTGGCTTCCCATTCTGCCGGCCCCATGCCTCAACGGCGAAACGCAACGTTCCAGCAGACATCATGGCCGTAAACCGCCAGCGATCGCGCTTGGCATCGTCGGGCCAGACTTCGCACAAGCCATCGAATATCGCCTGCTCCAGCCGCAGGAACTTGCCTTGGTTGCGGGCGCGCAACCCAGCGCTTTCCCGCATGATCCGCGCGGTCGTCACGATCTCGCTTTCGCGCAAGGCCACGAGTTTTGAAAGCGCGGCAGCCACGACTTCGAGCGGCGTTCCGAGGGAAGCGCACTCACCCACCAAGTCTTTGAGTTCGCTTACGAAGCCATCCACATAGGCGGTTAGAATCTCGTCCTTGCTGTCGAAGTAAGAGAAGAAGGTTCGGCGCGAGATTCCCGCCGCCTCGGCAATATCGTCGAGTGTCGTTGCCTCATATCCC
>MKVW01000003.1:283012-328797 GCA_001898965.1 Rhizobiales bacterium 62-17
CGAACAGCTTGAGGCCGACATCCAAAATGCGCCGGCGCGTCTCCACACGCTTTCGCTCCCGCAAACCCGCCGGTTTGGCCGCCGTTTCATTCATCGACGGTCTCTCCAAATTGCACCTCGTGCAAAATTATTTCGTGGCGGTGAGCGATATTCATTGATTATTTTTGCACTCAGTGTAATTTTCTATTCAGCCCGGTGGGTGTGGGGATTTCTCTCGTCAACTCTCTGTAAAAGAAGGAATTACCTATGCCCGCTCCGCTTGGGTGGTCCGCGCCTGCCTGCATGTTGGCCAGCGCGACCATGTTGTCGGCTTGCGTTCAAGCACCGCTCGTGCAGGGGAGCGCACTCTCCTCTTACAATGATCTCGCACCGTCCGACGGCATAATCACCAAGTCGCGTCTGCGTGTAAACCAAGCGCAAGTTCTGGCGGCAAAAACCATAAATATTGCCCCGACAGGCTTTGCGCCAACCTCGGCGCCAAAACTAACAGCGGAACAGCGCGCCTTGGTAACCAACGCGCTCAACCGGGCGATGTGCGTGAGCCTTAGTGACCGGTTCGAAGTCGTGAGCAGCGACCAGCCGGCGGATCTGACGGTCAGAGCTGTCGTCACGCAGGCCGTCGAGACCGATGAGGTCGCCGCCGGCGTGTCTGCCGCGGCCTCGATTGGCACGAGATTCATTCCATCTCCGGTGCCGATCATCGTGCCCCGACTCCCGATCGGTCTCGGCAAGCTGTCCATCGAAGCGGAGGCGGTTGATCCGGTTGGCAAGCAACAGGCGGCCATGATTTGGGGAAGGGGCGCGCAGGCGTTCCTCAGCTCTCCGAAGATGTCGAAGGCGGGTGACGCCTATGATCTGGCGGCCGCGTTCGGGGATGATTTCGCGACGCTGCTGGTCAAAGGCAAGAGCCCGTTTGAAGGGTTTGATCCCTCTGGCAGCATACCTTCATTTCAAAAGATCAATTCGACGTTGGGATTGGCGCCAAAGTATGCCGTATGCGAAAGATATGGCCGTGCCCCAGGCATTATTGGATTTGCCGGTGGCAAGCTCGGTTTACCGCCGGAGTGGACGGACAACGGCGGAAAGTAAGCGGTCTACGGGTCGTCGTGGTCACGTCACCGTGCCGCGGCTTGGTCGTGCACGGCGCGATCGGCCTCGATCTCTTGGAGATGATCCGCCACCCACGTCGCGAGCTGGATCACCGGCACGGAGAGGGAACGGCCGCGCTCGGTCAGGCTATATTCGACCTGCGGCGGCACGGTCGGAAAGACCTTGCGCTGTACCATTCCGTCCCGCTCCAAGGCCTTCAGAGTGCGGGTGAGCATTTGCTGAGAGATGCCACCGATCAGCCGTTTCAGCTCGTTGAAACGGCGCGGTTGTTCCAAGAGCATGGTGATCGTCAGGATCGTCCATTTATCCCCGATCCGTCCGAGGATTTCCTTGATCGGTCCGCAGCCCGGATTTGTGCCGAGATCTGTCGGGAGAGGGGTGGGCAGATCCATGTGACCAGGCCTCAAAAATATGCGTTCTTGTGAGGATAGGCAGTCTATCTCAAATAGCTGGTCAGTAAAACATACCACCTAGGAGCTGGTAATGACTGACCGAAAGCATATCCTCCTCGTCACCTCGAGCCCGCGCGGCGCCGAAGGCCTTTCCACCCGCTTCGCGCTCGAAATCGCCGAAGGGCTGAAACTCCGTTCCGGCGGCGCGCTTACCGCGCGCGATCTTGCATCGGAGCCGCTGCCGCACATCACGCCGGCCTATATCGAGGGCCGCATGGTTCCGCTGGAAAGCCGCACGCCGGAACAGGCTCAAGCCGTCGGGCTCGCTGAAGAGCTGGTCAACGAGATCAAGAGCGCCGACGCGATCGTCATCGGTTCCGGCATGATCAACTTCGGTCTGTCATCGCAGCTCAAGGCCTGGTTCGATCATATCACGTGGCCGGGGATGACCTTCAAATACGACGAGAACGGTCCGTCTGGCTTATTGTTGGGCAAAAAGGTTTATCTCGTCACGGCCAGCGGAGGCGTCTTCTCGCAAGGTCCATATGCGCCCTTCGATTTCCAGACTGGTTATCTCACCCACCTGCTTGCCTTCATCGGGTTGACCGATGTCGAGATCGTGCGCGTCGAAGGCACCGTGTTTGGTCCGGATGCGGCAAAGGCTGCCATTGCCGCGACGCAGGTGCAGGTTCAGGCCGCGCTCGACCGCGCCGCCTGATTTCGTTTGCTCCTCGATGCTTTGATGGTCGAAGAAGCTGCGTCGTAGCGGGTTTAACTTACTGCTGCGGCGCAGTCGTTTTATCGCTTCAACTCGATGGAATGCCGGGGTACGGTCCAGCAAAAAGCTGGCGGCTTACTCTCCGCTGCAATATACCCTGACGGGTATACATCCCGCTGCGCGCTACATCCTGGAAAGCGCTTGGGGCAGGGCTCGGCCCTGGCTGAAATTTCTGCCCCATTTCTGCCCAAGCCAGGGCGAACCCCGACAATTTCAGTCAGGCTTTTCGCGTACCACCTGTACACAAAATCGTTGCAGGACTGGCGCTTCTCGCTTCACACCTCGTACAAATCACAGTTGAGCTCGTGACTTAGCTATTGTAGGATTTGTCACGTTCGGCTGAGGAAATCGCTGAAACCACTGGCGCACAATGCATAGGGGAGCGGTGCCGCCAGTTCAGGGATCACGCAACCGAACCAATGTGAAGAAAAGACTCGCTTCAGAGCATCCGGCTCAGCAGGGCCGCAATAACAATAAAAAAATCGAATTCGTTCGAGTGGAAGGGCAATGACAATGAACACAGCCGTGAACACCGCTGGAAAATCCAAGCGTGGCTTTGCGTCCATGAGCTTGGAAAAACGCCAAGAGATCGCTCGTATGGGCGGCCTTTCGGTGAAACCTGAGAATCGCGCTTTCTCAAAAGACAAGAAGCTGGCGGTTAAGGCGGGGCGCAAGGGTGGCTCCTCCGTTGGCCCGCAGAACCGCGCCTTCACGCGCGATCCTGCACTGGCTTCAGCCGCTGGACGTAAGGGTGGTTTGGCGCGGGCGGCGGATAACGAATAGCGCCGACCGAACGGCGCTTTCGCCACGCATGACGCTTCGCGGCTTTTAAAGACGCGCGATCGGCCCCTGCGTTCGTGACGCGCCATTTGTCGTGAATGGATCTGATCGCCCATGCGCCGCTTGCGTGTGGGCGATTTCGTGCGTTCGTTCATCTCGTGGGCGCGGGTTGAGCAGCTTGTCCGTTTGAACGATCATCGCTATCGCTTCATCGAACAGGGGACCGCATTTCGTGACGGGCACGCTGACATCTTCACCTTTCTGGACATTCTCATTGCGCTTCTATCGCCTCGACGGCGTGGCGCCGGCCTGCCTTGCTTTGCAGGACGAGCGAGGGGTCGATGTGAACGTGCTGCTCTTTCTTCTCTTCATCGCAACTCAAGGGCGCGGTCTGACCCAAGCCGACGTGGCTGAGATCGACGCGGCGATGGAAGACTGGCGGCGCGAGGCCGTCGTTCCGTTGCGCGCGGTTCGTCGCTTCCTGCGCGCGCCCCCGGCGGCCATCGATGCCGCCCAGGCGGCAGCGCTGCGCGAGCGGATCAAGGCTGTCGAGCTTGAGGCGGAGCGGCTGGAACAGGAAGCGCTGTATGCCCTACGGCCGATGGCAGATTGGGGCCAGGCCGGCGGCAAGGCCGCCGCTGTCGATAATGTCGCCGCCTATGCAGCGCATCTCCAGGTTTCTTTCCCGCCGGCGCCAATTCAGGTGCTTTTGGATCGCCTGGCCAGTCTTCCGACCACGTGAGCTTGACGGGGAGCGTCCAAGCAGGCACTTCGGAGCCAATCAAGGAGTGAAACGTGGCAAGCGGAGACAGGCAGCGGATTATCGTCGGCATCAGCGGCGCTTCGGGCATCGTCTATGGGGTGCGCATGCTGGAAGTGCTGCGCAAGGCCGGGGTCGAAACTCATCTGGTGATGACCAAGGCAGCGGAAATGACGCTCGGCTATGAGTCCGAACTGAAGGCCAAGGACGTGCGCGACATGGCTGATGTCGCCTATCCGATCGCCGACATCGGCGCCTCGATCTCGTCGGGCTCTTTTCGCACCATGGGCATGGTGATCATTCCCTGTTCGATCCGCACCATGAGCGAGATCGCCACGGGCGTGACCTCGACGCTGATCAGCCGTGCGGCCGACGTGGTGCTGAAGGAACGGCGTCGGCTGGTGCTGGCGGTGCGCGAGACGCCGCTGCACTCGGGCCATTTGCGCACCATGCTGCAACTGTCGGACATGGGCGCGATCATCTCGCCGTTGATGCCGGCTTTCTACAACAAGCCGCAGTCGGTCGAGGATATCATCGACCACAGCGTCGGCCGGATCGTCGATCTCTTCGGTCTCGATGCCGGTATCGTCAAACGCTGGAAAGGCGACGGCGATAAGCCTTGACGATAATCGAGCTCACCTGCGCCGACGCGCGTGCCAGCATTGCGCCGCTGGGCGCCGAACTGCGGACGTGGCGGGCGGGTGGCCGTGATCTGATCTGGACGCCGGATCCGGCGATCTGGAATGCGACCGCGCCACTGCTGTTTCCGATCGTCGGCTGGGCGCGCGACGGGCAGATCCGCGTTGGCGATCGGGGTTATGCGATCGGCGTTCATGGCTTCGCCGCTGCGTCGTTGTTCACCATCGAAGCGCAGCAAGCGGACGAGGTGACGCTGGCTTTGCGTGATGATGCGCGGACTGCAAGCCGCTATCCCTTTGGGTTCCAATTTCGCATCACCTATCGCCTGTCACGCACGGCTCTGCGGATCGATCTGGAGATCGCCAATACGGGCGCGGCGATGATGCCTTATGCCTGCGGACTGCATCCGGGCTTTCGCTGGCCTTTCGCTGGCGGCGATCCGAAAGATTATCTGATCCGCTTTGCCGAAGCTGAAGTGCCGGAGGTGCCTGTCATTGCGCCAGGCGGGCTTTTCAGCGCATGCCGGCGCGCGATTCCGCTTGCAGGCCGCGATCTGCCGCTGGCGGCGGACCTCTTCGCCGCCGAGGCGCTGTGTTTCCTCGACGCCAACAGCCACGCGCTTGATTTCATCGCGCCGGATGGCGAGCATCTTTCGATCGCCACCGAGGGCTTTCCTCATTGGGCCTTATGGGCGCGGCCCGGCGCGCCGTTTCTGTCGATCGAATCGTGGAGCGGTCATGGCGACCCGGAAGGGTTTGACGGCGAACTCGTGGATAAGCCCTCGATGATTCTGTTGCAGCCGAGTGCGAGGCGTCGTCATGGTGCCACCTATGCTTGGCATCCGGCACTGGGCACCGCGCCGTATTGACGCGGCGGCGGTGGGCTCGATCACGTGTGGACGCGCATCAGCTCATATTCCAAGACCTTATCGGAATCGTGGGATTCGCCCACAAAATGTGGGTTCGCCGTATCTGATCCGAGGCCCGGCGCGGGACGTCGATAGCCCTTGGCATTGGCCGCCATCTCTGCGAAGAGGGCGCGTCCAGATTTCACCGCCCCTGAAGCTGAGGCCGCCGCCATGTCCGAAACTTTGTCGTCCAACGCTCCTTCCGCCGCGTCCAAGCCTGCGTTCATCATCGACGGCAAGGCTGTGTCGCAGCGCGTGCTGCAGGAGGTCGCGGCCGAGACCGCGCAACGCGGTCTGAAGCCGGGATTGGCAGTCGTGCTGGTCGGTGAGGATTCGGCGAGCCAGGTCTATGTGAAGTCGAAGGGCAAGGCGGCCGAGAGCTGCGGGTTCCATTCGGTGCAGCACACCTTGCCGGCCGACACGAGCGAAGCCGATCTTCTGGGCTTGGTCGCGGCGCTCAATGCCGATCCCGCCATTCACGGCATTCTCGTGCAATTGCCGCTGCCGGCGCATATCAACGCCACGCGCGTGCTCGAATTGATTCTGCCGGCCAAGGATGTCGATGGGTTCCATCCGGTCAACGCCGGTCTGTTGTCGATCGGTGATGCCGCACGCGCGCTGGTGCCGTGCACGCCGGCAGGTTCCATGGTGCTCATCGATGAGGCGGTGAAGGCGCTGGGTGTGCGTCTGGCGGGCCTCGACGCGGTCGTCGTCGGCCGTTCCAACATCGTCGGCAAGCCGATGGCGCAACTGCTGCTGGCGCAGAACTGCACGGTGACGATCGCGCACTCTCGTACGCGCGATCTGGCCGCGACGGTGGCGCGTGCCGACGTTCTGGTGGCCGCCGTCGGCCGGCCGGAGATGATCGAGGGCGAATGGATCAAGCCGGGCGCCATCGTCATCGACGTCGGCATTAACCGTGTGCCGGGGGAAGGGCTGACCAAGGACGGCAAGCCGAAGACGCGGCTCGTCGGCGACGTCGCCTATGCGGCCGCGGCGGCGCGCGCCGGCGCGATCACCCCCGTGCCGGGCGGCGTCGGCCCCATGACCATTGCGATGCTGATGCGCAACACCCTGACGGCGGCGACGCGCGCCGCCTCGTAACCGGCATGTGTTAAGCCGCACGCCGCGAGGGCGGGCGGGGCGGCAGTATAGGGTAGCCCCGCTGGCGGTTCGTGCTAGATTGCCGGAAAACGTGTGTGTTGGGGCCTCGAGCAGAACGCGTTTCGACCGAAATGCGATTTTGCCTTCGATCTTTGTTTTGATGCGTCTTGCAGCGTTCGGCGATTTCGCCGGGCCGCAAAACGCGTAGCAGCGGCAGGGACCCGTTATGCAGACTTTGGCGCGCATACCTTTCTTCAAGGACACGTCGGACATCGATCTGACGGCCTTCGACCGGCGGTGCACTTGGAAGCGGTACGATCAGAACGAGATCGTCGTCGACTTCGAGGACCGTTCGTCCGACGTCTATTTCATCCTCTCGGGCGATGTGCGTGTCTTGATCCGCACGGCCGCGGGCAAGGAAGTGATCCTGGCGGAAATGAAGGCGGGGCAGTTCTTCGGCGAGATGTCGGCGATTGACACCGTCGCGCGCTCCGCCAATGTGACGGCGCTGACGCGCAGCGAACTGTGCATCATGCCGGCGGCGGTGTTCCGAGAACTGTTGTTCAGTTCCCGCTCGATTTGTGAGAAGGTGCTGCGTCTGCTCACCGGCCGCATCCGCGAAAGCAATGCGCGCCTCACGGAATATTCGGTCTTCGACCTCAAACACAGGCTCTATGCTGAATTGCTGCGTATCTCCGCTCCGCGCACCGGCCATGACGGCCAGCGTATCGTCAGCCCGCCGCCGTTCCATCATGTGCTCGCCGCCCGCATCGGCTGCCGGCGCGAACAGATAACGCGGGAATTGTCGGCCCTCGACAACGAACATCTGGTCGAGAAGTCGCGCGGAGGTCTCGTCCTCCTCAAACCCAAGGTTCTTGAGGCGCGCCTCGCCGAAGCCATGCGCAACGAAGGCTGACCTGCATTATCATGCAGCAGTCTCTCGTCCGCATCGACGGCGTCAGCAAACATTTCGGAGATACTACCGCCGTCGATAACGTGTCGCTGGACATCGGCGCCGGTGAGTTCTTTGCGCTTCTCGGCCCCTCAGGCTGCGGCAAGACCACGCTGATGCGTCTGGTCGCCGGCTTCGAGACGCCCGATAGCGGCAGTATCGTAATCGACGGTATCGATATGGCTGGCGTGCCGCCCAATCGGCGGCCGGTCAATATGATGTTCCAGTCTTATGCGCTGTTTCCGCATATGAGCGTCGCCGCCAATATCGGCTTCGGGCTCAAGCAGGCGGGCATGGGCAAGGCGGACATCGCGGCGCGCGTGGCCGATCTCTTGAAACTCGTGCAGCTCGAAAAGCTCGGGCAGCGCAAGCCCGACCAGCTTTCCGGCGGTCAGCGTCAGCGCGTGGCTTTGGCGCGTGCCATCGCACGCCGGCCGAAACTGTTGCTGCTCGATGAGCCGTTGGCGGCGCTCGATCGCAAGCTGCGCGAGGAAACCCAGTTCGAGCTGATGCAATTGCAGCGCGATCTGAAAATCGCCTTCATGGTCGTCACCCACGACCAGGACGAAGCCATGGCTATGGCGCAGCGCATCGCGGTGATGCGGGCCGGGCAGATCGAGCAATTGGGCGGCGCGCGCGAGATCTACGAGACACCGGCAACGACGTTCGTGGCGCAGTTCATCGGCGAGATCAATCTGTTCGCGGCGACTGTCGAGCGCGGCCAGGTGATGCGCTGTGCGGCGCCTGCTTTCACCTGTCGCTTGCCGGAGCCGATGGCCGAGGGCACGGCCGTGTCGCTCGCCGTGCGGCCGGAGCGCATCCGGCTGACGCGGGGAGAGCCACAAGGCGGTGAGATCGCTTTGTCCGGTCAGGTGATGGACAGTGTTTATCTCGGCGACGTGAAAGTCTGGCGCGTGCGCACGGATGATGGCGGCCTTCTGCGCGTCAGCGCCGTCAATAGCGGTAACGGGACGGACGACATTCAACGCGGCGAGCGGGTGCATCTCGCGTTCGCCGAAAGCGATATTAGGATTTTGCCACGATGAGCGCGGGCAAGCCGCATCGGCGCAAGCTCGGCACGGGGCAGCGTGTGCTGCTGGCCGTGCCGTTCCTGTGGCTGTTGCTGTTCTTCGCCGCGCCTTTCCTGTTCGTCGCGAAAATCTCGCTGTCGCAGGCGGTGGCGCAACGGCCGCCTTATGAGCCCGTCTTTGCCTGGAGCGAGGGCTGGAATGTCTTTGTCGAGAAACTCGGCCAGTTGTCGCTCTCAGCCTATGGCCTGCTGTTCGAGGACGATCTCTATCTCGCCTCCTATCTTGGATCGCTGAAACTGGCGGCTTTGGCGACGCTCATCGGTTTGTGCGTTGCCTATCCTGTCGCCCTGGCGATGACGCGGGCGCCGCGTTCCTGGCGGCCAGCCTTGATCGTGCTCGCCATCGCACCGTTCTGGACCAGCTTCCTCATTCGCGTCTATGCCTGGATCGTCATCCTCAAGGATGAGGGCCTGCTCAATCATCTGCTGTTGTCGCTGCGGCTGATCGATCAGCCCTTGCAGATCTATGCGACGGACTGGGCGGTGCTGATCGGCATCGTCTATTCCTACATGCCTTTCCTGATCCTGCCCATCTACAATGCCATCGACCGGCAGGAGCCGCAGCTCGTCGAAGCGGCGCGCGATCTGGGCGCGAGTGGCCTGTCGGCCTTCTGGCGCGTCACCTTTCCCTTGTCCTTGCCGGGTGTCTTCGCCGGTGCGCTCTTGATGTTCATTCCGGCGGTTGGCGAATTCGTCGTGCCCGATCTGCTCGGCGGTTCCGATACGCTGATGATCGGCCGGACCTTGTGGAACGAATTCTTCGCCAATCGCGACTGGCCGACGGCGTCTGCCGTCGCGGTGATCATGCTGCTGGTGCTGCTCGTGCCGCTCCTGCTCTACGAACGCAATGAAATGCGGATTTCGGAGACGCGGCGATGACCGGCACCTTACGCAAGCGCGACGTGGCGATCCTGCTCATCGGTTTCGCCTTCCTCTATGTGCCGATTGCGCTGGTGGTCATCTACAGCTTCAATGCTTCGAAGCTCGTCACCGTCTGGGGCGGCTGGTCGACGCGCTGGTATGGCGCGCTTCTGGACAATGCGCAGGTGCTCGATGCCGCCTGGCTCAGTCTGAAGGTGGCTTTTCTCTCCGGTGTCTTTTCGACCATTCTTGGCACGATGGCGGCCATCGTCATGTCGCGCTATGGGCGGTTTCGCGGCCGGCTGGTTTTTTCGTCGCTGATCTACGCGCCGCTGGTCATGCCGGAAGTGATCATGGGCCTGTCGTTGCTCCTGCTGTTCGTGGCGCTCGACATGGACCGGGGTTTCTGGACTCTGTTGATCGCGCATACGACGTTCGGCCTGTGTTTCGTCACCATCGTGGTCAATGCGAAACTGGCGGGCTTCGATCGCAGTCTGGAGGAGGCGGCGCGCGATCTTGGTGCGTCACCCATCGGGGCGTTCTTTCAGGTGACCCTGCCGATCATCGCGCCATCGGTCATCGCCGGCTTTCTGCTCGCCTTCACGATTTCGCTCGATGATTTCGTCATCGCCAGCTTCACCACAGGGCCGGGGGCGACAACCCTGCCGATGCGGATCTACAGCCAAGTTCGGCTGGGCGTGACGCCAGAGATCAATGCGATTTCCACCCTGATGATTGGCACGGTGCTGGCGCTGGTGCTGTTCGGTTTTGCCTTGAGTCGGGCTTTCCGAGGTGGTGGCGGGGCCGTCGGACGCGCTTGAAAGGCGCCTTCGGTCGCTATATTCTGCAAAATATATCGATCCGCTCCCGTGCTGCGCGCCCTGGGAGCGTTCGGGAACGTGGGTTCCCGAAGCGATCGTTCTCCCTGCTTTTCCCTTTCAGGAGGACACCTTTGCGCGCGCATATCCGGACGTTTCTGACTGCCTTCGCCATTGGCTTCACGGCCCTTTCCGCGCCGGTACGCGCGCAGGAACCGTTGGTCGTTTTCGCCGCCGCCAGCCTCAAGGATGCGCTGGATGACGCGGCCAAGACGTTCAAAGGCGCCGGCGGCGTCGATGTGAAGTTCAGCTATGCCGGCTCGCTGGCTCTGGCGCGCCAGCTCGAGCAGGGCGCCCCGGCCGATATTTTCGCCTCCGCCGACCAGGAGTCGATGAACTACGCGGCGAGCAAGAACAGCATCAGGCCGGACAGCCGCTTCGATCTGCTGCAGAACAAGCTCGTCGTCATCGCGTCGAAGAACAGCAAGGTGCAGTCGCTGGCGTTCACGCCGGATGCGTTCAAGACGGCGCTCGGCAGTGGCCGCCTGTCGACCGGCGAGGTCAATACGGTGCCGGTGGGGCGCTACGCCAAATCGGCGCTCGAGAAGCTCGGCCTGTGGCGCGATATCGAGCCGCGTCTTGCCATGTCCGATAACGTGCGCGCGGCGATGAGCTTCGTCGCCCGTGACGAGGCGCCGCTCGGCATCGTCTATGCCACCGATGCGGCGGCTGATGCGAATGTGAAAGTGATCGCCACGTTCCCGGCCGACTCGCATGCGCCGATTATCTATCCCTTCGCCTTGACCGCCACGAGCAAGAACCCGGCAGCGGCCAAATTCCTGGACTTCCTGCGCTCGGATGCGGCCAAGCCGAGTTTCGAAAAGCAGGGTTTTACCGTTCTCAAAAAATAAGCGGAGAGTGTCATGAAGATCAGCGCGCGTAACGTTCTCAAGGGCACCATTGTGGAAGTCACGAAAGGCGCCACGACGTCTCATGTGAAGATCGACGTCAACGGCGCGATCGTCACAGCCTCCATCACCAATGAAGCGGTCGATTCCTTGAAGCTGGAAAAAGGCAAGAACGCTTATGCGGTGGTGAAGGCCTCCGACGTCATGGTCGCGGTCGACTGACGCCGATGCGGCTGCGCGCTCTGGCACTGACGATCGTGGCGGCGCTTGTCGTCGCCACGACGGTTCATGCGGCGGAGTTCACCGATTCCGCCGGACGCAAGGTCAATCTCCCCGAGAAGGTCGGCCGCCTTCTGCCGGCTGGGCCGCCGGCCGATGTGCTGCTGTATGCGCTGGCGCCCAATCTGTTGGTCGGCCTGGTGGAGCCGTGGAACGGCGATGCCAAACAGGCCGTGCCACAACGTTTCCAGGCACTGCCGGGCGTACCGCGCCTGACGTCGCACAATCTCAGTTCCGACGATCTCGAAAAGCTGCGGCAGCTCAAGGCCGATCTTGTCGTCGATTATGGCGACATCAATCCGAATTACGTGGCCCTGGCGGACCGCATTCAGGCGTCGCTTGGCGTGCCTTATGTCCTGATCGACGGCAGGTTGCGGGAAGCGCCGCAGGTGCTGCGCCGGCTCGGCGATGCGATCGGGCGGCCAGAACGCGGGCAGGAACTGGCGGGCGCGGTGCAAAGCGCGCTCGCGCTGATCGATGGCGCCGGCACCGCCGCGCCGGACCAGCGCGTGCCGTTCTACTATGCCCGTGGTGCCGATGGGTTGCAGGGCGTACGTGCGGGTTCCAGCGTCGGCGAGGCGATCGAGCTTGCCGGCGGCCGCAACGTGGTGCCGTCGGCGCGTGGCGCTTTCGTCGGCATGAGTGCGGCTGAGGTGGCGAAACTGTCGCCGAAGTTCGTCATTGTCGGGGAGGCGGCAGCGATCCAACCGGGCAGTCCATTGCGTCAAGCGCTTCCAGATGGCACGCGTTTCGTCGTCGATCGCGGTGCGCCTTATGGCATCATCGAAAAGCCGCCATCGCTGAACCGTATTCTGGGTGCGCTGGCTGTCGCGGCGCTGATCCATCCCGATCGCGCCGAGGCCTTCCATGCGGCGGCCGCGCGTCTGGCGACGGTGATGTTCGGCGACAGCGCAAAGTTTCAGAGCCTGGGCGACTAATTCCTGCGTGCTCTGGCGATCTGGCGGATCATGCTGCCGGTCGCCAGAAGCATTTCCACGATGAAGGCCCAGAGCGATACGGAGAGGCACAGCAGGCCCATGCCGAAATTCCAATAGAGCCAGTCTTCCTTGATCGCGCGTTCGATTTGGCCGACGAACAGGCCGAGAATGGCGGCGCAGACGAAGACGCCGGTCAGCGCGCCGAAGATGACGGCAATTTCCAGCGCGATGGTTCTGCGCCGCAGAACGCGCAGTTGCGCATTGCGAACGTCACGCGTCACGCCGTCACTGTCCATCTCGTCGACGATGGCATTGATGCGATCAGAAACCCGCGCCAGCCGCGACGCGAACACGTTCAAGAATCCAGCGGTGCCGGCCAGAAGGAAAACCGGCGTCAGCGCCGATTGAATCGTTTTCACGATGCCGTCGACATCGGGCATGGCAAGCTCGCTCATTGATCAGCCTTCCGAGGCATGGCTCCATACGAGTCGTGCGCATCATTCGCCGTCCCGGAAGACTTGGCAAACGGACAACGTGCTTTAGCGGTTTGAGGTGAAAGCCGGTGGCAGGGGTTCCGGCAGGTCCGGTGGCCTGATCACCGCGCGCAACAGGCCGGCGGCGGCTTCCGATCGGCGGATCAGGCTGTCGGTGTCGATGGAGAAGGCGGGCGCCTCCCAAGGACCCTGAACGTTGAAGTTCAGCTGCATCGGCGCGGTCGGATTGGCCGGCATGGCTTCCGGCCGGCGCGGCGGCGAGACGCCGACATCGAGGCGCAGTGTCTGGTCTGCTCCGTTGATGGCGCCGGAAACATTGATCGATGCGCCAGGGCCGTTGATCTGGCCGCGCTCCAGCGACAAGGTACCTCTGTTGATGGTGCCGCTGAATTCGGCCGCGGTGAAGCCGGTGCTGCCGGCGCGCACTTCGCCCGGCACGGACAGCGGCCGCTTTTCCGACCGGCGCAAGGCCTGTTCCGCATCAAGGCCGGCGAGTTCGCCGTTTCTGGCCGAGAGCCTCAGTTGACCCGACAGGCTTTCTATATGTTCGCCGACGCTGTCGCCCCGGCTTTGCAGATTGATTTCGCCGGTGACGATGCCGGTCAGGCGCGGATGGCGGACGACATCTTTCAACATGGCGCCGGCGTCGACATTGCTGAGCGCCAACGTGCCCTTGAAGTCGCCGTCGTCGCCGATCGGCGTCACCGTCATCTGCCCCTTCATGCGTCCGCCATAGGCCTGGGCACCGGCCAGCAGCACTTCCAGTTTGCCATCGTTGGCGAGGACGGAAAGACCGGCGGCGGTCATCGTCAACTTGCCGAGAATGGCGCGTTGCGCCGAGAGGCGCAGATCCATGTCGGTGCGGCCGAGCGCTGCCAGAGACAGCGGCTCGCGGCTCCACTGCCGCTCGTTGCGCAGCGTCGGGATGAGTTCTGTGCTGGGCAGCATCAGCGATGGCGTGGCGAGTGTCGCTGAGATCAGTGGGCGCTCGCCTTCAAGACGCACGCCGACGGAACCGCGAAAGACATTGGCATCAAGCGTGATGCTGGCATCCGACAGCGCGAGCGCCTGTTGCGTGATACGCAAGGTGCCGTTGGCGGAGACGGTCGCCAAAGGACCGGGCAGAGCGGGCGCGAAATTCAACACCTGCATCAAGGCGCGCGGCTTGGCGGCGGTGCCGGCGAAGTGGCCATCGAATTGCCAGCGCGAGCCGCCTTGCAGGATGCCGTCGAAGGCCGCGTCGGCAATCGTCGAACGCAGTTTGGCGGTGAAAGGTGTGGCGCCTTTGTCGAAGAGATCGGAGAGGTGGGCGAACAGGACTTCGGCCTCGCCGTTCACCTCGTTCCAGAAGAAGCGGCCGGCGAAGGAGAGCGGGCCGGGCAGGCCGCGCGGATCGAGAATGCCATCGACCTGGGAAATCTGAACTGGCGGGCGCCCGTCGATTTGCAGGTCGAGCGAGCCGCCGGCGATGGTGAGGGGCCCAAGCTTCGACAGTTCGCCAAGCAATTGCGCAGAGGGGCGTGTCAGGCTGCTGGTTGCGGTGTGCAGTGAGAGCTGCGGCCCGATCAAGGTCAGCCGTTCGAGTTCGATGCGTCCGCCGAGCAGCGGTAGCAGGCGGATGTTGCCGCGCACGAACGGCGTATGCAGCGCCATGGACGGTTGCGTGCCGATGGCGACATTTTCGGCCCGGATCTGCGGGCGGGGTAGGAGCGAGAAGGACAGTCGCCCCTTGATGTCGGTGTCGAGCCCGCTGACCTGACGCACTTGCTGGGCGATCTGCCGGCGCATCGCCGTCTCAAAGGCGCTGATGGGAAAAAACGCCCCGGCCGCCCCAAGCAGCAGCAGCAGGCCAATTCCCCATTTCAGGCTTCGGTTCATCGCGGACGGTTGATTAGGCAAAGGAATGGTTCGGGTGAGGGCGCGCAAATGGTAGATGCCATTGGCTACCGCCATCATGACCTGATCAGCTTAGAAAAGAAAAGTTGAGCAAATCCATGGCGGCGAAGGGAATTTTCCAGGCCATCCCCAAGCAAATGGGGTGCCAGGGGCCCGGCAAAGGATGGTTTAGCGGCTGTAGAAGGCTTGCGGGCCGATCATCCGGACGGGTCCACGGCCGTCCCGGGCTTGCGCCGGCTGGCGCAGGAGCGATGGAAATGGCGAGGGCGCGGTAGCCGGCGTCAGGTCGGCGCGGGTCCGGTTCGGCCCCGCCTGCAGGACGGCGGGGCTGCGTTTGACGATCCCCGAGGCCCGTTCCAGGGCGACGAGGACGGCACGGGAGGTGACGGGCAGACGGCCCGCCTCGTGCAGGCTAGCGAAATCGCGGGGACGATAGGGCCAACGCTCCGACCCCTTGAAAATGCGGAAGCCGGTGTCGGTCATCACCGGATCGCCGCGCCGCAGGGTGCGGTCGCGGTAGATGTCGGCTCTCTGCAAACCGGGCAGGCCGTCGGTCCGGCAGGTGCAGGTGTTGTCGCGGGCGGAGGCATAGCGGCCGGCCACGGGCAGGGTGCGATAGGTGCGGCCTGTGCGGGCCGCAACCGCATCCTCGATCTTCTCCGAGCGGCTGTAGTAGACGCGCGTCGGCGCGTTGGGACACAGGCTGTTGCAATCGGCTTCGAGCTGCGCCGGTCCCAAAGCCTGATTGCTGGCGGGGAAATGAAAGCCGTCACAGAGCCGCACGCACATGGCCACGGTCTTCGAATGGACGACGGGAACGACGGCCGGTGCGGTCTGGCGCGTTGCCGTCGGTTGACGCTGTGGTTGCAGCCGTTGCGGTTGCAGCCGGGTCTCTGGTGCCAAACCGGTGAGATTGTCCAGCGGGCCAGGAAGACCGGCGCGCAAATTCCGTGGCAGGCTGGAGAGAACGGAAGGCTGCGCTGGCGCATAGGCGCTGACGTAAACGGGTTGCACGCGCGCAGGGGCATGGCGGGCACGTTCCGCCCGCCAATAGGCGGCGGTGCTTTCGTCGCTTTGCGCGAAGGTGCGCAGCGACGGACCGAAGAGAACGGCGGTGACGGTAACGAGGCAGGCGGCGGCGCCGAAGGCGATCCAAGTACGACGCGGAATGTTGCGACGGGGAGCGCGGCGTGGCGCCGGCTGATCGCTGGCGGTGGAATTTGCAACGCGCGACATCAGCCACTCCATCAGGACGCGGGAAACTCTCGGATAATCAGTGGCCTCTATGTCGTATGGTTACTCAAAGATGAACGATGTGGCAAGCGTCCATCGGCTTTCGCCGTTCAGCTTTCACCGATCCCGTCGACGAGAATGAGATGACGGGTCAAAGCTTCGTCGCGAACGGCGAGGGCATCGGCATATTCGGGCGAGCGGTACCAAAGCCTGGCCTGTTCGGTGGCGGGAAATTCGACGACGACGATCGTGCGCGGCATCCACTGACCTTCCAAAGGTTCAATCGGGCCGCCGCGCACCAGATAGCGGCCACCGTACTGAGCAATCGAGGCGGCGGCGCGCGTCCGATAGGTTTCGAAGGCTGCGGCATCCTTGGCGGTCACGTCGGAGATCAGATAGGCGGGCATTGGAGCCTCGAAGACAGTGAAAATGAAAGGGCCCGCGCGCTAGCACGGGCCCCAAATGTCTCACTTCGCCGTGGCGTTTATTCGGCGGCGTGGCGAACCGGAACCGGTTCGAGGTCGGGTTCGGCCTCGACCTGTTGCGTGGCGCCGCCGGAAATGTAGCTGTCGACCTTGTCGAGGTAATAGTAGATCACCGGCGTGATGTAGAGCGTCAGCAATTGCGACACGCACAGGCCGCCGACGATGGCGATGCCGAGTGGCTGGCGTAGTTCGGCGCCGGCACCCGCGCCAATGGCGATCGGGATGGCGCCGAAGATTGCGGCCAAGGTCGTCATCATGATCGGGCGGAAACGGATCAGCGCGGCTTCGCGGATCGCGGGCAGGGCGTCGACGCCGTCGCGCCGTCGCTCAAGCGCGAAGTCGACCATCATGATGGCGTTCTTCTTGACGATGCCGACAAGCAGCAGCACGCCGATGATGGCAATGACCGACAAATCCATGCCGAACAGATGCAGCGCCAGCAGCGCGCCGATGCCGGCGGAGGGCAGGCCCGACAGAATGGTGATCGGGTGGATGTAGCTCTCGTAGAGCACCCCGAGCAGAATATAGATAGTCAGAATGGCGGCGATGATCAGCGGCACCTGACCCTTTTGCGCCTCCTCGAACAGAGCGGCAGCGCCCGAGAAATTGGTCGAGATGGTCGCCGGCAGTTCGATTTCCTTGGCGACGCGGCGGATTGCCTCGTTGGCCTCCGACAAGGCGACACCCGGCGCGACATTGTAGGACAGCGTCACGGCCGGTTGCAGCGACTGACGGTTGATGGTGAGCGGGCCGACAGACCGGCGGATCGTTGCCACCTGGTCGAGCGGAACAATCGGGAAGTTGAAGATATTGGCGGTCGGGGCGGGCGTCGCGGACGTTGTCGAGCTGCTGCTGGAGCCGGCGCCTGTCGTCGGTGCGACAGGTGCCACGACCGTGCCGCCGGCGCCTGGTTGGGCGCGGATGTAGATGCGGCTGAGAGCCGACGGGTCGTCCTGGAAGCGGCGGTTGGCGAGCAGGATGACCTGATAGTCGGCGATCTGGGTGAAGATCGTCGATATCTGGCGGGCACCGTAGGTGTTGAACAGAGCTGTGCGGATCTGGTCGGCGGTCAGGCCATAGGCGGCCGCCTTCTCGCGGTCGATATCGACGTTGAGTTCTGGATTGCGGATCTGCAGATCGCTCGTCACGTCGCGCAGGCTGGACAGTTCGCGCATGCGGTCGAGCATTTCGGGGCCCTTGGCATAGAGGGCCTTGAGGTCACCCGATTGCAGGGTGAATTGATATTGCCCGCGCGACTGGCGGCCGCCGGACAGGTTCATGTTCTGCACCGGGTTGAACACGGTGTTGATGCCGGGCACGGCGGCAGTGGAGCGGCGCAGCCGGGCGATGACGTCTTGAATATTGCCACGCTCCGCCTTCGGTTTCAGCGCGACGAAAACGCTGCCCTGGTTGGCGGCGCCGAGGAAGCCGACGTTCGAGGCGACATATTCGACCGCCGGGTCCTTCAGGACGATGTCGACCACTTTCTGGTTGAGATTGGATTGCAGCGGAAAAGCGGTGTCGGGCGAGACTTCTGTCGAGCCGGACAGGAAGCCCGTGTCCTCGGTCGGGAAGAAGCCCTTCGGCATCCAGATGAACATGGCGATGCTGACGCCGATGGTCAGGAAGGTGATGCCGAGCATCAGCAGGCGTGCGCGCAGCACCGCGTCGAGCGTGATGCGGTAGAGCGAATTCATGCCGTCGATGAACCAGTCGACGCTGCGCGTGAAGGCATTCGGCTTGGCGTGATGGTCGATCGGCTTGAGGATGCGGGCGCAGAGCATGGGCGTCAACGTCAGCGACACGAAGCCCGAAACCAGAATGGAACAGGAGATCACCACCGCGAATTCGCGGAACACGCGCCCGACCACGCCGCCCATCAGCAGCACCGGAATGAACACGGCGACGAGCGAGAAGGTGATCGACAGAATGGTGAAGCCGATTTCGCGCGAGCCCTTCAGCGCCGCTTCGAAGGGACGCATGCCCTCTTCCATATGGCGCATGATGTTTTCGAGCATGACGATGGCGTCGTCGACGACGAAGCCGACGGCGAGCGTGATCGCCAGCAGCGATATGTTGTCGATCGAATAACCGAACATATACATGAAGGCGCAGGTGCCGATCAGCGACACGGGCAAAGCGAGCGCCGGAATGATCGTCGCAGTCATCGTCTTCAAGAAGAGGAAGATGACCAGCACCACCAGGGCGACGGACAGAAGCAGGGTGAACTGCACGTCGTGGACGGATTCGCGGATCGATTCCGAGCGGTCCAGCAATACGCGCGCTTCGACCGAAGGCGGCAATTGCGCCTGCATCTGCGGAAGCTTTTCCTTGATCGCGTCGACGACCGCGACCGTATTGGCGTCCGACTGGCGGAAGATCGCCAACTGGATCGAACGGTCGTTGCCGAACCAGGCGGCGGTGCGGTCGTTCTCGACCGAGTCATAGACATTGGCGATTTCGGACAGGCGCACCGGCGAGCCGTTACGCCAGGCGACGACAATGTCTTTATAGCCGGCGGCCTTTTCGATCTGGCCCGTGGCTTTCAGCACCGCATCCTTGTTCTCGCCGCGCAGACCGCCGACAGGGGCCGAGGAATTGGCAGCGGCGACGGCGGTGCGGATTTCGTTCAGGGTCAGGCCGCGCGCCGCGGCGGCATCGGGATCGGCCTCGATGCGGACGGCGAATTTCTGCTGGCCGAAAATCAGCACCTGGGCGACGCCCGGGATTTGCGAGATCTGCTGGGCGAAGGTGAATTCGGCGTAGTCGTTGGTTGCCGATAGCGGCAGCACCGGCGACTTGAGGCTGAGGAACAGGACCGGCGCGTCAGCCGGATTAACCTTGCGGAAGCTCGGCGGTGCCGGCAGTTCCGGCGGCAGGCGCCGCAAAGTGCCCGAGATTTGCGACTGCACGTCAAGGGCCGCGCCGTCGATGTTTCGGTCGAGATCGAACTGGATGATGATGTTCGTCTGGCCGTTCGACGACCGCGAGGTCATCTGGGTGATGCCGGGGATGGTGGCGAAGGCGCGTTCGAGCGGTGCGGCGATCGAGGACGCCATGGTCTCCGGATTGGCGCCGGGCAGGGTGGCGGAGACGCTGATCGTCGGGAAGTCGACTCGGGGCAGGGCGGCCACCGGCAGTTTCGAATAACCGAAAAGGCCGAAGACGATGAACGACATCATCAGCAATGTCGTCATCACGGGACGGCGAATACATAGCTCCGAGATGTTCATCACCCGACCTTCCAGCCCTTTAGTCCAGCCGCCCGTTACTCAACTATCCGTTTTGCCCGTGTCATTGCGGATGACGACGCGCGCGCCATTGGCCAAAGCCAATGCGCCTTCGACCACGACGGTCTCGTCGCCCTTCAAACCTTCCGAAATGATGTCGCGGCCATCCTGCGTTCGCGCCACTTTGACCGTGCGCAGGCGTGCCACGCCGTTTTCCACCACATAGACGAAATTGCCTTCCTGGCCCGATTGGGTGGCTTCGCGCGGAATGCTCACCACGTCCTGCTCGATACGCAGAACGATGCGCAGATTGCACAATTGCCCAGGCCAAAGTCCTTCGTCGGCATTGTCGAAGACGGCGCGCACACTGACGGTGCCGGTCGCCGGATCGATCATGTTGTCGACGAAAGCGATCTTGCCCTTGATGGTGCGTTGCGAGCCTTGCGGCGTCGCCTGCACTTCGGCGCCAGGGGCCCCGATGGAATCGCGCAGATCCGGCAGCAGATATTGAGCGAGCGAGAAGGCGACGTAGATCGGCGCCGTCTGGACGATGGTGGCGAGCGTACCGGTGGCGGTGTTGTCGCCGGAGCGCACGATATTGCCCGCCTTGGCGCTGATCATGCCGACCCGTCCGGTGATCGGCGCTGCGATCGTGTACCAGCCGAGCTGCACTTTCAGGTTTTCGATTTGTGCCTTGTCGCCGGCGATATTGGCGGTGGCGGTTGCCGCCGCCGTGCGGGCGTTGTCGAGATTGATCTTGGTGCCGGCGTTCTTCGACAGAAGTTCGGCGTAGCGGGCGACATCGCGATTGGCCTGTTCGAGGGCGGCGACATCGCGGGCAAGGGTGGCTTCGGCCTGTTTGATCTGCGCTTCGACCTGACGGGAGTCGAGCTGCGCGATGACCGTACCGGCCTGGACGAGGCTGCCTTCGGCAACGCCGATCTTGTCGACCTGGGCATCGACGCGGGTCTTCAGCGCCACTGTGGCCATCGGTTGGGCAGTGCCCAGCGAATTGATCACCAGCGGCATGGAGCCGCGCGAGGCCTTGCCCGTGACCACGGGAACGGCCGGCCGGCCGCCGGGAGACCCGGCTGGCGCGTTCGGCGCGGCGGCCGGAGCTTGCGCCTGGGCCTGGCCGATGGCGCCGCCATTGGCGTTTGGCGTGTAGGCCGGCAAAATTCCGACAAGAATGGACGGCAGATAGGCGCGTGCGGCATTGCCGCGATCACCCGCCCCCGGGAAGATCGTGTTGGCGGCGCCCGGCCAGATGACCGCGGACGCGATCACGGCGACGGCCACACCGGTGAGCGTCGTCGCGACGCTGGGCCTTTTCATAGAACGTAGTCTCCCTCCGGCGGACGTTTGCCGTCTCGCCCATGTCTGAAGTTTCACTCCCCCGTTCGCTCATTATATCACGGCGGGGGCGAATGCACCTAGATTACATAAAGTTGAGGATGCTTCGAGTTACGATAAGGCAATGTTCGCGCCAGCCCTGCTCAACGGCGGTGGAAAAGCCCGCAAAACCCCGTAACCAGCCAGCCGAGGATCATCAGCATGCCGCCGGCGGGCGCCGCCATGGGGAAAGCCCGCACGCCAGCCAGTGCCCGCAGGGCCAGATCGCCCGAAAACAGCACAGTTCCGAGCAAAAGTGTGCCGCCGCCGGCCAGCAGCAGGAGCGGCGAAGCGCCCCCCAGCGCCAGGGCCAGCAGCGCGGCGGCGTGGAAAAGCAGCATATTGGAAGCCGGATTGAGCAGTTCCGGCGCGCCCGCGTGAGTCGCGGCGGCGGCCAAAGCCACGCCAGCCGCGCCCATCAGGCCGGCAAGCAGGACGAAAAAGCGGCTGGATGACGCCATTGTTATTTCCCTGGAATGAGCAAAGACCGATTGGGGCGGCGGCCTCAATCTTGAATCAAGATTTCCGGCGCAGGGTAGCGGCGTTACGCTGACTGGCCGCCTTGTTTGGATTTATATGCATATCTTCATCCTCGCCGATCACGCCTATATCAATGGCGGCCAATCGAAAGTCGCCATCGAAAGCGCGCTCGGGCTTGCGGCGCGTGGCCGCAAGGTGACCTATTTCGCAGCCGTCGGGCCGGTCGACCCGCGCCTGGAGCAGGCCGGCATCGCGGTCATCTGCCTCGATCAGTTCGACATCGATACGACGCCCTCGAAGCTCGGTTTCCTCAGCCAGATCATCTGGAACCGGCCGGCGGAGCGGCGGCTGGAAGCGGCTCTGGCGGGGCTCGACCGGCATGAAACCGTGGTGCATGTCCACGCTTGGCCGAAGGCGCTTTCCCCCTCGATCGGCGCGGCGTTGAAGCGGGCCGGGCTGCCTTGCGTCTACACCATGCACGAATTCTTCCTGGTGTGCCCGAACGGCGGCTTTTACGACTATCCCAGAGCCGTGACCTGCCATCGGGTGCCGCTGTCGCTGTCTTGCATCGCCACCAATTGCGACTCCCGTAATTACGCCCGCAAACTGGTGCGGGTTGGCCGGCAAGTGGTGCTCGATCACAGTGGCCTGAAAGAGGCCATCGGCCACGTCATCACCATCAGCGCCCTGCAAGACGAGGTGTCGCGGCCCTATATGCCCAAGCATCCGGTCTATCACCGCGTCGACAATCCAATCGAAGCGCAGGATCTGGGCCCTAAGGACAAACCGGGCACGGGCTTTCTCTATGCCGGCCGGCTGTCGCGGGAGAAGGGGATCGAGCATTTCTGCGCCGCCGCGGACCTTGCGGGCATAGCGCCTGATATAGCCGGTGACGGGCCGCTGATGGATGAACTCAAGGCGCGCTATCCGAAGGCGAACTTTCTCGGTTGGCAAAAGTCTGATGCGGTGCGCGCTCACATGCGCGCGGCGCGCGCGCTGGTGTTTCCCTCGGTCTGGTACGAAGGCCAGCCGCTGACCGTCTATGAAGCCTTGGCGCTGGGCACGCCGGTCATTGTTTCGGACGTCTGCGCCGGCCGCGAGGCGGTGGAGGATGGCGTCAACGGCCTGTGGTTCAAGTCCGGCGATGCGCAGTCTTTGGCCCAGGCGCTGCGGCGTTTGAGCGATGACGGCGAAGCGGCGCGCATGTCGCGCGCCGCCTATGAGCGCTATTGGGCGCGGCCGTTGACGTTAGACCGACATCTCGACGCCATCGAGGCGATCTACCGGCAGGCGCTGGCCGGCTAATCGCGGCCCGCTTCCACCAGTTTGTCGGCGAGACCGACCGGATTGGTGAAGAGCACTTCGTGACTGCCCGGCATCTGCACCAGCCGGTAGAGACCGAGACGGCTCGACATGCGGGGGTGCCATCCCCACTCGCCGGGGGGAAGTGCGATATCCTCGGTGCAGTTCAGATAGCTCTTGGGGATTTTCGTTTCGTAGAAGCGTTTCAGATCGAGTTTGTCGATCAGCGGCTGATAGGGTTCCGACGACAATGTCTCGTAGGCCGATTTGGCCAGGGCTTCATCGGCGTCGTTCATGAAGGCTTCGCGCCAGATCGGAAACGGCATGGTGACCGTGCGATCGGCCGAGGCGTCCGAGAGCTGCTTGAACAGCGCGCGATAATGCGGTGGGGTCTCATCGTCGAGGCTGTTGCCGGGCAGGGGCACGAAGGCGTTCCAGAACACCAGCCGGCGAATGCGATCAGGAATTTCTTCCGCCAGTCGGGAGATGATCGTGCCGCCGTAGGAATGGCCGGCGAGAACGAAGTCCTTCAGGTCCGCCTTGGTGATCTGGTTGACCAGATCGGCGATCTGCTGGGCGTGGGTGACGTTTTTGTCGACCCCTTTGCCGGGGCCGAGCACGGTTGGCGCCGTGACCTTGTGGCCGAGTTGTTCGAGCCGCTTGGCGACCGGCGCCCAATGTTCCCCCGTGTGCCAAGCGCCGTGAATCAAAACGAAATGTGTCATGGATTGTCTCCCTCTCCGATCCCGGCTCTAGCATGATCGCGGTCGGGCGGCTTGGACAGAGGCGCCGGTGGTTTTGGACGCAGGCGCCGGACCCTTGCGCCGACCCTTGCGCCGGACCCTTGCCTTTGCCCGTCGCGCCGACCGGGCTAAGCTGTCGCCGCCGTGGCGGATGAGGGAGATCGTCATGCGGGTTTGGTCGACTGACGATGTCGCGGGGAGGGAGCGTTTCTCTTTCTGGAACGATGCGGTTTGCGACGCCTTCCTGAAGGTGCGGACGGAATGTGACGAGCCCGAAGGTTTTCAGGGGCGCATCAGCAGTGTCGCGGCGGGTCCCTTGCTCGTCAATCATGTGACGTCGCAGACCCATGTGGTGCGTCGCAGCCGCGCTTCGGTGAGCGCCGACAACAGCGACCATTTCCACGTCAATCTGCACATGGATGGCGTTTGCGTTCTGACCCAAGGCGACAGGCAGCAGCAGCCTGGGATCGGCGATTGCCTGTTCTTCGACAGCACGCGACCGTTCGATCTGAATTTTCCGACGGCGATGTCGCTCACCAGTTTCATCGTGCCGCGCGCGATGATCCTGGCGCGCGCGGCCGATGCGGTTGACGCCGTGGCCCTGCCGCTGTCGCGCAGCGGGGCGGGGACCTTGTTCACCGCCTTCGCCAGGACATTGGCCGCGACGGCGGATCGACTGAGCCCGGCGGAGGCGGCGCAGGCCAGTGAAATCTTTGTCGATCTGCTGGCCTTGGCGCTCGGTGCGACACGCGGCGAAGGCGTGCGCGATAGCGTGCAGCAGGCGCGTTTTCAGCACGTCTGTCAGCACATCCGCGCTCGCCTTTCGGATCCCGCATTGTCCCTGAACGACGTGGCGCAGGCAGTAGGCTTGGCGCCGCGCACGCTACAGACTTTATTCCGCGCCGAGGGCACAACGTTCAGCGACTATGTGCTGGAACAGCGGTTGCAGCTGGCCTATCGGCAACTGGCGGCGGGGTATCGCCGTTCGTTGACCGAACTCGCCTATTCGGTCGGCTTCGGTGATCTGTCCTATTTCAGCCGCGCCTTTCGTCGTCGCTTCGGTGTGACGGCGCGGGAGCGGCGGACCATGATGTAAGAGTTGTGATCGTTTGGAGGTTCCATGTCAGCTCAGTGCCGTCACACCGACAGCATCAAGGTCGTCACGCCCAGCGCCTTGGGCTGCGAGGAATGTTTGAAGACCGGAAGCTGGTGGGTGCATCTGCGTGTGTGCCGCGCCTGCGGCCATGTCGGCTGCTGCGACCAGTCGCCGAACAAACATGCGACCGGCCATTTCAAGGCCACCGGCCATCCGATCATCGAAGGCTATGATCCGCCGGAAGGCTGGGGTTGGTGCTATGTCGACGAGACCTTCATCGATCTGCCGGACCAGACCCCGCAGAACGGGAAAATCCCGCGCTATTTTTGATCAGGCCGTGACCGACGAGGAAGACTTGATCGCTTTGCGAGACGAACCTTCTCCCGCGATCCAGCGGCGCATGGGCATTTCGAACTTGCGGTGGATGATCATCGCGGCCCATACGACAAAGACATAGGTTATCACTGCGATCATTGCGGCTGCCGGAGTGCCAAGGCCAATTTTGCTGCGAACGACGACGAGGATCGGAATGCTGATCAGAGGGTGGATCATATAAATCCCGTAGGACGCATCGCCCAATGCGCCCATGCGTGTTCCTCCCATGACGGTTGGGCCGCTATTTTCGGCAAGAACCGCCGCCGCGACCGTCAGGGCAAATAGTGCAAGGGCGACGACATGCAGCGCGTCGACCATCAAACAGGCCAGAGCCACCAAGAATATGACATGGACCGCCGTCCATGGAACGACGAGGCGAGAGCCTAATCGCGGCACGTAGATGGCGATGAGTATGCCGGCATAGAAGCTGGGCACCGCGCGCAGCATGCCGAAATCGTAACTGGCTTCCGCCCAGCCGCCGATTCCGCCAGCTCGCCGCGACAGTTCCAATGCCATGATGAAGGCGGCGACAAGTCCCAGGCTCGCGAGGGGCGGCAGGCGCCGGGCCGGCCATGCCAGCAGGGGGAAGACGAGGTAAAGGAACCATTCGGCGCTGATGGACCATGAGACCACGTTGAAGGATGGTCCCGACAGAAACCCCCAGGCCTGAACGAGCAGGATATTGGCCGGCAGCGCCGACCATCGGAAAAAGTCCGCATGGTTCGCTTGCGCGAGGCCGAGCGCCATGATGATAGCGAGGCCTACATAGGCGAGCAATGTTACCGCATGCAGCGGATAGAGGCGGGCAAAGCGTCGCCGCATGAACGTCGCGTATTGGGGCAGGGTGCCGACGCGGTCGATATAGCTCGTGGCGATCACGAAGCCGCTGAGGACGAAAAAGAAATCAACGAGAGCGTAGAGTTTTTTCACCGCGGGTAGATAGGCCTCTATGCCGAGGCCAAAATCCAGATTGTAATGATAGAGTACGACGAGGCTCGCGGCGATGAAGCGATAGCCGTCGAGCGCGCGATAGCGGCTGTGCTCGAACTGCGGTTTGCTTCTGTCCTCGGCGAATGAGCGATCCATATCTGTCATCCACGAATCTCTACCGCACGGGAGGGGCTTCTGGCCGGATCAGGGATCGCCGTTGCTGCCATTTCCAGCGCACACGTGCGGCCTCCAGGCCCCAGACCGTGCCAAAGCTGAGAAAAACCCAGCGCCAGTGATCGATATCGATCTGGAAACCTTGCAGCAGCAGAACCATGAGCGCCGGCCAACAGACGTGAGAAATGCTGCGATAGGGCGATTTCACGATCATCAAGCGAAAGCCGATGAAGAAGGTCGAAGCCACTAGGATTAGCCACGCAAAGCCGCCGGCCCAGCCATAGGCCGAGAAGGCGTTGATGTAGGAATTGTGTGGCTCAAGGAAAAAGACCAGGCGGAAGCGCAAAGGGCCGAAACCGTTAGGCAGTTCCAGCAGCATCGGCAGGGAACGAAGCTGGTTGCCGAACCGGCCGGTGAGGCCCTCGTCATAATCTTGCGTGACCGTGGCACGCTGCAGGAACAGTTCGCGTGCCGTATCGATCGACAGAATGACGATTACGGCAATGACGATGATCGCGATCGCGGTTGCCGCCCACAACAACATGCGCCGTCGCATCGCGACCTCTTCGGCCGTGAGGAAGGTCGCGACGAACATGGTGAGCAAAGCGACGGCGGAGGCGGCCCAGGAGCCGCGCGAGAACGACAGGAAGACGCCGGCGGCGATGATGCCGAAGCCGAGCATGACCAGGAATGTGTTGCGCATGCGGCCGGTGATCATGCCGTGGCCGAGATAGACAAGGCCGAGGATCATGTAGGAGCCGAACACGTTCGGATCCTTGAACGTGCCACTGACGCGGCCCTCGTACATGGTCGTATATTCGGCGAGACCAAACAGGCCGAGGTAGCCGAGAATGCCAAGAGAGGCACTGATCAGACAGCCGAACGTGAAGGCTTTTAGGGCGAGTTCAAGCCGCTCCTCGGTCTCTTCCGAAAAGAACATGGCAAAGAAAATGCCCATGATGACCAGATAGAGCGACTGGAACTGGAACAGTCTGGGTTCCGGCTCGTCCCAATGGGGCATCAGCGCGACGAAACCGGCGATGTCGTAGATGATCCAGAGAAAGATCATCGGCATCAAGACGACATTGAGCCGGAAACCGCGCAGCAGCCAGAGTGGCAGCACGATGAATGACAGATAGTCGAACGGCGAGGGCTCGATGATGGAAATGCTGCCGGCGGCGACGAAGAGCGCGAAGACGACGCGCAAGATCTTTTCGAGATCGACCTTGCGTCGCGTGGTCGGCGGTGTGGTGCCGGCGCTTTGTGGGTAGGTCGCGGTATCGCTCATCGGGCCGCGGCCTCCGGTTTGATCGTGACCTTGCGGCGCATCAGCACGCGGTCGGACGTATGGGAACAGCCATCGACGCGCATCGAGGCATAGTAGAGCCAGGCTTCCTCGCCGACATCCTCGAAATTGCGCGTCTGCGCCTGTTCGTCAAGAAGCGAGGGATAGGAATTGAGGCGGCCGGCGCCGCAAGCGTTATCGAACAAGGTCTTGGTGGCGAAGAGCAGGCGCGGCTCGCTCCAGGCGATCAGATCGCGCGAGGTGACGTAATAGAAGCCGGGCACCGGATAGCTCTTGTCGTCCTTCCAGGCCTGAACGACGGCGATCCACGTGCCGCTTGAGCGTTGGCGCACGATGGCACCTGGCGCGACCGGGAAGGGGGCGATCGGCCGGCATTCGGCGGGCGCCGGCTGTTTCGGACCATAGGGATCGGCATAGCGAATGGTGAAACCTTTGCCGTCATAGGCGCGCCAAGTGCCGGCTTTCAGCGGTTCGGCGCTGCGAAAGAGACAGGCGCCATAGCGCTGTCCGGCCCAGCCGGTGGTGTTGCTGAGAAAATAGTGGTTGCCGTTGAAGGCGACGATATTCGAAGGATTGAAGAAGCCGCGATGGCGACCTTGCTCCACATCCTGGCGGAATGGCGCTGAGGCGATCACCGGTGGCGTCTGTTTGGCGAAGGTCGCACCGCCATCGTGGGAGACAGCGCCGATCAGCGTGTTGAACCAGCAGCCGAGTGCCGCCTTATCTTTCGGCACGTCGCATTGGCCGTTGCGGTCGCCATGGAATTCGTGATGGACCACGGCGGCGATGTCCTTGCCGTTGTCGGTCCATGTGGCGGCGATCCAGCTCTGATGATCGTAGGCGGCGGGATTGGCGCTGAACGAGGCCTTGAAGGCGACTTTGCAATCGAGCTTGAGGTGGGAGAGGTCCTGGCCGCGCAGCGGACGGTTGACGTCGTGCAAAGCGAACATCACGAGCTTGTTGTCGGCATCGCGAAAGACGCGGGCATTGACGTCCGGCACGTCATGGCCGTCGCAGGCATCGCGCTTGGGATCGAACATCACCTGCGTGTCGTCGGCCAAGGTCAGCTTGAGCCGTGGCGCATCGGCCCATGCCGGCAGACCGGCACCGATCGCCGCCATCATGGCAAAGGCCCGGATTTCGCGCGCTCGCGGGCTCAATAGGCGTTCTCCGCCTTCAGCAGAGCGAAGGGCGTGACCGCGAGGATGTACATGTCGAACAGGATCGACCAGTTCTCGATGTAGAACAGATCATATTCGACGCGGCGCTGGATCTTTTCCTGGGTATCAGTTTCGCCGCGCAGGCCATTCACCTGCGCCCAGCCGGTGATGCCCGGCCGCATGCGGTGACGGGCGAAATAACCGTCGACCACCTTTTCATATTCGCGGTCGGCCGCCTTGGCGGTGACCGCATGGGGGCGGGGACCGACGAGGGACAGGTTGCCCTTGAGCACGACGTTGAACAGTTGCGGCAGTTCGTCGAGGGAGGTGCGGCGGATGAAACGGCCGACGCGGGTGACGCGGGGGTCGCCGCGTGTCACCATTTTCTTCATCGTCGGGTCGAGCTGGTCCGAATACATCGAACGGAACTTGAACACTTCGATGAGTTCGTTGTTGAAGCCATAGCGCTGCTGGCGGAACAGCACCGCGCCGCGCGAGTCGAGCTTGATGGCGATGGCTATGGCCAGCATCACCGGCGACAGAAGGAGGAGGCACAGGGCGCCGACAATCCGGTCGAAAGCCGATTTCAGCACCAGGTCCCAATCGACGATCGGCCGGTCGAAGACGTCGAGCACGGGCACATCGCCGATCCACGAATAGGAGCGGGGGCGCAGCCGCAATTTGCTGGCATGGGCGGCCAGGCGAATGTCGATCGGCAGCACCCAAAGCTTGCGCAGCATCTGCAGGACGCGCTGTTCGGCGGTGATCGGCAGGGACAAGATGACGAGATCGACCTTGGCGTGACGGGCGAATTCGGGCAGGTCGTCGACGGTGCCGAGCTTCGGATAGCCGGCCACCACGTCGGGCGTGCGGTCGTCGGCGCGATCGTCGAAGACGCCGTAAATGCGTAGGCCCGTATCCCGCTGCTGGGACAGGGCGGTCAGCAGTTCGGCGCCGGCCTCGCCGCCGCCGACGATGACGGTGCGGCGGTCGAGCTGCCCGCGCCGGGTCAGCCAGCGCACGCCGACGGCGACGAGGATGCGGCCGGCGATCAGCAAAGCCAGACCGAGGGCGAAGAAGCCGGCGGCCCAGACGCGCGAAAAGGCGCCTTCGAGCTTGAACAGGAAGGTGACTGACAAAGCCGCGAGAAAGACCAGGATCCAGGCGCAGGCGAGGCGCAGGCCCCGGCCGATCGGCGCGCGGAAGGCGGTGATCGTATTCAGTTCGAAGGCCTGAAACAGGATCATGGCGAAAAAGGCCACGGTCGGGATGGCGGCGACGTAATAGCTTTCGAGGCCGCGCACCGGCTGCACATAGACGGCATGGACGGCGAAGCCGGCGATGCAGATCAACAGGAAATCGAACAGGCGCACGAGGCCGATGAGGACGATGGGCGACCAGGCCGGCCGCGTGTCGCCGCCGGCCAGGGTCTCGGCGAGCCGCGCCATGCGGACGCGACGCTCCTCCTGCTGCGCCTGCTGTTCAGGCGTCAGCGGGGGCGTCTGTTCAACCCGTTTCATATCGTCGACGGTGAACGTGTTCATGACCGGTCGGTTCAACTGTTCTGCGGTACGATATTAGAACGCCAAGGCCGTGGTTCGGCCATTATCTCCCATGCTGGGCAATTTTCTGGCCAAAGCGGCCCGGTAACCTTCAATCACCGCGTCGACCATTTGATGAATGGTGAATCGCGAGGCGACGTAGTCGGCCAGCAGGCCGGCTTCCCGGGCGATGGCGCCATCCGATTTGCCCGCCTGATCGATCATGGCCGAGGCGAGGGTGGAGGGCTCGTTGCTGGGAATCAGCCGGCCGGCATAGGGGCCGAAAATTTCCGGAATGCCGCCGACCGAGGTCGAAATCATCGGCAGGCGGGCGGCGGCGGCCTCGAGCACGATATAGGGCAGCGATTCGGCGCGCGAGGGCACAATCAGGGTGTGGCCGAGGCGGAAGGCCTCGCGTGCCGGCATGGGGCCGGGGAAGGTGACGCGCCCGTTGAGCCCGTTGCGCAGCGCCTGCGCCTGCAACTCTTCCTTGTCCGGACCAGAACCGACGAGCACGGTGCGGATGCGCCGGTGGGTGCGCAGTTCAAACTCCAAATGGGCGTCGAGCAGGGTGTCGATGCCCTTCGCCGAGCGCAGTTCGCCGACATACAGAAAGTCGGCCGCATCGGCATTGGCGGTCACGGGCACAAATTCCGCTTCGCTGATTCCATTGGGAATCACCCGGGTGAAGGCGCCCGGCGCATGGACGTAGCGGATGAAGCAGCTCTGGATGAAGCCGCTTTCGAACAGGAAAATGTCGGTGGACCGGGCCAATACCGATTCTGTCGCCATATAGATTCGGTGCAGCTGGCTGCCGGGGCGGTAATTGAAACTGCCGCCATGGGGCGTGTAGGCGCGAATAGCGGGCGCGGCGCCCGGCAGAAATCCGGGCAGGCGCGCATAAAGGCCGCCCTTGGAGCCGTGACCGTGAATCACATCCGGCTGCAAGTGCCGCATCAATTTACGGATTCGCGCCAGATTTCCGAGGTCGGTGGGGTGCGGATTGCGCCGCATCGGCAGGCGAACAAGGCCAAGGTCAAGACTCGGGGCGAGTTCCGCGAGCACCGAATCGGTCCGGTCGCCGCCGGTCAGAGAATCGCAGATGATGCCGACGTGATGGCCGCGCTCGATCTGCGCCCGGGCCAGATCCAGAACATGACGGAACAGGCCGCCGAGCGGGGCACGGAAGACGTGGATTATTTTGAGACGGTCATCCGAGGGCGGCGCTTCCAACATGACACATGCCTTTAGCGCCCTGTCCTAGAAGAAGCGCTCCCGGACTGTGATCGTGTCGCCAGGCAGGACCGGATAGGTCAGCGGCACCGATCCCGTGACGGGAGCGCCGTTGATGACTCGCGTCAGATCGGCGCTCGATCTCGACGCGCGTGGCCCGAAACCACCGGCCACCGCGACGGCATTTTGTACCGTCATGCCGTTAATGAATGGGTACTGGCCGGCGGTGATCACTTCACCGAGGATGAAGAAGGGCCGGTAAGCCTCGACTTCGACGGAGACTTTCGGCTCGCGCAGGTAGCCGCCGCGCAGCTTGCCTTCGATGATGCGTTCAAGCTGGGTGGTGGAGTGGCCGAAGGCATCGATAGGGCCGATCAGCGGCATGGAAATACGGCCGGCTCCGTCGACGGCATAGGAATTCGAGAGCGAATCCTGGCCGAAAACGATGATGCGGAGACGATCGCCGGAGGCCAGCAGGTAGGGTGCCGCCGCGTTCGCCTCGAGGAGCTCGTTTTGATAATGGGTCCTGGCACAGCCCTGCAACGCGATCGCCGCGAGGGCCAGGGCCGCGATGAACGAACGCCGTATCATGCTGCAACCACACGAGACTTTTCCCCCCGGCCATCGGCGGGATCACGTCTTAAGTCTTAGGGTGGTATGGTTAATAAAGCCTAAGCAACTCAGCGCCGTGGGATTGGCGGATTAACCAGCCCTCAACCATAAGGCGCTCTAATCCGCCCAGTTTCCGAAAGGGCGTTTCATGAGTTCCCAGGCGACCGATTCTAACGATCAAAGATACGACGGCCGCACGCTGGACCTCGATCTGCCGGGCATCTGGCGGACGGTCTGGCGCAGGCGCAATGTTGTCTTGGGAACGACGGCTCTTTGCTTTGCGCTCGCCACCGCTTTCGTGCTCGTCGTCAAGCCGCGCTACACCGGCGAAGCCAAGGTGCTGATCGAGAATCAGGAAAACTATTTCACGCGACCGGAGCGGGTGCAGACTGAGTCGTCGGGCCAGGCCCCCGATCAGGAAGCGGTCGCCAGCCAGGTGCAGGTGGTGACGTCGCGCGATCTCGGCCGCGAAGCAATCCGTGCGCTGGGACTGCGGGGCAATTCCTATTACGATCCGCTGGCTGGCGGCAGCCTGCTTGGCAATCTTCTGTCGCTGCTCGGTTTCAGCCGCACGCCGGCCAATCCGGAAGATCGCATTCTCGACAATTACTTCGATGCGCTGGCGGTGTTCCCGGTGCCGAAGTCGCGCGTGTTGCAGATCGAATTCAAGGCGCCCGATCCCGATCTCGCCGCCAAGGGCGCCAATACGATCGCCGATCTTTATATCGACATGCAGTCGCAGGCGAAGCGTGAGCGCGCCAAGGCGGCGGCGGAATCGCTTGGTACGTTGGTCGGCGAACTGCGCAAACAGGTGGCGCAGTCGGAAGCCAAGCTCGAAGCTTTCCGCGCCTCGACCGGCCTGATGCTCGGCGCCAATAACATGACGCTGCCGACGCAGGCTTTGTCCGACATCAACGGCCAGCTCGCCACGGCCCGTTCGGCGCAGGCTGAGGCGCAGGCCAAGGCGAAACTGCTGCGCGACGCCATTCGCAGCGGTCGCCTCACCGATATGCCCGACATCGCCAAGGATGATCTGATCCGCCGCATTTCCGAACAGCGGATCAATCTGCGGGCTCAACTGGCGCTGGAATCGCGCACGCTGGGGCCGCAGCATCCGCGCATCAAGGATTTGATGGCGCAGCTTGCAACCCTCGACGCCGATCTACGCACGGCCGCCGAACGCTCGGCGCGTGCTTTGGAGAACGATGCCAAGATCGCCGGCGCGCGCGTCGACAATCTTATCGCGGCCGTCGATCAGCAGCGTCGCACTGTCGGCAATGCCAGCGGTGACGAAGTGAGGCTGCGCGAACTCGAACGCGATGTGAAGCTGCAAAAGGATCAGCTCGAATCCAACATCACCAAATATCAGGAAGCGACGGCGCGCCAGGAATCGGCCTCGACACCCGGCGATGCGCGCGTGATTTCGCGTGCCGTGGCGCCGCAACTGCCGTCGTTCCCGAAAAAGCTGCCGATCATCGTGATGGCGACGCTGGCAGGTCTTGTCCTGTCGATCGGCGCTGTCCTGATGCGCGAATTCCTGACCGGCAACAGCTTCGTGCCGAATGGCCCGGAGGGCACCTATGCGCCGCCGTCGCCACGGCATGATCCCGATCCGCGCCCGGGCCGCACGATAGATGTCGCCGATGCGGCGCCTGCCGATCGCCCCGTGACGCCTGACGTGCGCGTCGAGCCGCGGCCCGATCCGCGTACGACTCGCAGCCTGTTTGCCTTGCCGGTCTTGGCTTCTTTGCTCGCCGGCTGGCGCAAGAGCAAAATCGAGGACGCCAAGCCCGAACCGGAATCCGAATCCGACATGCCTGCGGTGCCCGAATCCGTGCCCATGCCGTTGGCGGAACCTGTGGCTGAAGCGGACGCGCCAAGCGATGTGCCAGCTGATCCGCGCCTGTCGGTTGCCACCGTCGCGCGTCGTCTGCTCGACACGGCCGAGATCGAATATGCCACGCGGATCATGACGGTGCCGACCGATGCGACGCTCGACAGCCGCGAGACGGCCTATCCGTTGGCGCGTGAACTCGCCAGCGAAGCCCGCACGATTCTGCTCGACTTCCGGCGTTCGCCGTTGCGCGAACATCGGGAAGGCCTGTCGGATCTGTTGACCGGCGATGCCTCCTTCGAAGAGGTGATCCATCGCGATCGCGGCTCGCGCCTGCATGTGCTCGAAGCGGGCGAGGGCAGCGTGCCGATCGGCGAGGATCTCGAAGCGATCATCGACGCTTTGTCGCAGACCTATGAATTCCTCGTTCTGTCGATGCCGCCGGTGGCGGATGATGGAATCACCAAGGGGCTGGCGCCGGCGGCCGATTGCGTCTGCGTGGTTTCACCAACGATGGGACTGGCGGCAACGGCGCTGGGCGAATCGCTGGTCGAAGCTGGCGCGGGTGAAGCCGTCGTCATGCAGACGCCCGCTGCCCCTGAGATGCCCCGGCCGAGCCGTCGCCCGGTGGTCAGCGACGCCGCCTGATTAATTTCGACGTAGAAAGCTGAGGCGGGCGCGCAGGCGCTTCGCCATCGGCCAGGCCCAGGTGCTTTGCTTGATCAGGCGCTTGGCGCGGCGGCGGGTCTTTTCCATCATCACGAAAGCCTTGCCCGCGCCGCTTTGGCCGATCAGCGTGTCGAACAGCGGCTCGGCCTCATTGCACCAGGTGTTCTTGTAGCGGCCTTCGCCGATGCCAAGATCGAAGCGCGTCAGGCCTTCCTGGCATTTGGCTTCGATCAACCGTTGTAGCAGCAGATCGCCGGGGCTGAAACGGGCGATCATCGGGTCCATGTCGAAGGAATTGATCATGCCGTGGAAGCGGCCGCGATGGATGCCGCCGCCGTAGATGGCGATGATGCGGGTGCCCATTGCCAGCGTATGCAGTTCGATCGCCGGCACTTCTCCGTCGCGCGGCAGGCAGGAGCGGCGAAAATAAGCGAGGGCGACATCGTTGCGCATGTCGGAGGTGATGTTCATCTGCGCGAAGCGTTCACGCTTCTGCGCCAGATAGGCGTCGATCGTCGTCTCGATCTCTTCGGCGGTCGTGGCCTTGTGATAGGCGACGGGGCCTTGTTCTTCGAGTTTGCGCGCCTTGCCGCGCAGCTTCTTGCGCGCATCGGCCGATAGCCGCTCCTTGGCGAGCGCTTCGAAATCGGCGGTGAGGGCGGTCGAATAGCAAAAGCTCGGACTGTCCTGGCGGCTGAGCGCGGCAAAGGGATTGGGACGGCCTTCCCAGGAGAGCGGCTGGTTGGCCAGCACATAGGCGTCCGGCTTGAAGGCGCTGGCCTGGGCCACCTGCATCAGAATGGCCACAAGGATATTGCGCGGCGGTTCGCTGCCCGGCCGATACAGGCCGAGATTGGCGTTGGAATCGCGACCGCCGAGGAATTGCGCCAGCCGCAGCCCGCCCGCCGTCTGGATGCCGAAGGGCAGCAGCATCTGCGGCGCGCCGCTGCTCGGGTCGCGGGTGAGGATCAACAGCGGGCGGATGCCGGCGGCCGGGCAGACGGTCTCGATCCACGGCAGCAACCAGCGCCGTGTCTGATACACGGAAGCCGGCGCGATCGCCTCCAGTTCGGCCCAGGCGTCGATGACGCCGGCCGGATCGTCGTGAATCTCGATACGAGGAAGTATGCTCACGCTCTCGGCCATGGTTGCGCGACAAGGGCGTCGCGACGATTTGTTCGTAACTGCCGTCTATGATGGACTGTTAAAATAGCCTGCAATTGTCAATGCGGACTTATCCGAGGTTGTGAATCTGCCATGCGCGCGAGCGTCAAGGAAAAGGCCATCGCGGCCGGTTTCGCGGTATTCCGGGCCACGGGACTGCACCGGGCGGCGCGCTTTGCCCGTGGCGCCGGCGTAATCCTGATGTTCCACCACGTGCGGCCGTGGGCGGGAACAGGCTTCGCGCCGAACCGGCTTTTGGAGATTACGCCGGACTTTCTCGAAACGGTGATCGACACATTGCGGGGCGAGGGGTTCGAGATCGTCAGCCTCGATCAGGCGGTCGAACGGTTGGGGCAGGGCGGGGAGAAGCCCTTCGCCGTGCTGACCTTCGACGACGGCTATAAGGACAATCTTGAATATGCCCTGCCGATCCTGCGCCGCCATCAGGCGCCGTTCACCCTCTATGTGACGACTGGCTTCGCCGACCGCACGGCACGGCTCTGGTGGGTGGAGCTGGAAGAGGCGATCCGTGCCCTCGAGAGGATCGACGTCGAGATCGGCGGCACGCGGCTTGCGCTCGACTGTCGCAACGACGCGGAAAAGGCCGAAGCTTTCCGCGCGCTCTATTGGCCGTTGCGCGCCGGTTCCGAACAGGATTTGCTTGATCGCATTGCCGCTCTTGCGCGACAGGCTGGTGTCGAACCGGCGAAACTCGTCGAGCGGTTGTGCCTGGATTGGGATGGCCTGCGCCAGATCGCGCGCGACCCGCTGTGCACCATCGGCGTGCATACGCTGACCCATCCGATGCTCGCCAAGCACGACGAGGCTTTCGCGCGGCGCGAATTGGCGGAGAGCCGCGCGATCATCGAACGCGAGATCGGCCAGCCGGCGCGACATCTGGCGTTTCCCGTCGGCGATCCGACCTCGGCGGGACCGCGCGAGTTCGCGCTGGCGAGGGAACTGGGCTTTGCCAGCGCGGTGACGACGCGGCCTGGCATGGTGTTTCCCGAACATGCGCAGCATCTGACCGCATTGCCGCGCCTTTCCGTCAACGGTCATTGGCAGGACCGGACCTTTCTCGAAGTGCTGCTGTCGGGCGCTCCCTTCGCCCTGTGGAACCGGGGCCGCCGGGTGAACGCAGCTTAGCTGTAGCCTTCACCTGGTGCCGCGACTACGATCCCTCGACGCGGAATCGGGGAACGGTGAATGACGGAACAGGGGCGAACGGCTGAACGATCCTGGCGACCCTTGGCGGTCATCGCCGGCGTGTTGATCGTTTATGCGCTGGGCAGCAAAATTCCGTTGCCGGGTCTTGACGCCGAGAGGCTTGTAGCCGCTGGAGCGAGCCAGGGACCGGCCGCCCGTTTCTCGGTCATGGCGCTTGGCCTGACGCCGCTTTTGACGGTTCTGGTTTTTATCGAGTTCGCCAGGCTGTTGATCCCGCAATTTCGGCAATGGCAATCGGCTTCGTTCGCCAACGCCGTCTGGGTCGGCCGTATCGTCACTATTTGCGCCATCGTTCTTGCCGCACTTCAGGGCTTTGGCGTTGTCGCGGCCTTGACGCGCATCGGGGTCGTGGAGGCGGATAATGCCACCATTCTTGCGGATGTCGCCGCCTTGGTCGGCGGTACGCTGGTGTTGATCTGGCTTGCCGATCGGATCGTGTTGCCTGGCGTTGGCAATGGATTCTGGCTGCTCTGGATCGCACCGTTTCTTGCGGGGCTCGCGACGCAGATCGCGATTGCGATCGCGGCTATGCAGACGGGCGCGGTGACTGGCTCGGCTGTTCTTATCAGTGCCGCTTACCTGCTCATCGCCAGTGCTGCCGTGGTTGTGGTCAATATCATCATCGCGCGTGGCGAATCCGGACAAGACTCAACGTCCGAATTGGGCGGCCCGAAAGGCATTGCGATGCGCGCGCTGATCTGGTCGCCGCTTCTGGCGAATGTGGCCGCGGGCTATATCGCGGCCTTGTTCTACGTGGTTTTTGCGTGGTCGACGCCGGCGCTTCTTTTGACGCGACTGATCCTTTTCATTCCTTTGATCGTTCTCTTCGTTCTCGCCTATGCGCGCCAGACGAACGGGCAAGGCGCGGTTCCTTGGTCGCTTCTGGCCTTGCTGCAACTGGTCGTCTGTGTCGTGGGCGAGTGGCTCACCATGGGCCTTGGCCTGCCGTGGCGGCTGGACGGTGCGCTGCTGATCGTCACCGTGACGGTACTGACGTCGCTGTTGCGTCTCTTGCCTGTGTCTCGCGGAGCGCCGGCTACAGCGAGCGCTTAAAATAGTGCGCGATTTCGCCGACGATGCCGCGGCGGAAGGTGAGCACGCAGATCACGAAGATGGCGCCCTGCATCACGATCACCCATTGGCCGAATTGGGCGAGATATTGCTGCATGGTGATGATGATGAAGGCGCCGACGATCGGACCGAAGATGGTGCCGAGGCCGCCGAGCAAAGTCATCAAGACCACTTCGCCCGACATCGACCAGTGCACGTCGGTTAGGCCCGCGTTCTGCGCGACCAGCACTTTCATGGACCCGGCGAGGCCGGCGAGCGCGCCGGACAGAATGTAGGCCATGAGCTTGTATTGATCGGCGCGGTAGCCCAGCGAGATCGCCCGCTGTTCGTTCTCGCGGATCGATTTCAAGATCTCGCCGAATGGCGAATTGATGATGCGGAAGATGAGCAGGAAGGCGAGCAGGAAAACGATCAGGACGAAATAATAGAGCGTGAGCGGGCGGGAGAGATCGATGAAGCCGAACAGCCGGCCCTGCGGCACGCCCTGGATGCCGTCTTCGCCATGGGTGAACGGTGTTTGCAGATAAATGAAATAGAGGAGCTGCGACAGCGCCAAGGTGATCATGGCGAAATAGATGCCCTGTCGGCGAATGGCGATGAGGCCGGTCAGCACCGCGAGTGCGGCGGAGGCGGCGACGCCCAGGAGAATGCCCAGCGCCGGCTCAAAACCCCAGACCTTCAAGGCATGAGCGGTGACATAACCGGCCGTGCCCAGGAACATGGCATGGCCGAACGACAAAAGGCCGCCATAGCCGATCAGCAGATTGAAGGCGCAGGCGAATAAGGCAAAGCACAGGGCCTGCATGACGAAATAGGGATAAAGCCCGGTGAAGGGCACGATGGCCAAGACGACGGCCATGATGATGAAGACGATGCTTTCGTCGCGGGTGTTGTTGGCCGGATTGGTGCTTGCGGTGATCGATGTCATGTCAGTTGGCCCGTCCCGTCAGTCCCGTCGGCTTCACCAGCAGCACCAGCACCATCAAAACGAAGACGACGGTGTTGGAGGCTTCGGGGTAGAAATATTTGGTCAGTCCTTCGATCACGCCCAGCGCGAAGCCGGTGATGATCGATCCCATGATCGAGCCCATGCCGCCGATCACCACCACGGCGAAGACGACGATGATCAGATCGGCGCCCATCAGCGGCCGCACCTGATTGATCGGGGCGGAGAGTACGCCGGCCAGCGCGGCGAGGCCGACGCCGAGGCCGTAGGTGAGGGTGATCATCCGCGGCACGTTGATGCCGAAGGCCTGCACCAGAGTGGGATTTTCCGTCGCTGCGCGCAGATAGGCGCCGAGCCTTGTCCGCTCGATCAGAAACCAGGTGGCGAAACAGACGATGATGGAGAAGATCACCACCCAGCCGCGATAGATGGGCAGGAACATGAAGCCGAGATTGATGCCGCCACGCAACTGTTCGGGGATGGCATAGGGCAGGCCGGAGGAACCGAAGTAATTCTGGAACAGGCCTTGGATAATGAGCGCGAGGCCGAAGGTCAGCAGCAGCCCATAGAGATGATCGAGCCCTTGCAGGCGATGCAACATGGTGCGTTCGAGCACGATGCCGAACAGGCCGATGACGATGGGCGCGAGCAATAGCGACCACCAATAGCCCAGCCCCGCATATTCGAGGAAGAAATAGGCGACGAAAGCGCCCATCATATAGAGCGCGCCGTGAGCGAAATTGATGATGTTGAGCATGCCGAAGATGACGGCCAGCCCCAGGCTCAAAAGCGCATAGAAGGAGCCGTTGATCAGACCCACCAAAAGTTGGGCGTATAGGGCTTGCATCGCGATCGATCTCTCGGGCTCTCAATGAATCGGAGTGCGAGGAGGCCCGACGGTGGGTGCCGCCGGGCCGCCGATATTATTTCTTCAGGAGAGCGCAGGTGCTTTCCGACAGCGGCGTGAACGCCTGTTCGGCCGGAATGGTGGAGACGAGTTTGTAATAGTCCCACGGGCCCTTTGATTCCGACGGCTTCTTCACTTCGAAGAGATAAGCGGGATGGATCTTGCGGCCATTCGCTTCGATCTTGCCCTTGCCGAACAGCGGATCGTCGGTCGGCATTTCCTTCATCTTGGCGACGATCTTGGCGCCGTCATGGCTGTTGCCGCCCATGGCTTCCAGGGCCTTGAGATAGTGCAGCACGCCCGCATAGACGCCGGCATGAACCATGGTAGGCATTTGCTTGTTGCGCATGCGCTCCTGGAATTTCTTGGCGAAGGCGCGGGTCTGATCGTTGGTGTCCCAGTAGAAGGATTCGGTGAAGTTCAGACCTTGCGCCACGTTCAGGCCGAGCGAATGAACGTCGCTGAGAAAGAGCAGGAGCGCGGCGAGTTTCTGGCCGCCGCTGACGATGCCGAATTCGGCCGCTTGCTTGATCGTATTGGTGGTATCGCCGCCGGCATTGGCGAGGCCAATGATTTTGGCCTTGGAGGCCTGGGCCTGAAGCAGGAAGGAAGAGAAGTCCGACGAATTCAGCGGGTGCTTGACGCTACCAACCACCTTGCCGCCACCGGCTTTCACCACGGCGGTGGTGTCGCGTTCCAATGCCGCGCCGAAGGCATAGTCGGCGGTGATAAAGAACCAGCTATCGCCGCCGGCTTTCACCAGCGCGCCGCCGGTGCCGTGCGCCAGCATATAGGTGTCGTAGGTCCAGTGCACCGTATTGGGCGAGCACTGCGAATTGGTCAGATCGGACGCGGCGGCGCCGGAGTTGATGTAAACGCCGTTCTTCTCGCGCACGATATTGTTGACGGCCAGCGCTACGCCGGAATTGGGCACGTCGACGATGATGTCGACCTTCTCGACGTCGAACCATTGGCGCGCGATGTTGCTGCCGATGTCGGGCTTGTTCTGATGATCGGCCGAGATGATGTCGATCTTCCAGCCCTTCTGCGTCAGGCCGGAATCCTCAACCGCCATCTGAGCGGCGAGTGTCGAGCCGGGGCCGCCGAGATCGGCATAGAGGCCGGATTGGTCGCTGAGCGCGCCGATCTTGACGGTCTTGTCCTGAGCCAGCGCGGCGCTGCCGGCGCAGGCGAGGGCGGTCGTGAAAAGCAAGGCTGAAAATGCTTTGATCATGGTCTACTCCTTCAACCACTCCCAGAAGCCCGTCCGCTCTCCGTCTTTTAGACGCCGAGATAGACGTGCAATTTCTCCATATTGTCTTGCAGCTTGGCGTTGCTGAAATGGTCGATCACCTTGCCGTGCTCGACGACATAGAAGCGATCGGCGACGGTCGAGGCCCAGCGGAAATTCTGTTCGACCAGCAGGATGGTGAAACCCTGCGACTTGAGCCGCGCGATGGTGTTGCCGATCTGCTGGATGATGACCGGTGCCAGACCTTCGGTCGGCTCATCGAGCATCAAGAAGCGCGCGCCGGTGCGCAGGATGCGCGCGATCGCCAGCATTTGCTGTTCGCCGCCGGACAGTTTCGTGCCCTGGCTATTCAGCCGTTCTTTCAAATTAGGGAAGAGTTCGAAAATCTGATCGAGCGAGAGTCCGCCCGGTTGCACCATCGGCGGCAGCATGAGGTTTTCGCGCACGTCGAGGCTGGCGAAAATGCCGCGTTCCTCCGGGCAGATCGCAATGCCCTGCCGGGCGATCTTGTCGGAAGAGGTGCGAACGATATCCTTGCCACGGAAGAGGACGGAGCCCGTGCGCTTGCCGATGATCCCCATGATCGACTTCAAGGTCGTGGTCTTGCCGGCACCGTTGCGCCCGAGCAGGGTCACCACCTCGCCCTCGCGCACGTCGAAATCGATGCCGTGCAGCACATGGGATTCGCCATACCAGGCTTCGAGATTGCGCACGGACAAAACGAGATTGGCGCTGTCGGTCGCATCCGGCGTGGAAATGGGTGTCGCGGTCTCAAGCATGGCCGGCTCCCAGATAGGCTTCCTTGACGCGTTCGTCCTTGGTCAATTCGGCATAATTGCCTTCCGCTAGCACGCGGCCGCGCGCCAGAACGGTGATCCGGTCGGAAAGATTGGCGACGACGCTGAGATTATGTTCGACCATGACGATCGTATATTTGGCGGAGATGCGTTTGATGAGCGCGGCTATTTTGTCGATGTCCTCATGGCCCATGCCGGCCATGGGTTCGTCGAGCAACATCATCTCGGGATCGAGCGCCAGCGTCGTGGCGATCTCCAACGCGCGTTTGCGGCCGTAGGACATTTCCACCGCCTGCGTCTCGGCGAAGGCGCTCAAGCCGACGTCGTTGAGCAGTTCCTTGGCGCGATCGTTGAAGCGGTTCAGCACGCTCTTCGAGCGCCAGAAGTCGAACGAGCTGCCGTGCTGGCGCTGCAATGCGACACGCACGTTCTCGAGCGCGGTGAGGTGAGGGAAGACGGCTGAGATCTGGAAGGAACGAACGAGGCCGAGGCGGGCGACATCGGCGGGTTTCATCGCGGTGATGTCCTGGCCCTTATAGAGAATCTGGCCACGCGTCGGGGTGAGGAACTTGGTCAGCAGATTGAAGCAGGTGGTTTTGCCGGCGCCGTTGGGGCCGATCAGGGCGTGAACGCTGCCTCGCTTGATGCGCAGGTTCACGTCATGAACCGCGACGAAACCAGCAAACTCTTTGGTCAGCCCCTGGGTTTCAAGAATGTAGTCTTGTGCCAATCACATCTCTCCCAACCACCGTTGGTAACGGAGAGGCAACGTCATCGCGGCATCGCTTGTGCTTCCCCAGCACGCTCGATGTCGGTTGCTGCTAACGCTGCCCTTCAGGTCCCATTCGGCCGCAACACCATCTGGCAATAGTCGTTCTATTTGAATGGTCTGCCCGTGAGACCGATGCCTGCGCCATCGGCGCTCCGGGCTTCGCTCCTGCCCCAGTTGGAAAACCGCGACAGTGTGGATGACGAAACTATTCAGTGCAAGACACCTCCGTGGTTCCCTCCGAGTTCCCGACCCAGCCGGCACAACGACATGCCTGACTTGGTAGGACGGTCTTTCACAGCCTGCGAATTGGCAAATAGTCTCATTGAACCTGACAGTGCTTTTCGGTCGGATCGTTCGTTGGTTCCCATCGGGCTGTCGGCGGCTCTGAGGAATTGAGGAGGGCACTATGACCGGAAAATTTTTATCGGCTGTCGCCGCCTGTAGCCTGTTGCTGGGCGGTTCCGCCTGGGCGCAAGGCGTCAAAATAGGCATCCTGAACGACCAGTCCGGCGTCTATGCCGATTATGGTGGCAAATGGTCGGTGGAAGCCGCTCGCATGGCGATCGAGGATTTCGGCGGCTCGGTTCTGGGGCAGAAGGTGGAACTCGTCACCGCCGACCATCAGAACAAGCCGGACCTGGCCGTCAGCATCGCCCGCAAGTGGTATGACGTCGATGGCGTCGACATGATCACTGAATTGACCACGTCCTCGGTGGCTTTGGCGGTTCAGGATTTGACCAAGCAGATGAAGAAGATCGACATCGTGATCGGTGCGGCGACCTCGCGCATCAGTGGCGATGCCTGTTCTCCCTATGGGTTTCACTGGTCGTTCGACACCCGCTCATTGGCGGTAGGCACTGGCGGTGCTTTGACCGAGCAGGGCGGCAATACCTGGTATTTCCTGACCGCCGACTATGCCTTCGGTTATTCGCTGGAAGAAGACACGTCGGCGATCGTCAAGGCCAAGGGCGGCAAGGTGTTGGGCGCGGTGCGCCATCCGTTGAATTCGTCCGATTTCTCGTCCTTCCTGTTGCAGGCGCAAAGTTCGAAGGCGAAGGTCATCGGGCTCGCCAATGCTGGTCTTGATACGATCAATTCGATCAAGCAGGCGTCGGAATTCGGCATCGTCGCCGGCGGCCAGAAAATGGCAGGCTTGCTGATGACCCTGGCGGAAGTGCATGGCCTCGGCTTGCAGGCGGCGCAAGGCCTGGTGCTGACCGAATCCTATTATTGGGATCGCGACGACAGATCACGCGCCTTCGCCGAACGCTATTTCAAGCGCACTGGCCGGATGCCCAGCATGATCCAGGCCGGCACCTATTCGGCGACCCTGCAATATTTGAAGGCGGTCAAGGCGGCCAACAGCAAGGACAGCGATACGGTGGCCAAGAAGCTGCGCGAAATGCCTGTCGACGATGACGTGTTTAACGGCGGCAAGGTGCTGGCGAACGGCCGCATGGTGCATGACGTCTATCTGTTCGAGGTCAAGAAGCCGTCCGAGTCGAAGCGGCCGTGGGATTATTACAAGCTGCTCGCCACGGTGCCGGGCAATCAGGCCTATCCGAGCGCGGCGGAAAGCGGGTGCCCGCTGACCAAGTGAGCGCGCGGTTTTCGAAGCAAGAAAGCCCGGTTTGACCGGGCTTTTTTATGAGCATTACGCGGCGCGTTTCTCTTCCTCGGGCCGTTCCCATTCTTCGCGATGGTCATAGACCCAGGCAAAGCTCGGCGCGAAACGCAGGAAGAGCGGCATCAGCAAACTCTGGATGAAGCTGATCACCGGGCCATGCCGTTTGCTGTTGCCGCTGTGGCGGCCGAAGGCGATCACCTTTTCGGTGCGCTCGCGGCGCTTTTCGACAAATGTCGCGAAGGCCATCTCTGCGGTCGGCGCATCGCGCAGCTCGCGCGCCATGACGAGGGCATCTTCCAGCGCCATCGAGACACCTTGGCCCGAATGCGGGCTAACCGCATGGGCGGCATCGCCGATCAAGGCAACCCGGCCCGATGACCAGGCCGGCAGCGAGGGCATGTCGAAAATATCGAGCGGCGGGATTACCCGGGTGGTCTTGGTGAGCATGGCGCGGATTTCCGGCGACCAATCGTTGCCTGCCGCCAGCAATGCTTGCTTGCCCGCATCACCCATCAACGCGGCGCGGCTTGCGGCATCGAGCGGCTTGTCGCGGGCAAGCGCATACCACCAGAAGGCGCCGTCGGCGGTGCCGCGGTCGCCGAAGGCATAGCCGATGAAGGCCTTGGTGCCATAGATGAGATGCATCACATGTTCGCCGTTGGGCTCGACATTCGGCACGGCGCTGTTGGGTAGAAAACCGCCGGCGCCGACGAGGCCGGTAAAGGCAGGCTCCGGCGCGTCGGGCAGAATGCAGCGGCGCACGCGTGAGCGGATGCCGTCGGCGCCAATCAGAATGTCGCCTTGCGCCTCGCTTCCATCTTCGAACGTGGCGTTTACGCGCGTGCCGTCGTCGTCGATCGCGGCGAGGCGTTTGCCGTAATGAACGGCGATGCCGCGCGCGGCGGCGGCTTCCAGCAGCATTGCGTGAAAGACCGCGCGGGACAACGCGATGGCCGGGCGTCCGGCGCCGGCGGTCTGGCCATAGGCCATGGTGCCGAGCAGGCGGCCCTTGGGCGTGTGAAAGGCCATGCTCGTGATGGGCGTGCCGGCGGCGGCGACCTGGTCGGCAAGCCCGATCTGGGCCAGTATGTTCATGCCGTTGGGGGCAATGCAGATGGCGCCGCCGATATCGGCCAATTCGGGATGGGCTTCATAGATCGCCGACCGAATGCCGGCCTTGTCCAGGAATAGGGCCAGCGCCGGTCCGGCGATGCCGCCGCCGACGATCAAGACATGGCGAGAGGGTAAAGTGTTGCGAAACGAGGACATTTTGGAGCTCCGAGGCAACCGCTGGCGGTTTTGGAGTGGACAAGGTATGCTGAATATCTTATAGTTAGATAATCAAACTATCAGAATGTCAAGCAAAATGCGCGCGGAAACCATTCAAGCTATCGGCATGGCGATGGAGTTGTTTCAGGAGGCGACGGATGCCTTCGACGACACGGCGGCCGCTGCGCTCGGCCTCAATCGAACCGATCTCAAATGCGTCAACATCATCGTCCGGCACGGGCCGGTCGCGGC
>MKVW01000003.1:328843-423681 GCA_001898965.1 Rhizobiales bacterium 62-17
GTAAACCCGACCCGGCCGACCGGCGCGGCGTGCTGATGGAGCTGACCGAGAAAGGGCGCACGGCGCTCGATGCGATCTGGGGCGTCTACATCCGCGAAGCCGATCAGTTCTTCGCCGATTATTCGGAGGCGGAATTGCAGACGATCCGCCGCTTTCTCGAACAGGGCCGCCAGGTTCAAGACGCCAATCGCGAACGGGTCGGTAAGCTGCGGTTCGAGGCTTAGGTTTGTTGTGGCCGTCCAAGCGCGGCATTTGATGCATTGTCGTCAGAAGCCGGCATTAGCGTGCACGCAAGCGACACAGGAGCGAAACATGCGATTGGTTCTCTTCGTCGGCCTTTTGCTGGGTTTCATCTCGATGGCCGCCGCCAGGCCGGCGGATTGTCTGCTTGAGGTGCAGGGCCGGCGCGTTATCGACGGCACCTGTGACTTCTCCCCTCAGTCGGATGGTTCGTTTCAAATTTCGGCCAAGCGCGGGCAGCGCATCGAATGGTTTGCGCAGGTGCAAGTTGAAGGGCGGCAAGTTGAAGGGAGGAATGTTGCGCAAGGCTATTGGAACGGCGAGGCCGGCGCGCGCCACGCCCATTACAATCTCGGACAATTGCAGGCATCCGGCGCGTGCTGGAGCAATGCGACGGCGCGCATCTGCGCGTGGAAAGTTGGCGAACGGCGCAACCCGCCATCAGTCGAGCGAGCGCCGGTGAGCTTCCCGAAGGGAACGATTTATGCCGATGCACGCGACAGCTTACAGGCGCTGGGCTGGAAGCCAGCGCCGCCCGAGAAGCCTGAGACCTGCTTGGGTGATGATGGCCGCTGCAAGGGCCGGCCTGAAACCTGGGCCTGTTCAGGCACCGGGCTTGGGCATTGTCTCTATGTCTGGCGACGCGGCGATACGTTGGTGGAGATCGTGACGCAAGGCGAAGAGGTGAGCCAGCAACAGGTGACATCCGTCCGCTGCCGGGCGGAATGTTGATGCTCAAGCGCCTTTCTCGTAAACGCCTTTCTCGATCGGCTTGGTCAAACCAAGATCAACCGTGCTTCTCGAGATAAGTGGCGATCTTGTTTTTAATGTCGGCGATTGGCCCATGGAGGTGCCCATTGCGCTCCAGGATGTCGATCATCTGGAAGCGCTGATAGGGGTTCTCTGAATCGATAGCCTCTCCCAAGCGGCTGTAATGGGAGCGAATAAGCTTTTCCTTCGTTGCGATGAGCACCGCCCAATCAGCCTCATTCCACCGATCGCGCCTGAATTTGCGCATGTTCAGGGAGGCGGCATTCTGTGCTGTTCGACGGATGTAAGACGGCAATGGATTGTCGTGCATCGTCAGCCCTCGTCGCCGGGCACGTTAGCAATCCAATGTTGCGAGCGGAAGGGCTTTGAGCTGCGAACCAAATACTGTATACAGCCGGCGCCTTTTTGGGAGGAAAGGGAGCTTCAGTATGAGTTTGACGGCTTGGGTTTTATTCGTCGCTGTATTGATTGCCGCCTATACGATGTTGTTCGAAAGTGGCAGCCGTTCCGCAAAATATAATGCCGTGGTCATCGAAACCACGGCTCAGTAATCCACTGATAGTTGAGGCAGAAGCACGAGGCGGCGCCTGGTCGCCTCAGGGCTCTTTCACTCGCCGCCGCCTTCCATCCATTTGATGAAGGGGAACATCGGGATGATCCAGCCGATGCCGAGCAGGGCGTAGCCGAAGCCGCGTACCACCGCGTGCGCTTCCTGGAAGATGCGTGCCTGCGCCAGCGCCATGACGACGAGGGCGTAGACGACCACGAAGGCCAAGACCACCGCCGCGCCGATCAGTTTCCGCGTCCGCCGTTTCATGATCCACTGCTGTCCAATTGAGGTGCGACGTGACGTCCGTGGACGCCCGCGTGCCAAGGGCTTATCTCTCCGGGCGCTTTAAAGCAAAACGCGTCTTGATAGAAATGCATTTTGCTCTTTCGTATGTCTTTGTTTTGATGCGTCTTTGCAATGGCCAGCCGGCCCATGCGGCAAAACGCACCCAGCGCGGAATTCAGCCATGACCTCTCAGACGGTCGTCTCATCCGTCCATCCCGCCGCAGACGTGTCGGGCGGCACCACCGCCATGCGGATATGGCTGTGGGGCGTGGCGTTGCTGGTGTTCGCCATGGTGATTGTCGGCGGCGCGACGCGGCTCACCGAGTCCGGTCTGTCGATCACCGAATGGAAGCCGGTGCTCGGCGCTATTCCGCCGCTGTCAGAAGCGGCCTGGCTGGCGGAATTCGAGCGATACAAACAGATTCCGCAATATTCTCAGATGTTTCCCACGATGGCTCTGAGCGATTTCAAGTTCATCTACTATTGGGAGTGGTCGCACCGGCTGCTCGGCCGCCTGATCGGCATCGCTTTCGCGCTGCCGCTTCTCTGGTTCTGGCTGCGCGGGCAGGTGAAGGGCAAGCTGCGCTGGCAACTCCCGGCGGTGCTGGCGCTCGGCGGTTTGCAAGGGGCGGTCGGCTGGTGGATGGTGGCTTCGGGCCTCGCGGGCCGCACGGAAGTGGCGCCGGAACGGCTGATGATCCACCTGATCCTCGCCTCGATCACCCTCGTGGCGCTTGTCGCCATTGCCGTCGGCCTGACGGGCAGGAGCGATCGGGACGCGGCGGCCTGGGCCAAGCGTGGGGCTCTCATCCTGCTGGTCGCGGTTCTGTTGCAGATCGCGCTCGGCGCGCTGGTGGCCGGTTCGCGGGCCGGGTTGTCCTACAACAGCTGGCCATTGATGGACGGCTCCTTCGTGCCGAACTTCATGTTCCGCACCGATCTTGAACCGACCTGGCGCAATTTCTTCGAGAACGTCACCATCGTGCAGTTCCAACACCGCATGTGGGCCTATGCGCTGCTCGCCATCGCGCTCTGGCATGCCTTTAGCCTACGCGCCACGCTCGCCGCCGGCCGCGCCTGGCTGTTGCTGGGCATGGTCATCGTCCAGGCGGGATTGGGCATCGCCACTCTGCTGCTGGTGTTTCCAGAAGGCCGTATCCCCATCGGCTGGGCGCTGGCGCATCAGGGCTTCGCCATGTGCGTGCTGATCGTCGCCACGGTGCATTGGCGGCGGCTGGCAGTGGCGAAATCTTGAATTGCCAGAGTCGTTTAGCGGCTCGCGTTGAGATTTTGATTCAATCGGCGCGCTGCAGCTCGTTGCGATAAGCGGCGATACGATCCAGCAGTTTATCTGGCTTCTGGCCGATCATCGACGTGTTGACGGTGATTGCCGGCGGCTTTGGCTTGCGGATGCCGCCCGTGTCGACGGCCGTGCCGGCGATGGTGAGGTTGGACTTCATCACGCTGACATTGCCGATCTCCTGCCAGGGGATCGTCATCTGCTTGAGGCCGACGCCCTTGCTGAAACCGGTAATGCCCTGCGCCGACAGGGTGAGCGGCGACAAACCGCTGAGCCAGCGCCGCAGAAAAATGCCGCCGCCGAAAGCCGTCACCGCGGCCAGCAGAGCCCAGAAGCCGACGCGCACCGACACCGGAAAGTCGTGCATCAGCTCGCCGAACCAGGCATGGCGACCGTGCGGATGATCATAGAAATGCGGGTTGAGCGATAGCCAGGCCATCCAGGCGAAACCGCCGGCGAGAACCAGAAACAGTAAAAGCCAAAGGGACATACGAAAAGGTTTGAAAGGGAAATGGAGGGCTTCGTTCATTTTTCCTGCTTGCTGGAATGGGGCGCTTCACACGACCGGCACGCCGATCACATAAGGGTGGATGGCGACCATCGCTCCGGCGGCGATCGTGCCGGCGATGACGGCGATGGCGTCGCCCTTGGTGAAACTGGCGCTGGCCGGCGCGCCGAGGTCGCCACGCTTCTTCACGGCGATGCGATCCCATACCGCCCAGGCAAGCAGCGAGCCGAACAGGAGGATGCCGCCGAGATCGCCGTTGGCGAGCAGATGCGCGAAAGCCCAGATCTTGATGGCGACGAGCATCGGGTGATGCAGCCAGCCCTTGATCTTGCCCGGTGGTGCATAGGTCGCGACGATGGCGATGAAGGCGAGCCAGACGAGCGGGATCGCCAGATGCCGCGTCCAGGTCGGCGGATCCCACACGGGGATATAGCCGGCGGCGCGATAGCTGCCGAAACCGTAGACCATGAGGATCAGGCCGACAGCCGAGACAAGGGAGTAGAGGCCCTTGTAGCCATTCTCGCCAAAGCGGGCGATGAGCCCGGCGCGGGTTTCGCGCAGGGTCGTCAGCGTGTGGGCGCCCAGGAAGATGATGAGGCCGAGGATCAGGATTGCCATGTCATCACCTATGGTTGGTTCTAGCGTGGAAGAAGCAGGCTTTGCATCGCGGTTGGCGGGATCGATGTCCGGCCGACGAAGGGCCGATCATGCGCCAGGATAACGAAATAGGCTGACGATGCGACCAGAACATAAATATGCGCGGCGGCAACCTGCATGCGGAAGGCGTGACTGTTGCAGACAATGATGGCGAGAAGTGTGGAGGTCGATATCAGCCACATGGCGATCCATTGTGCCCATGTGATGCCGGCGTTGGAGGCGGCGAGGCGGGCCAGGCGGGCGTGGCGGATATCGAGAAGCTGGTTAAGCAACGGTGTGTACGTCGCCAAACCGGCAAGTGATGCATGCTGCTGTGACAGAAATCCGATCGCGTTTAGCAGATGCTTTTCCGACTGATCGAATACCGCATCGTCGAGCGGCCTGGCATTGGCCATGGCGGGCCAATCGATCGCGACGACATCCTTCAGATAGGCTTGCAAGTCGCCTTTGAGCTTCGACTGCACATCATTGGGGAGGCTGACCAGAAGAACCATTGCGTTCTCGATTGAGTCCGCCTCGCGTTGCAGGCGTTGCGCGCTGAAAGTGCGTCATTCCATATTCCGGCCGCGGAAAACGCGACGATCAAAGCGAAGAGACCGCCACAGGCATTGATCAGGGAATCCCGGATCGGCAGGGGTTCGCCAATGTCGTATCCGAGGCGCGGAATGAGGAAGCGAACGAGGGCGATCAAAATCCCGCAGATAATGATGCTGATCGCCAGAACGACGAAAAACATCACGGTCAACGGCAACTGATGAAAAGCGACGAACATGCGAGACCTATGGTGATTTTCGACGCCTGTCGCCGGTTCGTCTTCTTGAGATCGCTGGCGATTGCCGGATCAACCGGCAATCGCCCTGTTGTGCCGGACTTTAGGTCGCGGCAAGGCCCTGTTCAAGGTCGGCGATGATGTCGGCTACGTCCTCGATGCCGATCGACAGACGCACGACGTCCGGTCCAGCGCCGGCGGCGACCTTCTGATCGTCGCTCAATTGGCGATGGGTCGTGGAGGCCGGATGGATGACCAGCGATCGCGTGTCGCCGACATTGGCGAGATGCGAGAAGAGCTGCAGGTTTTTCACCAGCGCGATGCCGGCGTCATAGCCGCCCTTGAGGCCGAAGGTGAACACGGCGCCCGCGCCCTTGGGGCAATATTTCTGCGCCAGGTTGTAATAGCGGTCGCCCTTGAGGCCGGGATAGGAGACCCATTTCACCGCCGGATGGCTGGAGAGAAACTCGGCCACCTTTTGCGCATTGTCGGAATGGCGCTGCATGCGCAGCGGCAAGGTTTCGATGCCGGTCAGCACCATGAAGGCATTGAATGGCGACAGGGCAGGGCCGAGATCGCGCAGGCTGAGCACGCGGCATGCGATGGCGAAGGCGAAATTGCCGAACGTCTCGCCCAGAGTCATGCCGTTATATTCCGGGCGCGGCGCCGAGATCATCGGATAGCGCTTGTCGGCCAGCCAATCGAACGTGCCGCCATCGACGATCACGCCGGCAATGGAATTGCCGTGGCCGCCCATGAATTTCGTCGCCGAATGGATGACGATATCGGCGCCATGTTCGAAGGGACGGAGCAGATAGGGGGTCGCCAGCGTGTTGTCGACGATCAGCGGCACGCGGGCGCGCTTGGCGATCTTGGAAATCGCTTCGATGTCGACAATGACGCCGCCGGGATTGGCGATGGATTCAATGAAGATCGCCTTGGTGCGCGGGCTGACGGCGGCTTCGAACGAGGCGAGATCATCGGGATCGGCCCATTTGACGTTCCAGCCGAAGTTTTTCCACGAATGGTTGAACTGGTTGATCGAGCCGCCGTAGAGTTTGTTGGCGGCGATCACTTCGTCGCCCGGCTGCATCAGCGCATGAAAGGCGAGGAATTCGGCGGCGTGCCCCGAGGCGACCGCGAGTGCCGCCGTGCCGCCTTCCAGCGCCGCGACGCGCTCTTCCAGCACCGCATTGGTCGGGTTGGTGATGCGCGTATAGATATTGCCGAACGCCTGTAGGCCGAACAGCGAGGCGGCGTGATCGACATCGTCGAAGACGAAAGACGTCGTCTGATAGATTGGTGTCGCGCGGGCGCCGGTGGCCGGATCGGGTTGGGCACCGGCATGGACGGCGAGGGTGGAGAAACCAGGGGCAGGCGTATCGGTCATGGCACCTCGCGTGGATTTCATAAAACGGGACGATTTGTTCTTTTTATAGAACGGATGGCGCGCGTCAATCGCCATCCGGCTCGGCCTGTGCAGATCCTGTAAACGCCGCCCACCTTAGCCGGCGGCCATGACGGGCGGAAGGCGGAGGCTCCCGATGCAAAGGTTTGCACCCTCTTGACCGCGCAACAGGGACGAGAGAGACCGCCATGACGCGCTTGACGCGTCTTTGCGGTTTTGACGATGTCAAACCGCAAAACGCTATGGGGCAAATCGAGGAGGGTCGATTGACGGACGGCAAAGGCACGATCGTACTGGTGCACGGCGCGTGGTTCGGCGGCTGGGTGTGGCGCGACGTGGCGCGCCTGCTGCGTGCGGAAGGTTTTGACGTCACCACGCCGACGATGAGCGGGCTTGGCGAGCGTCGCCATCAGCTTACGTCCGAGATCGATCTGTCGACCCATACCGACGACATCGTCAATCACATCGAAATGGAAGACTTGCGCGACGTGACCTTGGTCGGCTGGAGCTATGGCGGCATGGTCGCCAATGGCGTTTTGACGCGCGTCAAGGACCGCATCCGCACATTGGTCTATTTCGACGCCTTCGATCCGAAGGATGGGGAGTCGCTCGCCGATCTTGTCAACGCTCAGCCTGTGCGCGACATGGCGCTGGCCGGCCAGCCCGTGCCGCCGCCCGATCTGGCGCAGCGGTGGAACGTCACCGACGAAACCCTTCTCGCCCTGTGCGCTGATCGCGTCGGACCGCATCCGGCAAAAACCATGACGGAGCCGGTGAAAGGGTTTCGCGAACGCCCGCAAGGGGTGAACTATGCCTATGTCTGGTGCGGGGCCAATCCGGCCTCGTCCTTCGCGAAATTCTACGAGCGCGCCAGCAAAGATCCGCAGTTCGCCTTCGTCGAGCGCCTGCCGCATGACCATGTGGTGGCGCTCACCGATCCGCAGGTCTCAGCCGATGTGATCGCCAAGGCGGCGCGTCTCTGACGACGTTTTAGAATACGAGGAATGCAAAGGAGTGGATGTGGAAATGGATCAGGATGTGCTCGACCGTATCGCCGTGCGCCAGCTTGTCGATAATTGGGTGCTGTGGCGCGATGCCGGTTATTGGGAGAAGTTCCGCACGGTCTGGCATCCGGATGGCAAGATGTTCGCCACTTGGACGCAAGGCACCGGCGATGAATTCATCGCCATGAACAAGAAGGCCTGGGCCGCCGGCGTCAGCATTCTGCATTCGCAGGGCGCGCATACATCGGAGATCCGTGGTAATCGTGCGATCGCCGAAACCAAGATGCACATTTCCCAACGCGACACGGTGCACGACATTCTCGTCGACGTGGTCTGCGTCGGCCGCTTCTACGATTTCCTGGAGAAGCGCGACGGCAAATGGGGTTTCGTGCTGCGCCAGCCGATCTACGAGAAGGATCGCATGGATCCGGTGCGCGCCGGCGAGAAAGTGCCGCTCGACGAAAAACTGCTCAACTCCTTCCCCGAGGGCTATCGCCATCTCGCCTATATCCAGTCGAAGATCGGCTTCCCGGTGAAGACCAACATGCCGGGGCTGAAGGGCGAGCGCGTCGAGGCGCTTTATGCGGCGGGGGAAGAATGGCTGGCCGGCAAGCCGCTATCTTGGGGCCACGATTGATTGGGGCCACGACTAATCAGAACACGAAAGAGATCACGTTTCTTTGAGGGGATAGTATGCGCGAACTCGACGAAAACAGCATTACGCCGGCGGTGATTGAGCGCTTCGCCAATGCGCCCAATGCGCGGGTGAAAGAGGTGTGCACCTCGCTGGTGAAACACCTGCACGACTTCGTGCGCGACGTGCGCCCGACGGAGGAAGAGTGGGGTTTCGCCATCGACTTCCTGACGCGCACGGGCCAGATCTGTGACGACGTGCGGCAGGAATTCGTGTTGCTCTCCGATACGCTTGGTGTGTCGACCCTGGTCGATTCCATCAACCATCCGGTGCATGGCGACATCACCCAGTCGACGGTTCTGGGACCGTTCTGGACGGCGCAGATGCCCGACTGCAAGATGGGCGACGACATCCACGGCAATATGAAGGGCGAGCCGGCCTATATCTACGGCACCTTGCGTTCCGAAGATGGCACGCCGCTCGCCAATGCGCAGATGGACGTGTGGCATTCCGACGACGACGGTTTCTATGACGTGCAGCAGATGGAAAAGCTGGGCGGGCCGGGCGGTCGCGGTCGTTTCAAGACCGACAGCGAAGGCCGCTATTTCTTCTGGTCGATCAAGCCGACCTGCTATCCGGTGCCGACCGATGGTCCTGTCGGTGAAATGCTGCGCGCGCAGGGCCGTCATCCGATGCGTCCGGCGCATCTGCATTTCATTTTCACGGCCGCAGGCCATCGCCGGCTGGTGACGCATATCTTCGACCCGACCGACAAATACATCGATTCCGATGCGGTGTTCGGCGTCAAGGAATCGTTGATCCGCGAATATAAGGAACATCCGCCGGGCAAGGCGCCCGACGGCAAAGTGATGAACGAGCCGTTCGTCACCATCACCTATGATTTCGTGATGGCGAAGGAAGACAAGAAGGCGGCGTGAGCCAAGCGCCTGGTGTGATACCGGACACGCCAACGGCGTGATCCGGTACCCAGGGGCAACCGCTTCTGTATAGATCATTTTATCACACGCTCCTGGATCCCCGATCACCTGCTGCGCAGGTGTTGGGATGACACCAAGAGTGTCATGTTGCTTTACTTGATATCGATCTTCGCCACTTCCGCCACCTTGTTCCAGGCGACGATGGCTTCGTCGAGTTTCTTCGTCATAAAGGCCGCATCGCCTTTCACCGGCACGCCGCCGTTGTTGAGCAGGAAGTCGGCATAGGCTTTTGAGCCCGCCGCCTGCATGAACCAGTTGGCCAGTTTGTCGAGGATTGGCTTCGGCGTACCTGTCGGTGCCCACATGGCCCAGATCGGCGTCGTGTCGGAGGTGCGATAGCCGAGCGAGTCCATGGTCGGCACGTTCGGCATGGCAGGATTGGCGGCGGCCGTCGTCACCGCGAGCAGTTTCACCTTGCCTTGCCGCTCCTGGCCGCTGGCATAGAGCGTGTCGACGAAGACGAAATCGAGCTGGCCGGCGGATAGATCGCGCACCGCATCGGGCGTGATTTTGTAGGCGACGGGCGTCATGTCGAGGCTGGCACCGGAGGTATAGGCGACGGAGGCGGCGAGCCCGACGGTGGTCGCCCAGCCATAGGTGGCGCGTTTGCCCTTGGCTTTGAGATATTGAGTCAGCTCGGCGACATTTTTCGAGGGATTGTCCGGGCCGATCGCCAGAGCGAAACCGTTTTCGTGCAGAGCGGCTATTGGTACCAGTTCCTTCTTCACGTCGAAGGGCACGGGCTTGTAGAGCGCCGCATTGCCGGCCGTGGTGGCGGTGGAGGCGAGCAGCAGGGTGTAGCCGTCGGGCTTGGCCTTGGCGCCGGCATCAACCGCGATATTGCCGGAGGCGCCGGGCCGGTTGTCGACGATGAAAGTGGCGCCGTTGGTGATCTGGCGAAGCTGTTCGAGCAGGAAGCGGGCCGGTATGTCGGCGCCCGATCCAGCGGCGAAACCAAGCATGATGCGCACGGGCTTGTCGGGATAATTGTCTTGCGCCTGCGCCGACGTCATTTGTGCTGTCAGGCCGGCGGCCATGGCCGTAACAACCGCCACGATGCGTGCAAATCTCATTGTCCCCTCCCAGGATTTTAGGAAGGATCACAGGCTTCCTGCCATCGGTCAACCGGAAAACCATCTGGGCGCTTGTCCATCGCCGATCCGTGCAGAACAATCGCCGATCAGGGTAGGACGACGAGCCGGAGAGGGCGATGGCGAACCTCAGTTTCGTGACAGGCGCAACCGATGGGCCGCTGATCGAGGACACGATCGGGCGCTATTTCGACGAGGTCTGTGCCCGCCATGCCGATCGCGAAGCTCTGGTCTCGCGCCATCAGAACATCCGGCTCACCTATGGCGAGCTGCGCGCCAAGGCCGATGCGCTGGCCTGTTCGTTCATGCGCCTGGGCTTTGCCAAAGGCGATCGGCTGGCGATCTGGTCTCAGAACAATGTCGAATGGGCGCTGACGCAGTTCGCGACGGCAAAAGCCGGGCTCATTCTGGTCAACATCAATCCGGCGTATCGCCGGGCTGAACTCGACTATGCGATCAACAAGGTTGGCTGTCGCGGCATCGTCTTGGCTTCGTCTTTCAAGACGAGCGACTATCTGGCGATGTTGGGCGATCTTGCGCCGGAACTGGCGCAATGCGCTGCGGGTGCTTTGAAGGCCGCCCGGTTTCCCAGCCTCAAATGGGTGTTTCGTCTCGGCGCCACGCGCACGCCCGGCATGGCAAACTTCGACGATCTGCTTATCGCACCAAGCGAGGCCGAGCTGGCGGCGCTTCAGGCGCGTGGCCTGGAGCTGTCAGCGCATGAGCCGATCAACATTCAATTCACCTCCGGCACGACGGGCGCGCCGAAGGGTGCGACCCTGAGCCATCGCAACATCCTCAACAATGGTCGCTTCGTCGGCGATGCGATCCGTCTCGTTCCCGGCGATCGCCTGTGCATTCCCGTGCCGCTCTACCATTGCTTCGGCATGGTGATGGGCAATCTCGGTTGCCTCACCCATGGCGCGACCATGATCTATCCGGCGGAGGCGTTCGAGCCGCGTGCCGTTCTCGAGACGGTGGCGCAAGAACGCTGCACGGCGCTTTACGGCGTTCCCACCATGTTCATCGGCGTGCTCGATCATCCGGATTTCGCCACGTTCGATGTCTCCAGTCTGCGCACGGGGATCATGGCGGGCAGTCCTTGCCCGATCGAGGTGATGAAACGCGTCATCAACGAACTGCACATGCCGCAGGTGACTATCGCTTACGGCATGACAGAGACATCGCCCGTCTCTTTTCAGAGCGGCGTCGACGATCCGCTGGAGCGGCGCGTCTCCACCGTCGGGCGCATCCAGCCGTATGGGGAGGTCAAGATCGTCGATGTGGACGGCAACACCGTGCAGCGCGGCGTCTCGGGCGAATTATGCGCGCGCGGCTATCTGGTCATGCGGGGCTATTGGGACGATGCCGAGCAGACCGCCAAGGCGATCGATAGCGATGGTTGGATGCACAGCGGCGACCTCGCCGTCATCGACGAGGAGGGTTATTGTAACATTGTCGGGCGCATCAAGGATCTGGTGATCCGCGGCGGCGAGAACATTTATCCGCGCGAGATCGAGGAATTTCTCTATCGCCATCCCAAGATCAGGGATGTGCAGGTGATCGGCGTTCCCGACCACAAATATGGCGAGGAGCTTTGTGCGTGGATCATCGTGCGCGATGGCGTCACGTTGAGCGACCAGGAGGTGCGCGACTTCTGCCAGGGGCAGATCGCTCACTATAAGATCCCACGCTATGTGCGCTTCGTCGACGCCTTTCCGATGACGGTCACCGGCAAGGTGCAGAAGTTCATCATGCGCGAGCAGATGAAGAAGGAACTCGGCTTGGCGGAGAACCAAACGGCATAAAGCCCGATCCTGTGGACCGGGCTTTATGGATTACTTCTTGGCTTTGGCCTTCTTGGCCCGCTCGATCGCCTCGACGATGAGCTTGCGGGCGGCGTCCGCATCGCCCCAGCCTTTGGTCTTCACCCATTTGCCGGGTTCAAGATCTTTGTAGTGCAGGAAGAAGTGCTCGATCTGCTGCAGGGTGATCTCCGGCAGGTCGGTGTAGTTCTTCACGCCCTTGTAGCGCTGGGTCAGCTTGTCGGAGGGCACGGCGATGATCTTTTCGTCGCCGCCGGCCTCGTCTTCCATCATCAGCACGCCGACGACGCGGCAGCTCATCACGGCACCGGGCACGATGGCGCGGGTGTTGGCGACGATCACGTCGCAGGGGTCGCCGTCTTCCGACAGGGTGTGAGGGATGAAGCCATAATTCCCCGGATAGCGCATGGCGGTATAGAGGAAGCGGTCGACCACGAGGGCGCCGGAGTCCTTATCCATTTCATATTTGATCGGTTCGCCGCCGATGGGGACCTCGATGACCACATTGACGTCGTGGGGCGGATTTTTGCCGATGGCGATGGCTTCTAGATTCATAATGCTTCCATATGCAGGACCCGTGCCCAAAACGCGATGTGTTCCGGGCGCGGGCCATCGTTATGTCGCCGTTATACCCGGCGCCAGGCCGGGGACGACGGCGACGTTAGTCGAAGGCAATCAAGGCAAGGGATCAAGGGTTGCCGTTCATCTTGATGAGCTGATCCTCGAGCTTGCCGAGGGTCTTCATGGTGGCGAGGGCTTCGGCGACCGAGCAGTTCGGCGTGCGCTTTTCCTGGATCGCGGCGATGAATTCGCGGTCCTGGTTCTCGAAACCGTTCATCGAGGGCGCGACGCCGGCCAGGTCGATCTTCTTGCCGAAGCCGTCGGTCAGGTCGTCGTAGAAGGAGACCCAGGTGCCCTTGTCGCACATATAGCGGTAGGGCGAGCCGATCGGGCCTTCGTCGTTGAAGGAGAGCGACAGCACGCAGACCGAGCCCTTCGGCGTCTTCATGATGATGCCCATGTCCATGGCGATCTTCAGTTCCGGATGGTACGGGCCCTGAACCGCATAGGCTTCCGAGACCTGTTCGCCGGTCTGGTAGGAGAACAGATCGACGGTGTGGCAGGCGTGGTGCCACAAGAGATGGTCGACCCAGGAGCGGGCCTGGCCGAGCGCGTTCATGTTGGTGCGGCGGAAGAAGTGGGTGTGCGCCTGCATCTGCTGCAGGAAGACGCCTTCCTCGCGCAGCTTCTTATGCATCAGCTGATGGCTGGGATTGAAGCGGCGGACGTGGCCGGCCATGGCGGTGACGCCGGTTTCCTTCTGGACGCGGACGATGCGTTCGGCGTCGGCGACGGAATCGCACATCGGGATTTCGATCAGCACGTGCTTGCCGGCGCGCATGGCGGTCTCGGCCTGGTCGGCATGGATCTGGGTCGGGCCGGTGATGATGACGGCGTCGACGTCCTTGCGGTTCACCGCCTCTTCGAACGAGGTGAGGGCGGTCGGCACATTATATTCTCCGGCGACCTTGTCGGCGCCTTCCTGGGTCCGGCTCTGCAGCACCGTCACGTCCGAACCTTCGATCGCCTTGATGGCTTTCAGGTGAGCGACAGCCATTGCGCCGTTGCCGCTAATGCAAAACCTCATTGTCATTTCCTCGCTTCAACAGGGGGCCGTGACGGGAAAACCGGTCGTAACCTGCGAAAAGTCCAAGTTTTCGGTCAAGCTTACCGTCCGGCCGGAGATACAGGCGGGCGGATAGCATGGCGGGGCCGAAATAGGAATGCCGGTTCGGCGCGGTGCTTGTCGCGGCTGCTTGTTCGTTGAAATCGTTCGTATTGTTTCGGCTTAGGTATCGGTCCTTTAACTTTAGTTCCCTTAGAAATAGGACATGCCGGACGCATGGTCCGGGAGCATGAAGGGCCGGGGTCGTGGCGCTAGCACAGGGTGCAAAACAATTCGGCAATCGCAGGCCAGGGGGCGCCGTCGCGCCGCGCCAGGCCGGCAAAAGCAGTAGCGGCGCACGGATCGGCGCCAGCATGACCGAGGTCTTCGAGGAACAAAATCGCAGCCGACTGTTCATTTTCGGCGGGGCCGCCGTGGCGCTGCTGCTGGTCGGCTGGACCTATCTGACCCTGTTTTCGACCCAGTCGATCGAGAACAAGGTGCTGACCAGCCCAGAGCAATGTGCCTCCTTTGGCTCGGTCGGCATCGACGAATGTCGCGAGCTTTGGCGGCAGGGGCTCGTCCAGCATGCCAATACGGCGCCGGTCTATGAGACGGCCGCGGCTTGCGAGCGCAATCATGGGCAGGGGCGCTGTGTCGCCGCCTCCCGTTCGACCATCGCCGACCGGCAGGGCAAGTTCATTCCGGGCATGGTGGCGATCATGCCGGTTAACTCTTCGCACGGCTGGACGGTGACGCCGCTTTATCGCGATCCGGGCGACGGTCCGGAACAATGGCGTCAGGTTATTTCCTGAAATCGTCAATTATATTAGCCGGATAATTCCTCTTTCTGAGGTGTCGAGCGAGGCTTTGGGGGCTTGTCTCATGCAATGCATGAGCAGGCTCCGCGTTCGGATTTTGAGGTTTTGTTTACCATATTCGTTGACGCTCTTCGCATGCGAGTCCCGCGCGTAAATGCGCCGGCCGCCATTGGAAGACGAGATGAGCCTGTTCAGTCAGCAAGTTCGCTATTTGCGCTCCCGTTTCGGCGCTCCGGCGCTGCGCGCCTTGCCAGCCCCGGCGGCTGGAGCCGCCCCCGTCGAGGTCAAAGTGGCGGAGGCTTCGGCCGAACCCACCGCCGAACGTCGCAAATCGGTCCTGGCGCACCCCTCGATGGGCGCGCTTCTGATCGCGCTGGGCGCGGTGGTCGGCGCCAAATTCCTGGCTTCGACCGACCGGCCGGAGGTTGTGCGCGAAGCGCCCACCATCGCGGCGCCGACGCAGGCCTATAAAATGCAGGTCGCCCAGACCGGAGCGACGCCACCGATCCAGCAGAAGCCGCGGATGGAAACCGTCGCCGGCCCAGTGGGCGCGACGGCGATGACGGCACCTGGACCGGTCCAGACCGCGAGTAACGTGTATTTTCCGGAACCGAAGGCGGTGAAATCGGTCATGACCGATTCGCGCGGTCGCATCGTCGATCAGACGCCGACGGGAACTGTCCGTCCGGCTCCCGCGGCACCTGCGGCCACGCCCAGTGTGGCGGCCGTGGCCGCGCCCGCGCCGGCGACCCCCAAGCCGGAAGCGGCCAAGGTGGTGGCGCGGGCCGAGGCGGTTAGCCCGGTAAGTTCGAGTGCTGCTTCCCCCACCACGCCAGGGGCTCAGGGTGTGCGGGTACCGATGCCGCCGGATGCGCCTCTGAACATGAGTTATGTCAGTGTCGTCGAGAAGTCGCCGGCGGCGCTGCCGCAGCAGGTGGCGGCTGCCACTCCCGAACAACGCGCTCCGGCCAATGTGGTCGAAAGCGCCCGGTTTGGCCGTTCCGGCGGGGTTTCGATCCAGCTTGCGGCCGCCAGCACCGAAGATGAGGCCCGTGCCCTGGCCGACAAGCTTCAGCATCGCTTTGCCTACGAGCTGGATGGCCGCCTGCTGGAGATCATCCCGGCCAAGCCACGTGATCGGATCGTCTACCGGCTGCGGTTGACGGAAATCTCCCGCGACGAGGCCGATGCCATCTGCGCTTCGCTACGGGCGAACCGGGCCGGCTGTTTCGTCGCGCGGGACTGACGCTCCCGAGGGTTGCGATTGGCAGCCCTCCGGCTTAGGTCTCCGGTCAAAGCAAATCGCGTTTCGAGAGAAACGCGAACCGGAGTGATCATGCAGGCGAACAGCGAAGTACGGATCGGCACAGGCGCGAAGTCGGTGGTTTTCGGCAACCAGCGTCCGTTGTCCTTCATCGCCGGGCCCTGCGCGCTGGAGAGCCGCGACCATGCTCTGCGCATGGCAGGCGCCCTGCGTGAGATCGCCGACCGGCTCGGTGTCGGCATCGTCTACAAGTCTTCTTTCGACAAGGCGAACCGCACCTCGTCGTCGAGCAAGCGCGGCATGGGCATTCACGAGTCCTTGCCGATCTTCGCCGAGATCAAGGAGCGTTTCGGCTTTCCCATTCTCACCGACGTTCACGAGAACGAGCAGTGCGCCATCGTCGCGCCGGTCGTCGACGTGTTGCAGATCCCGGCATTCCTGTGCCGGCAGACCGATCTTCTGCTGGCGGCGGCGAAGACTGGCCTGGCGGTGAACGTCAAGAAAGGCCAATTCCTGGCACCGTGGGACATGAAGAATGTCGCCGCCAAAATCACCAGCGCCGGCAATCCCAACGTGCTCGTCACCGAGCGCGGCGCGAGCTTCGGCTACAACACCTTGGTGTCTGACATGCGCTCGCTGCCGATCATGGCTGAGCAGACCGGTGCGCCGGTGATTTTCGATGCCACCCATTCGGTGCAGCAGCCGGGCGGGCAGGGCACGACATCGGGCGGCGAGCGTCAATTCGTGCCGGTGCTCGCCAAGGCAGCCGTGGCGGTCGGTGTCGCGGGTGTCTTCATCGAAACCCACGACGATCCGGCCAATGCCTTTTCCGACGGACCCAACCAAGTGCCGCTCGGCGAGCTGGAAGGCTTGCTCAAGCGGCTGATCGCCTTCGATCAACTGGCGAAGTCCTAAAGTCTTTGACGCGTTTTCTTTACGCGAACCGGAATCCACTTCGCTCGAAAACGCTTTCATCACGCTCTCAAGCGGCTCAACCGACGATCGAAAAAATACCTTCGATCTCGATCGCCATGCCGTGCGGCAGCGACGGCACGCCGATGGCCGAGCGCGCATGCCGGCCTCTTTCGCCGAACACTTCAGCCATCAGATCGGACATGCCGTTGGCGACCGTCGGATGTTCCGTGAAGTCGGGCGTCGCGTTAACGAGGCAGAGCATTTTCACCACCTGATCGACGCGGTCGAGCGAGCCCAGCGCCTGTCGCACAGTCGCGATCACAGTGAGGCCGCACAGCCGCGCGGCAGCGATGCCTTGCTCGATGGAAAGATCCTGACCGAGCTTGCCGGCCACCAGATGTCCTTCGGGGGCGCGCGGACCCTGGCCGGCGAGATAGAGCATATTGCCGCAGATCTTGTATTGGACATAGGACGCGAGTGGCGCACGCACTTCCGGTAAAACGATGCCGAGTTCGATCAGTCGGGCTTCAGCACTCATGTAAAATTTCCCAATTGCGATTGTTGAGCGTCAGCAAATTGCGGGCCATCGGTGCGATGTTCAAGCGATCAAGTTTCCACGAGATCGCCAGGGGTCGCGGCACGTCTGTCTTCTTCCATCAAGGGACGGCGGCCGCCAATGCAGGCATCCTTGGGGCGAGAGGATTTCGGGGCGAGGGGATTTCACGAAAAAGGGCCGCTCTTGAAGGGACAAGAGCGGCCCTAAGGTTTCCGACAGGGATGACATCCACCAGCGGAGGAATACTAGTATATTTACGGGTGTAAATTCACACAAGATAGAAAGTATCGCAAGCCGCCGGATCAAATAAAAAACCGCCCGTCCCGGTAGGTTAGACACGAGGGACGGGCGGCCGTGACAATGCTTACTGTACTCAGAAGGTACCCAAATACGCCGGGTACAGGGGGAGTCTCCCCTTCAAAGTTTAATGAAAGTTGAGTCTTCGGCCGTTCCGCCGGCGCAAGGATCTCCGCAAATCGCGGCCAATCGGCCCAAGCGCCTCAGCCGGCAGCGGAATTCTGCGCGGCGTTGCGGCGCGAAGCCGTCGGGAAAAATGCATAGACGCTTACAAGCGCGACGGCTGCAACATGAACTTGGTTGTATCGGTCTTGACGGGAGTACTGCGCTTTCATCGCCCGACGGCTGGACTCTGGCGTAAATGTAGCCTATGCTACATTTTAGTGTTCAGGCTATGTCAGGAGACGGTGATGGCGGCGCAGAAGGCGGTGGAGGCAACGTGGCGGGTGCATCTCGCTGGCCGGTTCAGGCAGGAAGAAACGGAATCCTTCGCCAAGGCCTGCGGCGCCTTTGAAAGCGGTTATGCGGGCACGCTGTATTTCGCCTTCCGCGATGCGACCGAGGCGCGCCGTTTCGCCGCCTATAGCGAGCGCCACAATCCCAAGACGGCGGTCATCGTCGTCAACGTGTGAGATTTTAAGCAGCGCGTCCGGCGCGGAAGGCGCGCTCCATCTCTTGCGTGCGCACGGTGTTGCGTTGATCGACGAAGCGGCAGACGAGATCGCTGAATGCCTCGCGCGCTCCTGGCTGGGTCAGCATATGGTCGGCGCCGCGCAGAATATGTTTCGAGACGCTGGGTAGGGCCGCTGCATTGATGCCGTCGCCTTCGAGATAGGCGCTCATGTGGCGTTCGAGTTCGGCGAGGCCTGCGTCATTCTCGCTGTAGACGAGCAGGATTTTGGTGCCGCGTCCGGCGATGGCATGGAAAGCCGCTTCGACCGGGTTCTGCTGCGCCAGCACGCTGTTGGCCTTGGCGGAAAGCGACATCAACGCTTCCAACGTGCCACGCGCCAAGCTCTTGGCGATGGGAAAGAGGCGCGCCATCAGTTTGGCCGCTTCGCTCGCCGCCTGTTCGTCGCTGTCGAGCGCTGACATCTTCGTTTGCATTTCCCGCGCCTTGGACCTCTGCCAGGCCGAGAGTTTCATCGCATGGGTGGCGCTCCACGCGAACGAGACCTGATTGAGGAGCACGAGCCGATCGATGCGGGGATCGACGAGCGCCGTGCGGAAGGCGTGATAGGCGCCGCTACAGGCTCCGGCGATGGAGATTTCGGAAAAGCCACGTTCCTTCAGCCAGTCGATGACGGCGGAGATGCGTGTCGAAAGATCCTGGGAAATGACCGCGACGGTCGAAGGACCGCCAGGCCAGGCGCTGTCAGCAAGGCCCGGCAGATCGATGCGCAGCGACGACGTGCCGAAGCGCGCCAGTTTGCGGGCGAGATCGACATGCATGCGGCCCCAGCCGCTGCGCGGAATGCCGCCGGCATTGCAAAGGACAATGACGTTGCGACGTTTCTCGCCACCGGCCGGCCGGCAGAAAATGCCGTTGATCGGTCCATCGCCGCCAATGTGCACGGGGGTTTCGACAAAGTCCGGGCCGTTCAGCGGCAGGCAGGGCGGTGCGGCGGGATCATGATCGCGCAAGCTGTTGCCCTGTGCCAGACGCTCAGCCAGCGAAGCCAATGTGGCAAGCGGCGGTTCGCTGGCGGTGACGTCGCACATCATCGCGCCATAGCCCGTGAACGGCAGAACTTCGACCTTGCCACCGATGCGCTCAGCTACGGTTTCGGCTTCCTGCGTCTGTTCGCGCGACAGGATCAGCACCGAGGCGGACAGCGTATCGGACGACGGCCAGGCGAGCGTCTTTATGGCCGCCGCCGTTTCGCCGGTCATGCGATAGCCGGCGAGGGCGATCTCGTTATCGTCGATGGACCGCGCTTCGGTCTCGCCCAAGGGCGGCGCGATCATCGCCGAAAAAGCTTGCGCTTCGCGCAACCAGGCTTTGCCGCTGAGCGGCGGCGCGATCAGCGTCAATCGACTGAGATCTTCGATGGCCGGTGCGGCCTTCGCTGCAAGCAGCGCGCCGAGGCGCAGACCGACAAGCGACACGTCGCTGACGTGAGCGTTGACTTTCAGCCAGTCGGCTGCGGCACGAATATTGGCGATCCAGGTTTCGACCTGTTGCGGATGCAGGGGGCCGCCGAGCGCGTCGCCGGTGCCGAAATAATCGAAGCGCAGCACGTTGATGCCGCGTGCTGCCAGGTCATGCGCCAAAAGGACGAGCGACTTGCGCGCGCAGATCTCCTCGAAGCCGAAGCTTGAGCAGATGACGACGCCACGCGTGCCGCGCGCCGGATGAAAACTACCCGAACATCCCTCGAAACTGACCGGAACCATGCCACCCTCGCGCCATTTCCTGGCTTTGGTTCAGCATGGCGCCGGCGAGGTTAGGGGCTGGTGAATCGAATGGATCGAAACACGATCTTGGTTATCCGATCCTCAACCACGACCTCGGTAGTTTGGCACGTTCTGGTCTGGCGCCCAGGTGCCGGAAGGGAGTTTGCCGGTCTGCCAGAAGACGTCGATGGGAATGCCGCCGCGCGGATACCAATAGCCGCCGATGCGCAGCCAACGCGGCTTGATCAAGCCGGCGATGTCCTTGCCGATGCGCACGGTGCAATCCTCGTGAAAGGCGCCGTGATTGCGGAAACTGCCGAGATAGAACTTCAGCGATTTGGATTCGACCAGCCAAGGGCCGGGCACGAAATCGATGACCAGATGGGCGAAGTCGGGCTGGCCGGTGACCGGGCAGAGCGAAGTGAATTCCGGCGCGGTGAAACGCGTCACGTAGACCTCGCCGGCCTGCGGATTGGGGACCCGTTCCAGAATGGCCGCATCGGGATGGTCGGGCATGGTGGCGGGGCGGCCGAGCAAGCCGAGGGACAGCAGTTCGGAGGCGCTTTTGCGCGCCGGGCGTTTGGTCGTTTTGGCCATAAAGGTCACCGGACAGAGAAATTTGGCCTTGAGTAGGCCGCCGGGCGCAAATCCGCAATGCCGCCTGGAAATGGCTCTGCTCTTGCCCGGTGATCAGACTTGCGGCCTACTGTGCTCAAGACCAGGGCGGAAAGCCTGGGGGCGAAAGCAAATTGGACGCGTCTTTGCGTTTGACGTCGTCAAACAGCAAAACGCTATGGGGGAGGATAGCTTGATCAATCGTCGCGACGTGATTGTCGGCGCGGGCGCCGCCGCGCTTTCGACCGCCGGTGTGCCGGCATTGGCCCAGGGGTGGCCGGACAAACCACTGCATGTCTATATCGGCTTTGCCGCCGGCAGCGGCGCCGACATTCTCTGTCGCTGGTTCACCTCCAAAATGCAGGAACTCAGCGGCCAGACGGTGGTGATGGAAAATCGGCCCGGCGCTGTCGGCTCGATCGCCATCAACGTGGCGGCCAAGTCCAAGCCCGATGGCACCAACATCCTGTTCACCGGCAATACTCTGATCGCCGGCGGCCGGCATCTTCTGAAGGATTTCTCTGTCGACTATCGCAAGGACCTCGACTGCGTCTGCGGACTGGTCGAGACGCCGTTCGTGCTCGTCGTTGGCACCAAGTCCAAAGCCAACAGCGCCAAGGAATTGTTGGACCTGCTGAAATCCAAGCCGCAGAACCGCTACGGCTACACCAATCCGGCGGCGATGGTCGCGGGCTTTGCCCTGAAGGCCTATGCGGGCGTGCAGGCCGAAGCCATTTCCTATCGCACCACCGCCGATGCGGTCGGCGATCTGGAGAGCGCCACTCTCGATTACATGATCATGGATGGCACTTATGCCGCCGGCCAGCTCAAGGCGGGGCGCCTGCGCATTCTCGGCGCCACCATGGAAAAGCGCATCAACGTGCTGCCCGACGTGCCGACCATGCAGGAGCAGGGGATACCCGATTTCTTCTTCAGCCCCTGGTGGGCGGTCTGGTTGCCCAAGGGATCGCCGCAGGAGGCCAATGCCAAGCTTGGCGAACTGGTGCAGCGGATCTGCAAAATGCCGGAAACCGTCAAGTTCCTTGGCGACATGGTGGCTATGCCGGTCATCGGCGATGCCGAATACGTGCTCTCCAAGCTCGATGCCGACAAGGCGCGCTGGGACAAATTGGCGACGGCGGCGGGATTGACGCCTCAATAATGTCAAGGAGCCTTCAAAATCCCGTCAGACCCTTGTTTTCAGGGGAAAATACGCTTGCGCGGGGTACGACCCTCTGCTTTATGACCCCATTCGCCCGGGCGGCGGCTACCGCATCGGGTGTGAGAGGAGAAAAGAAATGGATCGTAGGGACGTCATCAAGGGGATGGGCGCCGGCGCTTTGACGCTGACGGTGCCCGCGGGGGCCTTCGCGCAGGCGGAGAATTATCCGGCGCAGCCGATGCACATCTATATCGGCTTTCCGGCCGGCAGCGGTGCCGACATTCTCGGCCGCTATTTCACCAACAGACTGAGCCAGATCACCGGCAAGACGATCGTCGTCGAGAACCGGCCGGGCGCCAACAGCAACATCGCGCTCGGTCTCGTCGCTAAAGCGAAGCCCGATGGTTACTCGATCCTGTTCTCGGCCAATTCGAACATGGCGGGTTCGCGCTATCTGTTCAAATCGCTGCCCTTCGACACGGTGCAGGATTTCGTGCCCGCCGGCACGTTCGCGCAGATCGTTTTCGTCGTCGTCGTGGCGCCGGATTCCAAGATCAATTCGATCGCCGATCTCACGGCGTTCCTGAAGACGACCGATCGCGCCAAGTACGGCTACACCAATCAGATGGGTATCCTGTGCGCCGAGCTCTATAAGTCGATGACGAATTCGAAGGCCGAGGGCGTTTCCTATCGCACGGCGCCGGAAGCATTGCCTGACGTCACCAACGGCACGCTCGATTTCATGATCATGGACGGCACCTTTGCCGCTGCGCAGGTTCGCGCTGGCCGTTTGAAGTGCATCGCGGTCACCACCGGTCATCGCAGCGATTCCTTCCCCGGCGTCCAGACCATGCAGGAAGCCGGCTTGAAGAATTTCGACCTGTCGCCGTGGTGGGGCGCTTATTTCCCCAAGGGTACGCCGCAGCCGATCGTCGACAAATTCTCGGCTTGGATTCTGCAGATCGCCAAAGAGCCCGAGACCGCGAAGTTCCTGGAGTCGGTCGGTGCCGTTCCGCATCACGACACGCCGAAGGAAGCCAATGCGCGCCTCCTGGCTGACATCGAACTGTGGGGCCCGATCTTCAAGGCGGCAAACATTCAGCCGCAATGATTTGAACGCTTGTTCTTTTTAATTTCCGACCCGCCGGATTTTTCCGGCGGGTTTTTCATGACGTTTTGCAACTTGATAAAATCAACAACGAGAAGGGTTTGATTCAACGCAACATCATGCAGCGATCTCAGAAGCATTCGAGTTCCATCACATCAATGTGTTTCGGGTTTATTTGCGACGGAAATCAACTTCATCCATTGGGGTGACGTGTGGTGCGCGCAATTTTGGAGATGGAATGTTGAATAATCTGAATGCCGTCAGCCCTTATTTGCTGAGTGTTTTGCGTATTGTTTTCGCGCTGGTTCTTTTCAGCTTTGGAACGCAGAAGATTTTGGGCTTTCCTTTCGCCGCGCGCGTGCCTGAAGCTTTCTCGCTGTCTTGGATTGCCGGCGTGTTCGAACTGGTGGTCGGTTTCTTTCTGTTGATTGGATTTCTCAGCCGTCCCGCAGCCTTCATTCTTTCGGGGCTGATGGCTTGCGCTTATTTCATCGGCCATGCGCCCAACAGCTTCTTTCCGTCGCAAAATGGCGGCGTGGCGGCCATTCTGTTCTGCTTCGGCTTCCTCTATCTCGTGGCGGCCGGCCCTGGTCCTCTGAGCATCGATGCCTGGAGAAAAGCAAAGGCGTGATCCAAGCTATCGTGTGTTGCAATCGTCAGCCCGCCGGATTTCCCGGCGGGCTTTTTGCTCTATAACTGTTGCTCATATCGGCGTAGGCCTTTGAGGAGCGACGGTGTCGTGCGGTTGATTTTCATCTATGGCGAGCCGGCTGTCGGCAAGCTCACGGTGGCGCGTGCGCTGGTACAGCGAACCGGGCTGCCTCTGTTCCACAATCATCTCATCGTCGATGCTGTAGCAGCGGTCTTTCCCTTCGGGTCGGAAGAGTTCGTTCGGTTGCGGGAACGGTTCTGGCTCGAGACCATCGAAGCGGCTGCGCGTTCAGGGCGCTCGCTCATCTTCACCTTCAATCCGGAATCGAGCGTTGCGCCCGACTTGCCGCGACGGATCGCGGAACGTGTGAAGGCTGCTGGCGGGCAGGTGGTCTTCGTGGCCTTGACCGCGCCGCCCGACACTCTGGAGCAGCGGCTTGTCGCTGCCAGCCGCGCTGAATTCGGCAAGCTGCGATCGCTCGAACTCTTCCGTCAGCTTAAAGCGGATTTCGCCGCGTCGATGGCAGCGATGCCCAAGGCGGATGTGACGATCGATACCAGTGAAACCGCGCCGGAGGCCGCGGCTGCGACGATCGCAGAGACGGCCGATCGGCTGTCCAAACCGTGATTTAGGCGTGTTTGGAAATCTTACCTATGCAACGATCAGCAGATCCTGGACGGCGCGGACACCCGCAACGGACCAAGCGGCGCGTTCGACCGCAGCGCGCTCGGCATAGTTGTGAACCGTTCCTTCGAGCGTTACCTTGTCGTCATTGACGCGGACCTTGATGGCCGATGCTTCGATTTCCGCACTGCGCTGTAAAGCGTCGATAATGCTCTTTTTTACGTCGCTTGTATTCGCATGCAGCTTGATATGAATTCCGTTGGTGACACCGACTACGCCTGCCATGCGATTGACGGCATTCTCTGCTGCTTGACGCTCATAATGCCAATCGACATCACCCGTAAGGGTAATCCATCCCTTCTGGACTGTGGCTCGAACTGTTTTGGGTATGAGAGAATTCCAGGCAATAACATTCGCGACCCGCACGGCCAGTTGCTCATCGGGCGTCAAATCGTTGGGATTCGAATGCACCTCTAGCGCCTGGACGACAGCTTTTACACCTTGCACGCGCAAGGTCGCTTTCTCGGCGGCGATCTTTTCCGGATAGGAGCGAACGTGTCCGCTGAGGGTCACTATTCCGTTGGCCGTTGTCACGGCAATATTTTCAGCTTTGACGCTTGGTTCAAAACCGAGCTCGTCGATGACCGATTGACGAAGACCTTTGTTATCCATGGCCGACCTCCACAGTTGAACAAAGATAATTGTAGCGTCCTTCCGATGCGCCTCATTGACCTAACGCAAAGGCGTCGCCGCGAAGTGATTTCGCCATCTATAAGCGGAGATCATGCGGTGCCGAAACTTGCTTCTCGTCCTCCGGCGATCCCATATACATGCCCGACATCGGCTCGATCCAGCAGAGATGATCGTGAACCTCATGAACGCCGGTTACATTCTCCGTTGCGACGATGGCCGCTTGTCGACAGCGGTCATCCGTTATGCTGCCATAGAGGTGGACGACACCATTTCGCACGGACAAATTGAGTCCTATCGGTCGCCAATCCTTGCCCTCCATTGCCATGACGATATTATTCCCAATCGCGATGTCGTTCGTATTCGTTGCGGGAATATCTCGCGCAAGATTGGCGACAGCTTGCAGCAGATTTGAACGTGTTACGATGCCGATGACTTGATTTCCCCTGACGACGGGCAATCGCTTGACGTGTTTGCTTTCCATCAGGCGAACGATTTCTTCCAGCTCCGTATCCTCGCTGATCGTATAGGGATCGTCCGTCATAATTTCGGAGATTTTACGTCCTTGCTCGTGGACAAAATCCGAAGCTGCTCGCCCGCCGCCGAGAAAGAATTGCAGCCAACGGCTATGCTTTCGTTGCGTCCCGATTTCCGCGCGACGTAGAAAATCGCCTTCCGAAACAATGCCGATCAGTTGTCCATCAGCTTTGATGACCGGAAGGCCGCTGATGTGCTTATCCAGCATTAGCTTGGCAGCTTCCATGATCGGCGTATCGGGGCCAACCGTAATGACACCATGGGTCATGATTTGTTGCGCACGCATCGCCGTAACTCCTTTGCACTTAGTCGCTATAGAGTACGCGCCAGGCCGGCATTGGGTTTGATCTGTATCAAGCCTGTCGTGATGTCAGGGCAGGAACATTCTGATGGCGGACAGGCCCATGATCGCTACGCCGATCCAGCCGAGAATGCGGGTGCAATAGCCAGCCGTATAGGCGCCCATGACCGATCTCTTTGACACGAGAAGAATAACCACGATCATCAATGGGACAGCGACAATTCCGTTGATGATTGCTGCCCAGAAAAGGGCTTTCATCGGGCTTATCGGGGAATATTGAATTGCCAGGGCTGCAAGAACGCTGAGTGCGATTACGCCATAGAAGCCACGCGCGTCACTGGCGCGTTTGTCCAGGCCCCAGTCCCAGTTCATTGCTTCCGCGACGGCATAAGCCGCCGATCCAGCAAGGACAGGTACGCCGATCAATCCAACGCCAAGGATGCCCAAGGCAAAAACGATAAAAGCGAAGTCGCCAGCGATCGGCTTGAGTGCGCTGGCGGCTTGGGCTGCGGTTTCGATGTTGGTGATGCCTTGCGCATAAAGGGTGACGGCTGTCGCCAGAATGATGAAGTACGCAGTCAGGTCGGAATATAACATTCCGCTCCACGTGTCCCATTGGATACGGAGAAGTTCCTTGCCCGCGCTTTGCGTGTCGTTGAGCAAGGGTTGGCTGTTGGTCACTTTCATTTCTTCGATTTCTTCTGATGCCTGCCAGAAGAACAGATAGGGACTGATCGTCGTACCAAATATACCGACGATCATTGCCGCGGCATTGGCATCCAGATTGAAGGTCGGCCAGACGGTTCTTCGCCATACTTCCTCCCAAGGCACATGAACCGCGAAAAGAACCGCCACATATGCCAGCAGAGAAAGCGTCAGCCATTTCAGAAAGAAGACGTAGCGGTGGTAGGGGATGAATATCTGCAGGAGCAGGGTCGCGATCACGAAGAAGGGCGTTGCCACGTTGCGGCTGAGGGGCGTTACCAACTCCGCCACTTCGCCCATAGCGGCGATGTCCGCAGCGATATTGAGCGTATTGGCAATCAACAGCAGTGCGACCACGATACGCAGTACGATCGGTGGAAAGGCCGTCTTGATATTGGCCGCAAGCCCTTGTCCGGTCACGCGGCCGATGCGCGCGCACATGGACTGAATAGCCGCCATGAGAGGAAATGCCAGCGGCATGGTCCAAAGCATGTTGAAGCCGAATTGCGCGCCGGCTTGCGAATAGGTGGCGATCCCGCTCGGATCGTCATCGGCCACTCCGGTAATAAGACCGGGCCCGACCCTGGAAAGGGGATGCTCGCGGAATTGTTCCCAAAAGGTCGGGATCGGAGTTTTTAGCTCGGAAGGATCATTCGGCGGCGATGACATGGGAGGCCTCGGGTCTTCCAGGTTCTGCATGAGGCACTCGCACGGCCACAATCCTTGGCATTTGAGCAAGATCAATGCGGTGGTGACCGGAACCCGACTGGGACGAGGAGTCGAAAGGGACCTCTAGATTAGAACGTATACAATGTAGAAGCGTTTTTAGTATCAATTATTTGTGCCGGTGCTTCTCTGGGCGTTGCTGAGGGGCTGGGGCGGCGTTATCACGGCGCATTCGGCGCCGATCGTGCGGCGCCGCGGCCAGTATGATGACTATGAACGAAGAGATCGATACGCGTCGGCATATGCCGTTGGGGCTGGCCCGGCGTGGCTATCGCGGCGTCATTCAACACCTGGACACGACGGATGTCGGGTCGGCGCTCTCGGGCCTCGAGCTCGAAAGCCGGCTGCTCGAACTGGGTTTCGTCGAAGGCGCCAAGGTGGAAATTCTGCATGAGGGGATCGTTGGACGCGATCCCATCGCCGTTCGCGTCGACAATGTCACGATCGCCGTGCGTCGGCGGGAAGCCATGGCCATCATCGTTTCAGATCTGAATGGATTGTGAGCCATGGAACCGCCGTTGATGCATCTGGCCCTGGTGGGCACGCCGAACAGCGGCAAGACATCTTTGTTCAATGCGCTGACGGGCAGCCGGCAGAAGGTCGCCAATTATCCTGGCGTGACGGTGGAGCGCAAAGAGGGCTCGTTCGTCACCCCGACGGGCCAGCAGGTGTCGCTGGTCGATCTGCCGGGCACCTATTCGCTGCGTGGCCGCAGCCCTGACGAAGAGATCACCCGCGATTTCGTGCTTGGCCGGGTGAACGGCGAGTCACTGCCGGATCTCGTGTTGTGCGTGGCCGACTCCACCAATCTGCGTCTGACCATCCGGCTGCTGCTGGAACTGAAGAGTGCGGGCCGGCCGTTGGCGCTCGTGCTGAACATGTTCGACATCGCGACGCGCCGGGGCGTGTCGGTGAACGTGCCGCTGTTGTCGGAAATGCTCGGCGTGCCGGTCGTCACCTCGATCGCCATCCGCAAGGGCGGCACGGCTGATCTGCTGCGGCTGACCGACGATCTGTTGGCGCAGCAAGTGGGAGCGGGAGCACGCGAGAGCGCCTGGGAACCGCAGTCGGTCGCGCAATTGCGCGCGCTGCAACGCGATGCCGACCGCATCATCGCCGCGACCATCAGTCAGCCGGCGCGACCTGACACCTGGACCGCGCGCATCGACGCCGTCGTGCTGCATCCGGTCGCGGGTCTGCTGATCCTTGCCCTGATCCTGTTCGTGATGTTCCAGGCGGTGTTCGCCTGGGCGCAGCCGTTGATGGAATTGCTATCGTCGAGTTTCGATGCGCTCGGACAATTCATTCAGGAGACATTGCCGCAGGGCCTGTTGCAGAGCTTCTTGCAGAACGGTGTGATCTCCGGCGTCGGCAGCGTCATCGTGTTCCTGCCGCAGATCATCATCATCTTCCTGTTCATCCTGCTCCTGGAAGATTTCGGCTATATGGCGCGCGCTGCCTTTCTGATGGATCGCATCATGGGCGGCGCCGGACTGCATGGCCGCGCCTTCATTCCGCTGCTGTCGAGTTTTGCTTGCGCCATTCCTGGCATCATGGCGACGCGGGTGATCGACAATCGCCGCGATCGGCTGACGACCATATTGATCGCGCCTTTGATGACCTGTTCGGCGCGCATTCCGGTCTATACGCTGATCATCTCGGCGTTCATCCCGGCGAAGATGATCTGGGGCTGGATCAATCTGCAAGGGCTGGTGATGTTCGGCCTCTACGCGGCGGGGATCGCGAGCGCGCTCTGCGTGTCGTTCCTGGTCAAATTCTTCATGCTGCGCGATTACGCGCCGGCGCCGTTCATGCTGGAACTGCCCGATTATAAGATGCCGCGCCTGCGCAGCATTTTGATCGGCGTCTACACGCGCGCCAAAGCGTTTCTGCAACGCGCCGGCACGACCATCTTCGCGATGATGGTTCTGATCTGGTTCCTGGCCTCGTTTCCGCAGCCGCCGGTGGGCGTCACGGAGCCCGCGATCGACTACAGCCTGGCGGCAATGATCGGCAAGGCGATCGAGCCGCTGCTTGCGCCAATCGGCTTCAACTGGCAGATCGCCGTCGCGCTGATCCCCGGCATGGCGGCGCGCGAAGTGGCCGTTGCCGCGCTTGGCACGGTCTATGCGATCGAGGGCGGCAAGGAGGCGGCCGAACAGATCGGCCAAGTTCTGTCGACGCAATGGAGCCTGGCGACAGCACTCTCGCTGCTCGCCTGGTATATTTTCGCGCCGCAATGCGCCTCGACCCTGGCGGTCATTCGCCGCGAGACCGGCGGCTGGAAATGGATGGCGATCACCTTCTTCTACATGTTGGTGCTCGCCTATGTGGCGAGTTTGATCGTCTACAATATTGCGGTGAGGCTTGGCGCGGGCTGACCGATTTCATGGTTTGTTCTCGCCTTGCCGCTACGTTTTGATAACCGTGTTGAGCGGGAAACAGCCCCAATCGGGCCGTTTTGCCGTTGGGGCCGGCCGCCGATCGCCTCGGGACCGATGACAGTCATATTCCCTTAAGGTTGATCGGCTGAGCTTGGCGATCTACCTTTGAGACTGTCGACTTCGTGTCCGCGTTGCGTAGGAGTTCGTCGTGGCTGCACCCGCTCGTCCCTATTGGAAGGGCTATCTTCAGCTCTCGCTCGTTTCGTGCCCGATTTCGCTCTACACGGCGGCTTCGTCGTCGGAGCGGGTAGCGTTCCGGCAGATCAACAAGCAGACCGGCAACCGGCTGCGCCAGCAGCTCATCGATGAAGTGACGCAGAAGCCCGTCAGCGCCGAAGACAAGGGCCGGGGCTATGAATATGCCAAGGGCGTCTATCTTCAGGTCGAGGATGAGGAGCTTGAGGCGATCGCCATCGAAAGCAGTCACATGATCGGCGTCGATCGCTTCGTGCCGCGTGCGCAGATCGACGAGCGTTATCTCGACAGTCCCTATTACATCGTGCCCAACGACAAAGTGGGGCAGGAGGCTTTTGCGGTGATCCGCGAGGCCATGCGCGTCAAGGATATGGTGGCGCTTGGGCGCGTGGTTCTCGCCAAGCGCGAACGGATCATCATGTTGCAGCCGTGGGGCAAAGGCATTTTGGGCGAGACCCTGCGCTACGACTATGAGATCCGCAACGCCGACGAATATTTCGACGACATCTCCGACATCAAGATCAAGAAGGAGATGCTCGATCTGGCGCAGCATATCGTGGCGTCGAAGACGGGCGATTTCAACCCGAAGGACTTTCGCGACGAGTATGAAGAAGCTGTCGTCGAAATGCTGAAGAAGAAACAGGCTGGCGCGCCGATCCCGAAGGATCGCCCGGCCTCGGCGCCGAACAATGTCATCGATCTGATGCAGGCCTTGCGGCGCAGCCTCGGTCAGTCGGAAAAGGAAAGCGCGAAAGCGGAGGCGGCGAAGCCCGCGGCCAAGAAGGCGCCGGCGAAGAAGGCCGGCAAGCGGAGCAAGGCGGCCCCCGGCCAGCGCGAGTTGCTGCTGCCGATCGCCGGCAGCGGCAAAGGCAAGGCGGCTGCTGCTGAAAGCGCGGCGGAGCCTAAGAAAGCCCCCGCCAAGCCGGCAACAACGCGGCGCAAGGCCAGCTAGGTCCCGCAGTCTCGGATCATCCCCCAACGGTCGCGATGCGTGCGTCGGGAATGACATTGAGGTGTTCTGACCACTTTGGAACTCATCGTATCGCCATCGGTTTGAACCATAAGGATCACCGATGAGAGAGATACATGACGTTCACAAATGGCATGCCACCGGACGAGCCGGGTCAACCGAAACCTCCTGCGCCACCTCCGCAACCGCCGCAGGAGGTTCCGCCGATGACGCCGGTTCCATCGCCCATTGAGAAGCCACTGACGGATCCCGATCGCATCCAGCCCGGACGGCGCGAGCCCGATACGGAACCGCCATCGCCGCCCGTGCAACCCCCACCAGCACCGCCGGAACAACCGCCGCCCACTGCAACCTAACCGAGTAAACGCGCCGGGAACCCATCCTGACGCGCGACGTTAGCTTCGTGCCGGGGCGCTCAACCGCAGACATATGGTCTGCGGCAACGTGAGAGAACGACCATGAATACGAAGCATCTAATGGCAACAGTTGTCGTAGCGGCGCTTGCCTTTCCTGTCGTTGCCAATGCGCAAGGCGTTGTTGGCGGCGCGGAAAGTGGTGCCCGTCAAGGCGATAGAGCCGCAGGCCCTGTGGGTGCGGTTGTCGGTGGTGTGGTCGGCGGCGTTGCAGGTGGTGTCGCCGGCTTGATCAATGGCGATCAGCGTCCGCGCTTCCGCGAATATGTGGTCACGCAAAGGCGGCCGTCTTATGTCTATCGCGAGGAGTTACGCGATGGCGTCGTATTGCCTTCCGAAGGCATCGAATATTACGACGTGCCGCCTGAATATGGCGTGCGGGACTATCGCTACACCGTCGTGAACGATCACGTCGTCCTCGTCGATCCGCGCACCCGCCGGGTGGTGGAGATCATCGACTAAACAGCTCGGATGTTAATTGCAGCGGACGGCACATGTGGCCGTCCGCTTATTGCTGCAGAAAATCGATGATCTCAGTAAGCGTGGCGTCCCGTCCGCGCTCCGGCCGGTCGAGCAGCACATAATGTGTGGTGTTCTTGGGTTCCCAACGGCGGACGTCTTCGGCATTGACCAGATCGCGCTGCAATTCATCCACATCCTCAAGACGCGAAAAATAATCCAGCTCGCCTCGGATGATCAGGACTTTGCAAAAAACCTGATTGGCGTGAACGAGCTTTTCGCCGATGCCGATATAGAAACTGTCTTCCAACATGCCGTTGGGGCTGCGGAACGTGGGGGGATCGCGGCTCAATGTGGTGGGGTCGCCATCGCTGAGGGCTTGCACGAAAGCCTTGGCGACGGCTGGATCGCGCCAGTCGTCTTTGTTGGCGATCGGGATGGACGTGTCCCATTTCTCAAGCAGATGATCGAGCGTGTTGAAATTATAGCCGCCGAATTTTTCCGCGTGGAAGCGCCGGGGATTGACGGGATCGGCGAGTTGCGCCCCGCGATAACGCGCGTGTTCGGACGAGCCGCCGTAGAGCGGGTTATATAGAATAAGATGACTGACCTTTTCCGGCCATAGCGCGGCATACATCAGAATAAGCGTCGCGCCGACGCCCCAACCGAGCAGAGCGACTTTCTCAACACCGCAGGTGTCGCGCATGGCATTGACCGTGGCGTCGACGTCGCGGGTGATTTCAAGGCAGCGTGCCAGGGGGCGCGAGGCGCTGGGCGGCTGCGCCATGGCGGCTGGGCGATCGGAACGGCCGAACCCGCGCGCATCGGGAATGAAACTGTCATGCCCGGCACGGGCCAGGGCCTCGGCCACCGAGCCGTTTTCGACGGGAAGATCGAACTCGCTGATCCCCGGCACGCGCGTGCCATGCATCAGCAGGATCGGCGTACCTTTGGGTTCCTCGCCACGGACTTCACGCACCGCGATCGTGACCTGATCGATTGTCTTTACCGTGATGTCTCGACGATGGATGCGCGTCACCGGGATCCTCTTGTTGTGATCAGCTGAAAAAGAGTTTGAGCGCGGTCAGGTCCATGGCGCGCCGGACTGTTTCATCGGGGAAATGGGCGGCGTAGCGTTCGAGGGTTTGGGCATAGGTCACCTTGTCCTCGAAGGCGGCGAACGGCCAATCGCTGCCCCACAGCAGGCGTTCGGGGCCGGCGTGTTGGAGCAGGGTGGACGCAAACAGCGGGCAATCCTGCGCAGGCTCGATGCGGAAGGCGGCGGAGACCTTCACCCAGGTGTTGCCGCTCTCCAGCGACCGCAGGACGGCCTGAAAGCCCGCCGAATTGATGCCTTCGCCTGGGGTTGGCCGGCCGAAATGATCGATGACGAGTTTTGCGCCCGAAGCTTCGATCTTGGCGATGTGATCGGGCAGGCGGGCGCCTTCGTCATGCAGTTGAATATGCCAGTCGAGGTCGGCGACGCGGCGCATCAGCCGGCGATATTCGTAGCTCGCCAAATCAGGTGGCGTCTTGACGTTGCGGAACTGAAAACGAATGCCGACGACGCCGTCCTCCTTCATCCGCCGCATGGCATAGAGATCGATGTCTGGCGAAACGTTCACCGTGGTGCGCAGGCGCTTGTAGCGGCGCACGGCCTCCAGCTGATAGTCGTTATAGTCGCCATAGATGCTGGCGGCGGCGAGCACGGCGAAATGCACGCCATGGCGATCGAGCGTCGCGATATAGTCTTCGATGGGCGCATCGGCTGGCGGGATATGCCAGGCCGTGGCGCTCACCGGCATCGATCTCGTATAGACATGCGCGTGGCAATCGACGAAGGGCTGTGCAACCGTCATGGCGGATTCCATTTATGGGCGGGCCGAGCAAAATCACGTTTCTACCGAAACGTGATTTGCTCTAGACAATCATGGATCGGCGAGTTCCTTGCTGATTAGCCATTTCGATATCTGTTCGGCAATCTCGCGATTGTTCTTATCCATCATCATCATGTGGGAATTGCCCGTGATGCCGATTTTCGGGAGGTCGATGAGATCGACGCTGCCGCCAGCTGCCTTGATCGCATCGAAATAGGCGAAGTCGCTTTTGCGATAGGCGACCCAGCGTGAATCCTGCTCGATATAGTCGCCGAAGACGCCGAGGATCGGGATTGATTTCAGGAGCGGCGCCTTGTCGATATTGCCGGCGCTCGCCGCCTCGACGGAAACGATCCCCTTGATCTTATCAGGCCGCGCTTCGGCCGCCTTAAAGCCGAAGACACCGCCCTGGCTGTGGGTCAGGAGAACACAGGGGCAGACCTTGTCGATCAAGGCGACGTAAGCGGCCAGAACGGCATCGTCGGTCGAGAGCCAGCGCGGCACGATCTGCTTGGTGAAGGCATCGAAGGCTTCGATCGGGAACTGGTTGCCGGGCAGCAGTTTGCGCTTGGCCGGGTCGGCATCGAAAGAGCCGGCGCCGGGGCCGATGCGGAAGCGCTCCCACGGATCGGTCTGGGTCAAGAAGACGGGTTGCGATTTCCAGATGTCGGGGGAGGCGAAGCTGGAGCGGCCGCGCTCCACGGCATCACTGACATAAACGTCCCAGCCCTTGCGGATGAACATGTCGCGCCAGCCTTCGCGGCCGTCGGGGGTCGTCTCATAGGTGACGCCGGTGAGGCCGCCGCCGTGCCACATCAGCAACGGCCATTTGCCCTTGCGGTTCTGCACCAGGAAATATTGCACATACATCTGCTCGACCGGGTAGCGGCCGTTCGGGTCGAGCTTGGAGGTCGGGCCGCCGGGAACGCGAACGATGTCCTGCACGGGCAGGCCGGAAAGTTCGGCGATCCGCCCGCCAACATGGAAGGAGCCCATGTCGCGCAGGGCGATGGGATCGGCGGCATAAGACGCCGTATGGGCGGCTGTGCCTGCGAGGCACAGCATCGTTGCCAAAAATGCGTTGCGCAGCTTCATGTCGAGCCTCTTACGTCTGAGGTGGTTATGGGCCGAAGGCGCTGCCGAGCGCCTTGATAACTTCCGGCGGCGCGGCATAGAGGCGCTGCACATAGGCACGCATGTCGGCGCCCGACATGCCGGAAACATCGATGCGCATCTTGTCGGCGTCGGCCTTCAATTCGGGGCTGGCCAGCGCGTCGAGAAACGCCTTCTGCAGAATCTCTAGCCGGTCGGCGGGCACTTCAGGAGGCGCGACATAGGGGCGGCTCAGATCGTTCTGCGCGTAGAGAATGGTCAGAACCTGACGCTGGATATCGGTCTTGGCGAGCGCGGACATGAGGGGCACGCCGGCGGCGTTCAATTCGGGGTCGCCCTTCATGTCTTCCTGCACGAAGATGCGCGCGAAGCTCTTGCCGGTCAGGAGGTCCGGATATTGCACCTTGAGCGTCGACCAGCCGATGCCGCAGATGCCCTGAACCTCGTTCTTTTCGATGGCACCGCCGACTTCGCGCGTGCCTTGATAGCCGGGGATGAGCTTGAATTTCACGCCGAGCAGATTGCGTTCGACGGTGGGGAAATCGACCACCTGGCTGCCACGGGTGGTGCCGCCAATGGTCAATTCCTGGGTCAGCAGGTCTTCGATCGTCTTCACGCTGGCATCGTTGCGTAGCATGCAGACGGAGGCTTCCACTTTGGCGTTGCCGATGAAGCTGAACTTGCTGGCATCGAGCGCATTGGCGCCGGGTGCCAGCAGCGCATCGATGAGAACGCTGGGAAAGAACGTGCCGATCGTCGTGCCGTCCTTGGGCGCGCGGAGCATCAAATGTCGGGCCACGATCTGGCCGCCGGCGCCGGGCATGTTCGAGACGACGACATTGGCGGCGCCAGGAATGCGCGCGGTGAGATGGCGCGCCAGAAGACGGGCATAAGTATCGAGCCCACCGCCAGCGGCCGCGCCCACAGCGATGGTGATCGTCTTGCCTTGGAAGAACTGGCTCGCCGGCTGTGCCGAGGCTGAAACCGCCGTGAGGGTGACGAGAAGGCCCGTGCCGAGTGCCGTCCGGATGGTGCTGGCGAGCAGCTTCATATGGATCTCCCTCATTCCATTCGGCCCTATAATTTCAGCTATCGACTCTGAGCCATAGGAAAGAAGATTGCGCCAAGATGCGCTGAAACGCTTATCAAAAGCACTATTTTCGATATAAAAAATACGCCATAAAAATTTGATTGGACGATCTTTTGGGACGTATTCCAGACCTTCGCCGTTTGCGCGCTTTTCATGAAGTGGCCCGTTCGGGATCGCTCGTCATGGCGGCTGCAAGTTTGCGTGCGAGCCAACCGGCGATGACCTATCTGATCAATCAGCTCGAAGCCGATCTTGGCATCAAGCTGGTCGTGCGCGGTACGACAGGCACAATATTGACCGAGGTCGGTTCCATCTTCGCTAAGCGCACGGAACGCTGCCTGGAAAAGATCGGCGAGGCCGTCGAAAGCCTGCTCGCGGATGGCACGTCTGCGCGACGCAGGCAGGCCCTCGTGTCGCGGATGAATGGCACGCAATATCGCGCCGTCCTGGCGCTCTGGCATGAAGGCGACAGTCTGGCGGCGAGCCGGTTGCTTGACGTATCGCAGCAATCCCTGCTGCGGCCCGTGCGCGAATTGGAGAAGCTGTTCGCCAGCAAATTGGTCCGGCCGCTTGGTGGCCGGGTTATCTTCACCGATGCGGGACATGAGTTCGCGCGCCATCTGGTGTTGGCGGGACAGGAAATTGCATCGGCGCTGGAGGAGATCGGGCGCGGGGCGGCGGGCCAGCGGAATTTGCGGATCGGCGCACTCGTTCTGTCGCCACGGCTCATCCTGGCCGAAGCGCTCGATGAAGCGTTGCGCTTCGCACCGCGGCAGACGGTCGAGATCGTCGAAGGCTCCTATGAGGAGCTGGTGGTGCGGCTGCGCAACGGCTCCATCGATGTCATTTTCGGCGCCTTGCGCGCGCCGCCGCCCTTCGATGATCTTATCGAAGCGCCCTTGCAGAAAGATCCCTATATTGTCGTCTGCCGTCGCGGTCATCCGCTCGCTCTATCGAAGCGGATCAAAGCGAAAGACTTGTCGGAGTATGATTTCATATTCCCGACGGAAGGTTTGCGCCGCGAAGTGCTGGACGCGCTCGTGCAACGCTGGAAGCTGTCGCCACCATCCCAGGTCTACAGCAATTGGCTGCCGACGGTGGTCGCCATGGTGCGCTCCAGCGATCGGCTCGCGGTCTTGTCACGCTGGCATATCGAATCCGACGAGTCTGCCGATCTGCAGGCACTGGACGGTCTGCCGGTGCCGCATGAGCCGCGTTATGTCGGCCTGACGAGCCGGGCGTCGTGGCTGCCGACGCCGTTTCAGAAGCATTTCATGGATGTGCTGGCGCAGGTCGTGCGGACCCGCGCTGCGTAGGCTTTACGTTGCCAGAATGCTGGCGCGGCCGAAGCCATATTGATCAAGCGGCACGACGCGGCAGGGATCGCCCTTCTTGGCCGGCGGCGCATGGGGCAGGCGGACGATCAGGCCCTGGGCTTCGGCGAGAATGCCGAGCATGGACGAGTCTTGCCGCTTGAACGACGTGGCGACGGGCAGGCCGTCGCTGTCGTGACGCAGGCGGGCGCGCAGATAGTCCTGGCGCACGTCATTGGCCGGCACGTCTTCGCCGAGTACAGCGGCGATGGTGGGATCATGTCCAGCGGCGCTGTCGCCGCAAAGTGCGCGGATCATCGGCAGAACGAAGAGCACGCAGCAGACGATGGCGGAGACCGGATTGCCGGGCAGGCCGGCAATTAGCATGTCGTCGATGCGGCCATGCATGAAAGGCTTGCCGGGGCGCATGGCGATGCGCCAGAAGCCGAGTTCCATGCCCTCGCGCTTCAATGCCGATTGCACCAGATCATGGTCGCCAACCGAGGCGCCGCCCAGGGTAACGAGCACATCGGCCTTGGCGTCGCGAGCGCGGCGGATGGCGGCTTCGAGCGCGGTGAAATTATCACCGGCGATGCCGAGATCGAGCACATCGGCGCCGGCTTGGCGCAGATAGGCGCCGACGGCGAAATTGTTGGAGGCGATGATCTGGTCGGGGCCGGGGGCGCTGCCTGGCGGCAGCAGTTCATCGCCGGTCGCCAGAATGGCGACGAGCGGCTTGCGCACGACATCGAGCGTCGCATGGTTCATGGCGGCGGCGAGCGCCAGTTCGGCTGGGCCCATCAGGCGGCCGGCTTCGAGCAGCACGTCGCCTTCCTTGAAGTCGAGGCCGGCGCCGCGGACGTGGCGGCCGAGCGGCTCGCTGAATTTCGCGGTGATGATATCGCCATTGGCTTCCGCATCCTCCTGGATGAGGATGGTGTCGGCACCTTCAGGCACGCGCGCGCCGGTGAAGATGCGCACGGTTTCGCCGGGGGCGATGGCACCGTCGAAGCCGTGGCCGGCGGAGCTGGTGCCGATCAGTTTCAGCTTCGAGGGGATGGTGGCGATGTCGGCGGCGCGCACCGCATAGCCGTCCATGGCGGACAGATTGGCCGGCGGCTGGGTGCGGCGCGCGGCGAGGGGATGAACGAGCCGGCGGCCGTGCGCCTGCGCCAGCGGAACCGTTTCGCTGAGACGCGGCCGTTCCGCGCTCGCCAGCAAACGCCTCAGCGCTTCGTCGACCGACAGCATCGGTTCCTTTGCCACTTTACGCCTCGCGTTTCCAATCGCCGGATTTGCCGCCGGATTTCTCGACCATGCCGATGCCTTCGATGCGCATGAAGCGATCGACGGCCTTCACCATATCATAGACGGTGAGACAGGCGACGCTGACGGCGGTCAACGCTTCCATTTCGACGCCGGTCTGGCCGCTGACTTTCGCCGTGGCGCGCACGCGTACACCGGGCAGGCTTTCGTCAACCGTCAGATCGACCTTGATACTGGTGAGATTCAGCGGGTGACAGAGCGGGATCAGTTCATGGGTGCGCTTGGCCGCCATGATGCCGGCGATGCGCGCGGTGCCGAGCACGTCGCCTTTCTTGGCGTCGCCGGCGATAACCAAGGCCAGGGTTTCCGGCTTCATCACGACGCGGCCTTCGGCGACAGCGACGCGGTGTGTCGCGTCTTTATCGGACACATCGACCATATGCGCCTCGCCGGAGGCGCCGATATGGGTGAGCTTGCTCATGCCGGCCGGCGCTTCGCCATGGTCTTGGCGAGCACGGCCTCGCCATGCAGCAGGTCGTGGGTGGCCTTGCTGACATCGGCATGGCGCATCAGGCTTTCGCCGACCAGGAAGGCGTTGATGCCGGCATGGCTCAGGCGCACGCAGTCTTCGTGCGAGCCAATGCCGCTTTCGCCGACGATGATGCGATCCTTCGGCACGGACGGCGCCAGCTTCTCGCTGACTTCAAGCGACGTCTTGAAACTATGCAGATCGCGGTTGTTGATGCCGATGAGGCGCGTTTCCAGCGGCAAGGCACGGCGCAGCTCTTCCTCGCTGTGCACTTCGATCAGGACGTCGAGATGCAGATCATGGGCCGCCTTGTTAAGGGCCTTGGCGGTTTCGTCGTCGACGCTGGCCATGATGATCAGGATGCAATCGGCGCCCCAGGCGCGCGCTTCATAGACCTGATAGGGATCGTAGAGGAAATCCTTGCGCAGCGCCGGCAGCAGCGTCGCGTCACGCGCGGCTGTGAGGAATTCCGGCTTGCCTTGGAAGGAGGGTTCGTCGGTGAGCACCGAGAGACAGGCGGCGCCGCCATGCTCGTAGGCCTTGGCGAGCTTCGGCGGATCGAAATCGGCGCGGATGAGGCCCTTCGACGGGCTCGCCTTCTTCACCTCGGCGATGAGGCCGAAATCACCTGCGCTGATCTTGCTTTCAAGTGCATGGACGAAGCCGCGCGTCGGCGAGCGCTGCTCGATGATCCGCTCCAGGGCGGGCAGCGGCATGCGGACCTTTGCCTCGGCGATTTCGCGGCGCTTGTAGGCTTCGATCTTCTGCAGAATGTCGGACATTCGCTCGCTTCCTGCTCCCACTATACCGGACGATTGGTCACTTCGATCAGTTTGGCAAGCGTAGCCTTCGCCCTGCCATCGGCGATGGCCTTGCTGGCGATGGCGACGCCTTCCTTGAGTTCCTTGGCCTTTCCGGCAACGATCAGGGCGGCCGCCGCGTTCATCAGCGCGATGTCGCGATAGGCCGAGGCCTTGCCGTCGAGCACGTCGCGCAGCGCCTGCGCATTGTGTTCGGGATCGCCACCCTTGAGATCGGCAGGGTTGGCGCGCTGCAAGCCGGCATCCTCGGGCGCGATGTCGAAGCTTTCGATCTTGCCGTTGGCGAGCGCTACGACGCGGGTCGGGCCGGTGGTGGTGATCTCGTCGAGACCATCGGAGCCGTGGACGAACCAGGCATTGTCGGAGCCGAGATTGCGCAGCACTTCGGCCATCGGCTTCAAGAGGTCGACGGAGAAGGCGCCGACGAGCTGGCGCTTGACCGAAGCCGGGTTGGAGAGCGGTCCGAGAATATTGAAGATGGTGCGGGTGCCGAGTTCGACGCGCACCGGCGCGACATGGCGCGTGGCGGCGTGGTGGCTCGGCGCCATCATGAAGCCGATGCCAACGCTCAGCAAAGAGGCTTCGATCTGTTCCGGCTTTTGGCCGACGGCGACACCGAGGGCTCCCAGCACATCGCTGGCGCCCGAGCGGGAGGAGAGGGCGCGGTTGCCATGCTTGGCGACGGGCACGCCGCAGGAGGCGACGATGAGCGAAGCCAGCGTCGAGACATTGTAGGAGCCCGAGCCGTCGCCGCCGGTGCCGACGATGTCGATGGCGCCGTCGGGCGCGCTCACGCGCAGCATCTTGCTGCGCATCGCCGCCGTCGCGCCGGTGAATTCATCGACCGTCTCGCCGCGCACGCGCAAAGCCATCAGGAATGCGCCCATCTGCGCCGGCGTGACTTCGCCCGACAGCAGATTGTCGAAGGCAGCCTCGGCTTCCGGCCTTGTCAGGCTGGCGCCCGCGGCCACTTTGGCGAGGATCGGCTTGAAGGACTCCATTCACGCAGCTCCGCTTGTCCGTTTCGTCGCGGCTCCATTGGCCGCGCGGCGCGCATTCCAGTCGTGCGCCATGTCGAGAAAATTCTTCAAGATGAGATGACCATGATCCGAGAGAATGCTCTCCGGATGAAACTGGACGCCGTGGACCGGCAAGCTGCGGTGTTGCAGCGCCATGATCAGATTGTCGGTCCAGGCGGTGGCTTCGAGAACGTCGGGCAAAGTGTCGGCCTGCACTACCAGCGAATGATAGCGCGTCGCCTGGAACGGTCCGTTGATGCCGCGAAACAGGCCGGCCCCGCCATGGGTGACTTGCGACAGCTTGCCATGGATGGGGATCGGCGCACGCACCACGTCGCCGCCGAAGGCTTCGCCGATGCTCTGATGGCCGAGACAGACGCCGAGCAGCGGCACGGTTTGCGCGGCCGCTGCCACGAGATCGAGGCAGATGCCGGCCTCGCGCGGCGTGCAGGGGCCAGGCGACAGGACGATTGCGTCGGGCTGGGTGGCCATCACCGCGGCGACGGACACCTGATCGTTGCGATGAACGGTCACGGACGCGCCGAGAGAGCCCAGATAATGCACCAGGTTCCAGGTGAAACTGTCGTAATTGTCGATCAGCGTGACGGAAGGCATGTCGGCCCCTGTTTCCGGCGTTCTTTTCGACTTTGGCAGGGGCAAGGTCAAGCCGGCCGTTTGAAATGCCAATCTGGCCAATTTGGGCGCGGGCAGGGTGGTTTAGCCGTCATTCTCCTGTGATCTGGCTGTCGCCGGCCCGTCGCCGCCCCGTCAATCGGCTGTCAGCGAATCGGCGCATGCCACCGCCATGTTCGACCGGACCGGATTTCTCGTGGCGACGCGGCGCGACCTCCTCCTTTCGAGCGCGGCCTTGGCCAGCGCATCGGCCCTGTCTGGGGCGGCGCGTGCTGCGGCGCCGGCCCAAATGGCGGTGGCCGGCAATTGGGCGAGCGGGCGGGTGCTCGACGGCGATCGCGACATGGGTCTGGCCGGCGTTTGGGTCTCGAACGGGGTCGATATCGTCGCCACGGACGCGGATGGCCGTTATGTGCTGCCCGAGGCCGACGACGGCACGCTCTTCGTCATCGAGCCGGCGCATTATCAGGTGGCGCGCGACCCCATCACCGGCCTGCCGCAACATTACCGTCCTTATGGCGCTCCCGGCGGGCGGACCGATTTCAGGCTGCGCGCCTGGGAGGAGCCGCAGCGCTTCGATGTCGCCTTGTTCGCCGATCCGCAGCCGGAGAGCCATCGCCATATCGATCACATCCGCGACGGCGCGGTGCGCGATGCCGCGCGGCATCGTCCGGCGTTCGGCCTGACGCTCGGCGATATCTGCGGCGACAATCTGAGCCTGCTCGACCGCCTGAACCGCACCATCGGGCAGGTGGGCGTGACGTGGTGGAATGCCGGCGGCAATCACGATCTCGACTACGAGGCGACGACGGCGGTTGGCGCGCGCCGCACGTTCCGGCAGAAATATGGGCCGAGCCACTACGCCTTTCACTATGGCCCGGCGCTGTTCGTGGTTCTCGACAATGTCGAATACGAGGGCGCGCGGCCTGACGGTTCGGCCGGCGGTTATCGTGGGGCGATCGGCTCCCGGCAGCTCGCCTTCGTGCGCAACCTTCTGCAGCATTGGCCGCGCGAACGGCTCGTTGTCTTCTGCATGCATATTCCTCTGGCCACAGCCTGGAACCCGCTGAGCATTCGCGACAACACGGCCGACGCGCAGGATCTGCTGCGCCTGTTCGATGGCCGCAATGCCGTGAGTTTTTCCGGCCATATGCACACCACCGAGCACGGCTATTTGCCGCAAGCCTCGGGCGCGCCGCATCACCATCACGTGCTGGCGGCGGTGTCGGGCTCGTGGTGGAGCGGGCCGAACGATTTTCGCGGTACGCCGCTCGCCATGGGCTGCGACGGTTGCCCTGCCGGCTATCATCGGCTGTCGATCAGCGAGACCGATTATTCCACGACGTTTCATGCGCCGGCCGCCGAAGAGCGGTTGCGCATTCATGCCAAGCTCGCGGACGATTATGTCGATGTCTTTGCCAATCTGTTCGACGGTGGCCCGCGTTCAACGATGATGGCGATCACGGGCGCGACGCGCGTCGAGATGACCAAGGTACGCCGCGCCGATCCCTTCGTCGAAGTCTTGTTCGCGGATCCGCAGGTCGATAAGCATTCCTGGGTCAAAGCCGAGCCGTGCGAACATCTGTGGCACGCACGATTGCCGTTTAATGCTGGTCTTGCACCGCAGCGCATCGACGTCGAAGCGAGAGACGAATATGGCCGGCGCGTCGACGATATGGTGTTCGTCGAGCGTGTGATGCCGGAAGCGGCTGTCTCGCACGGGTAATCTTGGTGTCATCCCGGACACGCGCAGCGTGATCCGGGACCCAGGGGCGTGTGGTAGAATCCAAATTATCTGAGCGGGTCTGTGCAGCGTTCAACGCCGAGCGCGTTGCCCCTGGTTCCCGGATCGCCTGCGGCGTCCGGGATGACACCAAGGGCTCGCCTTACTGCCCACGCCTTGCATTCGTCGCGAAACGTACGGCTTCTTCCGCCGCGCGGAACAAGGCCTGTGCCTTGTTGATGCATTCGCGGTGTTCGCTCGCCGCCACCGAGTCATAGACGATGCCGGCGCCGGATTGCGCGTGCATCTGGCCATCCTTGATGACGGCCGTGCGCAGCACGATGCAGGTATCCATTTCGCCCGACGCGCCGAAATAGCCGATGCAGCCGGCATAGATGCCGCGCTTGTCGACTTCCAGCTCGTCGATGATTTCCATGGCGCGCACCTTTGGCGCGCCCGACACCGTGCCGGCCGGGAAGCCGGCGGACAAAGCCGTGATGTTATCGTGCTGCGGGTCGAGCTTACCCTCGACATTGGACACGATGTGCATGACGTGGCTGTAGCGCTCGACGAAGAAGCGGTCGGTCACTTCGACGGTGCCGATCTGCGAGACGCGGCCGACATCGTTGCGGCCGAGATCGAGCAGCATGAGATGTTCGGCGCGTTCCTTGGGATCGGCCAAGAGTTCCTGTGCCAGAGCTTCATCCTCGGCCGGCGTCTTGCCGCGCCAGCGCGTGCCGGCGATCGGACGGATTGTTACCTTGCCGTCGCGCACGCGCACCAGGATTTCCGGGCTCGAACAGACGATCTGGAAGCCGCCGAAATCGAGATAGCAAAGGAACGGCGCCGGATTGACGCGGCGTAGCGCGCGATAAAGCGAAAAGGCCGGCAGTTCGAATGGGCCGGTGAAACGCTGCGACAGCACCACCTGAAAGATGTCGCCGGCGCGGATATATTCCTTGGCGCGCTCGACCATTTCCAGATAGCGCGCTTCCGGCGTGTTGGACGTGGCGGGCTGCGCCAGGAGATGCGGATCGGCAGCGGGCGGCGCATGGGCGAGGGGCGCTTCGAGAAGCGCGACGACGCTGTCGAGGCGCGTCTGGGCGCTCTCCCAGGCGGCGCGGGCATTGACGCCCGGTTGCGGGCGCACCGGCGTGACGATGGAGATTTCGTCGCGCACTGTGTCAAACACCACCATCAGGGTGGGGCGGATCATCACCGCATCGGGCACGCCGATCGGATCGGGCTTGGCCGGCGCCAGCCGCTCCATCTGTCGCACCATGTCGTAGCCGAGATAGCCGAACACGCCGGCAGCCATCGGCGGCAAATCGCCTGGCAGGTCGATCTGCGATTCCGCGATCAGCGCGCGCAGGCCGTCGAGCGGCTTCTGCGGCATCGGTTCGAAGCGGTCGCGATCGGCAAGCGCGCGGCGGTTGATTTCGCAGGCTTCGCCCTGGGCACGCCAGATGATGTCGGGATCGAGGCCGATCATCGAATAGCGGCCGCGCGAGGCGCCGCCTTCGACGGATTCGAGCAGGAAGACATTGCCGTCGCGGCCGGCCGTCAGCTTGAGGAAGGCCGAGACCGGCGTTTCCAGGTCGGCGATCAACGTGGTCGCGACCAGAACGCTTTTTCCAGCGCCAAACGCTTGCGCGAAATCCTCGTAGGTGATCGCCGACATGAATGTGCCGCTTAGTTGTTGTCGCCGCCGCCGACCGCCATGCGAACAGCCGCTTCGTTGATGGAAACGCCCATGTCGCTTTGCAGCCGCGTCACATATTGCGCCAGGATGTCTTCGGCGAGCGCCGGCTTCAGCCTGTCCTCGACGGCCTTGAGGTTTTCGTCGTCGGCATCGAGCGGGGGCGTTACGGAATCGACCACCTTGAAGATGACGCGATCGAGACCGTCGGCGACCGAGGCGATGGCGCCGTTGGCGACGGAGAAGACGCGCGCGACCACGGCCGGCGACAGTTTCTCGGAGCCGGTGCGCTTCACGTCATTGGCGAGTTCGTCCTTGACGCCGAGTTCCTTGGCCGCGTCCTCGAAGGAGGTGCCGCCTTGCAGGCGCTTGACGATCTCGCCGGCCTTTTCCTGCAGGATGCGGACGATTTCGTCCTCGCGCCAGCTCTTGGTCACCTGTTCCCGCACTTCGGCGAGCGTGCGCTCGCGTGCCGGGTCGATCGCCTTCACCTCGAACCAAATATAGCCGTTGTCCTTGGTGGTGAGCACGTCGTTGTCCATGCCGATGTCGGAGGCAAAGACGGCGCGCAGCACCTGATCGCGCTCGGGGATATCGGCGATCGGCTGGCCGTCGCGGCCACGGCCGTTGGCATCGGCGGCATCGACGGTAATAGCCTTCAGCTTCAACGCCTGGGCGGCGTCGGCGATGGATTTGCCGGACGTGCGCTCATCCTCGATCTTGTCGCGCAGGCTCGAGACTTCGTCGCGGGCGCGGTTGGCGGCGAGCTGGTTCTTCACTTCCTCGGCCACTTCGGCGAAAGGCTTCACCGCCTGGGCGTTGATCTTGACGACGCGCACGAGCACGGCGCCAAAATCGCCCTTGATCGGCGCGCTCACGCCGCCTTCCGGCAGCGCATAGGCGGCCTTGCCGACGGCCGGGTCGACGAAATCGCGCAGCGTCAGGGTGCCGAGCGCGATGTCCTTGTCGGAGAGTTTACGCTCCTGGGCGATCGCATCGAAGGTCGCGCCGGCCTTGATCTTGTCGCTGGCTTCCTGTGCCGCCTTCTCGTCGGGGAAGACGATCTGCTGCACTTCGCGCGTCTCGGTGGTGGTGTAGCGTTCGCCCTTGATGCGGTCGTAATAGGCGGTCGCATCGGCGTCGGAAATTTTCGACGCATCGGCGACGCTTGCCGGGGTGATCGCCAGCACGGTGAAGGAGCGATATTCGGGTGCGCGGAAAGCGAGCTTGCGCGCGTCATAGAAGCTCTGCAGCTGCTCGTCGGTCGGCGCCTTGATTTCGCCGGCGGCTTTTTCCGGCAGCCGGAAGTATTCGACGCTGCGCGTTTCGGCGCGATAGCGATGGATGGCTTCGCGCATCGCCTGCGGCAGTTTCAGATTGGCGGTCAGGGAGTCGGCGATCTGCTGGCGCAGATAGACGCGGGCCTGTTCCTGGATGAAGCGCTGCTCGTTGGGATAGCCGGCCTCACGCAGGGCGTCGTTGAAGCGGGCGCGATCGAACTTGCCGGTCGGGCCGAGGAAGTTCGGGTCGCCGACGATCGAGGCGGCGATATCGCTGTCGGCGAGCGCCAAGCCCATGGTCTTGGCTTTCTGGTCGAGCGCCGCTTCGGCGATCAGGCGTTGCAGCACGAGACGGTCGAGCCCGGCGGCGCGGGCCTGGTCGCTGGTGATCGACTGGCGCGTCTGGCGTTGCAGATTGGTGAGCTGGGTCTGATAGGCGGCACGATAGGCCTCCAGGCTGATCTCCTGATCACCGACCTTGGCGACGCGGTTCTGGCCGAATCCCTTGAAAATGTCGGCAATGCCCCAAATGGCGAAGCTGATGATCAGAATGCCGAACATCAACGTCATAATGGCTTTGCCGACCCAATTCTGGGTCATCCGCCGCATACCTTCGAGCATTGTCACCCTTCCAGACCAACGGGCGCCGCTCTCCTGTGCGACGCCAGAGCGTTTTGCAAAGCGCAAAGACGCGTCCAAACAAAGACCGAGGGCAAATCACGTTTCTGGCGAAGGTGATTTGCTTCGGGGCAGCGGTTCACATACCTGCCCCGGCGCGCTTTGCATAGCTTGGAGGCTCTGCTAACCCCGGCTGATAAAAGGGAATTGAGTGCGATCGGGAGTGTCAATGCGCCACAGCCGCCGCCCGCTTGTCGCGGGAAACTGGAAAATGAACGGTCTGCGGGCGTCCCTGGCCGAAATCGCTGCCATTGCAACGGGTTCCGAGACGGCCGGAGCCGAGCTGCTGATCTGCCCGCCGGCCACCCTGGTGGCGGCGGCCGTGGCGCAGACGGCCGGGGCGCCTTTGAGAATCGGCGGGCAGGACTGTCATTGGGCGGCCTCCGGCGCCCATACGGGCGACATTTCCGCCGAAATGTTACGGGACGCGGGCGCCGACCATGTGATCGTCGGCCATTCCGAGCGCCGCGCCGACCATGGCGAAAGCGATGCCGTGGTGAAAGCGAAGGCCGAAGCGGCGCTGCGGGCGGGCCTCACGGCCATCGTCTGCGTCGGCGAGACCCAGGCCCAACGCGAAACCGGCAAGACGCTGGAGGTGGTGGGAACGCAGCTCGCAGGCTCGCTGCCTCAAGGCGCGAGTGCCGCCAATCTCGTCATCGCCTACGAGCCGGTCTGGGCTATTGGCAGCGGCCTGACGCCGACGCCGCAGGATGTGGCCGAGGTGCATGGCTTCATTCGCGAGCGGCTGATCGCGGCGCTGCGCGAGCAGGGGGAGGCCGTGCGCATTCTCTACGGCGGTTCGGTGAAGCCGGCGAACGCCGCCGAACTGATGGCGGTGAAGAATGTCGATGGCGCGCTCATCGGCGGCGCCAGTCTGCTGGCAAAGGATTTCTTGGCGATCGCGGGTGTGTATCGCTGAGGGACGATGGCATTTTTACGCGTGGCTTGAATGGAGAAAAGCCCATGTTGGCGCCCATCGTCGGCAATCCGGTCGTACAGGTGAAGGCGCCGGCCTTGCTCAATCCACGCTATGCGGCAGCGGGCATCGATCTCGAAGTGGTCCCTATCGAACTGCCGTTGGATGGTTTCGATGCGGGCTTCTCGGCTCTGCTGAACCGCCCTGATGTCGCCGGCGTGATCGTCACGGTTCCCTTCAAGGCGCAGGCGATCAAACATTGCCAGAGCCTCGACGCGCAGGCTGAAATCGCTGGCGCGGCCAATCTTATCACGCGCGATGACAGCGGCCATTGGCGTGGTGCGATGACCGATGGCGTTGGTATGGTGCGGGCGATGCGCAAAGCCGGCTTCGATCCGAAAGGCCGTCGCGGTTTCATGGCCGGGGCCGGCGGCGCGGGGAAAGGGATCGCGGCGGCTCTTTCGGCCGCAGGCATTGCCGCGCTCGATATTTTCGATCCGGCTTATGAGAAAGCTATCGATCTTGCGGTTCGCACCGGAACGATGGCCTTGCGCCGGCCGCCTGGCACGCTTGGCGACTATGATCTCTTGATCAATGCGACGGCGCTGGGATTGAATGAGAACGATCCATCGCCGTTCGATCTCGCGCAGGCGAATGCCGATGCCTTCGTCGCCGATGTGATCGCCGAGCCTTCGCCGTCTCGCTTGCAACAGCGCGCTGCCACACGGGGGCTTCGCAACATTGGCGGCATGGATATGCTGTCGGGACAGCTCGATTTGCTGTTCGAGGGATTGGCCGCGTCGCTCTTCAACACGCGCAAGATGGGGCGACCGTTGTCGCGATGAATTGTCCGACTTTCCGCGGCGATTAACGTTCGCCGTAGGCCTTCGGCCAGTCTGGGTCCTGAAGAAGTTCGGAAAACTGACGGAAAGTTGTGTTGTCGATGACGCCGGACGCCAGATGTTGCGAGACTTCGCGGGCATCGATCTCATAGAGGCTTCGTGTGTCCAGAAGCGCGGATGCCACTTGCAGCATTGTCTCGTATTGGTCGCAGGCATGCTGAAATACTTCAGGTGATTCCGAAATGGCGAACTCGGTCACCGACAGCGCCAAGAGGAGTGGCATCGCGTAATAATAGTCCAGGTGCGGCGGCTGCAAACTTTCCTCGTCGCCATAGTTGAGAAACATCTCCTTGGCCGTATCTAAATCCGTCGGCGATGGAGGCTGTTTTTGTAAGAATAGGTTGCAGACTTGCATGCAGCGCTTCGCCTCGTCATCCTGAGAGTGCGCGATGAGGAGCGAAGCTCTCTGCAACAGGATTTTCAAGAAATCGAGTTCGGACAGGCCAATCTCTTTGTCGAGAGAGGCATGGAGCTGCTGGTAGTTGCGAACACTTTCCATCTGCGAAATCCTTGTTTCCGCGTCATATGACACGTCAACACGCGCAAAATCATGTCGCCGTCGTCGCGGTTTAAGGATCGCGGTGGCGAAGGGCGTTGACGATCACCGTGAACGCCGGTGAGTTCTGGCGGCGGCTTGGATAATAAAGATGATAGCCGGTGAATTTCGGCGAGAATTCATCGAGCACCAATCGCAGCCGCCCGGCGGCGATGTGATCGGCGACAAGGTTTTCGGGTAGATAAGCGATGCCGTAACCAGCAAGAGCAGCGTCGATCATCGGGTAAGTCGTATTGAAAGTGAGCTGGCCATCGACGCGCACGCGCAGATCCTGGCCGTTTTTCTGAAACTCCCAGGCATAGAGTCCGCCGCTCGTCGTTAATCGCAGGCTCATGCAATTATGTCCGATGAGATCCTGCGGCTCCTGGGGGATGGAGCGATCGGCGAAATAGGCGGGCGAGCCGACGGCGACAAGGCGCCAGTCCGGCCCGATGCGCACCGCGATCATGTCCTTCTCCAGGCTTTCGCCCAGGCGGACACCGGCATCGAACCGATCTTCGACGATGTTGCGTAGGCCGTTATCCCGGCTCAATTCCAGTTTGATGTCGGGATAGTCGGCGAGGACGGGCCGCAGTTTCGGCCATACCAGGGTTTCGAAGGCATGATCGGACACGGTGATGCGCACGGTGCCGGACGGTTTGTCTCGAAAGGCCATCAAAGCGGCGATGTCGGTCTCGATGTCGGCGATGCGCGGCGACAGCGACAGGCGCAGCCGCTCGCCGGCCTCGGTCGTCGCGACATTGCGGGTGGTGCGCGTCAACAGCCGCAGGCCCATTCGAGTTTCCAGCCGCTTGATCGTGTGGCTGAGCGTCGATTGCGTCACGCCCAGTTTGGCGGCTGCGCGGGTGAAGCTGCACTCGTCGGCGACGGCCAGGAACCAAAGCAAATCGTTGAAGTTTTCCCGCGCCATGCCGTCACCTTTAAAGCTGATGCCGGTCATTATTTATGGCTTGGATCGATAAGTCCAAATCAATTATTCGTTCTAATCCCATGATGGGCCCGGGACTATCTCGGTCGCGCAAGGCTGTCCGGCGCGGGCGGCCATTTTTCTGGCGCGACGGACCTCATGGACACGATTTACGACGACACACTCACCGCTTCCCGCGCGGCCTCGCGGGCGGCTTGGAGCGCTATTCTTTCCATGGCGCTCTGCGTCGCCGTGCTCATTGCCTCGGAGTTCATGCCCGTCAGCCTGTTGACGCCGATCGCCGGCGATCTTGGCATCACCGAAGGGCGGGCCGGACAGGCGATTTCGATCTCCGGAATTTTCGCGGTTGTCACCAGCCTGTTCATCGCCGGTCTCACCCGGCGCCTCGATCGCAAGATCGTCTTGGCGTCTTTCTCGATCCTGCTCGTCGTCTCGGGCGCGGTGGTGACATTCGCGCCCAACTATGCGGTGCTGATGATCGGCCGTGCTCTGCTCGGTGTTGCCATCGGCGGTTTCTGGTCGATGTCGACGGCCATCGTCATGCGCCTGGTGCCGGAGGAGGCGGTGCCCAAGGGACTGGCGATGATCAACGCCGGCAACGCCATCGCAGCCACCGTGTCGGCGCCGCTGGGCAGTCTGCTCGGCGCCTATATCGGCTGGCGCGGCGCTTTCTTCCTTGTCGTGCCGCTGGCTCTGCTCGCCTTGGTCTGGCAGTGGCTCAGCCTGCCTGCGCTGCCGCCGCGCCGTACAGGCTCGGGCAATGTTTTCAAGCTGCTGTTGCGTTCGCAGGTGGCGCTCGGCATGGCGGCGATGTTCATGTTCTTCATGGGCCAGTTCGCGCTGTTCACCTATTTGCGGCCGTTCCTCGAAAACGTGACCGGCGTTAGCGTTTCGAGCCTGTCGGCGATCCTGCTGCTGATGGGCCTGGCTGGCGTCGCCGGCACCTGGGTCGTCGGCCTGCTGCTGCGGGCGCGTCTCTACAGCATCGTCATCGCCATCCCCTTGGCCATGACCCTTCTGGCCGTGGCGCTGATCGTTTGGGGCGCGATGCCGGTCGCTACCGCCGCCGTGCTGATCGGCTGGGGCTTTTTCGCGACGGCGGCGCCGGTGGGATGGGGCACGTGGCTCAGCCGGGTTCTGCGCGATGACGCGGAGGCGGGCGGTGGCCTTCAGGTCGCGGTCATCCAATTCGCCATCACCTTGGGCGCGGCGATCGGCGGCCTCCTGTTCGATGCGGTGGGCTGGTGGAGCCCGTTCGCCATGGCCGCCGTTCTACTGGTGGGCGCGGCGCTGTTCGCGGCCGCCGCGGCGGTGGACCATCAACGCGGGCTGAGATCCTTGAGATAAGCGCACAGCATATCGGCCACGGCGTCGGCATAGGTTTCGATGTCTTCGGCCGCGCGTGGGCTTGAGGAGAATTGCTTGCCCACTGCGCTCAATGTGGTGGTGATCACATCGGCGACGAGAATGCGTTTGGCGTCCGGCGTGTCGGGCAGGGCTTCGCGCATGAAATCTTGCATCGTGCGCGCGCCTCTCTCTTTCGCCTCGCGCGCTTCGGGCGCGTCGCGATAGAGCGGCGCGGCATCGTCGAGTGCGCCGCGTATGGCGGCCTCCTCGCATTCCGAGCGGATGAAGGCATGCACCAAGGCGCGCAGCCGCGCCGGCGGCGGCTTGCTTGTGTCTTCCAGGATCGCGCGCAGCAGGTCGCTGGTCTGGCGCCATTCGTCGCTTTGCAGGCGGAACAGGATCGCCGCCTTGTTGGGAAAATATTGGTAGAGCGAGCCGACGCTGACGCCGGCTTTCTCAGCCACGCGAGTGGTGGTGAAGCGCTGCGCGCCCTCGCTCGTCAAAACCTGAACAGCCGCTTCCAGAACGGCGGAGATGAGGTCGGTGGAGCGCGCCTGCTTGGGCGATTTTCGCGAGGAAATAGAGGTGCTTGGGCGATCGGTCATGAGGCGGGCACGGTAATGCGAATGGAAAACCTGAAGGATTATTCGTATTTTCCGGATCGACGCAAGGCCCTGTTCGGCCCGTACCGGAGACTTCGAAATGACCACCCTGACCACCACGCCGCTGGCCCCGCTGCTCGACCGGCTGTTCAGCGAAGCTGACGCCACGCAGCCGGCGATGAGCGCTTTCGTGAGCGACCTTTCGTCCGAGGAGCGGGCGCGCCTCATGCGCAGCAAAACCGACTATCTCGATCTCTACGGCCGGCTGAAAGATCTGCCGCTGCCGGTGTCGCGCGAGACGGGTGCGCTGCTGTACATGCTGGCCCGTGGCGCGCGGGCGCGTTCGATCGTCGAATTCGGCACGTCGTTTGGTATTTCGACTCTGCATCTGGCGGCGGCGCTGCGTGACAATGGTGGCGGTCGCCTGATCACCAGTGAATTCGAACCCTCGAAGATCGCCCGTGCCCGCGACAATCTCACCGCCGGCGGCCTCATCGATCTCGTCGAAATTCGCGAAGGCGATGCGCTGCAGACGCTGAGCTTCGATCTGCCCGAGACGATCGACCTTCTGCTGCTCGATGGCGCCAAAGCGCTTTATCCCGATGTCTTGAGCCTGGTGGAAAGCCGTCTCAAGCCCGGGGCCTTCATCGTCGCCGATAATGCCGACTATTGCCCCGATTATCTCAAGCGCGTGCGTGCGCCATCAGGCGGCTACATGTCGACGGCCTTCGGCGAGGACGTGGAGCTGTCGATGCGGCTTGCCTGATCTCGTCTCTTAAACTCACCGCTGCCCGGCAGCCGTAAGCGTTCACGTCAACCAACGCATTGACCGACCTCGTTCGGCAGTGCGTTGGCTTATCCGGCGCACTCCATCGAGGATCTTTTTGGAGTGCAGACATGTCTGCGATTGTTCAGCCCAATCTTGCTTATCGTCACGTTCTCGTTCTGACAGGGGCATTGTTTCTCTCTTATCTTGCGGTGGCGATGTCGCTGCCGGCTGTGTCGCTCTTCGTCGTCAACGATCTCAATCTGAGCAATGCCTATGGCGGCTTGGCCGTCGGTATTGCCTTTCTGTCGACGATCATCACGCGCGGCCAGGCCGGCGCGTTCACCGATAAACTCGGCGGTAAGCTCGTCATGCAACGCGGCCTCGTTCTCTATGCGGTCGCAGGCCTGATCTGCCTGCTCGCCGGCTTGCCGCAACTGCCCGTCACTGGACGTTATGCCGTGCTGATCGTCGGGCGTCTGCTGCTGGGCTTAGGCGAAAGTTTCGCCATGGTGGCCATGGTCGGTTGGGCAATCGGCCTCATGGGCCATGGGCGCTCCGGCCAGGTGCTCTCGCTCGTCGGCATGGGCATGTATGGCGCTTTCGCCGCCGGTGGTCCGCTGGGCCTGGCCTTGCTCGACCACATCGGCTTTGCCGGTTTGATGATGGTGTGCACGGCCTTGCCCCTGGTCGGGCTGATCGGCATCCATTGGTTGCCGGCGGTGGCGCCGCAGGCGGGTCAGCGCGAACCGTTCTGGCGGATCATCGGCCGCATCTGGCGTGCCGGTGCCGCCGTCAGCCTGCAAGGCGTCGGCTTCGCGGCACTGGGCGCTTTCTTCGCGCTCTATGTGATGAGCCATGGCTGGCCCTATGCCGGGCTCGGCCTCACCTTCTTCGGTGTCGGTTTCGTCGGCATGCGCTTGCTCTGCGGCCACTTGCCCGATCGCATCGGCGGCACCCGCGTCGCCGCCGTCTCGCTCGCGGTGGAAGCCTGCGGCCAGTATCTGCTCTGGCTGGCGCCCGGGCCGGAGCTGGCGCTCGTCGGTGCTTTGCTGACTGGGCTTGGTTGTTCGATGGTGTTTCCGTCGATGGGCTCGGAAGTCGTCAAGCAAGTGCCGCCGCATCTGCGCGGCACGGCGGTCGGCGGCTTCGCCGCCTTCCAGGATCTCGCCTATGGCGCGACCGGGCCGGTGGTGGGCGTGCTGGCGGATTATTCCGGCTATTCGAGCGTGTTCCTGATCGGCGGTCTGGCGGCGACACTGGGCGTGTGGTTGGCGCTGGGGGTGCGCAGATCGATGGCGCAGCCGCAACAGGCCTGACGCCAGAGGGGCAACACCACGCATGAGCCTTTGCAAGATCACGTTTCGGAAGAAACGTGATTTTGCTTAAGCGCGTTTGCGCTCCCAATTCAGAGCGGCAATGCGCTGATCGGCGGCGAAAGCGTCGCGCGGAAATTCCAGCGCCTGTTGCGGAAACTCGCACAGGGCTTGGACGCCCGACGTGTTCAGGCGAATTCGCCATGTCTGGCGGCTGACCGGAGCGGCTTGAGAAAATGTCCGGCACGTCAGGATCGCCAGATTGTGCCCTCGGGCGGGGTCGCGCACCGACTGGTAGCGGATGACATCGGCATCGGCTGTTCTGGCGGCATCGGCGAAAGCCTGGCAGCCTGCGTAATCGATGGGATCGGTCCAGATCGCGGCGTCGGCCGCCAGGGGCGCGCTGGTCAGATCGAGAAGACGGGCCGTGGAGATGCCGGCGGAAAACGCGGTGTATTCGGCGGCGTTGGAGGGCCAGGGCGTGGCGGGGGACTCGGCGAAGAACAACAGCCGGTAGAAAGCCATTTCGGCCACGGCCGTCGGGGCGCTCTCCGAAGCATAATAAAGACCGGGCGTGCGCCCGGCGCGCCGGAAGCGCGAGCCGCGTGGGTAGGGGGCGCCGTAGCGGAAGGGCGTTGCCAGCAGGAAGTCGAGGTGCCGGCAGTCCAGGGGGATCGCCGGCTTGGTTGCTTCGATCAAATCCTCAAGCAGAGCCTGCTCGGCGAGCGTATCGGTCAGCTTCAGCGTGGAGACGCGGTGCTGCGCCTCGACGAGCCGCCAGCACACACCCTCGAAGCTGCGAAACTCAGACGAGAGCGCGACGCGCGTCCAGATAGCCGATGACATCGATGAGTCCGCTGATGGTTTGCACTTTCTCGATCGGCCGGGCGTCGAGGGCGGTGTTGGGATTGGTCAGCCAGCGCGCGGCCACCTGCGTGTCGCCGCCAACGATGGAATCGAGCGAGCGAAACAGGCGCACGAAAAGGACGGCCAGCTCGAAGGGCTTCGTGCCCGGCTCAAGCCCAAACTCGCCGCGCTTCATGCGCGACACCGTCGCCTCGCTGACACCGATGACAAGCGCCAGGATGCGGGCGGTGACATCCAACTGATCCGCCGCCCGGACAACGGCCCGCGTGATGACGCCACCGGCTTCCGGGGTCGCGGTGGGCGAGAGGCCAGGGGTGGGCATGGCAAATCCTTTCTTTGGAAAGAATATGCTAATTAAATACCTAAGGAAAGGAAAATCATGTGGGCGCTTGAGGCGACCTCTTGCTACCAAACGGCGTCATTGCGGGAACATTGAGTTGATTTTACTGCGGAATTTATGCCTGGAGCCTGGATATTCTTGTGATCCCTTGGCCGGGTGCCTTGCCGGGGCTTGGGGTGCTCGATGGTGGTTTCCGGCCATTGGGCTCGGAAGTCGTCAAGCAAGGCGCCGCTGCGGCTGCGTGGCACAGCGGCGGCCGCCTTCCAGAATCTCGCTAATGGGGCGATGGGCCGGTGATCGGTGTGCTGGCGGATTGCTTAGGTTATCCGATCACCGGCTGTGAGGCTCGGGGTATGGATGGCGGTGAGTGTGCATCGACGCCGCCGTACAGCCGCAAGAGGCATGACATGAAAAAGGGCGGCCTGATAAGGCTGCCCTTGTCCTTCCGGGTTATGGTCCGCAGGCACATCCCTCTGTCACGTCGGGCCGCTACGCAGAGGTCGTGGCGGTGCGAGCAGGGTCTGCAAGTTGGGGAACAGCAGTCATCGCGGCAACTCGGCCAGGCTTCATGTCAATGGCGACAGGTCCCGATCTCGTGAAACGGATATGAAAGTTCATCTCGGATCCGAAGGTGAGAGACGGCCAATCATCCGGAGATGCTTGATCATGTCGACCATAAATGTCTTTAGGATAGGCTGTAGATTTCACAAATAAATAGTTGAGCTCTTGCTTGCAGACAATACCACTATAACGTCCGAGCATTTTCGAAACTAGTGAATCCTGACGTGGAATAGAAGATCTCCACTCTTCAGGCGCATGCTTGTCGATGTCGACGAAGAGGTCAGCGGCATCAGAGGCTGATCCCATAAGAAATAGGAACTGAGCATGCAGGTGACGAGATTCAAAGTTATGATCACCTTTGCTGTAGCTGCGAGCCAAATGCCCTTTAATAAGGTTGCGATCTCCTCCGGTAGATAGAAGTAGCTTAGACACCTCAAAGTGTAATTGCTTGTCGTCTGGAAGTCGCTCTAGTGCCGATGTGAATATCTGTCCAGCTTTCTCTGTTCTGCCACGTGATGCGTAGGCATTAGCAAGTCGGATGGCGACTCCTGAACCCTTAGCGCCAAGTGCGAAAGCACGCTCCAACGCATGCAACGCTCGGTCGGGTTGATCCAAAACCTCATGGAAACGCGCTTCGACTTGTTGGAGCTCTGGACTTTCAGGAACGATCTGGCGTGAACGTGCAAGCTGATCTTCGGCCAATTTCACTTGAGTAGCGAAATAGGCAACATCGTGCTCTTTACTTGCGTCGTTCAAGCTTTCGCTCAGAGTCTCTATCTCATCGATCAGCAACTTGCAGCGACTTGTTGTGACAATTGAGTTCTTTGGTGAGCCCATCTCGTCAAGGCGTTCGCGTGCTTGCTGTCGGTATTGCGCTTTAAGTGCTGGGTTTTGTTCCCCATGTGCTCGTCGCCGAGCTACCTCGACTTGAGTATGGATGATCGAACTCGACTTTGGAGAGAGTTCTCGGGCACGTCGAGCGAGATTCTCTGCTTCTACAAGCGATCCACGACGGTGATGCATTTCGAAGATTGCCCAGTGTTGTAAGATATGAGCTTGTTGAGGAAGCGCCGTAACTGCTGCTCTATAAATTGCTCGTCCAGCATCGACGTCTGATAAATCCTCACTTAATTTGCGACCACGTACAATATCTTGGAGCACTTGGTTATCGGTTGAATAACCGGGATCAAGCCCGTTGATAATGCGGGTAAGCTGAGTGACTTTTTCCTCGTCAGTTGAGCAAGCGCTTCTAAATACGAATTGTGCAACGCGCGAATGGCGAGCTCGATACTGGTAATCTCCGGTGTAAGGATCTCGTAGTGTCATGACTACGTTCTCCAGTGGAGCGAAGAAATCGCGCTCATAGTCCTCGAAACGAATACCGGATATGCGCGATATCGTGCCAGCTCGCACTGGCACGGCAAATTGGTTCATGGTGGCTATGTCGAGGTAAAGGCGCTGCGCTTGTCCTGGAACAATTCGTTGATATTCTTCGAAGACGATTTCTTCGAACCGTTTGCCCTGTGTCGCCTCGTGCAAGGCGACAAGTAGCTGGCGTTCAGCCCGCTGCTGAAAAGCCTGCACTTGTTCGGCTCGCGTCATGTCGGCTAGCAATCCTAACGACTTGTGTCGCTCCAATAGATCAATAAGACGCTCGATCTCGCTGGTAGAAAGGTTTGCGATACGTAATTCAGTTGGAGCGAATGGTTTAAGAGGTGCACAGTAGATATTCCACTCGCTATCACGCTCGGCGCCTACTATGGTGAGTGGTACTTTATGGGTTTTTGCTAGGTTAAGCGCGGTTACGATCTGGTCTGCATATAGAGCGATACGGTCGACGAATAGGAAAATGCGCCGCCCGGTAAGTTCGTAGAGCTCGATCAAGCGTTCGCCAGCAAGTTTTCCACCCGGCTCCAACCAGAGCGTTAGAGCGTCAAAAACTGTGGCCGAATCCCAGGCTGCCCGTTTAAGAGCGATCGTTTTGCCGGCACCTCCTGGCCCACGTAGGACGAAAAGACGGGCATCAGTGGAACTAGGTGCTTCGTCCGTGACAGCTTTGAATACGAGGTCGCCGGTTAGCCTACGTTCGGCATCGAGACGCTGGATGATGGCGCCCCAACCAGTGTCGAAACCTTCGTAGAACTTCTTTGGATCCTGGCTAGAGTGCGGCAGATCTTGGTGTAAAAATGTAAAGTCTCGTTCTAATGCTGATCGGAGCTGCGGTGTTTCGGACGATTGGACTCTATAAAGGTGTCGTATCGGTAATTCTTTGACTTCTGTGGTGACAGAAAGGGAACGAAGAGGAGGGGCAAAGGCATGGTCAAGCGCCTTCATGAACTCGCCGAAACGGGCGTTGATGACGCTCACGTTCATACTCCCCCAGTAAGCAATTTCGTGCTCGGGGAGATTGGGGACGACAAGGTAGTATCGGGGGCGATTACCCAGTCCGACAAAGCGATGTACTAGTTTGCGAATATGGCCGTCGGCCATTCGATACCCGCAAAAGACAATAGGGCTCTCTCGCGCTCGATCTTCTAAGCGAGCAAAGAGGCGTGAGCGGCCGTTCATGTAGCGGTCATAATGTTCATGCGAAAGGACGGGTGGTAGCGCAGGATCATGAAATTGTTCAAGGCACCCGTGAAGTTTTAGGTACTCCACGGGAGCAGTTACAGCCTGCATTCGCTGCTCAACGGGTTCGGTATCGCGAACGAATGTGACTAGGTTCTGTAAACGGCTATTTGTTGCCGCGTAGGCGCGCTCAAGAAGCAAGTCGTAGTTAGTAGTTGCGATAGTTCGCCAGCGAAATGTAGGCAGTAATTTGTGCGCATCAGAAGGCTCGTAGTGCGCTAGCAGTGTTCGTAGATAATCAAAGACAACACTGCCTCCGTGTGCCTGTATAGCCATCTCAGCAACGGACATGAGGTCGTAACCGTCCATCTCTGATTTGAAAAAGTGTTTAGCTATTGCCGCTCGTATAGCATTTCCTGACGGCGCTCCCGCTTCCATTGATGCGCCTGCACCCAAGAACAGAATCACTCGTTGCTGCTGCATGGATGCAATCAGGGTGTTCGGAATTAGGTTGAGCGAGGTGTCCGCGTTCATATGATTTTGCCCCCTCATATTGCTCTTGTTGGTTTATCGCGTTGTCGCGACTTGATTATTATTTCTAAGCTTCAGCTTTGGGTATTGCCTCTTGTTCTGAGTATTGGATCACGCCGTTCGCTGTATGGCTATGAGCTAGAAGGCGGAAATATTTGCTTTGCTCAACCAAAAACAGTGACAAGCTTGCTGGCTCGTCACTGTTTGGGTCTTTGTTAGATGCCATCTCTCATGTAATGGCACGTTATATTAGGGCTAGCGCAAAATTGCAGTGATAATTCGCCCCTTACGAACACCCCGTCGTTGAGCCACACGTGTCGCACTTCAAACACGTCCCGTTCCGCACCAGCGTGAAGTTCTGGCACTCGGGGCAGGCTTCGCCGACGTAGCCTTTCATGCGCGCTTCGGCGCGACGGTCGGCGACCGAGGGGGCGGTGGCTGTGGTGCTCGACGCAGCCGGCGCTTGCCAGTTCAGCGTTTCGATCACTTCAGCGGTGTCGCGCAGCGCGGTCGTGGCTTCCGCGTTGTGGGCGCGGGCGGCGGGCTGGTCGGCGTAGTCGTCCTTGCCAGTGCCGGTCTTCACTAGCATCAGGCGGTCCTGCTTGCCGCGCACGAAGCCCGAGGAGACGAGCGGTGCCGCCTGATTGCGGCCCTGGTCTTCGCCGCCGCCGATGACGGTCGAGCCGATGTCGGAGGGTTCGACATGGGCGAGATCGTTGCGGTTCAGGTAGGAAATGGCGAGTTCGCGGAACACGTAGTCGAGGATCGACGTGGCGTTCTTGATCGCGTCATTGCCCTGCACGAAGCCTGCCGGTTCGAAGCGGGTGAAGGTGAAGGCGTCGACATATTCCTCCAGCGGCACGCCATATTGCAGGCCGACCGAGATGGCGATGGCGAAGTTGTTCATCAGCGAGCGGAAGGCGGCGCCTTCCTTGTGCATGTCGATGAAGATTTCGCCGATGCGGCCATCGGCATATTCGCCGGTGCGCAGGTAGACCTTGTGGCCGCCGACAACGGCTTTCTGGGTGTAGCCCTTGCGGCGATCGGGCAGGCGTTCGCGCTCGCGGGTGCGCTCGACCCGCTCGACGATACGCTCGACGATCTTCTCGGCCACCTGCGCGGCGCGGGCGGCGTTCGGCAGCTGCACGAGCTGCTCGACCGCATCCTCTTCGTCGTCGCTATCGTCGGCGATGAGCTGCGAGTTGAGCGGCTGCGACAGTTTCGAGCCATCGCGGTAGAGCGCATTGGCCTTGAGGCCGAGGCGCCACGACAGCATGTAGGACTCTTTGCAATCCTCCACCGTCGCATCGTTCGGCATGTTGATCGTCTTGGAGATGGCGCCCGTGATGAAGGGCTGCGCCGCCGCCATCATGCGGATGTGGCTTTCCACCGACAGGTAACGCTTGCCGGTGCGGCCGCACGGATTGGCGCAGTCGAACACGTTGTAGTGCTCGGTCTTCAGGAAGGGCGCGCCTTCCAACGTCATGGCGCCGCACACGTGCGTGTTGCAGGCCTCGATCTCGGCGCGCGAGAAGCCGAGGAACGCCAGCAGTTCGAACGACGGATCGTCGAGCTTTTCCGCCGGCACTTTCAGCGCGCCTACGAGGAAGTCGGCTCCCAAGGTCCACTTGTTGAAGACGAACTTGATGTCGAAAGCGCCTTTCAGCGACTTCGCCAGCACGTCGAGCTTTTCGTCGGTGAAGCCGCGCGCCTTCAACGTCGCATTGTTGATGGCGGGTGCCTGGGCGAGCGAAGCATGGCCCACGGCATAGGCTTCGATCTCGGCGATCTGCGAGGGCGAGTAGCCGAGCACGCGCAGAGCTTCCGGCACGGCGCGGTTGATGATCTTGAAATAGCCGCCGCCGGCGAGCTTCTTGAATTTCACGAGTGCGAAGTCAGGCTCGATGCCGGTGGTGTCGCAATCCATGACCAGGCCGATCGTGCCGGTGGGCGCGACGACGGTGGTCTGGGCGTTGCGATAGCCGTGCTGTTCGCCCTTGGCGAGTGCACGATCCCAGGCGGACTTGGCGCTGTGCGAGAGCGCGCTCCAGTTGGTGCCGAGCTTGATCAGCGAGGCATGGTCGAGGGGCACGGGCGCGACGGCGACAGTCTCGTAGCCAGCCGCTTCGCCGTGGGCGGCGCGGCGATGGTTGCGGATGACGCGCAGCATGTGGTCGGCATTCGGCTTGTGGCCGGGGAAGGTGCCAAGCTCCTTGGCCATTTCGGCCGAGGTTTCGTAGCAGACGCCGGTCATGATGGCCGAGAGCGCACCGACGATGGCGCGGCCTTCGTCGCTGTCATAGCCGAGGCCCGACGACATCAGGAGGCCGCCGACATTGGCATAGCCGAGGCCGAGCGTGCGGTAGTCGTAGGAGAGGCGGGCGATTTCCTTGGACGGGAACTGCGCCATCATCACCGCGATTTCGAGCACGATGGTCCACAGGCGCACGGTGTGTTCGTAGCCGGCAACATCGAACGCGCCGGTCTCCGGGTTGCGGAACTGCAGCAGGTTCAGCGAGGCGAGGTTACAGGCCGTGTCGTCGAGGAACATATATTCGGAGCAGGGGTTCGACGCGATGATCGGACCCGAGGCCGGGCAGGTGTGCCAGTCGTTGATGGTGGTGTGATATTGAATGCCCGGATCGGCGGAGGCCCAGGCGGCATAGCCGATCTTCTCCCACAGGTCTTTCGCCTTGAGGGTCTTGTGCAGCTTGCCGTCGGTGCGGCGCGTCAGGTTCCAGTCGCCGTCCTTCTCGACCGCGCGCAGGAATTCGTCGGTGACGCGAACCGAATTGTTCGAGTTCTGGCCGGCGACCGTCAGATAGGCTTCCGAATCCCAATCGGTGTCATAGGTGTCGAAGGCGATGTCGGTATAGCCCTGACGCGCGAACTGGATGACGCGCTTGATATAGCTGTCGGGCACGGCGTCGCGGCGGGCTAACTTCACCGCCTTCTTCAGCGCCGGGTTCTTTTCGGGGTTGAAGCAATCATCGCCCGGGCCTTCGCAGTTGACGCAGGCCTTCATGACCGCGGTCATGTGCTTCTTGACGATTTTCGAGCCGGTGACGAGGGAAGCGACCTTCTCCTCTTCCTTCACCTTCCAGTCGATATAGGCTTCGATATCCGGATGGTCGGCATCGACGACGACCATCTTGGCGGCGCGGCGGGTCGTGCCGCCCGACTTGATGGCGCCGGCGGCGCGATCACCGATCTTGAGGAAGCTCATCAGGCCGGAGGACTTGCCGCCGCCCGACAGTTTCTCGTTCTCGCCGCGCAGGCGCGAGAAGTTCGAGCCGGTGCCCGAGCCATATTTGAACAGGCGCGCTTCACGCACCCAAAGATCCATGATGCCGCCTTCGTTGACGAGATCGTCGGCGACGGACTGGATGAAGCAGGCGTGGGGCTGGGGATGTTCGTAGGCGCTCTTCGACTTGGTGAGCTTGCCGGTGAATGGGTCGACATAGTGATGGCCCTGGCCCGGGCCGTCGATGCCGTAGGCCCAGTGCAGACCGGTGTTGAACCATTGCGGCGAATTCGGCGCGGCCATCTGGCTCGCCAGCATGAAGCGCATTTCGTCGAAGAATGCCTGCGCGTCGTCTTCGCTGTCGAAATATTTGCCCTTCCAGCCCCAATAGGTCCAGGTGCCGGCGAGACGGTCGAAGACCTGGGTCGAGGTCATTTCGCCGCCGTAGCGGGCGTCCTTCGGCAGATCGGCGAGGGCTTCTTCGTCGGCGACCGAGCGCCACAGGAACGAGGGGACGTCGTTCTCTTCAACCTTCTTCAGGCGGGCGGGGACCCCGGCCTTGCGGAAATACTTTTGCGCGATGACGTCGCACGCGACCTGGCTCCAATCGGCGGGTACGTCAATACCGTCGAGCGAGAAGACGACCGAGCCATCCGGGTTGCGGATTTCACTCTTGGCCTTGCGGAATTCAATGTCCGCATATGGCGACTGATGGGCTTTGGTGTAACGACGTTCGATCCGCATTTTAGTCCCCCGGTATGCGCGGGCAAAACACGCCCGCTGAGGCCACGCCTGGCCCCTGTGTTCTGTCTGACTTGGTCCCCGAAACTCGCGGGCCGCTCAACGGTCCCGTCTGTACGCAACGGATCAGGCTTCCTGGCGCTTCAAGGCGTCCGTGTCGTGCGATCCATTGAACAGAAAAATGCGCCTCTGTCGTGGCAACGTCAAGGATTAGTGGTGGGGTTGACGGCTTAACCCAAAATGTAGTGGGGCGCCTGTGAAGAGCGGGGATTCGTCCCGGCCACAGCCCAAGTCTCTGACGAGTCGCGAAATTCTGCAATGGGCCAATGCCGGTCCTGTGGGAGAATCAGTCGGTCACACTGGTTACGATCGATTCACCATCCTGTTGATCGTCCCCATCAACCACAGGTTGGTGACAGGCTGTGTCACGAGCCGCGCTCGGGGTGGATTGGGAGCGGTTTCGGAGAGGTGTCGGAAATTCAAAACCTTGGCCGAGAATCGTACGGCCAAGGTAGCTGCGCGGTCGGGTGGGGCTGTGGAGACGGTTCATCCGGAGAAAGAAAAAATTTTACGGATCGATCGGTGCGCCCAGCTCCTCGGCGTTGCGGGCCGGGCGCAGGCCTTCCGGCCATACCAGTAGGCCATCGAGATAGTCGTGCACGACCTGGCCCATCCCCAGGGTGAGATCGGCGAGGATGTGAGTGGCCGAGAGCACTTCGAGCACCGGCAGATCGGCCACCGGCGCCAAGGCGTGGGCGTGCAGGTCGAGGGCGGCCGGGCCGTTCCAGGCGCCTTTCAGCACCACGTCCTGCAGGTCGAAGCTGACTAGTTCGCAGATGCGCGTGCTGCCGTCGACGTGCGGGATGATCTTGAGGAGATAGTTCGGCAAGGCGAGGGATTGTTCGATGGCGCCAAGGTCGGCCTCCACATGCTTGAAACCCATGGTGCCGGTGGCGACCCGCACCGGGCCGTAGTCGAGGGTGCCAACCAGGGTGTCGCGATGCACGGCGAGGGTGGGGTGGGCGTATTTCTTAGGGAAGCCCCAGATCTCGCGGCCGCCGAAGATCGGCGGACCGTCATTGAGATACATGGCGTGGGTGTAATGGCCGGCCTTGCCCTCGAAACGGACCGGAATGACCTGGCCGGCCTCGGTGTAATCGCCGAAGCCGGTGGAGTCGGGCATGCGGATGAATTCGAATTTGACGACCGGCTCGGCCATTTCGAGCGGTTCGGGGATGACGGCGCGCAGTTTTTCCGGATCGGTCCGATAGGTGATGATCAGGTATTCGCGATTCACAAAGCGATAGGGGCCTTTCGGGAAAGCCGGATTTGTCAGGGGCATGGAATAGGCATTCTTTCTCACGTCGCTGGCTTTCATGACCGTCTCCGTCGTTGCGGGCCTCCTTTCTGCCCAGAGCTGTGTGGCAGTTGTTCCATTGCCCGGGCCCAGGGTGAGGTGGAAGAAGCCGCTCAAGGAAATGAAAATGTCGACGTTCAACGCCAAAGCGGAGGACGTCGACAGCAAGCCAACGTTTCGAGAGGCGTTCAAGAAACGGCGTTGCATCATCCCAGCGTCAGGCTTTTTCGAATGGACCAGGCCGAAGGCCGACCGGACACCGCATTCGCTCCGTTCATTATTTTCTCGAAACGAAACGTTTCCTCAGCACCAGGAAAATCGTCCGATCCTGTTCCATGTGGATCGGGATGATGGGCGTTACAAAATTCGAGGATTTTGAAGCCGCATCATGCCGCAGCGGGCCTAACAATTGAGATAGCTCAATGAGAGAGATGGCCACGCCATGAGAAGCTGAAATCTGCGGCTCCTATCCCGCCGCATTGACGCCTCCCCAAAGGCGTTTCCTCCCAAGACTTGCCCCGTCTCCGGTTTACCGGGGCGGGGCCTTTTTCTTTTAAAGGAAGTTCGAATAATAGAGATCGACCCCGATGGAGTGGAAGGAGCGATAGCCGCGTTCATTGAGAAAATTGTCGATGCGTTGCTTGTTTTCGTCAGAGGCATCATTGTCGGGCAAGCACTCGATTTGAATCGCGCAGCGATTTTCATTCAGCAATTTTTCCATGCCGAGCAGCACGTCGAAATCCCAACCCTCGACATCTATTTTCGCGATGATCGTATATCCCTTTAAATGCAAAATCGAATCGAGCGCCTTTGATTTGATGCGCACAGATTGGTGAATTTCACTGTGGTCATCGCGAAGCATTCCAACACCACCACGGTTTCCAGTCGGATGCTTCCACGACGGAAGAAATTGCACTTCATCGTCTTTGGACGCCACGGCAAAGTTGTGAGCCTGCACTTTCATATCTGGATCATTGAGAAGCAAATTTGCCTGTAGCTGGCGAAAGTTCAGTGTATCGGCCTCGAACGCGTGAATCTCGTCAAAGGCGGCCGTGCGGGCCATATGAACGGAGTAAAGACCAAAATACGCGCCGATATCCAAGAATGCGAGACGTGAGCCGTCGTTGGGACACTTCATCAGCAATTGCTTGAGGAAGAATATTTGATTTGCTTCCCATGTGCCGTGTTCGATGATGTAGCGGTCGACATAGCTATCGCGATCAAGAGCCAAGCGAAGCCCTTCTCGCTTGTAGAGGTCGAAATAGCTACCGGCGGAGGGCATGTTTTGGATAAGTGAATGATGGGCTGCAATATCAGATCGCTCAAGTTCAATATGAGTTATCCGGATTTTTGATCCTGCTGCGGCATGAACGCGGAATTCGATGTTGGGCAGAGATAGCTTTGTCGAGACGGTCAGGCGTCCCAGCAGCCCAGCGCCACGTTTTAATTGACCTCTTCCAACAATCATAAAACCAGCGTCGGCGCTCACATCAAAAGATGAAACGCCTTTTGGCCCCGGCCTGTATTCGCCAAAGAATGCGACCGTCCATGACCCGGCGGGAAGCTCGATATATGGGCCCCAGAGGATTGTGCTCTCTTCGTCGACAACGAAGCCATTTTCGATCTTGGAAATGTCCTGCGAGGAGTGAAAGCCATCCGCAAGACTGAGAACTATCTTCGTTTCAAGTTTCATATTTTGTTCGGCCCCCGCCGTTTCGATTGGACCCTACAGCCGTTAGAGTCTTGGCGCTACTGTGAAAGTAATTGTTTTGACACAGAAAACACGCCTAATTGCTCGTTAGGGGCCGTTATTAAGGATATCGATGTCGACCCATCGTTGCCCGTTCAAATCGCAGTAGCTGTGCCGCCGTTGGGCGAAATATCATGATCGGATGCCATGCATGGCCCGGCCATCATCCCTCACGCCAGATAATCATGGACGACCTTGCCCAGGCCCAGGGTGAGATCGGCGACGAGATGGGTGGCCGATAGCACTTCCAGCACTGGCAGCTCCGAGACTGGCGCCAGGGCATGGGCGAAGAGTTCGAGGGCGGCCGGACCATGCCAGGCGCCTTTCACGGCCACATCAAGAAGATCGAAGGTCACCAGCTCGCAGATGCGCGGCGTGGCATCGACATGGGGGATGATCTTGAGGAGGTAATTGGGCACGAGCAGCGATTTGCGGACATCCTCGGTGTCGGCGGTGGTGTGTTTGTAGCCCATCGTGCCGGTGGCGATCCGCACCGGGCCGTAGTCGAGGGTGCCGACGAGGGTGTCGCGGTGCACGGCGAGGGTGGGCTGGGCATATTTCTTGGGGAAGCCCCAGAGTTCGCGACCGCCGAAAATCGGCGGCCCGTCATTGAGGTACATGGCGTGGGTGTAGTTTCCCGGCTTGCCGTTGAAGCGCACCGGAATGACCTGGCCGGATTCGGTGTAGCTGCCGAAGCCTGTCGAATCGGGCATGCGGATGAACTCGAACTTGACGATCGGGTCGGCCATATCGAGCGGCTCGGGGATGACGGCCCGCAGACGGTCCGGATCGGTTCGGTAAGCGATAATGAGGAATTCGTGATTGAAGAACCGGTAGGGCCCTTTGGGGAAGGCCGGGCTCGTCAGGGGCATGGAATAGGCGTTTTTCCTGATGTCGTTGGCTTTCATCTGCGCCTCTTGGCCGGGTAAAATCCCTCGGATCCCTTTGTGCCGCGTCATTTGGGACAAATTTGGAGCCGATTTGGGCGGCGCGGCGATCCTATTGGCGATAATATTCCTGTGAGGGCCGGGGGAATGGCGGCGGATCGCCGCTTTCGGGCCGGCGCGGCGGGACATCGTCGCTGGACATCGCGCTTGGGCATCGCCATAGTCCGCGCCAAATCAGCACCAAATTCTCTTGGATTCAGCCGATGAAGTGGCTTCTGCAATTTTTCACCTGGTGGCATGGGCAGACGCTCAACACCAAGTTCAACACCTGGCGGACGGGCGAACTCGTCGGCGAGGACGAATTCGGCAACAAATATTATCGGACCAAGGGTGGCCGGCTCGATCCGGCGCTCGGTTTCGAGCGGCGTTGGGTCATTTATCCTCATATCAGCGAGGCCTCGAATGTGCCGTCGGGCTGGTATGGCTGGCTGCACCACACCGTGAAAGAGCCGCCGACCCGCGAAACCTACAAGCCGCGCGACTGGCAGCTGCCCCATAAGCCCAACATGACCGGCACGCCGGAAGCCTATCGTCCGCCGGGCTCGACCTTGAGCACGGGTATACGTCCGCCGGCCACCGGCGACTACAAGGCCTGGACGCCGGGTACCTAGCGCCTGACGCCTGAACGCCATACCGTTGCTGCAATTTGCGGCGAATCGTGGCTTGTGTTCACAGGGCGCCCCCAGGCAGCGCCGGCGGAAGCGATATGAGACGTAGGCCCATCAAGATCGAAAGTGCAGCGGCGGTCCTTCTGGCCGGCGCTTTGACGGCTTTGGCCGCTTCCCCCGCCGCGGCTGACCGGATCAAGCATCCGACCGCTGTTTTCGCCGGTCTCGACAAGATCACCGGCCGGATCATTTCCTTCGACGTGGCGATCGACGAGACGGTGCAGTTCGGCACCCTGCAGATCACGCCGCGCGCCTGCTACACGCGGCCGGCGACGGAAGCGCCGCTGACCGACGGTTTCGTCGAGGCGGAAGAGATGATCACGCCGTCGGAAACCAAGAAACTCTTCGCCGGCTGGATGTTCGCCGCGAGCCCCGGCCTGCATGGCATCGAACATCCCGTCTACGACGCCTGGCTGACCGACTGCAAAGGCGGCAAGGAAGTCATTCCCGATCCGACGCCCGCCAAGCTCGACGATCCAGGCGGGACGATCGCACCGCCGCCGCCCAAGCCCGGCACGCAGCCGCGGCCGCGCCGTCGCGACAATCCGCCGGCGCGCGAAGTGCGCCCGAGCCTGCCGCCGGGGCAGGAGACTTTGTCGGAACCGCAGGTTCTGGCGCCGCCGCGTCCTTCGCGCAGCGGACCGCCGGGCCTCGTGCCGCCAGGCGATATCCCCTTCGACAACCGTCGCTAATTGTCTCGACTTCTGGCTTGAATTCGCGCCTCGGCTGAAAAAAATTGCCCCGCGGTGTCACAGCGGGCCCCGTGGAACTCGTCATGTCTTTACGAACCGTCGGACCAGTCGACGGGACGAAAGGAGTGACCCATGCTTTGTAACATCCTGATCATCGGCGGTGGCTTTGCCGGCTTCTGGGCGGCGGTGGCGGCCCGGCGCGTCGCCGGTTCGCGAGCGCAAGTGGCGCTCGTGTCACCGCGGCCTCTGCTCGAAATCCGGCCGCGCCTCTATGAAGCGCATCCGGAGACATTGGCGGTCGACTTTCGGCCACATCTGGAAAAGCTTGAGATTGATTTCGTGCGTGGCGCGGCGGAAGCGCTCGACCCGGCGGCCAAAGCTGTGACGCTCGCCGCCGGCGATCAGATCGCCTATGACCGCTTGGTGGTGGCGACCGGCAGCCGCATGCGTCGGCCTCCTGTGCCAGGGGCCGAAGCGGCCTTCTCGGTGGATACGCAAGCCGAGGCGATTGCCTTCGACCGGCGCCTGAAGGATATCGCCCAAGCAACTGAAGAGCCGACCATCGCTGTCATCGGCGCCGGTTTCACGGGTCTCGAACTGGCGCTCGAATTGCGCGACCGGCTGCTGGCGCATGGCGCCCATCGGGCGGCCGTGCGGCTGCGCATCGTTTTGATCGATCGCGCCGAAACCATCGGACCGGAACTTGGCCCCGGTCCACGACCGGCGATCGAGCGGGCATTGGCGCAGGATGGCATCGAATTGCGCCTTGGCGCCGTCGTGCAAGCGTTGCAGGCGGACCGCGTCAGTTTTGCCGACGGCACGGTTCTCGCTGCCGATGCGGTGGTGCTGGCAACCGGCATGGTTGCCGCGCCCTTCGCGGCGCAGATTCCCGGCGCGCGCGATGCGCTTGGCCGAACGATTGTCGATGCGTCTTTGCGGGCGCCGGGCGCGCCGGACGTTTTCGTGGCGGGCGATGCCGCCGCCGCCGATACGGGCGATGGCCATTGGACCTTGCAGTCGTGCCAACACGCCGGGCAGCTCGGCCGCGTCGCCGGCGAAAACGCCGCGCGAGATCTGCTGGGTGAGCCGACCGTGCCTTACTCGCAACTGCGCTACCTGACCTGTCTCGATCTTGGTCGCGCCGGCGCGCTCGTCACCCAGGGGTGGGAGCGGCGGATCGACAAGATGGGCGAGGAGGGCAAGGCGTTGAAGCGGATGATCAACACGAAGGTGATCTATCCGCCGGCCGATGGTTCGATCGAAGCTTTGCTCGCCAGCTCCAGCATCGATCTCGCCGCTCGAACCCGCCAGATGGACGCTCCGAAGGCGCCTGAGCCGGTTCAAGGCGGAGCGGCCTGATGACGTCTGCATCGAGCCAGAGCGCAGCGGCCGCCTTTGATCCGCTGCGCCCTGATCTCATCCGTGTCGCCTATCGGATGCTTGGCTCAGTCGCCGATGCCGAAGACGTCGTGCAAGACGCTTTTCTGCGCTGGCTCGGTGTGGATCGTGAAGCGGTGCGCGAACCGGCGGCCTTTCTGCGCCGGATCGTGACGCGCCTGTGCCTCGACCGGCTCAAGTCGGCCAGGCATGGGCGCGAGACCTATGTCGGTCTCTGGTTGCCCGAGCCGGTCGTAGAGCCCGAGGAGAGCGGATTGGACGATGTCACCTTGCCGCTGCTGCTGGCGCTGGAGCGTCTGTCGCCGCTGGAGCGCGCTGCCTTTCTTCTGCACGACGTGTTCGGCCTCGACTTCGAAGAGGTCGAAAAAACGATCGGCCGGGAAGCGGCGGCCTGCCGGCAACTCGCCAGTCGTGCCCGCGCCCATGTGCGCGCCGATCGTCCGCGTTATCCCATGCCGAAGGAACGGGGTTTTGAGATCGCCGAGGCTTTTTTCGCCGCCTCTCGCAACGGCGACACGGAAAGACTGCGCGCGCTGCTTGCCGCCGATGTCACCATCTACGCCGATGGCGGCGGCAAGGCGCCGACGCGTCGGGCGCCGGTTATCGGGTTCGACAATGTCACCCGGTTCTTCGCGGCTGTCTTCGCCGTGACCAAATCCCGGCTCGTGCAGTATGGCCTGATCAATGGCTTGCCGGGCTTCGTCACCATCGAGCCTGGCGATGTTCTGCAAACGACGGCTTTGGAGATCGTGGACGGCCGTGTCGTCGCTATCTATGCCGTGCGCAATCCCGAAAAACTCAAGCACGTTGCCAGTGCTTTGCATTGACTGTCAGCGATCGAGAACGGCGAGAACCTCGCGCCCGGACACCGTTTGCCCCTTCGGCCAGCAATAGAACTGGGCCGGGCGGCCGATCGCCTCATCGAGGCGGGCGTGATAATCGGCGCGCGGAATTTCGACGGCGCCGAGCGTGATCAGATGCGGCGTGACGAATTGCGTGTCGAGCAGTTCGAAGCCGCCCTTGTTGAGCCGCGCCACCAGATGCACCAGCGCCACTTTCGACGCGTCGGTCTCGCGGTGAAACATGCTCTCGCCGAAGAAGGCTCCGCCGATGCTGACGCCATACAGTCCGCCGACGAGATCGCCGGTGGCACTATAGGCTTCGACCGTATGCACGTGACCCTGATCGAAGAGATCGCGATAGAGCTTGCGGATGCGCGTGTTGATCCAGGTGCTCGGACGGGCGAGGCCCATGCCGGCGCCGGAACATCCATCGATCACCGCGTCGAAGTCGCGATCGATCTGGATGTCGAAACGATCCGAACGTACCACTTTGGCGAGCGAGCGTGAGATGGCGAGGCCGTCGAGCGGGAAGATGCCGCGCTGCTCCGGATCGACCCAGAAAATCGACGGATCGTCGGCGCTCTCGGCCATGGGGAACATGCCGACCGAATAGGCGCGCAGCAAAAGCTGCGGCGTGATCTCAAAAACCTGACCGGCTTCGCTCATGACGTCTCACTCATGCGCAAAGGGTGGGTTCGCCCTTCGTCATCGTCAAGTGGCCCGCCGGCCAATCCCCGCCGGTTTACGGCTGTGAGGCATGACCTTTGCTGGGCAGCATTGCGATGTTTGCTCATCTCCCGCCGTAAAGAGGCGATAAAATGCAGGCCTAGATCAAATCGGCCCCATCGAAATACGATTTTTCGGAAGAATGGGCCGTAGCAAGGAGCAGCGCAGTTCCATGACAAACGTCTCATCTTCAATTCATCAGACAGCGGCCGGCGGCTATGCGGTGGGTGCCGATTTCTATACGAAGGGGCGGCCGGATTATCCAGGCGAAGTGTCGGAGTGGTTGCGCGATACCCTTGGCTTGCAGTCGGGGCGGGTGGTGGTCGACCTGGGCGCGGGCTCCGGCAAGTTCACCGGCTATCTGGTACGCACCGGCGCTTCGGTGATCGCGGTGGAACCCGTGCCGCAGATGCTGGAAAAGCTGGCGCAGGCATGGCCCGATGTTATCAGCCACCTTGGCACAGCCGACGCCATTCCGCTTCCCGATGGATTGGTGGATGCGGTGGTCTGCGCGCAGGCGTTCCACTGGTTTGCGCATGCTGGCGCCCTGAGCGAGATGTGTCGCGTCCTGAAGCCGGGTGGCCGCCTCGGATTGATTTGGAACATGCGCGACACATCGGTTGGCTGGGTCAAGCAACTCAACGCGATCGTCGATCGCTACGAAGGCGATACGCCGCGTTATGCCAATGGCGATTGGAAGAAAGCCTTTCCGTATGCGGGCTTCGGGCCGATGCAGACGGAGCATTTTCGCTATGGTCATACAGGCGCGCCGGAAGACGTCATCGTCAACCGGGTGCGTTCGACAAGTTTCATCGCCGCTTTGCCGGCAGACGAAGAAACCAAAGTGGTGGCCGAAGTGCGCGCCTTGATCGAGGCGACGCCGGAGTTGCACGGCCGCGATATCGTGACGACACCTTATGTCACCGATGCCTACAGCATGGTCAAAGTCGCGGGCTGATCAGTGCGAATTTTTGCATCGTCGAAACGTTGCATCTTGTAGCGAATGAGCAGGCAATAGCAGTGGGCCTGTTCTTCTCTCAGGAAATACGAGCGTGAAACCGCCCATCACAACGCGTTGAATGGTGGGCGCGGCGACGATCTTGTGATGCGTGCCGCGAGAATTGGTTGACAGCCTGGAAACCAATCGTCAGTCTCGTGTCTTACAACGAATAGAACCCGCTCTGGGGAGGTCCGATGATTGAAGCGCCGCGTCGCTCGCGCGTTTTTGGTGTTGGAGCGCTGTTGTGACGGGCGCGACGGTTGGGAGTATCACCCTCGGCCGGCAAGCTCCTCTCGGCCTGACAAAGCAACGGCCACCGTCGCGCTTCACGCGCCTGTTCAGTCTGGAATATCTCATCATGGGCGGCGCGATCGTCGCCCTGTTCGTACTCGTGGTATTGCCGCTCTGCTTCTTGCTGATCGGAAGTATCTGGGGTGAGAATGGCTTCACCCTCGAATATTTCGCCGAGGCTTTCTCTGGCCGGCTTTATGTTCAGGCACTCCTCAACTCGTTGATTTTGGGCGCTTGGACGGGATTGTTCAGCCTGCTGCTCGGACTGCCGCTGGCCTGGGCGGTGGCGCGCACGAACATACCGGGCAAGCCGCTCATCACCCTGACCGCCAATCTCTCCTATCTCTCGCCGCCGTTCCTGACCGCGATCGCCTTCGTCAATCTGTTCGGCCCCAACGCCGGCCTGATCAACGCCTTTTCTCGCGACGTCCTCGGTCTGCCTTGGCTCGGCTTCAATATTTTCTCCATGTCGGGCCTCGTTTTGGTCACGGTGCTGCACACTTTTCCTTACGTCTATCTGCTTGCCTCCAGCGCGCTCCAGTCGGTCGATGCGTCCTATGAGGAGGCCGCACAAATTTTAGGGGCCAGCAAATGGCGCACCGCGCTGGTAATCACGACGCCGCTGGTGATGCCGGCAATTCTGTCGGGCGTTCTCCTGGCCTTCGTGAATGCCATCGCCTTGTTCGGCTCGCAGGCGATCATCGGCCTGCCTGGCCGCATCGTAACCTTGCCAACGCGCATCTATTCGCTGTTCGACTATCCGCCGCAATACGGGCTGGCCTCGGCTTTGTCGTTGCTCTTCGTCTTCATCACGATCGCCGCGCTTTATCTGCAACGCGCCTATCTGGCCAAGCGCTCCTTCGTGACGCTGGGCGGCAAAGGCGCGCGGCCACAACTGATGGACCTGGGTTGGGTCAAATGGCCGCTTTTTGGCTTTTGCGTCTTGGTCTTTTTCATCGCGATCGCGTTGCCCTACATGACCTTGATCGCGGTTTCGCTTTCGAAGTCCTGGGGGCTTGCTTTCTGGCAGGGACTGACGCTCGAACATTACCGCTTCGTGCTGTTTGACTATGATGTCACACAGCGCGCCATCCGCAATTCGCTCGGGCTAGCGACCATCGCCGCCACCGTTGCCGTTTTTCTCGGCGCGATCATCGGCTGGATCGATATTCGTACGCATCTGCCTGGCCGTAAATTCCTCGACTATGCCGCCTTGGTGCCGCTCGGCTTGCCGGGGATCGTCATGGCGGTCGCGCTGATCCAGTTTTGGCTGTCGATGCCTATCGCGCTCTACGGCACCTTGGCGATCCTGCTGCTTGCCTATGTCGGCCGCTATATTCCCCTGGGCGTGCGCGCCGCCAACACGTCGCTGCGCCAGATCGATCCGACGCTCGAGGAAAGCGCCCGTATCCTCGGCGCGAGCTGGGGCCATACGCTCAAGGAGATCACCTTGCCGCTGATGCGGCCCGGTCTGTTTGCCGGTTGGCTGCTCGTCTTCGTGCCGGTCATCCAGGAACTCAGCGCCTCGATCCTGCTGTTCTCGTCGAGTTCGATGACGTTGGCGGTGGCGATCTATAACCTCTACGAAACAGGCTATACCGAGCCTGTCGCGGCGCTCGCCATGATCAATATGGCGATCATCGTCGTGGCCATCGCGCTGGCGCGCAAGATCGCCGGCGGCGGCATCGGCAAAGAGCCCGATAAAAACCTCACTGCGCAGGGAGGAACCGCCTGATGGCCGGTATCACGATCTCGTCGCTCTCCAAAAGCTATGGTGGGCGTCATCTGCGGTTGACGGCCGTGCAGGACCTCAACCTGTCGATCCAGGACAATCAGTTTATCACGCTGCTTGGTCCCTCGGGCTGCGGCAAGACCACGACGCTGCGGCTGATCGCAGGCTATGTCACGCCCGATACCGGTTCCATCCATGTCGGTGACAGGTTGGTCTCGTCGCCATCCGGCGTGGTCTCGCCCGAACGGCGCGGCATGGGCATGGTCTTTCAGAACTATGCGGTCTGGCCGCACAAGACCGTCTACGAGAACATTGCCTTCGGCTTGAAGCTCCGGAAGCTCTCCTCGACACAAGTCCGCGACAAGGTCGAGGCGGCGCTCGCTTTGGTCAATCTGAAGGGGCTTGCGGAGCGCTTCCCCAACGAGCTGTCCGGCGGTCAGCAGCAGCGCGTCGCGCTGGCGCGCTCGCTCGTGGTCGAGCCCGACATTCTGTTGTTGGACGAACCTCTTTCCAACCTCGACGCCAAGTTGCGGGAAAAGATGCGCGGCGAACTCAAGCAATTGCAGCGACGCACGGGCATCACCTTCATCTATGTCACCCATGATCAGGCCGAGGCCTTGGCCCTTTCGGACCAGATCGCGGTGATGCATGCCGGGCGGTTGCAGCAATTCGGCTCGCCGTTCGATGTCTATACCACGCCGGCGAACCGCGTCGTCGCCGACTTCATGGGGCTCGTGAATTTGGTTCCAGGCCGCATCCGGGCGATCAGTGGCAATACGGCTCAAGTCGAGGCCGATGGTGGGTTGGTTTTGCTCGCGTCATGCCCGGCCGAAATGGCGGTGGGCATGGAGATCGACATCGCGATCCGCCCCGAGAATATTCGATTGAGCGCCACACCCGAAGCCTTGGCCGGTGTCGTCAGCGAGCGAACCTTCCTTGGCAATCTGTGTGAATATGTCGTGGTCGCTCCTGGCGGGCAGGCACTGCGCGTTCAGACCCATCCCTTGCAGCAATTTTCTGTCGGCCAAAGCGTCGGCATCATCATCGATCCAAGCCAGTGCAGCCTGTTCGCGCGCGAGCCGGATGCCGTTGCATCGGCCGCGTGAAACCATCAGAGACGGAGACAGACATGAATCAACATGCAACCGTGCAAGGCGCCATCAAGAGCGAGGAGCACTGGACCAAGAAAGGCGATGTCGATCTCTTTCTATTTGAAAAGTATGTGAACCAACCCAGCGACGACAAAGGCACGATCCTGTTCGTGCACGGTTCGTCGATGGCCTCGCAACCGACTTTCGATCTCCATGTTCCCGGCCGACCGGATTCTTCCGTCATGGAATGGTTCGCCAAGCAGGGCTACGACACCTGGTGCGTCGATATGGAGGGCTATGGCCGTTCGACCAAGACCCGCGACATCACCAGCAATATCGCTGACGGCGCCGACGATCTGGCGGCAGCTTCCGAATATATCATGAAGCTGCGCGGCAACCGTCCTTTCCTGGTCTATGGGATTTCTTCGGGCGCGCTGCGGGCCGCGAGCTTCGCCGAGCGTCATCCCGAGCGGGTGCGCCGGCTGGCGCTCGACGCGTTCGTGTGGACCGGCGAGGGGAGCCCGACGCTGGAGGAGCGCAAGAAGAAGCTGCCGCAGTTCCAGGCGATGAAACGCCGGCCGATCGACCGGGCTTTCGTGCATTCGATCTTCGAGCGCGATCATCCGGGAACGGCCGATCACGCGACGATCGAGGCCTTCGCCGACGCGATCCTGGCGCTCGACGATTCCATGCCGACCGGCACCTATGTCGACATGTGCTCGCGCCTGCCGTTGACCGATCCGGCCAAGATCACAGTGCCTACGATCATCATGCGCGGCGAATATGACGGCATCGCCAGTTTCGAGGATCTGATGGCTTTCTATGAGCGGCTGCCGAATGCCGACAAGCAGTTCATCGTCATGCCCGGCATCTCGCATGCTTCGTTTCAGCAGAAAAACTACAAGCTGGTCTATCACATCCTGAGAAGTTTCTTCGAACAACCGGAGCCGCTCTATCGCGGCGAATGAACTGGCAAGAAATGGCCGGCTGCGTGCTGGAGAGGGCCGCAGAGGCTTTCTGACTGCAAGGGAACGGATATCAACGAACCAGGGAGGATCGCATGCGCAGACTGGCTTACACGATCGCGATGGGCACGGTGATGTCGCTGGGCGCGGTCAGCGTCACGCTCGCGCAGGACAGGGCCGACCTGGAGGCCGCCAAAAAGGAAGGCAAGGTCGTCTGGTATACGTCGACTCCGGTCGAGACCGGCCAGAAGATCGCGAAAATGTTCGAGGCGAAATACGGCGTCAAGGTCGAGATCTTCCGTTCGGGCGGCTCGGCGATCCTGCGCCGTTTCCTGCAGGAGGCGCAGGCCAAGCGCGTCAACGCCGATCTCCTCACGACATCGGATCCCGCAGCTGCGGCGGAGCTGGGCGACCAGGGCATGTTCGTCCCTTTCAAGCCGGTCAATTTCGATAAGATTCCCGACAGCGCGAAGGCTGCCGATGGCTCGTTCATCGCGCAACGGCTCAATATCATCACGATCTATGTGCGCAGCGACAAGATGCCGGCGGCGATGGCGCCACGCACTTGGGATGCCTTGCTCGATCCCAAATACAAGGGGATGCAGGTCATGACCGATCCGTCCTTCACGTCGCTTCAACTGACGGTGGTTGGCATGAACGCGAAGGAGAAGGGCTGGGGATATTATGAGAAGCTGCGCCAGAACGACATTATGATCGTGCAGAGCAACCAGCAGGTTTCCGACATGATCAAGCGCGGTGAACGCGTCATCGCCGCCGGCGCGCTTGATTCCTATGCGGCGGAGGATCGCCGGGACGGCCATCCGATCGAGACGATCTATCCGACCGACGGCACCTATGTGATCCCGTCTCCGACCTCGGTGGTCAAGGGCTCGCCCAATCCGAATGCCGGCAAGCTCCTGGCCGAATTCATGATCAGCGACGAGGTTCAGAAAATCTTCCCCGAAGAGGGCGCCTATTCGGCGCGCATCGACATGCCGCCACCAGCTGGCAGTCCCGCCGTCAAGGACATCAAGGTGATCGGCGTCGATTACGCCTTTCTGCGCAAGCAGGGACCGGCCGTGAAGAAGAAGTTCAATGAGATCTTTCAATAGGGCGGAGCGCGATGGCACGCTGAAAGATCGGCTTCGCGTCTTTATGCCTTGATCAGCGCGTAATAGGCGAAGAGCAGGATCGGCAGAGCCAGCGCGAGCCAGGATAGTACGTCCCAAAAACCGTCGCCAAGCAGGGCCGAGAGCAAGCCGAAGATGACCACGCCGCCGACGACAGCCGGCGCGCCGAAGATGCGCTTGAGCGGCCAACGCTTAGGCAAGGACGTCATCGGTTGCGCCTTTTTGGGTGAGCTGGAACTCCGAAGGGTGGGCATTTCCGTGGGAACGGCGAAGGCGCGCGAGCCATAGATAGAGCCCACTGCACAAAACGACGATCGCGCCTAGGTCGAGAAGCGCCCAGAGGATTTTCAGTGGCATGCCGCCGTAGTCGCCGAAATGCAGCGGCTTGGAAATGAACAGCGCCTGCGCATACCAGGGCAGGCTGCGCATGTCGGTGATCGAGCCGTCTTCCGCATTGATTAGGACCGGTATGATCAGTTTCGAGGTGAGGGGCTGATTGCCGCTGAGAAAGACATCATAGTGATGGGGGCCGGCCATCATGGTGCCGGGCATGGCGACGGTGGCAACGGTCATGCCGGGCGCGGCCGCGAGCGCGGTCTCGATGGCCGATTGCGCTGAGATGATTTTCGAAGGCGCGGGTGCGTTGCGCCAGGGGCCGAGCATGTCGGCGAGCTCGGTCGCCATCCAATGATTGGCGATCTGCTCCGAGAATGTGTTGATGATGCCGGTCAGGCCGACGGCCAGGAGCCAAACGGTCAGCAGAATACCGCTGAGATTGTGCAGATCGAGCCAATAGACCCTTCGGCTGGTCTTGCGCACGGTTCCGAAATCGAGACGCCGCATGAACGGCGCATAGACGACGACGCCCGAAACGATCGAGGCGACGAAACACAGGCCGATGACGGCCAGGATCCACATGCCCACGTCGTCGAGCAGAAGTTCGGCGTGGAGATCCCGGAGGAATTGCATCGGCGGGCTGCGGATGCGGTCGCCCGTGCGCATGACCGCGCCGGTGCGGGCATCGACGGTGACGATCGCCGTCAGCTTGCGGGACTCCACCGAAGTGGCCATCTCCATGTTCCACAGCGGTTCATCACGCACCGCCGTGGCGAAGCGGACGGTTTCGCCAGGGCGGGCCTGGCGCGCGATCTCGATCAAGCGGTCAAGCGGCAGGTGCGGCGTCGTTGCCGCCGCGGACGTATCAGGGATCGCGCGCTGGCCGAAAGCCCGGTCGATGTCCTCGTGAAAGATCAACGGCAATCCGGTCACGCATAGGAGCAGCAGGAAGAGCATGGAGACCAGGCTCGTCCAGGTGTGCACGCGGATCCAGATGCGAAGCGATTTCGAGGTCATGGATCTACCATGTCATGCGCAGGCTCGCAGTCACGACGCGGCCTGTACCATAGAAACAGGCGCTGAGGGTTTGGCAGGTCGAAACATAGGCGCGATTGAAAATGTTCTGCGCGTTGATGGCGACCGTCGCTCCTTTCAAGGTCGGGCTCAAGTTCGCCAGATCATAGCGCAGCGCCGCATCGACCAAGGCATAGTCGGGAATGGCGAGCGTGTTGGCCGCATCGCCATAGGATTTGCCGGTGTAGCGAACGCCGGCGCCGAGGCTCAGACCGCGCGCCGCGCCGTCCTGGAACGTATAGTCCGCCCACAAGGCCGCCTGGTGACGTGGCACATTAATGAGTTGCCGACCGAGTTGCGCTGCGGTGTTAGACTTCGTCACTTTGGTGTCGGTGTAGGTATAAGACGCGATGAGTTTGAGGCCTTCGGTAAGCGAAGCCGTGGCTTCCAATTCCAAGCCTTTCGACCGGGCTTCGCCCGTCTGGACTTGAGGGGCACCCGGTATGCCGGAGGGATTGGACGTGAGAACGTTCTGTTGCGTGATGTCGAAGACGGCGGCCGTCAGCATTACATTGGTGCCGACGGGTTGATATTTGACGCCGGCCTCGATCTGTTCGCCCGTGGTCGGGCGAGACGGGCCGGTGGTCGTGACGGCGATCGTCGGTTGAAAAGACCGCGCATAGGCCACATAGGGCGACAGGCCGAAATCAAAAACATAGTTCAAACCGGCACGGCCGGAAAAAGCCGAGTCGCTTTGATTGAGCTTGGTGCCCTTGATGTAATCGCGGGTTTCCGTCGAAACCCAGTCATGCCGGCCGCTCAACGTCAGACGCCAGCGATCGAACGCGATCTGATCCTGAACATAGAGGCCAAGCTGGTCCTGAACCTGTCCCGTATAGGTGGTCAATGGCGGCGGCGTGACCGGTTGGCCATAAACCGTGTTGAAGATGTTGATGGACGGGGCGGGGCCGAAATATTGTTTGAAGATGCTCGTCGAGTGCCGGTAGTCGAGCCCGAACAGAGCCGTATGCGCCAGCGGCCCGGTGTTGAAATGCGCTTCCGCCTGGTTGTCGACCGTGAACGCATCGGCCTTTTCCGGCACCCGGAAAGCGAAACGATTGAGCGTGTACATATTGGCGGCGAGGCCGGCCTGTCCGATGACCGCCTTGATATTGGTATCGATGGCCGCATAACGCAGATTTTGGCGCAGCGTCAAAGCGTCGTTGACGCGATGTTCGAGCTGATAGCCCGCCCAATATTGCGTGCGGCCGTAGTGATCGAAGTTGGGTTCGCCGACGAATTTGTCGATCGGAATCTTGCCATAGGGATTGGGATAGAGGGTGCCGCGCGCCGGTAGGAATTGAATGGCGACGCCGGTGTCGTCGCGCTGGAAGGAGCCAAGCACCGTCAGGGTCGTGTCGGCATTCGGCCGCCAGGTGAAGGATGGCGAGATCACGCCACGGAAATCATCGACATGGTCGATCTGCGTGCCGCCGGCATGCACCAGTCCGGTGACGCGATAGAGAAATTCGCCGGTGGGGCCGACAGGGCCGCCGACGTCGAAGGCGGCCTGGCCGCGACCAAAGGTATCCGCTTGAAATTCGACGGTGCGGATGGGGGTGGATGGCGGCAGCAGGCTGACGAGGTTGATCAAGCCGCCGGGCGCGATTTGGCCGTAGAGCGAGGACGAGGGGCCTTTCAGCACTTCGACCCGTTCCAGCATGAAGGGATCGACCTTTGGTCGCCCGAACAGGCCGGTGCCGTAGGGCAATTGCATGCCGTCGAGATAAAGAACGGGCTCGAAACCGCGAATACGGATCGTCTCGAAGCGCACATCGTTCGGATTGGAATTGACAGAGACGCCAGCCGTGTAGCGCAGAGCCTCGACCACCGTCCGGGCGTTCTGGTCGCGCATCTGATCGCGCCCGACCACCGAGATCGCCTGCGGCGTTTCCAGCAGGGGCGTATTGGTCTTGGTGCCGGCCAGGCTACGGCCGGCGACATAGCCGTTGATCGGGCCGTTGCCCTGCTCGATGGTGGTCGCGTTGCGGGAGGGGACGGCGGGGACCGGCGTTGCGGCCTGAACAACAGGGCGAGGGCGCGTGCGTTCACCGGCATTGGCGCGCCGGACGGCCCGCGGTCGTGAAACGTTCGCCTGCTGCGTGTGCCGCGCGGCGCGCGGTGCGATCCGTCTTTGCGCCGGGGCATCGACGGTGACCGCGGGCAAACTGCTGGCACCGTTGGTCGTCTGCGCGGAAACCTGATCGATGCCGAAGGCGAGCGTGGCATAAGCCGTTGTGAGCATGAGGATGCCCTGCATTCGGAACGTCGACGTCATCAAATTCTCCCGCTGAGATACGGATCACGGCTAGCGGGGCATCGCCAATTTGGTCAAACGCGGCGCTTTGCATATCCTGCGGATACAAGTCACATCCTGCGCGCATCGACGCTTCTACCGTCAAATAGTTCCCCTGCGTGACGGCAAAGACACAGAATATATTTAGACAATTTAAAAAATATGCTTCCGCCGCAGGGACATTTTGTATTTCGCTCGCCAGTTTGTAGTATTTCGCCATCCAATTTGTATTGATGGCAACATGACACCGCGCCGCTCCGTGCCGAAATCGTCCGATGGGACCTCCGCCAGAGGACACGGGAGCGCCCCTGTCGAGAGCACGACGACCGGGCCGCGCGCCAACGGCGCGTTCCGCCGCACGCGAGGCCCATCGGCCCAGACCGTCAGCGGACAAAGCGAACACAGCGTTGAATTGCTGCTGACAAACCAGAGCGGCGACGTGCGGTTGAAGTACGCGACATATCCGGCAAAGGAAGGTGAGTTCGCGAAGCTTTCCGATACATGGATTCATCTGTGCCGTGATGGCGGCGGCCATCTTTATAGAACGACAGATGGCAACAAGCTCGATGGACAAATGCGGCCGGGCGTTGTCGCGCTGGCCGGTCCCGATGCGCGCGTCGTCGGTGCCTGGCCGTCGATGAGCCTCTTGAGCCTGGGGATATCGGCCGACAAGCTCGGCGCCATCATGGCCGATCTGCGTCGGCAAGGCAGCGTCGGTTCGATCGATTACTCGCGCTTCTATCAAGATCCGTTGCTTGAGCAGCTGCTGATCGCCATCGCGGCCGAAGCGGAAACGCATGCGCTGTCGACGCTTTTCATCGAACACGCCTTGACACTGCTGGTGCTACGGCTCACCGCGATGCCGCCGAAAAATGCCGAGGGTGCGTTGTCATCGCGGCAGTTGAATCATGTTTGCGATTTCATCGCCGAACATCTGTCGGATGACATCTCCCTGCCGGCTTTGGCCTCCATCACGGGGTTGAGTACGGCCGAATTCAGCCGGCGCTTCAAGACGAGCACCGGCGAGGCGCCCTATGCCTATGTTACGCATCAACGTATCAGACACGCCATGTGGCTTCTGCGCGATGCATCGGTCAGTATCGACAGCATCGCCAAGCGCGTTGGCTATCTGAATGGAAGCCAGTTCGCCCGCGCCTTCCAAAGAGTGGTGGGGCGCTCTCCGACGCGCTGGCGCCGAGGCGATGCCGCGAATTCCTGATGTGCTTCCGCGTTTTTTCTTTCAGTGCCGGTTCGTCGCGTCGTCGAAGCGCAGCACATTGCCGAACGGATCGGTGAGGTTCATGTCCTTGGCGGTCGGGCTTGGCCGCGCGAACCGGGCCTTCTTGGCGTGCAGTTCCGCCGCGAGAGCTGGAATATCGTGCCCGCGGATATAGACGGCGCTGCCGGGCGTGCCGTCGCCGTAATGTTCGCTCAGATGCAGTTTTATGCCGGAGCGCGACACCTGTATGTAGAGCGGCGCATTATCATCGAAGCGATGTTCCCAATCGATCTGGAAGCCAAGGAAGTCGACGTAGAATTCCTTGGCTTTCGCGATGTCGTAGATGCGCAGAATGGGAATGGCGGCGTCGAGTTCTAGACGAGACATGGTGTGATCCTCTGCTCGTTTGCGACCCGACGCTCTTTTAACGGGAGGTATCCATCCCGCCGGTCGCCAGAAATTTTTCCAGCCAGTGAATGTCGTATTCGCCGTTCTGCATGTCGGCGTTGCGCACCAAAGTGCGGAACAGCGGCAGCGTCGTCTCGACACCATCGACGATGAATTCGTCGAGCGCGCGGCGCAGGCGCAGCAGCGCTTCGTTGCGGCTGCGGCCGTGGACGATCAGCTTGCCGACCAGCGAGTCATAATAGGGCGGGATCGAATAGCCCTGGTAGACGGCTGAATCGACGCGCACGCCCAGGCCGCCCGGCGGATGGAAATAGCTGATGCGGCCGGGCGAGGGGCGGAACGTCGCGTGATGTTCGGCATTGATGCGACATTCGATGGCGTGGCCGGAAATGCGCACGTCGTCCTGGGTGATCGTCAGCGGCGCGCCGGCGGCGATCTTGATCTGCTCGTTGACGAGGTCGATGCCGGTGATCATTTCGGTCACCGGATGCTCGACCTGAATGCGCGTGTTCATTTCGATGAAATAGAACTCGCCGTCCTCGTAGAGGAATTCGATCGTGCCGACGCCGAGATAGGCCATCTCGCGCATCGCCTTGGCGACGATCTCGCCGATCTTTTCACGCTCCTCGACATTGAGCGCGGGCGAGGGGCCTTCTTCCCACACCTTCTGGTGGCGGCGCTGCAAGGAGCAGTCGCGCTCGCCCAGATGAATGGCATTGCCCTGGCCGTCGCCGAGCACCTGGATTTCGATGTGACGCGGCTTCTCGAGATATTTTTCCAGATAGACCGCGTCGTCGCCGAAGGCGGCCTTGGCTTCGGTGCGCGCGGTTGCCAGCGCATCGACGAGATCGTCTTCGGTGCGCGCCACTTTCATGCCGCGACCGCCGCCGCCGGCCGCCGCTTTAACGAGCACGGGGAAGCCGATCTCCTTGGCGACTTTCATCGCCTCGACATCGTCGGTGACGCCGCCTTCGGAGCCGGGCACGCAGGGAATGCCGAGACGGCGCGCCGTCTTCTTGGCTTCGATCTTGTCGCCCATGGTGCGGATATGTTCCGCCTTGGGGCCGATGAAGGTGATGCCGTGATCGGCGCAGATGTCGGCGAAGCGGGCGTTCTCCGACAGGAAGCCATAGCCCGGATGCAGCGCATCGGCGCCGGTGATCTCGCAGGCGGCGAGCAGGGCCGGGATATTGAGATAGCTGTCGCGGGCGGTCGGCGGGCCGATGCACACCGATTCATCGGCCAGCTTGACGTGCATGGCATCGGCATCGGCGGTGGAGTGAACCGCGACCGTGGCGATCCCGAGTTCCTTCGCCGCGCGCAGAATGCGCAGGGCGATCTCGCCACGGTTGGCAATGAGAATCTTGTCGAACATCGGCTGGGCCGCCTGTCTATTCGATCACGAGCAGCGGCGCGCCATATTCGACCGGCTGGCCGTCGTCGACGAAGAGCGCCGTGATCGTGCCGGCGCGCGGCGCGACGATTTCGTTGAAAGTCTTCATCGCCTCGACGAGGAGGATCTTCTCGCCTTCCTTCACGACGCTGCCGATCTCGACGAAGGGCTTTGAATCGGGGCTCGGGCGGCGATAGGCGGTGCCGACCATCGGCGACTTCACGGTGCCGGGATGTTCGACGGGGGCCGAAGCCGGGGTCGCTGCGGCGGGCGTGGCGATCGGGGTGGGCGGCGGCGCGACGACGGCGGCCGGAGCGGCGGCGATCACGGTCGCCGGCTGGCGCGAAACGCGCACGCGCATGTCGTTATGTTCCACCTCGATCTCCGACAGATCGAGACGCCCCAGGATCGCGCCCAGTTCCTCGACCAGCGAGGTATCGAACCGGGGTTTGTCGTCTTCGGGCTTCTTGGTCATGCAGTGTTAGCTCTTCTTCTTTGCCGCGAGCGCCACCAGCGCGTCGACGGCCAGGTCATAGGACAGGGATCCAAACCCAAGGATGACGCCCCCTGCCACCGGCGAAATCAGCGAGCGGTGGCGGAAGCTTTCCCGGGCATGGACGTTGGAGAGATGAACCTCGATCACGCTGGCGCCGGAACCGGAAATGGCATCGCGCAGCGCGACGGAGGTGTGGGTATAGGCGCCGGCGTTGAGAATGACGCCCGCGCCGGCGCGGCCGGCTTCCTGGATCCAGTCGACCAGATCGCCCTCATGGTTCGACTGGCGGCATTCCAACGTCAGGCCGAGCGCCTTGGCCTTGGCGACAAGCCGGGCCTCGATGTCGGCGAGGGTTTCCGAGCCATAGATCTGCGGCTCGCGCGTGCCGAGCAGATTGAGATTGGGTCCGTTGAGGACATGGATGGCTTGCATCGGCGGCTCGGCAGACGGCTCGATAATCGGAGGAAACGTATGCGGGAGCACGCCCGCCGGGGTGCCTCATAGCCCGGTTATCCTTGGGATGGAAGGGTTTGCAGGGGCGGGACCGGCTTTGCGCACCGAAAGGCGGGCAGGGATTCTGGTTGTCTGAGAACAAAAGAGAACAAAAAAGAACAAAACATGAAAATTCTTCGTGCAATGGGATCGTGCTTCTGGCAGCATCGCCCTCGATCACCGCATGGGCGGCGACAGGTTGGGAGTTGGCGATGGTGACGAAGACGATCGTTCTGGCTGTGGGATTGGCGCTGGTGGCGGGCGTGGCGGTGGCCAAGGAAACCGTGGTGCGGCGCTCGACCGATGCCGGCAAGGCGGTTGATGTGTGGAGCCATTCGTCGATGCGGCCGGATTGCTCGACCAAGGCGCCGGTGGTGACCATCGTGCAGCAACCGGGCAATGGCACGGTGAGCGTCAACGAGGGACCGCGTTTCCTCTCCGGCAATCGCGGTGATTTCGCCAAGTGCAACGGTCAGACCGGCTTTGGCAGCCATATCGTCTATCAGCCTAAGGCAGGTTTCGAAGGGCAGGATCGATTGCGCTACACCGTGCGTTTTGACTCAGGCACGGAGCTGACGGTGAGTGCGCAGGTGCGTGTCGGCACGGTGCCACGCAACGACGAGGGGTGGCATCCGGCGAGCACCGCCGACAATGCGACGGCGACGCCGCAGCAGGCGGCGGCGCGCTAGCCTACCGCTCCAAGTCACTGGTCACTGAGAGGAGAGGCCGATGATTGGTTACACAATGGTCGGAACCAAGGACTTGGAGAAATCTCTGCGTTTCTATGATCCGCTGTTCGCTGAAATGGGCTTGGATCAATGTTGGCGGGACGAGCAGTCGGCCTCCTGGGGAGACAAGTCCGACGAGACCGTCCCGCGTTTCTTCACCGGCTATCCGTTCGACGGCAGGGACGCGAGCGTCGGCAATGGCGGTATGACGGCCTTTCTGGCGGCCGATGCCGCTACCATCGATCGCCTGCATGCGCTGGCGATGCGCAATGGTGGCTCCGATGAAGGCAAGCCAGCGTTCCGGCCGCAATATAGCGAGACGTTCTACGCCGCCTATGTGCGAGATCCGGATGGCAACAAGCTGGCTTTCGTTTGTTATGAGGCGAAATGAAAATCCCCGGAGCGGGGCTCCGGGGATTTCAAATTCGCGCTGGGTTTAATCCGCAGTCGATCAGATGCAATCGGTCTTGCCGCATTTGCGCAGGTTGCTGATCTTGTCCTGCAGCTTTTCGGCACCGACGGCACCGACGACGATTTCGCTGCCGACGATGTAGGACGGCGTGCCGTTGAGGCCGAGGGTCTCGGCGATGTTCATGACTTCGCCGAGGCCGGCGCGGACGTCCGCGCTCGCCATGTCGGCTTGCAGCCTGTCGAGATTGGCGCCGGCTTCTTCGGCGACGGCAAGCGCCTGCGCCTTGCCGACCGGACCGCGGCTGCCACCGAGAAGCTTCTGGTGGAACTCCCAGTATTTCGCGGGATCGATCTGTTTCTTCAGCGCCATCGCCACCTGGGCAGCCTCGACAGAGCCCGGGCCGAGAACCGGAAATTCTTTAAGGATAACACGTAGATCGGGATTATCTTTCATCAGTTGCGAGAGGTCGTTGAGGGCGCGTTTGCAATAGCCGCAATTGTAATCGAAGAATTCCACCAGCTGGATCTTGCCGTCCGGATTGCCCAGCACGGTCTGATATTTCGACTGGAAAATCTGCGGGCTGAGCTTGGCGACCGACTCCTGCTTGCGGGTCTCTTCCTGCGCCTGGGTGTGGCGCTCCATCTCCTCCAGCGCCAGGCGCATGACGTCCGGGTTTTTCAGCAGATAGTCCTTGATGATGGCCTCGACCTGCGCCCGCTCGGTCGTCGGCGTGACGACGGCGGGGCTGCGGGCGAGAATGCCGACGCCGAAGGCAAGCAGGGCGACCACCGCGAAGGCGGCGATCTTACCGGCGGTCGAATCGAGAAAACGCATGTCCACATCCAGAAAGAGGGTATTTGGTCTCAATCTATAGGCCGAAAGCGGCTGAATCGCGAACGCGAACGGGACACTTTGGTGTGAACGGCCACAATTGCGGATGTTACCGCGCCCTCAATCCTTCGGCGGGCGATATTCGAGGATGTCGTCGGCCTTCAGCCAGCCCGGGGAATTTTCCTTGAACTGCCGTTTGGCCCGGTCGGCCTGGGTGCGGGCCTCGACGAATTTGCCGACCAGGAACAGGCCCTGGGCGGCGCTCAGCATGGCATTGGCCTGATCGCCCTTGCGCTCATAAGCCATGGAGAGGAATTGGAAGGCGTCGGCGTTGTCGTCTTCTTCCTGGGTGACGCGGGTGAGAACCTTGATCGCGTCATTGGCATAGGTCGGATTGTTGGTCGCCACATAGGCGTGGCCGAGCATGACGCGGATCGGCACGCCGCGCGGCGCCAATGCGGCGGCTTTGCGCAGCGGCTCGATGGCCTGGCCGGCACGCCCGGCTTCGAGCAGGGTCTGGCCTTTCAACTCGTGAAAGTAAGCATTGTTCGGCTGGGTCGCGATCAAAGCGTCGATCTGCGATAGCGCATCGGGCAGGCGGCCGTTGCGATAAGCGGCGACGGCGCGGGCATAGCGGGCGGCGAGCGACGTGTCGCTCAATGGATAGCGCCGGCCGGTCTCGGCCGTATTGCCGATGAAGGCGATGACCTTGGCGCGCACCAGATCATGCCGTGCCTGCAGGGCGGGATTTTCCGGCTTGTTGAAGTTGGGGCTGCGGCGCGATTGTTCCTGCAAATTGGAGATGCGCTCGGCCGGCAGCGGATGCGACAGCAGATAGGGATCGATCGCCTGCGACTTGAACAGCATTTCGTTTTGAAAGCGCTCAAGGGTCGTCAGCAGGCCTTTCGGCGATTGGCCGGTGGCGTTGAGATATTTGACGGCGGCGATATCGGCGGCCTGTTCCTCGCCGCGCTGATAGGAGAGCAGGGCGCGTCGCACCATTTCCTGGGGGCCGAGAATGGCGCCCATGGCGCCACCGGAGTCGACGCCGACCTGGCGGCTGCGCGCCGTGCCGACCACAGCGCCGGCGCCGAGCAGCATGCCGGCCACCGCATAGATTTGCGCATTAGCCAGTTCGAGGCGCTGGCGCACCAGATGGCCGCCGGCGATATGGCCGGTTTCATGGGCGATGATGCCGATGATTTCGCTTGGCGTCTTGGCTTCCATCAAGGTGCCGAGATTGATGAAAATCTTGCGGCCGTTGGCGACGAAGGCGTTGAAGGCGCGATCCTGCACCAGGATGATCCGCGTCGCGCCAGCATTGACGCCGGCCGCCTTGAAAATCGGCGTGGCGTAGTCGCGCATCAATTGCTCGGTTTCCGCGTCGCGCACGATGATCTGGCTGGAACTTTGCGCTTGCGCCGGCCGGCTGACCGTCTGGCCTGCCATGATCAAGGCGCAGGCGATCAGCGCTAGGCGCTTCGCGCGATACGCGCTAGGGCTGCGCCGCGCGGATGATTTCGATGGATTTAGCGTCGGCACGTCCGGATTTGGGTGGTCCGGCAGGCGGGTCATTGGCAACTCTTGAGCAATTCTGGGGCGTATTCGGTTCAGCTAAGGCAGGCAGTATGGCGATAGAACGGCGGCAGGGACAAGAGCGGGCGCGCAACGAGGCGGCGTTGCGCAGCCGGGTGGCACCCTTCCTGGCGATGGAAGTGTTCAAGGAGGCTGCGACGCTCGAAAGCGCCGGGCGGCGCATCATCCGGATGGAGACCGGCGAGCCATCGGCGCCGGCGCCGCGCGTCGTGCGCGAAGCGGCGATCCGAGCGCTGGAAAACGGCCGCATCGGCTATACGCAATCGCTCGGTCTGCCATCGCTGCGCGCCCGCATCGCCCAGCACTACCAGGAGACCTATGGCGTTCACGTGCCCATGGAACGGGTGGCGGTGACGACCGGCTCTTCCGGCGGTTTCATTCTGGCGTTTCTGTCATTGTTCGATGCCGGCGCCCGCGTGGCCGTCGCGGCGCCGGGCTATCCGGCCTATCGCAATATTCTCGAAGCCATCGACGTGGAGGTGGTGACGCTCGAAACCATGGCGCGCGACCGTCATGCGGTGACGGCCGCCATGATCGAGGCAGCCCATGCGCAGCGGCCGCTCGATGGCGTGTTGTTGATGAGCCCGGCCAATCCGACCGGGACGATGATGAGCGATGAAACCCTGGCCGAGATCAGCGCCACCTGCCAGCGGCTCGGCATCGCTTTCGTCTCCGATGAAATCTATCACGGCCTGACCTATGAACGTCCGGCGCAGACGGCGCTCGCCTTCGGCGATCAGGCCATCATCGTCAATTCCTTTTCCAAATATTATTGCATGACCGGCTGGCGCATCGGCTGGCTGGTGCTGCCGGACTGGCTGATCCGCTCGGTCGAGCGGCTGTCGCAGAGTTTTGCGATTTCGCCGCCGACCTTGAGTCAGATCGCCGCGGAGAAAGCCTTCGATGCGATCGGCGATCTCGAAACCGTCAAGGCCGGCTATGCTCGCAATCGTGCCTTGCTGATCCAGGAATTGCCGCGCATCGGCCTGGGCGATTTTCACCCCGCCGACGGTGCTTTCTATCTCTATTGCAACGTCAGCCGCTTCACCAATGACTCGCTCGATTTCTGCAAGCGCATGCTCGACGAAGCGGGCGTGGCGGCGACGCCGGGCGTCGATTTCGATCGTGAACACGGATCGAGCGCGGTGCGCTTTTCCTTCGCCGGCTCGTATGACGACATCGTCGAAGCGTTGGAGCGCTTGCAGCGTTGGCTGCCGAAAGCCTGAAACGACAAAGCCGGGCAGAAGCCCGGCTTTGCTGATTAGTTGATTGAAGCGACTTGCCCTAGCTGCCGCTCAAGGTCGACTTGGCGCGCTGCCACCAACCACCGCGCTTCTGTTGCGGGGCGGGGGCCTCGGGCAGCAATTCGACTTCGCGATGCACCGACTTGGCTTCTTCCGACGCAGTCGCTTCGGCGGCGACTTCCTTCACGGCGATCGGCGCTGACGGCTGTTCCGCCTCGTGATGGGCGTGCACCGGTTCTGTCGGCGCCAGCGAAGCCGGCGTGACATCATGCACGGTTTCGAGATGCGACACCTCGGCCTCGTCGGCGGACGCAGCATAAGGCGCGAATTCGGGCTCGGGCTGGCCGTCGTCGGTTTTCACCCACGCGCCTTCCTGGGCGCGGCGCGGTTCATATTCGTCGCCGTCGCTGTTGCGCGGCAGGCCATAGGGGCCGCGACGATTGTTCCGGCGCGTCCGCCGGCGTCCACGTCCCTCACGATTCTCGCGGCCTTCCCGCTCCTCGCCGTTGACCGTCTCGCCATTCTCGTCGGTGGCTTCGACCTCCGCTTCACCGTTGAACGGTGCTTCGAGGCCGGCGGCGACCGCCAGGGCATCGTCGGATGGCTGCGGCGCGGACGGATCGATGCCGGAGGATTCGCGGTTGCGGCCACGACGACGGCGACGACGGCGGCGACCGCCTTCCTGTTCGCCGTCCGAACGGGCTTCCTGGCTCTCGTTCTGCTCTTCGCTCTCGTCTTCTTCGGCCTCGTCGCCTTCTTCCACATCATAGGGCGAGATGGAATCGACACGCACCAGTGGACGCGGCGCGGCAGGCACGGGCGTTGCCGTCGCCGGCTCGCCGCGTTCGAGCGAATGATAGACCGAGCCCGACAGGGTGTCGTCGGCAAGCACGGTGATGGCGACGCCGAAACGCTCTTCCAGCTCTCTGAGATGGGCGCGCTTCTGGTTGAGGATGTAGAGGGCGACGACGCTGCGCGTCTTCACCGTCATATTGTGGGTGGCGTTGCGGATCAGCGCATCTTCCAGAACGCGCAGCACGTGCAGGGCGATCGACGAGGTCGAACGCACCGTGCCGGCGCCGGCGCAATGCGGGCAGACCACGCTGGAGCCTTCGAGCACGCCAGGGCGCATGCGCTGGCGCGACATTTCCAACAGGCCGAAATGCGAGATGCGGCCAACCTGGATGCGGGCACGGTCGGCCTTCAGCGCTTCCTTCAGACGTCGTTCGACGGTGCGATTGTTTCGGTGTTCCTCCATGTCGATGAAATCGACGACGATGAGGCCCGCGAGATCGCGCAGACGCAGCTGCCGCGCCACTTCGTCGGCCGCTTCGATATTGGTGCGAAGCGCCGTGTCCTCGATATTGTGCTCGCGAGTGGAGCGGCCCGAGTTCACGTCGATGGCGACGAGCGCCTCGGTCGAATTGATAACGATATAGCCGCCCGACTTCAGGGTGACCTGGGTCGAGAACATGCCGTCGAGCTGCTGCTCGACGCTGTATTTGGCGAAGAGGGGCTGCGGCTCGTTCCACAGGCGCACGTTGCGCACATGGCTTGGCATCAGCATGCCCATGAAGCTGCGCGCTTCCTCGAAGCCGGCATCACCCGAGACGGTGATGTCGTCGATGTCCTTGTTAAAGAGGTCGCGGATCGAGCGCTTGATCAGCGAGCCTTCTTCGTAGACGAGGCTGGGGGCCGTGGATTCGAGCGTCAATTCGCGCACCGATTCCCACATGCGCAGCAGATATTCGAAGTCGCGCCGCACTTCCTGCTTGGTGCGCGAGGCGCCGGCGGTGCGCAGGATCACGCCCATGCCTTCCGGCACGTCGAGTTCCTGGGCGATTTCCTTGAGGCGCTTGCGATCCTCGCCATCGGTGATCTTGCGGGAAATGCCGCCGCCACGCGCCGTGTTCGGCATCAGCACCGAATAGCGGCCGGCGAGCGACAGATAGGTGGTCAGGGCCGCGCCCTTGTTGCCGCGCTCTTCCTTGACGACCTGGACGAGCAGGACCTGGCGGCGGCGGATGACTTCCTGAATCTTGTATTGGCGACGGCTGCGCGCGGCACGGCGCGGCATCTCCTCTAGCGCGTCGCCGCCGAGCATTTCGACATGCTCTTCTTCTTCGTCCTCGCCGGCGCCGTCCTCGTCGTCCTCATCCTCGTCGTCGGAGGTGGCTTCGGCATGGTCGCCGTTGTGCTCTTCGCCGTCTTGGTTGTCTTCGGATTGGCTTTCCTCGACTTGGCCTTCGTCGCTTTGGCGCGCTTCGACCGGTTCGACCTCATGCGAGGCTTCGACGGCGACAGGCTCATCGGTTTCGGCCGGTTGCAGGGCTTCGATCGGTTCGGGAGGCGTGGCGTCCGAGCCCTCGATCAGGCGCGCCGGCTCTTCGGCCGCAGAAGCCGCTTCGGCGACCGGCACGGCCTGATGCTCGTCCTCGCCGTGATGGGGCAGGAAATCCGCGTCGGGCTGTTCGGCCGGAATGTCGAGAGCAGGCTCGCCATTCTCACCGTTGATTTGCTCGCCGTCTTGAAGTTCGCCGTCCTGCAATTCGCCGGAAACGGTCTCGTCGCCATGGGCGGCGCGACGTTCGGAGCGATCGCGGCCGCGCCGGTTGCGGCGGCTGCGGCGGTTGGAGCGGGGCTCTTCCTCTTCCTCTTCACTGTGCTGGCGGGCTTCCTCTTCGAGGAGCGCCTGCCGATCAGCGACGGGGATCTGATAATAATCCGGATGGATTTCCGAGAAGGCGAGGAATCCATGGCGGTTGCCGCCATATTCGACAAAGGCCGCCTGAAGGGACGGTTCGACCCGTGTCACCTTGGCGAGATAGATATTGCCTCTGAGCGGTTTCTTATTGGCTGCCTCGAAATCGAAATCCTCAATGCGGTTACCGCGCAGCACCACAACCCGGGTCTCCTCCGGGTGCGATGCATCTATAAGCATCTTGTTGGCCATAGGGGTCTCTTGTGACTCTGTCTTGATGGGCCCGCGACGGCGGCGACGCGGAAAATCCGCGTGCTGATGCGCGCTCCGCCGTGAGGCGGGGCGAGGGCGTCGGAGCCGGATGGATGGAAAAAGCTGTTAATGTCGGGACAAGGTCGATCGCGTTCCGCAGCGAAGCCGGCATTGGCCGGTCGGTAACGGGACGGAGCGAATTCATGGGGGAGGGAGCGGCGCGTCTATCGACGCGACCGGGATCGCCTCTCCGGGGAAAGGTCGTTGCCTGGATGTTTCGTCTGCGCTGTCCGGGCCTGTCGCCCTTCGCGTGACGGATCATTGCCTACTCACCTGTGCACATCAGCGTGCGCCGGCGCCGGATGGGCCGGAATGCCTGACCGCGGGCCACATGACCATTCAGGTGGCGGCCGCGCCGGAGTTGAAACCGTCTGATGCAAACCCCGTAAAACTCGGGAGGCACTTCGACTGGACCGCGACGCCCCTCCTGGGTGCGCCGTCAGGCTGGCCCGCGTCCGGCAGGCATTTGATACATATGACGGTTGTGAGAGTCTGACAAGTTTCCTGACGACTGTGGCGAAAGAGCCACAGAGTTTGGTAACCGCGTGCGCGCTCGTTACCGGGCGTTAACCCCTGCGCGACTATGGCTTACAAGAGATTAAGACCGGTCACACTTGGCGGATTCCGGGCCAAATGCGCTCCAGCACTGCATTTTTTCATGAAGGTTCCCGTCGGACCAGCCGGTCCGCGGTCCTGGCGTTGACCCTGTTCGCGGGCTGTCTCTATCCGGCGGCTGGGCAGCAGGGGACGGAAACACCTCGCAATATCTCTACAGCCACGATCAAGCCTAGTGGAACGCCGATCGTCACGGCGGCGCGGATCGTGCGTCAGGACGACCTGACACGGTTGGTTTTCGACATTTCCGAGCCGGTTACGCCCCGGGCCTTCGTCATGAGCGGGCCAAACCGGGTGATTCTCGATCTTCCGGAGGTGGCTTTTCAGATCGATCCGTCGGCCGGACAACTCAAAACCAGTCGCGGCCGGCCCGGCAGCCATGGCCTTGTTTCGTCTTTCCGGTTTGGCCGGCTGGCGGCGGGCAAGGCGCGGGTGATCATCGATTTGACCGATCCAGCGCGAATCGTGCGGGCCGAAACAGAGGCTTATGACGAAGGCGGCCAGCGGTTGGTGGTCGAATTGGCGCGCACCGACGCGGACAGTTTCGCCCAGGCGGCGCGCGAATCGGTGCAGGACGTGGCGGCGCCGCAGCCGTTGCGCGTCGAAACCGATGCCTCCAAACAGATTGCTGCCGGCACCAAGCCGGTGGTGGTGATCGATCCGGGGCATGGCGGCATCGACACCGGCGCCATCCGGCCGGGCGTGCCCATCGAAAAAGACCTGGTCCTCGACTTCTCGCGCACGCTCGCCGAGCAATTACGTAAGACCGAGCGTTATCAGGTGGTTCTGACCCGCGACGAGGATATTTTCGTGCCGCTCGGCGAGCGCGTGCGCATCGCCCAGATGGCGCAGGCACAGCTTTTGGTTTCCGTGCATGCCGATACGATGCGGGCGCCGGGCGTTTCCGGCGCCACCGTCTATACGGTTTCTGAAAGGGCATCAGACCGTTACGCGGCGAAGCTCGCGGAACAGGAGAACCTGGCCGATCAGATCGCGGGCTTTGACGTCAAAGGCGACGAAACCAGCGGCGTCACCGACATTCTGTTCGATCTGACGCGGCGCGAGACACGCGCCTATAGCCACCTGTTTGCCCGCACCTTGATGTCGGTGTGGAAGGAGGCGGGCAATCTCAATAAGAATCCGATGCGTTCGGCCGGTTTTCATGTGCTGAAAGCCCCGGATGTGCCGTCGGTTCTGCTCGAAATCGGCTATCTGTCGAGCGCCCATGACGCGGCGCAGATGCGCACGCCGGAGTGGCGGGAAAAGGCGGCCAGTGCGGTCGCGCGCTCGATCGATTCGTTTTTCGAGCCAC
>MKVW01000003.1:423704-619402 GCA_001898965.1 Rhizobiales bacterium 62-17
GTGATGTAATAAGCGGTATTGTATTGCGTTTGCCCTTTTGTTTTTTGCGGCCTCGCCGCCAAATGAACACAAAATGACGCGAGTGGTCTTGCAGCGGGTGGTCTCGCGGATGACCTTTGGCCGAGAAGGCCTTGTTTGAGTTAAGGTCTTAGTGAAGGCATAGAGTCCCGCTGGCCCGGCGAAGCCGGCTGATTTCCGAAAGCGGTTGCGGAGCGACGATCAGGATGCGCGGTATTGGCAGGTTTTTCGGGTTTCTGTTTGCCACCGGCGCGATTCTATTCGTGCTGGGCGCGGCTGCGGCAGGCATGTTGATCTGGGGGTACGAGAAGGACCTGCCGGACTACACCCAGCTCCGTAACTACGAACCCCCGGTGATGACCCGCGTGCATGCGGGCGACGGCAGTATCTTGGCCGAATATTCGCGCGAGCGCCGTCTGTTCCTGCCGATCCAGGCGATCCCGCCGCTGGTCAAGAATGCTTTCATCGCGGCGGAAGACAAGAATTTCTACAGCCACTCCGGTATCGATCCGGAAGGCATCGTCCGCGCGGCCGTGATCCTGATCCAGGGCAATCGCAGCGTGCAGGGCGCCTCGACCATCACGCAGCAGGTCGCCAAGAACTTCCTTTTGACCAACGAGCGCACGTTCGAGCGTAAGATTCGCGAAATGCTGCTCTCGTTCCGGATCGAGGCGGCTTATTCGAAGGACAAGATCCTCGAACTCTATCTCAACCAGATCTATCTCGGCCTGGGTAACTACGGCGTCGCCGCCGCGGCGCTGAACTACTATGGCAAGTCGGTCAACGAGCTGACGCTGTCGGAAGCGGCTTACCTCGCGGCGCTGCCGAAGGCGCCGAGCACGCTGCACCCGTTCCGCAATCGTGACGCCGCGATCGCGCGCCGCAACTACGTGCTCGACCGTATGGCCGCCGACGGCATGGTGAAGCCGGCCGATGCGGAGAAGGCGCGCAAGGAGCCGCTCAACGTCAATCCGCGCTTCCTGTCGCCGAATCATTATGTCGCCGGCTTCTTCGCCGAAGACGTGCGGCGCGAGCTGCTCGACCGCTACGGCGAAAAGAAACTCTACGAGGGCGGCCTCTCGGTCCGCACCACGCTCGACCCGCAGATGCAGGTGCAGGCGCGTAAAGCCCTGACCGACGGTCTGGTGCGTTTCGACGAAGCCCAGGGCTATCGTGGCGCCATGCGCGTCATCAGCGTCAATACGGGCGACTGGGGTCCGGCGCTGGCCGAAATTCCGGCGCTGGGTGATATCAAGCCGTGGCGTCTAGCCGTCGTGCTCGACGTGTCGGATGGTTCGGCCCGCATCGGCCTGCAGCCGCCGCGCGAATCTTCGGGCGAAGTCAGCCGGACCCGGGAGACGGGTTTGATCACCGCCGACGGCGTAAAGTGGACGCGCCGCAGCAGCGTGCGCGCCGCGCTGTCGCCGGGCGACGTGATTTATGCCGAGCCGATGAGCGATCGTCCGGGGCAGTTCCGTCTGCGCCAGATCCCGGACGTGTCCGGCGCCATGGTGGCCATGGACCCCTATACGGGCCGCGTGCTCGCCATGGTGGGCGGCTTCTCCTACGATCAGTCGGAGTTCAACCGCGCTTCGCAGGCCTATCGTCAGCCCGGCTCGTCGTTCAAACCGTTCGTCTATTCGACCGCACTCGACAACGGCTATACGCCGTCGTCGATCATCCAGGACGCGCCGATCGAAATCGATCAGGGCAATGGTGAAGTGTGGCGGCCGGAAAACTATGGCGGCTCGACCAACTACGGCCCGCATACGCTGCGCTACGGCATCGAACATTCGCGCAACCTGATGACCGTGCGTCTGGCGCGCGATGTCGGCATGCCGCTGATCGCCGAATACGCCAAGCGTTTCGGCGTCTATGACGACATGCTGCCGGTGCTCGCCATGTCGCTGGGCGCCGGTGAAACCACCGTGCTGCGCATGGTCACCGCCTATTCGATGTTCGCCAACGGCGGCAAGCGCATCCGCGCGTCGTTGATCGACCGCATTCAGGATCGCTGGGGCCGCACGATCTATCGTCACGACCAGCGCGTCTGCCAGGGCTGCGATGCCGATGGCTGGGACAACCAGCCGGAGCCGCGCCTGATCGACAAGCGCGAGCAGGTACTCGATCCGCTGACCGCCTATCAGATCACCTCGATGATGGAAGGCGTCGTGCAGCGCGGCACCGCGCAAATCCTCAAGGCCCTCGGCCGTCGCTTCGCCGGCAAGACCGGCACGACCAACGATGCCAAGGACGTGTGGTTCGTCGGCTTCTCGCCGGATCTCGCGGTGGGCGTCTACATGGGTTACGACCGGCCGCGTTCGCTCGGCAATTCGGCGACCGCCGGCCAGTATGCGGTGCCGATCTTCCGGGACTTCATGGCGCAGGCGCTCAAGGGCAAGCCGGACATTCCGTTCCGCGTGCCGCCGGGCATCAAGCTGATCTCCATCGATCCGCGCTCGGGCCTGCGTTCGTCGGGCGCCGGCTCGATCCTCGAAGGCTTCAAGCCGGGCACGGCCCCGCCGGACTATATCGCCGGCGATGGCATCTCGCGCGCCTCGACCTCGCCGGCTTCCGACCGGTCGATCGGCTCGGGCACGGGCGGCCTTTACTGATAAGCCACGGACCGACGGTTTGAACGCCGCCGGTTTACACTTGCGGCGGTCGTCGATATGACGACCGCAGTTTTTCACTCGTGATTTGAGAGAGCACTTTCATGCGCGCGGAGGCGGAAGCCCTCGTTGAACAGATCAAGCAGTCGGTGGGACTGCTGAGGAGGCATCTTTGACGTCGAGACAGCCACGCGCCGCCTCGCGGAACTGAATGCCAAGGTTGAAGACCCGTCGCTCTGGAACGATCCGGACGGGGCGCAGAAGATCATGCGCGAACGCACCGAACTCGAGGAGCGCCTGAACGCGCTGTCGCGGTTCGAACGCGATCTCGAGGATGCGATCACGCTCGTCGAGCTGGGCGAATCCGAAAATGACGCCGGCACCGAGAAAGAGGGCATCGCCAGCCTGAAGGCGCTGCTGGTGGAGGCCGAACGGCGGCAGATCGAAACCTTGCTGTCGGGCGAGGCCGATGCCAACGACAGCTATCTCGAAATCCATTCAGGCGCGGGTGGCACGGAGAGCTGCGACTGGGCGCGCATGCTGTTGCGCATGTACACGCGCTGGGCCGAGCGGCGGAAGTACAAGGTCGAGCTGATCGAAGAGACGCCGGGCGACGAGGCCGGCATCAAGTCGGCGACCTTGCTGATCAAGGGCCACAATGCGCACGGCTGGCTGAAGACGGAATCGGGCGTGCATCGCCTGGTGCGGATTTCGCCGTTCGATTCCAACGCGCGCCGGCACACGAGCTTTGCCTCCGCCTGGGTCTATCCGGTTATCGACGACAAGATCGACATCCAGGTGAACGAAAGCGATTGCCGTATCGACACCTATCGTTCGTCGGGCGCCGGCGGTCAGCACGTCAACACGACCGACTCGGCGGTGCGCATCACGCATATTCCGACGGGCATTGTCGTGGCCTGTCAGATGGAACGTTCGCAGCACAAGAACCGCGCCACGGCCTGGAACATGCTGCGCGCGCGCCTCTATGAGCGCGAGCTGGAAATCCGCGAAGCCGCTGCCAATGCGCAGGAATCGGCCAAGACCGATATCGGCTGGGGCCATCAGATCCGCAGCTATGTGTTGCAGCCCTATCAGATGGTGAAGGACCTGCGCACCGGCCATGTCTCGGGCACGCCCGACGACGTACTCGACGGCGACCTCGATGATTTCATGGAAGCCTCATTGGCGCAGCGCGTCTATGGCGGCGGTCCGGACGAAGTGGCCGACGTCGACTAATCTGATCCATGAAGATGCTTGAAGCGGCACCGCGAATTTCGCGGTGCCGCTTTCGTTTCTCAACATCCCTTCTATCGCAACGCGATTTAGATTGCAGCGTTGACGCTGGTCCGCGATTGTGCGGAAATCCTCTTGAGCCATTTCGGTTGGGAGGATCGAATGTTGGCAAAATCCATTTTTCCAAAGCATCTGTTGTTTTGCGGCGCTTGTGTCGCCGCGCTGATGTCGCAGAGCGCTCAAGCGCAAGTCTCCGACGACATCGTGAAGATCGGCGTGTTGACCGACATGACGGGACCGTCGGCCAGCGCGAATGGTCCGGGCTCGGCGGCCGCCGCGCAGATGGCCATCGACGATTTTGGCGGCAAGGTACTCGGCAAGCCGATCGCCCTCATCACCGGCGACACCCAGAACAAGCCTGATATCGGCGCCGGCATCGCGCGGCGTTGGTACGATACCGAACAGGTCGATCTGATCCTTGATGTGCCGGTCTCGGCGGTCGGGCTGGCGGTACAGAACATCGCCAACGACAAGAAGAAGCTCTTCATCACGCATGCGACGGGCACAGCGGATTTTCATGGCAAGTTCTGCTCGCCTTACGCGATCCAATGGGTCTTCGACACGCATGCGCTGGCCGTCGGCACGGCGCAGGAAGTGGTCAAGCGCGGCGGCGACAGCTGGTTCTTCATCACCGACGATTATGCTTTCGGCCATTCGCTGGAACGTGACGCATCCGAGGTGATCGTCAAGAACGGCGGCAAGGTTTTAGGATCCGTTCGTCCGCCGTTCGCCACTTCCGATCCGTCATCCTTCATCTTGCAGGCGCAGGCGTCCAAGGCGAAAATCATCGGCATTGCCGGCGGGCCGCCCAACAACATCAACGAGATCAAGGCGGCGAGCGAGTTTGGCGTTTTCCAGGGCGGGCAATCCCTCGCCGGTCTGCTGGTCTTGATCACCGATGTTCATGCGCTCGGCCTTCAAGCGGCGCAGGGGCTGTTGCTGACGACATCGTTCTACTGGGACATGGACGACAAGACGCGGGAATGGTCGAAGCGTTATTTCGCCAAGATGAAGCAGATGCCGACCATGTGGCAGGCCGGTGTCTATTCGGCCACCATGCACTATCTCAACGCCGTGAAGGCCACGGGCTCCGATGAGGCGTTGAAGGTCACGGCGAAGATGCGCGAGACACCCATCGAGGATGCCTTCGCGCGTAACGGCAAGCTGCGCGCTGACAATCTCATGGTGCACGATCTCGTGCTGGTGCAGGTGAAGTCGCCAGCCGAAAGCAAATACCCATGGGATTATTATAAGGTGCTGACATCCATTCCGGGCGAGCAGGCTTTCGGGCCGCCCAATCCGGAATGCGCCTTGGTGCGTTGATACAAGCTCGTCTTCGTCACGCCTTGCTGTCGCGCGAGGCGATCCACACGCCGGCGAGAATCAAAGCGCAGCCGACGATGTGGAACCAGCGCAGATGTTCGCCGAGAATGCTCGTCGCCAGCACTGCGCCGTAGAAAGGGATGAGGTGCAGGAAGACGGCGGCGCGCGAAGCGCCGATCGCCTCCTGGCCACGGTTCCAGAAAACGTAAGCCAGCGTGCCGGAGAACAGCGTGACATAGGCCATCACGCTGAAGGTCAGCCAGGTGAATTGAATCTCCAGGCCGCGCACATGTTCCCAGATGGCGAAGGGCGCCATCGAGAGACCGCCAAGCAATGCGACGCAGAAGACGAAGGTCATCGGATGCACGGGCGGGCGCAGGCGCAGGCACGTGCAATAGGCGGCCCAAATGCCCATGTTCGCCACCAGGATGACGTCGCCCCAATTGAACTCGACCGATTGCAGCACGTCGAGACTGCCGCGGCTGACGATGAGCATCACGCCGATGAAAGAGACGACGATGCCGGCGTAATTGATGGCGGCCAGGCGGTCGCGGAACAAGACAGCGCCGGCGGCGGCGATCATCGGCGGCGCGAAGGAGTTGAAGATCGAGGCGTTGAGCGCCGATGTGTAATTGAGCGCCACATATTGCAGGGTCGAGAACACGCCGCCGCCAAATACGCACAGCGGCACGACAACTTTCCAGCTCTTCTTGAGCATCGGCAAATCGGCGATGACTTGCTTGCGCACGAAGGGCCACAGGATCAGGGCGCCGAGCAGCCAGCGGCCGCTGGACATCGTCACCGGCGGAATATGGCCGGCGCCGGCTTTGCCGGCGATGTGATTGCCGCTCCAGAACAGGCCCGCGATCGCCAAATACAGATAGGGGCTCGTGATGATGCGCCACCACAGGCTGGGCGCAGCAACGTCTGGCGAAGGATCGGTCTGGGCGGTCATGGCATCTCCTCGCCCGATCCATGCGTGGTTTTTAGGCAGGGAGCAATGAGGCTGATCGCAGGGCGGGGTTTACCGCAGAGCAGGACCCTTCAACGGCGCTCAGTGTCACCGTTGTGCAAAGAATTGCGCCCCGGCCTTGAGGAAACGAACGGGATCGACAGGTTCGTCGTCGATGCGCACTTCATAATGGAGATGCGCGCCGGTCGAGCGGCCGGTGGAGCCGAGCCGGCCGACGACGGCGCCCGCGGCCACTTGCTGGCCTTCGGACACGAGGATCGCCGACATATGGGCGTAGCGGGTCGTCACCCCATGGCCGTGATCGACCTCGACCATATTGCCGTAACCGCCGGTCCAGGTGGCATTGGTGACTTTGCCGGCGGCGGTGGCGACCACGGGCGCGCCATAGGGCTGGCGCAGATCGACGCCGGTGTGCATGGCAGCGCGGCCGAGAAAGGGATCGCTGCGGGCGCCGAAATTGGAGGTGACGTCTGTGACGGAGGCCAACGGCTTGCGCAGCGGAATATAGGGCAGGGCTTGGCGCAGGCGTTCGGCGAGCAGGATTTGATCTTGCAGGCGGGTGACTTCGCGTTCAAAGGGCGAGCCGTTGCCATCGGCCTTCAACGGCACGAAGGGGCCACCGACGGCGGAGGATTCGTTAGCGGCCGTTTTCCGTGGCGGGGCAAAGCGATCGAGCGAGACGCCGGCCGAGGTGAGGGCGCTGCGCAACTGCGTCGTCTTGCGCTGCGCCGTCGAGGCGATCTGGCCGACGGAGCGGATTTGCAGATGCTCGACCCGATCGAGCTTGGCGGTGATTTCGGCGAGATGCAGCGCCAAGGGGACGGCCGAACGGTCGCTCGGGCGCAGAGTGTCGGAAGCATCGGAGGTCTTGCCGGAACGCAGCGGCGGCGTGTCCTCGGCGATGGGTTCGGGTCTAGGCTTCTGCGGTGCGATGGACCGCTCGAGGGCTTGCAGGGCCGGCGCATCACGGGTTTCGAGTGGCGCGAAAGCCGGCGCCTGAACGAAGCCGCCGCCGACGGCCTGCCGGTTTCGGCCATTCGTCGAGCGACCGATCGACGGCAGCGGCAGGCTGGCGGTGGCGCTCGCTTCGATGCCGGCGCTTTCGGCCAGGTTGGCGACGACCACGGCGCGGTTTTCGAGCTGGGACTGGCGAGCGACGAGTTCGTGCACGCGATTTTCGATCGAGTCCTGATCGAGCAATTGCCGCGAAGCCATCCTGTCGACATGGGCACGCATGGCGGCCAGCCGATCTTCATAAGCCGCCTGCATTTCAGCCTGGCGGGTCATCAGCGCCTGCAACATGCGGTCATGGAAGATGGAATAGGCGGCGGAGCCGATGGTCAGGACGGCAACCAGCGGGACGATGCCGCCGACGAAATAGAGAGTCCACGGTCGCACGGCGACGCATTTGATGTCGTCTCCGCGCGCTAGCGTCAGGAAGTAGCGGGAGGAGAGACGCGGCTTGAGCGGGGCAGTCTTAGGAGCCGTCTTGGGGAACGTTTCGCGCAAAGACATCAACCAAACTCCGGCGCCCAACAAGGCGCGATCAGCGAGTTTGATTAGACATTGTTAGGGTTAATTTTTGAGAAACGGGCCGAAAACAAGGGATTAGCCAGGCGGCGTTAAGCCGCCAGGTGGGTGAACAGGATGTTGCCGCCGATGGCGATCAGGCCGAAGCCGCCCAGACGCTCCGCCCAGGCACCAGCGCGACGACCGATTTCGCGGCCGAGATGCAGACCGATCCAGGTCATGGCAAAGGTGACGAAGCCAATGGCGAGCAGGGTCAACGCGATATTGGTCTCAACCAAGGCCAAGGTGACGCCAACGGCGGTGGCATCGACGCTGGTGCCGAGCGCCGTGGCGAAGACGGCGGCGACCGACAGGGGAACGGCGACATTGGTCGGGGATTCGGGCTTGAAGCTTATCCAGATCATGCGCAGGCCCAGGAAGCCGAGAATGGCGAAGGCGATCCAGTGGTCGAAGCTTTCGATGGTGCCGGCGAACTGGCGGCCAAGCAGATAGCCGATGAGCGGCGCCAGAGCTTCCAGCACGCCGAAGCTCGCGGCGATGCCGGTGGTGCGCACAATCGACATTTTCGGCGCGCGCGCGCCGTTGGCGACGGAGGCGGCGAAAGCGTCCGTGGAGAGGCTGAAAGCGAGGAGGGCTGTCTGCAACATGATGCGTCGAGACCTAAGCCTCGAACGCAAAATAAGCAAGTAAAAACAAATAGATGAAGCGCTTACTGCATGTTGTAGCGAGGGCTACGCATTCGTGCCAAATCTGCGGGAAGGCCGCTCTCAGCCGAGCCCCTTGGCGGCGGTTAGCACCTCCTTGGCGTGACCATCCACTTTCACTTTCCGCCAGATGCGCGCGATCTTGCCCTTACTATCAATCAAAAAGGTGGAGCGTTCGACGCCCATATATTTGCGGCCATACATGCTCTTTTCCGTCCACACGCCGTAGGCTTCGAGCATGGTCTTGTCCTCGTCGGACAGCAACGCAATGCCAAGATCATGCTTGGCCTTGAACTTGTCGTGGCTTTTCACCGAATCGGGGGACACGCCGATGACCTCGGCGCCGACCTTGGTGAAGTCCTTCTTCATGCCGGAGAAATCGATCGCCTCGCGGGTGCAGCCGCTGGTGTCGTCCTTGGGGTAGAAATAGAGCACGATCTTCTTGCCGGCGAGGGACTTGAGCGAGACCTTGCCGCCACCGTCGCTGGCCAGGTTGAAAGCCGGGGCTTTGTCGCCCTCCTGTAATGCTGCTGTCATTTCGCCATCCTTTCGCTCAACTGACCTTGCACATGGGCAGGAAGCTACCGAACCCCTTGTGTCAGGTCCATGCCAGACAAATGCACGATCAGGGTTCGAATCGTGGCGAATTCCTTTATCTTCGCAGTAAGCCGCAACCGAGAGACGAGACCTATTGTCTGAACAGGCGACCACCGCCACTGCCAGCGATGTCGCTCCTGCGAACCCGGTGCGTTGCGCGCGGCCGAGCCTGGCGCGGCGCTGCGTGGTGTTCTGCGCCGGTTTGGTCACGCTGCTCGTCGTCCTCGTTCTGGGGGCGGGCGGCTATTTCTATTGGCGGTTGAGCCAGGGGCCGATCCAGGTCGAATGGCTGGCCGGGCGCATTCAAGACGAGATGAATGCGCGGCTGCCGGCGGGTTATGCCGTCGCGCTCGGCAATACGGTGATCGAGAGCAGCGACACCGGGCCGGTTCTTTCGGTCGATCGCCTCGAACTACGCGGGCCCGATGGCGGCCTGACGGTGAGCGCGCCGCGCGCCACCGTGTCGATCGATCCGCTGCGGCTGGCCAGTGGCGAAGCGCGGCCGCGCCGTCTCGATCTCTATGATCTCAATCTGCGCCTCGCCGTTCTGGGCGATGGCACGGTGGCGCTGTCGGCCGGCGAAAAGGAAATCGTCTTGCCGGCCAAACCGCCGGCCATGGACGATCCGGCTTTGACGACGCCCCAGGCGCGTCTGGTTTCGGTCGTCGCGCATATCATCGCGGCGGCGACGGCCGGTGCCTCGCCGTTGGGCGATCTCGAACATGCCGGCATCGTCGGCGGTCACATGGTCTTCGAAGATCAGCGCACCGGATTGAAGAACCGATTCAACAATCTGTCCTTGTCCTTTGATAAGTCGATTGAAGGCGCCGATTTGCAAGTCAGCGCCGAAGATGGGGCGCGGCAGCGCGAAGTGCGTATCAAGGCCGCCGGCTTTAATGGCGACGGGGTCGATGGCGCGGCGCGCCTGGACATGGCGATGCGCGATATCTCGCTCGATGACATCGCTCTGGCCGCGGGCCTGCGCGATCTGCCTTTCGATTTCGACATGCCGCTTTCCGGCAAGGCGCGGTTTGCCATCGGCAAGGATGGCGCGCTTTACGAAGCGACGGGCGAATATCAGACCGGCGCCGGCTTCTTCGTTCTGCAGCACCCCGATCACGAACCGATCCCGGTGAGCGCGATCAACGGCTCCTTCGCCTGGCAGCCGGATCAACAAACCTTCGCTTTGACGGGCACGCGCTTCCTTGCCGGCGGCACCCAACTGGGTTTTTCGGGGACGGTCGTCCCGCCCAAGCCCGGCGAAGACGCCTGGCGGGCTAATGTCGACATCGCGCCCGGACAATTCGGTCCCGAGCGGCCGAAGGAAACCGACATCGTCATCGAACGAGGCCAGTTGGCGCTCACCGTGAACCCGGCCGCGCAGACATGGTCGATCGATCAGTTCAATGTCTCGGGACCGGCGCTTTCGATGGTGCTCAGCGCCCGAGGCGGCTGGCGGGAAGGCGAGCACCGGCTGGCGCTCTCCGCCGATATGCAGAAGACGCCGGTGCGCACCGTCATGCGGCTGTGGCCGACGTTCGCGGCGCCGGAAACGCGCACGTTTCTGCTGCAACATTTGATCGGCGGTCAGCTCGACACCGGTTCGGTCCGCATCGATCTCGATCCGGCGGCGATGGCGGCGTTGCGCGAGGGGCATCCGGTGCCCGAACAGGCTTTGAACGTCGAGTTCACCGTCTCCGATGGCGTGTTCGATTATCTGACCGGTGCGCCGCCGTTGTCGCGCCTCGTGGGGAGCGGTCGCGTTACGGGCAAGAGCACGTCGTTCACCGCCAACCAGGGGCAGGTCGATCTGGCGCAGGGGCGCAAGCTCACGCTCAATTCGGCGAAGTTCGAAATTCCCGATCAGACCAAGTGGGTCTTCCCCGCTTCGGTGAACCTGCAATATAGCGGCACGGTCGATGCGGTGATGGATTTCATTTCGCGCGATGCGCTGAAATCCTACGGCGGTGTGCCGATCGATCCCGCCACCATCAAGGGACAGGTCGATGGCAAAGCGGTGATCGACATGCGCCTCGGGCACGAGGCGCCGGGTGGCGACCCTGAAATTCGCGTCTGGCAACAGGTCAGCAATCTCACCATCGATAAATTCGTCGGCAAGGAGCGGCTGGACCAAGGCACGCTGACGGTCACCGCCGACAGCAAGGGCATGACGGCTTCCGGACAAGGCCGCCTGTTTGGCACGACGGCCAAGATCGACATGCGCCAGGCCAATCGCGGGCCGGCGGAAGCGACGGTGTCCTTCGTGCTCGATGACGCCGCCCGGGCCAAGCAAGGATGGTCCACCGATGCCTATCTCTCGGGGCCGGTGGGCGTACGTTTGACCGCCTTGCTCGGCCAGAGCGACAAGCAGCGCGGCAGCGTCGAACTCGACCTGCAGAAGACCGCGATCAATCTGCCGATCCCCGGTGTCGGCAAGCCGGCGGGGCGGGCGTCCAAGGCGACTTTCACGCTCACGGGCGATCAGGACAAGATTCAACTGCAACAAGTCGCCTTCGACGGCGGCACGTTCTCGGCGCAAGGGCAGATCGATCTCGATGGCGGCGGTAGCTTCCAGGGCGCCCGCCTGAGCCAGATCAAGCTTTCGCCCGGCGATGACATGCGCGCCGACATTCAGCTTAGCGATGACGGTCTCAAGATCGTCGCACGGGGCAATGTCTTCGACGCGCGGCCCTTGTTGCAGCAGGCCAACGAAGGGCAGGGGCGCAGCAGCGGCGGCGTCGATCTCGATCTTAAGGCGGGGCTGGTGACGGGCTACAACGGTCAGTCGCTCGCCAATGTCGATCTGCGCCTGATCCGCAAAGGCATGACGCTGCGCGATCTCAAGATGACGGCCCGCTCCGGCCGCGCGCCGGTGACGGTCGGCATGAGCCGCGAGGACGGCGAACCGCAAGTGACGGTGCGGACCAATGACGGCGGCTCGCTGCTGTCCTTCTTCGACTACTACAAACGCATGGAGGGCGGCCAGCTCACGCTCGTCACGCAAGGTTTTGGCGAAAACGTCAGCGGGGCGCTGTCGGTGCGCGATTTCGTTTTGCGTAACGAGCCGGCTCTTGGTCGTCTGTTGCAGGAAGGCGTTTCGCAGCGTGGCGAGGAACGGGCCGCGCAGCTCGATGCGAGCGCCGTCGGCTTCAATCGCCTCGCCGTCACCTTCCGCAAGAACGACGGGCGGTTCGACATTCGCGAAGCGATTATCAACGGCCCGTCGATCGGCATGACGCTTGAAGGCATGATCGACTATCCGCGTAATCGCGTGAACATGAGCGGCACCTTCGTGCCGGCCTATGGCGTCAACAATCTGTTCTCGAAAGTGCCGCTGTTCGGACCGATCTTGGGGGGCGGCACGAACGAAGGTCTGTTCGGCGTCAACTTCCGTGTGTCTGGGCCAGCGAGTGCGCCGACCCTCAACATCAATCCGCTGTCGGCGATCGCGCCCGGATTCATCCGCAAGATCTTCGGCGCCATCGACGGAGCGCAAACGCCAGCGCCGCCCGCCAGCGTGCCGCAACGTTCGCGTCAGCCCTCCATGCCGATGTCGATCACGCCGGGGCAGTAGAAAAGCACGCATCGCGCATGCTGAGCCTGGGTCCCGGATCAGTTGCTGCGCAACTGTCCGGGATGACACCGAGGCTTCGGTGCGTTCTGCTAGACGCTACTCCGGCCGCAGCAGGACGTGCTTCTTCTTGCCGAGCGACAGTTTGACCGCGCCGTTGACGAGTTGATCGCGCGACAGGACCGCGCGTTCATCGCTGACGGCGATGTCGTTGACGCGCAGGCCGCCCGCCTTGATCTGGCGCCGCGCTTCGCCGGTGGAAGCGACGAGACCGGCCTTCACGAAAGCCGTCAGCGCGCCAACGCCCGCGTCGAACTCCGCCGCAGAGATCGCGACCGTCGGCAACGTGTCGGCGGCGACGCCTTCCTCGAAGGTCTTGCGCGCCGTCTCGGCCGCCTGTTCGGCTGCGTCGCGGCCGTGCATCAAGGCGGTCGCTTCGTTGGCGAGGATTTTCTTGGCCTCGTTGATCTCGGCGCCGCCGAGTTTTTCCAGGCGCGCGATCTCATCGAGCGGCAGCTCGGTGAACAGGCGCATGAAGCGGCCGACGTCGCCGTCCTCGGTGTTGCGCCAGTATTGCCAGTAGTCATAGGGGCTCAGCATGTCGCCATTGAGCCAGACGGCGCCGGAAGCGGTCTTGCCCATTTTTGCGCCCGACGACGTGGTCAAGAGCGGCGCTGTGAGCGCGTAGAGTTGCGGCGTGCCCATGCGGCGGCCGAGATCGATGCCGGTGACGATATTGCCCCACTGGTCCGAGCCGCCCATCTGCAGGATGCAGCCGTAGCGCCGGTTCAGTTCGACGAAGTCGTAGGCTTGCAGGCACATGTAGTTGAATTCGATGAACGACAGTTCCTGGTCGCGCTCGAGGCGCATGGCGACGGAGTCCATCGACAGCATGCGGTTGACCGAGAAGTGGCGGCCGACATCGCGCAGGAAGTCGATGTAATTGAGCGCCGTCAGCCATTCCGCATTGTCGGACATGTAGGCGTCGGTCTTGCCCTCGCCGAAGGTCAGGAAACGGGAGAAGGTCTTGCGGATCTCCGCTTTGTTGGCGTCGATCGTCTCGATCGGCAGGAGCTTGCGGCTCTCGTCCTTGCCCGAGGGGTCGCCGACGCGGGTGGTGCCACCGCCCATCAAGGGGATCGGCTTGCCGGCGCCGGTCTTTTGCAGCCAGTGCATCATCATCGTCGGCAGCAGATGGCCGATGTGCAGGGACGGGGCGGTGCAGTCGTAGCCGACATAGGTGACGAGTTCGCCTGCCTTCGCTTTTTCGTCGACACCCGCGAAATCCGAGCACTGGTGCACGTAGCCGCGCTCCAGCAGAACGGAGAGAAAATCGGATTTCGGGCGGAATTCGGCGGACATGGGAACCTCTTTGGCGCTGACTTTCGAAGATAAGCGCGCGAATGCGGGTGTTTAGGGGGCAAAAGCCGGAAGTGCAACGATATTAGCGCGCGTCAGGCCGGCGTGGGAGCAGGAGTTGATGCGGGTGTTGGCGCGGGATTCGGCGTCTGAACCGCAGGCTGATCCCGGTCGGCGGCAAGGTGTCGTTTTGAGGGGCCGGCGAGGCCCTCGCCGGCATCGGGCGGCAGCCGCAGGTAGATCACGATCGACAACAGCATCAGCACACCCAACCCCAGGAAGGCGGGTGCGAAAATATCCGGGGTGAGGGCGCTTTCGCCACGGGCGAACTGGGTCATTTCCACGAAGATGGCGCCCAGCGCGATGCCGCCAGAGGCGGCGATCTGCTGGGTGGTGGCGTTGATGCCGGTGGCATTGCTCATGCGGGCGCTGTCGACGTCGGAGAAAACTAGGCCGTTGAGCGTGGTGAACTGCAGAGATCGGAAGAAACCGCCGACGAGGAAAATCGACAGCAAGATCACATGCGGCGTCGCCGGGGTGAACAGCGCGTTGACGGCGAATGTCGCGGCGCAGACGATGCCGTTGACGATGAGCGTGTTGCGGAAGCCGAAGGTGCGCAGCACCCAGCCCGAGGCGACCTTCATGAACAGGGCGCCGATAGCACTGACGAAGGTCAGCAGGCCGGAATGAAACGGCGACAGGCCAAAGCCCAGTTGCAGCATCAGCGGCAGGAGGAAGGGCACCGCGCCCATGCAAAGGCGGAAAATTGTGCCGCCGAGGATGGCGCGACGAAACGTGACCAGTTGGAACAGGCTAAGGTCGAGCAGTGGATTGGGATGGGTGCGGGCGTGGCGGACATAAAGGCCAAGAAAGCCCAGGCCGGCCAGCACCAGCAGGATGTTGGGGCCGGCGGAGATGAAATGGCCGCCGGCGAGCGAGAAGCCGAAGACGACACCGGTGAAGCCCAATCCGGTGAGAATGAAGCCCTTGAAGTCGAAATCGCCAGGCTTCTCCTCGCGCACGTCGGGGATGTACTTCGTCACCAGGATCGCCCCGAGGATGGCGATGGGAACGTTGATGAAGAAAATCCAACGCCAGTGGAAATAAGTGGAGATGAAGCCGCCGACAGGCGGGCCGAGCATCGGCCCCACCATGGCGGGAAAAGTTAGCCAGGTGAACGCCTCGATCATCTGTGAGCGCGGCACCGAGCGCAGCACGATGAGCCGTCCCACAGGCGTCATCATCGAGCCGCCGATCCCCTGGATGACGCGGCAGACGACCAATTGCTCCAGCGATTGCGACAGCCCCGACAGGATCGAACCGGCGATGAAGATGACGAGCGCGATGCGGAAGACGTTGCGGGCGCCGAAACGATCGGCAACCCAGCCGCTGGCTGGAATGAACACCGCCAGCGACAGCATGTAGGAGGTCATCGCCAGCTTCAGGGACAGCGGGCTGGTGCCCAGATCGGCGGCGATCAGCGGTAGGGACGTTGAGATGACCGTGCTGTCGAGATTCTCCATGAGCAGCGCCGAGGCCACGATAAGCGCGGTGAGTAGGCTGCGGTCCAAAACGGAGAATCCTTGATGTCGGCGCTGTAATGCGCCGGCACATTAGACCGCTGCGCTGCCCACGTCCAAAGCGTTAACCGCGTATCACGACGGCGAGAACTGCGGTTTTTGCAGAGGTCGGGGTGGCGGTGCCTCGGTCGTTTCGCGCTTGGGCTTGGCACGGCGCTCCTGCGCCAGGACGAGCATGACTGTGTCCTGCAATTGTTTAAGGTTGAACGGTTTGCACAGGAAGTCGCTGGCGCCCGCCGCGATGGCCGTCTGCCAGTAGTCGAGCGACATGTTGGCGGTCATCATGATGAAGGGTTTGCGGGCCAGGACCCGATCGGCGCGCACCGAGCGCAACAGGTCGATGCCCATGGCCGGCTCCATGTTCCAGTCCGAGATGACGAGGTCGACCCGGGACTTGGTTAATATATCCCAGGCCATTTCCACGTCGGAGGCCAGGGAGATGCGCTTAAAGCCCATTCGCCGGAGCATGAAAGCCATGACTTCGCGGAAGCTTGAATCGTCTTCGACGACAAGCGCAACCATTGATTTCGTTATCATTACTGCCACTTTTCGCGGGGTGGATAGTCCGAATCGCGAGAACGACGCAACTGCGATTGACCGGCAGGTTTGCCGATTCAGGTAAATCGCACCTTGCTCAATTCATTAAGATTTTAGCGAATTCGCCGGTCTTTTGTGGATGGGGCCGGCTTTTCAAAACCGTGGGTACTAGGGTGTGAAGCTTGGCGGTTTTTACCCGGACGCCGGCGCCGCCGACGTCCGGTCGAGGGCTGCCTATTTCGTCATCACCACGTTCAGAATGGCCGTCTGGCCTTTCTTGGTGGCGGCAAGCGCATCGGCGAAGCCTTTCTTCAATTCATCCGGCGTCGAGACTTTGGCGCCGAAGAAGCCGTAGTGGCTGCCGAGTTCGTGATATTCCGGGCCGGCAATATGGACGCCGTGGTGATGAGTGGTCGAGGCCGCCGCGCCGCCTTCGTAATAGATCACGTGGCCTTTGCGCATGGCTTCGTATTTGGCGTTGTTGCAGACGACGATGATAACGGGCAGGCCGTAGGTCTTGGAGGCGCCAAGCGCCTGGATGACGGGATTGTAGAGAAAGGAGCCGTCGCCGACGAAGAGCACCACTGGTCGGTCGGGCGCCGCGAGCTTGACGCCGAGCGCCGCGCCGATGCCCTGGCCCAAGGCGCCGCCGGTGACGCGAAAGAAGCTCTGCGGCTGGTTGAAGTTGAGATGCGAGCGCATCAGCGGCATGTGCGTGATCGTTTCGTCGCAGACGATCGTGTCGTCGGGCAGGGCGCTGTTGGCGACGGCCGCGACGGCGACGGCATCGAGCGTGCCTGACGTCAGCGACTTGTCTTCCGCCGTCTTCAAGGCCGCGAGCAGTTTCTCGTGGTCACCGGTCCAGCGTTTGCGGCGTTCGTCGATGGCGGCACCCTGAAGGGATTTCGTGGCCTCGACCAGAGCGCGCAGCGCCAGTGCTGTGTCGCCTTCGAGATAGTGATCGGCGAAGAGCACTTGATAGGCGAGGTGGGCTTTCAGCGGATTGTCGCTGATGGCGACGATACGGCCTTTGCCGGGGCGCTTGGTCGGCGGATACCAGGGCGCCTTGCCGGCGACGACGAGAATGAGATCGGCATCGTCGAGCAGGCCGAGCGTGCCATAACCCATCCACATCGGATTGGATTTGGGGAAATTGGTGTAGGTGCTGCCGCGGCCCGAGATCACCGGAATGGCGAGGTGGGTGGCGAGGTCGACAAGCGCGCGAAAGGCGTTGGGATCGCGGCCCGATGTTTCGGTGACGATGACGGGGTTTTTCGCCTTGGCGATGAGATCGGCGACCTCTTTCACATCCTGCGCCAGCGGCTGCGTCTTCGGAGCCGGCGGCACCGGCTTGAGATCGTCCGGCTTCTGCCACTCGTGCAACATCGCTTCGAGCGCGCAGTTGAGATAGACCGGCCCTTGCGGCACGCGCTGCGCCATTTCACCGGCGCGGGTGATCGTGTGATAGACGGTGGCGTGGCTGGTGATCTGTGTCGACCATTTGACCAGCGGCGCTACATAGCGCTGCGTGCCGCCTTCGCTGACGCCGCCATACCATTGCGGTTCGACCTCGACGTTCGGATCGGCGCCGAAGGTGAAGGATTCACCCGACATCACCACCATCGGCATTTCCGCCTTGGTCGCCGACAGCATGGCCATCGAACCATGCATGAGGCCGACACCGGCGTGGATCAGCACGGCCTGCATGCGGCCGGTGACGGCGGTGTAGCCGAGCGCCATGTCGATGGCGACGGTCTCATGCCAGCAGTCGATGAATTTCGGTCCGGCATTCTTCTCGACCGTCTGGCGCGACATCGCCTCCCAGACCGGGCTCCATTCGGAGCCGGGGGAGGACATGATGTAATCGACACCGAGATTGCGAAAAGCCTCGACAATGGCCTCGCCGCCGTCCTGATAATTTTTCATCTTGTCCTCCCTATGTTGGTTCAGTGCTTTTTATGGGCACCTATCAAGCTGGCCGCCGCATCGAGATCGGCCTGTTCGCGGGTGCGCAGGCTTGGCAAACCGACGAGGCCGGTGAAGGCATCGAAGGTCACCATGCGATCCTGCTGGCTTTTGCTGGTGCCCTCGGCTGCCAAGGCGCGCATGAAATCCTGCAAGGTGCGGGTGACGGCCAGGAGCGCCGAGACCGGCCAGATGGCGGCGCTGAAACCGATGTCCTGCAATTCGCGCGTGGTGAGTTCCGGCGTCATGCCGAAGTCGACCATATTGGCGAGATGCCTGCCTTCGACCTCGCCGCAGATGCGGCGCATCTGCGCCAGGGTGCGTGGCGCCTCGATGAAGAGCAGGTCGGCGCCGGCTTCGCGGAACAGATTGGCGCGGTCGATTGCCGCTTCTATGCCTTCGACCGCGATGGCATCGGTGCGCGCCAGAATGATGAAGTCGCCATCCTCGCGCGCGTCGACGGCGGCTTTCACCTTGGCGACCATATCCTCCACGGGAATGATCGCCTTGCCCGGCGTGTGGCCGCAACGCTTCGGAAACACCTGATCCTCGATCAGAATGCCGCCGGCACCGGCGCGCTCGAACAGTTTCACGGTGCGCCGCACATTGGTGACATTGCCAAAACCGGTGTCGGCATCGGCGAGAATGGGGATCGACACCGCATCGCAGATGCGCGCCGTGTGGTCGGCCATTTCGGTCAGCGACAATTGCGAGGAGTCGGGCTCGGCCAAAGTGGCGCCGGTGGCGGCGAAACCGCCGAGAAAGGCCGCTCGGTGTCCGGCCTGTTCGGCAATGCGCGCCGACAGAGCATCGTAGACACCCGGCATCGCGCAAATGTCAGGCGCATCGATCAAGGTTCGCAATTGTTTGGTCGGCTTCATCAATGTTTCCTGCCCTTTACTGTCGGCGCCAGGGTTACAGGTTTACGTCAGATATGTCCTGTCGATTTTGCCCGTCGCATCGACATACCAGCGTTCGCTTGTGGTCATGGGTTTGCCCGTAAGGCGAGCCTGCATCCAGTCGGCGATCAAGGTCGTCGCGAACGGTCCGAGCGTCGCGGACGGCACCGTGCCGATGGCGTGACGGGAATCCTGGTAGATGACGAGTTGGCGCGGGCCGCGTACTTGGCTCATCATGTCCTCGACGAAATGCAGCGGGCTCAGTTCGTCGGATTCTCCGGTGAGGCAGAGCAGGGGCGCTTCGATCTTCTCGGCATGGCCGCGCCACGTCAGGCTTTGCGCGAAGCGATCGAACGCGGCTTCGTCGGTGTAATTGGCCATGAACATGAAGCGCATTTTGAACGTCGGCGAGGCCTCTTCGAAAATCGTATGGCAGCCGGGTTCGAGGCAGGGCGCATTGAGGGCGATGGCCTTGATGCGCGGTTCGTTGGCGCCGGCGAGCGTCGAAAAGAACGTGCCGAAACTGGTGCCGGACAGACCGATCCTGTTGCCGTCGATCTCCGGCCGCATGGTCAGCCAGTCGACGCAGGCGGTGCCGGTGGCGGCCCAGGCTTCCGGCGTGACGTAGATGCCGAGCAGCGGGCTTTCATATTGGCCGGGACCGTCGATGGCGAGAACGGCGATGCCGCGATTGAGCCAGCGGTCGCCGTAAAGCGAAACGCCGCATTCCTTGAAACTGTCCATGCCGGGCACGGAGATGATCGCCGGTACGGCGCCGCCCGCATAGCCATAGGGCAGATGCAGCCACGCCGGCAGTTTCTTGTCGCCGAGCGGAATCCAGACTTCTTCGACCTGATGATCGGCGAGATCGGCGTATTTGCGATAGCAGGCGCGCTTGGATGCATTGTAGCGCAGGTTGGTGGCGTCGGCTGCGTCGATCGGCCATTGCGCCGCGCCCCAATGGATGGCGGCGATGAAATAATTATCGCGGGCGGTGACGAGTTCGCCAGCGGCTTCAGCCGCTTCCGCGCGGGCCTGCCGCCGTTTCGCCAAGGCCTCGAAGGCGGGCGCCGCATCGGCATATTTACGGATGCGCAGACGCGCGGCGGCGAAATCCGCATTGGCCTCCGGGCCGCAGGGCGCGGACAGATAAATCGAGCGCGGCTGATCCCAATCGATGCCGTTGGCCTGAATGATGTTGTCGAGCAGCCAGCGCTGTTCGGTCCAGCGTTTGGTCGAGGGATGGCCGGCGGCCGCCGGTGTATCGGCATGGACAGCGAGAAGCGTGTCAGATCCCTGATTCCGGCCCATTTTTCCTCCCGTTTTTATCGCCCGCCAAAGGCGACCTTGGGGAATTGATACCGCCTTCCGGTCGGGCCGTCATCCACCGTCGATTTACGTCATGTCCGGCTCGATTTTGGTGATCCGGACCTTGCCGATGCTGCGTTTGTCGAGCGACAGGATTTCGAACCGCAATCCGGCTGCATCCAGCACCTGGCCGACGGACGGCAGGTGACCAAGCTGCGTCAGGATATAACCGCCCAGTGTCGAATAGCGATTGGCGTCGTCGACGAGATCGCGGCCGATGGCACCGCTCAACTGGCGGATGTCGATGAAGCCATCGACGTGCCAAGATCCGTCGTCCACGCGTTCCAACGCCGCCGCTTCCTCGTCGATATCGGGGAACTCGCCGGCAATGGCTTCGAGAACGTCGGTCGGTGTTACGATGCCGACCAGCGATCCATGCTCGTCGACGACCATGGCCGTCTGAACCGGCGACCTGCGCAATTGTTCGATGATTTTCAGGACATCGGTCGTCTCATGAACGATCATGGGTTGGCGCGTGAAACGCGCCCAATCGATCGTCTGTCCGGCGATTAGGGCATCCAACAGTTCGCGCGTGATGGCAACGCCCATGAATTCGTCGACATCGCCACGGGCGATGACGACTTTGCTATGGGTCAGCTTGCGAATGGCCGCGTGCAATTCGTCAGGGTTCTTATCCAGATCGAGCCATTCGATTTCGTTGCGTGGCGACATGATCGAGCTCACGGGACGTTCGCTTAAGTCGAGCACGCCTCGGATCATCTCCTGTTCCTCGGGCTTGAAAATCGCGCCCTGCGCCGCGTGCTCGGCGATGACGTCGACGGTTTCGCCCAGGGAGCCTTCGCCCGCCCGGCCGCCGAGCATGCGCAGAACCGCTTCCGACATCCGATCGCGCAGATCGCCGGTCGTGATGGTGCGCTCGCGGTTGCGGCGTCCCAACTGATTGGCCGCCTCGATGAGAACCGAGAAGCCGATGGCGGCGTAGAGATAGCCCTTCGGAATATGAAAGCCGAAGCCTTCGACCACCAGGCTGAAGCCGATCATCAGCAGGAAGCCGAGACAGAGAATGACGACGGTTGGATGTTTCGCCACGAAAGCCATCAGCGGCCGCGAGGCGGCCATCATGACGACCATGGCCACACAGACGGCGGTGACCATCACCCAGAGCTGATCGACCATGCCGACGGCGGTGATGACGCTGTCGAGCGAGAACACCGCATCGAGGATGACGATCTGGACGATCACCTGCCAAAACAGCGCGTGAACGACATTTCCCGTCTTTGGTTTATGCGCGCCTTCGAGCCGCTCGTGCAGCTCCATCGTTCCCTTCGCCAGCAGAAAAATACCGCCAAAGATCAAGATGAGATCGCGGCCGGAAAAAGAAAAATCGGCGACCGAGAACAACGGTCGTGTCAATGTCACGATCCAGGAAATCGAGAATAGCAGCGCGATCCGCATGATGAGCGCCAGCGACAGGCCAATGACACGCGCCTTGTTGCGCTGATGCGGCGGCAGCTTGTCCGCCAGGATCGCGATGAAAACGAGATTGTCTATGCCAAGGACGACTTCCAGGACAACAAGCGTGAGCAGGCCGATCCAGATGTTTGGATCTGCGAGGAATTCCATGGATTGGATCCTGTTGCGGGATAAAGGGAGAGGGTGAACGCTCTCAGGCGAGAAGCGCATTCAATGCGATGGATAGCGCGCACGTGATTGAACAGGCTCTGCCACGGCAAAGCCCGCGTAGGTCGGCCAGAACTTTCGCTGGTACTATCGCCTTCGTCCGGCATGAGATTTCGGATTATGTCTCGGCGCGCGGCAACATGATGCGCTGACGCTATCATATCTTTTCCCGACAGAAAAGATCGCGGCCGGAAGACGAATGTTCCACTGTCGTGCGCGCCGGGAATTATGGCGCAATTGCGCTGGCCGATGTGCTTTGCGTTGATTGACGGGGATATTCGAGCTGCATGGCCACGAAACTGGCGGTGGGTGCGCCGTAACGGTGTTCGATATGAGATAGCGTTCGGTCGAGGTTCTGCATCGGTCGCAGGTGATCAACGGCGGCAAGCCCGCGTTCCGACGGCCAGTTCGTCACAATTTTGTCAGGTAGAATGCGCAGGCCGTTGCGGCTCTCGCGAGCATCCGGAGAAGCCGCGTAGGTGAAGGCCTGCGAGCGATAGGTGCGCGACCAGGCATCCGTGACAAGCGCCAGCGAGACTTCGTCGATACCGTCTGTGAGTTCCAGCCCCAGGTCCTCGCGGTTCCAGAAGGCGAGGGTGTTGCCGATTGCGGTGAGCGCGAAAGGCCGTGTGAATTTGAATGCGTCGCTGTCGTGACGTGCGTCCCACGCAGCGAGGCCGAGGTCTTGCGCGACAGTCTCGGCTTTCGCGCGGCCGGCGATGGCTTCGATCAATGTCAGCATCATCGGCATGGAGGCGGTGATGCCGGTTGTCGTTGCAACGCCGTTGTCGATCACCAGTCGCCGGTTGGCGACGTAAGTGATGCTGGGATGTTTGCTGCGCAGTTCTTTCAGATAATACCAGTGCGTCGTCGCGCGCTTGCCGTCGAGCAGACCGGCGCTGGCGATGACCTTGGCGCCGGCACAGACGCTGACGATGATGGCGCCTTTGTCCGCCTGGCTCTTGAGCCAGTGCATGACGGCGGGATCGTCATCGCGATACATGGCGGGAACGATGACGTAATCCGCGCCGCTGGAATGGCGCGTATCGAAATCCGCGATCGTCGCCTGCGGTTCGACTTTGAGGCTGGGATACAGCGTCATCGGCCCGGGCTTGGTGGCGAGCGCCACCACGTCGGCGACATCGGCGCGCTTCAAAATGCCGTAGGGCATCAGATAGTCGGTGACCTCGGTGCCCTCGTTGACGCCGACGATGGCGATGAGCGGGCGAGGGCGCCTGGGTTTCAGCGCGGCGATCATGGCGTCCGTCTCTGCCTGGGCGATCGGCGGGGGAGCGATTGCGGCTGGCGCGGATGGCAGGGAGAGCAGCCACGCGCCGCCGCCGAGGGCGGCGAGGATCACGAGGCCCAGTCCACTGCCTATAAGCCACTTGCGCATTCCGTTCCCCGTCACAGGTTGTCGCGCGATTTCCAGAGAAAGTGTCGGAGATTGGCCACACAATCCCGGAGTTTTTATAACTATCTGAATAATATAGACTACTTAGCGTTCTGCCGGCCTGTTTCGTCAATCCCTCCCGTCAGCCACGGCCATGTTGTTGTGGTCTTGAAACGATCGCACGCGATATTTAGTTGCGCCTCGTCGCATGCATGCTATGAGCCGCTGCCAACCCTGTTCCCCATGATCAAGCGGAAACGAGTCGCCCGGCGGTCTCGTACCCGTTTCGTATCCGAAACATATTCCAGGAGTTTGGCAGATGGCCATCATTGAACGTCCGACCTTCGAAACCGCGCTGACGTTCGACGACGTTCTGCTGAAGCCCGGCCATTCGGAAGTGATGCCTTCGGGCGTCGATCTCAGCACCCGGCTGACGCGTTCCATCAGCCTCAACCTGCCGATCATCTCCTCCGCCATGGACACGGTGACGGAAGCGCGCCTCGCCATCGCCATGGCCCAGGCCGGCGGCATCGGCGTCATCCATCGCAATCTCGATCCGGAAGCCCAGGCCGAGGAAGTGCGGCGCGTGAAGCGTTACGAGAGCGGCACCGTCATCAACCCGATCACGGTCTATCCCGATCAGTCGCTGGCCGATGCGCTGGAACTGATGAAGATGAATGCGATCTCCGGCATTCCGGTGGTCGAGCGCGGCAACGCGGGCAAGCCGTCGAAACTGGTCGGCATTCTCACCCATCGCGACGTGCGCTTTGCCGCCGATCCGGCGCAGCCGGTGTCCGAACTGATGACCAAGAAAGTCGTCACGGTGCGCGAAGGCGTGACGCAGGACGAAGCGCGCCGCCTGCTGCATCAACACCGCATCGAAAAGCTCGTCGTCGTCGACGATGAAGGGCGCTGCGTCGGCCTGATGACCGTCAAGGACATCGAGAAGGCGACCCTGCATCCCAACGCCTGCAAGGACGAGCAGGGGCGCCTGCGCGTCGCCGCCGCCTCCACCATCGGCGACAAGGGCTATGAGCGGGCGATGTTGCTCATCGATGCCGGCGTCGACTGCGTCGTCGTCGACACGGCGCACGGTCATTCGCAGAACGTGCTCGATCAGGTGACGCGCATCAAGCGCGTGTCCAACAAGGTCGCCATCATCGCCGGCAATGTGGCGACGGCTGAGGGAACCAAGGCTTTGATCGATGCGGGCGCCGATGCGATCAAGGTCGGCATCGGCCCGGGCTCGATCTGCACGACGCGCATCGTCGCCGGTGTCGGCGTGCCGCAGCTTACCGCCATTCTCGAATCCGCCGAAGAAGCCCGCAAGAAGGACATTCCGGTCATCGGCGACGGCGGCATCAAATTCTCCGGCGATCTCGCCAAGGCGATCGCGGCCGGCGCCGAATGCGTGATGATCGGTTCGCTGCTCGCCGGCACTGATGAGAGCCCCGGCGAAGTGTTCCTCTATCAGGGCCGCTCGTTCAAATCCTATCGCGGCATGGGTTCGGTGGGCGCGATGGCGCGCGGCTCGGCCGACCGCTACTTCCAGCAGGACATCAAGGACACGCTGAAACTGGTGCCGGAAGGCATTGAGGGCCAGGTGCCTTACAAGGGGCCGGTCGGCGCGGTCGTGCATCAGCTCGCCGGCGGTTTGCGCGCGGCCATGGGCTATGTCGGCGCGCCCAGCATCACCGAATTCCAGAAGCGCGCGCGCTTCGTGCGCATCTCCAGCGCCGGCCTGCGCGAAAGCCACGTGCATGACGTGTCGATCGTGCGCGAGAGCCCGAACTATCCGATGGGTGGCGGCTAGTTAAAGCCGCAAGCTTCGTGTCATTCCGGACGCGCTGAAAGCGCGATCCGGGAACCAGGAGCGTGTGGTAGAGTTCTGCAACATGACAGCCGTTGCCCCTGGTTCCCGGATCAGTTGCTGCGCAACTGTCCGGGATGACACGAAGGCTTGCGGCGAAGACGATTGAGCCTCTAACATCCCGCCTCGATCACCAGCGGAGGTGCGCTCATGTCGGTCCAGGCCATTCTGCTTCCCGTCTTCGCCTATGTCCTGCTGGTGCTGATCGTGTTGATCGAACTGGGGCGGCGACGCGGGCAGGCCGTGAAGGCGGGCGAGGTCGGCCAGGATCCGTCGCTGCGCGAAAATGCCTGGCCCAATTACGTCACCCAGGTGTCGAACGATTTTCGCAATCAGTTCGAGATTCCCGTGCTGTTCCTGGCGCTGGTGGCCTTCGCCATGTTCACGCGCAAGGCCGACCTGCTGTTCGTCGTCCTGTCCTGGGTGTTCGTCGTCTCGCGCTATGTCCACGCGTTCATTCACACCACGTCCAACAGGCTGAACTGGCGCCTGTCGGCCTATTTCATCGGCGTTATCGTGCTGATGGCCATGTGGATCATCTTCGCCGTGCAGATTCTGTTCGCGGTTTAGCTGGACTTTTGGGCTGGGATCACCACAACAGGCCCCATGACACCCGCAGCCCGCATCGCCGCCGCCATCGAAGTTCTCGGTGACATCGAAACCCGCCGCCGCCCCGCCGCCGAAGCCCTGAAGGATTGGGGCCTCGGCCACCGTTTCGCCGGCTCGAAGGACCGCTCGGCCATCGCCAGCCTGGTCTATGACGCGCTACGGGTACGGGCATCCGCCGCCTGGATCATGGGGGAGGACACACCTCGCGCCATCATGCTTGGCGCCTTGAAGCGTGGGCGGGGCATGGAGACGCAGGCGATCGCCGCGCTCTGCGGCGCCGGCCCGCATGCGCCGCCGGAATTGACCGATGCCGAGCGCCAGCGCCTCGACGCCGACGATCTCACCGGCGCGCCCGACCATGTACAGGGCGATTATCCGGAATGGCTGGCCGAAGCCTTTCAAGCCGCCTTCGGCGACAGAGCCGTGGCCGAGGGGCGGGCGCTGGCCGAGCGTGCGCCTGTGGACCTGCGCGCCAATCTGCTGAAGATCACGCGCGACAAGGCACTCGCCACGCTCGCCCATCTCAACGCGCAAGCCACGACGCTCTCGCCCTGGGGGCTTCGTATTGCCGTTGGCGCCGACGGGCGCGGCCCGGCGCTCTCGGCCGAGCCCGCCTATGCCAAGGGGCAGGTGGAGGTGCAGGACGAGGCCTCGCAACTTGCCGCGCTCATCGCCGGCGCCAAGCCCGGCTGGCAGGTGCTGGATCTCTGCGCCGGGGCCGGCGGCAAATCCCTGGCGCTCGCCGCCATGATGGAGAACAAGGGCCAGGTCTTCGCCACCGACAGCGACGGGCGTCGGCTGATGCCGATTTACGACCGGCTGGAACGGGCCGGCGCACGCAACGTGCAGGTGCGTGCGCCCAAGGCCGGCAAGATCGATCTCGCCGATCTCGAAGAGCGCTGCGATCTCGTTTTCGTCGATGCGCCCTGCACGGGCACGGGCACCTGGCGGCGCAACCCGGATGCCAAATGGCGCACGCGCCCCGGCGCGCTGGAACAGCGCCAGAAGCAGCAGGACGAAGTGCTGCAACAGGCGGCACGCTATGTGAAAGCCGGCGGCCGGCTCGTCTATGTGACGTGCTCGGTGCTGCGCGAGGAGAACGAGGCGCGCGTCGCCAATTTCCTGGAAAACTCCGACGGCTTCCTGCCGCTCGATGCGGCGCATATAGCGCGTGGTGTCGGCATCGAGGCTTTGGCGGAGCATGCCTCGCCGCATGGCGCGGGCCTGCGGCTGTCGCCGGCGAGCGCCGGTACGGATGGATTTTATATAGCGGTTATGCTGCGCGTGTGACTGGCCGCAGGCTGGCCTTGCACCAGCGGCCGGGGCGGCCGCCGTTCTGGCAGGCGATGTTGAGCAGCAGAAAGGCTTCGCGCTGCATCGCCCGGAAGCCGAATTCGGCGGCGCGGCTGCTGCGCAGATCGTGCAGCTGAAAATCCCACTGCGCGAGCTGAGCGTCGAGCGACGCCAGCGCAAAGGCGATGGCGCCCGGGCGCTTTTCGAACAGGCTTTCGGTGACGAACACGCGCCCCGAGGCCATGCCGAAGCCGCCGGCGATAAGATCGCCGGCCTGATCGCGCACGGCGAAGCAATGGGCAAAGCCCTGGTCGAACAGATTGGCGAACACCTGCAAGGCGGCCGGGCTCAGGCCGAAGCCTTCGCCATCGCGCGTGGTGGCGGCGGCGCAGGCGGCGGCCACTTGCTCAAAATTCTGGTCGAGTTCGAAGACGAAACCGGCGGCAGGCACGGCCTTGGTGGCGGCGGGTTTGCGCACCATGCGTGCCTGCGGCGACCACCAGGTGGCCTTGCCCAAAATCCAGCGCGGAAAGAAGCCGACCGCATAGCCCCCGGCAATGGCCATGGGGGTAACATCGTCGATGACGCCGGCGATGCCGTCGGGCCGGCGGCGCACCTCTTCCAGCGCCGGCAGGCCGGTATGGCTGAGAAAGGGGGCGCGCAGGAAGAAATCGGCCGTCTGGGGCAGGTCGCGGATATGGCGCAGGAGATAGCCGATATCGGCGCCGATCCTCGTAAAACGCGCGAAAACCGTCTCGCGGAACATCCGCTCGCGGTATTTGCGCCGCTCCGTGCGGGTCATGTCGGTGCCCCAGTCGGATCCATCCGAAAAGAGTGTCCCAAACTGCGCGATTCGATAATTCAGCATAACCTGTCCCTGCCGGTTCGGCACATTCCGTCCCGGTCGCATCCAGGGCATAGCCGGCAGGGCGTTGCGGCGGGCGTAAGCAAATCGTTCAAAACCCGGTTAAAACCGGTTCACCATGCCGTCTGCGGCGGCCTTTATCGGCATGTCGCCGTTGCACCTTTGAGGGGGGTGCCGTAATCGATTTCCTTAGCCGGAGACCCGACATTTCATGACCGCCGCCCCCAACGACACCCAAGACGACCGCCACTTGGACATCATCGCCAACCACGACAAAGTGCTGATCATCGACTTCGGCTCGCAGGTGACGCAGCTCATCGCGCGGCGCGTCCGCGAGGCTGGGGTTTATTGCGAGCTGGCGCCGTTCCAGAATGCCGAAGCCGCTTTTAAAGAGCTGAATCCAAAGGCGGTTATCCTCTCGGGCGGCCCGTGCTCGGTGACCGACGAGGGCTCGCCCCGGGCTCCCCAGGCCGTCTTCGACGCCGGCATTCCGATCCTCTCCATCTGCTATGGCCAGCAGACCACGGCCGTGCAGCTTGGCGGCCAAGTCGAGGGCGGGCACGCGGCCGAGTTCGGCCGGGCCGATATCGAGATCAAGGAAAAGAGCGCTCTGTTCGACGGCCTGTGGGAAATCGGCCGCCGTTACCCGGTGTGGATGAGCCACGGCGATCGCGTGACGCGGTTACCGGAAGGTTTCTCCGTAAAAGCCGTCAGCGAGAACGCGCCCTTCGCCATCGCCACCGACGAGACGCGCCGCATCTACACCACCATGTTCCACCCGGAAGTGGTGCACACGCCCGACGGCGCCAAACTGATCGCCAACTTCGTCCATAAGATCGCCGGGCTGAAGAGCGACTGGACCATGGCCGCCTTCCGCGGCGAGGCCGTGAAATCGATCCGCGCGCAGGTGGGCGAGGGCCGGGTGCTCTGCGGTCTCTCGGGCGGCGTCGACTCTTCGGTGGCCGCCGTGCTGATCCATGAGGCGATCGGCGACCGGCTCACCTGCGTCTTCGTCGACCATGGCCTGATGCGCCAGGGCGAGGCCGAGCAGGTGGTGAGCCTGTTCCGCGACCATTACAACATCCCGCTCGTCCATGTGGACGCGAGTGCCATGTTCCTGGGCGCGCTCGACGGCGTCACCGATCCGGAAGTGAAGCGCAAGACGATAGGCAAACTGTTCATCGACGTGTTCGACGCCGAAGCCAAGAAGATTGCCGCCGACGGGCGCGGCGCGCCGCAATTCCTGGCGCAGGGCACGCTCTATCCGGACGTGATCGAAAGCGTCTCCTTCACCGGCGGACCCTCGGTGACGATCAAGAGCCACCACAATGTCGGCGGCCTGCCCGAACGCATGAACATGAAGCTGGTCGAGCCGCTGCGCGAACTGTTCAAGGACGAAGTGCGCGCGCTCGGCCGCGAGCTTGGCCTGACGAAAGCCTTCGTCGACCGCCACCCCTTCCCAGGCCCCGGCCTCGCCATCCGCATCCCCGGCGCGATCACGCGCGAAAAACTCGACATCCTCAGAAAGGCCGACGCGATCTACCTCGACGAAATCCGCAAAAGCGGCCTCTACGACAAGATCTGGCAAGCCTTCGCCGTGCTGCTGCCGGTGCGCACCGTGGGCGTGATGGGCGACGGGCGCACCTACGACCACGTCTGCGCGCTGCGCGCCGTGACGTCGGTCGACGGCATGACGGCGGATTTCTTCCCCTTCGACATGAACGTGCTGGGCCGCTGCGCCACGCGCATCATCAACGAGGTGAAGGGGATTAACCGGGTGGTCTATGACGTGACGTCGAAGCCGCCGGGGACGATTGAGTGGGAGTGAGGGGGAGTCTTTCCCAAGCCTTAGAGGCTATCTGTTGGGGTTCAAGATTCCAGACGCAATATCCGGACCCACACCATCTAGGTGGTACCATCTGTGTTGCTATTGTGTAGTCGTCGGAACGGTTTAAAATCTTCTCAAAATAAAACTGAGGGGGCACCTGATGGCCGACGAAATGGAAATCTTGGAGGATGAATCTCCCATTCCATCTACAGAAGAAGAGTCTGCACTAGCCGATAAACTTGCGACTTTGAAAGAACGATGTGGCAAGGCAAATATAGAATTTGCGGTGCACAGCAATGAAGATGGGACCCTTTACGCAACAATATTTATGCCTGCCGGACGTGCTAAGCGCAAATTGAATGTCTTCCGGGAAAATAGGGCAACCTCACTCCTTTCTATTCCATTTGAGAAATACCGCTTCCTCTCTGGATATGAAGCGATTTGTTGCTATGAAGAGAGCTATATCGAAGCGGGGCTGGAGAACTCGCGATTTTTTCCGCAGAATAATCTCCACAGATTGCTCGAATGGAATACCGCTGAAACCTCGAGCGGGCTAAAGGCGATCCAACTTCTTCCATCGGAGGCATTACCTGGTCGCCCCTTGATTGAGCTTGGGCCCTGCTCTCCAGAATTTATTGCGCTCGGTGGGGGGCGCTCGTTTATGACACCTATTGGCGGGCGGCCTCGGATGACTTTAAAGTTGAAGGGTATAAAAGCCACTCAACACGATCAAGCATTAGCAGAGCTTCGCTCATACGCGGACAGCCTCTTTTTTCAAATCGATATGATATATGGATTCACGTTTATGTTGGAACGTGAAAGTCGATTGCGTTATCTATCGCGACGTCAACGAGAAGCTGGCCTTCAATTAGGTTATCCGACGGCTCGCTATAATAGTGAGGCAATGTCGCTGTACTGGTACGCTAAAACCGCGCGTGACATGCCTCTCCTTCGATTCCTGGCATTCTATCAGTCGATAGAGTTTTACTTTCCGCGATATTCGCAAACTGAAGCCAGGAAGCGGCTAAGTGCGATGATTAAGAATCCAGCGTTTCGACCATATAGAGACGATGATCTTGATAGATTGATCTCAACAATTAGGGGAGGAGAAAATGGTGGGGCAGGAAGTGAGCGAACTCAACTTCGTGCCGTGATTAATGAATGCATCAGTGTTAATGATACGCGCGAGTATTTGATGAGCTCAACGGACCGGGAAGGTCATTACTCCGGAAAAGCATCAAAAACAAAATATCATAAAATACCGATCGCGAATAAAAATGCGGATTTGCGAAATGATGTGGCTGATAGGATCTATGATATCCGATGCAAAATTGTTCATACCAAGAACGAGCATGCTGATGGCGAGTTTCCAATGATCCTTCCATTTTCAGAAGACGCAGATTACCTTCTTCACGACATCGACTTGGTTGAGTTTGTAGCGAGGAGTGTACTTGTCGCTTCGAGTGACGAGTTGAACTAACACACTCGACGTAAGCTACTAGCTGGCGTAGCTGCAATCCTTCGTCTTGATGCCGCGAAACTCGACAGCGCGTGGGTGGTGGCGGTGCTGAGTTGTTTGCTGGCGTAGCTTCAGCAGCCCAGAGCGCGTTCGCATGCAATCCTAGCGTGGCGATTATTTTTTCATTAAGTTTGCTCAGCTGCCAATTGCTCGATGAGTTGAGTTCAGCGGTTGGAGGGATGGGGTAGGGCCTACAACATGTAGCGTTCCCTGTACTCGGTCTATATCCATAGTTACAATCTCGATGTAGTTGGACAGTGTTTTTCTGAGCAGGGTAGCCCGCTCAAGTGGGACCATCGGACCTAGCAGGAGGCGAGAGGGCGGTGACGGTAGATCGAAGTACTGGCTGTTAGTGATGATCCGGTACTCCTCCTCATACGCCCATTCCTCTCCCTTGCTATTGAATAGGTGTCTCATGTCGTCCAGAGTCTCCTCCTTCTCCGAGAAAATAGACGAGAATGGCGAGTAAACTACTTCTGTAAGATCGGGGTAGCCGTCGGGAACATCGACCTCGATGGCAACGCCTTTGTGACCGTCAGCATAATGCGACCACAATAGAAAGTTTGTTGGAGTCGCTGAAAGAGATGCAATTCGAAATCCATTCCGTGCTTGCTCGATACGGTTGACCATGCCGGATTCGATTTTGTGGTTCTTGCTGCCTAGATAAATCTCGTATCTGCCTTCGAGAGGGTCATTCAGAGCCGACCAATGTGCGCAGTACAAGCGCTGGTTTAAGACTACGTCGAGAATCTGCCAAAGATTGGTGAGTGATTTGTACTTGTAGAGCTTCATGCCTCGGTTCCGGTCAATCACATCTATTGTCGCGCTTAGGCTGCCGTGACCGTATTGCTAGCAGGCGAAGATTGCACCCGACGCTTCCTTGGTGAGAATGCAAAGGTCAAAGAGCATCTGGGTGCATTGAATTTGAGTTCCCGGTGTGGAACAACTAAAAATTGCAAATCCGCCTGTCGTAAGCCGCGAGCACCCCGTGCAGGAAATCGAAATAGAGGTCGAGAACGATCATATCGAACGGCTGACCACAGCAAAGCCTATTCTCGCTTTATCCGAGCTGATCTGGAACGGCTATGATGCCGACGCGCGTACTGTTAGGGTTGAGTTTGAAGAGGGTGAGCTAACCAAGCTCGGATTGATCCGCATTCAAGACGATGGTGATGGCATCCCGATCGAAGAAGCGGACGGCTACTTTAAGTCCTTGGGTGGCTCCTGGAAGAAAAAGGGCGCTAAGACAAAAGGTGGCCGCTTTATTCACGGCGAGAAAGGCCAAGGGCGCTTCAAAGCGTTCTCACTCGGTGAGAACGTTACGTGGATTTCCAGCGCAAAAGGTAAGCGTTTTTCTATTACCGGGCAGATATCAAATCTCAAGACCTTCAAAATCTCTGAAGTTTTGTCGACGACGTCGAAGGGCTGCACTGTCGAGATATCCGATGTGCAGAAGGATTTTCGAATCCGAGGCGCTGATGGCTTTGGGGATCAGATACGCGATGTCTTTGCGCTACAGTTGTATGAGGATCCCAATTTCGAGATCGTTTACGACGACGAAATAATTGATGCTCGCGAAGCTATTCGGAGCGTAACGCCCTATCCAATTAGCGCAACCATCGCTGACGGCTCGGAGATTAACGCGACGCTCGAAATCGTCGAATGGAAAAGGAAGATCGAGCGAAAGTTGCTACTTTGCCTGCCGGGGCGATTTAATTTTCACTCGATGTCACCCGGTATTCAAGCGCGAGGCTTCGATTTTACTGCTTATCTCACAGCCGATTTTTTCCAAGAGATGGCCAACGAGAATCGCGAAAGCTTAGTGGAGCTTGATCCATCCGCGATTACTTTGATAGAGGCCGCCAAAGCGAAATTGCGTGCGCACTTTCGGCAGAAAGAGAGTGAGCGATCGCGCAGTAAAATCCAAGAATGGAAAGACGCGAAGATCTATCCTTACGAAGGCGTGACATCAAACCCGATCCAACGCAACGAGCGGCAGGTGTTCGACGTAGTTGCTCTTAACTTAGCGGACTATAGCAACGACTTCGAGAAGGCTCCCCCTAAGCAACAAAAATTCATTCTCCAATTAATCAAAGCCACCATCGAGACAGGTACATCGACCCTTCCTACAATCCTTGAGAAGGTTATCGATCTACCGAAGGCGAAGCAGGATGAGCTTGCGGAGCTATTACGCAAGACGACGCTGACGGCAGTTATCAATGCGGCGAAGGCCGTGACCGATAGGCTCGACTTTCTCAAAGCACTTCAAATCCTCATCTTCGATGCAAAGTCGAAAAAGCAACTGCTGGAACGCTCGCAGCTTCATCGAATACTTGCTCAGGAGACTTGGATTTTTGGAGAGGAATTCAACCTGCTCAACGATGACGAAGACCTGACCTCTGTGCTGCGAAGCCATCTCAAGATTTTAGGTCGCACGGACTTATCACCGGAGCCGGTCTTCGACACTGATGGGAATGCTGGTATCGTTGATCTGATGCTGTCTCGTCGTGTTCCTACTGCTACAGATCATGAGCGCAAGCACCTTGTCGTCGAGCTAAAGCGTCCCAGCCAGCCGATAAATGAGGAAGTGCTTTTACAGATTAAAAAATATGCAAAAGCGGTGGCTTCGGATGATCGTTTCGTAGAATCAGGAGTGGTGTGGGATTTTCTTGCCGTATCGAACGGCTTTACGGCTGATGCCGAGATGGATGCTCGTCAAACCGGAAAGCCGCGAGGCCTTGTCGCTGAATACGATGAGCCCACTAAAATACGTGTTTGGGCTAAGACTTGGGGGCAGATAATTCAAGAGGCAGAAGGTCGACTGACTTTCTATAGGCGCCGCTTAGAATATCAGGCGAATGATGCTGAGGCCCTGAAGTATCTTAGAACGATCAACGCCAGCTATCTCAGTGACGAGGTGAAGGCGAAAATCGAAGCTCTCGAAAAGGAAGAGTCTGCATAGCCAGTTTTTTCCCCGTTTCTCCTTTAAGTCGCTTGGGGTGCCGCTCTGAGCTTTGCTCTCGGCGGATGTGCTTTAATCGCCAGAGTGGTCGCAATCTTGATAGAAGCAGGCGCGGCACCATCTCCACTCCCACCAATCCTGGGCGTGCTTGGGTCGCTCGTCAGTGGCGAGGGGCGGGCTGCTAGAGCGGTTGCTGTTGTGTCGCCGCCGGCGGCGAGACCGTCGATGTTGAGCTGGATGACCTCCCGGCCTCGAAACAGATCCCGCAAGGTGTCGCGGGTTGTGCGATCGGCATCCTTGTCGCTAAACTCCGGGCGAGGACGGCGCCATTGCAGACGTAGAAATTGATGTATCCGGCCGCGAATTCCTTGTTCTCATATGTGTTGCGCACGCGGGAGGGGCCCGGCAACACCACCCCTTCAATGTGCGTCCGCTGGCATCGGTGGACCGCCTCAGGATGTCCAGATGCCGTTGTGTCACGGCGTGGTCAAAGGAGGATGGATCCTCATCCGGTCCGGCGACAACCATGCGCTTTATTGCGAACAGATCGTCAGGATCGGCCGGATCTCCATTGTGCCGTGGGCGGCGCCGGGGCAGCGGGCCGCCCAGGCAATCGCCGCGTCGAGATCGGGCGCTTCGATCAGGTAATAGCCGCCGAGCTGCTCCTTGATCTCGACATAGGGGCCGTCGAGAACGTGCGTCTTGCCTTGGGCGATACGCACGGTCGTGGCTGATGCGACCGGCTGCAAGCGGTTGCTGCCGATGAGGGCGCCGGCTTTTTCCAGCGCTTGCGTATAGGCGGTGTAGGCCGCGAGCGTCTGCTCGGCCTGGTCCTTCGGCAAGGCGGCGAAGGCGGCTTCGTTGGCATGGATCAAAAGCATGAATTGCATGCAGGTCTCCTCATCTCCAAGTCTCTTAATCTCATGGTCTCCTCATCATTGCTGCAGGATCGACTCTATTATTGCAGGATTGCTTTGGCGCTCGGGCGGGCGCTGACGCGTTGGAACCACTGGGTGAGTTTGCTCTTGCCGGCGAGGATCGTCTCCCCCTCAGGCGTCAGGCGCAGCCAGTCGAAGTGCGGCAGGAGGCGGAGGTCGGCGAGGCTCAGGGTTTTGCCGGTGAGGTAGGGCGCGGCGATCAGGGCTTCGAGGGCAGCGGCGCAGTTGCGCGCCAGCGGCACGGCCGCTTCGACCCGTTTCGTGTCGGTTGGGCGGCCAAAGAAGCTGGGCGCGATCAGCCGCTCGAAGCCGATATTGCTGATCCAGGAGGGGGCCAGGTAGCAATCGATGATGCCGATGATCTGGGTCATACGCGCCGCCTCTCGCGCATCCGCCGGCTGGAGCGCGGGACCGGGAAAGGCCAGGTCCACATAGCGCAGGATGGCCTGGGTTTCGTAGACGTGGAAGCCGTCGTGATCGAGCACGGGCACTTTGCCGAAGGGGTTGCGCGCCAAATGCTCGGGCGCCTTCCAGGCCGGCGGCATCAGGCTGACCAGTTCGTAGTCCACGCCTTTCTCGGTCAGGACCAGCATGGCGCCGCGGACGTTGGGGCTGCTCGACATCCCATAGAGTTTGACACCCATCTCGATCTCCTTTGTGAAGCGCCTTTGCGTGAACCGCCTGTGAAAGCGGCCCATGGCGCCGCCACTACGGTGTCGTGCGGGCGAGCGGGATTTCGACATGTGGGGTGAGAAAATTTGCGCAGTGGCGGCGGGGAAATGGGACCAACGCTTTGGCTGCCGATCCGTTTGGATGGCATAGGCGAATAGAACAAAATAAGAACAAAAATTTGCCACCCTCGTTTCGTAATTTCGCGACCGGAGCGATTTCGGGCGCAGGGGCATGGGTTTGCATGGGTTTGCGTGAGGTCAGCAGGTCGGAACGAGGGTTTGGGGCGGGCCGGAGGCGCGATGCGTTCGCGGGGCCTCGTCGCGCGCGTGGTCTTCTCTGGGGAGCGGGAGGGGGTGTCAGGCAAAATCGAGGAACAACCCCATGCAAGGGGCATTTCCGATGTCATCGGCCGTCGGCGGCGGGGGCTCAGTTCTGCGTGGCGAGCCATGGCGGCTCGCTCAAATTGACAAAATCTTGTCTATAAGACAGATTCTGTCAAAAGGCTGTGGCAAGCGGTGCGGGCCAAGACAATCAGCCAGGACAATCAGCCAAGAAAACCGGCAAGGAAATCGGCAAGGAAATCGGAATGAGCAAGAACACGCGCATCTCGGGTGGGGTGCCGCGCGGGCGTTCCAGCAGGGCGAAAGATCCGGTCGATACCGATACCGCGCCTGCCGTCGAGCCCCTGATGCCGCGGACCGCCAAGGGCGATGCGCTCGATGCGCTGATCTACGCGATCTTCAAGGTGAACGGCTGCCTGATCCGGGGCGGCGAGGCGCTGTCGAAGGACCTCAACCTGAACGCGACCCGCTGGCAGATTTTGGGCGCGATCGACACGCAGCCGCGCACGGTGGCGCAGATCGCGCGGCATTTCGAACTCACCCGGCAGGGCGTGCTCTGGGCGGTTCGGATCATGGTCAGCGATGGGCTGGTCGAGCTGATCCGCAATCCCGAGCATCGCCGCGCCAAGCTGGTGCAGCCCACGCCGCACGGGCGGGCGCTGTTCAACGCCGTCTCGCGGCGGCAGCGCAAATGGGCGAGCGATCTGGCCGAGCCCTTCGAAATTCCCGAGATGCAGGCGGCCGCCGGGCTGTTGCTGAAACTCGCCACGGCGTTCGCGCCGGAGCCCGAGGCGGACTGACGCCGCCTCTAAGCTAACCCATTGACAGTTTGTGAGATACGGCGCCTTCGCGCCGGGCGGCGAAGGCTTGCCGTCGCGCTAATTGACAAGCAGAATTCATCATGACAAGGTTTTGTCAATAAGCGGCTGCGGGAGGTCGGATCAGTCGCGATCAGGGGCGCGGGCAGGCGGTCGCGCCATCCCGGTGAGAGGGAGCCGGCAGAGCGATGAAACTCCACCAGATCCGCGACGTCCTCGCCGTGCACGAGCGCGGCAGCATCCGCGCGGCGGCACGGCATATCGGCATCGCCCAGCCGGCGGTGTCGCGCAGCATCCGCGAACTCGAACATGATCTGGGCGTGACGCTGTTCGAACGCTGCGCGCGCGGCGTCGCGCTGACGCCGATGGGCGAGCTGTTCGTGCGGCGCGCGGCCGCCGCTCACAACGAACTGCGGCAGGCGCGCGACGAGATCAATCAGCGCAAGGGCGTGACCACCGGCCTGGTGCGTGTCGGCCTTTCGACCGCTTCGCACCTGGCGCTTCTGCCGACCGCGCTCGACCGATTTCGCGCGCAGTTCCCCAATGTCACGCTCAAAATCCAGGAAGGCTTGTTCCCCGCCGTCGAGAACGCACTCATGGAGGGCGCGCTCGATTTCTATGCGGGCCCGCTCGCCGAGACGCCGCCGCCGCAGGCGTTCCTGGTCGAACGGCTGTTCGACAATGGCCGCCGCGTGTTCTGCCGCAAGGGACATCGATTGGCGAACGCGCGATCGCTCGCCGAGCTTGGCGATGCGGAATGGATATCGACCACGCTGACGTCGCAGGATCGTGCCGAATTGCTGCCGCTGTTCGCGGCGCTCGATCTGCCGCAACCGCGCATCGTGCTGCATGCCGCATCGGCGCTCAGCATGGTGCTGGCGGCGGCCTATTCGGATCTGCTCGTGCTGCTGCCCGAACAGTGGCTGGACTCGCCGTTGACGCGCGATCTGCTGGCCTGTGTGCCGGTGCGCGAGGCGCTGCCGGGCGCGCCGATCTACATCGTCCATCGCGCGCGCTTGCCGCTGACGCCAGCCGCGGAATTTTTGTCCGACATGTTGCGCCGTTCGGCAGCCAACCGCCCAGCCTTCGCGGAGGAGCGGGCATGAGGCTTGACATGAGCCCGCGGGATACTTGCGCGGCATCGCCCAGATGCTTTTGCCATCGTTCTGCACACCTGCCGACGTGATATTGCAGCCGCCAATGGAGGCCGTTCGGCCAAGCACAGAATAACCGGGAGAGAGACATGCAGGTGCTGACGCACGCGAGCCGACCATGACCGGCACGGCGTTTCGGGCGCTCGCGAAGGCCTCGCAATTCTCCGAAGGCGCGATGATCGCTGTCGCCGGCGGGCACGGTGCCGATGTGCTGCTCGCACGCGTCGAGGGCGAATGGTTCGCGGTCAGCAATCTCTGTTCGCATCTGCGGGCGGAGCTGCATCGCGGCACGCTTAGTGGTCACCGCCTTGCCTGTCCGCTGCACGGCGGCGCCTTCGATATTCGCAACGGCGCGCCGATCGCGGGTCCGGTGTGCCGGCCGATCGAGACTTATCCCGTGCGGTTGCGTGGGGATGCCGTCGAAGTCGCGGTGCCCGAACAGGCGGCCCAACAACCTGGATTTGAATGGTGAGCGCTTCGCCGCCATCCGTTGCAAGAACCCGTTGCAAGAACGCGTTGTAAACAAGAGGGACAGTCTATGAACCACCCGATCAATCGGCAGACCACGCTCTATCCGCATGTGCCGGCGGACTCGCTCGCAGCCAAGCGTCCGGACGTGGACAACAGCGGCGTGGCGATCACCGGCAAGCGCTATTACCGCAAGGATATCTTCGAGCAGGAATGGGATCGTATCTGGACACGCACCTGGCATCTCGCCGGTCCGCTGTGCGATCTCAAGCAGCCGGGCGATTTCTTCACCTACGACTTCATGCACGAAAGCTTCCTGATCACGATGCAGGCGGATCGCTCGGTCAAGGCTTTCTACAATGTCTGCCCGCACCGCGGGAACCGGCTGGTCTATACCGAACATGGGTCGATGGAGGCGTTCACCTGCCTCTATCATGCCTGGGTGTTCGCCAATGACGGCCGCCGGCTTGCGATCAAGGATCCGGAGAGCTTCGAGAGCGTCGACACCTCGCATGCCGCCTGCCTGAGCGCGCTGCGTTGCGAGGTGCATGCCGGGCTGGTGTGGATCAACATGGACGACCGCGCGCCCCCGGTGAAGGAAGCGCTCGGCCTGCCCGAAGGGCTCCTCGAAATGTACCGGCTCGACGAGATGGTTACGGTCAGCCGGCAGGTGCAGGAGGTGACCGGCAACTGGAAGCTGGCGCTCGAGAACGTGATCGAGGGCTATCATTTTGACGTGGTGCACGAGCCGTTCCGGATGCCGGAATTCGTGAATCCGCTGGCGATCCAATATGATCTTCACCGTAACGGCGCGAGCAGCTGGTTCGCGCCGTTCGGTCAACCGACCTTCAAGGGCGAGCAGACCGCGCTCAACGAGTCGCTCAAGGGCTTCCTGCGCAATGCCGGTGTCGATCCCGAAACCTTCAAGGGCACGGCGCAGGATGTGCGGCCCACCGTTCAGAAGCTGAAGCGCGATCATGCCGTGCGGGCCGGCTTCGATGTTTCGGGCTTCATCGACGAGCAATTCACCGATGCCTGGGGCGTCAGCGCTTTTCCCAACACGCTGCTGGCGATGAATTTCGAGGTCGTGCTGCTGCAGCGGCTGCAGCCGCATCCCAAGGATCCCGAGCGTTATTTCATGACGCCGATCGTGCTGTATCGGCCGGGCTCTGTCTCGGGCACGGGGCTGCCGCCTTATCTGAGCGTGCCGGGGATGGATCTCGATCCCAAGAGCATTCCGGCGACCCGCCGCTACAGGATCGAGGACGGCTTCAAGCTCGGGCCGCTGATCGAGCAGGACGTCGACATCATCGAGAAGACCATGCTCGGCGTGAAGTCGCGCGGCTTCAAGGGGCCGATCTGGGGCGAGCAGGAACAGCGCCTGCGCCACTTCCATGCCGAGTACGACCGCTACATGAACGGCGACAAATAAGACGCTTCAGAGGCGAGGGGAGGGACAGGATGAGCAGCGTAGCGGCCGTCGATATCGCAAAATCGCTGGAAACGCGCCGCTTCGGCTGGTGGCACGCCAAGATCATGTTTCTCTGCTTCCTCATGCTTCTGGTCGAGGGGATGGATTATAATGCGCTCGCGGTGACCGCGCCGTCGCTGATCCGCGATTGGCAGGTGTCGAAGCGCGACATCGGCATCGCCTTCGCGATCAGCAACCTCGCGGTGCTGATCGGAACGCTGGTGTTCAGCGCGATTGGCGATCGCTACGGGCGGCGGGCCGGCATCATCTGGGGCGTGCTGTTGTACAGCGTGCCGAGCCTGATGATCGCCTTCGCCGATTCACTGTGGCAGCTCTATGCGCTGCGCTTCGTCGCCGGCCTCGGCATGGGCGGGGTGATGCCCAATGCCATCGCGCTGTTGACCGAAGTCGCGCCGAACGGCATGAAATCGCGGTTCGTGATGCTGCCGTTCATCGGCATCGGTCTCGGCGCGGCGGCGATCGGCGGTGTCGCGGCGATGTTCATCCCTGCCTTCGGCTGGCCGCCTGTCTTTCTGATCCCGGGCATATCGGGATTGATCGTGTGCGTCGCCCTTATGATCTGGCTGCCGGAATCGGCGCGTTTCCTGTCGGCCCAGCGCACGGCTTCAGGAGAGCCGGAAAAGGCGTCGGCCGCGACCGGTGCGTCTGGCGCCGAACCGGCGACATCGGCACGCAAGGGGATCGGCCTGTTGCTGCGGCGCGAGCATGCCGGTGTGAACGCCTTGCTGTGGCTGTGCTTCCTGTTTGAATCGCTCACCTTCATCATCCTGGTGAGCTGGTTGCCGGTCATTCTGGAAATGGCGGGTTTGTCGCCGACCGAGGCGTCGCTGACCTTCGCTTATGTCGGCCTGGCGAACTTGATCTCGCAATTGCTGATCGCGCTGTTGCTCGACCGCTTTCATTTCGGCGCGCTACTCGCCGCCACCCTGATCACCATCGTCTGTTTCGTCGGGTTCAGCATGCTCGGGCTCGGCAAAGGCAATCTGATGCTGGTGACCGTGCTGCTGGTGGCTGCATCGGGCGCCACGCACAGTGCGCTCAACGGTCTGGTCGGCAACTTTTATCCGACCAGCATTCGAGCGACCGCTGTGGGCATCGCCACGGGCTTCGGACGCGTGGCGTTCATTGTCGGCCCGTTGCTGGCCGCCTATCTGCTTGCCTTGTCGTTGCCGGTCCAGCAGATGACGCTGCTGATCATGAGCCCCTATGTGCCGGTCGCTTTAATCTGCTTGCTGCTCGCCCGGCTTTACATCGGCAAGGTCGCCGAGGCCCGGCGTCTCGAAGCGGATGCGAAGTCCGAGCCGGTCTGATCGATGTTCAAAGACTATCAGACCGGCAGCCCGTTCTGCTTTCGCAAGCTTTTGTCGAATGCGGATGCCGGGACGAAACGGCGCAGGAAACTGATCTGGCGCGACTGTTTGCCGGCCGCGTAGCGCAGCTTCGGTGCCGCGTCGGTGGCCGCCCTCACGACAGTGTCGGCAACCACCTGCGGGGCGTCGCCGGTCTCGACCCATTGCCGCATCAGCCGCTCCATGCGCACACGTTCGGCGGCATAGGCCGGCAGCGGTGTGTCGGCCCGCGTCAGGTTCTCTTGGAAGGCAGTGCGCGTCACGCCGGGTTCGACCAGCACCACGCGGATGCCATAGGGGCGCATCTCATGGTCCAGCGATTCTGAATAGCCCTCGACGGCATGCTTGGTCGAGGCATAGAAGGCGTTGAAGGGCGACGGGATCAGGCCGAGGATCGAGCTCATATTGATGATCCTGCCGCTCTTCTGGCGGCGCATGATCGGCAGCACCGCATTGACGACGCGCGCGACGCCGAAGAGGTTCACGTCGAACACTCTCTGCGCCTGGGCGATCGAGGATTCTTCCGCCGCGCCGATCAGGCCGACGCCGGCATTGTTGACGAGCAGGTCGATGCGTCCGGCCTCGGCCAGCACGTTATCCACCAGCTTTGCTACCGACGCATCATCGGTCACGTCGCAGGTTAGCATGGTCACGCCATCGGATCGTTGAGCGGCCGCGCGACGGCTGGTTCCGAACACGCGAAAGCCGGCGTTCTGGAGGGCTTTGGCCGTTGCGTGCCCGATGCCGGAGGATGCGCCTGTCACCAGGGCGACGCCGAGATTGGTCGTGGTCATTGGGGCGCGCCTTGTTGGTTATGGTCGGCGCAAGTTCCCTTCAGCACATGTTGTGCGGCCGCTTGCAGGAACTGCCTCGACAGTCGGTCGTCGTTGACCGCGCGCGCCAGAACAACCGCGCCGACCATGGTCGAGAGAATGGCCATGGCCTTGCCTGGTTCCTGGTCCGTCGCCCCGCCAATCCAGGGGGCGAGCATTTCGAGATATTCCCTGATCCCGGCTTCGAACGACGCTTTCACGTCGGCGCCTTGTCGCGCGGCATCCGAGCCCAGCGCCACGACCGGGCATCCGTCCAGCCTTTCGCCGAGATGCTCCATGCTGAGGTAGAACGCGATCACCGCTCGCAACGGATCATTCGGATCGGCCTTAGCCGCGGCTGACCAGCGGTGGGAGGCGCTCTCTAGCGCCCGCCTGGAGGCCTGCGCCGCCAGGTCCTCCTTCGAGGCGAACTGCTTATAGAACGCTCCTTGGGTGAGGCCGGCATTTTCCATCAGGTCCTTCAGGCCGATGCCGTCAAAGCCGTGCTCCCGAAAAAGACGGCTGGCCACGTCGATCACCTTTTGCCGGTTTTCCTCAGCCTGAATGCGACTGACCCGCATTTTTGGTCTCCACAATTAGATTGCATTCATAATCTATATCAGTTATAGAGGTCGAGTGCAATCTAATTTTCTAAGGCAATGGGCATGAAAAAGCGACCCGTTATTGTGCTGGGGGCCATCCTGATCGCCGTGTCGGGTGCTGCCGCATTCGTCACGATTTCCCTCCGCACGCAGGCCGCCGCCGTGGCTGATCCCAGGCTGGAACCGCCGATCGTCAGACTGGCGACGGCCGCGCGGGTGACCGGATCCGAACGTGGTTTTACCGGCATCATCGGCGCGAGGGTGCAGAGCAATCTCGGCTTTCGCGTCGCCGGTAAAATCGTGGAGCGGCTTGTAAACGTTGGACAACAGGTCAAAGCCGGTCAGCCTCTGATACGGATCGACGAAACCGATCTGCGCCTGGCGCTGACAGCGAAGCGCAACGCCGTTGCCGCGGCGCGTGCTTCTTTCGTTCAGACGGGCGCCGATGAGCGGCGATACGCCAATCTGGTCAGCAATGGATGGACGTCTCGCCAGCGCTACGAGCAGGCGAAGGCCGCGTCGGATACGGCCGCGGCGCAACTGGCCGCCGCTGAAGCTGATGCGCGGGTTGCCGAGAACGAAGCGGCTTATTCCCTCCTGGTGGCGGACGCCGATGGAACGGTGGTCGAAACGCTTGGCGAGCCTGGGCAGGTCGTCTCCGCTGGTCAGACCGTGGTTCGTCTTGCCCAGGCCGGCCCGCGTGAAGCGGTGGTTGCGCTTCCCGAAACGATCCGGCCGGCGATCGGCTCGGTGGCCGAAGCCAACATCTATGGGGCCGATGGGCGCCGCTACACAGCGCATCTGCGGCAGTTGTCGGATTCCGCCGATGCCCAGACGCGCACCTATGAGGCCCGCTACGTGCTCGACGGCGAGGCGGCGACAGCTCCGCTTGGCGCGACGGTGACCATTCGACTTGTAAACCAGGCGACCAAACCGGAAGTCCAAGTGCCTTTGGGAGCCGTCCTGGATGATGGCCGCAAGACCGGCGTTTGGATCTTCGATAATGCCACTTCGACGGTACACTTTCGACCCGTCGGACTGGTGCGTGTGACCAGCGAAGCTGCCGTGATCTCGGGGTTGAATTCAGGGGATTCGGTCGTCTCCCTCGGCGCTCATCTCCTGCAGGACGGCGCTCGCGTCAGGACCGCCTCCGAGAACAGGGGCTCCTGATGAGCTTCAATCTTTCCGCGATCGCCGTTCGCGAACGGGCCGTCACTCTGTTCTTCATCGTGTTGTTGGCTACCGCCGGCGCTTACGCCTTCCTCATGCTCGGGCGGGCGGAGGATCCATCCTTCACCATCAAGACCCTGACGGTGACGACAGCATGGCCAGGCGCGACGGCGCGCGAGATGCAGGATCTTGTCGCCGAGCCGTTGGAGAAGCGGATTCAGGAACTGACCTGGTACGACCGGGTGGAGACGACCACGCGGCCAGGTTATGCCTATATGACGGTTACGCTGAAGGACAGCACACCGCCATCCGTCGTGCAGGAGGAGTTCTATCAGGCACGCAAGAAGCTCGGGGATGAAGCGCGCAACCTGCCGTCTGGCGTGCTCGGCCCTTTCGTCAACGACGAATATTCGGATGTGAGCTTCGCCCTTTATGCCCTGAAGGCGAAGGGCATGCCGATGCGAGAACTCGCACGGCAAGCCGAGACGATCCGCCAGGATCTGCTGCACGTGCCCGGCGTCAAGAAGATCAACATTCTCGGTGAACGTCCCGAACAGATATTCGTCGAATTTTCCTATGCGAAGCTGGCAACCCTCGGCGTCTCGGCACAAGATATCGTCGCTGCCTTGCAGCGGCAAAACACAGTTACGCCGGCAGGTTCGATCGATACGCAGGGCCCGCGGGTCTTCATTCGGGTCGACGGCGCCTACGACAGTGTGCAGGCGATCGCCGACACGCCGATCGTCGCCGCGGGGCGGACGCTGAAACTCTCCGACGTCGCGGACGTTAAACGCGGCTACGAAGATCCTCCTACCTATATCATTCGGCATCAGGGTGAGCCGACCATCATGCTCGCCGCCGTGATGCAGGAGGGCTGGAACGGCCTCGAACTTGGCAAAGCGCTTGAGGAGAGGTCCGCAGCCATCGCACGGCGGCTGCCGCTTGGGATGACGTTGGCCAAGGTCAGCGACCAGGCCGTCAACATCGAGGAAGCAGTCGGCGAATTCATGCTGAAATTCGCAATGGCGCTCGCCGTTGTGTTGTTCGTCAGCCTGGTCAGCCTTGGTTGGCGCGTCGGCATCGTCGTCGCTTTGGCCGTGCCGCTGACGCTCGCCGTCGTGTTCCTCATCATGCTGGAAACGGGCCGGTTCTTCGATCGCATCACGCTCGGCGCTCTCATTCTAGCGCTTGGCCTTCTGGTGGACGACGCCATCATCGCCATCGAGGTGATGGTGGTGAAGATGGAAGAGGGCATGGACCGCATCAAGGCTGCCGCCTATGCGTGGAGCCATACAGCAGCGCCGATGCTATCCGGCACGCTGGTGACAATCATCGGGCTCATGCCGGTTGGCTTTGCCAGATCATCCGCCGGCGAATACGCCGGCAACATCTTCTGGGTCGTGGGCTTTGCTCTCATCGTCTCCTGGATCGTCGCGGTGGTCTTCACGCCTTATCTCGGCGTCAAGATGCTGCCCGCGATCAAACCGATCGAAGGCGGCACCCACGCGATATACGACACACCGAACTACCGGCGCTTGCGCCGGCTTATCAAACTCGCCGTGCGCCACAAGTTCGTGACATGTGCCGTGGTAGGAGCCGCACTTATTCTTTCCGGCGTCGGAATGCGAGCGGTAAAACAGCAATTTTTTCCGACATCCGACCGTCCGGAGGTTCTGGTCGAGGTTCGTCTGCCGGAAGGCACCAGCATTGGGACGACGACCGCCACGGTCGAGAAGCTCGAACATTGGCTGGCCAATCAGCCCGAGGCTAAGATCGTCACGAGCTATATCGGTCAGGGCGCGCCTCGCTTCTTCTTCGCGATGGCGCCGGAACTGCCTGATCCTGCCTTTGCCAAGATCGTCGTGCTGACGCCAGACGCGGCAACGCGCGAGGTCTTGAAGCATCGGCTGCGAGAAGCGTTGGCACAGGGGCTTACACCCGAGGCCAATGTGCGCGTCACTCAGTTGGTGTTTGGACCCTACACGCCATTCCCTGTCGAGTTCCGGGTCATGGGGCCTGATCCATCGCAACTCTACAGTATTTCCCAGAAGGCCCTCGATATCATGCGGGGCGTCGCGGACGTGCGGCAGGCCAACCGCGATTGGGGTGATCGCACGCCCGTGCTGCGCTTCGTCCCGGATCAGGATCGATTGAACCTCATCGGCCTGTCACCAGCGCAGGTGGGGCAACAGCTTCAGTTCCTCCTCACCGGCATTGCCGTCACGCAGGTCCGCGAGGATATCCGCAATGTCCCCGTCGTGGCCCGTAGCGCTGGCGGCGAGCGGCTGGACCCGACGCGCTTGGCGGATTTCTCGCTGATGAGCCGGGATGGCCGGCAGATTCCGCTCGACCAGATCGGCCATTCGGAAATCCGTCTGGAAGAACCGATCCTGAAGCGCCGCGATCGCACGCCCGTCATCACGATCCGCTCGGACATCAATGAGGCGACCCAGCCGCCAGAAGTTTCCAAGCAGATCATGACGGCTCTGCAACCGCTGATCGCCTCCCTTCCGGCAGGCTACCGTATCGAGTTGGGCGGTTCGATCGAAGAGGCGGAAAAAGCCAACACTGCGCTGGGTAAGATCTTTCCGGCGATGATCGCCGCCATGCTGATCGTCATCATGCTGCAGGTGCGATCCTTTTCGACGATGGCGATGGTCATGTTGACGGCCCCGCTCGGGCTCGTCGGCGCCGTGCCGATGTTGCTTGCCTTCAATCAGCCCTTCGGCTTCAACGCGATTCTAGGCTTGATCGGACTGGCCGGCATCCTGATGCGCAATACGCTGATCCTGACCGAACAGATCAAGGAGAACCGTGCGGCGGGTCTTGACGATTATCACGCCGTCATCGAGGCCACGGTGCAACGCACGCGGCCGGTAATCCTCACCGCGCTTGCCGCGGTGTTGGCCTTCATCCCCCTCACGCATTCGGTCTTCTGGGGATCGATGGCTTATACGCTGATCGGTGGCACAGCGGTCGGCACGGTGATGATCCTGCTCTTCCTTCCTGCGCTTTACGCTGCATGGTTTCGGATCAGGCCGCCTGTGGACGAGAACCATGAGGCTGCGATGGAGCAACCGGAATTGCGCGCAGCCATGGCGGCGGAGTAGGCGGGTGCTACGTCATCTATCGTGATGTCGAGGCTTGGCGGGAGTTCGTCTACTTACCGCGCAAATCGGCCGCCTCGATGATCGGTGTCCATTTCTGGATGTCAGCCTTGAGATAAGCGACCAGTTCCGGCGGCGTGCTGAATTGCAGATCGAGGCCCTGGACGGCGAGGTGATGGGTCAGGCAGCCGAGCCGATGGCGACGCCGGAGCTTGCGGGCACGGCCTTTTCCCGCTCTTTCATCTTCGCGGCGATCTCTTTCAACGCTTCGGGCGTGATCAAGGTGAGCTGGCCGCGCGCGACAAGATCGGCGAGTGGCGCCGGGCGGCCGAGCAGATAGCCTTGCGCCTCATCGCAACCTTCGTTGGAGAGTAGGGCGAGCTGGCCGTCGGTTTCGATACCTTCGGCGAGGACCGAAATGTCGAGGCTTTTGCCGAGCGCCATGACGGCGCGCACGATGGCCTTGGCCTGTCGGCTCGACTCGACTTCGCTGATGAAGGAGCGGTCGAGTTTGATCTTGTCGAAGGAGAAGGTGCGCAGCGTGTCGAGCGAGGAATAGCCGGTGCCGAAATCGTCGAGCGCGATGGCGACACCGAGCGCCTTGATCTGATGCAGCATATGCACCGCGCGGTTCTTGTCGCTGAAGATGGTCGACTCGGTCAGTTCCAGTTCGAGGCGATCGGGCGACAGGCCGGTTTCGGCCAGCACGTCGCCCACCAGTTTCGGCAGGTCGGCATGGGTGAATTGCGCCGGCGAAATGTTGACCGCGATCTTGTAAGGCTCGGCCCAGGCGGCGGCGTGCGCACAAGCGGTGCGCAGCACCCATTCGCCGATCTGCAGGATGAGGCCGTTGTCCTCGGCGATCGGAATGAATTCGGCCGGCGAAATGTCGCCGCGCTTAGGGTGTTTCCAGCGCGCCAGCGCCTCGAAGCCGAGGATCTGGCCGGTGGGGATCGAGGTCTGCACCTGATAGTGGAGGCTGAGCTGGCCGGTCTTGATCGCCTTGTGCAGATCGTCGGCCAGGGCGCGCCGCGCCCGCGCGGTCTCGTCCATCGACTGATCGTAGAAGCAGATCACTTTGCCGAGGTCCGCCTTGGCGCGATACATGGCAAGATCGGCATTGTTGATCAGCGCCGCCTGGTCGGCCGCGTTGTCAGGATAAAGCGCCACGCCGATGCTGGCGCCGGCGACGACCTGATAGCCGTCGATGGAGATGGCTTCGAACAAAGCCGTCTGCAGCCGCGCGAGGAAATGGGTGAGGGTGCCGTCGCTGCGGATGCGCTGCACGGCGGCGAACTCATCGCCGCCAAGCCGGGCGACGAACTCGCCCTCGCGCAACAGATCGTTCATCCGCTGGCCGAGGATCTTGAGTACCTGATCGCCGGTGCTGTGGCCGCGCTGGTCGTTGATGTCCTTGAAGCGGTTGAGGTCGATGCCGATCAGCGCCAGTTTGCCGCCGGCGCGGTCAATATGCTCGATCTCCTGTTCGAGCCTGGTGTTGAAACTCACCCGGTTGGGCATGTTGGTCAGGCTGTCGACCATGGCCAATTGGCGCAGGCGTTCGTAGGATTCCGCCCGCAGGCTGTCGTCGATGAAATAGCTGGTGATGCCGGCGCCGAGAATGACGATGGCGACGCCGGCAATGGCGAGCGCCAAGGCCTGCATGGCATCGGGATTGGAATAGTCGCCTTCGATCAGCAGTGGATAGACCTGGAAGGCAGTCATCGCCGTGAAATGCAGGCTGACGATGGCGATCACCAGAATGCCGGCGGCGAGAAACTGGCCGCTCGGTGTGATCCTGTTCATGGCGACGCGCAGCGCCAGGCTGGCGAAGACGACCGACAGAACGATGGAAACGATCAGATAGGGCATGTTCCAGGAAACGAGGCCCTGTACGCGATAGCCCATCATGCCGGTGTAATGCATGGCGACGATGGCAAGGCCGATGAGGGCGCCGCCCAAAGTGGGCGCGGCTCTGACGACAGTGCTGGTCGAGACGACGAGGCCGATGGCGCCGCCAATGATGGCGACGAGCAAAGAGATGATTGTCAGAACCGGATCGAAGCCGATGGGCACGCCCGGATCGAAGCCGAGCATGGCAATGAAATGCGTGCACCAGATGGTCGCGCCGAGCGAGACGGCGGTGAGCACATGCCAGCCCAGCCGCTGCTTGCCGCTCGAAGTGGCCGCGCGGTGAAACAGACGGATCATCACCCACGAGCCGACGACGCAGATGGCGGCGGCAATGAGAACCAGCCAGACGTTATGGCTTTCGGTGATGCATGAAAGAACAGTCATCATGCGAGGATCACGCTTATTGAGTTTTGTTGAGCCAAGCGGTTCCGGCTGACATGCCAGGTGGTCTCAAAATCTGAGCAAGGCGACACTGACATCAAGAGATTGGCCGCACCCCCGCGTGATATGTGACACGGAATCCCTTAATATCCCATTGCGATTGCTGTTCTAATTGCGATGAGCGCGCTGGGTGAGCGAGTGGTTAATGAATGTTAACCGTGGGGCCGGTCACGATGTCTTGCCGAACACCGCGCGCAGTTCGTCTTTGGCGTCGTCGAGCGTCTTTCTTTGCGTCTTCGACAGGTTCTTGCCGGCGCGGTTGATGTAGAAGGTCAGCATCGACATGGCGGAGCGATAAGGGTTCGCCTTGCGGCGGTGGCTGCGCTCGGCCGATCGTTTTAGCGAAACCGCAATGGCGTGCGGGTCTTTCGATGCGAAAATGTCCTTCTTCAGATCAAGCGCATCGCTGGTTTCGGTCACCGCGGCGGACCATTTCCTCTGGGCCATCTTTGCCTCCGCTGTTGCCTGGTCAACGGCGGGAATGGGCGATCGTTCCATGGCAAAACCGGCGACAGAGCAGGGTCCGTCGCCGGGTGCAATTTATCCTTGTGGCATGCGTTCGAAAGCCTGCAAGGCGGGATCGACCCTGTCCCAGGCCTGCGCTCTGAGCGTGTAGGTAATCGCCTGCGGCTTGAACTGGCCTGGGTCGTCGAGGCTGGCCGCGTTGATGGCCACGAACGGCATGGCGGCGAAGGTCAGATAGACCGGCGTGCCGCAGGTCGGGCAGAAAGCCTGGAACTTGTCGTGTCCACTATCGGCCGTCATCCGCCAGGTCTTGGCTTCTCCGGTGACCGTCACACCGGTGCGGTCGGGGAAGGTTAGGTATGAGCCATGGCCGGTGCCGCTGCGCTGCTGGCAATCCTGGCATTGGCAATGGTTCTGGAAAATCGGCGCGCTGCGGGTTTCATAGCGCAGCGCGCCGCAGGCGCAGCCGCCGGAATAGCGCTTGGTCATGGCCATCTCCTGGCTATTTCGTCGCGCGGGGCCGACGCACCACCCGCACCTTGCCGGTGGTGCCGCCGCCGCAGAAAAAGCGTCCCTCGCCATCGGATTCGAGGCCCGACATGCCTATGGCTTCCGGCAAATCGATCTGTTCGAGCATGTTGCCGCTCTTGGGATCGATGCGGCACAGCGCGCATTCGTCGCCTTCCCATGTGCCGTGCCAGAGTTCGCTGTCGACCCAGGTGACGCCGGTGACGAAGCGGCTGGTTTCGATGGTGCGCCGAATGGCGCCGGTCTCGGGATCGATCTCGTGAATCTTCCTGTCGCGATATTGACCGACCCAGAGCGAGCCTTCCGCCCAGGTGAGGCCGGAGTCATTGCCGCCGCCGGGTGCCGGAATGGTGGCGAGCACTTCGCCGGTTTGCGGATCGACCTTCTGAATGTGGCTTTCGGCGATCTGAAACAAGTGCCGGCCGTCGAAGGCGGTGCCGGCATGGGCGGGGATGGCGAACGTGCGCACCGTCTTGCCGCTGTCGGGATCGATCGCGTTCAACGCATCGCCCAAGGCGATCCAGACGTGACGGCCATCGAAGGATACGCCATGCACTTTGTCGAAGCCGGGAAAAGGCCCGTATTCGCGGAGGATTTCGGCGGCTGATCTTTTCATGAGTGATCCTGGGCTGTTTGCTTCCAATCGTCTCGGAACCAGCTCCAGCTCCCGTGTTCGTGTTGACTTGAGGCGAAGGACAATCCTTCGCTGGATCTGTTTTAGTCGCCGGGCAATGGGGCCGGGAGTAACAAGGTTGTCGTGAAACCAGGCACTGGCGGTGTGAGCCAACGGCGGGCGCGGCCACGTCCGAAGGATTGCACTTTGTCCGTCGATGCCAAGGCATCGAGCGCGCGTTGCACATTGCGCTGGCTGACGCCAAGCGCCAATGCGAGTGCGGAGCTCGACCAGGATTCGCCATCGGCAAGGAAAGCCAGCACGGCGGCATGGGTTTCCTCGACAGGTCGCGCCAGGATGACGACCCTCTGGTGATGTCGTGTCTGCAATTTGAAACCACGTGTCGTGGCGCTGACATCGGCGAGCGGTTTGAGCAGGCGGCGCAGCCGGCCGATCTCGACACGCAGGCGGGCGCGATGCGATTCATCCGCCTCCTTGCCCCGGAAGGCTTCGGCGACGAGCGCATCGCGCGATACGTCCGCCGGCCAGGCTGCGGCCAGAGTACGGGCGAGCGCGAAGAGGACCGGACGTGTGGCGAGCGAGACGATGGTGCGGCCGCTGCGCACCGCATGGCGGCAGGCGTCGATAACAAGCGCCTGCGAGGCAAAGAGTGTTTCGACATCGTCGAGCAAGAGCGGGCGTTCCTCGCCGTCGGCGATCAATCGCGCGGCGGGCGCATTCAACAGCCGTGTGGCGCTTTCAATCTCCGCTGTTAGAGCCGGAATATGCGCGCGTCGCGCTGCCTGTTCGGCATGGGTGAGGGCTGTGCGTGCCGCTTTGGTGTTGAGCCGCCGCATGGCGATGCCGGCGGCGACCAGTTCATAGGTGGCGCGCAGCGCCGGCTGCAAGGGCTTGGGGTCGAGATCATCAAGTGCCCGTTCGGCCTCGTCCAGCCGGCCGATGAGCAGCAGTCGGCGCAGGCTCAGGAGACGGGCATGGGCGGCATTAATAGGGTCGTCATGCGCTTCGAGCGTGGCGTGCGCGGTATCGAGCGCCTTGATGGGCCAGGAGAGGTCGCGTGCTGCGAGCGCGATCTCCGCCTCGGCGACGATGCAGCGGGCGCGCGCCATGGCCTCGCGTGGGCCGAAAGCGCGGGCAGCCCGGCGCACCAATGCCTTGGCGCGGGTGAGGTCGCCGAGTTGCGCCATGGCGATGCCGCGCAGCGCCAGCGCCGGCGCGTCCTCGCGCAACGCCACGCGTTTGAGCGCGCCAAGGGGATCGCCGGCGGCGAGAGCCCGCGCGGCCGCCGTGATCAGCGAATCCATTCAGGTTCCACTCCAAAGGGAACTCGCCAAAAAGAGACTTGCCGCAGAAATCCCGCCAAACTTGTCACTCCCACCGATCGCCGCTTCGGGACCACCTTCTCAGGACGCTGGTTCAAGCGCCAGCAGGGTTCCTGACAAGAGGAGACAGTGATGACGACACGCAGAACCGGAACACGTCAAGAGTGGCTAAAGGCGCGGGTGGATTTGCTGGAAGCCGAAAAGGAACATTCGCGGCAGGGCGATGCGCTGGCCCGACGCCGGCAGGAACTGCCTTGGGTGCGCCTCGACAAGGACTATCGTTTCGAGACGGATGCCGGCAGCGCTTCGCTGGCGGATCTGTTTCAGGGGCGCTCGCAACTGCTTGTCTATCACTTCATGTTCGGGCCCGATTACAAAGCCGGATGCCCGTCCTGTTCGGCGATCGCCGACGGATTTAATGGCATTGCCGTGCATCTTGCCAACCATGACGTGATGCTCTGGGCCGTGTCGCGGGCGCCGCTCGCCAAGTTGCAGGATTACAAGCATCGCATGGGTTGGACGTTCCCCTGGGCTTCGTCGTCCGACACCAGTTTCAATTTCGATTTCGATGTCTCCTTCACCGAAGCGCAGCAACAGAAAGGCATCGAGTATAATTATCGGCGCAACTCGATCCGGGAATGGCGCAATGTCGGCGGTGCCGAGGCTCAATTCGCCGCCATGTGTGGCACAGATGTGCCGACCTATCATCGAGAACAGCCGGGCCTGAGTGCTTTCGTGCTGGAAGATGGTGTCGTCTACCACACCTATTCCGCTTATGCGCGGGGCGTCGACGGCGTGTGGAGCATGTATTCCTGGCTCGATCGGGCACCTAAAGGGCGTAACGAGCCGGGGGTGTGGTGGCGGCGCCACGACGAATATGCCCCGGCCTGAGGCTGAGATGGTCCTCGTTCGTTGCCATGACGAGAAGGACCGCGATTCACCGTCGTCCCGATGGATCTTCTTTGCTGCCTTGGCACTGCTGTTTCTCGCCAATGCCGCCTTGATGGTCGTCTGGTGCTCGTCGATGTCCGGCATGGGTGTCGTGCCCATGCCGGGCAATTGGACGGTGTCAATGATTTGGATGCCAATGTGCGGTCAGACGTGGTTCGACGCGGCTGCGGCCTTCGTCGCCATGTGGACCGTGATGATGGCGGTGATGATGCAGCCATCGTTGGCTTTGACGCTGTGGCGATCACGGATCACGGGTGCGATCGATTTGAGTCTACTGAGCCTGGGTTATCTGTTCGTCTGGGTTGTGCTCGGATTAGCAGTTTTCGCAACCGGTGCGGTCCTGCTTCAGGTCGCGATGCGTCAGCCGTCCCTGGCGCACCTGGTGCCGGTCGCGGCCGGTGTGCTTGTCCTGTTGGCGGGAACCTTTCAGTTCAGCTTCTGGAAAGCCCGTCATCTGACCCATTGTCGTCAGATGGTGTTGCAGAATGGGATGGCCTTTCGACAGGGTTTGCGCCTCGGTCTACATTGCGGTTGCAACTGCGCCGGCTTGACGGTGCTTCTCCTTGTCTTCGGCATGATGGATCTACGGATCATGGCCGTCGGAACGGTTGCCGCCACCGTTGAACGTATCACCCGATCGGGCATAACGGCCGCCCACGTGATCGGCGCGCTCGCCATTGGCGTTGGCGTGCTGATGATCGCGCGGGCGGTGGTGGGATCGCTGTCGCTTTAGGCCGCTTTGGCGCGGTAGCGTTCGGCGGCGTGGCTTTGCGCGAGGTTCGGCAACATAGCCTGGCGGGCCGCCTCGAACGCGGTCCACTGATCGGCATTGGGCAGCGGCGGGATAGTGATGAGTTCGTGGCGGTCGAAACCGACCAGCGCGGCATCCACCAGTTCATCTGCGTCCATGACGCCAACAAGCGTATTCACATCGCGGCCGGAGCGTTCCCAGATTTCGGTGCGGGTGGCAGCGGGCAGAACGGCCTGCACATAAACACCCTTGGGGCCGAGTTCGAGATGGAGGCCCTGGGTGAGAAACAGCACGAAAGCCTTGGTCGCGCCGTAGACGGTAAGATTGAGTTCAGGGGCGAGCGCGACGACCGAGGTGATATTGATGATAGCGCCTTCGCCTGCCTGGGCGAAACGCGGCGCGACCGCATTGGCGAGCCGGGTAAGGGCCGTCACGTTCAACCCGATCAGCTTCGCCAGCTCATCGCCGCTCTGTTGCAGAAAATTGCCGGGCGCGGCAACGCCGGCATTGTTGACGAGGATGCCAATGCGCTGGTCCTCGCGCAGGCGCGTTTCGACCTTGGCGAGATCGACGTCTTTGGTCAGATCGGCTTGCAGAATATCGATTTTGACACCGGCCTCGGTGCGCAGGCGCTTGGCCAGCTCTTCCATACGGGCGGCATCGCGAGCCACCAAAACGAGATCATGGCCGCGACGGGCAAAACGGTCGGCATAAATGGCGCCCAGGCCCGTGGAGGCGCCTGTGACGAGAACGGCTGGCTTCTGGCTCATGGATAAGCTCCTGCTTGCTTTATTGATGATGATCATCATATAAAATAAACATGATAATTATCATGTTTGGAGTCAAGGGGTGATCAGGCCGAAAGCTGGAGAGAAAAATGAAAGTCAGTCGTGAACAGGTGGCGGAAAACCGGCGGATCATTTTGGATGTCGCGGGCCGGCTGTTTCGGGAGCGTGGCTTTGAAGCCGTAACCGTCGCCGAAATCATGCAGGCGGCCGGGCTGACCCATGGTGGCTTCTACGGTTATTTCACCTCCAAGGACGATCTCATCGCCCAAGCCCTCACCGAGGCTCTGGCGAATTCCACCATTCGTGCCGATGATCTCGCCGGCTATGCGGCCAGCTATTTGTCGCCGGACCATCGCGACGATCGTGCCCGGGGCTGCGCGACGGCGGCCTTGGCCGCCGATACGATCCATCAAAAAGACAGCGCCCGCAGTGTGATGACGCAGGCGCTGGAACAGCAGATCGCGCGCTTGAGCCGCATCGCGCCTGGCCGCACGGCGGCCCAGAAGCGCAGCGCCGCCGTCGTCAGTTGGTCGACGATGGTCGGCGCACTCATCCTGGCACGGGCTAGCGACGACCCTGCCTTGTCCGACGAAATCCTCACCGACACGCGAGCCTGGCTCGCGGCCCAAAGCGGGGCACAAGGCGAAGCGCACATACCGCGCAAGGGCCGCAAGAAAACGGCCGGCGCGCGATAACGATCGTTGTCACGCGGTTGGCGCGACGAGGGACTTGCCGACGTTTTGGATTTCGCCCGACAGAAAATCGGGAAGCGCGTTGAACGTCAGCGGGCCACGGCCGGATAGCACCGCTGTACGGAGTTGCGCGAGAGCATCGGTCGTTGCCGCCAATTCGGGCTGCGCGAGCGGCGGCTTGCCGGCCTTGCCTTGTTCGGCGGCCTGTTCGATGGCCCAGCAGGCAGCCAGCGTTCGATAGGCGAGGCGTTGTGTGGCAACGACGGTCGGCCACAGATCTTCCGCGGCGTCCTGCTGGCGGGATAGGCCGCCCATTTCCGTCTCGGTCGATGTCACCAAGACGAAGACTTCGTGCTGGAGCGTGCTGCGGGCGCGCCGCGCGGCCGGCGTCGTCACTTGGCCGGTGGCGATATGTCGAAGGACGTCCTGCAGCACTTTCAAGGTTTCAGCGATCTCCTGGCGAAGGGAGGCGGCGGGGCTGCGCGGAGCCGTGAGGGCATGGACGATGAGGGCGATCAAACAGCCAACGAGCGTATCGATGCCGCGCGCCCACAGCAGATGACTGTCGTCTGCCATGGGGCGGCCGCCGGAGGCGATCAAAAGCGCGATCGCGGTGATGAAGACCACGGCCAGGGCATAGTTGCGCGTGACCGTGACTTCGATGGTGTATTGCAACAGCATCATGGTCGCCACGAGCCAGAGGCCCGTCGGATGCAGCGTGAGAATGGCGGCGGCGAGGCACAGACCGACCAACGTGCCGGTCATGCGTTCGAGGCCACGCTGCAACGTGCGCACCCAGTCCAATCCCTGATGCAGCATCAGGACGGCGGAGGCCATCACCCAGTAAGCATGTTCGAGACTGAAGGCGGCGCCGACGACACCGGACACCGCGACGGCAAGGCCGACGCGCAGGGCGCTGCGCATGGCGGGCGAGCGGAGATTGAGATTTTCACGCAGCAAGCCCTTGAGACCGGGACGGCCGAGGGGCACTTGCGGCGGCTCGGTGCGTTCGCGATCGGCGCGCAAGGATCTGGCGGCCGCTCCGATCTCGCGGGCGCGGCCCGCGACAGCATCGAGCTTTTCTCTCGGCTGGGCGGCGGCATTGATGCAGGTGGCGAACAGCAGATGCAGTTCGCGGTTCAAGTCCCGCAGGCGGGCCAAAGCGCCATTGGGGCGCGGCTTGGGCGGCTGCAAACTGACGAGCACGGCCCAGGCTTCATGCAGTGCGAAGGCCGCGCCATGACGGGCGTTGTCTTGTCCGGCGGTGCCGGTCGCTTCGGCGAAGAGGGCTACGGCCTTGGCGGCGTTGGCGACGGCGGCTTTCTCCGGTCCGCGCGGCGAAAACAGAGCGCCGGCCATGTGCAGGATCCACGACAGGGCGCCACCCGCCAGCACCAGCAGGCCGATCTGCCAGACGGCGATATGGGGCGCCGGCAAAGCCGTGCCGGCGGCGCAGGCCAGCACGAACATATAGGCGCCAGGCGGGCCGATCCGGAAAGCGTTGCAGATGAAGGTGGCGGCGATCGAGAGCATCACGACCAAGGGCACGACGAGCCAAGGCTCGGCCTGCGCCCAGGCGCCGAGACTGACGACGAGGCTGAAAGCCACCGCGATCCACGCCACGACGGCCGCGCGGTTCTGATAGGGACGGTCGGTCGCATAGAGTGCGGTGAAAGCGCCGATCGTGGCGAGCATGCCAGCCGGCACATCGCCGGCGAGCCAGCCTGCGGCTACCGGCAGGCCCATGCTCAGGGCCGCGCGCAACGCCGCCGGCCAACGAGGCGGGGAAGGGCGCAGCTTGAAGAGGGCGCCCATGCGAAGGGCGGACTTTGGCGGCGGTGGCGTATCCGGCAAAGCGGAAGCAGGGGGACTCATAGGCGCATCGTAAGGAGCGTCGCGCTGCTTGCAAGGCAGGCTGCGCCTATGGTCCCGCTTGGGCTACCACACGCCCGGCACCAGCCGATATTTCACCCGCCGCCGATATGTATCGTAGTCGGTGAATTGATGGCGCAAAGTTTCCTCTTCTCCAACGGACCGCCAGGCGAGGGCCAGGCTGAGCAGAGCGGAAATCCACAGGCCGCGCCAGGAGCCGAGGAGAAGCGGCAGGCCGATGAACAGCAGCAGCGCGCTCGTATACATCGGATGGCGGACCAAGGCATAAGGGCCGGTGTCGATGACTTTCTGCCCTTCTTGAATCTTCACCACCGGTGCGGCGAACGTGTTGGCATTGAACGTCCAGGCGCAGCCGGCGAATTCCAGCACGATGAGCAGCGCGCCGAAAACCTGCAGCCAGACAGGGACGGCCGAAAAGCCCGTGCGTGCCGCATCCCACGACATAAAGCCGAGCCAGCCGAAGAAGAGGACCATGAACACGCCGAGGAAGATCTTATCCCAGCCCGCTTGACCGCGTTGGATCGGCGAACCCATGCGTTCGCGCAGCAGTTCGGGGCTGCGCTTCGACAGCCACAGAACCATCGCTAGCCCGCCGCCCGCAAACAGCACCAACATCACCCAGGCACCGGGATAAGCGAATGTACCGGCGGGCCAGAACAACAGCGCTGCCATGAAGATCGTCCAGACGATCAATTGCAAGAGATAACGCAACATGGATCGCTCCTTTCAGTCTTCGCGTGGATCGGCGATCCATCCGACATACGTCAGATAGAGGCCGATCAGCGTCAGGAGGCCGAAGCCGAGGCGCAACAGAGTCTGATGCGGCATCATCGTTTCAGCGCCGCGGACGATGAGATTGGGCGCGATGAGCAGGACAGCGCCGCGCAGGGCCAGAAACCAGCCGAAAAGCGACACTAGAACCGCGGCCAGCGTGCGCCAATATTGATGAAAGGCGATGATGATCAGGCCTGATAGCAACAGCATGGCGCCGGTGATCCAGACCATCGCTTCATTGGCGAAGAAGTCTTGGAATGTCTCGGTCATGGTTGGGATGCGATAGATGATCAAGGCCGTCACTATGGTCAGAAAGGGGCCAAGAACTCTCGCGAAGGCACGGGTGCGCGCGTGAGGTGAAACGGATTGGACCATGATGGCCTCCAATGTCGGCGGCCCGGCTGCTGGAGCGAGGCGAAGTCCAAGCGCGGGCTGAACGCGCGGGCGCAGTGGACATTCCGATAGTATTTAGTATATTCGATATATGCCGAATATGTCAAACGTAGAGCCGGATCAACGACGTTTCATCGACGGGATCGCCCGCCTGTTCGTGCCGTGGGGCGTGCCGCAGACGGCGGCCAGTCTCTATGGCTATCTGCTGCTGTGCCCGCAGCCGGTTGACCTCGACGAAATCGCGCGCGATCTGGAAATCAGCAAGAGCAGCGCCAGCGTCGCTGCGCGGCTCCTCGAGCAATATACACTGGCGCATCGTCTGCGCGTGCGCGGCAGCAAGCGCATCCTCTATGAGGTCTCGGAGAATTACGAGGAGATGCTCACCCAGCAGAACCGCCTGCTGGAGGCGCTGGCCAATCAGCTGCTGGCGGGTGCGCAGATAAGCCGGTCGAAGAAGATCAAGCAGCGCCTGAAGGAAATCGCCGCATTCAATTTGGCGGCGCGTGACGCGATGACCGAGATGTTACAAGCGATGCGTGCCAAACGCGGCGGATAAAGGGAGGGATGTTGCGTCGTCCGCTCCTTGGCGTTACATGTCCCTCGTCGAAAAGGACCAGGAGCGGCATTGGTAAGCCCGCTTCCTTCCGGAAGGAGGCTCCGTTCACCATAGAGGTGAACCCGCGACAAGCATCCGGCGCGGTCGCGTCGGTGGCTTGGCGCGCTTGAGCTGATTCTTTGGCGTTTTCATGCTGCCGCAGGCTGCGCTTTCCAAAAGAAGGAAAGTCACATGCCCATCATCAAAGCCAATACCGGTATTGTCACCCAGATCAACGTTTTCGACGTTCCGCCAGGCGGTCAGCAGGCGCTCATCGATCTCTTGAGCGAAGCCGCTCGGTTTGCCTGCGAAACACCGGGCTGGCTTTCCGCCAGTCTGCACAAGAGCCGCGATGGAACGCGGGTCGTCAACTATGCGCAGAGTGAAAATATGGATGCGGCCCTGGCCGTGATCAATCGGTTGCGAGAGGCCGGGTTTCTGGATCGAAACAAGATGTTGGGGGAGGCGCGCCCCGGGCTTTACGATGTTGTCTTCACGCTTGAGCGTTGAAGGGGAGGGCGCCGGGCAAATTGCATTGCCCGGCGCCCAAATCCTCAGTTGAGCCGAATGTTGTTCTTCTGAATGACGTCGCTCCATTTGCGACCTTCATTTTCCAGGAAGCGCCCGAAAGCCTCTGGCGGCTCGTCGACCGGCACAAGCGACTGAGCGTCGAGCCACGATTTCAGATCGGGCGTCTTCAAGGCGGCGCGAACGGAGGTGTTGAGCTTTTCGACGATCGGGCGGGGCGTATTGGCCGGCGCCAACATGCCGACCCAGGATTGCACCTCGAAGCCCGGATAAGTCGTGGCGATGGTCGGCACGTCAGGCAGGACCGGAATGCGCTGCGCCGTGGTGACGGCAAGCGCCTTCAGCTTGCCGGCGCGAATATGTTCCAGCACCGATGGCACGCTGACGAACATCACCTGCACCTGACCGGCGACGATATCGGCGATGGCCGGCGCGCCGCCGCGATAGGGCACATGGGTGATCTTGATGCCGGCCATGGTGTTGAACAGTTCTGCGGTGAGTTGATTGGAGCTGCCGATGCCGGTCGAGGCATAGTTCAGAGCATCGGGCTTGGCTTTCGCCAGTGCGACCAGTTCAGCCACCGTATTGGCGGGAACCGATGGATGCACGACCAGCGCCAGCGGCGACGTCGCGATCAAGGCGACCGGTGCCAGATCCTTATGCGGATTGTAGGACAGTTTATAGAGCTGGTCGCTGACCGCATGGGTGTCGAACGTAGTCAGCAGCGTATAACCGTCGGGCGCGGCCCGGACGACCTCGACCGTGCCGACGGTGCCACCAGCGCCGCCCTTGTTCTCGATGAGAAACTGCTGGTTGAACGCGGTCGACAGCCGGGCGGTGAGCGCGCGGGTGGTGTTGTCGACGATGCCGCCTGCAGGGAAGGGCACGATCACGCGGATCATCCGGTCCGGATAGGTCTGCGCCGCAGCGGCCTGCGGCAGAAGGGCGGCGCCCAGGCCCGTCAAGGCGAGGGCAGTGGCGCGGCGGCGTGTGATGGAAAATTTATGAGACACGGGCTTCAACCTTCAAGAATGGCGACCGCGCGGCACCAGGCCGCCGATCCGTTTTTGATTTTGATGGGGAAACAGCTCACGGTGAAACCGTGCGGCGGCAGCTGATCCAGATTGGTCAGTTTTTCCATCTGGAAATAGCCGATGTCGCGGCCGGCCTTGTGGCCTTCCCAGATGATCGCCGGATCATGATCGCGCCGATAGCGCTCGACCACGAATTTGAAAGCCGGATCCCAGCTATAGGAGTCCGTGCCGACCACGCGCACGCCGCGTTCCGTGAGCCATAAGGTTGCGTCGCGACCAAAGCCGCAGGCGCTCTCCCAATAGTCTTCCAGGCCTTGGCGGGCGCCGGCGCGGGTGTTTGCCAGAACGATGTCGAGCGGTTGCAGGGCATAGTCGATGCGCTTGAGTTCCGTCTCGATATCCGAAGGCGTCACCACATAGCCGGCATCGAAGTGGCGGAAGTCCAGCTTGACGCCGGGGCGCTGACACCAGTCAAGCGGCACTTCGTCGATGCCGGGCGCTGGCCGGCCGCCGGCCACAAGGGCGTGATCGGTCGTGGGGTGGTAATGCCACGGCGCATCCATATGCGTGCCGGCATGGGTCGACAGTTCCATCTGTTCGACCGCCCAGGCCTTGCCTTCCGGCAGGTCCTGCGGGCCGATCCCGTCGAAGAGTTTCGAAAACAGATCGAACGACTGGTCGTGGTCGACATATTGGATTTTCGGCCGATGGTGCGGTGGCGAGGTCGGCTTGTCTTCGAGAGTGACGGAAAGATCGATAAAGCGGCGTGCCATCTGTTCAGCCATATCTGTTCAGTCATGTCGTTGAAATGGGAGCCGGCTGGAATCAAGGCCGGTGCGAAAGCGGTTCGTGGCCGCCGCGCGCTCAAGCCCATCCCCCGCGTGTCCCCGTGTTGGATTGCTTATTCATTCATGACGTTATTGTTGTCAACGGCGCATTGAATGCGCGCTTTGCGAAAAGGAGAATTCGGAAACAAATAGGTGCTATGCTGCGCCGATGTCGCAGGAGAGCCATCATGTTGCCCGCGCAGCGAAATTAATATCCGATCCCGTTCCGAAATCGTCTTTTCCGTTCCTCGCGGGTTGATTTGATGACAAGCGCCGAAGTCGAGAAGCCGCTTCCCGCCGAACAGGCTTTTCCGCCATTCGCGCCGCCGATCGCGCCGCGCAATGCCTTGCGAGAGGCGATCACCGCGCATACGCGCACCCCCGAGGCCGATTGTCTCGCGCCGCTTCTTCCGCGCGCCACTTTCGATGCCGGGACGCGGGCGGCGATCGCCGAGCTGGCGCGCCGACTGGTCGTCGCGCTGCGTGGCAAGCCAAAGGCCTTCAGTGTCGGCGAATTGATCCAGGAATATTCGTTGTCGAGCGAGGAGGGTGTCGCCCTGATGTGCTTGGCCGAAGCCTTGTTGCGCATCCCCGATGACGAAACGCGCGATGCGCTGATCCGCGATAAGATTTCGACCGGCGACTGGCACGCCCATCTCGGCCACAATCGTTCGCTGTTCGTCAATGCGGCAACCTGGGGGCTTCTCGTCACCGGCAGGCTGACCGCCACCGTCAATGCCACGGGTCTGTCGGCATCGCTGAGACGCTTGATTCATCGTCTCGGCGAGCCGGTCATCCGGGGCGGCGTCGATGTGGCGATGAAGATGATGGGCGAGCAGTTCGTTATCGGCGAAACCATCGAGGCCGCGCTGCATCGGGCACGCCAGCAGGAAAGTGCAGGCTTTCAATATTCCTATGACATGCTGGGCGAAGCGGCCCTGACGGCGGCCGATGCCGCACGCTATTTCAAGAGTTACGAGCAGGCCATCCACGCCATCGGCAAGGCTGCCGTCCACCGTGGCGTCTATGCCGGGCCGGGTATTTCGATCAAGCTTTCGGCGCTGCATCCACGCTATCAACGTTCGCAGGCCGCGCGGATGATGCGGGAGCTGTTGCCGCGCGTGAAGGCGTTGGCGGTGCTGGCGAAGAGTTATGACATCGGTCTCAATATCGATGCCGAGGAGGCCGATCGGCTGGAGCTGTCGCTCGACCTGCTTGAAAGGCTCGCGATCGATGCCGAGCTTGGAGGCTGGAACGGCCTGGGTTTCGTTGTGCAGGCCTATGGCAAGCGTTGCCCTTACGTCATCGACTTCGTCATCGATCTGGCGCGGCGCAGCCATCGCCGCATCATGGTGCGTCTGGTCAAGGGCGCCTATTGGGACGCGGAGATCAAGCGCGCGCAGGTGGATGGGCTCGAAGACTTTCCGGTCTTTACCCGCAAGGCCCATACGGACATTTCCTATATCGCCTGCGCCCGTAAACTTTTGGATGCGGTCGATCTGGTCTTTCCGCAATTCGCCACCCACAATGCACAGACATTGGCGACGATCTTTCATCTGGCGGGCCCAGATTTTCACATCGGCAAATATGAATTCCAGTGCCTGCACGGCATGGGCGAGCCGCTCTATTCGGAGATCGTCGGGCCGGACAAATTGAACCGCCCCTGCCGCATCTATGCGCCGGTGGGAACGCACGAGACCCTGCTGGCCTATCTCGTGCGCCGCTTGCTGGAGAATGGCGCCAATTCGTCTTTCGTCCATCAAATCTACGACGAGCATGTGGCAATCGAGGATTTGATCCGCGATCCGGTCGCCATCGTGCAAAACGAAGAAAGGCCAGGCGAGGGGCATCCGGCTATCGCGCTGCCGCCCGATCTCTATGGAAAGACGCGCCGCAATTCATACGGCCTCGATCTGGCGAACGAGGATGTCCTGGCATCGCTTTCGGATGCCTTGCGAGTGAGCCGACAGACCCGTTGGGACGCTCGTCCTTTGCTGGTGCGGGATGTCGTCGCCGAGACGGCTCGGCCCATCCTCAATCCTGGCAATCGGGCGGATCACGTGGGCTGGATCATTGATGCTCTGGAGGAAGACGCGCGGCTGGCGGTGAAATCCGCGGTTGAGAGTACATGGCCGTCGGTGCCCTTGGCGCAGCGGGCCTTATGTCTTCGGCGCGGCGCCGATCTCTTGGAAGAACGGCGCCTGGAGTTGGTACCGCTGATCATGCGCGAGGCGGGAAAATCGGCGGCCAATGCGGTGTCGGAAGTGCGCGAGGCGGTTGATTTCCTGCGCTATTACGCGGTGCAGGCTGAGGCGACCTTGCCGGCGCAGAGCCAGCCGCTCGGGCCGGTGGTCTGCATCAGTCCATGGAATTTCCCGCTTTCCATTTTTACCGGCCAGATCGCGGCGGCTCTCGTCGCTGGCAATCCGGTGCTGGCGAAGCCGGCCGAAGAAACGCCTTTGATCGCCGCGGCCTGTGTTGGGCTCTTGCATCAGGCGGGGGTGAGCCGGGACGGGCTGCAATTCGTTCCAGGCGATGGCGCTATCGGCGCGGCCCTCGTGGCGGCGCCACAGGTCGCCGGTGTCGTCTTCACCGGCTCGACCGAGGTCGCCAAGCTCATCCAGGCGCAGTTGGCCAGCCGGCTTTCGCCGGAAGGCCGCATCATTCCATTGATCGCCGAGACCGGCGGCCAAAATGCGATGATCGTCGATTCCTCGGCTCTACCGGAACAGGTCGTCGCCGATGTTCTGTCATCGGCTTTCGACAGCGCCGGACAGCGTTGCTCGGCGCTGCGCGTGCTCTGCTTGCAGAACGACGTGGCCGAGAAAACGGTGGACATGCTGCATGGCGCTTTGCAGGAGCTCGATGTCGGCACGACCGAGCGGCTTGCCAGCGATGTCGGTCCCGTCATCACGGAGGATGCCGCGCAGACGATCGGCAACCACATCATTCGCATGGGCGCGCGTGGTCACGAGGTCCGTCAGGCTGGGCTTGATCCTTCGACCGAAAATGGAACCTATGTGTCGCCGACGGTCATCGAGATCGATGACATCGAGGAATTGCAGCGCGAGGTGTTCGGCCCGGTGCTGCATGTCATGCGCTATCATCGCGACGACCTCGATGCGCTGATCAAGCGGATCAACGAGACGGGATATGGGCTGACGTTCGGCTTGCACACGCGCATCGATGACACGGTTTCCCATGTGTCGGAGCGTGTCGAGGCCGGCAATATTTACGTCAACCGCAACATCATTGGCGCGGTGGTTGGCGTGCAGCCCTTCGGCGGGCGAGGATTGTCGGGTACGGGGCCAAAGGCTGGCGGCCCTCTTTATCTGCATCGTTTGGTTTCTCAAGCTGGCGCGCTACCGAAACCTGAAACGGCATTACCTAACGAGGTTTTGCATCAATTCGTCTCTTGGCTCGAACGCATGAGATTGATCCGTGCCGCTCGGATCGTCGGAGATTTCGCGGACAGATCACCTTTGGGTTTCACGCAATCGTTGAAGGGGCCGGTCGGCGAAAGCAATCTTTACAGTTTGCGGTCGCGCGGCCGCGTTTTGATCGTTCCCCAGACTGAGATGGGTTTACTGTGTCAGATCGGTGCGGTGCTGGCGACGGGCAATGATGCGGTCATCGATAGGCGGGAGGACCTGCAAGAGAAGCTTGCGAATTTGCCGGCGGCGGTTGCCCGCCGCTTGTCCTGGTCGAGCAAATGGCAGAACGACGGACCATTCGCGGCTGCCTTGATCGAGAGCGAAGCGGAAATGGTGCGCGCTATCCACACGAAGATCGCTGCTTTGTCTGGCCCGATCCCCATCGTTCAGGCGGCGACGTCGGAAGCGATTCAGGCAGGCCCGAATGCCTATTGCCTGCATTGGCTGGTCGAGGAGACGGCCACCTCGATCAACACGGCAGCCGCAGGCGGCAATGCCAGTTTGATGGCGATGAGTTAGGTCGGTTACTTCGCCGGTTTGGACGGTTTCAATCCGATCGCCTGTCGGCAGAAGGCGAGCGTCGTCGCAATGAGGGTCTTGCGGCTCATCTTGGAATTGTTCGAAACGGTATCGTCAACCGCGCCGTGCAGCGCATAGAACAGCATGGTCGCGGTCAATCGCCCATCCTTCACCGCCCAGGCGCCCTTCCGGGCACCATCCTGCAGCAAAGTGGAAAGCTGCAGGATGATGGGATTGTCGTGCTGGATGCGATGATGAATCGGCACGGATTCATGAAAGACCAGATCGTGCAGCGGCACTTGATCGAAATAGCCGCGCATGGCCGCTTCGATCCAGGCATCGAACCGCTGATCCCACTCTTCAGGCGCAAAAGGTTTAAGCGCATCCTCGAGGCTTTGACGGAAATCCTCGATGAAGCGAGCCTGCAATGCCAGAAGCACATCGTCCTTGGTCTTGAAATGCAGGTAGAAGGTGCCTTTGGCAACGTCGGCGACCTTGACGATCTCATCGACGCTGGCGGCCGAAAATCCCTTTTCGAGGAAGAGCGCCTGGGCGGCATCCATCAGCTCTTCGCGGCGTATTTCCGCGGGCTTCGTGCGCGGCCGTTTGGCGGTGATTTCGGTCATCGTTCAGGCTGATCCGCATTGCGTTTGCGACGGATTCAAAACTAACGCAGATCAGCCTGAATTGAAAGGTTTAAACGATATCCTGCGATCACCACTACGCGAACGTTTCCACCGACGTGATCAAGCGCGCATAGGAGCCGCCTTTCTGCACGAGATCGGCGTGCTGTCCATCTTCGGCGATACGACCATTCTCCAGCACGAGAATGCGATCGGCGCTGCGGATGGTCGACAGCCGATGGGCGATGACGATGACCGTTCGGTCGCGGCGAATATCGTCCATCGCCTTCTGCAAAGCCTTCTCGTTCTCGCTGTCGAGGCTCGAAGAGGCTTCGTCCAGGAGAAGGATGGGCGCATCGAGCAGAAGCGCACGCGCAATGGCGATGCGCTGGCGCTGGCCGCCGGAGAGACGCGCGCCGCGTTCGCCGCAGACCGTATCGTAACCTTGTGGCAGTTCGGCGATGAAATCATGCGCCTGAGCCAAGCGGGCCGCACGTTCGACCGCGAGAGGAGAAGCATTCGGCATGCCCAAGCGGATATTGTCGGCGATGGTCTCGTTGAAGAGATGGATGTCTTGCGGCACATAGGCGACGAGCTTGCGCAGGGCACCGATTGGCCGATCGCGAATATCGCATTCGCCAATAGCGATACGTCCATCGTCCACGTCCCAAAATCGCAGCAACAGATTGCTGCACGTGCTTTTGCCGGCGCCCGAGCGGCCGACCAGAGCTACAGTCTCGCCGGGGCGGACGGTGAAACTGACGCCGTTCAGCACGGTGCCGCGCTCCTTATGGCCATAGCCAAAGCGCACCTGCTCGAAACGAACGGTCGTATCGGGCGCGGGGCCTTCGCGGCCGGTGTCGAGAACGGCCGGCTGCTGATGAAAGATGGTCAAGATGCGCTGCGCACCCGCTCGGAGCTCGCCGAGCTTGCGGGCAGTTTGCGTGACTTCGATGATCGGGCTCAGCGCCGCGCCAGCGAGAACGATGAGCAGCGGGAAATGGGCGCGATCGAGTGCGCCGCGTCCCACGAGCATCAAGCCGACGATGGCGGCGGTCAAAACGGCAAGCGCCACGAGAATGTCGATGGCCGCATGTTCGAGGCCGGCCCGTGAGCCATAGCGCTTTTGCGCAGCGGCGAGGTGGCGCGTCTGCCCGATGAGCCCATCGAGCATGTCGCGCGTGCGGCCGAAGATCGCCAGTTCGCGCTGCCCCTGGATCATCTCCACGGTCTGGGCATTGAGGGCGCCGAGTTCATGCATGACCTGGCGCCCCTGTTCGCCGGCGCGGCGGGCGAGCCAGAAGGGCACCGAAGCGACGAGCGGCAGGAAGGGCAGCAGCGCCAGGGCGGCAAGTGGCGAAAGCAGGAAGATGACGATCAGCGCTCCCAGCGGCACGACAACGGCGCCGACATAATCGGCGACGGTGTGCGCATAGAAATGCTCCATCAGTTCCGCGTCGGCGGTGGCGACGGAAGCCAGTTCACCGGTGCGCTGTCCCAGGACATAGCCGGGCGCGGCCCGCTCCAACCCATCGTAGATGCCCACTTGCAATGTCTCGATCAGAGCGAAAGCGAGGTCGTGCGAAATATAGGCCTGCCACCAGCGGGCGATGGCGGCGAGGAGGGCGACGAGGCCGAGTGCGATGAAACCGGGAATGAGGCTCGCAGGCGCGGCACCCGTCACGGCCTTGCCGACGAGCCAGGCGCCGATGGCGAGGCTCGCTAACGTGCCGGCCTGCGCGAGAATGCCCGACAGAATGGTCAGGGCCAGCACGAGGCGGCGGCTCTTCAGCAAGGGAATGAGGCCGAAAATGCCGGCGGATTTCGACGCGCTGGAGGGCGAAGGCAGGGTTGCGTCGGTCATGCTGCTTCTCCTTGCGCGGCCATCAGGCGGGAATAGATCTGGCCGTTCTGTTCGAGGCTTTGATGATTGCCTTCCTCGACGATGCGGCCGTTTTCGAGCACCAGAATGCGATCGGCCTTGCGAATGGTGGACAGGCGATGGGCGATCACCAAAGTGGTGCGCCGCCCGACCAGCGCATCGAGCGCATCCTGGATGGCGCTTTCGCTGCGCGGATCGACGTTGGACGTCGCTTCATCGAGAATCAGGATCGGCGCGTTCTTCAGAAGGGCGCGGGCGATGGAAAGCCGCTGGCGCTGGCCACCGGAGAGGTGGGCACCGCGCTCGCCGATTTCCGTCGCATAGCCTTGTGGTAGGTTGAAGATGAACTCGTCGATATGGGCGGCGATCGCGGCGGCGTGGATTTCATCCTTCGTCGCGTCCGGCTTGGCGATGCGCAGATTGTCCTCGATCGTGCCGTGGAACAGATAGGTGTCCTGCGAGACGACGCTGACCAGCGAACGCAGGTTTTCGAGCGAGAGATCGCGGATGTTAGTGCCACCGATGCGGATATGGCCGGAGGTCGGATCGAAGAAGCGCAACAGCAGGGAGATCACCGTCGATTTGCCCGCGCCCGAGGGGCCGACCAGAGCGACGAATTCTTTCTCCCTGATGGCGAAGGAGACCGACGACAAAGCCTTGGCGTCGTTCGCCGCGTAAGCGAAGCTCACATCGTCGAAGGCGATGTCATGCGCTATGGGTTTGGTCGCGCTCGTTGCCGGTTCCAGGATGTTGGGCTGCAAGGCGAGGAAGTCCGACACGGAGGCGGCCGCGCCGCTGGCCGCCCAGGCGGTGTGAAACTCCTTTTCCAGCCGGTCGAGCGGGCGGAAGGCTTCGCGCATGAGGAATAAGGTCGTGAACAAAGCGACAGGCGCGAGCATGCCCGCGGCGGTGCGCCAACTGTTGAAGGACAAGACCAGGGCCATGCCGATCAAGGTGATGAAGCCGGTCAGGCCTGTCCGCATCAAGGTGACGGCCAGAGTGTTCATGGCTTCCTCGCGCAGATTGCCGGCGCGCAGCGCCAATTCCTTGCGTCGCGCGGCGGTGGCGTCGAACGCCTTGAGGGTGACGATGCCTTGCAGGCTGTCGAGCAGATAGGCACCGAACGCGCCCATGGCCGCAAAGACGCCTGAGCTTTTAGGCATGCGCCAGCGCAGCCACAGCCGATCCGCAATCGGGAAGGCGACGACGAAGACGCCGAGCAACAAGGCGGAGGGCCAATCGATCCAGGCAAGGACGGCCAGCACGCCGGCGCAGCCGAGGATGGCGATGAAGATCGCCGGCATATAGCGACTGTAATAGCTTTCCAGGGCTTCGACGCCGGCCACGAGCACGGCCTGCAGATCGCCGGTCTGCTGGCGCAAGGTGACGCCAGGGCCAAGAGCCGAAAGATGCGCGAGCAGGCGGGCGCGCAAATGTTCCTTGGTTTGTTGCGCCGTGGTCTGAGCCGCCATTTCGGCGCACCACAGCAGGAAGCCGCGCAGGAGGACGATGCCGGCAAAGGCGATGATCCAGCGTGTCACGTCGGCCATCGCGGCGCCGGCGAAGAGGGCGGCCAGCGCCTGCGCCAGGAAGAGGCCTTGCAGCACATAGCAAGCGGTGATCAGCAGGCCGATGGCGGTGCTGATGGCGACGCGGGTTTTGAGCGGTCCGGCCAGCGCCAACAATTGTCCATTCATCGCAGACTCCTTTGGGTCTCGTTGGTCCAAATATGACTGACTATCAGTCATAGTCAATCCATCTCCGTATACTTAGGGATTGACCTTAGTATTTTTCCACGCTACCTGACCACCCTGAGAGGAGGCGCCGTCGCGATCGGGCGCGGATCAATCGAAGGGGAATTGCAGGTGATGATGCAGGGCATGTCCGCTGAGCCGGCGCTGATCGACGGCATCTTTCGCGCTTTGGCCGATCCGACCCGACGCGATGTCGTCGAGCGGTTGAGCGCCAAACCTTCATCGGTCAGCGAACTGGCGGCTTCCTACGATATGGCGCTGCCGTCCTTCGTCGAACATTTGAAAATGCTCGAAGGGGCGGGGCTCGTACGCTCCGCCAAGGTCGGCCGGGTGCGCACTTATGCGCTCGTGCCCGAACAATTCGACATTCCGCGAGATTGGCTCAGCCGCCAACGCTCCATGTGGGAGGGCCGGCTCAATCGCCTCGACGCTTATCTCTTGTCACTCAAAAAGAAGGAGAAGCCTGAATGATGCTGCCTTTGGGAAAGCCTGATCCGATGTTGGATCTCGTGTTGGAACGGGAAATCGATGTGCCCGTCGAATGGGTCTGGCAAGCCTGGACCGATCCGGAAAGCATCAAGCATTGGTTTGTTCCAAAACCCTGGACGGTCACGGAATGTGAAGTCGATCTGCGTGTCGGCGGGGGCTTTCGTTCGGTGATGCGTTCGCCCGAGGGGCAGGAATTTCCGAACCTCGGCTGCTATCTGGAGATCGTGCCGATGAAGCGGCTGATTTTCACCGATACGCTGCTGCCTGGTTTCCGTCCCGCGCCAAAACCCTTCTTCACCGCCGGCCTGTTCCTCGAACCGAACGGCAAGGGCACGCGTTACACGGCGATTGCCGTTCACGGCGACGCCGCCAGCCGCAAGACCCATGAGGACATGGGCTTTTATGACGGCTGGTCGACCGTGGTCGATCAGATGGTGGCGCATATCAAGGCGACACACTGATCTCTTCCGGCCGCGGGTATCAGGAGACCTCCTGGCCCGCGGCCGATGATGGTTGCGAATAATTTCTCGCCCCATGTCGGAATGGCCTAGGTTGGCGCGTCCTTGGTTTAGTCTCTTGGAACCTGAGGATAGCCGGATATGAGCTCTTATCGTTGGGTGATCGTTGGCGCAGGCGCGTTGATGACCTGTGTCGCGCTTGGCGCGATGTTTTCGCTGGCCATTTTTCTCGAACCGGTTGCAACCGACACCCATTGGTCGCGCGCCGGCATCTCCAGTGCCATGACGTTGAATTTCCTGGTCATGGGCTTTGGCGGCTTTGCGTGGGGCGCGATGACCGATCGGTTCGGTCCGCGTCTCGTCGTCTTGAGCGGCGCGGTGCTGCTCGGCCTGGCGCTGGTTCTGGCGAGCCGGGCGGAAACGCTGACCACGTTCCAGTTGATCTACGGCATTCTGGTCGGCGCCGCCGCCAGTGCCTTCTTCGCGCCGATGATCGCCACTACCACCGGCTGGTTCGAGACCAATCGCAGCCTGGCGGTTTCGCTGGTCTCAGCCGGCATGGGCGTGGCGCCGATGACGATCTCGCCCTTCGCGCGTTGGCTCATCTCGGCTTACGACTGGCGCACGGCGATGTTCGTTATCGGCGTGTTGGCTTGGGTGCTTCTGATCCCGGCTGCTGCTCTGGTGCGCCGGCCGCCGCCTGCTGCCGCTCCGGGTGGATCGCAAGCGGTTAGCAATGGCATGTCGGTGAAAGACGCCTTGCGTTCGCAACAATTCTGGATCTTGGGGCTGACGTTCTTTGCCTGCTGCGCTGCTCATGCCGGGCCGATCTTCCACATGGTCAGTTATGCGACGCTCTGCGGCATCGCGCCGATGGCGGCTGTCAGTATTTACAGCGTTGAAGGCTTGGCGGGTCTGTTTGGACGCGTCCTGTTCGGCGTGCTCGCCGATCGGGTTGGTGTCAAACGCGTGCTGTTGACCGGGCTTGCGCTTCAGGCCGTAGCCATCGCCGCCTATCTGTTCGTCAGCCGGCTTGGGGAATTCTATCTGCTCGCCGCCGTTTTCGGCACGATCTACGGCGGGGTGATGCCGCTCTATGCGGTGCTGGCGCGGGAATATTTCGGCCAGCAGATCATCGGCACGGTGTTTGGCGCGGCCACCCTGTTGTCGAGCATCGGCATGGCGTTTGGTCCCGTGGCCGGCGGTCTCATCTTCGATGCATACGCCAGCTATATGTGGCTCTACATCGGCTCGGCTCTCGTCGGTCTGGGAGCCGTTGGCATTGGCCTGGCCTTTCCGCCGATCGTGCGGCGGCAGTTGCAGCCGGCGTGACACGTTCGGTGTCATCCCGGCGCCGTGCGCGATCCGGGATGACACCGAGCCTCAGAAGTTAATCTCGGCGAGGAACCGCACGATCTTCGGTCCGGCGAAGCCGCCGAAACTGGTGTCGTCGACGGGATCGGTGACGAAGAAATGGCCGGCGCCGGGCACGACCACGGTGCGGACGTAGAAACCCGCTTGTTTCAACGCCAAAAGAAAAGCCGTCGATTGAGTTGCGGGATCGACGATATCGTCGTCAGTGCCGTGGATCAGCAGGAAGCGGATGCCGTTCTTGTCGACCGTGGCATAGTTGATCGGCGAGGAGTCGAAGAAGACTTTTCGGTTGGCATAGGGCGCGGCGCCGAGAAATTTCTCGGCGATGTTGTCGCGTGGGCGGGTGACGAGATCGTGCTGCCACTGCGCCTGCATGTCATAGACGCCGTAAAAACCCACGACCGCCTTGACCTTGCTGGAGACGGAGGCGTTGGGATCGGAGCGATACTCGCTCGAATAGAGCGGTTCCTCGCCGGCCAGCGCGACAAGAGCGGAAAGATGGCCGCCGGCGCTATCGCCGATCAAGCCGATGCGATCAGGATCGATGCCGAGGCTTGCCGCATTGGCGCGGACATATTGAATGGCGGCCTTGGTGTCGTAGATCGCGCCGGGATAGCTCCGCACCTGCGGCTTGTTGAGCCGGTATTCGATGGCAAAGACCGCATAACCGTTCTTTGCCAGATAAGGGCCAAGATTCTGATAGATCTTGCGGTCGCCGACCTGCCAGCCGCCGCCATGAACGGCGACCAGGATCGGCGCTTTCTGAACGCCTTGCGGCATATAGAGATCGCCGATGAGTTTCACCTGATCATGTTCGGCGAAGGTGATGTCGTTGCGGGTGGTGACAGTCGATTGCGCTTGTGCTGCAACGGTGTAAGCGGAAGCGACGATGGCAACAGCCAGGGGCAAAATGCGCCACGATCTGAACATGAAAGCCTCCCTGAGATGTCAAGCCAAGCGATTATTGATCGCCAGTGGACTTGACTCTTTTATCTTAAGGTCAATTATCTTAATCTCAAGATAGTTACTCATAGACTTTGCGGTTATAGACTTAAGGAGAGGGCATATGGGCTCCGATGTCTCGTTCAAAGCGGTTGCCGACGAATTCGAGGCGGCGTGGAACGACCCGCGTCACAGCCGCTTCGAGCTGCCGGCGATCGCGGTCAACAGCAAGCTGCGCGAGAAATATACCGTGGCGCCATCGGTGCGGATGTCGCGCGCCAAGCTCTGGGACATGGAGCGTCAGAAGGCCTGGGATCCCGCGAGCTTCATTCCTTATGTGGTGTCGACGGGGAAGTCCTGGGGACGTCACACCTTGAAGGATGGCACGGACCGTTTCTTCCGCTCGTCCGAACAGGTCGGCTGGATCGATCCCAACGTGCGCGGCACGGTGCTGGAAGAGGTGCTGATCGACAACGATACGCAGCGGATTTTCTTCATGGGCCGCGCTGCGTTTCCCGATGCGGCGGGCCAGCTTCTAAAAGCGGGCGACTTTCAGCCGCTCTTCCATGTCGAACATGCGGCCGCCGGCGACGACAATGACCCGCTGAATCTCTGGCGCATCGTCGTTCTCACCGAGACCTATGACGAGCGCTATACCGAGCCCTTCAAGGACATGGTGCGCCAGGGCTGGCTGCCGGGCTTCGTCGAAATCTACATCGAACGCGAGTTCAACTGTAAGCTGACACGCAAGGCGGCTTGATCGCCTTCTTTTAGAGGACCAGTTTGCTGCCGGCGATCTTGACGCGCGGCAGGCTTTCCAGATCGACAGTGTCCAGGCAGCGCACGTTGATCGCCCAGCCTTTGAAGGGTTTTATTCCCGCCGCGCGTTCGGCCGCTGTTGGCGCACTCGGTTTGCGGAACGGCAGGATGCCGCAAGTCTTGCAAAAATAGTCTTCCGCCGTTTCCGTTCCCCAGCGATAGACCGTCATGTTTTCGGGCGGGGTTAATAGGCGTAGGGCCGTCTCCGGCACGCGGAAGGTCAGCGCGCCGCGTCGTCGGCAGACCGAGCAGTCGCAGATGCGCACGTGGTCGATTTCGGCTTCGACCTCGAAGCGAACCGCGCCGCAGTGACAGGAGCCGTGATGAATCGCCATCCTCTCAGTATAGCGCGGGCGCCCGCAATCGATCAGGTGGGCTGGGGCAGGCGCGCGATGACTTTAATCTCGAAATCGAAGCCCGCCAGCCAGTTCACGCCCACTGCTGTCCAATTCGGGTAGGGCGCGTCGCCGATTGCCTTCAATCGAATGGCGGTCACCGTCTCCCATTGCTTGGCTGGGTCGGTGTGGAAGCTGGTAACGTCAACGACATCGTCGAACGTGCAGCCGGCCGCCTTGAGCACGGCGTTTAGATTGTCGAAAGCGAGTTGGACCTGCTTTTCGAAGATCGGCTCCGGCGATCCGTCTTCGCGGCTGCCAACCTGACCTGATACGAACAGTAAGTCGCCCGAGCGAATGGCCGCCGAATAGCGGTTGATTTCATAGAGCGCCTGGCGGCCGGCGGGAAAGATCGCTTCGCGTTTGGCCAATTTTTCATTCCTTTTCAAATGAGTAATTTGACCCGCTTCAAGCTGCAAAAGGCTTGGCTTCAGGTCCTCTGCGCCGTCGGCATATCGGTACGTACGCAGCGTACGTCAATAGATATACGTGGCGTATGTAATTTTCGATGCCGTGAGGCTTGCGCTAAGTTCTTTGTTTGTTCTATTTCATGCACAGGGGACCTGCACGCGGCGTGGAGTAGGCGTCATGCAGGGCGCATTCGATTTCTATCGCGATCTTCCGGGCCGGCCGAAACATCCGGAGCGGATGTTTTTCGCTTTGTTTCCGGATGGCGAGACGGCGATTTTAGCCGAACGGTGCGGGCAGCTCTTTCGCAGCCAGCACAGTCTGCCGGGGCAGCCGCTTCTGACGGAGCGGTTGCATATCTCCTTGCAGATGGTTGGCGACTATAAGCGGCTGCGTGGCAAGTTTCTATTCGCGGCGCGGCAGGCAGCTCAAGCGATTGTGATGCGCCCGTTCGAGGTGACGCTGTCGGGCATTTCGACGTTTGACGAGACGCGTCCCGACTGGCATCCGCTGGTGTTGCTGGCCGAGGGCCATGCGTTGCGCGACTTGCAGCGACGTTTGGGTGTGGCGATGAACGGGATCGGCTTGCATTCAGCCGATGACTTTACCCCGCATATGACGCTTTCTTATGGTCCAAACACGATCCGACCGCGCGAAATCGAGCCGATCCGTTTCGTGGTGAGAGAGTTCTGCCTCGTTCACAACGAACGCTGGCTCGGTCGGCTCGGCACTTATCATCTGCTTGAGCGTTGGCCTTTGATGGCATCCGCAAATTTCACGGGTTAAACGCCGGCCTTCAGCATCGCCTTGGCATTGACCTCGTGACAGGCCCAGGGATAGAAGAAGCGGCCCGAAACGAGAGCTGGTCGGATGGTTAGCCCGGCCGCTTCCAAGAGGAAGCATTCTCGACCTAGCGGATCCAGGACAGGGCATCGCTTATGCCGATGCATCCGCTTCTCTTGTCAAAGCTGACCCTATGAACGTTCAAGACAATAACGACCTTCGCCCGGACGAGAGGCTCGGCCGTAGCGAAAAGCAGGCGATCGTGATTGGCGTTCTCGTCGTCATGCTGTTGGCGGCGATCGATCAGACCATCGTCACGCCAGCCATGCCAACCATCGGCAGTGCGCTTGGCGATAGCGAATATCTGCCCTGGATCATCACCGCCTATCTGTTGACCGCCACCGCTTCGGCGCCGCTCTATGGCAAGATCTCAGACAGCTACGGCCGACGGCCGGTGATCGCCGCGGCGGTCGTCATCTTTCTCCTGGGTTCGGTGATCTCCGCGCTTTCGCCGACGATGCTCATTCTGATCGTCGGTCGTGCCGTGCAGGGCTTGGGCGGCGGTGGCCTGCTGGTTCTGGCGCAAACCGTCATTGGCGACACGGTGCCGCCACGCGAACGAGCCGCGTATGCCGGCTATATTTCGGCGACCTGGGCAATCGCCAGCCTGGCCGGCCCGCTGCTCGGCGGCTTCTTCGCCGAGCGTTGGCATTGGTCGCTGATCTTCTGGGTCAATATTCCGCTGGGCATCGGCGCTCTATTCATTCTCGCCGGTCCTCTTAAAAAGCTCGCCGTGCCGACGCATCGCCATCGTCTCGATTTCGTCGGCGGTCTGCTCACGCTGGCCGCCACGACAACCTTGATGCTGGCGCTGACCTGGGGCGGCGGCATTTATCCGTGGCTTTCGCCTGTCATTCTGTCTCTGCTCGGCGCGTCGTTCGTTCTCTGGCTGCTGTTCGTGTTCTGGCTCAATCGGGTGGAAGAACCGCTGATCCCGCTCGAAGTGCTGCGCAACCCCATCGTCGCGGCCGCCACATTGGCCTGTTTCTTCGGCATGGGCGGCAGCCTGGCCGTCGCCGTTTATGTGCCGATTTATTTGCAGTCGCATCTCGGTCTGTCGGTGGCGGCGTCCGGCGTGGCGCTGGTCGCCTACATTATGGGGACGACCGTCGGCAGCGCCGTCATCGGCAAAATGGTGGCGCATGTGCCGCGCTATAAATATCTCGCTGTCGGCGGTTACGCGCTTGCTGCCGTCTGCCTGACCGTGCTGGCGCTGCAATCCACCACGGCCTCGCTGCTGCTGACGGAAACGCTTCTCTTCGTTGCCGGCTTCGGCATGGGCTCGATGTTCCCGATCGGCACCGTCACAGTTCAGAACGCCGTCGACTACCGCCATCTGGGGGTCGCCACAGCCGTGTTGAGTTTCATGCGCAATCTGGGCAGTGCGCTTGGCGTGGCCGCAGTCGGGGCTATCGCATTGGCGAGCGGCCTGCCGGGCTTGCGCGAGGGCGCCACGGACAATGCTGCTGTGGAACTCGCGACTGCAAGCGCGTTCCGCGACATCTTCCTGGCCGGTGCGGTCATCTCGGCGCTGGCGGCGCTCTGCTTCCTCGCCCTGAAGGAAATTCCGCTGCGCGCGACCGTGAAGGGCGAGTAGCGCTTAGGAGGAATATTCCGGCCGGGTCGGGGTGAAGACGTCGAGATTCATCACCGGCTCGTCGCCGATCACTTCGCCCCAATGTTCGACATTCGGCGGCACGACGAGAACGCTGCCGGGCCCGAGGATATGTTCCTCGCCGCCGACGACGAATTTGATCTTGCCGCTGATGATATAGGCGATCTGTTCGTGCGGATGCGAGTGCGGCCGCGGTTCATGGCCGGGCATTAGCCGATTGATGGCGATGGTGGCGCCGGTGCCGGAAAAGCCCTTGCGGTCGACGCCCGTGCGCACATGCGTCCAGTCCGTCTTGCTCCAGTCGATCTTGGCGATGTCCATGGCATATCCTTTCTTCAAGTCTCGTGGATCATATCACTTACTGGCGCCGACGATGCCGCCGGGGCGCAGAAACAGGAAAATCAACAGCATCGACAGGGCCGCGACATTTTTCAGCCCGGAACCGAACCCGGCGATGGCGGCGGCTTGTACGACGCCCAGCAACAGGCCGCCGAGAAAGGCGCCGGAGGGTTTGCCGAAACCGCCGACGATGGCGGCTATGAAGCCGGAGATGGCGAAGGGCACGCCGACATTGAAGGCAGTATATTGCGTCGGCGTGATCAAGACGCCGGCGAGCGCGCCAAGGCCGGCGCTGAGCGCGAAAGAGAGCGCCAGCATGCGCTTGACCGGAATGCCTTGCAGCGCCGCCGCTTCACGGTCGATGGCGCAGGCGCGCATCGCCTTGCCGGTCTTGGTCTTCTGAAAGAAGACGGCGAGGCCGGCGACGATCAGGCAGGAGGTGACGAGAATCCAGATCAGTTGCAGGCTCACCGCGACGCCGCCGAATTTCAACGGCGGCAGATCGGTGAAAACGGGCAGGGTGCGGGGCTGGTCGCCGACGGCCAGCAAAGTCGCGCGCTCGACGACGATCTGCGCCGCCAGTGTCGCCAGGATCATGACGAACATAGTGGCGTTGCGGTCCCACAAGGGACGCACGACGACCCGTTCCAGCACCGTGCCTGAAATCGCCACTAAAAGAATGGCGATGATGGCGGCGATGGGAAGCGGTAGGCCCAACCGGGTCAGCGCCACTTGCGTGATCATGCCGCCCAGCATGACGAAAGCGCCCTGGGCGAAATTGACGATGCCGCTGGCGTTGTAGATGACGCAGAAACCGATGCCGATCAGGCCGTAGATGCAGCCGGTGCCGAGACCGCTGACCAGGACTTGCGCGAAGTAAGTAAAGTCAGACATCGGCAATCTCCACGCCACCGAGATAGGCTTCGAGAACCGCCGGATGCGCCCGCACTTCCGCCGGCGTGCCTTCGGCGATCTTGCGGCCGAAATCGAGCACGATCACCCGATCGGCCACGGACATGACGAGCGACATATCGTGTTCGATGAGGAGAACGGTGACGCCGCTGGCGGCGATCTGCCGGATCATCGCGGCAAGATGTTTGGATTCATTGGCATCGAGTCCGGCGGCCGGCTCATCCAGCAGGATCAGGCGCGGTTGCGCCGCCAGGGCACGCACCAGTTCGAGCAGGCGTTGCTGGCCGTAGGACAGAATTTTGGCCGGCCGGTCGGCGAGGTGCGACAGCCGGGCCAGATCGAGCAGTTCGCGCGCCTTAGCTTCGACCTGCGCTTCTTCCGCACGTGTCGCGCGCGGCCGCAGCACGGCGGCGAGCAGGCCGCTCGATGTGTGCAAGTGCTGGCCGACTTTCACATTGTCGAGCACGCTCATTTCGGGAAAGAGCTGCACGAGCTGGAAGGTGCGCACCAGGCCGCGCGCGGCGAGCTTGTCGGGCGTCAGTCCGACGATATTGTCATCCTCGAAACGGATGGTGCCTTCGGTCGGCGGCAGAAAGCCGGAGATGAGGCTGAACAGGGTCGTCTTGCCGGCGCCGTTCGGGCCGATGACCGCCGTTACGCCGTCGACGGGAACATCGAAACTGACCTCGCCGACAGCGACGAGGCCGCCGAAGCGCTTGGTCAGATTGTTGATCGACAGGCGCGTGATCATGACGCGCTCCCGGTTCGTTCGCGGCGCTCGAAGAAAGCGGCGAGGCCGCGTGGGGCATAGATGAGCAGAAGGATGAGGGCCGTTCCATAGAACAGGTCTTGATAGTCCTTGAAGCCGCGCAGCACTTCCGGCAGCAGGCTGATCAGGAGCGCACCGATCAGAGGGCCGGCGATGCTGCCGATGCCGCCGACATAGAGCATGGTGAAGCCGAGGATGACCATGTGCAGCCCGAAGACTTCCGGGCTGACATAGCCGACCACATGCACGAACAATGCGCCGGCTAGCGCGGCGAAGGCGGCGGCGGTGAGGAAAGCGATCAGTTTGGTGCGCGATACGTTGATGCCCAGCGCCAGCGCCGCATTCTCCGAAGCGCCCAGCGCCAGAAAAGCGCGGCCCATGCGCGAGGATTTGATGCGTGCGGCGATGAAGACCGCAAGCAGCGCGACGATGGAAAGGATCGCGAGCTGGCCGCGATCGGAAATGATCTCATAGGAGCCGATGCCCAAAGGCGGAATGCCGGAGATGCCGAGATAGCCTTGCGTCATCGACTGCCATTCGACGGCGATTTCATAGGTGATGAGACCGATGGCCAGGGTCGCCATGGCGAGATAGTGGCCTTTGAGGCGCAGGGTCGGATAGCCGATGATTAAAGCGATCACGACGGCCAGTACGATGCCGGCGATCATCGCGGGCAACACGGGCCAGTTGTAGGTGGTCGTCAAAATGGCCGATGCATAACCGCCAAGCCCGGCGAAGGCGTTCTGGCCGAAGGAGACCTGATTGGCAAAACCCATGAACAGGTTCAACCCGGTGACGAAGACCACATAGACGAGGGCGAAGGCGATGACCGTCGCGACATAGCCGCCGACGATGAAGGCATAGCCGACGATGGCGGCCGAGACCGCCCAAGGCAGAAGCTGCAAAGGCCAAGCGCGGAGCAGCAGGCCGGCGCGCTCAGTGGAAGTAGTATTTGGCAAGGTCATCATGCGAGCTCAGGTCACGGGGATCGAGACAGGCCACGATGCGGCCGAGGACGAGCACATAGGCGCGCTGCGCCAGCTTTAGCGCCGCCGGTGCCTTCTGCTCGACGAGCAGGATCGGCAGGCCTTCGTCGCGAAGAAGCGCCAGCTTTTCCATGATCTCGGCGATGACGCGCGGCGCGAGGCCAAGCGAGGGTTCGTCGAGCAGAAGAATTTTCGGATCGCTCATCAGAGCGCGGCCGATGGCCAGCATCTGCTGTTCGCCTCCCGACATAGAGCCGGCGGTTTGCGACAGACGCTCGCCAAGACGGGGAAAGAGCGCCAGCACGCGGGCGAGCCGACGCCCATATTCCGCCTTGTCGCCGCGCAGGCGATAGGCGCCGAGCTGGAGATTTTCGGAGACGGTCATCGGTCCGAAAATGCCGCGTCCTTCGGGCACGAGGACGACGCCGCGCGAACTGACCGCCACCGGGTCCTGCCGGGGCAGGGGCTCGCCATGAAAACTGGCCGTGCCAGTGGTCGAAGCGAGCCCGAGAATGGCGCGCAGCAGGGTCGATTTGCCGGCCCCGTTGGGGCCGAGCACGGCGACAAGCTCTCCGGCGCAGACATGAATGTCGGCGGCGGAGAGCGCCTGCACATGACCGTAGCGTGCGGTCAGTGCCTGCGTCTCCAATATCCGCGCGGGAGCGGCTGTCATTCCACGACCTTGGGCTTGCCGTTGGCAATGGTGGCGATGAAGAACGGATTGACCGTGAGGCCCTGGTGCACGGTGGCGCTCATATTGTAGACGCCCGTCGTGCCTTGGAAGCCGGTCAATTGTTCCAATGCGTCGCGGACCGCCGGACCGTCGAAGGACTTCGCCTTCTCGATGGCGGCGACCGTCAGCATCACGCCGTCCCAGCCGCGCGAGGCCCAGTTCGGATCGCGGTCCGTGAACTTGGCGTGCCAGGGCTTGAGGAAGCGGCCGATCTCGGTTTTCAGCGCGCCATCGGGCAGGGCGTCAAAGACCTGCGACGGCGAGGCGACGAAGAAGAACTTGTCGCCGAGCACATCGGCCACCGGCTTGAAGACGGCGATGTCCTCAAGGCTCGTCAGCAGCAGCAGGTTGGAGCCGAGCTGCTTGATGTTCTTGGCGGCGGTCAACGTGGTGCCGCCGAGGCCGATCTTCAGGATTGCGCCGGCGCCCGCCGCCTGCATCTTGGCGATCTGCACGGAAAGGTCCGCATCGTCTTGCTTGTATTGCTCGACGCCGACGACCTCGATGCCATATTCGGCCGCCGCTTTCTCCGCGACGCCCTTCTGCAGATTGGCATAGGGAGTGGGGTCGTGCAGCACGCCGACCTTGCGGATGTTGGTCTTATTCTTGAGATATTCATAGCGCTTGGTGATTTCGAACCCGGCCGGCGGCAGGGTCGAGAACGCCCATTTCACCTGGTCGGGCTGCTGCGGCAGGATGGAGCAGAGCACCATCGGCACTTGCGCGCGCACGACCAGGCCAGCGGCGGCGAAATTGCCGGCGGAGACGCAGCCCGAGATGAAGATGTTGACTTTGTCGGAGGTCAGCATCTTGCGATAGACCGTCACCGCTTCCTGCGGTTCGGAACGATTGTCCTCGACGATCACTTCCAGCTTGCGGCCATTAACGCCGCCTTTGGCATTGATGGCGGCGGCGGCCAGCTCGACGCCATCGCGCCAGGCGCGGTCGACGGTTGCCGCATAGCCGGTGAGGCCGGCGGAAATGCCGATCTTATAGGTCTCCTGCGCGTTGGCGGCCGAAGCGGTGAGGACGGCAGCAAAGCCGGCGGCAGCAAAAGCCGCGTAATGTCTCCCTTGCATATTCTTTCTCCCTCTCCTGTTTATGCGTAGATCAGTCATTGCATCAGTAGTTGGACGATCCGAAACCGCCCCCTCCGGGCGTTTCCAAAAGCACGACATCTTCCGGCTGCATGGTCAACTTACGCGGCTCGCTGACGTCGCGGCCGTTGACCTGAAACACGCCTTTCTGGCCGGCCGCGCCGCCACCGATGCCGTCGGGGCCCTGGCCAAGCCGGCTCGGCACGGCGTTGAGCAGCCATGGCGCGTCGGTGAGCAGGCGGAACTGGATGATCTGGCCGTCGCCGCCGGCCGTGCGGCCCTGGCCGCCGGAACCGCGGCGCAGTTCCTTGCGGTCGAAAACAATCGGCATGGCCGCTTCGAGGATTTCGATCGGCACGGCCGCGACACCCGTGGGATAGCAGGTGGCGCTGGGGCCGGGCTTGGTGGCGCGCGCGCCCATGCCGCCGGAATAGTTAAACATGGAGGAGGTGAAGGCGTTGCCGTCGGCCTTCTTGCCCTGGATCTGCATGGTCCATACCGCGCCGGAGCCTTCCGCCAGCACGCGCTCGGGCATCACCTGATAGAGCGCCTTGAGGATCGGCATCGGCACATACATGCCGACGACATGACGAGCATTGACGGGCGCCGGATAGCGGCAGTTCACGATCGAGCCTTCCGGCGCCTTGATCTCGATGGGCGCCAGGCTGCCGGTGTTGTTGGGCAGTTCCGGGTTGAGACAACTGCGGATGGCGAAGGTCGAATAGGCGTGGGTGTAGTTCAGCACCACGTTGATGCCGGTCGAGGTCTGCATCGAGGAGCCGTCGAAATCGACGGTGATGCTGCCCTTGTCCGTGTCGACGGTGAGCGCGGTTTTCAGGGTGATGATCTCGCCACCCGGCACGTCGAATTGGCTTTCGCCATGATAGACGCCGGGTTTGAGCTTGCGGATCGCCGCGCGCGTGGCTTCCTCGGAACGGGCGATGATTTCATCCGACAGAGTTTCGATGTCTTCGAGGCCGTGGCGGCGGCATAGCGCGATGAGATGATCAGCGGCGGCATGGCCGCTCGACACCTGGGCGGCAAGATCGCCGAACACGGCATCGGGTGTGCGCACGTTGCGGCCGATCATGGCGTGCAGCACCGCATTGGGCACGCCGCGTTCGTAGAATTTAAGCGGCGGGATCCACAGGCCTTCTTCGTGCACATCGCGCGCGCCAGCGCCGATGCCATAGCCGCCGATATCGGTGTGGTGGATGGTCGAACCGATATAGGCGAGAATCTTGTCGCCGTCGTAAATCGGCGTCAGCAGCGTGATGTCGAAGAAATGGCCGGCCGAGAGCCAGGGATCGTTGGTGATCAGAACGTCGCCTGGCTCGCATTTGCCATCGAACAGTTTGACCAGATGGGCGCCGGCGAAGGCGAGCGAATTGATATGGCCGGGTGTGCCCGTGTTGGCTTGCGCGACCATCCGGCCGCGCCGGTCGAACAGAGCGCAGGCGAGATCGCCCGCTTCGCGTACGATCGGGCTGAAGGCGATGCGTTGCAGGGCCTTGGAGCGCTCGGTGACGATGCCGATGAGATTAGACCACAGGATTTCGAGTTCAACGGGATCCATGACGTTATCCTTTTGTGGCGACGATGCAGCCGTAGCTGTCGATGACGGCGCTCCAACCCGGCGGCAAAGCCGTCGTCGTCTCGCGTTCCTCGATGATGGCGGGACCTTCAGTTTTCTGGCCGACGGCGAGATCGGCGCGGGCGTAAACCGCGACCTGCTGATTGTCTTCCCAAGCATGGACCGTGCGATGGCGCTTGGGCGCGGCCGCCTTGCTGGCCGCATTGGCTGGAGCTTTGAAGGGAACGAGTGGTCCCCGCGCGGTCACGCGCCAGGTGACGATCTCGATGCCGACGTGGGACGGGGTGACGCCGTAAAGCGTGCGATAGGCGGTCTCGAAGCGGCTGGCGATACCAGAAATATCGTGATTGCTGCGCGGATCTGCTTCGAACGTGACGGGCACCTCATGCTGCTGGCCGACATAGCGCATGTCGGCGCCGAATTCGAAGCGCACGTCCTGCGGCGCGCAGCCGGCTTCGGCCAAAGCTTCGGTCGCTTCCTTCGTCAATTCGCCGAGGATGCGGTTGACGCGATCCCAATCGAGATCGTTGAGACGGCCGAGGTCGCTACGCACCAGATCGAGGCGCACCGGCGTCACCAAAGTGCCGAAGGCCGACAGCACGCTCGACTGCGGCGGCACGATCACCGAAGCGCTTTGCAGGAGCGCGGCGACGCCGCAGGCATGCAAGGGGCCGGCGCCACCAAAGGCAAAGAGCGGCAGGCCGCGATAGTCGATGCCGCGATCGGTGGCATGGGCGCGGGCGGCCGAAGCCATGGCCTCGGTGACGACGCGGTAGATGCCGCGCGCGGCTTCGACGGGCGACAGTTTGAGCTCGCCCGCCAGCCGATCGAAAGCTTTCTGCATGGCGGGGCGGTCGAGCTTCATGTCGCCGCCGAGGAAATTATCGGCGTCGATCAGGCCGAGCATCAGATCGGCGTCGGTAACGGTGGGGTTGGCGCCGCCACGGCCATAGCAGGCTGGCCCCGGCATGGAGCCGGCGCTTTCCGGGCCGACCTTCAACAGGCCGAGATCGTCGACATGGGCGATCGAGCCGCCACCGGCGCCGATCTCGATCATGTCGATCGACGGCACCGTCACCGGCAGGCCGCTGCCATCCTTGAAGCGATAGCGACGGTCGACTTCGAACAGGCCGGTGACGAGAGGCACGCGGTTTTCGATGAGGCAAGCCTTGGCAGTGGTGCCGCCCATGTCGAAGGACATCAGCCGATCGATCTTGAGCAGTTCGGCATAATGGCAGGCGGCGAGCGCGCCGGCGGCTGGGCCGCTTTCGATCATCCGCACCGGATTGCGGCCGGCGGTTTCGGCGCCGACGACGCCGCCCGATGAGAGCATGATCAAAGGCGTGTTGGCGAAGCCTTCGGTTTCCAGCCGCTCGCTCAGCCGTTTCAGATAGGGCTGGGAGATCGGCATCGTATAGGCGTTGACCGTGGTGGTGGAGGCGCGGGGATATTCGCGGATTTGCGGCGCCACGTCCGACGAAGTGCAGATGAAGAGATCGGGCAGGGCCTGGCGGAGCGCTGTGGCGACTTGCCGCTCGTTCTCCGGATTGGCGAAGCTGTTGAGGAAGCAGATGGCGACGGCCTTGGCGCCGCTGGCTTTCAACTGGCTGACGAGGCTGGCGATGTCCTTTTCCGCAGGCTTCGCCATGATACGGCCATCGGCCAGAGTGCGCTCGGCGATGGAAAAGGTGAGTTCCTGGGGCACCAGGGGTTCGGGAAATTCGATCTGCGGATCGTACATTTCGTAGCGGTGCTCGTTGCGGATGAAGAGCACGTCGCGAAAGCCTTCCGTCGTCACCATGGCGGTCGGCTGGCCTTTGCGCTCAATCAGCGCATTGGTGACGACCGTGGTGGCATGGACGACGACGCCGTCGACATTGTTGGGGTCGATGGCCGCCTTGGACAGCACCGAATGGACGCCGTGGAAAAAACCTTCCAGCAGGTCGTGATGGGTGGTGAGCGTCTTGTCGACCGTCAACGCGCCGGCATCGTTACGTAAAACGATATCCGTGAAGGTTCCGCCGATATCGACAGCGAGCGAATAGGTCATGGCGTTACGATCTCCAACCTAATGTTCCAGAAATGCGGGCGGCGGTCTCGAGTGTCGCGGTGATCTGCGCGGGATCAGGTGTCGCTGGAATGAACTGTTTGGCGCCGACGATGGCGATGGAGGCGACGAGCGTGCCGTGATGGTTGCGCACGGGCGCCGCCAATGTGTTGACGCCGCTGATCACCTCGTCCGGCGCGGTCGCCCAGCCACGGGCGCGGGCTTCCTTGACGTCGCGGGCGAGTTTTTTCGGATCGGTGATTGTATCCGGCGTCCAGGATTGCAGCGGCGCACTCGTTATGTGATCGAGCAGATGGTCGGGGCCGAAGGCGAGCCAGACCTTGCCGTGCGCGCTGGCGTGCAGCGCCATGCGCGTGCCGGGGCGGGTGGCGAATTCGATGACGGTTCGCCCTTGCATCAGTTCGAGAACGACGACTTCGTCATCGATCAACGTGCAGATGGTCACCGCCTGGCCGGTGGCATCGCGCAAGGCGAGCAGTTCGGGGCGCGCTGTCGTGACGATGTCGAAGCGGCTGCGCGAAGCTTCGCCCAGCACCATCATTTTCACGCCGATGTCATAGCTGCCGGTGGCTGGATCGTGGCGCACGAAACCGTGGCGCAGCAGCGTTTGCAGATGGCGATAGACGGTGGATTTGGACGCGTCGAAGGCGGCGGCGATGGCGCCAAGCGGTGTCGGGCCGCTCTGATAGGCGAGGTGTTCGACAATCCGCAGCGCGAGATCGAGCGTGCTCGTCCCCGGCTCGGTGTTGACACTTTCCGCCTTGCCCATGCGGTTCCCTCGTGGCGCTCAGTCGTTTCATTATTCAAAACGACGTTTTATTATTCGGATCATGCGCCGTCGTTTTGGATTTCGTCAAGAGGGGCTTGGCGTGTTTGCGGTGCGAAAATAAAAAGCCGCCCACAATTGAGGACGGCTTTTGTCTTCTTGCGGTGAGTGTCGCGTCAGACGAGAGCGATCTTTCCCGTTGCTAGATCATACTGTGCGCCAACCACTTTTATCTTCTTCGCCTGCACGAGATCGGCAAGGATAGGCTTGGCTGTCTCAAGGCGGCGGACACCATTGCGAATATTTTGGGTGATGGACGCTGCGAGCAGGTTGGCTGGTTTCTCTTTCTGCGCTGCAGCGACGGCTGGTTTGATGTCGCGCACCAATTGCTGCAAATGGCCGGGCAGGGTGGCGCCATCGTTGAGCACCTTGATGGCCGCGTCGACCGCGCCGCAGTTGGAATGCCCAAGCACCATGATCAGCGGCGTGTTGAGAATCTTCACCGCGTATTCGAGGCTGGCGAGACCATCGTCATTGACGAAATTGCCGGCGAGACGAACGACGAAGAGATCACCGGGCGCTTGATCGAAAGCAAGCTCTGGCGCGACGCGCGAGTCGGCGCAGCTCAGGATCGCGGCGATCGGATGTTGCGCCGTGGCGCGCGCAGCGCGGCCGACCGAATAATCCTGATTGGCCGATGTATTGGCCGTGTAGCGCGCATTGCCATCCATGATGCGCTTCAAGGCCTCATCGGGCGAGATGGTATTTTGCGGTGCTGCGTTCTGCGCCGAGGCGCTCCTGAGCGGCGCGAGGGTGGCCGTGGCGAGCGCCGCGCTTCCCCGCAACAGATGGCGGCGGGACAAGCTCAGTTCATGGCCCAAGCCTTTTAAAGAACAGCGATCGCACATACAGAGCCCCCTATGAAAGAATGCGCTCCCTGATCAGAGGAGCCGTTGAAGAATACTTGAGCGTAGTTGTTTTTATTTTTCCGGGGGATGCAAGCCTAAGACTCACCGGTTGGAGGTGTGCGCGAAACGCCAAAATTGAGTTGACGTACATACTCGTCGAAAAGCCCGCCGAGCGGCTTGAGGCGTTGATGGGGTGTCGTCGAGCGTTCGCTGCGCGCTTGATTGGGCGTCAGGGAAAAGCGCGTCCGAAAAGCGCGGTGGAATTGCGTGGAGCTGGAAAAACCGAACCTATGGGCGATCTCGGTCACCGAACGGCTTTTCCCATCGGACGAAGCCAAAGCGTGAAACGCCGCATCGAGCCGCTTTTCGCGGATGACAGTGGCGACGCCGCCTTCAGTCTCGAACATGCGATAGAGGTGGGCGCGCGAGACCTGGAAACGCTGCATGAGCAGGGCGGGTCCAAGGGCGGGATCGGCGAGATGAGTGTCGATAAAGTGGAGAAGGCGGTGGCGCAGGACATGAGCCAGAGCTGGATCCTGCTGTGGCGGCGTCTGGCGCGCCAGGCATGCGCCGATGAGGTTTATAGCGGCGTCCTCGATGGCTTGCGTGTCCTGTCCATCGTTGGCTTTTGCAAGCGTCGCGAAACTGATCATGAAGTCAGTCAGAAATCGCGTCGTGGGCTCGTCTTTTTTGAGAAGGAGGCCATGCAGGTCGCGTCCGCCGGTCACTTTATCGACCGGGTTTCGCGGAAGCATGAGTGACAATACGGAACCGTTTCCGCCTTCGCCCTGGAAGGGACGACTGAGATCGAAGACGCAGATATCGCCGGCGGCGACCAGAATTGTGCGATCCTCGCAAGCGCCGTTGTGATCGCCGGCCAGCAGCAGGCGAATGAAATACTGGTCCATTCCGCCGAGCACATGGCGGCGGTCGCGTCGATATTGTTGTTGCCCATGTCGTGAGGCCATTACGACCGTTCGGCCGAACAGATGTGTCTGCAGCGACAGTTCGAGAGACCCGGGGGCGTCGGCCAGCAATGTGGGTTCAAAGAATGGGCGAGAGATTTCGCGGCACATGTCTGTGCGCAGATCGGGGGCGACCATATCGGTCGACAAAATCAGTCCGTCCGCTGCCACCGAACCGTTTCCCCAGCCATTGAACGTGTTCGTATCGGTCTACGATGCAACGTCCTATTGCCAAGCTAATTTGTCAAGTCCTTCAATATGGTTGACGGCCCGTAAAAGACGCTGAGCATGGGTTCACCACATCTCTGTTTGAGACATCACGCCACTAAAAATGAGACGTGGCGTTACGTTCAATCACGCACCGATGTGCGAGCATCGATTCACTGGCAGCACTGATTCACGACGCGTGAGCGCTCTGTGAACGAATGACTTTGATTCCGCTGAGCCGGGGGGCACAGGCACCATGATTTTTACTTTCGCTTCTTCGCGCGCTTTTACGGCTTTGATTTTTGCGGGTTTGGCGACATTCACCGTGGCAGCGCCCAGCCGGGCCGCCGACGTGCCGGAGCCGAAGAAGACGCTGATGCCGACTTTCGTCGCGCAGAAGGACTGGTCACTCACCGTCACGCCTTATCTTTGGGCTGCTTCACTGAACGGCAATGCGGCGGTGCTCGGCATTCGGCGCCATGTCGACGTGCCGTTTCGCGATACGCTGAAAGATCTCGACTTCGGCTTCATGGGCAATGTCGAGTATCGCCAAGGGCCGGCGGGCGCTTATCTCGACGCTCAGTATGTCAAGGTCTCCAATAACGCCCATGTCGGCCCGTTCAAGATCGGCGTCGGCATGCGTTCGGCGCTGGTGAACGTCGGCTTCTTCTACCGTGTCTACGAGGCTGGGCTCGGCGGCAATACGGTGTTTGGCACACCGCGTGTTTTCGCCATCGAGCCGACCGCCGGCATGCGCTGGACCAGCATGATGGCGCGGGTTCATCTTGGCCTATTCCATGTTTCCGAGCGACAGAGCTGGGTCGATCCCTTCGTCGGCGCGCGCTTGAGCTACGATCTGACGGACCGCTGGAACCTGTTCGTTGAAAGCGATGTTGGCGGTTTCGGTGCCGGCTCGCGCCTCAGCGTCAATGCACAGGCCGTTCTCGGCTATCGCCTGCTGCTCGCGGGCTATCAGACGACGCTTCGCGTTGGCTATCGCGTGTTGAAACAGGATTATCGCGATGGTGGCTTCCTATGGAACGTTACCCAACACGGCCCGCTGATCGGCGCCTCGATCCGGTTCTGACGAAAACATTTCGTTCGTATTCGACGCGGTTATGACGCGTAACCTCATGGAGGTGTTCTATGTGCTTGGCTTGTAACCCCGGCCAGATGGCCTTTATCCGCAGTGCCGGTTCGCGCCGTGACTTCCTGAAATACATGGGTGCCGCCACCGCATCGGCCTTCGTCGCCTCTGCGGTCGAGCCCGCCCTGGCTCAGCCCGCATCAGGCCCCGCCGATGTCATTTTCCGTGGCGGACCGATCCTCACCATCAATGGCAAGGCGCCGCGCGCCGAGGCCATCGCCATTCGTGGCAACAAGATCGTCGCGGTCGGCAAGGCCGAAGACATCCAGGGGCTCAACGGCGCGAAGACACGCGTGGTCGATCTCAAGGGGCGCACTCTTATGCCGGGGTTGATCGACCCGCACATGCATTTCGTCTTTACCGTCTTCGAGGATTGGATCGACGTCAGCCCGATAACCACGCCGGATTACGCAACGGTGTTGGCGAAACTCAAGGCTGGCGTGGCTAAAGCCAAGGAGGGCGAGTGGGTTCGCGCGCAGCAGTTCGATTCCAGCATCACGCGGGATGCACACATTCCAACGCTGGCTGAACTCGACGAGATTTCGCCGAAGAATCCCTTCTTCATGCAGGAAAGCAATGGCCATATCGCCTATGCCAACAGTCTTGCCTTCAAGGCCGTCGGTATCACGCGCGATACGCCCAATCCGTCGGGCGCGCGGTTCGTGCGCGACGCGAACGGAAATCTGACCGGGCGGCTTGAGGAAATGGCGGCGCAGGAGGTGTTCATCAAGGCGATGCCGTCGCCAAGCGCTGCCGAAATGGCTGGACGCACGAAGGGCCTGATTGAGCGCTGCGCTTCGGTGGGTTGCACAATGGTGCACGACAATGGCGTTGGCCTGATGGCCGGCATGCAGGATCTGGCGTTGCTCGATGCGGTGGCGGGCAATGCCAATTCGCCGTTGCGCTATCGCGGCATGCTGATCTCGACCTTGATGGACGAGTGGGAGAAGCAGGGCATCAAGCCGGGGCGCGGCAATGATTTCTTCCGCGTCGATGGTATCAAGGCCTGGGCCGACGGTTCGAACCAGGCGCAAACCGGATATCAGCGCGAGAACTATCTCGGCACGAACGCGCGCGGCGCGCTGAATTACACCCTGGCCGAGGTGACAGAGGTCATTCGTCGCTCGCATGCAGGTGGTTGGCAGGTCGGCGTGCATGCTAATGGCGACGCGGCGATCGATATGACCATCGATGCCTACGAAGCGGTGCTCGGCGCCAATCCGAACAACGATCTGCGCCACCGCATCGAACATTGCAGCATGCTCCATCCTGAACAAATGGCCCGCATGAAGAAGCTCGGCCTGTCGCCGTCCTTCCTGACCGGTCATATTCGCTGGTGGGGCAAGGCATTCCGCGATCGGCTGCTGGGGCCGGAGCGGGCGCGTTTCTACGATCCCTGCGCCACCGCGCTGGCGGCGGGTCTGAGGATTTCATTCCACTCGGATTGGAACGTCACGCCGATCGAGCCGTTGCGCTGCGTCGACGATGCGGTGAACCGCATCATGAACGAAGGCGGCGACGTGTTCTTTCCCGACGAGCGTATTCCTGTCGAAGCCGCCTTGCGCGGCGTGACGATCGATGCCGCCTGGCAATGCCATATGGACGACAAGATCGGTACGCTCGAAACGGGCAAGCTGGCGGATTTCGCCATTCTCGAGCAGGATCCGACCGCACCGGGCGCCCAGATCAGCAAGATCAAGGTCAGCGAGACCTGGATGGACGGCGTTCAGCGCCACGGGGTGTGAGGCCGATCAGTGTCAGCCGGGAGACCAGGCTGACACCTTCGATGGCTAGGGGCTATTGACCGCTGCCGGCGCACGCGACGGCACAGCCTGTCGACTGGGCGCGAATTGGTCGATATAGCCGCGGGTCAGTGGCACCACATCATTGCGATGGCTGAGCTGAATCTGGAAGACCATCAGCTCCTGCCAGCGGAAGGCGGCTTCCGAGGCCGCGAGATAGAATTCCCACATGCGGCAGAAGCGTTCGTCGTAGATTTCCTTGGCGCGGTCGCGATGCGCTTGGAAGCGCTCCTGCCAGGCCTTCAGCGTGTCGGCATAGTGAAAGCGCAGGATTTCGATGTCGTTGACCATCAAGCCGGCGCTTTCGATCGCCGGCAGGACTTCCGACAGCGACGGAATATAACCGCCCGGGAAGATATATTTGCGGATGAAAGCGCCGGTGGCGATCGGCGGTCCGTTGCGGCCGATCGAATGCAGCACCATGATGCCATCCTTCTTGAGCAGTTTCGCCGACTGCTCGAAGAAGGTGCGGAAGTGATTGACGCCGACATGTTCGAACATGCCGACCGAGATGATCCGGTCGAAAGGTTCCTTGAGATCGCGATAGTCGGTGAGTTCGAAGCGTACGCGCGTGTCGAGGCCGGCTGCGCGAGCGCGTTCCTGCGCTACCCCATGCTGTTCCGTTGAGAGGGTGATGCCGAGCACATCGGCCTCACATTGGCGGGCCAGATAGAGACCTAGACCGCCCCAGCCAGAACCGATGTCGAGCACGCGCTGGCCGGGCTTGACCAGCAGTTTGGCGGCGAGATGGCGCTTCTTGGCGAGCTGGGCTTCCTCCAACGTCATGTCGGGGCGTTCGAAATAGGCGCAGGAATATTGCATGTCCTCATCGAGGAAGAGTTTGTAAAGCTCGCCTGAGAGATCGTAATGCCTATGCACATTCTCTTTCGAGCGGCCTGCCGTGTTGAGCTGTTGCAGGCGTTTGAAAAGATTGCGCGTGCCCTCGATGATGCGCGTCAGCACATTGCCGTGAATGCTGAGGCCGATGTTGTTGTAGACGACCGACAGGAGCCGAAGGACATCGCCTTCCAGGAAATCGACCTCGCCGCTCATGTAGGATTCGGGGAAAGCGAGCATGGGGTCGCGGGTGATCGCCCATTCCGCATGGCTGGTGTGAATGACGATATGGGCGGGCGGGCCGCTGCCGTCACCGAATCTGTTCACCTTGCCATCCGGGTCGGTGATCAGGAGATTTCCGTTTCGTATTACCCGTTCGAGCGTGCGCTGCAATAGAGTGTTCATGGCAACAACCGTCGTTATCGGCAGTACCGCCTATTGTGGTCCGGCATCTAATTAACGACAGTTTTACCCGCAGGGCCAGACCGGAGGCGAGGGGCTGGCCCGCCATGCCGGCATGGCTTTTGAGATTAGACTTAAGGCGCAGCCCGCAGGTCGTGAGTTGGCCGGCACAGATCGGCGATACAGGGCGAGACGAACAGATGGCCCCGCCAGGCGCCGGCAATCGTGCGTGTTGCAACCACAGCCCACATGATAGCGAGGACGAGCGTGAGCAAACTGCCCGCGATACCGAAGAACGAAAGATTCAACGTCGTGCCCAGTTTAAAGGTTGCAACCGCGTAGACGCCGATCGGGAAGGTGTAGCCCCACCAGCCGAGATTGAACGGAATCCCGGAGCGCAGGTAGCGGCGTGTGATCAAGGCGGCAAGGAAGAGCCACCACAAGCCAAAGCCCCACAAGGCAAGACCCGCAACCGTGCCGATGCCTTGAGCAACCTGGCCCGCGCCAGCCATGTCATGGGCGGCGAAGATCGCGGGCGCATCCGTGCCTAGAACGAGGAGGCCGAGCGCGCCGGTGCCAATGGGGCCAAGCGCCAGCCAACTCGAAGCGGCCATGCTCTCGTGCGGCAGTTTATGCAGCGCCATGCGCAGCATGAGGATGGCGAGGATGGAGAAAGCGGCGGGCACTGAATAGGCCCACAATACATAGCTGGTGACGAGCGTGGCATATTGCGCATTCGGATCGGCCAGGTGGGGCGCCAGGAGGCCGCCGCTGACGGCAGCCACTTCGGCCGCCACCACGGGCAGAAGCCAGATCGCGGTCATCTGGTCGATGCGATGTTCCTGGCGCGTGAACATCAGATAGGGGATCAGCACGCCGCAGAGGATCGACAAGACGCAATCAAGCCACCACAGCACTTCGGCAATGCCGACGGCGACCATGCCGAAGCGTGGAATGCCGAAGGTGAGAAAGCCGTTGACGATGGTGGCAAGACCCATCGGGATGGTGCCGATGAACATCGACACGGAATTGTGCCCGAAGATGCGCTTGGCCTCATGGCCGAACAACAGCCAGCGCGCGCCGTAAAGCACGCTGAACAGCAGGAACAACACGATGTTGGCGAGCCATAGGATTTCGCTGAGACTCTGCAGCGATGGGCCGATACGGGGCACCTGCGGCAGGGCCAAAGCCAGAATGCCGGTGCCCATGGTGGCGGCGAACCAATTAGGCGTGAACTGACGGACGACCTCGCGCGGATGATCGAGGGCGGCCAAGGGGCTCAGGCCGTTCAGCACGCGGATGAGGCGCGCGGGCGTTTGCGTCTGGGGCGCCATCAGTCGTTCTCCTTGATCAGGTCGAGCAGGGCTTGGGCGGCGCGGCTGCTGTAGCGTTCCTTGTGGCGCAGGCCGAAGAAGGGGCGGCGCGGCAGATCCAGTTTCAGTTCCGTCAGCATGCCGGCGCGCACGGCCCGCAGAACAACGAGCGAGGACAAGGCGGCGATGCCGGCGCCGGCCTCGACGGCGGTGCGCACGGCCTCATTGGAGGGCAGGGTGAGCGCGATGTCGAGCTTGCCTGGGTCGACGCCGCGCGCCCGCAACACGTCCTCGAAGCTCGATCGCGTGCCGGAGCCTTGCTCGCGCATGATCCAGCGCGCCCGTTGCAGCCAGGCCTTGTCGATGGCGCGCGCCGACGTGCCGGGCGCCGCGACCAGGGTCATCTGATCCTGCGCCACTTCCCAACTGACGAGCGCCGGCTCGTCGATCGGCCCTTCGACGAAGCCGAGTTCCGCTGCTCCATCCCGGACGCGCTCGGCGGCGCCGCCGGTGTTGGCGATATCGAGATCGATCATTACGTCGGGATAGCGCTGCCGGAAAGCGGCGAGATGGCGGGGCAGCCAATAGCCGGCGATGGTCTGGCTGGCGACGAGTTTCAAGGTGCCGCGTTTCAAGCCGCCGAATTCCGCCAAAGCCAGTTCGGCGCTGGCGGCGCGGCCGAGGACGGCGCGGGCTTCCTCCAAGAACAGCCGTCCGGGCTCGGTCAGTTCGATACGGCGGCCGACCCGATGAAAGAGGGCGATGCCGTGCTGGGCTTCCAAAGCGGCGATCGCGGCGCTGGCGGCGGACTGGGTGACATTCAGGGCCTGGGCGGCCTTGGTCATATGCTCGCGCTCGGCGACACCAACGAAAATCCGCAATTGCTCAAGGGTCATATGGGTCTCCGCCGGCTTCATGCGCCGATCTAATCAATCCGTCTAACGGATTATTTTTATCATAATGATCTATTTTTGCGATTGATTATTATGCTCGTTGGCTCAGGCGGCTCACGGCCAAGCATGCTAAAGCATCGGTGACGTTCGCGGGCATAACCAAGGAGACCACCGATGGCGCGACTGAGGCATTTCGCGATCAGCGTGAAGGATCTGGAAGCGTCGGCACGCTTCTATTCGCAGGTTTTCGAACTCAAGGAAGTCGGCCGCGAGAGTAACGAGATCGGCTCGGGCGTTTATCTGAGCGACGGCGTGGTCAATCTGGCGCTGTTGAGCTTCAATGGCGAGCGCGGCTCCGGCCTGAAAGACGCCAAGAGCTTCGCCGGTCCGCACCATTTCGGTTTCCAGGTCGATGATCTCGCCGACGCGCAACAGCGTATCGAAGCGGCCGGCGGTACATTCTTCTTCGATTTCGGCGAAGAGCAGAAGGGTAACTTCGAACGCAAGTTCAAGGATCCCGACGGCGTCATCTTCGACATTTCCGAACACGGCTGGGTCGGGACCGACGGTTTCTCCTTCGCTCAAAAGAGCTGACGTTTGGTTGGGAGACAGGGGTGAGCGAAGCGACGGAGGGCGGTTCGACGAAAGGGCGCCGCCGCGAGGCAGTCAGGACTTTCCTGATCGGCGACCGCACGCCGATGTGGTTTTCCCTCTTCGTGCTGCTGCTGGGAGCGGGCGGCACCTATTTCCTGGCGCCGCGGGTGAATGCCCAGTTCGAAGAGCAGAAAATCAAATCCGACTTCGTCATCAGGAACTATGGCGACTTGCGGACGAAAATGAAGGAGTTCCAGGGCCTCTATGCCGTCGTGACGCAAAGGCTCGCGGCCGGAGATGACATTCGCGCCGATGTCTTTAAATTGCAGGAGCTGACGGCACGGATCAGCGCCCAAAACCTTTCGCTTCTGCCCATGTTCAATACCGAGGCGGGCCCCAAGGCGGCTTCTGAATTGAACGCGGCGCTGAATGCCATGATCCAGGTGATCTTCGCCAACGCCGGCAAAAAAATCGATAGCGACACCGAAGTTGCAGCCTACCAGGCCGAGGTCGCCGCAGCGACGCAGAAAATGGTGCCGCCCTTGCTCGAACTTTATATCCGCATTGGCGATGTCGGCCGTTTGCGGCCAATCGAGAAAAATCAACAGCTCGCCAAGCCCTGACATCTCGTGATCCGAACAGGTCTTTTCACCCTCATTGGAACCGTAGCGCCTCTGGCATAGACTGGCCGCGAGACTCACGGGGAACGAACGACGTGGCCGGTTTGCGCATTCTGCTGGTGGAGGACAATTCCGAGCTTGCCGCGTTGGTCATGTCCGGCCTGCGATCCTCCGGCTTTTTGGCCGATCATATGGCCAGCGCCGCCGATGGCCGCCATGCGCTGCGCCTTGGTCAATATTCGTTGTTGATCCTCGATCTTGGCCTGCCGGATGCCGATGGCCTGACCCTGCTGCGCGAATTGCGCCAGGCCAATGATGCCGTGCCGGTGCTGATTCTCACCGCGCGTTCCGGTGTCTCCGATCGGGTCGAGGGGCTGCGGGCGGGGGCTGACGACTATCTCGCCAAACCCTTCGCCTTCGAGGAATTGCTCGCCCGCATCGAGGCGCTGCAGCGGCGGCCACGGCAGCTCGCCGATACGATGCTGTCCATCGCCAATCTCAAACTCGACGTGCCCAATCGCCAAGCCTTCGTCGATCAGGCGCCGATCACTCTCAATGCGCGCGAAATCTCGGTGCTCGAATTGCTGCTCCGGCGCAAGGGGCGGGTGGTGCCGAAGCAGGTTTTCGAGGACCAGCTTTTCGGTCTGTCGGGCGACGGGTCGCCCAATGCGGTCGAGGTCTATGTCTATCGGCTGCGCAAGCAGCTCGTCGACCATGGCGCCACGGTGAAAGTGCATACGGTGCGCGGAGTGGGCTATCTCATTTCCGAGGCCAACGCGTGATACGCCGTATAGGCCGCAATTCGATTGTCGCGCGTATCGTCTGGCTGCACATTCTGGTGGTCGGCAGCGTCTCGATCTTCATGCCGGTGGCGCTATATTTTCTGCTGGCGTCGGAGACCAATGAGATCCAGCGCCAATTCATCACCAGCCAGGTCAATCAGATCGGCAAATATCTCACGCGCGATGAAAATGGGGCTTGGCACCTGGATTTGCCGGAGGGCATCCAGGACATTTATTCCGAGGCTTACGGACGCTATCGCTATGCAGTCCTCAATGCGCAGGGGAAAGTGCTCTTCTCCTCGCTGGCCGACAAGTCCGCCGTCTTTCCCGATGGCCAATTGACTGATGATACGCAATATCTCGAGCGCCGCGACAGCGGCCTGACGGTTCAAGGTGCGCGTATCCCTGAGACGATCGACGGCGAGCCCTTCTGGGTCGAGGTGGGCGAGGACCTGTCCCACCGCGACGTCATCATCGACGATATTCTGGGCCGCTTTCTGCAACGCGTGGCTTGGGTGACGCTGCCGCTGTTGCTGCTCCTGCTCGGCCTCGACATCGCCATCGTGCGCACCGTTTTCCGGCCGGTCATCCGGGCTTCGGAGGAGGCGGAAGCCATCCGTCCGTCGCAGCCTGGCGTGCGTCTGCCAAGCGCCGAACTGCCCGGCGAAATCCGGCCGCTGGTTCTGGCGATCAACAATGCGCTGGAGCGTCTGGAAGCCGGCTACCGGCAACAGCATGAATTCGCGGCGGACGCGGCGCATGAACTGCGCACGCCCTTGGCGATCTTGCGCACGCGCATCGATACGATGGCCGATCGCGAAGCGTCACGGCAATTGCGCAGTGACGTGGAGCGCATGTCGCACACGGTCAATCAGCTTCTTGAAATGGCGGAATCGGAGATTTTTGTCGTCGGTCCTGAAGAGCAGGCTGATCTACATGCAATCGCCGTCGACGTGGTTTCCTTTCTGGCGCCGTTGATTTTTGGCGAGGGACGGTCGGTGTCCGTCTCGGGGGTGGATGGCCCGGTGCCGGTGAATGGCAATGTGGAGATGATCGCGCGGGCCCTGCGCAATCTCGTCGAGAATGCCGCGAAATATTCGCCGGAGGGCAGCGAAATCGAAGTCATCGTCGATCAGGCTGGGGCGCTGCGCATCACCGACGAAGGCGCCGGCATCAGCGATGACGACAAGCAGCTGCTGTTCCAACGCTTCTGGCGGCGCGACCGGCGTCGTGGCACCAACAGCGTCGGTCTGGGCCTTGCCATCGTGCAGCGGATCATGGCGGCGCATAATGGCGAGATCGAAGTCCATCGCCGCGCGCCGCGTGGCACGGAATTCGTGCTGCGCTTCAGGCCCTTCGCGCCGGATGCTCAAGACGACAGCGCCGGAACGGTGTGACCCTCAGCTCGCCTTGTAACGGCGATAACCATCGGCGCGCAATTCGCAGGCCGGGCAGGTGCCGCAGCCGAAACCCCAGGGGTGGCGCATGCCGCGTTCGCCGAGATAGCAGGTGTGGCTTTCCTCGAGGATGAGGTCGACCAGTGCCTGACCGCCGAGCCGTTCGGCGAGGCGCCAGGTTTCGGCCTTGTCGATCCACATCAGCGGCGTCTCCAGCACGAAGCGTTTGTCCATGCCGAGGTTGAGAGCGACCTGCAGCGCCTTGATCGTGTCGTCGCGGCAGTCGGGATAGCCGCTATAGTCGGTCTCGCACATGCCGCCGACGACATGTTTGAGGCCGCGTCGATAGGCCAATGTGGTGGCGAAGGTGAGGAACACCAGATTGCGGCCGGGCACGAAGGTGTTGGGCAGGCCAGCCTCGGTCATTTCGATGCCGACGTCGCGGGTCAGAGCGGTGTCGGAAATCTGGCCGAGCACCGCAAGGTCAATGGTGTGGTCTTCCCCGAGCCGCTGTGCCCAACGCGGATTGAGCGCGGCCAGCCCTTTGCGAATGCTGTCGCGGCAATCGAGTTCGATGCGATGGCGTTGGCCGTAGTCGAAACCGATGGTTTCGACCCGGTCGAAGCGATCGAGTGCCCAGGCGAGGCAGGTGGCTGAGTCCTGTCCACCCGAGAACAGGACGAGGGCACCGGTGTTCAAATCTGTCTCCTTCACGCTTCGCTTTTCGCCGGCGCTCTGCCGACGGTGAAGTGATAGACGATGAGGAGCAGGAACAGAACGCCAAAGGCGGAGAGGCCGAGCGACCAGTGGATGCCGATCCAGGCGCCGAGCAGGCCGACCGATATGCCGCTGAAAGCGCGCATGCCGAGCCCCGCCATATTGTAGAGGCCGACGACCCGGCCACGGCTCTCCGGCGGCGCGTTCAACTGCACCAAGGCTTGTGCGATGGTGTTGAACGACAATTCGCAGAAGCCAGCCACCATCAGCAGGGCGATCGCGAGGGCGAAGCTGCCTGAGGTCGCGAAGCCCAGCAGCGCGCAGGCCCAGACCCCGGCCAGGATCATCGCGGCCTTGGCGGTGGAGCGGATGACGTTCCAGCCTTCCAGCAGAATGCCGGCCAGCACCGCGCCGGCGGCATCGGCCGCTAACAATAGGCTGTAGGAAATGCCGGGATCGCCATGGCCGAGATCTTGGGCGAAGCCCGGCATCTGAGCGCTATAGGCATTGCCGACCAGGAAGGAGGTGAGGCCAGCCAGCAAGGTCATCGAAGTCAAAACCGTGTTCGGCCTGATGTCGCGCATGGTCTGGATGATGTCGGCGAAACCGCGCACGGCGCGCGCCAGGGGCTGCGCCGCCTTGCCCGGTGCCCAGAACAGCCACAGCAGCATCGGCAGGTAGAACAGGGTGTTCAGCATGATGCCCTTGATGGGCCCGAGCGTATACATGATCAGGCCGCCGACGGCGGGGCCGACTAAAACGCCGAGATAGCGCGCCATGGCATTGAGGCGCACCGCCGATTGCAGATCGTTGGGGCCGACCATGTCGTATAGCAGGAGCTGGTTCGGCGTCTGCCACAGCACACCGGCGCAGCCATGGATGATCAGGATCAGCATGGCGCTCCACATCGTCAGCGTGTCGGTGACGAAAAAGAAGGCCCAGCCGGCCGAGGCGATAATGAACAAGAGCATGCCGCATTGAATGATGCGGCGCCGGTCGTAACGATCGGCGAGGCCGCCGACGGAAACTGAGAATAAGAGGAACGGTAGCCAGTGCGACAGGATGGCGAAGCCGCCGAGCGCGGGCGAATGGAATTTTTGATAGATGAACCAGTAGCTGATCACGTGCTCGATATTGTCCGCCATCATGGCGATGACATAGGAGCCGAATTGCAGGCGGTAGGCGGGGTGCCGCATGGCGGCGAAGGAGGTCTTGGGCAGACCGGTTTTGACAGGGGCAGTCACGTCACTTTTCCAATTGGGATGCGGCCGCATAGCATGGATGCGACGCCGGGTTTTTGACCTTGTACATGACTGTACACTTGATCGTGTACATTCCTGTTAGCAATCGCCGCGCCATTTAAGACCCCTGGCTGTCCCGCGCTTCGATACGGCTGAGTTCGGCATATTCGGCGGCGAGGAAGTCCATCAGGGCGCGCACCGAGGGTAGAAGGCCGCGTCGGGATGGGAAAGCAGCGTGGATGATGCCGGTGCGCGGTGCCCAACCCGGCAGAATATCAACCAACCGGCCGGCTTTCAGATCGTCATGTACGACCAGGGTTGGAAATTGGCAGACGCCGATGCCGGCGAGGGCTGCTTCGCGCAGCGCCACCATGTCCTCGGTCAAAAGCCGGGGCCGATGCGGGATTTTCGCCGTCGCGCCCTCGGGGCCGTCGAGGCACCACTCGTGCTCGCTGTTCGCCGGCCCCCAGGCAAGGCTCGGCAGGGTGGCGAGGTCGGCCGGGACCAGCGGGTGTGTGAAGTCTTTGACGAGGGCAGGGCTCGCCACCAGCCTTTGGGTGCTGTCGGCGAGTTTGCGGATGACCAGATCGCTATCGTCGAGTGGCGGAAAGCGCACGCGAATGGCCATATCGAAGCCTTCGCCGATGACATCGACCCGGCGGTTGGTGCTGTCCAGCATGATCTCGACATACGGGCAGGCGGCCATGAAGCGGGCGATCATCGCGCCGACCTGAAAGTAGATCACGGACGAGGGGCAACTCACGCGCACCAGGCCGCGCGGTTCGCCATGCATGCGCTGGACAGCCTCGGTGGCAGCTTCCGCCTCCACCACCATGGCGAGGCAATGGCGATAGAATTCGCGGCCTACGTCGGTGACGGTGAATTGCCGGGTCGATCGCTGGATGAGGCGGACGCCCAGGCTTTCCTCCAGCAGGCCGATGCGCCGGCTGAGCCGCGAACGCGGCATGCCGAGCTTCCGCGCGGCGGCGGAAAAGCCTTTTTGCTCAACCACATCGACGAAGAGCCTGAAGTCGTTCAGATCCTGCATGGATTGTCCTATTCTCAGGACAGTCTAGCGCAAAATCGCCCTCTACAGGATTTTTGGTGCGGATTTATCTCTTTGCCAACACCGGCGCTGGCACGCGCCGCGACAAGGAGAGTGAGATGAAAAAAGTTCTCGGAACCTACAGCAGCCCGCGGCCGCACTGGGTCGGCGACGGCTTTCCCGTTCGCTCGCTGTTTTCCCATGCCAGCCACGGCCAGCATATCAGCCCGTTCCTGCTGCTCGACTATGCGGGTCCGGCCGATTTCACGCCGGCCAAGACGCCGCGCGGCGTCGGCACCCACCCGCATCGCGGCTTTGAGACCGTCACCATCGTCTACAAAGGCGAGGTGGAGCATCGGGACTCGACAGGCCGGGGCGGTGTGATCGGACCGGGCGACGTGCAGTGGATGACGGCGGCTGGCGGCATTCTGCACGAGGAATTCCATTCCAAGGCGTTCACCGCCAAGGGCGGGACGATGCAGATGGTGCAGCTCTGGGTCAATTTGCCGAAGAAGGACAAGAATGCCGAGCCCGGCTATCAGAGCATTCTCGACGCCGATATTCCCGCCGTCGGTCTGCCCGAGGATGCCGGCACCTTGCGGGTAATCGCGGGTGAGTTCGACGGCAAGCGCGGTCCGGCCCGCACGTTCACGCCCATTGAGGTGTGGGATGTGGCACTGAAGTCCGGTGCGATGGCCCGCCTGCCGGTGCCCGAGGGCCACACCGCCGCCGTGGTCGTGCTGGAAGGCACGGTCGAGGTGAACGGCGAGGCCATCGCGCGTGAGGCCGAGTTCGTTCTGCTCGATCAGAAGGGCAGCGAAGTAACGATCGAGGCCAATGGCAATGTCCGCCTGCTTGTGTTGGCGGGTGAGCCGATCGACGAGCCAGTGGTCATGCACGGCCCGTTCGTGATGAACAGCAAGGAGGAGATCGTGCAGGCGATCACCGACTTCCAGAGTGGCCGCTTCGGTGCCATTCCGGCCTAAAATGAAAGGGCCGCCGCTCGGATGAGTGGCGGCCCTTTTTTCTAAGGGTCGATGAATTTCTTCACGTCGACGGCGGGTGGCCGCGACGAGAGATAGGCGTGGATCGCCTGCAAATCCTGATCGGGGAGAACCTGCTCGCGGAACGGCGGCATCTGCCGCGAACTGCTTCTGACGAAAGCCGAGAAAGCTTCGTACGGTAGCGGCTCCGGAGCGAGTTTCGGGCCGGCCGAAGTGCCTTGGCCTTCGGTTCCGTGGCATTGCCAGCAGCCATATTTCAGAAACTGCGCATGGCCGGTGTCATCAGCCGCAGTGGCTTGCAAAGACGAGCCGACGAGGACGGCAAAGCTGAGGGACGCGAATTGCAAAAAACTTCTGGTCATCACGTTACCTCGGCTGGCACACGACATCGACGAGCGCGGGCTCGCCACCTTTGACGACTTCAACGGCACGCTTGAGCGCTGGTGCCAGATCTTTCGGGTCGGTGATCGGCCCGGCCGACCACATGCCGAGCGACGACGCCAGTTTGGCGTAGTCGATGTTGGGGTTTTCGATGCCGGTGCCGACGGGCACGGAGCCACCACCGAGATTGGCAACGCGATCATGCCGGTTGGACATACGTTGCACGTGCATCACCTCCTGATGATAGCCACGGTTGTTGTGCATCACGTTCAACATCGGAATCTTGTGATGCGCGGCGGTCCACAACACACCGGGCGCATACATCAGGTCGCCGTCCGATTGGATGTTGAGCGAGAAACGGCCGAAGGCCCGGTTGGCAAGCGCCGCGCCCACAGCGGCCGGTGCGCCATAGCCAACACCGTATCCGCCCGAAGCGCCGATGAATTGATAATATTTGTCGAAGGGCCAGAGCCGGGTCGGCCAGGAGCTATGGAAGGAATCGCGGCTGACCATGGACCAGTCTTCGCCCTTGATCTGATTCCAGATTTCGGCGCAGAGCCGAGCTGTGCTGATCGGCTGGGCGTCCCAGGCGATGCCAGCCGCGGCGATCGAACGGGCGCGGTTTTCCGCCCAGGCCTTTTTGTGGCGTTCGGCACGCTGGCTGAGCGCATCTTTCTTGCCCGCTGGCAGAGCCGATTTGACATATTCGATGAGCAGGGGAAGCGACGCCTCGGCATCGCCAGCCATGCCGATGTCGACCGGCTGGAAACGCTGGAAATCCTGGAAGTTGGATTTGCTGAGCAGTTCCGTCGCGGAAATCGAAATCAGTTTGGCCGATGGTTTGGTCCCACGCTCCTGTATGCCGTGGCCGTGATTTTCCTCGTTATCGATATAGCCGTTGACCGTGCCCCAGAAGTCCGACAGCTCCAGGCCGAGGACCACGTCGGCTTGTGACACCAAGGCGCGGCCGCGGGACGACTGATTGAGATAATGATTGGTCGCGATATTGAGCCGGCCGAGCTGATCGACCACCGGCGCTTGTAAGGTTTCAGCCAATTCGGTGACGAGGCGCATGCCGGCTGGCGTGCGGGCCGCGCGGTCGGCGATGATCACGGGATTTTCCGCCTCGGCGAGCAGTTTGGCTGCTTCGCGCAGCGCCGCCGCATCGGCCTGCGGTGGGGCGCTGGCCACATATTTCGGGATTTGTAGCTTCTCGCCCTTCGGATAAGGCACTTCCTGCAAGCCCGCATCGAGAGAAATCGCCACCGGTTCGTAAGGCGGCGTCATCGCGATGCGATAGGCGCGGACCATCGATTGCGCGAAGTGATTCAACGAAACCGGCTGGTCATCCCATTTGGTGAAATCGCGGATGATGGCATTGGGGTCCTGCGCCGCATGAAACGTTGGCACGCCGGGTGGACGCGTCGCGGCATCGAGATGATTGCCGCCGATGACGATGATGGGAACGCGATCGCACCAGGCGTTGAAAATCCCCATCGTGGCATGCTGCAATCCGACCGTCCCGTGCACCAAAACGGGGATCGGCTTGCCGGTGATCTTGAAATAGCCGTGCGCCATGCCGATCGCCGACTCTTCATGCATGCAAGTCAGCATCTCCGGCATTTTGTTGCCGCCGTAGTTGATCAGCGACTCATGAAAACTGCGAACGCTCGAGGCCGGATTGGTCAGTAGGTAGTCGAAGTTGAGGGACTTCATGACATCGACCATGAAGTCGGAGCCGGGCTTGCGGCTTTCTTCCGGTGCGTTCGGCACCTGTCCCACTTCGGCGGCGGCGACCTGGGCATTCGGCGGCAGGGCGCTGGGCTTAGGGGGAGGGAGGTCGAGATGTTCGGCCGGTCCCGCCGCATTGGCGACTTGCGCGCCGGCCACCGTTCCGGTCGCTCCGGCAGCAACGACAGTTTTCAAGAAGACACGACGCGAACTGCCCCGAGTATTGGCCATGCAAGCCTCCCTTGGTTCGGATCATCCCATCACTACGCACCGTAATTGTGCGTCAGTATATTTGTGAGCAGGGTGATCCGAATAGGGTTCGGGATCAAGCGGGAAAAGACGCGCTTAAGCTGCAATATTTTGCAGTTCTTGAACGCACATCACATCGATCGAAAAACGACGCGATGTGGCGAGCTGTATCGTGCTGAATGTGAACGGATTGCCTAAAGGTCGACTTTCTCGAACCGACCGGCGCCTTGCGGCGGGCGATGGGCGATGAAGATGAATGTTGTGTGTGGAAGCGTCGCGCGCAGGTTCTGCAAGAGCGTGGTTTCGCTCTCTTGATCGAGCGCGCTGGTAGCTTCGTCGAGGAAAGCCCAATCCGGTTGTTGCAGAATCAATCGGGCGAGCGCCAGCCGTTGGCGTTCGCCGCCGGACAGGCCGCGCCGCGCTTCCTCCCAGGCCGTGCCTTCCAACGTGCTCAGTCGCTCGAGGCCGACGAGTTTCAGGGCTTCCAGGAAATGGTCTTCGGCGAAGTCGCTCGGATCGAGCGGATAGGCCAGAGCGGCGCGCAGGCTGCCGAGCGGCAGATAGGCTTGCTGCGGCATGAAAGCGATGTCGGCTTCTGGCTTGTCGATGCGGCCTTGCGCATGCGGCCACAAGCCGGCGATCGCTTTCGTTAATGTGCTTTTGCCGCGACCGGACGGGCCCGACAGCCAATAGGACGTACCGGCTTTCAGGTCGAGCCGTTCGAACGGCGCCAGCGTTTTGCCCGATGGTGTCGAGAGGCGCACATCATCGATCGTCAAACGATTGTCCGAGGCCGTGACGATCTGCGGCTGCGCCACCTGCCGGCCGGCATTCTCCGCCGCATCGAGAAAGAAGGCGAGACGATTGGCGGCCGCCGCCAGTTCCGCCAGATCACGATAGGAAAAGATGAACCAGGACAGCGTGGTGACGACATTGGAGAAGGCGGAGCTGATCTGCATCAAGCCGCCGAAGGTGATCTTGCCGGCGAGAAAGGCGGGCAGTGCCAGGAAGAGGGGAATGCGCAGCACCGTTTGCATATAGGGCCGGGTGAAACAGCCGAGAATGAGATCGCGCCGCGCCAGCAGACGCCAATTGTCGAGTACGGCGCGAAAACGATCGCGCAACAGGCGACGCTCAGCCTCCTCGCCATTGGCCAGCGCCACCGCTTCGACATGTTCGCGAAAGCGCGACAGCGCGAAACGGAAATCGCCCTCGCGGCGCTGCTGCTCGAAATTGATGTTCTTGAGCGGTGCGCCGAGCAGATGAGTGGCCGTACTGGCGATCACCACATAGATCGGTGCCGCCCAGACCATGTAACGCGGGATTTCAATGCTCAGCCCGAACAGCGAAAAGGAAAGCGGAAAGGTCGACAGGCCCCAGACGATGCTGACATACCAGACGATCGCGACGATATTGACCATCAGTTCGACAGCTTCGCCGGTGAGCTTGTCGACATAGATGCGGCAATCTTCGGCGATGCGCTGATCGGGATTGTCGATGCCGCCATCCTTGCGGTCGCGCAGATGCCAATAGGCCTTGCCGGCGAGCCAGCGGTCGAGCACCGCCTCGGTCAATGTCCGCCGCCAGCGGATGATCAGCATTTTACGGAGATAAGTGGCCGTCAAGAACATGGCGGCGCTGGCGCCGATCAGGCAGAAGAACACGCCGATCTGCCAGATCGCGGTGTCGACATCGAGCTTTTGCAAGGCGTTGTAGAAGACGGCGGTCCAGCCGATGATCTGCACCGTGATCCAGATACCGCCCAGACCGAGCACGAACAGGATGAAGACATAGAGGAGGCCGATCCGGCCGCCTTCGCCGGCGATGCAAAGGCGGGTGAGGCGGATGAACTGGCTGGCGAGAGTGCTCATGCACTGGCCCTCGGCGTGACAGGCCGTCGGTCGGCGGGCGGTTCCGGATAGGCGAGGCGGAAGAGGCCGTCGGCAAGGCCGGAGAGGGCGTTCACATCATGGCTGTCGTTGTCGGTCGGCAACAAAATGCCGATGCGATTGAGGCCGAGATCGCGCAATTGATAGGGCGTGCCATGGCCATATTCGAGATGGCCGCGCCCGATGATGCCGACGACAAGGGGATCGTCCGGCTGCCCTTCCAGGCAATCGGCGACGGCACAGGCGAAGGAGCGGTCCCAGACCTGTTGCGCCCGCACGAAACGGTCGAACCGTTCCGGCGCGGCGAAGGAGGCATCGCGGGCGGTAACGCCAGCCATCAATCCCAGCAGATAGTCGCGATAGGCCTGCGTCGCCGGGGCCGAAGGTGTGACGCTGTCGCGTTCCTCGACGGGGATGGCTTCCCAGCCGAGTTGGCCGACGCGGGTCACCAGCGAGCGCGTGCAATTCAACGCCCGCATCGGCACGCTCTGCTGCCGGCAGAAATAAAACAGCGGCAGGTAGATGGCGGGGTCAAAGCCCCACACCTTCGCCCATTCGCTGCGTTCGATGAATTCTTCAGTCGTCAGCTCCTGCGCCACCCAGGCATCGAGCACGGGCTGCACGCGGCGCGGAAACATTTCGAAACCAACGACCATGCGCGGACGAAGCAGATGCAGGCAGGTCAAGACCTGCAGCTGCCAGCGGTGAATCTCGGCGATATCGTGGGTTTCGCCCAGCAAGACGACCTGTTGCGCGGCCATGCGCGCCATCAATTCGCCAGGGGCGATCTCGTGACGGGTTTGTGGGTCGATCCAGCGGGCGCGACGGTGCGGGATCGATGGAGGTGTCGCTTCAACCATGATGGACAGCTTCCGTCAGCTGCGCGAAAGCTTGCGGCGCGGCGCGCAGCACGAGGCCGGTTAGTGCGCCATCGGCCGTTTCGGCATGCAGTTCGACTTTCTGCGTGTCACCGAGCTTGCGCCAGCGCGCGACCGCGCCGGCCATCAGATGCAGATGGAAATCCTTGGTCATCACATTGATGAAGCCCATGGCCGGTTTCGGTTCGGGCACCTCGCCGGTCCACGCCTGGACGAGACCCGCGCGACGCATTTCGATGGTGACGGGCTCGCCGCTTTCGTGCGCTGCCTGGAAGGTGACGATGGCCAGATCGTCTGCCGGCACGTCCTGCGCCGACGACGAGGGTTTTCTTTCGGGTGGGGTAACGGGACGACCGGGGCTGAAGGGCGCCAAAGCCTTGTCGAAAAGTTCGGGGCCGTCGAGTGCGTGCAGGCTGAACAATGTGATGCCTTGACGGTCCTGCATTTCGAGCTTCGGCAAGATGCGCTCGCGCATTCTTCCGGAGCGATCGGCGATGACCGTTGCGATCTGGGAAAGATCGATCTGGCTATCGTGGCACGGTCCCGATAGCCGCGCCGTTCCGTTGTCGATGGTGACGGCCTCGATTTCGCCGATCCTCTCATGGGTAGTGCCGCCGGCTTGTGTGCCGAGCATGATGCGTCCCATCCGGGGCAGAAGGGCGAGAATGGTTTCTGCCGCAACGTCGAGGATTTCGCGGTCGGCGGTTTGATCTGACATAAGGCAACTCCTGAACGCGTGAACGGTGCCGGGCGCGCGGCCGGCACCGTTCACAGACGTGGTTTCTCAAAAATCGATCGTCGCGCCGATCTTGAACGTGCGGCCCGGTGCGGTCTGCAGTTCAAGCGGATTGACGGCGCGTACGCTGGCTGAGGGCGCGATGTCGTAGCGGAACACGTTCGAGAAATAACGCCGGTCGAACATGTTCTGGATGCCGGCACGCAAGGTCACGTTCGGGAGCGGCTTCCAGTTGAGATAGGCGTCGAATACGCTGTAGCCCGGCGGCTTGAACGTGGTCGGCGTCGCGGCGCGCGCGACACCTGCCGCGAACGTACCGATGAACTCGGCTTCGAGACCATGTTCGGGCATCTGATATTTGAGGCCGGTGACGGCCGTCAGCGGGCTGATATCGCTGTAGGCAGTTTGCACCGCGCCGGGCGTGGCACGCTGATTGCCGTATTGATAACTGACCGAGAGATTGGCCAGCCAACGTTCGTGGAAGCGCCATTCGGCCGACGCTTCGACACCGGAAATGGTCACCGAGGACAGATTGCGCGAGGTAAGCTCCGTCGCGTTGATCTGATACAGCTCCTGGATGAAGTCCTTGTAGCGGGTGTGGAAGACGCCGATCGAGAACCAGCCCTGGGCGAACTTGCCGCGAATGCCCGCCTCATAGGATTGCGCCTGTTCCGGCCGTAGGTCCGGATTGGGAATAAGGTTCTGATTGCCGAAAGGCAGAGAGGTGAAAAGCTGTTGCGCCGTCGGCATTTTGAAACCTTCGGAATAACGCGCGTAGACCGAATAGGTGTCGTTCAGCTTGAACATGGTGCTGAGCTGCGGCACGAAGCGATGGGCGGCGAGATCGCGCGGCTGCCTGCCAGGAATATAGACATAGCCTGGACCTGGCTTGGGGTTGATCTCGTAATTGGCGTAGCGAATGCCCGGCGTCACCGTCCAGCGATCGCTGAACAGTTCGATCTCGTCCTGCAGGAAGAAATCGTAACGCTTGGTGGTGGAGTTGGCGAAGTTGAAGCCACCGGCGATGGTCGTCGTCAGCACATTGGTTGTAAGATTGCGAATGTCATCGCGCCGATTGTAGTCGGCCTGCATGAGATCGCCCTGGAAACCATAGGTCAGCTTGTGCCGGCTTGGTCCCAGAACGAAAGTCGATTTGGCCTGGATGTCGAGCTGCGTGAACTTTTCGAGGTAGCTCAGATAGCCATGGGTGTAGCGAAGCTGGCCGTTGGCGAGCTGCTGCACGCGATCGCTGATGAACTGGCGCTGCTGTGCGGAATGCGACACCTGCCAGCGGAGGCTGTCCAGATAGGGCGCGCCGACATTCCACTCGTGTTCGAGCGAGATGGTTTTGCGCGTCATCACCTGATTGCGCAGATATGGCCCATTGCGGATGCCGAGGCTGACGACGTTATAGTCGTAGATCTGATTGACCGTGCCGTCGCGATCGTACCATTCGCCCGAGAGCTTGAGTTCATGATCGGTGGTTGGCCGGTAGACGAGTTTGGCGAAGCCGTTCAGGGTCGATTGCGACACCGGGTTCAGCTGATTGCAGGGCAGGTAGCGCAGAGACGGAACCGGGCAGCCGTAGATGCCGCCGTCAGCGCGAGCCTGGCTCAGCCGCGCTTCGTTGTTGCTGCGGTGGCTGATGCCGACGAGGGCTTCGAGCGAGGGATTGATGCGCACCGCCGTGATAGCGGTCTTGACGAAGGACCGGTCGAAACTGTCGAAGGCTGTATCGAGCTTGCCGCCGTAGGATTTGGTGGGGTCGCGCAACAGGTCGGATGGGTCGAGCGTGCGATAGGAGACGATGCCGCCCAAAGCGTCGGCGCCCCACAGCACCGTGCCCGGGCCGCGCAGGATTTCGACGCTTTTCATGAAGGGCATGCCGACGAAGTCGCGCGTGCCGTCGGTGATGCGCTCGATGACGCGCACGCCATCCACCCGCATCTGCACCCGGTTGCCGCCGACACCACGGATAGTGAAGCCGCCGAAATTGCCGAACGGATCGGTACCCGACGTTTGCCGGTTGACGCTGACGCCCGGCTGGTAGCGCACGAGATCCTGCATGTCGCGGATGCCGTGATCCTCGATCTCCTGACGGGTGATAACGCTTACCGTGGCCGGTACATCGAGGACCTGTTGCGGACTGCGGGTTGCGGTCACCGTGATCTGGTCGAGGTCGATGGCCGATTCAGGCGTCGCCTTTGTGGATTGTTGGGCAGCCGCGTCCTGTGTGAAAGCAGATGCCGCGGTCAGTATAATGACCGGTATTTTCCATTTAGAATTCATAAAAGTGCCCCCATTCTTTGGTGGGGCGCCTTAGATTAACAATATAGTTCGGATCAAGTAGAATATATCGACGGCATATACTATATATTTTGAATATATATAGATTATAATTCTTACAGGAATAGCTTGGCGGTATTTCTGAAAAGAGTCAGAGGCTTCTCCAGGCTGGCGCGACATTTTGGGCTGACGAGGGCCTTAGACCGCTATTCTCGGCCTCTTTGCTTATAGACTACCCAAGCCTACCGTAGAATCACGGGTTTTACTGGTCGCCATCGATCCGGTCCGTAGCGCGTGCCTGCTTCAATCAGTGCTGCGTGGAAAGGCAATTGTGACGGATAAAACTTATAATATTTAAAAAATACATTTGTTGCGCCGAGGAAATACTTGGCTATAGACGGATCGATGCCGGCCTTCGCGTGAATTCGCTCGCCGCCCATCGAATGAGACCGCCATGGACAGCTACGCTTTTGGACAGCCAGCAGATGGGCAGAACATCTGGGGCATGCGCTTGCGCTGGGCGACCGCCGGCCTGCTGGTGACCCTGGCTCACGGTGCCGTGGTTTGGTTGGCCGTGAGCTGGCGGCCGGCACCGGCGGAAGCCGCCGAACCGGCGCAAGGCATGGTCATCGAACTGGCCGCTTGGGCGGTTGATCCCGAGCTGGCCGAAGTCGATATCCCGCCGTCGCCGGACATGGTGAAAACCGAACCGACACCGCCCGAAGAGACGTCTCAGCCTGAAGTGGCTGAGCCGCAGGTGCCTGAACAGGCGGCTCCGGAACAGGCTGTGGTCGCGCCATTGCCCAAGGTCGAAGACAGCGACGTGGTGATGGAAACGCCCAAGCCCAAAATTGAACCCAAGGTCGAACCCAAGCCCACACCGAAGGTCGTGCCGAAGCCGGTGCGCGAGGTGAAGCCGAAGGAACCGAAGCGCGAAGTGCGGCATGCCAGGACCGATACACATAAGCCCGAGCGGGTGGCGCCGCCACGCGCCGCTGCTGCCTCGCGTCTTTCAGCGCAAACCGGTGCCGCAGCGCCGGTGGCGGCTTCGGCGCCGGTTTCGGGAGCATCGATGGCATCCTGGCGCGGCAGCCTGATCGCGCATCTCAATCGCTACAAGCGCTTTCCGGCGGGCGCGAATAGCGCCGGCTCCGCTTCCGTCGCCTTCACCATCGATCGGTCGGGACGCGTATTGTCGTCGAGCCTGGTGCGCAGTTCTGGCGATGCGGCGCTGGATGGCGAGGCCGTGGCGATGATGCGGCGGGCGAGCCCGGTGCCACAGCCCCCCGATAACGTTGGCGGCCGGACGATTTCGCTCGCCGTGCCGATCCGTTTCAATCGATAAGCTAGTATCGATAGGCAGCGTGCCGCTGCCGATGTTTCGTTGCGCTCACGCAGCTTGCCCCGACGATGCGGACTTGCCGTCGATCACTTGCCATCGGTCACTTGCCATCGATTACTTGCAACACCTCGAACCCCTCGAACTGCGACGACCCGATCGTCATCGGTTGCTGTTCGGATTTCTGATCGCTTCCCGTCTTGCTCGCCGCGGCTTTATGGGCGGAGGCGAACTGCGGCGACTTCGTCCAGGCCTCAAAGGCGTCGCGCGACGCCCACAGCGTGTAGGAAGAAAACAGGATGTGATCTTCACGCTGCGGTCCACGCAGCATGTGGAACGACAGGAAGCCTGGAACTTCCGGCAGTCGCGTTTCGCGCTTCAGCCACATCTGTTCGAAGGCCGTCGCCGCCTCGGGACGCACTTGGAAACGGTTCATGGCGACATACATGGCGCAACCTCTTCGCTGTTGATCTGCCGGCGAACGAACACCGGGCGATAGCAAAGGTCAACGGCGGGAGGCCTAGATTTGGTTTCCTAAAATCTGATGTCGCGTTTTCATCCAAGCGCGAACTCCCGCGACATTTGTGCGGGATCGCAAGCCTCACGCGATCCGCCGCTGCTTCTCCGGCGGGTGTTGAGACGCGGTTTTGCGGCCCGCCAGCCGATAGGCGACGCGCCGGTCCTCGCCAGGAAAATAACAGCGTTCAAGCGCGCCGATGGTCATCAGGTCGATCAGCGCCTGCAAGGCGTCAAGACCCATCGGCGTTTCGTCGACGACCGCGTCGGTGGCGCTTTTGAGAACCAGTCGCGGTAGCGTGGGATGCGGGATTTCCTCGATATAGTGGCTGGGATCGTCGGCCAACTGATTGAGGAGATCTTCGTGTCGCGAGGCGAGGTGGGGCAAATCGTGGTCAAGATGAATGGTCATTGGTGTTAAACTATCGCGCCCTTGAGCGGTTTATCGTTGAACAATCAATTCGGAAGATTTGAAATCAATAACGCTAAAGAAAGATCGCCGAGATCGTTACAATTTGAACGATCTCGGCAATGGATGTGGATAGCTTGGCAGTTCTCTGGAACGTTCGTGTGCCTTAACGCAGTGGCGGCGCGTAGAGAATGCCGCCGTTCGACCACAACTGGTTCAAGCCGCGCGGAATGCCGAGTTTGGACGCCGCGCCGACATTTCGTTCGAACATCTCGCCGTAATTGCCGACGGCGCGCACCGCGCGCACTGCCCAATCGGGCTCCAGTTTCAATTGCGCTCCGAAACCGCCTTCGGCACCGGTGAAGCGGCGCACGTCCGGTTTGGTCGATTTCAACGCTTCGTCGAGCGTGGCCGTGCCGATGCCGAGATCCTCGGCGTTAATGAGGGCGAAGTTCGTCCATTTGATCAGGTTGAACCAAGCGACGTCGTCGCCACGCACCGCCGGACCGAGCGGTTCCTTCGAGACGACGTCGGGCAGCACGACGGCGCCGCCGGGTTGCGACAGTTTCAGGCGCTCGCCATAAAGCGCCGACTGGTCGGCGGTGAAGACGTCGCAATCGCCCTTTTCAAGCGCCTTGATCGCATCGCCTGGCGAAGCGACGAGCACTTCGCGATAGGTCATGGAATTGGCTTTGAAGAAGTCGCCGAGATTGGCGCGCGTGGTGGTGCCATCCTGCACGCACACCGAGGTGTCGTTAAGTTCGAGGGCCGAGATCACTTGTGGTTTGCGGGCGACGAGGAAACCCTGGCCATCGTGATAGGTGATGCCGGCGAACAGCAGGCCGAGACCCGCTTCGCGCTCGAAGGTCCATGACGAATTGCGCGACAGCACGTCGATGCGTTTGGCGCGCAGAGCCTCGAAACGATCGGCGGCATTGAGCGGAACATAGGTGACCTTCGAGGGATCGTTGAAGATCGCAGCGGCGATGGCGCGACAGAAGTCAACGTCGAAGCCGCGCCATTGACCCTTGTCGTCGCGCTCGGAAAAACCGCCAAGGCCGGTGCTGACGCCGCACGAGAGCGTGCCGCGCTGTTTGACGTCATCCAGGGTTCCGGCATGAACGGGCAAGGTCGTGGTGAGTGCGAGCCCCAGCGCCAGGCCTGTGGTGCGAATTGGATCGAGCATGGATTGTCCTTGCGATCGGATTAGAGCTGCGCCGAATGGCGGATGACGACTTTCGCGCCGACATTGGTGCGAGAGAAGAGATCGATCACGTCGCCATTGGCGAGACGGAAACAGCCCGATGAAATCGATTGGCCTATCGTCTCCGGCTGGTTGGTGCCGTGGATGCGATAGACGGTCGAGCCAAGATACATGGCGCGTGCGCCCATCGGATTGCCAGGGCCACCGGCCATGAAGCGGGGCAGATAGGGCTGGCGCGTGATCATTTCCGGCGGCGGCGTCCAGTCGGGCCATTCGGCCTTGCGGCTGACTTTGACCAACCCAGACCATTGGAAGCCTTCGCGGCCGACGCCGATGCCGTAGCGCAAGGCGCGGTTGTTGCCGAGCACGTAATAGAGAAAGCGCTCGGACGTGTGGATGACCAGCGTGCCCGGCGGATCATTGGAGCGGAAGAAAACCAGCTGTCGCGCATAGGGGCCATCACGGATAATGGTTTCCTCGGTGGAGATGCGGCCGGGCTCGTCGCCGACGTTCATGGTCTCGCGTTGTGCCGCGGCGGAAGCCGCCTGTGCCTGCGCCAATGAGGGCGCGAGCAAAGCCACCGTGGCTACCATCGCGGCGGCCAACCAGGGACGCATCGAACTGCGCGTTGAAGTCGTGTCTTGCGTGGTCATCCCAGCTTCTCTCTCAGCACCGCACATAGATGAAGGTTCCGTAACGCGTATTGGCATCCGGATCGACGAAACGCATGATCATCTCCTTATCGGTCATGGAGACGATCTCGCGATCCTGCGGATCGCCCGGTGGCGTGGCGAAGCCGAGATAGGTCTTGCCATCGCGCGCGCGTTTCAACGCGAGTTCATATTGCTGCGAATCGTCAGCGACATGCATCATCACGCCATCGGTCGGCCCCTTGGCGATGACATAGGGCTGGCGGCACTGGCGCGCGATGCGCTCGGTGCGCGCGCGGTCCTTCTCTTCGCGATAAGAGGCCATGCCCCATTTGCCGATCAGCCTGTCGGCCGGCAGCGTTTCGTAGGAACCTGAGGCCGGCGAGCGCGACGCCGTCGGTGTCAGGTTTTCGACTGTCGCACAGGCAGACAAACCGAGAGCCATCGCCACACAGGCGAGCTTTTCGACGCGATGCTTCATGTGACGTATTTCCTCCGATGTCGCAAAGAGTAAGATAAGGCTCTGCTTATGTCTAGCTACGCTTCCTCGCCGAAGCGTTGACCGCGTCGGATGGTAAAGGTTATGCACGCGGGCAAGTGCCATCGAGCACGTCGTGGGAGAGGAAGAAGACCATGGAGTTTCGGACGGTTGGCCGATCGGGCTTGCGTGTTTCAACGCTGGGTATCGGCTGTAATAATTTCGGCGGCCGTCTCGATGAGGAGGCTTCGCGAAAGGTCATTCATGCCGCGCTCGATGCGGGCGTTAATTTCTTCGATACGGCTGACGTCTATCCGATGAATCGCTCGGGCGCCTCCGAGGAAATATTGGGCCGCGCGCTTGGGGCGCGTCGCGCCGATACGGTTATCGCCACGAAATTCGGCCTGCCTCTTGATCGCAGCAGCCATCACTCCAACGGCTCGCGCCGCTACATGATCTCGGCAGTGGAAGCGAGCCTGAAACGTCTCGGTACGGATTGGATCGATCTCTACCAATTGCATTTCCCCGATCACGTGACGCCGATCGAGGAAACCTTGCGCGGGCTCGACGATCTCGTGCGTCAAGGCAAGGTGCGCTACATCGGCATGTCCAACATGCCGACCTGGCAGCTTGTCGATGCTTTGCATGCTTCCGACAAGCTCAATGCCGAGCGTTTCATTTCGAGCCAGAACCAATACAGCCTGCTGGCGCGTGACGTTGAGGCCGAGCTGCTGCCGGCACTGGAACATCATGGACTTGGCTTGTTACCGTTTTTCCCGCTGGCCAGCGGTTTCCTCTCCGGCAAATATCGCCGCAACATGCCGCTGCCGGAGGGCCGCTTAACCAAGAGCGAAATGCTCGCCGATATTTTCCTGCGCGATCGCAATTACGAGATCGTCGAACGGCTCGACGAATTCTGTACGGCGCGTGGCATCACCATGCTGCAATTGGCCTTCCGCTGGCTGTTGTCGCGCCGGGCGGTGCCGAGCGTCATCGCCGGTGCTTCGACAGCCGAGCAGGTGTTGCAGAACGTCGATGCGGTCAATGGACAGTTGGGCGATGACGATGTGGCCGAGATCGAACGGCTCGCCGGCAATGCGCCGAGCCTGTTCTGGGTGCATTAGGCGGGTCGTCTCGACCGGCATAAGATAAGCAGGAGAACACCTGCCAGCAAGGCGATGGCGGCCGCGGCTTGCGACAGATAGAGCGCGCCGCTGTTGCCGAAGCGTTCGATGACGAAGGCATAGGCGACAGGCGCGACAGCCGAAAGAATGAAGCTTGGCGCGATCAGCCGGCCAACCAGCGTGCCATAGCTGCGCGGATCGAACAGGACGAGGGGCATGGTGCCGCGTGTGATGGTGAGGAGGCCGTTGCCGGCGCCATAGAGAGAGGCGAAGACGATGGCCGCGATGAGAGACGTGCCGGAGAACAAGCCGGCGGCGAACGCGATCGGCAGCGCCAGCGTTGCCAGCACATTGAGTTTAAGAGGATCGATCCGATCGCCGAACAGGACTTCGCAGAAGCGCGAAAGAGATTGCCCGACGCCGCGCAATGTGGCGACCCAGACGGCGGTGGCCGCGGTCAGTCCGACGCCGGTGAGGACGCCGACCATATGCGCCGACATGCCGGCGTTCAGAAAATTGGCCATGCTGGCGATCACCGCATAGAGCCCGCCCAAAATCATGACGTCGCGCGAACCCTTCGCCAGCGGCGGCGAAGAGGTAACGGTTTGGGGCGTATCGACAGGCTTGGCGCGGCCGGCGGGGATCGTCAGATAAAGCGGAATGGTCAGCAAAGCGAAGCCAGCGTAGGCGATGACCGCGCCGCGCCAGCCGAATTGTTCGGCCAGCGTATGGCCTATGGGCCAAAGCACGGTCGAGGCGAGACCGCCGAGAAGCGTAATTTGCGAGATCGGCCGGCGCGCCTGTTGGCCACCGATCCGCGCCAGAGCCGCGAAAGCTGCGTCATAGAGTGTCAGCCGCATGGCGAGGCCGAGGCAGATCCAGGCGGCGTAATAGCTGATGAGCCCGCTGCTCAGCGCCAGTCCCAGGCAACCGAGGGCATTGAGGAGAGCGCCGACGATCATCACCGGCCGGCCGCCGTGCCGGTCAATGAGCCGGCCGATGACGGAAGAGGTGAGGCCCATCACCAATAGCGCGGCGGCGAAGCCGCCATAGACGATCTCGCTGCTCCAGCCGAAGTCGGCGGCGATGAGGCCACCGAAGACGCCGATGAGATAATAGGAGATGCCCCAGGCGACGAGCTGGGAGATCGCCAGGCAGAGGACGGTCTTGCGCGCGATCATCGCGGCTTATTCCGGCTTGGTGCGGTCGCCTTCACCGAGCGCGCGCTGCATCAGCACTGTGTCGACCCATTGGCCGAGCTTGAAGCCGACCGACACGGACGTGCCCGTGTGCTCGAAACCGAACCGGCGATGCAAAGCGATGGAGCCGGCATTGCCGCTGTTGCCGATGACCGCCAGCATCTGCCGCCAGGGGCCGCGCTCGCAGCGGGCGATGAGTTCACCCAGCAGGGCCGAACCGATGCCGCGTCCGTCGAGACCATGGGCGATGTAGATCGAGTCCTCGACCGTATAGCGGTAGGCGGGGCGAGGACGGTAGGTGGCGCCATAACAATAGCCGGCCACTTGGCCGTCGCGTTCGGCGACAAGATAGGGAAGCCCGGAGTCCAGGACGGCGGCACGGCGGCGCAACATCTCGTCGACAGTCGGCGGCACTTCCTCGAACGTGGCGAGCCCATGCAGGACGTGATGGGCGTAGATCCTTTGGACCGCGCTCATGTCCGCTTTCTGGGCATCGCGGACGAGCGGGCGAGTTTTCGCGGCATTTTCCGTCAAGTCGTCGTTTTCCATCTTGTATCGATCTCAAATCCAAGAATCCACCAGCCGGCGGAGCAAGTTAGCGCCGGATCATGACCCAGGTTGAAGCATAAAAGAAGCTTTGGCTGATTATACGGATCATGAGAAAATCTTTGAATGCAAAGTCTCAATCTCACCACGCTCGCAACCTTCGTCACCGTAATCGAACACGGCAGTTTTTCGGCCGCCGCCGAGCGGCTCGGTCTCAGCCAACCGGCGGTGAGCCTGCAAATCCGGCAATTGGAACAAAGATTGGGAACGGCGCTGGTCGAGCGCGTCGGGCGCAAGGCGCGGCCGACGGCGGCCGGGGCCGAACTGTTGGCCCATGCCGGCCAGATTGAGGCCGCTGTGTCCTCCGCTGTCGAGGCGGTGGGACGCCATGCCAGCGGCAGCTTGGGACGGGTGCGCCTCGGCACCGGGGCCACGGCCTGCATCTTCTTGCTGCCGCCACTGCTCGGGGCGCTGCGGCAGAAACATCCGGGCCTCGAAATCACTGTCGCCACGGGCAATACGGCGGAGATCGTCAAAGCGGTCGAGGACAATCTGCTCGACATTGCTTTGGTGACCCTGCCGGCGTCCGGCCGCATGCTGGAGATCACGCCGGTGATGGACGATGCGTTTGTCGCCATCGCGCCGCGCAGCACGGCTTTGCCGGAGAAAGTGACGGCGGCGGCGATGGCGACCTTGCCACTGCTGTTGTTCGAGCCTGGCGGCAATACGCGGCTGATTGTCGATCGCTGGTTCGCCAAAAGCGGCGTGACATTAAATCCGGTGATGTCGCTTGGCAGTGTCGAAGCCATCAAGGCGATGGTGGGAGCTGGCCTTGGCTGCGCCATCCTGCCTGAGATGGCGGTGCCCAAGGAAAAGCGATCGGACCTGGATATCCGACCGCTTTCGCCGCGTCTTCATCGGCAATTGGCCGTGGTGGTTCGTCGCGACAAGCGCCTCAACCGGGGCCTGAAGGCCGCGCTTGAGGCGCTGCTGGCGATCACCTCTCACTCGCCGGGGCAAACAACGGCGGGTGCGCGGTAGCTCTTGCGGCGTTCCAGCCGCAGGGCCAGCAGGGCGACGGCGAGCGCCAGCAGCGGCACGAAGCCCGCGACCAAAGTCACCGAGCCCAGGCCCGGACCGCGATCGATGACGAAGCCGCCGAGCCAGGCCCCGATGGCATTGCCGAGATTGAAGGCGGCGATGTTGAAGCCCGAGGCCAGGCTCTGGCCGGCACCTTCGGCCTTTTCCAGCACCCAGGTTTGCAGCGGCGGCACTGTGGCGAAACCGGCGGCGCCGAGCAGGCCGATGGCGATCACCGTCAGCACCTGATTGTGCAGGGTGAAGCTCATGGCGATCAGTACGACCGACAAGGCGAGCAGGCTGCCGAGCAGCGCCGGCACCAGACGCTTGTCAGCCAAGCGACCGCCCAGCAGATTGCCGACGATCAGGCCGCCGCCGAAGACCAAAAGGATCGGCGACACCGCCGCATCGGAAAAGCCGGTGATGCGGGTGAGGATCGGTGCGATATAGGTGAATGCCGCGAATACGCCGATCCACGACAGCACGGTGGTCAACAGGCCGAGCAGAACCGGCACGCGACCGAGCACGGCGAGGAGATTTTCCGAACCTGCCTCTTCGCTGGCCGGCTTCTTCTCATCCTGCGGCACGAACAGCGCGATTACCGCCCAGGCGATGACGCCGACGAGGGAGACGGCCCAGAAGGTCGAGCGCCAGCCGAAATGCTGGCCGAGCCAGGTGCCGAAGGGCACGCCCAGAATATTGGCGACAGTCAGGCCGGTGAACATGATGGCGATGGCCGAGGCCTTGCGGTCCTGTGGGACGAGGCCGGTGGCGACGACCGAACCGATACCGAAGAACGAGGCGTGGGCGAAGGCTGTGAGAACGCGCGCCGCCATCAGGCTCCAGTAGCCGGGCGCCAGCGCACAGGCGATGTTGCCGATGGTGAAGACCACCATCAAAGCCATGAGCAGGGACTTGTGGGTCATCCGGCCGGTGATGGCGCCGAGGATCGGCGCGCCGACCACGACACCCAGCGCATAGCCGGAGATCAGCAGGCCGGCGGCGGAAATCGAGACATGGAGGTCGGCGCTCACGTCGAGCAGCAGGCCCATGATGACGAATTCGGTGACGCCGATGCCAAAGGCACCGGCGGTGAGGGCATAGAGAGCGATAGGCATGGCTTTTCCCGAATCTGAGGCGGGTTGAGCTTCACAAATAGGGGCGGGGTGCCTGTGAACCAGTCTTGATTTCGGCACAGTTTTTGTGAATTGAATTCACAATGGCTCGACCCGATATCAATCGCTCCGGCGAGATCGAAGTTTTTGTCCGCGTCGTCGAGGCGGAAAGCTTTTCGGCGGCGGCGCGCAGCCTGCGCATGACGCCCTCGGCGGTGAGCAAGCTGATCGCCCGGCTGGAAGACCGGCTCGGCGCCCGCCTGATCCGCCGCTCGACCCGTAAATTGCAGGTGACGCCTGAGGGATCGGCTTTCTACGAAAGCGGCCTGCGCATCCTCGCCGACATTTCAGCGGCCGAGCGTGAGGCCTCGCTCGGTGCCACGCCGCGCGGCCGCCTGCGCATCAATTGCCTGGTGCCGTTCGGCCAGCACTATCTTATTCCCCTGATCCCGCGCTTCCTCGAGCAAAATCCCGAGATCACTGTGGAGCTGACGCTCACCGACAAGGTGGTCGACCTGATGGAGGAGCGCGCCGACCTCGCCATCCGCGCCGGCCAGCTCACGTCGCCAGGCCTCATCGCCCGCCGCCTGGGCCAGAGCCGCATGGTGATGGTGGCGTCGCCGGCCTACGTGGAAGCGCACGGCGTTCCGAAGACGCCGGCTGATCTTAGCGATCATCATCTGCTTGGCTTCTGCTTCCGCCGCACCAGCGAAGGCTGGCCGTTCCGCGACAGCAAGGGCAAGATCGTCAATGTGGTGCCCGAGGGATCGCTCGTCAGCGATGGCGAGCAGATGCGGCTGATGCTTTTGGCCGGCGCCGGCATCGGCCGCCTGTCATGCTGGCACTCCGCGCCCGACATCGCGGCTGGAAGATTGGTGCCGTTGCTGGAAGACTTTAATCCCGGCGACGAGGAGGCGGTGCACGCCGTTTACGTCGGCCAAGGCAAACACCTGCCGGCGCGCGTGCGGGCGTTTTTGGATTTTCTGGTGGCCAATGTGAAGATGCCCCAGAGGTGGGATTGAGAAACTTTGGCGGCTGCAATGGCGCGCGATACCTCAGGGCGACCTAATTCGGTGGTGTTGGATCTGCCCCTCTGCATAGGTTGAGATCGATATGGGCGGATGGTAGCTAGCCCCAGATTTCGGCTCTCATAAAGCGATTAGTCTTTAAGCCTTAAAAGTACACCGCTCATATAGGGTATGGACAGGAGATACCCGTAATTTAGAGACCAGGTATTGCCGTCATGGGCTATTCCAGTCGGATAAAGCCCTAGTTGTTCTAGGTCTCTGGTGAATTGGGCTGCGTCAAAACCGGCAGAGCGTATTTGTCCGGGCGCCCATTCCATAATGATCTGAATTTTCGGATTGGCTTTTAGCGTTTCACCGATCCCGGCGAAGGCAAGGGGTTCTGCTCCTTCGACATCGATTTTCACATGATCGATCCGACCCGACATGCGATCGAGCAGACTATCAATCCGGTAAGACGGAACAGAGAATTCGACCGACGGGGCCTCGCCCATGCGTTCGAGCTTCTCAGTTGGCTCGACGATGATGCTGGTGTTGCCCGGCCGCGTGTCACGCCGGTGGAGCGTAAGCGAGCCATCTTGATTTGAGATCGCCCCGCAAATGGCCTCCGCTCGACCTTCTAAGAAATTGATATAGATATTGTCCCTCATGAGGGCAAAGGTTTCTGGGTCTGGCTCAATGCCGATCGTGTGTCCCTCTGTTGCCAAGCGAGCCATTAGCGCGGTGAAAAAGCCGAAATTCGCGCCGATATCGACGCAATGATCAGTCTTTTTGACATGGGTAATGAAATAGTCGGCTATCTCGGGCTCATGCTCGCCATGAGTAATGAGATGAGGAGCGATAAGCCGATCACTGCCGGGAACGAGGTAGGAAAGGCTGAAGTCTTGGAACGTCGCTTTGCTGAGTACGCGACCATTGCCGACGTAAGTTGCCCTGCCGCCATGCTCCATGGCCTCGATACGTGCAAGTTTTTGCTGAAGCGAACTGACCTGCTTAGACAGGGAGTGGATTGAGTTCTTGATATCGAGCAAGGCGTCGGCCTGCTCCTGTTCGCCAAATAGCTTCGACAATTTCATTTCGAACTGATCCCCCCCAATTTGGAAGAAATCAAATCTGCTGCAATGTGGCAAGCGGAAGCGTTTATGAATGCCGCATCGCCGCGGCTCTGACATTTCGACGTTTGATGGCGATCACTGAATCTCAATCTTCCCAATCCGCACCGCATCCTTCCAGGCACCGAGCGCCCTTTCGAAGCTCGCCTTGTAGTCCGCCGTATTCAGAGGAAGCGGCGTGGCGCCCTGATCGGCGAGAAATTTCTTGGTGTCGGGCATGTTGGTGATGTCCAAGGTCCAACGCTCGAGCTGGCGCAGGATTTCGGGCGGCGTGCCGGTGGGCGCCCAGACACCCCAAACGGCGACGATATCGCCGGTCTTCGCGCCGGTGGTTTCCTTCAACGTCGGCACATCGGGCAGGGTGGGCGACCGCTCGTTCGACGAAATGGCGAGCATTTTGATGCGGCCCTGTCGCGCCTGGCCGGTGGCGTAGACGACATCGGCGAAGGCGAAGTCGATCTGCCGGCCTGTGACATCCTGCACCGCATTGGCGGTCGCCTTGTAGCCGACATAGGTGGCTTCCGCGCCGATGGCGTTGAGATAAAGCGCCGATGAGGCCACGCCGCTGCCGGTCGCCGCGCCATAGGTGGCGTGGGCGCCTTTCTTCTTGATGAAGGCGGTGAGGTCGGCGACCGAATTGATGCCGGCATCGGGCGCCACGACCATGACAAAGGGCGTTTCCGCGAAGCCGACGATGGGCACGATGTCCTTCTGGACGTCGATTGGCATTTTGCGGAACAAAGCGGCATTGCCGGCCGTGCCGACGGTGGCGGAGAACAGCAGCGTCAGGCCATCGGGCTTGGCGTGCCCGGCGGCATCGAGCGACAGATTGCCCGCCGCGCCGACCCGGTTCTCGACGAGGAACGTGCCCCCCGAAAGCTGGCCAAGTTTCTCCGCATACCAGCGCGCCATGATGTCGGCACCGCCGCCGGCCGCGAAGCCGAGCATAATGCGTACCGGCCGATCCGGATAAGCGGCTGCTGCAGGTGCAGCCTGGGCGAGGAGGATAGCGGTGGAGAGGCAGGCGGCTGCGATACGCGCGAACATGGCGTTTCCTCTGGTGCGTCTGGCCGTCTGGCGCGGCTATGACGGAAGAATGACATCCGCACGGTCACGGACGCAAGAGCGCGGCATTCGTTTATTGGGCTGACCCAGGCGGCCCACGCAGACAACGCTGGCGATATTTGTCAACGTCGTAGGAGGAGATCAATCTCCTCGTCGTCTGCCCCGTAACCTTCACTTGGTCAGCGAACTGAAATCCATGCGATCCCGTCAGAATGCGAAACGCCAAGCAGGAGGCGCCCGGCACAAGACGATCCGCAAAAGAGCTTGGTGCGATCATGACGAGTTGTGTCCCGTCGTTGGTCTGCAACTTTATCTCGGGAACGAGACGTTGGTTCTTTCCAATCCCCTGTGGGGTCACACCTTCAACGAATGATATCGTTGACCTTTCCATTTTGGATGACAGCAAGTCGCTAAAATATTGATATTCCAGAACTAGGAAGACCGTACAGCCAAGTGCGAAAAGAGCGACGGCAAACCGTCCGTATATTGTCTTGGCTTTCACGACATAGGCGGCTACGAGCGCCACGCAAATGCCGAGTATGAGAGGTGGTCCGGCGTCCCTGGAGGTTGAGAGCAGCAAGGGCGATCCGGATAATGACCATATCAATGGCCGAACGCAGAAGAATAGAAGACCAGTGCCAAATAGACTGCCGACAAGTGGAGCGAGCCCTTCCGCTGAAATGTCAGGGGAAGACTTGTCTGGTGCCCGAGAATAATCCCCCGTCCATTGCCGGCTATCGAAACGGGGAGGATCATGCATTTTATTTGTCAGGTGCTATCGCCGCTTGAATGTAGGCACCATCAGTCTATCGGCCAATCTTTGCCAATCTCTGAAATTTATACTTCCATTCTCAACCTATCCCTCAAATCCCCCATCAACCTCGGCAAGTCCGCGAGTCTTCGCCCCGCGCCAAACAGATAATAATCCGGCCGCTTCACCAGAACGTCGGCCCCATATTCATCCATCAAACGCAGGATGCGACCGTCGAGATCGATGCATTGCCTCGGGCCTGCGTTGCGGGCGCTCGCCATCTCGACGGTGCGGCCGCCGAGGGATGCCCAGAACTCTTGGTCATCCTCGCTCAGCACGCTTGCGGCATCGCCGCCGCGTGTGAGGATGAGAAAGCCGCGTCCCGCCACGTCGTCGAACAGGCCTTCGTGGGCGCCGATGCGCACGCGCCCCTGCGGGAAGGCATCGCCACGGCCCAGGGTGTCGCGATGTTCGCCGGCGATGACGCCCGAGGAATAGCCGGGCACGCGAAAGGCGATGAGGGCTTTGTCAAACGTGCCGGCGTCCTTCTGCGCTTGCAGCGCCATCAGTTGCGCATCGCGGGCACGCACCTTGTCGGGATCGCGTTCGTTGACGTTGAAGCCGACCTTCATGCTTTCGATCACGGTGGCACGGGCCGGTGGTTCGCGCTCGATGACATAATTGTCGAGAAAGCTTTGCGGTGCCGAGCCGCGCAGCACCAGGTCGAGCTTCCAGCAGAGATTGAACGAGTCGCGGAAGCCGGAGCACAGGCCCTGGGCGAGGAATGGCGGCATCAGATGCACCGCATCGCCGACCATGAAAATGCGGCCGTCTTGCCAGCGCGTGGCGAGGCGCGACTGGAATTGATAGGAGGCGACGCGGATCAGCTCGAACTCGTCCGGCGTGGCGCCTTCCGGCCGGGCGAGCCTCTGCCAGACATTCTCCGGTTTCATGGCTTCCGTGCGCGATTCGCCGGGAAAGATCATGAACGACCAGCGCCGATGCTGCGGTCCCATCTGCATGGTCATGCCGGGCTGCTGCGGATCGCAGAACTGGCGCAGATGCGGCAGGCCGGGCCGGTCGCTCTTGGCCTTGGCGTCGATCACCAGCCAGTCCTGATCGAAGCCAAGATCTTCCCAGCCGACGTTCAAGCTTTGGCGCACGAAACTGTTGCCGCCGTCGGCGCCGATCAGAAAACGCGCTTCGATGTCGCGCGTGCCCCCGTCCTGTTCGACGGTGATGCGGACCTTGTCCGGCGTCTGCGTGATCGCGGTTGCCGTCGCGCCCAGATGAAGGTCGATGTTGGGCAATCGGCGTGCCTCGACATCGAGCTCCTTTTCGAACGCCGGCTGATAGATCGAGGTGAACTCCGGCCAGCCATGGGTGGCATAGGGTTCGACATCGTTGGACAGCAGCACGCGGCCGTCGTGGGCCAGTTCATAGTTCGGCAGAAAGCGGGTGGCGGGTGCGACCCGATCGGCGATGCCGATCTCCTGAAACATGCGCAGGATGTCGTCGTGGACGATTCCGACGCGCGGCAGATTGTAGAGCGAGGCATAACGCTCGATCACCGCGACGCGATGGCCGGCACGGCCCAGCAGAATCGCGGCCATCATGCCGCTTGGGCCATAGCCGATAATCGCGACGTCATAGATCGCCGATTGGACCGTCCCTTGGGGCGCCATGATATTCCTCCCGCCGACGCCTTTCCTGGCATCTGGTGGGGTTATGGTAATAACTATTTGGAACGCCGGCTATAGGCTTCGGGGGCTAATAGCTAGGCTAGCTCCCATCTCAGCCATCGAGCCGGCAGGCCTCATGACTTCCCTCGGTTCACACCAAAAAATCCCAACAGCTTGTCGAGCGTGCGTTGCTTCTCAATGATCAGAAGAAACGATGTGCTGGCGTAACCGCCGATGTCGAGCTTCAAATGTCGCACGCCTGGCTGCATGTAGGGTTCGGTGTCACATGCCAGATCGAAGGGATGGTTCCCGGTATCGAAATCGAGGCGGGACAGCCGCAAGCCACGCGCCTTTAGAGTTTGCGCCAGTTCAATAAAGTCTTTGCGTCGATAGATGACGCTTGGTCCCGTCATTATTGTGTCGCTGTCGGATTTGACGTTCATTTCGGTTGTATGGACCGCAATACCGCCCGGACGCAGATAGCGTGTCGAGTTTAGAACGAAATCGATGCCATGCTGCAGCGATCCCAAATGTTCGAAGGCGCAAGAACTCCATAAAAAATCGAATTGCCCAGAAATTTCTTTCAGTGCTCGCATGTCGGCAGGTTGAAAAGCGACGCGTGCGTCGAACGCGTCCTGCGCGACCAGGGGCGGATATAACAAGGCATTTTTCGAGGCTGCATGCTGATTTGTATCGAGCCAGCCGCTAACCGAAGCTTCTGCCGCCAAATCCGTCGCCAGGACGTCACATCCACGGCTGGCAAAATAGGATGTAAGGGGCTCCGTACCGACGGCAAAACCGAGGCCACGCATGCCGGGTCCTAGTTTGCCGCGTTCCTCCAATGCCTGAGCGATGACGCACCATTCCCAAAATTTGCGATTAACGAATTCGACTTGCGCGGCGGAATGGTCGTGGAAGATTTCGCGAATCTTCAGCTTGTCTTCCTGAGTCCGATACCAAGCTTGAGCAAAATCCTCGTATTTACACGCCATGGAGTTTAGCACGTTATCTCCTCACTTATCCGGTCCGGCTACAGTCGCTCTTATTCCAATGGACTCCTCATTTCGAGTGCGTGAGCGAAATTTTCCAATCCCACCAAACGCTCGTCGTCGGCTAAGCGACCACCTATCAAATGGCGCATTCCGGTCCGATCCGCACTGGGCACATGCTTGGGGATGCGACTAAGGCCGGTCTACGATGAATGTTTCATGCCCGTTCGACGGCAATGACGAAATCGTGGAGTTCCTCGGGAATGGCTTTCCGGGCTTCGTCGATCACTTCGGAGATGAGGCGTAGGAGATCGGCATCCTGGTTCACCACGCCCACGGTGGAGGCCAAGGTATCGCCGTTCATCATCACCGTTACTTTCGTGGGCATCCGAACTCTCCCTGACACAGTGGAACCACAGTCATGCGCCGTGTGCTTTCTATTAGAAGCCGAAGATGCAGGTGACATTAAGGACGTAATGGGCGAATGCGACAGATCTGATGATGATCGGATCATTTGGCGGGAGGGAACATGGAAATTGCCATCGATCGCGTTGAGCGTGCACCCACTCACGGCGGGAACGGGCAGGTCGATGCCAAGCGTGTGCTGATTTCGACGACGGATTTTGCTGCCATTTCACCGTTTCTGCGCTTCTCGGAAGATTGGTTTCAAGCACCGGGCGGTTTCGACACCCATCCGCATCGCGGCATGCAGACGGTTACGCTGGTGCTTGAAGGCGCCTTGCATCACCGTGACCATACGGGCGGGGAGGGCGTGCTGCGCGCCGGCGACGTGCAGTGGATGACCGCTGGCCGAGGGGTTCTACACAGCGAGAAGCCCTGGGGAACGGATCCAGTCCACACGCTCCAGCTCTGGCTCAACCTGCCGTCCCGTCTCAAGATGTTGCCCGCGCGCTACACCGACCAACCTTTTAGTGGTGTGCCTGTGCATCGCGGGCCTGGAGTCGAGGTCAAGGTTTTCGCCGGTCGGGCGGGTGAGGTGCAGCATCAGCACGGCAGCGATTGGCCGCTGATCTTCCTCGATATCCAGCTTGATCGTGGAGCGACTTATCGTGCCGAGGTGCCGGCATCCTGGCGCGGATTCCTTTATGTCGTGGATGGAGAAGGCTCGGCAGGAAGTAATGAAATCAACGTCATGGCGCCCGATATGGCGTGGTTCGAGCCGTCGTCCGAGGCACGCGAGGCAGTCGCCAACATGACCATAACAGCGTCGAGTTCCCTCCGAATCCTGCTGTTCGCCGGCCCGCCGATCGATGAACCGGTGGTCGCCTATGGCCCGTTTGTGATGACCACGGCCGAGGAAATTCAGCGCGCTTTTGATGACTTTCGGCATAATCGTCTGACAGACGGTTGATTTGACTGCGAACCGACGCTTGAGCATATAGAGCGCAGTTGTTGCGTTGCGTGATTGAGTGGGCCGGGGGACCAACTTTGCACTGCGCGGTGAGGCAGGCGCTTCCGCCGGTTCATTTGATATTGAGTGAGGCTATTGAAATGCGGATTGATAGACGGGCTTTTGTGATTGGCGCGCCGCTGGCGGTTGCTGGCTGTGCCTCTCAGAGAGAGATGATCGTCGCTCAACCAGGTCCGACCATCGATCCCTATTATCGCGCGATGTACGACGAGCTGCCGGACGAAAAACATCCGGTGGATGCCGTCGATCTGACCCAGATCGACGAGCGCTTCTTGCGCCGCGAAGTCAGCTTCTCTACGAGCGAGCCGGCCGGCACGGTGATCGTGGATCCGAATGCGCGCTATGCCTATCTGGTGCTTGGCGGTGGCAAGGCCATTCGCTACGGCGTGGGCGTCGGCAAGACGGAAGCCTTCAATTTTAACGGTGCCGCCATCATCGGTCGTAAGGCTGAATGGCCGCATTGGACGCCGACCGCCAAAATGGTTGCCCGCGAGCCGGAACGCTATGGCCCGGTGGCTGCCGGCATGCAGGGTGGCGAGGACAATCCGCTCGGCGCCCGTGCGCTCTATCTCTATCGCAACGGTAGCGACACCTTCTATCGCCTGCACGGCACCACGGAGCCCTACAGCATTGGCACCATGGTTTCATCGGGTTGTATCCGTTTCCTCAACCAGGACATCATCGATCTCTACAACCGTGTTCCGGTGGGGTCGCGGGTGATCGTCCGGCCGGCCCGGGCCACCGCTGCGGCGTGATGGCGCCCGCATGACTGGCCCATCCGTGGTATAGGCTGGCGTCGCCTCATCGCGCGACGCCACATCGTTGAGTCGGCCTGTCGGTAAGCCATGCCCCAATTCCAGACCACGCGGCGGGTTCGCCATTCCGCCGCCGACATGTTCGCCCTCGTCGCCGATGTGGAGAAATATCCGCTGTTCCTGCCCATGTGCACGGGGCTGCGGATCCGACGGCGGCAGACCGACGCCCAGGGCAATGACGTGCTGATCGCCGAGATGTCGGTCGGCTACAAGGCGATCCGCGAATCCTTTACCAGCAAGGTGACGCTCGATCGGCCGGGCCAGCGCATCGTCGTCGAGTATATCGACGGCCCCTTCAGCCGCCTAGAAAACGTCTGGACGTTTCGCGACGCGGCGGCCGATGGCAGCACCTCCGACGTCGATTTCTCGATCGACTATGAATTCCGCAGCCGCATGCTCGGCATCGTGATGGGTGGTCTTTTCGACACCGCTTTCCGCCGTTTCGCAGAAGCCTTCGAGCGCCGCGCCGATCTTGTGTACGGCGTCGCCTCGCGCCGTTCCGCGCCGGCGACTTAGACTTTACCTAGAATCTCCTATTGCGACGGTGCCTTCCACTTGCTCGCGTCTTCGCGAGTCGGCAGCTTAGGGCACGGTCCCGTTACGCTGTGCGGGATGGGAGGAGAAATGATGATTGTTGCCGATGGCGACGGAAGGTCGCGCTGAATGGCGGTCGATCTGAAATCACTGCGTCTGTTCGTTGCTGTGGCCGACCTGGGTAGTATCAGTGAAGGGGCCAAGCGCTGTCATCTGGCCCTGGCCGCGGCGAGCAAGCGTATTACCGATCTCGAGGAACGCACGCGTTTGCCGCTGTTCGTGCGCCACGCGCGCGGTGTCGTGCTGACGCCCGCCGGCCATTCGCTGCTGGCACATGCACGCACCGTGCTCTCGGCCATGGACAAACTTGGCGCCGAACTTGACGATTTCCAGCGCGGCGTGGCTGGTGTGGTGCGTGTGAGCGCCAATGCCTCGTCCATCGCGCAGTTCCTGCCCGTGCCGATCGGTTCGTTCCTGCGCACGCATCCGATGCTGCGGGTCGACTTGCAGGAGCGCTCCAGCGCCGAGGTGGTGAAAGCCGTGCAGGGCGGTCTCGCCGATATCGGCGTGTTCGAGGCCGGTACGCCGGCACCAGACCTCGACTGCCTACCCTTCGCGCGCGACGAACTCGCCGTCGTGGTCGCGGCTAGCCATCCGCTGGCACGCCGGCGCCGCGTTGGACTGGAGGAGGTGTTGAACTGCGAACATGTGATCGTGCGCGAGGGAACGGCCGTTCATCGCGCGTTGCAGGCGGCCGCGCAGGAGGCGCAACGCCCGCTGCAGGTGCGCATGCAGGTCGGCAGTTTCGAGATGGTTTGTCGTATGGTCGAGCAGGGGGTGGGGATCGGCGTGGTGCCGCGCGCGGTCGTTCAGCAGGAGCCTGCATCGGCCAAGCTGCGCTGTCTCGCGCTCGATGCGCCTTGGGCTTCGCGCCAGCATGTGCTGGGCGTGCGATGGCTCAACGGGCTGTCGGTCGCCGCGAGCGCGCTGTTGCAACACCTGCGCGCCGCGATGGCGTGAGGCGCTGAGCCTTCGTCTCCCGCGAAACCTGACGCCCGTCAGAAACGAATTGTTCCCCGCTTGGTGGCGCACCACACTCGCGACATCTGGAGAGGGGAAACGCTTTGAAGATTGTTCGTGTCGGCGCCACGCCGCTCAACGTGCCTGTCGTCATCGATTTGCTTGGCTTACATAAGGAAACCACGCTTTCGCTGTGCCTGACCGAGATCGAGACCGACACGGGTCTTATTGGTCACGGCATGACCGCCATCACCGAAGAAGAAGTCATCGCCACCGCCGTGCGCGAAGTCGCGGGGCCGGCCTTGATCGGCGAGGACCCGCTGGCCACCGAGCGGCTGTGGAACAAACTTTATTGGCTGCTGTCGCCGCGCGGCCAGACGGGCTATGCCAGCCACGCGATTGCAGCACTTGATATTGCGCTGTGGGACCTCAATGCCAAATCGCTTGGTTTGCCGCTGTGGCGCCTGCTGGGCGGCGCTCGCGCGCGCGTGCCGGTTTACGCGACGTTCGGTTTCGGTTTCTTCGAGCGTGATCAGCTCGCCGAGGCGGCGAAGCTGTTTGTATCGCGGGGTTTTCGACGGTTGAAGATGACGGTCGGCGACCATGCGCTGGCGCGGCGCGACGAACCGCGACCGATCGACAAGGTCATCGCTGAGGATGTGCGCCGTGTTGCCGCTGTGCGCGAAGCCGTGGGCCCGGACGTCAATCTCTATGTCGACGCCAATTGCGGCCTCGACCTGTTCCATGCGACCGAACTCGCGCAGCGTATCGAACCCTATGGAATCACGTTCTTCGAGGAGCCGCTGACGCAAAACGACGTGCGCCAAATGGCCGAGCTGCGTCGGCGCACGCGCATTCCATTGGCCTGCGGCCAGAACGAAGGTTTGGCTTTCCGTTTCCGCGATCTGCTCGTGCATCAAGCCGCCGACGTCTTGCAACCCAATGTCGCGATCACCGGCGGTTACTCACAATGTCTGAAGATCGCCGGCATGGCCCAGGCTTTCAACGTGCCGATCGACAACGGTGGTGCCTGGCCTTTCCACAACATGCATCTGCATGCGGGCGTCGCGAACGGCGGCCTCGTCGAATATCACTATGTGGCGGTCGCGCTGCTGCGCCAGATCTATGATGGCCTGCCGGAACCCGAGGATGGCTGGCTGACCTTGCCCGAAACACCGGGCCTCGGCTTCGAACCGAACGTCGAGCGCGTGAAGGACATCGCGCGCCGTCCCTTGTCGGGTGGAAAGGGCAAAGCATGAAAACCTCTGCTTCACTCCTTCATCATGTGATGCGTCGCCGTACGCTGTTGGCTTTCGCATTCGCGACGGGCGCCGCTTTCGCTGTGCCATCGCTTGGTCAGGCTCAAAGCGATTATCCCAATCGCCCGCTGCGCCTGCTGGTCGGTTATTCGGCCGGCGGTGGCGTGGATCTGGCGGCGCGCTTGCTGGCCGCCCGTCTGTCCACGGCGCTGGGCCAGCAGATCGTGGTCGAGAACCGCGTCGGTGCCTCAGGTCAGATCGCGGCGGACGCCGTGGCCAAAGCCCCGCCCGATGGTTACACGCTGATGATGGGCGAAAGCGCCATGCTGATCGCCAAAATATTGCAGCCCAAGACCGCGCTTGATCCGCTGACCAGCTTCAGTCCCGTGGCGAGTGTCTTCGTCTCGCCGTTGGTCATCATTTCCGGCAACGCCTTTCCAGCCAAGACGCCGGCGGAACTCGTGCAGCATCTGAAGGCCAATCCGGGTCGCTATTCCTATGCGTCTTCGGGCGTGGGCACGGTGCAGCATCTGGGCTTCGAAGTCCTCAAAGCGGCGACCGGCGCCGTCGTCGTGCATGTGCCTTATCGCGGCGCGGCCCAGATCGTCACCGATGTCGCCAGTGGGCAGGTGCCGTTGGGCGTTGTCAGCGTGACGTCCGCGGTCGCCCAGGCCAAGGCCGGCGAGCTGCGCGCGCTGGCGCTTATGAATCCCGGACGCGTCGAAGGGGCGGAAAGCGTCGCGCCGCTCGCGGATGCTCTGCCCGGCTTCAACGTGGCGCCGCGTCTGTTTGTGCTTGCACCCAACGGCACGCCGGCTGATGTGGTGGGCAAACTCTCCGCCGCGATCAAGACCGTGCTAGATCAGCCAGAAATGGCGACCGCCGCAACGGCCCAGGGTACGGCGACCGCTTATCTTGCTTCCGATGCGCTCGGCAAAGAAATGATCGCGGAGACCGCGCGCTGGCGCCGGATCGTCGCGGAACAGCGCATTGCAGTGGAGGCCAACTGACCAGGCGATGCGATCGCTTTAGCCTCATCGTCTTAGAACATACGACAGGGTCCCTTATCCTCGTGACGAAATAATCGTGCGGGTCGCGATTGTTATCTTGCCTACGCGCGCAAGAAGCGGCAGCTTAAGCGCAATGGCGCCGACAGCAGCGCCGACGCGGGGGAGGAAGACGATGGTCCGCAAGGGAGGGGCCGTACTGGGCCTGTTGACGGCCCTCATTATGTTGGGCGTGCAGGTTCCGGGACTGGCCGTCGCGCAACAGAGTTATCCTTCGCGGCCCATCCATATTCTGCTTGGCTTTGCGGCCGGCAGCGGCGCCGACATCGGCGCGCGTTTCGTCTCGTCCGAATTGCAGAAGCGCGCCGGCCAGCCGGTCATCATCGAAAACAGGCCCGGGGCCGGCAGCAATATCGCCATCGGACTGGCGGCGAAGGCCAAGCCCGACGGCTATACCTTGCTGCTTGCGGCGAGTTCCGCCATGGCGGGCAGCCGTTTTCTCTATCGCGATTTCAAGATCGAGACCGACAAAGAGTTCGAACCGATAGCCGTTCTCTTCGATGCGGCCTTCGTCATCACCGTCGCGCCGGACTCGCCCTTGCAAAGCGTCGCCGCATTGACCGAGCGGCTGAAGGGCAAGACGCGCAACCGTTATGGTTACACCAATCAGACGGGCCAGCTCGCCGCTGCTTACTATCTCGCCCAGGTAGGCGCGAGTGCCGAGCCGGTTTCCTATCGCACCGCCGCCGATGCGGTGGCCGACGTGGCGAGCGGCACGCTGGAGTTCATGGTGCTCGACGGCGGGTTCGCCGCCGGTGCCGTGCGCAACAACAAGATCAAGGCTCTGGCGGTGACGACGGCGGAGCGTTCGGTGAGCCTGCCGCAAATTCCGACCATGGCGGAGGCGGGCGTCAAGGATTTCGTCTTTGCTCCGTTTTGGGCGGTCTACGCGCCGCGCGGTACGCCGGGCGATATCGTCAAGACACTGCAAGGCTGGTTGCGCGAGATCTATACGTCCGACGCGGCGCGCCAGCATCATGCGATCACCGGGAGCAATGTGCGCTTTCAAGACGACACGGCTTTGCGTCAGCGTTTGCGTGTTGAGGTTGAAGATTGGGCCAAGGCGGTCAAAGCCGCCGGGATCGAGCCGCAATAAGCGGCCATTTGGGAGGAAGACATGGATCGACGGCATGTTCTAGGACTGCTCGGCGCTGCGCCGATCGCTTATGCAACGACGGGCTTTGAGAGCGTTCGTGCCGAAAGCGATTATCCAACACAACCGATCAAGGCTTTGGTTGGTTTCGCGGCCGGGAGCGGCGCCGACATTCTGGCGCGCTTCTACAGCAAGAAACTGTCGGACTTGTGCGGCAGGCCGGTGCTGATCGAAAACCGACCTGGAGCCACGAGCAATATCGCTCTTTCGCTCGCCGCCAATGCCAAGCCCGACGGCTATACGATCGTCTATTCGGCGAATTCGAACATGGCCGGCAATCCGTTCATGTTCAAGGATCTCTCCTTCGACGTTGAGAAGGATTTCACGCCGCTGGCGCTGCTGTCGCAGACGACTTTCTTTCTGGTGGTGGCGCCCAACTCACCGTTCAACACTGTCGAGCAACTGACCAAACATCTGCTCGGCCAGCAGGAGAAGAACAAATACGGTTATACGAACCAAACGGCTCATATCGGCACCGAATATTATATGTCGCTGACGGGCATCAAAGCCGTTCCGGTGGCTTATCGCACCGCCGTGGATGCGATGGGCGATCTGGCCAATGGCGGCATCGATTTCATGATCATCGACGGTACGTTTGGATCGGGGCAGGTGAAGGCGGGCAAATTGAAACCGCTGGCGGTGACGGCGGTGACGCGCCATCCAACCTTTCCCAACGTTCCGACGATGGCGGAGGCGGGCGTGAAGGATTTTGAATTTACTTCGTGGTGGGCGGCCTGGGCGCCGAAAGATACGCCGCGCGAGATCGTCGACAAGCTCGAAGGCTGGTTCGGCAAGATCATGGCGCAGGACGAGACGCGGGCATTTCTCGAGCCCAATGCCGGCACGCCACTGAAGGGCGGATCCAAGGAGGCGCGCGAGAAGCAGCGCGTTGAAATCCAGAAATGGAAACGCGCTACCGAGGCGGCCGGCATCAAGCCGCTATGATTTTTATTCGGCCAGCTCTCGCATGACCTTGATCAGATCGGATTTGCCTTCGAAACCGATGCCGGGCAAATCCGGCATGGTGATATGGCCATTTTCGACCTTCACGCCATCGGGGAAGCCGCCATAGGGCTGGAATAGATCCGGATAGCTTTCATTGCCGCCGAGACCGAGGCCGGCGGCGATGTTGAGCGACATCTGATGGCCGCCATGGGGAATGCAACGCGATGGCGACCAGCCGAACTGGCGCAGCACGTCGAGCGTACGAAGATATTCGACCAGGCCATAGGAGAGGGCGCAATCGAATTGCAGGTAGTCGCGATCGGCGCGCATGCCGCTATAGCGGAGCAGGTTGCGGGCGTCCTGATGGGAAAACAGATTCTCGCCGGTTGCCATCGGCGCGTCGTAAAACTCCGAGATGGCGGCTTGTAGCGCATAGTCGAGAGGATCGCCGATTTCTTCGTACCAGAAGAGCGGATAGTCGCGCAGCATCTTGGCATAGGCGATGCCGGTCTCCAGATCGAAACGGCCGTTGGCATCGACGGCGAGCTGGGCTTGCGTCCCAATCTCTTTCAAGACCGCTTCGATCCGTGCCCGATCCTCATCGATCGGCGCGCCGCCGATCTTCATTTTGACGACGGTGTAGCCGCGATCGACATAGCTGCGCATTTCGGCTTGCAAGGCGCTGTTGTCCTTGCCCGGATAGTAGTAACCGCCGGCGGCATAGACGAAGACTTTCGGATTGGCTTCCTTGCCCTTCATGTCGGCGAGCAGCCGGAACAGCGGCTTGCCTTCGATCTTGGCGACCGCATCCCAGATCGCCATGTCGAGCGTGCCGACGGCGACCGAGCGTTCGCCATGGCCGCCCGGCTTTTCGTTGGTCATCATCGTCGCCCAGATCTTGAACGGATCGAGATTGGTCCCGGTATCGTTCAGCAGGCTTTCGGGGGCGGCTTGCAGGATGCGATCCTTGAAGCGCTCACGGATGAGGCCGCCCTGGCCATAGCGGCCGTTGGAGTTGAAGCCATAGCCGACGACCCGGCGACCGTCGCGCACGACATCGGTGACGACGGCCACCAGGCTCGCGGTCATTTTACTGAAGTCGATATAGGCGTTGCGAATGGGCGAGGCGATCGGCTTCGTCACTTCGCACACATCAACGATACGCATGTTCATCCCCCGGTGGCCTGGCTTGGCGAATGACCAATCCATGGGGGAGGCTGGGTTCCAAGTCCAATGCCGGTCCGGGCTATTTTGATGCCGTTTTGGCATAGATGATTGTGCTATCAAGCTGTATAAAGGCCCAGAAACTCACCTTGATCTTGCCCAATGAACACTACCAGCTTGGACAGTACGTGGTTCGCCGACCTTCAGGCGCTGGCCGAAACCCTGAACTTTTCGAGGGCGGCCGAGCGGCGGAACGTGACGCAGCCGGCGTTCGGCCGGCGCATCAAGGCACTGGAAGCCTGGTGCGGGATGGATCTCGTCGATCGCACGACCCACAGGCTCAGCTTCACGCCCGCCGGCGCGATCATGCTGGAGGTGGCGAAGGACGTGACCCGCCGGCTGGAGCGGGGACGAACTGAGCTCGAACATCTGCGCGCCAGCACCGCGACTTTGACCTTCGCGGCGACCCACGCGCTGTCTTTCATCTTCTTTCCTGAGTGGGTTCGTCAGCTCGGCGGCGATGCGCTGACCATGCCGATGCGCTTACTGTCCGACAATATGAATGAGTGCGAAAGATTGATGGTCGAAGGGCGGGCGCAGTTTTTGCTCTGCCATTACCATCCCGACAGCGTGATCAGTCTCGATCCATCCCATTTCCTGCATATCGAATTGGCGACGGATCGGCTCGTTCCGGTTACAGGCAGGAGCGAAGCGGGGTTGCCGCTTTATCAACTTCCGGGTTCGCGTGAGGCGCCGGTTCCACACCTCGCCTTTGAAGAGAAGTCAGGCATGGGCCGTATTCTGGCGTCCCATCTGTTTCGGCGCACTGATCAACTGCATTTGGCGACGGTTTTTACCTCCCATCTCGCCATGGTGTTGAAAGCGCTCGCCACCGACGGCAAGGGCGTGGCCTGGATTCCGCAAAGCCTGGCGCGTGACGAGTTGGGCAAGAATGGCCGGTTGAACCTAGCTGGCGCGGATCAATGGGCGGTGCCGGTCAAGATCGCGCTCTTTCGTCCGCGTGCCCGCATGGCTGATGTTGCAGAGGCTTTTTGGGCGCAGGTGCAGAAAAGCCATCGCGGCCTTTAGCTGGCTGCGGGCGCCGCGTAGCCCAGTGCCTGGGATAGAAGTTCGGCGGCCGAGAGCAGTTGCGGCACGATCTTGTCGTCGATCTCGCTCTGATCGGTCAGCGTCGAAGCGGCCGAAACATTGATCGAGGCAATGATATTGCCGCTGACATCGCGCAGGGCCGCGGCGGCGCTGGCGACACCGGCCTGAAAGCCACCGATGTGGACGACATAACCGCGCGCGCGGTCTTGCCGCAGTTGTTCAAGCAGTGTCGGCAGATCCGAGATGGTTCTCGGTCCCGCCGCATTGAGCGGGGTTTCGCGATAAAGCGCGATGACCTCGTCTTCGCTCATATGTGCGAGTAAGATGCGGCCCATGGTGGTGGCATAGGCTGGAAGGCGGCTACCGACATGCACGATGCTCGCAAGCCCTTGCCGGGTCGGCACACGCAACAGATAGACGACATCCTTGCCCTCGAGCACGCCGAGATGGGCCGACCAGCCCGTGCGGTCGCGCAGGACTTCCAGATGCGGCAGCGCCACCTGCACGAGATCGCGCGAGGCCAGATAGCCATAGCCGAGCCGCAGCACGGAAGGGCCGAGCGTGTAGCTGCGGGTTTCGGGCTGATGGTTGAGGAAGCCGAGTTCGGTCAAGGTATAAGCGATGCGGAACACCGCCGAACGGGTGACACCGACTGCATCGGCCAGTTCGCGCAGGGTCAGCCGTGGCCGCTCCGGCGAAAAAGCCAGCAGAACGGCCAGGCCGCGCACCAGGCCCGGCACGATATAGCGGTCGGTTTGTTCGCTCAGCAGCCGAGTGAGATCGGCGGCATCATCGAGGTGTTTGCCCATAAAACGCTATATCGCATATAAAACGATTTTTGGGTAGAGGTCATTCAGCATCAGCGGAGACACCAATGAACATCATGGTCCCGAACCCCAGCTCGCTCGAAGCCGAATTGCAGCGCAACGTCGGCCGGCATGTCGCCAAAGTGTTCGACTGGGATGCCTTTCCCAGCAACAGCGGCTTTCCCGATCTGTTGCGGGCGCAGATGCGCTACATCGGCGCCGGCGGCTCGCCGAAGGTCGGCGACACGTCGACGCTAAAGCCCGAACATTTCACCGTCAGCCTCATCTATAAGCCGGTCGGCAAATATGCCGCCTGCCATGCGCACGAGATCGAAGAGAGTTTCCTGATACTCGACGGCGTGCTGACCGTCGGCTGGGAACGCGATGGCGAAGTGGTCGAAGTTCGCCTTGGCCCGAAGGACATGATCCTCAACGCACGCGATGTCGGCCATGGTTTCCGCAACGACGGTGTCGAGCCGGTGCTGATGTCGATCAGCGTCGATGTCGGCAAGCCGCTGCCGCCGCGCTATCTCTATCACCCGAAGAACACGGCGCCGGAACTGGCGCGCAGCTTCGGCGCGGCGCCGGGCAAGACCTTGCCGTTCGATGTGGCCGGTTCGCATCCGCTGCAGAAGCAGATGGCGCAATATGTCATCCGCTACAGCGAACAGCCGACGCAGTGGGATCCGGCCGGTTTTACTCGCAAGGTTTATGTCGGGCCGGGCGGCGTTCAGTCTGACACCTGCCGCAAGGAAATGCTCGGCATTCCGGTCGGCGTTGGCGTGAAGCCCTACGCGCGCGACGTGGAAGACGCGTTCCTTGTGGTCGACGGCAGCCTGACGGTCGGTTGGGAAGAGAATGGCGTGAAGACCGAGGTGGAACTCGGACCGCGTGATCTCGTCCTCAATCCGGCGGGCCGGCGCCACTGGTTCCGCAACAACAGCGCCGGACCATGCAACGTCTGGTCGGTGATCGGCACCGAAAAGCCCGAGACGGTCGTTTTCGAACGCGCCTGATCATTTGAAGCCCGGCCGAAATTCAGCCGGGCTTTTTCGTCACAAGACGATGGTCTCGCCGATCCTGCGCGAAAGCCTCTGCATCATCGTCAGCGGAGAGTGTGGCGCGATCCATCGTTTAGCGTGACGCGGCCACGGCTCCCGCCTGCCGCTCGAGCAGGTTGAACGCGAAGTCGACGGCGGCGAGACGGATGGCTCTGCGGCTCAGTTCGCCGAAGCGTTGCTCGGAGTGAATGGTTTCGCCATTGCGGCGGGCCGCGGCGAAATGAACGAGGCCGACAGGCTTTTCGGCCGTGCCGCCGCCAGGGCCGGCGACGCCCGTGACGGCAACGGAGATGTCGGCTTTCGAATGAGCGAGGGCGCCTTCCGCCATGGCGATGGCGACAGGCTTGCTGACCGCGCCGTGCTTGGTGATCAGATCGACTGATACGCCGATCATCTCGTTCTTGCCGGCGTTGGAATACGTGACGAAGCCGCGTTCGACCACGTCGGAGGAGCCCGGGATTTCGGTGAGCAGTCCGGCGATCAGTCCGCCGGTGCAGGATTCAGCCGTGACCAATTGCAACTTGAGAGCACGGAACGTGTCGAGCAGGGCGGCTGCCCGTTCCATGCGCTTCTGTGAAAACGGCTGTTCCGACATGTAGGCTCCTCATCAAAGCGTTGAAAAGCTTTAGCAGAGCCTGCCAATGATGGAAATTATGGGGCCTATCGGACCGCGAAATCGAGCCGTTCGCACTGAAAATTAGCGCCACAGAGATGATAGTCGATGCAATGTCCGGCCTCGACCGTGATCGCGGCATCGACGCGACCGGCGGCGGTGAACAGCGCCGCAAAGCCATCGATCATGGATTGGTCTAACAGCCAAAGTTTCTCGCGCTCGCCCTGTCGATAATGGACCGGTACGCGAACCTTGGGAGCCAGAAGCGGCAGACGTTGCTGCCACCCTCCGGTGATATCTGTCAGTTCCGACCGGGGAACCGTCGTATTGGCGATGTGACTGGCTATCGGCATATCGGCGGCGAAAGTGCCCTCCGGGCCGAACATCACCTGATCCTTCATCGGCGTCGGTAGTTCGACGAAATACTGCTGCGGCAGATGCGCATAGTTTTCCGCGTGATCCGGCGGTGTTTTGAGGCCGACACCTGAAATAGCAATCCCGGTCAATGTCCACGATGGTTGGAGCGCAGCCATCGTCACCGTGATCGCGCCGCCAATGGAATGCCCGATAAGGAACACGGGGGCATCCGGTCGGCCAAGATCGCTCAGTAACTCGGGAACGCAGAAATTGAGATATTCGGCGTTCTTGTGAATGAGATCGGGCGCGTCATCGAGTGGCGTCGAGTGGCCATAGCCCGGTCGATCGACGGCGATGATGTCGAAGCCCTTGGCGAGCGCTTGATCGAGAAGGGAATAGTTCGGAACGTCGAAATAAGCGCTTGTATAGGTGCCACCGTGGATGGCGATTACGACCGGCCGCGATGCGGCCTCCGGCTTTGTCGACCGTGCGCGACGTCCAGCGAGCATGGTTCCAGTCTTCGTCGATATTTCGAAGAGTTGCACCGGGCTGTTCACGTTCAATCCTCCCATGATCGAATGAGAGGCGAGGGTATCAGGGCGATATTCGCGAGGAAGATGTCAGTTTTTTCCAACTGATGCCGTTCCAGTATCGCTGCTATTGATATCAGTTCTGCATCAACGCTGACGTTCTTTGCATTATACAAAATAATTTTCCGACCCATAAATGTCGCCAACACAGGCGGCGCGAAGCTGTTCGTCGGCGATGTTGCGAAACGAGGGGGAAATAATGGTCGGGACATTAACCTCGCGGCGTCACTTCATGATCAAAACGGCGGCTCTGACCATGATCGGAGGGAGCATCGCCTCGCCTGTCATGGCCGAGCAAACCTCTACCGCGCCGGGACGGACACTTCCGAAAGGCGGCAAGGGCTGGCGCGCGGAGGGGCTGCATGCGGGCGAAAAGCGCCTCTATGAAATGCCAACGACGGAGATGGTCATCATCTCGGATGGCGACGTCGTCTACGAATACGGCAATCCCAACAACGTCAGTTATCTGGCATCCTGCCGAAAGAGCATCCTGTCGATGCTGTTTGGGAAATATGTCGCCAATGGCACGATCAATCTCGACAAGACACTGGCTCAGCTCAACATCCAGGACAATGAGAAGCTCACCGAAACCGAACAGCAGGCGAAGGTGCGAGACCTGCTGATTTCCAGTTCAGGTGTCTATCATCCAGCGGGCAGTCCCGGTGGCGACGATAATAATCCCGAACGCGGCACCCATAAGCCCGGCACGTTCTTTCAGTACAACAATTGGGACTTCAACGTTCTCGGCGCCATTTTCGAGAAAGAAACCGGACGCACCGTCTTCGAGGCGCTTGAGAAGGACTTTGTCATTCCGCTTGGCCTGCAGGATTACGATCCGAAGCGCCAGCGCATGCTGGGCTATGGCGATCGCTCGCGTTACCTCGCGTATCACTTGTTCCTGTCACCGCGCGATATGGCGCGACTTGGCCAGCTCATGGTGCAAGACGGACAATGGAACGGGAAGCAGATTGTTCCCGCGGATTGGGTTCGCGAAAGCACCAAATTGCACGTGGCGCCTGCCGCCACGAAGATGAACGTCGGCTATGGCTATCTTTGGTGGATACCGCAAAACAAAGCGGAGGCGTGGCAGGGTTCCTATTGCGCCTTTGGCCATTTCGGCCAGCACATCCTTTGCCTGCCGGCCATCAAGACGGTGATCATCCATCGTCGGGCTATTTCGGATCAGTTCGCTATGGCGCGGAACAGCGGCGAAACCCTCTTTCAGCCGCCCAGCGTGGCGCACAGCAAATTCCTCGACGTTGCCGATACATTCGTGCAGGCGCGAGGCTAACGCGGCGTCCGATATCAAGCAGGCAAGCGAATGGTCGCCGAGGCCTGCGCGGCGATGCCCTCACGGCGGCCGGTGAAGCCCAGTTGTTCGGTGGTCGTTGCCTTCACCGATACGCGGTCGATCTCCAGGCTGCATATCTCGGCGATGGAACGGCGGAGGGCGTCGCGATGCGGACCGATCTTCGGCGCTTCGCAAATGATCGTTCCGTCGAGATGGGCGATCATGCCGCCGCGCTTGCGCACCAGGCTGACCGCATGTTCGAGGAAGATGCGCGAGGCAGCGCCGCGCCATTGCGGATCGGACGGCGGGAAGTGCGAGCCGATGTCGCCATCGGCCAAAGCGCCGAGCAGGGCATCGGTCAAAGCGTGCAACAGCACGTCGGCATCGGAGTGGCCGGTCAGCCCTTGGCTGTGTGGAATGGCGAGGCCGCCGAGGGTGACATGGTCGCCCGGGCCAAAGGCGTGAACGTCAAAACCGGTGCCGGTGCGGATGTCGGGCAGGGTGGCGAGCAGGCGGGTTTCAGCCAGGATGAAATCCTCTTTGGTGGTGAGCTTGATGTTGGCGGGGTCGCCGGGGAAGGTCGAAACTTCGTGGCCGGCCCAGAGCGCCACGGCGGCGTCGTCGGCGAGGTCAGTGATGCCAGCGGCTGCTGCTTTGAGGTGAGCGGCACGGATGAGCTCGAGTTCGAACACCTGGGGAGTCTGGACCGCACGGACGGTTGCCCGGTCGATGGAAGCGGTAATCTGACCGTTGGCGTCGACGCTGCGAAGGGCATCAGAGAAGGCCAAAGCAGGTATTGCAGCACCGCTTTTTTCAGCTGAAGCGATAGATGAAGATATTAATCTAAGATCTAAAAATGGCCGCGCAATATCATGAATAAAAACAATTATCTTGGATTCATTTTCTTCATCTATTGCTTTAAGTCCAGCCAGGACGCTTTGCTGGCGCGTGGCGCCGCCGGCGACGGGCGTGCTTAGGTGTTTGGCGTGTGACAGGCGCGCGGCGGCTTCGAACAGAGCCGCGTCGTCAGGATGGATGACCGGGTAGATTGTGGCGTCCGGCAGGGTGTCGGCCAGCGCGTTGAGGGTGCGGGTGGCGACGGGCAGGCCGGCCAGCGGCAGGTATTGTTTAGGCAGATCGAAGCCGGCGCGCGTGCCGCGCCCCGCCGCCACCAGAACCACTGCCGCTTTTGTCGCCATCGTCAGGTCACCTCGAATTGTCGGTCTGCGGTGTTTAACCGCTGTCGTCAATGAAGATTGTCGCTTGGTCAGGACGGCTGACTTGGTTATAATGTGGGCATGAACATTGATGCACAAAATTTGTGCAGCCCCTCCTTTCACGTCGGAAGCCTGCTTCTCGGCGGCCGCGCGCTGCTCGCGCCCATGTCCGGTGTCACGGATGTGGGGATGCGGCGCGTTGCCATGCGCTTTGGTGCCAGCGCTGTCGTTTCCGAAATGGTCGCCTCCGACGACTATGTGCGGGGCGACGAGGAAAGCCGTCTGCGCGCCGAGGGTGAGGGGGTGAAGCCTCACATCGTCCAGATCGCCGGATGCCAGCCCTATTGGATGGGCGAGGCAGCGCGGCTGGCCGAGGCCTCGGGCGCCGAGGCCGTCGACATCAACATGGGTTGCCCGGCCAAGCGGGTCACCGGCGGCTATGCCGGTTCGGCTCTTATGCGCGATCTCGATCTGGCTCTCGCTTTGGTCGAGGCGACGGTCGGCGCCGTGACCATTCCCGTCACCTTGAAGATGCGTTTGGGATGGGATGCCGACAGTCTGAACGCGCCGGAACTCGCCCGTCGCGCCGAGGCTGCCGGGGTGAAATTGATCACGGTGCACGGCCGCACCCGTCAGCAATTCTATAAGGGCCGCGCCGATTGGTCGGCCATCGCCCGCGTGCGCGAGGCCATTTCAGTGCCGCTCGTCGCCAATGGCGATTGCGAGGATCTGGCTGATGCGCGCGCGATGCTGGCGGCTTCCGGCGCCGATGCGATCATGATCGGCCGCAGTGCCGTCGGTCGTCCGTGGCTGGTCGGCGAAATCGCGGCGGGCCTGGCTGGCCGGGAGCCGCCTATGATCTCGGCCGAGGCGAAGGCCGCCGCGGCGGTGGAGCATCTGCAGACCTTGCTGGCGACCATGGGCTCATCGACCGGGTTGCGCCATGCCCGCAAACACCTTTCGGCCTATGCCCAGCACGCCGGCGCGCCCGAAGCGCTGCGGCTGCAACTGGTGACGACCGACAATGCCGCCGAGGCGGAAGAGCTTTTGTCGCGTGCGTTCGAGACGCCTCTCGTCGCTGCGGCTGCGTGAATGACGACCCTACGGATGAGCGATGGACGATAATATGATGGCCGATAGGGGATCGGGGCGGGCTGGGGCCTTCTCCGAACTGATCCTGAATGCCTTGCCTTACCCGGTGCTGTGCATCAACCGGGCGGGCCAGGTGCTCGACCTCAACAATGCCGCCGAACAGTTCTTCGAGCTGGGCGCGTCGCACCTCTTGCGCAGCAAGATCGCCGATCTGTTGCCGCCGCGCTCGCCGGTTCTGGCTTTGATTGACGACGTGCGTCGGCGCGGTTCAGTCGTGAACGAATATCGGGTCGAGATCGGGAACCCGCGCCTGGGGAATGAGCGGATTGTCGATATTCACGCCGGTCCGCTGAGCGATGATGATGAAAAAATAGTCATTATGCTGCAAGAACGGACAATCGCCGACAAGATGGACCGTCAGATGACCCATCGCGGCGCTGCCCGATCGATCACGGCATTGGGCGCTATGCTCGCCCACGAGATCAAAAACCCTCTTTCGGGCATCCGCGGCGCAGCGCAGCTCCTGGAAGCCGATCTGGAAGACCAGGATAGGGCGCTGACCCGGCTGATCTGCGACGAAACCGACCGGATCGTGAAGCTCGTCGACCGGATGGAAGCGTTTTCAGACGGCCGGCCGATCGAGCGGGACGCCGTCAATATTCATATGGTCTTCGATCACGTGAAACAGGTGGCGCAGGCTGGTTTTGCCCGTCACATCCGCTTTGTCGAGACGTTCGATCCTTCGCTGCCACCGGTTTTCGCCAATCGCGATCAATTGATCCAGGTTTTCCTGAATCTGGTGAAGAATGCCGCCGAAGCGATTGGCGAAAACGCCATCGATGGCGAGATCGAGCTGATGTCGGCTTATCGACCGGGGGTGCGCATCCGTGGCCAGGGCGCCGGGACGAGCGTGGCGCTGCCGCTGGAATTCTGCGTCCGGGACAATGGTCCTGGAATCGCTCCGGAAATTTCCGAACACCTGTTTGATCCGTTCGTGACCAACAAGGCCTCGGGAACTGGCCTCGGTCTTGCACTGGTAGCGAAAATCGTTCGGGATCACGGCGGGATCGTCGAATGCGATCCGCAGCCGCGCCGGACGACCTTCAGAGTCCTGATGCCAGTGTATGTGCAGCAGGACGGGCGACAATCCGAGCCTTAGTTGCGGGGCCCGGACTTATGAGGACAAGGCCTTCATGGCGACCGGGAATATCCTTGTAGCAGACGACGACACCGCCATCCGGACGGTGTTGAGCCAGGCCCTTTCGCGCGCCGGATATGAGGTGCGGGTGACGGGCAACGCGTCGACGTTATGGCGCTGGGTGCAGGCGGGCGAGGGCGATCTCGTCATCACCGACGTGGTGATGCCAGACGAGAACGCTTTCGATCTTTTACCGCGCATCAAGAAGATGCGCCCCGAACTGCCAATCATCGTGATGAGCGCGCAGAACACGTTCATGACCGCGATCCGCGCCTCCGAACGTGGTGCTTATGACTATCTGCCCAAGCCTTTCGATCTGAAAGATCTCGTTGCCATCGTCGGCCGGGCGATGAACGAGCCGAAGGCGAAGCCGACGCGCGAGGCGCCGGAAGAGATGGAAGGCATGCCGCTGGTGGGCCGCTCGCCCGCCATGCAGGAAATCTATCGCACCCTGGCGCGTCTGATGCAGACGGACCTGACGGTGATGATCAACGGTGAGTCCGGCACCGGCAAGGAACTGGTGGCGCGAGCGCTGCACGACTATGGCAAACGTCGCAACGGACCGTTCGTCGCCATCAATATGGCGGCGATCCCTCGTGATCTGATCGAAAGCGAATTGTTCGGTCACGAGCGCGGGGCGTTCACCGGCGCCAATGCCCGGTCTGTCGGGCGTTTCGAACAGGCCGAAGGTGGGACGCTGTTTCTCGACGAAATTGGCGACATGCCGATGGAAGCGCAGACGCGCTTGCTGCGTGTCTTGCAGCAGGGCGAATATACGACGGTGGGCGGACGCACGCCGATCAAGACCAATGTCCGCATCGTCGCAGCCACCAACAAAGACCTGCGCGTGCTCATTCAGCAGGGCTTGTTCCGCGAGGATCTGTTCTTCCGCCTTAACGTGGTGCCGCTGCGTCTGCCGCCGTTGCGCGAGCGGTCCGAGGACATCCCCGATCTTGTCCGGCACTTCTTCAAGCTCGCGGCCGCGCAGGGGCTGCCGCTGAAATCGGTGGATAATGCGGCCATCGAACGGCTGAAGCGGCATCGTTGGCCGGGCAATATCCGCGAACTGGAAAATCTGATCCGCCGCCTCACCGCGCTTTATCCGCAGGAAGTGATCGGCGAGCAGCTGGTCGAGGCGGAACTTGCCGTCGACGCGGTGCCGATGGAGCGGGGCGCTCCGGCCAATTCGGCCGCGCCAGCGCCGGCCTCCGCGCCCGACCGGGAACCGGAGCGTGGTCAGCGTCTGTCGATCGCCGCCGAACATTATCTGGCCGATCTGTTCAAGCAGCATGGCGACAACCTGCCGCCGGCGGGGCTCTATCATCGGATTCTGCGCGAAATCGAGGTGCCGCTGCTGACGGCTGCGCTCGCCGCCACCCGCGGCAACCAGATTAAGGCCGCCGATCTCCTCGGCCTCAATCGCAATACCTTGCGCAAGAAAATCCGCGATCTCGATATCCGGTTGCTGCGCGCCTCGCGGTAGTAAAGCAACAATCCGTGGAAATGCGGGGGCGGCCTGATTTGGTCGCCCCAAAGCCCTGATTTTGTCGCAATCCAGCAACACCGTTGCATTATTGCAACGAGCGCGATTTGATCGGCTCGTTGGAAGGCTGTGATTCTCCGTCGCCAGCTCCCCGCCGGCGAACTGCCTTGAGATTTTGCTGATTAATGACGGTGCAGCGGGAAACAGAACAGGTGATTGGCCCCGAGCGCCACGATCGACGGATCGTGAGCCGGCTCGGCGCCGTGGCGGTGTCGCTGGCGCTGATCTGCGCCCTGGCGACCCTGCTGATTTTCGCCGATTACACGCCGATTTCGCCGACGAACGAGGTGGTCGTCACGCTGCTTTTGACCAATGCGGCGTTGGTTTTTATCCTCATTCTGCTGCTGTTGGCCGAATTCTGGCGGCTGATCGCCGCCCGGCGCGCCCAGGCGGCCGGTTCCGGCGTCCACATTCGCATGGTCGCGCTGTTTTCCTGCATCGCCGCCTTTCCGGCGATTCTGATCGCCTTCGTCGGTTCGGTGACCTTGGATCGGACGCTCAATCCGGCCTTCCTCCAGGATGTGCGCGGCTTCATCCAGAACACGTCGGAAGTGGCGCGAGTGTTCCGGGAGGCGCAGTGTCGTTCGCTGCTTCAGGAAGCCAGTCTGACGGCGAGCGATCTCGACCGGGTCAATCCGCTCTACCAGAGCAACAAGGCGCTGTTTCACGACTTCTTCTCGGCGCGGGCCCGCACGCTGGGGTTCTCGACGGCGGTGATGATGCGGCGGGACGGCACCGTGACCGAATATGGCACCGCGCCGGATTCCCGCGTCGTGACGCCCGAGCCGACCGATTTCGACGACGCCGCCAAAGACGAGCCGCTCTGCCTGATCCTCGACGAAGGCAAGACCTTCGTGGCGCTGCGCAAGATGGAGAGCTTTCCCGACAGCTTCATCTACGTGGCGCGTGGCATCGATCCGCTGGCCAATGAATTCCCGGCGCAGGCGAACAATCTGAACACGCTCTACAACGCCTACGACGGCCATCGCCGCAATATTCAGATCGCTTTCGCCGCCATGTTTGTCACGGTGGCCTTGATCACGCTGTTATCCGCCACATGGCTCGGCCTGTCCTTCGCCAATCGGCTGGTGATGCCGATCCGCAGGCTGATCACCGCCACCGACCAGGTGTCGGAAGGCAATCTTTATGTCCAGGTGCCGGTCAATTCGCGCGATGGCGACCTCGGCCATTTGGGCGAAACCTTCAATAAGATGACGTCTGAACTGAGGTTGCAGCAGAACAGTCTCATCGCCGCCAGCAAGCTGAACGACGAACGGCGCGTCTTCACCGAGGCGGTGTTATCAGGCGTTCCGGCTGGCGTCATCGGTGTCGATGCAAGCGGAAATATCCTGGTGCTGAACTCCTATGCCATGCGCTTCATCGGCGATGGCCAGGAGGGTGACACCGCTGAGATTGTCGGCCAGCCGATCGCTCAGGTCGTTCCCGAGTTGGCCGATCTGGTGAACGCGGCGCTGAACAGTCCGCTGCGCAATTATCAAGGCCAGATCGCGATCAGCCGGCGCGGTCGCGAGCGCACGATCAACGTGCGTGTGACCTCGGAACAGAAGCAGGAAGGTGGCGGCAATCACGTCATCACGCTCGACGACATTACCGATCTGGTGACGGCGCAACGCACGTCCGCCTGGGCCGATGTGGCGCGTCGCATCGCGCACGAGATCAAGAATCCGCTGACCCCCATTCAGCTTTCGGCGGAACGTCTGCAACGCAAATATGGCAAGGTGATCGTCGAGGATCGCGCCGTGTTCGATCAATGCACAGCGACGATCGTCCGTCAGGTCGACGACATCAAGCGCATGGTCGATGAGTTTTCATCCTTCGCCCGCATGCCGAAGGCACGCTTGCAAGTGGACGATCTTGGCGAATGCGTGCGCCAGGTTCTTTTCCTGATGCGCGTCGGCAACCCCGACGTGGATTTGGTCGAGGAACTGCCAGCCCAACCGCTGAACGTGCATTTCGATCGCCGGCTGCTGTCGCAAGCACTGACCAATATCGTCAAGAATGCCACCGAAGGCATTGCCGCGATGGAAGAGAACAAGCCGGAGAAGCCGCGCATTCTCATTCGCCTGATGCGCGATGCCGACGATGTCATTTCCATCGACGTGATCGACAACGGCAAGGGCTTCCCGCGCGAGAATCGCCAGCGGCTGCTGGAGCCCTATATGACGACGCGCGCCGAAGGCACTGGCCTCGGCTTGCCGATCGTCGGCAAGATCATGGAAGACCATGGCGGCGGCATCGAATTGCTCGATGCGCCCGATGGCCCGGGCGCCTGGGTGCGCCTGTATTTCCGTGAAGGGGAGGCTGCGGCGAAATCAGAAGACTCAGGCGCGACGCGTGAAAAGACTCAGGCCGCACCATGACACAGCATTTTCAAAACGAACGGAACGATTATGCCCGCTGACATTTTGATCGTCGATGACGAGGCCGACATCCGTGAAGGTGTGTCCGGCATCCTGGAAGACGAAGGACATGGCACGCGCTCGGCCCGTAATTCTGATGAGGCGCTCGAGGCTATCGAAGCGCGCCGGCCGCAGCTTATTTTTCTGGATATCTGGATGCAGGGATCGCGCCTGGATGGCCTGCAATTGCTGCAGGTGATCAAGGAGCAGCATCCGAGTTTGCCGGTGGTGATGATTTCCGGCCACGGCAATATCGAGACCGCCGTGTCGGCGATCAAGCTCGGGGCTTACGATTTCATCGAGAAGCCATTCAAGGCCGATCGGCTGGTGCTGATCGCCGATCGCGCGCTGGAGAATTCGCGTCTGAAGCGCGAGTTGACGGACTTGCGGGCGCGCGCTGGCGCCACCAACCGGGTCGTCGGCAAGTCGTCGGTGATGAATCAACTGCGTCAGCAGATCGAGCGGGTCGCCGCCGCCAATTCCCGTATTCTCGTCACCGGTTCACCTGGGACGGGCAAGGAACTTGCCGCCCGCGTCATCCATGAAGCGTCCAATCGTTCGTCGGGACCGTTCGTCGCCATCAATGCCGCCAATATCATGCCGGATTCGATGGAAACGGAATTGTTCGGCATCGAGGGGGGCGATGGCCGCAGCCGCAAGATCGGTGCCTTGGAAGAAGCGCATGGCGGCACGCTCTATATCGACGAGATTGGCGACATGCCGCGCGAGACCCAGGGTAAAATCTTGCGCGTGCTGATCGACCAGAATTTTCAGCGTGTCGGCGGCTCCACCCGCGTCCATGTGGATGTGCGTATCGTGTCCTCGACGAGCCGTGATCTGAGCCTCGCCATCGCCCAGGGGGCGTTCCGCGAGGATCTGTTCCACCGGCTGGCGGTGGTGCCGCTGCGGGTGCCCTCGCTCAGCGAACGGCGCGAAGACATCGGCGAACTGGTCGAGTATTTTCTCGAGCAATTGGCCATTACCACGGGCATGCCGCGCCGGCGGATCGGGGCCGACGCCATGGCCATTCTCCAGTCTCATGACTGGCCGGGGAATATCCGGCAGCTCCGCAACAATGTGGAGCGGCTGATGATCCTGGCCACCGGCCGGCCGGAGGACGAGATCACCGCCGACATGCTGCCGGCCGAGATCGGCGCGCTGGTGCCGTCGACCCCGAACGGGGCGGGCGGCGAGAAGCTGATGGGCTTGCCGCTGCGCGATGCACGCGAGGTGTTCGAACGCGAATATCTGGTGGCGCAGATCAACCGTTTCGGCGGCAACATTTCACGCACAGCAGAGTTCATAGGGATGGAGCGCTCGGCGCTACACCGTAAATTGAAATCATTGGCAATCGAATGATGGTTAAGCTGTATACCAAGTGGCTGAAATAACAGGATTGCATCCAGAAACAATCATCGGGCACAGCTGCGGAAAATGCTTTTGGTGGAGCTTTTTCGGCGGGAATTCCGTCCAAAGAGAACTTGCGTTGTGAAACGGGCTGGGCCTTAACTCGAACATACGGGGAATGGCGTCGACACGATTCAGCGGTTGATCGTGGGGCGACATATCATGAAAGAGCAGGAGCGAAGGATATACAATGGCGGGAGAACGCGCACAAAACCTGCAAGACACGTTCCTAAACTATGTCCGGAAGAACAAAGTGCCGTTGACGATTTTCCTGGTCAACGGTGTGAAACTTCAGGGGGTCGTCAGCTGGTTCGATAATTTCTGCCTGCTGCTGCGCCGCGATGGCCATTCGCAGCTGGTCTACAAGCATGCGATTTCGACCATCATGCCCGGCGCGCCGATCCAGATGTTCGAGCAGGGCGAGGAAGGGGGCGGTTAGTCCTGAAGCGAGTTCAGTCCGAGTTACAGAGGGTCACGTTCGGCTCCAATACGAACGCCGAGACCAAGCACCGAGATCCCGACGCGCCGACCCGCGCTCTGGTGATCGGCCCCTATCTGAACGAGCGGAAAGTCGCCTTCGATCCGGCGACCGGCGTGCGGCCGCCTTCAGGGCGGTCGCCGGCGGCGCGTCTTGACGAGGCGGCGGGTCTTGCGCGCGCCATCGACCTTGACGTGGTCGCGGCCGAGATCGCCATGCTGTCGAAGCTGCGCCCAGCTACCTATATCGGTCTCGGCAAGGTCGAGGAATTCGCGGCTCTGGTCAAAGACCAGGATGTCGAGATCGTCATCGTCGATTGCGCCTTGTCGCCGGTGCAGCAGCGCAACCTCGAAAAAGAATTGCATGCCAAGGTCATCGACCGAACGGGTCTGATCCTCGAAATCTTTGGCCGCCGGGCCCGCACGCGCGAAGGTGCGCTGCAGGTGGAGCTGGCGCATCTTGCCTATCAACGCTCGCGCCTGGTGCGCTCCTGGACCCACTTGGAACGGCAGCGCGGCGGCTTCGGCTTTCTCGGCGGTCCTGGCGAAACCCAGATCGAGGCCGACCGTCGGCTCATCCAGGAACGCATCCTCAAGATCGAACGCGATCTGGAAGGCGTGAAGAAGACGCGCGGCCTGCATCGCGCCAAGCGCCAGGCCGTGCCTTACCCGGTGGTGGCGCTGGTCGGCTATACCAATGCCGGCAAGTCGACCCTGTTCAATCGCCTGACGCGGGCCGAAGTGCTCGCCAAGGACATGCTGTTTGCGACGCTCGATCCGACCTTGCGGGCGGTCGCCCTGCCGCATGGCGAAAAGATCATGCTGTCCGACACGGTCGGTTTCATTTCCGATCTGCCGACGCAGCTCGTCACCGCCTTCCGCGCCACGCTCGAAGAAGTGGTGGAAGCCGATCTGGTGTTGCATGTGCGCGACCTTTCCCACGAGGATACGGAAGCGCAGAGCGGCGACGTGGAACAGGTGTTGCGCGATCTGGGCATCGATCCCAATAACGGCCATTTCGTCGAGGTCTGGAACAAGATCGACCTGCTCGATCCTTCGCAAGCGGAGGCTTTGCGCACCAGCGTGTCGCGCCGTCCCGTGGAGGAGCGGCCCTTCGTGGTCTCAGCTCTGACGGGGGAAGGGGTCGAGGACTTATTGAATGGCATCGAGGCGCGGCTGTCGCGCGATCATGTCACCTTCGAATTGCGTCTTGGGCTGCAGGAACAGGATCAACTCGGCTGGATCTACGACAACATGCAGGTGCTGTCGCGCGACACCGACGAGGACGGTAACGTGCATTTCAAATTGCGCGTGGCGCCCGACATGATCGAGCGATTAGAGCGGCGTTTGCCGCAGGCGCGCCGTGTGACCGAACGGCGAAGCCGCCGTCGACCGGCCGCCGAATAATTCACTCCATCCGCGCCCGAAACAGGACGGCCGAAGCGGTCAATGTCACCGAGGCGATGATGACCAGTGGCCAGGTGTTGGACAGGACATCCAGGGCCGGCATGGCCTTGAGGAAAACGCCTTCGCTGACGATGAGGAAATGCTTGGGCGGATTGGCCTGCGCCAAGATCTGCAGCCAGCCCGGCATGTTGTCGACAGGGCTGGCATAGCCCGACAGCAAAGTGGCTGGCACCGTCACCAGGAACACGCCCAGAAAAGCCTGTTGCTGCGTCTGCGCCAAGGACGAGACCAGCATGCCGACGCCGACGAGCGCCAGCAGATAAAAGGTCAGCGCCAGATAGAACAATGGGACCGAGCCTGTCAGCGGCACGCCGAAGGCAAACGGGATCAAGATCAGATAGAGCGAGGCGTTGAACAGGCCGACCAGAAAAGGCGGCACCATTTTGCCGATCAGGATTTCATGGACGCGCAATGGCGAGACCATGAGCTGATCGAACGTACCCAGTTCACGTTCGCGCGCCACTGAGAGCGCCGTAATGCCAAGGCCGGAGACGGTGCTGATGATGACGATCAGCGCCGGCATGGTGAACCACAGATAATCGAGATTTGGATTGAACCAGTTGGTGAGGACCGACAGCGAGCGCGGGCTGGCTGAGGCCGGCGCCAAAGATGCGCCCATTTCACCGACAATGCGCTCGATATAGCCGGAGACGATCTGCGCGGCATTGGAGCGACGACCGTCGAAAACCGCTTGAATGGTGGCTGGGCGGCCGGCTTCGATATCGGCGCTGAACCGCTGGTCGATGGAGACGGCGACAATGACCCGCTGATTGTCGATGGCGCTGCGTAGCTCCTCCGGCGAACGGATCCAGACGAGGCCGCGAATATTGGGGCTGCCGGCCAGCCGTTGCACGAATTCCGTGCTCCATGCGCCGCTGTCGCGATTGTAGACGCCAACGTCGATGTTCTTGACTTCCAGCGTGGTGGCGAAGCCTAGAACGAACAATTGCACCAGCGGTGGCACCACCAGAATGACACGGGCCCTGGGATCGCGCAGGATCGCCCACATCTCCTTCACGATAAGCGCATAAATGCGGCCCCACACTAAGCAATCCTCCGGCGGGTCGCGCGGATGGCGAGCAGGAAGAAGAAAGCTCCGAAGCCAAGCAGGACCGCGATATTGCGCAGGAACAGCCCCCAGAGATCGCCGACCGCGAACACCGTTTGCAAGGGCGGAATGACATAGCGCGCCGGCACCACATAGGTGATGAGTTGGATGATGCGCGGCATGGACGTGATTTCAAACAGGAAGCCCGACAGCAGCATGGCCGGCAGGAAAGCCGAGAGGAGCGCGACCTGACTGGCGACGAACTGGTTCTTGGTGACGGCGGAGATGAGCAGCCCTTGGCCGAGTGCCGGCACCAGAAAGGCCGAAGCGATGGCAAGCAGGGCCAGAGCCGAACCGAGAAACGGCACGCCGAAAACGAAGATCGCGATCAGCGTGCAGATGGTCATCGAGCACAGGCCGAGGATGAAATAGGGGATGACCTTGGTGGCTAGAAATTCGGCCATGCCGATGGGTGTTGCCAGCAGAGCTTCCATGGTGCCGCGCTCCCATTCGCGCGCGACGACCAGGGCCGTCAGCAGCGTGCCGATCATCGTCATGACGATGGCGATCGAGCCGGGCACCAGGAAATAGCGGCTGGTCAATTCCGGGTTGAACCAGAAACGTTGGGCGAGGCTGATGGGCGGCAGCGGCTGCACGCCCCGTTCGTCGGCAAGGCCCGCCGCCCAACTGGCGCGAATGCCCTCGGCATAAGCGGCGACGAAGCCCGCCGTATTTGGCATCGAGCCATCGGTGATGACCTGGATTGAAGCTGGATCGCCGCGACTGTCGAGGCGGCGGCCAAAGTCGGGCGGAATGACGATGATGCCGCGAATGTTGCCGGCGACAAGATCGGCCTTCAGCGAAGCGACATCGCGGCTGCCTGTGACTTCGAACCAGCCGGAACGTTCATAAGCCGTGGCGAGGCTACGGGCCTGGGCGCTCGTATCCTGCAAGGCAAGACCGATCTTGACCCGCGCGGTATCGAGCGAGACGCCGTAGCCGAAGAGGAACAGCAGGATCATCGGCAGGACGAAAGCGATGAGAAAGGTCGAGGGATCGCGTACGATCTGCAATGTTTCCTTGACGAGGAGCGCGGTGAAGCGTTGCCGGTTGAAGGCGCTCATCAGGCGGCCTCCCGTTGCTTGTCGGACTCTTCGATCAAGGTGATGAAGGCGTCTTCCAGGGTCGGATCGTCAAGTCCGGCTTTCGCCGCCGCCTGCGTCTTGAGGTCGTCGGGCGTGCCGATGGCGATTTCCTCGCCGCGATAGATCAGCGCGATACGGTCGCAATATTCCGCCTCGTCCATGAAATGGGTGGTGACGAGCACGGTCACGCCATGTTCGACGAGGCCGTTGATGTGGGTCCAGAATTCGCGCCGCACGATGGGGTCGACGCCCGATGTCGGCTCGTCGAGAAACAGGACCGGCGGCTGATGCATGACGGCGCAGGCCAGCGCCAACCGCTGTTTGAAACCTAACGGCATGGTGCCGCTGTTGACGGAGAGATAGTCCTTGAGATGAAAAATCTCGACGACGCGTCCGATGGCTTCGCGCTGCCGCGTGCCAGTGAGACCATAGACGCCGGAAAAGAAATTGAGGTTCTGCTGGACGCTGAGATCGCCGTAGAGCGAGAATTTTTGCGCCATATAGCCAAGCGACTGGCGGGCCTCGGCGCGCGCCTTGCGCAGATCATGGCCCGCGACTTGGCCACCGCCGGAGGTTGGCGTCAGCAGGCCGCAGAGCATTTTGAACGTGGTCGACTTGCCGGCGCCGTTGGGGCCGAGCAAACCGAAGATCTGGCCGCGCGGCACCGAAAAGCTGATATTGCTGGCGGCGGTGAAAGCGCCGAACTGTTTGGTCAGGCGTTCGGCGACGATTGCCGGTTCCTGCGTCTGAGGAATGCTGCGATAGGCCTGGGCCAGTGCGCTGGTGCCCGGCGGCCCACCGCCTAAAATATCGACGAAAGCATCTTCGAAACGTGGCGCCGTCGCTTCGATCCGGCAATCCGCAGGGGCGCCGATGGCCGCAGGCCTAGGCGCGCCGACATCGGGCTTCATCACCAGGCGCAGCGATGCGCCCTGGATCGTGCCGTCGGTGACATCCTTGTCGTTGAGTGCGCGCTCCAGCAGCTTGCGGCGCCCGTCGGCACCGGCGAAGACGCGATAGACGCGCCCTTCGATGCGGCCGGTGAGGCGCGCCGGCTCGCCCGCATAGAGCAGCTTGCCTTCATTGAGCAGAAACACCGTGTCGCATTTCTCGGCTTCATCGAGATAGGCGGTCGACCAGAGCACGCCGATGCCTTCGCCGGCGAGATTGCGCACCATGGCCCAGAGCTCGCGTCGCGAGACCGGATCGACGCCAACGCCGGGTTCATCAAGCAGCAGCAGTTTTGGCGCCTTCACCATGGCGCAGGCGAGACCGAGCTTCTGCTTCATGCCACCCGAGAGCTTGCCGGCAAGCCGCGTGCGGAACCGCTCGAGATCGGTGAAAGCGAGCAGTTCGCGAAAACGGGCGTCTCTTTCGCTCGCCGGCAATCCTCTGAGATTGGCATAGAGCGAGAGGTTTTCGATGACGCTCAAATCCTCGTAGAGGCCGAAGCGCTGCGGCATATAGCCGATGGCGGCATGGTCGGCATCGACGGCTGGCAGGTTCTGCACGTCGACCGTGCCGCCATCGGGATCGAGCAGGCCGGCAAGCAGGCGGATCAATGTCGTCTTGCCGGCGCCATCGGGACCGACGAGGCCGGTCATGCGGCCGGCGACGATGTCGATGGAAACAGCGTCGAGGGCAGGAGGTCCATCCTTGGCGAAGCGCTTGGTGACTTCATGGGCCGTGGCGACGGGGCCGTCCATGTTACCGACCTCCATCTCACCGACCTCCCGGCCGCGCGTCCGGGATGGTGACGGTGACGGGCTGGCCTTGGCGCAGGGCATCGTCGGGATCGGTAACGATGATGCGCAGGCGGTAGACAAGATCGGTGCGCAGGCTTTCCGTCTGCACCGATTTCGGTGTGAATTCCGCCGTCGGCGAGATGAAGCCGATGGTGCCGCGATAGAGTTTTGGATTGCCGTCGCTTTTCACCCGCGCCTCCATGCCGGGCGAGATGCGGCCGAGATCGGGTTCCGACACATAGGCGCGCACACGCAGTGGCCGATCGATGGTGAGGGTGAAGACGGATTCGCCGGTTTGAACGATGGCACCAGGTTCGCGCGCCCGCGTCAGGATCGTCCCCGAGGATGGAGCCTTGAGCGTCGTATCGGCGAGGTCGGTCTGCGCCTTGTCGCGTTGCGCGACGGCGGCGGCATATTGCGCTTCCGCCGAAGCGACATCTTCCTTGCGGAAGCCGGCGCGCATCAGCGACAGCGATTGCTCGGCGGCGGCCAGGCGCGCCTGATCGGCCTTGAACTGCGCTTCGGAGAGATCGTACTGCGCCTGGCTGACCGTGCCGGTCTTGAAGAGCTGCGAGCGGCGCTCGAAATCCTGGCGGGTCTGCACCAGCGAAGCGCGTCGTTCGGCGACGCTCGCTTCAGCCTGGGCGATGTCCTGCGGCCGATTGCCGGCGCGGCGCTTGTCGCGTTCGGCACCGGCGACATCGACCTGCGCTTGCGCGGCATTCAGCGCATCGGTCAGCGGCTTGGGATCGAGTTGCGCCAGAACGGTTCCCGCTTCCACATGCGCGCCTTCCTCCACCGGCATGGCGGCAATGCGGCCGGGCACGCGGAAGCCGAGATCGACGGAACGGATATCGACATTGCCGTAGAGGGCGAGGGGCCCTCCAACCTGGGGCGCCAAGAGGCCGAAGCCATGGGTGATGTAAGCGGCGATGGCCAGCGCCGCGAGCAGCACGAGGATGATGAGCCGTGTTCTCATGGCAAGGTCCTCATGGCAGGTCTTCGATGTTGTTGGAGAGGATTGCCCGGCAGTGGGCATGAACCGCGCGGCGGATTTTTGCGGCGTGAACGGGATCAATGTCGTCCCATTCCATGAAACGCAGCGCGGTGGCGCGCGCGACGCGGAAGACAACGATCTGACCGAGAATGCTGACCACCTTGAGACGCGCGTCTTCTCGGCTCCAGCGGCCATTGCCGTAGTGCTCGACAAGCGCGATTACACGGCCGGCGACCCGATCGAAGATGTGCCGATAGAGAATTTGAAAGGCTTCGGTCGGCTCCATCTGCTCGCGCACGATGAAACGCGCCCAGGCCGCGCTCTGCGGATTGAGCATGAGGCCGAGCATACCGTCGACCACGGTGAGGATATGGGGGAGGGCTTCTTCGGGCTTGATCTTGTCGATCGAGGGAAGGAGAGCGAGGGCCGGACCCAGACCGCTTTCGATCTTTTCGGCAATGTGCCGGGCGGTGGCGAGATAGAGCCCTTCCTTGCCGCCATAGTGATAGGTGATCGACGACATGGCCGTGTCCGCCGCCGCGGCCAGAGCGCGGGTGCTGACGCCTTCGAGGCCCTTACGCCCGAAAAGGTCGACGGCCGTCTCCAGCAAGCGATCGTTGGTCGGGGCAGACAGGGGTTCTGACTTTTGGGGCTTCTTGCTCATGCCTGATGATTAATTCGTTCGAACGAACTAGTCAATGAATATGTCAGTTCCACACCTTGGAGCGGCGGCTTGCGGGAATATAAAATATTGTTATTACGATGGAATAAGAGATTTCTCAGGCCGCCGGAGCGCAAGTAGAGGGGCGAGCGATGGCGGTGGCTGATCGGCGTTTCCTCGCCGTGCCGATGCACGGAGCGTCATGAGGCCTGTTCCAGGCACTTCTCGTTCAAGCGCGTTCCAGCAGGCTCAGGACGAGCGTCACGCAGGCGGAAAAGGCAAGCAGTGATGCCAAGGGGATAACGATCGCTGTCCGGCGGAAGCCTTTGGCATTCAGCCCCATTGCAACAAAGGGAGCGAGCAGAACCATCGGAATGCCGGCGTAAAAGGACGCTTGATAGAGCAGCATGGCCCGATGTTTCGTCTGCGGGTCGGTGGGCCATTGCGCGAAGCCAAGCGCGAAAGGCGACATGTACCAGAGAAAACCGAAGACTATTCCAATGGCGATCATGGCGGCGATGTAGAGGCCGAACCAGAAACGGCCGGTTTGATCGATGGACTTGATCTTATGGCTCACGAGCCCGCCCGCTCGGCCGCCTTGGCTGCATTCCAGAGCGCATCCATTTCTTCGAGCGTGGCATCGGTGGGCTTGCGCCCCTGATCGCGCAAGGCGGCTTCGATGAAGGCGAAGCGGCGGGCGAATTTGGCGTTGGTCGTGCGCAACGACGCTTCCGGATCGGCATCGGCGTGGCGAGCCAGGTTGACGACGGCGAACAGGAGATCGCCGATCTCGGCTGCGACGGCGGACGCATCGCCAGCATCAAGCTCGGCGTCGATCTCGTCGCATTCCTCTCTGATCTTCGCGAGCACCTGACGTGCGTCGTTCCAATCGAAGCCGACGGCGCCAGCCTTCTGTTGCAATTTGAGCGCGCGGGTCAGCGCGGGCAGGGGTGTCGGCACGCCGTCGAGAACGCTGGCCGGTTTGTCGTCCGCCGCGAGACCAGCGACGGCACGCTCGCGCACGCGCAGAGCTTTTTCCTCGGCCTTGATCTCGGACCAAAGTTTTTTGACCGCATCCGGCGGAAGGTCGCGCGCGGCGCCGAAGACGTGCGGATGGCGGCGGATCATTTTAGCGGTGATGGCTTCGACCACGGCGGGAAAGTCGAAGGCGCCGCGTTCCTCGGCCATGCGGGCGTGGAACACCACCTGCAGCAACAGGTCGCCGAGTTCGTCCTTCAAATCGGCGAGGTCGCCTCGTTCGATCGCGTCGGCGACTTCATAGGCTTCTTCGATCGTATAAGGCGCGATCGAGGCGAAGTCCTGTTCGAGATCCCAAGGGCAACCGCCATCGGGACTGCGGAGCTGCGCCATGATGGCGAGAAGATCGGCGATATCACGCGAGGGTTTCATGCGAGGCGCTTGTGCTTTGACCGTGCGCTCTTCTCAAAGCAAAACGCGCCGCAGGGCAAGTGCGGCGCGTTGAATTTAATTGAAGCCTCAAGCGATCAGGCGAGACCGATCGACACAGCTTCACGGCCCTTCGGCGTTTCGACCACACGCATGGTCACCGCCTGGCCTTCGACCAGTTGGGTGATGCCGGCCGGACGCAGGGTCGAGATGTGCACGAACACATCCTTGCCGCCGTCATCGCTGGCGACGAAGCCGAAGCCCTTGGTCATGTCGAACCACTTGACCTTGCCGCCGAGTTCCACGGCCGTCGACGGATCGGGACCACGGCGTTGACCGCCGAAGCCACCACCACCGCCGCCACGGTCTCCGCCACCGCCACGCGGACCGTCGAACGAACGGGCCGGACGCGGGGACGTGTCTGCGGTTGACAGGTCGACCTCGAGCACGCGGGTCACCTGCATGCCCTTGGCGCCTTGCGCGGTCGTGACCTTCAGCTTGGCGCCCGGAGGCACGGTCTCATAACCGGCAGCCTGGAGCTGGCCGATATGCAGGAACGCATCGCCGGACCCGTTGCCGAGCTCGACGAAACCAAAGCCTTTGTCGCCCTTGAACCATTTCACAGTGGCGTCGACTGTCGGGGGAGCTACGCCACCGAAGTCCGGGGGCGGGAACGGCGAGCCGCCGCCGAACTGTGATCTCGGCTGACGCATCGGCGGAAAATCCATCGGTCCGTCATCGTCAAAGCCCCGCCGCCTGGGTCTAAAATCCTTACCTTTGCTCATCGTGTTCTCGTCAGTCTCCGCCAAACAGGCCGCCAGCCTGTGATTTCGTAAGCGCGCGAGCCGACGCTCGGTCGAAACGGGTGTTTCGAACCGCTGGTTCTGCATCATGCGGGTCAATTGCGTGACCGCGAAAATGTGTTGTCAAAACCGGACCTGCCGCGCCTACGAAACATGAGTGTAGCAGGCCCCTTTGAATTCCGCCATCTGTCCACAATAATTATTTTGCTCTACGGGGTTCCGCGACACAAAATATTCGCATTCCGGGGAATGTCTTCGACGAACGATGCAAGGCCATCTGATACGGGCGTCGGTGCAAAAGCGCGTGTTTACGGTGCAATCCTCGTCGTTTTATGGCGCGGCACGGCGGGCGGGCTCAAGTGAGGACGCTCGGCCGAACTCAGTTCGTTGCCTAACAATGCAGGTCGCCGTTGGGGCCTAACATTCTCTTGTCATTGACTTGGCCCTATGGCGCCGAATCAAACCCGGTGCAAAGCTGTTAAGTCATTGGGCGGGCCCAATATATTGAAAAATCGTGGATTTTGACCGTTGGAATTCTTATAAGCTAAATATATGGGTTATTGATTTTATGAGTTTGGTGAGCTAGCAGACCGGGGCGCCTTACAGGGAGGAGCCCTAATGAAATTCGTTCACGCCGTTTGTGCTGTTGTCTTATCCGCCGCCGTCTGCCTGCCGACCCAGGCGCAGAATTTTCCCGATCGCCCGATCAAGCTGGTGGTGCCGTTCGCGGCTGGCGGCGTGGTCGATATTTCTGGACGTATGATCGCCAAATCCTTGGCTTCGCAGCTCGGCAAGCCGGTCGTGGTGGAAAACAAGCCCGGCGGCTTTGGCATGATCGCGGCGGAAAGCGTCGCGAAAGCCACGCCCGATGGCTACACGCTGCTCATCGATGCGCAGGGGCTCGTCATGAATCCGAGCCTGCGCAAGGCGCCCTATGATCCCTTGGCCGATCTCGAACCGGTCGGGCAGATCATGAGCATGCCCTTCACCGTTGGCGTGAATCCGAAGCTCGGGTTGAACAGCCTGCAAGACCTGGTTGCCTATGCCAAGAAGAACCCGGGCAAGCTCAACGCGGCGTCGTCAGGCACGTCTTCCCAGCTCGCGGTGGCGCTGTTCGGCCTGAAAACCGGCATCGATTTCCAGGTGATCTCCTATCAAGGCGCGGCGCCGGCCGCGACGGCGGTGATCAGCGGCGAAAGCGACTTCATCGTTCTGGACCTGGCCAATCTCTCCCAACACATCACATCGGGTGGCGTGAAAGGATTGGCCGTCACCGGCGATACGCGCGTCGAAGGCTTCCCGGATATTCCGACCGTGACCGAACTGGGCATGCCGGACTTCGACATCACCAGCTGGTTCGCCGTGTTCCGCCCGAAGAAGGTGCCGGCTGACGTAGCCGCTCTTCTCGAAAAGGCTTTCACCAACGCCGTGCAATCGGAAGAGATGCAGCGCTACATTCGCGAGCGGAGCGCCCGGCCGAGCAAATTGGACCGCGCAAAATTCTCCGAAGCCTATGCCAACGAGGTCGCCCTGTGGGCGCGTGTCGTGCGCGAGGCGAACATCAAGGCGGATTGATCCGCCTTCGCCATCCCAAGATCACCAAGAGCTGCTCGCAACCGGGCAGGGCTGCCGGGGAGCGAGCCGATCATGTCAAATATTCTCACGCGCGCCTTGCGCACCACCGACGGTCAATCGGGACTGGTCTTCATGGCCGTCGGCTCGATCGCCGTCGTCGGCGCATGGCAATATCCAATCGGGACGCTCGCCCGTATGGGGCCGGGTTTTTTCCCACTGTGTCTCGGCGTGATGCTGATCGCCGTCGGATTGATCAGTCTGTTTGGATCGCTCCGCTCGGACGACGTGATCGCCGAGCCAGTTTCGGTTCGCGCGCTGATCGTGATCACGCTGGCCGTCGTGGTGTCGGCGCTGCTGCTGCTCAAGGCGGGGCTCCTGGTCGCCATTCCCGCGCTGGTCATCATCTCCGCTTTCGCCTCCTCCAGCGTGAAATGGCTGCCCTTGCTGGTCACGACCGTGGTGCTGACGGCGCTTGCCTATGGCGTGTTCGTTTGGGGGCTGAATATGCAAATCCCGCTCGTGTGGTGGTGAGACATGGACATTCTCGCCAATCTCGAACTTGGTTTCGGCGTCTCCCTCAGCCTTGGCAATCTCTTCTATTGCTTCGTCGGCGTTCTGTTGGGCACGGCGATCGGCGTATTGCCTGGTCTTGGGCCCATGGCGACGATCGCCATGCTGCTGCCGATGACCTATGCGCTCGATCCGATCACCGCACTCATCATGCTGGCTGGCATTTATTATGGCGCCCAGTATGGCGGATCGACCACCGCCATACTGATCAATCTGCCGGGCGAGGCCTCGGCGGTGGTGACCGCCATCGACGGCCATAAAATGGCACAACAAGGCAGGGCGGGTGTCGCGCTGGCCGTGGCAGCTCTGGCCTCGCTTTTTGCCGGCACGATTTCAACCGGCGTCATCGCCGGTTTTTCGCCCATCCTCGCGTCGCTCGCCTTGTCGTTCCGCTCGCCTGAATATTTCTCGCTGATGATTTTGGGGCTGATCGCCGCCGTCATCCTGGCGCATGGGCCAATCCTGCGCGCCGTGGCCATGGTGCTGATCGGCCTGCTGCTCGGCTGTATCGGCGTTGACGTGAATTCCGGTGTGGCGCGTTTCACCTTCGGTGCTCTGGAACTGAGTTCGGGCATCGATTTCGTCGCCATTTCCATGGGCATTTTTGCTTTCGCTGAGATCATCGCCCATGTCCGCGACAAGACCAGGGGAAGCCCTAAACTCTATGAGGTGACCAGCCTGTGGCCGACCCGACAGGACGTGAAGCGTTCCGCGCCGGCGGCCGTACGCGGCACGTTGTTGGGATCGCTCCTCGGGCTGATGCCGGGCGGCGGAGCGACGTTGGCCTCTTTCTCCGCCTATTCGGTGGAGAAACGCGCGTCCAAGCGACCGCAGGAGTTCGGGCAGGGCGCCATCGAGGGCGTGGCCGGCCCGGAAGCGGCCAACAATGCCGCCGCGCAGACCTCGTTCATTCCAATGCTCACCTTGGGCATCCCGGCCAATGGCGTGATGGCGCTGATGATGGGCGCCATGATGATCCACAATATCGCGCCGGGGCCGCAGATCCTGACCCAGAACACGCAATTGTTCTGGGCGCTTGTCACCTCTATGTGGATCGGCAATTTCATGCTGATCGTGCTCAACCTGCCGATGGTGGGGCTGTGGGTGAAGCTGATCTCCATCCCCTATCGTTATCTCTATCCGGCCATTTTGGTCTTCTGCGTCATCGGCATTTTCAGCATCGACAACCAGACGTTCCAGATTTTCGTCGCCGCCGGGCTTGGGGTGGCCGGCTATTTCCTCGCGCGGTTGAAATGCGAGATGGCGCCGCTGCTGCTTGGCTTCGTTCTGGGCCCGATGCTGGAAGAAAACTTCCGCCGCTCGATGCAGATTTCGCGTGGCAGTTTGAGCATATTCGTCACCCAGCCGATTTCCGCCTGCGTGCTGGCCGTGGCACTCGTGCTGCTGATCGTTGTCCTGTCGCCCCGGATGCGCCGCAAGCGGGAGGATGTTTTCGCCGAATCCTGATCGTATAAAGGCTTCGTGGATCTTAGACCTCGGAGCCTCGTCATCGACGCCAATCTGCCGCCACAGGCGCTGGATTTCATTCAGACGCATTTTCCGGTGCTGCCGGTGCCAACCGTGCCGGAGATCAGACTGCATAAGGCTGGGCCAAAAAGCGGTCTGTGGCGTCTCGCCGAGATGGACCCGCAGTTTGGCACGCCCTATTGGGCGCATCACTGGGGCGGGGGCCTGGCGCTGGCGCGCTACATCCTCGATCATCCCGAAACCGTCGCTGGCCGCGCCGTGCTGGATCTGGGGGCTGGATCGGGCCTCGTCGGAATCGCGGCGGCCAGGGCTGGCGCACGAACAGTGACCTGCGCCGACACGGACGCCTATGCCGTAGCGATGGTGCGGTTGAACGCCGCCATCAACGGCGTGCGCATTGCCGCCGTCCTGGGAGATCTGACGGCCGGCGCGCCGCCAGAGGTCGAGACCGTTCTTGTCGGCGATCTTTTCTACGAGCGTGACCTGGCGCGGCGCGTCACGGTCTTTCTCGATCGCTGCCTGGCCGCCGATATCGACGTGCTGATCGGCGATCCCTGGCGGGCCTTTCTGCCGCAGAAGCGGTTGCGTCTCGTAGCGGAATATCTAGGACCGGATTTCGGCGATGGCGGTGGCACCGCGCATCGCAGCAATGCGGTGTTCGCCTTCACGGCCGAAGCGCGCGACCTTACTCGATGAAACGGCCGCGCAGTTCTTCGAACTTCTGGGTCTGATCGGCCAAGAGCTCGCGGTTTTCATCCCGGCCCATGAAGACTTTGAACATCACATGGCCATCGATGTTCAAAAACTGGACCGACAGCGAACGCCGTCCGAAGAAAAGCCGGTCGACGAACGCGATGGCTTTGCAACGATCGGCACGAATGTGCCCGCTGATGGGCGATTGGCCATGGACATTGAAATAGCCGCGGCCGCTGCTGCCGGGGGGCAGGGTGCCTTTCGTCTCGAAGACGCCATCGGCGGAATGGACGATGAAGACGATCGGGCCGAATGTGGTGAGATGCGACCACACATCCTCGAAACCATCGCCCGGGGCGAACGCGACTTGCTCCTTCGGCAAGGCCTCCAGGACAGTCCGCATGGTGACGCCGCACGTTTCCGCAACGCTCTCAAGAACACCATCCGGCCGGGCCGCGATGGCCTCTTTGACGCGCCGCGTCTGCTCTTCAGCGATCGATAGAGACAGCACGGTCATCGCACGGTCTCGGGTTGCTTCGGCGCGTGGGCTTCCAATTGCTGGATGACATCGAAGCCTTCGAATTCCGGATGGCCGATGATCGTCGGCTGGCTGTTGCCCGCCCGCTTGTGGGAGGCCGCGAACTGGGCGGATTGCACCCAGGCGTCGAAATGCTGCCGCGTCCGCCACAGCGTATAAGACGAGAACAGGACGTGGTCCGGCTTCTCAGCGCCACGCAGGAGCTGAAACGTCATGAAGCCTTCCATCTCGTGCAGGTAGGATTCCCGCTTGAGCCACGTCGCTTCAAAGTCGTTCGCGCGCTCTGGAATGACGCGGAATCTGTTCATGGCAACGAACATGTTTTTCTCCCTTGTTTGTCTTACCAGCGGACAGTCGCGTTGAGCGCGAATGTGCGGCCCGGCGCGCGGTAGAGTTCGAGGATGGGGTTGGTTGCCAGCAATCCACGAACGTCCTGCGCCACGAAATATCTCTGGTTGAAGATATTGTAGACGTTGAAGTTGAACGAGATATTCGGCGTCGGATTGTAGAATAGCGTGAAGTCGGTAGTGGTCCAACCCTGCGGCTTGTAGATCGCTGCCGCACTTACCCGGTTCTTGGCGCCGGCGAAACGTTGGCGAACCTCGGCTCCCCAAAGTGTCGAAGGCTCGTAGCGGACGCCGACAAGACCGGTGATCGGATCGACGGAGTCGATCGGCATGCCGGTGGAGGTGTCGCGACCCTGCTGGAATGCCACATTGGCGAACAGCGACCAATCGGTCGAGACCTTCAACGTCCCCTTGCCCTCGAAGCCCCAAATGGTGACGCGCGGCAGGTTCTTATACTGGAACTGCTGCAGGCCGCCTGGCGAGACGCCGAGCAAGACGGATTCGATGAAGTTCTGATAGACGTTGTAGAAGGCGTTGACCTGGAAGCTCGATCCATTGTCGAAGCGGCCGCGCAGACCAGCCTCGAACCCGTCGCTGGTTTCGGGTTTCAGCGAGAAGTTCGGCAAGATCTGATAGCCGAAGGCCGGGTTCGAATAGGCGAAGTTCGCGTTGTCATAAGGCGGCGCACGGAAACCGCGCGCATACTGGCCATAGAGCCGGTACTGATCCGTCAGATCATAGGTGAGGCCGAACTTCGGCGAGAGCGCGACTGTGTTGAGCCTATCGACCTTGAAGTTCGCTAGGTTGGAATTGGCGAAAGCCTGATCCGGTTTCGGCGTCAACTTCAAATAGTCGGCGCGCAAAGCCGGAATGAAGCGCCAGCGGCCCCAAGAGATGGTGTCCTGGAGATAGGCTGCCATCTGCAATGTTTCCGTGTCAGGAAAATTCTTGTTCGGAAACATTTCGAGGCCGACAAAGCGCGTCGTCGTACCGGTGAGGAGGTTGGTCTCCGTGCGGTCGCGGGGGCGGGCGGTCGTCGTATAGTCGATGGAGGCGCCGTAGATGAACTTGTGGTTCCAGTCGCCCCAGTTGCGCTGCGCCTCCAGCTGCACTTCGGCGCCGTAAATCTTCTGTTTGAAGTCGAAGTCCGAGAAGCGGTAGCGGTTCGGGATCAGTGATGGCGCGCCGGTGACGCGACCCTGGCGCGTCAGCTCCTGACGATCGACCTCGGTGTAATAGGCCATGGTCTTCACGTGGTCAGCGATGGCCCAGGAGACGGGCAGCGACCAGTCGAAGCTGATGCGCGGACGGATGGTGCGATCCTCGCCGCGCGATCCCAAGACCGCCGAGCTGAGTTCGGTGAGAAGATTGGTGTCGAGCGTTTTATGGGTCAGTTCGGCCGTCAGGCGGAACCGTCCCCATTCGCCCGCGTCATAGATCATCTTTCCGAGCACGCTATGGGCCGTGTAGTTCTGCGGATTGGCCTTGCGATAGGTGTTCGGTGTGACCTCGTGGCCGTTGCGATGGGTGTAGATCAGCAAGGTTTCGAGTTGGCCGACCTTGCCTGCGCCGGTCACGGTCTGAGCGAATGAGCGATCGGTCGAGTCATAAGCCACTTTGCCGCTGACGAACCAATTGCGTTGGTTGAACGACAAATAGTCGGCCGGGTCTTTCGTCACATAGGAGACAACGCCGCCGAGAGCGTCGCTGCCATAGAGCGCGGAAGCGGGACCGCGGATGATTTCCACCTGCTTGAGCGTGTCGAAATCGACGAAGTCGCGCGTATAGGTGCCGGCGCCATAGTTGGAGCTTGGAAAGTCGGGAATCTTGATGCCGTCGACCTGCAGGCGAACACGGTTTTCGCCGATGCCGCGAATGACATAGTTCGTCGAACCGGTTCGCGACGGCTGGTTGCCGACGGAAACGCCCGGTTCGTCGCGCACGAGATCGCGCGGCGACTGAATGTTCTTCTGATCCAATTCGGTGCGTTCGCGAACCGACACGGTGGCCGGCGTATCATAGATCTTGGTTGGACCGCGTTCCGCCGAGACGGTGATCTCGTCGAGTTCGGTGAGCGGTGCTCCAGTGTTTTGCGATTGTGCCGCGACCGATGTCGCGGACAGACAGGTCGCCACGGCCACGAGCCATTTTCCCGTCTCTCTCTTCATACCTCTAGCCCCTTGCCGGAACAGCGAGCAGCGCATTGCCCGCGAAATGTCAGCCTTGGGCCTCAAGATCAGAACAAGTATTTTGAGTCAATAAATCCTGAAAACATTGAATTTATACGAATTATAAGAAGCATTATATTTGATTTCAATAATTCTAAACTGATAAAGCCGGCTGGTATTCTTGGCTTGAATTTTCTAAGGAACGGAGAGGGTGACGACGGGGATTTGCGGACAGGACCTATGAAGCTCGGTGCAATCAAAGGCGCGCTTGCGTCCCTCGTATTTCTGAACGCCGGTATGCTTGCTCATGCCGAGCGGCCAACGCGGCTTGTTTCGCTTGGCAGTTCGAACACGGAGATCATCTACGCGCTCGAAGCTGCTGATGCGGTGGTGGGTGTCGATTCCACCAGCCTCCTGCCGCCGCAAGCGCTCGCGACCAAGGCCAATGTCGGCTATCTCAGGGCTCTGTCGGCTGAGGGCTTGATGGCGCTTCGTCCCGACGTGGTGTTGACCTCGGCGGGGGCGGGGCCGCCGGAGGTTTTGGAAAACCTGCGCCGGGCCGGCATCAAGATCGTTAATTTGGACGATGTCGCGAGTGCCGAGTCGCTGCTCCACAGGATCGACGCCATCGGACAACTGGTCGAACGGGAGAGTGCGGCGCAGCGTCTGCATGCGGATGTCGCCCAGCGCTTCGACAGCCTGACGGCGAGTGTCGCGAAAATTGCCAATCGCAAGCGGGTTCTTCTCGTTCTGGGCATGCAGAGCGGGCGGGCCATGGTGGCCGGCCAGAAGACCGCCGCCGATGCGATGATCAATCTCGCCGGTGCGGTGAATGCCGGGAGCGGCATGGATGGGTATAAGCCGATGAGCGACGAAGCCATCGTCGCTGCCGCGCCCGATGTGATCATCTGGGTGCACCGGCCCGGCGAAGACGTAGTGAAGGATGTCTTCGCGCTGCCGGCTTTCGCCACCACGCCAGCGGCTGCGACCAAAGCCATTGTGCACATGGACGCGGTTTACCTGCTGGGATTTGGCCCGAGCGCGCCCGACGCGGCGAAGGATTTGATGCGGCAGATCTATGGGGACGGGGCAGTTGCGAAATGACGGCCTATGCCGCCGTGACTGAAATCGCGCCTCTTCATCAACGACGTACCCGCCTCGTCACTTATGCCGGTGTGCTCGCGGCGGTACTCCTGATTTTCTCGGTGGTGGTGGCATTGGCGACGGGACCCGTCGCCATCCCCGTCGGCAGACTGCTGACGCTCGCGGTCTCCTGGATGACGGGCGAAACCGATGCGTCCATGGCGCGCGACTGGCTCGTGCTGATGAACATCCGCCTGCCGCGCGTCCTGCTCGGCCTTTTGCTGGGCGGCGGCTTGTCCGTGGCAGGCGCTATCATGCAGGGGCTTTTCCGCAATCCGCTCGCTGATCCCGCCATTGTCGGCGTGTCCAGCGGCGCGGCTTTCGCGGCGGCCGCGACGATCGTTCTGGGCGATCGCTTGCTGCCGCTTTCACCTATGATGATGCAGGGCTTCGTTCTGCCCTTCGCCGCTTTCCTTGGCAGTCTTCTTGTCGCCGCCGCGCTCTATGTCATATCGACCCGCGACGGGCAGACGTCGACGACGACCATGTTGCTGGCCGGCATTGCGGTTTCGGCCCTGGCTGCGTCGGGGATCGGCCTACTGATTTACATCAGCGACGATCGCCAGCTCCGCGACATTACCTTCTGGACGATGGGCAGTCTGGGCGGCGCCAATTGGTGGAAAGTGTCGATCGCCGTCCCGGTCATGATCCTCCTGCTCGTCGCCTCGAAATTCCTTGCCAGCGGCTTGAACGCGCTCGCTCTGGGCGAGGCTGCCGCTTTCCACATGGGTCACCGCGTTCAATTGATCAAAGTGGTGTCGATTGTGCTGATCGGTCTTGCGACGGGGGTCGGCGTCGCCGCAGCGGGCGTGATCAGCTTCGTCGGCATTGTCGTGCCGCATCTGGTGCGATTGGCGATCGGTCCCGACTACCGCAGCCTGCTGCCGATTTCGGCGCTGCTCGGCGCCAGTCTGCTGGTCGCGGCCGATGCTTGCGCGCGGACGATCGTCGCGCCGGCGGATCTGCCCATCGGTATTCTCACCGCTTTGGTGGGCGCGCCCTTCTTCCTCTGGCTGCTTCTGCGCCGCGAAAGAGCGATCTGACCATGATCATCGAGGCAGAACGGCTCTGCTACGCGGTGCGCGGCAAGACGATCGTCGAAAACGTTTCTTTGTCGATCGACCGGGGCGAACTGGTCGTCGTTCTCGGCCCCAACGGAGCGGGAAAAACCACGCTGCTGCGAATGTTGACGGGCGAATATAAGCCGACGTTCGGTGTGGCCCGTCTGTTAGGCACTTCGATTGGCGATTTCGCGCCGATCGAACTGGCGCGCCGGCGCTCGGTGATGACCCAGGCCTCACACCTCATGTTTCCCTATAGCGTTTTGGAGGTCATCGGTTTCGGTCTTCATGCGGCCAATCAACTGGCGCCGCAAACCGCGACGGCCGTTGAGCGGGCGATCGATCTCGCCGACGTGCGCCATCTGATCGACAGAAACTATCAGACCCTGTCGGGCGGCGAACAACAGCGCGTGCAGTTTGCCCGGGCGGTCTGTCAGATCATCGCCTGCCGGGAGGAGGGGATCGGGCAGGTGCTCTTGCTGGACGAGCCCACGTCGAACCTCGACCTCAAACATCAGATCATGGTCATGAGCGCCGCCCGCGCGCTGTGTCGCGAAGGGGTGGCCGTATGTGCTGTACTGCACGACGTCAATCTGGCGGCCGCCTGCGCCGATAAAATCGTCATGATGAAAAATGGACGGGTACAACAGAGTGCACGCCCGGCCGAAGCCATCACGCCGGCAACGATGCGGGAGACATTCGATATCGACCTGACGGTTCTTCAATCCGAGGCGAACGCGCGCCCTTATATCGTGCCGGACTATGGCTCGATCGGCCGGTTTGAGTTGGGCTGACCGACTTCGACCGGTTTTAAGCGGCCAGGCGCTCGCGCAGATGGGCAGGGCGAACCCTTTCGGAGGATCGCGACACTTGATACTCCCTTGGCGGGGCTTCGTGGCGGATCTTCCGGTGCGGCAAGGGGTAGGGGCGATCTGACGATGAAAGAGGGCGCAGACGAGTTCGAGGCCGCCAAACTGCGGCCGATGCACTATTTTACGATCGCGGCTTGTGCTTTTGGCTTCAGCTTCGATATGGCGGAGTTCGCCATCGGCGCCATCATGTCGACGATCTTTGCGGCGCCGCCTTATTCGGTAGAGCCGGGTAAGCTGTCTTGGCTTCTGTCGTCGGTTTTCATCGGTGCGATTTTCGGCGCCGCTTTTTCCGGCTGGCTTGCTGACAGATACGGTCGCCGTCGGGTCTTGCTGCTGATCCTCGGCGTCATCGTGATCACCTCGGGGCTGGCGGCGGTCAGCCCGAATATCGAAGCTCTCATCGTCATACGCCTGCTCTCCGGCCTGGCGCTCGGCGCCTATCCGCCACTCATGACGACCTATCTGGCCGACGTTCTTCCCGCGCATGCGCGGGGACCCGCCATGATGACGACAGTCGCCGTTGCTGCTCTTGGGCCATTTGCCATGACTTTTGCCATCTCCTGGCTGGCGCCCCTTCAACCCCTTGGCATTGAAGCCTGGCGTTGGGCCTTTATCATCGGCGTCGTGGTTGGCATCCCTTGCCTTTCCATGTTCGTGAAGCTGGTGGAGTCGCCGCGCTGGCTTGCCGCGAATGGCCGAATGGACGAGGCGAGGGCGGCTCTTCGCGTCCTCGATCCGGCGGCAGTCGATGCGCCGCAGGACACCTCCACCGTTCAATCGGTTTCCGTGCCTCCCGCACAAGGGCAAGACCTGATGGTGCGGCGGCTGGTCTTCCTGGTGCTGCTGTTTTTCTTCACGCCCTGGTCGACCCTTGGCTTTCCGCTGCTGTTGGGCGTGGTTCTGGTGGAAAAGGGATTTACGGTCGAAAAGTCGCTGCTCTTCGTCGGCCTGTCGAATCTGGGCCCGGTGCTGGGCGCATTGGCGGTTGGCTTTGGGGTCGACAAGGTCGAACGTAAGACTGTCCTGGTTTTGTGTGCCTTGCTGCTGATGGCTCTGGGCCTGCTCTTCGGGATGCAGAACAATGCGGGCGTTCTCGTTTCCGCCGGCATCGCCTTCAATCTTCTGAGCGCCATCTTCGTCCCGGTTCTGGTTCTCTACGCGGCGGAGATCGTGCCGACGGCTCAGCGGGCACGCGCCACGTCATGGGCGTGGGCGGCGAGGGGCATCGGCGCCTCGTTGGCACCGCTGCTGTTGGTGCCTCTGCTCAAGACATGGGGCTCGCTGACCATGTTCTCGGTCATTTCAGCCACCCTGGTCGGCTTCATCCTGCTGCTTCTTCTGGGGCCGCGCGGCGCGGCGGGACAGGCGATACGGTAGGCGCCCAAACGGTTCCTCAGTCGGCTATCGACCGAATGACCCGGGCGGGATTGCCGCCCACGAGGGTATTCGGCGGCACGTTTTTGGTGACGACCGAACCGGCCGCGACGACCGAATTTTCGCCCACAGTGACGCCGCCGATGATGATCGCGCCGGCGGCGATCCAGACGTTTCGCTCGATCGCGATCGGTTTGGCCGTTACCCCGGCGCGGCGCTTTGAAGGCTCGATCGGATGGCCGCTCGTGATCAGGCTCACGTTCGGACCGATCATCACATCGTCGGCGATATCGAGGCCGCCGAGGTCATAGAAGGTGCAGTTCTGATTGACGAAGACATTCCGGCCCACGGAGATGTCCGGGCCGCCGGTGGTGTAAAATGGCGGGATCAGCAGAAAGCTGTCGTCCACCTTTTTGCCGATGAGTTCGCTGAACAAGGCACGGACTTCATCGGCATCGTTATACGTCAGGCGGTTGAGCGCGGCGGTGATCGTCATCGCGCGTTTGACGTTCGCCGCCATGGCCGCTGACTCCGGCGTTTGCCTGCGGATTATCGTTGCGCGGTCGTCATGCGCCATTCGTCATTCCTTCCGGTACCGGTCGAGCGAACGCCGAAGAAGGAGCTCAAAGGGCGACTCGCGGACTGTAACGCTAGGCGGAAGGAGGGCCGAAAATCCATCCGGGGCAGCCTGCAAAACTGGACCAAGATGATTCGCATAATCTATATTATGGAACTAAAATGCAGCCTTCGAAACCCTTCAATTTGTCTGCAAACTCCATGGGTTAGCGCCGTTACTTGAGATATCGTTTGATCTGGGCAGCCGGCCCCTTTGCGGAAACCGGCCGCGCAACCATCAATCGTTCTAGTTCGTCCCAAACCATTTGCTTTCGAGCGACTTGAGGAAGCCGTCACTGCTCATGTCGCTGAGCAGCTTGTTGATCTCGGCCATCAGATTGGTATCGGCCGGACGGGTGTTGATGCCGATGTCGCGCGCGTCCCAGACGTTGGACAGTTTGAGGCCGGCACGATTGCTGCGCGCCAGGTTGTAACGCAGTACCGGCATCGTGTTCACGACCACCTGGACGCGGCCGATTTCCAGGTCCCGCAAGGCTAATGGGAATTCCGGATAAGTCTTCAGTTCCTTGACCTTGTCGGCATAGGAATCCCGGGTGAATTTCTCGCCGGCGGTGCCGGTCTGCAGACCGACGATTTTGCCTGTGAGATCGTCGGGATTGGCGACAGTCACGTCGGCGCGATAGGCAGCAGCGATACCGGTCTGGTAATAGGCGCGGGAGAAGGCAATGCGCTGCTCGCGCTCGGGCGTCCGGGTCAGAGCCGATATGATCACGTCGGTGCGGCCAGACGTTAGGCCTGGGATGAGCCCGGCGAAATCGGACACAATCCATTCGGCGCGGACCCCAAGGCGTTTGGCGATTTCCTCGCCCAAATCGCGATCGAAACCGGTGAGCTGGCTATTCTCCATGAATTCGAAAGGCGGGAAGGCGCCGCCATTGCCAATAACGATCGTTCCCTTGGCGCGAATCTTGGCGAGCGTGTCGCTGCCCTGCGCCAGTACGGGTTTAGCGGCCAGCATGGCCAAGCCGCCGGCAAGCATGGTCAAGCCGCCGACGAGCAGAACCGCGCGTCGCGAATAGGCAATCATCGATCTCATCATCATCTCCTTAAGTCATTTCGTGTTTCAGGCACCAAGGCTGCGGGTGAGAAATTCGCGCGTCCTTGGATTGGTGGGCATGGTCAGGATGTCGTTCGGCGGCCCCTGCTCCACGACGACGCCTTGATCCATGAAGACGATGCGGTCTGCGACATCTCTCGCGAAGCCGATCTCATGGGTCACGACGACCATGGTCATGCCTTCGTCGGCGAGGTGGCGCATTACGCCCAACACTTCGCCGACGAGCTCCGGGTCCAAGGCCGACGTAGCCTCATCAAACAGCATGGCTTCCGGCTGCATGGCCAAAGCGCGGGCTATGGCAACGCGCTGCTGCTGGCCGCCCGACAACTGGCTTGGAAAGGCATCGGCTTTGTGCGCGAGGCCGACCTTGCTCAAAAGCGCGCGGGCACGTTCGATCGCGTTGTTCCGTTCTTCGCCCAACACCTGGATGGGTGCCACGGTGATGTTGTCGAGCACCGTCATGTGCGGAAACAGATTGAACTGCTGGAACACCATGCCAATGCGTTGGCGCAGCTTCGTCATCGCCCGTTCGGACACGCGAGCCCGTCCGCCACCGCTTTCACGCCCCCAGCCCACATATTCGGAACAAAAAACAATCTCGCCGGAATCGAAAGCTTCCAGGCCGTTGATGCAGTGAAGCAGCGTCGACTTGCCGGAGCCGGACGGGCCGATGACGCAGACGACCTCGCCACGCTGGACGTCGAGATCGATGCCGCGCAGCACTTCGTTGGAGCCGTAGCTCTTGTAGAGGTTTCTGATCTTGATGGGGGTGTCGGTCATGGGATTTGTACGTTCCTTTCCCGCATGAGGAACTCGCCATCGGCCATGACATGCACGAGATCAGCCTCACGGGCCGCGAGCACGATGTTGGAGGCGAGATTGCCCCGTGCGTTGACGAAGGCCGAGGCGGTGAGGTCGAAGGCGATAAGATCGGCGGAGGCCCCTGCTTCCAGTTTGGCGTGGCCGGTTGCCATGCGCAGCACTTGTTCGGGCGTCAGCCATTCGCTGGAGGGCATGGCTGCACGTGGCGCCAACAAGGCGAACTTCGCCGCCTCCAGCATGCTCTGGCTGTCGTTGCTGCCGGCGCCATCGGTCGAGAGGCGGACGTCGACGTTCTGCTTCAGCGCGCGAGCGATCGGTGCGACTCCGGACCCCAGGCGCAGGTTGGCAATCGGGCTATGAATGATCCGCGCACCACGAGCCGCGATCCGCGCGATATCGTCGTCGTCGATATGCACCGAATGCACTAGCTCGACATTCAGTCCGAGCACGCCGATGCGATCAAGATGGGCGACCGCGCTTTCGCCGTAGAGTTCACGGCATGTACGAGCGTCCTCGTGGCTTTCGCAATTGTGCATATGCAGGGACAAGCCGCGCGCTCTAGCAAACGCAGCGGTCTCGATCAGCAGTTCATCCGTCACGCGCTGCGGCGCGGACGGGCCCGGCAGGATGGCGACGGGCAGATCGTCGTCGAGCAGGGCCTCCGTTAGTGCCAGGACCTCATGGGTGGTTTGACCGCCGCTAGCCGGAGCCCGATCGCGAATGTTGATCGCGACACGTGCCTTCAGCTTCGTTTGTGCCCAAGTCCGGGCGGCGGCGCGTATGGCGTCCCGCCGCAACGGAACCTGACGAAGATGGTCGGTAACCGAAACGCCTCCGCCCCGCACGATGTCCTTGGCGCAGAGGCGAATAGCGCGGGCAATCTCGCTATCGTCCAGACTGTCGCGGCCCTCGCCATAGGCATGCCCGAGCCATTCGTTCAGCTCGGCCATCGGCGCAAGACCGCGACCGAGCATTTCCGGCGAATGGGTATGGGCATTGTCGAAGCCGGGCATCAGCAGAAGCGATGAGGCATCGACGACATGCGTGTCGTCGGGACGGGAAAGGTTGCTTCCGATCGTCGAAATTCTTCCGTCCGATATCAGAACGTCCTGCCTCTGGCGGGCCTGCCAATCATCGCGCCCCAGTAACAGCGTGGCGTTTGTGAAGATGGTTCTCATCGTTGGCTCCGCTTGATGCCTTGTTCGAGGTAGGCATTGAGGGCGACGAGCGGCAACGTGAGGCAGAGATAGACGAGCGCGACGCCGGCAAAAGGACTGAAGGTGTTGGCCTTCCAGGTCATGATGTCGGTGCCGGCGCGCAGCAGATCGGGAATGGCGATGACGGAAACCAGTGCCGTGTTTTTGAGAAGCGTAATGGCTTCATTGGTCAATGGCGGCAGCACTCGGCGAAAGGCTTGCGGCAGCACGACCAGGCGCATGGATTGCACCCATGACATGCCCAGTGATTTGGCCGCGCGGATTTGTCCTCGATCGATGCTTTCGATGCCGGCGCGCATGATCTCCGTGACGAAGGCACCGGTGGTGATCGCCATCGCAATGATCGCTACCGTGACCGCGCTCAACAGGATGCCGATCGATGGTAGGCCGTAGTAGAGAAACAGCAGCGTCACGAGCAAAGGAAGGCTGCGCATCAAAGTGGTCCAGCCTGTGACGAGCCATACGAGGGGTGGGAACGCGGTTGCATGCAGCAATGCAAGGCTCACGCCAATGATGAGGCCGAAAACGGCGGCGGCGGCGGCAAGGGCCACCGTCGTTCGTGCGCCATGGAGGAGACTCGGCAAGGAGTCGACGAAAAGGTGCCATTCGAAATCCATTTAGACCTCGAAACGCATGGTGACGCCGAACTCTTTGTCCAAGGCGCAGTTGATGTGATCGACTTCGTTGGTGTCGGACAGTTCGAGATTGATGAAATCGACGTCCACGCCTTTGAAGAACGGACCGGCGTGCCAGCAGCCTTTGTGCAATTTGATGGCGTGGTCGCCTGGGATTTTGAAGGCCTGAATCATCGACGGATCGGGCATTAAGCTGCTATCGGAAGATTCGATGGGCGGTGCGACGGCGATCAACCATTCCCGTCCGCCCAGAGCGGCCAGGCATTGTGTGACCTCGGCATGGCGCGTGATGCGTTTGAAGCTTAGATCCCGGGGCTCCAGACGCATAATGTAGAGACGGGGTATGCCGCCGCCGAGATCCAGGCGCGCATCCTGCGGTCCAAAGAGGACACCATCTGCCGTGGGAAGAATGAGATCGCCGAAAGGCGCGAAGGCTTCGGCCGTGATGGTCTGCGGGCGTAATGTCCGTTCGGATGTCATTTGGAAATCCTCGTTTCGACGGGGCGCTCAAAGTGCTTGATCGACATGAATTGCTGCCAGTCGGCTTCGGTCTGATCGAGTGAGAGCGTTTGGATGATGTGGCGAATGACGCGCGGCCCCACGTATTTGAGCGCGGAATTGCTGGCGGCAACCGGGCCCAGGCTGAGGGTCGCGGGGCGGGCGAGAAAGCAGATTCGCTGGAGGTAGGGCGCTGCGCCCTGCTCTCTTTCCGTGAATTCGCCGTGCCGGCCGAGATAGGGAAAGCTCGAAAGGATGCCGTGCCGCAGATCGGCAGGCGGCGTGAAGCGATCCTGCCAAAGGGCGATCTGCGGGCGCAATTCATCAAGCTCTTGCCGCAGATCGAGATCAACGCTGATGCCGGTGCCAGCCACGACGAAATCGAATTCGAAGGTGCGATCGCCGGATCGGACTTCGATCGCCTTGTTTTGCGTGCGGCAAGTGTCCCAAGGGGTGCCCGCATGCATGCGGAAAGTCGGGAAAGACACGGCGCGCTCGAACGTCGGCAAAGGCGGCGGCTGGCCGATCGTATAGAGACGATGCATGTAGCGCCATTTCAGCTCGTCGGAGAACGCACCGAAGCTTGAGAGGAAGCCGGAGGATTCCATCCAGCGGCGCGGGTTTTCCTGCGGCAGCCCTTCGCGCCGGAAACACAGATCGACCGATGCGGCTCCCGCTTCCAAAGCGGCAATCGCCGTATCGAAGGCGGAGGCGCCGGCGCCGAGAATGCCGATACGTTTTCCAGCCAGCGGTGCGAAGTCGATCGTATCGTTGGTATGGGCGAATTGCTTTGGTGGAACTGCGTTGGCGATCAGTGGCGGAACGATGTGCCCTCCCCCGCCTTCGGAGCCTGTCGCCAGGACAACCGTCCGCGCATAGACCTCGCGGCTTCCCGCGGCCGTGGCGAACAGCAGACGAAACAATCCGCCATCTCGGGGCGAGATCGCCTGCAGGTTATGGTCATTGCGGACGTCCAGGCCCATCGCCTGCCGATACCAGACAAGATATTCCATCCAGGCGGTGCGCGGGATGCGGCCAAGGGAGTCCCAGCCCTCCTGCCCGTTGCGCGCGATCCACCAGGCGCGGAAGCCAAGCGACGGCAAACCGAGTTCGGTTCCGGTGACGAACTTTGGGGTGCGCAGCGTTTGCATGCGCGCGAAGGTGAGCCAAGGGCCTTCGAACCCGGCGGTGGCGCGGTCGAACAGAGCGACACGGCCGACGCATTCCCGCTTAAGGCCGGCGGCAATGGTCAGCCCCATCTGCCCCGCGCCAATCACCGCACAGTCGAGAGCGGGTTGGCCATCGGGGCCCGCGACGGGGCGAACCCAATCTATATCGGGATAGGAGGTAGCAACGAGGTCGTCATTCAGCCGCACGTCAAGTGCGGACGAGCTATGAAATTTCATGAAGGTCTTTCAGACGGCTTATGAACGTAAATTTGGGCGAACGAGAAAAGGCCGCTGCCCGTCGGGGCGCAGCCTTGTTTCAGTCAAGCCGTTCGTCGCCACCGCCCACGAGCGCGCGCAAGCCCATGCGCACGCGGAGGGCGACCCGCGCGGCGCAGACAAGGCGTGCTGTTAGAAAGTCCCGTCATCATCTCGCCATTTGAACTGGCATTTCGAAGCAACTCGCGTGCCATCCGGTGCCGACGCATGCCGAGCAGGCAAATCTGGCGTAGACGAAGCGGCATGACGCTACATCCAAGGCAGAAGCCACCTCCGCTGCGGACAGAATGAGCAGCTTTTGCCGGGAAAGCATGCACAAGGCATCATTGGCTTTGGACTATGCAGCCGGCACGCGATCGTCCTTGGTAAGGCCCGCAGCATAACCATAGGATCGCTTGAACATCTCCGAAATGTGTTCCGCGGCCGTGCAGACGGCGAAGCGCTGCGGATTGTCCTCGCTGATGCAGGTGGGCATTGGCTCGATCACCGCATCCGGATTGGGCGAATAGAAGGTCGCGATCGAATAGCGGTCGCGCCCGCTTATATTATTGTTCACGCGATGCAGATTGGAACTGTAGATCCCATTGCTCCAGCGCGCCATGAGGTCGCCGAGGTTGACGACGAAGGTTCCAGGGATAGGCTTGGCGATCAGCCATTCGCCGGCCGTGTTGCGCACTTCCAGGCCACCGACATCATCCTGGGCTAAAATCGTGATGCCACCCCAGTCCGTATGGGCGCCGGCGCCAATTTGGTTGAACTGCGCATCGCCGGGCTGCGGCGGATATTTGATCAGCCGTACGGTGCTGACGGGCGCTTGATAGTACTCCTCGAACCAGCTTTCTTCCAAGGAAAGCGATAGCGCGAGCAGCGAGAGGATGCGGTTGCCGAGCTGCTGCATGGCCCTTTGATAGTCAAGCAGTATGGGCCGCATCTCTGGCAGTTCCATCGGCCACTGGTTGTGGCCAAAGCCGCGAATACGCCGCTGCGACATCGGATGGTCGGCCGGCAGGTCAACCATGCAGTAGAAACTTTCCTTGAGATCCGGCGGAGCCACTGTGGCTTTCGCGTCCTGGCTGTCGAGCTTCTGCGCGCCGACCGGCTCATAACCGGCCGTTGATGGAACGTTGCGCATGTCGAGGGTCATTTTTGCGGGCAACGGCAGATCGAAGAAGCGCTGAGACATGGCGAACTGCGCCGCGACCAGTTCGTCGGCAACGCCATGGTGGCTGACATAGAAGAAACCCGTGTCCCGGCACGCCCGATGAATGGCCTCGGAAGCCGTTAGCGCGTCCGTGCTGAGATCGATGACCGGAATGAATTCGGCAGCTTTCGGCGGCGTATAGAGCAGCATTTGTTCCTCGTTAGCTGGCGCTGAGAATGCCCCGCTCCTCAAAGCGGCGGCGCACGCGTGCCACCGCTTCGGCGAAACGATCGTCCTGGTGGATTTCATTCCATTTGCGCGGGCGCGGCAGGTCGATCTTGATTTCGAGATCGATGCGGCCTGGACGCGGCGACATCACGACAACGCGATCGGCCAGAAAGACCGCTTCGTCGATGCCATGGGTGATGAAGAGCACGGTGTTCTTCAGCCGCAACCATAGGCTTTGCAGATCCATGATCATCTGCTCGCGGGTCAAGGCATCGAGGGCGCCGAATGGCTCGTCCATGAGCAGCAGGCCCGGCTCTTGAATGATGGCCCGGCAGATGGCGACGCGCTGGCGCATGCCGCCGGACAACTCTCCCGGAAACCGCTGTCCGAAGCCGGCGAGGCCGACCTGGGCGAGCAGGCTCTCGGCGCGTTCGCGATAACTCTCGACATTGAGACGCTTGATCGCGAGAGGCAGTAGAACGTTGTCTATCACCGTACGCCAAGGCAGCAGATAGTCGCTCTGGAACACAACGCTGGTGCGCGGGTTCGGCCCATCCAAGGATTTGTCATCGATCAGGATGGAACCCTGGGTCGGCTTCTCGATCCCGGCGACCATGGACAAGAGCGTGCTCTTGCCGCAGCCGCTTGGGCCGACCACAGCGACGAATTCGCCAGGGGCGATCGTCATGCTGGTGCCCTGAAGTGCAATGACTTCGTCTTCGTCGCGGGTCTCGAAAATCTTCAACACCTGATCGATACGCACGCCAATCCCATTGCCTAGCGCGGACGACAGATCGGCCTGCAAGACGTGCGCGTTCATGGCTGGGCTCCGTGCTGGGTGTTGATTCTCTTTTCGACGAAGAGGATGATGGAATAGAGGCCGACGCCCAGGAGGGCGATGACGAAGACGGCGGCGAAATTCAGCGTCACGTCGAAATTGGCATTGGCCTGGAGCTGGAGATAGCCGAGGCCCCTCTCCGCGGCGACATATTCGCCAAGAACGGCGCCGATGACAGCCAGGGACAGGGCCACTTTGAAGCTGCCGAAAATGCTGGGCAGCGCTGCCGGCAGGCGAACTTTCAGAAACACCTGCGCTTCGCTGGCGCCCATCGACTTGACCAGATTGGCATAGCCGCGATCGAGGCTTTTCAGGCCGACGACGGTGGCGACGACGATCGGAAAGAAGGAGATCAGGAACGACAGGAACAGTTTGGGGCCCCAGTCGTAACCCAGATAGAGAATGACCAGCGGTGCCAAAGCCACTTTCGGGACGGTCTGCATGGCCACCAGCAGCGGATAGACGGCGCGCTCGACAATGCGTGAATAGAACACGGCCAGTGCCGTCAGAATGCCGACGGTGGCGGCGCAGAGAAAGCCGGCCACTACTTCGGCGGCGGTAACCCAGCCATGCGACAGCAGAAGCCTGTAGTCGGTGACGGTGCGTTTGAGAATGTCGAAGGGCGTCGGTAAAACGAATTGGCTGACGTTGAACAGCGGCACTGCGACTTGCCAGGCGAGAAGCAAGGCCAGGGCAAGCGCCGGCGCGGCCAGATTCTCGATCATAGAGCGCAGCCGCTTGCGGCGGATGCGTTCGCGCTTGCGCAGGTCCGCGTCGGACATGGAAGGTGGGATGTGGATGGCGCTGACGGCCTGGACTTCGCTCATGACCTTCATTTCTCGACTAAGGCATTGGTGTAATAGGTTGGCAGGGGCTTGATCTCGTCGAGTTCCCCACCCTCTTTCAGAATGTCCAGGGCATCGGTGATCCAGGCCGCTTCCATCCAACCGGCTTTGCGGCCGGCGACGACGGGGATGGCATTCAGGGTTTCGGTCACCTGCCGGTTGATGACCTCGACTGGCGGCGAGCCGGACCATTCCTTCTTCAGCACGGCCGCTGCTTTCTCCGGATCCTTGCGGGTGGCGTCAACGCCTGCGGCGATGGCGTTGATGAAGCGCGCGATGGCTTCGGGCTTCTGCTGAATGCCGGCATCGGAGACGACGACCGAAAGACCGGGCAACGCCAGCCCGTATTTGGTGACGTCAAGCACCACCAGCTTCTCTTTGACGATCGGCTCCAGCAGCGGCAGGTCGACGTTCAGATAGGTGCCGATGACGTCGATCTGCTTGGCGACGAACTGGGTGTTGCGAACCTGCGGATTGACCGTGACCTTGGTGATCTTCTCGCAATCGATACCGGTTTTCTTGCAGAACACGGGCAGATAGGACGCCAGCGTGTCGCCGACCGAAACCGCGAATTTCTTGCCCTCCAGGTCTTTCGGTTCGCGCACGGCGCTATGCGCCTGGCTGACGAAGCCGAGCGGCGCTTTGGGATGATAGAGCGCGGCGATCTTGATCGGCATACCCTTCGAAATCGCGGTGAGGGCGAAGGCTGCCGGCATGATCACGGCATCTTCTTGGCCTTGCAGCATCGCGGTCAGCGCCGCTGGAGCCCCTGCCCCCTCTCCCATGGCGACATCGAGGCCGGCTTTATCGAAGGCGCCGATCTCCTTGGCCATGTAGAGCGGCGCATATTCGCCCTTTAGCTTCCAGGAGAAGCGCACTTTGAAGCTCTCGGCCGCCGAAGCCGCCGCGGTGAAGCCGAATGCCGTCATGCCGGCAATCAGGAGAGCGCGGGTGAAACCTGTCGTCATGAAGCGGGTCCCTTCTTTCTTGTTGTTGTGCGTTTTCATGCCAGTACCGTTTGGGCTTCGAACATTTTTCCGGGGTTCATCAGATTGTGGGGATCGGCGATGCGTTTGAATTCGGGTTGTGGCGCGTCGGTCCGTTTCCAGCCCGCGCCGTCCAGCCGATAGGTGTGCGGGTTCGAGATCTGCCCGCCTATGGCTTCGATCTCTTCCATGAGGGCTTGCAGGCGGGTGGGATCGCGATAGCGCACCAGCGGCAGGCTCGAGACGAAGACCCGGCCGAAGCGGCGCTGGAATTCGAGATGCAGAACGAGTTCGTCGGGATATTGGTCTTTCAGGTTCTTGATGATGCGCAGTTCCTCGTGAGCCGGATAACGCACCTGCAGATAGGTGAAGTCACGGTCGACGCGCATGGCACGCAGGGTCGTGTGGTTCCAGGTGTATTCGTAGAGCGGTGTGACTTCGGCATTGGTGCCGAACGCGGCATCATTGGTTTCTGCGACCGTGCGCCGGAAAGAGACCGTGCCGCCGAAATCGCCCGCCAAGGCGGCCATGGCCTCGAATTGCGGTTCCGCCACCATGACGATGGCCATGGCCTGCCCGGTCGGAACATGCGTGGCCAGCTGATCCATCATGGGTGGGATGCGCTCGTCATGGATCGAAATGAGTTTTTTGGCGATGCCTTCGGCCGCCGCCAGTGCATAACCGAATTCACTTGCCGACATCAGATCGGGGAAGGTGACGATCGTGTCGATCCACGGCTGGCAGGGCGCCAGCGGCATTTCCACTTCGATGATGATGCCGTTCATGCCGTAGGCGTGCAGGACCTTCAGCGCGTCGCGGTTGCGCAGCTCAATAAAGCGCGGGTTTTCCTCGACTGTCAGAACCTGGATGGCAATCACCGCGCCTGGATCGGCGAGTTGGCCCCAGGTGCAGGAACCGATCCCTCCTGCTCCGCCGGCGATGAAACCGGCTATTGTCGCATGCCGGCGCGTCGAGGGGAAAAAACGCAACTCCCATCCCCGATCGCGCAAGGCACGGTCAATCTCGAGGAGGCGCGCGCCGGCCTCGAAACGCCCGACGCCGGGCGCCGCATGAACCACGCGGTCGAAGCGCGTCATGTCGAGGACCACACCGCCCTGCACCGGAACCGCCTGCCCGTAATTGCCGGTGCCGCCGCCGCGCACGGTGACCGGCACTTTATGGCGGGCGCAGGCGCTGGCGATGCGCACCAACTGCTCGCGGGTTTCCGGGATCAGCACCAGATCGGCGTTCTTGCCGTCGAGTTCGCTCTTCAGGATCGGCGAGAACCAGTAATAGTCGCGGCTTTTGGCGCGCAGCAGGCTAGGATTAGCCTTGGGAATGTCAGCGAGCTCTGTTTCCAGATCCTTGAGGCCAGGATAGGTCATGCGATGGCTCGCTTGATGGGAGAAATGTTGGGTGCGGCGGTGACGCCAGCCTCGGTTGCCAGCGTTTTGAGGTTGAAGCGTTTCATGTCGCGCAGCAGTTCGATGGCGCCGGCCACCTGATGTTCGGAGATCGCCTGGCCGATCTCGGCGGTTCCCGCCAGCGCGTTGCCCACGGCGCCTTCGGGATTGAGATCGTGGATCATCCAACCCATGTTATGGCCGCCGTTGTGCCGCAGATATTTGAAGTTCTCCTCAAGCCAAAGCGTCGAGGATTTGAAATCCTGGGCGTTCTGCATGCGAACAAGATCAGGACGGAACCGCAGCATGAGCGACGTCTCGACCATGCCTGCGTGGACGCCGATGCGGCGCTCGGTCTCATTCACCAGCCCGGGCGGGATGCCGAAGCGGTTCCATTGGGTGGTTACGGCCAGCATGGCGGCACGGACGCGCAGCTCGCGCGCGACAATATCCATGATCTGATTGTTGCCGCCGTGCGAGTTGATGATCAGCAGTTTGCGGATGCCAGTCTTGTTCACACACAGGCCGATGTCGGTCCAGGCGTTGATGAGCACGTCTGACGTCAAAGTCAGCGTGCCGAGGCCGAAGGAATGTTCGTTCGACTTGCCGATGGCCTGACGCGGCAGAACCAGGATGGAGAGATCGGTGGGCAGCATCTGGCGCAAGACGCCGAGCATGCCGTCGGCAATCGCGCTATCGGTTGCAACCGGCAGATGCGGTCCATGCTGTTCGGTGGCGGCGATCGGCAGAACCGCGATCGTTTCGGGATCGAGTGTGGCGAAGTCCCGCGTCGTCAGTTCATCCCAATGGAATTGATTGGCCAAAGTCATTCTCCAAACGGCTTCTGACTCAAAGATTGATCGCGTCTCCTGGTCCTGAAAAGCATCGAATTGATCGCGGTGTGGTGCCAAAAAGATCTCACGGGATCAGGCATAAGTTTCTGTGAGCTGCGTCAGCGAGCGCTTCAAATGCTCAACAAAACGGCTGGTTGCGGGATCGATCGTGCCGCGATGACGGGCAATCAATGTCATCGATTGCGTCAGTGTTTCACCGATCGGCAGATAGCGCAGCCGCCCTACAAGACGATCCTCGGCCACGTCGAGCGGATTGAGAAAAGTCACCGCCTGGCCAAGATGCACATATTGCTTCATCAGCTCGATCGAATTGGTTTCGACTATCGGGCGCGGAGTGACAGACACACGGGCCAGAGCCAGATCGACCAAGGCGCGCAGGCTCATGCGCTGTTCGGCGAGGACGAGCGGATAGGTCGCGGCTTCCGAGAGGCGCACCTTTTCCCGCTGCGCCAAGGGATGGCTGGGCGCGACGACGGCGCCGAATGGCACATCGAGACCGAACAGGGTTTTCAGCTTTGCGTTGCGCTGCAAATTGAACCCGAGGCCAAGATCGACATCGCCCGAGATCACCGCATTGGGAATGCCGCCGGCGAAGAGCCCCTGCAAGACAAAGCGAACATACGGATGTTCTTGCGTATACTCGTGAATGATCTTAGCGATGGGACCAGCGGCGAGACCCAGCGTGGTGGCGATCGAGATATGGCCCTGCTTGGTTCCCTTGAGCGCATCCAAGCGGCCACGCGTGCGGTCGTAGCTCTTCAATGTCTCGCGGACATGTTCGATCAAAACTTCGCCGGCGGCCGTCAATCTCAATCGTCTGGGCATGCGTTCAAACAGCGGCTCGCCGAGCTCTTGTTCAAGCGCGATGATCTGCCGATTGATCGCCGTCGAGGCGACATTGAGATTGGCCGCAGCTTTACGGATCGAGCCGCAGCGCGCCACTTCATCCAGATAGGAAAGCATGCGCGCATGCAGCATCGAAATATCCCCTGCTCCCGGGGGGCGAAGGCGGTCGGGAGCCGCCTGCTTTCCAAGCAATCGTCAGGCCAATCGTTGGGCATGGCGCCGAAGGCGGGCGTGATGAAGTTCTAGGCAGATGGCCTAGGTCTCAGGCAGATCGCCCCTGTAAGCGGTGATCTCCACTTCCACTTTGAACTCCGGGCGGGTGAAGCCCGAGACGATCACCAGGGTGGAGGCAAAGTCGCTGCCCTCGACATATTGGTCCCTGACCTTGCCATAGATGGGGAAAAACGCTCGGTCAGTGACATAGGCGTTGAAGCGCATGACGTTGGCGAAGGTCATGCCGGCATCGGCGAGGATGGCTTTCAGATTTTCGAAGCAGAGCACGCATTGCGCCTCGACGTCGTCGGGGATGCTGCCGTTGGGGTGCGCGCCGAGCTGCCCCGAGGAGAGAAGCCACGGGCCCTGCAAGGCGCCGTGACTGTAGCGGGCCAGCGGCTGGGCGATGGTCTGCGGATTGATACCCAGTTTTGTCATGAAGTCCTCCAAGAGGACGCGCCGTTGCGAGAACCGCGCCAACTTCAAGGAACTGGGAAAACCCCGAGGAGATGGAATTGTCGCGTCCGTGATCTTGGACGCGACAGTGTTTCAGAGCTTGCAGTCTTTCGCGTAGACGTCGCCGTAGTCGCTCAGGATTTTTTCCTTGGTCTGGATGATCAGCTTTCCGTCCGCTGCTTTCTCGACCTTGGTGGCGTACCAGTCCTGAACCGGGTGCTGATTGGGGCCAAATTTAAAGGGCCCTCGAATGGATTGGAAATCCGCTTTCAGCATGGCCTGCCGGAACTTCTCGGTGTCGCTCAGGTCGCCGTTGACCCCACGTAGCGCCGCACCGATGGCAAGGGCCGTATCGAAAGATTGGCCGGCATAATAAGTGGGCACGCGATCCGGGCCGAATTTCTTGATCCATTCCGCCATGAAGCGCTTGTTGGCGGGATTATCGAAATCCGTATTCCAATGGGTCGTGGCATTGACGCCGACCGCCGCTTCGCCGATCGATTTCAGGATGACCGCATCGATGGAGGGCGAAGGCACGACCATGGGGATGGTCTGGAGCAATCCGGCCTGCTGATATTGGCGGGTAAAGGTGATGCCGAGGCCGCCCGGATGGAAATGAAAGACCACGTCCGGCTTTGCGGCGCGAATTTGCGCCAGTTCAGCGGCATAGTCGGTTTGATCGAGGCGCGTGTAGATCTCGCCGATGATTTCGCCTTTGAACATGCGCTTGAAGCCGGCGAGCGCGTCCTTGCCGGCCTGGTAGTTGGGCGCCAGGATGAAAGCCCGCTTGTAGCCGAGATTCGTGGCGTTTCTCCCGGCGCTTTCATGCAGTGAATCGTTCTGCCAGGACGTCACGAAATAGTTCTTGTGGCATTCCTTGCCGGCAAAGTTCGACGGCGCGGCATTGGGGCTGACATAGATGGCGCCGGCATCCAGGATGTCGGGAACGGTGGCGACGGCCACGTTCGAGAAGATGATACCGGAAAACAATTTGATGTTTTGGGACTTCAGCAGTCGATCGGCAATCTGGTGGCCCTGCCCAGGTTTAAGGGCATCGTCTTCCACCACCAGTTGAACGGGCACGCCGCCCAACTTGCCCCCTTCCATATCGATCGCCAGTTGGAAGGCGTCTCGCATGTCCTCCCCGACGTAGCCGATGGGGCCGGACAATGTCGTGATGAAGCCGATTTTGACGGGCGCTTGAGCCTGAACGGCACCAGCCCACAATACGCTTCCCAAGATCATGCTGAATACGGCAGATTTTCTCATGGCGCCCTCCTTAAGTCCTTGGCTGCGTGGTGTTTCCTTCCGCTGGCCGGGCGACCGCGCCACTCCGGCCTCTTAAAGAAAAAAGGCTTTTCTAACGTAAGATGATATTATTTTCGAAAATAAATCGCGGTGACGGCTAGATGTCAAGCGGCGCGATGCGCTTCGGTCGTGTCGTTCAAGCTGCGAACATTTAGGGCGATGCGCCCTGCCCGTTTCGTAGACCGGCGGCACAGGCGTTTTGCTTTTTTGCCAAAGCTCGTGCGCTTACATTCGCCCGCCATATCGAATAACAAGCACGGCAGGATTTACGGGCAGATCCTGGCAACCAACTCTGCCAACATGGCAACAAACACGGGAAGAAACAGTGACCCAAACCCTCACCAAACCGACAGCCGCGGCCGCCGCTCCCGCCACCGCCGAGATGACCGCCGAGGCCTTCCTGTCGCGCCTGGCCGAACGCGGCATCGAATATGTGTTCGCCAATGCGGGTACGGATTTCGCGCCGATCATCGAGGCGCTGGCTCGCAAGAACAAGAAATTCCCGCGTTTCGTCACCGTGCCGCATGAAAACGTCGCCATGGCCATGGCCAATGGCTACTACCGCCTCGCCGGCAAGCCGGCCGCCGTCATGGTTCACGTCACCGTCGGCACCGCCAACACGATCTGCGGCCTGATGAACATGGCGCGCGACAACGTTCCGGTGCTGCTGTGCGCCGGCCGTACGCCGATCACCGAGACCGGCCATGAGGCCTCGCGCAATGGTGTGATCCATTGGGGCCAGGAATCCTTCGACCAGGGCGGCATGGTCCGCGAATTCGTCAAATGGGAATATGAGCTGCGCGCCGGCCAGCCGGTTGGCGCACTGGTCGATCGCGCCCTCGACATCGCCATGACCGAGCCGCGCGGCCCGGTCTATATGTGCCTGCCGCGCGAAGTTCTGGCTGATGAGGCGGTGCCGATGCGCCGCGACAACGTCCGCCCGCTCGGCGCCAAGGCCGCCGCGCCGGCCCAGGAAGCCATCGATCAGGCGGCTCAGCTCGTCGCCAAGGCAAAGAGCCCGATGGTCATCACCTCGGCCTTCGTTCGTACGCCGGAAGCCCTGGCGGCGTTGAGCGATTTCGCCGATAAGCTCTCGGTCGCCGTGGCGCAGCCCTCGCCGATCGATCTGAACCTGCAGACCGACCATCCGATGTTCGCCGGCTTCGATCTGCCGGCGTCCTTCAAGGAAGCCGATCTGCTGATCGTGATTGATTCTGGCGTGCCGTGGATCCCCAAGAACATCCAGCCGGCGGCGCATGCCAAGGTCATTCACATGTCGGTTGATCCGCTGGTCAGCCGTCATCCGTTCCGCGAATTCGAATCCGATCTGCTGGTCGCCGGCGATCCGGCGGCGGGCCTGCGCATGCTGTTGCAGGCGGTCGAGAAGATCGGCACGGATAAAGCGGCCGTCGAGGCGCGCCGTAAGGCGGTGATCGCCGCGCGCAAGGAAGCCGTCGCCAAGCGCGAAGCCTTTGCCCTGTCGATGAAGGATCACACGCCGATCCATCCGGCCTGGCTGGCCCATTGCATCAACAAGACCAAGGCCAAGGACGCCATCGTCATGAACGAGCTGGGCACCACCCCGGGCCGGCTCGATTTCGAAGCGCCGCAGACCTTCTTCTCCGTCGGTCTTGCCGGTGGCCTGGGCTCGGGTATCGGCTCGGCGCTCGGCCTCAAGCTCGCGGCGCCGGAGCGTGAAGTCATCGCCACGGTCGGCGACGGCTCCTACATGTTTGGCAATCCGCTGCCGACCCATTTCGTCGGCCGTTCGGAGAAGCTGGCGACCTTGACGATCGTCGCCAACAACCACCAGTGGCTGGCGGTGCGTATGTCGACCCTGGCGGTCTATCCGGATGGCGCGGCCGCCAAGGCGAACGTCATGCCGGTGCAGGACCTGAACCCCTCGCCCGATTTCGAGAAGGTGGTCGAATCTTGTGGCGGCTATGGCGAAAGCGTCAAGGATCCGAGCAAGCTGGAAGACGCCTTGCGGCGTGCGCTGGAAAAGGTGCGCTCGGGTATCCCGGTCGTCCTGAACGTCCACACCCAGCCGGGCACGCGCTGATCCTCAAGGACGACCCGTGCAGGCCTTGCACGGGTCACTGACAGTCTGACAACCGGGCCTTTTTGATCGGGCGCAGCGGGCACGCTGCGCCCGAACTTGCTATACGGGCTGTTTGCTATACGTACTTCCCGCCGGCTAAGACCTTGCCGGAACGGGATAGCGGCGTCGTCTGGGCCATGAGCGGCAAATCAGTGAGCGATTCATCGGGCACGAATTCCTTGCGGGTGTATCAGGAGCTGGCGCAGCAGATCCTGAGCGGCACGCTGCCGCCGGGCCACAAGCTCGAAGAGAAGGTTCTGGCCGAACAGTTCGGCGTGTCGCGCACGCCGGTGCGCGAGGCGCTGCGGGAACTCGGCGCGCGCGGACTGGTCGACTTCACGCCGCGCCGTGGCGGCGTCGTGGCGACGATCGGTATTCCGCAATTGGCCGATATGCTCGAAGCCGAATGCGAGATCGAGGGGCTGTGCGCTCGGCTGGCGGCGCAGCGCATGACCGCGCTCGACAAAGGCAATTTGTTGGAAATCCATCGCCAGGCGATGCAGCTTGGAAATGCGCGATCGGAAGCAACCTATCGTCGGCTCAACAACGAGTTCCATGATCTCATCTGTGAAGGCGCGCGCAACCAGACCGTGGCGACGACCGCGCGCGAATTGCGCGAACGTCTCGCCGCCTTTCGACAGTCGCAATCGAGCACGTTGAAAGAACGCATGGAACGCTCGAACGAAGACCACGAAGCCATCGTGCAAGCGATTCTCGCAGGTCAGCCGGAAGCCGCTTATGAGGCGATGCGCAAGCACAATGCGCGTTTGAGTTCCGACGTGCTACGTCAACTGTCGCGCAAGGCGACAGTGGCTCCGACCAATTAATCAGTGCGATAGGATCATTCCGACGCGTTGCAAAAATTTGCGGCAAAAATTTGCGCGTGCGCAGTTGCCTGTCATCCTCTTGACAACGTCAAGGCTGCGCCAGACGCTACCGACATGCGCTGAAGTTTGGGGGCTTCATGTCGCATCGCATCGGATGAAGATCATCTGACTGCATTATGTTTCGCGAAGCGTGTCATCCTGCAGCTTCGCCAAGAAGAATAAGAAATCACGGAGACGAACATCGGGAGGAAGCGATGAGCTTGCCATGCGCGAAATGGACGAGTGTGTTGTCGATTGCTGCCTGCTTTCTGTTGTCGAATGCCGTCCATGCCAAGGAACAAGCCATCGGTGATCCACCCGAAGCAAAGAACATGGAGCTGGTGGGCTGGAATGATTTGCAGCAACGCTCCGCCTATCAACCGACCGTCTTTCATCAGGGCAATCGCTGGATCGCCTATATCGGCCATCACGGCGGCACCGAAGCCGTGCCACGTCCGGTCAATCCGCTGACGGGTCAGGCCGAATTCAACGGGACTTCTATCATCGATGTCACCGACCCGGCAAAGCCTGTCTATCTCCATCACATACCCGGCCAGGAAGGCTTGGGGGAGAGCGGCGCGGCGCAGATGACGCGGGTGTGCAGCGGCGCGCAATTGCCGAAAGGCGATAAGAACACGATCTATCTGCTGCGCACCTTCGGAAATATCGCGCATGAAATCTGGAATGTGACCGATCCGGCCGCGCCGAAACTGGTCAGCCGTATCGAAGGGCAATTGAAGGATACGCATAAGAGCTGGTGGGAGTGCGACACGGGGATCGCCTATCTCGTCTCAGGCGCACCAGGCTGGCGGACGCGACGCATGACGCAGGTCTACGATCTCAGCGATCCCGCGCATCCGGTGAAAATCCGCGACTTCGGCTTGCCGGGCCAGCAGCCGGGCTCATCCGGTTCCGTGCCCACCGAACTGCATGGACCGATCTCGGCCGGGCCTGACTCCAATCGCGTCTATTTCGGTTACGGCACCAACAAGGGCGGCATCATTCAGATCGTCGATCGCAAGAAGCTCCTAGAAGGCCCAAGCGAGCCGACACCTGAAAATTTGAAAGCACCCGAGATCAGCCAACTCGCGCTGTCGCCACTCATCGGTGCGCATACGGTTCTGCCGTTGTTGAAGATGCCGATCCCCGAATTCAAGAACGACAAGGATGGTCAGACCCGCGACATGGTGATGATCGTTGACGAAAGCCTCGTCAATGAATGTGCCGAGGCGCGGCAGATGGTGTGGTTCGCCGATATCACGGTCGAGGCCCGACCGATGGTCGTCTCCAATTTCACGGTTGACGAGGCTTCCGGCGACTTCTGCCAACGCGGCGGACGCTTCGGCTCGCACTCCTCCAACGAAGCCACGTTCGCGATCTTCAATAAAAAAGTGGTGTTCGTGACCTTCTTCAATGCCGGCGTGCGAGCGATCGACATCCGAGATCCGTTCCGTCCGAAGGAAATCGGCTATTTCATTCCAGCGATCACGCAGGCGACGACGCCGCGCTGCGTCAAGATCAATGGCGCGGATCGCTGCAAGACGGCGATCCAGAGCAATAATGTGGAGATCGATGATCGCGGCTATGTCTATGTGGTCGATCGCGCCAATACCGGCGTCCACATCCTCAAGCTCAGCGATGAAACGCTGAAGTCCATCGGGCAGTAGCCGTGCGGCCGGTAAAGCACATTGGCGTGATGTTTCTCGCCATGCTGCTTCCGGTTGCGTCCATGTCCCATCAAGAGCCAGCCGGTGCATCCACATGGACCGCGATCGACTGGCCGTACCCGCGCGATGGCTGGCCGGCGGGTCATGCCTTCCGCTGTGCGCCGTCATCCTGCGGTGCGCCGGCCGTTCTCACCCTGCGCGTCAAACTCGGCATGTGCAATTGCGATACCGGCGTGCGCGACGATCTGGAAGTCGACGGCTTGTCGGATGTCGATTTGATCAGTTCGACCTTCGTACCGCTGGCGCCCGGGACGCTGTTTCAAGCGGGCGCCCTGCGGGGACGGATGCGCGAATATGAGGCCGTTATCGATGGCGCCAGGAAACGGTTGGTCGGCGTGGTCTTGAGCCGAGGCTGTGACGTGGTCGCCGCAAGCCTCGTCACGCCTGACCGAGATCGCCGGGATTGGACCGGCGATTTCACGCGCCTGCTGCAAAACCTGCCCTAATCCACGCTTCTGAGACGCTCTCAACCCTTTGCTTTTCCGGCAAATGGCATGCCGCTACGTGCGATTTTTCGTGAGACAGTTGACCCGTGCAACAGTCACAGGCCAAACAGGACTCAGACAACAATATGGGAAGGAAATGAAATGCGGATCGCGAAAGCCACCGTCAGCCTGCATCACCTGCCGATGATTTTGCCGCTGGTCGAAAAGCCGGCCGGCGATGGCTTGCGCGTGATCTGCGAAATCGAGACCACGGATGGTCATCGCGGTTTCGGCATGAGCGGGCGCTGGATGGCCCATGGCGTCGCCGCCGCGATCAAGAACGACTTGCTGCCTGTCATCAAGGATATGGACATCCGCGATATCGAGGCGATCCACGGCCGGCTGTGGCCGGAGATCACGCCGCGCGGCATTCGCGCCGGTGCCGGCATGACCGCCCTCTCCTGCCTTGATATGGCGATCTGGGACGCGGTGGGTCGCGCCACTGGCCGCACCGTCGCGCAGATGTTCGGCGGCGCGCGCAAGAAAGTGCCCGTCTATGTCACCTTCGGCTTCGGCGTTTACAGCGAGGATCAGCTCGTACAGCTCGCACGCGAACTCGCCGACCAAGGTTTTGGCTGTCTGAAAGTGCTCGTCGGCGTCGCCAAGGGCGGCGTGGCGGAGGATGCGCGGCGGGTGAAGATCGTGCGCGATGCGGTCGGTGATCGCGTCTCCATCGCGCTCGACGCCAACGAGAGTCTGTCTTTCGATCAGGCGGTGCGCCTGTGCAAGATGCTCGACGACACGGACATTGCCTTCTTCGAGGACCCGGTTCGCGGCAACGACGCGCGCGAGCTGGCGGATTTGCGCCGTATGGGCCGCATTCCCGTGGCGATAGGTCAGTTCGACGGCTATGCGAGCCGCTTCCGGGAATGGATCGAAGCCGGCGCTATCGACATCGTCATGGCCAACAGCATGTATAACGGCGGTTTCACCGAGACGCGCCGAGTGGCGGCGCTATCGCAGATCTACAATCTGCCCCTGTCCGATGCCGGCGGTGGCGGCCTGTTTTCGCTCCACCATGTCGCCGGGTTCCGCAACGGCACGATGCTTGAAATGCATCTCGGCAATGCGCGGCTGGAGCGGGCGCTGTTCACCAATGCGCCGGAACCGGAAAACGGCTTCCTGGCCGTGCCGGAGGGACCTGGCATCGGCTTGGAACTCAATCGCGACCTGATGCGTGATAGTCTGATCAGGGAGGTCTAACGGCCGCCGCATTTTCGGGAAAAGTAGCCTGTCCCGAAATTTGGAGAAGATTCGATGGCGTTGCGTCCGTTGCCGATCATTTGGCAAGCCCTTGATTTGCCAGAGGCCGCGCTTGACCGGATCGCCTTCACCGGGCTCGCCAATCTGCCTTCGGCCTTTCCGGTGACGGAACTGGCGGCGAGTTCCATCGGTGCGGCCTGCCTTGCCATGTCGGAACTGATCGGCACGATGGATGAGGCGCCGCGTGTGGCGGTCGATCGGCGCCTGTCCTCGCTCTGGTTCGGCTTGTCGATCCAGCCGATCGAATGGCCCCTGCCCGCGATCTGGGATCCGTTGGCCGGCGATTATCTGGCGCGTGATCGTTGGATCAAACTGCATACCAATGCGCCGCATCATCGCGCCGCCGCGCTCAAAGTTCTCGACTGCGCGGCGGAACGCGGCGCTGTCGCGGAAGCCGTCAAAACGTGGGGAGCGGGCGAACTCGAAGCGGCGGTGGTGGAGGCCGGGGGATGTGCCGCGGCGCTGCGCCTGCGCACGGAATGGGAGAAGCATCCGCAAGGCGCGGCCGTGGCCGCCGAACCGCTCATCGCCTTCTCCTCGGCGGATGTCGGGGGATTGCGTTGGTCGCCTCAGCCGGGCCGGCCGCTCGCCGGGCTCAAAGTGTTGGACCTGACGCGTGTGCTGGCGGGACCAATCTCGACGCGATTTCTTGCGGGCTATGGCGCCGACGTCCTGCGTATCGATCCGCCTGATTGGGACGAGCCCGGCACCATTCCTGAAGTGACGCTGGGCAAAAGATGCGCGCGTCTCGATCTGCGGAGCGATATGGATCGTCGCCTGTTCGAGCGGCTGTTGGCCCGCGCCAATGTTTTCGTTCACGGTTATCGGCCTGGCGCGCTTGAAGGGCTCGGGTTTGGCCCGGCCGAGCGCCGCAAGCTCAATCGCGACCTCATCGAAGTGTCGCTCGATGCCTATGGCTGGACCGGCCCCTGGAAAGGCCGACGCGGCTTTGACAGCCTGGTGCAGTTCAGCAGCGGCATCGCCGAAGCCGGCATGGCCTGGAAAGGGACCGATCATCCGGTGTCCCTGCCCGTTCAGGCGCTCGACCATGCCACGGGCTATCTGATGGCGGCGGCGGTGATCCGCCAGATCATTGCGCGTCAGAATGGTGAAAAGCTCGCTTCGGCGCGGCTGTCGCTGGCGCGCACGGCGGCATTGTTGGTCAGCCTGCGTGAATTGGCGAGCGAAGCGCATTGGACGGAAGGCGGCATAGCCGACGTGGCGCCTTTCATCGAGACGACGCCTTGGGGCGAGGCCCGGCGCTAT
>MKVW01000003.1:619439-817319 GCA_001898965.1 Rhizobiales bacterium 62-17
GGCGTCGTTCTTTTGCATGGGCATGGCCGCACAGGCCGGTCCATGGCGTCGATCGCGGCCGCTTTGCAACGAGACGGCTATTCCACTTTGGCGCCAAGCTATGGCAGCCCGTGGCGATCGATGGTTCATATCGTCGATCATTTGAAGCCGCGCATCGATCGGTTCGCCCGGGAGATCGACGGGCCTCTGCATTTTGTCACCCACTCTCTCGGTGGCCTAGTGGTGCGCGCGTTAATCGCGTCGCACCGGCCGGAGAAATTGGGACGCGTGGTGATGCTGGCGCCGCCCAATCGCGGCAGCGAATTAGCCGATCTACTGTTTCGGCTCCGCCTCGATCATCTGGTGCTTGGACCCGTTGGGCAGCAATTGCGGACGGGGCGCGCCGGGATCGATCAGGATATGCTGGGCCGCGTCGACTATGAACTTGGCATCATCGCCGGCGACCGTCCGCTCGATCCGGTCTTTCCACGCTTTCTGTTACCGCGGCCCAACGATGGCAAGGTGTCGGTTGCCTCGACACGCCTGCGCAATATGCGCGATCATATCGTCTTGCCTGTGTCGCACACATTGATGGTCTATGATCGTCGGGTGATTGCGCAGATCCTCGCTTTCCTGGAAACAGGCTCTTTCAACCGATAGACAGCGGAACTCATGGCACGAACGATCATTGCATTCCTCGCGGCTCCGCTGTGGATCCCTCTTATCTTCGGGATTTATGCCGCCTTCTTTTCGAAGCCACCCGATTTCTTCGGTGAACCGGACCAGTTCATGTGGGTCGTCAGGTCGGTGATCGTCGGATTGATCGTCGGCTATGTGCCAGCGTTCCTGTTGGGACTGCCGGCACATCTGTTTCTTCGCGCACGGCAGTCCGGTCTTCTGGCTTATCTGCTGACCTGGGTTGTTGTCGGTTTCCTGTTTTGGTTTCTGGGCTCTCTTTGCATGGGCCTTGTCGTGACCAAAAGTTTCGATTTCACGCTGCGGGAAGTCGTCGACACTTTGTTGTCTCGCCCCCGCGTACCGCTGTCGGCCTGCATCCTGGGCTTGCTGGTCGGCGCCACTGTGTGGCGCCTGACCAGGCCCAACCTCATTCAGCGCTGACCAGAGCGCGCATGCGTTCGCTGATCTTCGGCGAACGCTGCGCCGCTTTCTCGACGAAGGCTTGCAGCTCTTCGCCAGTCATCGGTTCGATCTCGACATTCTTGCTCTTGGTCGAGGCGATGAAGGCTGGATCGGCGACCATCGCGTCGAAGGCCCGGCGCAGGATTTGCAGCCGGTCGTCGGGGATCTCCGCCGGTGCGGCCAGTGCCTGACCGACGTCGGCATAATGAACCGAATAGGTGAGCAGCTCGCGGTCGTCGGCATTTTTCGCCAGGCTTTCGACCTTTGGCACGTTTTCGTAGCCGGTGAACTTACGGCTGCCCATGGTGGCGAGCACCTTGATCTTGCCGTCGCGCAACCAGTCGGCGTGCTGAGCGACCAAGCCCTCCCAGGCGACGGTCGTCGCGTCGATCTCGCCACGCTCGAGCGCGAGATAAGTCGTACCGGCACCGGAATAGCCGTTCACGATCTTGAACTTGGTGCCGTAGATATCATTGACGAGGAGCGGGTGAATGGATGTCAGCGCGCCCTTGCCCGAGGAGCCCAGCGCCACCTCGCGCTTGCGGACATCGTCGATCGTGTTGATGCCGGCACTGTGCCAGGCGACGAAAGCGCGGGGCAGATCGGCTGCCCGGCCGATGTAGCGGAATTTCGCGGCCTTGAACTTCACTGCCTCGGGCTGGGTGTCCTCCGCCAGTAGACCGGAGATCAGCATGGTGATCACGGTGCCGTCCTTCGGCGCGGCGTTATAGACATAGTTGGCGGCAACGATGCCCCCGGCCCCGACACGATATTCGGTGGTCACCACCGGGTTGCCGGGAATGTGGCGCTGCAGATGTTCGGCGATCAGCAGTCCGTAGAGCGAGGTCGAACCGCCGGGCGCCGTCGGTAGAACGATCTTGATGGTCTTGCCTTTGTAGAAGTCTCCGGTCTGCGCCTGCGCCGTAACGCTTGCCGAAGCGGCCGCAAAGACAATCGTCAGCGCTTTCAGGGCCTGTGCCTGGAAGACCATGTTTCCTCCCCTTGTGCTCAGCCGATGGGACCGAGAATCGCTGTACGATTCCGTTCCCTCGCTGCCTCCATCACGCCCGTGTTCTTTCATTTTGGGAGAACAATCGGACCACGAATCTGTAGCAGAAAAACAACATCCATTTCAAATCGACTGAGATCACGAAGGTGCTTTTCCAGGACGAGATCAGAATAGCGGAAGTATTGAAGAGCCAGCCAAAATCCAAAAATCGAATGAGGGTGAGGCCTTTAAGGCCATAAGCCTTGATTAGATTATCTCTAAAATGTCGTACAAATACCTGTCTTGATTGGGTAGAATCACAGCTACTACATTGTTTTTATTCTAAATATCTTGTTCCGACACATTATTGACTCAATAGCCGCCGGTATTCCAGTCGTTGCTCCGCAGAACCATAAACAAATCAAGATTTACTTCAGTAAATCTGCGGGGAACAAAAGAAAATGAGCGATATACAGCGGGCTGCTTTGGGGGCACTTGCGGCGAAGGACAGTATCAAACTCGCGAAGCCCCTCGATCTTTCGACGTGTGCCATGACGACCGCCGTTCTCCTCGCGGTCGCGCCTTTCGAAACCGCCATGGCGCAACCTGCCGCCGGTCTACCGCCGGTGACGGTCGATGCGCCGCAGCAGCGCGCTCGACCGGCGGCTGCGCGTCCGACACCGCGCGCGGCGCGCAACACGGCCTCTCAGCCGCGCCGGGCTCAACGCGCGACGGCCGCCGCGCCGCGTCCCGTTCCCGCCGCAGGCCCCAGTGCGCAATTGCCGACATTCGTGCAAGGGGCGATCGGCTCCGGCCCTTACAATACTCAGTTCGCCTCGTCGCCCCGGCAGACGGCGCCGCTGCTCAATACGCCGCAGACCGTCAGCGTCATTCCGAACGCCGTGATCCGGGAACAAGGCGCGCGCACCTTGACCGAGGTTTTGCGCAATACGCCGGGCATCAGTTTCGATGCCGGAGAAAACGGCTTCTCGACCTCCACCAACAATTTCAAGCTGCGCGGCTTCGACAGCAGTGGCAGCATCTATGTCGATGGCGCCCGCGACAACGGCAGCTATACGCGCGATACGTTCAACGTCGAGCGCGTCGAGGTGTTCAAGGGCTCGGCCGCAGACAATGGCCGGGGTGGTCTCTCCGGTTATGTCAACATCGTCACCAAGACGCCGCAGTTGATGAATTTCTCGTCCGGCGAAATCGGCCTTGGCTTCGATCAGTACAATTCGAAAGCCCGCAAGCGTGCCTCCGTCGACGCCAACTACGTGATCGCGCCGACCACGGCGCTGCGCGTGAATGGCTTTGTCGAGGACAGCGGTGTGCCGGGTCGCTCGATCGCCGAAAACAAGGCCTGGGGGATCGCACCGTCGATCACCTGGGGGCTGGGCACCGACCTGCGAGCAACCCTGTCTTATGAACATGTGACCCGCGACGACGTGCCGGATTGGGGTGTGCCGGGCGCCAGCATCAAGGGCATGGTGAACTACAATCCTGTGGCGGGAAGCGCCCGGCGCAGCAATTTCTATGGCCTGCGCTCCGATGTCGACAAAGTGCAGAGCGACGCCATCACGGCGCGGCTCGAATACGATCTCGGCAACAGCATGACGCTGAGCAACCAGTTGCGCTGGTCGCGGGTCGATCGTTTCGCCCGCTACACGGTGCCAACCGCTTATGTGCCGGGCACTCAAACCGTGACGGCGCAGACCCAATTCTACGACCGCACGGTGACGACGCTCAGCAACAACACCAATCTGTCTGGGCGTTTCAACACCGGCTGGCTGACACACAATTTCTCGGTCGGTATCGATCTCACGCGTGAGGAATCGGAGGCTCTGCGTTACGGCACCGGTGCAGTTCCGGCCACCAGCGTCTTCTTCCCCAATCCGGATCGCGCTTTCGCGCCGGTTTTGGCGCCGACGGAGCGCAACAAGGTCGAAATCAACAGTGTCGCGGGCTATGCCTACAACACGATCGAATTGGGACCGCGCTGGTCAATCACCGGTGGCCTGCGGGCCGAACAATACAATGCCAAGATTTCGAGCAAAGGCATGACCGGCCTGCCGGCTGGGGCCTTCGACGGCTATAGCGACTCGCACTTCCTGCTCAACGGCAAGCTGGGCGTCGTCTATAAGCCGACGCCGGACGGGACATTCTACGCCTCCGTGGGCGTTGCAACCTTGCCGCCGGGTGCCTTCATGTCCAATCCGGATATCTCGCGGACTGGTGACAATGCCTTCCCAGGCCTGGTCGCAGGCGCCAAGCCGGTGCAGGCTTTGAACTATGAAGTCGGCATCAAATGGGATTTCTTCGACAAGCGCCTGAGTGCCACGGCCGCGCTGTTCCGGATCGAAAAGCATAATGCCGCGATCACCGGTCGCGACATCGGCGAAACGACGACGACCTTGAAGGGCTATGGCCGTCAGGTCGTCCAGGGTGCCGAGTTCAGCGTCGCGGGCAAGATCACCGATGCGTGGAATGTGTTCGGTGGACTGGCGATCATCAATTCGGAGCGCCTGCACAGCGCCTATCTCGACAGCGTGCGTCGCCGCGCCGATCCGGGCGATTACGGTACGCGCATCAGCACGTCCGGCGACGAGTTGGCGTTCACGCCGAATGTCACCGCCAATCTGTGGACCACGTACCGCTTTCCCATCGGTCTGACCGTCGGCGGCGGTTTCCAATATGTCGGCTCGTCCTATCTGGGCCGCCCGGATGACGCGCTGCGCATCATTCCCAACGGCAATTTCGGACGCCTGCCAGCCTATACTGTGGTTCATGCGATGGCGGCCTACGAGATCACCAAGGACATTACGCTGCGTCTGAACGTCGACAATATTTTCGACGAGAAATATGCGGTGTCGTCGAACTGGAACGGAACGCGTGCGGCGCTTGGCGTTCCGCGCACCTTCCGGGCGAGCCTCGCCTTCCGCTTCTGAGGCTCGTATAAGAGACGTGAACCCCGGCTGCCGTGGCAGCCGGGATTTGCTTTTGAAGTGCAACCGCCATGATGACCATCATTCCCGACGTTCTGAGCAAAGCCGAGGCGCGGCAGATCCACGATCTGTTCTTCAAGGCGAATTGGACGGATGGCCGCCATACGGCGGGCCATGTGGCGGCACGGGTCAAGCACAACGATCAACTGGCGCAGGATGATCCGCTCGCCGAACAGGTGGGCAACTTCATTCTCGAACGGCTGGCCGCCAACCCGCGCTTCACGGCCGTAGCCCTGCCCCTGAAAGTTCTGCCGCCGCGCTTCAATCGCTATGCGGGCTCCGGCAGCTATGGCGATCACGTCGATGCGTCGATATTCGGCGTGCCCCAGAGCGGTGTCCGCATTCGCGGCGATCTCTCGGCCACCTTGTTCATCAGCGAGCCGGAGGATTACGACGGCGGCGAACTGTTGATCCAGGGCGAGATGGAGAAGCACAGGATCAAACTGCCGGCTGGCCAGCTGATCCTTTACCCCGCCAATACCATCCATCAGGTTACGCCGGTGACGCGCGGCGCCCGCTTTGCCTCGTTCTTCTGGTTGCAGAGCCTCATCAAGGAAGATTATCGTCGCCGCATGCTGCTCGATCTCGACGAGACGATCCAGGCGTTGAGCGCGGCCGACCCGGAACAGCAGGCGGTGACGCGTCTCACCGGCCTCTATCACAATCTGCTGCGTGACTGGTCGGCGACCTGATGAACGTGCCTCTGCCGAAACTCCAGCAGATCCCGCATGCCGTCGCCAGTGTTCATGACTATGAGCCGCTGGCGCGCGAGCGGATGACCGCTGCGGCCTGGGCTTATCTCAGCGGCGGCGCCGCCGACGAAGAGACCATGAGGGCCAATGAAGCGGCATTCGCGCGCTTCAAACTGCAGCCTCAGGTTTTACAGGATTTGCGCGGCGGCCACACGCAGGTCTCGTTGTTCGGCCAGACCTATCCTTCCCCGCTCTTTCTGGCACCGGTGGCTTTCCAGAAACTGGCGCATGAGCATGGCGAGCTGGAGACCGTTCTTGGTGCCTCCGCCATGCAGGTGGGGATGGTCGTCAGCACGCAAGCCAGCGTGACGCTGGAGGAGATCGCCGCGCAAGCCGCGACGCCGCTCTGGTTTCAGCTCTATCTGCAAGCCGACCGGGATTTTACTGCGCGGCTCATCCAACGGGCGGAGAATGCGGGCTACAAGGCTATTGTGCTGACGGTCGACGCGCCTTTGTCAGGCATTCGCAATCGCGAACAGCGCAGCGGCTTTTCGCTGCCGCCTAGCGTTTCGGCCGTCAACCTGCACGGCATGAGACTGCCTTCGATGCCATCCGTCGATCCATCCGGCCCCCTCGTCTTCGGCAGTCCTTTGCTCGATACCGCTGCGCGCTGGAACGACATCGCCTGGATCAAGGAGCGGACATCCCTGCCCGTTCTTTTGAAAGGCATTCTGACGGACGTGGATGCGGAACGGGCTCTTGCCTATGGGGCCGACGGCATCATCGTCTCCAATCACGGAGGCCGCGTCCTCGATGGTCTGCCGGCCACCATCGACGTTCTTGAAAGCATCACCACCGCCGTTGGCGGGCGCGTGCCGGTGCTGATGGATGGTGGCATCCGCCGGGGCAGCGACATCTTCAAGGCCCTGGCCTTGGGTGCCCAGGCGGTTTTGGTCGGCCGGCCCTTTGCATGGGGATTGGCGGCTGCCGGCGCGGTCGGCGTGTCCCATGTGGCGAAACTCCTGCGCATGGAGCTTGAGGTCACGATGGCGCTGATGGGCTGTCGCGACCTCGCCAATATCACCCGCGTCCATCTCTCTAACTGAGCGCTCGCGGGCTCAATCCACTTTGATGCCTGTGTCTCGCACGATTTTGAACCAGCTCAGATATTCCGCTTCGGCGGCTTCGCGCACCTTGTCGGCTTTCATTTCCGGATCGGGCAGAACGGAATCGAACGTGTCGATGCGGACGGTGAATTCGGCATCTTTGATCGCCTGGGCATAGACCTCGTTCAAACGATCCAGAATGGCCTTGGGCGTGCCGGCCGGCGCGGCGAGATAAAGGGTCGATGCCTTGTCGGCCAGTTGCGGCACACCCAGTTCGCCAATGGCGGGCGTATCCGGCAATTGCTTGATCCGGCTCGGCGCAATGACGGCCAATGGCGTCACCTTGCCGGCCCGTGCCAACGGCAATGAGCCCACCGGCGTATCGATCATCCAGAGGATTTGATTGTTGGCCAGTTCCTGCAAGGCCGGAGCCCCGCCTTTGTAGGCGGCATGCCTTATATCGAGCTTCAAGGCGCGTACGATCTCGGCGCTCCACAGATGCGACGGCGTGCCGGGGCCGGCGGAGCCATAGGAATATCGGCCCGGTTCCTTGCGGACCTTCGCGATAAGATCCTGGAATGAGGTGACGCCGGACTGCGTGGATGTGGTCATGACGCCAGGCGTCGAGGCGATCAGCGAAATGTAGCTGAGCTTCGGCAATTCAGCTTCGCCGGTCTTGGACCGCATGGCTTCGAAGATCGCCAGCGACGAGACGCCGGAGACGAGGATGGTATAGCCATCGGGCGGCGCGCGAACGACGCTTTCGGCGCCCACGGTTCCGCCGGCACCTGGCCGGTTGAGCACGGGCATGGTCTGGCCAAGCAAGGCGCCGAGTTTCGCGGTGACGACTCTGGCGAAGCTATCGACATAGCCGCCGGCGGGAAATGGCACGACCACATTGACGGGCTTGTTGGGATAGGTCTGGGCCATGGCGGGCGCATGCAGAGCGCCCAGTGCTAAGGCCGCCAGGACGAGGGCCCTGCGGCTTAAGTGAATCCTTTTCATCTCTCCCTCCCCTGATCGTTAGCCTTGAAGCGGCACGATCTTGCCGTGACCGCTCTCGTAGCGGGCGAGCATGCGCACGTAATAGGGCCAGAACCGCTCCAGGGTGGCGCGGCTGGCGAGCTTTTCTTCCTTCATTTTGACTTCGTCTTCCGCCGGCAGGATCAGCGGGTAGCCGGTAGCCGCGAGCGTGATCTGCTGGCGGCAGGCTTTTTCCAGCGTGATGCCAAGTGTGCCGGCGACGCCCATGGACTCGCCGCAGAACACGACGCCGTGGTTGTTCATCAGCACCGCTTTACGCGTTCCGAGCGCTGCCACCAGATCGCGGCCGAGCGATTGGGTGTCGATCAGATAGGACGTGCCGCGATAGCGCGGCAGATCGTGGCCGAAATAGCAGCCTTCGTGACCGAGCCCAACGAGGTTTTCGTCCGTGGCGGCGAACAGACAGCCGTAGAAAGGATGCGTGTGGCCGACGACATTGATCTCCGGACGCGCGATCATGATTTCCGTATGGATCGGCCATTCCATATGCACGGTGCCGGTTCCATGCAGCTTACGGCCCTCGAAATCGATCAGGGTGAAATCATCGGGACCTTCGATTTCGGCGAGGCCGACGCCGGCGCGTTTGAGCCAGAGGCCGCGGCCTTCCGGATCGCGCAGCGACAGATGACCGAGGTTCTTGTCCTCATGGCCATAGAGGGCCAGAACGCGGCAACCGACGGCGATTTCGTTCAACTGTTCGGCGAGCTGATCGTCGATCATGTTTCCCTTCATGTCCCCCTCCTGGTTCAAGCTGGCTGCGTGACGACGCCAAGGGCTGGCATGACATGACGGGAGAACAGGTCGATCGAGTGCGACGCGTCCTCGAAGGACATGTCGCCGAAGACGAACTGGCCGACGAGATAGTTGATCCCGGCCTTGTCGATCTTGTTGCTAAGGAATTGCGTCACCGTTTCCGGCGATCCGGCGATGCCGCGCCCCAGTTTCTGCAGGTCGGCGAAATTGTTGGCGCGCTCGCCGAGCATGGGTGAGCGACCATGCAGCCGATAGAGATAGTTGAAGCTCTCGAACCACTTTCTGTAGCTACGATCGGCGACTTCGGCCGCTTTTTCATCGGTGTCCGCGACGACGATGAACATCGACAGGCCGGTGAGTATGTCCTGCGACGGCTCTTCGCCGTGCAGTTTCCGCCACGTTTCCCGATACCGATCGATGCGCGAACGCATTTCCTCAGGCTCGAGAATGCAGACCATGTTCATTTTATATTTGGCGGCGAAATCGGCGTTCTCGAACGACTGAACGCCCATCCACAACGGCGGATAAGGGCGTTGTGCCGGCTGCAGCTCGATTGGTACGTTGTCGGCCTGGCGGTAACGTCCTTGGTAGCTCACCTGCTTTTGCGTCAGGGCCGCGAGCAGGATGTCGAGCGTTTCCTGATAGACCTGCCGCGAGGTCTCCTTGTCCGATGACTCGCCATAATAATGGCTTTCGATCGGCGAAATGCCGCGGCCGAGGCCGACTTGCAGGCGGCCATGGCTCAGGTGATCGAGCATGCAGATTTCTTCGGCGAGCCGCAGCGGATGATAAAGCGGCAACGTGTAAACGAGGCTGCCGATGCGCAGACGCTTCGTCCGCTGGATGACGGAAGACAGATAGACGCTGGGCGAGGCGGCAATACCAAGCGGCGTGAAGTGATGTTCCGCTACATGATAGCCGTGGAAGCCGGAGCGGTCGTAAAGTTCGGTGATCCGCAGGCGCTGTTCATAGAACTCGTCGAGTGGCAAGCCGCTGCGGTCGACATGATCGAAAATGCCAAATTTCACGTTTCGCTCCCGTTGTCGTTCCTGGCCGACGATGGATGCAGGATAGGAAGCGAACGGATGGGAGCAATGGCGTTTTTGAAAATGTCCGATAGCCGGACATCGCTTTGGCTAGAAGCTTGTTATTTCCGGCGCTTTTCCGTGGCGAGCCGGGAGATCATCCGCGCTGTTGCCTTGAGGGGGCGCAGATAGCGTTCAAGCGCGTCGGCCGTCGTCATGGCGGCGGCGATATAGGTGACGCCAATGGAAGCCACGGCTTCGTTGCCGACCAGCACCGGTACGGCGATGGTCGCGTTGGTGTCGAAAATGTCGGGATAGGCAATGCCGGAAAAGACGTTGCGGTGGCGGGTGGCAAAGCCGCGCGTCCGCGTGGCCGAAAGGATACGGGCGATGCGTGTGCGATTGCGGGCGAGATCACCGTCGAAAGATGGCCCCTGTTCGCGGTAGAACCGCAGGATAAGATCGCGCTCTGGCCTTGGACAATGGGCGAGATAGGCGATGCCGAGGGCGGTTCTCAAAATCGGCAGCACGGCGCCGACATTGCCGTAGTCGATGACAAAAGGGCTGTGCCGCCGCGTCGACAGAATGAGCTGCATGGTAAAATTCTGGCAGATGGCCATTTCCGTCGGCCAGACGACTTTGCGCTGCAGTTTTTCCAATTCCGGCGCAGCGATTTCGCCGATCCACTGTTCATCCTTAAAGCCTTCGCTCAAGGCGCGGACGAGACTGGTCAGGCGATAGCGGCCGCTTTCGGCATGGCGAACGACATAGCCCTCCGTCGCCAGGGTTTCGAGGATGCGATAGAGCGCTTGCCGGGAAATGCCGGTCATCGCGCTGAGGCGCAGGACCGTCGTGTCGTTTTCGACATTGAGAGCGCGCAGCACCGCCAGGGCGCGCAACGTTCCTCTCCCATTGTCGCGCAAAGGTTCCCCTCCTCGCTTGTCGACCACCGATCTTACATGTTGAAGGTCAGGGTCATCCCGTCCCAAGCCGGCTCGACGCCGGCCGGAATTTCGCTTTTCAGCCGTTCAAAGTCGAGGTCGGTATTGAGATTGGTGAGAATGGCGCGGCGCGGCTTCATGCGGTCGATCCATTCCAACGCCTCGCCCAGGCTGAAATGGCTCGGATGTGGCCGGTATTGCAGGGCGTCGATGATCCAGATGTCGAGATCTTCGAGGTAGGACAGGCTCTCATCGGGAATATCGACCACGTCAGGCGTATAGGCGACATTCCCGAAGCGGAAACCCAGCGCGTCGATATCGCCATGCCGTAGGCGGAACGGGATGCCAGAGATCGCCCCTCCCGCGCCATTGATCACGCAGGCCCGACCATCCTCGATCGGCTTGAAGTCGAGCAGCGGCGGATATTGGCTGCCGGGCGGTGTCTGGAAAATATAGTCGAAGCGCAGCAGCACCGCGTCGGCGGTGGGTGCGTCCATGTGGATGTCGATGCGGTGACGCATCTTGAGGATCAGCGGCCGCACGTCATCGATGCCGTGGATGTGGTCAGCATGGGCATGGGTGATCAGCACGCCATCGAGATGCTGCACGTCGGCACTGAGCAATTGTTCGCGCAGGTCCGGTGAGGTGTCGACGAGAACGGTGGTGACACCGTCCGGCCCCTCCTGCTCCACCAGAATGGAGCAGCGCCGACGCCGGTTGCGTGGATTGGACCCGTCGCAATTGCCCCAGCCGATGCCGACGCGCGGTACGCCACCGGAGGAGCCGCAACCGAGGATCGTGATCCGCGCCTTCGGCGCCTGAGTGGTCATGCGGCCGAAGGCGCCGCTTCGAGCGGCGGCATTTTCGAGAACAGGCGCAGTACGTTCTGGGTCGTCTGGTCGGCGATTTCGTCGAAGGAGACGCCCTTCACGTCGGCCAGAACGCGGGCCGTGTCCGTCACCCAGGCAGGTTGATTGCGTTTGCCGCGATGGGGCACGGGCGCCAGATAAGGCGCGTCGGTTTCCACCAGCAGCCGATCGAGCGGCACGTCCTTGGCGATGGCGCGCAGTTCATCCGAAGTCTTGAAGGTCAGTACGCCCGAGAACGACACATAGAGCCCGAGTTCGAGCCCGGTCTCGGCCAGGGCGCGCGACGAGGTGAAGCAATGCAGCAGCGCCTTGAACGCGCCCTTGTTCATTTCGTCGCGCAGAATGGCGGCCACGTCATCGTCGGCGTCACGCGCATGGATGACGAGCGGCAGACCGGTGCGCCGCGCCGCGTCGATATGGGTGCGGAAGACGGCGGCGGCGACATCGTGCGGGCTCTTGTCGTAGTGATAGTCGAGCCCCGCCTCGCCGATGCCGATGCATTTCGGATGGCTCGCGAGATCGACGATCTCCTCAACCGTCGTGTTCGGTTCCGCATGGGCGTGATGCGGATGGGTGCCGACGGTGAACCAGACATTGTCGAAACCCTCGGCGATGGCACGATAAGTATCGTGCTTGGCCACCGAGGTCGCGATCGTGATCATGCGGGCAACGCCAGCCTCGCGCGCCCGTTCCATCGTGCCAGGCATGTCCTGGGCGAAGTCGGGGAAATCGAGATGGCAGTGGCTATCGATCAGCAAGGTTTCACGCGGGCGTCGCGCCCGCCTCCGTTTCTACGTAACGCGGGAAGATCGGCGTCGGCGCCGGCAGAACCGTGCCGCCAGAGAGCGCATGCGCTTTACCGATATGGCGCAGCATGCGCGCGTCGGGCGCGACGGCGAGGCTGTCGAGCAATTTGCCGGCCGCTGTCGGGATGACCGGCTGCGCGGCAATGGCGATGTTGCGCAACACCTCCGCCGTCACCCACAGGATCGTGCCCATGCGTTCCGGATTGTCCTTACGACGGGCCCAGGGCTCCTCGCCGGCGAAATAGCGATTGGCGTCGGCGACGACCTTCCAGATTTCCGCCAGCGATGTGTGAAGCGCGAAATCCTTCATCGCTTCGCTGGTCCGCTCGGCGAGCGCCCAGGCGGCGGCGAGAATGGCCTCGTCATTGGCAGTCAGTTCGCCTGGAACCGGCGCCTTGCCATCGCAGTTCTTCGCCACCATCGACAAGGAACGCTGCGCCAGATTGCCAAGATCGTTGGCGAGATCGGCGTTGATGCGGTTGACCAGCGCTTCATGCGAATAGTTGCCGTCCTGCCCGAACGGCACTTCGCGCAGGAAGAAATAGCGGATCTGGTCGACGCCGTAATGCTCGGCCATGGTCAGAGGATCGACCACGTTGCCGACCGACTTGGACATTTTCTCGCCACGGCTGAACAGAAAACCATGCACGACGATCTGCTTCGGCAAAGCGAGTTCAGCCGACATCAGGAAAGCCGGCCAGTAAATGGCATGGAAGCGCGTAATATCCTTGCCGATCACATGGGCGTCGGCCGGCCAGTAGTGCCAGTTCGCCGCGAACGTATCGGGATAACCGCAGGCGGTGAGATAATTGGTCAGCGCATCGACCCACACATACATGACGTGCTTGTCGTCGCCCGGCACCGGCACGCCCCAGTTGAACGTGGTGCGGCTGATCGACAGATCCTGCAGGCCGCGCTTCACGAAGGCGACGATCTCGTTGCGGTATTTCTCCGGCACGATGAAGTCGGGATGAGCCTCGTAATGCGCGAGCAGCTTGTCGGCGTATTTGGACAGCTTGAAGAAATAGCTTTCCTCTTCCACCCATTCGACCGGCGTGCCGTTGGGCGAGAATTTCTGGCCCTCGTCATTGGAGGTGATTTCGCCCTCGTCGAAATAGGCCTCCTCGCGCACCGAATACCAGCCAGCGTATTTCGATAGGTAGATGTCGCCCTTCTTCTGCATCGCCTCCCAGAGGGAACGCGAGGCACGATAGTGGCGCGGTTCGGTGGTGCGGATGACGTGATCGGCGCGCGCATTCAGCACAGTGCCCATTTCGTCGAACTGGGCAGCGGTGCGGTCGGCGAGTTCCTGCGGCTTCAGCCCGTCGCGGGCGGCCGTCTGCTGCATCTTCAGGCCATGCTCGTCCATGCCGGTGACGAAGAACACGTCTTCGCCGGCGATCCGGTGAAACCGGGCGATCGCATCGGTGGCAATGCGCTCATAGGCATGGCCGATGTGCGGCTTGCCATTGGCGTAAGGGATGGCGGTGGTAATGCAGAATTTCGCCGTCATTTTCGTTTCACAAACTCATTTCGCGAGTCACGTTCGCGCGGCCTGCACGGCCGTGGACAGATCGGTAAAGGCGTTCAAGATGAAGGTCCGGCGGTCGAGATTCAGGGCCATCGTCTCGCGCGCCGAGAGCGCGATCTTGTCCCATACCTCCGCCAGCGGCGCAAGGCGGGCACCTTCCGGAGCGCCCTGGCGCACGCGGGCGTCGATCCAGTCGAAAATCGCTGAAATCATGGCCTCAAACTCTTCCGTCGCCTCGCGTCCGGTGAGTTTGTCGGCGAGCCCATGCACGCGCCGCCAGTCGACCGTGGGCAGGTGACCCAACAGCCCGTCGACGGCCTCGATCAAGGTGAGGCTGTCGCCGGAGAGCAGCCGCAGGGTATCGCGAACCGAGCCACCGCTGCGGCGTGCCGCCTCGCTCAGCCGGCGCTGGTCCGTCTCCGCAAAGGTCCCGCTCAGCGAATTCACCGTCTCGATGATGGCTTCGGGCGCCAGTTCGCCGAGATTCAATTTGCGGGTGCGCGAGCGGATGGTCGTGAGCACCTGCGCCGGGCGATGGGAGACGATGAGAAAGAGCGAGCGCGGCGGCGGTTCCTCGATCAGCTTCAAGAGCGCATTGGCACTCGATCCATTGAGATCCTCGGCGCTGTCGACGATGGCAACACGCCAGCCGCCCTCCCCGGACGCGTGATGAAACATGTCGATGACGCGGCGCACGTCGTCGATGCGGATTTCGGTGTAGTGGCGCTTGCCCTTGGGATCATAGGCGCGGCGCAGCACCGTCACATCGGTATGCGATTGCGACTGGATGCGATGCACGGCCGGATTGTTCGGATCGACGGAGAGATCCGTGGCGCGCGTTACGGCCGGCAGGCGTGGATCGCCGTGGGCGAGGATGAATTTGGCGAAACGCCAGGCCAGTGTCGCCTTGCCGATTCCTTCCTTGCCGCCGATCAGCCAGGCGGAGGGCAGCCGGCCACTGCGATAGGCCGACAACAGTTCCTGTTCGGCGGCGCCATGGCCGAAAAGTTCGGTGGCATCGCGCGGATGCGGCGCATTGTGAAAGCGATCGCTTTCGGGCGCGGCTTCACCATCGCCGGCGCGGGTGCTGGGACGTCGGCTCATGGGGCGTCCCCCGTCCTGGCTTTGGCGCCATCGGCAGCACCCGCCTTCTTGCGGATGGTGGGCTCGGACGGCAGCAGCCGCGCTTTGACGAGACGCGGCTTCACCGCGTCCCAGATCGCCGCTTCGACTTCATCGCGTGTGCGCGTCGCATCGATCACGACACAGCGCTCCGGTTCCGCCGCTGCGATGTCGAGAAAACATTGGCGCAAGGCGGTGTGAAAAGCCTCGTTCTCCCCTTCGAACCGGTCGACGGCGGCATCGCCGCGCCGCGCCGTAGCGCGGGCCAGCCCTTCCGTCGCCGGCAGATCGAGGATCAAGGTGAGGTTAGGGCGCGTATCGCCAATGGTGATCCGCTCGAGCCCATCCATGAACCGCTTGTCGAGGTTGCCGAGCGCGCCTTGATAGGCGCGGGTCGAATCCGCGAAGCGATCGCAGACGACGACGTCGCCGCGGGCCAGCGCCGGCCGGATCGTCTGGTCGAGATGGTCGATGCGCGCCGCCGCGAACAACAGGGCTTCGGCCGCCGGGCCCAAAGGCGCGGCCGCGCCGGAGAGGATGACCTGGCGGATTTCCTCGGCCTTGGGCGAACCGCCCGGCTCGCGCGTGGCGATGGCCGCAAGGTCCAGCGCCTGCAGATGGGCCAACAGCCGCTTCACATGGGTGGATTTGCCCCCACCCTCGCCGCCTTCAAAGGTGATGAATAAACCTCGGCGCGGCGCTGGCCGCTTTGCGAACCTGGTACGTTTGGCCATCAGCTCTTGAACACATATTTGCGGATGAGGCCTGAGAACCATTCAAGCCCGGCGTCGAGGGCCTGCTGACGCAAGGTGCCCTTGTCGACGGTTTCGGCTGCTTTCAGCGGCGTGTCGAGAGCCAAAACCTGGCCGCGATAGATTTTTAGCCGCGCCACCTCGTCGCCTTGCCGCACGGGCGGGATCAGCGGGCCGGTGTAGACGATCCGGCCGCTGAGCCGGTCGGTCGAGCCGCGCGGCACCATCACCCGGATCGGCAGGTCGGAGATGAGATCGACGCTGCCCTGCGCCCCGCCATAGACCTTGGCGGTGCCGACCGGTTCGCCGGCCGCGTAGACGTTCTTGTGATCGAAGCCGCGCATGCCCCAGGTCAGCAATTTGCGGGATTCCTCGGCCCGTTCGCGGGCGGTCTTCGCGCCGTTGAGCACCAGGATGAGGCGCTGACCGTTCTCCACCGTCGAACCGACGAGACCGAAGCCGGAATCCTCGATATTGCCGGTCTTCAGGCCATCGGCGCCGATATTCATCGTCAGCAGCGGATTGCGGTTGGTCTGGCGGATCTTGTTCCAGGTGAACTCGGGCTCGCCGAAATATTTGTAGTAGTCCGGATAGGTCTTGATGATGTGCAGGGACAGGCGGGCGAGATCGCGCGCCGTCACCTTCTGCTCCGGATCGAACCGGCCCCAGGCGTTCTTGAAGGTGGAATCGCGCAGGCCGAGTTCCCGCGCCCGCTTGGTCATCAGGGCGGCAAAGGTTTCCTCGCTGCCGGCCATGCCTTCGGCCAGCGCGATCGCCGCATCATTGCCGGATTGGACGATCAAGCCGCGCAGCAGATCTTCGATGCGCACCTGGCTGTTGACCGGCGCGAACATGCTGGACCCGCCTGATGGCGCGCCGCCGCGACGCCAGGCATTTTCGGAAACGACAAAGGTTTCATCGAGGGTGTGACGGCCTTCCTTGAGTTCCTTGAACACCAATTCGGCGGTCATGATTTTGACCAGCGACGCCGGCGACATGAGCTGATCGGCGTTCTTCTCGAACAGGACGCTCTGGGTATCGGCATCCATCAGGATCGCCCAAGTGGCCGACGTCGTGATGGTCTGCGCCCGCGCGCCGGCCGGCACGAAGGCCAATGCGATCGCCAGCAGCGGCGCCGTTAGGCGCACGAGCGGATTGGACGTGAAACGGGCTGTCAGGGCGGACATGAAATCGGGCCATCCGGGCATCGGGCGGACCGCTGATCCGCCCGGACTCTTGCCCGTGAATGTGCGCTCTCAGGCCTTGAAAATCAACGACCCACGCGAGTTTCGCGGCTGATCAGGGACTGCAAGCCACGGGTGTCGACATTGTCGAACGGGTGCCGCTTGATCAGGGTCGAGGTGACTTTCGAGGGCGGCGCGAAGAAGGTCGCGTTGCTCGCGCTCTGGAGCCGCTTGGTCGCGACAATCGGCACGTCGGCGCCCGGGATCGTGCCCAGATCGAAGGGCCGCGACGGCGGCAAGGGCGATGTCGAGGGCAAGGGCGTGCTGTTCTGGGCGGCTTCGGACCGGGGCGACGACGTGGTTACGACCGTGACGGCGCGCGGCGTTTCCTCCGGAACTGGCGCAGGGGCCGGACGGGGCGGCGGCGCATAGGCGACGGGCGTCGGAGCCGGTTCCGCCTGGGCGATCATCGTCGTCGGCGCCATCGTCGGCATGCCCGGCAGGCTCGCCGGACGACCGTCGTCGGTGAGTGTTGCGATCAGGATTTGGTCGTCGGAGCCGCCAAGACCGGCTGGGCCGAGATAGTCCACCTTGACTTGGCCCGTGCCGGCGCGGCGGAAATCGAGAGCATCGGCCACCCGTTTCGACACGTCCATGACGCGGCCGGCGTGGAACGGGCCGCGATCGTTGACGCGCACGATGATGGAACGGCCGTTGCGCGTGTTGGTGACGCGCGCGTAGCTGGGCAGCGGCATGGTCGGATGCGCGGCCGAAACCGAGCTCATATCATAGACTTCGCCATTGGCGGTCTTGCGGCCGTGGAAGGCATCGCCATACCAAGAAGCCATGCCGACCTGGCTTTGTCCGGGCGACATTTCCCGAGGAACGTAGCGCCGGCCGGCGATCGTATAAGCGCGACCGACGAGATATTGGCCACCGCCGCGCGGCACCACTTCACCGTCGCCCACCACGCGGGCGCTGGCGCGACCGTAGCGTCCTTCGGGGAAATATTCCTTGGTGGCACTGCGGCGCACGCCGCCGCCTGACGGCTGTTGGGCGCAACCGGCGATGGTTGCCGCGGCCAGGAGCAAGGCAATGCCTGTTACACATCGTCCGGCAGAACGACGGCCGGAGGTGCCTGCAGGCACAATAAAATCATCGCCGCTCACGCGGTGCTTATCTGTCATCGGGCAGTACGCATCACTCGAAAGCCACAGCGGGCGTGCAAACCAATTGAAGCGAGTCCGGATAGTCCCGGTGACGATGGTAACGCCATCGCGCCATTGGTTCAAATACACCCGAGTGGGTTTATTGCCTGTTGAGGTTACAGAAGATTTAAATCGCAATGCCCCCAAATCCCCTGCGTCTGTCCTCTGCCCGATGGGCCGTCCAATCAAATCTTGGCTTTAGTCTGTATATCCCGCGAATGTCCGGTGAAATAGGACGGAATTGCGGCTCAACGGGTATAACAGGGAGCAGATTCTCATATTTCACTTTATCTTATTCTGATAATTATCTATAAAATATGGCATTAACCTTGTTTTCGGCTCGCTGCATTTTTTCGAACAGATGCCTTGCTCTTGAGCGGGAAAAGCCTGGTTGTCGCCCTGCTCTCCGCTGGATCGGTCCCGATGGCTGATTCCCCGAAAATGGGTCGGGCACACGCCGCAGCCGTCGTCACGCCAAGGGATTTCGCAGGCAAAGTGACCTGTTAGGCAGGCAATGACGTGACACGACCAAAGGGAACCTGTACCAGACCCGCGTCGACTAAGCCTCACACCGCACAACACGGCCGGATTCTTAACCGGCGGCCACGACATTCAAGGGATCGAGGGCGAAGGCTTTCCGGTCAACATGGATTCAACCACGGCTTTCATCATTGTCTCCGTGATGATGCTCGCGAACGGCAGCGTTCTCGGCCTGCTTCACCGCGATCTGCCGGTCAATCTACGACCGGCCGCCTTGAGCTGGCAGGCGGGCACCCTGCTCGTCGCCTTCGGCTGCATCTTTTTCGCCTTCGAATGGCTCATGCCGCTGCCTCTGACGGTGACGGTCGCCAATGCCGCATTCCTGTTCGGCCTTGTTGCCTATGTGTGGGCGGTGCGCCGGTTCTACGGACTGCAACCAAAGCTCGTCGATCTGGTGCCGGTGTTCATCGGAAGCTTCACGGTTTTCTGGTTCTCCGCCATCCATCCGAACACCAAGGTGCGGATCATCGTCGTCGCTTTGGCCTGGATATGGCTCATGGCGGCCGCCGTGCGTGTCCTACTCGCCCATAGGGACACGGCATTGAGCCGGAAAATGCTGACGAGCATTCTGATCGCCGCCATCGGCTTCACGATGGCGCGCATGCTCTTCTACATTTTTCTGCCGATGGAGTTAGATTTCAAGATCACTGACAATTCGAGCTGGATGAATCTGGCGACCCCTTTGTTCATGACCGTCTTGCCGGTGGTCGGCGCTACGGCTTTCGTGTTGATGTGTTCCGACCAGATCCGCCGCCAATGGGAACGGGCCGCCTCGACCGACTATCTGACCGGCCTCGCCAATCGCCGTACGCTGACTGAAACCGGCGCCGGACAGTTCAAACTGGCTGCCGAGCGCAGCCGCAGGCTCGCCGTCGCCGTTCTCGATATTGATGCCTTCAAGGCGATCAACGACACCTACGGTCACGAGTTCGGCGACAAGGCACTGGTCCATGTCGCCGATCGCTTGCAGGCGGGAACCCGGAAGATCGATCTGGTCGCACGGTCCGGCGGTGAGGAATTCGTGGTTCTCCTGAACGATCTCGATCTCAGCGAGGCGGAGGTGGCGGCGGAGCGTTTGCGCCTGTCCGTCGCCGCCGATCCGTTCAATTTCGCGGCAACGACCGTTCCAATCACTGTCTCCGTCGGCGTCGCGGTGCGCCAGCCCGACGATCGCAGTTTCGCCGACATCATGCGGCGCGCCGACAAGGCGCTCTATCGCGCCAAGCAGGAAGGCCGAAACCGGGTCGAACTGGCCGCGTGAGAGCGACTTGGTTGAGCTAGGCTGTGCCGGCTCCGCTTGCAATCCGTTGAACGGTTAGCGGGCGACCTGGTTCATCTGCGATATGAGCTCGTTTGAGTTTCGGCAGGGCTTGTGCCTGCGGGCTGATGCAGCATTCTATCGGGCCAGACACGCCAGAAAGGATGTAAGCGGTGGCGCAGGACGAAGGCTTGGCGGAACTGTTGCGGGAAGATCTGGCAAGCGTGCCGGGCTTGACGGAGAAAGCCATGTTCGGCGGGCGAGCCTGGTTGCTCCATGGCAATCTTCTCTGTGGCGCCCGCGATGACGGCATGCTGGTCCGGCTCGGCAAAGGCCATGACGGTTGGGCGTTGGCGACACCGGACATCGGGCCAATGATCTCGCGCGGCAAGACCATGCATGGCTGGGTGCGCGCCGGTCCCTCCGCCTTCGGGAACGACAAGCTACGGCGAAGGCTGCTGGATGCAGCCCTCGCCTTTGTCAGATCATTGCCGAAGAAATAGCTCCGCTCTAGCCGCCCTTGACGTCGAGCTGGACGTCCACGTTGCCGCGCGTGGCATGCGAATAGGGACAGATTTTCTCGTGCGCTTCGTTGGCGAGCGCCACCAGCTCGGCTTGCGGGAGCGACGGGTCTTCCACATGCAGTTTCACCGCGATGCCGAAACCGCCGCCGTCGCGCGGTCCGATCGAAACCTCGGCGGTGATCTTCGCCTTGGTCGCATCCTTCTTGTGTTGCTTGGCGACGAAATCGAGCGCGCCGCCGAAGCAGGCGGCATAACCGGCGGCAAAGAGATGTTCAGGTGTCGTCGTGCCGGGCTTGCCTGGCCCTCCCATGGCCTTGGGAACGGACAGATCGGCGCTGACGGTGCCGTCCGAAGCTTCGGTATGGCCGTTGCGTCCACCGGTCGCCGTCGCCACCGCCGTGAAAAGAGGCTTGATCGTGTCCATTGCTTACTCCTTGAGAAGGCCCCCAACAGGTCGTATCGGCCCGATTGTGCCCGTCGCTCCATGTGTCCGCAATCCCATGGAATTTCGATGACAAAACCGAGTTTTGGCCGTTAATCGATGGTTTCGAGACGTCCGACGTCGATGGCCTGCATCTCCTGCCTCGAAAGGGCCGATTTCTGGCCGCGACCATATTGGCGCGGCGAGCAGCCCATGACCTTTTTGAAGGCGGTCGAGAAAGCGCTCTCGGATTCGTAACCGAGAGACACGGCGATTCTCGCGACGGGATCACCGGAATGCAGCAACCTGTCCCCCGCCAGCAGCATGCGCCAGCGGATCAGATAGTCCATCGGCGAGGTTCCAACCTTCTGCTTGAATTTTTGGGCGAAGGTGGATCGTGACATGCCGGCACGGTGCGCCAGTTCCTGCAACGTCCAGGGATGGGCGGGGTCGGCATGCATGGCCGTGATCACCGCGCTCATCTGCCGGTCCGCCAAGGCGAAGAGCCAGCCGACACCGCCCTGCCCGCGTTCCGTCAGATGCAATCGCAAAGCCTGGAGCAGGATCATATGGGCGAGGTGCTGGATGACCAGGAATCCGCCGGCCTGCCGGTCATGCATCTCCTGCATCATCCGTTCTACGGACCAGCGCAAGGCGGATTGTTCCGCCGCGCTACAGATGTGCACGATGGGCGGCAACATGCGCAGCAGAATATCGGCATGATCGCCAGCGAGAGCGAAACGGCTGCTGACAAGTAGGAAATCGCCGCCGCCATTGTAGGTGACGATGCTGCCGCTGCGGGCGCCGGAAAAAATCCTAACGGCATCCAAGGGAGGCAAATCGAGGTCCGTCGCCAACCGAAAGGGGCGCCCGCTGGGCAGCAGGAAACAGTCCCCGGTTTCGAGACGCACCGCGTCGCCATCAACTTGCAGCCAGCATCTGCCCGAAACCACGGCACCGCATTTGATGGCGCGTTGCTGGTCGGGAAATTGGACCGACCAGGGACCGGCGGCGTCGAACCCGGCGGAAAGATAGCTGCGCGGCTTCAGCAGCGACAGCACATCTGACAGAGGATCCATGGTCATTTCGGACGATCGCGAAAGTTATGCGGACGTTTCAGCATGGAACGTATTATCTCCCCTCCCTAGCTTGAGGGCAACGGGCTCTGGTGCCCCAAGCGAAGGACAATCCCATGCGTGTATTCGTTACCGGCGCGACCGGTTTCGTCGGTTCCGCCGTCATCCAGGAATTGCTGTCGGCAGGTCATCAGGTTGTCGGGCTCGCCCGCACCGACGCCGCGGCCCGGGCTCTGACGGCTGCTGGCGCGCAGGCCCACCGCGGCGATCTTTACGATCCCGCCAGCCTGCGGGCGGGCGCCGCGGCTTCGGACGGTGTGGTTCATACCGCTTTCAACCATGATTTTCTCGATCGGGATTTCGCGAGGTTCAAGGAGAATTGCGAGACTGAGCGGCATGCTATCGAAGCCCTCGGCTCGGCGCTCGCTGGATCCGATCGTCCGCTGATCGTCACATCGGGGATTGGCGTTCTGCCGTCGGGCCGAACAGTCACCGAGGAAGACGGATCTCCGACAGGTCCGAACGCAAGCCCGCGTGTGGCGACCGAAGAAGCGGCGTCATCGCAGGCCGCGCGGGGCGTGCGTGTCTCGGTCCTTCGTTTGCCACCGTCCGTTCATGGCGACGGCGACCACGGCTTCGTGCCGATCCTCATCGGTATAGCGCGGCAGAAAGGCGCCTCGGTCTATATCGGGGACGGCGGCAATGTCTGGCCGGCGGTCCATCGGCTGGATGCGGCGCGTCTCTATAGGCTGGCGCTGGAGCAAGGCGCAGCCGAAGCCCGCTATCATGCGGTCGCCGAAGAAGGCGTGCCCTTCCGTTACATCGCCGAAGTGATCGGCCGGCGCCTGAATCTTCCGGTTGTCAGCAAGACGCGTGAAGAAGCCGCTGAGCATTTTGGTCGGTTCGCGCATTTTGCGGCGATCGACAACAAGGCTTCGAGCGAGCGTACACGCAAGGCCACGGGATGGCAGCCGATGCAAACGGGCTTGATCGCTGATGTCGATCGAGCCCGTTACTTCGAAGCATGAGTTGCGATCAGACTTCTCGCATTGGAAGCAAACGAATCTGGAACTGGAGATCGTGCAAACGAATTGAACTGATGTCCTCCGATCATTTGGATAGGATCGTTACTGGAGATCAATCATGTCGTTTCGCACATCCATTCTTTCTCTTGCTTTTGCTACCGTCGCCTCCGCTGCCCTCGCGCAAACGGCCGTCGTGAAATCGGAATTCTTTTCCGCGCAACCGACCGACGTTCTCAGCAACAATCTCATCGGTCTGAACATCAACAACCAGCAAAAAGAGAAGATCGGAGAGATCAAGGATTTGATCCTCTCCGATCATCAACTGAGGGGTTACATCGTTTCGGTGGGTGGTTTTCTCGGCCTTGGCGAACGCTACGTTGCCGTGAGCCCGACCTCGATCCAGGTGACCTATGTCGAAAACGACAAGAAGTGGCAGGCGGTCATGAATGCCACGAAGGAAGAGCTGAAATCGGCGCCCGAGTTCAAGTATGAGGGGCGCTGGAAGCGCTAATTATAGCATTCTGAAATAAGAGAGGGGCTGTGTTCGACGACACAGCCCCTCTTCATTATTGCTATACTTTCATCATCATCCGCGGCGCAACATGCGTCCCAGCGCGATGAGGATACAGGCGCCGATAAAACCGGCGATCAGATAGCCGAGCCAACCTGTCAGGATCACGCCGAGCAGGCCTAGCAGAGCATTCGCGAGCGCCGCGCCGACGATGCCCAGAATGATGTTCATGAGGACGCCCTGATTGCTCTTCATGAACATTTCAGCCAGCCATCCCGCCACGCCACCAATGATGATCGCGGCGATCCATCCGACTTGTACTTCATTCATCGTCAATCTCCCCAACTGATGTTCGACACGTTTCTTGTGCGATAAAAAAGGACCTGCGAAGTGCAGGTCCTTTGTGTTTTTCAGATCAGCTTATTTGCCGATCTTGGAGTACCAGGTTTCGATCTCTTTCTCCGCCTGTTCCTTGGTGTAGCCGTAGCGCTCCTGCAGGCGACCGAGAAACTCGGTCTGCTTACCTTGGATGACATCGAGGTCATCATTGGTCAGCTTGCCCCACTGCTGCTGGGCTTTGCCGCGGACCTGGTTCCAATTGCCTTTGATCTGTTCCCAGTTCATGACACATCTCCATTTGTGATCTGTATCAGTTCAACGGCGTAGTACAGATATGGTTCCCACCGATCGCGTTGTCGTTATCGCCAAGGCTAGGCCACGGAAGTCAGTAACGTGCGCGGGAAATGAATAACGAAGCGCGTGCCATTGCCGCCGATCGTGGAAAGCTTGCCGCCCAATTGACTGAGGACTGAATTGATCAGCCGCATGCCCAGGCCACGTCGCCGATTGATGGTGAAATCATCAGGCAGACCGGCGCCATCATCGGCAACGATGAGTTCAAGGCTATGCTCCAGTGCGATGAGGGAGATGGTGATGCGTCCACGCCTGTCATTTGGGAAGGCATGTTTGTAGGAATTGACCACCAGTTCCGTTACGATCAATCCGATCTTGGTGGCATAGTTGGATGGAATTTTGATCGCCGCCACATCGGCCGTTCGAACTTCGACATTGTCAGGTCGATTGCTCGCCAACGCGCCGCAGAGACTTGTCAGGAAAACTTTCATATCGATCTGTTCAAGATTGCCGATACGAAAGAGTTGCTCGTGAACGGACGCTATCGCGAGAACGCGTTGAAGGGCTTCTTCAAGCGCGATCGCGGCAGCAGGTTCTTGCACGTGACGCGCTTGAAATCCAAGCATGCTGGCAACGATCTGGAGCGAATTCTTCACGCGATGATCGACTTCGCGCATGAATACATCATGGCGCGCCAGAAGCTCTTCCTTCTCCGCTAGAAGCCGTTCCGCATTCTGCCTAGCCTCTCGTTCCTCCTCTATGATCTTTCTTAAATTTTCTTCGGTCTCCTCGCGCCGCGATTGCGGGCGCGAATTGAGGTCTCTATTCTTCTCCATCCCACCTGCCCGATCGAAGATGCCGACCTGCGAACTGTCGACAGTATCGATGTGCGTCGTGGCATCAAATTCTTGAGACGGCTGCTGCCGTGGCGCGATCCGATCCATTGCCCATTTCCTTCAACAGACATGACGAGATCGAACCCCTGATTGCAGCAGGTACCGATAGACGAAACCTAGGCGGGCGAAGAGAAATGGAACAGAGCCAAATGCATCAGATTAATCTGATACATTTGCATCAAGACTTGCGTGTCAGGATTTGGGCCGTTTCGACCGGCTGGGATTCTTCTCAGGTGCGCCGACAAAGCCGCGTTCGCGCGCCCAAACCACGGCGGCGGTTCGGCTATGGACGTCAGCTTTGTTGTAGATGCGCGCCACGTGGTTGCGCACCGTGTTGCGCGTCAGCTTCAGCTTCCTGGTGATCTCCGCATCGCTGAGCCCCTGGCACATCAACCCGAGCACTTCGAGTTCGCGCGGGGTCATCGAAGCCAATTCCGTCGACTGAACCTTGGTCCCTCGGCCAGGGCGGCGCAAATTGGCTAGTTTTTCGATGACGGTCCGGCTGAACCAGGAAGTGTCCTTCATCACCGCTTCGATAGCGGCTATCAGCTCGACCTCGGTTTGCTTTCGCTCCGTGATGTCCTGAAAGACGACGAGCAGGCATTCCCGGCCTTGGATGGTCACGGCTTCAGCCGAAACCAGGCAATCCAGGATTTCCTCGTGCTTGGTGAGCGTTTGAATTTCGGCGTTGCGCAGGCTGCCGCTTTTGTCGATATCCCGTTCCAAGCCATGCCGGGACGTTTCTGATGTCCATAAGGGCACCTCCGGCAGGGCTTTTCCGATGACTTCTTCCTCGATGAAGCCAAACACCGAGAAGAAGGCATCGTTCGCGTCGAGGATACGCAGACCATCTAGGGCGGTGAGGACGGTCGGAACCGGTGTCAGGCGGAAGGATCGGGCGAAGCGTTCCTCGCTTTGCCGAAGGGCTTCCTCTGCCTTCCGCCGGGGTTCCAGATCCATGAAGGTGAAAAGCATGCAGGCTTCTTCGCCGATTTCGATGGGCTGTCCGGCTACAATGACTAGTTTCGATCCGCCTTCGGGCAAGCGAATGCTGGCTTCGGTTTGCGGAATGGTGCGTCCGTCACGCAGGGCCGCGATGGCCGTGTCCCTGGTGGTGGCATTCTCCAGGACGTCGATTTCGTAAACCGAACGGCCGATGACATCGTCACGCGTGTAGCCCAACATCTCAAGGAAGCCCTGATTGACCTTGACGTAGCGCAGATCGGCGAGACGACAGATGATGGCTGGCGCGGGATTGGTCCCGAACGTTTTCTCGAAGCGTTCTTCCGCCGTGAAACGCTCGGTCACATCCTCGATCACCAGAACATAGGATTCCGGCTTGCCCTTGCCATCCGTCAGCACAATACCGCGTAGTTGCTGGATGCTGCGCCAATCCTCGCCGTTTTTGTCCGCATTCTTTCTGCTCACTTCGACCACGACATCGTGAAAGACATCCCCCGCCAGCAGTCTGTCGATGGGATATTGGTTATCGGCGAGAAGGTGGTTGTTGCGATATTTTAGTTGAAAGCGCTTGCGATAATCGGCCGGCGTTTCGCCGAGATCAGAAAGGCTATCGACATCGTGGAGAGCAAGCGCCTTGTCATTGGCCCAAACGAGTCCGTCGCTGGGGTCGATCAGCAATATGCCTTCCCCAAGCCCCGAAATGATCTCTTGCAATTGACGACGATCCACCTGCTGCTGCAAAACAGCCTCATCCGGAACCTGGTTTGTCATGACGCGTCTCGTTTGTGCCTACCCTAGTCTTGCAACAAACGAGGGTTATGTGAAACCAATGAAGCGACCCGGATCGAAGTTCCCGTCTTTTTTCGAGCAAACGTGATATCAAAGAAATTGATGATATAAATCAATCGATTGCCCGTCGATGATCAGGCGGCGCTGCGGGTTGCTGGTCCGTCCAAGTTAAACAGACGCCGTCCAATGGCATGAGCCGCATCGAGATGCGAGCGTGCGGAGGCTGACGCGTCCGCCGGCACGAGCAATTCGGACGTTTGGACTGGCGCACCGCAGTAATCGAAAATGCCATGATCGATCTGCGTGCGCATCGCGCCGAAGTACCCGCGCCTGGCATAGGTGCGCAGGCTGGCGCCTCCGATGGCGACCAGATGAATTGGCAGATGGCTCAGCTTCTTTTCGACATGATTGCCGGAGCTATCGTCGTAGGCCCAGCCGTTGGTGAAAACGCGATCGATCCATCCTTTCAGCAGTCCGGGCATCGACCACCAGTAGACGGGATAGACCAGAACCAGCGCATCGGCGCGCGCGATCCTCGCCTGTTCGGCAAGAACGTCAGCCGGCGGTGCCGCTTCCTTGAGATGAGCGGCGATATCGGCGCCCGAAAATCCCGGATTGAACCCCTCGGCTGTCAGATCGGCGATTTCGAACGAATGGGTGGGATCGGCCGCGATCATGCCCGCTGCCACTTCAGCGGCGACGGCATGGGTGAGCGAGTTAGGTCTGGGATGCGAAACGACGATAAGCGCGTGCATGTTCATAACCGGTATGGATTGATCGACCGAAACGATCACTATATACTTTTAGTAAGTTACTATTGGTATATTAAATGTCAAGACCCGTCGCCAAGCAATCCTCCCCACCCTCCCCGCGTCGTCGTTTGACGCGGGACGACCGGCATCGTCAGCTTCTGGACGCATCCTGGCGGCTGATCCGGACGGAAGGCACCGATGCGCTGACACTTGGTCGGTTGGCAGAACAGGCCGGTGTAACCAAGCCGGTCGTCTACGATCACTTTGGTACCCGCGAAGGTCTGCTGGTGGCGCTGTACCAAGATTATGACGTGCGCCAGACCGCGGTCATGGACGGCGCGCTCGCAGGCAGCAAATCGACCTTGAAGGATAAGGCGCGGGTCATTGCATCATCCTATGTCGACTGCGTGTTCCTGCAGGGGCGCGAAATGCCCGGCGTGCTGGCGGCGCTTGCCGGCTCACCGGATCTCGAAAAGATCAAGCGCGCCTACCATATCGCCTTCATTGAGAAGTGTCGCGCGATCCTGGCGCCGTACGCCGGCGCCAATAGCATTGCATCCGCAGCGCTCTGGGCCATGCTGGGTGCGGCCGAAGCTCTTTCTTATGCAGCCGCGTTGAAAGAGATTACGCCAGCGCAAGCCAAGGACGAGCTGTTTGCAACCATCGTGGCCATTGCGGGAAGAAGCAAATCTTCGTCTTCGCAACGTTAAGTGTGATTGTTGTCGGAGCGCCGGAGACCGCTTCGCGGCGACCAGGTTTCAGGGGGCGACAATTTGGCGAACTCCTTCAGAACATCCAATCTGATTTTGATCCGCAAACCAGGCGTGACGCTCACCCAGTTGTCACCGAACGCGTTCTTGATCTCGCAAGCTATGATCGGCTCATAGAGCACGCGATCCTGGCGAAGCTTTCCGATCATGAAGTCGGCAATATCGCTTGTCGTGGTCATGCTGCTACCCTTCCGAATCTCAGGTGGGTACAGACCTGATCGCGTGAAAATTCGCCGCGAGAGAGTGTGAGAAGAACGATATGCTTCCTAACGTTTGCAGCAGCATCCTGTTCCCTATCAATCGCCGCGCCAGAGGCGAGCCATACGGCCGGTGGTAATGGGCCATGCGCGAATTTTCGCGCTTCGCCCTCAATCCGTCCGCTCGTGTTAGGTTGAGCTTATGTCTTCTGATTCTGCTCCTCTGATCGTGCGGATCTCGGCCGCTGTCATTCGTGACGGACAGGGTCGTTTCCTGTTGGTGCGCAAGCGTGGAACGACCGCGTTCATGCAAGCAGGCGGAAAGATCGAAACTGGCGAAACATCCCTCGCCGCCTTGCAGCGTGAACTCATGGAAGAGCTTGGATTGGTGGTCGAGGCAGCCGAAGCGAAATTTCTCGGTTGCTTCGAGGCCGAGGCGGCGAACGAACCTGGGCATAGGGTACAGGCAGATTTGTTCGAACTGTCGCTCGACGGTCCGGTGACGGCTGCCGCCGAGATCGAGGAGTTGATCTGGCTCAGTCCGTCGGCGCCCGCGCTCCCTTCTCTCGCACCGCTGACGCGCGAGCATGTTCTACGGCTACCGCGCCAGACAAACGAGCATTGAAGAAACCCTTTCCTTCAGGCTTTGACGGTCGTGGCAAGGCGCAGGCTGGCGGCAGCGCCGAGCAGCAGGCAAACGCCAGCGAAGCCTGCCAGCGCCGGCCATCCTCCAGCCGACAGGAACATGCCGCCAATGGTGCCACCGATGCTGGAGCCAAGGTAATAGCCGAGCAGATAGAGCGATGAGGCATGGCCCTTGGCCGTTGCCGCCAATCGGCCGATCCAGGAACTCGCCACCGAATGGGCGAAGAAGAAGCCGATCGTCAGCAGCACGATGCCGGCAATGATGGTCCATAGACTGCTGGTCACCGTCAATGCGATCCCGGTCAGCGCGATGGCGAAGCCTATCGGCAGCACGCGGCGATGGCCGATACGATCGGCCAGGATGCCCGCCGTCGAAGAGGCGACGATGCCGAAGAGATAGGCCGTGAAGATGAGGCCGATGGTCGAGGGGGCGAGCGCGTAAGGCTGAGCCATCAAATGGAAGCCGGCATAATTGTAGATGGCGACGAAGGCACCCATGGCCAGAAAGCCGATGGCGAACAGCAACAGCAGTGCGCGATCCGCCAGATGCGCCTGCCAGGCGTGCAGATGATAACGCGGGTAAAACCTACTCTGCCGCGTGAAATTGCGGGACGCCGGCAGGAGGAGGACAAAAGCGATGGCGGCGATCAGACCGGCGATGCCGATGACGAGCATGGCCACATGCCAGGAGAACCAGTCGGCGAGCATGCTGGCCCCGACCCGTCCGGCCATGCCTCCAAGCGCCGAGCCGCCAATGTAAAGGCCCATCGAGAAGCCCAGGTTGCCGCGATCCACTTCCTCCGCCAGATAGGCCATGGCCACGGCCGGCACGCCACCAAGGACAAAGCCCTCCAGAGTCCGGCAGACGAGGAAGAGCGTCCAGTTTGGCATAGCTGCCGCCGCCGCATTGAGCAGCGCGGCGCCGGCGATGGCGGCGAACATCAGGCTCTTGCGGCCAACGCTCTCGGACACGGCGGCCGCGCAGAGAATGGCGATGGCGAGGGATGCGGTCGACAAAGACAAAGCGAGCGAACTCGCCGCCGGGCTGATGCCGAAGTCGTGCGCGAAGATCGGCAACAGGGATTGGGTGCAATAGAGCAGCGAGAACGTGGCGAAGCCCGCCAGGAAGAGCGCGCCGCTGATCCGCCGATAGGCCGCCGTGCCCGGCCGGGCTCCGCCATGCGCGTCGAGCTTCGCCGGCACGCTGGCAGGCTTTTGCCGGTCACGGCGCCGGGGATGGACAGGGACATCGGAAATGTCCGCGCAAGTTGTCTGGCTCGTCATGAAGTCACCTTTTCCAGTGCGGAAATAGGTTTCGATGACGCAATCTGTCCAATATATTAGGCTAGAAATTGTAATTGCTTTTGGAGATACCTGATGGAATTGCGGCACATCCGTTATTTCCTGGCCGTCGCGGAAGAACGCAATTTCACGCGCGCCGCGGCCAAACTCGGCGTCGGCCAGCCGCCGGTGAGCCAGCAGATCAAGGATCTGGAAGAAGAACTCGGCACGGCGCTCTTTCATCGTGTGCCGCACGGTGCGGAGCTGACCCCGGCCGGCGAGGCCTTTCTGGCCGAGGCGCGCGGCATCGTCGCTGGCGCCGAACGGGCGCGGCTCGCCGCGCAACGCGCCCATCGCGGCCAAAGCGGCAAGCTGTCGGTGGGGCTCACCGGTTCGGCTGCTTTCAATCCGATCGTCAATGCGGCGATCCGGCGCTTTCGCCAACGCTGGCCGGATGTCCTCCTGACCCTGGAGGAACTCAACACCATGGGTCTGCTGGAAGGGCTCGAGAGCGGTGAACTGGATACGATCTTCGTGCGTCCGGGGCTCGACGACATCGAGAATGTACGGCTCCATCGTCTGCCGGACGAACCGATGGCGATTGCTTTGCCGGCACGTCATCGGCTGGCGCGTTCACGCAGCCTGGCGCTGAAGGCCCTCGCTCGGGAGCCTTTCATTCTCTTTCCGCCGGCCGCCGGCTTGAGCCTCTCTCATGAGGTCATCCTCGCCTGCCGGTCGAATGGCTTCGATCCGATCGTCGGCCAGGTGGCGCCGCAGATCCCGTCAGCTCTCAGCCTGGTCGCTGCTGAACTCGGCGTTTCGATCGTGCCGGCCTCGATCACACGCGTGCGGGTCGAAGGCGTCACCTACCGACCGATCGCCGGTGAGGCGCCGATCGCCCGCCTGGCGCTCGGCACGCGCCGCGACGGCGGGCAAGTCGTGCTGCAGAATTTCATCCACGCACTGCGCGCTGCGAGTCCAAGCGGCGAGGCGTGACATCGCCGATCTGCGCGGATTTGCCGGCGCAGTAACCGAGACAGGCCATGATGCCGCAGAGCGCCAGGCAGAGGCTGAGCGGAACGAACCAGCCGCCGGAGAAATCGTGCACCAGCCCAAACAACGGCGGCGCGAAGGCGGCGATCGTATAGCCGATGCACTGGGCCATGCCGGACAAAGCGCTCGCCTGGCGCACATCCGCGGCGCGCAGGCTGACGAACGACAAAGCCAGAATGAAGGTCGCGCCCGCGCCAAAGCCAAAGAGAGCAGCCCAGATCCAGGCCAGACGCGGCGCCAGCAGCAGGCCGAGGAGAGACATGGCGATGATGAGCGACGTGCCGAAGGCGAGGCGTCGTTGATCCTTCAGCCGAGGGATCAAAGGCATCAGGACCAGACCCGGCAGAGCGGTGGCGAGCTGCGACACGCCATGCAGCGATCCCGCTGTCTGCGGCGAGTAACCCGCCTCGATCAGGATCGCCGGCAGCCACGTCACGACAACGTAATAGACGAATGAATTGGCGCCGAAGAAGAACGTCACCTGCCAGGCCAGCGGCGAATGCCAGATGCGTCCACCCTGTGGCGGCACGGGCGTATCGGCTGTCGGCGCGCTGCGATCGATGAGCTGCGGCGCCCAGACGATCAAGGCGAGAAGCGGCAGGACAATGAACGAGCCAAGCGCCCCGCTCCACCCCAAAGCGGGAAGGGTTGCGAGCGGCACGACCACGGCGGAGGCCAATGCGGCCGCCACGCCGGCCACCACGGCATAGGTGCCCGTCAGGGTCGCGATGCGATCGGGAAAGTCGCGTTTGAGCAAGGCCGGCAGCAGGACATTGCCGATGGCAATGCCTATGCCGATGAGCGCCGAGCCGGCAAACAGCGCCCAGGTCGGCCCCAGCGAGCGCAGCACGATGCCGATCGCGACCACGACCAGCGCGATGAACAGGCTGCGCTCCAGGCCGCAGGCGCGGGCCAGCAGAACGCCGACGGGCGACGCGAAGGCAAAGGCCAGGAGCGGCAGCGTCGTCAGGATGCCGACATGAAACGTATCGAGCGCGAAGACGTCGCGGATCGTGCCGAGCAACGGCGCGACACCAGTGATGGGCGCGCGCAGGTTGGCCGCGATCAGAAGGATGCCCGCGAGGAGCAGGAGGGGATGGGAAAGGCCAAGAGGCTGTTTGGTCTGCATGACGGCACCGGGAGTGAGCGAAGATGGCCTTCCATAGCCGCTAGCCGCCCTTCCTGAATTACGATATTTTGACAATATATCTTCAAATTCGGCCAAATCCGGGTCGCAGGTGCCAGCCATGAAGCCCTATCGCGTCGCCACCGATGATTTCGATCCCGATACCTCCGACCGCCCGGCCGTCGCCATGCATTTGGATTGGGCGAATTACGAAGTGGAGGTGCCGAGCCACAAACATCGCAAAGGCCAGTTGATCTTGGCGCTGCGTGGCGCCGTCACCTGCATGGCGGCCGGCGGCATCTGGATCGTCCCGCCGCAATGCGGCGTCTGGGTGCCGGGCGGCATTACCCACAGCAACCGCGCCACCACCAATGCGAGGCTTTCCGCTCTCTTTGTCGAGCCGGGCGCCGCCGCCCTGCCCGATCACTGCTGCACGCTATCGATCTCGCCGATGATCCGCGAAATGATCGGACGCCTGGCCGGTTCTTCCATCGATTATGGGCCGGACAGCCACACGGCGCGGCTGGTGCGCGTGCTGCTCGATGAGCTGTCCTTGATGCCGGAAGAACAACTCAATCTGCCCGTGTCGGATCATCCGAAAATCCGCCAGATCGCCAAGGCCCTCACCACGAACCCGGCCGATCGCCGGACCTTGGCCGATTGGGCGACGCGCGTGGCGCTCAGCGAACGATCGCTGACGCGGCTCATGATTCAGGAAACCGGACTGACCTTCGGGCGCTGGCGGCAGCAGTTGCAGCTCATCGTGGCACTGCGTGAACTCGCCGGCGGCGCGGCGGTGCAACAGGTGTCGGACACGCTGGGCTATGAATCCGTCACCGCTTTCATCCTGATGTTCAAGAAGGCGCTGGGCCAGACACCGGCGCGATATTTCGCCAAGCGGCCGATTTGATGGCGGCGCTTCGAACAGATAGCGCCTAATCTAACTTCAAGTCCGCAAGATCTTTTCCATCGTCTTTCCCTTGGCCAATTCGTCGATCAGCTTATCCAGGTAGCGAATTTCTCGCATGATCGGCTCTTCGATGGCTTCAACCCGGATACCGCAGATCACGCCTTTGATCAGGGACCGCGACGGATTCAATCGAGGCGCGTTGGTAAAGAAATCCTCGAAGCCGATTTTCTTTTCCAGTTGGGCTTCCAGAGCTTTCTGACTATAGCCGGTCAGCCAACAGATGATCTCGTCCACCTCAGCTTTGGTACGCCCCTTCTTCTCCGCCTTGGCAATGTAGTGCGGATAAACGCTGGCAACGCTCATTGAATAGATACGATGCTTCGTCATCGAGTCATCCCGAAACTATCGGTTCGACACGTTAGTCCGTTAGCCAAAGCTGGCACCATCGAGAACGATAGGATCGCTAACACGCCAATCAATCGCATGAATGTCTCCGGCTGCTCTGATTTATGATGTCAGCGCAAAATCCTTGCGGCGTCCAGAGATTGGCTTGCGGCGGATCATCCAAAATCCGTTAGATCGCCAAGGCGCCTGGCTAGACACCGACGAAAGTCTGTTGACGCCGTAAGGTGGTCCGCCCTAGACAGAGGCCGCGATGTTCGCGGCGTCGGGCGACGGTGGCGGGTGGCAAGCCTGTCCCTGGTCGAAACGCCAATGTGATCAGTCGCTTGGAAGGGTGGCCGAGTGGTTTAAGGCAGCGGTCTTGAAAACCGCCGTGGGTGCAAGCTCACCGTGAGTTCGAATCTCACCCCTTCCGCCAAACACCGCCGCTTGTCCTCCATGGCTAGATAAAACCTCCCACCCCGGGTAGCGAGCTTTCAGCTCCTGTTCGGTTCCCAGTTCCTTGATAAAATCAGTGAAAATGGGTGCGACGTAACCGACATCCTCCCAGCTGTATCCAGCGCTACCGAACACCTGCTTCTTGACGATGGGCAGGAAATGGACCTGACCGAAGCTGTCGCGGCGAAGATCGATCAGCAGGGTCTCGTTGTTGTCGCGCGATAATGGAAGCAATTGGAGGGATACGCGCGGCCTGACTCCCTCGAAGGCCCCCTACCATTCGCGCCATTCACTGGTGATATCTTCTCCGTCCGTGAGTTTAAATCCCGTGGCTCTGACGACGTCGTCGATCAGCGTGCCAAGCTCGTCGCGCTCCAATGTTTCGATCATCCCGCTTCGCGCATCGATTTCATTGAGGCCGAGAACGAGATCCTTGACCGCGGCGAGAATGTCTTGCGCTCTTGCCGCGCCAGTTGCACGCTTGACCGCATTGATGAAGGTATTCAGCAGCGCTTCGGCTTTTGCGATGTCGGATTCGCTGAACAGCTTATCTCCATCCGCCATGGCTTCTCGCCAACGCGGCGTGGGAATTTCGGCACGAAGGGCTTCGACCCGATCGACATTGCCGGGTATAATCTTGTGCTTGTGCACCGTGGCGCGGCGCTTTTGGGCCTGACGCGCCGTCTTGTCTTGCTGAAGCAGGTAGACGGCCATCAACTGATGGTCGCCATCGTATTTGGCGATCACCTGCAGACGATCGACCGCATAGCTGAAGACGAAGCGCTCTGCTGAATAGTCGGGCAGCGTTGCGCTCTTGTCTTTTCGAAACGGCGCGGTTCCAAGGGCCTTCGCCACATCGTCCGCACCGTCACCGAACTTCAGATGAAAGGGCAGCGTTAAAGAATAAGCGTGCTGTTTGCCGTTGATCCTATCCGGCCCGGTAAAAAATAATTGGGAAACAATCATTTCCTGATCATCAGGCAGGTTTCTTGAGCGTATCTCACCGAATTGGGAGAGGTAAGACTGAACAGGCTCAGCATGCAGACTAAATCCGCTATTTGGGCCGCCAAAACTGCCAACCTCAACGTATTTTCGGAAATCGACGGGGTCTAGCTTTTCATGATCGGTCAGATAAGCCACCACCAGCGGATCGGCGATGCTGCGACCCAGCATGTCGGCATGGTTCATTGTCGGTGCCATTCCAATTGCTTTCCACCGCGTTCGTATTCGCGACCATAGCGTAACGAATTGCCCGCCATCATCATTCACGTTCCGCCGATCGCGCGGTGCGCCGGCTAATCGCGATCGGCATTCACCGCGATGTCGAAGTGCAGCACGTCCTCGCGGGTGCCGAGCTTGCCATAGAGCGCGACGGCCGGCGCATCGGGCGGGTCGGCCTGGACATAGATCACATAGGCGCCGCGCTTGGCGCCTATGTCCTTCAGGGTTTCGATGAGCGCGGTCGCCACGCCCTTGCGGCGATGGGCGGCCGCCACCGCCAGATCGTAGATATAGATTTCGCTGCGCGCCTGTTCGAATTTTGGCAGTTCGTAGGCGGCCAGCCCGCCGATCACAGCGCCATTCTCCAGTGCCGCGAGCGCGATGAAATGCGGGCCGCCGAGCAGCTTTTGCAGATAGGCATGGTCGGGCTGGGCCCGCGTATAGGTGTCGCGTTCATCAAAAGCCTCGCCCATCACGGCGAGGAGACTGCGGAACGGGACAATGTCGGCGGCCGTCAGGTGGCGGACGATGAACGTGCTCATGCGTCCTCCCCGCTAGGCGGCATCGCCCCAGGCCAGCCGTCTCACATGTTCGCGCACGTCCACGGGCCAGGCAGCGGCCTGTTCGGCGAAGCGCTCGCGCTCATTGGCGAAAAAGGCGCGCGAGGCTTCCTCGAAGCCGGGCAGATTGCCGGCCATGGCGGACATGAAGCGATAGGCTGCCTCCTGCGCCGCGCGGGCATCGGTCTCGCCGCCGTCGTTCTTGCGGGCGTCCTCGACGAGCCGGCGCAAGGCTTGTGAGGCCCCGCCCGGCTGCGCCGCCAGCCAGTCCCAATGGCGCGGCAGCAAAGTGACCTCGCGGGCGACGACGCCGAGCTTGGGGCGTCCGCGTCCGCGCGGGGTCTCCGGCGCCGTCTCGGGTGCCGTTGGCGCCGGCTGGGTGAGGCGTGCGGTGATCTCCTCGGGCGAGCCTCTGAGGTCGAGGTCGATCACGCGGCCCGTCAGGTCATCGAAGGTGAGGATGGTTGCCTCGGGGCGCTCAGCGGCAGCCGTTTTGACGGCCAGAGCCACGGTAATCAGATCGCCTCGGACAAGAAGGGTGTGGCCATCGAAGGCACTACATTTCAGGGATGGGGTCGTCTCAGTCATCTCGGTTCATTACCCGGATAAAAATTCTTGAGTCAATATCATCCGGGTGATATTGGCATCCGCTTTCACGAAGCAGGATGTGGAAACCGGGATTTAAGAGATGAAAAACGCCGACAGAAAGGCAGCGGTGGCGGCCTATAAAGAACGCAAGACGATTGCCGGGATTTACGCTGTGTTCTGCCGCCCGACCGGGCAGCGCTGGATCGGCCGCGCGCCCGATCTGTCGACGGTCGAGAACCGCCTCTGGTTCACCTTGCGTCAGCACGCCAATCCGCATCGCAGCCTGCAAGCCGCCTGGGACGCGCACGGTCCAGAGGCTTTCGCAGTTGAGGAATTGGAGCGGTTGGTTGAGGAAGAGGATGTCTATTTACGCGACAGCTTGCTGAAGGAGCGCCAGGAATTTTGGCGTATAAGGCTAGGTTCTGAAAAGATTTAGAGAAAAATCTTTATCTAAAAGATTAGATTAAAATATCTATTTATCTGCTTGATTCATTATCAAGTTTCAAGGAGAGCTGATTGCTCTCCTCGATCGGTCGCCGCCCGCGAACCTGGCGCAGCGCTGTCCCGACCAAGACACGCGCCGCATCGCCCGCAGCGTCCATATAGGTTGGGTCACGCTGCAGCAGGGTCACCGCGAAAGAGCCGTCGAGCAGCAGGAGAACCTGGCGAGCCAGCGGCTCGGCTGAGCCAATGCCCGCCTCGGCGAAGGTGGCGGCCAGCCAGCTTTCGAAGCGCTTCTTGTGAGCCGCCCCGACCTTCAGCGCCGGATGTCCCGGCAGGGAGGCAAGCTCCGCAGAGGTGCGCAGGAAGCCGCACCCTTTCCAGCGCGGATGGCTGGCGGAGTGACCGAGGTTGAGAAAAATGGCCTTCGTCTTGTCGGCCACGGTCCCGTCGGCCGTCTCGAACCAGCGTCGGAACAAGGCCAGATTGGGCTGGTCGCGGGCAGTCAGGTAGGCCTCGATCAGCTCGTCCTTGCTGGTGAAATGATAGTAGAGCGTCCGCTTGGTGACGCCCGCTTTCTCGGCCACCGCGTCCACGCTGACGCGGCCGATCCCTTCCGCGTAAAACAGCCTCTCCGCTGCCGCGATGATTTTGGCTCGTGTAGGGCTCTGATTTTCTTTCATAATTATGTATACCGTCTAGTGAGTATATTATAGCCCGAAAAGGCTGTCCAAAGGGCGAAGTTCCCTCACGAAATCAAAGTCTGGAAATAATGCCTGCGCCCCTTTCACCCACTGAGCGGATCCGGATTGCCTGCCAGGGTGGCGTCCAGCTCGGCGGGCACCTTTGGCGATCGGACGCGACGCCAAGGGGTTTTGTCGTCATCAATCCGGCGACGGGCGTGTTGGCGCGCTACTATCATTTTTACGCCGGCTTCCTGGCCGGCCATGGCTATGACGTGCTGACCTACGATTATCGCGGCATCGGCCAATCCCGCCCCCAGCGGCTGCGCGGTTGCGGCTATCGCTGGCGCGATTGGGGCCAGCTCGATTTCGACGCGGCGATCCGCTTCGCCGCCGAGAAACGGCGCGCCGGCTCTCTCCTCGTGGTCGGTCACAGCGTCGGCGGCTTCCTGCCCGGGCTCGCCGAACACGGTTCGCTGGTCGACCGCATGCTCACCGTCGGCGCCCAATATGCTTATTGGCCCGATTACGCTCCGAAACAGCGGTTGCGCCTGTTTCTGAAATGGCATCTGGCCATGCCTATTCTCACCGCCCTTTGCGGCTACTTTCCCGGCAAGCGGCTCGGCTGGCTGGAAGACCTGCCGGCCGGCGTCGCCAACGAATGGAGTTTCAAGGGACGACGGACGGAAGCGAGCTATCCGGCGGAGACGCGCGCCGATGTGGTCGCCAGCTTCGCCGCCTTCCGCGCGCCTATCCTCGCCGTCGCAGTCACCGACGACGAGCTGGGGACCTTGCCGGCGATCCGCCGCACGCTCGCCTATTACTCAGGCGCTGAGCGGCAGGAGGTGCTGCTGGCGCCCGCCGATCTCAATGTCGAAGCGATCGGCCATTTCGGCCTCTTCCACGCCCGCTTCGCCGACAGCTTTTGGCCGGCGACGCTAAGTTGGTTGAGCGAGGGCATCAATCCGTGGGCAGATCCGGCCGGCCATCAACCGGCCGAACCCGTAGGCGCATAGCCTAGCGCATCAGTCGATCGCCTCGATGCCTTGTGCCCTCGCGCGTTCAACGCCGTCCTTCATCGCCTGCAGCCGCTCCGGCGAATGGCCCTCCCATTCCGTAACCTCTCCCGTGATCCGCAGCGGGTCGCGGGAGCGGTAGGACTGTGTCGGGTTGCCGGGGAACTTCTTGTCCGTCAGGTTGGGGTCGTCGACGATCGGGCCGGTCGGTTCGACGATGTAGATCCTTTGCCGCCCGTCGCCCTCGGCTAGTTCCGCGCCCCAGATGGCAGCGTCCAGCGTGCCGGTGAGATAGACCCACGACGCCGGCTTGCGCGCGCCGAAGTTGGAATTGTAACCGGAGGCGATCAGGTCTCCCGGTTTTAGGTCGGCGCGGGTGCCGTGAAAAAACTGCTGCGGAATCTGAGTGTTGGATGTCATGCGTGGCTGCTCCCTGTGTATGGGGGCGAAGTTCATAGACCGGGACCGGGGGCTTGCCGCAATCCCCCGGGTGAGCTAGACAATAATAGTGGCAGAGGCCGGCTGATTTTCTCGCCTATTCCCTGTCCTTCTTTTCTCCCTGCGCGCTCCCTAGATGAAGAGGATCGGAGGCGCGCATGGGCAAATCCACAACCGACACTGACCTCTGGCGCATCGACGAGCGTTGCATCCAATGCGGCGCAGCGCAGACGGCCTTTCCCGACCTCGTGGCCGAGGGCAAGGATAGATATTTCTTTCATCGCCAACCGGAAGGTGCCGCCGACATCGCCGATGCCTGGCGCGCCGCCCTGCTCTGCCCGGTTAGCGCCGTGCGCGCGCCCGAAGGCCTCGCCATGCCAGCCGGTCTGTTCCCGCAGGAACTGGCGCCGGATCTCTTTCGGCTCGGTTATAACGCCCGCGCCTCCTGGGGTGCGCACAGCTATCTGCTGCGGCGGCCGCAGGGCAATGTGATGATCGACGGCCCGCGCTGGACGCGCCAGATCGTCGAATGGCTGGAAGCGAACGGCGGGCTGAGCGACGTGCTGCTGACCCATAAGGACGATGTCGGCGACAGCGGGCGTTACGCCAAGCATTTCGGCGCCCGCGTCTGGATTCATGGCGATGACCGCGACGGCGCGACCTTCGCCAGCGACCTGATCGAAGGTGAGAAGCCCGTCTCCGTCGCCGGGGACATTCTCGCCATTCCCGTGCCCGGCCACACGCGCGGCAGCGTAATGTTTCTGGCTGGTTCCCTGCTCTTCAGCGGCGACTCCCTTGCCTGGGATCATGACGACAAGCAGCTCGTCGCCTTCCGCAGCGTGTGTTGGTACGACTGGCCCACGCAATTGCGCTCGCTGGCGCGTCTCGCCGCCTATCGTTTCGACCGCGTGCTGCCGGGCCACGGCGGCACGGTGGATGACACGGCGGAGGCGTTGCAGGGGGCCTTGGCCGACATGTTGAAGCGGTATCATGTGCAGGCCGTTTAGTTCCCGCATGCCTCAAACTCATACCAAGGTTTGGGTAGGCGCCCATCCCGTTTCTTCCCACTATCGTCGTGCTGAAGCCTGGGAGGATCGCCATGATCCGGAGTCACCTCGTCGCAAAATCCTTTGGCCTGTCGATCGGGCCGGTACTCGCGCTGCTGGCCTGGTCGGCGCCCGCGTCTGCCGCGCTTGAGAAAGGCGCCTGCACCGTCAAGAAGGAAGCCGATGTGCCCGTCACGATGCGCGACGGCACGGTGCTTCTGGCCGATGTCTATCGGCCGCAGGAGGCGGGCGACTATCCGGTGCTGCTGATGCGCCTGCCCTACAACAAGTCCGACGCGCAATCGGTGGTTTATGCCAAGCCCACGGACTATGCCTCGCAGTGCTACATCGTCGTCATTCAGGACGTGCGCGGCCAATACATGTCCGGCGGCGAATTCTATCCGTTCCGGCATGAAGGCAAGGATGGCTACGACACGGTGGAATGGGCAGCCAAACTGCCAGGTTCGAACGGCAAGGTCGGTATGTACGGCTTTTCCTATGTCGGTGCGACGCAATGGCTAGCCGCCACCGAAAAGCCGCCGCATCTGGTGGCGATCGCGCCCGCCCATACGGCCTCGGACTATTACGACGGCTGGTCCTATGAGGGCGGCGCCTTCTCGCTCGCCTTCAAGAGATCCTGGCCGGTGACGTCGATTGCCGCCTCAGCCATGCGCCGCTTTGGCGATCAGGGCTTGCTCGACAGCATTCAGAAAGGCGTCTCCGATCTGCCGGCGCTCTATCGGGCCAAGCCGCTGATCGATTATCTGCCCGGCACGCGCAACGGCAACCTTGTCGCGCCTTATTATCGCGATTGGGTGGCTCACGACACCTGGGATGCCTATTGGAAGCAATGGAGCATCCGCACGCGTTATCCTAACGTCACCGTGCCGGCGCTGAATTTCGCCGGCTGGTATGACGTGTTCATGCGCGGCGGCGTCGAGAATTTCACCGGCATGCGCGAGAAGGCTGGCTCCGATGTCGCCCGCAAAGGACAGCGGCTGGTGATCGGCCCGTGGGTGCACTTGCCCTGGCTGCGCAAGGTCGGTGAAGTCGATTTCGGCGCCGAAGCCGCCAATCCGATCGACCAGTTGCATCTCGCCTGGTTCGATTACTGGCTGAAGGGCAAGGCCAATGGGGTCGACAGCCAGAAGCCGGTGCGCCTGTTCGTGATGGGCGCCAACAAATGGCGCGAGGCCGACAATTGGCCGGTCGAGGGCACGCGGTTCACGTCCTACTATCTGTCGAGCCGCGGCCAGGCGAATACGCGTTTCGGCAATGGCACGCTCGGCACCGACAAGCCGGATGGCGCGCAGCCGCCGGACCGCTATCGCTACGATCCGGCCAATCCGGTGCCAAGTGCCGGCGGGCATTCCTGCTGCACCAGCGACGTGGCACCGGCCGGCCCTTACGACCAGACCAAGGTCGAGGGCCGCGCCGACGTACTGGTTTATCAGACGCAGCCGTTGACGGCGGACATGGAGGTGACGGGCCCCGTGCAGGTGGTGCTCTATGCCGCCTCCACCGCGCGCGATACCGACTTCACAGCGAAACTCGTCGACGTCCATCCCGACGGCAAGGCCTACAATCTCAGCAACGGCATCATCCGGGCCAGCTCACGCGAGACCTTGGAGCGGCGCATTCCGATCACACCGGGCAAGGTCTACGAATACAAGATCGACCTGTGGCCGACGGCCAATCTGTTCCGCGCTGGCCATCGTATCGCGCTCGAGATCTCCAGCTCGAACTTTCCGCATTACGATGCCAATCCGAACACTGGCGCGAAGCACGGCACGACGACGGCGGTGCGGATCGCCGATCAGACCATCCTGCACGATGCGGCGCATCCCTCGCGCATCGTATTGCCGGTGATGGCGACACCGTTGCAATAAGGACAGGGGCCGCATCAAGCGGCCCTGCCCGATCATTCCGCCGCCACCGTTTGCCGTGTCGCGATCGGCTTCTGCCAAAGCTGAGCGCAGCCAACGCCCGCCAAGGCCAGTCCGCCGCCAATCACGTGGAAGGCACGCACCGGTTCGCCGAGCATGACGATGGCGGCGGCCGCCGTCATCACCGGCAGGAGGTTGAGGAAGATGGCGCAGCGGCTCGGGCCGATCTGCTGCACGCCTCTGATCCACAGGAACGGCAGCACGACCGATGCCAAGGCGCCGGCATAGAGAATAAGCGGTATGGTGTCGGCGTTGAGCTGGCGCTGTGGCACTGGTGTCGCCAGGAATGCCGGAAACATCACAACCATGGTCGAGAGTGCCTGCATATAGGTCGATTGCCAGCCGGGGATTTGCAGGTTCCAGCGTTTCAGCAGCACGCCATAAAGGGCATAGACGAAGGCGGCGATCAGCATCAGCGCATCGCCCAGGTGAACGCCATCGCGCAAAATGGCCGCCGGATCGCCGCCGCTGACGAGATAGGCCAGACCGACGAAGGACAGCACGCCGCCACCGATCATGCCCCAGGTCGGCGTTTCGCCGAGCATCGCGGCGCCAATGGCAACCGTCAGCAGCGGCGTCAGCGCGGTGAAAACCGCCATATTTGTTGCCGTCGTCGTCTCGGCCGCCAGATAGGACAGGCTTTGGAACAGGCACATGGCCAAGAAACCGAGGATGATGAACTGGCCGATGTGCGGCCAGATCGCCGCGCGATTGCGCCAGGCCGGCTGGGCGACGAACAGGCTCAACAGGCCGACCGCCACCACCAGCCGATAGAAGGTGATCGCCTGCGGGCCGATGGCATGGGCCGAGAGCCTTGAGACGATGACATTGCCGGCCCACAGGGCGACGGCGACAAAGGGATAGAGAAAGGCGGCTTTCGAAGAGGTGGATGGGCTGGACATGGCTTGATCCGGGTTGAGGGAGCTTGCCTCTAGTCCTTCCCCATTTGTCCGTCTCACGCTAAAATGACATCATCTAGCGCGAAAGAGACATTTTGGCTGACATCGCCGATCTCACCCGCCGGCATCTCGATTTTCACGCCACGGCGCGGCCGATGGCGGCGATGGAGATCGACTATCCAAATGGCACCTCGACCGGCCTGCATGCCCATCCGCGCGGCCAGCTGCTCTATGCCATCGCTGGCGTGATGATCGTGAGGTCTACTTTCGGCACTTGGGTGGTGCCGCCGAACCGCGCCGTCTGGCTCGTGGCCGACCTCGATCATGACGTTCGTATGGTCGGCGATGTGAAAATCCGCACCCTGTTCATCGACGATCGCCATGTGCCGGGCCTGCCCGAGGAGAGCTGCGTTCTGGCCGTGTCACCGCTGTTGCGCGAACTGATCGTCGCCGCCATGAGCGTGCCCGAGGACTATGCGCCCGACAGCCGCGATGCACGGTTGATGCGGCTCCTGCTCGATGAACTGCGGCAGGAGCCGGTGCTGCCGCTGCATCTGCCGATGCCGCGCGACCTGCGCGTGCGGCTTCTCTGCACGGAACTGGTGGCGCACCCTGACGCGGCGGCGACGGCGCAGGATTGGGCCGATAAATTCGGCGTGACGGCGAAGACCATTCATCGCCTGTTTGTCCAGCAAACCGGCCTCACCTTCGGCCAATGGCGCCAGCAGGCGCGGCTCCTGCACGCGCTCGAACGATTGGCGCGCGGCGACCGCATCATCGACGTGGCACTGGAGAGCGGCTATGCTAGCCAAAGCGCTTTCACGGCGATGTTCCGCAAACATTTCGGCCTGCCGCCGAGCGTGTTTTATCGGTAGCTAAATTATTTGGAGCTACAGGCGGCCGCTTGCGCGCGATCGACGATAACGGCGCGGGCGAGATTCATCCCGAGCGCGATACATAGAACGGCGCAGGCGAGTGCGAGCAGCAGGTTCGTCCCTTTGCGCCACGCCCGGCCGTTGATGACAAGACCAGCACCATAGATGAGCAGCGCCGGCACCGCGAAGAGATAGACGCCGGCTGGGCCGTCGCAGTCGAGCGCGTCGATACCGAGTGTGGCCTGATATTCGTTCGGCGGTGTGATCGCGCCCATCAGCGCCAAAGGCAGCCCCAGTATCAATGCAGCCCAGCCGAGCCACTTCAGTCCACGACCGGATTGTTTCGCGCCATCGTCGTAATCGGGTCGCCCCACTCATACCTCTCCGTCACAAGAGCCGTCCCATATCGGAGAGGTTCTTTCATGACGACATTGAACAACAAAATCGCGATTGTCACCGGTGCCAGTTCGGGCATCGGCCGGGCCGCGGCGGAATTGTTTGCACGCGAAGGCGCGGCCCTCGTGCTCTCGGGACGGCGGCAAGCGGCGCTCGACGAGGTGATCGCACATATTACAGCCGCGGGTGGCCGCGCCGTGGCCGTGGCGGGCGATGTGAGCGACGATGCTCATGCGCGAACATTGGTCGAGACGGCGATCAATCGCTTCGGCGGCCTGGATATCGCGTTCAACAATGCGGGAACCACCGGCATCGCCGCCCCCGTGCCCGATCTTTCGGTAGAGACCTGGCGCGAGACGCTCGACACCAATCTCACCGGCGCCTTCTTTGCGGCTCGCCATCAGATCCCCGCCATGCTGGCGCGCGGCGGCGGTTCGCTTATCTTCACGTCGACCTTCGTCGGCCACACGGTTGGCTTTCCCGGCATGGGCGCCTATGCGGCGAGCAAGGCGGGTCTCGTTGGACTGACACAGGTGATCGCCGCTGAATTTGGCGCGAAAGGCATCCGGGCCAATGCCCTCCTGCCCGGCGGCACTGACACACCCATGGGCCGCGCCGTTTCCAACACGCCGGAAATGCGTGCCTTCGTTGAGGGCCTGCATGCGCTCAAGCGGCTGGCCGAACCACAGGAGATCGCGCAGGCCGCTCTCTTCCTCGCCTCGGACGCATCGAGCTTTGTCACCGGCACAGCCTTGCTGGCGGATGGCGGTGTCTCCATCACTCGCACGTAAGAAGATTAGAGCCCCTTCACGAAGCTCGTGATGGCCGGCACCAATGGCGCCGATAGGGCGAGGTTCGGATCCTTGTAGGTGGCGATATTGCCGGCGCGGTCGGCGGGCGCGGGTTTAAGAATGTGGTTCATGCCATCTATGATGAGCAGTTTCGCATCGGGCCGCGCCTCCGACAGGTGTTTGGCGTCATCGACGAGAACCTGAAAATCGGTACTGCCCTGAATGATCAGGACAGGACCACGCACCTTGCGCAGTTCCGCGACAGGATCGCGCGTCAGCCAGGACATCATGTAGTTCTGCACGCTCGGGCGGTAGATCGACATCAACGCGGCCGGCACATCGGCGACGGGCTTGCCTTGTTTCAATTGTTCGGTGATCCGTCGTGAGGCCTGTTGCAATTCGTCCGGAACCTTGGCCGCCATCAGTTGCCGGTCGATGGTGGCGTCGATCCGCTCACCCGTTCCAGCGATGAGCACGAGCCCCGCGACGGTGGTCCGCTGCGCCGCCAGCGTGGCGATCAAGGCGCCCTCGCTGTGTCCCGCCAGCACGACGCGCGCCACACGGTTCTGTTTGCCCAGAAGTTCGCCCCAGCTCGCCGCGTCGGTGACATAAGTATCGAAGCGCAGATCCTCTTCGCGCAGGCCGGCCACCGCGCTCCCGCCGATGCCGCGTTTATCGACCCTCAGTGAGGCGATGCCCTGATCGGCGAGGCCATGGGCCAGCATTTTCAGACTGTCGTTGCGCACGCCTGGCAGATTGCCATCGCGATCGACGGGACCGGACCCGGCCAAGATCAGAACCGCCGGCACGGACGCTTCGCCATCCGGCAAGGTTAACGTGCCGCGCAGGGCCTCGTTGGTCAGTTCGCGTTCGCTCCAGGCGGAGGCTTGAGAGGCGGTCAGGCTCATGACCAGAATAGAAGCGATGACCAGCACTGATTTCAAGATCAACCTCGCCCTGAAGTTTTGACGCGCTTTCTTCACGCGAACCGGAATCCACTTCGCTCGAAAACGCTTTAGGTGACAGGCGCGATGGACTCTAAATAAAAAGACCCGGCACCGCCAGAGACGGTACCGGGCAAGTTGCACTCGAGGGACGCTCGAGGGAGCTTTAAAATATGCTGTTCAACTGCCGCCGATATTGGCCGCCTTCACGATCCGCTTGATCGTCTCGTAATTGTCGGTGAGGAGCTGAGTGAACTCCGTCGCGCTCATCGTCTTCGGCTCAATGCCTTGAATTTCAATCTTCTCGGCGACGCCGGGCATCTGGATGATCTTGTTCAACATGCCATTGAGCTTGTCGCGCAGCTCAACGGGCATGTTGGCGGGACCGAGCAGGCCGAACCAGGAGGTGAATTCGAAATTCGGCAGGCCGCTTTCATCGACCGTCGGAATATTCGGCAACGAAGGCACGCGTTTCTTCGAGACGACGGCGAGAACCTTGAGGCCTGGATTTTCGATGAAGCCCTGCGAACCTAAGGTCGGCACGATGAGAATTTGCGTGTCGCCGACCACGGTGCTGTTCAACGCTTCCGCCGTGCTCTTGTAGGGCACATGCACGACATTGATTTCAGCGCGATTGGTGAAATAGGCGGAAGCCAGGTGCGTGGCGCTGCCGGCGCCCGCCGAGGCATAATTGAGTTTGCCGGGATTGGCCTTGGCATAGGCGATCAATTCGGCGACCGATTTGGCCGGCACGGCGGAGTTGATCAAGAGCAGATAGGCGCCGGTGCCGACATGGGCGAGCGGCGTGAAATCCTTAATGGGGTCATAGGGCACTTTGCGGTCGATTGCGGGGCCGATCGAATGGCTCGACGCAGCCATCACCATGGTCTTGCCATTGGGCGGCGACTTCGCCACCACCGCACTGCCGACACTGCCACCTGCCCCGGCGCGGTTTTCGACGATGACTGTTTCGCCCAGCAGCGTTTGCAGTTCCGGCGCGATGACGCGCGCCAGCACGTCCTGGCCGCCGCCCGGTGCAAACGGCACGATGATCCGGTAAAGGTCGGCCTGCGCCGCGGCGATCTGCACGCTGGCGCAGAGCGCGAAGAGGCCGCCCAAAAGTCGTGTCGGCAATCTGCCCGCCATGATGTCCTCCCGTCTATGAACTTCTTATGTTGCTTGGGCGCCAAACCCTCCGTTCAGCGCGCCAAGGATGGGTACAGCCGCTCCGCCGTGCGGCGCAGGATCCATTCCTGGTCGTTCGCCGGCAGGAAAGACAAAGCCGCAAGACTTTCTTCGACGATGCGCGACAGCGAGGCGTCGGAGGTCGGATAGTTCGAGCCCCAGGCGATGCGCGAGGCGCCGAAGGTGTCGACGACTTTCTGGAAATACGGTTGGAACGCGCCGCCGCCTTCCGCGATCATGCGGATATTGCGGATGGTTATTTTCAAGGTGACATTGGGATAACGCGCCAGATCGAACAGCGGCTGCGCTGCTGCATAAGGTGCGCCGTCGCGCGCATCGGGCGACGCCAGATGATCGAGGATCACGGTCGCCTTGGGGAAGCGCTCCAGCAAAGTGTGCAGCTGATTGACGGCCTTGAGCTGCATTTGCACGCAGACCGGAATGCCGATCTCTTGCGCGCATTCCCAGGCTGGAAAGGTCTTGGGATCGTCGAGCCAGCCGGCCTGTTCGCGCATGGTGCTACCGGTGGTGAACAGGCGCAGGCCCGAAAGACCTTTGCCGACCCAATGGCGGATTTTCTCCGGCGCGCCGGCGCTCAGCACATCGACGGAAAAGACGCCGGCGAAGCGATCGGGATAAGCGGCGACCGCATCGGCGACGAGCGAATTGTCATAGCCATAGCAGGTCGAAGCCTGCACCAGCGCCGAGCGGGCGACGCCGGCGGCGTCCATCGCGGAGACCATCTGGTCCGGCGTCACCGGCCGGTCGCGCGCCCAGTCCGACAGAACGCCACCGAGCGGGGCGCGCGGATAGCGCGTCTCGTCGGCCGAGATCACGTGCGGATGGATGTCAACGATTTCGATGGCCATTGGGTGTCCTAAAATCTTTCGCAGGCGCTGGCGGCGTCATGCCTGAGCGGTGGAAACCGGTGCGCATGATCTTGGAGCATGCTTCGCCCGCCCCTGATCAAGCTCACGCGTTTCCCCCTTGTTCTCCGTCGCCTTTAGAGCGTCGACCGACATGAAACAAATGGAAGTTTTTGCTCAATTGAACTAATTTTCTCATGAGTGAAAAGCTTGGCCAGAGGCTTTCGGAGCGTGCTTTGAAGATCGATATGCGGGGATTGGAAGCGTTCTTGTGGATCGCGGAACTGGGCACGTTCGGCCGTGCTGCCGCCCACCTCAACATTTCTCAGACCGCCGTCAGCCATCGCTTGAAGAAATTCGAGGAAAGCCTTGGCCTGCCATTGTTCACCCGCTCGACGCGGCAAGTGAGCCTGACGCCAGCTGGCGCCGATCTCCTGCCGACTGGCCGCACTCTGATCGCCGATTTCGAGGCCCAGCTTGAACATTTACGCAAGCGCCATGTGGACACCGCCGAGGAGCTGACCTTGGCCTGCGTGCCGACCCTGGCCATCCACGTGCTGCCGCCGGTCTTCGCCAAGTTCAGCGCCAAGCGGCCGGCGGCACGGGTGCGCCTGTTCGACAAGTCGATCACCGAAATCGGCGATACGATCGCTTCGGGCCTGGCGGAGTTCGGCATCACTTTGCTCGCCGCCAATCACTGGAAGCTCGCCACCGAGCCATTGCTGAAAGACGAATTCGTCTGCGTCTGCCAAGCCAGACATCCGCTGGCGGCCAAGGACGGCGTCACCTGGAGCGATCTCGAACCGCTACCTCTGGTACGTTTCACACCGCACACGGCCAATCGCATCGTTATCGACAATGCGCTGGGCAGCCGCGCCGACCGGCTCAACTGGATGTATGAAGTGCAGCACACGATGACGGCGCAAATGCTTGTCGAAGGCGGCCTTGCCGTCGCCATCCTGCCGAGCCTCGCCACGCAAAAGCTGCCCGCCGGCTTGAAGGCGCTGCGCCTCAGCCATCCACGCATCACCCGCACGGTCGGCATCGTCCGCCGCCGGGACGAGGCGCCATCAGACCTGGCGCGGGTGTTTCATGCGGCGCTGAAGGAGCAGGTGGAGAAGATCAGGAAGTAGCTACGCCGAACGCGCCAGCGGCAACCTCTCCACCACCGGGCTCAGCCCATAATGCGCCCGCAGCGTCGTGCCTTCATATTCTTCCCTAAATAGCCCGCGCTTGCGCAGCAGCGGCACGACTTCCGCCGTGAACAGTTCGAACTGCTTGTAGAGAATGGGCGGCATGACGTTGAAGCCGTCGGCTGCGCCGGAGCGGAACCAGTCCTCAATCGTGTCGGCGATTTCCTCGGGTGTGCCGGCGACGGTGAAATGGCCGCGCGCGCCGGCCAGTTTTTGCAGGAGCTGACGCAGGGTGAGCCCTTCACGCAGGGACACGTCGACATAGCCTTGCGCGCGGCTGCGTGAGGCTTCGACCAGGCTGGGATCGGGGAAATCGCCCTTCGTCAGCGGACGGTCGAGCGGAACGTGGGAGAAATCGTGGCCGCCGAAGCGGGCCTGCAAGCGGGCTAGACCGACTTCCGTGCTGGTGAGCGCATCCAGCTCCTCCCACACGCGTTCGGCCTCGCGCTTGGTCGAGCCCACGGCGGCGCTGATGCCCGGCAGAATGACGATATCCTCAGGGCGGCGTCCATAGGCCGCTGCCCTGCCCTTCACGTCTGAGTAAAAGGTGCGGGCGGAGTCCTTGGTCAGATGGGCGGTGAAAATCGCTTCCGCCCAGCGCGCGGCAAAAGCACGGCCGGTGTCGGATTGGCCGGCCTGCACATAGACGGGACGGCCCTGCGGGCCGGCCGGAACGTTCAAAGGCCCAACCGTCTTATAATGCCGGCCGCGATAGTCGGCGGGGTGGATCAATTGCGGATCTAGATAGCGGCCGCTCTCGCGATCATCGAGAACCGCGTTGGCGGGGAAGCTGCGCCAGAGCGCATCGACCGCTTCGACGAATTCCTCGGCGAGCTTGTAGCGGTCGCCATGGTCGACATCCTGCTCCAGGCCGTAGTTGAGGCCGGCTTGCGGCGCCCAGGAGGTGACGATGTTCCAGCCGGCGCGACCGTTCGATAGATGGTCGAGGGAAGCGTATTGCCGCGCCAAAGTGTAAGGCAGGCTATAGGTGGTGGAGGCGGTGCCGATCAGGCCGATCCGCTTGGTGTGCGCGGCCAGTGCCGACAGTAAGGTGATCGGCTCCAACGAGCCGCTGGCGACAAGGCCGCCGTTGCTCGGCGCCACCAGCGTATCGGCGAGAAAGACCGCATCGAATTTCGCCGCTTCGGCGATGCGCGCCGCGCCCAAATAGAGTTCGAGATCGGTCAAGGACGGCTGCGCGGCGTCGGGATGGCGCCAGGCGCCTTCGTGATGACCGCGCGGCATGAGAAAGAGATTCAGGTGCAACTGGCGTGTCATGGTTCACCTCAAACATTGTCGACTTCGACGCCCAGGCTGCGCAGCAGCGTTTGGCGAAGGGTGGCGAATTCGGGTTGATGGGCGCGGCGCGGATGCGGCAGACCGATGGCATGGTCCTCGGCGATGCGGCCGTCCTTCAGCACCAGGATGCGATCGGACAGCAGCAGCGCCTCATCCACGTCATGCGTGACCAAAATGACCGTCGGCTTCTGCCGCTCGACCAGTTGGAAGAGCAGCGCATGCATGCGCATGCGCGTCAAAGCATCAAGCGCGCCAAAGGGCTCGTCGGCGAGCAGCAAAGCCGGTTCGCGCAGCAGCGAACGGGCTAATGATGCGCGCTGTTTTTGGCCGCCGGACAAGGTCGCGGGCCAGGCTTCCGCCTTGTCGGCGAGACCGACCGCCGCGAGCATATCCAGCGCGGCCGCCTGAGCGTCCGGGCGGCGCAGCCCCAAGGTGATGTTGTCGATGACGCTCATCCACGGTAGCAGCCGCGAATCCTGAAACAGAACGGAGACATTGTCGGGCACGCTGAAATGGCCGTGCGTTTCGGCGTCTTCGTCGAGCCCCGCCAAAGCGCGCAGCAAGGTCGTCTTGCCCGATCCGGATTCGCCCAACAGCGCGACGAAGCGCCCGTGCGGGATTTCCAGCGAAATCCGATCGAGCACGGTCTTGCCCTTAAAGCCGCGCGACAGGTCGCGCAGCACGACCGAGGAAGGAAGGGGCCGATGAAAGGTCATGAGCCCAGAGACCGGCGATAGGAGAGCACGCGGGCTTCGATCAGACGGACTACAGCATCGGAAACGAGGCCCAGAGCCGCATAAATGAGGATGCCGACGACGATGATGTCGGTCTGGCCCCAATCGCGCGCCCGGTTCATCAGATAGCCGATGCCGGTCTGTGTGTTGATCAGTTCCAGCACGACGAGCGCCGTCCAGCAGAGCGCCACCGCCAGGCGCAATGAGACGAAGAAACCCGGCAGCGCGCCGGGCAGCGCCACCTTGCGGATGAATTCGCTGCGCGTGAGGCCGAGCGTGCGCGCCAGTTCGATATGGCCGATATCGATGCCGCGCAACGCCGCATGAGTGTTGATGTAGACGGGCACCAGAACGGCGGTGAAGATCAGGAAAATCTTCATCGCCTCGCCGATGCCCAGCCAGATGATGACGAGCGGAATCAGGGCCAAGGTCGGGATGGCGCGTTTGATCTGGATCAGGCCGTCGATCAGCGCTTCGCCGCTGCGCGTCAAGCCCGAGGCAAGCGCCAGCGCCACGCCGACAACGACACCGAGGAAGAGACCCGTATAGGCTCTAAAGGCGGAGGCCAGGAGATGCGGCAACAGGCTGCCATCGGCCAGCATCTGATAGCCGGTGACGAGAGCGGTCGATGGTGCCGTCAGCGTGCTGGGCGAGATCAGCCCGAGCCGTGATGCGGCCTCCCAGATGGCGATGACGACGATGGGGCCGAGCAGGCGCAGCCCCGCCGGCAGTCGCGCTGGCGTCAGCCGCGTAGCGCGCGTTGGCGCGGGCACGACGAAAGGTTCGCGTCTTTCCGCTTGTGCGGCGGCGTGGATGTATCTGGCCGAGAGGATGTCCGTCATGTCGCCTCCAGGATGTGCGCCATGGGTTCAGCGCGCCGCTGCCAGAACCTGGTCGTAGGTATCGACGAAGGAGCCCGCGGCATCGAAACGCTGTTTGAGCGAGCCCGCCTGATAGAGGATGTCGATCAGCTTCTGATGATGCGGGATCGCCTCGGTTGATGTCTGAAAGACGAGGGGCGACTGGGCGGCGAGGATGGCGGCGGTGTCTTCGGGCGCGATGCGTTGGAAATTGGTGAAGTAGAAACGGCCCCACGCTTCTTCATTCTCGTTGCTCCACTTTCCGGCCCGCACGAAGGCAGCGATGAAACGCGCGATGGCCGCCGATTTCTTCGGATCGGCGAGAACCTCGGGCCGCGCGTAGAAATAGCTCGTGTTCGGCAGAAGCTGACGCTCCTGCGGATCGAGCACCGCCGATGCGCCGACCTGTTTGGTGAGGCGTGTCACGAAGGGCTCTTGCAGCACGGCAACGTCTATCGCGTTCGACCTGATGGCATCCGGCAGATCGGCGATGCGCAGATTGACCGGCGTCACGTCTTTCAAGGTGAGGCCGCCGCGGTTGAGCGCTTCGATCAAGAAGACCTGACGGCCGGACCCTTCGATATAGCTGATGCGCCTGCCCTTCAGATCGGCGAGCTTGTCGATGACGAGGCCGGGACGGCTGGTCAGGCGATATTGCGAGATGTCCCGGGTGAAGGTGGCGACGATAGGCAGAAGCGTGCCGGCGGCCCGGGCCTGAATGGGTGGCGTGTCGCCGACATAGGCGATGTCGAGGGCGCCGGCCCGAATGGCTTCATAGATGGCCGGGCCACCGGCAAAATTCGGCAGCTCGATTTGAAAGCCGAGCTTGTCGCCCTCGGCGCTCGCTTTCAGGAGATTGCGGACCAGCTCGCTTTGATCGGCGACGATCAGTTTGGTCGAGGGATCGAGGGCGTCCTGGGCATGAGTGGGCCTTCCGAACGCGGTCAATGCACCGAAAGCGGCCGCCTGAGCCAGGAAATGGCGCTTGTTCATCGGAAAATCGGTCATGCGGCAGTGGCCTTCGGGCAAATGGCGGTGTGATGAGGAATGATAAGCCTTATTTCTATTTAATCTATAGACTAATAGAAAATAAGCAAGCCAGTCCGTTGTGGACGGCTTTTGAGATCACTTGACCGTCTGGACGGACTCTTCTAATTCACAGACTGACCACTCGGTACAGTCTCATGGCCCGCCCGCTCAAAGTGGAAGACCATTCCGCGCGCCGCCAGGCGATCCTGGAGGCGGCCAAGGCTTGTTTCGCGCGCAAAGGCTTTCACCCGACGACGACGGCAGAGATTTGCAGCGAAGCCGGGATCAGCACCGGCAATCTGTTTCACTATTTCCGCTCGAAAAAAGCGATCATCGCCGCCATCGTTGAACAGCAGGGCGAGGAGGCGAAGCGCCATCTCGCCGGCCTTGCCGACGAGGCCGATCTCTATGAGGCGCTGCACGGGTTCTTCGATTTGGTCCTTGCTATGGCCAGCGAGCGCGATTTCGCCAATCTGGCCTTGGAAGTCGCGGCCGAAGCGAGCCGCGATCCCGATATCGGCGCGCTGGTTCGCCACAACGATGCGCTTGTACGTGAAGGGCTGACGGTGCTGGCGGCGGCGGCGATTGAGCGTCGGCAGATCGGGCCTGGTCTCGATGCCACTCAAGTGGCGCTCGGCATTGCCGCGATGATCGACGGCCTGTTCGCCCGCGTCGCGATCGATCCGAATTTCAGCGTGCAAGGTCAGCGCAACACTTTCGTGCTGATGCTCGAACGTTTTCTGCAACCGAAAGCCAGCCGCGTCTTGTTCGAAACGCCGCTATGCGACGAGGCGCACTAGCCATGCCCGCACCCCTGCCCGATCCACGCATCCTCAATGTCGACGGGCTGCGAGGCTTCGCGCTACTCGGCATTCTGGTGGTCAATATCGCGGCTTTCGCCTCGCCGTTCTACGGTCTCGATATTTCCGATCCGGTCTTTGCCGATGCGCGCGACAAGGCGGTGCGCATCTTTATTTCTCTGTTCTTCGAGACCAAATTCTATCTGCTGTTCTCGTTCCTCTTTGGCTACAGTTTCACTCTGCAGATGGCGGCGGCCGAGCGCGTTGGCCAAGACATCGCGCCACGCATGCTGCGCCGCCTCGCCGGCCTTTGGCTCATCGGCTTGATCCATGCGGTGTTTTTGTTCCGGGGCGACATTCTCACCACCTATGCGGTGCTGGGCGTGATGCTGCTTTATTTGCGTGACGATCAGGACGGGCCTCTTTTCAAACTGGCCGTCGGTTTGATCGTCGCCACCGTTTTACTGTGGACCGGCGTGGCGGTGCTCGATTGGATCGCGCCCGTGCGCGAGGATCCGATCAAGATTTTCGATCAGGCCTATCAGATCCAGTCCGCCTATGCCGGCACTATCCGCGAGGTGATCGGCCAAAACCTCAGTTCCATGTCGTCGGTGTGGATCGTGCTGGCGCTCGTGCAGGCCCCTTGCGCGCTTGCCATGTTCCTCTTCGGTTTTATCGCCGGGCGGCATCAGATGCTGGCGCATCCGCAGCAGCACGCGCCTTTGCTGCGCCGTCTCACCATCCTGGGACTTTTCGTCGGTCTGCCCGGCGCCCTCGTCTATGCCCTGAGCGGTGCTTTTTCGACGGGCACGCCCTGGGCCCTCGCCGGGTTTGCGATCAGCCTTGCCACCGCGCCCTTTCTCACCGGCGCCTATGTGGCGCTCGGCTTGCGCCTCTTCGAAACCTCGATCGGCGCGCGCATCCGCGCAGCTCTGGCGCCGGCCGGCCAGATGGCGCTGACGAACTATCTCATGCAGTCGCTGATTTGCGCGCTGATGTTCTACGGCTACGGCCTCAAACTGATTGGTCAGCTCTCGCCGTTCATCGCCTTCACCATCGCCATCGAAATCTTCGTAGTGCAACTGTTCCTGTCGCGCTGGTGGCTGGCCTACCACGCCTACGGCCCCCTGGAATGGCTGTTGCGGGCGGCCACGCTGCGCGCCTGGCCGCGCTGGTACAAGCCGTCGGCGGCAAGGCAGCGCCGAATGGCGGCTGAACCTTGAGCGCGATGGCAGATTGCGCCGGAACGATGTATGGGATCATGACAAGATACTCGACAGGATGCTTGGAGCCGCACCGGCCACGCATATGAGACCAGGAGATGGCACTCGTCATGGATGAGGCGGAAGATCACCGCGTTCGGGTCGCAGCGGAGCGACGTGCCCGTATGCGGCTTCGGCTGCTACAAGCCGTCCTCGACACATGCGCGATGCAAACGGACGGCGGATTGCCGGGCCTCGATGATGTCGCCGCGCGCGCGGCCGTCTCCAGGGCCACCTTCTACAAATATTTCACCTCCGTCGAACAAGCGGTTGACGAGGTCGGGCGCAACCAGGTGGATGAAATGATCCACACGCTCATGACCTTGTTCGATGGTCCCGAGACGCCCTTCTTTCGCATGACCGTCGCGATCCAGATCTTTCTGCTGCGTGGCGTGCTTGACCCGGCCTGGGCAGCTTTCGCTTCGCGCCCGGACACGCTCGCCTATGACAATATCCTGCTGCGGGGCATCACGACTCATCTCGAAGCTTCGCGTGATGCCGGCATCGTTCATTTTGCCGACATCGAAGCCGCCGCGACGATCGCGATCGGCACCTTGCGGGAAGCGATGAGCCATCTGGCGCGTCACAAGGAGGATGTTCGGCGCGACTATGTGGAGGAAGTGGAGGTGATGATCCTCCGGGCCATCGGCATGGATCTCGACGCCGCACGCAAAGCAGTCCGCGATGCGGTCGTGTTCATCCGTGGCATCGGGCCGGACCGTCTTGCCTGGTGGCGCGATCCTTGGACAACGGGCGGCGAGACGGGTCGCCGCCCTGCTCTGCTCAGACCGGCATGAGCGGTGGCTCGACGCCGGCCATCATCCGTCCGTAAAGTTCATAATTGCTTGCCAGATTGATGAACGGATGGGCGGTGCCGACCTTGACGTCCTGCCAGATGCGGTTTACCGTGTTGCCGATACGCGAGAACGATCCGCCGCTGGCGTCTGCAAGGAGGTCCACGGCCTGCCAAACAAGCTGGTCGGCGAAGGCACTGTCGCGGCAGAGCGCGGCGCGTTGAACCTGCTTCATATATTCGCCGGTCGCGGCGCAGGCGTCGATCTCGCGACACAGCTTTTCCACGATCGTGCACGCGGCATCGATCTTGGCGCTGGCTTCGCCGAGCTGCAAGTGTGTCACCGCCGCTTCGCCAGCCTTGGTGTAGGGTGTCAGCTTGATGTCGCGCTTCGGCAGGGTCCGCAAAAACTCTTCCAGCATGTGCAGGCCCAGGCCGAGTACCGGGAAGGTGAGGATGGCGACCATCAAAGGCGCGAAAGCGCTGCGGTAGAGCGCTTCATTTGGAAATGTCCGCGGCTGCCGGCCTTCGTTGCAGGCGAATAGACCGACGATGTGATCGTCGGGAATGAACACGTTTTCCATGCTGACGTTGGAACTGCCGCTGCCTCGGATGCCGATAGGATCCCAGTCGTTCAGAATGGTGACGTCGCTCATCGGCACGAGCGCGATGCCGGGCCCGATCGGCTCGCCGGCCTCGCTGAACATCGGCACGCCGAGGAGATTCCAATCGGCCTGATAGACGCCCGAGTTGAAGAACCACATGCCTTTGTCGACGACGATTCCGCCATCCACACGGTGGGCCTTGACGGCGCGGTTGGAGAATACGCCCGCAACGCATGCGCCCGGTTTCGCGAAAACCTTGTCCGCGACATGTTTGGGGTAAAGGCCGGCCGCCATCCAGTTGCAGGCGGTGACCAGCGTTACCGCCCAGGCAACGCCGCCGTCGCCACGGCCGAGTTCGGTCACCGTCCGCATCCAGGTCGAGATATCTGCCTGCAAGCCGCCGTAGGCGCGCGGCACCGTCAGCGCATAGACGCCGGCGCGCTTCAGTTTGTCGACCACATGCTCCGGCGGACGGCCGAGGCGGTCCGATTCAGCCTGAGCCGCGCGCAAGTCCGGCACGAAGTCCCTGGCCCATGCGACGACGTCGAATGTCTCCTGAACGGGCAGATCCACAATGGCAGATTCCATCTTCCACCTCCTCTTTTAATAATAGACTTATAATCTACTATTAAATGAGTATGGCAGTTCTGGCGATCCGTCAACCGGTCCAGCAACCGGCCTTCTTCACATCCATTCCGCTAATTATGCTGCATAATCTTGAGTTGGAGGCAGCCTCGCTTTAATAATAGACTATATGAATATTCTTCTTTGAAATTCAGATCCTGTCTGGTAGAGGGTACTTAAGCAACGAGGGGGACGGGAATGGGGAGACGAGGCGAAGCCGGAACCAGTGCGGCTGAAACCGATCGCGCATGGTCCGTGGTGCTGGGCGCGGGGCTTTGCATGTTCTGCGGACAGGCCGCCACCATCCTGTTCACCTTCGGCGTGTTCGCGCCCGAAATCGCCGCCGCCACCGGCTGGTCGCCCACGACGATCGCAGCGGCCATCGGTCCCGCCACGGTCGCCGGTGCGCTCCTCGCCCCACTCGCCGGCCGAGCCGTCGATACATTCGGCGTGCGCCGCATGGCGATGGTCGGTGGCCCTGCCTATGCGCTGGGATTCATCGCACTGGCACTTCTGCCCCATGATCCGGTTCAGTTTGTCGCCCTGCTGGTGCTGGTCGGCGCGCTCGGCTTCGCGGCGACACCCGTCCTGTATGTGCAGCTCGCAACGCGCTGGTTCACGCGGCGGCGTGGCCTTTCGCTGAGCCTGATTTTTGCTTGCACATCATTGGGCGTGGCGTTCTGGCCGCCTTTCGCCGCCAAGCTGATCGATCTCTACGGCTGGCGCACGTCCTACGTGATTTTGGGAACGGCCGCAGGAGCCATCATCCTGCTCTGTGCCCTATTCCTGCTCCGCGATCCCTCCGCGGTCGTGCCCTCGGAGGCTCATGCTGGAGCAGCGGGAATGAGTTTGCCGGAAGCGCTACGCAGCGGCACCTTCTGGGTTGTCACGGCCGTGTTTGTGATCCTCACCGGTGTCCTGGCTGGCATCATGGTGAATCTGCCAGTCATTCTTCGACAACAAGGGATTTCGCCGCTGAGCGCGGCCTCCATCATGACGGTGGTCGGCGCGGCCATGTTCGTCGGCCGTCTGTCCGCCGGCCTCATGCTCGACCGTTGGTTTTCGCCGCTCGTCACCGCCGGCTTCACGCTCTTGCCGATCGTCGGCCTCGCTGCGCTGCTCATCGATCCATCGCCGACCACGCTTTACCTCGCCGCGGTGCTTCTTGGCCTCGGGCTCGGATCGGAAATGGACGCCGCGGCTTATATCGTTTCGCGTGCGTTCGGTGTGCGCTGGTTCGGCACGATCTATGGCGTCATCACGCTCGCCTACGGCTTAAGCAGTGCCATCGGACCAGCGACGGCGGGAGCGGCCCTGTCGAAGGGAGTTTCACCCGGCACGATTTTCGCCGTCGGCTTGGCCCTGCTAGTGCCAACCCTGCTGCTGCTCTTGAGTCTGCGCCGACGACATCTGCCCTTCAGCGTCGATGCCGATACTGCCCCTCTCCCGGAGAAGCGATCATGTCACGCGATCACCTGATTGATCAGACGCCATCGGCCCGCCGCGATTTTCTCATCGCCGCCGCGACGATCGGCGCAGTCGCCGCACCCGCTTACGCTCAGGAGCCACCGCGCGATACCAATACGCTGCGGGGTTTGGACGGCGCCGATGCGGATATTCTGGACAGCCTGCGGATCGCGGACCTGGTTCAGCGTGAGAGAACGGCGCGCGATGCGGGTCAATGGGAAGAGATGGCCGCCAGCTACCATCCGCAATCCATGGTCGACGTGTCCTGGTACCATGGAGACGGCGCGGGATTCGTGGCCGCGAGCCGGCGCAATGCCGCAAGCGGACGGATCAGCCTGCATCAGCTCGGCCCGACCGTCACGAAAGTAGCCGGCACGCGTGCGCTGGCCGAAACGCCATGCCAGCTCCTCAGCTTCGTGCCCGTCGACGGCATCGACGTGTGCATGATCGGCACCGTTCGTCTCTTGTGGCGCGTGCAGAAGCTCGACCGTCGCTGGCTGATCGCAGGATTGCGCATGATCTACATCAGGGACTTGCTGCTTTCTTGCGATCCCAATCGCGTGCCGTCGATCAACGCGGCCGAGCTTGACAGCTATCGCAGATCTTATCGGTTCTTAAGCTATGTGCTGGCGCGATCGCCCAATCGCCCTCGCGACGATCTGCCGGGTATCGACCGACCGGAATTGGTCGAAGCGCTACGAACCGGCGAGAAGCGCTGGCTGGAACAAGCCTGAAACGCGCGCGGTGATCCGAGCTGGCGATACGCCGTCAGGCGTATCGTTTCACGATCGGCCACGCGGCTATTGTCAGCCGGGCAAAAATAGATAGTCTTCTAATCAAACGAAGGGAGTCTCGACCGACGGGGCCCCGCGTTTGACAGAGAGTCCTGGGAGGGAACATGCGCGCTTCATGGATCGCGGCTGGCGTATTGCCTTTGATGCTGCCGATAACGAGCAGCTTCGCTCAGCAAGGCCCGATCAAGATCGGTCTGATCCTGCCCCTCTCCGGCACCTTCGCACCGAATGGCGAAGACACTTTAACGGGCACGCGCATCTACTTCGATTCCATTGGCAATCAGGTGGGCGGACGCAAGATCGAGCTGATCATCGAGGACGAGCAAGGCCGGCCGGACGTAGGCCTGACCAAGGCGCGCAAGCTGGTCGAGAACGACAAGGTGCAGATCCTCGCCGGTTTCGTTTCGACCGCTGTGGCGCTGGCCGTCAACGACTATGCGCGCGAGAAGAAAATTCCCATGGTGCTGTCGGGCGATGCCGGCGCCAACGAGCTGACCATGCCCGGCCCGCTCTATAATCCATACATTGTACGCACATCGCAGAACGGCCGCACGCCGGCGGCGGCCGCAGCGGCTTTCGCCTATAAGAACGGCTGGCGCAAGGTCGCCACCATGACATCGGATTACGCTGGTGGCTTCGATACGATCGGCGGCTTCGCGCAGGCCTTCTGCAAGCTCGGCGGCACGATCGTGCAGGAGCAATATCCGCCCATCAACACCAACGACTACGGCCCCTACGTCACCAATGTCCAATCGGGCGTCGATGGTGTCGTCACCTTCCTGCCTGGTAGTGCCGGGCTGAAATTCGTCAAGCAGTTCGACGAGTTGGGCATGAAAGCGAAATATCCGTTGATGGATATCTTCGGCCAGATCGTCTACGAGCCCTTCCTGCCGCAATTGGGCGATGCGGCGCTCGGCATCTATTCCACCCTGCACTATGCGCCGACGATCAAGACCCCTGAAAACGAGGCTTTCGTCGCCGAATATATGAAGCGCGCCAAGCGTATTCCCAGCGACAACGGTGCCGATGGCTGGGCCGGCGCGCATGCCATCGCCGATGCCGCCAAAGCTGTCGACGGTAAGGTGGAAGATACGGAAAAATTCCTCGCCGCCTTCCGGCCCGACAAATTCGCTTCGCCCAAGGGCAATATCTCCTTCGACAAATATGGCCAGCTCATTCAGTCGATGTATGTGCGCAAGGTCGAAAAGACCGCGGATGGCTATGCCAATGTGGTGGTCGAGAAATTCGACAATGTCGACCAGTTCTGGCCGATGACCGAAGCCGAACTCGAATCCTACAAATACCGCTACAGCGAATTGAAAGGCTCGATGACGAACTGCGCCAAGGTTCTGGAAAAGAAATAGCGCAGCCGCATGATCTGGGTCATCCACACGCTGAACGGCATCTCCTTCGGCATGCTGCTGTTTCTGCTGGCGGCCGGACTGTCGCTGATCTACGGCCTGATGAAGATTTTGAACCTGACGCACGGGTCCTATTATCTCATCGGCGCCTATGTCGGCTCGACCATCATCGCCAAGACCGGCAGTTTCGCTCTGGCGTTGATCGTCGCGCCGCTCGTCGTCGCGCTGTTGGGCGCGGTGATGGAACGCTATTTCCTGCGGCGTTTTCATTTGCAGGAGTTGCCGCAGACCCTACTCACCTTCGGCTTCCTGTTCATTTTCGCCGATCTCATGCTTTGGATCTGGGGCGGCGATCCGATCGTTCTGCCGAAGCCCGCCGCCTTCTCCGGTTCGATTTCGATCGGCGATGCGCGCTATCCGACCTATCGCCTGGCTTTGATCGCCGTCGGTTTGATCGTGGCGCTCATCCTCTGGTGGTTTCAGGAGCGCACACGGCTTGGCGCCATGTTGCGTGCCGGCGTCGACGATGCGGAGATCGCCGGAGCGCTGGGCATTGATGTGTCGCTGCTCTTCACTCTGGTCTTCGCCGTCGGTGCGCTGCTGGCGGCGCTCGGCGGCGTGCTCGGCGGTCCCATTATCGGGGCGCAGCCGGGCGCGGATTTTGAGGTGATGCTGCTCGCCTTTGTCGTGGTCATCGTCGGCGGTCTCGGCAGCTTGCGCGGCGCCTTGATTGGCGGCCTGCTGGTCGGCCTGCTCGATAATTTCGGCAAGATCTTCTTCCCCGAACTCGCCTTGTTCACGATCTTCGTGCCGATGGCGATCATTCTCTCTTTCCGGCCGACAGGCCTGTTCGGGCGTCTGTAATGGCTCGTATCCTCCTTTTCATCGCCCTTGCGGCTGTCGTGTTCGTGGCCCTGCCCTTCGTGGTGCCGTCCTACTACGTCGGCCTTACCACCAAGATCCTGATCTTCGCGCTCTTTGCCATGAGCCTCGATCTTCTGATCGGCTATACCGGCCTGGCCTCGCTTGGCCATGCGGCCTTCTTCGGCATCAGCGCCTATACGATCGCCGTTCTGTCGGTGAAGCTGCGGATGTCGGAATGGATCGCCTTTCCCGCCGGCCTCACAATGGCGATCGCATTGGGTGCGGTGTTCGCGCTTCTCGCCCTGCGGGCACGCGGCAGTTATTTACTAATGATCACGCTGGCTTTGGCGCAGGTGGTGTGGGGGATCGCCTTTGGTTGGCGGACGATGACGGGCGGTGACGACGGCCTGCCGGGCCTGCGCCGGCCGGCTTTCGTGTCCGACGAGACCTCGTTCTATTTCCTGGTGCTGGGTCTGGTCGCCGCCTCGACGGTCGTGCTGGTGGCGCTTATCCGTTCCCCCTTCGGCCTGGCCTTGCAGGGCATTCGCGAAAGCGAAAGCCGTATGCAGGCCTTGGGCTTCAATGTCTGGCGGCATCAATTCGTGGCTTTCGTCATCGCAGCCGCCTTCGCCGGCCTCGCAGGCGCCCTCTATGTCTATTACAACCGCTTCGTCAGCCCCGACTTCCTGCACGTGGTGCGCTCGGCCGAAGTGCTGATCATGGTCATCATCGGTGGCGTCGGCACGCTGCTTGGCCCGGCCATTGGTGCTGCGGCGATCATCCTGCTCGAAGACATCATCTCCTCGCAGACGCAGCACTGGCTGCTGGCGCTCGGCATCATCTACGTGGCGACCACTTTGTTCGCACCGCGTGGTCTGATCGGGCTCTACCGCGAGCGCTTCATGGCGAGGCGTAAACCATGACGGCATACAAAGCTCTCGACGTGCAGAATGTCGCCAAGAATTTCGGCGGCGTGCGCGCTCTTACCGATGTGACATTGGCCATGGCGCCGGGCGAACGGCTGGTGCTCCTTGGCCCCAATGGTGCCGGCAAGACGACGCTGTTTCATTCTATCTCCGGCAATATCATCGCTTCGGCCGGGCGCATCAGCCTGTTCGGCCAGGACATCACCCAACTGGCGCCGGATGCCCGGGCGCGCCTCGGTCTCGCCCGCACCTTTCAGATCACCAATCTGTTTCGGCAGCTCACCGTTTTTCAAAATCTCCAGCTCGCGGTCTGCGGCGCGCAGCAGGTGACGTTCAAATTCATTCGCCCGATGACCCAGTATGCGGATGTGCGCGAGCGTGCCGAGGCCTTGCTGGCGGAATGGAATTTGGTCGATGTGGCCGACACCATCGTCCAGAATCTGTCTTATGGCGAACAGCGCCAGATCGAAGTGGTGATGGCGCTGGCGGGTAATCCGAAAATCCTGCTGCTCGACGAGCCGACATCCGGCCTGTCGCCGGCCGAAACCCATCGCGTCGCCGCCATGGTGCGCGCTTTGCCGCGCGACATGACCATTCTGATGATCGAGCACGATATGGACGTCGCCTTCGAGATCGCCGACCGTATCGCCGTGATGCATCAAGGCCGGATCATCGCCGAGGGCGACGAAGCCACCATTCGTGGCAACAAGCAGGTTAGCGACATTTATCTGGGCGTGGAGTGAGCCATGCTCAAAGTTGAGAACATCTACACCAATTACGGCTCGAGCCAGGTGCTGCAAGACCTGTCGCTGGAGGTGAAGCCCGGCGAGATCGTCGGCATTCTCGGTCGCAATGGCGTCGGCAAGACGACCCTGATGCGCTCCATCATGGGGCTGACGCCGCCCCGCAGCGGCCGCATCTTGTTTGATGGCGCGGATATCACGCGAATGGCGCCGCATCGCATCGCGCGGCTGGGATTGGGATATGTGCCCCAGGGCCGGCGCGTGTTTCCCTCTCTCTCCGTGCGCGAACATCTCCAGGTCACGGCGCGCGAGCGTGAAGCGAGCCCCTGGACTTTCGCCAAGATGATCGAACTCTTTCCCAATCTCGGTCAGAGGCTCGATCAGTCCGGCGCCAAACTAAGCGGCGGCGAACAACAAATGCTGGCGGCAGGCCGCGCGCTCGTCGCCAATCCGACGCTGTTGCTGATGGACGAACCGACGGAAGGGCTGGCGCCTTTGATGGTGCGCGAACTCGGCCGTCTCGTCGGCGCCTTGAAAGACAGCGGCACGGCGGTGTTGCTGGTCGAACAGCAATTGGCCTTCGTGCTGAAATATGCCGACCGCGTTTACATCGTCGCCAAGGGCCAGATTGTTCATCACTGCCTGCCGGCGGAGCTTGCCACCGACAGCGACGTCAAGGCGCGCTATCTCGGCGTGTAGAACAGGTCGGATTTCGATCGCGTTTGACTAATCAAACGGGGCTCTGAGCGCTTTGCCTTGCAACGCCGCCTGACGTAACCTCGTACGTATTCGTATGATGTTTCAAAGGTAAAACACGCTCATGACGAAGATCGTCATTGTCGGCGGCGGGATCGCTGGCGCTTCTCTCGCCATCGCTCTCAAACGCCAATCGGTCGATGTGGTTCTGGTGGAGAAGGATCCGCACTGGACGCCGTCGAGTTCCGGCATTTTTCTTTATGCCAATGGCTTGGAATCCGTCCGGACGCTTGGTGTGCTCGATGCGGTTTTGGAACGCGGTTGGGCCAGCGATGGCCGCAATGTCTATCTGACGGCGGACGGTAGTTTCATCACCGAAACACATTACCCGTCGCGCGATCCCGCGCACGTCCCTCCGATCGTCGGCATCAAACGTTCCGATCTGCACCGGGCGCTCGCGGACGAAGTGCAACGGCTGGGCGTCGACATCAAGCTCGGTCTCACCGTCGACAGTTTCGAAGATCGAGGCCCGCAGGTGATCGCACGGCTTTCCGATGGCAGCGAGATCGCCTGCGACGGATTGATCGGCGCCGACGGCATTCGCTCTTCGATCCGCGAACAGCTCTTTGGCAAGATGACGCCGGAATTTACGGGCTTTGGCACCTGGCGCAGCGTGCACAAGAAGCCGAAGGAGATCGACGTCAAGATCATGATGATGGGCGTCGGCAAGCGCCTCGGCATCATGCCGATCAGCGACGATCAACTTTATATCTTTGCCACCACCAATGAGCCCTCGAAACCGCTCTACGACACTACGCGAATGCATGAAATCATGCGCGAGAAGCTTGCCGAGTTCAAAGGCCCTGCGGCTGCTCTGCTCGACGGACTGATGTCACCCGAGGGCGTGCTCTATACGGCTGTCGAGGAAATGGCGCTGCCTCTGCCCTGGAACAAAGGCCGGGTTCTGATCATCGGTGACGGCGCTCATGCCTGCACACCTTATATGGGACAAGGCGGTGCCATGGCGCTGGAGGATTCTATCCTGCTGGCGCCGCAGATCGCCGCGTCAAGTGATCTCGCTGCGACCTTCACCGCTTTCGGTGCTTCACGACATGAGCGCTGCAGCTTTGTCCGCAAAGTCTCGCGACAGGTGGGCGATGCCGGCGGCAAGGAACTGCCTGACGACGTCGATGCGCGTAACAAACGCTTGCAGACGCAGGGCCAGGCCGATGTCGACTCGTTTTACGCGCGCATGTTCGCGGGCACATGAAAACGCCGCGGATGCTTATCCGCGGCGCTTCGCTTTGAAAAGAGATTAACGGCAGACGCGCACTTGCTTGACGACCACGCGGCCGAACGGACCACGCGTGCGGATCGTGTTGATGCGGCAAACCGGGCGACGGACCGGACGCGCATGGCGATAGTGCGGATGGCCCGGACGATACTGCACGTGATCGATATTGATCTGCGCAGCCGCTGCCGGCATCTGCGACACGGGCATCGCGCTTGCCGAGCCGATGGCGCCCAAGGTCACAGCGCCCAGAACCGAAGCTGCCAAAGTGAGTGCATGAAATTTCATTTTTGAATCTCCTTGGGTTGTTAGAACACGCTCTTCATGGCGCTTCGAACGTGAACAAATTCTGAATGCTCACATTACGATAAATTTAGAATCACTCTGCGGCACAATACGAAGATTTGATGGCGAAATGTGAAGCGCATGGCTGCTTACGGCAAATCGTGCACCTTGGTCCGCACGCGACAAACAAAAACTGCGCGAACGATGTCGCGCAGTGTCGTTTGTCGTCAAATCCAAGCGGTCGTTTTACCAGCCGCGCCGGCGATGCTTATACCAACCGCGCTTGCGACCACGCGTCGCCGCCCAAGCACTGTTGCCGCGTCCCCAGCCGCGCGCATGACCTGGAGGGCCCCAGCCGCCATGTCCGCCGCCCCACTTCTTCACTTCAATCGCGCCATCGGCCGGAAGATCTTCGATTTTCTCTGCAGCCATCGCTTGTGCTCCAACGAGCGTGGCGGTGGCCGATGCGAATGCAGCTAGGATCAGTTGGCGTCTATCCATGAGAGCCTCCTTCAATAAGAACGCATGTCTCAAATGCGTTACTTAACTCTCAGGCGTCTCAGAAGTTGCAGGATTCGGACCAGCAAGCCCGCCTTTGCGCCCAGCGCTTGAAGCCAACGCTGGATTACGAGAGAAGGCACGATTCTGCGGACTGACGGAGGAGCCACCTTTGCGGCCGGCTTTCACCGCCAGTTTCTTGTCTTTCGAGAAGGCACGATTTTCGGGTTTGACGGCCAAGCCACCTTTGCGCGCCACTTCCTGGCGCCGTTCCGGTGTCATGGATGCAAAGCCCCGTTTCGATTTTTCGACTGCTGTCATTGTTGTTGCCCCTCACCCAATTCGAGCTACGACCCAAACCGTCGATAGCCCCTCCCACTGCTGTCGTCACAGATGACAAAATCAATATTCGTTGCCGCAAATACTGCGTAAGCAAGAAATCATGGCAGGGAGCAAATATTGTCAAGGTGCAAGTGAGGGGCGCTATGCCTTTTTAAGACAGTCACTTCGTCAGCAAGTTATTGCAGCGGGCAGCCTCGCCATCATCATCATAATAGTATGAATACGTGCTATATACAGAGCAGGTATAGTACAAGGCTTTGGCAGCGCACGGAAAACCAGTATCGGAAGAATTGGGTCAACGCCGCCTGCGTGAGAACAGCCGCTCTTTCATATCTCAATAGATACATATATCTGTTTTGCAGAAAGGCCTGAGCGACAGGCACTTTGTGCGTGTCGTCCGTCGTGGAACTTAGGTCGAAGGCGGGTATCTAGCGAATCAATATTCCCACTCGACGCCGATGCCGACCGACGTGCGCCCGTCGGCGCCCACTTCGCCGACGCCGCGCACGCGCCGCGTGATATCGACGTTGACGCCGACGGCCGATTGCTCAGGCCTGGCACCTGCCCGCACGCCGATACTGACGTTGTCGGAGATGTAGCGTGATGCGCCGGCGCTGACGCCGCCGCTGGCATCCTCGCGAATGTCGAGCGAATCCACACCAAGTGATTTGCGCAGCTTCTCGAACACATCGAGACCAGGGCCGGCGCCGGAGAATTGCGCCACCGATTGCGCCAGCATCACCGCCTGGAAAGCCGAGAGACTGCCGGACGGTTTGGCGAAGAGAATGCGCGACATCACTTCGTCGGTCGGCATCTGCGGCTGCGATCCGAAAGAGAACGAAGGCGATGCCGCCGGGCCGTCGACCTGAACCTGCAAGGTCGCGTCGCTGGACGTGGTCTCGGCGACGAAATTGATTTCCGGCGTCAGACCGCCCGTGAAAGTCAGGCGGCCCTGGGTGATGTCGATGCGCTTGCCGGCGATGCTGATACGGCCACGGCGCTGATCGAACTGGCCGATGATATTGGGCTTCTGCACGCTGCCGGTGATCCGCAGGTCGCCACCGAATTCCGCATCGATGCCGCGCCCGCGCACGAACAGACGGTTCGGCGCCGAGACGGCGATGTCGAGCATCGCGTCGAAAGCCGATTTCGCTTTGGCGCGGGCCTTGGCCTTTTTCTCCAGCGCCAGGATTTCGCGCACGAATGGGCCAGGGTCGATATGTTTGGCGTTGGGCAGCGGCCGCAGGTTGATCGGCAGCCGCTCCGGCACGGTCACGTCCATGGAGACGATGGTGATCTTGCCGGCAACTTTCGGACGCTGACCGAGCGTGCCGGTGATGTTGAGATCGAAATCGGCCGTGCTCGAAACCGTCTGCGTCGAACTCACCTGCGCGTTGCGGCCGGTGATGTGAATGGTGCCGGGGAAACCGGCGGTGGCGAGATTGATCTTGCCGGAGCCGCTGATCGTACCGCCATTCGGTGTCGTCGCCGACAGTTGCTCGATGTTGAGATCCCGGCCCGAGCCAAGCAGGCGCGCGTTGATGTTTTCCAGCCGCACGCCATTCAGCGGATCGGCGAAGGTGCCGCCGGCGAGCGTCGCGCTGCCGGAGACCTGCGGATCGGACGTCGAACCGGTGGCACGCAGATCGACATTGACCTTGCCGGTCACGCTCTGACCATTGGCGGCCAGCATGGTGTTGGCGGCACTGGCGTCGATGGCGCCACGGATGTTGAGGTCCATGCGGGCAGCGGCATCGATCGGCACGCGGCCGGTGACGTTGAGCGTACCTGCCCTGCCCGCATTGATCTGCGCATTGACCGAAGTCGACGTGCCTTCAAGCCGACCGTTGGCGGCGATGTCGATTGACGACAGACCGGAAGACCGCAGCGAGGGATCGGAGAGTTTGCCGATCTTCACGTTCCAGTCGCCGGCGAGCGAAGACGGCGTGCCGGAAATCCGCGCTTCGCCATCAATCGTACCGCTGGCATTGACGCCAGGCGAAACGAGATTGGCGATCGCCAACGGGATCGAGCGGGCGTTGATGGCGAGATTGAGTTGGCTTCCGGCCCGACCACTGGCCGTCAGACGGCCGCTGTCGGCCGCGATCGCCAATTGTTCGAACGACGCAATGCCGTTCTGCCAGAAGATCGTCGCCGGCGCGGTCAGGCTCAGTCGTCGGCCATTGCTTCTGGCGTTGAGCGAGGTGAGATCGATGCGGGTGCGCTCGCCCGGCGCCACGGTCGCCTTGCCGTCAACGGTGATCCCACGCACTTCGCCGGAGAGATCGAAATTGGTCTGGGACGGCGTGCCGCGTGCCACCACCTGGAAGCGCGGGATAGAGGTGCCGGCGGCCGTCGCGCCCTCCAGACGCGCCGTGGCGTCGATGGAAGGTTTGCGTAGGAGGTCGAGGCCCTTGCCGCGCACATCAAGCAGCGACACGGCAATGTCACCGGCGCGGATGGCGCTGCCATTGGCGTTGATCTCGACCGATTGCGCGCCGTCCTTGCCGATGAGCGTGATATCGGCATTGAGCCGGCCCTGCATGTCGCGCAGCGCGAACGCCGACAGGTCTTCCAAGGATGGCGCGTTGATCTTGATGGTGCCATTGGCAAGGCCCGAGGGCGTGACCGTGGCGTTGCCTGTAATCGCGACGCGGCCGATGGTCAGATCCGATGGCGCGATGGTCCAGCCGGCATCAGCCTTCGACACCTGGACAGCGCCGCGCGCGGCGCGGTTGTCGACGTCGCCATCGAGTTTGAGCGCGACCCGCGCCTGGCCCAGCACGTCCGTGCCATTGAGATCGAGCTGCAGATGCCGGATCGGCCGGCCGGCGGCCGTTGCTTTGTCGAGCGACAGCGTGCCTCTGACATTGGGGCTATTGAGATCGCCGGTCACCTGCGCGTTCAGATTGGCGACACCCGTCAGGCGCTCATCGGCCTTAGAGAGATCGGACAGCGCGGCATCGATCGCCAGCGCAGGTTTCAGCGAGCTGCCGGTTGCCGTCAATTTGGCCGTTACATATTGTCCGGTAACCGCGAGCGCGCTGGCGCCAAAGCCGCGGCTCGAATATTCGAGCGGACCGGAAAGCGTCAGGCGTTCGCCGATCAGTTTGTCGAGCGCCGGCGTGCCGGTGACGAGCTTGTTCAGGCGCCCGTCGATCTTGGCGGCATAGGCATTGGCGTTGGGCCGGGCATCGACATCCATGGCTAGATCGGCGCTGCCGGCCAGATCGCGACCGGCCAGTTTGCTCAAGGGCGTCAGGCTCGGCAGGGCCAGTTGCAACCGCCCCTTGATCTGATCGGTGGTGGCAAGGCCGGCATAAGCGATCGAAGCCGTATTGGTGGCGATGCGCAGATCGTCGAACGTCCAGGCGCTATCGGCGCCAATGCGTCCGCGTCCGCTGAGCTTCACCGGATCGGCCATAAGGCCGGCGAAACGTTCGGGCATCAAAGCGGTGACGCGGCCGTCACCATCGAGCGTGAACTGGCGGCCGTCGCCGGACTTTTCCAAACGTGCTTTCGCCTGCGCGCCGATAGAAGGACCGGCCGTGAAGGTGAGCCCGGCGGAAAAATCATCGAGCTTGCCGTCGCCTTTCAGGTTGAGTTCGACGGGCGGGCTGTTGGGAATTTGCAGGGCACCGGCAACCATGCCGCCGGCCGGCTCGTTGGCTGTCACCGCGACCGACAGCGCTGTCGTCTGCGGCTCGTAATTGAGTTTCGCGCTGATGGCGCCAGGCGCATCGAGGCGCTGGACATTGACTTCGCTGTCGAGCCCGGCCGAAGCGTCGCCGAGCTTGGCACGGCCGTTGATGGTGATGCGCGCCGCCTGCCCTACGATTTCTGGACCGAGATCGATTTCGTTGATGCGGAAGCCGCGGATGTCGACGGCGACAGGCAGATCGGGCAGCAGCGACTTGGGATCGAACGGTTCGGTCTTGGCGGTTGCGGGCGTGGGTTCGCTCACCGGCTTGCGCAGCACTTCGACCTTGCCGGCTTCAAGTCCGTCGACTTCGAGGCGGCCGCGCAGGAGTGCCAGCCGCCGCCAGACCAGGCGTGCCTGATCGAGCTTGAACCAGACGCCGTTGCGATCGGAGATCTCGACATTGCGGATGGTCGCATCCGACGACAGTGGCCCGTCGATCGCGCCGATGGAAATCTTCATGTCGGGCGAAGAGACCATGCGCGAGATGAACGAGGCGAGCATGCCCTTGTCTTCTTCGGCGCCGCTCAAGACCGTATAACCGGCCCAGAGGCCGCCGACCGTGAGTGTCACCACGGAGACGAGAGCGATGGAACGTAGCGGGCGCAGTTTCATCATCAGAACGCCTGTCCCAACCCGACATAGACGCCGAAGCGCGGATCGTCGGGTTTCCGGTTGAGTGGCATGGCGAAATCGATACGGACCGGGCCGATGGCCGTAAAATAGCGCAGACCGAGGCCGGCGGCGACCCGGATGCCGCCCTTGAAGTTGGGCAGCGGAGACGCGAAGGCATTACCGGCATCGACGAAGGGCACGACGCCGATCGTATCGGTGATCTTGATGCGCGCCTCGGCGGAGGCCTCGAACAGGCTACGGCCGCCGATCGGCACGCCAAAGGGCCCAAGCGGGCTCAGATAGCGGTAGCGGAAACCGCGCACCGAGCCGCCGCCGCCGGCAAAGAAGCGACGATTGGCTGGAATATCCGTCAGATCGGACCCGGCGAGCGAGCCGACATTGACGCGGCCGGCGAGAATATAACGGGCGTCTTCATCGAGCGCGTAATAGGCGGTGGCCTGTACCTTCGATTGCAGGAGATTGATGGTCGAACCGAAGGCCTTGGCATAGGGCGAGACAGAGGCGGTGACGCGAATGCCGCGTGTCGGGTTCAGGAGATCGTCGGTCGAGTCATAATTCGCCGCCGCCTGGAAGCCGACGAGCGTGTAATCGGTGGTGCCGAGAATGTCCTGGACGCGCCCGCGTTCCGCATCGATGCCCAGCTGCACGCTGGCGAATTCGGTGAAGCGATGGCGGATCGAAACGGTGCCGCCGGCGGTCATGCTCCAATAGGAATTGGTGCGCTCGCGCTGGATGCCGGTGTCGATCAAAAGATCATTGCGCGTGCCCCACAGCGCCGGCTTGATGAAACTGGCCTTCAGGCGGCCGACGAGATTTTGCGCATCGAAGGTCTGGATGCGACGGAACTGCCGCCCGCCTGTGGGCGCGGCGAAGCCAACTTCCGCATCGATGCGCAAACGCTCAGCGCCACCGAACAGATTGCGGTCCATCCACCAGGCGCGCAGCGATGGTCCATCGAACGTGGAATAGGAGGCCGACGCACCGACCGCATGGCGCTTGCGCTCCGACACGGTGACATTGAGAGGCAGATTGCCCTCGGCATCGAGATGATCGGCCTCGTCGATGCGCACGGAACCGATGGCGTCGATCTTGGAAATCGATTTACGCGTATCGCTGAGGCGGCGCGGATAATAGGGCTCGCCCGGCTGCAAATAGATGAAGGACTGCACGACGCTGGTTGGCACATTCTGCGTGCCTTCGACGGTCACCGGGCCTATGCCGGCCTTTTGCGAGGGATCGATGGTGATCGCGACGTCCATGACATTCTGGCGATGTTCGATGACCGGAGCGATCGACACCATTTTGGCCAGGGGCCGCGATTGCTCGCGCAGATAGTCGACCGCCGAAGCGGCGCCAGCGCGGATATTGCCGGCGGTCGCCTCATCGCCTGCCTTCAAAGGAAAGCCGCGACGATGGATCAGGTCAGCGGCCAACGGCTGATTGGTGCGCGCGTCGAAGACCCGGACTTCGCGCAGATGGAAGAGCGGGCCAAGCGTGACGGCAACGGTGAGAGGCACGAGCTGGCGGCCGCGTTGCGCATCGGCGGCTGCGGCCGCAGAACGATTGTCGCCGTCGACTGCCAGGTTGCGGCCGGCGACACTCATTCGGACATCAGCATTATAATAGCCCGCCGCCCACAGCGCTTCGGCCAGACGCGGATAGTCGGCAGCGGCGCGGCGCACCAGACCGTCGCCGGAGGGCGGCGGATCGCGACGCAAAGCCCAGGTGTTGGAGGCGTCTTTCAGGGTCTGAAGCAGGGTCTTGTCATCGACCCCGGTGATCTGCAGATCGTAAGGCAGGGTTTGCTGGGAGGGTTGCGGCAAGGGCTCCTCGCCCCCGAACAGGCCGAAAAAGTCAAACGCCCTTGCCTGCCCGAATGCTGCAGGTGTGACCAAAACCGCTAACGCCACCGCCCATACGAAACGCAAAACCAAAAACTCCCGGCTTCCCTCTGCCCCCAAAACAGAGGCTGCCGCAAAATCAATCGATCAAATAAATCGGTGCGTGCCCATCCTTACGTGTCACGACTAACAAATCAGAAATTTATCACAATTGTTCCTGGATCGGACCCCAGTTCGGGCCAATAATCGGCCGCATCGTCTCCAAATTCTTCATTCATTTTCACGAGATAATACTTTAAATAACTGTTTTATATCTGAGTTTTTACATTCGTGATCGCGTATCGAATACGGCAGACGAGGGGAAATTTTACAGCGTCTCGGACGTGAAAAACGAACACGACAGCCCGCCAATCACCTGTTGAGCTCATGATTCCTCCCCATGAGTCCTCTACAGGACTCATTGACTCCTGTAGAGGACTGCCTATGGTCCGCGCCGGGAGGTGCCCATGAAGCGATTTCTGTCGATTGCCGCCGCGTTCTTTGTCTCTTTCTCCGCCGCTTCGGCGCAGAGCTATCCCGATCGGGTGGTGCGTCTGGTCGTCCCCTTTCCGGCCGGTGGCAGTTATGACGTGATCGCCCGGCTGGTCGGTGCCGGACTGGGCGAACGCTGGGGCCATCAGGTCGTCATCGACAACAAGGGCGGCGCGGCCGGCGAGATCGGGGCGGCCGCCGTCGCGAGCGCGGCGCCCGACGGCTACACTCTGCTCCTCTTTGGCGACGGCATTCTTATCAACCAGGGCCTGATGAAGAACCGGGCCTTTCATCCGCTGAAGAATTTCACGCCTGTTACGCTTGTGGCGCGTTCACCTCAGGTGCTCGTCGCCAGCCGTGGTCTCAATGTCTCGAGCCTGGCGGAGCTGATCAAGCGCGGTAAGGACGGCAAGACCGATCTGCCGTTCGGCACGGCGGGATCGGGGACACCCGGGCATCTGGCCGCCGAACTCTTGGCTGCGAAGTCAGGCCTGCCGCTGCGTCATGTGCCTTATCGTGGCGGCGCGCCAGCGCTGGCTGATCTCATGGGCAATCACATCGGCCTCGTTGCGACGGGCCTCCCTGCCCTGATCAGCAGCATTCAGGCCGGCAGCATCGTCGCGCTGGCGGTCTCGTCGGAAAAGCGCTCGGCGATTCTGCCTAACGTGCCGACGATGAGCGAGAGCGTGCCGGGTGTCTTCCTTGACACTTGGTACGGCATTCTCGCACCGGCCGGCCTCCCCGATCCCATCGCGCAAAAGATTCATGCCGACGTCAGCGCTGTCATGCGCGCGCCGGAGATGTCCACAAAACTCGCCGATCAGGGTTTTGAATTCGTCGGCGGCGGTCCGGATGAGCTGAAGGGCGTGATGGAGCGCGATCTGCCGCGTTGGCAGGAGGTCATCGACCTCGCCGGGATCAAGCCAGGACAATGAATATGAAGCAGGTCTCTTCTCTTGCCGCCCGGCTGATGTCGGCGCGGGCGGCCGATGGCTGCGAAATCACTTTCGATCTCTATTCGTCTCCCGCACCGGACGCGCCACGCGTCGTTCTGATCCATGCGCTCGCCATGGCTGCACGCCAGTGGGACGAACTCGTGCAGGAATTGCGCGACACCTGTCATCTGTTGACCGTCGACTGCCGTGGGCACGGCCGATCTGAGAAGCGTCCTGGCCCTTACACCGGCGATCTGTTCGCTGATGATCTGGCTTGCGTTCTGGACGCGGCCGGCTGGTCGTCTGCCATTGTGGCCGGTTGTTCGATGGGCGGTTGCGTCGCGCAGGCTTTTGGTCTGCGTCATCCGCCGCGTACCGATGGCCTCGTTCTGATCGACACGACGGCATCTTACGGCGTCGCCGCCATGCCGAAATGGGCCGAGCGGGCGCAACGCGCCGCGACGCAAGGCATGGCAGCCCTGGTCGATTTCCAGCTCGACCGCTGGTTCACCGACGCTTTTCGAGCCGAGCAGCCCGCCGCCGTGCAGCGCTGCCTCGATATTTTTCTCGCCAATGATCCCGCCTGCTATGGCGCCACCTGCGATATGCTGGCAAAGGCCGATTTGCGCGCCCACCTCGACACCATCACCTGTCCGACGGCGGTGATCGTCGGTGAGGAGGATTACGCCACACCGATTGCGATGGCGCAGGATATCTCCGCGCGGATCGCCGGCGCGAAACTCACGATCCTGCCGAAGGCCAGGCATTTCTCGCCGGTCGAGCGCCCCCACGCCATCGCCGACGAGGTGCTGTGGGTGGCTCAGCAACTTTAAGCATCGCATTCTCAAGGGAGGACAGCATGAATATGGATCGTCGCCGCTTTCTGGTCGGAGCGACTGCGCTCGCTACGTCCGCCATGTTACCGGCCCGCGCCGCCACGCGCCGGATATTCGACAGTCATTGCCACATCATCGATCACGCTTTCCCGATCGTTCCCAATCAGGGCTACACGCCACCGCATTTCCCGCTCGACGATTATCTCGGCCAGACGCGGCCGCTCGGTGTGGTCGCGGGCGCGATCGTCTCCGGCTCGTTCCATGGTTTCGATCAGTCCTATCTCAAGGCGACTTTACCGAAACTGGGGAAGTCATGGGTCGGCGTGACCCAGGTGCCCAATGACATTCCGGATGCCGAGATCGCCCAGCTCGCCGACATCGGCGTGCGCGCGCTGCGTTTCAACATGTTCCGTGGCCGGATCGACAGCGTCGACGATCTGATGACGCTCGCGCAACGTGCCCATGCAGCCGGACGTTGGCACGCGGAAATCTATGCCGATGCCGCGGCCCTGCGTCCGCATGTCGATCGGCTGGCAAAACTGCCGCAGATCGTCATCGATCATCTCGGCATGACTGAAGCCGGCTTGCCCGTCGTGCTCGATCTCGTCGCCGCTGGCGCTAAAATCAAGGCGACGGGCTTCGGCCGGGTCAAAATGGACGTGCCGAAAGCGCTTGAACGTATCGCCGCGAAGAGCCCCGACGCGCTCGTCTTCGGCACCGACCTGCCTTCCACCCGCGCGCAACGGCCGTTCCAGCCCGACGACATTGCTTTGGTCGAACGCGTGCTGGGGCCAGAGCTGGCCCAGAAAGCGTTCTGGGATAATGGGCTGGCACTCTATCGCGTGCCCGTCACCGCCGGCTGATTCTGACTGTGTTGGAGGGAACACATGATTTTCGACAAGAAGAGCATCTGCGCCGCGCTGATCGCGGCTTCCGTACCCTTGTTTTCGACGGGAGAACTGTCGGCTCAGGAGCCTCCACCGCTGGCGATCAAGGACTTTGGATCGTTTCATATCGGCGGCCGGGTCGTTGAAATTGCCGGGAAGCCCGTCAAGGAAGTCGCGCTCACACCGCACGGCGCGCCGGCCGTCATCGATCCGAATGGTCGCTACCAGGTGGAGCAGATGTACGTTCAGCATTTCACGCCCGCTGATGAGCGCGGTCGCGTACCACTGTTGATGTGGCACGGTGGTGGCCTCACTGGCGTGACATGGGAAACGACGCCTGATGGACGGCCGGGCTGGCTGCAGGATTTCCTGCGTCGCGGATGGAAGGTTTACAATTCCGACGCAGTGGAACGTGGCCGCTCCGGATGGGCGTCGCCTGACATATTCAAAGGCGATCCGGTTTTCCTGACCGTCGCCAATCCATTCGAGCGCTTTCGTATCGGCGAAGGACCTGGAGCGTGGAACGACGATCCAAGCAAGCGTCGCGTCCATGCCGGCAGCCTGTTCCCTATGAAAGGCTATGAGAATTTTACGCGACAGGTTGTGCCGCGCTGGACGACGACGGACGAGGCCATTTTGAATGCCTACCGCGAACTGGTCGATAAAGTGTGTCCCTGTGTCTTGGTGTTTCATTCCCAAGGCGGACAATTCGGCTTCAAGGTGGCGCAAGAAAAGCCCGACAAGATCAAGGCGCTTGTCGCGGTCGAACCGGCCTCGGTGGGTTACCTCGGTCAGGAAGCAAAGCTCAAAAACATTCCGGTGCTGATGGTCTTCGGCGACTACATTGAAGTGGATCCGCGCTGGAAACGTATGCGCGAGACAGCCGGCCGTTTCGGCGATGCGATTTCAGCCGCCGGTGGAAATGTCGATATCTACGATCTGCCAAAGAGGGGGATTTCCGGAAATTCCCATATGATGATGATGGATAGCAACAGCAGTCAGATCTCTGGCATGGTTGACGCTTGGCTCGCGACCAAGCAACTCAAGCGTTAGGTGAGACGAACGCGATAGCGGAAGCGGTCGGATCGGCCATAGGCGCGCCGCCAATCGATCGGCGTGCCGTTGGTACCGAAGGAGGTGCGCTCGACGACGATCAGCGGATCGCCGGTCTTAACTTCAAGCAGGCGTGCCTTCACCACATCGGCCTGCCCCAGCGACAGCTCGTCTTCGACCGAAGTCACCACTTGGCCGAAGGCACGTTCATAGACCGGGTAAAGCAGCGGGCCGATTTCGTGTTCGTCCATGGTGACGAAGGGCTCGAACAGCGGATGCGGCAGATAGAGGTCTTCGCAGATCACCGGCTTGCCGGCCCAGAGCCGCAGACGCAGCACACGCACCACCTTGGCGCCCTCAGGCAGGCGCAACCCACTGGCGATTTCCGGTGTCGCGTCCATCACCTCGCGCTCGATCAGTCGGCTTTCGGGAACCGTGCGGCCTCCGCCCGTCGAGGCATCCTCGAAGTTGAACCAGCGGAACAGCGAACCGTCGAAGGACGGCCGGCGGACGAAGGTGCCGACCCCCTGCTTGCGCTCCAGCAGGCCTTCACGCACCAAATGTTCGATGGACTTGCGCATGGTGCTGGTGGAGACACCGTACGCTTTGGCAAGTTCCTGCTCGGACGGGATGGCCTCGCCAGAAGCCCATTCGAGGGCAGCGATGCGGGATGCCAGCGCATCGCGCAGCCGGGCATGCATGGGAAGACGATCGTCACTGGGCGGCAGCACTCTCAACTCCAGATGCGCGGCTCCACGGCCGGCGGAATGTCATAACCTGTGGTAGTGCATAGGACTGGCGTAAGACAAGATCGGCTCGAACGGTCGCCGCACGGCTCAGGTTGCAGGTTCTCCTAACTGCGCTATCGCATGAATTAATCTATCTATCTTTTTGATATTTAAATATAATTTATAAATGACTGTCGTTTCGTGGAACGACGGGCGCCTTCTCTCATTGATCGGATGACAGCAACACGATCGGGAGAGCGACCATGACGACCAAGTCGAAGACCGCCCCTGCATCTAGCAAGGCCATTTCCAAACCAACGTCAGGTTGGGCCGTCAGCGTGACGTTTCAGCCCGTGGACGGCGACGGTCCCGTGACGGAGGAGACGTTTTACGCCGCGATTGTCGATCGCGAGGAGGCGGAGAAAGCCGTCGCGCAATTGGCGGGCGCGGCCGACGATGCCACCGTCAAGGCGGACAAGCGCATCAGCGCCGCCGAATTCGAGGACATGGGCTGGCATGCCGGCCAGGTCGAACAATGGGTCGGCCCCAGCCTGGAAGCTCCGGGTTCCTAGTCAGCAATCTAAGGACATCACTTCTTAGGTTTGCGGCCTTGCCGAAAAGCTAGTTTTGGCTTTCGCCCCCGCTTCGCCCGCCGTGTTTCAGACGCGGCCGGCGGCGGAGAAATCTGACGCTCGATCGTTGCGTAGATATTCGCAATCAATCCGGGCAGCTCTGATTTGGGGATGCGGTTGTGGCCGACATAAGCGCAGGCCACGTCTGTGGTGAGACGCAGCAGTCTGTTGCGATCGAGGGTCATACCCCTCGTACGTTGGTAATCGGTCAATGGATCACTTGCACGGTCCAGCATCGTGGCATCGACGCCGGAACAACTCTCCAAGACCTGCATTGACCTGACATCAGGGCGGCGAATGTCAGCGGAGTCAGCTTATGAAGATGCTCTTGGTTGCCACGATGCTCTTTGCAGCATCTGCATCGCATGCCCAAGGCCCCAAGCCGGATACCGCTCCCGGAGGTCCTGCGGCAGGATCGACGGGACAGTTCGGCGCGCCCAATTGGCAGCCAGGCAAAGGCGGAACGGAAGGTGGAACCGCCACGGGCGATTTGACCAATAAGTCGACGTCGCGTCTGTCGAGTGATGATCAGAAAGCCTTGCGTGCGACCATAGCCGCGAAAAAAATTCCGAGCGTCACCCTGTCAGACGTGTTCGCGCGCGGGAAGGATCTGCCCAAAGACATTCAAACCCACGCGATTGATAGCGACGCGCGCTACGGGACACTGCGCTTCGCGCACGTCAACAACCAATTCCTGCTCATCAATAACAGCGGTACCATTGTCGAGGTCATCGACTAGGTTTGCTTCTTGCGGTGATGTTCGCTGGGATAGATGGTGGGCGATGCAGGGATCGAACCTGCGACCCCTCCCGTGTGAAGGGAGTGCTCTCCCGCTGAGCTAATCGCCCGGCGCTTGGCCGAATGCGGGCTATATCCTCCGGGCCACCCGCCAGTGTCAAGGCGATCGACAGGTGTTCCGAAGGCAAATTCAATCAGCTCGCAGAAAATCTCAGGTTTGCCACCGCATCCCAGAGCTGATCGAAGCTGGAAATCACCACATTCGGCTCAAAAGTCTCCACCGGCTGGTCGGTGTAGCCGAAATTAACCGCGACGACGGGCATGCCGGCTGCCTGGGCGGTGCGGATATCGGTTTTCGAATCACCGATCATCACCGCATGGGCGGGATTGCCCCCGGCCCGCTCGATGGTGGCGCGCAGCACGCGCGGATCGGGCTTCATCACCGCCTTGCCATCGATATAGACCGAGTCCTGACCGCAAATCGCCTTGAAACGGTCGGTGATATCGAGCGCTTTCAAGAGCTTCAGCGACGCGTGCTCGACCTTGTTGGTGCAGACCGCGAAGATCCAGCCAGCCGCTTCGAACCGGTCCAGCGCCGCGACCAGCCCGGGAAACAGGTGCGATTCCTGGGCGATGCGCTTCTCGTAGACCTTCAGATAGTCGGCAAACAGCTTTTCCAGCCGGTCCGGATCGAGTTTCCCGCCGCCTGATGCCGCAAAACCATGCTGGAGCAGGACACGGCCGCCGGCACCGACCATTTCGCGGCCGGCCTTGAGGCTGACGGGCGCCATGCCCTCGCGCTCCAAAATGGTGTTGAGCGCGCCGATCAGGTCGCCGGCGGTTTCCGCCAGGGTGCCGTCGAGATCGAAAACGAGGATGGGAGGCTTGGAAGGGGAGCTGGACATGCCTGCCGCCTACCATAGAGGCGCTGCCGACGAAACGCGCATTAAGCCGCGCCGAAAGCGGACGCCTTTTCGGGCAATCGCGGTAAAATTGCCGGAACGATTCGTCGCGGCGGTCCCCTGGCCGCCAGTTAGCCAGTGCGGGATGTTCCTATGGCCAGTTTCAAGCGATTTTCTGCGGTTTTGACCGGTATCGGCCTGTTCGGTGCCCTCGCCCTGCCCGCCGTCGCCGCCAACTATCAGTTCATGGCGTCGCCCGCGACCGGACTTAACCTCATGTATCGGCTGGATAAATTGACCGGCGAGATCGGCGCCTGCCAGTATGGCCTGAAGGAAGGCACGATCGGCACGACGCTCTGCTACCGCTCCGGTGAAGGCGCCGGTGCGCAGACGCCGTCCGAATATGCCCTCGCCGCCTCCCATCACGAGGGGGAAGCCGGCATTTTCCGGGTCGACCTGCGCAGTGGCACCATGTCGATCTGCTATTTGCTGAACGACGCCATCGTCTGCACGCCCCCCGGCAAATAAGCCCATCCGCGACAAGCAATTGTGTCCACGGTCATCGCGGACTTGGGGTTGACCTTGTTCCCCCAAGTCCATAACGACCGGACCTAGCAGTTTGCTTGTTTTCCAAGGTCGTCCGTTTCCCGTGTCTTCCCTCGATAAAGCCAAACGCCTCGCCGCCGAACGTGCCGCGGAATTCGTCCGCGATGGCATGCGGCTTGGCCTTGGCACTGGCTCGACCGCCGCCCATTTCGTCGACTGTATCGGCGAGAAAGTGGCGCAAGGCATGACATTCACCTGCGTGCCGACCTCCGAGGCGACACGCCGGCAGGCGGAAGCCCTGGGCATCACCCTGTCCACCCTCGACGAGACCCCCGAGCTCGATCTCACCGTTGATGGCGCCGACGAATTCGATCCGCAGTTGCGCCTGATCAAGGGCGGCGGCGGTGCGCTTCTGCGCGAGAAGATTGTTGCCTTCGCCTCGCAACGCATGATTGTCATCACCGACACCACCAAGAAAGTCGCGACGCTAGGGCGGTTTCCCCTGCCCGTCGAAGTCGTGCCTTTCGGCCTCGAGGCGACAAGACAGGCACTCGCCGACGTGCTTGCCGATCTGGGCCTCAAGGGCACGATCAGTCTGCGTAAGGCAAAGGACGGCCATGTTTTCGTCACCGACGGAGCCCACAGCATCCTCGATTGTGCCCTGGGTTCCATCCCCGATCCGGAACGCTTGGCCGACCAACTCAAGACCATTCCTGGCGTGGTCGAACACGGGCTGTTCTTGGGCCTCGCCGATGCCGTGATCGTGGCTGGCGAAACCGGACTGGATATCATCGGAAATCCGGGGTCCTGACAGCAACGACCCCTTGCTGGAGTGAAACAACGTGAAATCGATCCGCTCTTCTCTGTTCGTCGCTGCTTTGCTCGCAACCACGCTGGCGCCCGTCGCGCTGCAGGCGCAACAGCCGGCCCCTGCCGCGCCGGCTGCCGCCGAGACCGACAGCTACACGCCGAGCCATCTCGCGCTGGCGCGCCAGGTCGTCCTCACGTCCGGCATCGCCAATACGTTCGACCTCGTCTATCCGCAGCTCGCCGACCAGACGATCGGCATCGTGACGCGCACACGCCCGGAACTGCGGAACGACCTCATCGCCGTACTGAAGCAACTGCAGCCGGAGTTCGAAGGCCGCAAGGAAGAGATCATCAAGGCCACGACCAATGCTTTCGCCGGCGCGATGAGCGAAAAGGATCTGAAGCCCGTCGCCGACTTCTTCGCCTCGGATGCCGGCAAGGCCTATGTTGCCATGCAGCCGAAGGTCATCAACCAGATGGTCGTCGCCATGGACGCCTGGAACCGCCAGCTCTCGACCGACATCATGGTGCGCGTGCGCGAAGAGATGAAGAAGAAGGGCCACCAGCTTTAAGGAGCACGCCGTGGCGCAGTTCGACGTCGATCTTTTCGTCATCGGTGCAGGTTCGGGTGGCGTGCGCGCGTCGCGCATCGCCGGCGGGCATGGTGCCAAGGTTCTGGTGGCGGAAGAGTTCCGTATCGGCGGCACCTGCGTCATTCGCGGCTGTATCCCGAAGAAGCTCTATGTCTATGCGAGCCGCTTCGTCGACGACTATGAAGACGCCGTCGGCTATGGCTGGAGCTTTCCGCAGAAACCGTCCTTTGACTGGACCAAGCTGGTCGCGGCCAAGGAAAAGGAAATCACCCGCCTCTCGGGCCTTTATCAAAAGGGCGTCGAGGGCGTGGGCGGCAGCATCGTGCAGAGCCGCGCCGAGATCGAGGATGAACACACCGTTCGTCTGTTGAACGACGGCCGGAAGATCACCGCCAAATATATTCTGGTCGCCACCGGCGGGGCGCCGACCTTGGTGCCGGAGATCCCCGGCATCGAGCATGCGATTTCCTCGAACGAGGTGTTCGATCTGAAGCATCTGCCGGCGAGCATGCTGATCGTCGGTGGCGGCTTTATCGCCGTCGAATTCGCCAGCGTCTTCACGCGGCTTGGCACCAAGGTGACGCAGGTGATGCGTGCCGATAATGTGCTGCGCGGCTTCGACGAAGACCTGCGCACCGGCCTGCACGAAGGTCTCAATCATGCCGGCGTGACGACACGCTTCGGCGTGCTGCCGAGCAAGATCGGCAAACAGCCGAACGGCCTTCTGTCCGTGACGTTCAGCGACGGCAGCACCGGCGAATTCGAACAGGTGCTGGTAGCCACCGGGCGTCATCCGCATACCAAGGGGCTTGGCCTCGAAAAAGCTGGCGTGCAGCTCGACAAGGTCGGCGCGGTGAAGGTCGATGACTATTCGCGCACCAATATTCCCTCGATCTACGCGGTGGGCGACGTCACCAACCGCATCAATCTGACGCCGGTGGCGGTGCGCGAAGGCCATGCCTTCGCCGACACGGTGTTCGGCGGCAAGGACGTCAAGGTCGATCACAGCAATGTTGCCAGCGCCGTTTTCTCGACGCCGGAAATCGGTACGGTCGGTCTCACGGAAGCGCAGGCGCGCGAAACCTTCGACGTGGTCGACATCTATCGTTCTGCTTTCCGTCCTCTGAAAGCGACCCTCTCCGGGCGCACCGAGCGCATGATGATGAAGATCGTCGTCGACGGCAAAAGCGATCGCGTGCTCGGCGTCCATATCCTCGGCCACGATGCCGGCGAGATGGCGCAACTGCTCGGCATCGCCGTCAAGATGCGCGCCACCAAGGCCGATTTCGATGCCACCATGGCGGTGCATCCGACGGCGGCGGAAGAACTGGTGACCATGCGCACTCGCACGGTCCGCTACGAAAAATAACGGGCGATGGAAGAGCCTAGGGTTCCTCCATCAGGTCCTGATTGATCTTGCGCGCCGCCGCGATCCGATCCGGCGGCGTCGCCATCAGTTTCTCCACATAGGCGGCAAGCTTCTCGCCCGACATCGGCGCCAGGGGCGTATTGCTCTTTTGCGCTTCCGCCAAAAACTCCTTGTCGACAATGGTCTTCTCGAAAGCCTCGCGCAGAACCTGAACGAACGGTTTTGGCACGCCTGGCGGAAAGGCCAAGGCCCGGCCGATGGTGCCGGTCGACGTGTAGATATCGAGGAAGGCCTTTTCATTGGCGTCGCGGCCGAACTCGGTCACCGTCGGCACATTGGGAAAATCGGGAATGCGGTTTTCGGCAATGGCGAAGATCGGCACCAGATCGCCGCTCTTCACGGCCGCCCCTTGCAGGGTCAGCGCGTTGGCTAATGTCACGGCGGCACCGTCGACTTCGCCGCGCTGCATGGCGATGTGAATGTCGGCGGTCCCCTTATAGCCGGCGATGACCTTGAACTTGGTTCCAGCGAAACGGTTCAGCATCAGAGGGCCGAGCGCGAAGGCGGTGTCGCGTCCGGTGGACCCCATGGTGACCTGCTTCTGCCGGACTTCGTCGAGCGAGCGAACGCCGGACTGGCGGCTCATCAGGCCAATGGAATCGGCGTCCGCGAAGCGGCCGATATATTGAAAGTCGCGGGCGTTGAACTTCGACTCCGGCTTCATCAAGGTCTCGAACAGCACTTCGGCATGTACGAGATGGATCATCGAGCCGTCTTTCGGCGCGGCATTGGCGGAATAATTAAGAGCCACGATGCCGCCGGCACCGGGCATGGCCTGCAACACCAGAGGTGGCTGGCCGGGGATGTATTGGCGCATGTGCCGGGTGGCGAGCTGCGCATAAAGACCATAGGTCCCGCCTACGCCTGCACCGATTAGAACCTTGATATCTTTGCCCTTATAGAAAGTCTCCGGCGTCTGCGCGGCGGCTGTGGCCGGCGCCAGCGCCGCCAAAGCCATGGCAAGAGCCACCCCTCTTACGACCATTTTCGCTCCTCCCAGTGCGACGGGTTTTCGCCCGATTCCAGTAGTTTGGGATGGCGCGCCGCGCCCCGCAATGGTCGTATCCCGCCGGGCGCAAAATATCGCCAATCGGTCCGGCCTTGTGTATAAGTCTGACGGTACAGATATGCGCTAGGGCGGCGGGACGAGGGTCCCGGTCCGCCCCTTTGGAGTCAGGCAGATGAGTAGCGAACGCTGGAGCGTCGACAGCTGGAGATCAAAACCGATCCAGCAGGTCCCCGACTACCCGGACAAGACCGTCCTGGGTGACGTGGAGAAGCAGCTCGCCGGGTTTCCGCCGCTCGTTTTTGCAGGTGAGGCGCGCAAGCTCAAACGGGCGTTGAGCAAGGTCGCCAATGGCGAAGCGTTCCTCCTGCAAGGCGGCGATTGCGCCGAGAGCTTTGCCGAACATTCGGCCGACAACATCCGCGACTTCTTCCGCGTCTTCCTGCAGATGGCCGTGGTGATGACCTTCGGCGCGGCCTCGCCCGTGGTCAAGATCGGCCGCGTTGCCGGCCAGTTCGCCAAGCCGCGTTCGGCGCCGACCGAGAAGCAGAACGGCATTGAACTGCCGAGCTATCGCGGCGACATCATCAACGACATCGAGTTCACGACGGCGGGCCGCACGCCCGATCCGAAGCGCCTGCTCGAGGCCTATCGGCAGTCGGCGGCGACGCTCAACCTGCTGCGCGCCTTCGCGACCGGCGGCTACGCCAATCTGGAGAACGCGCATCGCTGGATGCTGGGCTTCATCAAGGACAGCCCGCAGTCGGGCCGCTATCAGGAGTTGGCGGATCGGATCACCGAAACGCTTGGCTTCATGCGCGCCATCGGCCTCGACGCCGAAGCGCATCCGGAGCTGCGTCAGACCGATTTCTACACCTCGCATGAGGCGCTGCTGCTCGGCTTCGAACAGGCGCTGACCCGTGTCGACTCGACCACCGGCGACCCCTATGCCACGTCGGGCCACATGCTGTGGATCGGCGACCGCACGCGCCAGCTCGACCATGCGCATGTGGAATTCTGCCGCGGCGTGAAGAATCCGATCGGCCTGAAATGCGGCCCATCGCTGAAGAGCGACGACCTGTTGCGCCTGATCAAGGTTCTCAACCCCGAGAACGAGGCCGGCCGGTTGACCCTGATCTGTCGCTTCGGCTCGGACAAGATCGCTGATCACCTGCCCCAGCTCATCCGCGCCGTGCAGCGCGAGGGCGCCAAGGTGGTCTGGTCCTGCGATCCGATGCACGGCAATACGATCTCGGCTGGCGGCTACAAGACCCGTCCGTTCGAGCGCATCATGGGCGAGATTCGCTCGTTCTTCGCGGCGCATCAGGCCGAAGGCACCTATGCCGGCGGCATCCATCTGGAGATGACTGGCAAGAACGTCACCGAATGCACCGGTGGCGCGCGCATGATCTCGGAGGCCGAGCTGCACGATCGCTATCACACCCATTGCGATCCGCGCCTCAATGCCGAACAGGCTATCGAGGTTGCCTTCCTGGTGGCCGAGCTGCTGAAAGCGGAACGTGCCGCCTTTCCGCTGCCGCAGGTCAGCGCGGCCGAATAACCGGCCGTAGACGGGGGGCATTGTGCAGCGGATCATCGCCGCGTTCTGGAACTCGTGCGCGGGGCTTAAATATGCCCTGCGCACCGAGCGGGCCGTGCAGCAGGAAACCCTGCTGCTGGTGCTGGCCATTCCGCTGTCGCTCGTCGTCGGCGTGGGCCTTTGGCAACGGCTGCTGCTCGTCGGCATCGTGCTCGCGATGATCGGCGCCGAACTGCTCAACACCTGTATCGAGAAACTCTGCGATCATGTGACGCCGCAGCTTCACCCGCAGATCAAAGCGGTTAAAGACATGGGATCGGCCGGTGTCTTTTGCTTTCAAATTCTGGCCGGGCTCGTCTGGCTCGCGGCGATCGCCGAACGCCTCAGCTTGATTTAGACCAGCCTCATTCAACACAACGACAAACGGGACATTCCGATGCAAGTGACCTTGATGAAGGGTAAGATTCATCGTGCGCGCGTGACCGATGCCGACCTGCACTATGAAGGCTCGATCTCGATCGACAAGAACCTGATCGAAGCGGCCGGCTTTCTCATCAACGAGCGCGTCGACATCTACAATATCGATACAGGCGCGCGCTTCTCCACCTATGTGATCGAAGGCCCGGCGGGCTCGGGCGTGATCGGTCTTAATGGCGCCGCCGCGCGCCTCGCCATGAAGGGTGACAAGGTCATCATCGTCGCTTATGCGCAGTTTGAAGAGACCGAGGCGCAGACATTCAAGCCGCGTGTCGTGCTGGTCGACGATCAGAATCGCCAGATTTAATCTTATCGACGCCTCACCTGCGCCTTGCGGCGCGTGTCCGACGGGTTCTCGCCATAACGATGACGATAGGCCGCCGTGGCGCGGCCGTGATGCAGGAGGCCTGCGGTGAGAGCAAGATCGCCTGCGCCCTGCCCCTGATCGGGATCGCTCAACAGCGTACGCCAACGATTGAGGCGGGCGTCGAGGATGGCTTCGGTCAATGTCTTATTACGGAACTGGCGGAAGCCGGCTTGTAGGGTGCGCAGGCCGACGCCGGCCGCTGCCGCGATGTCGTCCGCGGAGAGCGGCCCGTCGGCGTGGGCTTCCAGATACTCCTCGGCTTTGCGCACATGCGCAGGCGCCGCGGCACTTGCCGGCCGAGCCAGGGCCTGGGCATGGTTATGCGGCTGCGCCGCCAACATCAGGCCGATCAGCGAATCCCGCAATTGGCGGTGCGCCAAGGACCAGCGCTCCGGCGAGCGGCCGGCGCGTTCGCTGAGCGATTGCATCAGCAGAGCCTGAGCTCGCATGGCCGCGCCGGCTGGCGTTTCCACGGCGACATCGACATCGAACTCAACCCGATCGATCGCGCGATCCAGCAGCGCAGTCGCTTGCTGTTCGACCACGTGCCGGTCGATCAGTACGATGAGCTTTTGCGTGCCCTCGCGCCAACGCATCAAGGTCGGCAAGGTCGGCGACAAGAGCGAAGCATGGGTCAGCGACGCTTCCACCATGGATTGACCGCAGCGCACATCGGCACCGCCTATAAGAGGTATCTGCAAGAGAAAGAAACGATCGAGACGGCCGGGATCGATCTCTACGTCGGCGCCATAGGCGACATAGTTGATGGAGAAGCCGTCATGCTGTGCGTTGTTGTGAACGGCACGGAAGTATGGCGCACCACGCTTGGTGGGTGTCAGGCGATGGGCGCAGAAAATCCTGCCGACCTCGGCTTCGGCAGCGCCGGGATCCCTGGTGTCCACCCGCGTATAGCGGGCAAGCGGCACACCGGGAGAAAGATTGTGGCCGACAGCAGCCATGGCCGGTCCGGTCGTCAGCGGGCCTCCCGCCCGCGCTCCTTGAGGCTAATGGAAGCCCCAAGGCCAGGCAAGCAAGGCTCATAGGCAATCCTGCTCAAGATTTCGGCGCGAGATGGACAAAGCTTTCGCCAAATGGATAAAGCGCCCAGCCCAAGCCCTTGCCGAACCGCCTCGCCGGTTCTGTAATCCCTGCATCAGATATGGAGGAGGTTGCGATGAGTCTGGAGAAGGGTATCACCCGCGACGGCGAAGGTTTCGCCAACAAGCAGTGGAACATCCTGGGGCAGACCTATTTCCCCAAGGCCTCCTGCGAATCCACCTTCGCCTTCGAGACCAATAGCGAACCTGGGCAATTCGTGCCGGTCCATATCCATCCGACGCAGGAAGAATTCATCCTGGTGCAGGAAGGCGTCCTCAGCCTGAAGCTTGACGGTGTTTGGCTCGATGCCAAGGCCGGCGATCTGGTGCGCATGCCGCGCGGGGTGCCGCATGGCTATTTCAACAAATCGGATAAGCCGGCCCGCGCCATGTTCTGGGTGTCGCCGGCGCGCAGCCTCGAAGCTTTGTTCGAGAAGCTGCATAATCTCACCGATCCGAATGAAGTGGTGAAGATATCGGCGCAGCACGAAGTCAACTTCCTGCCGCCGGAAGCCAACGACTGACATCCGCGCGGCTTAGCAAAGCCACGCGCTCCCACTCCCTGATCCAAACACGGATGAACGACCATGGTTCACCGAAAGCACGTGTGCGTCATCGGCGCTGGCGTCAGCGGTCTTGCGACCGCGAAAGTCTTCAAGTCACGCGGCCATGAGGTGACGATCCTCGAGCGCAGCGGCGATCTCGGCGGTGTCTGGGAACCGGCCCGCTCCTACCCCGACGTGCAGACGCAAAGTCCGAAGGAGCTTTATCGCTATACCGATAAGGCCATGCCAGCCGATTATCCGGAATGGCCGAAGGGACCACAGGTCCATGCCTATCTCGCAAGCTATGCCGACGACCATGGCCTGAAGCCGCTTATTCGCTATGGCACATCCGTGCAATCGATGGCGCGCCGCGCTTCGGGCGAGCCCGGCTGGACATTGGAGCTGAAAGGCGCCGACGGTACGACGAACCAGGAGGATTTCGATTTCGTCGCCGTCTGCACTGGCCAATTCAGCGAGAAGAAGAAGGCCAACTGGCCGGGGCAAGACGCGTTCTTACAGAATGGCGGCCAAATCCTTCACTCGTCCGACTATACAAATCCAGCTTCCGTCAAAGGCAAACGTGTCGTCGTGCTTGGCGCCTCGAAGTCGGCAACCGATATCGCTGTCAATGCGGTCAATGCCGGCGCTGCGTCCGTGCATTTCGTTTATCGCGAGCCGATGTGGCGCATCCCCTATTTCATCGGCGGCCTGATCAATTTCAAACGCATCCTCTATATCCGCGCGCAAGAGGAAATGTTCCGCGGCTGGAATTTGAGCGGCATGTCGAAGATCAATCATGCCATCGCCAGGCCCTTCATCTGGGCCAATTGGCGGGCGCTCGAGTCGCTACTAAAAATGCAATTGCGGCTGAAGGCTTGCAACATGGTTCCTAGCGAACGGATCGAGGACGGCGTCAATTGTTCGGTGCCGATAGCCACGCCCGGCTTCCATCCGATGGTGGCGGACGGACGGATCAAGGCGATCCGTGGGACGTTCGATCATTTCGAGAAAGATGCCGTCGTTATGACCGGCGGCGAGCGTGTGACCGCCGACATGGCCATTCTGGCAATCGGCTGGGAGCTCGGCATTCCCTTCCTGCCCGACAGCTATCAGAAGAAGCTGGTCGATCCCGATGGCCAGTACCGGCTCTATCGGCTGATCGCCAATCCCGATCTGCCTGACATGGGCTTCGTCGGTTTCAACTCATCCTTCTGCACGGTGCTCAATGCGGAAATGGCGGCGAACTGGCTGGCCCGCTATGCCGATGGCCAGTTGGCGCGGCAGCCGAGCACGGAAGACATGCGCCGCAACATCGAGATGATGCTGCATTGGCGGCGCAACGAGCGGCCAGCCGCTGGCGTCTATGGCGGCTTGTGCGTTGCGCCCTTCCATTTCAAGCATTTCGACGAATTGCTTGATGACATGGGTGCGAAAGTCCGGCGGCGCGGTGCCCTCACCGAGAAGTTCACGCCGCCCGATGCAGATGCCTTTGCGCGCTATCTCGCTTCGGTGCCGGATTATCGGGTCCAATAACGCCCGGAACCGTCGCTTGGTTCCTACGTTCTCATAGCGATGCATCGCGGCCGCGATGCTCGATTTGAGGACGACATGATCGATTATTCCATTTTTGCACCGGCGCGACCGACCCTAGCGGCCCTTTTCATCGCCCTGTTCGCGAATCACGCGATAGCCGCTCCGGTCTGCAGCGTCTCGCAAGCGACGCAGGAGCGCATTCTCAAAACGTTGTGCAGCAATCCCGGTGCGACGCCCAACCCCGCCTGCATCACGCACGATGCGGAAAGCAGCATCGTCGAGGCTATCGCCTATATCACTCTGTTCGAGCGTTGCGGCGACCGCGCTTTCGCCGATCAAGCTGCCCGCGGCCTCAGTCGCGTCTATGCGGCGACAGCGGCGTTGGCGAGTTGCGTCGGTGTCGATCTCGATTCGGAAGCGATGATTGCTTACGGCCGCGCGCGGGCCAAAACCAATTCCAGCAATCTCACCTGCACGGCCAACAGCGAGACCGTACTCAAAGGCTTGCGGCCAAACATCGCCAAATATGCCGATGTCGCCGCCGATCCAAATTCCTTGCTAAGCCTGTACGAGGCGGCTGGTGTGAGCATCGATGCCGCCGGCAAGGTGACAGAGAAATAGGCTACGCCCGCAGCTTGTCTTGCGACAAGCTTTCGACGCGCGCCGCGAAGTCCGGGTCCTGGCGACGCAGGCGCTCGTGATCGACGCGGCCAGTGCGCATCATATAGTCGTAAGCAAAAGCGACCGGTTCCAGATGCATGCGCTCGTCGACGCTCTCATACCAAAGAATGCTTTTCATCGCTGCGTCCTGGAAGGTTCCCGCGCCGCCGCGCCGCTCGCGTTCGAACTGTGCAAAGGTGGCTTGCACGTCTCGACTGTTGGCGCGCAGCGCTTTTGCCAACGCGATCGCGTCTTGCAGCGCGACACGGGTGCCCGAGCCTATCGATGGATGGACTGTCTTCAGCGCATCGCCGATCAGCACCACATTCTCGTGATGCCAATGTTTGCTGGTGACGAATTCCGGCGTGAACCAGAGCGAGCGATTGGAAATCAGGGATTCGCCGCCGAGAAAATCCTTGAAAACCGTCTCGCAAATCGCGCGGCTCTCCTCATCATTTGCCTTGTCGAGCCCGGCGGCACGCCAACTCGCCTCGCTGCATTCGATGACGCAGGTGCCATAGTCCGGCGCGTAACGATAAGCATGGGCGATAAATGTGCCATAGGGCGACGGCTGAAAAACCAGGTTGACGGAGTCGAGCCGCTTCGTCGTGCCGTACCAGATCCATTTGTTGAGCCGCGGTTCCTTGGTCGCCTGAAAGAATTCGTTCAGCGACGTGCGCACCGCGCTGTTGACGCCATCGGCGCCGACGACGAGATCGTAATCGCCGCGTAGATCCGGCGTGGCGATGCGCTTTTCGAAGATGAGCCGCACGCCCTCTTTCCGGGCATTCTCCTGCATCACCTGCAGCAGCTTCACGCGGCTGACGCCCATGAAGGCATTGCCGAGCAGCGGGATCGCCTCGCCTTTGTGGGTCAGGGTGATGTGCGTCTGAAACTCGGCATTCTCGGAAATCCGGCGGCGCAGATCGGAATCGACGTCATCGAGAATGTTGAGGGCGACATCGGCCAGAACGACGCCGAAGCCATAGGTCGCGTGCGCCGGGTTCTGCTCATAAACATCAATTTCATGAGTGGAATCAGCCTGTTTCGCCAGTTTGGCGAAGAGCAGTCCTGCTGGTCCTCCGCCGACCACCGCGATGCGCATATAGCTCTCCTCAACGCTTTCATCATCAGCGTTGATATATTTACATATGCGTTGAAACAATGCAAGCGTCGTCGCTCAGCCGCCCTGGGGGCTACTTGAGAAACGTCGTCAGCACCGCGCCTTCATCATGGATCGTGACGGCGAGAACGGCGGCCGCCTGATCATAGCTGGGGTTTTCGAAGAACTGATGGGTCGTGCCCATGGGCTCGAAAAACACCTGCCCCATCGCATAATCGGCCACCGGCAGGCCGGCATGTTCCGAGCGCACATTTCCTTCCAGCACATAGGCCGTCACGTCGCCGCCGTGGAAATGTGGCGCGCTCAACGCACGCGGCGGCAAGCGGACGAGCTGGGTCGTCACCCACTTTCCCGGCGCGCCGGCCAATGGCTCCGTGCGCAAGGTCGTGACGACGGTCCGGGGCCGCGCCGCGTCCTGCGCCGACGTGCTGCACAGAATGTCGGGCAAGGTGAAGCCGATGGTGTTGCTGGAGCGCCAACCCGCGATCAACAGAAGCATCGACAAAGCACCGGCAAGCAGGAGCGTCATGCTTCCCGTCGCCAGAGGCCGCGTTTCGGCCAGTTTGAGGCTGTCGGCCATCATGCGAGATGCCTTTCTTTCCAGATTATCAGAGCCCTGATATATACGTATCAGCGCTCTGATATTGAGGCAAGGTCACGATGTGGATGGATCGATGAGCAGGAAAGAAGCCAAAAGCCCTCGGAAAACGGCGCAAGAACACCCCGTGAAACGCGCTCTGCCGCGCGCCGGCGAGGGCAAACGCGGTGTTGACGGGCATCTGGCCTATCTGCTGCGGCAGGCACACGCCGCCGTACGCCAAGCGCTCGAAAAGGCACTGGCGGAGACGGGCATCACCCATCCGCAATTCGTCGTTCTAACTTTGGTGCGCGCCTATGGCGATCTGTCAGGCGCCGAGATCGCGCGGCTCGCCGTCATCACGCCGCAAACCGCCAACACCATCACAACCAACCTTGTGCGCCTGGGGGCTCTGGCCCGCCATCCCGACCCTTCCCATGGCAAGGTGCTGCGTCTGTCCTTGACCGAGACAGGACGCAATCTGTTGGCGCGTGCGCGACCTCGCACCGAAGCGGTGGAGCGCGATCTCGCCGCCACTCTGCCCGCTGAATTCGAAGCGCCGCTGCGGCAATGGCTGGTGCGTGTGGCGACGGATCTGGGCGATCCGTCGCGCGACCGCTAGCGATCGTCGTACATACCGCTGTTACTCATCTGCACCAGCATGTTGTACTGATTGACGATGCTCTGAAGGCCGTTGGACATACGGCGCGGATCACCCTTGGTGCGCGCCAACTGTTCGCGCAGCCCACGCAGATCGCCCAGCAACTGACTGGGCGTCGAAGCGAAACTCGAGAGCTTCCCCGGATTGCTGCCTGTGAAAGCCACCATGTCCTTGATGGCGCCGGCATAGTCGTTCAACGCCGCGTCGAAGGCAGACAGGTCGATGGCTTGCCGGCCGCTGCTTGGCAGAACGTCCATCACGCGTCGGATCTTCCACATCACATTGGTGCGCTGCCATTTCGCCAGGCGGCCTTCCTGCTTCTCGATCGCATCGAGCCGTTGCTGGTCGGCTTTGTCTTTCTCGACACGGAAAGCGGCTTCCATGCGTGCCCGCGCCGTCCCGTAGGTCTCGATCGCCGGCAGCAGCTTGGCATGCAGGTCCCTGCCTTGCTCCATCTTGTCGGCTAGATAATCCTTGCGCTGGTAATAGCCGGCTGCCTGGTTGAGCAATGGGCTGATCGCCGTGTTGGCGGCAATGAAGGCCTTCACCGCGGCATCGAGTTCCGGCATGGCCGGCTCGCGTCCGGCTGCGGCGGAAGCCTCAGTCGTCTCTCGCGTCGTGTCGTAGACTTCGTAGAGACCATAGTCGATATAGCGTTCCTTGCCGGTCGGGCCGGTCTTCATATTGACCCAGCTACGATAGCGATTGATCGAATCCTCGACTCGCAATGTCCGGTTCATTAGCGCCACATAGGCATTGAACTTGGAGGTTGCCGCATTCAAAAGCGCTGAAGGATCGGTCACAGCGGCCGCTGTCGTCTGCGCAAGCGCCGGCGGGCCGCCGATAGCCGCAAGGCTGAGCGCGGCCAATAGAAACGCTGCGCCGGTCTGATGGACCTTCATGGGAAACTCCAATGATTTCGTTCTGACAACACTGCATACCGCAAGCCGGGACCGACCGATACGGCTGCGTTCAAGCTTATGAAAAGACATAGAATTAAACGACGTTCCGGCATGTGCGGCAGCGCACAGAACCGGGCGCTCAGTCCTTTTGCGCCAAGCGCTCGATCAGCGCGAGATTCTCGCGAATTTCCTGCGACAGCGCACCAACTGTCGCGGTCTTCTTCGCCGCCGTCGTGCGCCGCACAACCGTCATGGCATTCTCGGCCATCTGCACGGCGATCTCTTCGGGGCGCTGCTCGCGGCTGGGATAAAGCCACCAGGCCGTCCACATGGTCATGCCGATGATCGACAGTGCACTAACGCGACGATCAGTGGCACGGGCTTCGCCGGCCAGTTCCGCCTCTTCGATCAGCCGCATCATCTCGCGCAGGATATGGCGCTTGGCCTCCTTATGGGCGCCAGCCACGGCGTCTGGCAGTTCCGCCTCGCTGCGCTCGACCAAACGAAAATGCGTGTGCGGATCGGACACCCATAACACCAAGCGGCGCACTACTTCGCCGATCTTGGTGAGGGGCGTCAGGTCCTCGCCGTCGACCTCCTGGAAGATCTGCGCCACCGGCAGAGTAACGCCCTGGATCAGCTCCTGCAGGAGCGCATCCTTGTTGGGATAGTAATAGTAGATCGACGAACGGTGCAGGCCAACGGCATCGGCGACGTCCTTCAGGCTCGTAGCGGCGAAACCCTGTTTGGCGAAGAGTGCCGCCGCCTTGTCGAGCACTTCGCTCGCCAGCAATTCACGCCGAGCCCCGCCAGCACCAGGATCAGCTTCGATCGGCACCTCAATGCCACGCGGCTTGGTGGTGCCCTTGGGGGCTTTGTCGGTTCGCGTACGGGCGACAGCCATGTCCATCCCTGTGGCTAGAATCGTAGATCACTTGGCATAGAGCGGAACCTGGGTCGAAACCACAAGCCCACTTTGCTCTTTGTTTTGACATGTCTAATCGGCGTTCAATGCCTTTAGCACCGAAACGCAACCCTCGATGATTTAACGCCGACGTAAATATATCAACGCAACAGTTGAATATCAGACATAAACGTTGTAAACAATCCCCAGAGACATCGATCCAAACGGGAGGACGCTGGTGGGTATCGAGCAAACGGCAGCAGCGGCGCAGGCCCATACGAGCCCTTTCGGTCCGCACTATCCCATGCCCGGTGTCACTTACCGCACACCGGAGGAAGCCAAGCGGCAGATCGCGGCCGGCCATTGGCTCGATTACAATATCGGCGACAGTCTGCGGCGCACGGCGAAGACAAGTCCCGACAAAACCGCCATCGTCGATGCCGAGAGTACGCGGACCTTTGCTGACATCGATGCGCGTTCGGAATCCGTTGCCGCGAGTCTGTTGGTTTTGGGGCTTCGACCGGGCGATTGCGCGCTCTTCCAGGTCGGCACCTGTAATGAATTCTTCGATGCGTTCTATGGCTGTCTGAAAGCCGGCATCGTGCCGGTCTGCACCCTGCCCCAGTATCGCATCGCCGAAATGCGCCACTTCGGCGAACGCGCCAACGCCAAGGCGATCTTCGTTCAAGCCGACGTCAATCCGAATTTCGATCAGGTGGCGTTCGCGCGCGAACTGGCCGAAGTGGTTCCCAGCATGACCCATGTCATCGTCGTGCGCGGTAGCGGCGGCACGCAGTCCCTTGCCGAGATGGCGACCGCTTTCGATATCGAAACCGCCCGCGCGAAGACGGCGCATGTCACGCCCGGCGTTCTCGATGTCGCCGTCTTCCAGCTCTCGGGCGGTTCGACCAATCTGCCAAAAATCATTCCCCGCATGCATGGCGAATATCTCGGCTCCGCCCGTCAGCTCGGCGAATGCTACGAGCTGACCGGCGACGACGTGACCCTGTGGAGCCTGCCGCTGATCCACAACGCCGGCACGATTTTCGCTGTCTTGCCGGTCAGCGTCGATGGCCGCACGCTCATCATGCAGCCGCGTGTCGACATCCCCGAGATGTTGCGCCTGGTCGAACGCCATGGCGTCACCTTCACCGGCAGCATCGGCCCGATCGCGCCGAAACTGCTCGAGGTGAAGGACATCGACCGCAACGCCATTCGCTCGCTACGGCAGTTCTTCTCGCTGACCCGTGCCGAAGCGGTCGAGAACCATGTCGGACTGCCGGTCAGCCAGATGTTCGGTATGACGGAAGGCATGTTGTTTGGCGCCGCGCCTCATCTGTCGACGGCCATTCGTCACCGCACGGTCGGCTATCCGGTGTCGTCCGGCGATGAAGTGCGCTTGCTGGTGCCTGGTGAGGAAACCCAGGTCGCCTTCGGCGAGATCGGCGAACTTTGTTTCCGAGGCCCGACCACGCTCACCGGTTATGTCGGTGATCCCGAAACCACCGCCGCCTCGTTCACGTCGGACGGTTTCTTTCGCACCGGCGATCTGCTGCGCGCGCACGAGATCGAGGGCCGCCTCTGCTATTCCTTCGAGGGCCGCATCAAGGACAATATCAACCGTGGCGGCGAGAAGATCGGCGCCGAAGAGGTCGAAGGCCTGGTCGTCCAGCATCCCGATATTTCCGACGTGCGCGTCGTCGCTATGCCGGATCCGATCTATGGCGAGAAAGTCTGCGCCTTCGTCATCATGCACGAAGGACGGCGCGCCCCTGACGTCGCGACACTTGGCCAGTTTCTCCTCACGCTCGGCGTCGCCAAATACAAGCTGCCGGAACGGGTCGAAATCATCGACGCCTTCCCGCTCACCAAAGTGGGCAAGGCCGACAAGGTGGCGATGCGTGCCATGATCGCCGAGATCGTGGCGCGGGAACAAAAGGCTAAAGGTTAAGCTCGCGGCATCGCGCCGTCTGGCCAAATCACGGCGGACATCCCATATGATGGCTCAAATCCACTTGAGATCACGCCTATGTACGACCGCATGCCCACCCTTTTCCTGTCGCACGGCTCGCCGATGACGGCGCTGCATCACAGCGCCGCGCGCGATTTTCTGGAGCATTACGCGCCGGAACTGCCGCGCCCGAAGGCCATTCTGATCGCCACCGCCCATTTCGAGGCGCGGCTGCCATTTCTGACCGCCGACGAAAAGCCGGAGATGATCTACGACTTCGGTGGCTTTCCGCGGCCGCTCTTTGAAATGGTCTATCCGGCACCCGGCTCGCCCGATATCGCCGTGCGCGCCGCCGAACTGCTGCATGCGGCCGGCTATGACGCCAATCCGGTCACCGGCCGCGGCTTCGATCATGGCACCTGGGTGCCGCTTAAGCTGATGTATCCCGATGCCGATATTCCGGTAGTGCAGATCTCGGTGCAGACACAGAAAGGCGCCGCCCATCATTTGGCACTGGGCGCCGCCTTGCAGCCGCTGCGCGATGAAGGCGTCCTTATCGTCGGTTCCGGCAGCCTCACGCACAATCTCTATGAACTGGCGCGGGGTGGCCGGCAGCTCGACGCACCGATCCAGGATTGGGTGAAGGACTTCGCCGAATGGATCGCGGCCAAGGTCGAAGCCGGCGATGCGCAAGCCATCGCTGATTATCGCACGACGGCGCCCTTCGCGCGCGAAAATCATCCCAGCGAAGAGCACTTCCTACCGCTGCCCTTCGCCATGGGCGCAGGTGGCGGCGCCGGCAAACGCATTCACTCAAGCTATGACTATGGCATTCTGTCGATGGATGCGTATCGCTTCGACTGATTGATGCAGTGCGATGCAGCTAGACTATTGCATGGTTTGAGGGATTCATACTTTGGTCTAGGAGCGACCGAAATACGATCGGTGACCGTTTACGCGCGCGCCATCAATCGCCTAGCTTTTTCTCCGAGCGGTCACCGACCGCGCGATCGAATCCGGCTTCAAGACCGGAGTTTTCGGAGAGACAGGGATGACAAGCAGCGACAATGCTTCTTCACGGGCTGATTCTTCTACAAAAATAGAAACACGCCGCCGCTTCCTAAAGGGAGCTGCCTTTGCCGGCGCGGGTGCCGTCGCCATGCCCAATGTGGTCAAGGCGCAAAGCGTCATCAATATGCGTTGGCAGAGCACTTGGCCGTCTAAGGATATCTTCCACGAATTCGCACTCGACTACGCCAAGAAGGTCAATGACATGACCGGTGGCGAGTTGAAGATCGAAGTCCTGCCCGCCGGTGCCGTCGTGCCGGCTTTCGGCTTGCTCGACGCGGTTTCGAAAGGCACGCTCGACGGCGGCCATGGCGTGCTCGTCTATCACTATGGCAAGAGCACCGCTTTGGCGCTGTGGGGTTCTGGCCCGGCCTTCTCCATGGACGCCAACATGCTGCTCGCCTGGCATAAGTACGGTGGCGGCAAGGAGCTTCTCGAGAAACTCTACGCTTCGGTCGGCGGCAATGTCGTCTCGTTCCTCTATGGACCGATGCCGACGCAGCCGCTCGGCTGGTTCAAGAAGCCAGTGACCAAGTCCGACGATATCAAGGGCTTGAAATACCGCACCGTCGGCATTTCGATTGACGTGTTCCAGGGCCTGGGCGCGGCGGTCAATGCGCTGCCCGGCGGCGAAATCGTCTCGGCCATGGATCGCGGCCTACTCGACGCGGCGGAGTTCAACAACGCCTCGTCGGACCGCGTGCTCGGTTTCCCCGATGTGTCCAAGGTCTGCATGCTGCAGAGCTATCACCAGAACGCCGAACAGTTCGAGGTGATGTTCAACAAGACCAAATACGATGCCCTACCCGACAAGATGAAAGCCATCATCGCCAATGCGACCGATGCGGCCGGACAGGAAATGGCCTGGAAGGCCATCGACCGCTATTCGCGCGACTATGAAGAGATGCAGTCGAAGGACAAGGTGCGTTTCTTCAAGACGCCGGACAGTGTTCTCCAGCGCCAGCTCGACATCTACGACGATGTCATCACCAAGAAGGCGGCGGAAAATCCGCTGTTCAAGGAAATCCTTGAATCGCAATACGCCTTCGCGCGCCGCGCGACGCGCTGGGAACAGGACACGGTGGTGAGCCGCCGCATGGCCTACAACCACTACTTTGGCGCCAAGGCGACGAAGAAGTTCTGATCTTCACATCAAGGATGATCCGTCCGGGGCCTGCGCCCCGGACGGCGCGTCTTACGCTTCGTCAGGACGACGTTCAGCTCAAGACATTTGGCTCAAGATGCGGTGCCCATGACCACACAACGTTTGCTTTACGGTATCGACGCCATCAGCACCTGGGTCGGCAAGGCCGCCGCGTGGCTCATCATCGGATTGACGGCTCTCGTCTGCATCGAAGTGTTCAAACGCTATATCATGAACATGCCGACGGCCTGGATTTTCGACGCCAGCAATATGTTTTATGGCACGCTGTTCATGATGTGCGGCGCCTATACGCTGGCGCAAAACGGCCATGTGCGCGGTGACTTTCTTTACAGTTCCATGCGGCCGCGCACGCAGGCGGCGCTCGATCTTCTCCTCTACTTCGTCTTCTTCCTCCCCGGCATCGCCGCTCTGCTTTATGCGGGCTGGGGCTATGCGGGGGATTCGTGGCGGATCGGCGAACATTCCAACACCACCGCCGACGGACCGCCGGTCTATCACTTCAAAACCATCATTCCGATCGCTGGCACGCTGATCCTATTGCAGGGATTCGCCGAGATGATCCGTTGCGTCATTTGCCTGCGCACCGGTGCCTGGCCCGATCGCCTCAAGGACGTGGCCGAGATCGACGTCGTCGAAGAGCAGCTCGCACACAGCGAATATGTCGACGAGGAGGCCAAGAAACAGGCGATCGCGCAAGCGCAATCCATTGATGAGGCAGCGCGACAGCGCGGCATGGGTGGAAGGGAAACGCTATGATCAGCGATCCCGCCCTCGGCCTTTCCATGCTCGGCCTCATCGTGATCTTTATCCTGATGGGGTTTCCGACGGCCTTCACCTTGATGGGCCTCGGCATGTTCTTCGGCTTCTTCGCCTTTTACAATCCGGCGGAATCCTGGGCCGACAATCGCATCTTCGACCTCATGGTCCAACGCACCTATGGGGCGATGACCAATGATGTCCTGATCTCCATCCCGCTCTTCGTGCTGATGGGCTATGTGATGGAGCGCGGTGCGTTGGTTGATAAGATGTTTTATTCGATCCAGCTCGCCTTCCGCCGCATGCCGGCATCGCTCGCCGTGGCGACGCTGATCGTCTGTACATTCTGGGGCATTGCCAGCGGCCTCGTCGGCGCCGTCGTGGTATTGATGGGCGTTATTGCTTTGCGGCCGATGATCAACGCCGGCTACGACACGCGGCTAGCGACGGGTGTCATCACCGCCGGCGGCACGCTTGGCATTCTCATTCCGCCTTCGGTGATGATCATCGTCTATGCGGCGGTCGCCGGCCAATCGGTGGTGAAACTCTATGCCGCCGCGATGTTTCCCGGCTTCTTCCTAGCCCTGCTCTATCTCGTTTATATCGTCGGCTGGGCGCTGTGGAACCCGAAGATCGCGCCGCAACTGGACGAGGCGGAAAACCGCGTGCCGGTGCGCCCGTGGGTGAGCGCACTGCAAAGTGCCTATACGCCGAAAATCTTCCCTGCTCTTTTGCAAGCCCTGGTCAATCCCGGCCGGGCGCTGGCTATCGAGACCGGTGGCGAGAAGGTCACGTATCGCACGCTCATCGGCAGTCTCGGCTATGCGCTGGTGCCCATAGCTTTGGCGGTCGCCACCATGTGGGGAACATGGTGGTATGTGGTCATCCACCAGCAGCCAGATGCGCCGCCCGCCGCCATCACCGAATTGAGCAAGCCGGCAACGCCCACCGCCACGGTGGATGCGACGGAGGCCCAGCCGGCCGAGGAAATGCCGCAGGAACTCGGCGCGGGTGCGGAAGATCGCCAGGAGCAAAGCGAGCCGGAAGGCTTGCAGCAGATGGGCGACCCGGAACTGCGCAATCAGGCGCAAGTGGCCTACACCGGACCGTCGGCAAGTTTCTACAACTGGTTCTGGGGCACCTGCGCGGCGCTCGCCCTGCTACTGCTCTACTACTATTGGGGCATGGAGGCGGAGCGGTTCGAAGTGCTGCGCATGCTGACCTCGTCAGTCATGCCGCTCGGCCTTCTCACTGTCCTCGTTCTCGCCGTGATCCTGCTCGGCATCACGACGGCAACGGAATCAGCCGCCGTCGGTGCAGCAGGTGCCTTCCTGCTGGCGCTGCAAGCCCGCACGCTCGACTGGAAGCGCACGAAGGAAGCGGTGTTCCTCACCGCCAAGACGACATCGATGGTGTGCTGGCTGTTCGTCGGCTCGGCTTTGTTCTCGGCGGTGTTCGCCCTGCTCGGTGGCCAAGCGCTGCTCGAACAATGGGTGCTGTCGCTGAACCTGACGCCGGTTCAGTTCATGATCCTGTCGCAGGCGATCATCTTCCTGCTCGGCTGGCCGTTGGAATGGACCGAGATCATCGTCATCTTCGTGCCGATCTTCCTGCCGCTGTTGAAGCATTTCAACATCGACCCGCTGCTATGGGGCACGTTGGTCTTCGTCAACCTGCAGGCGGCGTTCCTGTCGCCGCCCGTGGCCATGTCGGCCTTCTATCTGAAGGGCGTGTCGCCGCCGCATGTGACCTTGAACCAGATCTTCGCGGGCATGATGCCTTACATGCTGATCGTGATCATCTGCATGGTCATCATGTACATCTGGCCGGGCATGACCTTGTGGCTGCCGAACTATCTCTACGGCGGTGGCTGATCGAAGGATTGGCGCGCGACTATTTGCCGTTGCGCGCCATCCGCGCCGCTTTCAGCTTGGCGAAATCTTCGCCGGCATGGTGCGAGGAGCGCGTCAGCGGCGTTGCCGAAACGAGCAGGAAGCCCTTCGTCGTGGCGATCGTGTCGTAAGACTTGAACTCGTCCGGCGTGACGAATTTCACGACGCGATGATGCTTGCGGGTGGGCTGCAAATATTGGCCGATGGTGAGGAAGTCGACGTCGGCCGAGCGCAGGTCGTCCATCAGCTGCAACACTTCATGGCGTTCCTCGCCGAGGCCGACCATGATGCCTGACTTGGTGAAGATCGTCGGGTCGATTTCCTTCACCCGCTGCAACAGGCGGATCGAGTGGAAATAGCGCGCGCCGGGCCGCACCGAGAGATATTTCGACGGCACGGTTTCGAGATTGTGGTTGAACACGTCCGGCCGCGCCGCGACCACCACTTCGAGCGCGCCCGGTTTGCGCAGAAAGTCCGGGGTCAGGATTTCGATGGTCGTATTGGGCGAGCGCGCGCGGATCGCCTCGATGGTCAAAGCGAAATGCTTGGCGCCGCCGTCGGCGAGATCGTCACGGTCGACCGAGGTGATCACCACGTGGCTCAGGCCAAGCTTGGCGACGGAATCGGCGATATGCTCCGGCTCGAGCGGATCGAGCGCATTGGGCAGGCCGGTCTTGACGTTGCAGAAGGCGCAGGCGCGGGTGCAGGTGTCACCCATGATCATGAAAGTGGCGTGCTTCTTTTCCCAGCACTCGCCGATATTGGGGCAGCCCGCCTCCTCGCAGACGGTGACGAGGCCATGTTCCTTGACGATGGAACGGGTTTTGGCGAAGGCCGGCGACCCCGGCGCCTTGACCCGGATCCAGTCCGGCTTGCGCAAAACCTCGGTATCGGGCCGATGCGCCTTCTCCGGGTGGCGCGGGGCCGCGCCCTGCCCGGCCTTGCGACGGGGGTCGTTGTTGAGAAGGTCGAGGACGACGGCCATTCACTGCTCCGTGCGCCGGTCTGAAACAGCCGGCAGACGCTTCATTTAGGCCATGAAAGCGGCCACGCCAAGGTTGGCGGGGCCGATTGGAACTGCATGAATTGCAAGGCAGTTAAGCCCTGGCGAATATTTGGGACCGAAATCCTCAGATCTTGTCGATCGGGGTGCGGCCGGGCGGCAGTTGCGAGGGGGCGCTGCGGCCCCGCAGGGCCTGCCAGATGAACAGCAGGATGATCGCGCCGACGGCGGCGGTGATCAGGCGGCTGACGAAGCCCTGAATGGGAATTTCGGCGATTTCGGCCAGACGCGTGCCGACGAAAGAGCCGGCGATGCCGACGATGATATTGGTCAGCAGACCATGGTTCGAACGGGTGACTTTTTCAGCGATCCAGCCAGCGATGGCGCCGATGATCAGCAGCGAGAAAAAGCCGACGCCCGGCGTTCCAAGAACGGGATAAACCTGATCCATCTGTAGACTCCTCGGCAAAGGCCCGCGCTATCGAAGCTAGTCATGCCCCTTAACCATGACAAGTCCAAGAAGCGCTCAGACCCCGTTCGTCCTCAACGAAAGCTCGCTGATGCCACGCCAGACCAACAGGCCGCCGCCGAGAAAGACCATGGCTTCGATGATCAGATCGTGGATGCGCACCGGCATGCGTTCCGTCAGCCATTTGGCGATGAAGGCGCCGGGCACGGCGATCAGACCGATCACCAGCGCCATGGCCCAGGCGGCCGGAGTCATCAGCCCGGTCGATTGGAACATCCCGGTCTTGGCCAGTCCCAGGACAAAGGTAATCGTCGCATCCGTGGCCACCACCGCCCGGCCGCTGAGACCGGCGGCCATCAGAATCGACAAAAGCACGATGCCGGAGCCCGCCGTGCCACCGACCAGCAGACCAAAGCCGGCGCTAGCAAAACCAAGCGAGGTCGAGCGCAGCCGCACGCCCGAGCGTTTGAGAAGGCGCTTGGCCGGCACCAGCAGCATCAGCATGGCGCCGATCAGGGTCGTCGCCCAGGGCCCCGAAAGCTGCGAATAGAAATAGGCGCCAGCCAGGCAGAACGGGAAGGAAATCAGGGTGATGAAGCCGACCAGCCGCCATTGGATCGCCTGGCGGAACACATAAAGACGACTGGCATTGTTGAGGATCGATGCGGCGCCAATCACCGGCACCGTCGCTTCGGCACCAATGGTCGGCACCAGAACCAATGGCAGGATGAGGCCGGTGCCGTATCCGGTGACGCCGCCCATAATGGCTGCCAGACCACCGACGGTGGCGACCAGCAGGAGCTGGAACAGGGTGACGCCGATGATCGGCAAATCAGGATTGGGCGGCATCGCTGGCCGCCTTCTAGGCCTGAGCGACGGCAAAGACCAGTCCGCCAGCGCATTGCCGGTCTGCGCCTGCTCACGACCATGTGCGCGGCGGTGATTTGCCGGATCGCCGGCCGGGAGGCTAACGAAGCCTATGTCTTCGCTGCCCCGCTTCTTCTCCGCACGCCGCTGGCGCCTCGCTTCAGGCTTGGTGCTGTTTGCCTATATTTCGGGGCATCTGATCAATCACACGCTCGGCTTGCTGTCGCTTGAGCGGGCCGAGGCCATGTTGCGGATGAGCATGGCGATCTGGCAGAGCCGGCCGGGCACGATCCTGCTCTATGGTTCGGCCCTGCTGCATTTCTCCCTCGCCTTGCGCTCGATCTACATCCGCCACGACTGGCGCTTTCCCTTTGTCGAGATCGTGCGGTTTTGGGCGGGCTTCAGCTTGCCGCTCCTGCTGATCGGCCATATCGCCGTCACGCGGCTGACCATGGCGCTCTATGACGTGAAGCCGGACTATGCCGGCATCGTCTCGTCGATCGTTGCCGGCGGATCGCAAGAATGGCAGATCGCTTTGCTCGCACCCGGCTGGCTGCATGGCTGCCTTGGCCTGTGGATCAGCCTGCGCCATTTCGCGCTGATGCGGCGGCTGCAACCACTTCTGATCGCCGGCATGGTCGTGTTGCCGATCCTATCGGCAGCGGGCTTCCTGGCGATGAGCCGCGAGGTCGAGGCGATGGGGCTCGTCTCAGCTTTGCGTGATGGGGCACAGGAAGCATTCGCCGTCGAGCGACGCGCTGAACTGACGGCTTGGAAACGCGACATGACGATCGGCTATCTCGCCATCGTCACTCTGGCCCTGCTGCTCGGGCCAATCCGGCGCGGCGTCCTGCGAAGCCGCGCCGTATAGATGGCTACATGTGAATGACGCGGCCGTAGGCGTCGAGCACGCTCTCGTGCATCATTTCCGACAGGGTCGGATGCGGGAAGACCGTGTGCATCAGCTCTTCCTCGGTCGTCTCGCAGTTCATGGCAATGACGAAGCCTTGGATGAGTTCGGTGACTTCTGCGCCGATCATGTGCGCGCCGAGCAGCTTACCGGTCTTGGCGTCGAAAATGGTCTTGACCAGACCTTCCGGTTCGCCCAGCGCAATGGCCTTGCCGTTGCCGATGAAGGGGAAGCGGCCGACCTTGACCGACAGCCCCTGCTCTTTCGCCTTGGCTTCGGTGAGGCCGACGCTCGCCACCTGCGGATGGCAATAAGTACAGCCCGGAATCATCGCCTTGTCCATCGCGTGGACGTGCAGGCCCTTGATGGCTTCGACGCAAAGCGAGCCTTCATGCTCGGCCTTGTGCGCCAACATCGGCGGACCGGCGACGTCGCCGATGGCATAGATGCCGGCAACATTCGTCTTGCCGAGACCGTCGGTGACGACACAGCCGCGCTCGATCTTCACGCCAAGCTTTTCGAGACCAAGATTTTCGACATTGCCGACGACGCCAACGGCGGAGATGAGCCGCTCGGCCTTGATCGTCTGTTTGTTGCCCTTCTCGTCCTCGACGGTGCAGGTAACGTCGTTGGCACCCTTCTCGACCTTGGTGACCTTGGTCGAGGTCATGATCTTGATGCCCTGCTTCTCGAAGCGCTTGCGCGCCAGCGCCGAAATCTCGGCATCCTCGACCGGGAGGATCTGCGGCAGCACTTCGACCACCGTCACATCGACGCCGAAGGTGCGATAGAAGCTGGCGAATTCGATGCCGATGGCGCCCGAGCCCATGACCACGATCGACTTCGGCATGGCCGGCGGCACCATGGCCTCGAAATAGGTCCAGATCAGCTTGCCGTCGGGCTCGATACCGGGCAGCGCGCGCGGACGTGCGCCCGTGGCGACGATGATGTGCTTGGCCTGATACGTACCTTCGCCCAGCGTGCCCTTCGGCGGCGGGACCTGCGGCTGCATCGCCGGCTTCTTGGTCGCTGCGACAGAGACTTCGCCGACCTTGGAAATGTTTGCTTCGCCCCAGATGACATCGATCTTGTTCTTCTTCATCAAGAAGCCGATGCCGTTGTTGAGCTGGGTCGAGACGCCGCGCGAGCGCTTGACGATGGCGGAGGGATCGTAAGTCACCTTGCCATCGATGCTCAAGCCATAGTCCTTGGCATGGGTGGCGTAGTGATAGATCTCGGCCGAACGCAGCAGAGCCTTGGTCGGAATACAGCCCCAATTGAGGCAGATGCCGCCGAGATGTTCGCGCTCGACGATGGCCGTCTTGAAGCCGAGCTGCGCGGCGCGAATGGCGGTGACATAGCCGCCGGGGCCGGAGCCGATCACGATGATGTCGTAGGAATTAGCCATGAAATGTTTCCGTCTGCACGATTGAGCGCGTGTGAAGAGAAGAAGCCGGGGCGTACCCCGGCCGTCCTCACACCAGCATGCTTACCGGGTTCTCGATCAGATCCTTGAACGCCGAAATCAGTTCGGCGCCGAGCGCGCCGTCGACAGCGCGATGATCGGTGGAGAGCGTGACGCTCATCATCGTCGCAACCTTCATCTGACCCTTCTCGACGATCACCCGCTCCTCGCCCGTGCCGACCGCGAGGATCGTCGCATGGGGCGGATTGATGACGGCCGAGAAATTCTTGATGCCGAACATACCAAGATTGGACACCGCCGAGGTGCCGCCCTGGTACTCTTCCGGCTTCAATTTGCGGGCACGGGCGCGAGCCGCATAGTCCTTCATCTCATTGGAGATGGCGGCGAGGCCCTTGGTCTGCACGTTGCGCACGACGGGCGTAATGAGACCACCAGGGATCGACACGGCGACGCCGATATCCGACGTCGTGTGCTTCAGCATGGTGTTTTCGGTGTAGGTGACATTGGCCTCGGGCACGCGCTGCAATGCCATGCCGAGCGCCTTGATGACGAAGTCATTCACCGACACTTTATAGAGCGGCTGCTTCTCCTTGTTCTTCGGCGCAGCAGCATTGATCGCCTCACGCGCCGCCAGCAGCGCGGTCAGATTGCAATCGACCGACAGATAGAAATGCGGGATCGTCTGCTTGGCCTCGACGAGGCGCCGCGCGATGATCTTGCGCATGGAATCGTGCGGCACTTCTTCGAAGCTGCCAGGCGCATACATCTTCTTGATCGTCTCATCCGACATGCCGGGCGCCAACACCGGAGCACCGGGCTTGGCGGCCGCAGGCGCCACTTTGGCGCCGCCACCAGCCTGGGCCGCCTTCACGTCACGCTCGACGATGCGGCCATGCGGGCCTGTGCCGGCGATGGAAGCAAGGTCGAGACCGGCTTCCTTGGCGAGACGCTTAGCAAGCGGCGAAGCGAAGACTTTTTCGCCGGCCGGCTTCGCTGCGGGTGCTGGCGCCGGAGCAGCAGGCGCTGGAGCTGCGGCGGGAGCCGCGGCCGGCTGAGCCATCGGCGCTTCGGGCGCAGCGGCTGGCGCGGGCGCGGCCGCCTTGGGTGCGGGAGCGGCAGCGCCGCCGCTGGCGGCCACGGCCTTCGCATCTTCGCCTTCACCGGCGACGATGGCGATGAGCTGGTTGACCGGCACGTCCTGGGTGCCTTCCGGCACGAGGATCTTGGCGATGACGCCTTCGTCGATCGCCTCGACCTCCATGGTCGCCTTATCGGTTTCGATCTCGGCGATCACGTCGCCGGATTTGATCTTGTCGCCTTCCTTCTTGACCCAGCGGGCGAGGTTGCCCTTTTCCATGGTCGGCGAAAGGGCGGGCATGAGGATGTTGATCGGCATGGCGCGGGCTCCTCAGCGATACAGAACGGCTTTGGCCGCCTGCACGACCTCGGCGACGCTGGGCAGCGCCAGCTTTTCCAGATTGGCCGCGTAAGGCATCGGCACGTCCTTGCCCGTGATACGCACGACCGGCGCATCGAGATAATCGAACGCTTCTTCCATCAGGCGCGCGGCGATTTCGGAACCGACCGAGCTCTGGCGATAGCCTTCCTCGATGGTGATGCAGCGGCCGGTCTTCTTCACAGAAGCTGCCACCGTTTCCATGTCCATCGGGCGGATGGTGCGCAGGTCGACGATCTCGACGTCGATGCCTTCCTTCTCCAGTTCGGCGGCGGCCTTGAGCGCATAGACCATGCCCATCGACCAAGCGACGATGGTCACATCCTTGCCCGGACGCGCGACGCGCGCCTTGCCGATCGGCACGAGATAATCGTCGATCTGCGGCACGTCGAAGCTGTGGCCGTAAAGCAATTCGTTCTCAAGGAAGATCACCGGATTGGGATCGCGGATGGCGCTCTTGAGCAGGCCCTTGGCATCGGCCGCCGTATAAGGCGCGACGACCTTGAGGCCCGGAATGTGCGAATACCAGGAGGCATAGTCCTGGCTGTGCTGAGCAGCGACGCGCGCGGCGGCGCCATTCGGGCCACGGAACACGATCGGCGTGCCCATCTGACCGCCGGACATGTAGAGCGTCTTGGCGGCGGAATTGACGATCTGGTCGATCGCCTGCATGGCGAAGTTGAACGTCATGAATTCGACGATCGGTTTCAGGCCCGAGTAAGCCGCACCGACGGCAAGGCCGGCGAAACCGTGTTCGGTGATCGGCGTGTCGACGACGCGCTTGGCGCCGAATTCCTGCAACAGGCCCTGGGTGACCTTATAGGCGCCCTGATATTCGGCGACTTCTTCGCCCATCACGAAGACATCGCCGTCGCGGCGCATTTCTTCCGCCATGGCATCGCGCAAGGCTTCGCGCACAGTCATGGTCGTCATTGCCGTGCCGGCCGGCACTTCCGGCTCCGGCTGAACGATGGCAGGCGCTGCAACTGGCGCAGCCGCAGGCGCTTCGGCCTTTTTCTCGGCGGCCGGTTCAGCCGCTTTCGGTGCGGGCGCAGGTGCCGTTTTCGGCGCGGCGGCCGAGGCATCCTCGCCTTCGCCTGCGATCACGCCGATCGGCGTGTTGACCGCGACATTGTCGGTGCCATCGGGAACGAGAATCTTGGCGAGCACGCCCTCGTCCACCGCCTCGACCTCCATGGTCGCCTTGTCGGTCTCGATTTCGGCGAGCACATCGCCGGACTTGATCTTGTCACCTTCTTTTTTGACCCAACGGGCGATCTTGCCCTGCTCCATCGTGGGCGACAGGGCCGGCATCAGAATATCGATCGGCATGTGTATCTCTCGGAGAAACGCGAACGCTTAAGGCGTGGCGAAAGGAAGAAAGGGGGAAATCAGCGCAGGATATCGGTCCACAATTCCGACGGATCGGGCTCGGGATCGTTGGTGGCGAATTCCGCCGCCTCAGCGACGATGGCGCGGACGCTGGCGTCGAGCTTCTTGAGTTCGTCCTCGGTCGCCATGTTGGCCTTCAGGACGCGATTGCGGACCTGTTCGATCGGATCGAACTCGTCGCGCATCTTCTGCACTTCTTCCTTGCTGCGATACTTCGCCGGGTCGGACATGGAATGACCACGATAGCGATAGGTCTGCATTTCGAGGATGTAGGGACCATTGCCGTCACGGCACCACTTGATCGCCTTGTCGGCGGCAGCCTTCACCGCGCGCACGTCCATGCCATCGACCTGCTCGCCAGGGATGTTGAAGGAAATGCCGCGACGGGAGAAATCGGTTTGCGCCGAGGCGCGGGTGACCGCGGTGCCCATGGCATAGCGGTTGTTTTCGATGATGTAGACGACGGGCAGCTTCCACAGCTCCGCCATATTGAAGCTCTCGTAGACCTGGCCCTGGTTGGCGGCGCCGTCACCAAAATAGGTCAGCGAGACATTGTCATTGCCGCGATAGCGATTGGCGAACGCGAGGCCGGTGCCGAGCGGGACTTGCGCGGCGACAATGCCGTGGCCGCCGTAGAAATGCTTCTCCTTGGAGAACATGTGCATGGAGCCGCCCTTGCCTTTCGACAAACCGCCACGGCGTCCGGTGAGTTCGGCCATCACGCCCTTCGGGTCCATGTCGCAGGCGAGCATGTGACCGTGATCGCGATAGCCGGTGATAATAGCGTCGCCCTCTTTCGACGACATCTGCACGCCGGTGACGACGGCTTCCTGGCCGATGTAGAGATGGCAGAAGCCACCGATCAATCCCATGCCGTACATCTGGCCCGCCTTCTCTTCGAAGCGGCGGATCAGCAGCATCATTCGGTACGCGTCCAATTCCTGCTGTCGGGTGAATTCGGCGATATTGCTACCGCTGAAGGCGGCGTCGGCGGCGGCAGGTTTACGGGCGGTTTTAGGCCGGGCGGACGATTGTACCGATGCCATGGGCGATCCTCTGGTGCGTTCCCTTTGAGCGGTCGGCGCGTTTGAGCGCTGCACCGCGACTAAAGGCGAAGATAGCGGAGGGAGGATCAGAAAGCGAGGCCCTTCGGAATGAACCTCAATGTATACAATCAACTGATTTCTAGACTAGTTCTCGAATAAACTGAATATCAGTTAATTCGGAGAATAAACCGAATTCCGGTTGATCATTTAGCGTCCGGCTTGAGGAAAACCACCACGTCGTTCTTGTGAACGCGGCCCAACTGCACCCGCGCCTCTTCCTCGAGAATATCACGCTCGACCGCTTCCGCACGCATCATCGAAATGCGCCGTTCAAACTGTTCGCGCTCGGAGCGAAGGCCGGCGTTCTCCAGGATGAGATCCGCCATCACCTTGCGATATTCTTCCTTGGTCTTGAGACCGCGCTCGCCATTGACCGCATGCCAGATGAAATAGCTCGAGACGCTGCCCGACACGGCATAGAGCAGAAGCGGCAGGAGAATGGAGCGCAGGCGGCGGCGAATAACCATGGGCGGGATCATGGCCTCGATACGGTTAGCGAAATCCTAACAGATCCGAAACGCATAGCGCTAAACTGGTGAAATCGCCTGGAATCGTGCAATGTCGCGGTCAAGTCGCGCGGCGAGTTCTGTGATCGACGCGTTTGCTGGGGAGGTTGGGTCATGGACCGGGACAAACTGCATCTTTATCTGCTCAACGCCGGCCACTTCCTCGACCATCTCACCACCCTGGTCTTCGCTACCATCGCCGCCGTGGCGCTGTCACGCGAATGGAACATGGGTTACGCCGAGCTCGTCGCCTATGCGACGCCGGGCTTCGTCGCCTTCGCCGTCTTCTCCTGGCCCGCCGGCTGGCTGGCCGACCGCTGGAGCCGCGAAGGCATGATGGCGGTCTATTTCATCGGCCTGGGCCTTGCCTCGATTCTCACGGGCTTTGCCTGGTCGCCGATCACTATTTCCGCCAGCCTGTTCATTCTCGGCATGTTCGCGGCCATCTACCATCCGGTCGGCCTGGCGCTACTGGTCCAGGGCCGGCAGCGCACCGGCATGCTGATCGCCGTCAACGGCGTGTGGGGCAACTTCGGGGTCGCCAGCGCCGCCCTCTTCGCCGGTTGGTTCATCGACCATGGCGGGTGGCGCTATGCCTTCTACGTGCCTGGGCTGGTGTCGATCGCGCTGGGCATCGTCTATTCGATCGTCATGCGCCGGGAGATCATGGCTCGCAACGCCGCCTCGAAGCCGCAGGCAACGGCCGCCGTGGCCGCGCCGCCGGCGACGCCGGAAATGCGCGCCATCCTGCTGCGCCTCTCGGCCGTGATCTTCTTCACCGCCGCCTTCTCAAGCCTGATCTTCCAATCGACGACCTTCGCTCTGCCGAAGATTTTCGACGAACGGCTGAGCGCCATCATCGGCTCGGCCACCATGCTCGGCTGGCTGACCTTCCTGGTCTTTGCCATTGCCTCGTCGGCGCAACTGCTGACCGGCCTGGCGCTGGATCGCTTCAGCACGCGCAGTGTCTATCTCACCTCGGCCGTGGCGCAGACGCTGTTCTTCGCGCTCATGCCTGGCCTCATCGGCTGGCCGGCCTTGATCGTCGGTCTCGGCTTCACCTTCGCCGCCTTCGGCAGCATTCCGATCAACGACTTCCTCATTGGCCGGCTGGCGAAGAGCGAACTGCGGGCGCAGATTTATGGAGCCCGCTACGTGCTCAGTTTCTCCGTGATGTCGCTGTCCCTGCCGCTGATCGCCTGGGTTCATCTCAATTGGGGCTTCGACCGGCTGTTCCAAATCCTCGCGGTCTGCGCCGGCGCCATCCTGATCTCGGTCACTCTGTTGCCGCGGCAATTGCCGCAAGATGGGCAGAAGCCGGCGCTGGCTGGAGCCTGAGATGACCGCAACCGTTCGTCGGCAGCGCCTGCGCGCGCTCCTTACTGGTGACCGCTGCTATTTTCCGGCCTCGGTCTTCGATGCCCTGTCGGCCCGGATCGCCGAGGATATCGGTTACGAATGCGGCATGTATGCCGGATCGGTCGCCTCCCTCGCGGTGCTTGGCGCCCCCGACATCATCCTGCTCACCTTGAGCGAATTCGCCGAACAGGCGCGCCGTTTCGGCCGCGCCAGCGCCCTGCCCGTCATCGCCGATGCCGATCATGGCTATGGCAATGCGCTCAACGTCATGCGCACCGTCGAGGAACTGGAGCACGCCGGGCTCGCCGCCTTGACGATCGAAGACACGGATCTCCCGCGTCCCTTTGGTGCGCCCAAGCCCCGGCCGCTGCCGCTGGCTGAAGGCATCGGCAAGATGCGCGCAGCCGTGGCGGCGCGACGCGACAGCGCCTTGTGCATCCTTGCTCGCACCGGCGCTTTGGGAATGACCGGCCTCGAAGACGCGCTGGAACGCTTTCGCGCCTATCAAGACACCGGCGTCGATGGCGTTTTTCTAACGGGCGTTTCCTCGATGCAGGAAGTCGACGCTTTCGCCAAGGAAGCACGCCTGCCGATCTTGCTGGGCGGCCTGCCCGCCAAATTACAGGATCGGGAGGAGCTTGCCGCGCGGGGCGTGCGCATTGCTCTGCAAGGTCATCATCCGTTCATGGCCGCACTCTCGGCACTGCGGGCCACCATGCAGGCGCTACGCGACGGCGCACCGCTGCCCGACACATTGCCAAAGGCCGATCTCGATCGTCTCAGTGGCGAGGCCCTATGGCAGGCACGCTCCGACGATTTTCTGGATCGTAAGGGTGACTAAAATCAAAAAGCCCGTCCAATTTGGACGGGCTTTTCCTTCGCGACATAAGTCGTTGCGATAGCTTTAGCTATTGAACGTTCAGATGGCCCGCGATCACGTTGAACTGCCTCTGGATCTGCGTGCCGGTTAACTGCAGCGCGCCGATGATCACGACGGCGATCAGGCCGGCGATCAGGCCGTATTCAATGGCGGTCGCACCAGATTCGTTGCGAACGAACTTCGAGATGAGTTTCACGTGGCAGCTCCTTAGAAAATAACTTCGCCGTGCCGCTCTATCAGCGTTGGGCGTAAGGCGAATATGAGCGCCACCTCTAAAAGGGGTATTAATACGATACCCTCAAACCGCTGCTATCTGACTTGTAAGGCTGTATAAACACAGGCTTTTCGCCCGCCAACATGGACAATAAATCGTTTACTCGGACACCCAATCCACGAAGATCCATTTCCATCCCACTGCAATCTCAATTGAAATCCGCTGCTCTTGTCGAGCCGAAACAGCCAATTGCACGCCTCCCGCTTGGCGCAACGAAGCATTAACGACATTCGAACGCTTACCCGCAGCGACCGCATTCGCCTCCGGTTTCATCGCAAAACCTGAGCAAGAAACGCCTTCGTGCGCTCCTGCACCGGATGGCTAAAGAATCGCTCCGGCACGTTCGCCTCAACGATTTCGCCGCGATCCATGAACACGATCCGGTCGGCGACCTCGCGAGCGAAATTCATTTCATGGGTAACGCAGATCATCGTCATGCCATCCTTGGCGAGACCGATCATCGTATCTAAGACTTCTTTAACCATCTCCGGATCGAGCGCCGAGGTCGGCTCGTCGAACAGCATGATTTTCGGCGACATGCAGAGCGCGCGGGCGATGGCGACGCGCTGCTGCTGGCCACCAGAAAGCTGCAGGGGATATTTGGCGGCCTGTTCGGGAATACGCACCCGCGTCAGATAATGCATGGCGATTTCCTCCGCCTCGGCCTTTGGCATGTGCAGAGACCAGATTGGCGAGAGCGTGCAGTTCTCCAACACGGTCAGATGAGGAAACAGATTGAACTGCTGAAACACCATGCCGACATCGCGGCGCACCGCATCGATACGCTTGATGTCGTCCGTCAGCTCGACGCCATCAACGACGATCTGTCCGCGCTGATGCGCTTCGAGCCGGTTGATGCAACGGATCAGGGTTGATTTGCCAGAACCCGACGGGCCGCAGACAACGATCTTCTCGCCCTGCCCGACATTTAAATTGATGTCCTTGAGTACGTGAAACGTGTCGTACCACTTGTGCACGCCAGACATCATGATGGCGTTGGCGTGGGTCACCTGGCGAGGCCGAAAGTTGGTCTTGGAGATCATGATCTCGAACCTCTAGCGCTTGCGTCCAGCCGCGAGGCGCCGTTCCATCATCAAGGAATAGCGCGACATGGCGAAGCAGAAGATGAAATAAAAGGCGGCGGCGAAAACATAGCCGGTGGTGGAGATCGTTGGACCCGCCCAAGCTGGATCGAGCCGCTGCACATCGACCGCGCGCAGAAAATCAAAAATACCGACGACAGCGACAAGGGTCGTGTCCTTGAACAGAGCGATGAAGGAATTGACGATGCCGGGAATGACCGCCGTCAAGGCCTGCGGCAAGCTGACGAGCAGCATCATGTTGCGCCAATTTAACCCCAGCGCTTGCGCGGCCTCATACTGCCCGCGCGGCACGGCCTCCAGCCCGCCCCGCACCACTTCCGCCATATAGACGGAAGCGAACAGGGCAACGCCGAGCAACGGACGCAACAAGCGATCCGGCGACCAGGCTTCCGGCACGAACAACGGCAACATGGTGTTGGCCATGAACAGAACGGTGATCAAAGGCACGCCGCGCACGACTTCTATCAGCAGGATCGACAGAAAGCGGATCACCGGCAGACGCGAGCGACGACCGAGCGCCAGCAGCACGCCACATGGCAAGGAGAAGACAATGCCGACGGCGGCGACCAAAAGGCTGACGAAGATCCCGCCCCAGAGGTCCGTGCCGACCAATGTCAGGCCAGTGGTCGGCCATAGAATGCCGAGAATCCACCATCCGACGAACAACAGCAGCGGCACCCCAAGCCGCGCGTGACGACTAAAAATGAACCCCAAACCAACCAGGAGAAGGATCGGTATGGCAACCGTCGTGCCGATCACCTGCCAGACATCGCCTTGAATCTGTACCGGCCCAAATCCGATCGTCCAGCCGATCAACGTGCCGATGCTGGCAAGATCGGGAACGGGGAAAGGAAACAGCGTGCGGCCGGTGAGCAGACCAAAAGCCAGCAAGGGATAGACGACAAAGAACAGCACCGCCGCCGTCCCTTTGCCTTTGACGTTGGGCCACAACAGCCAAAGCGCCAGCAAAGCACCCGATCCCAAAACCAGATTGACGCGCCAGATCTGATCGCGCGGATAGGCGCCGTAAGTGAAGAACGACAGTTTGGCGCTGACGTAAGCCCAGCAGGCCCCCGCTCCCGGCTCCCGGCACAAGGCGCCATCGGGCGCTGTCCAGACCGCGTCGATGAACAGAAAGCGGATCAGTTCCGGCAGATACCAGGCGACGAAGGCGACGCTGGCGATGGTCAAAAATGCCGAGAGCGGCGACGAGAACAGATTGGCCCGCATCCAGCCCCAACCGCCACGCATGGAGGCTGGCGGCGGCAGATCAGGCGCGGGAACGAAGGGCCGCGATTGGCCGACGGCGGGTCCACCCATGGCTCATCGCTCCTGCAGCGCGATGCGCCGCGCATAGAGGTTCATGGCGAGCGAGGTCACCAGTGAAATCACCAGATAGACGGCCATCGTAATGCTGACGATCTGCACCGCCGCGCCGGTCTGGTTCAGCACCGTCCCCATGAAAATCTGCACGAGATCGGGATAGCCGATGAAGACGCCGAGCGACGAATTCTTGATCAGATTGAGATATTGATTGGTCAGCGGCGGTACGATGATGCGTAGCGCTTGTGGAATGACCACGAGGCGCAGCACGTCCCCGCGCGACAGGCCGATAGCCTCTCCCGCTTCGGTCTGGCCGCGCGGCACGGCCGTGACGCCAGCGCGAACGATTTCGGCGATGAAAGCCGCCGCGTAAAGCGACAGGCCCAGAACCAAAGCAACGAATTCCGGAATAATGCGAGCGCCGGTAAAGTTGAACCCGCGCAGCTCCGGCAAGGTGAAGGTGACAGGCGTGCCTTGCGAAAAAATCGCGCCGCCCGTCAGCACGATCAGCATGCCGACGAGCACCGGCCACGCATGATAGCGCTGCCCCGTTGTCGCTTGCATGCGGCTGGCCCAGAACTTGAAAATCAGAGCACCGAGCAAAGCCAGAATGGCACCACCCGCCACCCATACAAATCCCGGAGCAAGCTGCGGCTCGGGCAGCACGAGACCGCGGTTGTTGAGAAAGATGCCGCCGGGAAAGACGATGGACTCGCGCGGTCCCGGCAGCGTCTTCAAGACCGCGTTGTACCAGAACAGCAATTGCAGCAGCAGCGGCGTGTTGCGGATGATCTCGACATAGACGCTGGCGAGGCGCGCGACGATCCAATTGTCCGACAGCCGGGCGATGCCGATCATGAAACCGATGATCGTCGCGACGACGATGCTGATCGCCGCGACGACGAGCGTGTTCAACAAACCGACGAGAAAGGCGCGACCATAGGTCGAAGACGCCGATGAGAACGGCACCAGGGTCTGGCTGATGTCGAAGCCCGCCGGCTGGTTCCAGAACGAAAAATCGGTCGGAATATTGCGGGCGCGCATGTTGACGATCGCATTGTCAACCGCGTGCCAGGCGAGCCAGACAATCAGGGCCAGGGTCAGAATTTGCCAGAGCGCGCCACGCCAGCGTGGATCGTTCCACGGCGCTGGCCGTGTCGGGGAGAGCTTATGCCCTTCCGCCATACGGAAAGCGCCTCGCCCGCGTCAGCGGATAGGAGGCGCGTATTGGATGCCGCCCTTGTTCCACAGCCGGTTGTAGCCACGCTCGATCTTCAGGCGCGAGTTTTCGCCGAGATTGCGCGAGAACACTTCTCCGTAGTTGCCGACATGCCGGATGATGCGCGCCGCCCAATCGCTCGACAAGCCCAGCGCCTTGCCGAAATCTCCTTCGGTGCCGAGCAGTCGTTTGATCTCCGGATTGTTGGATTTCGCGCGCTCGTCCACATTGGCTTTGGTGACGCCCAGTTCCTCCGCGTTGAGCATGGCGAAATTCGTCCACTTCACCAGATTGAACCATTGGTCATCGCCCTGGCGGACGGCGGGGCCAAGCGGTTCCTTCGAGATGATCTGCGGCAGCACCATATGCTCGTCCGCATTGGCCATTTTGAGCTTTTCGGCATAGAGGCCGGAGACGTCGGTGGTGAAGGCGTCGCAGCGGCCGGAGTCATAGGCCTTCACGGCTTCGTTCGACGTGGCGAAGGCGACGACTTCGTATTTCATATTGTTGGAGCGGAAGAAGTCGGCGAGGTTGAGCTCGGTCGTCGTGCCCTGCTGCACGCAGATCGAGGCACCGGAAAGTTCCAGCGCCGAATTGACGTTCAGCTTCTTGCGCACCAGAAAGCCCTGGCCGTCGTAATAGTTGACGCCGACCCAGAGCAGGCCCAGCTCCGCCTCGCGCGACAGCGTCCAGGTGCCATTGCGCGCCAGCACATCGACCTCGCCGGACTGCAACGCCGTAAACCGGTCCTTGGCGGTGAGCGGGACGAACTTCACCTTTTCCGGATCGTTGAAAATCGCGGCGGCGATGCCACGGCAGAAATCGACGTCGAGCCCGGTCCACACCCCCTTGTCGTCGGGCATGGAAAAGCCGACGACACCTGGGCCGGTGCCGCAGGACAAGAAACCACGGGTCTTGACCTGTTCGAGTGTCTTGGAGCCCGGCACCTGGGCATGGGCAGCGCCGATCTGGGCGGCGAGCGCTGCACCGGCGGCGGCCGCAATCAGGATGGCACGGACAGACATGGGACGGCTCCTCACCGATAAATGGTTCACTCGCTCAGACGGGATCCCGCGACGCATGCGGCCGCAGTGCAACATGCGGATATCTCATCCGCTTTTAGCAAGACGGGTCAAGCCTATTCTGGATATGTCGCCTGCTCGCTTGACCTTTCCGGCCTCGAAACGGCAAATGCAGTGGAAAACCATAACAATTTCCACCGTAGAAGAACGTTTGGCATGAGCAAGATCAGCAAAGAGACAAAAGCCCGCCTTAAAGCCCGTACCAAACTCGTTTATGCCGGGCGCCAGCCTGAAGAACAGTTCGGTTTCGTCAACACACCGATCTACCGTGGTTCCACCGTGCTCTCGCCGACGGTCGAACATCTCGTCGATCCGAAGAAGCGTTTCAGCTACGGCACCAAAGGCAATCCAACGACGGAAGCGCTCGAAAACGCGTGGAGCGAACTCTCAGGCGCGCACGGCACGGTGCTGGCGCCGAGCGGGCTTGGCGCCATCGCGCTCGCCTTTTCAGCCGTGACAAAATCTGGCGACCACATTCTCGTCACCGATTCCGCTTATCGGCCGACGCGCAATTTCTGCGAACGCTATCTGCGCCGCATGGGCGTCGAGACCACCTATTTCGATCCCTACATTGGCTCCGGCATCGCCGATCTGATCCGCCCCAACACGACGGCCATTCTGACCGAAGCACCGGGCTCGCAGAGCTTCGAGATGCAGGACATTCCGGCGATCTCGGCAATCGCAAAGAAGCGCGGCATCTGCGTCATCATGGACAACACCTGGGCGACGCCTCTGTTCTTTCCGCCGCATGAGCGTGGCGTCGATCTCGCCATTGAAGCTGGCACCAAATATCTCGCCGGCCATTCCGATCTGCTGCTCGGCCTCGTTTCGTCCAATGCGGAATATTGGCCACGGCTGCGCGAGACATTCGACCTCTTCGCCAATTGCGCGGGACCGGAAGATGCCTTCCTGGCGCTGCGCGGCATGCGCACGATGGAACTGCGACTGAAGGAAGCCGAACGCCAGGGCCTCGCCATGGCGCATTGGCTGGCGGCGCGGCCGGAGGTGAAAGAAGTGCTGCATCCAGCGCTGCCGAGCCATCGCGGCCATGACATCTGGAAACGCGATTTCCTGGGCTCTAGCGGCCTGTTCTCGGTGATCCTGCATCCCCATTCCGACGCCGCCGTCGCCGCCATGCTCGATGGGCTCGAACTGTTCGGCATGGGCTATAGCTGGGGCGGCTTCGAGAGCCTGGTCATTCCCTTCGATTGTTCGCCCTATCGTTCGGCGACCCCGTGGAATCCAGGCGGCCCGGCGCTGCGCTTCCAGATCGGCCTCGAGGACGTTTCCGATCTACAGGCTGATCTGGATGCCGGCTTCAGCCGGCTGCGGAAAGCTTCTTAGGCAAGAGACGGGGAACGATCCGGTTCCCCTCTGTTTCGAAAACGATGCGCCGGCGCGCGAACAGCCGGCGCAGGATGAAGGCCGAGGCCAGGCCGATCAGCGCCCCGCCCATCGTGTCCGACAGATAGTGCGATCCGAGCACCAGGCGGGAGATCGCCACCAGCACGGCGACGATGAAAAGCGGCCAGCGCAAACGCGGCGCCAGGAAGCCGATCGCCGCCGCCATGGCGAAGACCGTGATCGTGTGGCCGGACGGGAAGCTGGCGAACTTCGCGTTGAACATGAAGGGATGGAACCCGAAGGGACCAAAGGTGTCGATCAGGAACGGCCGAGGCCGGCCGATCGGCAATTTCATGAGCTGCGATGCCAGCCCCGACACCGCGCAGACCGCGAACAGGTAGAAGGCGCGGCCGGCGACCAAACCGGCGCGGGCGCGGGCAAGGCCGTGTCGGCGTACGTAGAACACGAGCGCGCCGAGACAGGCCAGGATCGTCGTGGCGAACACATAGCCTGATGTGCCGATCCGTGTGATTTTCTCAAAAATCACACGAACTATTGGCTCCAACCCATCCATATATCTGGCAATTTTCGCATCGAACAGCAACGCCACGGCAATCATGGCGACAATCCAAGCGGCCACCAGTCCGTACGCGACCGGCGGCACCGGAGCCAGAGGCTGTCGCGGGCCCTTCCATCGACCGATAAAGGCGCGGGCGGGCAATATCAGACTGCCGGGCTTCGTTCCTGGAGGGAGATCGAGGGGCGTCGCGGTCATCGGCTATTTTTCACCCGGACGGTCACGATCGAGCCCCTTGGCGGCGAGTTCGGCCTCATAGGCGGCGAATTTGGCCGGCGCCTCCGCGCCAAGCTCGGCGAGATAAGCCCATGAAAATAAGCCGGTGTCGTGGCGATCGGAAAAGGTCAGCCGGATGGCGTAATTGCCGACCGGATCGATCTTGGCGATCATCACCTCGCGCTTGCCACCCACCGTCTTGCGTTCGGCCTCGCTATGGCCGCGCACCTCCGCCGAGGGGCTACAGACCCGCAGCAGTTCGGCGCTGAGCGTATAGGAGGCGCCGTCTTCAAAACTCACGGTCAACGCCTTGCGGTCTTGCGACAGGCGGATTTCGGTCGGCCAGATGTCTTTTGCCGCGCTCATGACTGCACCTGTTCGGCCTTGCGGATGCGGAAAACCAGGCTGGCGTCTCGTTGGATCGTCTCGAGCAATTCGTCTCCGGCCTCCCGAACCACATTCGGCACGTCGATCACCGCCAGCGGATCGGTGCACGTGACCTCGATTTCATGGCCCGGCATCAGGCGGCGCAACGCCTTGCGGGTGCGCAGCGCCGGCATCGGGCATTTCAGGCCGCTCAAATCAAGCAGATGCGGGTTCATGCGGCTGACATGGCAGCGCCATGGGCGCCGGTCAACTCAGACCTGTTTGGCGAAGCGCCGCACCAGATCGGCCACGGCGTCGGCATCATCCAGGTCCGCAACCGGCCGGCCGGCGGCCGGCAAAGGCACGTCGGCGGCGATGGCGACCACGTCGGGATCGCTGGGATAGATCGCCGGCTTGCCGTTGGCGGCCCGATAGACCTCGATTTTTGGCCAGGGCGAGCCCTTAAACCCTTCAATCAACACCAGATCGACCGGGCTCAGCCGTGCCAGAAGGTCGGCCAGAGGCACCTCCGGTCCGTCGCTTTCATGCAGGAGCGCCCAGCGCTTGCCGGTGGCAACCAGCACTTCCCCGGCTCCGGCCTGGCGATGGCGCCAGGAATCCTTGCCCGGCGTGTCGAGATCGACATCGTGATGGGCGTGTTTGATCGTCGAAACGGTGAGCCCCTTGGCCCGCAGAGCCGGAATCAGCCGCTCGATCAGCGTCGTCTTGCCCGCCCCGCTCCACCCGGCAAATGCGATTGCTTTCATAATGATGAGGTATCTGGGCACGAGGCGGACGGCAAGCGCACATTCACCCCAGCCCAAGCCCGGCGTCAGTAACGCATCGTTTCGTGGTGCTTGGACTAGTTGGTTACGCTGCTCTGCGCGCCGGCTTGTTGCTTTTCGATCGCACTCGCCGGCGTCTCACCGCATCGCGCTTCAAGCATGCGGCTTTGGCTCGTGTTCTTGTAGCGATTGCCGCTTAACGTCTTCGCATTCGCACCACTGACATGAATAGCGGCCGCCTGCTCCCACGTACCGTCCGGCAACTTATGAAATGCGGCGCAGGGAACATACTTCAAGCCGTCGGGCCAGGACAAAACGGAGAACTCCGTTGCGGCCTGTGAGACCGGTGCCATGACCAAGACGCTCGCTGCACAAGCGGCAGCGGCAAACATGCCTTTCAGCATTTTCTTCTCCAAGGGGGCCAGTCTGAGAGGCCAGGACGCGTGAGGGTGAGACGTGAGAACACCTTATTCATAGCGGTCAAATGCGCGGCAAATTTGGCGGACATCTTAATGAGTTCTTACCGAGCCAGGCAGTCAATTCTCTGACACAAGCTCCCAAGTCGCCGACATCGTGGCCTTCATGGCGACTTCTCCAGGCTGCAACGGGATCGGCACACCTAGCGGATTCGGCGCTGGTACCCGTCGCGGCAAATCGGCATATCCTTCGGGCTCGACCGGCGGCGCACCTTCGTAAACAGCAATCAGACGTCCTAACTTCACGTTCAAGGTCGCGGTATAGGACTCGGCCTGTGTCCGGGCTTTGCGCAGAGCTTCGTTGTTGAGGGCCAGTTGCCGCTCCTCTCGCTTCTCCAGAAGGAAGTCTGTGCCGTCGTATTCGTTCGCGCCTTTGTCGAGCGCCAGCCGCACGAGAGCGCCCGCCTTGTCGATCTCTCGGACCTGAATGCTGAAATGATGTTGCGCGACGAAGCCGCGCGGCTTGCGCGAGATTTCCCGCCGGTCCGGCCCGTATTCGATGTCATAGCTGCGTGCGACACTCGACTGCGTCGTCCGGATGTCGGGATCGGCGATTCCCTGCCCACGCAGGGCCATGAGGACGGCGCTCGCTAGGCGCGAGGTTTCATCGGTCGCTTCTTTTGCGCTCTGACGTTCGATGCTGACGCCCAAACGAATGCGGGCGATATCGGGCTTCTCCCGCGCGATGGCTGTCCCTGTGATCGTGATTTGGGGAAACGTATCTTTCGAGACTGTTGCAATGGTTTGCGCCCTCACCGCGACGGATGTGCAGAACGAAGCCAGCAAGGCCGCCCCTAAAACAGAATGCCTGATCGATGTCATGTCTGAGGTTCCCATGAGACGATCCCCAATGTTCCGATCATTTGTGGCGGCATTCGCACCGTCCGTTCGAGTGGTTGCAAATGTTATCGCCGGTAAAAATCCTTCATTTTTGCGAGAGTTGACGGGAGGATAAAACCACCAGCAAAGTCCTTGCCCATTTGCAATCGCCCGTTCGTTCCTATTTAGGTCGGATCAAGACAACGGCCGTTTCCGACTCTGGAGTCCATCTTGGCCATTACCGAAGCTGATATCCGCGCCGCCCTCGCCAAAGTGGCCCTGCCCGATGGCTCGCCGCTTTCCGCCTCCGACCGGCTGACCAATATCGTTGCCCGCGAGGGCAAGGTGATTTTCGCCATTTCCGTGTCGCCCGAGGAAGCCCGCGCTTTCGAGGACGTGCGCATGGCGGCCGAGCGGGCCGTCACGGCCCTGCCCGGTGTTTCCCAGGTGCTTGTCGGCCTCACCGCCGAGAAGGTGCCGGGCGCCCGGGCGCCCGGCGAGGAAACGCGGTTGCGGCCCTCCAAACCGGCGCCGGCCGCCACGCGCGCCGCCGGCATTCCGGGCGTGCGCCACATCATTGCGGTGGCCTCCGGCAAGGGCGGCGTCGGCAAATCGACCACGGCCTGCAATCTGGCGCTGGGCCTCGCCAAAGGCGGGCTCAAGGTCGGCATGCTCGATGCCGATATCTACGGCCCGTCGCAGCCCAAACTCTTTGGCATCACCGGCAAGCCCGCCATCGACGGCAATCGCAAGATCATTCCGCACGAGAAGTTCGGCATCAAGGTGATGTCGATCGGCTTCCTGGTCGACGAGGCGCAGGCGATGATCTGGCGTGGCCCGATGGTCATGTCGGCCATCGGCCAGATGCTGCGCGATGTCGCCTGGGGCGAACTCGACGTTCTCGTCGTCGACATGCCGCCGGGCACCGGCGACGCACAGCTCACGCTCGCGCAACAGACGCCGCTCGCCGGCGCCGTCATCGTCTCGACACCGCAGGATCTCGCTCTGATCGATGCGCGGCGCGGCGTTGCCATGTTCGAGAAGGTCAATGTGCCGGTGCTCGGGGTGGTCGAGAACATGGCGACCTTCTGTTGTCCGAACTGCGGCCACGTCTCGCCGATCTTCGGCCATGGCGGCGCGCGGCGTGAGGCCGAGAAACTCGGCGTGCCGTTCCTCGGCGAAATCCCGCTGCATATGGATATTCGCGAAACGTCGGACGAAGGCCGACCGGTCGTCGCGACCGCGCCCGATGGGCCGCATGCGCAAGCCTATCTGGCGGTGGCGCAGGCCGTCGCCGGTGCGCTCACCGGCAAGGCCGCCAATCGGACGGCACCACGCATCGTGATCGAATGAGCCCGCCGCCGGTCTGCGCCATGGTGCTGGCCGGCGGACTGGCCCGCCGGATGGGCGGCGAAAAGGCCTTCGCCAAACTGGCCGGCAAACCGCTCATCGCCCATGCGATCGCGCGGCTCACGCCGCAATGCGAGGCGCTGGCGATCAACAGCAATGACGATGCGACGTGGTTCGAGCCTTTTGGCTTGCCCGTTATCGCCGACACCGTGGCTGACTTTCCAGGCCCGCTCGCCGGTATTCTCGCCGCGATGGACTGGTGCGCCACGAGCCATCCGGATACGGCCTATGTACTGACCGCGCCGGTCGATTGTCCTTTCCTGCCCGATGATCTGACCGCGCGGTTCTGGGACGTGCGCCAGGGCATGGACATTATCGTCGCCAACAGCGGCGAACGCCTGCATCCGACAGTGGCGCTGTGGCGCGTCGGCCTGCGCGAGGATTTGCGCGGCCATCTAACGTCAGGCGGTTCGCGCAAGCTGGTGAATTGGATCGATCGTTACAAAAGCAAACGGATCGACTGGCTGGTTGAGCCCTTCGACCCGTTCTTCAATGTCAACACACCGGACGATCTGAACGACGCCATTCTGCGGCTGCGTTAGCCGGGAAAACATCCCAGAAAATGCCCTTGCATGGGGTTGTTCCTCAAAATCCAGCGACACCCCCTCCCCGATAAGCTCCCCGGTACGCACGGCGAAGACTGCGCCGCGACAAACCGGGAGAAGATACCAAGCGAGGGCGGCGGAATTTTGATCTTAGCCCGTGCACGTGCGGATGAATTCGAGCGTGACCTTGGCGAAGTCGTCGTCCTTGCTGCCCATGCTGGCGACCGTCGAGAAATGGTTGTGGCCGTCGAAGCAGCGAACGCGCGGTCCCTTGCCATCGCGCAAAGTCAGCGCGCGCGCCATGTCATAGCCCGGCGTGATCAGATGCAGCGGATCGTATTCGGCGATGGAAACCGCGACCGGCACCTTGCTCTTGGCCACATAGTTGAGCGACGAACGGCGGTCGAACTGGCCCGTGTCGCTGCCGAAATAGGCCAGCACGTTGTCGCGGCTCTCGTCCTTGCGCACTTCATAAGGGCCGCTCGACAGCATGCCGCCGGCAACGATGTCGCCACCGTTGATGTCGGGATCGAACAGGAAGGTCGCCACATGGGCGGCGCCGGCCGAGTGGCCCATGATGACGATCTTGTTCGGATCGCCGCCGAATTCAGCCGCGTGCGCCTTCACCCATTTGACCGCGCTTTCCACATCCTTGGCGGCCAATGGCCATTTGGCTTCCGGCGCCAGGCGATAGTTGGCGACCACGCCGACCATGCCTTCACGCGCGACGCAGCCACCGACATTGCCGTAGAAGACGGGATCGGAACGCTTGTCGCCGCCGACGAAACCGCCGCCGGGAATATAGACGAAGACCGGCTTGCCGCTGCCGCCAGCTTTCCAATAGACGTCGAGCTTCTGGCGCTCGTGATCGCCATAGGGAACGTCGAGCTTCGTCTCGACGCCCTTCATCAAACCCTCGAGAAGCGGCGCATAGAGCTTGCGGATCGTCGCCGCGTTTTCCGGCGCGGCATTCTGCCCGAGCGGCGGAATGGCTTTGCGGATGTCATCAGGCATTGAAGTCATAGACTGAACTCTCCTTGAAATTTTTCTCGGAATTATTCGGCCGCCGCTTTGGTGGGCTGCGGCAGGCGATCCTTGAAATAGGGCAAGACTTCCTTGGCGATGGCGATCTGGTTTTCCTGCACCATCTGGTGCGGCATGGTGCCGAACTGCGTCTTGGTGAGGGAAATGCCGAAGCCGGCCATGTCCTGATATTGCGCGAGCTTTTCACGCACCGTGTTGGGGCTTCCGACAATGACGATGCCACGGGCGATCATGTCTTCGGCCGTCGAACGGCCGGCCATGAAGCTTTTCAGCGCCCGCATGCGCTTGATCGACTCGACGCTCGTATAGCCGGGCGGCGCCATCATCACCGGATCGCGGGTGAGGAATTCATTGGCATAGGCTTCCAGATGCGGGCGCACGTCGCGCAACGCCTTCTCGTCGCTCTCGGCCACATAGATCGCATTCGACCAGGCGAACTGATCGGGCGTCGCCTGATAGCCGAACTTGTCGGCCTCCTCGCGATAGAGCTTGAAGGTCTGCGCCACGGAGGCGATGGGCGCCAAGGTCTGGCAATAGGTGTATCGGTGCTGCGCCGCCCAGCGGATCGTCGACAGGGAACCCGAGGATGGCGTGAAGATCGGCGGATGCGGATCCTGATAGGGCCTGGGCCACGGGTTCACATATTTGAACTTGTAATATTTGCCCTCGAAGGCGAAAGGCCCCGGCCGCGTCCAAGCCTGGATGATCAGGTCATGCGCTTCAAGGAAACGCTCCTGCGATTCCGCCGGGTTCATGCCCATGGTGTGATATTCGACGCCGATGCCGCGCACGAAACCGGCGATGAAGCGGCCACGCGTCAGATTGTCGAGAATGGCGAATTCCTCGGCGATGGTCAGCGGATTGTTCACCAGCGGCAGCGCGCGGCCGAGGATCGCCAGTTTGCCATTCTTGATGCGCCGCGCCAGCGCGCCCGCCAAGACGCCGGGTGTCGGCATCATGCCGTAGGCGGTTTGATGATGCTCATTGACCGCGACGCCATCGAAACCAAGCTCATCGGCGAATTCAAGCTGATCGAGATATTCGTGATAGAGATCGGCGCCCTTTTTTGGATCGTAATAGCTGTTCGGATAGGTCATCCATGACGTGCCAAGGCGCTTGATCGCTTCCAGATCGGCATGGGCATAGGGCATCAGGTGAAAGTTGAAGATTTTCATGCGACGGCCCTCTCTGCGGCGAAAGCCGATACGAGGTTCACGAATTCGGTTGTTTTCTCGATCGGCGGCATATGCCCGCAGGCGGCGATGATTTCCACCTTCGAACCAGGGATGAGACGGCCCCACTCCCGCGCATAGGCTTGCGGCAACAGGCGGTCTTCCGCGCCCCAGACGATCAGGGTCGGCACGTCGATGCGATGCAGCCATTTGCGCAGATGCGGATCGTAACCGCGCGGCTGCCAGGTGGTCTGCGCGATGACGACCTGGTTGTTCAGGCGTATGTCCTCGCTCTCCGGCACCAGCCGGCGGGCGATCTCCGCCTCGCCCAGTTTGGCGTCGTGGAACTGATCGGTGATGGCCTTCTCCTCGGTGCAGAGGAAAGTGTCGAGGGTCGGCACGCCGTCGAGCCACAGGCCTTGCGCGTCGACCAAGGTGAGCGAGGCGATGCGCCGTGTGTCGCGCGTGGCGAGTTCCGCCGCGATCCAGCCGCCCATACCCTGGCCGACAAGATGCACGCCGGTGAGTCCCAGATGGTCGAAGAGATCGAGATAGAAATTGGCATAGTCGGCGATGCGATCGAGCCATTTCGGCTTCGGCTGACCGCCGAAGCCTGGATGTTCTGGCACGATCACGTCAAAACGGCGCGCCAGCTCATCGAGACAGGGGCGCCAGTCATCGGAGGCATCGGTGCCTCGTAGAAATACCAAGGGCGCGCCCTGCCCGGCACGCAAGATCTTGATGCGGCAGTCATCGAGATCGACGAAGCTTTCCACTGGCGACACGTTTCCTCCCCGTGTTCGTTATCACGCGCGCAAACGCGGTTGCCCTTTATAGTCATGCTTGGGCGAATGGTTCAACAGGGGCGGATCACGATCGATGCTGGCTATTTGAAATAGCCAAGAATGATCAGAACCATTGTGACGGTGACCGCGCCGCCGATGCGGGTCGCGATCTGCGCGAACGGCATGAGCTGCATCCGGTTGGCCGCTGTCAGGATCGCCACATCGCCGGTGCCGCCCTGCCCACTGTGGCAGGCGTTCACCACGGCGGTTTCGATCGGATACATGTTCATGAAGCGCCCGACCACGAAACCGCTCGCCACCATGGTCACGACCGTCGCGACGATGGTGACGATATTGGTGAGATGGAACGCCGCCACCAACTTGTCCCACGGCGTCAGTGCCACGCCGATGGCGAACAGCAATGGATAGGTCATGTTGGTGCGCACGAATTCATAGACGACCATGCCGCCCCGCTCCAATTCCGGCGACACCGTACGTGTGAGTTTCGCCAGAACGGCAAAGAAGAGCATCGCCACGGGCGCAGGCAGCCCGAAGAGGTGGAAACACAGAACGCCCAGAAGATAGAGCGTCAGCGCCGTCAGGCCGGCGGCGGCGATGGTTCCGACATCGACATGGCCGACATCGTGTTTCGCTTCCTCGTCTGCGTCCTCGATCCGGAGACCGCTGTCGTCGCCGACATGCGGCTGCAATTGGCCGTTGCCGGTCAGAGAGGGATATTTCTTGCCCACGAAATTGAGGCCGCCAGCCAACAGGATCGCGGTCAAACTGCCGAGCATGACCGGTGGCAACACTTGGGCGAAAATCTCGCCCTGAGCCGCGCCGGTGAGTGCCGCATAGCCAATCGACAAGGGGATGGCGCCTTCGCCGACGCCGCCAGCCATGATCGGCGCCACCACATAGAAGAACGTGTGATGGGCGCCGAGGCCCAGCGCCGTGCCCACCACGGTGCCGACAATCGCCGCCAGGACCGAACCGATCGCCAGCGGCACGAAGACTTTGAGAAAGCCGCGGATCAGCACGTCCCGATCCATGGCGAAAATGCTGCCGACGATGATCGAAGCGATGAAGAGATAAAGAAAATTCGTCGATGCGGTGAAATCGATGATCGACTTCTCCATCTTCGCTGGAATGAGATGATAATAAGCCAAGGCTGAAGGAATGAAGGTGGCGAATATCGCGCCCGCGCCGATGCTGCGCAGAACCGGCAGGCGTTTGCCGATCTCGGCGCAAGTAAAACCGCCGACCACCAGCACGACGATCATCGTCGGACCGTCGGCTTTGATCTCGCCGCTATAGGACAAAGCCGCGATCAGAAGGATCAGCACGATATAGATCGGAACCGGCACGATCCCGACGCGCAGGCTCATCAGCCGCCACCAGCCTTGCGGCCAGAAACGCCGGTCCAAGTCTTGCTTTTGATTTTGGTCCTGTGCTGGATTTTGCGACGGGGCTCGCGATCCGGAAAGACCGGATGACGGCGAGGTCATTTCACCTGCCTCATGCGGTGACATGTTCACCTCCCGTCGCCGCTCAATTCTCTCGAAAACGCGATAGCCGAACCATATTGGCAACAGAATGCGTGCTGCCTGTCAATCGACGACAGGCAGCACGTCGTAACAGGACATATCAGTTCCAGATTAGTCGACGATCTGTCCGACATAGGGTCGGCCCGCCCGCTTGCACCAGTTCTCCCAGGCGCGCTCCCAGGTGTAGGGCGACATGCCCGCCAGGATGCGCTCGACCTCGCCTTCGGTCAGATATTTGATCTGGCCGAGGGTCATGGCCTCGCGGATCAGTTTGGCGTTGAGTTCGAGCTGGATCGCGGTGAACACGCAAAGGCGGATGTTGCGCGTGGCCACCACGCAGCCGTGGCCGCGCATCAGCGCCGTAATGCCATCGCCCAAGGTGCGCACCAGATCGCGCCCCATGGTCATGTCGGCGACAAGAAGATTGGTATCGCCGAACTTGTCGGTTGAATCCCAGATCGGCACGTCTTTGCCGATGGCCGAGCAGATGTGCATGATCGGCTTCATGCGCCAGCCGGTAACGCCATAGGGAATGATGCTTGCCGCATGGCTATGAATGATCGCGTGCACATCCGGCCGTGCTTCGTAGATGGCGCCGTGAATGAACCGTTCGAGATAAGGTTTGCGGCCGCCGGGATTGACCGCCGTGCCGTCGAGATCGAACGTCATGATATCGGCTTCCTCGATGCAATCGGGAGCGCGCGCCCGCGACAGCAGATATTGCTGCGGATTGTCGGGGTTGCGGGCGCTGATATGACCGAAGGAATCGAGAATATTTTCGCGGGCGAGAACGCGATTGGCCGTGACGAGATCCTCGATCACGGCGGCGAGGCCGGCCATCCTATCCTCCCAGGATATTGGTTTAAGAATTATCCTGACCGGTTTCGTCGTTTGTGTCGTCGTCGTCAACCGTGAAATTCGCGCGGACGCGCAGCAGCATGTTTTTGAACTGCTCCCGTTCGGTCGCGGAAAAGCCCGCAAGGGCTTTGGCCGAATTGTCTTCGATCAAGGGCAAAACAACCGCGCGCAGCCGGACGCCCTCGTCGGTCAACTGAATATTGCGTTTGCGGCTGTCGCTCAGATATTGCGTACGCACGATCAAGCCCTGGCTTTCGAGCTGAGCGACCACGCCGACAATGGTCGGGCCGGTGAGACAGCTGCGCCGGGCGATTTCCGATTGGGTGAGGCTATCCTCATCCCACAGAACACGTAGCACCGAGAACAGGCCGTTGCGCAGCCCATGCAGCGCCAGCGTGCGGTCGAATTCACGCGCCACGGCGCGGCGGGCATCCCACAAAAGGAAACCGATCGTCTCGTCGCGCGGCGTGAAAGGAGCGCTTGCGCGAACGGCCGCCCGTTTCCCTCTTTCCTGAGCTTTCGGATTACGTTCCGACATTGCTAACTTCACTATCTTGTCCGTTCTAAAATCTTGCCTGACTGATCGGCTGAAGCGCGGCCACGTGCCCGCACCCAAGGACGCAACGTCCACTCAGTCCGCATGGTTGAAAATCGGCGATTGGAACGCCGCCCACACCATGGGCAGCTCCGGCCATTTGAATGCCTTCCTCCCAGCGCTGATATCAGCGTCATTGTTATTCTGTGATGGTAACAGCGAATGGCGCGTAAAGACAATTGATGAATCAACAAATGGCAGCCGGTCTTTTGCACGCCGCGAGCATATGTTGATAAGCAAAACGCGCGCCCAGTTTGAGCGCGCGTTTCGCTAAATCATTCGTATGCCGAATGGTTATTGCAGGCGTTCCAACGCCGCCTTCAGCTTGTCGATCCGCGACAAAGCCTCTTCGCGGCGTTCGCGGTTCTCCTCAACCACCTCTTCGGGCGCGCGGCGCACGAAATCGGCATTGTTGAGTTTGGCATCGACCCGGCGAACTTCGCCTTCTTCCTTGGCGATCTCTTTCGTCAAACGGGTCTTCTCGGCAGCCAGATCGACAATGCCGGCGAGCGGCAGCGCTGCGACGACGCCACGCACGATCATCTGCGCGGATTCCGGCGGCGGTGCATCGGCGAAGGAAATGTCGGAGAGACGTGCAAGCCGTTTGATGGTCGCATCCCACGCCCCTGCCCGGCGCCGCACTTCCGCATCGACGGCGGCGAGGACGAGCGGCATTTGCGCGCCAGCAGGCACATTCATTTCAGCGCGCACCGAGCGCACTTCCGACACCAGGTCGACGACGAAACCGATTTCGGCTTCGGCCGCTTCATCGCCAGCGATAACGTTGCTCGGCCATTCGGCCAGCGCCAACACGCTCTCGCGCTTCGGTCCTTCCGCACCTTTGATCGCCCACAGCTCTTCGGTGATGAAGGGCATGAACGGATGCAACAGTTTGGCTATTTCGTCGATGACATAGGCCGTGGTGGCGCGGGTTTCCGTCTTGGCTGCACCATCCTCGGCACCCTGCAACACGGGCTTGCCGAGTTCCAGATACCAGTCGCAGAAGATGTTCCAAACGAAGCGATAGACCGAAGCCGCTGCTTCATTGAAGCGATAGGTCTCGATCGCCGTGGTCACTTCGCCGGTGGCGCGGGCCAGTTCGCCGATGATCCACTTGTTCAGTGTCTCGTTCACCGTGGCCGGATCGAAACCGGCGACGCGGGCGCAGCCGTTCATCTCGGCGAAGCGCGAAGCGTTCCACAGCTTGGTCGCGAAATTACGATAGCCTTCGACGCGCTGCGTCGACAGCTTGATGTCGCGCCCCTGCGCGGCCATGGCGGCCAGCGTGAAGCGCAGAGCGTCGGCACCGTAGGTATCGATCAGGTTCAAGGGATCGATGACGTTGCCTTTCGACTTCGACATCTTCGCGCCCTTCTCGTCACGGACGAGCGCATGCATGTAGACGTCGCGGAACGGAATCTCGTCCATGAAATGCAGGCCCATCATCATCATCCGGGCGACCCAGAAGAAGATGATGTCGAAGCCGGTGACGAGCACGCTTGTCGGATAGAAACGCTTGACGAACGTCTCGTCCTCGCCCGGCCAGCCGAGCGTCGAGAACGGCCACAGCGCCGAAGAAAACCATGTGTCGAGCACGTCCTCGTCGCGGGTGAGCAAGGTCTTCCATTGCTCAGGGTCCTGAGCGATCCGGCCGGCTTCGACGTCGTCATAGACTTCGCGCGTCACCGCATCGGCCAGGGCCTGCGTGACCGCGTCTTCCTCGCTCTCGGCGACATAGATGCCACCCCAGGGCGAATACCAGGCCGGGATCTGATGACCCCACCAAAGCTGGCGCGAGATGCACCAGGGCTGGATGTTCTCCAGCCAATCGAAGAACGTTTTCTCCCAGTTCTTCGGAATGAACTGCGTGCGCCCATCACGCACGGCCGCGATCGCCGGCTGCGCCAGGGTCTTGGCATCGACATACCACTGGTCGGTGAGCCAAGGCTCGATGACCACGTTGGAGCGATCGCCATGCGGCACCGCATGAGCGTTGGGCTCGATCGCCGGACACAGGTTGCGCTCCTGCATCATGGCGACGATCAGCTTGCGCGCCTCGAAACGGTCCTTGCCTTCGAGCGCCAGAACCGCATCGAGATCGCTGCTCGCGGGCACGCCTTCGAGGAAGTCAGCATTGTCGCGCAGGATCAGTTTGGCTTCCTGATCGAAGATGTTGATCAGCGGCAGGTTGTGGCGGCGGCCGACCTCGAAGTCGTTGAAGTCATGCGCCGGGGTGATCTTCACCGCGCCCGTGCCCTTCTCGGGATCGGCATAGGTATCGGCGACGACCGGAATGCTGCGGCCCACCAGCGGCAGCACGACGCGACGGCCGATGAAGTGACCGAGCTTGACGTTCTCTGGATGAACCGCGACAGCGGTGTCACCAAGCATGGTCTCGGGACGTGTCGTCGCCACGGTGATGAAGGTGAGCGGATTTTCCGGATCGTAGATCGCGCCTTCGACCGGATAGTTGAAATGCCAGAGGTTGCCCTTGGTCTCGACCTGCACGACCTCGATATCGGAGACGGCCGTGAGCAGTTTCGGGTCCCAATTGACGAGCCGCTTGTCCTTGTAAATCAGGCCCTGGCGGTAGAGCTCGACGAAGACTTTGACGACGGCCTGCGACAGGCCTTCGTCCATGGTGAAGCGTTCGCGGCTCCAATCGCACGACGCGCCGAGGCGCTTGAGCTGGTTGACGATGGCGCCGCCGGACTCAGCCTTCCATTCCCAGACCTTTTCGAGGAAGGCCTCGCGGCCCATGTCGCGGCGGCCCGGCTGCTGACGCTCGGCGAGCTGGCGCTCCACCACCATCTGGGTGGCGATGCCGGCATGGTCGGTGCCCGGCTGCCACAGCACGTCCTTGCCGCGCATGCGCTCGAAACGGGCCAGAATGTCCTGCAGCGTGTTGTTGAGGGCATGCCCCATGTGCAGGGAGCCGGTGACATTGGGCGGCGGGATGACGATCGAAAACGGCGGCGCATCGGCCCGCTCCGGCCGGCCCGCCTTAAAGGCTTGTGCTTCGTCCCAGGCCCGCGCGACGCGGTTTTCCACCGCGCCGGGGTCGAATGTCTTGTCCATCATCTAAAAACGCTGCTCCGGCTTTCGCCCAGATTAAGTCACGAAAGCCGTCAGAAACAGGGCGGTGCCGGTAAAGTCAACTGGAGCGTATCGCAGCGGAAAATGAGGTCAGCGACCGCCGCGCGCCACCCGCTCGATCTCGGTGCGGACCAGCCGTTCGACCAGGGTCGGCAGATTGTCGTCCAGCCACTGTTTCAGCATCGGCCGCAGCAGCTCGCGTGCCAGATTCTCCATCACGTCGGGATCGCGCAGCAGGACCGATTGCGCCAACGACTGGAAGGCCGAGGTGACGCTGGCGTTGGTTTGGGCCGACAGCAGTGGCTGCGGCGCCGGATCGGGGCTGATTTTCCGCGGCTCAGGGCGGGCTTCGGCCCTGAACTCGCTTCTGGCCTCATCCACGGTCCGGACGAATTCCGCCTCGTCACTGACCCGGCGGACACGCGGCGGCGGCACCACGGCTGGTTGTTCTACGATGGAGGAGCGCAGCGGCAGCGCCGCCTCGTCGAGCCAAGCGGCAACGTCCTCGGGGATCTCCGGCTCGGCCGGCACAGGGTCCGGCGCCTTGGCCTGCACCGCTGGCTTTTCGATCGTCGGCTCGGGCCGACGCGCTTCGAGAGGTGGCGGTGTTGGTGCCGGCGGCGGCTCGACCAATGTCGGCCGCGCGGGACGCGGCGTCAGCGGCAGCACCTGATCGTCGGCGATGATGCGCCGGATCGATGCGAGAATTTCTTCCATCGTCGGATCGCTGCCAGCCTTGGACGATGCCGAGGACGGAGCGCTCTGCGGAACTGGAATCGCATTCATGGCCGGCCGCTTCCTTGTCTCAAACCGTTTCATACTGCGCGCAACCTACACGCCGACTCGATCGGACAGCAGCCCACGACGAGGCCGAAACGGTGCAGCCCACAGAATGATTCGTTAAGAGTAGATTGATCCGGTCTTGAAGGGCCGGCAAGCCCCCCGTCACCAAGTCCCTGTTGCAACTGCCGCATCCCCAACGAGGAATGCGGCGTTGACCTTAGCGTCCGTCAGGGATACCGGTGCCGAACCACTTGCCCTTCACCTGCTCGTAGTGAATGCCGGGGTTGTAAGCATTGACCCGCAGACCGAGCGTGGTCGCGGTCAACTGACCGACGGCGGAGACCAGGGCATAGGAATTGACCACGCGATCGCGTTGCGCCGAGATCAGATTGACGCGCGACTGCAGCAGCGCCTGCTGCTGGTTGAGCACTTCGACCGTGGTGCGCTGGCCGACCTTGGCTTCCTCGCGCACACCGTTCAAGGCGATTTCGGCGGCACGAACCGCCGCTTGCGTCGACTGGATGACACGCGCCGAAGCATCCCATTGGCCCCAGGCCGAAATCACATTGGCGCGGATCTGATCGCGTTGCAGATCGGCCTGCAGACGCGCCTGCCCCAGCAATTCCTTCGACTGACGGATCGACGCGTAGCTGAGACCGCCATCATAGAGCGGCATGCTGAGCGAACCGATGACGGAGGCGGTCGTCGCATGCATGCCGACAATGCCCTGCTGTTCATAGGCGCGGCTCAAGGTGCCGGTGACGCCGACCGTCGGCATCAACGCGCCTTCGTTGATCTTCACCGCCAAAGCGGCAGCATCGACATTGTGCAAGGCCGCCTGGATCAGCGGATGTTCGGCCTGCGAGCGGTTGAGCGCGTCGTTCAACGAACGCGGAACCATGCGCTCGAGCGGACGGGCCGGATCGAGGCTCTTGGCATCGATGCCGATGAACTGACGGTAAGCGGCGAGAGAGGTCTGCAAGGTCGCTTGCGAGACGACCGCGTTGGCGCGGCCCTGGGCCAGCGAGGCCTCGGCCTGCGCCACGTCGGTGCGCGTCACTTCACCGACCTTGAAGCGATCCTGCGTCAGACGAAGCTGCTCGGCGAGCACTTCGACGTTGTTGTTGTTCAGATTGAGGATCGCCGTATCGCGCAGCACGTTCATATAGGCGGCGGCGGAATTGGCGAGGAGCAGCTGCTCGCTCTGGCGCAATTGCTCGCGTGACTGCAGCACTTGCGAGTCGGCCTGGCGCACGCCGTTGATGGTGCGGTTGCCGTTCCAAATGTTCTGCGTGACGCTGAGACCGAACGAACCCGGCGTCGTATGCGAATTGATGGCGCGACCAGAAGCGTTGGTGCCGAGATACTGCACGCCGGCCTGGGCCTGGCCGGTGATCGTCGGACGATAGCCGGAAGTCGCCTTCGGCACGTTCTCATCGATGGCGCGCGTCGCCGCGCGCTGCTGATTGAGATCGGGGCTGTTCACATAGGCGCGCGAGAGTGCGCCCGAAATTGTTTCTGCACTGACCGGAACAAGTCCTCCGGACGCCGCAACCATCGACAGCGCCAGCAGCAGGCGCGTCGATACGCCACCTAACACTGGACGCTTCGCCTTGCCGTCACACGAACGTTCGACCGACACAATCAAGACTGACCTCTTTGCCCGAGCGGCAACTTTAACCGCTTCTTTAAGTTTCGCACCGGTAGTTCGTGGCAGATTACGACTTTTAAACAGTCGCGACCCGCCCAGGCGGCTATTTTTTCCTTGTGACGCAAAAATGCGACACAAATCACTCATTTAGAAACTAAAAGCCGCTTTTCGGCGGAAGGCATCCAGCGGCCGGGCCGCGGCATCGAACAGCATCCGGCTGCCGATACGGCCGGAATTCTTCTCAAAAACCGAGGCTTTGCCGCGCCAGCCCGCAGCCCCCTCCGGCAGGACGATGGTATAGAGCCGGCCGCCCTCCGCCAGTTGCTCGAACAGGCCTTCCGGCTCCGCTTCGATGGCGCCATCGATCACGATGACGTCGAAAGGTCCTTGAGCGGCCGCGCCCGCAGCCAAATCGCCGGTCACGGCTTGAATGTTGGCGGCGCCGATTCGCGCGAAATTGGCGGTGGCCGCCTCCGTTAGCGCGGCCTCGTTGTCGAGCGCGACGACGCTGCCGGCAATCCGGCCCGCCAAGGCGGCCGTGTAGCCGGTGCCCGAAGCGACGACGAGCACCTTGTCACTGGGCGAGAGCTCAGCCGCCTGCAACAGACGGGCGACGACCATGGGAGCCGGCATCGCCCGCCCCTGGCTGCCCGGAATGTCCAACATGCGGTCGCTATAGACGACGGCCGAGGCCACACCGGGAGCGAAAATCTCGCGCGGCACGTCGAGCGCCGCGGCCAATACATCGCGATTGGTGATGTCGAACGTGCGCAATTGGCAATCGACCATCGTCTGCCGCAAGGCTTCGATGGTGGGAACAGCCTGATAATCCAGCATTTTCAGCCCGATGAATAAGGGGACGCCAGGTCCGGCGGACCCGGACTCAGTATTCGCCCGACTTATAGAGCCGGGTGGGACGCCCTGTCCATGCACAGGGCGTCAGGATATCCGGCTGATGGCTGCGCCAATATGGCTCAGCCTTGGCCTTTCAGGCGGGCATTGCACTGGCTGTAGTAGCCGCCGCCCTTCTGAATCCACTTCAGGCCGCCGTTGGAATTGTCGACCTTATTGGCATTGTATTGATCGAGGCAGGTCTTCTGGCGCTGCTTGCCTGCCGAAAGCGTCGAATATTTCGGCGAGACAGCGGTCGGAAACAGCGCGGCCGACGCGGGCATAGCGGGCGCATTGGCGGCGGGGGCGCGGGGAGCCGGCGCGGCGGCACTGGCGGTCGGTGCGCGTGAGGCCGGGGCAGCGGCCGTGGGAGCTGGTGCGGCGGCCATGTCCCGGCGGCACGAAGCCAGGAATTGCTGCCAGGTTTGATTGTTGGTGGTGTTGGCGGCCTTGGCGGCCTGCCATTTCTCGCCGCAGACCTTCATCGCATTGGCTTGCGCTTGGGCCGGCAAAGTGGCGCCAAGCGAACCGACGAAGACGGTGGCGGCGACGAAACCAAAACAGCTCACAATTTTCATAACAACCTCCCGTGTCGATGAGACCGGTGCGCGAAAGCTCCTCCTTTTTTTCTGGACCGTCAACGCGCCTTGCAACCTGTCGCGCAACAAAAAAGCCGGGCTTACGCCCGGCTTGAGTTGCCTCTCTCGGAGGTATCAGCGGGAGACCACAAGGGGAGCGGTCGTCTCCACACCGATGTCGACCCACAGGTTCGGATCGGTCTGCGACTGACGCTTCACGAACCTGTAGGGAACTTTGTTCCACGGCTTCACCTCGTCGACGAGATTGTCGAGGATGAACTCGCCCTGGCTGGTCTTCACGGTGAGGACCGCATGGCCCTCGCCCTTCTCATCCTTCACCACCGTCACCAGCAGCCCCTGGCGCGGAAAACCTTCTTCGATCAGCAGACGACGCTTGAGGAGAACGAAATCCTCGCAGTCGCCGACGCCATCGGTCGGATAGTCCCAGCGATCGACGACGCCCCAATGTTCCTGGTCGGTCTTGGCCTTGATGTTGCTGTTCACCCAGGAATTGATGCGCTTCATCAGCTTGGCCGTCTGCGCGGTATAATTCACGTCGGCCGCCGGCACTTCCTTGGTGTTGCACTCACCCGCATAGCGCTTGCAGAAATCGACCCAGCCGTAAGGCACCAAAGTCGAGCTGCCGACCGCGATGAACGTCGACTTGAGCGACTGCGCCCGCGTGGAAGACTGACCGAGAAGATATCCAGCAAATACAATGGCTGTCGCCACCGCAATCTTCGTAATCGACCTGACCATAACACCGCCCCTGTTTTCTTATGGGGCCAGTGTTGCAGGGCGGCTTTTCTGTCGATTGAAATGAAAAGAGCGCTTTTTACGCGAATACGTTCATATTTATTCTGGCGAGCATCAAGTATAACAAAGCCTAAGGAGATTGGGTAAAATTCGACGTAATCATATTATCTACATGATTTTACGATATCTTTTACCTGTTCGGCCGGGCTTCGCCACACATGTTCAAATACGCATAAAACTGCAAGTATTAACGGGCGGGCGGGAAAGCGGCCGAAAACTGGTTAATATGGCCGCCGGAGACCCGTTAATTTCGCAAAAAAGTCGACAGGCTGATGCAGCCTGTCCTCCGTATTTATCGGTCTTGCAACGACGCCCGGCGGGCCCACATCTAAAGGGTCGCCGGATCGTCGGATGGACGCAGCCCCTTTCGCAGGAACGCCTATGCCCGACGTACATCCGTTTCGAGACGCGCCTCATCTGAAGGTCGTCGAGCCCGATCTGTCGCAAATCTTCAGCCCCCTGGCGCCGGAAGACGAGCAGGCGCTCGCCGAGGCCGTCCGTCTGCTCGAATATACGTCGATGACGGCGAGGCTGACCCATGTGCTGGGCAAGCAGATTTCCAGCATCGGCAGCCTGGTTCCGATGCGGGTTCGCAATATCGCCAACAAAGCCGCCGCGATCGCCCTGAAGGGCGCGATGAAGATCGCGCTGAAGAGTCTCGATCAAAAACCGGGATCGGCGAACACGCTCTATCATAAGACGCTGGCGACGGCGTCCGGCGCCGCCGGCGGCGCGCTCGGCATCGCCGCCCTGCCCGTCGAACTGCCGATTTCGACAACGATCATTCTACGCGCCATTGCCGATATCGCCCGCAGCGAAGGCGAAAACCTGAAGGACCCGCAGACGGCGTTGGCCTGTATGGAAGTGTTCGCGCTCGGCGGCCGCTCGGAAGTCGACAACGAAATGGAGAGCGCCTATTTCACCGCCCGCGCCTTCCTGGCGAAGTCGATCAGCGAGGCGGCCAAATATCTGGCTTCGCAAGGCGCGGCGCAGGAAAGCGCGCCGGTTTTCGTCAAACTGATCACCCAGATCGCGGCGCGCTTTGGCGTGGTGGTCACGCAGAAGGCCGCGGCACAGGCCGTGCCCGTGCTCGGTGCCATCGCCGGCGCCAGCATCAATTACGCCTTCGTCGATCACTTCCAAGGCCTGGCGCGCGGCCACTTCACGGTCCGTCGCCTGGAACGCAAATACAGCCCCGAGCAGATCCGGATGGAGTATGATCGGCTGGTCGCGGTGTGGCGCGAGAACCGCGAAGTGGAATAGACGACGGAATTAAGCTCGGTATGGCGCGCACACATCGCCGTGATAAAACGCACATCCTTGCCGGACACGAAGCCCTAAGGCTCCAGTGACGATGCCTGACCTGGAGCGCGATGATGAGAATGAGCTTTGGTGTGCTCGCCCTGCTCGCGGTGGCGGGCCTGCATGCCCAGCCCTCCTCGGCCGCTGAAAGCCGTTATACCAATCTCGGCAACACCGGCTGCAAACTCGATCAAGAGGCGTCGCGCCAGATCAAGCCGCATGAAGATTTCAAGCCGCTGCTCTATCGCTGCAACGGCCTCGGCGAACGTCAGGTGAGCGTCACCTATCACGGCCTGGTGGTACGCACGACGATCGCGCGCAAGGACGGCAAGAGCCTCGATATCCTGACACCGTATGACGCCGGACCGAAGATTGACTGGCGCGGCGAGCGTAAAGCCGCGCCGACGGCCGCCATCTTGCGCCTGTCAGCCAGAGGCGACGACGGCCAGCCGGCTTCGGCCTTGGCCGTGGTCAAACTGGCGCCGGAACAGGACTGCCTTATCGCCGTCATCGAGGTGAAGGCCAATCGCAATGCCAATGAAGCGGCGCGCGAGATCGCCGATGCGGCGGGTTCGGCAAGCTGTGGCGCCCCCCGCGTCATCGGTGCTCCGGGACCTGTCGGGACGGAGATCCTTGGCCTCAACAAGCGCTAATCAGCGCTTGACCAACGCATAGCCCGCTGGTTATACGTCAATCAATAACCAACGAGTTATTGATTGTGATGACGAACGCCCCCGACCTCCTCTTTCGAACCCTCGCCGACCCAACCCGGCGGGCCATTTTCGAGCGGCTGTGCCGCGAGGGCGAACAAACGGTCAGTGCCCTGACGGCCCAAGCCGGCGTCTCGCAACCCGCCGTTTCCAAGCACCTTGGGGTTTTGAAACAGGCCGGCCTGGTGCGCGACCGCCAAGACGGCCGCCTCACCCACTACAGCGCCGACCGCCGCGCCCTCGCCCCGTTGATCGACTGGACCAGCCAGATGACCGGCTTCTGGGAAAGCCGGTTCGATCAACTCGAAGACCTTTTGAAAAGGATGGATCAATGACCGACACCACCGAAATGCTCTCCGTCGTCGTCGAGCGTGAGATTTCTCATCCGCCAGAAAAGCTTTGGCGCGCGCTGACGCAACCGCATCTGATCGAAGAATGGCTGATGAAGAACGACTTCAAACTCGCCATGGGCCATCACTTCAAGCTACGCGGCGAATGGGGCGGCGTTTTGGATTGCGAAGTCCTCGCCATCGAGCCGAACAAGAAACTGGCCTATTCGTGGAACTTCGCCAACGACGATCCGACTTTTGACCTGAAAAGCGTGGTGACGTTCACGCTGACACCAAAGGGGGCCGGAACTCACTTACGCGTGGAACAGTTGGGCTTCCGGCCGGATCAGAAACAGGCGTTTGGCGGCGCCAAAGCGGGCTGGCCGCAATTCCTGGCGAAACTCGAGCAGATTCTGGCGCGACCGGACTGATTGGCCCGCATCGCGCTCAGCATATCTTCAAAGGAGGTTTCCTTGGATTGGAACGTGAGACTTCGGCAGCTTCATCGCTGGCTGTCGATCGCCTTTACATTGGCGGTTATCGCCAACATCGTGGCCATGGTCCGGCAAGAACAGGCGATTTGGATCGGCGTTTTGGCGCTCATTCCGCTGGCCTTGCTCCTGATCACCGGCCTCTACATGTTTGCTCAGCCTTATGCTGCGAAATGGCGTCGCGTGCGACGCGCGTAGGTGGTGGATGGCCAGCAAAACGCCGACGAAAAGCAGGAAGAAGCCGCTCGCGAAGCGGAGCGACGGAAAACCGACGCTCCTCTCCGGCGGCAATCCGCAGATCGCCAAGGGTTATGGCGATGCGCCGGTGCAGTCCTATATCGCGGCGATGCCCGGCTGGAAGCAGGACGTGGGACGCCGGCTCGATGCCCTCATCACCCAGGCCGTGCCTCAGGTGCATAAAGCGGTCAAATGGAACTCGCCGCTATATGGCATCGAGGGCGAAGGCTGGTTCCTCGCCCTTCATTGCTACGCGAAATACGTCAAAGTGGCGTTCTTCCGTGGCGCCTTGCTGACCCCTATTCCGCCTGGTCCCTCCAAGAGCCAGGATACGCGTTACCTCGATGTGTATGAGAACGACGAACTCGACGAAGCGCAGTTCACGGCTTGGGTGAAACAAGCTAGCCAGTTGCCCGGCGAACGGATGTAGAAAGTGACCATCATGAAGACCAGCGCAAAGCCGAAAGAAGCCCCTGCTTCGCAATTGATCGACGCGCGGATCGAAGAATTGGGTGATTGGCGTGGCGCGACATTGGCGCGGGTGCGCGCCATCATCCAAAAGGCCGTTCCCGACGTAGTCGAGGAATGGAAATGGCGCGGCGTGCCGGTGTGGTCGCACGGCGGCATCATCTGCACCGGCGAAACCTACAAGGCCGTGGTGAAACTGACGTTCGCCAAAGGCGCCTCTCTGCCGGATCCCGCGAGCCTGTTCAATTCCAGCCTCGAGGGCAATACGCGGCGCGCCATCGACATTCACGACGGCGAGAAGATCGATGAGAAAGCTCTCAAAGCGCTCGTTCGCGCCGCTGCGGCCTTGAATATGCAGAAGAAATCGAAAAGCGCCTAAAACTAATGGCAGACCGGTCGCGGAATAATCTCCGGCGGCGGCGTCCGTTTTGACTCGTCCAAGGTCATGCGTCCGTCGTCACCCGCGAGCCATTTGAAGATGCGATCATTATAGCTCCGCCATTCTTCACGGCTGACCTTGGCGTCGCCATTGGCATCGACGACCTTGTAGAAACAGCGGGCAATGGACAGGCTGACCGGCTTGGCGGCGGGATTTTCCTTGGTCAACCAGTCAGCATATTCCTGAACCGGAAGCATGCCGTCACCGTTCGCATCGATCTTCGCGAATTCGGCTTCATCGGCCGCCGCATGTTCCTCATAGCTGATCACGCCATCGCCATTCTGATCGATGCGCTGGAAACGCTGTTCCCGCGTCTCAGCCCAGGCCGTGGCGGAGGAGAATGCGAGCACGAGCAGAACGGCAGACAAACAACGGATCAAAGCAACGCTCCACAAATCGCGATCGATCAGACCGGAAACTTTCGTTCCGCCCATTCCGGCACCGCCTCGATCAGACCGCCGAGATTGCCGGAGGTCAGGAACAGAACCGCCGCGTCATCGCCGAGCGTCTTGCCGATCGCCGCGACAGCAGCGGCCTTGTCGTCGATGGCCGCGACCGGATGGCCGGCGGCGGCGATGCGCGCCACGATATCGGACTGGGTCACCTGATCGTGCGTGCCGGCGCCCTGTTCGGCTGGATGCCAGACGAAGGTTTGGGCAGCCCCTTCAAAGACATCGTCATACCAATGCATGGTGCCCCGATTGCGCCAACTGAAGGTATGCGGTTCGAAGACGACGATCAGCCGACGATCGCCGAAATGCTGCTTCATCGCCGCGATGGCGCTCTTGGCCTTGTCGTAGGAAGAGCCGAAGCCTTCGAAAATCGGGATCCGCGTGCGGTCCGACTTGCGGTCGAGCCGGCGTTTGATGCCCTTGAACGTGGCCATGGCGCGGGCGAATTGCTCGCCCGTCAGATAACCCTGCCCGACGAGGAACGCGCCGACGCCGAGCATGTTCTCGATGTTATGCAGGCCGAGCTGGCCAGTTTCGACGTCGGCCACCGCGGTGTCGCCACGCATGATGCGAAAGCGCGTCCGCTCGCCCCAGACGATGTCGCGCACCTGCCAATCGCCCTGGGCGATGCCATAGGTCGTCACGGGGCGCTTCACGCTGGCCAGGAACCGGCCGCTCAACTCGCCGCTGGTCGAGGCCAGAACCGCACCCTTTTCCGGCACCATGCCGATGAGTTGCGTGAAGGGCGCCAGATAGCTCTCCACCGTCGGAAAGACATTGACGTGGTCATGCGCCAGCGGCGTCAGCAGCACATGCGCCGGGTGGTAATGCAGGAATTTCGAGCGATCGTCCGTGTTAGAAGACGGATACTCATCACCTTCGAGCAGGAACAGCTCGCCCTTGCCGACGTGAGCGGCTGTTGGCGGCGACAGCGGCACGGCGCCGATCATGAAGGACGGATCAAGGCCGCTTTCCAGCAGCGCATGGGCCAACAGCGACACGCTCGTCGTCTTGCCGAAGGAACCGGCGGCAACGACGGCCGTCTTGTTCGCCGACAGATGTCCCAGCACTTGCGCGAAGGACATGATGGCGCGGCCGCTATCTTCCGCGGCCCGCACCTCCTCATTGGTGGCGCGCACCAGTTTGGCATTCTTGCCGATGACGATGAGATCGGCATCAATTGGGATATTGGCAGCGGCGTAAGGTGTGCGATAATCGAGGTGCTCGCGACGCAGCACGTCGGAGATCGGCGGATAGACCGCCTCGTCGGAACCCGTAACGGCGAGGCCGGAGTCGCGCAGCAGTTTCGCGGTGGCGCTCATGCCGACGCCGCCGATGCCGATCACATGTGCCTTACGATAGGGAAAACCGTTCAACTGCCGCTCCGCTTCACCGCGCCGAATCGCGCGTGCCGACCATATCCGGCGACCATAGCAGAGCCGATAAAAAGCGATCCGGGCGGGGGCCTGATTCCCCGCCCGGACCTGACCAAATTCGATCGAGGGGACCTCATCTGGCTGACTGAATCATAGCATCCTATTGTGACCCTGCATCAGGCAAAAATGAGTCCGGGAGAAAGAAATTCCGGCGAAAATCCCTCGATTCGAGGCCTTTTGGGTCGATTTTGACCCTCAAATTCCGATTTTGGCTCTCCGTCCGTGGCCGGGCGGTTCCACCCTCTCCGACCGCGTCGCGGCCAGCCGGTGCTACCGGCCAGGGCCTGTCTTCCACCGGGCCCGTCCACCATGCGGGACATGCAGAATTTTTTGTCGGCGGTGTCGGCTATAAGCTCGCGCATTCGTCCTTGGTTCAACACAGGAATGTTCGATGCTCTATGCGATCCTCTGCTACCACTCCGAAGACGTTGTCTGCTCCTGGCCAAAGGAGAAGGACGAACAGATCATGCGCCAATTGAGCGAGGTGAACGAAAAGCTGGCGAAGGCCGGCCGCCTCGGCCCGGTGGCGCGCCTGCTGCCGACGACCGCCGCGACGACGCTGCGCGAGAATGCGCGCGAGGAAAAGCTCGTCATCGACGGTCCCTTCGCCGAAACCAAAGAGCAGTTGCTCGGCTTCTTCGTCATCGAATGCGCCGATCTCGACGAAGCCGTCGACACCGCCAGACAGCTCATGCAGGCCAATGACGGCGCCACCTACGAAATCAGGCCGATCGGCTATTTCATGCCGGGAGTGAAGATCACGTGACGGATCTGACCTGGATCAATGGTGCGCTGACCTCTGCCCGGCCCCAGGCCGTTGCCGCCCTGCTGCGCTATTTTCGCGATCTCGATACGGCCGAGGAAGCTTTCCAGAATGCCTGTCTGCGGGCGCTGAAATCCTGGCCACAGAATGGGCCGCCGCGCGACCCCACCGCCTGGCTCATCATGGTGGCACGCAACACCGCCATCGACGAAGTGCGACGCCGGCGCAAGCAGGAGGCGCTTCCCGACGAAGAGCATATTTCCGACGACAGCGACGCCGAAAGCGACATGGCCGACCGGCTCGACAGCGATCACTACCGCGACGACGTGCTGCGGCTGCTGTTCATCTGCTGCCACCCGGACCTGCCGGCCTCGCAGCAGATCGCGCTGGCGCTGCGCATCGTCAGCGGCCTCAGTGTCAAGCAGATCGCCCGGGCTTTCCTGGTCGGCGAAAGCGCCATGGAACAGCGCATCACCCGCGCCAAGGCGCGCATCGCCAAGGCCGACGTGCCCTTCGAGACGCCGGGCGCCGTCGAGCGCTCCGAACGGCTCGCCGCCGTGGCGGCCATGGTATACCTCGTCTTCAACGAGGGCTATTCGGCCAGCGGCCCGACGGCGCCCGACCGCGAGCCCCTGTGCGACGAAGCGATCCGACTGGCCCGCCTGCTGCTGCGCCTGTTCCAAACGGAACCGGAAATCATGGGTCTGACGGCGCTGCTGCTGTTGCAGCATGCCCGCGCCCCCGCCCGTTTCGATAGCCAAGGCGAGATCATCCTGCTCGAGGATCAAGACCGCTCCCTCTGGAAGCGGGCCTTCATCACCGAAGGACTGGCTCTGATCGACAAGGCCATGCGTCATCGCCGGCCGGGCCCCTATCAGGTGCAAGCGGCCATCGCCGCCCTGCACGCGCGCGCCGCCAAGCCGCAGGATACCAATTGGGCTGGGATCGATGCGCTCTATGCGACCCTGGAACAGATGCAGCCTTCGCCCGTCGTCACGCTCAACCGGGCCGTAGCGGTCTCCAAGGTGCGCGGCCCCGCCGATGCGCTCGCCATGATCGAGCCGTTGGCCGCAAAACTGTCCGGCTATTTCTACTTCTTCGGCCTCAAGGGCGGATTGCTGCTACAGCTCGGGCGCAATCAGGAAGCGCGGGTCGCTTTCAATCAAGCGATCGCGCTCGCCCATACGCCGGCGGAGGCCGCGCATATCCGCATGCATATCGATCGCCTGATCGCGGAGACCGAGGCGAAGCAGAAAGGTCCCGTCGCCTCGCGGGCTTGAACCTTTCCGCCTAAATTTTTTCCGCCGCTGTCGGCATGGCTCTCCTTCATTCGTCCTTAGGTCACAACGGCCGCAGCACTCTCGCTGCGGTCTCGATCACCGAAGGAGGACGTCGTGACAGACGTTGCAGTGACAAGCGAAAACACGAGCAAGGCCCTGCTGTGGACCGGCCGCATCATGAGCGGCCTCGTCGTCGCCTTTCTCATCTTTGACGGCGGCATCAAGCTCGTGCCCATCGCGCCCGTCACCGAAACCATGCAGCAGTTGGGATTCAGCGGCACGGTCGCCCAGGCCCGTGGCCTTGGCATCCTGACGCTCGGCATCGCCCTGCTCTACGCCTTTCCGAAAACCTCGGTGCTCGGCGCCATTCTGCTGACGGGCCTTCTCGGTGGCGCCATGGCGACGCATCTGCGGGTCGACTCGCCGCTGTTCACCCATCTGCTCTTTGGTCTCTATCTCGGCGTGATCGCCTGGGGCGGATTGTGGTTGCGCGATGGACGCCTGCGAAAACTGCTGCCGATCCGTCTTTGAAGTTTTGACGACACCCTGCGTCAGGGGAACTTGATCGCGCATGGCCCTGGGCGGATGCTTCAACCCGTGGCAGAATGAGGCTCCATTTTATTGGAGCCTTTTTCATGCGCGCTGTTCCTTTTATCCTTGCGATTGCGACCGTCACCTTTCCCGTTGCGACCGCGCAGGCGCAGTCCTGCGGCCAGCTCTGGTATCAGCGCAACGCGATCTATGCCGAAGCCGGCTATTGCTTTAAAACGGCGCGGGCGCGTGCCGAATTCGGCGCGAATTGTTTTTCGCCTTACGGACGCCTGACGCCGCGACAACAGGCTCTGGTCAACGCCATTCAGGAGCAGGAAGATTTGCGCGGATGCCCGCGCTAAATCACCGCATTTTCCCGCCAAATTGCGCTCACCTTCGCCATTTAATAGAAGTGGCGGGCCAACCCGAAAATCGAGTGGATGACAAAGCCATGAGCACAACCAAGAAACTACGACAGATCGGCAAATCAGGGATCGAAACGCCAGCCATCGGCCTGGGCTGCATGTCACTGACGGGAACCTACGGCGCGAGTACCGATGAAGCCAGCATCGACGTGATCCGCGCCGCGCTCGACAACGGGATCACCCTGCTTGATTCTTCCGACATGTATGGTGACGGCAAGAATGAGGAATTGATCGCGCAGGCGATCAAGGGCCGGCGCGATCAGGCTGTGATCGCCACCAAGTTCGGCAATCTCGGCGGCCGCGGCGGCAAGTTCGCCGACGGCAAGCCCGAGACCGTCATCAGCTCTTGCGAAGCCAGCCTGAAACGGCTCGGCGTCGAGACCATCGATCTCTATTATCAGCACCGCATCGATCCGGACGTACCGGTGGAGGACACGGTGGGTGCGATGGCGAAACTCGTTCAGCAAGGCAAGGTGCGCGCGCTGGGCTTGAGTGAAGCCAATCCGGAAACGATCCGTCGCGCTCATAAGGTGCATCCGATCTCAGCCGTGCAGAACGAGTTCTCCCTGCTCTATCGCACCGAAGCGGAAGAAACGCGCCAGACGACGAAGGATCTCGGCATCTCCTTCGTCGCCTATTCGCCGCTCGGCCGCAGCCTGTTGACCGCACAAGTTACCGATGCTTCGTCCTTCGGCACTGGCGATGCACGCCTTCGTCATCCGCGTTTCTCGGGAGACAATCTGGCGCGGAATGTCGATCTCGTCGGCCGGCTCAAAACGATTGCGGCGAAGAAGCATTGCACGCCGGGCCAGCTCGCCTTGGCATGGTTGCTGGCGCAAGGCGACGATGTCATCGCCATTCCCGGCACCAAGCGTCGCGAACGCCTGCTCGAAAACATCGGCGCGCTGAATGTGGACTTGAGTGCCGACGATCTCAAACGTACCGCCGAGGCTATTCCAAAAGGCGCGGCCGCCGGTCTGCGTTATCCTGAAGGCCAGATGGGAAGCGTGTTCCTCTAGTTGCTACAACTATACGCCTGCGACCTTCGAACGCGGGCTTCGATACCGGTTCTCACGCGCCGTCACTAGAGCAAATTGCGTTTCGATAGAAACGCAATTTTGCCAGCATCTTTGTTTTGACGCGTCTTTGTGGCGTTTGGCGATTCCGCCAAACTGCAAAACGCTATGGAAGCTCACAAGCGCGTGAGAACACGCTCCAAACGACATTCATGCCGCGATCCTGTCGCATAGTCGCGTCAACTGGCGGGCTGGCTTGAATGCCGATTGGAGATCAAGATGACTAAGACTTTCGTCCTCGCCGCCGGTACCATCGCGGCCACACTCGTGTTCGCGGCGCCGACCTTCGCGCAAACACGGCACACGCATAAGCACAATGAGCGGCATTATCGTGCCATGGTGACGGAGCCGGCCCCGGCTTATGCTCCCTACACGCAGACGCTGTCGCCGCGCGAGTTCGATCCCCAGCGGGCCTATCACGGCCGCGATTCCACGCTGGATTTCAACAATCACTATTATTGATCAATGGCTTGACCGCCCAGCGATCTACACCGCTTCGTGCCGAAACTACTCAATAATTTCAATTAATTACCGCACTGCATTCACGACTATTCACGTCGCCGTGAGAGCCCCTCGAAAAGCGGATTTCGGCACATAAATCTACCCCGGACGCCAATCGACGTCCCCTGCGCTCCGGTGCCAATGCGGGCCGGAGCGCACGCAAGAATAGGTATGGAGAATTATCATGACTCGTTCGTTTGCTCTTGTTGCGGGCGCTTTCGCCGCAGCTATGGCTTTCTCTGGCGCTTCGTTCGCGCAGACCCGTCCGTCCGATGCCACGCTTGACTCGTATGTGGCTCCGCAGGCCCCGGTGGCTGCTCAACCGATTCATCGTTCCGCCAAGGATATCCGCGCGCAGCGCCTGAATGATCTGCATCAGCAGACCACTTTCGCTGGCCAGCCGTTTGCCCCGTCGGCTTCCCAGGATGTCACGCTGAGCGCCAAGGACCGCGCCCTGCAGGCGATCTACAACGATCAGGACAGCACGCTCGACTAATCCGCGCATTCCGTTTGTAAGACGACCAAGCCGCCGTGCTCTGAAGCGCGGCGGTTTTGCTTTGCGCGCGCGCCATCGCTCTCTTCGGTTCACGAACAGTCACGACGCCGTGACGAAGCGATGTAAAATCGAAGACGATCCCTACATCTTATTCATGACGCCGATTGACGTCCTTGTGTTCCGGTGCCGATACGGGCCGCCACACAAGCAAGATGAACTATGGAGATGATTATGACTCGTTCGTTTGCTCTTGTTGCGGGCGCTTTCGCCGCGACCATGGCTTTCTCTGGCGCTTCGTTTGCGCAGAGCCGTCCGTCCGATGCCACGCTTGATTCCTATGTGGCGCCGCAGGCCGCCGTGGCTGCGCAACCCATTCATCGCTCGGCCAAGGATGTCCGTGCGCAGCGCGTGAATGATCTGCGTCAGCAGACCACTTTCGCTGGCCAGCCGTTTGCCCCCTCGGCTCCCCAGAATGTCACGCTGACCTCCAAGGATCGCGCTCTGCAAGCGATCTATAACGATCAGGACAGCACGCTCGACTAATGCCGATGCGTCATTGAGTTTGAGTTTTTAAAGCCGCCGCGTTCCCCCGACGCGGCGGTTTCTTTTTGCGATTTTGCTCCGCGGGGCGTTTGCCATACAACTCATGGATTGGATGGAAACGCTTTTTAATGCCTCAAGATCCCGCCATCGTCTGGTTCCGCAGCGATTTGCGCCTCGGTGACAATCCTGCCCTTGCGGCCGCGATGGCCACGGGTGCCCCCCTCCTCATCGTCTACATTCTGGAAAGCGGCGACGATTTGCGCGCGCGCGGCGGCGCCAGCCATTGGTGGCTGCATCATTCCCTCGACCAGCTGTCGCAGGATTTGGCGGAGCGCGGCGGCCGGCTCGATTTTTTCCAGGGCCGCGCCCTCACCCTCATTCCGCAGCTCGCGGCGGCGTTTGGCGCCTCGCACGTGTTCTGGAACCGCCGTTACGATGCGGCCGGGATCGAAATCGACAAGGCCCTCAAAGCGACGCTCTCTAAAACGGACGTTCATGCGGAAAGCTTCAACGGCCAGCTTCTGCACGAACCGTGGACCGTCGCGACCAAGAGCAACGGTCCCTTCAAGGTATTCACGCCTTATTGGCGGGCCTGCCTCGCCATGCCGGAGCCTGCCGCGCCAAAGCGCGCGCCTGGCAAAATCCAGGCGGCGCCGTGGAAGCGCGCCGCGCCGGAGCGCTGCAAACTTGCCGATCTCGACTTGCTACCCCGAAAGCCGGACTGGGCGGGCGGCCTGCGCGAGACCTGGACACCCGGCGAAGCCGGCGCCCGCGCCAGGCTTTCGACCTTTCTCGACGAAACCCTCGCCGGCTATGCTGATCGGCGCGACCGGCCCGATCAGCCGGCAACATCCCGCTTGTCGCCGCATCTAGCCTTCGGCGAGATTTCTCCACGCCAGATCTGGCATGCCGCCCAACATGCGAGGCAGCGCTCCCCCTCCGTCGGTTCCGATGTGGCGAAATTTCTCTCGGAAATCGGCTGGCGCGAATTCTCCTATCATCTGCTGTTCTATTATCCGGATTTGGCGCGAGAGAATTTCAACGACCGTTTCGACGGCTTCCCCTGGCGCAAATCGGTGAAAGACCTGCGCGCGTGGCGCAAGGGGCTCACCGGCTATCCAATCGTCGACGCCGGCATGCGCGAGCTATGGCAAACCGGCTTCATGCATAACCGCGTCCGCATGATCACGGCCTCTTTCCTCATCAAACATCTGCTGCTCGACTGGCGCGAAGGCGAAGCCTGGTTCTGGGATACGCTGGTGGACGCGGACCCCGCCAACAACGCAGCGAGCTGGCAATGGGTCGCCGGCTCGGGCGCCGATGCGGCGCCCTATTTCCGCATCTTCAATCCGATCCTGCAGGGCGAGAAATTCGATCCACACGGGCGCTATGTGCGCCAGTTCGTGCCAGAGCTAGCCGAGATGCCCGATGCTTATGTCCATAAGCCGTGGACCGCGCCGGCGGAGGTGTTGAAGAAAGCTGACGTCACGCTCGGCAAGACTTATCCAAAGCCGATCGTCGACCATGCCGAGGGGCGTGCGCGCGCGCTGGCCGCCTTCAAGGGTCTGGACTAGCCGCGCTTGCGCTTCTCGTAGGGATTGCTGGTGGTGCGCTTCGAAATGCGGATCGGCACGCCGGGCAGTTCGAAGGTCTCGCGCAATCCGTTGATCAAGAACCGCTCGTAGCTGACTGGCAAGTGGTCGAGCTGATTACCGAAAATGACGAAGTAAGGCGGGCGCGCCTTTGGCTGCGTCATATAGCGGATCTTGATGCGGCGACCGGACACGGCGGGCGGCGGCGTCTGTTCGACAGCGCCTTCCAGCCAGCGGTTGATGCGGCCGGTGGAGATGCGCTTGTTCCAGGTCTCGTGCGTGCGCAGGATCGCCTGCATCAGCTTGTCGATGCCGGTGCCCTCCAAGCCCGAAACCGGCACGACGGCAGCGCCGCGCACCTGCGGTAGCAGGCGATCGGCCTTCTCGCGCAGATCGCGCAGCAGCTTCTGCGGGTCTTCGACGAGATCCCATTTGTTGACGCCGATGACCAGCGCCCGGCCCTCGCGCTCGACGAGGTCGGCTATGGTCAGATCCTGCTTTTCGAACGGGATCGTCGCATCGAGCAGCAGCACCACCACTTCAGCGAATTTCACGGCGCGCAGGGCATCGCCCGCGGCGAGCTTTTCCAGCTTGTCCTGAATGCTCGCCTTGCGGCGCAGGCCCGCCGTATCGAACAGCTTCATCTTGCGCTCGGGCCCATTGCGCGGGGTCCAGGCGAAATCGACGGAAATGGAGTCGCGCGTCACGCCGGCCTCGGGGCCGGTCAACAGACGATCTTCGCCGATGATGCGGTTGATCAGGGTCGATTTGCCGGCGTTGGGACGCCCGACCACAGCGATACGCAGCGGTTTGGTCGGATCGAGTTCGCTGCCGTCTTCCTCGTCACCGAGCACGAGCGGCGCGGCGGCCTCATCGTCATCATCGGCGGGCAGTTCGGTTTGTTCCGGCAGAGCCTCGCGCAGCGCGGCGTAGAGTTCGCCGAAGCCATCGCCATGTTCGGCCGAGAGAGCGACAGGATCGCCAAGGCCAAGCGAGAAGGCCTCGTAGGCGCCGGACTCACCCAGCTTGCCCTCGGCCTTGTTGGCGATGAGCACGATCGGTTTGTCGGCACGGCGCACCAGATCGGCGAAATGCCGGTCGGTTGGCGTGATGCCGGTGCGCGCGTCGATGACGAAGAAGATCGCGTCGGCCGAAGCGATGGCCGCCTCGGTCTGGGCCCGCATGCGTCCGGTCAAGGAATCCGGATCGCTCTGTTCGAGACCTGCGGTGTCGATGATCGAGAAATCGAGGTCACCGAGATGTGCGTCGCCCTCACGCCGGTCGCGGGTCACGCCAGGCCGGTCGTCGACGAGAGCCAGCTTCTTGCCGACAAGTCGATTGAAGAGGGTCGACTTGCCGACATTCGGCCGCCCGATGATGGCGACAGTAAAATGCATGATCGTCTCACCCGGACTTATTGTCCGGCCGTTGCTCCAGAAGCGACAAGGCCGAGCAAGGTCTGGGCACGGTCGCGGGTTGATTGCGGCGTCTGCGGATCGGCGACGACCATGTCGAGCCAACGGCCGGCACCCGGCATATCACCGGCCTTCAGCGCGGCGAGGCCCAGCAGTTCGCGCGCGGTGTGCCGGAACGGGCTCGTCGGCGCGGCCAGCGGCTCGATGCGCTGTTTGATCTCGGCCTGGTCGGCATCGTCGATGCGCAGATAAGCGGCCCGCAGTTTGGCAGCCTGCTGCAACAACGGATCGACGGCAGCGTCGGCGGCGATCGCGTCATAGATCTGCACGGCTTCCTTGGCGTCGCGCGAGCTGATCTCGTCAGCAGCGCGCAGGCGCGCCAACACCTGATAGCCAGGGTTGCTGCTCTTGGCGATGTCGAGGAAAGCGGCTTCCGCTTCCTTCGGCTTGTTCTCACGCACCAGTTGCAGGGCGGCCTGGAACTGCGCGCCGGAGGCTTGCGCCGCCTTCAGGCGCTGCGACTCCCAGATGCGCCAGCCAGCGGTGGCGACGACCACCACCACGGCCACGCCGATGATGACGTTTTGATACTTCTGCCAAAACTTGGCGGCCTGGTCGCGGCGATATTCCTCGTCGACCTCGCGGATAAAATCGGACATGGACTTTCCGGAAAGGGATGCGCCTGACTCAGGGCCAGACATTCTGCCTTGCGGTTAGCACGGAGTCGCGGCGAAGGCGAGGCTCGCAACGTCACGGCCTTGAAATCACGTTGTATCGCGCCAAGCCGCTTTCCAACAGGCAGTCGTGAACAATATTTCATCAATTATATTCTATAATATCAATATGATATGAATTATTTTAAATGCTTTAGATGAGCAGATATCCAACGCTCCGCCAGGCGCCGGAACCGATAGCTTGACGCTGGATCGCCAAGCTACGAGAACGAAAACAGAAAGAGCCGGCGCCATGATCGCCGGCCGTCGGAGGAAAAAATCGACCCGACTGCGAAGACCACGCCCACGCCGGCCGAGCCGGACGTCCCCTGGCGTGTTCAGATTCCGATCTATTTGACAGGCTTTTTTTCCAACAGCCTGAACGATGTCGCAGGCATCGTCTTGCCGCTGTGGCTGCATGGCCAGAATGCCTCGGCGGCGACCGTCGGCCTCGTCATCGGCGCCCGGCACATCCTGCCCTTTTTCTTCGCCATTCACGGCGGCGCCTTGATGGACCGTTTCGGTCCACGCCGGCTGATGGTTTGGTGCTGCCTCCTGAGCATTTTCGCCATCCCGCTGTTTCCGGTCGTCGTTTGGCTGCCGGGGGTGTTTCTGTTGCAAATGCTCAATGGATATGGCTCGGCGATCGGCTGGCTCGGTGCTCAGACCCAGTTCGGCCTGCATATGCGCGGCAGCCATAAGCTGGCGGGCCGTTTCGCCTTCATCCTGCGCATGGGCAGTTTCATTGGGCCGCCAATTGCCGGTCTCGCCTGGGATCATTTCGGCACGTTCGGCGGCTTTACCGTGCTGACGCTCTGGGCGGTCGGCACGTTCGTTTCGGCCTATTTCGCGCCCAACACGTCGGCCCGCGGCAGCGGCGCCCTCGCCCGCAATCTGCGTTTCGCCGATTTCATGCCACGGATTTCGGATTACTCAGCCGCCCTGCGCATGGCGGCGTTGCCGGGCATGACCATCGTGCTGATGGTCACCGTCATCCGCATCGGCGCGAGCAGTGTGCAGGATTCTTTCTATCCGCTCTATCTCACGACGATCGGCTTTTCGGCGACGCAAATCGGCATTCTCGTCACCGTGTCCTCAGCAGTCGCGGCCGCCGGCGCGCTGCTGGTCGGCCCGGTCGTGCGGATCGTGCCGCCGATCTGGACCCTCATCCTGTCGTCCGCGGTTTCGGTGATTTTCGTGGCGGTGACGCCGCTGTTGACCGCCTTTCCGGCGCTCGCAGTCACTTCGGCCCTGCGCGGTCTCGGCATGGGCCTCAGCCAACCGCTGATGTTGTCGATGCTGATCGAGGCGTCGGGACGCAAAGCTCAAGGCATCGGCGCGGCGCTGCGCACCACCGCCAATCGCGCGGCCGCCGCCATCACGCCGACCAGCATGGGCGTCGTCGCCTCGATCAGCACGCTCGCCACGAGCTTTTTCATGGTCGGCGGTGTCATGCTGGTGGGCTTGGCGGTGATCAGCATTTACGTCCGCCGTCGCCCCCATCTCACCTATTAGCCACGTCTTGGAATTGTGATCTGCGCTAGCGACTTCTGGTGGAACGCCCTGCAAAAATCGCGACTTGATGCTATATAATGGAACCCGACAGGATTGCCGGCCCAGGTTTTGGCCGGTCTTGGAGTGAATGCCCATGCCGTCGCAGCCCGAGTGGAGACTTCCCTCCAGCCTGCAGCCCAAAGCGCACGACTATGTTTTCGACCTCGATGACGCCCTGTTATCCGTCGTGGCGCTGACTGCGCGTGTCCCGGAAGAAGCCTTCACGGCGGAGACCCTGGGCACCGAGCGGGTCGGCAATGCGGTGTTGATCAACGATCGCGGCCTGTTTCTGACCATCGGCTATCTGATCACCGAGGCGGAGGAAGTGTGGCTGCGCTCCAACGACGGGCGCACCTTCGCCGGCACGGTGATCGGCTACGATCAGGAGAGCGGCTTTGGCCTAGTGCAGGCGCTGGCGCGGCTCGACCTGCCCCATCTACCGCTTGGCAATTCCGCCTCGGCGCGCGCCGGCGATGCGGTGATCGTCGCGGGTGCCGGCGGACGCGAACATTCGGTCGCTGCTCGCATCGTCGCCAAGCAGGAGTTCGCCGGCTATTGGGAATATGTGCTCGATGAGGCGATTTACACAGCCCCCGCCCATCCCAACTGGGGCGGTACGGCACTCATCAGCGAAACCGGCGAACTGCTCGGCATCGGCTCGCTGCATCTCGAACAAGGTGGCGACAAGGGCGAGCGCGGTCATCTCAACATGATCGTGCCCATCGATCTTCTTAAACCTATTTTGGACGATCTCGTCCGGCTCGGCCGGCGCAGCGTGCCGCCGAGGCCGTGGCTTGGCATCTATGCGGCCGAAATCGAGGACAAAGTGGTGGTCGTCGGCCGCAGCCAGCGCGGACCTGCGCGACGGGCCGAATTGAAAAACGGCGACATCGTCATCGCCATCGGCGGCAAGCCGATCAACTCCCTGGCGCAGCTCTATCGCACCATCTACGCCCAGGGCGATGCCGGCTGCGATATCCCGATGACCTTGCATCGGGACGGCGTGACCTTCGACGTCAGCGTCCGCTCAGGCGACCGCACGCAAATGTTCAAAGCGCCGAAACTGCATTAATTGGCCCTGTGTCATACCGGATCGCCAGCGGCGTCCGGTATGACACGGAGACGGTGGCGCTCAGCGCTCTAACTCAAGCCGGCTGCGATCTTGCGCAGCTCGTCGGGCGTATGCTCGCCGGCGAGCGGCGTTCCCGGCACGAGATATTTGCCCTTGGCCAGACCGCCAACGACGACCGCCTCGAAGCCGATGTCCTTGATCAGGGCGGTCGCCAGCGCGACCGCCTTCTGATCGTCGCCGGCAATCGGCACGCCAAGAGGAGTGCCGCTGCGATGGGCGGCGCGCGGCAGCGCTGCATAGTTGATCGCGTTGAAGGCGCGAACGATGCGTGCGCCTGGCAGAATGCGTGCTGTGGCGAGGCCGGCGCCGCCTTCATCGTTGATCTTCTTCACCAGGTCGGCGCCATCGCGTCCGCCGATCGGGTTGGAGATATCCAACACCAGTTGCTTGGTCGCCAGCCCGCTGCCGAAGTCGCGGCCGATCTGCTCCATCGCCGAATAAGGCACGGCGATGAGTATGACATCGCCGAAGGCCACCGCCTGCGCCGTGGTGCCGGCCTGCGTGTTGGGGCCGGCGGCGGCCACGAGATCCTTCAGTGCATCGGGATCGAGCGCCGAAAACATCACTTGATAGCCGGCCTTGGCGAACAAAGTTCCAAGCGCCCCGCCCTGCCGGCCGGCGCCGATCGTCGCGATCTTGGGTTTGGCACCGTCGGAGGTTTGCGCGAAAGCCGGCGACAGTCCGAGCGTCAGTCCGCCGACACCCAAGGCAAGGAGAGCGCGGCGATCGACGGAAGAAAACGGTGGGTTCATCATGATTGGGTTCCGATCAGGCCCAGCACCGACGACGATGCTAGTCGGCGCTCGGGCGACGGCACAAATCACGATTTCGCCAGATGATTCTGATCGCCGCTCCTTGGAAGTTCCTGCAACGCAGCCTTACGGCACATACTTCCAAGCACCTTTTTCCAGTCTGACCACGACAAACCCACGTTTGTCGGCACCATACACTTGGCCAGATTTAAAATTGTAAATCGAATGCGTTCCCTTCAGATCGACCGTCGAAAAGATAGCGTTCTTCAACGCACTCCGAAATTGAGATGTACCGGGTTTTGCCTGGGCTAATGCCCGTTTGCCAGCATCCTGAATGATCAGCCACGCGTCAAAGGCATAGGCGGAAATCCCGTCCGTCGGCGGCCCGCCGTTGATCTTGCTGTAAGCTTCTCGAAACGCCATCGATATCGATTTGCTGAAATGATCGTCGGGAAGTTGCTCCGCCACGACCACGGGCCCCGTGGACACATTGATGCCTTCAACGGCCCGTCCACCCACTCGCACGAAATCCGGATTGACGAGCGGCGACGTTCCATAGATCGGCCCCTTGTATCCGCGCTCCGCGAGCGCCAACGCGGGCAGTGCACCTTGTGTGCCCGAACCACCCAAAAGAATGCCTTCTGGGCGAGCGGCTAAAACTTTTAGAATTTGCCCCGTAACGGAAGAGTCGCTCCTGGCATATCTCTCGTTCGTCAGAATTTTCAATCCGGCGCCTGCTTCCGCGGCTTTGGCACCATTGTAAACGAGATCACCCCAGGCATCGGAAAAGCCGATATAGCCGACATTCTTGATGCCATCGCGCGCCATGCGGTCCGCGATGACTTCGATCATCAGCGGCGGAGGCTGAATGACACAGATCGACCAATAGTCATCCGGCTCGCGTTTGACCGCCGTTATGGGCGCCAAAGCGATCATCGGCACTTTCAACTCGCTGGCAACAGCCGCTATGGCAATCGAAGAGGGAGAGTTGGAACTGCCCATCAGAACATCGACATTCTCTTCCTCGATCAGTTTACGAGCATTTCGCGCTGCGCTCGTCGGATCGGAACTATCGTCGAGCTGGATAAGCCGAATCTTCTTGTCCCCAATCGTACCCATGTAGGCGGAGGCGGCGGCAACGCCGCGTGCGAGCGGCTGGCCCGTCGATGCCGCAGGTCCGCTGAGCGAGGTCACGAACCCGACCTTGATTTCCGCCTGCGCGGCCGTGCTTGCGAGCAGAAATAAGCCCGCCATCGTTGCAATCTTATTCATGAAATCCCCCCAACGCTCATTTGCGACAAGACCGGCGGCCTACATCCAGCCGGGCCGGTCCTCTCCTTGCGTGACCAGAACGATCGTTTCCGTGAGCGCCGTTTCGATGTGCGGATAACCGGGATCGAGGAAGTAGACGCCGCCGCCTTCCACGCGGATGGTTTCCGAGCCTTGCTGTTCGACCTGCATGCATCCTTCAAGCACCATGACCTGCACCCATTTGGTGTGCGTATGGTGCGGGATTTGTAGTCCTGCAGGCATTTTGAAGAATGCGGATCGCACGCCGTGGTCGCCCTCGAACAGAACCGCTTTCTCCATCGCGGCCCCATGAACGTCGATCTGCTGCCAGTCGAGCCCCCATTTTGAACGGTAGGTCAATCCGCTGCTCATCCTATTCTCCCCTCCGCGGCTGATACCGCGATGTCGCCTCTGGATTGGGAGCTTAGGAAGCAGTCTTCTTATTTTTCAAATTCATGATTAGTATGATGATTATGCACAAGGCGAATTTAAGAGGAATCGACCTGAACTTGCTGGTGGTGTTGCGTGCGCTGCTGACCGAGCGGCACATCACGCGTGCCGCCGAGCATTTGAATATGAGTCAGCCTGCCGTCAGCCACGCCCTCAACCGTCTCAGGCTCCTGTTCAAGGACCCGCTCCTGACGCGATCAGGCAGAGGCATGCAGCTCACGCCGCGCGCGACCGAACTGGCAAGAACCCTCGAGGTCGTCATTTCCAACGTCACGGAGATGTTCGACCGCAATCCATTTGACCCCGCCAAAGCAATCGGACGCGTCCGGATTAGCGCAACGGAAGGCGCCATCAGCGCCGTTCTCCTCGATGCGCTGGCGACCATGTCGATCCGCGCTCCAGGCATCGAGATCGATATCTCAAGCGAGATGACGCGCATTTACGAGCGCTTGCGATCAGGCGAAATCGATGCGGCCTTGGATGTTTTTTTCGATATCCCGCAAGCCGGCTTTTGCGCGCAACCGCTTTTCGCGAATTCTCTTGTCTGCCTCACACGCAAGACGAGCAGCCATGCCGGAAAGAAAGGGATCAGCCTGGCCGAGTATAGCTCAGCCTCTCACGCACAGATCATTGGCGGGACAAATCTCCTCATTGAACAATATCTCAGAGAAGCCGGCATCAAGAGACGAATAAGCCTAAGCCTGCCAAGCTATGCGACCGCCGCCGCCGTTGCTTCCAGGACCAACTTGATCTTGACGCTGCCGGAAATGCTCGCGGAACGCGCCGCAAAGATGTTTCCGCTCGCCATAAAGCGTCTGCCTCTGAAATTGCCGAAAGTGACCTTGGCCCTCATCTGGCACCAGCGCAGCGATGCGGATGTCGTACAGAAATGGGTCCGCCAGCAAATTTTGAGCAAAGGAACCGCTGTCGCCCCTTCAAGGGCCGGGGCGAGGCCTAGCTTATAAGGAAGACTGCGATCTGATCCCGAAGCGCGGCGCGTGCCCTGTGTGCCATCGCACAGCCGCCCTCGGCCCCAGAGCGCATAAGAGCCACACCAAGGCCGAGGCAGTCGGCCGGTAGGAGAGGCTCATGTCCCGCAATCGCATCAACTTCGAAGGTGAAAGCCGCGGATATGCGAATGTCCGTTTTGGCCGCACTGTGATCATTGCCCTGTCGACCCTGCTGGTCGGTGGCGCACTGGTTCTCGCGCAAGGCAATGGCGTGAAGGCCGCCAACGGCACGGCGGTGAAAGTCGCCATGGCGGAAACGGTGGCTCCGGCTCCGGTGGCACCGCAAGTTGCAGCCACACCGATTCAGCCGCGCAAACAGGTTCGGGTCATTCCGCTCTATAATATCCCGGCCGAGCAGCAGACCGAGCGTCGCTGATTTACAGCCGCGTTACACTGTGAAGACGGTGCGCCGGGTGCTGTCATCTTGCGGCCAGGCCTGCTCGACCTCCAACAAGGGCACAGCCTTGGTCGCAATCTGGAAGCCACCGGGCTTGGCTGCCCGCAGCAGCCCGTCGATGCTCCGGATGAAGCGCTCCCTTGGAACGCTTCCGAGCCCGCTGCCCATCAGCTCGATCGCCGATGAACGCAACACCGCGCTTGGCAGTGCGATATCAGAACCGCTCACCGCACCGATCTGAACAAAGCGGATCGGCACGGCCTCGGCGCCCGCCTTGGCTCCGGCGATCAGCAGACATTCGGCACTCTTGCCCCACAGATAGTCGATAACGACATCGATCCCTTCCGCGAACTGTTCCTTGAACCGCGCCTCGAGAACCGTTTCGTCTCCCCCCAGCTGGATCGTTACATCGGCGCCGAGCGCTGCGACCGATCGCAGAGCCTCGACATTGCGGCCCGTCGCGATGACCTTTTTCGCGCCGAGATGTTTGGCGATCTGCACAGCCAGACGGCCAGCCGTTCCGGTGGCGCCGTTGACGAGCACGGTCTCGCCAACCTTCAGCCGCGCCCGTTCCGCATAAGCGGCCCAAGAGGACATGCCGGGATTGGCGATGGCGGCAGCGGTGACGTCGTCGAGATCGTCGGGCACGGCCAAGCAATGGGCGGCGGGCAGCACGACGCGCTCGGCCATGCTGCCGTAAGGCGCCTTCGGCAGGATGAAATAGACCCGGCGTCCATCATCAAGACGGCCTACGCCATCGATGCCGACGACAAAAGGAAACTGGCCCGACGAACTGTAGTGCTGGCCGGAGGCCCGGCTTTTGACAACTTGGCTGATGGCGGCCGCCGTCACCGAGATGCGATTTTCGCCCGCGGTCGGCGTCGGCTCCTGAAAATCTCCGTACACGGGCGTTTGCCCGGCTTTCTGAACGATGGCGGCCTTCATGACGATTTCCTTTCGGGCCATTATGTGCATAATGCACATAATGGAGCGCCTGAATGCCGTCAATCAATAATGTGCAAAATACACATATTCGTGATCAACTACGCCAGCTTCACAGGGCCATTCTTGAAATCATCGGCGTGATGAACAAGCCGCAGCGCGACGAGATACTGATCAAGGCGGCTGGAATTCCGCTCGATCGAGCGTTATTTCCTCTGCTCGTCGGGATCGAGCGGTTCGGGCCTATCGGCGTGGTGGACATGGCTGAAGGTGTCGGGCGCGATTACACGACGGTCAGCCGACAGGTCGCCAAGCTTGAAAGTCTGGGTCTGGTGGAACGTCGCAGCAGCGCTGCGGATCGCCGGGTGCGCGAAGCGGCCATTACGGCAAAAGGCAAGGCGATGACCGATCTCGTCGACACGGCGCGCGATCGGATTCTCGGTGACATCTTTTCAACATGGGACACGCACGACATCGACGAACTGGTGCGGCTCATGCGCAAGTTCGCGGATGCGGTGAAGGATGAACCGGCGAATGGTTCATCGAAGCCAGTCAGTGATTCCGGGTGAGCCGCTTGCGATTGGCGCGGACAGTACGGCGCACCTTGCGCACCACGTCTTCGGTCGAGCCGCCAAAGGCCATGTGAGTAGCCGCCTCAGCGAGAGCGATGCCCTTCTCGCTCACCATGCGGTTGGCCTCGCTCATGGCGGCCGGGCCGCCAAGCGCCAGCTTCGCCAAACGAAGGGCAATCACCTGCTGTGATTCAAACATCAGCATTGCCGAGTCGAAACCCAATTTCGCAAAGGCATTGATCATTGAAAAACCAACCACTTCATGAATTGGCCGGCGCGCTGAACGCCGGCCGGAATATGCGGCGCGAGGGAATATATGTCACACCACGGTCATAACAATAATAATTGACGCGTTTCTGTACCGCATCGCGATAATAAGGCAGACTTATCAACCAGATGTGATGCTGCGATGCAATGTGGGGTGGTAGCCTGCAACCAATGCGCGCAAAGTGGACGGCGGCGTCAACATCTGTGGTTGCATCCCTTTGATCTCCTCGCGCCGATAGCCGCCCGGCGACCATCGCCACGATTGGCCGCCCGCCACCGTATAATCGGCGGATCCATCCCGCAGCATGACACCATCGGGCAGCCTATCGACGGGCCCCGGCACACCATGCAGGCGCTTGTGCTTCTCCCTGCCCTCGCCCGCCAGCCGCTCGCGATGCAAAGCCGCATCCATCTGCGCGACCTTCGGCAAAGCAACGGCGTTACCGTCCGCCCAGGCGGCTTGAAAGCGTTTGGCATCGTCGCGGCGGCAGAAGAAGCACGGGCGATGGCCGGCGGCGAGCGCCGTCGCCTCGTCGAGGAAGAACAGTTCGGTCCAGCTGCGTCGCGCCATCACCGCACGCCGGCGGCCTTTGAATTCACAGACGCAGACAATCCAGGCGTGGGTCGTCCACCGCCGCTTGAGCAGCGTGCGCGTCGTTGGATCATGAATGATGCCGCGATTGCCGGTGAAGGTGCCGCGCTCCGGTATGGCAACGATCTCGCCATCCGGCAGCACGCGGTTTTGCAGCGGCATCAGGCCAGTTTCTCGATCAGCGCCTGAGCCGCAGCCGGATTGCGCTCCTTGTGGCCGCCGATGATATAGATGAACACGTCGGTCGGTGGCGTCTTGGTCTTGGGTAGCGGCGCGATTGGTGTCATGCCTTTGGGAATGTCGCCTGCCGCCCAAGCGCGGGCCGCTTCGGCCCATTTTTCGATGGTCGCGGCGGTGAAGCCGCCCTTCACCTTTTCATCGGTGATGGTGATGCGCGCATAAACGAAATCGGCCGTGCGGTCGGCGATCTGCAAATAGGAATTGCCGGCGGCGCAGACCACGGCGACACCATGCTGGCGCGCCAGTTCGATAAAGTCCGGCGTCGAAAAACTGTCATTGCGCACTTCGATGACGTGACGCAGCGGCTGATCCTCAATGGTCTTCGGCAACAGGGCCAGAAAGGCGCCCATGTCGGCGGCGTCGAATTTCTTCGACGGATGGAATTGCCAATTGACCGGACCGAGCCGGCTTTTCAGTTCGGCGACGCCGCTGCCCAGGAAGCGCGCGACGGAATCGCCGGCCTCCGCCAGCACGCGGCGATTAGTGGAAAAGCGCGTGCCCTTCATCGAGAAGATGAACCCTTCGGGCGTTTCGTTATGCCATTTGATGAAACTGTCGCGCTTTTGCGAACCGTAATAGGTGCCGTTGATCTCGATCGAGGTCAGATGCCGGCTGGCATATTCGAGCTCGCGCTTCTGCGTGAGGCCATCAGGATAAAAGGTGCCGCGCCAGGGCTCGAAGGTCCAACCGCCGACGCCGATCCGGATATTGGCCTTGGCCGCTTTCGCCATCATGCCCTCCTTGTTTTTACATCAACAGCAACAGCCCGCCGATCACTGCCGCATTGCCGAATAGATTGCTCACATGAAAATGCCGTCGCAGCGGATCGGCCACCAGCCAGAAACGATGAAAGATCGCCGAAGCCGCGATGGTGAAGACGATCAGCAGCGCCGCCGCCACCGGCGTGTGCCAATCGAGCGCCAGCATGATCCCGGCGGCGATCTGCACGGCAAATCCGATCCACAGGACCAGCCAGGGAAAGGGAATGCCCGCGTCGATCATGCGGTCCACGTGCTGCTGCTGTTTCCATCCGGCGTTCATGATGCCCGTGCCGACGAATAAGAGAGCGATCAGCAGTTGTCCCACGACCTGCAACACGGTTTTGTCAGCATACATGATAAGGCTCGCTCAATGACCGGCCGAACCTATCCAAGTTCGGGCGCTCCCGCCAGCAAGGCGCGGAAAGCGCCGAAAGCCCGGGATTAAGCAAAGATTTTGCCGTAAACGTCCGGCTTGAACCCCACCGTCAGCTTACCGTCGACGTCGAGCACAGGGCGTTTGATCATCGAGGGCTGCGCCAGCATCAGCGCAATCGCTTTCTTTTCGGTGAGCCCTTCCCGGTCCTTCTCGGGCAATTTGCGGAAGGTTGTGCCGGCCCGGTTGAGCAAGGTCTCCCAGCCGACAACGCCGGACCACTTCTCCAGCGACGCCTTGTCGATGTCGGAAACCTTATAGTCGTGGAACTGATAAGTGACGCCATGGTCGTCGAGCCAGGTGCGCGCCTTCTTCATCGTGTCGCAATTCTTGATCCCGTAGATGGTGATCGCTTTCGCCTTGGCCATGATCGTCTCCTATTGATTCCGACTATGACGCGAGGATCGAAGCTTCGGCAAGGGTTCGCCAGGCTCGCGCATCTGCTCTTCCACATGCGACGCGCGGGCGCAGTCGCATTTCGCCACACCTGCTCGATCCATCTGAAAACAATTGCGATTTTGACCACTGTCGTAATGCGTGCAACAATGTCGCAATTTCGCGGCGCTGTGCGACGTGCTTAGCGTCGCTGCGGTCCCGGCGAATGGCTGGGAAAGACGCGAGCGACACATGTTCGATCATCTCGATCCCGTTCTTCTGGCCCGCATTCAATTCGCCTTCACGGTCAGCTTCCACTTCATCTTTCCCTCTTTCTCCATCGGCCTCGCCAGCTATCTCGCCGTGCTCGAAGGCCTGTGGCTGTGGACCGGAAAGCAGCTCTACTTCGATCTGTTCAAATACTGGCTGAAGATTTTCGCCGTCGTCTTCGGCATGGGCGTCGTGTCCGGCATCGTCATGTCCTATCAGTTTGGCACCAACTGGTCGGTATTCTCCGACAAGGCCGGCGCCGTGATCGGTCCGCTGATGGCCTACGAAGTGTTGACGGCTTTCTTTCTCGAAGCCGGTTTTCTCGGCGTCATGCTGTTTGGCCTCAACCGGGTCGGCAAGAATTTGCACTTCGCCGCGACGGTGATGGTCGCTGTCGGTACATTCATTTCCGCCTTCTGGATTCTCTCCGCCAATAGCTGGATGCAGACGCCGACCGGCCATGAAATCGCCGCCAACGGCCAGTTCGTGCCGGGCCCAAGCTGGTGGGCGATCGTCTTCAACCCGAGTTTTCCCTATCGGCTCACCCATACGGTCATCGCCGCCTATCTGACCACGTCGCTCGTCGTGGGCGGTGTCGGCGCTTGGCATCTGCTGCGGGGCCATAAGGATCCGCGCACGCGCAAAATGTTCTCCATGGCGATGTGGATGGCGGCCATCGTGGCACCGATCCAGATTTTCGTCGGCGACCAGCACGGGCTCAACACGCTGGAACATCAGCCGGTGAAGGTGATGGCCATGGAAGGCCATTACGACAGCCATCCCAACGGCGCGCCGCTCATCCTGTTCGGCATTCCCAACAGTGCCGAGAAGCGCGTCGACTACAAGATCGAGATTCCCAAACTGTCGTCCCTGATTCTCAAACACGATCTCAACGCGCCGCTGGCCGGGCTCGATACGGTGGCGGATGATCGCAAGCCGCCGATCGGCATCGTCTTCTGGTCGTTCCGCATCATGGTGGGCCTGGGCATGCTGATGCTGCTGCTGGGCCTGTGGAGCCTGCTGGCGCGCTGGCGTGGCCGGCTCTACGATTGGCCGCTGCTGCATCGCTTCGCCATCGCCATGGGGCCAGCGGGTTTCGTCGCCGTCATCGCCGGCTGGGTGACGACGGAAGTCGGCCGCCAGCCCTGGACGGTCTATGGCCTCTTGCGCACCGTCGACAGTGCGTCGCCGCTGGCGGCCTCCGCCGTCGCCACGTCGCTCATCGCTTTCGTCATCGTCTATTTCATCGTCTTTGGTCTCGGCGTCCTGTACTTGCTGCGGCTGATGGCGAGCCCGCCCGCCAGTGGCGAAAGCGACCTCGATCACGATCCTTCGCGCGCCGCCGGGCTCACGCCCGCCCCGGCGGTCGCCAGCAAATCCTTCCGGTGAGGTGAGATCATGAGCGCATCTCTCATCGACCTGCCGATGATCTGGGCCGCCATCATCGCTTTCGCGGTCTTCGCCTATGTGGTGATGGACGGGTTCGATCTCGGCATCGGCATTCTCTTTCCCGTTTTCGCCGTCGGCGAGGAACGCGATCAGGCGATGAACTCCATTGCGCCGGTCTGGGACGGCAACGAGACCTGGCTGGTGCTGGGTGGTGGCGGCCTGTTCGCCGCCTTCCCCCTCGCCTTCGCCATCATCATGCCGGCGGTCTATCCCTTGGTGATCGCCATGCTGCTCGGCCTGGTGTTTCGCGGCGTCGCCTTCGAGTTTCGCTTCCGCGATCCAAGCCACCGGCCCTATTGGGATGCGGCCTTCACCATCGGCTCCGTCGTCGCCGCGTTCGCGCAAGGCATGATCCTCGGCGCTCTGCTGCAAGGCATTGCGGTGGAGAACCGCGCCTATGGCGGCGGCTGGCTCGACTGGCTCTCGCCCTTCAGCCTGCTCACCGGCGTCAGCACGGTGATCGGCTATGCGCTGCTCGGTGCCACGTGGCTGATCTGGAAAACCGAAGGACGCGCCCAGGAGCATGCGCGACGGCTGGCCTGGACTTCTTTCATCGGCACGCTGATCGCCATTCTAGCCGTCAGCCTGGCGACGCCGTTTCTGGCCTTCGGTTATTACCAACGCTGGTTCACGTTTCCGAACGTGCTGCTGACCGCACAGGTGCCGCTGCTCACTGCCATCCTGGCCGCCATGTTCTGGCTCGCCATGCGCCGGCAGCACGAGAGCTGGCCATTCTTCCTGGCGCTGGCGCTTTTCCTGATGTGCTTCGCCGGCCTCGGCGTCAGCATGTATCCCTATGTCGTGCCCGACAAGGTGACGATCTGGGATGCGGCCGCACCGCACCGCAGCCAGTCGTTCATGTTGGTCGGCATCGTGATCATCCTGCCGCTCATCCTCGCCTATACGAGCTGGGCCTATTGGGTGTTTCGCGGCAAGGCCGGCACGGAGGGCTATCACTGATGGCCGCGCCCAACATGCAGCCACAGGCGCCGCTGTGGCAGCGGCTCCTGTGGATGGCCGGAATCTGGCTCGCCAGCATCACGGCGCTCGGCATCGTCGCCTACGGCATCCGCTACTGGCTTAAGGGTTAAAGCGGAAGCTTCACGCCTGCTTGCTGCGCGCCGCTAGGCCAAGGCCGATCCAGGCCGCGCCGGCAAATATCAGATCGATGCCGAGGAAAATGCCGAGCGCATAAAGCCCCGACAGCGGCCAGCCCGACAGCAAGATCGCGCCCAAGACCACCGTCAGCACGCCCGACAGGCCGACCCAGATCCAGGGCGATTCGCTTTTCATGTTGAAGGCCAGAATGATGCGCAGCACGCCCGAGACGATCAGGGAAATGCCCAGCATCAACGTCAGCGCCGCCGCCGCGAGCAGCGGGTTGAGATAGCAGATCACGCCCGAGGCGATGTAGAGCAGCCCGAGCAAGAACCAGAGGATGAACTTGCCCCAGCTCTTGAACTGGAACGAGTTGATGATCTCGAAGACGCCGGAGAGGATCATCATGAAGCCGACGATGAGCACGCTCACCACCGTCGCCATGACGACACTGCCGAGGGCAACCACGCCGGCGATGGCATAGACGACGCCCAGCGCAACGATCCAGCCCCATTTGGCTTTCAACAGATCGAAGGGCGCCGGAATGGTGGGTTGCGGGTTCGGACTTGCGGATGAAGCGTCTGTCATGACCAGCCTCCTGATTGAGCGAACGGCGCCACGATGCGCCGAAAGTTCGCCGGAGGCAAATCGCCATGGACTTGCGGCGTTTGATGAAATCACCAAACGCCGCAAAGATGCATCAGAATAAGTGTCTTGGCCTGATCGTTCCGATTACTTCTTCCAGATCGCCGGATCGGCCGTCACGGCGCCTTTGACCAGAACGATTCTCGTCTTGTCGCCGCGAATGCCGAAGTCGTTGTCGTTAATCATCATGAGCGTGCCATCTTCAAGGATGGCCAGGCCTTCGACCTTCTCCGGCGCGTCCTTGAGGTCGCGGAAGGTGTCGAGACGCAGCGTCTTCGTCACCGGCGTCACCGCAAGAGGCCCAAGATCGTTCTGCTGTTCGAGCGTCGGCGAGGTCGCGACATCGTCCCACTTGCTGCCGAGAATATTGGTCGCGCCATCGAGGGTGATCTCGAACAGTTTGGTGGTCTTTTCGGTGCGCTCCAGCACCAGGATACGATCGGTGCCAAGCGCGAGGATTTCCGAAATGCGCGGCTCATTCTGGCGCGGCGACGGATCGAAGCCGAACGACTGCGGATCGGCAAGCTGATAAACCCATTCGCCTACGACTTTGCCGGCTTTGCGGTCGAACTTGAAGAAGCGCGTGTTGCGCGCGCTTTGATAGGCCTTGGCATCCGGGTTAGCGAGCGGGTTCTGCACCATGAAGTAGAGGAAGGCTTCATCCGGCGAGATGGCGATGCCTTCGATGCCACGATTGCCCTGGCGCTTCGACAGGATGGCCGGCAGGTCGGCGACGATCTTGGCTTCGGCGTTCTTGTAGTCCGCAGCTGCATCGACCGGCACATGCCGTTCGAGGATGCGGCCATCGGCGGAGAGATGCGCGATGGACGGACCCATTTCCTCGCCGACCCAGAAGGTGCCATCGGACAGGCGCACGATACCTTCGAGGTCGATGTTGTCGGGATCGTCGGGCAGAACGTTGCCTGCGAGATCCATGCCGGTATCCTTGGACGCCTTCGTCTGCGGATTCAGCAGGCCGGTGATGGTCGCGCCCGATTTCGCCTTACGCAGCGGGATCGTTTCGAGCAGTTTGAACGTGCCCTTGTCGCGATCGAGTTCGAGCTTGTAGATCGACGGGACGTAATCTGGCGTCGGATAGATGCGGCCGTTGGACAACTTACGACAGGCCTGCGCGATCTCATCGCCGAGAATCCCTGGCGCTTCGCCGCAGGTCATGTTGGGGCCGCGATCGCCGATGGTCCACACGACATTCGGCGGGTCGTTGCGATGGCGGAAAGCCCCGGAGCCAACGCCAAGCGTATAGGTGCCCGTCTGGCCGTTGGGCAGCTTCACCGTCTTCCATTCAAACTTCGGATCGTCGGAGGAAAAGATGCGTGACTGGATGGTTTCAGCCGCCGCCTGGCTGCCGAACGCGGCGATCGACAAAGCGACAAGGGACAACGAGGCAAGCAGGGAAAAAGGCCGTTTCATAGTTCGTCTCCAGACAGGTTGGCGCCCCTATGGAGGGCCTCAATGACAGCCGGATGACGGTATTCGCAGTCCGCGTGGCGGACGTGAAATTTCTCCTCAGACCGTACGGTTACGGCCAGCGGCAAGGCCGAACAGGGCCTGGAACAAGGTCACGACCACCACCGCCATCAATGGTACGGTCCAATTGTGCGCGACATCATGCAGAACGCCAAAGGCGACCGGCCCCATCGCCGCCACCAGATAGCCAATCGACTGGGTCATGACCGATAAGGACGCCGCCCGGTAATGGTCTGACGAACGCAAACCGATGAAGGCCAGCGCCAGAACGAAGCAGACGCCACTGCCCAACCCCATCAGCAATATCCACAGATAGGCCAGGCTCGGGATCAAGATCAGCGCGACGAGCGAAGCCGACATCAACAGCGACGCGAAAAACACAAACAGCCGTTGATCCGTAGCCAGTTTCAGGAGCGGTGGAATGCTGATACCGACCACCAGCGAAATGAGCTGGAACAGAGTGATCAGAAAGCCAGCATTCTCCGCCGAATAGCCCGTGTCCTGCAGGATCACCGGAAACCAGCTGATGATGATGTAGAAGGCCATGGACTGCAGGCCCATGAAGGCCGTGATCTTCCAGGCCAGCGACGAGCGCCAGACCGAGGTGCGCGGCACGCGCACGATGTTCTTTTCGCCGGATGTCCGCAAGGCCGGCCGGAGCCAGGCCAGCAAAGCAATGACCGCCGGAATCGCCCACGCCGCCAAAGCGGCGCGCCAGCCTCCTGGCAACCAATCGGCCAACGGCACCGCAAGCCCCGAGGCGATGGCCGAGCTGAGCCCCAGCACCATGGCATAGAGCGTGGTGGTGCTCTGCACGCGGCTCGGATAGTCGCGCTTGATGACGCCGGGGATGAGAACATTGGCCACAGCAATGCCGGCGCCAAGCATGATCGTGCCACCGAACAGCGCTGGCACGGAACCGTACGAGCGCAGCAGCGTGCCGGCGATCAACACCAGCATCGACACCACCAGGGTGCGTTCCAATCCCAACCGCCGCCCGAACTGGGCCAAGGGCGAGAAGCAAGCGAAGGCGAACAACGGCAAGCTGCTCAACAGGCCGGCTGATGTCACGGAAATTCCGGTGCCTTGCCTGATTTCGTCGAGCAACGGCCCCACGCTGGTGAGTGCCGGCCGCAGATTGGCGGCCAGCAACACGAGTGCGAAGATCGGAATTGCGGCGGCCGTATTGTTGTTCTGTTTCATCATGATCCAGCCGTAGGAATACGGGGCACGGCTCGAAAAGCAAATCCCTTTTCCAGCAACGCTCCTGGTTATTCGCTACGGCGATAAAGAGCCCAGTCTATCCCCGAAAGCCCCTGCGGCACGGTCGCCGCCACGCGCTGATAGGACAGATGACACTGTCGTGTCGGTTCAAGCCGTTCGGGGCTATCAGGCTGGAGTTCAAGAATGAACCACTGCGGCCGTCGCTGGCACCATTGATCCGCTGCGATCAATTCGACATGCCGGCCAAGTTTTCCTGCGAAATAATTGACCACGATTTCGGTTCGCGGCTCATGGTTCGTAGCGTAGGTCGCCGGTCCCATTTCGGTCATGCGGGCGACCAAGGGTTCGTAGACACCGCGTCCCTGCTCAAAAAGACGCAGCATGGCCCACCCATTGCTGAGGAGGAGCGCGATGAGAACAATGGCCGCGCCACTCCTTGCAATGCTCCCCTTGGACAGGGCGCGACCGAGCAACTCGCCCACCAAGAGCAACAAGAAAACACCGCTGACGATGAAATAACGCGGAAAGCCCAAATTGGGGAGCCGCATGATGAGTGCAACGATCGGCCACGCGACAATGCCGAGCGAATAGAGCGCTATTCGGCGATCGCGATAGAACCAAACCGCTGTCAGTGCGGCGATTGGAGCAATGCCGACGGCAATCCAATTGTCCCAACTCCCGATCGGATTCAACAATCCCAGAGTGGTCCGCACCAGGCCGCCGAAGCCTAAGACGAAGGAGGTGAAATCAAACGGCGCATAACCTCCCAAGCCGAACCCCAGAAGCCTTATGCTGATGATCATGCCGAAAGCGACGAGCAGGACCGCGATGATGGCAGGTGTGAACACATTCAACGCATCAAAAACCGGACGGACGAATTGGCGTTCCCGCCAGACCATGATGCCAAAGACCCACACGCCGAGGGTGAACACCGAAGCGATCATCGTGAGGTGGGAAAGACAACCGAGAAACACGATCGCGCCGAGCGCCAGGCCTCGACCACCGGAGTCCATCCGCTCCTCGACAATGCGCACGGCCAGCAATGTGAACAGCACGACGCCAATATATCCGCGCGCTTCGGAGCCGAAGTGCACCATTACGTAGCTGATCGTAAATAAGAACCCGGTGACGATCTGCGTTGCGAAGCCCCGCCCCGCCGTTGCCCACACCGCGGCCACTATGCATGCCGTTCCCATCGCGATGGACAGGCCACGCTGGACCACGGCCGGCGCCAGCGGATCGACCAGATAAAGATAGGCCGACGTCAGAAAATGATTGTTGTCGTGATTGATCTTCCAGAAGACCTGATCGATCGAGGTCAACGTCCTGACATGATCGACGCTGACAATCTCGTCGAGCCAAAGATCGCCGCCAGCCAATAGAACGCGCAGAGCCAGTCCCGCCGCGACCAGGAACACCACGGCCGCCACCAGTTGGCCCTGTACGGGTGAAGCGAGCGCGAGGCGCCGTGCAGATAATTCCGTCACAGCCAGTCCCTCTTTCGGCATTCCATGCTTCGATCCGCCCGCCCCGCTATCCTGGCGTGAAATCTAGGGAGAGATCGTTGCGATTTCGTTCGAGGGATCGTTTCCGCCTGAAGCCGGCTGTGGGCGCTTGGCCCAACTTCCTCAAAACCGCCTTGACAATCACTATATGATATCTCAATCATAATAAGATAAGACCACAGGGAGGCCCGGCTCGGGTGAGGTCTGACGTGCCCAAGGACAATTCCGACGCGACTTTCGGCCTGCGCGCCTATCGGCGCATGGCCCGCATCCGCGGTTTCGAACAGCTTTGCATGCAATTCAGCGAGGCCGGACTGGCGGTCGGCTCGATCCATCTGTGCGCGGGCCAGGAGGCCATTCCCGTCGGCACGCTGGAGGCGCTCGGCGACGAGGACCGCATTTCGGCGACCTATCGCGGCCATGGCTGGGCGCTGGAAGTGGGCCTCGATCCCTTCGCCGTGATGAGCGAAATCTGCCATCGCGCCACGGGCATCAACGGCGGCCGCGCCGGCTCGGCCCTGATGATCGCGCCCGATCAGCGTTTCATCGGTGAAAACTCCATCGTCGGCGCCGGCTATCCCATCGCGGCCGGCGTCGCTCTCGCCCAAAAGCTGCAGAAAACAGGCGGTATTTCCGTCGTCAGCATTGGCGACGGCGCCATGAATCAGGGCTCGGCCCATGAAGCGCTGGTTTTCGCCAGCCTGAACAAGCTGCCCGTGCTTTTCATTTGTGAAAACAATGGCTGGGCCGAGATGACGCCGTCGAGCGTCGTCGCGCCCGTGCCGCGTCAAGCCCGCCGGGCCGGCGCCTATGGCATCAAGTCGGCGACTGTCGACGGCGGCGATCCGATCGCCGTGCGCGACAGCGTGGCGATGGCGCGCCAGCAATTGCTCGAGGGCAACGGGCCGATCTTTCTCGAATTCGAGACCGTGCGCCTCTGGGGCCATTACAACAAGGATGGCCAGCATTATCGGCCGAAGGACGAATGGGACGCGACGCAGGCCAAGGACCCGATCGCTTTGCTGCGTCAAAAGCTCATCGAGCAGGACGCGCGTCTGGCGAGTGAGCTTGATGCGATCGACAGCGAGGTGAAACGGGACATCGAGCAGTTGCGGCAAAAGGTTGAAGCCGCGCCCCTGCCCGATCCGGCGACCGCCGCCGAGCACGTGATCGCGCAGAGCCCCAAAGCCGCGCGCGCGGCACGCGGCAGTGCGCCTGTCGAGACGACCTACGGCAATGCCGTGACGACGGCACTGAAACATGAGCTGCAAGAGCGGCCCGAGCTTCTCGTCTATGGCGAGGATGTCGGTGGCGGTGGCGGCATTTTCGGCTGCACGCGCACTTTGCAGAAAACCTTCGGCACGGACCGCGTGTTCGACACGCCGATTTCGGAAAGCGCCATTCTCGGCTCGGCGCTGGGTGCTGCCATGATGGGCATGCGGCCGGTCGTTGAAATCATGTGGGCCGATTTCATGCTGGTGGCGATCGACCAGATCATCAATCAGATGACCAATCTGCGCTATATCACCCAGGGCAAGGCTTCGGCGCCGCTGGTGGTGCGCATGCAACAGGGCACGACACCTGGTTCCTGCGCGCAGCATTCGCAATCGCTCGAAGCCCTGCTGTTCCATATTCCCGGCCTGCGCATCGGCCTGCCCTCAACGGCGCAGGATGCCTACGACATGCTGCGCGCCGCCGTTGCCTGTGACGATCCGACCATCATTATCGAATCCAGGGTCTTCTATCAGCGCAAGGAAATGGCTGTTCTTGAAGGACCAGCGGAGCCGATCGGCGGTCTGCGCCAGCGTCGCGCCGGCAAGGACATCGCTCTGGTGAGCTGGAGCACCGGCATGCCGGTCATCGAAAGCGCCGCCGAGGAACTGGCGAAGCTCGGCATCGACGCGGCGGTGATCGACCTGCGCTGGCTCTCGCCCTTGCCGCAGGATGAGTTGATTGCCGCCGTGCGCGCTGCCGGTGAAACCGCGCTCATCGTCCACGAAGCCAATCTGACGGGTGGCGTTGGTGCCGAACTCGCCTGCCGGCTCCGTGATGCTGGCTTGGCGCGCGTGGCGCGACTGGCGACGCCGGACGTACGCATGCCCGCTTCGCCCGTCTTGCAGGCACAACTGCTGCCCAATGCCGCGAAAGTGGTGGCGCAGGTGAAGGCTCTTTTAGGGAGCGACGGCGCGGTGATGCGGGCTGTCGCGGAATAAGCCGGTGTTGGGAGAGACACAGGCGATGTGAGGCGCGGAAGGGACGCGCAAGAGTGAGGGAGGGAGAAAATGAGCATTACACGACGCCGTATCCTACAGGCTGGCGCAGCGGGCACGTCCCTGTGCTTTGCTCCTTATGTCCATGCGCAGGCGCGGACGAACGTGCGCTATGCGACGCTGAACGCTGGTATCAGCGTGATCTTCGACGAATATCTGAAGGCGAAACGCTTCGACCACAAACACGGTCTCAACATCGAACTCGCCACCGCTTATACCTCGGTGCCAAGCTATTATAGCGATTTCATCGCCGGCAGTTTCGATCTCGCCATCGGCGCCTGGGACAGTTTCAAGGGCATGTCCGACAAAGGTGTGCCGGTGAAACTCGCGTCGATCTTCACCACCGCCGACATCATCAACATCGTCGCCGGCAAGAACGGCCCGCAATCGGCCACGGAACTCAAGGGCCGGCCGCTCGCTGCCGTCGTCGCCACGGGTTCCTACAATATGTGCCGCGCGGTGCTGAAAAACGCCTATGGCGTCGAGCTCGGCAAGGACATGCCGGTGCAGAACGTGCCGAACCCGGTGCAAGCGGTCGCCATGGTGGTTTCCGGCAATGTCGATGCGGCTTTGTCTTGGGAGCCGAATATCATCAGCGCCTTCGAAAAGGTGCCGGACCTCAAGGCTATTTTCAATCTCGGCCGCGAGTATGAAAGCAAGCAGAAGCGTCCGCTGCCCTATTTCGGCCTTGCCGTGCGCAAGGAAGCGATCGCCCGCGATGCCGATCTCGCCAAGCGCGTCGACGCGACCTGCCGCGATCTCGTCGCCGCCATCAATGCCGACCCGTCGGAAATCTACGGCATCGCGGCGCCGAAGCTCGGCCTGAAAGTGGCCGACATGATCAAGGCCCATGAGGCTGGTCGCCTGAAATTCCTCAACCTGTCGATGTTGAACGAAGACGGTCGCGAGGCCATTCGCGCCGCCCAGGCCTACATCGATGAGAAGAATCCGAAAATCAATCCAGACTTCTTCCCGAGCTGACCGTCTCGTTCAAATCATCACGCATAAGAGTGGCCCATGACAATCGAAGTGATGCAGGAAAAACCCGCACTGCCGCGCCTGCCCAAACATGAGCGCTATGCAGGGATCATCACCGCGGTGGCGATCGTCATCCTTCTTCAGATCGCCAGCATGGTGGCGCCGCATTATATCGCGCCGCCGCCAGCCGACATCCTCAGCAGCCTGTGGAACAAGCTGCTGCCGCTCTATGGCGACATGCTGCTCACCCTCGGCCGGCTAGCGCTGGCCTTGGGATGCGCCATGCTCGTCGGCACGGGTCTCGGCCTTGTCATGGGAATGTTTCCGACCGCACGCCCCTATGTGCGCTCGGTCGTGGTGATCGATACGGGCATTCCGGCTCTCTCCTGGATGTTGATTGCGGTGTTCTGGTTCCGCATGCCAGAGCTGCGCATCTTCTTCATCCTGCTAGTCATCGTCATTCCGTTCTATGCCTTGGGCGTGGCCGATGCCATTCGCGCCATGCCCAAGGATCTCCTGGAGATGTGCGAAAGTTTTCGGCCGAACCGCTGGCAGGTGTTGCGCTATCTGATCTTTCCGCATGTCCTGCCCTACATTTTCGCTACCACACGCTCGGTGATCGGCTATGCGACCCGCATGATCATCTTCGCCGAACTGATCGCGGCGACCGCCGGCATCGGGGCGCAGATGGGCTTGGCGCAGGCCAATTTTGACATCGCGACGATCCTGGCCTGGACGATCCTGCTCGTCGGGCTCAATATCGTGCTGCAACAATTGGTGACGTGGGTCGAGCAATATATGCTCAGCTACCGTCAAGCGATCGAGGTGCGCTGATGCAAACCGCCTTGATGAAAACCGCCATGGTGCAAACCGATCTGCCCGCCATCCAATTGCAACAAGTCGGCGTCACCTTTGGCGACGTGGTGGCGATCCAGAACCTGTCCTTCGCGGTGGAGCGCGGCGAAATCGTCTCCTTCCTCGGCCGCACGGGCGCTGGCAAATCGACCGCGCTCAATCTCATTATGGGCAATCTCGCGCCGACGCGCGGCGAGGTGCGCGTGATGGGCATCGATCCGAAGGCCGAATTCCAGCAGTTGCGCCGGGTCATCGCCGTCGGCTTCCAGACCGATCGCCTGATGCCTTGGCGTACGGCGCTCGAAAACGTCGAACTCGGCTTGCAAATCCTGCACGAGGAAAAAACGGCGACCCGCAAGAAGGCGACCGAATGGCTGGCGCGGGTCGGCCTCGAGCGGGCGGCCAATCTTTATCCGCATGAACTGTCCGGCGGTATGCGCCAGCGCGTCAGCCTGGCACGGGCGCTCGCCATCGATCCGGAAATCCTGCTGCTCGACGAATGTTTCAGCCAGCTCGATCATGTGACGTCGCAGGTGCTGCGCGCCGACATCAGCCGTCTTATCCGCGAACTGCGCAAGACCTGCCTGTTCGTCACCCATCGCATCGACGATGCCATCGAAATGGCGGATCGCATTCTCGTGTTCGGCGCGCCAGCCAAACTGCTGCTCGAACACCACCCCACCGAAGCCGACCGCAATGATCCGGCCGCCTTCAAAGTCCTGCATGATCTGATCGCCGAGAAACTCGGCATCGTTGAATAGAGGGGAAACCCAGATGCTCAGCGCACAAGACAACCGCCTCCTGACGGAAACCGGCGAAGGCACGCCGATGGGGCATTTGTTCCGGTTCTTCTGGCAGCCTGCCCTGCTCTCCGAGGAACTGCCCGAGCCCGATTGTCCGCCCCGGCGGGTGAACATCCTCAACACCTATATGATCGCCATCCGCGACTCGTCTGGGCGGGCGCAACTGATCACGCCGGTCTGCCCGCATCGCGGCGCCGACCTGTTTTTCGGCCGCGTCGAGGAAGGTGGCATTCGCTGCGTCTATCACGGCTGGAAATTCGATGCCGATGGGCGCTGCCTTGACGTGCCGACCCTGCCGGACAACGGCCAGCGCCAGAAGATGTGCGAGAAGATCACGCTCGATACCTATCCGACCCGTGAGGCCGGCGGCATGATCTGGGTCTATCTCGGCCCCAAGGAGCAGATGCCGGAATTTCCCGAGCTGGAATTCACGCAACTGCCGCTGAACCACGTCTTCGTGACGAAGAAATATCAGGAGTCGAATTGGGCGCAGGCTTGCGAAGGTGGCCTCGATACAGCGCATTTCTCCTTCCTGCATCTGCCCATCGACAAGAACCGGCAGCAGGCCAAGGGCGCCGAATTCGTCGGTCAGTCCTCGGCCGACGAGCGCCGCCTGCAATGGATCCGCAATGATGGCGCGGTCCGCTTCTCCATCATCTCGCATGAGGCCGGCCTTGTCCTCGGTGGCGCGCGCCATGCCGACCCCGGCGATACCTATTGGCGCGTCAGCCAGTTCCTGATGCCCAATCATGGCCTCGCGCCGAACGCTCTGCCCGGCGAAACCATGCACGGCCAGTGCTGGGTGCCGATCGACGACACCTCGCATTGGATATTCACCTACAGCTGGAATCCCGATCGCCCGCTGGGCGTGGACGAGGTCAAACGTTTCCGCACCGGCGCATCGATCCATTCGGAAGTCGATGAAAACTATATGCCTTTCCGCAACAAGGCGAACGACTTCCTGATCGACCGCGTGGATCAGAAGCACAAGAGCTTTACCGGCATCAAGGGCGTATCGGAGCAGGACGCCGCCATTCAAATCAGCCAGGGGCTGATTGCCGACCGCACCAAGGAGCACCTTAATTCCTCGGACATCGGCGTCGTGCAGTTCCGCCGCTATATTCTCGATGCGGCGCGCGTGCTCGACAATGAAGGCCTGCTGCCGGCCGCCCATTCGCATCCCGAACTCTATCGTCTGCGCTGCGGCAGCCATGTCTGTTCCGACAAGATCCCATTCGAGGACGTGATGGTGGAGCGGTTCGGCAACAAGCTCGGCCTGGCCACGGAACTTCCCCCTCAACCGACCCAGCAGGTCGCGGAGTAAGAGCACATGAATATCGCAGCCACCACCCGCCCCTCGTTCAAGCAGCGTATCGTCTCGGGCGAATTCGTCTGCGGCATCTTTGCCTGCATTCCGACCTTCCAGACGATCGAAATCCTCAGCCACACCAATATCGATTATCTCGCCATCGAAGCCGAACATGCCGCGACCAATATCCCGATCCTACATCAGCAGATCGCGGCCGCCGGCGGGCGCAAGCCGGTTTTGGTGCGCATCAGCTCGGAACACGTCGACACGCTGAAGCCGCTGCTCGATCTCGGCGTCGATGCCATCATGGTGCCGAACGTCCACACGGCCGAACAGGCTCGCCACATCGTCTCGCTCACCCGTTTCGGGCCGGAAGGCCGGCGCGGCATCGGCGGCAGCGTGCGCGCCGCCCAGTGGGGTCTCGACAAGAATTACTATCGCAGCGGTCCCTCGCCGATCGCGGTCACCGTGCAGATCGAGAGCCGCGAAGCTTTGACGAACCTCAAGGACATCTGCGGCGTCGAAGGCGTCGATGCGGTGTTCTTCGGCCCTAACGATCTGGCGGCCCAGCTCGGCTTCCCTGGCCAGCCCAATGCGCCGGAAGTGCGCAAGGCCTTGGAGGACGGCATGCAGCTCGCCCGCCAATGCGGCGTCATGACCGGCTGCCTCGCGGCCGCCGCCGACATCGCCCATTGGCGCAAATTCGGCGGCACGTTCTTCATCAGCGGGGCCGATATCGGCGTGCTGATCCAGGGCACCAATGCCATCGCCGCGACCGTCGCCCAGGGTGCCTGACATGGCCACGACAGACACCAACCGACTGGCGGCGGAATGGGATTGCCAGCGCCTGCTGCTCGCCTTCTATCAGGCGATCGACGAAGCCCGCTTCAAGGACGTCGCCAGCTTTTTCGCGCCTGATGGAGAATGGCACCGGGCCGGCGCCGTCGTGCGCGGGCCGGCCGCCGTGGAGAAAATCTACGAAGGCCGCAGCACCGATACGCGCGCGCGCCACATCATCACCAATCTGGTGACAACGGCGAAGGGCGATGACACAGCCTCCTTCTCGCTCTGCATCACCTTCTATACAGCACCGGGCGGCAAAGACGTGCCCACGGTTCCCGGCCCCACCATGGTGCTGTCGTCCCACGGCGACCTGGTGCGGCTCGATGGAACCTGGCGCATCCGCCGCAAGCAGACGGTCCGCGAATTCATGGTAGCTGCTTAACCATGGACGTGCCGCCAGCCCCATGTCAGTAACAGGATTAAGCGCAACAGACGACTGGTCTTAAACTGATGAAAAACACCGACGAAGAGGCGCTCAATGGTGAGCGCGTGGCCGTGGAAGACGAGGCTGAGGAGCAAGCGCCGAAGCCGCGTGTGCAATCGGTGGCGCGGGCCATGTCGATCCTCTTTGCCGTCGCCCAGAGCCGCGACGGGCTCGGGGTCAGCGAAATCCGTCGCAAAACTGGTCTGCCGCTGCAAGCGACTTATCATCTGCTGCATACGCTGCAATCGCTCGGCCTGCTGCGGCGGGGCCTGGAAAACAAGTTTCTTCTCGGCCTGCGCGTCGGCGATCTGATCGACGGCTTCAACATGCAGTTTTCCTGCCCGGATGAATTGCGCGGGCTGGTCAAGAAGATCGCCGAAAAATCCGGCGAAACCAGCTATGTCTCGGGCTGGCTCGATGGCGATCTCATTACGCTGGCGGTCGAAACCGGCACCAACCCGATCCAGGCCTCGGGTGGCGCTTCGCGCCGGCGCGGCGGCGACATCCATGCCCGCGCCTCCGGCAAGCTGTTGCTGGCCATCGCCTCCGAAGAAGAACGCGAGAAATTCATTCGCGGCTGCAAGTTCCTGCCGCGCACCGCCAATACGATCACCACCGCAGACGCGTTCCGGCGCGAAATCCGCCGCATTCAGTCCGATGGCTATGCGCTCGATGACGAGGAATATGCCGAAGGACTGCGCTGTGTCGCGGTGCCGTTCCGCATCGCGGGCGAAAATTACGCGGTCTGCGTCTCGGCGCCTTCGGAGCGCTTCACCGCGAACTTCGCGCAAATTCTCGAACTGCTGCAATCGCTCAGCCGGTCGATGAAGCTGCCGAGCTTCGCCTGATCCCATCCCCACACGATGAACAAGCCTTTTGGAGAGCGTTCAATGTTGCCGACAAGCATGAAGGTTGCCGAGATCAAACAGCCGGGCGGACCAGAAGTTCTGACCTTGGCGACCCGCCCGGTGCCTCAGCCTGGTCCTGGCGAAATCCTCATTGAAGTGGCGGCCGCAGGGGTCAATCGGCCTGACGTCGTGCAGCGCAGCGGTCATTATCCGCCCCCGCCGGGTGCGTCCGATCTGCCGGGCTTGGAAGCCGCCGGCACGGTTGCAGCCCTGGGCGAAGGCGTGAGCCGCTGGAAAGTCGGTGATGCGGTGACGGCGCTGCTGCCCGGCGGCGGCTATGCGGAATATGTGGTCACGCCAGCCGATCATGCCCTGCCCGTGCCCAAGGGGTTCAGCATGGTGGAGGCCGCGGGCCTGTGCGAGACCTTCTATACGGTGTGGGGCAATCTGTTCATGCGCGGACGGCTGCGTGCCGGCGAGACCGTGCTCATTCATGGCGGCACGTCGGGCATCGGCACGACGGCCATCATGCTGGCGGTTGCCAAAGGCGCTACCGTCTATGCCACCGCCGGCAGCGACGACAAATGCGCCACCTGCGTCAAGCTGGGCGCGACGCGCGCCATCAACTATCGCACCGAAGACTTCGTGCAGGTGATGAAAGACGCGACCGGCGGCAAAGGCGTCGACGTCGTACTCGACATCATCGGCGGCGACTATATCCCGCGCAATCTGCAGGTGTTGGCACAGGAAGGCCGATTGGTGCAGATCGCCTTTCTCGGCGGTGTCCGTTCCGTCACCGTCGATTTCGGGCAAATCATGATGAAGCGCCTCACCGTCACCGGCAGCACGCTGCGGCCGCAGTCGGTGCCGCAAAAAGCGAAGATCGCGGCGGAACTCGCCGAACATGTCTGGCCGTTGCTCAATGCCGGCACGATCCGTCCGCTCGTCGATTCCGTCTATCCCCTGGGCCAGGCGGCGGAAGCACATCGGCGCATGGAATCCTCTGTTCACATCGGCAAGATCATCCTCGATGTGAAAGGCTGATCCCGTCGATAGGTTGACGGCAAATAGTTTGGTTCCTATCGTTATGTCCCGTTGGGAACCTGCTTGATGCCGACCAAGACGACCAAAAAGCGTATGCCGCCAGTTGCCGAGACTGTTTCGCAAACCAATCTCGGCTGGCTTGGCGGCACGATTGGGTTCAACCTTCGCATCGCGCAGGAAGCCTCCGTCAGAACCTATCTTCGCAGCGTCGCCGACACCGGCACGCTGCAATGGCGGTTCGCCATTCTGGCGCTCGTCCACGAAAATCCGGGCATGACGCAAGCGGCACTCGGCAAGGCCATCAAGAGGGATACGTCGAGCCTCACTCCCGCGCTTGATGATCTATGCGAGCGCGGGCTTGTCACGCGTGTCCGCCGGGAGAACGACAGACGCAGCTATGAACTGCGCTTGACCGCGCGCGGCAGGTCAACGATGGAACAGATGAAGGTTAAGGTGCAGGCCCACGAGGAAGAACTGGACCAGCTCATCACCAAGGACCAGCGCGCACGCCTGATCGCCATCCTGCGCCAGATCACGACCGGCCTGTCTGACGAATAGAAGTTGCGCGTTTGGCCGAACGCGTTTTCAGAGATTGGCTTTCTTCAAGACCGGCAACACTTTCTGTCCAAACAGCTCGTGCGCGGTGCTGACTTCCTGCAGCCCGGCCCCCCAATGCAGAATGGCCAGAAAGTTTCTTGCGCCCGAACGCTCGCATTGATCGATGATCCGATCGGCAACCTGGCTCGGCGTGCCGGAAATGAACTCATCGTCACTCACCGAAAAGCCGCCGCTCTGCCGTGGCGCATCGGGAATGTGCGAGAACTTCATTCTCGGATCATTGGCGACAAAGGCTTTATAGCGTTCGGCGGCCGAATGGGACATTTCGTGAGCGGCCGTTTCGGATTCAGCGACGATGACGCGGCGGCGCAATCCCAGATGGTCGCCACCGGCCTTAAATCCAACCGTCTGCGCTTCAGCGAGATAGGCATCGAAGAGTGCCTTCACTTCGTCGGTCGTCGTGAAGCCTGTGCAAATCCTGCTGTGCCGGCGGGCGGCTTTGCGGGCGGAATCAGCGCTAACAACCGTCGCCCATTTCGGCGGTTGCGGCGGTTGCGCCGGGCGCGGCAGAAGCGGGAGATTGTCGTATTTGAAAAATTCGCCGTCGTAGTTGGCGATCCCGGTTTCGAGCGCTGAATCCAGAATCTCGATCGCCTCGTTATACATGCGCCGCGCCTGATCCATGGTCAGACCCACTTGCGCCAGTTCCTGCGGTACGCCGATGGCGGTGCCGATTTCAAGGCGTCCGCCCGAAAGCTGATCGAGAAGGCCGATTTCTTCGACAATGCGCGCGGCCGGATAGTAAGGAACGACCACACCCATGACACCGAGGCGGATGGTCGTGGTCTTCACCGCCGTCGCCGCGATGAGAAGATTGGGAGAAGAGCTGAACGAACTGCCGAAGTGATGTTCGCTGAAGAAAATGCCGTCGAAGCCCAAAGCCTCGTCACGCTGCCAAAGCGAGAGATAGTCTGCAAAATATTGCGGTGTGGATTGGCCGGATGCGGCAGCGGCTTGATCGGTCAACTCCGGGAAAAATTCAAAGACCCAAGTCCGTAACATGCTCTTTAGCTCCCAAACCGAGGCTTCCCGAGCTTTTCAGCGCAACGGATCAGTTCCCGCCAAGTCGAAGCCCTTCATCGATATAGTTTGATATCAAACTGTCTTGAGTCAAATAAAAATTACCCTTTGGTTGGAAATAGATTTGTTCCAAATAGGTTGACTCCAAACTAAATGGCTACGTAGATTCGAGCGCCGCATTCGGCTCAAGCTCGATCAAGTGGAGGGATCGAGCGCACCAGCATCACCACATCAGCACTTTTACTGACGGCCGGCTCTTTGGAGGGAGATCATGTCGAGGACGTTTAAAAGAGGTTTGCTTGTCGCTGTGGCCTTTGCGGTTGGACAGATGTCCACGGCTCTGGCGCAAACTTGGCCAACCAGCCCGCTTCGTCTCGTCGTCAGCTTTCCGGCTGGAGGCGCGGCGGATCAGTTGGCCCGCCTGATTGGTCAGCCGTTGAATGATACGCTCGGCCAACCGCTGGTGATCGAAAACAAAGCCGGTGCCGGCGGCAATGTCGGCGGCGAGTTCGTCGCCCGCGCCGCACCGGATGGCTATACGCTGTTGATGACATCCGGCGGCATGGTTTCAATCAATCCGCATCTCTACGCGAAGATGCCTTTCGATCCGACCACGGAAATCGTTCCTGTCGCCGCTGTTGCCCGCGTACCGCTTTACTTGGTCGTTCGCACCGAAAATCCGGCGAAGGATTTCAACGCATTCCTCGCCGATCTCAAAGCCAATCCCGGCAAGCGCAATTTCGGCTCGCCTGGCGTCGGCAGCTCGCCGCATCTGGGTGCGGAAATGATGCGCAGCATGACCAAGACGGATATCGTGCACGTGCCCTATCGCGGCGCAGCGCCCGCGCTCACCGATCTGCTCGGCGGACAGCTCGACTTTCTCTTCGATCCCGGCATCGCGATCGAACATGTGAAGGCCGGCAAGCTCAGGCTTCTGGCCGTCGGCAGCCCGCAGCGCTCGCCGCAGTTTCCCGATACCCCGACCCTGCACGAACTCGGCCTGACCGATTTTGACGGCGACTCGATCTTCGGCGTCTATGCGCCAGCGAAAACGCCGCCGGAAATCGTGGCGCGTCTGAACACGGAGATTAACAAGTCGCTGGCCAACGCGACCTTGCAGGAGCGCATCAGCGCCATCGGCAACATCCCCTCGCCCATGACGCCGGCGGCTTTCGCGGAAAAGTCGCGCAAGGATTCCGAGCGTTTCGGCGCCATCATCCGGGAACGCGGCATTACTGCTTCGAATTAAGTTGCGGTCGATCCTCGTACGACCAAGGTGGGCCGGCATGAGCGCACGTCCGCTCCTGCCGGCGCTTTGCCGCCGATCCGATCGAGGATCAGTGTTTCCGCCGCCTCGACCATTTCGTCCACCGGCAATTGCACGGCGGTGAGAGACGGCGACAGCAAACGACACCAGACCGGATCTCCATAGCCGATGACGGCCAATTCGCTTGGAATGGTCAAGCCCGCGGCCTGAATGGCGCCCAGGCCACCGATGGTCAGCTCGGAACTGCCGATGATGAGCGCCGTCGGCGCCGGCGACACGGCGAGAAGGCGAGCGACGCTATCGGATCCGAATGTCTGCCGCGGCGAAACCAGCGCCAGATAACGTTCATCGACGGCGAGGCCTGCGGCCACATGCGCTTCCAGATAACCGTTCAGCCGCGCCTGCCCGACGTTGATGTCCTTGCGCGTGCCGACATAGCCGATGCGCTTGTGCCCCTGCGCCAACAGATGTTCGGTGGCCTCCCGCATGGCGCGCGTGTCATCCATGCGCACGATATCGCCCGAGAGCTTGGGCGATTGCCGCACGAATTGCACTGTCGGCACGGGCGCCAGCAGTTTCGCTGTTGTATCCAGCAGTTCCGGCGTCGGCGTGATCAAAACTCCCGCCACGCGCGCTTCCATCAGCGCGCGCACCTGCCGGTATTCGACTTCGGGATGATCGTCCGTATTGACGAGCACCATCTGGAAGCCGGCGCGATTGCAACGCTCGGCCAAGGCGCGCGCCACGGCGCTGTAGAAATCATTGCGGATATCGGGGATCGCCAGCCCGATGAGCGCATTATGGTTGTAGCGCATGGCGCGGGCCGAAGCATTGGCGACATAGCCAAGCCGCAGGGCCGCTTGCCGGACCTGATGCTTGGTCTCCTCCGAAATGTTCGGATTGTCGTTCAGCGCTCGGGAGACGGTCGAATGATCGATCCCAAGGTGAACGGCGATGTCCTTGATCGTGGTCCGCCGCTGATGCATCGCTTTCGACAGCCCTTCCCTCAACGTGCTGCGCGCAGTCTGTATGCAATTTTATGATTAATGCTCTTATGGAGTGGAATTGCGCCGGTAAAGCCCGACTTTGCACAGATGACCCACATTCTAGGCGATCCTACCCACAAAGTGAGCAGTCATCTTCGCCAGCCCCCTCACGACCTTGACAACGCACACGTGTGCATTTCATACCTCATGCAATGCATTTTGCGAAGCATGACGTCCTGGCGCCGCGTGCGCCGGAGAGAAAAGCTGCCGCCAAACCAATGGGCTGGAGATAAAACATGAAGATCGCCGTGGTCGGATGCGGTGCGATGGGATCGATTTACGCCGCCCTGCTGGCCAGCGCCGGTCACGAGGTCATCGCCGTCGATCGCAACGCCGATCAGGTGCGAGCGATCAACGAACGAGGCTTGCACGTGGAAGGCGCCAGCGGCGACCGCACCGTCCGTCTGCGCGCCTTGACCGATATCCCTGAAGAATCCGTGGATCTGGTGATCGTCGCCGTGAAAGCCGGACATGTCGACACGGTGCGCGCGCAGCTTTCGCGTCTACTGGCGCCGCAGACCATCGTGCTGACGATCCAGAATGGGCTTGGCAGCGCCCAAACGGTAGCCGAAGCTGTCGGTGCCGAGCGTCTCGCCGTGGGCATTGCCGGCGGCTTTGGCGCCATCCGGCGTGGTCCAGCCCATGTCTTTCACAACGGCATGGAGACGATCCGCATCGGCGCTTTTGACGGCCTCACCGAAGCCCGTCTTAGCCCCATCATCGATGCCTGGTCGAATGCCGGCTTCAAGACGGAATTTTCCAGCAATATCGTCGCCATGCAGTGGGAGAAGCTGATCTGCAACGTGGCCTACAGCGCCCCTTGCACGCTCACGGGCCTGACGGTCGGCGAAGTGATGGACGATCCTGACATGGGACCGGTCAGCCGGGAGGCGGCAACGGAAGCATGGAACATCGGCCTGGCCAATGGCGTGGCGATCAAGGTGAAAGATCCGGTGCAACACGCTTTGGCCTTCGGCCGCAGCGTACGCCATGCCAAACCGTCGATGCTGCAAGATCATGAGCAGCGGCGGGTCAGCGAGATCGACGTCATCAACGGCGCCGTACCGCGCGAGGCCGCCAAGGTTGGTTTGAGTGCGCCCGTGAACATGGTGCTCACCCATCTCGTCAAGCAACGCGAGCGCGCCTTTGGCGGCCGGGAGTAATGGCGCCATGCGCATCGTTAATATCATCGAACGCAGCGTGCCGCTCGAAGGCGCGATCTCCAACGCGGTGGTCTCCTTCACCGATCACGACGTTTCGCTGGTGGCCGTGGTCAGCGACGTCATCCGCAACGGCCGCCCTGTCATCGGCTTCGGCTTCAATTCGATCGGCCGCTATGCGCAGCGCGGCATCCTGCGCGACCGTATCATCCCTCGCCTCAAGGCAGCCGCTCCGCATGCCCTGCTTGACGCCAGCGGCAAGGCTTTCGATCCGGCGAAAGTGCTCGCTTTGGCTTTGACCAACGAGAAGCCCGGCGGCCATGGCGATCGTGCCGGCGCGATCGCCGCCGTCGAACTGGCCTTCTGGGATCTCAATGCCAAACTGGCCGATGAGCCGGCTTATCTGACGATCGCCCGCGCCGCCGGGCGATCCGAGGTGCAGCAGGCCGTGCCGGTTTATGCTGCTGGCGGCTATTATTATCCGCAAGGCAGCGGCAAGACCCTGACGGACGAATTACTCGGCTATCGCGACCAAGGTTTCGATGCCTTCAAGATCAAGATCGGCGGCGCGCCGATGGCAGCCGATCTGGCGCGGATCGAGGAAGCGCTTGTTATCGCCGGCAGCGGCAAACGCCTGTCGGTGGACGCCAACGGCCGCTTCGACATCGATGCGGCGCTCGCCTATGCCCGCGCCATCGAAGGTTATGATCTGCGCTGGTATGAAGAGGTCGGCGACCCGCTTGACTATGACCTCAACCGTCAGCTCACCGAACTCTATACGCGCCCGGTCGCAACAGGCGAAAACCTGTTCTCGCGGCAGGACGTGAAGAACCTGCTGCTGTTTGGCGGCCAGCGGCCGGGTCACGACATTTTCCAGATGGATGCCGGGCTCAGCTACGGCCTGACCGAATACATGGCCATGCTTGATCTGCTCGAACAATCGGGCTTCGACCGCGCGCAGGCTTTCCCACATGGCGGCCATCTGATCAATCTGCATATCGCGGCAGGGCTTGGCCTCGGTGGCTGTGAAGCCTATCCCGGCGTCTTCCAGCCCTTCGGCGGCTATCCGTCCGCCTGCCCGGTTGGCGACGGCTGCGTGCGGCCGAGCGATGCGCCCGGCTTCGGCCTGGAGCAGAAGCCGGAGATCGCCGCCATCATCAAGACACTCTGCATCTAGATGCTTATTTTGACGCGTTTTCTTTACGCGAACCGCGATCCACTTCGCTTGAAAACGCTATAGCCATTCAGTGCTGCGGCAGCATGGTCATGCCTTCGGGCGCGCGCTTGGTGCGCGTCCATTCCTCCAGATAGCGCCAGGCATTGTCTTCGAGATGTTTGAGCGTTTTCGGATCGAAGGTCTCGCAAGTGATCTCGGTGCGATAGCCGTTCGGGTCGAAGAAATAGATCGACTTGAACAGGCCATGATCGGTGACGCCGACGACCTCGATCCCGGCAGTCTCGAGCCTTTTCTTGTAAGTCAGAACCTCGGCTTCGGTTGGCACCGTCAGGGCTGTGTGCTGGACCCAGCGCGGCGTGTTGGGGTCGAACTGCATCTCCGGCGCCTCCGGCAGTTCGAAGAAGGCGAGATAGGAATTCGGCGCCACCTCGAAGAAAATATGGATGTGCGGGCTGTGTTCGCCGGTCGAGGCCACCGTGTCGGCGGCGACGCCGAAGTGATACCGCAAGCCCAAGAGGCCGCTGTAGAAGTCGACCGTTTCCTTCGCATCCCGGCAGCGAAAAGCGACATGTGAAAAGCAGTTAATGGCCATGATCCCGTCTCCTGGCTTAAGCCGACGCATTGAAAAAAAGCAAACGTGTGCATATTCTAAAAACCAGTCATTGACCTTAATACACACGTGTGCATTATGCCGCAAGCCCAGGTGCAGCGCAGGAGGGAACGCGGTGCAAAGCCAGACTTCAGACATAAACTTGAGTGCACCCGCCCCAGCGGAAACCGCCACCGCTTCGAAGCGCCTGCTGGGCGCCTGCTCCATCGGCACATTCATCGAATGGTACGATTTCTTCGTCTTCGCCTCGGCGGCGGTCGTGGTTTTCGACCAGCAATTCTTCCCAAAATTCGATCCTATGACCGGCGTCTTGCTCGGGCTGATGACCTACAGCATCGGCTTCATCAGCCGTCCGCTCGGCGGCATCGTTTTCGGTTTCATCGGCGATCGCATCGGCCGCAAGCAGGCCCTGGTTTGGAGCCTCATCCTCATGGGCGGCGCGACCTTCGCCGTCGGTCTCGTGCCGAGCTATGCCTCTATCGGCGTATGGGCGCCGGTGTTGCTGGTGCTCTTGCGCATCATTCAGGGCTTGGCGGTCGGCGGTGAAATGGGCGGCGCCATTCTGATGGTCACCGAAAGCCTCGATCCGAAACGGCGCGCCTTCTGGGCCGCCTGGCCCATGACCGGGGCCATGCTCGGCAATGCGGCGGCAGCAGGAATCCTTTCGGTGCTCGTTTATACGATGACGCCAGAAACATTCAGCGCCTGGGGTTGGCGCATCGCCTTCTATCTTTCCGGCGTTCTGATCGTCGTCGGTCTGTGGATGCGCCTCAGCGTCGAGGAATCGCCGGTCTTCAACCGTCTCAAGACCCAACACGCCAAGGCCAAGCCCCCGTCCCTCACCAACGCCTTGCTGCGTTCGCGTTGGCAGATCGTATCGACGCTCGTCATCCGCGCCGGCGAAAATACCTTGTTCTATATCTTCATCACCTTCGGCATCGTCTATCTGACCCGCATCGTCGAAGTGCCGCGCTCAACGGCCCTCAACGCGGTGATGATCGCCTCCATCCTCGAAGCGATCTCCCTCCTGTTTCTCGGCATGCTGTCGGACAGGATCGGGCGCAAGCCGATGATGATCGGCGGCCTGTTGTTGGCGCTCGTCTGGTCGTTTCTCATCTTCCGCATTCTCGACAATGCGACCTTCGCTGCCGCTACATTCGCCATCAGCGTCGGTCTGCTCACCCATGCGGTGATCGCCATGGGTGAAGTACCCTATTTCGTCGAGGCTTTTCCGACCGAGGCGCGTTACACAGGCTTCTCGCTCGGCTATCAGCTTGGATCTGTCGTGTCGGGCGCCGTAGCACCGTTCATCGGCGTGGCCCTGATCGAGAAATACGACTCGACTTTGCCGGTCAGTCTCTATTGCCTCGCTCTCGTCATTCCAGCGTTGATCGCCGCGTTTTTGGCTCCAGAAACCCGCCATACGGATTTGAATGACAGCTAAAATTGAAATCCGGCACAGGTGATGGGCGAATTCATGAGTCTCGCACGCAAGCATTCGCTCCATCTCATCCGATGCGCCGACTGAAGACGATTACTGAACTGTTCGCGTGAAATGAGGTTGGAATTGTTATGAGCGCATCAAGCGGAACAACGGGTGCGATGGCGGATTCGGCAACGCCCCTCGTCGCGGGTTGTTGGTATGTGATCTGCACGACGACAGAGCTTGACGCGCAGAAAATGCTCAGCCGCTGGATTCTCGATCAGAATATTGTCGTGCGCCGTACGGAGAACGGTACCCCTGTCGCCATGGACAATCGATGCCCTCATCGATCCTTTCCCTTATCCAAAGGCTTTCAGTCCGGCGACGAGATTGTTTGCGGTTACCATGGCATGTCGTTCGATTCAGAAGGACAATGCACCCGCCTTCCGGCCGGCGCTGAGATACGCGGAAAAATTGCGCTTCGAACCTATCCTCTTATAGAGCGGGCGCCTCTGATCTGGATCTGGATGGGCGCACCATCGAAGGCAGACCCCTCGCTGCTGCCGGACTATCCGTCACTGACAGAAGCAAGCTGGATAGCCATAAATGGCTATTACCATGTCGCGGCGAACTACGTCGGCCTGCATGAAAATCTGCAAGACCTGTCGCATTTTGAGTATCTTCATAGCAGCAGTATCGGAGTGCCTGATCGCACGCCCTCAAGTTTCGACGCCCGCCTCGAGGACGGTAAAGTGAGATGCGCGCGCCTCTATGCAAATGTTCAACCTCCGCCTCTCTACCAGACCTTGTTGGACCTTGGCCCTCGCATCGATCGAAAAATAAGAGTGGAATTCACATCACCCGCCCTCACGCACGGCGATATGACGATCAGAAATCACAATGAAAAGCCAAACGAGGAAGAACAGGAATATCACACTCGAATTCTGCACTTTTTGACGCCAGAAAGTCAGAACTCGACCCATTACTGGTGGTATTTCATTCGCGATTTCGCGTTGGACAACGGCGAAATTGGCGACCTACTTAAACGCGGAATCCAAGCCGCGTTCGCTGAAGACCAGATGGCGCTGGAATCGATCTCAGAACTGACGCGTCGAGACCCACGCACGACATTTCGCGAGCTCAGTTTCGCGACGGATCAGCCCGGAATTCTCATGCGCCGGACAATCGCGGCCGCCGCCGGTCTGGAGTGACCTGTCGTCAGATATCGATGTCGCAATCCATACGACTTACGACAACAGCTCTTACTTCTTTTTCTGGATGCTGTTGTTGACGCCGGAAGAAGAAATGGACGGTTCCGGCGCACCGCTGGCGAGCGACCATTCCACCTTCTGATCGGCGCCGACGACTCTTAGTTCGGCGGGAGTTGCGAGGACCAGGTTCAGTTTCTGCTCGGCGCCGGAAACATCGACCTTGCCCTTGCCTTCCGTCGGCTGGATCGTCACCGCGACCGTGTTCTTGGCGACTTGAACATTGAGACTCGAAACCGTGCCGCCGGTCACCGCATTGTCGGCTCCCGACACCGACAGATCGGTGCCGCGCTCCAGCGACACCTTATGATCGGCCCCATGCACGGTGATCCGCCCGCACTCTCCCGTCAACGTGATCTTGTTCTCGGCACCATACACGCCGACATCCTGGCCGTTGCAGGGAATGTCGCGACGAATCCCAACCCCCTCGATCTTCAACTCCTCGGCGTGGCTGACATGAGCGAAAACGCAAACCGCGGCCATGGCGAGGAGCGGAGATTTCATGGAAAAAGCCTTTACATGCGGGATCTTACGACTGTCGATCAGGAGCGGAAGCCTGCGCATCCATGGCAAAGCGTTTTTTAGCCCCCGCTTTGCACACACCACGCATTGATCAACGGTCCAAAAAGCCGAAGGTTCCGTTATCCTGCATTTATCTTGTGCCGGCTGCGCCGATGGGAACCCTGCCACACCCTTCGGCGTCTAAGCTCCAGACGCTGGGGGGGAATTTCGTGACGACGAACGGTAATGACCGAACAGAAACCGAGACGATCACGCTACCGTCCAACCCGGTGGTCGTTCTTCTGACCATACTCGTCCTGCTGGCCCTGCTCTGCATCGCCTATTTCGCCGCCGAAATCGTGCTGCCGATCGTTCTGGCTTTCGTGCTCAAATTGCTGTTCCAGCCGGGCATGCGCTTTCTCGAACAATTCAGCGTGCCCCGCAGTCTCGCGGCCCTCTTGCTCATCCTGCTCGTGTTCGGCGCCATCGTCGGGCTCGGCGCGGCCATCTCAGGCCCTGCTGCCGGCTGGGCGGCCAAACTGCCGGAAGGTGTGCCACGGCTGCAGGAACGCTTGAAATTCCTCAACGAGCCGATCAACACGCTGCAAACCTTCCTCAGCCAGATCGATCATTTCGTCGACGGCGCCAGCTCTGGTTCGCAACACAGCACAGGCCTTGCCGCCGGTATCGCGACGCGGCTCTTCACGGGTGGCACGCATTTCGCCTCCAGCTTCTTCCAGACCATTCTGATCCTTTTCTTTTTGCTGGTGTCCGGCAACACCTTCCTTAAACGCACCGTGGAAATCCTGCCGACATTCAAAGACAAACGGCAGGTGGTCGAACTGTCGCTCGACGTCGAGAAGAATATCTCCGCTTACCTGCTCACCATCACGTTGATGAACCTCGCCGTCGGTATCGCGACCGGTATCGCCATCTGGTTCACGGGCCTGGGCGATGCGGTTTTGTGGGGCACGGTTGCTTTCCTGCTCAACTATGTGCCGATCATGGGCCCGTTGTTCGGCGTGGTGATTTTTCTGCTGGCTGGCCTGCTCGTCATCGACCAGCTCTGGCTCGCCCTGCTCCCTGCTATCCTCTATTTCGTCATTCACATCATCGAAGGCGAGATCGTCACGCCGATGCTGCTGGCCAAGCGTTTCACGCTCAATCCCGTGCTGGTGATCATCTCGCTGATCTTCTGGTTCTGGATGTGGGGCGTGCCGGGCGCCATTCTCGCGGTACCCATGCTCGCCATCGTCAAGATCGTCGCCGACGGCATCAAGCCGCTCGCTGCCATCGGCCACTTCCTGAGTGGCGATGAATAGACTGGCGCGCTACCAGCGCAGCACTCTGGGGCCAAGCCAAGCACCCGCGAGGGTCGCCAAAGCGATCGCCCCGCCGTACCAGACGAGCACGAAGGCGACCGCGCTTTCATCGCACGCGACCGAATAGACAAGGGCCGAGAGCGCTCCCGATGCCAGTCCGCAGGCAGCGCCAGCCAGCCGCAGGCGCGTCGGTGCCATCGACCTCATGGCACATATGCTGCCGATCAACACCGGCACGGCCAGCGCCAGGATCAGCCAAGGACAGGTCGCCCACGTCTTACCCATCACGAGCGTCTTCCAAACGGCCGGAGAAGCACCCGCCAGTTCGACGATGGCCAGCAGGGCCATGACGCAGGCCGCTCCGATGGCGATCGCCGCTGGGCCACCGGCGGTGCCGTCCGGGCGGGCCAGTCTGATCATGGAGAAGATGCCGGCAATAGCCAGCGCCACGACGAACCCCTCCTTCAGCCACAGCGACCCTGTCGACAGAGCAGCCCGCATGTCCGGCCGAATGCCCCAAAGCCAAAGCACGGTGAGGGCAGAAACGCCGGCCCCAGCCACGAGAGCGAGACAGATAAACCGGGAAACGGCGCTTCGCGCGGTTGGCGTCAGCTCCGAGGCCAGCCGCTCGATCAAATTTTCCGTTGGGTTTGGCGACATCGGATCAATCATGTGTCTGACCTCTGCCGAAACGCTGGCTTAATTTCTTTAAGGCGCGGTGGACTGTCACCTTCACGGCCGACGGACTGAGGCCGGAGGAAGACGCGACCTCGGCGATCGATCGTCCTTCGACTTTGACAGCCTTGATGAGGCTCTTCTGCAACGGCGACACCGTCTCCAGAACCGTATCCAAATCCTGATGCGCAAACTCGCTCTCGACTCCCGACGATGCGAGCTGCGCCTCGGGTGCATCGTCCAACGTCATCGTCTCCCGCAGCTTGTTGGCGCGCATGTAGTCGATCAATTTGTACCGGGCGATCGCATAGAGCCATGCGGTGAAGGGACGCCCGCTGTCATAGGTCGAACGACGGGTGTGAACAGCGATCAATGTCTCCTGAACAAGATCGTCGATCGCCGCGCGCTCACGTAGCCGGCGTCCGTAGTAGCTCCGCAATTGTCGGGCGACGTCGTCCAACAGCGCTCGATACGCCCGCTCATCTCCTGCCAGACTCTGAACCATCAGTGTCTTCAGTCGCCCTTCGACTTCCTGCACTTCGATGAATTCCTATTCGTCCGACATGGCCAAAAGTTACAGACCCGGCATCGGATTGTCACGATCGGCGAACCGACTCTAGCACGCGAGCGCTCAATCACGAACTCGTGAAAGATAACGACGTAACCTTTCGCAGGGATCTCCGAATGAACGAAGGCGTACCTGAACGGTACGACGTAAAGCTCATGTGGAGAACGTCATGTCTGCAAAAAGCGCAGTGAATTCATTAATTCTCGCCAGCGCCCTCACCACGGCCCTCGCGACAATCGCCGCCGCCGCCCCGTTGTCGAAAGCTGAAGGCGAGGCCGCGATGGCGGCCAAGAAAGAGAAATGCTTCGGCGTCGCTCTGAAAGGCCAGAATGATTGCGCCGCCGGCCCCGGCACCACATGCCAAGGCACATCGACGGTTGATTTCCAAGGCAATGCCTGGAAGTTCGTCAGGGGTGGAACCTGCACGAGCATCCAGCTTCCCAATGGCGGTCATGGCTCCCTGAAGCCCGTCTGATCCGCAGCCTATTGCAAATCTTGGAGAGCGGGGAAAACCCATGGAAGCCATTCATCCGGCTACGGCAAGCTATGCGCCTTTTTCCCGCTTTCCGCACACGACAACGGGGCTCGTCGGCACGAGCTTCAAGCACGAACACCTACCCGACATCATGAAGGAGCGGAATGCCTCTCTGTTCTTCGAGGTCCATGCCGAAAATTACATGGGCCAAGGCGGCCCGCCTCACGACGTGCTGACAACCATTCGCCGCGACCACTCGATCTCGCTTCATGGCGTCTGCATGTCGATCGGCGGCCCGCAACCCCTCGACAAGGCGCACGTCGCCCGTTTCAAACATCTGATCGAGCGATATCAGCCAGCTCTCGTCTCCGAACATCTGGCCTGGTCGACGCACGACACGACCTATTTCAACGATCTGCTGCCCCTGCCCTATACCAAGGACACCCTGGCTCGCGTGTGTGACCACATCGACGAACTGCAAAATGCCATCGGGCGGCGCATTCTCATCGAGAATCCGGCGACTTATGTCGCGTTCAAAGAATCGACGATGAGCGAGACCGATTTCATCGGCAGCTTCGCGGAGCGCACGGGTTGCGGACTTTTGCTCGACATCAACAATGTCTTCGTATCGGCGACCAATCACGGTTTTTCCGCGCTCAGTTATCTGGCGGATTTTCCGCTGTCGCGCGTCGGCCAGATTCATCTGGCGGGCCATAACAAAGAGATCGGCGACGACGGTGGGATCACTTTGATCGACAGCCATGACGAGCCCGTCGATCCCTCGGTTTGGGCCCTTTATGAAACGGTCATTGGACGCTGCGGACCCCTGCCAACGCTCATCGAATGGGACAGCAAACTTCCGACCTGGTCCATCCTGAAGGCGGAGGCCGAGATGGCGCGCGACGTGCTCAATGCCTCGCTTCCACGCCCTGCCATGGAGCTGATGCATGCTCTCTGAAGATTCAATCCACCCACAATCTTACGCTGCTGGATTCTCCGGAGCGCTGCTCGATCCGGCTCAAATGCCGCCCGCGATTCTCAATGATCCGCCCGCGGCTCACCTCAGCCGCCGCTATAATATCTATCGCAACAATGTCATCGTCAGCCTAATCGATGCACTCGCCGCGATCTATCCGGCCGTGCAGCGGATCACCGGTGTGGATTTCTTCAGAGCCATGGCGCGGTTCCACGTCAGGGCCTGCCCGCCAAGATCGCCGCTGCTCTTTGAATATGGACGCGACTTTCCGGTCTTCATCGAGCAGTATGAATATGCTCGACCCCTGCCCTATCTCGCTGACGTCGCGCGGCTCGAACGGGCTTGGCTCGACGCCTATCACGCAGCCGACGTCGAACCTCTCCCGCCGAGCGCCTTCGCATCGCTGCCGCCAGATAAACTCGCTGATATCATCTTAACGCCGCATCCGGCGACACGGATCGTCCGCTCAGACACTTCATCGGTAACTCTTTTCGCCGCCTATCGGACTGAGCGCGATAGCCCCTCATCGCTGCAGGTCGCGGATCGGGAAGACGCCCTCGTCACGCGGCCTGGGCTCGACATCATCGTTCAGTATTTACCGCCGGGACAATCGACGTTCCTGGAAGCGCTTGTTTCGGGGCATCCATTGGGACAAGCCGCCGCCATGGCGTTTGAAGACTCAAGTGCTTTCGATATCGCCATCGGCATCGCCGGCATGATCGAGGCCGGCGCCTTCTGTGCCATTCGTGTGGGAGAGCCCCAATGACCCTTTCGTCTCGAAAGAAAGCTGCGGATGGCGTGGCCTTCTGGAACCACATGCTGCAGACGCTCGCCTTTCCGACATTGACCCTCTTCGTCCTGCGTGTGGCGCTGGCGGTTCCATTCTGGCGATCGGGCATTTTGAAATGGGATGGATTTCTGCAAATCAACGACACCGCAATCACGCTGTTTTCCGACGAATTCATGTTACACCTGCCAGGCGGTCCCTACCCGTTTCCGGCACCGGCGGTCATGGCCTTTCTCTCGGGATGCGCCGAAGTCGTCCTGCCCGTTCTCCTTATTCTCGGTTTAGCCAGCAGAACGGCCGCTCTAGGGCTGTTGATCATGACGCTGATCGTGCAACTCACCGTCCCGGATGGTTGGCCCATTCACATCTCCTGGGCCGCCATGGCCCTGGCGATCATCACTTGGGGCGCGGGGCGAGCTTCACTCGACCATGCCGTATGGTATTTCTTTCATCGATCGACAGTGCGCGACGAATATCCCGCTACGTCTCGATCGCGATCCGGTGCGTAACCGATGAGCGAGACTATCGCGCTCTCAGCGCGCCAGACGTCCAACCATCAACAGCGCCGCGGCGTCTGACGACCATCTGGTCGTAGGTCTCCAAGACAGCATCGGCGAGTTTGCCTGCCGGCGTCTTGGTGCAAGCGTCTCGGACGTTGTTCCAGATTCCATTAGCATCGATATCGGCGTCGATCCTGGCATCGACACGGCTTGCGAGATTGAGCGCCGACCAAAAGCCAAGGATCCATGCGTCTCCTTCCGACTTGTGCGTATCGGACGATTGCCAGTTGGCGCAGCTCTCGGTGCCAATGCCGAAGGCCGTCCAAGACACGACTTCGTTTTCGCCAGCGTCGGCGGTCGGCACGCTCAGAAGAAGGGCGGCAGCAAAGGGAATAAAGCGTTTCATCTATAAATAGGCCCTAAAATATGCAGGAACTCTACTGCACATCGCGGCGATGTAAATGGCCCTTCTATTGCTGCAAAAACTTTCTCCTGAAGCAAAATCCACATGGCATGGAAGGATAATAGAGAAAGCCGACGCACGAAAAACCGGCTGGTTTCGTTTTATGCCTTGATCTGAACTGTTGAATGAAAGCGCCGAGATCGCGGCGGCGACCTCGGCTGGCAGATGGTTAAGGTCAACGAGCCGTCCTACACCGGCTCGTATTTCGCCAATTTCAAAAGCTCGGCATTGCGCGCCACATAGTCTTTCGCGAAGGCGTCGAAGGCGCTCGGCCCTTCGGCGATCGCCTCGAGGCCGATCTGCGCGAGGCGCTTTTCCGAATCGAGCTGGCGCACGGCTTCATTGATCGTCTCGTTGAGTTGCGAGACCAAGGCGGCCGGCAAGGCCTTCGGCCCCCAAACGCCATACCAAGTGGTGTGATCGAAGGCCGGCAGCCCCTGCTCGCTCACGGTGGGAAACTCCGGCGCCAGTGCCGTCCGCTTGGCCGTCGTCACCGCCAGTCCTTTGACTTGCCCCTCCTGCGCCATAGGCAAGAGCGC
>MKVW01000003.1:817337-833379 GCA_001898965.1 Rhizobiales bacterium 62-17
TCCGCGATAAGGCACGATAGTCAAGTTCAGGCCAGCGACACGGTTGAAATCGATCGTCGCCAGATGGCCCGCCGCGCCGAGCGCGGAGACGGCGAACATCCATTTGTCCGGCTCCGCGCGCGCCGCCGCGATCATCTCCGGCAGCGAATTGGGCGCCCGCGACGGCGACATCACCATCATCATCGGCGCTTGGCCAACACGCGCGATCGGCGTGAAATCGGTCAGCGGATCGTAGGGGGCGTTCTTCATCACCTGACGCGCCATCACATGGGTCGAAGCCGAAAACAGCAGCGTATAGCCGTCCGTCTCCGCATTGCGCACGGCTCCGCCGCCGATGGCGCCATTGGCGCCGGGCCGGTTCTCGACGACAAGATTGTAGCCGTGGGCCTGGCGCATCTTCTCGGCCAGAAGCCGCGCGAAAACATCGACGCCGCCGCCAGCGGCGAACGGGACGATCAGGCGGATTGGACGGTCCGGATATTTGGTCTGAGCCCGCAGCGGCATGGCGCTCAATGAAGCGCCGAGCAGTGAAAGCGACGAGACCAGAATTTGGCGACGCTGGAACATGGGTCCTCCCTCCCTCAGCTCGCAACGCGAGCAGCATGATCAAGGCGAAATGGCCGGCGCGCCACCTCCGTCGCGCCGGCCATCGGGTCAGGCGGCGGCCGCCACCTTCGACAACAGACCGGCTTGCGCCAGCGCGTCGTGGATTTCCTTTTCCGCACCGGCAGCCAGCGGCACGAGCGGCGAGCGCACGGTGGCATGATCGAGCTTGCCGCGCGCGACAAGGCCGAGCTTGAGAGCGCAGGTGCCTTCCATATGCGAACCGCGATGGTAAACGGCCTTCGTCACCGGCAGCAGGCGATCATGAATGGCGCGGGCGGCGTTGTAGTCGCGCGCCTTGCCGGCGGCGAGGAAATCGACCAGCGGTTCGGGTGCCAGGCTGCCATAGCCAACCAGCATGCCATCGACGTCGAACATGGTCGGCAGCAGCCATTCGTCGTGGCAAGTGAGGATCTGCAGATCCGGGAACTCCTTGCGCAGCACAGGGATTTCCGTGTCCCAACGCTTCATGTCGCGCACGCCATTCTTGGTGGCGACGACACCCGGCTGCGCGGCGATCTCAAGCTGCGTTTGCAGATCGTAGGAGGCCTTGGTGGCATTGGGATATTGGAAGAGGATGCATTGCAGGCCCGAGGCTTCGTGGATCGCCTTATAGCGATCCTGCGGCGCGCCCTTCTGGAAGCCGAAGCGCAGCCAGCCGTGGTTCGGATAGACGAGCGCGCCGATGGCGCCCGCATCCGCCGCCCGCTTGGCTTCCAGCGCGGCAACCTTGGTGCCCTCGCCGGTGATGCCGGCGATGATCGGCACCTGCTTACCGACCGCGTCGACATAGGTGCGGATCAGGTCCACCTGCTCTTCCGAGGTCAGGAACGTGCCTTCACCGGCATGGCCGAGAATGACGAGGCTTTTGACGCCCTTCACCGACACCAGCCAGCGCGCGATCTCCGCATTGGCCTTGTGATCGACCTCGCCGTCGCGGGTAAAAGCAGTGATCGGGGCAGGGTTTAGGCCTCGAAGGTCCATAATAGACATAGTCATCTCCCTGATGATAATATCGTTACCGAGAACGTTCCCAATTCGGACCGAACGATGCCTTCATTGGGCCAGGATCGATGGCGGGAACGTTCCCAGATATAGACGCAGCCGGATTTCGAGTCAATCACCGATTGGGCGGTCCATCGGGCTCGATTCGACCGGCTGCATGCAAGAGGATGCCAGGTGCCTGTAGACCCAGAAATTCTTGAGCGTCAGTCGCGGGTGACATTGCACGACGTGGCGGCGGCCGCTGGCGTCTCCAAGTCGACCGTCTCGCGCATCCTCGATGAACGCCTGCCCCGCTCCGACAGCGAAACCGCCAAGCGCGTGCGCCAGGTCGCGGCCGAACTCGGCTATGTCCGCGACGGCGCGGCGGCGAGCCTGCGGCGCGGCAATACGATGACCATCGGCGTGGTGGTGCCGCGCCTCACCGACACCGTCATGGCGATGCACTACGAGGCCTTGTCGCGCGCCTGCAGCCGCACCGGCCGCTTCGCCATCGTGGCGATCACCGAAGACGAACCGAAGGCCGATCGCACGGCGGCGCAGACCTTACTGCAACGGGGCGTCGATGGCCTGATCCTCTCGACCGCACGCACCGACGATGATTTTCCCCAGGAGCTGACGGCGCGCGGCGTGCCCTTCGTGCTCATTCTGCGCACCGACGGCCGCAGCCTCTCCTCGGTCGTCGACGATCGGCTCGGCGGCTATCTGGCGACGCGGCATCTGCTTGACCTCGGACACCGCCGCATCGGCCTGATCGCAGGCCCCGAATATGCGTCGAGCAGCCAGGGCCGCCTCAAGGGCTATCAGCAGGCATTGGCCGAAGCCGGCGTGTCGATCGACCCATCGCTGATCGTCGGTGCGACCTTCGGCATCGATTCCGGCGCCGAGGCGGCTGAGGCGCTCATGCGTCTGCCTGCCCCGCCGACCGCCATTTTCGCCGTCAACGACAACACAGCCATTGGCGCTTTGTCGAGCCTGCAGCGATTGGGGCTTTCCGTCCCCAATGATGTGTCACTCGTCGGCTATAACGACATTCCCATCGTCAGCCGCCTGCCGACGCCGCTGACCTCGGTGCGCGTGCCCTTCGATCAGATCGCCAATGCTGCCTTGGACCTGCTGACGCACGGACCGACCGGCGAGCACGATCGCATCAAGGTCGCGACGCCAACTCTCATTCCGCGGCGATCGACGGCTCATCCACCGCGTTGAAAGGCGACCGCGAGTACAAAACTCAATTGACCAGAACGGCGTTGCCACAGCTCACGCCCGTTACCCAGGCATCGGCCTCGCCGATATTGATGCCAAGGGCGGTCAACACGCTGTTGAGAATGGTATCGATCGAGCCGGTCGCGCTCGTCAGCGTGCTGGTCACCAGGCTCTGCGTTCCACCCAGGCCCCCAAGTCCAAGAAGATCGAGATTGAGCAACCCGCCAAGGGCTGTGGCTTGCATGTTCAGATTGGTGATCAAACTCGTTATCAGCGACGTGGTGAAATCCGTGGTCGACGTCGATTTGACGGTGCCTGAGGCGATATCGGCATAGCTGAACGTCAGCGGCGTTTCCGTCATATTGCTGATGCTGGCATGGGCACTCCCGGTGACCGTGACGATGCCGACCGCATTGACCAAGGTCGCTGTTCCCGGCGACGGCGGGCTCGTAAAATTGGTCATGTCGGACATGCTGACATTACCGATCCACGCATCGATGATACCGGGCTTGACGCCGAGCGTCACACTGGACGTACTGATGTTGGATGGCGAACAGCTCAGCGCCGTGAGGCGTGCATAGGCGCTGGCAATCGAAATATAGATGGGAACATTGATCAGGGAGGCCTTGCCGGAACCGACGAGGCTCACCGTCAGCAGCAGCCTGGTTTGTGCAGTATAGGCTGTCGAGCCGACCGAGCCGACGGTGATCGCGCTTGTGCTAACAGGACGCGCACCGATGGCGAGTGCCAGATTGACCGAGGAAATCCCAGGCAAACCCAGGCTCAAGGAAGCACTGAGCTGATTGGTGCCTCCGGAAACCTGCGCGATAGAGGAGACGAGATTCAGTGCCGAAATCGTCGCGTTCAGGGGATCGCCTTCGCCCGGAACCCGCGCGCCATAGACACCCAGGGACAAGAGCGACGACAGATTGATCAGATCGTTCGAGCCTTGCTTGGCATTGGCGATTTGCGACAGCGCGGCGATCGCCGCAGCACTGTTGGCGGAATTGGCGCTCGCCGCGCTCACCACCGCTTGCAAAGCGTCAGCGGTATGAACGCTGGCGGACAGGATCTGCGAATAGCTCAATCCAGTCAGATTGAGACGCGTCGCCAATTTATCCGTGAAGCTGAAGAGATCGATCTTGGCGCTGGCGAGAGATTGGTAGTCCATCAGCGACAGCGAAATGCTTGTGCCCAGCAGGCCGCCCAGAACGGCGTTGACGACGCCTCCATTCAGGCTCAACAGCCGCGACCCAACCGTGAAGGATGCTTGCGCATTGGTGGCGGCGATGGCGGAAGATTGCACATTGACCGTGGCAGGTCCCGCGCTGGCGCTTCCGAACAGGCTTAAGATGCGTCCGAAATAAATCGACTGCTGGCTCTGTACGGTGACGCGCGCCGCATTGACGCCCGAAGACGTGTTTGGAACAAAGCGCGCGCTCGGGGTCAACGTCGGATCCGGCGTGTAGGTCCCGGTTTCGACGATGATCCCGGCACTGTCAGGCGTTTGATTACGGGTAAGTGTCGCCAAGGCAGCCGCCGACGCATGGCTCAGATCGCTCGCGGCAGCCAGCGCGGCCAAATCGTTCGCCGTCTGCTGGCGGCGTTTCTGAAAGAACAGCGAACCGAGATCGACGCTGAGCGCGACGAAACCCATCAGCGCGACCAAAGCAATCACCGTCAGGATCGTCGTCGATCCACGGCAATCACGGACGAATGAATGTTTTCGCAGCGGCATGATCCCCACCGTCCGACGGCTGATGGAAATCGCGCTGACAACATACCGAGCTATTGCCATGGCAAGCGCTCCAAGCCGACGATCCGCGGCGCGCAAGCGGGATACCTCGGTATTTAATCGCTCTTTGGTTGAACAAACGTTACCGGGATAAAGGTTTATTTGCTTCTAAATCAATGAATTATTCGATACACGACCAATATCGGGAAGCCACTGACGATCGCTCAGCCCGGTCCCAGCGGTGGTGTGCGGTCGAAGATCAGGGGATGATAAGCGCTGCGGCGCCAGCGATGGCGCGACACGCTCTCTCCGCTTCGCCCATCGCGCACGACCAGGACCGGCGGTACGCCGGCCTCATTGGGCCGGCCTTCGGCGGTGATGCGCCACGTGCGTTGCCAGCGCAGTTTGCCTTCCGAATGCCCCGCCATCGTCAGGCTCGCAAAGATCGGTACGAGCGCCTTGTCCTGACGCAGAAAGAAATGAACGGCCTCGGTCGTCGTGCTGCGCGAAGTCGAGAGATAGCTGTTGCTCAATTTAACCGCGACGACAGGCGCCGCGCCCAGGGGCGTCTGCCGCATGATCTGCCCCGTTGAAGTCCAGAACGGATCGATCTTGACGGCCGATATCTGGCCTGGGCCGGCGACGATCTCGGCGCGCCCGTCCGGCCCGTCGCGCAACAGCAAGGCTATGATAGAGTCGTCGTCCTGATTGAGGATGGCGCAGGCGACGAGCCGTTCCGCACCACTTCCCCAATCGCCCAGAACGACGCGTTCCGGACTGCGACCGAGGTCCGCCGCCAGATCGGGCCGGTTGAGCGCGGTGATCGCCGCCTTGCTGTCGAGCGCCAATGCCGGACGCGCCAAGACGGGTAGAAGCAAGCCGCCCAGCACTGTCCTGCGTGTGAGCATCGCCCCTCCTCCAATCCGACCGTTGATCTTATGTCATTCAGCTGGCGGTCTTTTGTTTGTCGCGTACCAGCTTCGCCCAAGGGTTGAGATCGGCTTCGGCAATCTTGGTCAGCTTGTTGCGGTCGATATGCTGGAAAGGCGCGTCACGACCTTTCACCTGCAAGGTGACGTCGGAGACGTAGCTCCAGGTTCCGTCGCTGTTGAAATCCACCTCGATGCGATAGGCATCGGTGCGAAAGGCCTGTTCGAGAAATGTCGTCGAGCAGATGCCGTAATCGGTTCGTCCGCGCTCGGCCTGTAGGATCAATTTGGTGGCGTCCGGCTCCGCATGCCCGGCCGCGATGGCGATCTGGCCGCGCGGGATCGCCAGGGTTTGCAGGATAAGCTTGGTCGCCGGCTCCCACAGCCAATAGCCCACCTGATCATGGAAGGCGATTTCCTCTTCCCGCGTGTTGATATGGACGTGGTAGCGCAGGCCGTAGAAGAGTTGTGGTCCGTTCGTCTGCGGATCGATCGGCTCCATGACGATGCGCTCATAGTAGTTTTTACGCTCCGGGCCATCGGCCTTGGGATTGACGTCGACGCCGCGCTGCCCTTCCCAGGTTCCTGCCAGCCGACGCAACGGCCCCAGATTGGCCAAGGTGTCGGAATCAATCGGATCCGGCTCGGTGAAAATATCGGCCAACATATCCATTCGGCAGCTCTCTTTTCGCGCGTTGCGCCCCCTCAAGGCGTTTCCCATCATCGCCATTCGATGATCGAGATCAAGTTATTACAAATGAAACCACGGGCCGATGACGGCGTTGGTGCACGGGCGGCGAAAGTCGCGTCTTGGCGCGATGGCGTTCATTTCGATGCACGACGTAAGAGGTCAAACATGAACGGCGTACGGTCTTTTCTGGCCTGCACGATGATCCTCGTTGGGATCGGGATCGCGCAGGCGCAAGATGCAGAGGCGCAACGCTTCGATGCCTGCATGAACGCCGCCGGCGGCGTGTCGTCGGAAATGTTGAAGTGCGGAAAAGAGGAAATCGACCAATGGGATACGCGGCTGAATGCCGCCTACCGCACATTGTCGGAGCACGCACGAGCGAGTGAAAAAACAAAACTGCACGACGAACAGCGCGCGTGGCTGAAGCATCACCTGCGGGAAACTCATCGTTTGGCGGTCGATCCCAACAACGGCTCCGTGGCATTCCTTGATTCTCAAGCTTTCGAACTCGGCGATATCAAGAACCGAACGCTCGAATTGGAGCGTCGCGTGAAGATCAGTCCCTAAGTGCCTGTGCCATCGGCGCGTGGATGGCTTTGCCGATCCGAAAGGTGCTGTCGAGCAAAAATTAACGTTTCAGCAACCATCGAGCGGCAGCCTGTTCATCGGGCCTGCCCGCCAATGTTAGGCCCGTACTGGCAGCAACGGCCCCGCTGACAACTGATCCTGTCAGCGGGGCTTTTTGATCATAGCGTTTTGCCGTTTGGCGTAGCCAAACAGTACAAAGACGCGTCAAAACTGAGGTCTAAGCAAAATCGCGTTTCTGTCGAAACGCAATTTGCTCTAAGGCGTTGGCAGGCGAAGCTGCTCGTCTTCAGGTGTTTCGCGCACCATGCGCAGCTCATACCAAAGCGCATTGAGAATGCCGACGGAGGCCGCCAGTCCAAGGCCGAGAACCCAGGCGAAATACCACATGACCCCGCTCCTTTCTCAATAAGCCGACGAGCCGGCGTTCTCGACGCTCTTCTCGCTGACCTTGCCCCACAGCACGCGGTAAACCCACGCGGTGTAGGCCAGAATGATCGGCAAGAAGATGACCGTCGCCAGCAGCATGTTGCGCAAAGTGGCGCGGCTGGACGAGGCATCGAAGACCGTCAGTGAATGGTTCGGATTGCTGCTCGACGGCAACAGGACCGGGAACATCGCCAGCCCCACGGTGGCGATGATCATCGCGACGCTGAGTTTCGAGGCGATGAAGGTCCACCCTGCCCGTTGACCGCGGAAGCCGAGGGCGGCCACCAGCGGCAAGACGACGCCCAGGACCGGCACGAGCCAGAGGATTGGATGGGCATTGAAATTCGCCAGCCAGGCGCTGGGATCGGCGACGACCGTCTTCCCCAAGGGATTGGAAGGACCATCCCAGGCGATCGGCGACGTCACCCGATATCCGCCCAATAAGCCGCTCCACACCAGCAGGCCGCCGCCAGCAAAGAGTAAAGCCGCCAGCACCGCCGCCTTGGTCCCGAAAGACCGCGCCCGTTCGGCCACGACCCCGTCGGCCTTGAACGCAAGCCAGGCGGCGCCGTGCATGACCAGCATGGCGACCGAGACGAGGCCGCAATAGATCGCCACCGGATTGAGGAGCCCGAACAGCGTGCCCTCATAGATCGGGCGCAGATCGGTAGTGAAGTGGAACGGCACGCCGCGCAGCGTATTGCCGACCGCGACACCGAAAATCAAAGCCGGCACGGCGCTGCCGACGAACAAAGCCCAATCCCAACGTGAGCGCCAACCGGCATCCGGCTTCTTCGAGCGATATTTGAAGCTGACCGGACGCAGGATCAGCGCCATGAGCACCAGGAACATGGCGAGGTAGAAGCCCGAGAAACTGAGCGCATAGAGCGCGGGCCAGGCGGCGAAGATGGCACCGCCGCCGAGAATGAACCAGACTTGGTTGCCTTCCCAAACCGGCCCGATGGTATTGATCGCGACGCGGCGCTCGATATCGGTCTTGGCCACGAAGGGCAGCAGCGCGCCCACCCCCATGTCGAAACCATCCATGGCGGCGAAGCCGATCAGCAGGACGCCAAGCAGCACCCACCAGATCACCCGCAAGGTCGCGTAGTCGAAAAGAAACTCGATCATGTCAGCAGTCCTTTCCGATCATTGAGCCGGCTGCGGCGCGCCGCGCCAACCGGCGGCCAGTTCATCTGGGACATCGCCAATCTCCGGCCCCTTGCGGATCGCCGCCAGCATCAGGCGCACTTCGATCACCGCCAGAATGCCGTAGAGGATGGTGAAGCCGGCGATGGACAGAATGAGATTGTAGACGCCGAGCTCCGAGGTGGCGAGGAAGGTCGGCAGCACGCCTTCGATGATCCAGGGCTGGCGTCCGAACTCGGCGACGAACCACCCCACTTCGATGGCGACCCACGGCAGCGGGATGGCGAGAACCGCCATACGGAAGAGCCAACGCGGCGCCTCTTCTTCCCGCGCCGTGTACCACAGGGAGGTGGCGAAGACCGCGAGCAGCAGGAATGCGCACAACACCATCAGACGGAAGGAGAAGAATAGATAAGGCACTTCTGGAACGGTCGTCCAGGCGGCGTCCTTGATCTGCGCTTCGCTCGCCTGGCGTGGATCGGCGACGAACCGCTTCAACAGCAGCGCATAGCCGAGGTCCGCCTGCGACAGCCCCAAGCTGATGCGCGCGGCGGTGTCATTGCGATCGACCTTGAGTTTCTCCAGCGCATCATAGGCATGCAGACCGTTACGGATGCGGGTCTCTGCCTTAGCGACCAATTGATCGATACCCTCGATCGGCTTGTCGATCGAGCGCGTTCCGATCAGGCCCATGACCCAGGGCACATGAATGCCGAAATGGGTCTTCTTATCCTTGAGGCTCGGCCAGCCGATGATGGTGAAGGAAGCCGGCGGCGGCTCGGTCTCCCACATCGCCTCGATCGCGGCGAGCTTCATCTTCTGGTTGTCGGTGAGCGCATAACCGCTTTCGTCACCGAGCACGATCACCGAAGCCGCCGAAGCCAGGCCGAAAGCCGAGGCGATGACGAAGGAACGTTTGGCGAGCTCGATATGGCGGCCGCGCAGCAAGTACCAGCCGGAGACACCGAGCACGAAGGTGGCACCGCAGACATAGCCGGCCGAGACCGTATGCACGAATTTCGCCTGCGCGACTGGATTGCAAATGACGGCGATGAAATCGGTCACTTCCATGCGCATCGTGTCGGGATTGAAGGCGGCGCCCACCGGATTCTGCATCCAGCCATTAGCGACCAGGATCCACAGCGCCGAGAAATTCGTGCCCAGCGCCATCAGCCATGTGACGATCATATGGGCGCGGGCCGACAATCGGTCCCAGCCGAAGAAGAACAGACCGACGAAGGTTGCCTCCAGAAAGAAGGCCATCAGGCCCTCGATCGCCAGAGGCGCCCCGAACACGTCGCCGACATAGTGCGAATAATAAGCCCAGTTCATACCGAACTGGAATTCCATGGTGATGCCGGTGGCGACGCCAAGCGCGAAATTGATACCGAACAGTACGCCCCAGAATTTGGTCATATCGCGCCAGATTTTGCGGCGCGTCATGACATAGACCGTCTCCATCATCGCCAAAAGGATGGAGAGCCCGAGCGTCAATGGCACGAAAAGAAAATGATAAAGCGCAGTCAGCGCGAACTGAAGCCGCGACAGGTCGACGAGAAGCGGGTCGATCATAGGAACCCCCTAGGAATGATCGCTAGCTACTCCCTGCGCCCCGAATGCGGTTTGATGTGAATCAAACAGATGAATCCAGAGGCAGGCCTACTGTAAGCTAGTATGCTAAGATCGATGTCATCCTCGCAACGCCAGTCCGCGACGGACCCGGCCGTCGTCCACACGATCCTTGAGCGGGCGCGCCAATTCGGCCAGACGCCGCTGCGGCGTGTCCTGGGCTGGCAGATCATGCGCACGAGTTTCCGGCTCGGTTTCGCCGCCGCGACGGCTCTGCTCGTCGGCCGGCTCATCATGGGAGCCCCTGTTTCCACTCCGATTTTGGCGGCTGTCCCGATTTTTCTGCTGCTTGCCGTGGCGGCCGGGCTGATCGCCGAGCGCGCGCAGGCCAAAGCCGAGACGCAGCTCGCGGCATGGCTACGCGACCATGGCGGCGAGCGGCTGCGGGACATGCCCGCTCGCTCCGTTCAATCCCTGCCCGTTGGCGGATTGATCGTCAGCTTGCAACGTCATCCCGACGCGGTCGCCGCTCTCGTCATCGGCCAGAGCGCGGCGCGTTCGATGATGGCCGTCGGTCCGCTGATCGCAGCGGCAACGATCGCCATCGTCTCCTGGCAGGCGGCGTTAACCGTATTGGCGCTGACGCCAATCATGATCATCTTCTTCGTTCTCATCGGCGATACGATCCGCCGGCGTGCTGAGACGCAAGAGAAGGCTTTCAGCCATCTTGCCGGCCAATTCGCCGATCGCATCCGCGCTTTGCCAACGATCATCGCCAATCACGCGATCGCCGGCCAGGAAGTCAAACTGCGCGAGCGGCTCGACGCCTATGCAGGCAAGACGATGGGCGTTCTGAGGGTGGCCTTTCTGAATGCCGGCATCATCGATTTCTTCGCTTCCCTGTCGATCGCCTTTCTTGCGGTCCTGCTCGGGCTCGGCCATCTGAAACTCGCGCAGATACCCGGATTCAGCCATTTCGAACTCTGGCAGAGCCTGTTCATCCTGATGATCGCGCCAGAGTATTTCGCGCCGTTTCGGCGCTTCGCCGAGCAATATCACGTCAAGGCCGAGGGACTGGCCGCGGCCGCCGCCCTCGACCGCCTCCTCGCCACGCAACCGCCTGCCCCGGCCGCGCTGCAAAACGTCGAGCGGATTTTGGGGACGCTCGCGCTGCCAGCCAAGGGTCTCGTCGCGATTTCCGGACCGAGCGGATCGGGTAAATCGACTTTGCTGCGGCGACTGCTCGGCCTTGAAGAGACGCAGCCCCGGCTCATGTCCGCCGTCGTCTGGGTCGCGATCGACAGTTTCATCCCGCCGGGCAAACTCATCGATGCCATCGCCTGGGGCGCCGGCAACGCCTGCCCGACACGTCGTACCCGTGTGGCGAAACAACTCGCCCTGCTCAACGATGCGCTGCTGCCTGAAGGCCTCGAAACCCTTATTGAGGCCGGCGGCGCCAATCTCTCCGGCGGCCAGCGCGTGCGCGTGGCCGTTGCCCGCGCTCTGCTCACCGATCGCACCGTGATCGCCGACGAGCCGACAGCCAAACTCGATAGCCGCTCGGCCGCGCTCGTGCGCAAGGCGCTGCGTGAAGCGGCGGACAGGCGGCTTGTCGTCGTTGCGACTCACGACGAAGAACTGTTGCAGATTGCCGACCAGCGGATCGACGTCGCGACGAACGTGCCATCGGCGGTGGGGGTGGCGATATGAATGCGCCTGTGAGCCCGAACGTCCGTGCGCGCTGGCGCTGGACGCTCATACTTGCCTTCGTGGCGGTGATCTCAGCCCTGCTACTCAGTGGCCTTTCCGCCTGGTTTCTCGGTGCGGTGGCGATCGCAGGGCTCTCGCCGCTGGCCTATACGTTCAACTTCCACATGCCGGCGGCTTTGGTGCGCTTGTTCGCGGTCGGGCGAACCGCCGCCAAATATGGCGAACGGATCGCTGGCCATAGCGTGGCACTTCAGGAGCAACTAACGCGGCGTGTCGAACTGTTCGGCGCTATGGCTTCAGCCCCGAGCGCGGTTCAAACCGGCTGGCAATTCGGCCGACAGGAACATCTCACCGACTATCTCGACGATGTCGAAGATGTCGACTACGGTCGCTTGCGTGTCGATCTGCCGGCGTTGACGGCCGCCGCCGGCGTGCTGCTGTGTCTGATCGCCAGCGTTGTCCTCGTCCCACTCGCCCTCGTCCCCATCCTTCTTCTACTGCTGTTCGTTTTCGTTTCGAGCCGAAGCTTCCTGTGTGGCGGCGCCGACGATCTGGCCGAGGCGCGCTGCCACCGCCGCCAAGGGGCCAGCGAATTCGGCGCGGCGGCGGCTTCCGTCATCGCTCTGCAAGCGGAGAAGCAATGGTCCGCGCGGAGCCGGGACGCACTTGCACGCTTCACGCAGGCCGAAAGCAAGCTACTCGACTTGCGTCTTTCTCAATCCCTCGTCGATGCTACCATCGGCCTGTTCGGCCCCCTGGCGGCGCTGAGCGTCATCGGCGCTGCATGGCTCGCCGGCAAACAGGCCGAAGCGCTGCTGGCACCAGCCTTTCTCGCCTTCGCCTGGCTGGCGCTTGGCGAAACGATCCAGTCCGGCTCCAAAATGTTGACCGCCCAATTGCGACGACAGGCAGCGCGAGAAGAGATCGCGAAATGGACGGGGAAACCAAACGACGGGCCGGCAGCCGATGCACTCACAAGCCGTCACGCAAGCAAGCTTACCGTCACCAAATTGCAACGGCGCGCGCCGAACGGCCGCTTGATCGGCACGCCGTTCAACGCCTGCTTTCGGCAAGGCCACCCCACAGTGCTCGCGGGCGCAAGCGGAAGCGGCAAGACCAGTCTGTTGAAACAGATCGCCGGCTGGATTGGCCATGACGCCATGGCCTACGGCGATCGGGTGCTTTCGCCGCCCGAGCGGCAAGCGATGAGCTTCTTCTGCCTACATGACGCAGCGATCCTCGCCGACACGGTGCGCGCCAACCTGTTTGCTCCGGCCGCTACGGACGATGACCTTTGGCAAGCCCTGAAGGAGATGGAGATCGACGGCCGCATCGAAGCCATAGGCGGATTGGAGGCATGGATCACGCAAGAGATGCTATCGCTTGGGGAAGCGCAACGCCTCAATCTCGCCCGCGCCCTCCTCTGTGACAGGCCAATCGTTCTCCTCGACGAGCCGACCGAACATCTCGACGAGGCACAGGGCCAGCGCGTCCTGACGCGCCTTCTCGCGTGGCTCGGCGACCGTGTCGTCATTCTCTCGAGCCATCGCGTGATGGACGACGGCCTATTCAGCGTCATTCAACTCGACTGAACCGCATCGGGGCTCACTTCCCGGCTCTCATGCTCGCATAAGCGATGCTTGCCGCGAGCGACAAGAAAGCAACGGTCACGCCGATCAGGTAAAATTTGTCCCAGAATGTCCAAGGCATATGCACCTCCCATTCCAAGGAGGTCGTTGCATACGCCATTCTTGTGGCAAAATCAGGTTACCGCGGCTTCATCGCATGATGATGAGCGCGGCCATGAACAGAAGACCGCCGATCCCCACCGCAATCAAAGCCGTAACAACCACACGACGATCGCGTCGCGCTTCAGCCCGATGATTTGGCCGCGCCGTCTCCATCGCAATCGCTTCGCTCATGGCCTCGGCGGGCACCGTCGTTCCGGCGGCCTCCTCGTCGGTTCCCAATGGAACCGCCGCAGGATCGAAGGCTGACACCTTATCCCCTGTGTGGCCGCGTTGAATATGGTTCTGGAGCTGGCTCGCCGTCGAGACTTTACTCCGTTCGGATCTCTGTTGCATCGCACGCTTTCTGCGTGCCGTCTTCAAAGCCAACACGTGCGCTACGGGCTTGTTCCCTCGATCACCGTCCATTGTTTCGTGACACAGAATGATCACCGTTAATTCGCATTCTCCTCGAAATGCATCCGAACATTCTCCACTTCGACCCTCTAACAAGGAACCTCGTTTGAACGAGTATTCTTCTACCCGGAGCGATGGAACTGCGCTCCGATGTCACCCTCGCAATCAAGACCTTACGGCGCGGCGACAGGATCGCGTTACGTAGGACAGAAGGAGGTCTCATGAAGTTGACAACCGAGCGCATCGATCGCGCCTTGAGCCAGATGGAGAGCATGGTCATCCCGAGCGCCACGCCCGTGGAGCAACAGCTCTGTTCCATATTTGGAGACCATACGTTCTTTCTTTCAAATCGCGGCGTTAGCACACTTGAACCAATCGACGCCGAGGCGGCAGAACCTAATCAGGGGCGCGTCATCTGGCTGGCCAAATGGACGGACGAGACGAAAACCATGCTTGTTCCGCATGATCCCGTCAGATCGGACACGATCGTGTCGCTGGACGAGGCGGCCTGAGAGCGGCCGGCACCGGAACGATCACAGTCACGGGTCGTTGCCTCTGAGACTGAGCTTCTCAGCGGCAATGATGCCAATACGCGACGTCCACGCTCCATCACCCCAACGGCCCTCTCCGCCGGTTATGGAAAATCCTTGCCATGGTCCGTCTCGTCGAACCGCGACATTATGCGACGCTCGAGGACTACGAGAGCACCGCTCATCTCAACGGGACGGTCAGCGAACTGCGTCGCGAAGCGAAAACCGTTCTTCCCAGCTTGCAGGACCGCCGCGTGTGGATGGTCAGCAGCACGGAACGCGGCGGCGGTGTTGCGGAATCCCTGCCGCCTTTCCTGACCCTGCTGCGCGCGCTTGGCGTCCAAGCCAGTTGGCTCGTCATGGAGACGGAGGATGCGGATTTCTTTCGGCTGACCAAGCGCCTGCATAATCTCATTCACGGTGAGGGCGACACGACGCTCGGACCGGCCGAACGCGAACTTTATGACAGAGTGAGCCACGAGAATGCCGAGGCCATTCAGCCTTACCTTTCGCCGGGTGATGTCCTCATCGTTCACGATCCGCAACCGATGGGTGCCGGCGCACGCCTCAGAACGAACATGGACATCGCAGCCGTCTGGCGCTGCCATATCGGTCTCGATCAGCAAACGCCGGAGACACAAGCGGCGTGGGATTTTCTCGATCCCTATGCGGCTATCTATGACCATGCGGTGTTCACCGCGTCCGAGTATATTCCAAGCTGCCTGACCGGCCGCGCCGCCATCATCCACCCGGCCATCGATCCACTGAGCCATAAGAATCGTGAACTGTCGGTTCACAAAGTGGTCGGGATACTTGCCAATGGCGCCTGGATCAGACCGCCAGGCGAAATGCTGACGCCGCCTTTTCCGGAAACTACCAAGCGGCTCCAGCGAGATGGAACTTGGGCGCCGGCGACCGAGCCTGAAGATATTGGCCTGCTCTATCGGCCGATCATCACACAGGTTTCACGCTGGGATCGCCTAAAGGGCTTTCTACCGCTGATGCAGGCCTTCGCAATCCTGAAGCAGGATTTCGCTCATCGGATCGGCCTCAGCGAACGGCACCGGCAGACGCTGCAACTGGTCCGTCTGGTCCTCGCCGGCCCCGATCCGAAATCGGTCGACGACGATCCAGAAGGGCTTGAGGTTTTGGGAGAGCTTCGCGCCGCCTACGCGGCCATGGACGCGCCGCTTCAAGACGACATCGCGATCATTTCGATGCCCATGAGTTCGCGAAAATACAATGCCCTGCTCATCAATGTGCTGCAGCGTTGCTCCGACATCGTGGCACAAAACTCCTTGCAGGAGGGCTTTGGCCTCACCGTGACGGAAGCCATGTGGAAACATGCGGCCATCGTGGCTTCGCAGGCCACCGGCATTCGCCAACAGATCCGCACCGGATTGGATGGATGGCTCGTGGCCAATCCCGAGGATCCTAAGGACATCGCCGAAGCACTTGACGCACTCCTGGGTAATCCCTGGAAGCGCGAGGCGTTTGGAAAAAGCGCGCAGCTACGCGTCCACGGCACGTTTCTCGTCTTCGACGAGGTGCGCCACTGGCTCGCCCTGATGGCCGAGGTCGCGAAAGCCCGCTGGCCCCTGAGCCCGTAAGATATTGATATGAAAAGCTCCTCATTAATTTAGCGCGGCCACTCGAATTTTTGTTGGATCTCGTGTCGGATGGCCGAAAGCCCGTTCGTCCTTAGGCTGGCGCCAGATTGGCGGCATCCCCTGTTCCGGTTACGAGGATTAGCACTATGC
>MKVW01000003.1:833390-865801 GCA_001898965.1 Rhizobiales bacterium 62-17
CGCTTGCACCGCGTTCTGGCCACCAGCCCGGAGAAGGTCTATCGCGCCTTCATCGAGGCGGACGCACTGGCGAAATGGCTCCCGCCGAACGGCTTTCTCTGCACCGTGCACCATTTGGAAGCGAAGGTCGGCGGGACCTTCAAAATGTCGTTCCGCAACTTCACGACGGCTCAAAGCCATTCGTTTGGCGGCGAATATGTCGAGCTGGTTCCGGGCCAGCGCGTGGTCTACACGGACAAATTCGACGATCCCAACCTGCCGGGCGAGATGCGGGTGACGGTGAAGTTGAAGAAAGTGCTCGTTGGGACCGAGGTCGAAATCGAACAGGCAGGCATTCCCGACGCCATTCCTCCTGAGGCTTGCTATCTCGGCTGGCAGGAATCGCTGCGCAATCTGGCCCGGGTTGTCGAACCTGAGATCAACCAATAGCCTTTGCAGCGGCTGACATTGCGAAGGGCACGTCGCAACGACGTGCCCTTCTTCTTTGCTCCAGACGTTCGATGCTCAACGTCTGGGCGGCGGTGGCGGGGCGCCTCCTGCGTTGGACGTTTGCCCCAACAAGGGCGTGATACGCCGAACGGTGACGCGCCGGTTCGCCCTTTCGTCTCCTTGCGTGTTCACCTTCAGGAATTGCTCGCCATAGCCCTGCGTCGTCAGGTTTTCCGGCGGCACCTTGAGCCTTTCGCTGAGCGTCAACGCCACCGACTCGGCGCGACGGTCGGAAAGGGAGAGATTGTCGATATCCGAACCGACGGCATCGGTATGTCCTTCGATCAGAAAGACCTCGCTCGGATTGCGCTGCACGGCCCGATTGATCGCGTTGGCGATGACGGCAAGCCTGTCGACTTGCCCGGGCGCCACCTCCCAGGAGCCGCTTTCGAACGTCACCGTGTCGATATCGACCCTCGGCATTCTGTCGCGCAAGGGCGCGCTATAGCGGATTTCATCCAACGAATAGGGCCTGTCGATGCGTTCGACCGGCGGCGCAACCAGTGTGTCATAGATCAAGCCTTGATCGGCGCGATCCATCTCCACGATATAACGCTCGCGCGGGATCGAGACATGCGGCGGTGGCATATCGATGAAGAACCCACCTGCCCCGCGCGGGCCACGCCTGGTGTTGTCGATAATGACGATGTCACGACCGCGCTGATCGCGCCGCAGACGGCGGATCAGGCGCCCATCGTCATCGGTGATCGTGACGATCTGCGTGCCATCGGGACGCACCGCGATGGTCGATAGCTCGCCACCGCGCCGTTCGGTTCGCACATCGCGGGCATCGAACCGGAAGCGATCAGCTTCGTTACGTCGAATGATCGTGCGGTCACCCTCCCGGATGATGGTGCGGCCGGGCTCCTGGATGATGGTCCGATTGCCTTGCGTCGTCTCGCGGCGCTGACCACGAAAATCCTGCAACGATTGCCCTCTTCCCGATACGGAATCGACAGAGGGCGCCGGGCGTGGCGACTGCGTATTCTCGGCAGCCGGCGGTGTCGCAGGGTTTCCCGGACGCGGTGTATCGGCACCCTGAGGGCTAGTCGGATTGACCGGTGGATTTCCCAGCGGCTTGGCGCGATCGCCAGTAGGCGGCGTTGTCTGCGGAGTTCCTTGAGGCGCCGCCGGATTGGTCGCACCTGGCGCAGATGGCGCGGGCGCTTGCGGCTCTGGGCCGCGTGTCCCACGTCCACGCCGATCATTGGCGTCACCGGGACCACGCTCCCCGCCCTCTCGGCGTGGAGGCGTGGCCGGTGCGCCGCCTTGTGGCGGCCGAGCCTCCGGCGACGGAGCGGTTTGCGGTGCTGGAGGCTGGGGTGGCGTCGCTTGCGGACGTGTTCCCGGCGCCGGCTTGGGCTGTGCTCCTGGTGTTTGAGCTCCTGGCGTCTGCGGGGTCGCGGGCTCCGGCGCCGCCTGAGGCGACCGCCGGTTTCTCTCACCGGTGGCAGGCGCTTCCGGCGGTTTGGCGGTAGGAGGATGTTCGGCATTGGGTGCGCGCGGCCTATTCGGTTCTGCCGCGGGCGCCCTTGGTTCGGCGGCAGGCGCTTGCGGTGCACGGGGCGCTCTCGGCGCTTCGCCGCTTGGCCGTTCCTGTCGTTCTGGCCGCTCTTGACGTTCTTGTCGTTGCTCAGGAGCTTGTCGCGCGGGTGTATCCGGCCGTTCAGCCGGCGGCTTTGCGATGGGCGGCCTCTCGCCGCCGGGTCCTTCACGTCGCTGGGATGGTTCGGCCTGAGCCATCTTGAGGGGAAGCGCAGCTGCCTCGCCTATAATGAATGAAGGGAGAGCAACCCCTACAAGAAGAAAGAATTTAAGCCGCTTCATCGAAGTCCTTTCCATCGCGATATCAATCGCGCGCGGGTCCGCCATCGCGGTGCCCTGGTCACAACGGAAGCAATCGACGAAACTGCTCTCTGGTTCCCTCCAAGATATCCACATGCGGTGCGAGGAGCCATGAACCCCTCATAACACTCAACTTTTCAGCGCGTGCGGCGGGCAAAATTGATCTACGCAATATCGGCTCATGAAATGTGAAAGTGCTTTGAGGACTTAATGATGGACCAGACTAATCGTCATGATTCTGCCAATTACTTCGTTCTGATGATCCCGCGCAGATCGGCACTCAACGCATCCAAAACAATGCGAATTTTCGGCGGCAGAAAGCTGCGGGATACGTAAGCGAGTGTAACAGTCAGTCCATCAGGACGAAATTGCGGCAGCAAGCGTTTGACTTGCCCGTTTTTGATCTCCTCCTGGAAAAACCATTCGGGCATAAGCGCAATTCCCGCGCCGCTCAGGCAGGCTTGTTTAACGACATCGGCATTGTTCGATTGTAGTCGCCCGGTGACGGCGATCCTACGGCGACCGGATGAGGTCATAAAAGCCCAATCAGAGCCGGCATCGGGATTGAGATAGATGAGACATTGATGAGCGGCCAGAGCCTCCAATGTCGTCGGCTCTCCTGTCTGCTTGAGATACTCCGGGGCTGCAACAACCACGCGCGGAAAATTGCCGACACGCTTGGCGATCATGCTGCCGGAAACCGTTCCGAAGCGGATGGCCATATCGATGCCCTGTTCGACGAGGTCTTCGGCGAGATCGCCCGTGACGATCTCAAGGCGAAGCGCTGGATATTTGGCCAGAATACGGTTCGCGCTCTCGACCAGATAACGTCGCGCGAAAGCCGAAGGGCTGCCTATTTTAACAAGGCCGCTCGGCAGTCCCTTCGCGCTGCCAATTTGCGCTTCGACTTCGGCAAGATCGTCGAGCATGCGCAGAGCGAAAGTCAGGAAGCGGCTGCCTTCCTCCGTCAGGCGCACGCGGCGGGTCGTGCGGCTCAGCAGCCGGACATCGAGACGTGCCTCCAATAACGCGATCTGCTTGCTGATACGCGATTGCGTTACATCAAGCTCCTCGGCGGCGCGAGAAAAGCTGTGTGACTGCGCAACCCGCACAAAGGCACCGACCGCGGCAAGAAAATCCATGGCACACCAAATTCATTCCAACTAGGAATATAAATTAGTTCTCAATTTGCCTTTTTTTGCAAGCCTCCGCTGTTCATTGTCTCAGCATCATCCCAGGAGGCGATACGGACATGCTGACGCTCTATCACCACAACATCTCGGTCTGCGCACAGAAGGTGAGGATCGCGTTCGACGAAAAGCGGCTCGCCTACGAAGGAAAAGAGATCGACCTGATGGCTGGCGAACATCTCGAGCCCGCCTTTCTCGCCATCAATCCCAAGGGCCTCGTTCCCGTCCTTATCCATGATGGTGAGACGATCTGCGAGTCGACTGTCATTCTCGAATATATCGAGGACGTTTTCCCTCAACATCCGCTGCGCCCCGCAGCGCCGGTCGCGCGCGCCAGAATGCGTACATGGACGAAGGTGCCTGACGAAGGTCTCCACATCGCCTGCGCCTCCGTGACTTACGCCTCGGCCTTCGTTCATCAATTGCGCGCCCACCATGACAGAAAGCAATGGGAAGAGCGCATTGCGAAACTGCCGGATCGGTTCAGGGCGGCCCGTCAAAAACAGATCCTCGAGCAGGAATTCGACGCGCCGTTCGTCCGGGATGCAGTGCTGCTCCACGACAAGGTGCTGAAGGACATGGAGACCGTGCTTGGCAGCCAGTCCTGGCTCGCGGGCGACGAGTTCTCGCTCGCCGATGTGGCGATCATTCCTTATGTCACCCGTCTCGAACGGCTCGGCCTCGATGGCATGTGGGCCGATCGACCGCATGTCGCACGCTGGTTCGAGGCCGTACGGGCGCGTCCGAGTTTCGATACCGCAATCACGGCTTTCCGCTCCAACGCTTATGACGACGAACTTAAGAAACATGGGATCAATGTTTGGCCCCTCGTCGAACGTTTGCTGGCCGCATAAGCCAAGCCGCGCCTTCAAGAAAACTGGCAACACGCAAGTGATGAGGAGATCGTTCCATGAAAACATTACGCGTCGGTGCGATGGCTGCACTCCTGGCTTTGGCAGCACCTTTGCCAAGCCACGCGCTTGAAAAGATCAATTTCCTTATCGCCGCCCCTCTGGCTTTGCCCGCCTTCGGCCCGCTGATCATGGCGAAGGAGAATGGCTATTATAAAGACGCCGGATACGAGGTGGAATTCCATACCGCTCGCGGCGGACTGGATATCGCCAAACAGGTCGGGGTTGGAAATGCCGAATTCGGATTGTCACTAGGAGACGCGCCGATCGTCGTTCGCGCCAATGGCATTCCGATCAAGGTCGTAGCGACACTTGGCGGCGGAGCGCTTGGCATTATTGTTGCCCGGAAAGATCGAAATATCGAAAAAATCGAAGACCTTCGCGGCAAAAACATATCCGTCATGTCGTTTCAGGAAGCCAATTTCTATGCGGCGTTAAGCGCATTGGAAAAAGTCGGCATCAGTAAAAGCGACGCGAATATTCAAGCGGTCGGACCTTCCGGGGTGATCGGTTTGGTGCTTGCGGGCGCCGTCGATGCCTGCATTTGCACGCCGGATTGGGAAGTCGCCGTGCAGGACGGCGTCTCTCAAACGACATCGTTTCCCCTCAAGGAACATACGGCAACGACGGCGCAAGCCATCGTCGCATCCGATGAAATGATCGCCAAGAAGCCCGAAATGGTCCGCGCCATCGTTCAGGCCACGTTGAAGGGAATGCAGTTCGTTATGGAGAACCCGGAAGCGGCAACGAAAATCTATATCCGCAGCGTTCCTTCTTTCGATGGGAAGGAGGATGTGGTGCTTCGCATGTTCAAGAATTTTATCGAGCGTACCTATAAAGGGCAGAAGATTATCGGGGAGACCGATCCGGATCTGTTGGCGCAGATCCAGAAAAGCTATGTGGACCTTGGAATCGTTTACAAAGAAGCGCCCGTCGATACATTTTACTCGAATGCATTTGTAAAATGACGATCGGACGCTTCTATCGCTCCGAATTCGCATTATTGGCCATGCAATGCCCTGCTCCTAGGCCGCTTTTCTTCGTCCCGGCTTGCGGCCGGATCGCCGCCGAGGGATCGTCTTCGATGGCTTTCTTCGCCCACTCGCCTTAGCGCCGTCGTGGCCGATACTGCGACGCAAAGCTTCCATCAGATCAACGACATTGCCCCGATCTTCCGCCGGCTCTTCCTTGGCGACAATGGTCTTGCCGGAGGCCTTGCGTTTCACCAAAGCCCGCAAGGCCGTTTCGTATCGATCCTTGAACTTCGATGGATCGAAGGAAGATTCCTTGCTCTCCAAAATATGCTCGGCGATTTTCACCATATCCCTGGTGATACGGGGTTTGGAAATCTTGCCGACGATGTCATCGACCTTCCTCACCTCATAAGGATAACGCAGGGTCGTGGCCATGAGAACGTCGCCGTAAGGTTCGATCGCCATGACATGCTCGCGATTGGTCAAAACGATCCGGGCCAAAGCGACACGCCCCTTGTCTTTCATCGCATCGCGGATCACGGCAAAAGCATCGGCGCCGACCTTACCTTGCGGGGCGAGGTAGTACGGACGGTCACGGTATAAATCCTCCACGTCTTCGGCCGGTACAAAGCTGTCGATATCGATCGTTTTGCTGCTTTCGATTTTGATGGCGTCCAGATCCTCTTCGTCGATCTCGACATATCTTCCCTTGCCGATCTCGTAGCCGCGACCCTTGTTCTCTTTGTCGACGGTACGGCCCGTCACTTCATCGACCATCTGTTGGCGCAGGCGATGTTTGGTCTTGCGATTGATCTGGTGAAAATGCGTCTTTTCCGCCGCAGTCGTGGCCGGAAAAAGCGCGATCGGGCAGCTCACGAGAGAGAGTTTGAGCGCGCCTTTCCAGTAAGGGCGTATCGGCATGACGGTTCCCCTATCAGCAAAATGCCAAATTTAACGCGCGGTTATGCGGATCAGTTGCGTTGGCGCGGAATCGAGAAATAACGCGGAACGATCGATCCGGTGACGCATTGGCTTGATGTCCGCTCGAGAGGGAGCGGATGGCAGGCACGGAACCTCCAAGGCTCGCGCGCCGCTCCGCTGCTGAGCCGTCCTCAGCGGGGCTCCTCGTTGCTCAAATCGAAGCGACGCGCTGCTTGAGAATCTGCGTCATTCTTCCGAGAAATGGCGCATCACACTCGCCAGTTTGTTTCGCAGATGATCGCTCAGGATGACAGCCAGGCGCGGCCCATCGCGATCTTGCAGCGCCGCCAGGATATGTTCGTGTTCCTCGATGGCGGCACGCCAGCGGTCTGAATCGTCATTGGCCATGTAGCGGGCGCGATGGATGCGTCCTGCCAGCATCTGATGGGTCGCGAATAGAGTTTCGTTGCCTGAGCCGATCAGAATGGCGCGATGAATGGCCTGGTTGAGCTTGAAATAGGTCGGCCGATCCCCTGCCTTGAAACTTTCGACCATCTGATCGTGCAGTTTGGCAACGGCTTCGATCTCGGCATCGCTCATCCGCGCGCAGGCCAAGGAGCCTGAAAGCGCCTCGAGTGCGCCCATGATCGGAAACACCTCTTCAAGGTCAGCGCGTGTGAGCGCCGCGACCGTGGCGCCCCTATTCTGATTGAGATTGATCAATCCTTCCGAGGCCAAGACTTTAAGAGCTTCGCGTAGCGGCGTGCGGGACACGCCGAACCGTTCGCACAACTCGCGCTCCGAGACCTTCCGGCCGGCCGGCAGCGCGCCCTCCACGATCATGTCGCGCAATCGCGCCGCCAGTTCCTCATGCAGGCTGCGGCGGGAGATGGGCACCACCATCACATCCGCGGTCGAATTCGCTTCCATCGGCATCAGCCGGCCCTTCGCTTGACTCTCAAAATCGAATTATGCATTCATAATTCAAATAATCAATGGGAGGTCGCTTTGACAGGGCGCCATTTTTTGCAGATTCCCGGCCCGACGAACGTTCCGGACCGTGTGTTGCAGGCCATCGGACGCCCGACGATCGATCATCGCGGTCCTGATTTCGCCGAACTGACCCATGGCGTGCTCGCCGGCCTGAAAAAGCTTTGCGATTGTTCGGGCGACGTCTTCCTCTACCCGGCCTCGGGAACGGGGGCTTGGGAAGCGGCGCTGGTCAATACCACCTCACCCGGCGACACCGTTCTCATGTATGAGACCGGCCACTTCGCGAAGCTGTGGAGCGAGCTGGCGCAAAACCTTGGTCTCAAGGCCCAAATCATTCCAGGCTCGTGGCGCAGCGGCGCCGATGCCAACGCCATTGCGGATGCTCTGAAACAAGACCCCGATCATCAGATCCGCGCCGTCTGCGTCGTCCATAACGAGACCTCCACCGGCTGCGTCAGCCCCATCGATGATGTGCGCGCGGCCTTGGACGCGACCGGCCACCCTGCCCTCCTGCTGGTCGATACGATCTCGTCGCTCGGCTCGATCCCTTACAGTCACGATCGCTTCGGCGCCGACGTAACCATCGGCTGTTCGCAAAAGGGGCTGATGCTGCCGCCCGGCCTGTCGTTTAACGCGGTCGGCGCCAAGGCCATGGAAGCGGCGAAACAGGCGCGCATGGTGCGGTCCTATTGGTCCTGGCCCGCCATGGCGGCCGCCAACCGCTCCGGCGCCTTCCCCTACACGCCCTCCACCAACCTGCTCTTTGGCTTGCGGGAAGCGCTGGCGATTTTCGAGGAAGAAGGTTTGGCCTCCATTCTCGCGCGCCATTCCCGGCATGCCGCCGCCACGCGTGCGGCCGTTGCGGCCTGGGGGCTTGAGACGGTGTGCACCACGCCAAATCACCATTCGTCATCGCTGACGGCCGTCTTCCTGCCCGAAGGACATTCGGCCGACGCGTTCCGTGCCGTCGTCCTCAAGACATTCAACATGTCGCTGGGCAACGGCCTTTCGCGCCTTGCCGACAAAGTGTTCCGGATCGGTCATCTCGGTGACTTCAACGATCTGATGCTCGCCGGCACTTTGTCCGGCGTGGAAATGGGACTGGCGCTGTGTCAGGCGCCCCATCGCGCGGGCGGCGTTCAGGCCGCCCTCGCGCATCTGCAAAAGAGCCTGCCCTGAAAAACGAGGCCGAGGAAACGCCGCATGAGCACGTATACGTTGAAGCGTGAAATCCCGATCGAGGATGAATTCGATGTCGTCGTCGCCGGCGGTGGCCCGGCTGGAACGGCCGCAGCCGTCTGTGCCGCGCGTCTCGGCGCCAAAGTCCTGCTGCTGGAAGCCACCGGCTGCCTCGGCGGCATGGGCACGTCTGGTCTCGTGACGACGTTCGGGCCTATCTCCGACGGCAAGCAGATGCTGGTCGGTGGCCTCATGAAGCAGATCGTCTTGGCCCTGCAACAGCGCGGCCAGCTCGGCCCGCATGTCGTGCCGGAATATCTGCATAGCCAGCTCAACCGATGGGTGCCCTTCAAACCGGAAGGGTTGAAGCGGCTGCTCGATGAACTGGTTCAGGATGCCGGCGTCGACGTACGTTTTTTCACCCGCGTCATCGATGCGGAAGTGACGGACACGAAGATCGACGGTGTCGTCATCAGCAATGTGGAAGGCTATCGCTATATCCGCGCCAAAACCTATGTCGATGCGACGGGCGATGCCGCTTTGTCCGATCTCTGCGGTGCCGAGTGCAAGGTCATCTTGCGTGACATCGATGCCGTGGCGCCCAGCACCCTGTGCTCGCTTTATTCCGGCGTGAACTGGGACGATCCGGCCTATGGCGAGGATTGGCGCGGCATCGATGCGGCGAAAGCGCTGTCGAAGAAGCTTCTCCTCAAAGCGATCGACGACGAGCATTTCACGCAGCCCGATCGGTTCATGCCGGGCATGAACAAGATCGGCAAGCAGGCAGCGCAGCTCAACGGCGGCCATGTCTTCAATCTGAACGGGCTTGATGTCCGGTCGCTGTCGGACGGCATGATTTTCGGACGCAAGCTCGCGGTCGAATACGAGTCTTTCTTCCGCAAATATATGCCGGGTTGCGAAAACATCGAACTGCTGTCGACCGCGCCTGTCATGGGTGTTCGCGATACCCGGCGTATCGTCGGCGAATTCGAGCTGCTGTTCGAGGACTATACCAGCGGCCGGCAATTTCCCGATCAGATCGCCGTCTATAACCGACCGACCGACGTGCATCCGACCGATACCTCCGAAAAAGAGTTCAAGCGCTTCACCCAGGATTTCGAGGGCAAGCACGGGTTGGGTGTCGGGCAAAGCCTCGGCATTCCCTATAGCATTCTGGTGCCGAAGGGATGGACGAACCTCTGGGTCGCCGGCCGGTGTCATTCCAGCGACACCAAGGTGCATGGCTCGATTCGCGCGCAATCGGCCGCCTATATGATGGGGCAAGCGGCCGGCACCGCAGCCGTGCAAAGCATCGCCACCGGGCAACCTGCTTGCGATCTCGACACCGAAGACCTGGTGCTGCGTCTGCGCGAGCAAGGCGCCAACCTGCCGCAACCCACATTAAGCAAAACGATGACGCGTTGACACGATCGGGGAGGATCGCATGCAACTGAAGAAATCGACGCTCACGGCCCTATTGGCCATCACGACATTGACGCTCGCAGCGCCGCGCGCCAGCGCATCGGACGGCTATTACGCCGGCAAAACGGTGACGATCCTGGTCGGCACGGACGAGTCCGGCGGCTACAGTCTCTATTCGCGCCTCATCGCCTCTTATCTCGGCCGCTACCTGCCGGGGTCTCCGGCCGTCATCGTGCGTAACATGCCAGGTGCCGGCGGCAGCACTGCCGCCGCCTATATGACACGGCAAGCGCCGCGCGATGGCACCATCATCGCGACAATCCCCGCGAACGCGATGATGGATCGCCTGTTCGGCCGAAAAGTTCAGGCCGATCCAACGCAATTCGGCTTTATCGGCGGCGCGGAACGCGGCTCGCGTCTCTGCCTCACCTCGGCGCGCTCGGAGGTGAAGACATTGCAAGAGGCGATGACGCGCAAAGCGATCATCGGCACGACGGCACAAGGCAGCCCGACCACAGATTACGCCAACTCTCTCAAACGATCGACGGGTGTGAAGTTCGACATCGTTTATGGCTATAGCGGACCAGGCAGCCTGTATTACGCCATGGAGCGCGGTGAGATCGATGGTGTGTGCGGCGTCGACTGGACGGCGCTGAAGGCGCAAAAGCCAAACTGGGTGCGCGACAAGACCGTCAACATCCTCGTCCAGTTCAACGAAAACCCGAATGAAGAGCTTCAGGCGCTCGGCGTGCCTCAGCCCTGGCCACTCATCAAGGACGATCTCGATCGGCAAGCCGTTCTCATGATGGTCAACTTCCAGCAGGCTTTCGGCAAAGCCTATATCGCGCCGCCGCAGACGCCAGAGGAACATCTTACGCTTCTGCGAACGGGTTTCGCCGAGGTTTTGCAGGACAAGCAGTTTCTCGCCGATGCGGAGAAGCAACAGCTCGAAATCTATAGCGTGAAGGCCGACGAAGTGCAGGAAACGGTGCTCAAACTCTATCGCGCGCCGCAGGCGGTCGTGGACCGTCTCAAGACACTGACAGGAGAGTAACCGTGTCGAACATGATGCGGCGGCATCGACCGCCGCATCGTCCATCGATCAGGTGCAGATCATCAGGTTGACCCACTCCAAGCCTTCGCCAAACACCGGCTTTTGGATCATGCTTCGATAGCAGTTCGACGGGATCGGCTGCTCCGGGGCAGCAGGAGCCGCTTGATGATCAGCCGGCACGGCATAGTGAACTGGGTGATGGACGGCGACATGAGACGCCGCCGCGGCGGCAAATACTGAAGAGCTTGCGAAGCTCGGAATCAGAGCAATGGCAACGATGGCCGCAGCAAGTCGCTTCGGACGATTTAACATGGCGAATCTCCCTAGTTATTTTCGATGCCTCAACTGCTCCACAATTGCGAATGCACTCGGGCTTAATTTTGTCGACCTTGCCACCGTGCATGAACATTCGGTAATGCGATAACGATGCGTTGAATGACTTATCGTTGCGCCGCAACGAGTTTATGAATCGACTAATCGCTTCGCGACGATTACCAATCGCGGCTTTGTGATTGTCGTTCGCAGCAAACGAACGCACTCATTTTACCCGCTGCAAAATTGCATCGCCTCTATTTCATGATGCAACCTCACGCCTTCGCCGTTGTAAATCGCAGAGACGATGAACGAACGCTCTTCATTCATCGCTCCTCCTCTGGTGTCGGCACGTGATCCTGCGACCGCATTGAAGCCGCGCACTCATGCAAAGATTTGCGAAAGCACCCTTCGCCAGTGGTGAAACTAAGGGCTTACGTCCGGACGCGTTCTTTTTTCCGTATTGCTCTGGTCAGCGACCTAAATTTCGTATCATCATCACGGATCACGATCGCAGAGCCATAGTGGGGAGGAGACCATGGATCGTCGCGAGATCATTGCCGGACTGACCGCCATCTCGGCAGGCGCGTGCCTGCCTCACTTCGCTGCCGCGCAAGGGGCTTGGCCGGAGCAGAACATCACGATGATCGTGCCCTTCCCGCCTGGTGGACAGGCCGATCTGGCCGCGCGGCCTGTCGCGCAATCGCTGGAGAAATTGCTCGGCAGATCCATCGTGGTCGACAACCGCGGTGGCGGCGGCGGCGCGATCGGCAATGCCGCGACCGCGCGCGCAACCCCCGATGGCTATACGCTGCTGATGACATTGTCCTCTCTCGCGGTGCTGCCGGAAGCCGCGCGCCTGTTCGACCGCCCGTCGCCCTACGAAGTGACGCAGCTTGCGCCCATCGCCCGTGTCCTGGCTGATCCGACTTTGCTCGCCGTTCCCGCGTCCTCGCCCTGGAAGACGCTGAAGGATTTCGTCGCGGATGCCAAAGCCAGTCCCGGCACCATTTCCTACGGCTCGTCGGGATCCTACGGCACGCTGCACATCGCCATGGAAATGTTCGCGGCTTCAGCCGGCATCAAACTTCTGCACGTTCCCTATCGCGGTGCCGGCCCCGCGCTGAACGATCTGCTCTCCGGCCAACTCAAGGCCCTCGCCTCGGCACCGGGTGTCCTGAAGCCGCATGTCGACTCCGGAGCTTTGCGCGTTCTCGCCAACTGGGGCGCGCAGCGCATTCCTTCCTTCCCCGACCTGCCGACCTTCAAGGAGCTCGGCTACGAGGATGTCGAATTCTACATCTGGGCCGGATTGTTCGCACCGAACGGCCTGCCCGCCGCCGTCACGCGCAAGCTCGAAGACGCGATGAAAACGACGATGGCTGATCCCGCGATCCAACAGATCTTCGAGAAGGCGGGAAGCCCGCCGGCCTATCAAGATGCCGTCGCCTTCAAAGCCTTCGTGGAAGCCGACAGCGCCCGGCTGATCGCTGCGACCAAAAAGATCGGCAAGGTGGAATAGCCGGTGCAAGCACCATGGCGTAAAGAAACTTAAAGTTTGCACCGTAAGCCTATATCTTTCTGGAGGAGCACGGACGCTAGCGCTCTGGATCGTCGATCAACAATATGGCGCAGAGAGCGGCCGCCATCGCCAGTGCGGCGCCCGCCATCGCTGCGAGATGAAACGCGCCAATGAGCGCTGCTCCCGTCGCCGATAGAACGATCCCTAAAAGCGCTGTCGCAACCAAAGCGCCGACGCGCGCCAAAGCACTGTTGAGGCCCGAAGCCGATCCGGTGTGTTGTTCATCCACCGACCCCAGAACAGCTGTCGTCAGGGGCGCCACGGCGCATGACATGCCGAGCGCGATGACGAAAAGCGCGGGAAAGACGGTCATCCAATAATCAGCATCAGCGTCGACGCGCAGCAACAGCAGATGCCCCACCGCGACACCTATGGTCCCTACGGCAAGCGGAAGCTTCGGGCCGACGCGACCAGAGAAGGCGCCGATCGTCGGCGAAGCGATAGCCATCACCAGCGGAAAAGGCAGCATCGCCGCTCCCGCTGCCGTCGCCGAATACTGGGCCGATTGGATCAGCACGTAAGGCAGAAGAACCAGCAGCCCGCCGAGTGCCCCATATAAAAGCAATGTCAGAAGCGACAATCCGACAAAAGTCGTCGACGCAAACAGCGCAAGCGGCATCATGGCATGATCGCCCCGTCGGCCTTCGAGAACGATGAACCCGACGAGAAGCACGCTTCCCAGAGCAACCGCGACGACCGCAGGCGAGGTCCATCCTGTTGGTCCCGAGCCGATCGTGAGGCCCCAGGTCAATGCGCCCAATGCGACCGCGGCAAGCATACTGCCGGCCACATCCAATGCGCCCTTCCCACTGTCAGTGCGCGGCACGCGAATATAGGCCAAAGCCAACGCGATGGCGGCCAGCGCCAGCGGAAGGTTGATCAGGAAAATGGCGCGCCATCCGGTGAGATCAATCAACCATCCGCCAAGCACCGGCCCCACGGCGCCCATGATCGCACCAGCCGCCGCCCAGATGCCGATGGCCCGCCCGCGCGCCTCGTCCGAAAAGGACTCGCCGAGGATCGCCAGACTATTGGGCAGCAGGAGCGCGGCGCCCGTTCCTTGCAGGACCCGTCCGATCAACAACCACGAAAGCGTTGGCGCAAGTGCGCAGAGGAGTGACGAAGCCGCGAACAGCAGCATGCCCAAAATCAAAATCCGCCGCCGCCCAAAACGATCGCCAGCGCCACCGCCAAACAGCAGCAAGGCGCTCGCCGGCAATAGATAAGCGTTGATCACCCACTGGAGATCCGCCGAACCAACGTGGAACGAGGCTTCGATCGTCGGCAGGCCGACATTGACGACCGAACCGTCGACGAACGCCAGCCCCGACGCAAGGACCGTCGTCGCCAACACAAGATTGGGATGTTCAGCCGGAGAACGCGCCTGTTCTGCCTGGGCAGAAGCCACATCGCAGCTTGCATTCACACCGAAACTCATGCGGGCCCGATCTCACACAGCTGTCGGCACGACGGGTATAGATCGTCGCGTCACGTCACATTGTCGCTTCGTATCCCGATGATATTAGGCCGAGGAGCGCGCAAAAGAAATTACCCGGCTCAAAAGTGTCGGGACTGCAATCCGAAAACCATCATCGGCGTAATACTCAGCACGAGCCTTACTTGTAAGATCTTGACGCGAGTGACAGATCGATATCTTCCAGTTAAGCCTGTGACAGGCTCCAGCAACGACACGCTCAACATCTAGCTGGCTCAAATCATACCTCTTGGAGGGACGCCCCGTGCAACAATCCGCAACGATCAACATTGACGATTTGGTCGATAGTCAAAAAATCACGGGCTTCAATTGGCTTTTGGTTTTCTGGTGTTTTGTCATCACCCTCATCGACGGCTACGACATTTCGGCGGCGCCTGCGGCCGGCCCCTTCTTTGTGCGTGACTGGCACCTCGCTTCACCGGCGGCGCTGACATTCCCATTCAGCGCGACCAATTTCGGCGTGCTGTTCGGTGCGCCGCTCTTTGGCTGGATCGGCGACCGTTACGGCCGGAAGATCGCGATCATCCTGTCGCTCATCGTCTTCGGTCTGTTTACGATGCTTGTCGCTGTGGCGAATTCTGTCGACCATCTCACCTGGGCGAGGTTCCTGACCGGCTTTGGAGTCGGCGGCGTGGTTTCAAACACGATCTCGCTGAACGCGGAAATGGCACCGCGGCGCGTGCGCGCAACGTTCATCATTCTGATGTTCATCGGCACGACGCTCGGCGGCATTTTTCCACCCATCGTCGCCAATACATTGGTCGCCACTTACGATTGGCCGATCATCTTCTGGATCGGCGGCATTGTGCCGCTCGTGATCGCCGCCCTCTCATTCTTCATTCTGCCCGAGTCGATCAAATATCTCAGCCTGGTTCCCTCGCGGCGGGCTGAGATGGTGCGTCTGGCGGCGCGCATGGGAACGACGATCGGACCTAACGACGTCATCGTCTCCGCAAGCCACAATCGGGACAAGGCGCGCTTCATCGATCTGTTCGTCGGTAAATTCGCGTTGATCACGCCGCTCATGTGGCTGCTGTTTGCGATCAACCTGATGGTGTTCTATTTCGTCAACATCTGGTTGCAGACGATCATCACCCCTGCCTTGATCAAGGCTGGCGGAAATGCCGCCACGGCGCAGAATGCCGGCCTCATGTTCCAGCTCGGCGGCTCAGTCTGCGGGCTCGTCATGTGCCGGTTTGTCGACAAGATGGGATTGCGGCCGGTCATTCTGCTCATCCTTCTCGGCATCCCATCGACGGCAGCGATCGGATATTTAGCAACAACGCCCTGGCTGGTGTGGATCACCTTCGTCTCAGGATTTTGCCTGCTCGGCATCCAGTTCGGCCTCAATGCGACGGCGGGCATTATGTACCCGACCCACGTCCGCGCGCTGGGCGTTGGCTATGCTTTCGGTATCGGACGCTTCGGCGCCTTCGGCGGACCGGCACTGGGCGGCATGCTCATCGGAATGAACTTCCCACTTGAGCATCTCTACCTCATTGCCGCCGCACCGTTGGTCATCTCCGTCATCGCCTGCGTCGTGATGATATTTCTTCACGACACTGGCGCCGATGCTCCGTCCGACGAAACGGTGCTCGCCCATTAAAGGCCGAGCCAAAGCGCCACGGCAGCAGCGTAGACGGTTCTGCCGCCTCCGCTGCTCGGGCGCGCAGCGCATTCCCTTTTTCCCCGACCTGCCGACCTTCAAGGAACTCGGCTACGACGATGTCGAGTTCTACATCTGGGCCGGATTGTTCGCACCGAACGGCCTGCCCGCCGCCGTCACGCGCAAGCTCGAAGACGCGATGAAACGACGATGGCGGATCCCGCGATCCAGCATATATTCGAGAAGGCGGGAAGCCCGCCGGCCTATCAAGATGCCGTCGCCTTCAAAGCCTTCGTCGAAGCCGACAGCGCCCGGCTGATCGCTGCGACCCGCAAGATCGGCAAGGTGGAGTGAGCCGGCCAGAAGAGTGACCCAAAATTCGAGATACAATCCTCGTCTGTAGTCCTCCAAGAAAGTCTTACATGACGGCCCAAGCATCCGAAGTCTTTCTTGCCGATGGCCAGAAGTGCCTCCTCTATTCCGAGCCGTTGAGAACGCTCCTCGAGCGCCACAAGCTCTCTATCAAAAATCCCTATGTGAAATCGACCGCCAACTATCGAGGATATACGGGAACCTGGGAAATTCGTTCGGGAGACCTCTATCTCGTCGATGTGACTTGGACCCATTTAAACAAAGACCCACGAGGAGGACGTCGCGATACTGAGCTTCCAATTTCGAGCGAAGCTCAGCAGGTATTGTTCGCAGCGGCATCGGCCACCGGCTTTCCTGTCCACGCAAGCTGGTTTAGCGGTCGCCTCATGATCGGATATGGCGAGTGCAGGAGCCGTGGAATGGGTGGCGTCACCTGGCTGGGCTGGCATGACAAAATGCGTGAAGTACGCATCAGAAAAGGACGGGTTGCTCGAGATCGCCTTGTTTTATTCAAATCGTATGAGGAATGGTGCGAGCGCTTCCATCCAGACTCATTCTGGGCATTCATGCGGGGTCTGTGGAAGTACCGCGGATAGTGAGACAGCGCGCCTGTGAGCGGCTGCGAGCGAAAGGAAATCCCGGTTTCGTTTCCGGCCTATCCGCCGCTATCACGCCCAAACTCAATCGCTGGTCGCTGCCACCCGCAAGATTGACAAGTTATAGCGCCGGTCCGATCCGATCTGCGCCGGGATTGGTTCCGGCGTCCCGTCAGTGCGTTAGCCATCGCGATTGGGCGACACTTGACGAGAACCCTACTAGTAGGTAGATAAAGAGCGATGAGCAACCTTTCGACCACCTCCGACGACATTCTGCGTTGCGCCCGCTCCCTGATCATCGCGGGCGGGTACAATGGGTTTAGCTACGCGGACATTTCCCAGGTCGTGGGCATCCGCAAAGCCAGCATTCACCACCACTTCCCCAGCAAGGCCGAGCTGGTCCGAACCCTCGTGGCGCGCTATCGCGAGGAAGCCGAGGTGGGGATCGCCGAGCTGGAACGCCATCATCCCGAACCGGTGGATCAGCTTCGCGCTTACACCGGCTTCTGGCGCGATTGCATCGCCGACGGGTCCGTCACTTTTTGCGTTTGCGCCTTGCTGGCGAGCGAAATACCGGCACTCCCGCCCGAAATCGCCTTGGAAGTCAGGGCTTATTTTCGGGCGCTTTCCGCCTGGCTCACCTCCGTCATGGAACGAGGCGCAAAACAGGGCACTCTTGCTCTGTCCGGCACCGCGCGATCCGAGGCGGAGAGCTTCATGGCAACAGTGCACGGCGCCATGCTCTCGGCCCGCGCTTATGGCGACCCCAAAATCTTCGACGCCGTCACTCATCCCCTTATCGAAAGGCTTGCCGTGGTTCGCCAGTGAACGGACCGTCCAGAGACATCCATTTGACCGCAAAGCCCACCGTCTAACGGTATTTTGATACCTGCATCATGAGCTTCAGCGGTGAAATCGCTCCGAAACTTCCCTGCTTAACCTACCAACTAGTTGAAAGGCTATACTATGACCGACACTGCTATCGATGTTGCCCCCGCCGGCCAGGCGCGGAGCCTCAAACTCTATTATTTCATCCGCGCGGGGTTTTCGGCCGTTTGGGTGGCCGCGGCCTTCACGGTGGGGCAGCATTCGCCGGCGGTCGCGAATATCCTGCTTATCGCCTACCCCGCCTGGGATGCCGTGGCGAACTTCGTCGATGCGGCACGCAGCGGCGGGTTAGGTAAAAATCGGACGCAGACCGTCAATGTTGTCGTGAGCGCTATAACGACGCTCGCCGTCATCCTGGCGCTCCAGCTGAGCATGAACTGGGTGCTCGCGGTGTTCGGCGCTTGGGCCATCCTCTCGGGCCTGCTGCAGCTTGGCACCGCCGTGCGGCGCTGGAAGAGTGTTGGCGGGCAATGGGCGATGATCCTGAGCGGCGCTCAGTCGGCTTTGGCCGGTGGCTTTTTCATTTCTCAGGCCCGCATGCCGGCGCCGCCGTCCATCGCCAACGTCGCTGGCTATGCCGCGGTCGGCGCCGTTTATTTCCTGATCTCGGCCGCCTGGCTGTTCGTGAACGACCGGCGCCGCGAAGTGGCCCGGTCGTCCTAGGGCGACGGCTGTCCCGGTGGCGTGGAACCGGAGGCGGTCCGAGCTACGCCGGCAGGACGACCACTTTCGTCTTGACCGGCGTTTGCGCGTAGAGGTGTAGCATGTCCTGGCTGAGGAGGCCGACACAGCCGCTTGTAATGCCTGAGCCAATCGATTCAACATCGCTGCTGGCGTAGATGGTGTAGAGCGTGTAACGGCCGTTCTGGTAGAGATAGAGCGTGCGCGCACCAAGCGGATTGTCGAGACCGCCCGGCATGCCTCGGGCGTATTTCGCCGCCTCGGGCTGGCGCTTGATCATTTCCTTGGGCGGTGTCCAGATCGCCCATTCGCCCTTGCGCCCGACATAGGCGTCACCGCTCCAGCGGAAGCCATCGCGGCCGACGTTGGCGCCATAGCGGGTGGCGTTGCCATCGCCCTCGATGCGGTAGACATGATAGTTGCCGGGATCGACGATAATAGTACCGGGCGCTTCCTTGCTGTCGTAGCGCACCTTCCGACGATAGTATTTCGGATCGAGCTTGCTGATATCGGTCGCGGGGATCGGGAACTTTTCCTCGGGCACCGGCCCGTAGAGCGCCGTCGCCTCGGCGAAACTCATGCCATCGGTTGTCGCGCAGCCGGCAAGTCCAAGCGCACCAAGACCGGCGGCCGAGCCGGCCAGAAACGACCGGCGGTTGAGAAGCGCCAACTGACGCCCAAGCGGAGTACCCTGGTTTCCTTTGCCAGCAGAGGCAATGCCATCGTCGATCATGATAAACTCGCAGAAACGCCTGACTAAGCTGAGATTGCCGTCACACGGGTCTAATGGCAAGGCCAGCAGGAACATGCTCGCATGCAGGTCTTATCAGACTATTATTGAACAAGCCGATTAGGCTAATCCCGCAAGCTATTGAAATTATTGATACGCCAAGCGAACACGCACCCATTCCGCGAGAGCGGTGAGTCTAGTCCACGATCGTCGTGGCCCCGGTGCTGGCATCATACCCATAGATCCAATCGACGCTGATCGGCGGGGGCGCGACCGGCTTCCGGTTGTTGTTAAATTGATCGCGGGCCTGCAGCTGGACCTTTTTGCCTCTTGGCTGGCGCTCACGATCATATGCCAGCAGTCCGGCGTCTGGATCGTCCTTGTGCTCGGACAAGATCCTCGCCAGAGCCAGACCATCCTCCATCGACTGGGCGGCCCCCTGAGCGAGGGTGGGCATCATAGGATGAGCGGCATCTCCGAGAAGACCAACCCTGCCATTTACCCAGGTCTCCAGTGGCTCTCGATCATAAATGCCCCAGCGATAGCAGCTCTCTATCTTCCGGAACATATCGAGCAAGGCATCATTCCAGCCGGCATAAGCTTCGAGCATCTCGTCGACGCTCGACGGAACCGACCACGACTCCTCGGCCCATTCCTCCGAGACACGTCCGGCAAAGATGTTCATGTATTTACCGCCGCGGACTGGATAGCAAATGACGTGGCCGGTCGGGCCAATCCAGCCAATATAATCCTTGGTGTGCAGCTCTACCGACCGATTTGGTCCGACTTGAGAAGGCGCATCTTCCATCGGCACCGCTGCGCGCCAGCAGATCTGATTTGTAAAACGTGCCGTGCTTTCGCCAAAAACCACCTTCCGCACGGACGAGTGAATACCATCGGCTCCGATAACGACGTCTGCTTCGATCTGCGTTCCGTCGGCAAAAATAGCGCTCGCGCCCTCTTTGGTATTGGCAACGCTGACACAGCTTTTGCTCAGATGGATTGCGTCAGACGGCACCTTGCCGATCAGAGCCTCGTGAAGATCCGGACGATGAGCCATCATGTAGGGCGCGCCGAACCGTCGCTCCATCAGCCCGTCCCACGGATTTCGAAAGCGAAGATCAGCCGTGTCCCATGTGAGCGAAACCATCGAGGACGGTTCGACGGCGAAGCTCTTCAACTCATCGAGAATACCAATTGCGCGCGCAACTTTAACGGCGTTGGGACCAAGCTGGAGACCAAATCCCACTTCACCAAGGTTTGCTGCCCGCTCGTAGATGGACACTTCAAACCCACGCTGATGAAGAGCTGCGGCGGCCGTCATGCCACCAATCCCGCCACCAATGACAGCAATACGCTTCGCACGATTTCCCAATACGACCTCCCTGTGACGTCCTTTGTTGCTTAGTAAAATAAGACATCATCGGATGAAATTTGACAACGTTGAGTGCAGTTGCCAGTTTCTCGACAACAACAAAATTCGGGGAGACGCTCGTGGGCTTGCGGCGCTGGCTAATCACTTCAATTTCTTGCGCACTGCTGTTTGGGCTTGAGACGATTGCGCCAACTCAGGCCGCGGAATTCAAGCCGAACGGGCCCGTGACCATTGTCGCACCATTTGCTGCCGGCGGAACCGTCGATCAGGTTGCGCGTGAACTCGGACGAGGCCTGGAAACGGTTTGGGGCGTGCCCGTGCTGATCGAAAACAAGCCAGGCGCCGGCAACATCCTTGCCGCCTCAGCCATCGCGCAGTCCAAGCCGAACGGTCAAAGGCTGTTGCTGGCCTCGACATCTATTTCGGTCAATCCAAGCGTATATAAGTCGTTGCCTTATGACACCGACAAGGATCTGTCCGCAGTCAGTTATCTCGCGGCCTCGCCGAACGTCCTCGTGGTGCGGCCGAAAATGAACATCAAGACACTCAGAGAGCTGCTTGATCGAGCCAAAACAAGCAATCCACCGTTGCAATATGCTTCTGTCGGCAAGGGCAGCGCACATCACTTCTGTATGGAGCTTCTGCAAATCGAGGCCAACGTGAAGTTGACGCATATACCTTACAAGGGTGTGTCGCCCGCATTGGCTGCTGTGCTGGGCGATGAAATCGGAATTTACTGCAGTGACATACTGGGCGCGATGGAGCCAATCAAAAGAGGTCAACTGATCCCCTTGGCTGTGACGAGCAATACAAGAGTGAGCGTCTTGCCCGACGTTCCGACAATGGCGGAAGCTGGCCTGCCGAATTACAACAACTCGGGATATCTAGGGATCATGGCTCCGGGCGAGACACCGCGGAACATTCGCGAAGCCATCAATCATGACATCCAAGTGGTCATCAAGGAATCCGCCTTCCAGAAACGCTTCGCCGATCTTGGTTACGATATGGTGGGCGGCACCGCCGACGAATTCGCCAGCTTCATCAAGCGGGATATCGCTCGCTACCGCGAGATCGTAAAGACAGCGAACATCGACGAAGAATAGTTCCGATCATCGGCTGGGAGCTAGGATTGCCGACGCTTCATTGGACGCGTTCCAGCTGTCGGCTTTTTGCAGGCCCCAGAACGCGGGCGGGAAAAACCGTATTGCTCGCCGATACCAGGCACCCAACTAAAGGGGCCGAGGCGGATTGTCGGACGAAATTACTAAGCATTTGACTTGATTGGCGCGCCCAAGGGGAATCGAACCCCTGTTTTCGCCGTGAAAGGGCGACGTCCTAGACCGCTAGACGATGGGCGCGGGGATCGCGGGAAATGGAGACGCCAACAGCGTTTCCGCAAGAGGTCTCGCGAACCGCCGCCGGTATAGTCACAGCCCCTGCCCGATGCAAGCCATAGACGACGTTTTGCTGGCGATTTTCCTAGAGTTTTTGCCGCGTCGCCACGACGGCGGCGGTTGCGCGGCATTTTGAACGTAAATCGCGGATTTTCGCGGTTAATCTGGCACGGCGGCATCGATGATGCGCAGCCGCACCCGCTCGTTGCCGCCCCAGCGATCGATGGAAAGCGTGCCCGCCAGGTGCAGAATCTCGCCACGGTGGCGGATCAGCGCCTGGCCGAGCGGCTTTTCCAGCGCCCGGAAGGCGACGGCATCGATCCGGGCAGAATCACCCGATTGGGCGCGTACCCGCACGTGCTGGGTGCCGACCTGGGAGGCATCGAGGATGCGCAGCGACGGCAAAGCGAAAACCGGCTCCGGATTGCCCGATCCGAACGGCCCTGCCCGTTCCACGTCGGCGACCATCTCCTTGCGGGCGCCGCCAGCGGTCAGCGCCGCATCAATGATGAGGGCGTGTTCGGCCCGGGCGCGTGCCACGGTCTCGCCGAGCCGCTCTTCGAGCCAGGCGCGGAAGGCGCCGAGCTTGTCGCGCTCGACCGTCACGCCCGCCGCCATGGCATGGCCGCCGCCTTTCACCAAGACATGTGCTTCGACAGCGGCGCGCACCGCCTTGCCGAGATCGACGCCGGGAATGGAACGGCCAGAGCCCGTGCCGGTGAGCCCGCCCATGGCAATGGCGAAAGCCGGCCGGCCGAACCGCTCCTTCAGCCGCGCGGCCACCAGGCCGACGATGCCGGGATGCCAGCCTTGCGAAGCGGCCACGACCACGGCCGCCCCTTCCTCGTCGAGACCAAGCGAGGCCAGGGCTTCCGCCTCGGCTTCGGCGACGGCCGCCACTTCGAGAATCTGACGTTCCTTGTTGAGACGATCGAGTTCGGCGGCGATGCGCACCGCCTCCGCTTCGTCATCGAGGGAGAGAAGCCGCGCGCCGAGCGAAGCATCGCCGATGCGTCCGCCCGCATTGATGCGCGGCCCGATCATGAAGCCGAGCGAGAAGGCCTGGGGCGGCCCATCGAGTCCGGCGGCATCGAAAAGCGCGCGCAGGCCGATGCGGCCGCGCCCACGGATCACCTGCAGGCCGGTGCTGACGAATGCGCGATTGAGACCGCGCAGCGGCACCACGTCGGCAACGGTGGCGAGCGCCACGAGGTCGAGGCTCTTCAAGAGATCGGGCGCCGGGCGGCTCTCGCCCCAAAAACCCTGCTCGCGCAGGCGGCGATTGAGCGCGACGAGAGTCATGAACACGACGCCGGCGGCGCAGAGATAGCCGAGGCCCGAGAGATCATCGAGCCGGTTCGGATTGACGATGGCAATGGTCGAGGGCAGCACTTCAGGCGCCTGGTGATGATCGAGCACGATCACGTCAAGACCAAGTGTGCGCGCATGTTCGAACGGTTCGATACTCGCAGTACCGCAATCGACGGTGACCAGCAGGGTCGCGCCATCGGCGGCCAGGCGGCTGATGGCATCGTTGTTGGGGCCGTAGCCCTCGAAGATGCGATCGGGAATATGGATGGCGTGGTCGCTGCCGCAGTGGCGCAGGAAGTCGGCGAGCAAGGCGGACGAGCACGCGCCGTCAACGTCATAGTCGCCGAAGATCGCGATGCGTTCGCCTGTCGTGATGGCTTGTGCCAGTCGCGCGATGGCCGGCTCCATATCCACCATGGTGGCTGGATCGGGCATGGCGTCGCGCACGGTCGGATGCAGGAAGGGCAGCGCCGTTTCCGGCGTCACGCCACGGCCGGCGAGAACACGGGCGAGAATGTCGCTGATGCCGAACTGCTGCACCAAGGCTTCCGATATGGCACGCCCGTCCGGCCCCAGACGATCACGCCAGGGCACGCCCGTCACCGAGCGTTCGACATTGAGGAATGCGGGCCGAACCGCCGTGTCCAACATGGGCGCATGGTAGCCTGCCGGAAGACCAGCAGCGACAGCAGCCCTGCGTCAGAACCCCAGTTGTCCCATGCCAAATGCACGCAGTCAGGCGTTTTTGGACGGGAAACCGCTTTGGATCAGGTGAAAATCAGATCGTCGCGGTCCCAGCGATCGGGCGGCTTGCGTCCGTTCTGCGGGGCCGGCGGCTGCGGCGCAGCCACAGGCTCGGCAGCTTGTTGGGCGGGCGGTTGAGCGATCGCGGCCGAGGCCAACGGCGCTTCTTCAACCTGAGCGGTGTCGTGGCTCAACTGCACTTGCTCGCGATTGCCCTGCCCCATCGTGCGGGCCGAGCGCAGCAGATCGTCGCCGCGATAACCGTCGATCGGATACATGGCCGAGTTGCTGCGCAGCGCGATGTTCTTGCCGGCGAATTGCGGGAAGCGCATTTGCGCGAAGGTGATGGCGCGGCGGATACGCTGTTCGATTGGCACGAAGTCGCCGCGCTGGCGCATTTCGGCAAGCAGGATGCCATATTCGCCGTCGCCCAAGCGCGCCACCACGTCGGAGGGACGCAGCGCCGCGGCAATGCTGTCGCGCACGCCAAGCTGCAAATCCTCGACTTCTTCCCCGGTGTGATCGAGACGCAGCGCCTCGAGATTGGTCATGGCGATGAACAACACGCCGGTCTTCAATTCATCGGCGAGCGCCGTCGGAATGGCTTCGTCGATCAGCCGCGGCAGATCGGCGGCGGCTACGGGCGGACGCGTGCGCGGCGTTTCCGGCGATGCGTCTTTCTCGGTTTCGCTCGCGGCCTGAACCGGCACGGTGCGATGGTGGCGCACGACATCAGCGAGGCGCAAGACCTTATTGGCATTGCGCGCGACGACGAGGCCATAGGCGCACATGATGCCGAGCACGGCGAGCCCGGCGAGAATCCACATTTCCGACATGCGGCTACCAGCATTGGCGAGCGCTTGCGCCTGCAATGGCATCTGACGCAGCTCATCTTCCATCAAGCCAGTGGCGGCGGTGGAGACGGCCTGCGAAGCCTGGTTGATGCCATCGGCGTGAACGACGAAATAATCGGTGCTGCGACGATTGCCGGCAAGATCCTCGGACAAGGCGCGGAAAGCCGCGTCATAGCGGCTGCGCAGATCGCCATAGAGATTGCTGAACTGGACGCGGGTCGCACTGCCCTCGGGATAATTGCGGGCGATGGTGTTGGCGGAGGCGTCGAGCTGGCTCATGGCCTGGCTGAATTTTGCGGTGAGCGTTCCGCGCGGCACGGCCGCCTGATTGCGGAAATCCATCTCGGTAGCGGCGAGCTGCGCCGGGAAACGGGCGAGTTGGGCGATCTGCTGGGTCTGCGCTGTGGCGCGCGCAGCGACGTCGCCCTGGCTCGAGACGATATATTGCGTCCCGATCGTTGCGATGCCCAAGGCCATGCAAGTGGCGATCAGGGCCCAAACGATCCCGCGTCCAGCCTTTTGCGTCGTTAGCATCGATTACCGCCCCGAAAGTCCAAGTTCCAGCTCTGCCCCGTCCAAACTCTATGGGGCGTAGCGTCTCAGACATAATCATATCGCTAAATGTCGTTTATCTTCTGTGAAGCTTGCGGCCGAAGAAGGTGAAATCCGACAAGCGATTATGGCCCATCTCGGGACATTTCGCATCTATCTTGAGCTGAGCCAGACTTTTTGGCCCGCTGGCGCTTATTTCGCCGCCGCGAATTCGGCCCGGCGGTCATGCTTGAGCAGGGCCACAAGAAGCGCCGCCAGGAAGGGCATAACCGCCAGGATCAGGAGCCCGGTCGAGGTGCTGCCGGTGCTGTCCTTGACCCAGCCGATCAGATAAGGCCCGCCAAAACCGGCGAGATTGCCGATGGAATTGATCAGCGCGATGCCGGCGGCGGCCGAAGCGCCGCTGAGAAAGGCGGTGGGCAAGGTCCAGAACAAGGCGAAGGTGCAGAAAATGCCGATCGCTGCCAGGGTCAGCGCCACCATGGTGAGGATCGGGTCGGTCAAGGTGCTGGCGGCGGCCAGCGCCAGCGCGGTGAGCAGCAACGGCAACACCACGTGCCAGACGCGCTCGCGGGTTCGGTCCGAATGCCGGCCCCAGAGGACCATGGCGATCGAACCGAAGAGATAAGGGATGGCGGTGACGAAACCGGTCTGCAGATTGGTGAGACCGAACGCCTTGACGATCTGCGGCAGCCAGAACTGCATGCCATAGAGCGCCGCGACGAAGCCGAAATAGACTAGGCTCAGTACCAGCACTTTCGGCGACGCCAAGGCTTCGCTCAGCGTCATGTGATGCGCAGCCTCCTTCGCACTTTCCTCCTTCTGCAGCCGCGCGATGAGCCACTGCTTCTGCTCGGCGTTCAACCAGCCCGCCTGTGCCGGCCGGTCGGTGAGATAGAACCAGGTGACGATGCCCAAAAGGATTGACGGCACGCCCTCGAGAATGAACAGCCATTGCCAGCCACGCAGGCCGCCGAGACCATCGAGGCCAAGCAGATAGCCGGAGATCGGCGCACCGATCACCGTCGACAACGGCACGGCGACGGTGAAAGCGGCGAGAATGCGGGCGCGATATTCGGCTGGATACCAATAGGTCAGATAGAGAATGATGCCGGGGAAAAAGCCGGCCTCGGCGACGCCGAGCAGGAAGCGCAGAATGTAAAAACTGACGGGGCCGCCGACCATGGCCATCAATGCCGAGATCAGCCCCCACGTCACCATGATGCGCGCGATCCAGCGGCGAGCACCCACCTTGTGCAGAATGACATTGCTCGGCACTTCGAACAGGAAATAGCCGATGAAGAAAATGCCGGCGCCCCAGCTGAAGATCAGGGCTGAGAATTTCAATTCGTCGTTCATCGTCAGCGCGGCGAAGCCGAGATTGACGCGATCGAGGTAGGCCAGGAAATAAGCCAGGATCAAAAAGGGAATGAGCCGCCACGACACTTTGCGGATGGTGGAGGCTTCGATATCGGCGAGGCTTCGCGCCGTCGAAGATACGGACGTCCCGGCTTCAGCCATGCACGTTTGCTCCCCGGCCCTTCCAGACGGGCAACCGCTGCGCCCGAATCCTGGCGGCATGCTGGCATTTCACTGCAACGGTCGGCCCAGGTCCAGCCTAATCTGATTTATGAGATAATCTATCTATAATTTTGATTTTGCAGTATTATTATACAAAAGAGCCGCCCGTTGATACGGACGGCTCCTTGGCAATGTCCAGGCTTCAAGCGTCGCTGGTTACGATTTGGCGACGCGGCTCGCCTGCCACTTGGCATCGGTGCCGTTGGTGCGGGCGGTGCCTTCAATGGCATCGCCGTTGACCTTGCCGGTATATTCGGTGCTGCCGGCGGTAAAGGTGATCGTGTCGCCGACCAGTCTACCATTGGAGATCGGCGCCACCACATTGCCCGTCGTCACCGTGCCGGTGAACTGCTGGAACTTCTGCTCCAACTTGATCTCGGTGTTGCCGCTGCGCCAGCCGCCATCGACCTTGGCCGGGACGATCCAGAAATAGGCGCGGCAATAGGAGGTGCAATCGGTCGTCGCCTGCACCTGATCGTCGGCCTGCCACTCACCCATGTCGAAGGTGTTGGAGACGATGCGCGTGCCCGGCTTCATGTCGAGTATCTTCGGGCGCAAGCGCAGATTGATGTTCGGTAGGAGGAACATGGTGATGACGGTCGCCTTGGAGAAATCGCTCTCGAAGAGATCCGCCTTCTCGAATTTCGCCTTGTCGGTGACACCCGCCTCGGCGGCGTTGCGCTGCGCCAGCGCCACCATGTCAGGATTGTATTCGATGCCGAGCGCATTGATGCCGCGCTTGGCGGCGGTGATGACGGTGCGGCCGTCACCCGACCCCAGATCGATGACGAAATCGCTGGTGGTGGCTTTGGCCATGTCGAGCATGCGATCGACCAGGGCCTGTGGCGAAGGCACCCACACCACATCCTTGCCCTGCTGGCCGACCGACGGCTTGTAGTCTGTCGAGGGTGCCGGCTGGGCTTGCGCAAGCGCGGCCGAAGTTAGGCCGAGACCGAGCGCGACCGCGAGACAGGTCATCGACACAGAAGCTTTCAACGTCATACGTTCCTCCGATGGCGGCCCAAGGGGACCGCGACACTGAACTAGAGTTTTGACACGTTTTCGTCGCGCGGACCGGTATCCACTTCGCTCGAAAACGCTATGGCGTCATTTGCGGATCGACCACTCCCGCCTCTGAACCGGGAACGGCATTTCTTCGACGAGGGCGAAGGTCGGGCTCACCCTCTGAAAAGTCAAGCGTTCCGGGCCATGGAGGATAATGTCGCCGCACCGCAAAACGTTCCAACAGAGCCATGTAACGGATATGTGATCGTTCACGGATATCGGCAGGAAATCCCACATCATTCCTGTTTCGTAAGGACGGAGAGATGAGGGATTGAACGATGAGAAATTTTATTATCGGTTATCTGTCCGCCGCGCTTTGCATGCTGGCGCTCGATATCGTCTGGCTGTCGGCAACCGCGCAGCCGCTGTACCGGAACCTGCTTGGAGATTTGCTGCGGCCCGACTTCAATCTGGCGCCTGCCATCATTTTCTATGGGCTTTATGTCTTCGGCATCGTCTGGTTCGCGGTTCTGCCGGCGCTGACCGCCGGACAATGGACGACCGCGCTGCTGAATGGTGCCCTGCTCGGCCTCGTCGCCTACGGCACGTATGACCTGACCAACCAAGCGACTTTAGCGAGATGGTCGACAACCATCACGATCGTCGACCTGTGTTGGGGAACGTTCCTGACCGCGCTTGCCGCGACCGCCGGATATTTCGGCGCGCGCGCCTTCGCTGCCGCGAATTAGTTTCGCTCGTTATTTCGCCAGGGCAACGGTGCGGTTGAGGCCCGCCGAAAAACCCTTGAGCGAAATCGTAAAATTGACCGGCGTATTGCTTTCGCTCGGCGTCGCGCTCAGCTTCAAGGTCGTGCCGCCGCGCAGCGCGTTGGATGTCGCGGCGTCGAATTGCAGCGGCACGATACAGCCGGCCGGCACGCAGGTGCGCACGCGCAACGGCTTACCGAACGGCTTGTCGTCGAGCTGCATCGTTATGCCCGGTTCGAACAGCAGGCCGAAAGGCATGACCAGGGTGCCGGTGAGCGAATTGTTGTCGCCGGGGGCGAGTTCGATCGCCAGGATGCGCTGACGGTTCTGGCCGAACTGCTCCTGTCCGAGAGCGCAACGCTTGGCATTGTTCTGGGTGACGCAGGCGACCTGCCAATCCTCGAAAGTCTCGCGCAACGAGGTCGCGCCACCCGGCAAGGCGGACTGAGGCTGCTGCTGCTGCTGCGATGCCTGCGCCCAGGCGCCCGACACGACCACACCCGACATCAAAGCGGCACATATGACAGAACGAAGCACGGCGGATCCTTCAGAATTTGACCGCCAGATTACCCTTAAGGCTCTGGTCGTTAGCGGCACGAGCGAACTGGCCGCTGTAGGTGATGCCCAACGTCGCGGTCGGCGTCAACTGCCAATCGAGCCCCGCTTCGACCACCGCCGCATTGCGCGCGATCGCGATGCCGGCGATGTTGAAAGCACTTCCGCCAGTGAAAGCGAAGGTCGAAATGGGCGTCACCGCGCCGAAGGCATGGCGCCACCCGAGCGTACCGCGCGCCGTCACCACCATTCCGCCAATGTCGAACTGGCTCGAAGCGCGCACGCCCAAGGTGGAAAAGGTGATGCTGTTGGTCTTGCCCTGACTCGTCAGTGCCGCCGCGCCGCCCATCTCGCGGAAGCCGTTAGTGCGCAGGTTGACATAAGCCAGGTTGGCGAACGGCTCGAAACCGAACCGCCCGGCGTCGATACGATAGCCGAGATCACCGAAAACCTGGGTCGTGCGGGCATCGTAATTGCCCCGCAACGTGTCGTTGAAACCAGCGAAAGCAACAGAGCGGCTGGTGCGGATGTCATGCCACGTGTGCACGGCGCCGGCGCGGAAGCCAAAGCCGCCCCATTGCGTACCCGCATAGACACCCATGTGATAATTGTCGCTCGACCCCGACGACGAACGGTTGGCCGTGTTGAAATTGGTGTTGCTGTAACCGGCGAGCACACCAAAGCGCACCGGCATGGTCGCCGTGCTGAAAGCCAGCGTATCCACACCGACCGTGAAGCCGCCCGTCGAACGATTGAGCCGCGCCGCATTGCCATCGCTGTTCCAGCGCCCCCAGGAGCCATAGGCCTGCCCCCAGATGGCGAAGCTTTCAGGCGGCGCGATTTTTACCGAGGTCGGCCCACCCGGCGCATAGGACATGACCGGCATGCGTGTCGCGCCCGGTGCATCGAAGGCGCTACGCAGGCGATCGAGCGCGCTACCACGCACGAAGCGGCTGTCTTCGGTCAGTGCGGTACGAACCGAGGCGTGTGTATCGCCGGAGACCTGATCGAAAGCCGCGCGGGCCGCCGCATCGCTGGTCAGAGCCGCGATCGCATTGACCAGCGGCCCCGGCCCGAGGCTGTCGAGGCCCTGCCCCGTCGAAATCTGGTTCGGCGTCCAGCCAGCAGAGGCGAAGTTGCGATATTTGACCACTTCGAGATAGGCGTTGTTGGCGTCATAAACGTCGGTCAGCGTTACGAAGGCCGTCCCTGTTGGCAAACCGGTTATCGAACCAAACTGGCCGTTGACGCCGCCGGTCGCCGTAATCACCGCGTAGCGCGTGCCATAGGGAGCGATGGTGCCGGTCATATTCACCGCCAGGGTCGCGCCATTGATGGTCGCCGTACCCGAGGTGATGAACCGATCAGCCTGCCCGGCTATCAGGTTCACATCAATCGCCAAGGTGCTGCCAGCCGCGAAAATGGCATTGCCGCCGGTTTGCTGGATGATGTCGCCGGCGGTGCCGTTGCGCATCATCATGGTGCCCTGGTTGGTGAACTGCGCCAGATTGGACCATTGCGTGAACTGGGCACCGCTGCCTGAGCCCACGAAAGTGCCTGTATTGACGAACGCACTACCGGCGCCGCCAAAGTCACTGGTGCCACCAGCGCTGTTCCAGGTGCCATTGTTGGTGAACGATGTTGCAGCCGTGAGCAATTGAACCGTGCCGATGACAGAACCATTGTTGGTGAGCGTCACCGATGAGCCGGTCGCCCGGATTGCTTCGTCGGAAGACGATCCGGAGAGATTGCGGACCATGCCCGATGCGGCGACAGAGATGCCGTTTGTGACACCAACCAAAGTCAGGCCGCGCGTCACACCCATCACCGTGCCGGCGACCTGCACGTCTACCGCGCCGCCGCCAGTTGCCTTGATGCCTTCGGCCACGGTGCCCGTCACCGTCCCACCGGTGATGACCGTGATCAGGCCATTCCCGGCGTTCGTTGCCTCGATGCCCGTCGTGCCCGAAACATTGCCATTGGCTGTCACGTCGATCGTGCCGGCGCCGGCCGCATTGGTCTGACGCGCGATGATCGCCGTGTTGCCCGTCGAGGTGACGGCTCCCGTCGTCACCGAGACGTTGCCGCCTGTCGCCAAAGCAAAGATGCCGTTGCCCGTCGTCGCATTCACCGCGCCGACTGTCTTCACCGTCGTCGAGCCGGAGCCAAAATTCTCCGCATCGATGCCAAAGCGCGCATCGATCGTGCTGTTGGCCGTGATGTCGATATTGCCGGTGCCGGCCGCTGGGAAGATCGCCCCGACGATACCCGCATTGCCGGCCTGGAGGGCGCCGTTCGCCACGATCGTTACATTACCGCTCGTCGACTGCGTCTGCACGTCGATGGCATCCTTGCCAGCGCTCAGCGCCGTTACCGCGCCCGTCGTCACGCTGATCGTGCCGCCAGCCGCCGTGTCGCGGACCGTGATGCCTTCGCCCGCCGTCGAGCTGCTGGCGCCGGAGATGTTGACCGTGACCGTGCCAGAGCCGTCGTTCTGAATGGTCGCCGCATTGCCGGTGCCGCCAACGAAGCCGCCGGCGCCCGTCACCGAGATGTTGCCGGAACCACCCGTGCCGCCCGTCAGCGTCAAACCAGTCGTCGCACCTGTCACCGTCCCGGCCACCTGCACGTCGACACCGCCGCCACCCGTCGCCTTGATGCCTTCGGCGACCGTGCCCGTCACCGTGCCGCCGGTGATGATCGTGATCAGGCCATTTCCGGCGTTCGTTGCCTCAATGCCCGTCGTGCCCGAGACATTGCCGTTGGCTGTCACACCGATCGTGCCCGCCCCTGCCGCACTGGTCTGACGCGCGACGATCGCCGTGTTGCCCGTCGAGGTCACGGCTCCCGTCGTCACTGAGACGTTGCCGCCCGTCGCCAAAGCGAAGACACCATTGCCCGTCGTCGCATTGACCGCGCCGACCGTCTTCACCGTCGTCGAGCCGGAGCCAAAATTCTCCGCATCGATGCCAAAGCGCGCATCGATCGTGCTGTTGGCCGTGATGTCGATATTACCTGTTGCCGCACCCGCGA
>MKVW01000004.1:0-90184 GCA_001898965.1 Rhizobiales bacterium 62-17
CGATCCATTCAGATGATGTACGCCTCGAGAAGCTCGAAGAAACCGAGTTTCGGCAGCCGCTTGGAAGCGGCGTCGCCGTCGGTGTGCTGCTTATGGAGGACGCCGACCCTACTGTCAACATCGATTTTCAACGAAGTTTCACCTTCGGCGCTAACTCACGGAAAATAATCGCTTTCAGAGATATTCACAGGGCCCTTTCCGGCGCCAAATCCGGGACCCGACCGGAAAATTTTCCTCTCCCCTCTGCGAAAATTTTCCTGACACCCCCACACAGATGATCGGCGCAATCGCCCCAATTGCGCCATGAACAAGGGGCTTCGTGCCCGGGCCATCGCTCCGAGAGGAGCCGATCGCAAGCCGGGGACGGTCAGGCGGAAGGGTCATCCACCTTCAAGCAGACAATCCAACCACGGGTTATCACGTGGTTTGCATTGACGCTTTTCGCGCCAGAAGCCATGATTCGACCCGACTTTTTCGAATCGAGATCGATCAACGGGCGCCGTCACAGTCGAACGCCAGAAAACCAGGATTTGACGAGTGCCAGGTTCGCCGACATCCGCCACCGACGCGCAATGGAGCGCTCAGGGGAACCCTCAAGGGAACTCCCAAGCGAGCGCGCAAGGCAGCGTCCCTGATCGACGGCTCGACGAACGACGTTCCAGCAATTCCGTCGACCTGGGTGTCGACCCGCCGATCGAGGTCGATGGCCGCCGCCATTCCGATCAGGATCATCGCCGCGTTTCTCTGCGTTGGCTCTCAGGCACGGCTCTCACCGGCGTGGCCGGTGGATTGTTGATCGGCTCGGCTGTTTTCGCCGCCCTCGATCAAACCACCAATCTGGCCGAAGAACCGCAGCTGGCAGCAATGATGCCCCGCTCGCCCGAACGCGATACGGACACCGCGCACCGCGGCGATCGCCTCGTACGCCCGGTTGATTTGATCGCGGCACGGCAAACGTTCCGCACGCCAACGACCATTCGCGTCGGCGATCGCGAGATCGTCAGAACCCGCAACTTCACCCGTGTCGCGACGACGATGACGCTGACCAGCACGGGTCTCGCCGACGACGTTCCGCAATTCAACCCGCTGCGACTTCTCGCTGGCGCACCGTCGCAAAACGAAAACCTGCAGGTCGAGCTCGATCACTCTCGCGACGATGCCGACGTCAGCTTCACCAGCGAGGATGTCGGCCCGATCCCCGAGGACAATTTCGGTCTGTCGCGTCCGGAAGTCGAAGCGCAGGTCGCCGAAACGGTGAAATCGGCGATGCGCAGCGGCGCGCAAGCGCCCCTGGCCCTGCCCTCGCAGATGCTGCTGATGCGCACCAGCCGCGCCAATTTCAATCCAGGCGCTTTGTCCTACGCCAATCCGACGGACTCGCCGATCACCGCGCCCTTCTCCTCCATCGCCGTGAAGATGGTGGCCGAGAACGTTTCCGTGATCCCCAAGAGCGAGGCGAACCGAGACAGCGATGAACAATTGATCGTCGTGCGGCGTGGCGAAACCCTCGATGACGTGTTGAAAGATACCGCGACCAAGGATCAGATTCGTAAGATCGCCGCGGCGCTTGGCTCCCGTCGTGGCGGTGGCCCGGTCAACGAAGGCCAGAAGGTGCGCGTTCTGCTGTGCGACACCGACGGCAACGGACAGACCAGCAAGGTATGCCGCATTTCCGTCTATACGGATGAAAATCTCGAGAGCACCGCCGCGCTCGCCGACAATGGCGAATATGTGCAGGTGGCGCAGGCTTTCCTGACGCCCTCGAAACCCATTCGCAAACCGGCCGACGATGATGACGATGAAGAAGATTCGGGCGGCATGCGCCTCTACAACTCCTTCTTTGAAACGGCGCTGAAGCAGGAAATTCCGCGGCCGGTGATCGACGACCTGGTGCGCATTTTCGCCAATGACGTCGATTTCCAACGCGCCACCAGCGCGGGCGATTCCTTCGAGGCCTTCTACGAGGAGAGCGACGAAGGCGAAGGCCGTTACGATCTTCTCTATGCCTCCATCACCGCGCGCAGCGAGACGTTCAAATATTATCGCTATGTCTCGCCCGATGATAATTCAATCGACTTCTTCGATGGCAACGGCCGCTCCACCCGGCGTTTCCTGATCCGCAAACCGATCGCCATTGGCGAACAGCGCTCTGGCTTCGGCATGCGCCGCCACCCGATCATGGGTTATTCGCGCATGCACACGGGCGTCGACTGGGCCGCGCCCGTTGGCACCCCCATCGTCGCCGCCGGCAACGGCACGGTCATCAAAGCGGCGCGCGAATCCGGTTATGGCAACCGCGTCGAGATTCAGCACGCCAACGGTTATATCACCACCTACAACCATATGACGGGCTTCGCCCGCGGCATCACCGAAGGCGTGCGCGTGCGCCAAGGCCAGGTGGTGGGCTTCCTCGGCTCGACCGGTCTCTCCACCGGCCCGCACCTGCACTATGAAGTCATCGTCAACGGCAGTTTCGTCGACCCGTTGCGTATCCGCCTGGCGCGGACGCGCGAACTGACAGGTCGCCAGATCTCCGACTTCCGTCGCGAACGCGAGCGCATCGACGATCTGATGGCCAAGGCGCCGAACGCCACCCGCGTGGCCCAGCGGACCAATTAAGACAGCCCCAGCTGGCGCTTGATATCGCTCGGCGTCACACCCTCGGCGCGCAGTTGTCGCAACGACATCGACTTGATGCTTTTCGACAGTTTGCGCCCGTCGTCATCGGCCAGCAGCCGGTGGTGATGATAATGCGGTTCGGGCAGATCGAGCAGCACCTGCAACAGGCGATGCAGACTGGTGGCGTTGAACAGATCCTGCCCGCGCACGATGTCGGTCACGCCTTGCGCCGCATCGTCGATGACGACGGCCAGATGATAACTGGTCGGCACATCCTTGCGGCCGACGATCGCATCACCCCATAGGCCAGGCTCGGCGTAAAGCTCGCGGCTTTCGGCATCGTCGTAAAATTCGCGCCAGCCGATTTGCCCATCGATACAGGTCCTGGCGAAGGCCATATCGATCCGGCGCGCCGCATAACGACCAAGCGCGCGCCAGTGCGCCCTCCCCTCGGCGGAAAGAGCGCGGCACGTACCTGGATAAAGCGGCTGGCCATCGGGATCGCAAGGCCAGTCCGGCCGTTGCGCCACCCGCTCGGCGATCTCGCCGCGCGTGCAATAGCAAGGATAGATCAAGCCGCGCGCCGCCAGACGCTCCAGCGCCAGTTCGTAAACAGCGAACCGTTCCGATTGCCGCATGACCGGCTCTTCCCAGGACAGCCCCAGCCAGGCGAGATCCTCATAAATCGCCGCTTCGTAGTCCGGCCGCGAACGCTGCGTGTCGATATCCTCGATGCGCAGCAGAAAGCGCCCGCCCATCTCCTGCGCCAGGCGATGATTGAGCAGCGCCGAATAGGCGTGCCCGAGATGAAGATAGCCGTTCGGCGAGGGGGCGAAACGCAACACCGGACGCGTGTCGGCGGCGATCCTGCGCGTCACTCCTGACAGATCTTGTCGCGTCGGTGCGGTCTCGTCTTGCCGAGTCTTGTGTTGCATTGTCGCGTCGTTATGCGGATCATTCCGTTCGCCGGCAGGATGCGCCGTGCCGGCAGCGGACTCAAGAGCGGCTTTCAAGACCAGATGTCCATGTTGCAGGCCCCAAAAAGCGGAACGCGGAAAGCGCGAATCAAGCACAGCGCCACGCCCATCGAGCCGCCGCTGCTGATCCGCTCCGAAGACGCTCTGGTGACAGGCCTGGAGCAACTCAAGCTCATCGATCCCGAGATTGTCGGCCATATGCTTGCGGCGGCCGGCCATCCGCCGCTGCGCAAACGGGAGCCTGGCCTCGAAGGCCTGCTCAGTATCGTGATTTCGCAACAGGTTTCCACGGCCAGCGCCCGCGCCATCCTGGCGCGTTTCCGCGCCCGCTTCGAAACTTTCGACGCGGGCGAGATCGCCGGCGCCAGCGACGATGATTTGCGCGGTTGTGGCCTCTCCGGCCCCAAAATGCGGACCATGCGCGCGGTCTGCGAAGCGGTTGCCAGCGGCGCCATCGATCTCACCGATCTCGCAAACCTTTCCGCCGAAGAGGCGCATGCCCGTCTCGTCACGCTCAAAGGCATCGGTCCTTGGACCGCCGACATCTATCTGCTGTTTTGCCTCGGACACCCCGACATTCTGCCGGTCGGCGACCTCGCCTTGCAGGAGGCGGCAAAACTCGCCCTCAACCTCAAGAAACGTCCGGATCAGAAGAAACTGGCGCGCCTCGGCCAGCGTTGGCGGCCCTGGCGCGGCATCGCCGCGCGCCTGCTCTGGGCCTATTACGCCAGCATCAAACAGCGTGCGGTCGACCCCGCCAGCGTCCTCAAATCCTGACCTTGCGCCACGCCCCTTCGGGCGCGTAAGACACCGCCAACATCAGGAGACAGATTATGGCGCAACCGGTGATCGACGGTCCGCGGCGCGAAGCGCCGTCGGGCAAGGCCAAACAATTGATCGTCATCCTTCATGGCTATGGCGCTGACGGCAATGACCTCATCACCATCGGCGCCGAATGGCAGAAGATTTTTCCCGATGCCGTCTGCGTCGCGCCCAACGCCCACGAAGCCTGTCAGCAAATGCCGATGGGCCGGCAATGGTTCAACCTCACCGATCGTAATCCGCACGAACGCTGGAACGGCGCCTGCGCCGCGCAACCGATCATCGATAGCTTCGTCGATGCGGAGATGGCGAAATATGGCCTCGCCGATAAAGACGTCGCGCTCGTCGGCTTCAGCCAGGGCGCGATGATGGCGCTGCATACGGGCCTGCGCCGCAAGCAGCGGCCCGCCGGCATCATCAGCTATTCCGGTCTGCTGATCGGTCCCGAACATCTGAAGGAAACGGTCACGCACACTGCCGCCACCGCGCCGCCGATCTTCCTGCTGCACGGCAGCGCCGATGGGGTCGTGCCGGTGCAATCGCTATTCCTGAGCACCAATGCGCTGGGCGAAGCGGGCATTCCCAGCCAATGGCATCTCAGCGTCGGCCTCGAACACAATATCGATCCGCAAGGCATCCTGCTCGGCGCGCTGTTTCTTGCCAATTGCTTCGGCCTGCCCTATCCGGCGATGTTGCGGCGTTAATCGACGCTCCGCGCCGGCGCCAAGGCCGGCTGCAATTGCGGCGCTCTGCGCCGCAAGCCGCGCCGCACGACCACCGGGCTGTAAAGCTGCTTCGTCGCTTCGACGAGATGTACGCCCGCGCCCGGCAGAGCGAGCTTGCCGCCAACCTTCTCGAAGGCCAAGGCCGAGCGCAGAAGATAGGGCCGCGCGAAGGGCGGTACATACAAAGCTTCCGACCAATTGATCGGCGAGAACTGCGCTTCCTTCAAAAGCTCGCGCAACTGACTGCGCGAATAAGGCTCGCCGTAACCGAACGGCGTTGAGTCGACGCGCGCCCACATGCCGCTGCGATTGGGCACGACGGCGATCATGCGTCCACCCGGCGTCAACACGCGCCAAACTTCGTTCAGGAGATCATAGGGCTGATCGCTCGTCTCGAGCGCATGCACGACCAACACCCGATCGATGCTCGCATCGGGTAGCGGCAGCATGGTGACATCGACGAGCGCCGCCGAGGAAACGCCCTGCCCTGGCCAGTGCATCACGCCCTGTTCGGCGGGCATGAACGCCAGCACGCGCACCGCTTCGTTCAAGAAAACGTCGAGATAGGGCGTCGCATAGCCGATGCCGAGCACCGCATGGCCCGTGCAGGTTTCCCAACGGCCCCGCACGAACTGCCGAATGAAACGCGTCGCCACGTTTCCCAGCGGCGAGGTATAAAAACTGCGGAGATCGACGGCATCGAGCGACATGCCCCAGTGTGCCACCGCTGCCCCGTCAGATTCAACGGATGATTGCGGATTTAGGTAACGTTTCGCGTTCAATCCCGCTGCGTATTTGACGCAAGTAAAGGCGATTTTGCCGGGAATTTCTTATTTTGATGCGTTCGCCACGTTTGGTGATTCCATCAAACGCCGAAACGCTATAGCGTCGCCGCTCGAAACGAGAGGGTATTCGCATGGCTGCGCAAGTTCATCAGTTTATGTGTCTTCAGGACAATTTTGGTGTCCTCATTCACGATCCCGCCACAGGCGCCACCGCCTCGATCGATGCGCCGGAAGCAGCGCCGATTCTCGCCGCCCTGGCGGAAAAGGGCTGGACGCTCACCGACATTCTCGTCACCCACCACCATGACGATCACATCGGCGGCATCGCGGCGCTACGCGAAAAGTTCCCAAAGGTGCGTGTCGTCGGCCCCGCACCCGACCGCGACCGCGTCCCAGGCGCCGATATCTACGTGGGTGAAGGCGACAAAGTGAAAGTGGGCAATCTCGAAGCGCAAATCTTCGAAACGCCAGGCCACACGCGCGGACACATCGTCTATTTCTTCCCCACCGACAAAATGCTCTTTGCCGGCGACACACTGTTCGCGCTTGGCTGCGGTCGCGCCTTCGAAGCGCCGGGTGCGGTGCTGTATCAATCCGTCATGAAACTGGCCGCGCTGCCGGGCGACACCAAACTTTATTGCGGCCACGAATATACGCTGTCGAACGGCAAATTCGCGCTCGCGGTCGATCCCGATAACAAAGCGTTGCAGGAGCGCATGAAGGAGATCGTCGCGTTGCGCGACAAGCAGCAGGCCACGTTGCCCTCGCTGCTGTCGGTCGAGCTCAGCACCAATCCGTTCCTGCGCGCCGACGATGCGGCGATTCGCAAGCAACTCGACATGGTCGGTGCCGAGCCTGCCGCCGTGTTCACCGAGCTGCGTGAACGCAAGAACAAATTCTGAGTCCCGCAGATGGCCGCCCACGCTTCCGCAGACATGACCGCGGATGAAATCATCCGCCTTCTCGATCTGCAGCCGCATCCAGAGGGCGGCCATTTTCGCGAAACCTACCGCGATCCGGCGACCGATGCCGCCGGACGCGCTCGTTCGACATTGATCTATTTTTTGCTCGCCGCCGGCGAACGCTCCGCCTGGCACCGGGTCGACGCGGTCGAAATCTGGCACTGGTATGCGGGTGCCCCCCTCAAGCTCGACATCGCCGCGGCCGGCGCGCCGATCGAGACCATCCGGCTCGGCGCCGATCTGCTGGCGGGCGAGCGGCCTCAAGGAGTAGTTCCGGCGCACGCCTGGCAGGCCGCGGAAAGCCTCGGGCCCTGGACGCTGGTTGGCTGCACGGTGGCGCCTGGCTTCACCTTCGCCGGTTTTGAACTGGCTCCGCCCGGCTGGAAGCCCTAACCTAGTTCCCTTGATTCTAGCGGGAGTTACACCACTCCTTAACGGATTTTAAGCCATAACGAATCATGCGGAATTATGAGTCCGCTCGACCCTTGTATTGCGCGGTGCCCTGTGAACGACCGGCCAGCCAGCCCTTCTCGCCAGATCGACAATCAAATCAATGCCTTTGCCCCCAATCCGGTCGATATCCTGAATTCCATTGGCGCGGTGGTCTATACCTGGGACGTCGCCAGCGATCAGATCACCTGGGGCCCGAATGCCGAGCAGGTTCTCGGCATCATTCCGAAAAGCATCGGCTCTGGCGCCGCCTTCCACGAACTGCTGTCGATGGATTCGCCGACCTCGCGTTTTGATTCGGTGATGCACGGCACCGAGAGCGATACCGGCGCGGGCGTCACCTTCAGCATTCAATATGGCCTGCGTATCGTCCCGCTCTCCGGCGAACGCGCCCCGACGATCTGGGTTGACGACACTGGCCGCTGGTTCGCCGACCAATCGGGCCGCCCGGGGCTCGTTCACGGCGTCATCCGCAACCTTTCGGCACTCGGCCTCGCCCATCCGGTTGGACACGGCAATCGGTTCGATGCGCAGACCAGCGCCCTGTCGCGCACGCGCCTCGCCGATCAGATTACCCGCCAAATCGAAAATGCCCGGCGTCGCCAGTCGACCTTCGCCTTCCTGCTGCTGGCGATCGACGACTTGCCGGCGCTTAACCAGCGTTACGGTTTTGACGTGGGCGACGAATTGCTGGCGAGCCTCGGCCAGCGACTGCGCGGCCAGATGCGCATCACCGACACCGTGGTGCGCTATGCGGGCAATCGCTTCGCGATGGTGCTGGAATGTTGCGACCAAGCCAAATTGATCGCCGCCGCCGAACGCATCGAACGGATCGTCGCCGAGAGCCCGTTCAACACGACCGCCGGCCCGCTTCCCTGCAAGATCCGCATGGGCGGCGTCGTCGCGCCGGTTGACGCGCGCAATGCGCAGGCGGTTTTCCAGAACGCGGAAGAAGCGCTGACCATCTCAAAGAGCCGCGCCACCGAACGTTTCGTCAAATATGAGCCGAGCCTGGCGCTCAACGATCAACGGCGCCGCACACAATTCATGGTCGATACGATCGTCGAAGCGCTCAACGATCGCCGGATTTCCATCGCCATGCAGCCGATCATCGCGCGCGCCACCGGCGAACCCGCACTTCATGAAGCTTTGTTGCGGCTGCGCCTTGAAGGCGGCGAAGTGCTGTCACCGGCCAATATCTTCCCGGTCGCCGAAAAGACCGAACTCGTGCAGATGCTCGACCGGCGCGTCCTCGAATTGGCACTGGCCCGCATGAGCGCCGATCCCTCCCTGCATGTCTCGGTCAATATGTCCGGCAAGACGGTACATGGCGTACGATGGGTCGACGATGTCGCCTCGCTGCTGCGCTTGCATCCAGGCTGCGCCGAAAGGCTCGTCATCGAATTCACCGAGACTTGCGCGATCGAGGATATCGAAGCGACTGCTCACGTCATCAGCGGGATCAAGGCTCTCGGCGTGAAAGTGGCGATGGACGATTTTGGCGCGGGCCATAAGTCTTTCCGCAACCTGCGCCGTCTCGACATCGACATGCTGAAGATCGACGGCGCGTTCATTCAGAATCTGACGCGCTCCGCTGACGATCGCTTCTTCGTGCGCACCTTGATCGACCTGGCGCGCCATCTCTCCATCCCTGTCGTCGCCGAATGGGTCGAAGACAAGGACACGGCCGATCTCCTCAGCGAATGGCAGGTCGACTATTTCCAAGGCGATTATTTCGGTTCCGCTCAGGAACTGCCGGCCGACGACGTCGGCACGGCCTCCCAGATGTCGGCTGCGTAAAACCGCAGCCGACCCATGAGCTATCGCTTGTCGATCGCTTCGAGCCGTTTCTGCATTTCCTCGATCTGCTTCTTCAGCGCATCAAGGTCAGCCTGGCTCTTATCGCCCTCGGGCGCGGCCGCGCCCGGCGTCTCCGGTGCCTTGGGCGTGGCACTGGTTCCAGCGGAGGCCGCTGGATTAAGACCGAATGGATTGAACATCGTAAGCGCCTGCGAGAACATCGCCAGGTTCTTGCGTGTCTGTTCTTCCATCGCCTCGAAAATCTGCCCTCCCTGACCGGCGCCCATAGAACCACGAAATGCATCGCGCATCTTCTGCTGGTCTTCAACGAAACGGCCGAACGAAAATTCGAGATAGCGTGGCACCAGCAATTGCATGCTGTCGCCATAGAAGCGGATCAATTGACGCAGGAAAGTCGTCGGCAATAGATTTTGTCCGTCCTTGCCTTCCTGCTCGAAAATGATCTGCGTCAGAACTGGCCGGGTAATGTCTTCCCCGGACTTGGCGTCATAGACCGCGAAATCCTCGCCCTCTTTCACCATTTTAGCGAGGTCTTCCAACGTCACATAGGTGCTCGTGCCCGTATTATAGAGGCGTCTATTGGCGTATTTCTTGATCTTTATTGGCTGCTTCTCGTCGGTCATTTCACCTCAGCCCGATCGTTGCCCAATCGTCATGTCGACCCGGCATGACACTGTGAGGATAAGCGTTTTTTGCGCCGCGTAAACAGAATTGCGCATAGCGGTAGAAAACCGGGCCGCTGCATGCCATCTGAATACCGCGCGGCCGGGCGTTTGGCCTATTGACCTTGCCCGCTCGCCTCTGATGATAAGGATCGAGCAGCATCAATCACGCGGCCATCGTCCTGAGCCGGTGCCGCCGTCTGGAAAGGAAGTTCAATATGTCCAGTGACATCGTTGTCGTAGGAGCAGCCCGCACGGCGGTCGGTTCCTTCAATGGGGCTTTTGCCAATACACCGGCTCACGAATTGGGGGCGACCGCCATCACCGCAGCCCTGGCCCGCGCCAATGTGGCCGCGGCCGATGTTGACGAAGTCATCATGGGGCAGATTTTGTCCGCCGGCGAGGGCCAGAACCCGGCCCGCCAGGCGGCCATGCAAGCTGGCGTGCCGCAGGAAAAAACCGCCTGGGGCCTCAATCAGCTTTGCGGCTCGGGCCTGCGCGCCGTGGCGCTCGGCCTGCAGCAGATCGCCAATGGCGACGCCAAGGTGATCGTCGCCGGCGGCATGGAATCCATGTCGATGGCGCCGCACGCCGCGCACATGCGCTCTGGCACCAAAATGGGCGACATGAAAATGCTCGACACCATGCTGAAGGACGGCCTGATCGACGCCTTCCACGGCTACCACATGGGCATCACCGCCGAGAACGTCGCCGCCAAATGGCAGATCAGCCGCGACGAGCAGGACAAGTTCGCGCTCGGCTCCCAGAACAAGGCGGAAGCCGCCCAAAAGGCCGGCCGCTTCAAGGACGAGATCGTCCCCTTCACGGTGAAGACCCGCAAGGGCGACATCGTGGTCGACCAGGACGAGTACATTCGTCACGGCGCCACGCTCGACTCCCTGCAAAAGCTGAAACCCGCTTTCACCAAGGAAGGCTCGGTGACGGCCGGCAATGCCTCGGGCATCAACGACGGCGCCGCCGCCGTGGTGCTGATGACCGCCGACGAAGCCAAGAAGCGCGGCCTGACCCCGCTGGCGCGCATCGTTTCCTGGGCCACCGCCGGCGTTGATCCCGCCATCATGGGTTCGGGTCCGATCCCGGCCTCGCGCGCCGCGCTCGCCAAGGCCAATTGGAAGGTGAAGGACGTCGAGCTGGTCGAAGCCAACGAAGCCTTTGCCGCGCAGGCCCTCGCCGTCAACAAGGACATGGGCTGGGATCCGTCGATCGTGAACGTCAACGGTGGCGCCATCGCCATCGGCCATCCGATCGGCGCATCGGGCGCCCGCGTGTTCACCACGCTGCTCTACGAAATGCAGCGCCGCGGCGTTTCCAAAGGCCTGGCCACGCTGTGCATCGGCGGCGGCATGGGTGTTGCTATGTGCGTGGAACGCTAACGTCGGTTTGACGAAAGCCTCCGGCGGCATCCGCCGCCGGAGAAAATATTGCAGCTCCAATTTAAGAAACGAGGAGGGGGCATTATGGCTCGGGTCGCAGTGGTTACGGGAGGGACGCGCGGAATTGGCGAGGCGATTTCAAAAGCGTTGAAAGCCGCCGGCTATACGGTGGCCGCCAATTACGCCGGTAATGATGAAGCTGCGGCGAAGTTCAAAGCCGAGACCGGCATTCCGGTCTACAAGTGGGACGTGTCGAGCTACGACGCCTGTGCCGCCGGCCTCGCCGAAATCGAAAAGGACCTCGGCCCGATCGATGTCCTGGTCAATAATGCCGGCATCACCCGCGACGGCTTTTTCCACAAGATGACCCCGCAGCAGTGGGGCGAGGTCATCAATACCAACCTCAATTCGCTCTTCAACATGACCCGTCCGACCTGGGAAGGCATGCGCAACCGGAAATTCGGCCGCGTCATCTGCATTTCCTCCATCAACGGTCAGAAGGGCCAGGCCGGCCAGGCCAATTATTCGGCTGCCAAGGCCGGCGAACTCGGCTTCGTCAAAGCGCTGGCCCAGGAAGGCGCCCGCGCCGGCATCACGGTCAATGCGATCTGCCCTGGCTATATCGGCACCGAAATGGTCCGCAAGATCGACCCGGCCATCATCGAAAAGTCGATCCTGCCGCATATCCCGACCGGCCGCCTGGGTGAGCCTGAGGAAATCGCCCGTTGCGTGGTGTTCCTGGCTTCCGACCAGTCCGGCTTCATCACCGGTTCGACGCTGACCGCCAACGGCGGCCAGTATATGGCCTGATTCCGCCGCAAACGGCGGTTTTCGCGGCTCCGGACGGGTGGACAAACCCGTCCGGCCAGTGTATCTGCGCGCATCCAACTAGAACAGCGTCCCGAAACGCTCGCTTAAGGCCAAGCTTGGCCAACGCGAAACGGTAGGAGTTAGTCATGAATATCATCGAGCAGCTCGACGCCGAGCAGATGCAGCGTCTGAGCGAAATCCGCAAGATTCCCGATTTCCAGCCGGGCGACACCGTTGTGGTGAACGTCAAGGTGAAGGAAGGCGAGCGCAGCCGCGTTCAGGCCTACGAAGGCGTTTGCATTGCCCGCGCCGGCGCCGGCATCAACGAGAACTTCACCGTCCGCAAGATTTCCTACGGCGAAGGCGTCGAGCGCGTGTTCCCGCTCTACTCGCCGATCATCGATTCGCTCACCGTGGTGCGCCGCGGCAAGGTGCGTCGCGCCAAGCTCTACTACCTGCGTGATCGTCGCGGTAAGTCGGCCCGTATCGCCGAGCGTATCGACAACACGCAAAAGGCCAAGACTGCCAAGCCGGCCGCGAAAGCCGCCAGCAAATAAGCCGGTCCATCTGGTCCAGAAAAGCGCGGCTCCGGCCGCGCTTTTTCTTTTCGGACGGCGGTTTAGACGGTTGGACCGTTCAAGACCCAGCGATGGCCGAACGGATCGCGCACCACAGCCAGGCGCGTCCCCCAGAACGTGTTCATCGGTCCCATTTCCGTGGTGGCGCCAAACTTCGCTGCCCGCTCCACGGTTGCATCGACCTCCTGCCCGGTCGCAAATTCGAGGCTCACCGACATGGTTGCCGGCTCGCCCGGAATGGGGGTGCGCGCCTTGCCGAACTCCGGAAAGGCGTCGGCGACCATGACCGAACCACCGTTGATCAGCAGTTCGCAATGCATGATGCGCAGCCCATCCAACGCCGGCATGAAGGCCTTTTGCGTGGCCCCGAACACCTGCACGTAAAAAGCAATCGCCGCCGCTGCCGGAGATACTGTGAGATAGGGCGCGACCGGTGGGCGGCTGGACACGTTCATGGACGTCTCGTTGCAGGCGGTTCTGTTATGTTTTTGTAGCACAAGCCCTGCGCTTGGGCACGCCCATCACACAACAATGCAACGCCAGCGCCGAGGGCCTAGCGCGGCACGATACTCGCCTGCGAGAGCTCGGCTGAGATCAGGCGGGCGGCTTCGATCACGTGGTCCCTGTATTCCGTCAGTCGCTGGCGCTCTGTCGTATTGGGAACGGCGACGAGGCTGATGCCCGCGACCACCTGCTGGTCTCGCGCGATCGGCGCGGCCAGGCCGATCCGCCCCGGGGCCACTTCTGAATCGGTCATCGCATAGCCCGCGCGTTTGATCCCGCGAATCTGCTCCTTGAACTGCGGCCACCCTTCGACATGCAGCAAACGATGAATCGTCTGTTCGTTGCTGAGGTAGATCGCCTTCAACGTGCGATCGGGCAGATTGGCCAGGATCACTTTTGAAGTCGCGCCCAGGAACATCGGCATGGCCACGCCGCGCTCATAACTCGTCGTCAGATGCGGCTCGCTGCCATGCACTTCGAACACGCACATGACGCAATCCTTGAAGCGACGGCACAAGATGACCATCGCCTTCTGGCTGGTCTGCCCCAACAGCTTTTCCATGATCGGGGCAGCGATCCGGATCAGTTCGTCGTTTTGCCGCAGAATGCGGTCGTAGCGGATGAACGCTGGCCCCAGCGCATAGCCCGCGCCCGAGACCGGATCGAGAAAACCCGACTGCACGAGTTCGCGCACATGCCGGTAGGTGGTGCTCGTCGAAGCGCCGAGCTCACGGGCAATTTCCTCCACCGTCCAAACGGGCTGACCGTTTTCGAAGAGCTGCAAAATGGCGAGGACACGATTGGCTGGGGTCATTTCGGAAGCGCATAGAACAAAAAGGGAGCCGAACTGCCCGATTGATTAGCACATAACAGGAAAAATAAAAATTCCTGATATATGAGAATTCTGTTGCGCACCTTCTCGTTCGTTGCGATAGTCGCGATCACGAGACCGGACGGGCGCGACGCCCGCCGGCCCCTCGCAAGACGAAAACAGGTCTCAGACCGAGTGAGGAGAGTGCGGGTATGAGCACGATTTTCCGGCGTTTCTCTTGGCTGCTGCTGACGGCAGCTTTCAGTGCCGTCTCTTTGGCAGCCCCCTTGCGCGCTCAGGCGCAAACCACCGAAGTCCGCGTCGCCATGCTGGCCCCCAGCGCCCTGCTCTGGCTGCACGCCATCGCCAAGGACCAGGGGTTTTACGCAGAGCGTAAGATCGCGGTGAAAGAACTGATCGCCGGATCGAGCCCCACCCTTCTGCAAGCCGTGTCGTCAGGCAGTGTCGAAGCCGGCATGTCGCTTGGCGACGTCGTTATTCGCGCCATCGACCAAGGCGCTCCGGTGATCATGACCGGCGCCATTCTCGAAAAGACCGTTCTGCGTCTCGTCGGCGGCACGGGCGTTTCAACGATCAAGGATCTTGGCGGCGCGACGGTGACGGCCGGCGCTGTCGAAGGCGGCACCGCCAATATGCTGCGCTTCCAGCTGCAACGGGCTGGCGTCGATCCGCGCAGTGTCAAAATGGTCGCGCTGACCAATTCCAAGGACCGCGTCGTGGCGCTTGGCAACGGCCAGGTGAAAGGCGCTCTGCTTATCGCGCCGTTCGATACGATGGCCGAACGCGAGAAGATGCCCATTCTCGATGTCTATAAAGAGCCCTATGTCCAGACGCCGCTGATCGTCAATCGTCCCTGGGCCGAGAAAAACCGCGACGCCGCCATTGGATTGACCAAGGCGCTGCAGAAAGCCGCTGTGTGGATCTACGATCCGGCCAACAAACAGAAGGCGATCGAAATTCTCGCCAGCTTCACCAATGTTCCCGCCGATATCTGCGCCGAGTCCTATGCCTTCATCGTCGATCAGCAGAAGGCCATCGGACGCAATCTCGAAGTCTCCGCGGCAAGCCTCGAGAACATTATCAAGATCGATCAGGCGATCGGCGCCAATCCGGCTTCGTCAAAGCCGTTCGATCTCTCGCGCTATTACGATGCGAGCTATCTGGCCGCCAAATAGCGAAATCAAGCGACAGAGTTCGGAGTGCGTACCATGGCTGACGACCGTATTCCCGTCACGTTGCTCACCGGCTTTCTCGGGAGCGGCAAGACAACGCTTCTCAATGCCTGGCTACGCACACCGGACCTGGCTGATGCGGCGGTCATCGTCAATGAATTCGGAGAAGTTGGGATTGATCACGCGCTGATCGCTTCCAGCAATGACAATACGATCGAACTGTCCACGGGCTGCCTGTGCTGCACGGTGCGCGGCGATCTCGTCAACACGTTGCGCGAGCTGATCGTGCGGCGTGAGAAAGGCGAAGTCCGCGCCTTTAGCCGCGTATTGATCGAAACCACAGGCCTCGCCGATCCGGCACCCGTGATTCAAGCCCTGATGACCTTTCCGGTGGCGCGCCGCTTTCGCCTGCGCCAGGTCGTCACTACAGTTGATGCGGTCAACGGCGTGGCCACACTGGCAAACCATCAAGAGTCGGTGAAACAGGTCGCAGTGGCCGATGAACTCATCCTCACCAAGGTCGATGTTGGCGCAACGGACGAGGGCATCGTCGCCAGCCTGAGGCAGATCAACCGCGGCGCACGGTTCCATCGCTCCGCGCTCGACAACATCACGATGCCCGACGATCTCGAAACCATCGATATCTATGATCCAGCCACTAAAAGCGAGGATGTCACCCGCTGGCTCAACGCGGAAGCGCATGCCGCGCACCATGATCATGGCCACGATCATCATCACGATGTGACGCGCCATGGCGCCGATATTTCCTCTTTCGTCTTCGAATTCAAATCGCCGCTCCATTGGGAACATGTCGCCAATTGGCTCGACGCGCTCGTGATGGGCAACGGCCAGGACCTTCTGCGCGTCAAAGGGATCGTCGACATCATCGGCCGCCCGCGTCCGATCGTCATTCAAGCGGTGCAGAGCCTGCTGCATCCGCCCTTTGAACTCCCGGCTTGGCCCGAAGGCCCACGGACCTCGCGCATCGTCTTCATCACCCGCCGGCTATCGCGCGCCTATGTCGAAGAAGTCTTCGACACGATCCGGCAACGCGCGCCAGCCGCTTAACCTTCTAGTCTCTGGAGAATTCGACTTATGGATACGCTTATCCGCAACGGCCTGCTGATCACCCCAAAGGGCCAGACGCAGGCTTCCGTCGGCATCGAGAACGGCCGCATCGCCGGCATCTATCCCCCAGGCCAGGAACCCACGGCGAAAGAAACGATCGATGCCAAAGGTCTCGCCATTCTCCCCGGTGTGATCGACATGCACTCGCATCACCGCGAAGGCAGTCTGCCCGGCTTCGAGTATAAGGACACGATCTACACGTCGACCCAACAATGCGCCGCCGGCGGCGTCACCACCACCGTCGGCATGCCCAACGTCCAGCCGCCGCCCAATTCGCTCGACCTCCTGAAGAAGCAATTCGCCATCTACGAGCGCGATGCCATCGTCGACTGGAATTTTAATCCCGCCCCGACCATTCAGGACGAAATCCCCAGCATGGCGGAAGAAGGCATCGCCGCCTTCAAGATCTTCATGGTGGTCGATACCGGACGCGACTATCCGCATATGCCCGGCATCGGCGTGCACGATCACGGCCGCATTCTCGAAATCATGCAGCATTGCGCCAAGGTCAATGTGCCGCTGATGGTTCATCCGCACGATCAGGCCTTGATGGACGTGATCGAAAAGGAATTCTGGGAGCGACAGGAGCGTGATGCCCTGGCCTATGCCAAAGCCTATGCGGCACACGACGGCGTCATCTGGGAAACGGCGATCGCCACGCTTCTGCGCCTACAGAAAGCGGCAGGCTGCCACCTGCATATCCTGCACACGCAGACCGCTGGCAGCGTCGATCTCATCCGCAAGGCCAAAGCAGCCGGCCAACGCGTCACCTGCGAGATCAACCCCTGGGCGCTGTTCCTGGGTTGCGACTGGTCGGCGATCCAGCGCCTCGGCTCCTACGCCCTGTCTTACTGGGTGCCGGAAAAGAACGTGCCGGGCCTGTGGGAAGGATTGAACGACGGCACGATCGATATTGTCGCCACTGACCACGCGCCCCATACGCGCGAGGAGAAGGAAATCGGCTGGATCAATGGTTGGAAGGCCCATACCGGAACGCCTTCCACCCAGTTCTATCTCAGCATGTTCCTGACGGCCGCGCAGGAAGGCAAGATTTCGCTGGAACGTGTCGTCGAAGCGACCTCCACGGCGCCGGCGCGCATCTTCGGCATCGAGCACAAGGGCAATATCGTCGCCGGTCATCATGCCGATATCGTCCTCGTCGATCTCGAGAAAGAATATGAGATCAACGACGAAGACGTGCTGAGCCTCACCGGCTGGAGCCCCTATGCCGGCCGCAAGGTCAAAGGCAAGCCGGTCCGCACCATCGTGCGCGGCAAGACGGTCTATCTCGATGGCCAGGTTGTCGGCGAGAAGGGCTGGGGCAAGCAAGCTTGGGCCCGCTATCCATCATAACGACAAACAACAGAGGCTCCCTTGCGCAAAGTTTATGACTTTCTCGAACAGGATACGCGCGCGGCCGCCGTCACGCGCATCCTCGTTTCGACTGGCTTCGTGCTCATCCTCTGGCAGCTCCTGGCGATGTTTGTCACCAATCGGCTGCTGCTCGTCCCGCCGGCCGAAGTGGCGTCAGCCCTATGGAAGGAATTCCAGCAGGGCTCGATGGCGGAGAATGCCTGGGCGACGGTCACAGCGGTGGTAACGTCTTTTCTGGTGTCGATTGCCATCGGCATCGGCATTGGCCTGGCGCTGGCATCGAGCCGCTTTCTGTCGCTGACGGGCGGCCCTGTGCTGAGTGCCTTGAATTCGGTCCCGATCATCGCCTTAGCGCCTTTGTTCATCGCCTGGCTCGGCCTCGGTTTCGCTTCGAAATTCGTTCTGGTTCTGCTGGTCGCCGTCTTTCCCGTGGTTGTCACCACGGAAGCCGGCCTGCGCGCCACCGATAAACCGTTGATCGAAGCTGCCCGCTCCTTCAACGCCACGCCGCTGCAGATCTTCAGCACGGTGACGTTTCCCTACGCGCTGCCCTTCATCGTCAGCGGCATTCGCGTCGCCTGGGCGCGTGCCCTCGTCGGCATCGTCGTCGCCGAATTCTTCGGCTCGTTCGCCGGCTTTGGCTTCGCCATCATGTCGGCGAGCCAGACTTTCGATACCGCGCGCGTGCTGGGCTATGTCATCGTGCTCGGCGCCATGGGACTGATCGGCAGTGTCCTCTTTGCGGCACTGGAACGCTACCTCGCCCCCTGGAGGCTTGAATGACCGCGCTGCTCAAAATCGACAACGTCAGCCAGACATTCGTTCGCAACGACAAATCATCGGTTGAAGCGCTACGTTCGATCGACCTGTCGATCAACGAAGGCGAGTTCGTGTCCATTGTTGGCGCCAGCGGCAGCGGCAAGTCAACGTTGCTGCGGATCATCGATGGTCTTCTCGCGCCCTCCAGCGGTTCGGTTTTCGTCGACGGCACGAAGGTCGATCGTCCCGGTCCCGATCGCGCGATGGTCTTTCAACAAGACTCGCTCCTACCGTGGAAAACCGTCATCGAGAATGTCGGGTATGGCCTGACCCTTGCCGGCAGGCCAAAAGCCGAAGTCCAGGCGATCGCCCAGCGTTTCATCGACATGACAGGCTTGCGCGGTTTCGAGAGCCACTATCCGCACCAATTGTCCGGCGGCATGCGCCAGCGCGTCAATGTCGCCCGCGCCCTGGCGGTCGATCCGAAAATCTTGCTCCTCGACGAACCGTTCGCGGCACTCGATGCGCAAACGCGCGAGATCATGCAGACGGAACTGCTGTCGATCTGGCAGAAGAGCCGCAAGACTGTCCTGCTCATCACCCATCAGATCGACGAGGCCGTCTTCCTGTCGGACCGCGTCATCGTGTTCAGCGCCCGCCCGGGCTGCGTCAAAACGGAAGTCGCCATCGATCTGCCGCGCCCGCGCGATCTCGATTTGAAGCGGCACCCCGCCTTCATCGAGCAGGTCGACCACATCTGGAAATTGATCGAGGCCGAGGTGCGCGCCGGCGTGAAACAGGGCGCGTAATCGCACAGATATGCACTATCCTGCCGGCGTGACGAGCGGGCTCCTCCTCATCTCTAAAGCCATTCTCACGCGCCCGCGAATGCGCTAAGGGAAGATCGAAGGCTGGCGAACACGGCCTCGTCCGGGGAGGACAATGGGCGCATCGCTTGCGGCGGTCATGCGAAGACCGACGCAAGAACTCCGCCACAGTTCGATCCCTGTCCGACCCGCGCCGACAGGCCCGAAGAACAGCGGGAGGATATCATGCTGAGACGCGAGGATAACGAGCGGCTGACGCGCGTTGGCGCTGGGACGCCCGGCGGAGAGCTCTTCCGGCGCTACTGGATCCCCGCCTTGATGTCCTCCGAGCTGCCGGAAAACGACGGAGCGCCTGTGCGCGTGCGCCTGCTCGGCGAAGATCTGATCGCCTTCCGCGACAGCAATGGCGACGTCGGCCTTGTTGACGCCTTTTGTCCGCATCGCCGCGCGCCGATGTTCTTTGGCCGCAATGAAGAGTGCGGGTTGCGATGCGTCTACCACGGTTGGAAGTTCAACACCGAGGGCGACTGCATCGACATGCCCTCGGAGGCGGAAGGTTCGAGCTTGCACCAGCGGATCAAGATCAAGGCTTACCCCTGCATCGACAAGGGCGGGATCGTCTGGACCTATATGGGACCGAAGGAGACCATGCCGCAACCGCCGGACTATGAATGGATGCGCGCGCCCATAACTCATCGGCACGTCTCGAAAACCTACGAGGAATGCAATTATCTCCAGGCCATGGAAGGTGGCCTCGACACCGCGCATTCGTCTTTCGCGCACAACAACAATCTCGGCAGTCGCAATGAGCCCCGCCTACGTGATCGCTCGCCGCGGCTCGATGTCGAGCGTACCGAATATGGCTATTGCTACGTCTCCTTCCGCGACCTGAAGGACGGCAACTACTACATGCGCATCTATCATTATGTCATGCCGTTCCAGCAGTTTCGCGGCGGCATTCATAAGTTCGATGGTTCGCGCCGCGACTATCCGGAGCTCAATGGCCATATCTGGGTGCCGATCGACGATACAACGACCTATGTTTACAACTGGGCTTGCGCCTATGATGCCGACGCCAATTTCGGCGAGGACAACATCCTCGAGCGTGAATATTTCTACGGCCGTGGCCCCGATCAGATGATCCCCGGTACGTTCCAACTGAAAGCCAACAAATCGAACGATTATTTTATCGATCGCAGCAGGCAGAAATCCGAGACCTATACAGGCATCGAGGGCATCAACACGCAGGACTTCGCCTTGCAGGAAGGCATGGGCCCCATCGTCGATCGTTCCCTGGAACATCTCGGCAGCTCCGACAAAGCCATCGTCGCCATGCGGCGCCTGATGTTGGAAGCCGTTACCGACGTCGCGGAAGGACGCAGGCCCAAGGGCGTCGACCCAAAAATTCATTCGCGGATCAGGCCCTATGACGGGTTCATGAAAACCAACGACGATTGGAAGGAAGTCTTCGCCGCCGAACTCACCCCGCGTTGGTGAAGCGCCGCGAAACTTTGGAGACTTGAATGACGATTGATCCTTTGCCCCTCAGCATCGCGCTTTCCAACAACGAACGTACCCGCCCCGTGATCGAGGGACGCCACCAGCCGCAGGGCGTCAGGCTGCTGCCGACGGTGGTCCACCCGTCGGAAATGTTCTGGCGTCAGCTCAAATTCACCGAGTTCGACATTTCGGAAATGTCGCTGTCATCCTTGTTCATCGCCGTGTCGAAAGGCGACCAGCGTTTCGTCGGCCTGCCGATCTATACCGCGCGCATGTTCTTTCACACCCGCATCATCGTGCGCAAAGACAGCGGCATCAAAAAGCCGTCAGATCTCATCGGCAAGAAAATCGGCGTTCCCGAATATCAGCAGACTTCGGCCATCTGGTCGCGCGGCGTGCTGCAACACGAATTCGGCGTGCATGCGCGCGACATCGATTGGTACATGGAGCGCGTGCCCGATATCAGCCACGGCGGCTCCACCGGCTTCAAACCGCCGCCAGGTGTCAGGATCAATCAAATTCCGCTGTCGACCAATATCGGCGACATGCTGGTGAAAGGCGAGCTCGATGGTGCCCTGCTCTATCTCAACGAGCGCAATCTGGTCGATCGCAGCTCAGCCGATGTCTCCGAGGTTTGCGAACCTCTGTTTCCCAATGCTGTCGCTGAATCAACCCGCTTCTATCAAAAAACCGGGCTCTATCCGATCAACCACGCCATGGTGATCAAGCGTGAGGTGCACGAAAAATATCCTTGGGTGGCGGTGAACGTCTATCACGCCTTCATGGCGGCCAAGGCTGAAGTCGAGAAGACGGCTCAGGCGACCCTGAAGGACTATGCCGCCTGCGGCCTCGTCGCGGCGGAACCCGCCAAACTCTTCGCCGCCGACCCGAAAAGCTACGGCCTGCGCTACAACCGCAAGGTCATCGAGACCATCGCGCAATATGTGCACGAACAAGGCCTTACTGACCGGCAGGTGGGCGTTGAGGAAATCTTCGCGCCTGCCACGCTCAATCTGTAGCGAGCGCCTGTTGGAACCCGCGGGTGGGCAGGCGACCAAGATTGACAGGCCGTCCGCTCGCCCCAATATGGGGTTTGAATAGGGGCGAAATCGCCCCGGTCGGAACGGAAAAATGAGCCAGATCAGGGTTGAACCCGGCGAAGACATGCTTGGCTTCGGCTGCGCCTGCTGCGGCAGCGACGGCGGCGTGCGCGGATTCATCTACGACAATGAAGACCCGCTGGCGATCTATTATGCCGAGGCTGGCGGCATGTCGAACATGCCTGTCGTCCTCGTCGGTATCGCCATGGGCGCCTGGGAGGCCGGAACCACCAAATCGCAGCGCACCGCCATCGTCTTTGCTTGCAGCAAACCCGACAATGCCCCGCGCCAGACCGTGCCGACAACGCCCTTCCTGCTCGGCTTTCCGGAATTTCCCCTGCTCGGTGAAACGATCGAGCCCGAAGTCGCACCCGAACATAAGGATTATGCGCGACTGCTGGAGCTTTGCGATGCGCTGATCGACAACGATGCCCGCTTTATGCATCTGCGCAACGATCCCGTTGCCCGCCGGCGCTTCGTCGCCGATGCGCCCTCGGCCGAACCCTGAGCGGCTTTAAGCTCCCTTGAACTGCGGCAGGCGTTTCTCTTTGAAAGCCGCCTGCCCTTCCTGGTAGTCCTCGCTGCTGAAGCAAAGCGCCACCAGCGCATCGGCACCGGCGCGATCGCGCTCGTGATGCGGTTTGGCGGTTTCAGCCAGCGATTTCTTCAACGCCATCAAAGTAAGCGGCGCATTGGTGGCGATGGCAGCGATATAGTCATCGGCAGCCTTATCGAACGACGTCGCATCCCACGTCTTGTTGACCAGCCCCAATCGCTGAGCCTCGGCGCCATCGACGATGCGCGCGCTGAGCAGCATGTCGCTGGCCGGCCCCAAACCAATGCGATGCACCAAGGCCTCGACATTGGAAAACGCATAACCAAGTCCCAACCGCGCCGCCGGAATGCGAAAGCGCGAATCCGACGAAGCGATCCGCAGATCACAGCAAAGCGCCAGCGCCAGACCGCCGCCGAAGGCAATGCCGCGAATGCGTGCGAGCACGGGCTTTTTGGCGTGCATCAGCGCTTCCATGCCCGCGAGCACGGCCACTTCATAGGCCTGCACGGCGGCTTCCCCCGTCCGCTTCGTGCCGAACTGTGAGATATCGGCGCCGGCGCAGAAGGCTTTGTCGCCGGCACCGGTCACAACGATCAATCGAACCGAATGATCTTCCTCGGCTTGGGCGACAAGCCCCGGAATGGCGCTCCACATTTCGAAGGTCAGAGCATTCATCTTCGCCGGCTGATTGATCGTCAGCGTGGCGACGCCATCTCCGGCTTGATAATCGATGCGTGGCTCGCTCATACATTCGCCTCTGCTGCAACCAGATCGGCCACGCGCGCGGCGATCGCAAGCGCGCTGGTCAATCCTGGACTTTCGATACCATAGAGCGCGACAAGCCCGCGCACACCATGCACATCCTGCCCTTGAATCATGAAATCAGCCTCCGCAGTACCCTGCGGCACGATCTTCGGCCGCACGCCCGAATAATCCGGCAGCAGTTCGCCATCGCGCAAGCCAGGCCAATAACGGCGGATAGCGCGATAGAATTTGTCCGCCCGTGCCGGATCGACCGCATAATCAATCGCCAGATCGTCTTGCGTGTCGAGCCATTCGACATCGGGACCAAAACGGGCGCGGCCCCCCAGATCGATGGTCAGATGGGTGCCTAAACCACCCGGCTCTGGTGCCGGATAGATCAGGCGCGAAAACGGCGAGCGACGGCCAAGCGTAAAATAATTTCCCTTGGCGAAATGCGGCACCGGGATGCTGTCGCGGGGGATGCCATCGATCGTGTGCGCCAGACGGGGCGAAGCGAGGCCCGCCGCCAGCACGCAGGTGTTGACCGAGATGTCGCAGGCCTCGTCGCCGCCGAGCCGCACGCGCAAATATTCTCCCGTGCGCGCGGCACTCAGAAACGGCGTTGCGAAAGCCGTACTGGCGCCGTGCATCGCCGCATCGCCTTCCAGCGCCAACATCAGCGCATGAGTATCGACAATGCCGGTCGAAGGCGAGGCAAGCCCCATGACACCTTCGATCTCAGGCTCCATCGCCTTCATCTCATCGCGCCCGATTTCACGCACATCGGTCGCGCCATTGGCATGAGCGCGTGCCGCGATCGCGAGCAGCGTGTCGCGTTGGTCGGCGCTGGCCGCCACGATGATTTTTCCGCAGCGCGCATGCGGGACGTGATGATCGGCGCAGAAACGATAAAGCTGCTGGCGGCCTTCGACACAGAGTTGGGCCTTTAGCGAACCCGGCGCATAATAGATGCCGGCATGGATGACCTCGCTGTTGCGCGAAGACACCCCTTGGCCCACGGCGCGCTCGCGTTCGACCACCACGACCTCGCGGCCGGCGCGCGCCAAGGCGCGCGCGATGGCAAGGCCGATAACGCCAGCTCCAATCACCAGACAGTCGATATCAGCACTCATGATCGATGCGTCCACCTCGACAATCGGGATAGCCCCGGCGCGGGGCCGGCGCAAATAAGACCAAGAGCCAAGAGCCTGAGCAGCTATTCCGAGACGGCGGTTTTCCTCTCCCCGGCAATGAGCTAGAAAAGGCTAAGCGAAGCAGGACGCCATAAAAAGCCTGCTCGCGGCACAGGATCGTCCCGGCAATCATCCCCGTCGCGGCGATCAGAGGAAACGGAGAGGGTTTATGCGCGCCAAGGCTGTATTTGCGTCGGCCACATTGGGCATTGCGGCATTCGTCTCGTCGGCGAACGCCCAATCAGGATCAACGGTCAATCTCTATGTCGGCTATTCGGCCGGTGGTGGCTACGATGTTTATGGCCGAATGGTCGGCCGCTTCATGAGCCGCCATCTGCCGGGCTCCCCGACGATCCTGATCCAGAACATGCCCGGCGCCGGCAGCCTGCGCCTCGCCAACTGGCTGTATGCCGTGGCGCCGAAGGACGGCAATAATTTCGGCATCGTCGCGCGCGGCATCGCCTTCGATACCCTGCTCGGCCTGCCTGGCACCAATTACGACGCCACCAAATTCACCTGGATCGGCAGCGCCGCTAATGAGGTGAGCGTTTGCGTGGCCTGGCACACCAGCAATATCAAAACCGTCGACCAGATTTTCTCGCAGGAGTGGATTGTCGGCGGCACCGGCGGCAGCGCCGACACCGATCAGTATCCGAAACTCATCAATGGTGTGCTCGGCACCAAGATGAAACTGGTCGTCGGCTATCCCGGCGGCAGCGACGTCAATCTCGCGATGGAACGCGGCGAAGTGCAGGGACGCTGCGGTTGGTCCTGGTCGAGCGTCAAGTCCACCGCATCGGAGTGGTTACGGGACAAAAAGATCAACGTGCTCATGCAATTGTCCTTGAACAAACATCCCGATCTGCCGAACACGCCCCTGATCCTGGATCTGGCCAAGACGCCTGAGCAGAAAGGCATCTTCCAACTCGTCTTTGCCCGGCAAGTTTTGGGACGCCCGTTCCTCGCACCTCCCGGTATTCCGCCTGAACGCGCCGCCGTCCTGCGCAAGGCCTTCATGGATACGATGCAGGACAAGGAATTTCTGGCGGAAGCGGAACGCGCCAAGCTGGAAATCACGCCGGTGTCAGGCGAGGAAGTGCAGAAGATCGTCGCCGATGCCTATGCGATGCCGCCAGAGGTCATCAAGAAGACCGCCGATCTGCTGAAGGAATAAAGAAGCGTCTCACGCGCGAAAGCGCTTTACTTCGGACAATGCCAGCAAAGAAAAACCCCGGTGCTTTCGCACCGGGGTTCTTGTTTCTAAGCCTGTTTGAGCAGGCAAAGAGTGGATTAGAAGGTGCGCTCGACGCGAACACGACCCGTCCAGTTGCTCGGGCTGACCGAAGCCAGCGTGCCGAGGCCGACCGGGAACGAGAGCGGCAGGCTCTGGTTCAGGCGAGCGTAGGACAGTTCGACACCGATGTCGAAGTTGCGCACCGGCGACCAGATCAGGCTGCCCATGACGCCCCACACCGTGGCGTTCGACAGACCGCCGTTGGCCCAAGCCGTGTTGCGGGTCACCGAGCCCGGCATGATGCGCGCATACGAACCAATCAAGTTCGAACGCAGAGACGGGGTCCAGTAGTGGGTGAACATCGCGGCAGCCGACCAAGCCTTGGTCTGTTCCGCGCCACCAACCGTACAAGCCGCGTTCACGCAGAACAGCGTGACGTTGCGGTCGGCACGCAGGAAGCCACCGAGCCAGTTGGCGGTGACCGGCGGGTTCGAGTTGATACCCGAGTTGGTCACGTAGTCGAGCGCGCCGACGCCGTAAGCGACCCAACCCTGGATGTGATCGCCAGCGGCGAGCATCGGCAGGTTGATGCGCAGACCACCGCTGACCGCCCAACCCGTACGGGTGACGCGCGGACCGGCGTTGCCAACGACCGCGAGAGCGGCATTGCCGAAGGTGGCGGTGTTCTCGAGCACCGCGGCCGACAGCATCGCGGAACCCCACGGCTGATCGATGCGGACGTTACCGACGAGAGCCGGCAGACGCTGCGCGATCGGGCCAGCGGTCGCCGCCGTGGCGGTGAACGGGTTGGCGCCGAGCGTGTTGACGGCCGTTGAATTGGTCAGTTCAGCACGGTTTTCCAGAGCGATCGTCGCCGAGAAACCGCCGCCGAAGGTCGCCGTGTAGGCCAACTGACGGATGCCGTTCGGGAAGCCCGCGGTGAACATCGAGTGGTACTGATACGGCGGCAGGAACGTGAAGTTCGAAGCCGCTTGACCGACCGTGAAGCCGGCGAAACGGATGTAGGCCGCTTCGATGGTCGCCGTCGAGGCGTTACCAGCCGCGAACACGTTGCCGGAATAGCCCGGCGGGGTGTTGGCGAGGCCGGAAGCCGACATCAGACGCAGCGCGAAGACGGTCTGCACGGTGCCCCAAGCGGACTGCGTGCGGGCATCCATGTTGACGATACCGCGCGCATACCAGCCGTTCTGGTCGACGCCGTTCGACGAGATGAACGTGTTGGCTGCTGCAACGCCGGTCGAACGATGCGTAACCGCGTTCTTCGCCGGGGTGTACCACATGTCGACACGGACGCGGCCACCGACCTTCAAGCAGGTGTCGGTGCCGGGAATCCAATAGAAGCCTGCGCCGTAAGCGTCGCAAACTCGCACATATTCAACAGGTGCGGCCTTGCGCGACGGCAAGTCCGCAGCCTGCGCGCCGGCCACGGCGAGCAGAGCCGCCGAGGTGCCGAGCAGAAGGCTCTTGGTGAGCGTCATTACTTAACCTCCAGATTAAGACTACGAGATAGAGGATCCGGATCGAGCCTGACCGGCGGGCGCAATTCCCACAGGCCGAACCATTTGATCCTTCATCTCTGCCCCTTGCCCCGGGTCCGCTCCCTCTGAGCAGCAGACCTGACGCAATTTTGCTCCCGGTGATTCCGTTCGCGAAGGACAATGTAACCGAAACATGGCGAGCGGCGAACTTCCAAATGCCTTAAAACACTTCCAAAAGGCGTGTTCTTCCCGGAGTGTGGCTTTATAGCCACAATTTCTCCACATAGTGGGGAGAAATCATATAATATATTGATTCAAAAGAATAAATTTAAGCACCAGACTGTGGCTTAGCAGTAAAAAACTGTCATGCGGCGTTGCAAAAAAGCTCGTCTTCGATCGCTTTGAGATCGATCGCGACCGGCGGCCGAACCTGAACCGGGTGGGCAATTGCGGCAAGATCTGGTCGGGCGATCGGCATCATCGTCATGGCCCTTTGCCGGGCTTCCTCCCGTGCCGCCTCGGCCTGGAACCGGCGCAAAGTGGCGATCACCGGCCGGAGCGCCGGATCATGCCGCGCCTCGCAGGCCGCCAGCACAGGCTCGACCACACTCAATCTCAGGGTCCCTGTGTGAGCGTAGCTGTCATCGATCCCGAGTTCATCGAGCACGTCGAGCGCCGCCTTGATCGGGACGATCAGCCAGTCTGGCAAACCGGACCGGGCGAAGAGTGCCCGAAAGCCGGCCCCATTCCACAGCCGCGTCAGGCCGGCAATCCGCTCGACCGAAAAGCCCGACAATTCACTGAGCGCTGCCTCAAGCAGTAAACGGTCCCCAGACAAGAGCGAGCGCAGCAACAGAGCCGCCGTGAGCTGCCGACCGTCGCGCAAATGCCGGACCAACAAACAGAGGTCCTCGACCTGGTAGTCGCTGTCGCTGGCGATGATCACCGCGCCGCGTTCACAGGCCTCGCGCTTTACCCGCGTCAACCGCTCCTGCGGAATCCAGCCGGCAACGAAACTCGCAAGCGCCGTCGCCGTCGCTTCGACCAGGCGCACCCGCAGGTCGGCGGGTAGTTCGGGCAGTTGCAGAATGGCTTCACGGATTTCGCCGTCATCAGCGAACCGATCAATCAGCCGCGCCAACACGGCATCGGTCAAATGCGCATCGATGATCGTCAGCACGGCTTCGCGGCAGCCGATTTCCGCCAGCACCGCCCGCAAGGGCGCGCTCAGACCGGCACGGCGCGCGATCACCACCTGCGCTTCGGCGCAGCCCCCAGCAAGGATGTCGATCAGATCCCCATCCTCCAACACCGGCGAATGCTGCAGGATCGGCAAGGCCACGTCGAACTGGTCGGCGGCGAGTGACGCGACGATGTGGTGCGGCGCCGCGTCCGACAAAGCCAGCGCCACGGCGAGTTCGCGCCGGACCAACGGCGAAGGATCGTCGAGCAAAACCGCCATCGCCACCAAGGCATCGGCACGCTCGGCTTCGCTCAGATCGGAAACCAGAAAGGCCCGCGCCAAGGCGCCAGCAGCACGCGAGCGCTGCGCCACGGTCGCGGTTTCGGACCAGGCAAGAAACGAACGGACGATCATGATGATCAGCAACTCTGTCTGGACACTTCGCCAGCCCGCCGGGCAAAGTAAGTCCGGCCCTAGAATGGGATTTTATGGTAAATGCCCGTTTAAGACTCGGCCGCCATAAGGTCGGGCATCTGTATCATTAGGAGACACCTGCGATGAGCAAGACGCCGATCACCGCCGACGACAAGCGCCACTGGCGCGGCGGCCTCTATCTGGAGGATTTCGAGGTCGGCGTGGTCTGGAAGCATCGCCTGACCCGGACCGTCACCCAAATGGACAACATGCTCTTTTCCAATATGACGATGAATCCACAGCCTCTGCATGTGGACCGGCATTTCTGCGAGACGGAGACCGACTGGGGCCAGCCGCTGATGAACTCCCTGTTCACCCTCGGCCTGATGATCGGCATCGCCGTCACCGACCTCACCAACGGCACCACCATCGCCAATCTCGGCATGACCGAAACGCGCTTCCCCAATCCGCTGTTCGAAGGCGACACGGTTTATTGCACCACGGAAATTCTCGGCAAGCGCGAGTCGAAGTCCCGCCCCGATGCCGGCATCGTCGAGTTTCATCACAAAGCCTTCAAACAGGATGGCAAGCTCGTCGCCGAGACCAAGCGGCAGGCGTTCATCCTGAAACGCCCCAAAGCGTGAGCGCATGCGCTCGCTTCTCTTCGTGCCAGCCGACAGCCCGCGCAAACTCGAGCGGGCCTTGGCCAGCGGCGCCGACGCGCTGATCCTCGACCTGGAAGATTCCGTCGCCGCCAGTGCCAAACAACAGGGCCGCAACGGCGCCGCAGCCTTCCTGGCCGCGCATCGTGGCCGCGCTACGCCAAAACTCATCGTACGCGTCAATGCGCTCGATACTGGCCTCACCGACATCGATCTCAAGGCGATCGTCCCCCTGGCACCGACGGCCATCATGCTGCCGAAGGCCCAAGGCGGCACGGACGTGCAACATCTCTCAGTGAAACTGGGCGTGCATGAAGCGGAAAACGGCCTGCCGGCCGAGGCGATCTCCATCATCCCGATCGTCACCGAAACCGCGACGGCGATGTTTCAACTCGGCAGCTATCGCGCGGCCAGCGCGCGCCTGATGGCGATCACCTGGGGCGCCGAGGATCTCGCCGCCGATATCGGCGCTGAGACCAATCGCTTCGACGACGCCACCTATACGCCGCCCTTCGCTCTGGCCCGCAATCTGATGTTGTTTGCGGCCGCCAGCGCCGAGGTCGACGCGGTCGACACGGTGTTCGCCAATTTTCGCGACAGCGACGGCTTCCGCCGCGAATGTCTTGCCGCGCGCCGCGACGGCTTCGTCGCCAAAATGGCCATTCATCCCGATCAGGTGGCCATCATTAACGAGGTGTTCTCGCCGCAGCCGCAGGAAGTCGATAAAGCCCGCGCTATCGTCGAGGCCTTCAAGGCCAATCCCGACGCCGGCGTTCTCTCGATCGCCGGCGCCATGGTCGATCGCCCGCATCTGCGCAAAGCCGAACGGCTTCTGGCACGCGTGGCAGCAGGCTGAAGGTCAGCCCTGCTTCTCGATATTGGCGAGCTTGACGTAATCTTCCCAGTTCTTGATTTCGCGCAGAAAGAGAGCCTGCGCGTCCTCAGGCGAACTGACCCAGGGATCACTGGCGAAAGTATTGAGAAAGGCTTTGCCCTCGGGACTTTTCACCACGTCATTGAGCCAGCCATTGAGCTGCGACACAATCGGCTGAGGCGTCGCCGCCGGCACGAAGCCGGCGAACCAGCCGGAGAGGCTGACGTCAAACCCCAATTCACGAATGGTCGGATAGTCGGGTGCCGCTTGCAGACGATCCGGCGTCGAGACCGCCAGAACGCGCAGCCGCCCGGCCTTCTCCTGCGCCACCGCCATCACGTTGTCGGGAATGCCGAAGTCCACATTGCCGGCGGCAAGATCGTTGAGATAGTCCGCACCGGTACGATATTGCACCTCGACCGACTGCAGCCCCGCGAGCTTGGTGAACATGGCCCCGACGACCCGTGCGGCCGGATTGGCCGTCGCATAGCTCGCCTTATTGCCTTTGCCCTTCATCGCCTCGACGAATTCAGGGAAGGTTTTCCAGGGTGCGTCGGTGCGCACAGCGATCATGACGGGCTGCCGATTGATCGTGCCGATCGGTACCAGTGCCTTGCCGACATCGATGCTCGGCTGTTTCATCATGTTGTGCGCGGCCGCCAGCGAGCTGCCGCCGGTGACGTAAACCGTATGGCCATCCGGCTTCGATCGGGCCGTATATTCGGTGGCGATATTGCCCACCGCCCCGACCTTGTTTTCGACGATGATATTGCGCTTCGCCAACGGCTTCATCTTCTCGGCGAAGAAGCGCACGATCACGTCGGCACCGCTGCCGGCGGCAAAGCCACAGACGAAACGAATATCCTGGGTTGGATAGCTCTGCGCCCAGGCCGGCGCACCAACGGCACAAGCCGTCGCCGCGCCGATGGTGAAATGCCGCCGCGTCAACATATGGATTCTCCCTTTCATAAGCCCACTACTCGGCCTTGATGCCGGCCGCACGGATCAACTTGGTGAAAGTCGCCACATCACGCGCCACCAGTGCTTCCATATCGGCGATCGACATGGCACTGAGAGAACGGCCGCCAGTCTTTTCAAACAAGGCGACGACATCGGGCTGCGTGCCAGCTTTACGCACATCCGCGCGCAGCTTTTCGAGCACGGGTGCTGGCGTCGCCGCCGGCACGAACAGGCCGAACCACGTCTCCATATCGAGATCGCCGATCCCAAGCTCCTTGATCGTGGCGACATTCGGCGCGCCCGGCAACCGCTGCGCCGTCGAAGCGGCGAGCGCAATCACCCGTTTGTCGTCGACAAGCGCCTGCGCCGTGCCCCAGTTGTCGAAAAACAGATCGACCCGATCGCCAAGAATATCCTGATAAGCCGCCTGCGCTCCGCGATAAGGCACGTGAGTCATTTTCACGCCGGCGAGTTCCGCGACGATCGCCATGCCGATATGCTGGCCCGTGCCACGCCCACCCGAGGCATAAGTCACTTTCTCCGGATTGGCGCGCGCATAGTCGATCAATTCCTTCATCGATTTCTGCGGCAGCCCCGGACGCGCGATCAACATATAGGGATTGCCGACGACGAGACCGACGAGTTTGAAATCCTTCAACGGATCGTAGCTCAGCTTATCGTAAAGGCCCGGATTGAGAGCGATATTGGCAAGGCCGCCAAGCAGCAGCGTATAGCCATCCGCCGGCGACTTCGCCGCCGCCTCCGTGCCAACCAGCGTGCCAGCACCGGTGCGGTTTTCAACCACCACCGGCTGGCCGAGGATTGGCCCCATGCGATCGGCGATAATGCGTGCCGCCGTATCGAAGCCACCACCCGGCGGCTGCGGCACGATCAGTTTCAGCGGACGATCAGGAAAAGTTTGCGCCTGCACCGCGAAAGCCGACACCGCCAATGCGAAAGCCAAAGCCCCACGCCTGATCACATTCATTCCTTGCATCACTTGCTCCCCTCCTTCGCGTCTCACGGACGCTCCCCTTCAATCAGCCGTCACGCCAATGGCCTTGAGCAGTTTCGTCCATCGCTCAAGTTCATTGCGTACGAATATTTCCGTCTCCTGCGGCGTCATCTGCAATGGCCGGCCACCGATCTGGCGAAACAACGCCATCACCTCCGGATCGACGGCGATCTTTGCAACCGCGGCTCGTAGACTTTCGACCGTAGCTTTTGGCGTTGCCGCCGGTGCATAGAGACCAAACCACGTTTCCATATCCATCGGTGCGAGGCCGGTTTCAGCCACCGTCGGCACATCAGGATGAAACACTTGCCGCATACGTGACGACACCGCCAGCGGAAGCACCGCTTTTCCCTCCACATGCGGCATCGCAGTCTGCGAATTGTCGAAATACAAATCGATGCGTCCCGTCAAGAGGTCTTGATATGCGGGCTGCGCGCCGCGATAGGGCACATAGAGAAATTTGACGCCTGTCGCATTCTCCAATGTCGCGATCGCAATATGCTGGCCGGAGCCTTTACCATAGGCGACCGTGACTTTGTCCGGATTGGCGCGCGCATAATCGATCATGCCGTGCAAATCTTTGTAGGGCGCATCCTTGCGCGCGATCAGCGTATAAGACCAGCTCACTACCAAGCCGAGCGGCGTGAAATCCTTCACCGGATTGTAGGCGATCTTGGCATAGAGCCCCGAGTTCAGCGCCATGTTGGAAAGACCACCGACCAGCAAGGTATAGCCGTCGGCCGGCGCCTGCAGCACGGCTTCGGTACCCACCAACGTTCCCGCACCTGTCCGGTTTTCCACGACAAATCCTTGGCCGTAGATGCGTTGCAAACGCTCCGCCAACACGCGACCCACCACGTCGAAGCCGCCACCAGGCGATGACGGCACGATGATCCGCACCGGCCGATCCGGATAAGTTTGCGCGGCGAGCTGTGTGCAGGGCATCATCAGCGCGAGCGATGCCAAGATGTGCAAAAATTTGATCGGCATCGGCGCGCCTCCCATCGCCATATGTCGTAGCCAGCTTAACCGGCTCAGCGTCGATCGGAAATGGCTTTAACCGCGCTTGAACGATTGTCGGCACCGCGTCGTGGCGCTAACTTGACGAAACCGCTCGCAAGAGGCTGACGATGATCACCCACCGCCCACCGCGTCCCACCTTACGCCTGTCGCTGCCTGTTCTGCTTCTGTCGGCCACGGTCCTGACCGGCTGCAACAGCACGCAACCGCAGGTCAGCGCCGCCGCGCCGACCGAGACCTATTCCAGCGTCACCCCTGCAAGTTTTCGCATGCCGGAAGGTTCGGGCTGCGCGGGCGAGGTTGCCCGCTGGCAGGCCATACAGGATAACGACCGCCAGACCGGCAACGTCAATCAATCGGTCTACAACCAGATCAAAGCGGATATCGACAAGGCTTCAGCGGCCTGCCAGGCCGGCCGCGACGGCGAAGCACGCGCCATCGTGCGCGCCAGCCGCGCCCGCCACGGCTACCCCGCGGGCTGAACCGGATCGTTCATCCGCGACAGCATGCGGTCGAGATAAGCAACGACAAAGCTGGGCATGACGTCCGGCCGCAAATCGTTGGCCCGCCGCACCGCGTGCAGACGCACCAGTTCCGCCTGTGCGTCCGCGCGCAAAAACGCGTCAACTTGCGCGATGATCGCCGCCGCATCGAGCGGAGAACGCGCGATCTTCATGCAACCGACGCGCGGCCCGTCGAATACGACCGTCCAACCCGCCTCACATTGAACCTGTTCGGCCGTGATCCCGGTTTCCTCGGCGAGTTCGCGCAAGACGCTGCCGGCAAGATCGACGCGCGCACCTGCGTGATTAGCCGAAACGTCACCCATGTCGGGCGTACCCGCCGGAAAATAGATCTTGCCCGCATTGGCGGTGTGCCCAGCCATTTCGCCCAGCAGAAAGACATCATCACGGGACAACAAAGCGGCGGCAGCGAAACAATTACGAACCGTCTGATCGGGAAAGCCGAAATCGCGCCAGGCCAGAAAATCGCGGTAATTGGTCGGGAAATGTCGGGTGGTCAGCACGCGTTGGCCGTCGCGCTCGACAATCTCGTATCGATCGATCAGCAGGACACGCCCATCATACAGCAACGGCTTTTGCGCGGTCAGCTTCGCCCAATGCGCATCGATCTCTGCTTTGCGCCCAACGGCGAACGCCCATTCACGCGGCACATAGATGCTTTCGATACGATCGACGGTCTCGACGCGAACATTCATGCTTCCAGAGTGCCTTCCATAACCGGCACGGCCGCGCCGCCGATGGCGGCGCTTTGGAGAACGCCGTCGACGACGCTCAACTTCAGCATGATCTGGCTGGGCCGCCCCATTTCATAGCCTTGTTCGATGACGATGAGATGTTCGCCATCCTCGGGTTTTTCATAGGCCATGCAGACACCAGCGAAAGCCGCGGCCGCCGAGCCGGTAGCCGGATCCTCGGCGATACCAAGCTTCGGCGCGAACATCCGCGCATGGACGTGATGGCCGTCATCCGACACCTGCTTGGTATAGAGCAAAGCGCCAAAGCCGCCCTCGCCCGGAAAGGCCGCGTCCCAATGCGCCAGGTTGACGCGCGCACGCGCGACGGCCGCGAGAGAGGCCACTGGTACGAAACTCAACGCCACGCCTGCAGACCACACGCCAGTCTGATGGCCGTCAAAGCCAATATCGCTTTCATCCACCGAAAGGGCTTGCGCCACATCCGCAAGGGCGCCCGTCTCGCCGAGGCGCTGCGGCAGACGCGGCAAAATAAATTCAGCCTCGGCTTGCCGGCCTTTACGTTGCCGCACTGTGCAGGAAACCGCCCCGATCTCCTCCTCGATCACGAGACCGACGTCCTGGACCTGGATGAGCCGTGGTGCTTTCATCAAGCCGATGGCCACCGCCGCGCCAATCGTCGGATGGCCGGCAAAAGGCAATTCGGCGCCCGGCGTAAAAATGCGGACCCGCGCCGTATTCACCGGATCGCGCGCTTCCAGCAGGAAAATCGTTTCCGATAGATTGAACTCACGCGCGATCCGCTGCATGTCGTCGCCCGACAAGCCTTCGCTATCGATCACGACCGCCAGCGGATTGCCGCCAAAACGGCGTTCGGTGAACACGTCGAGAGTTTGAAACTTGCGTTGCATGATCTAAATTCCGGAGCGCCATTGGCGCATGGCCGGCGATCAGATGCAAGTGTTCACAAAAGTAGCTAAAATCGTGCGTTTGCCGGCTTCCAAAAAACAAACAGCGTCAAAAGGACGAAATTAAGCGTCGGAACAGCGACACAAACGAGAACCGTTGCGATGAGGGGCGGCCAGTTCATGATGTCTGTCAAAAGCAAAGGCACGACCACAGCCACCAGATAGCCGGCAAGATTAGCGACAATGAAGCGCGGCACTGCCTTGCCATGCGGGGTGTCCGATTGAAACGTCAGCAGCCGATGCCCCAAATAAGAGCAGGCACCCGATATCCCATAGGCGATGAGAGAAGTTAAAGAGGCTGGCCGCACGCCCAGACGCAACAGCAGCGTCGCACAGAAAAAATAGATGATTGCCGCAGCAATACCGACCGTAGCAAAAACGAAAATGCGCCGCGAGCGCATTACCGCACCATGCCCAGTGTCAAATACTGTCCGCCCAATGGCAGTCGCGCGAAAGCCCGTTCAATGGCCTGCAATGGCCTAACAGCGAACGGCGACAATAAAAAATAGCGCGTCTCAACATCCACGATTCCTGACTGTCGCATCAACGCTTCTGTGCGCGCTTTTCCAAGAAGAACCGCATCCGCATCAAAAGCACAACGAGCCACACCAAGCCGCGTCAACGGATTAAGAGGGTTATGTTCGATGATACAAATAAAACCGCCCGGCCGCACCACACGGCGCATTTCGTCGACAAAGGACTGCCACTGCACCACCGGAACATGATGTATAACGCAAACGGTCAACGCGAAATCGACCGATCGGTCGGAAAGCGGTAAACGTTGTCCATCGTAGCTTTCATAAACGTTCGCCGGATGACGATCGCGCGCTTCGGCTATACTTTCGGAGGACGTGTCGACGCCCGTGATACGCCCGAACATAGGCATCAGTAGATCGTGCATCGATCCGACGCCACATCCGACATCGACCAGATGCTTATCAGAAGGGTCGAACTGGCGAGTCTTCAGCATCTCATCCATAAGTTCGATCTTGGCCCGCAAGAAGAACTCGTGGGCCAAGCCGGTGAAAGCGACCGATTGTTCAACCGCGCTTCCATAGGATTTGCGATAGGCGTCGAACGTTTCGCTCATGCGCTTCGCGCCGCCGGCAAATGGACCGCTTTACTATCTTCAAAGCCAACGCGCTCGTTGACGACATAAAGCGGACGCTGTTTCACTTCACTATGGATGCGACCGATATAGAGGCCGATAATGCCTGTCATCAGCATATTGGCACCGCAGAGGAAGGAAACGACGACCATTGTCGACGCCCATCCTTCAATAATCTGGCCTCCTATCAACTTGAGGCCGATGACGTAAAGACCATAGAGCAATGCCAGCACGGAGACGCCCATACCTCCCCAGATCGCCAAGCGCAGCGGCACATCTGAAAAGCCGATGAGGCCGGTTACGGCCAGACGGATCATCTTCCACAGAGGATATTTCGTCTCGCCCGCAGCTCTTGCTGGGCGGTCGAATTCGACCGCTGTCTGCTTAAAGCCAAGCCAGGCAAACATCCCGCGCACAAAGCGGTCTCGTTCGGGCATCTGAAGAAAGGCGTCTAGAGCGTTACGACCCACCAGTCGAAAATCGCCAACGTCTTCGGGAATAGATACCGACGACATTCGGTTCAAGGCCCGATAAAACAGGCGTGCGCTGCGGAGCTTGAAGCGGCTCTCGCCCTCACGCAGCAATCGTTTGGCATAGACGATGGAAAATCCTTCCCGCCATTTGCCAATCATCTCGAGAATAAGCTCGGGCGGATCTTGTAGGTCGCCATCCATGACGATCACTGCCTCACCACTCGCCGCTTCCATACCCGCAGATATTGCTATTTGATGGCCAAAGTTGCGTGACAGACTGAGGTACTTGAAGCGATCGTCGTGGAGCGCTTTGGCTCGCAGGAATATGCCCGTCGTGTCGGAGCTTCCATCGTTGACGAGGATGACCTCCGCCGGCGCATCGAGCCGAGCGAGCAAGCTCTCCAGACGCAGCGCCAATACTGGCAAGACCGCCTCTTCATTGAAGAGCGGAATAACGATGCTGTAGACAACCTGGGGTTTCGTGGATTGCATGAAGGTCACCCTAGTTGGGGACAACATACGGCCAGTGGCGTTAAGGAATAATTGAGGATCGTAGGTCCGGACGCCGTCGCAGGATATCAACCGTATAACCCGTACCCCTCGTCTCTATCCTTTCGGCGAGTTCATAATGGTCGAGCTCCTTCTTCATGCCAGGAAAGACGCGCAACCGATCGTGCAGCGGCGTTTCCTTCGATAAAGACAGAAGAATGTCCGGACGGTTGCGTCGAAGGTCCGCGAGGAAGACCGCAAGATCGGCATTCATCGCATCCTCGATGGCCGACAAGCTTGACGGAGATAGATCGGGCCGACTCCGTTGCAGTCGAATACCGTTTGTCATGACCCATAGCGCGGGCTGTGTCGCTCCCCAGCGCCCGTTCACCATGCGGGTCACGGGATGGCCCACGGCAATGTCGCCCGACAGACTGGCTATGACCGGATTGGGATGAAGACGCGTGATCGCGTCGGCGAGCGCCTGATGATGAGGATGAATGAAAAGCAGCGGCGAAAAGCTGATGAGCGCCCCTACCCCAATAATACCGGGATTAATGACGCGGCACAGCAAGGACATTCTGGCCAATAGAGGACTGACTTCCGCCTGACGCCCATCTGTTTCCCGCAGAGAGCGATCGAATGCCGCCAGGGCTCCGCCAAGCACACCCAAAGCAACCACCGGATAGACATGATAAGGCCACAGCTTTCCCTGTATGACAAAGGCGACATAAAATCCCACCGAAGTCGCGAGGACCATCGCGGCCGGATGTCGGAGGAAGGAACGACCGCAGAAAAGCCAAGAAGTAAGGCACAGCGCGAACAGAATGGGCGTCGCAATCGAACTGAGAGCCTGCAAGCGATCGGCGTTGGGAAGATAGACGATTGCATTCACCGGCATCGCTATCGTCCAAAACTCTCGGTACAAGACGAATGTACCTACGATGTAAGCAAGGCAGAGAAAGCCTGCGATTAGATTTTCCGGACTGAAAAGTGTTCTCAGCCGTCGCTGAAAACAGAGTGCCAAGAGGACAGGCAACTCCAAAGCCAGCAGAAAATGCGGCTTGATGATAACGACAAGGCCGCCACAGAAACCCGCAGCAATCAAGAGCGACCAACTCAATGCCTTTCCCTCTGCCCGCGCCAGCGTTGCGGCGAGGAATGGCAAGCACAGCATCGCCGCAATATGTTCTCGCTCCGAGAATGTATCTCCTGGTAAGACGGCAAAAAGAGCGATAAAAACCGCGGCAAGGAGAAAGCCATTATAACGGCTGAGCCAACCGGCGCGGGATAGTATCAGGCCCGATAGGACGAAGCTGATCGCAAGTAATCCGAATAGATAGGAAATGACGACGGGCTCTGGCCGAACATGAAGGAAGCGCGCGAGCATGACGAGTGGCGCATAGAGCCAGACTGAAGCCGGAGGATTGGTTTCACCAATATCGACATAAAGCTTCTTGCCATCGAGCAGCATTTCGGAGGCCGAAATGAGCCAGCTCGTATCTGTATTCATCGGCAACAGCGCACGTATCCATATCGCGATACCGATCAGCATCAGGATCAGTACCCAACCCAGATATAGACCGACGGACACACGCACGCCTCGCTCATGCCTGATAAAGGGAAAGCCGAACGAAGCGGACATCGAAACCTCAGGCTTTACGCAAAACGAGTTCCATCTGCGACAACTTCGCGAACGGCCTGCGAATGAAGTCAAAGGCAGCGAACATGGCTTGCAGGAAAGGTATAAGCGGGTGCGTTATCGCTGGATGTTCGGCATCAACCTTGACGAGCCCCATGCGACGCAGAAAATCGAGCGTCGAGACGCTCCAGAATGGCGCACCTTGCGTATAATTGAATGAAACCACTTCAAGGCCACTGCGGCGACATAGCTCAACGAGGCTTTCGCGCGTGAACAGCACGAAGTGCCGCGGCGTGTGCAAGCCGCCCCACGAACGATGTCGAAAGAGCCGCGCGTCGAGGGCATCGAAATTGGGCGTTTTAAGAAATAGGCGGCCATCGGGGGAAAGCATATCCGCCGCCTTGCACAGAACGCTTCCCGGATCGGCCACATGCTCGATGAGATTGAGCATGAAAATCAGATCGAAGGGACGATTGGCAGAAAAGCTCTCGATCGATCCAAGGGCAAAACCATGTCCCGCCGCTTCAGCCAGCGTACCCGCCCTCGCATCGATATCCACGACACACGTATAAGTGAAGCGATTGTCGACAAGCCTCAACTGATCGAGCAACCAACCCGATCCACCGCCGACATCGAGAGCCGCGAGATCCTGCCCCGGAATTTTCGCGCTGACGGCACGAAAGGCATGCCGATCCAAAGCTTGTTTTATGCGTTGCACCAAACTCGGCTTTTGCCCGACAAACGAATAATAATTTTTCGGATAAATCGTCTGCAAGGCATCGCGCAGCATCGGCGTGATGAACAGCACGTCACAGGCTTCGCAGCGACGAAAATCGAAGGTTCCAGTCGGCGTGAAATATTCAATGTCCCGTGCAGTCGCCCAGAACGATGTACTGGACTTTCCGCATAATGGACAAATGGCCTGATGGTAATCACTCATGTTTCAACCGGCGGTGAGCAGAGAGCGGAACGTATGCCAATAGGTGCTGCGCCGCGACACGAGATGGTCTCGCAACGGCGTTTCCAGCAGATAGGCTTCGAACTCTCGCAAGTTGGTATAAGAGAGTTGTGGTTCCCAGTGATGCAGGAGATGCCGATTGAACCCGGCGCCGCCCAACACCGCATCGATAGGCCCGTCGCCGAACAGTCTGGTGTAAGCGCCGTGGGCTTCGGCGAAATAATTGACGTGAGCCAGCGCGTCCGGGCGGCGATGCTCCAGCAATTGGCGCAATGCTCCCAAGAAGGGAAAAACGATGGCAACACCAGCAATCCAGCCGAGTGCCAACCACCAATAGCCCACAGCAAAACTGCCCATGACGATCGCCAGATGCGAACACACGCCCAGGACCACAGGCCAACTTAGCGCTCCTCCGCGATCGCCCCTTGAAGGCCCTTTGATGCCGCGCCGGAAAGCCAGAACTTCAAATGCGCGCCAGCCCGTCAGCGATTTCAGGAGAAACGTCGGATTCAAAGCGAAGAAATAAGTATGTTCGCTGTCATCTGGTTGACCAAGCTCGCGATGATGCCGGAAATGCACCAGACGATATTTGCCGACCGTCGTACCAGCCATCCATGAGACCAACAGGTCACAAATCAGATCGCTCTGTTGTCGATCGGAGGCGAGGTTGTAATGCGCGCCTTCGTGAATGAATAACTGTAGATATGCGATCGAGGCACCGATCAGCGCAGCTCCGATCGCTGCCGCGACCAGCCACGAGATGCCGAACGATGGTAAAATAGCCGTCAGCAAGCATGATAGAGCCAACGCCAGATAGCCGAGCCCAATGTCGCGATAGACAATGCGATATCGCGGCCGCAACTGGCGAATGAAATCGACGAGCCGGGTACCAGCAGCGTTCCGCAGCGCCATGCGCTGGTTCGCATAAAGAGCAATATCGTCGGTCACTGGCCTGTCCCGCGCGGCAGGGCGCGATCGGGCAGGACCGCAGCCGGTTGAACCTAGCGCGGGGCCATTAATACGGGCTTAATTGGAACTCTCGTTTTCCAGGCTCAGGCCGGGAAAACGCTCCCAAAACAGCTATTTCACCGTTTCCGCTGCCTTCTTGGCGAAGCGGTCGTCAAAAGTGCGGCCAAGATCGACCTTGGCGTCCTTCATTTCCGGGTCGAACTTCACCAGCATGTCGAGGGTCGATTGCATGCCTTCGCGCGGGATGAGGCCGGTTAGCGAATAGGACGGCAGCGAGTTTTTCACTGCCAGCATGTAAAGCTCCTTGTCGCCGAGTAGATATTGCTCCGGCACCGTGGCGGCCACATCGGCCGGGCTCGCGGTCTTCAGCCAGACCAAAGCCTTGTAGAGCGCATTGACCACGGCCTGGGTGGTGCGCGGCGATTTTTCGGCGAAATCGGCTTTCAGATAGACCACCGCCGCCGGGTTGGAGCCGCCGAACAAGGCGCGCGTGCCCTCTTCCGTGCGGGTGTCATAGACGATGCGCACGTCGCCCGAACGCTCGAGGAAGGACAGAACGGGCTCAAGGTGGGAAATCGCCTGGATCTCGCCCTTCTGGATCGCCGCCAGCGCCGACTGCGCCGAGCCGATGCCAATATAGGCGGCATCCGACGGGGACAAACCCGACTTGGCCATGATGAAGTTCATCAGCATGTTGGTGGACGAGCCCGGCGCGGTGACGCCAATCTTCATGCCTTTGAAATCGGCAGGCCCGTCCCATTTGACGCCCTTCTTCACTGCCACGGCGATCGCTGGGAAGCGGCCGAGTTCAAGCACGGCGCGAATGTCCTGCCCCTTGGCCTGCATGCGGATAGTGTGTTCATAGGCGCCGGTTACGACATCGACAGAACCGCCGACCAACGCCTGCAGCGAACGCGAGCCGCCGGCGAAATCCTGGATTTCGACGTTCAGCCCTTCGTCCTTGAAGAAGCCCTTCTGCTCGGCGATCGTCAGCGGCAGATAATAGAGCAGCGCCTTGCCGCCGACGCCCAGCTTGATGTTCGGCTTTTCCGGCCCGGTCTGCGCCTGTGCCGCGAAAGCCAAAACAGCGACGGAAGCCGCCATCAACAGTCGCCCGAACATCTTCGACGTCATCATCTCTTCCTCCCGCTGTCGTGTGCGGCACCGCCTATGTGGCGATGCCGCTCTTCATCTTAATCCAAGGAAACGCCGGCCGCCTTGACGATCGGCGCCCATTTGGCCAGTTCAGCCTTGATGTGAGCGTCGAGCTCTTCCGGCGTGCCGCCGGCCGCCATGGCGCTGAGATCGGCCAGTTTCTGCTTCACCTGCGGATCGCTGGTCGCCTTGTTCGACGCATCGTTGAGAATGGTGATCACATTCTTCGGCGTATTTGCCGGCGCCAGGAAGGCGTTCCAGGTGTAGGTCTCGTAGCCCGGCACACCGGCCTCGATCATGGTCGGAATGTCGGGCGCGGCCGGGCTGCGTTCCTTGGTCGTCACCGCCAGAGCCCGCGCACCGCCACCACGGATCTGTTCGATCGCCGACGGCAGGTTATCGAACATGATCGGCACCTGGCCGCTGATCAGATCGGCGAGAGCCGGACCACCGCCGCGATAAGGCACGTGAACGAAGTCAGTCTGGGTCAGCGATTTGAACAGTTCGCCCGACAGATGCAGCGGTGTGGCGACGCCCGACGAGGCATAGCTGTATTTGCCGGGGCTGGCCTTGAGCAGAGCGATCAGTTCCTTCACGTCCTTCGCCGGAAACTTCGGCGTCACAATCAGGACATTTGGCACATAGGCGAGCAGCGCGACCGAGGAGAAATCCTTCACCGGATCGAACGGCAGCTTCTTGAACGCCGCCGGATTGATCGCATGGGTCGCGACGGTGGCGAGCAACAGCGTGTAACCGTCGGGCGCGGCCTTGGCGACGGCGGTCGCCCCAGTGCTGCCGCCGGCCCCTGCCCGGTTTTCCACCACCACCGACTGGCCCAAAAGCTCGCTCATTTTTTGGGCAATGACGCGCGCGACGATATCAGTGGAACCGCCAGCGGCGAACGGCACGACGACGGTCACGGGGCGTGTCGGAAAATTCTGCGCCCATGATGGAACGCTCACGGCCGACGCCAGACCCATGGCGAGAACACCAGTCAACAGACTGCGACGCTTCATACTTCCCTCCTTGCTGAGCCCGCGCGCGCTTCCCTCAAGCGCCGTGGGCCGTGGCTTCCGGCCGCCAGGCCAGCAACCGAACCTCTATCAGTGTAACGAGCCAGTCAATCAGTACAACGACGACCGAGAGCACCACCATGCCGGCGACGACGCCGGTCATGTCAAACGTGCTTTCCGCCTCGTGGATCAGATAGCCAAGCCCGGCGGCGGAACCGAGATATTCGCCAACCACCGCACCCACCAGCGCAAAACCGACCGATGTGTGCAGCGACGAGAACATCCACGACAAAGCCGACGGCCAATAGACGTGCCGGAACAATTGCCGCTCGTTCATGCCGAGCATACGTGCGTTCGACAGGATCACCGGGCTCACTTCCTTGACGCCCTGATAGACGTTGAAGAAGACGATGAAGAAGACGAGCGTCACGCCGAGCGCCACCTTCGACCAGATGTCGAGACCGAACCACAGCATGAAGATCGGCGCCAGCACGACGCGCGGCAAGGCATTCGCCATTTTCACGAAAGGATCGAGCACGGCGGCAACGCGCGGCTGGCGTGCCAGCCAGAAGCCGATGACGATGCCGGCGATGGAACCGATGCCGAAGGCAAGCAGCGTTTCCAGAAGCGTGATCCACAGATGCCGCCAGATCATGCCGGTGGCGAAGAAGCGCCATACCCGCACCGCCACATCCACCGGCGTCGAAAAGAAGAAGCGCGCCTGCTTCACATCCGAGATGACGGGATAAGTCGTCAGCACGTGCCAGACGACGATGATGGCGATAGCCAGTCCGATCTGCCAGGCGAGCAGCGTCGTGCGTTTCATTTCGCCCCCGCCGATTTGCCCAACCCCATGGCGGCGAATTCATCGCCATAGGCGCGCATCACCTCCGCCTTCAGATCGCGCCAGATGGCACTCTGCAAGGCGTGGAAGCGCGGATCGAGGCGGATGTCGACGATTTCGCGCGGGCGCGGCAGATCGATGCGATGATCGGCGATGATGCGCGAGGCCGGCCCCGCCGACATCACCACCACCCGGTCAGCGAGCGCGATCGCTTCGTCGAGATCGTGGGTGACGAACAGCACCGCCTTGCGATCGGCCTGCCACAGCGACAGCAGGAGATCGCCCATCAAAGTACGGGTCTGCGCATCGAGCGGGCCGAACGGCTCGTCCATCAGCAGAATGGCGGGATCGCGGATCAGCATCTGCGCCAGCGCCACGCGCTTCTTCTGGCCGCCGGACAATTGATGCGGATAGCGCTCGGAAAAGCCTTTCAGCCCCACCCGCGCCAACCAGGCCAGCGCCCGCTCGCGCGCCTGCGCGCGGCCGACACCCGCCACTTCCAGCGCGACGGCGACATTGGCAAGCGCCGTCTTCCACGGCATCAGCGCATCAGCTTGAAACAGATAGCCCGCCGCGCGGGTAATGCCCTCGACCTTGCGGCCGCTCACCTCGGCAGCACCGGCGCTTGGCGTCAGCAGGCCGGCGGCGACATTGAGAAGAGTGGATTTGCCACAGCCCGTGGGGCCGACGATGGCGACGAATTCGCCGGGCTGAACAGTGAGATCGACATCGGCGACGGCGCGATAAAGGCTGGCGCCGGACCCGAAGGAGATGGCGACGCCGGAAAGCGATACCGCAGCGGCAGTTTTATCTGCGCTCACTTGGTCACGCTCCCTGCCCGCACCACTCACTCCCTACCTGCCGCCGAACCCAGTTAACAGGCCCGGCGGCGGCAGAGAAGCGTACTTTAGTTGCGTATTTTAGTTACGCTCTTGATCGACCAGCTTGTTCTTGGTGATCCAGGGCATCATGGCGCGCAGCTTGGCGCCGACTTCTTCGATCTGATGCGCATTGTTGCGGGCGCGGGTCGCCTTGAACGAGGTCTGGTTGACCTTGTTTTCCAGCATCCAGTCGCGCGTGAACTTGCCCGACTGAATGTCGGTGAGCACGCGCTTCATCTCGGCCTTGGTTTCGGCGGTGATGATGCGCGGGCCGGTGACATATTCACCGTATTCGGCGGTGTTCGAGATCGAGTAGTTCATGTTGGCGATGCCGCCCTCGTAGATAAGGTCGACGATCAGCTTCACTTCGTGCAGGCACTCGAAATAGGCCATTTCCGGCGCATAGCCGGCTTCGACCAGGGTTTCGAAACCGGCGCGGATCAGCTCGACGAGGCCGCCGCAGAGCACGGCCTGTTCGCCGAACAGATCGGTCTCGCACTCTTCCTTGAAATTGGTCTCGATGATGCCGGCGCGGCCGCCGCCGATGGCCGACGCATAGCTGAGGCCGAGGTCATGGGCATTGCCCGAGGCATCCTGATGGATGGCGATCAGGCACGGCACGCCGCCGCCCTTCAGATATTCGCCGCGCACCGTGTGGCCGGGGCCCTTCGGGGCCACCATCAGCACGTCGATGTCCTTGCGCGGCTCGATCAGGTTGAAGTGCACGTTCAGGCCGTGGGCGAAGAGCAGCGCGGCGCCGTTCTTCATGTTGGCGGCGAGTTCGTCGCGGTAGATGTCGGCCTGGAGTTCGTCCGGCGTCAGCATCATCACCACATCGGCCCATTTGGCGGCCGAGGCGACGTCCATGACCTTGAGGCCTTCGCCCTCGGCCTTCTTGGCCGTCGGCGAACCCTTGCGCAGGGCGACGACCACGTCCTTGACGCCGCTGTCGCGCATGTTGAGCACATGAGCATGGCCTTGCGAGCCGTAGCCGACAACGGCCACTTTCTTGCCCTTGATCAGATTGATGTCCGCATCACGATCGTAATAAACGCGCATTGTCAGCGTCTTCCTCGGGTTGGTGCGCGGCGGGGCCGCGCGGGATTTCTAAAGCGGGAGTACAGATTTCCGTGCCGTCCGGCCCCGTTCGGGCGCCGTTCTATGCGGCCCCGGAGCCTGCGTCAAAGGTGGCGGTGCTGGCTGGCGCCCGCCGGCTGAGGTTTTGAGTTTAGGATCGCACCTCCACCAGCATCGGATAGAGCGAAGCGAGCAGCAACACCGCCATCACCACATTGAAAACGCGGGCCTTGCGCGGATCGGTCAAAAGCTGACGCAGACCGGTGCCGAACGAGGTCCAGACCAGCACCGAGACCAGGGTGGCCACGGTGGCGATGACCAGAAGGGCCCCCAGGGTGACGATAAATTCCCCCGGCCGGGTGAAGGCGGCGACGCCGCTGATCGCCACCAGGACGCCTTTGACATTGACCCATTGGAAGGCCGCCGCCTGGAAAAAGGTCAAAGGCGACGAGCGCCCCTGCCCCTCCGAGCCGCCCCGCGCCGTGGCGATCTTCCAGGCGAGCCAGATCATATAGAGCGCGCCGATGATGCGCAGCGTCTGGAAGGCCACCGGATGCTCGACCACCGTCTGGCCGAGCCCCATGCCGATCACCAAGAGCAGGAAGGCATAGCCCAGCACGACGCCAACCATATGCGGCACCGTGCGGGCGAAACCGAAGTTCACGCCCGAGGCCAAGAGCATCACATTATTGGGTCCGGGCGTCAGCGCCCCCGCGAAGCAGAAGGCTGCCGCCGCGAGGGCGAGTTCGAAGGTCATATCCAACCGCCCATGAACCTGCCCATGTGCCTTTTGTCGAACTCCTCACCGTCATTGCGAGGAGCAAAGCGACGAAGCAATCCAGGAGCGCGTGGTAGAGCATCAAGAAATGCCGGCCACACAGGCCGGTTTCCTTCTATGCTTCCACACCTTTGCCCCTGGATTGCTTCGCTGCGCTCGCAATGACGGGAAGAAACGCGATCGTCCATCATCAACCAGCCTCGGCGCCCCGCTCGATGGCGGCGACGCCCGTGCGCGCGATCTCGACGAGGCCGAGCGGCCGCATGATCTCGATGAAATCGTCGATCTTGGTCGAATTGCCGGTCAGCTCGAAAATGAAGCTCTCGATCGTCGCGTCGACCACTTTCGCTTTAAAAGCCTCAGCCAGACGCAGCGCCTCGACCCGGTTGTCGCCCTTGCCGCGCACCTTGATCATGGCGAGTTCGCGCTCGATCGCACGGCCGCGCACGGTCAGGTCCGTCACCTTGTGGATCGGCACGATGCGCTCGAGCTGATGGCCGATCTGCTCGATCGCCTCGGGCGTGCCGACGGTAACGATGGTGATGCGCGACCAATGTTCGAGATGCGCCACCTCTGCAACCGTCAGGCTTTCGATATTGTAGCCGCGGCCGGAGAACAGTCCCACGACCCGCGCGAGAACCCCTGGCTCGTTGTCGACAAGCACCGACAAGGTCCGCCGCACGGTGTTGGACTTGCCGGTGGACGACGAATAGGGAGACAGGGAAGCCGGGACGTTCATGACTTTTTTCCGTTCAAAGGTCGGGCCGTTGCGCCCATTGTTATCGCTGAAATGCCGCTTGCATGGGGTTGTTCCTCGGTTTTGGCGGATACCCCCATTCCCTCGGCTCTTAAAAAGCTCTCCGTGTCATTCCCGACGCGCCCAGCGGGCGCGAGCGGGAATCCAGAGCGAGTGGTAAAATGATACTTCACTGTAGCCTCTTCGCCGCCACGGACGACGTTCTACCGGTTGCTCTGGATCCCCGCTCAGCCGCTGCGCGGCTGTCGGGGATGACATCAAGGTTTCTCAAACCAGCATCTTGCCCTTCTCGTCGATGACCGAGCCGATATCGTCGGAGAAGTCCGGCATGATCATCTCGTTATGGGCCTTGCCCGACGGGATCATCGGCAGGCAATTCTCTTCCTTGTCGACGAGACAGTCGAAGATCACCGGGCCCGGATGGTCGATCATCTCGCGGATGGCATCGTCGAGCTTGGCCGGATCGTCGCAGCGCATGCCCTTGGCGCCATAGGCCTCCGCCAGTTTGACGAAGTCCGGCAGCGCCGCCGAATAGCTCTCCGAATAGCGCCCGCCATGCAGCAGCTCCTGCCACTGGCGCACCATGCCCATATATTCGTTGTTGAGGATGAAGATCTTCACCGGCAGCCGATACTGAGCCGCCGTCGACATCTCCTGCATGTTCATCAGGATCGAGGCTTCTCCGGCAATGTCGATGACCAAGGCTTTCGGATGGGCCATCTGCACGCCGAGCGCCGCCGGCAGGCCATAGCCCATGGTGCCCAGGCCCCCGGAGGTCATCCAGCGGTTCGGCTCCTCGAAGTGGAAGTGCTGCGCCGCCCACATCTGATGCTGGCCGACTTCGGTGGTGATGTAGGTGTCGCGATCCTTGGTCAGCTCATAGAGACGCTGGACGGCGAGCTGCGGCTTGATCGTCGTCTTCGACGTGCGGAAAGCCAAGGACTTGCGCGCGCGCCAGATGTCGATCTGCTTCCACCACTCAGCCAGCGCCGCCGCATCGCTCTTCAGCTTGCGCGCCTTCCACAGGCCGATGGCCTGTTCCAGCACATGGGCGCAATCGCCGATGATGCCGATATCGACCTTGACGTTCTTGTTGATCGACGAGGCATCGATATCGATATGCACCTTCTTGGCACCCGGCGCGAAGGCATCGAGCCGGCCGGTGATGCGGTCATCGAAGCGCGCGCCGACGCAGATCATCAGATCGCAATCGTGCATCGTATTATTGGCCTCGAACGTGCCGTGCATGCCCAGCATCCCGAGCCAGTTCTTGCCCGAAGCCGGATAGGCGCCAAGCCCCATCAAAGTGGAGGTGATGGGGAAATTGGTCAGCTCGACGAATTCGCGCAGCAGATCCGACGCCTTCGGCCCGGCATTGATGACGCCGCCGCCGGTGTAAAACACCGGCCGCTTGGCCCTGGCCATCATCTCGACCATGGCCTCGACCTTGGCCTCGTCGCCCTTCAGGCGCGGACGATAGGTCTTGTGCTCGATGTTCTGCAGGAATTCATAGGCGCCGGTGGCGAACTGCACGTCCTTCGGCAGGTCGACGACGACCGGCCCCGGCCGGCCCGAGCGGGCGACATGGAAGGCCTCGTGCAGGATGCGCGGCAGGTCCTCGATCGAGCGCACCAGATAGTTATGCTTGGTGCAATGGCGGGTGATGCCGACCGTATCGGCCTCCTGGAAGGCATCCGAGCCGATCAGATGGGTCGGCACCTGGCCGGTGAGGCAGACCAGGGGAATGGAGTCCATCAAGGCATCTGTGAGGCCGGTGACCGCATTGGTGGCGCCGGGGCCGGAGGTGACGAGCAGCACGCCGACCTTGCCGGTGGAGCGCGCATAGCCCTCGGCCGCATGGGCCGCGCCCTGCTCATGGCGCACCAGCACGTGCTTGACGAAATTCTGGTGGAACATGGCGTCGTAGATCGGGAGGACGGCGCCGCCCGGATATCCAAACACCGTATCGACCCCCTGATCCTTCAGGGCCTCGATCACCATCTCCGCGCCGGTCATCTGCTTGCTCATGATACGCTCCAACGGCTTAATTTCGGTCGTTCTTTGCGGTTTTCTTCGTGGTTTTTAGGAATTTAGGCAACAAAAAAGGCCCTCTCGGGGGCCTTCGGGGATCAGCGCCTATGGAGGGAGTACCGGGGGTTACCCCCGTCCCTGCTGCGGCGCTGACGATACTACAATAAGCTTACGGGCCACGTCGGGCACTCCAGTTGTGGGGGAGGTTTTTAGAGGAAGGCAGGGGGGAGGTCAAGCGAGGGGAAAAGAGACAACGACCCAGGCTGCCCTTCGCTCCCGGAGAACGGAACGGAAAGTATGCCCCACTCACGCGCCTCAATAGTCAGCCGGTGCTAGATCAGGATGATCCGCTCTAGTGGAGCCTTACGTCGTCTGGCTTCACTCAACTTTGCTTTCGGAAAATACGACAGGCGGATAACCAACAGATATTGCGTGGTAAAGCTCCCTCAGACAGTCTCAACTTATTTTCTCTCGTGGCCGATTCGCATGCACATCACGAAAGCTAAAATCCGCAATTATCGTTCGCTCGACCATTGCGATATTCATTTTCGCGAGGGTCTGAACATTCTTGTGGGTGATAATGAGGCTGGAAAGTCCACGCTTCTAGAGGCCATAAGCTTGGCGCTGACTGGCTTACTTAATGGACGTCCGATTGTCCAAGAACTGCATCCCTATCTCTTCTCTGCAAAGGCAACACGGACGTATCTCCAAGCGCTCCACAACGGCAAACCTGCACATCTTCCCTCTATCACTATCGAACTCTTTTTTAACGACACTCCCGAGCTAGCACTTTTCCGAGGCGACGATCATTCGGAAAAACCAACAGACTGTACGGGCATCCTCTATTCAATAGAATTCAATGATGCCTTTAAGGATTCTTACGAGGAATATATCTCCAAGCCTCTCGACGTCCGCTCCATTCCAGTCGAATACTATCACCCGGTTTGCAGGGCATTTTCCCGCAAACCCATTTTGGCACGCGAAATACCCTTATCACCCGTCATCGTCGATGCCAGCCGCATCACCACGATCACCGGCGCCAATCGCTATGTCACCGGCCTCGTCCGCGAAGCCCTCCCGCGCCAGGAACAAGTTCAGTTATCTGTAGCGTATCGCAAACTGCGCGAGTTGTTTCTCGCAGACCCTGGCGTTGGACAGATCAATGAAAAGCTCGCGAATCGCCATGGCGAAATTTCCGAAAAGACGATCACTATGGCACTCGACCCAACAGCACGCGGGGGATGGGAGACGGCCGTAATGCCGAGCCTTGACGACATTCCAATCACACTTGTTGGCAAAGGCGAACAGAATGCTGTCAAGATCAAATTGGCACTCGAAAACAGCGGAGATTCGAACGTCTTCTTGATCGAAGAACCCGAAAACCATCTTTCATATTCACGCCTACATGGTCTTATCAACGCGATTACAAAAAAAGCTGGCGCTCGCCAACTCATTGTCACAACACATTCGAGCTTTGTCTTGAACAAGCTCGGCATCAATCACGTAATTCTGTTCAAGAACGGAAAATCCACACGACTCGACGCCCTTTCGCCCGACACGTATGAATATTTCCGGAAGCTCCCAGGGCACGACACATTGCGGCTTCTCTTGAGCGACCGGAGTGTACTCGTTGAAGGTCCTTCAGATGAACTCGTTGTCCAAAAAGCGTTCATCGAAAAACACGGCCTTAGTCCGCTTGAGAAGGGAATTGATATCATTTCCGTCAAAGGCTTGGCCTTTAAGCGATTCCTCGAAATCGCGAAGCTGCTTGGAATTAGAGTGGATGTCGTAACTGACAACGACGGCGATGTAGCTGCGCTACAGACGAAATATGCCGAATACCTCGGCGAGAGCCTGATCAATATCCGCTACGATCCAGACCAAGATTACAAAACCTTGGAGCCGCAGATGCTCAAAGCCAACAGCCTCGACACCCTTAATCGGATATTTGGAACGAATTACATTAACCCGGATGAGCTCATTAGATGGATGACGAAGCCATCGAACAAGACAGATGTAGCATTGAAGATTTTCGACACAACCGAAAAACTAGCCTTTCCTAGTTATATCAATGCTGCCATCGAATAAGATTGTCTTTGCTTCCGCAGGTGCCGGAAAAACGACCGTAATTGCAACTGAAGCGCTTGCAATGCGCCCGCAACACGTCGCGATCACTACGTTTACGATTAAGAACGCAGAAGAAATCCGCCGAAAAATTGTGCAATTGAACGGCTGCGTTCCGAAAGAAATCACAATTTATCCCTGGTACACCTTCTTACTGCACGAACTGGTGCGACCATACCAAGGCCACGTGCACCCAACACGAGTGGCTGGCATCCACTTCGCGAAGGGGGCGACGCAGACTCGCGTCCGAAAAGCCGACGTCGCTCGCTATTATTGTGACGTCAACAATGATGCTTACTCTGACCGTCTCGGAGAATTTGGCCTGCTGTGTGAGGTTGCAAGTGAGGGAAAAGTCGTGCGCAGGCTAGGCGACATGTATTCGCATATTTTTATCGACGAAGTTCAGGATCTTGCTGGATTTGATATCGAGGTACTCGAACTCCTGCTACGATCACCCATTGGAGTGAGTTGCGTTGGCGACATCCGTCAATCAACCTTTCGTACGAGCCACGCTCCAAAGAACAAAAAGTTCTGCGGACGAGGATTTCTTCTCAAAGCCGATAACTGGAAAAAGGCAGGCCTATGCGACGTGAAGTTCATGGCGCACAGCTATCGTTGCATTCAAAATATTTGCGATGTCGCGGATCTCATTTTTCCTAATCTTCCTAAAGCGCAATCACACAACGAACGGCGAACCAAACATGATGGTGTTTTCGCGGTTCGAAGTATCCACGCGGAGGAATATCGCCGCCGCTACACTCCGCAAATTTTACGCCTCGACCGCAGGTTCGGCAAAAACCTTCCAGCGGAAAATTTTGGAATGACGAAAGGCCTTGGTTTCGAGCGAGTTTTAATCGTGCCTTACAAGGGCATTACAAAATGGCTTTCAACAGGTGACGCTCAGCACGTCGCAGGCTCCGCCGACGAGGTCTATGTTGGCATTACACGTGCTTATCAAAGCGTTGCATTCATCCACGACGGAGACGTTGCTCTGCCAGGTGTAACTATATTCGAACCATAGTTATCGTTGGCAGAAGACTGAAATATCGGATTGCCATTGAGCAACAGCATCAGTCTATCCGCTTTATTGCCCCAGCCCTCATCCCACCTCCGGCCCCTTCCCCGCCTCCGGCTTAAACTCCGCCAGCGGTTTCTCGCCTGCCTTCAAACTCTCCAGATAAGCCTCGGTGAAATCCATCTTGATTTCGGTCCACAGCGGCAGGTGGTCGGACATCTGCCATGTCCGCCATTTTTTGTAAGCCGCCGCATCGGTCTTGGCCGGCTTGCCGGTCTTGGTCTTCTTCGGCATCGCCGCTTTATAGGCCGCGAAATCCGCCTCGCGGAACACATAGTCCTGCCAGGGGAAGTTGCCGGCCTTGCGGATTTCGACGAGCTTGTTTTGCGTGCGCAGCGCGATCTGGTCGTAATAATGCGCGCTCGCCAAAGCGGTGGGCTTGCGCAATTGTGCCGGCACTTCGAAGCCGCCGCCTAAAAGCGCGTTCATCGTCGGATCGGTCGGATTGAGGATGTTGAAATCGCCGAGCAGAATGTAAGTCTCGCCGTCCTTCTTCTGCCGTGCCGTGAAGAAATTGGCGATGTCGGATATCTCGCGCTTGCGCTTGGTCGTATCCGCGGCCGAGCCATAATAGATATGCACGGTGCAGAGATTGAACTTGAACCAGCCGGCCTGGAAGGCGACGAGAAAAGGCGTGCGGTTGAACTGCGGCTGATCCACGCCTTTCTTCGCCGGCAGCACGATCTCGCCCGCCATATGGCGAAACCTGATCTTGCGCGTGTCGAAGACGAAGGCGAGCCGCTCCATATTGCCGCTCTGATCGGTGACGATATAGTCCCAATGCGGTCCGAGCAGGCGCATCACCTGCTGAAACTCCGCCATGTCCTCGTTCACCTCCTGCACGGCGACGAGATCGAAGGCGGAGATCACCTCGGCGATATAAAGCAGGGTCTCCGGCAGGCGCGGCGACGGATTGAGCCGATGCCCGCCAAAATCGCGGATGTTCCACGTGGCGAGATGAAAGCTGTCCTGTTTGTTGTTGGGCGAGACATTTTGCGCGAGCCCGGCGCGCAAGGCCAGCAGGCGATCAATCGCGCGATCGCGCGCCCCCGTATCCTGCCAGAACCGCAGCCCGGAATATTGAACCATCGCAGCCCCCACTGTGAGCAGAGGAAAGTGTAGCAGAATGCAGGGGGTTGAAAATCCCTTGAGGCCGCAGCCTCCGTGTCATCCCGGACGCGCTGAAAGCGCGATCCGGGAACCAGGGGCGAGTGGTAGAGCCCATCGATAGTCCTAGCCGTTCAACGTCTCATACAAATCATTCCACTGCGGATTGGCCGTCTCGATCAGTTGCAGCTTCCAGTCCCGGCGCCACCGTTTGAGTTTCTTCTCGCGTGCGATCGCATCGTCGATCTCGCTATGCTCCTCGTACCAAACGAGCTTCGAAACGTCGTGGCGGGCCGTGAAACCAGGGGCGGCTTTCGTCTTATGCTCATGCACGCGTCGGACAAGATCATTGCTCACACCGGTGTAAAGCGTACCGTTGCGACCACTCGCGAGAATGTAAACCCAATAAGACTGCGGCATGGGTGGATTCTTGATGGCTTCATCGATGCCTCAGTCTACCACACGCCCCTGGATCCCGGATCACCTGCTGCGCAGGTGTCCGGGATGACACCAAGGCTGCGGCCTAGGCTTCACCCGAAGCCAACTTTGCCACCGCCGCCCCGCCCCACCCTCGCCACGATCACAACCGATCTTGCCCGCTCCTTCCTCTCCGGGGACTCTGCAATGTTTTCACGACGACGTTTACTCGCCGCCGCTGGCGGCCTGGCCGCGCTCGACCTGGTGCCGGCCACGGCCGCCCCCGCCGAGCCATGGGCGAAGAAACTGTTGCAGGCGGCGCAGGCGCAGATTGGCGTCACCACGCGCTATGCGCCAGCCTATGCGCGCATCGGCTTTCCCAATGGCGACGTGCCGCGCGAGGGCGGGGTGTGCACCGATGTGATCATCCGCGCCTATCGCGATGCCTTCGCGCGCGATCTCCAGCAATTGGTCCATCGCGACATGGCGGCGAATTTCGCGCTCTATCCCAAGACATGGGGGCTCAGCCGGCCTGACCCCAATATCGATCACCGCCGCGTCGGCAATCTGCAAACCTTCCTGCGCCGTCACGGCCGCGCTTTGCCCGTGACGCGCGTCGCCACCGATTACGCGCCGGGCGATATCTACACCTGCCTGCTGCCCGGCAACCTGCCGCATATCGGCTTCGTCGCCGACAAAGCCGGCAGCGATGGCGCGACGCCTTTGATCATCCACAACATCGGCCAGGGCGCACGCCTGGAAAACCGCCTGTTCGACTTCCCCCTCACCGGCCACTACCGCTATCCGGTGGCGTGAGATGGCCAATACGCCGAAGCCTTCGTGTCATCCCCGACAGCCGCGCAGCGGCTGAGCGGGGATCCAGGGGCAAATGGTAGAATAATGATCGGACCTGCGGCGCTCGATCGTCACGCCGCGCTTTACCACTCGCCCCTGGATTCCCGCTCGCGCCGATGTCTAAAAATTTTGGCGCGTCGGGAATGACACGAAGGCTGCGGCCCTAACCTATTCCATACCGCCCCGGCGCGATGACGCCGTTGGGATCAAGCGCCTGTTTGATGCCGTTGCAGGCGCCCTGAAAGCTCGCCGCCGTCTGCTGCATGTGGAAGGCGTGATAATCGATCGGCGCGCGGCCGACGAAGACGCCACGGCTCGCCACCGCTTCCGACATTTTCTTGTAGCAGGCATCGGCGCGCTGGCGCTCGTCCTCATCCTCGCGATTGAAGACGATGACATGCAGGCCGCGCGCAAAACGGGCGCTGCACACATTCATCACCATGTAATCGAGGCCGTTATCCTCATAAATCTTGCGGCACAAAGCCTGGAATTCGTTGGCAACCTTGCCGTCCATCGGCGTGCCCGGCAGGAACCAGGTGTTGCCGCCGCCCGGCCGCCATTTCAACAAGCCCAGTTCGCCATGGCTCGGCACGCCGGAGAAAGCGTTGATCGCCACCTGCAACGGCCCGATCGCCTGCGCTTCCTCATGCGAAATGTATCTCGCCTTGCCGGAACGCTCGAAGACATCGCGCACGCGCCGGATCATCGGTTCCACCGCCTCGGCGCTGGCGCCATAGAACGCGCCGGAGACGGTCCAAGCGCCAAGGCCATGGCGCTCACGTAACGCGCGGCGGCCCTCATCGCTCATCGCCTTGCGCGGGTTCGCCCGATATTCAGGGCTCTCGCCTTCCGAGCCGCAGAGATAAAGATCGTTGGCGAGGCGAAACAAAGTCGGCACGAAATTCGACATTTTCAGCGGCCGGCACAGTTCGACGATTTCTTCCAGATCGCCGTCGTCGGGAAAGGCGAAGTGGAAACTGCGCACCGCCGGCGGGCGCGGCATCAGCCACATGCCCATGCGGGTGACGATGCCATAGTTCGATTGCGCGAACAGGCCGTCGATCACAGGCCCATAGGAATATTTCGACGTGTGCCAATTGGTCGGCGTGTCGCTCGCCAGCGCCCCGTCGCCCGTGCGCAGGATATCGCCATTGCCGAGCACCACTTCCATGCCGCAGGCGGTGCCGAAATGATCGAAGTAAGGCCCGTAGCCGGCGCCCTTGTCGAGCGCATTGCCGATGACGCCGCCTTGCGGCGGGCCGGAGGTGACATCGACCATGTAGCGATTGCCGAGCCGCACCAGCTCGTCATGCATCATCTGATAGCTGACGCCCGGCTCCACCACCGCATAGCCCAGCCGCTCGCTGACTTCGAGAACACGGTTCATCCGCGCGCCAAGATCGACCACCACCTGGCCCGCCAACGTGGCCGAGCGGCTGCCGAGGCCGATGTTGTTACCGGTGCTGATCGGATAGAGCGGAATCTTGTGCGCGTTGGCCGCCTTGACGATGGCCTGCACATGCTGTGTCGACGAGGGAGTGACCACCGCCGCCGGCGGCCGGTCGCCGCCCGGCATGGTGTTTTCGCCATAACGCGCGATCGTCTCAGCGCTGACATTAACCGCATCAGGGCCGACATCGCGGGCCACGTCTTTCAGAAAAGCTTCGAGTGCTGCGGCGTTCATGCGCTCCTCCCAATTACCAGAAATTGTCGCCGCCGCTCGGCGGCTCGTCCTTGATCGCCACGGGCGACGGTGGCGCACGCAGCGAGCGGCCCTGCAAGGCCGGCGGCATCGGGCCGCCCGTCGCCCAGTCGAGCAGTTCCACCGTGTGAACGATGGGCAACGGCAGATAGCGGCCGATCTGCATCATGCAGCCGATATTGCCCGTCGCCAGGATGTCGGGATCGGCGCCGGTGATATGCGCGGCCTTGCGCCGCCCCAATTGCGCGGCCATCTCCGGATGCAGCAGATTATAAGTGCCAGCCGAACCGCAGCAGAAATGCTTTTCCGCGATGTCCTGCACGCGATAGCCCGCCGCCTGCAACAGATCGCGCGGCGGCCGGATCACCTTCTGCACATGCTGCATGGAACAGGGATCGTGATAGGCGATTTTATAAGCGCGGGTCTCCACCGGCGCCTGCAAGCCGAGCCGCGCCAGAAATTCGGTGACGTCGCACGCGAGCGCCGCCACGGCGCGCGCCGGTGCGGCCATGTCGGCATCGCGCGCGAACAGATGGCCATAGTCCTTCACCGTCGTGCCGCAGCCCGATGCGTTGACGATGACAGCATCAAGGCCTTCGCCCGCAATCTCGCGCTGCCATGCCAGCACATTGGCCCGCGCCGAGGCCTTGGCATCCTGCTCCCGGCCCATATGCAAGGTGAGTGAGCCGCAACAGCCGGCCTCTTGGGCGATCACCACGTCGCAGCCATGCCGTTGCAACAGGCGGATGGTCGCCGCATTGATGGCACCGTTCAAAACCTGCTGCGCGCAACCCGCCAGCAAAGCGACGCGCGCCCGCCGCTTACCCTCAGCCTTGAACACCTGCGGCGGCAGAATGTCCGTCACCGTCTCATCCGGCACCATGTCGAGCAGCGGCCGCAACGGCGCTGGCATCACGCCGCGTAGCGGCTTGCCCAGACGGCCCAACATCAACGCACCGCGAAAACGCTGCGGATATGGCAGGATGCGCGCCAACGTCGCCCGCAGCAGGCGCGCAGCCGGCGCACGCCGATAATTTTCTTCGATATAGATGCGGGCACGATCGATCAGGTGCACATAATCGACCTTCGCCGCGCAGGTGGTCATGCACGACAGGCACGAGAGGCAATTGTCGAGATGTAAAACCGTCTCGGGTTTCGGCGCCCCGCCCTGCTCGAGCATTTCTCGGATGAGATCGATGCGCCCGCGCGGCGCTTCATTCTCGTCGCGGGTCAGAACGTAAGTCGGGCAGGCATTGGTGCAGAAGCCATAATGAACGCAGGTTTCGAGAATGGCATTGGCTTCGGCGATGTCGGGCCGCTCAAGCTGTTCAGGGGTGAAATGGGTGCGCATGCCGTGCCGCTTCGTTGATGGGGCACTTTTGCAGACCGACTCCCACCGGGCTTGGACATGAGCGCAGGCGATTTGACCGTCCGCGCAGCCCAAATGCATATATTTCAGGCTTGAAATTTCGTGTAAGCTCCTGCCAGCGTAAGCGAGAAAGCAGTGGGATGGCTGTGACGGGCGCGACCAACGAGACTTGGACGACAGAGACCGTGCGGACGGTGGATCGCCTGGCCTACTGGCGCGAAATCGTCTGCCAGACCATTCTCAACGTCTCGCCCGAAAGCGAAGCCCAGCCCGCTTTCCAAGCCAGCATCGCCGCGCACAATTACGGCGCCTTCAAAGTGGCGCAGTTTCGCTCGCAGCGTCACCGCATCCTGCGCCGGCCGCAGCATATCCGGCGCGAGGATGAGCCGACCTATCTGGTGAGCCTGCAGGTGGCCGGGCAAAGTCTCATCGCCCAGGACGAAACGCGCTTCGCCCTTAATCCCGGCGAAATCGCCATCATGGACAGCCGCCGGCCATTCGAGATGCGCTTCGAGGCGCCGGTGCAGCGGCTGATCGCCATTATTCCGAGCACCGTTTTGGAGCCGCGCATTCCGCGGCTGAAGCGCGCACGCACCCTCAAGATCGAGACGAGCGCGCCCTATGCCGCGATGACGCAGCAGCATATCCGCCAACTGGTGGGGAGCGATGCCTTGCCTGGCATCGAAGCGCATCTGCTCGTCGAAAATCTCTACAATCTCCTGGCGCTTTCTACCCGGAGTGAAGATGCCGGGCGGCCCGACCACGAAGTGCAACTCGAAAACATCCTCGCCTTCTGCCGCAGCAATCTGTTCAATCCGGAACTTTCGCCGGCACTGGTCGCGCGCGGTTTCGGCATTTCGCTACGCACATTGCACAAACGCTTCGAAAGCACCGGACTGAGCTTTGGCGACTGGGTGACCGAGCGACGCTTGGAAAGCTGCCGCGAAGCGCTGAGCGACCCACACCAAATCGACCAGAACATTTCCCAGATCGCCTATCGTGCCGGTTTCAACGACCTCTCGCATTTCTGCCGGCTCTTCAAGCGCCGCTATGGCGTGAGCGCCAGCGCCTGGCGCGGTCGCCGCAATTAAGCGGATTGTTCCGCCGCGCCAACCCTTCTAATGTCCACTTTCGGCTCCGATCTCAGGAAATGCTCTTGAACACGCACCAGACCATCACCGCGACGCGCCCGCCTCAAGCCGCCCTCGACACCGTGCGCGACGCCTTGGCCAAGAAATTCGGCAATCGCTATTCGGCCAACGAGACCGTGCGCCAGCAACACGGCCACACCCTCACCTGGACGCCGACACAGGCACCCGATGCGGTGGTCTTCGCGCAGTCGACCGAGGAAGTGGCCGAGATCGTCAAGCTCTGCGCCTTAAATCGCGTGCCGGTCATTCCCTATGGCACGGGCACGTCGCTCGAAGGCCATGTCAATGCGCCCTTTGGCGGCATCTGCATTGATCTGTCCCAGATGAAGCGTGTCGTCGCCGTTCATGCCGAAGACCTCAATGTCGTCGTCGAGCCCGGCATCACCCGCAAGGAGCTGAACGAATATCTGCGCGACACCGGCCTGTTCTTTCCCATCGATCCGGGCGCCGATGCCTCGGTCGGCGGCATGGTGTCGACGCGCGCGTCCGGTACCAATGCGGTGCGCTACGGCACGATGAAGGACAATGTGCTCTCGCTCACCGTGGTCATGCCCGATGGCGAGATCGTCAAGACGGCGAGCCGCGCCAAGAAATCCTCCGCCGGCTATGATCTCACCCGCCTGTTCGTCGGCGCCGAAGGCACGCTCGGCGTCATCACCGAAATCACCTTGCGCCTCTACGGCATTCCCGAAGCGATTTCGGCTGGTGTCTGCACCTTCCCCACGGTGCGCGCCTGTTGCGATGCCACCATCGCCACCATTCAAAGCGGCCTGCCGGTGGCACGCATCGAACTGCTCGACGCCCTCATGGTCCACGCCGTCAACCTGCATTCCAAACTCGGCCTGCCGGAAGAGCCGATGCTGCTGCTGGAGTTTCACGGCACCGATGCCAGCGTGAAGGAACAGGCGGAACGCTTCGGCGAGATCGCCCAGGAATTCGGCGGCGGCGATTTCGTCTGGGCCACCAAGCCGGAGGATCGCACGAAGCTCTGGCAGGCGCGCCACGATGGCTATTGGGCCGGTTTCACCCTGCGCCCCGGCGCCAAATCACTGGCCTCGGACGTCTGCGTGCCGATCTCGCGCCTGGCCGATTGCGTCGAGGAGACCTATCGCGACCTCGCCGAGGCGAAACTCGTCGCGCCGATCCTCGGCCATGTCGGCGACGGCAATTTCCACGTCAATCTTCTCGTCAACATGGACGATAAAGACGAAGTCGCTCGCACCGAGGCCTTCCTTGAGCGGCTTGTGCTGCGCGGCATCGCCATGGAAGGCACGTGCACCGGCGAACATGGCGTCGGCCAGGCCAAGATGAAATATCTCCTCAAGGAACACTCGCCGGCAACGCTCGATCTGATGCGCACGCTCAAGCGCTCGATCGATCCCCTCAACATCATGAATCCCGGCAAGGTGGTCAGCGTCTGAGATATCAATCAATGTTCAAAGGCCGAAACCTCGGCGTCATTCCGGATACTTGTGCAGCAAGTGATCCGGCAGCCCGGGGGGCAAAGGCCGCGATGTTGCTGATGGATCGGGAGCGGCCATCAACCATGCAGCATTCTACTCTGTAGCCTCTTGATCCCGGATCGCCTGCGGCGCCCAGGATGACACCAAAATTTCGACGACACGTTCAAAATGAGGAGGAAAAGAATATGACGTTTCAGAGGACGATGCAGGCAGCTCTGTGTGGTGGCTTCTTTCTGGCGGCGCTGGGCACTGCGGCGCAAGCGCAGACCACCTACCCCGATCGTCCCGTGCGTTTCGTCGTTTCCTTCGCGCCGGGCGGCCCCGCCGATGTCGGCGCCCGCATCATCGGCCAGGCGCTGCAGGAGCATTGGGGCAAAGGCGTAGTCATCGAAAATCGCGGTGGGGCCGGCGGCAATATCGCAACCGTCGCCGTCGCCCGCGCCGAGCCCGACGGCTATACGGTGCTCGCCTCCACCAGCTCCTTCTCGGTCAATCTCAGCTACTATCCGAACCCCGGCTATGCCGCCTCGGATTTCAAGGTGGCCGCGCTCGTCGCCACCACGCCCAATATCGTCGTCGGCGCGCCCGATCTGCCCGCCGCCACCCTGGCTGACGTGTTGAAACTGGCGAAGACCCAGCCGCTGGCTTATGCCGGCCCCGGCACCGGCACGACGCCGCATCTGTCCGCCGAGCGCATTTTCCGTCTCATCGGCAAGGTCGACATCCGCCACGTGCCCTTCACCGGCGCCGGCCCAGCCATGAACGCCGTCACCGCCGGCCACGTGCAGTTGGGCGTGGTCGCCATGACGCCGGCGATCGAGCTGGTGAAGGCCGGCAAGCTCAAGGGCTATGCCATCACCGCCACAAAGCGCACCCCTGAACTGCCCGACGTGCCCACCATGGCCGAAACCGGCATCGGCCAGGTCGACGATGCCACCTGGATCGCCTTGTTCGTGCCGGCCAAGACGCCGGACGCCATCGTCGCCAAGATCAATGCCGATGCCAATGCGGCCCTCAAGAACAGCGCCACCGTCCAGCTCATCAATCGCGCCGGCATGAGCCCGCTGGGCGGCAGCCTGGAGGAAATCAATGCCTATGTTTCCAACGAGACGAAAAAATGGGAAGAGGTGGTGCGGGCCGTCGGCCTGAAGGCCGAAGAGAGTAAATAACACTGGTTTTCCTGGAGTGATGACGAAGTTTAAATTCCCGGGCCTGCCGAAACGGTCGGACCTTGTCGTTCTAACCCTGGCTTTCGTGGCGCTCGAATGGATCAGCGAGATTCACGAGCATAAGGGGCTGCATGTCACTGCCTGGAGCCCAGGCATTGGCCTGCTCTTCGGCATCATGTTCCGCAATCTGACGGCGGGCAGCGTTTCCATGCTGGTCAGCATCATGCTGGCCGAGACGATCTTCATCGATCGCGCGCCCGGCTGGCCGATGATCGGCGTGGTCGCCGCCGTCACCACCGCGAGCTATGCTGGCGCCAGCCTGGTGGCCCGGCGTTATTTCGACTTCAATCCGTCGCTCGCCCGCATCGGCGACATCAGCGTGCTGCTCGGCAGCGGCCTCATCGCCTCCGCGCTCACCTCGTCGCTGGTGACGGGCACGTTCCTGATGTCGGACAATATCACCGTCTCCGACATCCCCTATGTCACGATCCCCCTGCTGATCAGCGAATTGATCGGCGTTGGCGTGGTCACACCCTTGGTGCTGCGCTGGCCCAAGATCAAAGCGACACTGTTCGATCGCAAGCCAAGCCCCTCGGACCTCAGCGCGCCGATCATCGCCATCACCACCGGCCTTCTGATCGGCCTGGTGCTGAAGACCTTTCCGATGGTCGGCACGTCTTATTTCTATCTGTTGTTTCTGCCCGTCATCGCCGTCGCGCTGATCTATGGCATCGATGGCGCCTGCATGACATTGGCCTGCGTGCAAGTCGCTTTCGTCGCCGATGCCAGCCTGGCCGGCAGCAGTCCTGACGACAGCCTGTTCAGCGTCTATCAAAGCGGCATGATCGTGCTGACCGCGACCGCCTTGCTCATCGGCTCCATCGTCACCGAGCGCGATGCCGCCGCACACGCCGCCGCCGATGCGGCGGAAAAATTGAAGGAAGCCGAACGTGGCGCCGCCCGCGCCGACCGGTTTCATCTGGTCTCCGGCATGACGTCCACCCTCGCCCACGAAATCAGCCAGCCCTTGACCGCCGCGCGCGCCTTGGCGCGCACCGCCGCCGTACGCAGCGAACAGGAAAGCGCCATCGATCCCTCGCGCTTGCAGGACAATCTGCGCGGCGTCGTGCAGAACATCGATACGGCCGGCGAAATTCTGCGGCGCATGCGCGAATTCCTCAAGCGCGGCGAACCGGAAAAGAGCGAGGCCGACATGCGCGACATCATCGCCGATGCGATGGCGCTGCAACGCCCGCTGATCGCCCAGCAAGGCATCATCGTCGAACAGCCACGCTTTACCGGCCCGCTGCGCCTGCAATGCGACCGCATTCAGATCCAGCAGATCGTCATGAATCTGGTCGCCAACTCGGTCGATGCCATCAATTCGACCGGGCGCAGCGACGGCCGCATCCGCATCGCCGCCACCCTGCTCGACGATCCCGCCCGCATCGAAGTGCTTGTCCAGGATAATGGTTCAGGTATTGATCCATCAGCCAGCGAGCGGCTGTTCGAACCGTTATTCACCTCTCGCGCCAATGGCTTGGGACTGGGGCTGGCGGTCTGCGCCAATATCGCGCAGGCTCATGCGGGCCGGATATGGCTAGAACGGAGTAAGCCCGGCGACACCGAATTCCGGTTTTGGTTGCCGGCTGATCAATCGGGAGATGACACGTGAGCGGAGCCAGAATCGCCATTGTTGACGACCAGGCGGAGGTGCGCCGGGCGCTCGGCGAACTGTTAGGCGTCTACGGCTATGTCACTGAATTGTTCGAAACAGCGGATGCGCTGCTCGAAGCCACAGTCGACGAAAAGTTCGCCTGCATCGTCAGCGACGTGCGCATGCCCGGCATGGACGGCGTCGAACTCGTGCGCCGCCTCGGCGAGCGCAAGCCCGCCATTCCGGTGATTCTCATCTCCGGCCACGCCGATATTCCCATGGCGATCGCCGCCATTCGTTCCGGCGCCGAGGATTTCATCGAAAAGCCTGTTGATGACATCAAACTGGTTGCGGCCATTAATCGCGGCCTCGCCCGCGCCGCCCAGATCAACGCGGCGGAAAAGACATCGCGCGAAAGCGAAACCCGCTTCGACAATCTGACGACGCGCGAACGTGAAGTGTTCGACCTTGTGGTCGAAGGCCACACCAGCCCGGTGATCGCCAAGACGCTCGGCATTTCCTCGCGCACGGTGGAAAGCTATCGCGCTCAGATCATGGACAAATTGCAGATCGACAACGTCGCATCTCTGGTCCGTCTCGCCATTCGTCTCGGCCGGATAGCGCCCTAAAATAATACTGAAGCAATTGCGTTTCGACAGAAGCGCGATTGCTTAGACCCGTATTTTTACAAGGTATGATTACGTACGGAGATTGCCTTTATCGCAACGGGTAATCTCACGACGCAATCATTGCGAATACAAAAACACGGGTCACCCTCCTAGAGTCATCTTCAAGCAACCGTCGATGCGCCTAGAACGCCGCTCTCATGCAGAGCGGCGAACGGGAGCGTATGGCCGGCTTTGCTTGCCTTCGAGGGAGGCGAACATGGCCTTGTCGCATTCGCATAGCTTTGGAAAATCGATCGACCATCAGGAGGATCCGCATCTGGCGACAGCCGCCCTATGGGCTCTGGCTGTTGCGGCGGGTATCGGCCTTGTCGCCGCTATCGCCCTGCCACATCCGGTGTTCCTGCCTGCGGTCAGCCTCGGCACGATCGTGCTCGCGGCCTTGGCCGGGCTCTATGCCTCGCTGCGTCCGGCCGAACAGCGGCTTCCAGCTCTGATCTTCGCTGCCACGCTCACCTTCGTCGGCCTCGCTGCCAGCATGATCGGCGATCCCGATCATGTCGCGCATTGGTTTCAGTAACAGGGCGTGACACAGCGCCGTAAGCAGATTCAGGTGCAGTTTGATGTTTGAGGAAATGTTCTCAGCAAGCGTCCTTACGGCGCTGTTCCAGGTGATCATGATCGACCTGGTGCTGGCTGGCGATAACGCCGTCGTCATCGGCCTCGCCGCCGCTGGTCTGCCCAAAGAACAACGCGGCAAAGTGATCGTCATCGGCATCGTCGCCGCCACGGTGCTACGTATCGTCCTCGCCTTGATGACCACGCAACTGCTGCAAGTCGTCGGCCTCCTGCTCGCCGGCGGCATCCTGCTGTTGTGGGTGAGCTGGAAGATGTGGCGCGAACTGCGCTCCGGTCATGGCGAGGAAGTCGAAGAGGCTCACGTCGAGGCCACAGCCGACAATGGCGCTCCCCGCAAGTCGTTCCGGGCCGCCGTCTGGCAGATCATCGTCGCCGACTTCTCCATGTCGCTCGACAACGTGCTCGCCGTTGGCGGCGCGGCGCGCGAGCATCCCTGGGTGCTGGTGTTCGGCCTTGCTCTCTCGATCGCGCTGATGGGCCTCGCCGCGACCTGGATCGCCAGCCTGCTGCAGCGCTATCGTTGGATCGGCTACGCCGGCCTCGCGATCATCGTCTACGTGGCGTTCGAAATGGTGTGGCGCGGCTGGACCGAGGTCAGCCCCGTGGCCGCCCGGGTCGTCAGCCCCGATTTCGCGGCCATGGTGCCCTTCGTGGCGGCCGGACTACTTGGCCTGGTCGCCATCGTTGGTTTCGCCAATTTCTACCGGCGGCGGCATACGGCCAGTTAATCTGGCAAAAATGTGGACAGAACGACAGCCGGCTGCTCGCAGCCGGCTGTTTTGCTTCGCGCTCTTCCCTTACCCGAGCCGGATGCTTATATTCAGCCTGTCTCCGCAAGGAGACTATGGCGATAAACGGACATCGTAATAAACCATCCGGACCCGGGGGCGGTACCCGGCGCCTCCACCCAAGCCCACCCGAGACGGTGGGTTTCGGCGGGGGCGAAATAGGATCGACGGGGGTGTAAAAGGTGCTCTTTTGCCCGGCATGATACCGCCGTTATCGGGTCAAACTTATAGTTGCCAACGACAACTATGCTCCGGTGGCCGTCGCCGCGTAATGCGGTGCCGATACTGGTACCAAGCCCTGTAGGGTAGCACTTACAGGCGGGGCTCGGAGGCGCCTGGCAACAGAAGCCTCCACTTTCATTCCATGGGCCGGTGCAGCCGGTGACGGTCCGGTGCAAAGGTTTTTGAATGACAGGCCCGATTATCCGCTACGATCTTCTGGTTCAGGACGCGTTGCGTGGCGTGGTGCGCAAGGTGCTCGCCGATGCGGCGCGCGAAGGCACCCCGGGCGAACATCATTTCTTCGTCAGCTTCCGCACCACCGCGCCGGGCGTCCAGCTCTCGCAGCGGATGAAGGCGAAATATCCCGAAGAAATCACCATCGTCCTGCAACATCAATTCTGGGACCTCAGCGTCAGCGAAAACCGCTTCGAGGTGAATCTGTCGTTCAACAACATTCCCGAACGGCTCATCGTCCCCTTCGACGCCGTCACCGGTTTCGAGGATCCCGCCGGTCCCTTTGGCGTGAAATTCGAGCCGCGGCCAGCCGAGACGGAAGAAGCCGAGACGGAGAAAGCCGAAACACCTGCGCCAACGCTGGTTTCCGTTCCTGATACAACGGAAGCCGCCGCTGAGCCGCCGCCAGCCAAGACCAAACCCGCCGCCGCCAAAAAAGAGCGTGCCGAGAAAGAGCGCGTCGAAAAGGACAAGGCCGAGAAGGCAGAGAAACCGGCGGCCCGCAAGGCAGAGCCCGCCCCAGAACCTGTCGAAGAGAGCCAGCCCGGCAACGTTGTCTCCATCGACGCATTTCGTAAGAAGACCTGAGCCGAGAGCCAGTCGAGAGGCCGTCATGGGCGACATCATCAATCTGCGACGGGCCCGCAAGGCAAAGCAGCGCGATGATGAAGCCCGCGCCGCCGAGGCCGCACGCCTGGCGTCAGGCCGCACCAAGGCCGAGAAGCAACACGTCAAAGCGCTGCGGGCTCTCGACGAGCGACACATCGAAGGCCATCGCCGCGAAACCAGCGACAGACGCTCCGATGACTGACGGCCTGGACGATGCTGCCCCCTTCGCGCCCGTCACCAAACATTCGCTGGTGATCGCCGGCCATCGCACGTCGATTTCGCTCGAAGCGCCCTTCTGGGAAGCGCTGAAAGAACTGGCGCGCGAGCGCAATCAGTCGCTGGCCGCGCTCGTTGGCGCGATCGACGAACAGCGCGGCGAAGCCAATCTGTCGTCTGCGCTGCGCGTTTTCGTCTTGCGCCAGACGCAAGCGAAATTGCCCAAACCCATCTGAAGCCCTCTCAATAAATTCCTGACGGCGAGCCATCGCGAGACGGGGTGATGACGGTCGGTGCGCGCGGCGGCTGCCGCGGCACGACTTCGACCGGCGGCCGCGCGGCGGGCGCCGGACGCGCGGCTTCTTGAGCGCGGCGCTCCAGTTCGGCTTTCGCGCGCGCGGCCTCTTGCCGTACTGCTTCTTGCCGTGCCGCTTCTTGGGCCAGCCGCTCAGCTTCCCGGGCCTTGGCCACCTTTTCCTCGGCGAGACGTGCCTGCTCCTGTCGCCACGCTGCGATCTCGGCGGCGCGGCGGCGCAAGAATTCCTGCGCCCGCAGCCGGCGATTGAACATGGCGCGCTCACGGATATCGGCTTCCAGCTCCGCCGCCCGCGCCGCCTCGCGCTCGATGGCGCGACCAGACAACGCATTCGCCAACGGCGCGATCTCCAAAGTCCGCTCCGCCTTGCCATCGGTTTCGCGACGCACAAGGCGCACCTTGGGCGCTTCACCAGTCCAACCTTGCGGCGGTTTCGTCGATGTCAGATCGAGGGTCGCTTCCGCCGCCAGCGATCGCACATCGAAGCTGGCACCGATTTGCGCGCGCGGCCCCGCCGATGTGGCGAAGACAGGCGATTGCAGGCGCACGACGCCACCGGCGATCGTCGCCTCCAACACCGTCTTGTCGAGCGTGAGCCGGCCGCCATTCAGCGCCGCCTGCATCTGCGCTTCGACCTTCATCGGCTCCACCGCCAACTGCTCTCGCTCGATGGTCGCGATCGTCTGATCGAGCGCGGCAGGATTGGCGTCGGCCATGCGTAGCGCCGACACGGTGACGCTACCACGCCCGCCAAGTCCGCCCATCAAAGCGGCTTCGCTCGTGCCGGAGCCGGCGAATTCAAACGTACCGTCCGCCTGCCCGTCCATGCCGAAGCGGCCAGCGAGCGGCGTCGCCACCGCCAGCTTGCCCGACAGCGAGCCTTGATCGCGATCGCGGCGCAGATTGAGAGAGCCGGAGACGTTTGCCGCACCCGACTTCAACCGCAGATCGTCAAGAGAGACCGCGCCGGCATCGAGGCCCAGGCGAAACTGCGCCGGCCCCGACGGCAGCCCTGCGCCGGGTTCGAACTGACCGACCTTGACGGCCAGATTGGCCTTCGGCGCATCGATCGGCGCGGGCGCGAATTTGAGATCCGCCCACCGTTGCCCGGCACGCGCCGGCTGCGCTGGACCGAAGACGAGACTGGCCAGGGAGGCCAAGGACAATCGGTCGACATCGACAACGCCGCTCACCGGCCCATTGCCAGCGGCGCGTTCGAGACGCCCGGACACGGCTGTATCACCGATCTTGCCCTTGGCATCGGCGAGGACGAAGCCACCATTGGCAAACCGCAGATTGCCGCCGCCCTCAGCCGCGAGGCTCACGGTCGGATCAGGCAGGGCCAGAGCAAGGATTTGCAGCAGTGGCGCCAGATTGCCGCTCGCCAACCGCACGCGGCCATTGCCCTCGAACGCGCTGTCGCGCGGCGTCACCGCGCCATCAAAAGTGAAACTGCTGCCGGCAAGCGTGGCATCGAGCTTGGCGCCATAGCTACCGTCATTGCGGCCATTGGCCTGCACCTGTACGCGGCCCGCACCGAAGCGCGACAGAGCCACCGTATCGAATCCCATCTGCCGCAACAGCAGATGCGCATCGGCATTGTCGAAATTGAACTGCGCCGCCACGGCGCGTCCGTCACGCCCGGGGCTGACAGTGCCAGCAACCGTCGTGCCGCGTGCGGTGCCTTCGAGTTTCAAAGTGCCGATGGCCGCCAGCGTTGCATCGCTGCCTTCGGCATTCAACGTGAGGCGCGCGGGCGACAAAGCGACGGCCCGGCTCGCCAGCGCATCCGCCGCCGGCCCCGGCGCCACGCGACGGATCAAGGCGGCCAATTCCACCAGCCGATCGGCGTTGAGCTGCGCCTCGACGCGCGCCGCGCCTGGCCGGCTCTCGCCACGCGCCGACAGATTGGCGCCGCCGAGATTGTCGATGGTCAGGTCGTTGAGCGTCAGCTCGTCGCCGCTGCGCGACAGCCGCAAGCGAATGCGGCCGGAATCGACCATGCCGGCGCCGAAACGGGCGATGCGCACGGCCCGCGCATCGAGCGACAGATCAAGATCAAGCCCCGTACTCGAACGCAATGGCGTGCCGATATCGGGAAGCCCTTCCAGATCGAGCGCCTGCGCCCGCAGATCGGCCGTCAGCTTGCCGCGCGCCGTGCTGGCAGGCTGCGTAAACATCACCGAGCCCGTCAGCGCCGAGCGATCGGCGGTGATCTTGAGTTCCTGCGCGCTCACGGCCGCCGGCGACGCATCGACGAGGCCGCTGACATCGAGCGAGCGAAAGGCGATCGCATTGAGCCTGCTCGCCAGATCGGGCCAGCCGCGCCCCAGCCATTGGCCGAAGCGCTGGGGATCACGCAGGTTCAAGGCGCCCTGGCCGTTGAAGCGCAGGGCGGCGCCGGTCTGCACGACGCCCGACGCCTTGATCTCCGCCCGCCCCGGCAGAACCGCATCCAGGCTCACATCGACGCTGGCGCGATCGGCAGGACGCTCCAGCCGCACGCGGGCTTCGCCGATCGCTTCGCCGCCGACGATCAGAGCCGGCACGGAGCCCTCGAACGAAAACATCATGCCCGGCAGCACGGCATCACCCTGCGCCGACAAAGCCGTGATCATACCGCGCAGCAGGACCATGCCGGCGGCGGGGTCGCGTTTCTCGCTGGCGAAAAGATCGAGATCGGCCTGCGCCGCCGTCAGCCGCACGAAGACTTGCGGCACTTGCCCCAACATCAGCGAGGCGGAGCCATTGGCGGTGATCGCCCGCCCCTCGGCGCCCAAACGCAGTTCCGCCGGCTCGAGCTGTAGCGCGCCATCGCCCAGGCGCAGCGGGCCATTGAGACGCCAGGACACGGCTTCGCCCGAGGGTGTCGCCGTGCCGGCGAGCGTCAGACTGCCCTCGAAACCCGGCACCTGCCCGCCAGCCTTGCCGGGCGACAAGGTCACCAGTCCGTCGAGCTCGGCGCGCACCGTCGGTTCCGCCTGTTCGACGACGAGCTTGCTGCGCAGGCCCGCCGCCTCCCGCACGCCCGTGCCAAAGCGAAAGGGCAGAACCCGCCCGAACGCCCGCACCCAGCCCTGGCCCTTATAGGGCCCATCCAGAGAGGGACTGTCGGCATCGAAGGTGAGCTGGTCGAAGGTGAGCGCCGCCGCACCCGGACGCGTCACGACGACCGCGCCGTCGCTGACCGAAATCCGCTCGAAGGCCACGTCCGGCGATCCGGCGACCTTGAGGCTCGGCAGGATGACGCCGCCGGCCCCATCCCCGGCCAAAGTGACGCGCGGCTGCGCAATCCGCATTTCGACGAAACGGAAGGCGCCATGCAGCAGCGGCGCCACCGCCATTTCCAGGCTGACATCGGCGGCGGTCGCCACCACCGGCCCGTTCGCCGCCTGGCGCACCGAGACCTGGCCCAGATGCATCCGCGGAACCGGCAGCAGTTTGACGTCGAGATCGCCCGCAATCGACACGGTAAGGCCCGTGGCCTCCCCGAGCAGGGCTTCGATCTCGCCACGCCGGGCGTCCCAGTCGATGAACCACGGCCCCACCAGCAGTGCCGTCAACACCGCCAGCAGCACCATCGCCACGATGGTCAGAATTTCACGAAAAAACGCCAAATCGCCAGATCGCCCTGTCCGTTACAGATGACCGCTTGTCAGCAGTTTATACCGCATTTCATGGCATTATAGCGTTTGCGCACGCCCCAAGCGCCAGAAAGATGCATCAAAACAACAATCCCCGGCCAAAATCGCGACCTATGGAGGCGTTCCCTCGCGATGATGGAGGCAGGGATCGAGCAGCACGTGATCGGGGCCGCGCGGCGCGAGACTGCCGCTGATCGACACCCGATCGCCGGGTTTCAGATCCTCGGCATCATAGGTGACGCACAGAACGCGCGGCGCCGGCGCCTCGCACATGCCCAGATAGGCCAGGCCGCTGCCCGATTTCACCAGCGTCAGCGCACCCACGACCTCGATCGTCACCAGTTCGTCGCCGATGGCGCCGAGCTTTTGCAGATTGGCGCGCAAATCCTCGCAGCTCGACGTGAATGAGACGGCAGGTTGAGCAGCCGGCCTGCCGCTCAACCCCAGCAGGGTTCCACACGCAAGAAGCGCCACCCCGATCGTCACCGCGAACGGCTTCAAGACACTCAATCCAGCTTGAACTTCTGCTCAACCGGCAGTTCAGGATGCTGCGACCATTCCGCCATCGAGCCGTCGTAGAGTTTCACGTTCTTGTTGCCGAGAATTTCCGACGATACGAACCAGCCCAGCGAAGCCCAATGACCGGTGTTGCAGAAGGTGATCTGCTCGCCCTCAACGGGCACGCCCGCCTGCTTGTAAAGCGCCTGCAACTGGCTCTTCGAACGGAACGAACCACCGTTGTTCTTCGTCAGCCAGCTTTCCTGCAAACTCTTCGCGCCCGGAATGGTGCCCGCGCGTTTCACCACCGGGCTCGTCGTCAGACCGACGTAGAAATCGTTCGGGCGATTGTCGATCAACGGCACGCCGGCCTCCATGGCCTTTTTCACGTCGTTGCGATCGATCACCATCTCCTTGCGGAAATGCGGCGTGAACGTGGTCGGCGGCAATTCGGCGCCACCCGACGCAATCGGATTGATCGGCTGCTTGGTCTTCTCGTCGACGACCGCCCAGGCCTGATAGCCGCCGTCGAGGATCGAGACATTGTCATGGCCGAGCACTTTGAATGTCCAGTAGATGCGCGTCGCCGCGCCCATATCCAGCGCCGCGCGCCCCATCGGCACGATCACCACATGCGAGCCATTGCTGATGCCGAGCGAACCGATGAGCTTGGCCACCTTTTCCGGTGGCGGCAGCATGCCTTCGACGCCGTCGACCTTCTCGCGCCAGCCGTCCTTGGCATAGTCGGTGAAAATGGCGCCGGGAATATGCTCCTTGAGATAGCCTTCCTTGCTCAGGCCGCCACCGCTGCGCAGATCGAGAAAGACGATACCGGGCTTGCCGAGATTGGCCTTGGCCCAATCGACATCGACGAGCGGCTGCGCCTGAACCGGCGCGAAGGCAGCGCCCAACAGCACGGCGGCTGCCAGCAGCAGGTTTGAGAAAATCCGGGGCATCATGGAACTCCAATGCCGGCAGGGACGCGGTCAAAGGCGCGACGGCGCCACATCCGGCAGATGCCCATAATGTAGTGCGCACCGCCGATTGGTAAAAGCCTACAATTTCACGTGATCGACCCGCGAAATAACGCCGGGTTTATACGCCCACGCTGAGATAATTGTGCTGGGCCTCTTCATCCGCCTTGAGCGCGGCCGTCGTTCCTTTCCAGACGACCTTGCCGCGATCGAGCACGATGGCGTCCTGAGCGAAATCGATCGCCAGATCGACCTTCTGTTCCACCAGCAGCATGGTCATGCCGCTCTCCTTGCGGATGCGGCCCAGCGCGTCGAAGAGGCTTTCGACGATGATCGGCGCCAGCCCTTCCATCGGCTCGTCGAGCAGCAGCACGTCGGGCTTGCCGACGAGCGCTCGCCCCACCGCCAGCATCTGCTGTTCACCGCCGGACAATTGATTGCCGGCATTGTTGCGCCGTGCGGCCAGGCCCGGAAACAGATCGAACACCGCTTCCGGCGTCCAGCCACCGGGGATGACGGAGACGGCGAGATTTTCCGCCACCGTGAGCGAGGGAAAGATGCGCCGTTCCTGCGGCACGTAGCACAGGCCGGACCTCACCCGTTCATGGGTCGGCAAAGTGGCGATGCCGCGCTCACCCAATTGGATCGCGCCGTCGCTCAGATTGGTGAGCCCCATCAAGGTGCACAGCAGCGTCGTCTTACCGACGCCGTTGCGCCCCAGCACCGCCAGCGTCGAACCGGCCGGCGCCGCAAACGACAGACCATCGAGCACGATGGTGGGTCCATAGCCCGCCACCAGATTTTGCGCTGAGATCCCGACACTCATACGGCGCTCCGTCCCAGATAGACCGAACGCACTTCGGCATTGGCGGAAATATTGGCCGGCACGTCACGGGTGAGCACCCGTCCCATCACCAGCACGACGATCTCTTTGGCGAATTTAAACACCAGGTCCATGTCATGTTCGATAAGGAGTATGGCGATATCGCGCGGCAGACGCTCGAGCGCATCGTGAATGACATGCGCTTCGGTGGAAGGAATGCCGGCGGCCGGCTCGTCGAGCAGCAGGATGCGTGGCTTCAGCGACAAACCGATAGCGATTTCCAGCAGACGCTGCTCGCCATAGGGCATCTGCGACACGCGGCGATCGCCGACATGGCCGATACCCATTTCCTCGAGATAGTGCTGGGCCTCGGCTTGGCAGGCCCGCCATTGGCGCCCGAAGCGCAGCATGCGCCACGCATAGTTCTCGCGCTCGGCGACAGCGACCGCCACATTGTCGCGGGCGTTCGATTCCATCAGCAGCGTGTTGATCTGATGGGTGCGCACCAGCCCGTGCCGCACCCGAGTTTCGGGTTTGGCCTGTTCGAGATTTTGCCCATCGACGACGATCGTGCCGGCATCGCTCGACAGCATTCCGGTCAACAGATTGACGAGCGTGGTCTTGCCGGCACCATTCGGCCCGATCAGACCGATGCGCGCGCCACGCGCCAGATCGAGATCGACCTGTTGCGTCACCGCCAGCGCACCGAAATTCTTGCACAAACCACGGACTTTGAGGATCGGATCGGCTTCGCTCACGAGCGCTGATCCTTTCGCCCACGGCCTTTCAGCCGGTTCACCACATCATCAATGATGCCCATCAGTCCGCCTTCGAAGAACAGGACGATGACGATCAGCAGGAAGCCGATGACGAACATCCAGATGAACGGGCTGATGGCGCCGGCGAGATCCTGTACGATCACATAAATCGTCGCCCCGATGAAGGCGCCATAGAGCCGCCGCTCGCCACCCAGCACCAGCATCACCGCGACGACACCGGAGGTGAGCAGCTCCAGCGAGGAGAGACCAACGATGCGCGTCGTCTGCGCCATCAGGGCGCCGGCCGTGCCGGCCATCGCCGCCGATAGCGCATACATGGCGACAAGCCGCCACCACACCGGCGTGCCGATCGCCCGCATGCGCTTGGCATTCTGCCGAATGCCATCAAGCGAACGCCCGAACGGCGAGCGCACCACGAAAAAGGCGATGACGAACCACACGAACAGAACGGAGAGTGTGTAGAGATAGGCCGTCTTGCCCCAGAGATCGAAACGGAACAGCCCCAGCACCGGCGCGACGCGAATGCCTGACAGGCCGTCATCGCCGCCCGTCAGCCAGCGCGCATGGTTGGCCGCTTCATAAAGGAGCGCGGCGATCGCCAAGGTCAGCATGAGCAGCGTTTCGCCGCGCGTGTGCAGAATCAACATGCCGGTGATGAACCCGAGCAATCCGGCAAAGAGCGTCGCCACCAAGAGGCCGAGCAGCGGATCGTTGTTGACGTGGATAGCAAAAATGCCGGCGCAATAAGCGCCGGCGCCGAAGAAGGCCGCGTGGCCCAAGGTGATGATGCCGCCATATCCCAGCGCCAGGTCGAGCGATACGGCGAACAGGATCCAGATCATGATATTGGTGCCAAGGCCGTGATAGCCGTCGGCGATGAAATAGATGCCGATCGCCAGCGCCCACGGCAGCGCATGCCACAGCATGCTGGGCCTGAACGATTGCGCCGGCACGGCGGCGGGGGGATTTTGCGTGATCGGGGTCATGCGACGGACTTTGGCGGCAAGAGACCGTTCGGCCGCCACAACAGCAGCGCGAACACCAGGAGATAAAGCAGGAAGCCGCCGAACTGCGGCACCGTGTAACGGCCCGCCGTATCGATAATGCCGATGGCCAGCGCGGCGACGAGCGAACCGCGGAAACTGCCCATGCCACCGACAGCGACGACGATCAGGAAGTAGACGAGATAGCGCAGCGCATAGAAAGGTTCGAGCGGCAACACGCCCGCGCCAACTGCCCCGCCAAATCCCGCCAATGCGCAGCCGCCGACGAAGGTGATGGTGAACATGCGGCTGACATCCATGCCGACCGATCGCGCCATCTGCGGATCATCGACCGCCGCGCGTAGACGCGCGCCAAACAGCGAACGTTCGATGATCAACCAGACGATGAAAGCCAACAGACCGCCGACGACGATCAGAAACAGGCGATAGGCCGGATAGAGTCGAAAGCCGATATCGACCATCTGATCGAGCCAGGCGGGAACGATCGCCGGCAATGGCGTCGGACCGACGAAAAAGGTCAGCGCGGCGATCGCCACGAAACACAGACCGATGGTGAGCAGAACCTGCGGCAGCTCGCCCTTGCGATAAAGCGGACGATAGACCGTGATTTCCGCAAGACCACCCAGAATGCCGGCGGCGATCGCGGCCAGCACGGTGGCCAGGAGAAACGGCACGCCCAGTTTCAAGACCAGGACGGTGGCAATATAGCCGCCGATCATCGCGAAGGCGCCGTGGGCGAGATTGACCACCCGCATCAGGCCCATCGTCACGGTCAATCCGACCGAGATGATGAACAGCACCATCCCGTAGGACGTACCGTCCAACAGGATCGTCAAAAACTGCGTCACGGGAACTCCCCTACTGCCATCCGATCAAGGCTCTCGCGCAGGCCGGCCTGAAACCGGCAATCGCTATTTGGCATTCGGATTATTGTCTTTCCACGGATCGCGCACCTGCTCGACCGTGGCGATATCGACATTGATGACCTTGCCGTCGACCTTGCGGACTTCGCGCACATAAACATTCTGGATGATGTCGCGTTCCTTCGGATCGAAGGAAACCGGGCCGCGCGGACTGTTGATCGTCTGCTTCTTCATGAAGTCGATGGCCTGATCGCCGGTGAATTTCGGCCCGAGCGATTTCACCGTCGCATAGACGAGCTGCATGCCGTCCCATGCCGCCACCGCGACGATATCGGGAACCGCTTCGCGGCCGGTGGAATCGTTCAGCGCCTTGCGGAAGGCAATGTTCTCGGGCCGCTGATTGGATTCCGTATAGTGATTGGAGGAAATGGCGCCGAGCACGGAATCGCCGAACGATGGCAGGAAGATTTCCTGCATCTCGCCTGAGCCCATCAGTTTCATGCCGGCCTGTTTCAGGCCGCGCCGTTCGAACTCGCGCACCATCGCCACCGAAGGCGCGCCACCCGGCGCGAAGATGAACAGCGCATCGGCCTTCGATTGCAGCGCCCGTTCCATATAGGGCGCGAAATCGGTGACGTTCAGCGGCACCCGGTCCTTGCCGACGACCTTGCCACCGCCCCTTTCAAAGCTGGAGGTGAACTCACCTTCCATGTCGATGCCAGGACCATAATCGCTGACCATCGTATAGGCGGTTTTGACGCCATTCTTAGTCGCCCAGCCGCCGAGCGGCGAAATATATTGCGCCGCCGTCATGCTGATACGAATGAAATAGGGTGACTTGCGCGGGATGATCGACGTCGCCGCATTGAGGATCACAGTCGGCGTTTGCGCTTCGCTGATGACCTCGGCCACCGCCAGGGCATCCGGCGTCAGGGCAAAACCGCCCAGAACATTGACCTTCTCGCGCAAGATCAATTCCTCAGCGAACTGGCGCGTCTTGGCGGCATCACCCGCTCCCTCGTCGCGCCAGATCACCTGGATTTCATGACCATTGACCGTCTTGCCGTTGAGTTTCTGAAACGCTTCGACCGCCTCCTTCGCCTGTTTACCCAAAACGGCAAACGGCCCGGAGAACGGCATGATGATGCCGAACTTCACCACATCGGCATAGGCAGACGAAACACCTGCCACCGACGCACCCACCATCATTGCCGCAATAGTCGTTGCGGCCCACACACGCTTCATCAACCTCTCCTGCAAGCTATCGCCAAAACTATTTGGCATTCGGATTGTTGTCTTTCCACGGATCGCGGACGTTCTCGGTCGTGGAAATGTCGACATTGATCAGTTTGCCGTCGACTTTCTTGACCTCGCGAACATAAACATTCTGGATGATGTCGCGTTCCTTCGGATCAAACTTCACCGGACCACGCGGGCTGTTGATCGTCTGCGCCTTCATGAAATCGATCGCCTGATCGCCGGTGAATTTCGGACCGAGCGACTTCACGGTCGAATAGACGAGCCCCATCGCGTCCCAGGCGGCGATGGAGGCCATGTCCGGCACCGCGTCCTTGTTCACCTCGTTCAACACCCTGCGGAAGGCGATGTTCTCCGGCCGCTGGTTCGATTCCGTGTAGTGCGTGGAGGAAATGGCGCCGATGATGGAATCGCCGAACGACGGCAGGAAGATTTCCTGCATCTCACCCGAGCCCATCAGTTTCATACCGGCCTTTTTCAGACCGCGCCGTTCGAATTCGCGCACCATCGCCACGGAGGGCGCACCGGCTGGCGCGAAGATGAAGAGACCATCGGCCTTCGATTGCAGCGCCCGTTCCATGTAAGGCGCGAAGTCGGTGACGTTAAGCGGAATGCGGTCCTTGCCGACGATCTTGCCGCCGGTCTTCTCGAAACCGCTGATGAACTCGCCCTCGGCGTCATGGCCCGGCGCATAGTCGCTGACCATCACATAGGCCGACTTGACGCCATTCTTCGTGGCCCAGGCGCCGAGCGGCGAAATATATTGCGCCACCGTCATGCTGACGCGGATGAAATAAGGCGACTTGCGCGTGACGACCGAGGTCGCCGCATTGAGGATGATCGTTGGCGTCTTCGATTCGGAAATCACTTCCGCCACCGCCAGCGCATCGGGCGTCAGCGCGAAGCCACCGAGCACGTTGACCTTTTCGCGCAGGATCAATTCTTCGGCGAACTGCCGCGACTTGGAAGCATCGCCCGCGCCTTCGTCGCGCCAGACGATCTGCACCTCATGGCCATTGACGGTCTTGCCGTTCAGTTTCTGGAAGGCCTCGACCGCATCCTTGAACTGCGTACCCCAAACGGCGAACGGTCCGGAAAACGGTGCGATGATGCCGAATTTGACGACATCGGCATAGGCTGCCGACGATAGCGATACGAGCGCCGCCACGGCGGACGCAATTAGAGTGCGCTTCATAGTCCCCTCCCGACGTCCACGGTGAACCACCGGTCATCCCCTCGATCACCGGCCGTCACGGCATTTGCCCCTCACGAATGCTCCAGCAGTTGAAACAGCTATCCGCGCCCTGTCAATCGCCGGAAATGACCAAGTTTTCGGCGCTCTCCGACCCATTCACGATAGTGGGCGGCGTGCCACTTGGTCGCGGCGGAACCCATCACCATCTGTGAACTGTCGAGCCTTGGACCGCGACGAAAGGCCAGCGTCGCGCTAGACTGATTCGAATCCTATTCGGCCGGACTGAGCCAGCACGCCATGCGCCCTTATCTTGATCTCATGCGCCGCATTCTGGAAACGGGAGCGGACAAATCCGACCGGACCGGCACCGGCACCCGCTCGCTGTTTGGCGCACAGATGCGCTTCGATCTCCGCGAAGGCTTTCCGCTGGTCACCACCAAGCGCGTCCATATCAAATCCATCGTCCATGAACTGCTATGGTTCATCGCCGGCGACACCAACATCCGCTATCTCAACGACAATGGCGTCACCATTTGGGACGAGTGGGCCGACGCCAACGGCGATCTCGGCCCGGTCTATGGCCATCAGTGGCGCTCCTGGACGGGGGCCGACGGCCAGACCTTCGATCAGCTCAAGACGCTACTCGCCGACATCAAGCGCAATCCTGATTCGCGCCGGCTGATCCTGTCGGCCTGGAATGTCGCCGACCTGCCAGCCATGAAACTGGCGCCCTGCCACTGCCTGTTCCAGTTCTACGTCGCCAACGGCCGCCTGTCCTGCCAGCTCTACCAGCGCTCGGCCGATATGTTCCTGGGCGTGCCGTTCAATATCGCGAGCTATGCCTTGCTCACCCATATGATCGCGCAGGTGAGCGGGCTTGAGGTTGGCGATTTCGTCCACACCTTCGGCGACGTGCATCTTTACAATAATCATTTCGAGCAGGCCCGCCTGCAATTGACGCGCGAGCCCCGGCCGCTGCCGCGCCTGAAACTCAATCCGGCGGTGAAATCGCTGTTCGATTTCCACTATGACGACATTGCCTTCGAGAACTACGATCCCCACCCGCTGATCAAAGCCCCGGTGGCGGTGTGAACGCCGACACATCCGGTTCCCTTCCCATCGTCCTGGTTGCTGCCGTCGCCCGCAATGGCGTCATCGGCGGCGACAACCGGCTACTCTGGCGCCTGTCCACCGATCTGAAGCGCTACAAGGCCCTGACCTGGGGCAAACCGATGGTCATGGGGCGCAAGACCTTCGAATCGATCGGCAAGGCCCTGCCCGGCCGCGAAACCATTGTGATCACCCGCAATCGCGATTTCGCCGCGCCCGGCGTCCAGACCGCGCCGACCCTGGAAGCGGCGCTTGAGCTCGCCCGCACCCGGGCGCAGGCCATGGGCGCCGACGCGATCATCGTCGCCGGCGGCGGCGAGATTTACGCCCAGGCCATGCCATTCGCCACCCGGCTCGAGATCACCGAGGTCGACCTGGCGCCCCCCGGAGATACGTATTTCCCCGAGGTTGACGCCGGCGCCTGGCGTCTGGTCCAACGCATCGCCCATGGACCTGGCGGCCTGGAACTCGGCCCCAACGACCAGGCGCCATTTACCTTCGTCACCTACGAACGATCGTAAATCCGGCCTATACGTTGAAAACCAGCCCAATAGCGCTTATTTGCCTAGGGCTTTGCGCAGATTGGCCGCGTCCGCGGCGAGGGGAACGAAGGGAAATTCATGCCCTGGAATAATCAGAGCGGCGGGGGCGGACCCTGGCGTCCGAACAACAACAACCCAGGCCCGTGGGGACAAGGTCCGTCCGGCAATGGCCCCGGCGGCCCGACGCCGGATCTGGAGGAATTGCTACGCCGCAGCCAGGATCGCCTGAAACAGGTGGTTCCGGGCGGTTTCATGGGCGGCGCCGGTTTCGCTCTCGTCGCCGCCGCAGCAGCAGCCATCTGGCTCGCCAGCGGCATTTACACGGTACAGCCCAACGAAGCCGGCCTCGAAATGGTCTTCGGCCGCTTCACCAACCGCACCGAGAACGGCCTGCGCTATAACTGGCCGGCGCCGATCGGCAGCGTCATCAAGCTGCGCGTCACCGACCGCAACAGCATCGACATCGGCTTCCGCACCCGCGAAGACCCGCGCCGCCCCAACAATCAGACCCAGAGCGACGTGCCCGAGGAAAGCCTGATGCTGACGGGCGATGAAAACATCGCCGACGTCAAATTCCGCGTCATCTGGCAGATCGATCCGACCAAGCCGGAGGAATATGCCTTCAACGTGCGTGACGTGCGCGAGACCATCAAGGCGGTTTCGGAAAGCGCCATGCGCGAGATCGTCGGCCGCACGCAGATCCAGAAGATCCTGACCGCCGAACGTAAGGTGATCGAACCGGCCGCCCAGGAACTGACCCAGCGCGTGCTCAACGATTACAAGGCCGGCGTGCAGGTCTTGCAGGTGCAATTGCTCTCGGTCGACCCGCCGGAACAGGTCATCGCCGCCTTCCGCGACGTGACCGCCGCGCAGCAGGATCTCGACCGTCTGCGCAACGAAGCCGAAGCCTACGCCAACCGCGTCGTACCGGAAGCGCGTGGTAGCGCCGCCCGCATCCTGCAGGAAGCGGACGCCTATCGCGAGCAGACCGTCGCCGAAGCACGCGGTCAAGCCTCGCGCTTCAGCCAGGTCTACGAACAATATCGCCACGCGCCCGACGTGACGCGCGAGCGCATGTATCTCGAAACCATGGAGCGCGTTTTGGCGGGCGCCAATAAGATCATTCTCGATCAGAACTCCGGCCAGGGCCAGGGTGGTGTCGTGCCGGTTCTGCCGCTCGGCCAACTGCTCGACTCGTCAGCTGCCTCGGGTGCCGCCACGCAGCCGCCCGCGCAACCGCAGGGAGCGCGCCGATGAACCGCTCCGTCTTCGGCTTCGCCGGCATCATCGTTCTCGTGGCGTTGATCTTCGTCGGCTACAACTCGCTGTTCACGGTCAATCAGACCGAACATGCCCTGCTGCTGCGCTTCGGCGAGCCGGTTCCCGGCCGCGCCGTCGTCAAGCAGCCGGGCCTGCACTTCAAGGCGCCGTTCGTCGAAAACGTCGTCTATTTCGACAACCGCATCCTCGACCTCGAAACGCCGAAACAGGAAGTCCTCGCCTCCGACAACAACCGCATCGAGGTCGACGCCTTCTTGCGTTATCGCATCACCGACATCCTGCAGTTCTACCGTTCGGTGCGCACGATCAACGGCGGCAACAACCAGCTCTCGTCGATCCTCAACTCGGCGGTGCGCCGCGTGCTCGGCGAATCCACCATGGTTCAACTGGTGCGCGATGACCGCTCCAACCTGATGCGCCGCATCAAGGAACAGGTGAACCAGGAATCGACCCGGTTCGGCGTCGAGATCAATGACGTGCGCATCCGTCGCGCCGACTTGCCCCGGCAGATTTCCGAACAGGTGTTTCGCCGCATGCAGACCGAGCGCGCCAGGGAAGCGGCCGACTACCGCGCCCAGGGTGCCGAACAGGCGCAGCGCATCACCGCCAAGGCCGATCGCGACGTGATCGTGCTGCGCGCCGAAGCGCAACGCCAGGCCGACCAGACCCGAGGCGAAGGCGATGCGGAGCGCAACAAGATCTTCGCCGAAGCCTTTGGCAAGGACCCGAATTTCTTCGCGTTCTACCGCTCCATGCAGGCCTACGAGGCCGGCCTGAAGCCGGGCGAGACCCGCATGGTCATCAGCCCGACGTCGGAGTTTTTCCGCTATTTCAACCGCCCAAGCGGTGGTGCGGCGGCCCCCGCCCCCGCTCCGGCGGCCAAACCTGGCAATTGAGCTTGGCTTTCCGCCCGTGACGATTGAGTAAGACACCAGTTTCGGCGCAGACTTGAACTTCAAGTCTGCGCCGAATGTCCTATATGGGACTGACATTCCCGTGATCAGGCGAAAAAGCGTCCGCTTTTCTGCCGGAATGTAAGGTAAAACAAGGATCGGCCCGCAACCGAAAGGGGCCAATCGAGGAGAAGATGTCGATGACCAAACCGGTGATCTTGGCGAAAGGCACCTCTGCCCCGCGCTCCCTGGCCCCGCGCCTGCGGCGCGCCTCTGCGGCGCTGCTGATCGCCCTCGGCGCAGGATCGGCCACCCTCGTGCCTCTGGCCCCCGTCCCGGCGCTCGCCCGCGCCACGCCGGAAAGCTTCGCCGATCTGGCCGGGCAGGTGTCCGACGCCGTGGTCAATATTTCCGTGTCTCAGGCCGTCGCCGACCGCCGCACCGGTCCGGGCCTCAGCCCCAACATTCCCCGCGGCACCCCCTTCGACGATCTGTTCGAGGAATTCTTCCGCCGCCGCGGCCAGGGCCAAGGCCAGGACGAGAGCGGCCCGCAGCGTCCGCAGCGCCGTTCCAATTCGCTCGGCTCCGGCTTCGTCATCGATCCCTCGGGCATCGTCGTCACCAACAACCACGTGGTCGGCGACGCCACCGACGTGACGGTGATCTTCACCGACGGCAGCCGCCTGAAGGCGGAAATCATCGGCAAGGATTCCAAGAGCGACGTGGCGGTGCTGCGCGTCAAGCCGGAAAAGCCGCTGAAGGCGGTGAAGTTCGGCGACAGCAACAAAACGCGCGTCGGCGACTGGGTGATGGCCGTCGGCAATCCCTTCGGCCTCGGCGGCACGGTGACCGTCGGCATTCTCTCGGCACGTAACCGCAACATCAACAGCGGTCCCTACGACGACTATCTGCAGACCGACGCCTCGATCAATCGCGGCAATTCCGGCGGTCCGCTGTTCAACATGGACGGCGAAGTGATCGGCGTGAACACCGCGATTCTGTCGCCGTCGGGCGGCTCGGTCGGCATCGGCTTCGCCTCGCCCTCCAATGTCATCGCGCCGTTGGTCGAGCAGTTGCAGAAGTTCGGCGAGACGCGTCGCGGCTGGCTTGGCGTGAAAATCCAGGCCGTCGATGACGATGTCGCCGACAGCCTCGGCCTCGGCAAGGCACGCGGCGCTCTGGTCGCCGGCGTTGACGACAAGGGCCCGGCGAAACCCGCCGGCATCAAGGCCGGTGACGTCATCGTCAAATTCGACGGCAACGAGGTGAAGACCTCGACCGATCTGCCGCGCATCGTCGCCAGCACCGCCGTCGGCAAGGAAGTCGACGTCGCCATCGTGCGCGGCGGCAAGGAGCAAACCTTGAAGGTGAAGCTCGGCCGCCTCGAGGATGGCGAACGTCAGGCTTCGCTGAACTCCGGCCGCAACGACGCCGTGCCGGAGCCGCGCACGACGACGCAAAAGGCGCTGGGGATGGAGTTCTCCAACCTCAATGACGCCAATCGCTCGAAATATGCGATCAAGGAGGGCGTAAAGGGCGTGGTGGTGACCAATGTCGATCCCAATTCGCCGGCCGCCGACAAGCGCATCCAGGCTGGTGATACGATCGTCGAAATCAATCAGGAAGCCGTCAATCAGCCGGTCGATGTGGCCAACAAGATGAAGACGGCGAAGGAACAAGGCCGCAAATCGGCGCTGTTCCTGGTTGCCAATTCCCAGGGTGAAGTGCGCTTCGTCGCCTTGCCGGTGGAATAAGCACCACCCGAAACGAACGGAAACCGATCGCTCCGCGTGCCAACACGCGGAGCGATTTTTTTATTGCCTTTTATTGTACCTGGCCGGAGACGAATTCGTCGCGGCGATAGCCCTGGATGAACAAGAGCGCGGTGAGATCGCTATGGTCGATGCGCGCATGGGCGGCTTCCGCCACCGCGGGCTTGGCATGGAAGGCGACACCGAGCCCCGCTTCGCCGAGCATAGCGAGATCATTGGCACCATCACCGACGGCCATCGTATCCTGACGGGCGATGGAACGAGCATCACGCAGTTCGATCAAGGAAGCCAGTTTCGCCTCGCGCCCCAGGATCGGCTCGCGCACAAGGCCAGCCAATTTGCCGTCTTCGACGATCAGCTCGTTCGAACGGTCTTCGTGGAAGCCGATCGTCTTGCCGATGCGCGTGGTGAACAGGGTGAAGCCGCCGGAGACCAAAGCCGTATAGGCGCCATTGGCGCGCATGGTCATCACCAGCTCGCGCCCGCCCGGCGTCAAAGTGATGCGCTCGGCGATCACCTTGTCGACCACGTCGGCGGACAGTCCCTTGAGCAGCGCCACGCGCTCGCGCAGCGCCGGCTCGAAGGCGATCTCGCCACGCATGGCGCGTTCAGTGATCGCCGCCACATGTTCCTTCATGCCGACGAAAGCCGCCAGCTCGTCGATGCATTCCTGGCCAATCATGGTCGAATCCATGTCGGCGACGAACAGCTTCTTGCGCCGATGGCCATTGCGTTGGCACACCACATCAACCGGCAAAGCCTTCATCTCCTGCGCCATATCTTCCGCGTAGGAAGACACCAGTTCGCGTTCGATGTCGGAATCGGGCTCGATGCGGGTGCCGCCGAGGTCGAATGTGATATCCACCGCCTCGTCGGGCGCCAGCCAGGCCGTCACCGTGCCATGGGGTACGATACGGGCGGCCTTGCGCACGATGTCGGCGCTGAGGGCCTTGCTACCGGGTTTGGCGATCAGGGTTGCGATATACGGTTCCACAGGGCATCCATCAAAAGGGCGGCACGACGCAGTGACAAGGCGCTGTGATCTGGGCCGCCGCGGAGCAAAGATTTGGTTTCTGCCGTTCTCATCGCAGGCCCGACGGCAAGCGGCAAGTCCGCGCTGGCGATTTCGCTGGGGCGCCGCCTGGGCGGGACCGTGATTAACGCCGATTCCATGCAGGTCTACCGGGATCTGCGGGTCATCACCGCGCGCCCGACGGCCGAGGAGGAGGCGACCCTGCCCCACCGCCTGTTCGGCCATGTCGACGCCGCCACCAATTATTCCACCGGCTTTTGGATCGCCGACGCCCTCGCGACCATCAAAGCCGTGCGGGCCGAGGGCCGCCTGCCGATCCTGTGCGGCGGCACCGGCCTCTATTTCAAGGCGCTGCTGCGCGGCCTCTCCGACATCCCGAAAGTGCCCGATGACGTGCGTGCCCGCGTGCGGGCGCAGGCTGAAGGGCTGCCGCCGGCCGTTCTGCATGAACGCCTCAAGGCGCTTGATCCGCTGACGGCAGCCGGCCTGCGCCCGAGCGACCCGCAGCGCATCCTGCGTGCCCTGGAAGTGTTCGAGGCGACAGGCCAGCCGCTGAAGAGCTTTCAGGAAAAGCGCGCCGCGCCGTTGCTCGATGGCGCGCAGTGCCGCTGCATCTTCCTGGCGCCGGAGCGCGCTGAACTCTTCCAGCGCATCGACCGGCGTTTCGACTTGATGATGGAAGCGGGCGCGCTGGCGGAAGTCGAAGCGCTGGCTGCCCGCAATCTCGATCCCGCTTTACCGGCCATGCGCGCCCACGGCGTGCCGGGGCTCATCGCCTATCTACGCGGCACGATGACCCGCGAAGATGCCATCGCCAAAGGCAAGCTCGACACGCGCCACTATGCCAAGCGGCAGTTCACCTGGTTCCGCCACCAGCTTGCGGAGTTTGAATGGATGAGCGTCGAGGCGGCGCAAAGGCTCGCGCTTTAGCGTGTCAATCGCCCGCGCATTGCGTCGAGGTCACGGCCTCCAAACGGCCTGGGATCGAAGCGTTGCGGCTGAAGCCGCCGACAGGCGCCAAGACTTTCCACGTCCCATTCATGGTCAGCGTGCCGCTTGTCTCGGAGACGGTCTGCGTATAGCTGCCGCCGCCAGACCAAGGCACACCACCCGCCGAGCCACCCAGCGTAAACGCGCCTCCCGTCTCGCCCGACGGCGTGAACGTGTAACGCTGACCCGACATCTTGCCCTTGGGGCTGAGAGTGAACGGCTTGGTGAGATCGCAGATCATATGATCGATCACCAGATCATGGGCGCTCACCGTGTAATGATACACTTTCTTCTTGCACATCTGATCGACGAGATCGGCGGCAATCTTGTCGGCCGTTTCAATGAGGTTGCTGTTCTTAACATTGCCTTCGAGCCACGCGACCGTCTTGCCGGTCACAAGATTGGTGACGTCAAGCACATAGTCGAGACCACCGTCATTATCGAAGCCGGCCGCGCCATTGACCGCGTCGGACACGACGACCTTGCTCTGGGAAAGACCGTTCTTCTGGGAATAGCCTTTGTTCTGCAGCATCTCTTCGGTCTGCCGTCCTCGGATCGCCTCTTGACTGACATCGACGGCCTTGACGTCGCAGCGCCCGCTGCTTTGCGCCTTCTCTACGGCCGCCGCGATCGCGGAACGCAGCGCATTCTCGAAACGAGCGACCTCACCCGGCGCGGTTTGCCCCTCGTTCATCACCATGACATTACCCATGGCAATACGAATTTCCGCGGCCGCTGGCTGTATCAGGACCACCATCCCCGCCAACGCCCAAAGCGCATTCCGAACCACCATCATCGCTGAAGCCCCGCCTTCGCCCCGTCGGCGGAAATCATCTTCGCATCCGCAAACATTTTCAACTGGCCTGGGCCGACCTTGACCATTGACGGACCCGGCGCGCGGGGCTCTACTTCATTCAGACGATGAGGAGAGAACGCCATGAAGCAGTCCGCTGGTCGCTCGACATTCCGCTGTGACGCCATTGCCCCCACCCTGGGCCGCCGTCATCTCCTCCTCGCCCTGGCCGCCCTGCCCTTGCTCGCCCGTCGCGCGCGCGCCGAGCAAGGTCTGAAAATCGGCACGCTCGTCGATGCGCAGGGTCATGCCAGCGCGCAAGCCGTCGTGGCCAATGGCCAATCCATTACCCTGCGCGGCTATTACGCCCCAACGACCGCCGACGGCCGCTTCGATCTCTACGAAGGCCCCGCCGCCCCCTGCCAACTCTGCGGCATGATCCACGATGCCGGCGCCAATATCAGCGTCGAAGCCGAGGCACCGGCCGATGCCGCCATGACAAAGATGATCGAGGTGACCGGCCGGCTCGCGGCCACAGCCGGAGAGCCACCGCGTCTCATTGCCGCCACCGCGTCCATCGCTTAGCCGCAAAGGTTACTCCCATGATCCGCTTCATGGCTCATTTGAGTGCTGGCGTTTGCGCGCTCGCGCTCACGGCATTTTCCGCCCAGGCGCAAAATGCCGACACGATCCTGCGCAACGGCAAGATCTATACGGTCGACAAGGACTTCCGCACCGCCCAGGCCGTGGCCATTCGCGACGGCCGCATCAGCGCCGTCGGCGACGATGCAACTGTGATGAAAGAGGCCGGCCCGACCACGCAGGTTATCGACCTCGCCGGCCGCACGGTCATCCCCGGCCTCACCGATACGCATCTGCATCAATCCTTCGCCGCCACCAATCTGCCGGCCGTGCAACTCATCGAAGCGCGTTCCGTCGCCGACGTGCAAAAGCGCATCGCCGAACGCGCGGCTCAAACGCCTGCCGGACAGTGGATCGTCGCTTCCTCCGGCTGGCACGAAAGCCTGCTCGCCGAAGGCCGCCTGCCGACCCGTTATGAACTCGACAAGGCCGCGCCCGACAATCCGGTCATCATCCCGCGTGGCGGCCATGTGGTGACGGTCAACAGCAAGGCGCTGGAACTCGCCGGCATCACCAAGGAGACGAAGAACCCGGCGGGCGGCGTGATCGTGCGCGATCCTGCCTCCGGCGAAGCTACCGGCGTTCTGTTGGAGTCCGCCGCCTATTTCGCCCGCAAGATGCAGCCGCCACCACCGCCGCCCGAGCGCTTTCTCGAACTCCTGAAAGCGCAAATGCAGCAGTTGAATGCGCTCGGCATTGTCGGCGTGGTCGAGCCCGGCATCGACGAGCGCATCGCCGGCCTCTATCAACGCATGCGCCAGAGCGGCGACATGACCGTGCGCACCGATCTGCTCTATCGCGCGACGAGCCTGGAACAGGTGCAAAAAGGCCTCGCCATGCGCGAGATGAAAAACGACGACATGCTGCGCTTCGTCGGCTTCAAATTCCTGCTCGACGGCGGCGTCGAAGGCGCGCGCCTGCGCGAACCCTATCAGATCGTGCCCGGCGAACAGCCCGACAAGGATTATCGCGGTCTCCTACTTCTGCCGCCGGGCGGCGAGGACGAATGGGCCAAGGCCCTGCAACTGATCGCCGAAGCCGGATTGCAGACGCAAACCCACGCGGTCGGCGATGAAACCATCGACGTCGTCGTGCGCAATTACGAGAAGGTCAACGCTTCAATGTCCATCCGCGACCTGCGCTGGACCGTGATGCATATCTTCCTGCCGAGCGACGCCGCGCTGAAGACCATGAGCAATCTCGGCATCATGGCGACCGTGCAGGATCATGCCGTCCTGCTCGGCCACAACCAGCGGCGCTGGTGGGGCGATGCACGTGCCGCCTATGCCATCCCGATCCGCAAAATCCTCGATGCCAAGATCATGACCGGCGGCGGCTCGGATGGTCCGGTCGTGCCGTTCGATCCCTTCCAATCCATGTGGTGGATGACGACCCGCCAGACCTTGAACGGTTATGCGCTCGGCCCCGAACAGGCGATCACGCCGCGCGAGGCGCTGACGCTCTATACCATCAACAATGCTATCGTCATGGGTGTCGAAAAAGATCGCGGCTCCATCGAGACCGGCAAGCTCGCCGATATCGTTGTCCTGTCGAAAGACATTCTGACGATTCCGCCGGCGGAAATCCGTGATGCCAAGGCGCTGATGACCTTGCTCGGTGGTAAGGTGGTTCACCGCAAGGACATATAGACTCTAGGCGGCCTCTTCCTGCGCCAGAAGGGCCGCCAACTGCCGCCGCACGCGGATGGCGCTAACATCGCCGACCCCTGACAATTCGCTGCGCGCATTGGCATAGCGATCGACCAAGGGTTCGATCTTTTCAAGCGCCTCAACGTCTTCCTCGCGGGTCTTGATCACCGCCGTGCGCAGCCAGTCATCGAACTCATCCGAGTCGAGCCGCACATTGCGGACGATGCCGCTGAAATCGTGGGTCGCGTGCGGACTGGCCGGCGTGACGCCTTGCAAATGATTTGAAACGCCGAGCAGTCGGCGCGGCCCGCGACTCGCCGCTGTATGAAAGCGCAAAAAGGTGACGATGAGCCCAGGCCCATGGAAGATCGAACCTATTTCGATATCGAGCGGTTCGACATTCTCCGGAAAAGCTTGCCGCGCATAAGGCATGTCGGCACTCTGATCCGTCATCATGCGAATGCAGCGAATCCGCTCATCGGCTTCATCCAACGGCGTGGTATCGCCCGCCGCCGGAGCCTCGATCGTTTTCAGATGCAGAAAGCCGACGTGGCTCAGGTCCATCACATTGTCGATGACCAGCGACCAGCGCGCCTTGATACTGGTGAGACCGTTATCGACCGTCTTCCAGCCTGATACCCCCATGCCGATTTCGGCCAGCGCCGGCATCAAGGCCGGATCGGCCTGTTCCGCCCGCCCCATCCAGATCCAGATGGCGCCGCCGCGTTCGATCAGCGGATAGATGCGCTGGCGAAAATTGCGCGGCAGCGAATCCTGCGCCGGGATGCGCACGCAGGCGCCTTGCGGACTATACGTGAAGCCGTGATAGGGACACATGATGTCGTCACCGATCAGCCGCCCGTCCATGAGCGGATGGGTGCGATGCGGACACAGCCCAAACATCGCCACCGGCTCGCCAGTCTCCTTGCGGTAGAAGACGATCGGCTCGTCCATGATGATCCGCTCGAACGGCCGCCGGCTGATCTCCTGGCCCCAGGCTGCCATATACCAGGCGTTGCGGATATAGGATCGGCTCGAATTGAACGGATACATGCCGCCTCCCCTCAGGCCCGACGTTCCTGCGCGATCAGGCGCTCGATGATGCGACGCGCCCGCAGCGAGCCGCCATCGACCTTGAGATCGAGTTCCGGTGGATAGCCCGGCTCATAGGCAGTGATGATTTCCTCGA
>MKVW01000004.1:90201-110454 GCA_001898965.1 Rhizobiales bacterium 62-17
TCAACGCGATAGTTACGCGTGATCGCCCAGAAATAATGGGCGCTATGGGCCCGCTCCGGCGTGATGCAGTGAATGGCCTTGTGGCTGAACACCTGCGCGCCCTCTTCGCCGCTCGCCTTCGCGTCGAGATGGGTGATGTGGAAGCCCGGCGCGATGAACTCGGCCACCTGATGCCGGTCGATACGCCCATCAAGTCCCATGGCGCGGATGAACATCGGCGGCGAGATGGCATTGTTCATGTCGCGCGTGACGCGCACGGAACGCTCGTCGAACGTCATGCTCGTCGGTGCGCTCACCACATCGTCGGAGCCGATGGAGCCTGGATGCAGGTAGGAAAGATGCGACAGATCGAGCAGGTTCTCGTTCAGCAACTGCGCCCGCGCCTTCATATGCAAGGTGCCGCGCACGACCTTCCATTTCGGATCGTCGAGCCAGGGATGACCGGGGATCATGCTCTTGTCGGCTGCCCCCTCCTCCCCCATCCAGATCCAGAGCAGTCCACCGCTTTCCACCAGGGGATAGCGAGGGACGCGGCATTTTTCCGGAATGCTGCTTTGCGAGGGAATCTCCACTGCCCGTCCATCGTTGGCATAGAGAATGCCGTGATAGGGACAACGCACATTGTCGCCTTGCAGAAAGCCCTTGCTCAAAGGCATTTGCCGATGAATGCAGCGATCGGCCAGCGCCACGGCCGTATTGTCTTGCGTGCGATAGAAGCAGATCGGCTCGCCCAGGATCCAGCGCGATTTCAAATCGCGACCGAAATCCTCGGCATGACCGGCGACGTACCATTGGTTCTTCGGAAATTCCAACGGATAGCCGGGCTTCGTGGCGTGGGTAGCAACATTCATCGGATGCCCTTTCGGAGGCGTTTTCTAATGACGATCCTGGGCCGACGAGGAGAAGAACTCCTCGTTGTATGGGCTGCGGTAGAGCGTGCCCAGGAAACTGATGACCACCATGGCGCCGACATAGAGAGCGATCGCCGTCGACGAGCCGTAATAGGCATAGAGCGACGTGGCGATCACCGGCGCGATACCGCCGCCGAGAATGGCGCCTACATTGGCGACGATGGAAATGCCGCTGAAGCGCATCGACGGCGGAAATAGCGCCGCGATCAAGGCGGACTGCGCACCCAACATGCCCGCAATGATCACCGCCGTGACCGAATAGGCCAGGATCATCGCTGGAATAGTCTTGCTATCGACCAGCCAGAAGAAGGGAATGGCCCACAGGATGCCAGCCGTTGCCGCCAGCAGATAGACTTTCCGCACGGTGAAGCGATCGGAGAAGTAAGCGAAGATCAACGTCGTCAAAAACCAGATCGTCGCCGCCAGCAGAGTAAAATCGAGCATCAGATTGCGCGGCAGCTTCAACACGGACGTGCCGTAGGACGGCATATAGACGAGAACGAGATAGCCAAGCGTCGTCGAGCCAATGATGGTCGCCGTTCCCGCGATCAGCGCCAGCGGATGTTCCATGATGACGGCGATCAGCGGCGAGCGTGCGATCTCACGCTTCTGTTCCATCTTCGCGAACACCGGGCTCTCCGAAATGGTCATGCGCACGACGAAGCCGACGACGATGAGAACCGCCGACAGCAGGAACGGAATGCGCCAGCCCCAGCTCTGGAAAGCTTCGCTCGACATCCATGAACCGACGGCAATAAAGGCCAGAACGGAAAGAATGATGCCCGCCGGTATGCCCATCTGCGGAAATGCACCGTAGACCGCGCGCTTGCGCGGTGGCGCATGTTCAACCGCCATCAGCACCGCCGCGCCCCATTCGCCACCGACGCCGAAACCTTGCAGCAGACGTAAGAGAACCAGCAGGATCGGCGCGGCAATGCCGATCGATTCATAATTGGGCAGAAGGCCGATCATCAAGGTCGACACGCCCATGATGGCGAGCGTCAGCACCAGCATCGGCTTGCGGCCGATGCGATCGCCGAAATGGCCCATGACCGCGCCGCCCAGAGGCCGCGCAATGAAGCCGACGCTGAAGGTGGCCAAGGCAGCAAGCGTGCCGGCGAGCGGCGAGACGTTCGGGAAAAATTGCGGCGCGAACACGAGGGCCGCGGCGGCTCCATAGATGAAGAAGTCGTACCATTCGATGGTGGCGCCAACCAAACAGGCCGCAAGAATGCGGCGCCGTTCGGACGTTGAAACGGTCTGCGGCTTGTCCGCATCCATGGGCAAAGCGGTCGCTGTACTGGTCAAGGCTCCCTCCCTCATTCGGCCGGCCAGCAGGCACGCGCCGTCATCCCTCACAACCCCGACTTCACCCCTTCCCTGGGCGACCCGGCCAACCCCATCCCTCAACGGCAATTGACACATTATCGGACGTTATGTATTGTTATTGTGTCTTCGACTCTTTCTAAATGTCAACCGGGGATGGTGGAAAAGCAGATGAGCAAGCCGGATACCGCGCCGACGCCGAACGATCGGGCGATGACTCTCGATCGCGGCCTGCAGGTGCTGAAACTGCTGGCGGCCAGCGAACAGGATCTGTCGGTGGCTGAAATCGCCCGCGCCGCAGGCCTGCATCGGCAGGCGGTTTATCGGCTGCTCGGCACGCTGGTCGATCATGCGCTGGCGGTGCAATCGAGCCCCGGCCGCTATCGCCTTGGCTTCGGCACGCTCAATCTCACCGGCTCACTCGTGCCGCGCTTGCAGGATGTCATCCGCCCGCACATGCGCGCTTTGGCCGAAGCCTGCCGCGCGACGGCCTTCTACTTCGTGCGCGAAGGCGATGAAGCGGTGGTGGTGCTGTTGACGCCGCCGCAAACGACCGACGTGCATCTCACCTTCAGCCAGGGCGCGCGCTATCCCTTGAATCGCGGCGCTGGCGGCGTCGCCATTCTGGCAACGCGGGAACCGGGACCGTTGGAAACCGACGATGTCCGGGAAGCGCGGCGCACCGGCGTCGCCGTCACCTCCGGCCAGTTGCATCGCGGCGCCGTCGGTGTCGCGGCGCCTCTCCTCTCGCAATCCTGGATGCGCGTCGACTCCAGCATCGGCGTCGCCACTGTGAGCGATGGCGCCGATCTCGAACAGATGAAACAGGCCGTGCTCGCGGCTGCCGACACGATCAACCGCGAGTTCAGCATCTATTCGCCGTCGGGGCAAAACCCCTATGCGCTCATCCCGGAGCCGTCATCCGGCAAAGCCGCCTGAATCGAGAAATGCCTGCTCCTCAACGGTTGTTTCGCGCCCCAGGCTCGTATTGCGATGGGGGAAGCGGCCGAAGCGTTCGATGATCTCCTGGTGCTCCAAAGCGAACTTGTGATTGTTCTCAAGTCCCGGCCGCGCGCAGAGCCGCGTGCACAGCACCTGATCTTCCAGCGCTTCCGAATGCATGAACGGCAGATAGAAAAAAGCTTGCAGGGGCTCGGCCACCTGGCGGTCAAATCCGCGCGCCAGCGCTTCGCGCGCAATCTGGCGGGCCAGACCGTCGGTGGCGAACGCATGCGCCGAATTGCGAAACAGATTGCGCGGAAACTGATCGAGCAGGAGCAGCAAAGCCAAAGCGCCTTCCGCGCTTTCAGCCCAATCGCTCAGTTCGCAGCGCGCGGCCGTCTCATGCGCAGCCAGAAAGCGCGCTTTGATCGCCGCATCGAAGGCATCGTCCTTGGCAAACCATTTGTCCGGTCCGGCATTCTGCCAAAACCGCACGACGTCCGCCGCTTCGATCTTCATCATCCTGTCTCCAGTGGTGCCCGTTCTTGCAGAGGTTTATAGGATGTCCGACCACTGCGGAGCCAGCCTTGACTGACAGCACCTTCACCAATGGCCATTTGGCGCCCGAGGCACCGGCCATCAATTTCTTCAATCTCGTCTGGTGTGCCCTGGCGCTGGCGGTGATGATTGGCATCATCGCCTCGGGCAATCTCTGGGCCTTGGTCTTCCTGCATATTTTCGCCGGCGGCCTGTGGACCGGCATCGACCTGTTCATGGGCTTCGTCGTCGGGCCGATTCTGCGGCGCACGCCGTTCGAAACCCGACGCGCCGTGCTGACGCGGCTGACGCCGCGCACGATTTTCATCATGCCGGTGCTCTCCATCGTCACCGGCACCACCGGCTGGTTCCTCGCCAAGGCCATGGGCTACCTGGATACCCCATGGCCGGCCTATGGCTGGGTGGCCGCGGCGCTTGCCATCGTCACTGTCCTGACCATCCAGGGGATTGGCCTGCTACTGCCGACGCAAATCCGCGTCTATCGCGAATTGCGCAAACCCAACCCCGATCCGGCCCATATTGCCGCCATATCCCGCAATTACTTCTATCTGATCGCCAGCCAGGGGGTGTTGCAGGTGGCGATCATGGTCATCATGGCGCGGTTTCGCATGGGACTATGAGGGAGCTGGGGCTTGAGTATCAGCCATTCGACATTCCCGGCTCGACACCCCACATTTGTACTGATTGATTCGTGAAAAGGCCTGTGATTCCGGCCCCACGATAAACCCTGAAATTTGCCGCAGAGCTTGGACCTTGGCCGACCCTTTTTCCTTTGACGATGCCGACGAGCCCGATTTCTCCCGTGCGCCGACGCCGCGCGCCGGAGGCATCGCCGCCCGCGCTCAGGCAGCGATGGGCGTGCCACGCTATGTCGAAGCCCTCAATCCCGAACAACGCGCCGCCGTGGAAGCCATGGACGGGCCCGTTCTGGTGCTAGCGGGCGCCGGCACCGGCAAGACCCGCGTTCTGACCACGCGCATCGCCCATATCATCGCAACCGGCCGCGCCAGGGCCCACGAAATCCTCGCCGTCACCTTCACCAACAAGGCGGCGCGCGAGATGAAGGAACGTATCGCCGCATTGGCCGGCCCCGTCGCCGAGGGCATGCCCTGGCTCGGCACCTTCCATGCCATCGGCACGAAAATCCTGCGCCGCCACGCCGAACTCGTTGGCCTGAAATCCGGCTTCACCATTCTCGACACCGACGACCAGGTGCGTCTGCTGCGCCAGGTCATCCAATCGGAAAACATCGACGACAAACGCTGGACGCCGCGCGCGCTCGCCATCCAGATCGACAATTGGAAGAACCGTGGTCTTGGTCCGGCGCAAGTGCCGGCGGGCGAAGCGGAAGCTTTCGCCAACGGTAAAGGCCGCCATCTTTATCAGCTCTATCAAGAGCGGCTGAAGATTCTCAACGCCGCCGATTTCGGCGACCTGCTGCTCGAAGGCCTGCGGCTGCTGCGCGAGAACGCCGATGTTCTCGCCGATTATCAACGCCGCTTCCGCTACATTCTCGTCGACGAATATCAGGACACCAACACGGTCCAATATCTGTGGCTGCGTCTGCTGGCGCAGGGCACGCCCGATCGTCCGCGCAACATCTGCTGCGTCGGCGACGACGATCAGTCGATCTATGGCTGGCGCGGTGCCGACGTCGACAACATCCTGCGTTTCGAGAAGGATTTTCCCGGCGCGACCGTCATTCGCCTCGAACGCAATTATCGCTCGACCGCGCATATCCTCGCCGCCGCCGCCCATCTCATCGCCCATAACGAAGGCCGGCTGGGCAAGACCCTGTTCACCGATGGCGAAGACGGCGAGAAGCCGACGGTCGCCGGCGTGTGGGATTCCGAAGAAGAAGCCCGCACCATCGGCGAAGACATCGAACAATTGCAGCGCAAGGGTCAATCGCTGGATGAAGTGGCGATCCTCGTGCGCGCCTCCTTCCAGATGCGCGAGTTCGAAGAGCGCTTCATCACGCTCGGCCTGCCCTATAAGGTGATCGGCGGTCCGCGCTTCTATGAACGCGCCGAAATCCGCGATGCGCTTGCCTATCTGCGCTGCGTCGCGCAACCGGCCGACGATCTCGCCTTCGAGCGTATCTTCAACGTGCCCAAGCGCGGGCTCGGCGATGCCACGTTGCAAGTGCTGCACGATCACGGCCGCCGGCAGAAAATCCCGCTCATGCAGGCGGCACGCGAACTGATCGAAACCGAAGAGCTGAAGCCGAAGCCGCGGCAGACCATTCGCGCCTTGATGGATGACTTCACGCGCTGGTCGACGCTCATCGACAGCAAGCCGCACAACGAACTGGCCGAGCAGATTCTCGAAGAATCCGGCTACACCGATATGTGGCAGAAGGATCGTTCTGCCGATGCCGCCGGGCGCCTGGAAAACTTGAAAGAACTCGTGCGTTCGATGGAAGAATTCCCCGATCTCGGCGGCTTCCTCGAACATATTTCCTTGGTGATGGATGCGGAGAACAACGAGAGCGGCGAACGCGTCTCGATCATGACCTTGCATGCCGCCAAGGGCCTGGAATTCGAGACCGTCTATCTGCCCGGCTGGGAGGAAGGGCTCTTCCCGCATCAGCGTTCGCTCGACGAACAAGGCCGCGCCGGCCTCGAAGAAGAGCGACGGCTCGCCTATGTCGGTATCACCCGCGCCCGCCTGCGCGCCAAGATCTATTTCGCCACCAACCGCCGCATTCGCGGCCTCTGGCAATCGACGATCCCGTCGCGTTTCCTCGACGAACTGCCGGCAGCCCATGTTGACGTGATCGATGGCGGGCAAACAAGCTACGGCGGCTATGCTGCTTCGCGCTTCAACGCGGTCGAAACCTTCGGCTCCTCCTACAACACGCCGGGCTGGCAGCGAGCGCAGAAAAGTGGCGGCTTCAGCGAACGCGGCAAGTCCAACTGGAACGCTTCGTCAAAGCGCGGCCCGCAGACGATCGAAGGCGAACTCGTCGCCAAATCGAGTGCGTCTTCGGCCTATGCCAAGGGCGCGCGCGTCTTCCATCAGAAATTCGGCTCCGGCACCGTCTCTGCCGTCGATGGCAACAAGCTAACCGTTGATTTTGATAAAGCCGGCCGCAAAATGGTGCTGGAAGGATTTGTCCAGGCGGCTTGATCGCCCGCTCTCAGGGCTTCGCCGGCGCCTGTTTCGTGCAGGTCGCTGCCTTTTGCACGCAGGCGATGCCAACAATCGAACATTGCGGCTTGCCGCTGGGACCGCGCGCGCAGATATGACAGGCGTCGGTCCATTCGAGACAGGACGGATTGCGCGCGCCCCAGGTTTCGATGGGAAGCAGTGTCGGATTGGGCATCGGCGCGGGCCTGGGCGCATCGGCCAAAGCCGGCATGGTCGCCAAGACAAGAAAAAGGGCCGCTTGAATCATAATTCCCATGATAAACGCGCGGCCCCTGTTCTGTCGCTCGCGAATTAGGCGAGATGTTTTTTCAGAAAAGCCAGCGTGCGGCTCCAGGCGAGTTCCGTTTCCTGGCGCGCATGCGCCGACGTGCGCTGCTCGTTCACGAAGCCATGTTCGGCGTCATATCGATAAAGTTCGAAGGATTTTCCGGCCGCTTTCAAGCCAGCCTCGAACCCGTTGACTGCCGCCGGCGTGCACCAATCGTCAGTATTGGCGAAATGGCACTGCAACGGAATTTTGACATCGGCCGGCTTCGCCACCGCGTCCGGCGGAATCCCGTAGAAAGGAACCGCGCAGGCGAATTCCGACACGCGGCAAGCCGCAAGAATGCTCACCGCGCCGCCCATGCAAAACCCGGTGATCGCCACCTTCGAGCCGAACCCTTGCAGGAACTGCGCCGCGCCGCGCACGCTCTGGTCGACCGCATCGAGAAAGTTCAGCGACCCCATCTGCTTTCCGGCCGCTTCCCGGTCGTGATAGGGCACGACCACGCCGCCGTAGAGATCGGGCGCCAGAGCATTATAGCCGGCGGCCGCGAAACGATCGGCGATGCCGGTAATCTGGTCCTGCAGGCCCCACCATTCCTGGATCACGACGACGCTGGGAGCGTTCGGCGCGCCGGCGGCAACGAAATAACCCGAGGCTTCCTTGCCGTCCGGTCGCTTCCAGCTGATCTTGGTCCCCATCGGCCACTTCCTCTCATATTTTCTCGCCACGATGGCGCTATATCGCAAGTGTCATAGCATCGGCCAACGGCCGCCGTCGAGACGTGGTATCCCTGGGAGAAGCACGTTGGCGGGGCACGTTCCCTGAGCAAATTCCCTGTGCTACACAGCGCCATGCTCGAAGGACTACCTCCCAATAATGCTGCCCACCGTATGCGACTTGTCTGTGACGAGACGCAGGCCCGCGCCATCGCCGATCTGATCGTCGAAATGTTCGATCCGGCGGATGCCGCCGCATCGGCCTTCGAATTGGAAGAGAACACGCAGGATTGGAAGAGCGGCGACTGGATCGTCGAGGCCTATTTCGGCGATCCGCCGGACGAGGATTACGTGCGCTCGCTGGTCGAAACCGTCGCCGGTGCGGATGCCGCGAAAGCCGTCGTCTTTTCGCTCATCGAGCAGCGCGACTGGATTGCCGCTTCGCTCGAAGGCCTGGCGCCCGTGCGCGCCGGCCGCTTCCTGGTTCATGGCTCGCATGATCGCGGCAAGGCCGCACCCAACGACATCGCCCTGGAGATCGAGGCGGCGCTCGCCTTCGGCACCGGCCACCACGGCACGACGCGCGGCTGCCTGTTGATGCTCGATTGGGTGCTGAAGCGCCGTCGCCCGAAGGACATTCTCGATGTCGGCACGGGCACGGGCGTGCTGGCGCTCGCCGCCGCGCGCGCCTTGCGCCAGCCCATCATGGCCGGCGATATCGATCCGATCGCCGTGGAAGCGACCAAGGCCAATGCCGTGCTGAATGGCGCCCGCCCCTGGGTCGAGGCGTTCACGGCGCGCGGCGTCCTGCATCCCTCGCTGCGCATGTCAGGCCCCTATGATCTGATCTTCGCCAACATCCTGGCGCGGCCGCTGCGGCAGATGGCGCCCGATATCGCCGCCGTCGCCACCGACAATGCCGAAATCATTCTGTCCGGCCTTCTCAGCCGCGACGTGCCAGGCGTGCTGTCCTCCTACGGCGCGCAAGGCTTTGCGCTGGTGCGCCGCATCGATCTCGAAGGCTGGGCTACGTTGCTCATGCGCATCGGCGGCCCCAAGCCGACCAAGCGCCCGTTCGTCCGCAAGGCTCACTGGCCCCCATAACAAATACGGCGAAGCGCATCATGTTTGAAAGCCTCTATCAGACCTTCACCGAGAGCGCCGATCCGACGCAGGGAAAACCGAGGCTCGCGGCGCTACGCGCCGAACTGAACAAGCGCGGTCTCGACGGCTTCATCGTGCCGCGCACCGACGAATACCAGAACGAATATGTGCCGGCCTCCGCCGAACGGCTCGCTTGGCTCACCGGCTTCACCGGATCGGCCGGCCTCGCCATCGTCCTTAAGGAGCGCGCCGCGATCTTCGTCGATGGCCGCTACACGCTGCAGGTGAAGGACCAGGTCGATACGCGCCTGTTCGCGCCGCAACCCATCGCCGACGTCACGCCCGCTCAGTGGCTCGTAAAGAATGTCGACAAGGGCATGAAGATCGGCTGCGATCCCTGGCTCACCACGTCGCAGACCTATGAAGCCTATGAGCGGGCTTTGCGCCAGGCCGGTGCCGAACTCGTCGCCGTCGACGACAATCCACTCGATGCGGTCTGGTACGATCGCCCGCCGGAACCGCTCGGCGCCATTCGCCTGCATCCGAAAAAATTCACCGGCACCGACGCGAAACAAAAGCTCAATCGCATCGTCGCCGCGCTCGACAAGGGCGAAGCCCTGGTCGTCACCAACCCGCACAATGTCGCCTGGGCTTTCAACATTCGCGGCAGCGATGTCGGGCACACGCCTTTGCCCTTGAGCCGTGCCATCATCAGCAAGGACGGCAATCATCTTTTCGTTGATGACCGCAAGCTCGATCCCAAGACGAGGGACAACCTTGCCAAACTGGCTGTCATCGAAAATCCATCGCAATTGCGGCAGACCCTGTCGCGCTTTGGCCGTGACGGCGCCAGCGTCCGCTTCGATGCCGGCAGCGCGCCGGCTGCTCTGATCAACGCCTTGAAATCGGCCGGCGGCCGTCCCGTGGTCGGCGAAGATCCGATCACCTTGATGAAGGCACTTAAATCTACCGCCGAAATCGAAGGCACGCGTGCCGCGCATCTACGCGACGGCGCGGCGGTGGCGAGTTTCCTGGCCTGGTTCGACGAAGCCGCGCCCAAGGGGCGACTGAGCGAAGTCGATGCGGTGGAAGCGCTCGAAACCTTCCGTCGTCAGACCGGACAATTGAAGGACGTGTCCTTCCCGACCATTTCCGGTGCCGGCCCGAATGGCGCCATCGTCCACTATCGCGTGACGGAGAAGACCAACCGCCGTATCGGTCGTGGTCTGTTTCTGCTCGATTCCGGCGCGCAATACGAAGACGGCACCACCGACATCACCCGCACGATCTCCGTCGGCACGCCGACCAAGGAGATGCGCGCCTGTTATACGCGCGTGCTGAAAGGCCATATCGCCATTGCCACCGCGGCCTTCCCCAAGGGCACGAGCGGCGCGCAGATCGATGCTTTCGCCCGTCAAGCGCTCTGGCAGGCCGGTCTCGATTACGATCACGGCACCGGCCACGGTGTCGGCTCGTTTCTTTCCGTACATGAAGGTCCGCAGAACATTTCCAAGCGCGGCTCCTGCCCGCTCGAACCGGGCATGATTCTCTCCAACGAGCCCGGCTATTATCGCACCGGCGCCTTCGGCATCCGTATCGAAAATCTGGTGCTGGTCGAGGAACGGAAAATTCCCGGCGCCGAGCGCGAAATGTATGGCTTCGAGACATTGACGCTCGTGCCCATCGATACGCGCCCGGTCGATAAAAGCCTGATGAGCAGCGACGAACTGCGTTGGCTCAACGCCTATCATCAGCGCGTGCGCAAGGCGCTCTCACCCTTGGTGAGCCCAGCCACGCGCAAATGGCTGATCAAGGCGACCAAGCCGCTCTAGGGTTTGGCGCGACCGCCACCGATCAGGTCCGGCCTTTCGGCTGCGCCGGCTGCTTGGCCGTCTCCGCGATACCCTGGGTCAGAATCTGGCGGAACGACCACGCATCTTTGTCCACGGTGCCTCTGATATCATCGATCCGCCACCCGCCTTTCTCGCGGATGAGATCATAGCGCACCGTCATCGTGTCCCTGCCCTGTAACGTCGTGCGGAACTTGGCCGCGACGACAGCGCTCTTGTCGTCTTCTTTCTCGCTGGTGATCGACAGACCGATGACGCTGGGATCTTGCGAATTTGTGATCGGATCGAAGTCCACAATAACGTCGCCCGTCCGCCGTTCCTCTTTCTGGGCACGATCGAACAAGGAGGCGAGTTTGGCCGAGAAATAGCGGCCACGCATGCGCTTGTCCTGGACCGCGGTTGGACCTTCATATTTGCCGTTCTTGCCGGCCGAAGCCTTGTAAATCGCCGTAACCACTTGCACCGGCGTTTCCGCCGTTTGCGCCGAAGCCATGCCGGCAGGAAGAAGAGCACCTAGAATTAAACAAGCCCGGCGACGATCCATCGTGATCATGACGCTTCCCCCTTCCGCCCGTAGTCAAAAATTCATGCATCCTGCCCGATCAGCTTGAACCAATCGTCTTCCGTGATCACCTCGACGCCGAACTCGCTTGCCTTAGCGAGTTTCGATCCCGCCCTAGGCCCGGCAACGACGAGCCCGGTCTTCTTCGACACCGATCCCGCGACCTTCGCACCAAGCCGCTCGGCCATGGCTTTCGCTTCTTCGCGCGTCATGCGCTCCAGCGCACCGGTGAACACGACGATCTTGCCGGCGACGGGGCTGTCTTGAACGACGGCCTCCATCGGCTCAGGCGTCACATGTTCAAGCAGCGCATCCAGCACTTTCAGATTGTGCTCCTCGCCGAAGAAGTCGACGAGCGCTTCGGCGACCACGCCGCCGATGCCATCGATATTCTCGATTTCGGCCCGCGCCTCCGCATCGCCCGCTGCAGCGGCTTTGGCCGTGGTTTGCAACGCCTCCATCGTATGGAAATGCCGCGCCAGCCGACGCGCATTGGTCTCGCCGATATGGCGAATGCCGAGCGCGAAGATAAAGCGATTGATCGCCACGCTGCGCCGCGCCGCGATGGCGGCGAACAGATTGCGCACCGAGGTTTCGCCGAACCCCTCGAAATTGCGGATCGACGTCAGATTACCTTTGGCGCCATCACGCGCTTCGAGCGTGAAAATATCGGCAGCCGTGCGCACGAGCCCCTTTTCGAAGAAGAACTCGATCTGCTTATCGCCCAGGCCTTCGATATCAAGCGCATTGCGCGAGGCGAAATGCTTCAGCCGCTCAACGGCCTGCGCCGGACAGATCAGCACGCCGGTACAACGGCGCACCACATCGGCCACGCCCTTCTCGTCGATCTCGCGCACCGCCGCCGAGCCGCAACGCGGGCAGACCTGCGGGAATTCATAAGGCTTCGCGCCGCGCGGACGCTTCTCGAGAATCGGGCCCAAAATCTGCGGGATGACATCGCCCGCCCGCTGAACGATCACCGTGTCGCCGATGCGCACATCCTTGCGCGCGATCTCATCTTCGTTGTGCAAAGTCGCATTGGAGACGACGACACCGCCGACCGTCACAGGTTCCAGTTTGGCGACCGGCGTCAGCGAGCCGGTGCGGCCGACCTGGATTTCGATGTCGCGCAGAACGGTCGTCGCCTTCTCGGCCGCGAACTTATGCGCCACGGCCCAGCGCGGCGAACGCGACACGAAGCCGAGGCGCTCGCGCAGAGCGAGATCGTTCACCTTGTAGACGACGCCATCAATGTCATAGCCCAGCGAGGCACGCAGCCCCTCGATCTTGCGATAGAAGGCCAGAAGATCGTCGGCATTTTCACAGAGCGTCGTCAGCTCGTTGGTCGGCAGGCCATAGCGTTTGAAGGCGGCCACCATCTCCATCTGCGTCTTGCCCGGCAAAGCACTGACTTCGCCCCAGGCATAGGCGAAGAAATGCAGCGGCCGTTTCGCGGTGATGGTGGAATCAAGCTGCCGCAGTGAGCCGGCGGCGGCGTTGCGCGGATTGGCGAAGGTCTTATCGCCCGCCTCCGCCTGGCGCGCATTCATCGCGGTAAAATCGGCGTGGCGCATATAGACCTCGCCGCGCACTTCCAGAATCTCGGGCGGGTGCCCTTTCAGCACATGCGGAATTTCGGCGATGGTGCGCACATTAGCGGTGACATCCTCGCCTTCGTAACCATCGCCGCGCGTCGCCGCCTGCACCAATTTGCCGTGCTCATAGCGCAGCGAGCAGGACAGACCATCGATCTTGGGTTCGGCGGTGAACGGCAGCGGCGCGTCGGCGGCAAGGCCGAGAAAGCGGCGTACACGGGCGATGAATTCAGCCGCTTCCTCGTCCTCGAAAATATTGCCGAGCGACAGCATCGGCACCACATGCCGCACCTTGGCGAATTTTTCCGACGGCGCCGCGCCGACGCTCTTGGAAACTTCCGTCGTCTCGGTCAGCTCCGGGAAACGTGCCTCGAGCTTTTCGAGGTCGCGACGCAAAGCGTCGTAGTCCGCGTCGGAGATCGTCGGTGCATCGTTCTGGTGATAGGCGATGTCGTGCTGGGCGATCTCCCGAGCGAGCCGCGCATGTTTGCGCTTGGCCTCGGAAGCGGACAGGTCGTCGATGGGAACAGGCTTCTTCATGGTCAGGAAAACTACAGCATTTTCGAGCGAAGTGGATGCCGGTTCGCGTGAAGAAAATGCGTCAAAAAGGAAAGACCGCCTGATTCTAAACCAGGCGGTACGGCGGACCGGGTTCCCATAAAAGACAGGACCGGCATTCTACCGCACTTCTATTTGGCGCTCTCGATCAGCCGCCGCGCCGCCGCGCGGGCTTCCTCGGTGATGGTGGCCCCAGCCAGCATGCGGGCGATTTCCTCGCGCCGGTCGGCGGCATCGAGCGCCTCGACCCGCGTCGCCACCCGCTTGCCCTTATCGGCGGCGGCCTTGGCGATGCGCATGTGGCCGCCGGCCCGTGCCGCCACCTGCGGCGCATGGGTGACGGCCAATACCTGCACTTTGGCCGCGAGCCGCGCCAGACGGTGGCCAATGGCATCGGCCACCGCGCCCCCGACGCCGGTATCGATTTCGTCGAAGACCAGGGTCGGCGCCGAACCACGGTCGGCCAGCACCACTTTCAGCGCCAGCATGAAGCGGGCGAGCTCGCCGCCCGAGGCCACTTTGAGCAGCGGCCCCGGCCGCGTGCCCGGATTGGTCTGCACCCAGAATTCCACCCGGTCGATACCGTCGGCGGTGGGGCTTGTCGGATCGCTCTCGATCGAGGTGGTGAAGCGCGCCTGTTCCAGCTTCAACGGCGGTAGTTCGGCGTTCACGACTTTGTCGAGTTGCGCCGCCGCCTTGCGACGGGAAGCCGAAAGGGCGGCCGCCGCCGTATCGAAAGCAGCGCGTGCTTCGGCCAATGCCTTGTCGAGTTTGACGAGATGCGCCTCGCCCGCATCGAGCGCCGCGAGATCGGCGGCGTAACGCGCCGCCAGCGCCGCCAGATCATCTACCGGCGTCGCATATTTGCGCGCGGCCGCGCGCAGCGCGAACAAGCGCTCCTCGGCGCGCTCCAATTCGCGCGGATCGAAATCACAGGATTGCAGCGCCGATTCGACACTCTGCGCCGCCACTTCCACCGCATTCAACGCTGCATCGAGCGCCTTGAGCGAAGGTTCGATCAAACTTGGAGCCTGCGGCGCGCGCCGCTCGAGCCGCCGCAAGGCGGATGACAGAATCGACCCCGGTGAATCATCGCCGCGCAGCGCATCATGCGCTTCACGCAGTTCGGTGGTCACTTTCTCGCCCTGCATCATCGTCGTGCGGCGGGCCGCCAATTCCTGTTCCTCATTGGCGATGGGCGCCAGTTTGGTCAGTTCAGCATGAGCGTGACGCAGGAAATCCGCTTCCTTACGCGCCGCCTCGATTCGCGCCTGCTCGCTGGCGAGCTCGCTCTGCGCGCTGCGCACACGCGCATGGGCGGCGCGCACTTCGGCCGCCTTCTTGTCGAGGCCGCCATAGGCATCGATCAAAGCCCGATGCATCGCCGGATCGACCAGCGCGCGATCGTCATGCTGGCCGTGGATCTCGACGAGACAGGCGCCAATGGCGCGCGCCGTCTGCGCGCTCACCGCCTGATCGTTGACGAAAGCCCGCGTGCGCCCGTCGGCCAATTGCACACGGCGCATGATCAATTCGCCATCGGCCTCAATGTCATGGGAACGCGCGAGCTGGATCGCTGGATGATCGGCGGCAAGATCGAACGAAGCGGTTACCTGGCCCTGCGGCTGGCCCTGGCGCACCAGTGAACCATCGCCGCGCCCGCCCAGCGCTAGCGCGAAAGCGTCGAGCAGAATCGATTTGCCGGCGCCGGTCTCACCGGTCAGCACCGTCAGCCCCGCGCCGGGCGCGAGGTCGAGTTTGTCGATGAGGACGATATCGCGAATGGAAAGCTGAATCAGCATGGGCTCAACATCCCTTGCTTAGCCGATTCCGCTGTCAAATTGGACTGGGTTTTCCCCACTCTTGTGGGGAACGCGTCAGGCGCGCCGGAAGAGCCGGGAAATCCAGGAGGCCTGGCTCTCGTTCGGCTTCAAACCGCCGCCTTCGAGCAGAGCATAGGCATCCTTATACCACTGGCCATCGGGGAAATTGTGCCCGAGGACCGCGGCCGCCGTCTGCGCTTCGTTGGTGATGCCGAGCGCCAGATAAGCCTCGGTCAGACGATAAAGCGCCTCTTCGGCATGACGGGTGGTCTGGTACTTGGCCAGAACCTCGCGGAAGCGATTGACCGCCGCTGTATAGTTCTTGCGACCGAGGTAGAAGCGGCCCACCGACATTTCCTTGCCGGCGAGCTGATCGCGCGCGACCGAAATCTTGAATTTCGCCTCTTCGGCATATTCCGACTTGGGGAATTTCTCGATGAGCTGCGAGAAAATCTTCACCGCCTCTTCGGCGCGTTCCTGGTCACGGGTGATGTCGGGAATCTGGTTATACATCGACATGCCAGCGAGATAGTAGGCATAGGCCGTTTCCGGCGTAGACGGATAAAGACCGACATAACGGCGCGCCGCCGCGACCGCCTCGTCATACTTACCGCCTTCGTAGTTCGAATAGGCGATCATGATGAGGCCCTTGCGGGACCATTGCGAGAACGGGAACTGCTTTTCGAGATCGGCGAATTTCCTGGCCGCGCCGTCGTAGTCTTTCTTCTGCAGACGGGCCAGGCCCTGATCGTAAATCCCATCGGCGGGCTCGTCCGGCAGGATCTTGGTCTCGTATTTCTCGCCGCCGAAGGGATTGAGCGCGCTCAGAGAATCCATGCCACCCGAACAGCCCGCCGCCGGCAATGCCAAAAGCCCGAGCGCCACGAAGCGGGCACCGAGGGAAGCGGAAAAAAACTGTTCGACACGCATCATCGTCAAAACTCGCCCCTCATGCGGTGGCCCTGCCAGGCGCCACGCCGGAAAATTCACGCTGCTTTTACCTTAAGACCAGCCCGAAAGCCACAGTCCCACCAGTGTCATATGGACAAGGTAAATATGGCCAAAGTCAGCCTGAACCGCCCGCTTTCAGGAATGATCGGCAGCAAAAGCCGGCGCGGCGGCCAGAACGGTCTCGACCGCCCCAGCGCGACGCGGACGCGGCGCATCGACGATCTCATAAGCGGTCGAATCAGCGAACAAGGCTTCGAGCACCGCGACATTCATCTTGTGACCGCCGCGATAGGAGCGGTAGGCACCGATGATCGGACGGCCGGCCAGAGCCAGATCGCCGACCGCGTCGAGCGTCTTGTGACGAACGAATTCGTCAGCGAAACGAAGACCTTCGGGGTTGAGAATACGATCGTCGTTGCCAATGGCGACGGAGTTTTCCAAGGAGGAGCCCAGCGCCAGGCCGGCGTTCCACAGCCGTTCGACGTCGCGCAGGAAGCCGAAGGTACGGGCCCGCGCGATATCGCTGCGGAACGTACCGGCATCGAGGTCGACAACCGCTTTCTGGCGGCCGATCACGGCCTGGGTGAAATCGATCTCGACTTCGAGGCGGAAACCCTGAGCGGCCGGACGCAATTCCGAGAACATCAGGCCATGTTCGACCCGAACCGGCTTGAGAATACGGATATAGGAGCGCGGTGCGGCCAGCTCGACGACACCAACCCGGTCGATCCCCTCGACGAAGGCGGCGGCGGAGCCGTCCATGATCGGCACTTCCGGCCCATCGATCTCAACCAGCACATTGTCGACGCCCAGACCGGCCAGGGCGGACAAAAGATGCTCAACCGTCGAAACGCTGCCGTCCGGCCCCTGGCCGACGACGGTGCACAATTCGGTCTTGCTGACATTGGACCAGAGCGCCGGAATGAACTTTTCGGTGCCGTTCTCGCACCGGCGCAGGAAAACGATACCCGTGTCCGCGTCAGACGGGTGAAGAACCATGCGCACGGGCGCATTGGAATGGACGCCCGCACCGCAAAATACGGCGCTGTCGCGCAAAGTCGTCTGACGAGAGTAGAGCATTAAATCCCGATAACCCCTGATGGCCTGCACTCATGGCCACAATTTCGATCAGACCGCCGCTGCCCTGACCTTACGCATCAGATACAGCCAAGACCGTCGAACTTACGGCACGAACCTCTTCGCGTTACCCCGCGTTCGACGCCACCATGCCGGCGACCTCAAGCTGGACAAACCGTCGCCCAACTTCGATCGTCAAAATACGCGTCCCAAACGCCATATCAAAATCACGCTTTCTAACGCTCTGTTACAAATAAACCGATCTTATTGAGGAAATATTGCCAGAAAATTCACTTTAGTTTTCAAATAATTAAGAGCCCGGCACGAATCCGTGCCGGGCTCTCTTTTTAAACTCCGCGATCAGACCCGATCAGTTCGCCTGGCGACGCAGAAACGCCGGAATTTCGAACTGGTCGTCATCGTTCAGTCGGGCCTGTGGCGTAACCCGACCGTGCAGGTCGAGTTGTGCCTGCGGCGCACGCACCGCCTGGGGCCGTTTGGCGTATTCAGCATGTACTTGCGAGGGCTGGCGCTGGGCTGCCGGCGCGATCGCAACCGGGGCCACGGCCGCCGGACGAGCCTGCTGGGTATGTACCTGCGGCTGCGCATGCAATTGCTGCGGCGCAGCAGGCTCTTCGTTCCGATTGAGGCCGAAAGCGGCGATTCGCTCGAGCAGGCCACGGCGGCGGCTCTCGAACTGATTCGGCTGGCCTTCGCGCTGAGCCCGGATCTGATCCTGGACTGGCTGCGGCAGCTCCTCGACCCGCGGCATGCGCGCCGGGCGAATGGCGACCGGGGGAACGAAAGCTTCTTCGGCGACTTCCGGAGCCGCATAAGCCTGCGGCTGCGGCTGATAGTGGGCCTGGGGCGCCGGCTGGTGCATGACCTGCTGGTGATGGGCCTGCTGATGCACGGCCGGCTGGACCGGCTGCGGCATCGGCTGAACTGCCGCCAACATTTCATCGCGCTCACGCAGAACCGCCGCCGCGCGCTGACGCAACGCTTCGAGCGCGGCTTCCTGCGGCATGGTCTGAACGGGCGCCGCCTGCTGCACGGCGACTGGAGCCGGAGCCTGCACCGCCTGCGGCGCCGGCGCGGTCACGATTTCGATCGGCGCGGGGGCGTGGCCAACGGCTTCCTGACGGGCGGCCGCTTGCTGGCGCAGCTTCTGGGCGACTTCCGCCACGCGCTGCTCGCCCGGGTTGATTTCCCGCGCGCCGGCCGGCTGGTCGATGCCCGTCGCCACGACCGACACCCGCACGATGCCATCGAGAGATTCGTCGAAGGTGGCGCCGAGGATGATGTTGGCGTCTTCATCGACTTCCTGACGGATACGGCTCGCCGCTTCGTCGACTTCGTAGAGCGTCAGATCGTTGCCGCCGGTGATCGAGATCAACAGGCCGCGGGCGCCGCGCATCGAGGTTTCGTCGAGCAGCGGATTGGAGATCGCCGCTTCGGCCGCCTGGATGGCGCGCTTCTCGCCGGAAGATTCGCCCGTGCCCATCATCGCCTTGCCCATGTCGCGCATGACGGCGCGCACGTCGGCGAAGTCGAGATTGATGAGGCCTTCTTTCACCATCAGATCGGTGATGCAGGCAACGCCCGAATAGAGCACCTGATCGGCCATCGCGAAAGCATCGGCGAAGGTGGTGCGCTCGTTGGCGACACGGAACAGGTTCTGATTCGGGATGACGATCAGCGTATCGACCGACTTCTGCAATTCGGTGATGCCGTTGTCGGCCGTGCGCATGCGGCGCTGACCTTCGAACTGGAACGGCTTGGTGACAACACCGACCGTGAGAATGCCCATTTCACGGGCGCAGCGCGCGATCACAGGTGCCGCGCCGGTGCCGGTACCACCGCCCATGCCACCGGTAACGAACACCATATGCGCGCCCGCCAGATGATCGCGGATCTCGTCGATCGCTTCTTCCGCCGCCGCCCGACCGACTTCCGGATGGGAGCCGGCGCCGAGGCCTTCCGTCACCTGCAAGCCCATCTGGATGATGCGTTCGGCGCGCGAGGCGGTCAGCGCCTGCGCGTCCGTGTTGGCGACAATGAAGTCGACGCCGCACAAGCCCGACGTGATCATATTGTTGACGGCGTTGCCACCAGCACCACCGACACCGCACACCATGATGCGGGGCTTCAATTCCCTCAGTTCGGGCGCCTTGAGATTGATAGACATATTGGCCTCACTTTAGTTGGACGACGCGCGCCCGGGTTTCACCTGATCTGCTTTCCAAGAAGCGGCTGCCGCCCCGCCTCCCGGACGTTCAAAAATTCTTCCGCAACCAATTCACCACATTGCCGATATAGCCGTCCGTTCCCGTCATCTGCATCAGACCGCGGGCACGCGGTTCGAAATGTTCGATGCCCGAAACCTGCGGATAGACGAGCATGCCGACAGCGGCCGAGAAGGCCGGATTGTCGGCGGATGCCGGAAGTCCCTGCACACCCAACGGGCGACCGAGCCTGATCTGACCGGGCATCAAGCGCCGAGCCAGTTCCGGCAAACCTGTGAGCTGACTGGCACCGCCCGTCAGCACGACGCCATGACCGGCCTGCGCGGCAAATCCCGCCGCCGCCAGGCGATCACGCACCAATTCAAGAATCTCTTCGACACGCGGCTTGATGATCCGCACCAGTTGCGACTTCGGCATATGGGTCGGATGATCGGCATCTTCGCCAACATGGGTGACGGCGATGACTTCGCGTTCATCCGACGGCGAGGGAATGCACGAGCCGTAATAGGTCTTGAGACGTTCGCTGTCGGCGAGCCGCATGGTCAGGCCACGGGCGATGTCCATGGTGATATGATTGCCGCCGACGGCGATGGCATCGATATGCACCATCCGG
>MKVW01000004.1:110522-181422 GCA_001898965.1 Rhizobiales bacterium 62-17
TTCGTCATCCACCAGCGCCGCAAGGCCCGCCGCATAAGGCGTGGCGACCATGGCTTCGACGTCGAGATGGCAACGCTCGACCGCCAGCATTAGGTTGCGCGCCGCCGCGATGTCGGAGCTGACCACATGCATGCCGGCGCTCAATTCCTCGCCAATCATGTCCTTGGGATCGCTGATCTGCGAGGTGTCGTCGACGGCGAAACTGGTCGGCAGCGAATGCAGCACCATGCGGCCTTCGACCGCGGTGCGCGAAGCGGCAGCTTCCAGCACTCGATGAATTTCATATTCGCCGACGCTGACGCCGCCGATCGGAATCGAGGCGCTGTAGCGATGCGAGGTCAGCCGTCCGCCGGTGATATTGACGATGACGCTTTCCGCCTGCACGCCGGCCATCCGCTCAGCCGCGTCGACCGCGTGCCGGATAGCCTGTTCGGCCTCGTCCATATCGACGACCGCACCGCCCTTCATGCCGCGCGAACGCTGATGGCCGATGCCCAGAATGCGGCAGCGATGGGTCCGCCCACGCAGCACATCCGAGGCCTCGATCGGCACGAGCCGTGCGATCAGGCAAGCAACCTTGGACGTTCCGACGTCAAGAACGCACAAAATGGCGCTCTTGCGCGCCGACAACGGTTTGATACGTGGCGCGACGCTATATCCGCTCATGCCGGCCCCCGCTTGTTCTTGCTGGTTTTGGCGAGCGCTTCGGCGCGCTGAGCAGCGGCCTCTTCCGACAGTCGCAACACCACTTTGCCTGGCACGCGCATGTCGATGATGATGATGTCTTTGTCGAGCAATCGATAGTCATGAGCAAAATGAGCAAGACGGGCCATCGCCACTTCCGGCGCTTCTTCCGGCAATTTCACGTCAATGCCAGATGTCAGCTTCAAGTTCCAGCGCCGTTGCGAAATCAAAACGCCGGCACGAATCCTCGAACGCATGTCGCCAGCGGCTTCGACGATCTTCTGATATTCATTGACGCGCTTGTTGGCACCATCGCCAACGACGAAAGGCAGATGCGCGAAACGATCATCCTTGACCGCATCGATGGCCGTACCGTCAGCGGCGATCACCGCGACCTCGCCGTCCTTCTGCCACAGCGCCGAAGCACCGCGCTCCTTGATGTCGAGCAGTAGGCGATCCGGATAGAGCTTGCGCACGCTCGCATCCTCGATCAACGGCACGAGCTTCAAACTGTCACGCACTTGTCCGGCATTGAGGAACAGAACCGAATTGCGCTCGCTGATGCCGCTGGCCGCCAGAATTTCAGCAGCCGTCAATTCGCGCTGGCCGCTGATGGTGATGGCATGAACGCCAAATCCGAACACGCTGGCCACCGCATCCTGCAGGCTGCCGTTCTCGGCCACGAAACGATCATAGGCCCCACCGCGCAGCGCGCCGTAGATGCCGACGGAAAGAGCAAACACCAAAACCAGCACGGTGCCGAAGCCGCGCCGCGTCACGAACGCGACGATCCGGCCCAGCCGATCGCCGCGGCGCACGCGACGGCGCTGCGCGACAACGGGCAACCGTCGTGGCGCGGGCACGAGCGCGTGCTCCCTGGCTTGGCTGCGGGCCTGACCTCGTTTTGACGCAGGCGCCGTGGCGACAGCCAAAGGCGCTGCAGGAGTCAACGAAGCCAGAACCTCCTCTACCGGCCGCAGGAGGCGTCTTCCACCATCCATTGAACAAGCTCACCGAACGAATAACCGGCATAAGCCGCAAGCTCGGGCACAAGAGAGGTCTCGGTCATACCCGGTTGGGTATTGACCTCCAGTACGACCAATTCGCCGGTCCCCCCGGGTCCATCGTCGTAACGGAGGTCGCTGCGACTCACGCCGCGACAGCCGAGAGCTTTATGAGCCCTTAACGCCAACTGTTGAATCGTTAGGTAAATATTTTCTTTAATTTTTGCCGGAAGGACGTGAATCGACCCACCTTTTGCATATTTTGCATTGTAGTCGTACCAGCCGCCGTCCGCCGCCCGGATATCGATGACGCCGAGCGCCTGATCGCCCATGACGGCGCAGGTCAATTCGCGCCCGCCAACAAATGATTCTGCAAGGATTTCATCGCCGTATGGCCAGTCCTCGCGGGTCAGCTCCTGAGGTGGGTGCTGGTGGTCGCGCCCGACGATGAAAACCCCGTAGGAAGACCCCTCGGCGATGGGTTTCAGCACATACGGCGGCGTTAACACATGTGACCGAGCTGCGTCGAAACGGTTAACGACTTTGCCCGTGGGAACCGGCACGCCGGCCGCCGCCATCACCGTTTTGGCCATCGGTTTGTTCATGGCGACCGCCGAAGCCAGGACGCCGGAATGGGTGTAGGGGATCTGCAGGACCTCCAGAATGCCCTGGATCGACCCGTCCTCGCCCGCCGGCCCGTGCAGGGCGTTGAACGCCACATCGGGCTTCAGCTCGGTGAGGCGGTTGGCGACGTTGCGATCAACATCCACCCGCGTCACCCGATAACCCATACCTTCCAAGGCATTAGCGCAGGCCACGCCGGAGCGCATGGAGACTTCCCGCTCCGACGACCAGCCGCCCATCAGGACGGCAACATGCTTCGACATTCCAAATCTCCGAGCCCGTCACGGGGCGAATCGCCCACCCAGAGTGCGACGCCGGGGTCTACAACTTGGTTAACGGAATGGAAATTTTCGCCGTCAGCACGCCGAAACGACGACCTATTCGCGGTGAACCGGATCGATCCACTTCACCAATTCCGGCTTCTCCACCGGCTCGATGTCGAGATTGATCGCCACCGCCTGGCCATCGCTGCGCACGAGCACGCATTCCAGCACTTCATCAGGCGAGGCGTTGATTTCCTGATGCGGCACATAGGGCGGCACGAAAATGAAATCGCCAGGTCCCGCCTCGGCGGTGAATTCCAGCTTGTCGCCCCAGCGCATGCGCGCCTTGCCGCGCACCACGTAGATCACACTTTCCAGGTGGCCATGGTGATGGGCACCGGTCTTGGCGTCGGGCTTGATCGTCACCGTGCCGGCCCAAAGCTTCTGCGCGCCGGCGCGGGCGAAATCGATCGCCGCCTTACGATCCATGCCGGTGGTCGAGGGAACGGCGCCCGCATCGAGCGAATTCGCCGGGATGACGCGCACGCCATCATGCTTCCAGCGCGGCTCGTCGTGAGAATGATGATGGTGATCGCTCATGTAATGTTCTCCACGCCTGCCGCGGGCACGCCGATCCGGCGAATTTCCCACCGCAATTCAACGCCCGAATTGGCTTTCACCCGCCGCCGCACCTCTTCGCCGAGGCCTTCGATGTCGGCAGCGGTGGCGCTGCCTTTATTGATGAGAAAGTTGCAATGCATCTCGCTCACCTGCGCATCGCCCATCTTCAATCCACGACAGCCCGCCGCGTCGATGACCTTCCACGCACTTTGCGGCTTTGGATTGGCGAAGGTCGAACCGCCCGTCTTTTCGCGGATCGGCTGCGAGGCCTCGCGCGCCGCGGTGATGCGCTCCATCTCAGCGGCGATGTCTTCCGGCTTGCCGGGACGGCCCTGAAACACGGCGCTGGTGAAAATCACGTCTTCCGGCGCCTCGCTGTGCCGATAGGAAAAGCCCATGTCGGCATGGCTGAAGATGCGGATATTACCCTGGCGATCGACGCCACGGGCTTCGACCAGAACATCGGTGGTTTCGCCGCCATGCGCCCCGGCGTTCATGCGCAGCGCACCGCCGATGGAGCCGGGAATGCCGCGATAGAATGCCAGCCCGTCGATCCCAGCTTCCGCCGCCGCGCGGGCAAGACGCATGTCGGGCACGCCTGTGCCAGCGCGCACGCGATGACCGTCGAGCACCGTCACTTCGCCGAACGCCTTGCTCGTCAGCCTGATGACCACGCCTTCGACGCCGCCATCGCGCACGATGAGATTGGAAGCAAGGCCGATCACCGTGACGGGAATGTCCGCCGGCAGCGCCTTCAAGAACGCGGCGAGATCTTCCTCGTCGGCCGGCGTGAACAGAACCTGCGCCGGCCCGCCGACGCGAAACCAGGTGTTCGGCCCCAGCGGATGATTGGCGACGAGTTTGCCGCGCAAATTTGGCACGCGGGCACGGATATCCGCCGTGATGTCAGTGAACAGGGTCATTTGCGCGCCGCCAGTTCCGCCGGCAGAGATGCCGCCCATTGGGTGATATTGCCGGCGCCAAGCAGCACCACGTAATCGCCAGGCCCCGCCAGGCCCGCAATCATCTCGGGCAGTTTCTCCGGCGATTCGAGTGCCATGGCATTGCGATGGCCGTGCGCCCGCACGGCAGCGACGAGCCCCGCCTTATCGGCGCCCTCGATAGGCTTTTCGCCGGCCGCATAGACGTCGGTGATGATGACATCGTCGGCATCGTTGAAACAGCTGGCGAATTCATTGAACAGCGATTGCAGGCGGCTGTAGCGGTGCGGCTGTACGACGGCGATGACCTTGTTCTTGGTCGAGGCTCGCGCCGCGCGCAGCACGGCGGCGATCTCGACCGGGTGATGGCCATAGTCGTCGAAAATCTGCGCGCCGTTCCATTCACCCGTCTTGGTGAAGCGCCGCTTGACGCCGCCGAAGGAACCAAGCGCCTTGGCGATCGTCTCCGGCGTGACGCCCAACTCATAGGCCACCGCGATGGCGGCCGTGGCATTCAGCGCGTTGTGATGGCCGGGCATCGGCATCACCAGATTTTCGAGATAGGTCGCCTTCGACGTCTTGCGGTCACGCACCAGAACGTTGAAGCGCGACGAACCGCCGGACAGATCAACATCCAGCAAACGCACGTCGGCCTGCGGATTGACACCATATGTAATAACGCGCCGATCCTCGACCCGCCCGACCAGCTCCTGCACGGTGGGATGATCGAGACACATCACCGCGAAACCATAGAACGGCAGGTTTTCCACCAGCGCGCGAAACGCATCCTTGACCGCATCGAACGTCTTGAAGTGGTCGAGATGTTCGGCGTCGATATTGGTGATCACGGCGACGTCGGCCGGCAGTTTCAGGAAGGTGCCGTCGCTCTCATCCGCCTCGACCACCATCCACTCGCCGGTGCCCAGACGCGCATTGGTGCCATAGGCATTGATGATGCCGCCATTGACCACCGTGGGATCGAGACCGCCGCCATCAAGCAACGTGGCGATGATCGACGTAGTGGTTGTCTTGCCATGGGTGCCGGCCACCGCCACCGAGCGCTTCAGGCGCATCAGCTCGGCCAGCATTTCGGCGCGGCGCACCACCGGGATGCGGTTCTCGCGCGCCGCCACCAGTTCCGGATTGTCGCGACGGATCGCCGTGGAGACGACAAGCACTTCCGCCTTGCCGAGATTGTCGGCGCTGTGGCCGACGAAGACCTTGGCGCCACGCTCGCGCAGGCGCTGCACATTGGCATTCTCGCTCGCGTCCGAGCCCTGCACCGCATAGCCCTGGTTGAGCAGCACTTCGGCAATGCCCGACATGCCGATGCCACCGATACCGATGAAATGAATCGGACCAAGTTCACGAGGCAGTTTCATGAAGGACTCTGGTGTTCCAGCGTTTCATAGGCCGGCGGGATCGCCGAACCCCATGAAGACGCATCGAGATAAAACAGTCTAGCCCGCCCGGACCGTCGCCAAAACGAGATCGGCGAGACGCGCGGCTGCGTCGGGAATTCCGGCGCTCTTGGCCTCTTGCGCCCGCCGCGTCAACCCCTGTGGGTCCGCCAGGGCGCTCTTCAAGGCATCCGCCAGCCATTCCGGGGTGAATTGCGGCTGCGGCACCACTTGCGCCGCCCCCGTCGCCCGCAAATGCTCGGCATTCGCCGCCTGATCCTGGTCGAGCGCGAAGGGAAACGGCACCAGGATGCTGGGCCGGCCAATCACCGCCAATTCGGACACGGTGGAGGCGCCCGAGCGGCCAATGATGATATGCGACCGCGCCATGCGCTCCGGCAGATCCTTGAAAAACGGCGCCACTTCGGCAGCGAAGTGCAATTGGCCATAGGCGTCGCGCACCCGCCCCTCGTCCTCGCCGCGCGCCTGCTGCGTCACCGCGAGCCGCGAACGCTGTTCATCGGATAACAGAGCGATGGCCGCCGGCACCACATCCGACATCACCCGCGCCCCCTGCGATCCACCGGTGATCAGAAGACGCAAGGAACCATCAGCCGCTGGAAAAGGAATCTGCGCCGCAGCGATCACCGCCGGCCGCACCGGATTGCCCGTATGCACGGTCTTCGCCAACAAGGCCGGCGCGACACCGCCGAGCGCCTGGAAGCCGGTGGCGATACGCGTCACGCGCTTGGCCATGAAGCGATTGGCCCGGCCCATCACCGCATTCTGCTCGTGCAGGATGGTGGGCACGCCGAGCATGCTGGCGGCCAGCACCGGTGGCACGGTTGGATAGCCGCCAAAACCGACGACACACAGCGGCTTCGCCTTGCCGATCAACGAACGAGCCTCGATCACGCCGAGCCCCAGTTGCACGGCGGCCAAGGCCTTCGAGACAATGGAACCGCCCGTCGGCGTCGCGGCGCGCACGCCATGAATGGCGCGCGCCGGAAAGTTCGCGCCGAATTTCAGCGCCCGCGTATCGGTGACGAGTTCGACCGGATAGCCACGCGCCGCCAGTTCCGCGCTCAGCGCCTCGGCCGGAAACAGATGGCCGCCGGTTCCCCCGGCGGCCACGAAAATCGCTCTGTCCGATGCCATCAGCTCAGACGCTCCGCGATTTCCGAGCGTGGCCGCCGCCGCGTCACCGCGATCAGGAAGCCCATCGTCAGTGCCAAGGAGAGCAGCGACGAACCGCCGTAGGATATGAACGGCAGGGTCATGCCTTTCGGCGGGATGACATGCAGGTTCACCGCCATGTTGATGATGGCTTGCAGGCCAAACAGCATGACGAGGCCCGCCGTCGCGAAGCGGCAGAAGCCATCTTCATTGCGCGAGGAGACGATCAGCCCGCGCAGCACGATGAAGGCGAAAACCGACAAGAGGAAGATGCAGAAGATGATGCCGAACTCTTCGCCGGTAACGGCGAAGATAAAGTCCGTATGCGAGTCCGGCAGAATGCGCTTCACCGTGCCCTCGCCCGGACCACGCCCGAACCAGCCGCCATTGATGATGCTTTCCACCGCCGTATCGCTTTGGAAGGTCGCGCTCGGCCCACCGTTGGAAGCCGCCGGCGGCGGATCCAAGAACTTGTCGATGCGCAACCGCACGTGCGGCAAGGTTTTATAAGCGAAGAACACGCCGCCGGCGCCCAGACCGCCGATGCCAGCGACCCAGAACCAGTGCAGCCCGGCCATGAAGAAGAGACCGGCCCACACCAGCGAGATCAGCATGGTCTGGCCGAAGTCGGGTTGCAGCATGAGAGGCACGATGGTTGCCGGCAGCAGCAGCAGCGCCAGGAACGTGCCCGGCATCTCCTTGCGCTGCGCCCCTTCGGCGAAAGCCCAGGCGGCCAGAATGACGAAGGCCGGTTTGACGAATTCCGACGGCTGAACGCCGAAAATCCAGCGGCGCGCGCCTTTGATCTCGGCGCCGAACTGCAAGCCCGCGAAAATCAGCACCATGCCGACGATGAAGACGACCAAGGCGGCGCGGCGCACCATGCGCGGCGACAGGAAGGAGGTCGCCACCATCAAAGCGATGGTGGGAACGAGATAGACCAGATGCCGGTTGACGAAATGGAAGGTCGACAACCCCAATCGTTCGGCGACGGCGGGCGAACCCGCCATGGTCAGCACGATCCCCGAGACCATCAAAATGGCGATGGCGGAGAGGATCCACCGATCGACGGTCCACCACCAGTCCGAGACGAATGTGCGTTCGGCGCGTGAAGACATGGCGCTCACCTTACCTTCAGGGTCGCGAGGCCGATCAAGGCCAGCACGAAGGAAATGATCCAGAGACGGATGACGATCTGCGGCTCCTTCCAGCCCATCTTCTCGAGATGGTGATGGAAGGGCGCCATCAGGAAGATGCGCTTGCCGGTGGCCTTGAAATAGCCGACCTGAATGATGACCGAGAGCGCTTCCATGACGAAGAGCCCACCGACGACAACCAGAACGATCTCGTGTTTCACCGCCACCGCGATGGTACCAAGCGTGCCGCCCAAGGCGAGCGAGCCGGTGTCGCCCATGAAGATGAGGGCCGGCGGCGCATTGAACCAGAGGAAGCCGATGCCCGCCCCGATCAAGGCGCCGCACACCACCGCGAGTTCGCCGGTGCCAGGCACGAAATTGATGCCGAGATAGGACGAGAAGATCGAGTTGCCCGCGAGATAGGCGATCATCGCGAACGTGCCGGCGGTGATCATCACCGGCACGATCGCCAGGCCATCGAGACCATCGGTGAGATTGACCGCATTGCCGGCCGCGATGATGACGAAGGCGCCGAAGGCCAGGAAGAACCAGCCGAAATAGATAACCGCTTCATTGACGAAGGGCACGAACAGCCGCGCCGCCGGCACTTGCCCACGGAACGGCGCGCCGAACGCGTTGAAGAAATCGCCGATCGTATTCACCGGCGGCGTCACGCTGGCGCACATCAGGAAATAGCAGGCGAGAATGCCGATGATGGCTTCGCCCGACAGGCGCATGCGGCCGGAAAAGCCTTTATGCGACTGCTTCGTCACCTTCAGATAGTCGTCATAAAAACCGATGGCGCCGAAGCCGACAGTGACGAAGAGAACGATCCAGACATAGACGCTCTTGGGATTCGCCCAGAGCAGCGTCGACACGATCATGCCCGACAGGATCATCAGGCCGCCCATGGTCGGCGTGCCCTTCTTGGTCAAGAGATGGCTTTCCGGCCCGTCTTCGCGGATCGGTTGGCCTTTGCCCTGCTTGGCGCGCAGGGCATCGATGATGCGCGGACCGAAGAGAAAGACGAACAACAAGGCCGTCGCCGTCGCGCCCGCCGTGCGGAACGTGATGTAGCGAAACAGATTGAGCCCGGACAGATAGGGAGAGAGGTCCGTCAGGAATGTCAGCATGCGGCATCAACTCCCTGCGCCTTCGGCGCGTGGGCCTCCTTGAGTGCGGCTACGATCGGCGCCATGCGGCTGCCGTTCGAACCCTTGATCATCACGGCATCGCCGCCACCGACCGCTTCGAGCACCGCGTCGGTCAAACCCGCCGATGTCGGCGACCAGCGCGAACGCAGACGCTCGGGCAGCGCATCGAACAGATGTTTCATCATCGGGCCGGAGGCGAAGACGAGATCGATATTGGCGGCCTCGATATCGGCGGCGAGAGCGCGATGCAGATCGGCGGCCTGTGCCCCCAATTCCAACATGTCACCCAGGATCGCGACACGCCGGCCATCCATCGCAACGGGCGTCTGGCCGAGCAACGCCAGCGCTGCGCGCATCGACGTCGGATTGGCATTATAGCTTTCGTCAATCAGCATGACGTCGCCGCGCGGCGTCTTCAACGAGACGGTCTGTCCGCGCCCGGTCGGCGCCGAGAAGCTGGCCATCGCAGCCGCCGCGTCGTCGAGATCGAGGCTGAAGGCCTGGCTGGTCAGCAGCACGGCCAGGGAGTTCATCGCCAGATGCGTGCCCGGCGCGCCCACGAAATAAGTGATGTCGCGGCCGAGAATACGTGCTTGCACCCGCGATCCGTCGCCATCGCGCTCGCTGGAAATCAACCGCGCATCGGCTTCCGCATGCAGGCCGAAACTCCAGACATTGCCGGTGGTCGCTGCTTGCGCCCGTGCGTTGAGCAGATCGAACTGCGCCACGTCGCGATGAATGATCGCCACGCCATTGTCTTCCAGCCCGCTGAAGATTTCAGCCTTCGCTTCGGCGATCGCATCGACGGAAGCAAAATATTCCAGATGCACAGGCGCCACCGTGGTGACGATAGCCACATGTGGACGCACCATGTCGACCAGCGGCGTGATTTCGCCCGCATGGTTCATGCCGATCTCGAAGACGCCGAACTGCGCTTCGCGCGGCATGCGCGCCAAGGTCAGCGGCACGCCCCAATGGTTGTTGTAGGACGCGGCCGAGGCATGCGTCTCGCCGAAGCGCGAGAGCACCACGCGCAGCGCTTCCTTGGTGCTGGTCTTGCCGACCGAGCCAGTGACGGCGACGACACCGGCGGGGCTGCGCTCACGCGCGGCGCGGCCCAGCCGCTCCATCGCCGGCAGCACGTCATTGACCACATAGAACGAGCCAAGACCTCTGAGATCGTTGGCATGGGCTTCATCGATCACCGACGCGGCCGCACCTTTATTAAAGGCCGTCTCGACATAATCATGCCCATCGCTGTTCTCGCCCTTGATGGCGAAGAACAGATCGCCCGGCTGCAAGGTGCGCGTGTCGATCGATATGCCACTGACGCCAGCGGGAATGGTGCCCGACATGCGCGCTTCCAGCGGCACGAACAGGCCGAGACCGGACCAGAGTTCAGGCGTGTCCATCAAGCGGCCTCCGCGAGGGCGCGGCGCGCCTCCTCATGATCGGAGAACGGCAACACCGTGCCGCCGACGATCTGACCCGTCTCATGTCCTTTGCCGGCAATGACCAGAACATCACCTTCCTTCAACATCGCAACCGCCTGGGCGATCGCCTGAGCGCGATCACCGATTTCAAGGGCGCCAGGCGCGGCGGCGAGAATCTCCGCCCGGATGGTCGCCGGATTTTCTGAGCGTGGGTTGTCGTCCGTGACGATGGCCACATCGGCATATTTCACCGCGATGGCCCCCATGATGGGACGCTTACCCTTATCGCGGTCGCCCCCGCAACCGAAGACGACGATCAAACGGCTTTTCGCCAACGGCCGCAGCGCCTCCAGCACTTTCTCCAGCGCATCGGGTTTATGGGCGTAATCGACGAAAATCGGCGCTCCGTGGCGCTGCCCGACCCGTTCCAGCCGTCCCGGCGCGCCTTCAAGGCTCGTTAAAGCGGCAAAAACCGCATCGGGCTTGCCACCCGTGACCAAACAAATCGCCGCGGCAACCAAGGCGTTCGAGGCCATGAAATCGCCGGCCAGAGGCAAGGCGATGTCGAAACGGCGGCCCGCATGGCTGACAACCAGGCGCGTCGAAAGCGCCTGCGCCTCCACGGTTTCAATGTGAATAAATTCCCCTTGGCGCCCGACCGTGCAGACGCGCAAACCGGCCTCAGCGCAGGCGGCGGCGACACGCGGTCCATATTCGCCATCCACGTCAACGATCGCAGGCTGCCCAGCCTTGAGCAGCGTATCGAACAAGCGCAACTTGGCTTTCAGATAGCTTTCCATGTCGGGATGATAATCAAGATGATCCCGCGACAGATTGGTGAAAGCGCCGGCCGCCAGACGCACACCGTCAAGGCGCTTCTGCTCGAGACCATGCGATGAAGCTTCCATGGCGAGATGGCTGATGCCATCGCCTGCCAGCCGATCGAGCACGTCATGCAGCGTGATCGGATCGGGCGTCGTCAACGAGCCATAGGCAACGCCCTGCGCCGTCACCACGCCGGTGGTGCCGAGCGCCGCCGAAGGGAAACCGAGCTTCTGCCAGATCTGGCGCACGAAGGACGCGGTGGAAGTCTTGCCGCTGGTGCCGGTGATCGCCGCGATCACATCAGGCTGGCGCGCGTGAAAGCGTGCGGCCGCCTGCGCCAACGCCGCGCGCACGTCCGCGACCTTTATATAAGTAGCGCCGGCAACTGGTGCTTCCGGCAGACGTTCGGCAACGATCGCCATCGCGCCATTGCTCTGCGCTTGCGCAGCGAAGCTCAGCCCGTCGGCCTTGGCACCTGGCACGGCGAAGAACACAAAGCCCGGGCGCACCGCCCGGCTATCGGCGGTCAATCCTGCAACGTCGAGCGCCGCGACACCTTCAGGCATCGCGGCGGACGGCAGAATGTCACGCAATTTGCTCACCGCCATGCGCTCCCGCTCGAAGGCAGCCCCACGCCCAGGCGCGCCACCGATGGAAAGACTTGCGTCATCGTCGGCGAGGCCACGCGCGGCGGCAGACCGAGCATCGGCGTCACCCGTTCAATGATCCGCCCCGTCGTCGCACCCGCATTGTAAGCGGCGGTGCGTGCGCCACCCGTTTCCGGCACGCCTTGCGGTTCGTCATAGACAGTCAGGAACAGATATCTCGGCTTGTCGGCCGGCGCGACGGCCGTGAATGTGGTGAACACGCGATCATTGGCATAACGACCGTTGACCACTTTGTTCGCCGTACCGGTCTTACCGCCCGGGAAATAGCCCTGCACGTTGATCGTCTTGGCCGACCCCACTTCGGCGTTGAGGCGCATCAGATAGCGCATGCTCTCCGACGTATCGGGGCGGATGACTTGCGGGGCGGTGGCGCGCGCCTCCTGTTCGGTGCGCGTCAGAAACGTCGGCTTGATCAACTGGCCGCCGTTGACCAGAGCGGACACCGCCATCATCGCCTGCAAGGGCGCCACCGCCAGGCCGTGGCCGAAGGCGATGGTCATCGTGTTCAAATCGCCCCAGTTGCGCGGCACGATCGGTTCAGCACTCTCAGGCAATTCGGTGCGCATGCGATCGAGCTGGCCGATCTTGCGCAGGAACGCCTTGTGCCCCTCGACGCCGATCATCAAAGCCATACGAGCGGTGCCGACGTTCGACGAATAGGTGAAGACTTCCGACACGGACAACACCCGGTTCTGGGCGTGGAAATCGTTGATGGCGAAGCGGCCGTAGCGCAAAGCGCCGCGCGCATCGATCTTCGAATTGACCGTGACCTTGCGCGCATCGATCGCCATGGCCATCGTCAATGCCTTGAAGGTCGAGCCCATTTCGAACACGCCGACCGTCATACGGTTGATGCGATTGGGCTCCAGCGCGTCAACCGGATTGTTCGGATCATAGTCGGGCAATGAGGCGATCGCGATGACCTCGCCCGTATTGACATCCATGATCGCGGCGGCGGCGGCTTTGGCCTTGAATTTCTCCATGCCTCTGACGAGTTCGTCACGCACCGCATAGGTGGCCTTGATGTCGAGCGACAGCTTGATCGGCTTGAGATCTGTCGAGCGTGCGGTGAAGCCTGCCAGCGCGAGGTCATTGAGGCCGGTGCCATCGATATATTTCTCGACGCCGGCAATGCCGATATTGTCAGTGTTGGTGAACCCCAGCACGTGCGCGGCCACCGGACCGTTCGGATAGACGCGCTTGTGCTCCGGCAGGAAGCCGACGCCGGGCAGGCCGAGGCGGAAGACTTCTTCGCGCTCCTTCGGCGTGATGCCGCGCTTGACCCAGATAAAGCCCTTGCGCGAGCCCAGCCGCTCGCGCAATTCGCGTGCGTTCACGTCGGGCAGAACGGCGGTGAGCAATTCCACCGCTTCGTCCTTGTCGATGATGCGGCGCGGCTCTGCGAAAACGGAATCGATCTTGATGTCAGTCGCCAAAATATCGCCGTTGCGATCGACGATGTCAGGGCGGGCGCGCGAACTGGCCTCAGTGGCCGCCCGCTTCAAACCGTTCTGCTCCGGCTTCATGCCGAGCCAGACGAGCTTGGCGCCGAGAAAAACGAACACCGCGCCAAACGCCAAGGTGATCAAGCGAACCCGCGAACCGCTCTTGCCGATGCGCGTGCCCAGCACGCCACGCAGAAACGGCATCAGCCAAGCGCCGATCGAACGGCGACGCGCGGGGGAAGCGACGTCCTGCATGTTGTCCTCAGGAAACGAATGCGGATGGGACATGATCAGCGCGCCTCCGCGTTCTGTTTCGGCGTGGCGCCGCGGATCGATCCGGTGATGTCGCGCGGCAAGGGCGTGGCTTCGCCCAGGCCCAGCAGGTCAAGCTTCTGGCCGATGCTGTCGACCTTGGGTGCCCGATCCGGCAGATCCTGCGGCTGGATGATCTGGTCAATGGAGAGCTGTTTCAGGTCGAGATGTTTGTCCGCCAGAGCCTGGATGCGGCCGGGGCGGATAAGATGGGCGAATTCCGCCCGCATCATGGCGATCTGATCGCGCTCCTGCTGGTTGGCATTCTTCATCTTCAAAATCTGTTCGGCGAAGAGGATGGTCTCGTATTTGATCGAATAGGCGTAGATCGCCGAGCCGATCAGCGCCAAGATTGCGACCACGTTGAGAGTACGGAACATTTTCACCCTCTCTTGGGTTCGCGCACGGGCAGAGCCGCGAGGCGAAAAACATCATCGGAGACCGACCGGGACGGCACATCGTTGCGCACGGCCCAGCGCAATTTGGCCGAGCGTGCCCGCGGATTGCCGGTCATTTCCGCCTCGGAGGGGCCGATCGGCTGTCCAGACGGCAGGTCGAATGTCGGTGGCGGCGGCACGGGCTCGCCGGGCAGCAGCCGCGAACGCGCCTGCCCGCGCCCAGAGCGCTCCGCCAGAAACTGTTTGACGATCCGGTCTTCGAGCGAGTGGAAGCTCACCACCACGAGCCGCCCGGCTGGCCGCAACAGCTTTTCAGCCGCGCCCAGCGCCCGCACCAATTCGCCAAGCTCGTCATTGACGGCAATCCGCAGTGCTTGAAACGTGCGCGTCGCGGGATGAATCTGCGTTGGCTTGGCTGGAGCCGCCTTCTGCACCAGATCGGCCAGAGCTCGCGTCGTCGCAATCGGCGCTTGCAGGCGCGCTGCGACAATGGCGCGGGCAATGCGCCGCGACTGCCGCTCCTCGCCATAATAATAGAGAATGTCGGCCAGCTCTTCGGCACTCGCCGTGTTGACGATATCGGCGGCGCTGCGTCCCGCCTGCGCCATGCGCATGTCGAGCGGCCCCTCGTGTCGGAAGGAAAAGCCGCGCGCACCATCGTCGATCTGCATCGACGACACGCCGATGTCGAGCACGATGCCATCGAAAGCCGCAAGGTCCAACCGCGCCGCGACCGCATCCATCTGCGAAAACTGCGCTGGCTCCAGCATCAACCGACCGCCCATGGCGGTGACCAAAGCCTGGCCGTCGCGGATCGCATTGGGATCGCGATCGAGCGCGAGAAGCCGCGTACCGGCAGTCGCCAAAATGGCGCGGCTATAGCCGCCCGCCCCGAACGTACCGTCGAGATAGAGCTGATCGGAAACCGGCGAGAGGGTTTGGAGAACCGCCTCGAGGAGTACGGGAATATGTCGGGTCAGTCCGCCATCGGGAACCGAAGATTCGTTCCCGCGACCCGATGTCATTCCCGCACTCCCCGAGGCTGCGGTGGAACCGTCCCCGCGTGACTGGCGCCGATCTGCTTTCGAAGGTCGCGTACCCGGTTTCTGGCCTCGTCCAGATACGCTTCGAAACGCTTCGGCTCCCAGATCTGAAACTTGTATCCCTGCCCCACGAAGGTCGCCTCGGCCTCGATGCCCAACCAGACCTTCGAGGCTTCCGACAGAATGATCCGGCCCTCCGGATCGACCTTTAGAATCTCGCTCGTTCCCAACAGGGCCGTCGAATAGACGTCGTGATCGTCCGTATAGGTCGCGAAACGCCCCAGAACCCCGTCGATCTCCCGCATCAGAGCGTGGCCGCCGCAATCCAGCGCCTGCGCATCCAACGCGCGATGCACGTAGAGCCCCTCGAATCCATCCTTCGCCAGCAACGTCCGAAACGACGCCGGGATGGAAATCCGACCCTTGCTGTCGAGCCGGTTGGTGAAATTCGAGACGAACCGATCCAACGCATTCACCCGGCGACGCAGACGCAGACATCGAACCGCGCGATGCAAAGGTGGGCGTCTCGGAAGACAGCCCCGACTGCGGATGCAGTCCGGTCGCTCCGTTACGCCAAATCACTGAAACGCGCGGTATGATTTGGGATAGCATGGGAAAATATGGGCGTCAACGAGCGAAGGATGAAGCAAGTGAATCGAAATGGGACGTTCCCATTTCACCCTGCATTAGCTCTCGTTGACGTTAATGAATGGTTGAGAGATCGCGTTCACATTCCAATCAACTTAAGCGGATCAGTCGCTTCCTAGGATTTCCACCTATCGACACCACATCGGGCAGCCCTTAGTGGTAGCCGCTTCGCTCGCTCGCCGCATGGGAACCGGTTCGCCTTCAGCATGAACGACGTTGCAGCCACGGCCATTCGGGCCGCACCGCGAACAAAGTCGACGCGCGCGCCCAACGAGATCGATTTCTGGCGCGGCTTTGCGCTCGTCTCGATCTTCATGAATCACGTCCCCGGGCTCTGGTACGAGCAGTTTACCCACAAGAATTTCGGCTACACCGATTCCGCCGAGCTTTTCGTGCTCCTCGCCGGCTGGTCGCTGCGCATCCTGGTCGACAATCAGCCCCCGGGCATTTCGCCGATGCGCCTCACCCTGCGCCTCGGCGGCCGGGCGATGACGCTCTATTTTGCCCAGCTCGGAATTTCCGCCATCGCCATCGCGATGATCGCCGCGACCGCCCTGCTGCTCGACAATGCCCTTATTCTACAATGGAATAACGCGGCTGCCGTGTTCGAGGCGCCGGGGCCGGCGCACATCGGCTTGGTCATCCTGTCCCATCAGCTCGGCTATTTCGACATCTTGCCGCTCTATGTGGTGCTGATGGCGTTCGGCCCCATCATCGCGCTGATCCATCGCTTCCTGCCGTCCGCGCTGCTGCCGCTCTCCCTGCTCATCTGGGCCGCGACTTTGGCTACCGGCATCAACATTCCGACCTATCCGGTCGAAGGCCGCTGGTATTTCAATCCCCTCGCCTGGCAGTTGATTTTCGTCACCGGGTTCGTCCTGGGCGGGCGAGGTCCGATCAAGTCAGCCATCGAGGATTGGAAGGCCCCCATCCGGGTGATCGGCGGCGCCATCGTCCTGGTCGGCTATATCGGCACCGTCCGCCACTGGTACCCTGAGCCTCTCGAAGTGCCTGAGCCATTTCTGTTTTTTGTCGCTGACAAGACCTTCCTGACGCCGCTGCGCTACATCCACGCCCTTGGTATTGTGGCCTTCGTTGGCGGCAGCTTCTGGCTCATCCTTAAATATGCGCAACCGCTGGCCCGCTTTTTCTCGATGTTGGGTCGCAATTCCCTCAACGTTTTCTGCGTAGGATCCCTGCTCAGCCTCGGCGGACAGATCGTCAGATTCGCCGTTGCCCACAGTTTGTTAGTAGATACAATTGTGGTAATCGTCGGAATTAGCGCCATGAGCGCGACGGCCTGGGTGTCCGAATGGCGCACGCGTCTAAAGGATTGAAAGCGGGTATGTTTCTCGCCGCTGTTCTCTTCGTGGGAACGGCGCAGGCGCAGTCGACCCCTGTGGACAACAGCCAAGCTCCTGCCGCGACATCCTCCGCCACGAACGATCCTGCCGCAGCGATCGACGCCGCCGTCCCGACACCGGCCCCACCGGACCCCAACAATGCCGTCGTGCAATATGCGCTGAGTTCGCAATGTTCGGTGCCGAGCAAGGAGATCGCCTCGCCGGCGCCCCTATCGGCGATGGTGTCGAAGCTCGAAGCCGGCAAAGGGTTACGCATCCTGGCCATCGGCTCGTCGTCCACCTGGGGCATCGGCGCCTCGACACGCCAGAAGAATTATCCTTCGCAGCTCGAGACGATGCTCGAAAAGTCGATGCGCGGCGTCGATATCGAAGTCGTCAATCGCGGCGTGTCCGGCGAGACCAGCGAAACCACCGCTGATCGTCTGAAAACCGAAGCCGTCCTGATCAAGCCCGACGTCGTGCTCTGGCAACTGGGCACCAACGACGCCATTCAGCACGTCCCCGTCGACACCTTTGAACTGAACGTGCGCAAGACCATCAAAGCCTTGCGGCGCAAGGGGATCGACGTCGTCCTCGTCGGCTTGCAATATACGCCGAACTACTCGCGCGACACCCATTACTTCGCCATTCGCGACGCCCTCAACCGCATCGCCGCCGATCTCAACGTGCTCTACGTCAAGCGCTATTCGGCGATGGAATTCATCGCCCGCACCAAGGCCAATATGAAGATGCTGGCCGATGACGGCTTCCATCTCAACGATATGGGCTATCAATGCATGGCCGAGCACATCGCCAATGCGGTGACGGCCAATCTGTTCGTGCGCCGCCGCAAGCCGGCCTCCTGAAGCATCGCGAAACACGATTTTGCTGACGGCGCTCGAGCGTCCGCCAGGCCCTTTCCCGATCCCGTATCAGCCGCCACCGCCCGCAATGGCGGCCCATTCGCATGCCTGGTGTTTTGATGGGGCAATTGCCCACAATTCGGCGTCTTCCCGCTTTGGAGTGGGATATATCCTTGCATCTAATCCTGACGTAGTATAAAGATATCTTTATGTCTTTCTGCGAAACCTAACGATGCCAACCGATATCGCACCCCTGTCTCAGATTCTCGGCGCCCTGGAAGCGGCGGGCGAGCCGACGCGGCTGCGATTGCTCGCCCTTCTGGCGGAAGCGGAAATCACCGTCTCGGAACTCGTCGCCATTCTCGGCCAGTCACAGCCACGCATTTCCCGCCATCTGAAACTGCTGGCGGAAGCCGGCCTCATCGACCGCCACCGCGAGGGCGCCTGGGCCTTTTTCCATCTCGCCCAGTCCGGCGCCGTCGCCGCGCTCGCCCGCGACATCCTGCGCCGTATCGATCCCTCCGATCCGCAATTCGTTTCCGATCGCGGCCGCCTCGCCGAAGCGCGCCGCACCCGCGCCGAACAGGCCGCCCGCTATTTCGCCGAACAGGCCGACAACTGGAACCGCATCCGCTCGCTGCACGTGTCCGAAGAGCAGCTCGAAGCGGCGATCCGCGACATCGTCGGCAAACAGGAGATCCGTTCGGTTCTCGATCTCGGCACCGGCACCGGCCGCATGCTCGAATTGCTGGCGCCGCGCGCCGAACGCGCCGTCGGCGTCGATCTTTCAACCGCCATGCTCGCCGTGGCTCGCGCCGGCATCGACAAGGCGGGCCTGCGCAACGTGCAATTGCGCCAGGGCGACATCTACGCCCTGCCCGTCGAGCGCGACAGCTACGATCTCGTGCTCGTCCATCTCGTCCTGCACTATCTCGACGATCCGCTGCGCGCCCTGCGCGAAGCGGCGCGCACCATGCGCCCCGGCGGCCGCCTGATCGTCGTCGACTTCGCCCCGCACTCGCTGGAATTCCTGCGCACCGATCATGCGCATCGCCGCCTCGGCTTCTCGCGCGAGGAAATCGAACAGATGATGCGCGACGTCGGCCTCGAAAACGTCAGCTACCGCAGCCTGACGCCGCGCACGCGCGATCCCGAAAAACTGACCGTGTCGCTGTGGGTCGCGCGCGACCCGCGCATCATTTCCGATCTCGTTCCAGCAACCGTGAGTATTGCCTGATGAGCCTCGACGTTGTTCGCCCCAGCCGCCAGAGCAATCGGCCGCTTCGCGTCTCGTTCGAATTCTTCCCGCCGAAGACGGCGGAGATGGAAACCTCGCTCTGGCACGCGATCGAGCGGCTGGCGCCCATCGGCCCAAGCTTCGTCTCCGTCACCTATGGCGCAGGCGGCTCGACGCGCGAGCGCACCCACTCGACCGTTTCGCGCATCATCCGCGAGACCAACCTGAAACCCGCCGCGCACCTCACCTGCGTCGCCGCGACCAAGGATGAAGTGGACGACGTGGTGCGCGCCTATTGGGATGTCGGCGTGCGCCATGTGGTGGCGCTGCGCGGCGACCCCGTCGGCGGCATTGGCACGACTTACGCTGCCCATCCCGGCGGCTATGAAAATTCCACCGCCCTCGTCGCCGGCCTCAAGCGCCTCGGCGATTTCGAGATCAGCGTCTCCGCCTATCCGGAAAAGCATCCCGAAAGCGCCACCCTCGATGACGACATCGATGTGTTGAAGGCGAAGATCGATGCGGGCGCGACCCGCGCCATCACCCAGTTCTTCTTCGAGAACGATCACTATCTGCGTTATGTCGATCGCGTGCGCGCCGCCGGCATTCATATTCCGATCGTGCCGGGCATCGTGCCGGTGGAGAATTTCCGCCAGACCGCCTCGTTCGCCAAGCGCACCGGCGCCTATGTGCCGCAATGGCTTGCCGATCGTTTCGATGGCCTCGATGACGATGCGACGACACGCCGTCTCGTCGCCGCGGCCGTTGCCGCCGAACAGGTCTTCGATCTGCTCGATCGCGGCGTGCAGGATTTCCACTTCTACACCATGAACAAATCCGAACTGGTGTTCGCGATCTGCCATCTGCTCGGCCTCAAGCCGCAGCCGGCGCGCGAGGCCGCCTGATGAGCGCCGCCTCGCAACGCCAGCGCAATGGCGCGGAAATCCGCGCCGCCATCCGCAAGACCGCCGGTGAGCGCGTTCTGGTGCTCGATGGCGCCATGGGCACGATGATCCAGGATCTGAAGCTCGACGACGCCGGCTTTCGCGGCACGCGCTTCCTCGATCATCCGCGCGACATCAAAGGCAATAACGATATCCTCATCCTGTCGCAGCCGGATGCGATCTATAATATTCACCTGCAATATTTTCTCGCCGGCGCCGACATCTGCGAGACCAACACCTTCTCCTCGACCAGCATCGCCCAGGCCGATTACGGCTGCGAAGCCTATGTCCACGAGCTAAACTACGAGGGTGCGCGCCTCGCCCGCGCCGCTGCCATCAAGGCGGAGGAAACCGATGGCATCCGCCGCTATGTCGCCGGCGCGCTCGGCCCCACCAACCGCACAGCTTCGATCTCGCCCGATGTCAGCGATCCAGGCTACCGCGCCGTCACCTTCGACGAACTGCGCGCCGCCTATGCCGAAGCCACCGTCGGCCTCATCGAAGGCGGCAGCGATCTCCTGCTGATCGAAACCATTTTCGACACATTGAACGCCAAGGCCGCCTGGGCCGGCATTTGCGATGCCTTCGAGAAGACCGGCCTCGAACTACCGGTGATGATCTCGGGCACGATCACCGATCTGTCCGGCCGCACCCTGTCGGGCCAGACGCCGGAAGCTTTCTGGAATTCCCTGTCCCATATCAAACCCGTCGCCGTGGGACTGAATTGCGCGCTCGGCGCCAAGGAGATGCGCGCCCATATCGTCGAACTGTCGCGCATCGCCGACACGCTCGTCTGCGCTTATCCCAATGCGGGCCTGCCGAACGAATTCGGCCTCTATGACGAGAGCCCGGAATATATGTCGGAGCTGCTGGGCGAATTCGCCGATGCCGGCATCGTCAATATCGTCGGCGGCTGCTGCGGCACGACGCCTGCCCATATCACCGCCTTCCGCAACCGCGTCAAAGGCGTCAAGCCGCGCAATATCCCGAAGATCACGCAACGCCTGCGTCTTTCCGGCCTCGAACCCTTCACGCTGACCAGCGACATCCGCTTCGTCAATGTCGGCGAGCGTACCAATGTCACCGGCTCCGCCCGTTTCCGCAAACTGATCAAGAACGGCGAATATCCGGCCGCGCTCGATGTCGCCCGCGATCAGGTCGCCAACGGCGCGCAGATCATCGACGTCAACATGGACGAAGGCCTGCTCGATTCGAAGCAGGCGATGATCACCTTCCTCAATCTCATCGCTTCCGAGCCCGATATCGCCCGCGTGCCGATCATGGTCGACTCGTCGAAATTCGACGTGATCGAGGCCGGCCTGAAATGCATTCAGGGCAAGGCGGTGGTCAATTCCATCTCGCTCAAGGAAGGCGAGGAGAAATTTCTGGCCGAAGCCCGCAAGGTGCTGCTCTACGGCGCGGCCGTCGTCGTCATGGCCTTCGACGAGCAGGGCCAGGCCGACAGCTACGAGCGCAAGGTGCAGATCTGCACCCGCGCCTATGAGATTTTGACCCAGCAGGTCGGTTTCCCGCCGCAAGATATCATCTTCGATCCCAACATCTTCGCCGTCGCCACCGGCATCGAAGAACATAATTCCTATGGTGTCGCCTTCATCGAGGCGACCCGCGAGATCCGCCGCAGCCTGCCGCACGCACATATCTCGGGCGGCGTCTCCAACCTGTCCTTCTCCTTCCGTGGCAACGACCACGTGCGCGAGGCCATGCATTCGGTGTTCCTGTTTCATGCCATCAGCGCCGGCATGGATATGGGCATCGTCAATGCCGGCCAGCTCCAGGTCTATGAGAAGATCGATCCGGAACTGCGCGAGGCCTGCGAAGACGTGGTGCTCAATCGCCGCGACGATGCCGCCGACCGCCTGCTCGCGGTCGCTGAAAAATTCCGCGGCACCGGCGCTGAGATCAAAGGCAAGGATCTCGAATGGCGCGAACTGCCGGTCGAGAAGCGTCTCGAACATGCTCTGGTCAACGGCATCACCGATTTCATCGAAGCCGACACGGAAGAGGCACGCCTCGCCGCCACGCGGCCGCTCGACGTGATCGAAGGGCCGCTGATGGCCGGCATGAACGTGGTCGGCGATCTCTTCGGCTCCGGCAAGATGTTCCTGCCGCAGGTGGTGAAATCGGCTCGCGTGATGAAACAGGCCGTCGCTTTCCTGATGCCGCATATGGAGGCCGAGCGCCTCGCCAACGGCGGCACAGGTGGACGTACCGCCGCTGGCAAAGTGCTGATGGCCACCGTCAAGGGCGACGTGCATGACATCGGCAAGAACATCGTCGGCGTCGTGCTCCAGTGCAACAATTACGATGTCATCGACCTCGGCGTCATGGTGCCGGCCAAGAAGATTCTCGACACCGCCCGCGAGCAGAACGTCGACATCATCGGCCTGTCCGGCCTGATCACGCCGTCGCTCGATGAAATGTGCTTCGTCGGTGGCGAGATGGAGCGCGAAGGCTTCGACATTCCGCTGTTGATCGGCGGCGCAACAACCAGCCGCGTCCACACCGCCGTCAAGATCCATCCCAACTACCAGCGCGGTCAGGCGATCTATGTCACCGACGCAAGCCGCGCCGTCGGTGTCGTCTCCTCGCTGCTCTCGCCCACCGCGCGCGAAGGCTATATCGAGGGCATTCGGACCGAATATCGCAAGGTCGCGGACGCCCATGCGCGCGCCGAAGCCGACAAGCAACGCATGCCGCTGGAACGGGCCCGCACCAATGCGATGAAGATCGACTGGAGCAATTACACCCCGCCGAAGCCGACATTCTTCGGCACGCGCATCATCTCCAACTACAGCGTCGCCGAACTGGTCGACTACATCGACTGGACGCCCTTCTTCCAGACCTGGGAGATGAAAGGCCGCTTCCCGGCGCTCCTCGACGATTCAGAACAAGGCGCGGCCGCCCGCCAGCTCTATGACGATGCGCGCGCCATGCTCGAACGCGTGGTCGAGGAACGTTGGTTCAATCCGAAAGCGGTTGTCGGCTTCTGGCCGGCCAATGCGGTTGGCGACGACATCGAACTCTACAATGGTGAATCGCGCAGCGAGACAATCGCCACGCTGCACACCTTGCGCCAGCAACTGCTACGCCGCGACGGCCGTCCCAATCTCGCCATGTCCGATTTCGTCGCGCCGCGCGCCACGGGCCTCGCCGACTATGTCGGCGGCTTCGTCGTCACCGCCGGCGCCGAGGAAGAGCGCATCGCCGAGCGTTTCGCCCGTGCCAACAACGACTATGCCTCGATCATGGTGAAAGCCCTGGCCGATCGGATCGCCGAGGCCTTCGCCGAGCGCATGCACGAGCGTGTGCGTCGCGAATTCTGGGGCTATGCGGCCACAGAAACGCTCACCAACGAACAGCGCATCAACGAGGATTACCAGGGCATCCGCCCGGCACCGGGCTATCCGATGCAGCCTGACCACACCGAAAAGCGCACATTGTTCGACCTGCTGCAGGCCGAGCGTCGCGTCGGCGTCAAGCTGACCGAGAGCTTCGCCATGTGGCCGGGATCGTCCGTCTCAGGCCTTTATCTCTCCCACCCCGACTCCCATTATTTCGGTGTCGCCAAGGTGGAATATGATCAGGTCTGCGACTATGCCCTGCGCAAAGGCATGGAAATCGCCGAAGTCGAGCGCTGGCTGTCGCCGATCCTCAACTACGATCCAGCCAGCAATGCGCGCGCCGCGGCTGAATAGCCGCGTCGTTCACCAGTTGAGCTGACGACCGGCGTAATTGCTGAAACTGCCGCTACGAGCCAGATCGAGCTTCTCGATCTGCTGCAACAAACCGCGCGCACTTTCTTCAACCGACAAGGTTGCACCTGGTCCGCCCATGGCGGTACGCACCCAGCCCGGCGAGTAAATGCCGACGGCCACGCCCTTCGGCCGCAGCGCCGACGCCAGACCATGAAACAGGCGGTTCACGGCGGTCTTCGACGTGCAATAGGCCATTTTCGAGGTTTCCTCGTAGCCGAAACTGCCCATGCCGCTGGAAATCACGATGACCTTGCCTTTAGTCGCTTCCAGATTGGGCAAAAAGGCCTTCGTCACGCGCAGGGGCGCGACGGTGTTGACCGCCAGCACCTTCGTCAGCACATCGAAATTCATATCCAGCGGCGATTGCGGATCGTCGCCCATGATGCCTGCATTGTTGATGAGCACATGGATCGGCTTGGTGCCGATATGCGTCTTGGCTGTGCCAATTGAATTGGCCTCCGCCACATCCATGGGCACGACTTCGACATCGCAATCGTCCCGGGCTTCGAGCGCCTTCAGCTCCTTGGCACGACCGGGGCCTCGGCAAGCGGCCAATACATGATGCCCGTCGGCCGCGGCTTGACGAACCAGTTCAAGGCCAATGCCGCGATTGGCCCCGGTGATCAAAAAGGTCGCCATGGCGCTTTCTCCTAATTCATCGCTTAAGCGATCGTAGGCGCATCGAGCGCCGCGATCAGATTGCGCAAGGTGAGAATGGTCGAACTGTCGGCCACGCCATCGACGCGGGCCGGCCGGAAGTGCCGCTGAAAGGCCGCGACGACATTCTCGGTCGCTTCATCGAATTCCGGCTCGACGCTGATGCCATAGCCATACATGGCGAGCATGGCGCGCAGCGCTTCGATCGGCTGGCCGCTGTCGCCACGCGCGAAGAAGCGCCCGCCGCTGATCGCTTCCGGCTTCACCCAATGCCCGACGCCCTGTTTATGCAATTCGTCCCAGGGAAAGCGCTCGCCCGGATCGATCTTGCGTCCGGGCGCGATATCGGAATGAGCGAGAACACGTTGCGGCACGATGCGATGGCGTGCCGATATATCCCGGCAGAGCGCGATGACCGCTTCGATCTGCTTGTCGGCGAACGGCGGCAGACCGCCATCATGTCCTGGATTGGCGATCTCGATGCCGATCGAAAAGGAATTGATGTCGGTTTCGCCCGCCCAGGACGAACGCCCCGCATGCCAGGCGCGACGCGCTTCGCGCACCAGTTGCACGATGCGCCCATCTTCATGAACGAGATAATGGCTCGAAACCTGCGAGACCGGATCGATCAGCCAGCGCAGCGCTTCGCCGCCGGGATCGGCGCGCCACGAGGCTTCCGCATCGCCTGTGCGCAAGCCAGTGTAATGCAGAACGATGGCATCGGGGCCATCGCATCCACGCCGTTCGCCGTGGTTCGGCGAAGGGTGCAGGTCGCAGACTAAAAAACTATCGGGCGTGAAATCATCCATGCCCGATAGCTAAGCTGAATAGCGCGATTTGAACAGTCCGCCTTAACGGACGCAGACGCGGCGGCCGTAATAGTTATACCCCCAGCGACGGCAACCATATCCATAGCGCGGCGCTGTATTGGCTCCGATGACAGCACCACCCGCCGCGCCAATGGCCGCGCCCGCGAGCGTGCCGCCCGCCGAACCGCCGGAAACCGCCGCGCCGACGAGCGCACCGCCGGCACCACCGATCACCGCGCCACCCGCGGCCCGTTCGCCCGGAGTGTTACAGGCAGCCAGCGAGAGCACCGCGGCAAGCGCAGCACCTGCCAGGGCAAACTTCTTCATATGAGCCTCCTTCATCAGAGCGAACGGACGCACCCTTGGACAATCCAACGAGCAAAGCCCGAACTGTTTCATGCGGCTATATGGAAATGCATGGGCCGCCGGCTTGGTTCCAGCCGCGTGTTCCACCAAGGTCCCTTCAACGCCAAGGACATGGATGAAACATGTCAAGTAACGGGCCCAAGCCCGTCAAATCTGCTTCTTTCCCGCGTCTTCAGCAAGCAAATCCGCCAAGATCCGATGCTGTGCCGCAATAATAAGAATTCGTCCGTATTGATCTTCGATCGTGCGACAAGCAGCTTGACGGTGCCGCACGAGGCTCTTCCTCCGCGATGCTACGCAGTCTCGTGGACGCGTGACGCGCCGCCCGCAGCTTTGACACTGCCATTGTCATCCTTGGCCGGGTACCGTAGGAGTTGCCCCGCCAGTCGGCCGGACGGCCGCTGCTCACGCAGAGGAAAGTCCGGGCTCCACGGAGAAACGGCGCCGGATAACGTCCGGCGGGGGTGACCCCAGGGATAGCGCCACAGAGATCGAACCGCCTGATGGAGGCAACTCCGGACGGTAAGGGTGAAAAGGTGCGGTAAGAGCGCACCGCGCGTCCGGCAACGGACGCGGCATGGCAAGCCCCGCCGGGAGCAAAACCGAATAGGGGCGACGAGGACCTTCGGGTCCGGATCCTCTCCGGATCGTCGCCCGGGTTGGTTGCTTGAGGCGGCTGGTAACAGCCGTCCCAGAGGAATGGCCGTCACGTCGCAGCCTCGCGCTGCGGCCCTACAGAACCCGGCTTACAGGCCGACTGGCACTATTGTTCACTATTGGACTTATTGGCTCGGACGTGCAAAGGCTTCCGCTGCGGTCATGAAAAGGGCCGCAGGGGAAACGACAAGGCGAACGGCCGATATGGTTTGGGGACACCGCATCACTGCTGCTTCGGGCAGGCCGTTGGCCTGGCTGGCCGGCTTTGCGCTTGTTCTCCTAGCCCTCACCAGTCTGCACTTCGATCGCGCCTCTCAATCTCCCTCACCCATCGTCTCCGTCATCGACAGCGCCATTCTCGCCTCGCTCGATACGGATGGCGACGAGCCGCAACACCTTGATGGCGACGGCCTGCTCGTTGCGGATTTTACACCCGCACCCATTGTCGTCCACGCAGCATCCATAGATCTGCCGTCGCACGACGCGGGCCTCAAGCCGGTCTTCTTCCTCTCCGTCAGCGCCCGCGGCCCTCCGCCCGCGCGCATCTGATCGCACCCGTTCTTCACGCCATCGCATTGCCGCGCGCGTGAGACGGAGCGCGTGAAGCGACGCGCCGCGTCGCAGTCTGCCAAAACATTCGCATGTCCCGCTTGCGCCTTCTGCCGCGCATCGGCGGCATCAATCGCAAGCGACTTTTCTGACTCAGGATTTGACCATGGAAACCGACCTGCTCTCGACTGTCGGATCGGCCTTTCTCTCGATGATGGAATTACACCGCCTGATTTATCTCTTCGGCGGCGTGGTGATGGGCCTGGCGCTCGGCATCCTGCCCGGCATCGGCGGCGTGGCCGGCACAGCCCTGCTGCTGCCCTTTACCTACAATCTCGATCCCACCACTGCCATGGCCCTGCTTCTGGGTCTGGGCGCGACGACCACCACGGCCGACCCGATATCGGCCATCGTGCTCGGCGCGCCAGGCCATGCCGCGTCCGCCGCCACCGCCATCGACGGCTATCCGATGACGAAACGCGGCGAAGGCGGACGGGCCCTCGGCGCCGCTTACATGTCGGCGCTGATGGGCGGCATTTTCGGCGCCATTCTGATGGGCATCACTTTGCCGATCATCCGCCCGGCCATTCTCTTCATCGGTTCGCCGGAACTGCTCGGCCTTGCCGTCTTCGGCATTTCCATGGTCGCCGTTCTCTCCGGCAACACGCCGCTGCGCGGTCTCACCATGGCCTGTTTCGGCATGATGATCGCCATGATCGGCTCGGATCCGCAGACCGGCACGCTGCGCTGGACGATGGACAGCCTATATCTGTGGGAAGGCTTGCCGCTGGTGCCCGTCACCCTCGGCGTCTTCGCGCTGCCGGAACTGTGCGATCTCGCCGTGGCGCGCACCGCCGTGGTGAAGTCGGAGCAGATGATGGACACCAGCGCTGGCCTGTGGGCCGGCTGCAAGGACTGCTTCCGTCATTGGTTCCTGGTGCTGCGCTGCGCCTGGATCGGCTCCGTCATCGGCGCCATCCCCGGCATCAGTGCCTCGGTCATCGACTGGATCTCCTATGGTCACGCGATCCGCACCGAAAAGGGCGCACAGCAGACCTTCGGCAGCGGCGACGTGCGCGGCGTGATCGCGGCTGAGAGCGCCACCAACTCCCGCGAAGGCGGCGCGCTGGTGCCCACCGTGGTCTTCGGCGTGCCCGGTTCCGCCGGCATGGCGATCCTGCTCGGCGCCTTTCTGATGCACGGCCTCGTGCCGGGCCCGGAAATGCTGACCAAGAACCTCGGCCTCACCTATTCCATGGTGTGGAGCATCGCCATCGCCAACATTCTCGGTTCCGGCCTCTGCTTCCTGTTCTCGGGCCAGTTCGCGAAAATGGCGACGTTGCGCTACACGCTGATCCTCCCGGTGGTGTTGTGCTTCGTCTATATCGGCGCCTTCGAAGGCCACCGCAGCTGGGGCGATCTGATTTCGCTGCTGTGCTTCGGCATCATGGCCTGGGGTGCCAAGCACTTCAAATGGCCGCGCCCACCGCTGGTGCTCGGCTTCATCCTGGGCAGCATTCTTGAACGCTATATGTTCATCTCGATCCAGCGCTACGGCACGAGCTGGATGCTGCGGCCGATCGTCATCATTCTTTTCCTGATGTCGGCGATCAGCATCCTGCGGCCATTCCTGCAGGACGTGCGGCGTCATGGCGGGTTCCGCGGCATGATAGGAGAACTGTCCGCGCCGCGCCTGCGCCCCTCGCATATCTTCCCGATCGGGCTCTTGTGCCTGTTCGCGGTGATGATGATCGAAGCGGTGCAGTGGAACTTCTCGGCCAAGATCATTCCGGTGATCGTTGGCACGGGCGCGATCCTGTTCTGCTCGCTGTCGCTGCTGAACGAGATCTTCAAGCGTCCGGAGAAAGAAGCCGAGCCGATCAAGCCGGGAGAAATCAGCGAAATCGCATCGGACCCCAACGCTAAGGTCCATATGGACATCGCGTCCAACATCACCCATCTGCCGCCGCGCACCATCGTTCTGCGGGGCGCCATCTTCTTCGGCTGGATGGTCGGCTTCCTGATCTCGATGGCCTTGATCGGGCTCATTCCAACGGTGCCGATCTTCATCGTCGCGTTCATGCGCGTCGAAGGACGCGAACGCTGGACGCTGACGCTGACCATGGCGCTCATCATGATGCTGTTCGTCTATGGCCTGTTCGATCAGTTGCTGGCGATCCCGTGGCCCGGATCCCTGCTGGGCGACACCTTCCCCTGGCTGCGTGACAACATACCGTCCATGTAGGCCCGCGGATGAGATCGCAAGACGGTCCGCCCGTGCAAGGCGGCTGGTGGCACATGCCACTGGCCGCCTTGGTCATTGCAGCAATCGTTCTCTGTCTCGACGGCGATCGCCTCGCCGCTCTCGTCACGACGATCGCTAGCCTTTTGTTATGGGTCGTTGCCCTTCTGGAATGACTTCTTCCAATACGGGCGTGGCACTCCCCTTCACAGGCATCTCACCTTTGAAGGCGAGATAGCCGCCATCCACCAGAAGATCAGTACCAGTGATGAACGAGGCTTCGTTGCTGGCGAGAAAAGCCGCTGCGAAGGCCACTTCGTCGACGCGGCCCGTCCGGCCCAGAAGATGTGCCGGCCCGCGAATGCGCCTTGCATTCTCGCGCGAGCCATAGGCGCGACTGCTGCGATCGGTATCGATGGAGCCGGGCGAAATCGTATTGGCGCGAATGTTGTCGGGCGCCAACTCCACCGCGATACATTTGGTCAATTGAATCAAACCGGCCTTTGTCGTCGCATAAGCCGAGCGCTGCGCCACGCCAATATGGCCAAGCTGCGAAGCGATGTTGACAATCGATCCGCCACCCGCATTGCGCATGTAGGATGCAGCATATTTCACTGTCAGAAAGGTGGCGGTGAGATTCACGGCCAAAGCTTCGGCCCAATCGCTGATCGCCAGCTCTTCGACGGTCTTCGTCGGTGTCACCGCCACGGCCACATTGGCCAATGTTGTCAGTTTACCGAATAAATCCACCGCTTTGGCGCAGGCGCGTTCGCAGGCTTCAGGACTGCCAACGTCGATGGCGATGGAACCTGCATTGCCGCCACCTGTGCGAATATCATCGGCCACGGCTTCGGCAGACGCCAAACGCAGATCGGCAACGAGCACGCTGGCGCCTTCATAGGCAAAGCGGCGGGCAATCGCACCGCCGATTTCGCCACCGCCACCGACGACAAGTGCAACTCGTCCATGCAATCGTTTGTCCCGAGTCATCCGTCGCTCCTATTTGCGCAGGGCCCGATTGTACAAACCGTCAAGGGACAGTATATCGCCAGACATAGCTGTCGTGAAACAGCATCAAAATCATTCCCCGGAGGAAACCTCGTATGGCACGATTCCCGCGCCTGTCGTTCGTAACGGCACTTGCCGTCCTCAGTGCATGGCCTGCCGCGGCCCAGTCTCCCGAAGCTTTTTACAAAGGCCGGAAGATGGACATGATCATCGGCTATTCGAGCGGCGGCACTTACGATCTCTACGCGCGCCTGATGGCCCGGTTCCTGGCGAATTATATTCCCGGCAATCCGGTGATCGTGCCGCGCAACATGCCGGGCGGCGGCAGCCGTACCGCAACAGCCTGGGTCTATTCCGCCGCCCCGAAGGACGGCTCCGTACTGGCGACGGCCGATCAATCGCTCGCCATCGCGCAAGCCCTGGGCGATCCGCAGATCCGCTTCGATGTGAACAAGCTGATCTATATCGGCAACCCGAGCCGCGAAAATAATACCACAGTCGCTTGGCACACGTCAGGTATTCGCACCATCGAAGATGCGACGAAGCAGGAAGTCACGGTCGGCGCCACCGGCGGCTCGACGTCGTCGCAATATCCCAAGGCGATGAACGCCCTCCTCGGCACCAAGTTCAAAATCATCCTCGGCTATCCCGGCGGCAACGACATCAACATCGCGCTCGAACGCGGCGAGGTCGCGGTGCGAGGATCCAACACCTGGCAATCGTGGAAGTCGACGCGCGCCGATTGGCTGCGCGACAAGAAGATCAACATTCTCGTGCAGATCGGCCTCAACAAGGCCGAGGATCTTCCCGACGTCCCGCTCTTGATGGACCTTGCCAAGAACGATCAGGACCGCGCCGTCCTGAAACTGCTCTCATCGCCCACCGAAATCGGCCGGCCGATTTTCACCACGCCGGATACACCGGCGGATCGCGTCAAGATTCTGCGCGACGCCTTCGACACCATGGTTGCCGATCCGAAATTCGTCGAGGAAGCCAAGCGCGAGAAATTCGAGATCGATCCGGTGAGCGGTGCGCAAATGCAGAAGATCGTCGCCGATATCGTCGCCTCGCCGAAGAACATCACCCAGCGCCTCAACGAGATCATTGGCGAAGTCGAACAGAACACGAGTTCAAAATAAGCGATCTAGGGAATGAAACGACCATGACTGGCACACAATCGACATCGAATTCACTGGCGCGCCTGCGGCGCGAAGTGGCAATCACCTCGCGCATTCTGGTGATGGAAGGCATGCTGGACTATTCCGGCCACGTCAGCGTCCGCATTCCGGGCCAGGATGCTTATTACATTCAGCCGTCGACCGACCCGCGTTCCCATATCGATCCGGAACGGCTCATCATGGTCGATTTCGAGGGCAATATTCTCGGCGATCACAATCGCAAGCCGCCGGTGGAAATCCCGATCCACGGTGAAATCTACAAGGCGCGGCCAGACGTGCAGTCGCTCGTTCACTGCCACATGGAACTCGCCATCATGTTCACCATGATGGAAGACGTGCAGCTCGTGCCGATGCGCTCGCGCGCCGCCCGCTGGGCGAGCGGCATCCCGACCAGCAATGATCCGACCCACATCAAGACCAAGAAACAGGGCAAGATTCTAGCCGACGACCTCGGGCCCCATCATGCCGCGCTGATGCGCGCCCATGGTCTCATCCTGGTGGCGGAATCAGTGCCGGCCCTTCTGGTCGATGCCGTCCATTTCGACGAAAACGCCCGCGCGCAGATGCAGGTGATGCAGGCTGGCCGCAAGATCAAGCCGCTGACGCCGGAAGAACTCGACCTCCTGGAAAAATCCGAGATGCGCGAATTCCACGTCGGCAAGCTCTGGAAATACTATCTGAACAAGGCCGAGAAAGTCGGCATCATTCCGCCGGAATGGGCGGAAGAAACCGCCTGAAACTTAGCGTTGAGCCCACTTTGCCGCAGCTTCGCCCGCGGCAAAGCCGGTGGCAAAAGAAGCCTGCAGCAGATAGCCGCCGGTCGGGGCTTCCCAATCGAGCATCTCACCGGCAACGAACACGCCAGGCAGGCGCTTGAGCATCAGTTGCTCATTGACCTCATCGAAACTGATGCCGCCGGCGCTGGAAATGGCGCGTTCGATCGGTCGTGGACGCAGCAGGCGCAAGGGCAATGCCTTGATCCGCTCTGCAAGCGCCATGGGCTCACCCGGCAACGCACCCGCTTCATAGAGCAGAGCCGAAGCAAGCGGCGGCAATCCGGCGGCTTTACGCAAATGCGATGACATCGACGCCTTGCCGCGCGGCGCAGCGAGACGCGTGGCGAGCTGCCCAGCCTCGAGATCGGGACGCAGATCGATGTTCAGCATCGCCTGTCCATCGCGCGCGATCGCCTCACGCAACAAGGGCGACAGGGCATAGACCACCCCGCCCTCGATGCCATAATCGGCGACCATCGCTTCGCCACGCACACGCTCGCCGTCGAACTCAAGTGCGATATTCTTCAGCGGCGTTCCAGCGAAGCGCTGCCGCAGATGCGCCGACCAGTCGATCTCAAAGCCGCAATTGGACGGCCGCAACGCAGCGACGGCGAGCCCTTGCCGCTCGAATATCGGCGCCCACGCGCCATCGGAGCCGAGACGCGGCCAGGAGCCACCGCCGAGCGCCAGAACGGTCACATCCGCCGTCAGCTTGAGGGCCTGGCCGGACGGACCGTTCAGCAGCACGGCGCCATCGGTGACACCCGTGAACACATGGCGCGGCCGCAACACTACGCCCAGCTCATCCAGCCGGCGCAGCCAGGCGCGCAGCAGCGGCGACGCCTTGAAACTTTCGGGAAACACCCGCCCGCTTGATCCGACGAAGGTCGGCACACCCAATTCCGCACTCCAATCGCGCAGGGCTTGCGGCGGGAACCCTGCCAAAATCGGCCGCAAAACCTCGGCCGCCGCGCCATAGCGCATGACGAAACGCTCGAAATCCTCGCTGTGGGTCAGATTGAGGCCGCCCCGCCCGGCGAGCAGGAATTTGCGCGCCGGCGAGGCCATGCGGTCGAAAACGGTCACGGCAAGGCCGGCGCGAGCCAGACGTTCCGCCGCCATCAGCCCCGCGGGGCCCGCCCCGACGACAAAAGCGCTTTTCTGGCCCAATCCACTGCCCTGCTGATTCATGCCAAAGCCTTAGTCCGATCGGTGCCGCTGTGCTATCCCTCCGCCCATGAACCAGCATGCCAAGCGCCGCCACCAGGCGGGTATTTTCGATCTGCCCGACGACGATGACGATCTGCCGCGGCCGCCGCCGCGCCTGTTGGCGACGCCGGAGGCCGGCCAACGCAGCCACACCGTCGATGAAGCAGGCGCCGGCCAGCGGCTTGATCGCTATCTGGCGGGGCTGGCCGACGCTGCCGGCGAAGCCCTGTCGCGCACGCGCATCCAGGCCTTGATCGAAGACGGCCAGGTCACCATCGACGGACAGGCCGCCCGCGACACCAAATCAAAGGTCCGCGCCGGACAGACCGTCACCATCGACGTGCCGCCCCCCGTGGCGGCCGAGCCGGAAGGCGAGAACATCCCGCTCAACATCGTCTTCGAGGACGAACATCTCATCATCGTCGACAAGCCGGCGGGACTGGTCGTGCATCCCTCCGCCGGCCATGAGACGGGCACGCTCGTCAACGCCCTTATCGCCCATTGCGGCGCCTCGCTGTCGGGCGTCGGCGGCGTCCGACGGCCCGGCATTGTCCATCGCATCGACAAGGACACATCGGGCCTGCTCGTCGTCGCCAAGACCGATGCCGCCCATCAAGGGCTTGCCGCGCTCTTTGCCGATCACGGCCGCACCATGCGGCTCGAACGCGAATATCTGGCGCTCGTCTGGGGCGCCCCGCAACGTGGCCACGGCACCATCGAGACCGCCATCGGTCGCCATCCCACCCATCGCGAGAAACAGGCCGTCGTGCACGGCGATCGCGGCCGCGAAGCCATCACCCATTGGGAATTGCAGGAGACCTTCGGCAAGCGAGAGGCGCCGATCGCCGCGCTGATCGCCTGCCAACTCGAAACCGGACGCACCCACCAGATCCGCGTTCACATGACCCATATCGGCCACCCTCTGATGGGCGACCCGGTTTATGCCACGGGCTTTCGCACCAAGGCCGCCCGGCTCGACGAAGAACCACGTGAGCGCCTGGAACAGCTCGGCCGGCAAGCTTTGCATGCCGCCGTGCTGGGCTTCGACCATCCGATCACCGGCGAGGCCCTGACCTTCGAAAGCGAACTGCCGCAAGACATGGCCTTGCTTCTCGAAGCGCTGCGGACGCAAGCGGAGTGACGAGCGCAATTCCGTCATTGCGAGCGAAGCGAAGCAATCCAGGGGCAAAGTGTAGAGTCTAGGATGCAGATATGCCTGGACGGCAGGATCTTTCTGGACATTCTAGCGCGCGCCCCTGGGTTGCTTCGTCGCTGCACTCCTCGCAATGACGGAAATGCTCTAGTTCTTCGTCCGGATCGCGTCTCTGATTTTGCCCAGCAAAGCCGGCGACGCTGAGTAAATTTTTTCCAACAGCTTTTGCAGGTCTTCGCCGGAGGTCGGGTCGACCTCAAGCCCCATGCGCTTGGCTTCCGCCTGCAACTCCGGCGCCTGCCATGTGTCCATAAAGGCCTTGCGCAAAACAGCGACGCGTTCGCGCGGCACGTCCGGCGCGACGAAATAAGGCCGCGCGAATATCTCCTGCGCGTAGAGCGTGTTCAAGATGGTGCGCTGTTCCTCGGTCTTGGCGAATTCCAAGGTGCGCGGTACGCCCTGCTTGTCGAGTTCATCGACACCCCGGGCATTTTCCTGCGCAATCACACGGAGCTTCTTTTCGGCAAGCAGCGGCGCATATTGCGCGGAAAGGCTCGTCCAGTTCATGCCGCACATGCCGTGAATTTCGTTTTTCTCGATGGCCGCCATGATCTCGCGACTGCTGGGATAGCCGAGCACCGGCTTGAATTTCGCACCCAGCACGTTGTTGAGCAGAATAGGCAGATAGCCCGTCGCTTCGGTCTCGCTCGTGCCACCGACGACCAGTTCCGCCTTGAACGTATCGGCGAACGTCTTGGCCGGCGCATCGGGACGCGCCACACAGACGAAGAGATCGGCGCTCGCACTGCCAAGATAGTGCAAGCGCATCGGATCATAGCGCAACCGCGTCGCATCTTCGAGAATGGCGGCAAGCGGTTGTGACGAAAAGGCGGCACCGATAATGGTTCCATCTTTCACAGCCGTCGTCGCCACATGCGCCGCCATCACATTGCTGGCATTTCCCGGCATATTGGACACGACGACATTGGGCGCACCGGGCACATGCGCGCTGAGAAAACGCGCCATCAGCCGTGCATAGACATCATAGCCGCCACCGGCCGACGTCCCGACCAGAATGGCGATCGTACGACCCTTGTAGAATTGTGCGACCGCCTCTTGTGCGCCAGCCGGTTGAAAGGCGGCCGTGATCACGAAAACAGCCGCAACGAGGAACCTGCCCACTGCAATCTCCTTCTGTTTCGCCTGTATCAAAACCGACACCGCCCCGTGAGGTTCCTGTTGCAAGACCATTCGGAAGGACAAAATCGCCTGCACAAATCTCTTGCTTGCCCTGGTTACGCCGCTAACCTGCCCGGCCAAGAACAAAAGAGACAGGAACATAAAGAGGACGTCTGATGGGGCTTGCGCATTCTGAACATTCCAATCCAGAGACGGTTGGTGAAGTCGCGACGGGAACGCGCATCGTCCGCCGCGACGCCCATGCGCCCACACAACGGGTTTCCTGTGACATTTGCGTGATTGGCTCCGGCGCCGCCGGCATTTCCGCGGCTCTCGAAGCCGCGCGTTTGGGCCGGCGCGTCATTCTGGTCGATTCCCTGCCGGTGCTTGGCGGACAAGCCGTCAATTCGATCATCGGCACGTTCTGCGGCCTCTTTTCCAACGGCGATTACGGCTATCAATTCACCCACGGCATCGCCGACGATATTCTCAGTGATCTTGGCGCCATGGATAAGGCGCTCTTCTATCGCCACGGTCCGGTAACGACCGTCGTCTATTACGATGAAGTGGCGCTCGGCCGCTGGGTCGAAGAGAGCGTGCGCAAGGCTGGCATCGTCACCATTCTCGGCGCCATCATGCGCAAGGTCGAACGGAACGGACGACGCGTCAAATCGATCGAACTGGCGACGCGCTATGGTGATGTCATCGTCGAAGCGACAGGTTTCGTCGATGCTTCCGGCGATGCAGCGCTCGCCTGGCTCGGCGGCTTCGCCTGCCGCGAGCCCTCTGGCAATCCCGTGTTCGGCACGCAAATGGTGGTCGTCGAGAACATCGATGAATCAGCCCATCCGACGCGTGCGCAATTGGCGCAGAAGATGGAGGAAAAGGGCGAGGCCTATGGCCTGCTGCGCCGCAATTGCGTGTCCTTCGTCATCCCCGGCCGCAATATCGCCGCGCTCAACATGACCCATACGGAGACGCCGCTCGAACCGCTCGCCGCCTCCAAGTCGACGCTCGACGGCAAGGCGCAGGCCGATCTCTCTGTCAAATTCCTGATGGAACAATTTCCCGACTGTTTCGGGAAAGCGAAAATCCGCAGCTATGGCATGCCGGGCATAAGGCAGACGCGCTGGATCGTCGGCAAGCATCAGCTCTCGCTCGATGAAGTGCGCCAAGGTTTTCGTCATCCCGATGCCATCGGCCGCACCGCCTGGCCGGTGGAGCTGCATGACCACGGCGCCGGCTATGCCTGGCAGACCTTTCCGGAAGATCACGCCCATTACATTCCGCTCGGTTCGCTCATCCCGGAAGAGGCTGACAATCTCTGCGCCGCCGGCCGCTGCATCGATGCCGATCTCGCAGCACTTTCGAGCGTGCGCGTGATGGGGCCTTGCATGGCCATGGGAGCCGCTGCCGCCCACGCGCTGGATCTCGCGGGTTCCGGCAGCGTGCAACAGATCGATGTGGGCGCCTTGCAGAAGCGCCTCAGCGATAATCTCGACCGCACCGACGGCGGCGGAAAGGATAGAAACCTGAACTAGGGGACAGACTGGAAGGGAGGGAACAGATGAAGACGATCAGAAAGAAGGGAACGGCCTTGATGGCCTTCGCCATGGCGCTGTCGCTGACGGCGCCAGCAGCCTTGGCCCAGAACGCCGCTTGGGACAAAGTGATCGCCGACGCCAAGAACGAGAAGGAACTCGTTCTCTACACGGCGCTCGTCGGCGACCCAACTTTGAAAGCCATCGTCCAGGGCTTCCAAAGTAAATACGGCATTACGGTCAACGTTCTCGAAGGTCGTGGTTCCGACATCCGCGAACGTGCCCGCGTCGAACAAGGCGCCGGTCGCTTCATCGCCGATGTCACCTATACGTCGGAAGGCCAGGCACGGCTGATTGCCCGCGAGGACAAGAGCTATGTGCAGCACGAGGCGGTGCCCAACATCACCACCTTGAAGCCCGAATTCGCCAAGATGACGAGCGACAATCTCTTCGCCCCGTCGATGACCATCCCTTACGGCATTCTCATCAATGCCTCGATGGTCAAGCCGGAGGATGAACCCAAGAGCTGGGCCGATCTCGCCAATTCGAAATGGAAGGGCAAGATTCTCTCCGACGACGTGCGCGCCGTTGGCGGCGGCTATCTGATGTTCTTCGCCCAGCTCAATGCACCGGGCCTTGGCGAAAAATATCATCAGGAGCTGGCGAAGAACGAACCGTCCTTCACCCGCGACATGCGGGAGGCCGGCCGCCGCGTCGCACGCGGCGAATATCCTATTTATGTGCCATTCATCCTCACCGACATCGCCAATCTGAAGGGATTGCCCGTCAAGCCGATCATTCCGACCGAAGGCGTGCCCTTCGTGCTTTATGGCAATGTGCTGATGCGCAATGCGCCGCACCCCAATGCGGCGCGCCTCTATATCGATTACGGCATGTCGGAAGAAGCGCAATTGCTCTGGGCGAAAACTGGCATGGGCGTCGTGCGTGACGGTTTGGCCGATAAGATTCCGCCGGAGGTGAGGCCCTTCGCCAATGCCAAACTGCTCGGCACCACCGATCCCGATCGACAAAACGAGGGCATCGCTCTCGCCAAGAAGATTTATCAGTAGGTCAGTCAGCTTCCGGCGACTGGATTGCTTCGCTGCGCTCGCAATGACGGTCTCGTCATTGCGAGGAGCGGAGCGACGAAGCAATCCAGAGCTTCTGGTCTTAGCCTTCAAGCATCAAAGAGTCTTGCCCTTGCGCTCACCGCGCAGGAACTCGCGGATCACCTGCTCGTTCAGGGTCACGGTCGGATCATATTCCGGCGCATCTTCCATCTGATCGAGCGTGTTGAGCCCCATCTGTTTGAAAATGCGGGCGGTCGAGGAGATCAGCCGCACCGGCTGCTTCGGATCGGCATTGAAATGCTGATGAATGGTATTCGGCGGAATGTAGATATAGTCGCCGGCCTCCCATTCGAGCTTCTTGATTTCGTCCTGTGGTGTCCAGGAGAACACGTCGGTGATCTCGACATCGCAATCCTGATGCAGGTCGTAGCCGTGGCCTTCGAGCACATAGACGCATTCCTCGGCCAGATGCCGATGCTTGCCCGAGCGTGAGCCCGGGGGAATGATCTGCATATAAGCATCGACCGTCTCGATACGGGTGTTCATCTGCTCGTTAAGGAGATGTTTCAGCAGCCCCTGCCTCGACATCTCCCAGGGCATTTCATGGGGATGAACGACCTTCTTGCGGCGTGCATTGCGTGATGGCGCGTCGCGCGCATCGTCCAGCAGGCGCTGATAGAGATGTTCGTTGTTCTGGCCGGTGAGCCAGCTTGCGCTTTCGCCCCAGGCCATCAGTAACCTCCCTTGGGATGGTTGAAATCGTCCTCGATCTCGCGCGCCTCGAAACCTTCGCATTCGGGCGTCACGTCGACGGGACGTTCCTTCACCGTCTTCTGGAACAGCATGTTGAGGAAGAGATACATCGGCTTCGTCTTGATCACGAGCGCGCGCGCCGGCTTATCCTTCGACGCATTGAAATGCTGATGCACGCAATTGTTGTGCACGATGGCGATGTCTCCGGCCTTCCAATCGTAACGCACGCCGTCGTGAATCTCGTAGCCTTCGCCGTCGAGAATATAGAAAGCCGCTTCGTTGACGTGACCATGCTTCTGCGACGAGGCGCCCGGCGCATATTCTTCCAGATGCATGTGAAAGGTCTGGGTGATGCCGTCCTTCGGTTCGACATAGTGGCGGCTGAACGCCTGCGGCCCGTCAACGAACTTGATGTCCTTGGCCTTGCGCACGCGCGGCACCGAGCGCAACCGATCGAGCTCTTGCTTGACGTTATATTCGCCTTGAATGCCGCGTACGAAAACGCGGTCTTTTTTGCGGTGATAGAGCGTCTCGCGCTTCTCTTCGAGCACCGCCGAATTGTGTCCGATGTCGGCGGGTTGCGCACCGCCTTTTTGTACTCTGGAATCCGTCGTCATTGGTTCCTCCCGCGCCAAGGCTGAAGCTCGGCTTGCGTTTGCAAGCCTGTCTATACGCGCGCCATCACGCGATGTCATGTGTCGACCTTTGGCCCATTGCCACTGCGGAGCGAGCCCCCTAAGTTGCTGATGGGGCCGGTAAATTGCGCAAAAACTTGCAGCCGGCTGAAGCGGAGGAGGAACTATCATGCATCGCACGATTGCATTCACGGCGCTTTCCCTGTCGGCAACGCTGGCATTCAGCACTGCGGTACTCGCCCAGCAACCCGCTCCAGCCACACCGCCAGCGCCGCCTGCGGCACCACCTGCCGCCGCGCCGGCCGGTCCACCGGGCCTGAGCCAGATGGATCTCTCGAATCCCACTGCGAGCAAACAGGATACCAAGCTCGCGCCGATTCCCGTTCCGCCGCTCGCCACTGCGGTCGATCGCCTGCCGCTCGACAAGATCAAACTGCCGCCGGGCTTCAAAGCGGAAGTGTGGTCGAGCGGTCATCCAGGCGGGCGCACCATGGTCGTCGGACCCAAAGGAACCATGTTCGTTGGCACGCGCACGCTCGGCCGCGTCTATGCGATCACCGACAAGGACGGCAAGCGCGAGGTGAAGACGCTGCTCACCGGCCTCACCCAGCCGAACGGTCTCGTCGTCAAGGATGGCGCGCTCTATGTGCTCGCGATCAATCGCGTGCTGCGTTACGACAACATCGAGGACAAGCTGGCCAGTCCCGGCGATCCCGTCGATCTCACCGACAAGTTCAAACTGCCGCCGGAAGTTCATCACAATTGGAAATATGCCGCCTTCGGTCCGGATGGAAAGCTCTACATCCAGGTCGGCGCCAATTGTAACATCTGCGAGATCAACCCCGGCGTTCACGGCCAGATCCGCCGTTACAATCCCGATGGCTCGGGCATGGAAATCGTGGCGCGCGGCGTGCGCAACACAGTCGGCTTCGATTGGCATCCCGTCACCGGCGAATTGTGGTTCACCGACAACGGCCGCGACTGGGCCGGCAATGCCGGACCGGAAGACGAGCTGAACCGGCTGCCCAAGAACATGGTCGGCGCCAATTTCGGCTTCCCCTATTGCCATGCCAACGGCATTGCCGATCCCGACATCAAGAAGCCCAATGCCTGCGCCGGCGTGATTCTGCCCGCCGCGCTCACCGGGCCGCATTCGGCCGGCCTCGGCATCCGCTTCTATACCGGCTCGATGTTCCCGGCCGCCTACAAGAATGTCGCCTTCATCGCCCGGCACGGGTCGTGGAACCGCGAACAGAAATACGGCTACGACGTGGTCGTCGCCCGTATTTCCGGAAGCCGGGCGAAGATCGAACCGTTCATGACCGGTCTGCTCGACGCCAAGGACAACAAGTTCTACGGTCGCCCAGCTTATGTGTTGCCGATGCCCGACGGCGCTTTGCTCGTCTCCGACGAACAGAATGGCGCGATCTATCGCATCAGCTATGCGGGCCGGTCTGCCAGACGGTGAGGATGATGCAGCGATTGAACGGCATGTTCGGATTGGCGGCCCTCGGTTGGGTCGCCAGTTTTTCCGCTCTGCCCGCGGCGGCGCAGGCGCTCAACGAGCGCCTGCAAACCTGCGCCGCCTGCCATGGCGAAGACGGCAATTCCAAAATGGAGAAAATCCCCTCTCTCGCCGGCCAGCCGGAATTCTTCGTGCTCAACCAATTGGTGCTGATGCGCGAGAACGTGCGTCAGGTCGAGCAGATGATGTCCTTCGTCAAGGACCTGAAGGACGAGGAAATTCAGGGCCTGGCGCAGCACTATGCCGGCCTCAAGCCCATGCCGACAGATGAAACGGTCGATCCCGCTCTGGTCAAGCGCGGCGCCGAACTGGCGCAGCGGCTGCGCTGTGCGTCTTGTCATGGCGACGGGCTGGAAGGACGCGAGCAGATGCCGCGCCTCGCGCGCCAGCGCATCGACTATATGTTCGAAGCCATGCAGGCTTTCCGCGACAATCGCCGCAGCGGTGCCGACACCGCCATGACGGCGGTGATCGTCGGCGTTTCCGACCAGGATCTTCTGGCCCTGGCCCATTACGCCAGCACGAAATAGGCCGGCAAAAAAGATCGTCCATACACTCTCGACGGAAGGCTGGAACCGAGGCAAACTGCCCTCCGGAGGATAGATTGCGCATCGCGCCCTAGAGCGTGATCGCTCTTGAAGGGAGGACTTGATGGCATATCGCACGAGATATGTGCCGGCCTATCTGCCTGCGCTTTTCAGCCTTGTTGTTGCAACCGCTCTGCCTTCGCTGGCCAGCGCTCAGGATGTAGTCAAGGTTGCCATTCCGCAACGCGGAAACTGGGAGACCTCGGTCGCAGACGTCGGCCAGCAGGCCGGCATTTTCGCCAAACACGGCATCAAGGTCGAAGTGCTCTACACGTCGGGCGGCGGCGAAACCTTGCAGGCCCTGATTTCCGGCAGCGTCGACGTTGCCATCGGCACGGGCACCGCCTCGATCATGGCCGCCTTCGCCAAGGGCGCACCGATCCGGCCCATCGCCTCGTCCACATCGGGCGCCCGCGACATCTTCTGGTATGTGAATGCCAGTTCGCCGATCAAATCGCTGAAAGACGGCGCCGGCAAAACCATCGGCTTCTCGGCCGGCGGCTCATCCTCGAACATCGCCACCTTGAAACTCATCAAGCAGTCCGGCACGGCGATGAAACCGACCGCCACCGGCACGTCGCAAGCCACTTACGCACAAGTCATGTCCGGTCAGATCGATATCGGCTGGTCGGCGGTGCCTTTCGGCATCGATCTTCTCGAGGACAAGAAGATCCGCCTCTTGGCGCGCTACGACGACATTCCCGAATATCGCAACATGACGGCGCGCATGCATGTCGCCAATCTCACCTTCATCGAGAAGCGGCCGGATGTGCTGAAACGTTTCCTCGCCGCTTACGACGAAACGCTCAACTGGATGTACAAAGGTGACGAGGGATTGCTGACGTTCTGCAAGATCTACAATCTTCCGGAGAAAGAAATCCGCATCGCGCGCGATCAGTTCACCCCCAAGGAAGCTCTCGATCTCAAACGTCGCGTCGGCATCGACGTCGCCATGGAAGACGCGCTGTCGCTGAAGTTCATCAGCAAACCGCTAACCCAAGCCGAACAGGACGAGCTATTCAAATATTACTACAAGTGAAGAAAGCACGGGTATCGGCTTCACTTGAGAGAGCTGTAGGCGTCGCCGTCGATAGCTAAAGAGCTTCGGCGCAACAAGGATCGTTTCATCAATCAAAACGCACCTGCAAATTGCGTGTTTGCAAGAGAGATTTTATAGTCGTGCGATAACAAGCAATTTGCAGGGGAATGGTGAAACCATGCTGGGGGAAAAGATCGCCAAAGGCATCATCGCGCTATCCGCATCCATTGTTGTCGGCTTGCTATCTGGCGTCGCAAACGCACAAGACTTCCCAACGCGCCCTCTTAAATTCGTCGTCGGCTTCGGCCCCGGCGGATTGGGCGACATCGCCGCGCGCGCCGTCGCGCAAAAAATGGCTATTTCGCTCGGCAAGCCCGTGGTGATCGAAAACATGCCGAGTGCCGGCGGCATGCAGGCTGCAGGCATGGTGGCGCGCGGCGAGGCTGATGGCCACACGCTGCTGCTCGTCAGCGGCCAGAACGCCATCTCGCCCTCGCTGTTCAAATCCGTGCCGTTCGATTGGAACAGCGATTTCGCGCCGGTGGCGACGATCAGCGTCTTCGATTTCGTCATCGTCACCGGCAAGGACAGTCCGCTGAAACAGGTGTCCGACCTGTTGCAGCGCGCCAAGGCCAATCCGGCCGCCTTCAACATGGGAACGATCAGCACCGGCAGCGCGCAGAACCTCGCGGCTTTGCTGTTCTCCTCCATGGCCGGCGTCAAAATGCAGATCGTGCCGTTCCGCACGACCGGCGACGTCACCACCAACGTCCTGTCGGATCAGATCCAAGTGGCCTTCGAAACGGTTCCCGGCGTCATGGGGCAAATTCAGTCCGGCAGCCTGCGGGCGCTCGCCGTATCATCCGATAAACGGGTTTCGTTCATGCCGGACGTGCCAACCGTCGTGGAAGCCGGCATTCCCGGCTACACGCTGATCTCGTGGAACGGCGTCGTCGTGCAGAAGAAGACGCCGCCGGCGATCATCGCGCGCCTCAACAGCGCCATCAACGAGGCGTTGAATGCCCCAGATGTCAGCAAGATGTTCTCCGGCATCGGCATCAACCCGCGGCCGGGCCCGCCTGAAGCCCTGCAGGCGATTTACGACACCGATCTTGTGCGCTGGCGCAAAGTGATCGCCGATGCCAATATCCCCCAACAATAGGGGTTCGCGACCATGAATACCGATCCACGCATCGACAGCCGTTCGGCCAGGCCGGCGCATATCGACGAAGCCGAATGGCAAGTCCGCGTCGATCTCGCCGCCTGCTATCGTCTCGTCGATCATTTTGGCATGTGCGATCTGCACCTCAACCACATCTCCGCCCGCGTGCCGGGCAAGGAGGAGCATTTCCTCATCAATCCGTTTGGCATGATGTACGAGGAAATCACCGCTTCATCGCTGATCAAGATCGATCTCGACGGCAATATCATCGCCAATTCCAACCCGGATTATTCGATCAACCTGCCGGGCTATGTCATTCACAGCGCCATCCATGGCGCCCGGCACGATGTCACCTGCATCGTCCACACCCATACCGATGCCGGCATGGCGGTCTCGTCGCTCAAATGCGGCCTGCTGCCCTTGACGCAGACGGCCATGCGCTGGGGCAAGATCGCCTATCACGACTTTGAAGGCGTGGTCGTCGATCTCGACGAGCGCGGCCGCCTCGTCGCCAATCTCGGTGACAGCGAGGTGATGATCCTGCGCAACCATGGACTGCTCGCGACCGGCGCCAGCATTCCCCAGGCCTTCAGCAATATTTACCGATTGGAACGCGCGTGCCGCACGCAGCTCCTGGCGCTCTCCTGCAATTCTGAGTTGAATATTCCAGAACGCGATATCATTGCGCGTTCCAACCAGCAGCTCGCCGTTTCGCCGACGCGCGATGCCAAAGGCCAGGTGCGCGCCCAGGGCGCGATCGAATGGCCGGCTTTGAAGCGCATGCTCGATCGCCGCGATCCCTCTTATCGCACGTGATGATCGCGCCTGATCGCAAAACCTGACATGGAACCGCGATGAGGTCTGGCCATCGCGGGCGAGCGCGATTATTCCTTAAGGCTACGAAAGCGTGATGATTCGCTAACGGCGTTAGGGATTTGTTCACCAGATTTCCGCCATTTTGACAGTCTGCGTCCGGCCGTCGCTGGTCGTCTGTCTCATCGCAGCCATTGGGATTTTCACATGCCGACCTTTTCGCTCGACGCTCTCGATCTGGCCGCCCTGCTCTGTTCCAAGGTCTGCCACGACGTCATCAGCCCGGTTGGTGCCATCATCAACGGTCTGGAAGTCCTCGAAGAGGAAAAAGACGCGGAGATGCGGAAGTTCGCCAATGATCTGATCCGCAAGAGCGCCCATACCGCCTCCGCCAAGCTGCAATTCTGCCGCCTCGCCTTCGGCGCCGCCGGATCGGCGGGCGCCTCCATCGACACCGGCGATGCCGAACAGGTGGCCCGCAATCTCCTGGCCGACGACCGGCTGAAGTTCGAATGGGTCGGCACCCGTCAGCTCATGCCGAAGAACAAGGTTAAGCTGATCCTCAACCTCTGCCTGATCGCCTCCGCCTGCATCCCCCGCGGCGGTCTGCTGCGCGTCGTCATCAGCGGCGAGAACGACACCACCAACGTGGCGCTCGAAGCCTCCGGCCCCAATCTGCGGCTGGCCAATGGTGTTCCCGCCCTGCTCGCCGGGGAACCGGAGACGGGCAATATCGATGCCCACGGCATCCAGGCCTATTACACCGGCCTCGTGGCGCGGGCGTGCGACATGCACGTCGAAATCGCCGTGACCCCGGAAAAGGTGTCCATCGACGCCCGCCCAGCCACCATGGCCGCCGCGGCCTGATAAGGCCCTGACAACCAGGCCTTAACCCATTGTGTGCTCTGTTCTACGGCCGCATGAACCGCGGCGGGATAGGCGTGCGTAATGGACGAACTGCTCAACGAATTCATTGTCGAGACGAACGAGCAGATCGAAGCTGTTGCCTCGCAGCTCGTCGCCTTCGAACGCACGCCGTCTAACTTCGACACCATCACCGCCATCTATCGCCTGATTCACACGATCAAGGGCACTTGCGGCTTTCTCGACCTGAACCGCCTGGCGCGCCTGAGTCATGCGGCCGAAACCCTTATTTCGCGCATTCGCGACGATCGTGTCGCCACGCCCGCCGCAGTCTCCCTGATCCTCTCCACGGTCGATCGCATTCAATCGATCCTCGAAGGGCTGGAAAAGACCGGCAAGGAACCGGTTCAAGACGACAGCGAACTGATCGCCGCCCTCGAAGGCCTGGCGACCGTGACCGCACCTGGCGAGGACCCGAAGGCCGAAGCGCCGGCATCACCCGAACCGGCGAGCGAAAGCTCCCCCGCCGCAAAGCCCGCCGCCGCGCCCGCGCCGAACCGCGACAGCGCCAGCATCCGCATTGCGGTTGGCACCGTCGAACGGCTGATGCGCCTGGTGTCCGAACTGGTGCTCACCCGCAACCAGCTCTCCGAAATCAGCCGCCACGGCAACACCGGCGAACTGGCGCTGTCGATGCAACGCCTGTCGACCATCACGACCGATCTGCAAGATGGCGTGATGCAGGTACGCATGCAGCCCATCGACCGGCTGTTCTCAAGCCTGCCGCGCCTCGTGCGCGATTTGAGCCACGAACTCGACAAGAAAATCGATCTCATCGTCGAAGGCTCCGATACCAATTTCGATCGCCAGCTCGTCGAGCTGCTGCGCACGCCGCTCGTCCACATCATCCGCAATTGCGCCGACCATGGCATCGAGCCGGCCGCTGAACGTCTCGCCGCCGGCAAGTCGGCGGTCGGGCGCATTCGTGTTTCGGCGGCCCATGAAGCAAGCCACGTCACCATCGAAATCGCCGATGATGGCCGTGGCCTCGACGCCGACAAGATCCGCGCCAAGGCGTTGTCGCTTGGCCTCGCAAGCTCTGCCGATATCGCCACCATGACGCGCGATGAAATCTACAATTTCATCTTCGCGCCGGGCTTCTCGACCGCGCGCCGTGTGACGCAGGTGTCCGGTCGTGGCCTCGGCATGGACATCGTCCGGCAGACGGTGGAATCCATCGGCGGGCGGATCAACATGTCGAGCCAGCCGGGCATCGGCAGTGTCTTCAAGCTGAAACTGCCGCTGACATTGGCGATCACACCGGCCCTCGTCGTCACGTCGCGCGGCCATCGCTTCGCCGTGCCGCAAAACGCCGTCATTGAAGCCGTCGCCTGCCAGCCTGATGGATCCTGCCGCCTCGACCTGATGCAGAATGCCCCTGTCCTGCATTTGCGCGATGAGATTCTGCCCGTCATCGACCTCGCCAGCAACTTCGATCCCTCAGCACCGCCGATCCAAATCGACCGCGAACAGTTGGTCATCGTTCTGCGCTCGGGCACCGCGACCTTCGCCGCCACCGTCGATACGATCGCCGACATTCAGGAAATCGTCGTCAAGCCGCTTGGCCCCTCGCTGGCGCATATCGCCGGTTTCGCCGGCAATACGATTCTGGGCGACGGCTCAGTGGTGCTGATCCTCGACATCGCCAGCCTCGCCACGACGCTGGGTCTATCGACGTCGACCAACTTCAGCCCGAAGCAACGAGACGACAGCGCCTATGTCAAGGAAGCGACGCGGATGATCGTCTTCCGCGCGGGCCCCGGCCCGCGCAAGGCGGTGCCGCTGTCGCAGATTTCGCGCATCGAGAACGTCGCCACCGCCGATATCGATCAATCCGGCGGCGCCTATGTCCTCAAGCGCGGCAGCTCGATCATTCCGCTCGCCGCCTGCTGGGACGCCGATTTCTCCACCCAGGTGCAATGGCCGGTCTTGATCATCGGCGTCGGCGGCGAGCCCATGGGGCTCGCCGTGTCCGAGATCATCGACGTCGTCGACGAGCCGCTGAACATCAACATTCCCGCATCCGTCCCCACCGTGCTCGGCTCGACGGTCCTGGCTGGGGAAGCGACGGAGATCGTCGATCTCGCCCATTACATGCAGCTCACCCTGCCCAAGGCCTTCCAGCGCGGTCATGCGCGCAAGTTCAATATTCTCCTGGTCGACGACAAGCAGTTCTTCCGCGATCTGCTCGCGCCCGTCATTTCCGCCGCCGGCTATGACGTCACCTCCGTGGCCAGTGGCGCAGAAGCGCTCGGCCTCGTCGAGCGCGGCCACGACTTCGACGCCGTGATCTCCGACATCGATATGCCGGGCATGACCGGCTATCAGTTGGCGCAGACCTTGCGCGCCGACCATGCATTCGGATCGCGGCCGATCATCGCCATCGATGCTTACGCGGGTCCCACCATCGCCGCCGCGGCTAGGAAAGCCGGTATGACCGATGTGATCGGCAAGTTCGATCGCACCGCCCTGATCGACAGACTGAGCGCGGCGCTGGAAGCCGATACTTTCGGCGCCTCGTCCATCGAAGGCAGCGCCATGAACGGAGCGGCCGCATGAATCGTCCCGACATGAACCGCCCCGAACTGCAACGACGCACCGGTGCCCCCGTTTCATCGGCGCTCGCGCAGCGCATCGATAGCGTTTCCTCGCTGCTCGTCTTCGTCGTGACCATCAACGGTGAAACGTTCGGCCTGCCGATCGAGCATGTGCGAACGGTGTTTCGCGTCATCGACGTCACCCCCGTGCCTCTGGCCCCGCCTTACGTGGTCGGATTGATCAATCTGCGCGGCAAGATTCTCACCGCCGTCAGCCTGCGCCAAAGACTCGGCCTGCCCACCGATACCGTGAACAACGCTTTCGCCGTATGCCTGAAATACGAGGACGAGGATTTCGCTCTCATCGTCGATACAGTCCGCGACGTCGTTGAAGTGCGGGAAGCCGATCGCCTTCCCGCTTCCCCGCATATCGCCGATGCGCGGGCGCAGCTTACGCTTTCCATCTATCGGCAGGGCGAAACGCTTCTGCCTGTGCTCGACATAGCGAAAACAGTTTTGGCCGGCACAGCGGCGCAAGCCGCCTGACCGGTCAAATGGACGGAGACCTATTATGAAGCACATCCTGATCGTCGACGACTCTACCGTCATCCGCAAGATCGCCAAGCGCATTCTGGAATCGCTTCACTTCGAGACCTCGGAAGCCGACGATGGTGAAAAAGCCCTGGCGATGTGCATGGAGCGCATGCCCGACGGCATCCTGCTCGATTGGAACATGCCGGTGATGGACGGCCTGACCTTCCTGCAGAACCTGCGCAGCCGCCCCGACGGCACCCACCCGAAAGTCATTTTCTGCACGACCGAGAATGACGTCTCCCATATCGCCCGCGCGCTGCATGCCGGCGCCGACGAATACATCATGAAGCCCTTCGACACGCGCATCGTTCAATCCAAGTTCGAGGAAATCGGCCTCGCCTGACGGCGCGGCTCAAGCCGGCATGACCAAAGAAAGCGCCAAAGCGAAATCCAGTAAGTCCGCCGCGATCGCGCAGCCGCGCGCCATCGTCATCGGCGCATCCGCCGGTGGTCCGGAGGCCTTGGCCACGCTTTTCGAAGCGCTCGTCGATTGCAATATTCCCGCCCCGATCTTCCTCGTCCTGCACATGCCGACGGATTTCTCGGCCATGGTCGCCGCCTATATCGAACGCGTCAGTGGCCGGCCGACCAGCACCGCGACCGACGGAGCGCCTCTCCCGGGCCATATCTATGTCGCGCCCGCCGGCCGGCATTTACGGATCACGGGCCGCCCAAGCCGCGCCATGATGCGCCTCGATGACGGCGACAGCGAAAATTTCTGCCGGCCGGCCGTCGACGTGCTCTTCCGTTCGGCTGCCGCGACCTACGGCCATGGCCTGCTGGCGCTGGTGCTCACGGGCACCGGTCACGACGGGCTCGCGGGCGCCGCTGCGGTCGCTGCGGCCGGCGGCACGATCATCGCCCAGGACGAGAAGTCGAGCGCCGCCTGGGGCATGCCCGGTGCCGTCGTCGAACACGGCCATGCGACGCTGGTCCTGCCCATCAAAGTCATGGGCCTGAAGATCGCCTCGTTGTTTCGCGCCACCGAGCCCGGATGCGCCGCATGAGCAACCGGTTCGATCAATTCCGGACCTTTCTCAAAGCCACCACCGGTGTCGCGCTTGAAAACGATCAATGGCAAGCGGCCGAACAGCGCCTGGCCCCGCTGGCGGGGCGCCTCGGGCTTTCGGTCGACGATCTGATCGATCGCTTTCTGCGGCATAGCGATCCAAAACTGTCCGCCGCCGTCATCGACGCGATGATGACCAACGAAACCTTCTTCTTTCGCGACCGCAAACCGTTCGAACTGTTCCGCGACGTCATCCTGCCGCGACTACTCGAGCGCAAACGAGACGATCGTCGCCTGCGCATCTGGTCGGCCGCCTGCGCCACCGGCCAGGAACCCTATTCCCTCGCCATGGTGCTCGACGAGGAAGCCCGGCGCTTCGAGGGCTGGACCATCGAAATCGTCGCTTCCGACATCTCCGCTTCCGCTTTGGAGAGCGCGCGCGGCGGGCTCTACAATCAGTTCGAGGTGCAGCGCGGCCTGCCCGTCGCCTTGTTGCTGCGTCATTTCCAACGCGACCTGGAGAAATGGCGGATCGCTCAGCACCTGCGCGCGCAGGTGCAGTTCCAGCAAGTCAATCTGATCGACGACTTCACCCGGCTCGGTGCGTTCGATGTGATCTTTTGTCGAAATGTCTTGATGTATTTCGATCAGGCGACCCGCAGGTCCGTGCTCAATCGCCTCGCCAGGACCCTGATGCCGGAAGGCATTTTGATGCTCGGCGCGACCGAATTCACGCCCGGCGACTGCGCGTTTGCACCCCTGCCGGAAAGCCCGGCCCTGCTGCGGCGGCGCAAACCCAAGCCCGAGGCACCCGCTGGCCACCTCGCCATCGCTTAGCGTCCTCACCGTTTCTTTGAAACGGTGAGAGACTCCTGGCTCTTGTTTTTGACGCGTTTTCTTGACGCGAACCGAAACCCGCTTCGCTCGAAAACGCTATGGCGCCAATCACCGTTGCATAAAAAAAGCCCCGGCACGCCGGGGCTTTTCGATCGAGATGAACCTGCCGGTCAGGCCGTGATGCGTTCGTCCGCATCGCTGGGTTCACGCAGCACATAGCCACGGCCCCAGACGGTTTCGATATAGTTGCGGCCTTCGCTGGCATTGGCGAGCTTCTTGCGCAGCTTGCAGATGAAGACGTCGATGATCTTCAGCTCCGGCTCGTCCATGCCGCCATAGAGGTGGTTGAGGAACATTTCCTTGGTAAGCGTCGTTCCCTTGCGCAGGGAAAGCAGCTCCAACATCTGATATTCCTTGCCGGTGAGGTGCACGCGGTTGGCGCTGACCTCCACCGTCTTCTGGTCGAGATTGACGACCAGATCGCCGGTCGTGATGACCGACTGCGCATGTCCCTTCGAACGGCGCACGATGGCGTGGATACGCGCCACCAGTTCGTCCTTGTGGAAAGGCTTGGTGAGATAATCGTCGGCACCGAAGCCGAGACCCTTCACCTTGTCCTCGATGCCGGCCAGACCCGAAAGGATCAGGATCGGCGTCTTCACCTTGGCGACGCGCAATGTGCGCAGCACCTCATAGCCGGACATGTCCGGCAGGTTCAGATCGAGAAGGATGATGTCGTAATCATACAGCTTACCCAGATCGATCCCTTCTTCGCCGAGATCGGTCGTGTAAACGTTGAAATTCTCAGATTTAAGCATCAGTTCGATGCTTTGAGCCGTCGCGCTGTCGTCTTCGATCAGTAATACGCGCATGTCGTGTCCCCACCTTGTCCCGCAACTTCGACCACCCAACTGGAGCGTCGCGGCCGCAGACAAATCGCCAACGGAGCAATCCCGTGTCTTCTACCGGCTTGGTAGTGTTAACGGCGATTGGTTAACAAAGCGTGTTTTTCGCCTGACTCATTCATACATAGAAAACGATTGATCGTGCAAATCTTTCAGAATCAGTGAGTTCGCATGTGAATTCGAATTAAAGTTTTGGATGAACAAAGCCCTATAAGGGATTCTGCGGACTCATCCTGGTAACGAATGGCCTGATCGCGCTCGTCTGGCCGCTTCCAGGGACATCTAAAGAGACACGAGGGCGGATCGCGCAAATCGCGCGAATCGCTTGTCGAAATCGCACTCGAAATCTGTTGCCGCCACCTGCGAAATCCACCCAGCGGTAACGAAGCGGTTACGATGCTGTGGCATGGTGAATCTGTCTCGCGGTAAAAAGTAAACAGCCAGTGAAAACCCTGGGGGGATCACTGGCATGGCGTTCGTCAGCGTTTGGAGTTCGCGTAATGAAATCGCGGGATACCCTCATTCGACTCAAGAGATTTCAAGCGGACGAGAAGCGTCGCCGCGTCAGCCAGATTGAGGCGATGATCGCCGAATTCTCGCGCATGCAGACCGAACTCGACCGCGAGATCGCGACCGAAGAGCAGCGCTCCGGCAATGCCGATCCGAGCCATTTCGCTTATTCCACCTATGCCCGCGCCGCGCGCGGCCGTCGCGACAACATCACCAATTCCGCCAACGAACTGCGGGCCCAGCTCGAGGAAGCAAAGCTCCAGCTCGACGCCGCCGTGGAGGAATTGTCCAAGGTCCAGAACCTCGAAGGCCGTGACAAAAGCGGCGAGCGCCTTGTCGACGTTCCGCGACCGGATGCGATGATGCTGCGCCCCGCCGGCGCCTGATTTTTCACCTTTTTGCCTCTCGCACGGCCCGAACCCACCTGGGTCCGGGCCGTGCTGCGATTTTATGGCGCATTTTCCGCAATTTCCGTCGGAATGTCTTGCATCGGTCACGAAGTCATGCACGGATCGCATGACTTCGGCGCGGCCTCGGCCCTGCCGGATGAGGGGCGCCCCAGGGACTGCGCACGAGAGCGAATGTGAAACAACTGAAGAAATTTTTTTGGCCCGTCATCGGCTTGGTGGCGGTCGTCTGGTCGCTCAAACTGCTCTACGCGAAACTTCTCGCGGAAGTCGCGACCGATCCATCCGTAAAGGCCATGCTCAAGACGAGCGGCTTTTTCAGTGATCTCAGCATCATCGCCACGTCGATCGGCAGCAAACTGTCCGCCATTCCCGCGCACAGTTATTTGCTTGCCGCTCTCTCCACCCTCGTCGCCTATGCCGCCTTGGCCTGGTACGACCGCATTGCCCTCATCCATCTCGATCGACAGAAGGGCATTTCCTGGATTTACGTCTCGGTCTGTTCGTTCGTCACCTATGCGCTGTCGCACAACATCGGCGCCTCGGTGTTCTCCGGCGGCATGGTGCGCTTCCGCGCCTATACGGCCAAGGGACTGACTGGCGCCGAGGTTGCCATCCTCGTCGCGCTCTGCTCGTTCACCTTCGCATTCGGCACGATCATCCTGCTCGGCTGGGTGCTGCTATGGGAGCCGCAGATCCTCAAGCCGCTGACCAGCCTGTCGGCGAAATTCGATCTCGGTGAAACGCCGGCCCGCATCATCGGCGTCGGCCTGCTGGTGCTGTGCGCGCTCTACACCATCGGCGCATGGCTGCACTTCAAGCCGCTGCAGATCGGCGGCTTCAAACTGGTCTATCCGCGCATGCCCGTCGTGGCCCGCCAATATCTCGCGGCGCCGCTCGAACTCGCTGGCGCCGCCGGCATCATCTATTTCGCGCTGCCGGCCGACGGCAATCCTGGCTTCGCCATCGTGCTGGGGGCTTTCCTGCTGTCGTTCTCGGCCGGCCTCTTGTCGCAGGTGCCCGGCGGCGTCGGCGTGATGGAAGCCGTCTTCCTCGCGATCATGCCGCAGATCCCCGCGACATCGGTCTTCGCGGCCTTGCTCGTCTGGCGGCTGTTCTATCTGATCATTCCGCTGATCCTGTCGCTGCCGGTCATTCTTCTGTTCGAGCGCTCGCAACTTGGACAGGCGACGAAGGATATCGAACCGCCGAGCTCGATTCTCAAGCACTAGAGTCTTTCACGCGACATCGGTCCAGAATTCTCTTATTGCGAATCGTCTTCGTGGTATTCGCCTCCATCAAACGCTGAATCTCCGTGCGGCACAGCCAAGCTGCGCCGCATTTGTCTTTAAAAAATCTCATTATTTCCAACTTTTACGAGCAGATGGATCGAACATGCGCCTTTGCGCGTTGTGATTTTGACCATACTGCCCGAACACGTTTGGACGGCCGCCACGGCCCCCGTTTCAGGCATCGGCCTGTGAGGAGACATGGCGGTTATTTTAAGCGTTCACTGGGGCGTTCACGATTCGAGCGCAGCCCTGTTCGACGATTATACCCTTCTGGCAGCGGTGCAGAAGGAACGTCTGACCCGCGTCAAGAAGGATGGCGGCGACCCAACCATCTGCATTGATGAAGTGCTCAACATCGCCGGCCTCGATCGGTCCGCTATCGACGTGGCCGTGTTCAGCCGCATGCTGGTCGCGCGCGGCATGTTGCGTCAGCCGCTGCTGCGCGCGTTGGGCGAGAAGCTGCAAGGCAAATCCAACAAGACGACCGATCTCGCCGCGCGCATGCAGCGCGCCGTCAGCATGGATGTCACGCGCGTAGTCAATGTCGCAGCTCTGCGCCGGCATTTCGGCCTGCCGCGCCACACCACGATTCATTTCGCCAATCATCACGAAGCCCACGCCCTGCCGGCGCTGTTCCACACCGACTGGGACAATGCCCTGCTCTACACGGCCGACGGCTATGGCGACAACGTCAACTACAGCCAACGCATCTTTCGCTACGAGCAGATCGATTGCCTGTTCGGCGACGATCGCTGGCTTCTCACGCCCTATCGCCACGACAGCATCGCCCGCGCCTATATGTATGTGACCGAGGCGCTCGGTTTCAAACCGCTGCATCACGAAGGCAAGATCACGGGCCTGGCGGCTTTCGGCGAACCGGCCCTGGCGGAGACGTTCAGAAAGCCGTTCACCGTCGATAAGCGCGGCATCATCTCGAGCACGTTCAGCAGCGCGCACGAACAGCGCGCCTATTATGTCAAGGCCTGTGCCGATCAACCGCGCGAGGTCTGCGCCGCCTCCATTCAGGTGGCGACGGAATCGGTCATTCTTGAATCGATCAATCGCATTCTGGAACGCGAGCGGGTGTCGCACATCGGTCTCGCCGGCGGCCTTTTCGCCAACGTCAAACTCAATCAGCGCATTGCCGAGGAAACCGGTATCGCCGAGGTCTTCGTCGTTCCGCCCATGGGCGACGAGGGACTGACCATCGGCGGCGCGCTCGATTACCTTCTGCGGCGCGACGGCATGCCGGCATGGCTGCGCCAACGCCGTCGCCTCGACAGCATCTATACCGGTCGCGATTTCAGCGACCAGGCGACAGCCCGCATCCTGGCCCATGACAAGCGCATTCGCGTGATCGAAGGCTCGCCTGCGGCCACGTCGGCCCGCCTCATTGCCGATGGCCAGGTGGTCGCGACCTTTCTCGGAGCGATGGAATATGGCCCGCGCGCGCTGGGCGCGCGCTCGATCATGGCCTCGCCACATCGCCGCGACATCAACGATTCCATCAACAAGCGGCTCAACCGCACGGAGTTCATGCCCTTCGCGCCCGTGGTGCCGGAAAGCGATGCCGCCGGTGTCTTCGACGTCACGTCGGCCAATGCCTATGCCAGCCGCTTCATGACCATCACCTGCAACGTCAAGGCGCAGTGGGCGGAGCGTATTCCCGCCGTCGTCCATGTCGACAATACCGCCCGGCCACAGATCATCAGCCGCGCGCCCAATCCACTCTATTTCGACATTCTCGACGCCTTCAAACATCAGACCGGCACACCCGTGCTGATCAACACCAGCTTCAACGTTCACGAACAGCCGATCATCAACACGCCGGAAGAAGCGGCCACCGCTCTCATCGACGATCGCATCGACTTCCTGGTCACGGGTGATGCGGTTCTCATGGCGAACAGGTGAAACATGTTCACCGCGCGCGAAATCATCATTTTCTGCGTCGGTCTAGCGCTGGCCTTGGCCATCTGTCTCATGGTCGGCTGGATCCTCAATGCGCGGCGCAAGCGCAATCTCATCCGCCGCGATGCCAATCGCGCGACGTTGAACGCACGCGCGCGCCTCAGCCAGATCGACGGCGAATTCGTGCTCTTGGCCGGCGATTCCACGGTGGCACATCTGGTCTTGAACCCGATCGCCGACCTGCCTGTCATCGAGGTGGCCCTGCCGGGCCTCACCAGCGATCAATTCCATGCCCGCATCGCCAGCATTCTCGCCGGCCGCCGCCCCCGCATCACCGTTCTGTCGATCGGCGCCAATGATGCCCTGCAGAACGGCGCGGGCGAAACGACACGCAGCCATTTCCGCGACAATCTCGCCAGGATCGCCCGCACGGTCGCCGGCACGCACGCTACCTTCATCCTCTCCTTGCCGCGCATCGACGCGGCCTCGCCCGACTATTCGCATCGCGCCACCGCGATGGATCGCCTCAATCGGGAGGTCAGCGCCTTTGCCCGCGAGCAGCGCTGGATCTATATCGACGGCGCCCAGATCTGCGACGCGGCCGCCCGCGAAGGCCAGCCCATGGCCTCGCTCGACGGTTTACATCTGACGCCGGATGCATCCCGGGAAATCACCCAGGCGCTGCGCCAGCGCATCACCAGTGTCCTGGAGCCAGACAGCAAAAAGCCGGCCCCTGCGGACCGGCCTTTCCAAGCTTGAAACGCTGTGGGAGCGTTACTGGCGATATTGCTGAATGCGAGTGGTGCGCAGACCGGCCAGACCGTGCTGATCGATCGACATCTGCCAGCTCAGGAACTCGTCCACGGTCAAGGTGTAGCGGGAGCAGGCCTCGTCCAGGGACAGGAGACCGCCGCGCACCGCGGCCACGACCTCGGCCTTGCGCCGGATCACCCAGCGCTTGGTGGTCGGCGGCGGGAGATCGGCAATCGTCAGAGGACTTCCATCGGGCCCGATGACATATTTGACCCTCGGGCGGTGGGGCTCGGTCATGTTACTCACTCGCGTACTAAATGGTGACCTCAACTGAAGAGAAAGCTACCGCCGCCGATTTAAAATTTGCCTAAGTGAGGCGCGGATTTTTACCGTAAAAATCGCCTAAAACCCTGCCATTTATTGCCAATTTCTTTCCACACCCCATGAAAGCGTGCCCCTTCGGAACAGGCGCAAACGGATGGTTAACCATACGGAAGGGCAGCCAGATTTTTGCCCCAATCTGGCGGCGGTTCCCGGTGCCTTGCCTGACGCGGCCATCGTCCCCAAATAAAACAGAGCGCGAGCCTGACTGTTTGGCGGTTGCATTTGCGGCCGGAATGGTCTTTGACATCGACCTGTTCCACGAGTTTTGACCCCATGTTTTCCGCCCGAAGCCTCGCAGAAGCATCCGGCGCCCCGCTGAATTCGCTTGGCCTGCCCAAGCCGGCGGGGGAAACGCGCGTGGTCGTCGCCATGTCGGGCGGGGTTGATTCGTCGGTGGTCGCGGCGCTGCTCGCCCGCGAGGGCTATGACGTCATCGGCGTGACCTTGCAGCTTTACGACCATGGCGCCGCCACCCACCGCAAAGGCGCCTGCTGCGCCGGCCAGGATATCAACGACGCCCGCCGGGTGGCCGAGCGCATCGGCATTCCCCACTACGTCCTCAATTATGAGGGGCTGTTCCGGGAAAAGGTGATCGACGCCTTCGCCGATTCTTATCTCGCCGGCGAGACGCCCATTCCCTGCGTCGCCTGCAACCAGCACATCAAATTCGCCGATCTGTTCGACACCGCCATCGACTTGAATGCCGATGTGCTGGCGACCGGCCATTACATTTCCTCACGGGCCACCGACGGTTCTGACGCGCGCGCGCTTTATCGCGCCGCCGATGCCGACCGCGATCAGAGCTATTTCCTGTTCGCCACCACGCGCGAGCAGTTGCGCATGCTGCGCTTCCCGCTCGGCGACCGGCCGAAGGCCCAGGTGCGCGACCTGGCGCGTGAATTCGGCCTCGTCGTCGCCGACAAGCCCGACAGTCAGGACATCTGCTTCGTACCCTCGGGCAAATACACCGACATCATCGCCCGTCTGCGGCCCGAAGCCGGCGAGCCCGGCGACATTGTCCACATCGACGGCCGCGTGCTCGGCCGCCACACCGGCATCGTCCGCTACACCATCGGCCAGCGCCGCGGCCTCGGCCTTGCCGACCACGCCCAGACCGGTGGTACGCCGCTGTTCGTCGTGAAACTCGATCCTGCCAAGCGTCAGGTGATCGTCGGACCGCGCGAAGCTCTGGCCACGCGCTCCGTATATCTACGTGACGTCAATTGGATCGGCGACGGCGATTTCTCAACGATTCCCGATGCCGGCATTGAAATCGCCGCGCGTTTGCGCTCGACGCGCGCACCGGCGCCCGCGGTTCTGCGTCGCGACGACAAGGGCGCCGCCATCGTGGAACTTTTGTCCGGCGAGGATGGTGTGTCGCCCGGCCAGGCCTGTGTTTTCTATGAAGACGCTTCACCCCGCGCCCGCGTGCTCGGCGGTGGTTTCATTCGCGCCACCGCTTAAGACAAGCCCAAGCTTGCGTGTAACGCCTGTGCAAGGCAAGCATGCCACGGTAGATTGGAAGACCACCACATCATGCCCGGGGGCGACGACAAGCGCGTGCAGACCATTACCAGTTCCAATGTCGAGGACGCCTACGCGCGCTGGGCGCCGATCTACGACAATGTCTTCGCGCTGATCATGCGGCCCGGCCGCCAGGCTGCCGCCGATGCGGTCAATCGGCTGAGCGGCCGCGTGCTCGACGTGGGCATCGGCACAGGCCTCGAACTGCCGATGTTCTCCGACCAGGTGAAGATTTCCGGCATCGACCTCTCCGCGCCCATGCTCGACATCGCCCGCCGGCGCGTCGCCGATCTCGGCCTGCGCAATGTCGAAGAGCTGCGCGTCATGGACGCGATGAACCTCGAATATGCCGATCACACGTTTGACGCGGCGGTCACCCCTTACGTCATCACCACGGTGCCGGATCCGGCGCGCACGCTCGACGAGATGGTGCGCGTGGTGCGCCCTGGCGGCGAGATCATCATCGTCAATCACATCGGCGCGGAAAGCGGCCCCGTTTGCTGGATCGAGGCGGCGATGAGCAATCGCGCCGCCAAACTCGGCTGGCGGCCGCAATTTCCCTGGTCGATCATTGGCGATTGGATCGCCGCGCGGCCGCAGGTCGAACTGCTTGAGCGGCGCACGCTAGCGCCGCTCGGTCTGTTCACGCTCGTGCGGCTGCGGCGGAAATAGGCTCAGGCACCGGGGAACGTTGCTCAGGCTCCCGTGCCGTCTGGCCATCGTAACGACGACGCGCATCCTCGACCAAGGGCTGATGGGTGAAGGCCCACTCGCCCAAGGCCCGCACGGGCGCCTGCAACGACACGCCGAGCGATGTCAGCTCATAATCGACCTGCGGCGGCACCGTCGGCCGCACGGTACGCGTCACGAAACCGTCGCGTTCGAGACCACGCAGGGTCAGCGTCAACATCCGTTGCGAAACGCCCTCGATCGACCGGCGCAGTTCGTTGAACCGCATCGGACCACGACCGAGCGTCATGATGACCAGAACCGACCATTTGTCGCCGATACGGGTCAGGGTTTCCCGGACGTGCTGACAGCCGCCGGTGACACTCATGTGCCTTCGTTCCATGTCTGTGCCTTCTTGCGTCAAGATCGCGCGGAAGCTAGGTAACATTTAGTAACTGGGGTTCAAGCCCAGGAACTGCCTTTTCCGCAATTGGAGCATCCCGTGCCGTCGAAACTTCACGTTATCATCACCAGCACCCGCCCCGGCCGTGTTGGCCCCGCCGTCGCCAAGTGGTTCCATAGCTATGCGCAAAAGCATGGCGGGTTCGACGCGACGCTGGTCGATCTGGCGGAGTTCAATCTGCCGGTTTTCAACGAGCCGATGCATCCGCGCATGCAGAAATATGAGCACGCGCACACGAAGGCGTGGAGCGAAAGCGTCAAGTCGGCCGACGCCTACGCTTTCGTCATTCCCGAATACAACTACAACCCGCCGCCGTCCTTCTTCAACGCGCTGAACTACGTCTACAACGAGTGGAACTACAAGGTCGCCGGCTTCATCAGCTATGGCGGCGTGTCGGGCGGCCTGCGCTCGGCGCAAGTGGCGCGCTCGATGGCCACGACGATGAAACTGGTGACGCCGCCGGAAGGCGTGCCTGTTCCCGCCGTCGGCACGCTTCTCGATGACAAGAAAGAATTCAAGGCCAACGACGCCATCGAACTGTCGGCCAAGACTTTGCTCGACGAAATGGTCAAGTGGGACTCGGCGCTCAAGACGCTGCGCTGATCTTTTAGATCGCAGAAAGCCCTCGACACTCCCGGTCATAAGGCCGGGAGTGTTTTATTTTTTCTTCATCCGCTTGAGCACATCGGCCAGCGACCCACGGGCCTCATCATAGCCTTCCCAGGGTTTGATCTTCTTCAGCAAGGCCGGCGCCGTGCGCACTGTGAAGGCTTTCGGGTCGAGCCCCTTGCGCACCCGCGTCCACGGCAATGGCATCGACACAGGCGCACCCGGACGCGCCCGCGGTGATAGAACGGCGACCGCCGTCGACTTGCGATCATTGCGCAGATAATCGAGAAAAATCCGTCCGCCGCGTTTCGCCTTCGCCATATTGACCACGTAGCGCTCGGGCGCATCGGCCTCCATCGCCAGGCACAGCGCATAAGCGAAATTCTTCGCCGTCGGCCAATCAGCAACACCGCGGCCTTTTTCGACCAGCGGCACGACCACATGCAGCCCCTTACCGCCCGTGGTCTTGCAGAAACTTTCCAGCTTCACCGCCGCGAGCCGTTCCTTCAAATCCTTCGCCGCCTCGATCACCGCATCGAAAGGCACGTCAGGCCCGGGATCGAGATCGAAGACCAGGCGACCCGCATGCAGGGGATCGCCAGGCACGCCGTTCCACGGATGCAGTTCAAGCGCTGCCACCTGCGCCAATGCGGCCAGCGCGTCCTTGCGATCGATGGTGACATAAGGCGCTTTCTCGCCCGACACTTTCATCAGATCGATGAGATCGGACATGCCTTGCATGGCATGGCGTTGAAAGAAACTCTCGCCGCCGATGCCATCGGGCATGCGCACGATGGAACACGGCCGGCCGACAAGATGCGGCATCATCCAATCGCCGACCTCCTCGAAATAATGCGCCAGATCGAGCTTCGTCACAGGCTTGCCGTCGCCGCCATCGGGCCACAGCGCCTTGTTTGGCTTGGAGATGTCGACGCCCATCACCCGCGACGGTGAGCCGGCGCGTGGCAAGGGCTGCGCCACGGGCGCGGCGACAGCATGTTGCGCAGGCTTGGGCATTTCGACCTCCACCTCTTTCGCCGGCTTGTCCGTGCGCAGTCCCTTGAATGCCGCCTGCCGGACCATGCCGTCGTCGGTCCAGCCGGCGAATTCGATCTCGGCGACCAGCTCCGGCTTCAGCCAATGGATCGTCTTATCGGCCTTCGGCGCATTCTTGCCGCTGAATGGGCTGCGCCGCGCCGCATGGGCTTTCAACACCGGCATCAGCTTCTGCACGACGCTTTGGCCATAGCCCGTACCGATCCGCCCGACATAGGCCAGTTTACCGTCGCGATAGACGCCACCGAGCAGGGAGCGGAACGCTTTGCCGTTCGACGTCCAGGCACCGATGACGACTTCATGCCCGGCGCGGCATTTGATCTTGCGCCACAGATCGCTGCGGCCGGACCGGTAAGGGGCTTCCAGACGCTTCGACACGATGCCTTCGAGATGCAGCTCGCGCGCCGATTGCAGAACATCCGCGCCATCGGACAAAAAATGTTCGAGATAACGTAGCCGATCGTCTTTCTGATCCTTCAGGAAAACGCTCAATCGATGTTTGCGTTCCTGCAACGGCTCCGCACGAAAATCTTCGCCCTTGAGGAACAGCAGGTCGAAACCGAAAAACACCAGTTCCCCGGTATCGGAAGCCCCCAGCGCCGCCTGCAACATGGGGAAGTCGGTTCGGCCATCTGGGTCGAGCGCGGCAATCTCGCCGTCGATCATGCAATCGGGCAACGCGCTGGCCGCCTCGGCGATTTCGGGAAAACGCTTCGACCAGTCGAGCCCCGTACGCGTCAAAACCGTGGCTTTCCCCGCTTCGACGCGCAGGATGACGCGATAGCCGTCGAGCTTGACCTCATGCGCCCAGCCTTCACCCGCAGGCGGTTGCTCGAATGCCGCGCAGAGCTGCGGCTCGACGAAAGGCGGCATCGGCCCGTTCTCGCGATGCTTCGCCAGCTTGCGCGCGCCCGCGGTCTCCTTCGGCTTCGAATGCCAGATCGCATCGGGCGAAGGCCCTTTGCGCGTCATGAACGCGTCCGGCGCCTTGCCGCGCCCAGCCGCAATCGTTTTCATCGATCGCCCGGAGGCGGCCGAGCGATCGTCTTCCAGCAAGGCATCGTCGTCGCCCTCAACCGCATATTCGTCGCGATGTTTGATCAAGAGCCAGTTGGTGCGATTGCTGCCGTTGCGATCGTGTTTCATGCGCACGAGCACCCAGCCGCCCTTCAGCCGCTTGCCCTCGAGCACGAATTTCAGATCGCCCTTCAGCAATTCCTTGTGCGGATCGGCCGAGAGCCAATAGCCCCGATCCCAGATCTGCACCGTGCCGCCCCCATATTCCCCTTTGGGAATCGTGCCTTCGAAATCGCCATAGTCGAGCGGGTGATCCTCGACCTCGACGGCCAGCCGCTTCACCGAAGGATCACGCGAGGGGCCGCGCGTCACCGCCCAGGACTTGAACACGCCGTCGAGTTCGAGGCGCAGATCGTAATGCAGCCGCGTGGCGGCATGTTTCTGGATGACATAGCGCAGCGCTTTCGACGGCACCGTGCCGGCCGCGCCGCGCGGTTCTTGCCCCTGCGGCTCCTTTGTCTTCGAGAAATCGCGTTTGGCGCGATACGTCTTGAGCTTGCCTGACGCCACCAGCCGGCCTTTCCGCAACAGGCGATCGGCCTCCAGAGCCCAATCGACCAAGCGCCGCACGATAGCTCAGAAACGGTTAAGCAGAGAAACCGTTGCAGAAGCAGCTCGCAACCTGCCGTCTTGACGCTGCAATTTTACTACATTAAATGAAGTTATCTGAATAAGGCGAAAACTGTCGTGTGGAAGGGCGCGACTGAGTTTGCAGCTTGTTCGTTGGAAGCTTCGACTCTGCGTGTGCCATCCGACCGGCTTCTGGTGAGGAAAGGCCCTGTCGTGCGTTCAAACCTCTTTGCGCAACGAAGCTGCAAGCTCCGTTGGCTTCAACGTTTTGCAACCGTCGTCCTGCTCGCATGCTGGCCGCTGCTGGGACATGCGAACGACTGGCCGGCCCGCCCGGTCCGTCTGCTTCTGCCATTTTCGCCCGGCGGCCCCTCGGACGTGATGATGCGCATCATTTCCGAAGAAGCAGGCAAACGGCTGGGACAGCCCATCGTCGTTGACAATCGCCCTGGCGCCGCCGGCCGCATCGCCTTCGACGCGCTGCGGCAAGCCGCGCCCGATGGCTATACCGCCGGTTATCTCAGCACGAGCGCGCCGATGCTGGCGGCCATCAATCCGAAACTGCCTTTCGACTTCCAGACGAACTTCATCCACGTGGCCTTGCTCGCCGAATTCTATGGCGTGCTGGCCGTCCATCCCACCCTCGGCGTCAAGACAACAGCCGATTTCATCGCCTATGCGAAAGCCCGGCCGAAGGAAGTTTCCTACGGCAGCTATGGCCTCGGCAGCGTCAATCACTTGATGTTCGAGCAGCTCTCGCAGATCACGGGCATCAGCGCCGTCCACGTGCCTTACAAAGGTGAATCGGCGACGCTGCAAGATCTGCTGGCGGGCCGCATCCAGGCGGCCTTCCTGGGTCTGCCGCCGAACGAATTCGTTCAGGCCGGCCAATTGGTCATGCTCGCGACGGTCGGGCCGAACCGCTGGCACACGGCCCCCGATGTGCCGACCCTGCGTGAAGCCGGTCTCGACATGGTCTTCCGCGTCTGGTCCGGCATTTCCGTCCCGGCAGGCACGCCAGTTGGCGCCGTCGATAAACTGGCGGAAGCCTATTTGGCGGCGGTGCAGGCCCCCGCCGTCAGAGCCCGGCTGGAACAGATCGGCTACGTGGTGCTGGCGCAGCCCGGCAAGGCCCTGGCCGAACTGATCGACACCGATCTGCGGGGCTACCGCGCGATCATCGAACGCGGCAATCTCAACCTGTCGCCGAGCCCATAAAGTCCCCTTGGGGCGGGCCGGCTCAACCGCCGGTCGCCCCGAAAATCCCGCAGTTTCCGTAAGAAAACAGCGAGCGCAGCCTATCCCCGTCAGATATGTCCGCCGCTGCTTGACACCGCCGCCGACTGCCCCCTATACCCCCGCCTCATCCGGTGCGCCGGAGACCCCGTGGCGGGGTAGCTCAGTTGGTTAGAGCACGGGAATCATAATCCTGGGGTCGGGGGTTCGAATCCCTCCTCCGCTACCATTTCCTGATCCATCGAAAATCGATCTCCGCAGCCGACGCTTTTGCACGGCGTCACGGCACGCGTTTTACGCCTTCGATCTCTTGAGCGGTCGTCTGCGGATTATCGGACGATGGCGGCGATGAACTGTTGCCGCGTGCGTGGATCACCAGCGGCGACATGCGTTCGCCCGCCAGTGAACGCACGAAGTCGAAACCGCTGGCCTTCTGAAGCGCGAGGAGATCCTTGCGGCGGCTGAAACGCGACACCGCCAGCGGTTTGAATTGCGTCAGCTTGCGCTGCGAAACCTCGCCGCCTTGAAAGACCGCGATACCGGACGGCGTCACGACGATATCGCCTGAGCGTAAAGTCGGATCCTGCATGAAGGCTGCGGTGATGCCGCTTTCTTCGGCGACTTCGGCAAGTGCCTTGATCTGCTGAAACTGCCGTTTGATTTCTGCGACAGGCGTGTCGCGTTCGGCCTTCATCACTTTCGGCTTCGCAGACTTCGGCTTTTCAAGCCGCGCTTTGCGCGGCTGCTTGGTGCGCATGTGTGGAGCTGATGGCGACGCAGGCGCCATGGCTGGCTCAGGTTGGCGGTTGCCGAACAGGAAATCCAAGAGACCGGCCTGGGCCTGCAGGGGCGCGAGCGCCATCACCGCCAGGAGCGCAAGTCGTAGTCTGATCTGTGAACAGCCCCGCCAAGCCGTAAGCATGATCATTCGCCACTTGAACAAGCGGCATCTAACCAGCTTGCGACAAGCTTGTCTATTGGCGGGGCCAAAATTTCATTATTATTTCCTCAACTTAACCCTTCAAGTCAGATCGATTCAAACGAGCCTGAGGGCTGTGGAAAACCCCAATCGCAAGGAAATGAGTGACCTAGCGACACATCGCTAGAGCACTGCTGCTTTCAATAATCGCCAAATTTCCGGTTCGACCGACGCGCGTCAGACTGCCCAGGAAATCTTCCGTCCGATCCGACCGACGCATGACGAATGGGAAGAACGATCCTCGACATCAAAAGCGGTGCCAGCTGTGCCTGAAGCAAACAGAACGCGCAGCCTAAGCCGGCACCCACTCAGCGAACGACATGCTTCACACTGGGAAGCCGCCGATGCGTTCGATGGCGGCCACGGTCGTTGTCGGGAGGGTTGGAAACGCTCTCGCGGTTGGCGAGCCACTTCCGAAAGACTTCGTCCTTGAGATGTTCGATCCAGGCCCGTTCCGGAATCTGGCCCGATCGCCAGCAAGCCAAAAGTGCTTCATAGTCGTTCATGCGCGTACCTAAATAACCGCCCTCCAGACCACCCTTACCCCCACAGCTATCAACCTTTTGCGGCCCCTTCCCGGCTCCACTGCGGCAAATATGGCAATAAAAAAGCCGCCCGGAGAGGCGGCTTCTTCAATCGAGCAGAGATAGACGGCTAGATAACTTTATAGCCTCGACGGACGAGCCATTTGCGGAAGAGCACATCCTGCAAATGTTCGATCCATTTACGATCCGAAATTTGACCAGAAAGACGGCAAGCAAGCAGCGCTTCATAAGTGCTCATGCGAACCTCCCCCACTCCCACTGCCAGCCAGAAACAACATCGCCGGCTGGCTTGTGGAAAGTGACATCAATACGACACGCATGCAATGACAAAGCCGGTGTTTTCAGAAAGCTTCAGAAAGCATCGGAAGGCAAGATTATTAGGGCGTTAATGGCTGCATGTGAGTCGCAGTCTAGCCATAGTATGGCAACCGTCCTCGCAATCAACAGCCCCACGCCGACGCTCAGAAGTTGTGCACTTGCGCGTCGCAACGCACCTGTCGTGACTCGAACATCTACATGTCGTCTCACGCGCTATTCATGCGTGCCGGACATACGCTGCAAGACGACCGAACCATGGCGGTACCCGACCAATTCATAGCCGATGATCGTCACTAGCGGCGCCAACGTAAGCGCGGCAAGACAGAGCGTCATTCGCACGCCAGCGGCCGCCATCAGGATTGTCGCCGCCAGTACGATGGCTGTCCCTGCCAGCAGCCAGAGGTGGAAACGATCAATCTCCTGCATCAGATAGGTGTAGAGCGCGTAGATCATCAGCAGATAGATGCCGACGGGAACCGCCACGGTCAGCATCGTCGCCAGCGCGCTGATATGCGCCTTATGCTCGATGTAGAGCCCCGCTACGTGCAGGCCCGCGCCAATCGCGGCGATGGCGGCGAAGATGAACATATGACCATAGCCCCACACGAAGCAGCGCTCGCGATGCGCATGCAGCACCTGCGCCGACGGGACGACGAAATAAACCCACCACATGCCGAACGTCAGGCCGGTGCCGGCGAAACAGATCAGCACCGCATCGACGCTCCAGCCCTGCTGTTCGACGATCGCCGAAATTGACGCCACCGTGCCGACGACGCTTTCGCCGAGCGCGATGATGGCGAGCAGGCCATAGCGCTCGGCGATATGATGCGCATGCCAGGGCGTGCCGCCTTGTTGCCGCTCGGCGAAAATCGGGCCCAGCAGTTCGATGGCGATCAGGGGGACGCCGCACAGGAAGGATTGCAGCACGGTAATGTCGGCAACGGCCTGGATGATCCAGCCAACCTGCGCGACGATGATGCTGATCGCATAGGTCAGACAAATCCGGCGGCGTGAAGGATCCTGCACGGCGGCGCGCAGCCATTGAAACACCATCGCCAACCGCATCACCACATAACCGAGCACCATGATCATGTTGTCGAGATAGGGTCCGCCGTCGATCGACTTGAACATGCGCGGCAAACCAAGCGCGAGAATGAGCACGCCAGCCATCTGCACCATGGTGGTGACCCGGAAAATCCAGTCGTCATTGTCATAGGCCGAAGCGAACCAGGAAAAATTGACCCAGGCCCAGCACACGGCGAACATCGCAAAGCCAAAGCCGATCAGCCCGGCCTTGTAGTGGCCCTCCGCCAATTGATGGGCGAATTGCGCCGAGGCGATGCCGAACGCGATGACGAAGGTGAGATCGAACAGGAGTTCGAGCGGCGTCGCCGCCCGATGCGCCTCATGCCGGTCACGGCCCCGCAGGGCGGAGGCCCGATGCGCGGGCGTTTCGGCGACCGAATGTTCTTGCGTCATTGAAAATCTCTCGAAGATGAAGCGTCAAATGGAAACAGCCGCAAAGTAGAACGCGGAACCAGGGCTTGGAAATCCCCCGGGCTTGCTCCCCCGCCGCCTCCGTGCGACAGGAGCCCGGCCGCCCTCATGGCTCCCCTACACGCCCCAGCCCCAAGCACGATGACAGCAGGAAAAAGGTCGAATTACACGGTCCTCGGAGCCCTGGGCGAGGCTTTCACCGTGGCGGTTGGCGCGATCGGCGGTCTCGCCTTCGTCTGGCTCAGCGTGCCCGGCGGCGCCATGTCCGGCTCGGTGGTGGCGGTGGCGCTCCTATCGGTCTTCGGCTGGGCAACCAGCATCAGCGCGCCCTTGCGCTATCTCGCCATGGGCATCATCGGCACGGCGATCGGCTCGGTCGTCGGCCCCGACACGTTTTCTCACATCGCCGCCTATCCAGCGAGCATCGCGCTGATGGCCGTCTGCGTGGTGATGATGACGCTCGCCTCCACCGCCGTCTGGGTCTGGCTGATGGGCTGGCCGCGCTCCATGGCCATGCTCGCCTCGGTGCCCGGATCGATGAGCTACATCGTCTCGGTGTCGATGAGCATGGGCGCCGACGCCGCGCGCATCGCCGTGGTGCAGATGTCGCGCGTCATTTTCCTCGCCACCGTCCTGCCGTGGATCATCGTCCATGAAGTGGGCGCCGACTTCGCCGTGCTGACCACGCTGACGATCGATCCGCCGCTCGCCATCGCGCTGTCGCTGGCGGCAGGCTTCGCCGTTGGCGGCTTCTTTGCTTATTTCAACATTACCGGCGGCATGATCATCGGTTCCATGGTCGCCTCCGGCGCGCTGCATTATTTCGGCATCGCGCCTGGCCGCTCGCCGACCTGGCTGATGAACATCGGCCAATGCCTGCTCGGCGCCTGGGTCGGCTCCCGCTTCGTCAATTTCGACTGGAGCCTGTTCGCGCGCATCTGCCTCGGCACGGTCGTCGCGCTCGCCGCCATGCTGGCTGTATCCATTCTCTTCGCCATGACCGCGACGAAGCTGCTCGGCGTGCCGTTCGGGGCCGCGCTCATCGGCTATGCGCCCGGCAGCCAGGAGGTTATGGTCGTGCTTGCTTTGGTGCTGGGCGCCGATCCGGTCTTTGTCGCCGCCCATCATCTGGCGCGCTTTTTCTTGATCAGTCTCAGCCTGCCCTTCTTGGTGTCCTGGATGCGCAAAAGCGAAGGACGTTAAGGGGCGAGGATCGTAAATAGGTTGCGGGAGGATTTTATGCTGTTACGCGGAACCACGAGTTCACCCTTCGTGCGCAAGGTACGCATCGCCGCGCACCATTTGAATCTCGACAGCCAGATGAGCCTGGTGACGGTCGATGCGGCGAATGCGGTGGAATCGATCGGTCCCGACAATCCGCTGCGCAAAATCCCCGTGCTGCGCCTCGACAATGGCCGCCGCCTCTATGACAGCCGCGTCATCCTCGAATATCTCGATCATGTCGCCGGCGGCGACCGGCTACTGCCGAAGGATTGGGACAAGCGCCTCGATGCGCTGACCGGCCAGGCGCTCGGCGACGGCATTCTCGATGCCGGCGTGCTGATCGTCTACGAAGGCCGCCATCGGCCCAAGGAAATCCACCACGAACCCTGGCTCGCCTATCAGCGCGGCAAGGTCGAACGCGGCCTGGAGGCCTTCGCCGCCAATCCGCCCGATCCGACCACGCTCACCGTCGGCACGCTCGCGCTCGCCTGCGCGCTCGGCTATCTCGACTTCCGCAAGCAGGTCGATTGGCGTGCCACCCAGCCGACGCTCGTCGCCTGGCTCGACCGTTTCCGCGCCGCCGTACCGGCTTACGATCGGACGACGCCCGAAGGGTAAGCGTCGTGCTGCTGCGCTCGACATTGACCTCGCCGTTCGGACGCAAGGTGCGGCTGGCGGCGACGCGGCTCAGATTGATCGAGCGGATGCGGATCGAACCCGCCGATCCTCTTGATGCGGCGGATGTCCTGCGTCACGATAATCCGCTCGGCAAAATGCCGCTTCTCGTCCTCGATGACGGCCGCCGCCTTTATGACAGCCGCGTCATCCTCGAACATCTCGACCATCTGATGGGCGGCGGCGCGCTCCTGCCGCGGGACTGGGAGTCGCGGTTCGACGCGCTGACCCAGCAGGCGCTCGCCGACGGCATCATGGATGCGGCCATCCTCGTCGTTTACGAAAGCCGCCATCGGCCAAAGGAAATCCGTCACGAACCGTGGCTTGCCTATCAGGGCGGCAAAATCGAGCGTGCTCTCGACGCCTTCGCCGCCCATCCACCCGATCCCGAGGCTTTCCACGTCGGCACGATCACACTTGCGTGTGCCTTGGGCTATCTCGACTGGCGCAAACAGGTCGACTGGCGTAGCACCCATGCGGCCCTCGTGGCTTGGCTCGACCGGTTCCGGGCAAACGTGCCGGAATTCGACGCGACCAAGGCTGAAAGCTGAAAGAAGTGCCGGCATGGACGAGATGGATCAGCACAAGGTCAAGACCAAGCTAAATCCCGGGCGTCAGGGACAACAGCTTGGCGGTTCTGCCACAACCTCGGCTTTTTCCCCGTTCTCCATGCTTCTGGCTATTGACGCGCGCCGCCGCTGACTGTTCGGTTCTCCCCATGACGACTGCCCCCACCCCGGCCCGCAGCAAGCATTTCAGCCTGCCGAACATGCTGACCTATGGCAGGGTCGTCGCCGTTCCCATTGTCGTCGCTTTGCTCTACTGGCCGGAAAAGGACTGGGCCCGCTGGACCGCGCTCGGCGTCTACGCCGTCGCCGCCATCACCGATTTTTTCGACGGCTACCTCGCCCGCGCCTGGCAGCAGCAATCGATGATGGGCCGCATGCTCGACCCGATCGCCGACAAACTGATCGTTTCGGCCTGTCTGCTGATGCTGGCGGCGGATGGCGCCATCGCCGGCTGGTCGCTGGCGGCCGCCGTCATCATTCTGTGCCGTGAAATCCTCGTCTCAGGCCTGCGCGAATTCCTCGCCGGCCTGCGCGTCTCCATGCCGGTCTCGGCGGTCGGCAAATGGAAGACGACCGTGCAATTGCTGGCACTGGGTTTCCTGATCGCCGGCCCCGCCGGTGAAAAGGTTCTGCCGGGCACCGAACTGATCGGCCTGACCCTTTTGTGGATTTCTGCGATCCTCACCATCTATTCTGGATGGGATTATCTCAAGGCGGGCCTCAAGCACGTCTCGGAAGATTGAGAAACGGATGGATACGGCAGCGCTGAAACTGTCTTATTTCGCCTGGGTGCGCGAACGCATCGGATTGGCCAGCGAACAGATCACGCCGCCGGCCGACGTGCGCACGGTCGGCGAACTCATCGCCTGGTTGAGCGGCCGGGGCGAGGAATATGCCTATGCCTTCGAGCGCCCGCAGTTCATCCGCGCCGCCATCGACCGCGTCCATGTCAAGCACGAGACGCCCATCGCCGGGGCGCGCGA
>MKVW01000004.1:181466-211556 GCA_001898965.1 Rhizobiales bacterium 62-17
GCCGCGCTGACGGCCGGACGCAACGATGTCGGCGCCGTCGTCACCTTCACCGGCCGCTGCCGCAGCGAGGACAATACGCTCGCTGCTTTGGAACTCGAACACTATCCGGGCATGGCGGAAGAAGAGATCGCCCGCGTCGCCGCCGAGGCGGAGCGGCGCTGGCCGCTGCAGGGCACGATCATCATTCACCGTTACGGCCGCATTCGCCCGGGCGAAAACATCGTTCTCGTCGTCACCGCCTCGTCACATCGCGAAGCGGCATTCGAAGCCGCCTCCTTTCTGATGGACTATCTCAAGACGCAAGCGCCCTTCTGGAAAAAGGAAATTCGCGCCGATGGCAGCGAAGGCAGTTGGGTCGACGCCAAGGAGGCTGACGACCGGGCCAAGGAGAAATGGGCTAAATAGGCGCATTAACCCAGTCCACCCTTGCGTCGGCCGCATTCCCCTGCCATGTCCACGGCTCCAACAGTGGAGCCTCCCATGCCCCAGACGCGCGGACCGATTTTCGACGACTTCGCCCGATTGATGACGGATGCGGCCGGCATGGCCAATGGTGTACGCCGGGAAGTCGAAACCGTGGTGAAAACCCAGATGGAACGGCTACTCTCGTCGATGGATGTGGTAACCCGCGACGAATTCGAAGCGGTGCGCGAAATGGCCGTTCTCGCCCGCGAGGAAAACGACAAGCTCGCGGCGAAGATCGCCGAACTCGAAGCAAAGCTGGCGCAGAAGCAGTCCTGATCGCTGCGGCAATCCGGCCTGCGTCAAACCGGCGCGGCAAATTGACTCATGTCGACCGAACGTTGTGGACATGGGCAGGTTCAGGGATGGACGGATTCCGTCGAATCTCGCACCTTGACGAAAGTAACGAGTCGGCAAATCGCTGAATCGTCACAAGAATCTGCAGTCTGGCGCGGCTGGATCGCGGAGCAATTGTGTGGCGCGCGAGCGTCTTGTGCGTGTCGTCGCGAGTCTTTCTCCTTTGGGCCACAGCATATGATGATTGAAACAGAAGCCAGCCGCTCCGAACATCCCGTCGACGTGATCGAACGGGTTGCTTCTGTCCGCGACTGGACATTCGCCCGCGACGCCGAGGACGAGATCTGCATCTCCGTCGACGGCAGCTGGTCGCCCTATCAGATTTCCTTCACCTGGCTCGAAGGCGTCGAAGCGTTGCATCTGGCTTGCGCCTTCGAAGTGAAAATCAACGAGCGCCGCCGCAACGAACTCAACAAGCTGGTCTCGCTCATCAACGAACAGCTTTGGATCGGCCATTTCGGCATTTGGGAAAAGGAAGGCGTGGTGATCTTCCGCCACACCCTCATCCTCTCCGGTGGCCTGGAGCCAACGACCGAGCAATGCGAAGCGGCGATCGAAGCCGGCGTCGCCGCCTGCGACCGCTACTACCAATGTTTCAATTTCGTCCTGTGGTCCGGCCGCACGGCCAAGGAAGCCCTCGACACCGCTTTGTTTGAAACCGTGGGCGAAGCGTGAACGACGCCAGCACACTGCCGACGACCCTGGTCCTGCTCGGCGCGGGCAAGATGGGCAGCGCCATGCTGCGCGGCTGGCTCGCGCTCGGTATGGACGGCCATGGCGTCACCATCGTCGATCCCTATCCGGCCGACGACCTAATGGAATTGGCCAAGGAACACGGCATTCTCGTCAATCCGCCGGCCGGTACGATTTCGCCACCGGAAGCTCTGGTGCTGGCGATCAAGCCGCAGACGCTTGAAGCCGCCGCCCCTGACATCGCGCCGCTCGTCGGCGGCAACACGCTCGTCCTGTCGATCATGGCGGGCAAGACCATCGCCAACATCGCGCAGCGCCTGCCTCAGGCGAAAGCCATCGTACGCGCCATGCCGAACACGCCGGCCGCCGTCGGACGCGGCATCACGGGCGCCGCCGCCAGTGCTGGCGTCAACGCACATCAACGCGCGGCGGCTTCTGCTCTGCTCTCGGCCATCGGCGCGGTCGAATGGCTTGATCGCGAAGACTGGATCGATGCGGTCACCGCCGTCTCCGGCTCCGGACCGGCCTATGTCTTTTATCTGGCCGAATGCATGGCCAAGGCGGGCGAAGCCGCCGGCCTGCCGGCTGATCTCGCCATGCGGCTTGCCCGCGCCACCGTCGAAGGCGCTGGCGAACTGATGTTCCGCGATGCCGCGACGCCGGCCAGCCAACTGCGCGTCAACGTCACCTCGCCCGGCGGCACCACGGCGGCCGCGCTTGAAGTGCTCATGGATCCCAATGGCCTTGAGCCTCTGATGACCAAGGCCATTGGCGCGGCGAAACGGCGCGCGGGCGAATTGTCCGGTTAACCCAACACGCCTTGGAACTGTCGACTTCCCGGCGTAGTTTAGGGAAACGAGATAGGAGCGCGCCATGGCCGACAGCAAGACGAAAGCCCCGCCGGCGGACGTGAAACAGCGCATCATCGATGCCCTGTTGGCACTGGCGGGCGAAATGCCCTGGGAAGACATCACGATCAGCGAAGTGGCGCTACGCGCCGGAATTTCGCTGGCCGATTTCCGCGACCAGTTTCCATCCAAAGGCGCCGTGCTCGCCGCCTTCTCCCGCATGATCGATCGCAAGGTGCTCGACGGCACCAACGAAGATCTCGCGGCGGAAACCGCCCGCGACCGGCTGTTCGACGTGCTCATGCGACGCATCGATGCCATGGCGCCCTACAAAGCCGGCATCAAGGGCATTTCGCAATGGGTGCGGCGCGATCCCGTCAGCGCCATGGCTTTGAACACGACCATGCTCAATTCCATGCGCTTCATGCTCGAAGCCGCCCATCTGCACAGCGAAGGCATCGCCGGCACGTTGAAGCTGCAAGGGCTGGCGATCGCCTGGCAGCGCGTGCTGAACGTGTGGTTCGAAGACGATGAACCGGGCCTCGATCGCACTATGGCGGCACTCGATCGCGAATTGTCGCGTGGCGAGACCCTGAGTGCCCGCCTCGACGACATGACGCGCCTTACCGCGCCTCTGCGCTCGCTCGCCCATGCGGTTCTCTCAGGCCGCCCACGCCCGGGAGCGCGCACGCGCGATCAAGGCGACGACACGACGCCGGTCTGATCCCGCGTTGAAACGGTCCAGATGATCGCTAGAGCGGGATGCGTACCGTCGCTCGCAAGCCGCCAAGCGGGCTCGATGCCAACGAAACATCGCCGCCATGCGCGCGGGCAATGTCGCGGGCGATGGCGAGACCTAAGCCCGTACCGCCGTGATCCTGATTGCGTGCTTCATCGAGGCGGAAGAACGGACGGAAGACTTCCTCGCGCTGATCGGGCGGAATGCCGGGGCCGTCATCATCAACATGGATGGTGAGGAAGCGCTGCTCGCACAGCGCTTCGATGGCGATGTGACGACCATAGCGCTGGGCATTGGCGATCAGATTGGTCAGCAGCCGACGAAACGCATCGGGCCGGACCGTCACCATCGCTTCGCCGCTGAACGACACCTGCGTCGGATGGCCGTGCCGCTCAGCATCGACCTTCAGCTCTTCCAGCATGGTGCGCATATCGATGGAAGAAGCCTGTTCGCCGCCGTCGCCGCGCGCGAAAGCCAGATAGGCTTCCAGCATGCGCTGCATCTCGTCGACGTCCTTTTGCAACGCATCGACATCAGGCCCTTGCGGCAGCATGACGAGCGATAGTTTGAAGCGCGTGAGAATGGTGCGCAGATCATGGCTGACGCCATTGAGCATGGTCGTGCGCTGATCCATCGCCCGTTCCACGCGCCGCTTCATTTCGACGAAAGCAAAACCGGCCTGACGCACCTCGCGCGCGCCATGCGGACGAAATTCGGGCTCGCGCCCCTTGCCGAAGTCCTGCGCCGCCTTGGCGAGGCGCAAGATGGGTCTGATCTGGTTGCGCAGGAAGGCGATCGCCACCGCCAGCAGCACCAGCGAGGCACCGACCATCCAGCCCAGGAAAATATGCGAATTCGACGCGTAGGCGGCATTGCGCGCCGCGATCACCCGCAAGGTCGCATCATTCAAGGCGATACGGATCTCGACGAGATTGGAATTGCCTATGGTGTCGATCCAGAACGGTTTGTTGATCTGCCGCGACAGCTCCTGCGACAGCGAATTGTCCAAAAGCGAAAAGAACGGCTTTGGCAGGGTCGCCGGCAACGGCTCCTTCGGCAGCAGTTTGAAATCCATTTCAAAGCGCTCGCCGGCGATCTTCGCCACCTGTTCAAAGGTGGCGAGCGGAAACTTCTCGTAGGTATCGACCACCGCGGCAATATCGGCGACGACGGCGGCCGACAGGCGCTGCGTGACGAGCTGCCAATGGCGCTCCATGAAAATATAGGCGACGGCTGATTGCAGCAGCACCACCGGCAGAACGACGATAAGAAGCGAACGCGCGAACAGGCCCTTGGGCATGCGGCTGGCAAGCCAACGGGTAAAGCCGCGCCATAGGCCGCGCGGCCTCTCGAACCAGCCTGGCAGCACCAAGCTCATCAGCGTTCCGGCAGCAGGCGATAGCCCGCGCCACGCGCCGTTTGCAGATAGACCGGATTGGCTGGATCGCGCTCGATCTTGCGCCGCAGACGATTGATCTGCACGTCGATGGTGCGCTCGTTGGCGGCGGCGGCAGAACCCGCCAGCAGCTCGCGCGCCACCGGCTCGCCCGGCGTCTTCGCCAGCAGTTGCAGCATGTAGCGCTCGCGTTCCGTCAGCCGCACCACGTCCTCGCCGTGACGCAATTCGCCGCGCTCGCAATGGAAGACGAACGGCCCGAACCGCACCAGGGTCGGCTGATTGAGCGGCTTCGGCACCACGCGGCGCAGGATCGAGCCGATGCGCAGCGACAACTCCTTGGCCTCGAACGGCTTGGTCAGATAATCGTCGACACCGGTTTCGAGCCCCTGCACGCGATCGCTCGTCTCGGCGCGCGCCGTCAGCATCAGGATCGGCACTTGCGAGGTCTCGCGCAGCGAACGGGCGAAATCGAGACCGTTCTCTCCCGGCATCATCACATCGAGCACGATGAGATCGAAATCGAGATTGCTCAAATGCCGCCGTGCCTCGGCCGCATCGCCGGCAGCGGTCACGCGGTAGCCTTCACGTACCAGATAGCGCGACAACAGTTCGCGCAGGCGCTTATCATCGTCGACGACAAGCAGATGCGCCGCATCGTCGGCAGGCACGAAGGTCGGCTGCTCGGCGCTCGTTGCATTTTGCTCTTCGCTCATTCCCCGGTCCTTTCGTTGCGCCAGATCAGCGCTTCGACTCTGGGCCTCTCTTCCGGCTCGATCATCGCCAGCAGGAATTGCTGGGCGGCTTCCTGAGCCCCCTTCGGCAATTCCGCCAGCACGCGCGCGAACCGTTGCGATTGCAAGACGGACAATTCCAACGCCAGCGCCTTGCCCTTTGCCGTCAAAAACAAGAGCCGCTGCCGGCGATCGGACGCGCCCGTCCGCGCTTCGACGAAACGTTCGTCGAGCAATTCCTTCAGCACCCGATTGAGGCTTTGTTTGGTGATGCGCAGAATGTCGAGCAATTCGGCGATCGTGAGGCCGGGGTTGCGATGCACAAAATGCAGCACACGGTGGTGGGCGCGGCCAAACCGTAAGGTTTCCAGCAAACGATCCGCATCGCCGACGAAATCGCGATAGGCGAAGAACAGAAGTTCGATGAGGTCATAGTGCGGCGGTGCCGGCGTCTCCGTGCCCGCCAGTCCCGCCCCGCCTACTAGGGGTATATCGTCAAGCGCCTGCGTCATGGCTGATCCGCTCTAATCCATTACGTCAGCACTATTGACATATTTCAGGTCGGTTGCTACTCGTCAAGCCTCTCGAAAGTACCGGCAAAGCGGCCGGAAATGCGGCGAACACCCTGTTTCATATGGGAAACCACGTTCGCCAGGAGGAGTTGTGATGTCCGTTTTACCATTCGACCAGCGTGAAGGTTTCATCTGGATGAACGGGAAGTTGCTGCCGTGGAAGGAAGCGCATCTGCATGTGCTGAGCCACGGGCTGCATTACGGCTCTTCTGTATTCGAGGGCGAGCGCGCCTATGGCGGCAAGATTTTCAAGAGCCTCGAACACACCGAGCGCTTTCACAACTCGGCCAAGCTGCTCGACTTCGAGATTCCCTATTCGGTCGAAGAGATCGAAGCGGCCAAGCAGCTCGTCGTCGAAAAGAACGGCATGCAGAGCTGCTACGTGCGCCCCGTCGCCTGGCGCGGCAGTGAGATGATGGCGGTCGCCGCGCAGAACGCGACGATCCATGTCGCCATCGCCGTGTGGGATTGGCCGAGCATGTTCGACGTCAACGAGAAGATGCGCGGCATCCGTCTCGATATCGCCGAATATCGCCGCCCCGATCCGCGCACCGCGCCGTGCCAATCGAAGGCCGCCGGCCTCTATATGATCTGCACGATCTCGAAGCACGCGGCCGAGCGCAAAGGCTATGCCGATGCGATGATGCTGGATTGGGAAGGTCGCGTCGCCGAATGCACCGGCGCCAACATCTTCTTCACCAAGGACGGTGCGATCCATACGCCGACAGCCGATTGCTTCCTCGACGGCATCACCCGCCGCACGGTCATCGATCTCGCCAAGCGCCGCGGCATCGGCGTCCACGAGCGCCGGATCATGCCGGACGAATTGACGAGCTTCAACGAGTGCTTCCTCACCGGCACGGGCGCGGAAGTGACCCCGGTGTCGGAAGTCGGCGCCCACCGCTTCACGCCGGGCAATATCTCGCGGACGCTGATGGAGGACTATACGGCGGAAGTGAACAAGCACTGAGCCGGGCTTTTTCGCCCAAAAATGGCGCTTTTAAGCGGGCGGCGAACCTCTTCGCCGCCCGTACTCGTCTGGCCCTTGCCTTTTGCCGGCCCGACCAGCATATGCCGGGGCGGATTTTGATTTTTTGCCCGCCCGGCCTGGCGCGGGCCAGCAGGATAGCTCCATGGGTTTCAAATGCGGCATCGTCGGTCTGCCTAACGTCGGCAAATCGACCCTTTTCAACGCGCTGACACAAACGGCAGCGGCCCAAGCGGCCAATTATCCGTTCTGCACGATCGAGCCCAATGTCGGCGACGTGGCCGTCCCTGACCAACGCCTCGACGCGCTGGCCAAAATCGCCGCCTCGAAAGAGATCATTCCGACGCGCCTGACCTTCGTCGACATTGCCGGCCTGGTGCGCGGCGCCTCCAAGGGCGAAGGCCTGGGCAATCAGTTCCTCGCCAACATCCGCGAATGCGACGCAATAGCCCATGTGGTGCGCTGCTTCGAGGACGGCGACATCACCCATGTGGAAGGCAAGATCGATCCGGTCGCCGACATCGAGACCATCGAGACCGAGCTGATGCTCGCCGATCTCGACAGCCTGGAAAAGCGCGTGCCGGCTCTGGAGAAGAGAGCCAAGCAGAACGACAAGGAAGCCAAGGAAGCGCTCGATCTGATGAGCCGCTGCCTGGTGCTGCTGCGCGACGGCAAGCCGGCACGTCTCGTCGAGGTCAAAGCGGAAGAGCGCAAGAGTTTCGATGGTCTCGGCCTGCTCAGCTCCAAACCCGTGCTCTATGTCTGCAATGTCGAGGAAGCTTCCGCCGACAAGGGCAATCATTTCTCCAAGCTCGTCGAACAGCGCGCGAAAGAAGAAGGCGCGGTCGCCGTCGTCGTCTCGGCCCGCATCGAAAGCGAAATCGCCATTCTGCCCGCCGACGAACAGAAGGACTATCTGGAAGCCGTCGGTCTCCAGGAGCCCGGTCTTAATCGTGTCATCCGTGCCGGTTATGGCCTGCTCGGCCTGATCACCTATTTCACCGTCGGTCCGAAGGAGGCCCGCGCCTGGACCATCGAGACCGGCACGCGCGCGCCGCAAGCGGCTGGCGTCATTCACACCGATTTCGAAAAGGGCTTCATTCGCGCCGAGACGATCGCCTATGCCGACTATGTCGCCTTCAATGGTGAAGCCGGCGCCCGCGAGGCCGGCAAGTTTCGCCTCGAAGGCAAGGACTATACGGTTGCCGACGGCGATGTGATGCATTTCCGTTTCGCCAATTAAAGCTGGTTGCATTTGTAACGGAGGGCCGATGCCGTCCCATTATTTCGAGGATTTTCCGCAAGGCTTCGTGCGCGAATACGGCGCCCATCACGTCACCAAGGACCACATCATCGAATTCGCCAGCGAATTCGATCCGCAGCCCTTCCACCTCGACGAGGAAGCCGGCAAGAAAAGCATCCTGGGCGGCTTGTCCGGTTCCGGTTGGCAGACCGCCAGCGTCGCCATGCGCCTCATCTTCGAGAGCATCCTGAAGGATGCGGCGAGCCTCGGCTCGCCCGGCGTCGAGGAATTGCGCTGGCTGAAGCCCGTGCGCCCCGGCGACATCTTGAGCCTGCGCGCTGAAGTGCTCGATGCACGCGTGTCGCGCTCGCGTCCCGGCATGGGCATTCTGACGTGGCGTTTCGGCGTGCTCGACCAGAACGGCCAGGAAGTGATGTGGCTGCGCTCGCTGATGATGCTCGGTACACGCGCCGCACCGCCTCTGCCGCCGCGCACGCCACCGGCACGCCCCACATCGACCACCCTTCCCGAGTTCACGCCGGATTTCTCGGTCATCGACGACACCAACGGCATTCTCACCGGCTGGCTCGACGATCTCGTCATCGGCTTTCGTGTCGAGATCGGCTCTTATCAGTTCACGCGCGACAACATGCTGCGCTTCGCGCGTGCCTATGATCCGCAGGTTTTCCACGTCGACGAGGAAGCCGCGAAACAGACGTTCTTCGGCGGCCTTGCCGCGTCCGGCTGGCACACGGCTTCAGCCTGCATGAGCCGGCTCGTCGCCACCCGGAACGCCTATGCCGCCGAGGCGCGGCGGCGCAATCTGCCGCGCGTGCCGGCGGGCCCTTCCCCAGGCTTCCGCGATCTCAAATGGATTCAGCCGGTCTATGTCGGTGATGTCTTGAGCTATTCGACGACGCCGCTTGAGAAGCGCAATATTTCGCGCGAGGGCTGGGGCATCGCCTTTCATCGCAATGAAGGCATCAACCAGAACGGCGACAAGGTGTTCGAGTTCACCAGTTCGAGTCTCTGGCCCATGCGCGGATAATCCGCCGAAGCCAAAAGAGGGGGAACGTCATGGGCAGCCAGAGCGAGGCGAAAGCCGCGATCCGCGAAGTGATCGAGAACTGGGCGATCTGGCGCGACAGTGGCGACTTTGAAAATCTCGCCTCTTGTTATCATGACGATGGCCGCATGGTCGCCACATGGTTCGCCGGTCCCGCCGCGCAATTCATTGCCGGCTGCAAGGCGGGCTTCGAGAAAGGCGCCATCGTACAGCACTTTCTCGGCGGCATGTCGATCGCGCTTAAGGGGTCGCGCGCCATCGCGCAAACCAAGATGATGATCCTGTCGCGATCGACACTTGAAGACATGCCTTGCGACACCACCTGTGTCGGCCGCTTCTATGATTTCTTCGAAGAGCGTGGGGGACGCTGGGCCATCGTTCTGCGCCAGCCGATCTACGAGAAGGATCGCTTCGACATGCTTGATCCAAGCCATCAGCCGAAGCTTGATCCGCAACTGCTCGCGCGCTTTCCGGTCGGCTATCGCTTCATGGGCTATGCGCAGACGAAAGAGGGACGAACGGTCAATCCGTCGCTGCCAGGCCTGCATGGAGCCGAGGTTTTAAGCCTTTATGGCGATGGAGAAGCTTGGCTGGCGGGCAAAAACCTCCTCCGCTGAATGCTTCGACTTGTCGCAGAAGATCCATTTGATGACAGAAATTATTTAGTAAAAACAAATAAATAGCCATTCATTAATGTGTCTTAGGAAAGATTACCGCTGCGGCACAGGCACTTTTTGACTCGCGCGTCACATTCTCGCCCAAAGTAGCCCGCAAAAGCCCGCCACCTTCGCTGCGACGAGAGGCAATGTTCTCTCGCGTGTTCCCGCCGCGCCGCCCACTTGATCTGCGGCATTCTGCGGCTTCACCCATCACATCGACTAAGGAAACCTCACGAATGCGGGACGCTTTGTTCCGCCGCGGCCGCTTGGCCTCGGCTTTGATTCCGGCTGCGCTTCTCACGATGGCCGCCACTCATGTCAGCGCAGAAGAATCGTCGGCGGAATATTTCGCCCGTGATCGCGCCATGTTCGCAAAAGAGCACCCGCAGCCGAACGCCCAAGTGCAGGCGAACGTGCAGGCAAGCGTGCAGCCGCGCGGCAAAACGAGCCGCAAGGGACGCGTACGCGTTGCCAGCCTCGCGGTCGGTAGCGCGACCATGAACGATGCGAGCGCACCGGCTGAAGCCGCGCCCGTTTCGCGCCTGACGCGTCATGCGGCGCCAGCTTCCGGCATTCATGCGCTTGTCACCGCCGCCGCCGTTCGCAACGGCGTTCCGCCGGCCCTGCTGCACGGCGTCATTCGCAAGGAAAGCAACTATCGCTGCAACGCCTTCAACGGTCGCGGCCAGGTGCATGGCGTCGGCCAGCTCAAGATCGCCACGGCCCGCTCCGTCGGCGTGCATGGCTCGCTCTATGATTGCAGCAACGGCGTTGAAGCCGCCGCGCGCTATCTGAAACTCGCCATCGCCCGTGGCGGCGCAGGATGCGCCGGTGTCAGCCTCTACGAGCGCGGCGTCTATGCGCGCCCGACCTGCTCGGCCTATGGCCGCTCGGTCATGAAGATGGCCCATCTTTGAGATGAACAGCTAAACGCTGGATCAGGCCGCGCGCTTGAGCCAGCGTTTGGGATCGATACTCGCTGTCGGCCTGCGTGCCGACAGCGCCTCGCACAATTGCGCGATGCTCGACAGATTGTGCACGGGGCGAAACTCGTCCACATGCGGCAGCATGGCGCGAATGCCGAGCGCCCGCGCTTCAAAACGATCGAAGCGCAACAGCGGATTGAGCCAGATCAGGCGTCGACTCGACTTATGCAGTCGCTCCATCTCGCGCGCCAGCTCCTCCGTGCCTTCCCGCTCGAGTCCATCGGTAAACAACAGCACGATGGCGCCCTGTCCCAGCACGCGCCGCGACCAATCTCGATTGAAGCGATGCAGGCACGAGCCGATGCGTGTACCACCCGACCAATCGGCGACCTCCAGCGAACATTGGCTCAAGGCCTCATCGGGATCGCGATAGCGCAGCGCCCGCGTCACATTGGTGAGACGTGTGCCGAACAGGAATGTCTGCACCTGCCGGCGCTCGTTGGTCAGCGCATGCAGGAAATGCAGGAACACCCGCGTGTAATCGCTCATCGAGCCGGAGATATCGCAAATGGCGACAATAGGCGGATGACGCACGGCGGGCGAACGTCGCGCCAGATCGATGGTCGCGCCACCGGCGCGTAGCGAGCGGCGCAAGGAACGGCGCAGATCGATCCGCGCACCACGCGCATCCGCCATGAAGCGGCGCGTGCGCACTTCATTGTCGCTGAGATCGAGCCGCTCGATGGCCCTAACCGCCGCCGCAATCTCCTCGGCGGTCATCTGGGCGAAATCCTTCTTCTGCAGCACTTCGGAGGCCGACACGGTGAAACTCTGATCGAGTTCGAACTCCTGCTCGATCTCTTTGGGCTGGTTCTGCGGCATCAAGGCTTGCGCCACGCGCGTCGAGCCGGCTTCCGGCTTGTTTGCCTTCTGCTGTTCCTCCTGCTGCGGCTCGGCCAGGGGCGACATCATCGCGATCAGCTTTTCCAAGAAGCCACGCCGCTTCCAGAACATGCGGAAGGCCGCATCGAAGACCACCAGATGCTCGCGCTTGTTGACGAACACCGCCTCCAGCGTCGCGCGGAAATCGCTGCGATGACGCACCCCGGCGATTTCGACGGCGCGCACCGCATCGAGTACCGCGCCGGGTCCCACAGGCAGGCCGGCGGCCCGCAACGCCCGGGCAAAATGCAGAATGTTCTGCGCCAGGGTGCCTTCCGGCGCCGGGGTTTGATCAAGACCGCTGACGTCGTCCACCACGGCCTCAGAAATCACTGGTGATGCCCTTGCTCTCCCAGTCGCCATAGCGCACCGGGTCGAGCCCGCCCCGGCCGTTGATTTCGACCGGCGCCGGTTCCTTGGCCGCGGCCTCCGCCTGGCGGCGACGCTCCTCGGCCTCCGCCAGAGCCCGCTGCGCCGCCGGCGTCAGCGGCTTGCGCGGTTCGGCCGAGGCCTGCGGCGCGGGCTGATCGATCGGCTCAGACATATCCAGCGTCTCCAAATCGAGGTGCTTCCAGGCCAAAAACCGGCCTGTACGCCAATTCTGGGCAGTTTTTAACAAAGGAACAGCGCAATACAAACTGCCAAGCTTGCCCTAGTCCCCATCTCCTCCCCACATAGGACGCGAACGGCTGGTCTTCCAGCCAAGCCATTCCGGCTAAGTCATCTGGAGGTGAAGAAATCCATGAATATCATGCGCACGGCGATCCTGCTTGCTGCCATGACTGCCATTTTTGTCGCTGTCGGCGCCCTCATGGGTGGCCGCACCGGCATGATGATCGCGCTCGCCATCGCAGCCGCGACCAATCTCTACGCCCTGTGGAATTCCGACCGCATGGCGCTGGCCGCCACCAACGCCCATGAGGTCGACGCCAGCATGGCGCCCGATCTCGTCAACATGGTCCATGGCTTGGCGCAGCGCGCCGGCCTGCCGCCGCCGCGCGTCTATGTGATCGAGGATCCCCAGCCCAACGCCTTCGCCACCGGCCGCAATCCGGAAAACTCCGCCGTTGCCGTGCATACGGGCCTCATCAACATGTTGAGCCGCGAGGAACTCTCCGGCGTCATCGCCCATGAACTGGCGCATATCAAACATCGCGACACGCTGACGATGACCGTCACCGCCACCTTGGCCGGTGCCATTTCCTCGATCGCGCAGTGGGGCCTGTTCTTCGGCGGCAACCGCAACAATAACGGCCTCGGCCTCATCGGCTCGATTGCCTTGATGATTCTGGCGCCGCTCGCTGCCATGATCGTGCAGATGGCAATCAGCCGTTCGCGCGAATACGAGGCCGACCGCCTCGGCGCCGAAATCTGCGGTAATCCGCGTTGGTTGGCCTCGGCTTTGGCCAAGATTTCCGGCGCGGCCGAACGCATTCCCAATGAAGCGGCGGAAGCCAATCCGGCGCTGGCGCATATGTTCATCGTCAATCCGCTGATCGGCCAAGGCATGGATAACCTCTTCTCCACCCATCCGAATGTGGAGAACCGCATCGCCGCGCTGGAAGATCTGGCGCAGCGCATGGGCCTCGGCCGTGGCGCGCCGGCGCCGACGCGCTCGGGCGGCTTCCTTGGTGGTGGCGATCCGCTGAACCCGCGTCGCGGCCCCTGGGGATAAGCCTGGAAAACAAGTTCCACGACAACGTCTGCGCCCGCTTTCACAGCTCCTCCTTTGGGGATAGCTGCGAATAGCGGGCGCAATGGCAACGCCGGTCATAAATGGGCCTGACTTGCCTACGATGATGCGTGCATATCGGCCGTGGCGGGAACAAAACGCAAAGCAATGCGTTGCCTTTCGCGCAAGAGCTTGAACATCATCACACCGGCGAGCGACGCTGAGTCGTCAGCCGGCCTCTTTACCGGTTCCCGCACATCGTCGTGGGGACAGACTTCGTAGGACGGTGCGGGTTGCCTGACTTGAAAAAGCGTTCCAGCGGTTTTGGTGCTCGTTCAGCCGAGCCTGTGCCGCCGCCACCGCCCGGACTCTCTGCCCGCCTTACCGCCGCTCAAGCGCTCGCCGACATTCTCGCCTCCGGTCATGCGGTCGAGGATCGCTTCGCCGCGACGCGCACGTCCGAACTCGATGCGCGCGACCGGGCATTGGCCCGCTCCATCGCCACGACGGCATTGCGTTATCTCGGCTCGATTCGCGCGCGCCTCGCCCAGGCACTCGAGAAGGGCCTGCCGAAGAAGTCAGGCGCGCTGGAATGGCATCTCATCACCGCCGTCGCGCAAATCCTGCATATGGATGTGCCCGATCGCGCCGCCGTCGATCTCGCCGTCCATGCGGTCAAACGCGATCCCCGCTCCGCCGCGTTCGCCGGCCTGACCAATGCGGTGCTGCGCACCATCGTGCGCGCCAGCGAAGCCGGCGAAATCACGCTCGACGACCCATACGCCGACACGCCGCAATGGCTCGCCGTGCGCTGGAGCAAGGCTTATGGCGACGAGACGGCACAAGGCATCGCGCGGATGCACGCGCAGGAGCCGACCCTCGACCTGACGGTGAAGTCGGATGCCGAGGGCTGGGCGCAGCGGCTGGGCGGCATCGTGCTGCCGACAGGTTCCGTGCGCCTCGCCACCCACGCGCCCATCGAAACACTGCCCGGCTTTAACGACGGCGAATGGTGGGTGCAGGATGCCGCCGCCGCTCTGCCGGCGCGCCTGCTCGGCGCCAACGTCGGCGAACGTGTCGCCGATCTGTGCGCGGCCCCCGGCGGCAAGACGGCCCAGCTCGCGCTTCATGGCGCCCATGTGGTGGCGCTCGATCGCTCGGCCGAGCGGATGAAGCGTGTCGCGGAAAATCTCACCCGCCTTGGCCTCTCCGCCGAACTGCATATCGGCGACGCGCTGAGCTTCGACGCCGCGCGCTTCGACGCCATTCTGCTCGATGCGCCCTGCTCCAGCACGGGCACCATTCGCCGCCATCCTGACGTCGCCTGGACGAAGCGCATCAGCGACATCACCGCGCTGGCGACGCTGCAAGCCAAAATGCTCGACCGCGCCTGTTCCCTGCTCAAGCCTGGCGGCCGCTTGGTCTATTGCACCTGTTCGCTGGAACCCGAGGAAGGCGAACAGCACATCGCCGCACTGCTCCGACGCAACCCCGACATGCTGCGCATGCCGGTGACAGCAGCTGAGACCGGCTTGGCCGACTGCATCAATGAGGAGGGCGAAGTGCGAACGCTGCCGACCCACCTGCCCCATGCGGACATGCGATTCGCCGGCCTCGACGGTTTCTTCGCGGTGCGTTTGCAGCGACGGGCGCTCTAAACGAGACAATTGCCGGTTTTATGAGCTTCTATTCGCTCTCCGTCGTCCAATCAGGTAAGAAATGGCTCTGAGTCGTCGAGACAAGAGGGTCATGGTGATCTTTCAGCCGGTGTGTGAAGGAGGTTTGGCGCAGTGACGGCGGTGACCGTGGCTGAACGCCTGACGGTTGCCCGTCTGGCGTGGGTAATGGGCTTGCGCGCCGCGCGGCGCGTCTTGGCATGGCCCGTCCGCCAAATCGCCGATCTGAGTTCCCGTGGGCCCCGCGCCCTGGCCATCGCGCCGCAGGACATCCGCACCACCGATCCGGCGATCGCCGACGACATCTATGCCGGCCATTTCCATTTCGCCGGCCGCATCGTCGATTCGCACGGCACTTCGCCTTTCGATTTTACCGAAGTCCCGTTGGAGTGGGAAACGGCGCTGATGGGCTTCGCCTGGCTGCGCCATCTGCGCGCCGCCGAAACCGCGCTCGCCCGCGCCAATGCCCGCTCTTTGATCGACGAATGGATCACCCGGCAAAGCCGCCAGAGCGGCGGCATCGCATGGCAGCCGCAAGTGGCGGCGCGCCGGCTGATCTCCTGGCTGTCCCATTCGCCTTTGCCGCTCGAAGGCGCCGACGCGCATTTCTATCGCCGCTTCATGAAGAGCATCGGCCGTCATGTGACCTTCCTGTCACGCCAGGTGGCCGACGGTCTCGACGGCGAAGCGAAGCTCACCGCCGTTCTCGCGTTGATGCAAGCAAGCTTGTGCGCCACGGGCCTGGAGAGCTCGCGGCGCAAATACGAGAAGCTGCTCGTCAATACTTTGCAGGCGCAGGTCCTGCCCGATGGCGCCCATATCTCGCGCAATCCGCAGGTGCTCGTCGATCTGCTGCTCGATCTGCTGCCGCTGCGCCAGGCGTTCACCGCGCGCGGCCTATCGATCCCGCAAGAACTCATCTCTTGCGTCGATCGCGTTCTGCCGATGCTGCGCATGATGCGCCATGGCGATGCGACGCTGGCGCTCTTCAACGGCATGGGCGTGACGGCGCCCGATACGCTGGCAACGGTGCTTGCTTACGACGATGCGCGCGGCCAGCCGGTGATGAACGCGCACTATGCCGGCTATCAGCGGCTCGAAGGCGACAATACCATCGTCGTCTGCGATGCCGGCGCGCCACCACCGCCGCCCTATTCGATGCGAGCCCATGCCGGCGCGCTGTCTTTCGAAATGTCGAGCCAGGGCCAGCGCATCATTGTCAATTGCGGCGCGCCCTCGCAGATGCGCGGCGCGCTGCGCGAAGCCGCGCGCCTGACGGCCGCCCATTCCACCCTCACGGTGGCCGACACGTCCTCCTGCCGTTTTGCGAGTGGTGGCATCGCCCGCGCCGTCTGCGACGGTGCCATCATCGCCGGCCCGTCCCAGGTCGAGACCCGCCGGGGCGATGACGAACTGGCCAGCGAGATCGATGTCAGCCACGACGGCTATGCCGCCACCTTCCACCTGCTGCACCGCCGTCGGCTCAAACTCGCCGCTGACGGCTGGCGGCTGGAGGGCGTCGATACCCTGTCGCCTACCGCTAAAAGCGGCCAGGGGCTCGAATCGGTCGATTATGCCCTGCGCTTCCACCTGCACACGCAAGTCCGCGCCGGCCTGATCGAAAACGGCCAAGGGGTGCTTCTGGCCCTGCCGACGGGCGAAGCCTGGATTTTCCATGCCTCCGGCCTGCCGCTGACCCTGGAAGAGAGCGTTTTCTTCGCCGGCTTCGACGGCCCGCGCACCACCAGCCAGATCGTCATTCATGGCGATGCCGCCAGCCAGCCGGAAATTGCCTGGGTCCTGAGCAGGTCACAGTAACCGCAATAGCCAAGCTTTCCCCCGGCGCGCGCCCATGCTAAGCGCCGGCCAACCAATTGCTCCACCTTGCTGTCCGAGACCCTCCCGCCATGCCCCGCGATCTCCGCCGCGTTGCCCGCGCGCTCATTTCCGTTTCCGATAAGACCGGCCTTATCGACTTCGCCCGCGCCCTCACGGGCCTCGGCATCGAGCTGATTTCCACGGGGGGCACCTGCAAGGCCGTCGCCGATGCCGGCATCAAGGTGCAGGACGTCTCCGATGTCACCGGCTTCCCCGAAATGATGGACGGCCGGGTCAAGACGCTGCATCCGAAGGTCCACGGCGGCCTCCTCGCCATCCGCGAGAATCCCGAGCACGAAGCCGCCATGCTCGCCCATGGCATCGCCCCCATCGATCTTCTCGTGGTCAATCTCTATCCCTTCGAAGCCACCGTCGCGAAGGGCGCCAATTACGACGATTGCATCGAGAACATCGATATCGGCGGCCCGGCGATGATCCGCGGCGCCGCCAAGAACCACGCCGACGTCGCCGTCGTCGTCGATGTCGCCGATTATGCCCAGGTGCTCGAAGCGCTGCAGGCCAACAGGGGCGCCACCACTTTGGCGCTGCGCCAACGCCTCGCCCAGAAGGCCTATGCCCGCACCGCCGCCTATGATGCGGCGATTTCCAACTGGTTCGCCAATGCCATCGGCGAAACCGCGCCGGACTATCGCGCCATCGGCGGCCAGCTCGCCGAGAAGATGCGCTATGGTGAGAACCCGCATCAGGCGGCCGGCTTCTACCGCACGCCGGAAAGCCGCTTCGGTGTCTCGACCGCCCGGCAGCTCCAGGGCAAGACCCTGTCCTATAACAATGTCAACGACACCGACGCCGCGTTCGAATGCGTCGCCGAGTTCGATCCGGCCCGCACGGCCGCCGTTGCCATCATCAAACACGCCAATCCCTGCGGCGTCGCCGAGGGTGCCTCGCTGCGCGAAGCCTATGAGAAGGCCCTGCGCTGCGACCCCGTTTCGGCCTTCGGCGGCATCGTCGCCCTCAACCGCCGCCTCGACGCCGAGGCCGCCCGCGAGATCGTCAAGATCTTCACCGAAGTCATCATCGCCCCCGAGGCCGATGAGGAGGCCGTGGCCCTGGTTGCCGCCAAGAAGAACCTGCGCCTGCTGATCACCGGCGGCCTGCCCGATCCCCGCACTCAGGGGCTGACGGTGCGCACCGTGGCTGGCGGCCTGCTCGTGCAGGGCCGCGACAATGCGGTCGTCGACGACATGAATCTGAAGGTCGTCACCAAGCGTGCGCCTACGGAACGCGAACTGATCGACCTCAAATTTGCTTTCCGAGTGTGTAAACACGTGAAGTCGAATGCCATCGTCTATGTGAAAGACGGGGCCACGGTTGGCATCGGCGCGGGGCAGATGTCGCGGGTGGATTCCTCGCGGATCGCCGCCTGGAAAGCCGCCGAAGCAGCGAAAGCGGCAGGCCTTGCCGAGACCCTGGCGAAGGGCTCCGTCGTCGCCTCCGATGCGTTTTTTCCCTTTGCTGACGGGCTTTTGGCGGCTGCCGAGGCCGGCGCTACCGCGATCATTCAGCCCGGTGGATCGATGCGCGACGACGAGGTGATCAAGGCCGCCGACGAGGCTGGCCTCGCCATGGTGATGACCGGCCATCGCCACTTCCGTCACTGACGCGTTCAGACGCGGTTCAGGCGCAAGGGACTACCCAGACATTATTGGTCTTCGAATAGTGCGCGCCCGCACAGAAAGCGGACGCAAACTTGCCATTAATGGGATCGAAACCTGCGGCGCGTAGCAAGCAAGGTTGGGGTCCAGGAGAAGTTATCGTGTTAGTCAGTTCGAACCATGAAATCCAAGGCAGCCGTGTTGTTCGCGAGATCGGACGCATCTCGGCGGCCACTGGCTGGGGTGGTGTGGCCAGCGCCTCCTCGGAAGAATTGCGTGCCCAGGCTCTGCGGCGCTTGATCGCCAAGGCCCAGGATTACGAAGCCGATGCCATTGTCGACGTCGATTACTCGGTCGACGGCATCAAGAGCTGCGACCTGTCCGCCTGCGATCTGAAGCGCGTCATCGTCAGCGGCGTCGCCGTCCGCCTCGCCCGCGGCTGATCCACTCTTTAAACACCCGGCGCGGATTGAGCCCTATTGCGGCTCGATCTTCGCCTGCGTGATCCAGGTTTTCCAATCGGCGATCTGTTCGCGCAGGAAAGCCTGGCCCTCATCGGGCGTCGTGATCCAGGGATCGCTGGCGACGCTGTTGAGAAAGGCTTTGCCCTCGGCACTGCCGGTGACTTCGTTGAACAGCTTGTTCAGCCGCTCGACGATCGGTCGCGGCGTCGCCATCGGCACCATGGCCGCAAACCATCCGACGATCTTCATCGGCACGCCCAGTTCCGTCATGGTCGGAAACTGCGGCACCACCTGCATGCGCTCCGGCGGACTGATCGCCAGAATGCGCAGTCGCTTCTCGCGCTCCTGAGAGATGCTGAAGATATTGTCGAGGGTGGCGAAATCGAGCGCACCGCTGGTCAGATCGTTCAATGAATCGCCGGCCGTGCGATAGACCACTTCGACCGCCTCCAATCCCATGGTCTGATTGTAGATCGAGCCCATGACGCGCCCGAGCGGATTGGACGTGCCGTAGCTTGCCTTGGCGCCCTTCTGCTTCAGATAGGCAGTGAGTTCGGCCAGCGTCTGCCAAGGCGCATCGGGCCGCACCACGAGCATGGTCGGCTGCTTGTTGATGGTCGCGGCGATCTGGATTTCCTTCTCCGCATCGACGGGCGGACGCTTGAACAAGGTCATATTGGCGGCCACCGCGGTCGCTCCATGCACATAGATCGTATGCCCGTCGGGCTTCGAGCGCGCCGTATATTCGGTGGCGAGATTGCCTATGGCGCCGGTCTTGTTTTCGACGATGACCGTGCGTCCGAGCAGCGGCCGCATCTTTTCCGCATACCAGCGCACAATCACATCGGCACCGCTGCCGGCTGGAAACGCGCAAACGAAACTGACGTCGCGCGTCGGATAATCCTGGGCGATGGCCGGCATAGCCAGCGTCGGCACGGCGGTCGCGGCCGACAATCCCTGAATGACATGGCGACGGGACAAATTCTGCATCGTTTCCTCCTGTTTTTATCGCGGCGATTCTTGTTGTTGGATGATCGCCAGCCGTTTTTATAGATCACATGTTCTTATAGACGCGTGAGGCGCGCACGTTCAAACGTCCGCGCCTCATATCTGCTCCACGCTCAGCGTTTACGCCGCTTTCTTGTAGGGCCCGAGCTGCTGCAAGGCCCAATCGAGAAAGCTCATATCCACGACCTTGGCGAGCTCCACCGGCCGTTCCAGCATTTTCAGCTCGCCGAAAACATCGATATCGGCCTGGAGGGCCTGCATGTCGAGCTTGCCGTCGGGGTCGCAATAGGCGAGCACGAAGGACTTATAGATCTGCGGATCGCGGAACGGCCCGTATTTCACCAGAATGTCGATGATCGCATCGCCCTTGGCGCCGGTGAAATTGCCGGTGTCGTCGAGCGCATCGTTGTGATCGCGTACGCCCCGCAGGAAGGCGCGCAGGAAACGCCTGCCCTGCTCGCTCTGTTCCTTGATGAACTTGCCGCCATAGAGCGTCACCGCCACCTGCTGCGAGGGCATCAGCTCCCAGCTCGGCATCAGGGCCACCGCCGCACCACGCTTCACCGCCAGCGTCCCGGCAGGATCTGGCGGCATGGCAAAATCGATCGCCCCGCTCTCCAAGGCCGCCACCTGCTGCGGGAAGCTCATGGATGTTTCATGCACCTCATCCATGCGGATGCCGGCTTTCTTGAACAGCAGATAGAACAGCGTGCTCGCCGAACTGCCCGGCGCGCCATTGGCATATTTCAGCCCCTTCAGATCGGCTATCGTCTTGACGCGCCCGGACTGGACCAACGCGGTGCGCACCATCAGCTTGATGCTGCTGCGATTGACGATGTTGCGCGACTTATCGGCAACCATGCGCATGTCGAGGCCGCGCGTGAAGCCGTTATAGAACCCGGCCGACGGCCCACCCGCCGCCACTTGCAGATCGCCCGATGCCATCGGCGCGATCATGCGGGCGGCCGAGTCGAACGGGATCATTTCGACATCGAGCCCTTCGTCTTTGAAATAGCCGCGCGCATGGGCCACGAAATAGCCGACATCCGTGGCCGCGTTCGGCACGCCGAGTTTGACTTTGGTTGGAGCTTGCGCGATCGCGGGCGCGGCCAGCGTTGTCGCTGCCGCCGCACCCGACAGCGCGAATGCGCGTCTGGTGATCATGATTGTCCTCCCTGGTATCCTTTTCATAACCCAGGCAGGATCGTCGGGTCCAGCAAGACCACGACCACAAAGCCAGCGTTAGGGCTTGGCTGGCGTCAGCTCGGCTTGGAAGAGCCCCTCCGCTTTCATCACCGCGTCGAAGCGGCCGGCCTCATCGAGCGTCTTGTTCATCTCCACCAGGCGCGGCATCCAGCTTTCAGCGACCGTATATTTCACCGAGGCGCCGCTTTGCTTGTGGGTGATGACCGCGACGGCAAAAAGGCCTTCCGGCGCTTTCTCCGCCGCCACCCGCAACGAGCCCTGGCCGGGGCTTGCGGTCGTGGCGATGAGAATGCCGTCGGCTGGGCAAGCGCACGGCGCTTTCGGCCCGGCCCAGAACGTCACGGTGACCTCGCGCGGCTTGGCGTTGAGCTTTTGCAGCGCGTCGAGCCCGATGCGGATGCCAACAGGAATGAAAGAGCCGAAGCCGCCATGCACACGCGTGCCGAGCGCGATCCACTCTTCACGACTCTGAGCTTGCGCCATCGACAGACCCCCGGAAAGGGCCACGGCGACCAGCGCGCCAGCCAATCGCGAAACAAGCCTGTCGCTTAACGAGCTATGCATTGTCATAAGTTTTGCCTCCCTTTTCATACTGCCCAATCGCTAGCAGGAATCCGCACGCGGACAAGCCGAGCTTCGGTGCGACCGATGGGATTTGAGGCAAAATGAGCAAGAAAAAAGGCCGGGCATTGCTGCCCGGCCGACAATCCAGCGGGGAAGCCGGATGTCTCCAGAGGGGAACGGCATGAAGTCCTTTTACGAGCCTCACCGGAAGGGAGGGGGCTTGGCTCAAACTTCAGCCGACCCAGTCATATTGCGCGGCACAGTCGTGCGTCGCAACGCCGCAATGTGCATGGTGCCTGTGCAGTGAATGCATAGCCAGTAACCAAACTTAGCTCCAGCTATGCACAGGCTTAATAATCCCAGCGCTGGGCGTTCGCGACCAGGAAGTCTCTGAACACACGCACCCTTGCGACGTTCTTCATTTCTTCCGCATAAGCGAGATAGCACTCAAGCTCCGGCATATCTGCCTGGGGAAGAATACGGACCAATTGGGTGTCCGCCAGAGCGATATAATCCGGCAGCACGGCGATGCCGACGCCGTTCTCCACAGCCCGGCGCAACGCCGAGATGTTGTTGACCGTCAAAGTCGAGGGCCGCGGGTTCTTGGCATCGCGACCGGCGAAATGCAGGGAATTGACGCTGCTGAGGTAGTTCTGCGCCGACACCCCATAGGTCAGAACGCGATGGTGATCGAGATCCTCAAGCGACTTCGGCTCACCAAAGCGCTTGAGGTAAGCCACTGATGCATAAGCATGAAAATGCATCGTAAAGATGCGCCGACGGATGATGTCGGCCTGCACCGGCTCGCGCACGCGGATGGCCACGTCGGCCTCTCGCATCGACAGATCAAGCTCATCGTCGGAGAGCAGAATCGACAGTTTGATGTCCGGATAGAGCTCCAGGAATTCGCCGATTCGCGGCGTCAGCCAGTTGGTACCGATTCCCACCGTCGTCGTGACGCGCAGGTCGCCGTGCGGCCGCTCACGGCTGTCCGACAGGCGGGTGCGGGTGGCGTCGAGCTTCACCACGACATCACGCACCGTGCGGAACAGGACGTCGCCCTGTTCGGTGAGGATGAGACCGCGGGCATGGCGATGGAACAGCGGCACCTGCAGATCGGCCTCCAGAGCGCTGATCTGCCGGCTCACGGCCGACTGGCTCAGCCCCAGCGCCTCGCCGGCATGGGTGAACGACCCGGCTTCTGCCGCGGCGTGGAATATTCTCAGTTTGTCCCAGTCCACCGTTGTCAGCCCTTCAAATTGCCCGCTGCGCTTACTCCGCCGCCACCTTGGTTACTTCATGGGCGGCGAGCCAGCGCTCGGCTTCCAGAGCCGCCATACAGCCCATACCGGCCGCGGTGACAGCTTGGCGATAAATGTCATCGGTCACGTCGCCAGCGGCGAAAACGCCGGGAATATTGGTCGCCGTCGAATCGGGTGCGGTGCGAATGTAGCCGTTCGGCTTCATCTCGATCTGCCCCTTGAACAGCTCGGACGCTGGTTCGTGGCCGATGGCAACGAAGACGCCGTCGACCGCCTTCTCCGTGACCGCGCCGGTCTTGACGTTGCGCAGGCGCGCATGGGTCACGCCCGGCGGCGTCGCGGTGCCGGTGACTTCATCGAGCGTGTGATCCCACAGCACTTCGATTTTGGGATGTTTGAACAGCCGTTCCTGCAGGATGCGCTCGGCCTTGAAGCCGTCGCGGCGGTGAACCACCGTCACCTTCGAGGCGAGATTGGCGAGATAGAGCGCTTCCTCGACCGCCGAATTGCCGCCGCCAACAACGATCACTTCCTTGCCGCGATAGAAGAAGCCATCGCAGGTGGCGCAGGCGGAAACACCGTAGCCCTTGAACTTCTCTTCGGAGGGAATGCCGAGCCATTTGGCTTTCGCACCCGTGGCGATCACCAGCGTATCGCAGGTGTAATCGGCGCCGCTGTCGCCTTTCAGACGGAACGGATGACGCGACAGATCCACCGACATGATGTGGTCGGAGACCATGCGCGTACCGACATGCTCGGCCTGCGCCTTCATCTGCTCCATGAGCCACGGCCCCTGGATCGGATCGGCGAAGCCTGGATAGTTCTCGACATCCGTCGTGATCATCAATTGGCCGCCGGGCTCGAAGCCCGAAATCATCACCGGCTCCAACATGGCGCGCGCTGCATAAATGGCGGCGGTGTAACCGGCCGGACCGGAACCGACGATGATCATTTTCGCGTGCAGGGGAACTTGCTTGTTGCTCATCTTATGGGCTCGGAATGCACGAATATGGGAAATGGGCGGCCCGCTCGGCCGCCAGGGCGTCTCAGTTATGTAATAGATGCAGAGCTTGCCGGAAAGCCGCAGAGCGCGGGAAAGCACGCCAAATTGACGTTCGGCCCGTTGCCAAAAAGGAAAAGGGCGCTTCGACTTGCCGCCGAAACGCCCTTAATTTCTTTGATTTCAGCTAACTAGCTAGCGATACATCTCCCGGCGCATGCGCTCGCGGCGCATTTCACGGCGCATGTCGTCGCGGCGCATGTCGCGGCGCATGTCGCGGCGGATTTCGCGGCGCATCATTTCGTGACGCACCGCCCGGCGCTCGCGCCTGTCGGCCTCGTGGCGTAGCGCCCGCTCGACCGGATTGAATTGGACGTGCTGGACCAATCCAGCGTCGGTTCCGCCTCCGCCGAAGCTCATGGGCCCGGCCTGCGCCATGCCGACGCCGACAGCGGATGCACCCACCATAAGGGAAAAAGTGAGCGCGGTTTTTGCAAGAATATTCATAGCTCCTCCAGGGATCTCCCCCCGACGCAAATACGCGTCTAAGATCGAACCCCTGGGATCAGAATTCGTTCCGATTAAATTCAAAGGCCGCCGACGGTGAACCGGCGGCGGCCTTTGATCTCAACCGATCGATCGAAGATCAGTTACAAACCTGGAACGGATGCGTGCCGCGCGGGTTGCCCCACGCATCATAGACCGGCCGGCGCACCCAGTAGCAGCCATAGCCGCCACCGTAACCATAGGCCGGCGCCGGATAGCCATAACCGTAAGACGGTGCCGCCGAAGCAGCGGCCGCGGCACCCAGGATTCCCAGCGCGGCGCCAGCGGCGATCGCGCCACCCGGACCAATGCCGCCACGGCGATAATAGCGCGGGCCACCGCCGTAGTAGCGGGGGCCGCCATAACGACGATATTGCACCTGCTCAGTCAAAGGCGAGGCGTGAGCATCGGCGGCCGACGGCGCCATGCCAGCGGACAACGGCATGGCCGATGCCGGAGCAGACGCAAAAGCCGCGACGGCGAGCGACGCGCCAACGGCAAGACCATAAATACTCTTCATCGTAGTCTCCTCTGGAGCCCCTTCCGACCGCACGGGGTTAGTTTACACGTGACCCGCCGAAAGTCGATATAAGACAAAGGTGGCTCGACCATATCAATGTAACGCAAGAGACTAAAAATGGTTCAATTTCGGAGTTCCCCGCCGATGATCGGCGCCGCTCCGATAGCTTGCCGCACGGCTCTTGCATGCTATACGGGCCGGGCAGTCTCCCTATCCAGGGTGGTGAATCGGTGCACCGTCAGGGATTTCTGAGGGATTGCCGGTATTTGGCCAATGATTGGCCGCATGTGAGGGCGTTAACCGTATGACGACGCGCGGCGCGATTGGCGGGCCCCGCCTTCTGCTCCGCCGGCTTCGCGAGGTCATGGCGGAGCCGGTGACGGCACAGGCGCGCCTCGACAAGATCGTCATTCAGATCGCCTCCAACATGGTGGCCGAGGTGTGCTCGGTCTACGTGCTGCGCGATGACGGCCGCCTCGAACTGTTCGCCACCGAAGGCCTCAATCGCGAAGCGGTCCATTTGACCACCCTGCGCATCGGCGAAGGTCTCGTCGGTTTGATCGCGCAGCGCGCCGAGCCTCTGTCACTGAGCGATGCCCAGTCGCATCCCTCCTTCTCCTACAAGCCGGAGACGGGCGAAGAGATCTACCAATCCTTCGTCGGCGTGCCGATCCTGCGCGGCGGCAATACGCTCGGTGTTCTCGTCGTCCAGAACCGGGCGCGGCGCATCTATTCGGAAGAAGAGATCGAGGTTCTCGAAACCATCTCGATGCTGCTGGCCGAGATGATCGCCTCGGGCGAATTGCAGGCGATCGTCCGCCCCGGCGCCGACTTCAGCAACCGCCGGCCGATGGCCTTGCGCGGCAGCGCGGTCTCGGAAGGCGTCGGCCTCGGCCATGTGGTGCTGCACGAGCCACGCGTCATCGTCACCCAGATCATCGCCGAGGATACCCAGCGCGAAGAGGAACGCCTCAACACCGCCATCGAAGCGATGCGTGCTAACCTCGACGAATTGCTCGACAACGACGGCATGGGCGGCGGCGAACATCGCGAAGTGCTCGAAACCTTCCGCATGGTCGCCAACGACCGGGGCTGGCTGCGCCGCCTGCGCGAAGCCGTGCGCGGCGGCATCACCGCCGAGGCTGCCGTCGAGCGCGTGCAGAACGAAGCCCGTGCCCGGCTGCAGCGCCAGGCCGACCCCTATCTGCGCGAACGTCTGCACGATCTTGATGAACTCGCCAATCGACTACTCCATCAACTCACCGGGCAGGAGCTGATCACCGCGCCGGAAAACCTGCCGGATAACGCCATTCTCGTCGCCCGCAGCATGGGGCCAGCCGCCCTGCTCGAATATGACCGCAAGCGCCTGCGTGGCCTCGTGCTCGAAGATGCAGGCTCTTCAAGCCATGTCGCCATCGTCGCCCGCGCGCTTGGCATTCCGATGGTGGGCGATGTCGAGAACATTACCAGCCTGGTCGAACAAGGCGATGCGATCATCGTCGATGGCAGCGTCGGCGAAGTCCAACTGCGCCCGCAATACGACGTCGAACTGGCCTATAGCGAAAAGGCGCGACTGCGCGCCCGCCGCCAGGAACAATATCGCGCCTTGCGCGACACGCCGTCGAAGACCAAGGACGGCGTCGACATCAGCCTGAACATGAACGCCGGCCTGCTGGTCGATCTGCCTTTGATGGCGGAAGCCGGCGTCACCGCCATCGGCCTGTTCCGCACCGAACTGCAATTCATGCTGGCGCCGCAATTCCCGCGCCAGGAAAAGCAATACGCGCTTTACAACGCCGTGATGGAACAGATGCAGGGCGGTTCCGTCACCTTCCGCACGTTGGACATCGGCGGCGACAAGATTCTGCCTTACATGAAGACGTTCGAGGAAGAGAATCCGGCACTCGGCTGGCGCGCCATCCGCATCGGCCTCGACCGGCCGGGCCTCTTGCGCCTGCAATTGCGCGCATTGTTGCGCGCCGGCGCCGGCCGGCAGTTGCGCATCATGTTTCCGATGGTCGCTTCGGTCGAGGAATTCGATGCGGCGCGCGCCTGTGTCTACCGCGAGATCGAACATCTGCGCCGCCACAACCACGTCATGCCGTCCGACCTCAAGCTCGGCGTCATGATCGAAGTGCCGTCGCTCCTGTGGCAGCTCGACGAACTGCTGCAGCGCGCCGACTTCCTCTCCGTCGGCTCCAACGACCTGATGCAATATCTCTATGCGGCCGATCGCGACAACAAGCGCGTGTCGTCGCGTTACGACCCGCTGAGCCCGCCGGCGCTGCGCGCCCTCAAGCGCATCGCCGATCGCGCCAATCTCGCCGGCAAATCGCTGACGCTGTGCGGCGAGATCGGCGGCAAACCGCTTGAAGCCATGGCACTCATCGGCATCGGCTATCGCTCGTTGTCGATGTCGCCGGCCAGCATCGGCCCGGTCAAAGCCATGGTGCTCGGCGTCGATGCCGGCGAAATCACCGAATTCATCGGCGATCTTCTGGATCGGCGCACCGGCCAGACCTCGCTGCGTCCTGACCTGATCGCCTTCGCCGAAGCCAAGGGCGTACCGCTGTAGCGACGCTTCGCGCGCTCTCGTTCTTCGCCCAAGGTCTTCTCGTCTTCAGGTTTTCCCATGCTGCCCGCCGATAAACTCGATCTCATTTCCCGCCGCCATCAGGAAATTTCCGCGCGCCTGGCCGGCGGCGCCACCGGCGCCGAATTCGTCGCCCTGTCGCGCGAACTGGCGGAGCTCGATCCGGTGGCCGCCGCCATCGAGGGCTGGCGCACGGCACAATCCGATCTTGCCGGCGTCGAGGCCATGCTGGCTGATCCGGCCATCGATGGCGAAATGCGCGCACTGGCCGAAGAGGAAAAAGCCGACGCCGAAACGCGGCTCGCTGAGCTCGAACATACGCTGCGCCTGGCGCTGCTGCCCAAGGACGCGGCCGACGAACACGGCGCCATTCTCGAACTGCGCGCCGGCACCGGCGGCGACGAAGCCGCGCTCTTCGCCGGCGATCTCTTCCGCATGTATCAGCGCTATGCCGATCTGCACGGCTGGAAGATGGAAGTTCTCTCCACCAGTGAAGGCACGGCGGGCGGCTTCAAGGAAATCGTCGCCCAGGTGGAAGGGCGCGGCGTCTTCGCCAAGCTGAAATTCGAATCCGGTGTTCATCGCGTGCAGCGCGTGCCCGACACGGAAACGCAGGGGCGCATTCACACATCCGCTGCCACCGTGGCCGTTCTGCCGGAGGCGCAGGACGTCGACATCGAGATCAACGAGGCCGATCTGAAGATCGACACGATGCGCGCGCAAGGCGCCGGCGGCCAGCACGTCAACAAGACCGATTCCGCTGTGCGCATCACTCACATCCCCACCGGCACGATCGTCTTCGTGCAGGAGGAACGCTCGCAGCACAAGAACCGCGCCCGCGCCATGGCGCTCTTGCGTTCGCGCATCTACGACGAACAGCGCCAGAAACTCGACAACGCCCGCGCCGCCGACCGCAAATCGCAAGTTGGCTCCGGCGATCGCTCGGAGCGCATCCGCACCTATAATTTCCCGCAAGGCCGCGTCACCGACCATCGCATCAATCTGACGCTCTACAAGCTCGACAAGATCATCACCGGCGAAGCGCTGGATGAGGTGATCGATCCGTTGATCACCCAGCACCAGGCCGATCTCTTGGCGGAGAGTGAGAAGTAGGCGACGGCGCGACGCCTCCGTGTCATCCCGGACGCCGCAGGCGATCCGGGATCCAGGGGCCAATATGGCGGACCCAATAGCTCACATATAGAGCTTTTCCTTCTCAAGCCCTTTGTACATGTCGGCGACATATTCGCCGTAGCCGTTCCACTTCAGGGTCGGCACGCGATTGCCGGTGCCGAGCACTTCCTCGGTCGCCTGGCTCCAGCGCGGATGCGCCACTTCCGGGTTCACATTGGCCCAGAAGCCATATTCCGACGCCTGCAAGGCTTCCCAATAGCTCTTCGGCCGCTCATTGGTGAAGGTGATGCGCTTGATCGACTTGATGCCCTTGAAGCCATATTTCCACGGCGAATGCAGGCGGATCGGCGCGCCATGCTGTTTTGCCAGCGGCTTGCCATAGGCGCCGGTGACGATGAACGTCAGATCGTTCATCGCTTCCGCCATGGTGACGCCCTCGACATAGGGCCACGGATACCAGACCTGCCTTTGGCCCGGCGCCACTTTCGGATCGAGGAAGGTTTCCATGCGCACGTACTGCACGCCCGATTGCGGTTTCGCCAATTCGACCAGCTTCTTCATCGGAAAGCCGGTCCAAGGAATGGTCATCGACCAGGCTTCGACGCAGCGCAGCCGATAGAGGCGTTCCTCGAGCCCCATCTTCGCCATCAGATCGTCGATGCCGATCTCAAAGGGTTTCTCGACCATGCCGTCGATCTTGATCACCCACGGCCGCGTCTCCAGACGCTGCGCCGCCTGATAGATGTTCTTGGCTTGGCCGAACTCGTAGAAATTATTGTAGCGCGAGGTGATGTCTTCCGCCGTCAATGGCCGATCGAGCGTATAGGTTTCGTTGCGCTTGGCCGGAAACAGAGCCGCCGACGGATTATCGGCCTGCGCCGCGGCGACACCCGGCAGCATCGATCCCGCGCCAAGGGCTAATCCCGCTTTCAACAGGTTGCGGCGATCGAAAAACAAATGTTCCGGCGTCGCCTCGCGTTCGGGAATTTCCCATCCGCGACGGTGAATGACGTTCATGACGGCCTCCGATGAGCTTTTCCGCGCAATGCCTGCTTGGATGCGCGAATACGCCCCTTTCCCTGCCCAAAATTTAGGACCATGCGCCGTTCACGGCAAATCACGATGCCGCAGGCCGATGTCACGAGCCTGTCATCGCTGGCTTTTTCGGTGGCTGATGGCGCTTGATTCGCGCGCGATTGACGGGATAACTCGACGGGTAAGGTGGATTCCATGACCAAAGCGATTGTCGGCATCATCGGCGGTTCGGGCATTTACGACCTGCCAGGGCTCGAAAACCTGCGCGAGGAACGCGTGAGCACCCCCTTT
>MKVW01000004.1:211597-339779 GCA_001898965.1 Rhizobiales bacterium 62-17
CCACGGACGCGGCCATGTTCTGTCGCCTTCGGGCATCAATTACCGCGCCAATATCCATGCGTTGAAGCAGGTTGGCGTCACCGACGTGATTTCGGTGTCGGCCTGCGGCTCGTTCAAGCCGGAACTCGTGCCCGGCCTCTTCGTTCTCGTCGATCAATTCGTCGATCGCACCCACGGCCGCGCCTCATCCTTTTTCGGCAATGGCTGCGTTGCCCACGTCTCGATGGCCCATCCCATCTCACCGCTTTTGCGCCAACGTCTGTTGCAGGCAGCGGAGGCAGAAAGCCTGCCCATCGTCAAAGGCGGCACTTACGTGTGCATGGAGGGACCGCAATTCTCTTCCTATGCGGAATCCCTGTCCTACAAGGCGCAGAATTATGACGTTATCGGCATGACCGCGATGCCGGAGGCGAAGCTGGCGCGCGAGGCCGAACTTTCCTACGCCACGGTCGCTATGGTCACCGATTATGACTGTTGGCATCCCGAACATGACGCGGTCGATGTCGCCTCCGTCATCAAGATCGTCCATGAGAATGCCGGCAAGGCGGCAAAGCTGCTGGCGCGCGTGCTGCGCGATTTCCCCGCCGAACATGAACCCTGCCCCGTCGGTTCCGATCGCGCTTTGGACACCGCACTCATCACGGCGCCATCGGCCCGTGATCCCGCCCTTTTGGAAAAGTTGAAAGTGATCCTGGCGCGCGTCAACGCCGCCTAACCAGAATGGATTGTCGATGAACGCAACCTATGATCTGAAGCAAGCAATCCGCACCATTCCGGATTATCCGAAGCCGGGCGTTCAGTTTCGCGACATCACCACCCTGCTCGGCGATGCCCGAGCCTTCCGCCGCGCCGTCGACGAATTGGTTCAGCCGGTCGCCGGCACCAAGATCGACAAGGTGGCGGGTATCGAGGCGCGCGGCTTCATTCTCGGCGGCGCCGTCGCCCATCAATTGTCGGCGGGCTTCGTGCCGATCCGCAAGAAAGGCAAGCTGCCGCATAAAACCGCCTCGATCGCCTATTCGCTCGAATACGGCGTCGACGAAATGGAGATTCACAGCGATGCCATTCAAGCCGGCGAACGTGTGATCGTCATCGACGATCTCATCGCCACCGGGGGCACCGCCGAAGCGGCGGTGAAACTCTTGAAATCCATCGGCGCCGATGTGGTCGCCGCCTGTTTCGTCATCGATCTGCCTGACCTTGGCGGCGCCAAGAAAATTCAGGCGCTCGGCGTGCCCGTGCGCACGCTGATGGCGTTCGACGGTCACTGATGCAGATCGGCGGCCGGCCCTATCGCACCATCTGGGAAGACGAGCGGCGTCAGGTCGTCGTCATCGACCAGACGAAACTGCCGTTCGCCTTCGAAACCGTCACACTCAACGCCTCGGCGGATGCGGCCCGCGCGATCAAGGACATGATCGTGCGCGGCGCGCCATTGATCGGCGCCACCGCCGCCTGGGGCGTGGCATTGGCCATGCGCGATGATCCCTCGGACGCCGCCTTGGCCTATGCCCTCGCCTCTCTCGGTGCGACACGCCCCACCGCGGTGAACCTGCATTGGGCGCTGCGCCGGATGCAGACCGTCCTTCTCCCGCTGCCGCCAGCGCAACGCGCCGAGCGCGCCCGTACGGAAGCCCTCAACCTCTGCGACGAGGACGCCGCCACTTGCCGCTCCATCGGCGAACAAGGCCTGCCGCTGCTGCGTGAGGCTGCCGCACGCAAGAGTGGGCCCCTAAACATTCTCACCCATTGCAACGCCGGCTGGCTCGCGTGCGTCGACTATGGCACAGCGCTGGCGCCAATCTATCTCGCCCATGATGCCGGCATCGACGTGCATGTCTGGGTCGACGAGACCCGGCCGCGCAACCAGGGCGCGTCTCTCACCGCTTATGAACTCGGCGCCCATGGCGTGAAGCACACGGTCATCGCCGACAATGCCGGTGGCCATCTCATGCAGCACGGTCAGGTCGATCTGTGCATCGTCGGCTCCGACCGCACGACGGCGCAAGGCGATGTCGCCAACAAGATCGGCACCTATCTCAAGGCGCTCGCCGCTTTCGACAACCGCGTGCCGTTCTATGTGGCGCTGCCGTTTTCAACCATCGACTGGTCGCTGGGCGATGGCGTCCAGGACATCCCCATCGAGGAACGCGCCGCCAGCGAGGTCACCCATATGAGCGGCATCGATGGCGATGGCGCTCTCAGAACCGTTCGCATCATCGCACCCGGATCGTCAGCCGCCAATCCGGCCTTCGACGTGACACCGGCCCGGCTCGTCACCGCCTTGATCACCGAACGCGGTGTCACGCCAGCCACCGCTGAAGGGCTCGCCGCGCTCTACCCGCAGGCCGAGCGCGTATGAGCACCGACGCCGCCCTTCACCGCGACGTCATCCACATCGCCCAGGAGATGGATCGCCTCGGCTTCGCGCCGTCGAAATCCGGCAACGTCTCGGCCCGCGCCCCTCACGGCCTGTTGATCACGCCCTCAGCCCTGCCCTATGCGCAGACCAAGCCTGCCGACCTGGTGCTGCTCGATCTCGACGGCAAGGTTTTGGCGGGCAAACGGCCGCCGTCCTCCGAATGGCGCTTTCATGCCGCCATCTATCGGGCCCGCCCCGAGATGAACGCGGTGGTGCACACCCATTCGCCCCGCGCCACGGCTTTATCCTGCGCGCGGCGCGGTCTGCCGGCCTTTCACTATATGATCGCCATTGCCGGCGGACACGACATCCGCTGCGCGCCCTATGCCACCTTCGGCACGCAAGCCCTGTCCGACCATGCGGTGCGCGCGCTCAAGGGGCGCAAGGCGACACTCTTATCCAACCATGGCGTCATTGCCGTGGGCACCACGCTCGACGGCGCACTGGCGGTGGCCAGGGAAGTCGAAAACCTGAGCGGCCAATATCTCGATCTGCTCGCCGCCAAGCTGAAACCTGTTATCCTGGGCAAGAAGGAAATGGAGAGGGTTCTGGCGCAATTCGCCACCTATGGCCGCAAGGGCTAATCTGGCGCCGGAGTGGAAATCTCCGGGTGGGCACGCTATATATGGGAATATACAGCGGTTTAGCACCGAACCATCCGACATGTGAGGAAATCATGCTCGCGACCGATGAAGACATCCTGGCCAAAGCCGAGGAATGGCGGAAGGCCGGCAAAGGCGTTGCCATTGCCACCGTCACCGAGACCTGGGGCTCGGCGCCGCGCCCGGTCGGTAGCCATCTGGTCATCGACGAGGACGGCCTGTTTCTCGGCTCCGTTTCCGGCGGCTGCGTCGAAGGCGAAGTCGTCACCGAAGCCCTCGACGTAATCGGCGACGGCAAGTCCCGTACCCTTGAATTCGGCGTCGCCGACGAAACCGCCTGGCGGGTCGGCCTCTCCTGCGGCGGCCGCATCAAGGTCTATGTGGAGAAGGTGGACTAATGGATATCGCTCTTCTCTCCGCGATGAATGCCGAGCGTGCCGCCCGGCGCGCTTGCGTCTTGATCACCGATACGGCGAACGGTGCGCAGCGCCTCGTCAAAGGCGCCGACGTCGCAAGCGACGCTTTGGCCGATGTGCTGGATGCCGCCTTACGCTCAGGCAAGAGCGGCACGGTAGACGTGGACGGCAAAAGCTATTTCCTCACTGTGCAAGTGCCGCCGGTTCGCCTCTTCGTGATCGGCGCCGTGCATGCCTCGCAGGCTCTGGCGCCGCTCGCCCGCGTCGCCGGCTTCGACATGACCGTGATCGATCCGCGCACTGCCTTCGCCACGCCGGAACGCTTCGCCGACGTGACCTTGCTCGCTGAATGGCCGCAGGATGTCCTGCCCGGCCTCAAGCTCGATCGTTATACCGGCTTGGCCTGTTTCACCCACGATCCCAAGATCGATGACCCGGCGTTGGAACTGGCGCTCGCGGCCGACTGTTTCTATGTCGGCGCGCTCGGCTCGCGCAAAACCCATGCGCGCCGCGTCGAACGCCTGCAGGCCAAAGGCTTCACCGAAGAGCAGATCGCGCGCATCCGTGCCCCCATCGGCCTGGATATCGGCGCGGTCAGTCCGGCGGAAATCGCAGTCTCGGTTCTCGCCGAGATCATTCTGTCCCTGCGCAAGAAACCGCTGCGTGCCGAGAAAGAGCGCGCCGGTGCGGCGATTGGAGCCTCAGCGTGAAATTTGGTGCCATTCCGGTAGACGAGGCCCTGGGCGGCATCGTCGCCCATGCGGTGCGCATGGATGGCCTGGTCCTGAAAAAGGGCGAGACCATCGGCGCGGCGCAGATCGACGCCCTTAAGGCGGCTGGTGTTTTCGATATCGTCGTCGCCAAGGCGGAGAACGGCGATGTCGGCGAAGACGATGCCGCGCTGCGCCTGGCCCAGACCGTCGCCGGCCATCACGTCAGCGTCGAGAAACCCTTCACCGGCCGCTCCAATCTGTTCGCCGAACAGGCCGGCGTGTTGATGATCGACACGACCGCCATCGACGGCATCAACGACATCGACGAATCCATCACCGTCGCGACGCTCGAACCGTGGCGCGCCGTGGTGCAAGGCGAGATGATCGGCACCGTCAAGATCATTCCCTTCGCCGTGCCCGAAACCCTGCTCCAGCAAGCCATCACCGCGGCGAAAGAAGCGCCGCTACATGTCGCGGCCTATAAGCCGATGAAGATCGGCGTCGTCTCCACTTTGCTGCCCGGCCTGAAACCCTCGACCGTCGCCAAGACGCTGCGCGTCATGCAGGAGCGTATCGCGCCGGCCGGTGCCACTCTGGTGGCCGATGTGCGCGTACCGCACGAAGCCGGCCCGCTCGCGGCCGCCATCGCCGATGTGAAACAGGAAAGCGATATTATCGTCGTCTTCGGCGCCTCCGCCATCACCGATCGACGCGACGTGATTCCCGCCGCTCTCGAAATGGCCGGCGGACGCATCGAACAGCTCGGCATGCCGGTCGATCCTGGCAATCTGCTTCTCGTCGGCGACATCGAGAGCGACGGCAAACGCAAACCCGTGCTCGGAGCACCCGGCTGCGCCCGCTCGCCCAAGGAGAACGGTTTCGACTGGGTGCTGCAACGATTACTCGCCGGCCTCGACGTGAAGGCCCGCGACATCCGCCGCATGGGCGCCGGCGGCCTGCTGATGGAAATCGTCCAACGCGGCCAGCCGCGTGCAGTCCCGCCCTCGGACTGATAAACCTTCCTTCCATGGCTCACGTCGCTGCTATCATTCTCGCCGCCGGTCTTGGCTCCCGTTATCGGGCGCAGGACGCCAAGATCGTCACCAAAGTGCTGGCTGACCTTGATGGCCGGCCGCTGGTCCGCCATGTCATCGACGAAGCGTTGTGCTCGCGCTGCGCGCCGGTTGTCGTCGTCACAGGCTATGCCCATGAAGCGGTGGAAGCGGCGCTGGCCGATGCCGACGTCAGCCTCGTCCATAATCCCGACTATGAAACCGGCCTCGCCTCGTCGCTCAGACGCGGCGTCGGCCGCCTGCCGGTGAACAGCCAGGGCGCCATCGTCCTGCTCGCCGACATGCCGAAAGTGTCGAGCACGATCATCAACCGGCTGATCGAAGTCTTCATCGACCATCCCGACGCCGATGCGGTGGTGCCCGTCTACAACGGTGCGCGCGGCAATCCGGTGCTCCTGGCCCGCTCGCTGTTCCCGCAGATCATGCAATTGAAAGGCGACCAGGGCGCAAAGCCGATCCTGGAAGCCGCCGCCAAGAACGAGCGCATCATCTATGTGCCGATGGACAATGAAGCCGTCGCCACCGATGTCGACACGCCCGATGCGCTCGACGCATTACGAGCTGCGAAAAATTAGTCCCGCACCCAGGCGACATTTGACTTGGTGCGCAGGGTTTCACGATAGCCGTTCGTGCGCATGATGCGCGGCAGATCAAGCGCCCAGCGGCCGTTGGAATATTCCATCAGCACCAGCTTCGGCCACAGCGATTGCGGCGCCGTGCGATAGAAGGTCTCGAGGATCAGGTCTTCGGCACCTTCCACATCGAGCTTAATCGCATCGATATGGCCGTAGCCCTCGTCCTGCACCAATCCCAGCAGCGTGCGTCCCATCACCTTCAACCGCTGGCCGCCGGCATCGGAATTGACGATGCGCATCGAGGTCTCGCCGCGATTGTGGGTCGGCAGGAACAGGGTGATCTCGCCATCCTTGTCCGACACCGCGCAATCGAGCGCCTTCACCGACGCGAATTCGTTCTGGCGGATGTTGTAGACGAGACGCTCGAAAATCTCCGGCTGCGGCTCGATCGCCAGAATGCGCGCATCGCGCCCGGCGGTCGCCGCCACGAACAGGGAGTAACCTCCGATATTGGCGCCGATGTCGATGAAGACGAAATTCGGCTTGATCGCCGCCGCCAGCAGCGCCCGCTCCGGCTCGTCGAAATATTGCGGCGTGAACAGAATGCGCTTTTCGCACACGTTATTATACGGATAGAGCCGCATGCGCGCGCCAAGCGCCTCGGTGTCGACTGGACGGCCCGCCAGCAGGCGCAGGGCAACCTTGCGCAGGGCATAGGCGCTGCGCCGGCCGGCCCAATTCAGGGAGGCCCGGCGGGTGCGCGAAATAATGCTGGCCACCAAGGCGCCGGGCGCATAAGCGCCGAACGGCCCGGTATCGTTAGGGAAAGGCTTCATGGCCGCGCCATAGCACGCGGGTCCGGCCAAAAGCCAGCCGGAAGGGAAAACCAGGCCCTCCCATGGGGCAATCTGCCCCCGGCGAGGCCCGGTTCCGCCCTTGCACTGGCGCCTAAATGGCTTAAATCTTGGGTCTCACAGGAAATTCTTGGAAGCCATGACCTTCGTCGACGCGGCACGCGCGCCCACCCGAAAGACCGGACAAATCAAGCTGCACGGGCCGGAAGCCTTTGCCGCCATGCGCAAGGCCGGCCAGTTGGCCGCCGCCGCCCTCGACATGCTGACGGCCCATGTCGAACCCGGCGTCCCCACCGATAAGCTCGACAAGCTGATGTTCGAATTCGCCATGGACCACAACGCCTATCCGGCGACATTGGGCTATCGTGGCTATCGCAAGTCGCTCTGCACCTCGATCAACCACGTGGTCTGCCACGGCATTCCCGATTCCAAGCCGCTGCGCAGTGGCGACATCGTCAACATCGACGCGACCTTGATCGTCGACGGCTGGCATGGCGACTCCAGCCGCATGTATTGCGTCGGCGAGGTCAACCGCCGCGCCCAGCGCCTGGTCGAAGTCACCTATGAAGCGATGATGCGCGGCATCGCCGTCATCCGCCCCGGCGCCACCACCGGCGACATCGGCGCTGCCATTCAGGAATTCGCCGAAGGCGAGCGCTGCTCGGTGGTGCGCGATTTCTGCGGTCACGGTCTCGGCCAGCTCTTCCACGACGAGCCGAACATTCTGCATTACGGCCGCCGCGGTGAAGGCATCGTCCTGCGCGAAGGCATGCTGTTCACCGTCGAGCCGATGATCAATCTCGGCCGCCCGCAGGTGAAAATCCTTTCCGATGGCTGGACGGCCGTGACGCGCGATCGCTCGCTGTCGGCGCAGTTCGAGCACAGCGTCGGCGTGACGGCGACCGGCGTCGAGATCTTCACCAACTCCCCCGCCGGCTATACGCAACCGCCCTATATCCTGCCGGCGGCGTGAGCGACGAGCCGCACTACAAAGGCCATCGCGAGCGCCTGCGCGCGCGCTTCATCGAGGGCGGCGATCAGGGCCTGCCCGATTACGAACTGCTCGAACTCATTCTGATGCGCTCGATCCCGCAGCGCGACGTCAAACCTTTGGCCAAGGCCCTCATCGCCCAGTTCGGTTCCTTCGCCGAAGTGCTGGGCGCGCGCCGCGAGCGCCTGCTTGAGGTGAAAGGCGTCGGCGAGAGTACGGCGATAGACCTCAAAATCGTCGAGGCCGCCGGCCGCCGTCTGGCGCTGGGCGAGGTCAAGCAGAAGCGCGTGCTGACCTCAGGCAGGGACGTGGTCGACTATTGCCGCGCCGCCATGGCCTTCGCCGATCGCGAGCAATTTCGCATCCTCTTCCTCGACAAGCGCAACGGCCTGATCGCCGACGAGGTGCAAGGCACCGGCACGGTCGATCACACGCCCGTCTATCCCCGAGAAGTAATGCGTCGGGCGCTGGAACTGGCGGCGACCGCCATTATCTTGGTCCACAATCATCCTTCCGGCGACCCAGCCCCCTCGCAAGCCGACGTCCAGATGACGCGCGACATTCAAGCCATCGCGCGCTCACTCGGCATCGAACTGCACGATCACATTATCGTCGGCCGCAACGGCCACGCGAGCCTGCGCGCGCTGAAGCTGATCTGAGACGCTACGCCGGGCTTTTCGTCTCCACGCGCTTTGGCGTCTGAGCGATGTTCTTTTGCGTGATCACCTGTCCCAGCAGCCCATAGTTCGGCCCGCCGAGGCGACAGACGGGCCGCAAGCTTTCGGTCTGAATTTTATAATCGGTGCAAAGGCCATCGCGAATGTGAAAGAGCGTGATTTCGCCAACCGTGAATTCAGATCCCGTGTCGCCGAACTGAACCGATTGATGAAAACGGCACTCCATCGCAATGCTCGGCGCGGCAAGCCTCGGCACGGCGATCGTTTCGCTGGGCAAAAGATCGAGCCCCAGAAGCTCGACCTCGCTGACATCGGGCGGATATTCCACCGCGCTCAGATGGATCTGTTCGATCATCGTCTCATCGGCGATATGAACGACGAATTCTCCGGACGCCTTGATGTTGCGGCCCGTATCTTTGGCCTGCCCCGCCTTGAGACCGATATTGATGCCAATTAGCGGCGGCGCGCTGGAGACGATCGTGAAGCAACTGAACGGCGCCAGATTGACCACGCCCTCGATCGACATGGTCGTGATCCAGGCGATGGGTCGCGGCACGACGATCCCCGTGAGCAGCTTGTAGGCCGGCTCCGCCTCCAAGGTTTCTGGCCATATTTTCATGAAAACCTCGCTTCGCCGCTAGCCGGCCACTTGATGGCTAGTTGGATTGAATGCCCGCTTCTTTGATCACCGGCGCCCACGTTTCGTAAAGGGCGTCCAGATAGGTCTGGAACGCGGTCGTCTGCATGATTTCGACCCGCGCGCCCAGATCATCCAGGCGGCGAACGATGTCGTTGTCGTGCGCGACTTCCTTGATCGCCTTGGCCAGCACGGTCACGACCTCGGGCGGCGTTCTGGCGGCGACGAAAACGCCGGTGAATGTCTCCGCTTCCAGTCCGGGAAACCCTGCTTCTTCGAGGGTGGGCACATGTGGCAGTGACGCGACGCGGGTTCGCGCCGTCACCGCGAGTGGACGCAAGGCACCGCTGTTAATCTGCGCCAGAGACGAACTGATTTGATCGAACTGAAACTTTGTCTGGCCCGACACCGTGTCGGCCGTTGCCGGCGCATTGCCGCGATATTGCACCGTGATCCATTTCGTGCCGGTTTTCCTTTGCAGCATTTCGCTGATGAGATGATTGCTGGTGCCGACGCCCGGCGCCGCCATGGCGATATCGCCATTGGTCTTGCGGGCCAGATCGATGAGTTCCGCCACGGTCTTGACCGCAACACCCGGATGGACTTCGAGGACCATCGGCGTGAACGTCAAAGAGCTAACCGGGATAAAATCCTTGCGCCAATCATAAGCCGGCTGATTGACGATCAACGGGCTGAACAACAGAAAGTTCGCCGTGAAAAGCAGTTTATCGTCGCCCGTTGCCGTTCTGGCATATTCGGCGGCGATCATGCCGCCGGCGCCGGGCTTGTTTTCGATAACGAAGGGTTTGCCGAATATGGCCTGCAACTTGCCGCCCAGAAGCCGCGCGGCGATATCGATATTGCCGCCGGGCGGCGCCGGAACCACCAAGGTCACCGCCTTCGTCGGCCAAGTCTCGGCCAAACCAGGCGCTGCAAACCCCACCGTGCCCCAGGCGAGAAACAGCGCCGAGAGTGCTGCTTTCATTGTGTGCCCCTCCCCGTTGATCTTATAGCGGAGCCTTCACGTCATTTCAGCGCGCCCGCCGCCGCCGCGATATCGCGTTTCACGCGCTCAATCGCCGCCATGGCATTGCCGTCGAGAATGGCGCGCTTCTCGTCCTGCGATAACTGCGCCTCCTCGATGGCGCGCAGCGACCAATTGGCGCCAAAGGACGACCCATCCGAGCCCAAAACGATTTTGTCCGCACCGAAGACGGAGACCGCCATTTCCAGCGCCTTCGCCCCGAAAGAATTGCAATCGATCAGAAGGGGCGCTTCACGAAACTTCTGTGAAGGCAAAGGGGCTCCGGGCGGCTGATCGAGATAGCTTCGATGGTCCATCCGTTCGATCTCGAAGGGAATATTGCCGCCTAGATTATGGCTGACGACCGTCACGCGCGGATAAGGTTTCAGGAAATCCGTCAACACCAGGGTGACGAGATTTGAGGAGAGACGCGCCTGAAAATCGAGCGTCGCCACGCGCACGAAGGAATTGTCGGAAATGTCGATCTTCGGCGCCTCGGCATCGTCGGGCAGATAGCCATAGTGAATAAAGAGCATGGCGCCATAACGATTGGCGACCTCGAAAACACCCGCGAATTTCTGCGCCCTCTGCTGCGACAGGAAGCCGTCGCCCAGGAGCAGCGCACCGACGATCCCAGGCAGGCGAATGGCCCGCTCGAACTCCTTCACTGCTTCGCTCATATCCGTCGCCGGAATGACGGCCAGGCCAGACAGGCGCTCCGGATATTTTTGGCACGCCGCCGAAATGCCGTCGTTGTGAACGCGGCACAGTTCGGCCGCCTCATCCGGCGGCAGGCATTCAATACGATATATGGTGGCAAGCGAGAGCAGGCCGTGGCTGATGCCAACGCTGTCCATGATGCGCACGCGCGCATCCACGTCGTCGTCGAACCCTTCGGGAACCCGAATGAGACGCTTGCCGCCATTATCAAGCCAGTCCACGCCAGCTTCGTCCCGGACGATCTTCGGCGCCGTGGCACGGCCACGAATGACGTGCGACAGTTCTGTCGGCACCCAATGAAAATGCATATCCACCGGCATGGTCAGCCTCCCGCTGCTGCCTTAGTTCCCGAACAGTAGCCGCCGTTCGACAGAAGGCGTCATCGCTTTCGCCTTCGGCCGCCATAGATAATCGGAGGCGAGCCGCGCCCCCTCGGACAGGGCCTTCAGCTTCGCCCAGGTGATCGTCGGATGGGTTTCATCGGCGGTGGCGAATGTGGCGAAGCCGCAGTCGGAACCGGCGATGACATTCTCGCGACCGACCACGCTGGCGAAGCGGATGATCCGCTCCGCCACGAGTTCGGGATGTTCCACGAGAAACGAGGATTGCGTGATAATGCCTGGGATGAGCAGCTTCCCTTCCGGCAATTTCACCGTCTCCCAAAGCCGCCATTCGTGCTCATGACGCGGATTGGCCGCCTCGAACGAATAGGCCCCCGCTTTGATCGTCAGGATCACATCGACGATATCCTTGAGGTTCATGTCATGAACGCGCGGCCCCATGTTGATGCCATAGCAGACGTGGTGCCGCACCCGATCTTCCGGAATGCCTCTCAACGCATGGTTCAACGCCTCCACGCGGATGGCCGCCCAGCGACGACATTCTTCCAGCGTCATGTTGGGATTGCGGGCATAATGGGTGACGAGCCTGGGATCGTCGATCTGGAGGATCAAGCCGGCTTTGACGATGGCCAGATATTCCTCACGCATGGCCTCGGCGATGGCAAAGAGAAACTCCTCGCTTGTCTTATAGAATTCGTTGAGCTGATAAGCTTCGACCGTCGCAGGAGAAATCGAGGGCATGAAGGCTTCGGTGACAGCCTGGCCGCGGCATGCATCGAGGAGATTTGCGATATCCCGCTGCAGCGCCTGCCGTCCGGTATACTTGATCGGTGCTCGACAGATCATGCGCTGCCGCGGCGGCCCGGCATCCGCCGACATCAGCTTCTCGAACCAGGCATAGAATTCGGGAAAAGCATCGATCTCGCGCGAACCGCTCCATTGCGGCTGCTGGCCGGTGGGCGCCGCCTCGAAACCCGCTAGCCGATCGTTGACGTAATTCACGAAGCCCGGCTTACCCATTTCGCCGTCGTCAACGATATCGACACCACATTCGATTTGCTTGGCGACAATGTCTTTCACGCCCGCACTGATCTGTTGATCGGCCGCAGCCCCATCGACCGCTTCTCCAGCTTCGATACGACGCATGAGGGAGATGAGCTGCGCCGGGCGCGGCAAACTTCCCACATGCGTCGTCAGAATGCGGTTGCTGCTACGTTGCATGGGCATTTTCTCCGCCAGACGATCTTGCTTGGGAGGAATTCTGCCGCGCGCGCCGCTTCCGCGTTATTGAAAAGCGCTTGAGCTTTCCATATTGTGGAATTCATTGTGAAAGGCTTTGTTGCGCGGCAACATGAAAAACTCTCGCAAACCCGATCGGGAGGAGGCAAACAACGACGGCGCGCAGAGCATCCGCCGCGCGCTCGATATCCTTGATCTTCTGGCAGCCGCCGGCCTTGACGGCATGCGCTTAACGGAGATTTCACGGACGACGAGCCTGACGCCGTCAACGGCGCATCGAATTCTCAACGTTCTGGTGGCGCGTGACGTCGTCGAGCAAAATCAAATCACGCGGCGTTATGCAGTCGGCGAGCAAATTCCCATGCTGGCCTTGGCACGCCCGAAACGTTCCACTTTGCTGCAAGCCGCCGAACCCTATCTCCGGCAAGCGGCGGAGAACTTGGGGGACACCATCTATTTAACGGTTCGCGTCGGACTTGACGCGCTCTGCATCGCACGCGTCTTTGGAAGCTTTCCGATCCAAGTCGTCACCATCCAGATCGGTGCTCGTCGCCCGCTTGGGGTCAGCGCCGCTGGCGTCGCCATGCTCGCCTCTCTTCCAGAAAGAGAGGCCCACGACATCATCGAACGTAACAAAATGCGGTTCGAGCGCTACAATGTTCAAGCCGAGCACGTCAGCAGGACCGTGCAGGCTGCGAGAAAGAAGGGCTATTTCCTGCGCCAGAAGGGCCTCGTTCAAGGGACACGGGCTTTGTCCGTGTCCGTCCCAAGCACCGCGCAAACGCCTCTGGCCGCGCTAACGATCGGCGCGATCGACCGTCGCCTCACCTATCAGCGGGAGCCGGAAGTGGTCGAATTTCTCACCTCGATGACAAAGCGTATCCGCAAGACGCTTCAACAGAGGGGACAACGTTCGCCAACGGACGGCACGCGATAGCGCTCACATAGACAAGCTGCAACGGTCTACAACGGTATACCTTTGTACTCAGCCTTTTTATCGTTCAAATCGTCAAACTCAACGCTGCTTTTTTACCGCAAATTTATCAGCCACCCGTATTCATTGCGCGCATCTTGTTGGCTCGCACGCGTATTAGCGTGCTCAAGCTTCGATATTTGAAAGACGATTTCTTCCATGATGACCGTTCTTGGATGCATTGCGACCGAGCATAACATTTGGCTCGTTCTCGTAGCCGCGATCGTCTGTTCCTGTGGCGCCTGGGCGACCATGAGCCTCTTCCACCGCGCCTATCGGACCTCTGGCCAACAACACGCCGGTTGGTTGTTCCTGACCGCCGTCGCGGCGGGTGCCTCCATCTGGAGCACCCACTTCATCGCCATGCTCGCCTATGTGCCGGCGGCTCCGGTGGACCTTGATCCAATCCTGACGATCGTCTCGCTGCTCGTGGCGGTCGCCGGAACGGCGATCGGCTTCGCGGTTGCCAGCAATGGCCGTAGCGTCCGGATGGCCGCGATGGGCGGCGCCATCGTCGGGCTCGGTATTTCCGCCATGCACTACACCGGCATGGTCGCCTACCGCGTGCAGGGCATCGTCCATTGGCAGCTCTCCTATCTGATCGCCTCGATCGTTCTGGCGATCGCCCTCTCCGCCATCGCGCTTTTCGTCGCCGCACGGAACGTCTCGAACTCTTCGCGATTGACCGCTTCCGGAATCTTTGTCGTCGCGATCGTCAGCTTGCATTTCACGGCGATGACCGCCTTCCAGGTCGAACCCATCCTGCTTGAAGGCGCCTATACCAATCCGGATGCGCTGCATGTCCTGGCCTTCGCCGTCGCCATCGCCGCTCTCGTCATCGTCGGCACCGGCCTGACCAGCTATCTCATCGACGATCAAGTGCGGGTCGAGTCCAATCGCCGGCTGCGACACATGGCTTTGAACGACAGCCTCACCGGACTGCCCAACCGCGTCAGTTTCCACGATCATCTCGACCGCGAAATCGCCTGGGCCAACGCGACGAACGGCAAGTTCGCCCTCGTTGGCATCGATCTCGATCGTTTCAAGGAGATCAATGATCTGCGCGGCCACAAAGCCGGCGACGAAGCCCTCAAGACTTTGGCGCGACGCATGGCCGGCCTGATTGGCGAGAACGAATTCGTCGCCCGTCTCGGTGGCGACGAATTCAGCGTCACGCTGCGCGTCGGCGAGTCAGCGCAGATGCTCGACTTCCTGACGCGGCTCGAAAAGGTGCTTTTTGAACCCGTTACCGTGGACGATTTCGAGGTGGCGACCGGCGCCAGCATCGGCGTCGCCCTTTACCCCGACAATGCCGACAGCAAGGAAATGCTGATCAGCAATGCGGATCTCGCCATGTATCGCGCCAAGGCGGAAATCGCCCGCGCCATCTGCTTTTACGACCAATCCATGGACGAGACGGTTCGCCAGCGCCGCATCCTGGCGACGGAACTACGCACCGCCCTCGAACAAGGCGAGCTCGACGTCCACTATCAGATGCAGGCGACGCTCGCGACGGGCGCGATCACCGGCTATGAGGCGCTGCTGCGCTGGAAACATCCGGTTCGCGGCCTCATTCCGCCGGCAGAATTCATTCCCCTGGCCGAAGAGAATGGCCTGATCGTGCAGATCGGCGAATGGGTGCTGCGCACCGCCTGCCGTGACGCCGCCAATTGGGAACCGCCCTATAAAGTCGCCGTCAACCTGTCGCCGGTTCAGTTCAAACATCCCGATCTGCCGAAGCTCATTCTCGAAATTCTCGTCGAGACCGGCCTGCCGGCGTCCCGCCTGGAATTGGAACTGACGGAATCGGCGATCATTTCCGACAAGGTGCGTTCCTTGCACATGCTGCGGCAGATCAAGGCACTCGGTGTGGAAATATCGCTCGACGATTTCGGCACCGGCTATTCATCGCTCGATACACTGAAAACCTTCCCGTTCGACAAGATCAAACTCGACCGCTCCTTCATGAGCGAGATCGAAACCAGCCCACAGGCCAAGGCGATCATGCGCGCCGTGCTGGCGCTTGGCGAGGGATTGAAAATTCCGGTGCTGGCGGAAGGGATCGAAACCGATACGCAACTTGCCGTCTTGAACGCGGAAGGCTGCAACGAAGGTCAGGGCTATTATTTCGGCCACCCCGCGCCGCTCGGCCACATCATCTCCCTCGGGCAATTGACGCTGAAAGGCCGCGGCCAAAGCGAACTCGGCAGCCTCCTGCGCCAAGCGATCCAGTTGGAAGAACCTGTCGTCCGCGCAGCCGCCGGCCGCGCCTGAACGACCGGATGATGAAAGCATCGCTTACATAATCGAGTAGCCCGTCAACACCGGCGATAAGCGTGCGCAACCATTTGCGCCGCTCGATCCTGCGTTCCCTCCTGCAAATCGCGAACAGGCCTGCTGCGGGTTTCCTATCGGTCATCCGCGGCGTATAAATTTGTCTCATTTCCTGTTCTAGAATGACCTTGCGCAATTTTAAGACCGCGTAGTCAATTGCTTTCAAAGGCAGATTGTTGTGAGCATCGAACTTTTCCAGGCGCGGGACCTTGAAGAGGCTCTGCACGAATTGGGACCGATCTGGCCTGGGCGTGAATTCACACCAAGCGAAATGCGCTGGATCGAACAAACAAGCGCGCAAAACCCGCCGACCACCGCCAGTCGCCAGCATTTTCTGCAAGCCCTCCAAGCCTATGCGCGCGGAGATGACGAAGCAGCGGCGCATCAATTCGGCCAAATGGCCGTAACCGGGAGCGACCTGCACGAACGATCCTTGGGGCTCGTCAATGCCGGCGCGGGCCTCTTCCGACAACAAAAGTGGGAAGAGGCGATGGCCTGTTACGAAAAGGTCATCTGGCAAATTGATCAGGCGTCCGACCCGGACCTCGATTATCTGGTGCTGCGGGCTTCGTTGGACATTGCAACCATTCACAACCAGCTGGAGCGCCCGCAACAGGAGCTTTCCTGCCTTGATGTAATCGTCAAACGGTTTGGCGGCGACGAACGCAATCGCTTCGACTATGCGGTTTCGGAAGTGATGCACAACAAGGGCGCCAAACTGGCGGTGCTGGGACGCACCGATGAAGCCCTGGATTGCTTTGAAAATTTGCTCACCCGCTATGGCTCGTCCTCCGATCCCGCCAATCACGTGCAGATCGCCCGCGCCTGGCATGCAAAACGCGCTCTTTTCGACAAGAGACAGCAGCCGGAGCGCGCTTTGGCCTGCTGCGAAGCCATCATTCACCGCTTCGGCTCGACGCCGGAACTGGCATTGCAACACCATGTCGCCGCTGCCTTCTACGAGAAAGCTTTTTTGCAGGTTCGCGAGCAGCGCCCGCAAGAAGCCGAAGCCACGTTTGATACGCTGATCCGGCGGTATGGCGAAAGCGAGCGCATCGAACTCAGGAACGAATGGCTAGGACCGGCTTTGCTCAGCAAAGCAGCCCTTCTCGACGAGCAAGAGCGGCATGTCGACGAAATCGCCTGCTACGATCAAATCATCGGGCAATTGGGCCCGCTTGACGCGCAGGATACGGCCATACGCGGCTACGTCGCCGATGCCCTTTTCAACAAGGCCCTGACACTCTCCCGACTGGATCGTACCGACGAAGGGCTGAAGATCTACGACGAGCTCATCGCCCGCACCGGGGACACCACCGAACCGGAACCCCGCTACACCCAGGCACGCGGTTTTCTCCATTCCGCCATTCTGCTCGATCGCCTGGATCGCACCGCCGAAGCCATCGACCGCTACACGACGCTGGTGCGCCGTTTCGGCGAGAGCGACGAAGCCCGCTTCCAGGTCCTGATCGCTGAAGCCCTGCTCAACGTCGGCTATCTCTACAATCGCCAGGAACGTTACGACGACATGCTGGCAACCCGCGACGACCTTGCCAAGCGTTTCGGCGAGAGCGACGTTCCAGCACTGCGGCATCGGGTTGCCGCGGCGCTGTTTGAGAAAGGCCTGCACTTCGTGCAGTTCCGCGATCGCCAGAGCGAGGCTTTGCCGCATTTTCAGGAGGTCTTCGATCGCTTTCACGACGACGATCCACCCGTGCGCCCGATCGCGGCCCTGGCCCTGATGGAAAAAGGGCTTGCCCTGGGCAACCTCGCCCGGATCGACGAAACCATTGCCTGCTACGACAAGATCATCGCGCATTTCGGCGCGGCCGATGACGTGGAAACGCAGATTGAAGTGGCCCGCGCCCTCGTCGACAAGGGTTTTCGGCTGGGACGCGCCAAGCAGCTCCTGCAAGCTATCGACTGCTTCGACGAAGTGGAGCGCCGGTTCGCCGATAACGCTCATCCGCAGATGCAACAGCGTGTCATCAAGTCGCTGCTGAACAAGGGCATCCATCTCGGCGAGATGCAGCAATCGGAACAATCGGTCGCGTGTTACGACGCGATCATCCAGCGTTATGAGAACGCCGATCAACCCGAAATGCTCGAACAGCTTGCCAAGACCTTCACCAGCAAAGGCTGGCAAATGGAGCAGATGCAGCGCGATCTCGACGCGATCGCCTGCTACGACGAGACCGTTTGGCGATTTGGCGACGTCAAAGCGCCCGGCGTGGCCGACCATGTGTCGGCCGCACTCATCAACAAGGGCCTCCTGCTCGGCAAGATGTATGAGGACGAAAAAGCCGTCGCCTGTTACGATGAAGTGATCGACCGGTTTGAAAAGGACGCCAGCCCCGGGGTGCGCGAGCAGGTCGCCAAGGCCTTCGTCAACAAAGGCTGGCAATATTTGCAGATGAAACAACGCGATAAATCGCGGACCTTCTATAAGGAGACGATCCGTCGCTTCGGAACCTCCAGCGAACCGGCTATCGTCGAACTCGTCGACAATGCCCGCCGTAGTCTCGCCTCGATCAAGCCGACCCTGGGCGAGCGATTGTTCAAATCGCTCTGGAAGAAGCGCTAGACCTCACTCCAGCGTGATCTTCGCGGCCTTGATCACCTCGTCCCACTTGATCGCTTCGCCCGCCATGAAGGCTTTGAACTCGGCCGGTGTGCTGGCGATCGGCTCGATGCCCGCCGCCCGCAATTTTTCGCGCACCTGCTTATCCGCCAAAGCCGCGCCGATGGCCTTGTTCAGCCTGTCGATGATCTCAAGCGGCGTCCGGGCCGGCGCGACGATGCCCTGCCAGGCAGAGGCCTGATAGCCGGGGAAGCCCTGTTCGGCGATCGTCGGCAGATCGGGAAAATCACTAAAGCGCGTCAGGGAGGCAGCACCGAAAGCCTTGAGGAGACCCGCTTTCACCGGCTCGCGCGCCGTCGCCACGTCCAGCATCATGATCGGCACATGACCGGCAATCAGATCTTGCAGCGCGGGCGCCGCGCCACGATAGGCGACATGCACCATGCTGAGACCCGCGCGGCGCATCAGCAATTCCATGGCGAGCTGATGCGGACTGCCGGGGCCGGCCGATGCATAGGACAGATCGCCCGGCTTGCTTTTCGCCAGAGCGACGAACTGTTCCAGCGATTGCGCCGGAAACGACGGATGGGCCACCAGCATCAGATCGAAACTGCCGGTCAGCGAGATCGGCGCGAAATCCTTCGCCGGATCATAGGACAGTTTCTTGTAGAGAAACGGATTGAGGACATAGGTCGTCATCGATGTGGAGAGCAGCGTATAGCCGTCCGGCTCCGCCCGCGCCACGACCTCGGCACCGACCTGCGTGCCCGCACCCGGCCGGTTTTCGATCACGACGCTTTGTTTCAACTGTTCCGATACTTGCTGCGCGATCAGCCGCGCCAACAGATCATTGCCGCCGCCAGCCGCAAACGGCACCACGATCTTGATCGGGCGCGACGGATAGGTATCGGCCAGCAATGGCGAGGCCGCCGCGGCAACAAGAAGGCTGGTCGCCGCGAGAAAAACGCGTCGTGTGGAAAGATTCATCGCTAATCTCACTCGAATGCTTGCCCTTGAATGCGTGATTATTTCAGCGCGTCGACGCCAGCGCCCGACACCGCCATGTCCTGATCGCCATTGCCGCCACTGACGCCGATCGCGCCGATCAGCTTGCCATCGACGATCAAAGGCGCGCCGCCCGGGGCGCCCGCCACGCCGGGGAACGTCAGAAAGAACGGATGGCCGCCTTCGATGCCGTCATAGAAAGCCTTGGTCGGCCGGCGATAGCGCGCCGAGGCCACAGCCTTCTGCTGCGCGAGCTGCACAGCAGAATAAGGCGCGCCGCTCATCTTGGCGAAATAGACGAGATCGCCCGACGGCTCGACCACCGCCACCGCATTGGGCACCTGAATGTCGCCGGCTTTCGCCATGGCGGCGGTCGCGGCCTTGATGGCTTGATCGAGACTGATCGGTGAACCGTAGGGCGCAGCCGGCGGCGGCGCCGGTTGCGATTGCTGGGCCAAAGCGCCCGTTGCGCAAATGATGGCTGCCGCAACGGCAGCCGCACGATCCATCCTCATGACGCCCCTCCACACTTAAGCCATTCACAGCACGGACTTGACACGATCAGTTTGTATCGTTTCAATCGAAACGATCGAAGCACACTTCTTTTCCCAGGTCAACGCGCCTCATGTCTCCTGCCAACAGCCCGCGCCCATCCTTGAAGTCGACCGGCCATTTGGCCTTGCAGCATTTCATGCCGTACCGCATCGCCGTGCTGGCGCGCGGCGTCAGCGCCGCCCTTGCCAAACAATATCGTTCGCTCGGCATCAGCATTCCCGAATGGCGCGTCATCGCCCATCTGGCCGAGGTCGGCACCTGTTCGTCCGGCGATATCTGCCAACGCACCGAAATGGACAAAGCCAAGGTCAATCGGGCGGTGACGCGGCTCGTCGCCGCCGGCCTCGTGCTCAGTTCCATCTCCGATCAGGATCGCCGCCTCAATGTGCTCAAACTCGGCGCCAAGGGGCGCCGCATCTACGAGGAGATCGTCCCCATTGCCCTCGACCACCAGCGCGCGCTGATGTCGGCGCTGTCGGAACGCGAGCGGCGCGATTTCGAGCAGATGATCGAGAAGTTGCAGGCGCAGACGCACAAGCTGTGGGGTGCTGATCTCTCGATGGATGACGCGCGTGAAGATTGACGTCCACGCCCACATCGTCGACCAGCGCTATCTGGACGAATTGTCCACCACCCTGGCGCTTGAGACGGAGAAGACCGAGGACGGGCAGACGCTCTTTCGCCATCGCGGTTCCACCGTCGCCTGGTCGCGCGAGGACATGTTCGACATCACGGGCCGCTTGAAAGACATGGATGCGAAGGGCATCGATAAACGCATTCTTTCGCTCAGTACGCCCAACGTCTATCTGTGGGACGAAGCCAAGCAAATCGACATGGCGCGCCAGATCAACGATGCCCTGGCCCGCATCTGCCGCCAGCATTCCGACCGTTTCGTTGGCCTTGCCAGCCTGCCTCTGAAGAATGTCGAGGCCTCACTCACCGAACTCGATCGCGCCCTGCAAGACCTCGACATGAAAGGGGTGATCATCGGCTCCAATGTCGATGGCACCTACCTGGACGCCCCGGAATTCGCACCGCTCTGGGAGAAAATCGATCGCCTCCGCCTGCCCGTCTTCGAACATCCGATGTTTCCGCGCAGCACCGATGGCTTCGAAGGCTATGAACTGCCGCTGCGATTAGGCATGATCTTCGACACCACTCTGGCGGCGACGCGTTTCATCTATTCGGGCCTCTTCGAGCGCTATCCGAACTTCCCCTATATTCTCGCCCACACCGGCGGTGCCTTGCTGATGGCGCTGGAGCGGCTCGACAACGGCTATCGCCTGTTTCCCGATTGCCGACAGCATATTTCCAAACTGCCCAGCCTCTACGCGCGCCGCCTCTATTACGACACGACGGCCTTCGGCAAGAATGCCCTCGATTTCGCGATCAAGACGGTCGGCGCGAGCCAGCTTCTGTTCGGCACGGATGATCCCTTCATCGGCGCCAACACGGCTCATGTCGATATGCTCGATCTTCCGGACGCGGAGAAGTCAGCGATTTTCAGCGGTAATGCCATCAGGCTGTTCGGTCTTTGAGCATCACGATTTTAGGTCTGAGCGTGCGGCTCTGGATTGCTTCGTCGCTGCGCTCCTCGCAATGACGGGAGGCCGTCATTGCGAACGAAGTGAAGCAATCCAGCGTCCCGCCAAAGCCTTGGTGTCATCCTGGACGCCTGCGCAGCAGGCGATCCGGGATCCAGGAGCAAGTGGTAGAGCTGAGGCCATGGCAATATCGCACATCGAGCATTGAGCCTGCTGCTCCTGGATCCCCGCTCAGCCGCTCTGCGGCTGTCGGGGATGACACCAAGGCGCTGGCCTCTAAATCACCACCTCAACCCGCCGATCGACTTCGATCTCTCGCGGCGACACTTCGCAGCACACGGCCATGGCCTCGACCCCGCGCTTACGCGCCAAAGCGAACGCCTTCGCATAGGCCGGGTCGATATCGCCGGCCAGCGTGAAGCGGTCGGCCTGCATCTGGATGAGATAGATCATCACGGCGCGATGGCCAGCTTCCACCATATCGCCGAGTTCCATCAGATGTTTGGTGCCGCGCGCGGTGACGCAATCGGGAAATTCGGCCAGGCCCGGCTGACGCATCATGTGGATGTTCTTGATCTCTACATAGCAAGCCGGGCGACCCTCGCCTTCGAGCAGAATGTCGACACGGCTATTGCGGCCATATTTCACCTCGCGCCGCGCCGACGCATAGCCCGCGAGCTCTGGAAAGAAGCCTCGACCGATCGCCTCGAACACGATGCCATTGGGATGCGACGTGTTGATGCCGACACATTCCGGCCCTCGGCCGAAATCGGCTTCAACGATCTCCCACGAATAAGCAAGCTTCCGCGACGGATTGTTTGACTTCGACAGCCACACCCGATTGCCCGGATCGATCAGCCCAAGCATCGCGCCAGGATTGGCGCAGTGCGCGGTGATGGTCTCGCCGCTGTCGAGGGTGATGTCGGCGAGGAAGCGCTTGTAGCGTTCGATCAAGCGGCCGGGAACGAGAGGCGGAATGAATTTCATGCGCCCTTATCGCACGCTCGCCCGTCGATTCCGCAGCGCCCTCCGCTCATCCACGTTTTTGTTCGCGCCAATCCACCTTCTGTTGCATTGTCAGGGGCGACGCCCTTGCCTAACCTCTGGCCCCTCAGACGGTGCGAACGGAGGGGTGCGCATGATCGGAACGGTACGTTTTTTCGCTGTGGCGGCTTTGGCTTTGTCGTCCAGCCTGGCCCTGGCGCAATCCTATCCCTCCAAGCCGATCACCTTCATCGTTCCTTTCGCCGCCGGCGGCACGTCCGATGTCATCGCGCGCCTGGCGGCTGACGAAATGGGGCGGGCGCTCGATCAGCGCCTGGTCATCGAGAATGTCGGCGGCGCCGGCGGTTCGATCGGCCTGACGCGGGCGTCACGCGCCGCGCCCGACGGCTATACGCTGACCATAGGCAATGCCGGCACCAATGCCGCCGTCTATTGGACGACGGAAAACGTGCCCTTCAAGCCGGAGGCCTTCGCCCCCGTCGGCCTGATCGCCAAGACCTCGCCGGTCATCGCGCTGCGCAAGAATTTTCCGGCCGCGACCGTCGCCGAGACGATCGCCTACGCCAAACAGAACCCGGGCAAGATGACGCTCGGTCATGCCGGGGTCGGCTCGTCCAACTATTTGATCTGCATGAGCTTCGTGAAGGCGGCCGCGATCGATGTATCGCTCGTCAGCTATCGCGGCGCCGCCCCCGCCCTCAATGATGCCATGGGCGGCCATGTCGATGGCGTCTGCGATGCCGCCACCTCCGTCGCCGCCGCCATCAATGCCGGCGAGGTGAAGGGCCTCGTCGTCTCCGCCCACCAGCGGCTGAAAAACCTGCCCGATGTGCCCGCCGCCCAGGAAGCCGGCGTGCCCGCCTTCCAGGCCGAGGGCTGGAATGCCCTGTTCCTGCCGGCCGGCGCGCCGGAACCGATCATCGCCAAGCTCAACGAGGCCCTGCGCAAGGCGGTGGCGAGCGACACGGTGCAATCGCGCCTGGCCGAGCTTTCGGCCCTTCCCGCCTCCGGCGAGGAACTGTCGGCGGAATATGTTCGCCAGCTCGTGCCGAAAGAGGTGGAAAAATACCGGGTATTGCTGGGGAAATAGCGCCAGCTCGGCTTTTAGGCCCGGCGTGACACCCTGGAATTTTACCAATCTCACGCCTATCTGACTGAAATCGGCGAAGGAATACCTGCGTTGCGACCCATGCACGCCTCTTCCTTCCGCCGATCCAAACCGCTAGAAGTCCGCCGAGAAAAAATCCGCGCGCTTGAGGTGCGCGGTCCCAAGTAGAGAGACCCGACCGAAATGGCCAAGGCACGCACGCTTTATGACAAGATCTGGGACGACCATGTCGTCGAGGCTCAGCCGGATGGCACGACCCTCCTCTACATCGATCGCCACCTCGTCCACGAAGTGACCTCGCCGCAGGCTTTCGAAGGTCTGCGCATGTCCGGCCGCAAGGTGCGCGCGCCGGAAAAGACGCTCTGCGTGGTCGACCACAACATTCCCACCACCGATCGCTCGAAGCCGATCGATGATCCGGAAAGCAAAGCCCAGATCGAGCAGATGGCGAAGAACGCCGCCGATTTCGGCCTCGAATATTATGACGGCGTCGACGTCCGCCAGGGCATCTGCCACATCATCGGGCCGGAACAGGGCTTCACCCTGCCGGGCACGACCATCGTTTGCGGCGACAGCCACACCGCCACCCACGGCGCCTTCGGCGCGCTGGCGCATGGCATCGGCACGTCGGAAGTCGAGCACGTGCTCGCCACGCAGACGCTGATCCAGAAAAAATCCAAGAACATGCGCGTCACCGTCGACGGCAAGTTGCCGGAAGGCGTCACCGCCAAGGACATCATCCTCGCCATCATCGGCGAGATCGGCACCGCCGGCGGCACCTCCAGCGTCATCGAATATGACGGCGAGGCGATCCGCTCGCTGTCGATGGAAGGCCGCATGACGGTCTGCAACATGTCGATCGAAGGCGGCGCCCGCGCCGGCCTCGTCGCGCCGGACGAGAAGACCTACGAATTCCTCAAAGGTCGCCCGAAAGCGCCGAAAGGCGCCGATTGGGACAAGGCTTTGCGCTACTGGGACACGCTGCGCACCGAAGACGGTGCGCATTTCGATCGTCACGTGAAGCTTGATGCCGCCAGCCTGCCGCCGCTCCTCACCTGGGGCACGTCGCCGGAAGATGTCACCACCATCGGTGGCACCGTGCCGCGCCTCGAAGACGCCAAGACCGATCAGCAGCGCGCCAAGTTCGAACGCGCCCTCGCCTATATGGGCCTCAAGGGCGGTGAGAAGATGACCGATCTTGCGATCGATCGCGCCTTCATCGGCTCGTGCACGAACGGCCGCATCGAAGACCTGCGCGCCGCCGCCGAGATCGCCAAGATCGCCGTCTCCCGTGGCCAGAAGGTGCCTGAGCGCATCAACGCCATGGTCGTGCCCGGCTCCGGCCTGGTGAAGCAGCAGGCGGAAGCCGAAGGTCTCGACAAAATCTTCGTCGCCGCTGGCTTTGAATGGCGCGAGCCCGGCTGCTCCATGTGCCTGGCCATGAACCCGGACAAGCTGGCCCCCGGCGAGCGCTGCGCCTCGACCTCGAACCGCAATTTCGAGGGCCGCCAGGGCTTCCGTGGCCGCACGCACTTGGTTTCCCCCGCGATGGCGGCGGCAGCGGCCCTCGCCGGCCACTTCGTCGACGTCCGGACGTGGAAATAAACCGCGATCCCAATACTTCGTCGCGGGGCGCCATGCCCCGCGACGCCGACCTCTTCTCCACCCAGCTCGAAACCGTCGCGCCACCGCCGACCACAAGCGCTGACCCGATCGAAGTCTGGGCCAAGCGCATCGGCCGCATCATCGGCCTCATCCTTGTCGTCGTCTTGGCGCTCAATCTCGTCACGGGCTGGTTTTTCTGATGGCCGATACGAATAAGCCTGACTGGCGCACCGCCACCGCGCCGACGCTGGAAGATTTCGAAACCATGGCCGATGAGGCCTTCGCCCGCCTGCCCGCCGAGTTCCGCGCGCTGTGCGAAGGCGTTGTCATCCGCATCGACGATTTCCCCGACGACGACGTGCTCGAAGAGATGCAGGCGGAAACCGAATTCGATCTGCTCGGCTTGTTTCGCGGTCGCGGCCTGGCCCAGCGTGGCGCGACGTTACAGACCGGCGAATTCCCCAACATGGTCTGGCTCTATCGCCGCCCGATCCTCGACTATTGGGCCGCGCATGAAGAGACATTAGGCGCCATCATCACCCACGTGCTCGTCCACGAGATCGGCCATCACTTCGGCTTCTCGGACGAGGACATGGAGAACATCGAAAAGCTGGCGGATTAGAACCCACGCACTGCCGAAGCCTTGGTGTCATTCCCGACGCGCCAAGCGCGAGCGGGAATCCAGGGGCCAGTGGTAAATAGAGTCTACCGCTTGCTCTGGATCCCCGATCAACCGCTGCGCGGCTGTCGGGGATGACACGAAGGCTTTTCACCATCCTGCGAGAGCATAATTCCGCCGTCCTGCCTTTGTAGATTAAGCCTGAGTTCATGGACCCGCCGGCACCTCACCGCCGGTCTCACCTCATCAGGGAGGGGGGTCTGGGGGATTCTGAGGAACAACCCCATGCAAGGTCGCTGTCAAGGCGCGTCCGAGATCACTTCGTTCAGCAGTTGGCGACGGTGATCAAGCCGGAAAAATCTCGAAAAATGATTGCGGCGCATGCCCAACTTACATTCGTCACACGCCCTGGATCCCGGATCACTTGCTGCGCAAGTGTCCGGGATGACACGCAGGCTTCGCCGCACTACTTGCTCTGGCTATAGCGCTTGGCCGCTTCCTGCACGAGGCTGAGATCGACATATTTGCTGATGTCGATCTTGCTTTTCAGGAAACCCAATTCGCTCTGCACGTCGATATTGCTCTGTAGTGCCTTGATGTCAGGCACGAGATTGGGATCGCGGTAATTGTCGGCCTTGGTGAACAGCCAGCTCGACAGGCGCTCCGGCGGTTGATTGGCCACTTTGCCGGCGAGTTGCAACACCTCAGCGCGATTCTTCGGATCGACCAGCCACTGCTGCACGCGGATCGAGTCTTCCAGGAAGTCCAGCACGGCCGCGCGATTCTTGGTCAGGAACGGCTCGCGTGCCGCCCAGACGACAAGCTGCGCCGGCCCGATCGCATCCTTGATGGTGAAGAGCGGCCGCGCCACTTTCTGCAATTCCGGATCGAGCGAGAACGGTAGAACGCTGGAAATTAGGTCGACTTTCTTCGAGGTCAGCATGGCCGCCATATTCGGAAAGCCGGCTTCGACCACGTTATAATCGCGCTTATCCTCAAGGCCGTTCTTGCGCAGCATGGCGCGCAAGGCGATATCGACCGCCGATCCGGCGCCGACCGACGCGACGCTCTTACCTTTTAGATCCTTGATCTCCTTGATCGGTCCGTCCTTCAAGACGAAGAACGGCGCCGTATAATAATCGGCGTAGCCGTCGCGCGATTCATCGGCGATGATTTTCAGATCGTTCATGCCGGCATTCTGAATGGCGAGCGCCAGAGACGAATAGGCGAAATCGGCGATGTCGAGTTCGCCCGTAGCCAGCGCCGTGATCATCGGCGGCGTGCCCTGAAAACGCACCGGCTCGAACACATAGCTCTTGCCGTTGTTGCGCATCAGCTCCGGCTTCACCATCAAGAGCGATGGCAGATTGGCGATGGGTACCACCCAGGCGACGCGGATTTTCACGGGCGCTTGCGCTTGCGCTGGGACTGCCGCGAAAGGCAGAGCCGCCAGCGCGGCGAGCGCGATCCATTTGGCCAGTTTCATTCTCTCCCTCCTCGTTTCAGCTTCCTCTTCCCCGCAGGGTCGGTCCGCCCCGTCATCCTTGTCAAGCGTTCAGCTCGCCGTCGCATCCAGACTTTCCGGATGCCAGCGCAACAGCCAGCGCCGAGCCATGTTCATCAGCCGCACCAGCACATAGCCGACGATGGCGATTTCGATGATGCCGGCGAAGACGCCAGGAGAATCCGCCATGCGCGAGGCGGTCTGCATCACCGCGCCGACGCCGTAGCCGCCCATCGCCATTTCGGTGAGCACGCCGACGATCAGAGCGATCGGCAAAGCCACCTGCAAGCCCGTGAGAATCTGCGGGGAGGCCGCCGGCAGCAGAATGTCCCACATCAGCCTTTGACGGCCGGCGCCGAGATTGCGAGCCGACCAGATGACTTGCTTCTCGACACCTTCGATGCCCGCGATGGTGGCGGTGACGACGGGAAATATCGCGTTGAAGGCGATCATCGTGATCTTCGACACGTCGAAAAGGCCAAGCCAGAGGATCATGATCGGCAGAAAGGCGATCTTCGGCATGGGAAATCCCACCGAGATGATCGGATCGAAGAACCAGCGCACCAGCCGATATTGCGAGATCAGAATGCCAAGAGCCACGCCCAGCACCGCCGAAATGGCAAAGCCGGCGAGCGCCCGCCACAAGGTCGTGCCGATCGACAGCATCAGTTCGCCCGAAGCGTAATCGTCCGCGATGCGTCCGAAAACGGAAGAAAGCGACGGCAGCATGAAGGGCGTGAACAGGCCGGCCCGTGTCGTCGCCTCCCAGGCGACCAGCAGGATGATCAGCGGCGACCAGGCGAGCAGTTTGTAACCGAGCGTCTCCCAGCTCCAGGAGCGCCGCCGCCCGGATCGCGCGAAAGCTTGCGTCAACGCCATCTGAGCACCCGCTGCATGGCCGCCTGATAAAGCCGGTCGGCGATGAACCCCATGAATGCCACCGTGAAGACCACGGCGAACATGGCGTCGAAATTGCCACCATCGCCCAGGAAACCGATCATGAAGCCGAGGCCGCTGCGGGCCGCGATCATTTCGGAACTGACGAGCAGCACGAAGGACGTGGCAAGCGCCGTGCGGATGCCGTTCAATGTTTCCGGCAGAGCGCTCGGCGCCACCACGTCGACCAGCATGCGCAACCGGCTCGCGCCAAGCGAACGCGCTGACCACATCAGGCTCTGCTCGGCACCGCGCGCCCCGTTATAGGCGCCCAGTGTCACCGGCAGCATGCAGCCCAAAAAGATCAGCAGGATTTTCGAGGCATCACCGAGACCAAGCCACAGCGCCGTCACCGGGATCAAAGCGGACTTCGGCAGTGGATAGAACACCTCGACGATCGGATTGAGCAGAGTGCGGATCGGCTTCGAGGAGGCCATGGCGATGCCGATCAGCGCGCCGATCACGATGGCAAGGATCAAACCGGCGAAGGTGCGATAAAGCGAATCCGCCGCGTTGATCCAAAAATCCGACGTGCCGGCCAGTTGAAACCAGGCCACGATGACATCGCTCAGCGGCGGCAAGGCGCTGCGCGCCACGAGCCCCGACCGAGCCACCGCTTCCCACAACACCGCCAAGATGAGCAAAGGGGAGTAACGGATCAGACGTTGCATCAGCCGGCCGCCAGGCGCTGCGCCAACATCGCCTCGTTGCGCACGAGGTTCCAGATCTCGTCGACCTTCTCGATGAAAGCCGGCTGTTTGAACAGATTGGGATCGCTGCGGTCGAAATTGGTCTCGATGATGGATTTGATCCGCCCTGGCCGCGCCGACATCACCGCAATGCGCTCGGCCAGATAAACCGCCTCCTGCACGTCATGGGTGACGAAGATCACGGTTTTGGGCGAGCGTCGCCAGATGGCGAGCAGTTCGCTTTGCATGAGGCTGCGCGTCTGCGCATCGAGTGCGCCGAACGGCTCGTCCATCAAAAGAATGTTCGGATCGATGGCGAGCGTGCGGGCGATGGCCGTGCGCTGGCGCATGCCGCCCGATAATTGCGATGGATAGCTGTTCTCGAAACCTTGCAGGCCGACCATGTCGATATAGGCCTGCGCCCGCTTCAGCCGTTCCTCCTTGGGAACGCCGGCGCGCTCCAGCCCGTAGAGCACGTTGCCGCGCACCGTCTTCCACGGGAACAGCGCGAAATGTTGGAACACCACGCCGCGATCGGGGCCCGGCCCCGTCACCGGCTTGCCGTCGATCAGAATGCGGCCGGTTTCAACAGGCAGAAAGCCTCCCATCAGATAGAGCAAGGTCGATTTCCCGCAACCCGAAGGCCCCAGCAGAGCCAGGAACTCGCGCGGGCGCACTTCCAGCGAAACATCGTCGATGGCCAGAACGGGCTGGCCATGCGCGGGGCGGTACATATGGGTAATTTGATCGACGACGATTTGTGCTGCGGCAGGCGCCTGCATACGTATTGTTCCCTCACCTTCAGCGCCCCGCCACCATGCCCCTCCGGCCGGCGCGCTGGACACCGACCCTAGCCGTCGGTTTTTTCACCGTCCAGCCGCCCGCCAAGCGGTTCAGCAAGTGGTTCACAGGTGGGATAAATGCATGGCTGCTGCCCACCTTTTGCGGGAAAGCTGACAACCCTGCGCCGAGGGTGTAGAAGGCCCCAGCTCTAAAATTGAGGACGGGTAGAAAGCCCCATGGACAAGTTCACCAAGCTGACCGGCGTCGCCGCGCCCATGCCGATTACCAATATCGACACGGACATGATCATTCCGAAGCAGTATCTGAAGACCATCGCCCGCACCGGCCTTGGCAAGGGCCTGTTCTCGGAGCTGCGCTATAAGGAAGACGGCTCGGAAAACCCGGATTTCGTGCTCAACAAGCCGGCCTATCGCAAGGCGCAGATCATCGTCGCCGAAGATAATTTCGGCTGCGGCTCGTCGCGCGAACATGCCCCCTGGGCGCTGCTCGACTACGGCATCCGCTGCGTCATCTCGACCAACTTCGCCGACATTTTCTACAACAACTGCTTCCAGAACGGCGTACTGCCGGCCAAGGTCTCCAAGGAAGATCTGGCCAAGCTGATGGACGACGCCAACCGTGGCGCCAATGCGACGCTCACCGTCGACCTCGAAAAGCAGGAAATCTACGGCCCCGATGGCGGCGTGGTGAAGTTCGAGATCGATCCGTTCCGCAAGCATTGCCTGCTGGAAGGCCTCGACGACATCGGCCTCACCCTGAAAAAGGATGCCGAGATCGGTGGCTTCGAGACCCAGACCAAGGCGGAGCGTCCCTGGCTTTAACTCGCCTTCGAAACGCCTCCCTTTCGAGCTAATGTAAAGCTCAAGCGCCCGGCTCTGCGCCGGGCGTTTTCGTTTCTAGAGGGGAGCCGCGTTTGATGCTCGCTGAAGCCCGTCCGTTCATTCCCTATGCGCCCAAGCCCCTGGCGCGGCCCGCCGGACGGTTGAAGACCCTCTGGCTGTTGGCGCGCAATCCGCTGGAAAGCTGGACGCAGGCGCATTTCGAACAACCGATGCTCGCCGGTCCGTCGTCGCTGTTTGGCTATACGGTCGTCGTCAACGATCCCCAGGCGGTGCGCCGCGTCCTCGTCGACAATGTGTCGAATTACGAGCGCGATCCGCTGCAATTGCGCATTCTCAGAACCGGCTCGACGGGCGGCGAAGGCCTGTTCACCGCCACAGGCGAAAGCTGGCGGCGGACACGCCGCACTTTGAGCCCGCTCTTCACGCCGAAACGCGTCGCCGCTTTCGCACCGATGATGCAGCGCCTGGCGCAGGCGCGAGTCGATCGCTGGCTGCATCGCCGCCCCGGCGCCATCCTCGAAGTCGATCGTGAGATGACCGGCGTCACCTATGACATTCTGTCGGCGACCTTGTTCTCCGATGCGATTGCCGGCGACAGCGCCGGCTTTGAACGGGCGATGATGCAATTCCTCGATGCGATCGGCACGATCGACCCGCTCGACGTGTTCAACGCGCCGTCCTGGCTGCCGCGCGTCTCGGCCATTCGCGCCCGCGAGTCGCTCGCTTTCTTCAACAAGACCACCGAGCGCATGGTGAAGGAACGCCAGGCCCAGATTGCCGACGGCGGCGACGCGCCGGACGATCTGTTGACGGCGCTCTTGCGCGCCAGCGATCCGGAAACCGGCGTCGGCCTGTCGACCGAGGACGTGATCGCCAATCTCTTGACCTTCATCGTCGCCGGCCACGAAACCACGTCGCGCGCCTTGGCTTGGACGCTGTATCTCCTGTCGCGCTCGCCCCATTGGCGCGCCAAGGCGGAAGCCGAGGCCGATGCGGCCTCTGAAAATCCTGGCGATTGGCTCGATGAAATGCCCGTCATTCGCGCGGTTTTCGAAGAGAGCATGCGCCTTTATCCGCCCGCCGCCACGCTCACCCGGCAGGCGCAGGAGGCCGACAGGCTCGGCGACGTGGAGGTGCCGAAAGGCGCCTTCATGATCATCTCGCCCTATTTGCTGCACCGCCACCGGCTGCTGTGGGAGCGGCCGGACGCGTTCCTGCCCGAACGTTTCCTGCCGGAGGCACGTGAGAAGATCGACCGTTTCGCCTATCTGCCATTCGGCGGCGGCCAGCGTGTTTGTATCGGTATGCGTTTCGCGATGATGGAAGCGATCATCGTTTTGGCTACAATACTACGGCAGGCGCGCCTGTCACTCGTCGAAGGCCAGGAGCCCCGCCCGCTGCAACGGATCACTTTGCGACCGGACAAAAGATTGGCCATGCATATCCATCCGCGCTGAGCGCACTTCTTGGGGGGAGGACCATGACTCGACGACTGATTTCGACGGGCTCGCCGTTCGAACAACGCTACGGCTATTCACGCGCGGTGATCGAGGGTGACATGTGTTTCATCTCCGGCACCACCGGCTACGACTATGCGACCAAGCAAATTCCAAAAGACATCAGCGCCCAGGCGCGCAACATCTTCAAGACCATCGGCGGCGTGCTCGCCGATGCCGGCTTCGAATATGCCGATGTGGTGCGCAGCCAGATCTTCGTCACCAACGCCGGTTACATGTTGCCGGTGATCGAAGTGTGCGGCCAAGTCTTCGGTGACATTCGCCCTGCCGCCTCCATCTATGTTGTCTCGGGCCTGCTCGATCCGGCGATGAAAGTGGAGATCGAGATCACCGCCAAGAGGCGCCAGAATGTCGAGCGGGAAGCCCAGCAGGCGGCGCAATGAGTCGCAGGCGTAGAAGCACGGCTAGAGACAGGCCGGCTTTCATGTTTTGTTAAACATAATCGGGCGCATTGATCGCTCAAGCGTTTTCGAGCGCAGTGGATAGCGGTTTGCGTGAAGAAAACGCGTCCGAACGAGCGCCTTATTGAGGAAGGATCACCATGTCTCGCCTGCCTTTCGCCGCTGCCCTCTGTGCCGCCACCCTGGCGACCTCCGGAACGGCGATGGCACAGGCCGATTTCAATTCCTGCCTCGCCGGCATTCGCGCGACCGCCGCGCAGCAAGGTGTTTCGGGTGGCACATTCGACCGTGTCATGGCCGGGGTGACGCCCGATCCCAAAGTCATCGAATCGATGAATGCCCAGCCGGAATTCAAAACACCGATCTGGGATTATCTCGCGACGCTGGTCGATGAACAGAAGGTCGCCGAAGGCCGGCAAATGATGTCGCGCCATGCCCAGGCCCTGGCTTCGGCGGAACAGCGCTTCGGTGTCGATCGCTACACCATCGCCGCCGTCTGGGGTGTGGAATCCGACTATGGCAAGATCGCCGGCCGCTGGATGCTGCCGCAATCGCTTGCCACCCTCGCCTGCACGGCCAACCGCCGCCAGGCTTATTTCCGTGGTGAGCTGATTGCCACGCTCAAGATCGTCGATCGCGGCGACATCGCCCCCTCCAAGCTGCGCGGCTCCTGGGCCGGTGCCTTTGGCCAGACCCAGTTCATGCCCTCGACCTATCTGCGTCTCGCCGTCGACGGCGACGGCGATGGCCGCCGCGATCTGGTCGATTCCACCGCCGATGCTTTGCACTCGACCGCCAACTATCTGGACAAGTCCGGCTGGGTGACCGGCGCCGGCTGGGGCTACGAGGTGCGACTGCCGCAAGGCTATTCCGGCCCCTCCGGCCGCACCCGCAAATCGCCCCTGGCGCAATGGTCGGCGCTTGGCATTCGCCGCATTGACGGCTCGGGACTGAGCGGCAGCGGCGCCGCCGGCCTGCTGCTGCCCGCCGGTGCCGGCGGCCCGGCTTTCCTGGTGTTCAAGAATTACGACGCCGCCTATGCCTATAACGGCGCCGACTCCTATGCCTTGGCCATTTCGCTGCTGTCGGACCGTTTGCGCGGCCGTGGCGGCATTCAAGCCGCCTGGCCGACCGACGATCGCGGCACATCGCGCGCCGAACGCAAGGAAATTCAGGAGCATCTGCTCCGGCGCGGCTATGACATCGGCGAGGCGGACGGCGCCATCGGCGCCAAGACGCGGCAGGCGATCGCCGATTATCAGGGCCGTCTCGGCCTGACCCGCGACGGACGCCCGGGCGGCCGGGTTCTCGATGCCCTGCGCGGCGGCCGCTAACGGAAAATCACGGGGCAAGTCACTGCGAATTGACTGGCCTGTGAGTAACGTTAAGCGTAAATCGAAGCCATGTCCCAGTCCCGTACCAGTACATGGTCCCTCCAGGGGCCCCGTCTGTCGCGTCGCGCTTTTGCGACCGGTGGCGCTTGCGCGGCGCTGGCGGCGAGCGTTGGCGCGCAGGCCCAGCCGGCGGCGCAGCTCTTCGAAAAGCCTGTTTACATTGAACTTTTCACCAGCCAGGGCTGTTCGTCCTGCCCGGCGGCCGACCGGCTGCTGACGCAGATTGCCCGTCAACCCAACGTCATCGCCTTGACCTTGGCCGTAGACTACTGGGATTACCTGGGCTGGAAGGACACTTTCGCCTCGACGGGCCATACGGCCCGCCAGAAAGGCTACTCCAAGACGATCGCCGGCAGTCATGTTTACACGCCCCAGGCGGTGATCAATGGCGTCGCCCAGGTCGTCGGCAGCGATCTCAATTCGCTGATCCGGGAAGCCAAGACTGCCTATGGCAAGCACGGGGCATTGTCGGTGCCGATGACGGTCAAGGATGTCGGCGACAAGCTGATCATCGATGTGGGCGCCGGTGGTGGCACCGCCAGCCTGAGCCTGGTGCGCGTCGCCAGCAGCCGCGAAGTCGAAGTGGCGCGCGGCGACAACACCGGCAAGCAGCTCAGCTACACTAATGTCGGCCGTGGCCGCGTGCCGATCGGTGACTGGACCGGCGGCGCCAAGCAGTTCGAGATCGCCAAGGCGGATACGATTGGCGCGGACTCGGATGGCTGGATCATCACGCTGCAGTCCTATGAGAACGGCAAGCCGGGCGTCGTCCTGGCCGCGCGCAAGAGCTCCAATATCTAAATCAACCAGAGCCGATCGGGCAGTTCGTTGGCATTGTTCGGCCGCGGCGGAAAATGTTTGGCGAGCAGCGGCGCGCAATAATCGATCGCGCCGACGAAGCCTTCGGCCACCCGATCCTCGCGCATATGGCTCACCAGCAGATTGACGGCGCTCTGCCATTCGTTCTGCGCCACCTTCGCGGCGATCCCGTCATCGACGACGATGCGGGCGTAATGCTCAGCCATCGAGACAAAGATCAGCACACCAGTGCGATCGGCCGTGCGGGCCAGACCGCGAATATGAAACTGTTCGACGGCGGCACGAAACGCACGCGCGCGCTTGACCCGGCGCGGCACCAGCCACATGCGCACCGCGCCGATCGACAGGATCACGGTTGCGATGAAGAACACCAGAAGCTGGATGATGAAAATCCGCTCCGCCGACAATTGCGTGAAAGCGATCAGCGGCCAGGGTGCCGCCAAAGCGAAAAAAGACGACCAGATCAGCGGCGCATAGGCATAATCGGATGAAGCGCGCGCCAACACGCAGACGATCTCGCCCGCCGTGCCCAATTCCGCTTTGTGGATCGCCGTGACGATCCGCTCCTGATCGGCGCTGGTCATTTTAATCGTCATCACCAGCTCCCCGATGCACCGCCGCCGCCCGACGAACCACCGCCACCACTCCACGAAGACCCACCGCCTCCCCCACCCCAGGACGAGCCGCCGCTCCACGATGAACCGGAACTCCAATTGCCGCCGGACGTCGGAATGAAAATCGTATCACCGCTTCGCCGCACCCAGCGCCCGCGCCGTCCGCCCGTCGTGTTGAACATCAGATACATGATGTAGATGAACAACAGGATCACCAGGAACGGCATGATCTGTTCGAGGAAATCGCTCTGGCTCTCGGCGCGCAGGCTCGGTCGCTTCTCCCACTCCGACGCATCGGTGGTCAGCACGGTGATGATGTCATCGACGCCGCGCGTGATACCGCCGGAGAAATCGCCAGCCTTGAAGCGCGGCGTGATCGCATTGACGATGATCACTTTCGACAAAGCATCGGTCAGGGTCTTCTCAAGCCCATAACCGACCTCGATGCGCACCTTGCGTTCGTTCGGCGCGACCAGCAGCAAAACGCCATTGTTGTTCTTGGCCTCGCCCAGCTTCCAGGTGCGGAAAAGCTGGTTGGCATAAGTCTCGATGTCGCCATCCTCGAGCGACTTCACCGTGGCGACGACGAGCTGGATGCCCGATTTGTCTTCCAGCTCGCGCAGCTTCGTTTCGAGATTGATCTCGGCCGCCGCATCGATGATGCCGGCCTGATCGACGATGCGGCCGCTGAGCGGCGGGAACGTCAGCGCGAAAGCAGCCAGCGCGATGCATAGCGCAGCCATGAGGCCGAGCCAGATCGCGCCCAGATGATGACGCGCAGACAGGCCCATACGTGCGCTCATGACGAGGCCGCGCAGGCTGATCGCATGCCCAACTCCGTTGGCGTCAGAACTTCACCGGTGGCGGCGTTTGCGCGCCATCGACCGCCGTGAACTCGGCCATCGGCTTGTTGCCGCGGAACACGGTCATCGCCCACAGCATGCTTGGGAAGGTCCTCAGCTCCGTATTATAGGCGCGCACCGCCTCGATGTAGTCGCGCCGCGATACGGCGATGCGATTCTCGGTGCCCTCCAACTGCGATTGCAGGGCGAGGAAGTTCTGGTTCGACTTCAGGTCGGGATAGTTTTCGCTCACCGCGATGAGCCGTCCCAACGCACCAGACAACTGGCTCTGCGCATCCTGGAACTGCTTGATCTTCGCTGGATCGGACAATTGCGAGACATCGACTTGCACCGATGTCGCCTTGGCGCGGGCCTCGATCACCGAGGTCAACACGTCTTTCTCCTGTTTGGCATAGCCCTGCACGGTCGCGACGAGGTTGGGAATGAGATCGGCGCGGCGTTGATATTGATTCTGTACGTCACCCCACTTGGCCTTGGCCTGTTCTTCGAGGGTGGGAATGGTGTTGTAGCCGCAGCCCGCCACTGCCGAGGCCAAACACAGGACTATGAGGAATCGGGAAATTCGTTGCTTTGAAAAGAACATGTCAGCCTCCGTCCAAGGCCGAAAACATAGAAGCAACTGATGACAGGGAAAAGAGCCGATAGCTCGCCTATAGAATGTTATACTATTGCATAACCACTACAGCTCCGATAATGAATGTTATACTATAACGTATACAGATCGGGCTGGGTTGCCTTATGAAACATCGAAATCTTGTTCTTTCAGTCGGTTATGTTCTTATCTCGGCGAAAGCAGCGACCGCGCAAGTGCTTCTCCCCGATATCGTGGTAACGGCGCCAAGCCCGATCCAGGAACCCTGGCGCCAGACGCCCCGTGCCGCCACCCAAACCGGTCTCCTGCCGATCGCCGACCGCGCTTTCGCGCCAATCACCGTTGTGACCGAAAGCGACCTGCAACGCACATCCGGTGCGACCCTCGGCGACATGCTCGTCAACAGGCCCGGCCTCTCCAGCTCATCCTATGCGCCGGGCGCCAGCCGGCCGATCATTCGTGGCCTCGACAATTCGCGCGTGCGCGTTCAGGAGAACGGCATCGGTTCGATGGACGTCTCCACCATCGGCGAAGATCACGGCGTGCCGATCGATCCCCTGTCCGCACAGAAGGTCGAAGTCATTCGCGGCCCGGCCAGCCTGCGCTGGGGCTCGCAGGCGATTGGCGGCGTCGTCAATGCCGAGAACAATCGCATTCCAGGGCCTGACACGACCGAAGGCTTGCACGGCACCTTGCGCGGCGCGCTGACATCGGCTGATCGCGGCGGCGAAAGCTCGGCTCTCTTCGACGCGCGGCAAGGCAATTTCGCCTTTCATGGCGATTACTTCCAGCGCAACGCCGGTGACTATCAGACGCCGCATGGCCGCCAGCCGAACTCCGCTCTCAATATGCAGGGCGGCTCGCTCGGCGGTTCTTATATTTTCGACCGTGGCTATGTCGGCCTGTCGATCACGCAGTTCAACTCGATCTATCATGTGCCGGGCCTTGCCGGTTCCGCCAGCAATACGCGCATCGATCTGCAACAGACCAAGATCAATGCCAAGGGCGAATTCCAAGTGGGTTCGGCCTTCATCGACACGGTTCGCTTCTGGTTCGGCGGCTCGCAATATCGCCACTACGAGCGCGGCCTCGACAGCGATACCGGCATGGATGCGATTGGCGCGACCTTCAAGAACCGCGAATATGAAGGCCGCGTCGAGGCGCAACTGACGCCGATGGAAACGGCCTTCGGACGCCTGACCACGGCGGTGGGCGTGCAATATGGCACGCAGCGCATCGGCACGGCGGGTGAAGCCGGCGGCCTGCTCGATCCCACGCGCGGCAACCGCACCGCCGCCTATATCTTCAACGAATTGCAAGCCACCGAGAAACTGCGCCTGCAAGCGGCCGCGCGCATCGAGCATGTGAGCTTCAACAGTATTCAAACGTTGTTCCCGTCGAACTACCTACCCGACGGTTCATCGCTGGTGCAGACGCCCCGCACGCGTCAGTTCACGCCCGGCAGCATCAGCCTCGGCGCCCTCTACGATCTGCCCCATGACATTGTCGCCAGCGTGACCGCGCAATATGTGCAACGCGCGCCCGACGCGCTGGAACTGTTCGCCCATGGCGCCCATGACGCGACGGCAACCTTCGAGATCGGCAATCCCAATCTTCGCAAGGAAGCGGCCACCTCGATCGAATTCGGTCTGCGCCGCTCCAAGGGACCATTCCGCTTCGACTTCACCGCCTATCATACCCGCTATCAGGGCTATATCTCGAAGCGCCTGACAGGCGTGCTTTGCGGCGACGACTTCGACTCCTGCGGTGTCGATACCGAACTCAAGCAGCTCGTCTACACCCAGCGCGACGCCACCTTCACCGGCGCCGAACTCTCCGCGCAATATGATGCTTTCGAAGCCGGCAAAGGCGTGATCGGCTTCGAAGGACAGTTCGACGTGGTGCGCGCCCGCTTCACCGATGGCACCAATGTGCCGCGCATTCCGCCGGTGCGCCTGGGCGGTGGCATTTACTACCGTTCGGCGGATTGGTTCGCCCGCGTCAACTGGCTGCACGCCTTCTCTCATCGCCAGATCGACCCGACCCAGGAGACCGCCACCAAGGGCTATAATCTCCTGCGCGCCGATCTCGCCTACACCTACAAATGGCGCGACGTCGGCCAACCCCTTGAACTCACCATCGGCATTTCCGGCAACAACCTCCTGAACGCCGATATCCGCAACTCAACCTCGATCCTGAAAGACGAGGTTCTGATGCCGGGCCGCACGGTGAAGGTGTTCGCCGCCCTGAAATTCTAAAACTCAGATCAGGTGACACCATGCCGCCGGCGGTTTATGTCCGGCGGCATGTCCGTTTCGCGCCAGTTCATCATTTTCGCCGCCGTCGGCGTCGCCGCCATGATCGCCCATTATGGCGCGCTCATCGGCCTGGTCGAAGGCATGGGCTGGCGGCCGGTGCCCGCCACCCTGGTGGGCTATATCTGCGGCGGCATCGTTTCCTATCTGCTCAACCGCCGCCACACCTATCAGAGCGACCGGCCGCACGAAGAAGCGGGCTGGCGCTTCGCGCTCGTCGCCGCCGTCGGCTTTGGCCTGACCTGGCTGTTCATGTACGCGCTCCACGACAAGCTGGGCGTTCAATATCTTCTCGCCCAGCTCATCACCACAGCCATCGTCATGGCCTGGAGCTTCCTCGCCCACAAATGGTTCACCTTCGGTGAGCCGCTTGCGTAATTAAGGCCACTTCACGGTGGGCGGCAGCGAAGACAGAATGGAATCCACATTGCCGCCGGTCTTCAAGCCGAAGATCGTGCCGCGATCATGGAGCAGGTTGAACTCGACATAGCGCCCGCGCCGCACCAGTTGTTCTTCGCGCTGCGCCGACGTCCAGGACTTTTGAAAATTGCGCCGCACCAGTTGCGGATAGATGTTCAAGAAACTTTCGCCGACATCGCGCGTGAAGGCGAAATCCGCATCCCAGGCGCTGTTCACCGGATCGCCGGCGCTGTTGAGATAATCATAGAAAATGCCGCCGACGCCGCGCGGCTCGTTGCGGTGCTTCAAGAAGAAGTAGTCGTCGCACCAGGCTTTGAACTTGTCATAGGGCGCAACCGGCGCATGACGCGCGCAGGCGCCTTGCAAGGCCGCATGAAAATCCACCGTGTCGGGATCTTCTTGCGTGCGCCGTGCATCGAGCACCGGCGTCAGATCGGCGCCACCGCCGAACCAATGTTTCGAGGTGACGACGAAGCGGGTGTTCATATGCACCGCCGGCACGTTCGGATTCCACGGATGGACGATCAGCGAAATGCCCGACGCCCAGAAACGCGGATCCTCGGCCGCGCCCGGAATCTGCGCGGCGAATTCCGGCGCGAACGTGCCGAACACGGTCGAGACATGCACCCCAGCCTTTTCGAAGACCCGGCCCTTGAGAATGGCCATCGTGCCGCCGCCGCCCGGCGCGCCATCGTGATTTTTACGCTGCCACGGCTTGCGCACGGCACGGCCTGGTGCCGAGGTCTCATCAGGAAACGGCCCGGCGCAGTCGGTCTCCAGCGCTTCGAAACTCGTCAGGATGCGATCCTGCAGGGCCTCGAACCACGCCCGCGCTGTCTGCTTGCGCGTTTCGAGATCGAATTCTGACGCCATCGAACGACTCCTGGTACCGCCCCAAACCGCGGCGGCGGGCTTTCATACTGCCCTCAACGCCAAATGGCGATTTCAGCGGGCGCCAATCTGCCGCAGCGCCTCTCCCATAACCATGGCGGCGCTGACGGCGACATTGAGCGAGCGCAAACCTGGCCGCACCGCGATCGAAACCGCCGCATCAGCCGCTTGGTGGACCTCTTCGGGCACGCCCATTGATTCGCGGCCGACCAGCAAAATATCCCCGGATTCAAATGTGAAATCCGTATAGGAGCGCTCAGCCCGGGTGGTCAGCAGCACCAGCCGGCGCTGGGCCGGGCCCCGCCAGGCTTCGAAAGCCGCCCAGGAGACATGGCGGGCGATCGCCACATGGTCGAGATAATCCATTCCCGAGCGGCGAAAATGGCGGTCAGAGACTGGAAAACCAGCCGGTTCGATGATCGCCGCATCGACGCCGAGGCAGGCGCAGGTGCGCAGCATCGTGCCGCAGTTCTGTGGAATATCAGGCTGAAACAGCGCCAAGGTCAGCAAGCTCATGGGCACGGCCTATAGCTTGGGCGGAACCGGCCGGGAAGCCGGGTTCCGCACCGCAGTGGACCATGGCTCCGGGGCTATGGACAACCCGTTAGAACGATGCGAGATAGCCCCGCTAACGCTCGGATTTCCGGTCCCAACGGGGCGGGGCCGGAGCACTCCAAATAAGCCCGAATGGTGGCGATGCGTCGCATTGCCGCTGACGGATGTTGGACCTAGTGGAACGACAGCTCCTGCGGGAGCCTCGTTTGACCACCGTATGGCGCGCCGCTGTCGCCAGTTCGGTGCAGCAAGGGGGTTATAGTGGCTACTTCTTCGACCGTGGAACCAACCCGCAGGGATTTCCTGTTCATCGCGACAGGCGCCGCTGGCGCGGTCGGTGTCGGCGCCGTCGCATGGCCCCTGATCAGCCAGATGAACCCTGACGCTTCGACCCTGGCCATGGCCTCGATCGAAGTCGACATCTCAGCCGTTCCGCTGGGCTCGATCATGACGGTCAAATGGCGCGGTAAGCCGGTGTTCGTCCGCCACCGCACGCCTAAGGAAATTCAGGAAGCCACCAGCGTGCCGCTGGCCGAGCTGCCCGATCCGGAAACCGACAAGCAGCGCGTCCAGAAGCCGGAATGGCTCGTGGTCGTCGGCATCTGTACGCATCTGGGTTGCGTGCCGATCGGCCAGGCCGGCTCGCGCGGCGATTACGATGGCTGGTTCTGCCCCTGCCACGGCTCCCAGTACGACACGTCAGGCCGCATCCGTCGTGGCCCCGCCCCGAAGAACCTCGAAGTTCCCACCTATTCCTTCCTCAGCGACACGAAGCTCAAGATCGGCTGATCCAGCCGCTTGAGTTCGTCGTCGTTTTTGCATCCGTGCTCGCCAAATAGAGACAAGTCACATGAGCGGACCCTCCACCTACGTCCCCAAAAGCGCCCTCGGCCGCTGGTTTGAGAGCCGCCTGCCCATCGCCGGGCTGATCCACGGCTCCTTCATCGCCTATCCGACGCCGCGCAACCTCAACTACTGGTGGACCTTCGGCGGCATCCTCAGCTTCATGCTGGTGGCGCAGATCGTCACCGGCATCGTGCTGACGATGCACTACACGCCGCATGTCGACCTGGCCTTCGCTTCGGTCGAGTCGATCATGCGCGACGTGAACTGGGGCTGGTTCCTGCGCTATGCGCACTCGAACGGCGCTTCGATGTTCTTCGTCGCCGTCTACATCCATATGTTCCGCGGCGTGTACTACGGCTCCTACAAGGCGCCGCGCGAAGTGCTGTGGATCCTCGGCGTCATCATCTACCTGCTGATGATGGCCACCGGCTTCCTGGGCTACACCCTGCCGTGGGGCCAGATGAGCTTCTGGGGCGCCACCGTCATCACCAACTTCTTCACGGCCATCCCGCTGGTCGGCGATGCGATCACCACCTGGCTCTGGGGTGGCTATTCGGTCGGCAATCCGACGCTGAACCGCTTCTTCGCCCTGCACTACCTGCTGCCGTTCATGATCGCTGGTGTCGTCGTCCTGCACGTCTGGGCGCTGCACGTGGTCGGCCAGAACAACCCCGACGGCATCGAGATCAAGAACGTCAATCGCGACGCGGTGGCCTTCACGCCCTACGCCACGATCAAGGACAGCTTCGCGCTGGTCTGCTTCCTGATCCTCTACGCCTGGTTCGTTTTCCAGGTGCCCAACTACCTCGGTCACGCCGACAACTACATCGAAGCCAACCCGCTTTCGACGCCGGCGCACATCGTTCCGGAATGGTATTACCTGCCGTTCTACGCGATCCTGCGCGCCATCCCGTCCAAGCTCGGCGGCGTCATCGCGATGTTCGGCTCGATCGCCATCCTCGCCTTCCTGCCCTGGCTCGACACCTCCCGTGTCCGTTCGGGCAAGTACCGGCCGATGTTCAAGATCTTCTTCTGGGCGTTCATCCTGTGCTGCCTCGGCCTCGGCTACCTCGGCTCGATGCCGGCGGAAGGTGGCTATGTCATCGCGGCGCGCCTGCTGACGACCTACTACTTCGGCTTCTTCATCATCATCCTGCCGCTTCTCGGCATCTTTGAAACGCCCAAGCCCGTCCCTGCATCGATCGCCGATGCGGTGCTCGCCAGAAATGGCGGCGCGGCGGCGCAGCCGGCGGAATGATCAGGGGAGCTAAGGAAAACATCATGATCTCCTTCAAATCGATCAGCCTGGCTCTCGCGATCTCGACGGCGGCTTTCACCGGCGCCATGGCGGCGGAGGAACATGCTCCGACGCCGCCGCGGCAGGAATGGACGTTCGGCGGCTTCTTCGGCAAATACGACCGGGCTCAGTTGCAGCGCGGTTTCAAGGTCTACCGGGAAGTCTGTCAGGCCTGCCACTCGCTGAACCTGCTGCGCTTCGGCAACCTGCATGATGCGGGCGGCCCGCAGTTCTCCGAAGCGCAGGTGAAGGCGCTCGCGGCCGAATATCAGATCAAGGACTTCAACGATAAGGGCGAAGCCATCGAGCGTCCGGGCCGCGCGTCCGACCGCTTCCCGAAGCTCTTCGTCAACGCCGACGCGGCCGCCGCCGTCCATGGCGTGGCGCCGCCGGACCTCTCGGTGATCGCCAAGGCCCGTTCCTATTCGCGCGGCTTCCCGCTGTTCCTGCTCGATATGGTTCCGGGCTTCGCCTATCAGGAACACGGCGTCGACTACATCGTCGCGCTGCTGAACGGCTACACCAAGAAGGGCGAGGACCACTGGAACGAGTTCTTCCCGGGTCATCAGATCGCCATGCCGAAGCCCTTGAGCGACGGCCAGGTCGAGTATCCCGACAACGCGCCCAAGACCGTGCAGCAGTATTCGCACGACGTCGCGGCGTTCCTGATGTGGGCGGCCGAACCGAAGCTCGAAGAACGCAAGAAGACCGGCTTCAATGCCCTCATCTTCCTGGCGATCTTCGCCGGTCTGCTCTACTTCACCAAGAAGCGGATCTGGAAGGACGCGCACTAAGCGCTCTCCGCCATCCAAAACAAAACCCCGCGGCGACGCGGGGTTTTTTTTATTGGCTGGAGAATGGCCGGGACCTTGGTGTCACCCCGGACGACTGCACAGCAGGCGATCCGGGGCCCAGGGGCAAACGCTTCAACTTTTCAGTTAACGGCATCGCTCAACCCAAGACATGACCCAGCGCTCTACCACGTGCCCCTGGTTCCCGGATCACGCCTGCGGCGTGTCCGGGATGACACCGTGCAGCATTGTTATCCCGCCGCCTGCGCTTTCGCCCAGGTGTCGCGCAAACCAACCGTGCGGTTGAACACCGGCCGTTCCGGCGTGCTGTCGATATCAGCGCAGAAATAGCCCTGGCGCTCGAACTGCATCGAAACGCCAGCGGCGCTGTCGGCCAGCGACGGCTCCAGCTTGCAGCCTTTCAGCACCGTCAGCGAATTGGGATTGAGATCGGCCTCGAAGTCGCTGGCCGAGGGGTCGGGCTTGGCGAACAGATGTTCGTAGAGCCGCACCTCCGCATCGACGGCTCCGGAGGCTTCCACCCAATGCAGGGTCGCCTTCACCTTGCGGCCATCAGGCGCATTGCCGCCACGGCTCGCCGGATCATAGGTGCAGCGCAGCTCGACCACTTCACCGGAAGCGTCCTTGATCGCTTCCCGGCAGGTGAGGAAATAGGCATACCGCAGCCGCACTTCCGCGCCCGGCGACAAGCGGAAGAATTTCTTCGGCGGGTTTTCCATGAAATCGTCGCTCTCGATATAGAGCTCGCGGCCGAAGCGCAGCTTGCGCGTGCCCGCCGCCGGATCGTCTGGATGATTGACCGCCTCGATCTCCTCGAAGTGGCCTTCCGGGAAATTCTCGATGACCACTTTCAGCGGCCGCAGCACGGCCATGCGGCGCTCAGCCCGCGGATTGAGATATTCGCGGATCGCGAAGTCGAGCATGCCATAGTCGACGACGCTGTTGGCCTTGGCGACACCGACACGCTTGATGAAATCGCGGATCGCCTGCGGCGGCACGCCCTTGCGGCGCAAAGCCGCCAAGGTCGGCATCCGCGGATCGTCCCAACCGTTGACGATCTTCTCATGCACCAACCGGTTGAGAATGCGCTTCGACAGCAGCGTATAGGTGAGATTGAGGCGCGCGAATTCATACTGGCGCGGCCGGGCCGGCACCGGCAGATGGTCGAGGAACCACTCGTACAGCGGCCGATGATCCTCGAATTCCAGCGTGCAGATCGAATGGGTCACGCCTTCGAGCGCATCCGACTGGCCATGCGCGAAATCATAGCTCGGATAGATGCGCCATTTATCGCCGGTGCGCGGATGGCTGGCCTCGACGATGCGATAGAGCGTGGGATCGCGCAGGTTGATATTGCCTGACGTCATGTCGATCTTGGCGCGCAGCACCCGCTCGCCGGGCTTGGCCTGGCCGTCGCGCATGCCCCGGAACAGGGCGAGATTTTCCTCCACGTTGCGATCGCGGAACGGGCTGTTGCGGCCGGGCTCGGTCAACGTGCCGCGGTTGAGCCGCATCTCCTCGGGCGACTGGTCGTCCACATAGGCCTTGCCGTTGACGATGAGATGTTCGGCCCAGGCATAGAGCTGGTCGAAATAATCGGAGGCGTGATGCAGGTGGTTGGCCCAGTCGAAGCCGAGCCAGCGCACGTCGCGCTCGATGGCATCGATATATTCCTGCTCTTCCTTGGCCGGATTGGTGTCGTCGAAACGCAGATTGCAGCGTCCGCCATATTCCTCCGCGAGCCCAAAATTCAGGCAGATCGATTTGGCGTGGCCGATGTGCAGATAGCCGTTCGGCTCCGGCGGGAACCGGGTCACGATCGTCGTGTGCTTGCCGGATTTGAGATCGGTCTCGACGATCTCGCGAATGAAATCTTTGCCGGCTTCCTTGACCGTCTCGACCGAAGACATAGACCTCGTTTCCCGTTAGCGCGCCCATGGGCGCGACAAAAGCATGGGCCGCGCGGGCGCGGCGCCGCCTGCCTATCACAGCTTGGCACGACCCCGAAACAGCGACAAATCAACCAACTTGACCCTGCCGCCGCAACGCGGCACAGACGGGTCGTGAGTTTCCGTATCGCCCATCTCTCCGACGCGCATATCGGTCCGCTGCCGCGGCCCATGATCCGGGAATTGCTGAACAAGCGCTTCACCGGCTACGTCAACTGGCGCCGCCGGTCGCATATCCACAATATGGAGGTCCTGGGCGAAATCGTGGCCGATATCCGCGCCCACGCCCCCGATCATGTGGCGATGACCGGCGATATTCTCAATATCGGCCTGCCGGAAGAGTTCCGCTTCGCCCGCGCCTGGCTCGAAACCCTGGGCGATCCAACCCATGTCAGCTTCGTTCCTGGCAATCACGACGCCTATGTGAGGGGATCCCTGCCCTGGATCGTCGATACGTTCGGACCCTGGTGCTCCAACGACGGCGACACCAAGACCAGCTTCCCCTATCTGCGGGTGCGCGGCGACGTCGCCCTGATCGGCCTCTCCTCCGGCGTGCCGACCTTGCCGCTGCTGGCCTCCGGCCGCGTCGGCGAAGCGCAGATGCGCGTCTTCTCCAGCCTGCTGGAGGACACCGGCAAGCGCGGCCTCTTCCGCGTCGTCATGATCCACCATCCGCCCTGGCAATCGGGCGCCAGTTTCGGCCGTGGCCTCACCGACGCCCGCGCTTTCGAACGCACGGTCGCGCGCCATGGCGCGGAACTGATTCTGCACGGCCACAACCATCGGCTGATGGTGCGGAAACTGGCCTCGCCCAGCGGCGCCGTGCCCAGCATCGGCGTCGCCTCGGCCTCCGCCGTGCCTGGCACCCCTCATCACCGTGCTGCCTGGCATCTCTACACCGTCGAAAAGCGCGGCAATGGCTGGTCAATCGAAGGCCGCATCCGTGGCCTGCAATCGGGCGAGCGACGCGTCAGCGATCTCGGCGAAGTGCCTTTCTAAGAAGCTTTTTCAAGCGAAGTGGATGACGGTCCGCGTGAAGAAAATGCGTCAAAGGAAAAAACTCTAGCGCCCGTAATTGGCGACCCACCAGGCCTCGGCGATCGTCCACAGGAAATAGCCGGCACCCGCGGCCAGGACGAGCAGTGCGACGCTACCCAGGAATTCGATGAGAAACAGGAAGGTCGTTGCGAACCAGCCGCGCCACCGCGACCGTTGCGGCGGAGGCGCCACATCCGCAACCGGCACCTCCGGCTCCGGCCCCGCCGCCACCGGCCGCGCGACGGGCACCGGCCGCTCGATCACATCTCCTCGCTCCAGACTATCGGAAGCCAGAGCCTTTTCGCGCTCGACCAGCCGGCGGGCGATATAATTGGTGCAGGCCTCGACGATCGGATCGATCCGTTCGCTTTCCGCCAGGATGACGCGGCCGTGACGCGTGTCTTGGACAAAACGATAGACGCGCCGATCGGCCGCCATTTCCACATAGGCGATCATGTCGATGAACAGCCGGGGCCGCTCGCCAGGCACCAGCCCGGTATCGAACAGATCGACGTCGCCGGGCACCTGCGCCAGCACCGGCTCCAGCGCGTCACGCAGCATTTCCAGCCGCGCCAGTTCGGCACCGCGCAGTTCCGCCACCACCGAGGATTGCTCCGCCTGCTCGACCCGTGCCCGGCGCACAGCAGCCTTCAGGCTCGGCGGCGCCATCCGCAATTCCCTACGCCGTTCTTGGCGCTGCTGCTCAGGGTGCTGTTCTTGATACTGTTCCTGGCGCAACTCTTGCGGGCCAATGCTACGATCGTCGTCACTCATCACGCGGTCCAGACGCTGACTTAACCTTCCGTTCACTATAGCGTCGCGTGAACACAATGACGAATCTCCCCCGAAATGCGATGGTTCGAGGCAAGGTTTCCAGCATGGCTTCCAAGGTAAAGCGATCGAAAGGCTGGGATTTCTGGATCGATCGCGGCGGCACCTTCACCGATATCATCGGCCGTGCACCCGACGGCACTTTCGCCATCCGCAAACTGCTCTCGGAAAACCCCGGCGCTTATGCGGACGCGGCCGTCGCCGGCATTCGTGACATCCTCGGTCTCGCCTCGGATGAGCCCGTGCCTTCAGCTCGTATTGCGACCGTCAAAATGGGCACGACGGTCGCCACCAATGCGCTCCTCGAACGCAAGGGCGAAAAGACAGCCCTGCTCACCACCGCTGGCTTTCGCGATGCCTTGGAAATCGGCAATCAGGCGCGCGCCGACATTTTCGCCAAGCGCATCGTCAAGCCCGAACAGCTTTACGCGACCGTGATTGAAGCGAGCGAACGCGTGCGTGCCGACGGCACGATCGAGCAGCCGCTCGACGAACAGGCCGTGCGCCAACAGCTCATGGCCGCCAAGGAAGCGGGCTATACGGCGCTCGCCATCGTCTTCATGCATGCCTGGCGCTACCCCGAACATGAAAAGATCGCCGCCGCCATCGCCCGCGATATCGGCTTTGCGCAGATCTCGACGAGCCACGAGACCTCGCCGCTGATCAAATTCGTCGGCCGTGGCGACACCACCGTGGCCGATGCCTATCTGACGCCGGTGCTGCGCCGCTACGTCGATCTTGTTGGACGCGAGCTCGGCGCCGCTGACGGCCAAGGCCCGCGTCTGATGTTCATGATGTCGTCGGGTGGCCTCACCGCCGCCGACCGCTTCGCCGGCAAGGATGCGATCCTCTCCGGCCCCGCCGGCGGTGTGGTCGCCATGGCGCGCACGGCGAAATCGGCGGGCTTTGGCAAAGTGATCGGCTTCGACATGGGCGGCACCTCGACCGATGTCGCGCATTTCGACGGCACGTTCGAACGCGCGTTCGAAACCCAGGTCGCGGGCGTGCGCCTGCGCGCGCCGATGATGCTCATCCACACCGTGGCCGCTGGCGGCGGTTCGATCCTGCATTTCGATGGATCGCGCTTTCGCGTCGGCCCGGATTCGGCCGGCGCCAATCCGGGTCCGAAATCCTATCGCCGCGATGGCCCGCTCACCGTCACCGACGCCAATGTCATGACCGGCAAGCTGATGCCGGCGTTCTTCCCGAAGATTTTCGGGCCTCATCGCGACGAGCCGCTGGATGACAACGCGGTACGTACCGCTTTCGCGAAATTCGCCGCCCAGACCCACGACGGCCGCTCGCCGGAAGCCGTCGCCGATGGCTTCATCGAAATCGCCGTCGCCAATATGGCCGAGGCGGTGAAGAAGATTTCCGTGGCGCGCGGCTACAATATCTCGCGCTATCTTCTGAATTGTTTCGGCGGCGCCGGCGGCCAGCATGCGTGCCTCGTCGCGGACGCGCTGTCGATGAAAAGCGTGCTGGTGCACCCGCTGTCGTCCCTGCTCTCGGCCTATGGCATGGGGCTCGCAGACATCCGCTCGGTGCGCAATGTCGCCATCGAGGCGGAAGCCGACGATAAGGGCTGTGCCCATCTGAAGCGCGCGCTGACCCGCCTGCAGAAGGAGGCCGAGAAGGATGTCATCGCCCAGGGCGTGACGCGCAAAGACGTCGTCAGCGAATATCGCGCCCACGTCCGCTATGCCGGCACCGATGCCGCGCTTGAAATCAACTTGCGTCCGGCCGCCCTTGCCACCGCCAGCCACTTGCGCGCGGCACTGCGTCGTGAATTTCAGAAGGTGCACAAGGCCCGTTTCGGCTTTGTCGACCGTCTGCGCCCTTTGATCATCGAAGCCGCCCTTGTCGAAGCAATCGGCGGCGGTGCCAATTTCAAGGAACTGGCGAAGAAGATCCATCGTCGCAAGGCGAAGCCAGCCCAAAAGACCCGCTTCTATTCGCAGGGCCAATGGCGCGGCGCCAACGTCTATCTGCGTACCGATCTCGAACGTGGCATGCGCATGCAAGGCCCCGCCTTGCTCATCGAACCGCATCAGACCATCGTCATCGAAGAGGGCTGGCAGGCCGAGATCACCGCGCGCGACCATGTGCTGCTGCGCCGCGTGAAAGCTCTGCCGAAGCGTCATGCGGTCGGCACCAAAGCCGATCCTGTTCTGCTCGAAGTGTTCAACAACCGTTTCATGTCTATCGCCGAACAGATGGGCGTAACCCTGCAGAACACCGCCAGCTCGGTGAACATCAAGGAACGGCTCGATTTTTCTTGCGCCATCTTCGATGCCGACGGCCGGCTCGTCGCCAATGCGCCGCACATGCCGGTGCATCTGGGCTCGATGGATCGCTCCGTCGAAACCATCATTCGCGAGAACGCCGGCAAGATCCGGCCGGGCGACATCTATGCTCTTAACGCGCCCTACAATGGCGGCACTCATCTGCCTGATATCACCGTCTGCACGCCGGTCTTCGCCAAGGGCACGGGCAAAATCGCCTTCTGGGTCGCCTCGCGCGGCCACCATGCCGATGTCGGCGGCCTGACGCCGGGCTCCATGTCGCCGCGCGCCACCCACATCGACGAGGAAGGCGTCTATCTCGACAATCTCAAGATCGTCGATCGCGGCCGCTTCCTCGAACGCGAGGTAAACGCGCGCTTCACCGGCGCGCGCTATCCCGCCCGCAACGTGGCGCAAAACATCGGCGACCTGAAAGCCCAGGTCGCCGCCAACACCAAAGGCGCCGAACTGCTGACGCAGATGATCGCCGAATTCTCCCGCCGCACGGTCGATGCCTATATGGGCCACGTGCAGGACAATGCGGAGGAAAGCGTGCGCCGCGTCATCGCGCGCCTGTCCGATTCAAGTTTTTCGGTCGAACTCGACCAGGGAACGCGCATCGCGGTCAAAATTTCAGTCAACAAACGCAAACGCGAAGCGACCATCGACTTCGCCGGCACCTCGCCGCAACAAAGCGACAATTTCAACGCGCCGGAACCGGTGACGCGCGCTGCCTGCCTCTATGTTTTCCGCGTGCTCGTTGATAGCGACATTCCGATGAATGCCGGTTGCCTGCGCCCGCTCAAGATCATCATCCCTGCCGGATCGATGCTGCGCCCGCGCTATCCCGCCGCTGTCGTTGCCGGCAATGTCGAAACGAGCCAGACAGTCACCGATTGCCTCTTCGGCGCGCTCGACGCCTTGGGTTCGGCCCAAGGCACGATGAACAATCTGACCTACGGCAATGCGCGCTATCAATATTACGAGACCATCTGCTCGGGCTCGCCCGCCGGCGAGGGTTTTGACGGTGCCGCCGCCGTTCACACCCATATGACGAATTCGCGTCTCACCGACCCCGAGATTCTCGAATTGCGCTTCCCCGTTCTGCTCGAGGATTTTCATGTGGTGCGTGGATCGGGTGGCCGCGGCCGTTGGAAGGCCGGCGACGGCACCAAGCGAACCGTTCGTTTCCTGGAAGATATGGATCTCGCCATTCTCTCCGGTCGGCGTCGCGTGCAATCCTTCGGCACACAGGGCGGCAACATGGGACGACGCGGCATGAACACCGTGCGCCGTCTCGATGGCACGGTCGAAACTTTGGCGGGCTGCGATCAGACGCAACTGCGCGCCGGCGAAGCCATCACCATTCTCACGCCGACAGGCGGCGGATGGGGAACGGTCCCACAAGCAAAATAGATATCCCCCGCGCCAGCTTGCTCAGGCAGCGCCGGCGTATATGCTGAACGCAACAAAAGAATATGCGGGAGGAAAGATTGAAGGCTCTCAGCCTGTCAGCGGTTTGCACCGTCTTGACGATGATGACCGCCACGGCATCGGCGCAACAGGATCCGGCACCGGATTTTCCGAAAACGACAGTCAGGCTGATTGTGTCTGCTTCGGCCGGCGGCGGCAACGACATGATCGCCCGTCTCGTCGCGGAACGGTTGCAAGCCAAATGGGGGCAGAGCGTCATCGTCGAAAATCGGCCCGGCGCCGGCAATAATATCGCGACCGAATATGTCTATAAGTCGCCGCCGGACGGTTACACGATTCTCGTCTCGCCGCCCGCCTCGCTGACGGTGAACGCGGCTTTGTTCAAGGAGCTGCGGTTCGATCCCACTAAGATCGAAGCCGTCGCGATTACGTCCTACATTCCCAATGTACTTCTGGTGAGCGGCGGTTCGCGCTTCAAGACAGCGCAGGACTTTCTCGCCTTCGCCAAGGCCAATCCTGGCAAGTTGAGCTATGCCTCGCAAGGCATCGGCACCACCGGACATCTCACCGGCGCCCTGCTGGAGCAACTGCTTGGCACCAAGCAACTGCACGTGCCCTATGGCGGCGCAGCGCCTGCGCTCAACGACATCATGGCCGGCCATATCGATTTCATGATCGCCGACATCGGCACCGTTCTGCCTTTGGCGCAGGACGGCAAACTGCGCATGCTGGCAACCTTGACGAAAGATCCCTCTCCGGTCGCGCCTGAACTGCCGACGGTCGCTTCGGTAGGCCTGCCCGAGCTTCTCTCCGACACGTGGACGGCCTTCACCGCTCCACCAGGCACGCCCATGTCGATCCGGCGCAAATATGCGGCGGCGCTGCGCGAAATCATTTTCTCGCCCGACATTCGCGCCCGCATCGAACAGGTCGGCATCGTGCCCTGGGGTCTCGATCCCGAACAATCAGCTGATCTGATCAAGCGCGAAACCGAACGCTGGACCGACGTGGTGCGCAAGGCCAACGTTCGCATGGATCAATAAACGTTTGCCGTCATTGCGAGCGAAGCGAAGCAATCCAGGAACCAGGGCGTAGAAACTCGCAACTGGGTTGCTTCCTCGCTACGCTCATTCGCAATGACGGATGTCGTCAGGCCTTGAGCACCTTCGCCCATTTCACCAGATTGTCGAGCAACTGCCGCATCAGCTCCTTGCCGACGGGATCGGTGAACTTGCCGTTCGCATCGAACTTGTCTGGCGCACCGGCCACGATGACATGCGGATTGTTCACCGGAAATGCGTTGAGCGCGACGAGGATGTGGCGCAGGTGAAACTGGGCGCGGATACCGCCGGTCGGACCGCCCGAAGCGCTGATCAAGGCACAGGGCTTGTTGTTGAAAGGCTGATCCGGCGGACGCGAGGCCCAGTCGATCGCGTTCTTGAGCGCGGAGGAGACCGAATAATTATATTCGGGCGTCGCGATCACGATGCCATCTGCGGCGGCGACCTGCGCCCGGAAACGCTGCGCTTGCGCCGGATAGCCCGCAAGCCGCACGTCATCGTTATAAAGCGGAATATCGCCGATCTCCGCATAGGTGAATTCCATTCCTTCGGGCGCCACGTCCTGCATGGCATGCAAGGTCAACGTATTGAACGAGCCTTTGCGCAAGCTCCCCGAGATCGCGAGTACCTTAAATCCGCTCATGGCAAATCCTGATCAAATGAAAAGTTCGGCCGCGTTAAGGGCCGCCGCCAGACCTGCCATATTCAAGCCCCATAAGCAAAAAGGCCGGGCATGGCCCGGCCTTCTTTCATTTTGAGGTAAACCTTGACGTTCAGCCGATCTGCTGGATCGCCGACAGCTTCCAATCCTGCGGCTTGCCGCCGGTCGGACGCACGAAGGTCCAGATTTCCGTGACCTCGTTCGGCTTGTTGAGGTCGCCCTCGATCAGCTTGCCGGTGACCCGGTCGACCACGGCGTCGATGAGCGAGAAGCGCATCGCCACGGTGGCATATTCATAGTCCGGCTCGCTCCACGACTCGGACAGATCGCCCTGCAGCAGCTTGACGTTGTCTGCCTTGGTCGCCTGACCGCGCTTCTTCATGGCTTCGAGATCGTCCTCGAAATAGCCAGCCATTTCCGGCGTGACGATCCGGCGCAAAGTCGCCGTATCCTCGGCCGCGTAGGCGGTCTGCACATCGGCGAGCAGACGTTCGAAAGCGCCATAGTCTTCGCCTTCGACGTTCAGCTTCTTCGTCACCGGTTGCGCGGCTGCGCCACCGCCGAACATCGACGAGCCGAAGCTCGACGACGTATTGGCAGGCTGCTCATTGGCGGTGCGTGCATAGCCGTCCTGCGGGGCAGCGCCCTGCAAGCCCGACATGCGCGGGGTGCCAGTCGCCATAGCCGGCTGCTGGCGGCGACGCCACCAGTTGAGCACCAGCATGGCGACGACGGCGATCAACGCGATCTGGATCAGGAAGCCGAACATGCCGGCAAGCGAGCCAAGCCCGTTGAACAGACCGCTACCCGACAGCAGGCCGAAGAGGCCGGCGCCGATCAGGCCGCCCATGATGCCGCGTGCCAGCGGCGATGAGAACATGCCGCCCGACTGCGGCGCCGCCGTCCGATTGAACGACTGCTGCGGCTGCGTCTGCGGCGATTGCGTGCGCTGCATCTGCCCCGCGTTCGGCGCCGTTGGCGTCGCGCGCGGCGCACTATTGGTAAACGATCCCCGGCTGCCCATGCTGCCGCCCGAGCCCGCGCGCGCATGCGCGAACACAGGCGCGAACGCGAGGGCCAAAACCGTCGCAACAGCCAGAAGACGGCCGGAACGGCCAATCTTGATCGATGACATTGGTGTCTCCAGATCCCTTCAGTCGTCGCGAACCGATGCGGCTCGTGCGGACGACACAGCGAATATCGTGAGGGCGAGGCCACACCACAAGTGCGCTACTACTACTGTAATTTTACCTGAGCGCGATTACGGTGTTAGATCGCCGGAAGGCCGGACGCTTTTTCGGCCTAAACAAAGCCAAAAACGATGGCGCCAATGAAGGCGAAAGCCGCGACGAGGGCCAACAGATCGACTTTCTGAGCATTTGCCACGCATGCCTCCCAAGTCGGAACCGATACCCGCGAGTCTAGCGGTCGAATAAAAAAACGCCAGTGCCTTTTGGCCCCTGGGGAGAAGTGCCCGCGCGGCGCAGGAATTGCTCCGCCATTTCAACTTCATGCCGCACAGCAAAAAGGGCGGCCAAAGCCGCCCCTCCGTCATCCGGCATTTTATCTATTCAGCCGAGAAGTTCGATTTTGGCCAGTTTGACATATTCGCCCCAGGCCTTGGTGTCGGCGAGCAGCAGTTCCTTGAGCATTTTGGAATCGCCGGGGAATGGATCGGTGCCGATGTTGCCGAGGAATTTCACCGTATCGGGATCAATCGCGATCTGATTGAACCACATTTCGAGTTTGTCGAGCAGCGGCTTTGGCGTTTTCGCCGGCATATGCACCGACCACCACGCAATCAGATTGCTATTGGGAATGCCGGCTTCGCGCGCGCCTGGAATATCGGGCAGCGATTTCATGCGTTCCGCCGCGCCAAGCGCCAATGGCCGCACCTTGCCTTGCTCGATCAAACCTTTCACACCGACCGGATCGATATGAACGAAGGCCAGTTGTTCGTTGACGAGATCGTTGAACATCGCTGAGGTCTCTTTGTATTTCACCTCAACGGTCTTCAGATCGAACTGCGCTTTATAAATCTCGCTCGATACGAGACCGGTATTCGCGACAGAACCATAGGAAGCCTTGTCGCCCTGCTCTTTCAGATAGGCCGTGAGTTCAGCAACGGTCTTCCACGGTTTGCTCGCCGGCACGCATAGAATGAAAGCCAGCTTCGACAATGTCGTCACATGTTCGAAATCGTTGATCGGATCGAACGACAGTTTTTTGAACAGATGCGGAGCGGCGGCAAGCACCGAACTGCCCGGCGCGATATAGATCGTCAATCCATCGGGCTTGGCGCGCGCCACATATTCGGTGGCGATATTGCCGAAGGCGCCAGGCTTGTTTTCGACGATCACCGTGCGCTGCGAGAGCTGCCCTAGCTTATTGGCATAGAAGCGCACCAACACGTCCGCGCCCGTCCCCGGCGGAAACATGCAAATGGCCCGCAACGGCCCGGACGGATAATCGCTCTGGGCGAATGCACCGCCCGCCAGCGGCAGCGCAGCCGCGCCCGCCCCAGCGGCCACGAATTGACGACGTGTGAACATGCCTCTCCTCCCTCTGGCCGGCGCCCGGCGCCTATAAGTCAAGCCTATGCTTGACCGTCGAACGCGGTTAAATCCGGCGCTTCACAGTTTCCCTGACATCACAGGTTAAATCGCTTTCCGCCAAAGGAAAAGCTGGCAAAATCAGTCGCTAGGCGATCGTCCTGCGTCTGGGATTCTGCCCACCGCGCGGCCGAGTCGGGGACGGTTGCGTCACGACGCGCCCTCCCCTATAAGCCCGGCGCGTGCCTGTTTCCGACACCCCTGGAGGCGAAGGCGCGTTTTTCCATTGAAAAGGACACGTTATGGCAACAGCGATCAAGCAGTTGGCCGCCACGGTCCGCGACGGGATCGGCAAGGGGGCCGCCCGCAGCGTTCGTCGTGATGGCAAGGTACCGGGTGTGATCTATGGCGGTGGCGATGCCCCGCAGGCGATCAGCCTCGACTACAAGAATCTCAACCAGCTCATTTACGCCGGGCACTTCCTGACGACGATTTTCGAGATCGACGTCGCCGGCCGCAAGGAACGCGTGATTCCGCGCGACTACCAGCTCGATGTTGTCCGCGACACGCCGCTGCATGTCGACTTCCTGCGCCTGAAGCCGGGTTCGTCCCTGCGCGTCAACGTGCCGGTTCACTTCACCGGTCAGGAAACCAGCCCTGGCATCAAGCAGGGCGGCTCGCTCAACATCGTCCGTCACACGATCGAGATGCGCGTTCCCGCCGACAACATTCCGGAAGCTCTGGTGGCTGACATCAGCGCCATGGGCATCAACGATTCGCTGCACATTTCGGCGATCACCCTGCCGGAAGGCTGCAAGCCGCTGATCACCGATCGCGACTTCACCATCGCCACGATCGCGCCGCCGGCGAAGGCCGAGGAAACCCCGGCCGCTGCGGCTGCTGCGGCTCCGGCTGCTGGTGCCGCTCCGGCTGCTGGCGCTGCCGCCGCTCCGGCCGCTGCCGCCAAGGCGCCGGCTGCGAAGAAGTAATTCGGCTTTGGCCGTCAGAAACGCCCGCGCCGCAAAGCGCGGGCGTTTTTGTTTGTACATCCGCTTAGCGATCTTGTAGCCAGAACCAATGCTTCTCCTCGTCGGCCTCGGCAATCCAGGCAGCAAATATGCCGGCAACCGGCACAACATCGGTTTCATGTGCATCGATGCGATCGCGCGCGCGCATGGCTTCCCCATCCTGCGCCGACGCTTTCAAGGCCTTGCCACCGAAGGGACGATCGGCACCCAGCGCGTCATTCTGCTGGAACCGCAGACCTATATGAACGAAAGCGGCCGCTCAGTCGCCGAAGCCGCCCGCTTCCATAAAATCCCGACAAGCGATGTCATCGTGTTCCATGACGAACTCGATCTCGCCGCCGGCAAACTGCGCATCAAGAAAGGCGGTGGCAATGCCGGGCACAATGGCCTGCGTTCGATCAGCGCTCATATCGGCAACGACTATCGCCGCATCCGGCTTGGCATCGGCCATCCCGGCGCGAAGGAACTCGTGCATGGTCATGTGCTGAGCGACTTTGCCCGCGCTGACCAGCCGTGGGTCGACGCCCTGTGCGATTCCGTCGCCGATCACATCGCTCTGGTCGCCGCCGGCAACGATGCCGAATTCCAAAACCGCGTTCATCGCACCATGGAAGACGCCGGCTTCGGCGAAAAGGACAAAGACAAGTGAATTGAATTTGCGCAGGGGAACGCGAACCGCCGCGACACTGCGCTATCTCACAAACCGCGGTTCAACAAAAAAACTCCCAGGAGGAAACATGACGGATATAGCCCAGGTCAAAGACGATCTCGTCACCGCCAATCGCATTCTCGCCTATCACCACGTGGTCGATTCCTTCGGCCATGTCTCGATCCGCCATCCGGAAAATCCGCAGCATTTCCTGCTGTCACGCGCCCGCGCGCCCAATTGCGTCGAAGTCGGCGACATCATGGAATTCACCCTCGACGGCAAGACGGTCGGCCATGAACCGGGCAAGCCCTATTCGGAACGCTTCATTCACGGCGCTGTCTACGAAGCCCGCCCCGATGTGATGGCCGTGGTTCACAACCACAGCCCCAATGTCGTGCCCTTCACCGTGCAGTCGCGCCGCAAGCTGCGCCCAATCATGCATATGTGCGCGCCCATAGGCACCGACATTCCAACCTGGGACATCGCGCATAAATTCGGCGCCACCAATCTGCTCGTCACCAATATGGACATGGGGCGCGATCTCGCCCAGACGCTCGGCAAGCGCACCGTCGCCTTGATGCGCGGCCATGGCAGCACCGTCGCCGGCAAGTCACTGCGCGACGTGGTGTTCACCTCCATCTATATGGAGATCAACGCCGAGATGCTGATCAAGGCTTATCAGTTGGGCGACGGCGACATCGTGCCGATGAGCGACGAGGAGGTCGCTGCCAACACGAAAGGCCGCGCCGGTTTCACCTATGAACGCGGCTGGGAGAACTGGTGCCGCCTCGTTGGCCGCCCCTACTATCCGCAAAACTGGGAAATGGGCCCCGGCTTCTCCAAAACCGACAAATAAGCGCGATAAATAAGCGACTTTTCATGCGCGGGCCTTCTCACGGAGGAGGCCCGCGTTTTCATGTTTATCCATCGCCCCGCCACGCATTAATCTAGGCGCATGTCTCGCTGGAGTATTGCGCCATGGACCGGCTGACGAGCATGGATGTTTTCGCGAAAATCGTCGCCAGCGGCAGTTTCGCCGGCGCCGCGCGCCGCGCTCAACTCTCGCCCACCGTCGTCAGCAAACATATTCAATCGCTCGAAAAATGGCTCGGCGTGCGCCTGTTCAACCGCTCGACACGCCGCATCGCGCTGACCGAAGCCGGCGAAGCCTTTCTTGAACGCTGCACGCGCATCCTGTCCGAGATCGATGCGGCGACAGGTGCTGCCGGTGAATTGCAGACCACATTGCGCGGCAAGCTGCGCGTCAGCGCGCCGGGAGCCTTCGGCAGTTTGCAGGTTGCGCCCGCAATCGTGGATTACATGGCGCAAAATCCCGATATCAACGTTCAACTCGATCTCAACGATCGCTATGTCGATATCCTCGGCGAAGGCTATGATCTTGCGGTGATCGTCGGACATCTCCCGGATTCGACCCTCACTGCGCGACGCCTGGCGCCGATCCGCTTCGTCACCTGCGCCGCGCCCAGCTATCTCGAGCGGCGCGGTACGCCGCAGCATCCTTCAGACCTGCGCCATCACGACTGCCTGCAATACACCGGCTTCCTCTGGACGCCTCATGAATGGCGCTTCCTCACGCCGGACGGCGAACCGCTTGTCGTGCAACTGCAACCGCGCCTTGCTTCTGCCACCATGGCGCTGCGCAACGCCGTGGTGCGCGGTGCCGGCATCATGCAAGGCCCGGTCTATACGGTCGCCGAAGACTTGGCCGCCGGACGTTTGGTGCCTGTGCTCAACGACTACACCGTACCGGAATTCAGCGTTTATGCGGTCCATGCCCAAGGCCGCCATCCTTCCGCCAAGCTTCGCAGTTTTATTGATTTGCTCAGCGCCCGCTTCAAACCGAAACCGCCCTGGGATCTTGTGCCCGCCTGATTGGCGATTATCCACGATTTGGAAGCTCAGTCTGTCCGGATCGCGATATTGTCGCGCCTGCCTCGCTCTCTACCATCGCTTTCCTGACCAATCATGGAGGGCGTATGCAATTCCATCTCAACGGTCGACCTGTCGATTTCGACGGCGACAAGCAGACACCCCTGCTCTGGGTGATCCGCGACTGGACGCAACTTAGCGGGACCAAATATGGCTGCGGCATCGCCCAATGCGGCGCCTGCACCGTTCATATCGATGGCGCGGCGACCCGCTCCTGCATCCTGCCAGTCGAGGCCGTCGAAGGCCGCCAAGTCACCACCATCGAAGGATTGTCGAAGGATCGCTCGCATCCGATTCAAAAAGCCTGGATCGAAAAAGACGTGCCCCAGTGCGGGTATTGCCAGTCGGGCATGATCATGGCGGCGGCCGCTCTGCTGAAGGAGTTTCCCAAACCGACCGACAGCCAGATCAACGACACGATGACCAATCTCTGTCGCTGCGCCACCTATCATCGGATCCGGGAGGCCATCCATGCCGCAGCCAATGCTTGATTCCACCCTTGATCGCCGCGGCTTTCTTAAGAGCCTTTCGCTCGCCACGAGCGCCCTGCTGGTGCCTCTCGCCGGTATCCGCCCTCTGGAAGCAGCTGATAATGTCGTCGAGATCACCGATTGGATTCGCATCGAGCGTAATGGCCGCACCATCCTCGGCCTGTCGCAATGCGAAGTCGGCCAGGGCGTCTACACGGGACTGCCGCAAATCCTCGCCGATGAACTCGATGCCGACTGGTCGACCGTCAGCGTCGAATTCGTCACCGCCCGTGATGCCTATCGCATGGCCGCCGCGAACGAGGAATTGCAGCAGTTCGTCGGCGCGTCCACATCGACGACCGTCTTTCACGATCGTCTGCGCCTTGCCGGCGCGCAAGCGCGCGAAGCCCTGATCCAGGCCGCAGCGAACCGTTGGCGCGTTCGGTTCACCCAATGCGAGGCCAAGAATGGCCGCGTCATTCACACGTCGACCGGCCGTTCGCTGTCGTTCGGCGACATCGCGGAAGAGGCTTCCAAGCTCGCGCTCAATCCACACCCGAAGCTGAAGTCACCTTCCGAACGAAGCCTCATCGGCAAAAACCTCAAACGCCTCGATACACCCGCGAAGGTCGATGGTAGCGCCATCTTCGGCATCGACGTGCGCGTGCCCGACATGCTGTTTGGCGCCGTCTGGATGACACCGACCCAAACCGGCAAGATTAAAGCGATCAAGAACGAGGCCGAAATCCTCGCTCGCCCCGGCGTCAAGGCCGTGGTGACAGCGCCCTTCTGGCCTCTGCCCGTCCACAATACGGTGATCGTCGTGGCCGACAGCTATTGGACCGCCAAACAGGCGACCGATGCCCTGGACGTCGATTTCGATCCCGGCGTCTCAGCGACCCTAAACAGCGACAAGATCATGAAGGATCGCCTCGCCGCGCTGGATTCCGACAAGGCCGTCGTCGCCACTCAGATCGGCGATGTCGCCAAAGCCTTTGCCGAAGCACCCGGCAAGATTATCGAAGCCCGCTATCACACGCCCTATCTCACCCACGCCACCATGGAACCGGTGGTGGCTACCGTGCATGTACGCGACAGCGAGATCGAGGTCTGGGGGCCGATCCAGGGGCAGGACATGGTGCGCTGGACGCTCGCCAAGAATTTTGACGTACCTGCCAACAAAGTGATCGTCCACACGACCTTCCTAGGCGGCAGTTTCGGCCGCAAATACGTGCCCGATTTCGTTTTGCATGCCGCCGTCGCCTCCAAGGCCGTCGGCCGGCCGGTGAAAGTGATCCGCTCGCGCGAAGACGACATGCGCCACAGCTATTATCGCCCCTGTGCCTCGGCGCGCATGCGTGCCGTGCTGGGGCCTGACGGCTATCCGACCGCAATGCATGCGCGCGTCGTCGGCGAATCTCTCTATGCGATGATCAAACCCAAGGCGATGCAGGCGGCCGGCGGCTGGGACGAGACCATGGTCGATGCGATCTACGATCTCATCTATGCCATGCCCAATCTCACCGTCGACAATATCGACGTGAAACAGCCGATCCCGGTGAGTTTCATGCGTACGGTCGGCAGCACGTCCTCGGTCTTCTTCCTGGAAAGCTTCATCAACGAATTGGCCGATGCTGCCAAGATCGATCCCTATCTCTACCGCAAACATCTTCTGGCGCACGATCCCCGAGCCGTTGCCGTGCTCGACCGGGTGACCGAGGCCGCCGGCTGGAACACGCCGGCGCCCTCGGGCCTCCATCGCGGCATTGCCTTCAATCTCTACACGGGTCGCGGCGGCGCCTTCGAAAGCTATGTTGCCCATGTGGTCGAGGTCGAAATGGTAAAAGGCCGCGTCGCCGTGCGCCGCGTCGTCTGCGCCGCCGATGTCGGCACCGTCGTCAATCCGGAGCTTGTGCACGCCAATATCGAGGGCGGCATCGGCTTCGCGCTGACCAATACGTTGAAAAGCGAAATCACCTTCGCCAAGGGCGCGGTCGAACAGGGCAATTTCGACGCTTATCCGCTGCTGACTCTGGCCGAAATGCCAGAGATCGAAGTGGTCCTGATCGACAGCGATCGGCCGCCGCAAGGCTGCGGCGAGGTGGCGCTCGCACCCGTCGCGCCTGCGGTCGCTCAGGCGATCTACCGGGCGACCAGCAAGCGCATCAGATCGATGCCATTCGAAAACGCAGCCAATATGCTGCGCACCGATTGAGAAGACAAATGCTCGGCTCGCGCCGGGCATTTTTCATCAGGTGCCGTTCGTCCAGCGCCCTTGCGCATCGCGCCCAGCTTTACCCTTGGCCTTCAGGCCATCGAGTTCGCGCACGATCTCGCGGCCGTCGCGGCTGCCGACGGCGGCCATCAAGTCCTCGAAATATTTCGGGCCGTCGGCGAGGGCCGCTTCGAGCGAGGCGAAACGCTTGCCCGCATAAGCAGGTGCCGCCGGGATGATCGTATCCATACCGCCCTTGCCGAAGGGCCAGGTCAAATCATAGCCGGCCTTGCTGCCCGTGCGGGCGCCATCGAGGGAGGGATCGAGCGGGCTCATGCGCACATTGTCGACGATGATCAGATCCTTCGCCGGCTGGAAGCGCGTGCCCAAAGCCCACTCCATCTCTTCATCATTGAAAATGTCGATGTCGGGATCGACGACGAACATGTTCTTGACGCCACAAGCGCCGAGCACCGCCATAATAGCAGAACGCGCTTCGCCGGGCACGCGCTGACGCAACTGCACGCGTACATTCTGCGCGCCGGCGGCCGCCACCGGCGCATAGACGGCAAGCGGTTCGCGCACCGCCAGTTTCAACGCCCGCCAAACATTGAGTTCGGTACGCAAATTCTCAAGCTGCGACGTATCCGTGCGCGCCAAATGTTTGCCGCTGATGGAGATCGTCTGGAACAGTGCATCGGAGCGGCGCGTGATCGCCGTCACATGGAAGACCGGATTTTTCTTCACCCCGCCGTAATAGCCCATATATTCGCCATAAGGCCCCTCCGGCTCCACATAACCATGCGGATCGAGCCAGCCTTCGATCACATACTCCGCATCCGCGGGCACTCTGAGATCGTTAGTGATGCATTTGACCACCGGCATCGGCGCATCGCGCAGGCTCGCCATAAGGCTCAACTCGTCGACCGGGATCGACATGGTCGCCGCGATCATATCGACAGGATGCGAGCCAATGACATAGGCCACCGGCACCGGCTTTCCGGCGGCCGCCGCTTCCATATAAATGATGCGCAGGTCGCTCGGCGCGTTGAGGTCGACACCGGTTTCCGTGCGGCTGCGCAACATCAGACGGCGCAGACCGACATTGGTCCAGCCGGTTTTCGGATCGATGCTGAAATCGATGGCCGAAGAAATATAGGGCGCGCCATCAAGCCCATGCTGGAGATGGACCGGCAGGGACGTGACATCCACATCGTCGCCCGTCAGCACCATCTGCTGGCAGGGCGCCTGCGCCCGCGTCACCTCGACAACGGGATGTTTGGTGTCGAGCCGCCGCATCAGCTCGCCCAGCAGTTGACGCTCGGACACGCCGAACGCCTTCGCCAGACGCGAGCGCCAGCCGGCAACACTGGCGACAAGTTCCTGCTCCTCGGGACCCACCTTCTTGAACCACACCGCCTTGGTGGTATTGGCGACGATGGCGGCCACGTCGGCGAGATCGGTCTTCTGCTCTATCACCTCCACTTCGCCTTCGGCCGCGATGTCCTGCATGAATTTGCGCAGGCGAAAACGGTCGAAGTCGAGCGGCGTGGCAGCGCCCGCGCGCCCGGTATCGGGTACGGTATTCATGGTTTCCTCCTCTTGTGCGCTTTGTCGCGCTTATTAGGTCAGTTCGTGCACGCCTCAGGCGGTCGACAGCGCCTCTTCGTCCACCGGATCGAGATGGCGCAGACGCGGCGCCACCTGTTCCGCGAACAGACGCATGGACTTCGCACGCTTCTCGCGATCCGCCCATTCCTTGCCGGCGATCAACAGCAAGGTGCCGAAACCGCCGCTGTTTTCATAATGCTTCAAAACCTGTTCGGTCACATCATCGACCGAGCCGATCGTGTAGCAACCGCCTTCGACCATATCCTCGATGGTGATCGTGTCGCCCTGGATCGGCAGTTTATAGACATTGCGGGCGAAGTGCAGCAGGCCGCGCTTGGCCTGAAAGCTCAATTCGTAGTTGGCTGACTCGCGCAACTCATCCATCGCCTGCTTCTTGCTGTCGGCGATATAGATGTAACGCGACACCGAAATATTACGCCGCGGGTTTTTCTGCCCAGCCGCCTGCGCCGCCGCGCAATATTTCTCAGCCTTCACTTTCAGGCGATCGGCCGGCTCCAGGAAGGCCGAAAGCAGAGTATGGCCGTTCTCGCCGCAATATTTCAGCATGCCGTCGGAATCGGTCGCTGTCGCCATCGGCATATGCGGCTGTGAAGCCGGACGCGGCCAGGCGACGACGCCTTTGCCCTGCCAATGCTTGCCGTTCCAATCGAACGGCTCGGTGCTGCTCCAGCATTTAAGGATGAAATCGAGCGATTCCTGTAGGCGCTCGTGCCGATCTTCATAGGTCAGGCCGCGCTCTTCGCTGAACACCGGCGATGGCACGCCTGAGCCGAAGCCGAAAATGAAACGTCCCTGGCCCAGCAGATGTTCCGTCACCGCCGCTTGAATGGCCACATCGACGGGATGTTGCAGATGCGCGATCTTGATCGCAGCGCCCATGCGGATTTGTTTCGTCAGCGCGGCCGCCTTGCACATCAGCAGTTCCGGCGCAGGCAGAATGTCGACCTTGTCGAGATAGACGGCCTCGCCGTGATGCTCGCTGATATAGGCATCGCGGAACCCGAGTTGATCGGCCAGCACGATCTCGAACAGATCTTCTTCATAGGTGCGCGCCGCCGACGTATGCGGCCTGAACCCGTTCGACCAGATCCCGAATTCCATTCTTATCTCCTGTTCCGCATTCCGGCGCATGACACCACAACGCCGCCGGTGAACGGCGGCGCAGAGCTTCACTTGACGGCAAAGGTTGTGTCAACACGTCCGATTTTGTGGCTTCAATGCGCCCAACGCGCCCGGATGAAAGTACCGATCTCAGCCACCACCGTATCGGCGGCTTTGATCAGCCCAAACTGTCCGGCGAAGCCATGCATCTGGCCGGGAAAAGATTTGTAGACGACAGTCACATCGGCCGCTTGCAAGGCTTTTGCATAAGCTTCGCCCTCATCACAGAGGGGATCGAGCCCACCCGTCGCGATATAGGCCGGTGGCGCATGCGACAGATTGTCGGCGAGGATCGGCGAAGCACGCCAGTCCAAAATGTCGGCATCGCTGCGCAAATAATGATTACGGAACCACTGCATGGAAGCCGCCGTCAGCGTATAGCCGCTGCCGACACGCGTGTAAGAAGGTGTATCGCATCGCAGATCGGTCACCGGATAGATCAGGGCCTGCGCCCACAAGCGAGGCGCTCCATCGCGCGCCGCTTGCAGCGCCACGACCGCCGCCAGATTGCCGCCGGCACTGTCGCCCACGACAGCCATGCGTCCGGCATCGACACCCAGCGTTGCCGCCTGCGCGGCAATCCATCGCGTCGCGGCCATCGCATCTTCCGCCGCCGCCGGAAATTTATGTTCCGGCGCCAGGCGATAGTCGACGGCGATGACGACCGCCCGCAATGCGTTCGCCAGGTGACGCACCAGAACGTCATGGGTTTCGAGATCGCCGACAACCCAGCCGCCACCATGAAAATAGACGACGACCGGGCTTTGTCGATCCTGCCCGGCCGCCTCGCTGCGATAAAGCCGCAAGGGGATCGGCCCGCGCGGCCCTTCGGCGATCAGCGCCTGCACCTCCGCCATCGGCGGCACGAACTGGTTCATCGCCTTGCGCATGGCGAGCCAGGCAGCGCGACCTTCCTGCGGTGTCAATTGCTCCAGCGCCGGCCGATTGGCGGCGCGGACCGCCATCAGCAGGCGCTCCGCGTCAGGATCGATCGGCGGCACGGTGGTCGTATCGGTCATCGACGTTCGCTATCCTTGTGGCTCAATCTTAGCCACGCGGACATATTCCTTCCAGGCCTCGATGTCTTTGACAAGACGCGCCTGTCCCTGTTCCGGCGTCTCGATCATCGGATCGCCGCCGAAACTGTTGAGAAACTTTCGCGTCTCTTCGCTGGCGGTGACCTGGTTGAACCATTTGGCCAGTTGATCGACCACGGGTCGCGGCGTCGCCGCCGGCACCTGGGCCGACCACCAGCCGGTGATATCCATGCCTTTGACCCCAGCCTCGTCCATGGTTGGCAATTGCGGATTGGCGTCCAATCGCTTGCCGGTGCTGACGGCGAGGATGCGCAGGCGCCCTTCGCGCGCCTGCGCCAGCGAGAAGACGGGATCATGCATGCCGTAATCGACCACGTCGGTCGTCATGTCATTTAAAGAATCGACGGCGTTCTTGTAATTGACCTCGAGTGCCTTGACGCCCGAGATCACCTTATACATTTCGCCCATCACCGTACCGGTGGGCGCGGCGCTGGCATAGGACGCCTTGTCGCCTTTCTCTTTCAGATGGGCGGTGAGTTCCGCCACCGTTTTCCACGGCTTCTTGGTATCAACCACCAGCATGAAGGGTTGGCGATTGATCGTCGCGATCACCTGAAAAGCCTTGGCCACGTCAACCGGCGGCTTTTTGAACAGCGACATGTTGCCAGCAAGCGCGCTGCCCGAATGCACATAGACCGTATAGCCATCGGGCTTGGCCCGCGCGGAATACTCTGCGGCGATATTACCGCCGGCACCGGCCCGGTTCTCCACGAGCACCTGCCGCCCGACGATCGGCCGCAGCCGCTCCGAATAGTAACGCACGATCACATCGGCGCCGCTGCCCGGCGGAAAGGCGCAGATCAAGCGCAAATCCTGCGCCGGATAATCCTGTGCGCTGGCGCCCCCGCTCCAAGCGGCAGCCCCCACGGCCGCACCACCCAGTACGGCGGCGCGCCGCGTCACCCCAAAAACCGTGCCCATCCCTAGCCTCCCCTTCCGTTAAGGACGATGCTTATGCGCTGGGGTACGTGGGCTCAGCCCTGCGGTTCGATCTTGGCGATCCGCACGTAATTGCCCCAGGCTTCGATATCTTTCAGCAAGCGCGCCTGGCCTTCATCGGGCGTGGTGATATAGGGGTCGCCGCCAAACTTGTTGAGGAATTCCTTGCCCTCGGGCGAGCCCGTCACCTGGTTGAACCATCCGGCGATCTGATCGATGACAGGACGTGGCGTCCCAGCCGGCACGATGGCCGCGAACCAGCCGACGAGATCGATGCCCGGCACGCCACCCTCCGCCATGGTCGGCAGATCGGGCTGCGATTGCAGCCGCTCGGCGCTGGCGACAGCAAGAACACGCAGACGCCCCTGCGCCACCTGGGCGAGCGCGAATTGCGGATCATGCGCGCCAAAATCGGCGGCCCCCGACGCCAGATCGCTCAGCGAATCCTGCGCCATGCGATAGTTGATCTCGACGGCCTGAAGGCCGGCGACGCTCTTATAGAGTTCGGCCAGCACCCGGCCCGACGTCGCCGAAACCGCATAGCTCGCTTTGTCGGCCTTTTGCTTGAGATGCGCGGTAAGCTGTTGCAACGTCTTATGCGGGCTGTCGGGATGAACGACGATCATGAAGGCTTGCTTGTTGATCGTCGCCGCCACCTGTAAAGCCTTGGCCGCATCGACCGGCGGCTTCTTGAACGTATGCATATTGGCCGAGACCGACGAACCCGTATGCACATAAATCGTATGACCGTCGGGCTTCGAACGGGCGACGAATTCGGTCGCGATATTGCCGCCCGCCCCCGGCTTGTTGTCGACGATAATCGTCCGCCCTCCCGTCATCGACCTGATCTTTTCCGCATAGAAGCGCACGACCACGTCGGAACCGCTGCCGGGCGGAAAGGCACAGACAAAGCGAATGTCCTGGTTCGGAAAGGATTGCGCTTGCAGCGGCGCGGTGCCGGCGCCCAGCGCCAAAGTCCCCGTGCCGGCAACCAGCGCCTTGTTGAACTGACGGCGATCGATCAATGCCATTGACGTGTTCTCCCTTTATTATTTTCTTCTCGCTCCGGCCACGCCAAGAGGCGCGGCCGGGCCTTTCATCTCATAACAAATATTATTGTGGCTCAATCTGCGCCACGCGTATGTAGTCCTTCCAGACGTCCACCTCGCGAACAAACAGCCGTTGTGATGCATCGGGAGAATTGACGAAGGGCTCGCCACCGATCTTGGCGAAGAACTCGCGCATCTCCGGCATTTCGATGACCTGCGTCACCCACTTACCCAATTGCTCGACGATGGGCCGTGGCGTCGCCGCCGGCACATGAGCAGCCCACCAACCGACGATATCGACATCCTTGGCCCCTTGTTCGTGCAAGGTCGGCACGTTGGGCACCACCGACAGGCGATCCTTCGTGCTGGCGGCGAGAATGCGGACGCGGCCTTCGCGCGCCTGCGCCATCGCCAACACCGGATCGAGCGTCATGAAATCGAGATTGCCGCTGGCAAGATCGTTGAGGCCATCAGGGCCCGAACGGTAACTCACCTGCACCGCCTTGAGGTCGAAGGCTTTCTTATAGGTTTCGCCGAGCACCGCCGTCATCGGATTGGCGATGCCATAGCTCGCCTTGTCGCCGCGCTCCCTCAGATGCGCAGTCAATTCGTCGAGGTTTTTCCACGGCCGATTGGCGGCGATGACCACCATATAAGGCTGGCGATTGATCGTCGCCGCCAGCTGGAAATCGCGCACCGCATCGAATGGCGGCTTCTTGTAAAGATACATGTTGCTGGCGGTCGCACTCGCCGCATGCAGCAGAATGGTGTGGCCATCGGGTTTCGAACGCGCCACATATTCGCAAGCGATATTGCCGTTGGCGCCGGGCTTGTTCTCGACGATGATCGTCCGGTTCATCAGCGGCCGTAGCCGCTCGACGACGGAGCGCGCCAAAACATCGGCGCCGCTGCCTGGCGCAAAAGCGCAAACAGCCCGTACATCCTGCGATGGATAATTTTGAGCGCGAGCCGAACCGATCGATGCCGGCGCGCCAAGACCCGCGCCAATGATCGCGGTGGCCTTACGTCGTGTGTACTGCATCTCCATCCCCTCCCGAATGAAAACGAAAAACGACTATCTCCTCTGGTAGACCAGGCTTCCCTCCGGCGCCGCCCCTCCCAAGGCAGCGCCGGAAAGTCTTGTGTTGGCTAGCCGCCTTCCTGGAAGGCGATTTCGCGAGACTTGCGCACGTTCGGCAGCACGATCACGAGCAACAGGCCCAGCGCGCAGATCAGCAGCGTCAGCGAGATCGGCCGTTGCAGGAAGATCATCGGATCGCCGCGTGACAGCACCAGCGAACGCCGCAGGTTCTCTTCCATCAGCGGTCCCAGCAGGAAGCCCAGCACCATCGGCGCCGGTTCGCAGCCGAACCGCACCATGATGTAGCCGAAGACCGCGAAGACCGCCGTCAGGATCATCATCACCGCATTGGCATTGGTGCCATAAACGCCGATGACACAGAACATCAGGATCGCCGGATAGAGATAGCGATAGGGGATCGACAGCAGCTTCACCCAAATGCCGATCATCGGCAGATTGATGACGACCAGCATCAGATTGCCGATCCACATGCTGGCGACCATGCCCCAGAACAGATCCGGACGGCTGGTCATCACCGCCGCGCCCGGCTGAATGCCCTGGATCATCATCGCGCCCATCATCAACGCCATGATCGGGTTCGACGGCAGACCCAATGTCAGCAGCGGAATGAACGAGGTCTGCGCCGCGGCATTATTGGCTGATTCCGGACCGGCCACACCTTCGATCGCGCCCTTGCCGAAGCGGCTCGGATCCTTGGCGACCTTCTTTTCCACCGTATAGGCGGCGAAGGCGGCCAGAACCGCGCCACCGCCCGGTAGAATGCCGAGGATGGAGCCGACGGCGGTGCCACGCAGCACCGGCTTCCAAGACTGCGCGAACTCGCTGGCGCTCGGCCACAGATCCCGGAACTTGGTGCTGATCGCCGTGCGGTCGACCTCCTTTTCCTCGAGATTGCGGATGATCTCGACGATACCGAACATGCCGATGACCATCGGCAGGAAGTCGATACCGTCCCACAATTCCGAGACGCCAAACGTATAGCGCACGGCACCGCTGTTGACGTCGGTGCCGACGAGACCGAACAGCAAGCCGACGATCACCATGGCGATCGCCTTGATGACCGAACCATGCGCCAGCACCACGGCCATTAAAAGGCCGAGCAGCATCAGCGAAAAATAGTCGGGCGAGTTAAACTGCTGCGCCAAAGCCGCCAGTGGCGGGCCGAAAGCGGCAATGAAGATCGTGCCGACGCAACCAGCGAAGAACGAGCCGAGCGCCGCGACCGACAGCGCCGCGCCGGCCCGGCCTTTTCGCGCCATCTGATAGCCGTCCATACAGGTGACGACCGATGAGGCTTCACCCGGCATGTTGACGAGGATCGACGTGGTCGAACCGCCATATTGCGCGCCGTAGTAAATACCGGCGAGCATGATCAGCGACGACAGCGGATCAAGACCAAAGGTGATCGGCAACAACATCGCGATGGTCGGGATCGGCCCGATACCCGGCAGAACGCCAATGAGCGTACCGAGCAAACAGCCGATCAGCGCGAAGCCGAGGTTTTGGAAACTGGCGGCGGCAGCAAAGCCGGTGGCGAGATTGGAAAAGGCATCCATGGCGAATTACCTTCCCCACCAAGCCGGCATCGGCTGCGACAATCCGTAGATGAAAACGCCGACGCAGAGCGCCGCGACGACAATGGCCAGAACCACCGTTTCCTTGACGTTGAATTGTTTGCGCGCCGCGCTGGCGATGAAGATCACAGCGACGGTCGTCAGCGCCAAACCAATCTGCTCGATCAAAAAGCCGAAGGCGAGAATGGCCAGGATGACGAAAGAGATGGGCCGCAACGGAATCCTTTGAATCGGCGGTCCATCCAAGGCGAAACCACGCCCGCCGATGATCAGGCCCATCATGATGGTGAGATAGCTCAGGATGATCGGAAAATAGCCCGGCCCCATACGGGAGGACGATCCGTAAGTGAGATCCTGACCAAAATAAACGCCCGCCACGCCGATCGCGATAAAGACGAGCCCCGCACCCAAGTCTTGCGGGCTCCGAATTCGTAGCATGCAGCTTCCTCCCCCGTCGGCAACTCTGCGCCGAACGATTACCTCTAGCTATGTCCCCTATAACTATAACAGGGAGCACGATACCGCCAATGGTTTGCGGTGCAAGAATTTCGTGCAGACCTCTTCTGTGGACGACACTCCTTCCGCCCGGTCAAGCCCAGGGATCGATCGAGCAGTGAATGGCGCCGGGCCGCCCCTGGCCACCCACTGTCATCAAGGCTTCGTGGGCCTCGCCCAAGCCAAAGACGTGGGTGCACATCCGCTCCAGTGGGAAGCGGCCACTGGCGATGATCTGAATCGCCAGCTCCACCGCCTCGTAACTATGGCCGCGCACGCCCTTCACGGTGAGGAATTTCTTCACCAGGATATCGGTGTCGAACTCGGCCTTGCGATCCGGACTGCGCCCGCCCAGGATGATGCGCCCACGTTTGCGCGCCAATTGAATGGCCGAAATCGCCGCAGCAGGGCCGCCGGACGAACAATCCATCACTAGATCGGCCATCAGGCCGCCCGTGATATCGGCCACCGTTTCGAGCAGGTCTTCTTCATCGATATTGATCGTATGGGTGGCGCCGAACTCCTTGGCCAAGGCCAGCCGGGCGCGATCGGCCGGCGAGGATTTGCCTGTCACGATGATGAGCCCGGCACCCGCCTGCCGCGCGGCCAAGGTACAGGCAAGCCCCTGCTGGCCCGGCCCCTGAATGACGACCGCTTCGCCCATTTTGAGACCGCCCTGCAGGCAGGCCCATTCGACACCATTGCCAAGCGGCAGGGCCAAAGTGGCAAGCTTGGCCGGCACATGCGCCGGCATGTGGTGAAACACCGAATTGGGGTGGAGATATTGGTAATGCGCGTAGCCGCCCCAGAGCGCAGGCGAGATCGACACCGGCGTGGAGCCGAAGCGGATCGTGTTCGACAAATTGAGCGTGTCGGTCTCGTCGCACAGTCGAAAATCGCCGGTGCGACAATAATGGCAATGACCGCACGGCAGATATTCCTCGAGCGCCACGCGGTCGCCTTCCTTCACACCGAACCGCTTGGCCGCATAACGCCCCAGCCGATCGACCATCCCCACGGTCTCGTGGCCGAGGATCAGCGGCCCTTTGGAGCGGGGATAGTTGTTGTAGTGGGGCCAGTCGCTGCCGCAGATGCCACACAGCTCGACTTTGAGCAGGCCCGCATCCTCGGCAATGTCGGGAAATGCGATCTCCCGCACTTCTGTTTGTTGGATGGCATAGGAAACCGCCGCTGCAACACCGGTCATGTCACACGCCCGTATGAATGATGCCGGGCCGCGCCTGTAAATCCTCGGCCTTTGCCTTGGCGAAAGGTTTGTCGGCCGGAAGGATGAAGGACGCCGAGCGCACCCGATGGGTTTCCGCCTTCAGCCCACGCGGTTCGCTGCCCTTGGCCAATCCCAGAGCCGCTTTCTTCAACAGGCTGCGCGCCATGATGATCGCATTGTCGGTCGACACCAGATTTTCCTTCGTGCGATCGACGACCGGCCCCATGCTCTCTTGCAGGGATGCATCCTGCATGGCGATGCCGGCGACGCCGCTGTAATACCGGCCGCTTTTCTGCAACGCCCGATCCATCAGGTAATCATTGTCTTTATTGATGACGGGCCGGTAGGTGCCCGGAACCAGTTCCACATGCATGCCGCCGCCGCTGCGCATGGTCGCCAATTCATGTTCGCTCAAAGCCCGGGTTGGATGCCAGGTGAACGACCAGGTGATGCAGTTCTCATCATCCATCGGCACCCAGGCATGACCGTTCAAGGCATTCTCGCCATAAGGGGGGATCATCGTATACCAGGGCATGATCCACTGGGTGATGCGCCAATAATATTCGCCGGGCTCGGCGTTGCGGCGCGCGCCGATCAACATGCCCGATGGCGAGTCGACCACCTCGAAACGCGGCGTGCGATCGCCGTTATAGACCGCGCCCTTGGTGGCACGGTGCAGCGGATCGGTATGCAGTTCGCCACTGTGCAGCCAAGAGACATGACTTGAATCAATGCCGCCTTCCATGGCCTGCAGCCAGTTGCACTCCTGCCAGCGCTTGGCGATGTAGCACTGCGACGCCGGCAGATCGAGCCATTCGAAAGCGGGAAATTCCGGCTGTTTCTCCCGCGGCCCCATATAAACCCAGATGACGCCGGCCTTCTCGACGCACGGATAGGCTTTCAATTTGACCTTCTGGCAGTAGCCACTTTCCACCGGCTCGGACGGCACTTCGATGCACTGGCCGTTCACATCGTATTTCCAGCCATGATAAGGGCAGCGCAAACCACCCTCTTCGTTGCGGCCAAACCACAGCGAAACGCCGCGGTGCGCGCAGAATTCATCCATCATGCCGACCTGGCCCGACGTATCGCGAATGGCGATCAGGCGCTCGCCCAGCACTTTGACACGCACCGGCGGACAATCGGGTTCCGGCAATTCCTCGGCGTGCAGAATGGGCACCCAATAGCGGCGCAGCAAATCGCCCATGGGTGTGCCAGGGCCCGTGCGGGTGACAAGAGCATTGTCGTCGCTCGACAGCATGGCGCGTCTCCTCGTTTTGGTGCCATTTTTCGCACTGGTCGTTTCCAGTGGCGGCGCCTTGATCTAGGGCAATAACGCTCCCGGCCGTCCGGCGCAATGGTGACGGACGCCGCAGATGACACTGGAGGTGACAGGGGCGCGATGACGCCTTAAAGACGGGCACCGTCGAAATACAGATTTTAAAAGAGGATGAAGGCGATGGCGCATGGCGAACGCTTCCGGCTGGCAGGCGTGATGGGCTGGCCGGTGATGCATTCGAAATCGCCGATGCTGCACAGCTACTGGTTTCGCGAATATAACCTCGCCGGTACCTACATCCCGCTTGAAATCGCCCCCGAGGGCCTTGCCAAGGCGTTGAAATCCCTGCACCCGCTCGGCTTCGCCGGCTGCAACCTGACGATCCCGCACAAGCAGGCGGCGCTCGCCATCGTCGACGAGATCGATCCTTTGGCGCGCACCATGGGTGCGATCTCATGCGTGGTCGTACGGCCGGACGGATCGCTGTTCGGCTCCAACAACGATTGCTACGGTTTCATCGAAAATCTCGTCCAGGGCGCACCGCAAATGCGTTTCGAGGCCGGACCGGCTGTCGTGCTGGGCGCCGGCGGCGGCGCCCGCGCGGTGGTGTGGGGCTTGGCGCAACGCGGCGTTCCCGAAATTCGCCTGATCAACCGCACCCGCGCCCGTGCCGAAGAAATCGCCCAGGAATTCGGTGCGCCGGTGAAAGCCGTCGATTGGAATGACCGCAACAATGCGCTCGAAGGCAGCAACCTGCTGGTCAATACGACGAGCCAGGGCATGATCGGCATGGAGGCACTCGACATCGATCTGTCGAAACTGCCGCGCAGCGCTTTGGTGACCGACATCGTTTATGTGCCGCTCGAAACGCCGTTGCTGAAAGCCGCGAAGGCGCGCGGCAATCCCATTGTCGATGGTCTCGGCATGCTCCTGCACCAGGCACGTCCGGCCTGGCAGGCCTGGTTCAATGTCGACCCGAAAGTGACGCCGGAGCTGCGCGCGATGATCGAGGCGACGCTTTAATTAAAGCTTCGCCAGATAGTGATCCCAGGTCCGCCGGAACAGGCTGGCGGTCCACAGCTTCTCCAGCGCCGCCTTCTGCTCTTCCGCGTCGAAGACGTACGGCTTGCCGATCTGCAAGGCCATATATTGGCGCTGCGCATTCTCTTCGAGATAGACGGCGAGAACGAAGGCTTCGACGATGTCCTTGCCGACGGTGACGGCTCCATGGGACTTCATCAACGCGCTTGAACGATCGCCCAGCACTTGAGCCAACCTGTCCGCCATCTCCAGCGTATTGATCGAGGCCGGCGTATCGAGCACCGGCGCTTCGCCCGGCAATACGCCTTGCGCGAAGACCGGCTGATAGGCGTGACCCGTCATCGTCAGAAACGTCGACCATTTCGGATGCGCATGGACGACGGCGCGCACGTCCGACCGCGCCCGATAGACGCCAGTGTGCAGATGGAATTCGAGCGGTGGCTTAGCGCTGCCCTCGATCAGGTTGCCGGCCATGTCGATGGTGACGATGTCGTCGACGGTCAGGCTGCTGCGCTGGCAATTGCCTTGATTAATAAGAATGCGGTCATCGCCGATACGGATGCTGCAATGGCCATTGAAATCGATGATCTCGGCCATTTCCAGCATACGGATGCAATCGACGAGCTGCTGGCGCTCCTGCGCGAAGGGTTTCACCCCCGGTCGCTCCAGCGGCTGTACGCTACCCTGGGACATACGCTTCCCCCAAAATCCGGCGGCACGTTGCTGGAGCCGCCGGTCCAAGTCAATAATAAGTCAGTTGGGGATGCTTTGAGACCGATTGAGCCGCCGCGTCAATCCGTGCCATGGTCCGCCCGAAATTCCTTGGAGGAAAGCATGACACGGATCGCGGTGCTCGACGACTATCTCGATGTCGTCAAAAGCCAGGGCGACTGGGCGAGCCTGGGCGGCGACTGTCAGGTCTCGTTTTTCCGCCAGAACCTTGCTTCGGTCGAGGACGCCGCCCGCCAGCTCGCGCCCTTTGAAGTGCTGAGCCTGATGCGCGAGCGCATGCCCCTGCCCCGCGCCCTGATCGAGAAACTGCCCAATCTCAAACTGGTCATCACCACCGGCGGCCGCAATCGCTCCATCGATGTCGCCGCCTGCAAGGAACGCGGCATTGTCGTGTGCGGCACCCGCAGTGCCGATCCAGCCCCGACCGTCGACGTCGCCTGGTGGCTGATCCTGTCGGCCGCCCGCAATCTGCACCGGGAGGAGCGCCACATGCGCGCCGGCGGCTGGCAGGAGAAGCTTGGCTTCTCGGTTGCCGGCCTGACCCTCGGTCTTATCGGCTTCGGCAATCTCGGCCAGCGCGTCGCCAAGGTCGGCCAGGCCTTCGGCATGAAGACCATCGCCTGGAGCCAGAATCTGACCGAAGAAAAGGCCGCTGCTGGCGGCGCCCGGCTCGTCAGCAAGGACGAGCTCCTGTCGCAGGCCGACGTGATGAGCATCCATCTCGTCCTGAGCGACCGCTCACGCGACCTGATCGGTGCCCGCGAATTCGGCCTGATGAAACCAAAGGCCATCCTGGTGAACACGTCGCGCGGGCCGATCATCAACGAAGAAGCGATGATCGAGGCGCTGAAAACAAAGCGCATTCATGCTGTCGGGCTCGACGTCTATAATGTCGAACCGCTGCCGCCCAACCACATCCTTCGCAGTTTCGATAACGCGGTGTTGAGCCCGCACTTGGGCTACGCAACCCAGGTCAATTTCAAGACCTATTACGCCGATACGATCGAGGCCATCAAAGCCTGGCGGGCCGGCACGCCAGTGCCACGCCTCATCGAGAGCGACTGAGAGAAGGCCCATTCCACGGGCCTTTCCGCTTTTGCCAAGGTTCGCTTCTTTGATTCGTTTTAGAACACAAGGCCCCTAATCCGGCTGTGCGCCAGTATTTTTGTGAATAGAGCCTCCATAAACAGCGACGGGATGGGGGTTTTTTGAATCGCCGCTTGGCGTGAGGGCTTGATTGGCTAATATCTCGCCGTTGATTCGAACCATGTTGATTCGATCCGGGAGACTACCAATGGCAAAGAAAGCAGCAGCCGCGAAGCCGGCTGGTAAGGCGTCGGCAGCGGCTTCCACTGTCACCCTGAAGCATCTGGCAGCTACGCTGTCGGTCGACCACGAGCTGTCGAAGAAGCAGACCGAGACCGTTCTGACGGACATGGTCGACCTCGTCGTCAAGAACCTCAAGAAGGGCAACCGCATCCGCATCGTCGGCCTCGGCATCCTTCAGGTCCGCAAACGCGCCGCCCGCATGGGCCGCAACCCGGCCACCGGCGAAGCGATCAAGATCAAGGCGAGCAAGAAGGTCGCCTTCCGCGCCGCCAAGGAACTCAAGGAAGCGATCTAATCGCTGCTTGAATTCAAGGCATTCCAGAGCCCCGCTTGCGAGCGGGGCTTTTTCTTTGGCAAAGGCCCTAAATCTCTGCGCATCAGGCACTTCCGGCGCAAGGCCAAGTCCGGCTATGTAGAGCGAAATCGCCCGATCGAGTGCCGGGCGAGATTGCTTGATAAGATGACGTTGCAAGATCATTTGGAGGAAACATGCGTCTGAATAGCTGTCCCTGCTGCGCGGCCTTTGCCGGTGGTTTCGCTGCCAGCCCATCCGAAACCGGCGCCAGCGCGCCGACCCCCAAATCCGGCGGCCCCGTCGACCGCAAAGTGCTCGAAGAATTCGCCGCCGCCAGCCGCATCCTCGCCGATCAGGGCGTGGTCGATGCCTTCGGCCACGTCACCCTGCGCCATCCCGATGCGCCGGATCGCTTCTTCATGGCACGCGCTATTGCGCCCGCTTTGGTGACCGCCGATGACATCATGGAGTTCGATCTCGACTCGGTCGCCTGCGAGAACAAGGGCCGCAACGGCTTCCTCGAACGCTTCATTCACGGCCAGATTTTCAAGGCGCGGCCCGATGTGATGGCGGTTGTCCACAGCCATTCGCAGTCGGTCATTCCCTATGGTCTGGTCGGCACGCCCCTGCGCGCCATGTTCCATAACGCCGCCTTCCTGGCCGAGGGCGTCCCGGTTTTCGACATTTCCAAGAAGTTCGGCGCCACCGACATGCTGGTCGGCAACAATGAAAAAGGTGTCGAACTGGCCAATGTTCTGGCCGACAAGCCGGTGGTGCTGATGCGCGCCCATGGCAGCGTCGCCGTCGGCCCCAGCCTGCAAAGCGCCGTGTTCCGCGCCGTCTATACGGAGGTGAGCGCCCGCATGCAGACCGCCACCATGATGATCAGCGGCGGCGGCAACGTTGCCGCACTAACCAAGGAGGAAGGTGCGCTCGCCGATGCGGTCAATATGGGCGCCGCCAGCCGCGCTTGGGACCTATGGAAGCGGCGCGTCGGCGCGGCCTGAGAGTTAAAGCCCGACAAATTATATTTCTGTCGGAAGACGATTTGCTTTAGCGTCCCCGGATGCGCGACATCTCACGGACGATCCGAAAAACCGCCGCGGCAGCCACTCTTTTTGCATCCGCATTGTTGCTGCCCGGCGCGGCCGCTCTGGCACAAAACAAAATCGTGCTGGAAAACCATGTCTTTGACAATGGCGACGCCGGCAAGATCACGTTCCACAGCATCGAACTCACCGACAGTAATCTGGACCGCGATGACGTCCTGAAGTTGTTTTCGGCGACGACGCCGGCGGAAGAGGCCACGGCCCTTGCCGCGCGGTTGTCCGCCTCGCGCCTCCTCATTCCCGCCCTGACGTTTACGGCCAAGACTCTTCAGGGAACGGTCAAAGATATCGAGGCAACCGATATCGTGGCTGGCACGATCAAGCGATACACGACGAGCCAATATCAGAGCACGTTTATTGGCGATGACGGCAAGGAAGAAGCCAAGATAGCCGCGTCGGAAGCCGAAAACGGCAGTGTCACCGCATTGATCCGCATGTTGCGCAACTTCGACCCGCTCACCGATACCTCGGCCTATACACATCTAGCCTTTCGTGAATTCGAGTTTGGCTTCGAGGACAAGGATCTGGCGCCCTATACGAGCCCTGGCGGCATGGTCTGGTTCAGAATGGATCGACTGGCGAACACCATCACTTACGGCGACACGTTGCTGCGGCGGAGCACGCTTCAGATCGATAAGCTGACCCTGGATCTGCCGGGCCTCATGAGGGAGCTGTCGAACGAGTTCGGTATCGACCCGTCCCTCGCGGCGTTCGTGACGCTTGAGGGCGACTACGATCCCGCTTCTAAAACGATTACGAGCAAGTTCACCCTGCGGGCCAATGATCATATCACCTTGTCCATCGCGGGACGGCTCGTCGATGTCGAACCAAACGCGATGACATCCCCGCCATACCGTTCGCGACCAGAGCTGCTCTCGGCCGCGATCCGCGACGCCGACATCAGCCTCATCGACAATGGCGCCATTGCCAAACTGCTCGCATCCTGGGCCCAGACCGAAGGCTCCAGCCCTGCCAAGGCGACACGAGAAGCGGTGCGCGAAGCGCAAACCTCGGTCACGGACCTGTTCGGCCGCAACGCAGGAAGCCGCCAGCTCTCGAAAGGCATCGGCGATTTCATCCGCAAGCCAGGGCACCTCAAGATTGTCGCGGCCGCGAAACGCGATCCGCTGAAGCTCGCCGATCTCATCGACGAAGACACCACCAAATTTCTGGAAAAATTCAACTTGAAGGTCGTACTCCAGGGACGATCATCATCGGAACCATCCCGGGCGATGGACGGGCGCACGCGACGCGACCGTTGACGATGCCTGGCTCACGCATCGCCTTGGCGCGCCAGCACCCGATCGACCATCTCGCCGCACTGGCCGAGATAGTTGGCCGGGTCGACGAGGCGCGCCAGCGCCGCCCGGTCGAGGTGCGCTGAGATTTCGGCATTCTCCGCCAGCAGATCGAGGAAGGAACGCTTGGTCCGCACCACCTCGCGACAGATGTCATAAACGAGATCATGCGCGCGCTGCCGGCCAAGATAAGGCCCAAGCCCCATCATCACCGCTTCCGAGACGATCAGCCCGCCGCTGAGATCGAGATTGCGCCGCATGGCCGCTTCATTCACCTGCAGGCCGGCGGTCAACGTCTTGGCATGCATCAATGCACCGGATGCCAGACAAAAGATTTCCGGCAGCGAAATCCATTCGATCTGCCAGGGACCCGTGGAGCGTTCGTGATCGGCGATATTGGCGTCGAGCAAAGCCGCCACGTGATAGCGCACCGATGACGCCAGACCGTGAATATAGGCTGACGAGATGGGATTGCGTTTCTGCGGCATGGTGCTTGAAGACCCCCGCCCTTCATGGAACGGCTCCATCACCTCTTCGACTTCGCTCTGCATCATCAGCTTCACGTCCATGGCGATCTTGCCAAGGCTGCCGCTGACGAGCCCGAGGAAACAGCCGGTCTCGGCGATGCGGTCGCGCATCGTATGCCAGGCAATGTCGGGCTGGCCGAGACCGAGTTCGGTGCATAGCGCCGCCTGGACCTCAAGCCCACGCCCGCCGAGCGACGACAGATTGCCCGCGGCGCCGCCAAACTCGCCGACCAGCACACGCGGCTTCAACTCTTGCAGCCGCTCAAGATGACGCTGAAAGCCGGCGAGAAGCACGGCCATCTTATAGCCGAAGGTCACCGGCACGGCCTGTTGCAGATTGCTGCGCGCGGCGATTGGCGTATCGCGATAGCGGCGCGCCAGATCAGCAAGCGCCGAACAGATCGCTTTCAGATCGCGCTCGACGAGCGAAAGCCCGGCACGGATCTGCAAAACGCTCGCCGTATCGGTGATATCTTGCGTCGTCGCGCCCCAATGGCACCATTCGCCAAGGCCGTCGCGACAGAGCCCGACCAATTGCTGCACGACGCCGAGGATTGGATAGCCGATCCGCTCCGTCTGACTTTTCAGACGAACAAAGTCGATCTGCGACACGTCGCAATGCCTGACGATTTCGTCACAAGCTTCTTGCGGAATGATGCCTAGGCGCGCCTGCACTTTCGCCAACGCCGCTTCGATATCGAGATAATATTGGGTGCGTCGTTCATCGGAGAAAATGGCGCGCATATCGGGCGCACTGAAAATGTCGCCCAGAACATGGGAATCGATGATCGTCGCAGCCATATTTCCTCCGTCCGGCTCACAGCCGGCGATCGCACGCCATTCGTGAAGCCATGATGTCAGTTGAGCTCGATCCGCGCTCGGCTGAGCACGTCCTGCCAACGTTTTGATTCTGCCCGCATCATAGCGGTAAATTCTTCGGGACCAGACCCGATCGGCTCGGCACCTTCAGTGGCGAAACGCGCCCGCACCGCATCGCTGTTGATCGCGTCGACCGTCGCTTTGCGCAAGGTGGCAACGACCGGCGCGGGGGTGCCATGCGGCACGACGAAGCCATACCAGGCGCCGATTTCATAATTGGGAAATCCCTTCTCCACGAAGGTCGGCACATCGGGCAAGCGTTTGACGCGCGTCTTCGACGTTACCGCCAAAGTCCGCACGATCTTGCCGTCGATCTGTCCTGTCACCGACGGCAGGGTCGTAATCATGAAATCGACCTGCCCGCTGATCAGATCGTTCAACGCCGGGCTGGCGCCACGATAGGGCACATGCGCCACATCGAGCCCCGCCACCTGCGCCAGCATGATGACGGCAAGATGGCTGGCCGAACCATTGCCGGCGCTGCTGTAACTGAGCTTGCCCGGATGAGCCTTGGCATAGGCCAGAAGTTCCGCGACATCGTTGAAGCGCGATTTCGCCGACACGACGAGCACCAGCGGCGCCGACGTAATCAACGTCACCGGGTCGAACGCCTGCAACGGATCGAGCTTCAGTGATTTGAACAGATGCGGATTGACCACCATCGGTCCTTGATTGGCCATCAGCACCGTATAGCCATCGGGCGCGGCCGCCGAGGCGATCTGCGAAGCGACATTGCCGCCGGCCGTGCCGTTATTTTCGATGACCATCGGCTGGCCGAGCTTTTCCGCGACCGCCTGCGCCACCAACCGCGCAATGGCATCGGTGCCGCCACCCGCCGCATAAGGCACGATCAAACGGACGGGCCGATCCGGATAGGATTGCGCCAACGCCGGAAACGCTGAAAAAGCCAGCGCCGCACCCAGACAAGCCATTCGCCAAAGACATGCGATGTGTTGCATGGCCGTTCCTCCCGCTGTCATTCTGGCGGAGCGAACAGGCGGAGACAACGCTTCTCAGCGCCAATTGGTGCTTTCCTCACGCAGATAGTCGACGAGTTGGCGTACCGGCCGTGCGGCACGCCGCTGCGGATTGATCAGCATACGGATATCGAGAAACAGATCCGGTCCATCGACATCGATGAGCACGAAACGACCGGCATCGATATCCGGCTGCACCGAAGCTTGCAGCGAGCACGCCAGTCCCAGCCCCGCAAAGCCCAATTCCCGCACGACACTGAATTCCGTGCCTTCTGCAACAATATGCATGCGATCGACGCCAATGCCCTGCAACAGACGCCGCTGCGTCTGCCCGAAGAGAGACGTCGCCACGGGGCCAACGAAATCATGTTGCGCCACCTCGGCCGGCGGCACACGTTTGCGCCCGGCCAGCGGATGATCCGGCAGAGCGAAGATCACGAAGCGCATGCGTCCGATGAGGGTCGAGGGAAAGCCCACGGTCTCGCCACCGGACAACAGGCAACCGACATCGGCCGCCCCCATGCGCACGGCGGCAATCACTTCTTCCTGAAAGGCGATGCGCACGGACAAACGAATCCCGCGATTGTCCTTGGCGAAATGCGCCAAGGCCGCGCCCATCATCGTATGCGCCAAGGAGCGCTGACAGGCCAAAGCGACATTCTGTTCGACGGAAGATTGCGAGGCCATGTCGGCCTCAAGCTTCTGCGCCTGCGCCAGCAGCTCCCGCGCATGGCCGAGGAAATTACGGCCGACTTCGGTGAGCACGGCCTGGCGGCCGCTCTGGCGCTCGAACAAGCGGCCAAGTTCCTTTTCCAGGGCCATCACATGGGCGCTGATCGACGGCTGGGCGATGCCGAGCCGCCGGGCGGCGGCGGCGAAAGAGCCGGTCTCGACAATGGCGACGAACACCTGCAGGCGGCGGAGGGTGAAAGCTATCATCCCCATAGTTATAGTCTAAACACTATATTTAACCAAGCCCGCCCACGGCTTGCTTTGCCTCATCCGAAGGCATTCGATTGCCGGGCACGAAAGCAATGGCCGCAGCAAGCAGCCAGGCATCTCAACGGCGGCGCAGTCCGTCAGTGCGCCGGGAACGGCTAAGGGAGGAAACGCACATGGATGGCTTCATCCGACGGCCAGAAATTTTACGGTCAGGGATTTCGCGGCGAAACGCATTGGCGCTGGCCGCCGCCGCGCCGCTCGTTCTGACATCGCGCACGGCTTTCGCCGCCGACAAGCTGCGCATCGGCAAATCGGTCGGCACATCCTTTCCCTTCACTGGCGCTGACCTCGGCCTCGCCAAGGGTCTTTTCGCTTCGGAAGGCATCGAGGCTGAAGTTTCGGTGTTCCGTGGCGACGGCCAGATGCAGCAGGCCATGGCGGCTGGCGCCATCGACATCGGCCTCGGCTCCGGCCCCGGCATGGGCTACGCGGTCAAGGGCGTGCCCGGCATCGCCGTGGCGGCGCTCGCGGGCGAGCCGCGCAACATGTCGCTCGTCGTCATGAAGGACGGGCCGATCAAATCGGTCGACGATCTCAAGGGCAAGCGCATCGGCGTCACCACCGCCGGCTCGCTCACCGATTGGCTGACGCGCAAACTCGCCGACAGCAAAGGCTGGGGTCCGCAAGGCATCGACATCGTGCCGATGGGCGAAATGCGGACGCGCCTCGCCGCCATGAAATCCGGCGAGTTAGTTGGCAGCGTCAATTCGATCCAGGAAACCTGGAACCTCGTCGAACAGGGCCAAGGCCGCCTACTGGCGACGTTCGCCGAAGCCGTTCCCGACTTCCACACCCATGTCATTTTCGCGCACCGCAATCTGGTCGAGAAAAATCCTGAACTGGTGCGGCGCTTCCTGCGCGGCTGGTTCAAGACCGCCCATTACATGCGCGACAACCGTGCCGACACGGTGAAATTCATCGCCGGCGTGATGAAGATCAGTGAGAAGGTGATCGACGAAAGCTACGACTATGAATTGAAAATGCTGTCGATGGATGGCGCGTTCAATCCCAAGGCGATCGAAACCATCCGCTATTCGCTGAAAGACCTTGGCGTGCTCGATCGCATTCCCGAAGCGAAAGAGCTTTTCATGCCAGGCTTCGCGCCGGTGAAACTGTAAGCAGACACATTTGCGAGTCGCCGGGAGCGCAGCTCCCGGCAAACAGGATTTGGAGCCGGAGCGCGCCACGAGCATGCAAAATAATCAGGATAAGATCGCGATCTCGATCAGAAACGTGACGCAACGCTTCGGTGACGCCAGCCAGCCAGACAGCGTGCTCGCCCTCGACAATGTTTCGCTCGATATCAAAAAGGGCGAATTCGTCTGCCTGCTCGGCCCGTCCGGCTGTGGCAAGAGCACTTTGCTGAATGTCGTCGGCGGCCTGTTCAAGCCGACGAGTGGCACAGCGACGGTGGAAGGCCGCCTTGTCGATGGCAAGCCACATCCCGACAAGATCGCCTTCGTCTTCCAGGAAAGCACGTTGTTTCCCTGGTACACGGTGATCGAAAATTTCCACATCGCGCTCAAGTTCCAGGGCATTCCCAAAGCCGAATGGGACGATCGCGCCATGGCGGCACTGCGCGCCGTCGGCATGGCTTCCTTCGCCCGCCATTATCCCGATCAGCTCTCGGTCGGCATGCGCCAGCGCGTCAACATGGCCCGCGGCATCTGCGTGAAAACCGACATTCTGCTGATGGATGAGCCTTTCGCCGCGCTCGACGAGCAAACCCGCATGGTGCTGGGCGAAGACCTATCGCAGTTGCTCGCCGAAACCGGGAAGACCATCGTCTTCGTCACCCACTCCCTGTCCGAAGCGGTTTTTCTCTCCGATCGCATCGCCGTGTTCACCGCGCGCCCGGGCAAGATCAAGACGATCATCGACGTCGACACGCCGCATCCCCGCTCGCCCGACTTCATGCTGGAGCCGAAGTTCAGTGAATTGCGCAACGAATGCTACGCCCTGCTGCGCGACGAGATTCGCGCCACTATGGCGTTGCAGCGCGATCCGCAGGCAGTCTGACATGGACCGCTCATCGCTCTCCTCTCGCTCGGTCCAATGGGCCTTTCTGGCCCTTGCCGCCGGTGCTTGGTATCTGGCAACGGCAACTGGCAGCGTCAGCCGCCTGTTCCTGCCGCCGCCACGCGAAGTTTTCACCGCGCTTGTCGCGCTCGTGCAGACCAACGCCTTCTGGTCGGCGGTCCTCGTCACGGCGTCGACGGTCGCCAAGGCTTATGTCCTCGCGCTGATCATCGGCATTCTCGCTGGCTATCTGGTCAGCCGTTCGAAACTGGCGGTCGCAACGATCGAACCGGTGATCTCGGGCCTGTTCACCATCCCGATCACTCTGTTCTTCCCGATGTTCATCCTGTTCTTCGGTGTCGGCACGGGATCGAAAGTCGCCTATGGCGCGACCTACGCTTTCTTCCCGATCGCCCTGAACACCATCGCCGCCTTCGCCAATATGGAACAGCGCTATCTGCTCGCCGCGCAATCCATGGGCGGCAACCGCTGGCAAATTTTCCGCTACGTGCTGATGCCCGGCGCCCTGCCCGTGCTCTTCACCGGCCTGCGCATCGGCTTCTTCATCTGCCTCGCGTCGGTGCTGGGTGGCGAGACCATCTCTTCGGTCGCTGGCGTCGGCCGCAACATCGCGCTGACCGCCGAGCTGATGGAGCCCGGACGGATGTTCGCTTGGATCAGCTTCGTCGTCTGCATGTCGGTGGTGTTGAACCTGCTCGCCTTCAGCTTCGAAAACCGTATCAGGGCGAGGTAACCCATGGCATCGCTCTCCTCCGCCACCTCCACGCCCGCAGCCAGCAGCACGCCGATCTGGAGCCGCTTCGCGCGCAGTCCCTTCTGGCTGCGGATCGCTCTGATCGCAGCCATCCTGCTGCTGCTCGAATATTACGGCCGCTTCCACGCCGATCCGGCCTTCATGCGGCCACCCAGCGCCGTCGTCGAAGCCTTCTTCACCTCGGTCATCTCCGAGCCGAAGATCGTCTCGGCCCTATGGCTCTGCATCACCGAGATATCGATCGCCTATGGCATGTCGGTGGTCTTCGGCGTCGCCATCGGCCTCATCGTCGGCGCCACTAAGTTCAGCCGCGCCGCGCTTTTCCCCATCATCCTGCTGCTGTTCGCCATCCCGCAGGTCTCCTTCATGCCGCTGGTCATTCTGATCTTCGGCCTGGGCCCGGCGGCCAAGATCGCCTTCGGCTTCTCGCACGGTATCTTCCCGATCATCGTCAATGTCGTCGCCGGCATGCGAGACGTGAAGGAACTGCATCTACGCGGCGCGCGCTCCATGGGCGCCTCGAAAGCTGACATTATCCGCCATGTCATCTTGCCGAACATGGTGCCGAGCCTGTTCACGGGCCTGCGTCTCGGCATGACGCTGACCCTTCTCGGCGTCATCCTCGCCGAACTCTACGTATCGACAGGCGGTGTCGGCTATTACACCCGCGTCTTCGCCGAGAACTACAATCCGGCGCCGCTCTTCGCGCTCATCACCAGCCTGGCGGTGATCGCCATCTTCTTCAACGAAATCGTCCGCATCGCGGAAAACACCCTGACGCCCGGCAAACGCCGTGCGCCGCGAATCCAGTCTAAATCGGTGCAGAAATGAATATTGTAGGCGTAGATATTGGCGGCACTTTTACCGACCTGGTCGGCTGTATCGACGGTAAGATCGTTACGGCCAAATGCTCCACCACTCCGGCCGATCCGACCCGCGGCGTCGCCGACACGTTGCGCGAGGCGCAGTGCGATCTGCCGCAGTTGAGCGAAGTGCTTCATGGCTCGACCATCGCCATCAACACGGTGTTGGAGCGCAAGGGCGCCCATACGGCTTTGATCACCACCAAAGGCTTCCGCGACGTCTATGCCATCGGCCGCGGCAATCGCATCGAGGCCTTCAATCTTTGGTTCCACCGGCCCAAGCCCTTGGTTGAACGTCGCCTGACTTTCGAAGTCACCGAGCGCGTCAATGCGGCTGGCGAAGCGCTCATCCCGCTGGCGCTGAGCGAAGTCGAGGCGATCGCCAAGGAGATCAAGGATCAAAAGATAGAAGCGGTCGCCGTCTGTCTTCTGCATTCCTATGCCTTCCCCGATCACGAGCGCGCCATCGGCGAAATGCTGCGCCGTCTCAATCCCGGCCTGTTCGTCACGCTCAGCCACGAAATCCTGCGTGAATTTCGCGAATATGAGCGCACGTCCACCACAGTGCTCAATGCCTTCGTCGGCCCGCGCGTCAGCAACTATCTCGGCACGCTCGACAGCTATCTGCGCGGCGAGAATTTTGGCGGGAAGCTGCATCTGATGCGTTCGAACGGCGGCGTCATGTCGCTCGATCAGGCGAAAGCGCAGCCCGTCTCGATGATGGAATCCGGCCCCGTCGCTGGCATGATCGGCGCCGGCCGGCTGGCGCAGCATCTTGGCCTTGAAAAGTGCATCGGCTTCGACATGGGCGGCACCACCGCCAAATCGTCTTTAATCACCAATGGCCGCCCGGCGATCGAAGAAGGCTATGTGATCGGCGATCACGCCTCGGGCCAGCCGATGCAATTGCCCGTCGTCGACATCGTCGAGGTCGGCAATGGCGGTGGCTCCATTGCCTGGGTGGATGGCACCGGCGGCCTGCATGTCGGCCCGCGCAGCGCCGGCGCCGATCCTGGCCCCGCCTGCTACGGCAAGGGCTCGATGGATCCTGTCGTCACCGATGCCGATCTCGTGCTTGGCCGCATCAACGGCGACCGCTTCCTCGGTGGTAACATGTCGCTCGACAAGGCGGCCGCCGAACGCGCCGTCGACCAGACGGTCGGCAAGCCACTCGGCCTCGGCACGAAAGAAGCGGCACTCGGCATCGCCACCATCGCCGACAACAATATGTCGCTGTCGGTGCGCGCAGTCTCCGTCAACAAGGGCGTCGATCCGCGCGACACCGCGATGATCGCCTTCGGCGGCGCGGGCCCTCTCCATGCCATCGCCATCGCGCGCGAGATCTTCATCCCGCGCGTCGTCATCCCGAAACTGCCCGGCACCTTCTCGGCACTCGGCATGCTGATGGCGTCTTGGCGGCAGGATTTCGTGCGTACTCTCGTCGGCCGCCTCGGTGCGCTCGATACGGCGCTGGTTGAACGTGTGTTCAAGGAACTGGCGGAAGACGGCAAGGCGCAGATGCAGCGCGATGGCATCGGCGACGACATCGCCGATTTCCGTTTCTATGCCGATCTGCGCTACGTCGGCCAGGAACACGCCCTGCCGATCCCGATTACGTCACCGACCATGCTCACCGGCGATATGAGGAAAGTGCGGGAACTGTTCAATGTCGAACACGATCTGCGCTACGGTCAGTCGGCGCTGGAAGAACATCTCGAGGTCGTCAACCTGCGCCTCGTATTGACCGCCGCCCGCAGCGACACCATCGCCGAAGCCTGGCTGACCCAGCCCTGGACGCCGACGGACACCGCCGAAGAAACCAGCCGCGACGTGATTTTCGACAATCCGGAAAAGCCTTTGCGCACCCGCATTCTCTGGCGCCCCGCGATGCCTGCCGGTTTCACCTTCACAGGTCCGGCGGTCATCGAGGAGCCGAATTCCACCATTCTCATTCATCCGGGAGACAAAGTGACCGTGACGGACGCTGGCCATCTCATCGTCGATCTCGCCGGCAAGGAGGCCTGAGCATCATGACCAAGAATGTCGATGCGCATCCGATCACCGTCGAAGTCGTTCGCAATTCCATAGTCGCTTACGCCGATGAAATGGGCAATGCACTGTGCAAAGCCGCCTACAATATGATGATCTACGAGGTCCGCGACTTTTGCTGCGGTCTCATCGACACCAAAGGCCGCATGATCTCGCAAAATCGCGGCGGCCTGCCGATCTTCCTCGCCGATCTTGGCGTCGCCGTCGAGGATGGCATCAAGCGCTGGGGCCTCGATGGCTTCAAGCCGGGCGACATCATGATCATGAATCATGAGGTCTGCGGCCAGCATCTCAACAATGTCGTCATCTACGCCCCCTGCTTCGTCGATGGCGAACTCGTCGGCTTCGCCGCCAACCGCGCCCATTGGGTCGATATCGGCGGCATGCGCATCGGCTTCGGCTCGTCATTGACGACGGAAATTTTCGCCGAAGGCCTGCAACTGCGCTCTCTTAAAATCTACGAAGAGGGCAAGCGCAACGAGACCCTGTGGCAGATCATTCACGATAATGTCCGCTTCCCCGATGCGAGCCTTGGGGATCTCAGAGCGCAAGTGGCTTCCTGCCAGCTCGGCGCGCGCCGCTATGGCGAGTTGATCAAGCGCTACGGCCGCGCCACGGTGGAAGCCTGCATCGAACGCATCTGGGATCAGGCCGATCGCGCCGTGCGCCAGGTCATCGAGAAAATTCCCGATGGCATCTATGAGGCCGAAAGCGCGCTCGACAACGACGGCCGCAGCCTCGATCAACCGATCCGCATCAAGGTGACGGTGGAAATCAAGGGATCGACCATGGGTGTCGATTTCTCCGAGATGAACCCACAGACCCATTCGCCTTTGAATTCCGGCAAGTCGGGCGGCATCGCCGCCGCGCGAGTCGCCTTCAAGGCAATCACCTCGCCTGATCTCGACGTCAACGAAGGCTGTTTCCGCGCCCTCGACGTGAAGATCCCCGAAGGCACCATCGTCAGCGCCAAACCCGGCACCGCCATCGGCCTGTGGAGCATTGCGCTGCCGACGACCATCGACACGATCCTCAAGGCGCTGGCGCCCGCTTTACCTAATATGATCCCCGCCGCCCATAAGGGCGACATGGGCGGCTGTTCCTTCTACGGCTTCAAGCCGGATGGCACGCGCTTTCTGCTACTCAATATTTTCGGCGGCGGCTGGGGCGGGCGGCCATCGGAAGATGGCGAGGACGCCAGCGTCTCCGTCTGCCAGGGCGACGTGCGCAATTCGCCGGTCGAACTGCAGGAAATTCGTTATCCCATCATGGTCGACGAACACGCCTTACGCGATGATTCCGGCGGCCCCGGCAAGTTCCGTGGCGGCCTTGGCGTGCGCATCACCTATCGCACCTTGGTGCCTTGCAAGGTGACGATCAATTGCGAACGCACGCGCGTGCCGCCTTGGGGTCTCGCCGGCGGCGGCAATGGCGCGCACAATGCCGCGATCATCAAGCCGACCGAAGGTCCCGAGCGGATCGTTTTCAAAGGTACGGAAATTCCGCTCGATGCGGGCGATCGCGTCACCTTCCTCACCGCTGGCGGTGGCGGCTATGGCGATCCCCGAGACCGCACCCGCGACTCCACCAGCAATGACGTGGCTCAAGGGTTCGTGAGTGCCGAAAAAGCGAGCGAATTCTACGGCTGGACCAAAACGGTCGCACCGAAAGTGCGGAGCGCCTGATCCATGGCGACTACAACCCATCCCGCACGCTTGAAAGCGCTCGCCGCCTCCATGGCGGCGGAGAATACGGACGTGCTCGTCCTCTTCGGCAACAATTGGCATGCCGATCACCTGCGCTATGCCACCGACTTCGGCATTCAGGAAGGACAAGGCATCGCTTTAGTGCGCGCCGATGGCGCCACCACGCTGATTCTCGATGATCCGGCCGAAGCCGAACGCGCCCGCGCCGAAGCGGCGATCGGCGACATTCTCTATGCCCCCTCGCTGGTGAAGGAAGCGCGCCAACTGTTGACGCGTGAAGGCAACCGCCAGATCGGCGCCGCGCCCTTCCATCTCCTGCCCTATGGCCTTCTCAATGGCGAGAAGGATTTGCGCGTCAACGATGGCACCAAGGTCATCGAGCGCCTGCTGATGACCAAGCTGGAAGTGGAAATGGATGCGGTGCGCCGCGCCGCCAAACTGGCCGACGAAGGCTATGCCATTTTCCGCGACGCCGCCCGCCCCGGCCGCAAGGACTACGAACTCGTCGCCGAGATCGAAACCTTCTTCCGCGCCAAGGGCGTGCCGGAGAATTTCATGATCATCGGCGTCGGCGGCCAGGAGGTGCGCGGCATGGCGCCGCCCGGCGGCAAGGTGCTGAAGCCAGGCGACATGGTGACGACCGAACTTACCCCTTGCGTCGATGGCTATTACGCGCAGATCTGCCGCACGCTTGTGGTTGGCGAAGCCAATGAAGCGCAGAAGCAGGCCTTCGCCGTTTACCTCGAAGCCATGGAAGCCGGCATCGCCGCCGTGGCCTCAGGCGTCACCGCCGCGCAGGTCGCCAAGGCGGAGAACGATGTCTTCCGCAAATTCGGCCTGGGCGACTATGTCACCAGCGAATACACGCGCGTGCGCGGCCATGGCATGGGCCTGTTCCCCGATCAAAAACCGCAGATCCTCGAAGACGTGCAGATTCCGCTGGAAACGGGCATGACGATTATCGTCCATCCCAACACCTATCATCCGGCGGTCGGCTATCTCGTCCTTGGCGATAGCCTGATCGTGCGCGACCAGGGCCATGAACTTTTGTGCGGTACGCCGCGCCAACTTTTTTCCGTTCAATAATCGAGGATCAGATGCGTCGCGGCCTGATGGCATGGGATGAACAGGAGTTGCCGCGCGCGGCGCTCGAAACGCGATTGGCTTTGCTGCGTGAGGCCGTGCAGGCCATCGGCTGCGACGGCTTCGTCGCCTATACCAATATCGCCAAAGGCGCCGCCGTCGCCTGGCTGAGCGGCTTCCAGCCCTATTGGAATGAAGGCCTGTTCTATGTGCCGGCCACCGGCACGCCACTGTTCGCGACAGCGTTGTCGAAGCGCGTCGCCGAATGGATCGGCTCGGTCATGCCGATCGGCCAGGTGCAGACCACGCCGAAGCCGGCTTTGCTGATTGCCCAGCACATCGCCCAAACCGGCGGCAAGCGCATCGCCATTCTCGAACTCGACGATTTCCCCGCCGGCCACGCCAAAACCTTTCTCGAAAATATTCCCGGCGTCGAACTCGTCGACGGCACAGCGGCTTTCGCCAAAGCCCGCGCCCATGTCGATGCGGCAGAACGCGGACTGCTTGCCCATGCCGATCGTCTGGCTGAAATGGGACTGGCCGCCATTGATGCCAAGGCCTCAACAGCCCAGCAAGCTCTGGCACCTTGCGACGAACACGCCCGCCTTGGTGGCGCGGAAGAATGTTTCGCCACCGTCGTGCCCGATCTGCAAACATCGGGGCGATTCCAGCGCACCGACACGGCCGGCGCCCTCGGCCAGAACTTCGCTGTGCGTTCGTCGCTGGCCTATAAGGCCAGCTGGGTACGTCGCACCCGCTCTTTCACCCGTGATGCCAGCCTGGCGCCCCGCTTCGCCGCGGCGGATAAACTGCTGGCAAGCTTCCAGCCACCGGCCGAAGGCTCGTTGGCCCAAGCCATCGCCGGCCATTTCACCGGATCGGACTTGCGGGTGGAAAGCTGGCTCGCCGAACAGCCAGCCGGCAGCAGTCCGCTGAGCGGCGTCGCCACCTCCGCCGGTTCCGAGGAAAACTGGCAAAGGCAGGCACCTTTCGTGCTCAATATCGAACTCTCGTTGAACGGCACCCGCTGGCTCGGCGCCCGCCTCGTCGGTTAGCTCGATCCCCAACCCCGTACTCTGCCACTGGCCTCAAACATTGGCTTGGCGTTATCATGCGTGCCATAAGACCGGCCGATAGGCCGACGGCGTAGTGAGAGAAACGCATGCGGGGGTTTTGGCCAGGCATTCTTTTGCCATCCTGGCGCGCGCCATGGCGGGTCCTGGCACTTATCTTCATACCATTGATTCTGCAGGGCCTTTTCCTCTCCAAAGCTCCGGCGGCGGAACCCTTCTACAAAGGCAAGACCATCACCCTCATCGCTGGCTTCGGCGCCGGCGGCGGCATCGATTCCACGGCCCGGGTCATACAGCGGCACCTGTGGCGGTTCCTTCCCGGCTGGCCCGAAATCATCATCCAGAGCATGGAAGGAGCCGGCGGTGTCGTCGCCGCCAACTATCTCGAAAAGCGCGTGCCGCCGGACGGACTGACCCTGGCTTTGCCGGGGCGCAGCTGGTTCGTCGAGGGCCTCGTCAAAAGCCCCGGTGTCACCTTCGACCCGACCCGCTTCAGCTTCATTGGCTCGAGCGGCGTCGCGCCGGCCTTTTTGTTCGTGCGCGCCGACAGCGGCATCAAGACCTTCGAGGACCTGAAGCGCAGCACCAAGCCGCTGCCGCTCGCCGCCATCGCCGCCGGCACGTCCACCGCCATGGTGCCACGCCTGTTGGCGCAGATCGGCGTGCCGGTGGAAGCGGTGCTGGGCTATGGCTCGACGGCACGCATGCTCATCGCGGTGGAATCCGGCGAAGCCACCGGCTTTTTTCTCAGCGAGGATTCGGTCACCCGTCGCGCCGACTTGCAACGCAAGGGCGTCATCATTCCGCTGCTGCAAACCCGCCCCGTCGTCGCAGGCCTGCCCTTGCTGCAAGACGTGGTACCGCAATCGCACCAGGATCTCCTGGCCCTGACGATCGCCCTCGATAGTTTCGGCCTCATGCTGGTGGGGCCGCCCGGCATTCCTGCCGAGCAGATGGCGAGCCTGCGCGAGGCCTTCATGGCGATGACCGACGATCGCGAATTTTTAGGCGACATGGCGCGCGCCGATCTTTCACCCGGCGAAGCGCTTTCCGGCGAGACGATCGAAACCGCGATCAAGGCGCTGGCCGAGCGCATCACGCCCGAACTGATTGCCCGCTATCGCGATCTCGGCGGCCGTAAGGAACGTTGAAGCTCATTCCTTCGGGCGCTTGCGCCGTGCCGCCATGTTGAGCGCTTCCACCAGAATGGAGAAGCCGATCGCCGCATAGACGAAGCCCTTCGGCACGTGCATGCCAAAGCCATCCGCCACCAGCACCATGCCGATCAGGATCAAGAACGACAAAGCCAGCATTTTGACGGTGGGATGCTTGTTGATGAAGGCCGAGACCGGCCCGTTGGCAAGAAGCATCACGATGACGGCGATAACGATGGCCGTCGCCATCACCCAGAAATTGTCGGCCATGCCGACGGCGGTGATGACGCTGTCGAGCGAGAACACGATATCGAGCATGACAATGGAGAGGATCGCATTGGCAAAAGTGGTGCGCACCACCTGGCCCGCTGACACCCCCTCATGCGGTCCCTCGATCTGCTCATGGATTTCGACGGTGCCTTTGTAGAGCAGGAATAAACCGCCGCCGATCAGGATTAGATCGCGCCAGGAAAACGCCTTGCCGAACAGTTCGAAGACCGGCGTCACCAGCCCAGCGATCCAGGCGATGGAGGCCAGCAGCGCCAACCGCATGACCAGTGCGAGAGAAAGGCCGAGGCGCCGGGCGAACGCCTGTTGATGCACCGGCAGCCGGTCCGCCGTGATCGATATAAAAATCAAATTGTCGATGCCGAGCACGATCTCCAACGCCGTCAGGGTCAGAAGCGCCGCCCACATGGCGGGGTCGGAGAGCACGGCCATTCAATTTCCTCCAGGCGACACGGTGAGCGGGACAGCATAATGCCGGCTGCGGAGGGTCATCCGCAACCGGCATTCACAAGTTTCAGCAGCAAAGGCGAGAGTTTCAGGCGGCCTTGGCTTTCTGGGCATCCTGAATCGCTTGCCACACCCGATGCGGCGTCGCCGGCATGTCCATGTTGGTAATGCCATATTCGCTGCGCAGCGCGTCGATGATCGCGTTCATGATCGAGGTCAGCGAACCGGCGCAACCGGCTTCGCCACAGCCCTTGACGCCCAACGGATTGGTCGTCGCCGGGATCGACGCGTCCTCGTAAGCGAAGAACGGCGCGATATCGGCGCGCGGCATGGCATAGTCCATGAAGGAACCGGTGACGAGCTGGCCATCCTCCGTATAGACGGTCTGCTCGACCAGGCACTGGCCGGCGCCCTGCACGACACCACCCTGCACCTGCCCCTCGACGATCATCGGATTCACGGTCACGCCGAAATCGCCGACCATGGAATATTTGACGATCTGAACGACGCCGGTATCCGGATCGATCTCTACCTCGCAAATATGACAACCGTTCGGATAGGTCGCGGGACCAGCCGTGCCGACATGATCGATGTCGAGCGTCTTGGGCGCATCGCCGGGCAGCTTGACGCCGTCGTTCAGTTTCTCCGCCATTTCCATGATCGAGATCGAACGATCGGTACCGGCGATCGAGAACTGACCGGCCTTGAAGTCGATGTCGGCGACATTGGCTTCGAGCAAATGCGAAGCGACCGCCTTGCCGGTTTCGACAATCTTGGCGCTGGCTTCGACGATGGCCGTGCCCGAACACATCAGCGATTTCGAACCGCCCGTGCCGGTGCCGGTTTTCAGCCGATCGGAATCGGTCTGCATCACTTTGATCTTCTCGAACGGCACGCCGAGATGCTGCGTCAACACCTGTGCGAAGGTGGTGATATGGCCCTGGCCGTGATCATGCGAGCCGGTGAGCAGGGTCACCGATCCATCCTTTTCGAAATGCACGCCGGCCAATTCATTCATCGTCGGCGCTGTCACTTCGAGGAACTGGCCGATGCCGCGGCCGCGCAGCTTGCCACGCTTCGCCGCTTCCTTGCGGCGCGCCGCGAAGCCCTTCCAATCCGACAACACGAGAGCCTTATCGAGAATGGCTGGGAAATCGCCGCTATCGTAGACCGAGCCGGTCGGCGACTTATAGGGAATCTGCTTCGGCTGAATGTGATTCTTGCGCCGCAGTTTCACGGGGTCGATGCCCATTTCGGCGGCGGCGTTATCGATCAGCCGCTCCATATAATAGTTGCCTTCCGGCCGGCCGGCGCCGCGATAGGCGGTGACGGGCACGGTATTGGTGAAGACGCACAGCGTATTCACCTCGATCAGCGGCGTGCGGTAGCAGGAGTTGAGATGTTTAGCGATGTTGAAGGTCGAGAACAGCGGCCCGATCATCGTCATATAGCCGCCGAGATCGCCGAAGCCCGTGGCGCGCACGGCCAGAAACGTGCCGTCCTTGTCGAGCGCCAGTTCGAGATCGAACTCCTGCGCGCGGCCGTGATGATCCGAGAGGAAGCTGTCGGAACGCTTGTCGGTCCATTTCACCGGCCGCCCCAGTTCGCGCGCGCCGTGCATGGAGCAAACATATTCGGGGAACATCGCGCCTTTCATGCCGAAGGAACCGCCGACATTGGTGGCGATGAAATGTACTTTCTCCGCCGGCACGTTCATCATCTCGGCGGCGGATGCGCGTGAACCCATCACGCCTTGGGTCGGGGCGTATAGGGTGAACCGTTCGCTCTTGCGGTCATATTCGGCGACGCAAGCGCGCGGCTCCATCGCATTGATGACAATGCGGCTGTCAATCAGGCTCATCTTGGTGACATGCGCTGCCTTGGCGAAAGCCTCGGCCACCTTGGCGCTGTCGCCGAACGTATAATCGAAGGCGATATTGCTCGGTGCTTCGTCATAGAGCTGCGGCGCGCCTGGCTTCACCGCGTCGCGCATTTCGATCACCGCCGGCAGCGATTCGATATCGACGACCACCGCTTCCGCCGCATCCTGTGCCTGCACCGCCGTTTCGGCGATGACACAAGCAACCGCGTCGCCGACGAAACGCACTTTGTCCATCGCCAACGCATAGCGTTGCGGCTTGATCATTTCGGTGCCGGGGCGTCCTTGCATGTTGACGCGATAGGGCATCGGCTTGTAGCCGGCCTTCTTCAACTCTTTGCCGGTGTAGATCGCCAACACGCCGGGCATGTCCTTGGCGGCGGAAATGTCGATGCCCTTGATCACGCCATGGGCCTGCGTCGAGCGCACCATGGCGCAATAGGCCTGGCCTTTCAGATTGACGTCGTCTGTATACTGTCCCTCACCACGCACCAGTCGAGGGTCTTCCGCCCTCTTCACAGCCTGGCCGACACCGAATTTCATCGTCGCCAGAGCTTCTTCATCGACACGGACGTTCATGGGGACACAATCCTCGGACATGATTTTGGGAAAAGGGGCGCTCACGGCCCTCTAAGCGCGCCGATAAAACCCCGCCATCGGCCATTCCGCAAGCCTTAAACCGCATGGCTGCCACCCAAAACCAGGCATTTTCGCCTCTTTCGCGCGGAAACCTGAGATTGTATGAGTGCGCCCACGGCTTCCCATCGGGGCTGCCGGAAGTGCGCCGACAGAGCGCAAGCCCAAGGTGCCAATTCGTGGACGCCAAGTCGTGAGTGCAACATCATGAGTGCAGCCGACGGTTCCGACCGCCGTTTCGAACGCATCGCCTTTTTGTCCGCCGGCACCGCCGAGGCGGACGCTGCCTTGGCGCTGCTGGTGCCGCGTTACGGCAACAGCGAGCCGGAAAATGCCGATGTCATCGTGGCGCTCGGCGGCGACGGCATGATGCTGCAAACCCTGCACCGCTTCATGGATTCACCCAAGCCGATCTACGGTATGAATCGCGGCACCGTCGGCTTTCTGATGAACGAATTCCACGGCGACAACCTGCGCGAACGCCTCGCCAACGCCCATGCCAGCACGATTCACCCGCTGGTGATGCGCGCCACCATGACGAGCGGCAAGACCGCGACGGCCCGCGCCATCAACGAAGTATCGCTGCTGCGCCAATCCTATCAGGCCGCCAAACTGTGCCTGTCGGTGGATGGCAAGGAGCGATTGGCCGAACTCGTCGCCGACGGTGTGCTGGTCGCAACCCCCGCCGGATCGACCGCCTATAATCTGTCCGCCAACGGCCCGATTCTGCCGCTCGACACCAATCTGATGGCCTTGACGCCCATTTCCGCCTTCCGGCCGCGACGCTGGCGCGGCGCGCTGCTGCCCGACCGGGCGCAAGTTACTGTGGAGATTCTCGAAGCCGAGAAACGGCCCGTCGCCGCCGTCGCCGATCATTTCGAGATTCGCGAGGTGGCGCGGGTCGAAATCGCCATGGATCACGCCACCGGCGTCGTCATTCTGCACGATCCTGGCCATTCCCTGGCCGAACGCATTCTGCGCGAACAGTTCGGTTATTGAGCGCAACAGATCGTGAAGGCTGGGCCGCCCAGCTTTTAGGCAGGGTGTCTCGCCAAAGGGCGCGCCAGCCCCTATATACCAGTTATGATCCGTATTTTAGCCACAGCCCTGTTGCTCGCTCTCGCCCCCGCGCCACTCGCGGCGGCGGAGGCCGAATTGATCATGTTCGAGCAGCCAGGGTGCCCGTTCTGCGCCAAGTGGAATCGCGAAATCGGGCCGATCTATCCCAAGTCCGACATCGGCGCCAAAGCGCCGCTGCGGCGCGTGCAGATCAACGACAAGAAAGCCTATGGTGTGACGCTGAGCGGCCCGGTGATTTTCACGCCGACCTTCGTCATCTCGGTTGCCGGCCGCGAGACCGGCCGCATCGAAGGTTATGCCAACGACGAATCCTTCTGGGGTCTCATGACCCAGCGCACCGCCGACATTCCGGCGCCCACCACGCCTGCCTCGGAACCCGCGCCCACGACCACGCCGGATCCCACGGCCTCGCACTAACATCCGACCCTTTTCGTTTTGGCCTCGCTTGGTTACTGCTAACGCAACCAGCAGGCACTGAGGGAGACAAGCGTGGCCGCGGCGAAGAATATCCTATTCATCATGTGCGACCAGCTGCGCTGGGATTATCTGTCCTGCTACGGCCATCCCAAGCTGCACACACCGAATATCGATGCGCTGGCCGCGCGTGGCGTCCGCTTCACCCATTGCTACGTACAATCGCCGGTCTGCGGCCCCTCGCGCATGTCGACCTATACCGGCCGCTACATGCAATCGCACGGCGCCACCTGGAACGGCTTTCCGCTGCGCGTCGGCGAGATGACCATGGGCGACTATCTGCGCCCGCTCGGCCTGCAGGCGGCGCTAGTCGGCAAGACCCATATGACGCCCGACAAAGAGACCATGCAGCGTCTCGGCATCGATCCACAGTCGACCATCGGCGTGCGCACCGCCGAATGCGGCTTCGATCCCTATGAGCGCGACGACGGCCTGTGGGCCGTCGGTCCTGATGGCGCTTATGACGAGCGCGTGTGCCGCTATAATCAATACCTCAATCAGAAGGGCTATGGCGGCGACAATCCCTGGCACGATTATGCCAATGCTGGCGAGAATGAGGACGGCACATTGGCTTCCGGTTGGGCGATGCGCCACGCCCGCAAGCCGGCGCGGGTGGAAGAGCCCGATTCCGAAACGCCCTATATGGTCGGCCGTGCCATGGACTTCATCACCGAAGCCGGTGACGCGCCGTGGTGCCTGCACCTCTCCTTCATCAAGCCGCATTGGCCCTATATCGCGCCGGCGCCCTATAACACCATGTATGGCCAAGACGACATTATCCCCGTCGTGCGCGCCGACAGCGAAAAGATCGATCCGCAGCCGGTCTACCGCGAGTTCATGCAACACCGCGTGTCGCAGACTTTCGCGCGCGATGAAGTGCGCGAAGAGATCATCCCTGTCTATATGGGGCTCATCAAACAGATCGACGATCAGATGGGCCGGCTTTTCGCTTTCCTCAAGCAACGCGGTCTGATGGACAACACGCTGATCGTGCTGACCTCCGATCATGGCGATTATCTCGGCGATCATTGGCTGGGCGAGAAGGATTTGTTCCATGACGCCAGCGTGCGCGTGCCGCTGATCATCTATGATCCCTCACGCGACGCCGATGCGGAGCGCGGCACCACCTGCCCTGCTCTCGTCGAAGCGATCGATCTGTTACCGACCTTCATCGACGCCGTCGGCGGCAAGGCCGAAGATCATGCCCAGCGGCTCGAAGGCCGCTCGCTGATGCCGTTCCTGCGCGGCGGCAAGCCGGAAAAGTGGCGCCAATTCACCATCAGCGAATATGATTATTCGATGACCCAGGCGGCGCAGCGGCTGGGCGTCGCCTTTAAGGACACTTCGCTGTTCATGATCGCCGATGCGCGCTGGAAGCTGATGCACGCACCGGGCTTCCGCCCGATGCTGTTCGATCGTGAGAACGATCCACAGGAATTGAAGGATCTTGGCGCCGACCCCGCCTATGAGAGCGAGCGCCAGCGCCTGATGGCCGCGCTGAATGCCTGGGGCCTGCGCATCTCGCAGCGCGTCACCGTTTCGGAAAGCCGTGTCAACGCCGGCCGCAGCCGTTCGATGCGTCGCGGCATTCTCATTGGCGTCTGGGACGAAAGCGAGATTCCAGAAGAACTCTGGACAGCCTATCGCGGTGAGAGCTGACGCGCCCACGCACGTCAGCCTCCCTTTAGGCTTTGGCCATCTCCGGATCGTGCAGATGGCATTCGATGATCTTTTCGCCATCGGTCAGCGTCCGCGGCACTATCGACGAACACTTGTCCATCGCATCGATGCAGCGCGGATGAAAACGGCATCCTGACGGCGGATTCAGCGGATCGGGAAAGCCCCGGCCAAGATGAATATCCGGCAGGCCGAGCCCCGGCTCTGGCGTGAGGATCGATTTCATCAACGCGCGCGTATAGGGGTGACGCGGCGCATTCATCACTTCGGAGGTCGGTCCGGCCTCGACGATGCGGCCAAGATACATGACGGCGACATAGTCGGACATATATTCGACGACCGACAGATCGTGACTGATGAACAAATAGGTCAGGTTCATTTGCTCGCGCAGCGATTGCAGCAGATTGAGAATCTGCGCCTGCACCGACACGTCGAGCGCTGAAGTCGGCTCGTCGCAGATGATGATTTCCGGTTTGATGATCAGCGCCCGGGCAATGGCGACGCGCTGCCGCTGACCGCCCGAAAGCTGGCTCGGATAGGAATGGATCTGGCGGCGGGCCAGACCCACCCGCTCCATCATCGCCTCGACTTCGGCGACCTGTTCCTTGGCGGTGCCGATGTTATGGATCAGCAGCGGGTCGCGGATGATCTCGCCGATGGTCTTGCGCGGATTGAGCGACGAATAGGGATCCTGAAAGACCGGCTGGACGCGCCGCGCGAAAACCTTGCGATCGACATTGGTCAGTGGCTCGCCACCGACAAAAATCTCGCCGGAAGACGGCGGCTGCAAGCCGAGCATCATGCGGCTCAGCGTGGTCTTGCCGCAGCCGGATTCGCCGACGATCGCCAGCACCTCGCCCCGCCGCAACGACAGCGACACGCCATCAACGGCGCGTAGCGGCTGGCCGCCCGCATACCATTTGCGGCCGATGTGAAACACCTTGCTCAGATCGCGGGTTTCAAACGCCAGCGGCTCGATCGCCGTTGCCACTTGAGGCCGTTCCTTCATCGCCAGCGCACTCATGCCGCACTCCCAAGGGATACAGGGCGGGGTTTCGTCGCGCCCGGCTCAAGCAGGCAGCGGTAGAAATGATCGCCGCGCGCCGGGCGCAGATCGATCTGACCTTCGTGACAGGTGGGCATTTGCAGGGAACACCGATTGCGGAAGCTGCAACCGCGCTGATTGCCGACCAGCGACGGCACGATGCCCGGAATGGAACCCAAGCGGCCCATGGAAGCGGCCTGGCCGTGTTTGGGCATGCACTCCAACAGGCCGCGCGTGTAGGGATGCGCCGGGTTGTGGAAAACGTCCTCGGCGCTGCCCTGTTCGACAACCCGCCCGGCATACATCACCGCCACCTGATCGGCCGTGCGCGCGACGACGCCGAGATTGTGGGTGATGAGGATCATCGCCATGTTGAACTCGTCCTGCAGACCGCGCAGCAATTGCAGGATCTGCACCTGAACCGTCACGTCGAGCGCCGTCGTCGGTTCGTCGGCGATGATCAGAGCCGGTTCGCACATCAGCATCATCGCGATCATCATGCGCTGGCGCAGGCCACCCGAGAGCTGATGCGGAAACTGCCCCAAGCGCTGGCCTGCATTGATAATGCCGACGCGGCTCAGCAGATATTCGGCCCGCTCGCGCGCCTGCTTGCGCGAAGCGCCGCGGTGGTGACGCAGATAGACCTCTTCGAGCTGATTGCCGATCGTATAGACCGGGTTCAGCGAGGTCATCGGATCCTGGAAGATCATGCCGATGCGATAACCGCGCAGGCGCGCCATGGCACGCTCGCTGATCTTGGCGAGGTCATGACCTTCGAAGGCGATCTTGCGCGCCGTCAATGTCGCCGTGCGCGGCAACAACCGCATCAGCGCCAAGGACGTGATCGTCTTGCCGCAACCCGATTCGCCCACCAGGCAAAGCGTTTCCTTCGGCCGGACGGAGAAGGAGACGTCGGACACCGCATGCAGCGCACCAGCTGGCACGGCGATATCGACATTCATCCCATCGACGACGAGAACCGGCGCGTCACTGGAAGAGGACAATCCGCTCATCTCTAACTTACCCCCGACCTTCAGGTGACGTGACATCGCGGATGCCGTCGCCGGCCATGTTGATGGCGATCACCAAGAGGAAGATGGCGGCGCCAGGGATCATGATCAAATAGGGTTTAAAGAACATCACCGCGCGGCCTTCCGACACCATGAGGCCCCACGACGGGGTCGGCGGACGAATGCCAAGACCGAGGAAGGACAGAGCCGCTTCGACCAGGATGATCAGCGCCATATCGAGGCTGGCGATGATGATGACCTGGTTCATCAGATTGGGCAGAATCTCACGCCACAGAATGCGGCTGTTCGAGGCGCCCGCCGCCTTCGACGACATGATGAATTCACGCTCGCGCATCTGCTGCGTCATCGAACGCGTCACCACTGCATAGCGATCCCATGTCAGGAAACCGAGCAGAATGATCAGCGCCATGATCGAGCCGCCGGAAATCGACGACACCGACAGCGCCACCAGAATGACCGGCAGCGCGAGCTTGACGTTGATCAGATAGACGACGAAAGCGTCGACCTTGCCGCCGTAGTAGCCGCCCAAAATACCGAGGGCCGTGCCGATGATGCCGGCGATCACCGCCGCGGTGAAACCGACAAGCAGCGAAATCCGCGCGCCATAGATCAAACGGCTCAGCACGTCGCGGCCCAGCGCATCCGTGCCGAAAATATTATCCCATGACCCTTTGGCACCCCACACCGGATCGATGAGACGGCGGCTCAGATCCTGCGCATAGGGATCGTAAGGGGCAATCAACGGCGCGAACACGGCCATCAGCACAATCACCGCGATGATCGTCGTGCCGATGATGAGGCCGACATGCCCTTTCGCGCGCTTGCGCATCAAGGCCTTCGGCGAGGGCGCCAGCGTATCGAAGTCGTCGCTGCGGCCTGCGGGAGCCGCGCCACTTACGGCAGTTCTCGTCACGATTGTAGACATCAGTATTGCCTATCTCTTTTGCGCCTATTTTGATGGCCGCTATCGCAGTTGCACGCGTGGATCGAGTTTCGCATTGATCAGATCGGACAAAAGGGTCAGCACGATATAAGCGCAGGACAAGAAGACGAGGATCGACTGCACGACCGGAAAGTCGACCCGAACGATCGATTGGAAGGCGAGATAGCCGATCCCGTTCAGCGCAAAGATCGATTCGACGATGACCGATCCGCCGAGCAGGAAGCCGAGCTGAACCGCCGCCAGCGACACCACCGGCAGGATGGCGTTACGCAGCGCATGTTTGAACAGCACCTTGAACGGCGACAGCCCTTTGGCGCGCGCCGTGCGCACATAATCGGACGACAGAACTTCCATCATGCCGGCGCGCGTCAATCGCATGGTCGAAGGCATGATCGAAACCGCCAGTGTCACAACGGGCAAGATGAAATGAGCGATCGATCCCGAGCCGGAAACCGGCACCCATCGCAACTGCACGGCGAAGACGAGGATGAAAATCAGCGCCAGCCAGAAGTTGGGCGTCGCCTGCCCCGCAACCGAGAAGATCAGCGCGGCGCGGTCCCACCAGGTGTTGGCCTTCACCGCCGCCAGAACGCCCAGCGGCACCGCCACCAACAGCGCCAGAATCAAAGCTGAAATCGCAAGCCCGCCGGTGACGCCGATGCGGTCCATGATCAATTCGGACACCGGCTCGCTGGTGAACAGCGAACGGCCGAGATCGCCACGCAGGGCACTCGTCACCCAATCGAGATATTGAATGTAGAAAGGCCGATCGAGACCATAATTGATAGCAATGCGCGCGATGTCTTCCGGCGAGGCGTTTTCACCCGCCAGCACCGACGCCAGATCGCCCGACAGGCGCAACAGACTGAAGCCGATGATCGATACGGTGATCGCCACGCAGAGCGCGATGATCAAGCGCCTGACAAAAAACCTCAGCATGGGCCGCCGCTCCTGTGCATTTTCATTGCGGTCGTTTCCTTCGATGGCGGCGCCTCACGCGGATGCGCCGCTTATTCATTCTTGGCCGTCAGCGCGCGAAACTTGAACTCAAATTAGAGCAATTGCAGTCAGGCGTCACGATCGTGCGCATCCAACATCAGCATTGATCATAAGAGTTTGGCCCATGGCGCGCGGCCCACAACGCGCAGCGCGCGCGCTGGCTGTCGCTTCCTCATCCCAAAACGCAGCATGCCTTCCCTTCCCTCGACGGCACATCCAAGCCCGCGCCGTCAGGACCATCCCCTTGGCCCCATCGACGGTCGGCTCGCATGTCCACCTTGCCCGCTTGTTTCGAATGGGCTAGGTTATGAGCTAATGATTATCTAGTTAGCCTAGTTTGTGGGGGCAGGCAAGGAGGTCCGTTGAGGTGGAATCACACTCGACAGTACAATCCGATGCCGGCAAGACAGCGCGAACTAGGAGGCCCGTAGAACCATGAGCGTACCTTTTCCCATTCAGTCGGATGATCGTCCCAGCTATGGCTCGGGCCGCTGGCTGCAGGTGCGCGCCTCGACGGCTTCGGCGGAAATCGTCAGTCAAATCAGGCAGCGTCTGTTCGACGGCCAATTAAAGCCGGGCGATTTTCTGGGCACGGAAAGCAGCCTCAGCCAGGAGTTCGGCGTCAGCCGCATCACCTTGCGCGATGCGCTGCGCATTCTGGAAGCCAACGGCATTGTCTACGTCAAGGTTGGCAAATCGGGCGGCGTCCGCGTCGCCGAACCCAATCCGGAACGATTCGCCGATGCCCTGGCCGTGCAGTTGATGCTGGCGGGCATTACCGAGAAGGAAGTGTTCGACGCACAGATGGGCGCCGAGATGCGCGCCGCCGAACTTGCCGCCGAGAACGCCAACGCTGACGATCTCGCTGCACTGGAAGCGCAATTCGAACGCTGCGCCGCAGCCGTCGATGATCAGGAAGGCTTCGCGCGCGAAAGCTTGGCTTTCCATTTGCAGCTCATCAGGACATCGCACAATCGTGCACTGCTGGCGCAATTCCATGCCTTGCGGCACGTGTCGTCGAAGGCCATTCTGCGCAGCCATACGCCGTCCCGAGCGCGCACCGTTCTGGAACGGCATAGAAAGACGCTGGCTGCCGTTCGTGCGCGTGATGCTGTCAGTGCCGCCGCCGGCATTCGCGAACATTTCGAGCAGGTCATCGGTGCGCTTCTGGCCCGATCGCGCAAGGCAAACGAGTCACCGCCCTAAATCTAAACCAACGGACCGCGGCGTCCTGAAGCTGCATAAAACCTAATAAACTTGTGGAGAACGCCCATGCTCAGCGAAGCAAAAAACAAACTGATTTCCCAGGTCGGGCCAGGCACGCCGATGGGCGACTACCTGCGCCGCTATTGGCATCCGTTTGCGCCGGCAGCCTCGCTCGATAAGGAGCCGGTGAAGGCGATCCGCCTGCTCGGCGAAAACCTGACGCTCTATAAGGACCAGTCCGGCACCTACGGCCTCGTCGACCGTCACTGCCCGCATCGCCGCGCCGACCTGTCTTATGGCTTCGTCGAAGAACATGGCATCCGTTGCAACTATCATGGCTGGCTGATGAGCGAGACCGGCCAGGTGTTGGAACAGCCCTACGACGACACCGCCAATCCCAATAACAAGATGAAGGAGCGGTGCAAGATCAAGGCCTATCCGGTGCGCGAAGTCGCCGGCCTGCTCTTCACCTATATGGGCCCAGCTCCGGTGCCTGAACTGCCGGTCTGGGAACCCTTCACCTGGAACCAGGGCTTCATCGAAATCGTCACCGCCGATATTCCCTGCAACTGGTTCCAGTGCCAGGAAAACTCCTGCGACCCCGTGCATTTCGAATGGATGCACGACAACTGGAGCCTGCGCCAGCGCGGCGAGACCGGTCCCTATGCGGCGAAACATCTTAAAGTCGCGTTCGACGAATTCGACTATGGCTTCACCTATCGCCGTCAGCGCGTCGGCCAGGGTGAGGATCACCCGATGTGGCTCACCGGCCGTGTCGCCCTGTGGCCCAATGGCTTCTATCTCGGCAGCCATTTCGAATGGCGCGTGCCCGTCGATGACGAGACGACGCTGTCGCTCGCCTGGTTCTACACCAAGCTGCCGCTTGAAAGTCAGAACCGCAAACTGCCGGAAATCCACACTTGGCACGGACCGATCAAGAAAGATGATGGCCGCTGGATTTCCAGCCACATCATCAACCAGGACATCATCGCCTGGGTCGGCCAGGGCACCCTGTCTGATCGCACCAAGGAAAACCTTGGCGCCAGCGACCGCGGCATCGCCATGATCCGCAATCGCTTCTTCGAGGAACTCGATGCGGTCGCGGCCGGCGCCGATGCCAAGGGCACGATCCGCGATCCGGAGAAGGCCAAGTGCGTGGCGTTGCCGATCGCCGAGCCGGAGCTGTTCAAGCACATCGTGCCGCGCGCCGAATGGGCCTCCAACGGCTATCTAAAACGCCGGCTGCAATCATTCCCCTGGCATTTCGGCCAGCCGCCGGAAGTCATGAATGCCTTCCGCGTCGCGGTTGGTCTCGACGAAAACGGTCAGCCCTACGGCGGCTGACCGACGATCATCTGAGGGAGAGAACAGATATGGCAAAAATTCATCTGGCGATGGCCACGACACACGGCCCGCAATTGCATACGACCGCCGAGCAGTGGGTGCTGCGCCTGCCCGCCGATAAGAAGAACATGCATCCCTATCGCGATGGCGTGTATTCCTATGAGCAGCTTGTCGATCTGCGTAAAGGCGAGCAGCTCGACAAGAAGTCCACGATGGAAAGCATGACCGCGGCGCATGACCGCTGCCATGTCGCCATGGATAAGCTCGCCGACAAATGGGAAGAAAAAGGCTGCGACGTCGCCATCATCTTCGGCAATGACCAGCACGAGATATACGGCGACGAGCTGAATCCGCCCTTCATGATCTACTACGGCGACAAGATCGCCAACTTCCCGCATACACAAGAACATCTCGACCGCATGCCGCCGGGCATCAAGGAAAGTTCGCCTGGGCACACCACGCCGAGCTATGTCGAATATGACGGCATGCCCAAGCTGGGTGAACATATCATCCGCACCCTGTGCGAGCATGAATTCGACGTCACCGCTTCAAAGTCCCTGCCGAAGGGCAGCAAAGGCACGTCGCCGGTGAGCCATGCCTTCGGCCACATCTATCGCCAGGTGATGCGCGACAATGTGGTACCTAACCTGCCGATCTATCAAAACACCTTCTTCCCGCCGAACCAGCCGTCCGCCAAGCGCGCTTATGAGTTCGGCCGGATGGTCAAGAAGGCGGTTGACAGCTTCCAGACCGACAAGAAGATCGGCGTGTTCGCCTCCGGCGGCATGACCCACTTCACCATCGACGAAGACTTCGACCAGCGCTTCATCAAGGCCCTGAAGGAGCGCGACAAGGATTGGCTCACCTCCATTCCCTTGAAGACGCTTCAGGCCGGCACGTCGGAACTGAAATCGTGGATCACCCTCGCCGGCTTCCTCGAAGACGAGAAGGTCTCCATGCACGAGGTCGACTATGTGCCCTGCTATCGTTCACCGGCCGGCACCGGCACGGCGCAGGGCTTCTTCTGGTGGGACATCCACTGAGAGGTTGAAGAAAAGGGACTGCTTTATGAAAGGCGCCGGAAAAACCGGCGCCTTTTTCTTTTTATCTCTCGTACAAAACGCCCGCACGTTGCCGTGCGGGCGTTGATTGATACGTGCGGAGCAAAAAGCCTAGGCGTCCTGCATCGCCTTCCACACCGTCTGCGGCGTCATCGGCATTACGAGCGGCAAGGGCTTCTTGGCGCCGATCGCATTTTCGATTGCATTGACGATGGTCGGCGTCGCGCCCGTGGTGCCCGCTTCGCCGACACCCTTGGCGCCCACCTGATTGGTGGTGCAGCGCGTCGGATTGTGCAGTACCTTGATATTCGGCACCGTGTCGGCACGCGGCATCATATAGTCCATGAAGGAACCAGCAAGCAGTTGGCCGCTTGCCGGATCGTAGCGGGTATATTCGCCCAGCGCCTGGCCGATGCCCTGCACCACGCCGCCTTCGATCTGGCCCTCGACGATCGTCTCGTTGAGCATGACGCCGCAATCGCTGACCGCCGTATAGCGGACGATCTGCACTTCGCCCGTATCCGGATCGACCTCGACTTCCGCTACGTGACAGCCGTTCGGGAAGGACGGCCCCGTATGCGCGATCTCGTTGGTGTCGAGATTTTCCTCGATCGTGCCCTGGCGCTTCATCTCCTTGGCATGCTCGGCCACTTCGAACAGCGTCACGCGCCGCCCGGTCTTGGCGATCTCGAACACGCCTTGGCGATATTGCACCTCGGCATCACCCGCCTGCAGCACGGTCTTGGCGACAGCCTGCGCCTTGACGAGCACCTTGTCGGCGGTCTGCGCTACGGCGCTGCCGACCAGCATGGCCGAACGCGAAGCCACCGCGCCGAAGCCCGGCACGTCGCGATGGGAATCGCCAAAGGTCACGGTGATATCGTCATCCGCCAGCCCGAGCTGATCGGCAACGAGCTCCCGGAACACGGTCACATGGCCCTGGCCCTGCGGCACTGGCCCGATGCTGAGCACCGCCTTGCCGTTCTCGAAGGTGATGCGCGCCGGCTCTTCGTAATGGCCACCGGAAATTTCCAGATAGCAGCCGATGCCAACGCCGCGCAGCTTGCCGCGCGCCTTCGATTCCTTCTTGCGGGCGGCAAAGCCCTTATAGTCGGCTGCTTCCAGCGCCTTTTCGAAAGCGGCGGGAAAATCACCGCTGTCATATTTGGAGCCGACCGGCGACTGATAAGGCAGACGCTCCGGCTTGATGAAATTGCGCCGGCGCAATTCAGCCGGGTCGATGTTGAGTTCGCGCGCCGCCGCCTCGATGGCGCGCTCCAGCAGATAGTTAGCTTCCGGACGCCCGGCGCCACGATAGGGACCGGTCGGCACGGTGTTGGTCAGATAAACCGCCGACTCCACCGAGATCTGCGGAATGTCATAGACGCTCGGCAGGCACCCGGAGATGTGAATGGTCGGCACCAGAACAGCGACGCCCGTGAGATAGGCGCCCGTGTTCATGGCACCCTTGAGGCGCAGACCCAGGAACTTGCCACGCGGGCTCAGCGCCAATTCGACGTGCCAGAACTGATCGCGCGCATGATTGTCCGACAGGAAGGATTCGGCCCGCGTCGATGTCCAATGCACAGGCTTGCCAAGCTTGCGGGCGGCTGCGAGCAGCGCCGGATATTCCGCATAGGTCGAGGCCTTCATGCCGAAACCGCCGCCGACATCCTTACTCAGGATGCGCACCTTCGGCGGATCGACTTTCATGGTCATCGACACCTGGAAGGCAATACCCGCCGCGCCCTGCGTGCCCGTCCACATCGTATATTGGCCGGACTTGGCATCGTAGCTCGCGGTCGCCGCGCGCGGCTCCATCGAGACGGCGCAGATACGCTGATTGGCGACATCGACCTGCACCACATGGGCAGCCGATTTGAAGATCTCGTCCAGTGCCCGCTTCTTGGCACCATCGGGATCGGCCGGCGCCGCCCATTCGAATGCGACATTGCCTTTCGCTTCGGGGAACAATTGCGTCTTGCTTTCGCGTGCCTGATCGAGCGTCACCACTGCGGTCAGCGCCTCGTAGTCGACATTGACGAGATCGGCTGCATCGAGCGCGGCGGCTTCCGACTTGGCGACGACCATGGCGACGAGTTCGCCGGCATGCATCACTTTGTCTTTGGCGAGAACCGGACGGAATGGGCTGATCGGCATGCTGCCGCCTTTGCCCGGAAAGGGAATCGAACCGGTAACGCTGCCGAGACCCAGATCCGCGAAATCATCCGCCGTATAGACGGCGAGCACGTCGCGCGCCGCCTTGGCGGCGCTGGTGTCGATGCCCTTGATCTTGGCGTGCGCATGCGGCGAGCGCACGAAAGCTGCGAAGACCACCCGTTCCGGACGCATATCGTCGGTATATTGGCCCTCGCCACGCAGCAGCGGACCATCCTCGATTCGCCCCGCCCATTTTCTCATCGAACGATTGCTCACGCTTCTCTCCTCCAGAGCACCGGCCATATGCCTACTGCCTGATTTTCCGGCGCAATCTTTCTCCGGCGACTAGGGGCAAGTCAATTGCAGCCCGGGCAAAGACGCCCGAATGCCAGACAAGTCAGGGGATTAAGGCGGCTTTGCCCGTCGGATCACGAGTGTTAGCCTGCCCAAAAGCCAAATTCGCAAGACGCTCCCCAAGACGCCCACACCAGCCCAAAGAGGGGTTCATGCCGTTCCGTCTTCTCGCGCGCCTCGCGCTTGTCGCCTTTCCCCTCCTGTCCGCCCATGCCCAAACCGAGCCCGCCAAAATGCAGCTCCCCGCTTTGCCCGAGATTCAATTCGCCGAGATTCCGACAGCCACGCGCGCGCAATATCAAGGCGACCGCTTCAGCTATATGGAAGCCGGCCGCGCCGATGCGCCGGTGGTGCTTCTGCTGCACGGCGTCGGCGCCAATTCCATGCACTGGCGCTTTCAGCTCTCGGGCCTGTCCGATCGTTATCGCGTCATCGCCTGGAACGCGCCCGGCTATTTCCTGACTGACGGTTTCGCCAAGGACATGCCAAGCTGTCAGGATTTCGCCGATGCGGTGAGGGATTTTCTCGGTGCCTTAAAGATCGATCGCGTCAACATCGTCGGCAATTCCTTCGGCTCGCGCGTAGCCCAATGTTTTACCGTGCATTACCCGGAGCGCGTGATGAAACTGGCGATGACCGGCACCGGCATCGGCCCGGTCGACATGACGGATGAAGCAAAGGCGAAGATCATCGCCACCCGCGAAAATCAGATCGCCAAGGGCGGCTATGGTTTCGGCGCGCGCGTCTCGGCCCTCGTCGGCCCGAACGCCTCTCCCGAACTCATCGCCGAGGTGCAGCGCGTGGTGCGCGCCACCCGCCCCCAGGGTTTCATGCATGGCGTGAAGCTCGGCCTGGTGAACGGCTACAGTCCATCGGAGGTCGCCGCCAAGGCTCAGATGCCGGTACTCCTGATCCAGGGCACGGAAGACAAGGTGAACCCCGGCAAGGACAATGCCGATATTCTCATCAAGGTCTTGAAGAACGGCCGCATAGAAAAGCTCGACGGCATCGGCCACCTGCCGGAAGTCGAGGTGCCGGATGCGGTCAATAAGCTGCTGCGCGATTTTTTTAGCTGATTTCCCAGCAATTGCGGCGCAAGCGCGTCGATCGGCCCTGTCACGCCCAGCCAGGCGATTGGCGGCTCGGCCGTGCGGCGGTTCGCCGCCAACCACTTCACATTCTTTGTCATCCCTCTGATTGTAACGAGGTATTAACCCTGACCGGGTCTTAACTAAAACGGTTAATGCCGCCGCCCGCGGGCTGCCCCCGCGAGCCCTAGTTTCGTCGGATTCCCGGCGCAGAAGCGGGGCTTCCCCCGCAATGATTGAGGACGAACGAGATGAATCCTGCCGATTTGGCGTCGGGCGCCAGCGGCGCCCCGGTCGAAGTGACGCTATGGGGGATGTTCTGGGGCGCTCATTTTGTAGTCAAGCTCGTGATGCTCGGCCTGCTTGCCGCTTCGATCTGGAGCTGGGCCATCATCATCAACAAGACCATGCTCTTTTCCAGCACGGAAAAGGCCATGGATCGGTTCGAAGACTCGTTCTGGTCCGGCAATTCGCTGGAAGAACTCTACCAATCCCTCTCCACCACACCGACCACGGCCATGGCCACGCTCTTCGTCGCCGCCATGCGCGAGTGGAAACGCTCCTTCACCAATGCCTCCTCCGCCTTCATGGGTCTGCAGGCGCGCATCGAGAAAGTGCTCGATGTTTCCATTGCCCGTGAGGTGGAAAAGCTCGAATCCCAGCTTCTGGTGCTCGCCTCCGTCGCCTCCGCCGGCCCCTTCGTCGGTCTGTTCGGCACGGTCTGGGGCATCATGACCGCCTTCCGCTCCATCGCCGCCTCCAAGAACACCTCGCTGGCAGTCGTCGCGCCCGGCATCGCCGAGGCGCTGTTTGCCACGGCGATCGGCCTTTTCGCGGCCATTCCGGCGCTGATTTTCTACAACATGTTGCAAGGCCGCGTGGCCCGCGCCCAGGCCCGCATGGAAAGCTTCGCCGACGAATTTTCCTCCATCCTGTCGCGCCAGATCGACCACCACGTCGCCAGCGAACGCGATCGCGCAGCCTGAGGACGAACCATGGGAATGTCGGTCGGAGCAGCCGGACGGAAGGGCGGACGCAGACGGCGCGGCGTGCCGCGCTATGGCGCCATGGCGGAAATCAACATGACGCCGTTCATCGACGTCATGCTCGTGTTGCTGATCATTTTCATGGTGGCAGCGCCCTTGCTTGCCACGGGCGTGCCCATCGACCTGCCGGAAACCAAAGCTGCCGCGCTCAACATCGACCAGAAGCCGCTCTCCGTCGCCATCGACGAGAAGGGCGAAATCTATTTGATGGACCAGCCCGTTGCCATCTCCGAGCTGGAAGATCGCCTCAAGGCTGCCGTGAAAGGCGGGTTTGATGAGCGCATCTATGTGCGGGGCGCGAAAGGCGTGAACTACGGTCGCGTCGCTGAGGTCATGTCGCTGATCACCGCCGCCGGCTACAAGAAAGTCGCGCTGGTGACCGAACAGGAGAAGAAGTAGCGGTGCGGCGGATATCCGCCATCGCCACCGACAGGAGATAGGCCGCGTTGGTGTTTTCGCGCAAGGAACCAGGCATCATCGTCTCCAGCAGCGTCCATGGCGCCGTGCTGTTGGCGGCGCTCGTCTCGTTTTCCGGCGCGCCTAAATATACCGATGCGCAGGAGGCCATCGCGGTCGAAATGGTCACCGACAGTGATCTCAGCGAGATCATGAAAGGCGAGAAAACGGCGAAAGAGGTGAAACCCGCGCCGCCGCGTGCCGACAAGGTCGACGACATCGTCCAGCCGACGCCCAAGCCCGTCGAGCACGAAGCCCAGATCGACGTTCCGACACCGCCGCCGCCCCTGCGCCGCTTGCCCGATCCGGGCCAGGACGACACGCCGCCGGTGCCGACACCGCCGCAGCGCCAGGCCGCCCTGCCGCCGCCGGAACCCGAACAAGCCAAGCCCGAACCGCCGACACCGCCGGCACGTCCGCCCGAACCCAAGGTCGAGGCCAAGCCGGAACCGCCCAAACCACCAGACGCGGAAGCGATCGAACCGCCAAAGCCACCCGTGCGCCCCAAGATCGAACCGCCGAAAAAGGTCGAAGCGCCGACACCGGAGCCGCCCAAGCGCCCGGTGCCGCCTAAGCCGCAACCGGTGAAGACCGAGACCAAGCCGGAGCCGAAACTGCAGCCCGACAAGATCGCCAGCCTGCTGAGCGATCAGAAGGCCGAGGATGCCAAGAAGCCTCCGGCGCGCCCGCGCTCGGGCGACGAAAACGCGCCGCCGCAGCGCCGGCTCAATCCTGGCGAAATTTCAAAACTGCTGTCGCGCGAGGAACCCGGCCAACGCGCCGCGACCGGCCGCGAGGTCAGCCGCACCGCTTCGCTCGGCTCCGCGACGGCCAACGCCGCGCGCATGTCGCCGGCCCTGTGGGATCAATTCCTCGGCTTCCTCAAGGACAAATACGACCAGTGCTGGGACAGCAAGCCGCCGAACTCCGAAACCCTTGGCTATCGCCCCAAGATCACCGTGCGCTTCACGCGCGACGGCACGCTTGAAGCGGCACCGCGCCTGCTCAATCCCTCCAACGACCCGGCGAAACGTTCGCTCGCCGACAGCGCCTTGCGCGCCGTCAATCATCCAAGCTGCAATCCGATGCGCATCCCCGCGCGCTTCGAGCCTTTTTACGACCAGTGGAAGGAGATGCCGCTCAGTTTCGATCCTTCCGACTGACGCGTCATGCAGACTTTCACGCCCTCGCTTAAGTACGCGTTTGTTTTTGTAAACGCCAAGCCTGAAACGGAATCGACATTCGATGCATGATTTTCACCTTTCCCGCCGGCGCTTTACCGCCCTCGCCGCAGGTACGACCGCTCTCTCGACCCTTCCGCTTGCCGGTGCTTTCGCCCAGGCGCCACGCGAAGTTGAAATCCGCGGCGGCCAGTTCAAGCCGGTCACCATCGCCGTCACCGATTTCCTCGGCGACGCCCAGCAGGGACCCGCCCTGAGCCAGGTGATGACCAACAATTTCCGTCGCTCGGTCTATCTGGCGCCGGTCGATTCGCGCAGCTTTAGCGAGAAGATCACCAATCCCGATCAGCCGCCGCAATGGGACGCCTGGCGCACCATCAACGCGCAATATGTCGTCACCGGCCGCACGGGACGGGGCCCCGATGGCCGCATGCGCACCGAATTCCGCCTCTGGGATGTCACCAGCGGCCAGCAGGCGGCCGGCCAGCAGTTCGTCACCGATCCGAACAATTCGCGCCGCGTCGCCCATATCATTTCCGACGCCATCTTCTCGCGCATCACCGGCGAAAAGGGCTTCTTCGACACGCGCGTCGTCTTCGTCGACGAAACCGGACCGAAAGAACGCCGTCGCAAGCGCCTGGCCGTCATGGATCAGGATGGCGCCAATGTCCGCTATCTGACCCGCGGCGAAGATCTGGCTTTGACGCCGCGCTTCTCGCCCTCCTCCCAGGACGTCGCCTTCATGTCCTTCGGCAATGGCGATCCGAAAGTCACTTTACTCAATGTCGAGACCAGCCAGCGTGAAGTGGTCGGCAACTTTCCCGGCATGACGTTCTCGCCGCGCTTCTCGCCCGACGGGCAGAAGATCATCATGTCGCTGACGTCGGGGTCATCGACGAATATCTACGCCATGGATCTGCGCTCGCGCGCCACCACGCGCCTCACCGATACCAGCGGCATCGACACCTCGCCCTGCTATTCGCCCGATGGTAGCCAGATCGCCTTTGAAAGCGATCGCGGTGGCGGCCAGCAGATCTATGTCATGGGCGCCGGCGGCGGCAACGCGCGGCGCATCTCCTTCAGCCAGGGCGCGCGCTATTCGACGCCGGTCTGGTCGCCGAAGGGCGATCTCATCGCCTTCACCCGCCAGCGCGCCGGATCCTTCGGCATCGGCGTGATGCGGCCCGATGGCTCGGGCGAACGCATCATCACCGAGGGCTATCACAACGAAGGCCCGACCTTCGCCCCCAACGGCCTGTTCGTGATGTTCTTCCGCGATCCAGGCTCTGGCGCGAAAATCTTCATGGCCGACGTCACCGGCCGTGGCGAATTCCCCGTGCCGACACCAAGCTTCGCCTCCGACCCGTCCTGGGGTCCGCTGCTGAGCTGATCAGCCGCCTCCTGTTATTGCAGAACAGCCATGCGGGCGGCGCCCGCTGCCTGGCTTGTGCATCTGCACGTTCTTTGGCAAAGCTGCATCTGTTCTCAGGGCGGGGTGAAAATCCCTACCGGCGGTATGCGGCGTTGGCCGCGAGCCCGCGAGCGCCTTCCAGGGCATCTGCTCGGAAGGGTCAGCAGATCAGGTGTGACGCCTGAGCCGACGGTTACAGTCCGGATGAAAGAGAACGAGCGGGCGACCTGAAGGGTCGTGGCCGCGCGTGATCGCCTTGGGTGACGTGTCGACCAAGGAGATCATATGACACACACCCGCTTTGCCTTCGTGAAAGCCAATTGGCACGCCGAGATCGTCAATCGTGCGCTCGACGGATTTCTCGAACTCATTCCTTCAAGCCAAGTCGATATCTTCGATGTGCCCGGCGCCTTCGAACTGCCCCTCGTCGCCCGCGACCTCGCCCTCTCAGGCAAATATGCCGCCGTGGCCGCCGCTGCCTTGATCGTCGATGGCGGCATCTATCGGCATGACTTCGTCGCCCGCACGGTGGTGGAAGGCCTGATGCGCGTCAGCCTCGATACCGGCGTGCCGATCCTCTCGGTCGCCCTGACACCGCACCATTTTCACGAAGGCAATCATCACGAGCGCATCTTCCGCGATCACTTCGTCGAAAAAGGCCGCGAAGCGGCGCGCGCCGCTCTCATGATCATGGAAACGCGCAAGGCTTTGGCGGCCTGAAAGCTTCAGAAATAAAAGCTGTGTCGAGGATCTATCGTCTCATCCTCCAGCTTCGAAAATCGTCCGGCCGCATAGAGCAACGGCCGGGCGCCATCGCTCACATGCACCGTCTTGATGTCGGCGATGATCAAACCATGCGAGACCGCATCGACGATTTCGGCGATGGCGCATTCGAAGCAGCAAAGCGCCGCTTCAAGCACCGGCGCGCCGCGGTAATCGCCCTCACGCCACACACCGATGGCGAAACGATCGACGTCCTTCGAACTGGCGAAACAGGCGGCGATGTTGGCTTGCTCTTGCGCCAAGACATTGACGACGAAATGGCCGGTCTCGCGCATCAGCGTGAAGCTCGGTCCACGCTGATTGACGCAAGCGATGAGGCGCGGCGGCTCTGCTGAGAGCGAGCACATGGCCGTGGCCGTTAAGCCTGCACGCCTATCTCCATGGCCGGTGGTCAACACCGTCACGCCGCTGGCCCAGGCGCGCATGCCAGCCCGAAAGCCATCGAGATCGATCGCATCGAGCGGACGGCCGCTGGCAAGCACATGGCTGAAACTCACGAAGACGGTCTCCGGCGGAGGGTTTGCGAGGGCGTCTCGCCGAAGCGCTCGGCATAGCTCTGCGCAAAGCGGCCGAGATGAGAGAAGCCGCATTCCAAGGCCACGGCCGTGACATTCTCGCGCGCCTCTTCGAGCAAAGCCGCCCGTGCCCGATCCAGCCGCAGATCGCGCGAAACCTGGCTCGGCGTGCGGCCGCGAAAGCGCTGAAAGCCTTCCTGCAAGGTGCGCTTGCTGACCCCAGAAAGCCGCGCCAATGTTGCCGTCGTCACGGCAACGCCGGGGCTGGCGCGCAGATGCCGCTCGGCCCGCCAAATATAATAGGGCACGGCGTGACTGCCCGTATCCTTGGCCGCGATCAGCCGATGCGGCAGCGCCGCCAGCACCACATCCAACACATCGTTCTCGCCGGCGCGGATCGCCGCCGACGGTTTGCAACGACCGCTGCCGTCGCTGGAACAATCGTCCAGGCGATCGAGCAATCGATGCACCGGTGTTGCAAAACGTTCGGCCAGCAATCGATCCGGCGCGAATTCCACGACCTGCCCCGGAGCCACACCAACACGTGCGGCCAAACGGCTGCGTGGAATCTTGAGCAGGATTTGCTGCGCCTCCCGATCCCACAATTTCCGATAGGCCGTGTTCGGGTTCATGATGAAAGCCGAACCTGCCTCCAGCACCGTCTCGAAGCCTTCAGCCCGCAAGCCGACGCGGCCGCTGAGCGTAATCTGCAGCAGATAGAAATCGAGCGGCGGCGCCACGACCTCGGCCTCCGAGCCATAGCGCAGCAGGCTGATCGAGGTTTCGCCAAGGTTCAAAAGTTGATGGGCGAAATCGAGGCTCTCGCCATGCACCTCCAGCGCATGCCGCGCGAACACCCGGTCGAGGCACCGGCGCGCCACTTGGGCATCGCCCGTGCGCGTCATCGGCAGGCGCCGGCTCAAGGCATCTAGCTGTGGGATCGCCGGATTCACCGGGCCGCTCCATCGTTCAATTTCAACAAGCTTAGCGCCGGCGGATCGCCCCTCAAAGGCCGAAAAAGCCCGCCCCAAACGGGTTTGGCCGTTTCCTGCGCTTTACGGATAGCCCGAACCAGGCCCGTGCCGTCTCCTGGCCGGCAACAACCCCAGGCTTCAGGAGCCAAGAGCCATGCTCAAGACCGGCAAGGATTATTTGGAACGGCTGCGCGACGGACGCACCGTCTATATCGGGCGCGAGCGCGTCAACGACGTCACCACCCACCCGGCCTTCGCCCAGGCCGCCCGCTCCTTCGCCGCCTTTTTCGACATGAAAGCCGATCCCGCCCGGCGCGAGGACATGTCCTACGAGGAAGACGGCGACCGCCATAGCCTTTACTACCTCAAGGCGCGCAGCAAGGACGACCTCGCAAGGCGCAGCACCGCCCATCGCCTGCTTGCCGAAGCCAATTATGGACTTCTCGGCCGCTCGCCGGACTATGTCTCGAGCTTCATCACCGGCATGAGCCTGAAGCCGGATTTCTTCGGCGCCTATGCGGACAATGTGACCAACTACTATCGCTTCATGCGCGACAACGACATTTTCGCCGCCCATGCGATCGTCTCGCCGCAGAGCGCCCGCGACCCCACTTTCTACCAGCAAAAGAACCTGCCCAATCCAAGTTGCCGGGTGATCCGCGAGGAGGATGACGGCATCGTCGTGCATGGCATGAAGATGCTCGCCACCAGCGCGCCTGTCGCCGACGAGATCTGGATCGGCAACATCCTGCCGCTGGCACCAGAAGCCAAGGCGGAGTCGATCACCTTCGCCGTGCCCTGCAATGCGCCGGGCCTGTCACTCTGGTCGCGCAAGCCTTTCGCATCGCAGGCACAGAGCGAATTCGATGCGCCGTTGACCTGGCGTTTCGACGAGCCTGACGCCATGGTCATGTTCGACAATGTGAAGGTGCCTTGGGAACGGGTGTTCGTGCACGACGATCCGCATCGTTCGCGTGCACTTTACATCGAGACCGCCGCGCACTCCTATGGCAATCACCACTCCAACGTGCGCCTGCAAGTGAAACTGCAAATGCTTGTGGGTCTCGCCAGCCGCATCGCGCAAGCCAACGGTGCAGACCAGGTGCCCGCCGTGCGCGAAACGCTCGGCCGCCTTGCCGCCCTCGAAGCGCTGTTGGAAGCCACCGTCGCCGGCCAGATCCAGGCCGCCGAGGAATGGCCGACACCAGGCTATCTCACGTTCAACCGGCGCATGATGTATGCGGCGCTCAACTGGGGCGTCGAGAATTACTCGGCCATCATCGACACCGTGCGCGAACTTTGCGGCGGCGGCGTACTGCAAATGCCCGCCGATCTCTCCATGCTCGATGATGAGGCGCTCGCGGAAACCTTCCATACCTATTGGCGCACGCCGCAAATGACGGCGCTCGACCGGATGAAACTGTTCAAACTGGCCTGGGATATGGTCGGCTCGGAACTCGCCGGTCGTCACCAGCAATATGAGAAATTCTTCCCCGGCGCGTCGTTCATCGTGCGCAATCACAACTATCGCGAGGCGCCCTGGGAGAAATGGCACGCCACGGTCAATGACCTGCTGGCCCGCACCACCCAATCCGCTTCCGCCATCACAGAACCCGTTTAGAGGACACTACCATGGCCCGTATCGAAATCGCCGACCGCAGCAAGCTACCGCGGGAATTCGACGAACGTTTCAACATCATCGAGCGTTCCAACGGCTATATTCCCAACAGCTATCTGCTGCTCGCACACCGCCCGCCGATCTTGAAGGCCCTGATGGACCTGTCGCAGGCCGTCATCCGCGACGAAGGCACGCTCGACCGCGGTTTCCGTTTCCTCGTCGCTTATATGTCGAGCCGCACGGCCGGCTGCCAGTTCTGCCAAGCGCACAACATTTCCAGCGCGTCACGCTGGGGCATCAGTGATGAAAAACTCAACGCCATCTGGGAATATGAAACGAGCGCCCTGTTCAACGAAGCCGAACGCGCCGCTTTCGATCTCGCCCGCGCCGCCTCGGTCGTGCCCAATGCGGTCACCGACGAGATTTTCGTCCGCCTGAAGAAACATTTCACGCCGGAACAGATCGTCGAAATGGTCTCGGTCATCGCCCTCTTCGGCTGGCAGAACCGACTGAACGACACGTTGCACACCGATCTCGATGCCCATACGCTCGACTGGGCCGCCGAATTTGGTCTGGCTGAAAAGACCGGCTGGGACCCGCAAGACCATCTCGGCCAATCCACCGAACCGGCACGAGGTTGAAATGTCAGCAGCACCCGATGGCCCCAAAGCCTTCAACCTGATGAAGTGGATCGCCGAAAATCCCGACAAGCTCAAACCGCCGCTCGGTGCCAAGACGATTTTCCGCGAGGATGATTTCATGGTCACGGTGGTCGGCGGCCCGAACGCCCGTACCGACTATCACGTCAATCCGACGGAAGAATTCTTCTTCCAGCTTCAGGGCGAGGTGAAGATCGGCCTCCAGCACGATGGCAAGCCCTACGATCTCGTCCTGCCGGAAGGCTCGATCTATCTGCTGCCCGCCAACGTGCCGCATGCACCGCAGCGCGGCCCCAATACGGTGGGCCTCATCATCGAACGCATCCGCAAGAGCGGATTGCTCGACACCCACCGCTGGTATTGCGAAGAGTGCAACAACGTCCTGTTCGAAAAGACCGTGCAGATCGAAATTCTCGAACGCGACATGCCGCCAATCTTCGATGCTTATTACGGCAATCCCGACAACCAGCTTTGCAAGGCCTGCGGCCACCACAATCCCGGCCGGCCGGCACGGGCTTGAAGCCCGCGCCTTCGGTTTCTTTAGGGAATCGCTGAAAGCACGATGAACACGGCAAAAATGCCGAGATGCACCACGCCTTGCAGCACCGTGGTGCGGCCCGTGCCCAGGGTGATCGTGCTGACAAACAACGTCAGCACCAACAGCACCTGATGCGCCGGTGTCAGCCCGAGGGTGAGCTGCTTTTCCGCGAAAAGAGACACGAGCGTGACGACCGGGATCGTCATGCCAATGCTGGCGAGGCCTGAGCCAAGGCTCAGATTTACGCTGTTCTGCAAACGGTTGACGATAGACGAACGGAACGCGGCGATGCCTTCCGGCAACAACACGACCGCAGCGATGACCACACCGACGAAAGCTTTCGGCAGACCAGCGGCAGCAATGGCATTGTCGAGCGGATAGGACAGAATTTTGGCGAGGAGAACGACAGCGACGAGGGAAATCGGCAGCAGAATGACGCTTGCCGCCGTCACCGAGCCCGAGGGCGCTGGAATTTCATCGTCAAGCGAATCCGATTTCGCTTCCATGAAATAGTCGCGGTGGCGAATGGTCTGCACGAAAATGAACGCGCCGTAGAGAACCAGCGATACGGAGCCGACCGCCACCAGTTGAACGGCCGAAAACTGCATCGGGCCGCCCGCTTCCGTGTAATTGGGCAACACTAGAACCAGAAATCCCAGGGTTCCAAGAACGGCCAGCGCCGAGGAAGCGGCGTGCAATTGAAAAGTCTGTTCGTGGTGCCGGCGCCCGCCGGCCACCAGACAGATGCCGATGACGCCGTTGAGCACGATCATCAAAGCGGAATAGACCGTGTCCCGCGCCACTGTCGCGGCGCCTTCGGCCGTCGACAGCATGATCGAAACGATCAGCGCCACTTCGATGATCGTCACGGCGGCGGCCAGGATGATCGATCCGAAAGGTTCGCCGACTTTCGCTGCCAGCACCTCCGCGTGATGCACCGAGGCGAAGACAGCAGCAGCGAGGAAGAGCGCCGCGACAGTGAGAACGATGGCCGACGTCTCCGAAGCGACGCCGGCGAGCTTGAGTGCGATGAGAATACCAGCGCCGACCGGGACGAGCCAGGACCAGACGGGAACGTGATCGTGATGAGCGTGTGCCATGAGACCTGCTTCGTATCGATCTAAATCCGACCGCGCAACTCGCGTTTTAAAACCTTGCCGTAGCTATTCTTAGGCAAATCCTCGAGGAAGACATAACGACGCGGCCGCTTGAAACGCGCCAAACGATTGAGACACAGCGTGTCGAGTTCATCAGCCGTGATGTCAGATGCGGTGGCGACCACGCAGGCCACCACCAATTCGCCCCACTCGCGATCCGGCTCACCAATGACGGCCACTTCGCGCACGCCATCATGTTCGAGCAGAACTTCCTCGATCTCGCGCGGATAGATATTGCTGCCGCCGCTGATGATCAGGTCCTTTTTGCGGTCGAGCAGCGTGAGAAAGCCCTGTTCATCGAGCTTGCCGCTATCGCCCGTGTGCAGCCAGCCATCTCGCAGCGCCGCCGCCGTTGCTTCCGGATTGTTCCAGTATCCCGCCATCACGCAATCGCTGCGCGTCACCACTTCGCCGAGTTCGCCCGGCGGCAAAGGCTTGCCGTCATCATCGACGACCATCACTTCGACGCCGGTACGCGCCGGGCCGCAGGAGGCCAGCCAATCCTCGCGATGATCGCGCAGGGCTTTCTCGTGATGATATTTGTCGAGGCCGGTGATCGTCATCGGCGACTCGCCCTGGCCGAAGAGCTGATAGAATTTCGGCCCGAAAACTTCGAGCGCACTCTTCAGATCCTGCACATGCATCGGGCCGCCGCCATAGATGATGCATTTCAGCGACGAGAGATTGCCGCGCCAGCGGCCAACCTGCCGCACCAATCGGTTCACCATGGTGGGCGCCGCGAACATGCTGACGTTCTGATATCGGCCCAAGGCGTCCAACACCTCATCGGGATCGAACGAGCCGGACAGGATGAGATTGTGCGAGCCTTTGGCGATATGCGGCAGCGCGTAAATACCCGAACCATGGGTGAGCGGCGCGGCGTGAAAGATCGTGTCGCGTTCATCGAGCTGATCGATGTCGGCAAGATAGCTCGTGGTCGAGAACATCAGGTTGCGATGGGTCAGCATCGCGCCTTTCGACTTGCCCGTGGTGCCGCTCGTGTAGAACAGCCAAGCGAGGTCATCGGGCGCGGCCGGCGTCACGGGCATGCCGTCGCCCTTGCACAGCGCCACGAAAGCTGGATCGGTCGCGTCGAACAGGAAACACTTATACTGGCTAAATTCCGGCACCGTGCGGATGGCCGCCGCCTGTTTCGGCGAGGTGAGGCAGAGCGCGGCATCGCTGTCAGCGATCAGGTCGAACAATTCGCGGCCATGCAGTTTGGCATTCATCGGCACGGCGACGAGGCCGGCCCGCCAGATGGCGAACAGCACCAGCAGAAGCTCGATGCTGTTGTCCATCGCCAGCGCCACCCGATCGCCTTTCGCCAAACCGAAATGGCCACGAAGCGCGCCGGCGAATGCCGCGACATCCGCATTGAACTGCCCGTAGGTCAGGCTGCGCCCGTCCTGCGTGACGGCTGGGCGATCCGGCAATCGCTGCGCAGTCTGCTCCAGAAGCGCGCTGATGTTCATCTCATCTCCCTCGCCGTCTGATCATCCTCTGATCTCGATATGCTCGCCGTCAGGTCCACAAAACACGACGCGGCGCCAATTCTCCTCGCCCGCCTCCCGCGCGCCCGTCTTATGCGGCGCCTGGACCAGCTCGACGCCGGCCGCCTGCAAATCGCGCACGGCGCCATCGAAATCATCGCTGTGCAGGCAGAAATGGAAGCCCTGCATCGGCGCGTCCTGGTGCCCCACAAGTTCAAGCACCGTGCCACCCAATTTCAGATAGGCGATCTTGAGACCGGTCGGCGTCACATAGTCATTATAGGTCTTGAAGCCGAAGGTGCGCTCGTAAAAGGCAACCGAACGAGCCAGGTCCGCCACGTCAAGCGCCACATGATCGATCCGCGTAAAAGCCACCCGCGCCTCCCTGCTGGTGCAGCGGGGATGGTAGCAAGCCTGGCCTAGGGAATGGAAGCGCGGTCTTGAGGCTCGGCCGCTTTACTTCGCCAGCAGGATGAAATCGGTGCCTTTGCCGGTTTCGATGCTGGCGCCGAGATCGGAGATGATCAGCGAGGCGCCGGGCCCCAAAGCCTGGGCGATGGCATCGCCGATCTCTTCGGGCACATGCACGCGCCGCAGCGCTTCCGAAGCCCCGGACATATTCCACCAGGAGATCGGGCCGTTGGCGGCAACACGCACCGGCGTGCTGGGGCCGGCGGCCTGGCGCTGCTTGCGGGCGGCGATGTCGCGTTCGCGCTGCACGGAAATGGCCGAGGGCACGGTGGAGGAAGACCAGCGCATGTTGTCGCCCGCGCCTTCGACAGCCGTCATCACATGGGTACCGATCGGCCGTTCCGGATCGTCGATGGTGATGGCCGTCTCAAACACCGGCTTGAAATCCTGCCGGACGTAGAGCTTGCCGTCCTTCTTGCTGATGAAGACGGAGAGCGGCCCGAACTTGCGATCAAACGTCGGCGGACGCTTGTCGCGGAAATCCTTCGGCAGCATCAGATCGAACGCACCGGCATCGAGGCTGGCGGTCACGTCAATGCGTGGCGCGGCCGCCTGTACGGGTTCGGGCTTCGCCGGCTTGGCCTCTTGCGCATCGAAATCGATCATCACGTCTTTGGGCGACGTGGCGGCATCGGGCTTGGCCGGCGCGACCAAAGCGAGATCGAGCGGTGCTGCCGCCTGTGTCGCAAGGCCCGTCTCGGTGTCGACGACGCTCTGTTCCGGCTCGCTTGGCGCGATGGACTGACGCAGATTGGCCTCGGCCGAAACGCTGGCAACAGGCGACGGATCGCTTTGTGGCACGTCGCTCGGCAGGAATACGACGGGTGCCGGCTCGGCGGTCGGGATCACCACGTTGCTGTCGTAGCGCGGCAGCAGCTTGAAGAAGCTCGGCGCTTCGATCTCCGCCAACGACACTTCCTGATGGGTGACGATGACGCGCACGTTGAGCCGCGTCATGCCCCATAGCCGCATGGCGAAGGCCTTCGGCAGACGGATGCAACCATGCGAGGCTGGTGCGCCCGTAACGCGCCCTTCATGCAGCGCGATGCCGGACCACGTCAGCCGCTGCATGAACGGCATCGGCGCATCGCTGTAGATGTTCGACTTATGGTCGCGGTTTTTCTGCAGAATGCTGAACACGCCCGTCGGCGTTTCATGCCCGACGACACCGCTGGAGACGGTGGTTTCACCGATCGGCATCAGGCCTTCGTACAGCGTGAGGCGCTGCTGATCGAGCGAAACGAGAATGGTGAGGGGCGCACGCGGCCGCACCGGCCGTTCGCTCGCCGCCGTGGCTTTCGCGCGCGGCGCGGCAAGCGCGGCGGGCGACACAGCAGCAAGAAGGCCGGCGGCTAGGCCGGAAAGGATGATTCGGTGCGAAAACATCGGCAGCCCTTGAATGCCTCAAGGTCTACCAAAAGAGCCCTAAAAATCCATAGATCACGAAAGATTTGAGATTTTCTGACGGAGACTGTGGCTTCACGATCACGCCTTGAGAACGGAACCCTGCCCCATTCTGGCACGATCAATATGTTAGCCAGCCCTCAGGCGTTCACTCAGCCGCACGCACATCCGGCTGATTGAATTGCAGCCGCGCCAGTCGCGCATAGAGACCGCCGCGCGCCACCAAAGCCGCGTGACTACCTTCCTCGACGATGCGTCCGTCTTCCATCACCAGAATGCGATCGGCTTTCAGAACGGTCGCAAGGCGATGCGCGATGACGATGGTCGTGCGCGACCCCATGATGTTTTCGAGCGCCGCCTGCACCAGCCGCTCATTTTCTGCATCGAGCGCCGACGTCGCTTCGTCGAGCAGCAACACAGGCGCATCGCGCAAGATGGCGCGGGCAATGGCGAGCCGCTGTTTCTGGCCGCCCGACAATGTCACGCCGCGTTCGCCAACGCGGGCTTGATAACCTTGCGGCATCACGCGGATGAATTCGTCGGCCGCCGCGCGACGCGCCGCATCGACGATCGCCTCTTGCGGTGCATTTTCGCGGCCATAGCGGATATTGTCGGCGATCGTTCCCGAAAAGATCACCGGCTCTTGCGGCACGAGCGCGATGCGCGCCCGCACGGCATCTGGATCGGCCTTCGCCACGTCGACCCCATCGACACGCACGACGCCCGATTGCGGATCGTAGAAGCGCAGCAACAGTTGAAACACCGTCGATTTGCCGGCGCCCGACGGCCCCACCAGTGCCACGGTCTCGCCCGGTGCGATGGAGAATGTCAGCCCCTTCAAGGCCTGCGCGTCAGGACGCGAAGGATAAGCGAAATGCACATCTTCGAAGGCAATGCGGCCTTGCGCCGGTTGCGGCAGCGTCACGCTCGGCACGGGCGCGACGATCTTCGGCTGAATGGCCAGGATTTCCGCAAGCCGGCCAGCGGCGCCGGCTGCCTGAGAAATCTCGCTCCACACTTCTGACAATTGTCCAAGCGAGCTGGCACCGAACACCGCATAGAGCACGAATTGCGAGAGTTGCCCGGCGGACATGCGTCCGGCCAGCACGTCCTGCGCGCCGAGCCACAGCACGGCGATGACGCTGGAGAAAGCCAGGAAGATCGCCACTACGGTGAGCACCGCGCGCGCCGCCGTCGTATCGCGGGCCGCGCCATAGGCGTCCTCGACCGCCTGGGCGAAGCGGCGCAAAGTGCCGCTCTGCGCGTTGAACGCCTGCATGGTGCGCACGGCACCGAGGTTCTCAGCCGCGAAGGCCGAGGCTTCGGCCAAAGTGTCCTGCGCCCGCCGCGCCCGCCGGCGTACGCCTCGGCCAGAAGCCACCAATGGAAAGACGATGATCGGGATCGCCACCAGCACCAGGCCCGACAGCTTTGGGCTGGTGTAGACCATCATCGCTACCGCGCCCGCGAACATGAAGAGATTGCGCAAGGCGACAGAAGCCGAAGCGCCGAAGGCCGCTTTCATCTGGGTGGTGTCGGCTGTCAGCCGCGACAGCAATTCGCCGGTGCGCGCACCGTCGAAGAAGGAGGCATCCAGCCGCGCCAGATGGGCGAAGACATCCCGCCGCAGGTCGGCGACCACCCGCTCACCGACGATCATCACAAAAAAATAGCGCAGGCCCGAGGCCACCGCGAGAACGGCCACCACCGCCAGCATCGCCAGGAAATAACCGCCGATCAGCGCGCCGCCATCGCCCGAAAAGCCATGGTCGATCATGCCTTTGACCGCCACCGGCACGGTCAAGGTTGCGACCGAGGCGACGGTGAGGGCGGCCAAGGCGCCGAAAATCTGCCCTTTATAGCGTAAAGCGTAGGGAATCAGCGGCAAAAGCGCCTTCAGCGAGGTCCTTGGCGGCTCTTCGGATGGATCGGTCTGCGGGCGAAAAATGTCGGCCATGGCCCTGTTTACGCGCTTTGTGACATGGTTGGAACTGTGCCAGGTCGTCTCAAGATTGCCGTTTTGGGAAGCCATCGGCGAGCGCCTTACATATCTCCCCGAACCGCCAGGGCAAGCCCCTGAACAGCCGCCTTGTTCCGGCCGCTTCCTTCCTGTATAGGAGCGCCCGAAATCCGGTTTGCGCCGGCCCGGCCGCGCGCGGGATGCCAAGGCTCGAAGTCTTGGCTCTCTTCCGGTCCCGTTTCAGACAGAATATTCGCAGGACATCCGATGAAAGCCGATATCCATCCGCACTACCACATGATCAAGGTCGTCATGACCGACGGCACCGAGTACCAGACCCGGTCGACCTACGGCAAAGAGGGCGACACGCTGAACCTCGACATCGACCCGAAGACCCATCCGGCTTGGACCGGCGGTTCGGCCCAGCTGCTCGACCGCGGCGGCCGCCTGTCGCGCTTCAACTCGCGCTTCGGTTCGCTCGGCGCCAAGAAGTAAGCTTCAAAGCCCTTTGGACAAAGCAAAACCCCGGCTCACGCCGGGGTTTTTGTTTGCGATCATTGTCCTGGCTTAGCCGGTCTGGAAGGCCGCGCGCAGCCGCTCCAGCTGCGCCGCGACGCCGGCGCGTGCCTCGCTTTCGGCCGAGGCCGGGGCGCCCGAATAAAGCAATTGATCGAGATGGACGATGCGCGCCTGCAAACGCAGCGACTGGGTCGTCAGATCGCGCAGCCGCTCCGGCATGCGGGCAAAGACGTCCGGGCTTGAGGCGATATCCTGACGAGTCAGCTTGACCTTGTGCTTTTCGCTGGCGGCCTGGGTCTGGGTCATTTCGCCTTCATTGACGGCCCGTTGCAGCAGCAGCCAGGAGGCCAATTGCATCAGCCGCGTGGTCAGGCGCATGCTCTCGGAGGCATAGGCCAAAGCGTCGGGCCGGTTCAGGCCCCGCGACTCCTGCCGGCCAGGCCCATCGAGATAGGCGGCCGCCTCTTCCACCAGCAACATGCCCTCGCGAAACAGGGCCTTAAACGCATCCGAGCCGGCCAGCTTGCTGGCGAAGGACACCGTATTACGCTGCTCATCGTTCCGCGAATTCAACATCGAAGGATTTCCACCAGCCCCAGCGTCCGGCATCACCATGCCAACCGCGCCTTAATCGTGGAATGATCCTATCGCCAAAATTCATCGGGCGGGCGTTTAATATTTGTTAACCTTAACGTGCCATGGGGCCTGATTTGTCGCCCTTTCCGGGCACAAAAAAAGAGCCGCAAGAGGCGGCTCTAAAGGTGGTAACAGGGAGGCGTCAAACAGAGTGGACAGGAGCCACTCGAAATCCCGAAAATTCAGGACAATCCTTTAATACTTCAGACTCCCTAATGGACGGTTAATGGCGGGCGACCGCCCCTGCCCCGAAATGGCGCGCTGCCGCGACGCGGCGTTTTCGCACCGCCTGAACCAATTCTGTCGCGCTGACTCTGCGCTATGACTTTTTGAAA
>MKVW01000004.1:339887-348735 GCA_001898965.1 Rhizobiales bacterium 62-17
AGCATGTCGAGATTCTCACCAATCTCATGCACGATCTTTTTGCGTGGCGGCGCGCCGAACACATTGTCCTCTTCGTCGGACCTGGCCATGGCTTACTCCCCGCGCTGTTACCGAGCGGTGTCATAGCGGCTTCCGACGGTTCATGTCGAGGCGCCCCTCCCCGCCGATGCCCGGGAAGCATCGCAACGATCCTTTCGGCATCGTCCCATCGTGCCAAAGCCGGTCTATGAAAGCGCTGAAACGCGGGAGGCGTTCGATTTGGGGAGGTCGCCGATGGACCATTTTCGCACCGGGCTCTATGCGGCCGTGATAGCGCTGGCGGCGTGCGCGGGAGAGGCAGAGGTGAAAGCAAGCGACTTGTCATCGGAGATCCGCACCGAAGCCGGCCTCGTGCGTGGCACGCCGCGCGATGCACATGACGTGCTGGCCTTCAAGGGCATCCCTTATGCAGCAGCGCCGGTTGGCAAGCTGCGCTGGCATGCGCCGCAGCCGCCATCACCTTGGAGCGGCGTGCGAGATGCCGTTGCCCATGGTGCCCGTTGCCTTTCAGCGCTCGAGAAAGATCGCGAACCAGGACCACGCAGCGAGGATTGTCTTTATCTCAACGTTTGGACCGCAGCGAATAGCACGGCCGAGAAACGTCCTGTCATGGTGTGGGTGCATGGCGGCGGTTTTCAATTCGGTTCTTCGGCCGGCCCCGCCATCGATGGCACGGCGTTGGCACAGAAAGGCGTTATCGTCGTCAGCTTCAATTATCGGCTTGGCGTTCTCGGCTTCCTCGCCCATCCCGATCTCGATGCGGAGGGGCCATCGGGCAATTACGGCTTGCAGGATCAGCTCGCGGCGTTGCGCTGGGTCAAAGCCAACATTGCCGGCTTCGGCGGCGATCCCGACAACGTCACGTTGTTTGGCGAATCCGCCGGTGCCCACGCCATCGGCATTCTGATGACCTCGCCGCTCGCGCAAGGCCTGTTTCACAAAGCCATCGGCGAAAGCGGCGCCTTCTGGGATGGCCGCAACGGTCCTCTCGAAAGTTTTGAAGAAGCACGCGCCCGTGGCCAGGCCTTCACGCGACAGCAGGGCGATATGTCGATCGCTGCTTTGCGCGCGCTGCCCGCCGAACAGGTGAACGCCGCCGCGCTCTGGAATTTCGCGGTCAATCCGATCGTCAAAGCTTTTTCGCCTAACATCGATCGCTATGTCGTCCCCGACGTGCCGGCCGCGCGCTTTGCGCGTGGCGAACAGATGCGCATCCCGCTGCTGGCGGGCTGGAATGCCGCCGAGGACGTGCCGTTCCGCTCGCAAGCCCTGCCCCACTCATCGCCACAAGCTTTTCGTGCCGCCGCCGAGCGCATGTTCGGCAAGGATCGTCTCGCTGATTTCCTCAAGGCCTATCCCGCCAACAGCGATGCGCAGGCCAAGGCCTCAGCCGAGGCGCTTGCTGGCGACTATGTCATCAGCGAACAGACTTGGCAGTGGCTGCGCCTGCATCAGCGCACGAGCCAGGCACCCACTTATGGCTATCTATTTTCTTACACATCACCCTATACGCCGATTGCCTCTCACGTGACCGAGATTGCCTTCGTCTTCGGCACGCTGACGCCGCAATTCGTGGTTGGCAGCACCACGCCGCCAGGTGAGGCCGATCGCGCGATGGCACGGATCATGATGAACTATTGGGTGAATTTCGCGATGCGCGGCGATCCCAACGGTCCCGGCCTGCCGCCTTGGCCAGCCTACGGAGAGAACGACATCGTGCAGATCCTTGGCACAGTCATCGAGGCACAAACCAATCCACACAGCACGCGTTTCCGTTTCCTCGACAGTTTTCGAGAGAACGGCATCCCGCCCATGCGATGGCGCGAATTGCCATAACGCGTGAAGCCATGATGATGCTGGCATCATGGCTATCAACGGATGCAGCTCAAGCATTTGTGCTTCATACCTGACAAGCACGGTCGATAATGGAATCGATCAAACATGCGTAGTCAGCGATTGCCATGGCCGATAAGGCACGCTACCACCGCCCCCGAACAACAGACGAATAATGTGGGGGCATGACATGAACACTCCGCCGCAGACAATGCTCTGCATGGCCATTCAAGGCGCTGGCGGGCCGGAAGTGCTCCAGCCGGAAACACGCTCCACACCTCAGCCGAAAGAAGGCGAGATTCTCGTCCAGGTCGCCGCCGCCGGTGTCAATCGTCCCGATGTCTCGCAACGTCTTGGCCGCTATCCGCCGCCGGCAGGGGCATCGGATCTGCCGGGGCTCGAAATCTCCGGCACCGTCGCGGCTTTGGGCTCCGGCGCTTCGCGCTACAAGATCGGCGACAAGGTCTGCGCGCTCTCGCACGGCGGCGGCTATGCAGAATACTGCACGGTACCCGAAAGCCATGCATTGCCTGTGCCGCAGGGGTTTTCGATGGTCGAGGCCGCAGCCATTCCCGAAACCTTCTTTACCGTCTGGGTCAATGCCTTCATGACGGGCAAGCTCGCCGCTGGCGAAACGATCTTGATCCATGGTGGCTCGTCGGGCATCGGCACGACGGCGATCATGCTGGCCCATGCGCTCGGTGCCAAATCGATCGTCACCGCCGGCAGCGACGCCAAGTTGCAGGCTTGCCGCGATCTCGGTGCCGATCACGGCATCAACTATCGCACGCAGGATTTCGTTGCCGAAGTAAAACGCATCACCGAGAACAAGGGCGTCAACGTCATTCTCGACATGGTCGGCGGCAGCTACGTGCAGCGCAATTTCGAATGCGCCGCCATGGACGCACGCATCGTGCAGATCGCGTTCCAGCAAGGCTATAAGATCGACGGGTTTGACCTGCGGCCGATTTCGGCCAAGCGGCTCGTCTATACCGGTTCGGCGCTGCGGCCGCGCACGGTTGCCCAAAAGGGCGCCATCGCGCGCAGTCTCGAAGAAACCGTTGGTCCGCTCTGGGCCAAGGGTAAGTGCAAACCGCTCATCGATTCAACCTTTCCGCTGAGGGACGCGGCAAAGGCACATGCGCGGATGGAAACCAGCGAGCACATCGGCAAGATCGTCATGACCGTGTGAGGGGAAACCCACTCGCTTTCTGGAGGGGAAAGCATGAGCATCGACAGAAGAAAAGTCATCGCCGGCGCGGCAGCCGCCGCATCGGCGAGCATCCTGGCCAAGCCGGCGCTGGCGCAGAGTCAGCCGATCAAGATCATCTATCCTTTCGCCCCCGGCGGCGGTGGCGACGGTGTTGTGCGCTATCTCGCCGATCAGATGCGCCAGGCGATGAATGAAACCGTCATCGTCGAAAACCGCGTTGGCGCCGATGGACGTATCGGCGTGCGTGCCGTCACCTCGGCGCCGCCGGACGGGCGCACCTTTTTGTTCTCGCCCTTCGGGCCGATCGTCATTCATCCAAGCGTCTACACCAACCTGCCCTATAATCCACTCACCGATCTGGTGCCGGTGGCGCAGGTCTGCACCCAGGAATTCGCGCTCTCGACCGGGCCGATGACCGGCGCAAAAAATCTCAAGGAATTGGAAACGTGGCTGCGCGCCAATCCCGACAGAGCCGCCTTCGGCTCGCCCGGCGCCGGCACGATCCCGCATTTCTCCGGCGTATTGTTTGCGACCGCGGCGAAAGTGGAACTGCGCCACGTGCCGTTTCGCGGCACCACGCCCGTGCTCAACGATCTCGTCGCCGGCCAGATCGCGCTTGGCTCGACGCCAGCTCCCGACGCGGCGCAATTGCACAAAGCCGGGCAGCTCCGCATTCTCGCCACCACCGGCACCCAGCGTTCTTCGTTCACCCCCGACGTACCGACCTATAAGGAACAAGGTTACGATATCGTCGCCGAAGGCTGGTATGCTTTTCACGCGCCGGCGCATACGCCGCAGGCGATCGTCGACAAGGTTGGCGGCATTCTCATCAATGCGGTGAAAAGCCCTGAAGGCAAGGAGATGATGACCCGTCTCGGCCAATCGCCAACCGGCCGCCCCAGCGCCGAATTGGCCGCCATTCAGAAACGCGATTACGAATTCTGGATCGGCCCCATCAAGGCCTCGGGCTTCAAGCCGACGGACTGAAGAACAACGGGGAAAGATCAGAAGAAAGCCGGCCGACACGCCGGCTTTCTTTTTTGCGCCATACTCTGGAACGAATGTTGCTTTGCCGATTTAGTATCCCATTGGTTGACGACGGATTGTTCAAAAGGAAGTGTCGATGCGTTCTTTCGACCCGATGCGCAATTTTCCAGAGCTCGATGCGCTGCCGGAAACGGAAGCGAAACGTCTGATCGTCGAAACGCAGAAACGCATCACCCGCGAACCCGTTGTCTTCATCGGCCTGATCGTCGCCCTGCTGATTCCAGCCTTCACGATCCTGCTGACGACCCAACTGACTGGCCTGCTGGCCGCTGCCATCGTCGGCGCGCTGGTCGGCCTCGTCGCCTGGGCCTATATGATCGCTGTCATCAAGCCGCGCATGCATGCCGCCTTTCGCGCCATGGGATATCAAACGCAAGCTTGAAAACCTGGGCTTGTCCGCGTAGCCGTGGTATTTTCCGTTCATCCGAGATCATAGGTCGAAACGATCGATGACCTATTTATGGCGCCTAATTTTCACTGTCGTGGTTCTCGCCGGCCTCGCCGCGGCTTTCATGAGCGGGGCTGATTTCGAGCGCATGGGCTCGGCCGGGCTCGCTTCCCTGATCTGCCTCGCCGTGCTGCTGGCGATTTTTCTGCCGCTCGAACTTTTGTGCTGGAAATTCCACGTCGAAATGCTGATCGTCTTCGCGGCACCCGCGGTCGGCTATCTCCTGCCGCACCTGCTCTTTGCTTTTGCGCCCAATTGGCCGGATGCCGCACCCATCATTGCCAGCTATGCGCTGATGCTGCTCACCGTCGGCATCGTCTGGGCACTGTCCTATATCGGCCTGCAGCTCTTCCGTCGCTTCCGGCACGGCAAGGACTACGGCTATCCCGACAACAGCAGCGCCATGACGGACGATTACATCCGCCAGCTCGGCATGCTGCGCCTGCGCAAAGACGCGTCGAAGCGGAGGGATTAACCCTCCACGTCGTGCAATCCGCGCTTGCGCATCAGCGCTTCCGGTGTCGGCAGCCGGCCGCGGAAATGCGTATAGGCATCGGCCGCTTCGCGGCGCCCGCCGGCGGAATAGATGTAGGTCTTCAACCGTTCGGCCAGCGCCGGATTGAAAATATCGCCCGTCTCCTCGAAGGCGCTGAACGCATCCGCATCGAGCACTTCCGACCAGAGGTAGGAATAGTAACCGGCGGCATAGTGATCGCCCGAGAAGACATGCGAGAAATGCGGCGTGCGGTGACGCATGACGATTTCTTCCGGCATGTGGATAGCCTCCAGACGGTCGCGTTCGAAGCCAGCTGAATCTACCTTGGCCGGCGGCGTCAGCGCATGGAAATCCATGTCCACATAGGCCGAGGAGCAATATTCGACCGTGGCAAAACCCTGGTTGAACGTGCGCATGGCGAGCAGCCGCTCCAAGAGATCGTCGGGCAGCACTTGGCCAGTCTGATAGTGCTTGGCGAATTTGCGCAGCACATCCTTCTGCAACAGCCAGTGTTCGTAAAGCTGCGACGGCAGTTCGACGAAATCCGTGGGCACGCTGGTGCCTGAAATTCGAGGATAGGTGACGTCAGACAGAATGCCGTGCAAGGCATGACCGAATTCATGGAACAGCGTGCGCGCTTCGTCGATCGAGAGCAGCACCGGCTGGCCCTCGCCCGGTTTGGCGACATTGAGTACGTTGAGAATGATCGGACGTTCGTCGCCATCGAGCTTGCGCTGATCGCGGATCGAGGTCATCCAGGCACCGCTGCGCTTGCTCGGTCTTGCGAAATAATCGCCGACAAACAGTGCCACATGCTTGCCGGCCGCGTCCTTCACCTCATAGGCGACGCAATCGGGATGATAGAGATCAAGCCCCTTGCGTTCCTCGAAGGTCAGGCCGAACAGCCGGTTCGCCGTGTAGAAAGCCGCTTCCCGGATGGCATTGAGCTCGAAATAGGGCTTCAGCCTGGCTTCGTCGATGTCGTAGCGTGCATGGCGCACCTTCTGCGCATAGTAACGCCAGTCATGGGCGGCGAGCTTGAAATTGGCGCCCTCCGCCTCGATCATCTTCTGCATGTCGTCACGCTCTTCGAGCGCCCGCGCCCGGCCACCGGCCCAGACACGATCGAGCAATTGCCGCACCGCCTGTGGCGTGCGCGCCATCGTGTCGTCGAGCTTGTAATCGGCGAAGGTCTCGTAGCCGAGCAATTTCGCGCGCTCGGCACGCAGCGCGACGATCTCTTCGACAATGGCATGATTGTCCGTCGCGCCGCCATTGGCGCCCCGCGCGATAAAGGCCTTGAACACCTGTTCGCGCAGATCGCGCCGCGACGAGGTTTCCAGGAACGGTTCCACATGCGAGCGTGACAGCGTCACGGCATAAGGCGCATCGACGTTGCGCGCCTTGGCAGCCGCCGCCAGGCTGTCGACCAAGCCCGGCGACAGACCGGCGAGATCCGCCTTGTCATGGATCGGCAGCACGAAGGTCGATTCATCCTTCAGCACGTTCTGACCGAAACTGGTGGAGAGATCGGCCAGACGCTGCACGATCTCGGCCATGCGCTGGCTTTCCTTGCCGGTGAGCTTCGCCCCAGCGCGCACAAAATCCTTATGGATGAGTTCGAGCACACGCCGCTGCTCGTCGTCCAATTTCAACGTATCACGCTTCCCATACAGCGCATCGACGCGCTTGAACAAAGCCGCATCCATATAGACAGCCGCATAATGCGCCGCGAGTTTCGGCGCGATATCGCGCTCGATCGCCTGCAATTCATCATTGGTATCGGCCGAGGCCAGTTTCCAGAACACGCTGCTGACCTTGTCGAGCAAGCGGCCGGAACGCTCGAACGCATCGATCACATTGGCATAGGTAGGCGCGGCGCTGTCGCTGGCGATCACCGCCATCTCCTGGCGATGTTCGGCCATGCCCCGCTCAAACCCTTCGCCGAAATGCTCCGTCTTGATGACGCTGAAAGGCGGCAGTTCGAACGGCGTCGCCCAGCTCTGAAAGAAAGGGTTTGCGGCCATGACATATGCTCCGGGAGATCACAGGGAAACGTGGATCGCAGACTTCCGATGTAGTCCTCGCCGCGTCCAAGCGAAAGAGCCGACATCGAAAGACAGAGAGAAAATGTAATTTGAGGGACATTGTCGGATCGCATGTGGCGATTGTAGGGTGAACCTGGAGTATCTCTGTTGAGGAAACGTCATGATCGAATTGCATTATTGGCCGACGCCAAACGGCCAGAAGATCGCCATCTTCCTGGAGGAGACGGGCGTGCATTGGGAGGCACATCCCGTCAACATCGGCAAGAACGATCAGTTCAAGCCGGAGTTTTTGGCCTTTTCGCCAAATAATCGCATCCCTGCCATCATCGATCGCACCCCGCGCGATGGCGGCGCGCCGGTCAGCGTGTTCGAGTCGGGCGCCATCCTCATCTATCTCGCCGAAAAGACCGGCCGTTTCATGCCGCAGGATCTACGCGGCCGCGTGCAAACCATGGAATGGCTGTTCTGGCAGGTCGGCGGCCTTGGCCCCATGGCTGGCCAGAACCATCATTTCGGGCGCTTCGCACCGGAGAAGATTCCCTATGCCATCGACCGCTATGTGAAAGAGACGAACCGTCTCTATGGTGTGATGAATACGCAGCTCGGCAAGCATGAATATCTCGCCGGCGATTATTCTATCGCCGACATGGCCGCCTATCCCTGGGTAGTGCCCTATGAAATGCAGGGGCAGAAGCTCGAGAACTTCCCCAATCTGAAGCGCTGGTTCGAAGCCATCAAGGCGCGCCCAGCCGTGGTACGTGCCTATGAAAAAGGCGATGCCATGCGCAAGGCGGGATAAACCAACATTCGCATCAGAACACGCCAAGAGCTTGAGACGGCCGGCACACAAAAAGTGTCGGCCTTTTTTATTGTCGCATCATGACGGCGCCCGCATCACTTGCTATCAGAAGCGAGGCGCATCCAGTTTACGAAAGCAAGACCATGAAGTTTGGTTATACGATAGCCTATGTTCCCGATGTCGCAGCTTCGTTGGCCTTCTTCGGCAGAGCCTTCGATCTTTCGACGCGCTTCCTCCATGAGTCGGGCACTTACGGTGAACTTGAAACCGGTGAGACCGTGCTTGCCTTCGCCTCCGAAGACCTTGCTGCCATGAACTTCCCCGCCGGGCATATCTCGGCGCATAGCTCCAAACTCCCGCTCGGCATGGAGATCGCTTTGGTCACCGACACTGTCGAGGCGGCCCATGCCAAGGCTCTCGTGGCTGGCGCCAGCGAGCTCGCGGCACCCGCGCAAAAGCCCTGGGGGCAAATCGTATCTTATGTACGCTGCCCCGCCGGGATTGTCGTGGAACTCTGCACACCTGTCGCGTCTTGAGGCCTTTCTGAAACAATTTGTAATCCGCTGGCCACGTATCGGACACACGGCGGCACCACATCACGCAGGAAGATTGCAAGATGAGGTGCCTGTTATGAAACCGTCGAAATCTGTTCTGGCCCTGGCCTTCGGTGCCGTCGTCACCTTGGGCTTCACGGCCGCGCCCGCCTCCGCCGCTTCCCGCCATCAGACGAAGATTCCGGCTGCGATGCAGGCCTATCAGCCCGACGACGTTATCATCCGTCCGTCATCCCTGCGACGTCCGTTGCCCGACGGCTGTTATGTAAGCCGTGCACAAATCCCTGTGGTGGGCGCCGGCCTGCAATGGGTGCAACAGCTCACCTGCCCGTATAGCAACCATTAATTCGAATATTCACGGACTGAACGGC
>MKVW01000004.1:348748-413240 GCA_001898965.1 Rhizobiales bacterium 62-17
CGAGCCAATTGGCGGCCGGCCCCAATTCCGCTTCCCCGTGAAACAGCGACAGACCCAATTGCGGCAAGGCCGGCAACCCGGCTTCGTCCGCGATGAGCGGTTTCACCTTCTGCGGCAAACCAGCCGGCGTGCGCACGGTAACGCCAAGCCCTGCCGCCGCGGCCGCCCAGAGCCCGGCGAGGCTGGGACTGACGAAAGCGATGCGCCAGGAAATGCCCGCCGCATCGAGCGCTTTCGTCGCCGCCGCGCGCATGATGCACGGCGCTTCGAGCGATGCGAGGGGCACAGGCTCATGCCGATCATGGATCGGCGTTGCGGTTTCACTCGCCGCACCGATCCAGCACATCGGCAATTCGGCGATCGGCTGATGCGGCAGGGTCACCGCGCGATCGCTCCAGGCGAGCGCCAGATCGAGCGTGCCACCAGCAACACGCTCGACCAGTTCGGCATTGCGCGCGACACGTGCTTCGATGCGCACCTTTGGATGCGCACGGGCGAAACGCCCGAGCACATCGGGCAACAGACTTTCGGCAAAATCCTCCTGCAAGCCAAGCCGCACCCAGCCTTCAAGCTCAACACCGCGCACGGCGGCGGCCGCCTCGTCGTTGAGTTCCAGCAAACGGTGCGCATAGGCGAGCATGGTCTCGCCCGCCTCGGTCAGCGCCAGGCCGCGTCCGGCCTTGCGGAAGATCGGCGTGCCCGCCTGCTCTTCCAGCTTCTTCATCTGCGCGCTGACCGCCGAAGTCGATCGGCCCAGCCGATCGGCCGCCTTGGCGAAATTGCCCAGCGCCATGCCGGTCGCGAATGTGCGCAGCACGTCCATGTCGAATGTGGCCTGGCGCATGCCATAATCCTAAAAAACAGGACATTTAATCCTAAATATTCTGATTGTTGGAACAATCCTGCGGTGGGAAGCTCCGGCTGTCAAGTATTCCAGCTCAGGAGCCCGCCATGCCCGTCGTTCGTGTTTCCCTCCTCAAGGGCAAATCGCCCGAATATCTCCAGGCGCTGTCGGAGAACGTGCAGCGCGCCATGGTCGAGACCTTCGACGTGCCGCCGCGTGATCGTTTCATGATCATCCACCAGCACGAGCCGCACGAATTGATCTTCGATCGCACCTATCTCGCGGGGCCCCGCTCCGACGATTTCGTGCTGATCGCCATCAATGTCGGCAAGCCCCGTACGCCCGAAACGCGGAAGGCCTTCTTCAAACGGCTCGCCGATCTGCTCGGCCAATCACCTGGCCTGCGGCCGGAAGACATCATGGTCTTCATCACCACCTCGACGCCGGACGAATGGTCCTTTGGCAATGGCGTGGCGCAGATGAGCCAGCCCGGCTGGGAAGCCCTGGCCTGGGGAGACGCAGCATGAGCGCGAACCCACAATCCATGACCATTCGCCGCCCCGGCAACGCCCAGCCCTCGGCATCGGGAACGGCCAGCAAACCCTTCTGGGTCGAAATGCTGCTTGAAGGGGGCGATGGCGAGATGACAGCGATGCGCGCCCATTTCGATCCCGGCGCCATTTCCCATTGGCACAGCCATCCGCGCGGCCAATTTCTCTACGTACTCTCGGGCCTCGGTCGTGCCCAGCGCGACGGCGGCAGGGTCGAGACGTTGCGATCGGGCGATGCGATCTGGTTCGCGTCAGGCGAGAAACATTGGCACGGCGCCGCAGAAGACAGCCCGTTCAGCTATCTCAGCATCCAACCCAGAGAAGATGGACGGTTCGTCGATTGGATGGAGGCGGTGAAAGGCTGAGAAGCCCTACACCACAATCTCCACATTGACCGCGCCAATACCTTCAAGGCTTGCTTCGAGTTTCGCTGGGCCATTGAGCGGCACGGGATCGTTCAGCGTGCCGGTGGTGATAAACTGGCCGGCGCGCAATCCGCCGAAGGCGTCGGCCTGTACATTGGCCCAGGCGACGACGGGGATAAGGGGATCGCCGTCGCCATGACCGCCCAGCCGGTCGTTCTTCACCACGCCGTCGACCAGAAGCCGGCAACGGATCTGCGACAGATCGAGCCCGGCGAAATTCTTTATTCCGCCGCTGGTTACATAAGCGCCATTGTTGAAATTGTCGGCGACGCGCGCATCGAACGGCACGTCATCCACATTGCTGAAACGCGAAGCGACCAGTTCAATGCCGACGAAAATCTCGTCGATCGCCGCCAACAGGTCTTCGCGCGTATAGGGCTTGCCGGGATGCAACGGCAGATCGCGGCCGAGACGAACCGCCAGCTCGGCCTCGATCTTCACACCACCGATGCCAGGGCCAAGCCGCCAGCGAGCGCCAGACGACACGACGCCGGTCGACAGAATGGGCGCGGCAAAGGCACCACGGCCATCGGGTCGAAAGCCCACCTTCCAGCCACTCGCTTGCGCGGAGAGAGCCTGCGCCACTTCGGCCTGCACCCGATAGGCTTCGGCTACACCGGCTGGCGCGAACGCGGCTTCATAGCGCGTCTGAGTGGCGCTGCGGTGCGCGGCCAGCAAAGTGTCGGCAAGCGGCAAAAACGTCATCAAAACCTCCGAGTCCGATCACGAGGCGGGCTTTAGGCGATTTTGATAGCCGCCCGAGGCCGCGTGACCCACCAGAGCATCCATGCCACCAGAACGATGCCGGCGCCAGCGTAACCCATCAAAGGCACCAGATCGCGCGTGAACATCACGCCACTGACATAGGATCCGGCGGCTTGTCCGATATAGACGGCCGACGTATTGAGCGCCACGGTCACCGCCGCCAGCGCAGGTGCCGCACCATAAAGCCGTGCCTGCTGCATGGCATTGGCGGCAGCGAAGCCCAATCCCCAGACGACGACGCCAATGCCCATGACGACAAGCGCACCGCCGCCTAAGGCCCACAGCACGAGGCCGGTGGCGACCATGCCGGTGGCGATACCCGACGTGACAAAGGCACCGAGACGCTCGACGATGCGTGACGCGATGATATTGCCCGTGAAACTCGCGACGCCAAACAAGGCGAAGAACAGAGCGATGATGCTCGCGCCCGCGCCAATAAGGCCCAACGACGGCCCCATGAAGGTGAAGACGACGAGCTGACCGCCGATCTGCAGAATGGTGATGGCCAGCAGAATGAAGATCACCCGATCACGGGCGATCTCACCCCAGCTCGACAGGGAGAATGGTGTGCCCTTCAGCCGACCGGGCAAAGTGGCGAAGACGAACAGCGCCGTGACGAGCGCCGCGCCGCCCAAGGTCGCGAAAGCAAACCGCCAGCCAAAGGATGTCGCCAGATAGGTCATCAACGGCATGCCGACCGCAACCGACAAAGACCAACCGATAAAGACAAAGGCGATGGCGCCGGGCCGTTCCTTCTCCGGCACGAGCAGCGCGACGGTGCCGGCGGCCTGCGGCGTGAAGACCGCCGCGAAGAACAGCATGATGAGGCGCAACACCAGCACCGCCGGATAGGAGGAAACGAGCGACGAGGCGAGATGGGCCAAGGCCACTGTCACCAGGGAACCGACCAGCAATGTGCGCCGGTCAACGCGACTCGTCAGCCAGGCGACCAGCGGTGAAGCAATGCTCAGAAGCACCGCGCCATAGGTCACCAGAAGCCCGGCGTCGCGCACGCTAACGTTCAGGCCCTCGGCCAGCGGATGCAGCATGGCAGCCGGCGCCATGACGACGAGACCGGTGATAAAGTTTCCGGCGAGCAACGCCAGGCGTGCAGGCAAGGCAGTCATCGACGATCCAAAAGATTTGGCCGTGGGATTTGGCCAGTCAGCACTCGGGACAAGCGCTCAAAACAAGTACTTGGCAGTGGACCTCAAAAAACACAAACCCGCCGAGCCTGCCCACCAAGCGTTGTCGGCAAGTATGCGAGCCCCGAGGCTGCGACAAGGGGTTATCTCATGCGTTCTACGCATGGCACCTCGCTGTCATCGGTCATGCCGTGCTGACAGGCGATGTCATCGTCCTGATGTAAGCGGCCGGATCGGCGTCAATCGTCTTCGCCTTCGTCGATTTTGCGCACGAGGTAGAGGAAGAAGGCCGCAAAAGCCAGGAAGACGACAAAAGCGACCCCGGCGGACAGATAGTCCTCGATGGCGGCAAACCAGATGACGCAGAGGAAGGCGACGCCAGGGAACAACCCCAAAGCGTACAGACCCAGTTCGGCGGCGATCTTTCTGACTCCAGTCATCTTCGGCTCGCACGCTCGGCTGCGACGGCATTGGCGCATCGACAAGGGCAGCATAAAACGCCCCTAGCGCCTTTCCAAGCGCTGGGAGCTTTGATCACGCAGCCTTTACCGCGTTAATCCGGAAAAATTTGAGCCAAACACCTATTGCAGAAAGGCTCGAATCGTATCGGCAACCACCTTCGGCTGCTCCAGGGTTGGGAAATGGGTTTTGCCCGGCAGTTTGTTGGGCCGATACCAACTGTTCTGATCTGCGAAATCGAGCTGCGCCTGCGCATATTCCGGCTCGAAAGGCTGCGAATAGATGTGGGTGATGGGTCGCAGCTCCTTGAATGCCGCCATGCGCTGCATCGGATTGCCCCATTTGCGATAGGCAATGGCAATCTCGCGACCGGAGCGCGCCCACATTTCGAAGCTGTAGCTCGCCATCTCGTTGTTGACGTGATGAATGATGTCCTGGTTCTGGGTTTCGCCAATCCAGTAGTTGAAAAGATCGCCACGCCCGTTTTCCCAATTGGTACGATCCTGCAGATCGTCGATCTGCCGCAGAAAATCGGCAGGCGGTGTCGTCTGGATCCAATCGATCACCACCGCGCGCGGAACGCGCGCCTTGCCCATCCGGTCCGCCGTTTCGACATTGGCCCAACCACCATGGGACGTGGACAAGGGCACGGCTTTCTCGATCTTCATATGATCGAGAAAGGCGATGACGTCGGAGGCCTGATCGCCCGTGGTGAAATCACCGTCATGGTCGCGATGATCGCCATGACCGCGCCAATCGAGACGAATGACGCGATGAGTCTTAGCCAATTCCGGCGCCAGGAATTTGAACAGTCGATGATCCTGGCACCATCCTGAAAGCAGCAAGATGACATCCCCTTCTCCTGCATCATCATAGGAAAAGGTATTGGCGCCGAGTTTGACGGATTTCATAAGGAAAACTCCACATTGAAAGGCGGCGAAACGCTCTCAGAGCGCTTGCGTTGCCGTTGGTGCATGCAGCGCCGTCTTCATGCGCTCCATGGCGATCTCCCGGCATTGGCCGGTGATCTTGAGAACCTGCGAGCGCACGTCATCTGGCCAGAAATTCATGTCGCCAAGACGTTCGGCTGTATCCTGCGTATGTTCGGTCATCGGCCGTTCGCGCGCTTCCCAATCATGCAGGGCCTGGGCGACATCAGGCGCATCGGCGACAGCTGCGGCAAGCCCGATGCCGTTCATCAAGGCGCAGCCACCCCCTTGGCCGAGATAAGGCGGCATGGCATGTGCCGCATCGCCAAGGATCGCTACGCGCCCCCGGCTCCAAGCCGTCAGTTTGATGACCTCGAACTCATCCCAGCGACCGGCATCACCAAAGCGAGCAACGAGAGAGGCGAGATGCGGAAAGGATTGCGTCCACAAGGCCCGGTCGGCCGGCACCTGCAAAGCCTGTTTGTCGTCGGAGGCGCAACACAGCGCGACATAGAGGTCGGTGGCGCTCGCCGGCGTATAGAGAATGCGGCGCGTGCCGGTGAAATATTCGATGTAGCGATCGCGGTCTTCAGCACGCACGTCGCCGTCGTCCCGCGCAATCAACATGCGGATCGCGCCATAGCCCAGCGACTTGCGATACATCATGAGGTCGAGGGAATCGCGCACCTTGGAATTGACGCCGTCGGCTCCTACAACGAGATCGGCCCGTCGCCTCGAGCCATCGGCCAGAAGCAGTTCGCCTTCCGGGGTTGCCTCCACCGCTTCCGAATTCGTGAGGATATCGACGCCGCTGCGCCGGCAGGCGTCGACCAACGAATTGATCAGGGTTTCTCGCAGAATGGTGATCAGCCGTGCGCCGCCCGGACGGTTGATTGGAATTTCTTCCATGGTCGTGTCATTGTGGTCGCGCGTATGGAAGACGGGACCGATATGTGCACCGATGGTTGCCTGGTCGTAGGCGCCGATAGCTTTCAGAACGCGCAGGCCATTGCTCCAAATATAAATGCCGGCCCCAAAGGTGCGCAGGTTTGGTGCGCGCTCATGCACCGTCACCGACCAGCCACGCTGCGCCAACGCCGCCGCCGCCGTCAGACCGCCAATCCCGGCGCCAGCGATTTCCGCCCGACGACCGCTCCTGGATTGCTGCACCATCGTTCCATTTTCCTCCACTGCGACAGGCACTTCCGCACCTGATGGACTGCCAAGGTTTCAGTCGGAGGTCGTTCGGACAAGTGAATTCTCTGGCAATTTCTATGAGCTTCGGGAATATCAGAGGCAGAGAGGCCGGACGGACAGGCCCAAAACAATGAGCTGCCATGACACTCCTCGCCAGCCGCCTCACCATCCGCCACCTGCGCATGGTCGTGGCCATTGTGGAAGAAGGTAATCTGGTCCGCGCGGCCGAACGACTGCACATGACGCAATCGGCCGTCACCAAAGCCTTGCAGGAAACCGAGGCATTGACTGGCGCGCGCTTGTTCAACCGAACCAATCGCGGTGTCGTCGCAACCGCTTATGGCGATGCGCTGGCCTATCATGCGCGCCTGATCATCGCGCAACTGGCGCATGCCGAGGAGCATCTCGCCGATCTCCGAGATGGCGCCGGCGGCCGCGTCGCCGTTGGCACGCTGCTGTCGGCGTCCGCCGAACTTTTGCCGACGGCCATCGCGCGGCTGCGCAAGGAACGGCCAAAGCTTGTGGTCAAACTCATCGAAGCCACCGACGATGTCCTGTTGCCGGCTCTGCGTGCTGGCGAAGTCGACTTGGTCGTGGGGCGGCTCTCCGAGCTGCGCGATCGCCTGAACGTCACGCAGGAAGTGTTGACGGATGATATGGCGTGCGTCGTCGTGCGCCGCGGCCATCCGTTGACCCTGCGGCGCAGCCTTGGCCTCGCCGACCTAATCGGTTGGGATTGGATTCTGCCGCCATCTCAAACCAGCCTGCGCCGTCTCATCGACATCTCCTTCCGTGAGGAAGGTCTTGAACCGCCGGCCCATGCGGTTGAATCCGTTTCACTGCTCACCAATCGCGCTCTGCTCACCGATGCCGATTATCTCGGCGTTTTACCGGCTTCGGTCGCACGGCGAGAGGTTTTAGGTGGCGCGCTCGTCGTCCTACCGATCACTTTGCAGGCCACCGCGAGCCCAATCGGCATCACCCTGCGCAGCGACATCCGCCTGTCGCCTGCCGCGCAGGTGCTGGTCGAAACATTGCGCCGTACGGCCGTCGATTTGTCGAGCCAAGATCCGTCATCAACCGTCCGGTATTCCTCCCCTTCATGTCTGGAGGACGAGTTTTCCATTTACCGGGCCAACGGTTGCGCCAAGTTTTGCATGCGAAGTCTTGCGATTGGCCAAACCTGCGAAGGCACAGCGTGCAGCGTCCGCGATTTCGGATCGCCGTTCGCTTCCCCTGATCTGCCCGCCAAGACTTCGCGCTCGCGACGCGAAGAGGGGACAGAAGCAATGCGTTTGAAGGGCATTTTACCAACCACCCTGTTGGCGCTCGGCGTCAGCGCCGCCAGCGCGCAACAGGCGCCGCTGAAGATCGGCATGATCACGACCTTGTCGGGACCCGCCGGCTATCTCGGCCAGGACATCCGTGATGGCTTTCAGCTCGCCATCGACCTCAACAAAGGCACGCTCGGCGGTAGAAGCGTCCAACTGGTCGTCGAAGACGACAGCCTGAAGCCTGGCAATGCCAAGCAGATCGCCAGCAAAATGCTGTCCGAACAGAAGATCAGGATTTTCACCGGTGTCGTCTTCGCCAACGTGGCCTTCGCGGCCGTGCCTGAGATACTCGACAACAACGCCGTCTATGTGAGCGCCAACACGGCATCCGCGACGTTCGCCGGCAAGGAATGCCATCCCAATTATTTCGTCAGCTCCTGGCAGGACGACAGCCAGGGCGAAAGTGCCGGCGCATTGGCGCAATCGCTCGGCTACAAGCGTGCTTTCCTCGTCGCGCCCAACTATCAAGCCGGCAAGGAAACGATGGAGGCGTTCAAGCGCTTTTACAAAGGCGCCGTGGTCGGCGAAGCCTATACGGGCCTCGATCAAACCGACTTCGCCGTGGTGATGGCGCAGATCCGCGCCGCCAAGCCCGACGTTGTTTATGAATTCGAGCCTGGCGGCCTCGGCATCGCCTTCCTGCGCCAATATCAGCAGTCAGGCTTGCTGAAGGAAATCCCGATGGTCGTCCATCCGGCATCCCTCGACCAGGCGATCGCGCAAGCGGTTGGCGACGCCGCCATCGGCGTGAAGGTCACCAGTCACTGGAACGAAGATTTCGACAATCCGGTCAACAAGGCCTTCGTCGCCGCCTGGCGCGCCAAATATGGCGATCGGCCAATCACCTATTACGCCGCTCAAGGCTATGACGCGGCGCTGCTGATCGGTGCCGGTCTGGCCAAGGACGCATCCGGCGGCGCCGATGTCGGCGCCTTCCGCAAGGCCCTGCTCTCAGCCGATATTCCCTCCGTGCGCGGCCCATTCAAATTCGGCCCCAATCAGCATCCGATCCAGGATTGGTATGCGCTGAAAGCGGAACGCGCCGCCGATGGTAAAATGGTTCTTAAAACTGATAGCAAAGTGCTGACCGCCCATGGCGACAGCTATTCCGGCCAATGCAAAACGCCGGCGAATTGAACCATAGCGACAGATAAGAATTGAAGCGGAAGGCGGTCCTCGCCTTCCGCTTTTTTCGTACGAACTGCCAGAGAGGACCGCTTCGCCGAAACGCCGCCGCATATTGCGCACAGAGGAGCTTGGCCGATGCATTGGAATGGCATTCTATCGACCGCACTCTCAACCCTGTTTTTGACGGCGCTGCCGTTCGACACGGCTGGCGCCCAGCAGCCCCTGAAGATCGGCCTCATCACCACATTGTCGGGGCCGGCCGGCTATATCGGTCAGGACATTCGCGACGGCTTTCAACTCGCCATCGATCAGAACAAAGGCAAGCTGGGCGGTCGTGACACACAGGTCGTCGTCGAGGATGATGGCCTGAAGCCCGGCAATGCCAAACAGATCGCCGGGAAAATGCTCTCCGAGCAAGGCATCAAGATTTTCACCGGCATCGTCTTCGGCAATGTCGCCGCCGCCGCGGTGCCCGACATTCTCGACAATAAAGCCGTCTACATCAGCGCCAATTCGGCGTCCGCGCCGTTCGCCGGCAAGGAATGCCATCCCCATTATTTCGTCAGTTCCTGGCAGAACGACGGCCAGGGGGAGAGCGCGGGCGCTCTGGCACAATCGCTCGGCTATAAGAGTGCCTTCCTCGTCGCGCCGAACTATCAGTCCGGCAAGGAGATGGTGGAAGCGTTCAAACGCTACTTCAAAGGCCAGATCGTCGGCGAGACTTATACCAGCCTCGACCAAACCGATTTCGCCGTGGCGATGGCGCAGATCCGCTCCGCCAAGCCCGAAGTGGTGTTCGAATTCGAGCCCGGCGGCCTCGGCATCGCCTTCCTGCGGCAATATCAACAAGCCGGCCTGTTGAAAGACGTGCCGATGGTCGTCCATTCGGCTTCGCTCGATCAGGTGACGGCGCAGGCGATCGGCGATGCCGCCGTCGGCGTCAATCTCACCAGCCACTGGAACGATGATTTCGACAATCCGACCAACAAGGCCTTCGTCGCCGCCTGGCGCGCCAAATATGGCGACCGGCCGATCACTTACTATGCGGCGCAGGGTTATGACGCGGCGCTTCTGGTCGGCGCTGGCCTCGCCAAGGACCCGGCAAGCGCCAATGATCCGGCCGCCTTCCGCAAGGCCGTGCTCTCTGCCGACGTCCCCTCCGTCCGCGGCCCGTTCAAATTCGGCCCCAACCAACATCCGATCCAGGATTGGTATGCCCTGAAGGCAGAAAAGGCGGCCGACGGCAAAGTGGCGCTGAAAACCACCGGCAAGGTGCTGACCGCCCATGGCGACCAATATGCCGCCCTGTGTAAAATGCCGGCAAACTGATACTCAACCTTAGCTATATGCCTGTCATCAACGCGATTTGGTGACAGACGGGTTGATAGGCGGCCGGAAATCGGGCATAAGCCCGGCACGAATTGCCGGGGTCATCCCGGCCTTTTCTTTGAAATTCTCGCTGGTGGCCGTTATGAAAGTCCGTAACTCTTTGAAATCGCTGCGTGGCCGTCATCGCGCCAACCAGCTCGTGCGCCGTAAGGGCCGCGTTTACATCATCAACAAGGTGCAGAAGCGCTTCAAGGCGCGTCAGGGCTAAGCCCCTTTCTGCCTTCGCGATTCTTCGAAACCCCGGCTTTCCGCCGGGGTTTTCGCTTTTCCAGGCACCCCGATACCGGTTTCGTGATGCCGCCCGCTTTGACGCCCGCCCGGCTCCGCTTTAGCCTGATGCCCTGATTTATCCCGTTTCGGGTGGCAGAGACCTGGGCCAGTAATTCCGGAGACTTTCCCGCAGATGCGTCAGGCGCTGCTATCCGCTCTTCTCGTTTCGGCCTTGTTCACGGCAGCCCCGGCGCTGGCGCAGAACGAGGCTCCCCCGGCCGCCCCGCAAGCCGAGCAGCCCTCGCACAACGATCCCAATCTGCGCGGCCGCGATCGCATCCTCAACGAACTGTTCGAACGCCTCGCCAAGGCCGACGACCAGGACGAAGCTAAGGGTGTTGCCGGCGCCATCGAACGGGTGTTCCTGCGCTCGGGCTCCGACACCGCGGATCTCCTGATGAACCGCGCCTTGAGCTCGGTACGGCAGCGCGACTTCAAACTCGCCAACGAACTGCTCGACAAACTGGTGGTCATCGAGCCGGAATGGGCCGAAGCCTGGAACCAGCGCGCCACGGCGCGCTTCCGGGCTGATGATGTGCAAGGTGCGGTTGCCGATCTCGGCCAGGTGCTGGCGCTCGAGCCCCGTCATTTCGGCGCGCTCTCGGCACTCGGCTACATTCTCTACAGCAATGGCTTCGACCGGCGCGCGCTGGATGTGATGCGCAAAACGCTCATCATCTATCCGCAGCAGGAAGACATCCGCAAACTGGTCGAACAACTTGGCCAGAAGATCGACGGCCGCGATCTCTGATCGCACATGCTGACCGCACTCGCGATCGCGATCGCCGCCCTCCTCATCGTTGCGCTGGCGCTGTTGTTGTTTACCCGATGGCACACGCAACGCCTCGACACGCTTTACCCGCCGCGCGGCCAGTTCGTCGAGATTGAAGGCGGCCGCATTCATCTCACCGACACGGCGGCCATCGGCGCCGCCAGAGGCACCGTGCTGCTCATTCACGGCGCCAGCGGCAATGAAGCCGACATGCGCCTGCCACTCGCCTCCCGCCTCGCCGCGCTCGGCTATCGCGTCGTCAGCGTCGACCGGCCGGGTCTTGGCTGGAGCGCACGCCTGGGCGGACGCGACGATGCCTCCCCCGCACGCCAAGCGCAGCTGCTGCGCGCCGCGGCGGAAAAGATCGGCGTGCAACGGGCCATCGTTATCGGCCATTCGCTGTCGGGCGTTCTTTGCCTGCAACTGGCGCTCGATCACCGCAGCTTCACCCAAGGGCTCATCCTGCTCGCCCCCGTCAGCCATCCTTGGCCGGGCGGCATCGAATTCTATTACACAGTCGCCGCTCGCCCCGTCGTCGGCCCGCTCTTTGCCCATACGCTGACCTTGCCGATCGCTCTTGCCAGCATCAACGCAGCCCTTGCCAGTGTTTTCCATCCGCAGATGACGCCAGACGACTATCGCGCGCGGACAGCCGTCGACCTCGTGCTTCGGCCGACGAATTTCCAAGCCAATGCGCAGGATGTCGCCGTCATCAAGGATTTCGTTACACGGGAGGCGCCCCGCTATCGCGCCATCGCGGTACCGACGGTCATCGTCACCGGCGACAAGGACGGCATCGTCTATACGCATATTCATAGCGCCGGTTGCGCCAAGGATATTCCCGGCGCGACACTCACCGTCCTGCCCGGCGTCGGCCATTCGCCGCACTGGGCTTATCCGGACGCGGTGGTGCAAGCCGTCCTGCAGGTCAGCGAGCGCATGAAGGTGCCGCGCCTTTGATGCGATGCGGCCCGTCAAGGTTTGGGCAATCCTGATTTGCCGAATATCGAAGGCGAACGATCGGTCCATGGCCTTGCCGGACCATGCTCATTGACTATCCAAACACGGCCGACAGTTTCTCGCATTCGTCGCGATGAGCGAGAACAAGCTTCATTGCAGGCAGAACTCTCATCTCCATACAACGGCATGCACGCATTTCATCCGCGAACGGACATATTGAAACAAAACTCCTTCGTTTCCATCGGCGCATTTTCATCTCAGCCAGCCTGCGACGGACTCATGCCAAAATAGCAACGGGTACGCGCCCCCACGACGCTTGCGCTCACAAGCGCACCGCTTAAACCTAGCCATAAGTCACAAGCGACGTGGGAGGCTGATGACGATGGGGAGTGAAACCCAACACGAATCCGGCATGAGCCGGCGCGATCTCTTGGCCATGGTCGGCATGGCTGCCGGCAGCGCCGCTATGTATCAGGCGATGACCAGTCTCGGTCTCGCCGGAGAATCCACTTATCGTGGATCACCCAATCTGAGCGGCGCGCCGAAAGGCACGTCAGTTCTCATTCTCGGCGCCGGACTGGCTGGCCTGACAGCGGCTTATGAGCTGCGCAAGGCCGGCTACAAGGTCAGCATTCTCGAATATAACGAGCGTCCTGGCGGCCGGAACTGGAGCATTCGCGGCGGCGACAAAATCACCGAACTTGGCGGCGAAACGCAGACCTGCGGCTTCGCCAAGGGGCATTATTTCAACCCAGGTCCCTGGCGCATTCCCTATAACCATCATGCGGTGATCGATTATTGCCGGCAGCTCAGCGTCGCGCTCGAGCCTTTCGCCTGTCTCAATCACAACGCGTATTTCCATTCGACCAACGCTTTCGGCGGCAAGCCGCAGCGCATTCGCGAGATCGATGCGGATCTGCGCGGCCATGTCTCTGACTTGCTCTCCAAGAGCGCACAACAGGACAAGCTCGACGAAAGCATTTCGAAAGAGGACAAGGAAGTCCTGCTCGCGGCGCTGAAGAATTGGGGCGGCCTCGACAACGAGAACCGCTACACCAAGAGCGCGGCGGCCGCTTCGCTGCGCGGTTACGATCGATATCCCGGCGGCGGTCTTGCTGGCCCGTCCGCTCCCAGCGAGCCGATGAAGCTGCAAGACCTTCTCAAGTCCGGTCTCTGGCGCAACCTGAACAACTTCTTCCAGTTCGAGCACCAGAACACCATGCTGCAACCTGTCGGCGGCATGGACATGATCGGCAAGGGTTTCGCCAAACAGCTGAATGGCCTCATTCGCTACAATGCCAAGGTCACGGAGATCAAACAGGACGAACGCGGCGTCACCGTCACCTATGTCGATCAGAAAGCCAAAGGCACACCGAAACAGGTGAAGGCCGACTGGTGCGTCTGCACCATTCCCGCTTCCATCCTGAGCCAGATCCCGACCACGGTCAGCCCGAAGATGAAGGCGGCCATCGACGCGGTGCCCTATGTCACCTCGGTGAAGGTCGGTCTGCAGTTCAAGCGCCGCTTCTGGGAAGAGGACGAGATGATCTATGGTGGCATCAGCTCCACCAATCTGCCGATCAATACGATCTCTTATCCCAGCGACAATTTCGGCAGCAAGGGTCCGGGCGTGCTGCTCGGCGCCTATCAGATCGTGCAGGCCAATTCCTTCGCACTGGCTTCGATGTCGGCGCCCGAGCGCATTGCGTTCGCGCTGGAGAATGGCAGCAAGATCCATCCGCAATACAAAAAGGAATTCGACAATGGCGTCGCCGTGTCGTGGCATCGCATGCCCTTCACGCTGGGTTGCGGCGGCATGTGGAATCCGTCCACGCGCAAGGAACATTATTCCAACATCTGCCAGATCGACGGCCGCATGGTGCTGGCCGGCGAACATGTCTCTTATGTGAACTGGTGGCAGGAAGGCGCCATTCTCTCAGCCCTCGATGCCATCACCCGTTTGCATGAACGCATCGTCAAAACCAAAGCGTGACAGGAGAAATTGCGATGATCCATGTCTCTTTCTCCCGCCGCGCCTTGGCCATCGGCCTGCTGGCTTTGCCCCTCTCGCTGTCGGCAGCACTGGCCCAGGACGTCAAGCCGACGATCGGTCCGCCAGGATTGGCTTTCGCGCCGAAAACCGGCGCCGATCTATATGTCACCGTCTGCCAGGGCTGCCATATGCCCGGCGGCAAGGGCGCGGTCGGTGCCGGCATGTATCCGGCGCTGAACAACAATAAAAATCTCGAGGCCGGCGCCTATCCGGTTCACGTGATCGTCAACGGACTGCGCGGCATGCCGCCCTTCCGCGCCATGCTCAACGACGATCAGGTGGCGGCTGTCGTCAACTACGTACGCACCAATTTCGGCAACAGCTATAGCGATGCCGTCACCGGCGATGACGTCAAATTGGCGCGGTCGGCGAATTGACTTGAAGCCTGACGGTTCTGCCGTCAGGCTATCCCTCCAAATGCAGATGCTCAGAAAGGACGATTGAAATGAAATCCGCTGTACGGCTCGCTCTTGGCGCCGCTGTCGCCATGCTGCTGACTGGCTCGCTCGCGGCACAAGACGTGGTTAGAAAAACGGTTCCCAATTCGCCGATCGCCTCCAGCGTGCAAGTGCCCGCCAATGCGATAACCTATTATCTGTCGGGTCAGGTTCCTTCGATCGCCAACAAGGATGCCGATCCGCGCAGCCCGCAGGCCTATGGCGATGTCGAGGCCCAGACCGTCAACATCCTGGAGAAGATCAAGGCCTCTCTTGAATCCTCCGGCCTGACTATGGGCGACGTGGTGAAAATGCAGGTCTATCTCGTCCACACCGACAAGGTGCCGATGGACTTCAAGGGTTTCTCTCAGGGCTACAGCAAGTTCTTCGGCGGCAGCCAGCCTAACCTGCCGGCGCGCTCGACCATGGGTGTTGCCGCATTGGTCAATCCTGGCTGGCTGGTCGAGATCGAAGTGACCGCGGCGAAAGTCGCGAAATAGGCGCGGCTATTAGCTGCGTTCCAACACCCAGCCCTGGGTCTTGTCGAGAATGTCAGCCGGCACGGTCTTGCGCAAAGTCTTGCCAAGATCGGCCAGGCTGACGCTACGCAGCTTGTCGCGCCAAGCCTGATCGGCATCCCACATCACCTGCGCAATGGCGCAAGCGCCGTCGGCGCGATAGCCCTTGCGCAGGCAAGGATTGTTGTAGCGGATGTTATCGCAGACGAAGCTCGAGGTTTTGCCTTCCACCGCTTCGACGATGTCGAGAAAGGTGATCTGCCCCGGCGTTTTGGCTAGGCGATAGCCGCCCGAAGGACCGAGCGTGCTTTCCACCAAGCCAGCCTGCGAAAGGCCCTGGAGCGCCTTGGAAAGATATTCCTTAGGCACGCCATGCAGTTCGGCCAGGACTTTGGTCGACAGATAACGCCCCGCCGGCAAGCCGGCGAGGACGGAGCAGCAATGAAGCGCCCATTCGACCTGGTTTCTAAGCTGCAACGCTCAGTCCCGCTTTCGTCAGTCCGTAGGCCGCATCCATCGACCCCGGCACGTTCTGGAAGGCGATGCTCGCCCGGTTCCAACCATTGATGGCCATCACAACGAAGGTCAAGTCGGCCACCTCCTTCTCGGAGAATTGCGCGCGCGCAATCTCGTAAGTCTCGTCGGAGATTCCGTGCGGCGGCAGCTTTGTCAACGCCTCGGCCCATTCCAGAGCTGCCCGTTCGCGCGCGCTGAACAGCGGCGATTCGCGCCAGATCACCACGTGATGCAAGCGCAGTTCACTCTCGCCGGCAATCTTGAGCTGCTTGACATGCATGTCGACGCAGAAGGCACAGCCATTGATCTGCGAAACCCTGAATTCAACAAGATGAACGAGCTTGGACTCGATCGCCCCTTTGGCGGCGGCCTGCGAAAATTCGGAATACTTTTTCGTCAGTTCCGGCGAAAGCGCGGCATAGTTGAGGCGGGGCATGAAAATCTCCTGATCGACACTGAACGTCTTAATAAGGATATTTAATATCCTTAAGGATGATACATATCCGTAATTATTCCCTATGTAAAGTCCCTCGTTCAATGGCCCAGTCCACGCCTAAGACGTGCGCTCGGATTTGATGAAATCGATGAAGGCGCGCAGTGGCGCCGGCATGTAAGCTCGGCTCGGGTAATAGAGATACGGCCCGGAAAAGCTCTGCCACCAGTCGCTCAAGACCGGCACCAAAGCGCCACTGCGCAGATCGTCCGCGAGATATTCCTCGAATGTATATTTGATCCCGAGCCCGGCGCGGGCGGCCGCGAGCTGCAGTTCCGTGGAGGTGGCGATCAAGGGCCCTTCCGGGGCGATGCGCACGGTCTCACCCTGGCGCTCGAACTCCCACGTCGAAACCTTGCCGCTGGCGAAACGATGGCAGATGCAGGTGTGGTTCACCAGATCGCGCGGATGTTTCACGGGCGGATGGGTGGCGAGATAGGATGGCGCGGCCGCCGCCACGAAACGCTGGCGTCGCGGCCCGATCGGCACCGCGATCATGTCGCGTTCGATGCTTTCATCATAGCGGATACCCGCATCGAAGCCCGCCGCCAGCACGTCGATGAACGTATCGTTCGCGACAATATCGAGCGTGATCCCCGGATGGAGTTGCAGAAAGCGCGCGACCATGTCCGGCAAAACTTTATGAGCCACGACGGAAGGCACATTGAGCCGGACGGTGCCCGTCGGCGTATCGCGATAATCGTTCACGGCATCGAGCGCGCTGGCAATTTCACCCATGGCCGGCACCAGCCGCTCAAGCAGGCGCTCACCCGCCTCTGTCGGCGTCACGCTTCGGGTGGTGCGGTTGAGCAGCCGCACCCCCAACCGCGCCTCCAGCCGGCGGATGCCATCGCTGAGCGAGGACGCCGCCACGCCGCGCAGGACAGCGGCACGGCGGAAGGAGCGTGTCTCGGCGACGGCCAGGAAAATGTGGAGATCGGTCAGATCGGGGTCGGCCATTGTTCGATCTCCCGTACGGGTCGTTCAGATATCAATGGATTATCGCACGATTGGGCCGGATGCATATAGCCCCCGTCATTCCCGGTGTTCAGGAGAACGGATATGCAAAAGCGGCAACTTGGAAATTCTGGCCCCACCGTTTCGGCCCTCGGCCTCGGCTGTATGGGCATGTCGGATCTCTACGGGCCTTCGGATCGGGGCGAGAGCATCGCCACCATTCATGCCGCGCTCGAAGCCGGCATCACCCTGCTCGACACAGGCGATTTCTACGGCATGGGCCACAACGAAATGCTGATCGGCGAAGCACTGAGAAGCGCGGCGGGCAGCCAGCGCGATCAGGCCCTGATCAGCGTCAAATTCGGTGCCTTGCGCGACCCCGCCGGCGGCTGGGCCGGCTATGACACACGCCCGCAAGCCGTGAAGAACTTTCTCACCTACAGCCTGCGCCGGCTCGGCGTCGATCACATCGACATCTATCGCCCTTCCCGCATCGATCCGGACGTGCCGGTCGAAGACACGATCGGCGCCATCGCCGACATGGTGAAAGCCGGATATGTCAGGCATATCGGCCTTTCCGAGGTCGGCGCAGACACGATCCGCCGCGCCGCGGCGGTTCACCCCATCAGCGATTTGCAGATTGAATATTCGCTGATCTCGCGCGGCATCGAAAACGGCATCCTGCAAACCTGCCGCGATCTCGGCATTGGCATCACGGCCTATGGCGTTCTCTCGCGTGGCCTCATCAGCGGCCACTGGCAAGCCAATGCGCAAAGCAACGATTTCCGCGCGCATAGCCCGCGCTTCCAGGCCGGCAATGTCGATCGCAATCTGGCGCTGGTCGAAGCTCTGCGAAAGATCGCGGCCGCCAAAGGCGTCAGCGTCGCACAGATCGCCATTGCCTGGGTCGCAGCGCAAGGCCAGGACATCGTGCCGTTGGTCGGCGCCCGTCGCCGCAATCGTCTCGCTGAAGCCCTCGGCAGCCTCGACGTCAGCCTGACACGCGACGATCTTGCCGCCATCGAAACGGCCGTCCCCAAGGGCGCAGCCGCCGGCGAGCGCTATGCGCCCGAGCAAATGGCTTCGCTCGACAGCGAAAGATAATACGAAGGGTAGCGGCGGTTAGCTGTCGCTGCCGGTAAAGGCGATCCGCAGCATATTGGTCGCGCCCGGCGTGCCGAACGGCAGGCCAGCGATCACGATGATGCGGTCGCCCTCTTTCGAAAAGCCTTCGCGATTGGCGAATTTACAGGCGCGCTTCGCCATGTCGTCGACATCGCTCGCATCCTTGGTGACGATCGGATGCACGCCCCACACCAGCGCCAGCCGCCGCGCCGTGTCCACTTTCGGCGTCAAGGCGATCACTGGCGGCTTCGGCCGCTCCCGGGCCACGCGCAGTGCCGTGGCGCCCGAAAACGACCAGGCGCAGATGGCACGCATGTCAAGCGTTTCAGCCACGTCATGGGCGGCAACGGCGATGGCATCAGCGCCCGTCGGTTCGGGTTCGCTGCGCTGCGCGGTGATGATGGCGCGATAAACGCTGTCGCTTTCTACCTCGGTGGCGATCTTGTTCATCATCGTCACCGCTTCGATGGGGAATTGGCCGGCAGCGCTTTCCGCCGACAGCATCACCGCATCGGCGCCTTCGTAGACGGCGGTCGCCACATCGCTGACCTCGGCGCGTGTCGGGACAGGCGCGGTGATCATCGATTCCAACATCTGCGTCGCCACCACCACCGGCTTGCCGAGGCGGCGCGCCAGGCGGTTCATGCGTTTCTGCAGGCCCGGCACTTTTTCGACCGGCATTTCGACGCCAAGATCGCCGCGCGCCACCATGATCGCATCGGCGGTCTCGACGATCTCTTCCAGCCGCGCGATTGCCTGCGGCTTTTCGATCTTGGCGAGCACCAGCGCGCGGCCGCGCGCGATCTTCTTCACTTCCGCCACATCGTCTGCCCGCTGCACGAACGAGACAGCGATCCAATCGACCCCAGCGCTCAGCGCCGCATCGAGATCGGAGCGATCCTTCTCGGTCATGGCCGAGACCGGAATTTCCGTATCGGGCAGGCTGACACCCTTGCGGTTCGACAGGCGGCCGGCGGTTTTCGCCTCCAGCACCGCGCGATTGTGCTCCGCTTCGATCACCTGCAAGCGCATCTTGCCGTCGTCGACCAGAACCGTATCACCGGGCTTCAAAGCCCGCAGGATTTCCGGATGAGGCAGATTCACGCGCGATGCATCGCCCACCGTCTTCTTGCTGTCGAAGACGATGCGATCGCCCTTTTCAAGCGTCACGCCGCCGTCCTTGAACTCGCCGCAACGCAGTTTTGGCCCTTGCAGATCGACGAGAATGCCAATCGGTCGGCGATGCTTTTTTTCGATGGCACGAATGGTGGCGATGCGCTCGCGCATGCCCTCATGGCTGGCGTGGCTCATGTTGATGCGAAACACGTCGGCGCCGGCGAGAAACAACCTTTCGACTATGGCCGGATCCTGCGAGGCAGGTCCAAGCGTGGCGAGAATCTTGACGCGGCGGTGCCGTCTCATCCGATGATCCGATCTTTAGTATAGCTGCTGGCAGGCGTTTACGCGCGACGCGGAGGGCACGATTATTTCGATGCCGGCTGATTGGCATCGGTCAATTGTACGGTCCAGTTCTTGGCATCCTTGCCCGTGTCGACCTCGAAGAAGCCGGTTCGATCAAAACCGCGCACAAGACAGTTGTCGCGCCCCTCGATGCGGAATTCGCGATCTCGGGTGCACATGAACGCCTTGCCCTTCCATTCGCCGCCGCGCTCATCCATCGCATAGACATAGTAGAACTGTGCGGCCAGATTGCCACGCAGCAGCACCTCGCAGGAGCCGCTCTTCAGGTTCCACCAGCCTTCCGTGACCCAGCCCGTACCATCCGTATATGACAGGGCGACACTGACCCGGCTGGTGGCATTGTTACAGAGGCGGAAATCGGCCCGTGCTTCGCTGCTGATCACCGTCGTGACGACGGCCGCGGCGATCACCGGCAGCAATCGATACAACGGAGATAGAAAAGGAAGACGGCGCATCTCGATAAAGATCCTGGCGAATCAGTTCTGCTCGCTTAAAAGCAGCATACCCCTTGTTTTTCCGGCCCCGTCGCCGACTGTCAACGGCGGTGAAGCGCTTCTTGCTTTCCAGCCCCATTCTGGCAGCAAGATGGCCGATCAGATGGCCATGGAGACATCGTTTTGAGCCCTTCCGACGCAGACAGGACCGCTTCCGCCGTCGAGCGCGTGTCGGGCACCCCGGATGCCCCCGCTTTGTTCATCTGCGACCATGCCGCAAACGCCCTGCCCCAGGCCCATGGCTCGCTCGGCCTGCCGCCAGAACAATTCGGCCGTCACATTGCCTGGGATATTGGCGCAGCCGACGTGACCCGCGCGCTGGCCGCCCATTTCCACGCACCGGCCGTGCTCAGCCGCTATTCGCGCCTGTTGATCGATCCCAATCGTGGCGCCGACGATCCCACTTTGGTGATGCGCATTTCCGATGGCGCGCTGATCCCCGGCAATGCCCATATCGACGATGCGGAAGTCGCGCGGCGCACCCAGGCCTATTGGCGCCCCTATCGCGATGCCATCGCCACCGAGCTCGATACGATGACGGGGGCTCGCGCGCCCGCCGTGATTTCAATCCATTCGTTCACGCCGATCTGGCGAGGTACGCCGCGCCCCTGGCAGATCGGCCTGTTGTGGGATGGCGATGATCGTATCGCGCAGCCCTTACTGACGGAACTCGAAAAACAACCCGATCTCACCATCGGTGACAATGAGCCTTATGATGGAGCCTTGATCGGCGACACGCTCTATGACCTCGGCACCAGCCGTGGCCTTGCCCATATTCTCATCGAACTGCGACAGGATCTCATCGCCACGCGCGAAGATGCGCATCATTGGGCCGAACGCATAGCCCATGCGCTTACCCCCGTGTTGCAACGCGACGACGTTCGTCGAATCGAACGGTATCCCAGCTATGCGCGCCGCAAAGGCCAAAGACCAAAACTGATGCGAACCAGGGCTTGACCGTTTCTCCCAAGCCGGCGCAACTTACACCCGCGAGGGTAGGATCGGCCAGGGAGGATCGCATGAATGTCATCGCGAAAGCGCGCACGGAATCGCTGCAGGCTACCAAACATCCGCTGTTCAACGACCGCAAACTGAAGTTCGGCACGTTCTGCTCCAATCTCAGCGGTGGCTGCGCGATTTCCAAGATCGACGGTGTGCTCAAAGCGCGATGGCCCGAGACCTTGGAGCTCGCGCAACTCGCCGAAGCCATGGACTTCGAAGCGCTGGTGCCGGTCGGCCGCTGGAAAGGCTTTGGCGGCCCGACCAATTTCAACGGCGAAGGCTTCGAAAGCTTTTCCTGGGCTTCTGCCATTGCCGCATCGACCGAGAATGCCGGCGTTTTCGCCACCACCCATGTGCCGACTATCCACCCCATCTTCGCCGCAAAAATGGGAACGACCATCGATCACGTGTCGAACGGCCGTTTCGCGCTGAATATCGTCACCGGCTGGTTCAAGCCGGAGATCGAAATGTTCGGCCGCGCGCAACTGGCCCATGAAGATCGTTACAAGATGGCCGCCGAATGGCTCGACGTCGTCAAGCGCCTGTGGACCGAGGACAAAGAATTCGACTTCGAAGGCCAGTTCTATCAGATCAAGGCCGGTTGGTGCGCGCCCAAGCCGCTGCACAAGCCCTATCCGCCGATCATGAATGCTGGCGGCTCGGAAGTCGGCCGCCATTACGCGGCAAAACATTGCGATGTCGCCTTCGTCGTCTTCACCACGCACGACAAGGACGAAATGCGCAAACAGGTCGCCGCCTATCGCGATCTCGCCCGCCAGGAATATGGCCGCGAGCTCAAGATCTGGGGCTATGCCTATGTGGTGCAGGGCGAGACCGAGAAAGAAGCGCGCGACTTCTACAATTACTATGTGCACGAGCAAGGCGATTGGGAGGCCGCCACCAATCTGCTCGACACCATGGGCCTCAATGCCCAGACCCTGCCGAAGGAAGCCTACGCCTGGATCAAGGAACATTTCATCGCCGGCTGGGGCGGCTATCCGATCGTCGGCACCAAGGAACAGGTGGTCGATAAGCTGCAATTGCTGTCAGACATCGGCCTCGACGGCACCCTGCTCTCCTGGGCCCGCTATGCCGAGGGCATGCGCGAATTCCAGGAAAAGACCTATCCTCTGGTGGTTCAGGCCGGGCTGCGCTGATCATCGCCTCGTCGGCGTGAGCCGAAACGGCTCACGCCGGCAGCAGCGCCGTCGTATCGTCATCGACCTGCATGTCGAAGGCACAGAGCAGCGCCGCCGTGGCCGCGTAATTGCCCATCAGCGAGACCAGATCGACCAGGCCTTTCTGACCGAAGTGCGCCAGGGCTTTCGCATAGGTTTGCGATGAGACTTTGCGCGTGCCGAAAATTTCGCGGCCCAGCGCGATGATCAGCGCATCCTCCGCCGGCAGACCCGCAGTCGGGCGGCGGAACTTGATCGTATCGATCACCGCCTGCGGCACGCCCTGTTTCAAGGCCTCCGGCTCATGCGCGGCCCATTCGAAAGCGCTGTCGCATTCGCGCGCGGTGATCAGCACCGCCACTTCCCGCGTGTAGGGGCTAAAGCCCGTCTCGAAGCGCAAGTAGCGATTGACCGGCCGTGCCAGCGCCGCCAGATGCGACGAATGCAATTGGATGCCACCCGGCCCGATCAATCCGCGCAACGTGCCGCCATTCGGATCGACATTCACGTCGAAGTGCCGCTGCCCCTCTTCATCCAGCGCTTCGCGCTTCACAAGGGGCAGACGGCAACGCGATATAGGATCCACATCGGCGGGCAGCATGCTCATCCTCCCCCAGTTTTAGTTTTATTGTGCGAGCATAGCTCTAAGTTTCCATGCCCTCCAGCTCCACGATCATCTTTTCGATCATGGACAGACCGATCTGCCAGAAGGCCGGGTCACGGGCATCGAGGCCGAACGGCGCCAGCAGTTCGGAATGATGCTTGGTGCCGCCCGCCGACAGCATGGCGAAATATTTCTCAGCAAATCCCTGCTCGGCATTCTGATAGACACCATAGAGCGAATTCACCAGGCAATCGCCAAAAGCATAGGCATAGACATAGAACGGCGAATGAATGAAATGCGGGATATAGGCCCAGAACACTTCATAACCGGCCTTCAGTTCGATCGCCGGCCCCAGGCTTTCGCCCTGCACGCTCATCCAGAGTTCTGAAATCTGGTCGGCGGTGAGTTCACCCTCGCGCCGCGCCAGATGCAGTTTGCGCTCGAAGGAATAGAACGCGATCTGCCGCACCACGGTGTTGAGCATGTCTTCGACCTTCGCCGCCAGCATGGCGCGGCGCTGCACCGGATCGGACGTCCCATCGAGCAGTTTGCGGAAGGTGAGCATTTCACCGAAGACCGAAGCCGTCTCCGCCAAGGTGAGCGGTGTCGGCGCCATCAAGGCGCCATTCGGCGCGGCCAGCACCTGATGCACGCCATGGCCCAACTCATGCGCAAGCGTCATCACGTCGCGTGGCTTGCCTTGATAATTGAGCATCACATAGGGATGCGCAGATGGCACGGTCGGATGAGCGAATGCACCAGGCGATTTGCCGGGCCGTACCGGCGCATCGATCCAGCGTTCGTCGAAGAAGCGCCGGGCGATGTCGGCCATGCTTGGCGCGAAATTGCCATAGGCATCGAGGACGATAGCGCGCGCATCTTCCCACTTGTAAGTGCGGGTCGGCACGTCTGGCAGCGGCGCATTGCGATTCCAATGCGCCAAGGTCTCGCGGCCGAACCATTTCGCCTTCAGCTTATAGTAGCGATGCGACAGGCGCGGATAAGCGCCGGTGACTGCCGCCACCAAGGCATCGACAACCTCGCGTTCCACGCGGTTGGAGAGATGGCGCGCATCGGCGACGTCGACGAAGCCGCGCCAACGATCGGAAATCTCTTTGTCCTTGGACAGCGTATTGGTGATCAGGGCGAAGGTGCGCAGATTCTGCTGCAAGGTCTTTGCCACCGCATCGGCTGCCTTATGACGCATGTCCTCGTGCGGGTCCTGCATCAGGGCCAGCGTCGGCTCGATCGAGAGTTCGCGGCCATCGACATCGAAGCGCAGCGACGCGATCGTCTCGTCGAACAATCTGTTCCAGGCCGAGCGGCCGCTGATCGCCTTTTCGTGGAACAATTGTTCGAGCTTGTCATCCAGCTGATAGGGCTTTTCGCGACGGATATCCTCAAGCCACGGCCGATAATGCGCCAGCGGGCCCGAAGCCATCGCCGCATTGAGCTGCGCATCGTCGATGCGATTGAGTTCGAGCGAGAAGAACACGAGGTCCGAGGACGCGTTGGTGATCTTCTCTTGCGCGTCGCCATAGAATTTGGCGCGTGCCGGATCACCCGTATTGCCCGTGTAGATCAAGCCCGCATAGGACATGATGCGGCCGAGCAAATCCTCCAGCGCTTCGAATTCACGGATCGCCTGCGCCAGGCTGGCGCTGGCATTCTCGCCCGCAGCGATACCCGCGAGCGCGCCCTTCCACTTGCCGGCGAAAGCCCGGCACTGTTCCTCGGCGCGCGCCAGGTCAGCCGCGAAAGCCGGCGACGACATACCCGGATAGAGGTCGTCGAGATTCCATTCCGGCAGAGCGCCGAGATCGGTTGAGACGCTGGCTTGCGTCTCCAGTTCAGCCTGCGCCTTCATTCCCGGTTCCATCATCCGTCCGCTCAACTGCCTCATCCTGCACACATCTGCCTGCACACGTCTGAAACTAAATTAAAATCAAAATCATTTGGTTCCACTCTTATCGCCAAGGGCCGTGACGCTGGCAAGGCAAACCACAGAACAAAAAGAAGCTTGGCTGACCAAACCTCAGATACGTCTTGACACCGTCTATAGTTATGATCATAACTATAGCCATGGGATGTGCTCCAAGGCGCCCCGCCTGTCATCCATCCCGCGCAAAGATCGGGAGGTCAGCATGAGCAAGTTTATCGTCAATACGCATAGCCGCCTGCAGGAATGGATCGCCGACTCCAAAGGCTATTTCACCGACGAAGGCCTCGATTACGAACTGACCCAGCACAACCTGCTGACCAAGCAGGCGCCGGAAAACTTCAAGGCCCCGGCCGGCGGCAGCGCCACCCCCAATCAGGTCGCCGATAATCTCAACGGCGCCTTCCAGACCTACGAAAAAGGCCGCGAGGCCTCGATCAGCTGCGCCTGCCATTGGACCGTCAACATGGCTGCTTCCGCCAGCCACGGTCGCCTCTGGGGCGAAGCCTATTCGATCTCGCCATGTGGTATTTTCGTGCCGCCGGATTCCACCATCCGCAAGCCGGAAGACCTTGCCGGCGTCGACGTCCATGTCGGCTATCAGTCCGGCAGTCACTACACCACGATCCAGGCGCTCGAGCCCTTCATTCCCGCCGATCAGATCAAGCTCAAGTTTGGCGGCGGCCCGTCGGACCGCGTCGATCAGCTCCTGAACGGCCTTGCCCCGGCGGCGACCGTGTTCGGCATGCAATATTACATCATGGAGCAGCTCGGCTTCCGGAAGATTGCCGACAACACCTTCATGATCGCCGCCATGATCCCGGAAGGCGTCGATGTCGAGGACGTCCGCAAATATTACCGCGCCCTGCGCCGCGCCCAGGCCGACATCGACCTGATGCATCAGCAATATACCCACTTCTACAGCAACGAACTGCCGGAACGGCACGCCAAGCTGGTGGACGTGCGCCGCTTCGGGCCGGGCGAACGCATCGTCTTCGAACCCTATTCCCGCGCCATGTACGAAGACACCCACCGCTGGGTGGAAGAGCGTCACATCTTCTCCGAGGACAAGGCCGGTCACGGCGCCTACGAGGATTCGGTGGCCTGCCCGGTCTGAGCCGGTCGGGAGCAGAAAAACCTGGTAATTTGAACTAAACTGTGGCGGGCGATTCTTGACGGAATCGCCCGCTATTTCTGTATTATGGGCCGGCCATGTCACCCGAAGATCCGCAAGCCAGAACTGCCAAGCCGGGCCGCCGCTCAAGCGTCGACACCGAGCCCGATTTCGCGCCCCATGCGCCGGTCGGCCATCTGTTGCGGCGCGTCTATCATAAAGCGCGCGAGACTTCGGCTTATCTGTATCGCGATTTCGACGTGACGCCGCAGCAGGCGGCCGCCCTGTTTTCCATCCGCCGCCGCGGCTCGCTATCCCAGGCCGAGATCGGCGAAGCCATCGCCATGGAACCGGCCAACGTCCACGGCCTGGTGGCGCGGCTCAAAGCCAAGCAGCTGATCGAAGCGGAACGCGATCCTGCCGACCCCCGCCGCATGCGCATTCACCTGACGAAGGAAGGCGAGCACGTCGTTACCACCCTGGCTGATGCCGCCAAACTGTCGGAGGAGACGACGCTCTCGCCTCTTTCGACCACCGAACGCGGCACTTTGATGCGGCTGTTGCGCAAAATGCTCGCCCATCCGCCGGTGCGCTGAAACGCGGCACCGATCAATCCGGCTTGGGCGCCGCCGCATTCTCCAACAGCAGCCGTTCGATCCGCCGATCCGGCAACAGCCACATGATGGCGACGCAGACATACATGGCCGCGCCCAGCAGGGGATGAATGAAAGTGGCCAATATACCTGCCAGATACAGAACCGGCGAGATCTTGCCCTTGAAATTTGAACCGATCGCCTGCGCCAACAGGCAGTCCTCGCCTTCGAGGCGAATGATCGTGCGTTGAAGAATATAGTAGGCGACGCCTGGCATCAGCAGCGATAGGCCATAGAGCATCACCGGATTGCGATCGAAGTGATTTTCACCCATCCAATCCGTCGTGAACGGCACCAGCGACAGCCAGAACAACAGATGCGTGTTGGCCCACAGCACCGCACCATTCACATGATGCACGGTCTGGAACATGTGATGATGATTGTTCCAGTAGATCGCCACATAAACAAAGCTCAGCACATAACTGACGAAGATCGGCAACAACTTCGCCAGGTCGGTCCATTCTGAGCCGTGCGGCACCTTCAACTCCAGCACCATGATGGTGATGATGATCGCGATCACGCCATCGCTGAATGCCGCCAACCGTTCCTTTTCCATCGTCGATTCCAATCAAAGTCGCGCCTAGCTCATGCTGTCCCCATGGGCCGCGACAATCAAGGCAGCCATTAGACTCGCAAGCCCAGCACCACGGCTCGATGGGCGCCGTCCACGCCAGTTGATCGATTCCTGTGAAATATTTGCGCGCATAAGGTCATATCCGCGGAAAACCACGCCGCCCCTTTACCTCGCGCGAACAACCGGCAATATGCCGCCACCTGACATTCGGAGATGCAGAATGAAAACTCGTGCCGCCGTGGCGTTCGCCGCCAAGAAACCGCTCGAAATCGTTGACATCGATCTCGAAGGGCCGAAGGCCGGCGAAGTTCTGGTCGAAGTCAAGGCGACCGGCATCTGCCACACCGACTATTTCACCCTGTCGGGCGCCGATCCGGAAGGCCTTTTCCCCTGCGTGCTCGGCCACGAGGGCGCCGGCATCGTCGTCGACGTCGGCCCGGGCGTAACCACGCTGAAGAAGGGCGATCACGTCATCCCGCTTTACACGCCCGAATGCCGCCAGTGCAAAAGCTGCCTGTCGCGCAAGACCAATCTCTGCACCGCCATCCGGGCCACCCAGGGCAAGGGCCTGATGCCGGACGGTACCTCGCGCTTCAAATGCGATGGCGAGCCGGTGCTGCACTACATGGGCACGTCCACCTTCGCCAGCCACATCGTGGTTCCCGAAATCGCGCTGGCGAAAATCCGCGAAGACGCACCCTTCGACAAGGTCTGCTACATCGGCTGCGGCGTCACCACCGGCATCGGCGCGGTGATGTGGACGGCGAAGGCGGAGCCCGGCTGCCGCGCCGTTGTCTTCGGCCTCGGCGGCATCGGCCTCAACGTCATCCAGGGCCTGCGCATGATCGGCGCCGAGCAGATCGTCGGCGTCGACATCAATCCGGCCCGCAATGAACTCGCCCGCAAGTTCGGCATGACCGATTTCGTCAATCCGAAGGAAGTCGGCGGCGATCTCGTGCCTTACCTCGTCGACCTCACCAAGGGCGGCGCCGACTATTCGTTCGAATGTATCGGCAACGTCAACACCATGCGCCAGGCGCTCGAATGCTGCCATCGCGGCTGGGGCCAGTCGATCATCGTCGGCGTTGCGCCAGCCGGTGCCGAAATCGCCACCCGCCCCTTCCAGCTCGTCACCGGCCGCGTCTGGAAGGGCACGGCCTTCGGCGGCGCCCGTGGCCGCACCGACGTGCCGCGCATCGTCGACTGGTACATGGACGGCCGTATCAACATCGACGATCTGATCACGCACAAACTGCCGCTGGAACGCATCAACGAAGGTTTCGACCTGATGCACGCCGGCACGTCGATCCGCAGCGTCGTCGAATTCTGATCGCATGGCGGACGACCGTTCGTCATCGCTACAGCTGCGATACCTGCCTCTCTGGGCGCGTATCGCGGCCGTTGTCGTGATCGCGGCACTGCTCGTCTGGCGTTTCCGTCAGGCCGAAGGCTCCTTCGCCAATTTCATCTTCATCTGCTTCTTGACCGGCACGCTCTATGCCGCGCTGGTCGTCCTGACGCGCAGGCTGCTGGCGCCGCTCGTCGGCCTCACCGCTTTCATCGCGGTGATCTACGCCGCCTCCTACGTCAAATATCAGGCCACCACCTTCGTCCTGCACGCTTGGGATTTCGTCTATTACTTCGGCGCGTGGGGCGAGGTCGCCTCCTGGTGGTCGGGACGGCCTTTGGCGCTGGCGACTGCGATCGTCGGCCTCTTCGTTCTGTTCGCCGGCACTTGGCTGGTGTGGCGACGTGAGCCCGCCACTGTCGCACGTACGTTGTCGTTGCCTGTTTGCGCCCTGCTGATCGGCGCGACAGTCTATACGGCACAGGCGCGTGGCGAACGCCCGCACATGCTGTTCAACTTTCCCGACTGGCACTGGTCGTCGTTTCTGATTTCCTTCGACGAAAGCTTTGAAGCGATCCGTCGCGGCGGTTTGATCGAGGCCGCCCCTCAGAATGCGCCGCATCCTTTCGCCCGCGCCGCCTGCACGCCGGCAACGAAACCGCCACACATCATCCTGATCCACGAAGAATCCGTCGGCCCACCGTCACTCTTTCCCCAGATCAAATATGATCCGGCGCTCGATAGCCTGTTCAAATCCTTCGACGGCCAGATGCACAAGATGCGCGTCGAAACCTTCGGCGGCGGCTCGTGGCTGACGGAATCCTCCGTTCTGCTCGGCCTGTCGAGCCAGTTCTTCGGCGGCATGAAACATTTCATCCAATTTTTCACCGCCGGCCATCTGCGCGACACCCTGCCCTTCGCCTTGCGCGACTGCGGCTATCGCACGACCATGTTCTATCCGGCCTTCAAGGGCTTTTTCGGCAATGCCAAATTCTTCGAGACCATCGGCCTCGATGAAATCTTCGACCGCAAGGCACAGGGCGCCAAAACCGATTGGGAAAGCGACCGCTTCTATTTCGACAATGCACTCGCCGAGATCGGCCGCCACGTCGCGCAATCGCAAAAGCCGCTCTTCGTCTATATTCAAACCATGTCGGCCCATTGGCCTTATGACATTGCTTTCCAGCCGCATATCGAAGTCCCGGGCGGCGCACCAGGCACGCCACCGCAGATCAGCGAATATCTGCGTCGCCTCGCCATGGCACGCATTGACTATGATCATCTGAAAACCGAACTCGCCCAGCGATTCCCAAACGAACAGTTCCTTATCGTTCAATATGGCGATCACCACGCCATGCCGGTCGCCGAACTTTATGGCTATAAGGACCAAGATGACGTGAAGGACATGACCTTCGCGCCCGATTCACCCGCGATGACCACTTATTACGGTGTCGACGGCGTCAATTATGCGCCACCGCCCCTGCCCAAGATCGATGTAGTCGATGTCGGCTATCTCGGCGCCATCCTGCTCGAAGAAGCACGTTTGCCCCTGCCGGCTTCTTGGCGCGAACGTCTGCGACTGATGAATGTCTGTGGCGGCCGCTATTACGATTGCCCGAAGCGCGAAGAAGTTCTCGCCTTCCACCGCCGCCTTATCGATTCCGGCCTGCTGCCGAAATATTAAGGGCTTGCACGGCCTCGGCGGCCGCTCGCTCGCCGCTCTCATGCGCACCGTGGGCGGTGGAGAAGAAATGCGGTGAAGTCGCCTCGCCGGCAAAGAACAGGCGATCATCGACCGGCTGCGCCAGCACGGCCCGTTTGTCCCAATGGCCCGGCAAGGCATGCGAATAGGAGCCGAGCGAATAAGGCTCCAGCCCCCATGTGCTCACCGCGATGGCCGTGAACCGATCGCGCCACTGCGAGCCCAGCATACGAACAAGTTCTTCCCGCGCGAAGGCCGCGAACCCATCGAGCCCTTCTTTCTCCAGATCGCGGGCGCATTGACCACCGAAATAGCCTTCGATGACAGGCAGATTGAACGGCCGAAAGTGATAAGCGCCGGTCGCACGGCGATCGAGCGCACCGAACTGGCGACTGTTTTGCGGCAGCTCTTCCGCCTTTTCGACCCGCAGGAATAGTTTGTCGTCGAGCCCCAGCGGCAGGACGGCAGCGATCTCGCGCTTCTGCGGCAGGTCGGGCGTGAAGCGAATGACATCGCGCGCCAAGAGATTGGTCGGCACCGTCACGATCACGGCGCGTGCGCTGATACGCCCTTTGGCGCTCGTCACTTCGATCCGCGCCCCGGAATGATCGATCGTCTGCACGGGACAATCGGTGATGACAGGCAAGGCCGCCCCGCGGCGCGCAATCAACGTGCCATAGCCTTCGGCGACCCGATAATTGATCATCGTGTCGTGATAATTGTCGAAATCGCGCACCGACAGGCGATCCAGTTCGACGCCGTTCACATAGGTGCTGATCGCATCGATCAGCGGATTCCAGGGACTGCCCGGCTCGAGCAGCTCGGCTGCCGGCCGATCGCCCGCTTGGCGCGCCTCCGCTTCCATCCGCTCATAAAAGCTGTTTTGAGCGTCCCGAAAGCCGCGTTGCGCCTCGATGGGAAAACCGCTTTCCGGCATTTCCCGCTGCCAGGGCGGTGTCGTTTTATCGACCGTCAGCCCCAGCGACCGGGTGATGCCGACCAACGGATTCTGGTCTGCCGAATGCAGCCAACCGCACCCAAGATCGAGGCCATAAGGCGAAAAACCATCGCTGGTCGAAGCCCAGGTCCAAGCGCGTCCGCCGATCCGCGACCGCGCCTCCAAAACGACGAAGCGCAGCCCCGCCCGCGCCAAGGCATGGCCGGCCGCGACGCCAGCCGCACCGGCGCCGACCACGACCACATCGACGTCACCAAGAAGAGACATGAGCTGGACATAAGCGGCGGCGCTGCCACAGTCCAGTAGGGTTACGGCCTTTGCGACTTTGGGCCAACACCACCGAAAAAATACGGAGCTCGGCTTGAGCGTGGCGCGATTGCGTGAATAATCGGCCTACGATCGAGGCCGCCCGACAAAGCGGACCGGACAATATGGGGAGAAACAGATGGCGTTCAGCTTTCCGACTAATGCGATGCGCACCGCCCTTTTCGCCGGTCTGATCGGCGCCTTCGCCACCGGCACACCCGCCCGCGCCCAGGACTTCATCGGCATCCTCACCGGCGGCACCTCTGGCGTCTATTACCCGATGGGCGTCGCCATATCGAAAATCTTCTCCGAAAAGATCAAAGGCTCCCGCCCTTCGGTGCAGGCCACCAAGGCCTCGGTCGAAAATCTCGTCCTCTTGCAGCAAGGCAAAGGCGAGATCGCTTTCACGCTCGGCGACAGCCTCGCCTTTGCCTGGGAAGGCAATGAGGAAGCAGGCTTCAAGACCAAGCAGACAAAACTGCGCGGCCTCGCCGCGATCTATCCCAACTTCGTGCAGATCGTCGCGTCTAAGGAAAGCGGCATCAAGACCCTGGCGGACCTGAAGGGCAAGCGGCTGTCGGTGGGCGCGCCAAAATCGGGCACCGAACTCAATGCCCGCGCCATCCTCGCCGCCGCCGGCATTACCTATAAGGATCTCGGCAAGATCGAATATCTGCCCTTCGGCGAATCTGTCGATCTGATGAAGAATCGCCAGCTCGACGCCACCTTGCAATCGGCTGGCCTCGGTGTCGCCGCCATTCGCGATCTGGCGAGTTCCGTGCCGATCAACGTCGTCGAAATCCCCGCCTCCATCGTCGAAAAGACCGGCGCGCCTTACATCAAGGGCGTCATTCCCAAGGGCACCTACACGGGACAGGACAGCGACGTGCAGACGGCCGCCGTCGTCAATTATCTCGTCACGCGCTCAGACCTCTCCGAAAACGTGGTCTATGAAATGACCAAGTCGATCTTCGAAAATCTCGATGAATTGCGCGCCGCCCATTCGGCCGCCAAGGACATCGACATCAAGCGCGCGCTGGAAGGCATGCCGGTGCCCGTCCATCCTGGCGCCGAAAAATATCTGAAGGAACGCGGCGTCACGAAATAAGCGGGCGCCGTCATGAGCCATACGAGCAATACGCTCACCGAACTTGAAATCGAACACGGCCTGCCACCCGGTTGGGGCGACGGCCTGTCCGGCAAGGTTCTCTTCTGGATCGCTTTCGCCTTCGCCGCCTTTCAGGTGGCGACCTCGCTTTACGCCTTCCTGCCGGCGCAGGTGTTGCGCACGGTCCATGTCGGCTTTCTCACGCTCGTCGGCGCGGCTCTGATCGCCAATCACAAGACGAAACATCCGCTCACCTGGTATGTCGGCTGGGCGGCTGGCCTTATCACCTTTGCCTGCGGCCTCTATCACTGGGTCTTCTATACCGATCTCGTCAATCGCGCCGGCGAACTGCTGCCGATGGACATCGTCGTCGGCATCATCACCTTGGTCATCCTGTTCGTCGTCTCCTGGATGCTGATGGGTGCGGCCCTACCGCTCATCTGCCTTGCCTTCCTCGCTTATGCATTGTGGGGCCAATATCTGCCGGCGCCGCTCGATCATCGCGGCTATAGCCTCGAACAAGTCATCGATCAGATGAACTTCGGCACAGAAGGCATTTACGCCACGCCCACGGGCATTTCCGCCACCTATATCTTCCTCTTCGTGCTGTTCGGCGCCTTCCTCGAACGTGCCGGCATGATCCAGCTTTTCAACGATGTCGCCATGGGCCTTGTCGGTCGGGCGCGCGGCGGCGCGGCTAAGGTCGCCGTAATCTCCTCGGCGATGATGGGCACGATCTCCGGCTCCGGCGTCGCCAATGTGGTCACCGTCGGCCAGTTCACCATTCCGTTGATGAAGCGCTTCGGCTACCGGCCCTCCTTCGCTGGCGGTGTCGAGGCCACGGCCTCCATGGGCGGCCAGATCATGCCTCCGGTGATGGGCGCCGTCGCCTTCATCATGGCCGAGAACATCGGCGTGCCCTATGTGGAGATCGTCAAGGCGGCGATCATTCCAGCCATCCTCTATTTCGCTTCGGCCTTCTGGATGGTGCATCTGGAAGCCGGCAAACACGGCCTTCTCGGTATTCCGCGCTCGGAACTGCCAAGCCCCTTGCAAGCCTTGAAACGGCAATGGCATCTGGCGCTGCCGCTGATCGTGCTGGTCGTGCTGCTGATGGATGGATTCACGCCGCTGTTCGCCGGCTCGGTCGGCCTAGCGCTGACCGCGATCATGATTCTCGGCGGCGCCGTCGCGCTCAACATTTCCCAGACCGGCCTGCGCTTCGCTTTCTGGATCGCCGTCGGCCTCATCGCCGCCGCTTTGTTCAAATTCGGCGTCTGGATCATCGTCGCCCTCGTTGGCGCCTTGATCCTGCTCAATCTGCTGACGCGCGGCGGCCGCGAGACCCTGGCCATGTGTCGCGATGCTTTGGCGGACGGTTCGCGCCAAGCCCTGCCTGTCGGCCTCGCCTGCGCCATCGTCGGCACGGTCATCGGCACGATGACGTTAACCGGCGCCGCTTCGACCTTCGGCAACTACATCGTCTCCTTCGGCCGCGAGTCGCTGTTCATCTGTCTATTGCTGGTGATGTTCACCTCAATCGTTCTTGGCACCGGCCTGCCGACGATCCCGACCTACATCATCACCGCATCGTTGGCCGCGCCGGCCTTGTTGAAGCTCGGCGTGCCGCTGATCGTCAGCCACATGTTCGTCTTCTACTACGGCATCATCGCCGACCTGACGCCGCCCGTGGCGCTGGCGGCCTTAGCAGCCGCACCGATCGCTAAGGCGTCGCCTGATGCCATCGGCTGGCAAGCCTGCCGCATCGCCATCGCCGGCTTCCTCATTCCCTTCATGGCCGTCTATGAACCGGCCTTGATGTTGCAGGAAGGCAGCCGCCTCACGGCCGAATACGGCTATTGGATCGAGGTCGCCTATGTCAGCCTGAAAGCGGTGTTGACCATCGTCGTCACCGGCGTCGCCGCGATAGGTTTCTATTTCGCCCGCACGTCCTGGCCCGAACGCATCCTGCATGGCGTGGCGGCGGTCTCCTTCATCTCGCCGCTGCCGTGGAGTGACACCTTCGCTCTGACGTTGACGGCACTGCTGACCGCCTGGAACCTGTTCAAGGCTCGCCGGCCGACACCGACGCCGGCCACGGCCGTATGAGCATCAACCTGTGCATCGTCAGCGGCGCGACCATCACCAAGGTCGCGGCGCTGACCTTCACCCTGTCCTGGCAACATTCAGTGCAGAAAACCGAATGGACCGAAACCTGGCAGGTCACACCGACAGCGCTGGAACTGGTCGAGGCGCGGGTCGAAGGCACGGGCGCTGGAATGGAGCCACCGGAAGGCTCCGTCTTCGACGGCCGTTTCTGGCGTTGGAAACCGACCATCCCGCCGCTGCCTGAAGTGCGGCTGTCGCGATCCGACGCCGTGCCGCAAGGCTGGAGGCTCTGCACGGCGGACAGCTGCCGACCGGTCGCCTCCGCCGTCGATCATGCGGATGTGGTGATTTTGAAGCCCTGCGCGGACTAAAGCATTTTCAAGCGAAGCAGATGCCTGTTCGCACGAAGAAAATGCGTCAAAACTAAAAAGCTTAGCCGCGGATTGGCTCGACCTTAAGCGCAGCGCGAATGAAATAATACAGGCCGACGAAGCCAATGAGGCCGCCGACAATCTCGATGCCATAGCGGAGCATCTGCGGCAGGCCGAACATACCGCCCAGCGCCCAGCCGGCCGCCCAGGTGATTCCGACCAGTTCGGTGCCGACAAGAATCGCGACGCTGACCACGGTCAGCGTGTTCTGCCAGTTAATCGGCTTCCGGTCCGCCAAAGCTGCATCTCCAAAGATCTGATCGGCGTTTTTCTACAGGAAGCGCTCCAAGGGAGCAATCACTCCCTTGCGCGCGCCGCGGCAACCCCCTATACCCCTGCCATTCCGCGCCGGTTCGCCGGCCAAACCGTGGAAACGGGCGATTAGCTCAGCGGGAGAGCACTTCCTTGACATGGAAGGGGTCACAGGTTCGATCCCTGTATCGCCCACCACGAACATCCTGATTTATTTGATATTTCCAGAAACTCTCGACTGATGCGGCAAAGCGAAGCTTCGTTATTGCCACGTCGAAGTCTGCGCCGGATCAACGAATCTGATCGTCATCCACCCTTCGACAGTGGGCGCATGACCTTTGGCACTTTCTCCTGGGCCGCCGTTGGCCGATCACACACCCGAAATTAACCTTTCGGGGAGACGGCGCCGTGCCTTTTTCCGTCGCGGACTTCGCGTTCTATTTCTGTCTCGTCCTGTTCATCGGGCCGGCCACCGCCGCCACGCTGATCACCGCTTATCTGGTGGCCGACGATCGCAAGGTGCTCGCGCGCGCCTAATCCTCGATCTCGGTTTCCGGACGATCGTTCCCCGGCGCCAGTTCCTGATGCCATTTGCCCCGGGAATCCTCATATTCGATGCCATCGGTCTTGCCGGCGACCTGTTGCCGCTGGGCGGCCGCGGCGGCGGCTTCATGAGCCATTTTATGGGTCGGATAGGTCTCCGACAGGACATCACCGACCTTATAGGCCCAGCCCCCATCGTGTTCGACCACCTCATAGACAACTTTAGTCATTGTCGGTCTCCATTCGCGGCTGCGTCGTCCACCCAGATTGCCATCCGGATTGGCGCTTTTGGATGACAGACAGCTAACCACCAATAGCGGACCGGGCCTAGCCCCGCGGCCGATAGCGCGGCAGCGACCAACCGTTGACCAAGGCCAAGGCGCGAATGCCGAAGGCCACGGCGAACCCAGCGATCAAGGCCGCCTCGCGTGGCGCACTGAGGCCGATCAGACCGACGAAGATCAGGGCGCCCGCCAGCGCCGCCGAGACATAGATTTCGCGGCTCAGGATCACCGGCGATTCATTGCCGAGAATGTCGCGGATGACGCCCCCGAAGGTTGCCGTCACCACCCCCATGGCCACGGCGACAACCGGACCGGATTGCGCCTCTAGGGCCTTTTCCGCCCCGGTGACCGCAAACAGCGCCAGACCCACCGCATCGATCCACAACAGAAAGCGATGGCGCGACTGCGGAATATGGGCGGTGAAGAACACCGCGCAGGAAACGATGACGCAGGCGAGCAGATAGGTCGGATCCTTGACCCAAAACACTGGCAACGTACCCAGGACCACGTCGCGGAACGTACCGCCGCCGATGCCGGTCACCGTCCCCAGCAGGACGAAACCGACGATATCCATCTGCTTGCGCGAGGCCATCAAGGCGCCCGTCACCGCGAAGACGACAATGCCCAGCCAATCCAGTGCCATAGTGACGGTTTGAAACATGATCGCCAACGTAGCCTGAGGACGGGGGGCGGTATATAGACAGGCGCACGCCAAACCCTCTGGGTGGTCCTGAGTTTCCACAAGAACGTCTGATGCCCGATCACCTGCAAGGCCAACTGATCTCAAGTCTCCTCGCCCTGCGATCGCGCTGGCTTCCCGCGCTCGTTCTTGTCGTCGTCATTCATATCGTCGCCTTCGCCTTTGCCACCGGCCAGATCGACGTGCCCTTCCTCTACCGCGGTCCGCAGGGCTGAGGCGGATGGCAAAAGCATCGCAAAGCTCGGCCCTCGTCGGGCGGCTGGCCTCCCTCGATCTCCTGCGTGGCGTCGCGGCGCTGGCGGTCGCCATCCCGCACTATGTCATGCTCGGCTCGCAGGATTGGCCGACCATGCAGGTCGTTTCGATCCTCGCCGTCGAAGTGTTCTTCGTGCTCAGCGGTTTCGTGCTGGCACCGCAGATTCTCGCCTGCGTCACGGCGCTGCGTTCATCCGACATCGGCATCTTCCTGGTGCGACGGTGGATGCGCACCATCCCGCCTTATCTGGTAGCGCTGGTCGCTATCACGGTGATCTCAGGCAATATTTTCAACGACGCCTTCATCCGCTACGTTTTCTACGTCCAGAACTTCTTCTCCTCCCTGCCCGAAGCCCGCGATTATTTCGCCGTCGCCTGGAGCCTGTCGGTCGAGGAATGGTTTTATGTGGTCTTCGCCGTCCTGGTGATCGCGGCCCGTCTGCTTGGCCTGCGCGAACGCGGCTTCACCGTTGCCGTCATCGTGCTGGCCATCGCCTTCATCGTGGCGCGCACGCTCGCTGGCCATATGCAAGATTGGGACGCCGCCATTCGCCGCGTCACCGTCTTCCGTCTGGATGCCATTGCTTATGGCTTCCTGCTGTATGTCGTTCTCGATGCGCTTGAGCGCTGGTATGGCCGTTTCGCCAATGCGCTCCTCTCGACACTGGTCGTTGCGGCGACGGCGGCGCTGGCCTTCTGGATCGGCTGGCTCGCCAGCGTCGATACTTCAACCCCGGCACGCCATCTCTATCCCTTCACCGCCGCTCTCTTCGGCTGCGCGCTGATTTTCGCGCTCACCTTCCATCGCAAGGCCTTTCAAGGGTCGGCTTTCGCGCCGATCTGCTATTATCTCGGCAAGGTCTCCTACACGATCTATCTGTTTCATCTGATCGTGATCTTGCTCCTGCGCCCGCATGTGACGCATCTCGATCTGCCGATCCAGATGGCGCTTTATCTGATCGCACTCTTCGTCTTCTGCACGTTCTTCTTCTTCGGCTTCGAACGCATCATCCTGGCGGCACGGCCGCATTATCCCGATCACGTGGCACGCGCCCGCGCACCCGAGCCGCACCTCGCTCTGCCAAATTGGGCCAACACAACCCTCGCGCCCCTGCGCAACTTGCCGGCCCGCCTCGCCGCCTTCGTGCTCGCCGGCCTCGGCGGCTGGGCGTGCAACTGGTCCTTCCACAGCGGCCGCACGCTCGTCTTCTATGCGGCGCTTGTCATCACCGCCTTCGCTTTGATCGTCGCCACCCACAATCTGCGCTTCTGCCGCAACGGCGTCGCCCGCACCTTGCACATCGGCATGGCGCTGTTCGCGCTCACGCTGCCATTGGTCGACATGATTTATGCGCGCACCTTGCAGACCGGCATCACACGTCCGACCATCGACGCCTATTCTTTCCGTCAGGCGCAGGCCGATCCCGCCGCCTTTCAGGCTTGGTGGTCGCGCTTCACCGACGAGTTCAATCGCGGCGCCAAGGCCGATATCGAACAGCCCGATCCTGAAGGCACCCTGCCGTTCATTCCGCGCCCCGGGGCGCGCAGCAAATTCTTCGACGGCGACATCCGTATCAACAATCTCGGCTTTCGCGGCGCCGATTTCCCCGCCGATAAAGGCAATAACTGGCGCATCTTCGCGATCGGCGAATCGCCGACCTTCGGCACCCTGCCCGCCAACGGCCAGAAAGCCTGGCCGGAAGTGCTGCAGAACCTGATCGACGAACGGCTCGTCTGCCAGCGGCCGGTGCAAGTGATCAATGCTGGCGTCGTCGGCTACAGTTTCCCCTCAAGCCTGGAGCGCACGCGCCGCTTCATCGTGCCGCTGAAGCCCGACATGGTCATCAGCTATCACGGCTTCAACAATCTCGCTTTGATTGACCCTCTGCTGGCGAAACTACCGCAACCGCCACACTGGCAATTGCGGGCGTCGCCGCTCATCGGCGAAGTGCTGTTCCGCTTCAACACGCTGCGTTACGTCAAGCGCGTCGAAGCCTTCAATGTCGCAAGCCAGGCGCACTATTCCGATCAATATGACAAGCTCTACCGCGCCTTCGTCGAATTGGGCAAAAGCGCCGGTTTCATTCCGGTTCTCGCCAATCTCAGCATGGTCATCACCGACCAGTCGCCGCGCGAGGTGATCGATTTCTACGGCCGCGTCTTCATGCCGATCTCCCGCATCATCCCGGCGGTGGCCGAGCACAATCGCATCGCTCGACAGGTGGCCAAGGACACAGGCGCCCCCTTCGTCGACACCACGCCCGGCCTCGCCGGCCAGTGGGACAGCGATTATTTTTACGATACGGTTCACTTCACCCAGAAGGGCTCGAGCGTGCTGGCTGAGCGGATGTTCCAAGGCATCCTACCGCAGCTCGAAAACGGTCCCGGCTGCAAACCGCGCGAAGACGCGAAATAGGTCAGAAAATTTTTGGCGCTTTTTGGAGCGCCTGTCGAAATGCCGACGCCCGGCGCGTCATGTCCATGTCAACACCGCTGAAACAGCGGCCGAAACAAGGAGATGCACATGCAATACCTGCTGATGATCTATAACGACGAGAACTTCTACAAAACGGCGCCGAAAGCCGAGCTGGAACGCTCCCACAGCGCCTATGTCGCTTATACCGAAGCGCTGAAATCGGCTGGCATCATCCGGGGCGGCGAACGCCTGCAACCGATCGCCACCTCCAGCACCGTGCGCGTCAAGGACGGCAAGACCGTCGTGCTCGACGGCCCCTATGTCGAAACCAAGGAACAATTGGCCGGCTATTACGTGATCGAGGTGGACAATCTCGACAAGGCCATCGAATGGGCCGCGCGCTGCCCGGCCGCCAGCGGTGGCACGATGGAAGTCCGACCCATCTGGGCGAACCCGCTGACGAACATGTAAGCGTGGCCGCTTCGCTCGCAGATCCTCGGCGCGCGGCGGAAGCCGCCGCCCGCCGCAGCTACGGCAAGCTGGTCGCCCTTCTGGCGGCACGTGGCCGTGACATCGCCGCCGCCGAGGATGCTCTGGCCGAAGCCTTCGCCGCGGCGCTCAGCGACTGGCCGAAATCGGGCGTGCCGGACAGTCCGGAAGCCTGGCTGCTGGCCGTCGCCCGCCGCCGCCTGATCGACGGGGCGCGACGTCGCAAGACCCGCGATGAGGCGAGCGATCATCTGGTGCTGCTCATGCAGGAAGCCGGCGACGATCAAGAGGCCGATATTCCCGACCGCCGCCTGTGGCTGATGTTCGCCTGCGCCCATCCGGCCCTTGATCCGAGCATTCGCTCCGCCCTCATTCTGCAAACACTGCTTGGCTTCGATGCGGTCGCCATCGGCTCGGTGTTTCTGGTGCAGCCTGCGACCATGGGCCAACGGCTGGTGCGCGCCAAACAGAAGATCGCCCAGGCCGGCATTCCCTTCGAACTGCCCCAGAAGGAAGATTTGCCCGAACGGCTCGATGCGGTGTTGGAAGCGGTCTATTCCGCTTTCGCACGCGGCTGGAGCGACCCGACCGGCGCCCATGCGCGCATCAGCGAACTGGCGGCGGAAGGCATCTGGCTCGGCCGGCTCATCGGCGATCTCATGCCCGGCGAACCGGAAGCGCTCGGCCTGCTGGCCTTGATGCTGCACCTGGAAGCGCGGCGCGGGGCGCGGCGCAGCACCGATGGCGATTACGTCGCTCTGTCGGCCCAGGACACGGCGCTTTGGGACCATGTGCTCATCGACGAGGCCGAAGCTCTGCTGCATCGCGCCGCCAAAATGGCCCGCCCCGGCCGCTATCAAACCGAGGCCGCCATTCAATCGGCCCATGCGGCGCGGCGTCTCACCGGCAAGACCGACTGGCAGGCCATCGCCGCGCTCTATGATGTGCTGTGGGCCATGACCGGCTCGCCGGTCGTCGCCATCAATCGGGCGATGGCCCAGGCCGAAACGTCAGGCCCAGCCGTCGCTCTGGCGGAACTCGATACCCTGGCGACAGATGCGCGGCTGGCGACGTATCAGCCCTATTGGGCCGGCCGCGCCGACCTCTGCCAGCGGGTCGGTGATCAGGCGGCGGCGCGCGATGCCTATGGCCGCGCCATCGGCCTGGAACATGACCCTGCCGTGCGTCGCTTCCTGCAGGATCGGCTGGCCAAACTCGCGGTGAACTGACCTACGGCTACAGCCAGCCGCGCCGTCGGAAGAAGACGAAGGGCAAGATGGCCGTGATGATCATCAACCCGATAGCCATGGGATAACCGTATTCGAACCCCAGTTCCGGCATGGCCTTGAAGTTCATGCCGTAAATCGAGGCGATCAGCGTCGGCGGCATCAGCGCCACGGCGGCGATCGAGAAGATTTTGATGATCTGGTTCTGCTCGAGATTGATCAGCCCGAGCGTCGCGTCGAGCAGGAAATTGATCTTCGTCGACAGATAGGTCGAATGGTCGGTCAACGACGAGACGTCGCGCTGCAAGCTGCGAACGCGAGACCGGATTTCCTTCAGCGCCCGCTTGCTGTCGTCGGCAACCGCCGTGTGATAGGTGAGCACCCGGTTCATCGACAGAAGGCTCTCACGGGCCATCGAGACAAGATCGCCCTCGCGGCCGATATCGACGATGATCTTCTGAAAGTCCGCTGTTTTCGAGGATTTCTTGCGCGAATCTTCGTGTTTGAACACTTCCCGCGAGATCGCATCGATCTTGGCGCCGACCTTCTCCAAGGCATCGGCGATGCGGTCGATGAGCGCTTCCATCAAGCTCAACATCACCTGTTCGCCGGTTCCGCACGACACCGCATTGGCACGCTGGACGCGCAAGGCGAACATCATGAACGGCCGCGGTTCCGCATAGCGCACGGTCACCAGGGTCGAGCCCTTGAGAACGAAGGTGATCGGCGTCAGCTGCGGTTCGTCGGTGTCGATCCGCGTCACCGCGGTCATCGTCATGAATTCCGCGCCGTTCTCGTTATAGAGCCGGGAGGAGACCTCGATCTCCTGCATTTCTTCGCGCGTCGGGATCGACACACCAACCGCCGCCTCTACATAGCGATCCTCTTCCGGGGTCGGATTGAGGAGGTCGAGCCAGGGCACAGTGCCTTCCGGAAAAGGCTGCTGCTCAGTGGCATTCACATTGATGGAGTGGGCAACGAGGTGATCGCTGTCGCGGGTATAAACACGCAGCATGCCGCTCTTCCCATTCTCGGCAGGCGCGGAGCGAGCCGTGGTTTACGTATCAGGTTATGGCGAGGACACCCTCTATCTGCCATCTCCCGATGGAGCGCGATGCACAGGCGGACGGAGCGAAATCCAGCGCCTCCGTGCCAGCATATTGCGCACCCGTCAACCGCCAAACGACAAATGACCCGATAGAAAAATCTATCGGTCTGTTACAGGCGCGGTCGCGGTTGAGGGCTGAAATCGCGGTTTATTCGGCGGCCAGCGCCTGAGGGTTCTGCGGGTCACGAAACCGCTGCAACAGGCCTTCTTGTTCACGTTTTGCGACAAGAACATGACGGTCCTTCACGTGACCGAATCCGCGGATTTTTTCGGGCAAACTGGCCAGGGCCAAGGCCGTGGCATGATTGGCCGGGGTCAGGCCGCGACCGAATTCGTCAAGCAGCGCGAGATAATCAGCGATGAGCTGCTGCTCCATCCGCCGCTCGGCGCTATAGCCGAAAATATCGAACATCGTGCCGCGCAGGCCCTTGAGCGCCGCGAGCAGGCGGAAGCCCGTCATCATCCACGGACCGAACGTGGTTTTACGGGGGTGACCCGCCGCATCCTTGCGCCCGAGGATCGGCGGCGCGAGATGGAATTCGAGGGTCAGCTTGCCGTCGAACGTCGCTGCGAGCTGCTTCTGGAACGAGCCGTCCGTATAGAGCCGCGCGACCTCATATTCGTCCTTCACCGCCATCAGTTTGAACAGATAACGGGCCACGGCCTCGGCAAGCCCGCTCATGCCGGGTGTCTTGGTTTTCTCGAACTTCTCGATCGTGCGTACCGCCGCCTCATAGCGCCGCGCATAAGCGGCGTTCTGATAGGCGCTCAGGAAAGCGACGCGGCGCGCGACTAGGCTCTCGAGCGTTTCCGCTTCAACGAGCGCATCCGCTTTGGCCGGCAGCAAGGCATCGATGGCGCGCGGCGCATGGGCGTAATCGCGGCCAAGCGCGAAAGCGGCGAGGTTCATATCCACCGCTTCACCGTTCAGCCAGATCGCCTGTTCGATCGAGGCGGCGGCCAGGGGCACGAAGCCCTTCTGATAGGCGAAGCCGAGCATGAACATGTTGGCGGCGATTGAATTGCCGAGCAGGCGTGTGGCAATGCTCGACGCGTCGACGAACGACAGATCGGCGCCACCGTGATCGCGGATGGCACGTTTGATGCGCTCGGTCGGCAGGTGATAATCGGCATTGCGGGTGAAGTCGCCCGGATAGACTTCGGCCGTATTGACCACGACGCCGGTCTTGCCGGGCCGCACGGCCGCCAGCACTTTCTTGGTGCCCGAGACGACCAGATCGCAGCCCAGCACCAGATCGGCATGTCCGGCTGCGACACGAATGGCATGGATGTCGTCGGGATGGGCGGCCAGCTTCACATGGCTGTAGACGGCGCCGCCTTTCTGGGCGAGACCGGCCATGTCGATCAGGCCGCAACCCTTGCCTTCGATATGCGCCGCCATGCCGAGAATGGCGCCGATGGTGACGACACCCGTGCCGCCAACGCCGGTGATCAGAATGCCATAAGGCAGCTTGCCCAGTTCCGGCCGCTGCGGCTCGGGCAAAGTGCCCGTCGGATCGACCTGACGCAGCGGCGCGGTCGACGACACCAGTTTCTTCATGCGCGCGCCATGCACCGTCACGAAAGACGGGCAGAAGCCGTTGACGCAGGAAAAATCCTTGTTGCACGAGGACTGATCGATGGTGCGCTTGCGGCCAAATTCCGTATCGAGCGGCTGCACCGACACGCAGTTCGATTTGACGCCGCAATCGCCGCAGCCTTCGCAAACCAGCGTATTGATCATCACGCGCTTGTCGGGATCAGGGAACGTGCCGCGTTTGCGTCGCCGGCGCTTTTCCGCCGCACAGGTCTGATCGAAGATCAAAACAGTGCAACCCGGCTCTTCCGCCATTTCCCGCTGCACAGTTTCAAGATCGAGCCGATTGTGGATCGTCGTGCCCGCCGGCCAGGGTTCGCCCGGCGGATATTTATCCGGCTCGTCGGTGACGATGGCGATGCGTTTGACGCCTTCCGCCGCCACTTGGCGGGCGATCATCGGCACCGAGAGATTGCCCTCATGCGCCTGGCCGCCGGTCATCGCCACCGCATCATTGAACAGAATTTTATAGGTGATGTTGGTACCGGTATCGACCGCCCAGCGCAGCGCCATGACGCCTGAATGGTTGTAGGTGCCGTCACCCAAATTCTGGAAAACATGATTGCGCGTCGAGAACGGCGCCTCGCCGATCCAGTTGGCGCCCTCGCCGCCCATCTGCGTGAAACCCTCGGTGCCGCGATCCATCCACTGCACCATGTAGTGACAGCCGATACCGGCATAAGCGCGCATGCCGTCAGGCACGACGGTCGACGAGTTGTGCGGACAGCCCGAGCAGAAATAGGGAATGCGCTGCGCCGCATCCGGCGTCTCCGCCAGCATGCGCTGCGCGGCCTTGAGATCGGCAACGCGTTTAAAAAGATCGGCGTCGTCGCGATATTTGAGCAGACGATCGCCGATGGTGATGGCGACATCGTTGGGATCGAGCGCGCCCTTCACCGGGAAGAGCCAGGCGCCGGCCTCATCGCGTTTGCCGATGCAGACCGGCTGGTTCGCCGAGCCATAAAGCTCCTCGCGCACCTGCACTTCGATCAGCGAACGCTTTTCCTCGACGACGATGATGAGATCAAGCCCACGGGCAAAATCCTTCAGCCCCTCCGGCTCGATCGGCCAGGGACAGGCAATCTTATAGAGCCGCAGACCCAGATCATTGGCGCGTGCTTCGTCGATGCCGAGATCGTCCATCGCCTGACGCACATCGAGATAGGATTTGCCGGTGGTGATGACGCCGATCTTGGCGTTCGGCCCGCCGCTGGTGACGATCTTGTTGAGCTTGTTGGCACGCAGCCAGGCGACGATCGCATCGCGCTTGTGATCTTGCAGGCGCGCTTCCTGCGTCAGCACCGGGTCGCGCGGGCGAATGTTGAGGCCACCGTCTGGCAATTGGTAATCGGTCGGAACGACCGGCTTCACCCGCTCCGCCGACGCATCGATCGAGGCTGTGGACTCGATCGTATCCTTGACGCATTTCAGGCCGACCCACACGCCGGCATAGCGGCTGAGCGCCCAGCCATAGAGGCCGTAATCGAGAATCTCCTGCACGCCGGCCGGATTGAGCACCGGCATCATCACGTCAAGGAAATGGAACTCGGATTGATGCGCGGTGGTCGAGGACTCAGCCGTGTGATCGTCACCCATCAAAGCGATGACGCCGCCAAATTTCGACGTGCCGGCGAGATTTGCATGACGAAACACGTCACCGGAGCGGTCGACGCCAGGCCCCTTGGCGTACCACATGGCGAAAACGCCATCATATTTGCCTTCGCCGCGCATCTCCGCCTGCTGCGATCCCCAGACGGCGGTCGCCGCCAGATCCTCATTGAGGCCTGGCTGGAAGACGATGTTCTGCGGCTTCAGCACCTTGGCGGCGCGATGCATCTGCTGATCGATGCCGCCGAGCGGCGAGCCGCGATAGCCGGTGACGAAACCGGCCGTGTTAAGACCGGCAGCCAGATCGCGCTGCTTTTGCAGCAGCAAAAGCCGAACGATGGCCTGCGTACCGGAAACGAAAATCTGCTTTTGGTTGAGGTCGTACTTGTCGTCGAGCGAAACCCTGCCCGACGCTGTGTCGTGGATTTGGTCCAGCTTGGCCGGCGCCTGCTCAAGAACCGTCTTGGCTCCCGACATCGACCTCTCCCTACGCCGATATCCGTGCCCCAACAGCGGCTTTCGCTGTCGGGCACCTCATGAATCTAGGTACGCATACCACGCATTTTCAACCCACGGGCGGTATGATCCGATCCCGAAGTCGCCACAATATGATGCGATTCGCCAGGGTAGATCACCGAAGTTTGACCAAGCCTTTGGTCGAACAGGTAATATAGCCGGCCATATCGAGCCGAAAGGAACGCGCGTGCGCCTCAGCCCCCTCCTATATCGCCTTTGGGTGACGGGTTTTGTTGCCGCCGGAGCGATTTTTGGCTTGGCGAGCCATGCCAGTGCGCATCCGCACGTTTTCGTCGTCGTCAAAAGCGTCGTCGTTTTCGGCCAGGACGGCAAAATCGCCGCAATCCGCCATAGCTGGACCTTCGACGACATGTACTCGGCCTTCGCCACCCAGGGCCTCGGCCCCGATCCGGCGAAACTCGCCAGCGATTTGCAGCAACTGGCGAAGGTCAATGTCGAACAGCTCGAGGAAGCCTCGTTCTTCACCTTCCTGCGCGTCGGCGGCAAAAAGCAGTCCGACTTCTCGCCCGCCACCGACTATTCGATCACCCTCGACAAGGACAAGATCGTCACCTTGAGTTTCACCGTGCCGCTGAAACATCCGACGATCACCGGCCGCGCACTGATTTTGCAGGTGACCGACCCGACCTATTTCGTCGCCTTCGATTTCGACAAGGACCGCGCCGTGACCATGGAAAACGCACCGGCCGGCTGTTCGCTGAACATCAATCAGCCGCAGGGCTTGTCCGCCGCCGATCAGAAGCGGCTTGAGGACGTCGCCGGCACCAACGATTCTCCGGGGCAGGATTTCGGCTTCAAACTGGCAAGCCGCGCCATCGTGGCCTGCCCCTGAATATTGCTCGTGAAAGACCAGCTCTTGCGTCGTTCCTCCACAATCAACCTGCGCCATCTTCTGCTGTTTGCCGGCGCACTCGTCGCCGCCGTCGGGTTGATCTCGATCGCCAGCGCGCATGATCTCTTCGCTCAGACACCCGCGCGCAATCCCTTCAACGTCGGCATTTCCGAGGGCGGCGGCCGCGCCACCGGCATCATGGGCTGGATCATGGCGCAGCAGGTGGCGTTCGAGCGCCTACTTTCAGGCAGCGTACGCGCCATCAAGACCGATACGTCAGCGCTCTGGACTCTGCTCGGCATCAGTTTCACCTACGGGGTCTTCCACGCCGCCGGCCCGGGCCATGGCAAGGCTGTCGTTGCCTCCTACATGCTGGCCAATGAACGGGCGCTGCGGCGCGGCATCGCCATTTCCTTTTTCGCCGCGGTGCTGCAAGGCCTCGTCGCCATCGCCATCGTCGGCATCCTGGCGCTCATCCTCAACGCCACCTCACAGCAGATGCGCCAGACGGCGAATTTCGTCGAACTGGCGAGCTATGCCGGCATTGCCGTGCTCGGCCTGTGGCTGGTCTGGCGCAAGGGTTCGGCTCTCTTCTCCGTTCTCGGCGCGAAAGCAAAACCGAGCCAACCGTCAGCTGTGCATGATCATGATCACGATCATGATCATCCCCATTATGACCATGCCCATCATCACCACGATCACGCGGCGCAAGAGCATGCACACAGCCATGCGCCGCACGGTCATCCAGACCATGTGCATGACGAGCATTGCGGCCATTTCCACGCGCCGGACCCGAAAACCTTGGGCGACAATTTCTCCTGGGGCGGCGCATTGCTGACGGTGCTGGCGGCCGGATCGCGGCCCTGTTCAGGCGCCATCCTCGTTCTGGTTTTCGCTCTGGCACAGGGCATTTTCACTGCCGGCATCGCAGCAGCCTTTGCCATGTCGCTTGGCACCGCGCTCACCACTGGCGCGCTGGCCGCCGTCGCCGTACTCGCCAAGAATCTGGCCATGCGCTTCGCCAATCCGGACTCATCGCGCACGGTCGTCCTGGCCCGCCTGTTCGAGTTCGGCGCCGCCTGTCTGGTTCTGCTGATTGGTATCACGCTGTTTTTTGGCGGTGCCCTCGGCCAGGGTTAAAGCCCAGCGCTGGCACCCACGGTCTCGATCCGGTTGCCAGCCCGCACGAGCGCGGCGGTATCGGCAACGCCGATCTTAGATGTTTCCATCACCTCATGACCGGCGCTGCGCAAGCGCCGCGCGATCGCGCCATCGAAACGCTCATCGATATGAACGAAAGCGGGTTCGTCCTTGCTTCTACGGAACACTGCGCAAAGCGGTGCGCCGCACGCATCTTCCACCGTCGCGCCAGCAGCCAGCCGGGCCAGAATTTGCGCCATGGCCTGCGGCTCGGCTTCACGGCCCGAGGCGCCGAGAGCGACGATGCGTGCACCTTTCAACGTGGCGATCACTGGCGCCAAGGCCGTGCGTGGACGCAGACCCGGTGCCAGCGCGAACGGCGAGCGCTCTTCCATGGAGAAAGCCGTGGCGCCATTGGCCAGCAGCACGCCAGTGCGCGGCAGGACGCAGCCCGATCCGAAGGCCGTACCGCAGGATTGCGCCAAGACCACTGTCAGACCCGTCATATCCGTGACGGCGATGACAGCCGCGCGTTCCGGCCATGACACTTCGAAAGGCATGTCCGCTGCGCGTTCCATCGACAGAGCTTCCGCCTGTGCCCGTAGCGCATCCGGCGTCAGCAACCCATCGTGATCGACATCGATTCCATCGAAATCCGTAAAAGCCTTGTCGCGCGCGATGATGCCGCGCTTGGCGCTTTCGATCAGGCCGTGAAAGAAAGCAAAACTGTCGAGACGATCGATGCCCAGCCGCTCGGCGATGCCGAAGCCCACCAGCGCTGCAATGCCTTGCGAGGGCGGCGGCGGCGCGAACAAAGTGCCAGCCTGCGTCACAACCTGCAATGGCTCGCGCCAACGCGGCTGGAAGGCGCGCAAATCCTCGCGCGTCACCGGCACGCCAAGACGCTCCATGTCGGCCGCCATTTCGCGCGCCACGTCGCCGCGATAGAAATCGTTCAGACCGGCATGGGCCAATTGTTCCAATGTCGCGGCCAGGGCGTCCGCCGTGCGCATCGTGCCAACGGCCCACGGCTTACCATCGTCCATGAAAGCCGTAGCGAAGCCCGGCTGTTCGATCAGCAGCGCATCGCGCGACACTTCGCCGGCGCTGACCGGCACACCGGTTCGCGCCGCCCCGATGGCGGCCGACAGCAAGAGATCGAGTGGTAGCTTGCCGCCCAATGCCCGCGCGACATCGAGCGCCTGCATCAAGCCGCCGACCAAGCCCGGAACGGTGGCCGCGGCCATTGGCCCAAGACGCGGGATCGTATCCTGCCCCTGATCGCGATAGGCACGGATCGACGCCTTCGCGCCTGTCGATCCAACGGCCTCGATGGCCCGCACGCGCCCGCTCGGCGGGCGCACCAGCCACAGCGCATCGCCGCCCAGGGCATTGAGTTGAGGAGAGGTGACGGCAGCGACCGCAGCGGTCGCCACCGCCGCTTCCAACGCATTGCCACCTTCGATGAGAAGCGCTTGTCCAGCGCGGGCGGCAAGGTCGTCAGGCGCGACGACAGCAGCCAGCGCGAATTCCGCCGTTGTCACGCCGCCAGCAGGCGCTGTACCTCGTTGACGAGATCCTTGAGGTGGAACGGCTTGGAAAGGACCTTGGCGTCCTTGGGGGCATTATTGTCCGGGTTGAGTGCCACGGCGGCAAAGCCGGTGATGAACATCACCTTGATATCCGGGTCGAGCTCGGTCGCCCGGCGGGCCAGCTCGATGCCGTCCATTTCCGGCATGACGATATCGGTCAAGAGCAGTTCAAACGGCTCCTCGCGCAGCCGGTTATAGGCGGACAGCCCGTTGTCGTAGGAGGACACGTTGAAACCGGCATTCTGGAGCGCTTTCACCAGAAAACGGCGCATGTCATTATCGTCTTCCGCCAAAAGAATCCGGGTGGCGGCAGCAGGAATCTCGTTCATCACAGCCTCGTCAGGAACCCGCTTCCATAAGAGGCAGGTTCGGTTAATTGCCAGTGAACACACTCCGAAACATGGCGAATTTACGGAACTTATCAGCATTAAATCCACATGTACCGATAGACATGGCTTTTAGGCCTTGGCACATTGGGGATATGTGACAGCCTCTGGCGGCCGGGACATTTGAACGGACGATGAGCGATCGGAACAATGGTACTGGATTGGACGGAGCCGGCCTGGGCAGCGCTGTCCCGCGCTTGCCGGAACTGGATCCGCCGTTCGATATCATCGAGCCTGAGGTCGAAGCCTGTCCAGTGGTTTTCTCCTCCCCCCACTCCGGCAGTATTTACCCCGCAGCCTTCCTGAAGGCCGCCCGGCTCGATCCGCTGACCCTGCGCCGCTCGGAAGACGCCTTCGTCGACGAATTGTTCATCCCAGCCTTGAGCATTGGCGCGCCCATGTTGCGGGCACGGTTTCCCCGTGCCTATCTCGACGTCAATCGTGAGCCCTTCGAGCTCGATCCGCGCATGTTCGACGGCCGCCTCCCCTCCCATGCCAATACGCGCTCAATCCGCGTCGCCGGCGGCCTGGGCACGATCGCCCGCATCGTCGGTGAAGCGCAGGAAATCTATTGGGGCCGCCTGCCGGTGGCGGAAGCCATGTTGCGGATCGAAGCCCTGCACCGCCCCTACCATGCGGCCCTCAAGGCTTTGGTGGAACGTACCCGCAAGCGCTTCGGCATGGCCGTGCTGGTCGATTGCCATTCCATGCCCTCGAGCAATCTGCCGACGGAAAACGGCGGCAAGGCCGATGTCGTGCTCGGCGACCGCTACGGCACCAGCTGCGATCCCGGCTTCGTCGATTGCATCGATTACGAATTGCGGCTGCTCGGCTATCGCGTGCTGCGCAACAAGCCCTATGCCGGCGGCTATATCACCGAATATTACGGCGAACCGTCCATGGCACGTCACGCCCTGCAGGTGGAATTCAACCGCGGTCTTTACATGGATGAAGCGCGCATGGTGCGCAGCGACAATTTCGACGCTTTGTCACGCGACATCGCCAAAGTGATGGAGCGCTTTGCCGCCTTCCTCGCCGCCGGCTCGAGCGGCGCGGCCGCCGCCGAATAACCTTCCAACTTCAGCGAAAAAGAAACGACCTCCAGAAAAGAAAGGAGGCCGCTGTGTCGCCACGGCGGCCCCAAGTCTAGGGAGGAAACGCCCAAGGAGGGCATTGCAGCGACAAGCGCTGCACGTTCACATATGGACTTTCTCAGCAAAAAAGCAAGAGGGTGCTTCGCCATAGCCTAAACAAGGCGGGCCATGTGCCCTTTATGCAACATATTTCATCTTGCGATATTTGGGCGGGAACGAGCCGGCGGCAGCCCCAAAAAGAAAGGAGGCCGCTGTGTTGCCACGGCGGCCCCAAGTCTAGGGAGGAAACGCCCAAGGAGGGCAAGGCGACAACATCGTTGCCGCACTGCAATAATATGCCTTGTGCAGTGCGGGATAGCAAGTGTAAACGCACGGTTTAACCTAGTTGCGACATCCCGCCGCATCAGGGATCCTGAATATAAAAATATCAATGAGTTCTATCAGGATGGGTATCCTTGACTCGCCAATAGAGCAACAACGCCAGTGCCACTTCGGCCGCCAGAACGCCGAATGCAGTGCGGTAAGCTACCTCGGGATAGACCTGGGCACCGTCAATGAGCTGGGTCTCGAACTGGGCCATGACCAGCCCCGTCAACATCTGCTGGATGAAAACGCCGCCGATCGACCCGATGTTGATGAGCGCCAGGCCCCGGCCGATCAGTGCCTGTGGAAAAAGCGACCGGCCATGGGCGGTCAGCACCGGAGAGAAGCCGAAGGCCAGCCCGCACAGGATTAGATAGGCTAGCAGCCAGCTCCGCGGCAGGGCAATCAGGGCCGGAACCGCGAGCATCGCCGCACCGAGCGCCAGTCCGAGCCCCACCGGAATAGAATAGCTGCGGAACAGCCGGTCAGTGCCACCCCAGGTGAACAGGCCGACGATCTGCGCCGCCACCAGGGCCAGCAGATAGCCGCCGCGCGTCTCCAGCGGCATGTCATAGACATGCGCCATCCACGGTCCCGCCCAAAGCGCCAGAATGGCCGCGAAGGACGGATAGGTCATCGCCGACACACAGAAGATCGCCCAGAAATGCGGGATGCGCATCACCGCGCCAATGCCGGCCAGAAGCTGCGACAAGGATTCGGAGCGGGCGCGCCGCTCCTGCCGCGCGGCGGCATTTTCCGTGACGAAACAATAGACCAGAACGGTCATCAGACAGGCGAACAGGCCGGCGATAAAGAAAGAGCCGCGCCAGCCGATGGTCGCCGCGCCATGCGCCAGAGGCGCGGTTGCCATCAGCGTGCCGATATTGCCAGCGCCGATGTGGATGCCAGCCATGGTAGCAAACTTGCGGGGCGCGAAACGCTGCGCATAGATCGCCAGCGGAGCCATCAGCAGGCTGGAGCAGCCGATACCTATGACGAGCCGTGCCGCGACCAGATCGCCATAACCCCGCGCGAAGACGAACCAGAACGTGCCGACGATCAGCACCAGCAAGGTGACGATCATCGCGATGCGCGCGCCATAGCGGTCGATCGCCATGCCGAGCGGGATCTGCACCAAAGCGAAAGACAAATAATAGACCGACGCGAGCAGGCTCAGCGTCGTCGCCTCCAACGCCAGTTCCCGCGCCAGGTCAGGCGCGATGACCGTGATCGAATTGCGGAAAAACTGGCTGATGACATAGCCGCCGATCAGGACGCAAACCAGCAGAATGGCGCCCGAGCGGACCTCACCCGACCCGCCTTTTTCCCCCGATGTCGATTGCGTCATGTAATTTGCGTCCCGCCCCGAGCAAATTGCGTTTCGACAGAAGCGCAATTTTGCCCTCGAAGCCTTGTTTTGACGCGTCTTTGTCAAACTGCAAAACGCTATAGGCGCACCATATCGATTCATCAGCCAAAGGGGTATTTCCTTCCCGCAAACACCGTGTAAAACCCACCTTTCGGAAGCGCCGCACCATGGAGAAGGCATGAAACCCGTCGATCTGGCGGCATTCGTCGATGAACTCGCGCGTCTGTCCGGCGAGGCCATCCTGCCCTTCTTCCGCACGGCCATTCATGCCACCGATAAGTCAGGGGGCGGCGTCTTCGATCCGGTGACGGAAGCCGACCGGGCGGCCGAAGCGATCATGCGCCGCATGATCACGCAGAACTTTCCCAGCCACGGCATCATCGGCGAGGAATTCGGCAGCCAAAGCGCCGATGCCGAATATTGCTGGGTGCTCGACCCGATCGACGGCACCAAGAGCTTCATTTCCGGCATGCCCGTGTGGGGCACGCTGATCGGCCTCACGGTCAAGGGCCACGCCTGCTACGGGCTGATGCATCAGCCCTTCACCCGCGAACGCTTCTCCGGCGACGGTTCGAGCGCGCTGTGGCGCGGCCTTGGTACCAATGGCCAGGCGGCGGAACGCAAGCTGCGCACCCGCGCCTGCGAAAGCCTCGCCACCGCCACTTTGATGACCACCCATCCCGCCCTGCTCGCGCCCGGCACGGAAGAACCGTTCCGCCGCGTCGAAAAGGACGTGCGCCTGTCGCGTTATGGCGGCGATTGCTATTCCTACTGCATGCTGGCGTCAGGCCAGGTCGACCTCATCATCGAGAGCGGCCTGAAACCCTATGACATCGTTGCACTGGTCCCGATCATTGAAGGGGCCGGCGGCATCGTCACCACATGGGATGGTAGCCCGGCCACCAAGGGCGGCGCCATCGTGGCCGCTGGCGACAAGCGCGTGCATGCGGAAACGCTGAAGCGATTGAACCCTTAATACTGCGACGCAACGACGGGACCGCGCACGTCTTCGATCGCGGTCTGCGCTGTCACCAAAGCGCTCAGCTCGTCGCGCGTGCCGGGAACGAAGGCATCGAAGGCGGCCCAGAACTGTTGTCGGATCGCATCGGTCTCCATCAGGATTTCATGCCGCGAATGGGGAATGGTGACCACATGCCCGGCTTTCAACCGATTGCCGAAGCGCTCGACGGCCGAGACCGATACCACCCGGTCTGATCCCGCACAGACCACCAGAATGGGGGTGAGCGTGCGGCGCGGATATTCCGGATCGGCGAAACGATACATCATCTCGAAAGCGGCGTCGACCCAGCCGATCGTCGGATCGCCGATGGCAACCTGTCCGACAGCGGCAACGATATTGGCGCTGCGCGCGTAGCGCTTAGGATCGGAGGTTAGCGCATTGTCCTCGAACGGCCGCGTCAAAATAGTGGTGCTGCCGCCACCTGGAATGAACGAGCCGCCGAAGCCGGCGAAATCGAGCACGCTTGCCAGCGCGCGCGTGAAGCGCGGCATGCGCAAACCATGCAGATCGAGCATCGGCGCCGTCACGACGATGCGTTCGAACGGCGAACGTCCGGCCCGCGCCTGTTCGATGAGAATAGCACCACCCATGGAATGGCCAAGCGCGAACCAGGGTTCGGGACAGAACGGCGTCAGCACCTGTTCGTGCAGCGCATCCAGATCGCGCCCATAGAGCGAGAAATCGTCGATATGTCCCTTGCGCGAATTGTCGAGATCGCGCCCCGACAATCCTTGCCCGCGCCAATCGAAGACGACGACGACGAGCTGGCGTTGCAACAGTTCGCCGACGACCTCGAAATATTTCTCGATGAACTCCGCCCGGCCGGTGCAGATCAGCACGGTGCCCACGGCTTTGCCGGTGGGATGCCAGCGCGCCACGCGCAAAACCTTGCCGTCGACCGCCCGCACGGCGGCGACCACGCCCCCGGGAGGGCAAGGATTATCGGACGTCTGAATAAATTCCATCAGTGAACCAATCGGCGCGAAACCATCTCTAAGCCGTGCGCAGTAAAATCGTTCACAATCAAGTCACATCCGGCCCAGTCATACACAATGTATGACGATTCCGCGAAAGTTTCGTCAACGTCCGGTTTGGCGCACTTGGGCCAATGCCGCCCGGCCGACAAAACCATAGGGATTGGCTAGGGATTCAAGCATTTCAAAGTGATTGGTGCCGTCGAGCACTACGAGTTCAGCCGGCTTGCCGGCCGCCTGTACCGCTTCATAGAACGCGCAGCTTTGACGCTGAAATTCCGGCGATTCCTCGCTGCCGTAAGCCAGGATCAGTGGGCAGTGCAGCTTGTCCAGATGATGGATGGCGCTGAGCGCCTGCACATTTTCGTCGGTAAAGCGCACATAGAGCGAGCGCTTGGAGCGGCGCACGGGCTCCAGATCGTACATGCCCGACATTAGCACGGCGCCCGCCAGGATCCGGGACGGCAGGCCGTATTGCGTCCAGTCGGTGGTGACGATGCAGCCCGACAGATGGCCGCCGGACGAATGACCGGCGATGAAAATCTTCGCTGGATCGCCGTCGAAATCCGCCGCATGGCGATGGAGATGAGCGACGGCGCGGCGCACCTGATCGACCACATCAGGCAGCTCACCATGGACCGCGTCGATGCTGACGAAGTCGAGGATGGCGACATGGGCGCCGGCGTCGAGATAAGGTTCGGCCAGATGGGCGAAGTCCCGCGATGCGCCGGACCGCCAGCCCCCGCCATGAATGAAGCAGAGGATCGGCGCGTCCGGACGACCGCAGGAATAGAAGTCGAAGCCCTCGATCTGCGTCTGTCCATAAGACATCCGCCGGGGCGACAAGCGGGCATAAGCAGCAACCGCCGCGGCCTCGCGGCGACGCTGCACGAGGCCCATATTCGACGCCCAGATCGTCTGATCATAGGCGTCATCGAGCGCCTTCTGGTCCATGTCGAGCCAGACCAGCGGACCTTTCGCCCGTGCCACCGTATCGTCGGCCATGCCGGAAACTCCTCGTTCGTATCCTCGCCCATTTCGCCGCTCTCGCGCGCCACAAGACGACGCGTCAGCGTTCAAAGCAATGCCTCGATATCGGCGCGCAACGCCTCCGGCTTGGTGGTCGGCGCGAAACGGCCGACGACCTGACCGTCACGATTGACCAGGAATTTGGTGAAATTCCATTTGATCGCCTTGCTGCCCAATACGCCCGGCGCCTCGTTCTTCAACCATTCATAGAGCGGGCTCGCACTTGGGCCATTGACGTCGATCTTGGCAAACATCGGAAAGCTGACGTCGTAAGTAAGCTTGCAGAAATTGGCGATCTCCGTCGCATCACCAGGCTCTTGCGCGCCGAACTGATTGCACGGAAAGCCGAGCACGATCAGACCGCGCGCCTGCAAATCGCGATAGAGCGCTTCCAGGCCTTCATACTGCGGCGTGAACCCGCATTGGCTCGCCGTATTGACGATCAGCAGAACCTTGCCGCGAAAATCGGCGAGAGAGACATCCTCTCCAGCCAATGTGCGCGCGGCGAAATCGTAGATATTGCTCATAAGCTTCCCACCGGTGATCCTATTGGGGCGGCATCGTAATACCGCCTCGCATGTAGCCAAAGCCTGATTTTACGGCTTTCCGGCCTTGCAAAGCCCAGGCTCCACCCCCACCTTTTCTCAGTGCGGGCCCATACGGGACGCACAATGGCCCTGTGCTCCGCTTTGCCAGAGGTTCAACCGATGGTTGGCCAAGGAAGCTGTATCGCAGTGTCATCAGTCAAATCATGTCGCTCAAGAGAGGATATGCACATGCGTCACTTTGATTTTTCGCCGCTCTATCGCTCCACCGTCGGTTTCGACCGTCTGTTCTCCCTGCTCGATCAGGTGAATGGCGCAGAGAATGTGGCGACCTACCCCCCGTATAATATCGAACGGACAGGCGAGAACGCCTACCGGATCACGGTCGCCGTCGCCGGTTTTGGCGAAGCCGATCTGTCGATCGAGACCAAGGAAAACGCGCTGACGATCCGTGGCGGTCGCGAGGTATCTAACGAAAACGAAGCAGCCCGCAACGAAGTCTTGTATCGCGGCATTGCCGCCCGCAGCTTCGAGCGTCGCTTCCAACTCGCCGACCACGTTCATGTCCAGGGCGCCATCCTGCAGAACGGTCTGCTCCACGTTGATCTCGTCCGCGAGATTCCGGAATCGGCCAAGCCCCGCCGCATTGCCATCAGCACTGACGGCACCGTCCCGGCCGAAAAGAAAGTCGAAGACAAGAGCGGGCCGAAGCTCGCCGCTTAACGTTCCTAGACGAAAGGCCGCGCCCGAAAGCGCGGCCTTTTTATTGGCTCAGAACAATTTCGCGGCGCGCGTTACTTCGCGCGGTTGGCGACGAGATCGTCCACCACCGACGGATCGGCCAATGTCGAGGTATCGCCCAGCGCGCCAATTTCGTTCTCGGCGATCTTGCGCAGAATGCGGCGCATGATCTTGCCCGAACGGGTCTTCGGCAGGCCCGGCGCAAACTGGATGACATCCGGCGAGGCGATCGGTCCGATCTCCTTGCGCACCCACTGCACCAATTCCTTGCGCAAATCGTCCGACGCGGCTTCGCCCGCCATCAAGGTCACATAGGCATAGATGCCCTGCCCCTTGATGTCGTGCGGATAGCCAACGACGGCTGCTTCCGACACTTTGTCATGGGCAACGAGCGCGCTTTCCACTTCCGCCGTGCCCATGCGATGGCCCGACACGTTGATCACATCATCGACACGGCCGGTGATCCAGTAATAGCCATCGGCATCGCGCCGGCAGCCGTCGCCGGTGAAATACTTGCCCGGATAGGTCGAGAAATAAGTCTGCACGAAGCGCTCGTGATCGCCGAACACCGTACGCATCTGGCCCGGCCAGGAATCGACGATGCACAGATTGCCCTCGGTGGCGCCTTCCAGCACTTTGCCTTCGCCATCGACGATCTGCGGCTGCACGCCGAAGAACGGATTGGTCGCCGAGCCCGGCTTGAGCTGCGTCGCGCCCGGCAGCGGCGTGATGAGAATGCCACCAGTCTCGGTCTGCCACCACGTATCGACGATCGGACACCGATCGTCACCGACGACGCGATGATACCATTCCCAGGCTTCCGGATTAATCGGTTCGCCGACCGAACCAAGCAGGCGCAGCGACGCGCGGCTCGTCTTCTTCACCGGTCCATCGCCCTTCTGCATCAGCGCGCGGATCGCCGTCGGCGCGGTGTAGAAGATATTGACCTTGTGCTTGTCGATCACCTGCCAGCAACGCGACTCGTCGGGATAGTTGGGCACGCCTTCGAACATCAGCGTGGTCGCGCCATTCGCCAGCGGTCCATAGATGATATAGCTGTGCCCCGTCACCCAGCCGACGTCGGCGGTGCACCAATAGATGTCGCCATCGTGATAGTCGAAGACATATTGGTGCGTCATCGACGTATAGACGAGATAGCCGCCGGTGGTATGCAGCACGCCCTTGGGCTTGCCGGTCGAACCGGACGTGTACAGGATGAACAGCGGGTCTTCCGCATTCATCGCTTCCGGCGCGCATTCCGCCGGCACTTTCGCCGCCGCCTCGTGATACCAGACATCGCGGCCGGCCTGCATCTCGACCTTGCCGCCCGTGTGCTTGACGACAATCATGCTCTTGACCGGCGCTTTCGCCGCCGCCGCGTCGGAATTGGCTTTCAGCGGGATCGGCCGGCCGGCGCGCACGCCTTCATCGGCGGTGATCAAAACGGCGGACCTCGCATCCTCGATACGGCCGGCCAGCGAATCCGGCGAGAAGCCACCGAAAACCACCGAATGCACGGCGCCAATGCGCGTGCAGGCGAGCATGGCATAGGCCGCTTCCGGAATCATCGGCAGGTAGATGGTGACGCAGTCACCCTTCTTGACGCCCTGCGCCTTCAACACATTGGCGAAGCGGCAGACGTTATCGTAGAGCTCTTGATAGGTGATGTTCTTGGACTTCGACGGATCATCACCTTCCCAGATGATCGCCGTCTGCTTCGCGCGTTTCGGCAGATGCCGGTCGACGCAATTGGCCGACACGTTCAGCATGCCGTCTTCGAACCATTTGATCGAGACCTCGGGCGGCCCGAAGGTCGTGTTCTTCACCTTGGTGAAGGGCTTGATCCAGTCGACTCGCTTGCCGTGTTCGGCCCAAAACCCTTCCGGATCCTTGATCGAGCGGGCATACATTTCCTTGTAGCCGGCGCTGTCCACATAGGCCCTTTTGGCCCATTCCGGAGCGACAGGGTAAATCTTGTCGGACATGCAAGCCTCCCGAACAGAACGAAATACGGCGGCCCAGCCGCCTTGATGGGGCGCATTTAGGCGCAGTCACCCCCCTGCGACAAGCACCCATGCGTGCCACTTTGGTCGCGCGACATTCGGCCCACGCATATAGTTTAATCCGTCGCTCGAAGCGGGGCGACGGACTGCTCAAGCGTGACGATTAAAGCCGGTTTTTCAGGCAGATGCCTATTGGCATTCCTTACGGACGCGATCGAGCGCCTGGCTCAGACCCGCGAGCGAGTAATTGTCGGTCGTGGCGGTACCGCGCAACGATGTCGCCTTGACCTGCAAGCGCTGGCCCTTGCGCATCGCATCGAGCATATGGCCTTCCTCGGCGGCATTGCGCACCCACAGCTTGTCCTTCTGCGCCACCATGTCGAAGCCCGTGGGGCCGATTTCGCCGCGCGGCGTGCTGTCGCCCTTCACGTCGAAGCCCATGATGACGGAGAGTTCGTTACTGACGCCCTCGCCGGTGCGGGTCGAGACGAAAACGTAAGCCTTGTCGCGCTTCAGTCCCGACGGCAGCCGCTCTTTCGGTTCCGCCAGCGCGTAGCAGGTCTTGGCTTTGCCGGCGGAGGCCACATAGGCCCCCCAATCGCCGAAAGAGGCCACCAACGCCGGCTTGCCCGGCTTTGCCGTCGTTTCGGCCGCCGGCTTGCCCCTGGCGTTGCGGGCTTCCCGTGTCGTCGCCGGCTTCTTGGTGTCGGTCTTTTCGGCCGCCGGCTTATTGCGAGCATTCGACTGCGCAAACGATATTTGCCCGCCCGCGGCGAGAAAACATGTGGCGAGGACGGCGCTCATCAAAATCCGCATCTGCGATTCCATCTTTGTTTTGCCGGCGAATCGCCGAAAAGAACATTGAAGTCTGTGGGCGCGACCATAAAGCAAGCCCTCCCGGCCCAAAACCTCGGGCGGGCAATTTTATGACGCTTTTTACATTGGGCGTTTTGCGGGCCGATCCCGGCAAAAATCGGACAAGGGCGATTCTGATGGCCCCCTGCGACGCTTAAGCGCGCGAGGCCGGGGTCACCATCACCGTACGAATCGCCGGCCCGATCCCCAGGGCTACGATCAAAAGCGCCGCCAAGGCCGCGTCCTCGAACACGCCCCGTACGGCGAACTGATAAACATAGGTGGACAGGGTCTCGACGTTGAGCGGTCGCAGCAGCAGGGCCATCGACAGTTCTTTCAGGCTGTCGACGAAAACCAGGAGGGCGGCGGCAGCCAGCGCCGGCCGCAGCAGCGGCAGGTGGATGGTGCGTATCAGCGCCCAGGGCCCGGCACCCGCCACCCGTGCCGCGCCATCGAAATCGTTGGGAATGCGGGCAAGCCCCGCATCGGCGACACCTGTCGCCACCGCCAGGAAACGCAGCGCGAAGGCGATGACCATGGCCCCGCCCGACCCCGCGATGACGAGACCGACGCCCGCCCCCGACAGGCCGCGCGCCACCGCATTGATGGCTCCATCGATCAAGGCGAAGGGCGTGAGCAGACCCAAGGCCAGCACCGTGCCCGGCACCGCATAGCCGAGCCCGGCAATGGAAGCGCACAACCGCGCCCAGGAGCGCCCGATGAGCCGCGCCGACAGCGCCGCGCCAAAGCCGAGCGCCAGAGTGAGCAGAACGGCCGCCGCCGCATAGGTGAAGGTCGAGACGAGATGAGCCGGCAGCGCCGGATCGATGCCATCGCGGCTCACCCGCCAGAGCGCTTCGCGCGCCAGATAGCCAAAGGGCACGAGGAAGCCGAGCGTCACCGGCACGGCGCAGGCTAGAAACGCCCCCGCCGCCTGCCAGCCCCTCAGCATCGGGCGACGCGTACCATGGCTGCTGGCGCTGTGGCCGACAAAGCCGCTCAACCGGCGGCCATAGCGTTCGAGCCAGATGAAGATCGCGATCACCGACAAAAGGACGCAAGCGATCTGCGCCGCGCCAGCAAGATCGCCACGATTGAGCCAGGTGGTGAAGACCGACAAGGTCAGCGTCTGCACGCCCAGATATTCGGCCGCACCAATATCGTTGAGCGCTTCGAGCAGAACCAACGCCAGACCCGCCGCCACCGCCGGCCGCGCCATCGGCAGAACGATATCGCGCAACACCCGCCACGTGCTGGCGCCAAACACGCGGGCGCTTTCGACAAGCGTAAAATTCTGCGCCCGGAACATCACCAGCGCTGTCAGATAGACATAAGGAAACAGCACGAAGCCGAGCACGAAGACCGCGCCGCCCAGCGACCGCACCTCGGGAAACCAATAGTCCGCCGCCGAACGCCAACCCGTCACGCCGCGCAACGCCATTTGCGCGGGGCCGAACGGCCCCAGCACTTCGACATAGACATAGGCAACGATATAGGTGGGAAAGGCCAGCGGCAGCGCCAGCATCCAGGCCAGAATGCGCGCACCGGGAAACCGATAAGACGCGATCAGCCAGGCCGTGCCGACACCGACGACGCCACAGACGATCGCCAGGCCGGCGAGCAGCAGTGTCGTTTCCCACAGCGCATGCGGCAGTACATAGGCGATCAGGTGCGACCAGACTTCGGCCTTGCCGGTCAGCGCACGATGCAAGAGCCCGGCTATCGGCGCCAGCGCGAACAGCGCTGCGGCGATGGCGATCGCCGCCGCCAAGGGATGGAACGCCCGCATCCGGCCGCCAAGACCGGCGTGCAAAGGCAAAGGCGCGGATGCGCCGGTTTCACCGACAGCACCCGCGCCCGCCAAAGTCTCAGAGACTGGCGTGCGTTCCAACATGAGCCTTAATTGTCGAAACCAACCTTATCGACAAGAGCCGAAACCGGTTTGCGGAATTCCATGATCTTGACCAAGGGCATGGCATCCGGCTTCAGCGTGCCGTAGCTCGCGATCGTCGGATTGAGCTTTTCGCCGGCGCGGATCGGATATTCGAAGTTGATGTCGGCGTAGATGTGCTGCGCATCTTCGCTGACCAGCCATTCCGCCAACTTCACCGCATTGGCGCGGTTCGGCGCGGTCTTGATCAGCATCGCCGCCGAAACGTTCACGTGCGTACCGCCGCCAGCAAACGTCGGCAGGATCACTTTGGTCGCATCGGCCCAGGGCTTGCGATCGGCTTCGCGATTAAGCATCAGCGCCCAGTAATAGGTGTTGCCAACGCCGATATCGCATTTGCCGGCCGCGATATCGCGCGCCACTTCGCGGTCGCCGCCGCTCGGCTTCTGCGCCAGATTGGCCTTCACGCCCTTGAGCCAGGCTTCGGCCTTTTCGGCGCCGTGATGCGCGACCACCGCCGCGAACAGCGCGGTGTTGTACATGTTCTGGCCGGAGCGAATGCAGATCTTGCCCTTCCACTTCGGATCGGCGAGCTCTTCATAGGTGATCGCATCCTGCTTGACGCGTTCCTTCGACGCATAGACGACGCGCGCGCGCATCGACATGGCGTACCAGTTGCCGGACGGATCGCGATATTGCGCCGGTACGACCTTCTCCAAAACCTCGGACTTGAACGGCTGCACGATGCCGGCATCGAGTGCGTCCTGCACGCGGCCGATGTCGACCGTGAGCAGCATGTCGGCGGGGCTGTTGGCGCCTTCCGAAACGATGCGCTGCTCGAGACCTGAGTTGGCAGAGATCACATTGACCTTGATGCCGGTCGCTTTGGTGAAACCTTCGAACAGCGGCGCGATCAGTTTGCCTTCGCGATAGCTGTAGACATTCACTTCGCCTTGGGCGCTCGCAGCGCTGGCGCAAATCGCGGGCACAATCGCCGCGATCATCGCCGCCAGCAGGGAATGTTTGCCGATGGACATGGGCCTCTCCTCGAGCCCGCGAAAAGCGGGCGAAAACGGAACGGCGCGACCTTACCCAGCCACCTTCGTCGGTCAACAGAATTCCTTTTAAAATCAATAGTTTAGAAGAATTCTAAATTTTGAGAAACATCACATACGTACTTCTACGGTAAGCGAAATCAACGTTGTCTTGGAGCAACGCTTGACTTGCTTTCGCCATCGCTCAAGATCATGCCAAGAGAGGTGTTCCGAAGACTCTTGCGAGAGCTGCTCACGGAACCACTTTCTCCGGTGCTGAATTGATCGAGACTGAGGCCGCTCTCGCCCAAGCCTTAAGACTGAGTGCTTAAAGACGGACCCAGCCCCGATTGCAGGAGGAGCGAAATGAAAGTTTCGAACATTCTCAAGACCAAGGGCCATGACGTCATCACCGCCCAGCCGCACCGCACCTTGCATGAGATTGCCCATATCCTCGCCGAGAAGGGCATTGGCGCCGTGGTCATCACCAGCGCCGATGGCGGCCTTATGGGCATCATCTCCGAGCGTGATCTGGTTCGCGTACTGGCGCGCAATGGCGCCGCGGCGTTGAACGATGCGGTCAGCCGCCACATGACACCGAAAGTCGTCACCGCGACGCGCGAGACCAGCATCGATCATTTGACCGAACAAATGACAGCCGGCCGCTTCCGTCACATGCCGATCGTCGAAAGCGGGCGGCTGCTGGGCCTCGTCTCCATTGGCGACGTGGTGAAATGGCGGGTCGAGGAAATCGAATCCGAACATAAGGCGATGCGCGAATATATCGCCAACGCCTGAAGCAATTGCCTTTCAAGCAATCTCGGTTCTGACACGTGCAGAACCGAGAGAGGCTTTTACGCCGGTCGCATCCGCACCAGCGCATCCAGCGTGATGGTCAGGACCGGCTGACGGGCGTCATCGACAAGCTCGCTTTTCAAAACCACGACCGCGTTCTGCCGCTCCGGCCGTAGCGTCACGCTGTGAATTTGCGCCTGCCCCGTCAAAGCGGTACCCGGACGAACCGGTCGCACGAGACGCACTTCGAAACTGCGCCCGACCAGACCCGCAACCTTGTTCCAGACGGCCTCGACGACGAGGCGCTGATAGATCGCCATGGTGTTGAAGCCGCTGGCGATGAGCCCTTCGAACGGCCCGGCGGCCGCGGCAACGGGATCGGTATGGATCGCGACGGGATCATATTGCTGCGCGAACTGCAGAATTTCGGCTTCGGAGATCGTGTAGATGCCGAACGAAAACGTCTGCCCCTCGGCGAGATCTTCAGCATAGAGCATCGGCGATGATCCTCGCGGCAAAAATCAATGGCGGGCCGCGACACCGC
>MKVW01000004.1:413306-672156 GCA_001898965.1 Rhizobiales bacterium 62-17
TCGCGCAATTCCCGACGCAGGATCTTGCCGACATTGGTCTTCGGCAATGTCTCGCGGAATTCCACGGTCTTGGGCACCTTATAGGCCGTCAGCTTCTCGCGGGCGAAAGCGCGCAGTTCTTCCGGCTTCAGCGAGGGATCCTTCGGCACGACGAAAGCCGCCACCGCCTCGCCGGAATGGGGATCGGGCACGCCAATCACCGCCGCTTCCAGCACTTTCGGATGGCTGGCCAGAACTTCCTCCACCTCGTTGGGGAAGACTTTCAGGCCAGACATGACGATCATGTCCTTCATCCGGTCGACGATCTTGACCATGCCTTGCGCATCGAGGATGGCGACGTCGCCGGTACGCAGATAGCCGTCGGCCGTCATCACTTTCGCGGTTTCATCGGGCCGCTGCCAATAGCCGGCCATCACCTGCGGACCCTTGACGCACAATTCGCCGGCTTCGCCGATCGGCATCAAAGCGCCATCGGGAGAGCGGATCGACACATCGGTCGACGGCACCGGATAGCCGATCGTTCCCGTGAACTCCTCGATGTCGAGACGATTGAGGCACACCACCGGCGATGTTTCGGACAGGCCGTAACCTTCAACGATCGGCTTGCCGGAAACCTCTTTCCAGCGCTGCGCCACGGGCGCTTGCGTCGCCATGCCACCGGCAATGCACACGCGCAGATTGGAGAAGTCGACTTTGGAAATGTCGCGATGCTGCGCCAGCGCGTTGTAGAGCGTGTTGACCAGCACCAGCTCGTTCGGCTTCGAGGTCTGCAAGGTCTTGACCAGACCGCTCACGTCGCGCGGATTGGCGACGAGGATCTGTAGGCCGCCGATGCGGCAGGTGAACACGCAACAGCCCGTCAGCGACAGGATGTGATAGAGCGGCAGCGCCGTCACCACCGAATAATGCGCCGTATCGCCGATGAACGGCCGGGTCCACGCCTCGCATTGCAGGACGTTGGCGACGATGTTGCGATGAAGCAAAGTGGCGCCCTTGGCCACGCCCGTCGTCCCGCCGGTATATTGCAGGAAGGCCACGTCATCGATCGACAGATCGACCTTCGCCAGCGGCTTTTCGCGACCGAACGCCAGGAAACGGCCGAAGCGGATGGTGGCCGGCAGCGCATAGCGCGGCACGCCCTTCTTCACATAGCGGGAGACGAAATTGACGATGGCGCCCTTCAGGCCCAGCAGATCGCCGGGCGCGACGATGACCGCGCGTTCGACCGTCTTGAGGTCAGGCAGCGCCGCTTCGACCGTGTGGCAGAAGTTTTCCAGCACGAAGAGGATACGCGCGCCGGCATCATTGAGCTGATGGCTGAGTTCGCGCGCCGTATAGAGCGGATTGACATTCACCACGGTGAAACCGCCCGCGAGAATGCCGAAGATGATGGGCGCATAAGCCATCACATTGGGCATCATGATGGCGACGCGATCGCCCTTCTTGAGACCCATGCGTTGCAGGCCGGAACCGAGCGCCTGCGCCAGCTCGCCAAACTCGGTGTAATTGATGCGCTTGCCGAAACTCTCGAGCGCCGGATGGTCGCCGAATTTGGCCACGCTCTCGTTGAAGACATCGACCAGCGTGCCAAGCGATGCGGCATCGATGTCCGCCGGCACACCAGCCGGATAATGCGCGAGCCAAGGTTTCAGCGCCGTTTGGGCGTCCATCTTACTCTCCCACGCCCTCCCTCCGGGCGACCGTTAGATTGCAGGGCCGCCACGATGGCGACCTGCGCGGATTAAACCCGCACAGGTCAAGATGGCATCGCTATCGGGTTTCGGCAATTCGGCGAAATGCCTAGGGCAAAATCGCGAGACGCTACCTGATTATTCTTTGGTCTTGAGGCCTTTGAGCTTGGCAAAGACGGAGTCGACGTCGATATCGTCTTCGGCTTCGTCCTTATGGGCGGCCTGGCGGGCGCCGAAGACATCTTCCTCGCTCGACGGCGCGGCGCGCTCGGCATCATGATCGCGCGGCGCGGTGGTGATCTCGGCCGGGACCAGGGTGGCGCCAGTATCGGGCACCGGCGGCCGATCCTTGTTGGCGCGCGCCACTTCAAAATCGAGCTCGATCTGCGAGCACAGGCCGAGCGTCACCGGATCAAGCGGCGACAGATTGGCCGAATTCCAATGGGTCCGCTCGCGGATCGCCTGCAGCGTCGTCTTGGTCGTGCCGACCAGACGCATGATCTGCGCGTCCTTCAATTCCGGATGGTTGCGCAGCAGCCAGAGAATGGCGTTCGGACGATCCTGGCGGCGCGACAGCGGCGTATAGCGCGGGCCGCCACGACGCTTGATTTCCGGCAGGCGCACCTTAGAGGCCGCCAGCACCAGCTTATGCTCCGGATTGGCTTCGCCACGGGCGATCTCGTCGCGGGTCAACTGACCGGAGGTGATCGGATCATGCCCTTTGATGCCGGCCGCGACTTCACCGTCGGCAATGCCTTTCACCTCAAGCGGGTGCAGTTTGCAGAAATCGGCAATCTGATCGAAGGACAGCGAGGTGTTCTCCACCAGCCAGACCGCGGTCGCTTTGGGCATCAGCGGGGCGTTGTTCATCGTAAACTCCTGAAAGCCGTGGCGAGGACGTGGGCGCGCTGCGCCGGGCTCCGGCCCGGCCGAGGCTAAGCCTCAAATACACACATCCATGACGGGGATAGCGCCTATATACTTTCCGCCCCCCGAAATGGCAATGCTAACTGTCCGTCGGCCGCAGGCCGCCTTGACGGGCCTCTTTCGGCGAACAGCCGTAAGCTTGCCCGAACAAAGTGGAAAAATGTTGCTGGCTGCGAAATCCGCAGTTCATCGCTATCATCTTGATTGTTTCAGACTTTCTGGCCGGATCGAGCAGCATTTTGCGGCTACGCTCAAGCCGTCTGAGCTTGATCTGCTGTGCAACCGGCCGGCCCGCCTTTTGAAAAAGCTGATGTAGGGCGCGCAACGATATCCCAACACCGGCCGCCACCTGGGCCGGATCGAGGTCGGCATCGGCCAGTCGGCTGTCGATGAGCGCGCAACAGCGGGAATAAAGCTGCTCCTGGGAGACGGTCAGCCCACGGCTTTCGCCAGGCCACTGCCTCACGAGCATGCAGAACATATCGGTCAGGCGCTCGGCATAGGCCGAAGCCATCTGATCCGGGATCGCCTCCCCTTCGGCCGCCAACGCCAGCAGCAGAGCGGACGAAATACGGCCGATGCCACCTGTCGCCGGAAAAGCCTCCAGCACCCGATACTCCGGCGCCGCCATGGCGGTCCGCAGCAGACCGGTGGGGATCTTCAGGGCCACGAGATTCGTATGGCGTCGATGCGCCAGCCGATAAGGCGCACCAAGATCGAAGAGCGTGAAACAGCCCGCGCGGAGCAGCAGGCTGCGGCCATATTGTTCCAGCTCCAGCTCACCTTCGCGCAGCAGCGCGAAGGCAAAGGCATCTTCGCCATCGCGGGCCACATGCCGATGGGTCCGCACGGCCTCCTCGTTCGCGCTTGCCACTTCGGCGACGGTGAGACCGGCGATCGACACATGACGGAAACGACCGAAGAACGGCACATCCTCGCGGGTGCGCATCGCCACTTGGCCGAAGGCATTGTTGATGATGCTGTTCCAGACAAGCCCGGTCTGAGCGACCCGAGCCATTTCCGCGCCGATCATGGCGCCCCTCCTCGCAATGACGGCCAAGAACCACCAAAGCTTAGTCCGAGGGCCATCGAAAGCAACGCGCTTTTCAGCTCCGCGCATGAAAGCGTTCAGCACCGCGCATTCCAAGGCCAACGCCTTGCCTGCCACGACCACGGCGCTCATCACTCCTGGCGGCGCGGAGGGGCGCCGAAGGGAACGATCATGCCAATATCCGCGCGGCTCACACGCCGCACTCTGCTGCGCTCGGGAGCTGCCACGCTGGCCACGCCAGCGCTGACCGGCACCGGCCTGTCGCAATCCAACAATGTGATCAAGATCGGCTTCGTCACGCCGCAAACCGGTGCGCTCGCCGCCTTCGGCGGCGCTAATGCCTTTCTGATCGCGCAAGTTCAGCAAGCGCTCCGCGACGGCTTGATGAAAGGGAGAACGCGCTATCGCGTCGACATACTCACCAAGGATAGTCAGTCGAATTCGACCCGCGCCGCTGAAGTCACCGCCGAACTGATCCTGCGCGACAAGGTCGATCTCATCCTCACCGGCGGCGCGCCCGATACGGTCAACGCGGTCTCGGACCGCGCTGAAGTCGACGGCGTGCCGTGCATCGCCACCGCTTGTCCCTGGCAGCCATGGTTCTTCGGTCGTTCCGGCAATCCAACAAAAGGCTTCGATTACACGTGGCTGTTCTGCTTCGGCCTCGAAGACATTCTCGGCGCCTTCATCGGCCTGTGGGCGCCGCAGCCGACCAACAAGGTCGTCGCCTGTCTCTTCGCCAACGATGCCGATGGCAATGCCTGGGGCGAAAATTTTCCGCCCGCATTAAAGAAGGCCGGTTTCACCGTTGTCGAACCCGGCCGTTATCAACCGATGTCGAACGATTTCACGGCGCAGATCGGCGCCTTCAAGGCGGCCGGCGCCGAGATCGTTACCGGCACCATGATCCCACCGGATTTCGCCACCTTCTGGACCCAGGCCGCCCAGCAAGGCTTTCGGCCCAAGATCGCCACCATTGGCAAGGCCTTTCTGTTTCCCGCCGCCGTCAGTGCCTTTAGCGATCGGGCGCAAGGGCTCTCATGTGAAGTGCCTTGGTCATCTGACTTTCCATTCAAATCAGGTCTGACAGGCCAAAACGGCGCCGCTCTGCTTGCCGCGGCCCAAAGCGCCAGCGGTGGCCGCGATCTGGGCTTCATTCTGGGCCTGTTCCATGCACTCTTTGAAGTCGGCATCGATGCGCTGAAACGTGCGCCCGCACTAACGCCGGACGGCATCGTCGCGGCGATCCGCGACACCTCCTACGAGTCGATCGTCGGCCGCGTCGACTGGAAGTCGAAATCCGGCCCGATCGCCAATGTCTCGCGCACGCCCATCGTCGCGGGCCAGTGGGAGCGCGCGGCAGCGGGCACGCCCCTGCATCTCGCCATCAAGAGCAATGCCGGACATCCGGACATTCCCGTCAACGGCACGCTCAAACTGCTCTGAACAAATCATCATCGCAAGGAGGACCCGCATGGAAATCGAAGCCATCAACGATCTGCTGAACCCCGGCTATCTGCCGTTCGAATCCGGCTACAAGCAGCTCAAGGACGACCGTTGGCTCGTCGCAGCTTTAACGCGCATGCAGGGCTGCCGCGCCAAGATGATCGACTGGTGGTTCTCCTGGCTCGGCGGTATCGACCAATATGTTTTCTGGCATCCACGCGATCACGTGTTCAGCGACTGGGAGAACCGCATCGACGGTAAATATATCGGCAGTTCACATCTGGTGCATGAATATCTCGGCGGCGAAGGCAGCCCGCTCTACAAATTGCGCATCAACATCCGCGATCCGAAGGAATTCTACGACCCGAAGCGCTTCGAACAATCAGGCGCGTTCGCCATCACCGCGATCATCGGCGATCTCGAACATCCGGTGAATTTCGGCCGCATGACCCATTTCATCCGCGATACCGATTATGGTTGCGAGATGCGAAGCCGCTTCTGGCTCGGCTATATCGCCAGCCGCGACCCGGCCGTAGCCTTCACGCAAGATCAGCAGCGCGAAATACGCCGCCAACATGTGACGGAAGAACTCGCCCGCAGGCTGCATCAGCACGCTGTGGAGGAAATGGGTTATCTCGCCGAAGTCTTGCCGACGCTCTATCGCCGTGTCACGCAGGACAACACGTTCTAAGACGCCATGTTCTGAAGAAGCGGCACGCTACGGCGTGCCGCGCGCCCCGTCAGTCGAACAGGCTGGACACGCTGCGCTCTTCGGCGGTGCGGCGCACCGCTTCGCCGACCAGTTGAGCGATGGAAATGACGCGGATGTTCTTGGCCACCCGCACCGCCGCCGTCGGCTCGATCGTATCGGTCAGCACCAGTTCCTTGATGCTCGACGAGGAGATGCGCGCCACCGCGCCACCCGAAAGAACGCCGTGGGTGATATAGGCGTAGACCTCGCGCGCACCCTGTTCCATCAGCGCATCGGCCGCGTTGCACAGCGTGCCGCCGGAATCGACGATATCGTCGACCAAGATACAGCTCTTGCCCCTGACATCGCCGATGATGTTCATCACTTCGGATTCGCCGGCGCGCTCACGCCGCTTATCGACGATGGCGAGCGGCGCATCGATGCGCTTGGCCAGCGCGCGGGCACGCACCACGCCGCCGACGTCGGGCGAAATCACCATCGTGTTCTTGAGGTCGAGCCGTTCCTTGATGTCGCGCACCATGACCGGCGCGGAAAAAAGGTTGTCGACCGGAATATCGAAAAAGCCCTGGATCTGACCAGCGTGGAGATCAACGGTCAAAACGCGGTCGGCGCCGGCGCGGGTGATCAGGTTGGAAACCAGTTTGGCGGAAATCGGCGTGCGCGGGCCGGGCTTACGGTCCTGGCGGGCATAACCGAAATAAGGGACCACGGCAGTGATGCGGCGGGCAGAGGCCCGGCGCAGCGCATCCATCATGATCAGCAGTTCCATCAGATGGTCGTTGGCCGGAAAAGCCGTCGATTGGATGACGAACGCGTCGAGACCGCGGACGTTTTCCTGAATTTCGACGAAAATCTCCATGTCGGCGAAGCGCCGGACCTGGCATTTGGCGAGCGGCATGCCGAGATAGGCGGCAATAGCCTCGGTCAAGGCGCGGTTCGAATTACCTGCCAGGATTTTAAATTTTTCGTCCATGCCAGAAGGCCCCGCGCCCGCAAGCAGAATGCGAAAAGACCGTTTTTCGCAAAATCCCGCTTGAACTCTAAGAAACGTGATCTGTTGCGCCGCTCCTTATCAAGCCGAGGCAGAGCCGACAACACGATGGGCGGGACGAGGTAAATCTTCCACCGTTAATCGCATGGCGTGACGTTCTGGCAACAGCTCTGTGGACGGCGCCAGGCCCTCAATCAGGCCCTCCATCAGCCCCTCAATCGAGGGGCGCGAAGCCCTGGGCGCGGGCCGGCAGGGCTGCCGGGCGGGCCGCTTGCGCCACCGCCGCTCCGGCCGCCGACCCCGAGGCCGCCACCGCTTCCGGCGAATTTGTGAGAAAACCAGCCAGATTCTCGGCGGTTAACCCGGCAATACTGGTCAAAACCTGGTCGTCGACCGCGCCCCAGGGATTCCCCGCCGACCCTCGAACGGTGATGGAATCGTCCATCCGCTGACGCCGGATGCGTTTTTGGTCGTAAACGTCCCAAACCCAGGCCACGGCGACGCCGCTCTCGGCCGGATAAGCACTCATATGTCCCTGAACGACGAAATTGGCGCTGCCCGAATCGGCGGTCACGATGTCGCGGCTGGCCAAAGCGGTGGACATGGCGGCGACGAACCGGCTCACCACCTCCGGCGGCGCCCCATCCAGGGACTTGAACGCCACCGTCACGCTCGACGGCAGCACGCCCGCCCGCATGGCGATGCGCGGCGAACGGGTGTCGGTGGCACTGGCGATCAGGCCGCCCCCCGTATCGGAACAGCCGCCGAGCCACGGCGAAAACGCCAATAGCACGGACGCCGCGAGCAAATGTCGCGCCTTCATCATACCCAACCTGAACCTGTTACCAATTGGCCTGCTCCAGCGAACCGTGCGGCCTTGCCGAGATTGGTAACGGGAAATGCCCGATCGGTCCAGCTTGGGGACAACCTATCCACCTTGCCACAATCTGACAGGAGCAAAGCCGGTAAGGCGCCTTCCAACCCGGCGCCAATGCGCCTAAATCTCAGCCATGAGCCGCGTCGTCAGCCGCCCGCCCCAATCCATGCCTGCATCCGAAGCGGATGCCGCCGTGCCGTCGGAAGAAAAATCCGTCGACGCGCCGAATTTTTCCGACGAAGAGGGCGAAAGCGACGACGATCTCGGGCAGGATTTAGGGCCGGTGCTCGTCGCCGACGAAGCGACGCCGCCCGAGCCTGGTTCGATCCAGCATGGCGTCGAGGTCATCCGCGCCAATCTGAAACACGCGCCGCTCGGCCCCGGCGTCTACCGCATGATCGCCACCGATGGTGAAGTGCTCTATGTCGGCAAGGCGCGCAGCATCCGCCGGCGCATCGCCTCTTACGCACGCGAGGCCGGCCACTCCAATCGCATCGCGCGCATGATCGCGCTCACCGCCTCGATGGTCTTCGTCTCGACCGAGACCGAGACCGAGGCGCTGCTGCTCGAAGCCAACTACATCAAGCAGATGAAGCCGCGCTTCAACGTTCTGCTGCGCGACGACAAATCCTTTCCCTATATCGTGCTGACCGGTGATCACGTCTCGCCGCAGCTCACCAAACATCGCGGCGCCCGCAATCGGAAGGGCGACTATTTCGGCCCCTTCGCCAGCGTCCAGGCGGTCAACCGCACGCTGAACGCCTTGCAGCGCGCCTTTCTTCTGCGCTCCTGCACCGATTCCTTTTACGAGAACCGCACCCGTCCCTGCCTGCTCTGGCAGATCAAGCGCTGCTCGGGCCCCTGCACCGGTGAGATCAATCACGAGGACTATGCCGCGCTCGTCGGCGAAGCACGTGACTTCCTCTCGGGCAAGAGCCGGACCGTGCGCGAGCGCCTGGCGCAGGACATGAACGCCGCCGCCGAAGCCCTGGAATTTGAAACCGCCGCGCGCCTGCGTGACAGGATCGCGGCACTCTCCACCATTCAAGGCACCCAGGGCATCAATCCGCGCACGGTGGAAGAAGCCGACGTCTTCGCCATCATCGAGGAAGCCGGCCAGTTCGCCATCGAAGTCTTCTTCTTCCGCACCTATCAGAACTGGGGCAATCGCACTTATTATCCGCGTGCTGATCGCAGCCTCACGCCCGGCGAAGTGCTCGATGCCTTCCTGGCGCAGTTCTACGCCGACAAGCCGGCGCCACGCCTCGTCCTGCTGTCGCACGACATCGAAAACCGCGACGTCCTTGCCGAGGCCTTGAGCGCGCGGGCCGGGCGCAAGGTGGAAGTCGCCATTCCGCAACGGGGCGAGCGCCGCGAATTGGTCGAGCATGCCACCCAGAACGCCAGCGAAACCCTCGGCCGCAAGCTGGCCGACACGGCGGCGCAAGAAAAACTCTTGGCGGCGCTGGCGGAAGCATTCGGCTTCAACCGCACCTTGCAGCGCGTCGAGGTCTACGACAACTCGCACATCATGGGCACCAATGCCATCGGCGCCATGATCGTCGCCGGCCGCGCCGGCTTCATGAAAGCGCATTACCGCACGTTCAACATCAAGAGCACCGACATCACGCCGGGCGACGACTACGGCATGATGCGTGAGGTGCTGATGCGCCGCTTCGCTCGGCTGAAGAAAGAAGAAACCGCCACGGAGACAGGCGAAACGGAGAACACCGACACCAAGCCGAACGACGCTTTCCCGTCGCGGCCCGACCTCATTCTCATCGACGGTGGCAAGGGCCAGTTCGAGGAAGCGCGCAAGGTGTTGACCGAACTCGGCATCGAAGGCGTCGAACTCGCCTCCATCGCCAAGGGACCGGACCGCAACGCCGGCCGCGAGACGTTCTTCGTCGAAGGCCGCGAACCGTTCAAGCTGCCACCGCGCGACCCGGCGCTTTATTTCGTGCAACGCCTGCGCGACGAAGCCCATCGTTTCGCCATCGGCACCCATCGTGCCCGCCGCAAGAAAGACTTCGTGCGCAGCCCGCTCGATGAAATCTCCGGAATCGGCCCGGCGCGAAAGCGCGCTTTGCTGCAGGCTTTCGGCACCGCCAAAGCCGTCGCCCGCGCCGCGCTGTCCGACCTTGAAAAAGTGCCGGGCGTCAATGCGGCGACCGCCAAACTGATCTATGATTTCTTTCATGATAAGGCGTAACGATCGCCGCAAAGACGGGCGCCCTCATGTCTGCTGATCCGCCCAAACCGCCAAAGCCGCACACATTGGCCGATCATCGTTTCGGCGCCGACGCCGATCACGTCCATGCGCCGGGGGAGGAACACGATCACGATCACGACAATGACGGCCATGAAGTGTTGGAACCGGGCTCGCAAGCCCTCGAACTGGTGCCACTCGTCAGTCTCGGCATCGATATCGGCTCGTCGAGCACACAGATCATCTTCTCGCGGCTGATGATGCGCGGACCGGGCGAACCGCTGGCCATGCGCCGCAATGCCAAAAGCCGCGAAACACTCTATCGCGCGCCGATCGCCATGACGCCTTTCACCGAAATCAATACGATCGACGCGGCACGGCTGCGCGCTACCATCGATCGCGCCTACGCGGACGCAAGCCTCACCGCCGACGATATCGAGACCGGCGCCATCATTCTGACCGGCGCGGCGGCGCAGCACGACAATGCCCAGGCCATCTTGCAGACTTTGAGCGAGGAAAGCGGCGAACTCATCGCCGCCGTCGCCGGCCATCACATGGAAGCCGCCCTTGCCGCTTACGGGTCGGGGGCGGTTGAGACCTCACGGCGGAACGGCTCGCGGCTTCTTAACGTCGACGTCGGCGGTGCCACCACCAAACTGGCGCTCATAGAGTCCGGCCGCGTCCGCGCCACGGCGGCGCTGTGCGGCGGCGGCCGCCTCATCGCGCTCGATCGCCAGGACCGCATTGTCAGGCTCGATCAGGATATCAGCGCCTTCGCCGAGCGCATCGGCCTCGACATGCAACGTGGCGCCACAGCTACCCGCGACGATCTGCAACGTCTGGCCGAAACCATCGCCGACACGATCGCCAGCGCGCTGGCGACGAATAGCGAACCCGATCGCGACAACCTTCTGACGGCGCCGCTCCCGCAGTTGCACGACATCGACGGCGTCCAATTCTCCGGCGGCGTCGCCGAATATATTTACGAGCGCGAAAAGCGCGATTTCGGCGATCTCGGCTGGCGGCTTGGCCGGGCGCTGCGCCAGCGTTGCGAAGACGGCCGCATCTCCTGGCCGCTGCTGCCACCGGGCGAATGTATCGGCGCCACTGTGCTCGGCGCTTCCGAATTCACCGTGCAGATGAGCGGTGCCACCAGCTTCATCACGTCTCCCGCGAAACTGCTGCCACGCCGCAATCTGCCGGTGCTGCAACTGCCCTATGATTTCTCCGGCGCGATCGATGCCAAAACCCTGGCCCAAACCATCGTCGATCATCGCCGTGCCTTCGGTGACGACGATCCGGCAAGCGAGTGGGCCTTTGCCTTTCGCTGGCGCGGCGATGCCTCCTGGCCGAGGCTCAGCGCCTTCGCCAGAGGGGTGAGCCTCGGTCTCGCCGACCGGATCGCCACCGGGAACCCGCTCTGGCTGATCTGCGAAGGGGACGTCGCCCTCAATCTCGGCGGGCTGCTGCGCGACGAGTTGGGGGTCGTCAACGACATCCTGGTGATCGACGGCATCGTCCTGCGCGATTTCGATTATGTCGATCTCGGCCGCATCCGCCTGCCCTCGGGCACTTTGCCCATCACCATTAAATCCCTGACTTTCGGCCAACAGAGCCCGTGAATGGATCTTGGATAGGCGGCGTCCCACTGCATCCGGCGCTTGATTCACGCCCACAATGTCCGTTTTCGCAGGGACTTTTCAGTAAGGTAGCGCTTGCTTTGGTGATAAAATAAACAAAATACGGCTATAGTCTCGTCAATCGGGAGTGAATGGCAGGAATGACCTTGGTATCGACACAGGCCTTTGACGCGGCCCTGGTAGAGGAGATCGCACGCGACGAGCAGGCGAAGGCGCTGAGCTTTTTCGGCGAGGCCTGCGGCCTCTCGGCGGCGCTGCTGCCGATCCTGCATCGGCTGCAGGACACGTTCGGCTATGTCGACGACCAAAGCTGGCCGATCATCGCCCGCGTGCTCAATATTTCTCAGGCCGAGGTGCGCGGCACCACCAGTTTCTACCATGACTATCGCCATGCGCCCGCCGGGCGGCACGTGCTGAAACTCTGCCGCGCCGAAGCCTGCCAGTCCATGGGCGTCGAAGCGCTCGTCGATCATCTTCGCCACCATCATCGTCTCAATGCCGGCGACACCTCCGCCGATGGCGGATTGACGGTCGAGAACGTCTATTGCCTCGGCAATTGCGCTTTGTCGCCGGCGGCACTGTTCGACGATCGCCTCGTCGGTCGTCTCGATAAAGCCCGGCTCGACGCGCTCGTGGCGGAGGCCGCCCGATGAGCGCCGTGCGCATCTTCGTTCCCCGCGACGCGGCCGCGCTCTCGGTCGGCGCCGACGATGTGGCCAAGACGATTGCCCACGAAGCAAAATTACGCGGCCTCGACGTCACCCTCGTGCGCAACGGCTCGCGTGGCATGCTCTGGCTCGAACCGCTGGTCGAAATCGAGACCGCGCGAGGCCGCATCGGCTATGGCCCGGTCCGCGCCGCCGACGTCGCCTCTCTTTTCGATGCCGACCTGCTCGATGGCAAAAGCCACGCGCTGTGCATCGGCCGCGTCGAAGATCATGACTATTTCAAACGCCAACAGCGGCTCACCTTCGCCCGCGTCGGCGTGATCGATCCACTCTCATTGGACGATTATCGCGCCCACGGCGGCTTGGTCGGCCTCGAAAAAGCCCGCGTCATGACGCCGACGGCCATCGTCGAGGAAATCGTCGCCTCCGGACTGCGTGGGCGTGGCGGCGCCGGCTTCCCGGCCGGCATCAAATGGCGCACGGTGCTCGAAGCGCAGGGTCCGCAAAAGTTCATCGTCTGCAATGCGGACGAAGGCGACAGCGGAACTTTCGCCGATCGCATGCTGATGGAAGGCGATCCCTTCCTGCTCATCGAGGGCATGGCCATCGCCGGCCTCGCCACCGGCGCGACGCGCGGCGTCATCTATATCCGTTCCGAATATCCGCACGCCATCGCGACAATGCGCGAAGCCATCGCCATCGCGCGCCGCGCCGATATTCTGAACGCCCGTTTCGATATCGAAATCCGCGTCGGTGCCGGCGCCTATGTCTGCGGCGAGGAAACCTCGCTGCTCGAAAGCATCGAGGGCAAGCGCGGCCAGGTGCGCGCCAAGCCGCCCCTGCCGGCGCACAAAGGCCTGTTCGGCTGCCCAACGGTGATCAACAACGTGCTGACGCTCGCCGCCGCGCCGACCATTCTGGCTGAGGGTGGCAAGGCCTATGCCGAACATGGCATGGGCCGTTCGCGCGGCACCTTGCCGTTCCAGATCGCCGGCAATGTGAAACATGGCGGCCTGTTCGAAGCGCCCTTCGGCCTGACCTTGCGCACGATGATCGAGGAGATCGGCGGCGGCACCGCCAGCGGGCGGCCGCTGCGCGCGGTGCAAGTCGGCGGTCCGTTGGGCGCCTACTTCCCCGAAAGCCTGCTCGACACGCCGCTCGACTATGAAGCCATGGCGGCAAAAGCCGGCCTGCTCGGCCACGGCGGCATCGTCGTTTTCGACGATACCGTCGACATGGCGCATCAAGCTCGTTTCGCTTTCGATTTCTGCGCCATCGAGAGCTGCGGCAAGTGCACGCCTTGCCGCATCGGCTCGACGCGCGGCGTCGAGACCATCGACAAGATCACCCAAGGCCAGAATGTCGAAGCCAATATCGCTCTGGTGAAGGACCTTTGCACCGTACTCACCGACGGCTCGCTCTGCGCGCTCGGCGGCCTGACGCCGATGCCGGTGATGAGTGCCCTCACCCATTTCCCTGACGACTTCCGCCGCAACACCCTGCGCGCCGCCGCCGAATAGCAAGAGATCATCATGCCGCTCGATCGCGAACCTGACTTTGGAACCCCAGCCCGCACCAGCGCCACCACCGTGACGCTGACCATCGATGGCGCTTCCGTCACCGTGCCCGCCGGCACGTCGGTGATGGCCGCCGCCATGCACGCCGGCACGCAGATCCCGAAACTCTGCGCCACCGACATGGTCGAAGCCTTCGGCTCCTGCCGCCTCTGCCTCGTCGAAATCGAGGGCCGGCGCGGCACGCCCGCCTCCTGCACCACGCCGGCCGAGAACGGCATGGTCGTGCGCACGCAGACGCCGCGCCTCGGCACGCTGCGCCGCGGCGTCATGGAGCTTTATATCTCGGACCATCCGCTGGATTGCCTGACCTGCTCCGCCAATGGCGACTGCGAATTGCAGGATATGGCCGGCGTGGTCGGTCTGCGCGACGTGCGCTATGGCCAGGAGGGGGAAAAGCATCGCACCGTCGCTAAGGACGAGAGCAATCCCTATTTCACTTTCGATTCCTCCAAGTGCATCGTCTGCTCGCGCTGCGTACGCGCTTGCGAAGAGGTGCAAGGCACCTTCGCGCTGACCATCGACGCGCGCGGCCTCGCCTCCAAGGTCTCGACCGGCACCGCCGATTTCCTGACCTCGGAATGCGTCTCGTGCGGCGCCTGCGTGCAAGCCTGCCCGACGGCGACGCTCAACGAAAAAACCGTCATCGAAATGGGCACGCCGACTAAGGCGACCGTCACCACCTGCGCCTATTGCGGCGTCGGCTGCTCGTTCCGCGCCGAAACCCAAGGCGACCAGGTGATCCGCATGGTGCCGGACAAAGCCGGCAAGGCCAACGAAGGCCATTCCTGCGTCAAGGGCCGTTTCGCTTGGGGCTATGCCACCCACAAGGATCGCATCACCAAGCCGATGATCCGCGCCAAGATCACCGATCCCTGGCGGGAGGTGAGCTGGGACGAGGCTTTTGCCTATGCCGCCTCCGAATTCAAGCGCATCCAGGCGCAATATGGCCGCGATTCCGTCGGCGGCATCACCTCGTCACGCTGCACCAATGAAGAAACCTTCCTGGTGCAGAAACTGATCCGCGCCGGCTTCGGCAATAACAATGTCGACACCTGCGCCCGCGTCTGCCATTCGCCGACCGGATATGGCCTGAAGACCACCTTCGGCACTTCCGCCGGCACGCAGGATTTCCGCTCGGTCGAGAAGGCCGATGTCGTGCTCGTCATCGGCGCCAATCCGACCGATGGACATCCGGTCTTCGGTTCGCGCTTGAAGAAGCGCTTGCGCCAGGGCGCCAAGCTGATTGTCGCCGATCCGCGCCGCATCGACCTGGTGCGCACACCGCATGTGGAAGCCGCCTATCATCTGCCGGTCATGCCCGGCACCAATGTGGCGCTGCTCAATGCACTCGCCCATGTCATCGTCACCGAAGGCCTCGTGCAAGAATCCTACGTGCGCGAGCGCTGCGACTGGCAGGATTTTGAAGTCTGGGCACGTTTCATCGCCCAGGATATCAATTCGCCCGAAACCACTGAAGCCAAGACCGGCGTGCCGGCGGCCGACGTGCGCGCCGCCGCGCGGCTCTACGCGACCGGCGGCAACGGCGCGATCTTCTACGGCCTCGGCGTCACCGAACACAGCCAGGGTTCGACGACGGTGATGGCCATGGCCAATCTCGCCATGGCAACCGGCAATATCGGCCGCGACGGCGTCGGCGTGAATCCTCTGCGTGGCCAGAACAATGTGCAGGGCTCCTGCGACATGGGGTCGTTCCCGCACGAATTCTCCGGCTACCGCCACGTCTCCGACGATGCGACGCGCGAGATGTTCGAAAATCTATGGGACGTCGAACTGTCGGCGGAGCCCGGCCTGCGCATTCCCAACATGCTCGATGAAGCGGTCGGCGGCCGTTTCAAAGGCCTCTATATTCAGGGCGAAGACATCGCCCAGTCCGATCCGAACACGAAACATGTGACGGCCGGCCTGCGCAATATGGAATGCGTGATCATTCAGGACCTGTTCCTGAACGAGACCGCCAAATACGCCCATGTGTTTTTCCCCGGCTCGTCCTTCCTGGAGAAGGACGGCACGTTCACCAATGCGGAGCGGCGCATCAGCCGCGTGCGCAAGGTGACACCGTCCCTGTCCGGTCTCGCCGATTGGGAAATCACTTTGCGCTTCGCCGAGGCGCTCGGCTACGAGATGACCTACGATCATCCCTCTGAGATCATGGACGAGATCGCGCGCCTGACACCGACGTTCACCGGCGTTTCCTATACGCGCATCGACGAACTGGGCTCGATCCAATGGCCGTGCAACAAGGCGGCGCCCGAGGGCACGCCGATCATGCATGTCGATCGCTTCGTGCGCGGCAAGGGCAAGTTCATGGTCACCGAATATGTGCCGACCGACGAGAAGACCGGACCGCGCTTCCCGCTTCTGCTGACCACTGGCCGCATTCTCTCGCAATATAACGTCGGCGTGCAGACCTCGCGCTCGCACAACAATGTCTGGCATTCGGAGGATCGGCTCGAAATCCATCCCTTCGATGCGGAGGAGCGCGGCATTCGCGATGGCGATCTCGTCGCGCTGCAAAGCCGCTCGGGCGACGTGTCGTTGCGCGCCTTGATCACCGACCGGGTGCAGCCGGGCGTCGTCTACACCACGTTCCACCATGCCAAGAGCGGCGTGAATGTCATCACTACAGACTATTCCGACTGGGCGACCAATTGTCCGGAGTATAAGGTGACGGCGGTGCAGGTACAGCGCACCAATCGCTACTCCGACTGGCAGAACGAAGACCGCGAGAATGCCGATCTCTTGCGCATGATCGAGGGCAGCATGAGCCATGCCGCCGAGTGACGACCAGAAACGCCCGGCCTTCATTCGCAGCCGGACGCGAACCTTTGACTATACCGATGGGATTTCGGACGCCGGCACGCGCAGCGTGCCGGTAGAAACGGCCGTCAACATCGTCTATGCGCCGGTGCCCTTCGCCGTGATGATGGCGACGCCGCAGGATCTGGAAGATTTCGCCGTCGGTTTCAGTTTCACCGAGGGCATGATCGATGGCGTCGATGACATTCGCGACATCGCCGTGGAGGAAGACGAGCGCGGCCTTCGGCTCATCGTTTCGCTGGCCGCCGACAAATTGCAGCGCCATCTGGCGCGCGCCCGTAAAATCGCCGGCGTCACCGCCTGCGGCGTCTGCGGCATCGACGACCTCGCTTCCCTACCGCAGGTCAAGCGCCGGTTCTCCGGCGCCGCTCTGCGGGCCGATGCCATTGCGGCGGCGCTCGGCCAGTTGCGCAAGCATCAGCCTTTGAGTGTCGAGACCTCGGCCACCCATGCCGCCGCCTGGTGCGCCTCTGATGGCACAATCCGCGCCGTGCGCGAGGATGTCGGCCGCCACAACGCGCTCGACAAGCTGATCGGCCACCTGCTGCGCACCAAGGCCGATCCGGCTGACGGTTTCGTGCTGATCACCAGCCGCTGCTCGTTCGAAATGGTCGAGAAGACCGCCGTATTCGGCGCTTCGGCTCTGGTCGCCATTTCGGCGCCGACTTCGCTCGCCATCGAACGCGCCAATGCCTATGGCATGACGCTCGTCGCCATCGCGCGCGCTGATGGCGCCATGGTCTTCGGCAATGCGGGCGAGATCATAAGCAAGGTCGTTACAGGAGAAATAACGCGGTGAATAACGAGACCACGCTGGTGCGCATGGCCAATCAGATCGCCACGTTCTTCCGATCGCAGCCGGAGGACCAGGCCATCGCCGGCACGGCCGACCACATCCACAGCTACTGGAACAAGGTGATGCGCCGTGACATCTACGCTTATATGGACCAGGGCGGCGCGGGTCTCGATCCCCTGGCACTCAAGGCGCTGGAGCAACTGCGCGCCAACGAAAAGAATTAGTGCCAGTTGGCCCAGGCACCATGGCCGATAAAGGCCACGGTGAGAAATAACACGCCGAACGTGGCGCAGATGAGTAACCTTGATACGACTTCGGGTTCGTTCCTGAACATTTCATCACTCCTCCGCCCGCTCCAAAGCGAAGTAGCCTCAGATTAAAAACGCGCCGCTTCTTGGGAAAGTGACTTAAGTCATTGGCATCAGGGGCTTTGGCAAAACATAGTGAATCGCTTCGGTGCGAAATTCATTCCATCGTAACCATTCCGGACGATGCTGCGGCTCATCCTCTCGATGAACTATCCGATGCTGACTCGCCGCTCTTTCACTCTCGCCGCTCTTTGCTCGACCGCTGCCGGTCTTGCCGGTTGCTCTTCCATAGGCAACCTGTCGCTACCCGAAGGATCGCCCTCGAAGCGGCGCACCTTGTCCCGCACGTTGTCGGTTCCGAACTACGCGGAAGTCTATGCCGCCTATCCGGGCGAACGCGCGCCGATCCTTCCGGTCAACTACCGTGCCATAGACCCCCGCTACTTGCGCCAGACGGTCGAATTCGCGGGCAACGCGCCCGCCGGCTCGATCGTTGTCGATCCAGGCTCCTATCATCTCTATTATGTTGAATCGGCCAAGGTCGCGACCCGCTATGGTGTCGGCGTCGGACGCGAGGGCTTTGGCTGGACAGGCGACGCAAAGATCAACATGAAGCGCGACTGGCCGGACTGGGTGCCGCCGCGCGAAATGGTCGAGCGCGAACCCGAAATCAAGAATCGCCTGGAGATGACGTCACGCGGACTTGGCGTGCGCGGCGGCCCTGACAGCCCGCTGGGCGCACGCGCCATGTATCTGTTCGGCACGCACGGCGAGGGCGATCTCGGCTATCGTATTCACGGCACGCTCGAGCCGGAAACCGTTGGCAGCAATGTGTCGTCAGGCTGCATTCGGATGATCAACCAGGATATCGCGCATCTCTACGCCCGCGTCGCGCCCGGCACGCCCGTGACGGTTCTGCCGGTGTGAGTGACCGTGGACTATAAAACTGACGAGCGGGTGCTGAACGCAGCCATCATGGAGCACCCATGGATGGATTTCTATCTGGTGAGCCTTGACGAAACCCGCGCACTCGTTAGGGGCACGCTGGATATAAGTTATGGCTATCAGTTGCAAATAGAGTTCATCGGCGTGGGTTACATCGACTGCCCAGCCAGTTGGAAGACGAATACGGGCAAGCGGGTCTTTTCTAAGCCTTCGCCCGAGACGCTGCCGGACGAGATGCGCCAGCGCCTGTTCGACAACAACGGCGGCGACGTGTTCCGCTTCGCAGTGGATGGCTTTCACGGCCCTTGGTTTGCGCATATCGTGGCTAGGGAAATGCGGTTCAAAAGCTCCTTAGGACAAGCATATCTGCCTTGGTAGGGACGACTGGGTCGCCGGCTCTCGCAAAACGCAAGCAGTGCACCCCGGCGAACTGGAGCGGACCGCTGCATAGCGCTCGCGGCCAAAAGTTGCCCAGGCAACACTGTTTTGATTCAAGGCTTCCATCTGGGGATAGGCTTGCGCGAACGGACTGGTCTGACCGATAAGAAATGGATGCCCTTTGTCCACGAGTTCTAGCTAGCGGATGAACCGGTCCAGCAGCGGCAGACTGAACACCACCGACATCGCGATCAGCACATAAGCGGCGATGCGATACTGGCTGTCCGACGTGCCTTTGAAGACGCGCGCACCCAAAGCCAGACCGATGGAATAGAGCGGCCAGGCGATCAAAGCGTAGATCAAGACATCAAAGGTGAAGAGCCCGTTGAAGAAAAACACCACGTCGGTCGAGAACGAGGCGAAGGCGTAGAACACCATGATATTGGCGCGCACCACGGTGGCCTCCGCCGTGCTCGACAGCCAATAGGCAATGACCAGCGGCCCCGACACGCCGGTCGCGCCTCCGGTGAGGCCGGCCCCCAGCCCCACCACGGTCGAGGCCAGCGGCGTCGGCCTGCCGCGATAGCGCCAGCCGGTCATCAGCACGATGAGCATGATCGAAACCAGCCCGGCCATGATCCAGCGCAACACGAGCGGATCGGTCGTCTTCAGTACCCAGGTGCCGACCGGCAGCATGACGATCGCCGCGATGGCCATCGGCGCCACCTCGCGCCAGCGGCTCTTAGGCAGATAGGTGAAACCATAAGGCGTCGCGCTAAACAGATCGAACAGATAGAACACAGCCACGGCCTTGCGCGGCCCCAGCACCGCCGCCGTCAGCGGGATGAAAATCAACGCCCCGCCGAAGCCGGAAAAGCCGCGCGTAATGCCCGAGATGAAGACGATACAGGCGACGAACCAGGTGGTCGGCTGCGCCAAAAGCCCCGTGATTTCGTGGCCGAGCGAAACCAACCACTGACTATCGATCATGCGGCACTCCGGCGGCCGGCCCCCCTGCTAGCGGCCAATGGCCGAAGGCTGATATGAACACCCTATGTCCTCCCAGGCGATTCGCATCCTTGGTATCGACCCCGGCCTGCGCAATCTCGGCTGGGGCATCGTCGAATCGGCAGGCTCGCGCCTGACATTCGTCGCGTGCGGATCTATCCATTCGGACGCTGCCCTAACGCTGGGTGAGCGTCTACGGCAACTCCATCTCGGTCTAGCAGATGTTCTGCGGCTGCATAGCCCCGAAGAAGCCGCCGTCGAAGAAACCTTCGTCAACCGCGACCCACAATCGGCCCTGAAACTCGGTCAGGCGCGCGGCATCGCGCTCGTGGTGCCGGCCCTCGCCGGCATTCCCGTGGCCGAATATGCCGCCAATCTGATCAAGAAAACCGTGGTTGGCGCCGGCCATGCGGAAAAGCGGCAGGTGGCGATGATGATCAAGGTGCTGCTGCCAAAAGCTGACGCGCGCAGCCCCGATGCTGCCGATGCGCTCGCCGTTGCCATTTGCCATGCGCAGCATCGTGGCGCACACTCGCGCCTCGCTGCCCTCCTGCCGACAGCCCGCAAAATCGGCCAAAACGTTTAGTCATTTTGACGTCGCCAAAGACACAATAAAGACGCGTCAAAAAGAAAGCCTAGAGCACCCTCATGCAACAGATGGATTCCACAACGTCCTGGCGGCGTCTTTGCGCCGCTATCGTCATCGGCACGATCGGTTCGATCGGCATGTGGTCGTTCGTCGTTGCTTTGCCGGCCGTGCAGGCCGATTTCGCCGTGCAGCGCAGCCAAGCCTCGCTGCCCTATACATTGACCATGGTCGGCTTTGCCTTTGGCGGCGTCTTCATGGGCCGCCTCGCCGACCGCTTCGGCGTTTTCGTGCCGCTGCTGATCGGCGCCCTCGCCCTGTCGCTCGGCTATATCGCATCCTCGATGATGCCGACGCTGCCTTTATACGCTTTGATGCACATCATCGTCGGCTTCGGCGCTTCCGCCAGTTTCGCGCCAATCATGGCCGATATCTCGCTCTGGTTCGCACGTCGGCGCGGCATTGCCGTGGCGCTCGCCTCCGTCGGCAATTATCTCGCCGGCACCCTGTGGCCACCGCTGCTGCAAGCTTTCATCGCCACGCAGGGGTGGCGCACGGTGCATTTCGCCGTCGGCATCGCCTGCCTCGTCACCTTGCTACCGCTGGCCTTTTTGATGCGGGAGCGCCCCTCCGCGGAAGCCCGCACCGCAACGGCACCCGCCTCGAAGTTCGGCCGGCTTGAACTGTCGCAGAACGCGCTTCTCGTGCTGCTCATCATCGCCGGCGTTGCCTGTTGCGTCGCCATGGCGATGCCGCAAGTCCATATCGTCGCTTATTGCGCCGATCTCGGCTATGGCCCGGCGCGCGGCGCCGAAATGCTCTCCGCCATGCTCGGCTTCGGCATCATCAGCCGTATCGCCGCCGGCTTCATCGCCGATCGCATCGGCGGACTTTCCGCTTTGATCATCAGCTCGACCCTGCAAGGCATCGCGCTGTTCTTCTATCTGTTCTTTGACGGGCTAGCGTCGCTCTACGTCATTTCGGCGCTGTTCGGCTTGTTCCAGGGCGGCCTGGTGCCGATGTATGCGGTCATCGTGCGCGAATATTTCCCGGCCTCGAAAGCGGGCGCGACGCTTGGTTTGATCATCATGGCGACTTTGTTCGGCATGGCTTTCGGCGGCTGGTTCTCCGGCCTCATCTTTGACTGGACCGGCTCCTATCGTCTCGCCTTCCTCAACGGCCTGTTGTGGAACCTGATCAACGTGGCGATCGTCGCCTTCCTGCTGTTCAAGCGCAAGTTCACCACCCAGCCGGCCTGAGCCTCAATGCTGGCTTTGCGGCCGTGACGTCGCGATATGGGTGGAGAGTTCGCGCGTCACCATGATGCGATCCTCGCCCGCCGACGTCAGGTCCTTCTGCCACACCGCATAGCAACTGCGATCGCGCTTGGCCGCATAGAGCGCCGCATCGGCCCGGCGCAGCACCAGATCAAAATCAGTTCCCGCCTCGGGCAGGAAAGCGATACCGATGCTGATCGTACTCGACACGTTTTCTCCTAGAACCGCAAACGGTTCGCGGAAACTCTCGTTGATGCGCTCGGCCAGATGCAGCACCATGTCGTCGGAGGGAAAACTCTCGACCAGGAGCACGAATTCATCTCCACCGAGGCGCGCAACGAAATCCGTCTGTCGCGTGATCTCGCGCAGCCTCTTGGCCGCCTGGACGAGGATCACATCGCCCGCTTCGTGACCCATGCGATCGTTGATCGTCTTGAAATGATCGAGATCGAAATAGAACAGCGCCAGTCGGGCGGGATCGGCCTGCTGCTCGGTTAGCCGATCCGACAAATGCGCCTTGAAGGCGAGCCGGTTTGGCAGACCGGTCAGAAAATCCATGCGCGCGGCTTCTTCATCGATCACATGATTGACGACACGCGCGCCCAGTTGACTGGCGAAGCGAGCCCCCGTGGTCAGAAGAACGGCGGTGTAGACCACCAGGAGGCCGGCGAGCAGAAAGCTGGTGGCATGACCGAGCGAAGCGATGGCCGTCGCCGAACCGACGACGATCGGCACGATGAACGCCAGCATCGCCGCCGGCACCGCCGCCAGCGTGAAGGCGCCGCCAAAAATCATCCCCACGACAATGCAGGTGATGATCAATTGCTCGTCCGGCGAAGCCTTGCCGAAATAAAGGAAGGGGATCGCTGCCCACACAATGCCGAAAAAGAGGCCGCGCATGATGGCAAGACGGATGCCGCGCGATGAAGCACTGGCGGGCCGCACCCTGTGACGCCGCCGCAGCCGCCACAGAAAGAACCAGGCGGAGGTTCCGATGATCACCGCCGTCCAAACATTCAAAAACGGGTCAGCCAGCCGATCGAGGCCGATGCGCACCACCAGCGCATTGAAGATCGCCGCCAGCATGACCACCGGCGAATTGTTGGCGATCGCATTGATCTGCACCGCCCTGATCCGACCTGCGGTGGCCGGAGGCAATGGGGCACCCGTTGGCCGAGGACTCCCCTCCAGCCATTGGCGCACGATGGTCAGCACCGAAACTGTCATTTCACCGCCTATACCCCCGTGCGGCAGCGCAGCCCCATTTATGCCGGCAGTATGAACGTCCGCAGCTAAGGACTCGTTACGAAATTGCCGATTTCAGCGCGAGTCATTTCCGAAGTGCCTATGATTAGAGATGGTTAACGACAACGTTACATAGCCGCTCCGCCCGCAATCGCGCACGACGGCTGGTAACCAACCCGCCACAATCTTCGAATGCTTTGGACGATATTTCGCCGGCTTTGAATGGCCTAATTCATTGAAACCAGGTGATTCGCGGCCCTGAGGCCCAGGCCATCTGGCACGCCAAGGGCGGCGCCCGGAAACCTCCGGACGGCCCAGACAGGACAACGACGATGCGTCCGATGGTTAACGGCGATCCCTGGATCGCCAGCAAAGTGAGTGAAGGGACCAACGACATCTGGGCCGAGGGTCCGGCGGTCCTGCGTCTGCGCATGCTCGAACTGAAATTCGGCCTCCGCTCACGCCGGCTGACGGCCCAGGCGCGCCAGGATACGGAGCAAGCCCTGCAGACCATGCGCCAGGCCGTCCTCGATCGTCCGCCCCACAGCTTCGCCGACCTCGTCGCCAAATTGCAGACGTTCAGCGAGAGCAACGCTGAGAAAAGCACCGCAAGCGACGACAACATCTTCGGCTGAACACCGAGGCCTCCTAAGCCCCATCCCCAGGACGTTTCCAGCTTCTAACCTGAGCGCGGCTGTGTCATGGTCGCGCGACAACAATAAGCTCGAGGAAACGATGCCACGCTTGCTCCCCCTGTCCCGCCACCACGTTCAGTCCCGTCGCTACCTGCTGCGCGCGTAGGCGCTCATGTCCAACCGGCATGACGCTAGGTCGGAGCACCGGCCGTGACGGATGGAGCACGACAGAGATCCTCGATCCGGCGAGCGCTTTCCCATCGCAATTTCGCGATCTTCGAAGCCGGCTTGCTGCCGCACTATCTGACAGGCTGGATTCAACGGGTCGGCGCCGGCTGGCTCGCCTGGGAATTGACCGAATCCCCCGCTTGGCTCGGGGTCATCGCCGCCGCCGATCTCGCGCCGATGCTCGTCCTCGCGCCCTTGGCCGGCGCCTGGACCGACCGGGTCAATCCGCTGCCGCTGATCCGGCTAGCGCAAGCCATGATCGTCGTCCAGGCCGTGGCGATGTCAGCTCTCACCTATGCCGGCTGGATGTCGATCGAAATGCTGCTGGCGCTGACGATTTTCGTCGGTTGCATCTATCCGTTCCACTCCTCGGCACGCCAGTCGATCATTCCCGCGACCATCGCGCGTGAGGACTTCGCGCCGGCAGTGGCGCTCGATTCGGCCTCGTTCCATTCCACCCGTTTCGTCGGCCCGGCCATCGCCGCCCTGATCATTCCGCTCTACGATGTGCAAGGCACGTTCGTCGCCCATATCTTCGGCAGCGCCATCTGCCTCATCAGCCTGCTCCTGCTGCGGCTGAAACCGCCGGATCGGTCGCAGGCGCGCGGCCGCAATCTCCTCGCCCAGGTCGTCGACAGCATGGCTTACGCGACCCGCCACAACGGCCTGCGCCCCATCCTGCTACTGCTCACCTTCGCCTCGGTCTGCGTGCGTCCGCTGCAGGACATGCTGCCCGGCTTTGCCGGCGATGTCTTTCAAGGCGGCGCCCGCGAACTCGCCTGGATGTCATCGAGCGTCGGCGTCGGCGCCATGATAGGCGCCTTCTATATCGCCTGGCGGGGCGGCCTCGCCGGCCTCACGCGTATCACCATGATCGGCTATGCCGGCTCGGGACTGGCGGCGCTGGCTTTCGTCGCCACACAAAACATCTGGATCGGCCTGCTCGGCTGCGCGGGCATCGGCTTCTTCCTCAACATCATGTCGACCAGCACGCAGGCCTTGATGCAGCTTGCCACCGATGACGCGATGCGCGGTCGCGTCATGTCGCTCTATCTGGTGATCTATCGCGGCATGCCAGCTGCCGGCGCCCTGCTGATCGGTTTCATCTCCAGCCTGTTCGGCCTCAGAATAGCCGGCGCGCTGGTGGCTTTGGTCAGCCTCGCCTTCCTGCTGACGATCTTGCCGAAACAGGCCGCGATCGCCGCCAGTTTCGAACATCCGCCACGCCGGCCGCAGACGTAAGCATGACAAGGTAGACAGATCGCCCAGGCGATCTATGATGACTTGAACAACGACAAACAAAGGAGGATCGCATGAAGGAATGGATGAAAATCGTTCCGGCCGAGGAGCGCAAAGCCTACGAATCCGGTGGCTTCATGGGCAGCCAGGAGATCGGCAAGCGCACGGCGCTCATCGTCGTCGATGTCACCTACGGTTTCACCGGCTCGCGCGGCCTCACGCTGCAAGAGGCGATCAAGGAATTCGGCCCCGCCTGCGGCCCGGCGTCCTGGGAAGCCATGCCGCGCATCGCGCAGCTCATCGCCATGTTCCGCGATCTCGGCCGGCCGGTCGTCTACACGCGCGGCCATGCCTACGACACCCAGTTCTCCGGCCATGCCACCAAGAGCAAGCGGGCACTGAAGTATGATGGCAAGTTCGGCGAGTTCCCGCCCGACATCGCCCCGCACGACGACGAGTGGATTCTCGACAAGACCAAGGCCAGCGCCTTCTTCCAGACGCCGCTCGCCGCCTATCTGGTACGCCAGCAGATCGATACGGTGGTGATCTGCGGTGTCTCCACGTCGGGCTGTGTGCGCGCATCGGTGGTCGATGCTTTCTCCAATGGCTTCTCGACCTTCGTGGTCGACGACTGCTGTTTCGACCGGTCGAACTTCGCCCATTGCGCCAATCTGTTCGACATGAACGCCAAATATGCCACCGTCGTTTCGCTGAACGAATTGGAAGTGGCGCTGCTCGGCAAGCAGATGGAGCCCGCCAAGGCCAATTGACGAGCGGCGCGATGCAGGACACTCCGTTTCCTTACTTTCCCTATCGCGCCATCGTCGATCATCCGCCCGTGAGATGGCCAAACGGCGCGCGCATCGCCGTTTGGATCATTCCCAATATCGAACATTTCCACATCGAACGGCCCGGCCCGCAGCCGGACATCCGCAATCACAGCCGCCGCGACTATGGCAATCGCGTCGGCCTGTGGCGGCTGATCGAAGTGATGGAGAAATATGGCGTCAAAGGCACCGTCGCCTTGAACGGCGAGATCGGCCTGCACTATCCGCGCATCATGGAAGAGCTCGTCCGGCTCGATTGGGAGCTGATGGGCCATGGCCTGACCAATTCGGCTTTGCTTGTCGACCTCAAAGAAGAAGCCGAACGCGCCACTATTTTCGAAACCAAACGCATCATCGAACAGCATGGCATGATCATGCAGGGCTGGCTCGGTCCTGGCCTCGGCGAAACCTGGAAAACGCTCGATCTGCTGAAACAGGCCGGCTGCACCTATGTCGCCGATTGGGTCAACGACGATCTGCCCTACCGGATGAACAACGGCCTCTATGCGATCCCCTATTCGCTCGAACTCAACGACATGCCGCTGTTCAACACGCCGAGCATTTCCAACGACGAATTCCTGCATCGCATCTGCGCGGCCTTCGACACGCTCTACCGCGAGGGCGAACGCGGCGGTCGCGTCATGGCGATCGCCCTGCATCCCTATCTGATCGGCACGCCCGCCCGGATCGGCATTCTCGATCGGGCATTGCAATACATTTCGGCCCACGACCATGTCTGGTTCGCCCGCGGCGCGGAGATTATCGAGGCCTATCGGGCGCTATAGCGTTTCACAGCTCGACTTAGTCGAGCGCCATGAAGACACGTCCAAATAAGAGAATCTAAGCAAAATCACGTTTCTACCGAAACGTGATTTGCTCTGGAATCCGGCGTTTGACCTGACGCAAGCAGGCTGCGACAAGCAGCACCAGCATGTCCATCTTCCAGACCATCGGCACGACCTTGAAACAGGACCGGCACATTTGGCCGCTCCTGATCATGATCTGCTGTTCGATGCTGGGCACGGGGATGGTCGTGCCGATGCTGTCGGTCTATGCCGCCACCTTCGGCGTCACCAGCACCTTGGTCGGCATGCTGGTGACGATTTTCGGCATCGGCCGGCTGCTGGCCAATTTCCCGTCGGGCTGGCTCAGTCAAAATGTCGGCCGCCGTCCGCTCCTGGTGACCGGCCCGCTCATCGTCGCCGTCGGCAGCCTCGGCGCGGCACTCACCTCCGGCTTCGTCGAATTGTGTTTCTGGCGTTTCGTCCAGGGCGTCGGCTCGGGCATGTATCTCACCGTCTCGCTCGCGGCGCTGGCCGATATTTCGACGCCCGCCACCCGCGCCCGCATCGTCGGCCTCTATCAATTCGCCCTGCAGATGGGCGCCACGCTGGGCTCCGTCTTCGGTGGCTTCACGGCAAAGCTGTTCGGCCTTACCGCACCCTTCTGGGCGATGCTGCTGATCTCGCTCGCCACCGCTCTCGTCGCTCTGTTCAGCTTTCGCGACAGCAAGCCGCCGCCGTCGCGCAGCCTGTCCGGCGCGCTGGCCACCGAGAAGCGCGGCATGTTCAGCGCCTCCTTCCTCGGTATTTCCTTCGTCAGCTGCGTCGCCTTCTTCACCCGCACCGCCTGCATGTTCCAGCTCATCCCGCTGATGGGCCAGGACACCTTCGGCCTGGACGTGAGCCAGATCGGCATCGGTATTGGCATTATCGCCGGCACGATGATGCTCGTCATGCCATTCAACCAGTTGCTGATCGAAAAAGTCGGCGCGCGCATGGCCGTCGTCTATTCCATGCTCGGCATGGCCGTAGGCCTTGCGGTGATCGTCATCGGCCCAGAGCAATATTGGTTCTGGCTGTGCATGGTGCTCTATGGCCTCACCGGCGGTCTCAACGCACCGGCCGTGGGCGCCTATTCCATCGCCGTTCTGCCGCGCCGCCAATATGGCGCGGGCCTGGGCATGCAACGCACCATCAGCGACATCGGCTATGTGGCGGGCCCGGTGGTCGTCGGCCTCGTCGACGATCTCTCGGGCTTCGGCCATACCGGCGGCATTCTCAGCAATGTCGGCCTGCTGGTTGTCTCGACCTTGGTGTTCATCCTGGTCAGCCGCAACACGACGTCGGAAAACTAATCACCGTTGCACCGCTGCCGTCGCCGCGGTCTGCCCTTTAAGCCAGTCCAGACTGTCGACGATCCACTGCGCTTCGATGGTGTGGCCGCCGTCATGCAGGCAGAATTCCGCCGCCTTGCCGCTCGTGCAGGCGGCGGCGCTCCAACTCCGGCACGTGAGCGCACCCCGCACGCTTACATGCTCCGGTACTGCTGCGCAGCCATTGCGCGCCAGCAAGCGCCGAAAACTCTCGTTGGCATCGCCTTGCTTATAGAGACCGTTGCGCAAGCTGCGGCCGACGATCGGCACGGTCTTGTCAGCAAGGCCATGGATGTGGCGCAACATCACGGGGCCACCAGGACAATCGCTCGGCATCGGCTCCCAATAGGCGCCCGACATCGGCGCATAGCCGGCGAACAACGGCCCCAACCGACACGCGACATACCAAACCATCGAACCGCCGACCGAAAAACCCGCAGCCAGCGTGCGCGTTGGATCGACGGGAAACCGTTTCTTCACATCGGCGACGACCGCCGCCACATAAGCAAAGTCATCGCGATGACCGCTGATCTTGCCGGGAAAGGACCATGAATGATCCTCCCCATCCATCGCCACCAGCAGAATGCCGGCCTTGTCGAGCGGCGGCTTCATATAGATATCCGCTATGGTGCTGGCGGCGCTGTCGCCATAGCCGTGAAAATAGAACACCGCCGGCAGCACCGACTTGCCGTCCCAATGAGCGGGCGGGCGCACGAGATAGGAACCGCCGTCGACCACGCAGGAGGTCGTGTCGGAACAGGCCCAAGCGGCGCGTGGCGCGCAGGAACCCGTCACGCCGGCTATGAACGCCCCCATCAAAACCAGCCAAGGCCTGATCACGCGATCCTCCCGCCGCCGCGCCAAGACTATGACGCCGCACGACAAACGCAACCATTCCCAAGCACCGCACGTTGACTTTCGCATCCCATGAACGAGCGCATGAACAAGCGAACGTGAACGCCACCGCCTTGAAGCCCTCACGCCCGCATGCCATGACCTTAACCTGTTGACGAGCGGGACTTCATCGATGGACAGCGCCATCACCCCACAGGCGAAACGGGTGCGCGATCCGCGTCTCGATTTCTTCCGTGGCATCGGCATGTTCATTATCTTCGTCGCGCATACGCCGGATAACTTCTGGGCGCAGTGGATTCCCGCCCGCTTCGGTTTCAGCGATGCCGCCGATCTTTTCGTCTTCTGCTCCGGCATGGCATCGGCCATCGCCTTCGGCGGCGTCTTCGCCGCGCGCGGCTGGCTGATGGGCGCGGCGCGTATCGTCTATCGGGTCTGGCAAGTCTATTGGGCCCATATCGGCTCGTTCGTGGTCGTCGTCTCCTTCGCGGTGGCGATGGATCATTGGCTCGGCACCAGGCTCTATGCCGGCCAGCGCCTTGGCCTCGATCCCTTCTTTGCCGACGCGCCAATGAACCTGGCGCGGCTCGCCACGCTGACCTACGTGCCCGATTGGTTCGACATCCTGCCGATGTATCTTGTGCTGCTGGCGATGATCCCCATCGTCATGGCGCTGGCGACCGTCAGCAAATGGCTCGTCGCCGTCTTCGTGCTCGGCCTGTGGCTTGCGGCCAATGTCTTCGGCCTCAATCTCGTCGCCGATCCCACCACCGGCCGCCTTTGGTATTTCAATCCCTTCGGCTGGGCGCTGATCTTCTTCACCGGTTTCGCTCTGATGCGCGGCTGGCTGCCGGCGCCGCCGGTTGATCGACGCCTCGTCATCGCCGCCGCCGCGTTCGTCGTGCTGTTGATCCCGCCGTCCTGCCAAATGATGTTCGCCTGCGAGGGCGGCTGGGGTGCCAGCATCGGGCTCGATCGCATCTATGGCGCGCTGGCGCAGTTCGACAACAAGACCAGCTACGGCCCGCTGCGCTACATCCATTTTCTCGCCACCGCCTATCTCGCCTGGGTGGCGGTCGGCGAAGGCGGCCGCAGGCTTACCGGCGCATTCACGGAATTGATGCGCCGTGTCGGCCAGCAGACTCTGGCGGTCTTCCTCACCGGCCTGTTCATGGCGCAAGCTTGCGGCATGCTGATGGATTGGCTCGGCCGCGGCTTCATCGCGACGACGCTGGTCAACCTCTTCGGCCTGATCGCCATCACGACAATGGCGCTGGTAGTGCATTGGTTCAAGTCGAACCCTTGGCATCACCGCAAGATGCAGCCCATGGCGGCTGCAGCACCAATGAAAAAGCCGCGTGGAGACGAACCCACGCGGCAACTGGCTGGCAGAGTACTTTAAGTCAGATCACGCCGATTGCGGCAGGATCGCCTGTTTCACCTTCTTCAGGCGCGTCGACCAGCGATGGCGGCTCTGCTCGCGATCGACGACCGACTGGTCGAGCACCCAGTTGAGCTGAATGGCGCGGCGCGGACCGGCGAACGGCTTGTGGCCATGCCAGGAATTTTCCGAGCGGCGGAACACCAGGAGCGTGCCGCCATAGGGCGGCACTTCCGCCACCGTGGACTCGAGATCGTCGCCCTTGCGCAGAATGCGCAGACGGCCGCCGTCCGCATCCCATTTCTGATTCATGTAGAGCAGAACCGTGATGATCTTGGTCTTCGAATCCGTATGGATCTCGCCGTCGGTATCGCGCACGTAGCCGCGCACCGTATACATGGTCGGCCGGCCATTCAGATCGATGCCGAACTTGTCCTCGATCGCCTTGCGGAACTGCGGCCCTTCCAGCTCCTGCATCAAACCGGCGAAAGCGCCCGCAATCTTCAATTCGGACGGCGGATGCGAACCCGGCCCCGGCACGTCGGGAAAATCGGTGCTCACCCCGGCGAACGTCTCGGGACGGATGAAATCCTCGACGATCAGGAAATCGTAAGGATCGCGTTCGAGCGGTGTCCGCTCCAGGGCGGCATAATCGAGATAGGTCATGGTTGAACGATACGCCCCGTTACGGCGAATTCAAGGCTGAACAGACACCGGCGGCCCATGCCGCCGGCACATTGAAACGATTACAAAAGGCCAACGAGGACCGATCACGCCGTATAGGCGGACGCGATCGCCATGCCCTCCCGCATCTGGCCGACCGAAACCGCATGACGGTTGATCAGAGCGACCGCCTTCAAGGCACTCGTCAATTGCGCATTGTCGAAGGTCACCTCGGCATCGTCGGCCTTGCCGGCCACGCCGTTCAGCAACGCCTGCTTAAGCTGCGCATCGCCGCTGCACTCCACCGCAAGCGCCAAAGCGAGCGGCGCGAAAGCGGTGCTGCGCGTGCGCGCCAGCTTGTAGAGATTGATGAACTGCAACACCCGGCGCGGCGAGCGCCCGGCGATCGTCGACAAGGTTTCCAGGAGCCCCGCCTCGCCCGGACGCATCGGCGTATCGAGGACCGATGCGGCTGCATCCAACGCGCGCAACCCGCTGCTATCAGCGGCGAGCTGCGGCGTCGCCGCACTGGCCGGCGCCAGCAGGCCTTTGACGAAGGTGCCATAACCACGGCTGATGGCATTGGCTACGTTGAACGGCGTCTGCAACAGTTTCGTCAGGCGGCTCCGCGCGTCCGGCGTCGCGCCGACAGCATCGGCATCGACGCTGGCGACCGTCACATAAACCGGGTGCGATAGAGCCGGCGTTACTTCTTCAAGAAGTGCCAGAGCCTGCGATGCCGTCACCGCATCCAGATTGTCAACGGCCACGACAATGCGCTGCGGCCGGCGGTCTTCCGGCGTCGCCGCAACACCAGCCAAGAACGCGCGCGCATCGGCATCGGCCGAACCGCCGTTCTTGAGGAAAGGCGACGCCACCTGCGCCGCACCGGCCCGCGCGCCTTGCGCGGCAGCGCGACGTTCGGCCTCCTCGGCACGACGCGCTTGCGCATCCGCATCGGAGCTGAGGTCGTTGACGAGGCGCGTCTGGTTGGACACCAGATGATCCAGCTCATGCCGGCGCGCATCCATGTCGGCGTTGAGATGGCTGACACCACGATAGATCGGCGACACAAAGCGGAAGGCCCGCACCACATTGAGGGCCAGGAAAGCGAGCACCAGCCAATTACAGGCCGAACGCAATGTCCCAAGCCAGGAAGCGTTCTTCTGCACGAAAGTAATGACCGGCAACCATGAGTCGCCGAAACCGCGCAGCCAACCTTCCCATGCCGGCAGGTTCAGTTGCGCATAGTTGAACGCCCAGGCCAACACATAGAAGACCACTGCGTAGACCAGCAGTTTCGTCTGGCCGCGGAACGCCCACATGGCGTGGACGAAGGTCGAGATGCGCCCGATGAGGCCCGGCCGCTCGGCGACGTCGCGAACGAGATCCTTATAGGTCGCAAGCGTATCATTATTGTCGAAGCCGAAGGCCCGCAGCCGGTTGTCGATGCTGCCGCGATTGGAGCGCGCATAGGAATCGATGCGCGACCCCGACGTTTGATACAGCACCGTCTCAGCCAGCCGCGCACGGCGGCCGGACAATTCGTGCAATCCCTGCCGCTCCGCATCGAGTTTGCGGCGCAGTTCCATCAACCGCTCGGTGGCAGCGCGCGCCGCGGCCCGCGGATCAAGCGAATTGGCGACGATTTCGTCGGCGAGCCCGGCCTGATCGGCGGCGGGCGACGTGCGTAAAGCATCGTAGACCGAGGCGGCGAGCGCATTCACCGGATTGCCGCTAGCTCGTGCGGCATCGAGCCGCGCCACGGTGATTCGCGACAGAAACGGGCTCGACGCACCGACGGCCCCCGCGCCATCCCGCAATTGCTCAACCATGGCGAGCAGACGATTGAGCGCAAAACTCTTGCCCGAGCCCGATCCGCCGAAAATACCGACCGTGAGTGGCCCTTCCGCCCGCTTATGGACGATGAGTTCGGCGAGGCTGGTCAGGGCATTGTCGAGGCCCAAAGCATCGCTGCCGTGCGGCTTGTCGGCGGAATGCGGGATGCCCTGCTCCTCGGTTGCTGGGGTGGGCGATCCGAAAACGGGCTCGGTACGGCCGGTAAGGGTCTGAATCTGGCTGGAATCGTTCAAGAATTTTCTCCAGAGCCGGGAACCGGGGAAGCGCAAAACTGCCCCAGGTTTCTATCACAGCGGGCGGGTCGCGATACACAGCGAATATGGCCCGTTCGCGACGATAAGGATAGCTGGACCCCGGCACGCCGCACGGCTACAAGGCGGCCCAATCTCCCACGAGTTTTTATGAGGATGTGACGCCATGGCGCGCCAGTTCATCTATCACATGCAGGGCCTGAACAAGACGTGGCCGGGCGGCAAGAAAGTCCTCGAAAACATTCACTTGTCGTTCTACCCCGACGCTAAGATCGGCGTGCTCGGCGTCAACGGTTCCGGTAAATCGACCCTGCTGCGCATCATGGCCGGCATCGACACCGAATTCACCGGCGATGGCTTTGTCGCCGAAGGCGCCAAGGTCGGCTATCTGCCGCAGGAGCCGCAGCTCGACGAAAGCCTCGACGTGCTCGGCAATGTCATGCTCGGCGTGAAAGCCAAGAAGGACATTCTCGATCGCTACAACGAACTGGCGATGAACTATTCCGACGAAACCGCCGATGAAATGACGCGGTTGCAGGACGAGATCGAAGCACAGGGCTTGTGGGATCTCGACAGCCAGGTCGAACAGGCGATGGACGCGCTCGGCTGCCCGCCGAACGATTGGGCCGTCGACAAACTCTCGGGCGGTGAACGCCGCCGCGTCGCGCTGTGCAAGCTGCTTCTGGAAAAGCCGGAACTGCTGCTGCTCGACGAACCGACCAACCATCTCGACGCCGAGACCGTGAACTGGCTCGAAGGCCATCTGCGCGATTATCCCGGCGCCATCCTGATCGTCACCCACGATCGCTACTTCCTCGATAATGTGACGGGCTGGATTCTCGAGCTCGATCGCGGCCGCGGCATTCCCTACGAAGGCAATTACTCCGCCTGGCTGCAGCAGAAACAGAAGCGTCTCGCCCAGGAAGGCCGCGAGGAAGAAGCCCGCCAGCGCGCGTTGGAAGCGGAATCCGAGTGGATTGCCTCCTCGCCCCGCGCCCGCCAGGCCAAGAGCAAGGCGCGTATCCAGCGCTACGAGGAACTGCTCGCCAAGCAGAACGACAAGGCGCCAACCACTGCCCAGATCGTCATTCCAGTGGCCGAGCGCCTCGGCAACAATGTCATCGACTTCGAGAACCTGTCGAAAGGTTTTGGCGACAAGCTGTTGATCGATGATCTGTCGTTCAAACTGCCGCCGGGCGGCATCGTCGGCGTCATCGGCCCGAACGGCGCCGGTAAGACGACGCTGTTCCGCATGATCACCGGCCAGGACAAACCCGACTCCGGCACGGTCACCATCGGCGAGAGCGTGCAGCTCGGTTATGTCGACCAATCGCGCGACAGCCTGGACGACAAGAAGACCGTCTGGGAGGAAATCTCCGGCGGCAACGACATCATCTATCTCGGCAAACGCGAGATCAATTCGCGCGGCTACTGCTCCACCTTCAACTTCAAGGGCGCGGACCAGCAGAAGAAGGTCGGCATGCTGTCGGGCGGTGAGCGCAACCGCGTCCATCTCGCCAAAATGCTGAAAAGCGGCGCCAATGTCCTGCTGCTCGACGAACCGACCAACGATCTCGACGTCGATACGCTGCGCGCCCTGGAAGAAGCGCTGACCGAATTCGCCGGTTGCGCCGTCATCATCTCGCATGATCGCTTCTTCCTCGACCGCATCGCCACCCACATGCTGGCCTTCGAGGGCGACAGCCATGTGGAATGGTTCGAGGGCAATTTCCAGGACTACGAGGAAGATAAGAAGCGTCGCCTCGGCGCCGACAGCATCATCCCGAAGCGCCTGAAATATAAGAAATTCGCCCGGTAATATCACGCTGCGACATCAAAGCAGCTTGAAATGACCCCGCCCGCGCTTGACGCGCGGACGGGAGCGTGGCGGGAATGCCGGCCATGCGCCGCGCTTTCGCATTCAGACTGACATCCCTGCGCCTTGGACTGGCCATTCTGGCCGTCCACGCGATGCTGGGCATGGGCTTTGTCGATGCAGTGGTGCGCTCGGCCGCCGCCTCCACCCTGCCCTCCGGCGTCGGCGTGCTCTGCCTGTCCGACTGGTCGGGCCATCCGGGCGATCCGCCGCCCCTGCGCACCGGCCATGATTCATCGTCGCTCTGCCCGGCCGCCTGTTGTCATTTCGTCGCCTCGCCGCCACCAGCGCCCGCCTATCAGCCGCCCCGGCGCTTCGCCATTTTAGGCGCTGAGGTCAGCCACCCTCTCCTCCTGCATTTCTCCGCATCGGGCGGGCGCGAAGGCGCCCCCGTGCGTGGGCCACCTCTGATCGACCGCACCGTCTGAAACCTCACACGTCCGCATCAGCGGATGGTTTCCATTGCAAGGATCGATCTCATGACCACGTTTCACACCAAGGCGGCGATGGCCGCGCTCTGCACGCTCGCCCTCACCGCCACCGCGCATGCCCATGCCACCCTGCAACAACGCGAAGCCAAGGCCGGCGCCAGCTATCGCGGCGTTCTCAGAGTGCCGCACGGCTGCGACGGCACCGCCACGTTGAAAGTACGCCTCACCATTCCGGAAGGTCTTTATTCGGTGAAGCCTATGCCGAAGGCCGGTTGGGAACTCTCAACCACCAAGGGCGCCTATGCCAAGACCTACCAGGATCACGGCACGCCCGTGTCGCAAGGCGTCAAGGAAATCACCTGGAGCGGCAAGCTGCCCGACGACAATTACGACGAATTCATCTTCGTGGGCACCGTGGCGCCGGATCTTGCCGATGGCACCAAGCTCTATTTCCCCGCCGTGCAGGAATGCGAGCGCGGCACCGCCAACTGGACCGACATTCCCAAGGGCTCGGAGCGCGTGAGCGCCGCCGCGCCCATGGTGCGCGTCGCCGCCATGGCGATGGCGCAGACCGAAGCAAAGAGCGAATTCACCGTCGGCCCCATCAAGGTCGTCACGCCGTGGACGCGCGCCACGCCGAAGGGCGCGCCCGTGGGTGGTGGCTATCTCACCATCACCAACACCGGCATCGAGGCCGATCGCCTCGTCGGCGGCACCTTCCCCGGCGCCGGCAAGGTCGAAGTGCATGAAATGTCGATGGACAACGGCATGATGCGCATGCGGCAATTGCCGAAGGGCCTCGAAATCGCGCCGGGCGCGACGGTCGAATTGAAGCCCGGCGGCTATCACCTGATGTTCACCGGGCTGACGGCGCCAATCGCCGAAGGCAAGCCTCTCACCGGCACGCTCGTGTTCGAGAAGGCCGGCACGCTCAATCTGCAATGGGCGGTGAGCCCCATCGGCGCATCGGCAGCACCAGCAGGTGGTGGCATGGGCGGCGGTCACGAAGGCCATCAGCACCACTGACACCGCGCCTTATCCATTAGCGATTCCATCCCGGGCCAGCGCATCTCGCGCTGGCCTTTCTGTTTATGGCTGTATCGATGGGCGGTCGCTGCGAACGGCCAAATACAAAGCCTGGTCCAAAGCTCAGAAAATGGGCGATTTATACTGACAAGCTTACGTTGTCGTTGCGCACAATCCGTCGCGGCCGATCGTGGCTCCGACAATTGCCCGCCCGCCACAATTCAGCTACATCGAACGGGGCTTTTTCAGTTTGATTGAGGATATGATGGCCAACAACAACGTCGAAACGACCGGACATCCGGATATGGATTACGCGGAACACGAGAAGACCTATGCGCTGTTTCTGACGCTCGCCAAGGTCGGTACGATCTTCTGCATCGCGGTCCTCGTTTTCATGGCCGTCACGCTGCTCTAAGCGTCCTTCTGACGCGGGCAAAGTTTGCAGATGCACGCAGTTTGCCCGCCTCCTTCCTCCACGCCCGCACCCGCCGTTTCAAAATCATGAGCGCGGCTGCCTGATCGTCACAAACCCTGGAGCGTTGCATGCGCATTGCTGTTCCAATCGAAACCGAAGGCAATGAGACGCGTGTCGCAGCCACGCCGGAAACGGTGAAAAAATTCATCGGCCTGGGCGCCACGGTGACGGTGCAGAGTGGAGCGGGCACCAAAGCCGGCATTCCCGACAGCGAATTCGAGACGGCTGGCGCCAAGATCGCCACGTCCCTCGCTGATACGCTGAGCGGCGCCGAAATCGTGCTCGGCGTGCGTCGTCCGTCGGCCGACGTGCTGGCGCAAATGCCGAAGGGTGCCGCGGTCATCGCCACCATGGATCCTTACGGCAACGAAGCCGCGCTGAAGAGCATGGCCGATGCCGGTGTCGATGCCTTCGCCATGGAATTCATGCCGCGCATCACCCGCGCGCAGGTGATGGACGTGCTGTCGTCGCAAGCCAACCTCGCCGGCTATCGCGCCGTCATCGACGGCGCTGGCGAATATGGTCGCGCCCTGCCGATGATGATGACCGCCGCCGGCACCGTGCCCGCCGCGCGCATTTTCATCATGGGCGTCGGCGTCGCCGGCCTACAGGCGATCGCCACCGCCCGCCGCCTCGGCGCCATCGTCACCGCCACCGACGTGCGGCCGGCAACGAAGGAGCAGGTGGAATCGCTGGGCGCCAAGTTCTTGGCCGTCGAGGACGAGGAATTCCAGCAGGCTCAGACCGCTGGCGGCTACGCCAAGGAAATGTCCAAGGAATATCAGGCGAAACAGGCGGCACTCACCGCCACCCACATCGCCAAACAGGACATCGTCATCACCACCGCGCTCATTCCGGGCCGCCCGGCACCGAAACTGATCTCAGCCGACATGGTGCGCTCCATGCGTCCAGGCTCGGTGATCGTCGATCTGGCGGTCGAGCGTGGCGGCAATTGCGAACTGGCCAAGCCCGGCGAGGTTTACGTCACCGACAATGGCGTCAAGATCGTCGGCCACCTCAACGTGCCGGGCCGCCTCGCTGCCACCGCGTCGAGCCTCTATGCCAAGAACCTCTTCGCTTTCGTCGAAACCATGATCGACAAGGAGAAGAAGACCCTGGCGATCAATTGGGACGACGAACTCGTCAAGGCGACCCTGCTGACGCGGGACGGCGCCATCGTCCACCCGAATTTCCAGCCGAAGGCGTGAGGACTGACCCATGGCCAACGAAGCAAGCAAGCAGTTCATCGACGCCGTCACCACCGCCGCGCAGAATTATGCCGACACCCTCGCCGCTGCCGCCGGCAGCGCCGCCCATGCGGCCTCGGGTGGTGCGGTCGACCCCTTCGTCTTCCGTCTCGCCGTGTTCGTCATGGCCGTCTTCGTCGGCTATTACGTCGTCTGGTCGGTGACGCCGGCGCTGCACACGCCTTTGATGTCGGTGACCAACGCCATTTCCTCGGTCATTGTCGTGGGCGCCCTGCTCTCGGTCGGCGTCGATGCTTCGACCCCCGGCGACGACGGCCCGCTGTGGGCGCGCGTCTTCGGTTTTGTTGCGCTGATCCTCGCCTGCGTGAACATCTTCGGCGGCTTCCTCGTCACCGAGCGCATGCTGTCCATGTACAAGAAGAAGGGGTGAGCCGGTTATGAACGCCAATCTCGCCACGCTTCTTTATCTGGTTTCCGGCATCCTCTTCATCCTGTCGCTGCGCGGCTTGTCTTCGCCGGCGACGTCGCGCCAGGGCAATCTCTTCGGCATGGTCGGCATGGGCCTCGCGGTCGTGACGACGCTCGCCTACAAGATTCCCTCGGGCCTCTCGGCTTGGGTACTGGTCATCCTCGGCATCGCCATCGGCGGCGGCATCGGCGCCTGGCGCGCCCGTACCGTGAAGATGACCGACATGCCGCAGTTGGTCGCCTTCTTCCATGCGCTCGTTGGTCTCGCCGCCGTGCTCGTTGCGGCCGGCGCGCTCTATGCGCCGCAGGCTTTCGGCATCGGTTCGGTCGGCTCCATCCATGGCGCCAGCCTCGTTGAAATGTCGCTGGGTGCGGCCATCGGAGCGATCACCTTCACCGGCTCGATCATCGCCTTCGCCAAGCTCGACGGCCGCATGTCGGGCAAGCCGATCATGTTGCCGCAGCGCCATGTGATCAACATCGCGCTCGCCGCCGCGACGATCATCCTGATCGGTATTTTCATGGCGACCGAGAGCCACACCGCCTTCTGGCTGATCGTGCTCGCCGCCTTCGCACTCGGCGTGCTGCTGATCATCCCGATCGGCGGCGCCGACATGCCCGTCGTCGTGTCGATGCTGAATTCCTATTCCGGCTGGGCGGCCGCTGGCATCGGCTTCACGCTCGGCAATCTGGCGCTGATCATCACCGGCGCCTTGGTCGGCTCCTCCGGCGCCATCCTTTCCTACATCATGTGTAAGGGCATGAACCGCTCGTTCATCTCCGTCATCCTCGGCGGCTTTGGCGGCGAAACCGATGCGGGCGCTGCTGGCGCAGTCGAAACCCGGCCCGTGAAACAGGGCTCGGCGGAAGATGCCGCCTACATCATGAAGAATGCCGGCAAGGTCATCATCGTGCCGGGCTACGGCATGGCGGTGGCGCAGGCGCAGCACGCCCTGCGCGAAATGGCCGACATGCTGAAGAAGGAAGGCGTCGATGTGTCCTACGCCATTCATCCAGTCGCCGGCCGTATGCCGGGCCACATGAACGTGCTCCTGGCCGAAGCCAACGTGCCCTATGACGAAGTGTTCGAGCTGGAAGACATCAACTCGGAATTCGCCCAGGCCGACGTCGCCTTCGTTATCGGCGCCAACGACGTCACCAACCCATCGGCCAAGACCGATCCGAAGTCGCCGATCTTCGGCATGCCGATCCTCGACGTCGAAAAGGCCAAGACCGTTCTGTTCATCAAGCGCGGCATGGGCTCGGGCTATGCCGGCGTCGAGAACGAACTGTTCTTCAAGGACAACACGATGATGCTCTTCGCCGACGCGAAGAAAATGGTCGAGAACATCGTCAAGGCCCTCGGGCACTAGAGCAAAAGCAGGCCAGCCAATGATGCGCGGGCTTCGCTTTCTGTTGTATCTCGCGGCGGTCGCCTATCTCGGGGCGGCCGCCGTTCTTTATTTCACCCAGCGGCAATTGCTGTATCGGCCCGACGTGACGATCGCCGAAGTGCCCCCGGCTTTGCCCCGCGCCGTCAGTCAGCAGATTCTCACCGCCGATCGCGAAACCCTGAACGCCTGGGTCGTCCCGCCGGCGGAAGGCAAGCCAGTCTTGCTCTATCTGCACGGCAATGCCGGCAACCTCTCCGGCCGCGCCGCGCGGTTTGCGGCGCTGACGGCCAACGGCAACGGCCTGCTCGCCATCGACTGGCGCGGTTATGGCGGCTCGACCGGTGAACCGAGCGAAGACGGATTGATGCGCGATGCGGAAGCCGCTTATGCGACAGCGCTGGCGCTCGCCGGTTCACCGCAACGCCTCATCATCATCGGCGAATCCCTTGGCACCGGCCCCGCCATCATGCTCGCCACACGACAGGCCGCCGCGGGGTTGATTCTCGATGCGCCCTATTCGTCGATCCGCGACGTGGCTTCAGATCGCTACTGGATGTTTCCGGTGTCGCTGCTGCTCGTCGATCCGTTCCGCTCGGATCTGCTGATCGGCAAGATCAAAGTCCCCTTGCTCATCATGCACGGCGATCAGGACCGCGTCGTGCCGATCCGCTTTGGCGAAAAACTCTTTGCCTTGGCGCCGGAACCGAAGGAATTCATGCGCGTGCCGGGGCGCGGCCATCTCGTTCTGGCAATCCCCGACGTCATGGCGCGCGCTCAGGCGTGGATCGACCAAGTCGTAAACCGATAAATCTCGCTGCGGCACAACGCATTGTAGGGTTCTTGCGCCAATGCTAGCCTATGCTCTCGACGGCAGAGGGAGAGGCCTCATGCGATCGGTTCTCACATTGACATGCATAGTAGCTCTGCTGGCTCTTGCTTCGCCGGCCGATGCACTCACGGCGCGCGAAGCAGGCCAACGCGTCGCCATGCGTCGCGGCCATGTCGGCGAGAATGCCCAGTGCTATGCGGATGTCTTTGCCATCTATGCAGCGCAAAATTCACGCGGCCGTTGGATCATTCCACCCAGCCGTGGCGGCCAGACGATGCGATCCTATCGCATCGAACTTTATCGGAAGTGCAGTATCGGCGCTTAGCTATCAGCCGCGACCGACGCGCGACTGACCTTCCCGGGCGAACTGATTGTTCGGATTGACCGCGAGCGCACGGGCATAGCTTTCCTGCGCCTTGGTGCGATCGCCCTTACGCTCGTAGGCCAGACCAAGGCCAGCCCACGCATCGGCGTTGCTGTTGTTGATGTTCAGCGCCGCGTTGAAATCCTCGATCGCCGCATCGTATTTGCCGACGACGGTCAGGCTCTGGCCGCGCGCCTGATACGGCGGCGCATTGAACGGGTCGCGATCGATCGCATTGTCGAAATCGGTGATGGCACGGGCATGATCGCCATTGCGCTGATAGATCAGGCCGCGCGCGTGGAAAGCCTGCGCCTGTTCCGGATTGAGGCGAATGGCCTGATTGAGATCGCTCATCGCCTGATCGAGCTGATTCTGCGAACGCAACAGATTGGCGCGGGCGAGATAGGCCGGCGCGTGGCGCGGATTGGCTTCGATGGCGCGGGTGAAATCCTGCTGCGCCTGGTCGTTGCGGCCGATGCGCTGATAGGCCAGACCGCGATTGGTATAGGCTGGCGCATTCTGCGGATCGACTTTGATCGCGCTGCTGAAGTCGTTGATCGCTTCCTGGTAGCGGCCGCACTTGGCATAGGCCGCGCCGCGCGTGTTGTAGGCCTGCGAATCGTTGGGATTGCGCTGCACCACGTCGGTCAGCGAAGCGACATTGGTCTGGATCGCGGCGCAGTCTTCGCTGATCTCGGTCGAAGGCGACACGCCGCCGCGCGAACCAAACCCGCCAACGCTTTCGCATCCGGCAAGGGCCAACGACAGAACCGAGGCGATCATGACAAAGCCCACCCCGGGCAGGCGGTCCAGCGAAACGGCGCGAAGATTCATATTTGGCACTCACGTCTTTGCCGGCCGCATTCTTTCAGCGGCGTGGCGCACTCAAACCTGGGCACACCAGCAAGATAGCGACGGAGCCCGGCAAAATTAACCTTTAAATGCGGCGGCGCCCGAAGGGATTTCCCGCGGGCGCCAGCTACAAAAACGCGAAAATTCTTAACGCGCCGCTAACCGTATCAGCGCATGCCCATCGCGGGCTTCGGCTTCATCGGAATGAGGCCTTCACGCTGCATTTTCTTGCGGGCAAGCTTACGGGCGCGACGAACGGCCTCAGCCTTTTCGCGAGCGCGCTTTTCCGACGGCTTTTCATAGTGGCCGCGGAGCTTCATCTCACGGAAAATACCCTCGCGCTGCATCTTCTTCTTGAGCGCCTTGAGGGCCTGGTCAACATTGTTGTCGCGAACGAGAACTTGCACGCGTCGATCCTGTTCTATGGGACGGCAGACTGTGCTTCCGCCCCGGAAAATGGGAAAAAATCTCTATCGGCGCGACGAACGCGCCGTACCGTGGGGCGCGAAGTAGCAGAATCGACCTGTCCTGTCCAGCGCGTCCGGGCTGAACCTCTGCAAAATCGCAGATTTTTCAGCCTCCCGAACTTGAGCGCAGCCTTTCAGAGCCTATTCGGCGGATTCCTCCGGCAAAACCCGGGTCACATGGCCCATTTTGCGGCCGTTACGCGCTTCATGTTTGCCATAGATATGCAGGCCAGCCGCCCCGTCGCCGAGAATATCGCGCCACAGGTGGATATCCTCGCCAATCAGATTGCGCATTTCGATGCGCCCGTGCCGGCGCGGCGAGCCCAGCGGCCAACCGCAAATCGCCCGGATATGCTGCGCGAATTGTGACGTCACCGCACCGTCGATCGTCCAATGGCCGGAATTGTGCACGCGCGGCGCGATTTCATTGACGATCAGGCTTTCCGTGCCTGAACGCTTGTCTTCGACCACGAACATTTCAACCGCGATCACCCCGACATAGCCCAGCGCATCGACAATGCGCCGGGTGATTTCGGTCGCCTGATGGGCGGTGGTGGCGGCGATCTGCGCCGGCACCAGGGTGCGCGACAGAATGTGATGCTCATGCTCGTTCTCGCAAACGTCCCAGGCCGCGAACGAACCGTCGCGGCCGCGCGCGGCGATCACCGAGACTTCGCGCACAAACGGCACCGTGCCCTCAAGAATGCAGGCCTGGCCGCCCAAGCCACGAAACACGCTGGCGAGATCCGCGCCCTCGCGCACCACCGCCTGCCCCTTGCCGTCGTAGCCGAAGCGACGGGTTTTCAGGATGGAAGGACGACCGATTTGCGCCACGGCGCGCGCCAGGCTGCCGGCATCGTCCACCGCCTTGTAGGGCGCCGTCGCAATACCGATGCCGTTGAGGAAATCCTTCTCCACCAGCCGATCCTGCGTGGTGGCGAGCGCCAGAGCGTCGGGCAGAACCGGCAAGCGCGCCGACAGAAAAGCGGCGGTGGCCGCCGGCACGTTCTCGAACTCGTAGGTCACCACCGCGACCGCGTCGGCGAAGGCGGCCAAGGCCTGTTCGTCCTCATAGGGGGCGATGGTCACGAAGGTTGAGACGTCGCAGGCCGGACCGCGATCCGGCGCGAAAATATGGGTTTTCAGCCCGAGATTGGCGGCGGCCAGCGCCAGCATGCGTCCAAGCTGGCCCGATCCCAGAATTCCAACGGTAGCGCCCGGTGCGACGGGCGGAAGCGGCGTGTGTGAAATGGCCATTCAATCAGTTTCCGCTCGGCTGTTCAGCCACGCTGCTGCTCTGGGCCGTGCGCCAAGCATCGAGGCGGCCAGCGAGGGCTTTGTCCTGCAGGCCGAGAACGGCAGCGGCCAGCAGCGCCGCATTGACGGCACCAGCCCGGCCGATCGCCAGGGTTCCGACCGGTATACCAGCCGGCATTTGCACGATCGACAGGAGAGAATCCATGCCTGACAGGGCCTTGGATTCCACCGGCACGCCGAAAACCGGCAGCGGCGTCATCGAGGCGGTCATACCAGGCAGATGCGCCGCGCCGCCCGCTCCCGCGATAATCACCTGAAATCCGGCCTCGCGCGCGCCTTTGGCGAAGGCCACCAGCCGATCGGGAGTGCGATGCGCCGAAACGATACGGGCCTCGAAGCCAATACCCAGCGCCTCCAGCGTCTCGGCGGCGTGACGCATGGTTTCCCAGTCGGACTGGCTTCCCATAATGATGGCGACCGGAGCGGAGGTCTGGCTCACTGGATATCCCCTTATCGGGCAAGGCTGGCGAATATAGACAAAGCTGGCCGAGATAGACGAAGCGGCGCGGCCTCGCAAGCCACGCCGGGCGAAGGCGTCAGGCGATGATATCAGGCGTCAACTGATCCTCGACCACCTGAATGCGATCGCGCAGGAGCAATTTGCGCTTCTTCAAGCGCTGCACCTGCAATTGATCGACCGTCCCGACAGCCTGTAACGCGGCAATGGCCGCATCAAGATCGCGATGTTCTTCCCGCAGCCGCTCAAGCTCTGCCGTAAAAGCAGCTTTGTCTTCTTCACTCAGTCTGATCGGCATTTCTTCTCAACACCCGCGGGACCACGAATCGTCGACATTGCACGTTTTAGCCGACCAACAGTTCAATGATATTGACCTATACAAGGCTTGCAATGCGCGCATTCGTTTCCTGGCGGGTTTCGCCGCGCCTTTCACCAAATGTGAAGGATAGACGACGGAAATCCGCTTGAGGCTTCCCCATTTTGTGGCACACTTTTATATCCGCAACACCGAAAGGAGATGCAGGATGACAGTGGCAAGTCACATCGCTGAATTGGAACGCCGCCACTCGGCGCTCGAAAGACAGATCGAGACCTCCCGCCTAAGCCCAGCCTCCGACCCCCTAAAAACCGCGGAACTGAAACGCAAAAAACTAAAGCTCCGGGACGAAATCGAAAAACTCCGCGCCCAAGGCCGCATCGCCGTTCACTAACCCCCTCCGACAGCACATTCACCTGCCATCAGATGAGCGGACCGGCCAACCAATGGGGTTGACCGGGCGGGTGAATGTTGACGTCGAAAGGACGGCCAAACGGCTCAAAGCCGAGCGCCCACGCGCTCGGCTGATCCCGACAGACGCGCCGGCTAAACGGATTCGGCCTCGAGGGTGGGTTTTAGTGCTGATGTTCCTGGGTGAGCGTCGGCAGGGCCAGCTTGCTAAGCAGGTAATCGACCTTGCCGGCCGGCAAGTGACGCACGAGCAGAGCCAGGCCCGCCGCCATCTCGACCTGGGCATTGGCCATTTCGCCGATCATCCGCGCCTGATCACGGTGGTCCCCGCTGGCCGCCTCGGTGACGCTTTTCAGAGCGGCCACCGCATGCGCCATTTCTTGCGCGGCGCGATCCAAGTGATCGCTGGCCAAGTCGATGGCCTTGGAGCAGCTCTGCAGCATAAGTCGTCTCCCGACGCGGATCGTCCGCGCTAACTGGAGAAAGTGTGCTATAATATCAGGAGTTTACCTAAGCCCATGACGTTATTCACCTGCTAGTGGCGGCGAAACGGTGGCGCACGTTACATGGCGCTAAATTAAAAGGCTCATTTTGCTTTGGTTTACCCCATGGTACGCTATACGATGAACTAACGTGCTACATTAGATTAGAATGTCCGACAGTTCCCCTCAACGCCCTCCTTTCACCGAGATCGAGCAGCAGCAGATCGAATCTTCGCTGCGCGATATCTTGGCGCAAGACGATTTCAAGGCATCGGGCCGTCTGAGTGCCTTTCTCAAATTCATCGTCACGGAGACCTTGGAGGGGCGCGCCGAACGGCTGAAGGCCTTCAGCATCGCCGTGACCGTCTATGGCCGCGACGATACGTTCGATCCGCAGGCCAATTCCATCGTCCGCGTCGAAGCCACCCGCTTGCGCCGGATGCTTGAGCGCTATTTCCGCGAGAACGGCCGCGACGCGCCGATCGAAATCCGCATCCCAAAGGGGCGCTATGTCCCTGAATTCATCCGCCGCGAACCGCCCGATCTTACCTCGCCACGCACCGGCCTGGACGATTTCCGGCCGACCGAAAACCGCGCCGCCGATGGTCGACCGAGCGGGAACGATCCCGCATCCTTACGGCGCAGCCTCCCGCCCGTGCCCCGCCGCTCGATCGGCCTGTGGTCCAGCCTCGCCGCTGCGGCCATTCTGCTGACGGGCCTGGCGGTTTTCTTCGTCTGGCAGCAACAGCTGGACCGTACGCCTGAAGCCAACGCCCCCAGTCTGCCGCGCTTCACCGACAATGATCCCCCGGAATTCACCGATAGTTTCCGCCCGGTCGAGCCGACCATCGCGGTCGCCTTGCGCGAAACCTCCGATCCGGAAGTGACCCGCCTTGGACAGCGCATCAAGGATGCCATCGAGCACGAATTCGAGCGCGCCGACGACATTTCCATCATCGAGCGGATCGGCAATGGCGCCACCCGCGTCGACTATCGGGTCGATCTGGCGGTGGAGGCCAGCAGCAGCAGCGTGGCGACGCTGCGGGTTCGGGTCACCCATGTCGCCAGCGGCGAACTGATCTGGTCGCGCAATCTGCGCGACTTCGCGCTCGACCCGATATCCTTTGACGGCGAGCGACGCCCTTCCGATATCGGGCTGGCGATTTCCCGGCCTTATGGATTGATCTTCTCCGACTATCGCAACCGCACCCGCCCCGACAGTGGTGCGCGGCGCCCCTTCTATTGCGTCATCAAGGCCTTTGAATATTTCCAGGACCGAACGCAAACGAATTTCCGCGACACGCTGAGCTGTCTCGACATCGCGCTCGTCACCCGGCCAGATTTCGCCACCGGAGCTGCGCTGCGCGCGATGCTGATCGCAGACGACTATGTCACCAAGGTCAACGGCCCCGACAGCACTTACACCTTGGCCGACGCCATGGTCTCGGCCCGTCGCGCCGTCGCCAGCGACTCGCAACACACCCGCCCCCATGTCGCCATGGCCCTCGTGCAATTCCTGATGGGCAATCAGCAGGGCTTTGAGGAAAGCATTCAGAAAGCCATCGACCTCAACCCCATCGCCGCCTATGCCCTGGCGCAAAGAGGCGCGGTGCACATCCTGCTGGGCCAGATCAGCGAAGGCCTATCCCTTCTCAACGCCGCCATTGCGCAAAACGAACTGCTGCGTGACGATTATTCCTTTTATTTCTTCATCGCCGCGTTGATGAACGATGATCGCAACGAAATGCAGACCTGGGGCCGCGCTTCGGCGGCATCGCGCCATCCCTATGCCTTGCTTGCCAGCATTCTTGCCGCGCATCGGCGCGGCGACATCGCCGCCAAGCAGGAACTCAAAAACACGCTGGAAAGATCCTTTCCACTGTTCGCCGGCGATTTGCGCAGTGGCTTCGAGCGCATGGGCATGCAGAGCGCGATCGCCGAACGCCTGCTCAGTGAATTGGCGGAAGCTGGCGTCGATACGGATGCGCCGGATAAGTGAAACGGCGAAAAACTTTAGAAAAGGCCGAGTTGTCGTAGGCCGTCCCAGATCAGCTTCAAGCCGACCACGAAGGTCAATGTGACGACGACGCGATAGAAACTATCGGCCGACACCCGCTTGACCAGCCAAACGCCCCCCAAAGTCGCCAAGATCGCCAGCGGGAACAGCACCGCCGAGGTCGTCAAATTGGCCATCGACACTTGGCCGAGATGAATGAAGCCAACGAATTTCACATAATTGATGACGGCAAAGAAAACCGCCTGTGTGCCGGCATAGAGCCGCGGCGGCAACTTTTGCGGCAGCATCACCACTTGAAAAGGTGGCCCGCCGGCATTGGCGATGAAACTGGTGAAACCGCAGATGAGCGACCAGAACGACGTCACGATCATGCCGGGCTGCTGCGGCGGCGCGCCCGCCGGCGGTGAGCGCAGGAACTGATAGACCGCGAACACCGCGCCGATCAAACCCACGAGCAACAGGACGAACCCCGTCGACACCCACGATGCGGTGAAATAGCCGATCAGCATGCCGAACATGGCGCTGGGAAAGAGCCGTTTCAGATGCGCGGCGGAAACATCGCGCCGGAAGGCCCAAACGCCGACGATATCCTGCACCATCAGGATCGGCAGCAAGATCGCCGCGGCCTGCAGCGGCGGCATGACCAGCGACAATAAAGGCAGAGCGAGCATACCGATCCCGGCAAAACCGCCCTTGCCAAGACCGAGCAAGATCGTGCCCGGTATGGCCGCCGCATAGAAATGCCAGTCCGTGATCATTCGATGCGACGCCTCGATCGCTGTGGGATTCAGCGCCGTCACCGCCGAAAATACCTGTGCCTTTATAGAAAGAATGTCCGCGCCTGAACAGGGTCAGCGCAGCGGATCGGGCGACGACGCCATCGGTGGCTTCGCCTCTTGAGCGCGATCGCCTTCTTTAGCGAACGAGAAGTATTTCGAGAGAATGAAATTGGCCACCGCCGCCGCGCCGGAACCGACCACCAGCGCGGCGAAAATCGCACCGCCCGATTGTTCGAAACCCATCCGGCTGGCGCCCCATAGCAGCAGCGCATAAATGCACAGATTACAGGCGGCCGTGAACAGATTGGCCAGAACATAGCGCGCGAATTCGCGCAGCAGACGCGGATCACGGGAACGGAACGTCCAGATTCGATTGAGCCACCATGTCACCGCGACCGCGATCACCATCGCCGGCACGCGCGCCGCATAACCGGAGAAACCAAGCCCTTTGGCAAAAAGCAAAGTCAGTCCCGCATCGACGGCAAAGCCGATCGCCCCGACGAGCGAGAACGCACCGATCTCGGCGATGAGACGCTGCTCTGCGATACCCCGCCCTGCCCCACGCTCCGCCCAGGCACGGCTGAAGATCATCGCCATGAACGCGATCATCACGATCTGCCCCACGGGAACGAATGTTGCCAGGGTCAGCGTGCGGGTCAGCAAGGGTATGGCCCAAACCATGGCGAGCGCGGTTTTCTCCCAAGGCCGAAAGCCTTTTTCGAGCCCATGGACGACGACGAAAGCCAGCGCCGGCCCAAGCAGAACCATGTCATAGTCGAGCGCATAAGGCGTCGACAGCAGCGCGCCGGTCATCAAGGCGGCCGCCGCCAACCGGCGATCGGCATGGGTGAACCACATCCAGGCGACGATCGCGGCGCATCCCAAAGCGGAGATCGCTTGCACGCCATAAGCGAGCGGGATCGAGCCGCCCCACATGCGCACTGCTGAGAAGATCGTCTGAATCTTATACCAGCCCGTCGCGCCCTGTTCGGACACGACGACGCGCGAGAAATGCATCATGTCGAAAAAGCCGCGCCAGGTCTCCCAGCCGAAAGCCCACAGCGTGCCAAGCGTCATCACGACGATCGTCACTCCGGCGGCAACAACCGCCCGCCAATAGCCGCCAGCAACGAGCGCCACCGGAATGAGCAAACCGAACTGCGGCTTGTAGGCAAGCAGCCCAAACAGGATGCCGGCAACGATCGGCCGCCGTTCCAGCACCAGCAAGGCTAGGGCCATCAAGCCAGCACTGAGGAAACCATTGTGCCCATGACTGACGTTGACGAACACCGCGGGAAAAGCCGCCGCCAGCAACAGACCATCCTGGAGAGGCGCGATGCGCCGCATTGCCGCCAGATACAGGAGAAAGGTCGAGGCCTGCCACAGCAGCAGCGACAAGGCATAGGGCAGCAGAGCGAAGATCGCCGCGACGACCAGGAAATAAGGCGGATAGCCCCAGTGGAAGAAACCTGAGGTTGGCGAAAAATATTCCTGCTGGCGACGCTCATGCACCGCGTTGTCGAACGGCTTTTCCGGATGGCCTTCGAGCACGAAGCGCCCCGCCGTCCAGACCTGCGAATAATCGGTGCCCAGCGGGCGATCGAAACGATCCACACGTCCGTTCGAGGTTGCGAACAGAAAGGCCATCGAAGCGATGTAAAACGCCAATAAGGTGAAAGCGATGATGCGGACCCGTTCCCGGGTCAACCAGTCGCCCGTGCGCAGATATTCGAGCATGATCCGGGTCCGGCGCCGGCGCACCGCCGACAGCCGAAACTGCACCGTTTTACCTAAGATTCTGTTGACGGATCGGAAGCCATCGAGCGCCCGCTATTGTTGCCGAGATTTCAATGGTCAACGCCCTATGTTACCCGCTATGCAAACGTGTGGCGGGAGCGCTGCGAACAATACGGAGGGAAACATGGCCAGCCGATACGGCGCAGTCTACGCCGAGTGGCAAGACGATCCGGAAGGCTTTTGGGCCGAAGCGGCGCGCGGCATCGATTGGATCATTCCCCCGACGCGCATTTTCGATCCGCAGGCCGGCATCTATGGCCGCTGGTTTCCCGACGCCACGTGCAACACCTGCTACAATGCCATCGATCGCCATGTCGAGCGTGGCCGCGCCGACCAAAACGCGCTGATCTACGACAGTCCCGTCACCAATACGAAGCGCGCCTATACCTATCGCGAATTGCGCGATGAGATCGCCACGCTTGCCGCCGTCATCGCCGATCTCGGCGCAGGCAAGGGCGACCGCGTCATCATTTACATGCCGACCATACCGGAAGCGGTGATCGCCATGTTGGCCTGCGCCCGCATCGGCGCCATTCATTCCGTGGTCTTCGGTGGCTTCGCCGCCAAGGAACTGGCGACGCGCATCGACGATGCGCGACCGACCCTGATTCTCGCCGCCTCCTGCGGCATCGAGCCTGGCCGGATCGTCAAATATAAACCCCTGCTCGACGAGGCGATCAAACTCGCCAGCCACAAGCCCGATGCCGTCTTGCTGCTGCAACGGCCGCAGGAACAGGCTCCCATGATCGCGGGCCGCGATCATGACTGGGCGCAGGCGGTGGCAGCGGCCAAGCGCGCCGGCAGGCAGGCCGATTGCGTCGAAGTGGCCGCCACCGATCCCCTCTATATTCTCTACACCTCAGGCACGACCGGCATTCCCAAGGGTGTAGTGCGCGACAACGGCGGCCATATGGTGGCGCTGAACTGGTCGATGAAGAACATCTATGGCATTGCGCCCGGCGAAGTATTTTGGGCCGCCTCCGATGTCGGCTGGGTCGTCGGCCACAGCTATATCGTCTACGCGCCGCTGATCTATGGCGCGACCTCGGTCTGTTACGAGGGCAAACCCGTCGGCACGCCCGATGCCAGCGCCTATTGGCGCGTCATCGCCGAACATGACGTGGCCGCTCTCTTCACCGCGCCCACCGCCTTCCGCGCCATCAAGAAGGATGATCCGAACGCGGAACATTTGAAGAAGTACAAGCTGTCGAAATTCCGCACGCTGTTTCTCGCCGGCGAGCGCGCCGATCCGCCGACCCTGCAATGGGCGGAGAAGATCCTCAACCTGCCGGTGATCGACCATTGGTGGCAGACCGAAACAGGCTGGCCGATCGCCGCCGACCCGGTCGGCCTTGGTCTTCTGCCGGTGAAATACGGCTCGCCGACCGTGGCCATGCCCGGCTGGGACGTGCAAGTGGTCGATGAAGCGAGCAAGCCCGTGCCCGATGGCGAGATGGGCTCGATCGTCATCCGCCTGCCGCTGGCCCCCGGCGCCCTGCCGACCCTGTGGCAGAACGACGAACGCATGCGCGAAAGCTACCTGACGGACTATCCCGGTTTCTACAAAACCTCGGATGCCGGCTATCGCGACGAGGATGGCTATCTCTACGTCATGGGCCGCACCGACGACATCATCAATGTCGCCGGCCATCGTCTTTCGACCGGTGGCATGGAGGAAGTGGTCGCCTCCCATCCCGACGTCGCCGAATGTGCGGTCATCGGCGCCAAGGATGACCTCAAAGGCGAGACACCGCTCGGCTTCATCGTGTTGAAAGCCGGTGTCGCCCGCGACAAGGCGGAGATCGAAAAGGAAGTCGTCAATCTGGTGCGCGAAAAGATCGGCCCCGTTGCCGCGTTCCGCACCGCGCTGGCCGTCGACCGCCTGCCCAAGACCCGCTCGGGCAAAATTCTGCGCGGCACGATGAAGAAGATCGCCGATGGCGATCCCTGGTCGATGCCCGCGACAATCGACGACCCGGCGATTTTCACGGAGATCGAAGGCGCTCTGCGGCGGCGTGCTTAGAGGTTTACTTCGGCTTGAAGCGTCATACCGGATCACGTGTCCGGTATGACACCGAGGCTTTTTTAGCCGCCGCCACCCGCATTGCCGGCACCGGGCGGGCGCTGCATCTGGAAGAAACTTTCGATCGCCGAATAGTCCATGTAGCCGCAACGGGCGATGGGCTTCATGCGCAACACGTCGATGCGACCATTGCCGATATAGTCGTCATCGACATGCATGCCGACCACCTGACCCATCACCATCCAGCGGTCGGTGCCTTGGCCGTCGGTATTCGTCAGTTGGAAAATCTGCGTCACCTTGCATTCGAGCGCGCAAGGGCTCGCGGCAACGCGCGGTGCCTTGACGATCTGCGACGGTGCCGTTTCCAGCCCCGCATGAACGAATTCGCTCTCGCCACGCGGCAGCGGCGCCGACGAAGCATTGACCTGATCCTTCAACGCATAGGTCGCCATATTCCAGACGAACTCACCGCTCTCGGCCGCGAAGGTTTTCGAATCCTTCTCGCCGTCGCTACAAAAACCGACAATGGGAGGCCGATCGCAAAAGGCATTGAAGAAGGAATAGGGCGCCAGATTGACTTGGCCCGCTTTATTCATCGTCGAAATCCAGCCCACCGGACGCGGCGCGATCATCGCCTTGAACGGATCATGAGGGAAGATCGACTTGTCACGCTTATGCGGCTCGAAAAACATGAGGGGCTCCGCTCAAAAACGGCTGACGATGGTGTCGAGCGCCGGCCGCGGCCGGTCCTCCGGCACGCCATTGCTGCTGCCGATATGCACGAAACCGGCGAATTTCTCACCCTCGCGCAGACCAAGCGCGGCAGATGCCGCCGGATCGTAGCAATACCACTGCGTCAGCCAGGACGTTGCAAAGCCCATGGCATTGGCGGCGACGGTCAGGTTCATGCACACCGCACCCGCCGACAGCACCTGCTCCCATTCCGGGATTTTGGCATGGACGACCGGCTTCGACACGACACCGACGACGACGGCGGCATAGCTGAAGCGCTGACGCTCCAGCGTCCGCCGGCTTTCGTCGACACCAGGATTGGCCGCATCGAAGGCCGCTAATATGGCCGCGCCGGCGCGGGTGCGCCCCTCGCCCTCGTAAATGATGAAGCGCCAGGGCGCGAGCTTGCCGTGGTCGGGCACCCGCGACGCTACGGTCAGCAGAGTCTGAAGCTGCTCCGTGTCCGGCCCGACGCCGGTCATCGCCAACGGCGGCACCGACCGGCGGCTTTTCAGCATATCAATCGTCGAATTCATAACGATTCCAAAGTTTCCGGTGAAAACTACAAAGGCTGGACGCCTTCTACAGGAGGAGCGGGCGGCCAGAAAGAGCAACTTGCGCAAGGGTGGCGGCTGGGACGGACTGCCATGTCCGGGCCGCAATTCGGCGCGAGTTGACGCCGGGGCCGGATTGGGGAATGCCCATATCGGGCGATTTTGGAGACCGCAGGCGAATGAAAGGTGCAAAACGTTTGCTGACGCGACGTTGGCTGGCGCTTTTGGCGCTTTTGGCGTCAGTGACATTAGTTACGGCGCAGACCACGCCCAGCACCGGCCTGCCGAGCGGCCAATCGCCCGCCTCCGGCGGCTCTCTCAGCCTGTCCGCCGGCTTCGCCGGTGACGCCAAAACCGCGCCCACCGGACTGGTCTGGCGGGTGTTTCGGGAGCGGGCCGAGGATGACGGCAGCCGTCCGGAGCAGGCCAGCGCCCGCGAAGAGAGCCCGACCTTCAGCCTGCCCAATGGCGATTACATCGTCCATGTCGCCTGGGGGCTCGCCAGTGCCACTCGCCGCGTGACGATCAACGGCCGCAATGTCAGCGAACGATTGCAGCTCAACGCCGGGGGGCTGCGCGTCATCGGCATGCTCGGCGACACCAGAATCCCGCCCGATCGGCTGACCTTGTCGATCTTCGTGCCCGACGGCGGCAATCCCCAGGCCAAACTGGTCGCCCGCGACGTGAAACCGGGCCAGACCGTGCGCCTGCCGGAAGGCACCTATCACATCGTCTCCACCTATCTGGAAGGCCCGGCCACTGGCGGTTCCGCCGGCAGCGCCAATGCCACCAATTCGGTCGTCGAAGCCGATCTGCGCATTCAGCCAGGCAAGGTCACCGTCACCACGCTCAAGCATCGCGCCGCGCTGATCACCCTGAAACTGGTCAACGCGCCCGGCGGCGAGGCCTTGGCCAACACCAGTTTCACCGTGCTGACGCCGGGTGGTGACGTGCTGCGCGAAATGATCGGCGCCTTCCCCTCCCTTGTCCTGGCCGAGGGCGAATATGCGGCAATCGCACGCCGCGACGGCAAGACCTACCAGAGCACATTCGAAGTGCGCTCGGCGCGCGACCGGGATGTGGAAGTGCTGGCGAAATAGTTATAGAAAGCCCCCAGCGGTGCTGGAGACAGGAATGCAGACCTTTTTCGTTGAGATCAAATGCGCGCTGGGCAAGACCTATATGGTCGCGAGCGCGCTGGCCGAAGCCGAAATCGCCTCGGAAATCTATTCGATCGCCGGCAATTACGACATTCTGGCGAAATTCTATGTCGATAAGGATGTCGACATCGGCCACTTCGTCGGGGAAAAAGTCCAGCCCATCCCGGGCATTGTCGACACCCGTACGATCATCACCTTCAAGGCCTTCTGAACCTCTGCGGGGCCGTCATGCCGCAATCGCTTGTCCGTCTTACGCTCGCTGTTGGTCTCGTGGCGATACTGGGAACCGGCATGGCGCGTGCGGACGATGAATACCTGTTCGACGCGCTGAAGAAACCCGCCTATCGCAAGGCCTGGACCGCCATGCTGTCCGGCGAGAAGAATATTCCCGGCTGGCTAATCGCCTTCGGCAAGGGCGGCCCCGGCGTTGCCGGCCCGCTGAAAACCATCACCGTTGAAGGCCGCAAAATGCAGGCGTCCAACGTCTGCAAGCCGCACGACTGCGCCGGCAACGAACTGCATATCTTTTTCAGTCTCGATGCATCGAGCGCCATCGGATCCCTGACCAGCGAGGGCCAACGCCCCCGCTATCTCGGCGCGCCAACCCCGGCGCAACGCATGGCGCTCGATCGCGCCATGGCTAATTGATCAACGAGCTGACTACTCGCCGCGACGCACATCCGGCGGGATGGCTTCGTCGGCGAGCATCGCCAGCGCTTCATCAAGCGACATCGACACCTGCTGCTGCGAGCCGAGCCGGCGGATCGACACGGTACGCTCGGCTGCTTCCTTGCGGCCGGCGACGAGCATCACTGGAATTTTTGCCAGCGAATGCTCGCGCACCTTGTAGTTGATCTTCTCGTTGCGCAGATCGGGATCGACGCGCAGGCCGCGCTTGCGCGCCAGCGCCGTCACTTCCATGGCATAGTCGTCGGCTTCCTGGGTGATCGTCGCCACAACGATCTGGGTCGGCGACAGCCACAGCGGCAGATGGCCGGCGTGATGCTCGATCAGAATGCCGGTGAAACGCTCCAGCGAACCGCAGATCGCCCGGTGCACCATGACCGGCGGCGTCTTCTCGCCATTGGCGGCAATGTAGAAGGCGCCGAAACGTTCCGGCAAGTTGAAGTCGACCTGGGTCGTACCGCACTGCCAGTCGCGGCCGATGGCATCACGCAGCACATATTCGAACTTCGGCCCGTAGAACGCGCCTTCGCCCGGGTTGAGCGCAACCGTGACGATATTGCCGTGCCGCGCCTTGATCTCGTCGAGCACGCGCATCATCACGCTTTCGGCATGATCCCACATGGCATCGGTGCCGACGCGCTTTTCAGGGCGGGTCGACAGTTTCACGACGATCTTGTCGAAGCCGAAGTCGCGATAGACCGACAGGATCAGATCGTTGATCTTGAGGCATTCTTCGGCGAGCTGCTCTTCCGTGCAGAAGATATGCGCATCGTCCTGGGTGAAAGCACGCACGCGCATCACCCCATGCAAGGCGCCCGACGGCTCATAGCGATGCACGATGCCGAACTCGGCCAGGCGCATCGGCAGCTCGCGATAAGAGCGCAGACCGTGCTTGAAAATCTGCACGTGGCCCGGGCAGTTCATGGGTTTCAGTGCATAAATGCGCTCTTCGTCGGCCTCGTCGCCGGCGGGCTTCGCCATGAACATGGCTTCGCGATACCAGCCCCAGTGGCCGGAGGTTTCCCACAACGACTTGTCGAGCACTTGCGGCGCATTCACTTCCGCGTAATCGCCAGCAAGACGTCGCCGCATATAGGCCATCAGGGTCTGGAACAGGGTCCAGCCCTTGGGATGCCAGAAGATCGCGCCAGGGCCTTCCTCCTGGAAATGGAACAGGTCCATCTCGCGCGCTAGGCGACGATGGTCGCGACGTTCCGCCTCTTCAAGCTGATGCAGATAGGCGTCGAGATCGTCCTGCTTGGCGAAGGCCGTGCCGTAAATGCGGCTCAGCATCGGCTTGTTGGAATCACCACGCCAATAGGCGCCGGCCACCTTCATCAATTTGAAGGCGCTGCCGATCTTGCCGGTCGAGGTCATGTGCGGACCACGGCACAGATCGAGCCAGTCGCCCTGCTTGTAGATTTTCAGATCCTGGTCGGCCGGGATGGCTTCAACCAGCTCCACCTTGAACGCCTCGCCCTTCTCCTCGAAGAAGCTGATCGCCTTGTCGCGGCTCCACACTTCCTTGGTGAAAGGCGCGTCGCGGGCGATGATCTCGCGCATCTTCTTTTCGATGGCGGCGAAATCTTCCGGCGTGAACGGCTGGTTGCGGCTGAAATCGTAATAGAAGCCGTTTTCGATCACCGGGCCGATGGTCACCTGCGTGCCCGGCCACAGGCTCTGCACCGCTTCGGCAAGCACGTGGGCGCAATCGTGCCGGATCAGCTCCAGCGCGCGCGGATCGTCGCGGTTGATGAATTCGAGTTTCGCATCCTTGGTCAAAGGATCGGCGAGATCGGCGAGCACACCATCGACGGCCATCGCCACAGTACGCTTCGCCAGCGAGGGCGAAATGCCCTTGGCGATGTCGAGACCTGTGGTGCCGGGGGCGAATTGGCGCTGCGCGCCGTCAGGGAAAGTGACGGAAATCATATCGTCTCCTTGAGCTCAATCGCCGAAACGAGCCGGCGTAAGCGATGCGGGAGACCGGATATAGACAGAACAAGACAGCGAGGCAAGGAAGCGAGGCAAGGAATGCCTCGCCGCCCGTCACGGCAGTAACACCACCGGCCCCGCATGGGCAGCGCTTTCCGCGTCGCGATGGGCGGTTGCGGCTTCGGCGAGCGGATAGGTGCGGGTCGCCACGGTCTTGAGCACGCCTTGCCCGACGAGTTCGAACAGATCCTTCATCAGCTCTCGGAAACGTTGTGGATCGCCGAGGAAATAATGCACCCCGGGGCGCCAGAGATTGAGCGTGCCTTTCAGCGACAGATCGATGATGTCGATCGGCGGCACGTGCCCCGAGGCATTGCCATAGTTCACCAGAGTGCCGAACGGCGCCGTGCAATCCATCGAGGGAATGAACGTATCCTTGCCGACACCATCGAGCACCGCCGTCACGCCTTGTGGCACGATGTCTTTCACCGCCTTCACGAAATCGGTCTGCCGATAGAGAATGGCATGATCGCAGCCATGCGCCTTGGCGATCTCCGCTTTATCAGCGCTGCCGACGGTGCCGATGACCGTTGCGCCATAATGCTTGCACCATTGCACCAGGATGAGCCCGACGCCGCTGGCAGCGGCATGAATCAATACGGTGTCGCCAGGCTTAGGCTGATAGATTTTATTGATGATGTTGGAGGCGGTGAGCCCCTTGAGCATGATCGAGGCCGCCTGCACGTCCGAGATATCGTCAGGGATCGGCGCCAGTCGCGCGGCGAAGACATTGCGCTCCTGCGCATAAGACCCGGTGTTCTGAAAAAAGCCGGCACCCATGCCGACATAACCGACCCGGTCACCCACGCGCCAGGTATCGACACCGGGCCCCAGCGCCGTCACCACGGCCGCCGCCTCATTGCCGAGGATGATTGGCATGGGCAGCGGGTCCTTCTGGTAGAAGCCGCCGCGCCGCACGTTGATGTCGGAAAAATTCAGCGCCACGGCGGTGTGGCGCACCCGCACTTCGCCGGGCCCCGGCGGCGGCAATTCGATATCCTCGAAACGCATGACGTCCGGCCCGCCATGGCCATGAATGCGTATGGCTTTGATCACGCCCCAGCTCCTTTTTCGCTTCCTCAAGCTTGTGCTTCTTAATCACAATAAGCTTTTGATCCAGAATAGAATACCTCTAATTATAGATATTCCCTATCGATCTTTAAGACATAATCGATTGGATCGATCTCAAACAAATTCCTATCTTGACCATGTCCGGAAGCCAAGGCGCGCCGCAGGCGCATCCAAAGGACATTCCGTTGACGCCAATGCGGCGAAGCCCGCTCCCAAAAAAGAAAGAGAGATACATGCTCGGCATCGGCTCGAAACTGCCTGCTTTTGACATCACCGGCGTGAAGCCCGGCTTCAACAACCATGAGGAAAAGGGCGTCAGCGCCTTCGAAACCCTCACCCAGGACAGCTTCGCCGGCAAGTGGAAGATCATCTTCTTCTACCCGAAGGACTTCACCTTCGTCTGCCCGACGGAGATCGCCGAATTCGCCCGCCTCAACGCGGAATTCGCCGACCGTGACGCTGTCGTCCTCGGCGGCTCGACCGACAACGAATTCGTCAAGCTCGCCTGGCGCCGCGACCACAAGGACCTGAAGAGCCTGCCGATCTGGCAGTTCGCCGACACCAAGGGTTCGCTGGTTGATGGCCTTGGCGTGCGCGCCGAAGACGGCACCTGCCACCGCTACACCTTCGTCGTCGATCCGCACAACGTCATCCAGCACGTCTATGCGACGGCTTCGAGCGTCGGCCGCGCGCCGAAGGACACGCTGCGTGTTCTCGACGCCCTGCAGACCGACGAACTGTGCGCTTGCAACCGCGAAGTCGGCGGCGAAACCCTGAAGGCGGCGTAACAAGTCAGGAAGGAAGCATCATGAGCATCGAAGCTCTGAAGGCCCGTATTCCCGATTTCGCCAAGGACGTCCGCCTCAATCTCTCGTCGCTTGCGGGCGACGAGAGCCTCGGCCAGCAGACCAAATGGGGCCTGCTGCTGGCGGTGGCGATCTCGACGCGCAATGCGGAAGTCGCAAGCGCCATCGGCGCGGAAGCTGCTGGCCAGCTTTCGCCCGAAGCCGCCCAGGCGGCACGCGCGGCGGCGTCGATCATGGCGATGAACAATGTCTACTATCGCTTTGTTCACCTCGCCTCGAACAAGGAATACGGCACGTTGCCGGCAAAGCTGCGCATGAACGTCATCGGCAATCCGGGTGTTCCGAAGACCGATTTCGAACTGTGGTCGCTGGCGGTTTCCGCCATCAACGGCTGCGGCATGTGCATCGATGCCCATGAGAAAGTGCTGCGCGAACACGGCGTCGAAGCCGCAACCGTGCAGACGGCGGTGCGCTATGCTGCCATCCTGCAATCGGTAGCTGTCGCCATCGAAGCCGGCGACGCGGAAGCCCAGGCGCTCGAACAAGCCGCCTGATCCACAACGCTCCGTAAGAGTGGAACTCCCGGACCTTGGTCCGGGAGTTTTATTTTGGTCGAACTCACTCCGCCGCGAGTGGCAGCTTTCCTGCTTCCGACAGCTTGCGATATTTCTCGCTCTGCGAACGCACCGTCGCCATCAGCACATCCGGATTGCCCGGATAAGGGTCGGCGGCGGCATTGCTGAGAAACGCCTTTGTCTCAGGCGTTTTCACGATGGCGTTGAGCAGACCTTCCAGCTTGTCGCGAACATCCTGTGGCGTGCCCGCCGGCGCGAAAATGGCGAACCAGGGCGTCATGTCGAAATCGGCGACGCCCTGCTCCTGCATCGTCGGCACATCCGGCGCCAGCGAGATGCGCTGCGGCGAGGTGACAGCGAGCATGCGCACCTGGCCGCGCTCCGCCGGACCTTTCACTCCCGTCGAATCCATGAAGAAGAAATCGAGATCGCCGGCGGCCAGCTCAGTCGCTGCCATCGCGGACGCCTTGTAAGGCACGCGTTGCGCGTTCACGCCGATCGCATCGAGATAGATTTCCGCCGAGGCCAGCGAGATCGACGTCGGCGCGCCATAACGTGCCCGTGTGCCTTTCTCCTTCAGGCTTTTCGTCAGGTCAGCGACGCTGTGGATGTCCGACTTTCCGGAAACGACAAGCACGAAAGCCGCGCGCGCCAGCGTGGTGATCGGCGCGAAGTCCGACAGTTTGAAACCGAGATTCTTGTAGAGATAGAAATTGCCGGTCAAAGGATTGCTGGTCGAGAACAGCAGCGTATAGCCGTCGGGCTTGGCAGAGGCCACCGCCTGTGTCGCCAGATTACCGCCGGCGCCCGGCCTGTTCTCGACGACGACGGTCTGATTGGTCGCTTTCGCCAGTTGATCGGCAAAATAACGGCACAGCAGATCAGCGCCACCGCCGGCTGGAAGGCCGATAAGAATGCGCACCGGTTTTGATGGATAATCCTGCGCCATCATCGGCGATGATGCGACAACAAAAAACGCGCAGACAAAAAGCCGTCGAAGCCGCGACGTCATTTCTCCCTCCCTCGATCATTTCTTATCTAAAACGAGGCGCGCCCTCTCCCGGCGCGCCCCGCCTGTCACGCAATCAAGCGTAACCTGGAACCACGCGCACGTCGATCAGCGCGACGCCACCGGCTTCCACGGCCGCGATGGCCCCCGGCAGAGCCGCTTCCAGCTCGGCGATGGTGCGCACCGGCCCGATGCCGGTTGCGCCCTGACCCTGGGCGATCTGCGCCAGGTCGATGTCGGGATCGATCATCTTCTGGCCGATCCACTTGTTCTCCGGTGGGCGCGTCCGCGTGTGGGCCACGCGCTCCTGATGCAATTCGTCGTTGTAGAACGAGGAATTGTTGGAGACGACGATGAGCAGCGGAATGCGGTAATGCACCGCCGTCCACAACACCGTCGCGCCCATCAGGAAGTCGCCATCGCCCAGCACCGCGACCGGAAAGCGGCCGCTGCCGCGCAGCGCCAATGCCGAACCCACGGCAATGCCTGGACCAGCCGCCAGGCCGCCACCGCCGGCGCCACCGAAGTAAGCCAGCGGATGGTCGATCGGCCACCAGCTCTCGTGCCAGGCGATCGTCGTGTGCAGCAGCGACACCTCGCGCTTGCCGAGAGCCTTGCGCAGCGCCAGCGCCAGATCGCGCACCAGCGGCTGCTCGTTGGCGCCGCGCAGTGCCAGATCGCGCTTCGGCCGCACGTCCTTCGACCAGACTTCTTTTTTCGCCGAGCCCAGCGCCTTCACCAGCGCCGCCACGGTGAGATCGGTGTCGGCCGAGACGAACAGATCCGCCGGCGGCAGCACCTGATGATCCATGCTCCAGCCGTTGTGGATGCGATGGTCCATCGAGACGTTGATGATCTTGCCCGTCGGCGCGCCGCCTTCGACACACGACAGCAGGAAACCACCGATATCGACCGCGTCGAAGGCCAGGATCAGATCCGCCTCGCGGACCAAGGCCGCGAGATGCTTCTCAGCCTGCATATGGGCGCAACCCGCGTGCAGCGGATGTTCCGTCGGGAAAACCGCCGAGGATTTCAGGTCGGTTATGACAGGCGCGCCAAGCCGCTCGGCCAAAGCCACGCGATTGTCCCAGGCTGCCTGCGCACGCGAACCGCGACCATAGAAGATCACCGGCTTCTTCGCGCCTTCGATCAGCTTCTTGGCTTGCGCCACCAGGTCTTCGCTGGGGCCCAGCACCACCGGCGGTCCATAGCGCTTGACATCCATCGGCGGCAAGTCTTTCGCCAACGGATCTTCCTGCAGACCGACGTCGAGATTGACGTAGACCGGACCCTTCGGCGTCGTCTCGGCGATCCAGCGCGCGCGCACGATGGCTTCGCGTGCCGCCGCCGGCGAACCCGGCTGATCGTCCCACTTCACATAATTGCGGATCATCGACGCTTGATCGCGCGACGTATGAATCCATTCGATCCACGGCCGGCGGCGGGCAGCATCGAGATAGCCCGTCGCACCCATGATCAGGACGGGCATGCGATCGCACCAGGCGTTGAAGATCGCCATCGAGGCATGCATCAGGCCGACATTCGAATGAACCGCGGCGGCCATCGCCTTTTCAGTCACCTTGGCCCAGCCCTGCGCGATGTGAACGGCATGTTCTTCATGCAGGCACAGCAGCATCTGCGGCTTGGTATTGCCGAGATAGTTGACGATGGAATCGTGCAGGCCGCGATAGCTGGCGCCCGGGTTGAGCGCGATATAGGGCACGTCCAGGTCGCGCAGCGTTTCGGCGACCACGTCGCTGCCGAAGCTCGCCTTGGGCGCCAGCGGCCCCTTGGGATCCTCGACCCGCGCAACGTTATGGCCAGCGCCAGGGGTCATTTTATCGTCCACACTTTCCTCCCATCTATTGATGCCGACGCCCGCGGGCGCGAATTCTGGTGCGGCCTCCGGCGACGCCGCACCAGCTATGCCTTGCAAACCTATTGTGCCTCGATCTTGGCAAGATCGATCAGCTTACGCCATTTTTCGATCTGTCCATCCCAATAGGCGTCGATTTTGTCGGGTGCCAAAGTAAAGGGCACGGAAGCGGCCGTTGCCAGGAATTTGGCGGTATCGGGCTCTTCCACCGCCTGTTTCATCCAACCGCGCAATTTATCGACGATCGGTTTCGGCGTCTTGGCCGGCGCCGCCAAGGCCATCCAGCCGGTCAGTTCATAGTCCTTCACGCCAGCCTCATCCATCGTGGGAATGTCGGGCGCAAAGGACATGCGCTGCGGTAAGGTAACGGCGAGGGCCTTGAGCTGGCCTCCGACGATCTGCCCCATGCCGAAGGGAGCATCGACAAACATGAAGTCGAGCACGCCATTGCCCAATTCGCGGGCAGCATCCTGTGTCGTTTTGTAGGGCACGTTCAGAGTATCGAGCCCCACCATCGACTTGTAGAGTTCACCCACCGCCATACCGGTAGAGCTACCTGATCCGTATTGGGCCTTGTCGCCCTTCTTTTTCAGCAAATCAGTCAGTTCGGCCACGGTCTTGACCGCGCTCTTGGGATTGACCGCCAGCAGGAAGCCATACTGGCTGCCGGGCGAGATCATCGTGAAATCCCGGCGGGCGTCGTAGTTCAGCTTTTTGTAGAGAAACATATTGGCCGAATAGACCGAGCTGGGCGCCCACATCAGCGTGTAGCCGTCAGGCGTCGCGCGAGCGACTTCCTGAGCCGCGATATTGCCATTGGCACCCGGCTTGTTGAGGACGACGATCGTTTGTCCCGACAACCGTTGCAATTTAGCCGCGAAAAAACGGCCTGGAATATCAACGCCGCCGCCAGGCGGATAACCCATGATCAGTGAAATCGTCTTCGTTGGATAGTCTTGTGCCTGGGCGGGCGCTGCCACCATCGTCGCCAGACAGAATGCTATCGCATAACGGAATGCCATCCCCATTTCCTCCACATCTTTCGGGCGGGTTCCCCCCGCCGTTGCCGCCTTCTAGCCCAGGCAATGGGAATATGGCTATGGCCGGCCGCAAAATTTCTCGCGCGACCAGCCAGGGAACGCCTGAAATATGTTGCACCCAGCCGCGATCCACTTCACAACGCCCGTCGTTTCGGATGTAGTCCCGTTGGATTTCGTCTTTTCATAAAAAAGAGCGGCCAGAGCCGCGTCGGAGGAAACAATGACCATTTTGCAGAAAGCCGGCACCGCGATCGACCTCGATCGCTACAGCTTGCGCCGGTTTCTCAAGGAAATCGAAGCACTCGGCGAACTGGAGACCCATGACGAGCCGGTCGATCTCGCCGATCTTGCCCAGCATTTCGAAGGTTCGCCGAAAGCGGTCTATTTCCGCAAGGCAGGCCCCGAGGGTGCCGAACTGATCGGCAATGTCACCGCCAGCCGCGCCCGTATTGCCCGCGCTTTCAACACCACGCCGGATAAGCTGCTGCACGAAATTCTGCGCCGCCTCGACAACCGGCCGCAGATGATCGAGGTCAGCCGCGCCGAAGCGCCGGTGCAACAGGTGGTGCTGACAGGCGATGACGCCGATCTCACCCGCCTGCCGGCCCATCTCCAGCACGGCCTCGACGGCGCGCCCTATATCTCCGCCGGCGTCGACATCGTGCGCGATCCCGCCACCGGCCTCACCAATGTCGGCATGCGCCGTCTGATGCTGCGCGGCCGTCAGGAAGCCGGCGTCGACCTTCTGTCGCCCAGCGATCTCAAGGCGATCTACGAAGCCAGCGCCCGCCGCGGTGAGAAACTGCCGATCGCCTTCGTGCTTGGCGCCCATCCGGTCGATCATGTCTCGGCGGTGATGCGCCTGCCGATCGACGAAGTCGGCATCATGGCGTCGCTGCGCGATGGCCCGATGCCCATGGTCAAATGCATCACCAACGATCTGATGGTGCCCGCCGACGCCGAAATGATCCTGGAAGGCTATATCGACGAGCGCGGCCATGTGGAGCCGGAAGGGCCCTATGGCGAATTTCTCGGCTACTATGGCGAGCTGAAGATGAATCCGGTCTTCCATCTGACCGCCATCACCAAGCGCAGCGACGCCTTGTTCCAGACCTCGACCATCGGCGGCCGCACGATGGATTGCACCGACACCTCGCAGCTCAACGCCACCCGCGCCGAAGTGACCTTGTGGCGAGCATTGCAGACGGCCGTGCGCGAGCCCGTCGACATCAACGTGCTCACAGCCTCGGGCGGTGGCCTGCATGTGCGCGTGGCGATCCGCCAGCGCGTACCGGGCGAAGCCCGCAATGCCATCGCCGCCGTCTTCGGCTCGGTCTCCAACGCCAAACATGTCTGGGTGGTCGATCCCGACGTCGACATCCGCTCCGACGGCCAGGTCGACTGGGCAATGGCGACCCGCTTTCAAGCCGATCGCGATCTGGTCATCCAGTCGGGTTTCCGCGCCATTCCGCTCGACCCGTCCCTGAATGGGGCCCGCACCGGCGCCAAGGCCGGCTTCGACTGCACCCTGCCCTTCGCCCAGACCTTGGCCGGCCCGCCGATCATCCCCGAACCGCCGCGCTATGGCGGCAAGCGCTTCCCCAGCGTCGAGGCCGCCATTGAGGACGGCCCGAAGTTCTTCGAGGACCTGATGGCCGCCACCGGCAGCCGCGACGGCCGCGAAATCGTCCTGGTCCTGGAAAAACTGCGCCTGGCAGGCAAAGTCGGTCGCGACAAAGAGGGTCGCTGGATCCCGCACAAGACCTAGACCGGTCGTCAACAGCCAGATCCCACGATCGCCGTAATATTGACATTGCCCGGCGCTTCGTTACGCCCTTGAGTTGAGGGTCCCCGGAGCGGGATGCGAAAAGTGGTCTCCGCCTTTCGCACGCCGCTCCCATCACAGGAATCGGTCCGCGGAACCGACGCATGCACATCCTGCGTATCGTCCTGCTTGCCATCGCCTTGGTCGCCAGCGCCTATCTGAGCTGGCGCTTCTTCGATGGCGCGCTGAACTACCGCGAGGCCCAGCGCCTTGAGACGCAGCAGGCGGCTGACCAGCCGTCGGCGGCACAACTCGCCGAAGAGCGCACCGCGATCGCCAATCTGCTGACGCAGACGCCCGAATTCACCACCTATTTCGACGCCATCCGCGCCGCCTATCCGGCCGACCACACCCGCATGTTCGACACATTCGCCGAGCGCGCCGCGCGTGGTCATCGCACCGGCACGCCCGACTTCTATCTGACCGAGGCGATGCGATCCCTGCGGCACAGCCGCGGCATCTTGGCGGCGAAAGCGTCCGACGCCGCCTTGCAGAATGTCTTCGACCGGCAATTCGACGTGTTGCGCGCCATGGAAGCGGCGGACCCGCAGGTCTGCGCCGATTTCCTGCATGGCGGCGCCGCGTCGGGCTTTTTCGATTTCGCCCAGGCCAATCGCCCGCTGATGGCGAAACTGGCGCAAGCCAACCTCGATGCGATGATCGACGGCCAGAAAAGCACCGACAAGCGCGAAGCCCCCAGCGACAGCGACTTCCGCACGCTGGAAGACGCGCTGCGCGCACGCGGCCTCGACACGCCCGAGATCGAATCCCTGCTCGATGCCCACACGCCCGATCCGCCCTTGCCCGATGCCACCATGTGTCGCGCCGGACGAATCTTTCTTGAGGCCTTGCGCGATCTGCCCGAGGACCTCAGACTGCGCGTCTATTCACTTGCCGTCGAGTTGCAGGCGCGCAGCTAGGGCATAAACGACTGAAGAGCAAAACGTCTAAGGGAGGGGCGACGTGATCGACAAAGCCTATGTGATCACCATGGCGAAATACAATTCATGGCAGAACAAAAGCCTCTATGACGCTGCGGCAACCCTCTCCGATGAGGAGCGACGCCAGCAGCGCGGCGCGTTCTTTGGCTCCATCCACACCACGTTCAACCATCTGCTATGGGCCGATCGCGTCTGGCTCGACCGCTTTCTCGGCGAAGGCGCTTTTCAAATGGCGCCCAAGGATGGGCTCGCCATGCATGACAGCTTCGACGAATTGAGCGACGTACGCCGCGCCACCGATACGAAGATCGAACGATGGGCCGAAGACCTCGATCCGAATTGGCTCAAGGGTGACCTATCGTGGTACTCGGGGTTGTTGAAGAAAGATATGTCGATGTCGAAACAGCATCTCATCGCTCACTTCTTCAATCACGAAACGCATCATCGCGGCCAAGTGCACGCCATGTTGACCATGGCCGGCGCCAAGCCGGAAGACACCGATCTGATGCTGCTGCGGGTATAGACGCCTCAATCAAAAGGAAAGCAAATGGGGGAAGAGAAGCGCAAACAGCGTGCGAAATTTATCTACGGCACAACCACGAGCGCTGAAATCAAATCAATTGAGGTGATGTGCGATCCGTCAAAGGAACAATTTTCATTCGGAAACGGAGTGACCGACTTCTATTCAGAAATGAGCTACGAGAGGGTAAAGGGCCCGAAGATTCTATCCCGTGTGCCAATGGCTAATGATCAGCTCCATTGGCGAGAGCATGAAGCCTTGAGGCAGAACTACGAGTTTGTCGTAGCTGTAGATACGAATACGATTTCCATAGATGGAAAACGAATATCTGTTACAGGCGTTACAATTGCGACACACTCAGCAGCAAATTTCTCCATCGAGTTAGGAGAATTCTGGGAGTTTGACGTACCCTTCTGCTTTGCTTTGACGGGAGTAAAAGAAAAGCCGGAGAACTTTGGATGGGCGTACTCTTTGGAGCAGTTAGTTGCCCGAAAACTCATCACGCCGGCGACCAAAGTTGGTATGATAGTAGACTCTGATCTCGGCAATATTCCCGCTTACAACGCCCGGAAAAAGGAATTCATATCCGGCAACCTTCTGCCACCAAGCGTGCAGCTTATCTACGCGAGCAGCGATGTCGGGATGGAAAGCATCGCAAATAAGGCGCTGAAAACAGCAGATTCCGTATCGTCACAGATCATATCTGCTTTGCGGGCAGGAGCGATATCGCTAGGGCCTACCGAGGAGAACCCCTGGTATGAATCGGCCCGTATTATTCTAGTAAATAAAAGGCTTGATACCCGCCTATAAAAATCGTCCGTGAAGCAGACAGGGGAAGCTATTGGATCAATATGAATTCAACCCGAACAGGCAGCCGGAAGAGGCTCTTGTTGCCATTGGAGTCGCCTCTCTATCAATAGCACAGATCGAAGACCAAGTAAGAAATGCGATCGCCGGCCTAGCTGAAATTGATTACGAACTTGGTGGGGCGATGACGACTCATATCCCCTTTCAGACTTGCCTAGATATCCTTCTAACTATGGGCGACGTGGCGCTCGCCAAACCCGAGCCCCAAAACACACTAAAAAAGCTCGTTTCTACGCTGAAGGATGCGAACAAACGGCGTAACAAGCTTGTACATCGGCAATTAGCGACTCGAGAACGAGACAACACGCTTCATTTTATAGTTAGAAGCGCTCGTGGTTCATTTGTCGTCAGCACTGAGAAGACGAGCGTTCGCGCGCTTCAAGCAGACGCCGCCGCTATCTACAAAGCCAGCATGGAGCTTCAGAGCTTTATTTCGATACACAAGCTCGAACCTCCATTTGAGATGCATCGCGAGCTCAAACGGTAAGTCAAACAGAATTGTGAAACGCTTCAGTTCTTCACTTCGTCGCACCGCAACGGGCCCCGCCACTGGCCGTAACGCCAGGGCCTGCGCCAGTCGGCACCCTCGGGCAAGGTTTCGGGCACCGGATCATAGCCCGCGGTGCCGCCGGGCCGGCAGCGACAGATGCGCGCCAATCCCATCCAGCCGCCTGGCCAGAAACCATGGGCCTGAATGGCTTCATCGGTGAATTGCGAACAAGTCGGCAGATGGCGGCACGTGCGCCCAACCAAGGACGACAGCGTGAGCTGATACGTCCGGATCAGAACATGGGCGGTGGAGCGCAGCATGATCTGCTCCGCTTTACGATCAACCTTGCAGGGCCGCGGCCGGCGCGGCGCCCGCCGATTGCGCTTCGATGGCATCGAGCGCCTTCACCACCGCATCGAAGGTCAGCAGGGTCGAGGCATGCCGCGCCTTGTAGTCGCGCACTGGTTCGAGCACGGCGATATCGGCCCATTTGCCGTCACGCGGCGGCGCGCCATTCTCCTTGAGCATCTTGCGAACGGTCTCGCGCAGCGCCCGCAGTTCCTGCGGCGTCGCGCCGATGATGTTGCGCGCCATGATCGATGAAGACGCCTGGCCGAGCGCGCACGCCTTCACATCGTGGGCGAAATCGGACACATGCCCATCCTTGAGATCGAGGTCGATCGTGACCGTCGATCCACAGAGTTTGGAATGGGCCGTGGCACTGGCTTGCGGATGATCGAGACGCCCCTGACGGGGAATATCAGCAGCCAGTTCCAAAATGCGCTTGTTGTAGACCTCGTTGAGCATGGCAGGTGTGTCCGGATGACGCGCCTCGATCAAAATCCACGAAGCGGCCATCGAAAAAGCAGTTTGCGTTTCTATATAATTGCGCTGGTAGCCTTGTTTCAAGGCTTGAAGCACGGGCTACGAATGTAAAATACTGAAATACTTGTCGCTTCCTTCGTTACCGCATAGAAAGGAACGAAACGAGCAGAAAAGGTCAGTAGTCCCTCATACGGCATCCCCTTAGGATGCCCTGTCAACACACCCTAGGAGGCACCATGGACGCCGTGGTTAAGACCTCGACCCATCAGCCAATCGAGGCACGTTCTACCTCACAGGCCGAAGCGTCGACCAAGCATACTCTGCGCCCCACACGCGAAGAGGCGGAAGAAGCCGTTCGCACGTTACTGCGCTGGGTTGGCGAAAATCCGGGCCGTGAAGGTTTGATCGATACGCCCAAACGCGTCGTCAAAGCCTATGAAGAATTCTTTCAAGGCTACAACCAGGATCCCGACGAAGTTCTCGACAAGGTCTTCGAAGAGGTCGACGGCTACGACGACATGGTCTTGGTGCGGGACATTCCTTTCTCCTCGCATTGCGAACATCACATGGTGCCTTTCGTCGGCACGGCGCATGTCGCCTATTATCCCAATGGCGGCGTCGTCGGTCTGTCGAAGCTGGCCCGCATTGTCGATGTTTTCGCGCGTCGCTTGCAGACGCAGGAGACCATGACGGCGCAGATCGCCGACGCGCTCGAACAGGCGTTGAAGCCGTTCGGCGTCGCCGTGCTCGTCGATGCGGAACATATGTGTATGTCGCTGCGCGGCGTGCGCAAGGCAGGCGCCTCGACGGTGACGAGCCGTTTCACCGGCCGCTTCCGCGACCCGGCCGAACAGGCCCGCTTCTTCACTATGGTGCGTGGCGCGCGCTAGCACGCGACCACCGTCGGCTGCTAACGCCCCGGCAGCACCAGCACCTTCGTGCGGATCGGCAGCATCGCCCGGCTCAGCACGACGGTGGGTGTTTGCGAAAACTCGACGGGATATTGCTCGCGCGCCAGATCGAGAAAGCGGCTTAGAGTCGACTGGCTGAAGTAGTGCATCGGAATGACGAGTTGCGGCGCGATCTGCTGCACCACTTTGAACATCTGCGGCGTCGACAGCGTATAGCTGCCATCCACCGGCACCAAAGCCACGTCGACGCGGCCGATCTGTTTGATGTGCTCGTCGGTCAATTCGTGATGCAGGTGGCCGAGATGAGCGACGCAAATCTGCGTGGCTTCGAAGACGAAAATGGAATTGCCGGCGACATCGGTGCCGCCCTGCCAATCGCGGATGTTGGTGACGATGTTGCGGATACGCATGTCGCCGATGGTGACGTCATGCGACGCCGGACCGCCTTCCGGATTCCAGCCGCGCAGAACCGTGCGGATGCCAGGATCGGGACGATTGGTGTAGTGGGTCGAATGCGCGCGGTTCATTGTCACCACATTCGGCACCAGCGACGGCTTGACGTAGTCATTGTAGTCGGTGGCGACCGTGAGACCCGCCGGCGTTTCCATGAGGAAGGTGGCATGGCCGACAAAGGTCAGCGCCAGTTCGTCCGCATTGACGACCGCCGGAATGATCCGCGCCGGCCCTTGCGACACCAGCCTCGGACAGCCTTCCGCCTGCGGTTCATTCGGCGTCTGCGCGAAGGCCGCAGGCACCAGCCACATCATCGCCAGCGCGATCGCGCCCCAAAAGCCGACACGCCCCACCATTTCCATCCAGCCGTCCCCCCATGTTAGAAGCCGCGACGCACACAGAGGCCATCATGACCGAACGCCCATCCAAACACGACATCGAAGAAGGCACAGCCTTCACACCGAAATTTGATCGCGACGGTCTCATCACCTGCGTGACCACGGAAGCGCGGACCGGCGAAATCCTGATGGTGGCGTGGATGAATGCCGAAGCCCTGCGGCTGACGCTCGAGACCTCCATCGCCCATTACTGGTCGCGTTCGCGCCAAAGCCTGTGGCGCAAGGGCGATACGTCAGGCCAGGTGCAGACCGTGGTTGAAATGCGCACCGATTGCGACCAGGACACCATTCTCCTCAAGGTTGAAGTCGGCGGCGATGGCCACGCCTGCCACACCGGCCGCCACTCCTGCTTCTATCGCAAAGTGCTCCCCGGCACGGACATGCGACTGGAATTTACCTAAAGACATCATATTTGAGCGGTTCACGGCCTATTCACCGCGTCCATTAAACTTTTAGCCGAACTTTCGCCTTATGGTGCCGGTTTGGCTAAAGGGGCAAAGCCCGTTTTGTCGGGCGACTGAAACAGCGAAGTTCGTGTCATGCGCCTGTTCGGTTCCATCATCCCAATGAAAAACGCCGACGAGAGCGGCCCCACTCCAGTTGTGCCTGCGGTGACGGTCAAACCGCGCCGTAAGATCGGCTTGGCGCTCGGCGCCGGTGGAGCCCGTGGCTGGTCGCATATCGGCGTCCTCCAGGAACTGGAGGCCAATGGCCTGAAACCGGACGTGATCGCTGGCGCCTCCATCGGCGCGGTGGCCGGCGGCTGCTGGGCCGGCGGCCGGCTGGCCGAACTGGAGGAATTCGCCCGCTCGCTGACCAAGCGGCGAGTGTTCAGCCTGCTCGACGTCTCCCTCTCCGGCGCCGGCCTCATCGCCGGCAATCGCCTGCGCGCCCGGCTCGAAGCCGCGCTCGGCGAGACCAAGATCGAGGATCTGCCGCTCAAATTCCTCGCCGTCGCCACCGAAATGGGCACCGGCCATGAAATCTGGCTGCAACACGGCCCATTGGTCGAAGCCATGCGGGCGTCCTATGCCCTGCCTGGCATTTTCGAACCGGTTTCGATCAACGGCCGGTGGCTGTTCGACGGTGCCCTAGTCAATCCGGTGCCGGTCACGGCCTGCCGAGCGCTCGGCGCCGATTTCGTCATCGCGGTCAATCTTGTCGCCGACACCCGCCTGCGCCCGACGGTGATCCGCGACGATGACTTCGTCGAAGAAGCCGCAGCCGAAGCCTCTCCCATGCCGGCCCGCAAGCGCTATGGCCTCTTCCGCCGCCAGTTCGATCGCAACGCCACCGGCGCGCCCGGCCTCGCCACCGCCATGGTCGAAGCCTTCAACATCACCCAGGACCGCATCGCCCGCGCCCGCCTGGCCGGCGATCCCCCCGATGCCAGCATCGGCGCCAAGCTCGGCCGCATCGGCTTCTTCGACTTCCACCGCGCCGATGAAATGATCGCGCTCGGTCGCGAAGCCACCCGCAAGGCCCTGCCGGAAATCCGCGAAGAAATGGAAATGCGCGCGCCGGTGTGAAGCATTCTTGCCCGCCCAGCTTGACCCATCAAAGCCAATGCAGCGAAAGTCCGCTTTCGCGCGCGAAATGGAGTGGCGGGTGAAAGACAAAGCCAAGGCACCGGGGCAAGCCGCTGTGCATACCCGTATCAAGACACCCAAGAACGCGCCGAAGCGGCTGAAGCCGCATCAATTGGAAATCTTCAGCGCCATCGCCTCGACGGGCAGCATCACTGGTGCTGCTAAATTCCTCAACATTTCGCAGCCTGGGGTGAGCCGCAGCCTTGCCGATTTTGAGCGCGAGATCGGCTTCACTTTGTTCGTGCGCGACAAGAAGCGCCTGTTCATCACACCGGAAGGTTCGGCCTTTCACGAAGAACTGAGCCGCAGTTTCACCGGCCTGGAACGCCTCGCCAAAGCCGCGGAAGAAATCCGCCAGATGCGGCGCGGCCATATCCGCATCATGACCATGCCGGCGCTCTGTTATGGCGCGGTTCCCAAGGCCATCAAAAGCTTCCTCGACCGTCACGATTCCCTGAGCCTCAATTTCGAGGCGCAGAATTCGCAACGGGTAATTGAAAGCGTCGCCAGCCAATATGCCGACATAGGCATCGCGCAGGTGCCCGCCTCCTATCCGGGCGTCGCCATTCATTCCTCGTTCCGTTCCGATGCGGTCTGCGTGATGCCGCCTGGCCATCCTCTGTGCGCCCGCAAGATCATTCGCCCGTCCGACTTGCAGGAGCATCCGCTGATCGCTTTGCCGCCCAGCAGTATGGCCGGGCAACAGCTCAATCACATTCTGCGCGAAGCTGGCCTCAATATCGTGCCACGTGTCGAAACGCTCACCTCATTCGCCGCTTGCGCGATGGTCGTTGAAGGGCTCGGCGTCGCCGTCGTGGATCCCTTCACGTCGGCCGCCTTCACACGCGGTCAACTCGAACAGCGCCCCTTCCGCCCCATCGTCAATTTCGGCTTCCGCCTGCTCTATCCGGAACACCGGATCATCTCCAATGCCGCCCACGCTTTGATGGAGCATTTGGCGAAGGCATTGTCGGCGGATGCCCGTGTGGCTGGTCGAAGCTGACGGCCGTCTTTTCCGGCAAGATGGGTTCCATACCGTCCAGGCATGACGTTCGGAAGGAATAATATTTCGCCGCATCACGCCCCGCGCCCTATCATTGTGTCGACATGAGGCTGCCGCCATTCTTGCGCCGGCAGCAATCTGAAACGGCCGATGCGAGCGAGGCGAGGGAATGTCGATTCTATTGGACAAGCGCGCCAACGGCGTCGCTTGGGTGACGATCAACCGACCACAAGTGCTCAATGCCTTGGATATACCCGCCAAGGAACGTCTCGGCGAAATCTGGCAGGAAATCGCCGATGACGAGCAGGTGCGCGTCGCCGTGCTCACCGGCGCGGGCGAGAAAGCCTTCTGCGCCGGTTCGGACATCAAGGAAATCAATCGCACCGGGCGCATGGTCTCGACCGAAACCCTCATGCGCGCCATTCCCAGCGTCGGCGTCCCCCTGTTCAAGCCCGTCATCGCCGCCATGCATGGCTATTGCATCGGCATGGGTATGACCCTGGCCCTGCATTGCGATTTACGGCTCGCCGCGACCAATGCCGTGATCGGTTATCCCGAAGTCAAACACGGCATGATTTCCGGCGTGAGCGCGATGCGCCTGCCGCAGCTCATCCCCAATGCCTTCGCCATGGAAATGATGCTGATGGCTCGCAACATCTCCGCCGAGGAAGGCAAACGCATCGGCCTCATCAACGCCGTGGTCGAGGACGTGCAGGGTGAAGCCGATAAATGGACTTCCACGATCGCCAGCTATTCGCCGGCCGCGGTGCAGGCCACCAAACGCCTTGCCATTTTCCCGCGACGCATAAGCGAAACGGAGAATACTGAGATCGCGGCAGCACGCACCTGGATCGAAACCAAGGACGACTACAAGGACGGCGCCGCCGCGTTCGAACAGAAGGCTTGATCGCCTCGTCGTTGCATCCGATGGAGCGGCCCGCGCCGCAGAAAGCTGAGACCACCATGCCCTTGATGAAAGCCGTCACGTTTCGCGATTTCGGCGGCCCTGAGATGCTGCAGGCCACCGAAGTGCAGCGCCCCGAACCCGGCCCCAGCGACGTTCTGGTGAAAATTCACGCCGCCGGCATCTGCTATCATGACGTGCTGTCGCGCGCCGGAAAGATTCCGCGCGACAAGCCCGGCCAGATTCTCGGTCACGAAATCGCCGGCGAGATCGCCGCCGTCGGTTCCGACGTTTCGCCCGACCGCATCGGCGAACGCGTCGTCATCTATCAGCGCCTGTCCTGCGGCACCTGCCGCTATTGCCTGGGCGGCCGCCACGATCTGTGTCGCAACAGCCGCGTGCTCGGCGAGAATGGCGGAGGCGGCTATGCGGAATTCACCTGCGTGCCGGCCCGTAATACAATCGCCATTCCCGATGGCCTCGACATGACCACGGCCGCCCTCGCCGTCTGCCCGATCGGCACCTGCGTGCGCGCCACCCTGGGCGTCGCCGAGGCCGGCCCTGGCGATAAAGTGCTGATCACCGGCGCTGGCGGCGGCTTGGGATTGCACCAGATTCAAGTCGCCAAGAGCGTCAAGGCGCATGTCATCGCGGTGACGAGTTCGGAAGAGAAAGTCGACATCATCAAGCAGGCTGGCGCCGATGAAGTCATCATCAGTCCCGATCTGAAATTCAGCAAGGAGGTGTGGCGGCTGACCGAAAAGCAAGGCGTCGATATCGTTCTTGAGAATGTCGTCACTGGAACGTTCGGCGAAAGCCTGCGATCGACAGCGCAGAACGCCATCGTCGTGGTTCTGGGCAATATCGGCACGCAACCCGTTGCCGTCGATCCGGGCCTGGTGATCGTACGGCGTATCCGGATCGCCGGCTCGGGCAATGCCACCTATGCCGACGTGCATCGCGCCTTGCACCTGCTTTCGATCGGCGCGGTCAAACCGTTCATCGGCCAGGTTCTCCGTTTCCCGGAAGTCGGCCAAGGCCATGCGCTGATGGAACAGAAAGCCGTCGTCGGCCGTGTCGTTCTGAACGGTTGGTAACATGCATATCGGCACGAAATGGGCGCAGCTCGCCCGGCGCCATGCGGACAAAACCGCCATCATCGACGATGCCGGACATTGGTCGTACCTGCAGTTCGGGTCGAGGATCAATCGTCTCGGAAACGCCTTGCTGGGGCTCGGTCTCGTCACCGGCGACCGGGTCGCGCTGCTGGCGCCCGACATCCGCGAATATCTCGAAGCCGACTATGGCATGATGGCGGCGGGCCTCGTCCGCGTACCCCTCGATCCCCGCCTCACCCGCAACGAGCTGATCGCCCTCATGCGACATGCGGGCGTGCGGGCCGTGGTGTCTCATGCCTCCTTTGCCGAAAAGATCGCGGGCCTCAGCGCCGAGATCGAAAGCTTGGGGGCGATCATCACGATCGGCGGCAGCCGCGACGGAACCCTTGACTACGAAACACTTCTGGCCGCCGCATCGGACGGCGCACTGCCCGAAGGCGACGAGAACGATCTCGCCGCGCTGAATTTCAGCGGCGGCACCACGGGTGCGCCGAAAGCGACGATGATCCGCCATCGCAACTTGATGGCCGTGACGCAGAATACGATTCAGGGTTTCGAGATCGATCCGGAAGCGATCTTCCTCAACGTGCGTCCGCTCTGGCCGATCGCGCAAGTTGTCATGATGTCCTATCTCATGGCAGGCGCGACCGTGGTTCTCGGCGGCCGCTTCGATCCGGAGCAGTTCGCCGCGCAGATCGAACGCGCAGGCGCGACACGCACCTCGCTCGTTCCCACCCAATTGGTGCGCTTCGTCGAACACGCCAGTCCGAATGATGCCAGGCTCGCCCGATTGCAGGCAATTCATGTCGGCGGCTCGCGCATTCCGCCAACGGTTTTCGAGCGGGCGCTTGCGGTTCTCGGCCCGAAAATCGGCGTTCTCTACGGCCTCACCGAAGCGCCTGTTACCTGCTATCTGAAACCCCGCCAGTTGGCCGGCGATGGACGCCAGCGCCTGAGTGATTCCGTCGGCCAGGAGCTGTTTGGCTATCAGATCAAAATCGATGGCGCCGCCGACGATACCGCGCAGTCCGGCGAAGTCCTGATCCGCGGCGGCAATGTCATGGCCGGCTACTGGCAAAACGACATTGCCACCAGCGTGGCCCTGCAGGACGGCTGGCTGCACACCGGCGACGTCGGCCAGTTCGACGCCGCGGGCAATCTGTTCATCGTTGGTCGCCTGAAGGATGTCATCCGCTCCGGCAGCAGCACAGTCATCCCCAAGGAGGTCGAGGATGTCATCGGCCAACATCCGGCCGTCAGCGAAGTGGCGGTGTTGGGCCTCGCCGATGTGGAATGGGGCGAAGCCGTCACCGCCTTCGTCGTTTTGAAGACCGGCCAGTCCGTCTCCGAAATCGATCTGCAGGAGCATTGCCGCGCCCATCTCGCCAGCTACAAGAAGCCGCGCAAAGTCCATTTCGTCGCCAGCCTGCCCAGGTCCCATTATGGAAAGGTCTTGCAAGCGCAATTGATCGCCGAGGTCTTGGGGTGACAACGCAAGAAGCCAGCCGCGTTGAAGCACGCTTGCAGCAGCTCCATCGGAAACTGCCACCGCTCCCCGAGCCAGGCGGCCATTACGTGCCAGCGGTGCGCACTGGAAATCTGATCTTTCTGTCCGGCGCCATCGGCACGGCTTACGAGAATGACCGCTGGCATCTGCCGCTCAAGGGCAAACTCGGATCGGACCTGACGATCGAACAAGGACGTGAATCAGCGCGTCTTTGCGTGCTCAACCATCTGGCGGCGCTGCAACCGCTCATCGGCAATCTCGATCGCGTCCAGCGGATCGTGAAGCTCACCGGCTATGTGAACGCCGCCCCAGGCTTCACCAAAGCGCCCCTGGTTCTGGATGGCGCCTCGGCGCTTTTGGTCTCAGCCTTCGGACAAGACATCGGCAGCCACGCGCGCACCGCCGTCTATCAGCACGAGATGAGTTTCAATGCGCCCATCGAGACCGACCTCATCGTCGCCATCGCTCCCGACTGACGCTTACTGCTTGGCGATATTGCCGACTTTCATGATCTCTTCGTATTTCGTTTGCTCATCGCGCTCGAAATCCTGAAACGCCGCCCCGGTCGCGCCGGAGAATTCCAGTCCCTGCGCGCCAAACCACTTCAGCGTGTCCGGCGCCTTTCTCACATCTTGAACGGTGGCTTCGATCTTCGCCAAAACATTGGCTGGCAGACCGGCCGGCGCCCAGAGCCCATACCAGGTGTAGAATTCGAAATTGCCGAAGCCCGCTTCCGCGAAAGTCGGAACATCCGGCGCCAACGGACTGCGCGCCGTCCCGGAAATCGCCAGCGCCTTGACCTTGCCGCTCTGGGCCAGTGGCAGCGACGTCACCAGCGGATCCAGAAGCCCACTGACATGACCGCCGACCAGATCGTTCAAGACAGGCCCCGTGCCACGATAGAGCACGACCGGAATATTCAGACCGGCTTTGATCTTGAAAGACTCAGCCGACATATGGCCTGCCGATCCATAGCCCCCGGTCGACAAGTTATATTTGCTCGGATTGGCCTTGGCCCGATCGACGAAATCCTTTACGGACGTCGCCGCGTCCGGATGCACGATAAAGAGCAGCGGCCCCTTCGCGATTAACGCGATCTGCGTGAAATCCTTCATCGGGTCGAAGTTCGGCTTCTCCATCGCGACGATCGGATTGACCACGAAGGTCGATGCGCTGATCAGCAGGGAATAGCCATCGGCTCCCGCTTGGAGAACGGCATTGGCGCCGACGTTTCCCGATGCGCCAGGCCGGTTTTCGACGTAGAAATTCTGACCAAGCTTGTCCGACAGATGTTGTGCCATCACCCGCGCCACCACATCGACGGCACCGCCAGCGGCAAATGGAACGATCACACGAACCGGCCGGTTGGGATAGTCTTCGGCGCGAACGCTCATCAGGGGTAGGCATGCTATCGCGGCTGAGACCACGAGCATTTTGATTTGCCGTCGCATCATGCTTTCCCTTTTTTCTACGGAAAGTCGCGCATGCGCACGCCAAGAAGACCCATCAAACGCAACGGTCCTTTAGCGAGAGAAGCGACCTCCGTTCATGCCGATCAGAATGCGAATTAACGCACGGCCGCCAGGGGCGTTGAAATATCATGATGTATGAAGATCATACCGCTGAAGTATGGATCGCGGAGCTTAGTGCTCACGCACAAGGCAGCAAGCGCGCCGGGCCGCATGTCTGCGGTCATTCTGAATACTATATAGTCATGTCGCCGGCAAAGCGAAAGCGGACGCGCTCAGAGGTCCCGCCGATCAGGCAATGATCGTCGCGGCGCTCGCGCCCAACACCGTCAGAATATCCTGCGGCCGCAGGCGAATTTGCAACCCGCGCTGGCCGCCGTTGACGAAGACGAGGTCGTGGCCGAGCGCCTGCTCTTCCAGCACGATCTTCACTTTACGCATCTGGCCGAAGGGGCTGATGCCGCCAACCTTGTAGCCTGACAGGCGCTCCGCATCGGCCGGCTTCATCATCTGGCCGGACTTGCCGCCGACGGCCGCGGCAAGTTTCTTCATCGAGACCTCGTGGTCGGACGGCAGGATGACGCAGACCGGCTGATTGTCGATCATCGCCATCAAGGTCTTCAACACTTGATCGGCCGGCACGCCCAAAGCCTCCGCCGCCTGCAAGCCGATGCGGTCGGCGTTCGGATCATAGTCGTAGGTATGCAAGGTGAAGGCGAGCCCCGCCTTGTCGAGCATCTGGGTCGCGCGCGTTGCTTTCGCCATGCGATTACTGCATCTGCTCGCGGCGCGGTGCGAAACGCGGATCAAACAGACCGAAGAAGAAAAAGCCGACGATGAAGCCGCCGATATGCGCTTCCCAAGCGACGCCGGTTTCGGTGATGCCGAGCGGCACCGCCAACACGCCAACCGCCAGATTGATGACGAACCAGATGGCGATGAACTGCAGGATGCGCAAATTCTTCCAGCTATCGGCAAGGGTGACGGCGGGCACGCGCATCGCATCTTCGGCCTGCATCTGGAACGTATCGACCGGCCCCAAGGGTCCGCCAGGCTGAAAGATGAAACGGCAGGCCGCGCCCATGACGGCGGAGACGCCGGCGGACGCGCCAACCAGCGGAATGAACTGCACCGGATGCAGAAGATAGTAGGTGAGCGCGCCGGCAGCCGTGCCGACGAAAAACAATGCCAGGAACCGCACCGGCGCCAGCCGCTGCGCCACCGGCGCGCCGAAGGCCACCAGCCACAGGGAATTCATGCTCACATGCATCCAGTCCGCATGGAGGAAGCCGTAGGTCACCAAGGTCCAGGGTTGGAAACTGCCATCCCCCAGGAGATAGCGCGCCACGGCGAGCTGCGATCCATCCGAACCATTCGACAGGTCGGTGAGCGCCGTCGCGACCGCATCCGGATCGAAGTTGAATGTCATCCGTCCGGCGACATAGGCGAAGGTGCGAAACACCCAGCCGTCCTCATCGACTGTCAGTCCATACGTGCGGAAGGCATGGATGACGAAAAACAGGACGACGAGGGCAAGCACGACGCCGGGAAGATTGAAAACTTTTTCACGCTGCACGTCGGTCGGCGCCCATGGCTTGAAGAACACCTTCCAGATAGCGCACTGACGGGCGAAAATCCCGTCAACAAAAGGACAATGCCGTGAAAATAAAAAGGGAGCCCCAAAGGGGCTCCCCGGTTCGTTTTCACCGCCGGAGCCTGCGGTGACGGACGCCAGATCCAGATTGCCGAATGGAGCGCGCGGCAACCTGGGTGGTTGAACTTGTCATCTGTCGGAACGGCCACATCGCCCGACGAGACAATTATGAATTCAGCCCCCGGAGCCGACAACCGGCAAGCATTTTTAACCTTAATTTAAGGCCGACGGTATCCCACGGCATTTACGATCAATGACTTAGTCAACTTTTCCCGGCCCTTTGGCACGCCCTTCGCTCCCTTTCCAGGAATTGGGAAGCGAACGGCCGGAACGTCTCAAATCTGAACAACAGATCCGGCCTGACGTCTCACGGGGGTACTTTATGAAACAGGCCGCCACGCGCGAGCTCTTTAGGTATTGGAACGAATTGCGACAGGAGCGGTCGGCCCCCGACCGGCTCGAGCTTGACCCTACGGCGATCCGTGGGGCTCTGCCCAGCACGTTCATGCTCGAAGTCGACCCGCCCCGCTCCTATCCATTGCGGATTGCCGGGTCGCGCATCCATGCGTTGTTCCGCCGCGAAGTTCTGGGCGAAACCTTCATCGGGTTATGGCACCCCGCCGACCGCCCCTCCATCGCGCGTCTGTTGACCACGATCCTCGACGAAACCCTGCCAGCCGTGATCGGGGTCGTTGCCGCCCCCCTTCAGCGCTCGCCGGTCGAACTCGAAATGCTCCTCCTGCCGTTGCGCCATAAGGGCAAAACCCACGCGCGGTTGCTCGGTGCCCTGACGCCGACGGCCATACCCTCCTGGCTCGGCCTGGTTGGCGTTGAATCCTTAAGGATTTCCACCTCCCGCTTCATTGTCGACGAGGTCACCCCGCCGACGGCGGCCGGCCGCGGCGGGACAGATTTCAATCCTCCCTTTGCTCAAAGCCAAGTCCAAGTTCGCCGTCACGGCCACCTGCTGGTCTTCGAAGGCAGCCGGTAAGAGCAATTTAATCAGCCCTGAAAGCAGAAAATTAACGTCGACGGGGGAATAACAGAACGTTTCTGAGATCGGTTTGACGTCGTCGAAACTGTTTGGGCGTTAGGCTGACGGAGTTTCACGAAAAAGGTAGCGCCGTCATGTCGTGGTCCAGAGCCACGCTGCAAAGGGTCACCCGAGCCGATGCCTTCCAGGATCGCCGCCGTCACCAACGGGTGAAGGTGAGCATTCCTGGACGCTATATGCTGCCCGATCACCGGGAATATCCCTGCCAGACCTTGGATATGTCGCCTGGCGGCGTCGCGCTGATTGCGCCCGTCAGCGGCCCCATCGGTTCGCGCGTCGTCATCTATCTCGATCACATCGGCCGGCTCGAAGGCCAGCTCGTGCGCAATATCGAGAATGGCTTCGCCGCCCAATTGCGTGTGTCGCCGCTCAAGCGCGACAAGCTCGCCGACCAATTGACTTGGATGGCCAATCGCCACCTGCTCGGCCTGCCCGAGGATCGCCGCCATGAGCGCATCGAGCCTGTGACCAAACGCGCCATGCTGAAACCGGGCGACGGCACCGAGGCGATCGTCCGCGTCATCGACGTTTCGATCTCCGGCGCGGCGCTTGAAACCGCGCTGCGCCCGCCAGTCGGCACCTATGTCACCGTCGGCCGCACCGAAGGCGTCGTGGTGCGCCATTTCGCCGAAGGCATCGCCATCGAATTCCTGAAGGAACTGCCGATCGAACGTTTCGATCCCGGCATTCGGCTTTAAGCAGAGCCTCAAATGAAAAACGGCGGCCAATGGCCGCCGTTTCTCTTTGTATTTGTGATCGCTTACTTCGCCGGCCGCGTCGGATCCTTCACATTCGGGATCGTGGCGAATTCGACATTGTAGAGTTCGCCATCGGCGCCCTTTTCCGTGCGGCGCACGTAAATGTTCTGGATCAGATCGCGCGTCTCGCCGTCGAGCTTCACGGGGCCGCGCGGGCTTTCGAATTCCATGCCGATCATCGCCTTCACCAGCGCATCGCCATCACCCTTGCCGCCGGTCTTCTTCAGCGCTTCGTAGATCATGTGCATGCCGTCATAGCCGGTAACGGCGACGAAGTTCGGCCGGCGGTTGTTGGCCTTCTTAAAGGCCGCGACGAAAGCCTTGTTGGCGGCGCTGTCATGGGCGGCGGAATAGTTATGCGCCGAAATCGTGCCAAGCGCGATGTCGCCGGCCGCATTGACGATATCATCCTCGACGATCGAGCCTTCGGTATAGACCTTAATGCCCGACTGCGCGAGACCGCGCTCTGCCGCCTGTTTCATGAAGGCCGCGCCGACACCGCCCGAGGGCACGAAGACGAACAGCGCATCGGGCTTCAAGTCGATGACCTTCTGCAAGAAGGGCGCGAATTCAGGATTGGCCAGCGGCACGCGCAGCTTTCCCAGCACCTGACCACCGCGCTTCTCGAAGCCCTGCGTGATCAGATTTTCATAGTCCTGCCCCGGACCATAATCGGACACCAAGGTCACGATCGACTTGGCGCCCTGCTGCTGGATCCATTCGCCGAACGGCACGCCGACCTGCGCCACAGAAAGCATGGAACGCACGATATAAGGCGAGCGATCGGGAATGATCGAGGTGGCGCCGAGCATGACGATCATCGGCGTCTTGCTTTGCGTCGCGATCGGCGCGGTGGCGAGCGCGCCTGGCGTCAAGGTGAAACCGACGAGGAAATTCACCTTGTCATTGACCGCCAGTTCCTGCGCCAGGCGACGGGTCGTGTCGGCAACGCCGGTATCGTCCTTCACGATCAGCTCGATCTTGCGGCCAGCGACCGTGTCGCCGTGCAATTGCATGTAGAGCCGCACGCCCGCTTCCATCTGCCGGCCGACGGCAGCGAAGGGACCCGTTTGCGATGAGATCATACCGATCTTGATCGGCGGTTCGTTCTGCGCCTGAGCCTGCGGCCCGGCGAACATCACCGCTGCCGTCAATGCGGCAAGAGCTACTCCCCGTTTCATTTTATTGCCCCTCGTCGTTTCTCGTGGATTGGCAGTATGCCATGGCGCTTTCCGTAGCGCCAACACAGGCCAATGTCTCTGCCTATTTCGGCGATAGCCAGGACGATGGCGTAGACTGCGGCCCATGCGCATTCGATTCGCTGCGATCGCCCTGGCCGGTCTGGCTGCTTGTGCCGCCTTGGTGTGGGCAGGATACCCCATCATGACGTCGCGCGTCGGACAAGGCACACCGCGCCTGGTCGACGTATCGCTGGGCTCGTTACGGCTGCGCCTCGATCCAGCCTATATCCGCCATGCCGAAGACAAGTCGGGCGGGCCAATGAACGAATTGATGCTGGCCACCCGCTTCGACAGCTTTCGGCCGGCCCCCGCGGCCACACCCTTGCAGCCGGACATGACCCAGGCGGATGCGGACGTTCTGATCCTGCTGCTGCGCCCCGCCGATGCGACGCTCAATCCGGCCGATCGGACCTCGAAGCTTTATGCGCGCTTCCTCGAAAGCGACACCTGGAGCCATCCCGGCGGTCTCGTCATGCGACGTTTTTCATCCAAGGGCCCTTATGCCGGCGAGGAATTGTATATCGACCCACCGGAAGGCCGCCGCTTCGCCGCGCGCTGCATCCGCCCACGGCAAAACCATGACGGCCTGCCCGACACCTGCGTCGCCGACCTGCGTGTCGAAGCGATCGACGTCAACATCCGCTTCTCGCCCGACCTGCTGCCAGACTGGGAGAAACTGGTGAGCGGTGTGGAAGGCCTCGTTCTCAGCATGACGCGCTGAAGCGCGACATGATTTTGCCCTGTCGTTCTGTAATGTGCGCCGGCCAACATGCATGAACATGACCATGATCACTGAAGATATTCCTTTGCCGCATCTCGGCGCCATGCTGCGCCGCTGGCGCCGCTTGCATCGCGTCAAACAGGCCGATCTCGCCGAAAGGCTTGACGTCAACCAGAGCACCATTTCGCGCTGGGAGGCCGGCACGCAACAAATCGAAACGGTGGAGCGGGCGCGGATCGAAACTCTGCTCGCGGCCCGCCTCGATAGCGCGGCCGATCATGTGCTAGCGACCCTGGTGAGCGAAAGCCCGCGGGCCATGCATCTGGTCTGCGATCTCACGCACCGCCTGCTCGCCTGTTCGCCTAGCCGACAGGCCGAACTGGGCTTGGCACCCGCCGAGATCATCGGCCGCTCTCTCTGGCCCTATGCGACGGAACAGGTGGTGATGGCCGAGACCGCCCTGACCCAAAGCGGCTGGCGCGAGAGCGCATGGGTTGCGCCGGTCGAATTTCAGACCGGCGAGAACGGTTCGACAATCGTGCCGATCCGCTCCAGCCTCTGCCGTTGGACACGTCTCACTTTGTCCGACGGGACAGCCGCGCGGCTGGTGGAAACGCTGGCAGCTTAATCGATCGCATCGATCCAGCCGGGCAGTTCGGCCAGGCTCGCCAATTGCCGGAAACGTTGATGCACGTCTAGGGCATCGGCACGCTCGTGATGCCAGACCAGGGCCTGCGGAATGAACGCGGCCCAGGCGCCGGCCTCCAAGGCCGGCAAGATGTCGGAGCGCATGGAATCGCCTGCCATCACCACCCGCTGCGGCCGCACGTCATAGCGCGCGAACAGACGACGAAACGTCTCGGCGGTCTTGTCGCTGACAATTTCGATGCCGGAGAACCGGTCGCCCAGACCTGACGCCGCGAGCTTGGCCTCCTGATGCAGGAGATCGCCCTTCGTCACCAGCACAAGACGGCCACGCCGCGCCAACTGATCGAGCGTCTCCTCGATGCCATCGAACAATTCCACCGGATGAGCGAGCAGCGCGCGGCCCGCTTCCAAGATTTCCGTCACGACTTTCGCCGGCAGATCGTTGCCGCCAAGCTCCAACGCCGTCTCGATCATCGACAAGGTAAAACCCTTGGCGCCATAGCCGTAGAGTTTGAGATTGCGCGCTTCGCAGGCATTCAGTTTATCGCGCGCCACATCGGCTGCTGCGAAGGGCCGCAGCAAGGCCAATAACGCCGCTTCGGTCGCGTCGAAGTGGCGCATATTATGCCAGAGCGTATCGTCGGCATCGAGACAGATCAGATCGACAGACATGGCGGCAATCTATCACGCGCCCTCTGCCGCAAGCCACGCATCAATTATGCGTGGGCGAATTATGCGTAGGCAACCTCAGAAGTCTTCGAGATCGAAATCGAGAATGGCGATCTGCAAGGTGAAGGAAGAGCCACGCGGATCATCGGCTGAAATGACGCCGAGGAAATCGTCGCCCGAATTGAGTTCGACGGAATCGGTTTTACGGCCGCGCGCAACGATCTTCAATTTATCGTTCTCGAACAACCGACGCAGATAGTCCTGCAACACTTCACGCCCGACGGGAATGCGCAGGGCGAGCGCGAAGGAGCGATCACCATCCTCATCGTCCACCGTGATCTCGGCGATTTTGCGTTCGCCGAGATTGACCGCGGCCGCATCCGTGTTCTTCGGATCGACGACAACGCGAACGTCCTCATTGCCGAACGCGTGCCGCAGGAAGGCCTGCAATTGGCGTATTTCGGTCTTTTCCACGAGGCATTCTCCAGCTGTCATCTTTCGGCGCCCGCATTGCCAGAAAAGGCCATGCGGAGCAAGACAGGACGGGGATAAGTGATAGCGAAAGGACTAACCTTCGGCCTTATCAGCCAAAATCTGGTCCATGGTCCGTGCCGGTTCGGCGCAGCCCGCTTCTCCAACCTCCCGCGCCGGCACCCCGGCAACCGTCTTTTTCGGCGGCACCGGATGCAGCACGACCGAGCCCGCGGCGATGCGCGAGCAATGGCCAATTTCGATATTGCCCAGGATCTTGGCGCCGGCACCAATCAGCACGCCATGGCGGATCTTCGGGTGACGATCGCCACTTTCCTTGCCCGTGCCGCCCAGCGTCACGTCCTGCAACATCGATACATCGTCATCGATCACGGCGGTCATGCCGACCACGAGCCCGGTGGCATGATCGAGGAAAATACCCTTGCCGATCTTGGCGGCCGGATGGATGTCGGTCTGAAACACTTCCGAAGCCCGGCTTTGCAGGAACAGCGCAAAGTCCTTGCGATCGGCTTTCCACAGCGCATGGCCCAGCCTATACGCTTGGATGGCGTGAAAACCTTTGAAGAACAGCAGCGGTTCGATCAGGCGCGTGCACGCCGGATCACGATCGAACACCGCCATGATGTCGGCCTGGAAAGCTTCGGCGATCGAAGGATCCTGTGCGACGACTTCCGTATAGGTCTGACGCAGAATGTCGCGCGGCACCTTCTGGCTCTCGAGCCGTTCGCTGACGCGCTGGATGACCGCGCTCGCCAGCGTGTTGTGATTGAGGACGTTGGCAAGCACCAGGTTGGAGAGTTCCGGTGACTTGCGCACCATTTCCTCGGCCTCGGCGCGCAGCCGCGCGAGCACCGGATCGGTATCGGCAAAGCCAATGATCTTGGCTGAGGAATGCATCGTCATTCTATTCTCCACCCACGCGCCGACCAGGCCTAAGCCTTGGCCCCGCCTGTCTTGCGTCTGCCCGTTTATACCACGAATATGTTGACGAGGTCATGAGCAGACAAGGCGGAGCGTCGATCCGGTTCGTCAAGCTTTCGTTAACGCACGGAAAGTGTTGCGTTTCCATGACAGGTGCAGGGAGCAAGTCGGAGGGATCATGCTGGGCAGCCCCATGAAAATCAGGACCACCCATGTCGGCAGCCTGCCGGCGCTCGTCGACCTGGACGAAAAGGCTCCCGATTATGCGCAGAAACTCGCCGGCGCCGTCGATGCGGTGGTGAAGAAACAACGCCAGATCGGCATCGATGTCGTCAACGAAGGCGAATATACCAAGGGCGGCGATTGGCTGTCCTTCGTCGAAAGCCGCTTTTCCGGCTTCGAAGCCCGCCCAGCACCATCAGGCGAAAAGCCGCTGCTCGCCCAGGGCAAGGATCGCGAGGACTTCGCCGCATTCTATCAATATGCGAGCGAACGCGGCACCTTGTTCTACACACCCGGCGGGCAGATCAAGCAGACGCGGCCCATCTGGGTCTGCAACGGTCCGATCGCCTATACCGGCCAGGCCGAATTGCAACGCGAGATCGCGCTGATGAAGGAGGCGGCCGCCGGCACTGAGGCCTTCCTCACCTCGACCGCGCCCGCAAGCCTCGAAGTCTATCGCCGCAACGAACATTACGGCAGCGAGGAAGCCTATCTCTATGCGCTGGCCGATGCGCTCGCCGTCGAATATCGCGCCATTGCCGATTCAGGTCTCATTCTTCAGGTCGACGATGCCTGGCTGCCCGCCTTGTGGGATCGCATCGGCATCGGCATGGGGATCGATGCCTTCCGCAGCCGCTGCATGCGCCGCGTCGAAGCACTCAATCATGCTTTGAAAGGCATCCCGGAAGAGCGCGTGCGCTATCACCTGTGCTGGGGCAGTTGGCACGGCCCGCATGCCTACGATCTCGAATTGAAGGAGATCGTCGACATCATGCTCAATGTGAAAGCGCAAGCCTATCTGATCGAAGGCGCCAATGCGCGCCACGATCACGAATGGCAGGTGTGGGAAACGGTGAAACTGCCGAAGAAAAAAATCCTCATGCCCGGCGTCATCACCCATGCGACCGATGTGATCGAACATCCGCAGCTCGTCGCCCAGCGTATCGGCCGTTATGCCGGCGCCGTCGGCAAGCATAATGTGGTCGCTGGTGCCGATTGCGGCTTCGGCGGGCGCTCGCATCCGCAGATCGCCTGGGCCAAATTGCAAGCGCTCAGCGACGGCGCGGCGCTGGCCAGCAAAGCACTCTTCTAGGCCAGGAACTCCAGCACGCCCTGCTTATAGGTGCGATCGCCGACCGCCAGGTTGTGATCGCGCCCGGGAATGTCGAGCGACTGGCCGTGCGGCAGCAGCCGCGCCAGCGATGGCCCATCGCCCGACACGTCGTCCTTGGTGCCGACGGCCACCAGCACGGGACACGAAATCTCCGCCATGTCCTGCTCGCTCATGCTCTGGCGCGTGCCGCGCATGCAGGCAGCCAGGGCGCGCAGATCGCTCTTCGTCGCTTCGGCGAAGCGCCGGAACATCTTCTGCATCGGATCCGTCAGGCCTTCGCCATCGGGCGCTTCCAGCGCATCGGCGATACCTTGCGGCAAGGCGCCACCCTTCACCAGATTGATGCCGAGGCCCCCGAACACCGCCCGGCGCACGCGCTCGGGATGCTCATGCGCCAGATGCGCGGTGATGCGCGCGCCCATGGAATAGCCCATGACATCGGCCTGCTGCAGGCCGAGATGATGCATGAGGTGGACCACGTCGCCAGCCATGATCGAGCGGCTGTAGGCGGCCGGATCGTAAAGCTTCTCGCTTTCGCCGTGGCCGCGATTGTCCAAGGCGATGACACGGCGCCCGTCCTGGGTCAGCGTCTTCACCCACTGCGGGAAAACCCAGTTGACCCCATGGTTCGAGGCAAAGCCGTGCACCAGAACGATGGGCTCGTTCCGGTCGGCGCCAGTGGCAGGGACATCGATATAGGCGATACGGACGCCATCGGACGAAAAAAACTGCATCAAAACGGTCTCCGGCGGGTCGTTTCGCTCACATTGCGGCACCAGGCCGCCGGTTAGCCCTCTACCCAAGAGAGCCGTCCTTCTCTAAGGTGCAACGCAATATCCGAGGATCGAGGAATTTTCCATGGCCGACCACGCCACACCCCATTTCCATAACCAGCCGGGCGTTCCGGCGGTGCGCGTCGGCGCCAAGGAATTCATGTGCATCGGCGCCCTGCCGCCATTCGACCATCCCCATATTTTCATCGACATGGGCGGCGATCAGGAAGCGATCTGCCCCTATTGCTCGACGCGTTATCTCTATGATCCTTCCCTCCACGGCCATGCCGACCCGGCCGAATGCGAAGTGAAAGCCCGCGCCGCGTAATCAGGCGGGAACGGACGTTCCCTTGACCGAGAAAACCCACGCCATCATCGCCGGCGCCGGCATCGGCGGCTTGACCGCCGCGCTGGCGCTGGCGCGCGCCGGCTTTCGCGTCAGCGTGCTGGAGCGCGCCGCCCTCATCGACGAAGTCGGCGCCGGTTTGCAGCTCTCAGCCAATGCCACCTGCATCCTGCGCGATCTGGGCCTGCTGGAGCGGCTGTGGCGGGTTGCCCTGAGCCCGGAGGTGCTGCATGTCCGGCGCGCCTCCGATGGCGCGCAACTCATGCGCATGCCCTTCGGCGCCCTGGCCGAAACCCGCTGGGGCGCGCCGCATCTCGTCGTCCACCGTGCCGATCTGCAACGCCTGCTGCTTGAGGAAGCCGCACGCTCGCCTGACATCACCGTCGAGACCAATACGGAAATTCTCGGCTTCACCACCTTGACCGGCGGCATCCAGGTCGGTGCCACCCAGGCCGGCGAACAGGTGCGCTATGACGGCCATCTCCTGATCGGGGCCGACGGCCTGCGCTCCACCGTACGCGAACGCCTGGGCCTCGGCCTTGGCGACCAGCCGGTCTATTCCGGCCGCTCGGCCTGGCGCGCCCTGCTGCCGGCGCAGGATGCCCCGGCCTTCGCGCTGATGCTGGCCTCCAATCTCTGGCTCGGCCCGCGCGCCCATCTCGTCCACTATCCGCTGCGCGGCGGCGAGGTGGTCAATATCGTCGCCATCGTCGAGGACAAATGGCGCGGCGACGACGACCGCCAGTTCTGGCAGACCGAGGGCGATGCGCAATTCGTCCAGGACCGCTTCGCCCATTGGCACGCCGACGCGCGAGCTCTGATCGGCTCCGTGAAGGAATGGCGGCGCTGGCCGCTGTTCGATCGCAACACCGTCGACCGCTGGGCGCTGGACCGGGTGGTGCTGTTGGGCGATGCCGCCCATCCCGTTCTGCCCTTTCTGGCACAAGGTGCGGCGCTGGCCATCGAGGATGCCGCCGAGATCGGCCGTATGGCCAGCCAGCATGGCAGCAATATCGGCGCGCTCATCCGCGCCTATCAGGGCCGCCGCATCCACCGTGCTTCCGATGTCCTGTTGGCCTCGCGCCGGCAAGGCTCGATCTATCACATGGCGACGCCGCTCTCCTGGGGACGCGACCTCGTCATGCGACGCCTCACGGTCGATGCGGCCATGGCGCGCATGGACTGGCTCTACGGCTATCGCGGCTGATGGCCTGAAAACGCCCCTTGCATGGGGTTGTTCCTCAAAATCCCGCGACACCCCTCCCCACCACGTTCCGCGGCACCCGCCGCGATGAAACCGTCCTCGAGGATACGAAAACAGGGCGGCGGAATTTTGATCGTTGACGGCCGCTTCTCAGCCCAGTTCCTGCGCGAGCCCGATGAGCAGCCCTTCAGGTCCGCGGATGTAGCAGAGCCGATAGACGTTTTGATAGTCGACGACTTCGCCGACGAGCTGCGCGCCACGCGTGCGAAGCCGTTCAAGCGTCTCATCGAGGTCATCCACGTTGAACATGACACGAAGATAGCCGAGCGCATTGACCGGGGCGTTCCGGTGATCCGCGACGACAGGCGGCGTGAGGAAGCGGGAGAGTTCGAGCCGGCTGTGGCCATCAGGCGTGCGCATCATCGCGATCTCGACATGCTGCTCGCCCAGTCCGGTGACGCGACCGGCCCATTCGCCTTCGATCGTCGCGCGCCCTTCGAGTTCAAGGCCGAGTTCGCGAAAGAAATCGATCGCACCGCCGAGGTCCTCGACGACAATGCCCACATTGTCCATCCGCTTGAGCGCCATGTTTCCCATCTCCCGGGTGTGGTTTTGTAAGGTGTCACCCAGTTTAACGTCATTGCGAACACAGCGGCGAGCCTGCGCAAACGAAAAACCCCGGTTCCGACGCTCGGAACCGGGGCTTCAATCTGGCGTTATGTGCGAGTTTTACGCGGCGACTTCCGCCCGCACCTTGGTGTGCGAGCCGGCGAAATGCGGCGCGATATCGCTCATGAACTGATCCATCTGCTCGATCACCATGGAATGCGGCTTGCCACCGCAATTGAAGTACAAGATGACTTCTTCCATGCCGGATTCCTCGACGCGCTTCAGCGAGTCGGTGATCTTCTGCGCCGAGCCGAGCAGGATCGACTTCTCGCCGAGATCGCCAGCGCTGACGCCCTTCAGCAGGTCGACGATCTTGTTCATATACATCATCGACGGCGGCGACTTCGACGGATCCTGCGTGATCGCCGGCGTCACGGCGCGACGGAAGTAAGCCATCTGGCGGGCGCGGCCATATTCCTCATCCTTGCCTTCGCCGATGTGGATGAAATAGCTGCACATCGCCTTGCCCGGCTTGTTGTTGTGCTTCTCGCATTCCTCGCGATAGGAGCGCACGGCATTGCCCAGATCGCCGAAGGTCAGCGCGGCGGCGAACGGCGCGAAAATGATGTCCATGCCCTTGCGGCCGGCGATTTCCATGCTCGCCTTGGAGAAACAGGCCATGAAGAACGGCACATGCTTCTGCAGCGGGCGCGGCGTGATCGCCATGTCGTCGATCGTGTAGAACTGACCTTTGTGCGACCACTTGCCGTTGGTCTCCCAGGCCTTCTTGATGATGTCGATGCCTTCTTCCATGCGCTCGAGCGAGGTCATGTAATCGGCGCCGAAGGGCTCGTATTCCTTGCGGTCATAGCCACGGCCGACGGCGAAATCGACACGGCCGCCCGAGAGCAGATCGAGGGTCGCCCATTCTTCAGCGACGCGCAGCGGATGGTGCATCGGCAGCACCGCGACGGCGGGCGCCATGCGGATGCGTTTGGTCTGCGCGACGATCGAGGCCAGCACCATGTGCGGGCAGGAGTTGACGCCGAGCGAGTCGAAATGATGCTCGCCGATCCAGGCCGAATGCATGCCGAGCTTTTCGGCATGCAGCGCCTGCTCGCGGATTTCCAGAATGAACTCTTCCGGCGTCCGCTTGATGTCGTCGTAGTTGTTGTCGCTCAGGGTGAAATAACCGAATTCCATGAAACCCTCCTTCTCAAGATATCCGTGATTTTGTTCCGCGGCGGCCTGGAAAGCGTTCTGCTTGCCGTTGCAGGCCGACGTCCCCGGTTCGTCAATGAGTCATGTCGTCGACACGGGCCGTTGGCCATCGTTCAAAGGTGTCGGCCGCTCTCCCTCCGTTTCCACCAGCGAGCACAATATGTGCATTTGCACGTATCTTGCCGCAAAGCGGGACAGGATGCAAGTCGGAATCAACGCCTCAGGGTGTGAAAACTGTGCTGCGACGCAGCAAGAACGGTCTTAAATCCGATCCAGATTGGTGAAGACGCGCTTCAGCATGTCTTTGAACGTCGCCACTTCCGCCGGCGAAAATCCGTCCAGCGCCACGGTTTCATAGCGGGTCGCCAAAGGCAGCATGCGCTGGGTCAATTGCTCGCCGTACGCGGTCAGATCGATCTGCACTTCACGGCCGTCGTCTTCCGAGCGCCCACGCACCACCATGGTGCTTTCCTCCATGCGCGTCACCAGACGCGACAAGGTCGTGCGGTCGATGGTGGTCGAGATGGCCAGTTCTGACATGCGCTGCGGCCGCTGTGTCGACAGTGCCGCCAGCACGCGCCACTCCTGCAGCGTCGCGCCCAAGGGTTTGGCGTCACGCCCCCAAGCGATCGCCAACCGCGCGCCAGCGCGGTTGAGGAGATAGGGCAGAAAATTGGCAAAATCGAACATGGAAACCAAGACCGGCAGGTAAGCGCCGGTTAAAACCGCCGCCCCGCCCTGTCAAGTTAGCAAATCGGCATTGATTCGCTCAGTCAGCGGGATCGGCTGCCCTGACTGTCGACCACAGCGCGCATCGTCGCGATGAAAACATGCATCTGCTCGGTGACGGCTTGGGCACCCACCATGCCCTTGCCCTCGCGGATAGCCGCGATCATCTCGCGATAATAACCATTGGACGCCTTGAGGTTCTGTCGCATCTCTTTCGACAGGCTCTCATAATCGAGCCCCGACAAACCGATGAACGGCAGCGACATGGTGCGCATCAAAATGTTCGTCACCAAGGAGCTGTCCGCCAATTGCAAGATGAGCTTGCGAAAGTCGCCATCAAGCTCCTTCAACAAATCCAGCTTGTCGGCGCTGTCGATATCGGGATGACATGTGGCATCGATCGCCTGTGCCAGCCGTTCGAGCTCGGCGAGATCGGACACACGCGCACCGCGCTCAGCCGCCAGCAGCAGAACCAATCGCTCCATCGCACCGCGCAGTCTGATCATGTCGATCACATCGCGCAGCGTAAACTCGCGCACGAAGTAACCGCCTCCCGTATTGCGTACCACCCAGTTCTCGGCTTCGAGACTCTTGAGCGCCGATCGCATCGGCGTGCGCGAGAGACCCAAGGTTTGCGCAATCGCATTTTCTGGAATGCGGCTACCGGGTTGTAACGAGCCATCGCTAATCAGTCGCTTGAGACCGGCAATGGCCCGCAGCTCTCGATTTTCAGCTAGATCCGCATCACCTTCCTGCTTCTTCACCAACTTCATCGGACAAATCCATTGCTATGAAAACGGACTGAAAAATCACCGCGCGGAACGTCAGTCCAAAATGGTCATTGACACCAGAAACACGCCCGAAAGCTGGCAAATAAGGCCTCCCCAAATGCCTCCCCCGCGCAACGAGCCGAAGTCGCATAAGCGAACAGTAAGATTTCATCAACAAATCCGATATTAAATACAGCGGTATACCAAGGCATATCTATATATGCCGGGAAATAATGCGACAGGCGTTGGGCGGGTTAAAGCAATGGCCAAGCCAGTTCGTTTCCAAAACGACGTTCGCGCAGTGAGCGCCATCGAATTCGCTTTGATCGCGCCACTGCTGTTGTTTCTGCTGCTGGGAATAGCCTGCTTCGGCTATATTTTCGGCGTCCATCACGAGCTTCAGCAAATCGCCTCGGAGGCGGCCCGCGCCTCAGTGGCCGGCACCACCAATACCGAGCGCGACACCCTCGCCCGCGGCTATGTCACAGCCAATGCGGGCGACTATCTGCTGCTGAAAAGCGATAAAATGACCGTTACCACGACGGCCACAGCCGCCCCTATAGCCATGTTCCAGGTTGCCGTCTCCTACGACCTGACGGGCACCCTCCCCTATCTCCTCGGCAATCTCATCCCCCTGCCGAACTCGCAAATCTCCCGTACGGCCATCATTCAGCAAGGAAACTACTGATGCTGCGCTGGAAGCAAAAACTCACCGTCTTCGCCCACGATCGTCGCGGCGCCACTTTGATCTTCGCCGGCATCGCCCTGGCCGCCCTGATGGGCTTCATGGCGCTCGGCGTCGATCTCGGCTCGATGTTCTTCGAAAAGCGGCGACAGCAGACGGCCAACGATCTTGCCGCGCTCGCCGCTGCCAGCGACCTGACCAAGGCCAGCGCGGCCGCCCGCGCCACACTCACCCGCAACCAGACGCCGTCGACCGCCAATATTGTCGTTGAAACCGGCACCTATACGCCAAATCCGGCGGTCGCGCCGACCGCGCGCTTCGTGGCCGGCACGTCTTCCACCACCAATGCCGCGCGCGTCACCGTGAAATCCGTGCAGCCGATCTATTTCGGCCGCGTGCTGTCTCTCTTCAACCAGGGCACGGTATCCAACAGCACGGGCGTCAACGTTCAAACCTCCGCCGTGGCGGCAACCAATGCCCAAGCCGCCTTCTCCGTCGGTTCGCGTTTGTTGAGCCTTAACGGCGGCGTCATCAACGGTGTTCTCAACGGTCTGCTCGGCACCAACATTTCGCTGACGCTGATGGACTACCAGGCGCTGGCGAATGCGCAGGTCAATCTTTTCACTTTCGCGGACAAGCTGGCGACACGCCTCAACCTGACCGCCGCGACCTATTCGGACATCCTCTCGGGCAGCGTTTATACGGCCGACGTGTTGCAGGCGGTGGTGGAAGCCGCGCGCGCCAATTCCTCCAACAGCACCTCCGTCATCGCCAATCTCTCGCAAATCGCCAATGCCAAACAGGGCTCGACCGACAGGATGAGCCTGTCCTCATTGCTGTCGCTTGGCGTTTACGGCGGCAGAGTGCCGGGACAAGGCGCGCCTCTCACCGCAGTCATCTCGGCGCTCAATCTGGTGTCCACCGTTGCGCAGATTTCCGGCGGCACCAATCAGGCGAGTATTTCGCTGGCTCTCGGCCTGCCCGGCCTCGCCTCAGTCAATCTCGCGCTCACCATCGGCGAACGCCCCGTCGGCACGAGCGCCGTCACCGTCGGCGGGGTCGGCTCGACCGCCTATACGGCGCAGACGCGCCTGCTGCTGACGATCAGCCTCGTTGGTTCCGGTAAGGCCTCGTTGATCAATGTGCCGCTCTACATCGAAGTGGCCAACGCCTATGCCCGCCTGACCGCTCTCAGCTGTTCGCCCTCCAATCGTGGCTCCTCCAGTGTCACGCTCGGCGTCAAGCCCGGTGTCATCGATGCCTGGATCGGCGACGTGTCGATGTCTGCCATGCGGAATTTCACGGCGCCGCCTACATTCGGATCGGCCACTTTGGTCAACGCCATCGGCGTCGTGAAGGTCACCGGCAGCGCGCATGCGAGCATCGGCAATATGACCGAGACACCGTTGACGTTCAGCTATGCCGATATCACAGCCGGCACGGTCAAATCGACCTCGACAACCAGCTTCATAACGCCCCTGCTGACCAGCCTGATCAACAGTCTCAACCTGCAGACCTCGGCGCTTGGCGGCCTCTTGAACCTCGACCTCCTCGGCCTCGGCGGCCTGCTGGGCACGGAGAACCTCGTAAAGAACACGCTCATCGCCGCGACCAGCTCTCTCGACACGGTCATCAGCAGCATCCTGGTCGCGCTTGGCATCAACATCGGCGTCGCCGATGCCTGGGTCACGGGTGTGAGCTGTGGCAACGCCGTCCTGGTCAATTGAAGCCTTTCAGCGTTCGACGAAATCGCCGAGCGCTGTACCGTCATTGCGAAAAGCGCAGCGACGAACACTGACTTGCCCCGTTGCCGATCCTGGCGCATAGCAGGGCGCGTGCCGCGCGCCTCTTGCGCGGCCTCCTGGATATGCCATGAACGGCCACCTCGACGACATCGCCGGCCAGCGCGTTTTCCTCTGCGATGAACAGGGCCCTGATCTCAGTGTCGACCGCCATCTCTCCGACCTGATCGGCGATCTCTATGGCAGCGAAGCCGGGCTTGTCGCCATTCCGCTGTCCCGGCTTGGCCCGGATTTTCTACGCCTCTCCAGCGGCATCGCCGGTCACATTCTGCAAAAGCTGACCAATTACCAGCTCCGCGTCGCCATTCTGGGCGACGTCGGCGAGGCTGCGGCCTCAAGCCTGCCTTTGCGCGATTTCATTCGTGAAACCAACCAGGGCAAGACCATCTGGTTTCTGCCGGACCTGCCAGCGCTTATCGCAAGGCTCACTGATAAAGCCGCCCGCTGATCAACGGCCGTTGCTTACAGTCTTAACCGCGAATGTTAAGATGACTTGCAGTCGGCTCACACAGGCATAAGTCTTGAACGGTCGCGATGTAGATGCTTGGCCTTAGAATCGTCATCGCTGGAGCCTAAAGCAAAGGCTTGGGGCAATATCTTGAACAACGCCCCTCTCGCAGAAGTGAATTTCATCGTCGAGACAAAGCCAGAAAACGTTTCGACGGTGAAAAATCAGGAGGACATGATGGACGACCGGGCATCCGATGCAGACACGAGCGCAGCGACATCCGCTTTGCGCCAAGGCGCGGAGACAAGCGATCCGCCCGTCCGCATCGAACATGACATGCTGGGCAATCTCGAAGTTCCGCGCGATGCCTATTGGGGCGTTCACACCGCCCGCGCCGTCGAGAACTTCGCAATCACCGGCGTGCCCGTCGGCCATTTCCCTGAATTCGTGCGCTCGCTCGTATTGGTCAAGCAGGCGGCCGCGCGCGCCAACCTGCGTCTCGGCTATCTTTCGGCCGAAAAAGCCGCGGCCATCGAAAGCGCCTGCATCGATGTGGCCGACAACAATCTCTTCCACGACCAATTCGTCGTCGATTGCGTGCAGGGAGGCGCCGGCACGTCGACCAATATGAACACCAACGAAGTGGTCGCCAATATCGCGCTCGAGAAGATGGGCAAGAGCAAGGGCGATTATAAAGCCCTGCACCCCAACGACGACGTCAACATGTCGCAATCGACCAATGACGCCTATCCCACGGCCCTGCGCCTGGCCGTCGTCTTCGCCACCGATCCGTTGATCCAGGCGCTGAACGAACTCGCCTTCGCCTGCAAATCGAAAGCCGTGGAATTCGCCGACGTCGTCAAGATCGGCCGCACGCAATTGCAAGATGCCGTGCCGATGACCTTGGGCCAGGAGTTCGAAGCTTTCTTCGCCACCATCAAGGAAGACGTGGCGCGCCTGCGCGAAACGGTCGCCCTCTTCCACGAAGTCAATCTCGGCGCCACGGCCATCGGCACGGGCATCAATTCCGATCCGCGCTACAGCGCGCTGGCCGTCGAGGAACTGTCGCGACTGACGAAACTGCCGCTCGTGCCGGCCGCCAATCTGATCGAAGCCACGTCCGACATGGGCGCCTTCGTTCTCTACTCCGGCGTGCTCAAACGCGTGGCGGTGAAACTGTCGAAGATCTGTAACGACCTGCGCCTGCTCTCCAGCGGCCCGCGCGCCGGCTTCGCGGAAATCCGCTTGCCCGCCGTCCAGGCCGGCTCCTCGATCATGCCCGGCAAGGTCAATCCGGTCATTCCGGAAGTCGTCAACCAGGTCGCCTACCTCGTCATCGGTCACGACCTCACCGTGACCATGTGCAGCGAGGGTGGCCAGTTGCAGCTCAACGCCTTCGAACCGACGATCGGCTATTGCCTCTTGTCCTCGCTGCGCCAGCTCACCGTCGCCATCACGACGCTGACCAAGCGCTGCGTCAGCGGCATCACCGCCGATCGCGAGCGTTGCCTCGCCCTGGTCGAGCAGAGCATCGGCCTGGTCACGGCTTTAAGCCCGGTGCTCGGTTACGAGGCGTCCTCGCGCGTCGCCAAGCGCGCGCTTAACGAGGGCCGCACGGTCGCCGAGATCGTCATCGAGGAAGGATTGTTGACCGCCGAGGAATTGCAGCAATTGCTGCAAATCAAAGCGATGACACAACCTCATATGGCCCACGCGATCGTCCCGCCGAAAAAAGGGTAGATTTGATCGCCGAAATGGTGCGCACGCCCGGAGCGGACGCGCACCAAATTCAAACGGGATCGACATCGCCGATCCCGTTTGATCGGACGTTTCTTTGATCAATTCTAAACTATTGAATTTACATGGATAAAGCGATCTCTGTGTAGTAAACGTCGTCGGCCTGCGCGGTAAATTGTGAAAAGCCAGTCGGCGGATGACGGATGAGTATCGACCTTAAGGTGTTGTTCGAGCGGCATGAACGCGAGGTGCGGCAGTTTCTGCGGCGCCGGCTCGGCAATGGCGCCGATGCCGCCGATCTCTCGCAAGAGGCCTTCCTGCGCGTGGCGGGGCTCAAGGCCAGTTCCAGCATCGCCGATCCACGCAGCTTTCTTTTCACCGTTGCCGCCAACCTCGCCCGCGACCATCTGCGCCGCCTCATCCGGCACCGGAAATTCGAGGTCGAGCCGTCGGGTCAGGATGCGGTCAGCGAGGCCGCCACGCCGGAAGAGACGCTTCTGGCCAATCAGCGCGACCATGTTCTGCGGCGCGCCATCGACGATCTGCCCGAGAAGACCCGCGCGATCTTCCTGCTCTACTATGTCGAGAACCTGTCCTATCGCCAGATCGGCGACAAACTCTCGATCTCGACCCACACGGTCGAATACCACCTGCGTGAAGCACTCGCCCGTTGCCGAGACCACGCGCGCCGCAGCGGCGCTTTGTAAATTTAAAAATCGCACCCCGGAAATCGACGGGTGCGTCGTCCTTCTCTATACAGGCTGGGACAGGACGTTGGGCGGCACAGCCGCCGCGCATGGATTGGCATGGACAAAAACAGCGATTTCGACGGGGACGACACGCTATTCGCCGAAGCGAATCGCTGGTTCTTCCGTATGCAGGCGGAGAATGTCACCGCCGCCGAAAAAGCCGCTTTCGCCCATTGGCTGGCTGCCGATCCACGCCATGCCAAGGCCATGGACGAGGTCAGAGGCCTCCTTGGCCTTTTGAATAACCCGGCCAAAGCGTCCTATGGCGCGACGTCCGTCGGGCAAGCCGCACGGGCTTTCCAGCGCCGCGGCCGCCTTTTCAGCGTGCCCCGACTGGCCATGGGCCTGGCCGCCGTCTTGGCTATTTCCGCCTATGTTCAAGGCCCCGCCGTGCTCGCCCGCTGGAATGCGGATCTGTCGACCTATGCCGGCCAGCGCCTTCAGCGCCAGCTCGCCGATGGCACCAAGTTGGAACTCAACAGCGATACCGCACTTAAGTTCGAATTGTCCTCAACGCAACGCCTCGTGACCTTGCTGCGCGGCGAAGTGTTCATCGACATTGCGCCCGACCCGCGCCCGCTCGTCGTCAAAACCGACGCGGGCGAGATGCGCGATATCGGCACCAGTTTCAACGTCGCCGAGAGCAGCGACAACACCGTCGTCGTCGTCGCGACCGGCGTCGTCGAAGTGACCAGTCGCAGCGGTGAAAGGGCCCGCGTCAGCGAAAGCCAACGCGTCGCTTTCAGCGCCACCGATGTCTCCGCGGTGACCGGAACCGATCTTGAGGACGATCTCGCATGGCGGCGCGGGCAGGTTGTGTTCCGCCAACAAAGGCTGGCCGATGTGGTCGCCACCTTGAACCGCTATCGCACCGGCCGCATCGTCATCGTCAATCCCTGGATCCGCGATCTCAACGTTTCCGGCACGTTCGACATCGATCGCTCGGCGAGCCCCATCGAAGCGCTGGAAAACGTCTTGGGCGTGAGGGCCACGAGCCTGACGCCCTATCTGGTGATGTTGCGCTAGAAGCAAGCGTGTTTTTAAAGAACCAAAACTCTGCTCAAAACCTTTGTATTGACGTGCTTTTTGCAATGTTCGACGCAATCGATCTGTAAGTCGCCCAAGATTCTTTTCACCATCGCCTAGGGATTCACCCGACCCCATCGTCCTTATCGATAACGCCCAGCGTCGGTTGTTCCGCGCCTGGGCCCTGGGCATATGGGGATCGATCATGGCTGGACGGGTGGCTTGCGTGGGTGATGGCGTCGAGAGCGGGACGAGGCTGAAGTTCGTTCATCTGCTGCTTTTGTCGACAATGATCGTACCGCTGACTTGGCGCCCCGTTCATGCGCAGGCCCCCGTCAGCAACGCAGCCCGCTATGAATTCAACATCCCAAGCCAGTCGGTTGATGGGGCGCTCGCGGCCTTCTCGCGCGTCTCGGCATTTCAAGTGCTCAATCGCGGCGCCCTGACGCGCGGCGTGATTTCGCCTGGCGTGCGTGGCCGCTTCACGGCCGCTGAAGCCCTCTCGCAGCTGTTGGCAGGAACCGGCCTGACGCCGCATTTCGCCGGCGCCAATACGGTGACGGTGACGGGCACGACGTCGACGTCGTTCAACGCGCCCGACGGTGCGATTTCGCTTGAAACGATCGAAGTGCAGGGCCCGACCTATGGCACGACCGGCTTCGTCGCCACGCGCTCGACCGCCGGCAACAAGTCCAACATCCCTCTGATCGAGGTTCCGGCCGCCGTCAGCGTCATCACGCGCGGCGAGCTTGATGCGCGCGGCGTGCAGGATATCAATGCCGCGATGGGCTACACGCCCGGCATCAAGGTCATCGATTATCCCGGCGGCCAGGGTGCCCCGAACATTTACATTCGCGGCTACCGCACCATCAATTTCCTCGGCTCCTATCAGGATGGTCTGCGCGCCGGCTTCAACAGCTATGACCAAAACCTCGAAACCTTTGGGGCGGAGCGTATCGACGTCATCAAAGGGCCGGTGTCGGCGCTCTATGGCCAGGGCGCCCCAGGCGGCGTCGTCAATATGATCACCAAGCGGCCGCAGTTCACGCAAAGCAATGAAATTCAGCTTCAGGGCGGCACCAACAAGTGGCGCGCCGCCACTTTCGATCTCACCGGCCCCGTCGCCGGCAGCGACCAATTCGCTTATCGATTCACCGGCCTGATCCGCAGAGCAGATTCACCGGTCGCCTTCTCGCCCGATGACCGCACCTATATCGCACCGGCCTTCACCTGGAAGCCGAGCGAGAATACGTCGTTGACCCTTCTCGCCAATTATTTCGACATGAAGCGCGGCGGTTCCGAACAGAGCCTGCCGATCTCAGGCACGATGTACCCCAATCCGGTCGGCGGTTATCTGCCGCGCCAGTTCTTCCTCGGCGAACCGGGCTGGAACGAGGAGCGCATCAAGAATACTTCGGTCGCCTATATCTTCGACCACGCGTTCAACGAAAGCCTTCGCGTCCAATCGACGACCCGCTTCATCAGCACCGAGTCCGATTACAAGACCACCGGCGCCACCAACAGCGGCGTACTGGTCAACAACCGCTTTTATCGGCGCAACGCCGCCTTGCGCGAACAGGAATCCCAATCCTTCCTCACCGACAATCGGATCGAGGGCAAGTTCGACACCTGGGGCTTCCGCCACACCATGCTCGTCGGCTTCGACTATTCCACGTATCGGCGCGACGAACGTCGACGGAGTGGCACCGCCTCCGTGCTCGACATTTTCGCGCCCGTCTATGGCCGCCCCCTCACGCTGCCCGCCGGGCTCTCTGTCTCGACCTTGAACAAGCTAGAGCAGATCGGCGTCTATGTGCAGGATCAGATCAAGTTCCAGCGTTTCATCCTCACGCTCGGTGCCCGCCGTGATGTGGCCGAGAGCAAGGTCACGAACCGGCTCGGCACCAACAGTCCGACGACCTCCCGCGTCGACCAAGCAATGTCCTACCGTGCCGGCCTCGGTTACGAATTCGAAAATGGCGTCGTGCCCTACGTCAGCTACTCGACCTCGTTCAATCCTCAGGTCGCGCCCCGCGCCGACGGACGCCCCTTCGACCCCGCCGAAGGCAAGCAGTTCGAAGCCGGCATCAAATACCAGCCGTCCGGTTGGAACAGCTATATCTCGGCCGCCGTCTTCGATATCGTTCAGACCAACGTTCCGACCCGCGACATCGCCAACCCTGGCTTCTTCACCCAGGCCGGCGAGACGCGCTCGCGCGGCCTTGAACTCGAGGCCAAAGCAAGCCTCGGCAACGGTTTCGGCGTGATCGCTTCCTACTCCTATCTCGACGCGAAGGTGACGAAAGACAATCCGAATCCCGCGACGGGCATCAGCCTTCAGGGCAACCGGCTCGAGCGTGTGCCGCGCCACAGCGCCTCGCTCTGGCTCGACTACGAGGCGCAAGAAGGCAGTTTCGCCGGGCTGCGGCTGGGCGTCGGCGCGCGCTATACCGGCGAGACGACGGACACAACCAATATCGATCGCTTCCCCGGCTATACGCTGGTCGATGCGTCGATTAGCTATGATTTCTCCAAGATGGATCCCCGTCTCAAGGGGCTGAAGTTCACCGTCAGCGGCACCAATCTGTTCGACACGCGCTATTTCCAGGCCGGCTTCTATCAAGGCACCGTGCTTGAGGGCGCCAGGCGAACCGTGCTGGGCACCATGTCCTATCGCTTCTGACGCGATGGCTGGGACCTCGTCCGTGCCAGTGATCGTACGCGGCGGCATCAGCCGCCGCGAACTGCTTGCAACGGGTGCGCTCATGCTCACGGGCGCAGCGCGCGCCAACTCGGTCGCATCGCCGCCGCGCGTCGCGGCACTCGGCTGGTCCTGCGCCCAGGCGCTGCTCGCGCTCGGTCTCACACCGCTGGTCGTACCGGAAATCGAACGTTATCGCCGATTGGTCGTCGAGCCGGCCATTCCGACCGAGGTCAGCGAGATCGGCCTGCGCTCCGAGCCCAATTTCGAATTGCTGCGCCAGCTCACGCCCGATCTCATCGTCATCGACCCCGGCCTGGCGAGCGCGCGAGCGCGGCTCGAACGTATTGCCCCGGTCGACGTGTTCACCACCTTGGCGCCAGGCCGGCGTCCATTGGCCACCTCTCAAGAGGCGATGCGCCAACTCGCCGCCCGTCTTGGTCTCGACACCGCTTGCGCGCGTTATCTCGCGCGCTTCGAGACGGTCATGGACGACTATCGCGCCGAGGCGGCGGGCTATCGCGGCGGCCCGCTCTACCTGGTCCATGAAATGTTCAGAAACCGAGCGCTCGTCTTCGGCGGCACCAGTCTTTATCAGGACGTGCTCGATCGGTTCGGGCTGCGCAACGCCTGGACCGGCCCAAGCAGTCTTTACGGCCACATCGTCGTCGGTCTCGAGGAATTGGCCGGCGTGCCGAAGGCGCGGCTGGTTCTGGTCAATTCACGCGCCGCTGATTTCGAGCGTCTGTTGCGAACCCATCCATTCCTTGGCAGCCTGCCGGCAGTCCGCGCTTCCCGGATCACCGTGCTGCCCGACGTCCACTTCTCTGGCGGCGTGCCGGCGGCGGAACGCTTTGCCCGGCTACTCGCCGACCGCTTGCCGAAAGACGACGATGGTCGCGGCTGAGACGGCGCGGCCAAGGCGCGCTTCCTTGATCAAGGTCCATCCGTCACTGCTTGTCGCGGCGTTTCTCGTCGGCGCGCTTCTGCTGGCCTGGCGCCATCTATCGGCGCAATTGCCACCCGCCGTTTGGCTCACCGCATTACTCGATCCCGACATCGACGTGCCGCGTCAGATGCTGGCGCACTACAGCGTCTTTCCGCGCATAGCCGTGGCACTGCTCGCGGGCGCCGCGCTCGGACTGGCCGGAACCGTCTGCCAACAGGTTTTGCGCAATCCCCTGGCCGAACCAACCACGCTCGGCGTTTCCGCCGGTGCCAATCTGACGCTGGCCGCCGCGACGCTCTGGGCACCGACCCTCTTGGGTCCCGGTCGGGAATGGGTCGCCATGTTCGGCGGCTTTTCGGCGGCGCTGTGCGTCTTCGCCCTTGCCTGGTCGCGCGCGCTCGCGCCTCTGGCGCTGATCCTGGCCGGTTTGATCGTCAGCCTCTATTGCGGCGCGGTCGCCGGCGCGCTCGTCATTTTCAATCACGACTATCTGATCGGCTTGTTCATTTGGGGCGCCGGCTTTCTCAACCAGCAGGATTGGAACGCCGCCACCTTCCTGGCACCTCGTCTTGCCATCGCGTGCGCTTTGATCGTCCTGATGACACGCCCGCTCACATTGCTTGGCTTCGACGACGAGACGGCGCGCAATCTGGGTCTCGGCCTCACGTCGGCGCGACTGGCGAGCCTCATCGTTGCCATCGCGCTTGCCGCTTCCGTCGTCAGCGCCGTCGGCGTTCTCAGCTTCGTCGGATTGGCAGCGCCGACCTTGGTGCGGCTCGCCGGCGCAAGACGATTTCGCGACCGCTTGCTTTGGGCGCCTCTCTGCGGCGCGGCTCTGCTGTGGTTCACCGATCAGATCGTGCTCACCTTACCCTCAGGCTATCGCGAAGTGCCGACAGGCGTCGCGACCGCCCTTCTCGGCGCGCCAATCCTTCTCCTTTTGCTGCGGCGCCTGGGCTCGTCCACGCCCATAGGCACCCGCACGGACAGTTTGGTGCCACGCCGCAACCGCCACCCGCGCCAACTGCTGATCGCCGGCCTCATCCTGCTCGTGATGATCGTGTGGCTGGCGCTCGCGTTCGGCAACGGCCCACAGGGCTGGCATTGGAGCAGGTTCGACGACATCGTCGATCTCGCGCCCTGGCGCTGGCCACGTCTGGCGGCGGCCCTAGTGGCCGGCGCCATGCTCGCTGTGGCCGGCGTGCTGATGCAACGCATGACCGGCAATCCCATGGCCGCCCCGGAAGTGCTCGGCATCAGTTCAGGCGCCGCCATGGGCGTGATCATCCTGGCTTTCTCCGTGCAAGCGCCTGGCCGGCTCCTGCAAATCGGCGCCGGCGCCGCTGGCGCTTTCGCCGTGCTCGCCTTGATCCTCCTGCTCGGCCGCCGTTCGCAGTTCAACCCCGATCGTTTCCTGCTCGCCGGGATCGCCACCAGCGCCATCTTCGGTGCCGTCATCGCCGTCGCCATGGCCACCGGCGATCCGCGAATGAGCGCTTTGCTCACCTGGCTCGCCGGTTCCACCTATCGCGTCGACGGCAACGAAGCGCTGTTGCTATGCGCCGTGGCCGCCGTTCTCTTGGCAGCGACGCCCTTTCTCGCCCGCCCGCTCGAAATCCTGCCGCTCGGTCCAGAGAGCGCCCGCGCGGTTGGCCTTGCCGTGGCGTCAAGCCGCTTCGCGCTGATGCTGCACGCCGCTTTGCTAACCGCGGCGGCGACGCTCATCGTCGGCCCCCTGAGCTTTGTCGGATTGCTGGCGCCACATATGGCGCGCCTGCTCGGCCTGCAACGCCCGCTTCAGCACCTGGCCTTCGCCGGGCTGATCGGCGCGCTCCTCATGACATCGGCCGATTGGCTGGGGCGCATGGCGATCTTTCCCTATCAAATCCCGGCCGGCCTGCTCGCCACGCTGCTCGGCGGCCCCTTTCTCCTGACCTTGATCGGACGGCGCCGATGACCACCAGCAGAACCGACGGCTTCCGCACCTTGCAGGTCGCTGACACATGGCAGCTCACGCCGCGCATGAAGCGACTGCGTTTGACCGGCGAAAATCTCGAACATTTCGCCAGTTCCGACGACATTCATGTTCGGCTCTACATTCCAGAGGACGGCGAGAAGGATATTCGCTCCCTCGTCTTCCACGCGGATGGACAGCCGCGCGACACCGGCCCCGGCAGCGGCTTTGCCGTGCGCTACTACACCATCCGCCGGATCGACAGGGCGGCCGGCTGGCTCGACATCGACTTCGTCCTGCATGACGCGCCGGGACCGGGCTCGGATTTCGCCCGCCGCGCGCGACCCGGCGATCTCTGCGGCATGTCAGGCCCATGCGGCCTCAATGTGAAGCCGGCTAACCGCTACCTCCTCGTCGGCGACGAAACGGCGCTACCGGCCATCGCGCGCATCGTCGAGGAATTGCCCCGTCACAGCACCGGCCACGTCTTCGTCGAGATCGATGGCGCAGACGAGCGGATCGAACTCGACATGCCCACGGGCATGTCGCTCCACTGGCTCTATCGCCAGGGTGAGCCATCTCTCGCGAAAGCCGCGAAAGCCGTGATCGGTGACTACGACCCGGCCGAGCAGGACGATTTCTTCATCTGGATCGCCGGTGAATTCGGCGCCATCGCCAGCCTGCGCCTGGCGCTGCATGCCTTCGCCAAAACCAGGTATATGTGCGTCCCCTATTGGCTCAAGAAATATGAGACAGCGCGCGCGGGATAACGGTCATCGCGGTTCGGCAGAATTGAAATGGCAATCCTCCGGCGTTAAGCCCTCAGCCGCGAGCATTTCCCGCATCGCGATGCAAAGCTCCAACGCCCCGCCTAGATAGACGTGAAATCCGTCCAGGTCGCCAAATGTCTCCTTGATCATCCTCTGCACATCGGCAATGCGCGGGGTGCCATCGATCTGATACGTGCGAAAATTGCGATATGAGCTTTGCAAATCCGACAAACGGCGAGGCGCCAAGTCTTGCGCCGAAACATCGAGAAACAAGGAAATCTGTTGCGTCATGCCGCTTCTGAGAGCGGTCTCGGCGATGGCGAGAAGCCTGCCGCATTCCGCGCCAAAGCCGATCAGGAGAATGGGCCCAAGATGCTCATCACGCAGATAGCCGTTTCCAAACGGCCCCTCGACACGCACGATCGCGCCTGCGCTCAAGCCACAAGAGGCATTGTCGGCGATGATCGGGATGTGAAATTCCAGAATCTTATCGTCCGGCCGATTGACCATGCCGGTTTCGACGACAGAGCCTGAATGGGAAAGTCTCGCGTTCTGGCCGGCGCTAAAGTGAAACGGCTCCGTGGAAGCGCTTTGCAAACGCAAGATCATGATATCGGCGGTTGAGGACAACGAGACGACTTCATAATCGAGATCGCGCTGGACGTGGCTCATCTCGCCATCCACGACACCGATCGAAATCACGCAATCGCTTAATGGCTCCGCCTGACAGGCAAGGATCTGACCCTGCGCTCGATCTTCTTCGGTCAGAACCAGCGGATTGTAATAGGAACCGAGATCGACGGAGCCGCTGATCAATTGCGCCTTGCAGGCGCCGCATTGCCCTTGCTGGCACATGAAAGGATAGTCGAGCCCCGCATCGAGAGCCGATTGCAGGATGGTCTCGCCATCCTCGACGACGATATCTTGATCAAACTGTTCGATGCGAACGCGTTTGGGCATAGGCCGTCTCAATGTACGACGATCGGCAAGGCTTCGAGCCGACGGCTCGCCGTTCGATTCATGAAAGTCACTTGATCGGAGACCAGGCGATAGTCCGGGAAGCGCGCCAGGAATTTGCTGACGGCAATGCGCAGCTCCATGCGCGCCAGGCTGGCGCCCAGGCAATAATGAACGCCGTGGCCGAGCGTGACATGACGATTGGGGTTGCGCGCGACGTGCAATTCATCTGGCGCTTCGAACTGCGAGGGATCGCGGTTGGCCGCGCCCAGCATCAGATGCAGGATCTGCCCCTGTTCGATCCGATGGCCGCCGACCTCGAAAGCGACACGCGCGGTGCGGATGCCCCGCTGGGTCGGCGCCTCATAGCGCAGGAACTCCTCCGCCGCGAGATTGATCAGTGACGGATCGGCCTTCAGTTTGGCGAGCTGATCGGGAAATTGCTGCAATCGCCACAGCGCCATGGAAATCGCACTGCGCGACGTGCCACCGCCCGCCGTCAACATCATGTTGCAGGTGGCGAGAACTTCGAGGTCGGACAGGCTCTCGCCGTCGACATTCGCCTGCACCATGGCGCTGATCATGTCGGCTCGTGGCCTTTGCCGGCGCTGCGCGATGATCGGCATCAGATAGTCCTGCTGCGCATCGAGAATCTGCCGCTGTTCCTCGGCCAGCGCCTCCGAATCCGGATTGACCGGCTGGAACAGAAAGTTGGAACAACGATCGCTCCAGTGGCGAACCATCGCCTCGTCCGATTGCGGCAGACCGAGAAGATCGAGCATCACCTGCACGGGGATGCGCGCGGCGAAATCGAGATAGGCATCGAAACCGCCCCGCGCGCCCAGACTGTCCAGGAGCGCATCGACGCGCGCCTCGATTTTCGGCCGCAATTGATCCACCGCCCGCGGCGTCATCGCCTTCATGAACAGCGCCTTGAGACGATCATGATAGACATCGTCGCGATAGAGCAGCCAGCGATTGTAATGTTCGACGATGGCGCTGAACCGCTCGGCGTTGGCGCGCGGCAGATAGGAGTAAAGCGTTTCGAGCCGATCGACGCTGAGATCGCCGCGCGTCTGCAGCGCGAAGACATCCTCATAACGGGTGAAATACCAGGCCTGCGCCCGTTCCGACCAATGCACGGGCTCCGTCTCGCGCAGGCGCCGATACACCGGATAGGGATCCTGCACGGCTGCCGCCGTGAAAATGCCGTAGCTTTCAGCGGGATCGTCGAAGACGATGGCGGCTTCTGTTTGCATATGCATGTCGAAAACTCCCCAAACCTTCATTGCGAGCGAGGCGAAGCAATCCAGGGATTGCTTCGTTGCTCCGCGCCTCGCAATAAGGGTCGAGCGTCCTAACGGGCCTGCCAGGCCTGCGGGAAAACATCCGGCATATTGGGAAACTGTCCCGCCGGATATTGCGGATCGCCGGGAATGCGCATGGTCGCCGGTCGCGGGTCCCACACCGCATCGCCGCCCATGTAGCGCACCGAAATCGCCGCCCGTCGCCGGCTCGGCGAGAAATTGCCCTCGGCGCCATGCACCGTCAGCGGGTGATGCACGAGGCAGTCGCCGGCCTGCATTTCCCAGCTCAGGAAGCGGTAGTCGCTGTTGCGCCGCTCCTTACTGAAATCCGGGCATTCCTCGAAATCGCTTTTGAAATGCGGATCGTTGTCGGGAATCGCCGCCTTGTAGAATTTGCCCCATTTGTGGGAGCCCGCGATATATTCGAGCGCGCTGTTGTCGCTGTTGACCGACGTCAGAGCCACCCAGACCGACAGAATGTTGGCACCGCGCAGCGGCCAGAATGGCAGATCGTGGTGCCAGTCGGTGCGCTCCGCCGTCTCCGGCTCCTTCACGAACACCTGGTCGTAGAAGAGCGACACCTTGTCGAGCTTCATCAATCGCGCCGCGATCTCGGGACAGGGCGATTCCAGCGCAAAGGCGCGAAAATCGTCATCCCACCGCCAGACGAACGAATTGATATGAAAGCGTCCCTTGTCCCCGCCCAGGGCCTTGGTGACTTCGCGCTGCCGCGCATCGGGATGCTGGGCATCCATGGTCCGATTGATCGCCGCATTCATTCGATCGATCCAATCCTGATCGAACATGCCGCGCAGGCAAATAACGCCATCTTCCTCGAACTGTTTGATGTCGCTATCGCTGATATCGTTGAGTGGTTTACGGTTCATCGCTTTTCTCCCTCCAAGATCTGCGTTCACGCGTTCCAAGATTGCATTTCACGCTTGCAAAGCGTGCTGTTGCCTCCGCGTTTCAAGGGCAACAGACAAAGACCCGAGGAGCTCCTCCAGCTCGTCGGGACGATTGGACGTTCCAAAAACATAACGATCCGGCCGCAAGACGATCCAACGCGCGCCCGCGTCCTTGAGCCAGGGGGTGAGCGCGCCATCGGCGATCACGACGAGATCGGCGCAGATATCCGCAACACGTGCGGCCAGATGCGGATCGAGCGGTACATCGCCGATCAACGCAAAGCCCTTGCCGATTGCATCATCGAGCAATTGTCCGCTGCTGAGACGCGGCTGCGCCAGAATGGTACCGGCCACAGCCCCACCGTGATGCAGACCCGGCCCAAGCGGCGGCGACAGATTGACCATTTCCTCCGGGCCAGTGCGCAACATGGCTTGATCGCGCGCGGCCGCCACCTGCGGATCGGTGGTCTGGATGATGGAGCCGAGCCGCACCGCCTCCTGGATGAACGCGCGTATATGGGCATGGCGCTCGCTTTGATAGGTGTCGAGCAGACTCTCGGGCGCACCGTTGACCACACGGGCCAGTTTCCAACCGAGATTGGCGGCATCGCGGATGCCGGCGCACAGGCCCTGCCCGAGGAAGGGCGGCGTCTGATGCGCGCTGTCGCCAGCGATCAGCAGGCGGTTCTTGCGCCATTTCTCGGCGATCAACGAATGAAACGTGTAGAGGGCACGCCGCACCAATTGACCATCTTGCGGCGTGAGCCAAGGCGAAAGCAGTTTCCACACAGTGTCCGGCTGATCGATCGTTTGCGGATCGTCACCCGGCATGACCATGATTTCCCAGCGCCGCCGCCGGCCGGTGCCGCGCACGCAGGTGATCGGCCGCGAAGGATCGCAAATCTGCACGGTCGCGTCAGGCAGATCGATCTCGCGCGACAGCAGCACGTCGACGACGAGCCAAAGCTGATGCAGGCCGAAGTCCTCGAAATGCGGACCGATGGCCTGCCGCACCATCGAACGGCCGCCATCGCAGCCGACGACCCAACGCGCTTGATGGGTGGCTTCAACGCCACTGATCGTGTCGCGCGTGCGCAGCTCGACATGATCCCCGGCATCGCTCACGTCCACGACATCTTGGCAGAGATAAGTGCGGATCGCCGGAAAGCGGGCCACGCCTTGACGCAGCACATGTTCGAGATCGGGCTGATGAAAGAGGAAATTATTGGCCCAGCCATGCAGGCCTATTTCATGCGCCGGCTTGCGCTCCAGCAGCAATTGCCCGGCCGTGTTGAAATATTTGATGCCCTTCGAAATGTGGACATGCGGCGTCAAAGCCTCGGCAAGCCCCATCGATTGGAAGATGCGCATCACTTCGCCGTCGAAGTGGACAGCACGCGGCAGATGAGCAGGCTCGGCCTCACGTTCGAATATGGCGACGGATACGCCGTAAAGGCCGAGCATATTGGCCAAAGCGACACCCGTGGGACCATAGCCGACAAGCGCGACATCGACCATGGATGTTGGGGATGTCGCCGGCGCGCTCATGTCTCAGCGCCCTGTGTTTCGTCGATATGCCGGGCCGGATCGCTGATAATGGCCACTTCCTCGCTGATGCGCGTGGCGCCCGCCTTGATCGCATCGGTCAGCTTGTCGATCTGAATGAGCGCCAGCCTTTGCTGCGTCAAAGCAGCAACGATGGAGCCGATCACCACCCCGTCAATGCCGAAGATTGGCGCCGCGACGCCGGCCAGGCCATCGTCGAGTTCGCCATAGGACATGGCGAACCCCGCACGCCGGATGGCGCTCATCGTATTGCGGAATTCAAGCCAGTTCTCGCCATAGCCGACCTGCGCCGCCAATTCCGGATCGCTGTCGTAGATGCGCTTCAAGCGGCCGCGCGGCAGATGCGCGACGATGACCTTGGAGCCGGCGCCGCGCAGCAGCGGCAATTGGCGGCCACGGCCGAAGGAAATCAGCAGCCGATCGCCACCACTCTCTTGATGGATGGTGACGATGCGCTCGTCATAGCGGCGGATCAGATTGAGATCGACACCCGTGCGCGCCACGATATCGCGAATGATCGGCAGCCCCGCCGACAGCAACGGATCGGCCTGGCGGATCAACAGATCGAGTTCGACGACGCGCGGACCTAGCGAATAGAAGCCGTCGCCGAACCGCACGAGCAACCCGGTCTCGACCAGTTCTCGGATGTAGCGATAGCCGGTCGGCCGCGAATAACCGCAATGGTCGATCATCGCTTCGGCGCTCCACACCATGCGCTGCGGCGTAAACAAATCCAGCAAGGCAAAGGTGCGCGACAGACTGCTCGATGGCCGCTCGCGCCGCGCGGCCGGGCGCTCATCCCGTTGCGCGGAAACAGCTTTCGCTCCCTCAAGAGATTTATTTCGTTGTCTCATATATTGATAATACATTCCTTGATCGAGCTATCGTCAAGTCAATTCTGTTCTCCAGTATCATTATTTGACATTCGATGATTCCTCTCTATCTTTGACGGCACAGCGCTGACCAACGGCTCGAGGGGAGCCCAAAGTCGGCGAGATATTCAAAGAGGGGGGAGCCATGCACATCACGCGACGTGCTCTGAGGGCGCTTATTCCAGCTTGCGCCGGCTTGATCGCCATGACCGCGCTGACACAAGCGCAAACGGTCAAACTCCGCTTCGCCATCTTCTCCCCCGACACCGAACAGACCTATCTCACGGTCTTCAAACCGTTCGCCGAAGCGGTGAACAAGGAAAACGCCGGCGTCGAGATCGAGCTCTTTCCCAATGGCGCCTTGGGCCGTAATCCGGCGCAGCAAGCCCAGATGGTGCTCGACGGCGTCGCCGACATCGCCTGGGTCGTCGCCTCCTACACGCCAGGACGCTTTCAAGAAAACGAAGTCTTCGAACTGCCGGGCCTGTTCCGCGATCTGAAGGAATCGACTGTTGTCATGAACCGGCTGATCAACTCCGGTCAGGTCAAAGGCTATGAACAGTTCTTCCCGATCGGCGTCTTCGGCACCGCGCCCTATTCGATCCACACCCGTGAGCCGATCCGCACACTCGCCGATCTCAAGGGCAAGAAGATCCGCGCCGCCGGCGCCATCGAGAGCGAGACCATCAAAGCGCTCGGCGCCGTGCCGATCGGCATGACGACGGTGGAAATTCCCGAAGCCATCAGCCGTCGCACCATCGATGGCACCACATCCCACCCCTCGCCGCTCTTCGACTTCGGCATCGCCCGTGTCACCAACGCGCATTATTTCATCCGCCTCGGCGTGGTGCCGCTGGCGATCCTGCTCAATCGCGCCAAATTCGACGGCCTGCCGAAATCAGCCCAAGACGTCATCCGCAAACATAGCGGTGACTGGACGGCGCAGCGCTTCAACGACGGCATTACCGCCTATAACGACCTGCTGATGAAGCGGTTGGCCGATGACCCGAAACGCACGGTCGTCATTCCGCCGCAGTCGGAACTCGACCAGGCGCAACCCGTCTTCAACACTGTGATCGACGCCTGGGTCGCCAAACAGCCGCGCAACAAGGAATTGCTCGACCTCGTCCGCAAGGAAACCGCCGCCTATCGCGCCGGCCAATAGCGGAGATCGCTTTGTTCGATCGCATCGAGCAATTTGGCCTGCGCATCACGCGGGTGATTTCGATCGCTGGCCTGACGGCGCTCATGTTTCTCGCGGTTATGACGCTGGCCGACGGCCTGCTTCGCTGGCTGGCCAATGCGCCCATCGACGGCGTGCGAGACATGGGCGGACTGGCGGTCGCCATCGGCGTGGCCGCCTGTCTGCCTGTCGGGCTGATGGAACGCAGCAACATCACGCTGCATTTTCTCGGTTCCCTCGGGCCACCGATCATCGGCCGCATTCTCGATGCCTTCGCCGCCCTCGTCGTCGGCGTCGTTTATGTGGCGCTCGCCTGGCAGTTCACGCTTTTCTCGAGCAAGATGGCCCAGGCCCATGAGACGACCTGGGTCCTGAAAATCCCGGTGGCACCGTTCTGGTATGTGGTCGCAGCGATCCTTTGGCTGTCAGTCTGCGTCCAGGCCATCGTGCTCATTCTCGAAATCTATCATATCGGCAAGCCGCGCCAGGCCAGCCGGACGGACTCGAGCGAGGCCATTCTATGAGCCCCCTCGCCATTGGCGCCACGGGCCTGGCCGCCCTGCTCGTCTTGATGCTGCTGCAAATCCCCATCGGCATCGCCATGATCGTCGTCGGCGTCGTTGGTTTCGCGCTGCAAGCCGGCTGGGCTCCCGCGCTGACCTTTCTGTCGAGTGAACCTTCCGGCCTGTTGTCGAGCCTCGACCTCGCTTCGGTGCCGCTCTTTTTGCTGATGGGCACGTTCGCCACCGCCGCCGGCTTTTCCGCCGACGTCTACAATGCCGCCGCAGCCCTCGTCGGCCATCGGCGCGGCGGCCTCGCCTATGCCACCATCGGCGGCTGCGCGACCTTCGGCGCCATCTGCGGCTCGTCGACAGCGACGGCCGCGACTTTCGCCAAGGCGGCTTTGCCGGAAATGATCCGGCGCGGCTATGCCCCAGGCTTTTCCGCCGCCACCATCGCTGCCGGCGGCACGCTGAAATCGCTGATCCCGCCGTCGATCGTGATGATTCTCTATTGCATCGCGGCCAAGGCCTTCATCTTCGATCTCTTTGTCGCGGCCATCATTCCGGCCTTGCTCGCCATCGCTCTCAACATCGCCACGATCACCCTTCTCGTGCGCTTGCAGCCGAAGATCGCGCCGGTTTCCGCCAAAATGCCCTGGTCGGAACGCTGGCCGCTGATCCGCCGGGCCGCCCCTGTCGGCGGGCTGATGCTGGTCATCTTCTGCGGGCTCTATAGCGGCATCTTCACCGTCAATGAGGCGGCTTCCGTCGCGGCGGTCCTCTCTTTCGCCTTTGCGGTTCTGCGCAATCGTCTGAGTTTTCAGTCGATCTGGAACGGCATGCGCGAATGCGCTAGCGCCACGGCGATGATTTACACGATCATCATCGGTGCTTCGATCTTCTCCTATTTCATTTCTCTGGCGCGCGTGCCCGAAGCACTGATCGAACTGATCAACGCCTGGCAGATGCCCGGCATCGTCATCATCCTCGCCCTGCTGGTCGCCTATCTCATCCTCGGTTCCGTCTTCGATGAGATCGCCGCCATGCTCATCACTTTGCCGTTCGTCCTGCCGATTATCGACAAGCTCGGCTACGACGTCATCTGGTGGGGCGTGATCAATGTGGTGGTGATCGAGCTCGGCATGATCATTCCGCCGATCGGCATCATTGTCTTCATTCTGCACGGCATGGCACCGCAGATTTCGCTTTCGACCATTTATCGCAGCGTAGCCCCCTTCATCGCGGCCGATCTTCTTCTGCTTCTGCTGCTGACCCTGTTCCCGGCGATTGCCCTGTGGCTGCCGAAATTTCTGCAGGGATAGCCGCTCCGCAAACGACTTCCGCCGCGCATGTTCACGAGTAAGGAGAGCAGATCATATGGCGCACCTGATCCGGCAAATGGGCCACATCCTGATGGCCACGACCGAATTGCAAGATTCCGCCACCGATCTCTCCGACATCGTCGGCCTGCGCGTCACGCGCCGCGATGCCGATGCGATCTATCTGTCTTCCAACGAACGCCAATATGAAGTCGTCTATCGTCGTGGCGATAAGCCGGGCGTGCTAGCGATCGGGCTCGAAGCCATGGATGCCGCCGCTGTCGATGAAGCGCAGCGGCGTGTGCAAGCCGCGGGCTTTCGCATTCTCGACGATCGGTCGTCCCTGCCCGGCATTGCCCGTGCTTTTCGTTTCGCCACGCCATTCGGTCCGGTTTTCGAAATCCACACGCCCGTGCCGCGCACCATGTCGGCGCGCTATATCGGCACTGCCAATCGGCCGCGGCGGCTCGAACATGTCAATGTGCGCGTGGCCGACATGCCAGGCTTCCGCGATTTCCTGACCGACGCGCTTGGCATGAAGATTTCGGACCGCACCGGCAATGACGAACTGATCTGGTTTCGCGCCTGGGACGGATTTCATCACACGATCGCTGCCGGACGCGGCGGCAATCTGCATCATTATGCGTTTGATGCGCATTCGCTCGAAGACCTGTCCGGCATCGCCGACAATCTGACGGTGAAAGGGCGTACCCTGCTCTGGGGCCTTGGCCGGCATGGCGCCGGCGACAATATTTTCTCGTACTATCGCGATCCCAACGGCTGCGCCGTCGAAACCTCGGTTGGCCTGGCGCGGATTGAGAACGACGAACTCTACGAGCCTCGCGTCTGGGATCTGCAAACCAGCCTCGTCCGCAATCTTTGGGGCGTGCCCTCACCGGCCGAGTTCAATGCGGCTGGAATTCCCTATCTCGCGGATGACTGAAGCAACCGATGGCTAAACAGGGTCCGATACGGTGACCGCGGCAAAAAGTTCCGCCTGGGTTTTCGACTTGCGCATCTTGCCAACCGTATCCGCCGATCGCAGCGTCCGCGCCACCAGAGCGAGCGGCCCCAATTGTTTGTTTTCAACATTGGATGGCAGAAGCAAGACGAAAACGATATCGACGGCCTGACCGTCTATGGCGTCGAATTCAATGGGCTGCTTCAGCTTTGCGAGCACACCATACGGCCGTTCCAACGCATCCAGCCGCGCGTGCGGAACGGCGATCCCTCCGCCCAGTCCCGTCGATCCCAATTCCTCACGTTTCAGAAGATTATGTGCGACATCCTCGCTCTTCAATCCAACCCGCGCGGCTGCATTCGCGGCGAGATCCTGCAATAGCGAACGTTTATTGGACGATCGAACGTCAATCAATACGCTGTCTTCCGACAATAGATCAGAGATGTTCATGATCACTCCAAGAGGGCGCCGCGTTGAGCCGCGCCCCTAACCAACCTATTGGCCGGTGGATTTACCCATTTCGTCTGGCGCGCGCAATCGGTAGCCTATTCCCGTCTCGGTCAGCACAAGCTGCGGACGCTCCGGATCCACTTCGATCTTCTGGCGTAGCTGGCGAACATAAACGCGGAGATATTGGGCATCGGTCAATTCGTCCCAGAGCTGCCCGAGCAAAAAGCGATGAGTCAGAACCTTACCGGCATGCTGCACCAGGATCCGCAACAGATCATATTCCTTCGGCGACAGCTTAACGTCCTTTCCACCGACTTTCACGATTCGCCGCACCAGATCGACCGACAGATCGCCACTTACAAAGATGGGTCGCTCGCCGTGAACCTGCAATTGATGGCGCAGAGCGGCCCGCATACGCGCCAGCAATTCATCCATGCCAAAGGGCTTCGTGAGATAGTCGTCCGCGCCCAAATCAAGCGCTTGCACTTTTCCGGCTTCGTCGCCGCGACTTGAAAGAACGATGATCGGAACGCCTTCGTTGCGCGCCCGTATCATTCTCAGAAGGTCATGGCCCTGAATGTCCGGCAGACCGAGATCGAGAATGATCAGTGCCGGCTCCTCGGACAACAGCTCCAACGCCATCTTGCCATTCGAAGCCTCAAGCGCCTCATAGCCTTGCGTGCTGAGCCCCATGCGCAGGAGCTTTCTTATCGGCGGCTCGTCGTCAACAATCAGGATCTTGATGGGTATCGTGCTCATGCGGCCGTATCCAATTTCTGCGTGCGCGCCGGCACCGGCAAGGTTATCGTCAGCGAGGCCCCCGCGCCGTCCAGGCGGTTGGCGGCAACGACCGAGCCATGCATGGCCTCCACGAAGCCGCGCGCGATCGCCAACCCAAGCCCCGTGCCCGCGCGAACATGATCGCCTTTCTGCGCCCGATAGAACTTATCGAATATTCTCTCCAGATCCTCGGGCCAAATGCCAGGTCCCTCATCGAGGATCTGCAAATGGACGACCCTGTCGTCACGCCAGCCACGGATCGAGACCGTGCTCCCCTCCGGAGAATATTTGGCCGCGTTATCGAGCAAATTGAACACAACCTGCTCGAAGAGAACGGCGTCCAGCTCAAGCATCGGCAAGTCCGACGCCAGTTCCAATACGATTTTATGATTGTCCAGCATTTTGCTCGCGCGGCGCAGGGCGCTTCCGACGACTTCACTGAGATCATGCAAAGCGGCATTAGGAATGATCGCGCCCGATTCCAGTTTCGTCATATCGAGCAAATTGGCAATGAAGCGGTTGAGGCGCTCGGACTCGTCGATAACCGTTCCCAGAAGTTCCATCTTCTCAGCGTCGGAAAGCTTCGACGACAAAGCCCGCAACGTGCTTGCAGAGCCAAGGATCGAAGCCAAAGGTGTCTTCAGATCGTGGGAAATCGACGTGAGCAGCGCCGATCGTAACCTGTCTGTCTCCGCCGTGCGCTTGGCCTGATCGACCGCCTCGACGAGGTGCACGCGCTCGATCGCCAATGCGCCCTGATCCATCAGGGCATCGAGAAGCGGCATTTGATCAGGGGCGAGGATCGGTCCGATGCGATCGTCGTCGATGCCCAGAATCCCGATCAAGCCACGCCCCGTCCGCATCGGGAGAAACAATCGCTTGGCGCCAGGCAGAGTATCCGAACCGCGGCCGGCAGGACGATTGTTGGTCCACGCCCAATTGGCCGCCGCAAGATCGGCCTGATCGAGTTCATCCTCGGGCGGGTAGCCACCTTTCACCGCAATGCCATCCCGCTCCGGCAAGAGGATGACCGCGCGCACTTTCAGCATCAGCGCGGTCTGATAGGCCGTCACCCAAAGGACGTCATCCAAGGAAGCCGTTCCCGCCAACTTTCGACTGAATGAGTATAGATACTCCGTTGTTCGGGCGCGGCTCGCGGTCACCAGCGCCTGATTCCGAACGCGCGCGGCAACGTTCGAGACGACAACCGCGATCAGCATGAAAAACAGAAAGGCGACGACATTGATGGGTTCGGCGATGGTAAAAGTATAGGTCGGCGGCAGAAAAAAGAAATTATAGCAAAGCGACGCCACCACGCTGGCGAGCAGCGAAGGTACGAGACCATAGCGGACGGCGACACTGACGACGGCGGTCAAGAAGACAAGATCGACATTCTCGATGCCGAACAAGGGATGAATGACTTTACCGACACCCAGCGCGGCACCCACGAACAGCAATGCCATGCCGAAGGGAATGGGATCAAACTTCGTTGTCGAGGTTGCGGTTTGGACGCCCTTGTCGGAGGCCGCCTCCGGCGCGAGATCATCGCCGGCGATGACGTGAATGCTGATCTTGCCGCCCCGCCGCACCAGATCGTGAACGACCGAGCCGTTCAGAAGCTCGAACCACCACGAGCGATGCGATTTGCCGACGACGATCTGCGTGACGTTGTTGGTGCGAGCAAAGTTCAGAATATCGTCGGCGATCCGCCGCTCGACCGATGGGATCATCAAAGTATCGGCACCGAGCGTACCAGCGAGCCGCATCGTCTCTGTGATCCTATTGCGATCAGTATCGGTGAGCTGCAAGCTTCGTGGCGTCTCGATGCAGACCGCCGTCCATGGCGCGTGCAGGCGATCGGCCAGCCGCTTGGTAAATCGCACAAGGCCGGCGGCGCGCGGGTCTTCACTCACGCAAACCAGAATCCGCTCACCCGCGGCCCATGGGCCTGGAATGGCGTTGGCCTGCATATGATTGAGCAATTGCTCGTCGACGCGCTCGGCAGTCCGGCGCAGCGCCAGCTCCCGCAAAGCGGTGAGATTGCCGGGGGAGAAATAATGCTCCAAGGCGCGCGCGGCCTGCGCGGGAACATAGACCTTTCCCTCTTTCAAGCGCTGGATCAAGTCGCCGGGTGTCAGATCGACGAGTTCGATGTCATCGGCCCGATCGATAATGGAATCAGGGACGGTTTCGCGCACCCGGACATGCGTGATCTGGGCGACGACATCGTTCAGGCTTTCGATGTGCTGGATGTTGATGGCGGTATAGACGTCGATGCCGTTCTCCAGCAGTTCCTCGACATCGAGATAGCGTTTAGGATGGCGGCTCCCCGGCGCGTTCGTATGCGCGAGTTCGTCGACGACCGCGAGCTTCGGCCGGCGGGCCAGCAATCCATCGAGGTCCATTTCCTCGAGCGTCTGGCCCTTATAGGCAAGAGCCTTGCGCGGCAGCACATCGAGGCCATGAAGCAGCGCCTGCGTTTCCAGCCGGCCGTGGGTTTCGACCACCCCCACCACGACGTCGACGCCGGCCTTGCGCTTGGCATGGGCGCTCTGCAGCATTTCATAGGTCTTACCAACGCCCGGAGCCGCCCCAAGAAATATCTTGAGACGGCCTCGGCTGCCATCCTCGAGCCGGCTGGCCTGCAGTAGAGCATCCGGCGATGGCCGGTGCTCAGAATCGCGGGAGTTGACAGCCATCAGACATTCTATCGCTCATGCGGCAAGGCTTTGCCTCAGTTCGCCGAAGCCTGATCGAGCGCCATATTGAGGGCCAGAACATTCACGCGCGGCTCGCCGAATATTCCAGCCTGACGTCCTTCTATCCGGTCGGTGACCAGTTTGCGGACGCTATCTTCCGACATTTTACGGGCCTTCGCAACGCGCGGAACCTGAAACAGCGCGGCCTCCGGAGAGATATGCGGATCGAGACCGCTGCCGCTCGCAGTCACCAGATCGAGCGGGATCGGCGCCGACGGATTCTCGGCTTTCAGTTTCTCGACATCCTCCTTGATCCGATCGTTCAGAGCCTTGCTGGTCGGCCCCAGATTCGATCCAGACGAATTCGCCGCATTGTAGGGAGCGGACACCGTCTTGGTTGAATCGCTGGGGTCCGGAGCGCTCGTCGCCGACGGCCGACCATGGAAGTATTGATCGCCTGTGAATTCCTGGCCGATCAGGGCGGAGCCAATAACCTTACCATCCTTCTCGATCAGGCTTCCGCCGGCCTGGCTCGGAAAGAACGTGCCGGCAATGCCCGTCATCGCGAGCGGATAGGCGAGACCGGTGATGATGGAGAGAGCGATCGTCAGGATAATCGCCGGACGGATTTCTTTTAACATGACGGTTCTCCTCAAGCCAGATGCAGGGCGGTGACGACCAGATCGATGGCCTTGATGCCGATGAATGGAATGATGATGCCTCCCAGGCCGTAGATCAGGAGGTTGCGGCTCAACAATGCGCCGGCGCCGATAGGCCGATAGGCCACGCCTTTCAACGCCAGCGGAATAAGAGCGATGATGATGAGTGCATTGAAGATGATCGCAGACAGGATCGCACTCTGCGGGCTCGAAAGCTGCATGATGTTGAGCGCTTGAAGCTGCGGATAGAACGCCAGGAAGATGGCGGGGATGATCGCGAAATACTTGGCCACATCGTTGGCGATCGAGAACGTGGTGAGAGCGCCGCGCGTCATCAGGAGCTGCTTGCCGATCTCCACGACCTCAATCAGCTTGGTCGGATTGGAATCCAGATCGACCATGTTGCCGGCTTCACGCGCCGCCTGAGTGCCCGTGTTCATCGCCACACCGACGTCGGCTTGCGCCAGGGCCGGAGCGTCGTTGGTGCCGTCGCCGCACATCGCAACGAGCTTGCCCTTGGCCTGCTCATCCCGAATGAGTTTCAGCTTGTCTTCCGGCGTCGCCTGCGCGAGGAAGTCATCGACGCCGGCTTCGGCGGCGATAGCGGCGGCCGTCATCGGGTTGTCGCCGGTGATCATCACCGTGCGGATGCCCATGCGGCGCAGTTCGGCGAAACGTTCGCGAATGCCGCCTTTGACAATGTCCTTCAGCTCGATCACGCCCAGCAGCTTGCCGTCGCGCGCCACGGCCAGCGGCGTACCGCCGGATTTTGCAATGTCATCGGCAATGGCCTGGATTTCCCGTGCCGCTTCGGAATTGGAGGCAGGCGTGATAACCCGCACCGCATTTCCAGATACCACGGCCGCCGCTCCTCCACTGACATAATTGAGGATGGCATCGACAGCGCCCTTGCGGATGGATCCGCCACCGACATCGACGCCGCTCATGCGGGTCTGCGCGGTGAAGGGAATGAACGTCGCGCCCAGTTCCGCCATATCGCGGCTCCGAATGCCGTAACCCTCCTTGGCGAGAACCACGATGGAACGGCCTTCCGGCGTCTCATCGGCCAGCGAGGCCAATTGCGCGGCGTCGGCAAGCTGCAATTCGGGGACCCCATGCAGCGGACGAAACGTCGTCGCCTGACGATTGCCGAGCGTGATCGTGCCTGTTTTGTCGAGCAGCAGCGTATCGACGTCGCCAGCCGCCTCGACCGCACGGCCCGACATCGCCAGCACGTTGAAGCGGACGAGCCTGTCCATACCGGCAATGCCGATGGCCGACAGCAGAGCGCCAATCGTCGTCGGGATCAGCGTCACGAACAAAGCCACGAGAACGATCACGGAGACATTGCCGCCCGCGTAGGCGGCATAGCTCGGAATGGTCACCGTCGCGAAGATGAAGATGATCGTCAGACCCGCGAGCAGAATATTCAACGCGATTTCGTTCGGCGTCTTCTGACGCTCCGCGCCCTCGACGAGCTTGATCATGCGGTCGATGAAGGTCGAACCTTGCGCCGCAGTGATGCGAACCCGGATCCAATCCGACAGCACCTGCGTGCCGCCCGTCACCGCGGACCGATCGCCACCGGATTCGCGGATCACCGGAGCCGATTCACCTGTGATCGCCGCTTCATTGACCGAGGCAACCCCCTCGATGACCTCGCCATCGGAGGGAATGTTGTCACCCGCTTCGACGAGCACGACATCACCGACCTTGAGGCTCGTGCCAGGCACCAGCCGGTACGTCCCATCGGACCCGGTCAAGAGCTTCGCCTGGCTCTCGGTGCGGGTTCTCTTCAGGGATTCGGCCTGCGCCTTGCCCCGCCCCTCGGCAACCGCTTCGGCAAAGTTCGCGAACAGCACCGTGAACCAGAGCCACAGGATGATCTGGAAGGTAAAGCCGACGTCGCCGCCGCCCATGAACAGGATGCGCACGAAGATGATGGTCGCAAGAAAGGCAACCACCTCGACGACGAACATCACCGGGTTCTTGATCATGAGTCTCGGATCGAGTTTCACGAAAGCCGAACGGATCGCGGGAATGACGATCTTCCGATCGAACATGGCCGATCCCGTCTTCTTTTGTAGTTTCAACGTTTCCATGGAGGGTACTCCGAAAGGGATCGATCAGAACAAGGTGTTGGCGGTCATCGCGAGATGCTCGACGATCGGTCCAAGCGCCAGCGCCGGAAAGAACGTCAGACCGCCAACGATCACGATGACACCCACGACAAGACCGACGAACAGGCCACCCGTGGTCGGCAGGGTACCGGCCGACGGCGGAATCGATTTCTTCTGCGCCAGCGCACCGGCAAGAGCCATGGCCGGCACGATCATGAAGAAGCGTCCGACCAGCATCGAACAGGCAAGCGTCAGGTTGTAGAACATCGTATTCGCGGAAAGGCCGCCAAACGCCGATCCATTGTTGCCTGTCGCCGACGTGAACGCATACAGGACCTCAGAGAACCCATGCGGTCCGGCGTTTGCCATCGAGGCCACAGCGGACGGCATGACGACGGCCACGGCGGTCCAACCCAGATACATCAACGGCAGGATCAGAATGGCCAGCATCGCCATCTTGACTTCGCGCGCTTCGATCTTCTTGCCGACATATTCCGGCGTGCGACCGACCATCAGGCCGGCAACGAAGATGGAAAGGACGACGAACAACAACATGCCGTAGAGACCCGCGCCAACGCCGCCGATGATCAATTCGCCGAGCTGGATGTTGATCAGCGGGATCATGCCGCCGAGCGCCGTGAACGAATCGTGCATGGCGTTGACCGCGCCACAGGAGGCAGCCGTGGTGATGACGGCGAACAAGGCCGACGCGACAATGCCGAAGCGGACTTCCTTGCCCTCCATATTGCCGCCGGTCAGGCCCAGCGCGTGCAGGCCCGTGGTGCCGGAAGCCTCGGCCCAATAGGTCACGACGACACCGACCAGGAACAGCACGCCCATCACCGCGAAGATCGCCCAGCCCTGGCGCTGGTTGCCGACCATCCGGCCAAAGACATTGGTCAGCGCCGCACCGATCGCGAAGATCGAGATCATGTGGATGAAATTGGTGATGGCCGTCGGATTCTCAAACGGATGCGCGGCATTGGCGTTGAAGAAGCCACCACCATTGGTTCCCAGATGCTTGATCATCATCTGGGAAGCCACCGGCCCCTGGGCGATGATCTGCTTGGCGCCTTCCAGCGTGGTCGCTTCCGTGTAGGCCGAAAGATTTTGCGGCACGCCCAGCCAGACGAGCACCACGGTCCCGACCACGCAGATCGGCAGCAGGACATAAAGCGTGCAACGGGTGAGATCGACCCAGAAGTTGCCGACGGTCCGCATCGATGAACGCGCGAAACCACGAATAAGAGCCATGGCGATGGCAACGCCCGTCGCCGCGGAGAGAAAATTCTGAACGGTCAGCCCCAGCATCTGGGTGAGATAGGAGACCGTCGTCTCGCCGCCATAGCTCTGCCAATTGGTATTGGTGACGAAGCTGACAGCAGTGTTGAACGCCAGATCCGGCGCCACGGCCGACTGCTCCGCCGGATTGAACGGCAAGCCGGCCTGAAGGCGCAACAGCGCATAAAGCGCGAGAAAACCGACGACCTGAAGCAGCAACATGGAGACCGCGTAGACCAGCCAATGCTGCTCACGCTTCTCGTCGATGCCGCTTATCCAATACAGGCCGACTTCAAAGGGCCGCAAAATAGGCCAAAGAAACGTGCGCTCGCCATTGAAGACTTTCGTCATATAGGCGCCAAGCGGCTTTACCAACGCGATGATGATCGCGCAGAACAACAATATTTGAATCCAGCCAATCGCAGTCATGGTCGTGCGCCTTCAGGTATTGGGTGATTTCGCCCGAAAATCGATCTCGCGGGGTTCGCGGATCAAAAACGTTCAGGCCGCAGTAGCGCATAGGTCAGATAGACGAGGAGCCCGACCGATATGATTGCCGCGAGTACGTAATCGATGATCATGATCATTCTCCGATCAAAGCCATTCGCACGCGTAGGCATAGGCCACCGCCAGGGCGAAGAAGCCCAGGCCGAGGATCAACATGACGGCGTCCAACATGAGATGCTCCTAGCAATGCTCGTTCTGCCAGGGATCGCGACACTCAGGCTCGCGCATTCGCGATGGAAAGTCCTGATCAAAGGCGCGGGTGACGTGCCACTTCGCCCATATGTTTTCCAGATGATCGGCGCGACGACATTATAGGAATCTTATAAAGATCGCGCGCAGACCGATCTTAACCTATTGATATTATATATTTAAATTAAGGAAGCAGCTGTAGCTGTCCCGCCTCTTGTGGGCATACTTTTCACCACTTCGTGCACGGCGCGGTCAGAGATCGGGCTGGAAGAGCCAGCTCTTTATATAACGACCATCCACGTCACCTCGATTTTATATATCGCCTTGCCGTATGGCAGCAGCAGTAGACCTGAGCCGCACAGCAAGAGTTCAAACGGTGATTGTGCATGTATCCCCTCACGACACCGATCGGATCAATCGCGAGATTTTCGATGCCTTCGTCGGCGCCGTCGTTCCCGTTATCCGGCATTACATCGCGCATCGAACCAGCGATCCGAAGGAAATCGCCGAATTGTTGAATCAACGCGGCATTCCTTGTTGCGGTCAATCAAAATGGACCGGGACGTTCGTGCGTATGATCCTGACGCGAGACAAACCCGCCCTCTGTTCAATCAAGACGGCTCGATAGAGATGCTTATCTCATCGGCCAGGAATATTGAGGCATAACGACAATGATGACCGATCTGGATCATCTGTCCAAGGCAACCATTGGACGCTTCTTCCTCAAGATAGGCATATCCGCGCTTCTCGCGCTCATTGCGCATGCCGAGAACTATCCCAAATCCATGGCCCTGTGGGTCGGGCTCTATTCGTTTTTCGCCGTCGTCTATGCACTCAAGGATGGTCAGAAATTCTCGTCCCATCATTTCAACTATTGGGATGAAGCGCTCTGGCTGGCGCTTTCCGCCCTCGCGCTGAGAATCGCCAGCGGCCTTTCGGCTTGATCGAAAAGCACGATGTCTTCTTCAATATCGACAGCTATTTCTCCGCTTCGGATATCCAGAATGAAAAAAAATTCTCTTCAAAACCGAAATCACAAGATGAGGTTCAAGAACGATGAGCGATAGTACGGTCCACGCGCGGATAGAGGGCGCATACACTGAACTCATTACGCCTTTCAAGAACGGCATGGTCGATCATGCGGCTCTGGAAGCGCTGATCGAATGGCAGATCAGCGAAGGCATCCAGGGCCTGATCCCCTGTGGAGCGGCCGGCGAAGTCCCTACCCTCTCATGCCAAGAACATATCGCTGTCATTCGACGCTGCATCGAAATCTCCGCCGGCCGCTGCCCGATCATCGCCGGAACCGGCACGAACAACACCCAAACGACAATCGACCTGACGGCAACCGCAAAATCTCTGGGCGCCAGCGCCGCCCTCCTGACCACGCCCTACTATAACCGGCCCAATCAGGAAGGGCTTTTCCGGCATTTCGAAGCCGTCGCCCGGAGCGTCGATATTCCGATCATCATCCAGAACGTGCCTTCGCGGACCGGTGTCGACTTGTCGCTCGAAACCCTGAAACGTCTCGCAAGCCTGCCCACGATCGTCGGCTTAGCGGATACGACCGGCGATCTATCGCGGCCCTTTGCCGTGTCTCACCTTCTTGGCGATCGCTTCCTACAATTGTCCGGTCATGACGCGACAGCCCTCGGCTTCAGCTTACTGGGTGGCCAGGGCGCCATTTCCGTCGTCGCCAATATTGCACCGAAAACGATTGTCGAGATGCAAACGGCCTGTCGTACGGGTGACGTCCGAAGGGCCAGGTCCATCGAAAGCCGCCTCCGCCCTCTGATAGCAGCGCTTGACCTCGAGCCCAGCCCGGCGCCCGCCAAATTCGCCCTGCATCTGCTTCGCGGCTTGAGCCCGGACGCACGCCTGCCGCTCATCCCCGTCTGCGCCCATACAGCCCTGGCCATTGAGGCCGCACTGTCCAAGCTCGTCGGCGCCGACGATCACAGCACGTTCAACCCGCCGGGCGCCTTCAATCAAACCGGCATGAAACCTCGCCAATCCTCTCAAACGCCACCGTGAGCTGTTGGCCAGGAAGCACCTGTAGAATCGGACCGAAAGAGCCTGTGGCGACGATATCGCCGGCGCTGATCCGCCTGTCCTGCCGTGCCAGTTCGCGCACCAACCAAGCGACAGCCTCAAGCGGGTGGCCAAGCACGGCATCGCCTCTGGCCGAGATCATGGGCTTGCCATCGATACGCGCTGTCATCTGAACCTGATCCAGAGCGTCACGGTCGAAGTCCATCGACATGGGACCACAGATGGTCGCGACGTGGAGCCCAAAATCGGCGATGGCGCCAAGTTCGGGATTTGACGCGGGCGGTGTGCGTCGGCCGAGCAGGCCGATCGTCGGCCAGCAGGTCACGACAGCCGCTGCCATCGTGTCGCGGTTGATCGCGGAGCCTTCGCCCTGAAGAGCCGCTCCGATAGTAAACGCGAGCTCGCATTGCGCACCGATCATTCCTTGCGGCAGAACGATACGATTTCCGTCGCTATGGAAGGCCCTGTTTGGAAGCGGCGCATAGAACGGCCGCCGCACGCCCAGCATCCGCTGGCAGACCAGACTGGTACCGACCAAAGTATAGCCGACGAAATCCTCGTCATAATCGTCAAGGGCCGCGGCCTGGATAGCCTCGGCCTCTGCTTCCGACTGGATGTCGTGCAACGGCAAGTCCGAAACGCGCCCGGCCTTACGGTTGGCGGACAGCCGCAAAGCGAGCTCTTCAAGATGAGGGGTTGGCATGGCGCACGCTCCTGACCTGGTCAGCAACGCGCCTTTCGACTGCAAGTCAAATAGAAAACCGTTTATAGCCGCCAGCTTATGAAACGTTCGGGACGCGTTTATAACAATCTTATTTTAACGCTCCGCGCATCCCATCGAAAGAATACGCGCTCGCCGCTAGATGATTCAGGGTCATGGCGAGCGCTCGCATTCTTCGAATATCAAATGCACTGCAGCCACGACACCACTGGTCGGTGGAGTGAACAAACATGCTCAAGCACCCGGAGAGAGATCTCCTCGCCCATGCCTATTCGACGAACGCCAAACTCGCCCGTCCGCCCAATCCCCTGCGTTCAATAAGCCATGCGATATCCGCGCCCGATCAGCTGGGCATTCTTCTGCGCCTATCCGCAGTGATCGTGGTGATTACGGGAATAGCTGCGATCTTTGGCTAGACGGCAATAATTCGGCGAACAGAAAGCAACGAAAGGTACAGGTTATGGAACTGCAATCTCAAGAAGAAGCCCGCCCTCCCTCGCGACGCAATCGCTTTATGGTTGGTCGCGACGAGGAAGGACACTGGGTCGTGTGCGATAGCGAATGTTTGATTGGAGGATTGTTCGTCAATAAGGAATCCGCGCTTCATTTTGCTCTTCATGAAAGCGAGAAAACGGCCGATGGTGTCTGCTGCGCGGCGGACGATGAGATTCTTCGATTGGGAAACATGTTCTGAAGTGGCAGCGGCCCGACATTGAACATCGATGGATCATCCGTTCGCAGCCGAGGTCCTTGATTCCCCCAATTGCACCGACGACTTAAGCGCCCCCTCAAGTCTCAATACTGGCCCAACGGCAGGCTTTGACCGAAAAAATGGTGCGGACGGCGGGGATCGAACCCGCACGGGAAAACCCGAGGGATTTTAAGTCCCTTGCGTCTACCAGTTTCGCCACGTCCGCGCGCCGCAACGCTTATCGCCGATGCGACGGCAGGGCAAGATGGCAGGCAAGGGCAATAGGCAAAGTGGCGTGAAAAGCGGCACTGTTGTCTGGTTGCAACCACGCTGCTAGCCTTTTGGGGATCGTGGCGCACCTCGAATGCGCTTGGACTGCGAAGGATGCTCCGTGCCGTTCAAATCTCTTTTCGCGGCCCTCTGCCTGGCCGCCACATTCATTCAACCCGTCTCCGCCCAGAATTGGCCGGCACGGCCCATCACCATGATCGTGCCTTTCGGCGCCGGCGGCAGCGCCGACGTGGTCGGCCGGCTCATCGGCCAAAAACTCAGCGAGAAACTCGGCCAGAGCATCCTCATCGAAAACGTCTCCGGCGCCGGCGGCCTCATCGGCACGCAGCGCGCGGCGCGCGCCGAGGCTGATGGCTACACGATCCTGATGGGTGTCGAGAGCACGATGGCGATCGCCAAACTGATCCAGCCGAATGTCGTGCAATATGATGGGTTGAACGATTTTCAGCCGATCGCCCTCATCGGCACCTCACCCATCGCCGTTCTGGCGCGCAAGGATTTTCCCGCCTCGACGACCGACGAGCTTCTCAAGCTGCTGCGCGCCAATCCGGGCAAATATAGTTTCGCCACATCGGGCGTCGGCTCGTCACTGCATCTCGCCGGCGAATTGATCAGCCTCGAAGGCAAGGCGCCGATGACGCACCTGCCCTATCGCGTCGGCAGCCAGGTCATCACCGATCTTGCCGCCGGCCATATCGATCTCGCCGTGCTGACATTGGTCACCGCCCTGCCGCCGCTGCGCTCGGGCCAGATCAAATCCTTCGGCATCACCAGCAAGGAAACCTCGCCGCTGGCGCCGGAATTGAAGCCGATGGCCGATCATCCCGATCTGAAGAAGGTCGATGTCTCCACCTGGTTTGGCCTGTTCGCGCCGGCACGCACCGATCCGGCCATCGTCGAACGCCTCAATCGCGAGATCAACAGTCTCTTGGCCGATCCGGCCATGCGCGCCCGCCTCGCCGACCTCAGCGTTCAAGCGGTGAGCGGCGACACGCCTGCTGCGTTCAAGAGCTTCCTCGCCAGCGAGATCGAGAAATACGGCGCCATCGTCAAAGCCGCCAATATCAAGCTGGAATGAACGGGCAGCCACTCCGTCTTTTCAATAACCGAGGTGCTTAAGCGCCAACCTTGTTGATCGGCGGCTGGAAGGCGAGGCCCGTATCCCAGGGGAAGAAGATCCAGGTGTCCTGCGACACTTCGGTGATGAAGGTATCGACCATCGGCCGGCCGAGCGGCTTGGCATAGACGGTGGCGAAATGCGCCTTCGGCAGCATGTCGCGCACCAGTTTGGCGGTGGCGCCCGTGTCGACGAGATCATCGACCACCAGCACGCCTTTGCCATCGCCATTGCCGGAAACTTCCTTGGCGATGGATTTGATCACCTGCAGCGAGCCTTGCTTGTTCTCATGCGAATAGCTCGAGATGCAGACCGTCTCGATCATGCGGATGTTGAGCTCGCGCGCGACGATCGCCGCCGGCACCAGACCGCCGCGGGTGACGCAGACGATGGCGTCAAACGGGCCTGAATCATTCAGCCGCCAGGCCAGCGCCCGCGCGTCACGGTGAAACTGATCCCAGGAAACAGGAAAGGCTTTCTGTGCTTCGCTCATCGTCAATATCCTAAAGGCCGCGCGCGGCTTTCAATTCTTCGATCATCACCCGCACGGCGGCAACCGCCTCGGCCAACATCGTCGCATCCTTGCTGCGCACGACGATCTGGTTGCTGAAGCCGCCGCCCGACGTGTTGAAATGCGGATAGGAGCCGATGGAGGTCTGCGGAAAGCGCTTCTGGATCTCGCCCAGCGCCGAGCCATAGGCGCCCTCGGGCAGTCCCGCTTCCAAAGTCTCCGACAGCATTTTGGCGCCGGTCTGCAAGGTCGGCCCGATGACATCGAGCATGGCCTGCATGATGCGCGGCACGCCCGCCATCACGAACACATTGCCCATGCGGAAGCCCGGCGCCGCCGACACCGCATTGGCGACCAGTTCGGCGCCTTGCGGAATGCGGCACATGCGCAGCCGCGCCTCGTTCAAATCCTCGCGCTTGAGCCGCGTCAGCAGCATGTCGACGGCACGCTCATCGACATCAATCGGCACGCCAAAGGCCTTGGCGACACTGTCGGCGGTGATGTCGTCATGGGTCGGGCCGATGCCGCCGGTGGTGAAAAGATAGGTGTAGCGCGTGCGCAGCGCATTGACCGCGGCGACGATCTCGGCCTCTTCGTCGGGCACGACCCGGACTTCCTTGAGGTCGACCCCGATCAGGGTCATGTAATCGGCGATATAGCCGATATTGGCATCCTTGGTCCGGCCGGACAGGATTTCGTCGCCGATGACGAGGATGGCGGCGGTGATGGCTTGGTTTGGCGCTGCGGTCATTTGGCTCTCCGCCGAGGTTTTAAGAAGCGGGAAGCGCTCCTGGCAAGCGGAAATGGCGTTAAAACGGCAAAGGCCCGGCGCGGGCCGGGCCATGTCCACAAGTTGACCGGGAGGCAGGGTCAGAGCACGACCACCGAGGCCCCCACCGAAATGCGGCTGTAGAGGTCGGTCACGTCCTCGTTGAGCATCCGGATACAGCCCGAGGAGACCGCCTGACCAATGGTCGAGGGCTCGTTGGTGCCATGGATGCGGTACATCAGGTCGCGCTTGCCGCTGTAGAGATACATGGCGCGGGCGCCCAGCGGATTGTCGATGCCGCCTTCCATGAATTTCGGCAGGTCGGGGCGACGCTTGAGCATGGCTGCAGGCGGCACCCACGACGGCCATTCCGCCTTGCGGCCGACATGGGCCGCGCCCTTCCACTCGAAGCCCGGGCGGCCAACGCCGATGCCGTAGCGCAGCGCCCGGCCGTCGGCGAGCGACAGGTAAAGATAGCGGTTTTCCGTATCGACCGTGATCGTGCCCGGCCGCGCGCCCGTGGGATCGGCCATGACTTCGCGGGTCGTGCGCGGCGTTTCGCGGCCAAGCGTCAGTTGTTCGCCAAGGGCGGCGACACGCACCCGCGCGTCATTGCGGAAGAAAGAAGCGGATGACTCGTCCTGGGCCAAAGCCGGAGCGGCGAAGCCAGCAACGACAAGAGCGGCAGCAATGATCGAGCGAGAGAAACGCATGAAACCCTCCAAAACCATGTGATGGGCATAGCGTTTTGCAGTTTGACGTAGTCAAACGCCACAAAGACGCGTCCAAACAAAGATCCAGGGCAATCGTGTTTCGATCGAAACGCGATTGGCACTGGTGACATCGCATGGCAGGGACGGCCTCGGTGTGCGCTTCGGCACAGGGCGAAAAAGCCAGAAACTCAGCCTTAAGAGATAGGCTTAAACGCGCATTTCCGTGCGCATATCGGCCAGAAGCTGCTCGGTCTGGCCGCCCATTTTCTCGATATCATCCTGGTATTTCAGCAGAACGCCAAGCGTATCGTTGACCACGCGGGGGTCCAGCGCCGTCGTGTCGAGTTCCGAGAGCGCGCTCGCCCAATCGAGGGTTTCGGCGACGCCCGGCTGTTTGAACAGATCCTGCTTGCGCAGGTGCTGCACGAAGCCGACGATTTCCTTGCTCAGTTTCGCCGGTGCATCAGGCACTTTCGCGCGCACGATCTTCAACTCGCGTTCGGCATCGGGATAGCCGACCCAGTGATAGAGACAGCGCCGCTTCAGCGCGTCATGGATTTCGCGCGTGCGGTTCGAGGTGATGACGACGATGGGAGGCGCTTCCGCCTTCACCGTGCCGAGTTCGGGAATGGTGATCTGAAAGTCCGACAGCACTTCGAGCAGGAACGCTTCGAAAGCCTCATCGGTGCGATCGAGTTCGTCGATCAGCAAGACGGGCGGGCCTTCGGCCGCGGGCTCCAACGCCTGCAACAGCGGCCGCTTGACCAGATAGCGCTCGGAGAACACGTCGCCCTCGAGACGCGCCCGATCGGTCTCGCCGGAGGCTTCCGCCAGGCGGATCGCCATCATCTGCGCCGCGTAATTCCATTCATAGACCGCAGAGGCGATGTCGAGCCCTTCATAGCATTGCAGGCGGATGAGCCTGCGGCCGAGCGAAGCGGCCAGCACTTTGGCGATTTCGGTCTTGCCGACGCCAGCCTCGCCTTCGAGAAACAGCGGCCGGCCCATTTTCAGCGACAGGAACAGCACCGTCGCCAAGGACCGGTCGGAGACATAGTCGGCCCCGGTGAGAAGGGCCAGTGTGTCGTCGATCGAGGCGGGGAGCTGGCGCGGGTCGCGCGCGGTGGTTTTCGCTGATTTGGCCATGATGTCTTAACGGATGCGCCGTGGGGCACGGCGAGAAACGGGCTTGCGGAAATGCCGATGGCCGGGACAGGCCCGGCCATCGCACGTGTCTTAATTTAGCGCCCCGGGGGCGGCCGATCCATCCCTTATTTCGCGTTCGCTTTGGCGACGGCGCGGCGCGCCATCACGCCGATCAAATGGGCGCGATAGGCTGCATCGGCGTGAATGTCGGAATTGAGCCCCTCGGCCTTGGCGCTGACGCCTTCCAGCGACTTCACGTGGAACTTCGCTGTCAGGGCGGCCTCGAAATTGGACGGACGGAACACGCCGTTCGAGCCTGCGCCCGTCACCGCGACGCGCACGTCCTTGCCCTTCTTGGCGACGAAGACGCCGACGATGGCATAGCGCGAGGCCGGATTGCGGAACTTCTCATAGGCGGCCTTGTTGGGGACCGGGAACGAGATCTTGGTGATCAGCTCGCCCTCTTCCAACGCCGTCTCGAACAGACCGGTGAAGAATTCATCGGCTGGAATCTTGCGCTTGTTGGTGATGATCGTCGCGTTCAGCGCCAGACAGGCGGAGGGATAATCCGCTGCCGGGTCGTTGTTGGCGACCGAACCGCCCATCGTGCCGCGATTGCGCACCGCCGGGTCGCCGATCATGCCGGCGAGATCGGCGAGCGCCGGGATCTTTTCCTTGACCAGCTCCGAGGTCGCCACATCGAAATGCCGCGTCATCGCACCGATGACGAGGTTACGACCCTTCATCTCGATGCCCTTGAGATCGGCGGCGCCGGACAGGTCGATCAGCGCACCCGGCGAGGCAAGGCGCTGCTTCATCGTCGGCAACAGGGTCTGGCCGCCGGCGAGGAATTTGGCATCCTCGTTCTTGCTGATCAGATTGACCGCCTTGCGTCCGGTTTCAGCCCGGCTGTAGTTGAATGCGTACATACTCATCTCCCTTGAAGGGTGGGCCGGCCTTTCGGCGCGGCAAGTTCGGGCCGCCTATTGCGCAGCCTTTCGGGTAATCGATTTTTGCGCCAACCGCCAGACCGCCTGCGGCGTGGCTGGCATGGGCACGTTTTCGGTGCCAAGGGCATCGGTGATGGCATTGATCAGCGCCGGCGGCGCGGCGATGGCGCCCGCCTCGCCGCAGCCCTTGATGCCAAGCGGATTGGAGGGACACGGCGTCTGCGTCATGCCGACCTGATAGGACGGCAGATCGTCGGCGCGCGGCATGCAATAGTCCATGAAACTGGCGGTGACGAGCTGCCCCTTGGCATCATAAACCGCGTTTTCGCACATCGCCTGGCCGATGCCTTGGGCGATGCCGCCGTGCACCTGCCCCTCGACGATCATCGGATTGATGACATTGCCGAAGTCGTCGACCGCGCTCCAGCGCTCGATATGGGTGATGCCGGTTTCCGGATCGATCTCGACCTCGCAAATATGCACGCCGGCCGGGAAGGTGAAATTGGTCGGATCCCAGAAGGCGCTTTCCTTCAGGCCCGGCTCCAGTTCCTGACCGTTGAACTTGTGGGCGATATAGGCCTGCAAGGCGACGGCGCCGAAATCCATCGACTTGTCGGTGCCGCGCACGGTGAACTTGCCGTCCTTGAACTCGATATCTTTGTCGGACGCTTCCATGCAGAAGCCGGCGACTTTCTTGGCCTTCGCCTCGATCTTCTCCAGCGCCTTGACGATGGCGCTCATGCCGACGGCGCCCGAGCGCGAACCATAGGTGCCCATGCCCATCTGCACCTTGTCGGTGTCGCCGTGGACGATCGACACGGCGTCGAGGGGAATCCCCAAGCGATCGGAAACGAGCTGCGCGAAGGTCGTCTCATGGCCCTGGCCATGGGAATGCGAGCCGGTGAGAATTTCCACGGTGCCGATCGGATTGACGCGCACCTCGGCCGATTCCCACAAGCCGACACCAGCGCCCAGCGAGCCCACGGCCGCCGACGGGGCAATGCCACAGGCTTCGATATAAGCGGAAATGCCGATACCGCGCAGCTTGCCATGCCGTTCGGATTCGGCCTTGCGCTTGCCGATATTCTTGTAATCGGCCATCTCCAACGCCTTCTGCAGCGAGGCGTCGTAATTGCCCGCGTCATAAGCCATGATCACCGGCGTCTGATGCGGGAACTTGGTGATGAAATTCTTCTGGCGGAATTTCGCCGGATCGACGCCGGTTTCGCGCGCCGCCACTTCGACCAGCCGTTCGACCACATAGGTCGCTTCTGGACGGCCAGCGCCCCGATAGGCATCGACTGGCGCCGTATTGGTGTAGATGCCATCGACCTCCGCATAGATAGCGGGAATGTCGTATTGGCCCGACAGCAGCGGTGCATAGAGATAGGTCGGCACCGACGACGAGAAGGTCGACAGATAGGCACCGAGATTGGCGAGCGTGTGCACGCGCAGGCCGGTGATGCGACCGCTCTCGTCAATCGCGAGTTCGGCTCGGGTGAGGTGATCGCGGCCATGCGCGTCGCAGAGGAAAGCCTCGGTGCGATCGGCGGTCCATTTCACCGGCCGGCCGACTTTCTTCGCCGCCCAGACGCAGACCACTTCTTCCGCATAGATGAAAATCTTCGAGCCGAAACCGCCGCCGACGTCAGGCGCAATCACCCGCAGCTTGTTCTCCGGCGCCACGCCGATGAAAGCGGAAATGACGAGCCGCGCCACATGCGGATTTTGGCTCGTCGTGTAGAGCGTGAAGGATTCGGTGCCCGGCTCATAGTCGCCGACGGCGGCGCGCGTTTCCATCGGATTGGGCACGAGCCGGTTGTTGACGATATCGAGCTTGGTAACGTGTTTGGCCTTGGCGAAGGCCGCGTCCGTCGCCGCTTTGTCGCCGAGATGCCAGTTGTAGACGGTGTTGTTGTCAGCCACGTCATGAATGACCGGCGCGCCCTTCTTGGTCGCGGCGTTCATATCCACCACCGCCGGCAGCACGTCGTAATCAACCTCGACCTTTTCGGCCGCGTCGCGGGCTTCCGCCAGGCTCTCGGCGATGACCACGGCGACATGGTCGCCGACATAGCGCACCTTACCCTGGGCGAGCGCCGGATGGGCGCCCGCCTTCATCGGCGAACCGTCCTTGGAATGGATCATCCAGCCGCAGATGAGCCCGCCGACCTTGTCGGCGGCGATATCGTCGCCCGTGAGGATGGCCAGCACGCCCGGCATTTTCGCCGCCGCCGTGCTGTCGATCTTGCGGATGTTCGCATGGGCGTGCGGCGAGCGCACGAAGAAGGCATAGCCCTGCCCCGGCCGGTTGACATCGTCGGTATACTGACCGCGACCGGTGATGAAACGCAGGTCCTCCTTGCGGCGGACGGAGGCTCCGATACCCGTTGCACTCGACGTTGCACTCATTGGCTGGCTCCCGGAAACGAAGTGCTGATGCCCGACCGGGGCGGCATATCCTGTCCCGGTCGATCGTTCCGCGGATCGGCGCGCCCAGCGCCGGTCCGAAGTCCCTCCCCGGCCGTACGATCCGGCCGTTCTTGCCTGGCCTAATTACTTCGCCATGGCCTCGGCGCCGGCGGCCACCGCTTTGACGATGTTGTGATAGCCGGTGCAGCGGCAGATATTGCCTTCGAGCTCGTGCCGGATGGTCTGTTCGTCGAGCTTGTTGCCCTTGCGATGGACGATGTCGACGGCGGTCATGATCATGCCCGGCGTACAGAAACCGCACTGCAGGCCATGATTTTCGCGGAAAGCTTCCTGCATCGGGTGCAGCTTGCCGTCCTGGGCGAGACCCTCGATCGTCGTCACGGTGGAACCCTCGTGCGACAGAGCCAGCGTGGTGCAGGACTTGATCGCCGATCCGTTGACGTGGACGACGCAGCAGCCACACTGGCTGGTGTCGCAGCCAACATGGGTGCCGGTGAGACGCAGGGTTTCGCGCAGGAACTGCACCAGCAGCGTGCGGGAATCGACGTTGCCGGATACGGCCTTGCCGTTCACCGTCATGGAAACCTTTGGCATTCTTTCCTCCTGAAAACACGAACCGGCGGCACGCTCGGGCGGGCGCACTTTTGGTGCGCCCTATTGTGACTCATTCTGACGCACCCCCCTGGGTGCGCCCCTGATATTGCGAATAATTCCAAATACTCTGTTCCGCCAGCCCGCTGCGGTCAAGACACTCAATAGACTGACGGGACGAGGAATTTAGCCGCGGGCCACGACTTCGGCGAATTTCGCGAAAAAGGAATCCGCGTTCTTCTTGGCAACGCCGTCGATCAGCCGCCCACCGAGCTGGGCGAGCTTGCCGCCCACATTGGCCTCCACGTCATAGCCCAGGATCGTGCCGCCGCCGGGGGCGTCGGTCAGCGCCACGCGCGCGCCGCCCTTGGCGAAACCGGCGACACCGCCCTCGCCCTGGCCGCTGATCTTATAGCCGTTCGGCGGGTCGAGATCGGTGAGTTCCACATTGCCCTTGAAGGTGGCGCTGACGGGGCCAACCTTGATTTTCGCGGTCGCCGAAAACGAGGTGTCGCTGGTCTTCTCGAGGGCCTGGCAGCCCGGAATGCATTCCTTCAGCACCGCCGGATCATTGAGCTTTTCCCAGACAGTCTGCTTGCTCGCGGGGAGGGTGACCTCCCCCTTCATCGTCATCGCCATCGTCTTGTCCTCGCTTCGGCAGGCGGTTTATCCCGCGGACCGGACGGCAAAGTCCAGCCGTTTCCCCCCGCGGGTCTACCAGTTTTGACGCCCTGATCAATAGTTGCGCCCGGCGACCAGGGACGCTATGCCGGCATAACAACCGATAACAGAAGCGATTTTTGACGCCACGACAGAATAGGGGCATGGCCAATGGCGCGGATGCAGGTCGGTACAGGGGAGTTCAACGTCGTAGTCGAAGGCGCCGACGGCGCACCCGCCGTGTTGATGTCCAATTCACTCGGCACCAATCTGCATATGTGGGATGATCAAATGGACGCGCTGAAACAGCGTTTCCGTGTCATCCGCTACGATTCCCGCGGCCACGGGCAGAGCGTCGCCGACGAAGGTCCTTATACAATAGAGCAATTGTCGCAGGACGCCCTGGCCATCCTCGACGCGCTCAACATCAAACAGGCGCATTACATCGGCCTCTCGATGGGCGGCATGGTGGGCATGTGGCTGCTCACCCACGCACCGCAACGGATCGGCCGCGCCGTGCTCGCCAACACCGGCGCCTATCTCGGCGGTCCCGATCTGTGGAATGCTCGCATCCGCACGGCCAAATCCGAAGGCCTTGCAGCTCTAACGGCCGCGACAATGGACCGCTGGTTCACCCGCGAGTTCCAGGAACGTTCCCCCCAGGCCGTCGACCGGGTCGCGCAGATGTTCCGGGCAACCCCGCCGGCGGGCTATGCCGCCTGTGCCGCAGCGATCCGCGACATGGACCAGCGCGACAGCATCCGCGCCATCTCCAATCCGGTGCTCGTCATTGTCGGCACCCATGACCCCGCGACCCCGCCGACCATGGGTGGCCTGATCGCCGATCACATCAAAGGCTCGCGCCTGCTGGCGCTCGAAGCCGCCCATCTGTCGAATATCGAGGCCTCCAACAGTTTCAACCGGGCGATCCTGTCCTTCCTGAGCGCGTCGGAACACAAACCGGCGCCGGCCCAATCGGCCGCGCCCGCCAAGCCCACCAGAGCCAAACAAAAAAGCAAAAACGAAACGAAGGCCGCCGCCAAACCGGCCCAGCCCCCGAGTGCGGCACCCGCCGCCCCGAAACCGGCCGAGAAATCCACCGCAAAAACTGGTCAATCGGCTGCCAAGAAAAGCAGCAAGAAGAACGCTCGGAAGGCAGCCGCGAAAAAAGCAGTGCCCCAAAAGAGCGTGAAGAAGACGGCGGGCAAGGCGGCCAAAAAATCCGCCAAGAAAAAGTCCGGCACGAAAAAAGTCGCGAAAAAGAAAATCATGACGGCCACGAAGAAAGCCGCGAAAAAAGCAGCCAAGAAAAAAACCGTGAAAAAAGCTGTGAAGAAAGCAACCAAGAAGAAATCGGGACGGAAATCGCGCTGATGGACGACAAAGAACGGTATGAAAAGGGAATGCAGACCCGGCGCGCCGTGCTCGGCGATGCCTATGTAGACGCCGCGGTGGCGCGGGTCGACGATTTCACCCGTGAATTTCAGGACTATATCGTCCGCACCGCCTGGGGCGACCCTTGGCAGCGGCCGGGGCTTGACCGCAAGATGCGGTCCGTGGTCGTGCTCAGCGTCACGCTTTCGCTGGGCCATTGGGACGAGTTCCGCCTGCATCTGCGAGGCGCGCTCAACAACGGCGTTACCAAAGACGAGATCAAGGAAATCCTGATGCACTGCGCAGCCTATGCCGGAATCCCCGCCGCCAACCACGCAGTCCGCGAGGCGCAGCAGGTCTTCAGGGATTTAGGCGTTTAGCAGTCGCGTCGCAGAGAAGGCTGCAGCGCGATGTGGGCTAATTTCCTCGAACAACTGATCAACGGCATCACGCTCGGCTCGATCTATGGCCTGATCGCCATCGGCTATACGATGGTCTTCGGCATCATCGGCATGGTCAATTTCGCCCATGGCGATCTGTTCATGCTCTCAGCCTTCATCGCCTTGATCCTGTTTCTGGCGCTGGCCCAATTGGTCGGCCTGTCGTCGATCTATGTGGCGATGTTCATCGTCCTGCTCGTGGCGATGCTCATCACCTCATTGTGGAACTGGAGCATCGAACGACTGGCCTACCGGCCGCTACGTGGCTCCTTCCGCCTCGCGCCGCTCATCTCGGCGATCGGCATGTCGATCTTCCTGGCGAATTTCGCCCAGGTTGCCCAGGGCCCGCAGGTCAAGCCGCTGCCGCCGATGTTCAACGAGATGATCCTGCTTCCCGTCGGCGATGGCGGCCTGATGATCGCCTACAAGAAATTCGTCATCGTCGCGGTCACCGTCATTCTGCTCACCGGCTTCTGGTATCTGGTGCAGAAAACCCCGCTCGGCCGCGCCCAGCGCGCCGTCGAACAGGATCGCCGCATGGCTGCCTTGCTCGGCATCGACGTCGATCGCACGGTGTCGATCACCTTCATCATGGGTGCGGCGCTCGCCGCCGTCGCCGGCACGCTCTATCTCGTCTACTACGGCGTCGTCAGTTTCTCAGACGGTTTCATTCCCGGCGTGAAGGCTTTCACCGCCGCCGTGCTCGGCGGTATCGGCTCGATCCCGGGCGCCGTGCTCGGCGGCCTGCTGATCGGCCTGATCGAAACCCTGTGGGCCGCCTATGTTTCGAACGACTACAAAAACGTCGCGGCTTTCTCCGTCCTCATCGTCGTGTTGATCTTCATGCCTTCCGGCCTGCTCGGCAAACCGGAAGTCGAGAAGGTCTGAGCGCATGCAGGATGCCAAACGCGCACGCGGCGCCACCCCCCTGACCCAAAAGCCCTCCCAGGAAGAACTATCCCGCCTCACGCGCGCCCTGCGCGACGCCACCCTCGTCGGCCTCGTCACCGCCGGCCTCTGCTTCCCCATGATCGCTTTGCGCGCCGAAGCGGACATGACCAATCATCTGGTGCTGCTGCAGCGCTGGGAATGGCTCATCGGCGCGGCGATCGCCATGTTCGCCTTCCGCTTCGCGGCGTCGATGCTGAACACAGGGCTTGGACGCACGCTCGCGGTGATCGGCATCGCTCTGCTCTTGTTCGTCGCCGGCCATGGCTATTTCACGGCCTTTCCGTCAACGACCACCACTGTCTTCTGCCTGATCGCCGGCGTCGTTGCGCTGATCGCGGCCGTCGCGATCGATCGGGTCGATTTCGATGGCGCGGGCGAGCGCGTCTCGATCAAGCCGCCGCAAGGCACCGGCACCGTCATTGCGATTTTCGCCCTGGCGGCCGCCCTCGCCTTCCCGCTGGTGATGAACAACTGGCTCGGGCCGCAAGGCTCGCTCAAGTGGATCAACAATTACGGCATCCAGATCCTGATCTTCGTCATGCTTGGCTGGGGGCTCAACATCGTCGTCGGCCTCGCCGGCCTGCTCGATCTAGGTTACGTCGCCTTCTACGCGGTCGGCTGCTACGCTTATGCGCTGCTCGCCACCAAGTTCGGCCTGTCGTTTTGGATCTGCCTGCCGCTCGCCGGCATTCTCGCCGCCTTCTGGGGCATCCTGCTCGGCTTCCCGGTGCTGCGCCTGCGCGGCGACTATCTCGCCATCGTCACATTGGCCTTCGGCGAGATCATCAATATCGTGCTCACCAACTGGGTCGATCTCACCAATGGCGAGGCCGGCATTTCGTCGATCCCACGCGTCACCTTCTTCGGTATTCCTTTCACGGCCGGCGACGACGGTTTTGCTGCGCGCTTCGGCCTGGAATTCTCGCCGATCCATCGCACGATCTTCTTGTTCTATCTGATCCTGATTCTGGCGCTGATCACCAATTACATCACCTTGCGCCTGCGCCGCCTGCCTGTGGGACGTGCCTGGGAAGCCTTGCGCGAGGACGAGATCGCCTGCCGCTCGCTGGGCATCAACACCACCAACGTCAAGCTCACCGCCTTCGCGCTGGGCGCCATGTTCGGCGGTTTCGCCGGCGCGTTCTTTGCCGTACGACAGGGCTTCGTCAATCCGAACTCGTTCACCTTCATCGAATCCGCCAGCATTCTCGCCATCGTCGTTCTCGGCGGCATGGGCTCGCAGATCGGCGTGGCGCTAGCTGCGGCCGTCATGGTTGGCGGCACGGAAGCGCTGCGCGAGCTCGACTTCCTGAAAACCCTGTTCGGCGGCCAGTTCGATCCCAACCAATATCGCATGTTGATTTTCGGCTTCGCCATGGTCCTGATGATGATCTGGAAACCGCGAGGTTTGATCTCGACGCGAACGCCCTCGATTTTCCTGAAACAGCGCAAAGCCATCGCCGGCGATTTGGTGAAGGAAGGTCACGGCTGATGCGCTGGTTGAGCGACCCCGTCCTCACCGTTGACGGTCTCAGCATGCAATTCGGCGGCATTCGCGCCGTCAGCAATCTGTCTTTCGCCGCCGCTCGCGGCGACATCACCGCCATCATCGGCCCCAATGGTGCCGGCAAGACCACGGTGTTCAACTGCATCACCGGCTTCTACAAGCCGACCTCCGGCCGCCTCGCCTTCACCCGCGAGGGACAGACGGCGCGCGCCGACATCGAGGCGCTGACGCGCTCACCGCGCCGCCATCGCCGTATGCCAAGCGGCGACATCTATCTGTTGGAACGCATGCCCGGTCACGACATCGCCAAGAAGGCGAAAGTGGCGCGCACCTTCCAGAACATCCGCCTGTTCGCCGGCATGACCGTGCTCGAAAACCTCATCGTCGCGCAGCACAACACGCTGATGCGCGCCTCCGGCTTCTCGGTCGCGGGCCTCATCGCGCCGATGTTCTATCGCCCGCGCGAACGCGAGGCGGTCGACCGCGCCACCTATTGGCTCGAGCGCATCAATCTCATCGATCGCGCCGACGATCCGGCTGGCGACCTGCCCTATGGCGACCAGCGCCGGCTCGAAATCGCCCGTGCCATGTGCATCGAGCCGGTCCTGCTCTGTCTCGACGAACCGGCCGCCGGCCTCAATCCGCGCGAATCCGCCGAACTGAATCGCCTGCTGCGCGGCATCCGTGACGAACACAACGTGTCGATCCTCATCATCGAGCACGACATGAGCGTCATCATGAACATTTCCGACCATCTGGTCGTGCTCGACCATGGCGTGAAGATTTCCGATGGTGCGCCAGCCGACGTGCGCGAAGACCCCAAGGTGATCGCCGCCTATCTCGGCACCGCCGACGAAGACGAGCATGGAGGCCCGGTATGACGGCCCTGCTCGAACTCACTGGCATCGAATCCGGCTACGGCAAGATCATCGCGCTGAAAGGCGTCGACATGCGTGTCGATCAAGGCGAGATCGTCACGCTGATTGGCGCCAACGGCGCCGGCAAATCGACCTTGATGATGACGATCTTCGGTTCGCCGCGCGCGCGCCGTGGCCGCATCGTCTATGACGGCCGCGACATCACTCAATTGCCGACCCATGACGTGGCCCGCCTCGGCATCGCGCAATCGCCGGAAGGTCGGCGCATCTTCCCGCGCATGAGCGTCGAGGAAAATCTGCTCATGGGCGCCGCCTTGGGCGATCCCGCCAAACGCGCCGACGATCTCGAACGAATGTTCGCCATCTTTCCGCGCCTCAAGGAGCGCCTGCACCAGCGCGGCGGCACCTTGTCGGGCGGCGAACAGCAGATGCTCGCCATCGCCCGCGCCCTGATGACCCGGCCGCGCCTGCTGCTGCTCGACGAACCTTCCCTGGGCCTCGCGCCTCTGGTCGTGAAGCAGATTTTCGACGTCATCCGCGACCTCAACCGCCGCGACGGCCTGACCGTCTTCCTGGTCGAGCAGAACGCCTTTCACGCCCTGCGCCTGGCCCATCGCGCCTATGTCATGGTCAACGGCAATATCACCATGAGCGGCACCGGCGCCGACCTGTTGTCCCGGCCGGAAATCCGCGCCGCCTATCTCGAGGGAGGCCATTGATGGAAGGGCTTCTCTACGCACCCTCGCCCTATGAGCCCTGGTCGTTTCTCGCTGTGACGGTGGTCATGGGCGGAGCGGCGGCCTGGGCGGCCGGCCGCATCCTGGCCTGGACCTGGCGCCCGCTCTGGCAGGTCTTGCCCTATGCCGTCTTGCTGGCCGGCGTGGTCGCCTTCCTGCATTATGTGCTGTTTCACGAAAACACCGTGCCGCTCGACCAGGTGATCGCCGCGATCGGTGCGCAAGACGGGGCGGCGCTGGCCGGCGCCCTGCGCTATTACGCGGTGATCCTGCTCGTCATCATTCTGTTCGCTGTCGCCGGCTACATCGTGACGCGCGCGCGACAGATGCGCCGGCAGTACGGATTCCAGACCGACCCGTCGAAATGACGCCTGCCATATCCGAAGGTTTACTGATGACTTCATGCGCAATTCAGGGAAGTATTCACGCCGATGGCGTCGGGCGCAGACGACCACGGAACCGTCCGGAGGGACTTAAATGAAAAGAACATGGTTGGGACTCCTTGCCGCCGTCGCCACGACCCTGGCGGCCGTCGGCCCGGGACAGGCGCAGATCAAACTCGGCCTCGGCGGACCCATCACCGGCGGCAGCGCCGTCTTCGGCTCGCAGATGAAGAACGGTGCCGAACAGGCGGTTGAGGACATCAACGCCGCCGGCGGCATCCTCGGCCAGAAGGTTCAGCTGTTCCTCGGCGACGACGTTTCGCGGCCGGAACAGGGCGTGTCCGTCGCCAATAAATTCGCTGGCGATGGCGTCAAATTCGTCGTCGGCCATTTCAATTCCGGCGTCTCGATCCCCGCCTCCGACGTCTATCAGGAAAACGGCATCCTGCAGATCACGCCGGCCTCCACCAATCCGGTCCTGACCGAGCGCAAGCTGACGAACGTCTTCCGCACCTGCGGCCGCGACGACCAGCAAGGCGCCGTCGGCGGCAAATACATTGCCCAGAATTTCAAGGGCAAAAAGGTCGCCGTCATCCACGACAAGACGCCCTATGGCAAAGGTCTCGCCGACGAGATCAAGAAGAACATGAACAGCGCCGGCGTCACCGAAGTTCTCTATGAAGGCGTCAACGTCGGCGAAAAGGATTTCTCCGCGCTCGTGTCGAAGCTGCGTCAGCAGGGCATCGACCTGGTGGTGTGGGGCGGCCTCTATCCGGAAGGCGGCCTCCTGGTGCGCCAGATGCGCGACCAGGGCGTCAATGCCGTTCTGCTCGGCGGCGACGGCATCGCTTCGGCCGAATTCGGCGCCGTCGGCGGTCCTGGCGTCGAGGGCACCTTGATGACCTACGGCCCGGACCCGACCAAGCGCCCCAATGCGGCGGCCATCGTCAAGAAGCTCATCGACAAGAAGATCAATCCGGAATCCTATACGCTCTACACCTATGCGGCGGTGCAGATCCTGCAGCAGGCAATGGAAGCGACCAAGACGACCGACCCGAAGAAGGTCGCCGAATACATGCATTCCGGCAAACCCTTCGACACGGTGATCGGCACCATTTCCTATGATGCCAAGGGCGACCGCACCGATTCCGACTACGTCATGTACATCTGGAAGAAGGCGGCCGACGGCAAGCTGATCTTCGAAGAGATGCAGAGCGCGCCGTAAGGCAGGCCATATCCAGACAACAAAGGCCGGGCTTGCGCCCGGCCTTTTCGTTTGAGAACGCCTCGCTTCAGAATTTCGCCGACAGCATGAGTTGCGCCGAGCGGCCTGGTGCGATGAAGACGAAGGGCGCGGCGCTCTGATAGAGGGCGTCATAGTAGCGCGTGTTGAAGATGTTGTTCACGAACAGCTTCACCGTCAGATTATCGTTGATCTTGCCTTCCAGGAACGTGTCGAAGCGCCAATGGGAGGGGATCGACGTGCCGGCATTGGCCGCCAACAGCGTGCCGCCATAGATGCGCGACATATAGGTCGCCTGGCCGCCGACCTCGAGCCAGTTCGTCACCTGATATTTGCTCAACAGGTTGAACGACTGATGCGCGATATTGGCCAGTTTGAGGCCGACATTGGTGGGCACCGCCGATTGATCGACGCGGGATTCCATCAAGGTCATGCCGCCGAACACGCTCCACTCCGGCGTGATCTTGCCGCCAAGCCCAAAGTCGACGCCCTGCACGTGATAGGAGGAACCTTGCACGATGACGCCACGCACGCCATTGAGCGTGATCGATTCCAGCGCATTGTCGACGCGGGTATGAAAGAGCGCCGCCGTCAGCAAAAGATGGCGATCGAACAATTCCCATTTGGTGCCGATTTCAAACGCCTTGTTGCGTTGGGGCGAAAACACCTGATTGACCGGCGCGATCGGATTGAAGCCGCCATAACTGAGCGAGGAACCATCGAGACCCGCGCCCACTGGATTGGCCGACGTGGCATAGGCGGCATAGATGCTCGCATAAGGCAGCGGTTTGATCGTGATGCCGGCATTGTAGTTGACAAGGCCAGACGTGGTCGAAACCGTCTTGCCCGCCTGCCATGAGCTGATGTTGTAATTGTCGTATCGCAGGCCGCCGTTGAGAATAACCAGATCCTGATAATTGACGCTCTCGATCAGATAGGCGCTTTTGGTATTGACCGTCGTGACGATCGGATTGCCGGCGAGAACCGGTGAGCCGGAGAATGGCAATTCGTTCGGCGGATTGAAGATGGACGCGTTCATCACCGAACCTGTCCCGTTGAACCCGCCCGGCAGGGCTTCCGACGTCAGCCCCTTATAAGTATCGAAGCTCATGCGTTCGCGCGAGAACTCGGTGCCAATGGACGTGGTGCTCTTAACTGGCCCGAGATCGTATTTGAACGTCGCATCGGTTTGATCCGCCAGCACGGTCGTCACCTGATAGCGGCTCTGCGGATTGCCGGTATAGGTCAGCGTCGCCAGATTGGGAGCTTCTGGAATGGTGCCGAGATAATTGAGCAACGACCATTCGTAGCGGAACTTGTTGCTGATCGTCAGATGATCGTTGAGCGCATATTCGGTGTTCTGCGTGAGGATGTCCTGCTTGGCTTTCTGGAAGTCGCGATTGACGAAGCCATAATAGGTGTTGCGCGGCACCCCGGTTTCCGTGAAGGGCGCGCCAGCGGCCGTGTTATAGGGCACGCCGAAATCCGGCAGCATGTTGAGATAGACATGCGTGTAATTGGCGGTGACCTTCAACTGATCGTTCGGCTTGAAAGCCACGGCCAGCAACCCGCCCCAGCGATCGTCGAACACGAAGTCGCGGCCTGCCACATTGGCCTGCTGGCCCATGCCCGCCGCGCGGATCGACAGTGCCGGCGAGATGACCTGATTGACGTCGAAGGTGAAACGCCGGGTCGAGTCCGTGCCGACGGTCGCGTCCGCCTTGTAGAAGTTCTTATCCTGCGCCTGTTTGGTGACAATATTGACCGCGCCGCCGGTGGTGCCACGGCCAGCGAAGGACGATGACGGGCCGCGCAGGATCTCCACCTGTTCGGTGAAGAAGTTTTCGCGAATGCTGACGGAGGGATCGCGCACGCCATCGACGAAAACGTCGTTGCGTGCATCGAAGCCACGGATGAAGAAGCGATCGCCGAACGCATTGCCGCCTTCCCCTGTCCCCAGCGTCAGACCGGCGGTGGTGCGCGCCAATTCGCGAAACGACGTGGCGTTCTTGTCGTCGATCACCTCGCGGGTGAGAACGGTCACGCTTTTGGGCGTATTGAGAATCGGCTCGGCGAATTTGGCGGACGAAGCCAAGCGATCGCCTTTATAGGGCGCGGCCGCATCGGCATAGGGATCGCTGCCGGGCTGACGCACCCCGATCTGCGGGCCTGCGGGAACTGGCGACGAGGCCGGCTGTATCGGTGCCGGTTGAGCGCGTGGCGCGCGCCTCCGCAGCGCGACCCGCGCCCGCGTATGGGCAACACTCTGGCGAGGCGGCGCGCTACGATGATGCACCACGGGCGCATCGACCGTGACCGAAGGCAGAGGCGCGCTTGGCTGCGCGGAACTCTGCGCATCGGCGCTGCCGACGGACCCAGCCGTTACGAGAAAGGCGGCGGCTGTCGCGAAGACACCGCGTGAATCGATATCGCGCAGCGAATGTGGCGCCTTCTCAACAGTCATCAGCCCGCCCCTGTAATAATACGGATGTATATAGACAGGGCGGTCATCGCAGAGGACGGGGCGTCCGTCAAAGCCTCTGTTTTAGAACGATTATTATCAGCGCACCGGAAGCATGCGCTGGGATGACACCGACACCTCAAGTTTAGATTTGGTCCAAATTAAATAAGGGGAAAAAGCAAAGTCATTCCCGTCCATTGTCCACTTAGTCCATCGAGGCATGGCGAGGAGAGATTTGCCACGGCGATCGGCAGCATCGATCGCAATCACGATTTTGTTAGACGTCTAACCGGTCAGACGTCTGGGCTTGGAGCCTTCATCAGCGAGAACAGTTCATCCACTGAAAGCTGCGCGGCAGCCCTGACCCGCTCGGCCGATTCCGTGCCGCTGATATCGATGCCGTCAATGACCGCTTTGATCTCGTCGCGAAAGCCGGTGAGGAAACGCAGCGGATCGGGCGAAGAATTGGCGACATGTGCGACCAGCCCGGTGATGAGAATCTGGCAGGCCAGCATGCGGCCGTTCAATTCTTCCATGCGTCTCTCCTGCAGGATATCTCTGTCGATCAGCCGAGCGTCGCCAGCCCTGGAAAAACGTCAAGCAGCCAGAACGACACCGCCTGCATGCTACCGGTGAGGAAAGCGACGCCGGTGACGATCAGCAAGACACCGACCACTTTCTCCACCGTACCGAGATGGCGTTTGAACCGGCCGAGAAATTCCATGAACGGCTCGATGGCGAAAGCCGCGATGAGAAACGGAATGCCAAGACCCGCCGAATAGACGGCCAGCAACAAAGCCCCACGTCCGGCGGTGCCTTCACTGCCGGCGATCGTCAGAATCGCTGCCAGGATCGGCCCGATACAGGGCGTCCAGCCGAAGGCGAAGGCGAGGCCCATGACGTAAGCGCCCCACAGACCGACAGGCTTGCGCACATCGAGCCGCGCCTCGCGATAAAGCAACGCCAGCCGCCACACGCCAAGAAAATGCAGACCCATGGCAATGATGGCGACACCAGCCAGCGCCGACAGCAGACCGAAATATTGCCGGATGAGCTGGCCGAACAAGGAAGCGGTGGCACCGAGGCCGACGAAGACGGTCGAGAAGCCGAGCACGAACAGGACCGCCGCCAGCAGCACGTCGCGGCGCGCCCGGGTGGCCCGTTCGCTCGACAGTTCCTCCACCGTCGTTCCGGCAATGAAGGTCAGGTAAGGCGGCACCAGCGGCAAGACGCAGGGGCTCAGAAAAGACAGCAAGCCGGCAATCAAGGCGGCAGGCAGCGAAATATCCGACATCTCACATCCGATCGCGCCAACCGGGCGCACCTGCAAGCCGAGGCGCAGGCGCCACGAACATGCTAGACCAGCCCTACTGCTTAAAACCTAGGCGCTGCCCATGCAAAGCGGCGGAACGCCGCCTCGCCAAGAGGTGATGCGGACGTGAAGATGACGTGATGGAGCGTGACCCGTGCTGAACCTGATCACCGACGTCCCTGGCCTGAAAGTCGGCAATGCCCACGACGAAACCGTGCTGTCGGGGGTCACGGCGGTGATTTTCGACGAACCGGCCATTGCCTCCCTCGCTATTCATGGCGGCGCGCCGGGCGTGCGGGACACCGCTTTGCTCGACCCCGAAATGACCGTCGAACGGGTCGATGCCCTAGTGCTCTCAGGCGGCTCGGCCTTCGGCCTCGACGCGCCTGGCGGCGTCCAAGCGGCGCTGCGAGCGGCGGGACGCGGCTTCCCCGTCGGCTCCGTAAAAATACCTATCGTGCCCGGCGCCATCCTGTTCGATCTCCTTAATGGCGGCGACAAGAACTGGCCGCGCATGTCGCCCTACTGGGAGCTTGGTTATGCCGCGGCCGAGGCTGTCGCCACGGATTTCGCCATCGGCTCGGCCGGCGCTGGCTTTGGCGCCACCACCGCCAATCTGCGCGGCGGCCTGGGTTCGGCCTCAAGCCGCACCGCCGGCGGCTTCACCGTCGGCGCTCTGGTCGCCGCCAATGCGATCGGCAGCGCCACCATCGGCACCGGACCGCATTTCTGGGCAGCACCTTACGAGCAAAACAGTGAGTTCGGCGGGCTCGGTTGGCCGGCGCAGATCGAAGCCGCCGATCTCGATCTGGTCATCAAGGGCGCAGCGGCCCCGAAACCCGAGAACACCACCATCGCCATCGTCGCTACCGACGCGGAACTGACGAAGGGCGGCGCCCGCCGTCTCGCCGTGATGGCGCATGACGGCATGGGTCGCGCTCTACGGCCATCGCACGCCGCCATGGATGGCGATCTCATCTTCACCGCCGCGACCGGTAAAGCTCGTAAAACGCCAGATGCGCGCGATCATATTGAAATCGGCCAAGCCGCTGCCGATTGTCTGGCGCGCGCCATCGCGCGCGCTGTTTTCGCGGCAGCACCAGCACTGAAAGTTCCCGATGCGAAAAAGGCGTGGCGGGAACTCTTTTTTAACCGTGGTGTTTCAGACAGACAGTGACAATTCCATTGATTGCTGCTGGCGCGCCTCTTGCTTCACATGTCCGTGACAAGGCATTCACGCCATGGTTGCGCCGCAATATCGGGTGTAAAACGTGCAGATGTCGGGTCTGGGAGCTTATCTATGAGGCAACTTGCAAAAATCGCTGTCGTTGGAGCGATGCTGCTGGCTGTTGCTCCGGCTTACGCGCAAGAACCCATTCAGCAGGAACAGTCGACCAACTGGCGCGAGCTGCTGAACGATCTCTACCGTCTCGATCTCGCCATCGACCGCTGCGAACAAGTTCTGCCAAGCGGCGAGGAAATGATCCGTCTCGAAGATGCGATCGGCTATGTCGAACGCCGCGTCGATCTGTCGAAGGAAGCCCTGGACGAGGTTTTCTCCAAGCTCGAATATGAGACCGTGGCCGAGCGCAACGATTTCTGTTCGGCAATGACCAATGCCGTCGACGAAATCCGCAAAATCCCGGCCGAATACCAAGATTAAGATTGAGCTTTCGTGAAGGTTTGCCGGCGATAGTGCCTCCTGCACAAACAGGAGGCTCTTTTTATGTCATCGCCCGACTTCGCCGCCGCCGCGCTCGACGCGGTCGTCCTCGAGCCGGCGCCTATCAATTCAGATTGGATCCTCGCCGGATCCCCTGAAGCCCGTTCGGTGGAAGTTTTCCGCAGCGCCGACGGCGCCGCCACCTGCAATGTCTGGGATTGCACGGCTGGCACCTTCAAATGGTATTTCGGTGTCGACGAGACCGTCCACATCCTGCAAGGCGAAGTCGAAGTGACCGCCCAGGACGGATCGGTCCGCGTGCTCAAGCCCGGCGACGTCGCTTTCTTCGCCAGCGGCACTTGGGCGACGTGGCGCATCGACACCTACGTCCGTAAACTTGCTTACTGCCGCCACTCGATGCCGCTGCTGCTGGCTTTCTCCCTGCGCGTGGTCGGCAAGCTGATGCGCATGTCGGGCCTGAGCGGAGCCGCGCCCGACAGCGGATTGAGTGGTCGCAAGGTCGCCTGAACCGTCTATCGTCTCGGTGCCATCCGCTCCGACGTTCCGATGAAATAAGCGATGGTGCCGATGACGATCAGCCCGAACAGGAACCACAGCACCGGCAGATAGGTGCCATAGACGTCGTGCAGCATCGCCAGCACGACGGGCGACATGGTACGCGGCAGGATCGACACGGTCGTCATGGCGCCCGACACCGCCGCATAGCCGCGCAGGCCGAAGATTTCCGCGATCACCGTCTGACGGACGATCATGATGACGCCGCCCGCCGCGCCATGCACCAGCGCGAAGAGAAAATTGCCGGTCGCGCCATAGGAGCCGGCGAAAATCAGAATGAGCATGCCGACGCCGAACATCGGAAACACGATCCGCCCTGTGCGGCGCGCCGATCCGACCGGATCGAGCACATGGGTGATGATCCGCCCGACCACGGCCGCTGGCCCCGTCATCGAAAAGATCACCACCGCCAGGCTTTGCGGCAGGCCGCGTTCATCGAGCAGCGGCACCAGATGGATGGTGATGCCCGACATGACGAACCAGTGCACGCTGAAGGCGATCGCCAAGGTCCAGAAGGCGCCCGTGCGGATGGCGCTGCGCAACGGCGACGTGCCGCCTTGCGGCGCCGACGGCAGCCGACCTTCCGAAAGCGCCTGCTTGCGCCGCTGAAACTCGCCCGTGCGGCTGCCGACCGTGCCGCGCAAGGTGAAGAAGCAGATCAATGTCGGCCCGAAAGCGAGGATCGCCGCCAGCGCCATCATGCCGGCACGCCAGCCATATTCGCCCATGATCAAGCCGACCACCGGCGGCACCACCGCCGAGGACAGGCCGCCGATGATGGCCGCATAGGTGAGGCCGCGGCGAAAATCCTTGACGTTGGCGGTGACGACGGAGGCTGGAATATTGCCGAGCAACATCGACTGCGAAATGCCGACGCCGGTGAAAGCCATGTAGAGCTCGGTCAGACTGTTGATATGCGGCACGCTCATGAGCGCCGCCGCGCCGACCAGCCCGCCGCCGGTCATGATCCAGCGACCGCCACGACGGTCCATCAGATAGCCGAAGGGAATAGCGAAAATGTCGGCCACGACCAGCGCCAGGGTGAAGGCCGAAGCGACTTCCGTGGCGCTCCAGCCGAATTCCTGGTTCAGCGGCTTCAGAAATAGAGCGATCGAGTGCCAGAGAACGCCGATGGCAATCAACTGGGAAATGGCGACGCCCCAGATGATCCGGTTTTCACCCGGCGCCGTCTTCGCTCCCTGCCCCTCGCTGCCCATTGTCTCCACCCCGCCCGGCGGATCATCCGGGCCGGCACCTCATCGACAGCATTCTGCCGCTGATCAACTCTTAGAATGAATCGCGTTTCGATAGAAACGCGATTTTTGCAAGAGCCTTATGCGCGCCGGCGGGCGTGCGGGCTTTTGTCGACATTTTCCATGAGTTCGTGGACCAGACGCTCCGTCAGCTCGGCGCGCACGCCGGCATAGGCCGGATCGTCCCACACATTATGGGTGTCGTCGGGATCATTGCGGCGATCGTAGAGTTCGCCCCACGGCATGCCCTTGTAAAGGGTGAGCCGGTGATCGGCGGTGATCAAGGTGCGCACCACCGCCGATTTCTCGAAGCCCATGCGCGGCTGGGTGTCCTCATATTCGATCACCAGTTCGTCGCGCAGATCATGGGAACCGGCGACATTGCCGAGCAAGCTCTTGCCCTGAATGCCCCAATAGTGTTTCAGGCCGGCGCGCTCGATGATGGAAGGCGCCAGATCGATGGTCGAGGAGAGTGCGTGCGACACGCGCGCCGTGCGATCGGCGGGGTCGGACCAGATCATCGACACGTTGTTGATGGAGTCAAGCATGACCGCGCCCTTCAACATCAGATTGAAGTCGCCGAGATAGTCGCCATGGTCGGAATTGAACACGATGACCGTGTTCTCATACTTGCCGGCCGCCTTCAGCGCATTGATCACCTCGCCGATGGCATCGTCGATCATGGTGATCATGCCGCAGGACAGCGCCATGGCTTCGCGCGTCTCGCGCTCATTGGCCATGAAGGCTTCCTGGGTCTGCGCCTGGCGGGTGCCCTTGGTCCAGTGATCGTGCAGCCAGCGCATCGGCGGCGTCGGGTTTTTGTGCGCCTCATAGGGCAGCCGCGGATGGAAATCCTCGGGGCTGTACATGTCCCAATATTTGCCCGGCGGCGTGAACGGGTGATGCGGATCGGGGAAAGAGACGAAAGCGAAGAACGGCTGATCGTCGCCTTTCGAAGCGTTGATATAGTCGATGGCGCGATCGCGGATGAAGGACGTCGGATACAACTCCTCCGGGATCGGCGTGCGCACCGCTTGCGGACAGACGTAGTCATGCGGCAGCTGGTTCGCCTTGTCGCGCCAAAAGTCAGCCTGATTGGTCTTTGATTTCAGCCATTGATAGTAATGGCCATTGCACTGGTCACTGTGGTTGGTGACCATATCGACATGGTCGTAACCGTAGTAGGGCGTCCTGATCTTGAAGAATTCGGGACTGGCGTAGCGCGACGGATCTTCCTGATCGTAGTCGGCCTCATCATCCGCCTTCCAAGCTTCCTTGATGACGCCGAGTTCATCGGGCTGGTAGCGCTTTTGCGAGTCGATGCCGGTCATCGGTTGTACATGGCTCTTGCCGATGAGCGCCGTGCGATAGCCGCCGGCCCGCAACACGTCGGTGAACGTATTGGCTCGAATGGACAGATCGCACCCATTGTGGCGTAGCCCATGAGTGCTGGGAAAACGGCCGGTCAGCAGCGACGCGCGATTGGGCATGCACACGGGCGAAGCCACATAGAAGCGATCGAACCGCGTGCCATGAGCCGCGAGGCCATCGATATTGGGCGTCTTGACGATCGGATGACCGGCGCAGCCGAGATAATCGGCGCGCTGCTGATCGGTGATGAAGAACAGAAAATTAGGACGCGACATAAAAGCCTCTTCGACGGCGTTTCCGGATCATTTTATCGGCAGATGCCGCCAGCTCTCGCCGGCGGCAGACATATCATTCCATCTTCATACCAGCTTTGGCGATGACTTCGCCCCATTTCTGCCGATCACGAGCGATCTGGTCGACGGAAGCAGCCTCATCGGCGCCGATCGGATCGGTCGCCTGCTGTTCGATACGGACGCGCACCTCTGAATTCTTCAGCGCTTCGAGAACCGCGTTGCCGAAAGCCGCCCGCAGCTCCGGCTTCATGCCGCCGGGCGCGAACATGTAATTGACGAAGCGCGCCTCGAAGCCCTTGATGCCGGCTTCTTCAGCGGTGGGAATATCAGGCACGAAACGCACCCGCTCGTTCGCCGACACGGCAAGCGCGCGCAGCGCACCCGAATTGACGTGCGGAATAAGCACGCCGGCGGTGATGAAACTCGCCTGGATGTTGCCGGCCAACAGATCCTGCAAGGCCAGCGCCGCCCCGCGATAAGGCACGTGCACGGCGCGCAGGTCGCTCACCATCTTCAAATATTCGAGCGCCAGATGGCCGGGCGAGCCGATGCCCGCCGATCCGAAATTCAGTTCATGGCTTTTGCCGAATTCGACCAGCTCCTTAAAACTCTTGGCCGGAACCGTCTTCGCGTTGACGGCGAGCAGCAGCAAGTTCTGGCCGACCTTGGCGACGGGCACGAGGTCGCGCGTCGCATCGAAGCCTTGCGACTTGTAGACATGCGGATTCACCGTGACGATCGAATCCGGGCAGAAAAGCCAGGTCAGTCCGTCAGGCGCCGATTTCGCCACGAAGGCAGCGCCAACATTGCCAGCGGCACCCGTGCGGTTCTCGATGACGATCGACCGCTTGATATCCTGGCTCAGCCGCTCGGCCAAAACACGTGCGATCGCATCGGCCGGCCCGCCCGGCGCCAAGGGCACGATGACCGTGATCGGCCCCGGCGGAATTTGCGCAAGCGGCGATTGCGCAGCAACCGCCATAGCGCCCGCCAGCCAGAAGGCAGCGGCAGAGATCAGTTTCGACATCATCCTCGTCCCCTATTCGACCTTCAGCCCGGCCTTGGCGATAATCTCACCCCATTTCTGACGCCCGCTCGCAACCTGAGCGATCGAGGCCGCTTCGTCCGCGGTGGTCGGATCCGTCGCTTGCTCCTCGATGCGTGCCCGCACGCTCGGTTCTTTCACGGCATCCCGCAGCGCCGCACTGAAAGCGGCACGCACCTCCGGCTTTACCCCCGATGGCGAGAAGAAATAATTGTAGAAGCGCGCGTCGAAACCCTTGATGCCGGCTTCCTCGGCAGACGGCACCTCAGGCAGGAAGCGGCTCCGTTCATTGGCCGACACGGCAAGCCCACGCAACGCGCCTGATTTGACATGGGGCATCAACGCGCCGGCCACGATGAAACTGGCCTGGATGTTTCCGCCAACCAAATCCTGCAAGACGAGCGCGGCGCCGCGATAAGGCACATGCGCGGCGCGAATGTCGCTGACGAGCCGCAGATATTCCAAAGCCAGATGGCCCGGCGATCCCGGACCAGCGGAGCCGAAACTCAGATCGTTCTTCTTGCTGTAGGCAACCAGTTCACTGAAGCTGTTCACCGGAACGGCTTTCGGATTGACGGCCAGGATCAGCGAAAACTGTCCCAGCTCGGCGATCGGGATCAGATCCTTCGCCGCATCGAAGCCCTGCGACTTGTAGACGTGCGGATTCACGGTGACGATCGAATCGGGCGCGAAGAGCCAGGTCAGTCCATCTGGTTTGGCTTTGGCGACGAAGGCGGCACCGATATTGCCGCCGGCCCCGGCCCGGTTCTCGATGATGATCGAACGATTGATGGTCTGCCCGACCCGTTCGACGACGATCCGCGCGAGCGCATCCGCCGGCCCGCCCGCCGCCAAGGGCACCACGATGGTGATCGGTCCCGATGGGATTTGTTCAAGCGGCGATTGCGCGGCAACAGCCATGGCCCCCGCCAGCCAGAACGCGGCGGCGGCGATTTTCGGCAACATCATTTCGGATCCACTCCCCTCAAACGGACGGCACTCGGACCTCCCGGCTTTTCGATTGGGATTGTGGAGGGGTTTTATCTATTCGAAAACAACAATTATGATGGCAATCATATCAAAAACGTATATCTTAAACTGACTTGGCGTCAGCTAAGTGACTGACATAAGCCTCGAAACGCCCTTTGAACTCATCGATCAGCGGGTGATCCTTCATGTCCTGGCGTCGCCACATGGCGACGTCGCGGCGCGGCATTTCCGCCTTGAAAGGCAGTTCGACGAAGCGCCTGGGATCGTCGAGGTGGTGCATTAGGAAACTGGGCGCGGCCATCAGATAATGGCCGCCGCTCACCAGATTGAGCGCGATCGAAATATCGCCGGAGAATTCAATGACCGTCCGCGCACCATCGACACCGATGCGCGCGAGAATGTCCCGCGTCGTATCGCGCGCGCCCGACAATACGCCCACGGTCGTCCAGGTGGCGGCGGCAAGATCGGCGGCAGTCACTTCGCGACGGCGCGCCAAGGGATGGCTTTCGCTGGCGAAGAGACCGATGTGATCCTCGAACATCACATCGTGGATCAGATCGTCGGCGGCGAAATGACGGGGCCCCGGCGCCAGCACGATATCGAGTTCGTCGCGCCGCAGCCGATCAAGTAGACGCTCGGCACCATCGACGGACACGCGCAAACCGACATTCCATTTCGAATGCAGAATGTGGCTGACGAAGCCCGGCATGATCGAGCGCGCCAGCATGGCGCCGACGGCAATGCGCAACTTGCCATCCTGCCCCTGCCGCCAGCGCTCCACTTCGCCTTCAGCCTGATCCATCGCATCGCGGATCAGGCGCCCCTGGCGCGCCAGCGCCGCACCGATCACCGTCGGCGCAACGCCATAGCGGCCACGCTTCAAAAGAGGCGCGCCAACTTGCGCCTCCAGGCTCTTCATATTGCGGCTAAGCGTCGGCTGGGTGAGATGGAGCGCTTCTGCGGCCCGCGACAGCGAGCCCAGCTCAACGATTTCGGCCAGTTGCCGCAGATATCGTGGCTCCATCCCCTCTCACTTTTGCCTCTCTCACTATTGAGGCTCGATCCCCAGTTCCTTGGTGGTCTTTTCCCACAGAGTGAGCTGTTCGCCAAGGAAGTTCGCCGCATCGCCAGGCGATCCGACACCCTGCGGATTGATGTCGAAGCCGAGTTTCGGCGCCATCTCGCGCACTTGTTCGTCGCGCGTTGCCCGATCGATCGCCGCATTCATCTTCGCGACGATGTCGGGAGGCGTGCCGGTGGGTGCCATCAGCATGAACCAGCCGGCGAAATCAAAGCCCGGCACGGTTTCGCCAGCCGCCGGCAGGTCCGGGAAGGCCGACACCCGCTTGGCCGAGGCCATGGCGATCGCCCGCATCTTGCCGGCGCGGATCTGCGCCTCGACGATCGAGACGGAGAACACGCCGACTTGCAGGCGCCCGGCGATCGTGTCCTGCACCGCATTGTTGATGTTGGGATAAGGCACCAGAACGAAGGTCGTGCCGGTGCGCTTGTTGAGTGCTTGCGCGGTGACGCCAGCCAGATTGCGTGGGCCGTCAACCCCAAGCGAATATTTGCCGGGCGCCGCTTTCTCCAGCGCGATCAGCTCCGTCAGAGTCTTCGCCGGCAGGTCTGGTGTCGTCACGATCACCTGATTGCTGCGCGTCACCAGCGCGACCGGCGCGAAGTCCTTCGTCGGATGATAGGGCAGATCCTTCATCATGAAGACATTGTTGGCCAAGGCCGCCGACGTCGCGAAGAAATAGGTATAGCCATCCGGCGCGGCACGCGCCGCCGCCAGCGCCCCGATGACATTGCCGCCACCTGGCTTGTTCTCGACAACGACGCCTTGGTTCAATTCCTTGCCGAGCTTTTCAGCGATAAGGCGCGCCATCACGTCGGGGCTTGCGCCCGCCGCTTGCGAAACGATCAGCGTCACCGGCCGCTGTGGCCAGTTCGCCGCGCCCTGTGCCGCAGCGATATGTGTCGACACGAATAAAGCGGCACCTGCCGCCAACAGCCTCCCGAACATGTCCCCTCCCAGGCTCCCTGTTCAATGCGGAAAGCCTAGCATGACGTTGCGCGCGTGAAAGATGCCCACCCGGACCCTAAGCAAAAATTTCGTATCGCAATGTGAGCACAGGCCCCTGGATGGCTTTACCGCCAGCATGGCCTATGCCTAGCATCATGTGTGAGGGAGGATCACGATGACGTTTCTGCGCAATGCCTGGTATGTGGCGATGTGGTCGCAAGATCTCGGCGACACACCGCAACCGCGCCGCATTCTCGACGAACCGCTTGTCTTCTTTCGCACGGCCGATGGCAAAGCCCATGCGCTGATCGATGCTTGTCCGCATCGCCAGGCGCCGCTGCATCTCGGCAAAATCGTCGGCGACCGCGTGCGCTGCCAATATCACGGGCTTGAATTCGACACGGCAGGCGCCTGCGTGCGCAATCCCCATGCGTCCGGACGCATTCCACCCAATGCCAAGGTGCGGGCTTATCCGGTTGTCGAAAAACACACGCTCGTCTGGGTCTGGATGGGCGAAGCTAAAGCCGATCCATCAACCATTCCCGACTTCTCTTTGTTCGATACCGCCGATCCCGCAACGGTGTCGCGTAAGGAATGGATGCGCATGAAGGCGCATTATTATCGCATCGTCGAAAATCTGCTCGATCTTAGCCACGCCAATGTTCTGCACGAAAGCATCCTCGGCAACGAGGAGATGATGCCGGCGAAGGTCGGCGTCGAGCAGAACGGAGCGTCCCTGAAAGTGTCGCGCCTCAACGAGAACGTACCGCCGCCGCAGCTCTACAATCTCTTGTTCCGGCGCGACGATGCGCCGGTCGACGTCTGGGCCAATATTTTCTGGTATGCGCCTTCAAGCCTGTTGAACGACACCGGCGCGACCACGCCAGGCGGCCGGCACGAAGATGGCACCGGCGTCTTTGGCGCGCATTTCCTGACACCAGAAACAGCGACGACCACGCTCTATCATTTCGCCGCCGTGCGGCAGAACCCGCGCACGTGGGGCGAGCCCATCGACAGCGAATTGCGCGCTTTGCTCTCCGAACTGCGCCACGAAGCCTTCGACGCGCAGGACCGGGTGATGATCGAGGGCCAGCAGCGCAACATGGATGATCCCGCCATCAATAAGGAACGGCCGATCTTCCTGGAGGTCGATGCGGGCCCGACGCGGTTCCGCCGGATCATGGACGAACTGCTGCGCCAGGAGCAGGAAGCGGCCCCGATCCCGGCTTCTGCCGCCGAGTAGGCCCGAAAAGGGCCGATTTTCTGGGGCTTTATTGCCAAATGTCGTTTCTTATCGCGGCGGAACCTGCGATAAGCCACGGCATATTTGGAGATGACCCATGCGCCCGCTGAAAATCCTGCCCTCGATCCTCGCCGCCGATTTCTCCCGGCTCGGCGATGACACGCGGGCGGCGATGGAAGCCGGCGGCGATCTCGTCCATGTCGACATCATGGACGGCCATTTCGTGCCCAACATTTCCTTCGGCCCCGATGTCATGCGCTCGATCCGTGGCGTCACCGACAAGCCGTTCGACGTGCATCTGATGATTTCGCCGGTCGATCCCTATCTCGAAGCTTTCGCCAAGGGCGGTGCCGACATCATCACCGTTCATGCCGAAGCCGGGCCGCACCTGCATCGCTCCTTGCAGACCATCCGCGGGCTCGGCAAACGCGCCGGCGTCGCCATCAATCCGGGCACGCCCGAAAGCGCCATCGAACCCGTGCTCGACGATGTCGATTTGGTTCTGGCCATGACCGTCAATCCGGGCTTCGGCGGCCAGAAATTCATCTATCCGGTGCTCGACAAAGTGCGCCGCATCGCCGCCATGTGCGCCGGCCGCGACATCGACATCGAGATCGACGGCGGCGTGACGGCGGAAACGGCGGCAGCTTGCGTCACCGCTGGCGCCAATTATCTCGTCGCCGGCTCCGCCGTATTCAAAGGCGGCCAGAACGCCTTCGCCGGCAATATCGCCGCGATCCGCAAGGCGGCCGAAAGCGCGCGCGGTGAAATCGCTTAGTCACTTCGGATTGGGGTGCCCGTCGAGGCGTAGCTGATAGACGAAATAGGTCGGCGTGCAGAAGCCGATCTTTTCGTTCCGTAAAACATTGAGCGCCTGCGCACTGGGCTTCACGGCGCCGCGCGTCAAATCCTCTGGCATGGCCTGGCAAATATAATCCTCGCGGCAGAAGCGCGTTGGCGAGCAGGTATCGAGCATGCCGCGCCCGACACTGGCGGCGAAAGCCGCGCTGTCGAAATAACCCTTCGCCATCTGCTCGAAGCCCTTGCCGCCGACAATGGCGCAGATTTCATTGGCCGCCTTGCCGGGCAGAAAGGCCGAGAGCCGCGCTTCCTCCGGCGTACAGGGCCTCGACAGACGACCCAGCGGCACGCCGATCTGGCTCGGACGGCAATTGTTCTCATAACCGCTGAGCTTGCCCTCAGGCACTTTATAGATCAGCTCTTCCTTGGTGACGCGATCGCTGAACGACCGCACGTTGAAGCTGAGCCGGCTGCCCGAAGCATTTTGAGGCGTCGCGTCGGCGATGACGTTGGCGCGACAGCTCAGCCCGGCATAGATATTCTTTTGCGCTGGCACGCATTGGCCAAGATGAAACGACGCAGCAGCATTCGTCGTCATCGCCTGACAGGTGAGACCGCGCGCGCCGCTGCAACTCCAATTGGCCTCGGTGGCAAGATCGGCATTCAACGGGCACGGCATGTTGTCGCCAGCCGCGGCATAGATCGGCACCGCCTTCTTGTCCCAATCGGCGGCGGGTGCCGAGGGATGCGGCCGGAAACGATCCGGTGTCTCGCCGCGCGCCAGATGGTCCACATAGCTCTTGCGGCGCGGCAATTCCGCAGAGACATGCGGCGAGAACGGCAATTGCAGCCTGTTGCCGTCAATCGCGCCCTGAACCGCATTCGCATCACCGAAATCGGAACGATCGACGCCGAGAAAATGAAAACCCGCCGTCGAGGACGATTGATGGCAGCCCATGCAGGAGGACGTGTTGAGCCGCTCCAGCAGAGCCGCGCCTGTGCGCACGAACTTGCGTGACGGATCGCCCCAAGCGTTGACCATCTTGTTGGCCAGTTCCGAGCTGATCACGAGATCGAACGGACGATTGGCAAGACGCGCGCTGCCGGCCGTCGAATAGCTCAGCGCGATATCAGCCGAAAGCGCGTCCGGAATTTTGAACGCACCCGTATCCACCTCCGCCATGTGAGCGGAGAGATAGTCCTGCAACTGTTTCTGCTTGGCCGGCTCCTTCAAGATCGCCTGCACATCAGGCGTATTCTCGAGAGCAATCGGCCGGAAGCCTTCGTCGCGGAAAGCGAAAATGCGCATCCAATAGATCGCCTGGCCCGCGAGCTTGCGGTTTTCCATCCGCTCGAGATCGGACGGGAAGCGCGCCACCTGCGCATTGATCTCCATCTGCTTGAAGGTGAGCTTGGAGAAATCGAGCGGCCCTTGCAGCAGCCGTTGGGTAATCACCCCCACGCTGTCCTTGCCTATGCCCTCGACACGCCAGCGCGTGGCGATGCTGCGGCAATTGTCGCCGTCGTCAGCATAGCTGAACACCATGTTGACGGTGAACGGCATGCGCGACGCATAGGTCTTGCCGTTCATCTTCACATCATAACCGAGACGATAGATGAAGCGCACTTCGCCGCAGTGTCCGGGATCGAAATCGCGCCGATCGATGCGATTGACGACACCGGCAAGAATGAACAAGCCATCCGACGAGCTGAGCCATTTCTCGTTGAAGACGCGCATCACATTGCCGTTCTGCCGCAATCTTTTGCCGGCCTCCGTCTTCGCGGCCGAGGAAACGTAGGTCTTCAGAATCTCCTTTTCCCAGTCGATGCCCAGTTCCGAAATCATCCGCGCGATGTCGGCGGACATGACCGAAGCGAATTTGCCATAGCTGTCGCTGAAACGTGCGAGATCACTCGCCCGCGTCGATCCCGAAGCCGTGGCGGGTGCAGGCAATGGTAATTTGCGAGCGTCGTGGATGCGCTTGAAGAGGCTGTAGAGCGACAGCGGCGCGGTTTTGTCGCGATCGAGCTGCGCCAGCAGCGGCGCTTCGCTGATCAAGGTCACGACGGGCGGAGCCGGCACGGGCTGCGCCACGGCCATCGGGCCCAGACCGAGGACGACAGCCAAACCCAAAGAGCGAAAGATCGTAAGGCGCATGGCCGAAGCTTACTTCGGGAACACGCGCCTCACAATGAAGCCACCACTAGATCGAGAAACGATCAAACCACCGGCAGGGTCAGCAGGCCGGCGTCGCCCGTCTCGAGCCCGAAGAGCAGCCGCTTGCCGTCGGCATCCCAGGCCAAAGCGGTGACCGGGGCACGCGGCCGGTTGCGCGCTTCGACCTCGTCGGTCTCCTCGAGCCCTTTGCGCACCAGAAGTTCGGCGCTGTCGGTGATGCGGCACAGCAGCACCCAGCCGTCGTCATAGCCAAGCGCGACGATCGGCGCTTTCGGATGGAAAGCGACGCGGTTGATGCGCGCCGGGCGCACGCCGCATTCGCGCGGCGCCTTGCCCATCGGCCCATCCTTGGACTCGAACGGCCAGATCACGCAGGCATCGGCGCCGGAGGTAGCCAGCCACTTGCCATCGGGCGACCAGGAAAAGGAGCGCGTCTTCGACGGATAGCCCGTCATGCGCATGTCCTTCTTGTCGGCGATGCGCCAGCCGTGCAGCGCGTTTTCCTGCATGGCGGTGACGCAGAACAGGCCATCGGGCGACACGGTGATGTCGAGATGCGAGCCGGCCCAGCGCAGCATCTCCGGCTCCGCCACCATGTTGGGAAACCACAGGCTCGCGCCATTATAGTGCGACATGGCCACCCGATAGCCCTTGGGCATGAAGGCGAGACCGCGCACGCCAGACGGCGCCTGCACGCTCTTGACCGCGCCTTTCGGATCGCGTGCCCGCACATCCTTGCCGGCCGACCAGGCGGCTGCGCCATCGTCGCGCAGTGCCAAAGCGTCGATCCACTTGCCCTTCTCGTTGCCGATCTCGGTCGCCGTGCCATTCCCGCGCGTTTCGACCACGCGGCCGTCATCGCCGCCGGTGACCAGCCGATCGCGCCCGCCGGCGGCGCACAGGATCGTCGCATCCGGATGGGCGAACACGCGCTCGCCGCTGTCGGTGAAAAGCACTTCTCCATTGGCCAGCGCCAGCACCGGCCGGCCATCGAGAAAGGCGCCGGCGACGGCCTCGGCCCCCGCTTCGATCGGTTGCACGTGGGAAGTCAGGGACTGGTCGTAATTGGTGAGCATGGATCCGGTGTCTTGTTGTGAGGCCGGGGTGGCACGCCGTACCACCCCGCCTGTTAGGACCGTCTATAAAGCGACTGTAAGAGTTTCAGGCCTTGCAAGCCATGAAACCTTCGCGCAGCATCTCTTCGTCGAGCTTGCGGCCAATGAAGACGATCTTCGATTCCCGCTTCTCGCCCGACTTCCAATCACGCTGCAAATCGCCGTCCAGGATCATGTGCACGCCCTGGAAGACGAAACGCTTCGGCTCGTCCTTGAACGCCAGAATGCCCTTGTAGCGCAGCAGGCTCGGGCCTTCGGTCTGGGCAATGTGATTGATCCACGGCATGAAGCGGTGCGGATCGACATCGCCATCGATGTGGAACGACACCGACTGCATGTCTTCGTCGTGATAGTGCTTCAGCCCGTGACCATGATCGTGATGATGGCCATGGCCGTGATCATGATGGTGGTGGTCATGATCGTGATGATCGTGGTCGTCGACTTCCAGGAAGTCCGGCTCGATTTCGAGAATGCGGTCGAGATCGAAAGCGTTGCGGCCAAGCACGGCATCGAGCGGCACATCGCAGCGCGAGGTCTTGTGCAACTTGGCATAGGGGTTGATGGCGCGGATGCGCGCCTCGACCTCACGCAGCTCCTCCGGCGAGACCAGATCCTGCTTGTTGAGCAGGATGACGTCGGCGAAAGCGATCTGGTTCTTGGCTTCCGGCGCATCCTTCAGCCGTTCCGCCAGCCATTTGGCGTCGGCGACGGTGACGACGGCGTCGAGGCGGGCTTCGTCCTGCACGTCCTGGTCGACGAAGAATGTCTGGGCCACGGGCGCCGGATCGGCGAGGCCGGTGGTCTCGACCAGAATGGCGTCGAACTTGCCCTTGCGCTTCATCAAGCCTTCGATGATGCGGATCAGGTCGCCGCGCACGGTGCAGCAGATACAGCCGTTGTTCATTTCGAACACTTCTTCATCGGCGCCGACGATCAGGTCGTTGTCGATGCCGATTTCGCCGAACTCATTGACGATGACCGCGAATTTGTGGCCGTGGTCCTCGGTCAAAATGCGGTTGAGCAGGGTCGTCTTGCCGGCGCCGAGATAGCCGGTGAGCACGGTGACGGGAATTTTTTCGTTGGTGGCGGTCATGGCGGTCTCCGGCCGGGCCCTTCGGCGGAGCACCGGCATGTTCGTTAGGGCCCGAGCCTGGCCCAAAAGGCAATCCGACCGGAGAGATAGTCGGCCGCCCCGCCCCTGACAAGCTTGGAACGATCCGACGGAAAATTCATGAGAATCGCCGGCCTAAACCGGCGTTTCGGTCACGGTTTCAGCGCTTTGGTGAGCTCGCCGAGGTTGTGGCGCATCATCCCGATATAGGACGGTGCCGGACCATCCGACGGCGACAGCGAGTCCGAATAGAGCGTGCCGCCGATCCGCGCGCCGGTTTCCCGGGCGATCCGCTCGGCCAGACGCGGATCGGAGATGTTTTCGACGAACACCGCCGGCACCTTGTCCTGGCGAATCTGGCGGATGATCCGCGCCACATCCTGAGCCGAGGCCTCGCTCTCGGTCGAGATGCCCTGGGGCGAAATCAGCTTCATACCGTAAGCGGCACCGAAATAACCGAAGGCATCATGGGTGGTGATGATGAGCCGCCGCTCCGGCGGAATGGCACCAAGGCCAGCGCGGATATCCGCGTCGAGCCCGTCGAGCTGCTTCAGATAAGCATCCGCCCGGCTGCGATAGCCCTCCGCCCCCAACCCATCGGCTTGGATCAGCGCATCGCGGATATTGGCGACATAGAGTTTGGCATTGGCGACATCCTGCCAGGCATGCGGATCCGAGGCCGAGTGATTATGCCCGGCATGACGCTCGGTCATGGTCAGCGGCTTTAGCCCTTTGGTCACCGTCACCACGGACGCCTTGGTGCCGGAGGAGCGCACCAGCCGGTCCATCCAACCCTCGAAACGGATGCCGTTAACGAAGACCACTTTCGCCGACGTGAGCTTTTTCGCATCGCTTGGCGTCGGCGCATAGACATGCGCATCGCCGCCCGGCCCGACCAGAACGTCGAGCGCGATCCGATCGCCACCCACCTGTCGCACCATGTCGCCGAGAATCGAGAACGACGCGACGACGGGCAGCTTCGTTTCGGTCTGCGCTGCGACTGGAAGGGTCGAAACAGCCAACAGACTGCAAGCCAGCGCCAGGGCCTGGCGCCGTGAGGGAATAAGATTGCGCATGATCTTCCTATGCTTCGAGATGTCGGCCAGTCGAAACGTGACGGATCAAACCACCCGCGCGTCCGAAGACGAGCGAGACCAGATGCAGAACGCCGGCGACGAGAATGATCGCCGGGCCAGCGGGTAAACCGTAATGATAGGACAAGAGCAGGCCGAGATAACTGGAAGCGAGCCCGATGCCGACGGCAATCAAGGTCATCACCGTGATATCGGCAGACCATAAGCGCCCAGCAGCCGCCGGCAGCATCATCAGGCCCACGGCGAGCAAAGTGCCGAGCGCATGAAAGCCGGCGACGAGATTGAGCACGACGAGACCGAGAAACACCAGTTGCGTCGGCGCGCCGGCACCACTGACGGAAGCCAGAAAGCCCGGATCCAGCGTTTCCAACGCCAGAGCGCGATAGCCGATGGCGAGCACGATCAAGGTGACGCTGGCAATGCAGGCGAGCAGCAGCAACGTCGCATCATCGAGCGCCAGCACGCTGCCAAACAGCACATGCAGCAGATCGACGTTGGAACCGCGCACCGACACGATGACGACGCCCAGCGCCAGCGACAGCAGATAGAAACCAGCGAGCGAAGCATCTTCCCGCAAGGCAGTGAAGCGCGCGACAACACCAGCGGCCAGCGCCACCGTGAAACCGGCGGCAAGCCCACCTAAGGTCATGGCCGGCAGCGACAGGCCGGCGACGAGATAACCCAGTGCCGCGCCAGGCAGAATGGCATGGGCCATGGCATCGCCGGTCAGCGCCATGCGACGCAAAATCAAAAAGACGCCGAGCGGCGCGCCCGACAGCGCCAGAGCGGCAGCACCGACAAGCGCACGGCGCATGAAATCGAATTCGGCGAAGGGGCCGATCAGCGCATCATAGATCATGGCATCACGCGGCGCGTTCGCATTCGTGCGCCTGGCGGTCGAAAGCTTCCGCCATGCGTCGCGCCGACAACAGATTCTCGGCGCTCAACACCTGCGTCGTGTCACCCCAGGCGATGCTTTCGCGCGCCATCAACAGGGTCTGCGGGAAATGTTTGCGCACGAGTTCAAGATCGTGCAGCACCGCGAGCACGGTACGCTTCTCGCCATGCCAGCGGCTGATGAGATCGACGAGATCGGCCACGGTGCGTTGATCGATAGCGTTGAACGGTTCGTCGAGCAGAATGATCGGCGCGTCCTGCAACAGCACCCGCGCGAACAAAGCACGTTGCATCTGCCCGCCCGACAAGGTGCCGATGGCACGATCCTCGAAGCCGGTGAGACCGACGGCGGCAATGGCTTCGAACGTGCGTTCGCGTGCCTTGCGGCCAAGGCCGCCGAACAAGCCGGCGGAGCGCCAGGCGCCCAATGCCACCAGATCGAAGACATTGATCGGGAAAGACCGGTCGATTTCGGCAGCCTGCGGCAGATAGGCGATGTCGCGCGGCCGGCAGCTTTCGAGCTTCACCGCGCCGTCGAGCGGCTTCAGTGCCCCGGCAATGCCTTTCAGCAAGGTCGATTTGCCGGCGCCATTGGGGCCACAGACGGCGAGCAGGGCGCCACCATCCACCTGGCCGGAGAGATGATGCACGGCCGGATGCCGGTCATAGCCCAGCGTCAGATCACGGAATGTAATGGCGGCGCTCATTGCAAAGCCCAGAAGACGGCGCCCCAGAGCGCGAGGACGATCAGCCCGGCGCCCGCCAGGCGCTGGCCGGCCGAGAGCCGCAGCAGCGAAAACCCCGGAACCACTGGCCGCGCCAGGACCGGCGCCACCGCCCCGGAATGACCATGAACATGGCTATGCCCATGTGCATGGCTATGGTCGTGAGAAGCGGAATGATGGTGATCGTGCACGCCAAAACTGCCGGAACGCGGAAAATGTGCTGTTATACTATAACAACACCCGCAGCCGCGCCAGCACAAAATAAAAGAGCCGTTGGAGGGAGCTGACACAGGTTCGCTCACCCCTCAACGGCCTAACCGTCTGAATAACGGTGAATAACGCCCTACTCTTCCGGCACGTAGCCCGAGCTTTTGACGATCGGTCCCCAGCGCTCCGTATCGGCCTTCACCTGCTGAGCAAACTGCGGCTGCGGCAGGAAATACATTTCATTGGCGAATTTGGCCTGGGCTTCGATCATCGCCGGCAGTTGCACCGCCTTTTCCAGCGCCTGGCTCAGGGCCGTCACCACTTTCGGATCGGCCTTGGCCGGCAGAAAGATGCCGGTCCAGGTGTTGACCGACGCGTCATAGCCAACCTCGCGCATGGTCGGCACATCGGGCAGGAAACGCGAACGCTCCGAACTCGCCACCGCCAGCATGCGGATCTGGCCGGCTTGGCCCAGCGGCAGCGCCTCGCCGATCGGATTGATGCTCGCCGCCACATGACCGCCCAGCAGATCCTGCAAGGCCGGCGCACCACCGCGGTAATGCACCGGCGTCATCGGCACCTTGCTGGCGTTCGACAGCAACACGCCGACGAAATGCGGCGTGCCGCCAGCGCCCGTCGTCGCATAGCTCGCTTTGCCCGGATTGGCTTTGCACCATTCAACGAAGTTTTGCAGCGTCTTGACGCTCTCGGGCACCGAAGGTCCGACGCTGAGCACCAGCGCCGATTTGGTCAGCGGCGCGACGGGCGTCAGATCGTTGATCGGATCGTAGTTGAGCTTCTTGAAGATGTGCGGATAAAGCGTCAGCGGAAAATCGACCGTGTAAAGCAACGTGCTGCCATCCGGCGCGGCGTTCTTCACATAGTCGACGGCGATGCGTCCGGCCGCACCCACTTTGTTTTCGACAATGACGGTTGGCGCATAGGAGCGCAATTGCTCGGCGAACAAACGCGCGGTCGCATCGGTCGAGCCACCGGCAGCAAAACCGACGATCATCGTCGCCTGTTTGCCGATCGTCTGCGCGAAAGCCTGATGGAAGCCCAAAGTGGCGGCGCCCGCGAGCGAACCGGCCAAAGCCTGGCGGCGTGTCAGCATAAAATCCTCCCCCAACAAAACGCGCGCACTGTCGCGTATCGAGGGGAGAACGGTCAAGTAAATAAACTTGATGGTTTACATTATAGCATTTTCGAGCGAAGTGGCTGCCGGTTCGCGTGAAGAAAATGCGTTAAAACAAAAACCCTAAAACCCAAGCTGCCCGAGCAACTCCTTACGGATGCTCGTGAACTCCGGCGACGTGCGATCGCGCGGCCGCGACAAGGTCACAGGCACGATACTCTGAATGCGACCGGGTCGCGGCGAGAGAACCACGATGCGGTCACACAGGTAGATCGCTTCCTCGAGATCGTGGGTGACGAGGATCATCGGAATGTGGCGCACGTGCCAGATGCGCAACAGTTCCTGCTGCAGATTGATCTTGTTGAACGCATCGAGCGCGCCGAACGGCTCGTCGAGCAGCAGCAGGCGCGGATCGGCGGTGAGTGCGCGTGCGATGGCGGCACGCTGCAACATGCCGCCCGACAATTGATGCGGGAAGGCATCGTCAAACCCCGACAAGCCCACAAGCTCGATATGCTCGGCGACCCGTTGGCGCTTCTGCGCCTCCGGCATAGCGGCCTCGTGCAGGGCAATGCCGACATTTTGGCTTATGGTCAGCCAGGGAAACAGACGGTGATCCTGGAAGACGATGCCGCGATCGAGCCCCGGCCCGGCGATGTCCTGCCCTTCGAAACGGATCCGGCCTTCAAAATCCGGTTCGAGCCCGCCGATCAACCGCAGCAAGGTCGACTTGCCGCAACCGCTGCGCCCGACGATGGCGAGGCTTTCATTCGGCTCCAACGTCAAGGACACATCATCGAGCGCCACAACCGTTCCGGTGCGCGACGAGAAGCGTTTCGAGACATGTTCGATGGCGAGCGCTGGCGCGACGGCGGCGGAGGAAGCGGAAGATACAGCAAACGACATGGTCACACCACCGCCACGCGCCGCCAGCGCGTCAACCGCCTCTCGAGCCCGCCGATGAAACCATATTCGAGAATGGCCATGACCAAAGCGAAGCCGATCGTCCAGGCCAGCACGCCAGCCACGTTCATCGAACTATATTCGACGTTAAGCCTGTAGCCGACGCCGCTCGAGAGGCCGAAGATTTCAACCAAGACAATCACCTTCCAGGCCATCGACAGGCCGATGCGGATGCCGTTGAGCAGGAACGGATAGAGCGTCGGCAGCCACAGGAAGCGCAGTCGCGCCCGCAACGACAATTGATAGACGGCGGTGATCTCCTGCAATTCGGCGCTGACGGTCTTCAATCCCTGCGCGATGCTCAAAGTCAACGGCGGCGCCAGACTGAGGGCCACGGCCACCGTCGATGTCGTCAGCGAAATACCGAACCAGATGACGCAGAGCAGCGCCCAGACAAGCCCCGGCACGGTGAGACCGATCAGCACCGCCGGCTCTGCAAAGCGAGCTACATATTTGTTGCGGCCCATCGCGATGCCAAGCGCCAGGGAAAGAATGAAAGCGAAGACAAAGCCGAGCCCGACGCGACCCAGCGTGACCTGCAACTGGCGAAAGAATGAACCGTCGCTGAAAATACGCACCAGCTCCGTGCCGATCTCGGCCACATGCGGCACAAGCGGATTGGCGAGCGTGCGCGCCATGGCCTCCCAGGCCACGGCGAGCAGGATCAGGAACAGGGCCGGCAGCAGCAGTGTGCTGAGCGGCGGCCCGTTAAAGCTCTTGGTAGTAGCGCTTGGCCGGCTTCTTCTCGATGATACCGAGAGAGAGCGCGACTTCGAGCTGTCGATCGAAACCATCGAAGACTGCCTTGTTCCATTCCGTGGCGTAGACACGTGGCAAACGCTCGACGAGCAAATCGATCGCCGCCTTGTCGGTGTCCTTGAAGCCCATCGGTCGATAGATGTCGGGATCGCGCACGACCGTCGGATCGGCAACGAACTTGCGATTGATCGCCAGCGCCTGCGCGCCAACGCGCCGTGCCGTTTCCGGATTCTTCTCGACCCATTGCCGCGTCCCAGCGCAAGTGACAAGCGACAGCGGCGCGCTATCGCCGGTCGCTTCCTGCCATTGATCGGCGACACGGGCGATCTCGCGATGCCCTTGCGCGATCAGCCGCGTCGAGGTCGGCTCAATCGCGATCACCGCATCCACATCGCCGCGATTGAACAGAGCGATATTCGCGATCGACGAACCGAAAATGACCTGAAAGTCCTTTTGCAGATCGAGCTTATGCAGCGCCGCCGCCATGCGCGCATGGCGATAGGTATCGCTGGTCGGCAATTGCGTCGCGATCTTGCGGCCCTTCAGATCGGAAGGGTGTTTGAAGGGGCTGTCGCCGCGCACGATCCACGAGCCATGATTGTTCAGACGCGGCCCGAACATCAACAGGTCAGCGCCCTTCTGCGCCGCTTCGGCCAGACCCAAGGCGCCGAACGGCCCGGAATCGATCGCACCCGACAGGATGAACACCTGCAACTGACCCGGATCGCCATCGACCCAATCGATCTCCAAGCCCTGCGAAACCTCAGGGAATTTGGCGATCATGCCGTCCTGCAACGTCCCCGCCGTGCCGGCGAGGGATTTGCTGAGCCGCGCCTTATAGGCGGGAGAAGGAGCGGGAAGCGCCGCACCGGGGAGGAGGAGCAGCGCCGCGCTTCCCGCACCGGCGGCAAACTGCCGCCGGTCAACTCTGAATGAAGCCATCGCTGCTTACGCCACCAGCGCGTGATAGTTGCTGATGCCCGGCGTCAGATTCCAGGTCTTCATCCATTCATAGGTATAGTCGAAGCGCTTCTCGTCGAGCGGCTTGGAGCGGGTGTAGTGGACGAAGTGCGAGAAAAGCTCTTCCGGCTTCAGCTTGCCTTCGACCTGCTTGACGATGTGGTGCTTATACTTGTCGAAGTTCGCCTTGATGCGATCAGCCGCTTCGTTGACCGCCGCCACGTAAGCCTCGCGATATTGCTCGGGCACCTCAGGCGAGATCACTTCCGAACCACGATAGTAATTGACGGCGACGATATGCGCGCCTTCCTTCAGCGCCAGGCTGATGAACGGCTCCATGATGGCGATCACCTTGATCTCGCCTCGCTTCAGCGCGTCGTAACGCACGTGCGGCGAGCCGGCATGTTCGAGGATGATGCCTTCGCGCGGGATCGTGCCTTCGAGAAGCTGCAAGGTCGTGTAGTGCGAGCCGGTGAGCTCATTGATGCCGATGGCGACGCCTTCCAGGTCGCGCGGCTCCTGAATGTCTTCGTCGAAAGTGACGAGCGCCTGTGCCGCCACCGCCGGTCGCAGGCTGAACACGCGGCTGCCGCGTCCGCTCTTTTCCGACCGGTCGAGACCGGCCCATTCGCACAGATTGTAGGCGCTGGCCTTGCCCGATTCGTAGAGCACTTCCTTCTGGCGCTGGAACGGGTCCTTCGAGGTGTTCAGCGGATCGAACGCCTTGGCGAATTCCACTTTCAGGCCGTGTTTCTCGAACAGGCCCTCGTCGCGGGCGACATAGAGCGGCAGGTCGAAGACCGGGCCGTTCGGCGAAATGGTGAAAGTGTAAAGGCTCGACGCGTCGCTCATTTTCTAGTTTTCCTATATTGTCTATAAGATTTATAGATATTAGACGCAAACACGAGAGCTTGGCAAGCACCCTCCGGCGTTTTCGATCGAAAATTTTCGGAATCGGCGGCAAAACGCCGTGGCGTCATCCCCACACGGGACAAAAATCGCCGCGCAGCAATTCGTTAACCGTCATCCTTTAACGCCGGTTAAGAAATCCCGCACATTTGTAGCGAATGGCGCGTAGCGTATGGCCATATCTCGTTCTGGCGGGTTTGCTGGCAACGATCTCCGGATGCGGCGTGTTCGAGCGCCCGCAGCGTGCGGCCTGGCGTGAAGCGGCCGAGAAGGCCTGTTTCGCCCGCCGCGGCGTCAAACTCTCCGCCTATATTCAGCAATCAAAACCCATCGACGGACCGAGCATCTGCGGCCTCACCATGCCGCTGCGCACCACAGCCCTGCTCAATGGCGCAGTTACGCTCAGTTCGACCCAGACGCTCGGTTGCCCGATGACCGAAGCGCTTGAACAATGGATTCAGGCCGTCGTGCAGCCCTCGGCTATGGCCCGCTTCGGCCAGCCGGTGGCGCAGATCGACTCCATGGGTGCCTATTCCTGCCGGCCGATCAACAACACCGCCGGCGGCAAACTATCCGAACATGCCTATGGCAATGCCATCGACATCGGCGGCTTCCGCTTGGCGGACGGTCGCAAGATCACCGTCGTGCAAGGCTGGACACGCGGCGATCAACAGGAACAGGCCTTCCTGCGCGAAGTGCATGCGGGCGCCTGCGAACATTTCACCACGGTGCTGGGGCCCGGCTCCAACGCCTTCCACTACAATCACATTCACGTCGATCTGGCGATGCACGGCTCGTCGTCGCGCGGCCTGCGCCGTTATTGCCGCCCGGTCATCAAGGACATCGCGCCACCGCCGCGTCAGGACAATCTGCCCGATGCGCCGGAACTCGAGCCCGAGATCGACATCTCGCGCAACAATCCCAATGCGCGCAATGCGCTGGCCCTGGCGCGCGGTCCTTACAGCGAGCAGCAGGCCGCCCCCGCGCCGATTTCGCGTGGTGCATTGCCGCCGATGGCAGGCGGCGGCTCGTCACGTCCGCCGCGCAGCATCAACAGCATCGGCGAACTCGATGTCGGCGCGCCGATGACGGTGCCGCAAGCCTCGCGCGTCGAGCGTGGTTCCATTCGCGACGATGGTGCCTTCGTGCCGGAAGGCGAACTCGGCGATTGAAGGTAAATGCGTTTCGCGTGGAAGCGCATTCGTTTCAAACCACAAACGCCGCGACGCACGATCATGTCGGATCACGCACATGTGTCCACCGTCGTCGTTGCAGTGCTGAGCCAGTCTGACACTCTGCCCTCGCCGCCTCGAACGTGAGCGACCCAGTCGCCGGGCGGCACGAGGAGGGAGTTATGTTGTTACATTTTCGAATTGCCTTGGCCGCAGCAGCAGGCCTGACGTTTATCGGCGCGGCGCAAGCACAACAGCAGCCCCCGCAATATCCCAACATGACCTTCTTCATCACCAGCCAGCCGGGCCCAGACGGCGCCAATTTCGGCGGTATCGAGGGCGCCGACAAATTCTGCCAAGGCCTTGCCGAGAAAGCCGGTGCTGGCGCCAAGACATGGCGCGCCTATCTCAGCCAGCAGGAGCTGAACGGCAAACCGGCGGTGAATGCCAAGGATCGTATCGGCAAGGGTCCGTGGGCCAATGCCGAAGGCACGTTGATCGCCGCCAATGTGGAAGACCTGCACAATGCCTATCGCAATCGCATTAGCACCGAGACCGGGCTGACCGAAACCGGCAAGCGCGTCCCAAGCCGCCTGTTCACCATCAACCAGCACGACATCCTCACCGGCTCGAACGCCGATGGCACAGCGCCACCTCCGGGCAAGGATCTCACCTGCGGCAATTGGACGAAGAACGGCGAGGGCTCGGCGATCGTCGGCCACAACGACCGCATGGGCCTGAGCGATGACGCGGCGGCGCGCTCGTGGAATTCCGCGCATCCCTCCGCTGGCTGTGATCGGCCGGCCCTGATCCGCACCGGCGGCAATGGGCTGCTCTACTGCTTCGCCGCCAACTAAAGCGCGTTAGCATTGCGATGAGAGAGCGGGATCATTCCCGCTCTCTTTTTGCCTTAGCGCCAATCGGACGGCAAAGGCGCGCCAGGCTCCTGCAACGGGCCTACGGGCAAACCATTCTCGCGGCGCTTCGCGGCGAAGGCTGCTGGATCCTTGCGGAAACCGCCGATGACTTCCTCGAATTGCGTATCATTGTCCTGCCGCGCCTTGGCGACCACTGCCTGCCATTGCTCCGGCGTGAGATCAGCTGGTTGTTTCGGATAGAGCGGGATTTTCTTTTCATAGGACAGCGCGCGCCCGGCAATATCGTACCAAGCCTCGAGATCGCTCGCGACCCAGGGATTGATCATCGCACCGATCTGCTGGTTGAGAGACGCCCGCAACGGCGCCGCCGATTTATCCGCATTGATCCAGGCGCGCGAGCGCACCTGGAAAACATAGAACCAGAAAGCTGCTTGCGCCCGGTCGCCACGCTTCCACAAGCTCAATGCCACGGTCGACAGATAGATCGGGTTGATCGCTTCGGGATGCGCCATAACATAATTGCATGCCGCATCGCGCGCCTCGATCGGCCCCTTGAGCATCGCCTCGATCAGGGCATTCTCCGGCTTGGCGGCGGCCGGCGCCATCGGCGCGAAAAGCGCCAGGCAGAGCACGCCTATCATCATCATCGATCTCATCGCGCGAACTCCCTGAGGCTTCCGAATCGACCGCCCGCACCTGACCATGGAAAGATCACACTCTGACTAAGCCGCCATCGACAATCAATGTCTGTCCACTCATGAAGGCCGCATCATCGCTGGTCAGGAACGACACCACCCCGACGAGATCATCGGGCGTCTGATGCCGCTTGATCGCCTGCGCCTGCGAAACCACGTCGAAAGCCTGTTCGATCGGCAGGCCACGCGGCCGGAATTGGCCTTCCAGTGTGCCGGGCGTACGCGTCAGCCCCGGCGAGATCGCATTCACCGTAATGCCATCGACACCCATCTCGCTCGCCAAAGCACGCGTGAAGCCAACAACGCCACCCTTGCTGGCGATATAATCGACATGATTGGGTGAGACCGACCCAAGCGAATTCGAGGCCACATTGACGACGCGGCCCCATTTGCGCGCCCGCATGCCACCGATGAAGGCTTGCGTCATCAAGAACATCGAATCGAGATTCACGGCCATGGTCCGTCGCCAGTCCGCGATGGTCAGGTCCTCGAATTTGCGGGTTTTGAAGAAGCCGGCATTGTTGACGAGAATGTCGCAACGGCCGAGTTCACGTAAAATGTGATCGGCGAAGCGCTGCACGTCTTGCGGATCGGACACGTCGCAGGATCGTGAAATGGCCCGGCGCCCCAGTTCCGTGATGCGCCGCACGGTCTCATCGGCCGGCTGTAGATCGGCAATGGCGATATCGACACCATCTTCGGCCAGTCGCACGGCCATCGCCTGGCCGATTCCGCTCGCCGCGCCGCTAATCACGGCGATTTTGCCCGCATGTCCCTTGACCATGGGCCTCCCCTCAATTTTTTGTGGCCCCTGGTCTAGCTTGCCGGGCTCGGCTTGTCATGCGCGCCCACTTCATAGCGGCATCCCGCCGGCACGGATCGACGCCGCCCGGGACGGTGCTATATGGAACCCAAGAAACCACGAGGAGAACGCCAGCGCGTGCCGAAAGTCGAGCTGCAGAATATCGCCCCGATCATGTTCGGACTGATGCTGGCCATGTTTCTTGCCAGTCTCGACCAAACCATCGTCGCCACCTGTCTCACCGCCATGGCCAACGATCTGGGCGGCTGGAAATTGCTCCCCTGGATCATTTCCGCCTATCTGATCGCCTCGACCGCCATGACGCCGATCTACGGGCGCCTCAGCGATCTCTACGGCCGGCGGCACATGCTGCTTATTTCGATCGCACTGTTCGTCATCGGCTCCGCCGCCTGCGCGCTGGCCAATTCCATGGAACTCCTGATCGCCGCGCGCGTCCTGCAAGGCATCGGTGGCGGCGGCCTGCGCTCGATTGCCCAAATCGTCATCGCCGACATCATCCCGCCGCGCCATCGCGGCCGTTACCAAGGCTATCTGTCGACCAATTTTCTCGTCTCGACGGCGCTCGGCCCCGTACTCGGCGGCTTCTTCGCCGAACATCTGTCCTGGACCTGGGCCTTCTGGATCAACCTGCCGCTTGGCGCCATCGCCTTCGTCGTCATCGACCGGCAATTGCGTCCTCTCTCCTTGCCGGTGAAACAGGCGCGCATCGATTGGCTCGGCGCTTTGTTCATCCTGCTTGCGACGATACCGCTGATGCTCGGCATCAGCCGCGTCGAGGAGGAAGGCGGCTGGCTCAACGCCAACGTCATCGTCCCCATTCTCATCGGCCTCGCCTTCACCGTGGTTCTGGTGCTGGTCGAATTGCGCACCGTCGATCCGATGATCCCGATGCATCTCTTCGCCAACCGCATCTTCAGCCTCGGCAATGTGGCGATCTTCATCCCCTCGATGACGATGACCGCTTATATCGTCATGCTGCCGCTCTATTATCAGATCGTGCTGAAGATGCCGGCTGACGTCGCCGGCCTGCATCTGATCGCGCTAACCGGCGGCATGGCGACCGGCAGCTTCATCTGCGGTTCCGCAATCGCGCGCCTCGGCCGCGCCCGCATCTTTCCGATCATCGGCGGTTTGTCGGCCGCCACGCTCTGCCTGCTCATCGCCTGGTTCGGGCTTGGCCGCTCGGTCTGGTTCGACATCGTGGCGATTGCGCTCTTAGGCGCTTCAATCGGCTGGCAGATCAATCCGATGCTCGTCATCGTGCAGAACGGCCTGGAAATCCGCGACATGGCCACCGGCGTCGGTGGCATGACCTTCTTCCGCTCGCTCGCCGGCGCCTTTGGTGTCGCCGTCTTCTCCACCTTCCTGATCAGTTGGCTGACGGCGGGCGCCATCACCATACCCGGCCACGAGAAACTCGGCGCCGATCCCGGCATTGCCTTGATGCGCGGCGATGCCACACGGCTGTTCTCGGCCAGCGAAGCGGAAGCCTATCGCAGCATTCTCGAACATGGCTTCTCGGCCATCTTCATCCTCGGCGCCGTCCTCTCGATCGCCGCCGCACTGTGCATGGTCTTCATTAAGGAACGGCCGCTGCGCGCCGGCAGCGGGCCGTTGTAATCGTCAGCGCCGAAACGGCCGCGATTTTCCGCCGCGCGATCCTGGCTTGCCGCCGGTGCTCTTCGGCCGCGCTTCGCCGCCACCGAAATTATGTGGCCCCATGTCCTCGTCCGTCGGCTTGTGGATACGCGATGTCGACGGCGTGTTGGCGGCACGGCCATATTTGCGTTCGCCCTGATAGGCGCCGGCAGCGTCCTCCACCGCCTGCTGGCGCGCCAGCGGATCCTCGGCGATGGCCAATTCCGTCGCCTGCAGGCGCTTGATCTCGTCGCGCATGCGCGCCGCCCGTTCGAAGTCGAGATTGGCGGCGGCTTCGCGCATCTCGCGTTCGAGATCGGCCAATGTCGCCTTGAGATTGTGGCCGACGAGCGCCGTCTTCGCCACACCGGCATCGACGGTGACGTGATCCTGCTCATAGACCGAGCCCAGAATGTCCTGAATGCCGCGGCGGATCGATTCCGGCGTGATGCCATGCTCGGCATTATAGGCAAGCTGCTTCTCGCGCCGGCGCGTCGTTTCCGCCATGGCGCGTTCCATCGAGCCCGTCACCTGATCGGCATAGAGGATCACCTTGCCGTCGACGTTACGCGCCGCGCGGCCGATGGTCTGCACCAGTGATGTCTCGCTGCGCAGGAAACCCTCCTTGTCCGCATCGAGAATCGCGACCAAGGCGCATTCGGGAATGTCGAGACCTTCGCGCAGCAGGTTGATGCCGACCAGAACGTCGAAGGCACCCAGCCGCAGATCGCGGATGATCTCGATACGTTCGATCGTATCGATGTCCGAATGCATGTAGCGCACGCGCACACCATTCTCGTGCAGATATTCGGTGAGGTCTTCAGCCATGCGCTTGGTCAGCACGGTGACGAGGCTGCGATAGCCCTTGCGCGCCGTTTCCTTCACCTCGCCAAGAAGATCGTCGACCTGCGCGCGCGCCGGCCGCACGTCGACAGGCGGATCGATCAGGCCTGTCGGGCGGATCACCTGTTCGACAAAGACGCCGCCGGTCTGCTCCATCTCCCAATTGCCTGGTGTCGCCGAGACATGCACGGTCTGCGGCCGCATCGCTTCCCATTCCTCGAAGCGCAGCGGCCGGTTGTCCATGCACGAGGGCAGACGGAAGCCATATTCGGCCAGGGTCGCCTTGCGGCGGAAGTCGCCGCGATACATGCCGCCGATCTGCGGCACGGTGACATGGCTTTCGTCGGCGAAGACCAAAGCATTATCGGGCAGATATTCGAACAGGGTCGGCGGCGGCTCGCCCGGCTTGCGGCCGGTGAGATAGCGCGAATAGTTTTCGATGCCGGCGCAGGAGCCCGTCGCCTCCAGCATTTCCAGATCGAACATGGTGCGCTGTTCGAGGCGCTGCGCTTCCAGCAATCGCCCGCCGTTATGCAGTTCGTCGAGACGCTGCTTCAATTCGAACTTGATCCCGGCGATCGACTGGATGAGCGTCGGACGCGGCGTCACATAGTGCGAATTGGCGTACATCTTGACGAATTCGAGATCCTGCGTCTTCTGGCCGGTCAACGGATCGAATTCGGCAATGGTCTCGATCTCATCGCCGAAGAAGCCGATGCGCCAGGCACGATCCTCATAGTGCGCCGGAAACACTTCGATCGTATCACCACGCACACGGAACAGGCCGCGCGAAAAATCGCCGCCCGAACGCTTGTATTGTAGCGCGACGAGATCGGCGATGAGCTGGCGCTGATCGATCTTCTCGCCGAGCTTCACCGAAAAGGTCATCGCCGTATAGGTTTCGACCGACCCGATACCGTAGATGCAGGACACCGAAGCGACGATGATCACATCGTCGCGTTCTAGCAGCGCACGCGTCGCCGAGTGGCGCATACGGTCGATCTGCTCGTTGATCGAGGATTCCTTCTCGATATAGGTGTCCGTCCGCGGCACATAGGCTTCCGGCTGATAGTAGTCGTAATAAGAAACGAAATATTCGACCGCATTGTCCGGGAAGAAACTCTTGAACTCGCCATAGAGCTGCGCCGCCAGGGTCTTGTTCGGCGCCAGCACCAGCGCCGGTCGATTGGTGCGCGAAATCACCTGCGCCATGGTGAACGTCTTGCCCGAGCCGGTGACGCCGAGCAGCACCTGATCACGCTCATGGGCACTGACGCCGGCGACGAGTTCGGTGATCGCGGTCGGCTGGTCGCCACGCGGTTCGTACTCGGACACCAGCTTGAAGGCGATGCCGCCTTCCGACTTCTCCGGCCGTTCGGGACGATGCGGCGTCCACGGCTTGCTGCCGCGCAGATTCGGATCGCCCTGCTCGAGCAGATCCTTCAGCGATTCGACGGTCGCCGTCGCGCCCGTCAGTTCCGGCCGGCGCGAACGCCCACGGCCGGCGGGCTCCGGCAGGAAGGTCTTGGCGAGCTTTGGATCGATCCCCTCGACCGTATCGGCATCAAAGCCCTTTTGCGGCGCTTCGCCGAAGCCGCCGCGCGGTTCGTTCAGGGCCGGATTGAGCAGGCTGGCGAGATGCTCGTCGAGCGGCTTCACGTCGGGACGCGACGCCTTGGCGCGCGTCGGCCGGACGCTTTTCGGGGACTTGTTCGGTGATTTGGCCATGGCCGCAATATGGGGGGAGTCTGGCCGCAGGAAAAGCCGCGATCCTGTCAGTTTTTGTCAGGAGTTCCGGCCGGCAAATCGCCTATAGAGAAAAGCCGCGGTCAGGCCGCTCGCCATCATGGCGATGAGGTGGCGGGGCTGCCCCGTCAGAATCGTCATGCCATAGGCATAAATGCCGCCACTGATCGCCCCGGCGATGGCATAGGCGGTTGGACTGGTCATCTCGACGAAACGCATGGCCCAATGGCTCGCCATCGTCGCGGTGACCGCGATTTGCACGCCATTCCACAACCCCAGGACGAGCGCCCACAGCAACATTTGCGAACCATCGCCGATGGTCATTTTCAGCCCGGGGATGAGTTCCAACGGCGCCTTGGCCGCCAAGACATAGAGGCCCGCCTGCAAGCAGCTTGCCACCAGACCGGCCAGCAGCGCCGCCCGCATCGACCACGGCACGGCACCATCGCTGGCGGCAACTATCCCCGGTTCGCCGTCGCCATCGCGCAGCAACTGCCGCGCCATGGCGGTGAAGCGTTCGTCGACCGGCTTGGCGGCGGAGGGCGATGGCATCGGCCTATCGTCAGGCGGCGGAACAACTGGCGACCGGGAACGCGCCATCGGCGCGGCTTTGACGCCACGGCGGCCAAAGGTCGGGGCCCGGACGATGGTCATCGTCAAGGGCTAGCGCAGGAATGATGAATTTTCCGTGAGTCCTCGTAGAATTACGGACGCCAGGGCGCCTTACACAGGCAAAACTGCCGATCGGCACCCGTCGAACGATCTGGCGGAACCGGACCAACCAGAGCCCGGCGAAGGCGAGGAAAATCATGCAAACACCGGACTTTAGACTGAACCGGCGAACCGCTCTTGGCCTGATCGGCACCGCACTCTCCGTGCCAACCGCCCTCCCCGTTTGGGCACAGGAAAGCAGACGCCCGCGTCTCGACGTGCCTTATGTGCCGACACCGCAGGACGTCGTCGACCGCATGCTCGACATGGCCAAGGTCACAAGCAGCGATTTCGTCATGGATCTCGGCTGCGGCGACGGCCGCATGCTGGTCACCGCCGCGCGCAAATTCGGCGCATCCGGTTTCGGCGTCGACATCAATCCCGACCGCATTCTCGAAGCCAATGACAACGCCAAAACGGCCGGCGTCGCCGACAAGATTTCCTTCGAAGTGCGCAATCTGTTCAGCACGCCGATCGAAAAGGCCTCGGTGCTGACGATGTATCTGCTGCCGGACGTCAACCTGCAACTGCGCCCACGCATTCTGAAAGAAATGAAACCCGGTTCGCGCGTCGTCTCGCATGCCTTCACCATGGGCGATTGGGAAACCGACCAGCGGGCTCAGGTGGGCGTGCGCGATATCTATTTCTGGATCGTGCCGGCACAGGTCGAAGGCAAATGGACCGTGCGCGAAGGCAACGACACCTATGCGCTCGACTTGAAACAGACCTATCAAAAGTTCGATGGCCTCGCCACGGTCAACGGCGCGGTGGCGAAGGTCACCGGTGGCCAGTTGATCGGCGATCGCATCAGCTTCACCGTCGAGCCGGCGAACGGCCGTCATCGCATTTTCGTCGGCAAGGTCGATGGCGGCAAGATGAGCGTAGACACAGCTTCCGCCACCGATGTCGCACGCGACTGGAGCGCTACCCGCGCCAATTAAAGCAATAACAGCAACAAGCCATCAACCTCCAGAGAACGGACCCCTCGATGTCTTCTGAAACTGCGGCCGCGCCGCGCCGCGTGCTGACCATCGCCGATGCCGTCGCCTTCTTCGTCGGGATCGTCATCGGCGTCGGCATTTTCCGCACGCCGCCCATCGTCGCCTCCGCCACTGGCAGCGAAGTCCTGTTCATTGGCGCCTGGATCGCCGGCGGCTTGGCCACCTTGATCGGCGCCCTCTGCTACGCGGAGCTCGCCGCCGCCTATCCCGATGCCGGCGGCGAATATCAGTTTCTGTCGCGCGCCTACGGCCACCGGCTCGCCGTGCTGTTCGCCTGGGCACGCGGCACGGTCATTCAGACCGGCGCCATCGCCCTCGTCGGCTTCGTCTTCGGCGATTATGCTCAGCAATTGCTGCCGCTCGGTCCCAATGGCCCAGGGATCTACGCCGCGATCTCGGTCATCCTTTTCACCGCCGTCAACATCGCCGGCACGCAGCCTGGGGCCGGCATGCAGAAACTGCTCGAAACCTGCACGGTTCTCGCCATCATCGTGGTCGTCGTCGTCGGCTTCACCGTCAGCGGCACCGAGATGAAACCCGTTGAGCCTGGCGCCGGCGGCATGCTCGGCCTCGCCATGGTGCTCGTGTTGCTGAGCTATGGCGGCTGGAACGAAATCGCCTATCTCTCCGGCGAACTGCGCGACGTGAAACGCGACATGACCCGCGCGATCTTCATCGGCACCGCCATCGTCACCGTGCTCTATGTCGCCTTCAACCTGGCTTTGCTGAAAGCCTTCGGTCTCGGCGGCATTGCCGCCAGCAAGGCGCCCGGCGCCGATCTCATGCAGATCGCCGCCGGCAGCACGGGCGTCGCCATCCTCGCGCTCACCGTCTGCCTCTCGTCCCTCTCGACCCTCAACGGCACGATCTTCACCGGCGCACGAGTTTATTACGCGCTCGGCCGCGACCTGCCTTTGATCGCCAAGCTCGGTGTCTGGAACGAACGGGGCGACAATCCAGCCAATGCCTTCCTGCTGCAAGGCGCGATCTCACTCGCCCTCGTCGTCTTCGGCCTGATCACCCGCGACGGTTTCAGCACCATGGTCGATTACACCGCGCCGGTGTTCTGGTTCTTCCTGATGCTCACCGGCCTGTCGCTGTTCATCTTCCGCATCCGCGAACCGAACCGCCCGCGCCCGTTCAAAGTGCCGCTCTATCCGTTGACGCCAGCGATCTTCGTCGGCATCTGCGCCTATCTGCTTTATTCGAGCCTGGCCTATACGGGCTGGGGCGCTCTGGTCGGCATCGCGGTCGTCATCATCGGTCTGCCGCTGGTGCTGGTGAGCAAACGAGCAACGGCCCAGGAACCCGCCTAAAGCGCGACAGCCGCATTGCCCTTGTTCAAGATCGGTCCGGTCGGACGGCCGATCGGGGAGCCCGTCGCAGGCTCAAGGGTCATCTCGAACAATTGGCCTGCCGTTGGACGCGGCAGGCCATCGAGCCGCAGATCGATCTTGCCGGAAACATTCTGAATCAGGCCGATCGACTTCGGCCCGATGGCGCGATCCCACAACGTCCAGATTTCGACCGCACGCCCGGGCGGAATGGCAATCGGCTTGATGGTCTGCAATTCGGCGCGGCCATCGGCGAAGGCACGCACCACCGCCGCCGCCTCGTTCTGATCGGTCATTAAGACCGCCACAAGTACCGGCTGGCGATTGGCCTGATGCATGAAATAGCCCATACCAAAAGCCAGAAGCAGGGCCGCCATGGCGGCGGAGAGGCCTGCGCCACGCCAGAACGGCAGCGAGTCCCACAAAGCCATCCAGCGCAAGGGCGCCGCGCTCACACGTGAAACCGTTGGCGCGACGGATGATCCGAGCGCGGTCTCGATTCTCGACCACAACGCGTCTCCTGCCTGTCCGCCAGCAGCCGTTTCATCAAGCGCGCCCAATCTTTGCCGCCACGCGCCAACGCGGCGAGCGAAATCCACATCCGTTTCCATCATCGTCTCCAGATGCGGCAGGTCGTTGGCCTCGACGAGCCCCAGAACATATTCGGCCGCGCGCGCGTCTCTCTCTTCCTCCGAGGTCGGCACCGGATCGGTCATCCCATGCACTCCCTCAAGGAAATGAGGCTCCGTCGCAGCCAGGATTTGACGGTGCCAAGCGGCATACCAAGCTTGATCGCCAAGTCGGAATGGGACAGACCATGCACGTAGGCGAGTACGATCGCGGCGCGCCGATCGGCGGCCAACCCCTGCAGGCAACGGCGTAACGCGGCCTTGTCGGACAATTGCGTGACGATCGTTTCCGGATCGTCGTCCTCACTCGCCTGTTCTTCTCCGATCGGAGCATCGGAGAATTCCAGCCGCCGCTCGCCCCGCAACATGTTCAACGCGCGATGACGCAGAATGGCATAAACCCACGTCCGGCCGCCGCCACGCGCCGCATCGAATGTCGAAGCCTTATGCCAGATCGAGACGAAAGCATCTTGCACCGCTTCCTCGGCCAGAGCCCTGCGTCTCAACAATCTTTGCGCGACCCCAATCATGCGCGATGCTTCCAACTCGTAAAGCGCACGCAGGGCCGAGCGATCCCCCAAAGCGCAGGCCCGGATGAGGTCATCACAATCGATGGCGACCCTGGTCGTCATTGTTCCTCCACGCGCAAACCCGCTAATGCGTGAATACGCGTGAGTTCGTCGATTGGATGCGCGGTAAGCAAAAAATATTCTCCGGCCGACTTCCGCATCCACGCCGACCGCTGCGTGTATCCCCTCTTGAGGGCGGCATGGCGCCGCCTCGGTAACGGGAGATACCCATGTACAAGTCCGCGATCTTGGCCTCCGCCCTACTCGGTTCCGTGGCGCTCACCAGCCAAGTCCATGCCGACACCGTCGCCGTCCTCTCGGACGATGCCACTATCACCATCGTCGACCCCACGGGAAAAACGGCCGCCAAAAGCTGGAAGGTGAGCGGCATCACCGGCAAGCTGGCCGGCATCGACGTACGCCCCGCCGACGGCATGCTCTACGGCCTCCTCGAAGACGGCACGGTCGTCACCATCGACACCGCCAGCGGCAAGGCCACGACGAAGTCCAAGCTCGAAGTGATGTTGCCGAAAGGCACGATGGCAACGGTCGATTTCAATCCGGTCGCCGATCGCCTGCGCGTCATCGGCTCCGATGGCATGAATCTGCGCGCCAATGTCGACGACGGCAAGGTGACAACGGACAAGCCGCTCAACTTCGCCGAAGCCGATCCGATGAAAGGCAAGCCACCGAAGGTGGTGGCGGGCGCTTACGTCAACTCCATGAAGGGTGCCAAGGAAACCACGCTCTTTGATATCGATAGCATCGACTGGACTTTGGTGAAGCAGGCGCCGCCGAACGACGGCGTTCTGACCACCATCGGCAAGCTCGGCCTGAAGGACAAAGTGACGGCTTTCGATATCGCCTCCGATGGCAAAGGCGGCAATGAGGCCTGGCTCATCTCCGGCAACATGCTGCACAAGGTCGATCTGACGAACGCGAAGACCAGTGGAGCGATCGCCCTGAAGGGCGTCAACGGCACGATCCGCGACATGGCCGTCCTGCCGGCGATGTAACCGTCTCGTTCAGCCGATGATGGCGTGCGGCACGAAGCGTGACATATTGCCGATGATCGGCGTGTCGTCTTCGCGCAAACCGATGCCGCACGCCGTATCGCCGACGATCCAACTGCCGACGGTCGCATAGCGGCCGTCGAAACGCGGCGGCATCGCCAGCTCCTGCACAATGAATCCTTCGGCGCCATAGGTGCCGTCGGAATGGGCAATGGCGCGGCCGCGATCGACCATGTCAATATTGGCGCCCTCGCGCGAATAGATCGGCTTGCGCACATGATTGCGCGCAAGCTTTGCCGCGCCCGGTTCATCGGCGAAATAAGCCGGCAGCAGGTTGGGATGGCCGGGCTCCGCCTCCCACAACAGAGCCAACAGGCCTTTGTTCGACAGGATGCTTTTCCAAGGCGGCTCGAGAAAGCGCGTCGCCCCCATCGAAGGCGAGCGGCCGAATTCATCCGCCAGCATCCATTCCCAAGGATAGAGCTTGAACAGCCAGTCGATCGGCTTCTCGGCCAGATCGACGAAACGCGCGCCGTCGTCGCCGATGTCGTTGACGTAGATCGACGACACGCCAAGTCCCGCCTGCGCGGCACAATCGGCCAGATAACCGATCGTCCCTTCATCCTCCGTCATGTCCTTCATGCAGGAGAAATGCACATGGCCAGAGCCAACGACCACGCGCCAGCGCTGGATCAACGCGTCATGGATCGAGTTGAATTGATCGGCATCCTCGGGCAAGGCGCGCCGCTCGCGGCCGTTCTCCAGCCAATGCCATTGCACCACGGCCGATTCGAACAGCGAGGTTGGCGTATCGGCATTATATTCGAGCAGGCGAGCCGGTCCGTGCCCGTCATAGACCATGTCAAAACGGCCGTAGAGCGACGGCTGGCGTTTGCGCCAACTGTCGAGAATCAGCGGCCAGGCGTGCGCCGGAATGCGCAACCGCGTCAGGTCTTTTTCGCTGCCGACGACACGGCCGACCACGTCGCGACACAACGCCGCCAGTTCCTGCGATGGCGTTTCGAGATCTTTCTCGATCTGATCGAGGGTGAAGGCGTAATAAGCTTCGTCCTGCCAATAGGGCTGTCCATCGGCCGCATGATAGGTAAAGCCGATCTGGCGCGCGTAATCGGCGAAGTCTGGGCGCGGCGCGATGCGCAAGCGCCTCATCTAGCCACCACCGGAGAAATGGAAGCCGCCGCTCGATCCAAAGCCTCCCCGCGCGACCGTGCTATGGCCCGACCCGGAATCCGAGCCCGACGACCCAAAGCCCCAGGAAGAGCGAGACGAGGAGGAACCGCCATGGGATGAACCGCTCGACGAACTGCGCGACGACGAACATTGCTGCTGGCCCGTCGCCGGATCGACCTCGCACTGTTCACGCGGCGTGAACGCGAAAATCGACATGCCGCCGGCCGCGATGAGGCCAATGGCGAGCGTGCTCTTGCGGCCCGCCGACATGCCCGGCTTCTTCGACAGGCTGTGTTTTGCAGCACCCGGCTGGCCCAGATTGATGGGACGTTTGGCGGGATTGGTGCTCATGCTGGGCTCACGGCGTCATGCTGCTGGCACTGACGATGCCGACCGTCAGCGAAACCGTGCCAAGCCAGATCGCCGCGGCGATCGAATTGTCCTCGATGCTCTTTGAAAGAGTGGGATGCGCCAGCCGCGCCAGGCCATAGCCCGCCACCTGCACGATGAGGGACACCAGCGCCCAGATCGCGAAATCGACCATCCCGGCCGAATGTCGGATCGCCGAGGTCAGCGGCATGGCGAAGCCGATCAGGCTCATGCCCAGTGCCACGGCGGCTGAGGCATTGTGATTCTCGACGATCAGGGTGAATTCGCGATGCGGCGTGATGCGCGTGTAGATCAGCAGAAAGAGCGCGCAAAAACCAATGGCGGCGACGAGATAGGCGGCGAAGGCCGGCAAGCCGCTCAAGGATGAAACGATCACGGGTCACCATCCATCGTCACGAAGTCAGAGCATACTACGGCTCAGATCGCGATTTTGTGAACCGTCGATCGCTTAGGCCGGCTTCTTGCGCTTGCCGCCCCGCCGCTTTGCCCCCGGCGGATTGGCCGGATCGAAACCATAATCGTAAGTCAGCTCCTCGCCGCGTGCGATATCGCACAGCGCGCGGATCCATACGCCCCCGCGATGCATGATGGCATCGGCGTTCGGCGTCAGCGAGTGGTTGATGTAAATCGCTTCATTGCCGCCCACGAGGCCATCGACATAGTGGGTATCGAGCTTGAACAGCAGCGTATAGCCAATGGAATTATAGAACTTGTCGCGCCGCCGGCCCTCGGCCAGGGAAACCTTCTGACCCGTATATTCGATGATCCAGGCACCGGCCGGAATCCGCTCGGCCGCGAAGAGGCCGCGTCCATGGATCGCCGATTGGCCCAGTTTCAATCGATAGGTCTTCGCCATTTTCAGTCCATCGCCCGCGCTTCCAGGCGCAGAATCATCGCATTGCAGATTCGTGGATTTCGCGCAAATCAGGCCGCGACGGGCGCCACGTCGACGCTGACCGACAGGCTGTCGCGTCCCGACCCGATGAAGACGCCTTTCACGGGCGACACATCGCTATAGTCGCGGCCAATGGCGACCTCGACATGGTCGTCACCGATCAGCAAGGCGTTGGTTGGATCAAGACCGATCCAGCCGAATTCGGCGCCGCACCACAGCGAGACCCAGGCATGGGAGGCGTCGGCACCCTGCAAACGCGGCTGACCGCGTGGTGGAATGGTGCGGATATAACCGCTCACATAAGCAGCCGAGAGGCCGAGACCGCGCAAGCCGGCAATCATCAGATGGGCGAAGTCCTGGCAGACGCCGCTGCGCTGTTCGAAGACCTGCGCCAAAGGCGTCGAGATCGCCGTTGTGCCCGGTACATAGCGGAATTCGTCGCGAATGCGCGTCATCAATGCGATGCCCGCTTCGAGGATCGGACGTCCTGGCGCAAAGCTCTCCCGCGCGAATTGCGTGGCCGGCGTCGAGAGATAGGCGAGCCGGCTGGCATAAAGGAAATGCACCGGCGACTGCGGGCCAAGCGACGGCGCATTCAGCGCGTCGCGAGCCACGGCTTCCCAGGGCCGCGTCAGAGCCGCTGCCGGCACCTGCGGCCGCTCGACCTCGATGCGCGAAACGGTGCGGATATCGAGCGCCTGATGCGGCCGCGTGATCTTGAGCACCGTCGTGCGATTGCCGAAGAAATCTCGCCGCGCCTGCATGTCCAACGCCGGCGGATCGATTTCGATGCGGGTCTCGATCACATGCTGGCCATTGCCTTCGTGCGGCGTCAGATGCAGCAAGAAATCGGCCGAGGCCACCGGCAATTCATATTCATAGCTGGTGACATGGGTGACGTCGTAGATCATGCGAGCCCCCTCACTTTCCCGGGGCTGGGTTCGCTCGCATCATGCAGGAAATAGCGGTCGGCGACGGCGATGGCCAATGAAACAAGGCGGTTCTCGTAATCGTAGATCGTCTGACCGGTGAGGCGACGCGCATCTTCCACGGCGAGATCGCTCTTCAGCTTCAGGGCGATCTGCCGCGGTTGTTCGAGCATGCCCGTTTCGCGCAGCGACGGCAGGCCGGCGAGATGTTCCTCGATACGTGCCGCTTGGAAAGCGACAGAACGCGGATTGAATGCATCGAGCAGCGTCATGTCGCGCACCGGCGCCAGCGTCGCGCCAGTGAGATAACGCGAACGATAGGTGATCTGCGAATCGATCAGATCGAGCAGCACATCGAGCAATTCGAGATCGGCATCGTCACCGGCGAACTGACTGGCGAACCGCAAAGTGTTGATGCCGCGCTCGATGCGACGGCCCATGTCGAGGAAGTTCCAACCAGCCACCCGGTTCATATTCTCGTTGACGAAACCGGCGATGGCCGCAATCACCTGAAGCGCCTGCTCGCTCTGTTCGAGAACTCCAGCCTCGACGGCGCTCTGTCCCAAGGGCTTGCGCAGAATGTTTTCCAGGCGCCCGACGAGCAGCCAGACATCCGGCGAGAGCCGCTCGCGGATCGAAGAAGCGGCGCGCCGCGCGGCGATCGTATTCGACAAGGCCGAACCGTAATTGTTCTCGTCATGCAGCGCCGATTGCGCCATGTCGAGCGACAGGCTGCTCGCCACCACGCGCGGCGCCGCATCCCAGGATACGAGCAGCCGTTGCAACCGCTCCGCCGGACCGTGATCGACGCGTGTCGGCGCATCCGGATCCAGAGCTTTCGCGACAAGAGCCCGCACGATGCGCAGGATCGCCTCGACCCGTTCGAGATAACGGCCGAACCAATAGAGATTATCGGCGGCGCGACTCGGCAGATTGCCGAGCAGACGGATGATCCGCACATCGTCGCCCGAAGGCAGCAGCGTTTCCATCTCCACCGGCTTGTCCGACAAGACCCAGACGTCGGCCGAACGCACGCTGGCATCCATCGAGACGGCGCGCGCATCGGAGCGATCGGAAACGCGACAGAACCCACCCGGCAACACCTGCCAGCCATCGGGTGTCGCCGCCGCGAACACGCGCAGCACGAAGGGCCGTGGCACCAGTTGCGCCCGACCGCCGCCCGTTTCCCAGGACGGCGTCGTCGACAGGCGCACGACCTCTTGGCCGACATAGTCCATGCCGCGCGCTGTCATCGCCTCGACCAACCGCTCGCGCTCGGCCAGCGACAGTTCGCTGACGAGCGCGCTATGGCGGCCGTCGAAACCCGGCAGTTGATTGGCAAAGGCGCCGGAGACCGACAGATGATCGAGCTGTTCGAGCACCTCGCGACGCTGCCGCTCCTGGCCGCACCACCAGGTGGCGATGTTCGGCAGGCGCAGGTCCTCGCCCAGCAGATGACGCGCCAGCCCCGGCATGAAGGCCTGGAAGGCACGCGCTTCCAGCAAGCCGGCGCCTGGCATATTGGCCATGCTTACTTTGCCCTGGCGGATCGCCTCGATCATACCGGGCACACCGAGACGCGACGCGCCGTTCAGCTCCAGCGGATCGCACCATTCCGCGTCGATACGGCGCCAGATCACATCGGCGCGCTTCAGCCCGGCGATGGTGCGCACATGCATCTTGCCGTCGGCGTAGACGAGATCGGCACCTTCGACCAAGAGGAAGCCAAGATACCGCGCCAGATAGGCCTGTTCGAAATAGGTCTGGCTGAAAGCACCTGGCGTCAGCAGACAAATGCGCGGGTCCGATCGCTCGGCCGCATGGGCGAGCCCATCGCGAAAAGCCCGGAAGAACGGCGCCAGTCGCTGCACGTTCATATCACGATAAAGACCGGGAAAGGCTTGTGACGTCACCAACCGATTGGCGAGCGCATAGCCGGCACCGGAAGGTGCTTGGGTGCGATCGCCCAACACCCACCAGCGCCCATCGGGACCACGGCCGATGTCGGCGGCATAAAATTGCAGCCAGCGGCCACCAAAAGGTTTCGCGCCAGCCAACGGGCGCAAGAATTCCGGCGAACCGGCAACCACCGCTGCCGGCAAGGCACCGTCGCGCACCAATCGTCCATCGCCATAGAGATCGGCGATGATGCGATCGAGCAATTGCGCACGCTGAACAACGCCAGCCGAAATCTCGTTCCACTCCGCCTGGGAGATCAGCAGCGGCAAGCCGCTCAGCGGCCAGGACTGTTCGTTGGTCTCGCCTGGGATGCGATAGGAAACGCCGCCCTCGCGGATACGTCGCTCGGCGGTCGCCAGACGTTGATCGAGATCGTCCTGATCGAACTGGCCGAGCGAATCGAGAAAGCCACGCCAATAGGCGCGCGGCTTCCCGTCCGGTCCTATGAACTCATCGGGAATGCCTGGCAGCGGTGCATAGGATTGCGTCCACGCCTGCGCACGCTGCGGCGTACGCACGGGGGACAGGAGCTCATCTGCCAATCTTCCTCCGCAGATCCAATGTCATCGGAAACTCCCCGGGAATTTCCTCGCGCGGCGGCTCGACGCGTCCCGGAGTATGCCCGTGATCCTGGAATCGCGCCAGCCGGCGCGCTTCCGCCTCATAGGAATTCACCGGAAATGTCTCATAATTGCGACCGCCCGGATGGGCCACGTGATAGACGCAACCGCCAAGCGAACGGCCGTTCCAGGTGTCGATAATGTCGAAGGTGAGCGGCGCATGCACCGCGATGGTCGGATGCATGCCGGCCGCCGGCTGCCAGGCCTTGAAGCGCACGGCGGCGACCGCTTCGCCGGCCGCGCCTGTCGAGGTCATCGGCATGCGCCGTCCGTTGCAGGCGATGACGTGCCGGCCCGGCACAAAGCCCGAAACCTTCGCCTGCAACCGCTCGACCGAACTGTCGACATAGCGCACCGTGCCGCCGGCCGCGCCCTGCTCGCCGAGCACGTGCCAGGGCTCCAGCGCCTGCCGCAATTCCAGGGTCACGCCACCATGTTCGATCGTGCCATAGACCGGGAAGCGGAATTCGAACTGTGCCTGAAACCATTCCGGCGAAAATTCATAACCGGCGCCGCCAAGATCGCTCAGCACGCTCAGAAAATCTTCCCAGATGAAATGAGGCATCATGAAGCGATCGTGCAGCGACGTGCCCCAGCGCACCAGATTGCCCTGCTGCGGTTCGCGCCAGAACCAGGCCATCAGCGCACGCAACAGCAATTGCTGCGCCAGCGACATGCGTGCATCAGGCGGCATTTCGAACGCGCGGAATTCCACCAGCCCCAGGCGCCCTGTCGAACTGTCGGGCGAATAGAGCTTGTCGATGCAGATTTCGGCGCGATGCGTATTGCCGCTCACGTCGACGAGCAGATTGCGATAGAGCCGGTCCACCAGCCAGATCGGAAAGGCGCCCTCGCCCGGCATCGGCGTATTGGCGAGTGCGATCTCCAGTTCATAAAGCGAGTCATGACGCGCCTCATCGACGCGTGGCGCCTGGCTCGTCGGGCCGATGAACATGCCGGAGAACAGGTAGGACAGAGCCGGATGGCGCTGCCAATAGAGCACGAGGCTGCGCAGCATGTCGGGCCGGCGCAGGAAAGGTGAATCGGCTGGCGTGAGACCACCGAACACGAGATGATTGCCGCCCCCCGTGCCGGTGTGGCGGCCATCGGTCATGAATTTATCGGCGCCAAGGCGCATCTGCCGCGCTTCCTCATAGAGCACGGTCGTCGTTTCCACCGCCTCGCGCCAGGAAGAGGCCGGATGAATGTTCACCTCGATGACGCCAGGGTCGGGCGTCACCTTGATGAGATTGACGCGCGGATCGAAGGGCGGCGCATAGCCTTCCACATGGATCTTCAGCTTCTTTTCGCGCGCCACCTCTTCGACCGAAACGAGCAGTTCGACATAATCATCGAAGGTTTCCACCGGCGGCATGAAAACGCACAACAGACCGTCGCGCACTTCCACCGTCAACGCCGTGCGCACGGAATCTTCCGAAGGCGCCTGTTCCAGAACGTTCTGCCGGTCGCCGCCGCCACCATCGACCGCCACCGTCTGTTGCACGTGGCTTGGATCGTGCCCCGAAGGAGAGCCTGGGTCAGGCAAAGGCCCGCGCGACTCCAGCGGATCCTGCTCATGAGTGTAGGGATAGACGGAGGGCGGCACCCAGGGCAGCGCATTCATCGGCAGGCGCAAACCGATCGGTGAATCGCCCGGCGCCAGAAACAGCTTGCCACGCCGCAAGGCCCATTTCTCGCTGCGCCAGCGGCGCTGTGCTTTCACTTCAGCGTTCCAGCGTTGCACCGGCAGAACGAAACCGCTCGGTTGCGACAGACCGCGCTCGAAGGTACGCACCATGCGCGCGCGCTCTTCCGCATCATCGATCTTCGGATCGGACGGATCGACGTTGAAAGGCAGATTACCTTCACGCACCATCCAATGGGCGCTGTCTTCATAGGCGGCCAGAACGAACTCCTGCTCGATGCCGATCTTCTCGGCGATCCCATCCGCCAAGGTCGCCGCCTGATCGATGGTGGCGCGACCCCCATTGTCCATCGTCGAAATCAAGCCCGGATCGCTCCACAGCGGCTTGCCGTCCTTGCGCCAATAGAGCGAGAAAGCCCAGCGCGGCAGGCTCTCGCCCGGATACCATTTGCCCTGACCATAGTGCAGAAAGCCGCCGGGCGCGAAGCGTTCGCGCAAACGGCGGATCAATTCATCGGCCAGCGCGCGCTTGGTCGGACCAACGGCGGCGGTGTTCCATTCCGGCGCTTCGAAATCGTCGATCGACACGAAGGTCGGCTCGCCGCCCATGGTGAGGCGCATGTCCTGCGCGAGGATATCACGATCGACCGCTTCTCCCAGTTCGTCGAGCGCCTGCCAGGCCTCGCTTGAAAACGGCAAGGTGATGCGCGGCGCTTCGTTGATGCGGTTGATGTGCATGTCGAAATGGAATTCGACATTGGCCGGCTCAACGAGGCCGCTGATCGGCGCGGCGGAGCGATAATGCGGCGTGGCGCACAGCGGCAGATGGCCTTCACCGCACAATAGGCCCGAAGTCGCATCGAGGCCGATCCAGCCGGCGCCTGGAATATAGACTTCAGCCCAGGCGTGCAGATCGGTGAAATCCTTGTCGGTGCCTTTCGGCCCATCGACCGGATCGACATCGGCCTTCAACTGAATGAGATAGCCAGAGACGAAACGCGCGGCGAGCCCGAGGCGGCGCAGGATCTGCACCAGAAGCCAGGCGGAATCGCGGCACGAGCCGGTACCAAGCTCCAGCGTTTCCTCCGGCGCCTGCACGCCGGCTTCCATGCGAATGACATAGCGGATCTGCTGTTGCAGCCGCATGTTGAGATCGACGATGAAATCGATGGTGCGATTTCTGGCGCGCGGCAGATCGGCAATGAATTTGTCGAGCAGCGGCGTCGAGGGTTCGAGCTCGAGATAGGCGGCCAGCTCTACCTGCAATTCGTCGGAATAGGCGAAGGGGAATTCTTCCGCATAGGGCTCGACGAAAAAGTCGAACGGATTGACCACCGCCATCTCGGCGACGAGATCGACCGTGACGGAGAATTTCGTCGTCTTCTCCGGGAAGACGAAACGGGCCAGCCAATTGCCGTGCGGGTCCTGCTGCCAGTTGATGAAATGGTTTTCGGGAACGACCTTCAGCGAATAGCCCGTCACCTTGGTCCGGCAATGCGGCGCCGGGCGCAGGCGGATGAGCTGCGGCCCGAGCGCGATCGGCCGATCATATTTATAGCTGGTGACGTGGTGGAGCGCGACGTTGAGTGCCAAGCTGCTGATTTCCCGAAAGTTGCGGTAACCCGATCAGGCAGGCAAGCTTCATGCCCAGGCTGACCCGGCAACCGTCGGTCCCGCTTCTTTCATAGCCCTCGACAGGGAGAGGCGCCACCACCGCCAGATATCAGAGGCGCGATCCAGCGGCGCGGCGGCCGCCGTGGCTCATCTGATCGAAGGCGTCCTCGACCAGATTCACATGGTCGAGCATCGCCGCATGCGCCGTGGCCGAATCGCCGGCCAGGATCGCCGTGACCACCCGCTCGTGTTCCGCATGGGATTGGCGCAAGCGGCCCGGCGCCCGAAACTGCGCCCGCCGGAACGGATCGAGACGACGGCGCAACGTCAGTGCGAAATCGTTCATGGTAGCGTTATGCGCGCCGGCATAGATCGTCACGTGGAACTGTCGATTGGCCTCGACATAGTCAGACTCATTGCCGGCTTCGACCATGCCGGCCATGGTTTGGTGCAGAGCTTGCAGACGGCGACGCTCGATCGGATTCATGGAAAGCGCTGAGAGACGGGCACAAGTTGCTTCCACCTCGCCCATCGCAACGAACAGTTCGCTTAGCCGATCGGCGGTGATGGCGGCGACATGCGCGCCGCGCCGCGGCTGCATGTCGATCAAGCCCGTCGCCACGAGCTGACGCAAAGCTTCGCGCACCGGCGTGCGCGACACCTTGAACCGTTCGGCCAGCATATGCTCGTCGAGCCGCATGCCCGGGACGAAACTGCCCGTCAGGATTTCGTCGGCGATCTGCCCTGCGAGAACTTCCGAACGGGTTCTGCCCTCAACTGCCATCGGCTTGATCCACCTTCACGACCACGATCCTGCACAGCGCGCATGCAGGACAAGCAAAATTTGTGCAGCGCCGCTGAATCTATAGGCATGCAATTTCTAATATTTGTATGCAATATTTCTGTACCGCATGCAAGTCACAGCGGCGCAACCACAGGAAGATGACTCCATGGCCCGACATCTGGATCGACGCGGTTTCCTCAAGTCCACGGCCGCCACCGCTTTGGCGACAGGGGTCGCGGCGCCGGCGGTCTGGTCACCGGCCAAGGCGCAAAGCCGCCAGGAAACCCTGCTGGTCGTCTCCGAGAGCGGCCCCAACAACATCGATATTCACGGCGTTGGCACCAACGTGCCGGGCTATGAAGTGTCGTGGAATTGCTACGATCGGCTCATCAGCCATGAGATGAAATCGGGTCCGGGCGGCGTACCCTATTACGACCGCGACAAGTTCAAGCCGGAACTGGCCGATGACATGAACATCGGCGACATGTCGGTGACCTTCCGCCTGCGCAAGGGCGCGAAATTTCACGACGGCACGCCTGTCACCGCCAAGGACGTGAAATGGTCGCTCGATCGCGCCGTCACCGTCGGCGGCTTCCCGACCTTTCAGATGAAGGCCGGCTCGCTGGAAAAGCCGGAGCAATTCGTCGTCGTCGACGACAACACCGTGCGGGTCGATTTCCTGCGCAAGGACAAGCTCACCGTTCCCGATCTCGCGGTCATCGTGCCCGCCATCTACAATTCCGAACTGGTCAAGAAGAACGCCACGCCGGACGATCCCTGGGGCCTCAACTACACCAAGCAGAACATCGCCGGCAGCGGCGCCTATAAGGTGAGCCGCTGGACGCCAGGCACAGAGGTGGTGCTCGACCGCAACGACGATTGGGCCAGCGGCCCGCTGCCGAAGATCAAGCGCGTGATCTGGCGCATGGTGCCGTCAGCCGGCAATCGGCGGGCGCTTCTGGAACGCGGCGATGCCGATGTTTCCTATGAATTGCCCAACAAGGATTTCGCCGAGCTGAAAGATTCCGGCAAGCTGTCCGTCGTCTCGACGCCATTCTCCAACGGCTGCCAATATCTTGGCATGAACGTCACCAAGCCGCCGTTCGACAATCTCAAGGTGCGGCAGGCGGTGGCCTATGCCATCCCCTATCAGAAGATCATGGACGCGGTGCTCTATGGCCTCGGCACCCCGCTGTTTGGCGCCACCACGCCGCCGCCGGCCGCCTGGCCGGTCGCCCATTCCTACAATCTCGACCTCGCCAAGGCACGGCAATTGATGAGCGAAGCGGGCTATCCCAGCGGATTCGAAACCACCTTGTCGTTCGACCTCGGCTTTGCCGTCGTCAACGAGCCGCTCTGCGTTCTGATCCAGGAAAGCCTCGCGCAGATCGGCATCAAGACGATCATCAACAAAGTGACGGGCGCCAATTGGCGCACCGAACTGAACAAGAAGGTGATGCCGCTCTACACCAACGTATTCTCGGGCTGGCTCGACTATCCCGAATATTTCTTCTTCTGGTGCTATCACGGCTCCAACTCCGTCTTTAACACCATGAGCTATCAGTCGCCGCAGATGGACGCGCTCATCGATGGCGCCCGCACGGCCGCGGCCAATGGCGACACCGCCGCTTATGAAAAGGACGTGAAGGGCTTTCTCGATCTCGCCTTCACCGACATCCCCCGCATCCCGCTGTTTCAGCCCTATTCCAACGTGGCGATGCAAAAGAACATCAGCGGCTACCAATACTGGTTCCACCGCCGGCTCGACTATCGCACCTTCGTCAAGGGTTGACGGCACGGTTCTTGCGAGAGGCCGCCCATGCTGCGCACCATCGGCAAACGCATCGCGACCGCGATCCCGAGCTTGATCGGGGTCATCGTCGTCACCTTCCTGTTGACGCGGGTTCTGCCCGGCGACACGGCCTCGTTTTTCGCCGGTCCGGCGGCGACGCCGCAAGCCATCGAGGAAGTGCGCAAGCAGCTCGGCCTTGACCGCAGCCAGCCGGAACAGTTCGTCAGCTATGTCAGCCATCTCGTGCGCGGCGATCTCGGCACGTCGCTGACCACCGGCCGCCCGGTGGTCACCGAACTGGCGACGCGCCTGCCCGCCTCCGCCGAATTGACTCTGCTCGGCCTCTTCATCGCGCTGCTGATCGCCGTGCCTTTGGGCATCATCGCCGCCGTGCGGCAAGGCTCATGGATCGATCATCTCTGCCGCATCGTCGCCACCGCCGGCGTGTCTCTGCCCGTCTTCTTCACCGGCCTCGTCTTCGTCTACGTCTTCTATTTCATCCTCGGCATCTCACCGGCGCCGCTTGGCCGCCTCGATGTCTTCGCTTCACCACCGCCCGATATCACCGGCTTCTATCTCATCGATGCCCTGATCGCCCGTGACTTCGAGACCTTCCGCGCCGCGCTGGCGCAGATCACTTTGCCCGCCGTGACGCTCGCCGTCTTCTCGCTGGCGCCGATTGCCCGCATCACCCGCGCTTCGATGCTCGCGGTGCTGTCGTCCGAATTCATCCGCACAGCGCGCGCCAGCGGCCTTAAGCCCTCGACCGTCGTGATGACCTACGCCTTTCGCAACGCCATGCTGCCGGTGATCACCACGCTCGGTATGGTGTTCTCCTTCCTGCTTGGCGCCAATGTACTGGTCGAGAAGGTCTTCGCCTGGCCGGGCATCGGCTCCTATGCGGTGGAAGCTCTGATCGCATCGGATTTCGCGCCCGTGCAAGGCTTCGTGCTGACCATGGCCGTGCTCTACGTCCTGATCAATCTCGGCATCGATCTCCTCTACGGCATCATCGACCCGCGCGTGAAGGTGGAAGCATGACCACCCTTTCCCAGCCAGAGCCCGTTTCCCCATCCGTGACGACACTGACGAAAGCCGTCTCCGCGCGCGGCATCGGAGCGCAATTGCGCCATATTCGTTATGTCCTCGCCGACAATCCCGTCACCGCCGGCTCCTTCATCCTGTTCGTGATCTTCCTGCTCGCCGCCCTCATCGGCCCGAGCCTCGTGCCTTACGATCCGCTGGCCAGCAATACGGCCTCGGCCTTGCGCCCGCCCTCGGCGCAGCATTGGTTCGGCACCGATCAGCTCGGGCGCGATATTTTCAGCCGCGTCGTCGTCGCCACCCGGCTCGACATGATCATCGCCATCGCCTCGGTCCTTCTCGTCTTCGTGCTTGGCGGCCTCGCCGGCATTGCGGCGGGTTTCTACGGCGGCTGGACCGATCGGATCGTCGGGCGCATCTCCGATACGATCATGGCTTTCCCTCTCTTCGTGCTCGCCATGGGCATCGTCGCCGCCCTCGGCAACACGGTGACCAACATTGTCATCGCTACCGCAATCATCAATTTCCCGCTCTATGCCCGCCTCGCCCGCAGCGAAGCCAACATCCGCCGTGAAGCGGGCTATGTTCACGCCGCGCGCCTCTCCGGCAACAGCGACCCTCGCATTCTGTTCCGCTTCATCCTGCCCAACATCATGCCGTTGATGATGGTGCAGATCTCGCTGACCATGGGCTATGCGATCCTGAATGCCGCCGGCCTCTCCTTCATCGGCCTTGGCGTGCGGCCGCCAACGCCCGAATGGGGCATTATGGTCGCCGAAGGCGCCGCCTTCATCGTTTCCGGCGAATGGTGGATCGCGTTTTTTCCGGGCGTGACGCTGATGCTCGCCGTCTTCTGCTTCAACCTGCTTGGCGATGGTCTGCGCGATATCGTCGACCCGCTGCGCCGCACGTGAGGCCGCGATGACTGCTCAGCCCCTCCTCGACGTCCGCGATCTCACCGTCGAATTCGCCACGCGGCGCGGCACCGTGCGTGCCATCGAACATATCGACATCTCCCTTGCGAAGGGCGAGACGTTAGGCATCGTCGGTGAATCCGGCTCCGGCAAGTCCGTCACCTCCTATGCGGTGATGCGCATCCTCGATCGCGCAGGAAGCATCGCCGAAGGCTCGATCGTCTATTCCGGTATCGACGTGTCCGCTGCCAGCGACCGCGAATTGCGCGATCTGCGCGGCCGCGAAATGGCGATGATCTTTCAAAATCCGCGCGCGGCTCTGAATCCCATCCGTCCTGTCGGCAGACAGATCGAGGACGTTCTCCTTGAGCACGTGCAGACGACCCGCGCCGAGGCCAAGCAAAAAGCCATCGAGGCGCTGGAACAGGTGCGCATCGCCCGGCCGGAGGAGCGCTACCACGCCTATCCGTTCGAAATGTCGGGCGGCATGTGCCAGCGCGTCGTCATCGCTTTGGCGCTGGCCTGCCGGCCGCAACTGCTCATCGCCGACGAACCGACCACCGGCCTCGACGTAACAACGCAGAAGGCCGTGATGGACCTCGTCACCGAGCTGACGCGGGCGCGTGGCATGTCGACCATTCTCATCACCCACGATCTCGGCCTCGCCGCTACCTATTGCGACCGCGTCGTGGTGATGGAGAAAGGTAAGGTCGTCGAGACAGCCTTGTCGAAGGACATTTTCGCCCGGCCCGAACATCCCTATACGCGCAAGCTGATGCGCGCCACGCCGCGCCCGGGTGCGGCCTTGCGCGATCTGCTGCCGCTTGAACTCGCCGCCGCCGCGCCGACCCCGCCGCCCCAGGCACCGCCCGGCGAAACCCTGCTGCGCGTCGAGCAATTGGTGAAGGAATATCCACGCCAGGAGAGCGGCTCGCTCTGGCCGAAATTTCTCGGCGGCAAGGCGAAGGAACCCCCGGTGCCCTTCCGCGCCGTCGACAGCATCGGCTTTGAAGTCAGGCGCGGCGAAACCGTGGGTCTGGTTGGCGAATCCGGCTGCGGCAAATCCACCACGTCCATGATGGTGATGCGCCTCATCGATCCGACGAGTGGCAAGATCACCTTCGCCGGCGAGGATATTTCCGCCATTCCGGCCCGCGACTTCGCCGTACATCCGATGCGTCGGCGCATTCAGCTCGTCTTTCAGGACCCAACCGACAGCCTCAATCCACGCTTCACCGCCGCACGCGCCATCGCCGATCCCATCCTGCGCAGCGGCCAGTCGCTCAACGATGCGGCCATCCGCGCCCGCTGTGAGGAACTCGCCGGCCTCGTCGGTCTGCCGCTCGAATTTCTCGACCGCCTGCCGCATCAATTGTCCGGCGGTCAGAAGGCGCGCGTCGGCATCGCCCGTGCTTTGGCGCTCAATCCCGACCTCGTCATCCTCGACGAGCCGACGGCGGCGCTCGATGTTTCGGTACAGGCCGTCGTCCTCAATCTCCTGCAGGATCTAAAGGTGCGGCTCGGCATGAGCTATCTCTTCGTCAGCCATGATCTGCATGTGGTGCGCCTGCTCTGCGACCGCGTCATCGTCATGCGCTCCGGCCGCATCGTCGAGGAAGGCACGTCCGAGCAGGTGCTCGAAGCACCGAAGGCTGATTACACGCGCGAATTGCTCGAAGCCATTCCCCATCCTCCCGTCTGAGCGAAAGACAAGATTGGTATGATTGCCTCCGTGGTTGATTTGAATTTCGATCTGGCGAGCCTGCGCCAAGCCTATGCGGAAGGCCTGAGCCCGGCCGATATTGTCCGCGAGGTTTATCGCCGCATCACCAATATCGATGACCCCGGTATTTTCATTTCGCTGCTCGACGAGCGCAAGGCGCTCAACTATGCCGCAGCGCTTGGCCCCTATGATGCGACGCGCCCGCTTTGGGGCGTCCCTTTCGCCATCAAGGACAACATCGATTTCGCCGATCTGCCGACCACGGCCGCCTGTCCGGATTTCGCCTATACGCCGAGCGAACATGCCCATGCCGTGGCGCGATTGATCGCCGCCGGCGCTATCCCCATCGGCAAGACCAATCTCGATCAATTCGCCACCGGCCTCGTCGGTGTACGCTCGCCGTATCCGATCCCACGCAACAGTTTCGATGCGGCGATGGTGCCGGGCGGCTCCAGCTCCGGCTCCGCCGTCGCGGTAGCGCAAGGTCTCGTGACTTTTGCTCTCGGCACCGACACAGCAGGTTCCGGCCGCGTACCCGCCAGCCTCAACAATCTCGCTGGCCTCAAGCCGACGCTGGGCGCGATCTCGACGCGCGGCGTCGTGCCGGCCTGCCGCACGCTCGATTGCGTCTCGATCTTCGCGCTGACCGTGGCCGACGCCTTCGACGTCTTCACCGCCATGGCCGGCTTTGACGCGCAGGACTCTTATTCGCGCCCCACGCCCATCGGACCGCTGACGAGCCCACCGTCAGCCCCGCGCCTCGCTATCCCCGATGCCCAGAGCCGTCTCTTCGGTGGTGACACCCTCTCGGAAAAAGCCTTCATGCGCGCGGTGGAGGATGCCGTAGCCCTTGGCGCCATCGTCCACGAGATCGACCTCACACCGTTCTTCGACACCGCACGCCTGCTCTATGAAGGCCCATGGGTGGCCGAGCGTCATCATGCGGTGCGCGATTTCATCACGCGCGCACCGGGCGCCATGCTGGCGGTCACCGCTGGCATTATCGGCAATGCCAGTAAATTCTCAGCCACCGATATGTTCGGTGCCCTTTATCGCCTGGCGGAGCTGCGCCGTTCGACGGCACCGACCTGGCAAAACTGCGACATGCTGATGGTGCCAACCTATCCGCGCCCGCGCTCCGTCGCCGATTTGCAGGCCGACCCGATTGCGCCCAACAGTGAACTTGGCACCTATACCAATTTCGTCAATCTGCTCGATCTCTGTGCACTCGCCGTACCGTCGCGCTTCCGCGACGATGGCTTTCCCTCCGGCGTTACCTTGATCGGCCCGGCAGGACAGGATGGCGCGCTTGCCGCCTTCGGCGCGCGCTTGCAAACCCATTCGGGACAACCGCTCGGCGCGACGCGCGCACCCCAGCCGCCGCTCGCCTTACCTGCCATCCGGGCTTTGCCACCGGAGATCGAACTCTGCGTCGTCGGCGCGCATCTTTCCGGCATGGCGTTGAACGGCGAATTGACGACGCGCGGTGCCCGTTTCCTACGCACGGCCAAAACCATGCCCGACTATCGCCTGTTTGCCTTGCCCGGTGGGCCCCCTTATCGCCCCGGCCTGTTGCGTGTCGAAGCGGGAGAAGGTCATGCCATCGAGACGGAGGTTTGGGCGCTGACGCCGGAAGCCTTCGGCAGTTTCGTTGACGGCGTGCCCGCACCGCTTGGCATCGGCACCACGCTTCTCGCCGACGGCACGCGGCCGAAAGGCTTCATCGTCGAAAGCGAGGCCACGAGAGACGCGCGCGACATCTCTCATTACGGTGGCTGGCGCGCCTATATGCAAGAAATGGTTTAGAGGACGCGACATGGACGATCAGATCGATTGGGACGCCTTTATCAGCGCTTCGGCCAAGGTTTTGGACATCGCCATCAGCGAGGACTCACGCCCCATCGTCCGCGCCAATCTCGAACTCGCCGCCCGCATGGCAAAACTGGTGGCGGATTTCCCCCTCGACGAACGCGAGGAACCCGCGCCGGTGTTTCGCGCATGACCCCCGCTTTCGAAACCATGACCGCGCACGCGATCGCGCAAGCCGTGATCAATGGCGAAATGACCGCTCGCGCCATCGTCGAGGCCTGCCTGGCGCGCATCGCCCAGCAGGACCCCAAGCTCAACGCTTTCACCAAGGTCACCGCTGAGCGTGCCCTCACCCATGCGGATGCCATCGATGCGCGCCGCCGCCTCGGCGGCCATCTCGGCCCATTGGCGGGTGTTCCCTTCGCGGTGAAAAACCTTTTCGATGTCGAGGAGGTCGTGACCCTGGCGGGTTCCAAGATCAATGCTGACAACCTGCCGGCCGGCGCCGACGCGACATTGGTGCGCAAACTGGAAGCCGCCGATGCCATTCTCGTCGGCGCGCTCAACATGGGCGAATATGCCTATGATTTCACGGGCGAAAACGCTCACTACGGCCCCTCGCGCAATCCGCACGATCCCGATCGCATGGCGGGCGGCTCGTCCGGCGGGTCCGGCACCGCCGTCGCCTCCGGCATGACGCCGATCGCTTTGGGCTCCGACACCAATGGCTCGATCCGCGTTCCCTCGTCGCTCTGCGGCCTGTTCGGCTTAAAGCCGACCTACGGCCGCCTGTCACGCTACGGCACGTATCCCTTCGTCTCCGCTTTCGATCATCTGGGGCCAATGGCACGCTCGGTAACGGATCTGGCCCTGGCTTATGACGCCATGCAGGGCCGCGATACCGCCGATCACGCCCAGGCCGACCGTCCGATGGAGCCGATCACGCCTGCACTGGCGCAAGGTCTGGCGGGCCTGCGCATTGCCCGCGCCGCCGGCTATTTCGACAAAGGTGGGGAGCCCGAAGCCCATCGCGCTGTCGAAATCGTGATGGAAGCGCTTGGCGCATCGGCCAGCGTCGACGTGCCCGAAGCGGGACGGGGCCGTGCCGCGGCCTTCCTCATCACCATGGCGGAAGGCGCCAGCCTGCATCTCGATCGCGTCCGCACCCGCCAGAACGATTTCGACCCCGAAGTGAAGGATCGCCTTATCGCCGGCGCCATGGTGCCCGCCGCCTGGATCAATCAGGCGCAAAAATTCCGCACTTGGTATCGTTCTCAGGTGCTGAAACTGTTCGAGACGACCGATGTCATCATCGCCCCGGCAACGCCCTGTTTCGCGCCACGCATCGGCCAGAAGATGATGACCTTGGCAGGCATCGACATGCCCGTGCGCGCCAATCTCGGCATGTTCACACAGCCCTTCTCCTTCATCGGCCTGCCGGTCGCCGCCGCGCCCATCTGGCTCGACGGCGCACCGCTGCCCATCGGCGTGCAGATCATCGGCGCGCCCTGGCGCGAAGACATCGTGCTGCGCGTCGCCTATCATCTCGAAACCATTGGCGCGGCGCGCGCGCCGGTCGCCATCGCTTAAGGACATCCCGTGATCATCAACGATCCTGAAACCCTGCGCGAAGTCACCGACGCTTTCGAGCGCTACGAAACGGCGCTGACGACCAACGACGTCGCCGCGCTCGACGGCTTCTTCTGGAACGACGATCTGGCCATCCGTTATGGCGCCGCCGAAAACCTTTACGGATATGGCGCTATTCAGCAGTTCCGCGCCGCGCGCAAATCTGGAAGCTTCACCCGCACGTTCGACCGTCTCGTCATCACCACCTATGGCAAGGATTACGCGACGGCCTCGCTGCACCATCATCCCGGCACCGCCCCCGGCAAGGTCGGCCGCCAGATGCAGACCTGGGCGCGCCTGCCCGAAGGCTGGCGCATCGTCGCCGCCCATGTCAGCACGATCGACGATCCCGACGTTTGATCCGCAATGGAACCAACTGGCCGAATGAAACATTTTACCTCGGAGATGCGCGTAAACTGAGTCAGGCGAGGAAATTCGGGTGCAGGATCAAAGGCCGAGCGCACCGCCGACTGCGGCCACACCCGCCGTCATTGAAACCGACATCCCCTCACGTCTCGACCGGCTGCCTTGGACGCGTTTTCACTGGCTCGTGGTTTTCGCTTTAGGCATCACCTGGAGCCTCGATGGGCTTGAGGTGACGATCGCTGGCTCCATCGCCGGCGCTTTGCGCCAGAGCCCGACCCTGCAATTCACCGCCGCCGACGTCGGCTTCGCCAACAGCGCTTATCTCGCCGGCGCGGTGATCGGCGCTTTGTTCTTCGGCTGGCTCACCGATCGCATTGGCCGCAAGAAGCTGTTCAGCGTCACCCTGCTCGTCTATCTCGCAGCCACGGCGGCCACCGCCTTCACCTGGGACCTGTCGAGCTTTGCACTGATGCGGTTTTTCACAGGTGCTGGCATTGGCGGTGAATATAGCGCCATCAACTCCGCCATCCAGGAACTCATTCCAGCGCGCCGTCGCGGCTGGACCGATCTCGCGATCAACGGCAGCTTTTGGATCGGCGCGGCGCTGGCGGCTTTTGCCTCGCTCATCCTGCTCGACCCTCGCATCGTCGATCCGGAATTGGGTTGGCGTCTGGCTTTCTTCGGCGGCGCCTTCATCGGCCTCGTCATTCTGTTCCTGCGCCGCTACATCCCCGAAAGCCCGCGCTGGCTCATCATTCACGGCCGGCCGCAAAGCGCCGAAACCATCGTCGCCCAGATCGAGGAAGAGATCGGCCGCGATCACCAACTCGAAAACGTGCAGGAGCGCGTGCGCATTCGCGCCCGCCGCTCGACGCCGTTGAGCGAAGTGTTTCGTGTTCTCTTCAAGCTTTATCCCCGTCGCACGTTTCTCGGCCTGTCCCTCATGGGCGCGCAGGCCTTTTTCTACAATGCGATCTTTTTCACCTATGCGATGATGCTGACGGACTTCTACGGCGTGCCCTCGGGCAATGTCGGCTGGTACATCTTCCCCTTCGCTTTGGGAAATGTTCTCGGTCCCCTGCTTCTCGGCCGCCTGTTCGATACGATCGGCCGCAAGCCGATGATCGTCTTCACCTATGCCATGTCGGCGCTGCTGCTGACGGTGACGGGCTACCTGTTCCAGCAAGGCTTGCTTGATGCGCGCAGCCAAACATTGGTCTGGAGTCTCACTTTTTTCTTCGCCTCGGCGGCTGCATCATCGGCCTATCTCGTCGTCGCTGAAAGTTTTCCGCTCGAAATCAGAGCCCTGGCGATCGCCGTCTTCTATGCTTTGGGCACGGGCATCGGCGGCGTGATCGCGCCGTGGTTTTTTGGCATGCTGATTGAAACCGGATCGCGTGATCAGGTGTTTATTGGTTATCTCATTGGCGCCGGCTTGATGACGATCGCCGCGGTGCTCGCCGCTTGGCTCGGCCTCGCCAGCGAGCGCAAGCCGCTTGAAAGCGTTGCACCGCCTCTATCGCTTGAACATGACTGATGCCCTGCAATCGCCCAGATTTGCTTGGATGCTATGCCTATGTCCGCAGATGCCTATACCTTCCGGCCGGCCACGCGCGACGATCTTTCTCTTCTCCGCGCTTGGTTGCGCACACCCGAAGTGAAGCGCTGGTGGGGTGATCCCGCCAAGCAAAAGGCTTTGCTGCACGAAGACCTCGACGAGCCCGACATCAGCATGTGGGTCGTGCTGCACGATGGTCGCCCCTTTGCTTACGCACAGCATTATCATGTGCAAGACTGGCCGCAGCCGCACTTCTCTCGCCTGCCCGAAGATGCTTGCGCCATCGATGCCTTCATCGGCGAGCCCGAGATGATCGGCAAGGGCCATGGCTCGGCCTTCCTGCGTCAACTGGCATTGCGTTTGCGCGACGACGGCGCGGAAACCATCGCCATCGATCCCGATGTCGACAATGTCCGCGCGCGCAATGCCTATCGCAATGCCGGCTTTCGCGGCAAATGCGTCGTCGAGACCAAGAATGGCCCGGCGGTCCTGATGCTGTTCAACGCATAGTCCCGTCGATTTGACGAATATCGAATGAAGTCTGTAGCCTCCAGAAAGAGAACTGGGGCGCCAACGTGTTGCGCCCATCTGGGGGGACAACGATGGGCTGCATACGACTTCTAGGCGGGCTTCTGCTTGCGATCACAGCGACACAGGCAGAGGCGCAGGACAGCTATCCCAATCGCCCGATCCGCCTGATCGTCGGTTTCACGGCCGGCGGCCCCACCGACACGCCGGCGCGCCTCATCGCGGAAAAATTGCGTGGCAGCCTCGGCCAGTCGATCGTGGTCGAAAATCGGCCAGGCGCCGGCGGCAAGATCGCGCTCGATTATATGCTGTCGCAACCGCGCGACGGCTATACGCTGTCGCTGTGCACCTATATCGACGCGACCAATACGGTTCTGCTTAAAAACCCGGGCTACACATTGGCCGATCTTGCGCCGATCTCGCAGATCACCAAGGCCTATTATGCCTTTGCGGTGCCGACCGCCCTGCCCGTGCAAGACCTCGCCTCATTCGCGGCCCATGCGAAGGCAAAACCCGGCGCACTCAACTATGGCCATGTCGGTGCCGGCTCCATGCCGGAGCTGGTGGCGAAGCGCTTCGAGCAGGCGGCCGGCGTCAAGATGACCGGCGTGCCTTATAAAGGCACGGCCGAAGCATCGATGGATCTCGCCAGCGGCCGGCTGGATTTCATGGTGGCGCCCCTGATCGTCGTGCAACCGCTGCTCGATGCCGGTTCGGTCAAATATATCGGCATGACGAGCCCGGAACGCCTCACCGCCTTCCCCAATGTCCCAACGGCCGTCGAACAGGGCTATCGCATCACCGATAACGGCTGGCTTGGTGTCTGCGCGGCAGCCGGCGTGCCGACTGGGATTATCGCGAGGCTCAATCGCGAAGTCGGCCAGGCGGTCGCCTCACCGGCCTATCGCGAACTGGTCGAAAAGACCGGCGTGATGCCCTATGCGGGATCGGTCGATGAGTTCCGGCAACTGGTGGCCGACACCGAAACGGACATGCGCAAACTGGCGCGCGAACTCAATCTCGAAGCAAAATAGCTTATCCCCACGGACCGCGGCGCGGCGTCTGCGGTGCCGCTTCCGGCGCGGATGGCGGCGGTGCGATGGGTGGACTGTTGTCAACGATCTCCTCGCGCCCGCCGGCATAGTTCTTCAAGGCCGCGACGCGTGCCTCGATCGAGGGATGGGTCGAGAATAAATCGGCGAAACCGGACCGCGGATTGTCGAGGCACATTTCCATGATGCCCGAAGGCGCATTGCGGATTTCGCCCTTGCCCTCGATCTTGCGCAGCGCCGAAATCATCGCATCGGGATTCTTGGTCAATTCCACCGATCCCGCATCCGCGAGGAATTCGCGCGAACGTGACAGAGCGAGGCGGATCATCAGCGACAAAACCCAGGCAGCCGCGACAATCAGTGCCGCGATGGCAAGCGCTGCCATGGCACCGCCCTTGCCCTTATCGCGGCTATTGGAGGACGAGCTGCTCGATGAAGAACCGGACCACGAACCACCCGACCGGGGGCTCATGCTGATACGAAAGAACATTTCAGCGAAGAAGGCCACCACGCCGGCCACCACCATGGCGACGATCATCATCCGCACGTCGCCATTGCGGATGTGGGTCAGTTCGTGGGCGAGAACCGATTCCATTTCCTGATCGTCGAGCAGATTCATCAGGCCGCGCGTGACGGTAATCGTATATTGCTTGTCGTTGACGCCGGTCGCATAAGCGTTCGGTACGTCGGTCTCTAGAATCTCCAAACGCGGCGTTGTCATGCCGCGCGAGATGCAGAGCTTCTCCAACATGTTGTAGAGTTTCGGCTCCTGCTGCCGCGTCACCGCATTGGCCGACAGCGCCAGGCCGATGATGCTCTGGTTGAAACGGTAGGAGAAAAACACCCAGACCGCCGTGACGATGGTGACGATGGGCGCGGCGGAGCCAAGATCGCGCCAGGCCCGCGCCATGATGCGGTCGAGCGGCAGATCGCCCGCCTGCAAAGCCTCGGCGGCCAGCGCGCCGGCAAAGGTCAACACATAGATCAAAGCGAACAGCGCGCCGATCAAGAAGATCGATCGGTTCCGGTTCGCCCTGATATGCGTATAGAGACCAAAGACCGGCATCATGGTTCAGGCTCCGCGTCGCACGCTCACCTGACGCTCAGAACTTCACCTGCGGCGCCACTTCGATCTGCTTGCGCTCGGTGTCGCCGACGTCGAAGAAGGTGCGTTCGCTAAAACCCATCGAACGGGCATAGAGCACGGCTGGAAAGGCCTGGATCGCGGCATTGAACTCGCTCACCGCATTGTTGAAGAAACGCCGTGCCGCCGCCAATTTGTCCTCGATGCCCGACAGCTCGGTCTGCAGCTGCTGAAAATTGGTATTGGCCTTGAGATCGGGATAAGCCTCGCCGAGCGCAATGAGCCGGCCCAATGCGCCACCGAGCACCGCCTCTGCCGCGCCCTGCTGCGCCGTGCCGGTGGCATTCATCGCCGCATTGCGTGCCTGGATCACCGCTTCAAGCGTGCCCTTTTCGTGAGTTGCATAGCCCTTCACGGTCTCGACCAGATTGGGAATGAGATCGTGGCGCTGTTTGAGCTGCACGTCGATGTCGGCAAAGGCCTGGTTGGTGCGCTGCCGCAGCCCGACCAGGCTGTTGTAGCTGGCGATGAGCCACAGGGCGATGACGACGATCAGACCCAAAAAAATCAAGCCAGTCATGAGCAAACTCCATCGCTCGTGCCCACCCCCAAGATTTGCAGAGGGCCGATAATCCAAGTCCTATCATAAGCTTGCCGGTTAAGCGACCATACGGATTCCCCTCCCCCGACAGATTTTTTCACCGCCCCTGTCGGATTGCCAGTCCGTCCTTCGTCCTAGGAGGGCGCCACCCGACGCGCCCAAGGAGAGTGCCATGTCCAAGTTGATCTTCGTGAACCTGCCCGTCACCGATCTCGCCCGTTCGATCGCATTTTATGAATCGATTGGCGCCCGCAAGGATTCGCGTTTCTGCGACGACTCCGGCGCCTGCATGGTGTTTTCCGACACAATCCACACGATGTTGCTGACGCACGACAAGTTTCGCCAGTTCACCAGCAAGAAAATCGTCGACGCCAAGACCAATAGCGAAGTGCTGATCGCGCTTTCCGCCGACAGCCGCGACGATGTCGACAGCACGATCGGCAAGGCCAAGAAGGCGGGCGCCACGCTCGATCCGGTTCCGGCGCAGGATTATGGTGTCATGTATGGCCGCAGCTTCGAGGATCCCGATGGCCACATCTGGGAAGTGATGTGGATGGACGTCGACGCCTTCCTGGCCGCGACGAGCCCAGCCGCCTGAACGATCCGTTTCGATAAGGACGCCATCATGTCGAAAATTGCTCCCTGCCTCTGGTTCAACACGCAAGCCGAGGAAGCGGCGAACTTCTATGTGTCGCTTCTGCCCGATTCCCGCATTCTCAAAGTGCAGCGCAACGTCGGCGATTCCCCCGGCGGCAAGGACGGCACGGTTCTGGTGGTGGACTTCACCATCGCCGGGCAGGAATTCATGGCGCTGAACGGCGGCATGGACATGGAATATACGCACGCCGTGTCGTTCAAGATCGACTGCGAGGATCAAGCCGAGGCCGATCGCTTGTGGGACAAGCTGCTGGAAGGCGGCGGCAAGCCCGAACAATGCGGCTGGCTAAAGGATCGCTACGGCGTCTCCTGGCAGATCGTTCCAAAAGCCATGCTGCAAATGCTGGCTGATCCAGACCGCGCCAAGGCGCAGCGCGCAATGCAGGCGATGCTGAAGATGGTGAAGATCGACGTCGCCGCCGTGCAGGCGGCCTTTGATGGCAAGGCCGCGTAAACGATCAGACATTGATGGCGGTCGCTGACCGCCATCAATGACCGGGCGGCAACTTTACTCGGCCGCTTCCTTCGCCGGCTCCCATGCTGGAAACGGATCGAAAGCGGCGAAATCATCCTTGGTGAGGCGTTCCGTCTCGGAAGTGCCGACGAGGCAGGCATCAAGCGCCGCGCGGATCGCCGCCTCATCCATATCCATGCCGATGAACACCAGCTCCTGGCGCCGATCGCCCCAAATGGCATGCCAATGGGGATTGCGATGCAAGGCGTCGACTTGTTCGCGCGACCACTCAGCTTTATTGACTGCGGCCCACCAATAGCCGAGGCCGCTCACCCGCGCGACAGCACCGGCCAGCGAAAACTCCCCAACCCACCGCGTCCGCGTCGATAGCCAGAAATGCCCCTTGGCGCGGATCAAACCCGGCCAGGTGCGATCGATGAAGGCTTTGAATTTTTGCGGATGAAACGGCCGCCGGGCCCGATAGACGAAACTGCCGATGCCATATTCTTCCGTCTCGGCCACATGCTTCTCTGGCTCGTACAGCTCCTTGAACCACAGCGGATGGCGCTGCGCCTTTTCTTCATCGAAAAGGCCGGTATCAAGAATAGCCGCAAGCGGCGCCTGGCCGAAATCGGTCTCCAATATGCGCGCGTCGGCGTTGAGCGCCCGCACCACATGGCGTACCAGATGCAGCTTTTCCGGCGGCACATCGGATACTTTATTGATGACGATCACATCGGCGAATTCGATCTGCTCGACCAGAAGATCGACCAGCGTGCGATCATCGCCGTCTCCGGCCGTTTCGCCACGATCGCGCAGAAAATCGTTGGAGCCATAATCGCGCAGCAGATTGGCCGCATCGACCACGGTGACCATCGTATCGAGCCGGGCGATGTCGGAGAGGCTGACGCCGGCTTCGTCGCGAAAAGAGAAGGTGCTGGCAACAGGCAAAGGCTCAGCAATGCCGGTGCCTTCGATCAACAGGTAATCGAACCGCCCGCCCTCGCCGAGCTGGCGCACCTCAGCCAGGAGATCGTCGCGCAAGGTGCAGCAGATGCATCCGTTGGTCATCTCCACCAGTTTTTCATCGGTGCGGGACAGATTGGCGCCGCCATCGCGCACCAGATCGGCGTCGATATTGACCTCGCTCATGTCGTTGACGATGACGGCGACGCGGCGCCCCTCGCGATTGTTCAACACGTGATTGAGCAGGGTCGTTTTCCCCGCCCCCAGAAAGCCCGACAGGACGGTGACCGGCAAACGGGCGCCAGCGACAGTTTCGAAAGCCATTGCTCTTTCCTGTAATGTTATACTATAACATTCTTAGCAGGCCGTGCATGGCCTGACCAGTCCGGCGAGGTGAAATGTGCGGGAAGTCCGGGAAAAGCAGCAGCAACAGCCGGTTGGACGGCGGCCATCGATCTTGGCCTTGAGCCCCAAACCTATGTCGGCAAGCGCAAACGACAATGCCAGGGGACGCGGCCCGACCGGCAGGAGTGCCTTCTGCGCCGTCCTCTGTCCCCTTTTCAGCGGACGTATTTCGAGGCCGCCATGTTCGCTTTAGGGTTACGCAAGCAGCGCAGCGGCAATCCGGACCAGGCGCGACGCGCGCTCAAGGCCCGCGTTCGCCAAGTCCTGCATCTCACCGACGACACCGCCGTGTCGATCAGCCATGCCCATTGCGCTGCGCCCATCTGCACCGAGCCGCAGACGACCGTGCTGCTGTTCGTGCCGGATCGACCGACCCTATCCCTGCACATCGACAAGCCGCCCGAGCACGTCGGCGATGCGGATATTCTGCATGCCATGATGCGCGCGGCCTCTCAGCATGTTGGCTAATTTGCTGCGGTTGGAGCGTCCGATAAAGTGGTCTGTGCGGTGCTGAACGCAGAGAGGATCATGAACCGGATTCTGGCCATCGGCCTGTGTCTTCTCGCCTCCGGGCCAGCTCTTGCTTGGGACGAAGCGCAACGCAACACCTTGGCGCGATCCCTCGCCACTCTGCTCGCGTCTGAAGCGGCTTGCGAACTCTCCTACAGTCAGGATGCGATCCGGCTGTTCATCGACAAGCAGGTGCCCGCCAACGACATGCAGTTTCCGACCGAACTGACCAATTCCTTGTTCTTCCGCGCCGAGGAACTCAAGGAAATGTCGGCCTCGCAGAAAACCGCGCATTGTCACCAGATCGAGCGCATAGCGCGCTCTTACAGCTTCATCAAATAGCCGGCGTGACACGCTCCGGCAGTTCGAAGGCCGAGGGGGCCGGCGCCTCGTCGCAGCGTTCGATCTCGACCAGCACCGTCTGCGCCGCCGACGATTGCCCGAGCCGCGACGTGCCGCGATCATGGGTCAGTACGTTCGCATTGCCGTGTTTGTCGAGACTGCCGCTATCGCCCGGCTTCTCAGGATCATACCAGGCGCCCGTGGCGATCTGCGCGACGCCTGGCCGCAAGGTCTCGCTGATCTCGACCGCCGCGATACAGGCGCCGCGATCATTGTAGACGCGTACCAGATCGCCATCGCGCAATCCGCGCGCCGCCGCGTCAGTGCCATTCATGCGCAGCGGCTCGCGCCCCCTGATCTTCGAGGCGCGGCTGATGGGCGCCGGATCAAGCTGGCTGTGCAAACGCACCGACGGCTGGTTCGACAGCAGGTGAATGGGATAGCGCGCGCTGTTGCCGCCAAGCCATTCCGAGGGTTCGAGCCATGTCGGATGCGGCGGGCAATCACTGTAATCGAAACCGGCAATGGTCTGCGAATAAAGCTCGATACGACCGGAAGGCGTCGCCAGCCGATGGCTATCGGGATCGTCGCGAAAGGCTTGCAGCAAGGCCGCCGACTGCGCCGGCTCGGGGAATTCATAAACACCCTCGGCCCAGAAATGATCGAAATCCGGCAGATTGTAGCCAAGGCCGCCGGCACGCTCAGCCGCCTCATCATACATGTGCCGCAGCCAGCCCATTTCGTCGCGGCCGAAATGATAGGCGTTGCCAAACCCCATCTCGTCGGCCAGTTCGGCAAAAATATCGAAATCGTTGCGCGCCTGCCCCACGGGCGTGATCGCCTGGCGCATCGCCATGTAGAACCGACTGCCCTCCGCCGCCTGAATATCGTTACGCTCGAGCGTCGTCGTCGCCGGCAGAACGATGTCGGCGAACTTCGCCGCTGGTCCCCACCACGGTTCATGGACGATCACGGTTTCCGGCCGCCGCCACGCTTCGACGAAACGATTGAGATTGGTGTTGTGGTGAAACGGATTGCCGCCGACCGAATAGACCAATCGGATATCCGGCAGGACGATGGTGCGGCCGTTGTATTGCAGCTCCTCGCCAGGTCGCAGCAGCAGATCGGCGATACGCCCCACCGGAACATGGGTCTTCACCGCATTGGGACCGAGGCCCAATGTCGGCCTTGGCAGATTGGCCGGCATCGGCAAGCCAAAGCCGCCGGTCGCCGCCAGCCCAAAGGAAAAGCCGCCGCCCGGCAACCCGATCTGACCGAGCATCGAAGCCAGAGCGATGGTGGCCCAGACCGGCTGTTCGCCATGGTCGGCCCGCTGGATCGACCAGCTCGTCGCCACCAGCGTACGCGTCGCGGCCATCTTGCGCGCCAAGGCCCGGATGGTCTCGGCATCGATCTCGGTGATACGAGCTGCCCAGGCCGCATCCTTCGGCTGACCATCGCTGCGGCCCAACAGATAATCCTCAAACCGCCGATAGCCCTCGCAATAGCGATCAAGGAACGCCCTGTCGTGCAGGTTCTCACTCGCCAGCGTGTACGCCAGTGCCAGCATCAGCGCCGTATCGGTGTTCGGCCGGATCGGCAGCCACCGCGTCGTCAGATGTTGGCCCACGTCATCACGTGACGGACTGATGTTGATGATCTCCATCCCGGCCTGACGCGCCCGCTCGAACCAATCCGGCAGATCATGGCGCGGGTGGCCGCCCGGATGGATCTGCGCATTCTTTAAATGCGCACCGCCAAACAGAACCAGAAGTCGCGTGTGCTCGACCATCACCGGCCACGGCGTCTGCAAATTGGGAATGTCGCCACGGCCGATGACATAGGGCGCGATATGCGCGGCGGCGCCGAAACTGTGATTGCCCAGTTTATCGACGTAGCCGCCATGCAGACCGAGAAAACGTTTCAACACGCTCGGCGCATGATGTAGCCGACCGGCGCTGGCCCAGCCGTAGGAACCGCCATAAATGGCCTCGTTGCCGTGTTCGGCTTTGATCCGCTGTAACTCCTCGTTGATCAGGCCCGTCGCCTGCGGCCAGCTCACCGCGACGAAACGATCGCCACCGCGACCCGCGCGGGCGGCGCCCCGGTGGCGCAGGAAGCCTTCGCGCACATAAGGCTGATCGATGCGCAGTTTGTCGCGCACGATATCCGGCAAACCCTGGATGAGCGGTGAGGGATGCGCATCGCGCGCATGCGGCAGGGTTGCGACAAGATCACCCTTGTCGTCGGCCATCACGTCATAGATGCCCCAATGCGAAGCTGTCTGGATCGCGCGCATGCGATTGGCCTTCCTCACCCAATGCCCCAATAGGAGAGGCATCACACCGGAAAAGCCTTGCGATGTCGATATGATTTGACGCGGGCCAGCCATGCTCGACTGAATTTGGCAGCACCGATCGTTGCAGACGCGCAGGAACGGCGAACCATCCGTCTTCACAACAAGACTGGGAACCGCGCGGAGAGCACATGCCGCGTCATGGAACCGTCGGCGGCGCTGTAATTGTGTTCATTTGCGATCCGCATATCTTGGCCGAATAGAATCTCGGCATTCGGAGAACTCCATGGCAGGCGGCCATTCCCACGGCGCACTTCCCGTGACCGCGGCAGGACAGCACAAGAATAAATTGCGTTGGGCCCTCGCGCTCACCACGGGCTTCATGGCCGTGGAAGTGATCGGCGCTTTTTGGACAGGCAGCCTGGCTCTCCTGGCCGATGCCGCACATATGCTGACCGACGCCGGCGGCCTGGCTCTTGCACTCATCGCCATCCGCTTTGCCGAGAAACCGGCGACGCCGCAACGCACCTATGGCTATGTGCGCGCCGAAGTGCTTTCCGCCATGGCCAATGCGGTCGTTCTGCTCGTCCTGTCGATCTATATTCTCTACGAGGCTTACGAGCGCTTTCTCAACCCGCCTGATATTCTCGGCGGCCCGATGCTGGCCGTCGCCGTCGCTGGCCTTGCGGTCAACCTCATCAGCATGCGCTTGCTCTCAAGCGCCTCGTCGGAAAGCCTCAATGTCAAAGGGGCCTATTTCGAAGTGCTCAGCGACATGCTGGGCTCCCTCGGCGTCATCGTCGCGGCCTTGTTCGTGATGTTGACCGGCTGGAAGCTGGCCGATCCGATCATCGGCGCCGGCATTGGCCTCTTCATCGTGCCCCGCACCTGGATCTTGCTGAAACAGGCCGTTCACATTCTGCTCGAAGGCACGCCGCCGGAAGTCGACATGGCTTTGCTCGAAAAGACTTTATTGGAGATCAAAGGCGTCCGCGCCGTGCATGATCTGCATGTCTGGACGTTGACCTCGGGCCTCGACGCCATGACCTGCCATCTGGTGGTCGAGGATATGATCGAGGCCCGCCAGATTCTTGTCGCCGCGAACGAGGCCATGGACGAAAAATTCGGCCTCACGCATACGACCATCCAGATCGAGGATCAGGCGCTGCGCGACGCCGAACACCCCAATCGCTTCTAGCTCGTAGCGCGACCGCAGGACGAACAGAACTTGGCCCCGGCCGTCAACGGCACACCACATTCAGCGCAAGCCGCGTTTGCCTGCCCCAGCGCATTGCCGCAGGCGCCGCAGAAACGCGCGTCGGGTTTGTTATCGGCCCAGCACCGGGGACACACCAGCACCCGCGTCGGCTGCTGACGTGCCTCCGTTGGCTGAGACCGATCGTCGATATAATCGCCGTGGCGACGACCGTGACCTCCACCATGCCGTCCGAAACGACCGGCGAAGCGATCGAAAAAATGCGAACCCATGATCAACCTCACTCTTTTCTGGCGACGGATGCACGCTCCGCCGCTCGCAGGGCAACCGGACATTTCCCGAAGCGAAATGTCCGATCCCCAATCGCGATCGCCGAAGGAGTTGCGATCAGCGCTCTTCAGCCGAGGCGGCTTCGCGATTAGCGAATCCGCGTGCCTGGACCCGTTCCAAAACCATCAGGACCGGCGCTGCTGATGTAAGCATCGCTCGTCTGCCGCTTGGCATCGTCCAGGCGCTGCAAGGCGCGATCGCGCGGCGAGATGGTGCTAAAGCCGCTCATGACAGGCCCGCGGACACCATCGCCGGGATAGGACGCTTCATAGCCGTGGTTCGTCGAATCCATCGTATGGTCGCTCGGCCGGTGGCCGTTGACCGTCTGTGCCATCGCGGCGCCTGAAAGCGTGGCAAAGGCAATGCCGAATAGCGCGGCGGTAAAGGGCTTCGAAATATTCATCATGGTCATCCTCTCTCTGGTTGTGGAAGCTGTTTGGCTTCCTTGAGGATGAAGATGGAGCGCCCGCGTATCCGCCGTTTTGCCGCTTAATTACAAATTGTATCGCCTATTTTCATTGAACGGCATTCCCAACCCCAAAAAATTGGGGCGCCCCGCATGCGGAGCGCCCGATGTTTCAACCTAGACTCAATAGATCGCGCGATTAGCGATTGTAGCGGCCGATATACTGACGGTCGCGGCCGTAGGTCGCATAGGACTGCGGGCCGACGAGATCGCGATGCGCTGCAAGACCGGAGTCGCTATTGAGCTCCTTCAGGTCGTTGGCGCGCTGTTGGGCACGGTCATAAGCCGACGGACCATAAGAGGTATCCGCCCGATAGGACTGGGCCATCGCCGAACCACCGGCAAGCGCCATAACGGCAACACCAAACAGAGCGGCGGCAACAGATTTTGACTTGGTCATGACATTCATCCTTCTTCAGCGAAGCTTTTCGCCTTCGCAAGGAAGAGATGGCGCCGCTACGTTTCCGTTGCTTTGCCCAACGATTACAAATTGTATCGCCGGCTATTTCGATTCAAAAAAGAAGAGGTCGTCCCTTTGGCGGGACGACCTCTTGCAAGCCACAACGACAAGCGACAAAAAATTGGGGCGCCCCTTAATCGGAGCGCCCATATTCAAATCGCGATCAGTCGCGAAATTAGTCGCGGTTGTACTGACCGATGTACTGATTGTCGCGGCCATAGGTCGCAACCGAACGCGGGTTCAGGAGGTCGCGGTGCGCGGCGAGGCCCGAATCGCTGTTCAGCTCCTTGACGTCATTGGCGCGCTGCTGAGCGCGGTCATAGGACGAGGCATAAGCTTCGGTGCGATAGGTCTGCGCCATCGCCGACGTACCAGCAACGGCCGCAACGGCAACACCGAACAGAGCGGCGGCAAGAGTCTTAGATTTAGTCATGACAGTCATCCTTCTTTTGTGAAGCATTTCGCCTTCACGAGGATGATGTGGGATCGTCGTGTATCAACGACATTGCCGCTCTGTGACAAATTATTTCACCATCGCCGCGGTGACGGGCATCGAGCACAACGGCATCGACACGACGACTTCGAGACCGCCTGTCGGCCGGTTCGTTAAAGTTACCAAACCACCATGACCTTCGATCACTTTGCGCGCAATCGTGAGGCCAAGGCCTGTGCCACCTGTTGTTCGACTTCTCGAACTTTCAACACGATAGAACGGTTCGAAGACACGTTCCAAATCCTGCTCGGGAATGCCAGGTCCCTCGTCACGCACGGTTACCTGCATGTGACCGCCTGTTGTCGTCAGATCGACTTTGACCTTCTCACCATACTTACACGCATTGGCGATCACATTTGTGAGAGCACGCTTGATGATGTTGGGGCTGCCGCTCATCAGAATGCCCGGCGGCGCATTCAACGCCACGTCATGGCCGATATCGGCCTGCTCATCGCAGATCGTATGCAGCATCGCGCCGATATCGATGGCCCGCCGCGGCATATTGCCCGCGCCGACCCGCAGATATTCAAGGGTCGATTGGATCATCTCGTTCATTTCGGCGAGATCGGCCTCGGTCGCCGTGCGCAGCGTATCGTCCTCGGTCAATTCGTTACGCAATTGGATCCGCGTGATCGGCGTCCGTAAATCATGCGACAGCGCTGCCAGGGCCGCCGTACGTTCCCGGACCAGGAGCTGGATACGCTCCAACATGCTGTTCATGGCGCGCGACGCAGTACGTAGTTCTACTGGACCGAACTCCGGCACCTTCTGCGCCTCGGCATCGATATTGAACTTGCCCGCCGCATCGGCGAACAGCCGCAACGGCCGCGTCACCCACCGCAACGACAAAACCGCAATGAGAATGATCGCCACGCACATATAGAGCGGCACCAAAAGCGCGCTCCAGGAAATGTAAGGCGCCGTCCCTGGCACATAAGAGAGGAACCAGAGCCACGATCCATCGTCGAGCCGGGCTGAGATCTGCAGATTGTAAGAAGAATCCCCCAGGTTGCTGATTTGATTCGACACAGCGCTGCCGTCGCCTTGGCGATGGTCGCTATGCGGCACATAACCGACAATCAGCGCTGAGCTGTTTCGCGGCAGCAGTTTCTTCAGCCGCTCGGACAGCGACCGACACATTGCATCGGGCTCGGGATTGTCGATGGTCGGCGCCACATGAGCCCAATGCACTTCCAAAGTGAGTGTCGAGAGAGCATGAGCAGCGCGATCCCGCTCAGAGGCCGTCGGCAATTCGTTGACAGCTTTGGTGATGGATGAAATGCGCTCCGCCAGCTCGCGCTCGCGCGCCGCACCGATAATGGCGTCGATGCCCATGCGATAGGTCATATAACCAACCGCATTGACCACGAGCAGCGCCAACAACAGCACGGTCACCGCGCGCGCGACGACCGTATCGGGCGTGAGAAAGCGGACCAGCCGCATCATGGCCCGTGCGCACCCGGCGCGAACATATAGCCGACGCCGCGCACCGTCTTGATCAACGGCCGTTCCGCCGATTCCTGCGCCAATTTCTTACGCAACCGGCTGACCTGAACGTCGATCACCCGGTCCGTCGTCTCGGCCGATCGTGCCTTGGCGAATTCCAGCAAGGCATCGCGGGTAAGAATGCGGTTGGGATGTTCGATAAAGGCGTTGAGAAGATCGAATTCGCCGGTCGACAAGTCGACCAGCGTGCCGGACGGCGACACCAGTTCGCGTCGGCGCAAATCGAGTATCCAGCCATCGAAGCGCACCACGTCGTCACGCTCGATCGAGCCAGGCTTGTCATCGCCACGGATGCGCCGCAGCACAGCGCGGATGCGCGCCAGCAGTTCGCGCGGGCTGAACGGCTTGGTGACATAATCGTCGGCGCCGACCTCGAGCCCGACGATACGATCGTCTTCGTCGCCGCGCGCCGTCAGCATGATGACCGGCAGGGACAGGGTCGCCCGGATTTCGCGGCATAGATCGAGGCCGCTACGGCCGGGCAGCATCACGTCGAGGATCAGCAAATCGACCTGGGTCGCCTGCAGCAATTCCATGGCGCCTTTTGCATCCCCCGCCGCCGAGACTTGAAAGCCGTGGCGGCGAAGATATTGGGTGACGAGCAGCCGAATCTGCGGATCGTCGTCGACCACGCCAATGTGGCCATGGTCGTTCACGAAATTTTTTGTGGCTTCAATTTGCATCTGTTCAACCCGAGACACGTCGATAGGCCCGATTCCATCCGGCCAGGAGGCGGCCCGGAGAGAATCAGAACAAGACGACGAGATAACCAGCACCCAGCGACAGAACCTGTCACTTTCACTTGATATGGGGACTGGGGCGCGTATCGACGATATTGCGGCTCTGTAACAAATTATTTCAGCGACTTAGAACCGCGCTGAAAATACAATCGCATCGATCAAGACCCACTGATTTTATGAAGATTTCTCAATGGAAGGCGGCCGCCGGCGCGATCTCGCTGCGGCACTTTCGACATGTCCGGCGCGCGGCCCGGCTCTGAACGTCCCGCGCTTGTCCGCCCCAAAACCCGATGCTGTACTCGCTGCACAAGTAAGGGAGGCAGACGATGATCCACGCGCGCGCCAGCAGACGCGATATCTTAGGGATGACCGCCGGACTCGCCGGCACCGCGTTAGGGACCCGCGCCCTCGCCGATCCACGCGACGCCGATCTCATTCTCGTCAATGCCACCGTGCATACGGTCGATCCGAAACAGCCCAAGGCCGAGGCTTTCGCCATTCGTGACGGCCGCTTCATCGCTGTTGGCACCAGTTCCGATATCCGCACCTTTGCCGGCAAGGCCACTGAGATCGTCGATGCCAAGGGGCTGACTGTCGTTCCCGGCTTCATCGATTGCCATGTCCATCCCGTGGGCGAGGTCCTGCTGTATCAAGTACTCGTCGGCAATCCTTACGATGTCGAATTCGTGAAGATCGACAGCATCATCAGCAAGCTGCGCGAACGGGCCGCCCAAACGCCGCCCGGCACCTGGGTCGAAGGTTTCTTTTTCGACGACACCAAGGTGAAGGACGGCCAGCCCCTGACCGTGCGCGATCTCGACAAGGCGTCCACCGAACATCCGATCATGGTGCGCCATCGCGGCGGCCATACTTACTATGTCAACAGCAAGGCGTTCGAACTGGCTGGCGTGACCAAGGATACGCCCAATCCCTTCGGCGGCACATTCGATCGCGACAGCGATGGCACGTTGTCCGGCCGGGTGACCGATCGTGCCGGCGCCGTTTTCACCAAGGTCGGCCAACGCCCCACCTATACGGACGAACAACGCGCCCAGCGCAGCCGCGACGGCCTTGCCCATATCTCCAAACAGTTCGTGCGCTATGGTCTCACCAGCGTTCATCATGAGGGCGGGGACCTGTCCGCCCTGCAACAGATTCGGGCCCGCGGCGATCTCAAGCACCGCGTGAGCTATGAAGCGCAGGGGCCGCTGGTCGATCGGCTGATCGCCGATGGTTTCCGCTCCGGCTTCGGCGATGAATGGCTGCGCATCGGCGCGACCTTCGAACATACGATCGACGGCTCCTTCTCGGAGCGGACGATGGCGCTCGACACGCCCTATCCGGGCAGCAACCCGCCTTATAAAGGCAATCTCGTCACCACCCAGGAGGACCTGAATGCCTGGGTGGAGAAAGTTCACCGTGCCGGCATCCAGGTTAACTGCCATGCCAACGGCGACATCGCCATCGACATGATGCTGACGGCCATGGAACGCGCGTTGAAGCTTCATCCCAACGCCAACGCGCGGCCCAAGATCACCCATTGCACCTTGATCAACGACGATCTGATCCGCCGCATGAAAGCGATGGACGCGGTGCCCGCGGTCTTTTCCACCTACCCCTATTACAATTCCGACAAATTCGTTTTCTACGGCGAAGCCATGCTGCAGCGGAGCATGGCGCTCCGCACCATGATCGATGCGGGCCTGCGCCCGGCTGCTGGTTCTGATTTCTCGCCCGGTCCGTTCTCCCCGCTTCTGGCCCTGCAAGCCATGGTGACGCGCACCGGCTGGGACGGCAAAACCTGGGGCGCCAACCAGCGCATTTCCATCGACGAAGCCCTCATGGTGACGACCCTGAACGGCGCCTATAATTCCCACGAGGAGGCGATCAAAGGGTCGATCACACCGGGCAAGCTCGCCGACTATGTCGTGCTGGCGGAAGACGTGAAGACGGTCGCCCCCGACAAAATCAAGGACATCAAGATCGTGCGCACCGTCACCGGCGGCACCACCCGCTATGAGGCCTGATCCTCGACAAGCGTCCCTTTCGCCTTGGCTTGTTTCAGGCGATAGGCCGAAGGCGTCATGCCGACGGCATTCTTGAACGCGCGCAGAAAATATTTCTCGTCGTTATAGCCGACCCGATAGGCGATCTGGCCGATGCTGTCGCCGGTCAGAACCAGTCGCTCGCAGGCGTCTTCCATGCGCATGTCGCGGATCAGCAGGTTGAACGTGCTGCCGGTATATTGCCGGATCAAAGCGCAAAAGCGGCTGCGCGAAAGCCCGACGGCCTTGGCTGCCTCCTCGAGCCCCGGCCCTGTGAGATAATTGTCTTCGATGAAGGCGGAGATGCGGCGCATGTGGCCACTGTCGCGACCGACAGCCGGAAGCCGTGTCGAAAGCCTCGCGAATTCCGTCTCGTGATCCCGGCAAATGGTCGCCAGCAGCAGCGACAATTCGGCCCGCATCATCTCCTGCGCGAACAGGCCGCCCTTGTCGTTCTCGCGATTCATCGACGTGATCAGGCTTTCGATCCGGTCGGCCTGCTTTCGCCGCGCGTTAAAGTCGACATAGTTCTGCCAGGCGAACGGTGTGAGTTCGGGCAGCAGGCGCACCAGCTCCGAAATCGGGTAGGAGCGCGACAAGCCCGGATGCAGAAAATCCAGATCGAAATAGAGAACGATGCAGCGCGTACCTTGATCGAACCGGATTTGATGCGACACCATGGGCGCGACGAAATAGATCGATCCGGCTTTCGGCTTGTGCGAAGCGAGCCCGATGCGCAAGGTCGGCGCCGCCGACATGAAATAAAGTACCTGAAAATAATCGTGCTTATGGGCTGGATAGAGCCGCTGCGTACGCTCGACAATGCGGATGCTGAAACGCGGCGCACCATGGCGCTCGGGCGCATAGGAGCGGAACGGCGCTTCCGTCCGGACACGCCGTTGCGCCGATCGCTGTGCCTGCTTGCGTCCCGCCATCCCGCCTCCCCGCGTAGCCTTCGGGGCATTATAGATCATTTCCCGGTGGCAGCAGCTAGCTTTCCGGGCCCGCATATTTGCCGGCGGTCGCCGGGAACATCGCTTTGATGATCTTCATGCGGCTGACGTCGACGGTCCCGTCCATATGCAGGAAGATCGCCGCGTCGCGGAACAATTTCTCGACGCCGAACTCCAGCATGGCGCCGTTGCCGCCGTGCAGTTCAATGGCATGGGTGGCCACTTTCATCATCTCTTCGGATACATAAACCTTCGCCATATTGCACAGCACGTCGGCATCCGGATGGTTCTCATCCACCGCTTTCGATGCACGCTCGATCAAGGCCCGCGACGCCTCGATCCGCGTCGCCATATCGGCGAGCCGTAGCGCCACCGCCTGATGCTTGATCAGAATGCGCCCGCCCTGCACATAATTCTGCACATAGTCGGCCGTGCGTTCGAAACAGGCGACGCCGACACCGATATTCTTGGCGGCCTGAATGATCTTGCCGGCGCGGAAATATTGCCCGGCGCTTTGCAAGCCCTTACTCTCGACAAGCAGATGATCGGCCGGCACGCGGCAGTCCTCGAACACCAGCTCGCCATTGTTCATGAAACGGCAGCCGATGGTCTCGTTGCATTTGGTGACCGTCAAACCCGGCGTATCGCGCGGCACCAGAAAACTCGACGTGCCCTGCAGCATGCCCACGCTGGAATTTGTGTTGGCATAGACCACATAGAGACTCGCATCATAACCGTTGGAGATGAATTGCTTGCGGCCATTGATCACCCAATGATCGCCATCGCGCACCGCCTTGGTGTGCATGGCGGCCTCGGGCACGTTGTATGGCAGCCAGCGGTCGGAAGCGCCGCGCGGTTCGGTGAGACAATGGGCGAGGAGAAACTGCGGATTCTCCACCAGTTGCGGAAACCATTTCTCCTGCAGATGTTTCGGCGCGAACTCTCTAAGGACGATGGAGACTTTCCAGTTCTGCACCAGTTTGTCGGCGAGGCCCGAATCGCCCCGCGCGATCTCCTCCGCGATCAAGGCGAACGTGCGCACTTCCGTTGCCGGATCAAGCTCCACGCCGCCAAAAGCTTCCGGCACGCCAAGCGTGCGAATGCCGATCGTATCTGAACCTTCCAGAATGGAGCGCGGCAGCCGGTCGCCGGGCGTCATATCCCATTCGCGCTGCCAGTTCGAGCGGATGAACGGGGTGACGGCATCATCGACAAAAGCGCGGCAGCTGTCGCGCATCAAGCGCTGTTCTTCGGACAGCGAACCATCGTCGGCATAGATCATTCTGGCCTCCCTCGATCGGATGCCAGAAGAATAAGCACGCGGGCTGCGTCGCGCTCGGATCAGCCGTCCGCTTCTGGTGGACAATCGTCCACAGAAGCGGCGGCTAAAGCCCTATCTTGCACCTTAAAGCTTGATATCCGCCTGGACCGTGACCTTATGGGCCGACCCCAAAAAGTCCTGCAGGGCCTGCATGGCGGCGACGCCGCAGGCCGTATCCTGCTCGCCGTTGCCGCCGCTCAGACCAATCCCGCCAATCACCTCGCCATCGACGACGATGGGAAAGCCGCCGACGAAAACCGCGAATTTGCCTTCGAAACTGAGCTGGATACCGAAGGCCTCATTGCCCGGCAAAGCCGGCCCGTTCGGCGCCTGATTGAACAGATGGGTGGACCGCTTATGGCCGGCGGCGGTGAAAGCCTTGTTCCAGGCAATCTGCGGGCCAGTGACACGCGCTCTGCTCATGCGCTCGATGACCAGCGGAAAACCACCGTCATCGGCAATGCAGACAGTCTCGAACACCTTCAATTCTTCCGCCTTGCGCAGCGCCGCTTCCGCCATGCGCTTGGCCTCCGGCAGTTCGAGCTTCATCGTTTGTCTCATCACAGGTTTCCTTACTGAGTGGCGATCACGTGCCGCGATAAACGGTTTTGATCTGCGTGTAGAACTCAAGGCCGACGCGGCCGGATTCGCGAAATGTCGACGTGCTCGACCGCTTCAGGCCGCCGAAAGGCGCATTGATCAGATTGCCCGTCGTCGTACGGTTGATTTTGACCGTGCCGGCCTCGATGTCGCGGGCGAAAGCGTGCATCAGGCGCGGATTGCGCGTGGCGATCGCGGCGGAAAGCCCATATTCGGTATCATTCGCCTTGGCGATGGCGTCCTCATAGGAGGACACTTCAATCAAAGCGATCACCGGACCGAAGATTTCCTCGCGGGCGATACGCATGTCCTGCGTCACATCGGTGAAGATGGCAGGCGAAACATAGAAACCACGGTCGAAATCCGGCCCCTTCAAGCGCTCGCCACCACACAGCAAAGTCGCCTCGCTTTTGCCGATCTCGATATAGCGCAACACCGTTTCAAGCTGCTTCGCCGTCGCCAGGGGGCCGATGTCGATGCCTGAAGTCATGCCGCTGCCGATCTTCAACGCCTTCACCCGGGCAACAAGCTTTTCGGTGAAAGCTGCCTTCACCGCACTCATCACCAGCACGCGGCTGGTGCCGGTGCAGGCCTGGCCGGACAATGACAGACCGCCCTTGATCGTCAGGTCAACCGCCTGATCGAGATCGGCATCATCCATGACGATCAGAGGATTCTTACCGCCCAGCTCCATCTGCGTGCGGGTGGTGAAGCCGACGGAACGATGGATATGCTCGCCAGCCGCCGTCGAGCCGGTGAAAGAAATCGCCCGCACGACGGTCGGCTCGGTGATGGCCGCACCGATGTCGCCAGCCCGGCCGCTGATAAAGTTGAGCACGCCCTTGGGAATGCCGGCGGCGATGAAGGCTTCCGCCAGGCGATAGCCGGAAAGCGGTGCATCGGACGACGGTTTGAACACCACCGTATTGCCCATGATCAAAGCCGGCGCAATTTTGCGCGCCGGAATGGAAACCGGGAAATTCCAGGGCGTGATCACGCAAACGACGCCGAGCGGCTCGCGCTCGGAATAAACCGTCATGTTGGCATCGTCTTGCGGAAAGGTCTCGCCGGTGAAGGATTGGCCTTCGACCGCGTAAAAGCGCAACGTCTGCGCCGAACGCAGGAATTCATCCTTGGCCAACGCCAGCGGCTTGCCCATTTCGCGCGTCATCTCGGCGGCGAACCGCACCGCATGGGCCTCCAAGTAATCGGCGGCGAGATTGAGCATTTTCGCCCGCGCCGAAAGAGGTGTTTTGCGCCAGGCAGCAAAAGCCGCCTGGGCTGCACGCACCGCCGCCGCCGCATCGCCGGCGCTGGATGCCGGAAAACGGCCGACGATATCGTCGACATCGGCCGGATTGATATTGTCCAGCCATTCTCCGGTGGATGCCGCCACCCATTCACCATCGATATGGTTCTTGAACTCCTCGACGGGTTCGGCGACGGCGGCGCGAAGCGATGCGTTCTGGCTCATCTCTAACTCCAGAAGATGACGGCACATAAGGTGGAGACGAACAGGCCGGTGATGACAGGCACCATCAGCAGGCGCACCGCATCGAGCACCGGCACACGGGCAAAACCCGCCACCGCGATCAGCGACGACCAGGCGACCAGCGTGCCGCCGCCCGTCCACACCGCACCCATCTGTCCGATCGCGCAGAGCGTGGTGACGTTCAGGCCGACCGCCGGCCCGAGCGCGCCCGACAGCGAGCCGGTGAGCGGCAGACCGGCGAAGCCCGATCCATCGATGCCCGTGATCATGCCGACGATGAGCACGCCGAAGGCCACCAGATAGTGGTTCTGCGGCAGGAAGGCCTGCGCCGCATTGATCAGTTCGAATAGCAGCGACGGTGCCTGCCCCACGGGCACGTTGAGAACACCAGCCGCCAGTTCGCCGCCGGCACCGGCAAAGAAAAAGCCGGCGATCGGCAGTACCGACCCCATAGCCTTGAAGGCGAAGACGAAGCCCTCGGTGATATGTTCGGCGCAAACATCGAGGCTTTTGCGAAAGCCTTCGGCCGCCAATGTCGACAAAATCATCAGCACGGCGCCCATGCCGCCGACGAGAGCCGCCGCATCGCCGCCCTTCAATTCCGGTAAGCCTGTGCCGAGTTTCGGCAACACCATGATGGCGATGACGACGGCAAAACCGAGCGGCGTCAGAATGGCGAAGAATTTCGACCAGAATTCGCGGCCGCCCTTCACCAGGGGTAACCGATTGCGCAACAGTTTGTCGATGCGCGAGGGATGTTCGTAGCTGGTGCCGCGCGCCAATTCCGCTTTGTCGAAACTGCCTGTGGCTTCGATCTGCGCATTGGTGGCAGTCGATTGGCCGAGCCACTTTTCCAGCAAGGCCTCGCTGCCTGGCTGGATCTGTTTGCGGATCGCCAAATAGCCCAACGCCAGGGCAATACCGCCCGTGATCAATGAAAGCGCCAGCGCCCGATCGGCCACGGCGGAGGCACTGACCGCGACGCCCGCCGCCTTGGCGCTGATGGCCGGCGCCACGCCGATCACATAATCCGACGACAGCGCCATGCCCTGGCCGGCGATGGCGATCGCCACGGCGCCTGCCAGAGGCGACAGCCCGGCCGCGATCGCCGCCGGCAACAACACGGCGGAGACCAGCGGCACCGCCGGCGTCGGCCAGAAGAACAACGAGATCACATAGGTGACCGCCGCCAGAATGAAGAAGGCGGAATGGCCGTTGGTCATGACGACGCGAAACGGCTGCACCATGCGCACATCCGATCGCAGCGTTTTGAGCGAATTGAGCAAGGCGGTGATCAAAGCGATCACAAGGAAGATGTTGAACAGCTCCTTCGCCGCCACGAAGCTCGCATTGAAAATGCTGCTCAGCGCGGTGATCGGACTGCCGGTCCATGCCCAGGTCACCGCCAAAGTGGCGAGAATGGACGGCACGACCACATTGGCACGCAGGATCATTGTCAACACGACCGCTGCGACACCGACGACGTAGACCCAATGCGCCGCGGTGAGCGTTACGCTCTGTCCCATGACTTTCCCCTTCCGTATCGGCCGATTGAACTCGGCCACCCCTATTTTGTATACTTTATACAATCATGAATTTGTCAACTCCCTAGAATTGGAACGCATAAAATATCGTCACCTGCCCGCTTTCCGCTCAGAAACGGCGATAATAGCGGCATTTCGGACAGTCCGATTGACAGAAACAAATTTGTATATAGTATACAATCTTGAGCGCCCAAAACGGCAATCCTGTCCGGCGCGATGGTCACCTGCGGCAAAGGGAGCGCGATATGCCTGAATTGATGAACCATGTGGATTTCCGAGCCGCCCTTGAAGAAGCCATCAAGGGCAAGAGCGCCAACAAAGCGCCCTTCAGCATCGCCTGGGCCAGCGGCAAGCTCAGCCGCCCGCATCTCGCGCGCTGGGCCGAAAATCACTACCACTACGTCGGCCCCTTCGCCGACTATCTCGCCTACATCTACGCCCGCATGCCCGAGCGCTACACCGAGGCCAAGGATTTCCTGCTCGCCAATATGTATGAGGAAGAGATCGGCGGCGATCGCCACACCGACCTCCTCATCCGCTTCGCCGAATCCTGCGGCACGACCCGCGAACGCGTCACCGATCCCGACAACATGTCGCCGACCACCCGCGGCCTGCAGAGCTGGTGTTATTCGGTCGCCATGCGCGAAGATCCGATCGTCGCCGTGGCGGGCCTCGTCGTCGGCCTGGAATCGCAGGTGCCGTCGATCTATCGCAAGCAGACGCCGACCCTGCGCGACAAATACAAGTTCACCGACGAGGAAGTGGAATTCTTCGACCTGCACATCGTGTCGGACGAAATCCATGGCGAGCGCGGCTACCAGATCGTGCTCGAACACGCCAATACGGTGGAACTGCAACAGCGCTGCTTGAAGATCTGCGAGATTGGCGCGCAGATGCGCCTGCTCTACACCACCGCGCTCTATTGGGATTATGTCGCCAAGGACATCCCGATCGAGGAGCTGGAAGCGATCGAGCGTAAAGCCGCCTGATCGTGCCGCGCATCATTCTGCATCGCGGCGACAAGACCTTTGAAGGCGAGGTGGATGAAAACACCAACCTCGTCGTCAAGGCCGGCATCCGCCAATTCCCCTTCCCCAACCTGAGATATGGCTGCGGGATGGGGAAATGCGCGCGCTGCGCCTGCCGCGTTCTCAAGGGTGCCGAACATTTGCCGGAGCCCAATTGGAAAGAGAAAAAGCAATTGGGCGACGAGCGGTTGAACGAGGGCTTCCGTCTCGTCTGTCAGCTCTGGCTGTTCAACGACATCGAGCTTGATCAACCGACCATGCCGCTGTTGCCGCTCGCACGCACGCCCGTCGATGCGCTTGGCCGCGCCATCACCGAGGACAAAACGCCGCCGGCTACGGAATAGCCCGTTGCCCGCGACGGAGGAAAACCATGTACGTCATTTTGACCAGCAAGCCCGGACAGTTCAGAACCGAAATCGGCCAAGGGCTGCGCCCGCTGGAAGCCTATGACTATTTCTATTACGGGCAGAAGAAAGCGCATTTCGTCATTGCCGAACTGACCAACGACAGCGCCCGCATCCGCGTCGTCGAAGACGGCAGCGACATTGTCAACGACGTGCCTTCGAAATTCCTCGAAAAGTTTGAAACCACCGAGCGCGCCTATAAGGAGCTCGAACATCTCACCACTTTCGGCCAGATGGACACGGTGCTGCGCAAGACCGCTGTCGCGGCCGACTGACCTTTGGGCATCCGATGATTCAAGTCACCTTCATCACCAACGACAACAAAACGGTCAGCGCGCCGGAAAACAGCAATCTGCTGCGCGTCTCCTTGCGTGAACAAGGCGGCATTCCGTTCAAATGCGGCGGCGGTATCTGCGGCACCTGTCGCTGCCGCATCGAAAGCGGCCTCAATCACACCGATGCCGTCAAGCCGAAGGAACGCAAACATCTGAGCGAAGACGATCTGCAGCAAGGCTATCGCATGGCCTGCCAGACGTTTCTGAACGGCGACGTCAGCGTCTCCTGGATCCCGCTCGCCGAGCGCCGCCCTGCCGCGCGACCGGCCGCGACGGAGCCCTGATCCCATGCGCATCGCCATTGTCGGCCTCGGCGCCGTCGGCAAGACCGTGGCCCGCAAGCTTGCCGATGGCCTGCCCGGCCTCACGCTCGCCGCCATCGCCGTCCGTGATCACGACAAAGCGCGGGCCTGGCTGAAGCAGGAAGGCATCGCCTGCCCGTTCGTGAACCTCGACGAACTGCCTGCCGTTTCCGATTTGGCGGTCGAATGCGCGCCACCCGCCGTTCTCGATCAGATCGTCGTGCCCATGCTGCGCGCCGGCAAACAGGTGATGGTGCTCAGCGCCAGCGCCCTGTTGCCCCGTACCGATCTGATTGATCTCGCCCGTGCCAGCGGCGGCCGGATCATCGTGCCCACCGGCGCGCTGGTCGGCTTCGATGCCGTCTCGGCAGCGGCCGAGGGCGCGATCGAGACCGTCGAGATCGTCACGCGCAAGCCGCCGAAGGGCCTGGCCGGCGCGCCTTATCTGGTCGAAAACGCCATCCATATCGATGGCATCACCGCGCCCCTCCGCGTTTTCAAAGGCAATGCGCGCCAAGCCGCCGTCGCTTTCCCGGCCAATGTCAATGTGATCGCCGCCCTGTCGCTCGCCGGCATCGGCCCGGAGCGGACCCAGGTCGAGGTCTGGGCCGATCCGACCCTAACGCGCAATTGCCATCAAATCCGGGTAGTGGCCGATTCCGCCAGCTTCTCCATGACCATGGAAAACATCCCCAGCGAGAACCCGGCGACCGGTCGCATCACCGCCCTTTCGGTGATCGCCGCCTTGCGCCGCCTGACCTCTCCCTTGGTGATCGGAACCTGATTTCTGCCTGTGCAACAGGCAAAACGATGCGAATAGCCAAGCGAATGCCCAGGCAAATACCTATGCAAAACGCCTTTGATCCATTGCAAGATTGAGACGGATCGCCACATCTGATTCGCTTGGCTTTCCGCGGTGAGACGGCTAGGCCTAATCCGAACGGTTGGGGTTTAAGCAGGTTAACGGTCATGGCTTCGGGCATCGGATCTTTCAAACGCCGCGTCGGCGAGGAACATTCGTCGCTGCACGGGCAAGTCGTCTCGGAACTGCGTGAGGCTATCCTCACCGGACGGCTGAAGCCGGGTGAACGGCTGGTCGAAGGCCGGCTCGCCGATGAACTAGGCGTCTCCCGCAATCCGGTCCGTGAAGCGATCCGCGCGCTTGCCACCGAAGGCCTCGTCGAGGTCACGGCGCGGCGCGGCGCCTCGGTCGCCTCCATCTCCGATCGCGAAGCCCGCGAAATGATCGAAGTGCGCGCCTTGCTCGAAGGCCAGAATGCACGTCTGGCCGCCCGCCGCCAGGACAAGGAAACCATCAAGCGGATCGAAGTCATTTTGAACAAAGGCAACAAGGCCGTTGCCGCCGGACAATATGACCAGCTTTTCGATCTCAACCAGCAGTTTCACACCGAGCTGGCCAATGCCGGGCAGAACCGTGTGCTGGGCGACATGCTGCAAAATCTGCGCGACCGCACCGCCACCCTTTTCTCGCCCCGCGACCCCGCCCGTCAGGCCCGCTCGTGGAACGAACATGCCGGCATTCTGCGCGCCATTGTCGCCGGCGATGAACGCGCCGCAGCTGAACTTGCCGCCGAACATGTGATCCGCGCCGGCACCGATTTCCTGATGGGGCTCGATGGCATCGGCGATCTCCTCGCGACGACGAGTTCCTGAAGTCCCGCCCTTTTCCCTGCCTCCAATGAGATCATCATGACCATGACGCAAGACATCGGCACCAAAGGCCCGCTGGTTTGGGGCGACATGGATCAACAGGCGCTCGATGCTGCTTATGATCAGGCCTATTGGGCGCCGAACCAGCAGATACTGGCCGATCGCCGTCAATCCCTGGCCGCCGATGCGCGGCGCTTCATTGCACCGCCGGTGCGTGTCGCCTATGGCAGCGCCGAGATCGAGAAGATCGACATCTATAAAGCCGATGCGGCGAAAGCGCCGGTGGCGATCTACATCCACGGCGGCGCCTGGCGCCGCGGCCGCGCGGCCGACTTCGCCGGACAAGCCGAAATGTTCATGCGCGCTGGGGCGCATCACGCCGTGCTCGATTTCGACAATATCGATGAGCACGGCGGCGATCTCCTCGCCATGGCCGAGCAGGTGCGCCGCGCTGTCGCCTGGATCGGCAAGAATGCTGGGAGTTTCGGCGGCGATCCAGAGCGCATCTATCTCACCGGCCATTCTTCCGGCGCGCATCTTGGCGGCTGCATGCTGACCGCCGATTGGAGCCGTTTCGATCTCCCCCAGACCTTCATCAAGGGCGCGCTGCTCGGCAGCGGCATGTATGACCTGGCGCCGGTGCGGCTGTCGAAACGGTCCGAATATGTGAAATTCACCGACGAGACCGAAAGCGAGCTGTCGGCGATGCGCCATCTCGATCGCCTCGCCTGCCCGGTGGTGCTCGTCTACGGCACCAATGAATCACCGGAATTCATCCGCCAGACCCAGGAATTCGCCGCCGCCGTGAAAGCCGCCGGCAAGCCCGTCGAGCTGATCGTGGCGCCCAACTACAATCATTTCGAAATCGCCGAGACCCTCGGCAATCCCTATGGTGTGCTTGGCCGCGCCGCGCTGCGCCTCATGGCTAGATAACCTGTTTCACGACAGATAACGGCCGCCATTGATATGCAGGGTCTGGCCCGTGATGAAACGGGCACCCGATCCCAAGAGAAAAAAGATCGGCGCGACGATATCGTCGGGCTCGGCGATGCGCTTGAGCGGAACGGCATCGCGCATCGCCTGCCCCCGCTCCGGACTGCCGAACCAATCGCTGACCGAAACGGAGGACGGTGCGGCGCCACTGCCTGTGCCGCCGGCCAGAAACGGCGTGAGGACAAGCCCCGGTGCCACCACATTGACGCGCACCGCCGGCGCGACCTCCTTGGCCAGCACTTTAGCGAAAGCAATCAACCCGGCCTTGGAGGCGCTATAGGCGGCAAATCCAGGCTCGACATTCACGGCGAGACCGGACGAGATGAAAACGATCGATCCTGTGAACGGCTTCAAGCGTGGCAAAGCCGCTTTGGCGACGAGGAAAGCGCCGCGTAGATTGACGTCCTGCGTCCTGTCCCATTGCTCGGCCGAATGATCGAGCGTCGCCATCGGCCGCTCGCCGATGCCGCTGACATAGACGAGTCCGTCGATCTCCGGAAAGCGCTCACCGAGGCGCGCAAAAGCCTCAGCGATGGAAGCCGGATCGAGGACATCGACGGGCAGTGACAAGACATCGCCCGTCAGCGGCCGCTCGGCGATGGCCGCTTTCGTATCGAGGCCTATCACTTGAGCGCCAAGCGCCAGGGCCTGTTGGCACAATGTCGAGCCGATCCCGCCATTGCTGCCGACGACGACGAGACGAAATCCGGGCTGCAGCGACAGACGGCCGAAATCGATCGGCTGCGGATTCTCGACATTGAAAGAACGATCCGTCATCCTGCAACTCCAACTGAAAACTAGAGATGGCCCTGCGCCGTCAGGCCCATGAGCTGCGTCAGCGCCTGTTCGTCGGCGGCAAGATCGGCGCTGGTGCCGTTGTGAACGATCTGACCGCGATCCATGATGATGCATTGATCGGACAGGCTGAGCGCGATGTCAGCACGCTGTTCCACCAATACGATGGCGAGATTGCCGCTGGTGCTCAGCGATTTGATCGCATCCACCAATTGCTCGACGACAATAGGCGCCAGACCCTCCGATGGTTCGTCCATCAACAACAGTTTCGGATTGGAGCTGAGAGCACGCGCGATCGACAGCATCTGCTGCTCGCCGCCCGACAGTTTGCCAGCCGGATTGGCGATCCGTCGCCCCAGTGACGGAAACAATTCCAGAATGCGCTTTTCCGTCCAAAAGCCCGGACGGGCCGCGACAAGAATATTCTCGCGCACCGTCAGACTTGGAAACACTTCGCGCGCTTGCGGCACATAGCCGATGCCGGCATGGGCGCGGTGATGAATGGAGCGCCCCGACAAATCCTCGCCATCCAACACGATAGAGCCGGAATGGCGCAGCGCCCGGCCAACCAGCAATTCCAGCAAGGTCGATTTGCCGACGCCATTGCGCCCAAGGATGGCAAGGCTGATCGAACGGGGCACCGTTAGCGATAGGTTTTCGACAATGGTGGTCTGACCCCAGCCACCGGTGAGTGCGGTCACCTCAAGCATGGGCTTTTCCGGATTCGAAACGTTGATGACCGGACTTGCCGAGATAGACCGAGCGGACCTGCTCCGAAGCCATCACCACATCGGGTGCGCCGCTGGCAATCACCTGCCCCTCCGCCAACACGGTCATCGTGCGGGCGAAGCGCTGCACGATCTGCATGTCATGCTCGATCAAAAGGATGGTGATGTCCTCGCCCAACCGATCGATCGCATGGATCAAAAGCGGCACTTCAACGCTCGGCACACCGGCGGCCGGCTCGTCGAGCAACAGAACACGCGGTTCCAGCGCCAGCGCGATGCCAAGCTCCACGAGCCGCTGCCGGCCATAAGCAATGGTCGCGACCGGGCGTCCCGCATCCGCGCTCAGCCCCAGCATGTCGAGAATGGCCTCGACCTGCCCGATGATCGGCTTCTGGCCTGATGTACGGCCCAGCATCCGCTGACTTGTTCCACGCGCTTCGCTGCATGCCAGAAAGATATTCTGGAACACGCTCAGATGTGGAAAGAGACTGTTCACCTGAAAGGTGCGCACCAATCCCTGCTTGACCCTCTGCGCGGCCGACACCGTCGTGATGTCACGGCCGAACAATTCGATCGTTCCCGAGTTCGCGGCAATGGCGCCGGAAATCAGCCCGACCAGCGTTGTCTTGCCCGCGCCATTGGGACCGATCAAGGCGTGGCGCGCGCCGCGCGGCAGTTCGAGATCGACATTCCGCGTCACGGCGAAACCGCCATAGTTCTTGCAGAGCGAACGCACGACGAGCGCCGGTTCGGTCATGGCGACGTCTCCTTGCGTTGGCCCGAGATCAGGCTTGTGAGGCGCTCGACAATGCCGATGACACCGTTCTGGCCCAACAGCACCACGACAACCAGAAAGGCACCGATGACGAACATCCAGTGATACGGATTCCAATCGGACGCCAGATTGCGCAAAACGATATAAAGTGCGCCGCCGACGAGCCCGCCATAGATATTGCCGACGCCGCCGAGCACCAGCATCACCAGCGCATTGATGGAGAGATCGACGGACAGAACATCGAGCCCGACGAAACCTGTCGCCTGCGCCGACAAGGCACCGGCAATCCCCGCGATGAAAGCGCTGATCGTATAGACCCGCACCAGATGGCCGGTGACGGGAGCACCGATCAGGTTCATGCGTAGCGGATTCTCACGAATACCCTGCAAGGCCAGGCCAAAAGGCGAAGCGACGAGCGAGCGCGTCAGCAGGAACAGGACGAAGAGCCAGGCGAGCGTGTAAAAATAAGCCGTCTGACCATAGATCGACCAACGGAAAATCCCGAACACCGGCTGGTAGCGTAGATCGCCCAGGCCGTTCTCGCCACCCGTGAGCCATCCCAGCTTATTGGCCGCCTCGAACATCACGGCGCCGAGCGCCAGAGTCACCATCATCAACGGCAGGCCGGTCAGGCGCAGCAACAGAGGCCCGATCACGAGCGCCAGCACCGCAGCCGCTGCCCCGCCCAGAAAGGTGGCAGTGATCGGCTCCTGATAGCCAGCCAAGGACAGAAGCGCCGTCACATAGGCGCCAAGCCCGAAGAAAGCGGCGTGCCCCAAGGTGACGATGCCGGCAAAGCTCAGGATCAGCCCCAGCGACATGGCGAAGAGCGCCATGATCAGCACGTGGGTGGCGAACGACAGGCTGGTCGGAAACAGAAAGAAAGCCGCGATCGGACACAACCAGAACAGGATTTCCAGCAGACCGAACCGATTGCGCTCGGCGGCATTGTAGAAGGCGCGATCGACGCTCACGATTTCCTCCGCAGCGGGCTGCCTTCGATCTGCGCCAGCAGATACAGGATCACGAAAACATAGATGATGAAGGCGCCATAGGTCGGGAAGAAGTAACGCCCAGCGGTATCGACGACACCCACCGCGATGGAGATGGCGGCGGCGCTGCGCATATTGCCGAAGCCCGACAGGGCCACGACGATCATGATGATGATGAGATATTTGAACGGATAAAGCGGCTCGAGCGGCAGCATGCCATAGCCGACCGCACCGCCAAGCGCGGCGAGGCCGCTGCCCAGCGCGAAGGCAAGCGTAAACAGCCGTGAGACATCAATGCCCGCCGCCTGCGCCATCGAAGGATTATCGACGGCGGCACGCAGGCCGGCGCCGAACATCGTCCAATTGAAGATCGCCCAAAGCGCCACGACGACAGCAAGCCCCACCGCCACGACGAAAAGTCGGTACATCTGCACGTCACGTCCCAGCAGTTCGACCGTGCCGGACAGGGTCGCCGGCAATTGCGAGGGCACGACGTTGGGGCCGAACAGAAAATTCAGCGAAGCAACGGTGATGAAAGCGAGGCCAATCGTCAGCAACACCTGATCGAGCTCGGATTTACGGTAGATTTGGCGATAAATGCCGCGTTCGACGATCAGGCTCAGCACGGCTACGCTAAGGGTGGCGACCACCACGGCCAGATAAAAGTTGAGTTTGTAAGACGAGACCAAAGCCGTGCAGAGATAGCCGCCGATGGCGGCGAAGGCGCCATGCGCCAGATTGATCACCCGCATCAGGCCCATGGTGATCACGAGCCCGATCGAGATCAGGAAGATCACCATCCCGTAAGAGACGCCGTAGATGGCGATGAAGGTCAGCGACGAAACAAGATAATCCATCGTGCCTTCCGGTGAGATGGAATACGGGATGCGAAGGATCGGGCGATACCGGCAAAGGCATCGCCCGGATCAGCTTCACAGTTTGGGCACACCGACCTTTTCATAGGTCTTGACGAGTACGTTGGTCAGCTTGCCATCGACCTTCTGCACCTGCCGCACATAGATGTTGTGGATCATCTCGCGGGTGTCCGGGTCGATCTGCTTGGGGCCGCTCGGGCTGTTCCAGCTAAAGCCTTTCACGGCGGTCATGGCCGCATCGGGATCGAACTTGCCCTTCTGCACTTCCACCATGCGATAGATCAGCCGGATGCCGTCATAAGGCGAAACGTTGTTGACGCCGATCGCATGGTTGGCGCCGAACTTTTCCGCCATGACTTTCTTCAGCGCGACATTCTCCGGATTGGTCAGCCCGCCCGCATAGAAAATCGACGTATAAACGCCGATGATATTGTCGTTATAGGACGGCAGATCGGGATCATCCGTTTCGGCGATGCCGATGATCATCGCCGTCTTGGTCACGCCACGGGCCGCGAGCGCATTGAAGAAACCGATCGCCGGCGCGCCGTTCGGCAGGAAGGTCGCGACGATATCGGGCTTGGCATTGGCGATACGCTCGGCGAAAGCCGCGAAATCGACCGTGTTCAGAGGAATGCGATCCGCCGCGACGATCTCGCCACCGCGCTCCTTGAAGCGCTTGGTGAAGGCTTCCTGCACGTCATGTCCCGGCGCATAGTCCGCCACCGCGATATAGGCGCGCTTCTTGCCGTTATCGGCGGCAAAATCCGCTTGGATGATGGCGGGCTGCCAGAGGTTCTGTCCCGCGCGCACGAACCACGGCGACATTTTCAACAGCGGCGGCGAAGCGGCGACCGACAGCACCGACGGCGTCTTGGTTTCATTGATCACCGGCGCGACCGCCGCCGCCTCAGGCGACAAGAAGAAGCCGGTCAGGATCGACACGCCGTCCTTGACGATGAGCTGTTCGGCCAGGCTCTTGGCGAGCGCCGGGTTCGAGCCGCCGATGTCCTTGTAGACGAATTCAATGGTCTGGCTGCCCGACTTGGTGCCGTACTGCGCTACATAGGCATCGATCGACTCGCGCAACTGCTTGCCGGCCAAAGCGTAAGGGCCGGTGAACTGGCCGATCACCCCCACTTTGACGGTTTGCGCCGCGACGCCGGACAAAGACGCCAAAGCCCCCGCCACGGCCAATGCACCCGCGACGAGGTGCGTTCTGAAACGCTTAGACATGCCAACCCTCCCTCTTAGTCCGATACTTCATGCAGAAAATAAATTTTCGTGCAAACTATTGCCCTGCTTTAGCTACCCGTTTGCAGGTCGACCACATTGCGCGTGGTCAACATCAGATGTTCCTTCAGCAGCGCCACGGCGAGCTCGGTCTGGCGACCGACAGCGGCCTCCATCAACCGGCGATGCTCGTCCTGCGTGTTGCGCGGCTTGACGCGATTGCGAGCCGAAAAGCGGCGATAGCGTTCCGCCTGATCGAACAGGCTCGAACAGGTGGCGATCAGGCGCACGGAACTGGCGGCGGAAACGAGCGCCATATGAAAGCCCTTATGGCGGATGGTCCATTCCTCGTTCCAATGCGCCTCTTCGCGGGCGATCTTTTCCTCGATCCGCTCGAGCTGATGATGGGCGGCAACGATGCGCCCTTCCCACTCGTCGGTTCCCGCCGCGATCGATTGCGCGAACGCCGCCGGTTCCGCCACGAGGCGAAAGCTGGTGATGTCATGTAGATCGGAGGGCGACATGGCGGCCGCGCGAAAGCCGCGATGATCGTCGGCCGTCACCAGGCCTTCGGCCACCAGCCGATTGAGGGCTTCGCGCAAAGGGCTGCTGGAGAAGGAATATTCCTTCTGCAGAACCTCGATCCGCAGCTTCTCGCCGGGTGCGATTTCACCGCGTAGAATCTGATGCCGGAGAATGCGAAACGCCTGCTCCGAGAGCGGCGGCGCCTTCTCACTGCGCTCGACCGAGAGACTGCGGGCACTTTCGGTGTCGATGATGCTCATGGCAGCACAGCCCTAGACAAGCGCCTCTTTCACACGCCGCCGCGTCTCGGCGATCGTCGCGGTGATGGCTTCCACATAGCTTGCCTTGACCTCATCGCCACGGCGACGCTCCTCGCTCGATCCAGCCGCCACACCAGGGAAAGTCAGCGCGAAAATGAAGGTCAGCAACAGGCCGCGATCGGCTTCGCTCATGATATTGGCGATCCAGCCACCGTCGGCCGGATCGATCCGGGTGAAATGAACCTGCACGTCCGGGGTGAACACGATACGTTCGCGCATCACCGTGCCGCGAAGATGGATTTCGCGAATGAAACCGTCGGCGAACCGCTCGATGATCTGGCAATCGTCCATGGCCGGGACGAAGGGCACCGCATATTCGGCCTTCTGAACGAGCCCTTTCCACATCTGTTCGCGGCTGATGACGGCTTTCTCGCCAGGCGGATTGACGTCGAACGTCGCCGCGATCGTGTACATGGACGCGTCTCCCTGTCGCGTTATTCAATGCGCATAAAAATCATTTTTGTGCATGAAATGGAGAGTGTCAAGCGAAAAGCCGGACCCAAGGGCCCGGCTCATTCCTCATCTTTATGCCTATGGAAGACGTGACTGCCCGGCTCAATTCCGCGGCGGCAGTTGAACGAAATCCTCCGCCTGCGCTTTCGACAGCGGCGCGGCCATGTAACGAAACTCGACGGCACTCTTCATGGCGCCCTCAAGGTCGGACACCTGATCGGGGTTGATCCCCTCCTTGGTCACGAATTCCTTCATCGTGCGCTGCGCAACGCGCACCGGAATAGAGGCCCAGTCGGCGTAAGCCTCGACGCCTTGCGGCGTTGCAAACATCCAGTCGACCGTCTCGCGATAGGCCGCCATATAGCGTTTCACCACATCGGGCTTGCCCTTCAAGAGCGCCGCATTGACGATGATCACCCGCGACGTTTGATGCGCCAGGACCGGCACGTCGGACGCGCGCCAGACCGCGCGGATCTTGCCTTCGTCCAAAGCTTCCACGGCAAAGGGCGCGCCAGACCAACCGATATCCACTTGCCCACTCATCACTTGCGTATAGGTCGCCGCACCCGAGCCCGTCGCGGTCGGTTTGAAGGCGACGCCGAGATATTTCTGCATCTGCAGTACCACATTGTGCCCAGACGACCCGACGGTGGAGAAAGCCACGCTCTTTCCAACGGCGTCCTTAGGCTCCCGAACCGGAGAATCCGCGCGCACATACCAGAACAGATTGGAATCCCCGGTATAGCTGGCGCCAATCACGCGAATGGGGGCGCCTTTCGCATAAGCGCCGAGCGCTCCAAGCACGCCGACGCCAACGCCGATGTCCGCGCTGCCGGAAATCACCGCCTGCTGGGTCTCGCCCGTCCCAGCCGTATAAAGAATGTCGAGTTCGAGGCCATGCCGTTTGAAAATGCCGGCTTTCTGCCCAGCCTCCGACACGGCCGATTCCCCAAGCCCTTTGCCACCGATAGCGATCTTCAGCGTGTCCAATGTCTGTCCGGCGGCGATGCCGCCGATCGACAGATTCAGAAGCGCCGCAACGACGGGCGCGATCAACAACCTCATTCCTCTCCTCCCATGGATGCAAACACGAACGGTCTGCTTAAAAATAAGATACGTCAGTTCGAAGAATTCTGCGCCGGCACGAAGCGATAGCCGGGACCCTCGCGAACGACCGTTCCAATGCCCGGTGCGCTAACGTGAACGCCAGCCACGACCAGTCCCTCGCGCGCAATGAGATCGAGCAGCCGCAGACGCGTATCGCGCGCCAGATCCGGATCAAGATCATATTTCACCGCCGTCTCTGGCAGCGGAAACTGGATCGTGGCGAAGTGAACGACGTCGCCCCAGGCTATCAGATCCGGCCCACCCGTCTCGATGCGCCAGCAGGTGTGACCAGGCGTGTGTCCCGGTGCCAAAAAAGGCGAACAGCCAAGAAAGCTTTCGCCATCGCGCATCAGGCGAATGCGATCACGATAAGGCTTCACATCAGCCTGATTGCGCGCCCGCCGCCGTTTGACGTGATCGTTTTCGCCGTCCCTGGGTTCGCCCATCCAGAAAGCGAATTCCGCCTCATGCACGAGCAATGTGGCATTTGGGAAAACCGCATTCATTTCGTCATCGACGAGACCGTCGGCATGATCGGGATGCAGATGCGTCAGCACCACATGGGTGATGGTTTCAGGCGGATAACCCGCCGCGCTCAGTCCCGCAGGCAGGCGGCCCAGTGTCGCCTGCATCTTGGTGCCGCTGCCGCCATCGATGAGAAGGCGCGCGCCCTCGCGCTCAAACACGAAATTATTGACGGGAATGGTCAGCACATCATCATCGGGCGCATCGGAAATGCGCCGTGCAATGTCCCTGTCCAGGCCAATCACATAATCGAGGGAACTTCTCAGCGTGCCATCGCTGATACAAACGATTTCAAGGTCACCGACCTTGTATCTGAGACTCATGTTTCCATCCCGGTTTTAGAAATTTTCCCATCATAGACGGGTCCGGGATGGCGGCGCCAGCGCAACGTCAATCTGCCAATGGAGGGAGATATCAGATTGACGAAGACTGGCCCGCCGCGCGGCGCGCACTCGGGTTAATGGGCCAGCGCTTCTCTCAGGGCCATCCGGCGTTCATGGCGATACATCTCCTTGTAGCTGCGCGGCCCCAGCGGCCCCTGCTCGATCTTGATGCAGCCAAAGACAAGATGATCCGCCGCCAGAATGGTTTCGGAACGCGCCTCGAAATCCTTCAAAGTGGAGACCGTGAATGTGTCGCGCATGCCGGCAGCGCGGGCATGCGCCTCGAAATCCACGCCCTGGTTGGGGATCGGATGACCACCGTTGGCCTCATAGGTCCCGTTCTGAAATACCAAATGCGTGAGATTGCGCGGCGCTACCTGGGCGATCGTCACCAATGTGCCAAGATTCATCAGGAGCGAACCATCGCCATCGAGCACAATCACGCGCCGCTCAGGCCGCGCGAGGGCAAGCCCCAACCCATGCGACGAGGCCAGCCCCATGGCGCCGGATGAAAAATAGTTCAGGGGACGATCGATGATATCGAGCCAATCCGTCGCCGAACTATAGGTAGCAACGACGATCTGATCCGTCACGCGGCGGGACAAAAATTGAAGAGCTTCTCTGCGGTTAATCATTTTGCCTCCGGACGGCCGCCGAGAATAATGGCCTGCGGCCGCGACTCACGCCATGCCGCGTCGATCAGCCCCGAAATCTTCGGCACGTCGTCTTCGGTTTCGATGCTCGTGTGCTGGATGCCCATGGCATCGAGAATGGGCTCGATGATGCGCAGGCCAAACTTCTTCGATTGCGTGGCGGGCACACCAGGCTCTTTGCCGAGCATGCCGATCATGAAACACATCGGCAGTTTCTGCTCGCAAGGCACGCCGCGAATGGCATTCGCCGCGTAGAGAAAACCCGTGTATTGCACCAGGATGAGGGAACGGATGTTGCCATAGGTGAGACCGGCGGCAATACCGAAACATTCGTCTTCCTTGCATACCCGAATCAATCTGAGATCGCGATCCGCGGCGATCGGATAGAGCAGACCGACGGAGGTGTGCTGGTCGGGAACGGAAAGCACGTATTCGATATTGGCTTTCTTGATTTGCGCGATGATGCTGGCGCCACGCGGCGGCCCCGAGACAGCGCCCTCACGCAAGGGCAGCACGTGATCGGCGCCCGGTGCACTCATGCCATTCCTCCCAAAGTCTTTTGATTGAGGTTTCGTCACACATCATGCCTCGCGCGAACTCAGTCGCGCTAGTATTTTGATGTCCCCGCCTCATAACCCCGCGTTATGAGGGTCGATCAACGCGCCGCCATAAGACTCGGACCGCAGAGTTCATGGGCGATCTGGACGAAGGATTTGATCGCCGGCGACATCGGTTCTCCCGTCCGCCGCACGATGCCGATCGGCCGCTGCATCAAAGGTGAAGGAATGTCGATCGCGTGTAAAACACCTTGTTTCACTTCCCGCTCGACACCGAGTTTGGCGATGACGCTCAGATAATCGCTCGATGCAACAACCGCTTTCAAAACGGCGGGATCGCGACATTCCATCTTGCCGACCGGCACAGGCAGTCCCGCCTGTTCGAAATAAAGCCGCAAGCGGTGCTGATTCCAGGTGTTGCTGTCGGCGAACACCCAATCCTCGTCGAGCAGGTCCTCGGGCCGCAGATCGGTTTGTTCGGCGAGCGGATGGCCGGCGCGCATCACCAGCACCAGTTTGTCATCGAAGAGCCATTCGCGGTCCAGACCTTCGCTCGGAAACTCGTTGTACATCATGGCGACGACCACATCGAAATGCCCATCCAGCAGATCGATGAACAGATCCTTGTTCTGCGAGACGATGCGCACCTGCAACTTTGGCCGCTCGCGCGCCAACCGCACGAGCAGCTGTGGCAGAAGCGCGGTGGCGATCTGCGGCGGCGCCGCCACGGTGATGAGACCCTCCGTGCCATTGCGCAGGGAGGCGATGCGACTTTGCGCCTCGGCCATGCCGACGCAGGCAGCCTTGGCGTAGCCCTGCAAACTCTCCGCGTAGAACGTCGGCTTCATGCCTCGACTGACACGCTCGAACAGTTTGACGCCGAGATGTTCCTCAAGTCGTTGAATGCTCTTGGTCAAAGCCGGCTGCGAAATATTGAGGCGCTGCGCCGCCTTCCCCAGACTGCCTTCCTCGATGACCGCCAGCATGTTTCTCAAATGCCGCAAATCCATTGGCTTCGCTCCCTAGGGCCCATCGCGTTTCAATCGATGCGAGCCGGACCTAGATTCTTTTGTTTTTGATGCGTCTTGGCCGCGTTTGGCGACATCAAGCCGTGCAACGCTTTGGCGCAGCCAGCATACCATAACCATCTCGAATGCAATTTCGAAAAACAAAACTCTATGGGAATGAAAAACCGCCCAATCCACGGCTTAGAAGCCGAAAAGCTCGGCCGGATTCCTCACCAAGACGCGTTCGACCGCCGCCTCATCAGGGAGATAGCGTAGCAACAGTCGCACCAGATCCCCATCGTCGGGCATGGGCCCGCCAAGAGAGCCGACATGCGGCCAGTCGCTGCCCCAGATGCAGCACTCGGGCGCGGTATCGTAGAGCAGCCGGCCGATGACGGCGGCATCGTCCCAAGGATAACCGCTGATCGAAAGACGATGCCCGTTCGACAGCATGACCCAGCGATCCTTCTGCTCCAGGATCGAGCGCAGCAATTTCAGGCCGGCCGCGTTGATGACGCCACCCTGATTGAGATGGCCCATGTGGTCGATCACGACGGGCACTTCGCAGCGTTTGATCTCGTCGGCAATGTCGGCAAGCTCGTTGGGACCGCCGAAAATTTTGATGAACCAGCCGAGGTCCTGAACGCGCCGAACCGACCGCCGGAAGCCATCGAGCGTGGGAACGAGGCCGAGCCTCTGCTGAAAATTGAAGCGTGCCGCGCGCACGCCCGCCGCGTCCAGACGCTTCAGTTCGGCATCGCTCACACTATCGTCGACAATGGCGACACCACGCGCCCGAGCTGGCGTCAATTGCGCCAGGGAATCCAAAAGCAGCGTGTGGTCGGTTGTATAGACCGTCGCCTGAACGAGAACGAGACGTTCGAGCCCCACCTGTTCATGCATCAAGAGCGCGTCGGGCAGTTCCGCGACCGGGGCCTCATATAACGGCCTGTCGTGGCGGATGGGATAAGTGGAACGATCCCGCGCATAGACGTGCAACTGCGAATCGCAGCTCCCCCGCGGCAGCCGCAAGGGTTCGTCGGCGAACGCCTCCTCCGCACCGGAAGCACGGGCGGCCTGTCGAGTCATGAATGCCTCCAAATTTGTAACTGGCCTATTTTACCCGCGCGACTTTGGTGGCTTCCGCCAGGATCGCCTTGGTTTTCTCGATGATCTCGGGCGGCGTCGCGAACAGTTCGGCGATGAGGCGCTGTACGTCCTCCCCGCTCGATGGCGTCAGCTTGATATCCGACTTCGCCGCCTCCGCAAGAAGTTCGGGGTCGCGCACCGTTTCATCGAAAGCCTTGCGCAAAGCAGCGACCCGATCGGCGGGCACATCGGGTGTGGTCGCGAACGGTCGGCCGTAGGAATTATCCGCCGACATGAACTTCAGGATCATACGGGCTTCGTCATTGGTGGCGAGATCGGCAAGCAAGGGAACGCCCGCCAATTCCGGGCTCGGCTCCCGGCGCACCTGAACGAGAATGTTGATTTTCTTTTCCACCAGCCAATCGGGCTTGGTGCTGGCCCAGGCCGACCAGGCCTGACACGCCCGCGCGCTTACTTCGCCGCGCTCCATCGCCAGATTGACTTCATTGCCGCCGGGGTAACCGGAGATGATTTTGAACTTGGTGCCCAGCAGCGCATTCATCAGCAGCGGATAATAGACGCAGTTGGTGAATGTGCCCGGCGCACCAACAGTCACCTCGCGCGTCTTCAAATCCGCGAAGGTTTTAACACCGGAGGCCGCCCACGAAACAATCGTATTGGATTCATCGCTCGTATTGCCGATCCAGATGAATTTGCTGGCGTCGAACTGCACGCCCTGCCCGCCCAGCAATTGATGCGTCGGCATGCTTTGCATCACCGCGTGGATCACCGTGCCGTCGCGCGGCGCGATATTGTAAAGCCAGTTCGCCGCCTGCAGACCGACGGCCCCCGGCATGTTGCGTGGCAGGACGGTCGGATGGCCGGGAATATATTTGCCCATGTAGCGCGCGATCAGCCGCGCCCGCGCATCGACGTCGCCGCCAACGCTCGCCGGCACGAGCATCGTCACCGTCTTGCCCGCATAGAATTCGGAAACGGAACTGGCTTTGGCTACATGCGGCAGAACGAGCGACAGAGCGCTCAGGGCGAACAGACTTAACCGTATCCAAAACGGCTGCATCGCGATCTTCCCTCCCCAGGGTTTTTATGGCTTCGGCCGCATGTTCTCCCCGACCGAATGCGCAGCGATGCTAGCCGCTTTTCACCCCCCGAGCCCAATATGAAAATGTCGGAAAGACATAGGCATTGGTTATGCCCAGCGGAGCCTATCTCACGCAGTCGACATAATCGCCGCTCTGGGCGATCCGCCGTTCGATCAAGGCCGCAAGGCGATTGAGGACAGCGCTGGGCTTGGCGGGATTCCGCGCGATGGGATTGGGCAATGCGACCGTCAGCAAGGCCGCCTGGCGACGCGTCAACTCGCGCGCTGAGCGGCCGAAATGATGCTGCGCCGCAGCCTCGGCGCCATAGATGCCAGGCCCCCATTCGACGATGTTGAGATAGATTTCCAGCAATCGCTTCTTTGGCAGGACGGCATCAAGCCAAAGGGCCAAGGGCGCCTCCAGCGCCTTGCGAACAAAGGATCGGCCAGGCCATAGATAAAGGTTCTTGGCCGTCTGCATGGGGATGGTCGAAGCACCGCGCGTCGTTCGGCCATCCATGGTCTTGTCGATCACCGTTTTCAGCCCGGCGAAATCGATGCCGTGATGGCTACAGAACTGACCATCTTCGGACATGATGACACCAGCGCGCAGCACCGGCGCCACCTGGTCGATCGGAAGCCATTGGCGCTGGTAGCCCCGCCCCATCACCAGATCGGCCAGCATCAAAGTCGACACCGGGCGCATCTGCGGGACGACGTAGACGACTGTCAGAACCAAGGGCAGAAGCGCGATCAGCAGGCCAAGGAGAACCAACCGGCGCAGCCACAGCCTGAAGCCGCCTCGCTTGGTTCCACGCTGGCGTGCTGGCATCGCTGGTTCCGCTGCGTTCCTGCTGTGTCCTGAACCGGCATAAAGACAGCGAACGGATCAGGCAATCGCGGCGAGCGTGTCACCCACGCTCCTCCTGCCAATCCGATTATCGCGTACGTTGCTGTTGTTGCTGCTGCGGCGGCTGGCGCGGCGCCAGCGGATCCGGCGGATTCAACTGCCGCGGCTGATAGTTCGTGCGCACCAGCTTGCCGTTCTTTCCCAACAGAATGAACAGGCGATTGCCGGTGTCATCTTGCACCCCGTAAATATCCTGCGCCGTATCGCCAAAACCGCTTGATGATTGCGACATCAGCTTGCAACCCAAAATACGCTGGACATCGCTGAGCGTAGCCCCTGGCCGAAGCTGCGCGGCTTTCTCCTTACTGATAAGGCAAGGCGTTTGGGCCTGAGCGACCGACGCTCCCGTGAGCGCCAAAAGCAAAGCTGGAACGAACGTTTTCATTTTCCTCACAATCCAATTCTGATCGTGTCGTTTCCCGTCCGGCCCCGCGCATAGAACAACGAGGCTCGAAGCGAATCCGCTTCATAGGACATAACACATGAACAGAAGATGAGAGCGCGCGGCGCGGTGCTTTTGCGCACAGACCAAGCAATTATCTAGTTATTTCATGAATTTAAAAGATCTTTGATTCACGGCCGCCTACGTTTTAACTTGGCTTTTTCTCGATTGGTCAGGTTTCGAGACCAGCTGCCGAAGTGACGAATGGGTTCTGATGATCAGCCTTGGCAGTTCGGCTTGGGGAACATAGTTCCTGGCGACATACGAACGAACCAAAGTTGCAGCCACCCTGAGCAGCCGATCCTGATTCAAATCCATGCCTCATGAATGACAAGCGCAAAATCTGCGCTCGCCTGAAATTCCGATGCAAAGTGCATCGCCCCAGCTTTTACCACTGATAGCGAACCGCGCCCTTGCCGGCGTAGCTGTTGCCGCGGCCAGAGAACTCACCCTCGAAAGTGGCCATGATCGACCATCCGCTCGGCCACTTGATCTCGGCTCCCGCCGAGACCAGCGCGGCGTTGCGCGCTTGCGCGGCGCCATTGACCACGAAGCTCGACGCGGGAAGGTTGAGGAAGGACGCCGAGACCGAGCGATCCGGATTGAAGTTATGCGCCCAGGCGAGGCGACCGCGCAGCCAAAGGGTGGCAGCCCCCACATCGATCGCCGAGTCGCCACGAACGCCAAGCTCTGTCCGCCAGGCCGTGACATTCTTCGACGCATAGTTGAGCGCGAAGAGACCCGGGCCGGTGACCGCCTGCTCGCTGTAATTCGGCAGAGAGACATTGGTGAATTGGCCGGCCGCATAGGGCGTCAAGCTCCCGAACGGCGAGGCGATACGATAGCCACTTTCGAGCCGACCGGAGAAACTGTTGGCGCTGAAGCGGGCACGCAGCTGGTCGAACATGACGCGTCGGTCAGTGGTTACGTCCTGCCAGCCATAAGCGAGCGAGCCCGCGACATAGAGGGCGCCAAAAGTCTGGCGGCCATAGAGACCGGCCTGGAAGACATTGGAGGAACCGCTGCCCAGGCCATTGGCCAGATGATAGCTGGTACCGGCCCCGCCGAGAGCAAAACCGACGACCGTATCCGGCGAAACACGATAATCCGCGCCGGCCGCCATGCCATAGATGCCACCGACAGTGCTGTTCGAACCGACAAGGCCATTGCCGCGCGTCGTCTGCGTGCCGCCATAGCCGGCCGCCCAGACGCTCCAGCGCGGCTGCATGGCGACCATGATCGGCTGCGCGCCACGCGGCAAGGACGCATAGGCCATCGGCACCATGGCCGTGGCGCGACCGCCGGCATAAGGATCGGTCATCAGGTTGAGGAACCGATCCATCACATTGAACGTGCTCTGCTGCACGCCCGTGGCGGATTCACCCGAAGCCTGCGTGAGCCCCGTCGGCCCGAGCGCGCCGAAGACCAGGGGAATGCCGCCAGCAAAATTGAAGGAATTCACCAGTGCGCTGGCCACACGTGTTTGATTGAACGTCAGGCCACCACCGAAACTCGGCGCGGTTGGTGGCGTGTAATTCAATGTCAGATCGAGATAGGCATTATTGGTGTCGTAACTCAGCGCCGACGAGAAGTTCGTCGGCAGATTGGTGTTGACCGGGCCCGAGAACGTGCCGTTCACGCCGCCGGCTGCGTTGAGCACGGTATAGCGCTTGTTCACATAAGAACCCGGATCGTACATCGCCGCGAGCGACGCCCCGTTCAAGGTCGCGGTACCCGAGACATTGACGCGATCGGCATTCGAGGGCGAGACCTCGACCCGATAAGTCGATCCGGCCTTGAAGGTCAGATCGCCCTGCACCGTGAGCAGGCCGATGGAATTGCCCGGCGCCAATGTGCCGCCGGCATTGATAACCGTGCTGCCGACCATGCCATTGCCCGCCAAGGTGGCACCGCTATTGACGGTCAGCAACGAGGACGAAGCGATCGAACCGTTCACCGACAACGTGCCGTCATCGACCGTGGTTGCACCGGTGTAGGTATTGATACCAGACAGGGTCAGCTTGCCGGTTCCCACCTTGATCAGCGAGGCGCCCGTGTAGCCGCCCGTGCCGCCATCGGCGATCACACCGCTAACTTCAGTCGACAGATTGTTACCGCCGACCGTCAGTTCCTTCCCGCCGAGATAGAATGTGCCGTCGCCAGCGATTGAACCGGCAGTAAGCTTGTTGCCGCTGCTCGGACCGGTCGTCATCGAGAGGTCGAAGACCGCGCTGGCGCCATTGTTGATCAACTGCGCATCGCCGGGCGTCGAATTACCATCGAACAACACATTACCGCTGTTGATGATGACGGCGCTGCCGGCCGTCGTATTGGCATCAAACGTGAGCTGGCTGGCATTGATGATGGTCGCATGGCCCGCAGTGGCCTGCGAAGTGATCCACATGAAACCATCATTGGTAATCGTGGCACTACCCGCTGTACTGGAGCCATGGAATTCCAGCTTGTGGACATTCGTAATGGTCGCATTATCAGCCGTAGCTTGGTCGGCAAATACGAAATTCCCATTATTGGCGATGGTGGCGTTACCAGCGGTCGCGCTATCGGCGAACGAGAGCGAGCCCTGATTCGTGATCGTCGCGCTGCCGCCCGTGCTGCTGCCGGTGAAATCGATCTGAGCGCCACCACGATTCGTGATGATGGCGCTGCCAGCACTGGCATTTTGCGCGAACGATATGACGCCATCGCTGCCGATCGTCGCGTTCCCGGCGGTGCTGCTGGCCGAGAAATCCATCCGGCCCCCAACCGTATTGGCGATCGTTGCATGCCCCGCGGAACTGCTGCCTTCAAAAGTGAAATACTTGTTATTGGTTATATTCGCGGTACCCGCAGTGGCATTGTCGAAGAACTGCAGCGTGCTGTCGTTGGTGATGGTGGCGCTACCTGCCGAACTGCTGTCGAGGAAGGCGAGCGGGACGGGGATGAAGGTGTTAGGGTCGCCGTTTTGGATGACCGCGTTTCCAGCGGTGCTGGTGTTGTTGAAAACCAGAGGCCCCCGATTGTTGATCTGAGCATTGCCCGCGGTGCTGGCGTCGCGGAAATCCATCATGCCGGAATTGACGATAACCGCGTTACCAGCCGTGCTGGTGTCGAAGAAAGACAGGGTACCGGTATTCGCGATGTTGGCGGTGCCGGCACTCGTGGCGTTGCGGAAGTTCGTGGCGCCGCTGTTTGCAATATTGGTAACGCCGCTCATGTCGGCATTGAAGACCTCGAATGTTCCGCTGATACCAACTGTGACATTCCCTACGATGGAGCCCGTGAGGCCGGCATTGCCGATCTGCAAGGTGCCCGCATCGATCGTCGTCCCGCCGGTATAAGTGTTGGCGGCCGTCAGGATCAGCGTGCCGGCGCCGGCCTTGGTCAGGCTGGTGCCGCTCCAGCCCGTTGCGGGATTGGCCGCCTGGTCGGTGAGCGCCACGCCGACCGTGAACGCGTCGGTGGCATTGGTCAGCGTGAAGGTGCCGTGAGCGAGATTATTGCCCGCGAACCAGCTCAGACCATAGCTCGCCAGATACTGCAGATTGTCGGCAGATTTGCGTGTCGACACGGTGAGATAATCCACCGAACCGCTGAACCCGCCGACAGTGACGGGGGCGAAGTCGCCAGTGATCCCCGAGCGGGTGTCGATCAGTACCTTGTCGAGCTGGCTCGCATCGTTAATGCCGTTGATATTGAATCCAACATTATTGCCGATCAGCACGCGTTCCGCCGAGAGCGCCGGGCTGTTGGAGCCGACGCCGATGGACAGGCCGGTGTTGTCGGCGAAAGTCACGTCCTGCGCCACATTCAAAGTGGCAGGCGATTCGATCGCCAGCGTGCCACCGTTGACCTTCACATTGCCGCCAACGTTGTTGCTGCCACCTGCACCGCCGCCGCCGAACTGCAACCGGCCACTCGATATGATGGTGTCGCCGCTATAGCTGTTCGTGCCGGTTAGGATCGTCGTGCCCGCGCCGATCTGCTGCACCTGACCGCTGCCCGAGATGCTGCCCGCGAGCGTCAGCGTGCCGGTCCGGTTGAAGGCAAGCACGCTATTGTTGAAGACATCGCCGGCGATCGAGCCGGTACCACCGCCGTTGCCGATCTGCAGGGTGCCGTCGTCGATCGTCGTGCCACCGCTATAGGTGTTGGCACCGATCAAGGTCAGCGTGCCCGTGCCCGTCTTGACCAGCGAACCGCCCGCACCTGAAATGACACCGCCCACTTCAGTCGAGCTGTTGTTGGAGCCAACCGTCAGCTCATTGGCGCCCAGATCGTAATTACCCGCACCCGCGATCGAGCCGGCGCTGATCTTGCCGTCGCCATTGGTGCCTGTCGTCGTCGCAAAGTTGACCGTCCCGCCTGCATTATTGACAAAGACGGCATTGCCGCCCGTGCTGCGATCGTAGAAATTCACGTTCAAATCATTGGTGATGGTAGCGTCGCCGGCTGTAGCCGTATCGTTGAAGAGTATGGCGCCAGTGTTGGTGATATCAGCATTGCCGGCCGTACTGGCGTTGCTGAAGATCAAAGTCGACCGATTGGCGATGCTCGCACTACCTGCCGTGCTCGTATCCTTGAAAAACACATTGAAATTATTGGTGATGGAGGCGGCGCCAGCGGTGCTGGTATCAAAAAAGGACAGGATGCCGTCGTTCGTGATTCCGATGCCGCCGGCGCTATTGCTGTTGCGGAAATTCGTGGCGCCCGCATTCAAAATGTTGGCGACGCGGCTCATGTCCGCGTTGAAGATTTCGAAGGTTCCATTGGTGCCGACGGTCACATTCCCCACGACACCGCCGACGCGCGTGCCGGTACCAAGCTGCAAAGTGCCGCCGTTGACCGTCGTGCCACCGGTATAGGCGTTGATCTCCGACAGCGTCAGCGTGCCTGTCCCGATCTTGACCAGCGAGCCTCCAGCCCCCCCGATGACACCGCTGACCTCCGTGGAGAGATTATTCGATCCGACGGTCAGCTCGTTAGCGCCGAGGATGAAACCGCCGTCGCCGGCGATGGAACCGGCGGTGAGTTTATTGTCGCCGTTCGGGCCCGTACTGCCGGAGAAATCGATCTGCGCCCCGGCGCCATCGTTGATGAGCTGCGCATTGCCGCCCGTCGACTGCCCCATGAAGCTGACGGTGCTGCTGTTGCTGATGCGGGCGCTATCGGCGGTGCTAGAATCGAGAAAAGCCAGATTCTTGCTATTGGTGATATCCGCGTTGCCCGCCTTGGCACTGCCGGTGAAATCAACATACTCGCTATTGATGATACGAGCGTTGCCGGCCGAGCTGCTGTCGCTGAAATAGACACCATAAGTGTTGGTGATGGTCGCGCCTGAGGCGACGCTGTTGTCAGCGAACCTCAACCGGCCAGTATTGGTGATTGTGGCGCCGTTGGCCGCGCTGCTACCGACGAACGCCATGAGGTTGTTGTTCGTGATGGTGGCGGGGCCGGCAGTGCTGGTGTTACGGAAATACAGATTACCGTCGTTGGTGATCGTGGCGTTACCGGCCGTGCTGGCATCGCGGAAGGATACATCGCCGGTATTGGTGATAGCGGCACTGCCCGCAGTGCTCGTATCATTAAAATACAGGGAGAGATTGTTCGTGATTGTCGCCTGCTCGGCGGTGCTGGTGCTACCGAACGATAGAACGCCGCTATTGACGATAGTACTGGCGCCGGCGGTGCTGGCATTGTTGAACGACAGGTTGCCGTTACTGCTGTTGGTGATGCTCGCAAAGCCTGCGCTGCTGGCGTCGAAGAACGACACGTTGCCGCTGTTGGTGATCGTCGCGGAGCCCGCCGTGCTGGTGTCGTAGAAGGAGAGGCTATTGCTATTCGTGATGGCTGCATTGGCGGCGCTGCTGGCGTTACGGAAGTTCGTCTTCCCCACATTCAAAATGTCGGTGACCCCGCTCAGATCGGCATTAACGACTTCCAAGACGCCGTTGGGATACGTATCGATGCGCCCCACGATGGCGCCCGTATTGCCGGCATCGCCGATCTGCAAGGTGCCGTCATTAACCGATGTACCACCGGTATAGGTATTGCGCGCGGTCAGGATGAGCGTGCCGGCGCCGGCCTTGACCAGGTTCGTACCGCTCCAACCCGTCGCCGGGTTCGCCGCTTGATCGCTCAGCGCCACCCCGACGGTGAAGGTGTCGGTGGTATTGGTCAGCGTGAAGGTGCCATTGGCGAGATTGTTGCCGGCAGTCCAGGTCAGGCCATAGCTGGCGAGATATTGCAGATTGTCGGCCGATTTGTGGGTGGACAGAGTGAGATAATCCACCGTGCCGGTGAAGCCGCCGACGCTGACGCTGGCAAAGTCGCCGGTGATGCCGGAGTTGGTGTTGATCAACACCTTGTCGAGCTGGCTCGCGTCGCTGATGCCGCTGAGGTTGAAGGAGACGCCGTCGCCGATCGCGACACGATCAGCAGAGAGCGCGGGGCTGTTCGCCCCGGCGACGATGGACAGCGCGGTGCCATCGGAGAAGGTCACATTCTGAGCAACCTTCACCGTTGCCGGCGTGTAGATCGCCAGCATGCCGGTGTCCACGATCAGATTGCCGCCGATGGTATTGATGCCACCGGCGGTGCCGTCACCGAACTGCAACCGACCGCCATAGATGAAGGTGTCACCGCTATAGGTGTTGGTGCCGGTGAGGATCGTCGCGCCGGTTCCCGCCTGATATAACGCACCGCTGCCGGAGATATTCCCGGCGAACGTATAGGCATCGCTCCGGTTGAAGGTGAGCGAGCTATTGTTGACGATATTGCCGAGGACCGAGCCGCTCGTCCCGCCATTGCCAATCTGGAGCATGCCATCGTTGATGGTCGTGCCGCCCGTATAAGTGTTGTCGCCCGACAAAGTCAGGCGAGCACCACCGACCTTGACCAGCGAACCGCCGACACCCGAGATGACGCCGCTGACCTCGGTCGCGCGATTGTTGCCGCCGACCGTCAGCTCATTGGCGCCCAGGATGAACGAACCGGGCCCGGCGATCGAACCGGCGGAAAGTTTATTGTCGCCATTCGGCCCCGTGCTGGCGGAGAAATCCGTCACCGCGTCGAATCGACTGTTGATCAGTTGCGCATTACCGCCCGTCGCGTTCTGCCGGAAGGCGAGAATGTCGCCGTTGCGGATCGTGGCGCTTCCAGCCGAACTGTTGCCGGAGAAGTATAATTCTTGGCCGTTGTAAATGGTGGCGTAGCCGGCCGTGCTGTTATCGAAAAACTCGATGGATTCGTTATTTTGGATGGTCGCGTTACCGGCCGAGCTCCTGTTGTTGAAATAGAGTGCAGAATAGTTGTTGATACGGGCGTTTTCAGCGGTGCTGTCGTCTTTGAAATAGAGCTTGTTGACATTGTTGATTTCCGCACTGCCCGCCGTGCTCGTGTCACGGAATTCAATCGTCCCGACCGTGTTGTTGGCGATCGTGGCGTTCCCTGCCGTGCTGCTACCTTGAAAATAGAGAAATGCGGGGGGATTGGTGCTGTTGGTGCTATTGGTGATGGTGGCGGAACCGGCCGTGCTGGTGCCGTAAAAATACGCCGTGCCATCATTGCCGATGGAAGCGCCGCCCGCCGTGCTGCTGTCGAAGAAGAGCAAGTTTCCAGAATTGGCGATGGTGGCCGTACCGGCCGTGGCATTCCCACGGAATGCGACGATTCGGCCGTTATTGTTGGTGATCGTTGCCGAACCTGCCGTGCTGGTGTCGAAGAAGGCCAGATTGCCGGCGTTCGTAATGCTCACGTTCTCGGCGCTGCTCGCATTGCGAAAGTTCGTGAACCCCACATTCAAAATGTCGGTGACGGCACTCATGTCGGCATTGACGATTTCCAATGTGCCGTAGGGATACGTATCGATGCGCCCGATGACGGCCCCTGTATTGCCCGCATCGCCGAGCTGCAAGGTACCGTCGTTGACCGTTGTGCCGCCGGTATAGGTGTTCTGGCCGGTCAGGATGAGTGTGCCGGCGCCGGCCTTGACCAGGTTCGTGCCGCTCCAGCCTGTCGCCGGATTCGCTGCCTGATCGGTCAGCGCCACTCCGACGGTGAACGCGTCGCTGGCATTGGTCAGCGTGAAGGTACCATGGGCAAGGTTGTTGTGAGCGAACCAGCTCAGACCGTAGCTGGCAAGATATTGCAGATTGTCGGCCGATTTATGGGTGGACACCGTGAGATAATCCACCGTGCCGGTGAAGCCGCCGACTGTGACATTCGCAAAGTCGCCGGTAATGCCGGAATTGGTATTGATCAGCACCTTATCGAGCTGGCTCGCATCGCTGATGCCGCTGAGGGAGAAGCCAACACTATTGCCGATCTGCACGCGATCGGCCGACAAAGCCGGGCCGTTCGCGCCGGCGACGATGGACAGATTGGTATTGTCGGCGAAAGTAACAGCCTGCGCGACATTCACGGTCGCCGGCGACTGGATCGCCAACGTGCCACCGTTCACAAGCACATTCCCGCCGAGCGTGTTGATACCGCCCGCGCTGCCGTCACCGAATTGCAACTGACCGTTGGAGATAATGGTGTCGCCGGTATAGCTGTTCGTGCCCGTCAGGATCGTCGTACCGGAACTGCCCTTCCGCACCTCGCCGCTACCGGAGATATTGCCGGAGAACGTGTATGTATTGGAGCGAGCGAAAACGAGTGCGCCGTCGTTGACGACATCACCGATGATCGCACCCGTCGTGCCGCCCCAGCCGATCTGCAGGGTACCGCCCGTAATCTTCGTGCCACCGGTATAGGTATTGCTATTATTTAGGATCAGTAGCCCTGACCCGGCCTTGACCAGCGAGCCGCCGACGCCCGAAATAACGCCGTCCACCACGGCGAATGAACTTCTGGAATCCACCGTCAGCTCATTGGCGCCCAGAAGGAAGCTGCCCGCTCCCTGGATCGATCCAACGCTGATCTTCCCATCGCCGTTGGGGCCGGTCGTGCCTGAGAAATCGACCGAACCTGCACCGCCGTTGATAATGAGGGCATTGCCGGCGGTGCTGCGGCCATAAAAGTTCAGGCTAATGTTGTTGTTGATGGTAGCGTTACCGGCCGTGCTGGAATCGGAGAACTGCGTCACCCAATCGTTGGTGATGGTGGCGCTCCCCGCCGTGCTGGTTCCGGTGAAGCTCAGGATGCTGTTATAGTTAGCGCTGGGGTTCTTGATCGTGGCCGTACCAGCCGAACTGCTGTCCGCGAAAGTAAGATAAGCTTCGTTGGTGATGACCGCATTGCCGGCCGAGCTGGCGTTTTGAAATGTCGTCTGTTGCAGGTTTCTGATGGTGGCTGTGCCACCATTGCTGCCGGTGGAAAAAGTCAGATTTCCAGCGTTGGTAATGGTCGCGCCATCGGCTGTAGAGCTTCCCGCAAAGGCGAGAGTCCCGCCACCATTGTTGACGATCGTAGCCGTGCCAGCCTTGCTGTTGGTGCTGAAGGACAGACTTGAATTGTTCGTGATCTGGGCATTGCCTGCGGTGCTTGTCCAGCCGAAATCGATGGTGCCGTTGTTGGTGATGGTGGCATCACCCGCCGAGCCACTGAGATAGAAATCGATTCTGGCACCAGCGTTGTTGGTGACGACGGCCTGCCCCAACGTGGTCTGGTCGTAGACATACATCCGGCTGTTGTTGGTAATGGTCGATGTGCCGCCGGTGCTATAGCCGAAGAAAGAGAGGGAGTAATTGTTGGTGATGTTGGCGGAAGCAGCCGTGCTGTAATCGCGGAAGCCCATAACGCCACCATTGTTGATGGTGGCGCTCCCCGCGCTGGAATAGCCGTTGAAGTAAAAGCGACCATTGAGGCCGGTTTGGCTGATGGTGGCGTTCCCAGCCGTGCTTGAGTCATTGAAACTTAGGTCACCGCTACTGGTGATAGTAACAGCGCCCGCACTCGCGCCGAGGAAAAAATTGGTGCTGCCGCTATTCGAAATGCTCGTGATGCCGCTGGTGTCGGCTTTGATGATATTGAACGTGCCCTGCGCCCCCACGGTGACAGCACCGACGATCGAGCCCGCCGTGGGAGAGATATAACTGCCGAGCTGCAAGGTGCCGCCGTTGACCGTCGTGCCCCCGTCATAAGTACTGGCGCCCGACAGGGTCAGCGTTCCAGTGCCTGTCTTCACCAGCGAGCCGCCGGCGCCCGAGATCACGCCGCTCACCTCGGTCGAGAGATTGTTCGAACCGACCGTCAGTTCATTCGCGCCGAGAATGAACTGGCCACGACCATCGATAGAACCGGCGGAGATCTTATGGTCGCCGTTCGGGCCTGAGGTGCCGGAAAAATCGATCACCGAGCTGGAATAAATATTGTTGAGTGCCGCACTGCCCGCGGTTGAATTGTCATTGAAGTAGAGCGAATCGACATTGGAGATCGTGGCGCCAGCAGCCGAGCTGTTGTTCGCAAAGACCATATTCTTATTGTTGGTGATGCTGGCGGTGCCGGCCGTGCTGGTGTCGTAGAATGTAGTTTGAAGATTGTTGTGGATGCGGCCAGTACCGGCAGAACCGGCACCCTGGAAGTTGAGCGTTTTGTAGTTGACGATGACTCCGCTGCCGGCATTGCTGTTGCCGCGGAAAGTGACCAGACCATAGTTTGTGGTGATTGCGGTCCCGGCTGTGCTGGTGCCGGAGAAATCGATCGTTGCGTTATTATTGTTCGTGATAAGGGCATTGCCGGCCGAAGCATTGCCGTCGAACGTCACGGCACCGTTGCTCGAAATGGTGCCGCCAGCGGTGCTGCTGTCGTTGAAAAAGAGCTTACCATTAAAGCCATTGTTAATGGTGGCGGTGCCCGCCGTGCTGGTGTTTTTGAAGTAAAGGTAATTGTTGTTGGTGAGGGTGGCATTCCCGGCGGTGCTGGTGTCGTAAAAGGTGAGGTAAGCGTTATTGGTGATTCCTGCGTTACCGGCCGTGGCGGCGTTGTAGAAATTCAGAGTCGCATTGTTGGCGATGGCCGCGTTGCCGGCCGTGCTGTTATCGCTGAAGGATGCGCTGGCGGAATTGTCGATGATGGCACTGCCGGCCGTGCTCGTGCCGGCGAAAGCCAGAGTCGAGAGATTGCCGATGTTGGCGGCGCCGGCCGTGCTGGCGTCTTCAAAAGCCAGCAGGCCACGATTGTCGATCGTGGCAGTGCCTGCGCTCGTGCTGTTATAAAATCTTGCGCTACCGCGGTTCGTGAGGCTGGTGATGCCGCTGGTGTCCGCGTTGACGACCCAGAGCGTGCCAGCCGGATCGACTGTGACCGCACCCGTAATCGTTCCCGTGTTGGTGGACGTGCCAAGCTGCAAGCCACCAGCGCTCACCATGGTGCCGCCGGTATAGGTATTGGTTCCAGATAGAGTCAGCGTGCCCGTGCCGATTTTCACCAGCGAACCGCCGACACCCGAAATGATGCCGCTCACCTCGGTCGAAAGATTGTTCGAGCCGACGGTGAATTGCTTGGCTCCGATGACATAATTGCCGGCGCCCTCGATCGAACCGGCCGTCATCTGAGCATTGATCGCGCCCGAAACGTCGACCACCCCGCCAGCCTCGGTGATGAAACGCGCGCTGGCACTACTCGCATTGGCGAGGAATTGCGTCATGCCGCCATTCGAAGTCGTGATCGTCGCCGTACCGG
>MKVW01000004.1:672179-757939 GCA_001898965.1 Rhizobiales bacterium 62-17
CCAAACTGTTCTTATTCGTGATCGCGGCACTGCCGGCTGAGCTTGAGTCGTAGAATTGCAGAAGGGACAGATTGAGGATTTGGGCGTGGTCGGCAGAGCTGGAACCCTGGAAGTTAAAGATGTCGTTGCTGTGCGTAATGTTGGCTGTGCCAGCCGTGCTGCTGCCGTTGAAGACCAGGTAGCCATTGTTATTGATGGTGGCGCTACCGGCCGTGCTCGTGTCATCGAATTCCAGGTTGCTGCCGTTGTTGATCGTCGCGGCACCAGCACTGCTGGAATTTACAAAATACAGATCCCTATTGTTATTTAAGGTGACGCTGCCACCGTTGACGACGATGCCAGCACCCGTGAATTTCAAATAGGCGCTGGTCGCATTGGTGATGGTGTAGTTCGAAGCACCGGCGTTAAATGTCCATCCGCCGATATTAATGCCGCCATCCGGGGGGGCGCCCCCGATCGTGATGCTTGTCCGGGCTGAGGCACCAAAGAAGGCGGTGCCGGTCGGCATCGCACCGGTGCTCCAGTTGACGCCACCGGTATAGACACCCGAAAAACTTCCGGTCCAGGTGGCGTCCTGCGCCTGCACTGGCCTGGCGACCGGCAGCACCCCGGCCATGACCAAAGCGGTTGACGCCAGCAGCGCGAGCCGCAACCCGCGCGCTGCCTGAAATCGATCCCGTACGGTCCCCAACGCGTCCCCCATTCCATCACGCAGCCGCCATCGGCCAGCCAGCCGAAAGAGCTGTGTCAGCGTCGGAGTCATCTCATCGTGGAGGGGGAACGTCTTGATAAGCGGGCGATATCATTCTGAAAATTTCTGATATTTTGGGTTCGGAGCCGCCAACGAGGTCATTTCGATAAACATCCGTTGTATGAGGCGGTTGGAGAGTGGCTTGGGGCATAGGGTGTACCGTTTCATCGGTTTTGAGCTGGACTCGCAGCGCGCCGAGCTGCGGGGCCCTGACGGCATTATGGTCAAGCTCCGGCCGAAGACCTTTGAAATGCTGCGCCTGTTCGCGGCCAATCCTGGCCGCGTCCTCAGCAAGCAGGAGCTGATGGAAGCCGTCTGGCCGAACGTTCACGTCGGCGAGGACAGCCTCTTCCAATGCATCCGCGAGCTGCGCACCGTGCTCGGCGACGAGCGCCGGCAGATTATCAAGCTCGCCGCCGGCGGCGGCTATCGGCTGACGGTGGAGGTCGAGCCACCGCCCCAACCGGCGGCCCAACCGCTAGCCGAACCTGCCGGTTTCCTGGCGCCTGCTGAGGCGCCTCTCTCCGGGGCCGCCGATGCCAAGCCGGTGCCGGCACCACGACCCCTCTTCGATTTTCGGGGATGGGCGATCACCGCGGCCGGCCTCTGCGCGGTCATCGGATTGGCCGTCGCCGCACCGGTCTTGCGGCCGGACCTGATCTTCAAGCGCCCGCCGCCGGTCGTCGCCATCATGCCGATTGCCGCCGCGAGCCCTGATACCCGCGACATGGCAATGGCGGCGGAGGTGACCGTCCGGCTCGCCGACGGCTTCGCCAAGATCGATAATATCAGGATCGTCGTGCCCCAATCCTCAGGGGTACGGCCGGAAAGCGCGGCCCTGCCTGCGGCGCCAGCCGATTTCGAAATACGCGGTGAATTGCAGCACAGCGACCGGGCCTGGATTCTACGCGCGCGCATCATCAAGACGGCGACCGAGGAGGTGCAATCGGTCGCGACCGTTTCGGTCGACCTGGATGAAATGGATGCGCAATTGCAGCAGTCCCGGCTTGCCGCCGGCGTCGGCCACCCCCTGGCGCGCAGCCTGAATGATTTTCTGGAGGCAAGCGCGGCCTCCACGAAAGGAAACGCGTCGGCCGGAAAGGTCGTCATCGAACAAGCCATCGCTTCGATCAATCAAACGACCGAAGAACGCTTCGGCATGGCGCAGGCAATGCTAAAAAAGGCGCTCGCCGACGAACCCGACAACGTCGATATCGCCGTCGCACTCTCTTCGCTGCAACTGCGTGGCATCCAGTTGCGCTGGTTCAAACCGGAAGAAGCGCTCGCGATCGAAGCCCAGACCAGCGCGACGCTTGAGCGCGCGTTGCGCGCGCGGCCCCATTCCATCGCTGCGCTGGAAACCTATTGCCGTCTTCTCAGCGCAACGAACCGTTTCGTCGAAAGCCTCGTCACCTGCGCCAAAATCTTGAGCTTCGATCCCTGGAATGGTGGCGCGCTCTATCTGACCGGCCTCGGGCAGATTTATCTCGGCCGCTTCGAAGATGCGCTTGCCACGTTCCAGCAGGCCGATCGTTTCGACACGCCGCGCGTATCCCGTTGGACATGGCTTCTCGGCGCGGGATGGGCGAACCTTCTGATGGGGCGCGGCGCAGACGCGGCTCCATGGCTCGAACGGTCCATCTCCATCACGGCAGGGTCTGGCCGCACGCATATGATGCTGGCGGCCGCCTACCAAGAAATAGGCAAGACCGATGAAGCCAGAACGGCCATGCAGGAAGGATTGAAAATGCGGCCTGGTACCACAAGGCTCAATATTGCGCCGCCGAACAAGAACAGCAGTCCCGTCTATCTCTCGGCAACCGATCGCGTCATTCAATTCATGGTCGATGCAGGATTGCCGGAGCGATGAACTGAACCACGCTCCTGTTCATATCATATGCCATTGATATGAATTTTCGCGCCGACCTCTCCCTGCGTCTATAGAATTGAAGAAATCATCCTGCAGATGTATCAGGCCGGATGGCCCAACTGTATCAAATACGGCCCCGAAACCGTTAAATGATATCGTTCGCCAGAATTCTCTCGACAAGCGCGAGATTGAGCCTACCCTCAATCCATCGTCGGACGGACATCATCAGGCCCTGACGACTGTCAGCACTTGCGCTTTCGCCTGTCACCAAACAGCGGAGCGGCACGATGCTTCCTTTTATTCCCGTATACGCGCTCTATTTCACCAATGAACTCGGCTTCGAACTGAAGAACGAGATCATCATCGACGCCTCAAATGATGTTGAAGCGAGCGAAAAGGCTGAAGCGATCCTAGCACTCAACGCGAGAACGGCCGCCGTTCTTTGCGCCGACCAGCGCATCATCCGACAATTTACCGTGCAGCCGGAACCGCGATCGGACAGATCCGTGAGACGGCACGCACGCGAGCTGGCCGTGGGCATACGCGATCAATGAGGTAGAACAAGATCCGGCGTAGGGGTCTGAGGCTGGCACGGCTCACGGAACAGTTGACCAGCACAGACGTTTTGCCCAGGGGTGCCCCAACAAGGAAGCATCTCAGGCGCGATGGCCGATCAAGCCCATAGGCTCGAATGCGCGATCCATGCTCTGGCACCGCAGTGTAAACACTGCGGCACCCGTATCGTTGGGCACGGTCTCGAAAAAGACGGCACATTCTACTGTTGCGACCATTGCGCCGGTCAAGACGGCATCTCGGGACTTTGAGATCGCGTCTAGTCCCAGTTAGCGAGCAAAGGATTGCCCTTATGTCTCTTACCGTCATCGCTTTGAACTGCACATTGAAGCGCGGAGACGAAGACTCTTCAACAGACAAGCTGCTCCAGGAAGCCCTCATTGAATTCCAGAAATTGGGGATTGAAGGCGACCTTGTGCGCATCGCCAACCTCGACATCAAACCAGGCGTGACCTCGGACGAGGGCGATGGCGATGAATGGCCGCAACTGCTCGAGCGCATCCTTGCCTCCGATATCCTCTTGCTCGGAACGCCCGTCTGGCTGGGCCAGCCGTCCAGCGTCGCGAAACGGGTGGTCGAACGAATGGATGCATTTTTCGGCGAGATGGATCGCAACAATCGCATGCCATCCTATGGCAAAGTCGCGGCAATAGCGGTTGTTGGCAACGAGGACGGCGCGCACCATTGCCATGCGGAATTATTCCAGGCGCTCAATGATGTCGGGTTTACCCTCGCGCCCGGAGCGGGGACATATTGGGTCGGAGAGGCGATGGGCTCGATCGACTACAAGGATTTGACCGTGCCCGTCAAAAAGACACGGGAGACGACAGCGATCCTTGCCGCGAACGCAGCGCACCTCGCCACTCTCTTGAAAGCTTCCACTTATCCAGGAGTTCGCAGCAAACCGAGCTAAATCGACCTTAGTCAAAATCACTGTTATGCGCCACGGCACGACGCCCCTTGTGTGGCGCCATCGGCCTCGAACGATCCATGCGCTGGCGGCGATGATGCCGATGGCGACGATATTGAACGGCGCCATCTTCTCCACGGCAGATACGCGATAACTGGCGCGCGAGCGATCCGGTCAGATATTCGCGAACACGGGCACGACTGTGCCCCGCGGCAACGAGGCCTCGAAAAATATCCTCCAGAGTGTGGTGCTGGCCATCACGAGCCATGACAAAAGCCAATTCCACAAGGGTAAGCTGAGCACTATCCGACAGCATGAGATCGCTCCCTGAGCGACGTGAACAGTCAAAACAATTCTTCACGTTACGCAAAGTTCCAAAAGGAAAAATTCAGCTCATACGGCCTTGGCGACGGAACGAGATATCCAGCAGGAATGTTGATCGGGCATACGAACGCAAAGGAGATCGTCATGCCGACCGCATCTGGCCACACCCGCGCCATTTCCGCTTCCCGCGTCATTGGAAGCAATGTCTATGATACATCCGGCACGTCTATCGGAGACGTTCACGACATCGTGCTCGACAAGCAGTCCGACAAGATCATGTTCGCGGTGCTCAGCTTCGGCGGCTTTCTCGGCATCGGCGAAAAGTACCATGCAATGCCCTGGGCATCCCTCAACTACGTTCCCGATCAAGGGGGCTATGTCGTCGGCTTGAACAAGGAGCAATTGGAAAAGGCGCCCGTTTACGACTTGAACGATCTCGTCAAGAACGATGGCTCCGGACAGTCGCCCGCCTTGGACTATTACACGCAGTTTCGTTGAGAGCGCACGCGGCTCCAGCAAAGCTGGAGCCGCCTTTTCAGCTAGCGTTCCTTGCTGCCTTCCTCGGCGACGTCCTGCTCGACAGATGCGCTCAAGCGTTGGAAGACGCCAAGGCCGACAATCATGGCCACGCCCACCAGCAAGAGAAGCGTCGGATACAGCATCAGGCGTGCATCCTCTCTTCCGGTCTCGAACACCAAAACCAATGCTTCCAGGAATACAGCGATCGTGATGGTCGAAATAAACTTGGTGAGGCTTCTCCTCGTCTCGCCCGCCTTGCGCATTTCACGCGCGCGAATGGCCTCTTCCTCGATCAGATATTTGCCAACGTCGAAAACCGCGATCGCGATGATCGTATAGCCGACGGCTTGCAGGAGTTCTGCGCCCACCTGAGCCGTTTGCTTCAGGAACACGTCGCCGACCCGATAAACCGAGAAAAGAATAAGGCCCGTGGCGAGCGCCATGAGAAATATGCCGGCAACGCCAAAAGCGATACGTGTCAGCTTTTCAAACATGCCGCTCTCCGTGTCTCCCGGCGAGACGAGAACCACGATATTGGGCTCGTCAAAGCCAACGCCACCGCTGTTAACGCGCATGAGGCCCAAACAGTGCCAGAGACCTCTTTGGCGCTCTGGCGAAAACCAATGGAACTTTCGGCCGCTCCGCCGCATTGCCTCTATGCTATAATTTGCCAAAGAGGCTGATATGATTGAATTTCTCATCGCCGCCTTGATCATTATTCTTGTCGCCTATGTGGTGATCTTGCTCATCGGCCTGATCCCCGGATTGCCAGGACAAGTGCATCAGATCGCGCGCATCATCGTCGGTGTCATAGCGCTGCTCGCCATTCTGCAAAGAGCTTTGCCGTTGATCGGCGGAGCGGGCTTATAAAGCCCTTGCTCCTGGCTTGTGGGTTTGACGATCCGATCGTCAGACCCTATTGCCTCGACAAGCCAGCCGGCGGCTGGCGGCAAAGCCGAACATCATCCGCCCGCAAGGATGCTTCGACATGACACGGACAGGCAGAATAGGCATCGCGCTCGCCGGGCTGATCATGGCAACTTTGCAGGGCACCCCAGTGAGTGCAGCGACGCACGGCCAACCCGGCCTCTGTCGGCCGGAGGCGGCTCGGGCGCTCGTCGGCAAGCATCGTGTGAGCGACAGGAGAGCGGTGCGGCTGACCGGCGCGTCCCTTGTGCGCCAGATCAGGCCAGGCGCACCCGTGACGATGGACTTCCGGCAAGAGCGTGTGACGATCGAAACCAGCCCCCGCACGGGACGGATCGTCCGAGCCTCCTGCGGCTGAGCAATGCGAAGCCTCTCCATGGGGAGGCAGACTTCCAGCTTTGAGGAAACTTTGGCGCTCCCTAGGGGAATCGAACCCCTGTTTCAGCCTTGAGAGGGCCGCGTCCTAACCGCTAGACGAAGGGAGCGGGGTGCGGCGATGCCGCGACCGAGACGGGCTCTATAAAGCATATTCGGCGGCGGGCAAACAGTTTTGGCAAAGAAACGTGGTCAGCCCGCCCGACCGGCCCCCTGAAGGGCGCGGATGCGATCGGCGACGCTGGGGGCCGCCTCGTCCCCCTCTTGCAGCGGCATGTCCGCCCTGCCCTTCTTGGCTTCGGCCTGCATCTGCGCTTCGAGCGTGCCGGCGATCCGCGTCACCTCGGCGCCGATATCGACGATCGCCTGGCGCAACAAGGCATCGCCTTCGGTCGCCGCCGTCACGCTAGCAGGAAGAGTGGCGGAAACATGGGCGGCTTTGCCCGCATCCGCGTGGCGCAGAGCCGTCAGCTCCAACCGCATGGCCTGATTGTCTTTGCGCAGGATATCGATGGCGCCCTGCAAGGCATCGCGTTCGGCGCGCATCGCGGCCAAACGTTCGGACGCGAGACGTTCGGCTTCCTTGGCGCTGCGGCCGTGGGCATCAACCGTCTGCCGCAGCGCGCTTTCCCGCGCGCTCAGGGCTGCCATGGCCTCTTCCTGTTCGGTGACCTGGGCCGTCAGCCGCGAACGCGCCCGCTGGTTGGCACGTTCCTGATTTTCCATCGCCTCCAGGCGCGCCTGCGCTTCATCCAGGGATGATTGCAGGATGTTGCGTTTGGTATGCGCAGCCGAGGCATCGAACCGGGCGGCTTCGCGCTCGCGCGTCAACAGATCGGCAGCGGCGATCTTGTCGGTCAGTTGCAACTGGTTCGCCGACAGGCGGCGCTGCACGTCCTCCAATTCCATCTCAAGGTTGGAGATCTGCGTATCGAGGGCACCAAGGCTGGTGCGCTGCTCATTGGCGATCTGTTCGAGCGTCGCATGGCGGCCTTCCAGATCGGCAAGCGCCGCGCCACGGCGATCGGCAAGCCCGGTCACGTCGAACACTTCGGTGCGCAAGGCACCCAGCTCGCCTTCCGCCTCGCGCAGAAGCCGTTCGGTCGTCGCCAGCTCGGTGCGCAAGGTTTCGATGTCCTTGCGCGAGGCGGCGAGTTTGCCGTCGAGATCGACGAGCGCCGTCGCTTGCCGGCCCATTTCCACCTGCTGCACGGCGGAGGTTTCGGCCAGATGCTCGTTCTTTTGCTCGATGCGGCGGGTGGCCGTGGCGAATTCGGCGCGCAGTTGATCGCGTTCGGCAACGATCTCGGTCATCGACAAGGGCATCTGCATTTCGAGGCGCCGCGTCGACAGCCGCACGGCCCGCCGCCAGAAGGCCGGCAGGAACAAGAGCGTCAGAAGCCCCGCGAACAGGAAGCCCAGCGCGAATATCATGATCTGTTCGATCAAGGGGTCACATGCCCATCGTTTAGGCCCGGACAATGCCACGTATGACCGGACAAATCAAAGATTTACCGGTAAGCACCTACCCCCGGGCCGCCCCTCAAATGGGAGGGTCGCGCCGCCATTTCAAGCCGTTTTCCCTGTTCTCAGAACGGGTTCCAGGTCGATTGTTCGGTGAACTTCAGGTAGCCGAGGTTGACGCCAAGGCGCGCGCCGACGCCGGTGCGGATCGGCGCCACGACCACTCCGTCGGCGACCAGAGCGGTCATGCCGAAGCCGCCGATGAAATAGGCCGAACCATCGATGCCGCCGTAGCGGCGGTAGATCGCCTGGGTACTCGGCAGGTTGTAGACCAGCATCATGGTGCGCGCGCCCTCGGCGCCCGCATCGAAACCGACCGACGGCCCCTGCCAATAGATTTTCTGATCCCCGGCATTGCGGGTGTACATCGTGCCCTCGCCATAGCGGGCACCGGCGACGAAAGCGCCACTCGCCTCCTGGCCCAGCACATAGGCATTGGGCTGGCCCCAGCGGCGGGTCGCTTCCTCGACCACCGAAGCGAGGCCCCGGGAAATCGTGCCGAAGAAGCGGTGGCCGCTGTCGAGCAGCTCATGCGGCTGGAATTGCTGCGGACGCTCCTGCGCCAGCGCGCCAAGCGGGCTCAGCCCGACGGCCGACCCGGCGGCCAGAGCGGTCATGAAATCCCTGCGCGAAATCGTGTTGCGCATTGTCGTCCCTCATCTTTGCCGGACATTCGGCCCGCATATTTCAGGGCTGATTCCGGTGAAACTGCGGTCGAATTATGCTGCGCCCAAGGCCAGGCGCGCTGGCCCGTGGCCTCCCGCAGACTGCCCCACCATAGTTAATGAAACCTTGCCATTTTAGCGGGCAACTGCCGCTAAATCATCGGTCTGAACTATTTCTCGTACCTCGCCCTGCGGCTCCAAAGACCGTTTCCGATCCCGAAACGATGCGCTATAGCAGCCCGCGACCTCGGCGAACCGACCCGCACCGGCAAGCCGCAACCGCCACGCACCAACCATCAGGCTGGGCGATATCGGCACCTAGGAGGATAACGTTCCCATGCGGTATATTGACTGTTTCAACCATTTCTTCCCGCAGAACCTGTGGGACAAGATGCTGTCCACGCCCGGTGCTGCCGCCGATATCGGCTCGCGCATGCGCGGCATTCCGGCGATCTACGATCTCGATCGGCGCAAGCAGGTCTGCGATCAGTTCCGCGCCAAGCAGGACTATACCCAGGTCATTTCCCTCGGCATGCCGCCGCTGGAAGCGCTCGGCACCCCCGAACAGGTCGAGGAATTCGCCAAGCTCGGCAATGACGGCATGGCCGACCTGTGCGCCAAGGAAAAGGATTACTTCTGCGGCTGGCTCGCCTCGCTGCCGATGAACTCACCCAACGCCGCCAAGGAATTGGAACGCGCCTTCAAGAATGGCGCCTGCGGCGTGCAGATCCATTCCAACATCAACGGCAAGCCGCTCGACGAAGCCGAATTCCGTCCGGTCTTCGAAGTCGCCGAAAAGCATAACAAGATGGTCTTCATCCATCCCTCGCGCGGCGCTTACGATCTCGCCGACTACAAGACCGAAAAGAAGTCGAAGTACGAAATCTGGTGGACCTTCGGCTGGCCCTACGAAACCTCGGTCGCCATGGCGCGCCTGGTGTTCGGCGGCGTGATGGACGAATTCCCCAAGCTGAAAGTGCTGGCGCATCATCTGGGTGCCATGGTGCCCTATTTCGAAGGCCGCGTCGGCCCGGGCTGGGATCAGCTCGGCAACCGCACCACCGACGAAGACTACAAGACCTTGCTGAAGAACATGAAGCGTCGCCCGCTCGACTACTTCAAGGACTTCTACGCCGACACAGCCGTGTTCGGCTCGAAGGCGGCGACCGATTGCGGCCTCGCCTTCTATGGCCCCGATCGCGCCATGTTCGCGTCCGATTGCCCGTTCGATCCGGAGAAAGGCCCCGGCTATATCCGCGAGACGATCGCCATCATGGAAGAGCTCAACATGAGCCAGGCCGACAAAGAGAAGATCTGCTTCAAGAACGCGCAGACCCATCTCGGCATCAAGTAAATCGATCCATTCACTCTGCATTGCGCGGAGCACGACAACGCCCGGCCAAAAGCCGGGCGTTTGCTTTTTTGCTTATTGCACCGGTTGCTTTTCGCGTGCAGGTTCATCGATGGAGAGGGCATATCGGGAGGGACCACATGCGCAAGCGCCAACGCGCTTCGACGATCGCCGTCATCGCTTTGCTGGCATCGATGGCTGCAATCACATCGGCCTCGGCACAGCAGTTGAAATTCATCGTCGGCACGGCCGCGGGTGGCGCCATCGATGCTTACGTGCGCGTCATCGCCGAGCACATGAGCAAGACGCTGGGCAAGACCTATATCGTCGAAAGCCGGCCCGGCAATTCGTCAAATCTCGCCGCGCAATATGTCGTCAGCGCCCCCGCCGACGGCACGACGATCATGATCGGCACGCAGGCGCTGATGGAAATCAATCCGCATGTCTTCAATCATCCACGCTGGTCGCAGTCGGATTATCTGCCCCTCATCAAAGGCGTCGAGGCGCCGCTGGTCCTCGTCGCCCATCCGAGCGTACCGGCCAAAACCTTCAAGGAATTTCTCGATTGGGCGAAAAGCCGAAGCGGCTTTCTGAGCTATGCCTCTTACAGCCCCGGCACCCCCTCGCATTTTCTCGGCGCGCTGCTGAACGAGCGCTTCGATCTCAATCTCAACCATGTGCCCTATCGCGGCTCGGCGCCGCAAACCGTCGATCTGATCGCCGGTCATGCCTTGTTCGGCTTCACCCAGACGCAATCGGCGGTGCCGAATGTCGAGACGGGCAAGATGCGTGCCTTGGCCGTCACCGGCGAGAAACGCTTCCCACAATTGCCTGACACGCCGACCTTCGCCGAATTGGGGTATCCGGAATTCAACACCGGTATCTGGTTTGGGCTCTTGGTGCGCAAGGACACGCCGCCTGATCTCGTCGAGCCCTTGTTGAAGGCGGCCGTCGCCGCCCATGCCGATCCGGCAGTGCGAAAACTGCTTGAAGCCCAGGGCTTCCTCGTCTCCGGCCAGACGGGCGAGGGTTTCGCCAAGGCGATCTCGGCTGGCAGCGAGCGCTGGGCCAAGCTGGTGCGCTCGACGGGCTTCAAAGCTGGCGACTAGAGCAAATCACGTTTCGGTAGAAATGAGCTTCAAGTGCCGTCGAGCACCTGCATGAACTGGCCGTCTGCGGTTTCGATCGCAGGAGCAAAATCCATATTCAGGAGCGACCCGAAAATCATCAGGATGGCGATGCGCCCGTTGTCGTAATAGCTCGCATCCGCGACCTCGATCTGTTCGGGATCCAGAGACTTCCAAATATTGCCCGGCTGTCCGGCGAGATCATCGGGCATCAAACCGGACCGCCGATGCACATCGATCATCGGTTCGGTGGCGCTGCTTTTGATCGACGCCACATCGGACACGAGACGGGACATGGCGGCGGCCTGCGCGCTCGACGGCCCGTCCCGCTCGGCGCGCACGATGAGGTCAAATTCCTTTTGGAACGCATCAAGGAGAAAACGGCCGCGCCAATAGGCGCTGAAATATTCGAGCTTGCCGAACGGCGGCAGCTCCAAAACAGGTCGTTGAAAAACCGCCACGGCCGATCTCCTTCCAGTCCCGCCCATCTGCCGGGCGTGAAGCGAGCCCTCTTAACCTGCCACTTTGGCGGGTTTCAGACAGCGTTTTTGATGCCGTTATCGACCGGGCCTTAAAACGTGATGCGAAATCAGCCGATTGGCAGGATCCACCTGCGCTTTCACCGATGGACCGCCCCGACAAAGGCAACGGGGGATAATGTGGATTATCCCCAGCCGGGCGTTGACGCGTGGCCTGTGGAAACGGCAACGTCATCGGCCAAATGGCGTCAGGTCTCTCGGGCGTTGGCGCCGCACATTTCCAGTTCAGAGTAGGTCATGGACGACACTTCCGGCGTCAACGGTTCGCATCTTCGTTCCTTCATCGAGCGCATCGAGCGCCTGGAAGAGGAGAAACGGACGATTTCCGACGACATCAAAGAGGTTTACGCCGAGGCCAAAGGCACCGGCTTCGACATCAAGATCATGCGCAAGATCGTCTCGCTGCGCCGGCAGGAAGTGAACAAGCGCAAGGAAGAGGCCGAGATTCTCGATCTCTATCTCAACGCGCTCGGCATGGTCGAATAAGACGTTCCGCCTAGCGCGCCCGGCGCGCAACATAGCCGAGCACCGCATTGCAGGCGCCGGCGATGATGAAGACGATGATCAGCAGCGCATAGAGCGTCGGAATATCGAAGCGCTGATAGATCGTGTTGACCATATAGCCCAATCCCTGATTGGACAGCTTCGTTTCCGCCAAGAGCACCGTGATCAAGGCATTGCCGAGACCGAGACGAATGCCGGTCAGCACCGGAATGCGCATGGCCGGCAGATAGATTTTCGTCGCCATCTGCCACGGCGTCGCCCGGAACGAACGGCCGACGCGGATGATCACCTTATCGATCTGGCGCATGCCCGCCGCCGTCGACAGCGCCACGGCAAAAAAGCTCGCCAGCGCGCCAAGCGCGATCTTTGAGGCAAGCCCCACGCCGAACCACATGATCATGATCGGAAAGAGAATGATGCGCGGCGTCGGCGAGAAGTAATAAAGATAGGGCTCGAAGGCGGCACCGAGAAAACGGTTGGCACCCAGCAGAATGCCGATGACGACGCCCGCGAACGTGCCGATGCATAGCGCCGCCGCCGCTTCCAGCAACGTCACCTGCAGATTGGCCCAGAACGCCGGGTTGACCAGCAGCCTGAACAGCGCCTGCGCGATCGACACCAGCGAGGGAATGATGTCGGCGAAGAACCAGCCCGAACGCGACAGGAATTCCCAGACGGCGACGAAGGCGAAAATCACCACCAGGCGCACATAGAACACCTGGCGCGTTTCGCGCCGTTCGCGCACCTTGCGCGGGACGGGAGCGGCCATGGTCAACGCGCCGGTTGCAGCCATTTTTCGACCCATTCGAGAATGATGAAAAAGATCATGCTGATGCCGATGACGAAGCCGATGCTCGCATAGGTGCCAGGCATGTCGTAGCGCTCGGCCAGATCGTTGATGAGCTGGCCGAGACCGCCGAGATTGACGAGGAATTCCACGCCGATCACCGCGATGACGCAGAAGGTCCAGCCCAGGCGAATGCCGGTGAAGATCGACGGGATCGCCGACGGAAAGAGAATCTTCCAGAACATCTGCGCTTCGCTGAGGTTCAAGCTCTTGCCGACGTTGATGAGCACGCTGCGCGTCTCCGACAGACCTTCCACGGTCTTGAGCACGATCGGCGCCAGGCCATAAGCAAAGGCGATGACGATGACCGTCATGGAACCGCGACCGAACAACACCATGAACAGCGGATAGGCCAGAACGATCGGCGCCGCGGCCAGCGCCGCCACCCAATCTTCCAGCGCCCGGCGCAGGATGTTGAAGCGATAGAGAAGCACGCCCAGCGGTACGCCGACGGCAATACAGGCAAAGCCCGCCGTCAGCACTTCGAAGGCCGACGTGCCGGTGCGTTCGATGACGCCTTCCTCGGCGACGATGCGCTCGAAAGCGGCCAGCACTTCGCTCGGCAACGGAATGATATAGCGGTTGAGGACGCCGATCCGCAGCAGCACCTCGAAGATCACGCCCACGGCCACGATGGTCAGGGCGCCAACCGTCAGAGGAAACCACCGCGTCGCCGTCAGCGGCGCACGACGATCAGCCACGGCGACGATCCGCACGCGCCACCTGCTCGCTTTCCTGCATGCCGCGGCTCGCCTCTTCACGCAGGTCGTTCCAGATGTCGGCGACATGGCGACCGAACGCATCGCTGCCGACCACGTCGGACGTGCGCGGCCGTGCCAGATCGATATCGGCGATCCGCTTCACCTTACCCGGGCGATAGGTCATGACGACGATGCGATCGGACAATTGCACCGCTTCCGTCAGATTGTGCGTGATCAGCAGGGTCGTCTGCTTCAGCTCCTGCTGAATCTGGGTGATCTTGTCGCCGAGCAGCAGGCGCGTCTGCTCATCGAGCGCCGCGAAAGGCTCATCCATCAGGAGAATACGCGGATTGGAGACCAGCGTGCGCGCGATCGACACGCGCTGCTTCATGCCGCCAGAGAGTTGCGAAGGATAGCGCTTCTCGAAACCATCAAGACCGACCATGCCGATGAAGTGACGGGCGCGATCGTAACGTTCCGACTTGGCGACGCCGCGCAATTCAAGCGGAAAGGCAACATTGTCGATGACGCTGCGCCAGGGGAACGTCGACTCTTCTTGAAACACCATGCCGACGGCTGGATGCGGCCCGGCTATACGTTCGCCGTCGATGCGCACGTCGCCGCCATACTCGCCCAACATGCCGCCAATGATGTTGAAGAGCGTCGATTTTCCGCAGCCTGACGGCCCGATGACGGCGACGAACTCGCCTGGTTTGACGTCGAAGGAAACATGATCGACCGCGGTGACCGCCTCCTCGGCATCGCCGAAGGTTTTGTAGACGTCATCGATGATCAATACCGGCTTATCCGCGTCGAGGCTCACGCCAGGCCGCGTCGCTGTTTGCACAGATCCCATCGGACGACAGTTCCCTTCCCAGAATTATTCGATGTCTAATCTTTTTTATTGAGTTACAAAATTATGCGCTGAGGTCAATAGCTCAAATTGCCCTCATCAGTGTATCACAATCAAGCGATGGCTTCAGCGCAACTTTCAGTTCGCGCGCGCAGTATCCGCTTCGGCACGACGGCCAACGGTCGAGGCCATGTTGTCGGACGTTTCCGCCTGCACCGGGATCGGCGGTCCGAACATCGCCGCTTTCAAATCGTTGCGCGACGACGCGCGCAACGGCGCCACGGTGGAACCGACGAGGCTCGAGACCGGCGCCTGCGAAATGCTGGCGGGCGACAGCAGCGACGAGAAATTGGAACGATCGAGCCGGGCGGCCGAGAGCGGTGCTGGATGCGCATCGCGCGCCGCGCGTACGCCGACCAGACGCGCGACGACGGGCGCGCTGCGTTGTTGTTGCGGCCGCGCTACGGGCTTGGCCGGATCAGCCTGCAACGGCGCGAAAGCCAGAACGCTGCTGCCCGCATTGGCCGCAACCGGCGTGCCCTGGGTGATGACGGAAGGCAGGCCCGGCGTCGCCGCCACCTTGCTCGAACCCGTGCCACCGATGAGCGCGGCCAGCGCCTCGCGGGCCGCTGGCCGCGCGGTGGGCATCGGCACGTCGGTCTTGGTGGCGTCGGCCTTGGCCGGTTCAGCCTTGGCGAGAACGATAAGGCTGGCGGGCCGCTGCGGCGGCAGCGGAACGGCCGCCATGATCATTGCTTCGACCTGCGTATCCGACGGACGGCGCGGCGGCAGCGGCACGTCGGCGACCTGGATCTCAGCCTGCAGGTCCACCGGTCTGCCACGCGGTGCCGGGCCGGTCGGCGCGGCGGCCACCGGCGCGGGAGCGGCAGCGACGGGCGCCGCCTGTTGTTGCGGTTGCGGCGCGGGCTGCGCCGTCGCCTGGAGCTGCGCCGCGGCGACACGCGACGGGTCGCGACGGGCGGCATCGGAGCGGAAGAACGAGGCGGAGGAACTATCCTCGGCCGGCGCATAGGCGGTTGCCGGCGGCGTCGCCGCGGCGGTGCGTACCGGCGCCGGCGCGCCACGGCGCGAAGCCACCTGGGTGCGAACCGGAGCGGTATCTTCTTCGTCTTCACCCCAGCCAAACAGGGTGGCGAAGAAGCCCTTGCTCTGAACCTGGGCCAAGCTCGGCACAAACCCGCCGCCACGCGCCTCGATCTCCGCTCGCGCTTCTTCATAGCGCGCCATCGGATGGCCATTGGCAGGGATGTGAACGGTCTTGCCGTCGGGGAACAGGCGGGCGAGCTGGTCGTAGCTCATGCGCGGCCAGGCCCGGACGGAGCCGACATCGAGATGGACGAAAGGCGAATTGGCGGTCGGATAATAGCCGACGCCGCCACGCTGCATGCGCATGGCGGTCTCGCGGATATAGGACATCGGCACGTCGTCGACGTGGATGTCCATGGCCCGCCCTTGGGTATGCTGGGAATATTCGGCCACGGCGCGCGAACGGCGGCGCAGCATGGAATTGGTCTCGGGCGAGCGGTAAGCCGACTGCACGCGGATGACGGAACGGGAACCGGCGCCGCGCTGCGCCTCCCAGATCACGTCGAACAGGCGCGGATCCATGGAAATCTGCTCGTCGCGCCGCCAATCGCGCAGGAACCAGTTCAATTGTTTCAGAACGGTCGGGTCGTAACTGCCGTTGACGCGGAAGGTGGCGGAAATCGTTTCGCCCGTATGGGCATGCACCAGATTGATGGTGCGGGTGTCGCCGTTGGCGATGGCCGTCTGAGTCGAACTTGTGGATAGCGCGGTGAGAACGAAAGCAAGCGACCCGCCGGCCGCAAAAAATTTGAAAAAACGGCGTGATGCCGTGCGGAGGCGCGGGTTCTGCAAAGCCAAACTCACCTTTTCGTCAGACCGAGACACGGTTTGCGGTCAATCACTCCGCTAACGATGATTGCCCCGGTACGCAGGGTAATACATTGTTAACGCAAGCAAATTGTTACCGAAAACCGTTAACGGCGCGTAACGGTGCGAGCAATTGCCCGAGATGCGGCGTGACTTTAGTCAATCCGCAGCTCGATGAAAAGGCTTAGAAAACGTGGCCATTTTGTGTCGAGAAACGACAACGGCACAAAATGTCATGCTTTTGACGGCCTCAGGCGTTCGACGCAGCAGCAGTCCGCTGCTTTTGCAGATGCTGCTCCCACAGCAACGCCTGGCGAACGATGACGTCGAGATCGTCATATTTCGGCGTCCAGCCCAGCACGGCGCGAATGCGATCGTTGCCGGCAACGATGGCGGCGGGATCGCCGGCTCGCCGGCCGGAAATCGTCACCGGAAAATCGACGCCCGAGACTTTCTTGACGACATCGATCACTTCCAGCACCGAATATCCGCGCGCATAGCCGCAATTGCAGGTGATGCTGTCGCCGCCACCGCGCAGATAGCGCAGCGCATCCATATGCGCCGCCGCCAGATCGCTCACCTGAATGTAATCGCGCAGGCACGAGCCATCACGTGTCGGATAATCGGTGCCGAACACTTCCATGCCGGGGCGATGGCCCAGCGCCGCCTGCACCGCCACTTTGATCAAATGGGTGGCATTGGCGGTCGATTGACCGGCGCGCCCCTTCGGATCGGCCCCCGCCACATTGAAATAGCGCAGCACCGCGTAGCGCAGGCCATGCGCCTTCGCCGCATCCTGCAACATCCACTCGACCATCAGCTTCGAACGGCCATAGGGACTGACGGGCTTGAGCGATTCATCCTCGGTCACCGGATTGCTCTCCGGATCGCCATAAACCGCCGCCGTCGATGAAAAGATGAAATGCTGGACGCCGCCCTCGATCGCGCGCTCGATGAGGCTGCGCGCCTTGGCGGTATTGTTGAGATAGTAGCCGAGAGGATCGGCAACCGATTCCGGCACCACGATCTTGGCGGCGAAATGGGCGATGGCCGTCACACCGTAGCGCGCCAGTGTCTCGGTGATCAGATCCTCGTCGCCGAAATCGCCCTGGACAAAGGGAACCTCAGCGGGCACCGCCCAACGGAACCCGGTCGACAGATTGTCGAGCACGACGACTTTCTCGCCGGCGTCGAGCAATTCCAGAACCATATGACTGCCGATATAGCCGGCACCACCCGTGACAAGTACGGTCATCTGTCCTCACAGCCTGCGGATGACATCAAAAAAACGCATCACCCGATCTTAACGGATTCGCCCCTAACTGGTCGCATCGCTCCGGACGATGAAATCCCTATGAACCTAAATTCATATGAATTTTTGGCCGAAGCATAGGCTTTTGCCAGACGAGGTTAAACTTGTAAGCTTAAGTCTATGCAGGGGGATTGAGACCGCAACAACTCTGGGATGGATGCTTTATGGCCAAACGTATTCGCAAAGCCGTTTTCCCTGTCGCTGGCTTGGGCACGCGTGTGCTCCCCGCCACCAAATCCATCCCCAAGGAAATGCTCACCGTCGTTGACCGGCCCGTTCTGCAGCATTGCGTCGACGAAGCGCGGGAAGCCGGCATCGAACATTTCGTCTTCGTCACCGGCCGCAACAAGGCGGTGATCGAAGATCATTTCGACATGGCCTACGAGCTTGACGATACCTTGCAGAAGCGCGGCAAGCTCAAGGAATACGAGGCGCTGCGCGACGACCTGCCGGCGGCCGGCGCCACCAGTTTCACCCGCCAGCAGGCGCCTCTTGGTCTAGGCCATGCGGTCTGGTGCGCCCGCGACATCGTCGGCGATGAACCTTTCGCCGTCATCCTGCCCGACATGATCACTTTGCCCGGCGCCAAGAAGACGCGTTGTCTCGGCCAGTGCATCGAAGCTTACGAAAAGCATGGCGGCAACGTCATCGCTGTCGAGGAAGTGCGACCGGAAGACACGCATATGTATGGCATCGTCTCCGTCGGCAAGGATTTCGGCCACACGTTCGAAATCAACGGCATGGTCGAGAAGCCGCCGCAAGGCACCTCGCCGTCCAATCTCATCATCTCCGGCCGTTACGTGCTGGAGCCGCAGATCTTCGACATTCTCGCCAATGTCGAGAAAGGCGCCGGCGGCGAAATCCAGCTCACCGACGGCATGAAGAAACTGGCCGAGAAACAGGGTTTTTTCGGCGTGCGTTTCGACGGCAAGACCTACGACACCGGCTCGAAGGTCGGCTTCCTCGCCGCCAACATCGCCTTCGCCATGGCGCGCGACGACATCCGTCCGGGCTTCCTCGAAGAACTGAAGAAGATCGTCGGCAAGATCTGACCTCTGCGTCTCGTTTAAGACGCAGATGTCCTGCGGGCGTGCTTAGCCTTTGAGTTGGGCGAGCACGCCGGCGAGGTCGCCCATTCCCCAATGCTCGGCAAGCTTGCCGTTTCGCACGCGAAAGATATCGCAAGACGTGAAACGCAGCGGTTTGCCCGTCGGCGGAATGCCGAAATAAGTGCCGCCATGGGTGCCTTGATAGACGAAGCTTGCCGCCACCTTGTCGTCGGCCGCGAGCTGCGCCTCGATCGTCACCTTCAGATCGGGCATGCCCACCAGACGCGCCTTGAAGAAGGCGACGCTTCCCTGCTTGGGCGTCATACCTTGCGGTGGCGGCGGCGTCGCCGCACTGACCTGATGATTGACATAGCTGTCATCGAAAAGCGCGGCGAAGCCATCGATGTCATGGGCGCTTAGCCGGGCTGCGAATTGTTCGATGAGCGCATTCGACTCGATGGCCGCTCTCGCCACGCTGGGCAAAGCCACTCCGCCAGCCAACAGCAATCCATTCTTGAGGACGTTTCTGCGCGCTTGCCCCATGGACATTCTCCTCTGCTGAAAACAACAGACATCGGCATCGGCAACGCTCGTCTGTCCACGGCGATGCCGCCGGAAGCCGCTCTTTCGATTGTTGAGAATGAGGCCTTTTGTATGGCGAAGGCCGGAACGCCCGGCTCAGCGCTGCAAGCGAAGCCCAAGCAGGAAGACGTTGGCCGTATAATCCGCGCCGAGCTGCGACGACTTCAGCCGTTCGTAGGTATAGCTGCCTTTGATGACGATCGAGCGCGTCAGGCTGTATTCCGCCTTCAGGCCGGCGGTGTAATAATTTTCATTGAGGCTCACGCCGCGATACTGATTGTTGGTCAGCGACGCCGTCATGCCAATCGTCAGATTGCGCAGCAGTGCGTGAGAAACTTCGACCGACCCCGTGCGGCTGATCGCACCCGAAGCGCCCGCCAAAGTCGTCTCGAAGAAATTGGTCGTGCCACGCAAGGTCACCGTCGTCAGCGGCGTCGCCGTCCAGATCAGCGAGGCATCGATGGCCGGACCGCTCAAGCTCGGCAGGCGCGTATCGTCATATTTGCGGTTGCCGTAGCCGCCGGAAATCTGCCCGGTGAGCATCTGGCTGAACTCGAACGAAGAGCCGAGCCTGGCAAGAATGCCGTTCGAATTACGCGCATAGCCGGAATCGTCGATCGGCTTGTCGCGTTTGCGGGTATCGACGGTGACTTCGGCGAAGGGAATGATGCCCGGCGTGATTTCATAGGCAAGGCGGCCGCGCAGACCGTATGTATTGTAGTTGTTGTCCGACAGCGGCACCCTGGTGCCATTGTTCAGACGGCCATCCTCATACTGCACGCGATCGGCCAGTGCCGTGACCGAGGCTTCCAGCCGCCCGAGCTTCTGTGTGACGCCCGAAGACGCGCCATAGGATGCCACGAGCGGACGCCCTTGCAAGCTGGTCGGCAAGCCCGGCGTGCCCGGACGTTGTGTCGTCAACGATCCCCGCAGTTCGAAATTCAAGGCCGTATCGCGCGTCGCATCGACCCGCAGATTGATCGTGCCCGTGCCATCGGGGCGATCGGCTTCCGGCACTTTCGAATAGCGCGAATAACCGCCCTTGATGTCGGCGCGTAGCTCATGGCTCGACCAGTTCGATTGCGCCTGGAGGCCGGCATCGAAACGCAGCAGCGTCGAGCCCTTGGGCGAATTCACGTCCGCCGTGCGGTTGGGATTGGTGTCGTAGCCAGCCGACGTCTCGATGAAGGGCTTCAGGCGCAACGAGCCAACATCGATGCCCAAAGGCGCATAGGGCGCCGGGTCGACGATCGGCGGCTTCTTGCGCGCGATGGTCGGCACTTGCGCATAATTGGGCGGAGGCGGCGGCGGATTGGCGATGGGATCGACGGGGCGCTTGGCCATGGGCGATCCCGGATAAGGCACCAGGGCCGGCAACGGCCGCCCCGGTGTTTTGCGCCGGCCTTTATAGGTCAGGCGTTTGTCCGGCTGCTGGCGCGGACGGCCGTAATTGGTCGAGGTAAATGGCCCGACCGGCCGACGCGCCGCCGGGGTCACAAGATTATTGTCGGTATCGTCGCCGAAAGCGTCACTGCCGGCACCGCTGCTCTGGCCGCCGGACTGCCCGCTGCTGCCGTCGGTCGGGGCCATCGGCATGTCGGTCCCGGCACCGACGGCCTGCGCCGTCGATGTCCCAGAGGTTTGCCCGGAGGAATTAGAGGAAGATGTGGAGCCGGAAGAGGGTCCAAACGACTGGCGAAGCGGCAGGTTGGAAGACTGGCTACTGGATGACGAACGAGCGGAGGAGCCAGCCGCCTGTCCATAGGCGCCGTTGAGCGCCCCAGCCACAAGCAGGGCGCCGACACTGCCGGCAAGCCGGATTCGGACGGTCGGAAGTCTCAACTTTGGCACCTGGCGCCGGTCCAGTCCGGCGGTTCGAATGGTGAATCTAGCGTTAAGGATTTATGGTTAATGTCGCGTTACCAGATGCTTGCCGCCGCGCCCGGGCGCTTAAGAAAGAGCTTTGGCTGACAGATCGGGCAATTTGCTCTAGGGAACCCGCCATGAGCGCACCGAATCCCGCTTCCCCCGCCCCCGGCGCCACCACGGCTTCCGCCCTGCGCACGCTCGGCCTGGAGCGCGCCGGCCTCGCCGCCATCGAAACCGTGCTGAAACTGCAGCCGCAGAGCGGCCTCGCTGCCGCGCTCGAAACCGCCGTCAGCCGCATCGCCGCCAGCGAAGGCCGCGTGATCGTCTCCGGCATGGGCAAGTCCGGCCATGTCGGCCGCAAGATCGCCGCCACTTTGGCCTCCACCGGCACGCCGGCCTATTTCGTCCATCCCGGCGAAGCGAGCCATGGCGATCTCGGCATGATTCGCCGAAGCGACATCCTGTTGCTCCTGTCCTGGTCGGGCGAGACGGCGGAACTGGCCGATATCATCACCTATTCGCGCCGCTTCTCGATCCAGCTCGTCGCCATCACGTCGAATGCCGACAGCGCGCTCGGCCGCGAGGCCGACATCTGCCTGCAATTGCCGAGCGCCGAGGAAGCCTGCCCGAACGGGCTGGCGCCCACCACTTCGACCACGATGCAACTCGCCTTGGGCGATGTTCTGGCCATCGCTCTGCTTGAGGCCAAGGGATTCACGGCGCACGAATTCCGCCAATTTCATCCCGGCGGCAAGCTCGGCGCGCGCCTCTCCTTCGTTCGCGACATCATGCACAAGGGCGACGAGATCCCGCTGGTCGCGACAGGCTCGGCCATGCGCGAGGCCATCATCGAAATGAGCGGCAAACGCTTTGGCTGCGTCGGCATCGTCGATGGCAACGGCCGTCTCAGCGGCATTATCACCGACGGCGACCTGCGCCGCCGCATGGAAAAGTCCGGTGATTTCATCAACGAGCCGGTCGACGCGATCATGACCACCAAGCCGATCACGATCTCGCCCGATCTGATGGCGGCGGAAGCCTTGGCGCTGCTCAACGACAAGCGCCGCTCGGTCCTGCTCGTCGTCGATGAGGCCCAACGTCCAGTGGGCGTGGTCCACCTGCACGACCTCTTGCACCTCGGCGCCGCCTGACCGCATCGCGGCAAAGCCAGCAATAGCAGAGCTTACCGCGCCTCATCGCCTCGAAAATTTTTGCAGATTTTTTTCTGCAAGATTCCGTTGCACGTGCATTTGCAGGTTTGCAGAACGCGCCGTTCCGCGTCATGCTCACTTCAGGTCCGAGGGAGAGAGAGGGATATCACCCCCTCGGCGTGAGGGAGAGATATATGCGGGGACGCGACATCGTCGGCGCAACGCGCCGTTTCATGCTGGCTGCCGGTCTTGCGACAAGCGCTGCTTTGGCCGCCACGGCCTTTCAAGCACAGGCTCAAGCCCCATCGGGACCGCCGATCCGCATCGGCAGCACATTGGCACTGACCGGGCCGCTGGCGCAGACCGGCGCCATCCATAAGATAGTCGGCGACCTCTTCGTCGCGCAGTTGAATGCCAGGGGCGGCCTGCTTGGCCGGCCCGTCGAATGGGTGCTGCTTGACGATCAGTCCAAGCCCGACATCACGCGCACGCTCTATGAACGCCTGATCACGGTCGACAAGGTCGATCTCATCATCGGCCCTTATGCGACAGCCGGCATTCTGTCCGCCATGGCCGTGGCACAGCGCTACAACAAGGTCCTCGTGCACAGCACGTTCGGCATTCCGAAAATGGCGGCCTATGATCGTCAGTTCCCGGCCTGGCCGCTCGGCATCGACCCTGAAAAGACAATGCCGAACGACCTGCTCGACGCGCTGGCCTCGATCGGCAAGACGCCGAAGTCGATCGCCATCGTCACCAGCAAATTCCCGTCGGTGCAATTCGTCGCCGTCGGCGCGCGCGAAGTCGCCAAGGCACGCGGCGTCAAGGAAGCGCTCTATCTCGAATTCGAATTCGGCACCCGCGACTTCGGACCGATCGCCGCGCGCGTGCGCGAGGCCGATCCCGATCTCTTGTTCGTCGGCGCCATCGGCCTCGAGGGCAACCAATTGCTCGAAGCGCTCGACAAGCTGAACTACAAGCCTCGCAATCACTTCTACGTCTATCCGACACCAGGCCCGCTGGCGACATCGCCGCTCGGCAACGACGCCATGGCGACGACCGCCTTCGAAAACCTGCCGCCGCTCAACAAGAACCCCGAGGCCGCCGCCTTCGCCAAGGCGTTCACCGAAGCCGCGACCAAGGCCGGCCTGCCCTATACGGAGCCGGAAACCCAGGCGGGCGCGAGCTGGTCGATGTGGGAAATTCTCACCGGCGCGATCAAGGCAACCAAGTCGCTCGACGACAAGGTGCTGGCCGACCACATCAAGAAAAATGGCTCGGATACCGTGCTCGGCCACATCAGCTTCGATGGCCAGAACAACTATGGCAAGAACCTGATGCGCACCAAGCAAGTGCAGCAGGGCAAATGGGTCATCATCTGGCCGAAGGATATGATCACGCCCGGCTATACGGTCCAGGGCAAGTAAAGCGTCATCAGAGAAACAAGCCATCACCCGATGAGCGCAACGCTGTTTGGACAATCGGTACTGTCGGGGATTTTCGCCGGCAGTCTCTACGCCTTGATGGGGCTCGGCATGAGCCTCTCCTGGCGTTACCTGCGGGTCATCAACATCGCCCATTTCGGCTTGGTGTTCCTGGCCGCCTACATGACCTACGAATTCGCCGGCGTGCGCGGCTTCAGCGCGCTCGCCGTCGCCCTTCTGCTGATTCCTTTGTTCTTCATGCTGGGCGTCATCCAGCAGGTGCTGATCCTGCGGTTCAACGTCAACGAATTTTCCTCGCTGATCGTCACCTATGGCCTGGCAATCATCGCCGAAGCAGTGATCCAGCTCATCTGGTCGGCCGATTTCGTGCGCTACGAAAACCGCGCCCTGCACGGCAATGTCGAAGTCGGCACGCTGCTCCTGCCGATGGCTGATATCTTGTTGGTTGTCATCGCCGTCGGCCTGTGTGTCGCCACCTGGGCCGCCATGCGCTTCACCTGGCTCGGCAAGGCTCTGCGCGCCGGGCTCGACAATCCCGCCATCGCCGCCGCCTTCGGCGTGCCCAACCAGCGTTTGCTGTTGCTGGTCTCGGGCTTCTCCGCCGCGCTTGCCGCCGTTGCCGGTGTCTTTGTCGCACTGCTTTACACGCTGGCGCCAAGCCAAATCCTATCCTGGCTCGGTGTCGTCTTCGCCGCCGTTCTGCTCGGCGGCCTCGGCAATCCTCTGGGCCTTCTCGCCGCCGGTATGCTGATCGGCGTCAGCGAAGCGATCACCATGGCGGTCACCGCTCCGTCCTGGGCACCGGTCGTGCCCTTCACCATCTTGATCCTGCTTCTCGTGCTATGGCCGCAACGGGTGTGAGTGGAATATGGCCTCGGTAACCGCAGACACGCCCCTCATTCCCACCCGCTCCGCCGCCGCGCGCTTTGGCGTCCCGACCGCGCTCGCGGTCGCGCTGGTGCTGCTCCTCCTATTGCCGGCGCTCGGCCTGCCGCCGTTCTTCGAATCCTTCCTCTATCTCCTGTGCCTGTGGATTTCGCTGGCGACCTCCTGGACCATCATCAGCGGCTTCACCGGCTATTTCTCCTTCGGCCACGGCGCTTTTTACGGCGTCGGCATGTATACGACCGCCAATCTCGGCGCTTCGCTGCCGATCCTCGTCTGCCTCGTGATTGCGGCGGCACTGGCGGCCTTGTTGAGCCTGGGCATGGGCGCCGTGATCTTTCGCGTGCGCCGGCTGCGCGGCGAATTGTTCGCGCTCTTAACTTTGGCGATGACCATCGTCGTCGCCACCATCGTGCTCAACACACCGATCGACGGCGGACCGGGCAAATATCTGCTCGGCGTGCAATTGCCGCGCATCTACGACAATTCGGCCACGACGATCTATCTGCTCGGCGCTTGCGTCGCGATCGGCACGCTTGCCATCACCTACTTCATACAATACGGCCGCCTTGGCCGCGGCCTCTTCGCCATCGCCGACGATGAGGATGTCGCCGAAGGATTGGGCGTTCCATCCTATCGCTACAAGCTGATCGCCTTCGCCATTTCATCGGCCATCGCCGGTGTCGCCGGCGCCGTCCACGCCATCTTCGTCAGCTATGTCACCGTCTCGGAAACCTTCTCCAGCACCGTGGCGCTGTTCGTCATTCTGATGAGCGTCATCGGCGGCATGCGCCATTGGCTCGGTCCAGCCATCGGCGCGGTCTTCGTCACGACAATCAACTTCGTCTTCGTCTCCGGCGATTCCGCGCTCGCGGCACGCATCGTCATCGGCCTGGCGCTGATCCTCGCCACTTTGTTCCTGCCGGAAGGCGTCGCCGGTTTCGTGCAGAAACAGGTGCACAAACGCCGCGCCGCCTCCGCGGGCAGCACCGACACCGCGCCGCATGTGCTGGTGCCAGCCGCGCCAATCGCGACGGCGCCGGCAACCACCGAGCGGCCCGTTCTCTTGAAAGGCGAGAACATCAGCCTCGCCTTCCGTGGCGTACAGGCGCTCGATGGCGTCAATTTCGACATTCGCCAGGGCGAGATTCTCGGCCTCATCGGCCCCAACGGTTCGGGCAAATCGACGCTCATCAATGTGATGAACGGCTTCTACAAACCAGACACCGGACGGCTGCTGTTCGAGGGCCAGGATCTCGCGCAAATGCCGGCCCATCGCATCGCGTGCCTCGGCCTCGCCCGCACCTTCCAGATCCCGCGCCCCTTCCAGCATCTGAGCGTGCTCGACAATGTGATGGTGGCGGCTATGTTCGGCGGTGCCGCCTATCCGCAGGAAACGGCACGGCGCAAGGCGCTCGAAACGCTGGACTTCGTCGGTCTCGCCAATCGCGCCGGCGCTTTTCCGAGCGAATTGAACCTGCACCAGCGCAAATTCCTCGAACTGGCGCGCGCGCTCGTCTCCGATGCCCGCCTCGTCATGCTCGATGAAGTGCTCGCCGGCCTGACGCCAAGCGAGATCACCAGCGCCATCGCCATGGTCCGCCGCATCCACGGCGGCGAGCGCACCATCGTCTTCGTTGAACACAACATGCGCGCCGTCATGGAACTGACCGACCGGCTGATCATCCTCAACCAGGGCAAACTGATCGCCGAAGGCGATCCGCGCACGGTGATGGACGATCCGGCGGTGATCCGCGCCTATCTGGGGACGAGCGATGCTGAAAGCTGACGCGGTCTGCGTGGGCTATGGAGAGGCCCTCGCGCTCTCGAACATCTCCTTCGATCTCGGCCCCGGCGAACTCGTCGCCATCATCGGCCCGAACGGCGCCGGCAAGACCACGTTGGTCAATGCGCTCGCGCGCCTGCTGCCGATCCGCAGCGGCGGTATCCTGCTCGATGGCGAAAACATCGCCCGGCTGACGCCGCAGCAATTGGCCGATCGCGGCGTCGCCATCATTCCCGAAGGCCGCCGCCTGTTCACCTCGATGACGGTGGAGGAAAATCTCGAACTCGGCTGCTACCGCGCCGCCGCCCGCGCCCACAAGCGCGAAGGGCTGGAACAGGCCTATGCCATGTTCCCCATTCTCGGTGAACGGCGTCGGCAGATTTCCGGTACGCTGTCGGGCGGCCAGCAGCAGATGGTGGCTTTCGCGCGCGCGCTGATGGCGCGGCCTCGCCTGCTGCTCATCGACGAGCCGTCGCTGGGCCTCGCCCCCGTCATCATCAAACAGGTGTTCGAGACCATCGCCCGCATCCATGCGACGGGTGTCTCCATCCTGCTCATCGAGCAAAATGCCACCAAGGCCTTGGAAGCGGCGCAGCGCGCCTATGTGCTAGATTGCGGCCAGATGATCGCGTCGGGCACGCCGGACGAATTGCGCCAGCGGCCCGAGATCGGCGCCGCCTATCTCGGGCATGGGCACTGAAGCAGCACTCGCAGTGACGGTAAGCGCCAGGCGCCTCAGCCAGCACATAATTCCGCCGCTTCTCTTTCGTATTTTCAAAGCGATGACGATGGTTGTCGCCCCGCTTCATCGCGTTGGAGGGGGGTATCGGCCAATTCTGAGGAACAACCCCATGCAAGGGACGTTCTAGGTGTCATTCCCACTCGCGCTTCGCGCATAGGGGAATGACAGTGGAGAGGTTTGAGCAGGCTGCTAGGCCTGCTCGACCTGCAGCACCATGGCGTCCTCGACGCCGACCACTTTGATCTTGGTGCCGGCCGGCAGATCGGGACCGCGCACCACCCATTGCGAATCGTTGACGCGAATGCGCCCCTCACCCTGACGGATCGCTTCGCTCAAAACGAAGCTGCGACCCACCAAAGCGTCGGCACGGCGATTGAGAAACGGCTGATCGCCGGCGCTGTCGCGCGAGCCATAGAATTTCCGGCCGAGCAGCAGCGACACGATGGCGAAAATGCCGAACAGCAGCAGCGCCCACGGCAACGACAGGCCGATGAGACTGAGCACCAGCCCGGTGGCGATCGACGCCAGGCCGATCCACAACAGGAACATTCCCGGCGCGATGGCTTCGGCCGCGCAGAGCAAGATGCCCGCGACCAGCCACCACCACGCCACATGCAACCCCATGAAATCCATCTTCGCCCTCGTCCTTTGCGCGATCAGCCACGATTGGTCGGCGGCAGGCTGCTGCCCCGCCGCGTCTCGCCGCCACTTGGGCTCGAGCCCAGATGCGCTTCCCGCGTCAGCTCCGTGATACCAGCCAGCGTACCGGCGATGCCGGCCATGTCCATCGGCATCAGGAAGGTCTTCTGATTGGTGGAATGCGCCAGGGCATCGATCGCCCGGACATATTTTTCGGCGATGAAATAGTTGAGCGCGGCGATGTCGCCCTTGGCAATCGCTTCAGAGACGGAGCGCGTCGCTTCGGCTTCCGCCAAGGCTTGACGTTCTCGCGCCTCGGCGTCGCGGAACGCGGCTTCCTTACGGCCTTCGGCCTCAAGCACGACGGCCTGCTTGCGGCCTTCGGCGCGCAGAATTTCCGCCTGCCGCTGGCCTTCCGCCTCAAGCACGCTGGCGCGCTTTTCGCGTTCCGCCTTCATCTGCCGTGCCATCGAGTCGACGAGATCGCGCGGCGGCACGATGTCCTTGATCTCGACGCGGTTGGTCTTGATGCCCCAGGGCTGCGCCGCCTGTTCGATCACCGACAGCAGCCGGTTGTTGATCTCGTCGCGATGCGACAGCAGTTGGTCGAGGTCCATCGAGCCCATGACGGTACGAATATTGGTCATGGTGAGATTGAGCAGCGCGATCTCCAGATTGGAGACCTCATAGGAGGCGCGTGCCGCATCGAGCACCTGGAAGAACAACACGCCGTCGACCGAGACGCTGGCATTGTCCTTGGTGATGACCTCCTGCGTCGGCACGTCGAGCACCTGCTCCATGACGTTGATCTTGCGGCCGATGCGGTCGATCCACGGCATGATGATGCCAAGCCCCGGATAGAGCGTCTTATAATATTTGCCGAACCGTTCGACCGTATAGGCATAGCCCTGCGGCACCTGCCGCACGCCCATCAGCAGCGTGACGATGACGAACAGAACGAATGCGATGGCAAAAAGCCCCAGCCCGGAAATCATCATGATGGAATCCTTTCCCAAGAAGTGGTCATTCTCTCTCACACCATGCGGCTGATGCATGACAAATCGCACAGACCGGGTGGCCAACGCCAGTCCGCGCGGAACTTAAGCGCCCAAAATGGCCGGCCTATACGTGAGAACACCCCGGTTTTCGCCCCGATGAGACATCAAGTTGCACCCTTAATGGGGATGGTAAACAATTCCGAAATGACTTGCCCCTAATTTCCGCTGTCGAAAGCCCAAATCCCGCCGGTCTGCGGGACAGGAATACCGGAGCAAAGCATGGCGTTCGCGCGCAAGAGACTGCGGCCGTTCCACGCGGAACCGCCGATCACCCCATCCCTGGCCACGGCCACCCATGGCCAGATCCTGCGCACTTTGATTTTCGTCGCCTCCGCGCTTCTCGTCCTGGCCGGCTTCCTGCACTCGACGGCGCGGGCGCAAGGCGCGCCCCGCGGCGCGGCCGCCGAAAGCGGCTTTGGCACCTTCGTCTCCGGCCTGTGGCCAGAAGCCCAGTCGCGCGGCGTGTCCCGTCAGCTCTTCGACCAGATCTTCAGCGGCATGACGCCCGATATGTCGCTCCTCAAGCACAGCAGCAAACAGGCCGAATTCGTCAAGCCGGTCTGGAGCTATCTCTCTGGTGCCGTGACGGCTTCGCGCATTTCGCAAGGCCAGGACATGGCCAAGCGTTTTGGCCAGGTGCTCACCGATGTCGAGCGTCGCTATGGCGTCGACCGTTATGTGGTTCTGGCCATCTGGGGCATGGAAACGAGCTACGGCCAGATGACCGGCGGCAAGAACGTGGTGCGTTCGCTCGCCACCCTGGCTTACGGCAGCGAGCGCCGCGACTTCTTCCGCAACGAACTGCTGATCGCGCTGACCATCCTGCAGCAGGGCCATATCGGCTATGGGCAGATGAACGGCTCCTGGGCCGGCGCCATGGGCCAGACCCAATTCATGCCGTCGAGCTTCATGAAATATGCGGTCGACTATGACGGCGACGGCCACAAGAACATCTGGACCAGCATCCCCGATGCCATCGCCTCCACCGCCAATTATCTCGCCGGCTATGGCTGGCGGCGCGGCGAAACCTGGGGCTATGAAGTGGTCATCCCCTCGGGCTTCGATTTTTCCGCGCACGAACCGCAGACCGGCCGCTCCTTTCCGCAGTGGGCGGGCCTGGGCGTGCGCCGCGCCGATGGCGAGGCCATGCCATCAGGCGGTGAGGCCTCGCTGTTCTTGCCGGCTGGCGCCCGTGGCCCAGCCTTCCTGATCACGCCGAATTTCCGCGTCATCAAGTCTTACAACAACTCCCAGGCTTACGCGCTGGGCGTCGCCATCCTCAGCGATCGGATCGCCGGAGCCGGCAGTCTGGCGGCCAAATGGCCGACCGGCGACAAGCCACTCACCACAGCCCAAGCCATGGAAATGCAACGTCATCTCAATCGGTTGGGGCTCGATGCCGGCAAGGTCGACGGCAAAATCGGCGAGCAGGTGCAAACGGCGATCCGGGCCTTCCAGAAGCGCCGCGGCCTGACGCCGGACGGCTATGCCACCGTCAGCCTCCTCGAACAGATGCGCTCGCACCGCTGATCTGGTAAAACTTGGGGCATGCAGCCCGCCGTGTCGCACGCCGAAGCTCCTCCCAGCCTTCCAGGCCGGCATGGCGGCTGGACTGGCGGCTGGGCACGTGCGCTCAAGCTCAGCCTGGTCGCCGTCTTCCTGTTCCTGACCGGCGGCCCGGCGGTCATAGCCCAATTCGACGATTCCAACAGCGCGCTCTACTGGCAGCGCGAACGCCAGCGCATGCAGCAGGCGCGCAAGCCCCCCATCGTCGTGCAGCGGCCAACCCAGCTCATCCGCCGCGCCGCGCCCAAACGCGGCTTCAGCCGCGAAGTGCCACACGAACTGCAACCCAGCCGTCCGCCCACGGAAACGCCGCATCCGACCGAAAACGCGGCGCCGGCGGCGCCCGCAACGCCTGGCACCCCTTCAGCGCCGGCGACCCTTTCCGCTCAGGCGCCACAGGCGGCGACCACCACCATCGCCGTCATCGGCGACAACATCGGCCAGCTGCTGGCTCAGGGTCTACAGGAAGCATTCGAGGAACGGCCCGATATCGCCATTCTGCGCCGCACCCGCGAAAATTCCGGTCTCGTGCGCGATGATTATTACGACTGGAACAAAAACGTCCGCGAGCTTCTGGCCAGCAACGACAAGATCAAACTCGCCGTCATCTTGATCGGCAGCAACGACCGCCAACAATTGCGCGACGGCAATACGGTGCTCGAACCGCGCACGCCGAAATGGAACGCCGCCTATACGGCGCGTGTCGAAGCCATCGCCACGCAGTTCCGCGATCGCAAGATCCCGCTGCTCTGGGTCGGCCTGCCGGTGATGAAGAACGAACGGCTGACGGCGGAACTTTTGAACTTCAACGAAATCTACCGCGACGTCGCCGCCAAGACCGGCGCCACCTATATCGACGTCTGGGAAGGTTTCGTCGACGACCGCAACCAGTTCTCGATCTTCGGACCCGATCTCAACGGCCAGATCGTGCGGCTGCGCACCGGCGATGGCGTGCACTTCACCAGCGCAGGCGCCCGCAAGCTCGCTTACTATGTCGAAGGCGACATCCGCCGCATTCTCGATGCGCAGAAACCTAACGAACCAGCCGTCGCCGGCCGACCGCCATCGACGCCGTCCCAACAGCAAGTCACGGTTCGGGTCGATCTGCCGCCGGAAGTGCCCCCGCCAAATGCCGGCCTCCTGATCCCGCTGCCACCGCCGCCGCCGCAGATCGTCATACCGGTACGCCCGCCGGCTGGCCCGGTGCTGACCCTGACGGCGCCCGACCTGTCGCCCGGCGGCCAGCTTGCCACACGGGCCCGCGCACCGCGCACCGGCGATCCCAACGACCTGACGCAACGCGCCCTCGTTACCGGCGCACCAATGGACACGCGGCCTGGCCGCGCCGACGATTTCTCCTGGCCAAGAGTGAACTAAAAACCAGTCAACTGAGACGATCGTGGGCCAGACGAACAGCCTTCCATTTGCTACGACAGGTCAATCCGACGTTTGGCGTCGGACCGGCCGTTCTTTATTCGGGAGCCTTGCATGACCTTCGAGATCGCTGCCACGCCCGAGGACGCGATCGACCGGCTCGAAGCGCTCTATGCTGCCGCCTGTCAGGCCTTGCGTGATGACCTGCAACGTTTCTTCGATACCCATGTGCCGCCGACGGCGGAGGAACGCGCCCGCTATCGTTATCCGGTGCTGCGTGTCACCTATACGCACGCCAACGCGTTGCCGCTGAGCGCGCCGACCACATGGCGCGGTTTCGCCAAATTCCCGGCACCGGGCATCTATTCGACCACCGTCACACAGCCCGCGGAATTTCGCGCCTATCTGCTCGATCAGCTTCGCCTGCTGGTGGAGGAATACGGCGCGACGATCGAAACCGGCGTCAGCCAGCAGGAAATCCCCTACCCTTATGCCCTCGACGGTGGCGACGAACTGGCACGCGGCAAAGCTACCGCCGTCGAACTCGCGCGCTACTTTCCAACGCCACTCCTGTCCCTGGTCGGCGACGAGATCGCCGATGGCACGTTCGACTTTGTCGATGGCGAGCCGCGCCCCTTGTCGTTGTTCGACGCGGTGCGCGTCGATTTCTCGCTGCGCCGCCTCGTCCATTACACCGGCACCGACTGGCGCGACATGCAGCCCTGAGTGCTGCTCACCAACTATCACCGTTATGTCGATCAATTCGTTCGATTGGGGTTGGCCGAAGTTCAGGCCGGCACCGCCGAGGCTTTGGCCGTGCCCGGCGGCGGCCGCATCGGCCAAGGCGACATCGATGACGGCACGGCGGAACGCGTGATGGCGGCGCCCTGGCATCGCTTCCAGATGCCGGCCTATCATCTGATCCGCAAGAACGGCGAAGGCATCACCCTGGTCAATATCGGCGTGGGGCCCTCCAACGCCAAGAACATCACCGATCACCTCGCCGTGCTCAGACCGAACTGCTGGCTGATGGTTGGCCACTGCGGCGGCCTGCGCCAGGAACAGGTGATCGGCGATTATGTTCTCGCCCATGCCTATCTGCGCAAGGATCATATTCTCGACGAACTGGTGCCCCCCGACATCCCCATTCCCGCCCTTGCTGAAATTCAGGTGGCGCTTCAGGAAGCCGCAGCTGAAATCACCGGCGAGAAGGGCGAGCGTTTGAAACGGCGCCTGCGCACCGGCACCGTCGTTACCCAGGACGATCGCAACTGGGAACTGCAATGGACCAAGGAGCGCCGCCGCATCAACCAATCGCGCGCCGTCGCCGTCGATATGGAATCAGGCACGATTGCCGCGCAGGGCTACCGTTTGCGCGTGCCTTACGGCACCTTGCTGTGCGTCTCCGACAAGCCGCTGCACGGCGAAATCAAACTGCCTGGCGCCGCCAATGCGTTCTATGAGCGTGCCGTCGGCGAACATCTGAGGATCGGACTGCGTGCTTTGAGCAAACTCAACGAAGCCGGCGCCACCATTCACTCACGCAAATTGCGCAGTTTCGACGAACCGCCATTCCGCTAGATGGGGCGTCTTCCAATAATCTTTCATGGGAGGAGTTCATGATCGTTCGCTTAGGCATTGCCGCAGCCATCGCAAGCGCAGGTCTTATGCCCGCGAAAGCTCAGACCTCGACGCCACAGCCATATGTATCAAAGTCACCCATCTACTTGGTCATTGGTTACGCGCCGGGAGGAAGCTATGATCTCTATGCGCGCCTCGTCGCACGCTTCCTCGGCAAGCACATGCCCGGACAGCCAGCTATCGTTCCCCAAAACATGCCGGGCGCGGGGTCCCTGCAAGCTGCCAATTACATCTACGCGGTTGCCCCCAAAGACGGGACAGCGATCGCGGCTCTCGGCGAAACCATTGCGATGGAACAGGCATTGCAAAATCCGGGCGTTCGGTATGATGCGACGAAATTAACTTGGATCGGACGCATCGCATCGAGCAACAATATTCATCTTGTTTGGCATTCGGCCAAGGCACAGTCGATGGAGGACGTTAAATCGATAGAGATGTCCGTGGCCGGCACTGGCCCGGCCAATTTGGCAGAGACCGTCCCCAAGCTTCTCAATAACGTTCTTGGAACTAAATTTAAGATCGTATCTGGTTATCCATCGTCCGGACCAGCCATGTTGGCGATGGAGCGTGGTGAAGTCGATGGAACCGCAACGTCTTGGGCGGTCGTTAAAGCGCAGCATCAGGCCTGGCTCAAAGACAAAAAGGTGCGGATCATTCTGCAAGACGTGCCGGAACGCGATCCCGAGCTTCCCGACGTTCCCGCTCTTGTCGAACTCGCAAAGAATGATGCCGACAGGCAGTTGCTTACGCTCTACGCATCGGGCGGGGCTATAGGCCGCGCCTATACGGCTCCACCGGATCTACCGACAGCGGCGGCAGCCGCCTTACGCGACAGCTTTCAAAAAATGACACAAGATCCAGACCTGCTCGCCGATGCCGCTAAGATGCAAGTTTCCATCGAACCTGCGGATCATAAGCTGCTGCAACAGGTCGTCGAACAGACCGTCAAGGTCGACGACAACATCCGAAAGCGGGTGCGTGAAATATTCGGCAACTGATCGAAGATTGCCAAATGGCCGCACACTCTAGCAATCAGCGCGTCACATCGCTGATCCAACGCAGATAAGGCCCATGCCCTTCGGCGATCGCGATGCGCACGATCTCCGGTACTTCGTAGACATGCACCATGCGGATCGCCTGTTCGACATCGGCATAATCGGCGGATTTGATCTTGGCGCGAATTTCGATTTCCGGCTCGTCGCGCAGCCTGTCTTCCCAGACGTAGAGACTTTCGATCCGCTGGAGCTGGACGCATGCCGCCAACTTGTCCGACAGCAGGCGCTCGGCGATCAGCCGGGCATTGTCGTCGCTGCTCGTCGTCGTGACGACGATGGAATAGCCGCTGTCGGAGGCCGGTTCGCTCATATCCACCCCTGCAGTTCGCGCCGCACCACATGCGCGAGAACGTTCATCCCCGCGTCCGTATCGTTGAGACAGTCGATGCGAGCAAAATGTTCGCCACCCGCGCCCAAAAAGATATCGCGCACCTCGACGCCGATTTCCTCGATCGTCTCGACGCAATCGGACACGAAGCCAGGTGCCACGATAGCGATCCGTTTGACGCCGCGCTGCGCCATCTCGCGCACGGTCGCATCGAGATAAGGCTTGATCCATTCGGTGCGACCGAAACGGGACTGATAAGCGAGCGGCATCTGTGCGTCGCTGAAGCCGAGCCTCTGCCGCAAGAGCCGCACGGTCTCGACGCATTGCGCGGCATAAGGATCGCCCTTGTCCACATAACTTTGTGGAATGCCGTGAAACGAGGCGATCACCGCCTCGGGCTCGAAATCGAGCTTGGCCAAGGCATCGCGCACGCTCTGCGCCAAGGCATCGATGTAAACCGGATCGTCGTGCCAAGGCGGCGCGACGCGCACCACCGGCTGCCAACGCATCGTCTTCAAGGCGGCGAACGCCTTGTCGGCCACTGTCGCGGAAGCGGAAGCGGCATATTGCGGATAGAGCGGCACGCACAGGATGCGGTCGCAGCCTTGCGCCTGCAACGTCTCGAGCCGCGACTTGATCGAGGGATTGCCATAGCGCATGCCCCAGTCGACCACGACCGGGCGAGCCGGATCACCCAACGCCCCGTCGCCGATCAGCCGCGCAAGCCGTTGCGCCTGCGCCCGCGTATAGGTGCGCAACGGGCTCTCGTTGCGCTCCTTGTTCCAGATCGTCGCATACTTGCGTCCCGACAGGCTGGGACGGATCGTCAAGATGGCGAGATTGAGGATCGGCCACCACAAAAGCTTGGGCACCTCGATCACACGGGGGTCCGACAGGAACTCTTTCAGATAGCGACGCATCGCCCAGTAGTCGGTGGCGTCGGGCGTGCCGAGATTGACGATCAAGACGCCCACCTTGCCGGAAGGATAAGCTGGACTGTCGCTGGTTGCGCCGGTGGCACTGGCTTCTGTCATGAGACCGCTATCAAAACTATGCGATGTGGATAAGGATTAACTTGATTTAGGCTCCGGAGACTGAAAAGTCGATCCGGCCTTTTGCGCGCACCTGGAAAGGTGCGGAACCCGTGCTACCATCCGGTTCGCGGAATCGGCTGGGAACAAGGCCGTGCGCACGGGGAAATACCGCAAGGAAGGATCGGTTTCCAGATGGCACAATGGGAGCAGAGCATCGAGCGTGCCTTGTCACGTGTCGTCGACGTGCGGCCGCAGGAAGTGCGGGCCATGCTCTGGGCCTTCGCCTATTTCTTCTGCCTCCTGACCAGCTATTACGTTCTGCGCCCGGTGCGCGACGAAATGGGCGTCGCCGGCGGCGTGCGCAACATGCCCTGGCTCTTTTCCGCGACGTTGATCACCATGCTGGTGGCCGTGCCCATTTACGGCGCGCTCGTGGCTCGCCTTCCCCGCGCGCGCTTCATTCCGCTCGTCTATCATTTCTTCGCGCTCAATCTCGTTCTCTTCTGGCTGCTTCTGTCCTTCCGCATCTTTCCAGGTGAAGCGGCGCGCGCCTTCTTTGTCTGGATCAGCATCTTCAATCTGTTCGTCGTCTCGATTTTCTGGTCGTTCCTGGCAGATCTCTTCCGCACCGAACAGGCGAAACGCCTCTTCGGCTTCGTCGCGGCCGGCGGGACGGCCGGCGCATTGCTTGGACCGACGCTGACCGTTTCGCTCGCCGGCCTGCTTGGCCCTGCCAATCTACTTCTCGTCGCCATGATCTTTCTGGAGATCGCCGTGTTCTGCGCCATGCGCCTGGAGCTGACGGCCGAGCGCACGGAGCCGATCGAGGCGGAGAAGGCGCCCAAAGCCATCGGCGGCAATCCCTTCGCCGGCTTCTCGCTGATCCTGCGCTCGCCTTATCTCGCCGGCATCGCGCTGTGGGTGATACTCCTGTCGCTCGCCGGCACCTTTCTCTATTTTGCCCAGGCCGAACTCGTTTCCGCCGCCTCCGGCGATCCGGCAACGCGCACGCGCATTTTCGCCGCCATCGATCTGGCATCGGCACTGCTAACCCTGGTCGTTCAATTTCTAGCCACCGGCCGCCTCATCCAGCGTTTCGGCACCGGGCCGGCAGCGGCTTTCCTGCCGCTGATCTTCGCCATCGGCTTCGCCATTCTCGCCGCGCAACCGCTGCTCGTCGTCGCCATGGCTTTCCAGGCCTTGCAGCGCACGTCCAATTTCGCCATCTCCAATCCCGCCCGCGAAATGCTGTTCACCTCGGTCGACCGGGAAGAGAAATACAAGGCCAAGAATATCATCGACGGTGCCCTGTTCCGTGGCGCCGATGCGCTGTGGGCCTGGGCCTTCACGGCGCTGCGCGGCACCGGCCTCGATGTCACCGGCATCGCCCTCGTCACCATCCCCATCGCGCTCGGCTGGCTCGTGCTGGCTCTGGGCCTCGGACGCGCGCAAGACAACGCACCGCGCAACAAACGACCGCACTCACAGGAGAAAAGACATGAAGGCCAACATCGATCTGACGCGCCGTGAAACTTTGACCCTGACCGCCGCCGCGGGCCTCGCCGCCCTCGCGCCGAGCCTGCCGGCTTTCGCGCAATCGGGCGGCATTCTCGCCCGCAAGATCCCCTCAAGCGGCGAAATGCTGCCCGTGGTCGGCATCGGCACGGCGATTATTTTCGACTTCGACAAGTCCGACCAGACCAAACTCAACGAACGGGCCGAGGTGATCAAGGCGCTGGTCGCCGGCGGCGGCCGCTTGATCGACACCGCGCCCTCCTATGGCCTTGCCGAGGATCGGCTCGGCGATCTCTTCGCCATGACCGGCCTGCGCGATCGCATTTTCCTGGCCGGCAAAGTGCGCGTCGCCAGCCGCGAGGACACCATCGCCGAGCAGAAGGCCTCTTTCGCCAAGATGAAGATCGATCGCATCGATCTGATGCAACTTCACAACGTGCGCGACGCCAACCAGCATCTCGATCTCTTGCGCGAATGGAAGAAGTCGAACCTGTGCAAATATATCGGCATCACCTCATCGTTCGACCGCGACTATCATGCGGTCGAACAAACGCTGAAGCGCGAGAAGCCGGATTTCTTCCAGATCGACTATTCGATGGTCGATCGCAATTCTGAGGAACGGCTGATTCCCACCGCCGCCGATTCAGGTTGCGCCATTCTCACCAACCTGCCTTTCGGTCGCGGCAAGTTCTTTCAAAAAGTCGCTGGCAAACCGTTGCCCGATTTCGCCAAGGAGATCGAGGTGACGAGCTGGGCGCAATATGCGCTGAAATGGCTGCTCGGCAATCCGGCGATCAACGGCGTGATCCCGGGCACCGACAAGCCGCAATATATGGTCGACAATCTCAAGGCCGGCATGGGTCCGTTGCCGGATGCGGCCATGCGCAAGCGCATGGTCGATCACTTCGAGCAGCTCTGATTGGCCTAGCGCCACAGCCCGTGGAAATGATGCACGGGCCCGTGGCCGGAGCCAACCTGCAATTGATCGGCGGCCTTGAGCGCCGCCGTCAGATAATCCTTGGCACTCGCCGTCGCTTCGAACAGCGACTGGCCTTTGGCGAGTTGCGCGGCGATTGCCGAGGATAAGGTACAGCCCGTGCCATGGGTATTCTTGGTATCGACGCGACCGGCGCGCAGAACGCGCGCATCGGCGCCGTCGAACAGAACGTCCTCGGCATAGTCGCCGCCCAAGTGACCACCTTTGACGAGCACGGCCGGCGCGCCCTGTCCGTGCAGAATGCGCGCCAACTGTTCCAGGCCCGCCGTGTCATGTGGTTCCGTGCTGCCGCTCAACCGCACCGCTTCGGGAATATTAGGCGTGATGACCGTGGCGAGCGGAAACAGATGTCGCTTGATCGCATCGATCACATCGGGCGTGCCGAGCGACGCGCCGCTGGTCGCCACCAGCACGGGATCGAGCACGATGTTGCGCGCGCCATGGCGCTTAAGCCTGTCGGCCACGACCTCAACGACCGCACCGGATGCCAGCATACCGATCTTCACCGCATCGACCCGCACATCGGCGAAGATCGCATCGATCTGCTCGCCGACGAATTCGGGCGGTGGAATGTGAACGCCGGTGACGCCGCGTGTGTTCTGCGCCGTCAGCGCGGTTAAGACGGCCATGCCGTAGCAACCGAGCGCCGAGAAAGTCTTCAGATCGGCCTGAATGCCGGCGCCTCCGGACGGATCCGAGCCAGCCACCGACAGCACATGAGCAATCATACTCTTACACCCTGCTTTGCGGCGCGCCGCCGCCGTCGAAGGACGAGGGGCAGGAACACCAAGCGCACCAGCCCCCAGCCGGCCACTGCTCCCGCCGCCGTAGTGATTGCGCCTTCGCTGGTCAATGGCACGGCCGGCTCGAAATCGTCCATGGCGCGCCGCGCCACGTCCTGATCGAAATTGCCGAGCATGACGCCGACACGCGCCAGCGGACCGGCACTGGCGTATTCGATCAGTTGCTGGCGCAGCCGCACGAGTCTCGCGCTGTTTTCTTGCATATGCGCGCCCTGTTGGCGCACCAATTCGTCCGCATTGGTCTTCATGCGGGCGATGCCTTCTTCACGGGTCAGATTGAGACGCAATGCATCGGCATCGAAAGCGGCGAGAACGCGCGCCAGTTCATCGATCGCGCCACCCAGCCGCTGCCGGTACTGCTGCGAAAATTCCGGCAGTTGCGACGTCACCAGCCCCAAGGCCAGCGCGACCGCCAGCGCGAAGTACCGCAGGATCATGAAGCTTCTCCGCGCCCGCCGTCAGGACCGCACGCCTCAGGCGTGCTTATGGTCCTTGTTGTTTTCGGCGTATTGGCGCAACTGGTCCGGATTGGCCTCGCGCTGGAAGCGGCCGCGCCATTCGTCATAGGGCATGCCGTAGACATAGGTGCGCAGTTCTTCCTTGCTCAATCCGAGATGGCGCTCGTCGGCCGCGTCCTTGAGCCAGTTCGACAGGCAGTTGCGGCAGAAACCGGCCAGATTCATCAGGTCGATGTTCTGCACATCGGTGCGCTCGCGCAGATGCGCCAGGAGCCGGCGAAAGGCCGCGGCTTCAAGCTCGGTCTGGGTTTTCTCGTCGATATTGGGCATTTTCGTCTCCAACACGCCGCCCGCTGGCGCGGGCGGCAGCCGTGACTGATATAGGCATCCCCTACCCCGGATGGCCAGAGCGATTATGGGGAATATCAGGCCAACCGATGATCAGCCTTTCGGTTCCATATTGGCGATCTTCACGTAGCGACCCCAATCCTTGATGTCCTGAAGCATCAGCTTCTGAGCATCCTCCGGCCCCACGATGAAGGGATCGGAGCCAAACTCGGCCAGCCATTTCTTGGTTTCCGGCTTTTCCGCCATCTGGATGAAGGCCTTGCTGATCTGCGCCTTGATCGGGTCCGGCACGCCCTTGGGCACCGCCACGCCCCACCAGCCGACGACATCGACCCCGGGAACACCACTTTCATTCATCGTCGGGATATCCGGTGCGGTCGTCATCCGCTCCTTGGAGCTCAAGGCCAGCACCCGCATCTTGCCGTTGCGATGGAACGGCATGGCGAAGATCGGGTCGTACATCATGCAATCGATGTTGCCGCTTTCGAGATCGTTCACCGAATCCGCCGCGGTCCGATAGGGCACTTCGACCATTTTGAGTTTCAGAATGTCCTTCATCAGCGCGCCGGCGACCTGCCCGGTCGGCGCCGTTGTGCCATAGCTCGCCTTGTCGCCCTTCTGCTGCAAGGTCTTGATCAGATCCTGCAAGGTCTTGTGCGGGCTCTTGGCGCCCACCGTCACCGTGAAGGGCAAGCGGCAGACGCTGCCCAAGACATCGAACGCCTTGGCCGCGTCATAGCCCGGGTCTTTGAACAGCGACATATTGGCGGCGATGGCGCTCGGCGCATGGATCAGGATCGTATAGCCGTCGGGCTTGGCGCGGGCGGCGAAATTGATGGCAAGATTACCGCTGGCACCCACCTTGTTTTCGACAATCACCGTGCCGCCCAGGAACGGCCGCATGTTCTCGGCGAAATAGCGGGCGAACACATCGGCGCCGCTGCCGGCGGGGAAAGCGCAGATGACGCGTACTTCCCGCGACGGATATTTTTCCTGCGCCCAAACCGGCGTGCCCAAAGCCGATACCGTCGCTAAGGCGGCGCCAGAACCGAGCATGTCACGGCGCGTAATCGCAGCCGATAGCGTACCCAGACGTTTGCTGTGCATGAATGCCCCTCCCTTTGATGGCGCAACGGTTTCAGCGATCGTTTGCGCCTTGATGCTGGCTAGATTGGCGGCAATCGCGACCGGGAGCAAGCGCTCAAATGGCAAATGTCCGGGCTTGCCATAGGCCAGGCTTGCTATCACCAGGACCGGGCGATAGGCATCCTTCATGTCACGGCTGATCAGGGAACAGGATCGATGCCCGTTTACGCCATCAATGAATTTCGCCCCACCGTCGCGGACCCGAAGCGCTGCTGGATCGCGCCCGGCGCCGTGGTGATCGGCAAAGTCCGCCTCGGCCTCGATGTCGGCATCTGGTTCGGCGCCGTGCTGCGCGGCGACACCGACCTGATCGAGATCGGTGATGGCACCAATATTCAGGACGGTTCGATCCTGCACACCGACCCCGGCCTGCAATTGCGCGTCGGCGCCAATTGCACCATCGGCCATAGGGTCACCCTGCACGGCTGCACCATCGGCCCCAACACCTTGATCGGCATGGGCGCGACGATCCTGAACGGCGCGAAAATCGGCGCCAACTGCCTCGTCGGTGCCGGCGCTTTGGTCACCGAAGGCAAGGAATTTCCCGACAATTCCCTCATCGTCGGCTCCCCGGCCAAGGTCGTGCGCACGCTCGACGATAAGGCGCTGGCCGGCATGGCGCGCAATGCCAAGGGCTATATCGCCAATGGGCAGCGCTATACGGCCGGCCTGCAGGAATGCGAACCTCTTGTCGGTTCCGACACATAGCTGGCATTTACGAAGCGAATTGCGGCGGCACGGTCTTTGCCTTAAAGACCGCTGCGGAGAAAACGGGTCGGCCGGCTGGCAGGGCGGATCCCGGCAAGAACCAAGAATGGCAATGCTGGAGTCTTGAGTGCAAAAGTATAAAATTATCATTGCAGGCGCCGGTCTCGGCGGCCTGACAGCGGCTTGTGTCCTGATGCAGGCCGGCCACGACGTGGAAATCTACGAACAGGCCCCGGCGCTTGGCGAAATTGGCGCGGGCATTCAGGTCAGCGCCAATCCCATGCATGTGCTGCGGCACATCGGCGTCGGCGAAAAGATCACCAGCATCGGCGTAAGCCCCGGCGCCTATGTGTTCCGCCTGCACGACACGGGCGAGGTCATCCAACGCTTTTCGCTCTCGAAAGAACACGAGGCGATGCATGGCGCTCCCTATACGCAGCTGCATCGCGCTGACCTGCACGAAATCCTCGCCGCCCGCGCGCGTGAGCTGAAGCCGGACGTGGTGCACCTCAACAAGCGTGTCAAATCCTTCACCGAAACGGCCGATGGCGTCGAACTGTATTTTGACGACGGCACGTCGACCAAGGGCGACCTGCTCATTGGCGCCGATGGCCTGAAGTCGGTTGTGCGCGCACAATTGTTTGGCGCCGCCCCCGCCGTCTACACCGGCGATGCGGCCTGGCGCATTCTCGTGCCAGTCGAAAAACTACCGAAGGATTTCCTCGAGCCGGTGATGTCGGTCTTCATGGGACCGAACGGCCATGCCGTCTGCTATTACCTGCGCTCCGGCACTTTGATGAATTTCGTCGGCATCGTCGAGACCGACGACATCTCCGAAGAATCCTGGACCGTGCGCTATCCGTGGGAAAATCTGAAGGCGGATTTCGCCGGCTGGCACGAAGCCATCCAGACCATCATCGACACCGCCGACAAGGACCAGTGCTTCCGCTGGTCGCTGTTCGGCCGGCCGGCGACGATGAACTGGAGCTCAAAGCGCGTCACCCTGCTCGGCGACTCCGTCCACCCGACCCTGCCCTATCTCGCCCAAGGCGCCGCCATGGCCATCGAGGATGGCGCGGTGCTGATGCGCGCGCTGGCGCAGGAGCCGGAATTGCCCAAGGCGCTGCAAGTCTATCAGCGTAACCGGGCGGAGCGGACGGCGAAGATCGTCACCCAGTCGACCGACAACCGCCGCCTGTTCCACCTGCCGTCCCAGGACGCTATTCGCGCCGAATTCTCCAAGCGCGATGAGGGGAACGATCGCAATCGCTGGCTGTATTCGTACAATCCGCTGACCGTTCCGCTGGTCTGACCACATAAAACCGAGAAGAAACGGGCTGTTAAGCCGCCCGTTTCTCACTTTTGTCATCAGCAAGCCCGTACAGGAACCTCCGCCGCGCATGCGACGTTTGGGTTTCGGTGCGGGCTTGCTTACATTTAGCCCAATGAAAAGGCGGGCACGGGGGTCTTGGCACAAGATCTTGGTGCGATGCCGCTGCAACATCGGAGAATTCATGAGCTGGCATGCCGGAAACGACCCCGTGGCGGGCGACCCTCATTCCTGTGACGCACTGGAACTGGTGATCGTGCCCCGTGCCCGCGACATCGGCGGGTTCGAGGTGCGCCGCGCTCTGCCCCATGGCAAGCGCCAGATGGTCGGCCCCTTCATCTTTTTCGACCAGATGGGTCCGGCTCAATTTCTATCCGGTCAAGGCATGGACGTGCGGCCCCATCCCCACATCGGCCTTGCCACCGTCTCCTATCTCTTCGACGGCGCGATCATGCATCGCGACAGCGAAGGCAATCAGCTTGAGATCACGCCCGGCGCCATGAACCTCATGACCGCCGGACGCGGTATCGCCCATTCCGAACGCACACCTGAAAGCCTGCGCACGGGCACGCACAGTCTCTCCGGCATTCAAAGCTGGGTGGCGCTGCCGGAAGGTTTCGAAGAAATCGATCCGGGCTTCCAGCATTTCGCCGCGCCGGTTCTGCCGCGCGTTTCCGAGAAAGGTGTTGAAACGCGGATTATCGCTGGACGCGCTTATGGCCAGGCTTCGCCGGTCAATACGTTGTCGGACTGGTTTTATGTCGAAGCCATCCTCGCCGCCGGCACCAGCCTGCCGCTCGATGCCGACTACGAGGAACGCGCGATCTATGTGGTCGAGGGCGAAATCGACGTTGCCGGTGAACGCTTTGAATCATCGCGTCTGTTGATCTTTCGCCCCGGCGACAAGATCACCATTCGGGCACTGAGCAATGCACGGCTCATGTTGCTGGGTGGAACCGCCATGAACGGACCGCGTTATATTTGGTGGAATTTCGTCTCCTCCAGCAAGGAGCGCATCGAGCAGGCGAAGGAAGATTGGAAGCGCGGAGAGTTCGCGCCCGTGCCTGACGAAACAGAGTTCATACCACTGCCTGAGTGACGTCCGGCGTGTGGTTTGGAAAGCAGGTTTGCATTCCGAACTGCCGCTCGGCAATGCGGCGAAATTAATCCATCGGGCTTGCGCCCGGTGGAATGCCGCAGGGCCAATGGACGATGGACGACCTCAAAACGGATACGACAGAAAAAGAAGCCGAAAAGCCTTCAATCCTCTCTGACTTCTTCGCTCTTTCCGGTGGTTTCTGGCGTGGCGAAAGCGCCATGCGCGCTTGGACCCTGACGTTTCTCGTCATCGCCAGTCAGCTCGCGCAAATCGGCGGCCAGGTCGGCCTCAATGCCTGGAATCGCATTTTCTTCGACGCCCTCGAGCGCAAGGATTTGGCTGAAGTCTGGGTGGCGATCGCCTGGGTGCCGTTCGTCGTCGCCGGTATCGCCGCTTCGGTCTCAGCATTGGTCGTCACGCGCATGCTGTTTCAGACACGCTGGCGGGAATGGCTGACCGATCGCATCGCCGGCTGGTGGATCGCCGACCAGCGCTATTATCGGCTGGGTTTCATCGCCCCCAATCAATCCGCGCCGGAATATCGTATCGCCGACGATGTCCGCCTCGCCGTCGAACCTCTGGTCGAACTGGCGCTCGGCCTTTTCAGCGCTCTGATCACCGCCGCGACATTCGCCGCCATTCTTTGGGAAGTCGCCGGCGCCGCGCGCGTGACCTTGGCGGGCAATACCTTCGACATCCCCGCCTATATGGCGATCGCTGCCGTGATCTATGCCGCAATAGCCTCGGCCGCCGCTTATGTCGTCGGCAAGCCGCTTGTTCCCTGGGTGACGGCCAAGAATGAAGCGGAGGCGCAGTTTCGCGCCGAGATGACGCGGTTGCGCGAGAATGCTGAAAGCATCGCGCTCATCCGTGGCGACAAGGATGAACTCGGCTCCGTGCGTTCGTCCTATGCCAATGTCGTGACTGCCTGGCTCAACATCATTCGCCAGCAAGGCATCATTGCCGTGGTGCTGAATACCAATGGTGGTTTGTTTCCCATCGTGCCTTTGTTGCTGGTGGCGCCCAAATATCTCACTGGTGAGCTGTCTCTCGGCGCGGTCATGCAGGTTGTCGCGGCCTTCAACGCGGTGCAAGGCGCACTCGTCTGGTTCGTCGACAATATCGTGCGGCTGGCGGAATGGTATGCCTCGGCCGGCCGCGTGAGCGAACTCGGCCGAGCTTTGGACGAGATCGATCTCGGTACCGATATGGAAAGCGACAAGTCCATCGAGCTGGGCGTCAGCGATGACGGAACGATCCATCTCGACAACCTTTCGATTGCCGACCTAGCTGGACGTGTCGTCATCAAGGATGCATCAACGCGCATCAAACCCGGCGAAAAAGTGCTGGTGACCGGCGAAAGCGGTTCCGGCAAGAGCACGCTCATTCGCGCCATGGCGGGCCTCTGGCCGTGGGGGTCGGGTACGATCAAGGTGCCGCGCAACGTCACCATCGCCTTCGTTCCGCAAAAACCCTATCTGCCCCTGGGGACGCTGCGCGATGCCTTGGTTTACCCAAGTGAGGGAGCAACCGTCAGCGATAAAGCGATTCATGATGCCATGAAACGCTGCGGCCTGAACTATCTGATCAAGCAGTTGGATGAACCGGATGTGCGTTGGGATCAAACCTTGTCCGGCGGCGAACGCCAGCGCGTCGCATTTTGCCGGCTGCTCATCCAGAAACCGCAGATCATCATCATGGACGAGGCCACATCGGCTCTCGACGAAGAAAGCCAGGAGTCCCTTCTATCGCTTCTGCGCGAAGATCTTGCGGAAGCCACGGTTCTCAGCGTCGGCCATCGCAGCGGTATCGAAGAATTTCACGACCGAAAGATCGTATTGGAAAAGCGTAATGCCGGCGCGCGCATGACATCGAAGAAATTGCCGCAGAAGATCATGCGCATGTTCCGGCGCGCGAAGACGACCTAGCTCAACGCCCGCAATCCCTGCCGCAGATCGTCAGGCGTGATCGCGCCGAGCAGTTTCTCGACTTCGGTATGTTTCTTCTCCCAGACCGGCACGGCAGCGGCCAGCGTTTCAAGGCCACGCCTCGTCAGCTTGAGCAAGCGACTGCGCCGATCCTGCGGGTCTTGCGCGATTTCAACGAAGCCGCGCCGCTCCAACGGTTTCAACGCCGCCGTTAGAGTCGTGCGATCCATGGCGAGGAACTGCGCGATCGCGCCCATGGCGGCAGGTTCCGGCCGGTTAAGCGACATCATCAAGGAGAATTGGCCGTTGGTCAGTCCATAAGGACGCATCGCCTCATCGAAAATACGCGCCAACACGCGCGCCGCTTTCTGCGCATGAAAACACAGGCATGTGTCGCGCACGTGCAGCGTGGTCGCGTAGGGAACCGGCGAAGGTTTCGACGATTTGATCATGGTGCGGGACGACTCAGGTTGACCTTCCAAAATAATGTTGATATCAACCTTTCTACACGAAAGAAGGGAGATGGACAATGCCAAACCACCCTGTCGTCTCACGCGAGGAGTGGCTCGAGGCACGCAAAGCGCTGCTTCTTCGTGAAAAGGAACACACCCGTGCCCGCGATCGCCTGAACCAGGATCGCCTGGCCTTGCCGTGGGTGAAGGTCGACAAGACCTACATGTTCGACACGCCGGCTGGCCGTAAATCCCTTGCCGATCTCTTCGACGGCCGCAGCCAGCTCATGATCTATCATTTCATGCTCGGCCCCGACTGGACCGCCGGCTGTTCCGGCTGTTCCTTCCTCGCCGATCATTTCGATGGCGCCCGCCAGCACATCATTCATCACGACGTCAATCTGGTTGCGGTCTCGCGTGCGCCACTATCGAAGATCGAGGCTTATCGCCAGCGCATGGGATGGAACTTCCCCTGGATCTCCTCCAACGGCAGCGACTTCAACTACGACTATCATGTCTCCTATACGCCCGAGGATCTCGCCGGCGATCGGATCACCTACAACTTCCAGCAGATCGACGTGGCGCAGGGGCACGACGAACTGCCCGGCATGAGCTGTTTCTATCAAGACGAGAACGGCCAGGTGTTCCACACCTATTCGAGCTATGCGCGCGGCATGGAAGAAGCAATCGGCGCGCTGATGCTCCTCGATCGCGCGCCGAAAGGCCGCAACGAAGCCACGACCATGAACTGGGTACGGCGCCACGACGAATATGCGCCGGACGTCAAAGCGTCATGCTGCGCGGAGTAGATTTCGAAACAGCAAGAGTGGGAGTAGCGCATGTCTGAGTGGACGGGAAAATTCTGCTGGTACGAACTGATGACGTCGGATCTGCCAGCGGCACGCAAATTCTATGGCGATGTCATCGGCTGGACAGGTCAGAACGCCGGCCAGCCGCACATGGACTATTGGCTGATGTCGCTTGGCGAAGCGATGGCCGCCGGCATGATGGCCATTCCGGAGAATGCCTGCGATGCCGGCGCCAAGCCAGGCTGGATCGGCTATATCGCCGTCGACGATGTCGATGCCATGGCCGAGAAAGTGAAGCAGAAAGGCGGCAAGATCTATCGCGCGCCCGACAACATTCCCGGCATCGGCCGTTTCGCCATCGTCGCCGATCCGCAAGGCGCCGCCTTCGCTCTGTTCAAAGGTGAAGGCGAGGCACCGCCCGCACCGCCGCGTGGCACGCCGGGTCAAGCGGGATGGCGTGAGCTTTATGCCAACGACCATGTCGCCGCGCTCGATTTCTATGGCGAACTCTTCGGCTGGACCAAGGCAGACCACGTCGACATGGGCGACATGGGCATCTACCAGCTCTTCGCTAAGGGTGGCGAACCGATAGGCGGCATGATGAACAAGATGCCGCAAATGCCGGCCCCCTATTGGACCTACTATTTCAATGTCGAGGGCGCCGATGCCGCCGCGGCCCGCGTCAAAGCGGCCGGAGGCCAGGTGCTGATGGAGCCGATGGAAGTTCCCGGCGGTGACTGGATCGTCAACGGCCTCGACCCCCAGGGCGCCGCGTTCAATCTGGTTGCCCCGAAAAAATGATCCCCGCGATCTCGCGTGCTCGATTGTAATAGTATAACAATCGAGCCGTGACCGCGTTGGGAACCGACATACGCTTGGCCGAAGGCCGGAACGCATCCCGTTCCGGTCACCCTATATGGTTGACCGGACTGGCTTTTGCCCTCGCGCTCGCCGCCCATGGCACAGTCGTCGCCGCTCTTATCAACTATGCGCCTGAAGTGCCCCTGCCACCGATCGCCATCGACCTGGTGCCACCCGCCGAAGTAACCGCCGATATGGCACCCGCCCAGGAGCCGCAGCAGGCGCAGGAGGCGAGCCAGGAAACCGCTCAAGAGACGCCGACAGAAACGCCGCAGGAAGCCAAGACTGAACCGGAGCCCGAGCCTCCAAAGCAGACCGCGGCTTTGCCCGAACCTGAACCTCCTGCGCCGGTCGTGCCATCAGCGCCAGAACCGGCGGTAACCGCGCCGCCGGTCGTGCGTGAAACGCCCAAGCCGCCACCACCCAAGCCGGTCGCCAAACCGAAGCCCAGGCCTGAGCCGAAACCGGAACCGAAAGTCGCGGCCAAACCAAAGGAACGCCCGAAGGCCGAGGCCAGAGCCGAACCGCCCGCAGCCGCGCGCAGTGCCACCCGTTCCTCCGTAGCCGCCGGCGCGGCCAGCGCCAATCGCGCCGCGCAGAACGGCATGTCGAGCGCCGCCTATGCCTCGCTTGTCGCGGCAGCCCTCAATCGATTGAAGGTCTATCCGGCCGCGGCACGCCAGAGCGGCGCATCCGGCTCGGTCGGCGTGTCCTTCACCATCGGGCCCAGCGGACGCGTCACCAATTCGTCGATCCGCTCATCGGGCAATGGCCTGCTCGATGCCGCCGTCCGCCAGATGCTGGCGAGCCTGCACGTGCCGCCGCCTCCGAGTGGCACCTTCCGCACCGGCACGACGATCAGCTTCAGCCTGCGCTGACGGCTACAACGGAATGAGAGGGGCGACGTCGCGATCGGAAGCCCGCTCGCTCGCCCAAAGGCCCGCCACCACGCCGGCCCGGTCGGCGGCATTCCGATTCTGGCTCATCTTGCGCTTGGCTTCGAGCCGCGTGATCGGCATGCGCAGACCGACGATCCCGCGTAGCTGTGCCTGAATGAAATCCGGCGGCGCATCCGTGACCGCCCAGGGCGAGGTCCGCCCGCTCTCATGGATTTCAGTCAGCCGCTTCACAACAACCAGCAGCCTATCGGGATCGTCAAAGAACTCGACCGGGCCATGGGCGTGGACCGCGACATAATTCCAGGTCGGCACGACCTTTCCGGTCTCCTGCTTGGTGGCATACCACGATGGCGTCACATAAGCGTCCGGCCCCATGAAGATCGCTAGGCCATCCCCCAGCGGCGCGGCTTTGCATTGCGGATTGGGCTTGGCGAAATGACCATAAATGACGCCCTGCTCGCCCTCGCTCTCATCGAGAAAGAGCGGCAGCGGCGTCGCCATCAGCCCCTCCGCCGTGACCGTCACGAAATGCGCCAGACGCGCGGCACGGATCGTCGCCCTGACGTTTTCCAGATCGTCGTCTTTGAAGATGGCGGGCATATACATCGGGCAAACTCCTTGCGGGACAAGGACAATGCCAGACAACAGCCCCATCGGAAATAGCCAGGTTCGGCCTATCTCTCCGAGCGTGGCAGCGACCAGGGCGCCAGCCATTTCTGGATGAACACCATCAACTGGAAGAAGCACAGGCTGATCGCCACCAGGATCGCCAGCGATGCGAAACTGTGGTTGATCTTGAAGAACGACGTCGAGAACATGATCATATAGCCGAGGCCTTTCTCGGCCGCGACGAATTCCGCTACCACGGCACCGACCACCGATAAGGTCGTGGCGATCTTCAGCGCGCTGAAAATGTAGGGCAGCGCGAACGGCAGACGGATCTGCGTATATTCACGCCAGCGGCTGGCGCGCAATGAGCGCGACAATTCGATCAATTCCTCCGGCGTCGCCAACAGGCCGGCGGTGGTCGTCACGACAATAGGAAAGAAGGTGATGAGAAATGTAATCACCACACGCGGCAGATCGGAAGCACCCAAGGTCACCACGATAATCGGCGCGACGGCAACGATCGGCATGGAATGAACCACGACGATCAAGGGATAAAGCGTGCGCGACAACAGTTTCGACGAGGACAAGGCAATGGCCAGCGGAATCGAAATCACCACCGCCGCGAGATAACCCATCAAGGCGACACGGATCGTCGCCCAGGCATGACCAAGCCACAGATCGCCGGAAATATCGCGCGCGCCCATCACGATGGCGCTCGGCGGCGGTAGCAGGAAGCTTGGCACGCGGAACAGGCGGCAGCCGGCTTCCCACACGATCAGCAAAGTGAGGAAGGCAAGCAGCGGCGCGCACTTGTTCGCCAAAGCCGCAATATTGAGACCCGGCATGGCCTTGCGCGGCTCCGGCTCAGGCGGCGCGACGGCTGAAGAGGCTGGCGCGGATGTGGTTGGCGAGAGCATTGAACTGAGGATCCGACAAGGAAGCAAGGGAACGCGGGCGCGGCACGCGCACGTCGAGCACTTCGCGAACAGCGCCGGGGCGCGGCGTCATGACGATGATGCGATCGGCAAGCAGAACCGCCTCGGGGATGGAATGGGTGATGAACAGCACCGTCTTGGGTTTTTCAGCCCAAATGCGCATGAGTTCGAAACTCATCTCATCGCGCGTCAGGGCATCGAGCGCCGAGAATGGTTCGTCCATCAGCAGAATATCCGGATCAAGCAGCAGCGCTCGGGCAATCGCCACGCGCTGCTGCATGCCGCCGGACAATTGATCGATCCCCGCGCCCGCGAAGGCGCTAAGTTCGACCAGATCGAGCAATTCCCGCGCCCGCGTCTTCTCCGCCTCGGTGACACGCCCATATTTATGGCGCATCGGAAAGGTGACGTTGTCGAGCACGTTGTACCAAGGCAACAAGGTTGGCCGTTGAAACACGATGCCGATTTCGTCGCGCGGCTCCGTCACTTTCATGCCGAAGATTTCGACGCTGCCGCCGGTCGGAAACACCAGCCCGGCCAGCAGGCGCAGCAAGGTCGACTTGCCGCAGCCCGAAGGCCCAAGCACCGCGACGAATTCATGCCGGCCGATGTCGAACGAGAGATTGTCGAGCGCCCGCACCCGGCCGCCATCGTCGCGGGTGAAATCCTGCACCACATTGCGAAAGCGGATGACGGGTTCGTCCATCGCACCCATCATCCTATTTGGGCAGAAACGAGCGGTTGAGGGTCTTTTCCGGATCGATCTTGTCGAGCGGAATGTTCTGCGACTTGGCGGTCCATTCCCAGGTCACGGCAACACGCTTGGCATCCAAGGCACCAAGCCCTTCGGCCTTGGTGATGGCATTGTCGAGCAAGGGCACGATGGTCAGGAACTGCTCCTCGACAAGCTTGGCGTCCATTTCCGGAAACTGCACCTTCATCGAGCGAGCGACATCCTTGGGATCGGCCAGCGCCATCTGCGCCGCTTTCAACCAGGCCTTGACGACCTTGCGCACCACCTCGGGCCGCTCCTTGATCGCCTTGTCGGACGCAAAGACCGAATAGCCATAACCATCATAGCCATATTCCGACCACGGCAGCATTTTCAGCTTCTTGCCGGTTTCGCCCAGCGCCCGCACGAAGGGCGGCGAAGCGGTGGTCCAATTGATGGTGGCATCGACCTGACCGGTGGCCAGCATCGGCACCAGCGCCGCCGGATCGACCTTGATCAAAGTGATCTTCTTTTCATCGATGCCATTGTTAGCGAGGATCAGCGGCCAGATGACGTTGGAGGAGGTGAAGGTCGCCGTCGCCACTTTCTTGCCGACGAGATCCTTCAACGAAGTCACGCCCGAGCCTTCGACCGTGAAGGTCGCGTCCGGCTGCACCGGAAAAGCACTGGCGACCACCGAAACTGGCACCTCGCCCTGCGCCTTGGCCTGCAGGAACGCCGCCAAGCCACCGCTGCCGACATCGGCCGTGCCCGTCGCGATACGCGTCACCACTTCCGACGAGCCGCGCGCCGACTGGATCGTCACATCCAGCCCTTCGGCGGCGAACAGGCCTTTCTCCAAAGCATAGAAAGGAATGGCCTTGTCGCCGCCCGGCAGCCAGTCGTTCATATAGATGACCTTCTCGGCCGCATGCGCACCGGCGCCAGCGCCAAGAACGATCGTTGCCGCAACGAGATGGCGGCCAACAGCACGGATCACAGCCTGAAACATGGATGACTCCTTTGAAAGATTGAAAGCAACGCACATGCCAGCCCTCGTCGCGCGCGGCGCCGTCATGTGGTCACACGGAAAGGAAGCGCGCCGCTTTTCTCGATTTCGGTCCAGGGCGTACGCGGGCCGACGCGATGATTGACGCGGAAAATATTGCCTTCCGGATCTTCGAGAACCGTCTGGCGAGCGTTGTAATAGGTGTCGTAGGGCGGCTTGACGATACGCCCGCCTTGCTCGGTAACTTGCGCTGCGGTGGCATCGACGACCGCCGCATCGCCGACTTCGATGGTGAAATAGGCGCGCACCGGCGCGCGTCCCTCTCCCGCGCGATCGGCAATGCCAAGCAAGTCATAGGCTTGCGGCGCATTGAAGCCGAGCTCGACACCATGCGCATCGAGACAGCGATAAATCGGCGAACGGTGCGCCTCAATCTCGGCAAAGCCGAACAGATCAGCATAGAATGCCGCGAGACGATCCGGATCGCGCGCCAGAATGTTCACATAAGCGATACGCGGCGCGCCAGTCATGACACCGCCTTCGGCGCATAGCCGTAGGAACGACGGAACATTTCCGCCGTATGTTCATAAGCCGTGCAGGCTTCAAAACGACGCGGATGCCCTGCCGTGATGCTGCCGGGCACAGCATCGATCACCGCATCCGGGCGCGGGCTGTAAAAGAACGGTGCCGAATAGCGATCATGCCCGCTGCGGTTATTCTTCACCCGATGGAAGTTCGAGTTGTAGAGCCCGTTGGTCCAGCGGGCCATCAGATCGCCGAGATTGATGACAAAGGAGCCATCGATCGGCGGCGCTTCGATCCAATCGCCATCGGCATTGCGCACTTCGAGGCCGCCGGTCGCATCCTGCGCTAGGATGGTGACGCCGCCCCAATCCGTATGGGCGCCAGCGCCGATCTGATTGAACAGCGCATTTTCGGGCTGCGGCGGATATTTGATCAGCCGTGCCGTGCCCGACGGCATATCGAAGAATGAGCCAAACCAATTCGCCGGCAAATCGAGCGACAATGCCAGCAAAGCCAGCAGTCGATCGCCGAGCGAACGCATCTCTGCCCAATAGTCGATCATATGTGCGCGAAATTCCGGCAGCTCGTCCGGCCACTGATTGTGGCCGAAATTGCGGATGTGCTTGATCGCCCACGGATGATCGTCCGGTAGCTCCATGCCGCTGTAGAAACTCTCCTTGAGATCGGGCGGCGCTGCCTTCGCCTTGTCATCCTGGCTGTCGAGCACCTGACCGCCGACAGGTTCATAACCGGCCGTGGTCGGCGACTTCTTCATATGAACAGCCATCTTCCGCTCGTGCGGCAGATCGAAGAAGGCCTTGGCGAATTGAAAATGACGCTCCATCAGCGCGGCGGGCACGCCATGTCCGGTGATGTAGAAGAAGCCCGTCTCGCGGCAGGCGCGATGAATGTCCCAGGCCACGGCTTGCGCGCCGGCTGCATCGGCGGCACGGGCGAGATCGATCAGAGGTATGGTTTTCGCGGCTTTCGGCGGTTCGTAGAGATGCATGCGGTGTCCTGACGGCTGATGCCCGAAACACACCACGCTGCCGGATCAGCGCCCATCAGCGCCCGCCGTATGTCGCGATAACCTGCTGCTTATGCCGGCAATTCCAAAGCTTCTTCTTGGCAGCGAACAAGTCGCCTCCCGACTGGCATCGCAAATGCATAACAATTCTAAACGATGCACGGGGATCCGGACCATGAGCGTATTGGGACGACGAGAACTCGACATCCGCCTGCTGCGTGTATTGCAGCTTTTGCTGCAGGAACGCAGCGTTTCACGGGTTGCTGAACGGCTCGGCCAAAGCCAGCCGGCGGTCAGCGCCACCTTGCGCCAACTGCGCGAAATCATTGGCGATCAGCTTCTCGTGCGCAGTGGCAACAGCCTCGTGCCGACGGCCCGCGCTGTCGAAATCTCCGAGACGGTCGATGCCACGCTCGCCGGCTTCGATCAGATCGCCACCTGGCGCGACGAGATCCAGCCGGAGATCGCCCGCCGCCACGTGCGCATCGTCGCGTCGAATGGTCTGGCCGTGCTCTTTGTGCCCCGCCTGGTCGAACTGCTGCGAAAAGAGGCACCTGGCGTCGAACTGGAATTCTGTGGCGTGCCGATCGACGGCTCGCTGCCGAAGCGGCTCGAAAGCGGCGAAGTCGATCTCATCATCGGTAATTGGCCATCCCCGGCGGAAGACCTGCGCATCGCGCCTTTGATGGAAACCGACATCGTCTGCATGGCGCGCCCCTCCCATCCTTTGGCCAAACACACGGCGCTCGATCTCGAATGCTACATGGAACAGGCCCATGTCTCGCCGACACCAACGGCGGTGATGCATTGGAGCCCGATCGACGGACGGCTGGCGCAGATGCACCGGCAGCGCAATGTCGCCATTTCCGTCCCGGAATATTCGATGATCCCTTATGTGCTGTCGCGCGCCGATCTCTTGTTCACCACCGCCCGGCCCTTCGCCGAGCATCTTGCCTCCTTCATGCCGTTTTCCATTCTCGGCGCACCACCGGAGCTGGGTCGGATGAAATTCTATATGCTGTGGCACGAACGCGCCCATAATTCGGCGTTCGAGCGCTGGCTGCGCGACATCGTACGCAAGGTTGCCGCCGAAATTCGCTCCATCGACACGCCGCCCGCGCTGCATAAGTCGCCAGTGATGGCCCCCATAATGGCGCAGCAGATGGCCGCTCAAAGGAGCAAGGCCTTTACTCCCAGATGAAGGCTGCGACCGCCCATCGGCATGGGCGGATCAGCGGCATGAAGCTGGAGCCGACCCTATGCTGGTGACGAAACAGAATGTCTTTCGCAAGTTCTGGTATGCGACCGTTTCGGTCGAATCGCTGAAGGACGGCCCGAAGCCCTTCGTTCTCTTGAACGAAAAGCTGGTTCTCTTCCTCGACGCCGAAGGCAAGGCCGGCTGCCTGGAAGATCGCTGCTGCCATCGCACCGCCAAACTGTCGAAAGGCTGGATGAAGAACGGCAATCTCGTCTGTGGCTATCACGGCTGGGAATATGACCGCGACGGCAAGCTCGTCACCATCCCGCAGTTTCCGCCAGACCAGGCTTTGCCCGACTGCAAGGTGAAAAACTATCGCACCACTGAGCGCTACGGCTATGTCTGGGTGGCGCTGGAGGAACCGCTACAGCCGATTCCTGAATTCGAGGAAGAAGGCATGCCGGGCTGGCGCCGTATTCACCAATTCTACGACATCTGGCAGACCTCTTCGCTACGCCTGATGGAAAATTCCTTCGACAATTCCCACTTTGCCTTCGTCCACAAAGGCACGTTCGGCGACATCAACCAGCCGAAACCCGAGAAATACGAAATCACCGAAAAGGATTGGGGCTTTGAGGCGGAGACCATCGTCACCGTGGTCAATCCGCCCAATGCCGAACGCATCACCGGTACGCGCGATCCCTACACCAAACGGCATATGCGCAATCGCTGGTTCGTGCCCTTCTCGCGCCGCCTCGACATGGAATATCCGTCCGGCCTGCGCCATATCATCATGAACTGCGCCACGCCGATCGACGACAAATCCATTCAAGTCGTGCAGATTCTCTTCCGCAACGACGACGAAGCGAGCTGCTCGACCCAGGAATTGATCGATTGGGATGCGGCCATTTTGGTCGAGGACCGCGAAATCCTCGAATCGACGTCGCCCGATGCCATCGTCGACATGAGCCGGCGTCTTGAAATGCACATGCCGTCCGACCGACCGGGCATGATCATGCGCCGTCGCTTGCTCGATCTGATGAAGCAACATGGCGAGGAAGAGATCCCCGCCTAAGCGGATCACGGAAACAAAAAAGGCGGGGCCGCGACCCCGCCTTTTTAGTGTCTTCGCTCCGGTTCAATGGTGCTGCAGCGCCGCCTCGACATCGGAGGTCACCGCCGCCGCCGCGAACGGCCGCATCCAGGTGCGATAGACGAGGCGGATATATTTCTCCTCGTCATAAGGTGTGGCGCGGTGCAGCGTGCCGACGTCGTTCCAGATCAGACAGTCGCCTGCCCGCCATTTATGGGCATAGACGAACTGCGGCTGGGTACAGTGCTCCATAAGCTCATTCACCAGCGCCCAACTCTCTTCCTCCTCCATCCCCTCAACGCGCTTGGTCGAGCCATTGGTGATGAAGAACGATTTACGTCCGTCCACGTCGCTTTTCACCACGATCGGATGGATCACATCCTGCATCTCCGCCATCTCCTCGGGCGAGAGCACGCTGCGGCTGTATTTCTGAATGAGATGCGCGCGATTGTGAACGATGCTCAGCTTCTCAAGTTCAGCTTGCCGTTCTTCCGGCAAGGCGTCAAAAGCCGCCGCCGCGTCAGCGAGGAGCGTATCCGAGCCTTCCGGCGGGCATTCGACGCCATAAAGCATGGTACGCAGACCAAGCGTCTGATAGGTCGTCCCGTCCGTGTGCCAATTGCGCCCCGCATCGCGCACACCGATCAGCTTCCCATCGACCATCTTGTTGGACAGGATCGAGATACCCGGAAAATCCGGGTGCGGCCCCGTATAGTTTTGCGGGCTCACCCGTCCCAGACGGCTGGAAACGTCCACGACCTGTTTCGGGCTAAGGTTTTGGCCACGCACGACGACCACCGCATAACGACGGCACAGCTCATCGAAAGCCAGCAATTCCTCTTCGCTCGCCGTCGGCAGATCGAGATCGAGAATCTCGACCGCAAATCCGTCCTTCAGCCATTGCGTCTTCAGGTCCGGTATAACCGCAGCCATCGCTGCCTCCTTTCCAAGCGGGATCAAGCTCCCATCGGCAGGCCTCTCGGCAGCCCCATCGACGAGCTAGGCTCATCGTCGCCGCGCCTTCTTTGGCATCATGAGCGCGCCCGGTGTCCCCTCCCATGAGGCGAGGTTTATAGCTCGCATAAGATGTCGATTATTGACTGGCTTGTTCGAAGCGAGATTCGGCATTTCCGCGCCTTTCTGGGCGCGTCATGACAGCGCCATGTCGACTTGCAGTACGTGCCCTTCAATCAAGACGTATTTCACCGCTCGGTACAGATTTCGACCGAATAATTTCGGTGCCGGCCTTGCCCGCTTTCTGGGCTGATCGATCAGAACTCGCATGCAGCGCGCGCAACTAGCCGCATTGCTGAGCACCATCAGCACCAACATTCATCCCATGAGATCAAGCTTATGAAGCCCATAAAGCTGCGATTATTGGCGCTTCTCTTGCTTGCGTGAATGATGCGGAACGTTCGTCGCTCACGACCCCCTTTCAGTCGAGGTGCATGATGTTGATGACGCAGGAACCGATGCTGAGGCGCTTCTGGCATTGCCTGTTTCCCGTTTCCGATCTCACCGAAAAACCACGCGCCTTTCGTCTTCTCGGCGAAGACATCGTCGTCTGGAAAGACCTCGACGGCAAACCCCATGCGGTTCAAGACCGCTGTCCGCATCGAACGGCCAAACTCTCACTTGGCACCCTCGACAACGGCCATATCGTCTGCCCCTACCACGGCTGGGCGTTCGACGGCGACGGCGCCTGCAAACTCATCCCTCAGGAAACCACCGTGCGCCAGCGCGCCATCCACGTGCGTGCCTATCATTGCGCGGAACGTTATGGGCAGGTCTGGGTCTGTCTCGACGAGCCGGCCTTCGATATTCCTCTCATCGAGCCTTATCGCAGGCCGGGCTTCCGCCAGGTCTTCGAATTCTCGGAGGATTGGGCCTGCACGCCATTGCGCATTATGGAGAACGAGTTCGACGCTGCGCATCTCTCCTTCGTTCACGCGACGAGCTTCGGCAGCACCGACCCGATCCCCAATCTGCCCAGTATCGAAATTCTCGACGATGGCTTTATCGCCCGCAGCCGCCCGGCCGTGCGCAATCCGGAAGGACAACGCGTCGCCCTGCACACGACCGAAGATACGACCTTCCGCATGACCACCGGCCGCTATTACGTGCCGTTCTTCCGTGTCACCGAGATCGCTTATCCGAACGGTTTGAAAAACATCCTCGTGACGGCATTGACACCCATCGATGACCGCAACACGCGGTTCAATCAGTTTGTTCTCCGCAACGACACGGAAGAGGAGGTCAGCACCGAACAGGTGATCGCCTTCGACCGCATGGTGACCCTGGAAGACAAGGCCATTCTCGAATCGACCGACCCAGACGTTCCCTTCGATAACTCCGAAGGCGAGGAAGAACATATGGCGAGCGACCGGCCCGGCCTCTTGATGCGCAAGCTGGTCCGCTCGGTCTGCGACGATCTACGCAAATCCGCCACCAAGGAAACCGAACTTGCGGGCGCCTGAGCGCCAAAAGGAGCGAGCGATGACAAGCTTGTTGACGAGGCGCGGCGCACTCCTGGGCGGAGCCGGGATTATCGCCGCGCCATGGGTCGCCCGAGGGCAGGAAGCACTGCCGAAAGTGCGTTTCACCGCCGGCTGGTCGTTCCAGGGCGGGCAGTCCTACATGCTGCGGGCCGCTCATGCGGGCTATTTCAAGGATGCCGGCGTCGATGTCTCGATCTCGCGCGGCTTCGGCTCCGGCCGCCTGCCGGTCGACATCGCTGGCGGCGTGTTCGATCTCGGCGCCGGCGAAATGAGTGCGACGCTGAAATTCATGGCCGAGAACCCGGATTCCGATCTCGTCATCGTCGCTATTCTGGAAGACACAAACCAGGTGGCGATGACGGTGCTTGCCGATGGACCGATCAAGAAACCGAAGGATATCGAAGGCAACACATTGGCGGCGCCTGAATCCGATGTCGGCCGGCAGCTTTTCCCGGCCTATGCCAAATTCGCCGGTATCGATGCGAGCAAGATCACCTGGGTTTCCGTGGCACCGGAGCTACGCGAACCGATGCTGGTGCAAAAGCGCGCCACGGGCGTCACCGGCAATGCCTCAAGCACGGCGCTGAGCCTGAAGCGCATCGGCATCGATCTGCCGCAGCAGCGCATTTTCTTCTATCGCGATGCAGGGCTCGATCTGTACTCGAACTGCTATGTCGCCTCGCGCAAATTCGCCGAGCGCAATCCACAAGCCCTGAAGGCCGCTCTCGCCGGCCTGTTCCGCGCCTATGTGGAATTCTACCGCGACCCGGCTGACTCGCTGAAAGTGCTCGCCACAGCCGAACCGTTGACCGATCTCAAGATCGAAAGCGAGCGTGTCGCCTTCCTCAAGCAGATCCTACCGCTCGGCAAAGGCATGAAGGAGAAAGGCATTTCAGCCGTCGATCCGGAACGGCTCAGCCTCTGCGTCACCACCATCGAGGAAGCCTATGGCCTGCCGAAGCGGCTGTCGGCGGAGCGCGTCTATACGGACGCTTATCTGCCGCCCACTGCGCAGCGCATGATTTGACGGACGAAGAAACCGAACTTGCAGGCGCTTGGCGCCGGAAAGAGTGAGAGATGACAGGCTTATTGACCCGACGCAGCGCTCTACTTGGCGGAGCCGGCATCCTCGCCGCGCCCTGGGTTGCTCGCGGCCAAGCCGCGCTGCCGAGAGTTCGCTTGACCACGGGTTGGTCGTTCCAAGGTACGCACTCCTTTATGTTGCGCGCCGTCCAAGCGGGTTATTTCAAAGAGGCGGGCGCCGAGGTTGTGGTCTCGCGTGGTTTCGGGTCGGGCCGCTTGCCGGTAGATATCGCCGGCGGCGTTTTCGACATCGGCTACGGCGACTTGAGCGCCACGATTAAATTCATGGCGGACAATCCAGATTCGGATGTCATCATCGTTGGCGTTCTGGAAGACACCAATCAAACAGCCATGACCGTCCTCGCCGACGGGCCGATCAAAGCACCGAAAGACATCGAGGGCAACACGCTCGCCGCGCCGGAATCCGATGCCGGACGCCAGCTCTTCCCGGCCTATGCGAAATACGCCGGTATCGACCTCAACAAAATCACCTGGATATCGGTCGCGCCCGAACTGCGCGAACCGATGCTGGTGCAGAAGCGGGCCACTGGAATCACTGGCCTCGCTTCCAGCACAGCGCTCGGCCTAAAACGCATCGGCGTCGACATGCCGCAACAGCGCATCTTCTTCTACCGCGATTTCGGGATCAATCTCTACTCAAACGGTTTCGTCGCCTCGCGCAAATTCGCCGAGCGCAATCCAGAAGCGCTGAAGGCGGCGCTCGCCGGCCTGTTCCGCGCCTACGTGGAATACTACCGCGATCCAACCGACTCGCTGAAGGTATTGGCCGAAGTCGAGCCATTGACCGATCTTAAAATCGAGACGGAGCGCGTCAACTTCGTCAAAGAGGTCATGCCTCTAGGAAAATACATGCAGGAAAATGGCATTTCGGCGGTCGAACCGGAACGTCTCGCTTTCTGCATTCGCACCATCGAGGACGCCTATGGCTTGCCGAAGCGACTGTCGCCGGAACGCGTCTATACCGACGCCTATTTGCCGCCAGCGTCGCAGCGCATGATCTGATGGACCCGGAAATGACAACACGACCCTTCGTCGAAATCGACCGCGTCTGGATGCGCTATAACGGATCTGGGGGCACCTTGGCGCTGCGCAACACGTCGCTTACCGTCGACAAACAGGAATTCGTCGCCGTGGTCGGGCCCTCCGGCTGCGGCAAGTCGACCCTGATGCGCCTCGTCACGGGCCTGTGGCCGGCCAGCGCCGGCTCGGTCATCGTCGCCGGCAAGGAGGTGGACCGGCCGCTCTCCATCGCCGGCATGGCCTTTCAGAATCCCACGCTGCTACCGTGGCGAACGGTCCTCGACAACGTCATGCTGCCGTTCGAAGTTGTCGACACTCTGGCGGCCCGTCTGCGCAAGGATCGCGCCCTCTATGAACAGCAATGCCGCGAACTCCTTGAACTCGTCGGCCTGAAGGGCTTCGAGCACAAAAACCCCTGGCAATTGTCCGGCGGCATGCAGCAGCGTGCTTCGCTCTGCCGCGCGCTCGTGCACCAGCCGCAACTGCTGATGCTCGATGAGCCTTTCGGCGCGCTCGATGTCTTCACCCGCGAAGATTTGTGGGGCGTCCTACAGAATCTCTGGTTGGCGCGCCGCCCCACCGTCATTCTCGTCACCCACGACTTGCGCGAAGCGGCTTTCCTCGCCGATCGCATCCTGGTGATGACCGCCCGGCCCGGCCGCATCATGATCGAACGCAAGGTCGATCTGCCGCGCCCACGCACGCCGCAGATGACCTACAGCAGCTATTTTCAGGATCTCGTGCAGGATCTGCGTGAGCATATCGATCGTGCCCGCCAGGGTGAGGAATTGGCCCATGCAGAGTGAAGCCGTCGCCACCCTCCTGACCGATGCACCACCATCGAAGCCGGCCGAACTCCCGCCGACGAAATCTCAGATCAAGTCCGTGCCCACGAACGACGGCATGCTGGACAGCGAACTCGCCCGCGATGCCGCCATTGTCGCGGCAGCCGTACGCCGTCGCCGATTCATGCGCCTCCTGCCCTGGCTGGTCATCACCGGCCTGCTGTTGCTGTGGGAGATCGGCGTGCGCCTCTTCGACATACCGGAATTCGTCCTGCCGGCGCCAACCGTGGTGGCGCAAAGCATGGCCAAGTGGTGGAGCCCGATCGTCAGTAATGCACTTCAGACATTGAAAACGACGCTCATCGGCTTCGCGATGGCGAACGTTCTCGGGTTGGCGCTTGGCGTTCTCGTCGGCTCATCGACCATGGTCTACCATGGGCTTTATCCGCTGCTGATCGCCTTCAACAGCATTCCCAAGGTCGCCTTGGTGCCGATCCTGGTCATCTGGTGCGGCATCGGCACCCTACCGGCCGTCCTCACCTCGTTTCTGATCAGCTTCTTTCCGATCACCGTCAATGTCGCCGCTGGCATCGCCACGGTGGAGCCGGAACTGCGCGACGTGCTGCGGGCGCTGGGCGCCCGACCACTCAAGATCGTGCGCAAGGTCGGCCTGCCACGCTCCATGCCCTATTATTTCGCCAGCTTGAAGATCGCCATTACGTCGTCGTTCCTCGGCAGCATTTTGGCCGAGACGATCGCCGGCCAGAGCGGCATCGGCCATCTCATGATCGTCGCTTCGAGCCGGTTCGACGTGCCGCTGGTTTTCGCTGGCGTCGTCGTAACGGCAGCAATGAGCGTCACCATGTATACGATCGCCACCATCATCGAGACGCGTACGATCAGTTGGGCGACGCGCAGCCAGGGCGATCAGGCCACGGGCGTGTAACTAGCCGGCCAGCAGACGCCGTGCCCAGGCCGCGGCCGCGGCGGGCACGGCGTTGCGCTCGAATTCCCACCCCGGTGGCATGGTGGCATCGAGCGCCATCTTGGTCGATACCCCATCATGCGACGACGGATCGAGCCGATTGCAGAAGGCATCGGGCACCATGAACATGTCGCGATCGGCCTGAAAGCGTGTCGCCAGTGCCCAGAGCACTTCGCTTTCATCGAAGACATTCACGTCATCGTCCACAGCCACGGCGAGCTTGATATAGGGATCGAGGCCCATCAGGAGCATCAAAGCTTGCCGCGCCTGGCCCTTCGCCATCTGTTTCATCGAGAGATAGGCGTGAAAGTGCGTGCCTGATTTCGGATAGTTCAAGGCGACAAGGCCCGGCACCATTTCCTTCAGCCGGAGATAGACATGCGCCTCGCGCGCGCTGCGCCCAAGCAGCAGATGTTCGGCCGAATAGCCGGGAATGATGTCGTGAAAGATGGGATCGACGCGGGAGGTGATGGCCTTCACCACGAAAACATTGCGCGTCGAGCGATCCGTCGCATAGCCGGTATATTCGCCATAAGGTCCCTCGTCCTCATGGTCGTCGGCGAGGATTTCGCCCTCCAGCACATATTCGGCGAAAGCCGGTACCTCGACGTCGATCGTCCGGCATTTCACCAGCGCCACCGGCTCGCCCATCAGCGCGCCGGCAATATCGAGCTCATCAACCTCCTTGGCGACTTTGGCTGCGGCGGCAAGATTGATTGCCGGATGGGTGCCGATCACCACGGCCACTTCGAGATTGCGCTTCAGCTCGCGGGCGCGCGCGAGATGTTCCCAGATGTGGCCGCGTGAATGCAGGCTGGCACCGAACCTGTTCGGCCCTTTCAATTGCAGACGCTGATAGCTGAGATTGCGCACACCCGTATCGGGATCTTTGCAGACGAGAATACCGGAGCCGATGTAACGCCCAGCGTCTTTTTCGAAGTGGCGGCTGATCGGCAATTGGCCAACATCGAGAGCCGCCCCTTCAACCACGACCTCCTGCACCGGGCCGTCTGCGACCATGACTGAGGAGAGAGGCTGTCCCTGGGCCCGGCTCCAAACCGCATTGAAACCACCCGGCGGGGCGCCCACCATGGCCGCGATCCGATCGCGACAGCCAAAGAGGTTGGTGATCACCGGCCCACGGAAGCCGGTTGGCGCATCGAGCCACACCACCGGCGAGCGCCCCTGACGCTCAAGCTCGAGCACCAAGGCGGTCGGATAATAATCGAGATCAACGGGTTCGCTGACGCGCAGCAAATCTCTCTCCGGCAAGGCCGCGAGCCAGGTGCGCAGCGACGGTGGCTCCAACGCACCGGCCGTGGTCCATCGATCCAATGTCAGCATGCGTCTCTCCCTCGGTTGCAGCGAGAGGAAGCAATGCCCGTGCCTGCCTCGACCTTATCCGCGCCTCCAGATTCAAACTTGACAAAGTCAATTATAGGGAGTGAGATCATGCTCAAGGGCCAATAAGAGCCCGACAACAACAACGCAGGAAAGAAAGTGGGAGAGGACAATGACCACAGCCAGTGAGAGCGAGCTGCTGACACGCGTTGGTCCCGGAACCCCGATGGGAAACATGATGCGGGAATATTGGATCCCCGCTCTGCTTTCCTCCGAACTCAAGGCTGACGCACCGCCCACGCGCCTGATGCTGCTCGGCGAGAAACTGATCGCCTTTCGCGACAGCGACGGCCGCATTGGCATTCTCGATCATCGCTGCCCGCATCGTTGCGCCTCCTTGTTCTTCGGCCGCAACGAGGAAAAGGGCCTGCGCTGCACCTATCACGGCTGGAAATTCGACGTTGACGGCAATTGTCTCGATCAGCCGAATGTGCCTGCGCACCAGTCTTTTCCTGAACGCGTGAAGGCCAAGGCCTATCGCGCCGTCGAGCGCTACGGCATCGTCTGGACCTATATGGGCCAGCGCGCCGAGCCGCCGCCGCTGCCCTGTTTCGAAGCGGTGATGATCGCCGACGAAATGGATCGCAATCAGTTCTGCGTGCAGCGCGAATGCAACTGGCTGCAGGGCCTGGAAGGCGACATCGACACATCGCACTTCAGCTTCCTGCACATGGGCGCGATGACGCCCGATAAGGTCGACCCGACCAGCACCGGTCGTTACGCGCTGATCAACCCGGCCCCGGAATATCATGTCGCCGATACCGATTGGGGCACGATGTATGCCGCCTATCGCCCAGCCGAAGAACAATCAACCTATTGGCGCGTGGCGCATTTCATGTTCCCGTTCTGGACGATCCCGCCGGATGGCGCTTTCACAGATCACGTCATCGCCCGCGCCTGGGTGCCCATGGACGACACCCACACCATGTTCTTCCATGTGTCGTGGAAGAAGAACACGCCGGGCTTGCGCAAATTGAAGGACGGCAGCCAAATCCCCGGGGCTACCATCGGCAATAAATTTCTGCCCAACGATACGAGCTGGCTCGGTCGCTGGCGGCTCGCCGCCAATGCATCCAACGATTACATGATCGACCGCGACGCCCAGCAGCTCGACAATTATTCCGGCATCGACGGCATTCATTTGCAGGACCAGGCACTCACCGAGAGCATGGGCGGCATTGTCGATCACACGTTCGAACATCTGGCGGTGAGCGATCTGATGATCACCCGCACGCGGCGGCGTATTCTGCAAGCGGCCCGCGCGAGCGCCGAAGGCATCGCGCCGCCCGGTGTCGACAATCCGGAAACGTTCCAGGGCGCGCGCGGCGGTGATTTCATCAGCGCCAATACGATCGGCTGGCTGCAAGCCTATTCCGACGAGATGCGGGCTTCGAAAAACCCGACAGGCACGCTGCGCATCGCCGCTGAATAACCCGTCGCGCCTGACGCGCGATCGTATGAACATCCAAAAGCGCGATCAACGCGCCAATCGCAGGCTTTGCCGGTGAAACCGGCAAGGAGGGGAACAAGCAGGGAGGAAGGGATGATCCGGCATTACGGCACGGTAGCATTGGCTGTCGCGGCGGTTTTCGGCTTGTCGTCAAATGGCGTCAGAGCCCAGACCGCCTGGTACGATCTTCCCGCCGTCAAGGCGGCCTATGAAAAAGCCAAGGAAGAAAAGGAAGTCACCGTCTGGACGCCGGTCCAAGCGGAAGCCGACTGGATCGGCACCGAGTTCAACAAGCGCTTCCCCGGCATCACGGTGAAAGGCACCGGCGATCTGCAGGCCGCCACCAAGATCATCGCCGAAGCCCGCGCCAACCGTCATTCCGTCGATGTCTGGCAGAATTCGCTCGGCGGCATGCTCGAAGTGCAGAAGCGCAATCTGTTCGCCAAGGTCGATTGGCAGCCATTCGGCATTCCACCGGGCAACATCCTGTTCGAAGGCGACGGCGTCGCCGCGCATAACTTCGTCTATTCGACGCTTTACGCCCGCAACCTCGTCAAACAGGAAGACCTACCAAAAACCTGGGACGATCTGCTCGATCCCAAATGGCGCGGCAAGATGGTGGCGCAGGATTTTCTGTTCCCGCGCCTGATGGGCTTTCTCGCCATCGCCTGGGGCGAAGAGCGCACCGCCAAATGGGGGCGCGCCATGATGAACGATCAGAAACTGATGATCACCAACGCACCGCGCGAAAGCTTTCTCAAAACCGGCGAGCGCGTGCTTTCCATCGGCGATGCGGTCAGCCAGTCTTTCCAATATACGGAGAATGGCGTGCCCACCGGCTACACCATTCTCGACATCGTGCCGGCGGTGCAGTTCATGTTCTCGGCGATGAAGAACGCGCCGCATCCCAATGCGGCACGGCTCCTGATCGCCTGGATGGCCTCCGATGAAGGCATGGCCGCGCGCGAAAAGGCCGTCTATGGCGCCAGCATCCGGCCCGGTTCGAAATCGCCCCTCGCCCAACAGGTCGTGCAATCCAAAGCGAAGGTCATTCTCGAAGACCTCGCGACCATGGACCAGCGCGCCGACTACTACAAAAAGTTCTCCAGCATCATTCGCGGACCCTAATGAGTCAGATCAGTTTGCCTTCGGGCGCGGTGCAACGCGCCCGTATCAAACGAGCCGCCAAGGCGGAAAAGCGGGCCGACATCGGCTGGGCTGGCTGGACGGTGATCGCGCTCGGCGCGGCCGCCGCCTGCTATTTCATCCTCGGTCCGCTGCTGATGCTGCTGACGACGGCCTTCCGTGGTCCGCAGGATTTCCTGCCGTTCGAAGACGGTGCCGGCTGGACCTTGGACAACCTCGCCGCCGTCTATTTCGACCGCAATCTCTATACGACGATCATTCCCAACACGCTGATCTTCACCGCAGGTTCGGTGACGGTGACATTCCTCATCGCTTTCACCCTCGCCTGGCTGGTGGAACGCACCGATCTGCCGTTTCGCAATGGCGTCTATACGATCATCCTGTTTCCCCTGCTCGTGCCGGGCATCGTTCTGTCCATCACCTGGATTTTCCTGCTGGCGCCCAACACAGGCTGGATCAACGTCATCCTGCGCACCCTCCTCGGCCTTGAAGACTCCGGCCCGCTGAACATTTTCAGCATGGGCGGCATGATCCTGGCCCAAGGCATCGGCCTCGTACCTTTCGTTTTTCTGCTGTTGTCGGCCGCATTACGCTCGATGAACCCCTCGCTTGAGGAAGCAAGCAACACTGCCGGCGCCAGCCCCTTCACCACCATCCGCCGCGTCACCCTGCCGGTCTTGCTGCCCGGTCTGCTGGCGCCGCTGATCCTGGCCACGTTGATTACGCTCGAACAGTTCGAAACACCTCTGGTCATCGGCTTCCCGGCACGCATCAATGTTTTCAGCACGCGCATCTTCTTCGAATTGAACCCTGACACTGACCTGCCGGCCTATGGTCGCGCCGCCGCCGTGGCGCTGCCCTTCCTCATCTGCGGCGTTCTCCTGCTGCTGCTCTACAATCACTTCATCCGCCGCGCTGAAAGCTTTGTCACAGTGACGGGCAAAGGTTTTAGGCCGATGCGTTTCGCGCTCGGCCGCTGGCGCCTGCCCGCCATTCTCTTCATCAGCGTCTACGCCCTGTTCGGCGCGCTGCTGCCGGGTTTCGTCCTGGTCTGGGCGAGCTTCTTCGGCTACAGCCTGCCCTCGTTCGAAATCCTCTCGACCATCAGTTTCGCCGGCTATACGGATCTCTTCAACAATCCGAAATTCTGGCTGGCGGCGCGCAATACTTTCATCGTCGCCGGCGGCAGTGCCGTCATCGTCACGACAATAGGCGTCATCCTCGCCTGGACGATCCTGCGCACCCAATTGATGGGGCGCTGGGTACTGGATTTCATCAGCTTCCTGTCGCTCGGCATTCCCGCCGTCATCGCCGGTCTCGCCTCGATGCTGCTCTACCTGTCGATGCCGATCGGTATTTACGGGACGGTGCTGGCACTGGTGCTCGCCTATTCTTACCGCATGGCCGTTTCGACCCGGCTCACCCGCGCCGCTTTGATGCAGATCCATGCGGAGTTGGAAGAAGCTTCCTCCGTCGCCGGCGGCCAATGGCTGACGACCATACGCCGCGTTGTGCTGCCGCTGCTGCGCCCCTCGCTCGTCGCCAGTTTCATCCTGCTCTTCATCATCGGCTTTCGCGAGTTCACCATCCCAACGATCCTGCAATCGCCCGACAATACCGTGCTCAGCGTGATGATGTGGCAGGCGTTTCAGGGCGGCAAGACCACTCAGGCCGCCGCCGTCGGCACGATGATCGTCATCTTCGTCATCCCCATTATTTTCGGCCTGCGCCGCTTCGTCCTGGCGCGCGATGGACGCGATTGAGGTTCCCATGCTGAAAGTCGAAGGTCTCGAACGGTCCTACACCACGCCCGATGGCCTCGTGCATGCGGTCAAGGGCGTCAGTTTCGAAGTGCCGACAGGCTCGTTCTTCACTTTGCTGGGCCCCTCTGGCTGCGGCAAGACGACGACCTTGCGCTGCGTCGCCGGCCTCGAACAGCCGACAGGCGGGCGCATCACCATTGCCGGCACCGTCGTCGCTCAGCCCGAGAACGATATTTTCGTCCCCGCCTTCAAGCGCGATGTCGGCATGGTGTTCCAGTCCTACGCCATCTGGCCGCATATGAACGTGCTGGAAAATGTTTCCTATCCGCTCGTCGTGCGCAAACCGCGTCCGCCCCGCGACGAGATTCGCGACCGCGCGATGGAAGCCCTGCGCCTCGTTGGCATGGACGGTCTTGCCAACCGCTCCGCCACCAAACTGTCGGGCGGCCAGCAGCAGCGCGTCGCCTTCGCCCGTGCCATCGTCCGCCACCCAAAGGTGCTGCTGCTCGACGAGCCCTTGTCCAACCTCGACGCCAAACTGCGCGAGCAGATGCGCTATGAATTGCAGGAACTGGTGGCCCGGGTCGCCATCACCACCCTCTACGTCACCCATGATCAGTCCGAAGCGCTCGCCATGTCCGACAATGTGGCGGTGATGTCGGATGGTCTGATCGCGCAGATGGGGCCGCCCCGTACGGTCTATAACCGGCCGGCCAATGAATTCGTCGCCGGCTTCCTGGGCGGCGCCAATTTCCTCGACGCGACGATCATCGAAGCCGACGGCGCCAATAGCCTCGCCGCTTTCGATGAAGATCGCGGCTCGGTCCGCGTCAACTTGCCGGCTGGTCTCGGCAAAGGCGATCGCGTGCAGGTCGTCTTTCGCCCCGAAGATGCAGCGCTGCGCTTCTCCGCCGGCAATAACGACAATCAGGTGCGCGCCTCCATCGCTCGCCTGAGCTTCCAGGGGGGACTGACCGAATGTCATCTCAAGGTCGGCGATACCCTCGTGCGCTCCATGCTCCACCCTTCCGTCCAGGCCGACACCGGTGCCGACGCCTGGATCGAACTCAATCCAGCGCGCTGCACGGTTTATCCAGCGCCGGATCACCGCAGAAGTCAGATGTAGTCGACCGCCACTTGAAAACACTACAGAGGGAGAACGAGGATGAGCTTATCAACTGTCGATGCTCCAAGCCGCGCCCGTGCCACCGGCTATGGCCGCAAGCCCTCCACCCATGACGCTGTCATCACCGAAGTTGGCCCCGGCACGCCGCTCGGCGAATTCATGCGCCGCTATTGGCATCCCGTTGCTCTGTCGGAAAAGGTGAAGGACGTTCCGCAGAAACTGCGTCTACTTGGCGAGGACCTCGTCATCTTCCGCGATCGCCAGGGCCGCCCTGGCCTGTTGCATGCGCGCTGCGCCCATCGCGGCACCACGCTCTACTACGGCAGGGTCGAGGAGAACGGCATCCGCTGCTGCTATCACGGCTGGCTGTTCGACGTGGAAGGCCGCTGCCTCGAGCAACCCTGCGAAGCCGACGGTGGACGCAGCCGCGATCGCGTCATTCAGCCCTGGTATCCCTTGCAGGAGCGCTATGGCCTGGTGTGGGCCTATATGGGGCCTCCAGACAAACAACCGCTTCTGCCCCATTGGGATACGCTCGAAGCGGTCGGCCCCGGCGAAAAGATTTACGTGACCGGCTCAAGCTTCGGCGCCGGCGGCGACGACACGGTCGAGATCGTGCCGTGCAATTGGTTGCAGGACTGGGAAAACATCATGGACCCGTTCCACATCCCGATCCTGCACACGAGCTTCAGCGGCGTGCAGTTCGTGCCGGAATTTGGCGTCATGCCGCAGGTTCATTGGGAACACGCGCCAACGGGCATGCAATACACCGCCTATCGCAAGCTCGATGACGGCCGCGAAGTGGACCGCGTCACCCTGGCTCTGTTTCCGCATGTGCGTATCGTGCCGAGCGTGCAGCTTGCGCCGGGGCCAGCCATGGGCATCGGTTGGGTCGTTCCGGTCGATGATACCAACTTCCGCCTTTTCCATGCGATGCGCGTGCCGGAAGGCTTTAATGGCATGCCAAGCCTGCCTGGCAAGAAGTGGAGCGAGAAGAGCGAGGAAGAACACCAGCGCTTCCCTGGCGATTGGGAGGCGCAGGTCGGCCAAGGACCGATCAGCCTGCATTCGGAAGAAAACCTGGCCGGTAGCGACAAAGGCATCGTCATGCTGCGCCGCCTGCTGAAACAGCAGATCAAAATCGTCGAAGACGGCGGCGATCCGCTGGGTGTCATCTATGATCCGGCGCAACAGGTGATGAAGGTCGGCGCCGGCAATTTCTTCAAGACCTAAGAACAGGCGTCTTGCGTCGTTTGATTTAGATCAAACGACGCAACGCAATCCGCGCTTCAATGGAGTTGGCGCTTTACGAGAGGGCGCTGGCATCTGCTATAGATGTGCCAACATAGCGCCCTTGATCTTGGAAACAGGAATGGAAGCCACCAAAACACGCCATAGCGGTTCCCCCGCCGATCGACAGCGCGCGTCCAATCCACCGAAGAACGAGCAGGTCGTCGCGGCTAAGATTATGGTTTTAGCGACCAATCTGCGGCGTTCCGGCACTCTGCTCTATGCGCGCGCGCTCAATCTCAGCACCCATGAATGGCCAATCATTGGTTCCATAGGCATGAGTGGCGCCACGTCCCTGCGCGAACTCGCCGACCGGCTCGGTCTCGACAAGGGTCTCGCCAGCCGCGAAGTTTCGTCGCTGGTGCGGCGTGGTCTTCTGCTTAAGGAGCGTCCCTCAAAAGAGGTGCGTATTCGCTTGAGCCCGGCGGGCGAAGAGATGATGCAACGCGTGGCCATCCTCTCCGCCGAACGGGAGGACTTCCTGCTCGCCGATATGACCGAGAAGGAGCGCGACGTTTTTATCCAGCACTTGGAGAAGATCGGCGCACGCGCCAAGACCTTGCTGGAACAGGTCAACGCCGAGCCGGACGAAGATTAGCTTCGTCCACCAACACCATTGAGGAAGACATCCGCGGTGCGCGCGGCGATGTCGTGCAGCAGCGCCTTGGTGACGCGCGGCTTCTGGCTGAACAACAGGCGCATGTGCAGGTCCGTCTTCAACAGACCAAGAAACTGCTGCGCGGCGATATCGGGATATTTCACCTTGATCGTACCGGCCTCCACCTGCTCGGCCAGATATTTGCCGATCAGCACGTGAGAGCGGGTGACGGGCCCCTCGAAAAACAATTTGCCGATTTCAGGAAATTGCCTGGAGTCAGCCACCACGGTCTGGAACAGAGCGATCATGTCCTTGGCGTAGAAATTCGCCAGAGCGCCGGCGCCCAGTTCCGTCAACACGGCCTCGGGCGTGCCTTGCGAGGTGGTGATGACCTCTTCGGGCAGAACCTTGCCCTGGCCGCACATTTCGCGCACGACGGCTGAGAACAGTTCTTCCTTATTGTTGAAGTGGCCATAGACTGTGCGCTTGGAGACCGATGCCTTTTCGGCCACCGCGTCCATCGTGGTTTGGACAAAACCCTTTTCGAGAAACAGATCGATCCCGGCGTCCAGGATCGCGCGATATTTGCGCTGAGAATCGCGTCGGGTCAGACGGCTTGCGCGTGCGGGAAGCCTATCGTGCATTGGGAACTGTCCAGGTTCGGCCAGGGCCGGCCAATATTAGCCAAGCCCTTGTTTATTGCACAAAGGCCGCCGTTTCAAACCTAACCTTTCCAAAACCCACGCCGCAGCGAATAAATCGGTGCTCAGCGCGGCATGCCGCCGGTCATTTCCTCGAGCCAGGCCGTATCGACGCCCGCCAGGGTCCGCAGCTCCTCCAGCGCCTCATCCTTCGACTGGCCGCAACACTCGATGACATGCGGATCGCTGCCGTCGGCGGCCTGGCAGGCAAACTCCAGACGAATGCCATTCGGGTCGATGAAATAGATGCCGTCGAGTCCCGGTAGCTGCGGGATGGGCCCGATATAGGGAACGTTGTTCTTTTTCAGCCGCGCTTCGATGTCGCGAAAGCGCTCCGGCGTGACGACGAAAGCGCAATGCTGCATCGCACCTATCGCGTTACGATTAGCGGCCGGCTCCTTGCCTTTCGGAATTTCGAAGAAGGCGAGCGTGCTGTCGTTCCCCATGTCGTAAAAATAATGGCGGACATTTTCATACGGCGGGTTGCCGCGATTGCCCGCGCCCGTGCCAAGCCCAGGCGGCACGCGCAGCGCATGGATCAACGGCATGCCAAGCACGCGCACATAGAATTCCGTCGTCTTCTTAATATCATCGGTGCACAGCGCGAGATGATGGACACCGCGCATCAATGGTCCATCTTTGTCCTGCATCTTACCGGCCATCGCTCCCTCCTCGCTTGCGTTGACTCAAATCATTAGAGACCTCATATTCTCAGATTAGGAAGGGCGCACGACGATATCAAGCACGGCAGTTAGCCGACGGATATCGAACGACGGAGGGGGAGCGTTCATGATCCACACACGATTTGCATCTGCCATGGCCATTGCCGCTGGTCTTCTGGCCGGCTCACTCCCATTGGTTCAAACCGCTGCGGCCCAGGACGTTATCAAGATCGGCGTCATCACCGATCGCGTCGGCAGCGGTAAATTCTACGCCGAACCGGTGACGCGCGGCATCGAGCTCGGCACCAAGATCATCAATGAAAAAGGCGGCGTGCTCGGCAAAAAAATTCAACTGATCATCGAAGACGATCAGAATCGTCCCGACGTATCCGCCGCCAAGGCGCGCAAGCTCGTCGACGATGGCGTTGTCGCCATTCTCTCCAACACCGGTTCGCCCGCCACCCAACAGGCGCAGACCGTGTCTCTCGAAACCAAGACCCCGCATCTGACACCGGCCAACAGCGCCGACACGCTGACCACGCAATTGGACAATCCCTGGTTCTTCCAGACCGGCCCGCTCGCTTCGATCCAGCTCGCCACCTTGATGAGCTACACCAAATCGCGCGGCTTCAAGAAAGTGGCTATTGTCCGGGATAACTCATCGCTGTCGCAGTCCTTCGCCGAATCGTTCCGCAAGGGACTGGAAGGCGTCGGCATCCAGGTCGCGCTGGAAGAGGTCATTCCGCAAGGCGCCACCTCCGCCGTCGCCAATCTGCAGAAAGTGCGCGCCGAGAAGGTCGATGCCATTCTGCAAGCCGGCATTCTTGGCCCCGAAATGCTGCAATTCTTCCGTGCCTATCAGCAATTGGGCATGAAGGAACCGATCCTCGGCTCCTACAATCTCAGCATTCCCGCCTATCTCACCATGGCCAAGGATCTCATGGATGGCGTGGTCTTCGTCGACGCCTATGACGACACGAAGCCCGAGGCGAAAGTCTTCCACGACATCTACCTCAAGGAATACAAGGAAGAACCAAGCAGCCTGCCCGCCTATGGCTGGGACGGCATTCACCTCATTGCCGCGGCGATCACCAAGGCCGGATCGCTCGACAAGGAGAAAATCCGCGCAGCGCTGGCTTCGACGCAGAATTTCACCGGCGCGATCGGCGCCAAGGGTACGAGCTGGAGTTTCCGCGATGGCAAGCGCACCGGATTCGACCCGCAGGGTGCGGTGGTGCGCGTCATCAAGAACAATCAGCATGGACCCGTCGTTCATGCGGGTCAGAAATAAGTCTTCACACCGAGCAGGAGCTGCGCGGACTTAACGATGGAAGACTTTCTTGAGCTGACAGTCAGCGCAACAGCCTCCGGCTGCATCTATGCGCTGATGGCCTTGTCCTATCTGATCGTGCTGCGCCCGACGTCGATCATCAATTTCGCCATCGGCGAATGGGCGGCGACGGGCGCCTTCGTCGGCGTCGGCGTGTTGACGACCTTGCTCTGGCCGCGTCTCGATGCGCCTTATCCCGTCGCCGTTGCCATCGTGCTCGTCGTCCTCGGCCTGCTTGGCTGGGCGGTGGAACGCCTGACGGTGCGCCCGCTCGTCAAGCGCGGCGCCCCCGTCACCAGTCCGATCCTGGCTTTGCTTGGCGTGTTGGTGATCTTCCGCGAGACGCTGACCCTGCTTTTCGGCGCCGATCCGTTTCCCTCGCCGCCGCCGCTCGGCTATCGGCGCCTGGAAATCGGTCCCTTCGCCGGTGCACCGCAGCAGTTTTTCATCATCGCCGTTACGCTGACCATCTTTGCCGGCGTCTGGTATTTCTTTGAGCGCACCGTCTGGGGCCGCGCCTTCGAAGCGGTGGCGATCAATCGCCGGGCCGCCGCGCTGATGGGCATCAATCTCGGCCGCGTCACCGCGCTCGCTTTCGCCGCCGGCGCGGCCGTCGCCGGCATGGCGGGCCTCCTGATCAGCCCGCTGACCTCGGCCCATTACATGATGGGTCTGCCGCTCGCCATTCAAGGCTTCACCGCTCTGGTGATCGGCGGCGTCGGCCGTGTCGAAGGCGCCCTGCTTGGCGGCCTCATTCTCGCCTTCGCCGAGCAGCTTGGCGCTCGCTATCTGCCGATCCCTTCGGGACTGACTCTGGCCTTTCCGTTCAGCCTGCTGATCCTCTTTTTGCTGTTGCGGCCCACCGGGCTGATCGCGCCGCGCGAGGTGAGATGATCCGCACGTTCATCTGGATCGCCGCCATCATCGCGGCCAGCGCCATCGCCTTCGTTCTCGGCGGCTATGCCACCGATGTCTATCGCAAGATGCTCATCTGGATCGCGCTGGCGCTGAGCTATAATTTTCTCTTCGGCACCGCCGGCCAGGTCGCCTTCTCGCATTTCGCCTTCGCCGGCGTCGGGGCCTATGGCGTCGTCATTCTCTCGACCAAGCTCGGCCTCCCCTTCGGCATTGCTTTCATCGGCGCCATGGCGCTTTGCGCCCTCATTGCCTTCATCGTCGCCGTGCCCTCGACACGGCTTGAAGGCTTCTATCTGGCGCTCGCCACCCTCGCCTTCGCGCAATTGTTCACCGTTTTGATCAACGAAGGCGGCGACCTGACGGGGGGCACTGGCGGCATCGCCGGCTATTCCCTGCCCAGCATCTTCGGCCTGCAATTGCGAGGACCCTGGTACACGGTGGTTCTTGTTCTACTGGTCGCCGGCACCCTGCTGCTGCTCAACCGTCTCGACAATTCGTCCTTCGGTCGCGCTTGCCGCGCCATTCGCGAGAACCCCGCCGTTGCCGCCGCGATGGGCATCAATGTCCGGCGCACCAAGGTCATCACGTTCACGCTGACCAGCACCCTGGCGGGGCTTGCCGGCATTGCCTATGCCTATACGGACAATGTCATCAACCCACCGGTGTTCGGGCTCGAAAACGTCTTTCTGCTGTTGTTCATGATCATCGTCGGCGGCATGGGCCGGCCGCTGGGGGCCGTTGTCGGTGCCATCCTGCTTTATCTCGCGCCGTTCTTTCTCGAACCGATCGTCGGCCACGGCTATCTGGTGATCTTCGGCATCCTCGTCGTCCTGGCGATCCTCTATCAGCCCGCAGGCCTTGCCGGTCTCATCGATCGCGGCCTGGGTCTTCTGCGCCCGCGGAGCCAGTCATGAGCGGCCCGCCCCTGATCCGCGTCAGCGGCCTGAGCAAACGCTTCGGCGGCCTCACCGCCGTGGAGGATTTGAGCTTCGACGTCGGCCATGGCGAAATTCTCGCTGTCATCGGGCCCAATGGCGCAGGCAAGACCACGACGTTCAATCTCATCACCGGCATGCTGACGCCGACCACCGGCCAGATCGAACTCGACGGCCAACGGATCGATGGCCTACCCGTGCACCGCATCGCCGCGCTTGGCATGTTGCGCACCTTCCAGCACAACATGCCCTTCGCCGGCATGTCCCTGACTGACAATGTCATGATCGGCGCACACCGACGCTTCAGCGCCTCCGTCGTGGATATTCTGCTCCAGCGCAGCCATGTGCTGGCGGAAGAGAAGCAAACCCGCGCCCGCGCCGCCGAACTCATCGATTTCGTCGGTCTCGGCCATCATCTCCATGCCGATGTCACCACCTTGTCGTTCGGCGAGGGCCGATTGCTGGAAATCGCCCGCGCGCTCGCCGGAGATCCCCGCGTCATCCTGCTCGACGAACCGGCCGCCGGCCTGACGGCTTCGGAAGTGAAGCGGCTCAGCACGCTCATCCGCACCATAGCCGCCAATGGCGTCTCGGTGCTGCTGATCGAACACGACATGCATTTCCTCATGCCATTGGCCGAGCGCATCGTCGTGCTCAACTTCGGCCGCAAGATCGGCGAAGGCACGTCGCAGGAGATCGCGGCCAATACGGCTGTCGTCGAAGCTTATCTGGGCAGTTCCATCAATCAGCTCGGCCAAGGAGGCGCTCATGCTTGAAGCTGTTGCGCTCAGCGGCGGCTACGGCCCAAGCGACATCCTGCGCGAAGTTGCGATCACCATTCGTGAAGGCGAAGCCGTGGCCCTGCTCGGCCCCAATGGCGCCGGCAAATCGACACTCATGGCGGCGTTGACGGCCACGCTGCCGCATCGGCGCGGCGTGCTGCGCTTTGGCGGTGAGGATGTCAGCGGCGTACCGAGCCACGGCCTCGTCGCCAAGGGCTTGGCGCTCGTGCCCGAAGGACGGCAGATCTTTTCGCCGTTCAGCGTCGTCGAGAACCTGCGCCTCGGCGCCATGAAGCTCGGCTCTCGCGCGACGCTCGAAGAACGTTTCGACTATGTTTATTCTCTGTTTCCGCGCTTGGCCGAACGTAAAAGCCAGCGCGCCGGCGCCATGTCGGGCGGCGAGCAGCAGATGCTGGCCATCGGCCGCGCTTTGATGAGCAAGCCGAACATGCTGCTGCTCGACGAGCCTTTTCTCGGCATCGCCCCGAAAGTCATCGATGAAATCCTCGCGGCGCTGCAACTGCTGCGTCGCGACGGATTGACCTTTCTCCTCGTCGAACAGAAGCTTCCCATTGCCTTGATGGCAACGGAACGGGCTTATGTTATGATCAAGGGCCATATCGTTCTGGAAAGCGACTGTCCGAGCCTGTCGCAACGCTCCGACATCCACGATCTTTATTTTAGTCTGTCGAGCCCGCAACAGGCGTAACGATGAGACTTAAGCAAAATCACGTTTCTATCGAACCGTGATTTGCTCTAGCGCGGCGCCCCAAAAAAGATTAGAGTGCTAATATTCTTGCAATAGACATCCGGAGGGATCACATGTCTGGTGCAGCACCATCTTCCATTCCGAGCGTTCTCGGCCTGCATCACGCCGCCTATCGTTGCCGTGATGCCGAAGAAACCCGCCATTTCTACGAGGACATTCTCGGCCTGCCCCTCGTTCACGTGGTGAGCGGCGATGCGCCCTCGACCGGCGATCCCAATCCCTTCCTGCATCTTTTCTTCCAGCTCGCCGACGGCTCCTGCATCGCTTTCTTCGATCTCGGCGACGGCAAGGCTGGCGAACCATCGCCGAACACGCCGAAATGGGTCAATCACATCGCGTTTAATGTGCCTGACGACAAGGCGTTAAGCACGATGAAGGCACATCTGCAAAAGCACGGCATCGAAGTGCTCGGCGAGGTCGACCATCACTTCGTCCATTCGATTTATTTCTTCGATCCGAACGGTGTGCGCCTCGAATTCACGACCCAGGTCGTGGATGACAAACAAATGCAGCAGTATCGCGGCGAAGCGCACGAAGCGCTGCGCGACTGGAAGAAGAAACATCAATCCGCTGCGGCCGCCTGAGGCGCGCGGCAGCAACCACCTCCTTGATGCATGTTCTCAGGCGAAGCAGATACCTGCTTCGCCAAGGAATGCCCTTAACCAAGCCAGGTCAACATGACGAAAATCGAATGGGACCGGGTTCCGGTCGTCATCAGCTTTGCCGAAACCGTCCGCATGGTCGAAACCTATGGTTTCGTCGGCAGCCAAGGCATCACTGTCCTAGAGGGACAGCGGCTCGTGCCGCGCAACCGCCCATCCGACACCGTTTTCCTGTTCATGCATCCGGCAACGACATTGAACCTGCTGCCGATGCCCACCGCACTCGCCGACTCGGGCCTGCATGTGATGTGCTGCGGCAGCCGCTATGCCAAGAACGACAGCGCCTTGATCATGGAAAAGGTCGTCTACGATCTTGGCCAATATGTCCGTCATGCCCGCGAAGTCCTGGGCTATCGCAAAGTGGTGCTGGTCGGCTGGTCCGGCGGCGGTTCGCTGTCCTTGTTCTATCAGGCGCAAGCCGAAGCGCCGACCATCACCCAAACGCCCGCCGGCGACCCCTACGATCTCACCACCGCCAATCTGCAGCCGGCCGATGGCGTGATCTTCATCGCCGCCCATCTCAGCCGCGCCGAGACTTTGACCGAATGGCTCGATCCGTCGCTGCGCAACGAGCTTGACCCTGACGATCGCGATATCGAGCTCGACATCTACAATGCGCAATGTCCGGTACAGCCGCCCTATAGCGTCGACTTCGTGAAGAAATTCCGCGCCGCCCAGGTGGCCCGCAATCGGCGCATCACCGCCAATGTGCAGACCATGCTGGAAAAGCTGAAGAAGAAGAACGATGGCGAGATGGAGCGCGGCTTCGTCGTCCATCGCACCAATTGCGACGTGCGCTGGCTCGATCCGGCCGTCGATCCGAACGGCCGTAAACCAGGCTGGTGTTTCCTCGGCGATCCCCGTATCGCCAATTCGGCGCCGGCCGGCATCGCTCGCTATACGTCCCTGCGCTCATGGCTGTCGCAATGGTCGATCGACAACACCAATGCACGCGGCGTGGTCAATGCCGCCCGCATCACCAAGACGCCCGTGTTGCAGATCGTCAACGAAGCCGACGATGCCGTGCCGGCGACCCACAATCCCGCCATCCGCGCCGCGCTGGCCACGCCCGACAAGGAATATGTCGAGATCAAGGGCGCCACCCACTACTTCCTGGGCCAGCCAACCGAGCTTGCTCAATGTATCGGCGCGGTCGCCGATTGGAGCCGGCGCAAGTCCTTGCTGCAAGCGTGAAGCCTCAAGTCTTTCCGAACTGCTTCACCGTGAGCGGTTCGGAAAGGCATTGTTCATCGTAACCCGAAACTTCCCTTGCCGATGGCGGGGCATCGGCCTATGCCTGTCCACGTGGGACAATGCGCTGACTTCGCCGAAGACATGGCGCGGCGATCAATGGGTCAGATTCGTCTTGTGCTGGCTCCCACTGGGGAACACTCACGATGACTGCTCAGACTGTCTCTGACGCGAGCGCATCTTTCGTCCGTCCTGCCAGCGCGCGTCTCGCCTGGGTCGATACGGCCAAGGGCATCTGCATTCTCATGGTCGTCATGCTTCACACCGTCACCGGCGTGGACGAAGCCTTTCCTGGTACGTCGGGCTGGTTGCATCACCTGATTTCCTTCGCCAAGCCCTTCCGCATGCCGGACTTCTTTCTGGTCTCGGGCCTGTTCGCCACCGCCGCCATGGGACGTCCCTGGCGTGACTTCCTCGATCGCAAGCTCGTCTACTTCGCCTATTTCCTGGCGCTCTGGATGGCCATCATCCTGCTCGTCAAAGCCCGCGGCATGGGCATCACCGATCCGCAGAGCTTCCTCAGCGAATATCTCTGGGGCTTCATCGAGCCGTTCAGCACCTTGTGGTTCATTCACCTGTTGCCGCTGCTCTTCATCGCGCTGCGTCTCGTCTGGACTTGGCCCGTCTGGCTCGTCTTCATCGGCGGTCTGGCGCTGCACCTCCTCGCCGCTCTGCATCTCGACCCCAGCGACTATGGCCTGAGTTCGACCTTGACTCGCTGGACGGCGATCAATGCCTTCTGCCTGTTCTTCGTTTATTTCTACATCGGCGCGAAAGCTGGCCCGCGCATCCTGCAATGGGCTTCGCGCATCGCGGCTCAGCCCTTGCCCGCGCTCGCAGCACTCGTGGCTTGGGCCCTCGTGCATGGTGCGATTTGGAAAGCTGGCTATAGCAGCCTGCCGGGCCTTGGTTTCATCCTCGGCTTGGCTGGCGCCATGGCCGTCGTCACGATCTCGGTCTTGCTTGCCAAATATGAGCCCTTAGGCCTCTTCCGCCGTATCGGTTCGCATTCGCTGGCGATCTATCTCACCTTCGTTCTGCCGATGGCGGCGACACGCATCGTTCTCCTGAAAGCGGGCGTGAACAATGTCGATGTTGCTTCTCTCATCGTGCTGGCGGTCGCGGTCGCGGTGCCGATCGCGCTCGACATCGTCGTGAAGAACACGCCGCTTGCTTTCCTCTACACGCGGCCGCGATGGGCCCGCATCGCGTGAACACGGAAGTTCTACGCCCGTAACATCTGCCCTTGCGGCTTAATCGCAAATCGCTACCTCCCTGTGCGGCCTGTCACAGCCTCCGCGCTGCATGTGATGCAATAGCGTTACATGCACAGGCCTCAACAGAGGAGCTATACGTTATGTTATTACGCAGAACGTTTCTTACCGTGACTCTTGTCGCCTTGTCTTATCCAGCATTCGCGCAAGGCCATTCCCATGCCGCACCCAATGGCGGGCAGATCGTCAACATCGGCAAGCTTGAAGCCGAACTGGTGGCGCGCAACGGCGAGATCAGCCTTTTTCTCACTGATGCCAAGGACATGAAGGTCGATGCCGCGTCTTACAGCGCATCCGCTGTCGTGCTCGCCAAGGGCAATGAGCAAAAGACCGTGGAATTGACACCTTCCGGTGACAATCGTCTGGCAGGTAAGTTAGACTTCGTTGTTGACGGACGCTTCCGCGCCACTGTGACGCTGAAGGGCCGGGATGGCGAAATCGGTAAAGGCCGGTATAATACCGACATCAAGCGTTAATCGGATCACATGAGCACGTTCCGCCTCGATCAATTGCGAATGGCTTCCGCGCCCTACGGGCTGCGGTTGATTTTCGCGTTGGTTTTGGCCGTGTCTCTGATCTTCACGCTCAATACCGCACAGCCCTTGAACGTCACGTTCGAGCATGATGCGGGCATCGCCCTGTTCCAGCATCAGATGGCTCACGCATCGGTCGATCAGACGATCCATGCGGCTTCCGATACGGATCAGGATCAGGATGGCACCTCCGGCGCCGTTCACATCCACGCCCATTGCGGCTGCCACACCACCTATGCCTTTCAATCGGCAGAGGTATCGCCGGACGCCCCCAGCGTTTCCGGCCTTCGTTTCGCTTTGACGGCATCGCCCCTCGCATCGCGCGATCCGCCGCCCCTGCCCGAGCCCCCCAGAGCCTGATCGCCTCCGTTCGAGTGGTCTCCACTCGCAGCGATTTCTCGCCTTGCAACCGGCGTGATGCCGGCTGGGCTCTCGGGACTGATCATGACACGCAATACCGTTCTGGCCGCGACTTTGCTCGCCGGCATTCTCATGGGCGCCTTCATCGCGCCAAAAATCGAACCGCTGCGCGCCGCGCTGACGACGATCGGCATCATGTCCGACGGACCGGCTCAGGCACAGACGCCGAAGCCGGAAGAAAGCGGCCACGAAGACAAAGAGGGCGAGATCGCCATGAGCGATGCCCAGGTCGAGGCCGGCCAATTCGCGGTCGCAGCCGCGGCAAAGGGCGAATTGTATCGCCGCCTGACCGCACCCGCCGTCGTCTTGCCCGATCCCGACAAGATCGCCCGCGTCGCCGCCAAGGTCGTCGGCACGGTCGCAGAAATGCGCAAGAAGCTCGGCGATACGGTGCGCAAGGGCGAGATCATCGCCATCATCGACAGCCGCGAAGTGGCCGAAGCGAAAAGCGCTTATCTTGCCGCCAACGTCACCTACGATCTGCAAAACGATCTGTTTCAGCGCGAAAAGCGCCTCTACGATCAAAAGATCAGCGCCGAACAGCAATTCCTCAGGGTCCGTGCCACGACCACGGAAGCGCGCCTGCAACTCGAACTGGCACGCCAGAAACTGGCGGCGCTCGATCTCACCACCGATGAGGTCAACGCTCTGCCCAAACAACCGGTCGAGGGCCTGCGCCGCAAGGAAATCCGCGCACCCATGGATGGCCGCATCATCGAGCGGCGCGTCGACGTCGGCGCACCGGTCAATGGCGAGGGCCAGGAAAAGGAACTCTATGTCATCGCCGATCTCTCCAGCGTCTGGGCCGACCTCTCGGTGCCGACAGCGGATCTGACCCATATCCACGAGGGCGATAAAGTCGTCGCCACCACGGATGCCGGACCGATCGAAGGTCAGATTGTCTTCGTCAGCCCGATGCTCAATCAGGAAACCCGATCGGCGCGGGTGATCGCCGCTTTCGACAACACCAAGGCGAAACTCCGCCCCGGCACTTATCTCACCGCCAAGGTCGTCATCGACGCCAAGCCGGTGGATTTGAGAGTGCCCAAGTCAGCGCTGCAGACCATCGGCAGCGAACAGGTGGTGTTCGTGCGTACCAAGGAAGGTTTCGCCAAGCGCGAAGTCGCCATCGGCGAGAGCGACGACGAGAATAGCCAGATCGTCTTCGGTCTCGATCCGGGCGAGGAAATCGCCACGCGCAATACCTTCACCCTCAAGGCAGATCTCGGCAAGTCCGAAGCCGAACACGCGCATTGATGGACCTGTCATGATCAACCGCATTATCGCCTTTTCCGTCCATCAGCGCTGGCTCATCCTGCTGCTGACATTCCTGGCTTGCGCTTGGGGCGCCTGGTCCTTGTCGCGCCTGCCGATCGATGCCGTGCCCGATATCACCAACAATCAGGTACAGGTGAATGCCGTCGCGCCGGCTTTGTCGCCTATCGATATGGAGCGACAGGTCACTTTCCCGATCGAAACCGCTTTCGCCGGCATTCCCGGCCTTGAATACACCCGCTCGCTGTCGCGCAACGGCTTCGCCCAGGTCACCGCCGTCTTCTCCGAAAAGACCGACATCTATTTCGCCCGCCAGCAGATTGGCGAACGGCTGACGGAGGCCAAGGAGACGCTGCCACCAGGCACGGAAGTGCGCGTCGGACCGATCTCCACGGGCCTCGGCGAAATCTACATGTGGACGGTCCACTACAAGGACGTGAAGCCGGATGAAATCCGCAACGGCAGCACGGGCTTTCAAAGCGACGGCAGCTATCTCACGCCCGAAGGCGCGCGGCTGACGACGGAGCTGGAAAAGACCGCTTATCTCCGGACGCTGCAAGACTGGGTCATCCGTCCGCAATTGCGCAACGTACCTGGCGTCGCCGGCGTCGACACGATCGGCGGCTTCGAAAAGCAATTTCACGTTCAGCCAGATCCGGCGAAGCTCAACAGCTTCGGCCTGTCTTTCAGCGATCTCACCGAAGCCGTTCAAGCCAATAACGCCAGCCGCGGCGCCGGCTATATCGAACGCAACGGCGAAGGCTATGTGGTGCGTAGCGGCGGCCGCCTCGAAACCATGGACGATATTCGCGACGTGGTGATCAGCACGCGCAAGGGTGTACCCGTGCGTGTCCGCGATGTCGCCGATGTCTCCATCGGTCGCGAATTGCGCACCGGTAGCGCCAGCGAAAACGGCAAGGAGGTGGTCGTCGGCACCGCGCTGATGCTGATCGGCGGCAACAGCCGCACGGTCTCCGCCGCCGTCGATAAAAAGGTCGACGAAATCCGCGGAAGCCTGCCGCCCGGCGTCGAAATCCAGACGGTCTTGAACCGCACTCTTCTGGTCGATGCGACAGTGAAAACTGTCGCCAAGAATCTGAGCGAGGGTGCACTCCTCGTCATTCTCGTCCTCTTCCTGATGCTCGGCAATTTCCGCGCCGCCTTCATCACCGCGCTGGTCATTCCCATCGCCATGCTGATGACGGCGACCGGCATGTTGCAGGGTCGTATCAGCGCCAATCTGATGAGCCTTGGCGCGCTCGACTTCGGCCTGATCGTCGACGGCGCGGTCATCATCGCCGAAAACAGTCTGCGCCATCTGGCGGAGCGACAGCATCAACTTGGTCGTGCGCTGACACGCTCGGAGCGGATGGATACCGTCATCGCCTCGGCCGGCGAAATGGTGAAACCCTCGGTCTATGGCCAGGCGATCATCATCTTGGTCTATGTGCCACTGCTCACCTTCACCGGCGTCGAAGGCAAGATGTTCGAGCCGATGGCGCTCACCGTCATCATCGCCTTGGTTGCGGCCTTCGTTCTGTCGCTGACCTTCATTCCCGCCGCCATCGCCATTTTCCTCAGCCGCCCGGTCGAGGAAAAGGACAATCGTATCGTGCGCGCTTTCAAGAGTGCCTATCGGCCAGCCTTGATGCGTGCCTTAGCGAAGCCTGGTGTCACCATTGTCGCCGCCATGCTTCTCTTCGTCGGCGCGATGCTGATGCTGTCGCGTTTGGGCCAGGAGTTCATTCCGCAGCTCGACGAAAAGAACATCGCCATGCATGCGATCCGCATTCCCAGTACCGCGCTCACCCAATCGCAGGACATGCAGCTTGCGGTGGAGAAAACGGTCAGCACGTTCCCCGAGGTCTCCTTCGTCTTTTCCAAGACGGGTACGGCCGAGATCGCCGCCGATCCGATGCCGCCCAACACATCGGATACCTTCATCATTCTCAAACCGCAGGCGGAATGGCCCGACCCATCCGAGCCCAAAGAAAACCTGGTGAATCGTATCAAACAAGCGGTCGAGCGCCTGCCCGGCAATAATTACGAGTTCACGCAGCCGATTCAGATGCGCTTCAACGAACTGCTCGCTGGCGTGCGTGGCGATATCGCCGTCAAAGTGTTCGGCGACGATTTCACCACCTTGCTGCGCACGGCCAATCAGGTCGCAACGATCCTGCGCCAGGTGCCCGGCGCCCAGGACGTGCGCGTCGAACAAGCCGCCGGTCTGCCCTTCCTCGAAATCAATGTCGATAAATCGCAGATCGCCCGCGTCGGCTTGAGCCTCGGCACGGTCCACGGCGTCATCGGTTCGGCGATCGGCGGCGAACGTGCCGGCGTCGTCTTCGAGGGCGATCGTCGCTTCCCGATCATCGTACGCCTGCCCGATAGCGCCCGCCAGGACATCGCCGCGCTGGAAAACCTGCCCGTGCCGCTGCCGGTCAGCGCCGACGGTGCGCGACGCTCCATCCTGTTGAAACAGCTTGCCAGCTTCACGCTGGTGGAGGGACAGAACCAGATCTCGCGCGAGAACGGCAAGCGCCGCGTCGTCGTCACCGCCAACGTGCGTGGCCGCGACATCGCCTCCGTCGTCCATGACGCGCGCACGGAAATCGAACGCAAGGTACAAGTTCCATCTGGCTATTGGGTCACCTGGGGCGGGCAGTTCGAAAATCTCGCGGCGGCTCAGCAGCGCTTGATGATCGTCGTGCCAGCCTGTTTCTTCCTGATCTTCATCCTGCTGTTCTCGGCCCTGCGCTCGGTGCGCGACGCGCTGCTGGTTTTCAGCGCCGTACCATTAGCGTTGACCGGCGGTATCGCCGCGCTCTGGC
>MKVW01000004.1:758005-758457 GCA_001898965.1 Rhizobiales bacterium 62-17
ATCAGCGAAGCGATCTATGAGGGCGCGATGACGCGTCTGCGCCCCGTCGCGATGACGGCGCTCGTCGCCTCGCTGGGCTTCGTGCCGATGGCGCTCGCCACCGGCACAGGCGCGGAAGTGCAGCGGCCGATCGCCACCGTCGTCATCGGCGGCCTGATCAGCGCCACTTTGCTCACCTTGCTGGTGTTGCCCGCGCTTTACAGTCGCTTCGGCCGCATCACGCCCAAGGAACAACCCACGGACGAAACGCCACCCCGATCCTCCGAAACAGAGATGAAAATGGCCCAAGCCGCGCAGTAACCGCGCTTTCGCGCCTCGAGCCAGTCCTGCAATTGTTTTGGAGCATCATCGTGCATCGCCAAAAAATAAACCGGCCTCTCGCCTTCGGCCGCCGTCTCTCGGTTGTCGTCACCACATCGGGCCTTTTGGCGGCCTGCACGGTGGGGCCGGAC
>MKVW01000005.1 GCA_001898965.1 Rhizobiales bacterium 62-17
CGGCTTCAGCGGCGATGGCATTCATGCCGAGCATGCGGGCGACGCGGAGATCTCGATCAATGCGCAGGCCGCAGTCAGCGGCGGCGTCACCGGCATCTATGCCTTACATACGGGCGCGGGCGCGACGACGATCACGGCGGGCGGGGCTGTCAGCGGTGGCACAGCGGCGATCGATGCGATCTCGGCAGGCGCGCCGATCAGGATCGACGTGGCTGGCACGGGATCTTTGCGCAATGCCTCGGGCGCACTGAGCGATCTGGCGGTGCGCACATCAGGCGGCCAAGCGAATCTGACCAATGCGGGTCTGATCGCCGGCACGATGAATCTGAGTGGCGCCGGCAATACGGTTGGCAATGCCGGCGTCTGGGCCACGGCTGGGACGAGCCTGTTTGGTGGCGCCACCGATGTGGTGACCAATCAGATCGGCGGCGCGATCGTGGCGTCGGGCATGACGCGCTTCGACAATCTGGGCCTGATCGTGAACCAGGGCCGGATCACCATGCTCAACGGCGTGACTGGCGACGTGCTGCAGACCTCGGGCAATGCGCGGTTTGATGCCGGTTCGATCTTCGCGGTCGATATCGGCGGCGCGAACCAGTCCGATCGCTTCGTGGCCGCGGGCACGGCGACGCTCACAGGCGGCACGATCGCGGTGAACGTGCAGAGCCCGTTGCAGGCTGGTGCGCGTTACACCGTGCTGACCGGCAATGGTGGCGTGAACGGCCAGTTCAGCGCGCTCTCCGGCGGCACGGCGTTCCTGACGTTGCAGGACAGCTATGACGCCAACAACGTCTATCTCGACGTCATCAAATATCGCAATTTCGCCGAGGCTGGCTTGACGGCGAACCAGATCGCCACCGCAGGCGGCCTGGAGAGCCTGGGCGCGGGACCGCTCTACAGCGCCGTCGCCAATCTCTTCACGGATGCGCAAGCGCGCAATGCCTTCGATCAGCTTTCGGGCGAAGCGCATGCCTCGCTGCGCACCGCGCTGGTGGAGGACAGCCGCTTCATGCGCAGTGGTGCGATCGATCGCCTGCGCGGTGCCTTCGATGCGCCGGGCGCACCGGTCATTCCGGTCATGTCCTATGCGCAGGGCGGGCCGGTGATGGTGCGTGGTGCACCGCAGGAGCGCTTCGCCATCTGGGCTCAGGCCTATGGTTCCTGGGGCCATTGGAGCGGCAACGGTAACGCTGCCAAACTCACCCGTTCGACAGGCGGCTTCACCGTCGGCATCGACACATTGGCTTTCGCGGATTGGCGCATCGGCCTGCTGGCCGGCTACAGCAGCACGGGCATCGGTGCCCGCGCGGCCTCGGGCAACAGCGACAACTACCACCTGGGCGGCTATGCCGGCACGCAATGGGGGCCGGTGGGCGTGCGCGTCGGTCTTATCGAGACCTGGCATGACATCCGCGCCACCCGCCAGGTGGTGTTTCCCGGCTTCAGCGACCTGCTGCAGGGCAGTTATCGCGGCAACACGACCCAGGTGTTCGGCGATATCGGCTATCGGCTGACCTATGGCCGCATGGCCTTCGAGCCCTTCGCCAATCTCGCGTATGTGCACCTGCGCACCGATGGCTTTCGCGAAATCGGCGGTCCGGCGGCGTTGATCAGCCAGGGTCGGACGATGAGCACCACTTTCACCACTTTGGGGCTGCGCGCGTCGATGCAATTCGACCTGGGCGGCATTGAGGTGACGGCGCGGGGCACGGTGGGCTGGCGCCATGCCTTCGGCGCGGTGACGCCGCGCGCGCTGTTCGCCTTCGCCGGTGGTGCGCCGTTTGGCATCGACGGGGCGGCGATCGCGCGCAACGCGGCGGTGCTGGAGGCGGGGCTCGATATCCCGCTGGCGCCGCGGGCGACCTTCGGCCTCAGTTACGCCGCGCAACTGGCCCGTCGCGCCAGCGACCAGACCTTCAAGGCCAATCTCGCCGTGAAGTTCTGACGGCAGCCGTCGGCAGGGTACGATCTAACTGCTGAGCAGCTCGAACTCGCCGAGAAACTCACGATATCGGCCGCTGACGCCCCGTTTCCGGCCATCGCCGTTGAACGACATGGCAAGATTGGCATGCGCCGTCAGTGGTGAATTTGAAGTGCGCGTGCCAGCCTTGAGGAAGCCGGTAGATATACCACGCGATCCTCTCGATGCTTGACGGTGGAACGGAAGATGAGGTCTGTTGCAAAAAAATGAAGCTGCTTGAAGCAGCTGATCGCCGGGGCGGAGTCACTCAGGGAAACGCTGTTCAACACGCCGAGCCTCTGTCCGGATCATATGATGGATAAGTTGCGATCGTTCGTTGTCCTTGCCGCTGTTGCGTTGGGCGCAGGCGCAGTTGAAGCGCAAGAGTTTCCCGAAGGCGAAAAGATTTACCAGAAAGTCTGCAGAAACTGCCATGGCCCGAAGGCCAGGGGCGTCGGCAGCTTTCCAAAATTGGTCGGCTTTAGCGCCGAATACCTTGCGGATCGCCTGAAGCAATATCGCGCCGGTGAGACCGTTGGGCCCAATTCCGCACTGATGAAGCCTGTTTCCGTGAAGCTGTCGGATGAAGAGATTCAAGACCTCGCGGGCTATGTCGCGAACACTTTTCCATAGGTCGTGTCCGTGGGTCGTGTGGCCTTGAAGTCGTCGTGGTTCAAGGGGGAGAGTGTCATGTCACAGAGATCGTTCAACGCATGTCTGCCGCAGCTCGTTTCAGCCGCGGTCTGCGCCCTGGCTCTGAGCGCACCGGCCTTGGCGCAAAACGGTGCCAACACCACCAGTCTCAAGCACAGCGTCGTGCTGTCCGATCTTGATAACCCATGGGACATGGCGTTCCTCCCCGATGGCACGATGTTCTTCAGCGAGAAGTGCAAAGGCCTGTCGGTTCGCTTGCCCTCGGGCAAGGTCAACGCTTTGCTCGGCATGAGTAAGTCGAAAGGCTATGCCTCGACGGCCAATGACCTTTTCTGCGAAGGCCAGGCCGGCATGAACGGTGTCGCGGTCGATCCCGAATTCGCCAAGAACCGCAGGATCTATGTCTATTCCACGTCGAACATGTCTTCGCCGCAGACCAACAGGGTGATGCGTCTGGAGGTCAACAACGACTTCACGGGCGTTTCAAACCGCACCGACATCGTCAGCGATATTCCCTACAAGGTCGCGGCTTCCGATCATCCGTTCGGTGGACCGGGCGCGCATAATGGCGGCCGACTGCGGTTCAACCCCGGCGATGGTTTTCTCTACGTGACCACGGGCGACAACCACAACAGCAGGGTTCCCCAGAGCCCGACGATCATGGGCAGCAAGGTGCTGCGTATCGACACCGATGGCAAAGCGGCGCCGGGCAATACGCCGCCGAGCGGCTTTGACCCACGGACCTATACCTACGGACATCGCAATGTTCAGGGGATCGCCTTCCACCCGAAGACCAACACGCCGGTCGTCGCGGAACATGGTCCGTGGCATTCCGACGAGATCACCGTCCTGAAGAATGGCGGCAACGGCGGCTGGGACCCGCGCCCGAACATGGCGGGCCGTGGCGCCTGTCCTGGCGACTATTGCGGATATTCGCCGAACCAGGGCGAGGGCATGAACCGCGCCGCGCGCGCGGCCTTCATGCCGATGACCGACCTCAAAACCTATCCGGACGCGATGGTGCCGATCTGGGATAACAATGGCTGGTCGCAGGGCACCGCCTCGGCCACGTTCCTGAACGGGAAGCAGTGGGGAGACTGGGATGGCGCGCTGGTCGTCGGCCTCATGGGGATCGGTTTCGGCGGCACGGCCTTTGGTCAGCGGATCGACGTGATCCAATTGGCCGACGACGGCGCTTCCGTGGCGGGCGTGACGAAAATGACGCTGCCGATGGAAGCTGGCCGGTTTCGGTCGTTGGTCCAGGGACCGGACGGCAGCCTCTATGCGGCCATCGACGAGGGCACCATCCACAAGCTCACCCCCTAGCGTTTTTCCGGTTCTGATGGAATCAGAACGGGGCTAAGTGCTGCGCCGCCCGAGGCGGCGCGACACATTTCCGCATATTTTCAAATGATCTTTGGCCGCAGCTTTGCGGAATCAATGCCATGCGCTGTAGAAGCGCGCCTCGCGGCTGTGGCGTCCCGGCCTCCATCCTATTAGAAGGCATTCCAGAAACCTTCCGATGGCTGCCCTTCGACGCCGGACGACAATGCGAGACAGGCGGAACCAGCCGTGACCTTCATGACGACAAATCCGGCGCTTGCCCGGTCCCTGGCAGAGCGCGACTACACCAATCCGACGCCGGTGCAGCTTGCCGTGCTGGCGCCGGAGGCGGCGACGCGCGACCTCCTGGTGTCCGCGCAGACCGGCTCCGGCAAGACCGTCGCCTATGGCCTTGCCATGGCCGAGACGCTGCTGGGCACCGAGGAGCGATTTGCGCCTGCAACCGTGCCGCAAGCTTTGGTGGTGGCCCCCACGCGGGAATTGGCGCTGCAGGTGCAGCGGGAATTCGCCTGGCTCTATGGGGCGACGGGCGCGCGCATCATTTCCTGCGTCGGCGGCATGGATCCGCGCATGGAGCAACGCCTGCTGAACCAGGGCGCCCATATTGTCGTCGGCACGCCGGGGCGCCTGCGTGATCATCTGGAGCGCGGCAGCCTCGACATTTCCGCGTTGCGCGTCGTCGTACTCGACGAGGCCGACGAGATGCTGAACCTGGGGTTTCGCGAGGATCTCGAATTCATTCTCGACGCCACACCGCCTGAGCGGCGCAGCCTGCTATTCTCCGCCACCATGCCGCGCGGCATCGTCACGCTGGCCAAGCGTTATCAGCGCGACGCGTTGCGCATCGAAGTGGCGAGCGGGCAAGGCGGTCACGCCGATATCGAGTATCGCGCGATCCGCGTCGCGCCGACCGAGATCGACCACGTGGTCGTCAACGTGCTGCGCTACTATGATACGCCCGGTGCGCTCGTGTTCTGCAACACGCGCGAAGCCGTCGGGCGCCTGCTGGCCATGCTTCAGGAGCGGCAATTTTCTGCCGTGGCACTGTCGGGCGAATTGAGCCAGAGGGATCGCAATCACGCCCTGCAAGCCCTGCGGGACGGGCGCGCCAAAGTCTGCGTCGCCACCGATGTCGCGGCGCGCGGCATCGATCTGCCAAACCTCGGCCTGGTCATCCACGCCGATCTGCCGAACGATGTCGAAAGCCTGCAGCACCGCAGCGGCCGCACCGGGCGGGCTGGCCGCAAGGGCGTGAGCGTGCTGCTGGTGCCGCCGTTCCGTCGTCGGCGGATCGACGACACGCTGCGGGGCCTCGGCATCAAGCCGGTGTGGTCCGGCCCGCCGACTTCCGAAGACATTCGCAAGCTCGATCATGAACGCATGCTGGGCGACGCGGCGATCACCGACGAGCCGAATGAAGAAGATGCCAGCGCCGGCTTGGCGCTGCTTGCCGCGCATACGCCCGAGCATCTGGCGGCGGCGTTGGTGCGCCTCTATCGGGCCGGCTTGCCGGCGCCGGAGGAGGTCACCGATCCGGGCGAGGAGCGCATCGCGCGCACCCAGCGCGACCGTGCGGCCGAACGGGACCTCGGGGGCGGCGGCTTCGACGTCGGGGGCACCTGGTTCCGCCTCAACATCGGCCGCCGCAACAATGCCGATCCGAAATGGCTGCTCCCGATGATCTGCCGGCGCGGCAACGCGACGCGAAAGGATATCGGCGTGATCCGCATCCTCGACGAGGAGACGCACTTCGAGGTCGCTCCCGTCGCGGTCGCCCGCTTCAGCAAAGCGCTCCGCAAGGCCGATCGCGGTGACCCGATCATCGAGCCGTTGCCCGGCGGGCGACCGGCCGGCGATGCGGAACGTCCGCGCGGCAAGCCGCATCAGGGAAAGCCGCATCAGGGCAAGCCACCATACGAGAAACCCTTCCACGGCAAAAAATTCCATAAAGAGCCTGGGCAAGGGAAATCCGCCGACGGCAAAGCGAAGGGCGGCAAGGCCGCGTTCGAGAAGCCGCGCGAGGGCAAACCGCCGGGCAAGTCGTTGGGGCACGGCAAAGGCGAGCGTCCGTCGAAGGGTCAGCGTTTGGATGCGCCCGGGACCAAATCAAAAGGAAAGCCGCGACGCTCCTAACGCCCCCTGACGGTACTCTGCGGCCGACATTGCGACCGGACGAGATCGCCACCGTGATATAAGGCACGCAAGCACGGCTGGACGAAGCGCGTACCTAGCAGACATGCGTGCTCGCTTGGCGTGGCATAGCATGCCTGACGAGCAGGCGGCCGTGGTGGTCATTCTTGCGAGCGACGATGCGTCTTACGTGACAGACCAGATGATCAATTGCCACAGCGCGCCATGACGAGGCGCAATCTATGCCTTCGGGCCGGCGAGGTCGCGGATCAGTTTGGCGCCCGACGTGCCGCATTTGCCCTTGGCCTTCCTGCTTGCCCATGGGATGCTGTGGGAACGGCGAATATCGCTGTGACGGCGATGGTGGGCGATAGTGAATATGCCAACTTAATTTCCATCTAATCGAGCAGCAATCATTTTTTCTATCTCATTTGTTTGTAGCTTTATTTGAAACACGGATACTGCTTCCGCTGCGGCGTCAATTAGTGCGAGTCTGTCTTCCCTCTTCCAGTGGCTCCAATAGGCGCGATTCATGAAATGAAACGCCAGAAGCATGCGAATAAAAGCGACCCGAGGAAGGGATCGAATCTTCTGAACCAGGAGTGCTTGCCCGCGACCGCTGTCTATATCCGATAGCCACGCAGCATGGACGATTGACTCAATCATGTTTGACGGCTGAATTTTCTCAATACTGGTAGCTAATATTCGTTGTCGCGCATGCTCGCACAACTGTCTTAGAATTGATTGAAGCGGGGAGCTCACCCAAGTAAATTCCATTGTCTCAAAAAGGTCGCTAATAAATTTCTTCATGTCCTCTTCAGAAATTTCATCGTCGCCTTTCCGGAGTTCAGCGATCATCTCAGGTTTTGTGAACTCCTCTCTCAGTTCTCCAAAATTAAGATCACACAAAACAGACATCATATGATGGGAGATTGAGGCAGCTAATTGTATCAATAAACTGGCAATCTTTTGCTTGGTGTCTGCATCAAGATGTTCGGCGCCAGCGCCAAGTAGGGTTGCTCCGATAAGCCACGAATGGACAGCCCCGCTAAGTTCCGAAATTAACTTTGCTTGTTGACCGTTGAACTCAATTTTCTTCGTAAATGCTTTAGTTTCACGTGATGCTCCATCACGGAGGCGGTCTGCTATATCTAGCATCTTCTGTTTGTGCTTCGTGTCTCCCCGCCCTGCCTCCACATCGCTCGCCACCGTAGTCAAATGTTTTCGCATTGCTAAAATCCTGTCGGGACGCGCGACGCGATTGAAGCTTTCTGTTAAGGCAATATGCTGTTGGTCGGGGTGGAGTTTGTGTTTCTCGCACGCCTCGGTAAGTTCTTTCAAAATAAGATCTATAATTTTTGAAGTAGCCCCAATCTCTGCGTATAAATCAAATGTGTTTAAGTCAAAATGATCTGAGAGGTTGAAGTACCTGAGAGCTAATTCTGGAAGCTCATGGAGTGCACTTGCGAGGAGATAAGACTCCATGAAGGGTAGAGAGAATCTTACGTAGTCGTTTTCGAAGTGTAGAACGCCCTTATTTAAGAAGGACGATATAAACAGAATCGGGTCGACCCCAAAATCGTGTTCTTGGGAATAAGTGCTGGCTAGTCGAATCAAATCGTCACGAGATATGGGGCGTTTTTCTACATTAATTTCGACAGCAACTTTTCGCAGGAATCTTGCTCTAGCACTTCTGCTGAGAGGGATAACATTGCTGTCGTCGGCCGCAACAATTGTGAGAAAGCCGTCGACCGCTAACTGAATAAGTTCGGAACGGCGGTTAGCCTGGAGCAATGCGGCCAATACATCTTTTGATATGGCTGCAAAATATGTCGGATGCGCCGACATGCGGAAATGTTGGAACGTGTTGCGGAGTCTTAATGCGACAACTTCGGCTTCAGAGCCAGCCATCGCAAAATTTTTCTCAAGGAAGTGCGAAATCTCAAGAAAGGAGATGTTGTCCAGCTGATAAAGTTGGGCTGAAATTGCGCTTGCAAAATTGGACTGAGTAACAACCTGTGTGGAGGCTCGTGTAATTAAAACAAATTTGGCCGATGTATGGGATTGGATTTCTTTTTCGAGGTGCTTCAATCGCGTGTTCGAATCTAAATTCGGCTCATCGATAATGAAAACAATCTGGAATGTGCCGAGTTTCTCGATTTGTAAGAATTCATAATGAGCTTGTGATTCCAAGCCATATTTAGGGGGCCTGATTTCCGTCCCCTTGATCACGACGGGAAAAACCGATTTACCGCCAAGTTCTGCAGATAGAAGATTTTTCGCAATGACCCAGGGGAGGCTGCGATCAGGATAGTTCCGAGGTAAACTTAATAATACTGCATTCTGTAGTGTAAGTGCTTCCAATATTTCTTCAGGAGCAGGCGGCTCTCCAGAAGCTAATGCTTCTTTTGATTGGGATTGACGCATTCGGGGGATTGGTAATCGATAGCCTTGTTGTTGCAGTCGATATTCTGGAGATAGCTCTCTCAATTTCTCTGTTATGTACTCTGAAGCATCTTGGATGATTTGAGTTGGCTCGATGGTTGCTGGCGGCTGAGATTTATCTCGTAGATCAAGCTGCCCATTTTGCTTTAAAGTTTTGACGTACCGTACAAAATGTTCGTTGTTGAATTCCATTCTTAGAAAGGTTGAAGCATTGCGTGCGGCGATTTTTCGACAGGCGTTCCCAGTTTCGGCTTCGAGGCGATTTTTTGAAGGATCGGCATGATCGCTGATGCCTCTAATCGTTATGATCGGAATGTTGCGAGTTCTTACCTCCTCAACAATTCCTCCGGCCTCCGTTTCTACAGCTATCGCCCGTCGATCAAGTCCTCTCAGCTTTGCATTATACGCTTCGCTCTTAGTGACGGCTGCGCAAATGATAGAGCCAGAAAGACTCTGAGGACGTTCGATAGGAGTTAGCTTTCCGGAGCGGTCAGGTAGCTCCTTGATCTCTAGGCTATGAGCAAATTTTTTCTGTCGCTCTTGCCATTCGGTGTATATGGCTTGCAACCGGGGCATTGTTCTTGAAAAATTGAGGGCTGCAATTAAAGGAGCAGGCGCTGCGTAATGGTTCTGAGAAAGAGCTAGATCGACACCGCCGCCAGTGTGGTCGGCTACTTTTTGATTGTCATAAACATCTAAGATGTTTGCGCTATAAGCGACGTCGCCAAGTTTAAGATCGCTGGTGAGGCTTCCAGCTATTCCCAGGCAAACTATTAAGCCAACCGAAAACTCTTGAAGGACTGAGCGCACGGCGTCTCGTGCATGACCTTTGCCCATGTCGAATTGTTGAACGACCATAATCGAACAACCGGCGATAGGTGACGTTTCATAACGAAGTAATGTCTCGGTTGAGTGGTCTTCGACCCAGGGAAAGACATGTTTTACTTCGTTCAGTTCCGTTTCTAGTGGAACGACAATTAAAACATCGAAATAGCCTGCCAAAGTCTCCCCCCGTTCCAGACCGGCCCAAAAGCCAAAGAATTCAAATATGTCTAGATCGAATGGTTATGGCAAATAGCAGTCAGTATTGGTCGTCCGCACCAATGTATTGACTTGACTGAAGCGTGGTGCCGCAAGAGGGATTCGAACCCCCGACCCCATCATTACGAATGATGTGCTCTACCAGCTGAGCTATTGCGGCGATTGGCTGCGCGGGGCGCGCCGAGAAGTGGCGCTTCCATAGCTAACCGGACTTGGCATTGCAACCTGTTTGGCAGTCTGTTCGGCCTTTCTCAACGCCCTCCCGTATGCTCCTGGATGGGCTGTGCCTCTCGCACCGCAATGACGGTGTGATGTTAGCGATTCCCGCGTGACAGCGTTTTTGAGCGACGTGAGTACCTGTTCGCGTGAAGAAAACGCGTCAAAGTGGGAGCCCATCTCGCCGCCGCCTCACGCAGAATATCGCAAGGAACAAACAGGGAACATAAATCCGCCCGTCTTTGTTCCTATTTTAAGCCGGATTCACTGCGGCGCGCCGGCGCACAAGGGGGAGAACGGCTTTTGAACGGGGAACATGGGACCAGGGGCGGAAGATCATCGTCGAACTTGGCGCTCAACAATCTGCTCATCGACCTAATTGCCCACCGACAACCGGGCGTGTCGTGGCGCGTGCCGCTGGGGAACGGAGTCCGCCGGTGCGTCGCCGCCGGCCTCCCCTTCGGAGGGGGAGGAAGCGGATTCTGAGGAACAACCCCATGCAAGGGCCATTTCCGCGATCACTTCCTTGGCCTTGGCGCGCGAATCGTGGGCCGTCCCGTGTTCGCCATGGCGTGCCGAGCCAACCGTCAAAACGATGCTGGCTTCTCCCGAATCAAGAAAACCAGCCCTTCTTTTTCGGCTCGGTCTCCGGATCCGGGCCTGGATCGTCGGGGGCGGCGATGAAGGAGAAGGGTTTGGGCTCCGCCTTGGTTTTTTCAGGCTCGGGGGTTTCGAGCTTGGTGTCCGGTTTGGTCGATTCGACCAGCACGACGGGCGCGGCTGCTTCGGTCACCGGTGCCGGGGTGTCGCTCTCGGCCAGGACGGCCTCGGCGTCGGAGGCCGCGTGTTCGATCAGTTTCGCGTCCGAAGCCGGCAGGTCGAGCGGCGCGACGAGCGGTTCGAGCGGTTCTTCCTCGGGGGCATGCAGGCGCTCGGCCGGGGTTTCCCAGCGGAAGGCGTCGATGCGGCCGGTAACGGGCGAGGCAGGCGCCCAGGTGTCGCTGATCACGCCGTCGGCGACCCAGGCCGGATCGCGCGGCGCGCGGGCGGCGCGGGCGAGCCATTCGCGCATGCGGCCGGACTGGCCGTATTCGGTTTCTTCGAGATCGGCCATCAGCAGGCAGATGCGCGCGGTGGGGCGGCTGGCATTGCCGTCGAGCAGCGGCGCCATGGTCTCGCGCGCCAGCGCGAAGTCACGCGCGTCGATGGCGGCGCGGGCGACGGTGAGGCGGCTTTCGCGGTGATCGGGCGCAAGGCGCGCGAGAGCTTGCGCGCGCACCAGGCGGTCGGTGGAGGAATCGCCGGGGCGGAGATCGAGATAAGCGGCGGCAATGTCGGGATGGGGCAGGACGCGCCAGCCCGATTCCAGCACTTTGGCGGCACGACGAATGTCGTTCTTGCGTGCCAGCATGCGGCCGGCGAGCACGTAAGCCGGCAACAGATCGGGTGCGAGCTTGATCGCCTCGCGCGCCATTTGCAGCGCTTCGTCGGGCGCGCGGTCGGTGAGCGTCATGCCGATGCCGGTTTTCAGCACGGCGCGTTGCCGCTCGGCGGTGCGCCGGTCGATGGTCTTGCGGGCGAAATTGCGTTCGACGATATCGAGCGCGCCGCGCCAGTCGTCGCTCATGGCGCGATGTTCGATAATGGCTTGGCCGGCCCACGGCAGAGCCGCATCGGCATGGGCCTGTTCGGCGATGGCGAAGGCGGTGGCATCGTCGCCGCGCCGGCGCGCTTCGGCATAAAGGCCGCGCAGGCCGAACAGGCGCGTCGCCGGCAGTTCGGCCATGCGCTTGAAGGTTTCTTCCGCCGTGGCGCTGTCGCCGCTGATCTGCGCGGTCTGCGCTTTCAAGAGCAGGGCCAAGGGCTCGTTGCCGAGCGTCTTTTCGGCGATGCGTGCTGCCTTGTTGGCGGCGGTCACATCGCCGGCGCCAGCAGCGATCATGCCTTGCGAAAGCGCCGTATAGCCCTTGTCGCGCTTGCGCATGCGCATGGCGATCGAAGCCAGGGTCGGCACGCGCAGCGCGAAGCGCAGCAGGCTCCACAGCACCATCAAGACGAAGGTGGCGACGAGGATCATGCCGAGGCCGACGACGGGAGACATTTCATAACGCAGGCCGCCCCAGACGACCGAGACCGTGCCCGGCTGGTCGGCGAACCAGGCGAGCGCGAAGGCGATGAGGGCCAGCAGCGCGATATAGATCAGAGTGCGGATCATGCGGTCCCCGCGCCGGTCAGGATTTGCGGCCGAGCGCGGCGAGCGCGTCGGCGACGAGAGCGCGGGCCGCCGTGTCGGCGGCGAGGCGTGCCTTGGCCTGCGTCGCCCAATCGGCGGAGACGGCTTTGGCGGAGGCGGGCAGCAAATCCCAGGCGGTCATCGCGCCGGCGATATTGCCGGCAGTCAGCGCGGCCTCGATGCGGGCGACCAGATCGGTCGGCGTCGAGCCGGTGTTGTCGCCGGCCGGGCGCACGCGCACGAGCCGCTGAGCAGCTTGCGACAGCCGGTCCATCAGGCCAGCATCGGCGGCGGGCTTTTCCAGCGCGATGAGTTTGTCTTCCAGCGCGATGAAGGCGCTGGCAAGTGCTTTGGCCGACGGCGCGCCGCTGGCGGCAAAGGCATTGAGTGCGGCCAGACGATCGGGCGCGACACCGAGGCGGGACAAGGTATCGATCTCGCTTTTCAGCGGCGCGCCGCGTTCGAGCGCTTGCTGCAAGGACTGCGCGGCGATGGCTTGTGCGGTGGCGCGGCTGCGCGCGGCTTCCTCGTCTACCTTCGCGGTGGCGGCTTTCGCCGCTTCGCTGCTGCCGGTGATGGAGGATTGCAGCGGTTGCAGCCGTTGCTCGACAGCGGCGATGCGCGCTTCAAGCGGCTTGATGTCGACGGGCGGCGCGGCGGGCGCAGCCGGTGTCGGCTCGATGCGCGATTCCGTGGCGCGCTCCGAAGCCTTTGGCGCGGCAGCCGCCGCTTCCAAAGCCGCGAGACGCTTGACCACATCGGTGGACAGGCCGTCGGTCGGCATCGGCGTTGCCGGCTGCGGTTTTTCCAAAGCCGCGAGGCGCTGTTCGAGCGGCGCGAGGTTGAGTGGCGCGGGTGCGGCTGGCGTCGCCGTTGCGGTTTTGATCTGGGCTTCGGCGGCGGCGATGCGTTTATCCAGTGTCGCGAGCGCATCGGTCGAGGGTGCGGCGGCCAGGCGCGTTTCCACCGTAGCGACCCGCTTTTCGAGTGCGGCGACGGCCGGGTTGGCGCTGGGCGGTGTCGCGGTGAACTGTTGCCAACCAGCGGCGCCGATCAGCGCGACCACCGCGCCGATAAGGCCGGCGACGGCCGCGGGCACATAGGAGGTCGAGGCCGGCGGTGGCGACGGCATGTGCGGGGCCGAATCGGCGGATGTTGCCGTCGTGTCCGTCGGAGTCTCGGTCACAGGCTCGCTGATTGGTTCTTGGATCGGTTCTTGAACCGGCTCTTGAGCCGGCGGCGTCATGTCCTCGGCTCGGGCGTCGATGGTGGCGGGCTCGCGGCGGGAGCTGCGGCTGGCTCTTTCGGAGGCCGGCGAAGCGCTTGCGTCGCGTTTGTCGTCACTCATGGTCAATTACCCACTCATACGCGAAATGATCAGCCTTCAAGGTATAGGCCATGGCGGCGGCTGGCGGAACCACCGATGCTCGTTGTTAAGGTCGCAACTGGTTGATCGCTGCCGCCAAAGCCAGGGTGCGGGCGGCGATTTCGGCGTGCAAACGTTCCACCATCCGTCCCTTGATCGAGACGGCGCCCAAATTCGCCGCTTCGGGCGCGGCGAAAGCTTCGACGATGGTGCGGGCCTCAGCGATGTCGTCGGCGCTCGGCGCAAAAATTTCGTTGGCGAGCGCGATCTGATTGGGATGGATCAAGGTTTTGCCATCGTAGCCGAGTGTACGCGCGGCTTCGCATTCGCTGCGCAGACCATCCGTATCGGAGAAGTCGTTCATGACGCTGTCGAGAATCGCCAGGTCATAGGCGCGCGCGGCGAGCAGGCATCGCACGAGGACGGGCTGCCAATGGTCGCGGTTGGTGGTGAGGCGCGCGCCGGTATCCTTGGCGAGATCATTGAGGCCGAGGACGAAAGCCGAAAGCCGCGCCGAGGGATCGACCGATGTCGCCGCGATATTGCGGATGTCGAGCACGCCGAGCGGCGTCTCGATCATGATCCATAACCGGGTGCGTTCGGGAAAACCCATTTGCGAGAGGGTGTGGCCGGCGCGGATCACCTGGCCGGGGGCGATGATTTTCGGCACCAGAACGGCATCGGGCGGCCGGCCGGCACGCGCCAGGGCGGCGAGGTCGTCCTGGGCGAGGGGTGTATCGAAGCTGTTGATGCGCACGATCAATTCGCGCTGGCCGTAAGCGCCGCTCTCCAGGGCGGCCAGGATGTTTTGACGGGCCACGTGTTTCTGATTGGGCGCGACCGCATCCTCGAGGTCGAAAATCAGGGCATCCGCTTGTAAATCCCGGGCTTTTTCCAATGCCCGGGCATTGGAGCCGGGCATGTAAAGGACACTGCGGCGCGGGCGCGGCGGAGCGGGCGAAGCGGCCAAATCGGCTGTTTGGGCTGGCGTCATGGGCGGCTTATCGCACAAATCCCAGCACAATGCTGCCTTGCAAAAAGGGGGTTCGCGCAACCGTCCGGCGGGAGTATGAAGCCGCCGTAGCATTTTGCGGCAACAGACAGTTTTTGCGCTCGCCGCCTGGATTTAGGAGGTTTTATGGGCCAGTCCTCGCGCCCTCCCGTCGCGCCCGGTTTTCCCGAGCAGCTCGAACAGGGGTATCGCTCCTTCCTCTCCGGGCGCTTCCGAGCCGAGCAGGAGCGTTTCGCCGAACTCGCCAGCGGCCAGAGCCCGCGCGTCTTGTTGATTGGCTGTTGCGATTCGCGCGTTTCGCCGGAAACCATTTTCGATGCCCGGCCCGGCGAAATCTTCGTGCTGCGCAACGTTGCCAATCTGGTGCCGCCCTATGCGCCCAACGACGATTATCATGGCACGTCGGCGGCGCTGGAATTCGCGGTGATGGGCCTGCGGGTCGAGCATGTGGTCGTCATGGGCCATGCGCGCTGCGGCGGCATCAAGGCGTTCGTCGAAAACGAGGTCGATCCTTATTCGCGGCCGTTGTCGCCGGGCGATTTCATCGGCAAGTGGATCCGGCTGGTGCAGCCGGCTTTCGAGGCGCTGGGGCCGGTGCCGCAGGACGGGCCGCTGGATGGCTTCATCGCCAAGCTGGAATTGGAGGCGATCCGCCAATCTCTGGCCAATCTGCGGACTTTTCCCTGTATTTCGACCTTGGAACAGCGAGGTCTGCTGCAATTGCATGGCGCCTATTTCGGCGTGATGGACGGCAAGCTCCTTGCCTATGATGAGGCGAGTGGCCAATTCAACGCGATTGCCGCCGATGCCCATGCCGTGGCGCTTAAGGAACCCCGCTTCTAGCGAGGTTCTGGCGGCCTGTTGAAGAGGTTTTGCCGATGTCGTCACCGACGCCGCTGTCCGCGCTCGATCTGTCCTTCGTCACCACGCAGACGCCGCCTTCCAAGGCTCTGGCGCAGACGATCGAACTGGCGAAACATCTCGATGGTCTGGGCTACAAACGGCTGTGGCTGGCCGAACATCATAGCCTCGCTTCGATTGCGTCGAGCGCGCCGGAAATCATGATCGGCCAGGTGGCGGCGGTGACGCAGAACATCCGCGTCGGCTCCGGCGGCGTGATGCTGACCAATCACGCGCCGCTGATGGTGGCGGAACGATTCAAATTGCTGGAAGCGCTGTTCCCCGGCCGGATCGATCTCGGCCTCGGGCGTGCGCCGGGCACCGATCAGGTGACGGCCTTCGCGCTGCGCCGAAAGATGGAGGAACGTCAGGGCGACGATTTCCTCGAGCGGCTGCAAGAATTGATGCTGTGGGAGACGGGTGAGTTTCCCGAAGGCCATCCGTTCAACAAAGTCTTCGCCATGCCGACCGACGCGCCGCTGCCGCCGATCTGGCTGCTCGGCTCCAGCGACTACAGCGCCCAGCTCGCGGCGCAGATCGGTGTCGGCTATTCCTTCGCCTCGCATTTCTCCGATTTCGATGCGGTGGCGCCGATGCGCGCCTATCGCGAAATGTTCCGGCCGTCTGAGACGCTGGACAAGCCTTATTCGATCATCGCGCTTGCCGCCGTCGTCGCCGAGACGGACGAGGAAGCCGATCATCTCGCCAAGACCTATGATCTGAACTGGATCCGCCGGGCGCGCGGCGAGATGAAGCCGCTGGCAAGCCCGGAGGAAGCGGATGCGCATCCGTGGACCGAGGCGGAGCGCGCTTATGTGGCGCGCAAGCGCGTGCGGCTGTTTTCCGGTTCGCCGCGCACCGTGGTGACGCGCCTGCGCCGTTTCGTCGAGGAGACGGAGGCCGACGAGGTTATGGTTACGTCATCGGTCTTCGATCATGGCAAGCGGATGCGTTCCTACGAACTGCTGATGCGCGAATGGGTCGCCACAGCGGGCGCGCCTGCGACGTTAGAAGCCTGATTTTCACACAATCGTTGTGCTATATAGGTGTCGTCCGAAATCGAAAAGGATGACACGTGAGCGACGCAGCTTTGCAGATCGAGGCTTTCTTCGATGAGCCGACCAATACGGTCAGCTATCTCGTCTGGGACGCGGCGAGCCGGCATGGCGCGGTCATCGACCCTGTCCTCGATTACGATCACAAGTCCGGCGAAGTCGACAACCGCTCGGTCGATACCATTCTGGCGCGGGCGAAAACGCTTGGCCTGATCATCGATTGGGTGCTGGAAACCCATGCCCATGCCGATCATCTGTCGGGTGCGCCTTACATCCGTGCCAAGACGAGCGCCAAGGTCGGCATTGGCGAACATATTCGCGACGTGCAGCGCATTTTCCGGCCGATCTTCAACATGCCGGATTTGAAAACCGACGGCAGCGATTTCGACCGCCTGTTCGCCGATGGCGAACGCTTTTCGATCGGCGGTCTCACGGTCGAGGTGATTCACACGCCGGGCCATACGCCCGCCTGCGTCGCCTACAGGATCAACGATGCGGTTTTCGTCGGCGACACCCTGTTCATGCCCGACTATGGTACGGCGCGCGCCGATTTTCCCGGCGGCGATGCGCGCCAGCTCTATCGCTCGATCCATAAGCTGCTGACCTTGCCGCCACAGACGCGCCTGTTCATGTGCCACGATTACAAAGCGCCGGGCCGTGACGTCTATGCCTGGGAAACGACGGTGGCGGCCGAGCGCAACAATGTGCACGTACGCGAAGGCATCAGCGAGGACGATTTCGCGGCGATGCGCGAGAAGCGCGACAGCACGCTCTCAGCGCCGACGCTGTTGCTGCCGTCGATCCAGGTCAACATCCGCGCCGGCAAGTTTCCGCCGGCGGAAAGCAATGGCGTGCGCTACCTGCTGATCCCGGTGGTGGCGAAACATTCGGATGTGATTGCTTAGGGCATTCTTTCTGCAACACGCGTCATCTGTGTGATCCCGGACGCCGCAGATTCGGGAACCAGGAGCCTGTGGAAGAGTGCTTCGTGATTGAAGACTGAATCCTGTTGCCCCTGGATACCGGATCACGCTTCGCGTGTCCGGTATGACACCAAGAGTGTGCCAAGCCGGCTAAGGCTTCTTCAACAAATCCGGCCGTCTCTCTCTCGTAATCCGCTCCGCTTCTTCCCGCCGCCATTTGGCGATCTTGGCGTGATCGCCGTTCAACAGCACTTCCGGAATGTCGCGGCCTTCCCAGGTGCGCGGGCGGGTGTAGTGGGGATATTCGAGCAGGTCGTTCTCGAAACTTTCCTCGCTGCCGGAATCGAGTTTGCCCATGACGCCGGGGATGAGGCGCACGCAAGCGTCGATCAAGACCATCGCGGCGATCTCGCCGCCGGAGAGTATGTAATCGCCGATCGACACTTCCTCGAGGCCGCGCGCTTCGATCACCCGTTCGTCGACGCCTTCGAAACGGCCGCAGATGATGATGGCGCCCTCGCCCTCGACGAGCGCGCGCACGCGTGTTTGCGTCAGCGGCCGGCCGCGCGGCGACATCAACAGGCGCGGGCGATGATCGGTGCTGCCAAGCGTCGTATCGAGGGAGGCGGCCAGCACGTCGGCGCGGATCACCATGCCGGGGCCACCGCCGGCTGGCGTGTCGTCGACGGCGCGATGGCGGCCGAGGCCCTGGTCGCGGATGTTGTGGATGTCGAGCGCCCACAGGCCGCGCTTCAGCGCTTCGCCGGACAGCGACAGGCCGAGCGGGCCGGGGAACATGTCGGGCATCAAAGTGAAAATGCTGGCGCGGAAGGTCATAGCTTGCCTTCCTTCACGCCGAGCGCATCGGCAAGGCGCATTTTTGCGCTGCCCGGCTGCAATGGCTTCTGCTGGCTTTCATGCGGCACCCAGCCCGACAGCCAGATGAATTCGAACGTGGCGCGCAGGCGTCCGTCCGCATCGGCATGGCGCTCAGCATAAATTTCGGCGGCGCGCAGGAAGAGGGCGCGGCGGGTCGGCCGGCGCAGGCGCTGGGTCAGCACATTGGTGGCGCCCATGGCTCTCAGATCAGCCATCAGACCGAAGATGTTGGCGTAGCGGACGGTGATGGTTTCGCTGTCGGTGACGGGTAGCGCGAAGCCCGCCCGTTGCAGCAAAGCGCCCAGGTCGCGGATGTCGGCGAAAGGCGCGACGCGCGGGCTGGCGCCGCCCAGAATCTCCTCCTCGGCGGCGGCGAGCGCGCCGCGCAATTCGGTGAGCGTCTGGCCGCCGGCCATACAGGCCAGGAACAATCCGTCCGGGGCGAGGGCACGGCGGATCTGGATCAGGGTGCCCGGCAGGTCGTTGATCCATTGCAGGGCAAGCGCCGAGACCGCGAGATCGAAAGTCGCCGGAGCGAAGGGCAGGGTTTCGGCGTCGCAGACCAGCGTTTCGATTGGGGGCACGGCCGGTTCGGGCCGCGGCGCGGCGCGGGTGACGTGGCGGCCGGGCCTGGCGGCGAGGGCCTGGGCCAGGAGCGGCGTTGGCGTGGCGAGATCCAGCACGCGCGGGAAGGGGCGCAGGATCGTCTCGAGCCGGCTGGTCAGGTCGTCGACGGCGCGTTCGAGCAGGAAAGTGGCCGGCGGTTTCTGGGCGGCGCGCGCCAGCCGCCGCGCCAGAAGGGCGCGGTCGAAAATCTGCGGCGGTGCGGCTGATTGCGTGGTCATGGCGGCATATTGCGCGGTGGGGCCTCAGCGTAAAGCGCTGTTTCAACGGTGCTGGCGCCGGTTCCGGCAGCGCGATAGGTTCACCTCATGTGGGCTCAGGAGAACGTTCCGCAAGCGCCGAATCCGTCAGCCGAGCCGCTTTTGCCGCAGCAGAAGCGGCCGCGGCGATCACTTGCCCTGTTGCAGGGTCTCTTTCGCCATGCTGCGCAGCAAGCCATTGATATCGTTTATCCGCCTTCCTGCATGGCGTGTCTTGCTGCAACGCAGCAAAGCGCAGCATTGTGCGCAGCATGTTGGATCAAGATGCCTTTCGTCGAACGGCCGTTCTGCGAGCGCTTGGGCACGCCCTTCACCCATGATCTGGGCCAGGGATTGATCTCGCCGGAAGCCATGGCCAATCCGCCGGTTTACGGCCGCGCCCGCGTGGTGGCGCGCTACGAAGAAGGGCCGGCGCGCCAGCTCGTCCACCGGCTGAAGTATGGCGACCGGATCGAATTGGCCGATGCCATGGGCCGCTGGATGGCGCGCTCCGGCGCCGATTTGCTGGAAGATGCCGAGCTTCTGGTGCCGGTGCCGCTCCATCGACGCCGGCTGTTCGGCCGCCGCTTCAACCAGGCGGCGGAACTGGCGCGTGTGGTGGGAGAGGTCAGCGGGGTTGCGGCTGATCCGCTGGCTTTGCGGCGCATCAAGCCGACTAAACCGCAGGTGGGGCTGACGCGGGCGCAGCGCGCCGAGAACGTGCAGGGCGTTTTTCGTGTCGATGAGGCGGCGAAAGCCAGGATTGCCGGGCGCAACGTGGTTCTGGTCGATGATGTGATGACCTCGGGCGCCACGGCCAATGCGGCGGCGCGCGTGCTGTTGCGGGCGGGGGCCGCGCGTGTCGACGCACTCGTCTTCGCCAGGGTTGTGACAACCCGATGAAGCGCCATATATAGGGGGTGAAAGGTACGCCAATGCCCGAGATTACGATCTATACGAAATCGACCTGTGGTTACTGCCACGCAGCAAAGCACTTGCTGCGTTCGAAGAATGCCGCGTTCAACGAAATCTCGGTCGATGGCGATAGCGCCGCCCAGGAAAAGATGGCCGAGCGCGCCGGTGGCAGCTGGACCGTGCCGCAAATCTTCATCGGCGCCACCCATGTCGGCGGCTGCGATGATCTGCACGCGCTGGAGCGTGCCGGCAAGCTCGACGCATTGCTGGCGGGCTGATCAGGCACAATCATGATCAAGTATGCGCTGGTCTGCGACAAAGGACACGACTTCGAGAGCTGGTTTCCCAATTCCGATGCTTACGACAAGCAGGTGAAGCGGGGACTGGTCGAGTGTCCGCAGTGTGGCTCGCTGAAGGTCTCCAAGGCGCTGATGGCGCCTTCCGTCTCGACCTCGAAGCGCCGCGCCCGCAACAGTGTCGTCGAACATCTGCCGCAGACGCAAACACCTGCCTCGCCGCCGGCGCCCGCCGCGCCGCAGCCGATGACTTTGCTCGACGAGCAGCAGATGCAGGTGCGCGAAGCCATCCGCGAATTGCATCAGAAGATTGCCGAGAACACGGTCGATGTCGGCAAAGCCTTTTCGGCCGAGGCGCGCAAGATGCACGAAGGCGAAGTGCCGCAACGGGCCATTCGCGGCGAGGCGACTTTCGCCGAAGCGCAGGAATTGTGGGACGAAGGCATTCCGGTGTTGCCGGTGCCGAGCCTGCCCGACGATCGCAATTGACGATCGCGAATAATCTTTGATCTGATGGCGCTCGCTACACGACAGGCGAGCGACCATGCCAAAGCAGGCCATTCCGCATCCGATCCTCACGACCCCCCGGCTGCGGCTGCGGCAGTTCCGCGCCGAGGATGCACCGGCGATGCACGACTGTTTCGCCAATCCCGAGGCGATGCGCTTCTGGAATACGCCGGTCCACACCAAGCCCATCGAAACCGAGCGCGTCGTGCAGCGATTGATCGATTGCACGCCGTCTTATTATCGGTTCTGGGCGGTGGCCGATGCGGGCAGCGATCGCTGCCTTGGTCTGGTCAACTATCACGATGGCCATATCCGCAGCAGGCGCGTCGCGATCGGCTATATGATCGATCCGGCGCGCCAGCGGCAGGGCCTTGGGATCGAAGCGGTTTCGGCGATGCTCGACTTTTGCTTCGGCGAACTTGCCTTGCATCGCGCGCAAGCCTTCATCCATCCCGACAACACCGCGTCGCGCAAGCTGATCGAAAAGCTCGGATTCCGCTGCGAAGGCCTGCTGCGCCACAATCTGCGTGTTGGCGAGGACTGGCGCGACGATCTGCTCTACGCGCGCCTCGCCACCGATCGGCCCGGCGATGCCTGACGGCACCGTTTTCGCCCGAAAATGCCGCGTTCCTGTCATGGCCCCGACATGGCGCGCCCGTAAGCCCCTTATGTGAGGGATCGAATCGCGGTCGGTCGATGAGCTTCAGCTATGTCTATCTGGCGCTCGCCATTGTCAGCGAAGTGATGGCGACGACATCATTGGCGGCCTCGCAAGGCCTCACACGGCCGTGGCCGGTCGCGGCCATGGTGTGCGGCTATGCGATTGCTTTCGTCTTCCTGGCGCTGAGCCTGAAATCCATTCCCGTCGGCATTGCCTATGCCATCTGGTCGGGCGCCGGCATCGTTCTCATCGCCAGCATCGGCTGGGCGCTGTTTCGCCAGCCGCTCGACATGCCCGCCGTTGTCGGCCTGGGGCTGATCATCGCCGGCATTTCGATCATGCAGATATTTTCACGCTCGGCGCTGCATTAGCTCTGCGGCTGGCCGACTCGCTCCGCCATCAGCATGTAATTGACGTCCATGTCGCGGCTTTCGCTCCAGGTGTCGCGCAGCGGATTGTAGACGACGCCGGTGCGGGCGGTGACGTCGAGGCCGGCGTCGTAGAGCCAGTCTTCCAGCTCCACCGGCTTGATGAACTTTTCCCATTGATGGGTGCCGGGTTCGACCCAGCGCAGCACATATTCGGCGCCGACGATGGCGAGCGCGAAGCTTTTTAGGGTGCGGTTGAGAGTGGCGGCGAACAGGAGCCCGCCGGGGCGCACCAGTTTCGCCGCGACGGCGATAAAGGCCGCCGGATCGACCACGTGCTCGATCACCTCCATGGCGCAGACGACGTCGAACTGCGCGCCGCTTGCCGCCAGCTCCTCGGCGGTGACGGCGCGGTAGTCGATCGCGATGCCGCCGCTCTGAGCATGATGGCGGGCGATGTCGACATTGCCGGGGGCGGGATCGATGCCGGTGACCTGAGCGCCGAGCCGGGCGAGGGGTTCGCTCAAGAGGCCGCCGCCACAGCCAATGTCGAGCAGGCGGACATTGGCCAGGACTCGGATCGGCTCGTCCTCGGGTTTGCCGAAATGGTCGGTGATGCGGTCGCGCAGCCAGCGGATGCGGGTCGGATTGAACTTGTGCAGGGCGGCCATGGGGCCATCGGCCCGCCACCAATCGGCGCCAAGGCGCTCGAATTGGTCAAGCTCACGCTGATCGATAGAGGCGGCGCGGGGCGTCACACCTGACCCGGAAACCATGGTTTTCCCTCAAAATCGGCCGGCGTTGACACGTCCGGACCGCGCGTTAGATATACGCGCCCTTTCAAACCCGGGCGAGCGGTCAATCTGCCGCGCGCCGGCATCCTGGGCGACATCTGGGCTCAACGCCCGCGTCCCAGAGCAAATAGCGTTTCGCCAGAAACGAAATTTGCTTTTGGAATATTTAGTTCGGCGCGTCTTTGTGCGTTTGACGAAGTCAAACTGCAAAACGCTAATGCAGGCAATCATGGCCCGTCTGGTAATGAAATTCGGCGGCACGTCCGTCGCCAATATTGAACGCATCCGCAACGTCGCCAAGCATGTGCAGCGTGAGGTGGAGGCCGGCTATCAGGTGGCCGTTGTCGTCTCGGCCATGTCCGGCAAGACCAACGAACTGGTGGGCTGGTGCCGCGAGGCGGCCGAATCGGTCTCCAACGACCCGGTCTATGATCAGGCCGAATATGATGCGGTGGTCGCTTCGGGCGAACAGGTGACATCCGGCCTGTTGGCGCTGACGCTCAGCAAAATGGGCATCAAGGCGCGCTCCTGGCAGGGCTGGCAGATTCCGATCGAGACGTCGGATGCCCATGCCTCGGCCCGCATTACCAATGTTTCGTCGGTGGCGCTCGATGCCGGCTTCGCCAAGGGTGAGGTCGCCGTCATCTCCGGCTTCCAGGGCGTGAGCGCGGACAGCGGCCGCATCACCACTTTGGGCCGTGGCGGCTCCGATACGTCGGCGGTGGCGATCGCCGCCGCGATCAAGGCGGAGCGCTGCGACATCTACACGGACGTGGACGGGGTTTACACCACCGATCCCCGCGTCGTGCCGAAGGCGCGCAAGCTCGACAAGGTATCGTTCGAAGAAATGCTCGAAATGGCGTCCCTGGGATCGAAGGTCCTGCAGGTGCGCTCGGTTGAAATCGCCATGGTGCACGGCGTGCGCACCTTCGTGCGGTCGTCTTTCGATGATCCGGCTGCGCCGCGGCCGGGCACGCTGATTTGTGACGAGGAGGAAATCGTGGAACAGCAGGTTGTCACCGGCATCGCCTTCTCGCGGGACGAGGCCCAGATCACCCTGCGCCGCGTCGCCGACAAGCCCGGCGTGGCCGCAGCGATCTTCGGTCCGCTCGCCGATGCCAATATCAATGTCGACATGATCATCCAGGTCGTCTCGGAAGATTCGACCACGGACATGACGTTCACCGTGCCGGCGGCCGACTATGAGCGAGCGCAGACGGTGCTGGAACAGGCCAAGAGCACCATCGGTTTTGCCAGCGTTCAGGGCGCGACTGACGTGGTGAAGATTTCAGCCATTGGCGTGGGCATGCGCTCCCATGCGGGTGTTGCCGCCAAGGCGTTCCGGGCGCTCTCCGAGAAGGGCATCAACATCCGCGCCATCACCACCAGCGAGATCAAATTCTCGGTGCTGATCGACAAGGATTATACGGAACTGGCGGTGCGCACCCTGCACTCGCTCTACGGCCTCGATCAGGCGTGATGACTATTCCCCAGCCGCAGCCTTCCTGCGGTTGGCGCGGATCGCCGAGGATTCGGCGATGTAAATGCCGGCGATGACCATCACCATCGCCAGCATGTGATAGGGCCGCAGCGCCTCGCCCAGCACCAGTACCGACAAGGTGGCGCCGATCACCGGCGTCAGATTGTGGAACATGGCGGCGCGGCTTGGCCCGAGCATTTCGGCGGCGCGCATGAAGAAGATGTGACCGCCCATCGAGACGAAGATCGCGATGTAGAGCAGGGCCGCGAGACCGGTCCAGGTCATCGGATAGGAATTACCGGTCAATACTTCGATCGTCATCAGCGGAATCGAGATGATGAAGGATACGACGGCGATGACGGTGAAGACGGCCAGCGCCGAGACTGCCGGCCGGTTGCGCAGGGCGACCACGTAAGCTGCGTAGATCGCCGCCGACAGCAACTGATAGATGTCGCCGCGATTGAATTGCAGTTCGAGAAGGGTCAGCGGCTCGCCCTTCGTCGCTACCAGGATCACGCCAAGAATGGTGATCAGCACGCCGGTGCCTTGGATGAGAGAGACACGGGCGCGATAGGCCAGAAAGGCGCCGGCGATCACCAGCGCCGGAGTGATGCCTTGCAGGATCGCCAGATTGATGCCGGTCGTATATTTCGCGCCGATGAAGACGAGCGAGTTGGAGGCCGTCATCGCCAGGCCCATCAACAGGAGAAAACGCCAGCGCGAGCGCAGCGAATAGACCTCGGCCCAGACCTTTTTCGGCGCGAAGATCCAGAGCAGGGTGAGCGCGATGGCCCAGCGGGCGCAGACGATGGTCATCGGCGACACTTCGCCCACCGCCAGCCGCGACACCGGCACGCCGCCACCCCAGAACAGCATGGTGAGCAGCAGCAGGATCCAGGCGGACTGACCGGCTTTGGTGAAGGGGCGGGTCGGCAGCACCATGGTGGTTTACGTCGTGCTTTGTGGCTTGGCGCGGAAGGTTTCGGCGATGGCGATGCCGCCGAGCACCAGCACCAGAGCCGCGCCATGATAGGCGACGAAGGGCTCGCCGAGCACGACGACCGACATCAGCGCGCCGAAGACCGGCACCAGATTGTAGAACAGGCCGGTGCGCTGCGGGCCGATCAGCTCGACACTTCGGATATAGAATACCTGTGATAGAATGGTGGGAAAGGCGATGGAATAGAGAAAGATCATCCAGCCTTTCGTGGTCGGCCAGAAGAAATGACCGAGATGCCATTCGGCATAGAGCAGAACGAGGCCGACCAAAGTGCCGGAGATGCAGAGCGCGATGAAAAAGGCCAGCGGGTGCATGGGCGGGCGTTCGCGCAAGGCCACCGTGAACGAGGCATAGATGAAACAGGCGGCCAGGACGATCAGGTCGCCACGGTTGAACTGCAACGCCTTGAGGCTGGCGAGATTGCCATGGGTGGCGATGAGGAGCGCGCCGAGCAGGGTCATCGCCAGGCCGAGCAGGAAGATGAGCGGCATGCGCGCGCGATAGGCGATCCAGGCAATGGTGACGGTGAGAACCGGGTTCGTCGCGAGCAGGATGGAGAAATTGACGCCCGTGGTATAGGCGCCCGCCACATAAAAGAGCGCGCTAAAGACCGTGAAGCCCAGGCCGCCCATCAGCAGCAGATACAGCCAGCGCTGCCGCATGATCGGCAAGGCACTGGTGAAGGGGCGCCAGACGAAGGGCAGCAGCAGGGCGGCGGCGATCGGCCAACGCATGCCGGCGAAGAACATGGGCGAGAGTTCGCCGACAGCCAGGCGTGAAAGGATGACATTGCTCGCCCACGACAAAGTGGTCAGCAGCATCAGCAGCCAGGGATTGGACCAACACCCGGCGAGCAAGCCTCTCAACATGGTGGGCGAATTTCCTCATCGGCATTCTTGAACCTAAGCGAGGTTCTTGGCACAGTTTAGCTGCAAACCAAACTGCGTTTAGCGCACGTCTGCCCCGCTGAGACGGTGGGCGGAGCGGAGAAAACGCCAAAACGGGAGGGAAAAATGGACATCACGCGTCGGCATTTCGGCCAAGCTGCGGGCTTGGCGCTGTTGGGGTCGGCCGCTGGGTCGTCTGCTTGGCCGGCCCTGGCGCAACAGGATTATCCCAATCGCGCCATTCGCTCGCTGTGCAATTTCGGACCGGGCTCGGGCGCCGATATCGTCGTGCGTTTCTACAGCGATCGTCTGTCGAAATTATCGGGTCAGCCGGTGGTCGTCGACAACAAGCCGGGCGCGGCGGGCAATATCGCGACACAGATCGCCGCCACCTCCAAGCCGGACGGCTATACGATCCTGATCACGCCGGGCAATGCCACCTTGGCCTCGGCGCCGCATCTGTTCAAGGACGTGGCTTTCGATCCGATCAAGAGTTTCGAGCCGGTGGCGCGCCTTGCCCGCGTGCCCTTCGTGATGATCGTCAAGCCGGATTCGCCGGTCAACAGCGTGGCGGAGTTGACCGCCTTGCTGAAGTCGAAGGGCCCGAAGGCACGCTATGGCGCCAGCACCAATACGGCCGTCATCACCGCCGAACTCTATGCGCAGATGGCCGGATTGCAGATCGAGCGGATCAATTACAATGCGGTGGCCGATGCGATGCGCGGCCTGCTGGCCGACGAGTTCGATTTCGCCGCCTATGACGCGACCTGGGTGGCGGGGATGGCGCAGGCCGGACGCGTCAAGCCGATCGGCGTGACGTCGACGGAACGTTCTTCCGCTTTACCCAAGGTGCCGACTTTGGCCGAGTCGGGTTTTCCGTCGTTCAACCTGACGCCGTGGTGGGGCGCGGTGGTACCGGCTGGCACGCCCAAGCCCATTGTCGACAAATTGTCGGGCTGGTTCGCCGAGATCACCAACAGCCAGGACACGAAGGAGTTCATGGGCAAGCTTGCCACCGAGACCTGGGCCGGCGGCCCCGACGATCTGCGTCAGCTCATCGCTTCGGAGCTTGAGGCCTGGGGCAAATATATCGCGTTGGCGAAGATCGAGAAGCAGTAGGGCGGTCTCGGTGTCATCCCGGACGCGCGGAGCGCGATCCGGGATCAAGGGACGCGTGGTAGAGTCTTCGATCGCGCTACGTTTTTCAACGCATCAAATGCGCAATATTCGTCACACGCCCCTGGATCCCGGATCACTTGCTGCGCAAGTGTCCGGGATGACACCCAGGCCTGTTACGCCGGGTTGTGTCGCCAGACCACGCCCATGCCGTGGGCTCCGAGATCGGCTTCGATCAACTGCCGCGCCTGCGGGCTTTGCAGTTCGAATTCGATGTCGATCGCCGTGGTCTTGGCCAGCGGCGAGCCGTAGGTGCGATCGTGCCAGACCTCGACGATATTGCCGCCGTGGCGGGCGATGATCGCGGCGATGTCGGCGAGTTGGCCGGCGGCATCCAAGGTCGTTACGGTGAGGCGGACGAGGCGCCCGCGCCGCACCAGCGAGCGGTGCAGGATCGTCGACAGCAATTGCAGGTCGATGTTGCCGCCACATAGCACTGTGCCGACTTTCTTGCCCCTGAACCGATCGGGATAGGCGCTGATCGCGGCGACACCGGCGGCGCCGGCGCCTTCCGTCAAGGTCTTCTCCACTTCGAGCAGCATGACCACCGCGTCCTCGATCTTCGGTTCCGGCACGACAAGCATATCGTCGACATGACGGCGGACGATTTCGCGCGTCAGAAGACCGGGCTCCTTCACCGCGATGCCTTCGGCCAGGGATGGCCCGCCGGCGCTGGCGGTTCTTGCCGCATCGAGCACCTGCGCCATGCCGGAATAAAGCTCGGTCTGGACGCCGATGATCTTAATGTTGGGTTGCAGGGCTTTCACAGCGGTGGCGATGCCGCCGATGAGGCCGCCGCCGCCGACGGGGATGACGAGCATATCGAGCGGCGGCGCACCGGCGGCCGAGATTTGCACCAGCATTTCCAGGCCGACCGTGCCCTGGCCGGCGATGACGGCGTCATCATCGAATGGATGAACCAGCACGAGACCGCGCTCGGCGATCAAATCGGGCAGACGTTCGGCCGCATCGGCGAACGTCTTGCCGGAGAGAATGACTTCGGCACCACAGTCGCGCACGCCCATCACTTTCACGGCCGGTGTCGTCTCGGGCATGACGATCACCGCTTTCACGCCGACGCGGCGCGCGTGATAGGCAAGCCCCAGGGCGTGATTGCCGGCGGAAACGGCGATGACGCCGCGTTCGCGTTCTTGCGGCGTCAATTGCAGGAGCTTGTTCAAGGCACCGCGTTCCTTGAACGACGCGGTGAAATTGAGATTCTCGAACTTCAGCCATAGTTCGCAGCCGAGGATTTCGGACAAAGTGCGCGAATGCAAAAACGGGGTCGGCGGAATGGCCGGCCGTATACGCGCTCGGCGGCGCGTATGTCGTCCAAGCTTGGAACGTCACTCATTCCTGAAACCCCCAGTGCGCATCAGCGCACCGTCGTATAACCGTCGCGTACGCCGCGCGGCGACAGCACGAACTGACCGACGCTGATCTCGCGCGAGCGGAAACCGCCGGCGCAGCACAGCAGGTAGTATTCCCACATGCGGCAGAAGCGTTCGCCATGCTTGCGTGCCATCTCGGCGCGGTTGCTCTGAAACTTCTCGTTCCAGGCCATCAGGGTCAAGTCGTAATAGGGGCCGAAATTGTGCACGTCCTCGACGACGAAGAGCTGATGCACGGCGCTCGTTACCTGGCCGACGGTCGGCAGCACGCCATTGGGGAAGATGTATTTGTCGATCCAGGGATCGATCGCCGGCTGCGGCTCGTTGCCCCAGATCGTGTGCAGGCAGAACAGGCCGTCTTCCTTGATCAGGCGGCGCGCGGTCTCGAAATATGTGCGATAGTTTTTCGAGCCGACATGTTCGAACATGCCCATCGAGACGAGATGGTCGTAAGGCCCGCCCGTCGCATTGCGATAGTCCATCAAGGTCGATTTGACCGGCAGGTTGGCGTAGCGGTTCATCGCATAGGCCACCTGCTCCTTCGACACGGTGACGCCTTCGCAGTGCGCGCCGTATTTTTCCGCCGCGAAGCCCATGAAGGCGCCCCAACCGCAGCCGATGTCGAAGACGCGCTGGCCTGGCTTGAGGCCGATCTTGCGGCAGATCAGATCGAGCTTGGCGTCTTGGCAGGCGTCGAGGTCCTTAGCTTCTTTCCAATAGCCGCAGCTGCCGGTGAGGCGCCGGTCGAACGTCGCTTCGAAAATCTCGACGGGTAGATCATAGTGCACGTCGGCGGCGATGAAGGCGCGCTTCATATTCTGCCGGTTCTGGATCTTGGAGATCAGAACCAGCCAAGCGGTCTTGAAATTAAAGGGGATCTTCTCGGACAGGCGTGAGCCGACGAGCCGATCGAACAGTTGATCGAGCTTTTCGCAATCCCACCAGCCGTCCATGTAGGATTCGCCGAAGCCGAGCGATCCTTGCGCGACGGCCCGGGCATAGACCCGATCGTCCTTAACCTTGATGTCCCAGGGTTTGTTGCCATTGACTTCGATGCCGGCGATCGCGAGCAGATTCTTGACGGTGGTCTCGGCACTCATTCAGCAGTGTCCTCATCCCCACAATGAAACCGGCGGAAATCTACGGACAAAAAGCCGGGGCCTGCAAGGGCCCCGGCTTTCATCGCTGTTCCTATGTGGAATGCGGCTAGCGCATGGATTTGGATTGGCCCGGTGTGTTGGGCACGGTTTCGAAGGCCACGGCGCGGTCGGCCGGCCACTTCATGCGATAGGCCAGTTTGATCTCCTTGCTGGCGGCGGGCGCCAGATCGAAGGTCCAGCCCATCACGCCGCGCCGGTCCTCGACGATCTTGTCGGTGGGCGGTGTCGTCGCCGGCAGTTGGTCGATGACGATGGCCGAATTCTCCGAAATCGGGATCTGATCGATGACGCTGACCTTGATGGGGAAGTCATGCAGGTTCTTTACCACGGTGCGGAATTCGCGGGTCTCCACCTTGGTCGAGCCGAGCCAGGTGGGTTCGTTCTCGCGCCGGCGCACCGGCACGCGCGAGACCTTGACCCGATCGTCGATGCCGAAGCCGAGGCGTGTCGTTTCCCCTTGAGCGATCAAACCGAACTGGCCGCGTCCGACAAAGGCCCCATCGCGCTGTAAAGCCACTTCACCGGGCAGGAGCGGTGCTTCGTCTTCGTTGACGAAACTGACATCGAGATAGGCGCTCTGGTCGAGCGCTGGCGTGGCGCGGATCAGCACGTCGGCGGCGACCGACTTGCTGGCGATGCGCAGCGAACGCTGGCTGCCGTCGCCTTGAATGTCGATACGGCCCGGCACGCGGAAGGCGGCTTCGAAAGCACCGGTGTCGAGATTGGACTCCACTTCCTCGGCCTTTTTCCTGAAACGCGCTTCGTCCGCCGATTGCTGCACGGCCTCGGCCTGGACCGGGGCATTCAGTGTGGCGCGTGGCGCGGGTGCGCTCGGGCGCGACGACATGACCACGGGCGGTTCCCAGAAGGCGAGGCGCTGGGTCTGCATGTCGGGCGCCTGCGTGCCGCGATTGACCCGCGCGGTCGAGACCGAAAGGGTCACGCCTTTCCAATCCTCGCCGGTGCGTTGCGAGATCAATGCGCGGCGCACGAGGTCGAGCGTCGCCTTGCCGCCCTTCGCGTCGGTGGTGAGTTGCGCATCATAGAGGGGGCGCCAGCTCGCGCCGTTGACGCGGTAGGTGAGAATCATTTTGCCTTTCAGCGCGCTGCCGGCTTCGAGTTCGACGGTCACTTCGCGCAGTGGCCGGGTGCGGTTATCAGGCGCGCGGGTCGAATTTTCGACCGCTTTGATCTTGTCGTCGAGGTCGCGCAGATCGTTGCGCGCAACGCGCAATTCTTCATTGATCTTGCCCATGGCGCTGCCGACCACGTCCCAGGCGGCATTCCATTTCTCGATGTCGAGCGGCGCGCTGTCTTCGCCCAGCTTCTCCGGCGAGGCCTGTGCATAGCGGTTGATCATGTCGCGCTTGGCACCGAGCGTGTCGATCATCGTCTGTTTGATGTCGCGATCGCTGCGCAGCTTGCGCAATTGTTCGGCGATGGCGGAATCGGCTTGCGCATTGTCGGCCGGGGCGACGCGCGATTCGACCGAGCCGATCGACAGTTTGCCGTCGGACTCGCCTTCGATGCGCAGCGATGCGGGATCGAGATTCATCGGCAGGCCGCGAAACACCAGGGTGTGCGTGCCGGCCGGCAGTTCGATGCTGGCGTGGCGAATGATGCTGGCGGCGTCGGGATAAACGGTGACCGCGTCAATCTTGGATGTCGCGTCAAAAGAGGCGGCAAAGGCCGGTGCAGCTGCGAGCAGAGCGGGCAAGGAAACGATTGAGAGAATGGTGCTTTTGCGAAAGGATGATGTGGAGGCAGCGGCGAGGGCGATGATCTGCGGTCGCGACGGCATGGGTGTCTCCCAATGGGGCGTGAAGGTGAGCAGCCGGCCCCGGCGGCGGTGGGATTTCTGCCAAGAATTACGTTGAATTCACGGCGGTAAAACGACGTGATTGGGCGTTGGTCGCATTGCAGTGCGAAGAACAAGGCCGTTCGCGCCGTGCTGTGCGTCAACGCACGCTACGCGAGGCGTTCGCGCACCGAGGCCGGCAGGCGGGCGGCGCGGCCGTTGATCACGCAGGCGACGCGGACATCGGCGGTGGCGAGCACGTCGTCGCCGCGCAACACCCGTTGGAAGAGATCGATGGCGGCGCCGCGAATTTCGCGCGCCGTCGTCTCGATCGTCAAAAGATCGTCCATGCGCGCCGGGCGGCGGAATTCGATGTTCATGCGATGGACGACGAAGCCAAAGGCTTCGCCATGCTGGCCGGCGAAGACTTCATGCTGATGAATGCCGGCCTGGCGCAGATATTCGGTGCGGCCGCGCTCCATGAAGCGCAGATAATTGGCGTGATAGACGGCGCCGGAGAAATCGGTGTCTTCGTAATAGACGCGGACCGAGAGAAGATGGGGCGAAGGTTCGCTCATGCTTTCGATGTGGTGAGAGGTTGCTTCGGTTGGCCGAGATCGACGACGACGATTTCGGGCGGCGCGCCGATGCGTACGGGAAAGATCGAACAGCCGAGGCCGCCGGAGATGATGAGATCGCGGCCGCCTTCGTTGACATGGCCGTAAACGAAGCGCCGACCATAATGCGAGGGCACGACCGGCGCATAGCCGAAGATGCGTACCTGGCCGCCGTGGGTGTGGCCGGAGAGCGTCAGCGAGACACGATCCGGCACGTTGGGGAAGATATCCGGTTCATGCGCCATCAGGATGATCGGCGCATCGTCGGTGACTTGAGCCAGGGTGGCGGGCAGATTGTCGATGCCGTGATGGGGATCGCGCCAGCCGCGCTGCGGCACGAAAGCGATCTGGTCGCCGAGGCCGGCGAGCCAGAACGGCTTGCCGTCCTTCTCGAAACGCGCGACTTCGTTTTCGAAGACCTTGATGCCGACATCTTCAAGGGCCTTGCCGGCGATGGTCGGTCCCTTGCCGCGGCGCATCGCGGCCCTGTCTTGCCACCAGTCGTGATTGCCGAGCACCGCATGCACGCCCAACGGCGCCGACAAGGTTTGCAGGGCCTGCGCCCATTCCTGCGGCGGGATCGGCGTCTGGTATTTGTGGCCGGCGATATAATCACCGAGCAGCAGGATCATGTCGGCATTCACCGCATTGGTGCGCGCGACGATGCCGGCGACGCGTTCAGCAGTCATCCAAGGCGAACAGGCGTGGATGTCGGCGACGATAGCGAGACGCAGATGGAGATCGGCCGGCCAGTTGCGGGGTTTGAGCGCATAGCGCGTCACCTGCAGCCGATACAGCGGTTCGATGACGATGCCGTAAGCGGATGTCGCGGCACCGGCCGCGACGAGGCCGGAGAGGAGACGAAGGAAAGCGCGGCGAGTGACCATCAAGCTCCGGAGCCGGCGGCAGGGCGGAAAAGCAGTTCAGTCTTCTTCATCGTCAAACAGGCCAAATTGCGGCACCTCCCGTTTCGGCTCGGCAAGTCCCAAATGTTTGAAGGCGTTGGCGGTGAGCAGGCGGCCGCGCGGCGTGCGTTGCAGGAAACCCTGTTGCAGCAAATAGGGCTCGATGATGTCTTCGATGGCGTCGCGCGGCTCCGACAGGGCGGCGGCTATTGTTTCGACCCCCACCGGCCCGCCGCCGAAATTTTCGGCAATGAGCGTCAGATAGCGCCGATCCATCTGATCGAGGCCGATGGCATCGACATCGAGCAGGCTGAGGGCGCGGTCGGCGACGGCGCGGTTCACCACGACCTCATTGTCGACGATGGCGAAGTCGCGCACCCGGCGCAGCAGGCGCCCGGCGATGCGCGGCGTGCCGCGTGCGCGCCGCGCGATCTCATTGGCGCCGTCCTCGCTCATATTCATGCCAAGCACGCGGGCGCCACGGCGCACGATGCTTTCAAGCTCCGGCACCGTGTAGAAATTGAGCCGTACCGGAATGCCGAAGCGATCGCGCAGCGGCGTGGTGAGCAGGCCGGCGCGGGTGGTGGCGCCGACGAGGGTGAATTTCGACAGGTCGATTTTGACTGAACGCGCCGCCGGTCCCTCGCCGATGATGAGATCGAGCTGAAAATCCTCCATCGCTGGATAAAGAATTTCCTCGACGGCCGGGTTGAGCCGATGAATCTCGTCAATGAATAGCACGTCGCGTTCTTCGAGATTGGTGAGCTGCGCGGCGAGATCGCCGGCCTTGGCGATCACCGGGCCAGAGGTCGAGCGGAAGTTGACGCCAAGTTCGCGGGCGACGATCTGCGCGAGCGTCGTCTTGCCGAGGCCCGGCGGACCCACGAACAGCACATGGTCGAGCGCTTCGCCGCGCGCCTTGGCTGCTTCGATGAAGACGCGCAGATTCTTGCGGGCCGCTTCCTGGCCGGTGAAGTCGTCAAGCGACAAGGGCCGGATCGAGGCATCCGTGTCGTCGTCGCGCTTTTCCGGCGAGATGAGGCGGCGGGGCGGGGTGGTCAGCGTGCTGTTCCTTCAATCCATAAGAGTTACTGCGCCAGTTCCTTCAAGCCCCGGCGGATCAGGGCGCTGGTTTCCGCCCCTTCGCCCAAGGCCTTGACGCTGGCGGCGACGGCAACGGCCGCCTGGGGGCGGCCATAGCCGAGATTGACGAGAGCGGAAATGGCATCCTGGATCGGTTTGGGCGTGTTCGCGGCCTCGTCGGTGCCGGAGAGCCTGGCCACTGCCGGGTCGACATGGCCGAAGACCGGGGCTTTGTCCTTCAATTCGGCGACGATGCGGGCGGCGAGTTTCGGGCCGACGCCGGGGGCGCGGGCGACCATGGCTTTATCCTGGGTGCCAAGCGCGGTCGCCAGTTCGCCGGGGCTTAGAATGCCGAGGATGGCGAGCGCCACCTTGGCGCCGACGCCCTGGACGGTTTGCAAAAGGCGAAACCAGTCGCGCTCGCCGTCGGAGATGAAGCCGAACAGGCGGATCGCGTCCTCGCGCACCTGGGTTTCGATGGCGAGCGCCGCTGCCTCGCCGACCCGGGGCAGGTTTTGCAGGGTCCGGCTCGAACACTGCACCACATAGCCGACGCCATTGACGTCGAGGATGACGAAATCCTCGCCGTAACTGTCGATGAGACCCTTGAGCTTGCCGATCATGCCCGTTGCCCGATTCGTTCGGGCCTTAGCCTATAGGGTTTTGGGGCGAAAAACGCCTCGTCTCCAAATCAAAAGACCCCGGCTCTGGTGAGAGCCGGGGCCTGAAACCTCTGGAATAGAGCCGTGATCAGAACCGGATGGTCTTGGCCTGCTTCACGCCCGGCAGGGCCTGGATCTTGTCGAGGGTCGCCGGCGGCACGTCGCCGTCCACCTCGACCAAAGCGATGGCCGACCCGCCCGGCTTGTCGCGGCCGAGCGCGAAGGTGGCGATGTTGACCTTGGCGTCGCCCAGTTCACCGGCGAAGCGGCCGATGAAGCCCGGCTTATCGTCGTTGGTGATGTAGATCATCGTCGGCGCGAATTCGGCGTCGACCTTGATGCCCTTGATCGACAGGATGCGCGGCTTGCCGTCCTGGAAGACGGTGCCGGCGACGGCGCGTTCCTGCTTGTCGGTGGTCACCGAGAAGGTGATCAGCGATTCGTAGTCGCCTTCGGCGGCGCGGGTCACTTCGTCGATGACGATGCCGCGCTCCTTGGCGACGATCGGCGCCGAGACGACGTTCACGTCCGACAGCATCGGCCGCAGGAAGCCGGCGATGGCGGCGGCGGTGAGCGCCTTGGTCTTCAGTTCGGCGACATTGCCTTCATAGGTGATGGTGATCTTGCGCACTTCGCTGTCGGTGAGCTGGCCGGCGAAGGAGCCGAGCTTCTCGGCGAGCGCCACGAAGGGCGTCAGCTTCGGCGCTTCGGCGGCGGTGATCGACGGGAAGTTCAGCGCATTGGTGATGGCGCCGCGCATCAGATAGTCGGACATCTGCTCGGCCACTTGCAGCGCAACGTTTTCCTGCGCTTCCGTGGTCGAGGCGCCGAGATGCGGCGTGCACACGACATTGGGCAGACCGAACAGCACGTTCTTGGTCGCCGGCTCTTCCGCGAACACGTCGAAGGCGCCGGCCGCGACCTGGCCGGATTCGAGCGCGGCGCGCACGGCGTTCTCGTCGATCAGTTCGCCACGGGCGCAGTTGACGATGCGCACGCCCTTCTTGGTCTTGGCGAGGTTTTCGGCCGAGATGATGCCCTTGGTCTGCGGCGTCAGCGGCGTGTGCAGGGTGATGAAATCGGCGCGGGCGAGCAGGTCGTCGAGTTCGACCTTCTCGACGCCCAGTTCCTTGGCGCGTTCCGGCGTCAGGAAGGGATCGAACGCAATGACGCGCATCTGCAGGCCATTGGCTCTCGTGGCGACGATCGAGCCGATGTTGCCGCAGCCGATGATGCCAAGCGTCTTGGCGGTGATTTCAACGCCCATGAAGCGGTTCTTTTCCCACTTGCCGGCCTGGGTCGAGGCGTCGGCAGCGGGGATTTCGCGGGCGATGGCGAACATCATGGCAATGGCATGTTCCGCCGTGGTGATCGAATTGCCGAAGGGCGTGTTCATCACGATGATGCCCTTGGCGGTGGCGGCGGGAATGTCGACATTGTCGACGCCGATGCCGGCGCGGCCGATCACCTTCAGGCGGGTCGCCTTTTCCAGCAGTTTGGCGGTGACCTTGGTGTTGGAGCGGATGGCGAGGCCATCATAGTTGCCGATGATCTCGGCGAGCTTGTCTTTGTCCTTGCCGAGGTTCGGCTGGAAATCGGTTTCGACGCCCTGATCCTTGAAGATCTGGACGGCGGCGGGGGAAAGCGCATCGGAAATCAGGACGCGTGGAGCCATGGTGAAGTCCTCACGATGAATGGGGAAATGCGCGGCCGCTTTGCGGCCTGCGCGAAAGGTATCCGGATGGGCAGGCCCATCCGGAACGGAATCAAACCGGATTGGCGACCTTGGCGTGTGCCTGGGCGAAGGCCCAGTCGAGCCATTCGGTCAGCACCGCCACGTCTTGGGATTCGACCGTGGCGCCGCACCACACGCGCAGGCCCGGAGGCGCATCGCGGTAGCCGTCGATGTCGTAAGCCGCCTTTTCCTTCTCGATGAGGGCGACCATTTCCTTGACGAACGCCGCCTGCGCCTCGGGGGCGAGAGCGGTCACCGCCGGATCGACGACTTTCAGGCAGACGCTGGTGTTGGAGCGGATGTCCGCCGACTTGGCGAGGAAATCCACCCACGGCGTCTTGGCCACCCAATCGGCCAGCACCTTCACGTTCGAATCGGCGCGGCCGACCAGAGCGTCGAGACCGCCGAGCAGCTTCGACCATTGCAGCGCATCGATATAGTCCTCGACGCAGAGCATGGACGGCGTGTTGATGGTGTCGCCGACGAAAATGCCTTCGATCAGCTTGCCGCCATTGGTCATGCGGAAGATTTTCGGCAGCGGCCAGGCCGGAGCATAGGTCGTCAGCCGCTCGACGGCGCGCGGCGACAGGATGATCATGCCGTGCGCGGCTTCACCGCCGAGCACCTTCTGCCAGGAGAAGGTGACGACATCGAGCTTCGAATAGTCGAGGCGCTGGGCGAAACAGGCGGAGGTGGCGTCGCAGATGGTCAGGCCTTTGCGGTCGGCCGGAATCCAGTCGGCGTTGGGAACGCGCACGCCAGAGGTGGTGCCGTTCCAGGTGAAGACCACGTCATTGTCGAAATTGACGGTCTTGAGGTCGGGCAGTTCGCCATAGGGCGCTTTGAGGATGCGGGCATCCTTGAGCTTCAACTGCTTGACGACATCCGTCACCCAGCCTTCGCCGAAGCTTTCCCAAGCCAGCATGTCGACGCCGCGGGCGCCGAGCAGCGACCACAGGGCCATTTCGACGGCGCCGGTGTCGGAGGCGGGCACGATGCCGATGCGATAATCGGCCGGCACCTGCAGAATTTCACGGGTGAGATCGATGGCAAGCCGCAGCTTGGCCTTGCCGACCTTGGCGCGGTGCGAGCGGCCGAGCGGCGCGTCGATCAGATTTTCGAGAGCCCATCCGGGGCGCTTGGCGCACGGGCCGGAGGAAAAATTGGGGTTGGCCGGCTTACGGCCGGGGATGCTTATGCTCATCTTGATCTCCATCCTTACAGATGGGCGCCTCCCGTTGGGGGGAGGTGTCCCGTCGCGGGAGGTACGCCTCGATCGTGACGGCGTCAAGACGGGAGCGGTTTTCTTATTATCCGTGCGGGGCGTGACAGACGGCTTCGATATTGTTGCCGTCCGCGTCGAGGACGAAAGCGCCATAATAATGAGGGTGATAGTGCGGCCGCAGGTCTGGCCGGCCGTTGTCGCGGCCGCCGGCGGCAAGTGCTGCGGCATAAAAGGCGTCGACCTGCTGGCGGGTTCCAGCGGTGAAAGCGACATGGACGCCGCCCTTGGCCTTGTTGCCGGTGCCAATCCAGAAGAAGGGTTTGTTGTCGCGGCCGAAACCAGCGTGTTCGTCGGCGCCGGTCTGTTCCTTCGTCACTTCCATGAGCAGGCTGAGATGAAGTGGCGCCAGGGCCTTGGCATAAAACGTCTTGGCGGCGGCGAAATCGCTGACGGTGAAGCCGATGTGGTCAAGCATGCGAAACTCCTTATGCGGCGGGCTTCACAGTGAGCCGCAGTCCAAGTGCTTTTGTCGCCTTGGTGAGTGTTTCCAAAGTTGGATTGCCGCCCGGCACAAAGGTTTTGTAGATCGCCGCGCGGGTGACACCGATTTCCTCGGCGAACTTCCCAACACCGCGCGCACGCGCGATGTCGCCGAGGGCGGATGCGATCACCGAGGCATCGCCGTCTTCGAGCGCTGCATCAATATAGGCGGCCTGCTCCTGCGGGGTTCGCAGGTGCTCCTGGATATTAAATTTTTTTGTTTCGAGGGGCATCGTCACAATTCCTTGGCCATGGTCTTCGCCGCAGCAATATCTCGCGTTTGCGATCGCTTATCACCGCCACAGAGCAATACGATGATCGTGTTGCCGTGCCGTACGAAATAGACCCGATAGCCAGGGCCATAATCGATCCGCATTTCGCTGACGCCTTCACCAACGGGCTTCACATCTCCAGGGTTGCCGATTTCCAGCCGCTTGATCCGGACGAGAATGCGAGCTTTGGCGTTGAGATCGCGCAGGCTCTCTAGCCAAGCGGCGAAGGCAGCGGTTTGGCGAACCTCGATCATGTCAACTATAGTAGACGGATTATGGTATTTTGTCAACTAAAGTTGACAAATTTCCTCACGCCACCCGATACACGCTCAGTTCCACGGTCTTAGGCGTGCGCACGCCTGAGCAGACGAAGATAGAGTGCATCAGCCAGGCATGCGCCGGGCTCGCCGTTTCGAAGCGCGGCACCGAACGGAAATAGATCAGCGCCGGATCGACAGGTTCGCCGCGCTTGATCTTGTCGAGCGCGTCCTTGGGGCCGAAGCGGATGCCGTCGTTCTCGATATAGATGAGGGCGCCGTCGTCGGCCTCGATGACATAGCGGGCGTGCAGCACCGTGAGCCCGTTCGGCCGGATGATCTGGAAATCGGCGCCTGGCCGCACACGGCCGTTGAGGCGCGGGCCGCTGATACGGCCGCCCGTAATATCGATGACGCGCCGTTCGCCGAGGCCCGTGTCGCCGATCTCGAGCGGCTTGGCGACTTCGACGCTGATGTCACAGACATGTTCGAGGCTGATATCGATCGTCATCAGGGTTCTCACATGCGCGACGGCAGGAATGTCGCCATCTGCGGGAAGGCGACGATGATGATCAGCGTGAAGATCAAGGCGAGCAGGAACGGCAGGACGCCCTTGAAGATGGTGGTGAAATCGAGTTCCGGCACCATGCTCTTGATGACGAAGACATTCATGCCGACGGGCGGATGGATGAGCCCGATCTCGACCGTCATGACGATGATAACGCCGAACCAGATCGGGTCGAAGCCGAGCTGGATGATCACCGGGAAGACGATGGGCACGGTGAGGATGATCATCGCCATGGCGTCCATCAGGCAGCCGAGGACGAGATACATCAGGAGAATGAGAATCAGCACGCCATAGCTGCCGAGGCCGAGGCTGGTGAGGAATTCCGTCACCTTCTGCGGCGTCTGGGTAATGGTGAGGAAATAGCCAAAGAGCAGCGCGCCGATGAGGATGGTAAAGACGGCGGCTGAGGTGCGCGTGGCTTCCAGCAGCGATTTCTTGATCTCGGTGCGTCCCAAGCGGCCGCGCAGGAAGCCGATGATGAAGGCGCCACCAGCGCCCATGCCGCCGGCTTCCGTCGCCGTGAACAGACCGCCATAGAGGCCGCCGATGACGAAGATGAACAACAGCAAGGGCGCCCAGACATCGCGCAGCGCCGCCAATCTCTCCTTCCAATCGGTCTGTCGCACGATGGGGAGAAAACCGGGTTTGAGATAGCCGATCAACACGACCGTGGCGATCAAAACGAAGACTTCGAAAATGCCGGGAATGATGCCGGCGATGAACAGCTTGCCGATGTCCTGTTGGGTGATGATGCCGTAGACCGCGAGCACCGTGGACGGCGGGATCATGATGCCGAGCGTGCCGCCTGCGGCGATGACGCCAGCGGCGAAGCTTTTGGGATAATTGTGCCGGCGCATTTCCGGATAGGCGACGGCGGAAAAGGTGGCGGCGGTGGCGACCGAGGAACCGCAGATGGCCGAGAAGCCGCCGCAGGCGGCGATGGTGGCGACGCCAAGGCCGCCGCGCCAATGACCGACGAAGGCATTGGCGGCGCGGAACAGTTCGCGACTGATGCCGGCATGGGAGACGAAGGATCCCATCAGCAGGAACATCGGAATGATGCCGAAGGAATAGTCGGTCACCGTGCGCATCGACGTTTGGCCGATGAGTTTCAGCGCCGTCTCGTAATTGGTGAGATAGCCGAAGCCGGCGACGCCGACGAGGCCCATGGCCATGCCGACGGGCACGCGCAGCAACATGAGGATGAAAAGGGAGACAAAGCCGATGACGGCGACGGCGTCGGTGCTCATGCGATCAGTCCGCCACTTTCAGTTCGGTTTCATCGTGGATTTCGTCGGGATGGAAGATCAGCCGATAGGTGCGGATGGCGATCAGCAGAACCGCGCTGACATCGCCGACCCAAGCAAGTGCGAAGAACGGCCACGTCGGCAGATTGAGATCGAAGGTCAGGACATTGGAGCGATAGGTATCGACCACTTTGTCGAACAAAGTGTAGGTCTGTACGGTGACGACGAAGAGCAGGACCAGCGTGGCGAAAATATCGATATAGCGCTTCCAGCTTTTATTGGCGGCGCTCCAGACGAGATCGACCGTGATGTGGGTGCCGCGATAACTGGTGGCGGCGATGCCCCAGAAGATCAGGATACCAAGCAGCATGCGGCCGAGGTCGTAGCCATCGGGGATCGACGTGGCGAAGAAGTAGCGCAGCATGACGCCGACGAAGATCAGGGTGACGACACAGGCGACGAAAATGGCCGCGATCCATTCAATCGTGTCGATGAACCCATCCATGAATTTACGCAAAGGCGCACCCCGCCAAAGATCGTGAAAACGGCGGCCGTTGTCGGCCGCCGTTTGGAAGGATGGGCTTAGAGGCCGGCGTTGTTGCGGGCGATGGAGTCTTTCAGCTCCTTCATCGCCACGTCCGGATCGACGCCGGCTTTTTTCACGCCGTCGGCCCATTTCTGCGTCAGCGGTTCGACGGTCTTGCGCCATTCGGCGAGCTGGGCGTCGGTGAGCTTGTAGACTTCGTGATCGGGCAAGGCCTTCATCTTGGCGATGCCGTCATGCTCGAACTTGCCCCAGGCTTCGGCGAATTTCACCGCCCATTCGGTGGTGCAATGGTCGTCGATCACCTTCTTCTGCGCCGCCGACATATTGTCATAGGTACGGCGGTTGATGTTGTAGGTGAACATGGTGGTGTAGAGCGGCGCGTCGATCGAGTATTTGATATGCTTCTCGACACCGAAGAGGAACATCGATCCCCACGGGAAGAAGATGGCGTCGGCAACGCCGCGCTCCAGCATGTCGCGCGCTTCCGGCGCCGAAGCCTGCACATTGGTTCCGCCAAGCATGGTCACCAGTTCGGCGGTGGTGCTGTGCGACGGGCGGATCTTCATGCCCTTGATGTCGCCGGGCACCGTCACCTTCTTGCGGCTGTGCAGGGAACCTGGATCGTGCATGAAGGCGAAGCAGAACTTCGTGTCCTTCATCTCGGCCGGCGCATATTTGCGATACCATTGGTCGAGTGCCGCCGTGCCCTTACCGGCGTCGGCGAAGGTGAACGGAATCTGGCCAACCGCGATGACCGGGAAGCGGCCGGGCTGGTAACCAGGATTGATGTAGGTCACGTCGGCGATACCATCACGCGCCATGTCGTAATGGTCGAAGGCCTTGCCGAGCTGTTCGGCCGGAAAGAGCGTGGCCTTGATTGTGCCGTTGGAGGCTTTCTCCATCGATTCCGTCCAGGCCTTGGTCGACGGATAGAGCGGATGCGCGGTCGGCACCCACAATGACACTTTCAAATTGACTTGTTTGTCCTGAGCCATAGCCGGTGCGATGGCGCAGCCTGCCACCGCCAATGCGAGCGCAATGCGTCTCATTCATCCCTCCTCATGCGCGCCCGATCCGGTCAAACCCCTCCAACCGAATGGCCATTGCATGGCCTGGCGCCGTGGGGGCAAGTCTAGCCAGGCATGAGGCGGGGTCAATCACCGTCTCACATGCGGCTTTGCAATTTGGAGAATACGTCTTTCGTCGTGTCACACCTTACATAGGTGCGACCCGCCTGCTGCATCATCGATTGAAGTGATCACACCACGTTCAGCATATAATTCGCCGTCTTTTCGGCAATCATGATGGTCGGCGCATTGGTGTTGGCGCTGACCAGGGTCGGCATGATCGAGGCGTCGGAGACGCGCAGGCCCTCGACACCACGCACGCGCAATTGCTCGTCAACCACCGAGGCCTCATCGATCCCCATGCGGCAGGTGCCGACTGGATGATAGACCGTGCCGGCATTGGCCACGACAAAGGCATCGATCTCGCTATCTGTGTTGACCGCGGGACCCGGCGCGATTTCGCGGCTGTTCATCTTGGCAAAGGCGTTCTGCGCCAGCACGTCGCGCAATATCTTCACGCCGGCGCGCATGGTCTCGCGATCGGCGGCGGCGGCGAGATAATTGGCGCGAATGACCGGCGGCGCGAACGGGTCGGCGCTGCGCAATGCGATGTCGCCACGGCTTTCGGGGCGCAGCTGACAGATCGTGCCGGTGAAGCCATAGCCGTCGTGCACGCCGGGCGCTGGCTTGCGGAAGGGAATGCGCGGACCCGTCGTCACTGGAATGCCGGGGAAGAAATGGACTTGCAGATCGGGCTCGGAGACATCAGGCCGCGATTTCAAGAAGGCGCCGCCTTCAAGCGGCCAGGCGGAGGCCGGCCCCTTGCCAGTGAGAATATTGCGCAGCACGGCGAAGCCGGCGCGATCGATGCGACGCAGATCGTAGAGGGAATCCGGCTTCTCGCAGGCATGGGACACGCGCACGGTGAGATGATCTTGCAAATTTTTGCCTACGGCGGGCAGGTCGACCACGGCGTTGATGCCATGCTGGCGCAGTTCGTCGGCGGCACCGATGCCTGAGTGCATCAGCACGGTCGGCGAGGTGATGGCGCCGCAGGACAGAACGATCTCGCGCGCGGCGGCGATCGCGTATTTGTGGCGGCCGACTTTCACCTCGATGCCGGTGGCGCGGCCTTTGGCGATGATGACGCGCAGGATATGCGCATGGGTCAGCACGGTGAGGTTGGGGCGGGCGAGGATCGGCGTGATGAACGAGCGCGCCGTGCTCATGCGCTTGCCGTCGCGGATGGTGAAGTGATAGCGGCCGAAGCCTTCCTGCTGTTCGCCGTTGAAATCGGGATTGCGCTTGAAGCCCGCCTGCACGCCGGCTTCGACGAAAGCGTCGTAGAGGACATAGGGGATCTGCGACCGCGTCACCGGCAGTTCGCCGCCGCTGCCGTGATAATCGTTGGCGCCGTCGGCGAAATTTTCCGACCGTTTGAAGAAAGGCAGCACGCGTTCATAGGACCAGTCGCGTAGACCAAGCTGTGCCCAGTGATCATAATCGCCGCGATTGCCGCGGGTGTAGACCATGCCGTTGATGGAGGAGGAGCCGCCAAGTACGCGGCCGCGCGGCCAGGCGATGCGGCGTCCGCCGAGGCCTGGTTCCGGCTCGGTCTGATAGGCCCAGTTGTGAAAACGCGACTGCATGAAATAGGCGGTCATCAGCGGCACGTGAATGAGCGGGTTCCAATCGCGGCTGCCTGCTTCGATCAGCAGAACCTGCGCTGCGGGATTGGCCGACAGACGATTGGCAAGCACGCAGCCGGCCGAGCCTCCGCCGACGACGATATAGTCGTATCCCTTGGTCATCTCCCCTCCCACGATGGTTCTGACCTGCATGTGCGCGGAACCATTGGCTCCGGCGCCAGCCGATTCCAGAATCATAATTCATTGGGGATGTACAGCGTTAGGCTTGTTTGAGGCGTGGGCGTTTTAATTTCGCCGGCGCCATCGCTGACTGTCGGATGATCAGTTCATAAGGCAGGACGGTGAGCTTGGGCGGCCGCTCGCCTGAAATCAGCGCCAACAGATGGCGCGCGGCGGTTCTGCCCATGTCGACGAAAGGCATGCGCACCGTCGTCAAAGGTGGGTCGACATACTCGCCCATATTGGTGTCGCCGCAGCCGATGATCGACAGGTCGTGTGGGACGTCGAAGCCGTGGGCACGGCATTCGGTGGTGAGGCCGAGGCCCAGAATATCGCCGGTCAAAGCCACGGCGGTGGGTCGCTCGCCACCGTTGAGCAGCCGGCGTGCCGCCGCGCGGGTGGCGTGATTGCTGTAATCCTCGGTCACCACGCGCCAGGCCTCGGGGCAGGGCAGGCCGTGATGTTGGATACGGGCGATGGCGCTGACAAAGCGGTCGTTCACCGTCGGCGTGTCATGGATCGGTCCGGAGAAGACGGCGATGCGGCGATGGCCGAGGGCATGGAGGTGGTCGATGGCGGCATTGAGCGCGCCGACGCTGTCGAGCGCGATGCTGGGGCCCATCGGCGTGTCGAGCGCGATATCCTGGGTGACATAGGGCATACGATGGCGTGCCAGCAGCGCGGGGAGTTCGGGCAGATGGTCCGAGCCGGTGATGAGCAGGCCATCCATGCCGCGCTCGATGAACATGCGAGCCTGCGCCACCTCGCGCGCCGGGTCGCGCTCGTGGCAATTGATCATGAGAGCATAGCCAGCCCGATCCAGTTCCTGTTCGATCGCGGCAATCGACGGCACGAAGAGTGGATTGGCGAGGGTCGGCACGATCAGGCCGATGGCGCGGGAGCGCTGCGAGACCATCGCGCGCGCCGTGCGATTGGGAATGTAGTCGTGGCGGCTCAGCGCCCGTTGCACGGCGCGGCGCTTGTCGGCGGCGACGAGGTCGGGATTGTTGAGGACGCGCGAGACCGTGGCGATGGAGACGCCGGCGGTGCGCGCGATGTCCTTGACGGTGGCTTTGGGGGCCGTCGCGCGCCGTGGTTTTACTTCGGCCATCGTCGTGTCTCTTGGCCGATCAGGCGGCCTGAACCTTGTATTTCTGCACGTCGCGGAAACGGCTCAACAGATAGTCGCCCGATTTGATCGGCTGATGTTTCGGCGGATTGGTCGCCGATTGGCAGGAGGGCAGGCAGGTGACCAGGCTGTTGTAATCGAGGTTGAAGAACATCGGGATTGAATAGCGTTCCTTGCCGGTGCGGTTGATGACGCGATGCGGATTGGAGACATAGATGTCGTTGGTCCAGCGCTGGAAGAGATCGCCGATGTTGATCACCAAGGTGCCGGGCACATAAGGCGCGCTGACCCATTCGCCGTTGCGCATCATCAGTTCCAGGCCGCCGATCGGATCCTGCAACAGCAGTGTGATCATGCCGTAGTCGGTGTGCGGAGCGACGCCGAAAGCCTTATCATCGCTGACAGGCTCCTGCGGCGGATAATGAAACAGGCGCATCTGCACCATGGGCTTGGTGCAGAATTGCAGGAAATGATCTTCCGGCATGGCGAGGCTGACGGCGCAGATCTTTAACAGCCGTTTGCCGAGTTCCTGCGCTTGTTCGAAATAGGCCTCGGACGCGCTGCGCAGCCAAGGGCAATCGGCCGGCCAGCGGTTGGGGCCATGCAGCGGCAGGCCGGCGGCGACATCGGGATCGCTCTCGGGCAGATCGACGCCGATCTCATAGCTTTCCTTCAGGTCCGGGGCGAAGCCTGGATGCTGATTGATGCCCTGGGGCATGAAGCCGCGCCGGTATTTTTCGTCCATGCGATGCGGCAGGCGCTGTTCGATTGGCAGATCGAAATAGCGTTTGGTGGTCGCGAACACTTCGTCGATCACTGGCTCGGGAATGCCGTGATTGGCGACGTAGAAAAAGCCGGTGGTGAGGCAGGCATGGCGCAGCTGCGCGGCGATCGGGGCGATGTCGCTGCCGTCGTTCAGGGCGCTCAAATCGAGTATCGGCATTTCGTCGGCAGCCGCGGCACGGACAGTGGATTGCACAGGTTCCTCCTGAGAAACGAGGTTTGAAATCAGGCGCCCATCACGCGATCGCCGGCGGTATCCATCCAGAAGACGATGCGGCGCTGCGCCCAACTGACGATGGCATGGAGGCCGACGCCGATCAGAGACAGGATGATGAGGATGGCGAACGTGCCGGCCATATCGAGATTGAAGTTCTTCTGCAGGATCAGATAGCCAAGCCCGGCCTTGGCGCCGACGAATTCGCCGACGATGGCGCCGATCACCGACAGCACGATGGCGACGTCGAGGCCGACGAAAATGTAAGGCAGCGCCTGCTTTAAACGCACCATGGTGAACACCTGCCAGCGCGAGGCGGTGTAGGAAACCAGCATTTCGATCTGATCATGCGGCGTCGCGCGCAGGCCCATGATGGTGTTGGCGAGCAGCGGGAAGAAGGCGATGGTGGCGGTGATGACGATCTTGGAGGTGACGCCATAGCCGAACCAGATGACCATGATCGGCGCGATCGCTACCTTCGGCACGGTCTGGAAGGCGACGATATAGGGATAGAGAATGCGCTCGGCGAGCGGCACCAGCGCAATGAGGAAGCCAAGTACGAGACCGGCGGCAGAGCCTAAGATGAAGCCGGCCAGCACTTCATACATGGTCACTGCGAGATGCCACGAGAAATCGCCGCTGAGCAGACCGTCGCTGAAGGCAAGCGCGATGGCCGAGGGTGAGGGCAGGACGATCTGGCTGATGCCGAAGCCATAGACGAAGGCTTCCCAGCCGCCGATGAAAAGGCAGAGCGTCGCCAGCGGCAGCAGCACGGCCTGGGTGAAGCGGTGCAGGCGGTCGTGGGCGTTCGGATGGGCCTTCATCAGTCGAGGCTCCCGGTGGAATTGAAATGGGCACGGATGCGCGCGACGAAACGGCCGAATTCCGGCGTGTTGTGCATGGCAAGCGTTCGGGGGCGCGGCAGATCGACGGGGATGATGTCGACGATGCGACCGGGGCGCGGCGTCATCACCACCACGCGATCGGCGAGATAGACGGCTTCGGGAATGCTGTGGGTGACGAGCAGCACGGTTTTGCGGCTCTCGGTCCAGATACGCTGCAATTCCTCGTTCATCTGTTCGCGCGTCATGGCGTCGAGCGCGCCGAACGGTTCGTCCATCAACAGGAAGGAGGGATCGTGGACAAGGGCGCGACAAATGCCGACGCGCTGCTGCATGCCGCCAGACAGTTCGGTCGGATATTTGTTTTCGAAGCCCGAGAGACCCACCATGGCGAGCAATTGCCGGGCGCGCTGTTCAAAGCTGGTGCGCTCGCGCTTTTGCACCTCGACCGGCACCATGACGTTCTGCAACACCGTGCGCCAGGGCAGGAGAACCGGCGCCTGGAAGACGACGCCGAGCTCGCGACTCGGGCCGTTGAGATCGCGCCCCTGCATGGCGATGTCGCCGGACGAGCGCCTGAGGATGCCGGCCAGAATCTTCAACAGCGTGGTCTTGCCGCAGCCGCTGGGGCCGACGATGCTGATGAACTCGCCCTTGCCGATGTCGAGATTGACGTCCTTCAACGCATGGATGGCTTGACCATCCTTGGTCGCATAGGTTTTTTCGACATGGGCGATGCGCAGCAGCGTTTCACGCAGGGTTTCTGCAGCAAGCGGTGAGGGACGCGCCACCGAGGGTGGCGGCGCGGTGGTGACATGAGGCAAAGTCATGGTGTCACCCATCGATGGCCTCACACCTTGCAGGCTTTGGCATCGGCTTCGATCGCTTTCGGATCGAAGGCGTTGACCTTTTCGAAGAAGTCCGGCGTCTTGACGATGAGCGAAGGTGCCGGCACCGGCTTGTCGATCTGCTTAGCCTCGATCATCAGTTTGATCAGGCGCTCGAAGCCGGCGGGATCAGCGGCGCCCCACAGTTTGCCGCCGTTCAGCTTGAAGCCCTCGGCCAAGGAATCGAGCTGGGCCTGCTGGGCATTGAGATCCCATTTCACCAAAGTCGCTTCGTCGGCGCCGGTCGGTTTGGTCGAGGGATAGTGCTGCCAGTGCAGTTTGACCGCGCATTCGGGATTGGCGAGCGCATAGATCGTCGCCTTGGCGACACCACGGGCGATGCCGATGGCAAGGTCTGGATCCTTGTCGAGCGTGCCCTGCATGGTGGCGAGCGAATAGTCGGGATAGCTGCGCCAATCGTCGCCAACGAGTTTGCGCAGTTTCAAGCCATTGTTCTCGAACACGGCCTGTGCCGCCGCCCAATAGAGCAGGCCGTCGACCTTCTTCGACTTCATCGCTTCGACCGGCGGAGCGCCGAGGCCGAGCGGCACCAGATCTACGTCCTTCGTTGGATCAAGGCCGTTGGCGCGCAGGAAATTGTTGAAATAGGCGATGCCGCCGGTGGCGAGGCTGAACACGCCGACGGTCTTGCCCTTCAGATCTTTTACCGATTTGATGGAGCCATCGGCATCGACGGTGATCGACCAGTCGATGACGCCATTGCCCATGATGACGCGCACTGGCAGGTTGTTCTTGGAGTTGGCCTGCACGACGACGCTGGCGTTCACCTGGGCGAAGTCGGCATTGTTGGCGACCATCTGTTGCAGCGCCTGCAGCGAGGCGCCGACCGGCATCAGCTCGACGTCATAGCCTTCCGCTTTCCAATAGCCCAAGGTGATCGGCAGCGTGAGCATCGGATAGCCGACGTTGAGGACGGAGGTGCCGACCGCGACGCGCACTTTCTTCAGGGGCTTGGCCTGTTGCGCGCAGAGCGGAGTCGCGGCGAGCGCCAGCAACGTTGTCAGAATGACGGCAGGTTTTCGTATTGCACGGGCAAGCAGCATGCTGGTCCTCTTATTGCAATGGCCGGATCGGAACCGGAGACGGAGATATTCGAAATGCCTGAAAACGTTTTCAGCAAACCGCGTGCCAAGCCTGCCCGTTGCGTCGCGAGCCGTGCGCGAGTGTCTGATTGGCTTAGGAAAACGGCGTCCCGTGAACCGTACTAGGGGGAATGCAGCGGCGCGTCCGGACGCGCTCATCCATGTTCAAGAATTAGGCGCGGGCGCACAGGAATGCGTCAGCACGCCCCAGCAAGCGAAGGACTGTTCATGACCGAGATCGAGATTTCGCCCTTTATCGCCAAGCTGCCAAAGGCCGAATTGCATATGCATCTGGAAGGCTCGCTGGAGCCTGAAACTTTGATCAAGCTCGCCGGGCACAATGGCATCCGATTGCCCTATGCCGATGCGGAGGGAGTGCGGCAGGCCTATCGCTTCGACAGCCTGCAATCCTTCCTCGATCTTTTCTATCTGGGGCTCACGGTTCTGCAGAAGGGCAGCGACTTCTATGAAATGACATCGGCCTATTTTGCCCGCGCGGCGCGCGAGAACGTGCGCCATGCGGAAGTGTTCATCAGCCCGCAGGCGCATCTGCGGCGCGGCATTCCCATCGCCGAGGTGATGGACAATATTCTGGCGGCGATCGACGACGCCAAGAGCCGCCACGGGATGAGCGGCGGTTTGATCGTCGGCATTCAGCGTCAATTCGACGAAAGCGATGCGCTCGATATGATCAAAGCCGTACGGCCGTGGCGCGATCGCATCGTCGGATTAGGCATGGGCGGTCCGGAGCTTGGCAATCCGCCGTCAAAATTCACCCGCGCCTATGATATCGCGCGCTGCGATTGCGGCTGGCACACCATGGCCCATGCGGGCGAGGAGGGCGGCGCCGATTATGTGCGCGATGCGCTTCATACTCTGAAATGCGAGCGCATCGATCATGGCGTGCGCGCCGAGAGCGATCCGGACTTGATGCGCGAACTCGCCGAGCGCGGCATACCTCTCACCGTCTGTCCGATGTCGAACTGCATGCTCAACGTCTTCCCCGACATGGCTTCGCACAACATTCGCCGCCTGCATGAGGCGGGGCTGTGCATCACGGTGAATTCGGACGATCCGCCCTATTTCGGCGCTTATATCAATGCCAATTTCGCCGCCATCCAGACGTCGCTTGGGATGAGCGATACGGATCTATGGCAGATGGCGCGCAATGGCTTCACCAGCGCGTTCATTTCGGACGAGCAGCGTCAGCGCTATCTCATGGAGATCGATGCACATCGGCCGGCTGTGGTGTGAAAACTCTCCGTGTCATTCCCGACGCAGCGAAGCTGCGAGCGGGAATCCAGGGCGAGTGGAACAACGTTGTGTGATTAACGCGTGCCGCGGTTGCGACTGGGATTCTACCACTCGCCCCTGGATCCCCGCTCAGCCGCTGCGCGGCTGTCGGGGATGACACCAGGGTTTTTCTACATCCTGTTAGGACGCCCGCCGAATATAATCGGCGCCTTTTTCGGCGATCATGATGGTCGGCGCATTGGTGTTGGCGCTGACCAGATTGGGCATGACGGAGGCGTCGATCACCCGCAGGCCGTCGACACCGCGCACGCGCAAGTGTTCGTCGACGACGGATTCGGGGTCGACGCCCATCCGGCAGGTGCCGACGGGATGATAGATCGAGCCGCTGTTCTTGCGAATGTAGGCATCGATGTCGCCGTCGGTCTTCACTGTCGTGCCGGGCAGCACTTCATCGCCGCGAATCTCGTCGAAGGCTTTTTGCTGGAACAGGGCGCGCAGCCGCTTGAAGCCTTCGCGGATGGCGAGGCGATCGCCCTCGGCGGCGAGATAATTGGCCTGGATCGCCGGCCGGTCGAGGGGATCGCTGTTCTTCAGTTTGATGCTGCCACGGCTTTCGGGGCGCAGATGGCAGACATTGGCCGAGAAGCCATAGCCTTCATAGATGCCGTTGGCGGGCTTCTTCTGAAGGGGATGACGCAGATTGGCGGTCGAGAGGCCGGGCGTGAAGTGAATTTGCAGATCCGGCGCCGCCACATCCGGCCGTGATTTGATGAAAGCGCCGCCTTCGAGCGGGAATTTCGTCGCCGGGCCGCTCTTGAACAGAATGGCGCGCGCCATGGCAAGGCCAGCGCGATCGAAGCGACGCAGGCCGAACAGCGCATCTTCCTTCTTGGCTGCATATTGCATGCGCACGTTCAGGTGATCTTGCAGGTTGCGCCCGACATTCTTCGAGGCGACCTTGACGCCGACACCCGCCGCCTTGAGATCGTCGGCATCGCCGATGCCCGAATGCATCAGCACCGTGGGCGAGGAAATCGCACCGCAAGAGACGATCACTTCGCGATCGGCGTGGATATGGGCGGGCAGGCCGTTGGCGATGAGATCGACGCCGGTGGCGCGCGCGCCGTCAAGCGTCACCTTCAACACCGAGGCGCCGGTGACGATGTCGAGATTGCGACGTTCGCGCACGGGATCGATGAAGGCGCGTGCCGTGCTCCAGCGCTCGCCCCTGCCGATGGACGAATGATAGCGGCCGACACCTTCCTGCTGTTCGCCGTTGAAATCGGGATTGTAAGGCACGCCGCTGTCGAGCGCCGCCTGGTGGAAGATGTCGTAGAAGCGATGCTGGGTCTGCGGCTGGGTGACGGGCAATTCGCCGCCGGCGCCGTGATAGTCGTTGGCACCGCCTTCGAAATCTTCGAACTTGCGGAAGTAGGGCAGGCATTTCTCATAGGACCAGTCGCGCAGGCCGAGTTGCGCCCATTGGTCGTAGTCGTAGCGATTGCCGCGGGTATAGACCATGCCGTTGATGGCGGAGGAGCCGCCGAGCACGCGGCCGCGCGGCCATTCGATGCGTCGGTTGTCGAGATGCGGCTCGGGCTCGGTGAGATATTGCCAATTGTGCAGGCTGCGACGATAGAACTGGCCGGCCATCAGGGGCACGCGGATCAATGGGTCCCAATCGCGCGGGCCGGCTTCCACCAGAAGCACGCTGCACGCAGGGTCGGCGGACAATCGATTGGCCAGAACGCAACCGGCGGAACCGCCGCCCAGAATAATATAGTCGTACCCCTTCCTCATCCCATCCCTCGCCTGATCTCAATTGTTCCGAATGCGGCTGGCCGACTATGTCGCGCGCTCGCCGTCCGCTTCCATGACGATGTTGCGGAGGCGTTGGCCGGTTCGCCAACGCTCGAGATTGTCGATGAACAGCGAAGCCGCGGTGATGATGCCGGCATCGCCGGCGCCCGCGACATGGGGCGTCAGCAGCACGTTCTCCATCGACCAGAGCGGATGCCCCGGCGGCAACGGTTCGGTCTCCATCACATCGAGGCCGGCGCCGGCGATGCGGCCGGCCTGCAAGGCCTCGATCAGCGCCGGCTCTTCGACAAGCGAACCGCGCGCGATGTTGATCAGGAAAGCGGTGGGGCGCAGCGCGTCGATGACGGCACGTGAAATCATGCCGTCGGTCTGTGGGCCGGCGAGCGCCGCCACCATCAGATAGTCGGCTTCGCGTGCGGTCTCGACCAGGGCCTCGCGCGGACGGATGTCGTCGAAATTCTCGAGCGGCGCCGTCGAGCGGCTGATGCCGGTGACGTGCATATTGAAGGCCTTGGCGAGACGGGCGATCTCCTGGCCGATGGCGCCGGTGCCGACGATGACCAGATGCCGGCGGGCCAGATTGGTGATGGGCTGTGTGATGTCGTCGCGCACCCAAGCTTCTTTGAGGCGCGCGATTTCCGATGCCCGCACATATCGGGCAAGGCCGAGCATCAGCGCGAAGCCATGTTCGGCGACGGCGAAGGCGCGCACGCCCGCGACATTGGTGACGACCACATTGGGCGGCAGGCCGCTGTTGACCGCCTTGTCGATGCCCGAGGTGACGAAGTTGAGCCAACGCAAGGCGCGGCCGTGCTGGCGAATCAAGGCGGCGGGTTCGGGCAGATAGAAACGGTTGCCGGTGATCAGGATCTCGGCGCCGTCGACGGCGCCGGCAATGTCCTCATCGCGTTCGGCGACCATCAGGCGCACATCGGGATCGGCACGCAGGCGTTCAATGAATTCCGTCGGATCGACCAACGGATTGTACAAGGCGATTTTTAGCATCTGGGTCCGGGCGTTGCTCCGGCGGCACAGTAGCCCTGATCGGCGAACCGCGTCTACACGGTGCGTTATTAGCGCGCGTTAAAGGCGTTATTACGAAAACGCATAAGGCGATGGGCGTCAGCCCGTGGTTGCCGGCTGTGCTTTGCCGCGCAACGCGAACAGGCTGACGAGCGCGATCAACGCGATGACGAGTTGCGCGCCGAGTGCTTCCCATGTCGGATTGCCGGTGATGGACACCAGCCAATCGGGCTCGGGCGACAGAGTGTAGGAAACGAGCGTCTGCTCCTGCAGTTCCTGGATGGCGGCGCCGACGAAGCGCAGGCCCATGATGAACAGGAAGGCGGAGGTGATGATGAAGAGGGGGCGGACGGGAATCTGCATGGCGAGCCATTGCATCGCCACGTAGATGGCGCCGAGCGCGACGGCCGCTACCGCCAATCCGAGCAGCAAGTCTGCCGACCAACCGCCGCTGGTCGAAGCCAGCGCATAAAGAAAGAGGACTGTTTCGGCCCCTTCGCGGAAAACGGCGAGGAAGGAAATCAAGCCGAGGGAGAAGCCTGTGCCCGCGGTCAACGCATCACCGCTGAGGCGCGCCATTTCCGCTTTCCACTTTTTCGGGTCCTGGCGCAGGAACAGCCAGCCGCTCATATAGAGCATCAAGGCGGCGGCAATGATGAGGACGACGGCTTCGATCCGGTCGTCATGGGTGCCATCGAAATAAATCTGGAAGATCCAGGCGGCGATCAAGCTCGCGATGACGGCGAGGACGGCGCCGATATAAAGCGGGCGCAGACGTTCATGGGCGCCTGCGCGTCGCATGGCTGCCGCCAGAGCGGTGACGATGAGCAGGGCTTCGAGGCCTTCGCGAAGCAGAATGAGGCCGGCTTCCAGCGCCAATTTCATAGGTCGGCATCCCAGGAGAGGTCTTATGAGGGGGACCATGCGCCTGCATATGGGCGGGTGCAATGGAAAAGTCATTGATATTGTTTGGAATAATTCAATCTTTGATGGTTTGAAAGGTTTGCTTGGCGGGCTTTCATTACAGGCTTTATTGCTTTGTGATCGTGGCTTTGGCGCAAATTGCCGATCGCACTGATCTGGCCGCATTGCCGCCACGAACCTCCGGCTAAAGGTCACTTTCTGTTAACCACGACGGCGATTGGCTAAAATGCAACGCAGTTTAACAACCTGTCGGCAAGGTTGACGGAACCTTCGCTTAACCAAATGAGCCTTACGACATTGGTGAGCTGACGGTGGCGCGGATGGGGCCGTTCGCGCATCTGTTGAGGAGTTTCGGTATGTCTTTTTTCTCTGGCGTTCGTCTGTTGCGCGTTGCCGCTGCATTGACCGTGGCGCTGGCGATTTCCGCCTGTTCCAAAAGTGAAGATCCGAACGCCGCTGGCCTCGGCGCGGGCGCCGGTGCCGCGACGCCTGGCAGCCAGCAGGATTTTGTCGTCAATGTCGGCGATCGCGTGTTCTTCGATACGGATTCGGTCGAATTGAACGCTTCGGCGCAGGCGACGCTCGACAAGCAAGCGCAATGGCTCAACCAGTATTCGCGCTATAATTTCACCGTCGAAGGCCATGCCGACGAGCGCGGCACGCGCGAATATAACTTCGCGCTTGGCGCGCAGCGCGCCGATGCGGCGAAGAACTATCTGATCGCCCGGGGCGTTCAGGCCGGCCGCATTCGCACCATCAGCTATGGCAAGGAACGGCCGGTGGCCGTCTGTAACGATATCTCCTGCTGGTCGCAGAACCGGCGCGCCGTCACGGTCCTGGGCGGTCCGGGCGCCTGATCGAAATTCAGCGTGACGGGCGCCGTTCGCCTCCAGGCGGTGCCCGGTCCGATGAAGAGGTGAAAACCTTGCCGGCGTTCCTCTGACGCCGGCATTTTTCTGTCCGCTCGTGCGAATGGCCGATCTTCCAGAGTGCCAATCTTGGAGGTGTCTGATCTTGGCCGCAATTTCGCCAAAGCGCCCCTTATGCTAATCGATGGGTTCCGCGGTGCGCCTCTGGTGCTTGGCGTCTGCGAATTCGTGATTACGGCCCGGATTCATCATGACTTTGAAGACATTTTCAGCAGCCACTGCCCTTCTCGGGCTGGCGATTTTCCCCATGGACGCCGGGGCGCAGACGTTTCGTCCGCCCGGTGCTGTGCCCGATGGCGGCGGCTATTATCAACAGGCCCAGGGCGCCGACCCGGCCGGCCTGTTGCTGCGCATCGAGCGGCTGGAAGGCCAGTTGCGCTCGCTGACCGGCCAAATCGAACAATTGCAGTATCAAAACCGCCAGTTGCAGGAGCAGATGCAGCGCATGGGCGGAGCGCCCGCGGGCGGCGGCGATAACCGTCCGCCGCCGCAACGGCGTGGCGAAGCCGGCACGATGCCGGCCCCCGTGGCACCGCCGTCTCGCGGTGGGCTCAACGATGCTTATGATCCCGACGCCGATCCCAATGCGCCGGGCGCACCGCGCGTCATCGGCTCGCTGCCCGAAGCGCGCGGCGGGCGCCTGCCGCAAGGCCCGATCGATCCGATGGGACCGCCGATCATCGATGAAGGCGATGATGATGGCGGTGGGCCGATCGATCTGACCAATCCGAACGGCCGCATTCCGCGCTCCGGCGGTGCGATGCGCCAGGGATCGATCAGCAGTTCGCCGCTGCCGGCTCCAGCTCCCGGACCGCAGCCGGTTCAGCCACAGCCGCAGCAGCAAGTTCAGTCGCCGCCGCCCACGGGCGCGGGCGATCAGGTGGCGTCGCTGCCGCCGGTGGCCGGCCCGCGTGGCGAATTCGACCAGGCGGTCGCGAGCTTCAAAAAGGGCCAATACGAGACGGCGGAAGGCGAGTTCCGCAATTTCGTCGGTCGTTATCCGACGGGTCGGTTGACGCCGGAAGCGACCTATTATCTTGGCGAGACGTTCTCGCGGCGCAATCGCCATCGTGAGGCGGCCGAGCAGTTCCTGAAGGTTTCGACCGACTATCCGAAGTCGGGCAGCGTGCCGCAGTCGCTTTACCGGCTCGGCCAGTCGCTCGATAAGCTCGGCGCCAAGGAACAGGCGTGCGCGGCCTGGGGCGAGATCGGCCGCAAATATCCCACGGCCTCCGCCAGCCTGCGCAACGCCGCCGACCGCGAATACAAACGTGCGCAGTGTTGAAGGGCCACCTGAGGGGCCCGATCCGCACCAGGTTTTTGCGCCTTTCGCCGCCTATGGGCGGCTTCTGATTGCTGTTTCGGGCGGGCCGGATTCCATGGCCCTGCTATGGCTGGCGCGGCAGTGGTCGCAGGCCAGTGGCGGTTCCATCGTGGCGGCGACGGTCGACCATGGCTTGCGGCCGGAGGCTGCCGATGAGGCGGCGATGGTCGCGGCCTGGTGCCAGAAAGCCGGACTCAAACACGAGACGGTGCGCTGGGCCGGGCCTTATCCGAAGACCCGCATCCAGGAACGGGCCCGCGAAGCCCGTTATCGGCTGCTGACCGAGGTGGCGCGACGCCATGACGCTGCGGCACTCGTGACCGCCCATCATGCGGACGATCAGGCCGAAACGATCCTGTTCCGATTGCTCGGTGGCAGCGGCGTGGCCGGCCTGCGCGGCATGCAGACGGTCGCCACCGACGGATTGACCGGCGATCTGCCTTTGCTGCGCCCGTTGCTGGATTGGGACAAGCAGACCCTCGAAAAGGTCTGTCTTTACAACACTATTCCTTTCGTTCGCGATCCTTCCAACGACGATCCGCACTATGCCCGCACGCGGCTGCGCCGATTGGCGGGTCTGTTGGCGGCGGAAGGGCTTGGGACGGCAGAGCTGACCCGTCTGGGCCGGCGCATGGCTGGCGCCCAGGCGGTGATCGACTGGGCGATGGCTGCGCAGCAGGCCAGGCTCGTTCGCGTGCCGCTGTCCGACGATGCCGGCCATAGGCTTGATTTCGCACCGTTCGCCGGTTTGCCGGAAGCGCTCATCGCGGCCATGCTGAAGGCAGAGATCGCGATCGTCACTGGCGAGCTGCAGGCACCCCGTCTTGATCGGCTGGAAGGTGCGGCCCAAGCAATTGCTGTGGGGTTATTACAGAGGCAAGCGTGGCGCGGCACGCTGGGCGGCGCCGTTCTGAAGCTTGACAAGAATGGCCGGCTCGAAATCCGCCGCGAAGGCCCGCGCCAGCGTGGCCGCTAGGGACTGATTCACCCTTTAGCGTCAGACTTGTTTCACGTTGCCGCCCGAATTGGTCGTTCATATTGCTGTTCGCACAGCAGCTTCCCTTGGCAAGGGGCAGGGGGCGGCTTACATAGGACCATGATCTGGACGGCTGCGCTCCAGCGCGCCGAAGCCAGAAGCCATTGGCAGGATCGAATGAACCCCAACGTCCGGAATTTTGCTCTCTGGGTCATCATCTTTTTGCTCGTCGTTGCACTGGTGATGTTGTTCAACAACCCAGGCCAGCGTGAGCCATCGCAGCAGATCGCCTTCAGCCAGTTGCTGAGCGATGTCGACCAAGGTCGCGTGCGCGAGGTGACGATCGCTGGTCATGAGATCACAGGCCATTACACGGACAACCGCTCGTTCTCGACTTATGCGCCGAGCGATCCGAGCCTGGTGCAGCGCCTTTACAACAAGAACGTCTCGATTTCGGCGCGTCCGCCGAGCGACGGCAACAATTGGCTGGTGACCCTGTTGGTCAACGGCCTGCCCGTCATCGCTTTCCTGGGACTTTGGATATTCCTCTCGCGACAGATGCAGGGGGCCGGCGGGAAAGCCATGGGCTTCGGCAAGTCGAAGGCCAAGCTTCTCACAGAAGCGCATGGCCGCGTCACTTTCGAGGACGTGGCCGGCATCGACGAGGCGAAGGAAGATTTGCAGGAGATCGTCGAGTTCTTGCGCGATCCGCAGAAGTTCCAGCGGCTCGGCGGGCGAATACCACGCGGCGTTCTGTTGGTCGGTCCGCCCGGCACGGGTAAGACGCTGACGGCGCGTGCCGTCGCCGGCGAAGCCAACGTGCCCTTCTTCACCATCTCCGGTTCTGACTTCGTCGAAATGTTCGTCGGCGTCGGCGCCAGCCGCGTGCGCGACATGTTCGAGCAGGCGAAGAAGAACGCACCGTGCATCATCTTCATCGATGAAATCGATGCGGTCGGTCGTCATCGCGGCGCCGGTCTCGGCGGCGGCAATGACGAGCGCGAGCAGACGCTCAACCAGTTGCTGGTCGAGATGGACGGTTTCGAAGCCAATGAAGGCGTGATCATCATCGCCGCGACCAACCGGCCTGACGTGCTCGATCCGGCGCTGCTGCGCCCGGGCCGTTTCGACCGCCAGATCGTGGTGCCGAACCCCGACGTTTCGGGCCGTGAGAAAATCCTGCGCGTGCATGTGCGCAAGGTGCCGCTCGCCCCCGATGTCGATCTCAAGGTCATCGCGCGCGGTACGCCCGGTTTCTCCGGCGCCGATCTGATGAACCTCGTCAACGAAGCAGCCCTGCTGGCGGCGCGGCGCAACAAGCGCATCGTCACCCATCAGGAATTCGAAGATGCCAAGGACAAGGTCATGATGGGCGCCGAGCGCAAATCTATGGCCATGTCCGAGGAAGAGAAGAAGCTCACCGCCTATCATGAAGCAGGCCACGCCATCGTCGGTCTGTTCGTGCCGGCCGGCATTCCCGTGCACAAGGCGACGATCATTCCGCGTGGTCGCGCGCTGGGCATGGTGAAGTTCCTGCCGGAAGGCGATCGCTATTCGATGAAGTACAAGGAGTTCACCTCGCAGCTTGCGGTCGCCATGGGCGGGCGCATGGCCGAAGAGCTGACCTTCGGTAAGGAGAACATCACCTCCGGTGCTTCTGGCGATATCGAGCAGGCGACGAAGATGGCGCGCGCCATGGTGACGCGTCTCGGCTTCTCCGAAGAACTGGGCACCGTCGCTTATGGCGAAAACCAGGAGGAAGTGTTCCTTGGCATGTCGGTTGGCCGGCAGCAGAACATTTCCGAAGCGACGGCGCAGAAGATCGATGCGGAAGTGCGCAAGCTCGTCGATACCGCGACGGAAGCGGCACGCACGATCCTCACCGAGAAGCACGACGAGTTCGTCAATCTCGCCGAGGCGCTGCTCGAATACGAAACGCTGACCGGCGACGAGATCAAGGATCTCCTCAACGGCAAGCGGCCGACCCGTCAGCCGACGGACGAGCCGCCGGCGCCACGCTCCTCGCCGGTGCCGACCACCACCAACAAGCCGCGCCCGCGGCCGGAAGGTGGAATGGAGCCGCAGCCGACGGCGTAAGCTTCGCCTTCGGATAAACGATCAATGCCCGGCCTCGTGCCGGGCATTTTGTTTGTGGGCGCCTTGTCAGCGCCCCGCCGTTCCCGTTATCAGTTGGGCTGATAATAATATGGAGGGAACGAAAATGGGCAGATTGCGAACTTTGGTCGCCGTGATGGCATTGGGTGTCCTGTCTTCGGCGATGCCCCTGGCGGCGCAAGAATTCCCAAACCGGACGATCCGCCTCATCACGCTGACCACGCCAGGTGGCGCGCTGGATGTGCTCGCCCGCATGATCGCCGATGATATCTCCAAGCAGTTGGGCCAGCAGGTCATCGTCGAGAATCGCGTGGGGGCCGGCGGCAATGTGGGTGCCGAAGCGACCGTTCGCTCCGATCCGGATGGCTATACGATCGGTATGGTCACCGTTTCCACTCATGGCATCAACAAGGCGCTTTATGGCGAGCGCATGAAGTGGGATCCGGTCAAGGACAGTGCGCCGATCATTCTGGCGGCGGAATTGAAGAATGTCGTCGTCGTGCATCCATCCGTGCCGGCCAAGACCGTGCCTGAACTCGTCGCCTATGCGCAGGCCAATCCAGACAAGATTTCGTTCGGTTCAGCCGGGACGGGAACGACCCAGCATCTCTCTGGCGAAATTCTGAAGATGAAGACGGGCATCAAGATGCAGCACGTGCCTTATCGTGGCGCGGCCGCTGCAGTTCCCGATCTCCTGGCTGGCCGCATTCAGCTCATGTTCGTCAGCATTCCCGATGTCATTGCGCATATCCAGGCGGGAACGCTGCGACCGATCGGCGTGACGTCGAAAGAGCGCTCGCGCGCTTTGCCCGATGTGTTGCCGATGGCCGAGCAGGGTTACGCGGATTTCGACGTGCGCGGTTGGTTTGGTGTCGTGGCTCCGGCTGGCACGCCGAAGGCCATTGTTGATCGCTACAATGGCATTCTACGCGCCATGCTGGCGCGTGAAGACACCCGCCAGCGCATGACGCAAATCGGACTCGATCCGCTGTCGAGTACGCCGGAGGAATTCGCAACGTTCATTGCCAGCGAAGTGGCGCGCTGGGCTCCGGTCGTCAAAGCTTCGGGTGCGACGGTCGAATAACCGTTACGCTGTTTTCCATCTGCCGTGTTCGAGCCAATGTTCGAGCATCGGCAGGTGGTCACAACCAAAGAACGGCTCGTCGTCGGCGATGACAAAAGGCACGCCGAAAACGCCCTTGTTGATCGCGCTCTCAACTTCGTCCTTGAGCGCCTTCTTGATCGCATCGGATGTGATGGCGGCGCGCAGTTCGGTCGTATCGATGCCGAGTTTCGCTGCCTCGACCATGACGTCTTCTGGCTGCGTGATGTCTTGGTTGTCGACCCAAAGGCGACGATACATCGCCTGGGCGAAACGTTTGGCAAGAGCCGGGTCGCTCTGCTTCAGCCATACATAAGCGCGCATGGCGTTGAGAGAATGATGCCCTTTCAAGCCATGAAACTGAAAGGGCACGTTCCACATCTGCGCCAATCGCTCGGCATCGCGCCGCAGATAAGGGCCTTTCAAAGGGTAAGTCATCAACGGCTTCATGCCCATCACCTTGAGAACGGTGATGCCGACGAGAACCGGGCGCCAATCGGTGGTGCGCCCATATCGCATGGCGATGGCATCGATGCGGTGCGAAGCGAGATAAGCGAACGGCGAAAAAATATCGAAATAGAAGGCAATCGGATCTTTGTCAGCCATGGTCATGCCCGCTCGCCGGTGCGCGCGGCATTGAGCTGTTCGCGCATCTTCACTTTCGCGACCTTGCCAAAGCCGATACGCGGGAAGTCTTCAACGATATGGATCTCGCGTGGCACCTTGAATTTCGCCAGGCACGCGCGGCAATGCGCGAGGATGCGGGTACGGGTTGCCTCGGCCTCCGCTCCCGCCGTCAAGATCACAAAGGCGACGACGACCTCGCCCATGATCTCATCCGACCGGCCGACGACCGCCACTTCGCGGACGCCTTCGACCGCGCCGATGGCGACTTCAACCTCACCGCCAGAAACGCCTTCTCCACCGACCTTGATGACATCCTTGGTGCGATCGCCGAATTCGATCAGGCCGTTTTCCAGGAGGACGACGCGATCGCCGGTGATGAAGCGGCCGTGTCGATCGAAGGCTGCGGCATTGGCCTGCGCATTGTTGTCATATTCGCGGAAAATCGAGAGGCCGCGAATGCCGCCGACAAAAAGATGTCCGGTTTCGCCCGGCCCCACGGCGCGGCCATCATCGTCCTCGATGAAAATGCGATAGCCCAGCGACGGACGGCCGATGGAGCGGCTGGGGAAATCAGACCAGGGATCGCCGACGATGCCTTCGGCAACCATTTCGGTCATGCCCCATCCGCCGATTTCGCGAACGCCGAAGTGTCGCGCCACTTTCGGGGTGTGAGAGGCGGTGATGAACTGGCGCAGCCGATGGGCGGGCGTTGGCTGCTGTGCCAGTACGTTGGTGGTGAACTTCACCTGCGATGAAACGGTGGCGCCATGTTCGAGGGCCGTTGCCCAGAAGCGGCTACCGGAAAACCGAGGCTGCAGAACAACCGTGGCGCCGGCATAGAGCGTTGGCAGGAACGACCATGAAAAGCCGACCACGTGAAAGAGCGGCAGGAAAATGTGATAGACGTCGTCAGCGCGCAGTCCGTTCTGCAAAGCGCCGAGCTTGCCACCCCACAAGACATTGGCATGGGTCCACACCACGCCTTTGGCGCGCGACGTCGTGCCGGTGGTGAAGAGCATCAGGGCGTCGGCGGTCGGGTCGGGTGTTTGGGCTGGTGCGGGCGCGTCCATCAGGGCGGTGAAGCTCTCCGCCTTCGCCGGCCGGCTTGCACTGGTCGGCGCTTCGCCCGCATCCGTCTCGGAAATCGCGATCCATTCGAGGTGCGGACAATGCTCGGCGAGCAGTCCCGCAAATTTCGGTTGCGTGATCGCAGCGCGCACGCCGGCGGCCTCGACCACATCGCGCAGTTCCGGCCCGGCCAGAGCGGCATTGCTCAACACGGCAATGGCGCCGATCCACATGCAGGCGAAACGGGCTATCAATGTTTCCGGACAGTTCTCGAAATGAACGAGGATGCGATCTTTCGGTCGAATGCCACGTTTCAGAAGGCCGCCGGCGACGCAGGCCACATCATGCGCGAACTCCGCATAGCTCCATGTCCGCACCGGTGCGTCGAAGGGTGCCCAGATCAGCAGAGGGTGAGGACCACGGGCCGCGGCGCGGGCGCGCAGCAATTCTCCAGCATCCTGGCCGCTGAACGGATGGACGAAAGGCAAAGCCTCGTAGGAGGTCATGGGCGTCTTTCCTTGGGTGCTTCCATTCTTTTTCTTCTACATTCAGCTTCTTGCCGGGGCTATGCCGGAAAGATTTCGTCGAGCCGTTCGGCCGGGCGGCAGACGCGAGCGCCCTTGGCGGTGACGACGACGGGACGTTCCATCAGGATCGGATGGGCGCCAAGCGCATCGAGAAGCTGATCGTCGGTGAGCGCCGGGTTATCGAGGTTGAGGTCTTCATAAGGCGTGCCCTTGCGGCGCAGGATGTCGCGCGGCGTCATGCCAAGGTTTTGGAGGAGGGCCTGCATTTCGGCGCGGCTTGGCGGCGTGACCAGATATTCGATCACCTGCGGTTCGACGCCAGATTCGCGGATGCGGGCGAGGACGGTGCGGGATGTGCCGCATTTCGGATTGTGATAGATAGTAGTCATTGATTTTCCTGGATTCCCTGGTCGGTCGGTAAGGTCTTGTTGGTATATGTGATTACGACGAATCGTTAAATACGTTGATTTTTAAGGAAAGACTCAGACAGTGCGCGACGTTACAGTGACGTCGCCTTCTTTTCCGGCGCGTCCGGTTTTGACCTTCGAAGCGGACATTCTTGATGGCAGTCGCACGCAAATATTTCGGTACCGATGGCATTCGCGGTCGCGCCAATCGCGCGATCACGCCCGATCTCGCCTTGCGCGTCGGGCAGGCGGTCGGCCTGGTGTTCCAGCGTGGAGAGCATCGCCATCGGGTGGTGATCGGCAAGGATACGCGCCTGTCGGGCTATATGATCGAATATGCCTTGGTGGCGGGCTTCACCTCCGTCGGTATGGATGTGTTGCTGCTCGGCCCGATGCCGACGCCGGCCGTCGCCATGCTGACGCGCTCGATGCGCGCCGATATCGGCGTGATGATTTCGGCCTCGCACAATCCGTTCGAGGACAATGGCATCAAACTGTTTGGGCCGGACGGCTACAAACTGTCCGATGACGTCGAGCGCCAACTGGAAGCGCTGATTGACAGCGACATGTCGGCGAAATTGTCGAAGTCGCTCGATCTCGGTCGCGCCAAGCGCGTCGATGACGTGCGCGCGCGTTATATCGAAGCGGCGAAATTGACCTTGCCGCGCCATCTTTCGCTCGATGGTCTGCGCATCGTGGTCGATTGCGCCCATGGCGCCGGCTATCGCGTGGCGCCGGAAGCCCTTTGGGAATTGGGCGCCGAAGTGATTCCGATCGGCGTCGATCCCGATGGCATGAACATCAATCGCGAAGTCGGTTCGACCGCGCCGGAAGCCTTGATCCGCAAGGTGCGCGAAACCCGCGCCGATCTCGGCATCGCGCTCGATGGCGATGCGGACCGCGTGTTGATCGTCGACGAACATGGTCATCCGGTGAACGGCGATCAGCTGATGGCGGTCGTGGCGCAGAGCTGGAAGGATGACGGCCGGCTGAGCAAGCCCGGCATCGTTGCCACCGTCATGTCCAATCTGGCGCTTGAGCGCTATCTGGCGTCGATCGGTCTGTCGATGGCGCGCACGGCGGTCGGCGATCGCTACGTGCTGGAACATATGCGCGAGCATGGGTTCAACGTCGGTGGGGAACAATCGGGCCACATCATCCTGTCGGACTATTCGACGACGGGCGATGGCCTTGTCTCGGCCTTGCAGGTTCTGGCGGTGGTGCAGCGGCGCCAGCGGCCGGTGAGCGAAGTCTGCCATCTGTTCGATCCGCTGCCGCAAATCCTCAAGAATGTGCGCACGACCCTGCGCGATCCCTTGGGCGAGGATCGGGTGGTGCGGGCCATCGCCGCCGGCGAAGGCAAGCTCGGCAAGAATGGCCGCTTGCTGATCCGCCCCTCGGGCACCGAGCCGGTGATCCGGGTGATGGGCGAGGGCGACGATCAGGCCGTGGTCGAATCCGTCGTTGATTCCATCTGTGCCGCCATCGAGAGCCGGGGCGACAAGGTCGCTGCTGAATAGCGTTGTCTTGCCGCTTTTTGGCCATTGATTTTCTTGGCTTTTCCATCGGCATTAACGTTAAGTCTTAGGGTTAAGTCCCCATTAACCGGAATCGCCGATGATCCGCTCGTTGAACTTTGCGTGCACGCCATGGCGTTGCGCGGCGAAACGAGAGGATTTGAGTCATGGCCGTCTCTAAGGCCCTTTGTGTTGCCGCAGCTTCCTTTGCTTGCCTGTCGACCGCCGCCGGCGCCGCTGACCTGCTGCCGCCGCCGCCGATGATCAGCAGCCCCGCTGTCACCGCCGTTCAGGATTTCTCCGGCTGGTATCTGCGTGGCGATATCGGCATCGGCCTCAACAGCAAGATCAACGCGCAGAATGTGCCGAACCCGTTGAGTCAGGGTGGCCCGGGCTTCATCCCGACGGCCTATTCGCTCAACCCGGCGCAGTTCAGCAATTCGACCTTCATCAAGTTCGGTGTCGGTTATCAGATCAACAGCTGGTTCCGCACCGACATCACCGCCGAATATCGCGGCAGCAGCTTCTCGACCCAAGATGAGCTGTCGTGGAACAACGGCGCGCAATTCTATGTGCTGCGCAACTTCTACCGCGGCAACATGGCGAGCTTCGTCGGCCTGTTGAACGGTTACGTCGATCTTGGCACCTGGTACGGCATCACGCCTTACGTCGGCGCCGGTGTCGGCTTCGCCAGCAACACGCTGCACGGCGTGACCGACAATGGCTACAGCAATCTCTACGCCGGGCCGGGGGCTTTCGCCTCCTCATCCACGGGCGGCTATTATAGCTCGAAGACGACCAGCAGCTTCGCCTGGGCGCTGATGGCCGGTCTCAGCTACAACGTCACGTCGAACCTGAAGCTCGATTTCGGCTATCGCTATCTCAACTACGGCAAGTCCTCGGCCGGCGCACCCAATTGCTACAACGGTGGCCCGGGCGTCAGCTCTTGCAACAACGTGTTGCAGTTCTCGCGCGCCGGTTCGCACGACTTCTCGATCGGCCTGCGCTGGATGCTCGCCGATTACGCGCCGGCGATCATGGCGCCGCCGCCGCCCCCGCCGCCGCTGGTTCGCAAGTACTAAGCCGCAGCGCGACACTATTTTCTTGCAACGGCGCGGGTCTCCCGCGCCGTTTTGCTTTTGACGCATAAGCATTTTTTACGCTGTCAAGTCGCAAGCCGTTTTATGCTTAAGAGGAGATTAAGCAATCGCTGCGAAACTTTCCGCATCAAGGTTCGGCGTTCATCGACCGGGCAGCGGAAGGAATGTTCGAATGGTGCGCTTGGGGGCATTGGCGGCGACGGCTCTGATCGGATTGAGCGCGACCGCTTTCGCGGCGGATATGGGCATCCCCTCCGCCTATCCATCATATCCAGCGCTTCAGCCGGAAGCGCCCGTGGAATTGGGCACCGGTTGGTATCTGCGCGGGGACGTGGCGTTCACGCGTGAGACGACGCCGCAGATTTTTGGGCCGTCTGTGACAGCTGGACCCATTGGCTCGCAACTGCTCAATACGGGAACGCAGCGTTCTAGCTGGGCTGCTGCTCTTGGCTTCGGTTATCAGTTCAACAATTGGGTGCGTGGCGATCTTACTTATGAGTATCGCAACACCATCCAAGCGAACGCGTCATCGGCACAATTCGGTTGTGTTAGCGATCCCACTGGTTTGTGCTTCGCGGCGCAAAAAGCCAGCATCAAACAATCGGTGGCGCTGGCCAATCTATATATTGATCTTGGCACTTGGTCCGGCTTAACGCCCTATGTTGGTGCGGGTGCCGGTTTCGTTTACGGCGTGCGGGCCGGCAACTATAGCTGGTACAATGCGTCTAATGGCAGCATCTACGCGCCTTCCTTTCAGTATGTGAATAATCGCACGTCAGCCTTCGCCTGGGCGCTGATGGCTGGCTTCGCCTATCAGCTCACGGATCGCGCCAAGATCGATATCGGTTATCGCTATATGAACATGGGCAATTGGTCGAAGGCGGCCGGCTCGAAGGCGCTGACCTCCAATGAGGTGCGTGTCGGCTTCCGTTACGCGATCGACTAATCCGATCCTTCACTTGCCGTCTTGATTTGCCGCATCCGATCCGCCACGCTTCGTTTCGCAACGGAGTGTGGCGATGCGGTTTGGCGGCGTGATTTTAGCTTGCGTCATGACGGCGGGATGTCAGTCGACGTCATCCGTGGCGCCGCCTGTTCCCTTCGATGCGCAAGCGGCACGCGTCATCCGCGAAAAAGGTGTCCATCGTATCGAGGGCCAGGCGCTGTTCGTTACCCGCGACGGCAGCGCGCATAAATTGGCAGGGGCGACGGTCCGGCTCGTGCCGGCCACGCCCTATAGCGTGGCGCGTTTCCAGGCGCTGTATCGTGGCCGCCAGTCCATCCCGCCCATGTGGGCGCCGCCGGCCGATGCGGGGCCGACCTATTCGTCCTATACGCGCACGACCCGTGCCTCTGCCCAGGGAACGTTCGCCTTCGATCGCGTGGCGCCGGGCACTTATTTCGTCGCGACGTCGAAAATCTATTCGGCCCGGGGCTCCTTTACGCCAGAGGGCGCGGCGATGTACGAGATGGTGAGGGTCGGTCCGGATCAACCGGCCGTCTCGATTACGCTCGTAGGACGTCAGGAAGGCCGGTTTTGAACATTCTGCTCGTCGTCGCCGTTGCCCTGATCGATGCGGATGACCGCATCCTCATCGCGCAACGTCCGGAAGGAAAGAAGCTCGCCGGCCTGTGGGAATTTCCCGGCGGCAAGATCGATCCGGGCGAGCGGCCGGAGGCGGCCTTGATCCGCGAGTTGCACGAGGAACTCGACATCACCGTCAAGGAAGATTGTCTGGCGCCACTGACCTTCGCCAGCCACGCCTATGACGATTTCCATCTGCTGATGCCGCTTTACATCTGCCGGCGCTGGGAGGGCTTCGTGCGGCCGCGCGAGGGCCAGGCGATCAAATGGGTGCGGGCCACGCAGATGCGTGATTATCCGATGCCGCCGGCCGATGCGCCGCTCATCCCGCCGCTGATCGATCTGTTAGGTTAAACGCCGCCCATCTTGCAGACGAGTTTCCATTCGGCGTCGGTGACCGGTTGCACCGACAGGCGGAAGGACGTGACGAGCGACATTTTGGCGAGCGCCGGTGTGGCTTTCACGTGTTCCAGGGTCACCGGCGTCTTCAGCGGCTTCACCGCCTTGAAGTCGACCATGCCGAACTTGCCGGTCTTGTCGGTTGGGTCGGGATAATAGAGTTTCGACACTTCGACGATGCCGACGATCTCCTTGCCCTCGTTGGAGTGATAGAAGAACACTTGTTCGCCGAGCTTCATCGCCATGAGATTGAGTTTGGCGGTATGGTTGCGCACGCCGTTCCATGACGTGCCCTTGGCGCCGGCTTCGACCTGCTGATCCCAGGACCAGGACGACGGTTCGCTCTTGACCAGCCAATGTGCCATGACGTGTGCCTCTTGGGAAAATCGCGGCAGAACCCTACAACCAACATTCACAGGAAGAAACCGCCGGTTGGTGCCTGTCCACCTCCGTTAGGAGGCTTCGCCACGCTGCGGCCGTGTCATCAATGCGTCGACAGCGCCGTCGATGCTCAGCTTGCCCGAGAGCACCGCATCGACGGCCTGGGCGATCGGCATGTCGATCTGCTGGCGCTGGGCGAGTTCCAAAATGCCGCTGGCGGTGAAGGCGCCTTCGGCCAGTTTGCCGGCGCGTGCGTCGGCCAATGTCGCGCCTTTGCCGAGCGCCACGCCGAGCGCGAAATTGCGGGACTGGGTACTGCCGCAGGTCAGGACCAGATCGCCGAGCCCCGAGAGGCCCATCAAGGTTTCGCTGCGTGCCCCGAAGGCGCGGCCGAACCGCGACAATTCAGCAAAGCCGCGTGCCACGAGGGCAGCGCCGGCGCTGGCGCCAAGACCACGGCCGGCGGCGATGCCGCAGGCGATGGCGAGCACGTTCTTGGCGGCGCCGCCGATTTCGACGCCTCTGAGATCGTCGGTGTGATAGAGGCGAAAGGTCGGTGTCGCCAGGGCCGCGCCAATGCGCTCGGCCGCGCGGCTGTCGGTGGCGGCGATGGTCACCGCCGTCGGTAAACCACGCGCCACGTCATGGGCGAAGCTCGGTCCCGACAAGACGGCGACCGGCTGTTGCGGAATGATCTTGCGGGCGATCTCGCTGACGAACAGGCCGCTGCCGATTTCGATGCCCTTGGCGCAGATGACGAGCGGCGCCGTGTTCTTCAGCATGGGCGCGAAGACGCGCAGCACGTTGCGCAGGCTCTGCGTCGGCACGACGGCCAGCACCAGGTCGGCCTGATGGATCGTGTGCATGTCGTGGGTCGGCGCAACGGCTTGTTCCAGGCGGATGTCGGGCAGGTGCAGCGTGTTGACGCGCTCCTTGCACAGCGCCTCGATCTGCTTGGTGTCGCGTCCCCACAGATCGACCGTATGGCCCGCGCGAGCGGCCACGTTGGCGAGCGCGGTGCCCCAGGCGCCAGCGCCGATGACGCCGACGCGGGCGAAGCCCCGCGGTTGCCTGTTCTCATTCATGGCCGATCATCTCCCAGGAAGCGGCGTGCGGCTGGGGGCATATCACGGTTCAGCGGCGTATTGCCGGGGCGATCCCACAAATATTCGAATTGACGCACGAAACTGCCGACGGCATCGCGGCCTTCGATCAGCAGCAGATCGTTGTCCTGATATTGGCCGCCGCTGACGGAGAAATTGGCCGAGCCCGAGCGCAAGATGCGCCCGTCCACCTGATAGGCCTTGAGATGCATGAGATCGTTGCCGCCGGTTTTGATGCGGGCTTCGACGCCTTTCTGACCGACGAGCGACCAGAAGGCGGGATTGGCATCGGGCCGACGCACGGCGGGCTGGTCGGGGTCGAGATAGAGGCGGACTTTGACGCCACGGCGCGCGGCGTCCGACAGCGCTTCGGCGATGCTGCGATCGGTCAGCACATAGCCGGTGAAATCGATCGTCTGGCGGGCGCTGCTGATGACGGCGCGGTCGATCTCGCGCAGATTGTCGCGCGGCGCGTAGAAAATGCGCACGCTCGCGGTCATGCGGTCAGCATCGAGTGGCCCGCGCGCCCCGCCGGGCGTCAGGAAGAAGATGGCGACGGCATAAAGAACGGTTTTGATGCCTGAATGCAGCGGGCGCCGCATGTCACGCCTTTCCGTTGTGAACCCGTTGTGCGCCCGGATCGAGAGGCCAGCGCGGCTTGGGCGCGAAATCCATGCCGTCCTGGAAGCCGGCGCGCAGCCGCTCGATGCCAGTCCAGGCGATCATCGCGCCATTGTCCGTGCAGAGTTCGGGCGGCGGCAGGACGAGCGGCAAACCAGTTTCCGAACCGAGGCGCGCCAATGCGCGGCGGATGGCGCCGTTGGCGGCAACGCCGCCGGCGATGACCAGAGCCGTGGGATAACCATGGGTGGCGCGGAAAATGCGCAGGCCGGCGCGCACGCGATCGATCACCATGTCGACGATGGCGGCCTGGAAACTGGCGCAAATGTCGGCCGCGTCGTTCTCGGTGATGGCACCGATGCGGTCGGCCTGCAGGCGCACGGCGGTCTTGAGGCCGGAAAGCGAGAAATCGGCTTCCGCGCGCCCCAGCATCGGGCGTGGAAAATCAAACCGGCGCGGATCGCCGCGATCGGCCATGCGCTCCACCTGCGGCCCGCCGGGATAAGGCAGGCCGAGCATTTTGGCGACCTTGTCGAAGGCTTCGCCGATGGCATCGTCGACGGTGGTGCCGATGCGGCTATAGGTGCCGACGCCGGTGACGGCGATGAGTTGCGTGTGGCCGCCCGAGGCCAGCAGCAGCAGATAGGGGAATTCGAGCTTGTCGGTCAGCCGCGCCGTCAGCGCATGGGCTTCGAGATGATTGACGGCGACGAAAGGCTTGCCGGTGGCGAGCGCCAGGGCCTTGCCGGTGGTCAGGCCGACGATAACGCCGCCCACGAGCCCAGGGCCTGCGGCGGCGGCGACCGCATCGATATCGTCCATGGTCGTGCCGGCCCGTTCCAGGGCGCGGCGGATGATCCGGTCGATCAGATCGACATGGGCGCGCGCGGCGATTTCGGGCACGACGCCGCCATAGGCGGCATGTTCGGCAATCTGGCTCATCACCTCGCTGGAGAGGATTTCGCCGCTGCCGTCGGGGCGGGTGGAGACCACCGCCGCCGCCGTTTCATCGCAGGTTGTTTCGATTCCCAGTACGCGCATGCGACACTTGTAGACTGTCCCGGAGGCGCGTGAAACCCTATAGTCCGGCCAGTTTTACGTATGACGTGTCAAATCAAGGACGAGAGAGCAAAATGCGTTTCTAGCGAAACGCATTTGCCTTCAATTTAGCGAAGAGAAGAATGAATTTGATCCGAATCGGGACGCGCGGCAGCCAATTGGCGCTGGCCCAGGCCCATGAGACACGCCGCCGCCTGATGGCGGCCCATGGCCTCGCCGAGGCTTCGATCGAGATCGTGCCGATCCGTACGACAGGCGACATGATTCAGGATCGCGCCTTGGCGGAGGCTGGCGGCAAGGGCCTGTTCACGCGCGAGCTCGATGTGGCCTTGGTCGAGAACCGGGTCGATCTGACCGTGCATTCGTCGAAAGATCTGCCGACGATCCTGCCCGATGAGATCGAGGTCTCGGTCTATCTGCCGCGCGAGGATGTGCGCGACGTGCTGATTGCCCGCGACGCCAAAAGCATCGCTGACCTGAAGCCCGGCGCGCGCGTCGGCTCGGCCTCGTTGCGCCGTGGCGCTTTGCTCAAGCGTCTGCGGCCGGATGTGCAAATCGGCCTGCTGCGCGGCAATGTGGAGACGCGTTTGCGCCGCATCGCTGAGGGCGATTTTGATGCGACCTTGCTGGCGCTTGCCGGCCTCAAGCGCCTGGGGCTTGAAGACCGCGCCGCCGCCATCCTCAGCACCGATGAATTTCCGCCGGCCGTCGGCCAGGGAGCGATCGGCATCACAGCGCGCAAGAACGACGCGGCAACCCGCGCGCTCTTGCAGCCGATCGGCGATGTGCCAACGGGCCAGGCGTTGACGGCGGAGCGGGCCTTCCTGCGCGTGCTCGATGGTTCCTGCCGCACGCCGATCGCCGGGCTCGCGACGGTTGAAGGCGACCGCCTGACCTTCTCCGGCATGATCCTGCGCCCTGACGGCAGCGAATGGTTCGACATCGCCGATGAAGGGCCGGCCAGCGAGGCGCAGGCTATCGGTGAGCGGGCCGGACAGGCGCTGCTGGCGCGCGCGCCCACAGACATTCTGGGGTGAGCCATGCGTGTCCTCGTCACGCGACCGCAATGGGATGCCGAGGGCACGGCGACGCGACTGGTTCAGGCCGGCCATGAGCCGATCATCGCGCCACTCATGGGCATCGTCGCCACGGGCGCCGATGTGCCGGGCGCGGATTATACAAACACTTATGACGGCGTGATCGTCACCAGCGTTCATGCTTTCGATGCGGTGATTCCGGACGCGCGGTTCGCGGTCTTCTTCGACAGGCCGTTGCATTCCGTTGGCACGCGCAGCCGCGATATGGCGCATCGGGCCAATATTTTCGAGGATGGTCTCACCGGACGCGATGCGGCCGAGCTGGCCACATTGCTCTTGCGCGAACTGAAACGGGGCGCGCGCTTGCTCTATCTGGCCGGGCGCGATCGTAAACCCGATCTCGAATTGGCGCTGTCGGCGGGCGGGCTGCAAGTCGATACGGTTGTTGTCTATGAGGCGCGCGCGGTCGAAGCTTTGCCGAAGACGGCCGTGACACTGCTGCAAAGCGGCATGCTCGATGCGGTCTTGCATTATTCGCGGCGTAGCGCCTCGATCTTCGCCGATCTCGTTGTCGATGCGGGTCTCGAAGAGCGTGCCGCGCGCCTGCGCAACATCTGTATTTCATCCGATTGCGCCACCGGCCTCGCGCGCTTGAATGTTACGGCTGAGATTGCCGACGTGCCGACCGAAGCCGCGATGATCGAGCTTCTTTAAGTCACCGCGCTCCATTCAGCTCCCAAAGCCAATGCCGCCAATCTCATCGGATTGCCGCTCTTTTCCATGGGCAGCGATGATTGTTTGGCCATCTTGCCTCAAATAAACCCTAGACACTTCATGCATGAAGTAATAGCGTGACGTTCATCAAGCCTATGCCGGGCATAAAAACATGAAAAAGAACCTTCGAATAGGTCGAAGATGGCGATTGCGGGGGTTTTATGGGCCTTTCTGGAGGGAGCTAGCAAACTTCTGCCGTCGCGCCCAAGGCGCAAGTTCTCGGTATTTCATTGATGTCTAAAATATCTTGTCTCTCATCGTGAGGGAGTGCGGTTGCTTGTGTTCAAGTGGCTTAACGATGGATCAGGGCGCGCCGCACGAGCCGCTTTCTCGTCACCATGCATTGCGGGTGACGCTTCTTTCTTCCCGTCCCATCTCTGACGTCGCCGTGCCTTTCGCGCGGCGGTCGGCGGATTTTTGCTTGTAACGGTTCATGCAATGGAGAGGTCGTTATGCGCAGGCTTGTATCGGCAACCATTCTCGCGGGCAGCTTCGTCGTCGCCACGGGGGCACAGGCGGAGATCAAGGTTGGCTTCGTCACATCGTTAAGTGGCGGCGCCGCGGCGATCGGCATTCCCTACGGGAAAGGTATGAAGGCGGCGCAAGCCTATAAGCCGCAAGTCGGGTCGGAGAGCATCAAAGTCATCGAGCTTGACGATGCGTCCGATCCGTCGGCGGCCACGCGCAACGCGCGCAAACTCGTCGAGGAAGAGAATGTCGACATTCTGATCGGTACGGGAACGGTGCCCTCCAGCATTGCGATGACGGCCGTCGCCAAAGAGCTGAAAGTGCCGATGATCGCGATCTCTCCGATCAGCTCCGCGGATGCGGACCAATGGAGCGTGACGATCCCGCAATCGCCGGCTCTGATGGGGAAAGTGGTCGCGCAGCGCATGAAGCGCGATGGCAAAACCAAGATCGGCTATATCGGCTTTTCCGACTCCTGGGGCGATCTCGTCTATGACGGCGCCAAGCGGGCCGAGGCGGATGGGCTCATCAAGGTTCTGACCAACGAACGCTATGCGCGCACCGATACGTCCGTCACGGGCCAGATCCTCAAGATCCTGGCGACGCAACCCGATGGCGTTCTGATCGGCGGATCTTCGACGCAGGCCGCGCTGCCGCTGATCGAACTGGCGAAGCGCAGCTATAAGGGCGGGCTCTACGGTTTGGCGCCGCTCGTCAATGCGGATTTCGTGCGCGTCGGCGGCAAATCCGCCGAGGGTGTGAAAGTGACCATCGGCCCCGTCGTCGTTGCGGAACAATTGCCGGACGGTCATTTCGCCAAGGCGCTCTCCATGTCCTTCCGTGAGGCCTATCAGAAGGCCAATGGCGAGGCGACGACGGATGGGTTCTCCGCCTACAGCTTCGATGCATGGCTGGTGTTCATCAACGCAGCGGAGCGGGCGTTGCGTAGTGCCAAGCCTGGCACCGCTGAATTCCGCACGCGGCTCAAGGACGAAATCCTGCAAACGAAAGAACTGGCCGGCGTCCACGGCGTTTACAATTTCGCCAAGGGCTCCAGCTACGGCGTCGACGAGCGCTCGCTCGTGATCGTGCGGCTCGTCAATGGAGCCTGGAAATACGAGCCGTAACTCCCCCTGGGAGTATCGCATGCAAATGATTTGAGGAGGTCAGGGAATGCGCATTGCCGTTATCGGTGGAGGGAACGGTTCTCTCGCGGGTGCCGCGGATTTTGCTCTCGCCGGTCATGAAGTGGTTTTGTGGCGGCGGGGGGAGAAGGAAGTCGCGCAACATCGGGCGCTTGGGAACAAGCTCGTGGTGCGCGACTATTCCGGGACGCGCGAAGTTGCCTTGACCGACGTCACCAGCGATATCGCCGAAGCGCTGAAGAGCGCCGAACTGATCTTCTGCCCGGTGCCGGCGACGGCTCATGAAGATCTGGCGCAGGTGATCGCGCCGCATCTGCGCGCGGGGCAGGTCGTCTTCCTGCCGCCGGGAACCCTGGGCTCGCTCATTTTCGCCAAGGCGGCGAAACAGGCGGGCACCGCGCGCGGCGTGGCTTTCGCAGAAACCGGCACGTTGCCCTGGCTGGTGCGCAAGCATGGGTTTGCCGAAATCCTCATCACCACGCGCGCGACACGTCTGCCGACCGGCGTCTTTCCGTTGAAGGCGCATGATCATGCGATCGCTGTGATCAGCCAGGCTTTCCCGGGCGCCATCGAAACCTGTGGCGACGTTCTGTCGGCGGCTTTGATGAATGCCGGGCCGGTCATCCATCCGCCGCTGATCATCATGAACGCGGCGCCGCTGGAACATTTTCCGCAATGGGACATTCATAACGAGGGCACGCAGCCGTCGGTGCGGCGGGTGACCGATCAGCTCGACGCCGAACGGGTGAAGGTTCGTGAAGCCATGGGTTACGGTGCGCCGCATTTTCCGCTGGCCGACCATTATCGCAAGGATGGCGATGAATGGATGTATGGCCGCAATTCGCACAAGCAACTCACCGACTCGGGCGATTGGCGCGAACACATCGTGCTGACCGAACATCGCTATATGATGGAAGACGTGCGGCTCGGTCTTTCGCTGCTCGCATCCGTGGCGCAATTGGCGGGTGTCGAAGTTCCAGTGGCGCGGGCGATGATGTCCGTCGGTGCGGCCATTTGCGCCGACGACTTCGAGAAGGAAGGCCGGCCGCTGTCCAAGGTCGGTTTGCCGTCACTCGATCGCGCCGCGATCACTCAGTTCCTGCAAAATGGATATGATGCATGAGCATGCCGGAGAATATCGTCGCCGTCGGTGCCGGGCGCATGGGGCGCGGCATCGCGATCGTCTTTGCTTATGCCGGGCACTCCGTCACGCTGCTGGACTACAAGGAACGTCCCGCGGCGGAGTTCGCAGCGTTGGAATGCGATGCGCGCAAGGAAATCGTCGAAACGCTGACCCTGCTTGCGGAAATCGGATTGTTCGACGGTGGCGCTTCCATCGAGCAGATCGCCAATCGTGTGCGCGTGGTCGCGAAGCAGGATGCCGCCGCGCCCCTGGCGGCGGCGGATATTGTCTTTGAAGGCTTCCCCGAGGTGCTCGATCTCAAGTGCGACGCGCTGCGGGAGGTCTCCAAACAGTGTGGCCCCTCAACGATCATTGCCTCGACGACATCGACGATCCTGGTCGACGATCTGGCGCCGTCGGTCGAGCATCCCCAGCGCTTTCTCAACGCCCATTGGCTGAACCCGGCCTTCATCGTGCCCCTGGTGGAACTTTCGCCGGGCAAGGAGACGAGCGCCGAGACATTGCAACGCCTGAAGGACGTGCTGGAGCGTATCGGCAAGGTGCCCGTGGTCTGCGCCTCGAGCCCCGGCTATATCGTGCCGCGCATTCAGGGCATCGCCATGAACGAAGCGGCTCGCTTGGTGGAACAGGGGGTGGCGAGCGCCGAGGATATCGAGAAGGCGGTGAAATATGGCTTCGGCTTCCGCTTCTCGGTGCTGGGCCTGCTCGAATTCATCGATTGGGGCGGCGGCGATATTCTCTATCACACGAGCAAATATCTCTCCGGCGCGCTGAACGATCGGCGTTATGCGGCCCCGCCGATCATCGAGCAAAATATGGCGGCGGGCCGGATCGGCCTGAAAACCCAACAGGGGTTCCTCAACTATGAGGCGATGGACGTAGCCGCCTATCGCAAGGAACGTCTGGCCGCCTTCGTCGATCGTCTGCGCGATCTGGGGCTGACGCGGACGCCTGTCGTTTAGGCGTCTGATCTGCCTTGCTGCCGCCGCCGGCCTGTGATGGATGGCGGGCATGGGCTTGCTCGCGGACGAATCAGAACCGGCCACCGCCGTCAGCCACGTCGTTGACGTGCTGGTGCCGGTCGCGGTCGAGACGGCCTATTCCTATAAGGTGCCGGCGGGGATGGTCCTGCAGCCGGGCGATTTTGTCGAAGTGCCGCTCGGCACCCGCGAGACGACTGGCATCGTCTGGAATGTGCGGGCCGCACCGGGCGGCAATCTTAAGGCGGTGATCGCCAAGCGCGATCTGCCTTCGGTCCGCGAACCCTTGCGCGCGCTGATCGACTGGATCGCCAAATGGACCCTGGCGCCGCGCGGCATGGTGTTGCGTATGGGCGTGCGGGCGCCCGATCACGCGGGGCCGGAGCCGGTGCGCGTCGGCGTGCGGCTGGCGGGCGATCCGGGGGCGCCGCAATTGCCGCGCCGCATGACGCCGGCGCGCGCCCGGGTGATCAAGGCGGCGGAAGGCGGTCTTTTGATCGGCAAGTCGGCGCTGGCGGAGGCAGCGGCCTGTTCGGTCGGTGTCATCGACACTTTGATCGACGAGGGCACGCTCGAAACCGTGGCGCTGCCGCCGGAACCGGCGGCCTTGCCACCCGATCTCGATTTCGCCGTGCCGAGCTTCGAGCCGGGGCAGCAGGTAGCGGCGCAGGCTTTGGCCGAAGCGGTGGCGGCGAAGACGTTTTCGACCACTTTGCTCGAAGGCGTTACCGGCTCGGGCAAGACGGAGGTTTATTTCGAGGCCGTGGCGGCGGCTGTGCGCGCCGGTCGCCAGGCCTTGATCATGATGCCGGAAATCGCGCTGACGGGGCAGTTTCTCGATCGTTTTGCCAAGCGCTTCGGGGTGCGCCCGGCCGAGTGGCATTCGGGAGTTTCGGCGCGCAAGCGGGCGCGCATCTGGGCGGGCGTGGCCTCGGGCGAGGTGCAGGTGGTGGCGGGCGCCCGATCGGCCCTGTTCCTGCCCTATGCGGATCTTGGCGCCGTCATCGTCGATGAGGAACACGAACAGGCTTATAAACAAGAGGATGGCGTCGCCTATCACGCCCGCGACATGGCGGTGGTGCGGGCGCGGCTGGAAAATGCCGCCGCAGTTCTGGCATCGGCGACGCCGGCTCTCGAAACCAGGGTTAATGCGGAGCAGGGGCGCTATCGCTATTTGAAGCTGGAGGCGCGTTTCGGGGGGCGCAGCCTGCCGCAGCTCCAGGCCATCGACATGAAGTCGGGCGGGCCACCGCGCGGCAAATGGATTTCACCGCGCCTCGCCGCGACGATGGATCAGGTGCTGGAGCGCGGCGAGCAGGTGCTGCTGTTCCTCAACCGGCGCGGCTATGCGCCGTTGACCTTGTGCAATGCCTGCGGCCACCGGTTCCAATGTCCGCATTGCACGGCCTGGCTGGTGGAACATCGTTTCCGGCGGGCGCTGGTGTGCCATCACTGCGGCCATATCGAGCGCCGGCCGGATGAATGTCCGGAATGCCATACGACCGACAGCCTGATGGCCTGCGGCCCAGGTGTCGAACGGCTCGCCGATGAAGTGGCCGAGCGGTTTCCGGGCAAGCGCGTCCTGGTCCTGTCGTCGGATTTTCCCGGTGGCACGGAGCGGCTGCGGCGGGAGATCGAGGAGATCGCCAATGGCGCTTTCGATATCGTCATCGGCACGCAGCTTGTCGCCAAAGGGCACAATTTTCCCGGCCTGACCCTGGTCGGGGTGATCGATGCGGATGTCGGTCTTTCGAGCGGCGATCCGAGAGCGGCCGAGCGCACCTTCCAGATGCTGCAGCAGGTGACGGGCCGGGCTGGCCGGGGCGAAAAGCCTGGCATGGGCCTGGTACAGACCTGGCAGCCAGACCATCCGGTGATCAAAGCCATTCTGTCGGGGGATGCGGAACGGTTTTACGCCGAGGAAATCGCGCAGCGTCGCCGCGCCGGTCTGCCGCCGTTCGGGCGGCTGGCCGCGCTCATCGTGTCCGGCAACGACCGGGCTTCGACGGAAAGCCATGCCCGCGCCCTGGTTCGCGCCGCCCATGCGGTGCCCGACACCGAGCGCTGGCGGTTCGCCCGCCATGGCGCTTTGCCGGAAGAAGATGACATGGTGTTGCTCGGACCGGCCGAAGCGCCGATCGCCGTTGTGCGCGGGCGCCATCGCTTCCGATTGCTGCTCAAGTCGCCCCGGTCGGCGGATCTGCAAGGGTTTTTGCGCGCCCTGCTGGCGGCGGCGCCGCCCGAGCGGGGCGGCGTGCGTGTTCAGATCGACGTCGATCCGATGAGCTTTATGTAACTATGGGCCGTGAACGCGGGTTTACGGCGCGCTCGTCATGGTGAAGGCCGGTTTCGGCGGACCCAATTTCTCGATCAGCGATTTTTCCTCGGCCGGATCGGTCTTGGCCTGGAATTCCGCCGAGCGGTTGCCGCGCGAATGAATGACCAAGGGCGACATCGGTTCGCCGGTGGCGACAATGGTGTCGAGGCGGCGGAGCGCAAAGGCGCGCTGCAATTGGGCGAGATCGGAGCGATTGCGCAGCCGGGACTCGGCCAGCGGGCGGAACGGATTGGCTTTGCGCGAGCCGGCCTCGTAGACCGTGAGACCTGAGGCGGTGACGACGATGTCGCCCGAGCGCAGGGTCGGATCTTGCAGCAACGCGGCCGCGATGCCTTGGGTCTGCGCCACTTCGGCGAGATGGCGAACGGTTTTCAGGTCGCGCGCGACCGCGGGGTTTGGCCCGTCGGCTGTCGCCGACATGGCCTTGCCGCGCTTGGCTTCTTTCTTGGTCTTGGTGCGGTTGCGGTCCTGGGCGCGCGGCTGGGCACCTGGCTGTGGTGCATAGACCGGCCGTTGTGGCTGCGAATTGCCAAACAGGAAATCGAAAAGCCCGGCCTGGGCCGGAACGGTGGTGGTGAATTGGAGCATACCCGCGAGGAGCAGGCAGGCAGGCCAGGAACGTTTCACCGAACGCACGAACATTGTCGGTTTCATCGTCGCTTCCCCAAAAGCGGGCCACCAACCCGGTAATGCGTACAGGAATGTATACACATAGACCGGCCACTCTAACCTCAACAGCCATGCTTTTGTCTATGGCCGAATGCCGTCAGAGGGCAGCAATCACTGTCTTCGACCTAAGATGGTTACCGCGCGCGGTCCCATCCAGGGGCTCAATTCCAGGCGAATATAAAAGTTTCTAATCCCACGGCGATGCCGCCGCACATCCATGGGTCAGGCGAATGAAGATTTCATAACAGACAGAGGTTGCCTGTGCGATTGCGCACACTGAATTGTGAGCAAAGTTCACAAACTCAGAACGAACGCTTCGCGTCCGTTGTCATACCGGATGCGAGCCGGTGCGGGAAGCGTGATCCCCCGCACCAGTCTCTAATGCTGTGATTCTACGATATTAACCCTTACGCCTGCGGGACGTTGATGATCTGCGGCTCCATATAGGACTGCACCCCCATCACGCCGTGTTCGCGGCCCATGCCCGATTCCTTGAAGCCGCCGAAGGGAATGTCGGCTTCGGAACCGACGTGGTGGTTGATCCACACCGTGCCGGCTTCGATCCGCGCAGCCACTTCCGCACCCTTCTTCATGTCCTTGGTCCAGACCGAAGCGCCGAGACCCATGCGGGTGTCGTTGGCGCGGGCAATGGCGTCATCGAGATTGGAATATTTCATCACCGGCAGGACCGGGCCGAACTGTTCCTCGGTGACCAGACGCGTATCGTCCTTCAGGTCGGCGATAATCGTCGGTTCGAGGAAATAGCCGGGGCGGTTGAGCTTATGGCCGCCGGCGACGACGCGCACACCGGGCTGGCGCTTGGCGTCTTCCAATACGTCGACGACTTTGTCGAACTGCATCTTGTTTTGCAGCGGACCCATCTGCACGTCCGGTTCGAAGCCTTCGCCGACGCGGTGGTTCTTCGCCAAGGCGGCGAAGGCTTCCAGCACCGGCTCATACATCTGCTCGGGCACATAGACGCGCTTCACCGCCATGCAGATCTGGCCGCAATTGCCGAAAGCGCCGTTGAAGATTTTCTGTGTCGTGGCGGCGATGTCGGCATCGTCGAGAATAATGGCCGGATCGTTGCCGCCCAGTTCAAGGGTGACGCGCTTGAGCGTGCTGGCCGAACTGTTCATGACATGCTTGCCGGTGGCGACCGATCCGGTGAAGGAGATGCGGTCGATGCCGGCATGTTCGGTCATCCATTTGCCGAGGTCATTGCCGCCGGCCACGACATTGAAGACGCCGGGCGGAAGAATGTCGCGCGACAGCTCTCCGATCAGCAGCGTCGAGAGCGGCGTATAGGGCGAAGGCTTCAGCACCATCGTATTGCCGGCGATCAGCGCCTGGGCGATCTTGTGCGAGGCGAGGCCGACCGGCACGTTCCACGGCGTGATGGCGCCGACGACGCCCATCGGGCGGAAGTGCAGGCTGATCTTGTTCTTGCCGTCGTCGCGCAGCACCTCGTCCTTGACTTCGATATTCGACATGGCCTCGAGCGAATGGGCGGTGCCGGCCATTTCGCGCAGCGCGTTCGACAGCGGCTTGCCTTGTTCGCGGGTGATCAGGGCGGCGATCGTCTCGGCATTGTCGCGCACCGCTTTGGCGAGTTTATGCAGATAAGCGCGACGCTCGCCGAAGGAGAGCCGGCTCCAGGCCGGGAAAGCCTTGCGGGCGGCGGTGACGGCCTGTTCGAATTGCTCGCGCGAAGCGTCCGGGCACTGGGCGAAAACCTGTTCGGTGGCCGGATTGACGACGCCGAAAGTCGCGGTGGTCGGAACGGCTTTGCCGTCGATCGTGTGGGTGAAGGCGTATTTTACTTCACCTTGGCTGTTTGGCTGGGTCTGAGAGGCCATATCTTGAGCCATCTGTTCCTCCTCGGGGGTGTTATTCGCTATATTCAAACGGATATTACGATGCAAGGAGCCGGGTGTTCGTTCCGGGCCAGGGTTCGGACTAAGTTGAGGGCAGCGCCTTGGCGGCTCATCAAGACCAGTGCTGGTCGATAAAAGCAACGCGGCGACGTTGCCGAATTGCGAAAATCGTCGACGCGGGTTTCTTCGATCGGTCCGCGATCAAACTCTGGCGCATGGTCTCCGTAGATTCACGGGGGCATCTACAAATGTGTCAGGGAGACTGCGGCGTCTCGCCTCACTCTCGACAAACTCTTCCACAACGGCCGGTGTTGCGCGGCCAAACCCCATATGTTACCCCCTGCGCGCCTTGTGGCGGGGTCGCGCGGGCTGCACGATCCGGCCCATTTCCAGTCAGCATGCAACCGGGTTTTTCCAGCGCCGATCACGCCGGGAAATGCCCGGACAATGTGTGCAGACATACCCAGCAGAGGCCAGATTTCACGTGGCGCAAGAGGTTTCCATCGTTTCCGGCATGGCAGGGCGATATGCTCTTGCTCTGTTCGAACTCGCCAAGGAACAGAAATCGCTCGATAAGGTCGCCGGCGACCTCAAATCCTTCGCCGATCTTGTTGCTGCCAGTCCTGATCTTGAGCGGCTGGTCCGCAGCCCGGTCTTCTCGGCCGAGGATCAGGTCAAGGCGCTCGGCGCTGTTCTCGCCAAGATCGGCGTTTCCGGCATTGCCGGCAACTTCCTGAAACTCGTTGCGTCCAAGCGCCGCCTGTTCGCGGTGCAGGACATGATCCGCGACTTTGGCAAGCTGGTCGACCGCGAACGCGGTGTGACGCGCGCCCAGGTCACCGTCGCCGAACCGCTGAGCGACAGCCAGTTGAGCGCCCTCAAGGACGCGCTCGCCGGCGTTTCCGGCGGCAAGACGGTCAATGTGGATGTGAAGATTGATCCGGCGATCATCGGCGGGCTTGTCGTCAAGCTCGGCTCGCGCATGGTCGATGGTTCGCTCAAGACAAAACTCAACTCAATTCGCACTCGTATGAAAGAGGTCGGCTGATGGATATCCGCGCCGCTGAGATTTCGGCGATTCTCAAGAATGAGATCGCCAATTTCGGTAACGAAGCTGAAGTTACCGAAGTCGGTCAGGTGTTGTCGGTCGGCGACGGTATTGCGCGCGTCTACGGCCTCGACAACGTTCAGGCCGGTGAGATGGTCGAGTTCGAGAACGGCATCCGCGGGATGGCGCTGAACCTCGAAAGCGACAACGTCGGTATCGTTATTTTCGGTTCCGACCGCGACATTAAGGAAGGCCAGACCGTCAAGCGTACCGGCGCCATCGTCGACGTGCCGGTTGGCAAGGAACTGCTCGGCCGCGTCGTCGACGCGCTCGGCAATCCGATCGACGGCAAGGGTCCGATCAAGGCTTCCAAGCGCGCTCGCGTCGACGTCAAGGCGCCCGGCATCATTCCCCGCAAGTCGGTGCACGAGCCGATGGCGACCGGCCTCAAGGCCATCGACGCGCTGATCCCGATCGGCCGTGGCCAGCGCGAGCTGATCATCGGCGACCGTCAGACCGGCAAGACCGCCGTGGCGCTCGACGCCATTCTCAACCAGAAGCCGCTGAACCAGTCGACCGACGAACACGTCAAGCTCTACTGCGTTTATGTGGCCATCGGCCAGAAGCGCTCCACCGTCGCGCAATTCGTGAAGGTGCTCGAAGAGCAGGGCGCGCTGGAATATTCGATCGTCGTCGCGGCCACCGCGTCCGATCCGGCGCCGATGCAGTTCCTGGCGCCGTTCGCCGGTTGCGCCATGGGCGAGTATTTCCGCGACAACGGCATGCACGGTCTGATCATCTATGACGATCTGTCGAAGCAGGCCGTCGCCTACCGTCAGATGTCGCTTTTGCTGCGCCGTCCGCCGGGCCGTGAAGCTTATCCGGGCGACGTGTTCTATCTGCACTCCCGCCTGCTCGAGCGCGCCGCCAAGCTCAACGACGACAATGGCAAGGGTTCGCTCACCGCTCTGCCGGTCATCGAAACCCAGGCGAACGACGTGTCGGCCTATATTCCCACGAACGTCATCTCGATCACCGACGGTCAGATCTTCCTTGAAACCGACCTGTTCTACCAGGGCATTCGTCCGGCCGTGAACGTCGGTCTGTCGGTGTCGCGCGTCGGTTCCTCGGCGCAGACCAAAGCCACCAAGAAGGTCGCCGGCAAGATCAAGGGCGAGCTGGCGCAGTACCGCGAAATGGCGGCCTTCGCGCAGTTCGGTTCCGATCTCGATGCGGTGACGCAGCGTCTGCTCAACCGCGGCGCGCGCCTCACCGAACTCCTGAAGCAGCCGCAGTTCTCGCCGCTGAAGATGGAAGAGCAGGTCTGCGTGATCTACGCCGGCGTCAACGGCTATCTCGACAACCTGCCGGTCAACCGCGTGCGGGCGTTCGAAGACAATCTGCTGACGCTCCTGCGTTCGAGCCACGGCGCGCTGCTCAACAGTATCCGCGACTCGCGCGACCTGTCGTCGGCCGACGAAGCGACGCTGAAGGGCATCGTCGAGACGTTCGCGAAGAACTTCGCCTGATTGTTCGCGGCGGCGGCTTCGGCCGCCGCTCCGTCTGTCCAACCGGACCTTCCACGCGGAAGGGGATGAGAGACACAAAATGCCTTCGTTGAAGGACCTGCGAACCCGGATTTCGAGCGTCAAGGCGACGCAGAAAATCACCAAGGCGATGCAGATGGTCGCCGCCGCGAAACTGCGCCGTGCGCAGAGCGCGGCGGAAGCAGCCCGGCCCTATGCCGAACGCATGGAAGCCGTGCTCGCCAATGTCGCCGCCGGCCAGACCGGCAACGGTCCGGCGCTGCTCGCCGGCACCGGCAAGGACAATGTGCACCTGCTCATCGTCTGCACGGCCGAACGCGGCCTGTGCGGCGCGTTCAATTCGTCGATCGCGCGTCTGGCGCGTGAGCGTGCCAATTCGCTCATCGGCCAGGGCAAGACCGTCAAGATCATCTGCGTCGGCAAGAAGGGCTACGACCAGCTTCGCCGTCAGTTCGACAAGAACATCATCGAACTGATCGAACTGCGTTCGGTGCGCCAGATCGGCTTCACCAATGCCGATGACATCGCCCGCAACGTGCTCGCCCGCTACGAAGCCGGCGAATTCGATGTCGCGACTTTGTTCTTCTCGCGCTTCCGTTCGGTGATTGCGCAGATCCCGACGGCGCAGCAGATCATCCCGGCGCAGATCATGTCGACCGAGGGCACCAAGCCCATGGCCGGCAAGGAACAGCCGGTTTACGAATACGAGCCCGAGGAAGATGAGATTCTGGCGAGCTTGCTGCCGCGCAATATCGCCGTCCAGATCTTCCGTGCGCTGCTCGAAAACGCCGCCTCCGAACAGGGCGCGCGCATGAGCTCCATGGACAACGCCACGCGCAACGCCGGTGAGATGATCAAGAAACAGACGATCATCTACAACCGCTCGCGCCAGGCGATGATCACCAAGGAACTGATCGAAATCATCTCGGGCGCTGAAGCGCTCTGACCGCAATAGAAACGAGGAACTATCATGGCATCCGATAACAAGGCCACCGGCCGCATCACGCAGGTCATCGGCGCGGTCGTCGACGTGAAGTTCGACGAGCATCTGCCGGAAATTCTCAACGCGCTCGAGACGACGAACCAGGGCAACCGTCTGGTGCTCGAAGTGGCGCAGCATCTGGGCGAAAACTCCGTCCGCTGCATTTCGATGGATACGTCGGAAGGCCTCGTGCGTGGACAGGAAGTCACCGATACCGGCGCGCCGATCATGGTGCCGGTGGGCGATGGCTGCCTCGGCCGCATCATCAACGTCATCGGCGAGCCCGTCGACCAGGCCGGCCCGGTGAAGTCCTCCGGCCTGCGCGCCATCCATCAGCCGGCTCCGAGCTATGCCGAGCAGGCGACGGACGCGCAGATTCTCGAAACCGGCATCAAGGTCGTCGATCTGCTGGCGCCTTATGCCAAGGGCGGTAAGATCGGCCTGTTCGGCGGCGCCGGCGTCGGCAAGACCGTTCTGATCATGGAACTGATCAACAACGTCGCCAAGGCGCACGGTGGTTACTCGGTGTTCGCCGGCGTCGGCGAGCGCACCCGCGAAGGCAACGACCTCTATCACGAAATGATCGAAGGCGGCGTCAACAAGCTGGGCGGCGGCGAAGGCTCGAAGTGCGCCCTCGTGTACGGCCAGATGAACGAGCCGCCGGGCGCCCGCGCCCGCGTCGCGCTCACGGGTCTGACGGTCGCCGAAGACTTCCGCGACAAGGGCCAGGACGTGCTGTTCTTCGTCGACAACATCTTCCGCTTCACCCAGGCGGGTTCGGAAGTGTCGGCGCTTCTCGGCCGTATTCCTTCGGCGGTGGGTTATCAGCCGACGCTCGCCACCGACATGGGCGCGCTGCAGGAACGCATCACCACCACCAACAAGGGCTCGATCACTTCGGTGCAGGCGATTTACGTCCCGGCCGACGACTTGACCGATCCAGCGCCTGCCACCTCCTTCGCGCATCTTGACGCCACGACCGTGTTGTCGCGTTCGATCGCCGAAAAGGGCATCTATCCGGCGGTCGATCCGCTCGACTCGACCTCGCGCATGCTGTCGCCGCTGGTTGTCGGCGAAGAGCATTACGACGTCGCCCGTCGCGTGCAGTCGACCCTGCAACGCTACAAGTCGCTGCAGGACATCATCGCCATTCTCGGCATGGACGAACTGTCGGAAGAGGACAAGCTGACCGTTGGCCGCGCCCGCAAGATCGAGCGCTTCCTGTCGCAGCCGTTCCACGTCGCCGAAGTGTTCACCGGCGCGCCGGGCAAGCTCGTCGCGCTCGCCGACACGATCAAGGGCTTCAAGGGCCTGGTCGAAGGCAAGTACGACCATCTGCCGGAAGCGGCTTTCTATATGGTCGGCACCATCGAGGAAGCCGTCGAGAAGGCGCAGCGTCTGGCGGCGGAAGCGGCTTAATCGTTTTCGCGTAACGACCAAGATACCGAGCAGAATGCGTTTCTACGGAAACGCATTTTGATCTGAAACAAGGTAGGGCCATGGCCAATTTCCACTTCGAACTCGTCTCGCCGGAGCGCCTGGTTTATTCGGGCGAGGTCGAGTCCGTCCTCGTGCCGAGCGTCGAAGGCGAGATGGTCGTGTTGCGCGACCATGCGCCGGTGATGGCGATGCTGAAGCCGGGTGTCGTCAGCTACAAGGACGGCACCGGCGGCAAGCACGATCTGTTCGTGCGCGGCGGCTTCGCCGATATGGCCAACAATACGCTGACGATCCTGGCCGAACAGGCCGTCGCTCTGGCCGAAGTCGATGCCAAGCTGCTCGATGCCGAGATCAAGGACGCCGAGGAAGACCTCGTCGACGCCAAGGTCGAGCACACGCGCCAGCGTGCCGCCGAGCGGCTGGAGCAGTTGCGCGAATTGAAAGCGTCGCTGAGCCTTTGAAAACGATAAACCCGCCGGTGACGGCGGGTTTTTTGATTCTCCTTCGATTCTATCGGTCGGCGTTGCCGATGATCCGGCAGACGTCGCCGCGAAAATTGCCAGCCGGCAACTGGCCTGGCTGGAACGCATAGGAAATGTCGACCCGTGTCCCCTTGCCTTGCTTGCGCACGGCAATCTTGACCTCTTGAGTGCGGCCACTGCGCGCGCCATCGTTTTGCGCGGTGATCAGGCCAAGCCGCCGATCCACACGGATGTTGAGCCAGCCGTCCTGCACCTGCGCGGCGCGGGCCAAATTGTCGATGGCCTTGGCGGTGCTGACGCCGGGAAAGACATCATAGGTCGTGATGAAGGGGGCAGGGCCGCCGGAATTGGTGAAATTTTCAACGCAGTTCTGAGCCTGGGCCACGGAGGCGCCAAGCGCGGCAAACGCGATACCGGCAATGACTGATTTCATGGGAATAGTCTCTGGTGGGAAAGGCACACCGGTTTGTACCTGAGCGCCTAGGACGAGCCAACAGGCCTGCGACTTCCTGCACCTTTACTCCGCTGCCCCGATCCGGTAATGCATGACCGCAATGAGCCCCGGAACAGCCATTGCGGCAGTTCCGGGGTTTTTTGCTTGTCGAGGTCTACGCGGCGGGTCGTCATGGCTTGGCCGCGCGAATGAGGCTTATGCGATATGGCGAATGTGGTCGTCGTCGGCGCTCAATGGGGCGATGAAGGCAAAGGCAAGATTGTCGATTGGTTGTCGCTCGAGGCCGATGTGGTCGTGCGCTTCCAAGGCGGACACAATGCCGGCCATACGCTCGTCATCGACGGCGTCACCTACAAGCTGTCGCTGCTGCCGTCGGGCATCGTGCGCCCGGGCAAGCTGTCGGTCATCGGCAATGGCGTCGTCATCGATCCGACGCATCTGATCAAGGAAATCGCGGCGCTGCGCGGACAGGGCATCACCGTTTCGCGCGACAACCTGCGCATCGCCGAAAACGCGCCGTTGATCTTGTCCCTGCATCGCGAACTCGACGCGCTGCGCGAGAACACCGCGGCCGCCGGCACCAAGATCGGCACAACCATGCGCGGCATCGGCCCAGCCTATGAAGACAAGGTGGGCCGCCGCGCCATCCGCGTGATGGATCTCGCCGACTTCTCGACGATCGACATGAAGATCGCGCGGCTGCTCACCCATCACAATGCGATCCGCCGTGGTCTCGGCATCGCCGAAATCAGCCCCGCGGCCATCCGCGAGGAACTGTCGGCGGTGAAGGAAGACGTGCTGTCCTATATGGATCGCACGTGGATGCTGCTTGAAGATCTGCGCCGCGAGGGCAAGCGCATTCTGTTCGAAGGCGCGCAGGGCGCGCTGCTCGACATCGATCACGGCACCTATCCTTACGTCACTTCGTCGAACACAGTGGCGGCCAATGCGGCGACCGGCACGGGCCTGGGTCCCAAGGCGGCGCAATATGTGCTCGGCATCGCCAAGGCCTATACGACGCGCGTCGGCGAAGGCCCGTTCCCGTCCGAACTGCACGATGCGACCGGCCGGTTGATCGGCGAGCGCGGTCATGAGTTCGGCACAGTCACTGGCCGTCCGCGCCGCTGCGGCTGGTTCGATGCGGTGCTGGTGCGCCAGACGGTGCGCACCTCCGGGATCGACGGCATCGCGCTGACCAAGCTCGACATTTTCGATGGCTTCAAGGAGATCAAGATCTGCACCGCCTATCGGCTGGATGGCGAGATCATCGATTATCTGCCGGCGAGCCAGGCGGCACAGGCCCGGGTCGAACCGATCTATGAGACGGTCGAAGGCTGGGACGGCACGACACGCGGCGCCCGTACCTGGGCCGATCTGCCGGCAGCGGCGATCAAATATGTCCGCCATGTGGAGGAGCTGATCGGCGCGCCTGTGGCTTTGCTGTCGACGAGCCCGGAGCGAGCGGATACGATTCTTGTCCATAACCCGTATCGGGACTAGGCAAAGGGGTTCCCGACGGTGCCTGAAAGCGCCATCTTGACAGTAAGATGGCTCTAGCTTTTAGGATTGACGCATAAGCGCAAGGGTGGTCTGAACGCGTTATGGCCGATTATTATCCGCTACTTGCGCGAGCCGTCTCGGGGCTCAGCCCAGAGGCGAAAGAACAGCGCCGGGGGATCTATGAGCGCGCTCGCAAGGCGCTGCTCGGACAGTTGCGTGGCATCACGCCGCCGGTGCCGGATGAGGATATCGAGCGCGAGAGCCAGGCGCTTGACGCCGCCATCGCGCGTCTCGAAGCAGAGATCGACGCCAAGGTCGCCGCGCCAGCCGAGGCGAAGCCTGCCGCCGCTCCGCCACCACCGCCTCCGATCCCGCCTGCCGTGCCGCCGAAGCCGCCGGCCAGTGCGCCCTCCATCGGCATTCCGCGCGACAAATCCTTGGGCGAAGGGCCGTCCGCAGCGCCCTCCATCAATCTCAAGCCGGACGCGAATTTAGGCGCGGCACCGTCGATCGAACCCGAGATTGGCGATGCGCCGCGGGTGCCGATCAAGGTGCGTGCGCCCGATGCCGCTGGGCGGGCCGAGGCACGCGATGCCGGCAATGGCGATGGCATGGGCCGCTCGGAAGCCGTGCGTCCGGCTGCGCCGCGTCCGCAAGAGACTTCGCGCGGCTTCGGTCGTGTTGCTTTGATCATCGGCGCCATTGCGGTGGTGTTCGGTGGTGTCGGTTTTGCGGCCTGGAAGCTGCGCGATCGGCCGGAAGACATTTCGCGTTCGCGCTCGCCTATCGTCGAGCCGCAGGCGCCGCAAGCTTCATCGGGCCCCAAGGTCAACGAGCGGATCGGTTCGGGTGCCGCGCCGACGCGGGCGCCGGAGCTGCAGCCGGAACCGCAGAACCGGACGCAGGCGCCGCAGAACAATGCTCAGGCGCCGGCCACGGCTCCGAGCACCGCGCAGCCGCCCGCTCCGAGCGTCGCGGTGGCCCAGCGTGTCGGCCTGCTGCTGCAATCGGATGCGCCGCAGGGCTTCGATACCCAGGTCGGCACGGTGGTGTGGCGCACGGATTCGATCAATCGCGGTGGCGCGCTGTCCCAGGCGATCCGCGCCGATTTCGACGTGCCTGACGCCAAGCTCAAAGGCTTCGTCACCATCGAGAAGAATAACGATCCGACCTTGCGGGCCTCGCACACGCTCACCGTGCGCTTCCTGCCAGCGGAAGACAGCCCGCTCGCCAAGATCACCGAGATCGGTCTGCCGGTGATGCGCAATGAATCGGCGGCCAATGTCGATGCCCTGGCCGGCGTGCAGGCGAAGATCACCGACAATATTTTCATCGTCGCTTTGACCAGCGATCCGCAATTCGCCGTGCGCAATATCGAGACGCTCAAGACGCGCGGCTGGCTGGATATTCCGATGAAACTGGCCGACGGACGCGCCGCCAAGATCACTTTGGAAAAGGGCAATCCAGGCGAGCGCGTCGTCAACGAAGTCTTCGATTCCTGGACGCGCTGACGCTCTGTCAAACCGCATAAAAAGAAGCCGCCGAATTTCTCCGGCGGCTTCCTACGCAACGCGTAACTCTGTTTGACGACGCCCTGTACGCTTTACGCGACGCCTTGCCGCGAGGTGTGTCCCTCGTCGGCAAACCTTTTAGCGATGCGCCGCCAGGGCCGGCTTGCTGGCCGCTGCCGGGACAGCCTCGATCTTGGCGAGACCGTCACGAACCGCAGCCTGGACCTTCTCAAACGCGCGCACCTCGATCTGGCGGACACGTTCACGCGAGACGCCGAACTCTTCCGACAGCTCTTCGAGAGTTGACGGATCGTCCTGCAAGCGACGCGCCTCGAAGATGCGCCGCTCGCGGTCGTTCAAGACGGCCAGCGCGCCACGCAGCGCGGTCAGCCGGTTGTCCTTTTCCTCGCTGTCGGCGAGCACCGATTCCTGGCTGGCGCTATCGTCGACGAGCCAATCCTGCCATTCGCCGCCTTCGCTGTCCTGGCGCATGGGCGCATTGAGCGAAGTGTCGCCGCCGAGACGGCGGTTCATGTCGACGACGTCCTGTTCGGTGACGCCGAGACGGGTGGCGATGGTCTTCACCTGTTCCGGATTCATGTCGCCGCTTTCCAGCGCCTGAATCTGGCTCTTGGCCTTACGCAGGTTGAAGAACAGTTTCTTCTGATTCGCAGTCGTGCCCATCTTAACGAGCGACCATGACCGCAAGATGTACTCTTGAATGGACGCGCGGATCCACCACATAGCGTAGGTCGCTAAGCGGAAACCCTTCTCAGGTTCGAAGCGCTTGACGGCCTGCATCAGGCCGATATTGCCCTCCGAAACGACTTCGCCGATCGGCAGGCCGTAGCCGCGATAGCCCATGGCGATCTTGGCGACGAGGCGCAGATGCGAAGTGATGAGCTGTTGTGCCGCGTCGCGGTCACCATGCTCGCGCCAACGCTTGGCGAGCATATATTCCTGCTCCGGCTCCAGCATCGGGAACCGGCGGATTTCTGCGAGGTAACGGCTCAGTCCCGTATCAGCGGACAGCACCGGAAGCGCAGTAGTAGCCATGTTCATACCTCCTGGGACCCCCCTCGGGCATCCCTTCGCGGCCGCAAACGCCGGCCGCTCACGTGAGGATATAGGGATGGCGGACCGTGGCTTAAAGAGGGCGGGAACACGGCGCCAACGCGCTTGCAGCATTAAGGTTTGGCAAGTTTTATCGCCCGACTATATTCTAATTAACTGAAAAGACTAGGGTTATTTTTAGCTCGTTCACCGATCTTCACGACCCCGTGTGCAGCGCCCCTAAATCGGGAGCTATCGTTGGGGGCAATCGCCGCCATCGTCCAAGCCGATGACCTTTCGATGGGAATTGTTTTTTACCCCGTCTGGCGCCAGGGGCACTTTACTCCTACATTGCGACAGCGGGGCTGCGGAGTACGTGCGGATATGTATTCCCGGGGCCTTATCGATCTCTAAGGGAGCTGTTCCTGGCCTCGTCCGTGGACTTGGTCACACGGCGCCCACCTACGTTGTAGGTTCCCGGGATCGATGATCTCACGGCTCAGGCGGCTCCGCGCTTCTTCCTTCCGCCTCTTTCTCCCAGAAATTCGCTCGCAAATCCTCTTGCGGCTGATCTGATTGGGCCTTTGGCCCCCTCTTGATCCAGCTTTCCGGCCCTTTCCTGTTGTCAGGGGCGGCCGGGCGGCCTAGGGATTCATGATCCCGCAGGCGCAGAAGAATGTCTGGACTCGAAACCGCTCCCCTCAGCAAAGCCGAATTGCGGCGCGAAGCCCTGGCCCGCCGCGCCGCCATCCCGGCGGACGTCCGCCAGGCCTTCGCCGAACGTCTGGCGATCGAAGGGGTGGCCATCGCCCGACGGGCCATGGCGCGGACCGTTTCCCTGTTCTGGCCGATCGGCGATGAAGCCGATCCACGTCTGCTGCTGCAGGCGCTGAGCTATCATGAATTCGTCACCGCCTTGCCGGTGACCGTGGGGCGGGGGCATCCGCTCGTCTTTCGCCGCTGGGCCTGGGGCCAGCCGATGGTCGAAGGCCAGATGCGCATTCCCGAACCGTCGCCGCGGTTGCCGGACGTGCAGCCGGATCTGTTGTTCGTGCCGCTCGCCGTGTTCGATCGGCGCGGTTTCCGCATCGGCTATGGTGCCGGCCACTATGACCTGACCCTGGAGCGCTTGCGCGCCAGCCGGTCGGTGCCCGCCATCGGCATTGCTTATGACTGTCAGGAGGTCGCGCGCGTTCCGGAGGAGGCGCACGACCAGCCGCTCGATCTGATCATCACCGAGCGGGACGTGATCGATTGTTCGTTGGCTTGGACATAAGTTTTGGGCGTAAAATTTGGGCCCAAATTTTGGGATTGAAGGAAGTTTCATGCGTCTGCTTTTCATCGGTGACATTGTAGGACGCACGGGGCGCTCGGCGCTTGTGAACGCGCTGCCGGATTTGCGAAAGCGCTGGAATCTCGATTTCGTCGTGGTGAACGGCGAGAATGCCGCCGGCGGTTTCGGCATCACCGAATCGATCTGCGACGAGTTTCTGGCCGCCGGCGCCGATTGTGTGACGTTGGGCAATCATGCCTGGGATCAGCGCGAAGCCCTGGTCTTCATCGAGCGGCAGCCGCGCTTGATCCGCCCGGCCAATTATCCCATGGGCACGCCGGGGCGCGGCGCCAATGTCTTCGAAGCCAAGAACGGCGCGCGCGTGCTGGTGATGAATGTCATGGGCCGCATTTTCATGGATCCGCTCGACGATCCTTTCGCCGCCGTCGAGCGGGAACTCGAAGCCTGTCCGATGGGGCAGATGTGCGATGCGGTGATCGTCGACGTGCATGCGGAAACGACCAGCGAGAAATATGCCATGGGTCATTTCTGCGATGGCCGCGCCACGTTGGTGATCGGCACCCACACCCATGCGCCGACCGCCGATGCGCAAATTCTGCCGGGTGGTACCGCCTATCAGAGCGATGCTGGCATGACCGGCGATTACGACAGCGTCATCGGCATGAACAAAACCGAGCCGTTGCAGCGCTTCACTCGGCGCATTTCGTCGGGCCGGTTCGAACCGGCCGAGGGCGCGGCGACCTTGTGTGGCATCGCGGTCGAAGCCGACGCGACGGGCCGCGCCGTCAAAGTGGCGCCGGTGCGTCTGGGCGGCCGCTTGGCCGAGGCCGTGCCGTCGTTTTGGTAGGCTGGATAAGAGCCATGCGTAAGGGGCGGTTGCCCCGCGCCGTCGCTGTGCCTTAGGAAGCAGGCTAGAGCGTTTTCGAGCGAAGTGGATGCCGGTTCGCGTGAAGAAAACGCGTTAAAACAAGAGCCTGAAGTCTTCACCGTTCCAATGAAGCGGTGAAAGACTCTGGGGAGGCGCATGCATGTTGGGGGTTTTTCTGGCGCTGCTGTCGGCAGCGACCTTTGCATTCAATAATGCGGCCGCGCGGCGCGGTGTTCTATCCGGCAGCGTTCTGCAGGCCATGGCGGTCTCGGTGCCGTTCGGCGTGCCCTTCTTTCTGATCTGCCTGCCGATCTTTGGGTCTTTCGACGATCTGTGGAGCTTTTCCTGGCTGGACGCGACCTGGCTGGCCCTGGCGGGGATCATCCATTTCGTGGTCGGGCGCTATGCCAACTACCGCTCTCAGAAGGCGATTGGCGCCAATCTCTCCGGGCCGATCCAGGACACCAACATTCTCGTGGCCCTGGCCCTGGCCGTTTGGTTTCTCGGCGAAATCCTGACAGGCCCGATGATCATTGGCATCGTGTTGGTGGTGCTGGGGCCGATGCTGGCCTTCGAGCGGCCGAAGCCCGTGGCCACTCCGTCACCGCGCGCTGTGACGTTCAAACCGGCCTATGGCGAGGGATTTTTCTATTCAGCCGTTTCGGCGATCGCCTATGGGGTGAGCCCGATCCTGGTGCGCTTCAGCCTCGAGAGTGGCGGGCTCACCTTGGGGCGCGCCGTTGCCGCCGGGCTGATCTCCTATGTCGCCGCCACGGTGGTGGTGATGGCTGCTTTCGTCAATCCGGGTGCCTGGCGCGATCTGCGGTCGATGCGTGCCACGGATTTCGGTTGGTTTACCGTGGCCAGTGTCTTTGTCGGTATCGCGCAGATGACCCGCTATATGGCGCTGGCCTTGGCGCCGGTCTCCATCGTCGCGCCGATGATGAGGCTGATCTCGATTTTCCGTTATTATTTCTCCTGGATTCTCAATCGCGATTACGAGTCCTTTTCCAGGGGTGTGTTCGTCGGTACGGTCGTGTCGCTGATCGGCGCGGTGATTTTGGCCATTCGCATGGATATCTGGGTCTCCATCCTGCCGGAATCCGACTGGCTGACCCATTTCACCGGCTGGCGTTGGCCCTGAGAGGAGCTTGATCTGGCCTGAAAATGCGCCGGCTTCCTTTGCAACAGCCCGATGACGGCGTATAACGCCGCCGATTTTTTCCGGGGCGTGCCCGCACCTTTGCTGCGCCGCCCCCGCCCGTGGGGACCCTTATGGCAGGCCATAGTCAGTTCAAGAATATCATGCACAAGAAGGGCAAGCAGGATGCGATCCGCTCCAAGCTCTTCTCCAAACTGGCGCGCGAAATCACCGTCGCCGCCAAGATGGGCATGCCCGACCCGAACATGAATCCGCGTCTGCGGCTCGCCGTTCAGGCGGCGCGCGCCGAAAACATGCCGAAGGACAATATCGAGCGCGCCATCAAGAAGGCGGCCGGCGGCGACAGTGAGAACTATGATGAAGTGCGTTACGAGGGCTATGCGCCCGGCGGCGTCGCGGTCATCATCGAAGCCCTGACCGACAATCGCAACCGCACCGCCGGCGAAGTGCGTTCCTATTTCACCAAGGCCGGTGGCGCGCTGGCGGAGACCGGCGCCGTGTCCTTCATGTTCGACCGGGTCGGCGAAATCGAATTCGAAACCAAAGTCGCCTCCGAGGATGCGGTGATGGAAGCCGCCATCGAAGCGGGCGCCGATGATGCCGTCACGTCGGAAGATGGCCATCTGATCACCACGACGATGGAAGCGTTCGCCGAAGTTGCCAAGGCGCTGGAATCCAAGTTCGGCGAACCGCGCCGTTCGAAACTGGTGTGGCGGCCGCAGAACTCGATCGCGGTCGACGACGAAGCCGGCGAGAAGATTCTGAAGCTGATCAATGCGCTCGAAGACAACGATGACGTGCAGAACGTTTTCGCCAATTTCGAAGTGTCGGACACGCTCGTCGCCAAAATGGGCGGCTGATCGGCCGTTGCCTGGGAAGACCAGGCGCGGTTCCTGACAGCTCTTTGTCGCAATCCAGGCGATGGTCACTACATCTCCGCATGACCCGGAGCGTCCGGCGCTTCGGGTTATGCCGTTTTTTGAGGATGTGCCGTGCCGCCGCCCCTTGTCCGTGCCAGTCGAGCCAACCGCGCCGAACGCCTGTCGCAGGCCGGCCTGAGCCTCGAAACCTGGAAACATCTGCCCCGTCTCGTCGGCACGCTCTGGGCGGTCAGCCCCGGCCTGCTGTCGACGATCATCGGGCTGCGTCTGTTGCGGGCGCTGCAAGTGCCGGCCATGCTCTATGTCGGCAAGCTCATCATCGATGAAGTGGTGTTGCAGGCGCATCAGCCGGCACCCGGGCCGACGTTTCAGGACTGGTGGGTGTCGGGCCGGCTGACCTTGCTGTTCACGTGGCTAGCGATTGAACTGGCGCTGACCGCTGCCGGCAATGTCATGGGCCGGCTCACCACTTTGGCTGAAAATCTGATCGCCGAGCGCCATAGCAATCTGATGGCCGGCCGTTTGATCGAGCACGTCGCGCGGCTCGATCTCAAGGACATCGAAGACAGCGAGTTCCAGGACAAGCTGCAGCGGGCCAGGGCGCAGACCTTCATCGGCAATGGTCTGCTCGGCATGATGCTCAATCAGGTGCAGGACACGGTGACGGTGGTGGCTTTGGTCATCGGCCTCATCGTGTTCGTGCCGGTGCTGGTCTTTCTGCTGCTCCTGGCGCTCATTCCCTCTACGGTGAGCGAAGCCTATTTCAACGGCCAGCGCTACGGTCTCAACACGCAGATCACGCCGGAGCGGCGCCGCATCGAATATCTGCGTTGGATCGGCTCCAATGCGGAAGCCGCCAAGGAAGTGAAGCTGTTCGGCCTCGGCCCCTATCTGGTCGAGAGTTTCACCAAACTGGCCTCGCTCATTCAGTCCTCCAACCGGGATCTGGCGATCCGCCGCACGGTCTGGGGCAGCGTGCTCGGCCTGATCAGTTCGCTGTCCTATTACGCCGCCTATGCCTATGTCGCCTGGCGTGCCGTCAACGGCACCATCAGCATCGGCGACCTGACATTTCTGTCGGGTTCGCTGTTGCGGTTGAACGGTCTGTTCGAACGCCTCACCACGGGATTGACGCAGATCGCCGCGCAGACGGCCTATCTCGACGATCTGTTCTCCTTCTTCGACACCGAGCCGACGCTCGCCAGCCCCGCCGTGCCAAAACCGTTTCCGGCGCCGATCCGTCATGGCATCGCTTTCGAAAATGTCGGCTTCCGTTATCCGGGTAAGGAGAGCTGGGCGGTACGCGATCTCAGTTTCACGCTGAAGGCCGGCGAAACCCTGGCGCTCGTTGGCGAGAATGGCGCCGGCAAGACGACGATCGTCAAATTGCTGACCCGGCTTTACGATCCCAATGAAGGCCGCATCACCATCGACGGCATCGATCTCAAGGATTTCAACGTCGATGACCTGCGCGCCCATGTCGGCGCCATCTTCCAGGATTTCATGCGCTTCAATTTCACCGCCGGCCAGAATATCGGCGTCGGCCTTGTCGAGGAGATCGACAATGAAGCGCGCGTCGCGGCGGCGGCCAAGGACAGTCTGGCCGATCAGGTGATCGCCCGCATGCCGGAAGGCTATGGGCAGATGCTGGGGCGCGGTTTTGCCTTCGGCTTCGATCTCTCAGGCGGCGAATGGCAGAAGCTCGCCATTGCGCGGGCTTATTTCCGCGATGCGGAAGTGTTGATCCTCGACGAGCCGACGGCGGCGCTCGATGCGCGCGCGGAAGCCGGTGTCTTCGATCGCTTTCGCAATCTCAGCGCCGCGAAATCGACCCTGTTGATCTCGCATCGTTTCACCACGGTGCGGATGGCCGACCGCATTCTCGTTCTGGAGAATGGCGGCATTATCGAGAGCGGCAATCATGCCGAGCTGATCGCGCTGGGCGGGCGCTATGCGGAACTGTTCGAATTGCAGGCGGAAGGCTATCGCTGACGTGTTTGGCCTGGGTGTCATCCCGGACACGCGCAGCGTGATCCGGGAACCAGGAGTGCGTGGTAGAGTGTTGCCTTCTTCGATCGGTTGACAGGCATTGTGCCGTTTGCCCCTGGTTCCCGGATCGCCTGCGCAGCAGGCGTCGGGGATGACACGAAGGTGGCGGCGGATGTGGGCAACGTGTCACATTTGATTGCCAGTGATCGTGAACCGCGATGTCACGCATTTCATCTGTCATCCTCATCGACTATCCTCAACGCATGCTGAACGAATTTGGCCCGAATATCTGGATCGCCGATGGCACCGACGTGGTTGCGGCGATGGGGTTTCGTTATCCGACGCGCATGGCCGTCATCAGATTGGCGAATGGCGATCTCTTCATCTGGTCGCCGACGGCTTTGACGGCCACTCTCTGCGCGGCGGTGGATCGGCTGGGGCCGGTTCGGCATCTGGTCGCGCCCAATTCATTGCACCATGTCTTCCTGCCCGATTGGAAGCTCGCCTATCCCGAGGCGCTCGTTTATGCGGCGCCGGGATTGCGCCAGAAGCGCAAGGATATCGTCTTCGATCGCGATCTCAGCGAAACGCCCGAAGCCAGTTGGGCCGGCGAGATCGATCAGGCTGTTATGAACGGCAATGCCATCACGACCGAGGTGGTGTTTTTCCATCTCCCGAGCGGCACGGTGCTGTTCACCGATCTGCTGCAACGGTTTCCCGCCGATTGGTTCACCGGCTGGCGCGGTATCGTGGCGAAGTTGGATTTGATGGTGGCGCCGGAACCGACCGTGCCACGCAAATTCCGCGTCGCCTTCACGCAGCGCAAAGCGGCGCGCCCCGCGCTGAGCCGCGTCCTGTCCTGGCCGGCGGAAAAAGTGGTGATGGCGCATGGCACGCCCGTCATCGCAGACGGGCAGGCTTTTTTGCGTCGGGCATTTGCCTGGCTGAGCGGATAGCTGTTGCGACGGGCTTCTACGACGACGGCTTTTATGAGGAGGGCTTGCCGGCGTTGTTCATCACCTGCGCCAATCGTTCGATGCGCGCGGCGATGTTCTCCAGCCGGTCGGCGGCGCTCTCGGCGGCCGACGCATTGGCGTCCTGCGCTTCTTCCTGCGCCTTGTTGAGGTCGTCGATCTCGCCGTTGAGGCGCGTCACCTTGCGCGTGCTTTCCGACAATTCGTCGGCGATGGAAATCGCCGCCATCACGGTCAGGCGCTGGTCGCCGATCTCGCCGAAAGAGGAGCGCAATTCGCCGATGCGATCATCGACCAGCCGCGCCAGGCTTTCGAGATGTTCTTCCTCGCCGTCGGCGCAGGCCATGCGGTAGGGACGTCCACCCACGGTCACGGTGATCTGCGCCATGGCTAGTTGCTCCCTTCACTGGGACCGCCGGGGTGCGTTTCGCCGACGATGGCGCGCAAGGCGTCGCTCGCCTGTTCCAGACGCTCGCGCACCTCGCTGTTGGCGAGCGACAGGGTGCGGGCGCGTGCCAGGGCGCCGTCGAGCTCCGCCGCGAGGCGGGCCCGGTCGTCCTGCATCACCATCAATTCTTCCTCGAGATTGCCGCGCGTGCCTTCGGCAGCAATCCGGCGTTCGCCGGCAGCTTCCAGGTGGGACAGGGCGGCTTCGAGGCGCTTCATGGCGGCGTCTAGGCGGGGCGGCAAGGTCATGACAGACTCGCAGCACGGCACGGCTGGATGCGCATGACCCATTTGTGACCGTTCGGGCCTGAGCGTCAACGTAAACGGCGATTTTGCCCACAGGACAATCAGTTTCCTTCGGATTTTCAGGCATTTTCTGAGCAAAATAGGTGCCCTGCCTTTGACACGCCTTATCGAGGTGCTATCAGGGGCGCAATTTTCGTCAGCCACAAAACTCCGTCGTCAGGGGTGCGCCGTTGGCGCCCGCTCGCGGCCATTGCACGGATCAATCCCCATGACTGTTTCAAATGGCGCTATGGCCAACGCGATCCGCGCCTTGGCCATGGATGCGGTCGAAAAAGCCAAGTCGGGTCATCCAGGGCTGCCCATGGGGGCGGCGGATATTGCCACCGTCCTGTTCACTAAGGTGTTGAAATATGACGCATCCGCGCCGCGCTGGCCGGATCGCGACCGGTTCGTGCTGTCGGCCGGCCATGGCTCGATGCTGCTCTATTCGCTGCTGTTCCTCACCGGCTATCCCGGTATGTCCTTGGAGCAGATCAAGAATTTCCGTCAGCTCGACTCGCTGACGCCGGGCCACCCGGAATATGGCCACACGGTCGGCGTCGAGACGACGACCGGGCCGCTCGGTCAGGGCATCGCCACCGCCGTCGGCATGGCGCTGTCGGAGCGGATGCTGAATGCCGAATTCGGCGATGTCGTCGACCACCACACCTATGTGCTGGCCTCCGACGGCGACCTGATGGAAGGCATTTCCCAGGAAGCGATCGCGATCGCCGGCCATCTCAAGCTCAGTCGTATGATCGTCCTGTATGACGACAACGGCATTTCCATCGACGGACCGCTGTCGGTCGCTGACTCGGTCGATCAGATCAAGCGCTTCGAGGCCTGCGGCTGGGCCGCCGAGCGGATCGACGGTCACGATCAGGCGGCGATCCTGGCAGCCATCGAGCGGGCGCAGAAGTCCGACAAGCCGAGCCTGATCGCCTGCAAGACCACCATCGGTTATGGCGCGCCGACGCGCGCCGGCACGGCCAAGGCCCATGGCGAAGCACTTGGCGCCAGTGAGATCGAAGGCGCCCGCAAGGCGCTCGGCTGGCCCTATGCCCCCTTCGAAATTCCCGATGATCTGCTGGCCGCCTGGCGTCAGGCCGGCAGCCGGGGCGCCGCGCCGCGCGGCGCCTGGGAAAAGCGCCTGGCGGCGCTCGATCCGGCCAAGCGGGCCGAGTTCGAGCGGCGGATCGCCGGCAAACTGCCGGCCGGCCTGCCGGCGGCGATCGAGGCTTTCAAGCAGAAGGCGGCCGCCGATGCGACGCCGATCGCCACCCGCAAGGCGGGCGAGGCGGTGGTGGCGGCGCTGGCGCCCGTCGTGCCGGAACTGATCACCGGTTCGGCCGATCTCACCGGCTCCAACAACACCAAGGTGGCGGCGACGCCGGCGATCAGCCCGGGCAATTATGCCGGCCGCTATATCCATTGGGGCATCCGCGAACATGGCATGGCGGCGGCTTTGAACGGCATGGCGCTGCATGGCGGCTTCATTCCGTCGGGCGCGACCTTCCTGGTCTTCACCGATTATTGCCGTCCGGCGCTGCGTCTGGCGGCGCTGATGGGCCTGCGCCATATCGAGGTGATGACGCATGACTCGATCGGTCTGGGCGAGGACGGCCCGACCCATCAGCCGGTCGAACATCTGGCGGCCCTGCGCGCCATTCCCAATCTGAACGTCTTCCGCCCGGCCGATCTGACGGAAACGCTCGAATGCTGGCAGGTGGCGCTGGAAAGCGCCCATACGCCTTCCATCCTGGCGTTGACGCGCCAAAACCTGCCGCAGGTGCGCACCAGCTTCATGCGCGAGAACCTGTGCGCCCGTGGCGCCTATGAGCTGGCCGCCGCCGAAGGCGCCGCGCAGGTCACGATCTTCGCCTCGGGTTCCGAGGTCGAAATCGCCCTGGAAGGCCGTAAGCTTCTGGCAGAAAAGGGTATTTCGGCGCGGGTCGTGTCGGTTCCCTGCCTTGACCTATTCTTGGCTCAAGACGCGGACTATATAAAGCGTGTTATCGGCGATGCGCCGGTCAAGGTCGCGGTGGAAGCAGCGATCCGCATGGGTTGGGACGCTCTCATCGGGCCCGATGGCGTATTCATCGGAATGTCAAGCTTTGGTGCCAGTGCGCCTTATAAGAAACTTTATGAACATTTCGGTATTACCGCCCAAGCCGTCGCGGCCGCCGCGATCGCCCGCCACAACGGGTAAAGCCAGAACCGGGTTTGGGTCATAGCAGAGGATTGGAGAACAACTTCATGGCAGTCAGGGTTTCGATCAACGGGTTCGGTCGCATCGGCCGTCTCGCCCTTCGCGCGATCATCGAAGCCGATCGGAAAGACATCGAAGTCGTCGCCATCAATGGCACTGCCCCGGTTGAAACCCTCGTCCATCTGCTGAAATACGATAGCGTCCACGGTCGCTTCCCCGGCCCGATCACTTATACCAAGGACACGATCGACGCCGGCCACGGGCCGATGAAGCTCACCATGGAGCGCGATCCCTCGAAACTGCCGCATAAAGACATGGGCATCGACATCGTGCTCGAATGCACCGGCAAGTTCACCAAGAAGTCGACGGCCATCGCCCATATCGAATCCGGCGCCAAGCGCGTGCTGGTCTCCTCGCCGTGCGACGATGCCGATCTCACCGTGGTCTATGGCGTCAACCACGACAAGCTGACGAAGAACGACATCATCGTCTCGAACGCCTCGTGCACGACGAACTGTCTGGTGCCTGTCGCCAAGGTGCTGAACGATGCGATTGGCATCCAGCATGGTTTCATGACGACGATCCATGCCTATACCGGCGATCAGCCGACCCACGACTCCACTCACAAGGATCTCTATCGCGCCCGCGCCGCGGCGCTGTCGCTCATTCCGACCAAGACCGGCGCGGCCAAGGCCGTCGGCCTGGTGCTGCCGGAGCTCGCCGGCAAGCTCGATGGCGCCTCGATCCGCGTGCCGACGCCGAATGTCTCGGCGGTCGATCTGAAATTCACCGCCAAGCGGGCGACCACGAAGGACGAGATCAACGACATCGTCCGCCGAGCCGCTTCGCAGGAGTTGAAGGGCATTCTGGGCTATACGGACGATCCGAACGTCTCCATCGACTTCAATCACGACAGCCATTCGTCGGTTTTCCATACCATGGAGACGAAGGTCATCGACGGAACATTCGTGCGCGTGCTGAGTTGGTACGACAACGAATGGGGCTTCTCCTGCCGCCTGATTGATACTGCCGTCGCCATGGGTAAGCTGGTCTGATCCGATGCAGAGCGCCGCGCTGAAATCCGATCACGCAACCGGCCAGGGTTTGACGATGGCGAAATTCCGCACTTTGGATGATGTCGACGTAGCTGGTAAACGCGTGCTGCTGCGCGTCGACCTCAACTTGCCCGTCGAAAGCGGCCGCGTCACCGACACGACCCGTCTCGAGCGCATCATCCCGACGATGAAGGACATCATCGGGCGCGGCGGCCGGCTCATTCTGCTGTCGCATTTCGGCCGGCCGAAGAACGGTCCGGACGAGGATTGCTCGCTGAAGCCGCTGGCGGCGGCCGTGTCCGAACATCTCGACTGGCCAGTGTCTTTCGCCTTCGATTGCATCGGTCCCGAGGCGCAGGAAGCGGTGGCGCAGATGAAGGACGGCGACGTCCTGCTTCTGGAGAACACCCGCTTCCATAAGGGCGAGGAAAAGAACGATCCGCTTTTCGTCGCCGAACTGGCGCGGCTGGGCGACATCTATGTCAACGACGGTTTCTCGGTGGCGCATCGCGCGCATGCCTCGACCGAAGGATTGGCGCATGTTCTGCCGGCCGTGGCCGGACGCTCCATGCAGGCCGAGCTTGGCGCGCTGACCCATGCGCTGGAAGAGCCGGAGCGGCCGCTCGCTGCCATCGTCGGCGGCGCCAAGGTGTCGACCAAGCTGGAGCTGCTCGGCAGCCTGATGAAGAAGGTCGAATATCTGATCATCGGCGGCGCGATGGCCAATACGTTCTTTGCCGCGCAGGGCAAGAAGATCGGCAAGTCGCTCGTCGAGCGCAACATGATCGAGACGGCCTCGCAGATCCTCGCCAAGGCGCGGGACGCCAATTGCACGATCGTGCTGCCGCAAGACGTGGTGCTGGCGCACGAGTTCAAGGCGCATGCATCCTCGCGCGTCGCTACCGTCGACGATGTGCATGACGATGAAATGATCCTCGACATCGGCCCGGCCTCGATCGAGGCGATCGACAAGCTGTTGTCCGACGTCAAGACACTGGTGTGGAACGGCCCGTTCGGCGCGTTCGAGATCTCGCCGTTCGATACCGGCACCAATGCGGTGGCGCAGTTCGCCGCCGAGCGGACGGCGGCTGGGGAATTGCTGACGGTGGCCGGCGGTGGCGATACGGTCGCCGCGTTGAACCAGGCCGGCGTCGGCGATAAGTTCAGCTATATTTCCACGGCGGGCGGCGCGTTCCTCGAATGGCTGGAAGGCAAGAGCCTGCCCGGCGTCGAAGTTCTGCGCGTCCGTAGCTAAATCGCAGTTTGTTCTCGGCGCGTCGTGGGACGCGCCTTCGTCACTTGGAGCGTTTCCATGGCCCGCATCACCCTCAGGCAGCTTCTCGATCACGCCGCCGAACATGACTATGGCGTGCCGGCATTCAACATCAACAATATGGAGCAGGCGCTGGCGATCATGACGGCGGCCGACAAGGTCGATGCGCCGGTCATCATCCAGGCGTCGCGCGGCGCGCGCGCCTATGCCAACGACATCATGCTGCGCCATATGATGGATGCGGTCGTCGAAATGTATCCGCACATTCCTGTCTGCGTGCACCTCGATCACGGCAACGAGCCGGCGACCTGCGTGACCGCGATTCAAGCGGGCTTCACATCGGTGATGATGGACGGCTCGCTGAAGGCCGACGGCAAGACGCCAGCCGATTGGGACTACAACGTCGGCGTCACCAACAAGGTCGTCGAGATGGCGCATCTGGGCGGCATTTCGGTGGAAGGCGAATTGGGCGTGCTCGGCTCGCTGGAAACCGGCATGGGCGAGAAGGAAGACGGCCACGGCGCGGAAGGCCAGCTGTCGCACGACCAGCTTCTGACCAATCCGGACGAAGCGGTGAAATTCGTCAAGGAGACGAAGGTCGATGCGCTCGCCATCGCCATGGGCACGTCACACGGCGCCTATAAATTCTCGCGCAAGCCCGACGGTGCGGTGTTGGCGATGAATGTCATTGAAGAAATCCATCGCAGGATGCCGCATGTGCATATGGTGATGCACGGCTCCTCGTCGGTGCCGCAGGATCTGCAGGACATCATCAACCAGTACGGCGGAAAGATGCCGCAGACCTGGGGCGTACCGGTGGAAGAGATTCAGCGCGGCATCAAGAACGGAGTGCGCAAGATCAACATCGACACCGACAATCGCATGGCGATCACCGGACAGATCCGCAAGATTCTCGCCGAGCATCCGGGCGAGTTCGATCCGCGCAAATATCTGAAGCCGGCGCTCGATGCGATGACCAAGTTGTGCAAGGATCGGCTGGAACAGTTCAACACGGCGGGCAAGGCTGCCAAGCTAAAGCCACTCCCCGTGTCGGTGATGGCGAAGCGTTATGCTTCGGGAGAGTTGAACCCAAAGTTTACCTGACACCAAACTGACAAACTGCTGTTTTTAGTGCCGTATTTTTGATATTGGCGCGGACAGTTACTACAGTATAATTTACTGGTTCGGGCACAGACTCGATCGTATGGAAATTGTTTTTTGGTGAGGGTTAGGCATGGATGTTTTGAATACGCCAGCGCTCAGCCGCGAGGACTACGAGAAACTGGCACGCTTCCGTCACGCGCTGCGTCAATTCACGGCGTTTAGCGATGCGATGTTGGAGCGCTCCAATCTGGGGCCGCGTCGGTATCAGGCGATGCTGGCGATCAAGGCCCGTCGTGACGAAGAGCCGATCAGCGTCGGCGAATTGGCGCGTTTGCTGCTGATCCGCCCCAACACCGCCGCCGAATTGGTGAACCGGTTGGAAAACGCCAAGCTGATTGAGCGCGTGAAAGATCCGAAGGATCGTCGTCGCGCGCTGCTGGCGCTTACCGATCATGGCGCACGCAAGTTGGCCGAGGTCGCGCATTTCCATTTCGAAAAGCTTGAGGAAAGCCGCGCGGCTTTCGTTGGGCTGTTCGATGGCGCCGCTGAAATTGAAGCGCGGACACCGGCTGAATAAGCAGCCGGGTTCCCATTGGCGCGGCGCCTGGTTCTAGGCGCGCGCCCCGTTTGCGCGCATGTTCTTGACGCGAACCGGTGTCTGGTTCGCTCGACATGCTGCGGGGCGAAAATTGCGGTTCCATCGAAACGCAATTTTGCCATCTGTCTCTGTTTTGACGTGTCTTTAGGGCCGTTTGACCTCGTCAGACGGCAAAATGCTATGGCTCGTCCTGTGCAGTGTGATATCCGGTGGTTCTTATGTCCGAGCCAAGCGAGCCGACTGGGCTTTATCTGTTGACGCCGCGGCAGCCTGCTGCCGGCACGCTCAATTCCCTTCTCGCTGCCGCGCTCGCCGGCGGCGGCATTGCCTGCGTCTGCGTTGACGGCGGCGAATCCCAGGATCTCCAACAGGCGATCGCCACCTGCCAGGCGGCGGGTGCGGCGGCGCTGTTGCGCGATCCGGCGAGGGCTGGCGGCCAGGAGGTCGATGGCGTTCATCTTGATCATTCAGACGAAGACGACGATCAGGCCTTGTTCGATCACGTGCGCCAGGCGCGCGTCGCGCAAGATCGCGCCGGCGGCATTGTCGGTGTCGGCGGCCTGCGCACGCGCCATCAGGCGATGAATGCGGGGGAACTCGATGTCGACTATGTGATGTTCGGCGAGCCGGATGCGGCCGACACTTTGCCCTCCGCCGATGCGGTTTTGGAGCGGGTGCGCTGGTGGGCGGAAATCTTCACGGTGCCTTGTGTGGCCTATGCGAGATCGCTGGAGGATGTCGGTCCGCTCGTCGAGGCGGGCGCCGATTTCATCGCGCTGCGCGAAGCCGTTTGGAGCGATCAGCGTGGATCGCGTGCGGCCATCGATGAGGTTTTGGCGATGATGACGGCGCGTGCCGCGGAGGTGTCGTGACCGTGCGCATTTTGCCGATCCTCTTTCTCCTGACGGCGGTTCCGGCTCTGGCCGTGGCGCAAGAAAAGCCCGCGCCACCGAGGTCCTTCGATCCGCCCTTCGACAGTTCCACGCGTCGGATGACGATGCCGGATCCGACGAAACTGCCGACCTCGGGGCCAGTGCCGGACGAGCCCTACATCAAAGTGCCGGTCGATCTGGCTTTCGGCGCCTATCAGCGCGGTCTCTACGTAACGGCCATGCAGGAGGCCATGAACCGGCTGAAGACCAATTCCGATGATGCGCCCGCGATGGCCCTGATCGGCGAACTCTATCGCGACGGCTTGTCGGTGAAGCAGAGCCAGGAAGAGGCCAACAAATGGTATCGCCTGGCGGCGGATCGCGGCGACGCGGCGGCGCAATTTTCGCTCGGGCTCGCCTATCTCGAGGGGCGCGGCGTCAAGGCCGATCCGAAAGAGGCCCGCGCTTTGTTCGAGAAGGCCGCGGAGAAGAACCAGCCGTCGGCGCTCTACAATCTCGCCGTCATGGAAATTCAAGGCGACATCCAGGATTTCCGCAAGGCGGCGGACCTGTTCCGCCGCTCGATGGATGCCGGCAATGTCGAGGCGACCTATGCGCTCGCCATGCTCTACAAGGACGGTTCCGGCGTGCCGCAGGATCGCGCCATGGCGACGCAATTGATGCGCAAAGCTGCCGACGGAAAGCTGGTCCCGGCCATGGTCGATTATGCCATCGCCCGGTTCAACGGCACGGGCACAGAGAAGAACGAGGAGGAGGCGGCCAAATATTTCATCCGGGCCGCTTCGCTCAACAATCCGATCGCCCAAAACCGGTTGGCCCGGCTCTATGTGGTGGGGCGCGGCGTCAAGGCCGATCTGGTCGAGGCGATGAAATGGCACGTGCTCGCCCGGGCCAATGGCCTCCCGGACGAATGGCTCGAGGAAAAGCTTCGCACCCTGTCCCAGGGCCAGAAAACGGCGGTCGAAGAGGCGATTCAGCGCTTTCTCGGCAAATGACTTGACCTGCCCGCATCGGGCGGGCAGACATCCCGGTTCCAGCCTTTGGGCCGGACGTGGCCATGGGCCCAATTCCCTGCAACTCCCTCCTGACCGGCATTTTCTCGCTATGATCCGCTCCGCCCTGATGAATGTGATGACCGCCGCCGCCGTGAAAGCCGGCCGTGGCCTCAAGCGCGATTTTGGCGAGGTCGAGAACCTGCAGGTGTCGATCAAGGGACCGGGCGATTTCGTCTCCGCCGCCGACCGCAAGGCCGAAAGGGTGCTGCGCGACGAGCTGGCCAAGGCCCGGCCGGGCTATAGTTTCCTGATGGAGGAATCCGGCGAGATCGTCGGCAGCGACACCACCCATCGCTGGATCATCGATCCGCTCGACGGCACCACCAATTTCCTGCACGGCCTGCCGGTTTTCGCCATTTCCCTGGCGTTGGAGCGCGAGGGCCAGTTGGTGGCGGGTCTCGTCTACAATCCGATCACCGACGACATGTTCGTCGCCGAAAAGGGCCAGGGCTCCTGGCACAACAACCGCCGCCTGCGGGTCGCCGCCCGGTCCGACATTTCCGAGGCCCTGATGGGCACCGGCGTGCCGCATCTCGGCAAGGCGTCGGCGCATCCGAAGTTCAAGGCGGAACTGTCGTCGGTCATGGCGCGGGTGCACAATATCCGCCGGATGGGCGCCGCGGCGCTCGACCTCGCCTTCGTCGCCGCGGGCAGGCTCGATGGGTTCTGGGAGCGCAGCTTGCAGCCGTGGGACATGGCGGCCGGCATCGTTCTGGTGCGCGAAGCCGGTGGTTTCGTCTCCGATGCGGACGGCGGCAACGACATGCTGGACAAGGGGTCGGTCTGCGCCGGCAACGAAACCATGCAACGGCAGCTCGTCGCCTTGATCAATCGCGCCTGAACTGCCTGAAATTCTGGCGCAATTTCGCCATTACGACACAAACTGATGCTCTATCCGTGTCCCGGACTTGATCGGGGGCGGTTTCTGACGTTCTCTGACATGTCTGTCGAGGCGCCACGCGATTCTTCGTCGCGATCCCCTTAAGCGCCCACAACGCTTCGTCCGGAGGATGGAGATTTATGGCGAGCGAGAACGACACGCGTAAACTATCCGCACCCAGCATCTATCTGCTGCGCATGATCGTTTTCCTGGCGCTGGTCGGCTTCGTCGTCCTCATTCTCTATCGCCAGATTCAGACCGCCTTCTTCGCCAATCCGGGCCTTAACGCGCTGATCCTCGGCGTGCTGGCCATCGGCATCATCCTGGCGATCCGCCAGGCCTGGCGGCTGCGGCGCGAGGTGCGCTGGGTCAATGCCTATCAGGCCGGCCAGGCCGCGCAGGCGCGCCCGCCGGTGTTGCTTGCGCCGATGGCGAAAATGATCGGCGACAAGGATCACGCCACGCCGATCACCACGCAGATGCTGCGCGTCATTCTCGATTCCGTCGGCGCGCGTCTCGATGAATCGCGTGAGATCGCCCGTTATCTTACGGGTCTCTTGGTGTTCCTGGGTCTGCTCGGCACGTTCTGGGGCCTGCTCGAAACGGTCGGCTCGATCAGCAATGTCATCAAGTCGATGCAGGGCGGTAGTGACGCGGCGTTGATGTTCGACGAATTGAAGAACGGTCTGTCGGCGCCGATCGCCGGCATGTCGATCTCCTTCACCTCGTCGCTGTTCGGCCTCGCCGGTTCGCTGATCCTGGGCTTCCTCGATCTGCAAGCGGGCCAGGCGCAAAACCGCTTCTACACGGAGCTGGAAGATTTTCTGTCGACCGGCGCCGGCGATGCGGCCCTGGCGGGCCTGCCGCCGGATCTGGCGGCGGCGCTCGCCAAGCTGGGTGATCCCGCCGGTTCGCGTGCCGCCACCGCCGCCATGGCCAATCTGGCCGAGGGCATTCAGGGGCTCGTCAAACATATGCGCGGCGAGCAGCAGATGATCCGCGATTGGGTCGAGGCGCAGGCCGAACAGCAGCGCGAGGTCAAGAAACTGCTCGAACGGCTGACGTCGGAGCCGGAGCGACACTGATGGCTTATATCCGCTCGCGCCGTCGCGGCGGCTTCGATTACTGGCCGGGTTTCGTCGATGCCCTGTCGACCATGCTGCTGGCCATCATCTTCCTTCTGTCCGTCTTCATGCTGGGCCAGTATTTCCTGTCGCGCGAAGTGACGGGCAAGGACAATGCACTCGTCAAGCTGAACCGGCAGATCGAGGAGCTGACATCGCTGTTGGCGCTGGAGCGGTCGGGGCGCGCCGATGCGCAGGCCAATCTCTCCAATCTGATGGCGACACTCGACGCGGCGCAGCGCGATCGCGATCGTCTGCAAGGGCTGCTCGATTCCGGCAATGCCAATGCCGCCGCGGGCGGCAACGCGGCATCGGCCGCGCAACAGGCGCTCGATGCCGAGCGGCAGATCTCGGCGCGGGCGGCAGCACAGGTCGATATTCTCAATCAGCAGATCGCGGCGCTGCGTCGGCAGCTTGCGGCGCTGGAAGAAGCCCTCAATGCGTCGGAACAGCGTGACCGCGACTCGCAGGCGCGGATCGCCGATCTCGGCTCGCGGCTCAACGTGGCGCTGGCGCAGAAGGTGCAGGAACTGGCGCGCTATCGCTCCGACTTCTTCGGCCGTCTGAAAGAGATTCTCGGCAATCGTCCCGGCATTCGCACCGTGGGCGATCGCTTCGTCTTCGAATCGGAAGTGCTGTTTGATACCGGCAGGGCCGACATCAGTTCGCAAGGCCATGCCGAGCTCGACAAACTGGCGACGGCCATGGCCGATCTGGAGCGCGAAATCCCGCCGGAACTGCCGTGGGTGATGCGCGTCGATGGCCACACCGACAAACGGCCGATCACAGGTGGCACCTACAAGTCGAACTGGGATCTGTCGGCGAGCCGCGCCATCGCCGTCGTGCAATATCTCGTCAGCAAGGGCGTGTCGCCGCAGCGATTGGCGGCCGCGGGCTTCGGGGAGTTCCAACCGATCGATCCAGGCGACAGCGATGAGGCACTGCGCCGCAATCGACGGATCGAGTTGAAGCTCACCGACCGATAAACATAGCGCTTCTGCGTTTGATGGACACATCAAGAAGACGCGTCAAAAATATCTAAGCGCTGAGATAAGCGCCACAGGGAGGATCAGATGGGCGCGCGAGCGAGCGTGAAAGCCGTTATGGCGGCGACGGCCGTGCTGCTGATGTCGCCATTGGCGCAGGCGCAGGATTTTTATTCGGGCAAGACCATCGTGCTCTATGCCGGTCAGCCGCCGGGCGGCGGCATCGACAATGAAATGCGTCTGGTGGCGCAGTTCCTCAGCCGCTTCATTCCCGGCGAACCGCAAATCCAGCCGCGCAACATGCCGGGCGCCGGTGGGGTCACGCTCGGCAATTATCTTTATGCTTCGGCGACGGCCGATGGGCTGACGCTCGGCATGCCGGGGCGCGCCGGCTTCGTGCTGGCGCCGATCGGCGATGACAAGACGGCGCGCTATGACGTGCGCCGCTTTACGTGGATGGGCAGTGCGGCCAGCACCAATTTCATTTTCTGGGCGCGCAATTCGTCGGGCCTCAAGTCGGTTGCTGATCTCAGGGCTTTGAAGCGCGAACTCAATGTCGCGGGTTCCGGGGCCACCACATCCAATTCGATCGTGCCGGAAATCCTGGCGCGCTATGAAAAGTTCCCCTTCAAAGTGGTGCGCGGTTATCCGGGCATGGCGCCGGCGGTGCTGTCGCTTGAACGCGGCGAGACGGAAGCAATCTTCTCCGATCGCGCCAGCATCCGGCCCGATATGATCGCGTCCGGCCTGGTGACGCCGCTGTTTCAGACCTTTGCGATGGAACCCAATCTGCCCGTCATCGACACGCTGCTCACCGATGTGCGCGAGCGCGAATTGATCGGCCTGCTGGCGACGCCGATGCGGTTGGGATTGGCTCTGATCGGGCCGCCCGGCATGCCGGAAGCGCAGACGAAAATACTGCGCGAGGCCTATGGCCGGATGGTCAGAGATGCCGCTTATCAGGAAGAAGCGCGGCGGCGCAATTTCGATGTCGGCACGCCGAACGACGGCGAAGCGATCGCGGCCTATCTATCGAAGGTGATCTCGGGCCTATCGCCGGAGGTGATCGCGGAATACAAATCTTTCGTCGAGCGGAACTAGGCGCGCCCTTTGTATCATCCCGGATGCACCGCAGGTGCGATCCGGGAACCAGGGGCAAACGTGAGTCCTTGCTCGTTTTGGAGAAGTGACTGCGCCGCAGGGATTAAAAGCTTTACCGCTCGCCTCTGGATCCCGGATCACGCTGCGCGTGTCCGGGATGACACCAAGAGGCAGGTTGGGACTAAAGCCCCAGCGCCGCCTGCACCTTGCGCGAATAGCCGTAGATGTCTTCGCGCAACTGCACCTTGCCCTCGTCGTCGACGAAGGCGGTGAAATATTCGATGTGGATCGGAATGGTTTCCGGCAGCTTCACCAGGCGTTCGCCGCCGCCGACCATGGCGCGCACTTTCTGCTCGCTCCAGCCGTTCTCCTTGCCCAGCACCACTTCGGCGAGGCGGAAGGGCTGGTCGACGCGCACGCAGCCGTGGCTGTAGGCGCGTCTCGCATTGCCGAAGAGGCCGCGTGACGGCGTATCGTGCAGATAGACCGCATGTTCGTTGGGGAACATGAATTTGATGTGGCCGAGCGCATTGCGCTCGCCCGGCGGCTGACGCACGACGAGCTGGCCGTTGCGCGTCTTGGCCACTTCATAGCCGCGCCGCTGGAAATAGCTCGGGTCCTTGGCATAGGCCGGCATCATCTCTTTCTGGATGATGGAGGTCGGCACGTTCCAATAGGGATTGACGATGAGATGCTGCATCCGGTCGGAGAATACCGGTGTCGGTGTCTGCGGCTTGCCGACCACGACGCGGGCGCTGTGGATCAGCTCGCTGCCGCGCATCACATTCACCCGGTAGTCGGGGATATTCACCTCGATGCGCGTCTCGCCCATGTCGCGCGGCATCCAGCGCCAGCGCTCCATGTTCGACAGCAGTTCGGCCTCCAGCCGCAGCGGCTCGCCGCCAGACAGTTTGGCAATGGTGCGGGCCGTCAGCGTGTTGACGGCGGGCAGGCCGTTGGCGCGGTTGAAATCGGCGACGGCGCTGGCGACGCGGATGTCGTAGAGCAGAGGATCGGTCTCGCTTTCGGCATCAATGCCGAGGCGGGCGCGCAGCAGCGGCACGCGCTGATCCTTCATGCCGACGCGCAGAACCGGACCCGGGCCGATGCGCTGATTGGCGATGGCTGGATGTTCGCGGCGCAGTTCCGCCAGCTTCTCGCGCAGCGCGCGATAGCCGGGTTGCGGCGGGTTGAAGGCCGCCAGGCGATCGCCGACGCTGTCGCTGGCTTCGGCGAGCGCAGTCAGGATCGTCGTGACATCGGGGATATCAGGCTTGGCGGTGATCAGGCCGATGGTGCGCGGATCGATGCGGGCGCCGCGCGCTTGCAGCGCATAGGTGATGGCCGCATTGGTCAAAGCGAGTTCGGTGGCCGCCGCTTGTTCGTCATTGGCAATGGTCGGAACGCCGCGGAAATCACCGAGGACGAGGCCGTCCTCGCCAGCGCGGTCGAGACGGGCGACGAGAGCCGTGCCGGCCCTGGTCAGCGCCTTGCCGTCGGTCCACAGCGGGGCATTGTCGCGAGTGGTGTAGAAAGCGGCGACGGCTTCGCGCTCGCGGCGCTGGCTCTGCGCCTTGGCGGTGCGGGCTGGTTCCGCCTCGACCGCGCTGGCCAACGCCTGGCGGATACGGTCGCGCAAGATGGACTGGTCGGCGGATTGGTCGGCGGTCTGTGCGCTGGCTGGAGCCGCCGGCGGCGTCTCGGCCTGCTGTACTTGTGACGGCTGCGCCTCGGCTGGCGCGGGCGCTGGCGTGGCGATCGTCGCCGTCGGCTGCGAATCGAGATTGAGGGGCGCTTCCGGCGGCAGTTCGACGATGACCGCCGGGTCGCTTGTTGGTTCGGTCGCGGGCTTGGCTTCCGCTTCGTTTTGGGCGGTGGCCGGGGCTGTTTCAATAGCGGGTGCCTGGACATCGGCACTCAGCGTGGCGTCCGGCGGCATCGGCACGGTGACGACGATATCGGGCGTTGGCGCACTGTCTTGTGCTTGGCTTTGGGCAACGCTCAGGGTCACGCCGAAAGCAAGACTGACGGCCAGCAGGGCCGTGCCATGCAGCAATCTGGTTTTTATGGGTATCCGCATCGCCCCCGCCCGTGGTCACGGCTGCGACACCGGCAGGCGGGCCGAAACCGTGTAAAATTTACGTCACGAACCACGCTACGCCTAGGCATGCGGCCGTGTCCGTGCGTGATCACACACAGGCGTTGCAAAAATCCCACGCTGGTGCTGACTGCCTGCCGCCATTTTAGGCGACTTCGTCGGTTTCCATGCCTTCGTTGGGATCGTTCAACCCGTAATCCTTCATCTTGCGATAAAGGGTCGAGCGACCGATGCCGAGGCGGCGGGCCATTTCCGACATTTGCCCGCGATAATGGGCCAAAGCGAAGCGAATCGATTCGGCTTCCATGTCTTCGAGACGGCGGACATTGCCGTTCTCGTCGAGCAGGCGCAGCACGTTGGGATCGCGCACCTCGATGCGGACGATTTCCTTCTGCGTCACCGGCGGGGCGGCGGCCGGCGCCGGCGGGATACGGACATCGAAACCATCGACCTGGGCCGCGATCTGCGGGAACTCCGCCACGGTCAGCTCGTCGCCCTCAGCCAGAACGACAGCACGGAAGACGGCGTTTTCGAGCTGGCGGACATTGCCCGGCCAATTGTAGCGGGTCAGAAGCGACACGGCTTCCGACGACATGCCACGCAGCTTGCGGCCTTCCTCGGCGGCGAAGCGCGCGGTGAAGCGGCGGGCGAGATCGGGGATGTCGTCGCGGCGCGAGCGCAGCGGCGGAATGGAAATCGGGAAGACGTTGAGGCGGTAGTAGAGGTCTTCGCGGAAGGCGCCGCGCTTCACCAGTTCGATCAGATTCTGGTTGGTGGCGGAAATCAGACGGATATCGACCTTGATCGAGCGCTTGCCGCCGACCGGATCGATCTCGCCTTCCTGCAAAGCGCGCAGCAGTTTCACCTGGGTCTCGAGCGGCAGTTCGCCGACCTCGTCCAGGAACAGGGTGCCGCCATTGGCTTCGAGGAACTTGCCGGTGTGCTTTTCGGTGGCGCCGGTGAAGGCGCCCTTCTCGTGACCGAAGAGAATGGATTCGACCAGGTTCTCCGGCAGGGCGCCGCAGTTGACCGTGACGAAGGGTTTGCCACGGCGATCGGAAGCGCCCTGGATGGCGCGGGCGATCAGTTCCTTGCCGACGCCCGACTCGCCCTCGATGAGGACGGGGATGGTCGATTTGGCGGCGCGTTCGCCTAAGCGAATAATGCGTTCCATCTCCGGCGAACGGGTGGCGATATCCTTGAGGCCGAGCGTGCCGCTGGCCTTACGGTTCATGCGCCGGATCTCGTCTTCCAGCGCATCGGCTCGCAACGCGTTCTTGATCGAAATCTGCAGGCGCTCGGCACCGACGGGCTTGACGACGAAGTCGACCGCACCGGCGCGCATGGCCGAGATCACCGTCTCGATGGAACCATGGGCGGTCTGCACGATCACCGGCGTGGTGAGCTTGCGCTCGCGCAATTTGCCGAGCACGCCCATGCCGTCGAGGTCGGGCATGACGAGGTCGAGAATGACCATGGCGATGGCAGGTTTGTCCGCCGCTTCGAGGCGCGTCAGGACGGCTTCGCCGCCATCGACCGACTCAACCTCGTATCCAAATCGCCGCACCATCGCTTCGAGGAGGCGGCGTTGCACAGGATCATCGTCTGCAATCAGTATAATAGAACTCATTTCGCCCCTATGCACTGGCCACGGCCGCCAGCGTTGGCCTCAGAGAGTCTGTTATCAGGGTAAAGAGGCGGTTAAAGGGCGTCCAAGAACGGGACGACTGCCTCGCCTTACGATAGGCCCCCGCCTTGATTATGACAAGGTGGAGCGCTGCCTTGCAGGTGCTAGGTTGATGTTCAGCCGGGCTGACTGGGGGAACGGGTATGGCTGACAAGCGCTCGAAGTCCGTTGAAATTCCGACATTCAAGCAATCGGCCAAGGCCTATGACGGCTGGCTGCGCCAACAGGCGGGCAAGACTTTTGTCGCAGCCGACATGAAGTGGAAGAACCAGAAAATCAGCGAAAACGCCTTCTCGTTCCTGCGTGGAACTTATTGGCGCTTCGCTGAAACCATTCTGAAGGATGCGCCCGAGACCGCCGCCTGTCCGCCCATTCTCGCGGTCGGTGACATTCATCTGGAGAATTTTGGTCTGTGGCGCGATGCCGACAGCCGCATGACTTGGGGCGTCAACGACTTCGATGAAGCGGCGACCATGCCCTATGCGTTGGATCTGGTTCGCCTGGGGCTGAGCGCCATTCTGGCGCGCAAGGGCGCCAAGCCAACGGAAAAGGAAATTTGCGCGCGCATTCTGCGTGGCTACCGCAAGGGCATCACGCAACCGCAGCCGACGATCCTCGAACAGGAGCACGATCGGTTGCGCGAAGCGATGAACCTGCCGCCGACCGAGCGCAGCAAATATTGGGCGAAGATGCAGCTGGCTTGTTTCGACAAACCGGTTGCTGCCAGCGCCGTGCCGGCCCCGCATGCCAAGGCGCTGCGCGCGGCCATGCCCGATCCGAAGATCAAACTGCAATTCGCGCGTCGGGTCGCTGGCACCGGCAGTCTTGGGCGGCCGCGTTTCGTCGCCTGGGGCCACTGGCGCGGCGGCATCGTGCTGCGCGAATCGAAAATGCTCTGTGCCTCCGCCTGGCGTTTCAGCGGCGCGGAAGAGGTGGCCATCCAAAGCGGCAAGATCGCCGGCGGAGCGCATCGCGCGCCCGATCCGAACTATCGGGTCGCCGATGGCATTGTCGTGCGCCGGCTGGGGCCGACCTATCGCAAGATCGAGGCCAAGCGCGATCCCGCTGAACTGCTCAATCTCGATCTCTTGGAGATGATGGGCTTCGAACTTGGTGCTTGTCACGCGGGCGATGCGGCCCATGTGGCCGCCGTGCGCAAGGACGTGAAGAAACGCACGGCCCGGTGGCTGCGCAAGCAGGTGAACTCGGCAGCCAAACGTTTGAATGCCGATTTCAAATCGATCCGCAAACGGTAGGCGTGTCCGAAAAATGCAACTGATGTCACCGGGCTGCAGAATTCGCCCGGTGCACCGTACTTGGCAGATGACAGTGGGGCGCTCGTTCGTAGGTTCCTTCCTGGGGCTCTCCCTGGGTTTCCTGGCAACGGGCATTTCAGGACATCGTGACGAGGACGGACATGAAGCCGCTCAAATTTGCCGTGGTCGGAGGCGGGCCTGGCGGGTTGTATTTTTCAATCCTGATGAAAAAGGCCAATCCGGCCTGCGAGATCACGGTCTATGAACGGAATCGGGCCGACGATACCTTCGGTTTTGGCGTCGTCTTTTCCGATGAAACGCTCGGCAATTTCGAAGTCAGGGACAAGGAAAGTTACGAGGCGATCACCAATGCCTTCATCTATTGGGGTGAAATCGATACCCACGTGAAGGGGCAGGTGATCCGCTCGGGCGGGCATGGGTTTTGTGGCCTGGGGCGCCGAAAGCTGCTGCTGATCCTTCAAGACCGGGCACGTGATCTGGGTGTGAAGCTGAACTTCAGCAGCGACGTCACCGATCTGTCCACGTTTGCCGACGTCGATGTGATCGTTGCAGCCGATGGCATCAACAGCGCGATCAGGGAGCGCTATCGGGAACATTTTCGCCCCGATATCGATTGGCGCCACAACAAGTTCTGCTGGCTGGGAAGCACAAAGCCGCTCTCGTCGTTCACTTTCGCCTTTCGGGAGAACGAACACGGCATCTGGATTCTCGGGGCCTATGGCTATGAAGCCGGCATGAGCACATGGGTGCCGGAATGCGACGAGGCGACATGGCGACGGGCGGGGCTCGATCAGGCCAGCGAGGCGGACACCGTCGCCTATCTGGAAAAACTGTTTGCCGATCTTCTGGACGGCCATCGTCTGCTGACCAACCGTTCGATCTGGCGCAATTTTCCGATGATCAAGAACGAGAGATGGTTCCACAAGAATATTGTTCTGCTCGGCGACGCCTTGCACACCGCGCATTATTCCATTGGTTCGGGCACGAAACTGGCGATGGAAGATGCGATTGCTTTGGCCGATGCCTTCGTTCACGGCGATTGCGTTCAGACCGCTCTCGAACATTTCGAGCGCACCCGCCGCGAAGACGTCGAAAAGACGCAGCATGCGGCCGATGTCAGTCTGACCTGGTTCGAGAAGCCCGCCCGTTTCTGGAAGCTCGAGCCGATGCAAATGGCCTTCAGCCTGCTGTCGCGTTCGAAACAGATCACCTACGAAAATCTGAAACGTCGTGACGGCGCCTTTGTCGGCAAAGTTGATCAATGGTGGGGTGAGAAGCTGCGTCGCGAGCAGGACGTCGATATTGCGCCTGAGCGTCTGCCTCCGCCGATGTTCACGCCGTTCCGTCTGCGCGACATGGTCGTCGACAATCGTGTCGTCGTTTCGCCGATGAATATGTACAGCGCTGAGCCTGGCGGCGTGCCCGGCGATTTTCATCTTGCCCATCTCGGACGGATGGCCATGGGCGGCGCTGGTCTGGTCTTTGCCGAGATGACCTCGGTGTCGGAGGAGGCGCGCATCACCACGGCCTGCCCAGGGCTCTATAATGATGTGCAGCTGGCTGCCTGGCGGCGCATCTGTGATTTCGTGCATCGACAAAGCCGCGCCAAATTCTGTCTTCAGATTGGGCATGCGGGACGCAAGGGCTCGACGCGGCTCGGCTGGGAGGGAATGGACTTGCCGTTGCGCGGCGACGGCAATTGGCCGATCGTTTCGGCTTCACCGTTGAAATTCAGGAAAGAAAGCCAGGAGCCGACGGAGATCAGCCGTTCGGAGATGACGGCGGTGCGGCAGGCTTTCGTACGCGCGGCGCGCCTCGCGCAATCGGCTGGTTTCGATATGCTCGAACTGCACATGGCGCACGGCTATCTGCTTTCGAGCTTTATCTCGCCTTTGACCAATCAGCGCGCGGATGAATATGGCGGCAGCCTGGAAAACCGCATGCGCTTTCCGCTCGAAGTGTTCGACGCCGTGCGCGAGGTCTGGGCGGATAAGCCGCTTTCCGTTCGTATCTCGGCGACCGACTGGGTAGCAGGCCGGGGGCTCGATATTGACGATGCGATCGAGATCGCGCGTCTGCTGAAAGCCCATGGCGTCGATATTCTCGATGTCTCTGCAGGCCAGACGTCGTCGGAAGCAAAGCCGGTCTATGGACGCATGTTCCAGACGCCGTTTTCCGATGCCATCCGCAGCGAGGTCGACATTCCCACCATCACCGTCGGCAACATCACCACGGCGGATCAGGTGAATACCATCGTAGCGGCCGGACGTGCCGATCTCGTGGCCCTGGGGCGGCCGCATCTGGTCGATCCGCAGTTCACCCTGCGGGCTTCTGCTCACTATGGTTATGAACCGCAGGTCTGGCCAAAGCCCTATCTCGCCGGGAAGGAACAGGCGATGCGCTTATTCGAACGCAATAATGTCGAGGACGAGCAATTGCGGGCGTCGGCGCGGATCAAGCCATCATCGTTGCGCCGGGCAGCGGAATGATGCGCGCGTTTGAAGGAAGGCTTCCTAAGTCTTCCGTCCCTTGAATTTGAGAATGGCGGATGGTGTCTGGCCAAAGCGTTCGCGGAAATGCACAGCGAATTTCGACAGATGCGCGAAGCCGCATTCAGTTGCGATCGACGTTACCGTTGTCTGGGCTGGATCCGCGTCCAAAAGCATGCGCCGAGCCAGTTCGAGCTTGCGGTCGCGCAGGTAATTCAAAGGTGTGGTGTCGCGAAACTGCCGGAAGCCATAATAGAGCGTGCGCGCGCTGACGCCTGCGATTTCAACCATGTCCTGCAGGGGAAAATCCGCCCTCGGATCGGCGTCGATCGCCTCTTCAATGCGGTGGATGTAATAGGGCGCGCAAGGCTTTTGCGGCCGCTCCAACGTTTCCGTGTAATTATTGGGAAAGGCTGACACGATCGTCGACAAAATCACGTCTTCGATCTGGCTGCGAAACCGGGCGGGCCGTTCACTCATCGCGTCGATATAGCCATAGAGCGAATAGAGCATGCGGCCGGCGTCTTCGGTCGCGGCGGATTGGAATTCGATTTCGCCGTGATCCGAGGCAAGCAGGTTCTGCAGGTACTTCGCGATGGCGGCGCGCTCGACACGCAAGATCATCTGTTCGCCATCGTCGGTCCAGTCCTTGGCGAAGGTCTCGCTGGTGTTGACCGCATAGGCTGTCTTTTCCGGCACGGTGGTGGCGCTGCCATTGCGCCAGATCTGGAACGATCCCCGCTTGGCGAATTGAAAGAGATAGAACCGGTCCATCTCGGAGGAGATCAGTCTGACATCGGCGCCATACTTCAGGCCATGAAAGGAGGCGCTGCCACAGCTAACCGTGCGATGGCGAACCGCGAGCTGGTGATTGCGATTGCGAAAATCGAGCCGGTGCGAGCGGAAGACGCCGGACAGATGGGCGCGAGCCATCTCCGGGTCTCTGGTTTCGAAAGCTTCGGATTTGCGTCCCAGTGTCTCGATCATGAGGGCAGCTTCGTTGAGTGAGCGCCAACCGCACGACATTCAAGCAGGGAATGGGAAGCGGTTCAAGATCAGAGAGCGGCTACCGGCGTAGGCGGTCCGAGAGCCAAGTGCTTCTGGGACAGGGCTTACTTGCATCCATCGGCTGGCGCTTGCACCAATGGGATAGTGCCGGGAAACCGTACTCCGTAGCCTTGAGCTTCTGGTCGTGAGGACGATACCCGCATGCAGTTTCCGCTTTCCCTGCCGAAATCGCGCGCCGAGATCGCAGTTCTGCAAAGTGAGCGCAAAAAGATAGCTTTCGCCCGCGCGAAAGCGGCCAAATGGTATCGAAAGAAGCTGGATCATATCGATCCCGAGAAGCTTGACGATCCGACGGAGTGGCAGAAGATTCCCATTCTCGACAAGGACATCCTGCGGCAGCTCGACCATGCGTCGTTCCTCGAGAATTTCTGCACCGCGCCAGCGACCGAAGTCGCGGAATATTGGCGCTCTGGTGGTTCGACTGGCCGGCCTGTCTTCTATCCCCGCACGGCCGAGGACATTCGTTACGCGCTTTTGTCCTGGGGCCGCTCGTTCCCTTGCATGGGGATCGGTAAGGGCGACCTCTGCCATATCGCCTTTCCCATAGGCGTTCATCCGGCCGGCCAGGTGTGGGCGCGCAGCGCGCAAATGTTCGATGTCGGGATGATTTGGGTTGGCGCGGGCAATTCCTGCCCGTCGGACGTACAGCTCGATCTGATTGAAACGTTGAAGCCGACCGTCTTCATGGGCATGAGCAGTTTCGCGCTGCATCTCGCCAATCTCGCTGATGCCAGGGGCATGGACCTCGCCAAAAGCTCGGTCAAGAAAGTGGTGTGTACGGCGGAAACATTGTCCGACGCGAAACGCGAAAAGATCGGCAGGACCTGGGGGGCGGAGGTTTTCGATGTTTTCGGCATGAGTGAAGCGGGGCTGATGGGCGCTGAAAACAACGCGCATGATGGCATTCACGTGTGGACGGATCTCTATTATGTCGAAGTCGTCGATGTGGAAACTGGCATTCCCGTGCATGACGGCGAGGTCGGCACGCTCTGCGTGACGCCGCTCTGGACCAATAATGCCACACCCTTCCTGAGATGGAATTCGGGCGATCTGGTGCGGTTCATTCCGCAATCCCGGGGCATGGGGCCGTGGGCCGATGTCTTTCCCATGATCAGGCACGCCAATCGCACGACCGGCTTCTTCAAGATCCGCGGCGTCAACGTCAATCACTCCGAGTTCGAGGATTTGATGTTTCGCAACGGCTTCATCAATGATTTTCAGGCCTTGCTGCTGACCGATGAAAAGTCCGGCCGGGAAAATCTCAAACTGCTCATCGAACTGCGTCGTGGAACGGACAATGATCAGGCGCGCTCGGACGTAGCGCGGCTGGTCAAAATGAGTTTCGAGGTTTCGCCGGACGTGGAAGTTCTACCGGCGGGCAGTCTGGCCAGCGCGTTTGAAAGCAGCATCAAGGCGCCGCGTTTTGTCGATCGGCGCGTGTGAGCAACCTCTTAGGTTGGCGGTGCGAGGCCAGCCTTCTGCAACACGGCGGCCTGGCGCTGCGCCAGCGCGTCGACATCGAAATCGACCAGCGCCTCGTTGAACATGGCGTAGAAATTCAGCCGCGCGTCGAGATGCAGGAAGGCGCCGCCCAGGCCGATGGCGGCGCGATCCATGAACACGAATTCCCGCGGTACGGTGACGGGGCCGTGCTGCTTGAGCCCCTCATGGACGCGGCCCGCCTGTGTGCGGCCATATTCGCCGGGCGAAACGCCTTCGGCGATCGGGCGCACGCGATCATCGAGCAGCGGGCCATAGATGAAACGCGACCAGATGTTGAGCACGTCGCGCAATTGCGGGCTTAAGGCCCGAAAGCCCCAGGTCTCATAGGCGGCGGCGATGGCCGCTTCGTCGCCATCGCGCAGGCCGCGATAGAGATCGACGACACCTTTGACGAAGTGCGGCGGAAAAATGCGGATGCAGCCATAGTCGAGCAGATTGATGCCCGCCGCTTCGCCATCGTCGCCACGGAACACGGTGTAATTGCCGAGATGCGGATCGCCGTGGATGATGCCGAGGCGAATGAAGGGATGCCACCAGGCGCGGAACATGGCGGTGGCTATGGCATTGCGCGCGTCCTGCGAGGCCGATTTGAAATCGAGCAGCGGCTCGCCTTCGAGCCAGTCGAGGGTGATAAGGCGGCGCGTTGAGAGCTCGGGCCAGACGCCTGGCACGCGCACATTGGTCTGCGTCGTGCGATCGCCGAGGATTTCGCGATAGAGCGTCACATGTTTGGCTTCGCGCTCATAGTCGAGTTCCTCGCGCAGGCGCGCGCCGATTTCCTTGGCGGCCTCGCGCGTGTCGAGCGCCGTGTTGAGGCGGCGGCGCAGGGCAAACAGGATATCGAGCTGTTTGAGGTCGGCCTCGACCACCGAGGTCATATCGGGATATTGCAGCTTGCAGGCGAGCGGCTGGTCATCGAGCGAGGTGGCGCGATGCACTTGGCCGAGCGAAGCGGCGTGCGCCGGATGCAGATCGAAGGTCGAGAACTTGGTCCGCCAGCCCGCGCCCAGTTCCGCCATCATGCGGCGATTGACGAAGCCGGCGCCCATGGGCGGCGCGTTCGCCTGCAATTGCTTGAGCCGGTCGGCCCAGTCTTGGGGCAGAGCTTCCGGGATGGTGGCGAGGAATTGCGCCACTTTCATCATCGGTCCCTTGAGGGAACCGAGAGCCGCCGTGAAGGCCGCCGCATTGGCATCGTCGAACATGTCGCGGCCGCGCAAGCGTGCGCTCGCCATGCGCGCGGCCACACTGCCGACCCGCGTGCCGACCTGCGCATAGCGCGCGGCGCGGGCACTCAATCTGTTGCGTTCTTCATCGCTCATGAGGTCAGTCTGCCGTGACAAATGCGGCAAGGGAATGGGCGATCCTGTCGCGGCTCTCGGTCATATTCTTGTAGGCAAGCTGATCTGATGTCAGCGCCAGAAGCTGGTCGCGCAGGGCACGGGCCAGGGTTTGTCCGTCCGGATGATCGCGGAAGGCGGCGATCGGATCGATCAGGATGCGGATGGTGAAGAGGATGTCGCCGGACGCCATGCGGCGCAAGGTCTGCCGCTCGACACGGATGAAAGATGGTTCCGCTGCAGGCGCGCGCGGCGCGGGATGCGGATGATACAGCACATCGTTGTCATAGATCGACCAGTTGAACCGCTCGACCGGCGCGTCGGCGCGCAAATTGTCGAAGATGCGCGTCACGCGCTTTTCCATCTCGCCGGGAAAACCGGGCACAGGCGCGTGAATGTCGGCCAAGGTGCGGTCGAACTTCTCTTGCAGCAGCCAGGTCGAGGGAAAGCAGATCGCGGCCGCGGCGAGGCGCCAGCCATCGTCGAAGCGGCGCATGAGCGCGAGATCGTCCTGGACGAGCCGTGCCGCCTGCATCAGGGGCGGCAGAGGATCGTCGAAGGCAACGCGCTGCCGCAGCGGCATGATCGTTATGCCGTTGCCGTCGCGGACATAGAGATCGGGATAGATCTGCGTCAGATAATCGGCAAGCGCATCGCGGACCTCACGCTGGCTGTCCAGCGTATCTTCGCGGGCGGCGAAGACCGCATTGGGTTGCTCGGTGAACAGTCGTCGCTTTTCGGTGAGGAATTGTGCCAATCCCGCGTCAGGCTCGATCCAGCGGGCCGGATCGAGCGGACGCAGGCCTATCGTGAAAGGCTTCGAACTGCCGTCATAAGGCGTGTGTGCGAGCATGCGTCAGCATAGCACGCCAAATCAGCGCTTCAGCGGATCAATTCACCCGCGACCAACTGACCGAGCGGCAGATCAGGCCGCCGAGCACGCAGCCCGAGGTGGTGAGCGTCGAGCCCGACAGGCTCATCGTGCCGTTGTAGGTCTTGCCGTCTTCCGGATTGAAGGCGCTGCCGCTCCATTTGCCGGCACCCGACGGTTTCATGCCGTAGAAGACGCGTTGGCCAACCTTGGATGGGCCGCTTGAATCGGCGAGCCAGGCGATCGTGCCGCAGAGCGCACCGCCGCAATCGCTGATGCGCACGCGGCTTTTGCCATTGTCGCGCAGCCAGACGCCCTTGGCGTCCTGGGCCTGGGCGGGCAGGGCGCCAGACAGAAGCAGAAGTCCCGCGCCCCAGAGCAGATGTTTCGATGAAAAGACCGGCATGGCACATCCCTCCGTTTCGTACCGCGCCCAGCATAGCCGGACGGTGAACGGGCTCAAAGCGCGACGGAGGGCGACCAAAGGATGAGCCGCGGTGCATCTTCTGATGCACCGCGGGAAGATTTTTACGACAGGCTGGCGGTGAAGCGCTGGATACGCCGGCAGGCGTCTTCCAGCAGGCCGGTCTTGGCCGCATAGGAAATGCGGAAGTTCGGGCCAAGGCCGAAAGCCGAGCCGTGCACCACCGCGACGCCTTCCTGATGCAGCAGGGCGGTGATGAAGTCCTCGTCGGTCGTCAGCACCTTGCCGTCCTGGGTCTTCTTGCCCATCGCCGCCGAACAGTCGGGATAGACATAGAAGGCGCCTTCCGGCGTCGGGCACTTGATGAATTTGGCCTGGTTGAGCATCGAGACCACCAGGTCGCGGCGCTCCTCGAAGGCCTTGCGGAAGACCGGCAGATGATCCTGCGGGCCGTTCAAGGCCTCGACCGAAGCCCATTGCGCGATGGTGCAGGCGCCCGAGGTCTGCTGGCCATGCAGCAGGTCGAGAGCCTTGATCAGGATGTCGGGGCCGGCCGCATAGCCGATGCGCCAGCCGGTCATGGCATAGCTCTTCGACATGCCGTTCATGGTCAGCGCGCGATCCATCAGGTTCGGTTCGATCTGCACCGGCGTGGTGAATTTGAAGTCGCCGTAGATCAGATGTTCGTAGATGTCGTCGCTGAACACCCAGACATGCTTGTTCTTCGGCCGCATCAGAACGTCGGTGAGCGCCTTCAATTCGTCGCGGGTATAGGCCGCGCCCGTCGGGTTCGACGGCGAGTTGAGCAGCACCCACTTGGTCTTCGGCGTGATGGCGCGATCGAGATCCTCGGGCTGCAGTTTGAAGCCCGACTCGAGCGTCGTCTTGACGATCACCGGCGTGCCGCCAGCAATGGTCACCATGTCCGGATAGCTCACCCAATAGGGCGCCGGGATGATGACTTCATCGCCCTTGTCGCAGGTGGCGAGGAAGGTGTTGAACAGGATCTGCTTGCCGCCCGTGCCGACAATGGTCTGCGACGGCTTGTAGTCGAGTTCGTTCTCGCGCTTGAACTTCTTGGCGATGGCTTCGCGCAGCGGCACGATGCCGAGCACTGGCGGATATTTCGTCTCGCCGCGATTGATGGCGTCGATGGCCGCCTTTTTGATATGATCGGGCGTATCGAAGTCAGGTTCGCCAACGGAAAGCGAGATGATGTCGCGCCCGGCGTTTTTCAGGTCGCGCGCCACCTGGGTAGCCACCATGGTGGCTGACGGCTTCACGCGGGTCACTGCGCCTGCAAGGAACGACATTTCTGGTCTCCGGGGAGTTTCGAGATTCTCCATGGGATTCATGGAGGCGGCGGAAAATAGTTTCGCAGCGCCCAAAGGGCAAATGGAAAAGCCGATTTTTGGCCTGTTTTTGATCGAACCTCCGGCGGGTTTGTGCGTTACCACACTGCAAGACGGTAGGGATCGGGCTTATCCCGTTTGGAGCGGGGCGGCAGGTCCTTCGTTCCGCCCGTGCCCAGGAGAGTCAGATGCGCTCCCGAAATTGGTCCGAACCGAGTGAAAACAATGGCTTCAGCTACGCTATGCCGCCGGAGCTGGCGCAGCAGCAGTTGCGTATGTCGGTTCGGCTGGTGGCATTGATGGCCTTTGCCATCGCCATTGCTTTGGTGGCGACCATGCGCGCGCCGCAGCCCGCCAAGGGACCGACCGAAGCGCATCGCAACGGTCCGCCGGTGATGACCTTCGTTGCCGATAACGCGCCCGTGGGTTCAGCCACGGTTCATCTGCGCTGACTACAGTGAACGGTGTGATGTGCCCTTAGCTTTGGGCCTTCCGTTTTTACTGGAGACAGCCATGAAGACCCGCATTCTTGCCGCTCTCGCATTCGCGACCGCCCTCACTGGCGCAGCTTTGGCGCAGGCGCCGGCTCCTTCAACGCAACCCGCCAAGCCCGTCATGCCGCCGCCGGCCGCAACGGCGCCAGCGACGACTGCTCCCGCCACCACAGCCAAGCCCGCAACACCTGCAACGGCGCCCACGACCGCTGCCAAGCCAGCTGCCGCGACCGATCTTCTCGACATCAACACCGCCTCCGCCGCCGATCTGGAAAAGCTGAAAGGCATTGGCGCAGCGCGTTCGGCCGCCATCATCAAGGGCCGTCCGTATCGCGGCAAGAACGAGCTGCTCGACAAGAATATCGTGCCGAAGAATGTCTATGAAGACATCAAGGATCACATCATCGCCAAGCAGGCAGCCCGTTAATCGATCAAGACATGAATTCCGTGGAACGCGCCGCTCACTAGCGGCGCGTTTTTATTTTGAGCCGAAACCTGGGTGTCATCCCGGACGCCTGCGCAGCAGGTGATCCGGGAACCAGGGGCAAACGGATGAGTGTCCTACTCGGCGACGTCGTATCTTCACCGCATCAAGATAAGCAGCATCCATCACACGCCCCTGGTTCCCGGATCGCGCTTTCAGCGCGTCCGGGACGACACCAAGGCTGCGCACAATGCGTCCGACGTAATCAGATCTTATCCTTGAAGATGAAGGCCGCGCCGGCCGCGATCAGGATGAAGCCGACGGCGTGATTCCAGCCGAGCTGTTCCTTGAGATAGAAGGTCGAGAAGCCGGCGAACACGAGCAAGGTAATCACTTCCTGCATCGTTTTGAGTTCGGCAACGGAATAGAAGGCGCTGCCGTAGCGATTGGCTGGAACGGCGAAGCAATATTCGACGAGCGCGATGCCCCAGCTTGCGAGAATCGCCCAAAGCAGCGGGCTTTCCTTGTATTTCAGATGGCCATACCAGGCGAACGTCATGAAGACGTTCGACAGGATGAGCAGGATGGGGGCAAGCAAGGCCGGCGGGATTAAGTTCGATACCATTTCCGCTCCAGATAGGGCGTCTTCGTCATGTCGAGGGGTGACAGAGTTTTGCTTAGCACGAACGACGCGGCAAAGTTTTATGTCGTATTGGGATCAAGCTGCCCGGTGCTGCGTGGCGTGAAAAATCGCGCATTGAGAAGCCAAAATGCTAAGCCGGCCAAGGCGATGGCCCCCAGGATCAGGAAGGCGGCGCCATAGCTCCATCGGTCGGCGGCGAAGCCGGCGATGGTGGTGCTGAAGGCCGCGCCGATGCCTTGCACGGTCATGACGGCGCCGAGGCCGGCGTTGACATGGCCCGTGCCGGCCAGAACCCGGGCGACGAGGCCGGGCAGAGCGACGCCCAGAAGGCCGGCGCCGACGCCATCGAGAATCTGCACCGGGATGAGCGCGCCGGGTTCGGTGAACGACCAGGCGATGAGGCCCCGGATCGGCAGCGCGACAAGAGCGGCAATGAAAAGCGGGCTATAGCCGCGCACTTCGGCAATGCGGGCGGCAAGCAAAGCCGCCGGTATCATGGTGATTTGCGCAATCAGAATGGTCGCGGCCGTATAGGCGCTCGGATCCCATTGATCGCCGCGCGCCACCATGGCTTGGCCCAGAAGCGGCAGCATCGCGGCGTTGCCGAGATGAAACAGCGCCATCGTCACGGCGATGACGATCAACGGGCGCGAGGTGAGCAAGGTGGAATAACTGCTGACAGCTGGCGCGTCCGCGCCGACATTTTCCCGCCCGCGCGCCGCTTCGTGGTCGATGTCGCCGCCCTTGATGGAGAGCACCGCGATGGCCGATGCCACGGCCATGGCGGACATCAAGACGAATATCGCGACGAAACCGAAGAGATAACCGAGAAGCCCGGCCAGCGCTGCGGCAGAGGCATTACCCGCATGGTTGAACGCTTCATTGCGGCCGAGCTGATGGGCGAAGCCTGCCTGTTTGACGAGGCCCAAGGTCAATGCGGCGATGATGGGACCCATGGCGGCGCCGCCAATGGCGCTGATCGTCTGCGCCGCGGCGGTGATGGGAAATGTCGGATACAGATAGTTGATGGCGTTCGCCAGGATGACCGCGACAATGGCCGTGATCGCCAATGCCCGTTTGGCTTTCGTCGTGTCGACGAGAATGCCCGCCGGCGTCGTTGCGATCATGCCAGCCAAGCCGCCGATCGTCATGACGATCCCGATTTCCGAAGCGCTCCACTGCCGGTTCTGCAAAAAGACGCCGAGAAACGGGCCCAATCCGTCGCGGACATCGGCCATGAAGAAATTGGCGGCGTTCAATGCCGTAATGGAGGTGGCCATCGATGCGGGGCTCGCGAGCAATACAAGCGTGATCCAATCGATGGCATAATCCGTATCGAAGGCAATTGGTTTCTTTATGCGATCAGGCCACGTAGCGGTTTGGCCGAAGTCGAATCCGGGAAAACGCCTTCGATCTGCGCCATGCCGATGTTGAGATGATCGACCAGCAAGCCCTTGAGCACGGCGCGCAGATCGGTCGTCGCCTTCAGGTCGCGTTTTTCAAACAATTGTTCGTCGCGCAGGCCCGGCCAATCGGCGACCATCTTGCCGCCGGCCAAAGCGCCGCCGGCGAGGAAAGCGACGGTGCCGGTGCCGTGGTCGGTGCCCGTCGTGCCGTTGACCTTCGCCGTGCGGCCGAACTCGGTGATGGCGACGACGACCGTGTCCTTCCAGGCCGCACCGAGGCCGGTTTCGAATTCGGCGATGGCGGCATCGAGGCCCGCCAGCAACTGCGCCAGACGGCCGGTGGCGCCGCCTTCATTGGCATGGGTATCCCAACCGTCGAAGGCCAGCGCCGCGATGCGCGGGCCATCGTCGGCGGCGAGCAGCTTGGCGGCACCGCGCGCCGGCGTGCGCATGGCTTCGATCACATTGCCGCCGACGGGGCGCATGCCGCCGGCTTCGCGCTGGGCGATCTTCTCGATGTCGAGGCTTTCGGTGAGTACGGTGGCCAGCGCCTTGTCCCGTTCGCGGTAAAGCGCCAGCAGGCGCTGTTCGAGATCGTCCTGCACCGCCGGCAAAGTGCTTGGCGTCCAGCCGGTGACAGGGGCGCCACCGCGCAGGATGAGCGGCGTCGCCGGGCCGACGCCGAGTGCTTTGCCGCGCGCTGCAATCCGCTCGCCCTTCGGCAGAACGGAGACGGCGCGGTTGAGCCAGCCGGAATCGGTGCGTCCTGCACCGGCATAGCCGCTTTCCAACACGTCCTGGCCGTCGAAATGCGAGCGGTCGCGATAGGCGGTCGCCGTGGCGTGAACGATGGTCGCCTGCCGCGCGCCGTAGAGGCGGACGAGATTGGTCATCGAGGGATGCAGCGCAAAGAAACCGTCGAGCGGCAAAGCCGGTGTGTCGCCGGTGAGCGACAAAGCGATGGGGCCATGCAGGGCGGCATAAGAGGGATCGCCGATCGGGGGAACCGCGCCCAGGCCATCGAGTGCGCCGCGCAGGATGATGGCGATGAAGCGCGGATCGCGCGCGTCGGCGGCGCGGGCGAAATGCGGCAGATAGGACCAGGCGAACAGTGCGCCGCCGGTGACGAGCAATTGTCGGCGCGTGGCATGCGGGAGGTTGGAGGCCATGACGGTTATCTCCTCTGGAATTCCGGCGACATCAGCACGAGGGCGATGGCCTGTTCGCGCGACTCAGCGCGCCCTATCGTTTGTTTGAGATCGGCTGATGCGGCGGCGCCGGCGGCGGCATCGAGCGCTTCCTCCGGATCGGTGAGATTGCCGAGGCGCTTGGCGATCTGATTGGAAATTTCCAGCCGCGCCTTCATGCCATTGGGCGTGGCCCAGGCGAAATTGGTATCGGCGAAACCGTTCGGGCCGGGCGGTTGCCAGAGTGGTGCGCCCATCAGAGCAAGCGCGCCAAGATAACGCTGTGGCTGGTCGGGCGTGCGCGCGAACAGCCGTGAGGAGGCAACCAGGAATTCATAAGGACTGCGGATTTTGGTGAGCGGCGTCGACCAGGATAGCGGATCGTTGACGAGTGCGGTCGAGACCGCTTTCAGGTCGCCGTCGCTGTCGCGAAACACGTTCGCCAGTTTGTCGACAAGGGCTTGAGGCGGATCGTCGGCGATGAAATGGCGCACCAGTTTGGTGGCGATGAATTTGGCGGTCGAGGGATGGCGCGCCAAATCGTCGAGCGCTTGTTCGCCCTGCGCCACGCCATCTTCCGCATAAGTCTTTCGCAGCAAAGTTTGAGCGCCGGGCTCATGCGCATTGGCGTTGAAGGTGAACGTGCCTGGCGTCCCCAGCCGCGCGGCTGGGCCGACGACCGTCCACCCCGTGATGATGCGGGCGAAGGCGGTGACATCGGCTTGGGTGTAGCCGCCGTCGACGCCGAGCGTGTGCAACTCCATGATTTCGCGCGCCAGATTTTCATTGAGGCCGCGTTTGCCGTTTTGCCCGGCGCGGGAATTGGGGCCGATGGATTGCGCATTGTCGAGATAGAACAGCATGGCCGGATGCTGTTCGACGGCGCGCAGCAGATCGGCGAAACGACCGAGCACATGCGGGCGGATCGCTTCGCGCTCGAAGGCGCCGGCCGTGACGCGCACGCCCGGACCTTTGATCGCCGAAATGCAGAAATGATTGGACCAGAAGGTGACGAGCCGTTCGACGAAGCCGCAGGCCGGCGCATGGGCACGCTGGATGCGGGCCAGGGCTTCGGCGCGGAAGCGTTCGGCGATGACGTTGAAATTGGGTTGCGGTGGGAGTGGCGCGAATGGTTGCGGCGCGGGTGTTTCCGTTGGCTCGCTTGCCACTTGTCCGTTCGCGGCCTGCTGATTGGCGCTCTGTTGATTGACGGCGATGCGATAGGCGCGTTCCTGTTGTTGCAAGCCGTATAGCTCGCTCAGCAAGGCGTCGGTCGAGTGCAGGATTGGATTTTCGAGGCGCGTTGAGCGCGGGCTTGTCAGCTCAGCCAGGACGAAGCCGCGTGGGTCGCTTGCCGCGGCTGCAAGGTCGCCGGAGTTGCCGCCGCGTGCGCCGAAGCCGAAGCGGTTGAGCGCGACGAGCGCCTGTTGTGTCGAATCTGCCGCCATCGCGTCGTCTCACGAATGATCGCGTTGAAGCTTCCCGACTATGTCCTGACAAACATGGCCGCAGGATGAACGGATCAGGGAGAATGCGCGGTCGAAGCTGACAGTCAGCTGAAACGAACGACCTGCCGGATGGCTTTGCCTTCCCGCAGCCGGTCAAAGCCGGCGTTGATGTCGTCAAGCGTGATCTGATCGGTCAGCAGCCGATCGACCGGCAGACGGCCGCGCCGGAAGAGATTGAGATAGCGCGGCAGATCGCGCGTGGGCACGCAGGTGCCGATGTAACTGCCCTTGAGCGTGCGCTCTTCGGCGACAAGGCTGACGGCGGGAATCTGCAACATCGCTGAAGGCGCGGGCAGGCCACCGGTGACGGTGGTGCCGCCACGTTTGGTGACCGCATAAGCCAGTTCGAGCGCCTTCGCCGATCCGGCCAGTTCGATCACCGTGTCATAGCCGCCTTTGCTCGCGTCACGAATGTTGGCGATGGCATCGACGCTGCCGGATTCAAAAGTCTCCGTCGCGCCGAGTTGCCGTGCGACAGCGAGTTTGCCGGCATCGAGATCGATGGCGGCGACACGGTCGGCGCCGCAGGCGAGTGCGCCCAGCAAAGCCGAGAGACCGACGCCGCCGAGACCGACGATGGCGACCGTCGATCCCGCCGCGATCTGCGCCGTATTGATCACCGCGCCGACGCCGGTGAGCACGGCGCAGCCGAAGAGGGCCGCATGTTCGAGCGGAATATCCTTGTCGATGCGCACGAGCGAGCGGCGCGAGACCACCGCGTGATCGGCGAAGGCCGATACGCCCATGTGATGATTGATCGGCGTGCCGTTGCGGCTGATGCGCTTTTCGCCCGAGAGCAAAGTGCCGGCGCCATTGGCGGCAGCGGCCGGTTCGCACAGCGCCGGGCGGCCTGTAGCGCAGGGCAGGCAATGGCCGCAACTCGGCACGAAGACCAAAACGACATGATCGCTGATGCTGAGATCATCGACACCAGGGCCCAGGGCTTCGACGATGCCGGAGGCTTCGTGGCCGAGTGCCATGGGCGTGGGGCGGGGTCGCGATCCATCGATCACCGAGAGATCGGAATGGCAGAGGCCGGCGGCGGCGATGCGCACCAGGACTTCGCCAGGGCCGGGTGGCGCGATCTCTACCTCGGTGATCGTCAGCGGGCGTGACGAGGCATAGGGCGGCGAACGGCCCATATCTTCCAGAACGGCGGCGCGCACTTTCATGGAATCCCTCCTGTCAGGAGGGCATGGTAGCCAGTCTCAGCCCTTCACTTCAACGTTGGCGGGCCGTTCGAAATATTCGACGATGGAATTGTAGCCGCGCTTGGGGTTTTCTGCGTAGGCGCTGTTCCAGATGTCCATCACCGCCGCGCCGATGGGCGCGGGCAGGCCCATGGCCTCAATGGTTTCCATGTAGAGTTGCATGTCCTTGACGCCGATGCTCATCGGCGAGGCGAAATCGCGCGGTAGGATGGAGCGCGGGAATTTGTCCACCGTTGCGGAATTGCGGCCGCTGCCGTCGTTGAGGGCGTCGATCAAGGCGCTGGGGTTGAGGCCCGCTTTGACGCCCATGACGATGGCCTCGCAGGATACGGTGAGAGCGGTGATCGACAAGGCATTGTTGATCACCTTGGCGATCTGCGCCATGCCGGGCTCCGTGCCGACATGGTGAACGCGTGCCGTCAAACTGCGCAGCAAGGGGTCGACCCGCGCGAAGATGTCATCGGATCCTGCGCAGACGAAGGCGAATGTGCCCGCATCGACGCCACGTGCGCCGCCGGCCGCGCCCGTGACCGGACAATCGAGCACGGCGATCTGGGCTTGCGCGAGATGATCGGCGATGTCGCGCATCGTCTTGACGCCAAGCGTCGAACATTCGACCAGGATGCGCAGGCGCGTGGCACCGGCGATCTCCTCGGCGACGGCGCGGCTGATGGCTGGCGCGGGCAGGCAGACGAAGGCGATCTCGCACGCATCGGCAACCGCGCGGGCGGAGCTGGCAACGGTGGCGCCGGCTTCCGCCATCTGTTGCCGCCTCTTGGCATCGGCATCGTAGATGGTGAGGCGGCGCCCCGATTGCAGCAGTTTGCCCGCCAAGGCGCCGCCGAGTGCGCCGGTGCCGATGAAGCCGATTTCAAACATGGTCAATCCGTTTTTCAGGCAGCGTGCGGGGCCGTTTGGAAAGCCGGCATATCCGCCAGGAAAAGATGAAGTGGGGCTTCAGCCTTGATGGTTGCGCTTTCGCCGGCTTCCAGCGCGAAAGCCGAATGGGTTCGCAGAGCGTTGTCACCAATGGTGCCCGTGCCGGACAATACGAAGCCGATGCGCCAGCCGCCTCGTGCCGAGAGCGCATGTTTTCGGTTTTCATCGAGGCGCAACACGGCAAAGGTGGTGCCGCGCGTGCCGAACTCGCCCAGATGTTTTGATGCGATCCCTGGCGTGAGGTTCGTCCACGGTTGCTCCTGCGGCTGCATCAAGACCGGTGCATCCCAGCGCTTGGGTGCATAGGCGATGCGGCGGCCGCTGACGCTCTCCCAGATCGCCTCGAAAGCATCCTGATTGCGACGCGTCCCCTCCGGCGGATCGTCGGTGCGGCGATAGATGCCTTTCTCGAATGTACCGAGGCGTTGCAGCGTCGCCATGCCGTCGTTCATCTGCCGTTCGCTGATGAAGCCTTCGCCGCTGTCGCCGCCGAATTGAAGGGTGATGCCCAGCCGTTCATTGTCGGCTTCTTCCGGACCATAGGGCGTGCTTTCGGGGAAGTAGGCCAGTTCGCCGGGCCTGATCCAATGGTCCGGTCCATAGTTGATGTCGCCTTCGATGGCGAGGCGCAACTGATCGAAGTTGTGGCGATGGCGCGGCGTCGCAATCGGTCCGTTGGTGCGCACGTAAACCAGGCGAAAATTATCGGGCTGTCCTTCGGTGCCGGTTAGCAGCGTGCGGAACAATTTGCCGCCGCCGCGAAATTCCGGTGTCGTCACCGCGCCTTCATGCGCATCCGCATGGCCGATCTTCATATCGTCCTCCCGGGACTTCGCGGGCGCTTGCGTGACCCTTGCGCCTATAGAACGCGTATTTACAGCTTCTGGGCAAGTCTCTAGGCTCTTACGCAATAAAAAATCTTCGGGAGGAGACATGGCGCGCTTTTTCATGGGGCGGGTTGCGGCGCTTATCGTTGGCCTGACACTGGCCGGTATCGCCCAGGCCCAGACTAAATTGAAAGTCGGCAAATCCGGTGGGCCGATGATCCTGACCATCGTCGATGTCGGCAATGAGGCCGGCATCTGGAAGCAGTTCGGTCTGGAGGTGGAGTCGATCTATTTCGGTGGCGAGTCGCAAACGATGGTTGGTCTCGCGTCCGGTTCTGTCGATCTGGGTTTCGGATCGGGGCCAGGGCTCGCCTATCCGGTGAAGGGCGTGCCGGTCACCGCCATCGCTGCCGTCAGTGGCGCGCCCTATAACATGGTGGTGCTGGTGGCGAACCCGTCGCCGATCAAATCCCTGGCCGATCTGCGCGGCAAGAAACTCGGCGTGACGTCGGCCGGCTCGTTGACCGATTGGATGGCGCGCGAAATTGGCCGCGGCCAGGGCTGGGGCAATGACGGTGTGATCTCTTTCCCGACCGGTGCATCGCGCACCTCCATCGCCGCCATGCGTTCTGGCGATATCGACGGCGTGGTGATGGGTGCCGCGACGGCTTTCGATGCGCAGCTCAACAAGCAGGGGCAGGTGCTGGCGCCGCTCGGCGACATCGTGAAGGATTTCCATTCCAACGTTCTGTTCGCGCGCAACGAGCTGATCGCCAAATCGCCGGATGTGGTGCAGCGCTTCGTCGATGGCTGGTTCAAGGCGGTGGCTTTCGCCAAGGCCAATCCGGACGTCACCATAAAAGTCAGCGCGGCCACTTTGCGGATCAGCGAGGAATCGGCGCGCGCCGCTTATGAGGATGAGATCACCCGCATGGTCCGGGATAAAGGCGGTTTCGACAAAGGCGCCGTCGAAGTGATCCGCCGGTCGCTGCGCGAGATCGGCACGCTTGCCGATCCGCCGCCGGCGGAGAAGCTTTATGATGAACGGTTTCTGGCCCAGCATAAATAGCTTCGCGCTGTCTGCGCCGCCTTGCAGCTTGGCTTCGTCACACGCTCGAAGCCCAAACAAAACCAAGTAAAATCGCCTTTCCATCGAAACGCGATTGGCTCTGGGTTGTCAGCCTGGATCGGAATGTTTACGGATCATCGCCACGGATGACCCATTCAAAGACTAAGGGAACGCTCATGTCCGGCAACATTACACTTGGCATCATCGGTTTCGGTGAAGTCGGATCGACGTTCGCGCGCGAATTCCTCGCGCGTGGCGGTGTGTCGATTTCGACATATGACATTCTTTTCAATGATCCCCAGAAGGGGCCGGCGAAAATCGAACTGGCGAAAAGCCTCGGCGTGCGACCGGCCAAGAGTGCGGCCGATGCCAGCCGCGATGCGCGCATCGTCATCTCTGCCGTGACGGCCTCCAACGTTCTGGATGTGGCGGCCGAAGCAGCCGGCTATCTCAACCAGGGCCAGTTGTTCTTCGACATCAATTCGGCTTCGCCGGTGACGAAGAAGACAGCGGCGGGCAAGGTCAATGCCTCGCATGCCAAATATGTCGAAGGCGCGGTGATGGCGCCGGTGCCGGGGCCCGGCATTCAAGTGCCGATCCTGGCCGGTGGTCCGGCGGCGGAAGAAGCCGCCGCTTTGCTCAATGGCCTTGGCATGAACGTGACGCCGGTGACGACCGAGCCTGGCCGTGCTTCGGCGATGAAGCTCTGCCGTTCGATCGTCATCAAGGGCCTTGAAGCCATCATGGTCGATTGCGCCGCCGCCGCGAAGCAGTGGGGCGTGGAAGACGAAGTGTTCGCCAGCCTCGACGCCAGCTATCCGTCGATCGATTTCCGCCAGCTTGCGGAAACGATGGGCGGTCGTGTACGCCAGCACGGCATTCGCCGCGCCGCGGAAATGCGGGAGGCGGCGATGATGGTCGAAGATCTGGGCATGAACCCCGGCCTTTGCAGCGCCATCGCCGACGCACAAGAAAGAGGAGCCGACAAGAAATGAGTGCGCTCGACAAGCATAAGAATCCGCCGAACGATTTCACGCCGACCATTCCGCCGCCGGATCGTGATACCAAGACGCCGAAGTTCAAACTGCCGCACAATGCGACGGACGCCCATTGCCATATCTTCGGGCCGGGCGACAAATATCCGTTCGCGCCGGATCGCTCCTATACGCCGCCGGATTCGGGCCTTGAGAAGTTCGCCGCCTTGCAGGCCAAGCTCGGCCTCACCCGCGCGGTGATCGTCAATGCGTCCTGCCACGGCAATGACAATACGGTGTGTCTCGATGCCATCGCGCAGTCGAACGGCCGTTATCGCGCCGTCGCCAATATCGACGACACGTTCAGCGAAGAGGCGATCGCGGAATTGCATAAGGGCGGCATTCGCGGCTGCCGGTTCAACTTCGTCGCCCATCTCGGCGGCGTGCCGGATATGCGCGTGTTCCACAATGTCGTCGACAAGATCAAGAATTTCGGCTGGTCGCTCGACGTGCATTTCGACGCGATCGATCTGCCGGAATATGCGCCGATGCTCGCCAAGCTGCCGGTGATCTACACGATCGATCACATGGGCCGCGTCAAGGCGAGCGACGGCTTGCAGCAGAAGCCGTTCGAATGCCTCGTCAACCTGATCAAGGACGACGAGAAGTGCTGGGTGAAGGTGTGCGGTTCCGAGCGCGTGTCCTCGACCGGCTATCCCTTCCACGATGCCGTGCCATTCGCCCGCCAGATCTGCGAACTGGCGCCCGATCGCATCATCTGGGGCACCGATTGGCCGCATCCGAACGTCAAGCAGATGCCGAACGACGGCGATCTCGTCGACCTGATCCCGCTGTTCGCGCCGGAGCCGGAATTGCAGCAGAAGCTGCTCGTCACCAATCCGGGCCGGCTCTATTTCGACGAGAAATAGGTTTGGCTTCGGTCTGATGATTTGACGCCCGCATCGCAAGATGCGGGCGTTCTTGTTTGGGCCTCGGTGTCATTCCCGACGCAGCGAAGCTGCGAGCGGGAATCCAGAGCCACCACTTCGATTTTTCAACCTGGGCTTACAAGTCCGTTTTGGCATTGTACCGCACGCCCCTGGATTCCCGCTCGGCCGCTACGCGGCCGTCGAGAATGACACCAAGATTGAGCCATCGCTGAAGTGTCGCTTATCGCGATCCCGCCACCAGCTTACGCACGTCGCTGGCCAGCCTGGCGATATCGGCGGGTGAGCTGATCGTCGCCGCCGCCATCGCGTAGCGGTCCGGCCGCACGACGACGAGGCTGTCCTTCGTCACCGGCAACATCGCTTCCAGCAATCCGTCCACGTCGCGGCACGCCAGGATCGCCGGATCAGCGCGGCGGTCGATGTTGAGGCGCATGGGGCTGATGGCGAGCCGGCGCAGGTCCTGGAGGCCGAAGTCCTCGCGCTGTGCCTGCGCGATCGTCGCTTGCGCGCTCTCGCCATAGGCGATGAGCGCGAAGTGATTGCCGATCAGATCGTCCATCTTGGCGGTCGAGCGGTCCAACAGTTCGACCGTCGGCTGCGGGAACATGCGGCCGATGACCTTCGAGGCTGCATCTTCGACCAGGAAGCCGTGCTTGTAATAGGGCTTCGGCTTGAACTTCATCTGCGCGAAATAATTCTGCAATTTCGGCACGAAACGCATCAGGCGGAAGGCGCCTTGCACGAGAAAGGCCTGCACGGGCGAGGTCGGCATCATCACCCGGCCGATGTTGATGGCGAATTCGATCAGCGCCCAGGCGTGCGGCTTGCGCTCGGTCTGATAGGTGTCGAGCACGCCGGGGCCGACATTGCCCTTGGCGATGGCGGTGAAGCGCCAGGCGAGCGCATGGGCGTCGCGCACGCCGCTGTTCATGCCCTGGCCGGCGAAGGGCGGTGTCAGATGCGCGGCATCGCCAGCGAGATAGATGCGCTTGCTGTTCCACGTGTCGCAGACGCGCGCGTGGAAGGCATAGACCTGCCGGCGCACGATCTTGGCGTCGGCATCGGGACCGTAGGCCGCGAGCAGTTTCTTGACCGATTCTGGCGTGGCGATCTCTTCGTCGGATTCGCCTTCGCGCAGTTTGAATTCATAACGGCGCTTGCCGTCGGGGCCGGGCAGGCAGATGGCGGCGCGGGCCGGATTGCAGAGCACGCGGGTCTGGCGCAAACGCTCTTTCGTCTCTTCCATGTCGACGATGAGCCATTTGTCGGGATAGGTCGATCCCTGCAATTCGGCGCCGATGATCTTGCGCAATGCGCTGCGGCCGCCGTCGCAGGCGGCGAGATATTTGGCGCGGATCGTCAATGGCGTGCCGTCGAGGCACTTGATGACGACAGTGACACCGTCGGCATCTTCCACAACGCTTTCGAACGTATGTTGGAACAGCGGCTCGACGCTCGCCCAGCGCGACAGGCCCTGGCGCAAGGTGGCTTCGAGTTCCGGCTGGGTGAAGGCGCTGCGGCGCGGATAGCCATATTCGCGGGTCGTCGGTTCGACGCGGGCGAAATTGATGCCTGACATCGACATGTAATGCGAGCCATAGTCGGGCGCGACATTGGCCATCACCTCATCGATCAGGCCGCAGGCCTGCATGGTGCGCAGGGATTCGTCGTCGATGGAGACGGCGCGCGGTGCCTGCACGGTCAGTTCATTGCGTTCGACGAGAATGGTCGAAACACCCGCGTCGCCGAGCAGATTGGCAAGGGTCAATCCGGTCGGGCCGGCGCCGATGATGAGGACGTCGCAGGTTTTGTCAGGCCGAGCCTGGTCAGGCGTAGTCACTTATCCCCCCTCATATGATCTCAGGCGACTTTCTGTGTCGCTTTGGCGGCGGCTTCGTAGCGGTGGCGCAGATCCTCGGCCAGCAGGCTGGCGGCGGAGACGACGAGCAGGATCAACCGGCGCCGTTGGCCTTCGTCGATGCCGGCATCATGGGCGACGATCGACAGCGAAGCGACGAGGCCGGCGTCTTTCAGGATGACCGGCGCGGAGATGCCGGCGAGCCCGGGATCGATCTCGCTCGCCGTCGAGCAGAAGCCGCGCTTGCGGATGTCGGCGAGTTCGGTGCGTAGCGCCTCGGCCTTGTTGTCGAGCCCGGCATTCTCGATGAGCTTGTTGAACTGGCGCGTCGGCAGATGAGCGAGAATGACCTTCGAGGTCGAGCCGCGCACCAGCGGCATCGGCCGGCCGCGTTCGTAGCTCGAACGGAAAGGGGTGTCGGCGGCGGCCTCGTCGGCCACGCACATCACCGAGCCGTTGTAGAAGCGCGCCAGCATGGCGACGCAGGGCACATGCGCCTGCATCACCACATCGTGCAAAACCGGACGGCCTGCGACCACCAGCGGGTCGGTGAGGCGCAGCGATCGGTCGAATTCGATGAAGGCTGGTCCCAGCCGGTAGGAGGCTTCTGCCGCCGGTTCGAGGAAGCCGCCGGCGACGAGATCGCGCACGGTGCGATAGACGGTACTGGCCGGCACGCCTGTCGCCTCGGCGAGGGCCGGCACGGTCCAGGCCGCGGTGTCCGGGGTGAACAGGCGCAGGACGCCGAGGAATCTGCTGAAGCCAGCCATCTGCCTTGCTCCTTTGTCAGAATTGTACTGACCTGTTCGCAATACCCATCATGATTATTATTTTTTGAGAATATTGACAATCAAAATCGTGTACGATAATCATATTTAGGTGAGGCGGTGGCAAATGCCTTGCCCGTGACGCGTTTGTGCGCGAGGGATTGCGGCAAGGCCTCGGCGCAGGGTCGGGCCATCGGGAGGAGCAAAGCGTATGTGTGCACCGGGACATGGTCATTCGTTTGATCCGGCGAGCGCTGGGGGGGTGGCCTCCGCGGCGGCTGCGGCTGGTCCGAAAGCCGATGCCAGCCTCATCGATAATCTCGTCACAGCCAATCACATTCTCTACGGCGAGGGTATCGTCGATGCCTTCGGCCATGTCAGCGCCCGCCACGACAAGCGGCCCGACCGGTTCCTGTTGGCCCGTAATATGGCGCCGGCCACGGTCGAAGCCGAAGACATTCTCGAGTTCGATCTCGATGGCGCGCCGGTCGATGCCCAGGGGCGCTCCGTCTATCTCGAACGGTTCATTCACGCCGAAATCTACCGGGCGCGGCCCGATGTGATGGGCATCGTTCATTCCCATTCCATGTCGGTCGTGCCGTTCAGCCTGGTGCCGTCGTTTCCGTTCCGCGCCGTCACCCATATGGGTTCGTTCATCGGCACCTGCGCGCCGATCTTCGATCTGCGCGATGTGGTCGGCGACGACAACGATCTCCTCATCACCAACGGCATGCAGGGCCAGGCACTGGCGAAAGTCCTGGGCGATCTGAACGTGGTGCTGATGCGCGGCCATGGTTCGACGGCGGTCGGCAGCAGCCTGCGCGAAGCGGTGTTCCGCGCCGTCTATACCGAACAGAATGCCCGCGTGCTGTCCGATGCGGCGCGCCTAGGTGGCCCGATCACGTCACTGAGCGAAGCCGAAACACGCACCGCGACCCGTGTCATTGGCGGCACGGCTTCGCGGGCCTGGAATCTGTGGGCCTTGCAGGCGCAAGGCGACATGGAAGGTTGAAGAAGCCTGAAGCATTGAATCAGCAGACTTTGAATCAGCAGACTTGCAACAGATGGAGCCTATGATGTCGACAGCCACTGCAGTCGCGCCGGCCAAGGACCGGCAGAAGTTCTACGACCGCCTCGCGCCGCAGAATCTGGCGCCGTTGTGGGAAGTGCTCAAGGGCCTCGTGCCGCTCGAGCCGAAGAGCAAGTTCGTGCCGCATCTCTGGCGCTTCAAGGATTGCCGCGATTTCCTGATGGAAGCCGGCGATCTCCTGACGGCGGACGAGGCGGAACGCCGCGTGCTGGTGTTCGAGAACCCGGCCATGCCCGGTGGTTCGCGCATCACCGCCACCATGTATTCGGGCATGCAGCTCATCCTGCCGGGTGAGATCGCGCCGGCGCATCGCCACACCGCTTCGGCGTTGCGTTTCGTGCTCGAGGGCAATCTCGGTTACACGGCGGTGGCCGGCGAGCGCACTGAAATGGAGCGCGGTGACTTCGTCATCACGCCGAACTGGGCCTGGCACGACCACGGCCAGGAACACGACAAGCCGGTGATCTGGGTCGATGGTCTCGATCTGCACATGATCAACTTCTTCGAGACGGCGTTCAGCGAGCATGCCAATGACAAGGCGCAGCTTGTGCAGAAGCAGATGGGTGAATCGCAAGCGCGCTGGGGCACCAATATGGCGCCGTTCCAGATGGCCTCGCCCTTCGGCCTGACGACGCCCATCTTCAACTACAAGTACAAGCCGAGCCGCGAAGCGCTGCTGGCGATCGCGGCGGCCGGCAAGCCCGATCCGCATCGCGGCCATGCGCTGCGCTACACCAATCCGATCGACGGCGGTTGGGCGATGCCGACCATCGCGACCTGGTTGTGGAACTTGCCGCAAGGCTTCGAAACCAAGCCGCTGCGCTCGACGGACGGCCAGACGGTCATCGTCGTCGAAGGCGAGATCGAAGTCGAAGCCGGCGACAAGACGTTCCGCGCCGGCGAGAGCGACGTCATCTCGATGCCGAGCTGGACGTGGCGGAAGTATCGCGCCTCCAAGGATGCGATCCTCTTCACCTTCTCCGACCGCAGTGCGCAGGAGAAGCTCGGCCTGTTCCGCGAGGAACTGCGCTAAGCCGCATTGAGTTGAACGGAATAGGGCGCCGCGGCTGAACTCAGCCGCGGCGCTTTTGTTTGCGCCTATATCTGTCCATGGCCTGCTATGTATGTTCTTCCATAGCGCCTCAAGGCGTTTCCCCTTGCCATAGACGCAGGCTGCTCCTCCCATAAACGACGGCGATTGGGCCAGTGCGGTCGGCATCGGGTGCTTCCGGTCAAACTGATTTGAACGCGCCGATTAGGGCTTGCGTTCGACCCCGATCGGCGGCAAGCGGGAGCGCAAATGGAGGAATCATGGCTGGGCAGCGCGCACTTCTGGAAACGATGTTCCGAGCCGCCATTGCCGCAGCCGACCCAGCCCTCGCCATTCCCCGTCATCTGCCCGCCGCCCCACGTGGCCGCACCATCGTCGTGGGCGCCGGCAAGGCGGCGGCCAGCATGGCCAAAGCGGTCGAAGATCATTGGCAGGGACCGCTCGAAGGATTGGTCGTCACGCGCTATGGCCATGGCGCGCCCTGCCAGCGCATCGAAGTGGTGGAAGCAGCCCATCCGGTGCCCGATGCGGCCGGCCGTGCCGCTGCCGGGCGTATTCTCGAGAAGGTGCAAGGCCTCAGCGCCGACGATCTCGTCCTGTGTCTGATTTCCGGCGGCGGCTCGGCGCTGCTCAGCCTGCCGATCGAAGGACTGACCCTGCAGGACAAGCAGGCGATCAATTCCGCTCTGCTCAAAAGCGGCGCGCCGATCGGCGAGATGAACGTGGTGCGCAAGCATCTCTCCGCCATCAAGGGTGGCCGGCTGGCGGCGGCGGCCTGGCCGGCGCGCGTGGTGTCACTCGTCATCTCCGACGTGCCGGGTGACGATCCGGCGATCGTCGCTTCCGGGCCGACGGTCGCCGATCCGAGCACGGGCGCGCAGGCGCTGGAGATTTTGCGGCGCTATGGCATCGCCATTCCCGAAGCGGTGGCGCAACGCCTGGCACGCGGCGCGGATGAAACGCCCAAGCCCGGCGATGCGCGGCTGGCGCAGGCGCAAACCCATGTCATCGCCACCGCGCAATTGTCGCTCGATGCGGCGGCCGACGTGGCGCGGCAGGCTGGATTCAATCCGGTGATGCTCGGCGATGCCATCGAAGGCGAGGCGCGCGATGTCGGTCGTGAGCATGCGGCGCTCGCCTTGCGCACCGCCGCGCAGAACGGACGCCCCTGCGCGCTCCTGTCGGGCGGCGAGACCACGGTGACCGTGCGCGGCAAGGGGCGCGGTGGCCGCAATGTCGAATATCTTCTGGCGCTGGCCTTGGCGCTCGAAGGCCGCGCCGGCATTCATGCCTTGGCCGGCGATACCGATGGCATTGATGGTGTCGAGGAGAGCGCCGGCGCTGTGATCACGCCCGATACATTGCAGCGCGCCGCGGCGGCGAAGCTCGATGCGCGGGCGATGCTCGACAACAACGATGCCTGGACCTTCTTCTCGGCTCTGGGCGACCTGGTGGTCACCGGGCCGACCCTGACCAATGTGAACGATTTCCGCTGCATCTTTATCGAATGATGTGCATCGCATGACCGCAACCACCGCCGACGAAAAACCGCCGATCTCGCTTCGGGAGATTTTCTCCGTCTTCTTCTGGATCGGCGTGTTCAGTTTTGGCGGCGGTCTCACCGGTTGGGTGTATCGCGAAGTCGTCACCAAGCGCGGTTGGATGTCGGACGATGAAATCCTGTCCGGCATTGCCTTGGCGCAGGTGTTGCCCGGCGCCAATGTCACCAATCTCACCGTCTTCGTCGGCAACAGGCTGCGTGGCTATGCCGGTGCCGCCATTGCGTTGACGGCGCTGATCAGCCCGCCGCTGGTGATGTGCGTGCTGGCGCTCTGGGCTTACGGCTTCATCCAGCAGATCTCGCTGCTGCATGCGGCAGTGGATGGCGTCGCCGCTGCCGCCGTCGGTCTCAACATCCGGCTTGGCATCGTCGGTGCGGTGCGCGTGGTGCGGCGTGTGGGGCCGACCATCACCATGCTGGCGACCTTCATCGCGGTGGGCGTGCTCAACTGGCCGCTGGTGCCGGTGGTGCTCGTCATCGCGCCGCTGTCGATCGCCTCCGTCTGGCCGTGGAAGCGCAACAATGGATGATCACAGCAATTCCAGCTTCGCGCCCCTGATGGCTCTGATCGCGGTTCTGGCGCCCTTCTCTCTGGTCGCCATCGGCGGCGGACCGGCGATTTTCGCGCCGTTGCAGCATCAGGCAGTGGAAGTGCATCGCTGGCTCACGGCGCGCGAATTCATCGAACTGTTCGCGGTGGCGCGGGTGGCGCCGGGGCCGGGCTCGATGCTGGCGACCCTGATCGGCTGGAAAGTGGCGGCCTGGCCGGGCGCTGTGGTGGCGACGCTGGCGATCTTCCTGCCATCCTCCATCCTGTGCATCGGCGTCTCCCGGGTCTGGTCGCGGTATCGCGGCCGCGCCTGGCATCAGGCGCTGGAGGACGGGCTGGCGCCAATCGGCACCGGATTGATGTTCGCCGGTGCCGTGGCCATCTTCAAACTGGCCAATGCCGGGCCGTTGGGCTGGGGCTTGGGCATAGCCGTAGCGGGATTGCTGACCCTGTGGCCAAAACTGCATCCTTTTCTGGTACTTGGCCTGGGTGCGGTGGTTTTCGTCGCCGTCGCCGCCGTGCCTCACTGACCGGTTGAGAGCCGGGGCCGCGACTGGTATGCAGCATGCACGGTTCGCGGCGGCGGTGACGACGGAGTTTTTGAAGATGTCTGGTCCAGTGGTGGAGAATGTCAGCTTGGACGAGCTGAAGCAGGGCCTGGCGAGCGGCAGCATTATCTTGATCGATATCCGCGAGGCCAACGAATACGAGGCCGGGCACATCCCCGGCGCGCTGTTTCACCCGCTGTCGGGCTTCGACCCGGCGGCCTTGCCAAAAGAAGCCGGCAAAAAGGTCGTTCTGTCCTGCCGGTCGGGCCGGCGCACGCTGATGGCGCTGGAACAGGCCCAGAATGCCGGCCGTGGCGATATCACCGCCCATTTTGGTGGTGGCATGCTGGCCTGGGACGCGGCCGGCGAGCCGGTCGAAAGTTAAGGCTAAAGCGCGGTTCCCAGGAACCGCGCTTTACTTTAGGTGGCGTTGCGCTCGATCGGCGCGATCCACAATCGGCGCATCTGCGAATTGCGCAGGAAGTCGACCGGCAGGGTTTTGTTGATCCGATCGGCATCAAGCAGGCGCACCAGATCTTCCGTGCCGGTCACGGAGTGACCGTCGACGGCGATGATCGTGTCGCCGGACATCAAGCCTGCCTGAGCGGCGGGCGAATCCTTCTCGACGACGGTGATCATCGAGGCCGTGCGCTGGGTCAGCGCCAGGCGCAGAATGGTCCGGCGCGGCAGCGGAATGGTGCTGGCGCCGATGCCGATCCAGCCGCGCCGCACGCGGCCGTGACGGATCATTTCACCAAGCACGAAATTCGCCGTGTTGCTGGCGACGGCGAAACAGATGCCTTGCGCGCCGGCGATGATGGCGGTGTTGATGCCGATCACCTCGCCGGCCGACGAGACGAGCGCGCCGCCGGAATTGCCGGGATTCAGCGCGGCATCGGTCTGCACCACGTCGTCGATCATGCGCCCGCTGGTCGAGCGCAGCGAGCGGCCGAGCGCTGAAATGACGCCTGCCGTGACGGTGGTGTCGAAACCCAGCGGATTGCCGATGGCAATGGCGATCTGCCCGGCGCGTAGCCGGCTGGAATCGCCCAGCTTGGCGTGCGGCAAGGTCATGTCGGTTTCGATGCGCGCCAGCGCGAGATCGGTATCGGGATCGCGCGCCAGGATGCGGGCATTGAAATGGCTGCCGTCGGGCGTGGTGATGTCGGCCGAACGGGCCGACTGCACCACATGGCTGTTGGTGAGCACGAGACCGTCGGGCGAAACGACGACACCGGAACCCGAACCGCGCTTGCGGTTCTCGGCATCGCGGATGTCGAGACGCACCACGGCCGGGCTGACGCGCGCGGCCGCTTGCGACACCGTCAACGAATAGGCGTCGAGCAGCGTGTCGTCGGTGGCGGCGATCGGGGTGGCGGAACCTTCCGCCTCGTGAAGCACTTCATCATCCAGGATGAAGCGGGGATTTTCATCGAACATGGAACTCTCCTGGCCCAGGATATGGCGATGGCGGTGGTTTTTCGCCAGAGGGCGCCTAGAGAGCGGTTTTCACGGCATTTTCACGGGTTTTGCCTATGGCCGCCTTCACGAACTGTTGACACGAGCCGTACATGGTTTGCGATTAGAACAAATCCATTGTCTTGAAAGCTTGAAGGGAGCTTTTTGATGAAATCGAATTGGATCGTTGCAGGTATTCTGATGGCGGGCGCGGCAATTGCAGCCGGTTCCGTCATGGCGCAGAGCGACCCGATTGCGCAGCGCAAAGCCATCATGAAGGCTATGGGCGATGCCGGTCGCGCTCCTGCGGCGATGTTGAAGGGCGAACCCTTCGCGCTGGCGCCGGTTCAGGCGGCGTTGCAGGCGATGCAGGCCGCCGGCAAGCAGGGCCCGGCACTGTTCCCCGATACAAGCAAGACCGGCGACACCGCGGCGCTGCCGAAGATTTGGGAAACCCGGAACGATTTCAACGCCAAGTTCGCCAAGCTCGAGAAAGACGCGACGGAAGCGATGAGCACGATCAAGGACGAGGCGAGCTTCAAGGCGGTCTATCCGGCGCTGCTACGCGATTGTGGCGCCTGCCACAGCGATTACCGCGCGCGGCGCTAAGCCGGACGCGATGCATGCGCGAAGGGCGGCCAAGGCCGCCCTTTGTTGTTTGATGATCATACCGTCAAGATTTTGAGCCCAAGGTTTTGAGCTCAAGGTTCTGAGTCATGGCCGATCGTGGCATGATCGGTGGTGATCGGAAGTGTTCAGTTGGGGATTCTCATGCGCAGGCTGCTGACCATCCTGATCATGCTTGGCGTGATCGCCGCTATTGCCGGCTGGTTTCTCTCGGCGCCGAAGCCGCTGTTTGCCGCCGGCGACAAATCGCTGGAGAGTGGCGGCAATGTCGAGCGCGGACGGCAGGTGTTCTTTGCCGGCGGTTGCGCCTCCTGCCATGCCACGCCCGGCCAGAGCGATCGTTTGAAGCTCGGCGGCGGTGTCGAAATGCCTTCGCCCTTCGGTTCGTTCTACACGCCCAACATTTCGCCTCATCCGACCGATGGCATCGGAAGCTGGACTGTTGCCGATCTCGCCAATGCGATGATGGCGGGCGTCGCACCCGACGGTTCGCATTTCTATCCGGCCTTCCCCTATACGAGTTATGCCGGCGCCAAGATTGATGACATCCGCGATCTGATGGCCTTTCTGCGGACGTTGGAACCCGTGGCCGGCAAGGCGCGCGATCATGCGCTGCCATTCCCCTTCAATATCCGTCGCGGCCTCGGCCTGTGGAAGCTCGCTTTCTTCCGCCCGGAACCCGTGCGGGACGATCCGGCCCAGACGCCGGAATGGAACCGCGGTCATTATCTGGTGGAAAGCTTGGGCCACTGCGCCGAATGTCATTCGCCACGCAATTTTCTCGGCGCCATCACCGCCGCGCAGCGTTTCGCCGGTGGGCCGGACCCGGAAGGCAAGGGCTGGGTGCCCAATATCACTCAATCGGAGAACGGTCTGAAGACGTGGGATAAGGCCGATTTCGTGCAACTTCTGGAATTCGGTCTGACGCCGGAAGCCGATACGGTCGGCGGTTCGATGGGGTCGGTGGTCAAGAACATGGCCGAGTTGCCGAAGCCGGATCTGGAGGCCATGGCGACGTTTCTCAAGTCGCTGCCGGCGCGGGAAGGGCCGCCCAAGCCCGCCAAATAAAGCCCTGACGCTTGAAATCACGAGCTTGCAATCACGAGCTTGTCAGCGAAACATGGTTCCCATCTGATTCGGGTGGGGGCGACATGACCAGCAATCTGCCGGTGGTGCAGCTAGACGAGCCTGATTTCGAAGCCATCGAAGCGGCGGTGATGGAAACCGCACGGGGGCGGCGGTTTCTGAGCGAATATGCCCGGCGCATGCGAGCGGCCGAAACCAGCAAAGTGCTTGAAGCGATCGCGCGCATTGAGCGTTCCATGACGGCTGACAAGACGAAGGACGTCGCTGGCGGCTCACGCGGCGAGCTGGCCGATGCGGTGACGGTGATCGAACGGCGCCTCAGCGAAATTGCCTGGAGCCTGCGCGAACGTGGCTTCGATGGGCGAACCTGCGCCGAGATCGAAAATCAGGCGCGCGCCTTGCGGCAGCTGACCGGCTTGCCGCCGCCCGTGACTGCGAGTGTCGCGGCGGCTGTGCCACCGCCTGTTCCTATCGCGCCTGTCGTTGCCACGCCCGTCGCGGCAGCAAAGGTGCCTGTGGCAGCGGCCGCCGTCGTAGCGCCGGCGCCCGTTGTGGCTGCCGCCGTTGAGCGTCCAGCAACGGGTATCCCCCGGCCGCCGCTCGCCGTGCCGCCCGCGCGAAGCATGCCGTCTGTCGCCATGCTCAACACACGGGCATCGCAAATCCGCGAAAGCCATGGCGAGCGGACCAATACTGGCAATGCGACGTCCTTTGTCGGACGGGCCTTGCGCAGCCTCGCTGAAATCGATGCAATGGATGACCGTGCGCGTGCCCGTTTGTTTCGCTAATCTCGTCGTGTTGAGTGTGACGGGAGGCCTCGATCCAGACGTCATCTAAGACCGTTCTCGGGATCGGCCTGAAGCTGACGGCCACGGCGTTTTTCTCGGTCATGTTTGTCCTGGCCAAGTCTTACAGCACGTATCCGGCGGCGCAGCTTGTCTTCTTTCGCTCCGCTTTCGCGCTCGTGCCGCTAATGATCTGGCTGCTGCTGCGCGGCGATTTTCCACGCGCGCTCTATACGTCGAGGTTCGGCGGCCATCTGCTGCGTTCCATCGCGGGCATCGGCAGTCTGTTCTGTTCCTTCGTCGCCTATTCGCTGCTGCCGCTCGCCGATGCGACGGCCATTGGCTATGCCGCGCCTTTGATGATCGTCGTGCTGGCTGGCCTTTTGTTGGGCGAGCGGATCAGTCTGTTCCGCTGGGGTGCGGTCTTGGTGGGATTCTGCGGCGTCCTGGTGATGTTGTCCGATCATCTGACGGCGGGCCTCGGTTCCGACAAAGGCGGCATCGGGGCGCTGATCGCTTTTGTCGGCGCCATGCTCGTGGCGATCGCGATGATCCAGACACGGCGGCTGACCATGTCGGAGGATACCGGGGCCATCACCTTCTATTTCCAGGCCACCACGACGGTCGCTGGCATTTTGGTTTTGATCGCCGCTGCCTGTTGGCCTTCGAACTGGCCGCTGGCAACACTGATCCAGCCACAGGCCTGGGTCTGGCCGACCCTTGAGGATTGGGGACCGCTGATCCTGATCGGCATCTGTGGCGGCATCGGCCAGATTTTCATGACCCAGGGCTATCGCTTCACCGATGCCTCGATCTTGGCTGTGTTTGATTATTCCTCGCTGCTGTTCGCCATCGTGCTGGGCTTCGTCGTCTTTGGCGATGTGCCGTCGCAGGTGGTGTTGGGCGGTGCCGCTGTGGTGATCGCGGCCGGTCTTGCTGTGCTGTGGCACGAACGCCGCAGGATGGGCAAAAAGGGCGGATGATCTGTCGATGCCGGCTGATTTGTTCTGTATTTCGAACAAATTTGTATATTATGCCAAACATGACGTCGTGCGGCGGGATCAAAAATGGGTGTCGAGGGACGAGACCGGCAAAAAACTCTTGAGGCTGGCGCCCAAGCCCTGACCGGCCAGATGGGCAAGACCGTGCAACGGTTGCGCAAGGCCTACAATCTTTCGCTATCGGAACTGTCGGAACAATCAGGCGTTGCCAAATCGATCATCAGTCAGATCGAGCGCAATGAAACCAATCCCACTTTGGCGACGATCTGGCGGCTGTCGCAGGCACTCGACGTTTCCATCGAGCGCGTGTTGCAGACCGCCGAGGACGAGCCGTTTCTCGAAACGTCCACCAAGGGCGATACGCCCATCCTGGTCACGGACGACGGCCGCTGCCGCCTGGCGATCATCGGCTGGATCAAGACGGTCGAATGGCTGCAGTGGTATGACTTCCATGCCGCTCCGGGCGGCGTGCTTGAGTCGGAAGCGCATCAGCGTGGGTCGGTGGAATGTCTTTCGGTGCTGGAAGGCGAACTCGAAGTGGAAGTGGCGGGCGTGATCGAAACGGCGAAGGCGGGCGATACGCTGCGTTATCGTTGCGACCGGCCGCATACGATCCGCAATCGGTCGGGAGAGCCGGCGCACGCCACCATGGTCTGCATTCTCAAAGCCGCGGTGATGGAATGATCTTCGCTCGGGTCAACAGCGGCGGGATGCGGTGAATGTTTTCGGCGACGACGGACAAGGACGCGCCAGCGCCGCAGATCGATGAGCGCGATGGCGCGCGCATCGCGCTGTCGGGTCCGTGGACGGTCGAGCATGGCGCCGAGATGGAAGCGGCGGTGGCGCAGATCGGCCGCAAGGCGGCTGGCGACGCGGCCGTCACCATCGATCTGTCTGGTGTCGAGCGCCTCGATACGGCGGGTGCCTGGCTGATCGACAGTGCCCGTCAGCAGCTCGATGCCAAGGGTGTGAAGGCGACGTTCGTCGGCGCCAAGCACGAACAGGAAATCCTGCTCAAGGAAGCGCATTATCGCACCTTCGACGAAGGCAAGCCCGGTAGTGCCCATGCGGTCGTCGATCTGCTCGTGGACATCGGCAAGAGCGTCGTCGGCGCCCTGAAGGATTTTTACGCGGGCTTCGCCTTCCTCGGCGAAGTGGTCAGCGCGCTGTTGCGCTCGCTGACCCATCCGCGCCGGCTGCGCTTCACCTCCATCGTCTATCACATGGAGAATTTCGCGCTGCGGGCGCTGCCGATCATCCTGCTGATCAATTTCCTCGTCGGCTGCATCGTCGCGCAGCAAGGCATTTTCCAGTTCACGAAGTTTGGCGCGACGGCTTTCGTCGTCGATCTGATCGGCGTTCTCGTGCTGCGTGAACTGGCCGTGCTGCTCACCTCGATCATGATGGCCGGCCGTACCGGCTCGGCGATCACCGCCGAAATCGGTTCGATGAAAATGCGCGAGGAGATCGACGCGCTGAAGGTGATGGGGCTCGATCCGATCGAAGTGCTGGTTCTGCCACGGCTGATCGCACTGATCATCGCTTTGCCGCTGCTGACTTTTTTGGCCGATCTTTCGGCGATCTTCGGCGGCATGCTGATCGCTTGGGGCTATGGCGACCTGTCGCCGGAGATTTTCACCGCGCGCCTGCGCGAGGCGATCGGCATGAACACGTTCCTGGTCGGCCTCATCAAAGCCCCGTTCATGGCCTTGATGATCGGCATGATCGCGGTGATCGAGGGCTTCGCGGTGCAGGGCTCGGCCGAATCGCTCGGTCGTCAGGTGACGGGATCGGTGGTGAAATCGATCTTCATGGTGATTTTCGTCGACGGCCTGTTCGCCATGTTCTTCGCGGCCATCAGATATTGAGTTCAGCTATGGCGTCCGATCCCGCTCCGGTTCCGCAACAGTCCCAAACCCGGTCGCTCAAGACCGGCGAGACCGATGGGCAGAAGGGCCAGTTGGCGATCCGCGCCCGCGGCGTGACGGTGGGCTTCGGCGATCGCGTCATCCTCAACGGTCTCGATCTCGACGTGAAACGCGGTGAGGTTTTGGGTTTCGTCGGCGGTTCGGGCACCGGCAAATCGGTGCTGACGCGCACGATCCTCGGCCTTATTCAGAAGCGTGCCGGCAAGATCGAAGTGTTCGACGAGGATCTTGATACGCTGACGCGCGACCAGCATCGGGCGCTGGAGCGGCGCTGGGGCGTGTTGTTCCAGCAAGGTGCCTTGTTTTCGGGCCTGTCGGTCTTGCAGAACATCCAGGTGCCGATGCGCGAATATCTGCACCTGTCGCACAAGCTGATGGACGAGCTGGCCATGCTCAAAATCGAGATGGTCGGCCTCAAGACCGATGCGGCCGACAAGATGCCGTCGGAACTCTCGGGCGGTATGATCAAGCGCGTGGCGCTGGCGCGCGCCTTGGCGCTCGATCCGGAACTGCTTTTTCTCGACGAACCGACATCGGGCCTCGATCCGATCGGTGCCGCCGATTTCGACGATCTGATCGCCACATTGCAGAAGACCCTGGGATTGACCGTTTTCATGGTCACTCACGATCTTGACAGTCTGTACTCAATTTGTGACCGCATCGCCGCGCTCGCCGGCGGCAAGGTCGCGGCGGAAGGAACGATCCAGGAAATGCTGGAATCTGAACAACCTTGGGTTCGTTCCTATTTCCATGGCAAGCGCGCATCGCGGATGAACGGCGGTGCGTAAGACGTCCGGGTGTTGGAAACAGGGATCGGTATCTATATCCTCGCCGGTCCGGAGCGGAATGAGATGGAAACCAGAGCCAACTATGCCCTGATCGGCCTGTTTACCCTGGCGGTGATCGCCGCGGGCTTCCTATTCGTGTTCTGGTTCTCGCGCGGCGCCACCTCCGAGGGGCGGTTGAGCTATGATGTCGCCTTCACGACATCGGTGTCGGGCCTGTCGCGTGGCTCGCAAGTTCTGTTCAACGGCGTGCGCGTCGGCGAGGTGCTGCGCGTCGATCTCGATCCTCAGGATCCCACCAAGGTCGTGGCGCGCATCTCGGTTAATCCGCGCGCCCCGGTGAAGACCGATACCGGCGCCCGGCTGGAATATCAGGGGCTCACTGGTGTCGCCGCCATCGCGCTCACCGGCGGCACGGCGACCTCCAAGCCGCTGGAGACCTCCGACAGCAATCCGGCCGTCATCAATGCTGAGCGGTCCGACTTCCAGAACATCGTCGAGACCGTGCAGCGGTTGTCGACCCGTCTCGACGGCATTCTCGACAAGGCCGACAAACTTTTCTCAGAAAACAGCGGTTCCATCGCCAATACGGTCCATAACGTCGAGACCTTCTCCAAGGCGCTGGCCGACAATTCCGGCGGCGTGAAACAGTTCCTCTCCGCCATGTCTGATGTCGGGGCGGCCATCGGGCCGCTGACCCGCTCCATCGACGAGCGCGTCAAGGCCATCGATCCGCAGCGCGTGAAGTCGATCGTCGCCAATGCCGACGATATTTCCGCCAAGCTGAACAAGTCGGCCGATCAGGTCGACAAGGTGATGAACAGTCTCGCCGGCTTCTTCGGCAGCGACGAGGGCAAGGGCGCGATGACCGATATCGGCGAAGCCGCCCGGTCGATTCGCAAACTGGCCGACAATCTCAATGTCCGCACCAAGGACCTGGCCGCCAATCTCAACCGTTTCAGCGGCGCGGGCTTGCGTCAGTACGAGGCTCTGGCCGCGGATGGCCGCAAGACCCTGGACGAGCTGAACCGGACGCTGCGCTCCCTGGAACGCAATCCGCAGCAGCTCATTTTCGGCCCCAAACCGTCCATTCCCGAATATAGCGGTCGCTGACCGACGATATTGCTTTCACCCCCGTTTGTTGCTTACTCCGGATTGATCGTATGAGTTTTGAAGAATCGCGGGAGACGCGTGTGTCAGGATCAGACGGTTCGTTTGCAGCGGGCGCAGGAGGGGCATCCTTCCGTCGATCCAGACGGTTCGCCATTGTTTCCCTCTTTGCCCTGGCGGTGGCCGCCTGTGGCGGCTCTCCTTCCGCCACGTTCGATCTGAGCCCGGCGTCTGGTGCGACGGGCCGGGCGGGGCGGGGCCAACTGGCCGTGTCCGAGCCCGTGGCGATCTCGCCCTTCGATTCCGAGCGCATCGTGGTGCGCGCCGGGGCGGGGGCCGACCAGGTGGCCTATCTGAAGGGCGCGCAATGGACCGACCGGCTGCCGCGCCTCTTGCAGTCGCGTCTGGTGCAGACCTTCGAAAATGGCCGGTTGCTGCGGGCGGTCGGCCGCTCGGGCGATAAAATCGCCGCCGATTATTCGCTGACATCGGAAATCCGCCACTTCGAGATCGACGTGGCGACCAGCACGGCGGTGGTCGAAATTTCGGCCAAGCTGGTCAGCGAGCAAACGGGCCGCATCCGCGCGGCACGCATCTTCCGGGCGCAGGTGCCGGGTTCGGCGGCGGACGGGGCGCAGGCCTCGGTGGCGCTCGATGCGGCGCTGAGCCAGGTCATGCGCGAGATCGTGCGCTGGGCCTCGGCGGCGATGTAAGACTGCCCCAAGCGAGTAACGAAAAAGGCGCAGCTTCCGCTGCGCCTTTTTGTTTTGGTCGGGCCTAGGGCCTCAGATCGCTTCGTAGCGCTCCGAGGCATGGGCGAACATCGTATAGACCTTGCCCGTGTCGGAGGTGAGGTAAGAGCGGGTCATCGTGCCGTCGCGATCGTCGCGGCCGACTTCGGTGAGCAGACGCTCGAACTCCTGCATGTAGCGATCCACCGTCTCGTGGAAATCCCGGTCGTCGCGATAGCGGCGGCGGATTTCGTCGAACGTCTGCTGGCCGGCGGCCGTATAGAGCCGGCGCGAGAAGATGTTCTGATCGCCCCGGTAGTAGCGATCCCAGAGGCTGGCGACCGCGTCATGGTCGACCATCCGCGCCACGTCATGGGAGATGGCGTCGAGCGAGTCGGCCGGGCGCTGCGGGATGCGGGGCGCCGGGGCCGGTGCGGCTGGACGAGCGGCCGGTGCCGGGGTCGGAGCGGGCGTCTCGTCGCGGGAGGCGCGGGCGAGCAGGTCCGACAGCCAGCCGGTGTTGTTGCCACGGTTTTCGGCGGCGGGCGCAGCCGGACGGGCCGGGGCCGGCGGCGTCACCGTGGTGGCCGCTTGGCTCGGACGCGGGCGCGGGGCCGGCTCTTCACGCGGGGTCGGCGCGGCGGGGGCTGGAGCCGACGGGCGCGGCAGGGTCGGGCGCGTCGTTTCCATCCGCATGGGCTCGGTGCGGGCTGCCGGAGCCGGCTCAGCCGGGCGGGCCGCCGGCTCGGCGGCGCGACGCGGTTCGGCGATGTCATAGGCGCGGCCCGAACGGGTGACGATGTCAGTCAGTTCGTTGAGCGCCTTGATCTGCTCGGCGATGACACGGCGCATGGCCGAGGTCTGTTCGGCGGCCTCACGCGGCAGTTCGAGCGCGCCACGCTTGAGTTCCTCGCGGGTGCTGTTGATCTCGCGCTGGATCTCGGAGGCCATGTTGCGCATCTGGCCGGTGGCTTCCTTGAAGCGCTCGATCGACGAACCGAAGATGTTGCCCATCTCCGTATTGGCCTGTTCGTAGGCGGCGCGCAGCGCAGCGGCGGTGCGCTCGCGCTCCTTGCCGGTGGTGTCGCGCACCTGTTCGAACTGCTGGCCAATGAGATTGGTGACAGCCTGGGTCTCGTTGTTGAGCAGCGCGCCGATTTCGCGGGCACGGAACTCGGCCTTCTTGAACGCTTCCTCGACCAGCGAGGTGAAGGAGCGGGTGACCGCATCGAAATCGTCGGTGCGGGTGTGGACCATGTGGAGCAGATGGTCGAGCGCCTTCTGGCGGCTCTCCAGCGTCTGATCGAGCTGGAGCTGCGTGCGCGCCAGTTCGCCGGCGCTGGCCGCCAGATCCGTGTTCTGCTTGTCGAGGCGGGTGGCGAGCTGGTCGGCGTTCTCCATGGTCTGGGCCGCCGAATTGTTCAGCGTCATGACCTGGGTGGAGATCGTCGCCAGGGCGGTCTGGAATTCGCGCACGCGGTTGGTGAGCGCGCTTTCGACCGTGCTGAGGTTCTCGCCGGCATTGCCGAGGATGTTGTCGAGCGAGCCATTGGCCTTCGACAGGGCGTTGAGCACCGTCGACATCTCGCTCTTGATCTTGTCGCTGGCGTTGACCAGAGACGCGATGGAGCCGCTGGCGCTGGCTTCGATGACCGAGCGCAGGCCCGTCGACGAACGGTCGATCGCATCGGCGATCTGCACCTGGCGTTCGTTGAGGCCATCGATGATGGCGGCGCCGCGCTGGTCGATCGTCATGCTGACCAGTTCGCCGGCTTCCGACACCTGGCGGGCGATCTCGCTGCCGCGGGCCGAGAGCAATTCGACCAGCATCGGACCCTTGCTGTCGAACAGCGTGTGCAGTTCGGTGCTGCGGCCCGAGAGCGTCTCGTGCAGATCCTTGGCGCGTTCGGCGAGCAGTTCGTTGATCTCGCGGACGCGGGCGGCCAGGCTTTCGTCGACGACGCGCGGATCGAGCGCGGCGTTGATTTCCTTGGCGCCTTCGGAGACGACACGGGCCACTTCGAGGGCGTTGCGGGCCAGCGTCTCGTTGATGGCGCGGGCGCGCGCATCGAGGCTGGTGTCGATCTTGGTGATGATGCCTTCGAGCGTGCCACTGACTTGCATCGACTTCGCCGTCGCCTTGTCTTCATAGGCGCGGATCTGCTGATCGAGGGCGGCGACGATTTCGTTGGTGCGGCGCGAGGCCAGTTCGTCGAACGACTTGGTGCGTTCGTCGAGGCCGGTCGACAGTTCGGCGAGACGCAGTTGCGCCATGGCGCCAAGCGCATCGGTGCCCGTTTGCAGCTGGGCCACCAGATCCTGCGTGCGGGCGTGGGCGAGCTGTTCCAGGCTGCGGGTGGCGGCCTCGATCTGCTCGACGATGTGATAGGTGCGGCTCTGCGCGACCTCTTCGAGAGCGGCCGTGCTCGATTGCAGTTGCACGGTCATATCGCCGATGCGGGTGCGAGCCACTTCGTCGAGCGCGCGCGTGGTCGCTTCGATGCGTTCGACGATGTCGCGCGCATGGTTCTGCGTGACCTGTTCGAGCGCGCTGGTGCTCGACATCAGCTGCGAGGTGAGCTCGCCGATGCGGGTCTGGGCGACGCCGTCGAGGGCGCGGGTCGAGGCTTCGATCCGCTCGACGATGTCGCGGGTGTGGCTCTGGGCGAACTGTTCGAGCGCGCCAGTGCTGGATTGCAGCTGCGAGGCGAATTCGCCGGTGCTGGATTGCAACTGCGAGGTGAGTTCGCCGATGCCGGTCTGCAACTGCGAGGTGAGTTCGCCGATGCGGGTCTGGGCCACTTCGTCGAGCGCGCGGGTCGAGGCTTCGATGCGTTCGACGATGTCGCGGGTGTGGTCCTGGGCCACCTGTTCGAGCGCGCTGGTGCTCGACAGCAGGTTTTCCCGCATCTGGCCGATGCGCGATTGCGCCACTTCGTCCAGGCTGCGCGCCGTCGTCTCGATCCGCTCCAGAATGCCACGGGTGTGGTTCTGGGCGACCTGTTCGAGAACGCTGGTGCTGCTCTCCATCTGCTCCTTCATCTCGGTGATGCGGGTCTGAGCCACTTCATCGAGCGCGCGGGTGCTGGCGGTGAGCTGTGTCGTGATGTCGGCGATGCGACGTTCGGCGATCTGCTGGAAGGCGCGAGTGCCGAGCGCGATCTTCTGCACCGCTTCGGTCGTGCGCGTTTCGGTGACTTCGGCCAGCGTGCGCGTGTTGGCGTCGATCTGCGCCGACAGCTCGGTGGTGCGCTCCTGCGCCACGTCGGCGAAGGTGCGGATGTGCTGTTCGATGGCCTGCGCGAGCTGTTCGGCGCGGGCCGTGGCGCTGCTGTCGAACTCGCGCACCTTCTCGTCGAGCAGGTTGGCGGTTTCGTTGGCGCGTTGCGACAATTGCTCGGTGAAGGCGCCGGCGTGGCCGCTGAAGGCCGCCTCGACCGCCTGGAGCTTTTCGTTGACGACGCCGGTGAAGCGATCCGAATGATCGGCGATCTGGGTCGTCAGGTTGTTGCCGTGCGACAGAACCATGTGTTCGAAGGCACGCAGGCGTTCGACCAGGGCTTCGTTGATACGGTCGCCATGCATGCCGACGGCGGCAATGGATTCGGCGGCCGTGTTCATGAAGCGGGCATGCAGATCGTTGGTGTGGCCGTCGAGCTGGTCGCGCACCAAAGCCTGGTGCTGTTCGAGGCGGATGGCGATCTCGTTGCCGGCGTTGTGGAAGAGGTCGTAAGCGGCCTGGGTGCGGTCGCTGATGATCTGGCCCATGCGGTCGCCGGTGGTGGCCAGCGCCCGCTCAAGGGTGTTGCCGTTCACATTGACGGTTTCGTCAATGCGGCTGGCAGTGGATTCGAGCGTCGCGATGAGGTGGTCGCCGCGCGAGGAAATCTTGTCGCTGATCGACGCGCCGGTTTCCTCGATCCGTTCGGCGGCTTCCTTGCCGCGGATCGAAATGTCGAAGACGAGCGCTTCGCCGGTGGTGCGCAGGCGATGGTCGACGCCATTGAGCTGTTCCGACAGGGCGCCGGTCACCTGCTGCGAGGTTTCGCTGAGCTGGCGGGTGAACTGTTCGCCGGTCTGGGTCAGATGGCCCAGGATGTTGGCGGAATGTTCGCTGATCTGGCCGACGATGGAGTCGCCAATATTGGCGATCGAGCTCGTCACCTGTTCGGAGGAATCGGCCAGGCGCTGGCTGACGCCGTCGCCGGTTTCGGTCAGGCGCGCGACGACATTCTCGCCGTGGCTGCCGATGTGTTCGATGACCGAATGGACCAAAGTCGAAATGGTCTCGGTGATGTGCGTCGAGGAATCGGTCAGACGCTGGGTCACGCCATCGCCGGTCTCGGCCAGGTTGGTGACGATCGAGGTGCCGTGGCTGTTGATGCGCTCGACGACGTTTTCGCCGAGCGTCGCCAGCGAGGTGGAAATCTGCTCGGAGGATTCCGTCAGACGGCGGGCCACGCCTTCGCCGGTGTCGGCGAGATTGGTGACGATCGAGGTGCCGTGGCTGTTGATGCGCTCGACAATGTCTTCGCCGAGCGTCGCCAGCGAATTGGAAATTCGATCCGAGGATTCGCTGAGGCGGTTGGAGACACCGTCGCCCGTGTCGGTGAGGCTGGTGACGATGTTATTGCCGTGGGTGCCGATGCGTTCGACGATGTCGGAGCCGAGGCTTGCCAGCGAGGTGGAAATCTCGCTGGAGGCGGCGGTCAGCTTCTGGGTGACGTCGTCGCCGGTGCGGCCCAGGGTGAGATTGATTTCCTCGGCCTTGCCGCCGAGCGAATTGGTGACGCGGGAACCGGCTTCGTTGACCGCGTCGGCCATTTTCATGCCGGCGGTTTCGAGTTCGCGCGCCAGGTTTTCATGTGCGCCTTCGATGGCGGAACGCACGCGCTCGGCATTGCCGACGATGGCTTCGCGCTCGGAGGCGAGTTCGTCGACGAGAGCGCGGACGCGGCGCTCGTTGTCGGCGTGCGAGCGTTCGAGATTGGCGACCTCGGAGCGCATCACAGTTTCAAGTTCGCTGGCGCGCGCCAGCGCCCGCTCGATGCCATCGCCCATCGACGAGACTTCGCGGCGGATCGCCTGCGACAGGGTCACAACATGTTCGGCGGCGAAGGTCTCAGGCTGCGCGAGGCGGATCACCACCTGCGACATGGCATTGGCGGTGAGGCGCATCTCCTGCGCCCGGCGCACCAAGACGCTGGCGATCAGGAAGAACGCGATGGGGCCGACCGTCGCCAACGCGATCATCGCGGCGTGAACGGCCGACAGGTTGGCGAGTTCGCCGGCGCGCGACAGAGAATAGAGATAGGCCGCGGCGCCGCCGAGCCAGGCGAGCGAAGCGAGGATGGCCAAAGCAAGCGGCGTGCGGCTCGGGCGTGTCTGCAGCGATTGCAGGATCTGGCCGACCGATTGGCGATCGTCATTGGCGGGCGCGCGTTGCGGCGAGGGGTCTGGTGTAGTCGCGCGCGGGGCCGGAGCTTCGCTGGCGGCCGGTGCGGGACGCGGCGGCGTGATTGCAATCTTCGGCGCTTCCGTCTTCGGCGGCTCGGCTTTCGGAGCCTCGACCTTGGGCGCTTCGCTTTTCTGTGCCTCGATTTTCGGGGCTTCCACCTTGGGTGGTTCTTTCGCCTTGTCCTTGGCCGGATCGGCCGTGAGTTCGTTGTCGCTGACCGAAGGCAGACGCGGCTGCGGCGTCATATCGAGGGCGAGATTGCCCACGGTCGCCGGCCCTTGCGGGGCCTGGGGATCGGGAGGCGTTTTGCTATCCTGGGGCTTGGCCGCCGTGTTTTCCGGTTCAAGACCGAGGTTCAGGGCCTGCTCGATCGCGGACAGGGCTGCCGCTGCCGGGTCCTGGGCCTGGGGTTTCGTGGCCATTCTGCTGCCTCTCGCTTCGCATCCAAACGGCTTTCCAGCCGTGCGCATGCGCAAGGTTCACCGATGGGCCTCGGAACTCTACGCAAACGCATTAACCAATTGGTAATCTACCGCGCCGGGGCACGGAATGAAACCAGTGCGGTCACGGAATGGTAAACAGCGTTAACGCGCCTTTTACTTACCTGGCTAACACTTGCCATGATTGGTGCCGATATATCCGTCAGGCTGGCCCCGGAGCACCATCGGGAATGGTTCGGCCAAAGCGATTTCAGATGGATAGTGCCATGAATGTTGCAGCGCTGCGTAAACCGGAGATCGGTGTGGACCAGGGGGAAGGACGGCCGATCGACCTTGTCCATCTGGCGCGCCAGACCCTCGGCGATCGGGCTCTCGAGGTCGAACTGCTGCAACTGTTCGATAAGCAGGCCGCCCAGATCATCACCCGTTTGGCAGGCGATACCGGCAACCCGGAGCGGCGCTGGCGGCAGGATCTGGCCCATACCCTCAAGGGTTCAGCCCGCGCGATCGGCGCCGGTCAGGTCGCCAATGCTGCGCAACACTATGAAAACGTTCTGGCTTCGACCCGCGATGAAGCCGAGATCACCACCGCGCGCGAGGCGCTGGTGACCGCCGTCGACCTCGCTCGGCAGGCGATTCGCCGCCTTCTGGCCGATTGATCGCACGGGCTATCCGCTCTCTTTCATTTGAATAGAAACAGGTCTCGCCAAAGCGGCCGGGATTGTCTACGAAGCCGCGCCGGCCCGTTGGGGCCGGATTTCATATGTGGACAGGTGGAATGCCGAAAATCACCTTCATTGATGCGAGCGGTACGTCGCGGACGGTCGAGGCCGATGTCGGCTCGACGGTGATGGAAACGGCCATCCGGAACAATGTGCCGGGAATCGATGCCGAATGCGGCGGCGCCTGCGCCTGCGCCACCTGTCATGTCTATGTGGACGAAGCCTGGGTCGAAAAACTGCCGAAGGCCAGTTCGATCGAGGAAGACATGCTCGATTTCGCCTATGACGTGCGCCCCGGTTCGCGCCTGTCCTGTCAGATCAAAGTGACCAACGAGATCGACGGCCTGACGGTCGCGACGCCCGAACAGCAGGGTTAAGGCGATCGGCGCCGCCGATTGTACGCATCTCCCGCGTGATAAATTATAATTTATAGACGTGCGGCGTTAAAACAGCCGCGCGCTGCTTCTCGCCGCTCTGTCGGGAATGGTATGGGAGACAGAGATCGGGCAACGGTCGAGATAGAGGCGAGGATTCCATGTCGGATGTGATCAAGACCGATGTCGTGATCGTGGGGGCGGGGCCGGTCGGTCTGTTCGCCGTGTTCGAACTGGGCCTGCTCGACATCAAATGTCATCTCATCGACATTCTGCCCAAGCCCGGCGGCCAATGCGCCGAGCTTTATCCCGAAAAGCCGATCTATGACATTCCGGGCTTTCCGGTGATCACCGGCCAGGGCCTCACCGACAACTTGATGAAACAGATCGAGCCGTTCGGGCCGCAGTTTCATTTCAACGAAATGGTCGAGAAGGTTGAGCGGATCGGCAACGATGCGGCGCCGCTGTTTCGCGTCACCACCGATGCCGGTCAGATTTTCGAAGCCAAGGTGATCATGATCGCCGCCGGCGGCGGTTCCTTTCAACCGAAGAAACCGCCGATCGCCGGCATCGATGCCTATGAAGGCAAGTCGATCCACTATGCCGTGCGCCAGATGGAAGCGGTGCGCGGCAAGCGCGTGCTCATCGTTGGCGGTGGCGATTCCGCGCTCGACTGGACATTGAACCTGCAGCCGGTGGCCGAGCGTATCATCCTGCTGCATCGGCGCGACGACTTTCGCGCCGCGCCGCATTCGGTCAATGGCATGCGCGAGCTGGTCGCCAGCGGCAAGATGGATCTGATGATCGGCCAGGTGATGAGCCTGAAGGGCGACGACGGCGTGCTCACCCATGCCGTCGTGCGCGGCAACGACAATCAGACGGTCGACGTTGCCGCCGATGTGATGATGCCCTTCTTCGGCTTGACGATGAAGCTCGGCCCCATCGCCCATTGGGGCATCCATCTGCATGAGAATCTCATCCCCGTCGGCACCGAAACGTTCGAGACCGATGTGCCGGGCATTTTCGCCATCGGCGACATCAACAGCTATCCGGGCAAGTTGAAGCTCATTCTGTCAGGCTTTCATGAAGTGGCGCTGGCGGCGCAGAAAGCGCACCGCTATGTCTATCCCGACAAGAAGCTCACCTTCCAATACACGACGTCATCGACAAGCCTGCAAAAGAAGCTCGGCGTGAGCTGAAGGCTCGGTGTCATCAAGTTGGGTGAATGCGCCGCAACCTTCGTGTCATCCCGGATCGCGCCGGTGGCGCGTCCGGGATGACACCGAGATCACGCGAACCGGCGTTGCGCATCGAGGCCAAGGCCGCGACCGACGGCGCCGAACATGTCGCCGGAGGCGAGATCGGTGCGCTTAAGTAGCCGCGACACTTCCTTTTGCACCGCGGGCATCAGCGAACTGCCGCCGGTCATGAAGACCGTGTCGACCTGGTTGGGTTTCAAGCCGGCATCGGCAAGCGTTTGCGAAATCGTTTCGACGATGCGCTTGACGCCGGGCGCCACCGCCTTGGCGACACCCGAACGATTCAGGGGAATACGCAGCTCCGGCACGAAGCGATGCAGATCGACGACGGTTTGCGCGTTTTCCGTGAGATCGATCTTCGCGCGTTCCACTGTTTCGATCAGCCGATGGCCGTCATGCTGTTCGAGAACATGTAGCAGCCGGTCGAACTTGTCGCGCTCTTGCGCTTCGCGCCGCAGCGCCCGCACCGTCGCCAAGGTCGTCTGGCTGTAGAGGAAGTTGATCTGCGACCAGGTCGACAGATCGAGGAACAGCGCGCGCGGCACTTCCAGCTCTTTCTCGCCATAGGTCGAGCCCAGGCCGAAATGCGGCATCACATAGTGCATCGACAGCATGCGATCGAAGTCGGTGCCGCCGATGCGAATGCCGCGATTGGCGAGAATGTCGTCGCTGCGATCGGATTTGCGGGCGCGTTCCGGCGAGACGCGGACCACCGAAAAGTCGGCCGTGCCGCCGCCGATGTCGACGATCAGAACCAGTTCCTCGGCTGTCACGCCGCTTTCATATTCGAGCGCGGCGGCGATCGGCTCATATTGAAAGCCGATATGTTTGAAGCCGCGCTTGCGCGTCGCCGCTTCGAGATCGTCCTGGGCTTGCCGGTCGGCGCCTGCATCGCCTTCGATGAATTGCACGGGCCGGCCGAGCACGACGGCCTCGATCTCTTCCCCCGCGCAATCCTCGCCGCGCGCTTTGAGATGGCCGATGAACAGGCCAAGCACATCGGAGAGCGCGAGGTTCTGCTTGTGCAGCCGTGTCTTCTCGTGAAACAGGCCATAGCCGAGAATGCTTTTAAGGGCGCGCATCAACCGGCCTGGTTCGTGATCGGTATAATCCTGGATGGCGCGGCGGCCGAACAACGGTCCTTCGGCGAAGCTGAAGAAAATCGCGCTGGGGATTGTCAGTTGCGTGCCTTCGACGGGCGCCAACACGATGTCGTTGCCCTTGCGCACCGCGACCGTCGAATTGGACGTGCCGAAATCGATACCGCAATAGCGCGGCTGCGCCATCTTCGTCATGATCACCCGAATGGCTGTTGCAGGCGCGCTGTTGCTCAGGCGTCGCCGCGAGAAGGACCGAATGCCAGTTCGGGCGCAGCGTGAGGTGCGCATGAGAACAGGCATCGCAAAAGGAGGGCAGGCTGTAGCCGATAGGCGGCGGTTTGACAACTTGGCTGCCCGTTAGGGGCCATCGTTGGGGGTGGTTTGCGGCCAGCGTTGCAGAGCTGCATGACCGGCTTCGGTCAGGATGTAAATGCCGCGTTCGGCGCGGTCGAACCAGCCGTAATAATTGTCACGCAGGATCTGCGCGGCTTTCGGTGCATTGGGTCGCAGGTCACGCGGTCGCAAAGGGCCGGCGACCAAAGCGGCCGCGCAGGCCAGGGCTTCCTGCCGGTAGGCCGTCATCACCGGCGCGCGGGTGCTGCCGCCGACGGCGGGATCGCCGCGCCGGCGCCGATGTTCCGCGACGAGCCGGCTGCGCTTGCGCGTGTCCTTGCGCGGCATGGGCGCGTCAGGGCTGACGATGACGCTGACGTCGCCCATTTCAGAGACGCCGAGCATGCCGAAGCCGAGCCGGCGGCAGAGGTTGCGGAAACGCTTGTCGCTTTCGCGGCCATTGCCGCGCCGGGAGATGCGGGCGGCGAGCCAGACTTCATCGGCGGCCGCGGCGCGATCGACCGCCTGCAGCACCAGTTCGAGGTTGAACGACAGTTTCATCTCGCCGATGACGACCAGCGGCGGCTCGCCCTCCTTCAGGGCGACCAGATCGCAATTGCCGATCTCGCCTTTGACCATAAAACCCTGGTCTTCGAGAAAGCGCTTGATGGGCAGATAGAGCGACGTCTCGGGCACCGGCAGACCATGCGATCAGTGATGAAAGCCGGCGAGGCTCGCGAATCACCGGCGCACAGAAAATATCATGCCAATCGATGGAAGATGCTTACGAGGCGCGGGCGCTGCGGAAACGGCGGCGTTCCTGGCCGGTCGGCAATACAACCGGCGGTGGCACGGCGTTCATCATATCGGAGGTGAACACGCGGAACGTGTCCCGGCCGCCGGCTTTCGCCGCATAGAGGGCGGCGTCGGCCTGGGTGAACAGCTCGCTGACCTGACGTGTGCCGATACGGGCGATGCCGACCGAGGCACCCATCTTGAACGACCACAGGCTGCGTTGGATCGGCTGACGGATTGCCGCGACGATCCGCTCGGCCGTCATTTCGACAGCGCGGTCGCTCAAGCCGGCGTCGAGCAGAACGGCGAATTCGTCGCCGCCGATCCGCGCCACCAGGCGGGCGCTGGCGCAGACGGTTTGCAGGCGCTGGGCGGCTTCTTTCAGACATTCGTCGCCCAGCGCATGGCCGAATTGATCGTTGATCTGTTTGAAGCCATCGAGGTCGATCAACAGCAGGGCGCTGAAGGGCGCCGGCGCCGCTTCGTCCTTGCCGAGGGTTTCCAGATGCGCCTGAAAGGTCGTGCGGTTGGCAAGGCCGGTCATGACGTCGAATTCGGCGAGATGGCGCAGGCGATCGGAGAGGATCTTTTCTTCGGTCACGTCCTGTTTCATGCCGAAGATGCGTACCGGCGCGCCATTCTCGCATTCGACGGTGGCGGTGATCCGGATCCAGCGGTGCCGTCCCTTGGCGGTGATGATTTCCGCATCGAGGCTGAAACCGCCCCGTTCGGCTATGGCGCGGCCACGCCGTTCATGCAGCAGGCGCAAGGATTCGGGCGTGTAGAATGTCAGCAGGTTCTGGCGGTCGAGCGGCGCGCCGCGGGGAATGTCGAAAAGGTCGTAGACCTGATCTGTCCAGGTCAAGGCTTCGTCGGCGAGATCGCATTCCCATACGCCAATGCGGGCGGCCTCCGAGGCGCGATCGAAGATTTTGCGGCTATGAGCTAAGGCGGCTGATTGTTCGCGAATGAACTGTTGCTGTGCTTCCAATTCGGCACGCAAACGGGAGATCGTCGCGGTCACGTCTTGCCGGCGGTTTTCGCCAAGTCTATCAGGCCAAGTTTGATCGGGCCTTGGGGCAATGGACATAGATCAGGGCTCGATAGCTGTGAGCAAGTGTTCGCGACGATAGACCAGGAGCCTTAACGCTTCCTGCGCTGCGCAGCAGAAATCCACAATTTCAGCTATTTCTCAAGCGCGCTCACGGCAATTGTGAGACTGCGTGATGGGAAATTTCATGGCAATCGGTTGTGGGCCAACTAGACTATTTCCATGGCCGACTTAGTTCTTCCGTCGTGGCTGCCTTTCACGGACCGTAATGGTCGTGTGCCGCCTCTCAAATTCATTGCCTTCGTTGTGTGCATCGCGCCTGTGGTGTGGATGGCCGTTCAATGGCAGGCGGGCTGGCTGTCGCCCAAGCCGGTCACCGACATTCTGCGCCAGACCGGCGATTGGGCGATGCGGTTCCTCGTCATCACCTTGGCAGTAACGCCACTGCGTTGGACGGCGCATTGGAACAAGGTCTATGCGGTCAGGCGCATGCTGGGCGTGACGGCACTCACCTATACGCTGGCTCATCTGGTGTTCTGGTTCTGGCAGCAGGATTTCGACTGGGGACCGATCGTGATGGAGATGGTGTTGCGCACCTATCTGTCGGTTGGTCTGGCCGCGACATTGATCATGGTGGCGCTCGGCATCACCTCGAACGATTGGGGCGTGCGCAAGCTGGGCTCGGTCGGTTGGAACAAGCTGCATTGGTGGGTCTATCCGGCGGCCATCGCCAGCCTCGTGCATTATTTCATGTTGATCCGTCTCAACGCGTTCGAGCCGGCTTTGATGGCGGGGTTGCTGGCGTTGAGCGCGGGCTTCCGTTTCCTGCGCAAGCGCGAGAGCGATTTTACGCCGCTCAGCCTCTTGGCGCTGGCGGTCTTGGGCGGGCTTGCCACCGCGCTCATCGAAGCGGGCTATTACGCTTATTCGACCGGCGTCGACGTGCATCGGCTGCTCGAAGCCAATCTCGATTTCACCTATGAGATTCGGCCGTCCTGGTATGTGTTCGGCGCTGGCGTGCTGCTGGCCTTGTTGCGCATTCTGCGCAAGCCAGCGGTGGTCGCCAAGCGTGTGGCGCGGGGCAGCCCGCGATCTTGAACGTTCGGTTCAACAAGTGAAGGACTTCACGCATGTCCGACATCATTTTCCGGCCGATTGGCTATGTCCGTGGAGGCCGCAAGGAGGCGACAAAAGACGGCTGGGGAAGCAATCGCAGTCGCATCGAATTGGACGCTGCTCGTTTCAAGCCCGATGCCCTGTTTGGGATTGACGCTCTGTCCCATATCGAAGTGCTGTTCTATTTTCATTTGCATGTCGATGAGCCGACCGAATTCGGGGCACGCCATCCGCGCGATCGGTCGGATTGGCCTGCGGTCGGTATTTTCGCTCAACGGGGCCGCATGCGTCCCAACAGGCTGGGTTTGTCCACTTGCCGTGTCGTCAAAGTGGAAGGGCTAGCGGTCGAAGTCGATGGGCTGGACGCCGTCGACGGTACACCGATCTTGGACATCAAGCCCGTATGGAAAGGTAACGAGCCGAGAGGCGAAATTCATGAACCCGCTTGGGCTGGCGAAATCATGTCCAGATATTGGTAGACTAATCCTTCTTCGCGCTGAACAGGAATGGCGCGACATCGCCGACACCCGGTGGATCGTCCACCGAGAAAGGCATCGGCCGGCACACCGCCATGGCTGAGAGGCCGACGCGGGCGGTCAACAGGCCGTTCAACACGCCTTCGCCGAGCCGCGCCGAAAGTTTCGCGGCGATGCCGTGGCCGAGCAACTGCTGCACCAGGGAATCGCCCACCGCCATGCCGCCGGTGACGGCAAGATGCGCGCCGACCGATTTGGCGATGCGCAGAAAGCCGAGCAGGCCCGGCCGTCCGCCATAGATTTCCGCTGTGCGGCGCACGAGGCGGATGGCTTGCGCCACGACGAAGAGAACATCGAGCAGAGCACGCGGTGAAATGGCGGTGACGACCGAAACGCGCTTGGCCGCATTGGCGATCTCGCGCTGCACCTGTTCGTCGAGCGGATGAATAAGGCTGCGCTCGGCGATGTCGATGAGATCGCGGCCATCGACGATCTCGCGCGCCGTGCGCAAGACGACGGAACGACCCTGGGCCGTCTCCGGACGCTTCGTATAGAGCGAGGCAAGATCGCTGACGAGCGAGCGGGCGGCGTCGCGATCGTCCTTGATGCGGGCTTCCGTGAGCGCCGCATGCAGTTTGGCGATATGGCGCTGACGCAGGACGCCGGCGATTTCGCGGCCCAGCAGAACGCCAAGCGCGAGAACAGCGAGTGCCAGCAAGGCAACGCCGACCCAGCCCAGGGTGAGCGAACGTGCGAACAGATCGTCGATCAGCGTGTTGAACCACAGGCCGAGCGCCAAGGTGATGAGGCCGGTGATGGCGGTGCCGAGCACGCCACCCCAGGACAGGAACCGGCGCGCGATGATGCCGCGCGCCTGCGCATATTCGGTGACGGCGTTTTCCGTTTCCGGCGTCGCCGTCTCCAGTTCGTAAGCGTCGGGCTGCTCCTCGATGGTGGCGTGCGTCGTCGCGGGGGCGCCGTCCGGATCGAGGCGGAAAGCGCGGGGGCGGCGGGCGGGGGCGTCCTGGGTCATGGGCTATAGCGTTTCACAGCTAGAGAAGGCGGTCGCCGAGCAGGAATTCGAGCGCCCGGTCCATGCGGATATGCGGCAAAGGCGCCGGGCGCCCGTCGATCAGTCCAACAATCGGTGGGCGGAACCGGACGAAACGCCAGTCGTTCTCGCCCTCCGGCAAGGCCAGGCCGTCGCCGCGAAACACCCGTTTCGGATCGGCCGGCAATTCGCCGGGGAAGATGGCGGCTTCCGCCTTGCCGTCGAAAATCTCGCCATCGACTTTTTCGCCGGCGAGCGGCACGCCGATGATGGCCTCCAGGCTCGTGCCGTTCTGCCGGATCGAGGCTTCGCGCGTCGCACGCACAGCCGCCAGCGCGATGACATCGACACCGGCGCCGACGCCTTCGGCGCGATGGATGGCGCGTTCGACGAGCAGTTTCAGAATGGCTTCCAGCCGGTCATGGTTGGAATGGTGCAGATGATCGGCCTTGGTGGCGGCGAACAGAATGCGATCGATGCGCGGACGGAAGATCGTCGAGATGAGCGACGAGCGGCCGGTGCGAAAGGCCGTCATCACATCGGTCATCGCCGTTTCGAGATCGCGCACCGCCGAGGGGCCGGAGTTGAGCGCCGACAATGTGTCGACGAGGACGATCTGCCGGTCGAGCCGGGCGAAATGATCGCGGAAGAACGGCCTGATCACATGGGACTTATAGGCTTCGTAGCGCCGCTCCATCATGGCGGCGAGCGACCCCGAGACGATGCCGGCGCCTTCGCTCAACGGCAGCGGCGCGAAGGTGAGCGCTGGCGAGCCTTCCATTTCGCCGGGCAGCAGAAAGCGGCCGGGCGGCAAGGTCGAGAGCGCCAGTGCGTCATCGCGGCAGGCTCTTAGATAAGCGGTGAAGAGTTCGGCGGCGCGGCGCGCTTGTTCCTCGCTGGCGGGGCCCGAGGGATCGAGCGTGGCGAGGAAGCCGCGCCAGTCACTGGCCAGATGGGCGCGCGTCGCCGATGTGCTTGCATCGATGGTTTCGCGCGACCATTGCGTATAATCTTTGGCGAGCAGCGGCAGATCGAGCAGCCATTCGCCGGGATAATCGACAATGTCGAGCGCCAGCGAGGCCGGGCCCTTGCGCCAGCCCGTGGCGCGTTCGAATTCGAGGACGATGCGCAGTTCGGAAATGCGCCGGGTCGATTGCGGCCATTTTCTGAGATCAGGGCCATCGGCGCCGCCGGTGAGATCGGCGAAATGATCCTCATAGGCAAAGCGCGGCACCGCATCGTCGGGCTGCGGATCGAGGAAGGCGCGGGTCAGGCGTCCCTCGGCGTGGACGCGAAAGACGGGGAAGCTGCGCTGGGCGCGGGTCTCGGCCGAAAGGCGCAGCAGATGATGCACCAGCGCCGTGATGAAAACGGTCTTGCCCGAGCGCGACAGGCCGGTGACGCCCAGGCGCAGCCCCGTGCCGGTGACATAGTCGGCGACGCTCTGCGTAGCGATGCGGGCTTCGTTGAAGAGGTCCGAGAACAGGCTCAAGGGAACTTTCCGGCGGGTTGCAAAGTCTTCATTTTGACGCGTCTTTGTGGCGTTTGGCTCAGCCAAACTGCAAAACGCTATGCCCTATGTAAGCGCAGCGGGGCGGAAATCCCAATTTCATTCGGCCGGGAGGCGGGCCGGCATGCTGTCCACCGCGCGCCGCACCAGATCGGTTTCGGCCCGATAGGGGCCGATTTCGACCGAGGCCATGTTGACGAGCGCGAGGAAGAAATTGGGCGTCGGGCGGCCTTCGGCGTCGAACAGTTTGAGGTCGTCGGTCGCATTGGCGGTGATGCCCTCGCTCATTTTGGCAGCATAATTGCGGATGCGCACGGTTTCGCCGGCGCAGGCGACAAGCGGGACCGCCGGGCCGGGCGAGGGGCCAAGCGCCGGCAGGCCGAGCGAAGCGATGCGCACGGGCGCCAGCGAAATGACGGGCGCAGTCCGTTCGCCCATGCCGACGGCGATGGAGGGCGCGCGCATCATGGCGGGGCCACGGTCGGGCACGCGCGAGCGCACGATGAACGTGCTGTGGACGCGCTTGCCGCCGCGCTGGGCGCTGCGTTGACCGCCGCCTGAGCGATGAGAGGCGAGCCAGCGCGCCCGCAGCGTGTTGCCGAGGCCACGGGTGGTGAGGCCCTTCACATTGGCGCTCTGGCGGCGAACGCCACTTTTCGCGCCGCCCTTCGCACCACTCCTGCTGCTGCCGACGCTGGCCACGACAGGGCCGCCACATTCAGCCGGCGCCCACCGCGAGATGATGGCCAGCGCGCTCTTGCGATTGAAGTCGAGATAATAGCGACGCAGCAATTGCGCGGCGACGGCGGCACCCTCATCGGCGGAGGAGAAGGCGACGTGGCCGGCATTGTCGGTGGCGATCTCGCCGCTCCAGCGGGCACTTTTGACACACCAGTAATTGTTGAGGCGGATGCAGCGCGGCAGATTGGCGGGCTCCTGCGCGGTCAGCATGCGCAGGCGGCGGGTGACGTCGGTTTCGAGATGCAAGAGCGCCTGCGCCCGCCAGTTGGACACGGCGCGGTCGGTCGGCAGGTACAGGGCCGGCGTCAGCGCCAATTGGGGCGCGGAGCCGACATTGAGCAGCAAGGCAAAAATCTCGGCCAACATCTGCTGATCCGTTTTAAGCGTTCCGCGATCACAGGTTACGAAAACGCATCAAACAAATGATTGACGGCAAAATGGTGTTTTGAGCGGAAATACCGCTCAATCGTCGCCGTCGTCGCTGTCGGGGCGCAGCAGCTTGGGCGTGGTGAAATAGGCCAAATGCGCCTTCGCCGCGTTCAAATCGATCCATTCCGGGGCATCGAAGGCAAAGACCGCCAGGGCCGCCGTCGGGAAATGATCAATCGTGTCGGGGGAACCGCTGAGGGTCGCCAGCGAATGGGCGAGTTCCCCCATGCCCGGGTTATGGGCGATGATCATGATGCGCTCGGCCGGCGGCGGCGTCTTCATGGCGGCTTTTAGAAGCGTGGCGCTGTCGGCCAGATAGAGCTCGGGATCGAGATGCTGTTCGATGGTCCGGTCGAACTGCGCGGTGACGATGTCGAACGTCTGGCGCGTGCGCTCGGAATCCGACACCAGCGCGAGGTCGGGGACGAGGCCGCGCTCGCGCAGATGCTTGCCGATGAGGGCCGCATCGCGTTCGCCGCGATCGGTGAGTTTGCGGCCATGGTCGCCGTTGGGCGAGGAGCGCTCCGTCTTGGCGTGGCGCAGGAGAATGAGCTGAAGCATGGTCGCTGTTACCGCTCACGCCGATTGAGGAAGACGAGGCGTTCGAACAGATGCACGTCCTGCTCGTTCTTGATCAGGGCGCCGTGCAACGGCGGGATGGTTTTCTTGGGATCGCGCTCGCGCAGGGTTTCGACGGTGACGTCCTCGTTGAGCAACAGTTTCAACCAGTCGAGCAATTCGGAGGTCGACGGCTTTTTCTTGAGGCCCGGGACATCGCGGACTTCGAAGAAAATCCGCAGCGCCTCTTCCACCAGCCGCTTCTTGATGCCGGGGAAATGCACGTCGACGATCCGCTGCATCGTGTCGTGATCGGGGAAGCGGATGTAGTGGAAGAAACAGCGGCGCAGGAAGGCGTCCGGCAGTTCCTTCTCGTTGTTGGAGGTGATGACGACGATCGGCCGCTTGACGGCGCGGATGGTTTCGCCCGTCTCGTAGACATGGAATTCCATGCGGTCGAGTTCGAGCAGCAGATCGTTGGGGAATTCGATGTCGGCCTTGTCGATCTCGTCGATCAGCAGCACGGGCCTGACGTCGCTGGCGAAGGCTTCCCACAATTTGCCGCGCCTGATGTAGTTGCGGATGTCGGAGACTCGGGGGTCGCCGAGCTGGCTGTCGCGCAGGCGCGACACCGCGTCATATTCGTAGAGGCCCTGCTGGGCCTTGGTGGTCGATTTGATGTGCCAGGTGATCAGCGGTGCCTTCGTCGCCTGGGCGATCTCTTCGGCCAGCACGGTCTTGCCCGTGCCGGGCTCGCCCTTGACCAACAGGGGACGTTCCAAAACGATGGCCGCGTTGACGGCCACCTTCAGATCGTCGGTGGCGATATAATTGTCGGTCCCTTCGAAGCGCATCGCGCTGATCACCCTTTCTGTTTCAAGCTCGCTTTATCAACGTCACAATCGCCAGGATTATGACAGCGCCAATGGTGGCGTGGACGATCGATCCGATGACACCGGCGCCGAGCGAAATGCCCAAACGGGGAAACAGCCATCCGGCGACGAAGGCGCCGACAATACCCAGAATAATGTTGCCGAGAAGGCCGAAGCCCCCGCCGCGCACGATGACCCCGGCAAGCCAGCCGGCGATGGCGCCGATGATGAGCGTGGTGAGAATTGCCGTTAATTCCATGAACAGCCTCCGTCCCGTGGTCCCAAGCCCGAAACCGGGCCAGACTCAACGAAACTAGTGCGCCCCCGCGACGATGGCGAGCGGTTTCTTGGGTCGGTTTCTTGGATCGCTTAGTGGGCGGTTTCGTTCGCTGGCCGGCTGCGCTATGGCCTTTAGAGAGAGTCTAGAAAAATCATTTGGAGGAAACGACATGGCGCAAACCCGCCGCATCGACGTTCATCACCACGTCCTGCCGGAATTTTACAAGGACGTGCAGCGGCAGGCCGGCATCACCGGCAGCGCCTATCAGGCCTTCCCGGAATGGACGGCGGAAAAGTCCCTCGCCTTGATGGACGAGACGGGCACCGCCACCAGTATCCTGTCCTTCACCTCGCCAGGCATTTTCTTCGGCGATGTGGCGCAGACGCGCGCCTTGGCGCGGCAGTTCAACGATTGGCTGGCGGAACTGGTGGCGCGTCACCCCAAACGTTTCGGCGCTTTCGCCTTTCTGCCTTTGCCGGATGTCGATGCGGCTTTGGCCGAGATCGCTCGTGTCTTCGACGATTTGAAGCTCGATGGCATTTGCCTGCTCACCAGCGTCGATGAACGCTACATCGGCCATCCGGATTTTTGGCCGGTCTACGAGGAATTGAACCGGCGCAAGGCGGTGGTGTTCATCCATCCCTGCTATCCGCCGGGCACCGAGGCGCGCGGATGGGATATTCCGCGCATGCTGATCGACTATCCGTTCGAGACGACGCGCGTCGCCACCAATCTGATCTTCAATGGCGTCGCCGAGAAACTGCCGGATATCAAGTTCATCCTGTCGCATGCCGGCGGCACCTTGCCGATGCTGGCGCATCGCATCTCGCTGTTCGACAAGAAGACCAAGCAGCAAGGCAACTATCCCAAAGGCGCGCTGCATTACATCGCACGCTTCTATTACGACACGGCGCTGAGCGGCCATGCGGCGCCGCTCGATGCGCTGGCCGCCTTCGTGCCGCCGTCGCAGATCCTGTTTGGCACGGACTATCCCTATGTCTCCGAGGATATCGCCATCGCCGAAACGAAGGGGTTTGAGGCCTATGGCAAGTTCGATGCGGCCACCCGCGCCTTGATCGACCGCGGCAATGCGGAAGGGCTGTTTCCGCGCCTGAAGGGGCTTTAGGCGGTTGGACAGCGCAGGTGCGGAAGGTTAGGATCGCGCTATGTTTCTGACCTTCTTCACGGCGCTCAAGGATGCGCAGGTGCCCGTCACCCTGCGCGAATATCTCGTGCTGATGGAAGCGCTCGATCAGGATTTGGCCGACAAGTCGGTCGACGAATTCTATTATCTGGCGCGCACCATTCTGGTGAAGGACGAGCGCAATCTCGATCGCTTCGATCGCGTGTTCGGCACCGTGTTCAAGGGGCTGGAGAGCCTCGTCGAGGCCATGGAAAAGGCCGAAATTCCTGAGGAATGGCTGCGCAAGCTCGCCGAGAAATATCTCACCGACGAGGAAAAGCGGCAGATCGAAGCCATGGGCTGGGAGAAGCTCATGGAGACCTTGCGGGAGCGGCTGCGCGAGCAGAAGGGCCGCCACCAGGGCGGCAATAAATGGATCGGCACCGCCGGCACGTCGCCCTATGGCGCCTATGGCTATAATCCGGAAGGCGTGCGCATCGGCCAGGATGGCAATCGCAATTTCCGCGCTGCCAAAGTGTGGGACAAGCGCGAGTTCAAGGATCTCGATGGCGATATCGAGCTTGGCACGCGCAACATCAAGGTAGCGCTGCGGCGCCTGCGCAAATTCGCCCGCACCGGCTCGCCCGACGAACTCGATCTTGATGGCACGATCCGCGAGACGGCGCAGCGCGGCTATCTCGACGTGCAGATGCGCCCCGAGCGGCGCAATGCGGTGAAAGTGCTGCTGTTCTTCGACATCGGCGGCTCGATGGACTGGCACATCAAGCAGGTCGAGGAATTGTTCTCGGCGGCGCGCACCGAGTTCAAGCACATGGAGCATTTCTACTTCCACAACTGCCTCTACGAAGGCGTGTGGAAGCAAAACGTGCGCCGCTTCACCGATCGCACGCCGACCTGGGACCTGCTGCACACTTATGGGCACGACTATAAGGTGATCTTCGTCGGCGATGCCTCGATGTCACCCTATGAGGTGACGATGCCGGGCGGTTCGGTCGAGCACAACAATCCGGAAGCCGGCGCCGTCTGGCTCGATCGCGTCACGCGCACCTATCCGCATGCGGTGTGGCTCAATCCGGTGCCGCGGAACCAATGGCGCTATACGCAATCGATCAAGCTGATCGAAGCGGCCATGGAAGGGCGCATGTTCCCGCTCACCATCAAAGGGCTGGAAGAGGCGATGCGGGAACTGGTGCGGTAGGCTTAAGCTCTGATGGCGCCGGACTTCACCGCGCCGCTGCGTGCCTTCACCGCCGCGCGGCTGTCGACGGCGATGCCGATCCACATGCCGGCGGCAATGGCCGCGATAGCGAGGAAGGAGCCGGGCGACAGGGTGGAGACGCCGGACAGGCCCTGGCCGGTGGTGCAGCCGAGCGCCATGACGCCACCAAAACCCATCAGAATGGCGCCGCCGAGATAGCGCAGCATCTGGCGCGGACCATCGAAGCCTTGCAGGCGGAAGCGGCCGCCGATCAGCGACGACAGGAAAGCGCCGCCGAGCGCGCCGGCGAGGAAGGCGACGCCGAAGTCGATCTTCGCGCCCGTATAGGTCATCAGATATTGCACGCCATTGGCCAAAGGCGCGATGAACGCGCCGCTCCACGGCTGCAATTTGTCGAAGCCGTCGTCGCCGAGCAGAACGGAAGCGCTCCAGCCCGCCGCAATGGTGGCGCCGATGGCGACGGCGGCAAAGCCGCGCCAAGCGCCGGCGAAAACGGCCAGCGCCAGAGCGGCGATCAGCGCGACAGCGGCGATCACATAACGGCCGATGGCGGCGAGCCCGGCAGTGGTGGCGAGATCGGCGGCCGGGGCTTCAGGGCGGGCGATGGCTTCGATCGGCAGGCGCGGTGGCGCCAGGATGCCGCGCATGGTGGCATAGGCGGCAACGCCAGCGACGAGAATGACGACCATGGCGCGCAGATTGCCGCTGGCGGCGAGCACGGTGAGACGGCCGGCGCAGCCGCGCGTCATCGCCGCGCCGAGGCCGAAGATCAGGCCGCCGACGATGAGGCCGATGAGGCCGTTGGTGTTGGAGAGATAGACCGAAGCCGACAGATCGAGCACGCCGGCGCCGACGAGAATCTGGGTGAAGGCGAGCGCGGCCAGCACGCCGGCGAAATAGGCGGTCAGCCGGCTGTTGGAGCCCTCGTTGCGCGCTTCTTTCAGGCCGCCGAGCAGGCAATATTGCGAACTCTCCGACAAAGCGCCGAAGACGAGGCCGATGAGCGCGGCGGCCAGCGCCACGGCGAGGCGCGGTTCGCCAGCAAAGGATTGGATCTGTTCGAGCATGACACGCTCCGCCGGATGCACCGGCAGTTGACATCTGCCTCGTATATAGGCGCATCGGTGATGGATAACAATGTGATTTAAGTATAATCACATTATTAATTTGTATTATACGGGAGCCGGCGCGGCTGATCTGCCGGCTCATCGGTCTTGAACTTGGTTGTTTGGTTCAACCGCCCAGCGCTTGGGCGATGGCGGCGATGGCTTCGTCGGCCTTGCTGCCATCAGGCCCGCCGGCCTGGGCCATGTCGGGACGGCCGCCGCCGCCCTTGCCGCCGAGCTTTTCGGAGGCGACGCGGACGAGATCGACGGCGTTGTATTTATCGGTGAGATCGCGGGTGACGGCGACCACCGCACCGGCCTTGCCGTCGCCGGTGACGCCGACGATGGCGACGATGCCCGAGCCGACGCTCTGCTTGGCTTCGTCGGCCAGCGACTTGAGATCCTTCATCTCGACGCCGGAGACCGAGCGGCCGAAGAATTTGACGCCGCCGATGTCACGCACGGCATTCTCGTTGCCGCCGCTTGAACCGCCGCCCATGGCGAGCTTCTTACGCGCGTCGCCGAGTTCCTTATCGAGCTTGCGGCGTTCGTCGATGAGATTCGACAGACGGTTCGCGGCTTCACTCGCCGGTGCCTTCAGCAATTGCGAGACTTCGCGCAGACGCCGGGCTTCTTCGTTGAGATAGTGGCGGGCGCCCTCGGCGGTCTTGGCTTCGAGGCGGCGTACGCCAGCGGCGACGGCGCTTTCACCAACGATGGTGATCAGGCCGATATCGCCGGTGCGCGCCACATGGGTGCCGCCGCACAGTTCGACGGAGAAATCACGGCCAGCGTTGTCGCCGCCGGCATTGGTGCCCATCGACACGACACGGACTTCATCGCCGTATTTTTCACCGAACAGCGCGCGCGCGCCCGAGGCAATGGCATCCTCGATGCCAAGCACGCGGGTGATGACCGGCTCGTTCTGCAGCAAGACTTTGTTGGCAATGTCCTCGATCTCGACAAGCTCCGCATCGGTGATCGGCTTGGGATGCGAGAAGTCGAAGCGCAGGCGCGTGTCTTCGACGAGCGAACCCTTCTGGGCGATGTGATCGCCGAGCACCTGGCGCAGCGCCTCATGCAGGAGATGGGTGGCCGAATGGTTGGCGCGGATCGCCGTGCGTCGAATATGATCGACCGTCAGTTCGACCGGCATTTCAAGGACGAGTTTCGAGGAGTCCTTCGCCACCTCCACTTCGTGGACGAAGAGATCGCCCAGTTTCTTCTGCGTGTCCTTCACGGTCGCCTTGATGCCGGCGGCGGTCATGCGGCCGGTATCGCCGACCTGGCCGCCGGATTCGCCATAGAACGGCGTCTGGTTGACGATGACGAGGCCGGTTTGGCCGGGCAGGAGTTCGTTCACTTCCTGGCCGTCGCGCACGATGGCCTTGATGATGCCCTCGGCCGCTTCGGTCTCATAGCCCAGGAATTCCGTGGCGCCGATGCGATCCTTGATGGCGAACCAGATGGTTTCGGTGGCGGCTTCGCCGGAGCCGGCCCAGGCCTTGCGCGCTTCGGCGCGCTGGCGCTCCATCGCGGTGTCGAAAGCTGGAAGATCGACGCTGATGCCGCGGGCGCGCAGCGCATCCTGGGTCAGATCGAGCGGGAAGCCATAGGTGTCATAGAGCTTGAAGGCGGTTTCGCCCGACAGGCTCGCGCCAGCAACAAGCGTCTTGGTCTCGTCGTCGAGGATGGCAAGGCCGCGCGCCAGGGTGGTACGGAACCGGGTTTCCTCGGTGCGCAGCGTTTCGGTGATCAGCGCTTCGGCGCGCACCAGTTCCGGGTAGGCGCGGCCCATTTCGCGCACCAGTTCCGGCACGAGGCGCCACATCAGCGGTTCCTTGGCGCCGAGCAACTGCGCGTGGCGCATGGCGCGGCGCATGATCCGGCGCAGCACATAGCCACGGCCTTCGTTCGACGGCGTCACGCCGTCGGCAACGAGGAAAGAAGAAGCGCGCAGATGGTCGGCGATGACGCGGTGGCTCGCCTGCTGCGGACCGTCGGAGTCGACGCCCGTGGCATCGGCGACGGCGCGAATCAGCGCCCGCATCAGGTCGATGTCGTAGTTGGAATGGACGCCTTGCAGGATCGCGGCGATGCGCTCGAGGCCCATGCCGGTATCGATCGAGGGGCGCGGCAGCGGCACGCGATCGCCCGGCGCGATCTGGTCGTACTGCATGAACACCAGGTTCCAGAATTCCAAGAATCGATCGCCATCCTCGTCGGGCGAACCCGGCGGTCCACCTTGCAGGGCCGGGCCCTGGTCATAGAAGATTTCGGAGCAGGGACCGCAGGGGCCGGTGTCGCCCATCTGCCAGAAATTGTCGCTTGTGGGGATGCGGATGATGCGGTCGTCGGAGAAGCCGGCGATCTTGCGCCACAGCGCATGGGCCTCGTCGTCGGTGTGATAGACGGTGACGAGCAGGCGGCTCTTGTCGAGGCCGAATTCTTTCGTGATCAGCTTCCACGCCAGTTCGATGGCGTGTTCCTTGAAATAATCGCCAAACGAGAAATTGCCGAGCATTTCAAAGAAGGTGTGGTGGCGTGCCGTATAGCCGACATTGTCGAGGTCGTTGTGCTTGCCGCCGGCGCGCACGACCTTCTGGCTGCTGGTGGCGCGGTTGTAGGGCCGCTTCTCGACGCCGGTGAAGACGTTCTTGAACTGCACCATGCCGGCGTTGGTGAACATCAAGGTCGGGTCGTTGCGCGGCACGAGCGACGACGACGGAACGATCTCGTGACCATTCTTGGCGAAGTAGTCGAGGAAGGTCGACCGGATTTCGTTAACGCCGCTCATCTTGGGAAACTAAACCTCACCCGTCGTTGCAATTGGCTGCGGCCCCAAGCAGGCGGCATGCCGGGCGGGCTTGCGCTGATCATGGTCGCAGGGGTGCTTGGCGGAGCCTGGCACCGCCGGAAGCGGCCCGTTCTAGCGTGGTTTGGAGGAAAATGAAAAGGCCGCTGTTTCGGGGCTGCCGGGCCGGTGGCTCAGAGGCGGAGGCTGGCGCCGGCCGTCTCAAAAAGGCCTATAGCGTTTCACAGTTCGGCGGAATCGCCGAACGCCATGAAGACGCGTCAAAATAAGAGAATCTAAGCAAAATCACGTTTCTAACGAAACGTGATTTGCTCTAGCGGATCAGGTCGGAGGAGGAGGGCGTAGAAGGCGTAGAAGAAGGAGGGGGCGAAACGGGAGCACGCCGGACATACGCTCCGGCGACGCGCTCCCGTTTCGCAAGACGGGTGGGACAGGGAGTGGCCTGTAGAGGGGACCGTTCCACAAAACCGATGCGAAAACGTGATGGCGGCACTGCTTCACGTTCTCGATGCGACCCTGCCCGCGCCCGTATTCAGCGCAAAGGGGATCTCTTTGCCTTATTCGTCGTCTTCCTCGGCAGGGCCGGCGTCGATCTGCTCGGCGATCAGGCCAGCATTCTCCCGGATGGCGGCCTCGATGCGATTGGCGACATCGGGATTGTCCTTCAGGAAGGTCTTGGCGTTCTCGCGACCCTGACCGAGACGCTGGGAATCATAGGAGAACCAAGCGCCGGACTTTTCGACCACGCCGGCCTTGACGCCGAGGTCGACCAGTTCGCCGTTCTTGGAAATGCCTTCGCCATACATGATGTCGAATTCGACCTGTTTAAAGGGCGGGGCGACCTTGTTCTTGACCACCTTGACGCGGGTCGAGTTGCCGACGACTTCCTCGCGGTCCTTGATGGCGCCGATGCGGCGGATGTCGAGGCGGACAGACGCATAGAATTTCAAGGCGTTACCGCCGGTGGTCGTTTCCGGGCTGCCGTACATCACACCGATCTTCATGCGGATCTGGTTGATGAAAATGACCATGGTCTTGGAGCGCGAGATCGAGCCGGTGAGCTTGCGCAGCGCCTGGCTCATCAGGCGCGCCTGCAGACCCGGCTGCACCTCGCCCATTTCGCCTTCGATTTCGGCGCGTGGCGTCAGCGCCGCCACCGAATCGATGACCAGGACGTCGATGGCGCCGGAGCGCACCAAAGTGTCGGTGATTTCGAGCGCCTGTTCGCCGGTGTCGGGCTGGGAAATCAGGAGATCGTCGAGCTGCACGCCGAGCTTGCGGGCATAGACCGGGTCGAGCGCATGTTCGGCGTCGACGAAGGCGCAGACGCCGCCGCGCTTCTGCGCCTCGGCGATGACATGCAGGGTGAGCGTGGTCTTGCCCGAGGATTCCGGACCGTAGATTTCGACGATGCGGCCGCGCGGCAGGCCGCCGACGCCGAGCGCCACGTCGAGGCCGAGCGAACCGGTCGGCACGGTCTCGATTTCGACCGCCTGCTGGTTCTTGCCCATCCGCATGATGGAGCCTTTGCCGAAGGCGCGCTCGATTTGGGAGAGGGCGGCGTCCAGCGCCTTAGTTTTGTCCACGGAACTACCTTCCACGAGGCGGAGATTGGCTTGGCTCAAGGGTCTGCTCCTTCTGGCACGATGCCGGCAAACAGCGCAACGGCGGGCGTTTCTTTGTCTGTGGAGGAGATTGTACGCTGTTTGTTCTCACCCGCAAGTTCTTTTTTTGTTCCTGCCACTTGCTCCTGACAGGAAGTGTCAGGATATGGTTAAGGCTGAGCGTGTCATTGGGACTAAACCGCCCCGCACATGTGGTCTCGCGGCGCCAAGGCTGCAATCCCGGCCCGGTGATTTTGCCGGCCAATCCTGCATCTTCATGCGGCGGTCCCTAGCGCGTCGTCCCAAGCTCCGGTAGGTCGATCCGCTGACCTGCATCTTGGCCCTTCTGGTTCCCCGCCCGCCTGCCTTGGACAGAAACATGTACGCCCGCACACGCTCGCTCGGCTTCGTCGTCAATCAGGCCGCCCGGCTCATGCATAAGGTCATGCGGGCGCAGCTCGACATGAAGGGCATGCAGCCGGCCTTCGTGCCGGTGCTGCTGTGGCTGTCGGAAAGCGATGGGCTGACGCAGATGGAGCTGAGTCGGCTTGCCGCCGTCGAACAGGGCTCGATGGCCGAGATCGTCAAGCGCATGGAAAGCGAGGGCTTCATCGAGCGGCGGCAGGACAAGAGCGACGGCCGCAAGCAGACCCTTCATCTCACCGCGCGGGCCAAGCGGCTCAATCCGAAGGTGAAGGATTGGCTCGATGCCAATAATGCGAGCCTGTCCGTCGGCGTGTCCGAGAAAGATCTCGACACCTGTTTCGAAGTGTTGGGCCAGATCATCGGCAATCTTGAAGCGCAACTGCCTGCCGCCGACGCTGGCAAGGCGAAGACGGCGCGCAAGCGCCGCGCGCCTGAGGCCGATTAATCAGCCTTGTGCCGTTCGGCCATGATCGCCTGTGCGCGGGCAATGGCCTGATCCTGGCGCAGGTTCATGTCGCGCATGTCAGGGAAGGCCAGGATGGTCTTGTGCTGCGCTTCGACCATGTCGCGGTCTTCGTCGTGCACCTTCGTGTTTTCCGCATCGAGCTTTTGCGTGAGTTCGGCGTCGTCGATGAGGAAGTTGCGCGAGATGGCGACGAAATAGTGATGGCTTGTCGCGCTTTCGGGCGTGATGAAATGATCGAAGCGCAGATCGAGCGCGCCATCCGCATCTTCATTACGCACGAGGATCAAAACATTGCCCGGCGGCTGCCATTCGGAGATCGAGCTGCGATCGACGAGACCCTTGAAGTCGCGCCAGATGCGATGGGCGGGCGGCGGTTCCACATCCTTGAAGATGCGCGTGCAGCGGACGCGGTCGGCGAAAGCTTCGACGACCAGCGGGTCTTCGGCCAGGCGATTCTGCGCGAAGGCGATGGTGCGCGCATGGACGAAAGCGACATGGGAGAGATCGAGCAGATTGTTGGTGACGAGTTCGCCCGGTGCCCGCACATGCAGATATTGCGCGAGGTCGGCATTCCACGTTTTGTCCTCGCGCCACGGCAGCGCGGGGAGATCGGCTTCAGGTTCGCTCGCGCCGGGCCAGATCCAGATCAGGCCGTAGCGTTCGATCACCGGAAAGGCGCGCGCCTTGAGCGTCGAGGGAATGCGGCTTTGCGCGGGGATATGTTCGCAGGTGCCAGCGCCGGAAAACTGGATGCCGTGATAGGGGCAAGCGATGGTCTCGCCGATGACATGACCCATCGACAAAGGCGAGCGTCGATGCGGGCACACGTCGGCCAGCGCTGCGACACGGCCCGTCTCCGTGCGGAAGAGAACGATGGCTTCGCCGAGAATGGTGCGCGCCAGCGGCTGAGCCGCAAGTTCGCGGCTGGTGGCGGCGACATACCAGTAATTCTTCAACATGATCAGCCGCCGACGAATTGATTGGTGAAGAGATCGGCGACGGGCGTCGTCTTCTCGATCAGGCCATTGGCGAGATAGAATTCTTGCACTTTGGCGATGCGGGCTGGATCGAACCGGCCCAAGGGAATGCCGTTGCTCGCCGGATAGACCTTCTGCGCATAGAAATTGAGGATCTTGGCGATCGATGGCAGTTCGCTGTCGGGCCGGCCGATTTCCTTCAAATATGCCGCGGCGCCGTCCTGCGGGTCGGCGGCGACAGCAGCGACGCCTTTCAGCACGGCGCTGACGAAACGCCGTACGAGATCAGGCCGCGCCTTGATCGTCGCGTCGCTGGTGAGGATGGCTTGCGCCATGGCGGGAAAGGCGCTGTCGATCTGATAGGTCTCGATCTCGACCGCATTGTTCTCAAGCGTCACGGCCCATTCGGGCGCGCCGACGATGGCTTGTAGATTGCCGCTCGCCATCAAGGCGGTGATGCCTGTCGGCCCCACGGCCTGAATATCGGCGGCGCTCTTGTCGAGGCCGACGCTGGCGAGCACGCCGAGCAGATTGTAGAACGACGTATCCTGATAGCTGACGACGCCGAGCTTCTTGCCTTTCAGGTCGGCGAAGGTGCGGATGCCTGAATCCTTGCGGACGATGAGCTGATGCAGGGCGCGCCCGCCGAGCAGCGCCACGGCGCGCACGGGAATGCCGTTCGGGCGCAGGATGATCGACGTATCGCCGATGCCACCGGCAAGATCGGCATTGCCGGCGCCGACCTGTTTGGCGCCATCGACGCCGCCCTTGGCCGCTTGAAAGGTGACGTCGAGATTTTCCGCGGCGAAGAAACCCTTGGCCTTGGCCACTTGAAAGGGCGCGAAGGCCGGCAAAGTCGGAATCGTCGGGAACAAATAAAGCAGCTTGTCGGCGGCAAAAGCCGGCCGCGTGCTGAGGCAGCCCGCGGCCAGGAGGCCGCCCGTGAATGTTCTTCTGTTCATGTCCATGACGCAGCCTCGCAAGGGGGAGGCTCAAAAATGATCATGAGACTAATTCTAAGTCAATAGGGCCCTATGTATTTTGGCGGACGCCTCATTCCATGCGGCAGCGGCGGCGTTTCACCGCCGCGCTGGAGGGCATCGAAGATTGAAAAAGTCCGACGATCGCGCGGTTAGCGGCCGCTCTTGATTTCCCGGAAGCCGACATAGTCCTGCGGCGCGGCGCGTTCGATTTCGCGGAAAGCACCCTGCGGTGCTTGCTGTTGCGGCGGGTGCTGCACGGGCATCGGGCGGATCGAGCCGATCGGAATGGGATCGGGCGTGGTCGGGCGTCGGTCCGCAGTCGCGGCGGCGGGCACGGGAATGAGTTTGATGGTGTGCCGAGTTGGCCCGTTCGCGGGCGTCGGGCGGACCAGCAGGAGGGCGGCGACCGTGCCCAGCACGGCGAAGCTGATCAGCGCCAGCTTTGCCCGCGCGCCGGCGGGCGGATGGCGGCGCGTGCTCTGGCGTGGCCGGGGCAATTCCTGAAAGAAGACGGGCAAGGCGTTCATCCTGGCGGCGCGTGTGACACGCAGGCCGCCAGAGCTTCCCGCAACATGGTGAATAAAGCCTTGCCGAGGCGTCGATCGCGTTTTGACGCTAGCCCATCGCGGCTTTCACCGTCTCGATGAGCTGTTTCAGCGGGAAGGGCTTCGGCAGGAAGCCGAAGTCCTCGCCGGCCGGCAGGTTGCGGGCGAAGGCATCTTCCGCATGGCCGGACATGAAGACGATTTTCGCCGTCACGCCGCGCTTGCGCAGTTCGCCCAGCATGGTCGGCCCGTCCATCACCGGCATCACCACGTCGGAGACGATGAGATCGATCTGGCCGCCGACCTCGCTGACGATGTCGAGCGCGTCCTCGCCATTGCTGGCTTCATGCACGGTATAGCCGCGCGAGGCCAGCGCCCGCGAGGCGAAGGCACGCACGGCTTCCTCATCCTCGACCAGCAGAATGGTGCCGTGGCCGGTGGCATCGGCGGCCGGGCTGCTCGCCTTGGCCTCTTCGCGGCGCGCGTTTTCTTCCTCGGCGGTCGGGATGTGACGCGGCAAATAGATGCGAAACAGCGCGCCCTTGCCGGGTTCTGAATCGCAGAAGATGAAACCGCCAGTCTGTTTGACGATGCCATACACCGTCGACAGGCCAAGGCCGGTGCCCTTGCCGACTTCCTTGGTGGTGAAGAAGGGTTCGAACATCTTCTCCTTCACCTCGGGCGGGATGCCGGAGCCGGTGTCCTGCACTTCCACCACCACGTAATCGGCGGGCACGAAGCCGGGCTCGGTGACATGGGCGGCTTCGGCGGCGGTGATGTTCTTGGTCGCCAGCATGATCTTGCCGCCATCGGGCATGGCATCGCGCGCGTTGACGACGAGATTGACCAGCACCTGTTCGAACTGGTTGATGTCGGCCTTGACGAACCACAGGTCGCGGCCGTGACGCACGTCGATCTCGACCTTCTCTCCGACCAGGCGGCGCAGCAGGATTTGCAGGTCGGACAAGGCGTCGTTGAGTTGCAGCACCTGCGGCCGCAGGGTCTGGCGGCGCGAGAAAGCTAGAAGCTGCCGCACGAGGCCGGCGGCGCGATTGGCGTTCTGCTTGATCTGCATGATGTCCTGGAAGGACGGATCGGTCGGCCGGTGACGGGCGAGCAGGAGATCGGAAAAGCCGATGATCGCCGTCAGCACGTTGTTGAAGTCATGCGCGACGCCGCCGGCGAGCTGGCCGATCGCCTGCATCTTCTGCGCCTGGGCGAAGCTTTCCTGCAGGGTCTTCTGTTCGGTCGTGTCGAGGGCGAAGATCACGGCGCTCGTGTCCTCGTTGGTGTCTTCGCCGGGCGTGACGAAGAAACGGGCGGAGCGCGGCGGTTCGCCGCCAAGACCCGCGTCGACGGGCTCGGTGTCGGTGCGATGGGCAAACGCGTCGGCGATGGCCTTGCGCAAGGTCTCGCGGTCGCGATCGACGATGCCCGAGAAGATCGAGCGGCCGGTGTCCGTGGCGCCCGACACCGCCTGCGGCATCAGGCGGGCGAAGCTGGCATTGGCGTTGAGGATGGCGCCGTTGCTGTCGATGGTGGCGATGGCCATCGGCGTCTGGTTGAAGAAGCGGGCGAAGCGCACTTCCGCGGCGCGCAGATTTTCCGCCGGCTCTTCGCCGGCCGCGCGGTTGATCACCAAGGTGCGCGAGGGGCCTTGCGTGCGGTCCTGCGCGAAAGCGACGCGATGGATGACACGCACCGGCAGGCTCTGGCCGTTGCGGCGCTTGAAATCGACGTCGAAGGTTTCGGTGCGCACCTCGCTGGCGCGGCCGGCTACGGTGCCGATCAGATGGGCGCCATCACCGGCGACGATATCGGCCAGCCGCAGACCGCCGGACCCATATTGGGCGAGATCGTAATCGAGCCAGCCCGCCAGGGTGGCGTTCATATAGTTGATCTTGCCGTCGGCGCCGCAGGAGAAGAAACCGGCCGGCGCGTGATCGAGAAAATCGATGGCGTGTTGCAGTTCCTGGAAGACGTTCTCGTGGCGGGCGCGTTCGCGGGTGACGTCGGCGACGGTCCACAAAGTGGCGCGCTTCTGGCCGAAGCGTTCGAGGGGGCGCACGCGAATGCGATACCAGCCGACGGCGCCTTCGCCCGACAGCGGCGGGCTCAGACGCAGTTCCTCCGAACCGCGTTTGCCGTCACGCGCGGCTTGCGCCAGGCGATAGATCGCCTCGGAGACTTCAGGGGTGCCGGAGAACAGGCGCTCCACGGTGCGCAGGTCGGCCAGGTCGTTGGCGCCGGCGAGCGCCATATAGGCTTCATTGGCATAGAGGACGCGGGTGTCGCCCTCGGTCACCAGCATGCCCTCGACGCCGGTATCGGAGACGAGCTTGGTGATGTCGTTCTTGGCCGCCTGTCCCGACAATTGCAGGAAGCCGACCGCATAGGCGAACAGGCCGATGACGCCGATGATCGCCAGGAGCGCCAGCAGGCCGAGGGTCAGCCGGCCAGCGTCTTCCGGGCTCAGAAAGGAGAAGGAGGCGGCGGTGCCGACCAGCACCAAGGCCAGGACGAGGACCATGCCGGGGCTGCCGGTCCGTTCTGTCCGGTCGACGACGCTGCTCGAAGCGTTCGGCGCGGCATTGGCCGTGGGGCTCGGCGAAGCGCTTGGGGTGGATCCCTGGCTAACCTGGGTCATGGAGGCTCGATCTGGCGCAGCCCGTTCGCCGGGATGACAGTTGGAGAATCAGGCCGGAATAGTGCGAATTCAAGTTAATTGCACGAAAATCGAATGAAATCATCAGGGCGTTGTTTCCGTCGGCCGTCTACGGTTCTATGAGACCTCAGCCAACGGTCATCGTGGTTAACCATTTCTTAACGTCACGAAATATCGCGTTGTCAGCCGTGCTACAGTATTGGCAGATGATAAGGCATATGGCTTTGGTTGGTTGTTTGCTTTTGGTTTGCTTGGGGCGAGCGGAGTGTAGGCGGCGATGCAGTATCTGACCACTCTTTTGGGCGACGGAAAGCCGTTGCTGCAAATCGTATTGGGGCTCGCTGCCGCGCTTCTGGTGCTGCTGATCGCCGTGGCGCTCTATCGCGCGATCCTGGGGCGTCGCATTCGTGGAACCGCTGGTGGACGGGCGCGGCAGCCGCGTCTGGGCGTCGTCGATGCCTATGACCTCGACCGGCAGCGTCAGCTCGTGCTGATCCGGCGCGACAATGTCGAACATCTGGTGATGATCGGCGGTCCCAACGACATTCTGATCGAATCGACCATTTCCCGTGTGCCGGTGGCCGCCGATCTGCGCCAGCCGAAGGACTTCGCCACCGCCGAGCCGGTGGGGGATCTGCCGGCCCCGCCGATGACGCCGCCGGTGATCGCCGTGGCGCCGTCCGCGCCTGCGCCAGCCCCCGTGGCTCCGCCGCCACCCGCGCCGCCGCCCGTCGTCCACGCGCCGCCGCCTCCGCCCGCGCGTCCGGCTCCGGCCGCTCCCGCGGTGACGCCGCAGGCTCCCGCGCCGCAGGCCTCGGCCGCGCCCGCCGTCGCACCGCCGCCGACCCGTCCGGGCCCCTTCGTGCCGCCGCCACCGCCGCAGCCGCGCCCATTGACCCCGCGTCCGCTGACACCGTCATCCGTATCGCGCGCCGGCCCGACCTTGCCGCCGCGGGTCGATCCCGCCGCCAAGCCCGCTCCGGCGCCGGCCCCGGCTCCCGCCCCCAAGCCCGCGCCTGCGCCTGCGCCCACCGTGCCGCCGCCGCCTAAGCCTGAGGCGAAGGCCGAGCCGAAACCGGTTCCGCCGCCCGAAAACAAGCCCGCTGCTCCGCCGCCGGCGGAGCCGAAGCCCGCGCCGCCGCCGGCGCAGGCGGCGCAGAACGAGCCCGATCCGCTCGATGCGCTGGAAGAGGAAATGGCGAAGCTGCTTGGCCGGCCGACGGAAAAGAGCTGAGCCCAGCGTTTCAAAACACCGCAACGAACATTAAAAAAGGCCCGGATGACGGGCCTTTTTCTATTTCGTGATCGCTTCTGGCTTCAGTCGTCGCGATAGACTTTTTCGCGCTTTTCGTGACGTTCCTGGGCTTCGATCGACAAAGTGGCGATCGGCCGTGCGTCGAGCCGCTTCAAGGAAATCGGCTCGCCGGTCTCCTCGCAATAGCCGTAGGTGCCGTCCTCGATCCGGGCGATGGCCGCATCGATCTTGGCGATCAGCTTGCGCTGGCGATCGCGAGCCCGCAACTCGATGGCGCGATCGGTCTCTGACGAGGCCCGGTCGGCGATATCGGGATGGTTTTCGCTCTCGGTCTGTAAGGTGGCCAGCGTTTCGCGCGCCTCCTTCAGGATGTCGTCTTTCCAGTTGAGGAGTTTGCGGCGGAAATATTCACGCTGGCGCTCGTTCATGAACGCCTCGTCGTCACTCGGACGATAGTCCCCGTCGATGATGTCCGCTGAAGCCATGCGTATCACACTGTCTCCGATTGGATCGGAGCGGCTTATAGCGAAACGGTCTAGCCTGGACAATGGCGCCGTTGGGGCTATCCCACACCAAATAAAACGGGCGCGAAGATCGCGCCCGTTACTTTATTACCGTCCTGGACGGCCTTGCGGCCCATCGGAAATCAGGCCGACATGGCCTTCTTCAGGTTTTCGTCGATCTTGTCGAGGAAACCGGTGGTCGACAGCCACTTCTGATCGGCGCTCACCAGGATGGCCAAATCCTTGGTCATGAAGCCCGATTCGACCGTGTCGACGCAGACCTTTTCGAGGGTCTGGGCGAACTTCATCAGCTCGTTGTTGCCGTCAAGCTTGGCGCGGTGCATCAGGCCGCGGGTCCAGGCGAAGATCGAGGCCATCGAATTGGTCGAGGTCTCCTTGCCCTGCTGGTGCTGGCGATAGTGGCGGGTGACGGTGCCATGCGCCGCTTCCGCTTCCACCGTCTTGCCATCGGGCGTGGCCAGAACCGAGGTCATCAGGCCGAGCGAGCCGTAGCCCTGGGCGACCGTGTCGGACTGGACGTCGCCGTCGTAGTTCTTACAGGCCCAGACGTAGCCGCCCGACCACTTCAGCGCGGCCGCGACCATGTCGTCGATCAGGCGGTGTTCGTAGGTGAGGCCGGCGGCCTTGAACTTGTCGGCGAATTCCTTGTCGAACACTTCCTGGAAGATGTCCTTGAAGCGGCCGTCGTAGACTTTCAGGATGGTGTTCTTGGTCGACAGGTAGACCGGATAGTTGCGGGCCAGGCCGTAGTTCAGCGAGGCGCGGGCGAAATCACGGATCGAATCGTCGAGGTTGTACATCGACATGGCGACACCGGCGCCCGGGAACTTGAACACTTCCTTCTCGATGACCGTGCCGTCTTCGCCTTCGAACTTGATCGTCAGGCGGCCCTTGCCGGGGATTTTCAGATCGGTGGCGCGATACTGGTCGCCATAGGCGTGGCGGCCGACGACGATCGGCTGCGTCCAGCCCGGCACGAGGCGGGGAATGTTCTTGCAGATGATCGGCTCACGGAAAATCGTGCCGCCGAGGATGTTGCGGATCGTGCCGTTCGGCGACTTCCACATTTCCTTGAGGTTGAATTCCTTCACGCGCGCTTCGTCGGGGGTGATCGTGGCGCACTTCACGGCGACGCCGTATTTCTTCGTCGCTTCGGCGGCGTCGATGGTGATCTGGTCGTTGGTCTCGTCGCGCTTCTCAACCGACAGATCGTAATATTTCAGGTCGATGTCGAGATAGGGATGGATAAGCTTGTCTTTGATGAGCTGCCAAATGATGCGGGTCATTTCGTCGCCGTCCATTTCGACGACCGGATTGGCGACCTTGATCTTCTGCATGAGGCGCGACCTTTCAAATTCAGGACAGCTATGGGATGGGCCGGAACGGCCAGATGAATTCCTGTGCCGGGCGGCCTGTCCCTAAAAGAGGGCCACCCGGTCGGCGCGCCCCCTTAGCATGGGTGGCCGAAAGGGCAAATATGGCGTTTTCGACAGGCCCAGCAAAAATTCGCAGGGACTGGCGGGAAGCAAAAACCTGCAATATCGTGCAAATCCTAGGGAGAGCGCCCAAACGTCCGGATTCTTAGCCGGCTCATCCATTCGCGCTCTGAGAGGGAGGGAAAGCATGCACGCCAAGCGTGGCTTCGAACGTCGATTCATGCGTCGATTTGGACTGGCCGCCGTTACAGCCGCGGGGCTTTTGCCGCTGCCGGCCCTGGCCCAAAAGGCCCAGGACACGTTGCGCATCGGTGTCTATCAGCCCATTTCGATCATCGATGCCCTGTATGACCCGCAGCCGCAGACCAATCTGATGGACCGGGTCGTCTTCGATACGCTGGTCCAATACGATTCCGACAAGCGCGAAGTGGTACCGGGCCTGGCCGAATCGTGGAAGTTCATCAACGACACGACGGTCGAGTTCAAACTGCGCCAGGGGGTTAAATTCCACGACGGTTCGGACTTCGATGCCGACGACGTGGTCTATACGGTGAATTTCGTCATCGATCCGTCGAGCAAGTTCCGCTTCAAGGAAACCCGGTTCGGCCTGTTCGATTCGATCGAGAAGGTTGATCAATATACCGTTCGCCTGAAGATCAAATCGCCCTATGCGTCGCTGTTGACGCGCATGGCCTCGACCCTGCCGATCTATCCGTCGGATGTGCATGGCAAACTCGCCGACAAATCGACCTTCGGGCGCAATCCCGTCGGCACCGGCCCCTATAAGGCGACCTTGGTCGATCCGAGCCGGGGTGTCGTCCTGGAGAAGAACCCGTTCTTCAAACAGGTCAATGCCGGTCAGCCGGCGGGCAAGATCGGCAAGATCGTCATCAGCCCGATTCCCGATCAGCAGACCCAGCTCGCCAAGATGATGATCGGCGAACAGGATCTGATGTATGACGTGCCCACCGACATCGCCGAGATGATGAAGGGCAATCCGAACGTTCAGATTTCGGTTCGCCCCAGCATTTCCTTCACCTATCTGGCGCTCGATGCCGCCAACCGTTCCGGCTTCGACAAGTTCAAGGACATTCGCGTACGCGAAGCGATGTTCCGCGCCATCGACCGCAAGGCCCTGGTCAATGCCTTGCAGCCGAAGGAAATCGCGGCGCAGCCGTTGCAGCAGGCGATGTGCCATCCCTGGCACTATGCCTGCGCCTCGTCGATCGATCCGCCGTCCTATGATCCGGCCAAGGCCAAACAACTGCTGAAGGAGGCGGGGCTTGCCGACGGCTTCAATGTGACGATCGCCACCTGGGGCGCGGCACGGCCTGTCGCCGAGGCGGTCGCCGGTCAGTTGCGCAAGGTCGGCATCAACGCCGCCCTCGACAGTCTGACGTCGACCGGTTTCGTCACCAAGCGCGCCGCCGGCCAGCTGCAAGCCTATATTGTGCTGTGGGACAATGGCGGCGGTACGCCGGACGTCGAGTCGACGGTCAATTTCTTCTACGAGAAGGGCGATCGCAACTACAACCAAGACCCGATGCTGGAAGATTTGCAGAAGAAAGCTTTGTCGGAAATGGACCCGAAGAAGCGCGAGGCGATCCACAAGCAGATCTTCGATCGCGCGACGACGCAGCGTTATTCGATGCCGATTACGCCGCTCGCCGCCGTGATCGCGCATAGCAAGGACGTGAAAATTCCGGTGAGCGGCACCAAGAAGCCGGAAGGCTTCATGTTCAATCTGCTCGAGTGGAAATGATCCTGCTTTTCTAGCGGGTGAGGAGGCGGTGTCCGGATTGGGCACCGCCTCTTGCATTTGTAGCCTTCATCAACAGGCGCATCGATCAGCGCCGTGCCGCGTGGGAGGACAGGGTGCGCGTCAAACGCCGATTGGGATGGGCTTTCATCGTCTGCCTATTGCCCTTGCCAGCCCTGGCGCAAAAGGCTCAGGATACGGTGCGTATCGGTGTCTATCAGCCGATTTCGGTGATCGATGCGTTTTACGATCCGCAGCCGCAGACGGCGCTGATGGATCGCATGGTGTTCGATACTTTGGTGCAATACGATTCCGACCGGCGCGAGGTGGTGCCGGGGCTGGCCGAATCCTGGACATTCGTCGACGACAGGACGATCGAGTTCAAACTGCGTCAGGGCGTCAAATTCCACGATGGTTCGGAATTCGATGCGGACGACGTGGTCTATACGGTCAATTTCATCCTCGATCCGTCGAGCAAGTTCCGCTTCAAGGAAAGCCGCTATGGCTTGTTCGAATCGATCGAGAAGATCGACAAGTTCACGGTGCGCTTGAAAATCAAAATGCCCTACGGGCCGATCCTGTCGCGTCTGTCGACGAGTTTGACGATCTATCCTTCGGACGTTCATGGCAAGCTGGCGGATAAGGCGACTTTCGGTCGCAATCCGATCGGCACCGGGCCTTACAAGGCGACGATGGTCGATCCGGCGCGGGGCGTCGTTCTGGAGAAGAATCCCGCCTTCCAGGAAATCAATGCCGGGCAGCGGGCGGCGAAGATCGGCAAGATCATCGTCATGCCGATCCCCGATCACCAAACGCAACTCGCCAAGATGATGATCGGCGAGCAGGACATCATGTATGACGTGCCCAGCGAAGTCGCAGATCTCATGCGCAGCAATCCGAATATTCAGATATCGGTGCGCCCGAGTGTTGCCTTCACCTATCTGATGCTGGATGCGGCCAACCGCTCCGGCTTCGATCGGTTCAAGGACAAGCGGGTGCGCGAGGCCGTGTTCCGCGCCATCGATCGCCAGGCTCTCGTCAATGCGCTGCAACCCAAGGAGATCGCGGCGGAGCCGTTGCAGCCGGCGATGTGTCATGCCTGGCACTATGGATGCGTCACGACGCTGACGCCTCCGGCCTTCGATCTCAGCCGCTCGAAACAATTGCTGCAAGAGGCGGGGGTGCCGAATGGATTCAGTCTGACGATCGCCACGTGGGGGGCGGCCCGTCCGGTGGCGGAGGCGGTGGCGGGGCAATTGCGGCGCATCGGCATCACGGCGGGGATCGAAAGCCTGACATCGACGGGCTTCGTCACCAAGCGGGCCAGCGGCCAGCTCGCCGCTTACCTGGTGGCCTGGGACAATGGCGGCGGCAACCCGGATGTGGAATCGACGGTGAACTTTTTCTACGAAAAGGGCGATCGCAACTATAATCAGGACGCGGAACTGGAGCGTCTACAGAAGGAGGCTCTGGCGGAAACCGATCTGCAAAAGCGTGACGCGATTCACAAGATCATTTTCGACAAGGCAACGGCCGAACGCTATTCGATGCCGATCACGCCGCTGGCGTCCGTGATCGCGCACAACAAGGATCTGAAGATCCCGGTCGGCGGCACCAAGAAGCCGGAGGGCTTTTCCTTCAATCTGCTGGAGTGGCGCTGAGAGCGCGGCAATTTGCGGCGGTCTACGATCGGCTCTGTGCTGGCGGGATGGTCAAGGTTGCCATATCGTGCGCGTAGGAAACGTCCGTTCGCCAACAGGATTGGCGGCCGAGGGAGAGCGTCATGCGCGCGAGATCATTTTTCAGTTTGGGTTTTGTCGCGCTGGCTGTTGGCCTGTCGCCGTTGCCGGCCCTGGCGCAGAAGGCCAAGGACACATTGCGCATCGGCGTCTATCAGCCGATCTCGATCGTCGATTCGATCTATGATCCGCAGCCGCAAACCGATCTGATCACGCGCTCGGTCTTCGATACGCTCGTTCAATATGATGCCGACAAACGCCAGATCCTGCCGGGGCTGGCGGAATCGTGGACTTTCGTCGACGACAAGACGATCGAATTCAAATTGCGCCAGGGCGTCAAATTCCAGGACGGTTCGGATTTCGATGCCGACGACGTGGTCTATACGATCAATTTCGTCATGGATCCAGCGAGCAAGTTCCGCTTCAAGGAAGCGCGTTTCGGCTTGTTCGAAGCGGTCGAGAAGGTCGACCAATATACGGTGCGTTTGAAGCTGAAGCAGCCGTTCGCCCCGATCCTGGCGCGCCTGACCACGACCTTGCCGATCTATCCTTCCGACGTGCATGGCAAGCTGGCCGACAAAGCGCTCTTCGGCCGCAATCCCGTCGGCACCGGTCCCTATAAGGTGACGATGGTCGATCCGAGCAGGGGCGTCGTTCTCGAAAAGAATCCTTACTTCAAGGAAGTGAATCTCGGTCAGCCCGCCGCGAAGATCGGCAAGATCGTGATCGCGCCGGTGCCCGATCAGCAGACCCAGCTCGCCAAAATGATGATCGGCGATCAGGACTTGATGTATGACGTGCCCAGCGACATCGCCGGCATGATGCAGAGCAATCCGGCCATCGAGATTTCGGTGCGCCCCAGCGTGTCCTTCACCTATCTGATGCTGGACGCGGCCGACCGCTCAGGGTTCGGCAAGTTCAAGGACGTTCGCGTGCGCGAGGCGATGTTCCGCGCCATCGACCGCAAGGTCTTGGTCAATGCGTTGCAGCCCAAGGAGATCGCGGCCCTGCCGTTGCAACAGGCGATGTGCCCGCCGCAGATCATGGGCTGCGCCTCCTCGATCGATCCGCCGGGCTATGATCTCGCCAAGGCGAAGCAATTGCTGAAAGAGGCGGGGCAGCCGGACGGTTTCAACCTGACGATCACCACCTGGGGCGCGGCGCAGCCGGTCGCCGAGGCGGTGGCCGGTCAGTTGCGCAAGGTCGGCATCAACGCCAGCATCGACACGCTGACCTCGACCGGTTTCGTCACCAAGCGGGCGGCCGGGCAACTGCAGGCCTTCATCGTGTTGTGGGACAACGGCGGCGGTTCGCCCGACGTCGAGTCGACGGTCAATTTCATGTATGAAAAGGGCGACCGGAACTACAACCAGGATCCGCAGTTGGAGGACCTGCAAAAGCGGTCCCAGACGGAAATGGACCCGAAAAAGCGCGAGGAACTGCTGAAGCGCATTTTCGACCGGGCAACCAGCGAGCGCTATTCCATGCCGATCACGCCGCTGGCCTCCGTCATCGCCCATAGCGCCGAGGTGAAGATCCCGACGGGCGGTACGCTGAAGCCGGAAGGCTTTCTGTTCAATCTGTTGGCGTGGAAATAAGGCTTCCGCTGCGACGATTTCGACGGTGGGGCTGGACGGAATTCCTTGACGGGACGGCGATTTCTGCCTATTTGGAGCACGCTGCATCGCAGCAAAGGGTGCTCCGGTCGCGTTAAGCCGTCTTTTCGGCTCCTCCGTTGAGCGCCCCATCTGAAACCCCACGACAGCCCGGATACGCGGGGCGCGTCCCCCAAACCAGCCTTTGAACGGCTTGAAAAGCCGTGTCCGGGGCTAATGAAAGATTCATCGTGACCGATTTTGCGGCTCTTGGCGTTGCCGAGACCATCCTCCGCGCTCTGCGTAAGGAGGGCTATGAAACGCCGACGCCGATCCAGGCGCAGGCCATTCCCCATCTCATCAAAGGCCATGACTTGCTCGGTATCGCCCAGACGGGCACCGGCAAGACGGCGGCTTTTGCCTTGCCGATCCTCACCCGCTTCGCCGGCGAGCGGAAAGTTCCCGAACCGCGCCGGGCCCGCGCGCTGGTGCTGGCGCCGACGCGCGAACTGGTGGCGCAGATCGCCGAAAGTTTCCGCGCCTATAGCCGTTTCATGGGCATCCAGGTGGCGGCCGTGGTCGGCGGCGTCTCCTATGGCGGCCAGGTGAAGGCGTTGTCACGCGGCGTCGACGTGCTCGTCGCCACGCCGGGCCGTCTGCTCGACCATATGGACTCGGGCAATATCAGCCTGGCGACCACGGATATCGTCGTGCTCGACGAGGCCGATCACATGTTCGACCTCGGTTTCATCGTGCCGATCCGTAAAATCCTGGCCAAACTGCCGAAGCAGCGCCAGAGCCTGTTCTTCTCGGCCACCATGCCGAAGGAGATTGCCACTCTGGCCGCCGAATTCCTCAAGAATCCGGTTCAGGTGGCGGTGACGCCCGTGGCGACCACCGCCGAGCGGGTGCGCCAGGAAGTCATCATGGTCGATGGCGGCGCCAAGCAGAGCATCCTCATCGAGCTTTTGAAGAACGAAGAGTTCCAGCGCACCATCGTTTTCACCCGCACCAAGCGCGGCGCCGATCGCGTCAGCAAAGCGTTGGACATCTCAAAAATTCCGTCGGCCGCGATCCATGGCAATAAGAGCCAGGGGCAGCGGGTGCGGGCGCTCGACGATTTCAAACAGGGTCGTATTCGCGTTCTGGTCGCCACTGACATCGCGGCGCGCGGCATCGACGTGTCGGGCGTCAGCCATGTGATCAACTTCGAACTGCCGGAAGTGCCGGAAAGCTATGTGCACCGCATCGGCCGCACGGCGCGCGCCGGCGCCGAGGGTGTGGCCGTCTCGCTGTGCGAGAACAGCGAGCGCGCTCTGTTGCGCGGCATCGAGAAGCTGACGCGCATGACGATTCCGGCGATCGAGCGGCGCTCGTCGCCGCCGCCGTCGGGCACGCCTTATGCCGAGCGTCAGGCCAAGAAGCCGCACCGCAAGGGACAGAATGCCGGCCCGCGCGGCGGACAACACCCGCAAGGTCATCGTCAGGATCAGCGTCAAGACCAGCGTTCTGCCGGTCCGCGTGGGCCCGCGCCGGTTCGGGGCGAACCGGGCGTGCAGGCCACCCATGCGCCGGGCGGCAAGCCCTATGCGAACCCTCATGCCGGCAAGCGCCATTTTGGCAAACCGGGTTCGGGCAAGCCGGGCTTCGGCAAGCCGAATGGCGGCCAACAGGGGCAAAAGCGCTGGGCCGGCGGCGATCGCGGCCGGGGCCAGACGGCGGCGCCGTAATCCGAGACAGATTTTTGGCACGGGCGGCTTTGGCCGCCCGTTTGCTTTTGTGGCGCTTGCCGTTGCCCGAGCAAGGACTATGGTGCGCCGCCTTGAGAGGTAGCGGAGTTTTGGGTGGTCGGCGCAGGCACGAATAAAACGCAAACCAATATCGCCGGCGGCCCGGCCGTCATCCTGGTGCGACCGCAGCTTGCGGTGAACATCGGCATGTGCGCGCGGGCGATGGCCAATTTCGGCCTCGACGATCTGCGCCTGGTCAATCCGCGTGAGGGCTGGCCGCGCACGGGCGCTTTGCGCAAGGGCGCCAATGCGGCCGCCGCTGGCGCGGTGCATCTGCTGGAAGGCGCGAAACTCTACGACAGCCTGGAAGAGGCGGTCGCCGATCTTAATTTTGTCTGGGCGACGACCGCGCGCGAACGTGGCCAGGGCAAGCGGGTCGAAGCGCCTGAGGTCGCCATGCGCGAGACCCAGGCGGGTGTCGTCACGGGCGCCAAGCACGGCATTCTCTTCGGCCCCGAGCGCACCGGGCTCGACAGCGACGAGGTGGCGCTCGCCGATGCCATCATCACCTTCCCGGTCAATCCGGCCTATGCATCGCTGAATCTGGCGCAGGCGGTGTTGCTCACCGGCTATGAGTGGTTCCGCGCCGCCCATGGCAGCGCGATGCCTTTCGCCACGCCGGAACGCTCGCATCCAGCAACGCGCGAGATGATCGTGTCCTTCTTCGCCTATTTCGAGAGCAAGCTCGAAGAGGGCGGCTTCTTCCGGCCGGCGAGCAAAAGGCCGAGCATGCAGCGCAATCTGCGCAACATGTTCCACCGCATGCAATTGACCGAACAGGACGTGCGCACCCTGTGGGGCGCCATCGTGCGCATCGCCGAAGGGCCGCGGCTCGAAGCCAAGACGCGGCGGCGACAGAAACAGAAACAAGAAGAGGCCGAGACTGGTCAAGAAGGCGAGAGCGCGCTAGGCAAGCCGGGAGACGAATAAACGGCAAAGCCGCAGGGAGGAAACGGATGACCATTCTCTTGGTGCATGGCGCGTGGGCAGGCGCGTGGTCGTGGCGCGATACGGCGCGGCTGTTGCGTAAACAGGGCTTCGATGTCTATGCGCCGTCGATGACCGGCATCGCCGAGCGTTCCCATGTCGATCCCCGTCAGGTGACGTTGTCGACGCATATCGCCGATATTTCAGGCCTGATGCGTTATGAGGAATTGGAGAACGTTCTGGTCGTCGGGCACAGCTACGGCGGCATGGTGATCACCGGCGCGGTCGATCGCGAACCGCAGCGTGTCGCCGGCATGGTTTATCTCGATGCCTTCCTGCCCAAGAGTGGGCAATCGCTGTGGGACATCGCCGGTCCCGAACGTGTCGAAATGCAGAAGAAGGGGGCGATGGCGCATGACGGCGGTTTTTCGGTGCCGCGCCCCAACGTGCCGCCGATGCCGCCGGAACTGGCGGCCAAATGGGGGCCTCTTTTCACGCCGCAGCCCATCGGCACCATGTCGGAAAAATGGACCTCGGTGCGGCCGGAGGCTGAGCGCATCTGGCCGCGTCGCCACTACATTCTCTGCACGGCCTACAAGGGCTCGCCCTTCTATCAATTCGCCGATGAAGTGAAGGGCAAGCCCGATTGGGACTACAGCGAATTCGATGCGTTGCACGACGTGGTGCGTTCGCATCCGGAGATGACGGCCAACCGCATCGCCGAGATCGCGCGAGGGTGGGGCGTCAAAGAGTAGTCGCCAGCTCCTTGAAGCGGTCGCCGCGTTCCTCGAAATTGCGGAACTGGCCGAAGCTCGGTGCCGCCGGGGAGAGCATGATGACGCCATCTTGCGGCGCGCGCGCCATGGCTTCGCGCACGGCCTGCTGAAGATCGTCGACCGGCACGATGGGGAAGGGCCAGGTGCGATCCTGCATCTCCTCGGCAATGCGCCGGCCGGTGTCGGGCAGCAGCAGTAATGCCGAAAGGCCGGCGCCCGGCAGATAATCGAGCAGCGCCGCGTGGTTCTGGCCGCGATCGTTGCCACCGAGAATGAGCACGCAGGGCAGACCGCGATAGGCTTCGAGCGCGACGAGGGTGGCCTCCGGCACAGTCGAGATCGAATCGTTGACGCAGAGCACGCCATTGCTGGCGCGGAACTCTTCCTGGCGATGACGCAATTGCGCGAAGTCGGGAATGGCGACGCGTTCGCGCAATCCCGTCACGCCGAGATCGTCGGCCACCGCGCAGGCGGCGGCGAGATTTTCCAGATTGTGATTGCCGCGCAGCGGGAACTGGCTGGTGTCGACTTTCTGCTGCCGGAAGAACAGCGCACCGTCGCGCACATGGAAGCCGTCGTCGCGATTGTACCACAGCACGTTGGCGCGCTGAGCCGCATGCGTGCGCAGGCCTTCGTTGCCGTGATTGAGGACGGCGCGCGTTTTAGCGTCGGCGATCAAACGCAGTTTATCGGCATGATATTGCGCGATCGAGCCGTGCCAGGGCACGTGATCGACATAGAGATTGGTGATCACCGCGATGGAGGGCGCGTGGGCAAGGTCGGCGATCTGGTAGGACGACAGTTCCAGCACCGTGTGATCGCGGCCAGCCTTCTGGCCCAGGGCTGCAACACCGACATTGCCGAGCAGCGCCACGTCGCGTCCCGCCTGGCGCAGGATGTGATCGATGAGCCGCGAAGTCGTGCTCTTGCCCTTGGTGCCGGTCACGGCAATGGTGTGGGCCTTGGCGTTTTCCTCGAACCACAGATTGGTGGCCGAAGTGATCGTCGCGCCGCGTGCGCGGGCGGCTGTCGCTTCCTCACGATAAAGGCTGATGCCGGGGCTTTTGACGATCAAGTCGAAAGCCTCGCTGCGCAGCGCCTGTCCTGCCGCCTCGCCGGTGACGGTACGAACGTCAGCCGGTGGCGGGATATCGAGGGGCGTGTCGTTCAAGACCGCGAATGTGTCGGCCGGATGCAGCGCCTGCAGGTGGGCAAGCGCCGCCTGGCCTTCGCGGCCATAGCCCCAGATGGCGATGGTGCGCGGCTTAGCGGACATAGGCATCGAGCATGGCGGCATAGCGCGGTGGCAAGGCGTGATCGGGCGACGGCGTCATCAACTCGTCCCAGATCTCCTGCCAGTTCGGCATCAAGGGCTTGAGGCGTGGCGCCAGCGCGCGAATGATCGCGGCGTCCTGCCATTCGGGTCGTTCGGCGAGACGCAGCAGCGCGGCGCCGGATTCGGCGATCTCGCCGACGCATTCCCATGGCTTGTGGCCGGAGAGGCCCATCAATTCCTCATAGCCCTGGATCTGCGATGGATCGTCGAGCATGTTCTTGCCGAGGATGCCTTCGATGCGCGGCTTCTCCATCGCATTGGCGAGGATGAGGAAGGTGAAGCGGCACTTCGGGCAATCGCCGCACCAGCGCTTCGGCTCCTCTTTCGGATTGATCTGGAAGGCGCGGTTGCAGGAGGTGAAGGCGTGGTCGTAGCGGCTGACGCGTGCCATCAACTGGCCGATATGGGCTTCCGATAAAGGCCGCAGCAGCGAGAAATAGATGAGGCCTTTGTCGATGTGGCTTCTCACATAGGCTGACAGATCGCGCTCGGCGCCGGTGGTCTTGGAGAACTGGTGATTGATGTCGCGGCCATCGACATTGACATTGCCTTGGTCGGCGGAGCGCTCGTTCGACAGGATCACCGTATCGAAGCCGTAAACAAAACTCGCCGCCAGCGCGATGAAACTGACGATGGCGGTGATCGGCACATGGCCGTTGAGCGCGCCCTTCTCGTTCAGTTCGAACAGCAGCGGATCGAGCTTGCGTGTTACCTTGGCGAAGGGCAGGCCGCTGGCGGCGGCGGATTCGAGAATGGGCTTTTTCGGATTGACGGCGAACAGGCTCATCGGTTCGCCGCCGGCACGCAGCATTTCGACCGAGACGAGCGAATCCTTGCCGCCGCCGATCAGCACGGCGGCGCGGCGTGTCAGCGGCGCGGTGCCGGCGCTGCGCACCGGGCGGGTATTGTCAAAACGGGCGTTGAGGAAATCGACGCGCGCCGCGACGTCGAGCTTGTTGCGCACGCCGAATTCGCCGAGCCCGTCGACATAGAGGGTCTGGAAGAAGCGGCGCTGTTCGTCATCAAGGCTGGCGCCGCGAATGATGAGATGCCGGGGCAGGCAGGTCTTGTAATAGGAGACACCGGCCAGGATGTGCAGGGCCTCGAGCGCCGCCTCGAAACCCGGACGCAGCGGCGAGCCGGCTGAGGGTAGCGGTGTCTCGAAGGTCAGGCGCTCGGTGAAGGCGATCGTGTCGCCCAGCCGATAGTTCAGCGCCACTTCGCGCGCCGTCTCGTCGATGGCGAAACCGTCGAAAGTGAATGTGTCGGGCCAGTCAATCATGGGATCTTGCATGAGGGCTGTTGGGTGGCCCGCTTCGGCCGCGCCGTCAAGTCCGGTCTCCAGGGGCCCGGTTTGGCCGTCGGGAACAGGCTGCGCTCGGCTGGATGAAGTGCTAGCCTGTCGGTCGATCGATCGACGCAGGGAGCGCGACATGGACAGGCGCAATATTTTCAAGGCCGCGGTAGCCGCCGTCGGCGGCGTTTTCGCCACCAAAGCCATTGTAACCCAAGCTTCGGCTCAAGGTGCCGGTGGCGCAGCGAAAGTCTCCGCCAATAAAGTGGCCTATCATCTGTCGGATGCCGACAAGGTGGTCTTCGTTCTCGGTAATATCCAGAACCATCTCGATGGCGGCCCGAAGGGCGTCGAAATCGTGCTGGTGGTGCACGGGCCGGCCCTGAAGGGCTTTCATGCCATGTCGGCCGATCCGGCCGTGTCGCAGAAGGTCGAGAATTTCTCCAAGGCCGGCGTCAAATTCGATGCCTGCGGCAATACGTTGAAGGCGCAGAAGGTGGAACTCGCCGATCTGGTGCCGGGCTTCAAAGTGGTGGAAGAGGGCGGCGTCGTGCGCCTCGCCGAATTGCAATCCCTCGGCTACGCCTATCTGAGGCCGTAATCCATGCCGCAGAACAAGGCGTTCATTCTGGCTTCGCGGCCGTCGCGCGAGGTGCCGGCGGGGCCGCATAATTTTCAGCTCGTCGAGAGTGAAACCGCTGCGCCCGGCGAGGGCGAGGTGCTGGTGCGCCATCATTATCTGTCGCTCGATCCCTACATGCGCGGGCGGATGAACGACGGCAAATCCTATGCGCAGCCGCAGCCCCTGGGCGAGGTGATGATCGGCGGCACGGTGGGCGAGGTGGTGGCCTCGCGCAATCCGCGCTTCGCCGTCGGCGATCGCGTGGTCGGCACCGGCGGCTGGCAGCTTTATGGCCTCAGCGACGGCAAGGGCCTGCGCAAGATCGAGCCGGGCACGCCGATCCAGGCGTGGCTTGGGCCGGTCGGCATGCCCGGTGTCACCGCCTGGTATGGGGTCACGAAGATCATCGCGCCGAAGGCCGGAGAGACCGTTCTGGTGTCGGCGGCGACCGGTGCCGTTGGCTCGGTCGTCGGGCAATTGGTGAAACTGGCGGGCGCACGCGCCGTCGGTATCGCCGGTGGGCCGGAGAAGTGCGCCTTCGCGGTCAGCGATCTTGGCTATGACGCCTGCGTCGATCATCGCGATGCGGATTTTCCGGCGCGGCTGAAAGAAGCGCTGCCGGGCGGGATCAACGGCCTGTTCGAGAATGTCGGCGGCGAACCGTTTCGCCAGGCGATGCGGCGGCTCAATCCGTTCTCGCGCATCGCGCTCTGCGGTCTCGTCTCATCTGGCTATGACGGCACGCCGACGCCATTGCCCGACGTGCGCGTGCTGCTCGATACGCGTTCGCGCCTCGAAGGTTTCATCGTCTCCGATCATCTGTCCGTGTGGCCGCAGGCACTGTCGGAACTCGCCGGCCACGTGGCCGCCGGGCGCCTACGTTGGCGCGAAACCGTGGCCGAGGGACTTGAGGCTGCGCCGCAGGCGTTTTTCGCCATGCTGAAGGGCGGCAATTTCGGCAAGCAATTGGTGAAGCTGGTCTGAGCTATTTGGCTGCGGTGGTTTGCGCGTCGCGTTGCGCCACCGCATCCAGATAAGCGGCCTGCAATTGCCCGAAGACCGAGCGTTCGGGCTTGGGCGCATCCAGATGCAGATGGCGCAATTCATCCATGAAAGCCCGCCACAGCGGCGGGCCGCCTTTTTCTAGAATTTCGGCGCGGATCGACAGTTCCGGTGACACGGGCGTGTGCCGGCGGCCCCAGGCGCCCATCTGCGCCAGCAAAGGCACCAGTTCGATCGACGGCTCGGTGAGGCTGTAGATCGCCTTCTGCTTATGGCTGGGGTCGTCGCGGCGCGACAGCAGGCCCGAGGCGACCAGCCGTTTCAGCCGGTCGGCCAGGATGTTCGAGGCGATGCCCTCGTCTGACTGGTTGAGCAGTTCGCGGTAATGCCGCCGATTGCCGAACATGACGTCGCGAATGACGATCAGACTCCAGCGATCCCCCAGCATTTCCAGGGTCAAATTGATCGGGCAACCGGAGCGAGGACCGGGTTCCATGACAGGCTCTCCAAAACTGCTTGCAATATAGGATCAGTTATGGCATTTCACAACTGCTTGCTATTTGAAAGCGGTTTTGATGAAGGAGGCACTCATGGCCAAGTTGATCGTATCGATGGTGACGAGCGTGGACGGCTATATCGAGAAGCCGGGCGGGGAGTTCGTGCCGCCGCCATGGTCGGACGAGGTCGAGCGCCATTGGTCGCGCTATGCCCTCGATCGGGCCGGGCATCTGGTCTATGGGCGGGTGAATTTCTTCAAGATGAAGGATTTTTGGGCTCCCGCCGCCACCGATCCGACGAGCATCGCCGCTAGCATTTCCTATGCGCCGACGATGAACCGTCTGCCGAAGACGCTGGTCTCGCGGTCCTTCACCGGCGATCCCGGCTGGAACGGCACGCTCGCCAATGGCGATCTCGCCGGCACGATCGCGGCGCTGAAAGCGGATGTGAAGGGGGATGTCTTTTGCTTCGGCGGAGCCGGTCTCATCAACAGCCTGGTGGCGCTCGACCTGCCCGACGAATATCGATTGATGGTCGCGCCGGTGTTGTTCGGTTCTGGCAAGAAACTGTTCGAAGAGGGGCGGCCGGACCTGCCGCTGACGCGCACCGAATGTATCGCGCTCGGCACTGGATCGGTCATTCTGCACTATCGCCGCGACCGTTGAGGAGAGACCGATGTCGTTGACGCTCTATGGCCACCCGTTCTCGTCCTATTGTCAGAAGGTGTTCATTGCCTTGGACCTGAACGAGACGCCGTTCGATCTGCGTATCCTCGAGGATAAGGTTGCCCTGGCGGAATTTTCCGCGCTCTGGCCGCTGAAGCGCATGCCGGCCTTGGTCGATGGCGACAAGACCGTGGTCGAGTCGACTGTCATCATCGAATATCTCGACGTGCATCACAGAGGCCGCGTGCGCCTCGTGCCCGAGGATCCCGCGGCGGCGCTCGACGTGCGCATGCTCGATCGCTTCTTCGACAATTACATCATGACGCCGATGCAGAAGATCGTTCTCAACCAGTTGCGGCCGGTCGAGGTGCGGGATGGCTATGGCGTCGAGGAAGCGCGTGGCATGCTCGACACGGCCTATGGCTGGCTTGAGGCGCATCTCAAGGGACGGTCGTGGGCGGCCGGTGGCGATTTCACCTTGGCCGATTGTGCCGCCGCGCCCAGCCTGTTCTATGCCGATTGGGCGCATGAAATCGCGCCGCATTTTGCGCAGGTGCGGGCCTATCGTGCGCGCCTGCTCCAGCATCCCGCCGTCAAACAGGCTGTCGATGGCGGGCGGCCGTATCGCTCCTACTTTCCGTTGGGAGCGCCGGACCGAGATTAAGAGCCTCATCGTCATTGCGAGAAGCGCAGCGACGAAGCAATCCATGGGCGCGTGGTAGAATGTGAAGAAATGACTGTGGTACAGGCATATTCTCGTCTGTCTCTACACCTTGATCCCTGGGTTGCTTCGCTACGCTCGCAATGACGGTTCCTACTTCGCGTTCAGCGCTTCCTTGAGCTGGCCGATGAGCTGCGGCGAGGTGGTGTAGAGCGTGTCGACGATCTGTTGTAGTTCTTCGCCGGTTTGCGGCACCGCGTCGGTGCGCTGCTTGGCGGCGTCGGCCTGCAATTCGCGATCGCGCATCGTGTCGATGAACGCCTTGCGCAGGGCGGCAACGCGCTCCTGCGGCACGCCTGGCGGCAGCGCGAAGGGCCGCGTGATGACGCCTTGGGTGTAGAACAGATTCAGGATCTGGCGTTGTTCCGGCGTCTTGGCGAAATCGACGGTGAGTGGAATGTTCTTGCTGGCTAGTTCCGGATGCGGCTTCACGTCCTCCAGAGCCAGTACTTTGACGAGGCTGCTCGGCTCGAACAGATCGGGATATTGCAGTTTTGCCGATGACCAGCCGAGGCCGCAGATGCCCTGCAATTCGCCTTGCTGAACGGCGAGGTTCACCTCGCGCGAGCCCTTGTAACCCGAGATGATCTTCAGCTTCGCGCCGAGCAGATTGCGGATGACGACGGGATAATCGACCAGCGTGCTGCCGGGGCCAGTGGCGCCGATGACGAGTTCCTTCTGGAAGACATCGCCATAGGTCTGCACCGGTGCATCGCGACGGGTGATGCAGACCACCGCTTCGGAATTGCCGTTGCCGATGAAGTTGAGCTTGGTCGGATCGAAACTGGCGCGCTCGGTGGTGCCAAACAGCGGTTCGAAAATCGCGCCCGGCAGGAAGATGGCGATATGGGTGCCGTCCTTCGGGGCGACCGTATAAAGATGTTTGGCAGCGATCAGCGAGCCGGCGCCGGGCATATTGGTCGCCACCACGGCGGGATTGCCGGGGATGAAACGTTGCAGATGGCGGGCGAGCAGGCGGGCATAGACATCCAGTCCGCCGCCGACCGACGAGCCGGCGACGATGGTGACGGTCTTGCCGCGATAAAAATCGGCGATCGGGTCTTTGTTATTTTGCGCCATGGCTGGCGCGGTGAAAGCCAACAGAGCCGACAGGGCTGCGATGCGCCGGGCGCGCGAGACGATCATGTATTTCCTCCCTTGTTTTTCCTCGATTTTCCCCGGGATGCGTGACCGCTCCCGTTTTCCCTGGTGTCCTTCCTAGAGGATTGATCGGCGGCCATAAAGCCGGAAGGGATTTGACTTTTAGGGGCGTCGCCCCTACAGAGCCCCGGTCCGGGCGCCTTTGGGTGCCGGGATCATGCACCCGTGGCCGTTCCCAGGCCGGATTTTCCGGCGCGGTGAGCAGCCTGTCGGCCTCTTAAAGAGGCAGAGGAGGGCGCTTTCCTTCCCATGGCGGAAGGATCGCGGACGAGCGATGCGCCGGAAGTCCTTTCAGACTCCAGCGCGGGCGCTGGCCTTGGTCCTTTTGCCGATATGACACGGTTTTTGAGGACTAAGATGACCAAACGCGCAGAATCCAAGTACAAAATCGACCGCCGCATGGGCGAGAACATCTGGGGTCGCCCGAAGAGCCCGGTGAACCGCCGCGAATACGGCCCGGGCCAGCACGGCCAGCGCCGCAAGGGCAAGCTCTCCGACTACGGCACCCAGCTCAAGGCCAAGCAGAAGGTCAAGGGCTACTACGGCAACATCTCCGAGAAGCAGTTCCGCAAGTACTATCAGGAAGCGGTGCGCATGAAGGGCGACTCGGGCGACAACCTGATCGCGTTGCTCGAGCGTCGTCTCGACGCGGTGGTCTATCGCGCCAAGTTCGTGCCGACCGTTTTCGCGGCCCGCCAGTTCGTCAACCACGGCCACGTCAAGGTCAATGGCCGCAAGGTCAACATCGCTTCGTACCTGGTGAAGGTCGGTGACGTGATCGAAGTGAAGGAAGCTTCTCGCCAGCTCACCATCGTTCTGGAAGCGAGCCAGCTCGCCGAGCGCGACGTGCCGGATTATTACGAAGTCGATCACGGCAAGATGACCGCCAAGGTCACCCGCATTCCGCTGCCGTCGGAGGTTCCCTATCCGACCGTGATGGAACCGAACCTGGTCATCGAATTCTATTCGCGCTGATTTAAACTCAGTCGCACAATCGAACTCGTCAGGCCGTCGCACTTTGTGCGGCGGCCTTTCTCATTGCGGCTTGTCTCATTACGGTTTGCGTTTCGCCGGTGCGCAGAAAAAGGGGATGTTTCAGCATCCCTCTTTATGCGGCCAAGCGCGCGTTTATTTCCAGGGCGTCGGCGCCGGCACTTCGGCGGGGCCTTCCTCGACATCGATACTGGCGAAATCGGCGGGGCCGACGATTTCAAGATATTCCATGTCGGGCGAGTAATCGTAGAGATAGTGCACGATGCCGGGGCGCTGGTGGACGCAGTCACCCGCTTCGACGAGGGTGATCTTGTCCTCGTACATGAATTTCGCCCAGCCCTTGGTCATCAACACGATCTGGAAATCGGCGACGTGAATGTGCCAGCCGGTGCCTTTCTCCGGCGGCAGATTGGCCTTCACCAGATGGGCGATGACCTTGCCATTGGTCGCCTTGGCGATGCCAAGGTCCTTATAGAGAAAGAAGTCGCGCAGGCCTTCGCCACGCCATTGCGTGTCGGCGGGCTTGGTGTGGGAGAACTCCGTCGCAGAGGCGGAAGTGGTGTCAGGCTCGGTAGTGGGCTTGTCCAACATGGCATGCTCCTTTCGCCACGCTTCAAACACGGCTGACCTTCGTCGCTTGCCTTGGCCCCGGGATCTTCCCTTCGCGCTTTTTTAAAATTCGACTTCGAGTTCCTCGATTTCTTCCGGTTCCTCCAAGGCGGTATCGGTCCATTCCTGCATCGCCGGCCAGGCGAGAACGCGATCGCGATAGCCGGCGCAGGCGGCATCCAGTTTGACGTCATAGGTGACGAAACGGGTGGCGACGGGCGCATACATGGCATCGGCCATGGAGAATTCGCCGAACAGGAACGGTCCGCCATAGGCGCGCAGGCATTCGTTCCAGATGGTGGCGATGCGCGCGATATCGGCATCGGCTTTCGACCAGACTTTGAAATTCGGGAACCGTGCCCGCAAATTCATCGGCAGGGCCGAGCGCAGCGCGCTGAAGCCGGAATGCATTTCGCCGGAGATGGAGCGGCAATGGGCACGCTTCGCCCGATCTTTGGGCAGAAGGCCCGACTTTGGGGCGATCTCGTTGAGAAACTCACCAATCGCCAACGTGTCCCAAATCTTGATGCCTTCATATTCCAGACAGGGCACCAGGATCGATGGCGAGAGCAGCAAAATCTCGGCGCGGGCATCGAGATCGTCAGGCGCCACCATGATTTCCGTGAACGGCACGCCCGACTGCTTGGCCATCAGCCAGCCGCGCAGGGACCAGGATGAATAATTCCGACTGCTCAAGGTAATGGTGGTACGCGCCATGCTCCCCGCCTGTTGGGCCGCGATCATTTGCAATATCAATGCAATCGCTATGCCATGGCATATGCCTTGCTTCGGTCTTTCGCGTAACCGGGTGCCGTGGCGATGTATCAATATTATCAAGCCTACGCCGATCTCACCGATCCGGTCCGGATGCTGGCGGCGAATGCCGAGCGCATCCTCACGGTCTGGGGCAGCGATGTCACCGCGTCGCCGATCAAGCGGATGGCCGCCTATTACGAGCTTGTCGCGCTCGCCGGCTTCACCCACACGCGGCCCGACTACGGCATCAAAACGGTGGAGGTGCGCGGCGAGACCAAGCCGGTCACCGAGACAGTCGCGCTCGATACGGATTTCTGTTCGCTGCTGCGCTTCACCCGCAAGGGCGGCGAGGACGCGCCGAAAGTGCTGCTGCTGGCGCCGATGTCCGGCCATTTCGCCACGCTGTTGCGCGGCACGGTGCGCACGCTGCTGAAGGACTATCAGGTTTATATTTCCGACTGGAAGAACGTGCGCGACATTCCGCTGTCGGCGGGGCCGTTCGACCTCGATGATTTCATCGACCACGTGATCCGCTTCATCAAATTTCTCGGGCCGCAATCGCATGTGATGGCGGTCTGTCAGCCGACGGTGCCGACATTAGCCGCCGTCGCTTTGATGGCGCAGGACAAGGATCCTGATCAGCCCGCCAGCCTGACCTTGATGGCGGGGCCGATCGACACGCGCATTTCGCCGACCGTGGTCAACAAACTGGCGACCGACCATCCGTTGGAATGGTTTCGCGACAAGCTCGTCGGCATCGTGCCGGGCACGCTCAAAGGCAGCGGCCGCCTGGTCTATCCGGGCTTCCTGCAGCTCGCCGCCTTCATGAGCATGAATCTCGAACGGCATGCGAAATCCTTCGCCGATCTGTTCAAGCACCGTCTCGAAGGCGAGTTCGAGAAGGCCGATACGATCCGCGATTTCTACAAGGAATATTTCGCCATCATGGATTTGAGCGGCGAGTTCTATTTGCAGACGATCAAGAGCGTGTTTCAGGATGCGGCGTTGGCGCAGGGGCAGCTTACCTATCGCGGTCGTCTTATCGAGCCCAAGGCGATCAAACGCACTTTTCTGCTCACCGTCGAAGGCGAGCGCGACGACATTTGCGCCATCGGCCAGACGTTGGCGGCGCATGATCTGTGTTCCGGTCTGCGGCCCTATATGAAATCGCATCATATGGAGCCGGGCGCCGGGCACTATGGCGTATTCAACGGCAAGCGGTGGGACAATCGCATCTATCCGAAGGTGCGCGACCACATTCAGGCGAGCGTTTAAAAGCGCGTCGTCAGGTCGGTCAGCCATTGCGGCGAGACGTTGACGAGGAATGTCTCGAGGCGCTTGTCGATGCCGGTCAGGACGGCGAGGCCGGCCGCGATCAGCAGCAGACCGAAACCGATCTTAAGGGGCGTGCCGCTGCCGCGCAGGCGATCACGCCACGCCAGCAGCGACTGGCGCGAGGCGAAGCCGAGCAGGGCCAGCGGCAGGCCGGCGCCGATCCCAAACACGATCATGGTGAGCGTCACCATGCCAAGATTCTCGCCGCGTGCGGCAAGAATGCTGGCGGCACCCAAGGTCGGGCCGACGCAGGGCGACCAGACCGCGCCGAGCAGCAGGCCGACGCCGAACTGACCGCCGAGGCCGGACGTGGAAAAGCCGCCAAAGCGGTTTTCGGCCCAAGTGGAGATGGGGCCTGCCGCGGTGGCAAGCCGCATCTGCGCCGCCGGCAGCATCAAGATGACACCGATCAGGATGAGGAGGATCGCGGCGACCTTGCGGAAGAATTCGGCATCGATGTCGAGCGCGAAACCGAACAGCGCGACGAACAGGCCAATTACGGTGAAGGACAGGGCCAGCCCGGTCGCAAGCGCCAACGGTCCCCATCGATGTTGCGACGTAGCGGCGCCAAGCACGATCGGCAGCAGCGGCAACACGCAAGGCGAGAGAAGGGTCAGCAGGCCGGCGATGAAAGCGAGCGCGAGCGTGGTCACCCTGTCCCCTCGTTCAGAGCGCGGTCTGGAGCAGAGCCTCCAACGACATCGGATCGGTGATGCCGGTGGAACGCTGCATCTCGTCCGTGCCGGTGAAACTAATATAGGTCGATTGGCGGGTGACGCGGAATTTCTTCAGCACGTCTTTCTGCGTGTCGAAGTCGACGGCGAAGATCAGCAGTTTGTCGAACTCGGGCTTCTTCTCCAATTGCTCCATGACGACTTTCTGCTTGGCGCAGATCGGGCACCAGGGCGCGTGGACTTCGACGACGATCGATCGCCCGGCTTTCTGGGCGGCGAGAAAAGCCGCTTCCGTATAGGGTTGACGCTCCGTCGCCCAGGCGGGCATGACACTGGCGAGGAGGCCGCAGGCGGCCGTGGCGATGAGAATGCGGCGTGACAGGACGATCATGTTTCCTCGCTTGATCCTCTCAAGATAAGCAGGCGGCCGTGGCCCGTCCAGGATGCGCAGGCTCCGTTCAAGCGATGTTGAATGATGCGGTTGGCGACGCTCCGGCCTTATTCGACCAGTTTTTTCAACCGTTCGGCCAAGGGCTTGGGTGTGGCGAGCGCCGATGTCACGATGGCTTGCAGGTCCTGGCCGATGATCGGATCGATTTCGATCTTGAGGTTCTGGGCTTCGTGACGGAAGTCCTCATCCTTGAAAAGCGCGCGATAGGCGTTGATCAAAGCCGCTAGCCGCTCAGGCGGAATGCCGGGCGAACCGACGAGAGGACGGCCGAGTTCGGAGCCGGTGGCGAGCAAAGCGAAAATCTTGCGATCGTCGTCATTGCGGGCAAGCTCGGTGAGGAGCGGCGCATCGGTCACACCATTGGATGTCTTCAGCGCCGATTGTACGAGGAAGACGATGTTCTTGTTGGCGATCCAATTGGGATTGGTCACCTTCCACGAGGACAGGGTGTTCCAGCGGCCCATGGATTCGCCGCGCTCCATGGCCAGATTAATCTGCGCGCCGCCGGGATAGCCGGGCACGATCTTGATCTTGGTGCCGAGCAGCGCGTTCATCACCGTCGGCACCATGACGCTCGGTGAGCCCGCGCCGCTGGCGCCGAGAACGAATTCGCGCTTCGTCATCTCGTCCCAGGTTTTGACGCCGGTGGTGTGCCAGGCGACGAGACATTCCTGCGTCGGCGCGATCGTGCCAATCCAATTGAAGCGGCCGGCATCGAAACGCACGGCGGCATCGCCCAGCACCTGTGAGAGCGGCAGGCTCGACACCATGATGCCGAGTGTCGTGCCGTCCTTCGGCGCAACGTTGTAGAGATAGTTGGCGGCGACGAGACCGCCGCCGCCGGTCATCGTCTGATGCAGCACCGTTGGCTGGCCAGGCAGATGGCGGCCGAGAAAGCGGCTCACCAGCTTGCCGTGAATGTCGTATTCGCCGCCCGCCGATGCCCAATTGATGATGCGGATGGTGTTGCCGCGATAGAAATCGGCAATGGGATCGGCAATGGGATCGGCTTGCACCGCCGTTGCCGTCATCGCAGCCAAAAGCATGGCTCCGCCGTGAAGACGCATAGTTTCCTCCCAACTTTATCGTTGGGGGAGAGCTTAGAGAGTCTTCAGAAAGCCGGCAAACCGCATCAGGCCCTCGGGCCAGGGGCCATGGCCGGATTCGTTGTTGATGTGTCCGGCATTGCCCGCATCGGCGATGGTTGAGCCCCAGTCGCGCGCCATCGCTTCGCTTTCCTCATAGGTTGCGTAGGGGTCGTCGCGGCTGGCGACGAGGACGGAAGGAAAGGGCAGTGGCGTGGAGGGAATGTCGCTGAAACGGGGATCGATTTCGGGCATGGTGGCGAGGACGCGCTGCGACGGCGGCGCGACGAGAAAGGCCGCGCGCGCGCCCATATCCGCAAGCAGAGGCGCGGCGTGGACGATCGACAGCGCGCCAAGCGAATGGCCAACCAGAACGATGGGCCGCTCGGTCTTACGCGCATGGTCTGCGATCTGGGCGATCCAATCGTCATAATTGGGCTCGTTCCAATCGGCCTGTTCGATGCGCCGCGCCGTGGAGAGTTTGTCCACCCAACGCGCATACCAGTGGTCGGGGCTGCCGCCGCCGTGGCCGGGGGCAATCAGGATATCGAGATCGGAGACTTTCATGGGCCTATATCTGGGCGCGCGGTGGCCGTGGGTCAACCATAACCCTGATGACCGATCAGGCGCGCTTCTTGTATGAGGCGTTATGGTCGCTCTCTCGGCCGAGGTTCAGGATTGTCCAGAGATGCGCAAGATCTTGGTGGCGGCGGTCGGCGGCGGGCTCGGCATTCTGGTCATGATCCTGCTCGGCCATGAAGTCGGGCTGGAGCTGGCCCTGGTGCCGTTCACCACTTCCATCGTTCTGGTCATGTCGGCGCCGGAAACGCCGTTCGCCAAGCCGCTCAATATTTTCGGCGGCCATGTGATCTCGGCCCTGTGCGGGCTCCTGGTGGTGAAACTGTGCGGCCAGAATGCCTGGTTTGCCGCGCTGGCGGTGGGGCTTGCCATCGCCGCCATGCTGGCGACGGATACGATGCATCCGCCGGCCGGCATCAATGCCTTGCTGATGGTGGTGGCGCACCCGCCCTGGACCTTCGTGCTGATGCCGGTGGCCTCGGGTGCGCTGATCCTCGTCGCCTTCAGTTGGGCTTATCAGAAGGCGGCGAAGGCGGTCGCTGGCGGCTAGGCCGCCAGCAGCGTCTCTCTTTTAAACGGTGCCGAACACGCGCTTGAAGATCGTGTCGACGTGCTTGAGGTGGTAGCCGAGGTCGAACAGTTCCTCGAGCTCCTTGGCGCTCAGCTTCGCCGCCACGTCCTTGTCGGCTTTGAGCAGGGTGAGGAAATCGCCCTCGCCGCGCCACACCGGCATGGCGTTGCGCTGGACATAGGCATAGGCGTCTTCGCGCGACACGCCCTTCTGGGTCAGTGCCAACAGCACGCGCTGCGAATGGATCAGGCCGCCGAGGCGGTCGAGATTTTTCTGCATGTTCTGCGGATAGACGATCAGCTTGTCGACCACGCCGGTGAGGCGCGCCAAGGCAAAGTCGAGCGTCACCGTGGCGTCCGGGCCGATCATGCGCTCGACCGAGGAATGCGAAATATCGCGCTCATGCCACAGCGCGACGTTTTCCAGCGCCGGGGTGACCATGCCGCGCACCAGCCGGGCGAGGCCGGTGAGGTTTTCGGTGAGCACCGGATTACGCTTGTGCGGCATGGCCGAAGAGCCCTTCTGGCCCTCGGAGAAGAATTCCTCAGCTTCCAGCACTTCGGTGCGCTGCATATGGCGGATCTCGATCGCCAGCCGCTCGATGCAGGAGGCGACGACGCCGAGCGTGGCGAAGAACATGGCGTGCCGGTCGCGGGGGATCACCTGGGTCGACACCGGCTCGGGGACGAGGCCCATTTTCGCGGCGACATGCTCTTCGACGCGCGGGTCGATGTTGGCGAAGGTGCCGACGGCGCCGGAAATGGCGCAAGTCGCCACTTCCTTGCGGGCGGCAACGAGACGCTCGCGGCAGCGGGAGAATTCCGCATAGGCCTGGGCCAGTTTCAGGCCGAATGTCACCGGTTCGGCATGGATGCCGTGCGAGCGGCCGATGGTCGGCGTCATCTTGTGCTCGAAGGCACGCTTCTTGATGGCGGCGAGCAGAGCGTCGACATCGGCGATCAACAGGTCGGCCGACCGCACGAGCTGGACGTTCAGGCAGGTGTCGAGCACGTCGGAGGAGGTCATGCCCTGGTGGACGAAGCGCGAATCGGGGCCGATGAATTCGGCCAGATGGGTGAGGAAGGCGATGACGTCGTGCTTCGTCACCCGCTCGATTTCGTCGATCCGGGCGACGTCGAAGGTGACGTTGCCGGCCCGGTCCCAGATCGCCTTTGCGCTCTCCTTGGGGATAACGCCGAGGTCGGCGAGGGCGTCGCAGGCATGGGCCTCGATCTCAAACCAGATGCGGAACCGGGTCTGCGGGTCCCAGATTTTTACCATTTCGGGGCGCGAATAGCGGGGGATCATGTCGAAAGGCCAGCCTTGGCTAGGGGCGTCACCGGGACGCGGAAGGGGCAAAAAAGGTCGCCTAACACGGTCCAAAGGCCGGCGAAACCCCGTTGGACTGGGCGGCGCGGGTCAAAGGCTTGCCGCGAGGCGAAAGAACCACCACCTTTCCGTGGCAAAACGCCTCGCAAGGCTTCCCCCGGCGCCGATATTGGGCTAATCAACCGCCACTTTCGAGCCGGGCGGCCCTGCTCGAAGCCCCCATCAGGGTTCACGCCCATAGCGGGATTTCGCGAGGACGCGCTCCGGTCATTTGGCCGATAGCGCGGCCTTTTTTTGTGTGTGCAGATTTGGCCCCCAGGGGCCACCCAGGGCGCCGCGGGCGGCGCACGGGAGCCAGACGGACGGACATGCCGAAGCGCCAGGATATTGAAACGATCATGATCATCGGCGCCGGGCCGATCATCATCGGTCAGGCTTGCGAATTCGACTATTCGGGCACTCAGGCCTGCAAGGCGCTGCGCGAAGAGGGCTATCGAATCGTCCTGGTCAATTCCAACCCGGCGACGATCATGACCGATCCGGACATGGCCGACCGCACCTATGTCGAGCCGATCACGCCGGAGATCGTCGCCAAGATCATCGAGAAGGAGCGCGGCGACCGCTCCAAGGGCTTTGCTTTGCTGCCGACCATGGGCGGCCAGACGGCGCTGAATTGCGCCCTGTCGCTCAAGCAGATGGGCGTGCTCGATACCTTCGGTGTCGAAATGATCGGCGCGACGGCCGAGGCCATCGACAAGGCCGAAGACCGGCAATTGTTCCGCGAGGCGATGACCAAGATCGGCCTGGACACGCCGCGCTCGCGGCTCGCCAATGCCTCCGATCTCAAGAAGGCCGACAAGGACGAATTCAATCGCCAGCAGGCGGCGGTGGCTGCCCAGCATAGCGATCCGACCGAGCGGCAGCGCGCGGTCGAAGCTTTCGCGCGCGAGTGGCAGTCGAAAAATGCCGAGCGCAAGCGCCGCTATGTGTCGAAAGGCCTGCAGGAAGCGTTGGAAGCGATCGACGATGTCGGTCTGCCGGCGATCATCCGGCCGTCGTTCACGATGGGCGGCACCGGCGGCGGCATCGCCTATGACCGGGCCGAATATATCGATATCGTGCAGGGCGGTCTCGATGCTTCGCCGACGACGGAAGTGCTGATCGAGGAAAGCGTTCTCGGCTGGAAAGAATATGAGATGGAAGTGGTCCGCGACAAAGCGGACAACTGCATCATCATCTGCTCGATCGAAAACCTCGATCCGATGGGTGTGCACACGGGCGATTCGATCACCGTCGCGCCGGCGCTGACCCTGACGGACAAAGAATATCAGATCATGCGCGATGCCTCGATCGCGGTGCTGCGCGAGATCGGCGTCGAGACCGGTGGTTCGAACGTGCAGTTCGCGGTCAATCCCGAGAACGGCCGCATGATCGTCATCGAGATGAATCCGCGCGTGTCGCGCTCCTCGGCGCTGGCCTCCAAGGCGACCGGCTTTCCGATCGCCAAGGTCGCGGCGAAACTGGCCGTCGGCTATACGCTCGACGAGATCGCCAACGACATCACGGGCGGCGCCACGCCCGCGTCGTTCGAGCCGACCATCGACTATGTCGTCACCAAAATTCCGCGCTTCGCTTTCGAAAAATTCCCCGGCGCCGAGCCCTATCTGACGACGGCGATGAAATCGGTCGGCGAGGCCATGGCCATCGGCCGCACCTTTGCCGAGTCCTTGCAGAAGGCGCTGCGTTCTCTGGAAACGGGTCTCTCCGGTCTCGATCCGATCGAAATCGACGGCATCGGCCGGGGCGACGACATGAACGTGCTGCGCCGGGCGCTCGGCACGCCAACACCCGATCGCCTGCTCGTTGTGGGACAGGCGCTGCGCATGGGCATGTCGGTTGAGGACATCTATGACGCCTGCCGGATCGACCGCTGGTTCCTGGAGCGGCTGGCCGAAATCATCGCGCTGGAAAAGCGCGTTGCCGCCCATGGCCTGCCGCAGGATGCCGACAATCTGCGCATGTTGAAGGCTGCCGGCTTCTCCGATCTGCGTTTGGCTTCGCTGACCAACGGCCACGAGGAAGACGTGCGCAAGCTGCGCCACGGTCTTGGCGTGCGCCCGGTCTACAAGCGCATCGACACCTGCGCGGCCGAATTCGCCTCGCCCACCGCCTATATGTACTCGACCTATGAGACGCCGTTCGCCGGTCAGCCGGCCTGCGAGGCGCGTCCGTCCGACAAGGAAAAGGTCGTCATTCTGGGCGGTGGTCCCAACCGCATCGGCCAGGGCATCGAGTTCGACTATTGCTGCGTGCACGCCTGTTTCGCGCTGTCGGACGTTGGCTACGAAACCATCATGATCAATTGCAATCCGGAGACGGTGTCGACCGACTACGACACATCCGACCGGCTGTATTTCGAGCCGCTGACGGCCGAAGATGTGCTTGAGATCATGGACAAGGAACGCGAGAACGGCACGCTGAAGGGCGCCATCGTGCAGTTCGGCGGCCAGACGCCGCTGAAACTGTCGCATGCGCTGGAAGATGCCGGCATCAGCATTCTCGGCACGTCGGTCGACTCGATCGATCTCGCCGAGGATCGCGACCTGTTCAAGCGATTGCTCGAACGGCTGCGGCTGAAACAGCCGAACAATGCCATCGCCTATTCGGTCGAACAGGCGCGGCTTGTCGCCACCGAACTCGGCCTGCCGGTCGTGGTGCGCCCGAGCTATGTGCTGGGCGGCCGCGCCATGGCGATCATCCGCGACGAAGCGGCTTTCGACGACTATCTGCTCGGCACCCTGCCGAGCCTGATCCCGTCGGACGTGAAGGCGCGTTATCCCAACGACAAGACCGGCCAGATCAACACGGTGCTGGGCAAGAACCCGCTGCTGTTCGATCGCTATCTGTCGGACGCGCTGGAGGTCGACGTCGATTGCCTGTGCGACGGCAAGGACGTCTATATCGCCGGCATCATGGAACATATCGAGGAGGCCGGCATTCATTCCGGCGATTCCGCCTGTTCGCTGCCGCCGCGCTCCTTGCCGCGCGAAACCCTGGCGCTGCTCGAAGAGCAGACCCGCAAGCTCGCCTTGGCGCTCAAGGTCGGCGGGCTGATGAACGTGCAATATGCGATCAAGGACGGCGACATCTACGTGCTTGAGGTCAATCCGCGCGCGTCGCGCACGGTGCCCTTCGTCGCTAAGGTCGTCGGGCATCCGATCGCCAAGATCGCGTCGCGAATCATGGCAGGCGAATCGCTCGCCTCTTTCGGCCTCAAGCCGGCGGAGCTGAAACATGTCGGCGTGAAGGAAGCGGTGTTTCCCTTCGCCCGTTTCCCCGGCGTCGATACGGTGCTCGGTCCGGAAATGCGTTCGACCGGCGAAGTCATCGGTCTCGATCGCAATTTTGAGATCGCTTTCGCCAAGAGCCAGCTCGGCGGCGGCACCAAGGTACCGACCAGCGGTACAGTCTTCGTCTCGGTCAAGGATGCGGACAAGCCGCGCGTACTCGATGCGTTGAAGCTGTTGTCGAGCAATGGCTTCAAAGTGCTGGCGACGAGCGGCACCCAGCGCTTCCTGGAAGCTGGTGGGGTGCCTGCCCAACGCATCAACAAGGTCTCGGAAGGGCGTCCGCACATCGTTGATGCGATCAGCAATGGCGGCGTCCAACTGGTGTTCAACACCACGGAAGGGGCGCAGGCGCTGCTTGATTCGCGGCCGCTGCGCCGGGCGGCGCTCCTGCATAAAGTGCCCTATTATACAACTCTGGCGGGAGCCTTGGCGGCCGCCCAGGGAATCAGGGCCTATAAGGGCGGCGATCTGGAGGTTCGAGCCTTGCAGGACTATTTCGAACCTGCGGCTGCATCGTAACGGCGGAAAACGCAACTTTTCGTTCCGCTTGACGTTCAGCCCGCAAGAGGTTCCCATAAGCAGGAACTGAGCGGATTTGCGGGTGGCGTGGCCGTTGAACTGGCCACGCCTCCGCCATATCGTATTGCCATGATCTCATTGCCGGATTTCACGGCCGGATTTCATGGCTGATATGGCAGAACTAACCAGGGAAATGTCTGTCCCGCACAGCGGGGGAATTGAAAGAGAAGCATGATGGAAAAGATTCCGATGACCGAGGTCGGTTACCAGTCGCTGGAAACGGAGCTGAAGCGCCGCCAGCAGGAGGATCGTCCGCGCATCATCCAGCAGATCGCCGAAGCGCGTTCGCATGGCGATCTGTCCGAAAATGCCGAATATCACGCGGCCAAGGAAGCGCAGTCGCTCAACGAAGGCCGGATCGCCGAGCTTGAGGACAAGCTGTCGCGCGCCGAGGTCATCGACCTGACCAAGCTGTCGGGCAATACGATCAAATTCGGCGCCACGGTGACGCTCATCGACGAAGATACCGACGAAGAGAAGAAGTATCAGATCGTCGGCGAGCCGGAAGCCGACGTGAAGTCGGGCCGCGTCTCGATCACCTCGCCGATCGCGCGCGCGCTGATCGGCAAGAAAGTTGGCGACACCGTCGAGGTGAACACGCCGGGCGGTGGCAAGAGCTACGAAATTTTGAAGATCAAATTCGGCTGATCAGCCAATTGCGATCCGAAAGCCGCGCACGAGCTTAACTTGGCGCGGCTTTCTTCCTCTCACCGACAGAGTACGGGCAATGCAGGCGCCGCTGCTGTCACCTGCGACACGGGTGCTGGTTTTTGGCTCTGGCCTTGCCGGCCATGAGGCCAATGCCATCGGCGTCGCCAATGCCTTGGTGCCGGGCTATGCGACCTTGCGCGTTGAGCCGCGGACGTTGTTCGCGGCAGCGGCGCCCTGGGGCCTCGCCGATCCCAGCGATTTCGCCCGCGTGCCGGAAGTCGACATCGCCATCGCCTGCGGCCGCATCACGGTGCCTTATCTGCGCACCGTCAAAAGGCGTTCGGGCGGACGCACCTTTACCGTCTTCTTGCAGGATCCGCGCGCCTGGCGCGGTTCGTTCGATCTGATCTGGGTGCCCGAGCACGACAAGCTGCGTGGCGCCAATGTGATGACGACGGCGGTTTCGCCGCATGCGGTCTCGCCCGGCATTCTAGCTTACGCGCGTGGCAACCCAGATCCACGCCTGGCTGCCTTGCCGACGCCGCGCGTCGCCATGATTTTGGGCGGCGACAGCGCCGCGCATCGCTTCGCGCCGAAGGATATCGCGACGCTGGCCGAGATCGCCGGCGAGATCGCCGCATCCGGTGCTGGCCTGATGGTGACGCCGTCGCGGCGCACGCCGCAGGCCTTGATCGCTGCCATCCGCGCCGCCGTGGGCGAAGCCGACAATGTTTTCGTCTGGGACGGTTCGGGCGAAAATCCCTATCGCGCCATGCTGGCCTTGGCGCAGTCGATCATCGTCACCGGCGACAGCGCCAACATGTGCGGCGAAGCCTGCGCGACCGGCGTGCCGGTGCACATCTACGAGCCATCGGGCGGTTCGCCGAAGTTCACCCGCTTCATCGACGGTCTCGTCGCCCACGGCGCGGCGCGCCGTTGGGCCGGGCAATTGGAAAGCTGGTCCTATACGCCGCTCGATGCGACTGGCGATATCGCATCGGAGGTGGCGCGGCGCTATCGCGAGCAAATCGCGCGGCGATAGAAGCGCGATTTGCTCTGGAGCGCCGGCCGTAACAAGCTCTACAGGCGGATCGGCTGGTCGGCGAAGGACAGTTGTTCGCGGGCCCGCCAGTCGTGCGTCACATAGTTGAGAATGACCGACTTGCGCACGCCATGGATCGGGCGGCGCACGAAGCCGTGGTAGGTGTTGTCGCCCGGCACGAAGACCATCGCCGTATTGGGGATGAAGGGCGAGCGGCTGTGGTGGGTCTTCTCGTCGACATAGATGTCGGTGCCGAGATCTTCATGTCCCTCTTCGTGCGACAGATAGATCAGGCAGGTGAATTTCTTCACGCCGAGATCGGTGTGCGGTTGCAGCCAGAAACCGTCGATGTCGAGGGCATATTCGAGGCGCAGCAACGTGTCGTCGATCGGCGCGCCGAATTTTTGCGCGATGGCGCGTGTCACGTCCGGGCCGTGCAACGCCTTGGCCACTTCCTTCATCACCGGGAAGCGAGCCATGTTGGCGTCGTCGAAATAGGAGCGTGTGTCGTTGTGCAGTTCGCGCTTGCCGGAAACGCCTTCCACGGAAGGCGCCTTGAAGGGCAGGGTGTTCAGCGCTTCGGAGACGCCAGCCGGAAACAGCTCGTCCATCAGGAAATGCCGATAGGGGGCGTCGAACGGACGTGCAGCATCCACCGATGCGCAGAACGTCTTGACGATTTGGTCGGCCGAAGCCGGAGAAGCTGCTGTCATCAACCTTGCTTTCTAAAACGCGCGTCGCGCGTTCGTTTCTGCATGTGCCCCGAAGCGCCGGCACCATAAAGCCCGGGGGCAGGTGCCGCAAGGAAATGCTTGGCAAATCCATTTGCACGTGGTTGGCGGCTTGGCGAAACCATGTTCGAATTGGTCTTTCTCCAGTTGGGACTGGAAGACGAGGGAAAACAGGGAGGCTGCGATGGGGAAGGTGGGAAAAGCCGCGATGTTGGTGGCGGTGGGGCTGCTGTTTGTGGCTGTGCACGCCAGCGCCCAAGTGCCGCAGGATATCGCCGCCAAACTGAAAGAGATCGGCCGGGTGGTGGCGCCGCCGCCGACCGCCGCGCTCTATGTGCCGCTGCAAGGCAGTGATCCCTATCCCGGCATGGAGGTGAAGCGCGACGTCAAATACGGCGCGGATGCACGGCAGATTCTCGACGTGATCACCGCGCCCGGTGTCAGCGGGGCGCGGCCCGTTCTCGTCTTTGTTCACGGCGGTGGTTTCATCGGCGGCAACAAGACGGTGCCGAATTCGCCCTTCTACGGCAATGTGGCGACTTGGGCGGTGAAGAACGGTTTCGTCGGCGTCAACATGACCTATCGATTGGCGCCGCAAAATCCCTGGCCGGCGGGGCGCAATGACGTCGCATCGGCGATCCAATGGGTGCGCGAGAATATCGCTGCATCCGGCGGCGATCCGCAGCGCATTTTCTTGATGGGCCATTCAGCCGGCGCCATCCATGTGGCGAGTTATGTCGCCGATGTGGCGCAGAAGGGCGAAAGCCCGATCGCGGGCGCGCTGATGGTGTCGGCGCTGTATGACTTCACGCCCGAAAACATCAGCAATGCGGAGCGTGCCTATTTCGGCGATGATCGCGCGCGGCTGGCGGAGGGTTCTTCGCTATCGCATTTGGCGAAAGCGAAGTTTCCTCTGTTCGTGGCTTATGCGGAACTTGATCCGCCGAATTTCGTCGCGCAATCGGAATTGGCCAACAAGACGCTCTGCGCAGCGCAGAAATGCCCGCGCTTCGTGCACCTCGCCGATCACAGCCATATCTCCGAGGTCTATGCGATCGGCACAGCCGATACGTCGTTGAGCAAGGAGATATTGGCGTTTACGCGCGGTGTTCAGTAGAGCGATTACGCCGCAGCGTTCGTATCATCCCGGACACTTGCTACCGCCGCTTCACCGCTGGATTGCAGGCTCTACGGCTCGCCTCTGGTTCCCGGATCGCCTGCGGCGTCCAGGATGACACCAAGATGCTGGACTATGCTTCAGCGTCCAATCTCGCTACCACCTCGCCAGAAAGTCTCGACGCGGAAACATAAATCCGCCGCCCTCCTTTCCTATTTTAAACCGAATCCACTGCGGCAGGTGCCGTGGCGTACAGGGGGGTAGCGCGATTCTGAGGAACAACCCCATGCAAGGGACTTTTAGAGCACCTCGCTTCGCCACTCGCGAGGCGAAAGTGTGACGCATCAATAACGCTGGTCGGTCGCCTTCAACGGATAGCGTGAGACAGCGGTCTCCAGCGAGGTGATGAATTCGAGCAGGACAGGCGTGCCTTCCTTCGTCTTCTCGATGCCGCGTTTGATCGCCGGAATGATTTGCGTGGGATCGGTGATGCGCTCGCCATGGCCGCCGAGCGCCCGGGCGAAGTCGGCATAGTGGCCGGAGATGTCGGTGGCGCGATAGTCGCGGGTCGACACCGGCATGATGTCGAGTTCGCAGGCCATGGAGAAATTGTTGAACAGGATCGACAGGATAGGAATTTTGTAGCGAGCGGCGGTTTCGAAATCCATGCCGGTGAAGCCGATGGCGGCGTCGCCCCAGACGTTGATGCAGAGCTTGTCGGGCGCGGCGAGCTTGGCACCCATGGCGAGGCCCAGGCCATAGCCGAGTTGCGTGGTCTTGCCCCAGCCAAGATAGGACAAAGGCGTCGTCGACACCCAGAAGGGCGAGAGCTGATCGCGCGGCGAGCCGGCGTCATGGGTGATGATCGTATTGGCGACGTCGACGGTGTTCATCAGGTCATTGATGACGCGATAGGGCGTGATCGGCGTTTCGTTCGAAGTCAGCTTGGCGCGCCAATGTGCCAGCCAAGGATCGCGCACGGCGGCGATCGCCTCAGCCGTCGCCTTTTGATCGCGCGGCGTGCGCACGCGATCGGCAAGTTCTTCGAGCAAAGCGTCGAGGCTCAGTGCCGCATCGCCGATGAGGCCGCAGACAACCTCCACATCCTTGTTGAGATGTTTGGGATCGAGTGTGGCGTGAATGAAGGTCTTGCCCTTCGGCATGGCAACGCCGAAAGCCGTTTCGCCGAACGAACAGCCGATGCCGAAGATGACATCGGCATTGTCGAGAAATTCGCGCACGGCTTTGGGCACGGCGGCACCGCCCGAGCCCAGGGCCAGCGGATGATTTTCCGGAAAGGCGCTCTTGCCTTCAAGCGAAGTGCAGACGGGTGCCGCCAGCAGTTCGGCCAGTTGGCGCACCTGCGGCCACGCCTGCGCATAATGCACGCCCTGGCCGACATAGAGCACCGGCCGCTTGGCGTTGACGAGCAGTTCGGCGGCTTGCGTGACGGCGGCGGGATCGGGGCCGTAGCGGGTTGAGATCACCGGCTTGTAGTCGAAATTCTCCGGTACGCTTTCATCCCACACGTCCTTGGGAATTTCGACGACGCAGGGACCGCCACGGCCGTTGCGCAATTGCGTGAAGGCGCGGCGGAAGACGGCGTTGATGTCGCTGCCGGAGGTGAGCTGTTCCACCGATTTGGTGATGTGCGCCATGCCTTTCGGCGCGCTGAAGTTCGGATCGACATGGGCGAGGCGGCGATCGTAGCCGCCGGGCAGAATGAGGACGGGCACGGATTCACTGTAGCATTGGGCGATGGCGCCGAGCGTGTTCTCGGTGCCGGGGCCGTGCTGCATGGCGAAGACGCCGATCTTCTTGCCGGAGGTGACGCGGGCGACGGCATCGGCCATATGCACGCCGATGCGTTCTTGGCGTACGGTGATCGGCCTGATCTTCGCGGCGGCGGCGCATTCGAACATGCGGTTCACTGGATAGCCAAACAGCGTATCCACGCCTTCGCGCTTCAGGATTTCCGCGATTGCGTCGCCAACCTTCATGAGCCGTCCTCCGCTATGCCGGGCCGCCTGTGTGGCGGCCCTTCGGAGGTCTATTTAAGCGGCTTTTTTCGACTTCTGCATCAGCTCGACGAAACGCTTGAACAAATAGTGCGAATCCTGCGGGCCGGGGCTGGCTTCGGGATGGTGCTGCACCGAGAAGGCCGGGCGGTCATCGAGCGCAATGCCGCAGTTCGAGCCGTCGAACAGGGAACGATGGGTTTCCTTGGCGTTTTTCGGCAGCGTCTTGGTGTCGACGGCGAAACCGTGATTCATTGAGACGATTTCGACCTTGCCGGTGGTGTAGTCCATCACCGGATGGTTGGCGCCATGGTGGCCCTGATGCATTTTCTCGGTCTTGGCGCCGACGGCGAGCGCCATCATCTGATGGCCGAGGCAGATGCCGAAGGTCGGCACTTTCGCATTCAGCAGCGACTTGATCACCGGCACGGCATATTTGCCGGTTTCGGCCGGATCGCCCGGGCCGTTCGACAGGAAGACACCGTCCGGCTTCATGGCGAGAATGTTTTCCGCCGGGGTCGTCGCCGGCACGACGGTGACGGCGCAGCCCGCCTTGGCGAGCAGGCGCAGGATGTTGCGCTTGACGCCATAGTCGATGGCGACGACGCGATAGTGCGGATCGGTCTGGCGGCCGTAGCCTTTGCCGAGTTCCCAGGTCGTCTCGTCCCAGTCGTAGCGCTGGGCGGTGGTGACGTCGGGCACCAGATCCATGCCGTCGATGCCGGGCCAGGCCGCCGCTTCCTTCTTCAGGGCGGCGAGGTCGAACTTGCCATCGGGCGCATGGGCGATGACCGCGTTGGGCATGCCCTTTTCGCGGATGAGCGCGGTCAGCGCGCGGGTGTCGATGCCGCTGAGGCCGATGATGTTGCGGGCCTTCAGCCACTGGTCGAGATGGCGGGTGGCGCGGAAATTCGACGGATCGGTCACCGGCGCGTGGACGATGACGCCGCGGGCGCCGGAGGAGGCCGCCATGTTGACGGTCTCGATATCCTCTTCGTTGGTGCCGACATTGCCGATGTGCGGGAAGGTGAAGGTGATGATCTGGCCGGCGTAGGAGGGATCGGTGAGGATTTCCTGGTAGCCGGTCATGGCGGTGTTGAAACAGACTTCGCCAATGGCCTGGCCAGGGGCGCCCAGGCCGTAGCCCTCGATCACCGTGCCATCGGCGAGCACCAGGAGGGCGGTCGGCGCAGGTTTGGTCCAGCCGGTCGTCTCCGGCTTTGCTTGAACGTTGGTCATGGTCGCTTTACACCGTTCGCGCGTGCCTGTGGGCGCGCTGACGCGCCGATCTGGCCGCGGACATGGGATTGAATTGGCGCGCACGCTAGCGCATGAGCCGCGAAAACGGAAGCGGCCGCGTGAGAAGTTCGCCAGATTACACAAGACAGGAGCAGGGCATGCGCGAACAGTTCACCACGGTCATGAAAGAGGCGTTGAAGGCCGGAGACAAGCGCCGCCTGGCCACGGTGCGCCTGATCCAGGCCGCTCTGAAAGACAAGGACATTGAGGCGCGCGGGGCCGGAAAGACCGTCTCCGACGACGATATCCTGGCGCTTTTGCAGAAAATGGTGAAAAGCCGGCAGGAATCGGCCGATATCTATGCCAAGGCGGGCCGTCCGGAGCTGGAAACCCAGGAGCGTGAGGAAATCGCCATTATCAGCGAATTCCTGCCCAAACAGCTCGGCGAGGACGAAGTGAAGGCGGCGATCGCGGCGGCGATCAGCGAAACCGGTGCCACGTCGATGAAGGACATGGGCAAGGTCGTGGGCGCGCTCAAAGCCAAATACACCGGCCAGCTCGATTTCGCGAAGGCCAGTGCCTTGGTCAAGGGGATGCTGGGCGGCTGATCACCGCCGCCCAGAGGCTTGGGGACGCGATCAGGCTTTCTTGGTGGCGTTCATGATCATGCCGACGATCGCGGTGACGATGGCGCCGGAAACGCCGCCGCCGACCAGCTGACCCGCTGCGGCGGCGAGATCGAAGCCGCCGGCTCCGCCCGCCAAGGCCGGAATCAGCGACGACAACAGGCTGCCGCCGGCCAAACCGCCGATGGCGCCGGCAATGGTATTGCCGGTTGAGCCAAGGCTGGCATTTTTCATCGCGCCGGCAATACCATTGCCGCCGATCACACCACCCACGATTTGCAGGATGAGGTTGATTAACATTGCGCCGGTCATAAAAACCCCCTTCGCAAATGCCGTTTCGCTTCGCCTAGAAGCGAAAGCGGGAACGAAGCCAAATGGCCCCACGTTGATTTGACACGCAAATTTGGCTTTACCGCAAGTATTTCCGTCGCCGCTGCTTAATATCGCAGGGGAAAGAAACTTCCCGATGACGGATTTGCACCGCTGGAAAGCGGGGAAAAGCGCACAATATGAGGACTCTGCGGATGCAAGGCTTTATCCTGGCCAGGCGAGACCAGCGCTGATGCGATTCACACCGTCCCTGCTCGAGGAGATCAAGGCGCGGCTTCCTGTATCGGAAGTCGTGCGTAAACGCGTGCAGTTGAAGAAATCTGGCCGTGAATTCAGCGGCTTGTCGCCGTTCACCCAGGAAAAATCGCCGTCCTTTTTCGTCAATGACCAGAAAATGGCCTGGTTCGATTTCTCGTCGGGCCAGAACGGCAATATTTTCGACTTCGTCATGCGCACCGAGGGGCTGACCTTTCCCGAGGCGGTGGAGCGGCTGGCGGCGGAAGCAGGCGTAGCGCTGCCGAAATCGACGCCGGAAAATATCGAGCGCGAGAAGAAAAGGGCTACGCTGCAGGAGGTTCTGGAGCTTTCGGCGAAATTCTTCGAGGAACAGTTGCAGGCGCGCGGCGGCGCCAAGGCGCGTGGCTATCTGGCCGGGCGCGGCATGGGCGCGGCGGTGCAGAAACAGTTCCGGCTCGGCTATGCGCCGGACGAAAAATTCGCCCTGCGCGACTATCTGGCCGGTAAGGGCGCCACCGCCGAGACGATGATCGAGGCGGGCATGCTGATTCACGGCGAGGATATCGCCGTACCCTACGACCGTTTCCGCGACCGGGTGATGTTCCCGATCTGCGATCGCTCCGGCAAGGTGATCGCCTTCGGCGGCCGGGCGCTGGAAAAGGATGTTCCGGCCAAATATCTGAATTCGCCGGAAACACCGCTCTTTCACAAGGGGTCGGTGCTCTACAACCATCACAATGCCCGCAAGGCCGCCCATGACGCCAATGGCCAGGTGATCGCGGTGGAGGGCTATGTCGACGTCATCGCCATGACCGGCGTCGGCTTCGGCAATGTGGTGGCGTCCTGCGGCACGGCGCTGACGACTGACCAGTGCGAACTGCTGTGGCGCATGGCCGAGGAGCCGATCCTCTGTTTCGACGGCGACCGCGCCGGCCGCAAGGCGGCCTACCGGGCCATCGATACGGCGCTGCCCTTGATCGGGCCGGGCAAGAGCCTGCGCTTCGCTTTTCTGCCCGACGGACAGGATCCGGATGATCTGGCCCGCAGCGGCGGCCAGGAGGCGGTCGCCGCCGTTTTGACGGCGGCGCGGCCTTTGGCCGAAGTGCTGTGGACGCGCGAGAGCGAGGCAGGGCCGCTTGACACGCCCGAGCGCCGTGCGGCGCTTGAACGCAGGCTTGAGACGATCGTCCGCTCGATCGCCGATGAAACCCTGCGGCGCTACTATCTCGACGAAATGCGGGCGCGGCTGAACGATTTGCTCGGGCCGCGCCGTGGCGGCGGGCGGGCACCGTTCCAGCCGGGCCAGCGCCGTGGCGGGGCCGGACGGCCGCAGGGCGGGCGGTTCCAGCCGCCGGGAACGCCCCAAGGCTATCGCTTTCAATCGCCCGGTGTCAGTTCCGGCATCGCAAAATCAGTGCTTTTTACTCGAACCGGGGGGATTCCGGCGCGGGAAGCGACCATTTTGCTGCTGTTTGCCAATCATCCGGACTTGCTCGCCCGGCATATCGAGGATTTGGCGGGCCTGGAATGCACCAATAAGGACGCCGGGCGCCTGCGCGACGCGCTGGCGGCGCTCGCCGCCGACCGGCTGGAGAGCGATATTGAGGTGCGGGCCGCCCTCAATGACATGGGCTTGGCAGGAGATCTCCATAAGGCCGAGGCCATGGTTGGCGTCTCCTCCGTCTGGGTGTTGAAGCCGGAAGCGGCCTTAGAGGACGCGGAAGTGGCTCTGCAGCAGGCGCTGGTCTTGCATCGGCGGGCCTTAGCGTTAAATAGAGAGCTGAAATCGGCTGAATTAGCGCTTGCCGAGGACGCCACCGAAGAGAACGTCGCCCGCCTCAGGGAAATTCAGTCGGAGCTTTCAACCATCGACGGCCGCGAGGCCGCATTGGAAGGGTTCGGTTTCATGTCCGGGCGATTGGGCCGGGCCGTGTGATTTGCGTCGTAATTTACGCTTCGGGACGGGGCGCGGTGTTGTGGTTAAGGCGGGCTTAAGCCCGCATCAGGAATGGTGAATGAAGCGAATCGCTCGCAAGGGCGGTGTCAGTGTTTCCGGTTGAGATGTCCCGCGCGCATGTGAATGCGGAAGCGGTGTGATTGGAGTGCGAGATGGCAAAGAAGGACGAAGAGAAGCGCGAAGGCGAAACCGCAGTCGTCGAGACGACCGACAGTCCTTTGCTCGATCTCTCCGACGCCGCCGTCAAGAAGATGATCAAGGCCGCCAAGAAGCGCGGCTTCGTCACCCATGACGAGTTGAACGCGGTGTTGCCGTCGGAGGAAGTGTCCTCCGACCAGATCGAAGACATTTACGCGATGCTTAATGAAATGGGCATCAACGTCGTCGATTCCGAGGACGCCGAAGAGGGCGAGAGCGAAGAAGGCGGCGAAGAGGAAGCCGATGGCGGCGACCTCGTCGAGACCGCGCGCGCCACCGCCGTCGTCGCGACGACCAAGGCCGAGCCGGCCGACCGCACCGACGACCCGGTGCGCATGTATCTGCGCGAAATGGGTTCGGTGGAACTGCTGTCGCGCGAAGGCGAAATCGCCATCGCCAAGCGCATCGAGGCTGGCCGCGAAGCGATGATCGCCGGCCTCTGCGAAAGCCCGCTGACCTTCCAGGCCATCATCATCTGGCGCGACGAACTCAACGACGGCAAGGTTCTGCTGCGCGACATCATCGATCTCGAAGCGACCTATGCCGGTCCGGACGGCAAGAACACGCCGAAGATCGACATGACGGCGCCTGGCGCCCAGGAAGCGCTTGCCGCGCGTCAGCAGGAACAACAGCAGGCCGCCGCCAATCGCGCCGCTCAACGTGCCGCCTCCGGCGACGACGAAGAAGGCGAGAAGCCGGCAGGCGAAGAATCCTTCGACGATGAAGACGATATGGAAAATTCCGTATCGCTGTCGGCGATGGAAGCGGAGCTGAAGCCGAAGGTGCTCGAGACGTTCGACCGCGTCGCCTCGGCCTATAAGAAGCTGCGCCGCCTGCAGGACCAGAACGTCGAGAACAAGCTCAAGAACGAAGCGCTGACGCCGGCGCAGGAGCGTAAGTACAAGACGCTCAAGAAAGAGATCGTCGTCGACGTCAAATCGCTGTCGCTGAACCAGAACCGTATCGAGGCGCTGGTCGAACAGCTCTATGACATCAACAAGCGGCTCATCGGCCTGGAACTGCGGCTGATGCGTCTGGCCGAGAGCCATGGCGTGGGGCGCGAGGATTTTCTGCGCAACTACCAGGGCGGCGAACTCGATCCGAAATGGGTGCTGCGCGTCTCCAAGCTCGGTGGCAAAGGCTGGAAGAGCTTTGTCGGCATCGAGAAGGATCGCATCAAGGATATGCGCGCCGACATCCACAATCTGGCGACCGAGACGGGCCTGGAAATCCAGGAATTCCGCAAGATCGTGCAGATGGTGCAGAAGGGCGAGCGCGAAGCCCGCCAGGCGAAGAAGGAAATGGTCGAGGCCAACCTGCGCCTCGTGATTTCGATCGCCAAGAAATACACCAACCGCGGCCTGCAATTCCTCGACCTCATTCAGGAAGGCAACATCGGCCTGATGAAGGCGGTCGATAAGTTCGAATATCGCCGTGGCTACAAGTTCTCGACCTATGCGACCTGGTGGATTCGTCAGGCGATCACCCGTTCGATCGCCGACCAGGCGCGTACCATCCGCATTCCCGTGCACATGATCGAGACGATCAACAAAATCGTGCGCACGAGCCGCCAGATGCTGCACGAGATCGGCCGTGAGCCGACGCCGGAAGAACTGGCTGAAAAGCTCGCCATGCCGCTCGAGAAAGTGCGCAAGGTGCTGAAGATCGCCAAGGAGCCGATCTCGCTCGAAACGCCGATTGGCGACGAGGAAGATTCGCATCTCGGCGATTTCATCGAGGACAAGAACGCGATCCTGCCGATCGACGCGGCGATCCAGTCGAACCTGCGCGAGACGACGACACGCGTGCTGGCTTCGCTGACGCCGCGCGAAGAGCGTGTGTTGCGCATGCGTTTCGGCATCGGCATGAACACCGATCACACGCTGGAAGAAGTCGGCCAGCAGTTCTCGGTGACGCGCGAGCGCATTCGCCAGATCGAGGCCAAGGCGCTGCGCAAGCTGAAGCACCCGTCGCGCTCGCGCAAGCTGCGCAGCTTCCTCGACAACTAAAGCAAGTCGCGAAACGCGATTTGCTGTCGTGAACCGGTGGTCTGTCGAACGAGTTAGCGTGAGGCTCTTCCCATGTCGCTTTTGAAAAAGCTCTTCGGCATCGGCGGCGCCAGCGAGCAGCCGCCGGCGCTGGCTCAGGAGATCGAGCACAACGGCTTCACCATTCGCGCCACGCCGTTCCAGAATGGCGGGCGCTATCAATTGTGCGGCGTCATCGTCAGCGCGGATGGCACGGAGGAAAAATTCATCCGCGCCGATGCCTTCGGTTCGATGGAAGAAGCGATCGAAATGACCTTCTTCAAGGGCAAGCAGATCATCGATCTGCGCAATGCCCGGATGCCACTCTAAAGGCTTTCACCGAAAGCCTTTCGGTTCCTGTTTTGACGCGTTTTCTTCACGCGAACCGGTATCCACTTCGCTCGAAAACGCTCTAAGTCCAGTGACGTTTTACCGCTTGCTGTTTTCTTGCGCTTGATCGGCTGGCGCCGATCGGCACAATTGCTTTTTGGCGATTTCCGCCCGGAGCAGACCATGACGGCCCCCACCTCCTCCAGACAGCCGAAGCAGACAGCGCCAACCGGGCAGCTCACCGTTCGCACCATCGCCATGCCAGCCGACACCAATGCCAATGGCGACATTTTCGGCGGCTGGGTCATGTCGCGGATGGACCAGGCCGGCGGCATCGCCGGGGTCGAGCGGGCGCAGGGCCGCGTCGTTACCGTCAAGGTCGATTCGATGGTCTTCATCGCGCCGATGAAGGTCGGCGACGTGCTCGAAATCTATCACGAGATCGAGAGCATCGGCCGCACGTCGATGAAAATCCGCATGGAGGCCTGGGCGCAGCGCTTCCAGACCACGCAGCGCGACAAGGTGACGGAAGCAACTTTCACCTTCGTGGCCGTCGACGACAATGGCCGGCCCCGCCCGATCCCCAAGCATGATGTCTGAGGCATCGACCACCTGATTTATACGGATGATTTACAAGATAATTTGCTTGCCGCGCGCAATCGAATATACCTGCGGCGCACCCGCAGGCGCGGTTTGATCGCCGTGCTTTCCGGGCCGATAGCTCAATGGTTAGAGCCGGCCGCTCATAACGGTCTGGTTGCAGGTTCGAGTCCTGCTCGGCCCACCACTCACCGCTTCAGTGATTCTGGTTAGCGCTCGATTTGGATTTGTCGGCCTCCGAGCAGAGCGCCGTCGGAGGGTCAGAATCCGCCCATTTGGCGCGCATCTTTTGCCAACACTTCCACGAGCTTAGGATAGGGAGACAAAACCTGCCTGATGATTGCGCTTGATACGCGTGGCTCCGGCTGGTCAAATCGTTCTCAGAAGAGGTGAAAACGTGGAGCGGGCGAATTTGTTAACGTGGCTTGCGCGGTGCCGGGTTGGTGGCGTTCATTGTTAATTTTTATTATACGGAAGGCCTGAACTTTTCCTATTGCCCGTTGTTTATATACTAATTTGATTGCAGAGGGGCCTATCTATATGCCATTCGCTTGTATCTCTGATTTGCAATCTATAAAGGGCCCAGAGCGCGAGCATCTGCAGCATATCGACGATGCGCTGACCAATGTCGTACGCGAGAATGCCCTTTTGGCTCGCGATGGCGCCCTCAATCTGGATGTGATTTCCAATGCGACGGTAACGTTGCTGCTGACGGTGGCGGCGCGTGAAGCGCTTGTTGTCGCCGAGCAAACCGGCCAACGCATCGACAGCGCGACCTTCGAGCGGCTGGCAAAGGAAGCCTTGAGCTGGGCGATCCGCCGGAGCGGCGCTAGCGAGAAAGAAGTCCACTAAAAAGAAAATCGCGTTTCTCTCGAAACGCGATCATGGTCTCACCCATTGGCACCAGTCGGGCCAATGGGTTTTATTTTAAGCGCCAGGCGCTCTTAGCCGTTGCCGAACAGTCTCAGGATCAGCTGCGTGCTCTGGTTGGCAAGCGACAGCGACTGAACGCCCAATTGCTGCTGCACCTGCAGGGCCTGCAGCTTGGTCGATTCCTTGTTCATGTCCGCATCGACCAGCGAGCCGACGCCGCTGGTGATGGCATCCGACAATTGCGAGATGAAGGTCTGCTGCGCCGAGATGCGCGACTTGACCGATCCGAGATTCGAAGCGGCGGTCGTGACATCGTTCAGCGTCTCATCGGCGATCTGGATATAGTCCGCCAGGGTCGCGCTATCGGCGGCGGAATCGGTCAGCGCCGAGACGTCGAGGGTGGCGAGGTTGGCGGTGGTCGTGCCGACGGTGCGTTCCTTGTCGAGAATGCCGCCGGTCGCGCCGGTGGCGGCGGCATCGAAGAGCGCGATCTTCGAAACGTCGATGTCGATCGTACCGAGTGTCAGCGTCCCGCTTGTGTCGCGTGACATCGAGGCCAGCGTGCTCTTGATCGGATTGTAGCCGGTGGCGCCGGAATCGACGGAAACCCAGTTCTGTCCGGAGACGGCGGCGGAGTCCGAGACGCTCTTCAACTGCTTCTGCAGCTGCGCGATATCGGCCTGCACGGCGGTACGGTCGACGCCCGGCTGAGCAGCGGTGGTGAGCTTCGCCTTGATCTGCGCAATCAGATCCTTCGATGAATTCATCGCGGCAATGGCGACATCGATCGTCGAGCTGCCCAGATTGAGTGCGTCCGTGATCGACGAATTCACGTCGTTGTCGGACTTCATCTTGGTGGCGATCGTCCAATAGGCGGCATTATCGGCGGCGCTGGTGACGCGCAGGCCCGTCGAAATGTGCGATTGCGTCGTGGTCATGTCCTTGGACGTTTGCGTCAACGTCTGCAAGGCGATCATCGCGGCATTGTTGGTCAGTATGCTGCTCATGGTCATATTCTTTCGTTTCTGGCGCGATCACCGAAGCGCCCTGGCCCAACTAGGGCTGGAAGGCGCGCCTCCACGACGGCCTGACAATGAGGTGTCCAAACACGCCCCAGCCTAGTTAGGCGATTCAAGCTTTCGTGGAGCTTGCGTCGGCTCTGCCACGCAGTGCGGGGAGTGGGGCAGGCGCCAGCCTCGGGCAAGTTTGAGCGGACATGCTCATGGTGCTGACATGGAAGAGGCGCGAGGCTCGTACGGTATGACAACGGAGGCACTCCAGTTATTTGCGCTGGCTTCGCGGCGCAACGAATGGTTGACCGCCCGCCAGGCCACGATCTCGACGAATATCGCAAATGCCAATTCGCCCGGCTATCGGGCGGTCGACGTGCAGCCGTTCTCGGACATTCTCGAGAAAATGGACGTCGCCGTCGCCACCACCAAGCCTGGGCATATGTCGACCGGCTCGTTCGCGACGCAGGCATCGACGGCAAGAGCGTCATCGGGAGCGGACGTCACGGTCTCGGGCAATTCGGTCAATATCGAAGACGAGATGGTCAAGGCCGGCGCCGTGAACCGCGATTTCGCGCTGAACACCAACATTGTGAAGGCATTCCACAAAATGCTGCTCACCTCGATGAAGGCATAATCATGATCGATCCGTTGCAGGCGTCTTTCAAAATCGCATCGAGCGGTTTGCAGGCGCAATCGAACCGGCTGCGTGTCATTTCCGAGAACGTGGCGAATGCGGAATCGACCGGAAACACCCCGGGCGCCGATCCCTACGCCCGCAAGACCATCACCTTCGAAAGCGAACTGGATAGGGCTTCCGGCGCATCGCTGCTGCGGACCAAGAGCATCGGCGTCGACACTTCGCCGTTCCGGCTGGAGCGCAATCCAGGCCATCCAGCGGCCGATGCGGATGGCTATGTGAAGCTTCCCAATGTCGATCCGCTGATCGAAATGGCCGACATGCGTGAAGCCAACCGCTCCTATCAGGCCAATCTGCAAACCTACAAACAGTCACGGGAGTTGTTCTCGATGACGATCGATCTTCTGAAGAGCGGGGCGTAATCGTGGCTGTCGGTACTCCTTTTGTGAATTCGGTAACGGGCTTCGGCAGCGTCGCAACGCCGAACGCGTTGGGCGGCGCCAATGCCGCCAGCAAAGTGACGGAAGGGCAGGCAGGCGTTTCCGATTTCGGCCAATTGTTGACGCAGCTTTCCGGCGAGGCGGTGCAAACCCTGAAATCGGCGGAGCAAGTGTCGGTGGCCGCCATCGGCAATAAAATCTCGGCTCAGCAAGCGGTCGAATCCATTCTTGCCGCAGAGCGGACGCTGCAGACGACGGTCGCCGTGCGCGACAAGCTTGTGAGCGCCTACCAAGAAATTAGCCGCCTCTCGATCTAGGAGTTTTCATGCGATCCCTCGCCATTGCCGCCACCGGCATGAATGCGCAGCAACTGAATGTCGACGTCATCGCCAACAATATGGCGAACATCAATACGACCGGCTTCAAGCGTGCCCGCGCCGAATTCACCGATCTGCTTTATCAGACCGAGCGCTTGCAGGGCGTTTCCAGCCGGGGCCGGGACAATATCGTTCCCGAAGGCGCTTCGGTCGGTTTGGGCGTTCGCACCGCCGCCATCCGTAATCTGCATGTGCAGGGAAGCCTGGCGGCGACCGGCAACAAGTTGGATCTTGCCTTGACCGGGCGCGGCTTTTTCCAGATCACCGGCCCTGACGGCGAAATCCTCTACACGCGATCGGGTGCTTTCAACACCAATGCGACCGGTCAGCTCGTGACCCTGGACGGCTATACGGTCTCGCCGACGATGGTCATTCCGACCGATGCGGTCGACGTCACCGTTTCCGATTCCGGCATCGTCAACGTGACGCTCAGCGGCCAGACGGCGCCGCAGCAATTGGGCCAATTGACGCTGGCCAATTTCGCCAACGAATCCGGTTTGGCGCCGCTCGGCGGCAATCTCTACCGCCAGACGGTGGCGTCCGGCCAGCCGGTGACCGGCGTGCCTGGCGATCCGGGCTTCGCGACCATCAAGCAAGGCTATCTCGAAGGCTCCAACGTCGATCCGGTGCGCGAGATCACCGAACTGATCTCGGCGCAGCGCGCCTATGAAATGAACTCGAAGGTCATTCAGGCTTCGGACGAAATGGCCTCGACCGTCTCCAAGGGCATGAGGTAAGCGGATGTCTGTTGGACGCTCCCGCGCGACCCGTCGGATCGGAGCGGCGGCTTTGCTCGCCGCGTTTCTTGCCGCCGGCGTTCAAGTTTGCGCGGCGGACGATATCAGCGTTCCGGTTCCGACGATCGTGATCTATCCGCGCGACGTCATCAAAGAGAACATGCTCGAGGACCGCTCCATTTCCCATCGGCCGCAATCGGGCGCGATCGCGGAAACGCGGGCTCAGCTTGTCGGCAAGGTGGCGCGGCAAACCTTGCTGCCGGGGAATTTGATTCCGACCGCCGCGGTTGAAGAGCCGCGGTTGGTGACCATCGGGCATCAGGTGCGGCTGGTCTATAATTCCGGCGGCATCGTCATCGTCGCCTATGGCCTTTCGCTGCAGTCGGGTACGGCTGGCGAACTGGTCAGGGCGCGCAATATCGACAGCGGCGTCAATGTCTCCGGGGTCGTGCAATCGGACGGATCGCTGCTGGTCGGGGGGCTTTGATGCGGCTGTTCCTCATGGTGCTGGGGTTCTGCCTGTTCGCCATGCCGAGCCAAGCGTTGGTTCGCATCAAGGATGTGACTGCGCCGCAGGGCTTACGTGACAATCAGCTCGTCGGTTACGGTTTGGTCGTCGGCCTGCAAAGCAGCGGCGATACGCTGCGCAATTCGGTGTTCACCGAGCAGTCGCTGCAATCCATGCTCGACAGGATGGGCATCAACATTCGTGGCTCGGTGCTGCGCACCCGCAACGTCGCCGCCGTGATCGTGACGGCCGATCTGCCGCCGGCCATCGGGCGGGGCGGGCGTGTCGATGTCACGGTGTCCTCGCTAGGCGATGCGACGTCGCTGATGGGCGGAACGCTGATCATGACGCCGTTGAACGGTCCGGACGGCCAGACTTATGCGGTTGCCCAAGGTGCGCTGATCGTCACCGGTATGGCTGCTGTCGGCCAGGCCGAAACCGTCACGCAGGGCGTGCCGACAGCGGGGCGCATTCCCAATGGCGCCACCATCGAGCGCGAAGTGCCGGGCCAGCTCGGAGATTTTTCGCAGTTGAACCTGACATTGAAGAATCCCGATTACGCCACATCGGTGCGGGTCGCCGATGCCATCAACGCTTATTCCTTGCAGCGCTATGGCAAACGCACGGCGCGCGAGAAAGATTTCCGCACGGTCACGCTGGTCCGTCCGCCACGCACCAGCACCACCCGCTATCTCGCCGAAATCGGCGATCTGGTGATCGAGCCCGATACGGTTGCCCGCATCGTGGTGGATGCCCGTTCCGGCACCATCGTGATCGGCCAGGATGTGCAGATTTCGACGGTCGCGGTCACGCACGGCAATCTGTCGGTGCGCATCACGGAGACGCCGGTCGCCTCGCAGCCGGCCCCGCTGTCTCGCGGGCAGACTGTGGTGACGCCGCAGACCAACATCGATGTCAATGAATCAGGCGGCCAGATCGCTCTGGTTGGCGGTGCCACTCTGAAGACGCTGGTGCGCGGACTCAATCAGATCGGCGTCAAACCCACCGGCGTCATCGCCATCCTGCAAGCGATCAAATCTTCGGGCGCGTTGCAGGCTGAACTCGTCGTTCAGTGACGTCACGGGGTCTTGGTTCGGAACTTCCATCCCGAGAGTTTGAGCAGCGATGTTCGTTCGACCGTCTTGCATTCGACAGTCTTGCACAAGCTTGAAACGCGATACCTTCGATATGACGCTGCCGCATTCCAGTCCAACGCCTTCTCGTTCACGATGGATCGCCGTGTTCTCCGGGGCGTGCCTGCTCGCCGGCGGACTCTATGGACCCGCCCCGGCTTTAGCGCAGGACCAGGCGCGTGTATCGGCTGGCCGGCCTATGGATCTGCTGCGTGGGGGAAAGCCGGCGATCAGCGCCGCGCAGGCGCGCGCAAGGGCCGTTCAGAGAGCGGAAGCTGCCGCCAATCGCCGAGTGACGCGCCAGCCGAAAGCTGTCGCGAACGGCGTTCAGCCCGTGCCGGTGCCGCAGGAGCAGTCGGCGACCCTCGTTGAGCCAGTTGCGAAAGCAACGGTGCCGGCACCCGCGCCGGGCCCGGTCGCCGCAGCGCCAGAGCCGCGTGCCGCGGCGATAGAACCGGTTGCCGTCAAGCCGGCGCGGCCGTCGTTGGCGCAAGATTATTGCGCCAACGTTTCCAATGCGGCGTCCGAATTCAGATTTGCCTGGCAGATGCAGCAGCTCACCGAGCTCGAGGCGCAGATCAATAAGCGCATCGCCGAGTTGAACGCCCGCCGCGCGGAACTGGCGCAATGGCAGGAAAAGCACGACGAGTATCGCCGCCGGGCCGAGGAAGGCGTCGTGGCGATCTATTCGCGGATGCGGCCGGACGCGGCTTCGTCCCAGCTCGCCGTCATGGAGGAAGCTGGCGCAGCCGCCATCCTGTCCAAGCTCAGCCCGAAGACGGCGAGCCTGCTGTTGAATGAAATGAATGCCACGAAGGCTGCCAAGCTCGCGGATTTGATGACGACAGGATCGATCGATGCCAGCAGGAAGTGAGTGCGCGCTTGTGAAAGGCTCGTTTCTGGCGCTTGCGCTGGCGATGCTGGGCGGTTGCGCGACTGATGTTCACGATTTTGGTCGCGAGCCGCGGATGACGGCGGTCGGCACCGGGCTTGAACAGGATATCGCGACGTCTTCCATTTACACGGTGCCATATCCGCAGCCCTCGCTCGCTTATGGCAGCCGGTCGTTGTGGGGCAGCGGACGGGGCGATCTGTTCCGCGATCAGCGCGCCATGCGCGCCGGCGACGTTCTGACCGTCAATATCTCCATCAACGACAAGGCGACGCTCGGCAATACAACCGATCGCTCCAAGGAAGCCAAGATTTCCAACAATATGGCGGCGCTGTTCAGCCTGTTCGGTTGGACGAAGGCCGGGACGTTGGATGTCGAAGTCGACTCGAAGTCGTCGACGAAGGGGCAGGGCAATATCGACCGCTCCGAAAAGATCCAGCTTTCGGTCGCCGCGATCGTCACCCAGGTTCTGCCCAATGGCAATCTGCTGATTTCCGGATCGCAGGAAATCCGCGTCAATTATGAACTGCGCCTGCTCAACCTGGCGGGCATCGTGCGGCCGACCGACATCGCCCGCGACAATACGATCTCCTACGACAAGATCGCCGAAGCGCGCGTGTCCTATGGCGGGCGCGGGCGTGTGATGGAAGTGCAGCAGCCCAATTGGGGGCAGCAGATCTACGATCTGGCGCGCCCGTTTTAAGTGATGACCGGCTCATGGCCAAGAATGTCGCGAAAGTAACGGTCAAGGAAGCGGAGCCCAAACGCGGCCCCTCCGCTATCATGTTCATTCTCGGATTGCTTGTCGTCACCTTGGCGGCCTTGGGCGGCGGATGGCTCATCAGCTCGCAGATCCAGGCGATGGCCAGCCATGAAGTGGCGAAATCGCCGAAGGCGGAAGACGCCAAACCGAAACCTGTCAATCGGGCGCTTTCGAACCTGGTGGAACTGGCGCCGATGGTGACCAATTTGGGCGCGCCGGAGGATGCCTGGATCCGCCTCGAGGCCGCCGTGGTGATGGACAATCCGAGCCAGCCGGAGACGGACGTGCTGGCGCGCGAAATCACCGGCGATTTCCTGGCCTATCTGCGCACCATTTCCGTTGCCCAGATCCAAGGCGCCATCGGATTGCAGCATTTGCGACAGGATCTGGCGGAGCGCGCGGTCATTCGATCCAAGGGGCGCGTCCGCGAACTCATCATTCACACCATGGTCATCCAATGAAGCGTCTTGTCGCGCCGCTCCTCCTGTTGACGGTTGTCCTGCTGTATGCGGGAGATGCGCAGGCGCAAACGCTCGATCTCGATAAGCTGCTGCCGGGTGCCGGTAGTTCGGTCAGCGGGCGGATGATCCAGATCTTCGCGGTGCTGACGGTTCTGTCGGTGGCGCCGGGCCTGCTCATCATGGTGACCAGCTTCACGCGCTTCGTCGTCGCGCTGTCGTTTCTGCGATCGGGGATTGGCCTGCAAAGCACGCCGTCCAATATCATCCTCATCAGCCTTGCCCTCTTCATGACCTTCTATGTCATGACGCCGACATTCGACCGCGCCTGGGAGAATGGCGTGCGTCCGCTGATGGAAAACAGCATCACGGAACAGGAGGCGATGGTTCGCATCTCGACGCCGTTCCGCGAATTCATGCTGGCGCAGGTGCGCGAAAAGGATCTCAAGTTGTTTTCCGAACTTGCGCGCGAAAAGTTCAAGGTCAATAGCGAGGACGTGGTCGATTTCCGCATTCTGATTCCGGCCTTCATGATCTCGGAATTGCGCCGCGGATTCGAGATCGGCTTTCTCATCGCCATTCCATTTTTGGTCATCGATATGATCGTGGCCACGCTCACCATGTCGATGGGCATGATGATGATGCCGCCCTCGGTGATCGCCTTGCCGGTGAAAGTCCTGTTCTTCGTCCTGATCGACGGCTGGAACATGCTTGTGGGCAGCCTGGTCCGATCGGTCGTATAAAAAATTTCCCAGAACGCGGCCGCCGCGCCGGATCCGCGTTGAGGACTTATTAAGACTCTGATACGTACTGTGCGCAGATAGCAGGTTGTGGCCCCTGGATGAATCCGGGCCCAAAGGCATGATGTCGCCCTGCTATACCGGTGCAAGTCCGGAATGTCCCCCATGTTAGTTCAGTTCAAAGGGACATCAGTTATGGCTAGCCTTCTCACCAACAATTCCGCGATGATCGCCTTGCAGACGTTGACGCAGACGTCCAAGGACTTGGCCACGACCCAATCGCACATTTCGACCGGTCTGCGCGTCACCAGCGCCGCTGATAACGCCGCCTACTGGACGATCGCCACCAAGATGAAGTCCGACAACGACGCGAATTCGTCGGTTACGGACGCCTTGAACCTCGGCGCCGCGACTGTCGACGTCGGCATGGCGGCTCTGAATTCCTCGAAGGACCTGGTTTCGCAGATCAAGGCGAAGCTCGTCACCGCTTCTCAGGCTGGCGTTGATCGCACCGCCGTGCAGGCCGATATCGCGCAGCTCCAGAAGCAGCTCAAGAGCGTTGCCGACTCCGCCGCCGTTTCCGGCCAGAACTGGGTTTCTGTCGATTCCAGCGCGACCGACTACAACGCGACCAAGAAGACCGTCGCTTCCTTCACGAAGGATGCGGCTGGCGCCGTGTCGATCGGCACGATCGATCTCGACGCTTCGAAGACCGCGCTTTATGACGCCGCCGCCACCGGCGCGACCGGCGGCATTCTCGATAAAGAGCGGACCATCGGCACCGACACGACCTCGATCGCCACGATGGACATCTCGGCTCTGACCGATTCGGCTGCCGACCAGGCGACAATGGCCAACTACATCAAGATGGCCGACACCGCGTTCGGTGACATCACGGCCGCCGCTTCGACCATGGGTTCGGTCAAGACCCGTATGTCGATCCAGCAGACCTTCGTGTCGCAGCTGTCGGACGCCATCACCAGCGGCATCGGCTCGCTCGTGGACGCCGACATGAACAAGGAATCGACCCGTCTGCAGGCCCTCCAGGTCCAGCAGCAGCTCGGCGTTCAGTCGATGTCGATCGCGAATCAGAACACCCAGATGATCCTGAGCCTCTTCCGCTAAGATCGCTGATTAAACCAATCGTAGGCCGCGCTGGAAACAGCGCGGCTTTTTCTGTTTCAATCCTCGCACAAGCTTCAGCGTGAACTGTTCAACAGGATCGTTTTACCAGCAGGTGGAATCGGCTTGTGAATGGGGTCACGGAACAGGTTGAACGGCTGTGGAACAGCCTTTTGGGGCTCGGCCGCCGCCGGTTGATCGCGCTGGCCATGGTCGGCGCGACGGTTTTCATCGCCACAGGTCTGGTCGGCTACCAAATGAGCCGCCCTTCGTTCGAGGTGCTCTATGCCGGTCTCGACCGGCAGGACGTCACCCGAATCAGCTCCGCGCTCACGGAAGCGGGGATCAACTTCGACATCGGCTCCGATGGGACGACCGTCTACGCGCGGTACGGCCAGACGGCCCGGGCGCGCATGCTGCTGGCCGAAAAGGGCCTGCCGAGCGGAGCCAACGCCGGTTATGAGCTGTTCGACAAGGTCGGTTCCTTCGGCCTGACGTCGTTCATGCAGGAAGTCACCCGCGTGCGCGCGGCCGAGGGTGAACTCGCCCGAACGATCCAGTTCATGCGCGGGGTCAAGGCGGCCCGGGTGCATATCGTCATGGGCGACGAAGGTACGTTCCGGCGCGGCCGGCAGACGCCGTCCGCTTCCGTGGCAATCCGCACCGACGCGACCAATGACGCGGCCATCGCCGCCGCGATCCGTCATCTGGTGGCGGCCGCCGTTCCGGGCATGCTGACCGAGCATGTCACGGTCATCGACAGCGACGGCACGGTGTTGACGTCGTCGGAGAGTGAAACCGATGCGGCGCCAGGCCGCCTGCGCGGCCTGGAACGGTCGGTCTCGAAGGAAATTCAGGACAACATCCGCAAGACGTTGTCGCCTTATCTGAGCCCGAAGAACTTCCAGATCAGCGTCTCGACACGGTTGAACACCGATCGGCGCCAGACCAACGAAACGGTCTATAACCCGGAATCGCGGGTGGAGCGCTCGGTCCGCGTCATCAAGGAAAATCAGCAGTCGCAGAATTCCACCAGCCAGCAGCAGGCGACCAGCGTTGATCGCAACCTGCCGCAACAGCAGCAGGATCGCGGCCGGAACGGCGACAACAAGCAGTCGAATGAAGAAAATCAGAAGCGCGAGGAGCTCACCAATTATGAGATTTCCTCGAAGACGACCACCACGGTCAGCGGCGGCTATACGGTCGATGCTCTGTCGGTCGCCGTCGTCATCAACCGCGCCAGTCTGGCGGGCGATGGCAAGCTGACGGCGGAGCAAATTGCCGCCCGGGCGGCGGAGATCGAACAGATCGTTGCCACGGCTTCCGGTGCGCGGCGGGATCGCGGCGACACGGTGAAGGTGAGCGTCGTCGATTTCGTTGCCACCGATCGGGATCTCGATCCTGGAACTGGCGGCCAGGGTGTGATGGATCTCCTGGGCCGATATGCCGGTACGCTCATCAATTCGCTCGTCACGCTGCTGGCGATTGGCCTGGTTCTGTTCTTTGGCGTGCGCCCGGCGACCCGTGCCTTGCTGGCGGTCGCCGAGCCGGCGGAAGAGCCGCAGACGCCGCTTCTGACCAACGAAGCGGGCCAGATGCGGATCGAGGATCGAACGATGGCCTCACCGATGCCGACGTTGGATCTGGCGCCGCCTCTGCCCGATCCGATGGCCCAGCCGATCCATGCGGCCCGCGCGCGGCTGGAACAAATCATCGCGCTCGATGAAACCCAGTCCGTGGCGGTTCTCAAACAATGGATGAACCATAGGGTGGCGGCGTGAAAACCGTTCCGGTGGCGCTCTATCTCAGTCGAATGGAATCCGTGCCCGCCCGTCCAAGTCTCGTCGACCTGGCGATGGCCTTGAAAGAAACGGCGGTGGGAATTTCCGAGCAGGACTGCGCCTTGCGCGTCGCCGAAAGCCGCGAGCAGGGTCTGCTGGAAGGGCGCTCTTCGGCCTTGCAGGAAGGCGAACAGCTTCTTGCCGCTGAGCGGGCGCATTTCGAAGAACGATTGGCAGACGAGCGTCGGCGCTGGGTCGAGGAAGAGGCCGTGGCGATGCGAACAGCCATTTTAGGTGGGCTCGACCGGATGTCGGGGCATATTTCGTCGAAAGTGGCGGACGCGCTGAAGCCCGTCATCGTCGATGCGGTTCGCGCCAATATGCAGGCTGCTCTGGTCGACAAGCTGACCCAGTTGATGGGAACCGATGGCACGACGCGGATCGAGATCAGTGGACCCGCTGACCTTGTCGCGGCCATCTGCACCGCGCTGCCCGAGCATTTGAACGTGGTGCGTGGCGACGCTCATGATGGAGTCGACGTCCGGGTTGCGGTTCAGGATACGGAGCTGCAAACGAGCATCGGGGCCTGGATTTCGGCTTTTCAGCATTCGGGTTCGTGAGCTTCTCCATGGCGGAACAGGAAAGACCTCACGAAATCGTCATCATCCGGCGCGGCCGGCACGACGATGACGATCATCATCACGGTGGCGTCTGGAAGATCGCCTTTGCCGACTTCATGACCGCCATGATGGCGTTCTTTCTCGTTCTTTGGATCGTCAATTCCTCCAGCAAGGAGACGCGCTCTTCCATCGCGCTCTATTTCAATCCGGTGCAGCTTTCCAACAGCACGCCGGCGCGCAAAGGCCTGCAAGATGCCAAGCGGCTGGATTCCGATGCGGACCATACGACGGAAAATAACGCGCCGGGGGATGTGAAGGGCGATGACAAGAATGTCGGCGTCCCGGCGGCGGGCGGCGGTCCGCATCAAATGCAGCGGCTCGATGCCGAGCCGGAGCCCAGCGACGCCAAAAAGCCGAAAAACGCTTCGGAAGTGAAAGAGAAAATGCCGGCCCGGGCTGGCGTCGAGGCAAGCGGTGCCGCGCAAGTCGCACCCCGGCAAGGGGCTCTTAACGACACGGCTTTGTTTCGCGACCCTTACGCCGTTCTCTCCGAGATCGCGGCGTCGCGGGACGAGGGCGGGTTGAAAAAGGAAACGCGGGAACGGCCGCCGGAAGCCACCAGCGGCCGGCCGGGCCTCAATGCCACCGAGATCTTCCGCGATCCGTTCGAGCCGGTGCTTCCGGTCGTGCGGCCGCAGCCATTGGATACGTCGACCGCCAATCGGATTGCCAACACGCCGGATGTGTCGGCCCAGCCGCCGCAATCGATTGCCGGAGAGGGAAGCGTTCCTGTCAATGCTGCCAATCCGCCGCAAGCCAGTCCGCCTCCGGCGAGAGCGGCATCGGCCGAAGAGACGGCAGGAGAGAATGCGGATCCGACGGCGAAATTGAAGACGTTGCTCGATCAAGCGCTGCGAGACGAAGTGGATGTCAAGAAGTCGCCGCGGATCGAACTCAAGACGACGCCGGAAGGCACACTGATCAGCCTGACCGACGATCTCGAATTCGGCATGTTCAAGATCGGATCGGCGGAACCGGATCCAAAGACCGTCCGCGTGATGGCGAAAATCGGCACGATCTTGAAGTCGGTACCCGGCTCCGTGGTGGTGCGCGGTCACACCGACGCGCGTTCCTATCGCAGCGGCGGATCGGGCGACAATTGGCGTCTGTCATCGTCTCGGGCGCAGATGGCTTTCTATATGCTGGTGCGGGGCGGATTTGACGAGAAGCGGTTTGATCGCGTCGAAGGCCATGCGGACCGGCATTTGAAGAACGCCGCCGCTCCCTTCGCGGCGGAAAACCGCAGAATTGAAATTCTGATCAGGAAAGACAAATCGTGAGGGCCGCGGCGATCAGCTTTGCCCTCTCGGTGTCGGTTCTGACGAGCGCTTTCGCACAGGCGCCGGAGAGCCCCGAACCGTTCCAATTGATCCGTTCGCTGCAGATGATTCAGTCGCAGATCGCCGCCGGTAGCCAGGCCGCTTACATGGCGCAGCCAAAGCTGATGAGCCAGATCGCCGACGATTTTCTGCGGGTGCCGATGAGCGTCTGGCAGGAGGAACGTAACGCCCAAGCCGCCGCGACCTATCTTTTCAGTGGCGGCTCGGCCAGCGTCATCCGGCCCCTGGTGCAATCGAATGCGATTCAAGAGCAGAGCCGGGCCCTGGTGCGCGGTGCGCTGGCCTATGTCGAGGGGCGCGCGCAGGAAGCGATGACGCTGCTGATGAGCATCGATGCGCGGTCCGTCAATCCCAACCTCGGCGGTCACCTCGCTCTGGTGCAGGCCGCTTTGGTCGGCCCGAAGGATCCGGTTGCGGCAAGCGGCTTTCTGGATACGGCCCGTTTGCTGATGCCGGGATCTCTCGTCGAGGAAGCTGCCCTGCGACGGCAGATCTTCATGACGGATGCCAATACCAGCCTCGATAAATTCTTCCTCATGTCGCGGCAGTATTTTCAGCGCTACCGCAATTCCGTCTACGCCTCCAATTATTGGCCGCGTTTCACCCATCTCCTTTCGCATTCGACGCTATTGGCGCAGGAAGGGGATTTCGAAAAGATCGAAACGTTCCTCGCCGATTTCAAACCTGTCGAACAGCGCGATCTCTATCTGAACATGGCCCAATCGGCGATCCGACAGGGATATGCCAAAAACGCACAACGCTGGGCGCGCAATGCGCGGGATCTGTCAACGACGGGCGGCACGGAGGCGACCCGGGCCGAACTCTATCAAGGCGCGGCGATGATCGCCGACAATCAGCTAGCCGAGGGGCTACGAAAGCTGCAGGCGTTGCCGGAGAAGGATCTTGCTGGCGAGGACCGGGAACTGAGCATCGCGGCGCGCGCTTTGGCGACGAAACTGCGCGCGCCAGTTGCGCCATTGAATCAGGCATCGATCGATCGTTTGGCGCGGACGCTGATTGAGCCGCGTCCGGTCTTTCTGGCGGCGCAACAGGCGATCAGTGAAGCCGATAAGCTTCTCAATAAGGACGCGCAGAAATGACCGATATGTCCATCGCTTCCTTTGCTGCCCAGACGCCTTATGCACCGCGCGAGCGGACGGCTGATGCATCGGCGGCAGGACGGGAAGACGGGAAGACCGGCTCTTTCGCCGAGATGCAGGAGCGGTTCGAAAGAGGCCGAGGCGCGAAGCCGGATCAAAAGCCGGGGCAGCCTCATTCGCCAGCAAGCGCTGGGCCTAGCGGACGCTGGGAGCCGCGCGATGTCGCTTCAACGCAGCCAGATGGGATACGGCAGACGACCGGTCAGGAAGCGAAACCAAAGACCGACATAAAGAGCAGTCCGCTGGACTTGTTCGTCGGTCTTGCGACGCCTGTTTCCTCCCCGACCGACGATCGGCGCGGCGAGCAAGCGTCCGAACAGGAAAATATTGATATGACCGACCTTCCTCTCGCCGCTCGCGTTCCGCAGGCGCCCGCGACGCCGCGCGATCGCACGGTCGATGTCGATGGCAAGGGTGATGCCGGCGCTTATGCCGAGATGGTGGAGCGGCCCGAAAAGACCAGCGTCAAACCGGAGCAGACGGCCGAGCGCTTGGTTCTGTCCGCCCGCGAACTGATGATCGCCGTGGCCGGCGGACGGCGGGAGATGCGTGACGCTGGCGTCACGGAGCCGGACGACACGCGTCCAACGGACGGCCAGGAGGCCGCGCCGGTGATCCCCGCGAAGAGCGATCCGATCGCTCAGCTTATCAGTGTCGTGGCGGCGCCGGTGTTGCCGGTCGAGCCGCAACGCGCTGCCTCTTCTCTCACATCTTCCCCCGCGTCGTCGCGTCCGGCCGGGCTGTCGGACGCCTTGTCATCCGAGGCGCCCGTGCTGCCGGACGTTCACCCGGCAACAACGAAGCCGGTGGACCAGGGGCCGCGCGAAGGTCAGCAGGGACGGCAGGCCTCGATGCCTGCCAACGCCGAAGGGGCAGGGATCGGCTTGAAAGTCAGCGAAATCGTCGACGTGGACAGTGCGTCGCATTTCGCGCCGGCGGGTTCCGCGTTCCAGCAGGTGGCCACGGCGGTGCGCGAAAGCCTTGGTCCGGCACCCGGCATGCCGGTGAGACCAGGACCGGAGGTCGCCGCCGCGCGGGAGACGACAGCACCTCTGCAAGTGCTGAATCTGAAACTGCAGCCGGAATCTCTCGGCAATGTCGCCGTTCATATGCGCCTGTCGGGTGAGGCGTTGACCATGCATATCAAGGTCTCCGACGCCGCGACCTTGGCCTCCTTCCAATCGGGTTCGAACAAGCTCGAGGATCTCCTAAAAGCTTCCGGATATCAGGTCGACAAATTGACGATCGTGGCGGCGGCGCCAACTCCCGCCACGGATCAGGCGCCATCAGGCGATGCCGGGGCGCGACGCGACGGCAGTGCCTCGACCATGACGCAGTCGGGGGAACATTCGCAAGAGCGCAGTGGACAAGCACAGGACGGGCAAAGGGGTGGAGAAAGGCAAGGCGGGTTTAAGGGAAATGGTGGTCAATCGCATGAAGCTTCGGCTCCTCGTACCACTCGCGCTGGCGTTTATCTTTAGCTCAAGCGCGGCCCTGCAGGCGCAGATCAACGCACCCGCGACGGCGGCGACCTGCGAACGGGAAATGCTGCGCGCGTCGCAAAAATATAAAGTGCCGTTGGCCGTTCTTTATGCGGTGGGGCTGACGGAGACCGGCAAAAAGGGCTCCATGCAGCCCTATGCGATGAATGTCGATGGCAAGGCGATCTTCTCCCGCTCCCTGGTGGAAGCGCAGAGTAAATTTCAGGGCTTTCTGAACAGCGGCGCGAAATTCATCGACGTTGGCTGCATGCAGATCAATCACCGCTTTCACGGCAAGCAGTTCCGGTCCCTGGCGCATATGTTCAACCCGCCCGACAATGTCGACTATGCGGCGCGTTTCCTCGTCGAGCTGAAGGCGCGCGAGCAAACCTGGACGATGGCCGTGGCGCGTTACAATGCCGGTCCCAACAACAATCCGGCACAGAAACGGTATGTCTGCGCCGTCATCACCAACATGGTCGCCAGTGGGTTCGGAACCTGGACTCCAGCGGCCAAAAGCTTCTGCTCAAGCGGGGCCGGGTAAGCCTCGCACAAGCCGTAGCCAGTCCAATAGAGAAGGTTGATCAGGAGCCTGCGACATGAGTCTATTCGGAACAATGCGGACTAGTATCTCCGGCATGGACGGGCAATCGACCCGCATGAGCACGGTCGCCGACAACATCGCCAATGTCAGCACCACGGGCTATAAGAGGGCGTCGACCGAGTTCGAAACGATCATCGGCAGCAATAACGTCAGAAGCTATACGTCTGGCGGCGTTTCGAGCCTGGTGCGCTACAATATCAGCGAACAGGGTGGGTTGACGGGCACGACGAGCACGACCGACCTCGCTATCCGCGGCGAAGGATATTTCCTGGTCTCCCGGGACAATGGCCCGGCCTATCTCACCCGTGCCGGATCGTTCGTGCCCGATGCCGCGGGCTATCTGGTCAATACGGCCGGCTACTCCCTGATGGGCTATGATCTGTCCAATGCGAGCGCCTCTTCGGCAAACGGGTTGTCAGGCCTGACGAGAATCAACATCAACCAGACCGCGCTCGTCGCAAGCCCGACGACGTCAGGCTCCATCTCGGCCAATCTTTCTTCCACCGCCACGGCGGTCACCGATCCCGACAAGCTTCCCTCGGCGAACCAGGCGGATGCGACCTTTACCAGCAAGACGTCGCGGGTGACCTACGACAATCTCGGCGGCAAGGTCGAGCTCGATATCTATTTCACGAAAACCGCTGACAACACTTGGGAAATGTCGGTCTATAACAAGGCCGACGCGGCGGCAGGCGGCGGCTTTCCTTATTCGTCAGGCCCTCTCGCGACGGAAACCCTGGAATTCAGCCCAACCAATGGCGCGCTGACGAGCGGTTCTCCCGTGTCGATTCCCATTCCCGGTGGGCAAACGATGAGCTACGACATGAGCAACTCGACGCAGCTCTCCTCGCCGTTCCTCATCAGCAATGCGACGGAAAACGGCAATGCGCCGAGCGCGCTGGACCATATCGAGATCAGCAACGACGGCATTCTGTCGGCTGTCTATCAGGACGGTACTCGGATCGCGAAATTCCTGATCCCGCTGGCGACGGTGGCGAGCCCTGACAATCTGCGGCCGATCGACGGCAATGCCTTTGCCGATACGGCGGCATCCGGTTCGATCCTGGTCGGCAACGCGCGGCAGGGCACATTCGGGTCCATCGCCTCCTCATCGCTCGAGAATTCGACGGTCGACCTTGGTTCCGAGTTGACGACGATGATTGAGGCGCAGCGTTCCTATGCGGCGAATTCGAAAGTCTTTCAGGGCGCGTCCGAGATGATGGACGTGCTCATGAATCTGAAAACCTAAAGTTCCCGTTCAATCCAGGGGCAATAGCGCTTCGGTCTAAACGCAATTGCCCTGAGTTCCCATTTTGATGCGTCTTTGTGAGGTTTGACGGGGTCAGGCCGCAAAACGCTATAGTTGAGGATATGGGATGACGCTCACAAGCGCTCTCAATAGTGCGAAATCGTCGCTTGCCACCGCCGCTCTCCAAACCAATGTCACCTCGCGAAATATCGCGGGGGCTTATGATTCGTCCTATTCGCGCAAGATCGCCAATGTCGTCACCAATCTCGACGGCACTGGCTATGTCGCCTCCGTCACCCGCGCGACGAATTCGGCCTTGCAGACCAAGGTGTGGGGCGCGACTTCCAGTGCCGCGGCCAGTTCCGCTTTGTCGACGGGGCTCGATCAGATTTCGCAAACGATCGGCAAGTCCACGGACGCCCGTTCGGTGTCGTCACAGATCGCTGGCCTGAATACCGCGTTGTTGACCGCTGCTGCCAGCCCGAACTCGCCGAGCAGTTTGCAGGACGTTTTGCGGGCGGCGCAGGATCTGGCCTCGGCGCTGAATGACGCGACCACCTCCGTTCAGGGGATCCGCAAGGAGGCGGATTCCAACATGGCGGCGTCGGTGGCCAAGATCAACGACCTCTTGGCGCAATTCAAGAGCGTCAACGATGCGATCGTTCGGGGCAGCACCTCCAACACCGATATCACCGACCAGCTCGACGCGCGTGACCGCATTCTGACGTCGCTTTCGCAGGAAGTCGGCATTTCCGTCGTGGTCGGCCCAGATAATGGCATGTCCATCTATACGGATAGCGGCGTTGCTCTGTTCGATAAGGATCCCCGGCAGGTTACGTTTAAGCCGACCTCCGCCTTCTCGGCCGGCACGACGGGTGGCGCTGTTTTCATCGATGGCGTCGACGTGACGTCGCAGTCCTCGAACATGGGTATCAAGTCCGGCAATCTGTTCGGTCTGGCGCAATTGCGCGACGATGTCGCCGTGCAATATCAGAAGCAGCTGGATGAAACGGCGCGCGGGCTGATCAACGCTTTTGCCGAGAGCGATCAATCATCGTCCGGCGGTCCGACTCAGGCGGGCCTGTTCACATGGTCTGGCGCCCCCGGCATACCGCCGGCTTCGATTACCGATGGACTGGCAGGTAGTATCAGCATTGCGGCCAGCGTCGATCCGGCGCGGGGCGGCAATTTGAATCTGCTGCGCGATGGCGGCATTTCGGATCCCGGCAACCCCGACTATGTCTATAACAGCGCAGGCACGGCCAGCTATTCCGCCCGTCTGCAAGGACTTGTCGACAACCTGTCCGGCAATCAGACATTCAATTCCGCGGCGGGAATCAACACCTCCGGCAGCGTGTCGACCTTCGCGACCTCTTCTGCGGCCTGGCTTGAGGGCCTTCGGAAAAACGCGTCCGACAAAGCTGACCAGCAAAGCACCATTCGTGATAGCGCCACGCAGGCGCTGACGAGTGCCACGGGCGTCAACATGGACGACGAACTGTCGCGCATGCTGGATATCGAACATTCCTATCAGGCTTCGGCGAAGCTGATCTCTGCGATCGATCAGATGTTCACCGTCCTGTTCCAGGCGATAGGCTAAACCCATGGCGAACACGATTTCAGGTCTGGCCGGTTCCGAGGCGATGCGGACTGCGATCCAGAAAATTCAACTGCAATTGGCCAAGGGGCAGAAGGAACTGGCGTCCGGAACCATCGCGGATGAAGGCCTGACGCTGGGTTCGAAAGTCGGGCAGGCGTTTTCGCTGAGCAACCAGCAGAGCCAACTCACCGCGATCCTGGAGACGAACAAGCTGGCATCGACGCGGATGCAGGCCCTGCAGACCTCAATGACGTCCATTATGTCGAGCGCGAAAGATTTCAGCACTCAGCTCATGGCTTCGCGTAGCAGCACCGAGAATGCTTCGAACATCGCGACACAAGCCAAGACCCTTCTCGCGAGTTTCGAAGGCATCCTCAACACGAGCGTCAGCGGCGAATATATCTTCGCGGGCGAGAATTCGAGTGTGAAGCCGGTCGCAAGCTATTTCTCGACGCCCGCCTCGGCGGCGCAACAGGCGATCGATGCCAGTTTTCAGGCGACGTTCGGCTTTCCACCTGGCGATCCGCAGGCGAAGAATATCTCGCAGGCCGATATGCAGAGTTTTCTGGACAATCAGTTCCAGTCGGCTTTCGACGCCGCGAACTGGTCAGCGACGACGAGCTCGGCGTCCGACACGCCGATCAAGAGCCGGATATCGCCGAACGAGAGCGTCGATACGTCCGTGACTGCGAATGAGCCAGCCATGCGCAAGCTTGCGATGGCATACACCATGGTTGCTGGCCTTGGCGTCGATCAGATGAACAGTGGTGCCTATCAGGCGACCATGGAAAAGGCGATCAGCATGATTGGCGAGGCCGTGTCCGATCTGACGTCGGCTCAGGCAAAAGTTGGATATGCGCAACAGAGGGTGAGCGCGGCGAACGATCGAATGACGCTTCAGAGCAATATGCTTGAGAGTTCTTTGGGTGATCTCGTGGGCGTCGACTACAATGAAGTCACGATGAGAATTCAAAGCCTCACCACGCAAATGGAAATGGCCTACACGGTCACTGGGCGCATTCAAAAATTGTCGCTGCTGAACTTCCTGTAATGGACTGTCTGTAGGGTTTGGGAGCGGGCATGTATCAGTTTCTCTATTCCGAAGTGCTTGACGATGATCCGGACGAGGCGCGGCGCCGTGAGCGCGAAGCTTTCGATCAGGCGTTGAGTCTGCTTCGCACGGCGGAGGAAAAAGGCGTCGGCTCCATTGAAACGGTGCGCGCGCTGCATTTTCTGCAAATGCTCTGGTCAATCCTGATCAAGGATTTGTGTGCGCCGGAGAACGATTTACCCAAGGATCTGCGGGCGGGTATCGTGTCGATCGGTCTGTGGGTCGCGAAGGAAGTCGACGCCGTTCGCAGCGGTACCGCGACATCCCTCGCCGATCTGATCGAGATCAATCAGATCGTCCGCGACGGATTGAAATGAGGTCGAAATGATCATTTCCCTGAAGCCGAAATCGAAATTCTACCTCAACGGCGCGGTTGTTCAGGTCGATCGCAAGGTCAATGTTCAGCTTCTGAACGATGCGGTTTTTCTCCTCGACATTCATGTCATGCAGGAGGCCGACGCCCGCACGCCGCTGCGTCAGCTCTACTTTGTATTGCAGGCGGCGCTCATGGATCCCAAGAGCGCGCCGGCGGTGCACGGCCTGCTGGCCTCGATGCTGCCGGCCCTCAACAGCTCGTTCGAGAATGCCGAGGTGCTGGCCGGTCTCCAGGTCGTCGCCAAGCAGATCGGCTCGGAACGCTATTTCGACGCCATGAAGACAATACGCGGATTGTTCCCGATCGAGGACGACATTCTGCGCCCCAAATCCACAGAATCCGCCGAACCCATCGTCACGGTCAGCGCCGCGTAACCTTCGTCGCCGAGTGTCGTTAGACGGAGAGAATCGCATGCAGGTCAATTCCACCACCCAGACGTCCTCGACGACGACGTCCACGACAACGGCTTCGGCGCCGACCGTGGACTACAATGCCTTCCTTCGGCTGCTCGTCGCGCAGATGAAAAACCAAGATCCGACCAAACCGACGGATTCGACCGAGTTTCTTTCGCAGTTGGCGTCCTTCTCCAATGTGGAGCAGGCGGTTCAGATGAACAACAAGCTGAATGCCCTGCTGACCAATTCGGCCCTCTCCCAGGCCGACGGCATCATCGGCAGGACCTTGACCTCGGCGGACGGCACCATCAGCGGCAAGGTCAATTCGGTCACCCTGCAATCCGGCGGTCTGGTCGCGCTTCTCGACAACGGGACCAAGTTGCCGGTCACCGATGGTGTAATGGTCAGCTGAGATGAACGAAGCCGACGCGCTCGATATCGTCGATGCCGCGATGTGGGCCGTTCTATTCGGTGCCGGTCCCGCCGTGGCGGCAGCGATGCTCATCGGCATCGCCATCGCGCTCTTTCAAGCCTTGACGCAAGTGCAGGAAGCAACGCTCACCTTCGTGCCAAAGATCGTCGTCATGGCGGTCGTCATCGCGTTCTCGGCACCGTTCGTGGGCGCCAAAATGTACGTGTTCAGCGAGTTTGTGTTTTCCCGTATCGAATCCGGCTTCGTTCACTAAGATGCCGGCGGGCGGATCAGGTCGCGTGGCCAGGAAATCGGGTGCCGCGCGCGGCGCTGTTCAAATGACGCAGGAGTAGATGTGAAGATGGCCGGGACCGTTGCCGCAAACCGGATCAGTGCCGGCCCGACCAGTATACGGGACATGGCGTTCGCGGCGTCTATTGTCTTCATTCTCTGCATCTTCTTCCTGCCGATCCCGCCGCTTCTGATCGACATCGGACTGGCGTTTTCGATCGCGTTCTCCGTGCTGATCCTGATGGTGGCGCTTTGGATTCAGAAGCCGCTCGAATTTTCGGCTTTTCCGACCATTCTGCTGGTGGCGACATTGCTGCGCCTGGCGCTGAACATCGCCACGACCCGCCTCATCCTCTCGCACGGGTCTGAAGGCGTCACGGCGGCTGGCTATATCATCGGTGGATTTTCGAAGCTCGTGATGAGCGGTGATTTCGTCATCGGCATCATCGTCTTCATCATTATTATCACCGTCAACTTCCTGGTCATCACCAAGGGCGCCACGCGTATCGCCGAAGTCGGCGCCCGTTTCGCCCTTGATTCGATCCCCGGCAAGCAGATGGCCATCGATGCCGATCTGTCCGCCGGCCTGATCGACGAGAAGGACGCGCAGTTGCGGCGGCGCGAGCTGGAGGAGGAAAGCTCCTTCTTCGGCTCGATGGACGGTGCCTCGAAATTCGTGCGCGGCGATGCCATCGCCGGCATCATCATCCTGATCGTCAATATTTTCGGCGGCATCATTCTGGGCGTGACGCGGCACAATATGCCGATCGGCGACGCGGCGGACATTTTCGTCAAGCTCTCCGTCGGTGACGGTCTGGTGTCGCAGATCCCGGCGCTGATCGTGTCGCTTGCCGCCGGCCTCCTGGTGTCGAAGGGCGGCACGCGCGGATCGGCCGAACAGGCCATCATGGGACAGCTCGGAAAATACCCGCGCGCCCTGTTCGTGGCGGCGAGCCTGATGCTGCTTCTGGCTTTGGTGCCCGGCCTGCCGTTCCTGCCGTTCGCCTTCCTCGCCGTACTCCTCGCCTTCATCAGCTATTCGATCCCGCGCCGCCTGAATGCGGCGAAAGCCGTTGCCGACCGCGAGAAGGCGGAAGCCGATTTGCAGGCGGAGGTCGAATCCAAGCAATCGGTGAAGGAATATCTGAAGACCGCCGAAATCGAACTCTGTCTCGGCAAGCAATTGGCGGCGAAGCTCGCCACGTCGCATGAAGATATCGGGCATCGGGTGGCGAAAATGCGCCGCCGCTTCGCCCAGCAATATGGTTTCGTCGTGCCGGAAATCAAATTGTCGAGCAATATGAACACCGGGCCCAAGAGCTATCAGATCAAGATTCACGGCACGGTGGTCGCGGCCCATGAATTGCGGCTCAACGAAGTACTCGTGGTGCTGGGCGATGGCCGCAGGCCGGATTACCCCGGCGATGAAGTGCGCGAACCATCGTTCGGCATGAAAGCGATCTGGATTCCGGAAACCTTCGCCAACGACTTGCGACACGACGGTTTTACCCCCGTCGACAATATTTCGACCATGCTGACCCATGTCAGCGAAGTGGTGCGGAACAATTTCGCGCAATTGCTCTCTTATAAGGACATGCGCAAGCTCCTGGATCGCCTGGAGCCGGAATATAAGCGGCTGATCGACGATGTCTGTCCGGCCCATATTTCCTATTCCGGTCTGCAGGCGGTGCTGAAGCTCTTGCTGGCGGAACGCGTCTCCATCCGCAATCTTCATCTCATTCTGGAAGCCATTGCCGAAATCGCGCCGCATGCGCGCCGCGCCGAGCAGATCGTCGAACATGTGCGCATGCGCATGGCACAGCAGATCTGCGGCGACGTGAGTGAGGATGGCGTTCTAAAAGTTCTGCGACTGGGCAATCGATGGGACTTGGCCTTCCATCAAAGTCTTAAGCGCGACGGCAAGGGCGATATTCAGGATTTCGATCTCGATCCCCGCATGCTCGAAGAATTCGGCGCCGCCGCCAGCACGGCCATCCAGGCGCGCATGGACGAAGGCCATCACTTCGTTCTCGTCTCGCCGGCGGAATCGCGGCCCTATGTGCGCATGATTACCGAGCGACTGTTCGCGGCCTTGCCGGTGCTGTCGCATCTTGAGATCGCCCGCGGCATCGAGATCAAAAGTCTAGGCACGATTTCATGATGGCTCTCGGGGTAGATATTGTCCTGGTCGCCTTGGTCGTCTTCTGCCGTATCGGCGCCTGCCTCATGATCATGCCTGGGTTTTCGAGCCCGCGCGTGCCGGTGCGCGTCCGCCTGTTCATCGCGTTTGGCGTGACCTTGGCACTCACGCCCGTCCTGATGGATACGGTCCGCCCCACCGTGCCACCGGAGCAGGATCTGCGCTTCATCGCCCTGCTTATCTCCGAAACGCTGATCGGCGGCATGATCGGCGTCATGGGCCGCTGCTTCTTCGGCGCGCTGGAGACGATGGGCACGGCGGCGGGCATGACGATCGGCATTACGCTGAATGTCGGCGCACCTGTGAACGAGGACGAGCCGCTGTCGCCGCTCGCCACGCTTTTGATGCTGACGGCAACGATGATGATGTTCGCCGCCGATCTGCATCTCGAGCTGATCCGCGCGCTGGTCTCCTCCTATACGACCATGCCGGTCGCCGATGGCTTTCGGCCGCGCTTCGGCCTCTTGCAGGTGACGAGCGTCCTGGCGCGCGCTTTCCTCATCGCTCTGCAATTATGCAGCCCGTTCATCATCTTCGGCATTATCGTCAATCTCGCCTTTGGTCTGTTGAACAAACTGACACCACAAGTGCCGGTCTATTTCCTGGCCTTGCCGTTCACCCTGGCGGGCGGGCTCATCCTGTTCCTGTTCACGGTCAAATTCATTCTGACCGGATTCATCCAGGCTTTCGGTGCCTGGCTCACCACGGGGTAGCGTGACGTGTCGGATCGCCTGAAAAGCCTCGAACGGATCGAACAGGCGCAGTCCTGGCGCCATCGCATGCTGGAAGCGCGGTTGTTCGAACTGCAGCGCCGCGAGGCGGAGCTTGAGCGGCAACAGCATGAGCTGATGGCGAGCGTCAATGAGTATATTGGCGGCTATGGGCAGTTCGTCGAGCTGTTGGCGGCGAAAAGCCGTCGCCTGGAGGAGCAGCTGGCGCATATCCGGCAAAACAAGCTCAGGTTTGCCGCGCGCCTGCAAGAGGAAACCCGTCGCCTGAAGCTGTTTGGCCGATTGCGCGCGCGGGTCGAGACCGTCGTCCGGCGGGAGGAGGAGGCCAAGGATCTCGATCGCTTGATCGATCTCATCGGCGGTAAGCAGGCCGCAAGGCTCCCATAAGCTTCAACGACGAAAGTCCGGACGAGCAGTCATCAGGGTCCATTTCATGGCGATCAAGCCGCCTTCCGACATCGTCCTGGACGTCGCCCGTTCGGCCGATCCCGCAAGGCTGAATGTCGCGGTCCGAAAACTGACCGAGGCCGGGTCGCGAACGGGTGCGACCGATTTCGCCGCCGATCTGGCCGCTTTGGCCGGGGACAAGAATGCGGTCGCCGGGTTCGCCAATATCCGCGCGCATCTGCCCGTCGCGACGCCGACGACCGGCACGGCGAGCCCCGGCGCGCAGAAGACAGCGAAGGAATTCGAGGCCGTTCTGCTGCAAAAGAGCATCGAGGTCATGTTGCCCAACAGCAGCAAAATCTACGGCAAGGGCAATGCGGGCAGCATCTGGAAGTCGATGCTGGCGCAGGAGCTGGCCAATCAGCTCGTCAATCGTGGCGGCATCGGGCTGGCGTCCTATGTCGCGACCTACATTGATCAGAAGGCGGCGGCGGTTGCCGCCACCACGGCCACCGACACCAGTCAGAAAACCGGGAACAGTTGATCCCAGACAACGAGAGGCATCACATGGATTTACAGAGCTCCGATCCGCAGGGCTCTCGTCTTGCGCTCGATCCGTCGTCACAGGCGGCCTTTCGCAATGCGGTGACGCGCCTGGAACAAACGCTGGTCCAGGAGATCGAGAGCCTTTCGGGAAACGATCTTTCGCAATTGCGGGAGTTCAACGACCGCAAAAGCCGCGGCCTGCTCGATCTCATGCGCGTCACGCGCTCCGTTAGCATCGAGGACCTGGATGGCGAGAGCATCGACAGGCTGAAGAGCCTGCGCGCCATTTTGGATGAGAACCAGCGGGTCATCACGAACCATCTGGTCGCGGCGCGGGAGATTTCCGACGTTCTCGCTCAGGCGATGGAATCGGTGGAGTCGGACGGGACCTATTCGGAGCGGATAGGCCGCGAGCGGAAAGGATGATCAAGATCGTTCTCGCGGGCATTTGGGGATGCGCGGTGGTGATGGCCTCGAGCTACGGCTTCACCTATTGGCAAACGCAGCATGGCAAAGTGTCCGGGAGCGAAGAGGCGCCTGGCGGCACCGAATATAAGAAGGTGCGTCCGCTGAGCGTTCCGGTCCTGAGTGACGGCGTCATTCAGGGCTATATCGTCGTGCAGTTCGTCTATAAGGCCGATACGAAAACCGCGAATGACGCGTCCGTTCCCCTCGAAATCTATCTGCTCGATGAGGCGTTTCGTCTGATCTATTCGGACGAGGCGCTCAAGTTCAGGCACACCGAGCGGTATGATCTCGCCCGCCTCACCAAGACGCTGACGGAAAAGCTGAAAGTGAGGCTGAACGGAGATCTGGTGAAAGAGGTTCTGGTGGATCAGTTCAACTACGTTTCGAAGACGGACGTGCGGAAATGACCTGGAGCATCGAGGATTCCTGTCCATGAGAGTCTGGCTTGGTGCGATGGGGGTCATTCTCATCTTTTTGGGGTGGGCCATCCTGTTCTTGGCGATGATGGACCCCGGGCCGGCCGCCGGGCTGGTTCAGCGCGGCCTCGCCTGGATGAACAGCTATAATCTCAGCACGCTCGGCCAGAGCCTGATCCTGACCGGATTTGGCTGCGTCATCGTCCAGACGCTCCGGGAGGGCTTTGGCGCACTGCAACGCTTTTTCGATGCCATTCTGACCCGGACCGCCAGGCCGTCGGTGGTGCCGCCGCCGCCGGAGCCGGTCGTCGATGCAGAACCGAAGGGCGATGTGATCGTCGATCGGGGTTGGATCAAGGATCGGCCCTATGTCGTCTATGCGGATGGCAGCACGGAAATCGAGACCCGCATCGGCATGCGCCGATTCAAATCGCACCAGGATGCGCGGGCCTTCGTCGGCGGGTGAGGCCGGTCAGTCGGTGACGGCGTAATATTTGGCGCCGAGCGAAGCGCAGGGGTGCTTGGTCGCCTGAGCGCTTTCCCATCTATCGCGCAGGATCACACCAATCTCGCCATGGCCTGACCAGACCTGGCAGACATCGACGACCTGTTTGTCGAGGTCGTCATAAAGGCGAAACGAAGGCGGCAGGGCGATGGGGCGCACCGCGCGCAGGCGGATGCCCTGGGACGAACGGTCGATGATGACGCATTCGGACAGGAATTGATTGTCGGCATCGACGATCTTGCCGGCCCGCAGCCGGGTGCGATGACGGGGCGTGCCACGTTTCTCGGCGTTCGGGTCGATCCAATAGGTCACATCAAGCGGGTCGGTCGTTTGCTGTTTGGCGTTTCGGCTGTCCTGCGAGGACCAGAGACGGGAGAGCCAATGCGATCGGGCTTTGGGCGTGCCGGCGACTTGGAGCTTGGGCGCGGCGATCTTGCCGGCTTCCAGCAATGGAGCGGCCTTGCCCGAGGAGGAAGATTTAGAAGAGCGGTCCGCCATGCTCATCGTTCCGGCGCCAATGTCCTGCGAGTCAATTTCTAACCCGAGAGACGGTCCGTCACTACGACTAGCTCGAAACATGATGAACAAGCATGGACTCCACAACGCAGCAAGGAGTCCTCTTGCCGTCCGACGATCGCGGCGCGCCGGCTAAGCTGAAGAGTCTGATGCATGGAGATGTCGCGTGTCGGCTGTTTCGTGACTCATGAAGCGCTCGCAATGCGTGATTTGATGGCGCGAATTGATTCAATTTGGGACGATTGAATCGAAAAATGTGGCAAGAGAGTCACTTCAATAGCTAATCGTTCAAAACACTCAATTTGCTTACTTTATGGTAAAGATTTCAGTTGGCGGGATCACGAGTTTGACCGAGAATCGCCACAATGTGATTCGACTTCGGGTGACCAATGCTGGTGATCATCGACGAGCGACAAGTTGTCCTCAGCGCCTATGCCTCCGGCTTCGGCGAAGCTGGGGTCAGCACGACAAAATTCTCGCCGTCCGATTTTGGTGAATGGGTTGATGCGGCCACCGGGGCCGATTTCGAAGCCGTCGAAGGCTTCGTCATCGGCAACTGCAGCGAGCAGAACAGCTTTCCGACGATGATCCGCCGCCGCTCGCGGGCGCCGGTCATCGCGCTGAGCGAGTATCAGTCGCTGGAACATACGCTGGCGCTCTTCGATGCGGGCATGGACGATGTCGTCCGCAAGCCCGTACACGTCCGCGAAATCCTCGCCCGTATCGAGGCGATCCGGCGGCGGGCCGCCGGCGAGCGGCGCGTCAACACGGCCAGGGGCAATCTGCGGGTGTTCTTCGACGGACGCGATCCGTTGATCGACGACACGCCGTTCATTCTGCCGCGCCGCGAACGGCGCATCCTTGAGTTTTTCGTCTCGAAGGCTGGCAAGCGCGTCACCAAAACGCAGATTTTCAACGCGGTCTACGGGCTGTTTGACGAATGCGTCGACGAATGCGTGGTTGAAAGCCACGTCAGCAAGTTGCGCAAGAAGCTGCGTCAGCGCCTGGGTTACGATCCGATCGATTCAAAGCGCTATCTGGGATATTCCTTCGAGCTCAACGACCAGATTTCGCAGGGCTAGTTGCCGGTGAGCGCGCCCTCCCCGGTGATATGAGACAGGGAGGCTGCGGCGCCTCCCAGGTCATCTGGCTCCCGCCAATCCATTTCATGACATGACGAGCTGGACATCCGCGCGATCGGGCCGGATGTTTCCGGCCGCGCGTTCGATATCGGCGAGGCTATTGGCTATTTGCCGCTTTCAAGCGGGCCAAGCGGCGTCTGTATGATCCAACTGCCGCCGCGGTTTTGAATCGACTGGATGCGGCCGACGCCCGGAATGGCCTCTCCCGCCGAGACGAGCAGGTAGCCGGACGGTCCCTGTAAAAGCGCCTTGCCGTTGAATACGCCCTGCAAGCTATAGGAACTCAGAGTCGCGGGCTGAGGTGGCGCGACATCGGCCGATCGCGTGGTCTTAAGGCCAAGCGTAGCTGTCGGCGTTTCGCCGGTCGAAGGGCGCACCGATCCGGTGACGACAGGGTCGAATTCCATCTCTGGGCGCGCGGGTGACGGCTCGCTGGGTCGACTGGGAACCCGGCCGCCCGACGGCATGGCGAAGATGCGCAGATGTTCGGCCCCGGGAATGGGCGGTGCCGTCGGTGCAGTGATTTTGCTGACGGCGAAGTTCACAGAGAGGACTGCGCACAGCACGCCCATCACACAGAGCGCCGCGTCGGTCTTCCAGGTTGATTTGCGTTTGCGCATGACGTGGTTTTTCACCTCTGTCATTCAACCGGGCTCACGAAGTTTTTCGGCGAGATCGCGGAATGCCTCGTTACTCAGTGGTTGCCCCGGCGATTGTCGCAGGGCGTCATAAAGCCTGGGCACCATCCGGACGGCTTGATCGAGTTCCGCATCGCTGCCGGGCGCGTAACCGCCCATGGATCTGAGGTCGCGCGTGTCTTCATAGCGCGCGACGATCGCGCGCAGCTTGCGCACCAGCTCCATTTGCTCGGGCGACCAGACCTGGGACGACAGACGCGAGATGGACGAGAGGACGTTGATAGCCGGATAGCGGCCTTCATCGGCAATGGACCGATCCAGAACGATATGCCCGTCGAGGGTGCCGCGAATGCTGTCGGCAACCGGATCGTTGTGATCGTCGCCATCGACCAGAACCGAGAATATGCCGGTAATCGATCCCTTGCCGGAGGCGCCGGGGCCAGCGCGTTCGAGCAGTTTCGGCAGATCGCTGAAGACGCTCGGCGCATAGCCGCGGGCCACGGGCGGTTCGCCTGCCGCCAAAGCGATGTCGCGGGAGGCATGGGCGAAGCGGGTCACGGAATCGACGATCAGCAGCACCGAGGCGCCATCATTGCGGAAATATTCGGCTATGGTCATCGCCGTCAGCGGCGCCTGTTTGCGCATCATCGGGCTTTCGTCGCCGGTGGCGACGACGATGATGGCGCGCTCGGCGCCTTCTGCCAAAGAATCCTCCAGGAATTCCCGGACTTCTCGCCCGCGTTCGCCGACCAAAGCGATGACGACGATGTCGAAGCCCTTGGCTTGCGCCAGCATGCCGAGCAAGGTCGATTTGCCGACGCCGGAGCCGGCGAAAATGCCGATGCGTTGTCCCGCGCAAAGCGGCGTGAAGACATCGATGGCGAGAACGCCGGTTTTGACGGCTTCGCTGACGCGGTCCCGGCTCATGGCGGGCGGCGGATCCGTGTCCGTGGCGAAGGGCAGGGGGCCGACTGGCAGGCGTCCCTTTCCGTCGATCGGCTGGGCGAGCGAATTGATGACGCGGCCCTGCCAGGCTTTGTCGGGCGCGATACGCAAGGGGCCGGCGAGCCAGGCGCGCGTGCCCAGGCCGACATCCATCCGCGCCTGAAAGGATTTGACGAGAACCTGTTCGTCGATGCGAATGACTTCGCCGAAGGCAGCTTGTCCCGTCGTATCGAACAGGACCTGGTCGCCTAGGCGGGCGAATTTCGATAGGCCGGAGACGGAATAGGTGCCAGCGGCAACGGATTGGACGAACCCGCTGATGCGCAGCGTCGAATGTTCGGCCGCCGTCGTCGCGACCACGCCCGCCAAGCGATCAAGGGCCGACGGGTTGAAATCCATGCGCGCTTCGGGAAACGCCGTCGTCGTCATACGCCTGAGCCGAGCGTCTTGATGGCATCGGTGAACGAGGTCTCGGAGGATTCCATCGTGTTCGTCATTTCCTCAAACGAGCGCTGGACCATGACGAGACGGCTCATCTCCATGACCGGGTTCACGTTGGAGTTTTCGGTGAATCCCTGCATGAAGCTGTGGGATCGAAAATCGATGATCGGCACCGCTGGACGATCGGGGATGACACCGGAATTGTCCGTCCGGGTCAGTTTGGCACCTTGCTCAATGGAAAATAGACCCAGCGCGCCAACCTGAATGCCGTTCTGGGTGATCATCCCATCGCGTGAAATGGAGACCGGGCCGTCGGCCGGATTGAGACGGATGGGGGCATTACCGGCATCAAGAATGGAGTAGCCATTGACCGATTGCAGCAGCCCGTTCTCCGCCATCGTCATGCGACCATCGCGCGTATAGATGGTGCCATTCGGCGTTTGCAGGGCCAGCCAGCCATCGCCGGAGATAGCGACGTCCAATGGATTATCCGATTTGACCATCGAGCCGGATCGCCGCTGGATATAAGTGTCGCCGGTCGAGGCGAAGGAAACGTTCCTGTCGCCGGTGGAGGAAATCAATTGTTCGAAACGGATCTCTTCGGCGCGAAAGCCGGTCGTATTGGCGTTGGCGACATTGTTGGCGATCGAATCAAGTTGCCGGCGTGCGGCGATCTGCGCGGAAAGTCCGACATACAGGCTTGATTGCATCCCTACCGCCCCAGCTTGAGGGTTTGCAGTTTCATCATCAGGTCGGTGCCGATGCCGATTTGCGAGGATTGGCCGGTGAAGGCGGCCAATATGGGAGAGGTGGTGGTGGGGTCGGTGTTCTGCAGGTCGTACATGCTGGTGAAGCGCTGCAGGAACTTGTCGAGCTTCTTGGGGTCTTGCAGATCGGCGACTTTCAGCCGCTTGTCGATCTCCTTGGCCTGGGCGTCGATATCGGCCGCCGACATGGCCGAGGGCAGATTGAGCGCCGTCTGCACCACTTTCAGAAGGGCGGCATCGGCAAGGATGTTATAGGAACTCTTGATATTGCCCGCATTGCGCTTGAAATAGAGGGCGAGCCGGACGCCCGCATTGTCCTGGCCGGCCGTTTCCTCAAGCGTTTGCTGGTTGTATTTGGCGACCGTTTCGCTCTGCGTCGCGGCGAAAGTGGTGGTCAAATAGCCGTAGCGAGCAAAGTTGAAGGCCGTGGCGAAGGCCTTGTATCTAGGGTCGGCCAGTCTGTTGGCCAGGCTCGATGTGTTCTCCACGCCTTCCTGGAGCACTTTTTTCATCATGCCTTTGGCGTAGGTCATGTCCGACAGGCCGAAAGCCTTCATGGCATAGGAGAAGAGCTTGTCGTCCTTGAGAAAGTCGTCGATGCTTTTGACCTTCTCGATATTGGCCAAATAGTAATCGGTGGCTCGTTTGTTGATCGGCTCCGAAGCAATCCGATCCAGCGAGCGGGTCATGTCAGAATTGATGATCTTGTAGCTCTGATAGGTCGACAGCATCACCGCACCTTAAAACTGCACGGCGTTTTTTAAGCTGCCAGCCTTGCGCCAGACTGATGCTGGCGACGAAAGCCCCGCGCAAGGTTGACATCCGCAAAACAGGCACTGACACAGCAGTGAGAGGCCTCGCTTTGAGTTTCGCCATCGGTCTTACGATAACTCTGGGATGCATGCTGGGTGGCTTCGCCGCGCTGGGCGGACATCTGATCGTCCTATGGCAGCCCTGGGAATTCGTCATCATTTGCGGGGCGGCTTTCGGCACATTCATCATCGCCAATCCGGTTTCGACCATCAAGGATACCGGCCGCGCCATCCTCGACGTGCTGATGGGCAAGAGCACCAAGACGGAAGATCATCTTGATGTCCTCGGGCTCATTCACGCGCTGATGCGCGAACTGCGGGCCAAGGGGCGCAATGAACTCGAAGGGCATGTCGACAATCCGGAAGAGTCCGCCATCTTCAAACAGTATCCGAAGGTCCTGGCCAATACGGGACTGCTGACCTTCATCTGCGACTACATGCGTTTGATCATCATCGGCAATGCGCGGACCCATGAAATCGAAGCGTTGATGGACGAAGAGCTGCACACTGTGCGCCACGACTATCTCAAGCCCTATACGGCGTTGACGACGGTGGCGGATTCTCTGCCGGCACTGGGTATCGTCGCTGCCGTGCTAGGGGTGATCAAGGCGATGGGCGCCCTCGATCAGTCGCCGGAATTGCTCGGTGGTTTGATCGGCGCGGCGCTCGTCGGTACGTTCCTCGGCATTTTCATTTCCTACGGGATCGTCACGCCGATCGCCAACAAGATCAAGATTTCCCGTGAGAAGAAGCATCGAGCCTATATTGTCGTCAAACAGTCGCTTCTTGCTTTTATGAATGGCGCGATGCCGCAGATCGCCGTCGAGCATGGACGCAAGACGATCTCTTCCTATGAACGGCCAACCATTGACGAAGTCGAGAATGCGACCGTTTCGGCTGGCGTGAAAGAGGCTGCATAACAGGACATGACCGTAGCCCGGACCGATTACAACGAAAGTCCGTCGACCGCCCACAATCCGTTGTCCGGCGGGCCCAATCTGGCGCGCCTGCCGATGGTCCCGGTTGTCTTCGATCGCATTGCGGCGCAGCTTGCTCTGGACCTTCGCCAGCTCGACGAGGCGGTGAACGTCAGTATCGCCGATATTTCATACGAAGCGGCGGAGAAAGTTCTAGCGCGCTCGGAGCCGAAATTCCTCGCAGGCGTTTTCAACGTCGGCGAATGGAACGAGCGTGTCGTCGTGTTGCTGGACGAGCCGTTCATCTTGACCATGCTGGAGCGCATGTTCGGTGGAACCGGCGCTCGTATGGCGCCCGATGCAGAACGGCCTTTGTCCAATCTGGAAATCCGTGTCGCCAACAGCCTGTTCCAGACGCTCGCCGGTATCATGCAAACCGGTTTCTCGGTTTTGCGGCCCTCCTCCTTCCAATTTGAGGGGACCGAACGACGTCTTGAGCGTATCGAGATCGGCCGGCGTTCCAATCCATGCCTCTGCGCCAAGATCAAGATCGCGGCCGGATCGATAGCCGTGTTCGCGACGATCGTCGTCCCGCTCGGCGCCTTGTCCGTGCTGCGTTACGATCTCGCGCAATCGCCGAAGGATCCGCGCGCGAAGACCGATCAAGGCTGGAGCCACCAATTCGGCGAAGAGCTGGTTAAGACCGAGGTCTCGTTGCGGGCCGTTATCAGCGACACCAGTTTGACGCTCGGCGAAATTTCCCGCCTCAAAGTCAATCAGACCCTCTATCTGGAAACGACGATCGACGCGGGTGTCGTGCTCGAATCAAATGGCAAACCGCTCTACGAATGTCAGCTTGGACAGTCGAATGGCGTATATACCGCACGTATCAATCAGTTCATCGGTAGTAAGCCGAATGAGATGCTGCGTCCGATCGCCGATTGAAATGCGATCCGGCCGATAAATTGAAGCGAGAGAAGAATGTCCGAAATGCGCGAAACATCGGGTGTCCAGATCAATCCGCCGGCTGGCGGCCCTGATCAGGGCAGCATCGATCACATCCTGCAAATTCCCGTCAAGGTCGATATCGTCCTGGGGTCGACGACCATGCCGGTCACGAGCTTGATGAAGCTCGGACGCGGCGCTGTGGTGCATCTCGATCAGCGGGTCGGCGATCCCGTCGACGTCGTCGTCAACGGCCGTATCGTGGCGCGCGGTGAACTCGTCGTCGCCGAGGAGAATGGCTCGCGCATCGGCATTTCCCTGACCGAGATCGTCGGTTCCTCCACTTCCATCTGATTCCTACAGGGCAAGAGAATGGCCGTCAGGGAAAGCATAAGTATGGGACCGCCTGTTTCCTGGCTTCGCGGCGTCGACAAGGTCGCGGCGCTGTTGCTGACGATGAACAAGTCCGATGCTGGCCGTCTGTTGAAGCACTTCAATCCGCAGGAACTGAAGGACATTACGCGATCCATCGCCAATCTTCGCGAAATTTCGCCGGATGTCGTGCAGCGTCTGGTTGACGAATTCGCCGCTGATTTTTCGTCGGGCACCAATCTTGTCGGATCGACCGGCGATGCCGAAAAGCTGCTGGCGGAAGCGCTGCCGGCGGAGCAGGTTTCCGAGCTGATGTCGGACGTTTTGGGCAGTTCGAATCAAAGCCTGTGGGACCAGATTTCCCGCGTGGCGGAAGATGATCTGGCGAATTATCTGGCGGGCGAGCATCCGCAAACCGCGGCCTTGGTGCTCTCGAAGATCAGTCCGATGGCGGCCGCCGGCGTGTTACGCCAGTTGCCGGAGAGTTTGCGCAACGACGTGTCGTTCCGGATGCTGGAGATCCAGCCGGTTTCGGATGCGTCGCTGCGCTTGATCGGTCTGGGGCTGCAACAGGATTTGCTGTCGGGCACGCCCGGCAAAAGCGCGGGAAAAGCAAATACACAATTCGCCGACATCATGAACCGTCTGGAGCGCGACCAGATGGAAGGCATTTTGCAGACGATCGCCGAATCGCGACCGGAGCAGGCGCAAGCCATTCGCAATCAATTGTTCTCATTCGAGGACGTGACGAAACTGTCGACCAAGGCGCGTTTGATCCTGTTCGAAAAGGTTCCGGTCGAGACGGTGATCCTGGCCCTGAACGATACGGAAGCATCCTTCAAGGAACTCGTCCTCTCGTCTCTGTCGTCGCGCGCCAAGCGCATGGTGGAACAGGAATTGGCGAGCGCCCAGGGCGTCTCCAAGAAGGACATCGCTCAAGCGCGGCGCAAGATCGCCGAGACGGTCCTGGCTTTGGCGGAGCGCAACGAGCTCGAAATTCACAGCGAATAGGCGGGCCTTCCGCCGGACATGCACTTTTAGGAATAGACGGTCATGTCCGAACAGCCGGATGCCGATTCAAAAACAGAAGACGCAACCGAAAAGAAAATTCAGGACACGATCGAGAAAGGCAAGACGCCATTCTCCAAGGAGGCGGGGGTCTTCGCCTCTCTTTGTGGTATTCTCGTCGTCAGTGCTTTTCTGGCGGTACCTGGTGCGCGGGCGTTGTCGCAAACGCTGGCCCAGATGATGGATAGTCCGGACGAATGGACCATCCGTAACGGTCTCGATGTTTTTCAGGTTCTGGCGCCCATCGGCTTGCAGTCGGCGGTTTTCGTTCTCCCCGTCGTTGGCATCTTTCTGCTGTTTGGCGTCGCCTCTTCGGTGGCGCAGAACATGCCGAAAGTGTCTTTCGAGCGAATCGCGCCTGAACTTTCTCGCATTTCGCCGCAAGCCGGCTTCAAACGCCTCTTCGGGCTTTCGGGATTGGTCGAATTTGGAAAGTCGATCGCCAAGCTCCTGGCGGTGGGTTGCGTCGCGGTGATCGTTTTAAAATCCGAAACGGGGATGTTCATCGATTCCGTTTTCGTCGATCCCGGTTCCATTCCAACACGCACGCTGACCATTGCCATCAAACTGATTTCCGCCTTGACGATCGGAGTTGGCGTGATCGTCGCGGCGGATCTGCTTTGGGTCAGGTTCAAATGGTACCGCGATCTCAGGATGAGCCGCCAGGAAATCAAGGACGAGATGAAGGAATCCGAAGGGGATCCGATCGTCAAATCCCGTCTACGGTCGCTGGCGATTTCGCGTGCGCGCAAACGCATGATCGCGGCGGTTCCACGCGCCACGATCGTGATCGCCAATCCGACGCATTATGCGATCGCATTGCGTTACGTCAGCGGCGAGAGTGCCGCGCCTCTCGTCCTGGCCAAGGGAAAGGATCTCATCGCGCTCAAAATCAGAGAAATTGCCGAAAAGAATGGCGTTCCCGTCGTCGAAGACAAGGCTCTGGCAAGGTCCATGTTCGACGCTGTCACGGTTGATCAATTGATTCCTGCCGCCTTCTACAGGGCCGTGGCCGGACTGATTCATATTCTACGAACTGAAGGCCAGGAAGGTCTCAGAAGGCGAAAGGCGGACGACATTGCTCCCTTCCCAGAAAGCTGAGCTCTCATATTTCCATGAGAAAATTCTTGCGGATGGAATCGTCGACGTCGCATCAGAACTGCGTATGGTCGATATCAGCGATTTTATTTACCATATTAAATCCGAGAATTACGCGAATGTCGGCGATCTCATCAACTCGTCGGCGGAGCTTTATTTCAAGCCGGGGACGATCACGTTCAATTGGAGCGCCACGCTGCGCGTCGACTGGAAGGCGCCGCCGGCGGTGGCTTTCGACTTGGAATTCAAGAATGCCGGCGTGACCGCGCTCTTCAGTCTCGAATTGCAGAACGATCGCGCCAGCGTGGATATCCGCAGCATCACCTTCGAGAACCAGGAGTACGGATCGTTGCGAAATACCGAGATGTTTTACGACGCGATCCTCAGCGCCAAGCAAACGATCGGATAAATGCGTCTCGCCGTGTTGATGCAAAGTCTGGCGGTGCCATAAGCGCTGCTCGGCTTTCTGCGCAATGGAATCGAGGCGGTCGTCTGAGGACCCGGTTCACGAAGAATTTCTTAAGACGTTTGAAACTTTTTGAACTTAGTTTGGCGCCACGACTTGCTGTTTCCAGCTCTGTTCTGGATCAAGCAGAGGCATGATGCCGCCAAGTCGTGCCGGTTTCAGTCCGGAATCTTCCCTCATAGAGCGCTGTTTCAAGCCTTTCGGCTGCAACAACGGTTACGAGCTTTGCCGCGCGGTCTCGGCCGCCCGGAGGCTTTGCCGTGAGCCTGCGCGAGGGACATCACAAGATCCTTGGTCGTCGGCCGCGTTCAGTCGCGGATCGAACGGCGAACTTGCGACAAAAAGAAACATTGGGCGGTGGCAATGGGCATAAGTTGCAAGAACGTTCTTATCGGAGAAATGCTGCTGGGCGTCGGCTATCTGATTGGAACGGCGACCAGGCAGCCGACGGTCGTGGCGATCTCGGCGCCTACTCAGCTTCAGGAAGCGGCGGTCGATATGGCGAGCCGCGGCGGCTCGATGGCGCCCTGGCTTTTGTTCGCCTGTTCGGTGCTGGTTCTCGGACTGTGCATGATCGGCCAGAAAAAAGAGAAACGTTCGGACCCTATTGTCGACGAAAGCCTGAGCACGGGCGTTGCCGACTGGGTGTCACGGAAACGGGAAGCGCCGGCTTGGACGACGGCTGTGGCGAGAATGGCCGGCGTTCCAGCCGAAATGCCAAAGAACGCGCTCGCCTACGAACATGCGCATTTGAATTTCGAAGATCGGGTGCAGGTGCTGGCGCGCCCGGCTCTCAAGGGCGATCGCATCATCACATAAGTGCTTACGGGGGCGCTAAGCCAGAGCGCAGGGGCGGGAGCGAACGACGGTGCCTATAGCGTTTCTGCTTTTGATGGGATCATCAAAAGCAAAGAAGACGCGTCGAAACGGGAGACTTAAGCAAAATCACGTTTCTATCGAAACGTGATTTGCTCCAGGGCACCGTCGTTTTTCTTTTATCAGCCGAGATTTTTCTTCAGGAATGCGATCGTGCGCTCCCATGACAATTCCGCCGCGGCCTTGTCGTAACGGGGCGTGGTGTCGTTGTGGAAGCCGTGATTGGCGTTGGGATAAATGAAGGCCTCGAAGGTCTTGTGATTGGCCTTCAACGCTGCTTCATAGGCCGGCAGGCCTTCGACGAGCCGCTTGTCGAGTTCGCCATGCTGGATGAGGAGCGGCGCCTTGATGCGTGGCACGTCTTCCGCTTTCGCCGCGACACCGTAATAAGGAACGGCAGCAGCGAGATCAGGCAATAGCACGGCCATTTGATTGACGACGCTGCCGCCAAAGCAGAAGCCGATGGCGCCGATCTTGCCGTTGGTATCAGGATCTTTCTTCAGCCATTCGAAGGCGGCGACAAAATCCATCAGCAGCTTGCTGGCGTCGAGTTTGGCCTGCATTTCGCGGCCCTTGTCGTCATCGCCGGGATAGCCGCCGAGCGAGCTGAGCCCATCGGGTGCCAGAGCAATGAAACCGGCGACGGCGAGCCGTCGCGCCACATCCTCGATATAGGGATTGAGACCACGGTTCTCGTGCACCACGACGACCGCGCCATGCTTGCCACCGGCGGCAGGCTTGGCCAGGAGGGCTTTCGTCGGTCCGTTGCCCTTGGTGGATTCGTAAGTGATCGTCGTGGTCTTGATGCGGGGATCGTTTGGCTGCACCTGCTGGGCCAGGGCGTAATTCGGCATCAGCATGCTGACCAGGGCCGCCGCGCTCATGCCGCTGCCGGCGAACTTTCCTGCGCCAGCGAAAAACTGGCGGCGGTCGATCCGGCCATGACAATAATCGTCATAGAGATCGAGCAGGCGCTGATCGAAATCGGCGGCACTTCTGCGAGAAGCCGCGCCTCGAAATTCCACTCCCATGGGCACTCCCTTCCTTTCAAGTCCGTTGGCGAATACTTCTGTTCATCCGTTTTCAGATCATGGATCGGTCCATCCAACGGGCGGGACTGTAGCAGCAATCGCGCACTGGTCTTGGTAAAAAAGACGCGAGAAACGGCGCGTCCGGCATAAGGCGTCGCCTTGGGAACCGCGCATACTGCCGGATGCAACCGTGCAATGATTGGTTATTGACCGCGCAGCCGTGTGCGAAGTTCGCGCGCATGGGCCATGACCGTGGCGGTCAGGCCGTTGACGTCGGCTTGTCCAAGCGTGACGACACCAAGGCTTGCTTCGAACTTGAACGATGGATCGTCGTGCAGGTGCAGTGGGCAGGCGACGCCGACCGCGCCGGTCTGCAGTTGTCCGCGCGTGATGCTGAAGCCATCGCTGCGAGCGGCGCGCACATCCGCTGGATCGGCGCGCCGTTCGGGACGACCGGATAGAATGGCGATGCCGGCGGCGCCGCGCGTCAGGGAATGACGGCTGCCGATGCGATAGGCGACACGCAACAGCGTGTTCTTCGGCTCGGCTGACATGATGGCGACGCATTCTTCGCCCTGAGGCACGGAGACATGTGCGGCGGCGCCGGTTTCGTCGGCCAATCGTTCGAGAAGGGGTTGCGCGGCATCGCGCAATTGCGGTTCGAAGCGCGACGACAGGGCGACGATACCGGCGCCGAGGCGTAATTGCCCCTTGGCGCCACGGATCACCAGGCCGTGGCCTTCGAGTGTCGCGACCAGGCGATAGACGATGGTGCGATGGATGGCGAGACGCTCGGCCAATTCGGCGATGGACAGGCCTGCGTCCTGCTGGGCGATCATGGTCAGGGCTTGCAGGCCACGATCGAGGGTTTGCAATGTGGTCGACGCCATTGCGGGACCGGCATCGTCCTTTTCGCGTCCGGCGACTGGTTTCTCTGCCACGTCCTGCTCCCACTTCTAATGGCTAAGACCGCCGGTTCTTGACTCAGGAATAGCCAGAATTTAGATTTTATAGCACATATTTGTGCGATAATCGATAATTTATCGATATTGGAATGGTTGGGACTGCCGCCGAATTGGTCATCCGAGTCGAATGTCGCGCTGGCCGCGTCGGCTTGTCTTCGCCAATCTCGGTTCGACAGGATGTCGATGATCGCGACTTGAGGAGGGGAAGATGGAGGATATGAGGATCACGCGCCGTACCGCGCTGGCGGGGCTTGCCGCGACAGGCGTGCTGCCGGCTTCAAACGTCTGGGCGCAGCAATATCCAACGCGGCCGATTAAATGGCTGGTCGGCTATCCAGCCGGCGGCGGCACCGATGTGCTGGCGCGCCTCCTCGGCGCGGCAATGGCACCGGCAATCGGCCAGCAGTTCGTGATCGAAAACCGTCCCGGCGCCGCGACCAATCTGGCGGCTGGCGAAGCGGCGCGGTCCGAGCCGGATGGCTATACGGTTTTCACCGGCGGCAACGAGACCCTCGTCTACAATCCGGCGCTCTATAAGAAATTGTCGGTCGATCTGGTCAATGATTTCCGCCCGGTCGGTTTGAGCGCGCGCTTCCATCTGGTGCTGTCGGTCAAGAAGGATTCACCGATACAGACCGCGCGTGAGCTGATCGACAAAGCCAAGGCGGCGCCGAGCAAGGTCGATTATGGTTCTCCCGGGCTCGGTTCGCCGCATCATCTCGCCATGGAGCGGCTGATGCGCGAGACCGGCACGAAGATGACCCACGTGCCTTATCGCGGCATGGCGCCGATGATGAACGACATGATGGCGGGCGTTCTGGAGGCGGGCATCGTCGATGTCGCCGCCGGCGGCAGCCAGTTGCAAGCCGGCACCATACGGCCGCTCGCGGTTTGTTCGGCGACACGGCTCAGCACATTGCCGAATGTGCCCACGGCACAGGAAGCGCTGGGGCTCAAAGGCTTCGAGGCCTATGCGTGGCAGGGCGTCGTCGTGCCGGTGAAGACGCCCGATGCGGTGGTCAATCGCTTGAGCGAGGCCCTCGCCACGGCTTTGAAGCAGGACACGGTGCGTGCGCGCATGGGCGAAATCGGCCTCGATCCGCTGCCCGGCGGCCCGGCCGAGTTTCAAGCCTTGCTCAAATCCGAGCGCGATGTGTGGTGGCCGGTGATCAAGGAACTCGGTTTAACCTTGGAGTGATGGCTGGAGGCTAAGCGCCTTCGTCGAAATGCATCCATTTCGTTTTTCAGGCGGAGCCGGCAACGGTTTCGCCTGAATTGCATTTTGGGCCGGCCCGCCGTGCGGCTATTTGGCCGCTCTTCGCGCTGGACGCGAGAGCCACGGGGCTGCTATGCGGATGCCTAAAATATAGGCAGCCCAAAGGCTGTCGCTCCGCAAAAAGACTGGGGGTGACCAATTGGTCGTTATCGATGAGAAGCTTGAGCCCATTCTGAATGAAGTGCTGCGCCGTAATGCTGGCGAACAGGAATTTCACCAGGCTGTTCGGGAAGTGTTGGAAAGTCTTGGCCGCGTCGTCGCCAAACATCCCAATTATGCCAACAACGCCTTGATCGAGCGGCTCTGCGAGCCGGAGCGGCAGATCATCTTCCGCGTGCCGTGGGTCGACGACAAAGGCCAGGTGCAGATCAATCGCGGTTTTCGCGTTCAGTTCAATTCGGCGCTCGGTCCTTACAAGGGCGGCATCCGCTTCCATCCGTCGGTCAATATCGGCATCATCAAGTTTCTCGGCTTCGAGCAGATCTTCAAGAATGCATTAACAGGCATGCCGATCGGCGGCGGCAAGGGCGGTTCGGACTTCAATCCGCGCGGCCGTTCCGATGGCGAGATCATGCGCTTCTGTCAGTCGTTCATGACCGAGCTGCATCGCCATATCGGCGAATATACCGACGTGCCCGCGGGCGACATTGGCGTCGGTGGCCGTGAGATCGGCTACATGTTCGGCCAATACAAGCGCCTGACCAATCGCTACGAAGCTGGCGTGTTGACCGGCAAGGCGCTGTTCTACGGCGGTTCGCGGGCGCGCACGGAAGCAACCGGCTATGGCGCCACCTATTTCGTCGAGCGCATGCTGGCGACGAAGAAGACCACCTTCGAAGGCAAGCGCACCGTGGTGTCCGGCTCCGGCAATGTTGCCGTCTATACGATGGAGAAGGTGATCGAATTCGGCGGCAAGGTCGTCGCCTGTTCCGATTCCAACGGCTATGTGGTCGACGAGAAGGGCATCGATCTCGATCTGGTGAAGGAGCTCAAAGAAGTCCGCCGCGCGCGTATTTCAGACTATGCGCGACTGAAAGGTGCAGGCACCCACTATGTCGAGAGCGGCTCGATCTGGGACGTGCCGTGCGACATCGCCATGCCATCGGCGACGCAGAACGAGCTGACGGGCGCTGATGCGAAAACCCTCGTGAAGAACGGCGTGAAAGCCGTTGGCGAGGGCGCCAACATGCCTTCGACCCCGGAGGCGGTGCGCATCTTCCAGGAGGCCCGTGTGTTGTTCGCGCCGGGCAAAGCGGCCAATGCGGGCGGTGTCGCCACATCGGCGCTGGAGATGCAGCAGAATGCCTCGCGCGATAGCTGGAGCTTTGAGCAGACCGAGGCGAAGCTCGCCACGATCATGCGCAACATCCATGATCTATGCGCGCAGACCGCCGATGAATACGGTGCGCCGGGTGACTATGTGCTGGGTGCCAATATCGCCGGTTTCGTGCGTGTCGCCGAAGCGATGGATGCGTTGGGCGTGATCTGAATCAGCGGCAGTTGCGCGCCAGAACCATTTCGATGTCGCCGAGCGAAGCGACCATCTGGCCGATATTCTCGTCGCGGTCGCGGCCGGTCATGCAGCGTTGCATGATCTTGGTCGCGGCCCGCATGTCCACGCGATTCTGACGGAGCACGGTGCAGGCGGCCGTATAATCGTTCCGGCGCGGTGGCGATTTATAGGTGCGGGTATCGACCGCCTGGATCAACGCATTGGCTTGCGCGAGATCTGTTCGACACCGTGGCGTATCGACCGTGCCAGCCGATGCCGCGGTCGCGCTCGCCAGGCTCAAAGGCAGAGCGAGCGCGAAGCGTTTCATGTCGCTTACTGCGACTTGCCGTCGGCGGCGAACTTCTTGAGATAGGCGATCAGATTGTCGATCTGCGTCTCGTTCTTCAAGCCGGCATAGGCCATTTTCGTGCCGGGAATCTTGGCGCGCGGATTGGCGATATATTCCTTGAACACCGCCTCGTCCCAGGTGATGCCGGAATTCTTGTTGGCTTCCGAATAGCTGTAACCCTCGACCGAGCCGGCCTTGCGGCCGAACAGGCCGTTCAGTTCGGGGCCAACCAGGTTGCGGGCGTTCTCGCCGACCTGATGGCAGGGGCGGCATTGATTGTAGACGGTCTGGCCGGCGGCGGCGTCCTGGGCCTGAACGGCGGCGGGCGCGAGCGCAAACAGCATCGATGCGGCGACGGGCAACAGGTTCAGCTTCATGTCGTGATTTCCGTTAAACAAGGCGGCGCGGGGAGTGCCGCCAATTTCCTCGGTCTCTTATTATGAGACTAATTAGAGCAGGATTCTTGCAAAAAAGCGGCATCCACTTTGTCGCATCCGCTCACAAACAGCTTACTTTCAGGCGAAAACGTCGGTCACGAAGGCCGAATACCAGGCCATGTTCTCTGCCTGGGTCTGTTTGCGCACGTCTGCCGTCTCACCCGTCTGGGAAATGAACGTGCTGGCGGCGGCGATCTTGCCGTCCTTGGGTTCATAGGCCCCGCCGACCTTCACCGCATCGTCGGTTTCGATCAGGCTCCAGCAGGTGTTGGCATAGCGGGCCGGGAAGGTGCGTGCGCCGGTCAGATCGCCACGCACCATCATCGCCGCCACCTTCGCCTGGCTATTGGCGGAGAAGGCGGACTTCGGCATGTCGCCGGCTATGCAGGCATCGCCGAGAATGAAGATGTTGGCGTCCTGCGCCGATTTCATATTCTCGGGATTGATCGGGCAGAAGCCGGTCTGGTTGGCAAGCCCGGCGTTGAGGGCGATCTTGCCCGCGGTTTGCGCCGGAATGACATTGACCAGCGCCGCATCCTTATAGGTCTCGAAGCCGGTGACGACGGTGTTGGTCTTAGGGTCGACCGATTTAATGCCGTCATGAATCTTCGGGCCGATCCATTCGATCATGCCGGGATAATATTTTTCCCAGCCCTCCTGGAAGAGTGCCTGTTTGGAGAAATTCTCCTTGGGATCGACGATGATGATCTTCGCCTTCGTGCGGCCGGTGGATTTCAGCACATGCAGCATCATCGACGCCCGCTCATAGGGGCCGGGCGGGCAGCGATAGGGATTGGGCGGTGCCACCATGACGATCAGGCCGCCGTCCGGTACCGCATCGAGGCGGCGCTTCAGCAATTGCGTTTGCGGGCCGGCCTTCCAGGCATGGGGCATGGTCTCTTCAAACTCCTGGCCCCAGCCGGGAACGGAGTCATATTTCAGATCGATGCCGGGCGAGACGACGAGCCGATCGTAGGGCAGGCGCGAACCATCGGCGAGCACGACTTCTTTCTTGTCGCGATCGATGGTGTTGGCGAGCTGGTGATTGAGGCGCACGCCATAGGGAACCAGCTTGTCGTAGCCGTGTGTGATCGAGGCGAAGTCGCGATAGCCGCCGAGGTAGAGATTGGAATGGAAGCAGGTGGTGAATTCGCGCGTCGGTTCAACCAGAACGACGTCAATCGCGCCTTGCGAATCCTTGGCGATATATTTGGCGGCGGTGGCACCGCCTGGACCGCCGCCGATGACGACGGCACGCGGTTTCGCCTGACCGATCACGGCCGGCGCGGCGAGCGCCAAGGCGCCAAAACCGACGCCGCCACGAATGACCTGCCTACGGTTGATACTCATTTTTTGGACCCTCCGGTGATTTTATTTCCGACTAAGGCTACCAAAATACTCAGCTAACGCATCCATGTCAGCATCAGAAAGACTGGATGTGAGCGAATTCATAATTTGATGTTCGCGTGTCTTGTCACGGTAGGCTTTCAGCACGGCGACGAACTGATCACTGGGCCAGCCGATGATCGAGGGAATGCCTTCCGCCGATTGGCCGTCTGGTCGATGGCAGCTCACGCACGTGGTCGACAGATATTCACCAAGCGCACGATCGCCAGCCGCTTGCGCCTGCGGCACAAGGAAAAGGCCCGGGCCAACGAGCGACAGGCCAAGCATGAAGTTTCGCAGCTTTCGCACGGTTGGCGCTATTCGACCTTGGGACCGGTTTTGGAATCCGGCGTCACGTCGATCACACGGGCGCGGTTCAGCACGGAGACCTCGGGCTTGCAGTCTTTCATGCAGGGATTCTTCTTCCAGAACGCTTTCTCGGTGGTTTCCCGATCGTCATCATAGAAGCCGCCGACATTGGGCATTTTCAACGAGGAGAAATTCTCCCGTGAAAGTACGAAGTCGTCTTTGACGATGTCGTTCATGTTGAGCAGGAAGGCGGTGAGCGCATAGGTCTCGTCCGCCGTCAGCGATTGCGCATTGCCAAAGGGCATGGCGCGGCGGATGTAGTCGAACGTCGTCGAGGCGAACGGCCAGTAGGAGCCGATCGTCTTATCCGGATTGTCCTTATCAAGCGTGCCGCGCCCGCCGACGAGAACCGGCCAGCGGCCGGCGCCTTCGCCAAATTCACCATGACAGGCAGCGCATTGATTGAGGAAGACCTCTTCGCCTTCCTTGACGCTGCCTTTGCCTGGCGGCAGGCCCTGGCCATCGGGGCGGATGTCGATATCCCAGGCAGCGATTTCCTCGGGCAGTGCCACGCGGCCGAGGCCGATCGGCTTTTTGGCAGGCTCCGCTTGCAACGCGCCGCCGGCGAAGACCAGCAACGTGCCCAGCATGAGGCCTGAGATGAGACTGTTACGAAATCTCGACATTCTCGGTCTCTCCGTTGCTGCGCACGAGCCAGGTCTGAATGCCGTTGTTGTGGTAGATGGAATTGACGCCGCGCACCTTGCGCAATTCCTCTTTCGTCGGTTGCACATAGCCGGTCTCGTCCATGGCGCGGGACTGGATCAGCATTTCGCGGCCGTCCCAGTCGAAGTCGAGATAGAAGCGCACCATCGAGAGCGGCAGGTTGGGGCCATCGAGCCGGGCAGTCGTCCAGTTCTTGCCGCCGTCAAGGGTGACATCGATGCGCTGCATGCGCCCGCGCCCCGACCAGGCGACGCCGGTGATGACGTTCGGACCTTTCTGCACGAGCGGTGCCTGCGGCGACGGCGAGGTAACGACGGATTTGGCGTCCATGATCCAGGTGAAACGGCGGGCACGGCCATCGGCGAGGAGATCGGTGTATTTCGAGGTCTCTTCGCGCTGCTCCCAGGGCTCGTCGCCGACTTCGAGACGGCGCAGCCATTTCACCCACATATTGCCTTCCCAGCCGGGCACGACGAGACGCAGCGGATAGCCCTGTTCGGGGCGTAGCGCTTCGCCGTTCATGCCCCAGGCAATCATGCAATCCTTGAGCGCCTTTTCCATCGGGATCGAGCGCGTCATGGCGGCGGAATCGGCGCCTTCGGCCAGAAGCCATTTGCCCTTCGGCTTGACGCCGGCTTCGTCGAGCAAGGTTTTCAGGGGCAGGCCGTGATACCAGACGTTGTGGATCATGCCGTGGGTGAACTGGCAGCCGTTGAGCTGCGCGCCGCGCCATTCCATGCCGGAATTGGCGGCGCATTCGAGAAAATAAGCGTGGTTGATGCGACCGGGAAAACGCTTCAGGTCTTCCATGGTGAAGACCAAAGGCTTGTCGACCAGACCATGGATCATCAGCCGATGCTTGGCCGGATCGACTTCGGCAACGCCGGAGTGATGCCGCTCGAAGCACAGGCCCGATGGTGTGATGACGCCATCAAGCGCATGCAGCGGCGTGAAATTGACCGAAGATTCACGGCTTGCCGTCAACCATTCCACATCTTGCCGGACGATGTGTTTTTCGAATTTCGACGGGCTGCCATAGGGCGCGTTCTGCACGCCGGGGCCGAGATAGCGCGTCCAGTCGGGCACTTCCGTGATGGCTGGATCAGGCTTTGGCGTTTGTGCCTGCGCCGCGCCGGTGGCGAGACCGGCGCCGGCAAATGCCGCCGTTCTCAGAAAGGACCGCCGGCTTGCCGCGGTGGGTGAGGAATTGTCGGTCACTGCTTCCCTCCGTCGATCCCATGGACTTACGCGCCGAATTGGCTCACGCGCCACGCACGATCACCGATGTGTTGGGCTCAAGCCGCACGGTCTTCACGTCGCTCAAATGTTTCTCGACCACGTCCCAGATGGGCGGGCCTTCCGTTGCCTGATTGATGCTGGCCCAGCCGGCGACCTTGTAATTGCGTGACGGATCGATCGGCTGCCCCGTCTTGAGGAAGGTCATATCCGAGATGCGGCTGTTGATCGGCTTGGAGACGTCGATCGTGTAGCCCATGCCGCCGATGCGCACCATGTCGCCGCCGCCCTGGAAATAGGGATCGGGGTGGAAGATGTTGTCGGCGACATCTTCGAGAATGGCTTTAAGTTGCGCGCCGCTCATGTCCATGCGGTAGCAGGCGGGATAGGTCATGGCGGTGGCGTTGGAGAGGGCTTCGAACGTGATCGCATCGCCCGGCACCAACGAGCCGCCCCAGCGGAAGCCAGGCGAGAGCGAGATTTCCGCGTCGCGCTGCGTCAGCATGGCGTTGCAGATGAGATCGTCGAACGTGCCGTTGAAATTGCCGCGCCGGTAGAGCAGGGATTCGGTGCGTCCGAGTTCGCGCTGCAAATCCTTTTCGTGTGGCGCGCGCAGCTTTTGCACCAGGGCCTGCATCTCTGCATCGGCCGATATGGCATCGGAGAAGACCGGCATCAGCTTGAAGCGATAGCCGTTGACCTTGCCGCCTCGCACGTCGAGATCAAGACGCGAGAGAAACTTGCCGTGCGAACCCGAAGCGATCAGCACGGTCTGGTCGACGGTGATGGCGCCCGGCATGGCGTCATGGGTATGGGCGGTCAGAATGACGTCGATACCTTTGACACGGCTTGCCAGCTTGCGGTCGACATCGAAACCATTGTGCGAGAGCAAGACGACGACTTGCGCGCCTTCGGCGCGTGATTCATCGACCTGCTTTTGCAGATCTTCTTCGCGCAGGCCGAATTCCCAATCGGGAATCATCCAGGCGGGATTGGAGATGGGCGTGCGTGGAAAAGCCTGGCCGATGACGGCGATCTTGACGCCGCCCTTTTCGAACATGCGGCGTGCATCGAAGACAGGTTCCTGCCATTCCTTGTCGCGGATGTTCTGGGCGAGGAATGCGAAAGGCGCCTTGCCGATGATCTCCTTCACGCGCTCGGCGCCATAGGTGAATTCCCAATGGGAAACCATGGCCTCGATGCCAAGCGCCGCCTGGACATCGACCATGTCCTGGCCCTTGCTTTGCAGCGACGTCCAACTGCCCTGCCAGGTGTCACCGCCGTCGAGCAGCAGCACTTTGTCGGCGCCACGTTCGGTGCGGATAGCCTTGATGAGTGTGGCCAGCCGATCGACGCCGCCCATGCGGCCGTAGTTGCGGGCTAGTGCTACGAAATCATCGCTGGTCAAAGCATATTGATCGGCCGAGCCGGTGGCGATCTTGAAATAATCGCGAAACGCTGCATCGGTGAGATGCGGCGGCAGGCCCTTGTCGGCGCCGACGCCGATATTGACCGAGGGTTCGCGGAAATAGAGCGGCGCGAGCTGCGCGTGGATATCGGTGACATGCAGGATGGTCACCGATCCCAAGGGATCGAAACGCAGAATATCGTTCTGACTCAGGCGCTGCTGGGCGGCGACGCGCCCGAGCGGCCCCAATCCGGACGCGGCCACGATGGTCGAAGCCGATGCGCTTGCTTGCAGAAAATGCCGCCGCGAAATCATGTCACTATCCATCCGTTCGGCCAGCCGTCCGCGTTCGGCGGCACGCCGTTGTTCACTCCACGTTGCACATGATGCCAGAGCGGCGGCTTAGCCGACCGTCAGCTTGTTCTTCGCCTCATAGGTCGAGCCGTCGTCATCCTTCCAGGCGAAGACGAACTCACCGCTCTCCTTGGCCTTGTAGAAGAACGACTGATACGGATTGGCCGAAATAGCCGGGTTCCAGTCTGCTTCGAAGACAAGCTTGCCGTTGAACGTGGCCGTGAACTTGTTGATGATCTTGCGCGGGATGATCTCGCCCTTGGAATCGCGGCGCTGGCCGCTTTCCATCTCATGCGAGATGAGGGTCTTGATCTCGATCAGTTCGCCTGCCTTGGCTTGGGCCGGGACGCGAACGCGCGGTGTGGGGTTTGCCATAGGTGCTTTCCTTCCCGGATGTCTAGCCGCCGCAGCCGCCGATGGTCACTTTGATCTCCGATTTGACGGAGTAGAGCGAACCATTCGACATTTCGGCGACGCAGACGATGTTCTGGGTCTGGGCCAGGCGCATGCGCGCGGAGGCATTGGCCTTGCCGCACTCGGGCGTGAACCGATAGGTCAACACGTTGGGGAGCGGATTGCCGTCGGCGAAGACATGCACGGTCTTGACATAGTCGGCATCGGTCATCGGGCTTTCCACCTCGACGGTGATCGGCACGACCAGACCGTTCTCGGCGATCTGCGGTACATCGAGCTTGATCTTGCCCGATTGCAGGGTCTTGTCGCCGTAAAGTTTCTTGATTTCGGCTTCGACGGCCTTGACGTCGGCCAACGCCATCGATGGGGCCAGGATGGCGGCCAGGGCCGCGATCGATCCCGTTTGCAACAAATCCCGCCGCGATGGCGCAGCGAATGCGGTCGCCATTCCTCACTCCTCATTCTTTCGTCCAGGGGCATATCCCTTGGCGATCACCTTATCTGGTTGTGCAAACTTATTCCCGCGATTTTTGAGCAATGCAAATTCCCAATGTACTACAAAAAAATGTAATTTTTACATCGCGAACACGCTGCTATGGAACAGTGAATCTGCCTGCGAAGACGTTCGAGTAAAATTTGGGGGAAGCATGAGAAACGTCCGTTTCATAGGGCTATTTGCGGCCACGTTTGGATTGGTTGCGCTGAGTTCAGGCCTCGCGATGGCGCAGGCGCAACAAGATGATGCTGAAAAGGAAATCGAGCGCTATCGCGCGATGATCAGTGATCCGATGTCGAATCCGGGTTTTCTGGCCGTCGATCGCGGTGAAGTGCTCTGGGCCACCAAGCGCGGCAAGAAAGAGGTCACGCTCGAGACCTGCGATCTCGGCGAGGGGCCAGGCAAACTTGAAGGCGCCTACGCCAAGCTGCCGCGTTATTTCCAGGATGCGGATCGGGTGATGGATATCGAACAGCGCCTGCTGTGGTGCATGGAGAAGATCCAGGATCTCGACACGGCCGACGTGCGCCGCCGTCGTTTTGGCGGACCCGATTACACGTCGGACATGCAGGATCTCGTGGCTTTCATCGCCAACAAATCCTCAGGCATGAAATACCAGCTGCAGGAAAGCCATCCCAAGGAAAAGGAAATGCTGGCGGCGGGTGAAGCTCTGTTCTTCCGTCGCGCTGGTGTGATGGATTTCTCCTGCGCCACCTGCCATGGCGACGACGGTAAACGCATTCGCCTGCAAGCCCTGCCGAACTTCTCGAAGGCCGGAAAGGATGCGCAGGATACGATGGGCGGCTGGCCGACCTATCGCGTGTCGCAGAGCCAATTGCGCACCATGCAGCACCGGCTGTGGGACTGCTATCGGCAGATGCGCATGCCGGCGCCCGAATATGCCTCTGATGGGATTACCGCTTTGACGGCCTATATGGTGAAAATGGCCGCGGGCGGCGAAATCACCGTTCCCTCGATCAAGCGCTGAACGGAGTGACATCATGAAAACCCTGTTCATTGCCTCCAGTTTGGCCGCAAGTCTGATCGTCCTGTCCGGTGCTGCCCATGCGCAGCAGGCCGCGCCGACCAAGGTCGATCCCGCCGTGGTCGACAAATATGTCCAATCCATGTGGGCCAAGGCGCCCGATCCATGGAAGACCGTGCCCGTCCAGGACGAGACGCAGCGCATCTGCACCGAGACGCGCAACAATCCGTCGCAAGCCGATTTCACCAAGATCATGGAGCGGGAAAAGGCCAGCGTCGTCTTTCCGGCCGACGGCAAGGTGATCGGCGATTGGAAAGCCGGCGAACGCGTCGCCAATACCGGTACGGGCGGTCAGTTCACGGATGGTCCGAACACGCCGCGTGGTGGTAATTGCTACGCCTGCCATCAGATGGCGCCGAAGGAGTTGAGCTACGGCACTTTGGGGCCGAGCCTGCAGAACTATGGCAAGGACCGTAAGTTCGATCCGGCCGAGGCGCGCAATGCCTATGCCAAGATCTACAATGCGCAGGGCGTCTTCCCCTGTTCGCAGATGCCGCGCTTCGGCCTGCACAAATTCCTGAGCGAACAGCAGATGAAGGACGCGGTGGCCTATCTGTTCGACCCGGAGTCTCCGGTCAACAAATAGCCCTCACGCTGCGCATGATGATGGATCATCCGGCCCGGTTCTCCGGGCCGGATTTTTATTGGGCGAGCGGAAAGAAACCGGCGCGGCGGTAGATGTCGTCGGAGCTTCCATCGATCAGCGTCTTAAAGAAGGCACCGGCTTTGTCGGAAGGCGCCACCGCGTAAGGGGTGGTCATTTGCAGGTCTTCCGGCAGCCAGGCAGCGATGTGCACGCCGTCGACGGCGACGATCTCGGTCGATTGCGTGAGGCCGAAATCCGCGCGATCCTCCGCCACTTCCTTCATCACATTGTAGCCGCCGACTTTGAGCAGCGTTTTGTCGCGTGTCGTCTCAAGCAGGCCGATGCGCTCCAGAGCGCGATGCAGGTGGTTGCCGGCGGTGCCGCCGCCAGCAGGATCGCCGCGGGCAATGCTTTGGGCCGCGAGCATGACGGCGCGGAATTTCTCCAGGGTCGAGATATCGGGGGCCGGCGCGCCATCTTTGATCCCCAGCGCGATGCGCGAAGCCCCGATGGCGGTGGGGGTGCCGAGATGACGGGCCTCATGCAGGCTTTGCAGGGCGGCGAGCGAGGCGGCGACCACATCGAAGGTCTCGCCGGCGCCGATCCGCTGCTCGACCGCGCCCGACGTGCCAAATTGCAGGTAGAGGCTCGCTCCGGTGCGGTCATGGAAGGCCTGCGCCGCCGCCGTGATCGCCTGCCGCACGGCGCTGGCGCTGAGGATGCGGATCGCCTGCGGGCCCGATGTCCCGATGATGATTTCATCCGCCATGCTGCTTCTCTCCCGTCCGGCTGTTTAGGTTAACAAAGGAATAACGTTGCGTAATCAGCCGATCGGCGTTGTTTAGCAAGGCGGTATTGATCTGTGGGACATTCGAGGCCTGAGAGGGCGCACATATGAAGACGTATTTTTTCCCGCTTCCGGTGTTCGTGGCGGCCGCCACGATGGCCAGTTCAGCTTGGGCGGGTGGCTGCGCCGGCGGCCACTGCTATCAGCGTGTGACCACGCCGCCGGTCTACGATACCGTGCAAGAGCAGGTGATGGTTTCGCCGCCGCGCGCGGTCGCCCGTGAAATTCCGGCCGAATATGGCGAAGTGACCGAACAGGTCATGACCCGTGCGCCGCGCACTTATGCGCGTCAGATTCCGCCCGTTACGCAGACCGTCGCCGAACGGGTGATGGTGCAACCGGCCCGCAAGGTGTGGTCCGTGACGCGCGATGCTTACGGCCGTGAGGTCGGCTGCTGGGTGATGCAACCGGCGACCTACGCCACGCAATATCGCCAGGTGGTCGTGCAGCCGGGCGGTGTGACCTACGAAACCCAGCCGGCGGAATATGCGACGGTGACGCGCCCGGTGCAGGTGCGTGCGGCACGGACCTATTACGAGTCCATTCCGGCGACCTATGCGACGCAATCGCGGCAGGTGATGGTGCAGCCGGGTTATGATGGATGGCAGCCGATCGGCGGTGGCCATCATCGTCCCCGCAAATATCTCAACTGGTAGGTTCAGGCCAGTTCGATCATGGGCGTCTCGCGATCGGCGATCGCGAGACGGCTTGTCATTCCAAGCTCCGTCTGCGCCAGCGCCATCAGTGCCTGCGCGGCATCTTCCACCGATCCCTCACCGTTCGACTGCAAAGTCAGCACGATCCGGCGCGTCTGCGGCGTGACGATCGAGCGTGCATCCTGACGCCAGTTCCAGCGCCGGCATAGGACAGTGGAGCCGGAGGCATAGACCACTTCGCCCGGCTTCGGCGGTTGCTCTGCCGGCAGGCCTTCGCCCGGCGCCATGTCGATGAACGTGTCGTCGTCGCGCGCGAAACGGAAAGCGATATCGGGCGTGATCCGATCGAGATCGTCGGCGCCCAGGCACAGCACATGGGCCAGGGACACTGCATTGTAGAGATCGACGAAGCCGTTGATCGCAGGCACGCTGTCGCCGGCAAGAACGCGCTTCACCAACCGTTCGACGGACGAGCGATAACTGGTGCTCTTGATGCCGAAGCCCTTATAGGCGCGCCGCCAGGCGGCGATGCCGGGAATGGCCGATAGCTCCATGCCGGTCCAGCGCGCGCGGCAGGCCGCTTCCGCCTCGGCGATATAAGCGGCAAGGCCGGGCGTGCGCTGCGTCGCGATGCCGTCGGCCTCGATCAGCAGAATCGCGGTGCGGAAATCGGGAAAGGTCGACAGAAGATCGGCGATGGAGAGACGAAGCATGGTTTCTGGCGGGCGTTGACGGGGCGAACCGCTAAGCTCAATATGGCCGGAAAGCAAGCGTGGAGGAAACGCAACCGCTGCCGCAATGGCAGTCTCACCCTCATTGCCAACAAGGGGCTGGCCGCAAGGCCGGGCGCGGCCATTTGCTGGCCTTATCTCGTGCGGGAAACACCATGAAAATTCTGTTCTTCAACGATTGGCGTCTGGGCATCCTCAAAGGGACCGATACGGTCGTCGACGTCGGTGCCTATGTGACCGGACTCACCGCGTCCGGTCCGCATGATCTGATCAATCAGGTGATCGCCCGCTTCGACGAGTTTCGTCCGCAGTTTGAGAAAGCGCTGAGCCAGGACGCCGGTTTCCCGCTGTCGTCGGTGAAACTGCTGCCGCCATTGCCGCGCCCCATCAACATCGATTGCATGGCCGTCAACTATATGGAGGACGGCACACGGGCGGAACCGGCGGCGATCAACGCCTTTCACAAATCGCCCTTCGCGATCATTGGGCCGGGCGGCACCATGGTATTGCCGGATATTCCTGCCACCGTCTTCGAAGGCGAGGCGGAAATCGCCTTGGTCATCGGCAAGCGCGCGACGAATGTGCCGGCATCCGAGGCCATGTCTTACGTCTTTGGCTATGTAAACTTCATCGACGGTTCGGCGCGCGGCGTACAGCCCGCCAACCAGTCTTTCTATCAGATGAAGTCGCGCGATACGTTCGCGCCGATCGGCCCTTGGATCGTCACTGCCGATGAAATCGCCGATCCTCAGAACCTGCAAGTCAAACTGTGGAACAATGGCGCATTGAAGCAAAACTATAATACCAGCGACATGGCCCATAAGATTCCGCGCTGTATCGAATTCGTCAGTTCGATCCACACATTGGAGTCCGGCGACATTCTGGCGCTCGGCACCAATCATCGCGGTCTGCATGCCTTCCAGGACAACGATAAAGTGGAAATGGAAGTCGAGGGGCTCGGCCGGCTTGCTATTGTCGTGAAGGACGATTTGAAGCGCACCTGGCCGCGCGAAACGCGCTTGCAGCGGCAGGACAACGGGCTTGATCCGATGGCGCCGCAGCTTTCCGGCAAACATGCCAAGGTTTTATGAGAGGCGCTTGAAGAGGTTGATCTCGGGGGCTTGATCGTATGGCTGATTTTCTCGGCGTGCCGGATACGGGCGCTTTGCTATTTTTTGGCTTGAGTTTCGCGTCTTTCGCTACCGCTTTCATCGGCGTTTTTACCGGTACTGCCGGCGGGCTGATCCTGTTGGCGCTTATGGCGATGGTGATGCCGCCGGCGGCACTGGTGCCCGTTCACACGGTGGTGCAATTGGGCGCTGGCGTGACGCGAACGATGATCATGTGGCGCTGGGTGATGCGGGCGACGCTCATACCTTTCATCGTCGGCGCGGCGATTGGCGCGGGGCTCGGCGCCAAGGCTTTCGTCTCCATGCCGACGTCGGCCACCATGGGCATTCTTGGCATCTTCATTCTGATCGTCACCTGGCTGCCGAAACTCGGGCGCATGGGCGCGCAAAGCAGCCGTTTCGCTGCGGTCGGCTTCGTTGCGACTTTCGTCGGCGTGTTCGTCAGTGCCACCGGCACTTTGGTGGCGCCCTTCGTCGCCAGCGCGGCGCCGGATCGCCGCAATCACGCCGCCACGCTCGGCGCGTTGATGAGCTTCGTGCACATCCTGAAGATGGCTGCTTTCGCCATGATCGGCTTCGCCATCACCGCCTATATTCCCTTGATGGCGGCAATGATCGTCACGGGCGCTGCCGGCAATTGGCTGGGCGAAGTGGCGCTCAACCGCACCAGCGAGCAACGCTTTCGCCTGATCTTGCAGGTCGGTCTGACGGTGCTGGCGCTGAAACTGCTTTATGACGCGGTGGTCCAGGCCGGCTGGCTCCATGCCATCGGTCTATAAAGCGTCTACAGATCGATCTCGTTGAGAAAGTCGCGGAAACTGGCGGCTGCGGGCGAGAGTTCGCGCCCGCGCATGAAGAACAAGGAGAGGTGACGGTCTACGACCGGCGCCACGAGCGGGCGGGCGACGAGACCAAAAGAATTGATCAGCGACAAGGCGCGGCCGGGCTGCGCCGTGATGCCGAGGCCGCTTTGCACCAGGCCAAGAGCGGTGGTGATGAGCGAGACCTCATGGGCGGGATTGAAGACCAGTGTGTCCGAATGTTTAAAAAGATCGGCTTGCAAGCGCTTGGTGAAATCGAGCGTCAGGCTGATCATCGGTTCCTTCAAAGCCTGCGCCCAGGTGATGCGGCTGCGGGCCGCGAAGGGATGATCGGGCCGGCAGATCAGCCAAATACGGTCGGCGAGCAGGCTCTGCTGCTGCAATTCCGGGGGCATTTCCCGCTGGGGCGCAATACCAAGATCGGCTTCGCCGCTTTGGACGCGGGCGAGTGCCTGTTGGTTGAGTGAATCAAGCACATAGACGGTGACGGCCGGATATTTCTGCTTATAGCGCAGAAACACCTGCGGCAGGGTCGTTGCGGCATAGAGCGGTGTGCAGGCGATACGCACGGTGCCGCGTTTTTTGCGTTGTAGATCCTGCGTGCTTTCGAGTGCGCGTCCCAAGTCTTCCAGAAGTTTGCGGGCGAGCGGGTAGAACTCGCTGCCGGCAAGCGACAGCGTCGTCGAGCGCGTGCTGCGATCGAACAGACGCACTTCAATGGTGCGTTCCAATTCCTTGATGAGCAGGCTCAAGGCCGAAGGGGTCAGATGTAGTTTCCGCGCGGCGGCCGCGAATCCGCCCATGTCGGCGATGGCGACGAAGGCACGCAATTGGCGCAAGGTGACGTTGTTGATATTCATTAGAAAAACTCAACAGCTGCTAAATATTATTAGTTTGTTTAAATGGTGAGGCAAGTCCTAGCATCGATGGCATCAAGAGGTTTCCAAAGATGCTGCGATTTGACGCCAACTTGCGTTGGCTGTTTACCGAACTGCCGATGCCGCAACGCTATGAGGCCGCCGCCAAGGCCGGCTTTCGTGGCGTGGAAGTGGCTTTTCCTTACGAATATCCGGCGAAACAGATCGCCACATGGTTGCGCGACAACGATCTGACGCTCGTGCAAATCCTGTCGCCGTTCGACTGGGACGCTGGCGAGCGCGGTATTGCGGCTTTGCCCGGCCGCGGTGCTGATTTCAAGGCCGGCTTTCGCACCGCCGCCGATTATGCCGCTGAAGTCGGTCGGCCGTTCATCCATGTCATGCCTGGCAATATCGGGCCGCAGCTCGATCGAGCGCGTTGCATGGATCAGTTCTTGGAGAATCTCGCTTGGGCCGCGGATGCCGCGCCCGATCTAACTGTGATCCTTGAGCCGTGCTGTCGCGCCCGCTTTGCCGAATTTCTCTATCATCGTCTCGATGAAGGCATAGCGGTGTTGCAACGCCTCAATCGCAGCAATGTGAAGCTCTGCTACGATACGTTTCACATCCAGATGGAAGAGGGCGCACTGGCCGATCGGCTGCGTGCCGCGTGGCCGTATATCGGGCACATCCAAGTCGGCAATGTGCCGGGGCGGCATGAGCCGGGTACGGGCGAAATTCACTTTCCCTATCTCTTCAAGCTCATCGAGGAGCTGGGTTGGCAGGGCTGGGTCGGCTGCGAATACACGCCCTCCGCTCACACGCTCGATACGTTGGCCTGGGGGCAGCCTTTTGGCGTCGGTGTGGCCGTGAAGGAGACCGCGACATGCTGAGTGCCGCGGACAACGAAACTCTCACCCGCACCGATGCGGGAACGTCGATGGGCCAGTATTTTCGCCGTTTCTGGCAACCTGTCGCTTTATCGCGTGAATTGCCGGAGCCTGATGGTGCGCCGTTGCGCGTCACCATCATGGGCGAAAACCTGGTTGCTTTCCGCAACAGCAAAGGTGTGGTCGGGCTCGTCGATGCGCGCTGTCCGCATCGCGGCGCCGATCTCTATTTCGGCCGCAATGAGAATTGTGCCATTCGCTGCGTCTTCCACGGTTGGCAATTCGATCTGCAAGGGCGGCCGTTGGAACTGCCGAACGTGCCGCCGGAGGCAAGCTATCATCAGAGCTTGCGTCTCAAAGCCTATCCGACGCGCGAATATGGCGACGTGGTCTGGGCCTATATGGGGCCAGACCCGTGGACCAAACCTCTGCCGGAGGTGCCGCAACTCGAGTTCGGATCCTTGCCGGCGACCCACCGTTTCGTCACCAAGAAATTGCAGGAGTGCAATTGGGCGCAATCCATCGAAGGGGCCCTTGATACTTCGCATTTCTCCTTCCTGCATATGCCGGCGCCGAGCGTGCCGTCCAATGCCAATCCGGATGCCCCGGCCGATGAAAAACGGCTGCGCTGGATTCGCGAGGACCCGCTGCCGCAGTTCTTGATCATCGATCACGACGTGGGTTTCGTGGTTGGCGGCGCGCGGCGTGCCGATCATGGCATGCGCTATTGGCGCAGCGCGCAATTCGCTTTGCCATCGCACAGTACAACGCCGTCGACGCTGCCGGGCGAAACGCATTTCGGCTACACATGGGTGCCGATCGACGATGAAAATTGCTGGATCTATACCTATGCCTGGAATCCGGATCGGCCGTTGTCGCAGGACGAAATCGAGAAATTCAGCAGCGGCCATGGCGTGATTGCCGAAGTCGATACGAATTTCATTCCCATACGCAATCGCGCCAACAATTATCTGATCGACCGCCAGAACCAGAAGCACATCACCTATACGGGCGTGCGCGGCGTCGCCGAACAGGACGCGATGATCCAGGAAAGCCAGGGGCGCATCGCCGATCGCAGCTTGGAGCATTTATCGGCATCCGATGCGGCGATCGTCCGCTTTCGCCGGGTGATGTTGAACCAGGCTAAGGCGTTAGCCCAGGGTGTCGAGCCCGAGGCGCCGTTCAAACATGCCGCTTATCGACTGCGCTCGGGGAGCTGGATGGCCTCGGAGGGCGTGCCATTCGATCAAGTGATGATCGAGCGTTTCGGCGATCGTGCCGGACATGTGACGACAGAGAAAATACCGGTCTGAGGGGCCAAGCATAACGAGGGGGAGGAAAGATGAGTGAAATGTCGTTGCGGCGGGCTGGCTGCCGTCGTTGGCGCTGGCTCGGCGCCATCCTGCCGTTGGCCTTGCTGGGCTCTATGGTTGGTGCGCAAGCGCAGACCTATCCGGATAAGCCGATCAAACTGGTAATTCCTTATGCGGTCGGTGGCTCGACGGATCTGACCGGGCGCATGCTTGCCCGTTCATTGTCGGATCGTCTCGGCCAACCGATCGTGGTCGAAAGCCGCCCCGGTGCTGGCGGGTCGGTGGGGCATGAATTCGTCGCCAAGTCGCCGGCCGATGGCTATACGCTCTTGTTCAGCGCGGCTGGCCCGCTGACGGTGACGCCGCACATCTACAGCAAACTCGGCTATGATCCCGTGAAGGCTTTCGAGCCAGTGATGCTGGTGGCGACGCAGCCATTGCTGTTGGTGATCAAGCCGTCACTGCAGGCGCAGAGCGTCGCCGATCTGGTGCGTCTGGCGAAATCGCAGCCCGGCAAACTGTCATACGGTTCGTTCGGATACGGCAGCGCGGCGCATCTTGCGGGTGAATATTTCAAAATGCTGGCTGGTGTCGACATCGTTCACGTGCCCTATAAGGGCAGCGCGCCAGCCCTGACCGATCTGATGGCCGGGCAGTTCGACCTGATGTTCGACGTGTTCAGCACGTCGGCGCCGTTGGTCGAGGGTGATAAACTACGTGCCATCGCCATCACTTCGAATGAAAGATCGTCGCAGTTTCCCAGCGTGCCCACCATGCAACAGGCAGGGGTGAAGGGCTTCGAAGCGGGCACATGGTTTGGTCTGTTGGTTCCAACTGGCACACCGCGTTCGATCATCGACGCGCTATCCGCCGCGGCGAACAAATCGCTGCAAGAGAAAGAGGTGCGCGACAATCTGGCTTCCCAGGGCGCGGCAATCGCCGGAGGTACGCCGGAACAATTCGGCCAATTCTTTCAGGCTGAATATGAGAAATGGCAGAAGATCGTGAAACTGGCTGGTATCACGCCCAACTGAGTTCTCATCGGCGTGCGTGCATTGGCGGGGCTCGAGAGCTGCTATTTGAGCCCCAGCTTGTCCTTCAAACTCAGCTTGTCGTTGTCGCGTTCGATGGGCGATCGACTTCGCCGGGTTCCACACAGTTGACGCTGCTGGTGGTGGGGCAGATGGCCGGCTTGGCCCTGGCGCCGGCGGACCGGGCCTATGTGATCGAGCATGGGCGGATCGTCGCCCAGGGCGAGGCTGCCGCGATCGCCAATGACCCACTCCTGGCGCGCGCCTATCTGGGGGCGGAGTAGGGCTCGGACGGTTTTGGCTGGTGGGGGATCGGCTGATCGCCAACGGCCCATGGTCCCCGGCTTGGGAGGCGACCTGGCTGCCGATTTTTAAGTGGCTGAAAGAATGGTCGGAGTGAGAGGATTCGAACCTCCGACCCCCTGCTCCCGAAGCAGGTGCGCTACCAGGCTGCGCTACACTCCGATCGGAAAATGCCCTGGAAATCCTCGCGCCGAAGCGCGAAGCAGCGGTCTTATAGCGACGCTGCGGGGCGGCGACAAGCACCTGTTGTGAAAATCGCACTAAACCGTCGCGCCGGTTGGCGGGTGTGGGAAACTCCTTGAAATCGCGGCCCGAACCGGCGTTGGCGCAGGATAATCCACCGTTCGTGCGCAAAGACGATTCCCCTTTCCGCTGAAATGCGCTATTGCCCCGGCGCCGGTGGGGCGTAGCCAAGCGGTAAGGCAGCGGATTTTGATTCCGCCATTCGGAGGTTCGATCCCTCCCGCCCCAGCCAGGCATCTTCCGGCAGCCTGGGACCTCGATTTAAAGCCAAGCTTGAGTTTATGGCGAAGATCCAATGGCCTTCCTGTGCGAACCGGGCGGGGAACGTCGAAAATATCAACTCTTTACACTATATAAGGTTGATCGGTTTTCTGGCTGAGACGGCGCGATTGGCGCCGGATGGCTTTGGGAGCCCGTTTCCGGAGTGGCTTGGTGCTGACGAACAAGGGCAAATATGGGCTGAAGGCCATGGTTCACCTGGCCGGCTTCGAGCCGGGCCAGCAGGCGCTCGTCTCCGATATCGCTACATCGAACAACATCCCGAAGAAGTTTCTGGACGCCATTCTTGGCGAATTGCGCAATGCCGGCCTCGTCCAGTCGAAGAAGGGCAAAGGCGGCGGCTATACGCTGGCCAAGCCGGCGTCGCAGATCCGCGTCGGGCAGATCGTGCGGGCGCTCGATGGGCCGTTGGCGCCGATCCGTTGCGCCAGTCACAACTACTATCGCTCCTGCGACGATTGCGACGAGAAAAACTGCCCAGTGCGGTTGATGATGTATGAGGTGCGCAACGCCATCTCGCGCGTGCTTGACGAGCGCACCTTGGCGGAGATGCGCGCGCTCACCGACGATGAGCGCAGCGACCTCATGTATCATATTTGAGGCTTCGAGCCTTTTTCAGAAGAACACGAAAGCGCGGATCTCGATGCTCTCGCGCGGTCTGGCATCGGCCGGCGCCAGCGGATTCTCAAAAGCCGTGTGCGGCGCGAACCGTGCCACGCTCGTGCGCGAATCATAGCATTTGAGGAAGATGACTTCGTCCGCTCGCATCTGCGGATAGAAATACCAGCGGTGCTGAGGCGAATAGGCGACCGAATAGGTTTCGCCGGTGCGATCCTTGTAGATGAGGTCGGTGCCGATCAGATCCTCGGGCGGGATGGTGCGCGCATCGGCGACAGCGAGCGGTGAATCCTCCAGCGGTCCATGCGCCGGGCGCCAGACATTGACCACCGCGAACGGGCGTTTTGCCAGTTGCTCGGCTTCATCGCCCAGCAATTCGCGCAGGCGCTTGGGGCCGGATGTTTCGGTGTGGTCGACATGCACGCGTCCGACGGGGCCGCGGCCAACGCCGCCACGGCCGGAACCCAGCACTTCGCCAGGCTGGCGGCGTCGGGTCGTGTGATCGAAAATATGCACCCGCGCCGCGCCCGTATGGTGCCGCAGCAGATCGGCCGTTTCCGGGTAATATTGCGATTTCACCAGATCGTCGTTGAAGAGATCGACGACGGCACTGCGATGCTGCGCCAGCGCAAACCCCTCGCGGTCGATGGAGGCTTCAATCGCGCGGCCATCATAAATACCGACTGTCTCGGGATCGGAGACCACATTGGTGCGCAGCTTGCCCGGTGGCGGTTCGGACGCATAGTTGAAGCCCCGCTCGGTCATGCGCTGCGTATAGTTCAACGAGGCCTGGAGAAGCGGCTGCTGCGTGGCCTTGCTGTCGGCATGGATATTCATGAAAGCCTCCATTCAGCGGTAGGCTGAGACGTCGACGCTCCGGCAAACTCTACTTCGTCAACGACGGCGAGAATGCAAGAGCTAAAGTATAGACGTAATATCTGTTGCCGCCTCTTCAACCCTGTCAAGGCAGCCATGCCCTGGGGCTAGCCGCCCCCTCCGAAAGCAGCTTAAAAACACCTTGGATCTGGTCCGGCTTGGTATTCTGGGAGTGCGCATGTCCGCTTTTGTCGTCGATTTTCACAACCATCATATTCCCCAGCGCTTTGAATCGACGGCGGCGCGCACGTTTCCGCCGAGCCAGCAAGCGCGGTGGTTGGACTTGAACCGGAAGCTGGCGGACGAGGATCTGCTTTTGCAGGATATCCGCAGCGGCGATCTCGATGCGCGCGTGGTCAATACGCCGGCTGCTCTTTTGGCCGATGCCGATGGCCATCTGGCGCATGGCACGATCGTCGAAATCAACGACGAACTGGCAGAGTTGGCGGGCCGCCATCCAGGACGGATCCGGGCGCTTGCCACGATCGATGCTTATGATGGAGATCGGGCAGCCCGCGAGGTTGAGCGTGCAATCAAGCATTTGAAGCTTACGGGGCTGTTCGTCGACAGTGCTCGTGGCGACTTGCTGATCGATGCGCCGCAGGCCCGGCCGACCTTGCAGGTGGCGGCGGAATTGGGTGTTCCGGTCTTCGTCCATCCGGTCAACCCACAACCGTTCACCGATCAAATGTCGCGTTATGGCCGTCTGGGCGTGTTGTTTGCGCGAGGCACGGTGAATTCAGCCGCCCTGATCGCGCTTCTGGAAGGTGGTGTTTTCTCGCAATTGCCAGGTCTTAAAGTGGTCGTCACGGCGCTCGCCTTCGGCGGCCTGGCAATGGCGAGCGGGTTCGCGCATCACAGCATTCTGTCCGATGGGACGTTGGCAACGCTGCGTCAACACGTTTGGATCGATACGATGGGCTTCGATCCCGCGCAGATCCGGGCTTCGATCGACATTCTCGGGGCCGATCGTGTGCTCGCTGGCAGCGATTGGCCGATCGTCAACGAAGGGCCGATCCGCGAGAGGCTGTTCGCCGCGTTGCAAACCGCCGGTGTCGCCGAGACAGACAAAGCCCTGATCACAGGAGGCAATGCGCTGGCGCTCGTTGGACACTAGCTGGTACAGCTCTCCTCGATAAGCCGCTGCCACCGCAGCGGCTTTTTTGTTTGTATTGACAGGCCTTCGGGTCTTTCGCAATATTTCTTATAATTGAAATTAAATTTCCTATTTGGAAATTATTCGCGGCGACGAAGGGGCGTTGCCGTCGGGTATCGCGATGAGGAGGAGAGGGCGATGAATGTTCAAGCCGCGCATACGGAAGCGCCTGTTGCGCACGAAACGCGCTATCTGAAGAACTGCTGGTATGCGGCTTGGTGGTCGAACGATCTGCCCGTTGGAGAAATCAAAGCGCGCACCATTCTCAATCAGCCGCTTGCTTTCTTTCGCAGTGCTGATGGTGTGGCGCATGCGGTCGCCGATCGCTGCTCGCATCGGCTGGCGCCGCTCAGCATGGGCAAGCTGCTGGCGAACGGCCATCTGCGTTGCTGTTATCACGGCCTTGAATTCGACAAGGACGGCCATTGCGTCGTCAATCCGCATACGCCCGGTGTCGCGCCTAACACCCGGCTCGACATTCCCTCCTATCCGCTGGTTGAGAAGCACGGCATGGTGTGGGTGTGGCTCGGCGAGGCCGAAGCGGATGTGACGCTTGTGCCTGATTATAAGTGTTTCGATGGCGCCGATGAGCGTCACATGAGCAAGCGCGACTATCTGCGTCTTGAGGCGGAAACATCACTCGTCGTCGATAATCTCCTTGATCTCAGCCACATCGCCTTTCTGCACGATGGCATTCTCGGCGATTCCGCCAAGGCCGATGCGGATATCAAAGTGGAGAATACCGGCGATGCGATCGTCGTCAGCCGTTTCAATACGGATGCGACGATCCCTGGCATTTTCGCGGAATTCTGGCCCGATCCACCGAAGCTGGTCGACAAGGGAACCGCCATTCGCTGGACCGCGCCGTCCAACCTGCTGAACGATACGGGGGTGTGGCGGCAGGGCACGGATCGTTCGACCGGCACGGGTTTCTACGGCGCCCATATTCTGACGCCCGAGACCGACGAGACCACCCATTATTTCTTCGCCGCCGTGCGCTGGAACGTTAGAACGCAGGGCGAGACCGACCTGCGCATTCAGAAGAACCTGAACGAGATGCGGCGCTTTGCCTTTGAGATGCAGGATGCACCGGTGATCGAGGCACAGCAGCGCCGCATGAAAGCGCCAAGCGCGCCAAAACCGCTCTTCCTGTCGATCGATGTCGGCCCCGTGCAATATCGCCGCATCCTTGAGCGCATGTTGCGCGCGGAGGACGCGCCGGCTCAGGGATAACGGCCGCCCATCTGCTGCATCACGTCATTGGCGAAGGCTTTGAGAGCCTGGGCCACCGGGCCGTCCCAGGCGATGGAGCAGGTTTCCGTCGGCCCGAAGCTGGTGATCGTGAAGGCAAGCTTGCCGTTGCGATCGAAGATCGGTGCCGACACCGAGTTCAGGCCGGCGTAACGCTCCGGTGTCGCGCGGGATAGGAAGCGGCGACGGACTTCGGCGATGCGTTGCTCATATTGCTTGCGCAATTGGTTGAGATTGGCTGCATCGGTCGCCCGCTGCTTCAGCTCCGCATCGACGAGCGGCGCAATTTTTTCCTGATCGAGGAAGGCGGCGAAGACGCGGCCAGCGCAGGTGTTGGAGAGCGGATAGCGATGTTGCGCCAGGATGCGCACGGTGACCGGCCGATCGCTCTCGTGGACTTTCAAGACCATCGGCCCCGTCGGGCTCCAGATCGATAGAAAGCTGGTCTCCCGCACCTGGCGGACGAGATCGGGCAGCAGCTCGCCGGCGAGAATCTGGGCACGTTCGAGCCAGGTGTCCGGATTGGTGAGCGTATAAAGATAGGGGCCGATCTTGTAGCGGCCGCGCCCGTCCGCTTCGATCAGGCCGGTGCGGATCATGCTGACACAATATTTGTGAGCGGAGCTTGCCGTCATGCCGCTGGCCGCGCTCAACTCCGCCAAAGTGGCGGCGCCCTTCAGGCTCACCAGCGTCTGAAACAGTTTCATGCCCAATTCGAAGGATTGAACGCCCTGCCGGGGCGGCGGCGCCTTGCGTGAGAGCGCCCGTTCCTTCGTCGATTTTCTTGCCTGTGCCATCGCGCTCCAGCGCCTTATCTGTAGAGAATGCCTAACACACTCTTTTCGGGGCGGCGATGCGGCCTCGTTGATGCGGTGATCGTTCGCCCCTGCAGCGATGCTGCGCCGCAGTGTTTCATGGGTTGAACATACCCGTTTTACACGCAAAACACTCCGCCGCTTGGGCCGGCGCATGAGGATTTCCGCCTTGCCTCGATGGGCGCCGTGAGGAAGATGCGGACCTTCAGTGGTCACCTTGGTGGTCTGAGGCGGGGGATTTATGAGCAAGCTTTCGATTGTCATTGTCGGTGGCGGTGTTGGCGGATTGACCGCCGCCTTGGCGCTGCGCAAGCTCGGCCATGACGCCTCGATCTTCGAACAGGCTTCGCAGTTCACCCGCGTCGGCGCCGATATCAATCTGACGCCCAATGCGGTGCGTGCTCTCGATGGTCTGGGTATCGGCGACGCGATCCGTGCGACGGCGGCGCGGCCGACCTATCGCATCAGTCGGACCTGGGACACAGGCGAGGAAACCTCGCGCCTGCCGATGGGCGACGAAGCCGAAAAGCTCTATGGCGCGCCGCAGCTCACCATTCATCGTGCCGATATTCTGAAAGCCCTGACCGATTCGCTGCCGGCCGACTGCATTCGCTTCGGCCAGCGCGTGCAGGCGATCGACACCTCCGCCAAGGGTCCTTCGCTCACCATGGCGAATGGTGAAATCATCAAGGCCGATGTCATCATTGGCGCCGACGGCATTCACTCCATCGTGCGTGCCGCGCTGTTTGGTCCCGACAAGCCGGAGTTCACCGGCCTCATCGCCTTTCGGGCGGTGGTGCCGCAGTCAAGCCTGTCGGTGCCCAATCTCGATGCCTTCACCAAATGGTGGGGGCCGACGCCGGATCGGCAGATCGTCACCTTCCCGCTTAATCAGGGCCGCGAGACCTTCGTCTTCGCGACGAAAGAGCAGGATTGGAAACATGAATCCTGGACGACGGATGGTGATCCGGAAGAGCTGCGTGCCACCTACGCGGATTTCTATCCGGAGGCCCAGGCCTTGCTGGCGCCGGTTTCGGATGTGAAGAAGTCGGCGCTGAACGTGCGCAACCCGATGAAGAGCTGGTCGTCCGGTGCGGTGGTTCTGTTGGGCGATGCCTGCCATCCGATGATGCCGTTCATGGCGCAGGGTGCCGGCATGGCGATCGAGGATGCGGTGGTTCTGGCCCGCGCCTTGTCGGAGCGTCCGGTGACGCAGGCCGTGGCGGCCTATGAAGCGGCGCGGCTCGATCGCACCGCGAAGGTGCAGATTGGTTCGCGCGGCAATGAATGGCTGCGGACCGACGGCAATGTCGACTGGCTCTATGGCTATGACGCCTGGACTGCGCCGCTCGGGGCCTAGGTTTTTTGTGATTTCGATATCTGTTGGAGTGAGACGACATGCTCGATAAAGTCGATATGCCCAAGGACCGTCTCTATATCGGCGGCGAATGGCGCAAGGGACAGGGCGCGGAGATCACCTCGGTCTTTCCGGCCGATCGCAGCCACAATGCCACCGTGTCAGGCGCTTCCGCCGCCGACGTCGAGGAAGCCATCGCGCGGGCGCAGGATGCCGCCAACGCAGCGAGCTGGAAGCGTTTGAAGCCACACGAGCGGGCGAGCTTTCTCTATAAGATTTCCGATGGCATCAGCCGCAACATCGATCGCATCTCCTACATCCAGACGCGCGATACGGGTAAGACGCTGGGTGAGACACGAGCACTGGCGGCCAGCGCCGCCGGCACGTTCCGCTATTTCGCTGCCGTCTGCGAAACCGAGGAAGAGCAGATCACGCCGGCGCGCGGCGACTACATCACGCTGTCGCGCTGGGAGCCGCTGGGTGTCGTCGCTGCGATCACACCGTGGAATTCGCCGATCGCCAGCGATGCGCAGAAGATCGCGCCGGCGCTGGCCGCCGGCAACGCGGTGATCTTGAAGCCGGCTTCGTGGAGCCCGCTGGTGTCGCTGGAGTTGGCGCGCATCATCGACGAGACGGGGCTGCCGAAGGGCTTGCTGTCGGTGTTGCCGGGTTCCGGCAGCGTCGTCGGCGACCTGCTGGTCACTCATCCGTCGATCGGCAAGGTTTCCTTCACCGGCGGCACGGCGGTCGGGCGCAGCCTGGCTCGTAAGGCCGCCGAGAAGCTGATGCCGGTCTCGCTCGAACTTGGCGGCAAATCGCCGACCATCGTTTTCGAAGATGCCGATATCGATCAGACCATTGCTGGCATTCTGTTCGGCATTTTCTCGTCGTCCGGCCAATCCTGCATCGCCGGTTCGCGGCTTTACGTGCAGCGCTCGATCTACAAGCCGTTTCTGGAAAAGCTCGTCGCGCGGACGAAGGCGTTGCGCGTCGGTCATCCGTTCGAGAGCAGCACCCAGGTGGCGCCGTTGATCCACGAGGATCATCGCAACAGCGTCGAGCGTTTCATCGCGCAGGCGCGTCGCGACAAAGGCACGATCCTGGCCGGCGGTCAGCGCCCGTCCGGCGGCGATTACAACGAGGGCGTCTATCTGGAGCCGACCATCATCGGCGATGTGGCGCCGGGTACCGAAATCTGCCGTGAGGAGGTGTTCGGCCCGGTGCTGACCGTCTTCCCGTTCGATGATGAGGATAAGCTGATCCGCGATGCCAACGATAACGAATATGGCCTCGCTTGCGGGATCTGGACACGTGACGTGGTGAAGGCATTGCGCATCGGCGCGGCGATCAAGGCCGGTACGGTGTGGATCAACACCTACAAGCAGTTCTCGATCTCGACGCCGTTCGGCGGCATGAAGGCGAGCGGCATGGGCCGTGAGAAGGGCCGCGATGGTCTGCGGGCTTATATGCAGCAGAAGTCCTATTACATCGACACGAGCGGTGCGCCGCATCCCTGGGCTGGACTCTGACAGAATTGGCCGCTGGCGCGCGACGCCGGCGGCACTTTATTTCAACCGGTCGATCTTTTTTGGCTTAGCATGGGGCGACCAATCCTTAGTGCCGAAACGGACGTTGGGTTGATAGAGATAGGCGCTCCACACATCGGCGCCCAAATGTTCGGTGAGCATTGCGATCGCGGCCGTGGTTTGCTGCCGTAGTGGGGCAATGCTGCGCAGCAGCGGCTCTCGCTCCACCTGGATATTGAGCGCTTCCTGGCCATCGCCGTCACCTTCACGGACGAAAAAATGCGTGCTGCGCCGTCGCACCAGCATTTCCCAGCCCTGATCGACGTCATACCAATGTTGGCCGTTGCCGGCGCTGTCGAGCCAATCCAGCAGGGGCGTCATCGACAGCCAGTGATCGTACCAGGGTAGGGATGTTTCCCCGCTTCGCCAACGCAAGATCAATCGCATCCAGAAGTAGTGTCTGATCTGGCTGAAGGGCCGTCTGTGCTTGGCGGCCATTTCGATGATACGGCGATAATGAAGTGCCAGTTCTTGTTCCCGGCCGGCGACGTCTGTGACAGATAAGACGCTATCCGTGCCCGGAGAGGCGATCGGAACGTAACGGCTTGGATCGGCGATTTCGGCACCGTCGTTCGGATCACCGATATAGAAGCGATCATGCAGGAGAAAGACGACATCGAATCGCGGCTCTTCCGCTGGTGCGGAAAGAGCCAGCCAATCGATGTCGTCGGGATCGAACATTACACAGGGCCGCCGCGATAGGCGCTGCCGGCATCGATGTCGAGCGTGGCGCCGCTGACATAGCCGCAGGCGGGCGAAGCAAGAAAGACGGCGGCGCGCGCCATTTCGCCAGGCTCGGCGAGGCGACCGAGCGGCGCGTGATGCTGCATTTCCTCCCAACGGCTTTCATCGCCATATTTCGCTTTTGCGCGGGTCTTGGCCAAGGTGATGGCGCGGTCGGTTTTGGTCGACGATGGATTGATGGCGAAAACGCGTACGCCAAAATCGACGGAATGGCCGCCGACGGCGCCGGTGAAGGCCATCAGCGCGGCATTGCCCGTGCCGCCGCAGACATAGTCGAAACGCGGACTGCGACCACCGCTGCCGATGATGTTGACGATCGTGCCGGCGCGCTTGTCTTTCATGCGGCGCAGATAGATTTGGGTGAGATGAATGTAGCCCATCACCTTCAATGCCCAGGCCTGGTCCCAGGTTTGCATGGAAAGATCGAGCAGGCTGCCGCCGGGAATGGCGCCAGCATTGTTGACCAGAATGTCGATATCGGGGGCTTGCGCCGCCAGCCGCTCACGCTCGGCGGGGTGTGAGAGATCACCGGCGAAAGCCTCGACTTTCACCTGGTAGGCGCTGGCCAGTTTCTGGCGGGCTGCTTCGACGGTGGCGGCGTCGCGTCCGGTGATGATGACCGGACAGCCTTCGGCGGCGAAGGCTTCGGCGCAGGCATAGCCGATGCCCTTGGTACTGCCGGTGATGAGGACGCGTTCCCCTTTATAGCCGAGTTCCATGGCGCTTCTCCGTTGCGCGGTCTGTTTTGTTCTTGCGTAGCCCTTTGCCGAAACCCGAACAAGGACGGCTCGTGCATGGTGCGCGTGCAGCGGCGGCATTGATCGGCGCATTGACCCGTGGCCGGCGGTCTCTAAAGTCGCGGAAAATGCCGTTGGCACCAGAGGATGGACCGAAACGCCATGCAGATCCCCGCGCCCGAAGATCATGCTGATATCCGCGAAGCGGTGCGCGATCTCTGCGCCGCTTTCGACGGGGCCTATTGGCGGCGGATCGATGAAGCGCGCGCCTATCCGGAAGTATTCGCGCAAGCCTTGACCAAGGGCGGCTGGCTCGCGGCATTGATTCCGCAGGATTACGGTGGATCGGGCCTCGGCTTGGTCGAAGCCTCCATCGTGATGGAGGAGATCAATCGATCCGGGGGCAATTCCGGCGCCGTGCATGGGCAGATGTATAATATGTCGACGGTGTTGCGTGCCGGTTCGGAAGCGCAGAAGCGGACCTACCTGCCGCGTATCGCCAGCGGCGAGTTGCGTTTGCAGGCCATGGCCGTGACCGAGCCGACGACTGGCTCCGACATGACGAAATTGAAAACGACGGCGGTCAAGCGCGGCGATCGTTATGTGGTCAACGGCCAGAAAGTGTGGACGTCGCGCCTGCAACATTCCGACCTGATGATCCTGCTGGCGCGCACGACGCCGCTCGATCAAGTGAAGAAGAAGACCGATGGCCTGTCGGTATTCATCGTCGATGTATCGCAGGCGCTTAAAGGTGGCATGGCGATGACGCCGATCGCCAATATGGTCAATCACGAAACCAATCAGGTGTTTTTCGACAATTTGGAAATTCCCGCCGAAAATCTCATTGGCGTGGAAGGGCAGGGTTTTCGGACGATCTTCGCTGGCTTCAATGCGGAACGCGTGTTGATCGCGGCCGAATGTATCGGCGACGGCTATTGGTTTGTCGACAAGGCACGGGCCTATGCGGGCGAGCGTGTCGTGTTCGATCGGCCGATTGGCATGAACCAAGGCGTGCAGTTTCCGATCGCGCGCAGCTATATGAATGTGCGTGCCGCCGATCTTATGCGTTATACGGCCGCCGCTTTGCACGATGCTGGCAAGCCGAACGGGGCCGAAGCCAATATGGCGAAACAATTGGCGGCGGAAGCGTCATGGGAAGCTGCGAATGCCTGCTTACAGACGCACGGCGGTTTCGGCTTCGCCGCCGAATATGATGTCGAACGCAAGTTTCGTGAAACGCGGCTTTATCAAGTGGCGCCGGTTTCGACCAATCTTGTGCTCTCTTACCTCGCCGAACATGTCCTTGGTTTGCCGCGTTCTTATTAATTCGCGGCGACGGTCTGGGCTGTGGGATCGGCGGGTACGACGGGTGGGACGAGCGGACCTGGACGGTTCCACCAGCCGCCACCCAAAGCCTGGAACAGAGCGATCGTATCGGTGACGCGCTGGCCCTCCGCCTGCACCCGCGCCAAGGCGGTCTGCAGATAGGCCTGCTGGGCGGCAAGCAGCAGCGGCAGACTGATCTGGCCGGCCTCCACCTGTTTGCGCACCAGATCGTTGTTCTGCGCCGCCGAGCGTTCCGCCGCGATCGCCGCATTCAGCGCCCGCGCATCGCTTTGCAAGGCGCGCAGCGTATCGGCGACATTCTGGAAGGCGATCAGAACCGTCGAGCGATATTGTGCCGCCGCCTGCAGGGTCGCCTCCTCGGCGCCCTTCTGCCGCGCCGCCAAAGCGCCCGCGTCAAACACCGTTTGCGCCAGATTGCCGGCGATGCCCCAAACCCCCATGCCCGGCGAGAACAATTGCGACATGGATGCCGCGCTCGACCCCGCGCTGGCGGTCA
>MKVW01000006.1:0-50874 GCA_001898965.1 Rhizobiales bacterium 62-17
AGAATTGAAAAACCCCTTGCCTCACGGCGAGGGGTTTTTGTTTTTTCGGCCACGCGCTTATCGACCAATCACCCGCGTACTTGCGATGCGACCGTTTCAGCGCACATGTGACTTATATCTGTTCATATTCGACTGCGCGGCCTATGTGATGTGCGGCGCAGTTGGCGCAAGGAGCGTTTTGGCGTGAAAGCATCATCCAATACCGTTGCCGCAGCAGACGTTGCTAATCTCGAGTCCCATGTCGGTGACGTCAGCTTCTCCGCTTGGTTCACCATCGATCAGCATCGCATCGACGGTTTCGCCGATGTCACCGAGGATCATCAGTTCCTGCATGTCGATGTCGAGGCGGCGGCCAAAGGTCCGTTTGGCGGTACGATTGCGCATGGCTTCTTATCCTTGTCGATGCTGAGCAGGATGGCCGCGACCGCCCTGCCTTTGAAAGGTGCTTCGTCCGTCCTCAACTATGGCTTCGATCGCATTCGCTTTCTGGCACCGGTACCTTCCGGTTCGCGAATCCGAGGGCGCTTCACGCTTGCCAAAGCGAATCGCCGTGCCGCCGGCCAGACGCTTGTTCACTATCAGGTGGAAGTCGAAATCGAAGGCGAGGCCAAGCCGGCTCTCTCAGCCGAATGGCTGGTGCTGTTTTTGTCCAAGGAATGAGCCTGTCCACGCCGCTCCCCCGGCTGACGCTGCTCCTATAAAGTGCGATGCTCCCTTTCGACGGTGTCCGCGAGGGAGCGCGCATGGGACCGCTTGCCAATATTCGAGTGATCGAACTGGTCGGGCTTGGCCCGGCGCCCTTCTGCGCGATGATGTTGTCGGACATGGGCGCCGATGTCGTGTGCATCGAGCGCAAATCCGATACGCCGCTTGATTTCCTGTCGGATGCTGATGGCTTCATGGCGCGCGGACGCCACAAGATCGCACTCGATCTGAAGGATGCGAAAGATCAGGCGCATCTGCGTGAACTTCTGCATCATGCCGATGTCCTCATGGAGGGATTTCGGCCCGGCGTCATGGAGCGCCTTGGCTTGGGGCCTGATGTTTGTCTCGCTGCCAATCCGCGACTGATCTATGCGCGCATGACAGGCTGGGGGCAGGAGGGCCCCATGGCGCGACAGCCGGGGCACGATATCAATTATCTCGCCCTTTCGGGTACGCTCGACATGATCGGCGATGCGCGAAGTCCGGTCATTCCGCTCAATCTGCTCGGCGATTTTGGTGGCGGCGGCATGTATCTGGCGTTCGGCATCGTCTGCGCTTTGCTGGAAAGAACGCGTTCTGGGCAAGGACAAGTGGTTGATGCTGCCATCGTCGATGGCGTGGCTTCGCTCTCGATTTTCATTCATGGTCTCATGGCCGCGGGACAATGGCAGGCGCCACGTGGCGGCAATGTTCTCGACGGCGGTGCGCCCTTTTATACGCTCTACGAGACCTCGGATCACCGTCATATCGCTGTCGGGGCGATCGAGGGTAAATTCTTCGCCAATCTTTTAACGAAGTTGAATGTTTCGGAGATCAGTCCTTCGGATCAATGGAAGCGCGCGGGCTGGCCCGACATGCGCCGACGCTTTCGAAGCATTTTTGCCACGCGAACGCGCTATGAATGGCAAACGGTCTTCGAAGGGAGCGAAGCCTGTGTTTCGCCCGTGCTCACACTGGAGGAAGCCCAAAACGATCCGCACAATGTCGCGCGCAAGCTCTTCGCAAACGTGGGATCGCATCTTGAAGCGGCGCCGGCGCCGCGTTTCAGTCGCACGGCTCCCAAAATCCAAGAGACATTAGAAGATACCCTTGATGCAGTGCTCGCAAGATGGGCCGATATGTCCGATCCGTAGCGAGAACGCTTCCACTAATGCCCAATTGGCGGGGATTTCTGCGCCATCTCTCTCAGCTTCACCATGGTCTGGAGCAAGAGATTGATCGGTGTTGAAACGCCAACCTGATGTCCTTTACGAACGACATAGCCGTTGAGATGATCGATTTCCGTGGGCTTGCCACGGGCGAGGTCCTGCGCCGTCGATGAACGCTGACCAGCCATGTCGACGGCGATGCGGAATGTCAGATCATGAATATTGCTGGGCAGAGAAACGCCGGCGGCCACCGCAACCGCTGCGCATTCATCAATGGTGCTGCGGATGATCTCGCGCACGCCGTCGACCTCTATCAAACGTCCATAGGGCAATTGAGAGATGGCGGAGAGTGCATTGTAGGCACAGTTGGCGACCAGCTTGACCCATAGTGCGTTCAGCACGTCTTGCGAGACTGTCGTGGGAATTGCAGCCTTAATGAGAATATAGGCGATGTGAGTGCTGGCCGGGCTTGGCGCGATGATCAGCTCGCCACGGCCATGGTGACGCACGTGGCCGGGGCCGGCCATTTCGGTCGCCACATAAACCGCCGCGGCCAGTACCGTCTGGGGGACGATGACGGCAAGCCTCTCGGCATTGTCGACGCCGTTCTGCAGGCAGAGCAGGACCGCATCCGATTTCAGATGCGGTAAAATCAGGCGGCCGGCCGTCTCCGTGTCTGTCGATTTGACGCAGAAGAGAATCACATCGGCGCCCTCAACGCCTTGGGCTTCCGTCGTGGCCTGCATCGGCACATGGCCATCGAACAGTTTGCTTTCGAGCCGCAGGCCACGTTGGCGGATCGCCGCGACATGTTGCGCTCGTCCGATCAGGCAAACGTCGTGGCCGGCGCGGGCGAGAAGCGCGCCAAAATAAGAGCCGATCGCGCCGGCGCCCATCACTGCGAATTTCATTCTTGAAACCTGACGATCGGTCGTTTGATTGGGACGGGCCGGAGAGTACGCGATCCGGCAGCCTTAAATCCATGATGAAGCTGTCTTTGTCGGTCGAGTATAAACCGGTCGGTTCTGTTTGGGGCGACCGAATTGACTCGATAGTGAGTATACGGATAGCCAAGCACGCTCACGAGGGGCTGACATGATGGTATTGGCTAAATCGAATGCGTGGGCGCGCGTCCGCCTTATTTCAAATGTGGCGGGTGTCGCCCTTCTGGCCGGCATTTCGCCAGGACAGGCGCAGGATTATCCGAACAAGCCGATCACCATGGTGGTTCCCTTTGCGGCTGGCGGCCCAAGTGACGTGACTGGGCGGATCCTGGCGCAGCGATTGGGCGAGTTGCTTGGGCAACAGGTGATCATCGATAATGTCGGCGGCGCTGGCGGCTCGATCGCCGCGAGCCGGATCGCGAAAGCCGTACCCGACGGCTATCAAATTCTTCTCGGCAATATTGGCACCCAGGTCTGGAGCCAGTTGCTGCCCAAGAAAGCCGCCTATGATTCGACCGTGGATTTCGAGCCTGTCAGTCTCGTCACCAACGGGGCGCGCGTGTTGGTGGTGTCGAAAGCGATGCCAGTTTCAAACCTGCAGGATTTCATGGCTTATGCCCGGGCCAATCAGGGAAAGCTGAATTATGCTTCGGCTGGGGCGGGCTCGGCCTCCCATATCGGTTGCGTGCTCTTGAATTCGGTCATGGGTGTCAAGGTCACTCATATCGCCTATCGTGGCGCGGGGCCGGCCATGCAGGACATCGCCGGTGGTCGCGTCGACTATATGTGCGATGCGATTTCGACCGCCGCGCCCCAAGTCCAGACTGGCGCCGTGCGCGGGATCGCGCTGCTCTCGGGATCGCGGGCGGCCATCCTGCCCGATCTGCCGACGGCCCAGGAGCAAGGCTTGAAGGATTTCGATGTCAGCGTCTGGCAGGGCATTTTCTTGCCGAAAGCGACGCCGCAGCCGATCGTTCAGCGGTTGGCCCAGGCAATCGACACGACGCTGGATACGCCGGCGGTGCGCGAACGGCTTGAAGGGCTGGGCGACGATCACATCAAGCCTGAGCGTCGAGGTCCGGCCTTTCTGGCAGGCTTCCTGCGATCGGAAATCGCCAAGTGGGATGCGCCAATCAAAGCCAGTGGTATAAGCTCGGAATAGGTCGCGTCAGGAACGCGCGACCGGAGGACATATGGGCGCGAAACTTTATGATCGCCTCAGCTTGAAGACCCTCAAGCTGGTGCTAGCAATCGAAAAATTTGGCTCGCTGACGCAAGCGGCCGAGGAATTGCACACGGCTGTATCGGCGGCGAGCCGGCGCATCCAATTCCTCGAAAGCAGTCTCGGTCATCAGGTTATCATTCGCACGGGACGCGGGATCACCCTCACGCCCTTTGGCCGTGTCGTCGCCAATTATGCGCGTCGAATCGCCGCCGACATTGATCAGCTCGAAGAAAATGTCCGCGATCTGGCGGTTGGGAATACGGAGAAAATCCGTCTCGCCGTGCCGGGGCCGGCGCTCTATCACGATTTGCCTGAGCAGCTCGATCATTATCTGCGCAGCTATCCCAGCGTAAGCCTGCTGTTGAAGGAAATGAAGAGCCAAGATGTGGTCGACAGTCTCCTGGGCGGCCAGGCCGATGTCGGTATCATCCTGTCCAACCATCTTTCGCCTGCGCTGGAGGTTCTGCCTTATCGCCGCGATCGGTTGAGCGTCATCGTCAATCCTTCCCATCCCTTGGCTAGCCAGTCATCCGTCAAATTTGAAACGTTGCTCGATGAGTCCTGGGTGTTGCCGCTCGAAACGGCCATTGGACAGACATTGGCGCAAGAAGCGGCGAAGCGGGGCGTTGATCTGTTGACGCGTGTCCATTCGCGCAGCCCGGCTTCCAGCTTGCGGATCGTTCACAGCGGTCTGGCGATTACCGTTCTGCCGCACGAAAGTTCGGCGGCGGAAATTTCGATGCGTGGCCTGGTAGCGATTTCGATTGCCGATGAATGGGCGCAGTTTGATCTGTGGCTTGCCACCCTGCGCACGACTAAATTATCGCCGGCTATCGGCGCTCTGATCAAGGCGCTGTCGGAGGAAGAGCCCACCGAGGCGCCAGAGCCGTAACATTGGCGAGCGACGGGGCTAGCGCGATGCACGGATTCGTCCCATCCTGAGGGCAAGCACCGCTTGTGCGCAAGGGAGGATCGTCAAGCCATGGCTCGTTCGCATGAAGCTCCAGTCCTGCTGCCTACATCTCTTGTCGGCTCTTATTCTGTGCCCGATTGGTTGATCGATCGGGCCAGCCTCGCCAAACGGTTTCCACCGCGTGTGCGCGCGCAGGAATTGTGGCGTGTCGCGCCTGAGTTTCTGCAACAGGCCCAGGACGATGCGACAGTATTAGCCATTCGCGACCAGGAGGAAGCGGGCCTCGATATCATCACCGATGGCGAGGTGCGGCGCGAGAGCTATTCCAACCGTTTCGCCACGGCGCTGGAAGGGGTTGATGTCGACAATCCGGGCATAGCACTCGACCGGTCAGGCCATCCCAATCCGGTGCCGCGCGTCGTCGGTCCGATCAAGCGCAAACATCCCGTCGGTGTGCGTGATGTCGAGTTCTTGCGAGGCCATACCAAGCGCATCACCAAGATCACCGTGCCTGGGCCCTATACGATGTCGCAACAGGCGCAGAATGATTTTTATCCGAGCGGCCGGGAGTTGGCTTTCGCCTATGCGGCGGCGGTCAATGCGGAGATCAAGGATCTTTTCGCTGCCGGTGTCGATATCGTTCAAATCGACGAGCCCTATATGCAGGCGCGCCCAGACGCGGCGCGCGACTATGGTCTTGAAGCGATGAATGCGGCGCTTGATGGCGTCAAAGGCACAACCGCCGTCCACATCTGCTTTGGCTATGCGGCAATCATTCATGAGCGGCCGCCAGGTTACTCTTTCCTGCCCGAATTCGAGGGATCGCCGATAGGACAGATTTCGATCGAGACCGCGCAGTCGAAACTGGACTGCGCGGTGTTGAAGGCGTTGCCGTCGAAGACGGTCGTGCTTGGCGTGATCGATCTGTCCGACATGGCCGTGGAAACGCCGGCACAAGTGGCGGAACGTATTCGCGCGGCTCTGCCTTATGTGGCGCCGGAGCGCCTCGTCATCGCGCCCGATTGCGGCATGAAATACATTCCACGCGATGTGGCTTATGCCAAATTGCAGGCGATGGTGCAGGGAACGCAGATCGTGCGCGGTGAACTACCAGCGTGATCCGTATCAGTCCTGCCAAAGTGCCGTGACGAACAGTGCTGCGGTGAGCAGTGACGCGATGGCGCGCACATGGTTCCAGCGCGTCCAAGGCACGCTATAATCCGCCCAAGCGCTCGCCGGAGCTGTCTCTGGGAGTGCAGCCATGCGGTTGTTGAGGGGGACATTGCAGATCATCGTCACGCCGATCGAGCCGATGAGGTAGATCAGCGATCCCAAGAGGATGCAGAACGCGCCCGGCATGTTCCAGCCGAGAGCTGAGGCCAGTAGGGCCAGGCAGATCGCGGCGGTGCCGAAGAAAACCGTCATAAACAAGGGATTGATAATGACGATATTGATCGCTTGCATGGCAAGGATGGCACTTGTCGATGGCAGCCGATCAAAACTCTTCATGATCGTGTTGGAGAAAATGAAGAAGAGGCCGGCGATCAAGCCAGCGCCGAGTGTGCCCAAAAGCAAGAGCAGGAAGCGGATGGTTTCATTCATGGCGCTTTCCTCATTGGCTGCCTCACCGGGCCCGCCTCAATCTCGGCGAATTTAACAGACGTTTTTCATTCATTCCATGGTGCGTCCAGAGAGCCCATTGGGTCCGTGCCGACAATGGTTTATGCCAGTTCTGAGGGCGGCCTGGAGGTCGGAGACGAGTATGCCGGATGTTTTGGTTCTGGGCGCGGGCATGGTGGGTGTCTCGACCGCGCTGGCGTTGCAGGCTCAGGGGCAGGAGGTGGTTCTTGTCGATCGGACCTCGCCGGGGCATGAAACCAGCTATGGCAATGCCGGTCTGATCCAGGCGGAGGCTGCGGAGCCCTATGCTTTTCCGCGCGATTTCGCCAGCCTTCTGCGCGTCATTTTCAAGCGCGGTAACGATGTGAACTATCACCTCGATGCATTGCCGGATCAGTGGCGGCCGCTCTTGGGCTATTTTCATGCGTCGGCTCCGGCGCGACATCAGATCATCTCGCGCAGCTATGCGAAGCTGACGCGTCGCTCGACCGCTGATCATGCGCCCCTCATTGCTGCCGCCGGCGTGGAAGCGCTGATCAAGCGCGAGGGCTTTCGCAAGATGTTCCGCAGCGTGCATGAGTTCGATCATGCTGTCGATCAGGCAGAGCGTGTCGCGCGCCAATATGATTTGGCATTGCGGATCATGGATGGGGCGGAGCTTGCTGCGGCCGAGCCGGCGTTGAAGATCTCTTGTGCCGGCGCGTTTCATTGGCTGGACAGCTGGAGCTGCAGCGATCCGGGCGCGCTGACACAAGCTTATGCGGATTTATTCATCGCCCGTGGCGGACGCGTGCAAACAGCGGATGCAAGCAGCCTTGAACAAGACGGGCGCATGTGGAGTGTCGGTGTCCATTGGGGGCGGCTCGCGGCGCGGCATGTGGTTGTGGCGCTCGGACCGTGGTCGCCGCTGCTGTTGCGGAAATTCGGCTATCACATTCCGATGCTGCGCAAACGGGGCTATCATCGGCACTATAAAGGCGGGACGACGTTGAATCTGCCGATGCTCGATGTCGAGAACGGGGCAGCGCTGTCACCGATGCGGGCCGGCTTCAGGGTTTTGACCGGTGCGGAGATCGCCCGTTTCGATACGCCGCCAACCCCGGTGCAGATGGTGCGCGCGGAACAGGCGGCGCGAGAGCTAATCGATCTGGGCGAGCCCGTCGAAGCCGAACCCTGGTTCGGCAATCGCCCGTGCATGCCCGATATGTTGCCGCTCGTGGGTGCGGCGCCGCGTCATAAAAACCTGTGGTTTCACTTCGGTCATGGCCACCAGGGTTTTACCCTGGGGCCGACGACCGCTGCGCTGCTGGCTGAAGAAATCATCACCGGGCAGGTGCCGATGCCGGAACTGTCGCCAAAGCGTTTATCTTAATCAGGTCACTTCGGCAGGCCGAGGTGCGTCGGCTTCGGCATTCGTTTCCGCGCTGGTGTCATAGGCTGTCCAAAGCACGGCGACGCCGATGATGGCCGAAAGAATTGAAGCGCAGAAGACCGCGATCTTCGCCGCGTCGAAATCGCTGGCCACGGGGAAGGCCTGGCCGGCGATGAACAGCGACATGGTGAAGCCGATACCGGCGAGGGCGCCAGCACCCCATAGTTGCCGCCAGGAATATTCGGCGGGTTTGACCGCGATCTTGAGCCAGACGGCGAGTGCGGCGGCGCCGACCATGCCGATCGGTTTACCTATGACGAGGCCGACAATGATCGCCAGCATCAAACGCGGATGATCACTCCACACGCCCATGGACAGAACCACGCCGGCGTTGGCGAGCGCGAAGAGCGGTAGCACGAAATAGCTCGAACGCGGCGCCACATGGCGCAACATGCGGTCGGCGGGAGATTCAAGCCGATCGTGGATCGCATCGAGCGCGCGCATGGCTGGCGCCGAAGGGCCGTGCCGTAAAGCCTCGCCGTAGCGCATGGCTTCGGCCGTGACGATGGAATTCGCTTGGGTGATCAAGGCGCGCAGATTTGGCGGCGGCCGTGTCGGAATGAACAGGGCCAGCACGACGCCAGCCAGGGTCGCATGCAGGCCGCCGACATAGACGCAGATCCACAAGGCGATGCCGAGCAGGATATAGGGTGTCGTCGCATAGACGGCCGAGCGGTTGAGAAAGGCGAGGGCGCCAACCACCGCGACGGCAGCGCCCAGCGCATAGAGATTCAGGGCGCCGGAATAGAAGGCGGCGACAACGATGATCGAGCCGATGTCGTCGACGATAGCCGCCGCTGTGAGGAAGATGCGCAGTTCGACGGGAACGCGCTGCCCCATCATGACGATGAGCGCGACCGCGAAGGCGGTATCTGTCGCCATCGGCACGCCCCAGCCATGGGCCCAGGGGCCGGAAGGAATGACCAGGAGATAGAGCAAGGCTGGCGCGACCATGCCGCCAAGTGCGCCGGCGATGGGGAGAGCCGCCGAGCGACGGCTGGCAAGATGGCCGACGGTGAATTCGCGTTTGATTTCGAGGCCGACGACGAGGAAGAAAATCGTCAGCAGCGCATCGTTCACCCAATGCAGCAGCGACATGCGGAAAGCGGCGTCACCGAGGGACAGGCCCATATAGGTGTGCCAGAATTTTTCAAAGCCGCCGGCCAAAGGTGAGTTCATCGCGAGAACGGCGGCGATCGTGCCGATCAGCAGTAAGATGCCGGTGGAAGGCGCCCAACTGGCGAAATCGAGCGCAGCGGAGCGGACGCGGTGGCCAAGCGAGCCGAGCATGGCATCGGCGAAAGAGCTTTCATCCCACGGGCCGTCATAGCGGCGACCGTTCACAAAAAAAGTCGGCGTGTACATGACGCCGCTGGCATAGGAACTGGAAATGTCGGAATCGACCCGTTGGCGCGCGCGATAGGCGGTTTCTTCCAGATCTTCATCATCGAAATAGGACAGGCCGAGATCCGAGGCGACGGCGCGCAGATCATCCTCGGTGAGCGTGGTCGAGCGCGTCATCAGTTTGACATGCGCGTCCCAGAAGTGCTCGCTGTCGCGGGTGTATTCGACCAGCTCGGCGGCGCGGCGCGCGAGTTCGTTGTTGGTCAGCGGGCGGTGACGGAAGACATAGCGCAGGCGATCGCCGAACTGTTCGCGGACCTGAATGATCCTGTCATTGGCGGCGCGGCAATGGGGGCAGGCGTAGCTGCCATATTCGACCAGAGTAATTTCGGCGGTCGCGTCGCCCAAAATGTGATCGACCGTCTCGTCCACGGGGCGGTCGAGACGGTTGGTCGAGCTCAATTCTGACATTCAGAAAAACCTGCGAATAAAATCTGGTCGATGCCGTGGCGAGAGGCCCACACATAGGGATTTTGCACGACAGCTCAAGGTTTGAACAGATAGCAGCCCTCAGGTGATGGTTGAGCGCAACCGTCGCTGATGTGCGTTCAATTCCGCCTGTTCGAGCAGGCGTTCGAGATCGGCCCGTGCGATATCGAAACTTTCGCCCATCTGTTGCAGGGCTTCGTCGATATCGGCGGCGATGAAGGTCGGCGTGGCCGAGACAGGCGCTGGCAATGGCCGGTGTGGATAAGATCGGCGCAGGAGGCGATGGAAGAGCACGCCGGCGGCCACCATGGCGGCCGAATTGACGGCGACGGGCACCAGGGGGAACAGCAGGCCCCATTTGGCAACGATCGGCCCGCCCAGCGCCGCGGTCATGGCGACGGCACCGCCCGGCGGATGCAGAGATCGCGTCAGCGACATGATCGCCAGCGCCAGGCTGGCCGCCAGGGCCGCGGCCCAGGTTGGGTCATGGATCAACCAGGCACAGGCCAGACCGATGAAGGCAGCGATCATATTGCCGCCGATGACCGGCCACGGCTGGGCTAAAGGGCTGGCGGGTATGGCGAAGACGATGACCGCCGATGCGCCGACGGGCGCGATGATCAGGGGCGAGGTCTCACCGAGAACAGCGCAACTGGTGATGCCCGCCCAGGCGATGGCAATGAATACCCCGAGACAAGACAAAGCGCGGTCACGGACGGTGGCGCCGGACAAAATCGGTTGGAAGAAACGCAAAATATCGCCTAACTAAGATGCAGTTGGCCTAGATATTATGCACAAACAGGGTCCGTCAATTTATAATATCAGCATAATATGCTTGTGAAATATGCATAGCCTTCACGGCCGAGGCTGGATGCTCCTTGCGTCGAAACAGCCCTTTCCGCGTTGTCCTTCTGAAACGGGAGGCAATGCATCTCATGATCGAAACAGAACGACCACGGGCGTGGCGCGAGGCGGTCTTGATCGTCAATACGCGCTCGCGGCGGGGGAGAAAACTCTATGCTCACGCCAAAGTGGCTCTCGCCAACCATGGCGTAGCGCTCAGCGCGACTTATCCGGTGCGCGATCCTGGTCGTCTGCCGGAAATCGTCCAAGGCGTGGTGGCGCGAGGCCCCGTGCTTGTCATTGTCGGTGGTGGCGATGGCACGATCAGTTCCATCGTCGATTACTTTGTCGGCTCCACGGCGACGCTTGCGATTCTGCCGCTTGGGACCGCCAATAGTTTCGCGCGAACACTGACTATTCCCATCGATGTCGAGGGTGCGGCTGATGCCTTGGTCAACGGGACTGTTGCCGCCGTCGATCTGGGCTGCATCGATGGCGATCTCTTTGCCAATGCAGCGTCGATCGGCATTTCCGCTGCGATCGGACGCAGCCGGCCGCATCAACTCAAACGCTATCTGGGCCGCTTTGGCTATCTGATCGCGGCCGCCCGCATGCTGGCTACATTCAAGCCTTTTGCCTGTCGTTTGACTCATGAGGGGCGGATGGTTCTCGATGTCGCGCAAGCGGTTGATGTGCTCATTGCCAACGGACCCTATCATGGCGGCATGTTGGTCGCCGATGAAGCGGATGTCGAGAGCCGCGATATCGTCATTCGTATCATCAAAGGGAGTTCGCGCTGGGCTTTGGTGAGTGGCTGGTTGCGCATCTGGCTGCATCTTCCCTTGGGGCCGCATCGTTTGGATGTGGTGCGGACGAAGGCGGTGACCCTGACGACCGATCCGATCCGCTATGTTTCCATCGATGGCGAGGTGGTGACCAAAACGCCTGTTCATGTCAGCGTCGCGCGACGGGCGTTGCGGGTCATCGTGCCGGCAACCTTCGTGGAACGATCTACTCCACATCCAAGTGAAGGAAATATCAGGGCAGGGATGCTCGCCTCGAATGACGGTCGGGAAGACCCTGTTAGTGCGTAGTATCGGTCAGCTTCGCGGCGCACTATCAATGACATCGCCGTTTTGACTTAATTAGAGTAATTCTAATATCGATGCCCTAGGTGCCTTTGATGGTCAGGAAGTCCTTTTAAATCAAGGGTATCTGGAATGTTTCTAAGCTATTTGCTTTGACAAGCTTCGGGGCCGTTCGTAAAGACGGCCGTGGTTAGGACATGCAACGTTGTTGCATGCGCCCGGCAATCTTTTGGCGCGCCCCAACAAAAAGCTGCGAAGCGATGCTGATCTGTGTCCCAGATGTCCTGACGAAAGAGGAGGTCGCCGACTTCCGCCGGATCATGGACGCGGCCGACTGGGAAGACGGTCGTTCGACGGCCGGCTCGATCTCGGCGCTGGTTAAGGACAATACGCAGCTTCCGCCCGACAGCGATGTGTCGCGCGCATTGGGCGAGCGCGTCATTACGGCGCTGACGCGCAGTCCGCTGTTCATTTCCGCCGCTGTGCCGCAGCGTATTTTTCCGCCCTTGTTCAATCGCTATGGCGTCGGCAACAAATTCGGCCTGCATGTCGACAATGCCGTGCGCGGTGACAAGCTGACGGGGCTGCGCATTCGCACCGATCTATCGGTGACGCTGTTTCTTTCCGAACCGGAAGAATATGACGGCGGCGAACTCGTCATCGAAGATCAATATGGCTCGCATGAAGTAAAACTCGCGGCTGGCAGCCTCGTGCTTTATCCAGCTTCCAGCCTGCACATGGTGACGCCGATCACACGCGGTGTGCGCGTCGCTTCATTCTTCTGGTTGCAGAGCATGTTGCGCGAAGACCATCAACGTGCGTTGGTTTTCGATCTCGACCAGACCATTCAATCTCTCGCCACACGGCTCGGTTCAGGGGACGCGGACGTCGTGCGGCTGACGGGGATCTATCACAACCTCATCCGGCAATGGGCACAAGTATGAACAGGCGGCATCTCGGTACTCTGGTTTTGGCGGCGCAGGTTTTGGCGACACAGGTTTGGGCGCAAGAAGAGGTTGCGCCGCGCGTCGTGCCGCCATCGGGGGCCGTCCCGCACGATCTTTCGCCCTGGTCGATGTTCATGGCGGCCGACATTGTCGTGCAGGCGGTGATGGTCGGTTTGGCGTTTGCATCCGTGGTCACCTGGACGATCTTCATCGCCAAGAGCGTGGAATTGGGGATCGCGCAGACGAAACTACGCCGTGCGATTGCCCGCATCGCCGGTTCGCGTTCTTTGGCCGATGCGCAAGAGACACTGCGCGGCGAGCGCAACATCGTTGCTCGCCTGCTCGATGCGGCTGCTCAAGAGGCGCATCTGTCGTCCGATATTACGGTCGATGGCGGCATCAAGGAGCGCGCCGCTTCGCATTTCAGCGAGATCGTGCGTCGTGAAACGGGTGGCATGCGCCGCGGCATGGGCTTGCTGGCGACCATCGGTTCCACCGGTCCCTTCGTTGGTCTGTTCGGCACCGTCTGGGGCATCATGAACAGCTTCATCGGCATTTCGAAATCGCAGACGACCAATCTGGCCGTCGTCGCGCCCGGCATTGCCGAAGCGCTTCTGGCGACGGCGCTGGGCCTTGTCGCGGCTATCCCGGCGGTCATTCTCTACAACTACTTTTCGCGCGGCACGAAATCTTATGGCGAGACGGTGAGTGCGGCCTCGGGCCTGGTGCAGCGTCTCTTGTCCCGCGATCTCGACCGCGCTTACGGGCGCTCGGTCGCCAACACCCCGGCGGAGTGAGCCATGGCTGTCTCGCTTGGTGAAACCGATGACGAATATGATGAAGTGCATGAGATCAACGTCACGCCCTTCATCGACGTCATTCTGGTTCTGCTGATCATCTTCATGGTGGCCGCGCCACTGTCGACGGTTGACCTGCCGGTCGATCTCCCCAGTTCGACCGCCAATCCGCAAAAGAAGCCGGATAAGCCGACGTATGTGACGATCAAGTCGGATCTGTCGGTGGCGATCGGCGAGAGCATGGTGAAGCGGGTCGATCTCGCGCATCAGCTCGATCAGCTCCCGGACATGACCAAGGACAAGCGCATCTTTCTGCGGGCCGATAAGTCCGTGCCTTATGGCGAGATCATGAGCGTGTTCGAATTGCTGCGCACGGGCGGTTATCTCAAGGTCGCCCTGGTGGCCCTGGAAGGCGTGCCGGAGGCGAAGCCTCCCGAAGGGGGGAGCGCCACCCCATGATGCCGAAGAGCTCGATGGCCCTGTGGACTGTAGCCGCCGCTGGCGCGCTAGCCTTGCACCTTGGCGGTGCGATGGTTGCCATGTCCTATGCCAATGTCGAGCCGACGGAAGATGAGGATGGGGCGCCGGCGATCGAGATCGGGCTGGAATTGGCTTCCCTGAAAGCCGAACCTTCCGATCTGCCGCCGGGGCCGGAGGCTGAAGCTTCCGCCGCGTCGCAGGCGGTGCAGGAGCAGAAGGTCCAGACCGAACAGACCGAATTCGAAAAGGGCGATCCGACCGAGACGGAAGATCCTGATCGCGTGGTACAGCCGCAGACCACCGAGAAGCCGAAGGAAGAGGAGCCGCAGACGACGGCCGTGCCGGCCACGCAGTCGACGGAATCGGTCGCTTCCGAAGCAACAGCCGCGCCGACGGTCGAGGAAGCGCCGCCGAGCGAGAAATCGGTCGCGCCTGTCATTGGCACCGGTCGCAGCCTGCAGCGGATTCGCGCCACCTGGCAGCGCCAGCTCGTCGCCCATATCGATCGCCACAAGCGTTATCCCACGGGCGGGGCGCGCCGCAGTGTTGAAGTTGTCGTGCAGTTCGAACTCGACCGTCTTGGCCATGTGAAAACGATCGGTATCGCCAAGGGGTCGGGGGATACCAATTTCGATGAAGCGGCCATCGCGATGATGCGTCGCTCCGACCCAGTGCCGCCGCCGCCGCCGCTGGTGGCCGACGAGGGGCTGAGCTTCACAATGCCCATCGTCTTCCGTGTCAAAGGCTGAGTTGGTCAGCCTTTAGCGCGTGAGCGAAAAATGTCACAGATTTCGGGCGATTGCAGCCAGCCGTCGATGCGGGGATGCTGCATGTTCGATGGATCGGTTTTCGAGAACGTTTCGTAGCTCGAGGCGACGAAATCCTCCAGCGTGTAAAAATAAGCTTTGTTCTTCGGGCCTGGGTGACTGGCGCGCTTGAACACATAGTCGCCCTTGACGCCGAGGCGCTTGGCGATCGGCGGATAGATCGGCAGCACCGCATCGTCCACCAGGCGATCGACGGCGAAGCGATCGAAGTCGCCTTCGCGGAGGCTCAAGCCTTCCTTGCGCAAGAGCATCCGGGCGACGTCATACATCACATGGGCTTTGGGGTGCACGGGCGTGTGCATGAAGCAACCTGCGCGACTCCAGCGGATCATATCGGGGCCATAGTCGAGATCGCATTCGCGGCCGAGCCGCAGCATCTCCTCCCAGGCCGACTGCCAGACATCGAAATAGCCGAGCCGCTCGTACATGTCCTCGTTCATCAGGCTCAATGCCTGCTTCTGCGAGAGACCCAAGCGGAAGGCGGTGGAGAGAATGGCCGATTGGGAAACGTTGAACAGGCCGAGCACGGCACTTGGCGAGCCTGGCTTCTGCAGGAAGAGAAAGTCGGGATGATAGGCGGGGAAGTGAAACAGCGGGAACCAACGGATGTTCGGCATCAGTCGTTCGAGCGTCGTGTGATCGCCGAAGCGCAGATGGGTCGAAATGTACTTCAGGCCGAAGACGTAGTCGTAGTCGCGCAGCACCTTCGCCAGTAGTTCCGGCGTTGTGCGGTTGCCGAGCAGGATCTGGATGGGATCGACGGTCGCGCCGGGAAGCAGCATGTCCATCGCATAGGCGACGCCAAAAGTCTGGCAGTTGGCGATGACGGCGATATGGGGGCCATTCGACTTGCGTCGATTACGACCTGCGACCTGACGCACGCGCATAGACAGCACGCGCCGGTCAAATGCGGACAGCATCTGAACTCCGACCTACGACTGAATCAAGATTCTGGCCGTGACATTCGTCCAATGCGGACCTATCGTCAATCTCAACTCAATTCACGCGGTTTTCACGAGGATTCCGATGGCCCGTGGCCCCTATAACAACCTGCCGTCACACCAGTTTTGGCGTTCGGCTGTGGCTTCCATGCCGTCTTTCGCCATAGATCCGATCGTCTCGGTGCCCTTCACGATCGCCCCCTCCGACAAGGTGGCCTCGGCGGGCAGTTGCTTCGCCCAGCGGGTGGCCCGCCAGCTCCAAAACAGCGGCTATCACTATTACGTGCCGGAAGACACGCCGCCGGGGCTCAACGGCGACCAGGCGTTTGAACGCAACTATCGCGTGTTCTCCTGCCGCTATGGAAATATCTATACAACGGCCCAGTTGCGGCAGACGTTCGAACGCGCCTTCGGCCGGCTGAACCCGGATATCGACGTCTGGACGCGCCCCGATGGCCGCTTCGTCGATCCTTATCGGCCGCTGATCGAGCCGGAGGGATTTGCTTCGCCTGACGAGCTGCATGCATCGCGCGAAGAGCATCTGCGGCTTGTGCGCGAGATGTTTGAAAATCTCGATGTCTTTGTTCTCACGCTTGGGCTGACGGAACATTTCCGCTCCAAGAGCGACAAGGTTGTCTTGCCGGTGGCGCCCGGTGTATCGGGCGGTACGTGGGATCCGGATGTTTATGAATATCACAACGCCCGGGTGTCGGAGATCGTTGCGGACCTTTTGGGCTTCATCGACAATCTGCGGTCCGTCAATCCGAAGAGCCGGATCATCATCTCGGTCTCGCCGGTGTCGATGCTGGCGACCTATGAGCCGCGCCATGTGGTGGTGTCGAATTCCTATACCAAGTCGGCCCTGCGGGTGGCTGCGGACGAGGTTTGCGGCGCGCGTGACAACGTCGCTTATTTTCCGTCCTATGACATCGTGCTGACGCCGTTCAACGCTGGCCGCATCTATACGGACGATCAGCGTGAGCTCACCGAACTTGGCGTCGATCTCGCCATGAAAACCTTCTTCGATCATTTCACCGAAGGGGGAGACCAGGCCACGCACCACTATGAAGACGTGCGTTTCGACGCGGCGGCGGAAGCCGCGAGCGCGGCGCGGATCGTCTGCGATGAAGTAGCGATCGAAAGCTAGAGCAAATTGCGTTTCGATAGAAACGCAGTTTTGTCCAGCACCTTTTGACTTGCCTTGAGGACGTTCGACGCAGCCACAAGACGTTTCAGTCGAGCTGAACCCCGATCGTTTTGACGATAGGGGTCCACTTGGCGCGTTCGGCACGCAAAAAAGCGGCTGTGGCGCTGGGGTTTTCGCCAACCACGGTGGCGCTCAACGCCTGCAGGCGTTCGCGCACCTGTGGATTGGCGAGGGAGGCCTTGGCGGCCCCGTAGAGCGCGGTGACGACATGGTCGGGCGTGCCCTTGGGCGCGAGGAAGGCCAGCCAGCTATAGCCGATGAACTGGGGCAGGCCTGCTTCGACAGAGGAGGGCGTGTCGGGCAATTGCGCGATCCGCGTTGGGCTTGAAACCAGGAGCGCATTGACCTTGCCGGACCGGATCTGCTCAAGCGCGGTCGGCACGTTGTCGATCATCAACTGTACTTCTCCGGTCATGACATCTTGCATGGCGGGGCCTGCGCCACGATAGGGCACATGGGCCATGGAGACGCCAATGAGATTGGCGAACCATTGGCTTTGCAGGTGTCCGATGCTGCCGACGCCAGGCGAAGCATAATTGAGCCGGCCGGGGTTCTTGGCCGCAAAGGCTTTCAGCTCGGCCACCGTGCGCGCCGGAACGCTTGGCGAGATCACCAACACGTTGGGAATATCGACGAGATGGACGATCGGCGTGAAGTCGTCGATCACGTCGAAGGGCAGGCGGCTGTAAAGTGCTGGATTGATCGCGTGGGTCGAGACGGTGGCGGCGAGGATCGCATAGCCGTCAGGCGTTGCGCGAGCGATCTCCGCGGATCCCGTGCTGCCGCCGGCGCCGGCCTTGTTCTCCACCACCACCTGTTGCCCAAGCGGGCCGGCCATGTCGGCGGCGACCAGGCGGGCGATGACATCGGTGGAGCCGCCGGCTGCGAAGGGAACGACGAGGCGGATGGACCGGTTCGGCCAGTTTTGGGCCTGAGCGGTCGGCGGCGTGAGCACGGCCAAGAGGGCGCAGCCGAGGGGAACCAGACGAAGCGAGAGGCGGGTCAACGGCGACTCCGGCGGACGAGGGCGGGTGAACGCCAGCCTAGCCGGCCCATCACCGGGTGCAACGTCAGGACATCGCTGAGGAATAGTTCATGTGTTGACAATAACAGTGGTTTCTCTAAAATGAATGATCATTCGTTTTTTATTCTCGCTCTAAAGTGAGCCTGACTTGCCCAAACTCTCGGACGAGAAACAGCAAGAGCGGCGGCTGCACATCCTGGGTGCGGCTGAAGTCTGCTTTGCGCGAAAGGGCTTCCACCGCACGACCATGAACGACATCTGCCGCGAGGCGGGTGTGTCGGCGGGGGGGGTGTATCTCTACTTCAAATCCAAGGAAGCGCTGATCGAGGGACTCGTGGCGCGCGATCGCGACGAATTCCTGGAACTGTTCGCTCAGATCGATACCTCCGACCTGATGAACAGTCTGGCGGCGCTGATGGAGACCTGCATCATCGAGCGGCCGCCGGAGAAGCTCGCCATCTTCCTGGAGATAGGCGTCGAGTCGCGGCGCAATCCGGCGGTGGCCGAGGTGATGTTGCGGTGTGATGCGACGATCCGCGCATCGATGGTCGAATTGCTGGAGCGCGCTCAGGCCGACGGCACCATCAACCCCGATCGACCGGTGAATGAAATCGTCGACGTGATGGATGTGATTGCCGATGGCCTCTTTTGGAGCCTTGGCTGCCGACCCAATTTTGATGTGGCGACGGTTGCCCATTCTATCCTGCCTTTGATCGCGCAAATGCTGCGCCCGGTGGCATCGGCTGCGCCATCTCCCTCTCAGTCTCACAAGGAAACGACGTCATGAGACGCGGTATCGTTATTCCGGCGCTGGTCGTGCTGGGTCTGGCTGGTGCCGGTGTGGCCTGGAAATTTGGCGCCGCGCAGGCAGCGCGTCCGGAGGCCAAGGACAAAGCCGCGGCTAATCTCTCGCATCAGCCGACGCCGCAACCTGTCAGCGTGGTCGCGGCGCGCGCCCATGACATTGTCGAAACCGTGCTGGCCACGGGTACTTTGGTGGCCCGCAACGAAGTGTTGATCGGGCCGGAGATCGAAGGCCTGCGGATTGTCGAACTGCTCGCAGAGGAAGGCGACAGGATCGAAAAAGGCGCTGTGCTTGTGCGCCTGCAGCGCGATGTGCTCGATGCGCAATTGGCGCAATCGGACGCAGGACTGAAGCGCGCCGACGCAGCCATCGCCCAAGCAAGTAATCAGATCGCTCAGGCCGAGGCGAACGCAGCCTGGACCAAGGTAGATATCGAACGCGCGCGTTCCTTGCTGACACGCGGTGCGTCGACCCAGGCCGCCGTCGATCAGAAAAATGCTGCGGCGCTGACCGCGCAGGCGCAATTGCGCGGCGCCCGCGATGCGCTTGATCTGGCCAAGGCCGACAAGGCCAGCCTGGAAGCACAGCGTCGCGAACTTCTCGTACGTATCGCCCGCACCGAGGTGCGCTCGCCATCTGCTGGCCTCGTCGCGCGCCGCTCGGCAAAGCTTGGTGCGGTGGCTTCTGCTTCCGGCGATCCGCTGTTCCGCATCGTCGAGAACGGCACGATCGAACTGGAAGCCGAAGTGCCGGAAGCACGGATCGGCGTTGTGAAAACAGGCCAGAAAGCTGTGGTGACCTTGGCCAATGGCAAAAAGATCGATGCGCAGGTGCGCCTTGCCGCCAGCGAAGTCGATCGCAATACCCGGCTTGGCCGCGTGCGCCTGACTTTGGCTTCGCCGGAAGGTGCTGCAACCGGCTCCTTCGCGCGCGGCGTGATCGAAATCCGTCAGGGGCGCGCCTTGACGGTGCCGATCAGCGCGCTCTCCTATGACAATGGTGGGGCGCAAGTGCTCGTCGCCGTCGATGGCGCCGTGCAGGCCAAGCCCGTGCAGCTCGGGCTTGTGGATGGTGGCCGCGCCGAAGTGCTGTCTGGCCTGATCGAGGGTGAGGAGGTGGTGGCACGCGCCGGCTCTTTCCTGCGCCCGGGTGACCGGGTTGCGCCGATGCGGGAACAGACCGGAGCTCTGTGATGAATATTTCCGCCTGGTCGATCCGCAGGCCCATTCCCGCGCTCGTCCTGTTCGCCGTCTTGACGATCCTGGGCTTGTTCTCGTTCTCGCAATTGCCGGTGACGCGCTTCCCCAATGTCGATATTCCGATCATCTCGGTGACTATCAATCAGCCGGGTGCGGCACCTTCGGAAATCGAGACGCAGATCACCAAGAAGATCGAAGATGCGGTGGCTGGCGTTGTCGGTATCAAACATATCGTTTCATCGATTTCCGATGGGCTTTCGACGACCACCATCGAATTTCGCATTGAGATCAACACCGATCGGGCCTTGAACGATGTGAAGGATGCGGTGGCGCGGGTGCGCGCCGATCTACCGCGCAACATTCTGGAACCGATCACCCAGCGCGTCGACATCACCGGCCTGCCGATCGTGACTTATGCAGTGGCTTCGCCCGGCATGTCGATCGAGCAATTGTCCTGGTTCGTCGACGACGTGGCGGCGCGCGATTTGCAGAGCGTGCGTGGGGTCGGCGGCGTGTCGCGTATCGGCGGCGTCGACCGTGAAATTCTGATCGAACTCGATCCCGATCGGCTGCTTTCGCTCGGCGTTACTGCCGGCGAGGTGAGCCAGCAGTTGCGCGCCATGAATGTCGATATCGGTGGCGGTCGCGGTGAATTGGCCGGCCAGGAACAGGCGATCCGCACGCTCGCCGGCGCCCGCAAGGTGGAAGACTTGGCACAGACGACGATCGTGCTGTCAGGTGGGCGCAAGGTGAAACTCGCCGATCTCGGCACGGTGACCGATACGGCGGCCGAGCCGCGTCGTTTCGCCCGGCTCGATGGCCGTTCCGTGGTTGCCTTTGGTGTCAATCGCGCGAAGGGCGCCAGCGATGTGGTGGTGGCCACCGAGGTCGCCAAACATATCGAGGCGCTGCGGGCGAAATATCCTCAGGTGTCGATGGAAATGATCGACAGCTATGTCGATTACACGGTCGGCAATTACAAGTCAGCGATGCAGACGCTGCTGGAAGGCGCCGCGCTCTCTGTCCTTGTCGTGTTGATCTTTCTGCGCGATATGCGCGCGACGATCATCACGGCCATTGCCCTGCCTTTGTCCGTCATTCCGACTTTTTTCGCGCTCGATGCGATGGGTTTTTCGCTCAACCTGGTCAGTCTGCTCGCCTTGACGCTGGCGACAGGTATTCTGGTCGATGATGCCATCGTCGAGATCGAAAACATCGTGCGCCACATGCATATGGGCAAATCGCCCTATCGCGCGGCGCTGGAAGCGGCCGATGAAATCGGCCTCGCGGTGATCGCCATTACCTTCACCATCGTCGCGGTGTTCGCGCCGGTGAGCTTCATGGGCGGTATCGCCGGGCAATATTTCAAGCAGTTCGGTTTGACGGTGGCTATCGCCGTGCTGTTTTCGCTGCTGGTGGCGCGGCTTGTCACACCTATGTTGGCCGCCTATTTCCTGCGTCCTCATCCGCATCGCGAGGCGAAGGAGGGTTGGCTGATGCGGACCTATACGGCGCTGGTCCGCGTCTCCGTGCGTCATCGCTTCATCACCATCGTCGCGGGATTGGCGATTTTCGCCGGCTCGATCATGGCGACGAAACTGCTGCCGTCGGGCTTTCTGCCGGCTGAGGACGTGGCGCGGCTGCTGCTATCGGTGGAGTTGCCACCGGGCGCCAAGATCGACGATACGATGCGCGTCACCGACACGATCGCCAAAAGCCTGCGAGAGCGACCGGAGGTAACGGGCGTTTTCGTCGATGGCGGCAAGATTGGCCTGGGTGCGCCGGAGGTGCGCAATGCGCAACTCACGGTTCATCTCACCCATAAGAGCCATCGCGAGAAGACGCAGAAACAACTGCAAACCGAGATCGGCGCCGATGTCGCGCGCATCCCGGACATTCGCAGCTGGTTCCTGAACGACAATGGCCAGCGCGCGGTATCGCTGGTGGTCTCGGGCACGGACAATGCGGCCGTCGAGCGTGTCGGCGCCGAACTCGCCAGCCAGATGAAGCGTATTCCGCTGATCGCCAACGTCTCGTCGAGTGCGGCGCTCAACCGGCCGGAAATTCTGATCGTGCCGCGCAGCGATCGCGCCGCCGATCTCGGCATTTCCACCGAAGCCCTGGCCGACGCCATCCGCGTTGCCACCATCGGGGATCTGGACATCAATCTGGCGAAATACAATGCCGGCGACCGGCTGCTGCCGATCCGCGTGCAGTTGAAACGCGATACGCGCGCGGCGATGGACATTCTGTCGAACCTGCGTGTCGCCACCAATCGCGGCGCCTCGGTGCCATTGTCGGCGGTGGCCGATATCCGTCTGGGGCAGGGGCCGGCGAGCATCAACCGCTATGATCGCGTGCGGCGTATCTCGGTCGAGGCTGATCTTGTCGGCACGGATGCGCTTGGTGAAGCGGTGGAGGCGATCATGGCCTTGCCGGCGGCGAAGAATCTGCCTGCCGGTGTGACCCTGAAGGAATCCGGTGACGCCGAGATTATGATCGAAGTTTTCGAGGGCTTTGCCAAGGCGATGGGGGCCGGCATCCTGATGGTGCTGGCGGTGTTGATCCTGCTGTTCGCCAGCGTGTTACAGCCGATCACCATTCTGTTCTCGCTGCCGCTGTCGGTGGGTGGTGTCATTCTCGCTTTGATCGTCACGGATCACGCCATCTCCATGCCGGTGGTGATCGGTATGTTGATGTTGATGGGCATTGTCACCAAGAACGCCATCATGTTGGTCGATTTCGCCATCGAGCAGATGGCGGCAGGTGTCGATCGGCTGGAGGCTATTGTCGATGCCGGCCGCAAACGGGCGCGTCCGATCATCATGACGACGATTGCCATGGTAGCGGGCATGGTGCCCTCGGCACTGGGCTTTGGCGACGGTGGCGAATTCCGCTCGCCGATGGCTATCGGCGTGATCGGTGGCTTGATCGTCTCGACCCTGTTGTCGCTGATCTTCGTGCCGGCGATGTTCATTCTGATGGACGATCTGTCGAAGCTGGTCGGTCGGCTGTTTTCTGGGGTTGTCGGGCCGACCGATGAGCCGGAAACAGCACTGCCCCCAGTTGCATCTGGGCAGGAAGGTCGCAATATTCGCCTCGCCGCCGAATAGGGCGGATGGGGCGATATAGGTATGAGCGAAAGCGGGGATTTTCACGGTCGGTTCGTGACATTGGAGCCGATCAGTCAGCGACACGCGGACGATCTCTTTGCCGCATTGGCCGGGGCCGACCTGGAAGACCTCTGCCGCTTCATGGCAGACCGCCCGACGCATGACCGCGAGGCCTTCGCGGCTTTCGTCCAGCGGCGCGTGACGTCGAAAGATCGGCGCTACTATGCCTGTCTCCCGGTCGGTGGTCGGGCCAGCGGTTTTCTATCGTTCCTGCGTGATGAGCCGGCGCATCGGTCGATCGAAATCGGTGACGTTTTTTTTGCGCCGCCGCTGCAACGTTCAGCAGCCGCGACCGAGGCGGTTTATCTGATGGCGCGTCATGCATTCGAGACGATGCGCTATCGGCGGCTGGAGTGGAAATGCGATCGGCTCAATGCCCCCTCCTATCGTGCGGCTCTACGTTTCGGTTTTGCCTTTGAGGGGGTGTTTCGGCAGCACATGCTGGTACACGGCAAAAGCCGCGATACGGCGTGGTTTTCCATGCTCGATCGAGAGTGGCCCGCACGCAAAGCCGTGTTTGAGCGTTGGCTCGATCCTCAGAATTTCGACCGGCAAGGTCAGCAGCGTGAAGCCCTTGGCGCTATGATGGCCAAGTCGATTTCTGGCGCATAATGCCGTCGGCTGCGGACGATATCGTTGCGCTTTATCGCCGGCATGCCCGTGCTTGGTCGCAGGCGCGGGGCAGCCGACTGATGGAGCGCGCATGGCTTGATCGGTTCTGCGCTTTGTTACCGGCGCAAGCTTCCGTTCTCGATATCGGATGTGGGCCGGGCGAGCCGATGGCACGCTATCTCATCGAGCGCGGGTTCGATGTGATGGGTGTCGATTCATCCCCCGAGATGATCGCCATGTTCGCGGATCATTTTCCGCAGCAAGAGGCGATGGTGACGGACATGCGCAGTCTGTCGCTGGGGAGGGTCTTCAACGGCATCATTGCCTGGGACAGTTTCTTTCATCTGTCGGCCGCCGATCAACGGATGATGTTCCCCGTCTTTCGCCAGCATGCAGCGACGGGCGCGGTTCTGATGTTCACCAGTGGCCCGTCCGAAGGCGAGGCCATTGGCGCCCTGGAAGGCGAGCCGCTCTATCACGCCAGTCTCGATGCGGACGAATATCGGCGTCTGCTTGAGGTTCAAGGGTTCGAGACCGTGGCGCATGTGGTTGAAGATCCGACGTGTGGCGGTCACACCGTCTGGCTTGCGCAACTGCGCTAATGCGTCGGCGTTAGCGCCTGGCAATTCTTCGAAATCCCCGATGGCCGAGAAAATTCGCCGCGGGGTCTTGTACATTCTGAGTTTCGATATATCTTATTTATCGATATATCGAATTGTTCGATGTATCTAAATGGATGTAAGTAACTATGAAATTTCATAAATTCGGCTGTTCGGACGAATGGCATCGCGGCCGCCGCATGGGAGGAGACCGCTATCTAAAGGGCCCGGAAGGGCATCGGTTTGGTCGCCATGGTGGTCGCGAAGGCGGCCGGCGGGCGCGGCTTGGCCGCTTCTTCGAACATGGTGATCTGCGATTGGTCATCCTGCAGCTCATCGCCGAGAAGCCGCGTCACGGCTATGAGATCATCAAGGCGCTCGAAGAGAAGTCCAACGGCGTCTATACGCCGAGCGCCGGCACGATCTATCCGACGCTGACGCTCCTGCAGGAGATGGGACAGCTCACGGTGAGCGAAAGTGCCGATGGCCGTAAGCTTTACACGCTGACGGAAGAAGGCGCCGCGGCTCTCGCCGCCAATCGTAAAACCGTTGATGCGGCCTTCGCCTATGTCGAGCAGGTGGGTGCGGCGCGCGGTCCCCAGCCGACGCTGCGGGAAGCCTTCCACCGACTTCGCCAGGCTCTGCGCCAGCGTCTCTCGGAAGGTCCGATCGACGAGGCTCAGCTCCAGGCGATCATCGCCAAGCTCAACGAGGCGAGCGAGATCGTCACCAAAACTGATAAATCGACCTGAGAATTCGGGCCGATTTGCCAAACATGAGAGCAAGTTGGTCGCATAGACGGCATAATTGATCCGATTTTCGGATCAATATCTCTTATCTTTGCAATTATCGGAAGAGAGATGATCGCGTATCCGAAGGCCCATGAGCCTGATCGACGTATCTCCGACCTTCTCTCAGCCGATCGCCGCTCCGGAAAAGCCGGCGCGGCAACGCAAAGTGTCCTGCGTTCTCATGCGCGGTGGCACCTCGCGCGGTCCTTTCCTGCTGGAAGAAGACCTGCCGAGGGATGAGGCGGCGCGCGACCAATTTCTGCTGACGGTGATGGGCTCGCCCCATCCGCTACAGATCGATGGGCTTGGTGGCGCCAATTCGCTGACCAGCAAAGTGGCCATCGTCGGTCGTCCCTCGCATCCGCAAGCCGATGTCGATTATCTGTTCGCCCAGGTCGCGATCGATCGGGCGGCCGTCGATACCGGCCCGAATTGCGGCAACATGCTTTCCGCGGTTGGGCCGTTCGCCATCGAAGCCGGTTTAGTTGAAGCGCAGGACGGTGAAACCACCGTCCGCATTTTCAATCGCAACACTAAAAGCCTCGTCGAAGCCACCATCCAGACGCCCGGTGGCGAAGTCGCTTATGACGGCGACACGATGATCGATGGTGTCGCCGGTTCGGCGGCGCCCATTCGCTTGAGCTTCGGCGATGCGGCCGGCGGCAAGACCGGCGCCTTGTTTCCGACGGGCCAGCGCCGCGAGATGATCGAAGACGTTGCCGTGACGCTCATCGATTACGCCATGCCGATGATGCTGGTGCGGGCGGATGCGATCGGGCTGGCCGGCGATGAAACACCGGCTCAGATCGATGCCAATACGGCTCTTTTCACGCGCCTTGAGCGCCTGCGTCGCGAGGCCGGCCGGCGCATGGGGCTTGGCGATGTGACGGGACGGGTGATCCCTAAGATCGGTATTCTGTCGCCGGCGCGGCACGGTGGTGCCATCACCTCGCGCTATCTCGTTCCCGATACCTGCCATCGCGCCCATTCGGCGACTGGCGCGCTTTGCGTTGCCGCCGCTGCGCGGCTTGAGGGAACGATTGCTTTCGATATCGCCACGCCAAAAGGCGATGCCGTCACCGTGGAACATCCCAGCGGTCAGATCGCTGTCGCCATGCAAGTCGATGGCGAGCGTGTTCTGCGCGCTGAACTGGTGCGCACGGCGCGCCGCATTTTCGAGGGCCGGGTGCTCGTGCCCGCCTCGCTTTATGACGACCACTGAAACTGAAAACTGCGACTCTTGTGGAGGGAAACATGCTCACTCGACGCCTCGTTAATGTTGCTTTGATCACGACTTTGGCTGGTCTCGCACCGGCTGTCGCACAGGAATTTCCGGAACGGCCGATCAAGTTGATGGTGCCTTACGCGGCTGGCGGTGGCACCGATGCGATTGCCCGTCTCGTGGCGCAGGCGGTCAGCGAAAAGCTCGGCCAAACCATGGTGGTCGAAAACAATGGTACGGCGGGGGGTAATCTCGCTTCGCAGATTGTCGCGACCTCGCCGGCCGATGGTTACACCGTGTTGATGGCTAACCAGGGCCCAATGGTGGTCAATCCGCACATCTTCAAGAACATCAAGGTCGATCCGCTGCAGGCTTTCGAGCCCGTCACGCTTTTAACCTCGGCACCGCTGGTGCTGGTCGTTCCGGCGAAGTCGCAATTCAACTCGATTGCCGATTTCCTCGATTTCGTGAAGAAGAATCCGGCGAAGCTCAGCTATGGCAGCGCGGGCAATGGCTCGGCCAGCCATCTTGCCGCTGTGCTGATGGCGCAGTTGGGCAATCTCGACATCACGCATGTGCCGTATCGTGGCGCCGGCCCGGCGCTGAACGATCTCGTCAGCGGTCAGACCGATTTCATGATCACGACCATGCCTTCCGTTTCCGGGCTGATTTCCGCCGGCACGGTGAAGGCGCTGGCGGTCACCACCGAGAAGCGCACCAAGGCATTGCCGAATGTGCCGACTCTGGCCGAAAGCGGCATCAAGAATTATGAGACGGGCGCTTGGTATGGTTTCGTGGTGCCGAAGGGTACGCCGCCGGAAGTGGTCGCCAAGCTGCGCACCGCCAGCGTCGATGCGATCAACAGCCCATTGATCCGCGAGCGCTTCGCCAACGAAGGCGCTGAGCCGATTGGATCGACGGCCGAAGATTTCCGCAAGATGATGGTCGAGGAATCGGCGCGCTGGGCGGATGTGGTGAAAAAATCCAGCACCATCATCAATTGATCGGCGAATGACACTCTTGTCGGGCGCGTGATTGCGCCCGACAATGCCTTATGCGGATCAATTTCGAACTTCTCGATTTGCGGGCCTTCCTGGCGGTCATCGATTTCGGTGGCTTTCATCGGGCTGCCGATCATCTGGCCATGTCGCAGCCGGCACTGACGCGTCGTATCCAGGGGCTGGAGGCTGCGATCGGCGCGCCGTTGTTCGAGCGATCGACGCGTAAGGTGGCGTTGACGGCGATCGGCCGGGGCCTTGAGCCTTTGGTTCGTCGCATGATCGACGAATTGGAAACGTCGCTTCTGTCGATCGGTGATCTTGGTCGCGTGCAGCACGGACAAGTCAACATTGCATGCATTCCGACCGCTGCCTTCTATTTTCTGCCGCGCGTCGTGCAGGCTTTCAACGCGCTCTATCCACGCATTCGCTTTCGCATCGTTGATGAAGGCGCCGGGGAATGTCTAGCGAGCGTGGCGCGAGGCGAAGTCGAGTTCGGCCTCAATCTGCTTGGGGCATCAGATCCCGATCTGACATTCACGCCTCTGTCCGACGATCCTTTCGTGCTTGCCTGCCGACGCGATCATCCGCTGGCTGAGCGTGATGATCTGACCTGGACCGACTTGCAAGACATGCCGCTGATTGGCGTTAGCAAGTCGAGCGGCAATCGCGTGCTGCTCGATACGGCTTTGTCGAAAAGTGCCATCCGTCTGCAATGGCTGTGCGAGGTCAACCATCTGTCGACCTCGTTGGGGCTCGTGGAAGCCGGCCTCGGCGCATCGGTGCTGCCCCGTTTGGCCACGCCGCAGGGCGACCATCCCATCATCATCACCAAGACGATCCGCGATCCGGTGATCCGGCGCACGATCGGGATCGTCGAACGCCGTCACGTACGACTTTCGCCCGCCGCGCAACGCTTCCGCGACATGTTGGCGGCGAGCTGGAGCGATTGATCGTTGGCGGCCTACTGAAGCCGCTTGAGGCCGATCGGCTTGGCGCCGTCCTTCATCCATTGATCGACGCCATCGGCATCAAGCTCAAGCTTGTGGCCTTTGCGGGCGTGCAGAACGAGATGTCCGCGCTCCAGATGCCAGCCAATCGGATCAAAAATCACGATTCCCTGGTCGCGGCAGGCCGGCGCCAACTGGGCGCGATTCATGCCGCGGCCACGACCCTGTTCCGACAAGGTGACCATGCAGCCGGTGTCGCGACCGCTCTCGCGAATCACCGCATAGCGGCCGGCGATGTCGGACATGCGCTGGGCCGGGGCAGCGGCGGGACGTTGTGTTTGCGAGCGTTGCGCCTGCATCTGACCTTGTGGCGATGTTTGCGCCACGTTGTAGCGTGGAACCGTATCGACGGGCTTGCCTGTGTTGATGAGTTCGTAGGTCTCACCTTCCGGACCGGTGGCTTTCAACTCACCATCCTTGACGTTGTCGAACGTCAGCACGGGCTGGCCGCTGGCCGCATTGAGGACGATCTTGCCTGCCGCGGGCACATTCCATCCGGTCACGTCCATCAGGACGGGCATGGCACGACGGCAGCCGGCTGGCATGCCGATGAAGAGTTGTCCGGCGGCCGACGCAGCATCCTCGCGCAAGGTGAGGCGGCATTTGCGTTCGGTGTCATTCAGCGAAATGTCCCAGGTGCCGGCGGCTGCGCGGGAACTGGCCGGAGCGGCCGTCTGAGCGACCGCCGCCAGCGCGAGCGTTCCCGTGAAGCCGAGAATCCCGGCGATGATCGTTCCGGAAAGAATAGAAGGGCGTAACATTACCCTGCGCCGCATGACCTGATCCCCGAATCGTTCCACTTCGTTCGTGGAACCGTTCCATTTTGCCTATTTGCCGGCCCGGAGCCAAGGCGTCTCGGCAACGGGGGTGAGGACATCGCGCCCGGCGAACCAGGCATCGAGATTGTCCACCTGCAATTGGCTCATCGCATCGCGGGTGACCTGCGAGGCCGATCCGACGTGCGGCAGGAGGACGACATGGTCCATCTGGATGAGTTCCGGCGGAACGTGTGGTTCCTCGGCGAAGACGTCGAGGCCGGCCGTCAGGATTGTGCGATTGCGCAGCGCTTCGATCAGGGCCGTTTCGTCGACGATCGTTCCGCGGGCAATGTTGATAAGCACGCCCTGCGGCCCTAGGGCTTCGAGCACGGCTTTGTCGACCATGTTCATGGTGGCGGGGCCGCCGGGTACGACAATCATCAAGATATCGCTGCGGCGCGCCAGTTCTAGCACGCTGGGCACATAGGGATAAGGCACATCAGGTGCTTCGTTGCGGCTGTGATAGATGACTTTGACGCCGAAGGCTTCGGCGCGGCGCGCAATGGCCTGGCCGATGCGGCCAAGACCGAGAATGCCCATCGTGCGGCCGCGTAGGGATGCGGTGAGTTCGAACGGCTTCTGTAGCCATTTGCCGTCGCGCAAATAGCGCTCGGCGCGGGGAAACTGCCGCACCGCGTTCAGCGCCAGGCCGAAGGCCGTATCGGCGGTTTCCTCGGTCAGCACGTCCGGCGTGTTGGTGACGCAAATGTGATGATCGCCGGCCCAGCGTGCGTCGACATTGTCATAGCCGACGCCGAGATTGGCGACGATTTCGAGCTTCGGCAGCCGCTGCATCAGTGCCGCCGAGATCGGATAGACCATGTCTTCGGCGAGAATCGGAGCGCCTGTCGCCACGGCGCGGATGCCGGAGGCGATCCTGGTCAGGGTCGCCTCCTTGTCGGTTTCAAGCCAGAGTTTGTGCACGCGGTAGCGCGCATCCAACGCCTCCCTGACCAGTTGCGGCAACGGCACTGGCATGAGGATATCGATCTGGCTCAAACTTTTGTCCTCCTAAAAGCTGGCGCGTCCCGCGTCAGCGCTTCTCGATGCCGGCCTTGTCGATGACCGCCGTCCAACGAGCAATATCATCGGTCAAGCGCTTCAGTGCTTCTTCAGGCGTACCAGCGCGGGATTCAACGCCAATCTGCAGCATACGCTTCTTGGTGTCATCCTCCGCCATCACTTCACGCATGATGCCGTTGAGCTTGTTGACGATCTCATCCGACACGCCGGCGGGAACGAAGATGGCGTTCCACGACAGAACGTCGAAGTTGGGCACGCCGGCTTCCTGTACCGTGGGCAGGTTGGGCAACCATTGCGAGCGGGTGCCGGAGGAGGTGGCGAGCGCACGCAGCGAACCGTCCTCTATGTTGGTTTTCAGCGAGGCATAGGAATCGACGATGAGGTCGACGTCCTTGCGCATCACTGCCAACATCAGATCGGGCGTGGTGCGGAAGTTGACGACGCGAATGTCGACATTGGCCTGCGACTTGAACAGTTCAGCCGACAGGTGCTGCGTGCTGCCGACCGCGATCGTACCGATGTTGAGCTGGCCGGGCTTAGCGCGAGCGGCGGTGAGAACGTCGCCGAGCGTCTTATAAGGCTGGTCGGCAGCGGTGACAAAAATGAAGTCGAAGAAGCTGATGGTCGACACCGGGCGGAACTGCTTCACCGGATCGAACGGCAGTTGCTTGAACAGGCCGACGCTGATGGCGGTGCCGTTGGAGAACAGAGTGACCGTGTTGCCATCGGGCGCCGAGGAAGCGACCGAGCGCCCCGCGGTGATGCCGCCGGCCGCCGGCTGGTTTTCGATGAAGAGGCGCTGGCCGAGCTTTTCGCTGATCTTCTCGGCGGCGATACGCGCCGTGATGTCGCCGACGCCGCCGGCGCCGAAGGGCACGACGAACTTGATCGGGTCGTTCGGCCATTTGGCCTGAGCGAAGCTCACGCCGGGCAATACCGCCGTTGCGGCGGCGGTGCCGAGCGCCTGGAGCGTGGAGCGGCGGGTCAGGCCAAGATGATTTGCCATCAAAACAATCCTTTACGGGTGGGAGATGTTGAATTTGCGTGCATCCTGCATGGAATCGACGCAGCTTCAAGCATGGCTATTGGAACAAGATGTCTCAGGTTTCATGGTCTCTTTCGCTGTCGTGCCAGCGGCCCAGTAACAATCGGGAGAGACCGGAGAAGAAGAGAAAGATGGCGATGCCAGTCACCGAAATGAGGACGAGGGCAGCGAACATGCGCGGGATATTCAGGCGGTAGCCTGCCTCGGCAATACGGAAGGCCAGGCCGGTGCCTTGACCGGCGGAACCGGCCGCGATTTCGGCGACGATGGCACCGATCAACGCCAGGCCACCGCCGATCTTCAGCCCGCCGAGAAAGTACGGCAGGGCCGACGGCAGGCGTAGCAAGGTCAATTGCCGCCAGCGCGAGGCGCGGTAGAGCTGGAACAGTTCAACCAGGCTGCGATCGGCGGAGGCCAATCCGATGACCGTATTGGAGAGGATGGGGAAGAAAGCGACGATGAAGGCGCAGGCTAGCACGGCATTCTGCGCGTCGAGATAGACGAGCAGCAGGGGGGCGATGGCCACGATGGGTGTCACCTGCAAGATAACGGCGAAGGGGAAGAACGAGCGCTCCACCCATTTCCATTGCGAAAATAGTACCGCAAGCAAGACACCGCCCGCGATGGCAAGCAGGAGTGCTGAAAAGGTGATCTTCACCGTGACCCAAAGCGAGCCCGAGAGCAGCGGCCAGTCCTTGATGATGGTCTGGGCGATCAGGCTCGGGGCTGGCAGCAGATAGGGCTGGATGTCGTTGAGACGAACGACCGCTTCCCACAGGCCGATGGCGCCCAGGAAGACCAGAATCGGCAAAGCGATATCCATGAGAGAGCGCGTTGCAGCCCGCCGGCGCGGTTCGCTCATGCGGCCTGATCCGTCATGGCGCGTTGCAGGGCTTGCGAGACGACACGGCAATGCTCGGCATAGGCCGGGCTCAATCGGAAGTTCTCGTCGCGCGGCAGCGGCTCAGGAATATCGATCTCGGCGATCACGCGGCCTGGCCTCGCCGAGAAGACCGCGATCCGGCTCGACAGATAGACGCTCTCGAACACCGAATGGGTGACGAAGACGACCGTGGTGCCAAGCTCGGTCTTCAGGCGCAACAGATCGTTGTTGAGCTTGAAGCGGGTGATCTCATCGAGCGCGGCGAACGGTTCGTCGAGCAGCAGGAGTGGCGGATGCGTTACCAAAGCGCGGGCGATCGACGCCCGCATTTTCATGCCACCGGAAAGCTCACGCGGATAGACGTGAGCGACATCGCCGAGACCCACAAGCGCTAGTGCTTGTTCGATTTCTTTCGTCGCCGTCTTACGCGACTGATTGCGCAAGCGCAGCGGCAGCCAGACATTGTCGAACACGCTGGCCCAGGGCATCAGCGTCGGTTCCTGAAACACGAAGCCGATTTCAGGGGTGGCGCCGGCTTTCCAGCTGACTGTGCCTTCCGACGGCGGCATCAGCCCAGCGAGCAGGCGTAGCGCCGTTGATTTGCCGCAGCCGGAAGGGCCGAGCAGGGTCAGGAATTCACCATCGCCAATGTTCAGATCGAGGCTACGCAGAGCCAATGTTCCGTTGGCGAAGGTTTTGCTGACGCCACTGAGACGGGCGAGCATGGTCATCGTCAGTTCTTCGGCCGCAGGTCGAGCCCGACTTTCTTGTTCACGAATTGCAGCGTGTAGGACTTGCGATAATCGAGATCGGCCTTGAAGACTTTCGCCTTTGCCATCTTGTCGAAGAAGCTCTTCATGCGCGCTTCGGTCATGGCGCCGATGCCGAGCGTCAGAGAATCTCCGGAATCGACGATGCCGAACTCCTTCATCTTGGCGATGGAGAAGGCGATCTGCTCGTCGGTCATCTCCGGATTTTCGCGCTTGATGAGTTCGTTGGCCTTGCTGTTGTCGCCGTACATATAATTGTACCAGCCGATGATCGAGGCATCGACGAAGCGCTGCACGAGATCGGGATTCTTGGCGACGAGATCTTTGCGGGTCTCGATCAAGGTCGAATAGCTGTCGAAGCCATAGTCCGCCAGAAGGAAGAGATTGGGTTTGAACTTGCCGACCTGTTCGATGGCGAAGGGCTCGGACGTGACATAGCCCTGCTGGGCTGACTTCTTGTCGGCGATAAAGGGCGCTGGGTTGAAGTTGTAGGGCTTTACGTTCTCGTCCTTGAACCCGTATTCCTGCTTCATCCATTGGAAGATGTTCACCAGCGTTTCCTTGCCGATGAAAACGGAGGCGCGGTTGAGGTCGCTGAATTTGTCGAAGCCTTGGCCCGGATGCGACATGAAGACGATCGGGTCTTTCTGGAACATTGAGGCGACGACGACGATCGGGAGATTTTCCTCGACCGCCGTGAAAGGCGGAATCATGTTGGCCGCCATGTAAAAATCGACCTTACCGGCGACGAGCAGCAGACGATTGTTGGCCTGCGGCCCGCCGGGCAGAATTTTCACGTCGAGGCCGTACTTCGCATAGGTGCCGTCGACGAGCGCCTGGTAGTGGCCGCCATGTTCGGCTTCCGCCAGCCAGTTGGTGGCGAAGGTCACCTTGTCGAGGGCCGAGGCCTGGGTGCTGGCCAGCGCGGCGGCAGCCGTGAGAACGAAAGTGGTGAGTGCAAAGCGTTTCATGCTGTCTCCTGCCGGCCGATGCGGGCCCTCTGAGTGGAAGTCCGTGCATCTTTCGCCAGTCCGGCGGCCAAGTGCAAGGCCGCCGGTGCCGCAGGAGGCTGAAAGGGGCTGAAAAACCAGCCCTATTCAGCGCTCAGAAATTGTAGATCTTCCAGGAATAGGCCCAGGTCTCGGTCAGGCGACGGCGGCCGGCCTGCAGGTAGCAGGTCATCGTCGTCGTATCGTCGGCGCTCACTTCCAGGTCGAGCATGACGCGGAAGCCCTTGATCGCCGGATTGGGCACCAGGAATTTACGGAACACCTTGCCGTTGACCGCGTCGGCGACGATTTCGACGGCGTTGGGCTGGTTGAGATAGTAGGCCAGATCGCCCTGGTTGAAATCGACCATGAAGCGACGGGTGTTGTGGCCGACGGCTTCCGCCGAGCCCAGTGCATAGGCAGGCGCGGTAAACGTGTTCAGCACCTTGCCGAGCGGGTTGAGCTCAAGCCCGTCGTGCATGGAGCGCATGCGATAGGCGAAGTTGAACTGTTTGCCGGCCTCGATCGGGGCGTTCGGGATGAAGGCGGTGATGATATTGTCGAAGGTCTCGTCCTTGGTGGCGAGTTCGATTAGTTCGATACGGCCCTCGCCCCAATTGCCCTTCGGCTCGATCCAGTAGCTCGGTCGCTCCTCGTAGTTCAGCTCGATGTCCTGGTAATGCGCGAAGTTGCGGTCGCGCTGCATCAGGCCAAAGCCTTTGACGTTGGTGACCGGGAAATTGTGCACCTCCTGGACCAGCGGATTGTGGATCGGCCGCCAGATCCATTCGTCCTTGTCGGTGCGGATCTGCAGGCCGTCCGAATCGTGCAGTTCGGCGCGGAACTCGTCGTATTTGTTGCGGTCGTTGAGGTGGCGGTCGTTCTCGCCGAGGAAGAACATCGAGGTCAGGGGCGCCAGGCCCACTCGGTCGATCGGCTTGCGCGGGAACAGATTGGCCTCGACGTCGACGGGTGTCTCGGGGCCGGGGGTAAAGATGAACTTGTAGGCGCCAGCCACCGATGGGCTGTCGAGCAAGGCGTAGATCGTCAGCCGGTCCGTATTGGCGTCGGGGGTGTCGATCCAGAACTCACGGAAAACCGGGAACTCCTCTTTATTGTCGAGGAGGCCGGTACCGATGCTCAGCCCGCGGGAGGAGAGGCCATATTTCTGGCCGCGGCCGAGCCAGCGGAAATAGCTGGCGCCGATGAATGAGAGCAGCTCGTCGCTGCCGCGCGGGTCGTTCAGCGGGAAATGGATGCGGAAGCCGGCGAAGCCGAGGTTGACCGGCAGCGGCTTATCGAACTTGGCGCGGCCATAGTCGAACAGGTTGGCGGTGTAGGGAATCGGCGTGGCGACGCCATCGCGGACCGTATTGATGGTTACTGGCCGCAGGAACAGATGGCCGAGGTGGAAGAGCTGGAGGCGGAAGCGGCCGCCGGTGGAACCCAGCAGCGAGCGATCGGAGCGGAAGCGGATTTCCCGCCAAGCGTCGAAGTCGAGCTTGGTCAATTGCTCGGGCAGGGGCGTGACGGTGTCGTCATAGGGGGCGGCCGAGACCTCCCTGGCGCGCTTGATGACATCCTCGAAGCCGAAGGCTGGCTGGCCGGCCGGGGGATTGGCTTGTGGCTGCGGCGCAGGTGGTTTTTGCGTGGACTGGGCGCTGGCAGTGGCCGGAATCGCTGCCGCGGCGACTGCCATTCCGGCGACGATGGTACGGCGTGTCACTTCGGTCATGGCGCTCCCTTCAACGGGCTTTCTGGAGATGTATCGTCGCGAGAAGAGATGCCAGTAAAACGGTTTTGAAATGGCGGCAAGGTGTAGTTCTGCGGCTGCCGGCGTGGACGTATTGCCTCAGTTGGCAAAAAAAGTTGCAGATTACGAAAATATCACTTGAACCCAGCGCGATGATGCGTATTTTCCGCCTTGCCCAAATCGCACGTGCCTGTGGTCGTGTGTCGGTTGGCGGGGTCCGGACAAGAGGCCGGTTAACCGTCAGTAAAAACCGGCAGCCGGAGGCGAACCGGCGAACCCCGCCAAACGGGGGACGCGACTTAAAGCAACGACGGACCGGGCTTTTTCGTCTCTGCCAGACTCCAAACCTGGCTTACCGAAGAGGCTAGTCTTTCTTGCCGGGCGTGCGGAACGGGGTTTCCCATTCCAAACGAAGGCTTCCCAGACCACCCAAGGTCCATGGACATGTCCATGGCCGCAAGTGGCGCAAGAGCCAACGGCGCAGCACCCGACCGGGTGTGGTTTCGCAAGGACGCAAGTCCTGCAAGCTGCTCACGGTCCCGGTTGATGCACACACGAACCTGCCGTGTCTCCACAGCGCGGCGGCCAATGTGCGCGTCCAACCACCCGATGTTTGATGGTTTGCGCGGCCGAGGTCGCGCCATTGGAAGGGATGCCGCGATGACCGATCGCATTCAGGAATTCTTCCGTGCTCGCCGCGCCGAAGGCCGCGACACTGGACCTTGCCTTGTCGTCGACCTCGAGGTCGTGCGCGACAACTACAACGCCTTTGCCCGGGCGCTGCCGGATACGCGCGTCTTCTACGCCGTGAAGGCGAACCCGCAGCCGGCCGTGCTCGACTTGCTCGCCAAGCTGGGCTCCTGCTTCGACACCGCTTCGGTGGTCGAGATTCAGCAGGTGCTCGCCACCGGCTGCACGCCCGATCGCATCAGCTTCGGCAACACCATCAAGAAGGAGCGCGACATCGCGCGCGCCTACGAGCTCGGCATTCGTCTGTTCGCCGTGGACAGCCAGATCGAGGTCGAGAAGGTGGCGCGCGCCGCTCCGGGTTCGAAGGTGTTCTGTCGCATTCTGTGCGACGGTGCCGGCGCCGAATGGCCGCTGTCACGTAAGTTTGGCTGCGTGCCGGAAATGGCCGTGGGCGTGCTCGAACACGCGCATCGTCTGGGCCTGGCCGCTTATGGCATTTCGTTCCACGTCGGATCGCAGCAGCGCAATCCGAAGATGTGGGACGGCGCGCTGAAGTCCTCGGCCGGTATCTTCCGTGAGCTGGCCGAGCGCGGCATCCACCTGTCGATGGTCAACCTCGGCGGCGGCTTCCCGACGAAATATCTGCGCGATGTGCCGGCGGTGAAGGCCTACGGCCAGTCGATCTTCCGCAGCCTGCGTAAGCATTTCGGCAACCGCATTCCGGAAACGATCATCGAACCGGGTCGCGGCATGGTCGGCAATGCTGGCGTCATCGAGGCGGAAGTCGTTCTGATCTCGAAGAAGTCGGACGACGACAAGGTGAAGTGGGTTTACCTCGACATCGGCAAGTTCAACGGACTGGCCGAGACCATGGATGAGATGATCCGCTATCCGATCCGTACCGACTTCGATGGTGGCGAGATGGAGCCGTGCGTGATCGCGGGCCCGACCTGCGATTCCGTCGATGTGCTCTACGAGAAGGAGCCGTATCTGCTCCCCGTCTCGCTGGAGATTGGCGCGAAAGTGCTGATCGAAGGCACGGGCGCTTACACGACGACCTATTCGGCCGTCGAGTTCAACGGCTTCCCGCCGCTCGAAACCCACGTGATCTAAGCGAAAGATTTTCGCGCCGATCGTTTCCCAGTACCGAACGGCCCCCGCGCAAATGAGAATTTGCCGGGGGTGCGAGGCTCGCCTGATCTCCTCGAGGAGGATCGGATGACCTTGGCTGCTCATGTTGCCCAACCGGCCGTTGCCGGACATCCCCCGGTTGCCGCGGCGTCGCTGCGAGCACTGCCAGACCGCCGCCGCGTCGTGATCCGTGAGGAGCGCGCGGCTGATCTTGATGCACGTGAAGCGCTGCTCGACGCCGCTATGGGCCTTGGCCGGCGGCTGAAGTCGAGCGAGCGTCTGCGTGAAGGCCAAGGCCCGGCGCGCGGTCTGGCGCTCGTCGCCACCGTCGATCGCGAGGTCGTGGGCAGCGTGCGCTTGTGGCACGTGCGTGACGCCGAGGGGCGTCCGGCGCTGCTGCTCGGCCCGCTGGCGGTCAAGGCCAAGGACCGGGCGTTGGGTATCGGCGGCATGCTGATGCGCGAGGCGATCGCCCGCGCCGCCGCGCGCGGCCATGGCGCCATCCTGCTGGTGGGCGATGAGGCCTATTATCAGCGTTTCGGCTTTTCAGCCGCGCTGACGGCCGGGCTCGACATGCCCGGTCCGGTCGATCGGGAGCGTTTCTTGGGGCTTGAATTGAAACCGGGCACCCTGGCCGGCGCGCGCGGTTGCCTCGCCGCGCCGGCATCTGCGAGGGATGTTCGTCGCGCGGCCTAGTTTGAGCCGTCCGTAACTCCCACCCGCACCGTTCCGGCCAATTTTCATTGACCGTGACGGTGCGGTTTGCTTTTTGGCAGCAAATCCGCCTGGCTCCCGTGGGGCCAGCTTCCCGAAGATATGAGCTCGTCATGTGAGCTCGCTATTTCCCAGAAAATTTCAGGAGTCAGACAAATGACGGATTGGCCCGTGCATGGCCGGATTGATGGCGCGATCGTAATGATTGGCTTTGGCTCGATCGGCAGGGGAACCCTGCCGCTGATCGAACGGCATTTTCAGTTCGACAAGTCGAAATTCATCGTCATCGCACCCGACGATGCGGACCGCCGCCTGCTCGACGAGCGGGGCATCAAGTTCCTGCATCAGGCCGTGACCAAGGATAACTACCGTACCCTGCTGGGGCCGCTGCTGCAGGACGCCGGTGGTCAGAGCTTCTGCGTCAACCTATCGGTCGATACCGGCTCGGTCGATATCATGGAGTTCTGCCGTGAGATCGGCGCGCTCTATATCGACACCGTCGTCGAGCCGTGGCCGGGCTTCTATTTCGACAAGGACAAGGGGCCGGAAGCGCGCACCAACTACGCACTGCGCGAAACCCTGCTCGCGGCCAAGCGGCGCAATCCGGGCGGCCCGACCGCGGTTTCGACCTGCGGTGCCAACCCCGGCATGGTGTCTTGGTTCGTCAAGCAGGCGCTGATCAATCTCGCTGCCGATCTCAAGCTCAACATTCCGACGCCGACCTCGCGCGAAGGCTGGGGCAAGATGATGCAGCAGCTCGGCGTCAAGGGCGTTCACATCGCCGAGCGCGATACGCAGCGCGCCAAGACGCCGAAGCCGCCGCGCGTCTTCGTCAACACCTGGTCGGTCGAGGGCTTCGTATCGGAAGGCATGCAGCCGGCTGAGCTCGGCTGGGGCACCCACGAGAAGTGGATGCCGGAGAATGGGCGTACCCATGCGGAAGGTTGTGGCGCAGCGATCTTCTTGCTGCAGCCAGGCGCCAACACGCGCGTGCGTTCGTGGACGCCGACGGCGCAGGCCCAATATGCCTTCCTCGTCACCCACAACGAGTCGATTTCGATCGCCGACTATTTCACGGTGCGCGATGGCGCCGGCAAGCCGGTGTTTCGGCCGACCTGCCACTACGCCTATCATCCGTGCAATGACGCGGTGCTGAGCCTGCACGAAATGTTCGGCCAGGCCGGCAAGGTGCAGGACAAGGTGCACATCCTTGAAGAAGACGAGATCGTCGACGGTATCGACGAACTCGGCGTGCTGCTCTACGGCCACGGCAAGAATGCCTATTGGTATGGTTCGCAGCTCTCGGTCGAGGAGACGCGTCGCATCGCGCCGTACCAGAACGCGACGGGCATGCAGGTGACCTCGGCGGTGCTCGCCGGCATGGTCTGGGCGCTGGAAAATCCGACCGCCGGTATCGTCGAGGCGGACGAAATGGACTATCGCCGCTGCCTCGAAGTGCAACTGCCTTACCTTGGCCCGGTCGTCGGCGTTTACACCGACTGGACGCCGCTGGAGGGCCGCCCGGGCTTCTTCCCGGAGGACATCGACACCAGCGATCCGTGGCAGTTCCGCAACGTGCTGGTGCGCTAAACCCCTTTCCCTGGCGCGGTTCGCCGCGCCAGGGGCTATCTGGGCTACCTCTTGGCCAGACCTGCGGCGCCTGCTATGACACCGCCGCTATGAACAAACCCGCGCAGTTCTTTCTTTGCTGGTGGCGCTCCCTCTAGGGAGCGGCCTGTCGTTCATGCGCGACTGTGCCGCCGTTTTGGCGACACGGATATTACTCTGACGTTCGACATTGCGGCGGCTCCCCTTTTCAGGAGACACCGATGTCCATTCAGCCCACGCCTAACCCTTCAGATAAACCTGTCATCCTCACCGGTGACCGTACCACCGGTGCGCTGCATCTTGGCCATTACGCCGGTTCACTGCGCAATCGTGTCGCCTTGCAGCACAGCCATCGGCAATTCCTGTTGCTCGCCGATGCCCAGGCGCTCACGGATAACGCTAACGATCCCGCCAAGGTGACGCGCAATGTGCTGGAGGTCGCTACCGATTATCTCGCCGCCGGCATCGATCCGCAGGTGACGACGATCTGCGTGCAATCGGCACTGCCGGCGCTGGCGGAGCTGACTATGCTCTATCTCAACTTCGTCACGGTCGCCCGCCTTGAGCGTAACCCGACAGTGAAAGACGAGATCAAGATGCGCGGTTTTGGCCGCGACATTCCGGCGGGCTTTCTCTGTTATCCGGCCGCGCAGGCAGCCGATATCACCGCCTTCAAGGCGACGGTGGTGCCGGTTGGCGAAGATCAATTGCCGATGATCGAGCAGACCAACGAAATCGTGCGCAGGCTCAATCGACAGATGGGGCGGGAGGTGCTGGTTGAAGCAAAAGCCTTGATCCCGCAGGTGGGGCGGTTGCCTGGTGTGGATGGCAAGGCGAAGATGAGCAAGTCGCTCGGCAATGCGATCGTGCTTTCGGCCTCGGACGCCGAGATCGCCGAAGCGGTCAACCGCATGTACACCGATCCCAATCATTTGCGCGTCAGCGATCCCGGTACGGTCGAAGGCAATGTGGTCTTCACCTATCTCGATGCCTTCGATCCGGATGTCGAAGCGGTGGCGGATCTGAAAGCGCAATATCGTCGTGGTGGCCTTGGCGACGTGGCCTTGAAGCGGCGATTGGAACAATTGCTGCGTGATTTGCTGGGGCCGATCCGCGAGCGGCGTGCGGCGCTGGCAAGTGATCCCGATACGGTGATGGACATTCTGAAGGCCGGCGCCGCGCGAGCGCGGCAAGTGACAGCAGCCACGCAGGCAGAGGTGCATGCGGGGCTGGGGCTTTTTACCTGGACCTGATGGGCCGTTAGCTTTGCGATGGCCGCGGCAGAGCGGCTATGGCCGGACGCTGGCGCTGCCTCATGATATTGATGGCGGCAAGCAGCGCGACGGCTGGCGCCAAGGCAAAGACGGCGAAGAGCCAGAAGGCCGCGCTCGACGTGCCGATGACACCACCGGGATCGGTGAGACCCGCGAGATTGGCGACCATGCCGGCGATCGGCGCGCAGAGAGCGGTGGCGACGAGCTGGACGGTCGTGATCGATGCCGAGGCGAGGTCCTTTTCATCCGCCGGTGCCACTTGCAGCACGCGGGTCAGCAAATGCGGCCAGCCGATGCCAACGCCAGCGCCGACCGTCAGCAGGGACAAGGTGATGACCGTCAGCGGAATCCATTCGCCTCTGGTCGGCCAGGGCGACAGGAGGGCCAGCAGGATCATGCCGATCAGCGAGATGAGCGGCGCGAGAAAGATGGCGCGATCGGCGCCCCGGTCGCGCGCGCTTGCGCTGGCGATCGCGCCTGTGGTCCAGCCCGCGGCCATAGCGGCGGTGATATAGCCGGCGGCGAGCGGCTGCTGTCCGTGCAGAACCTGCAGGAAGAGCGGCACGAAAATCTCGGTCACTGTCACGGAGATCGACAGCAAGGCCATCATGGCCAGCACTAGGCCCAGGGACTTGGTCATGTCGAAGGCTCCACGCGGTAGCAACCGTTGCCGAGCGGTCCGTTCCACGATGCCAAACAAGGCCAGGAAGACGAGCGCGACGGCGATGCCAACGCCATTCCAGATGAGTTCTTGCCAGATGCTGCCGAGAGAGACGGCAAAGACCGCGAGGGTGAGCAGGCTCAGTTGCGCGAAGGGAAGGCCGGTGCGTTCGCTTTGCTCGCGATTCTTGCGCGGCAGAACGGTAAAGGCCAGAAATGTGAAGAGTGCGATGATAGGCAGCATCGACCAGAAGGCGGCGCGCCAGGCGCCGATCTCGGCGAAAATACCGCCGACCGCCGGGCCGACCAGGGTTGCGATACCCCACATGCCCGAGACGAGCGCCATGGCGCGCGGCCATTGAGCTTCCTCGAAGACGATACGGATCATTGCGTAGGCGAGGGCGAAGAGGAAGCCGCCACCCAAGCCTTGCACAAAGCGGCCGACCAGCATGACCGGCATGTTGGGCGCCGCCGCACAGACGAGCGTGCCCAGGCCAAAGATCAGCGCGGCGATCGTATAGGCGCCGCGCGGTCCGCTCGCCTGCAACAGCCGGGCTGACAGCGCCGAGCCAAGGATGGAAGCGACGACGAAGAGCGTCGTATTCCAGGCGTAATAATCGAGGCCGCCGATGTCCTTGACGACCGAGGGGAGGATGGTGGTCGCGACATAGACATTGATGGCGTGGAGGCCGACGCCGCCTGCCAGGGCCACGGAGCGGATGCCGTTCTTGCCCGAGAACAAGACGCCCCAGCCGACGTGCTGATCCTTCATCGCAGATTCCTTCGGTCCAACCAGACATCCGTATGCCGGCCTTAGAGGAAGGTTGCAAAAAGACGTCAGTGACTATATATCAAGTTCGTGCTTGGAATATGCCTGATCGGAAAATATGTCAACTATTGACTTGGAAAATGAACGCCTCTCCCTCCGTCCTGTGGCGGACCGGTTGCTTGTGTTGCTCAAAACGCGCGGACCGCAGACCGCTGCCGATCTAGGACTGGCGCTTGGTACGACGGGCGAGAATGCCCGGCAGCAATTGATGAAGCTCTCTGGCGATGGATTGGTCGAGACTGAGGCTGTCGCGCGCGGCGTTGGCCGTCCGTCGCAATTTTGGCGGCTGACGGATCGCGGGCATGCGCGGTTTCCCGACACGCATGCGGAGCTGACCGTCAGCTTGTTGCGCAATCTGCGCGACGTTCTCGGCAAGGACGCACTCGATCGCGTAATCAGCGCCCGTGAAGATGAAACGCGCGCGGCCTATAGCGCGGCGCTTGCCAAAGTGGACGGCCTTGAAGCGCGCATCGCGGCTCTGGTCGCGATCCGAAGCCGGGAAGGCTACATGGCCGAATGGCGCCCGGCGGAAGATGGCGACGGCTGGTTCCTGATCGAAAACCATTGTCCGATCTGCGCGGCCGCGACCGCATGCCAGGATTTTTGCCGGGCCGAACTCAGCATTTTTCAGGAGATGCTGGGGCCGAAGTGCTCGATCGAACGGACCGAGCATATCGTGAAAGGCGCGCGGCGGTGCGCTTATCGCGTTCGCGCGCGCTAACTCCTGTCATCACTCGGCAGGACCGCAAATAAGATAAACGGAAGGCTGCGGCGTGAGGGATTTCGGTGAAGAGCGACATCAAGATCGAGCGGAAAGATCTTTACGCTCCGGCGAAGGGCAAGTTCGCCATTGTCGACGTCCCCGCCTTACAGTTTTTGATGATCGACGGTCAGGGTGATCCCAATTCGGCGCAGAGCTACAAGGCGGCGCTCGAAGCGCTTTATCCCGTCTCCTATGCATTGAAATTTGCCAGTAAGAAAACCCTGGACAAAGACTATGTGGTGCGTCCGCTGGAAGGCCTGTGGTGGGCGGATGATATGAGCGCTTTTCGCGCCAGGGCGAAAGATGTCTGGCGATGGACGATGATGATCGGGCAGCCGGATTGGATTGATCAGGCGATGGTCGCACAGGCGATCGAGGTCCAGCGCAAGAAAGGCGCATCGGAGGCGATTGATCGGCTACGGCTTGAAACGTTTGTGGAAGGACGCTGCGTCCAGACCCTGCATGTCGGTTCCTACGACGATGAAGGACCGGTGCTGCAACGGCTGCACGAGGAATTCTTGCCGGCTAACGGTCTGGCCATGACGGGCAAGCATCACGAGATTTATCTCAGCGATGCGCGCAAGACTGTGCCGGAGAAATTGAAGACGATTCTGCGTCAGCCCGTGCGGTGACGGGCTGACGATCTGGTGAAACCTACGGCCGCTCAGCGCGGCAGCAGGGTCTTACCCATGAGGAACTTGTCGACCGAATGGGCGCACTGGCGACCTTCGCGGATGGCCCAGACGACGAGCGACTGGCCGCGACGCATATCGCCGCAAGCAAAGACCTTCTCCACCGACGACTTGTATTGAAGCGTGTCGGCAGCGACGTTGCCGCGCGCGTCCTTCTTGACGCCGAGGCTGTCGATCATGCCTTCGTGGACGGGCGAAACGAAGCCCATGGCCAGGAGAACAAGATCGGCCTTGAGGTCGAATTCGGTGCCGGCGATCGGCTGGAACTTCGGGTCCACCCGCACGCAGCGTAGCTTCTTCACGACGCCGTGGCCGGTGAACTCGATGGTATTGACGGCGAAGTCACGCTCCGCGCCTTCCTGCTGGGAGGAAGACGTGCGCAGCTTCAGCGGCCAATCCGGCCATACCAGCAGCTTGTTTTCCTTTTCCGGCGGGCGCGGCATGATTTCGATCTGCGTCACCGACAGAGCGCCCTGGCGGATCGACGTGCCGATGCAGTCGGAGCCGGTGTCGCCGCCGCCGATGACGACGACATGCTTACCGCTGGCCAGGATCGGATCGTTGGTGTTCGGCGGCTCGTGTGAAACACGGCGGTTCTGCTGCGGCAGGAAATCCATCGCGAAATGGACGCCACTGAGATCGCGGCCGGGGATCGGCAGGTCGCGCGGCTTTTCCGCGCCGCCAGCCAGCACCACCGCGTCATATTGCGCGGTCAGTTCTTCGATCGGCAGTGTGACACCGACATGGGCGTTGTAATGGAAGGTCACGCCTTCCGCGGTCATCTGCGCGACGCGGCGGTCGATGTAGTGCTTTTCCATCTTGAAGTCGGGAATGCCATAGCGCAGCAGGCCGCCAGCCTTGGCGTGCTTCTCGTAGACATGCACTTCATGACCAGCGCGCGCGAGCTGCTGCGCGGCGGCGAGACCCGAGGGACCCGAGCCGACGACGGCGACCTTCTTGCCGGTCTGCTGCTTGGCCGGTTCCGGCTTGATCCAGCCTTCCTTCCAACCGCGGTCGACGATGGCGCATTCGATCGTCTTGATGGTGACCGGCGTGCTTTCTAGGTTGAGCGTGCAGGATTCCTCGCACGGCGCCGGGCAAACACGGCCCGTCACTTCGGGGAAGTTGTTGGTCGAATGCAGGTTGCGCAGCGCTTCCTGCCACTCGCCCTTATAGGCGAGGTCGTTCCAGTCCGGGATCTGGTTGTTCACCGGACAGCCATTGTGACAATAGGGAATGCCGCAGTTCATGCAGCGTGCCGCCTGATCGCGCGTCGTTTCCTCGGACAGAGGAATGATGAACTCGCGATAGTGGCGGATGCGATCGGACGCAGGCGCGTACTTGCGGTCCTGCCGATCGATCTCGAGAAAACCCGTTACCTTACCCATCGGATTCCTCCCCCGCCGCGAGCGCGGCCGCCGGCTGCTGCGCCAACATTTCGTTGAGGGCGCGGCGATATTCGACCGGCATGACCTTGCGGAACTTGCCCTTATAGGCGTCCCAATTATCGAGAATGTCCTGCGCCCGGCTCGAGCCGGTATAGCGCAGGTGGTTGGAAATGAGCTGATGCAGACGCTCCGCATCGAAGCGCGTCATGTCGCTCATCACATCGACCCGGCCGTGGACCTGCAAATCGCCGCCCTGGTGGTGGAGGCGCTGATTAAGCTCCTCTTCCTCGGCGACCGATTCCAGTTCGACCATGGCGAGGTTGCAGCGCTTGGCGAAGTTGTTGTCCTCGTCGAGCACATAGGCGATGCCGCCCGACATGCCGGCCGCGAAATTACGCCCGGTCTGGCCGATGACGACGACGATGCCGCCCGTCATATATTCGCAGCCGTGATCGCCGGTGCCTTCAACGACGGCGATGGCGCCGGAATTGCGGACCGCGAAGCGCTCGCCGGCGACGCCGCGGAAGTAGCATTCGCCCGCGATGGCGCCGTAGAGCACGGTATTGCCGACGATGATCGATTCATGCGGTACGATCTTGGTCGACTGGGCTGACGGATAGATGACGATGCGGCCGCCCGACAGACCCTTGCCGACATAGTCGTTGGCCTGGCCTTCGAGTTCGAGCGTCACGCCGCGCGCCGTCCACGCGCCGAAGCTCTGGCCGGCGGTGCCGTTCAGCTTCACGTGGATGGTGTCGTCAGGCAGGCCCTCGTGGCCGTATTTCTTGGCGATCTCGCCCGACAACATGGCGCCGGTGGTGCGATCGACGTTGCGGATCGTCTCTTCGATAATGACCGGCTTCATCTCGTCGATAGCGCCGCGCGCGGCGGCGATGAGCCGACGATCGAGCACCTTCTCCAGGCCGTGATCCTGATCGATCTGCTTGTAGATGCCATCGCCCCTGACCGCTTCCGGCTTGTGGAAGAGGCGGCTGAAGTCGAGGCCCTTGGTCTTCCAATGGGCATCCACCTTCGAGCGATCGAGCATCTGCATCTGGCCGATCATCTCGTTGAAGGTGCGATACCCCAACGAAGCCATGATCTCGCGCACTTCTTCGGCGATGAAGAAGAAGAAGTTGATCACATGCTCGGGCTGGCCGACGAAGCGCTTACGCAACACCGGGTCCTGGGTGGCGACGCCGACCGGGCAGGTGTTGAGATGGCACTTGCGCATCATGATGCAGCCGGCGGCCACCAGCGGCGCGGTGGCGAAGCCGAATTCGTCGGCGCCAAGCAGGGCGCCCACGATGACGTCGCGGCCGGTGCGCAGACCGCCGTCGACCTGCACCGTGATGCGCGAACGCAGCCGGTTCAAGACGAGGGTCTGATGGGTTTCGGCAAGGCCGATTTCCCACGGGCTGCCGGCATGCTTGATCGAGGTCAGCGGCGAGGCGCCGGTGCCACCTTCATAACCGGAAATCGTCACATGATCGGCGCGGCCCTTGGAGACGCCGGCGGCAACCGTGCCGACGCCGACTTCCGAGACGAGCTTCACCGAGACCTGCGCCGTCGGATTGACGTTCTTCAGATCGTAGATGAGCTGCGCCAGATCTTCGATCGAATAGATGTCATGGTGCGGCGGCGGCGAAATGAGACCAACGCCGGGCGTCGAATGGCGCACCTTGGCGATAACGGCATCGACCTTATGGCCGGGCAACTGGCCGCCTTCGCCAGGCTTGGCGCCCTGGGCCATCTTGATCTGCATCATGTCGGAGTTGACGAGATACTCCGTCGTCACGCCGAAGCGGCCGGATGCCACCTGCTTGATGGCCGAGCGCATGGAATCGCCGTTCGGCAGCGGAGTGAAGCGGTCCACCTCTTCGCCGCCTTCGCCGGTGTTCGACTTGCCGCCGATCCGGTTCATGGCAATGGCGAGCGTCGTGTGCGCCTCGCGCGAGATCGAGCCATAGGACATGGCGCCGGTGGCGAAACGCTTGACGATATCCTTGGCGGATTCCACTTCCTCAAGCGGCACGGGCGTGCGGCCAACTTCTTCCGCCGACTTGACACGGAAGAGACCGCGGATCGTCAGCAGCCGCTCATCCTGTTCGTTGAGCAGCTTGGCATAGGCGCGATATTGATCCTGCGCATTGCCGCGCACCGCATGCTGCAGCAGCGAGACCGATTGCGGCGACCAGGAATGGGCTTCGCCGCGGAAGCGGAACGCATAATCGCCGCCGACATGCAGCATGGTGCGATAGACGGGCGAGTCGCCGAAGGCGTCCGCATGGCGCTTGATGCTCTCCTGGGAGATTTCATCAAGGCCAACGCCACCGATGCGGGTGGCCGTGCCGGTGAAATAGCGGTCGACGAAACGCTGCGACAGGCCGACAGCGTCGAAAATCTGCGCGCCGCAATAGGACTGATAGGTCGAAATGCCCATCTTCGACATGACCTTGAGAAGGCCCTTGCCGATCGACTTGATGAAGCGCTTGACGACTTCGTCCTCATCCACCTCTTCGGGAAAGTCCTCGGCCATGGCGGCGAGGGTTTCGAAGGCGAGATAGGGATTGATCGCTTCGGCGCCATAGCCGGCGAGACAGGCGAAGTGATGCACTTCGCGGGCTTCGCCGGTTTCGACGACGAGACCGACCGACGTGCGCAGGCCCTTGCGGATCAAGTGATGGTGGACGGCGGCCGTCGCCAGCAGGGCCGGGATCGGAATGCGGTCCGGTCCGGTCATGCGGTCAGACAGGATGATGATGTTGTAGACGCCGCGCACGGCATCTTCGGCGCGCTGGCACAGGCGTTCCAGCATCGCTTCCATCGCCTCGGCGCCCCGATCGGCGGCATAGGTGATGTCGAGCGTACGGGTATCGAAGGTCTCTTCGATCATGCCGATGTTGCGGATCTTCTCCAGATCCTCATTGGTGAGGATCGGCTGGCGCACTTCGAGACGCTTGCGCTTCGAGGTGCCTTCAAGATCGAGCAGGTTCGGGCGCGGGCCGATGAAGGACACCAGGCTCATGACGAGCTGTTCGCGGATCGGGTCGATTGGCGGGTTCGTCACCTGCGCGAAGTTCTGCTTGAAATAAGTGTAGAGCAACTTCGACTGGTCCGACATAGCCGAGATCGGCGTGTCGGTGCCCATGGACCCGGTGGCTTCTTCGCCGGTGATCGCCATCGGCGCGAGCAGAATGGCCAGATCTTCCTGGGTGTAGCCGAACGCCTGCTGGCGATCGAGCAGCGACACGTCGGTGCGCGGCGCGCGCGGCTCCATCGGCGCCAAGTCTTCCAGGACGATCTGGGTGCGGTCGAGCCAGGTCTTGTAGGGATGGGCGCCGGCCATGGTCGCCTTCATCTCATCGTCGGAGATGATGGCGTGCTTTTCAAGATCGACGAGCAGCATCTTGCCCGGCTGCAGGCGCCACTTGGTGACGATCTTCTCTTCGGGAATCGGCAACACGCCGACTTCCGACGACATGACCACGAGGCCGTCATCGGTAACGATGTAGCGGGCCGGGCGCAGGCCGTTGCGGTCAAGCGTGGCGCCGATCTGGCGGCCGTCAGTGAAAGCCATGGCGGCGGGGCCGTCCCACGGTTCCATCAGAGCGGCATGATATTCATAGAAGGCGCGGCGGTCTTCGCTCATCAGCGGATTGCCAGCCCAGGCTTCCGGGATCAGCATCATCGCTGCATGGGCCAGCGAATAGCCGCCCTGCACGAGGAATTCGAGCGCATTGTCGAAGCAGGCAGTATCGGACTGGCCCTCGTAGGAGATCGGCCAGAGCTTCGAAATGTTGTTGCCGTAGAGCTTCGATTCAACCGAAGCCTGCCGCGCCGCCATCCAGTTGACGTTGCCGCGCAGGGTGTTGATTTCGCCGTTATGGGCGACCATGCGGTAGGGATGCGCCAGGCGCCAGGACGGAAAAGTATTGGTGGCGAAGCGCTGATGCACCAGCGCCAGGGCGCTGCCGTAACGCGGGTCCTTGAGATCGGTGTAGTAATCGCCGAGCTGCGAGACCAACACCATGCCCTTATAGACAATGGTGCGGCAGGACATCGACACCGCATAAAATTCGGCAGCATCTGCATTGGACAGCGCGATCACGGCGCCCGAGATCACCTTGCGGGCGATATAGAGCTTGCGCTCGAAATCGTCGTCATCGCGCACGCCGGGGCCACGGCCGACGAAGACCTGGCGCATCACCGGTTCGACAGCCTTTACGGCCTCGCCCAGGTCTGAATTGTCGACAGGCACATCGCGCCAGCCGAGCAGGGTCAGACCTTCTTCCTCGATGGAGCGGTTGACGATGGCTTCGATCTCGGCACGCACGCCGGCATTCTGCGGCATGAAGAACTGGCCGATGCCGTAATGCTGGGCCGCCGGCAGTGTGAAGCCGAGCTTGGCGCATTCGGGGCCGAAGAATTCATGCGGAATCTGGGTCAGGATACCGCAGCCGTCGCCGAGCTTCGGATCCGCGCCGACGGCGCCGCGATGGTCGATATTCAGAAGAATCTGCAGGCCCATGGCGACGACGTCGTTGGTCTTGACGTTATCGAGGCGGGCGACGAAGCCAACGCCGCAGGAATCATGTTCCTTCGACGGGTCGTAAAGGCCCTGGGCACGGGGGAGGGCGGGGTCAAAGTACTGGCCGTTCATGGCGCTGCTCCGGAAACTGTGCTGGCCAGATCGCTTATCCAGATCGCTTGACAAATCATCTGTCGCTCACGCGCAGATTGCTTGCTTGTCGGTCACACCTGGAAAAATCTTGCCAAAGTAAATGGGCGAAATCAGAATTAGATCAATTGCAAGGGACGCGCGTTCGCGGTCCCCGACCGGCGGGTTTTCGCCGGACATCGCCGAACCGTTTTCGCCACATACGCCCTATCATCCCCCGCTCCAGACCCGGTGATGCGATTGACATCTCTATTCCCGGCCGCTTGCTGGCCGCCGGTTGCGATACCCATAGATCGGCGCTTCGAGATGGCCGCCTCGCGCCATCCTTTTCGCCAGCAATTTCAAGGACCGATGCCCTCTGGCCTAAATGGTCAGCATAGCTGTCCTATTCAGGGCGCGCGAACATGGCAGATTTACCCCGAGCTTACAAGTGGGGGAAGCCGTTGGCACGGGGATAATTATAGCGCCGCATGGACGCGAAACGGGCAAATTGGCGAGAAACGGGGCAGAGGCAAGCGGCGCCGATTTATGAGGCGTCGCTCTCCGCCTGGCTGCCGACGAGGCGTTGGGGCCGGCGCCGGCGGTCGTGGCCGGGCTGCGTATACCGGGACCGTTTCACTTCATACATATGGTCGTCAGCGCGTTTGATCGTCGCCTCCAGCCGCTCGCCGGGCCGGCTCGTGGCGGCACCGATCGACAGGCTGAGGCGGGGCTCCCCGTAATACTGATTGTTCAGTTCGACGAGGGCATTGATGTCGTCCATCAATTTCTGGCCAACGG
>MKVW01000006.1:50881-366823 GCA_001898965.1 Rhizobiales bacterium 62-17
GGGCTTCTCGACGAGCTTGCACAGGACTTCTCCCATGCGGGCGAGCAGCGTGTCGCCAGCGGCATGGCCGAGTTGGTCATTGACGATTTTCAAGCCGTCGAGATCCGCCATGATGATGGTAACGGGACTTGGGCCCTTGCGCTCCAGCCGATGCAATTCGTCGACGTAGAAGGAGCGATTGTAGAGCTTGGTCAAAACGTCGTGCTTGCCGAGATATTCGAGATAGGCTTCGGCCTTTTTGCGCGCCGTGATGTCGGTGAGGGCGATCTGCACCAGGGACCAGTCCTTCTCGTGACCGGGCAATACCGAGAATTGCATGTAGAAATGGATCTCGGCTCCGTCGAGAGAATAGTTCAGCACTTCGCGTTGCTGAAAGAGTTTGCCGTCCCAGAGGTCGATCAATTGCTCGCGGAAATTCTGCCGCATGTCGTCGCGGAAGACTTCGTCGAGGCGCTGCAGCAAAACGGCTTTGTTGGGCGCGCCAAAAATCTGCAGGGTCTGCTGATTGATGTCGATGACGCGAATCTCGCTCATGCAGCGTTCGACGAATTCGGGATGTACATCGGTGAAGACGCGGAAATCGGTGATGCCGCGAAAGCGGATTTCTTCCAGAAGTCGGCGAATGGTGCTGAAATCTTCCACCCAAAGCGACACGGGCGAATGGGCGAAGAGGCCACGCGCATAGGCTTCACTGGCGGTCAAAGCACGGCGGGCGGTTTCGCGCTCGGTTACGTCCTCGATGGCGACCAGCACGCGCTGCCAGTCGTTCTCATAACCAGGGAGAATCGAGCCTTTCAATTGAATATCGATACGGCGGCCGGAAAGGGAATAGTTGACGCTCGTGCCGTGGAAATGGCTGTGGCCGTCCCAGAGCTGGGCCAATTCGTCGACATGGGCGTCGAACATATCGTCGCGGAAAACGTGATGGATGTTCGCGGTCAGAGTATCGAGATCGGCGGCCTCGAACAGGCTCAAGGTTTTGCGGTTGACCTTGATGACACGAAGGTGCGCCGAACAGATGCGTATGCGCTCGCGATCCTCGCGGAGATAGGCGCGCAAATCCACGACGCCTTGTGCGCGCAAGCCCTCGAAATGAATCCGCAGTCCGGAATAGTCTTCCAGCCATAGCGAGACGGGTGCGAGATCGAACATTTCCGCATCATCGCCCCGTGGCATGTTGATATTTTCTGCCGTCGGCTCAAGGCGCGACGTAATGCTTCCGGAGGTGATGTGCCAGCTCCCTTTCCAGGCAGGCGGCGGAACGGATGGCGCCCTGCCTGCATAAGGTATTCTAATCTAGCGATTATCCGCCGTGGATGCCACAGAAATCCGTTAAAATCCTTCATAAGACATTGCTCGGACCACGGAATGTGGGGCATGTCAGCAGCCATGCAGACTGTTGAAACATCCTCCCTCGACTTTGCCAGCGACAATGCCAGCGGTGCGTCCAGCAAGGTCCTGGAGGCGCTTGTTGCGGCTAACGATGGAGTAGTGCCGGCCTACGGCGCCGATCCGTTCACCCGTCGCGCCGAGGAGCGGATCAGCGAACTGTTCGAGCGTGACTGCGCGGTTTTCCTCCTGGCGAGCGGCACGGCCGCCAATGCTCTCGCCCTGGCGGCGCTAACACCGCCCTATGGGGCGATCTTCTGTCATGCCCATGCTCATGTGATGGATGACGAATGTGGCGCGCCGGAGTTTTTCTCGGCGGGTGCCAAGCTCATCGGTATTCCCGGGGATGCCGGCAAGATCACGCCGACAGCGCTGGCCGCGAGCTTGGCTGCCTATCCGGCCGGCTTGGTCAAACAGGTGCAGCCAGCGGCTTTGTCGCTCTCTCAAGCCAGCGAGTCCGGGACGCTTTATCAGCCAAATGAAGTAGCCGAATTGGCGGCCCTTGCTCATGGCCACAACGTCCGCGTGCATATGGACGGGGCCCGGTTTGCCAATGCGGTGGTATCCCTGGGCTGCGCGCCAGCCGACATCACATGGCGGGTTGGCGTTGACGTCCTGTCGCTCGGCGCCTCGAAGAACGGGGCTTTCGCCTGCGAGGCCGTCGTCTTCTTCGACAAAGCCTTGGCCACCGACTTTGCCTATCGGCGCAAGCGTGGCGGGCACACTTTATCGAAAGGGCGTTTCCTGGCCGCTCAAATGCTGGCGTGGCTGGATGACGATCATTGGCTCGCCCTGGCGCGTCATTCCAATGGTTGTGCGGCACGGCTGGCTAAGGCATTGCCCGCCATTCCTGGCGTCCGTCTCGCGTGGTCGGTCGAGGCCAATGAAGTGTTCGCCATTTTGCCGCGGGCCGCCGATCTGGCGCTCAAGCAGGCCGGCGCCCGGTATTATCCCTGGTCCGCTGATCGGCTGGCCATCGCCGAAAGACCGGAGTCAAATGAGGTTTTCGTCCGTTTGGTGACCTCTTTCGTCACCCGGGAGGCGGATATCGACCGTTTTGTGGGAATTGTCGCCGCCAATGCGGGAAACTGACGGGAGGCACTATTCCAGACCCAGCAATGCCTCTTAAAAACGCCCCTGACGTCCTATCCTTGCCGCATTCACACTCAAAGTCTGGGGTAGGTTCACTTGTCGATGTTTCGTGCGGCCGTGGTCAGCGGCGCATGGTTGCATCCCCAAAGGAGGCTTGAATGGCCGCTCTGAAGCGAATGCTTTCCCGCACAGCCGTGCTCGGTGGTCTGGCAGCGACGACCGTTCTGGTCGGCGCGGCGGCACCGGCGCAGGCGCAGATCTACGGCTATTGGGGCTATCGCACCTATTCCTATCCGGTCGATCCCTACTATGACGATGCGCCGATCTACGCGCCGCGCTATCGGGCGCCGGCGCTCAACATGCTATCGCCTGGCGAAATTCGCGAGAGCCTGCGTGACGATGGCTATCGCGTCATCGGCCAGATGCAACGCAGCGGGCGCACCTATATCGTCGTGGCGCAGGATCGTCGCGGCCAGCGCTTCCGGCTGGTGGTCGATGGCATCGAAGGCGAGATTGTCCGTTCCGCTCGACTGACGACGACGCCACGCAACGAGGCGCGTGCGAATGACTATCGCGATGCGCCGGCTGCTCCGCCACCGGCGGCGATGCCGCCCCCGCCGCATGTCCTGCCTGGCATTGGGCCGGAATCGCACACGGCTCCGCAAACACGTCCGCCCCGCGCCGCGGCCCGGCCAGAAAGCGAAGGGCCGCGTATGCGCCCTGGCGACAGCAATCCGCCTACAGCTCGTCCGCAAGGACCCTCGCAAGCCGCGCGTCCCGATCCGGCTCGCAGCGACAGCGTTCAGCCGGTGAAGCCCGTGACACCGGCGCTGCCTCAGCCGGAGGTGGCCAAGCCTGAAGCGAGCCCGCCGGAAACCAAGCCGGCGGCCGCGGCACCGCGTGTCGTTTATCCCGGTGGTCCGGTGACGACAGCGCCGGCGACCTCCGAGCCGTCAGCCGCGGCCAATGTGCCGGCCGCGCCGCTCGATGCCCCGCCAGCCAAGCCTGCGACGCCAACGCCGGACGTTCCCGTCGCACCACTGGAGTAGTTTCTCGGGTCACGATGAGACGGCGTTCAGCGCCGCCTCATTCCTGAGCGCATTCTTTCACAAAGCCGTGTAGCACAGGGTTTTGTTCACCTTTTCAGCAAGGTGTTGCACCGCTGCATCGACCTTGGTGCTATAGTCTGCCCCGTTCAGTTCAACATTATCCGGCTTGCCGTTTTTCCTCTTGTGGCTCGCTGGTTACGACGGGGTTGGGGTTATGGTCGGTCTTCTGTCCGGGGCGCAGTCGCGCCGCGCGTTTTTGCAATTGAGTGGCGTTGCCGCAGCGGCTGCCGTCACTACGCCGGCGCTTGCTGCACATGATGTCGTACCTTTCCCGGAGCAGTATCCGGCTGGCACGATGGTGATCTCCCTGCGCCAACGCAGGCTTTTCCTGGTGCTCGGGAACGGTCAAGCGATCCGCTATCCGGTTGCGGTCGGCAAAGCCGGTAAGGCTTGGTCGGGCTGGGCGCATGTGGAAGGCAAGTTCGTCAACCCGGCTTGGGCACCGCCGGCCGTGGTCAAGCGCGACAATCCGAAGCTGCCCGATCTCATTCCTGGCGGCGCTCCCGGCAATCCGATGGGTCCGCGCGCGATCACGCTCGATCGCAGCGAAATCGCCATTCACGGCACGACGCGCACCATGCGCGGCTCGGTTGGCACAGCTGCCTCCTATGGCTGCATCCGCATGTACAATGAAGACGTGATCGACCTGTTCGAACGGGTCAGCGTCGGCATGCCGGTGGTCGCGATCTGATCGACAGGGATTACGCGTTTCAAAACGATAAAAACAATAAAGCCCCATCCGACGATGGGGCTTTTTGTTTTTGGTTTTGGTGCGCGCCTGCTTGAGCCTATTTCGGCGTCGGTCCAGGCGCATACATGTAAGTGCGCGTCGGCGGGATGTCGGTTGGGCTTTTCAGGCGCTTGACCGACAGGGTTTGATAGAGGCCGCAATTGTTGCGTTCGAAGGTGATCGAACAAGCCGCGAGATAGACCAGCCAGGTGCGCGCCGTCGCCTCGCCGACTTCTTTCACCGCCGCATCCCAATTGGCGACAAGCCGATCGTGCCAATGACGGCAGGTTAGCATGTAGTGCTCACGCCAGCATTCGACGTCGCGCACTTCAAAGCCGTTCAGTTCGAGATTGGTGACGGTGCGGCCAATGTAATCGAGTTCGCCGCCGGGAAAGATGTAGCGCGTCAGCGCAGCGAATTCCGGCCGGCGCTTCTTGGTGCGAGCCGCTTCGCTCTTACCCGGACGGGTGATGGCATGGTGCAGGAACAGGCCGCCGGGGCGCAGCGAGCGCGCGGCCGTCTGGTAGTAAATGGGAAAGTTGTCGATGCCGACATGCTCCAGCATGCCGATGGCCGCCACTTTGTCGTAGACGCCCTCGGCATGCGCATAGTCCTTGCACTCGATGCGCACTTGATCCTGTAGGCCGAGCCGTTTGATCTTTTCATTGGCATAGGCGACCTGCTGTTCCGACAGGGTCACGCCATAGGCCTTCACGCCATAATATTTGGCCGCGTGGATCGAGAGGGCGCCCCAGCCGCAGCCCATGTCGAGCAGGGTTTCGCCTGGTTTCAAGCGCAGCTTCTTACAAACCATGTCGAGCTTGTCGAACTGCGACTGGTCGATGGAGTTGTTCCAATCGGTGAAATAAGAGCAGGTGTAGACCATCTCCTTGTCGAGCCACAGTTCGTAGAAGGCGTTCGACACGTCGTAGTGATAGGAGATGTTCTTCTTATTTTCTTTGGCGCTGCCGTCGCTCTGCTTGTCCGAGCCGACGGTTTCCAGAGGCCAAGGGCCGCCGCGCGGCACGAACAGGAATTTCGTCGCCAGCTTGGCGATGTGCATCTTATCGAGCGACTTGATGAAATGTTTTGTGCGCACTTTCGGGCGCTTGGCGACGAGATCGAAAATCGTGCCATTGCGGATGTCGACGCGCGCCGCGGCCCAGAGGTTGGCCATGGTCTCAGGCTTGGGCTTGCGCAGGAGGGCGGCCACCGCGCCTTCGTCGGCGATGGCAACGGCCAGGCCGTCAGCCGGGTAGTCCTGCGGAATGCGGACGCCGTCCCAGAGTTCGATACCAAACTCCAGGCCGAGCTTCTGATGCGCCACCGTCAGGAACTCGCGCAGGAGTTCGAGCCGCTTCTGCTTCTTCTTGTCCATTGAAAACTCCAGGCCGGACGGCCGCAGGGCAGAGGCAGATCAGGACTTCCGCCGATTCCGGGGGCTTACATCCGGCAAAACCCCCGTCAAGTCCAGCACGGAGGCCGTTTGGAGGGTGGAAAGCGCTTTCCGGGCGGGGTCGCGCAGAGCTGCCTTGCGCCCAAATCGCGGGATTCCGCTGATTGGATAGTCGCCTATTCGAGGTTTTGTGGCTAATCCTTGGGCAATAATTTCTTTTGGAAACCCCGTGCCCAAGCCCAGCAAATTACCCATGGCGGCCGTTCTCGTGCTCGCCGCCGGTTTCTTCGCCCTTTTCGTCAATGGCAGCGGCCGCTTGGCCGTCGGGCTGACCTTGCGGCCGATGGTCGAAGATCTGAAGTGGAACCGGGCCGATATCGGCTCAGCCGTTGCCGTGTTCCAGGTGGTTTCGGCCATTGCCATGTTCTTCGCAGGCCGGCTGGCCGACCGGGTGAGCCTGCGGCTCCTGATCAGTTCGGGAGTGGTGGTTTGCGCCTTTGGCATCGGCATGATGGGGTTCGTCAGCGAGCCATGGCACGTGTTGCTGCTGTTCGGCCTGATCTATGGTGTTGGCAATGCAGGCTGTTCGACCCCCACGGTCGGTGTGATGGTGGCGCGTACCTTCCCGGGCAATACGGGCTTTGCCAATGGCTTCGTCACTTCAGGCATGAGCCTTGGACAATTGCTCATTGTCGCGGTCCTGGCGGCAGTCTTGGTGCAGATTGGCTGGCGCTCAGTCTATTTCTGGGTGGCAGCGGCGCATCTGGCCTTGTTGCCGTTGATCTATTTCGCCGTGCCAGCTCATTCCGGCAATGGTTCACTGGCAGCACAGGTGCCGCGCGAAGGGATGAGCCTGCGCGAGGCAGCCCGCACGCGCCGCTTCTGGGTGTTGATTGGCGTGTTCGCCGTTTGTGGCCTCGACGATTTTTTCGTGACCACCCATCTTGTCGCTTACGCGGAAGATAGCGGCGTTAGCCAGCTTTTCGCCGGCAATCTTCTGGCGGTGATGGGACTGGCGGCGCTGATCGGCGTGTTGCTGGCCGGTGCCTTTGGCGACAAGACCGGGCCGGTGATGCCGACGATTGCATCCTTCGTGTTGCGTATTGCCTGTTTCGGCCTGCTTCTGATCGACAGCTCGACGATTTCGATCGCCGTCTTCACCCTGGTCTTTGGATTGACCTTCCTTGTCACCGCTCCGCTTACCGTGCTGTTCGTGCGGGACGCTTTTGGCATGAAACATCTCGGCGCCATCAGCGGTCTGATCACTATGGTGCATCACACGTTTGGCGGCATCGGCGCCTATGCAGGGGCGGTGATCTTCGACGCCAATGGTTCCTATGCGATCGCTTTCGCCATCATGCTGGCCTCCAGCGTTCTGGCGGTGGCTTTGATGCTGATGTACCAGCCGCGGCCGAAGGAAGGCCCTGCGATGGCGTGAAAAAGAAAGGCCCGGTTCTCTAACCGGGCCTTGAAGTCTGTCTTGTTGGCCGTCTATCGCGCGACGACGGCTTCGTAAGCGGGGTCGCCCTTGAGAATGCCGACATCGCGCCCGAAGGCGTTCATGCCCTTGACGAAGTCGGGGCTGATGTCCGTCGAATAATAGGGCAGGTCGCGCTCGACGATACCGGCGATGAGTTCGGCTTGTTCGGCGGGGAAGATTTTCCGGCCGATGTCGGTGGCGAGCGCAATATTCTGCTTCAGCGCCTGATGGGCATCTCCGATCGCCAGCTTGAGCGCCTTGGCCTCATCCGGGCGTTCAGCGAGGAACTTGTCAGTCACCGCAACCGAAGCCATGGTGAAATTGAAAGCGGGCTTGGGGCCGTCACCCCGGCGAATATCGAGCACGATTTTGCCGGCGCCGCTGCGCACTGCTACTTCCGCACCCATGCCATTGGCCCAGAAACCATCGATCAGGCCATCCTGGAGCGCCTTGGCGGCCGTCAGGCCGAAATTGGTGCTGGGCGCGCCGGTGTTGGGCACGGGAGCGATGGTGACATTGTCGCGCTTCTCGTCAATGCCGGCGGCACGCAGCAGGCCGCGCAAGCCGAGATCAACCCATGGCGCCGCGCCGATGGTGCGGCCCTTGACGACGTTGACGTCGCCACGCTCGCAGGGAATGTCGGCACGCATCACCAGGAACCAATACATGCCCTGGCCCTGGGCGCAGAGCAGCTTGACGCCCTGCCATTCCGGAAAGGCGTGCAGAGCCGAATGAGCGGAGCCCGCCACCGCATCGACGGTGCCGTCGCGCAAGGCTTCATAGGCCTTGTTGACCGGGAAGATCAGATCGACCGACGCATCAATGCCACGCGCGGCGAGCATGCCGCCATGAACGGCGGTGACGGCTGGAAAATAGGAGTTCGAAATGAGGTCTGGAACGGCGATCTTCATTCTGCTGCCGCCTTAATCTTTCGGACGCTTTCAATCAGCGATGTCTTCAACAGGAAGGCTCGGTGCGCGGCAGGATCCGCCGCCGTCTTGCGCAGTGCCTCGAAATTAGCTTCGCGGGCCGCCGGATCGCGTTCTTCCAGTCGCTTTTTGTTGGCGATGGTCTGCTGCTGGACATATTCGATATTGGTCGGGCGGCGGATTGCGTCATAGCTTTCGAAAACGCTCTCCGGTCGCTTACCCGCGCGCACATCGGCGAGAAGTTCGGCCAGATGCGTGGCATCGTGAATGCCGCTGTTGAGGCCGAGACCACCGATGGGATTGTTCACGTGGGCTGAATCGCCCGCCAGGAACACACGGCCTTCCCGGAAGCGCACGGCGACGCGTTGATGCACGCGGTAGATGTTGCGGTGGAAGATGTCGTAGCGACCGGTTTTGGGGAAGAATTTCTGCAAGCGTGACTCGCAGGCCTCGTCGCTCATCACTTCTTCATCGGTCTGCCCCGGCAGGGTCGGGAAGACGGCGCGCCAGCGGCCCTTGCCATCATCGCCCGCCACCTTGAACAGATTGGCCCATTCGTCCGGATCAGAGAAATAAGCGCGGAAGGCAACGCCATGTTCGGTGCCGAAATCGAACGGCGTGGTCAGAACCAGGAAGCGCTCGGGGAACGTGTAGCCGTCAAAGGCGATGTTCAAAGCTTTCCGCACCAGGGAGCGTCCGCCATCGGCGCCGACCAGATAGGAGCCTTCAAATCGTTCGCTGCCGTTAGCCCCCGTGACTGTGATGGCGACGCCATCGGCATTGGTCTCGACGCTTTCGACCGGCGTGCCAAACGACACGCTTGCATGCGGATAAGCCGCGAGCTTGTCGATGCACATCTTCACGATCTTGTGCTGCTCGCATTGCACCACATAGGGGCAGGTGGTGTCCTGCGCCAAAATGGCGTGATCGAATTCGGCAACGAGACGGCGCGCCGGACGATCCCAGAACTGGAAGGTGCGTGCGACGAGACCTTGCGTCGTGACTTCTCCGAGCAGGTCGAGTTCGGCGAGCATTTCGAGCGTCGCCGGATGCAAGGTTGACGCCCGCGGAGAGTCGTTGATCTCGGTCTGCGCTTCGAAGACCTTCACTGGTATACCGCGCTTGGCTAGAGCCAGCGCTGTGACGACACCAACCGGTCCGCCACCTGCGATCAGGATGGGACGTTCATCTGTTTTCATGGGACTCACTGCTGTTTCACACCGGCGATTTCAACGGCCTCTTTCCAGATGGCCATGTCTTTGGCGAGCGTCTCGGCGAACTCTGCCGGATGCGCGGCAAGGGGATCGACGCCATAGTCGGCAAGCTGCTTGCGGAACGGCGCATCCTTGATGGCGGCGCTCATCGTATCGGCGATCTTGTCGATGATCGCTTTGGGCGTTCCCGCCGGCGCCATCAGGCCGTTCCAGGTCAGCACGTTGAAGCCGGGATAGCCGGCTTCAGCCACGGTTGGGGCATCGGGGGCAAGTGCCGACCGTTCGGCGCTCGATACGGCAAGCAAGCGCACCGATCCACCGCTGATCTGCGGCAAAGCATCGGACAGATTGGAGAACATCGCCGGGACGTGGCCGGCAACGATGTCGGCAAGCGCCGGCGCATTGCCGCGATAAGGCACATGCGACATCTGCAAGCCAGCGCGCTTCAAGAACAATGCCATCGAGAGATGGTTGAGGCTGCCGACACCGGCCGATCCGTAAGACAATTGGTCGGGCCGCGCTTTGACGTAGGCGACGAATTCGTCGAGCGTCTTGATCGGCAAATCCTTGTTGATGACCAGAGCGAAGGGATTGGTCGCGATATTGCTGATCGGCGCGAAATCTTTTTGGGAATCGTAGCGCACCTTCGACATCGCCGGAACGATCGCCATGACGGGCAGGGCGGCGATGAACAATGTATAGCCATCCGGTGCGGATTTGGCGACGTAATCGGCGGCAACCGCGCCGCCGGCACCGGGGCGGTTCTCAACGTTGAACGCCATGCCATAGGCTTCGGTCATGCGTTGCGCCGCCATGCGCGCGATACCGTCGGTGTTACCGCCCGCCGCGAAGGGGCAAATAATGGTGACCGGCTTTTGCGGCCATGCGGCCTGGGCAAAGGCCTTGGGTACGAGACCAAAAGCAGCAACGCCGGCGGCGGAGCTGAGAACGTTTCTACGGGAGATCATGATCGGACTTCCTAGTTTGTTCAAAGGCCTTGAGCGGCAAGCCAGCTTGTCAAAGTGTCGGCAAGCGCCTGTTCGTTGCCCTCGAAGTAGTGACCCTTCAGGCTTGGCGCATTGGTATTCGGAAGGAGTTTGAACTCGATGCTTTTGACCAGAGAGCCTTCCGAGTGGGCCGCGTCGAGCAGCATGTAAGGTTCGAAAGGCTGGATCAGTGCGTCGGCCTTATCCCGCACCAGCAGCACCGGATAGGGCAGGCGTTTGATCCACTGCGTGCCGTCGGCCATGCTGGTCTTGTCCCAGCGATAGGTGAAGAAGTGCTGCGCCGTCACCGGCACTTCCTGGCCGGTGAAGTAATGCATCTTGACGCTCAGCGGCGTGTCCAACTTGCCTTCGCTGAGCGCCTGCTTGGCCGAGGCGATCAATTGCTGGAAGCTTTCCTCGTTCTGCACAAGGATGTTTCGGGTCTTCCAAGGGAGATTGCCGAATGCGCCGAGCAGCATCACCGCTTTGATGTCGCGATCCCAATTGGTCGCGGCATAGAACTGCACTTGGATGTTGCCGAGGCTGTGACCCTGGATCACCAGTTTCCGATAGCCCAGGGAGCGAGCAGTGTAGACCGCAGCATCGATATCGCGACGGATATCGAAGAAATTTTCCGTGTTGATTTTATCGTCATGCTGCCGCGTATCGATCGCCAAAGCAGCATAGCCTTTGGCGGCGAGACGGCCGCCGAGCGCGCTTTCGGGAGCACGGCGATAGCTGCCGCCGCTGCCATGGATCATCACCACCATCGTGGTGTCGGCGGCCGATTTACCCTGTGGCTGCCACAAGGCACCGTCGATCTTGTTTCCGTCGATGGCTTGAATGGCAAGGAATTTGAGGTCGGTTTTGTCCGCCGGCTTGAAATCGTCGGAGAGACCAGCGGGAGTGGCAACAAATTCGTATCGAATGCTGGCGGCGACAGTCGCCGTTTGCGCAGTCGCTGCCGCAAAAGCACCACCAGCCGAGCTGAGGGCAATGCCGAATAGAACGGCTGATAGGCGCTTCATGTTGGGCTCCTTACGGTTTCGAAACGCTATCTTCGTAGTAGTGGATCTCATAGAGGATGCAGCCGCCGTTCGACTTGAACGGGCCGTGATAGACGGCCGGCGGGCGGCAGGCATAGGTCGGTGCGCCAAAGGCTTCGCCACCGTTGCCATTGGCGTCGTTGCCGACGGTCAGGTCACCAGAGACGAGATAAACCTCTTCCCAATGATCATGGACGAAGGGTGCGGTGGTGAATGCGCCGGGGTCGAAGCGCAGCAGGCGTGTGCGGCTGCCCGTCTTGCGCTCTTCGTCGATGTCGCTCGCCAGAATCTTTTGCTGAATCGAAGATGGATATCCCGGCGGGGAAGCCCAGCCTTCGCTCATGTCGAGGCTAAAGAACTCCTTGTGCGGCTTCGTCATGGGATTACTCCTTTACACCCGATGGATGATATTCTTCCTGAAGGACTCGATATGGGCCCGCATCGCTTGGGTCGCACCGTCGCGGTCGCGTCGTTGCAAGGCATCGGCGATGGCAAGATGTTCATCCTGCACGGAGCGCTGCTGTTCTTGTGCCGTCAACGACAGAAACCAGAAGCGCAGCGAGCGCTCGTGCAGGTTCTGCAATATGGATGCCAAGATCGGATTGCGTGCGGCCGATGCGATCGCCATATGGAATTCGCGATCGAGCAGCATCATCTGATTGGTATCATGGGCCGATGTTGCAGCATCGGTCCGTTCGAGAATGTTGTGGAGGGCGGCCAACTCGTTGGCGTCAATGCGTTCGGCGGCGAGCATGGCGCAGTAGGGCTCGTTGATCAGCCGTACGTCGATAATCTGCGCCACGGTGTCGACGCTGAGCGCGGTGACGATGATGCCCTTGCGCGGCATGATCTCGACCAGGCCGTCCTGCTCGAGGCGTTCGATGGCCTGATGAACCGGCGTACGTCCAATGCCGAGCGCCAGACTGATCTTGGCTTCGTTGAGATAGCCGCCCGGCTTGAATTCGCAGGTGATGATGCGCTGCTTGATGGCGGCATAAGCTTCATCGCGCAGCGGCAATCGTTCTCCCGCCTCGGTGGGCGCTGTGGGAAGCCAAGCTGCTGCGGATGAAGGCGTGTTCACGAGAACCTCACGAAATGACGGGAATGACGTCGATATCGTAGGCCAGTGTCAGGGTGCGCCCAAGCACTGGGTCTTCCAGTTCACATTCAAAACGCGTGGCCGGCCGGATGCCGCCGATCGCCGCCAAGGTGCCGCAGAACATGGCGGTGCCATCGGGCAGCGGTTTACCTTCGTCGCGCAGTTCGACCAGGTTGAGTGGGGTGCGCAGCGCCGTGATCGGGCCCGATTGATAAAGCACGCGCTCACCATCGATGGTGGCGTAGGAGCGCAGCAACAGCCGGTCCCAATGGGCTGCGATCTCGGCCAGGCGCCAGAGGCCGCGGCCGATCGGCTTGTCGCAAATCTGTTTCGAGGCGGCGACGCCGATAGCTTCCAATTCGCGGTCGGTGTGGTCGGAACCAAGCCCGATCCACAGTTCGCCGCCATGGCTGATGCAGACGCACTCGGCTTCGCCGCTGCTGGCCGGCCCCAGAGCTTCGATCTTCGGCGCTTGAGTCAGCCGGGCGGCGGCGCAAGCATAGAAAATCGGCGTACGGGAGGGGCGTTTCACGCCGAGCTGTTCCAGCTCGACGATGTGATGCTCGAGGGCAACCGGATCGCGCCCGGCCCAGCCGGCGATGATCAGGCGAGAAATGGCAACGGAGACCGCGCCGCCGGGAATTTCGAAATTAAAGGTGGTGACATCTGACATGCTTGTGATATTTCACATGTCGATTACAGAGTCAATGGATAGGTGGAGCGAGCTATGTCAGGAACTGGAGCGACGATCGCGGAATTGGCCAAGACTTATCGCCAGGGCGGCCGGGCCGATGCAGTCAAGGCACAGCTCGCTCGGATCGCCGATCCCGCCGGGGAGGGCGCGCGCGCCTTCTTTTCCACCTTTGATGAGCCGGCCGTGGCCCAGGCGCAGGCCTATGATCGCGCGTCGGCTCCAGTGCCGCTTGCCGGCATCACCATTAGTATCAAGGATTTGTTCGACGTTGCCGGACAAGCCACGGCGGCGGGCTCGACATTTTTGCGGAAGGCGCCCCCGGCCAAGCAGGATGCGCCGGTGATCCAGCGGCTGCGCAAGGCGGGTCTCATTCCCATCGGCCGCACGAATATGACCGAATTCGCTTATTCGGGCCTTGGCATTAATCCGCATTTCGGCACGCCGGCCAATCCGTTCGATCGCGCCGCCAAGCGCATTCCTGGCGGATCATCGTCAGGCGCCGCGGTGTCGGTCGCCGACGGCATGGCTGATGTCGGGCTCGGTACGGACACCGGTGGGTCATGCCGCATTCCGGCAGCGCTTTGCGGTCTCGTCGGTTTCAAGCCGACGGCGCATCGCGTGCCGCGTGATGGCGTGCTGCCGCTATCGACCACGCTCGATTCTATCGGGCCGATTGCTCGTTCCGTGGCCTGCTGCGCGACGGTGGACAGCATTCTGGCCGACGATCCAACGCCAGTGCCCGATGTGCCGGTGACAGGGCTGCGTCTCGGCGTGCCATCGGCCTTTGTCTTCGATGATGTGGACGAGGCGACAGCCAAGGCCTTCGAAGCCGCGCTTTCGCGATTGTCGAAGGCGGGCGCCAAGATCGAAACCGTTGATGCTTCGGCCTTGCTCGATATTCCGCAGATCAATCATAAGGGTGGTTTCAGCGCGCGCGAAGCCTATCTTTATCATCGCAAGTGGATTGCCGAACATGGCGCCGAATACGATCCGCGCGTCGTGTCGCGCATCGTCAAGGGCGAAATCCAGTCGGATGAAGATGAACGCATTCTCGTGCGCGAGCGCCAACGTTTGATCGCGGCTGTTTCGCATTTCGATGCCTATGACGCGCTCGTTCTCCCGACGACACCTTTGGTGGCGCCAACCATCGCGGAATTGGCGGATGAAGCCGCCTATACGCGCGTCAATCTGTTGATGCTGCGCAATTGCACTGTCACCAACATGCTTGATCGTTGCGCCATCTCGGTGCCGTGCCATGCTCCAGGCACCGCGCCTGTCGGCTTGATGCTGATGGGCGCACACGATGGCGATCGCCGCTTGTTTGGCGTGGCGCAGGCTGTAGAGAGCGCTCTCAGCTCTTAGTTTGACGCGTTTTGTGGCGTTTGGCTTCGTCAAACTGCAAAATGCTATGAACGTCGCCAGCCGTGAAACACATTGGCGGCGATGATCGCGGCTGAATAGACGCAGATGCAGAGCAGGGTCGGTGTCGACCAGGACAGTCGGGAATCGAGCGGCTGGGCGGCGAAGACCAGTACGGGGCCAAGCGCGCGAATGACCTGACCAGTCAGATGCGGCGTACGGCCAATACCGGCCTGCAATGCGAATAGGGGAATGACAATCAGCGCCACGGCGGCGATAGCGATGGTGGCAAAATCGATGAAGCCATCGACACGCGCCAACCCGCCGCCCTGGCGCGTGTCGTGCCAGGTCATCGCTGCCGCCAGAACGATGGTCAGCAGATAACGCACGGAGGTGATGCTGGCCGAGGTGGCGCCGATATCGTGCAGGCGCTTGGAATAAAGCAAGCTCAGCGTGATCATCGAGCCGCTGACCAACAGCGCGGCCAGGGCGGCGAATTGGCCGGTGAAAGTCTTGCCCTGGGCGCCGGAGGCACCGCTGAGAACGACGATCCAGAGCGCGATCAGCGAAGCCGCCATCACGCCATAGCTCAGCCGCTCCAGCCGATTGGTTGCGCCGGAACCGCCGAGCTTGATGCCGAAGGCGGCAAGGGCCAGCACGGTGAGTGGCGCCATGCCGCTGTGGATCGTGTTGACGATCGCCGGTTCGATCTGGCTGAGCGCGAAGAAGAAGCATGACCAGGCCAGCGCCGTGGTGACGTTCATCGCCACCACGGCAGCCGTGTCCTTGCGCAGGATGGCGATCTGCTGGGGCTCGCGCAGCAGGGTCCACAATCCAAAGCCGAGCGCCGACAGGCCGAAGGCGATCAGCAGCACGGCAAAGAAATCGACGCGCTGGAAAATGAAGCCGAAATAGACGTCGCGCAGCGCCTGGGAGACGGCGAAAACGAGGATGAGGAGAGGACCGGCCAGGGACGGGCTCGCCAGGGTTTTGGGCGTGGTATCGGACTGGGCCTGGCTCGTGGGCGCGCTCATCGTTCCTCCTCGTATGAGGCGCCCGTTTATCCGGGACGTGGCCTTCAAGACACCCGATTGCTGCGATTATCGGGTTTGCGAGCGGAAAATCGCCTGAAAGCAGGGTTATCCTGTAAATCTAAGCTGGTCTTCGACCTTGCCAAATTGGCCAGCTTTCGCGTATTTGGATGGATATGGCCGTTTTGGCCGCGAAAGAGGACGCCCGTGGCGCAGTTTGCCGCCCGAAATACCGCCCCAGCCGGACGCTGTGCGCCGGTCGCGGTCGTGCGCGCCTCGCTTGATGGTCTGCTTCTTCTTAGCCGCCCCTGAGGGCCGGCCGGGCATTGCCTGGGCGCTCAGGGGAGATTTGACGAAGCAATCACACCCTCGGGTTTCGCCAGCGGACCTTCGAGGCCATCAAAAGCAGATCCAGGATCGGTTCCATGTCGAACGATAACAGCAAGTCTCAGTCCTCCACGTCCAATCGCGACCGCGTGCTCATTTTTGACACGACGCTGCGCGACGGCGAGCAGTCACCCGGCGCCACCATGACCTTTGAGGAAAAACTCGAAGTCGCCGATATTCTCGACACCATGGGCGTCGATATTATCGAAGCCGGTTTTCCGATTGCCTCGGAAGGTGATTTCGAAGCCGTCACTGCCATCTCAAAGCGGGTGAAGAATGCCACCGTCGCCGGCCTCGCGCGTGCCGCGCTCAACGATATCGATCGTTGCGCTGAAGCGGTGAAACATGCGCGCCGCGCTCGCATCCACACCTTCATCTCCACCTCGCCGCTGCACATGAAGTACAAGTTGCAGAAAGAGCCGCACGAGGTGCTCGAAATGGTGACGGCGCAAGTGGCGCGCGCCCGCAACTATGTCGAGGATGTGGAATGGTCGGCCGAGGATGGCACGCGTACGGAGATGGATTTCCTGTGCCGCACCGTCGAGGCGGCGATTAAGGCCGGTGCCACGACGATCAATATTCCCGATACGGTCGGCTACACCGTGCCGGAGGAATATGAGCGTATTTTCCGCACCGTGCGCGAGCGCGTGCCGAATTCCGACAAGGCGATCTTCTCGGTCCATTGCCACAACGATCTCGGCCTGGCGGTTGCTAATACGTTGGCGGGTCTCGCCGGCGGCGCGCGGCAGATCGAATGCACGATCAACGGTATTGGCGAGCGTGCCGGCAACGCGGCGCTGGAAGAAGTGGTGATGGCGCTGCGCACCCGCGCCGACGTGCTGCCCTATCACAACCAGATCGAAGCAACGATGCTGACGCGTGCGTCGAAACTGGTCTCGGCTGTCACTTCGTTTCCGGTGCAATACAACAAGGCGATCGTCGGTCGGAATGCGTTTGCCCATGAGAGCGGCATCCACCAGGACGGCATGCTGAAGAATGCACAGACCTACGAGATCATGACACCCGCTTCGGTCGGCGTGTCGAAAACCTCGCTAGTCATGGGCAAGCATTCGGGCCGCAATGCCTTCCGCTCGAAGCTGAAGGAATTGGGCTACGATCTCGGCGACAATGCTTTGAACGACGCCTTCAAGCGTTTCAAGGATCTCGCCGATCGCAAGAAGATCGTCTACGACGAAGATATCGAAGCCTTGGTGGACGATGAGATCGGCCACGCCGGCGAGCGAATCAAGGTCGAGGCGCTGACGGTGATCGCCGGCACCATGGGTCCGCAGACCGCCACGCTGACGCTCGATATCGACGGCAAGCCGGTGACCAAGCAGGCGACCGGCAACGGCCCCGTCGATGCCATTTTCAACGCCATCAAGGCGCTGGTGGCGAACGAGGCGGTGCTGGAACTCTATCAGGTGCAGGCCGTGACCGAAGGCACGGATGCGCAGGCCGAAGTTTCAGTGCGACTCGCCGAAAACGGCCGCTCGGTCACAGCGAAAGGCGCCGATCCGGACACGCTCGTGGCGAGCGCGCGCGCCTATGTGGCGGCGCTCAACAAGCTGATGGTCAAACGTTTGAAGGGCAAACCCGAACCGATGACGGCGCGGTTGAAACCTTAAAATCGGCTCTAGACAGGCCGGGCGGGCTTTGCTACATCCCGCCCGTTCGCGTCGGCCCGACACCGTGGCCGACGCGGTTGTTTTCGATGGGCGCATAGCTCAGTTGGTAGAGCAGCTGACTCTTAATCAGCGGGTCCCAGGTTCGAGCCCTGGTGCGCCCACCATCGAAACTCCCGATTTGAGTAGGGAAAATAAATCGCCGCTGAAAGCGCGCGGGTCGCGAGATCGTGCGTGGTGACCAAATGGTGTTCATTTGAGCGGGAGATGTGAGGAAGTACAGAGTTCGTTGGCAAAGAGTGCCTCGCCTGCGAGCGATGAGATGTTTCGTCCGAAAGATGTTGGTTTGCTCCTTCGCCATCAATCAGGTCCTGTCTCGGTTTGTAGGTTTTCGAGGACAAGCCGCCGTTCACTGATCGCCCGAGCAACCTCAAGACTTTTCGAGAGCTAGCCGAAAATTTTGCAAACGTAAGAGTTCGAATCCTTTCCTGCGCGCCGCTAGCGTTTCAAGATGGAAGCCGCTTTCGCAACTCCAATAGTTAAGAACTGGACAAATGTACTAATCGATTCCGAACCTGCGTTCGTGTAGGCAATTTGCATCGATCCAAATCGTGGAAAGAAGGCTACGCAGTGACAGGCGGAACACTCCTTACGCCTTGCGTTCTGCTTGCTTCTGCAGAGGTCTGTCAGACGGTGCAGTTCACGATGTCAGGCCATATATCTTTGAGCCGCCAGCGCCAGCCGTTTTCTAATTATATATATTGCGCAAGCGAAGCGTGGCATTTCTCATCAAGTCTAATACCAGCGTCTAGAGACGTACCAAAATGGTGTAATCCCAAAGGGCTACCTCTTCTGCTCGGATAGAAATCCCTTTGCTCGCTTAGTCGGGTGATCTTGCAAGCGTAATCTCGTTTCCATTCTAGGTTGAGTGGAGCGTGTTGTGTACCTGAACGCAGAGCTCTCCGCGAAGGAGCTGCAAGAAGCTGCACTGAGGATTAAAGCGCTTCGTCGCGCCGCTACCGAGCACGCCGTTGAAATCGGGCAAGAGCTTCTGCGTGTTAAGGAAAAGCTGCCGCATGGCGTTTTCGTCAAATGGGTAGAAAAGGCATGTGAGTTCAAAATCAGAACCGCGCAGGATCTGATGAAGCTCGCGCGTGAGGTCGAGTCCGATGCGAAGCTTGTGGCGCTTATGGTGCCGTCGACGCTTCGGGTTTATCTTTCCAAAACGACTCCCCCCGCCGTTCGCAATACCATTTTGAAGCGGCTTGAGAGCGGCGAGCGTGTTTCGCGCAGCGAACTCTATTCGCAAATCTCGGATACAAAGCCGAAAGCCGGGGCAGGCGCGGATCGGCGGCCGGCGCGCAAGGAGCTTTCCTCGTCATTTTTGACCGGCCCTGAAACTCCAAAGACTGCCGGAAAAAAATCCAACGATGCGGATGGAGACCGCGCTCGCTTGGTCGCCGAACTGATTCTCCAACGGCTCACTCCGAAGGACTATGAGTTCATCATGGAAGGGATGAATTGGGAGGTTTGGAACCGAGCCTTTGTTTGGATGCGGGCAACGCAAATCCTGGATGCTGAGCGGCTGGACGTGACCATATCCAAAACTCCGCTAACAGATTCCTCGTGAAGCGTCGAATGCCGCAAAGCTATTGAGGATGGAAAGCACCTTTCAAAAAGGGCGTGTTCGCGAATTTGGCCGCGTAGGATCGGAAATCCAATGTCGTTCCACATGGAAGAACTTCATTTGGAAACAACTTACGGCCTGCCGAGCCTGAGCCGTCGGTGGAAGATGGTCGCTGCATGCGTCGTGTCGTCGGTGCTTCTTGGAATGTTCGCCGTTCTGTTGAAGCCGGTCAGCTATACGGCTTCGACGCAGCTCCTGATCTATCTGAGGGAAATTCAACCGGGCCCCGACCTTATCGTGTCGCCGGGGCGTGCCGATCTCACGCAGGTCGAGAACGAAATCGAAATTATTCGCGCACGTGGCACACTCTCCAAAGTCGTCCAATCGCTGAATCTGACCCAAGATCGCGAGTTTGTGCCCGCGATGACGCTGCTCCAGCGGAGTGTGCAGTGGATCATCGGGTCGCTGCAGGCGTCACTCGATGAAAGTCGAAGGGTGCAGGAGGTCGCGGTTGATTCCCTTGCAAGGCATATCACGGTCAAAAGGGTCGGGACGAGCCATACCATTCTGGTCAATGTCACCACCTCGGATCCCAAAAAATCGGAGCATATTGCGAACGGTATCAGTCAAGTGATGCTTCAGGCGCGGGTTAGCGCGGAGCAGGACGGCAACAGGTCGCCGCTGCAACGGGAACGACTGCAAGGACTGGGCCCCAGTGCTTATGTGATGACGCCGGCTCTCGCGCCCGAGAAGCCGAATGGACCGCGAAATATCCTCATCATCCTGGGCGCTGTGGTCGCGGGGCTTGGGATCGGATCGGTGCTGGCTGTGTTCTTGGATTTCACGGACAAGACCATCCGTTGCTCCGCGCAGGTTGAGCACTTTGGCGTGGACTGCATTGGGGCTATTCCTGTTCTCGACGACAAGAGAGTGGCATTTCATTCGGGAAAGCCAGCTGGCCAAAAAGAGTTTTTGCCGGATGCGTTGCTGAACCAGACGCTTCTTCGAGCCGCTGTTGCAATTGAAAGCGCGCGGGCGCGTATCTTCGGCATTGCATCATCGATCGCGGGTGAGGGGTCCTCGACCGTGGCGAGCCATCTTGCGCGAATGGCCGCTTGTAGTCGGAAGAAAGTATTGTTCGTCGAGACCGGTCCGGGCAGTACACCTCGTTTCTTCTCAGTATCAGGATCACCGACGACGACTGGGCGCGTCGATATGCAAGAGCTATCGGCCGGTGCCATCGGTGATCTTGCACCACCCGGTGCCTATAACGGAGACCAGGCCCGGAATTGGACTGCGTATTGCGCTCCGGAATTCTTGGTCGATTACGATTTGATTGTGGTCAATCTTCCGCCGCTCGAACGGGGCGCTGAATTCCGCATGGCCACGCAGAATCTCGATGGCGTCCTCTTGGTTGTTAGGTGGGGAAGCACGCGCATCGAGCAGATCGAGCACGCCTTTACTGTATCGCGCGCCGTACCGTCGGATTTTATCGGGGCGGTCCTGAACATGGTCGATCGTCGGATGATTGGCCAATTTGGAGACAAGCTCTGGGAAGCGGAAGCCGCACTGGTTTACCGACGACGCTCATTCAGCCGTGGAAAGCCCATCGACGCCACATGAAGCGGAAAGGTATTACGATGAACCTGAATCGTTCATGGACAAAGGCCGCCGGATCGATCGCCCTGGTTCTATGCCTGTTTCAGGGCGGAGCGGTTCGTGCGATGTCCGACTATGTCGTTCGTGCCGACGACAAACTCAAGATCAAAATCTTTCAATATCCCGAGTTGAGCGGGGAGCACACTGTCCGCGCCAACGGAACGATTTCCATCGCACCGATCGGAGAGATTGCGGTCGATGGCCTCTCGACGGAAGAGATCGCGAACCGGATTTCCGAGCGCTTCGTGCGTGCGGGCATTTCAGATAAGCCCGGTACGTCGGTCGAAGTTCTTGAAACACGGCCGGTGTATGTCCTGGGCGACGTGCAGAAGCCGGGCGAGTACCGTTTCCGTCCGGGCATGACTATTCTGCAGGTCGTCAGTCTGGCCGGTGGATGGCTGCGGTTCAACGATCCTGGCTTGATGCGGCTTGATCGCGACAGCATCAATATCACAGGCGAGATGCAGACTCTCGTCAGACGATATAATCAGTTGATGGCCCGCCGCGCTCGTCTCAACGCCGAACTGACGATGGCAAGCGACATCCAGTTTCCGCCCGATCTCGTCAGGCAGTCGCAGAACGACGGCGAACTGCAACAGCTGATTCTTGAAGAGCGTTCGCTGCTGAACATTCACGTGGAAGCATTGAAAACCCAAATCGACAGTTTGCAGCAGAATCGCACGCTTTATGAGCGCGAGATCGAGGCGATCTCGCGTCAGATTCAGGCCAATAAGGCCCAATCGGCCAGTGTCGAAAGAGAACTCACCGAGGTTCGCGATCTGGTCAAGCGCGGTCTGTCGACCATACCTCGTCTGTCGGGCCTTGAGCGAATGCTGGCCCAGCTTGAGATGAACGAGCAGGGATTCCAGACGCTCATTCTGCGGTCTCGCCAAAGCATCACGCAGGCCGATCAGAAAATATTCGATCTGAAGAGCGAGCGGAATGCATCTTTGACCGCTGAGGTTCAGAAGGTTCGCATGGACCTTGATGACGTCGGCGTCAAATACGAGACCAATCGGCATCTTCTTTTTGAAGCCAAAGTTACGGTTCCCACGCTCGTTGGAAACACTGACGGCGCCATCGAAACTCGCAGCCTGACGGTCGTGCGGGTTCAGGATGGAAAGGCCCGGACGTTCGATGCTGAAGAGCACACAGAAATTCTGCCGGGAGACGTCATCAGGGTCCAGAGAAGCATTCTTCCGTCAGCCCTGAATGTTCGCGCCTTCTCGGGCCTCAATCCTATTCTGCCGACAGGAATCCAAAAATAGTGAGGCCGATGCTTGGCCTGGGCATCAAGCATTCCAACTCAAGTAAGGTTGTTACGTGCTGGGGGAGATCGGAGATGACTGTATGCGACAATGGCTCTGAAAAAGAGAAGTTCGGCACCGTATCCATTCAACAGCAAATCTTGGGGTTTGAGCCGCAATTGCGTGCTTATGCGATGTCTCTCAGCCGAAGCGCGGACAAGTCCGATGATCTCGTGCAAGAAACTATGTTGCGCGCAATCAGCAAGATTGAGACTTTCCGACCGGGCACGAATCTTGGAGCCTGGCTGACGACAATCCTGCGAAATTGCTATCTTTCCGATCTTCGCCGTCGCCGCAATGAGGTGGAAGACGCGGATGGCTGCTATTCCGAATCGTTGCGCGCGGCACCGGAGCAGGAAGCCGTCCTTGAATACAAAGAATTCTGGACGGCTTTGCGGGAGATTCCGTTCGATCAGCGCGAGGCGCTTCTGTTGGTGGGCGCGGCGGGGCTCTCCTATGAAGATACGGCCATGCTTTGTCGAACAACGACCGGAACGATCAAGAGCCGGATCAACAGAGCGCGCCAGCGGCTTGCTGCCTTGCTTGCCATCGAGAATGCCGCCGAGATCGGGGTTGACAGCCGTATCCGGGCCGTCATGGCGGCCGACCAAAGCTTCGTTTCGGCGCGCCGCTTCTTTTGAGCATGGGCGACGAAGCGGCTAACGTTCACGCAAGCTATTGTGGTGATAGCGGGCAAGTGGCGAGAGCAGATAGCTAATGATCCGCCGCTTGCCGGTTTTGATCTCCGCCGTAACGGCCATGCCGGGTGAGAGATTGAGCTGCTTGTCTTCGATATCCAGTTGCGTGCGATTGAGAGAAATGCGCGCTGAATAGAGAAGCTCCTGACCGCGAGGCTCGCTGCTGCCGCTATCTGCGCCGGAAGCCTTATCGTTCGTATCAAATGTCTTGTTGCGCGCGATTGCATCCTGCGAAACGCTCAGAATGCTTCCTTGAAGCAGGCCGTAACGCGTGAAATTGAACGTATCGATTTTGATTGCTGCCTCCTGGCCGGCATTTACGAAGCCGATGTCCTTGTTGGAGATCATTGCCTCGATCTCCAGTCGGCCTTCCGTCGGCACGATATACATGAGCGTCTGCGCCGGCGTGACGACGCCGCCAATCGTATGGATCGCGAGCTGCTGAACCATGCCATCGACGGGAGCCGTCAGCCTTTGCAGGTTTCTGCGCAGCTCGGTCTTGACGACATCTCTCTTGAGTCCGGCCATCTTCTGCTGAGCCTTGCTCAGTTCGTCGAACAAGGCCCGATCGTACTCAGCTACGGTTTTCGCGCGCGTCTCCTTCAATGCAGCCACTGCGGCATTGGCTTCGACGCCGCGCCGCTCCTGAACGAGAATGTCCTGGCGCTGCCCGACGAGATCCTGCAGCTCGGACAAATAGGTGATCTTGGATCCGAGGCCTTTCTGGAAAAGCTGCTCGCGTATGTCGACCCGTTGCTGGAGAGGCACAATGGTCGATTTGAGCTTCTCGACAGAAGCCATAGTGGTGTCGTAAGCGGCGACACTTTGGGCCAATTGACTGTCGATGGCCGCGAGTTTGGCCTTTTGTTCGCTGCTTTGGCTGATGAGAAGGCCGCGGTAAACTTCGACCAGTTCGCTCGGTGCGTCGGCGGGTGGCGTAAACGCTGGAAGCGGGTTGTCCTTGTTGGAGATCGCCGCCTGCAGCCTTGCGATGTCGAGGCGCGCGGCCATCAAGTCGTTCTGCTGGTTTCTGAATTCGGCATCCGTTGCGGTCGTATCGAGTTCCACCAGAATATCGCCGGCCTTGACGCTTTGGCCGTCTCGGACCTGAATGGCACGTACGACGCCGGTCTCAAAAGGTTGGATCGTTTTGGTCCGATCGCTCGGAACGATTCTTCCAGGAGCGATGGCAACAATGTCTACTGTGCCGATACAGGCCCAGATCAACGCAATGGCGAAGATGGAAATGACGCTCCAGCCGATGGTGCGTCCCAAAGGAGAGGGAGGGGTTTCGACGATTTCGAGCGCTGCTGGCAGAAACGCCAGTTCCTGGGATCGCCGCCGGTTTTCATCGAAGGCTCGTGCCAGAACCGCCCGTTGCAGGCCTTGCGAGCGAACGGCGAGGCTGGTGACGGTGGCGCGGGCATTTGTCCCCCATCGTGGAGCTATTTTGAGAGTGCGACGGAGCGGCCTTGCAATGGCGTTATCGAAACGTCCTATGAGCTTGGCGATTTTGGATGGCTCGGCCAGAAAAAGACGCCCGCTCCATTGAGCTTCGAATTCCGCCCGCGTCATCAGGATCGGCTGCTCGATGTTTGCGACTATAACAACCGCTTTTTCACGATTGGCCTTGCCGAGCAGGAGGAAGCTGCCGTCGCGCAATCCGGCAACGCAAGGGAGCGGCAGATCCGCCAGTTGATCCCAGTCGGCCGAAATAGAGCGGCCCCAGAAGCCATATAGGCGCGCAGCTTGTGCCATGGCGGTGAGACCGAATGCGTCGTCGTCGACCTGACGACGCAAGTCTTTCGTCGTGATGGTTGCGCCGCGCAGTCGTAACAGCATCGCCAGAGCGACAAGCCCGGATTGGGCTTTGGTGGATGGGTTCATCGCCTTGGCCACGTCGCGGCTCTTGCTCTCCAAGGAGCCATCGCGCTGCAGGGCGTCCATCGCTAAGGAATGAGTGGTCATCTGATCGTGTCCCGATGAAGTTCGCGGCTGCGCATTCGGGATGCCGCCAGTGCCTGGTTTGCTGCGAGCGTCGCCAGCGGCGAGGGCTCCGGGGATCCGGATGGATCAACCGTCTGGTCCGCCGCCGGCACGTCCTGGATGTCCGGCGATCCAAACTGCAATGCGTATAGCGAGGCATAGCGACCGCCGGTCCGGATCAGCTTCTCGTGCGTGCCGTCCTCGATCAGCCGGCCGTCCTCGATCGTGACGAGGCGATCGGCCATCCGCAAGGTGGAAAGGCGATGCGCGATGATGAGCACAGTTCGAGAACGGGCGATTTGTGCCATATTCTGCTGAATGATGTGTTCGCTATCGTAGTCCAATGCGCTCGTTGCCTCATCGAAGATCAGGATGCGGGGATTGGTGGCCAGGGCGCGGGCGATGGCGATACGCTGCCGCTGCCCGCCCGATAGACTGCCGCCGCGCTCGCCGACAATCGTGTCGTAGCCTTCAGGCAGCTTGAGAATGAAATCATGTGCGCCGGCAAGTGTCGCGGCCGCAATCACATCTTCAACAGGAAGTGCGGGATCGGCCAAGGCGATATTGTCGCGAATGGAGCGGTTGAACAGAATGGAATCTTGAAGGACAACACCGATCTGACGGCGCAGCCAAGATGGATCGATCTGTGCGACATCCACGCCGTCGACGAGAACCCGGCCGCTTTCCGGCACGTAGAGCCGTTGGACCAGTTTAGCCAGCGTACTTTTGCCGGATCCGGATGGTCCCACGATGCCGATCATTTGGCCGGCTGGAATATTCAGGCTGATGTCGTGCAGAATCTCCGGGCCGTCGACTCTGTAACGGAAAGTGACGTGCTCGAAGGCGATATCGCCGCGGATCTCGGGTAGGGACGTCCGGCTGGTGCTGTAAATCGGCTCGGGCGTCGTGTTGAGAATGTCGCCCAGGCGGGCGATCGATAGCCGGGCCTGATGGAAATCCTGCCAGACTTGCGCGAGCCGCAGCACAGGACCACTGACACGGCCGGCGAGCAGGTTGAAGGCCACCAGTTCGCCCACCGAAAGCTGGCCATCGATGACGAGTTTCGCGCCCACGTACAAGAGCGCGACCGTCACCAGCTTGCTGATGAGTTGAACGGTCTGGCTCGCGACGTTGCCTAGATTCAGGACGCGAAAACTTGCCGCGACATAGGCGGCCAGTTGTTCCTCCCAACGCTGCTGCATCAGGGGTTCGACCGCCATGGCCTTGAGCGTTTCAGCCGCCGTTACGCTCTCGACCAGAAAGGCCTGATTTTCCGCGCCGCGGGCGAATTTTTCGTCAAGATATTTGCGGAATAGCGGCGTCGCGCATGCGGATATGGCGACATAGAGAGGCAGCGACGCGAGGACGATCCAGGTCAAGAGCGGGGAATAGAAAAACAGCGCGATTATGAAGACGACCGTGAAAAACAGATCGATGACGAGCGTCAGTCCCGAACTGGTGAGAAAGTTGCGAATATTCTCGAGTTCTCGCACGCGCGCGACCGAATCACCGACGCGTCGTGCCTGGAAATAGCTGATCGGCAACGCCAACAAATGGCGAAAGAGGCGCGCGCCCAATTCCACGTCGATCCGATTCGTGGTGTGGGAGAACAGATAGGTTCGCAGTGCGCCGAGGATGACTTCAAACAAGGCAATGGCTATGAGCCCGACGGCCAGAACGTCCAATGTGCTCATGCTGTGATGCACGAGTACCTTGTCGATCACAACTTGGAAGAAGAGCGGCGAGGCGAGGCCAAAGAGCTGAAGAAAGAACGACGCGACGAGAACTTCGCCCAAGAGCCAGCGATATTTGTGGATAGCGCCCATAAACCAAGTGATGTCAAAGCGGCGACTTAGATCGGTCAATGTCGCTCGTCTGGTCATCAGTACCAGCCGGCCGTCCCAGGCCGCTTCCAACTCGGCCCGTGACATCATGCTTGGTCGGGGAGCATGGGGCGATTGGACAAGGATTCTGTCTTCGCCGCAGCGCCCCAACAGAAGAAAGCTGCCGTCGCGCATGGCGGCGATCACCGGCAAGGGGGTGCGGGCCAGTCGCTCCCAGTTTGTCGTAATCGTCCGCGCCTTGAGGCCGAGACTTTTAGCGCACCTGATCATTTCCACGACGCCGATGGATCGACCGGGAAATTGATGTTGGATCTGCTCTGGAGAAATGGCGACGCCCTGACTGCGCAGGATGAACATGAGCGCGGTCAAGCCGGCGTCGGGTAGTCGATTGTTGTTGTCGTCGTGTTCTTTCAAACGTCACGTCCCGGGTCGTCGATAGTAAAGTGCGTGCGCGCGGGAAGCTGGTCTCGCGCGCACGACATGGCGAGTATTTTAGGCCCGGCTTAAAGTCAGGCCGTTATACATTTACCTGCCCAATGATTTTGCCAGCGTCTGCGTCGTATCGCCGAACCACTGCTGGGCTGAAGCCCCAGCAAATGTTGCTGCCGTCGTGGCGAAGCTCGATGCCGCATATTGGCTCAAGAGAGCAAGTTGTGGCATCACCGATCCGGTGGTTTGCGGCGAGCTCGCTCCCGCGCCTTGAGAACCGGAATAGCCGAGCGTCATTTGGCCGCCGAGCGCGTCTATGGTCCCGCGCATTTGAGCATTGAGATCAGAGCTCGGCGTTGTTGGCGTATTTGAGGGCACACTGGCGGCAGACGCATCTGCCTGGAGTGTCGCGGGTGCCGCAAGATCGGCTATGGATGAGTTGACCGTGGCCGTCCGTTGATTGGACGATCCCGTGCGGATCGCCAGCGTTCCGGCGGGCTGATGCGGCGCGCCGGACAGATTGACGGCATTGCCGTCTCGATCCGTTACGCCGCTCAGATTGTATCCGGAAACTTCCAGATCGGACGCCCGATCACCAGCCGCCACTTTATAATCGAACTGCAGCGTGTTGGTCCCTGAGCCACTCACGTATTTGGCGGTGCCATTGCTGTTCAGGGACAAGCTCGGCGTTCCGTTGACGGTTACGGCTTCATTGAAGTTGACCGACAGTCGAACGGTGCCGCCTGTGCCAACGACGCCAGTGCCATTGCGGATGCCCGATCCGGTGGCGGAAATCCATTGGATCTTCGGCGCATTCGGATCGACGAATGACTTGGTGTCGACAACCAGCGTGCCTGCCGGCTGCTGCGGAGCCCCCGCGATGTTGACCGCGTTGCCAGCCTGATCCGCGATACCGGACAGATTGTATCCACTAATCGCCAGATCGGCCGTGTTCTGACCGGCGGCGACCTTATAGTCGAACTGCAGGACATCTGTGCCGGATCCGCTGACATATTTGGCGATACCGTTGTCGTTCAGCGACAAAGTCGGCGTGCCGGTAACGTTCACCGCTTCGTTCATTTTGAGTGTCAGGCGAACAGTGTCGCCGACCCCAACGGTGCCGCTGCCATTCGTGATCCCAGGGCCGTTTGTTGACACCCACTGCACGATAGGAGCGGTCGTATCCGTGACGGCCTTGGTATCGACAACCAGCGTGCCCGCCGGTTGCAACGGAGCCCCAGAAGTGTTGACCGCGTTGCCAGCTGTATCCGTGATACCGGATAGGTTGTATCCGCTAATCGCCAGATCGGCGGTGTTCTGACCAGCGGCGACCTTGTAGTCGAACTGCAGGACATCTGTGCCAGAGCCGCTGACATATTTGGCGGTACCGTTGTCGTTCAGCGACAAAGTCGGCGTGCCGGTAACGTTCACCGCTTCGCTCATTTTGAGTGTCAGGCGAACAGTGTCGCCGACCCCAACGGTGCCGCTGCCATTCGTGATTCCAGGGCCGTTTGTCGCAACCCATTGCACGATTGGGGCGGTCGTATCCGTCGCCGACGGGTTGCCTGTCGACGGTGCGGTGCCGCCGCCGGTATCACCCGAGCTTCCCGAGCCTGACGAGCTCTGTCCGCTCACGCCCGCAAGCAAAGGCGTAATCTTCCCCATGTCGTGCCATAACGCGGTCATCGTCGCATCGTCGAAATCATTGGATTGCGCACGAATGGTCGTCGTCCCGCCGGCGACGTCGACGACATAGGCGCCGTACTTCTGCATGGCTGTAAAAACTTCCTGGCCGAGCGGCGAAAGCCCGGCCGGCATCGGCGTGCCCTTGGGAATCGCAAGGAGTTGTCCTTCCTTGACGATGCCGCTTGCGCTGCTGCCGTCGCTGGCGATGGCGCTGCCAACGGCTCCGGGAAGGACGAGCTTGGAATCAACGACAAGCTGCAGCGCGTGATCAATCGATCCATCGGCCGTTTCCGCTTTGACGAGAAGTCCGCCAAGCTGGCTGGAGCCAGCGGCCGTGATGCCGGCACTCAGAAATGGCGATTTGCTGCCCCATCCATCGCCGGTGACGACATTCTCGGCTCCAAATGAAGCCGCCGTTCCCGTCGAAGTGCTTGTTCTTTTGAACTGCCAGAAATTATACGCGACATCGCCATCGATGACGATCAGTTCGCCATCGGTGCCTGCGGCACCGTTCGCGGCGGCTGGCATGTGAACGCTGATGGTGCCGCCGGGATAGCCCCATCCCGGAGGATATGTGACCTGAACGAGGGGATCAGAGGGAGACGCGACATAGACCGCGGGTGAATAGCTGTCCCATGCGACGCTGTAGTTATAGCCGGTGGAAGCGGGCCAATTGAGTTTTGTAAATGTCGCGCTGTCCGAGACAGGTGTATTCCAACTAGAAGACGCAGAAAATGGCGACGTTCCAAGTGAGACCATAATTATAAACCCCGTTTGGTTCTGTGCGAAGGAATGCGGTGAGCGAGATTTGATCGGGATGAATCAAGTCGCAGACCTATGCAGAGATCGGCGAGTATCAACGCTTACTGCGCGCTTTGAGAGCGAGAGACACAACGTCATGCGATCGATGTATCGACTCTGGTCGCGACGGTGGAGCCACATCGTGATGAGAATGTGGCGCGAGCGCGAATTTGTTTGAAGCGAAGATAGAAGTGCACATGCGCGGCAACATATAATGATGTTCGCGAAATTGCAGGCACGCTGAGGTTGTAAGTTTCTATCGATGATCTCGATGCAAACGATTTACGTCAGAACAACTAGACGGCGAAATATGATCGTTACGCACGCGTTGAAGAGAAGGCGATACACGCGCTAGATCTCGTTGCAGCGCTGATATCGTTGGTTGGTCGTAAGCATTCGCCTGAGCCCGTAGATGAGTCACGTTTTCAGCTATATCGACCACATAGGCGCCATATCTCTGGTATGCGCGAAAGACTTTCTGTCCTAGCGGCGACAGTCCTGTTGGCATCGTCTCGTGAGCGGGGATGGCAAGTCGCTGTCCTTCCTGGATCATGCCGTTCGAGTATCGACCATCTCCATTGATCGCTTCGTCGCTGTGGCCCGGCTTCGCAAAACGTGCGTCAATCGAGATTTGCAACGCGTGCGCGATTTCTTCTCGCTTCGTCTCGGCCTCAACCAACAAGCCGGCGAGCTGGCTTGAGCCCGTCGCCACGATGCCCGCGCCGACAAATGGCGATGGGCATCCCCAACCGCTGCCGGTGATGACATTCGTTGTGGCATAGGATTGCGCCGTCGCGGTTTCCGCATCCAGTCGTCTGAACTGCCAGAAGTTGTGAACGGCATCGCCGTCTATCACCAGCAATTCGCCATCGGTCCCTGGGGCTCCGTCGGCGTTGATGGGGATGCGGATCTTGAGAATATTGGCGGGCCGCCCCCAGCTCGTGGGATGTTTGACGGACACGATCGGATCTGAATCGGAGGCCACGTAAACAGCCGGGGAGTAGCTGCTCCAAGCCACGCCAAAGCGGGCCGTGGAAGGCCAATCGAGCGGTTCAAGGATTGCGTTCGGTGGGATCGGCGTGTTCCAGGACGAGCTGGGCGCGAACGGTCGCTCGCCGAGAACGAAAGTATCGTGGGGCGGATGCGAAACATCGCTCGTCATAATGGACGGTTGTCCCACGGACGTGGCAATCGCAAGCGCCAGGGCGGGCAGCGGCAGCGCGCGTATCGTCCTCATCGTTCTGTCCGAACCCAGGCGACCTGCCGGTTGACAAAGAAGCGGATGTACGAGGGAATTCGGCGCAGACAATAGGCCGGGCCTGCCGCCAGCTCATGCAGCGAAATGATCTCTTTCCCGAAGCGCCACCATGCTCCGGCGATCGCGCCCATAAACAAGCCTAACGCGCTTGCGGAAACCAGTAGTGGGCTCGTGATATCGGTTAGCACAAACCAGATCAGGCTCGATCCGAAGGTCAAGATGAGCATCATGGCGAAAAGGGCGAGCGGCGGAACGCAGAGATCGAGCGCGAACGCGAGGCGTTGCAGGCTTCGCTTGGAAATCGCGTGGCCGACAAGCGGAAGAAAGAACTCTCCGATGATCGCGAGATGCCCATGCTCCCAGCGGGTTCGCTGCTCGCGCTTTCCTGTTTCGCCTTTTGGCAGCCGGCTGAGAATGCGTGCGTTCGGGCAGAAAAGCGGTGATTTATCCGCGAGTGCCAATTCGGCTCCGAGTTTCTGATCCTCCGCGAGATGGCCCGTGGCGAGATCAAACTGACGGACTATGTCGAAGGGCAGGGCCATGCCGGAGCCCATCAACTGGCACGGCCATCCAAGATGCAGCGAGCCCAGCGGCCGCACGAAGGTTTTCACCGTCCATGCCAGCCGAGACATCTTGTCGGCGGGGCTCGGCGCTTCGGGCGCCTGCATCGCATAGTGTGCTTGGACCGGATGGCCCGTCGTGCTGCAGTGCTGGACCAGAATCTCCAGTGCGCCGGGCATGACTTCGCAATCCGCATCGATGATGACGACGATCTGTGGTGGATTTGATTGGAGACTTCGTGCGCCGAACGCCAGCGCATAGCCCTTACCCACATGGCTCATGTCCTGACGTATGACCACCGCCGCCCCAGCTTCCGATGCAACCCGCGCCGTGTCGTCGGAGCAATTGTCGGCGATCACGAGCAATTGGCCGGTCGGTGGCAATTGAGAAGTGATCGAGGCGATGACACGCGCGATGATCGCCTCCTCGTTGTGAGCGGGCATGAGGATAGCGAAGCGCGGACAGGGTACGGAGGCGACCGACGCGGACCGCCTGATCGGGAGGAGAGCCGCGCCGATCTGCAGGGTGAGAAAGACCGCAGGAATCATGGTCAGAAAACCAAGGATCAGCAGCGTAAAAGTGATTGCGCCAATCATGGGCTTTCCACCCCCGTTCAAGGTCGTGGGATTGGGCTTTGCAAGTGAAAGGCCCGGGCAACAGCGTTTCGGGAGATCAATCCGAGAAACTGGGAGTTCGTGATCAGATAGCGTCTGAACAGCCGGCGCGGTTCTTGTGCGAGGCGATAAGCCCACTCAAGCCCCGCGCGTTGGATAAACGGCGGGGCGCGCTTTCGCCGTCCCGCAATCACGTCAAAGCTGCCGCCGACACCGATGACGATCCGCGCACCAAGGTTTTTCCACTGCTCGTCGATAAAATATTCCTGCCGCGGCACGCCCATTGCGACGAAGAGAAGATCGGCGCCGCTTTCCGCGATGGCTTTTGCCCGCGCTTCGGCCTGTTCAGGCCCGAAATATCCGTCGGCATAGCCACAGACGCTCAGGCCGCGATGCCTGGCCTGAAGTACGTTGACAGCGACACGAACCGTATCGCGATCTGCGCCGAGAAAATAAACGCCGAAGCCCTCGTCTGCGGCGCGGGCGCAAAGTTGGTCGATAAGATCGATGCCGGCCACGCGCTCCGGCAGCGGCTGCCGCCAAAGGTGCGAGGCCCAGACCAGCGGTTGGCCGTCGGCAACCGTCCATCGCGATGTGTCGACGAAGCGTTGCAGCCGGGGATCCGACCGCATCATCATGAGGATCGCGACATTGACCGTGGACAGAACGCCGCGCTCTCGCGCACGAGTGGCGCGAACGAGCTCTTCCACGGTCTGATGAGCTGAGAGTCGATCGAACCGGCCATTCAGAATCTGGATGGATGGAGTGGCTTTGGTTGCGACAGGAATGGCGATGTCTGATGGCATTGGAATCCCTCGACCGGTGATCTCCAAGCGAAACGAACGGTCGGCCGCGTGCGAGCTGTCGGCGTGCGTGGCCACCGTTCAAAGAGCTAATGGTCGAAGCGGCTGGTTTGTTCGCGCTGAGGCGACTGCTGCCGTGTGAGAGATGATCCGTTGATTGATTCCGCGTCAGCAAAAATGCGCAACCGGTTGCGCTTTTGAGTCGCGATGCGCAGAAAGCGAAGAACCCGCGCCCATTGCTCGCATTAAACCTGTGCGGCGGCCGAGCCTCCACGCTATGGGAGCATTTGACGAAGCAATGTCACTCAACGCGATGTTTCCCCGCGCTCAACCTCTTGCTGGAACGGCGCCGACCCATAGGACGCAGGTCTTTTGGACTGCGGTTGTTGCCGGTCTCGAGGCCATCGTCATCGTCGCCTGCGCTTATGGTGCCTTTCTCGCATATTCGGCATCGGTCTATGGCGTTGTCTTCTTTCGAACCGACTATGCTTTGGCATCCATAGCTATGGGGGCCCTGTATGTTGGCCTCTGCGTCGCCGATAATCAGTATGATCTCTTAGGCCAGGAATGGAATGAACATAGTCGTTCGCGGGGCGGTGCCACGATCGTTCTTTCGTTCGTCATTCTGCTGGCGATCGGATATGCGACTAACAGTCTTGACGGCTATTCGCGCGGCACGTTCTTCGCGCAACTGGTGGCTACATTGTTGGGTCAGATCGCCATCAGAGCGGTTCTCTGGCAGGTCATCGATCATGTTCGTCTGAATGCGCAGTGGCGTCGCGAAAGCATGGCCGTGCTGGTCATGCCGGGCGCACGGGACGTCGGAGATATTCGCGCGCGGCTAGCGATTCGGCAGGAACATGTCGTGCGCTGGATAGATTTCCCGTCGGTGTCCGACCGGATCAATGGGAGTGCCTCTTTGGAGGTACAACTTTCAGAGATAAGGTCCGAGTGCCGGGCTCTGCCTATTGATGCCGTACTCGTTCTGTTTGGCGCGGACAATATGGATGTGGTGTCGCATACCGTGGAGGCATTGTCGGAGCTACCGGTGCGGATTCAGCTCTTGCCCGTCGAGCTGACAGATCTCATGCGACGCAGCCGCGTGGGAAGCTACGGCCATCTCCGAGTGCTCGAATTGTTTTGCGGTCCTTGTTCGCTGCGCGACCGGTTCCTGAAACGCACCTTCGATATCGTCATTGCCACGTCGATGATCCTTGTTTTGTGGCCGCTGTTCGTCGTGGTTGCCATTCTGATCAAGCTCGACTCGAGAGGTCCGGTGCTGTTTCAGCAGGCGCGTCTTGGGTTCAACAACGAGCCCATTCGGGTTCTGAAATTTCGCAGCATGACGACTTTCGACGATGCGCACGATGAATTTCGCCAAGCCGTGCGCAACGATCCGCGCGTGACCGGCATCGGGCGGGTGCTGCGCCAGACCAATATCGATGAATTGCCGCAGCTGCTGAATGTCCTGCGTGGCGAGATGTCGATTGTGGGGCCGCGTCCGCATGCGATCGCCCACAACCGTATGTTCGCCGATCATATCCGCAAGATGTTCCGGCGCCATAACGTCAAACCGGGAATTACCGGCTGGGCTCAAGTCAATGGCCTGCGCGGCGAGACCGATACATTCGATAAAATGCGGAAGCGGATCGAGCATGATCTCTACTATGTCGACAACTGGTCTTTCTTCTTCGATATCAAGATTCTGATCATGACGATCATATCCAGGCGCGCGCATATAAACGCCTATTGAGGAAAGCGCCTATGCGAGTTTGCTACTTCGTATCCGAGTATCCGGCTAACTCCCATACCTTCATTCGGCGGGAGATCGCCGAGCTGGAACGGACCGGCGTTTCGGTTCTGCGTGTTTCGCTGCGCAGCTGCGATCGCCAGCTCGCGGATCCCTATGACATCGAGGAAAAGGCACGCACTCGCTACATTCTTGAGGGCGGGATCGGCAAGTTTGTCGCTGCTTTTGCCAATGCGATGGTGCGAAACCCCGGTGCTATGGCCAGAGCGACCATCGCCGCGATTAGGTTGATGCGGCGTTCGAGTCGTCCGGCGCCACTCCATCTGGTTTATCTGGCGGAAGCGCTCGTCCTGGCGCGGTGGGTGAGGGAAGCGGGTGTCTGGCATATTCATGCGCATTTTGGAACGAATGGCGCGGAAGTCGCCATGCTATGCCATCTTCTGACGGGCATACCTTATAGCTTCACCGTGCATGGACCAGATGAATTCGATCGTCCCGAATATCTCGGCCTGCCAACCAAGGTGAAGCATGCGGCATTCGTTTGCGCCGTCAGCTCGTTCACGCGCAGCCAGCTTTGCCGCTGGATTCCGCCGGATCAGTGGACAAAGATCAAGGTGGTGCGTTGCGGGCTCGATGGCGATTTCCTGGACGCACCGCCTCCTCGCCATGTTCCGCGCTCCCAGCTCGTAACGGTTGGGCGGCTCAGCGAGCAGAAGGGGCAACTGGTTCTGCTCCGTGCTCTCGCCGTTGTGGCGCGCGAGGGCGTGCCTTTCAAATTGACTATGATCGGTGATGGCCCGCTGCGGCACCAGCTGGAGCACAACATCCGTGTCCTGAGATTGGATCAGCATGTCGAGCTCGTTGGCTGGATGAGCAGTGCCCAAGTGCGCGCCGCGATATGTGAGGCGCGGGCACTGGTTCTGCCGAGTTTTGCTGAAGGATTGCCTGTTGTTCTGATGGAGGCCCTGGCGCTCGGCCGTCCGGTCATCACGACCTCTATCGCAGGCATTCCCGAATTGGTCACCGATCAGGTCAGCGGTTGGCTCGTTCCAGCGGGAAGTGTCGATAAGCTCATTGACGCCATCAGACAATGTCTGAATACGCCGGATGCCTTGATACAGATCATGGGCGTGTGGGGGCGTAAACGCGTTCTGGAGCAGCATGACATTGTCTGGGAATGTCGAAAGCTGGCTGCCTTGTTCAAAGCCGAATCGGTGACCCTCGATTGGCTCGAGCCGATCGGGAAGCATCGGTCTTACGAGGCCGGGACCTCCGAGGACCAAGAAGTGATGTCGGACCATGTCATTTCGCTGTGATCGAGAGACTTGGTCGGAGGCGGTGGATGATCGTTTCCGATGCGCAAAAAGCAAATCCGGAGAGCTGAGTGGTTGATGTCTCGGTCATCGTTCCTACTCACAACCGTCGGCGGATTCTGCCGCAGGCGGTCTTTTCAATCTTGGGCCAGCAGAACGTTTCGCTCGAACTCATCGTGGTCAACGATGGTTCGACCGATGAAACGGGTGCTTGGCTTGATCGGTTCGCCGTCACCGACCCCCGGGTCCGGGTCGTGCATCATGCCCAGCCCCGCTTTATCTCGGCCGCGCGGAATGCCGGCGTTGCCGTCGCCACCGGGCATTGGGTTGCCTTTTGCGACGACGACGATCTCTGGGCGCCCGACAAATTGGCCGTGCAGCTTGCCGCGTTGCGTGTCGGTTCGGCGCGTTGGGGATGCACCGGCGTCGCGGTCGTGAATGAAGTACTGGAGGTCGTCGGGCATCACCGTGTCAAAGGGGGAGACGTCCTGGAGGGTTTGCTGGAGAGCAACAGGATTCCCACCGGGTCGTCAGTGATTGCCGAGCTCGACCTCGTTCGGAAAGTGGAGGGCTTCGATCCGAAGCTCCGTGGTTCGGAGGATTGGGATCTGTGGATCAGGCTGGCCCAGCACTCGCCGCTGACCGCCGTGGACCGTCCGCTGATCGCGTATCGGCTGGGCAGACAATCGTTGTCGATGCGGATCGATCCCATGCGGGCGGGCCGTCTGGCGATCGCCGAACGATATGCGACGTTGGCGACGGCTTATGGCGTCAAATCCGACGAGGCGCAGCACGAGCGCTATCTCGCCAAGCAACTGGTAAGAGGGGGGCAACGCTGGCCTGCCGCGTCCATTTTTGCCACGCTCGCGTTTAGGCATGGGCGTTGGCGGGAGCTGCCGCGGGCGGTTGGCGCGCTGATCGCACCGCATATGCTGGATCAAGTGGGCCAGGCGCGCGCAGCTGCCGCGGTGCCTGCGTCGTGGCGTCGCGAAGCTGAACTCTGGCTGCAGCCGATTCGAGACGCGGCCCAGCCTCGCGTCTCGCATTCTTGTCTAGAGGCCGGAATCACGGAGCAGGAAGCGTGACGCTCGGGTCTGGTTCAATCGAGATCGAACATCGCGCGACGCCTCGCGACAGTGCAGCGGAGGCTCGACAGACGGCGTCGGTTCGCTTCGTCAATTATAGAGCCATATGGAGTTTGTTGCGCGCGGTTGTGTTCGGGATTCTTTTGGTCCGGGCATCATCCGATCCGATCTTCAATCTGCTGGGTGGAGAGTCTGCCGCGTCGATGGGGGTCGGCGCCATCTTCAATGTGCTGGCGATCGGGCTCGCAGTCCTATTCCTCGCGATGGAGCCCGTACGGGCACCGTTTCCCGTCTTTGCGATTTGGGGGCCGTTCCTCTTGGTGGCTTTCGGTTCGACGCTCTATGCGCCGGATTTCATGGCTGCCGCGCGTCTCGCTTTTGTTCTGCTTTCCTATTGGGCGTTCTTTGCGATTCCATTCTTCATTCTGCGGTCTTCACTTGATGTCTCCCGATTTATCTTCGTGGTGATCGGATCGTCCATTCCGGTCACACTTTATGCAGTCGTGGATATTGCGCGGGGGCTGTCCGATCTGTCGGAGTTCCGGCTGCAAAGCACGTTCTCGCATCCCAACATCTATGCGTTTTATCTTGTTCTGCTGATGGGGCTCGGGCTCTATGTCTCGTCTTCGCGCATCGTCCGCGTGACAGCGCGTCTTCGCGTGCTCATTATGCTCTACATTCCGGTTCTGGTGGTCCTATTGATGCTCACAAAGACGCGCAGCGCATGGGGCGTGTGCGGGTTTATGTTTCTGGTCTATGCCTTCAAGATCGACCGTCGGTTCCTCGCCGGCTTTCTTCTGATTCCGGTTCTGTTGGTCGCCAATCCCAGCCTTATGGATAGATTGGCCGATGTCACCACGGCAACGGAGGTCGACAGCTTCAGTCAACTCAATGAGAGCACGCGGCTCAACTCCTATGTGTGGCGCCAGGCCTTATGGGAGTCCGCCATTCCGCAAGTGCTGGAGCGGCCGCTCCTGGGGCACGGCCTCGAGTCGTTCAAGCCGTCGACACCGAGCTTTTTCCCATTAGTTGGCCTTCAAGGTATCGACGGTCACAATTTTTATCTGCAGACCAGTTTTGAGATGGGGCTTGCGGGCATTCTGGCGCTCGTCTGGTTGTTCGGCTGGGTGGCCTATCGCTTGATCAGCGGTTACCCGCGAGATCCGCCCGGTATCCTAGTTCTGCTGTGCATTCTGACGTCATATCTGCTCGAGTCCTATTCGGACAACATGCATTTCTATCTGTCCTTCAATTGGTACTTCTGGTTCATGATGGGCACGATCTATGCCTGGATCCGCCAGGAGATCCTGCCGGACGCAACGACGAGCGCGGTGATGGATTAGCCGGCGGCCGACATGTCTGCACCGATTTCGGGCGGTCCAGCAGGGGCAAGCGGACCCCGTTATTCACTGAATGAATTTCACGAGGGCGTTTGCTGCAGGAACGCGGGCGCAGCGCCCGACGTTTCTTCTGTAGATGCCACTGCAGCCGGGAAAAGATCGAGTGAAGGCGGCCTGGGCGCTCATGGTTTGAGCTGACGGCGACGCAGTTTCGATGGCGGAGGTTTCCTTCGTTCATGAGCCTGCAAGCCAGATCCAGCGTTCGAAATGAACCCCAATCCTGATGGAAACCCATGCTGGACAAAAAGCTCCATCGACAGATCGTAGAGAGTCCGGATGGGTTCGATTATCGGATCAATGTGCGACCGCGTCCGTCGTTTGGTCTGGGAAGCCTGCGGAACCGCAAGTGGCTCCTCGCCGCCGGAATTCTGTTGGGGCTGGCGGGCGCGTCATTCTATGTCAGCTCCCGTTCTGCGACATACACCGCGTCCAGCCAGATTCTGGTCTTCATCAGGCAGATCCTGACAGGCCCTGATCTGGCGGTCCTGCCGGGCCGTGCCGATCTTCCGATGGTTCAGAACCAGATTGAGCTGATGCGATCGGGCAATGTGCTGGGGAAGGTAATCGAAGCTCTGCAATTGACCCATGATCCGGAATTCGTCGGCGCTCACCAATCGCTGGAACCGGCGAAAAGCGGCTCCCAGACCTCGTCCTCGTCAATCGAGGAGGACAGGTCCGCCTACGCAGCCACTTTGGACGCGGTGACCCGTAAACTTGGCGTGCGCCAGGTGGGTACGAGCCATATGATTACCGTGAGCTTCCGGGCGTCCGATTCCGAAAAAGCGGCCCGCATAGTCAATAGCGTGATCCGCATCTATCTGCAGGAAAGCACGCGAGCCTCGGATGCGGCCTCGTCCAGGACTCCGACGTTACGCGAGATTTACCAGAACCTTGGCCCGAGTGCTCAAGTGGTTTCCCAGGCCGAGCCGCCGCTCAAAGCGGATGGCCCCCCGGCAGTATTGATCTTCGCCGTTGCGGCATTGCTTGGCTTGCTCGTCAGTGCGGCCTTCGCCCTCTTTCTCGATGCGGTCAATGACACAATTCGTAGTCGGCAACAGATGGAGCACGTCCTTGGATTGGAGTGTCTGGGCATCGTGCGCCGCTTCTCAAACATTGGCGTTCAGCGCGAAGATTTCCCCGCGCGAAGACTGCTCGCATTGAAGAGGCCGCCGTTGCAGCGAGCCGTTGCCATGCTGCAAGATGCCTCATCGCGTGGATTGCGAACGATCGGCCTGACGGCAACCTTGCCGGGTGAGGGGGCAACGACGCTCGCGATCGGCCTGGCGGAGATGGCAACGGTATCGGGAAGGCGCGTTCTGCTGATTGATGCCGTGCCGGAAAATCCTTCGGTGTCGCGCTGGATCGCGGACCTCCCGAGCCTGCCATTGCTTCCGGGGACCAAATCCGAGCACCCGGGGCTTGACCACATCGTCGAGGTTCAGGCCGGTTTGCATGTCTTGCCGCTTGCGGGGCGCCTCGGGGGCGGGAAGCCTCTCATCCTTCCCGACCTGTTGGACGGCATTCTGAATGCGATTGGAAAAAAATACGACCTCGTGATCGTCGACATGCCTTCATTGGTGGAAAGCCCGCAGGTGCGTGCTGCGGCACAGTCACTGGATGGATTTCTGCTCGTCGTGAAATGGGGGAAGACCAAATCCGAGCTGGTTCGGCAGGCCTTCAGGTCCGCCGGCCCGGCGCGCGCAAAATTTATCGGGGCGGTACTTAATGCGGCCGATGAAGAGGCGATGAAACGTTATGGATATGAGCTTTCTATCGAACCCAAAAGCGTAGCGGCGTCCTGAGACTTATCGAATCCAGCCTACGGTCTTGCGAGGGAGAGTGTCATGAAAGTCGTGCTGTTTTGCGGCGGTGCTGGAATGCGGCTGCGGGGCTATGTGGACGATGTTCCCAAGCCCATGGTGCAAATCGGCTCGCGCCCGATCCTCTGGCATCTAATGAAATACTACGCTCATTTCGGCCATAGGGACTTCATTCTCTGCCTTGGTCATAAAGGCTATGCCATCAAGGATTACTTTCTGAAATACGATGAATCGATCTCGAACGATTTCGTGTGGTCGCAGGGCGGCCGAAAGATCGATTTTGTCAATCGCGACAGCGACGACTGGACGATCACTTTCGTGGAAACCGGCTTGCACGCGACGATCGGCGAACGTCTGAAGGCCGTTGAGCCGTATCTGCGGGGCGAGGAATTCTTTCTTGCCAATTACGGCGACGGGCTCAGCGATCTTCATCTGCCGACAATGATCGAAGAGTTGCAGCAGAGCCATGCCGTTGGTTCATTGCTTCTGGTGCAGCCGACGGCAAGCTTCGATATCGTCAAGACATCTCCCGCTGGCGAGATCATCGAGGTGGCCGCTTTAAGCCAATCCGACATCTGGATCAACGGTGGCTTCTTCGTCTTTCGGAATGAGATCTTCGATTATATAGACCATGGCGACGAACTGGTGCGGGAGCCCTTTGCGCGATTGATTCAACGTCGCACATTGTTGGCGCATAAGTGCTCCGGCTTCTGGCAATGCATGGACACGTTCAAGGACAAACAGCGCCTTGAAGAACTTAACGACACCAATCCGCCCTGGAAAGTGTGGAAGAATTGCACTGCTGTTCCGCAGCGCGAGATGGTGAAGGTGGCGTGACCATGCTTCGCTTGAAACTGGATGGCGGTGGGAAGCATCCGTTGCAGATTCTATGCCTCGGCTGCCATTCCGATGACATCGAAATCGGGTGCGGCGGGACGGTTTTGCAACTGGCAACGGAATATCCAGAGGCGGTGTTTCACTGGGTTGTTTTCAGTGCCGGCGGCGTGCGCGCCTCCGAAGCGACAAACGGGGCGAAGCAATTCGTCGATCCCACGCGGATGAAGCGGATCATCGTGAAGGATTTTCAGGACGGCTACATGCCGTTTGTGGGCGCCGACATCAAGAATGTATTCGAAGAGCTGAAGCGCGAAGTGTCGCCGGATATTATCTTCACGCACAATCGCCTGGATTCTCATCAGGATCATCGGCTGATCGCCGAGTTGACGTGGAACACGTTTCGCAGCCACCTGATCTTGGAATATGAAATTCCCAAGTATGACGGCGATCTCGGGCAACCCAGCGTTTTCAAGGCTCTTTCGGCGGATATCTGCGAGCGGAAAGTTACTTTGATTGTTGATACCTTCAAATCGCAGGGTAACAAGCATTGGTTCGATCGCTCGACCTTCCTAGCGCTAATGCGATTGCGCGGCATGGAATGCAATGCGTCGAGCGGATACGCCGAGGCGTTCTACGCTCGCAAATTGGCTCTCTGAATCGAAAATTGAGATTGAGATGCAGGATCTGAAGAGTAGAGCCGTTCGCGCCGGCCTCATCAATGTTGGCTCACGCGTATTCAGTTTCGGCGTTCGAGTTGTGTCGCTCATGATCCTGGGGCGGCTGCTGACCCCGGAGGACTATGGTCTGGTCACCATGGTGACGGCATTTACCGGGGTGCTGAACATGTTTGGTTGCTTTGGCCTGTTTCAGGCCGCCATTCAACGTGATGTTTTGAGCGAAGCCGAGTCGTCATCGTTGTTCTGGCTGAATATGGCGTTCGGCCTGTTGCTGACGATAATCGCGATCGCAGCCTCTCCCCTGGTCGCCACATTCTATAATGAGCCGCGTCTGTTTGCGATCATGGACGTGATTGCCTTGACCTTCATCATCACATCGGCGGGAATTCAGCACGGCGTTCTGCTTCAACGCAGGTTATCATTCGGAACTTCGGCGAAAATCGAAATCAGTTCTTTGCTGATTGCGACGGCTGTATCGATCGCCATGGCTGTGTATGGCTATGGCTATTGGGCGATTGTCTCGATGACCATCACTCAGCCGCTGGCGACGACCATCGGTCTGTGGTTGTCGACGGGTTGGATTCCGGGGCGTCCACGGTTCGCCCCTGGACTTCGCTCCATGTTGCAGTTCGGCTGCGGGACGACGCTAACAGGCTTTCTGTCTTACATCACAGGTAATATCGACAAACTTCTGCTTGGCCGGGTCTGGGGAACGGAAGCAACCGGTCTCTACAGCCGCAGCTTCTATCTGGCCAACTTTCCCTGCGAAAATCTCAACTCGACGATCGGCGAGGTTGCCTTCGCCGCGCTGTCGCGGACCAGAGATGATCCGGATCGTTTCCGGCGCTTCTTCCTCAAGGGTTATTCACTGGTGGTGACCCTGACATTGCCGCTGGCGATGATATGCGGGCTCTTCGCCGACGATCTGATCGCGGTGGCGCTGGGTCCGCAATGGGGTGGCGCGGTTGGAATATTCAGGATTCTTGCGCCGACGATCCTGGTGGTCGCCATTTCCAGCCCGCTGGGATGGCTGCTCAATGCGCTCGGTCTCGTCAGGCGGGGCGTCTATATTGGACTGTTCTCGGCGCCGCTGATGATTACCGGCGTGCTGATCGGGCTGCCTTATGGGCCGCGCGGCGTCGCGGTGGCGTATTCCACTGTGATGGTGCTCAAGGTGATTCCGGTTGTGCTTTGGGCGTTGCATGGCACGGGGCTTCGCGCCCGCGATATCGCCGGCGCGTTGGCCAGCCCGTTAGCTGCGAGCGTGATCGCTGCCGGTATCGCGTTCGGAATACATGCCCTGTATCCGTCGAGTTTGTCTCCGGTGCTGCGCCTGCTGTTGGATGTCGGCATATTTGGCGGGGCCTATGTGATAGCCCTGCTTTTGATTGCGGGCGAGAAGGCGCTGTATCTCGATCTCTTCCGTGCGGCGAGAGCCGCTTCCTCCGCCTGAGGCGGTGCCGGTAAGCGTCGGATCCATCAACGAAAGCCACCATGCGAGACGGGCCGGGCGCTGGAACACGCCCTGTTGGCCGGCATTAATTATATACAAGGTGAAATTCTGGAGGGCATGGCATGCACTTCACTAAGACCGGGGTTCTCGGGGCTATGGTGATTGATCCTGCTCCGCATGCCGACACGCGCGGGCGCTTCATGCGCGCATGGTGCCTGCGGGAGTTCGCCGATCAAGGCATCGTCTTCAATCCGGTCCAGGCGAATATGGGATTCAGCACGAAGCGCGGCACGCTCAGGGGCATGCATTTTCAAGCGCCTCCGGCCAGCGAGGCAAAGCTTGTCCGCTGCACGCGCGGAACGATGTTCGAAGTCGTTTTGGATCTGCGACCCGATTCACCGACTTATCGCGCGTGGCATGGCGTGGAGTTGAGCAGCGACAACGGGCGCATGCTCTATTTTCCAGAAGGCTGCGCGCATGGATACCAGACGCTCGAGGCCGATACTGAGATGCTCTACATGACCTCGGCTTTCTATGCTCCAGCGGCGATTAGGGGCGCGCGCTTCGACGATCCGGCCTTTGGCATCGCATGGCCTTTGGCCCTGAGCGATATCTCCGAGCAGGATCGAAACTGGCCACTCACAGAGCGATGCTTCGATCCTCTCCCGGCAAAGCAATCTTTGATGGCTTGAATGCCTTTGAAGGCATTTTCGAGAAAAGGAACGCGAAATGGCGATCGACACGGTGCTGCGGAAGTATGAGGCGGAAGGCCGGCCGATCCGCGTCGGCATGGTGGGGGCGGGCGCTACCGGCCGTGCCATTGCTCTCCAGCTTGGCACGCCGGCGCCAGGCATACGGCTTGTGGGCATTGCCAACCGGACGCCCAAGCATGCCGAGCGGGCGTTTCGTGAGGCGAATATCCACGGCTGGGGCCGCGTCTCCTCGGCGCGAGACGCTGAACGGGCGATCGCCCATGGCATGCCGGTCTTGACGGACGATGCTTCGGTTCTCACCAGTTGCGAGGCGGTTGACATCATCGTCGAAGTCACCGGCGAGGTCGAGGCCGGCGCGACGGTGGTTCTCGAGGCGATCGCTCATCGCAAACATGTTGTGATGGTCAATGCCGAACTCGATTCTTTGATCGGCCCGATCCTGAACGATTACGCGCGCCGGGCGGGCGTGGTGCTGACCAACACCGATGGTGACGAGCCCGGCGTTGCCATGACGCTTCTGCGCTATCTGCAGACGCTGGGGCTGCGGCCGGTCGCCGCCGGCAACATCAAGGGAATGGTCGATTATTATCGAAATCCCGATACCCAACGCGCTTTCGCTGAAAAGAACGACCAGGATGCCCGGAAGGTCACGTCGTTTGCGGATGCCACGAAGCTGTCGATGGAAACGACTGTGCTGGCCAATGCCACGGGCTTTCGCGCCGGGCGACGCGGCATGTACGGGCCGGCTTGCAAGGACGTACGGGAAATTGCGGAGCGTCTGCCGGCGGCGGCCATGCTTGAAATGGGGCTGGTGGATTATGCGTTGGGCGCGGCGCCCCATACGGGCGCTTTCGTCATCGTCCATGAAGAGTCGCCGCTGAAGAAGGCGCAGTTTGCCTATTACAAGCTCGGCGATGGCCCGTTCTACGTGTTCTATACGCCGTTCCACCTGCCTCATCTTCAGATCGCGTCGACCATTGGGCGCGCGGTTATCTATCACGATGCGACGGTGGCGCCGCTGGCTGGTCCGGTTTGCGAGGTCGTCACGGTGGCAAAACGCGATCTCAAGGCGGGCGAACGTCTCGACGGCATTGGTGGCTTCTGCGCCTATGGACTGATTGAGAACACCGCGGAGGCACGTGCTGCCAATGCGTTGCCAATCGGCTTGTCCGAGAATTGCGTTCTGCGGTGCGACAAAAATAAGGACGCTGTCATTTCATTCGATGACGTCACACTGAAAACCGAAGGTCGGGCGCTTGCGTTCTGGCGGGAGCAGAAAATGCTGTGGCCGGTCAGTGGCGCGCAGGATGCACCGCGGCGCGTCGTCGCCGAAACGATATCGTGACAAAGGCGTCTGCTTCTTCCGGCACGGGACGAGATGAGCCATGCTGAATCCTTCTTTCTGGAAAAATCGCAAGGTATTCGTGACCGGCCACACCGGCTTCAAGGGCAGTTGGCTCTCGCTATGGCTGGAGGCTCTGGGCGCGAATGTAACAGGTTATGCCCTCGACCCGCCGTCCGAGCCGAGCCTCTTTGAGCAGGCGAGGGTGGGCGAATGCGTGCGTTCGATTCGTGGTGACGTTCGGGATTTCGCCCGTCTGAAGTCTGCGCTGGGCGAATCCAATGCCGATGTCGTCATTCATATGGCCGCCCAGTCGGTCGTTCGTCATGGCTACGAGGAGCCAGTCAATACCTATGCGACGAATGTGATGGGTACGGCCCATCTGCTGGAGGCGGTGCGCCAGCTCGGCCGTCCTTGCGTCGTGCTCAATGTGACGAGTGACAAATGCTACGAAAATCGTGAGTGGGTCTGGGGCTATCGCGAGAATGACCCGATGGGAGGTCACGATCCCTATTCTAACTCCAAGGGATGCGCGGAGCTGGTGACGGGTGCCTATCGCGATTCCTACTTTCCGCCAGATATGTTGTCTCGGCATGGTGTCGCTCTGGCGAGTGCCCGCGCGGGAAATGCCATCGGTGGCGGTGACTGGACGGCCAATCAACTGATCCCCGACGTGATCCGCGCCTTTCTGGGCAATCGCCCCTGCCGCATTCGTTCTCCGTCGGCGATAAGGCCGTGGCAGTTCGTTCTGATGCCGCTCCACGGCTACCTGCTGCTCTGTGAGAGGTTGGCGGAGGACGGCGCCCGTTTCGCGGCGGGTTGGAATTTCGGCCCGATGGAGGAGGATGCGCGGCCTGTCTCGTGGATCGCCGATAAGCTCGTGACCTTGTGGGGCGAGGGCGCTTCATGGATGTACGATCGTGGAGCGCATCCCGCCGAAGCGCATGTGCTCCGCCTCGATACATCCAAAGCGAAATCCGATCTCGATTGGCACCCGGTTCTGCAACTGGAGCAAAGCCTGGTTTGGATCGTCGAATGGTATCACGCGTTTCAAGCGCGAGGCGATCTTCAATCCATCACGCGCCGGCAGATCGAGCGCTATGAATATCTTCTGCAAGATCATTGCGGGAGAAATGCTGCGGGGGCGCCTAGGGAAACAGCTGTAAAGGTTCAACTGCTGCCGATGATCGATGGCTAACTCCGCACTCGTGGCGAACAGCGCAAGGAATATGTGCTCATGTCGAACATCGTCATTATCGGTACGGGAATGGCTGGTTTCGGTGCAGCTTACCGACTTCGGAAGGAAGGCATCACGCCGACCATGTATGATAAGAATTCATATCACGGCGGCCATACCACGTCGTTTCGGCACGAATCCGGTTTTGTCTTTGATGTCGGCCCTCATATTTCCTTCACGAAGGACGAACGTATTCAAGAACTGTTCGCCGATTGCGTGGATCAACTCTACGAAACCGTGAACATCAATTTGAACAATTACTGGCGGGGGTATTGGCCTCAGCATCCCGTTCAGCTTCATCTGCACGGCTTGCCGGAAGACGTGGTTGTGAAGGTGATTGCCGATTTTGTGGAGGAGCGGCAAAAGCCCGAACAGCCCATCAGAAATTATGACGACTGGCTGGTGTCCAGTTTCGGTTCAACCTTTGCCGATCTCTTCCCCAAGCAATATACGCGCAAGTATCATCTCACGACGGCCGATAATATGAGCATCGACTGGCTGGGCCCGCGCATCTATCGCCCGAGTTTGGAAGAAGTGCTCCGGGGCGCAATTTCGAAAACGTCGCCCAATATTCATTACATTACGCATTTTCGCTATCCGAAGCAGGGCGGTTTCGTTTCCTATTTGCGGAAATTCCTATCGTTCGGAAACATCAAACTCAATCACGACGTGGTGTCCATCGATCCGAAAATTCGTCAGATCGAATTCTCGAACGGCATGCGCGGGGACTATGATGGGCTGATATCGTCGGTACCTCTGCCGGATCTTATTTCCGCGATCAAGGATGCGCCGCGCGATGTCATGGAAGCTGCGCGGCTGCTTGCCTGCTCGTCTTGCGTTCTCGTCAATATCGGCCTGGATCGCGACACTCTCTCCGATGCGCATATGTCGTATTTCTACGATGAGGACATTTGCTTCACGCGATTGAGCTTTCCCCACATGCTATCCAAGAATAACGTTCCGAACGGCATGGGCAGTATTCAAGCGGAGGTCTATTTTTCCGACAAATACAAGCCTTTCGCGGGGAAACCGGATGACCTAATTGCGCCGGTCATCGCCGATCTTCGTCGATGCGGTCTGCTACGGGAGAACGACCGGATCGTATTCAGCTCGGTCATGTACCTGCCCTACGCCAATATCATCTTCGACCTGGATCGCGCGGCCGCGCTTGAGACGGTTCACGGCTATCTCGACGATATCGGGATCTTCTACTGCGGGCGCTATGGCGACTGGGGATATATGTGGACTGACGAAAGCTTCAAAAGCGGCGAGGCGGCGGCGGAAGCGGCGCTGTCGTCCTTGAGGACTTCTCTTGTTCATCAGCGAGCGCGTTTTGCATGAACGATCAGGTCAACATCGATGCTTTCGCTGCCGTACCCGTCGATCGCTCGTGGTTTGGGCGCCAGAGAAGCTGTGCGAAGCCCGTGGACATTGCGCAGCCCAAGCCGAACCGGATCGCCCTGCTGGCCCATTGCGGCACGGGCAATCTGGGTGACGAAGCCTCAATCGCTGCGGTGCTCGATAACATTACACAGAGATCGCCTGGCGTATCTGTTATGGGTCTGTCGATGGATCCGGCGGATACGACACGCAGGCTTGGAATCCCTTGCTTTGCGATGCGCCAGAGGATTTTCCCATTTCAGCGCGAGTGGTCGTCGGCTCCGCGATTTCCCGATCGAGCAGGGTTTGCCGGCCGGTTGAAGGCGATCGTCAAGAAGACGGGGCCGTTGTTTCATATCGCCAAAGTATTGAGACAAGCACTCATCGTGCGGCCGGTCCAAGTTGTCCGTGAAGTCGGCTTCCTCGCGCGAGCCCTGCTTTTGGTCTGTGAGCTCGATATGCTCATCATATGCGGAGGCGGACAGCTTCTCGATTGGGGAGGGCCATGGGCATTTCCCTATACGCTATTCAAATGGATCGTTCTGGCGAAATGCGCGCGCGTTAAATGCGTTTTCCTCAACAGCGGCGCCGGCCCCTTGGATTCATCGCTGAGCCGCTGGTTCGTTAAGCGCATGCTCAACATGGCCGATTACGTGTCGCTGCGGGACGCCGCATCCGGCGAATTGCTTCGCAAGATTGGATTCCGCGGCAAAATGAAGGTCGTTGCCGATGCCGTTTGGGGATTTCACGTGCCGGATCGGCTGGTGAGCAAGCCGACGGAGCAGTGGACGGAGCTCGTGGTCGGCGTTGCGCCGATGGCATACGGCGATTCCTCGCGACATTGGATTAGCGACGATCGGGCTTACAGGCATTTGATCGCCAGCATGGCCGAATTCTGCTGCTGGATGCTGACGCGTGGATATCGGATCAAGCTTTTCAGCAGCGATATCTGGTTCGATTCTCAAGCTATCTTGGATCTCGATGCAGCTATTCGGCAGAATTGCCCCACGTTGGGATCAGATCGCGTCATGCGTGAAACGATTACAAATACCAGCGATATGTTCGCGGCCCTATCTGGCCTGGATTTCTATGTAACGTGTCGTTTCCATGGCGTGGTCTTTGCGTCGTTGTTGGGAGTGCCAACTCTCGCTTTGGCACCGCATCCCAAGGTTACGACTCTGATGAACGATTTGGGGTTGTCGGATTATTGTGTCGATATCTCTCAGTGCGATGCGGATGATTTAAAATTCAGAGCCGACCGATTGATTGCCAACATGGATGAAATCAAGGCGCGTATCTGCACGAACGCCGCGAAATTCCAATCGCAGCTCAATCTGCAGTTCGATGCCTTGTTCCTGCCCGACACCGACACTCATAGCGGGCGAACGACATGTTCTCGGGAGGGCGCGTGAGATGATTAGACCCAATGAACCTTTGGTTAGTGTTCTGACACCCGTATATAATGGCGGGGAATTCCTGCGTGAATGTGTCGAGAGCGTTTTATCGCAGAGCTATCAGAACTGGGAATATATTATCGTCAACAATGCCAGTACTGACGGGACGCTTGACATAGCTGAAGAATACAGTCGGCGCGACAGCCGTATCCGCATTGTCAGCAATGATTCAGTGCTGCCCATCATCGCCAATCACAATAAAGCTTTTGGTCTTATTTCCTCAGATAGTGTGTATTGCAAAGTGGTTTCGGCCGACGATTGGATCTACCCCGAATGTTTGGAGAAGATGGTTAGCCTTGCCCAATTCAATCCGTCTGTCGGTATGGTTGGTGCCTATCAGCTCAGCGGAGGCCGGGACGTATGGTACGTTCGAAACGTTGGCCTATCCTATTCGCAGGCCATTGTTCCGGGGCGTGATATCTGCCGCGCCCATCTGCTAGGGATGTCGCGCGTATTGGGAAATCCGACATCGCTTCTCTATCGGTCCGATCTGGTGCGCGCCACCAACGACTTCTTTCCAAACTCAACCTATGAAGCAGATATCAGCGCATGCTTGAAGTATCTGCGGTATGCGGACTTTGGCTTCGTGCATCAGATTCTGTCGCACGAGCGCATTCACCATCACAGGGCGACGACGGTCTCCCTTGAAATCAATGCTTATGTTGCGGCGGAGATCGGTGACTGCCAGGCATATGGCGATTGGTATCTGACCAAGCGGGAGTGCGAAGAACGTCTCGGCGAGCTGTTGGATCAGTATTATGCGTACCTCTCCGCCAGCGCCTTCAAGTTCAAGGACAGAAAATTCTGGGCTTATCATGCGGAGCGGTTGCGCGATCTGGGATATCAGTTTGATGGATGGAAGCTCTCCAGAGGCATTGCGGCGAAGGCGCTCGACCTGAGCTTGAATCCGAAGGAAACGGTGCAGATGCTCAATCGGCGTGTTCGATTGTACTACCTGCTCAAAGGCGGACGGACACCGCCGCGCGGGCGCTACTGCTGAGCTCGCTTGTTGGACTGCTCCTGAGGAGCAGCGTTGTCTTGGCGTTCTTATTGGAGCAGCGTGGCTATGAAGCAGGCAGTCGATGCAAATGGTCAGTGCAAAGTATCGCCTAAATGGTTTCTTTGAAATGGAACCGCGCTGTTTTGACCCGCGATGACAGATCACAAAAAAGGGAACTTAGTTTATTGAAGTGATCTCTAATTGTCTTGATGGAAGAAGGAGTTTTTGCTATATTATTAGTAAATTACGTGGATAATTCTGCTTCATTACGACATTTCTGTGATGATGATCTGCAGGTCCGAGAGAAAGGAATGGACCAAGTTTACTGTCGCTAAAAGTCTGTATCGATCACGTATATCTGCGGAATGATTGCTTTATGGAGGGATGAAGCAATCATCTCAAAAAGCAGCTTTGCATAATCATCCATCGTTGTTCGCCTTAAGACGAACGCAAGTCCTGACATACCAAGCGTCCTAAAGAAGGACGTATCCGTATGGCGTAGGAGGGGAAGATGCGTGAGCACAAATCTATTGGAGTTATACTTATTGGGAAATGTTCTCTGATGAGAGAGGGGATTTCCCGAATTTTGCAGGCGCAAAATTTTCGGATTCTTGTCTCGGCCTCTTACGCCACGCAATTGGTCGACAGGATTCGAAATCAGGAATTGCTCTTTCTCATCGTCAATGCCGATGATGATTTCGATCTCGTTATCGCCGAAATCAAGCTTGTGAAGGATCGGCATCCGCAGGCCCGTGTCGCGGTCGTTGCTGATCATCAATGGGCGAACGAGCCAGCTTTAGCTTTCGAAGCCGGTGCCTCCGGCTATCTCGTGAACGCCATTTCATGCGACGTCTTCATCAAGTCCATCGAGCTTGTGATTCTCGGAGAGACCGTCTTTCCGCCGGCGTTCCTAGCAGCGGTAGCGCCCGCCGGCAAAGGCCGGCCGTCCAAGGCAAATCCCGTTGCTGACGAGAGTGAGCAGGCCTCTTCGCACATCCCGCAGGAGGACGCGGGTATACCTTTGTTGTCGCCGCGGGAAATCGCGATCCTACGTTGTTTGGCCGAAGGAGATTCGAACAAGTCCATCGCTCGAAAGATCGGTATTGCCGAGGCCACCGTAAAGGTCCACGTGAAAGCTATTCTGCGTAAAATTAGAGTGCAGAATCGAACGCAGGCCGCAATCTGGAGTATGAGCCATGGGGCTTTGTTGCAGCCGTCCAATAACAACTTTCTACTTTTGCCGGCTCAAGAGAGCAAAAAGGTATTGAAGATTGCCGCCGACCTTCAGCAGGCATGAGCAGCGTCAATTCTCCGGAAGAAAGAAGCGTCCCGGAGCGTTATGCAAAAGTGCAAGCGCTAATCTCTGCCCATCCTTGGGACGGCTGATCTCAGAGGAAACGGCGTTGGGTCGAGAGCCTGGTCTCCAACGTGACTTGCGTTGAACAATCCCGCCGAAAAATCAACAGGCGAGTATCCGAGTGCGCCGATACTGCCGCAAAATGTTCCTTATGGTGTCGCAGCAAAGTAATCGAGGAGCTTGGGGTCAGTGTCAGGGGCGCTCTGGATTTGTTCGAAGCACTGGATCAGCGTGCGACCATGTGAAGGAGCCGATACAGGGTGTGGAGAATTCTGTAGACGAAGAGAGCGGTTTCTCGGCCGACTTTGATGCTGGTGATATTGCTCCGGTTTTCCAACTTGGATTTGGTCGTGGAGATCCGTTTTCGGCTCAGCGCCCAATATTCTGGATTTGCTTCAATCAGACGAAGATCGAGAGCTCGCAAGATTTGTTTTCAGTCCTTCCATGGTTACGCGGCCAGTTGCCGCCGGACCAGCCGTTCCAGCCGATCGTTTAGATTTACTTCGCCGCGCTTTCGACAAGACGGTTGCCGACGAGCAATTCAAACAGCAGATGCTTCAGCTCATCGGTGATGATGTTGATCCGTAGAATCGTGAAGATGTCGCTGCGCCCGGAACGACGAAGCGGCTGTCGCGCGGTGCCGTACGTAAAAGGTCGAGTGCTGCCGAATTCAAAACGATCGTCTTGCGGCCGATCTTGCTGTCGGGAAGGAGCAGGAAGCCTCGGTCGAGGTCTACGTGCGACCATTCCAGTGTCATAATCTCATTCTTGCGGGCGCCCGTAAAATCAACAGTCGAATTGCCAATATGGCTGGGGCGGGAAGCAGAGTCCGTTGGTTCTCAGGCTTGGCACGATGCTTACTCGGTGTGTCGACGGGCGGCTTCCACGGAATGCCGGTGGTTTCGGCTAAGCGATGTGCTTCGCCGATCCTGCCGAGCTCTTCGGCGTTAAGAAATCGCTCGCGTGCCTGCTCACGATATTTCCCGATATCGCGTGCTGGGTTGCAGAGCCTCGTGATGAAGCCACGTTTGCCGGCGAAGCTGTACATGCTCTTCAGGACCACAAGGATCTGGTCGGCTTGGTGGGGTGTGCTGCGCATCTTCAGATGAAGTTCGGATATCTTTTGTGGGGTCACGTGTTCCGCGCTCAGTGATCCAAGCGTCGGGACGACGTGCTTTTCTAGAAGAGATCGATAGCCGCGATACGTACCAGGTTTTCTCTTCGCTTCGACGTGCTGGGTCAGAAACAGTTCGACCAGAGCGCGGACGGTCGCTGCAGCTTTCTGTTTCTCGCGCTCGATGACCGGGTCTTCACCTAGAGCCGCCTGGCTGAGGAGGGCTCGGGCGTTGTTACGAGCGTCTTCGTCTGCTGGAGCCGCGTCTCGATGGCGTTGTCGCGGTAACGAGCGCCATGAAGCGCTCGGCCAATAGCCATCTGTCGTACTCTTCACTCTTGGCGAAGCTAACGTCATTAGATGCTTGTCAGCGAAGCCAACTGTGCGCGGAGCAGGCCACCGAACTTGCCTTCCCACGGGCGGTTCTGATGCCGCGAAAGCTGGACTGCCCGGAGTTCACGCAGAATCGAAGGCCGAATGATGGCATGGGCTTCGAGCGCATGCGTGTCGAGGCTCCGGCGGACGGCAGATGCCGGCATGGCCGTAGCCCATCCGCCCGATTTCACCAGACGAATGGCGGCAGCCATCGAGTCGAGTTCCAGTTTGGGCACCAATGGCAGACCGGCATCGGCGAACTTCCGATCGAGGAGGGCGCGCAAGCCGTGGCGCTGTGATGGCAGGACAAGATTGAGCTTACCGATATCGGCCATCTTGATGGGGCCTGGCGGACAGTCGGATTGTCCGGCGGCGGTTAGAATCGAGAGCGGCTCGACAAACAGCGCTGTTTCCTTGAGCCAGGTGCGCGTGTGCAGGTCTTCGACGATGGCGATGTCGACGATGTTCTCAGCCAGCCAGTCCAGCAGGACGCTGCTGTGCGATTCAACGATCTTGAGTTCGACGTTTGCGAAATCTTTCTGCCACTGTTGAATCGTCGCGGTCATGGCGCGGATGAGAAGACTGTCTTCGTCCAGTCCCGGTAGAACGCCCACGCGCAAGGTCGTGCGGGTGCGTATCGGCTTGGTTGTGGGATTGCGTCCTTCCTGGCGTAGCGCCTCAAGGACTGGAGCATAGACTTCGCGAGCCCGGTGCGCCAAAGCTGTCGGATGAATGCCTTGCGCCGTGCGGTCGAAAAGTGCTCCACCCAGGCTGTGTTCCAGCGCCCGGATCTGCATGCTGACGGCCGGCTGAACGACGTTCAGCTTCGCTGCGACACGCGTGATCGATCCTTCTTCGAAGGCACGCAGAAAGTAACGTAGCTGACGCATTTCGGGGAGGGCCGGCGCGTCAAGCTCCTGTTCCGGCGTTCGCCTGGCTCGGATGATCTGAGCTTTCAGGGCGGTGCAAAAGGCGCGCTGCTCCGCTTCCTGGAGATCGCAGGCCATTGTGATCCGAAGCGGCGGCAGAGCCTTCGTGACGTCGCGCACGAATAGTCGGGGGTGCCGTAGGTTCCGTGGATTGATCGCCAAACGCGGCGCAAGGATACGTCCGCTGTTTTGTACCAGCAGGTCGGCGATCAGTTCGTCCGCATCGCCGGTCTGGTGATGCAGGACATGTTCGCCGCCGATTGGCCAGGTCTTTAAGGCTTCGCGGATGCGGGGCGGCAGGACAGGAAGATTGATGTCGCCTGTCAGAGGCTCGGCGCGTGGTTTCACTCGGCGGTCCTGCATCGGCCCCGCTATGCCGATCAGGAGCCATTGGTCGGAAATCGCCGTCCCATTCGCCGCGAGGTCGATGTCATGATGGATCTGCACTAGGCCGCCATGCGGCGCGGATCCCATTTCCGAGGGAAAATAGGTGATCTTGATCTGCGGCGCTTTATTCGCGAGCGCCCGGCCGGCTTGTCGGCAGGCGCGCGTCAGCAGGCTGGCCGCCGAATAAGGCAATTCCACAAACAGCGGTTTAAAGGGAGCCGTCTCTGCAGCGCGAATGTAGCCGGTGCCATGCGAGGCGGCGTCCAGCAGTGGCGATATCCGCCGATAAAGACGCTGCGCCGATTTCGTCGGACGAAGTCCTACGGGCGTGCGTCCGAAGAGGACATCGTTCAGTTCAGTCTCGAGCAAACGAATTTGCGTGCTCAAAGTCGGCTGCGTGACCTGGCAGGCCACGGCCGCAGCACTCATGCTACGCTGTTCAACCGCCGCGATGAAATACTGAAGTTGGCGAAAATCCATGAATTTCAATCCATAAGACTATAGAATGGTATAGGAAAATCTGATGCATGTCATTCTTAATCCATATTGGTCGACGCGCGCAGCGCTGCTTACTCTGCCGCAGATTTGCCGCTTTTGTTGATGGCGGGTGGATCCGACCAAAAGACTGAAAAATGGCTCCGTCCTAGAAGAAGGGTAAGACGATGAAAGCTCATTTTCCGTGTGTTTCCGCTTCCACTTTGATGGGCGCAGCGGTTCTGGCAATCGGTGCCCTGGCGATTTCGCCAGCGGTCGCCCAAGTCAAAATCGGTTTTCAGGCGCCGTTGACCGGCCCTGCTGCCACCGATGGTGTTTCGGCTAAAGTCGCTTCGGAGTTGGCGATCGAGCGTATCAATGCCAAGGGCGGCATCCTTGGCCAGAAAGCCGAACTCGTCACTTACGACGACCAGGCCAAAACCGAAGATGCGGTGTTCACGGCCAATAAGCTTGTCGGCCAGGATGGTGTGAAGTTCGCGGTTTCGGGCAGCTACTCTGCTTCAGGCCGCGCCGCCGCGCCGATCTTCCAGAACGCCAAAGTGCCCTTCATCTCGGCCTATGGCGTGCATCCAGACATCACCCGCACGGGTAACTATGCCTTCCGGACGGTTCACCTGGGCCAGCCGCAGGGCCGCGCCGCCGCCAAATTCATTGGCGACAATCTCGGCAAGAAGCGCATTTCCGTCATCTCGATGGACAATGACTACGGTCAGGCGACGCTCGAAGGGTTCAAGAGCGCGGTCGACCAGTTCGGCGTGAAGATCCTCGGCGAGTATTCCTATCCGCTGCGCGACCGGCAGTTCGGTTCGATCGTCGCCAGCGTCAAGCGCGACAATCCGGAAGCGGTCTATATCACCGGCTACTTCTTCACCGGCGGCCCGCTGGTGACGCAGCTGCGTGCCGCTGGCATCACCGTTCCGATCATCGGTTCGCAGGCTTTTGATGCGCAGAAGCTCATCGAAATTGCCGGCTCTGCGGTCGAGGGCGTCTATATCGTCGGCGGCCTCAACCGCGATCCTTCGAACGAGGAACTCAAGACCTATCTGGCCGATTTCCAGAAGCGCGCCGGCTATCCTGGCGAGAATGTCGGTGCGACGGTCTATTCGGCAATCGTTCTGATGGCCGATGCGATCAACCGGGCGGGGACGCTCGATCCGGCCAAGGTGCGCGATGCTTTGGCGAATACGAAGGACTTCCCGCATCTTGCCGGCAAACTGGTCAGCTTCAATCCGCTGCGCGAAATCAACATGCCGATGAACGTCAACATCGTGAAGGATGGGCAGTTCCGCCACTTCGCCTGGATCGACGATCTGAAGCTGCTCGCGCCGCCGACCGAATAACGCGACCTGACCTTAAGGCGCATCGGGGTGAGAGTCTCGATGCGCCACCTCACATCTGGATCACATCGTGTATTACGTCGACCTCTTTTTGAATGGTCTGATTTTCGGCAGCATGTATGCGCTGATGGCCATCGGACTGACCTTGGTCTACGGCCTGCTGCGAATTCTGCATATTTCGCATGCCGCCGTTTACGCGTTAGGCGCGTTCATCACCGTCATCGTCGCCAATGCGACGGGAAGCATTGCGCTCGGCATGCTGGTTGCCGTCGTCGTCTCGGCGATTTTCGGCATGGGCGTCTATCGCGTGCTCTATCAGCCCATGCTGCGCTATCCACCCTATGTGGCGATGATCGCCTCGATCGGTCTGCTCATCTTCATGGAAGATGCGTTCCGCATCATTTTCGGCGAACAGGGCCTAACCTTTACCCGCAATCCCTATCCGACGCAGATCCACAATCTGTTCGGCATCACGATCAACACGGTGCAGATTGCCATGATCGTTCTGTCGACGATTTGCCTGGTGGCTTTGGCGTTGTTCACGACGCGCACCCGCATGGGCATTGCCTGGCGGGCCACGGTGTCCAACCCGACGATCGCGACCAGCTTCGGCGTCGATGCCATCAAGGTGCGTTATCTGAATTTCATGATCGGCTCGGCGCTTGCCGCTTTGGCCGGCGGGCTGATCGCGCTGCTCAACAATTTTGTCGAGCCGACCATGGGCTTCGTCGTCAGCTACAAGGCGCTTGCCATCATCGTTCTGGGTGGCCTCGGCAGCATGCGCGGCACGCTGATCGCCGCGCTCGCGCTGGGGCTGGTCGAATCCTTCGGCACGATCTGGGTTGGTTCATACCTCGATCGTGATGCTCTGGCCTTCTTGTTCCTTATTATTGTCCTGATGGTGCGTCCGCAGGGCCTGACCGGGGCGCACGCATGACCCTCTATGCTTACAGTCTTCTGTCCATTCTCGGCATCAATATCATGTTGGCGACGAGTCTCAACTTGATCAGCGGCTTCTGCGGTCAGTTCAGTCTCGGGCACGGTGCTTTCTATGGCGCCGGTGCCTATGCGGCGGCGCTTTGCGCGGTCGCCGGCTATCCGGTGCCGGTGGCTTTGCTGGTCGGCGCGCTGGTCGGCGGCGCCCTTGGCTTTGTCGTCGGCTTTGCTTCGGTGCGGTTGCGCGAGGATTTCCTGGTGGTCACCACCATCGGTGTCAGCTTCCTGTTCGTCGGCTTCGTCCGCAAGCAGAAGTGGCTCGGCGCCGAAATGGGGATCAGCAAAATTCCCGCGAGTGGGCTCGGCCCCGAGGGCAATGCGATCATGATCCTCCTCTTCGCCGCCGCGACGATTGCGCTTTGCCTTTATCTCAACCGCAGCTGGCTTGGTTTCGCTTTCCGTGCGGTGGGTGACGACGAGCAGGCAGCGCGCACCATCGCTATTCCGGTCTCCACCTACAAATTGCTGGCCTTCACCATCGGCACGGCGGTCGCTGGATTGGCGGGTGGCCTCTACACCTATTTCACCCAGTTCATCGTGCCCGATTCCTTCACCTTCATTCTGTCGGTGACATTGATGGCTATGGTGGTCATCGGCGGCCTTGGCTCGACCTGGGGTGTGGTGATCGCGGCGATCATCCTGACGCTGCTGCCGGAGGCATTCCGCTTCATCAACGACTACCGTCTGCTGATTTACGGCGGCGTGCTGATGCTCGTCATGCGTTTTGCGCCTGGCGGCCTTGCTGGCATCGCGACATCGGTCACACGGAGGCTGCGCAAGGCATGACCACGCTCCACGTCGAATCCGTCTCCATCCGCTTCGGTGGTGTTCAGGCGCTGACGGACGTCAATTTCTCGGTCCAGAAGGGCGAGTTTGTCGGCCTGATCGGTCCCAACGGGGCTGGCAAGACGACTCTGCTCAAAATCATCGCCGGCATTCTGACACCGGACACCGGTCGCGTCATGCTGGAGGGTGAGGACGTAACGCGCCTGCCCACCGCCAAGCGTGTGCGCAAAGGACTGGCGATCACCCACCAGATCGTGCGGCCGTTTCGCTCCATGACCACGTTGGACAACACGGCATTGGCCGCCGGCTACAAGATCACGTCCAATCCGCTGACGGCAGCCTTTCATTGGCGGCGCTCGCAGCAATCGGCGCGCGCCGCCGAGATGCTGGCCAAGGTCGGCCTTGCCGGCCTCGAAGATCGTGATGTGAGTGCTTTGCCCTTAGGCAATCTGAAACGCCTGGAAGTGGCGCGCGCCCTGGCGCTCGATCCGTCCATCATCATCCTCGACGAACCTCTGGCAGGGCTCAATCATCGCGAAGCGGAAAGGCAGGCCGATACTCTTGCCGCACTCAACGCGGAAGGACTGACCATTGTTCTTATCGAGCACAACCTGCGCGAACTTGTCCGCGTCTCCAAACGCCTGCTGGTCCTCGATGGCGGTAAAATGATTGCCGATGGCGAACCGGAACACGTGATGTCTGATCCGGCTGTGCGGGAAGCCTATGTGGGAAAGGCCGACGATCATGCTGCGGCTTGAAAATCTGAGCTGCGGGTACGGACCCGTCGTCGCGGTCGAAGACGTGAGCTTCGACCTGCCGGAACGCTCATCCCTGGCGCTGCTCGGGCCGAACGGTGCGGGCAAGACTTCGACCATCATGGCGATCATGGGACACACCACGATTCATGGTGGACGCATTCTGTTTAACGATCAGGACATCACGCGGCTGCCGCCGGTCAAGCGCGTCGATCTGGGTATTGCCCTGGTGCCTGAAGGACGGCGCTTATTTACCGATCTGACGGTTGAGGAAAATCTCACCGTCGGCGGCTACCGCTTGTCCGTGCAACGCGACAAGATCAATCGGCAGCGCGTTTACGACTTGTTTCCGCGCCTGTCCGATCGTCGCAAGCAAACCGCCGGCTCCATGTCGGGTGGCGAACAGCAGATGCTGGCGATGGGCCGCGCTTTAATGACCGAGCCGAAGCTTTTGCTGATTGACGAACTTTCGCTCGGCCTGATGCCGAAAATGGTCGATTTGTGTTTCGATGCGCTGGCAGCCTTGAAACAGGACGGCGTGACGATTTTGCTGGTCGAGCAGAACACGACCCGCGCTCTCGATTTTGCCGAGAATGTCTGCGTGATGACGTCGGGTTCGCTGGCGTTTTCTGGAACTTCCAAACAGGCCAAGGCCGATGAAAACCTCTTCGACGTTTTCATCAGCGCGGCCCATGAGTGAGCAGTGCCATGAGTGATTTCGATCTTGTCGTTACGGGCCGCGTGGTTCTCACCGATCACGTGATTGACCATGGCTATGTGGCGGTTCGCTCCGGTGTCGTCGAGCGGGTCGGCTCTGGGACGCCGCCGCAGGCTCGCGAGCGCTTCGATTTCGGCGACGCCTATGTGCTGCCGGGCGCCATCGACTCGCAGGTTCACTCCCGGTCGCAGAAGAACCAGGAGGATTTCATCTGGTCGACACGCTCGGCGGCCGCCGGCGGCGTCACCACCATCGTTGACATGCCTTACGATGAAGGGTTCCTGGTCTCCTCGGGCGCAAATGTTCGTCGTAAGGCCGAAGAGGCAGGTGTGCAGGCGCGGGTCGATTTCGCCCTTTACGCCACGATCGACCCCGAGGAAGGCGCAAAGCGGATCGATGAAATGGTCGCTGCCGGTGCGGCCTCGTTCAAATTCTCGACCTTCGGCACTGATCCGAAACGGTTCCCGCGCATCCCGCCGCAAACCTTGCACGCCTGTTTCAAGGCGATCAGTCGCCATGGGCTGATCGCCGGCGTTCACAACGAGAACGACGAAATGGTGCGTGCCGCCATCGGGGCGGTGGAAGCCTCGGGGATTCGCGACTATCGCGCGCATGCCCTGTCGCGCCCACCGGCGACGGAAACCCTCGCCATGGCGGAAGTCTATGAACTCGCGGCCGATGCTGGTTGCTCCGGCCATATCGTTCATTGTTCGCTCGGACGTGGCTACGATCTATGCGCCGGCTATCGTGCGCAAGGGTTCGATCATACCATCGAAGCTTGCATTCATTACCTGACGCTCGATGAAGAAAACGATGTGGCGCGGCTCGGCGGCAAGGCGAAGATCAATCCGCCGCTTCGTCCGCGCCGCGAAGTGGAAGCGCTCTGGCGTCATCTCGCTGCCGGCAATGTGACGGTGGTGTCCACCGATCACGTCAGCTGGTCGGAGGATCGCAAGACCAACCCAGACATGCTGAAGAACGCATCCGGCGTGCCGAGCCTCGAAGTTCTCTATGCACTGCTGCTCAAGGGGCTGACCGAACGGCGCCTCGACGTCACCTGGGCAGCTCGCTTGCTGGCCGCCAATCCAGCACGGCTGTTCCGCATCGGTCACCGCAAGGGCGCGCTCGAAGCGGGCCGCGATGCCGATATCACTGTGATGGCCCATCGCCCGGGCCGCTACGATGCGGCGGCGAGTGGTCACAACTTCGTCGGCTGGAGCCCTTATCAAGGCATCGAACTGCCCTATCGCCCAGTGGCGACCTTCCTGCGTGGCAAAGCGATTTTCGATGGCACCAATGTGACGGCGGAGCCGGGAAGCGGTGCCTTCATCCATCCGGTTCTGGCGAACCAGGTGGAGGCAGCGGCTTGATGGGTACATCTCGGTTGCCGGTCGATCAAGACCGTATGTGGAACGATGTGATGGCGCTCGCCGCCATCACCGATCCAGATCGGCCCTATACGCGCCGCTCTTTCTCGCAACGTTTCCTGGAAGGGCGCGATTGGTTGCGGCGCCGTTTCGAGGACGCCGGATTGAGTGTGCGTCTCGATCAGGCCGCCAATTTGATCGGCCGTCTGGAAGGCACGGAGGCGGGTGCCCCGCCGATCATGCTGGGATCGCATTCCGATACCGTGCCGTCGGGCGGACGGTTTGATGGCATCGCCGGCGTCATCGTCGCGCTCGAAATCGTCCGTGCCATGAAGGATGCCGGTTACCGCTCGCGCCATCCCATCGAAGTGGTCGATTTCCTCGCCGAAGAGCCGAGTGAATATGGCATCTCCTGCGTCGGTAGCCGCGCCATGGCCGGTGCGCTCGATGACAAAATGCTCGCCTATACCAATGCAGCGGGCGAAAAGCTGGCTGACGCGATCCGCCGCGTTGGTGGCAATCCGGAGAGGCTGGCTGAGGCCCGCCGATCCGATATCGCCGGCTTTCTGGAGCTGCATATCGAACAGGGTCTTGTGCTGCAGAACAACAAGATTGACCTGGGGCTCGTGACGGCGATTGTCGGCATCACCCGGATTGAAGTGATCTACAAGGGCGAAGCAGACCATGCGGGCGCAACGCCGATGGACTATCGGCATGACGCCAGTCTGGCAGCGGCGCAACTCATTCTCTTCGTCAATCGCGCAGCTAGGGAATTGGCCGAGCAGGGAAAAGGCTATTTCGTCGCTACCACGGGGATCATTGACATTCATCCCAATGCCTCCAACGTCGTGCCGGGGCAGGCACGCCTGGTGTTTGATATCCGCGCCGAGGATTATGCCCTGGTCGCAGATTTCAAGGCGGCGTTGGAGCGTGAAAGTCGTGCGATCGCGCAGCGTGAGAGAGTTGAGCTGGCACGTTATGCCATTCTCTCTGATACTCAGCCGACGGCCTGCGATGCGCATCTGCGCGATCTTCTGGGACGTGGTGCCGAGCGCCATGGCTTTTCGGCGATGACTTTGGCCTCGGGCGCTGGGCACGACGCGGCCTTTGTCGCGAAGATCGCGCCAAGTGCTATGCTGTTCATTCCTTGCCGCGATGGCAAAAGCCACGCGCCGGAGGAGTGGACCGAGCCGGAACAGATCGCGGCCGGAGCTACCGCTATTTTTGAAGCCGTGCGGCTTCTCGACGGACACAACAGCTAACGGAGCCGGATATGGGACGCATTCTGACGGCGCGCGATGTAGATTGCGCAGGCAAGGGCGGTGCGGTGTTTGCGGCGGGCGGTGGCGGCTGGGCCGATCATGGCCGTATGCTTGGCACGGCCGCGGTCAATGCCGGCCAGCCAGAATTGGTGTCCATGGACGAAGTGCCCGATGATGCCTGGATCGCCACCGCCGCGGCCATTGGCGCACCGGCCAGCACCACCGAATGGCAGATGCTCGGCGTCGATTATGTCAAAGCCGTGCAGCTCGTACAGAAGGAACTCGGCGCACCGATCCACGGCCTGATCATCGGTCAGAACGGCAAGTCCAGCACGATGAACGCCTGGCTTCCATCAGCCATTCTCGGCACCAAGGTGATCGATGCGGTCGGCGATATCCGCGCCCATCCCACAGGCGACATGGGATCGATCGGCCTTGCCAATTCGCCGATCCCAATGATTCAGTCGGCGGTGGGCGGCAATCGCAGCAAGAATGCCTATATCGAGCTGGTGGTACGCGGCGCGACGGCCAAGATTTCACCGATCCTGCGCACGGCCTCGGATATGTCGGGTGGGTTCATCGCCTCCTGCCGCAATCCGGTGCCAGCCTCCTATGTGAAGAAACATGCAGCGCTCGGCGGCATTTCCATCGCTTTGGCGTTGGGCGAAGCCATTTTGAAGGCTGAACCTAAGGGCGGGACGGCTGTCGTCGATGCCATCTGTAAGGAAACCAAGGGCGAGATTATCGGCCAGGGCAAGGTGATGAAAAAGGCGGTGACCTACACCAATGAAGCCTTCGACATTGGCACGATCACGATCAACGAGGGCGCCAAGGCGATTACTTTGCACGTGATGAATGAGTATATGGCGGTGGAAGATGCGCAAGGCACGCGCCTCGCCACGTTCCCAGACGTCATCACCACCCTGGACAAGAATGGCGTTCCGGCCAGCGTCGGTGAGATCAGGGAAGGTGACGAACTTCTGGTGCTGCGCATCGCCAAGAACGTCATTCCCCTGTCCTCTAGCGTCACCGATCCGTCTGTCTATCCGATCGTCGAAAAGGCGCTCGGTCTCAATCTGACCGACTATGCTCTGAGCTGAGGTTTTAGAGATGGCGCAGCGTGTATTTTCCGTAACGTCCGGCGACCAACTGCGATGCAAGGGCTGGCGCCAGGAAGCGCTATTGCGCCTCTTGGAGAACGTGCTGGCCGTCGGCGAGGATCCGAACAATCTCGTCGTCTATGCCGCGCTCGGCCGTGCCGCGCGCGACTGGCCTTCGCACGACAAGATCGTCGAGACATTAAAGACGATCGAGGATGGTGAAACCCTGCTCGTGCAATCGGGCAAGCCGATCGGTGTCATCAAGACCCACGCCAAGGCGCCGGTCATCATCATGGCCAATTGCAACATGGTTGGCCAATGGGCCAAGGCCGAGAATTTCTACGAACTGGCGAAGAAAAACCTAATCTGCTGGGGCGGTCTCACCGCCGGTGACTGGCAATATATCGGCTCGCAAGGCGTTATTCAGGGTACCTACGAAATCTTTATGCGCATCGCGGCCAAACATTTCGGCGGCGATCTCGCTGGGCGCTTCGTACTCACCGCCGGCATGGGCGGCATGGGTGGGGCGCAGCCGCTGGCGGGCAAGATGGCTAAGGCGGCGATCCTTTGTGTCGACGTCGACGAATCTCGCATCGACAAGCGCATGACGATTGGTTTTGTCGATGTCAAAGCGAAGACATTGGATGAAGCGCTGGAGATGATCCGCAAGGCCCAGGCAGAAAAGAGGCCACTGTCCGTTGGTTTGTGCGCCAATGCGGCCGATGTCTATCCGGAGATTGCCCGTCGCGGTATCATACCCGATGTGGTGACCGATCAGACCGCCGCGCACGATCTCGTCTATGGCTATGTGCCGGCCGGCCGGACGCTCGACGAAGTGCGGGAACTGCGCAAGGGCGATCCAAAGATCTTGATGGGCGAATCGATCCAGTCGATCGTTCGCCACGTCTCCGCGATGCTGGACTTTCAAAAAAAGGGCGCGGTTGTTTTCGACAACGGCAATCTGATCCGCACTCATGCCAAGAATGGCGGTGTTGAAAACGCATTCGACATTCCGATCTTCACCGAAGCATTCTTGCGTCCACTTTTCGCACGAGCCATTGGTCCGTTCCGCTGGGTGGCGCTCTCGAACGATCCAGACGACATCAAGAAGATCGATGATCTCGTGCTCGAAAAGTTTGGCGACAATCAGATCGTCTCGAACTGGATCAAACTGGCGCGTCAGCATGTGCCGTTCGAGGGGCTGCCGGCGCGCATCGCTTGGCTCGGCCACGGCGAGCGCACCGAACTGGGCCTTGCCGTCAACCAGATGGTGCGCGAGGGCAAGCTGGCGGGACCCATTGCCTTCACCCGCGATCATCTCGATGCCGGCGCCATGGCCCATCCCAATATCATGACGGAGAACATGCGGGACGGCTCCGACGCGATCGCCGACTGGCCATTGCTTAACGCCATGGTGCATTGTGCCTCCCAGGCCGATCTGGTGGCCGTCCATTCCGGTGGCGGCGGCTATTCCGGCTACATGACCAGCGCTGGCGTCACTCTGGTGGCGGACGGGTCTGAGGCCGCCGACGAGCGTCTATCGTTGTCCTTGACCAACGACACGACCACGGGCGTGATGCGCTATGCCGATGCCGGATATGAGGAAGCCTTGGACGAAGCGCGCCAGAAGAACATCCGGCATTTCCGGCTTCCGCCCCAGTAGACACAGGTTAGGACTGATGACCGATCAAAGCATGCGCGGCTTTATGGGCGTTCTCGAACAGACGGGTGAACTGCATCGTGTGAAGCGGTCTGTCGATCCGCGTTTCGAGCTTGGCGCGGTGCTGGCGCTGAAGGATCGCGGCCCAGGCCTGTTGTTCGAAAGGATCAATGGTCATTCCATGCCGGTCGTCGGCAATCTGCTGTCGATGCGCGCCCGTTTTGCTGCCGCACTCGGTGTCGAGCCAAGCGCACTGGACGCGATCTTGCAGAAGGCGCTCGCTTATCCGATCGCGCCGGTCATGGTCGACGAGGGGCCGGTTCAAGAGATCGTGCATCAGGAAAAGATCGATCTTGGGAGACTGCTGCCGGTGCCGACCTGGTTCGAGCGGGAGGCTGCGCCCTATGTCACCGCGGGCGTCATCATCGCCAAGGATCCGGAAACCGGCCGTCGTAATGTCTCCATCGCCCGTCTGCGGCTGGACGGTGGCGGAAAGATCATGGCTGGCATCGCCAAGAACCATCATCTCTATATTCTCGCTGACAAGGCGAAGGCACTTGGCCGCAAGCTCGAAATCGCCGTCGCTATCGGCAATCACACGGCCGTTCTGCTGGGGTCGCAGCTCTATCTCGGTCTCGGTGACGACGAATACGACACGGTTGGCGGTCTGCTTGGCGAAGCCCTGCAATTGGTACGTTGCAAGACGGTCGATCTGGAAGTTCCTGCCCACGCCGAAATCGTGCTGGAAGGGGAGCTTGATCCCAACGATCTGATCGACGAAGGTCCCGTCTCCGAATTTCACGGCTTCTATGTCAATTACGGAGCAGGTATCGGCGGCATCATTCGCTGCGTTACCCACCAGCGCGACGCGATCTATCAGGCTATTCTGCCCGGCTATGCCAGCGAACATTGTTTGCTCGGTGGCGTAGCCATTGGCGCGACCCTCTGCCAGGCATTGCAGCGCATGATTCCGGCGGTGCGCCGCGTCGTCATCACTGAAGGCGGCATGGGCCGTCTGCACGCGGTGATTTCCATGCATCAGCCGCGTCTGGGTGAGGGTGCCCGTGCGGTCATGCTCGCCATGGGCCAGGTCAATCTTTTGAAACTGGTGATCGTCGTCGAGGACGATGTCGATCCGGAAAATGCACGCGAAGTCGAATGGTCGCTCGCTGCGCGTTTCCGCGGCGGAGAGGATCTGATCGTCGTTCCGCACGTCAAGGCGGACCGTTGCGATCCGGTCCATGAAAATCTCACGGTAACAAAAATCGGTATGGTGGCTACCACGCGGCCGGGAGATGGGAGCACCGACAGCCGTTCAGAGTGGGCACGTGCTCCTCGCTCGGTTCTTGATGAAGTTCGCAAAAATCTGACTGAATATTAGCCAAAGCTAGTTTCTATCGACCTGGATGTAAGTAAGCGCGTAAACAGGTCATAGTGAAATCAAATCTTATCCTCGTGCGGAGGCAGCCGGGTTGTCGGTAACAGAGACCAGCCAAAGCGTGCTTCCAAAAAACCCCAGATGCCGCGACGTGCAAAGATCATGGTGATGATGGCGATCGTCCCCAGAACGATCATGTAGACGGGGCCGAGATTGGCCAGGAATTCGCGCAATAAAAAGTAGACGGCGGTGCCGACGATGGCGCCTTCGAGGCGGCCAATTCCGCCGATGACGACGATGAAAATAATGGTCACTGTCCAGTCATTCAGACTGAAACCGCTGGCCGGCGAAATACGCAGCTTTTGTAAAAAGATGAGTGACGACACGGCGCTGACGGCAGCAGCGACGCCGACATAGGTCCAGAATTTCGCCCGCCAGATATCGATACCGAGCGAGGCGGCTGCTGTGGGATTATCGCGCAGGGCTGTCAGCGCGAGCCCCACCTTGGAACGCAGAAGAGCGTATGCACCAAACAGGGTGCCGGTGCCTGCGGCCAACAGCAGCCAGTAGATGATGAACTCGCGCGTCGACCGATCTTCGGCAATGCCTCGTACGACAGCGGCCGGTAGCGACATGCCAGCGCCGCCACCGAGCTGTGGGATCATTGTGAAGACAAGATAGATCGTTTCGGCGGCCACCCAGCTGCCGATGGCGAAATACGCGCCTTCGAGGCGAAACAGTAATGGCGCGAAGAGTGCGGCGGCCAGCGCAGCCAGCACAATGCCAAGCAGAATCGCGACATAGGGTGAGACACCAAGGAATATGGTGGCGGAAAACAGCGTATAGCCGCCAATGCCGACGAAAGCCTGCTGGCCAACCGACAGCAGGCCAGCATAGCCGGCCAGCAGATTCCACAAGAGCGCCAGGGTTAGCAGGCTGTACATTTCGCCGAGCAGACGCAGGCCTGCCCGGTCGGCCCAGAGCGGCGCGGCGGCAAGCCCGATGACTAAGAGCGCAGAGATCGCGATGAATCTGCGCCAATCGGAAGACGGGTGCGACGGTTCGCTCATGGCCTACGGTGCCTTCGGGAATAGGCCACGCGGACGCAGCGCGAGAATGATGAAGAAAACCAGATGGCCGGAGAGGATCTGCATATTCGGCGAAATCTGCGCGCCGAACGACTGCGCTAATCCCAATACGAGGCCGCCGGCAAGAGTGCCGTAAAAACTGCCGAGGCCGCCAATGATGACGGCTTCAAAGCCGTAAATCAGTCGCGCCGGCCCTGAATACGGATCGAAGTTCGAACGCATGGCCAGGAAGACGCTGGCGATGGCAATGGTGGCAAAAGAGATGGCCATGGCCAAAGCATAGATGTGATCGGCACGCACACCGATCGCTGAAGCGATCTGTGGATCGTCAGAGGTGGCACGAAAGGCGCGGCCGATCCGGGTACGGGCGAAGATAAACTCCAACACGATCACGAGGACAACAGCCATCAGCAAAGTGAAGAGCGGCAGCAAACCGATCTGGATCGAACCAAGTGGCAGACTGCTCGTCTGCAAGGAACCCGCGGACAAGCGCATACTGTTGCTGGTGAAAGCCGCGAGCAATGCATTCTGGATAATGACGGCGAGCCCGAATGTCACCAGCAGCGGCGGCAAGACGTCGTCGTCCCCCATGGTGCGGTTGAGCACCCATTTTTGCAGGAGATAGCCGATCACTGCCATGATCGGGATGACGACGAGAAGCGCCACGAGTGGATGCAATCCGGTGGCGCCGATCACCAGATAAGCAATATAGGCTGCTAGAACGATAAAATCGCCGTGCGCGATATTGACGAGGCGCATGACGCCGAAGATCAGCGACAGGCCGATGGCGAAAAGAGTGTACAGGCCGCCCAGAAGAAGACCGCCGATCAGGGTATCGATCACGTTCACGGTTGCTCTCCCACGGTCACTCTCCGAAATAGGTGACGGTGAGGTCGTGCAGCGTCAGCGTTTCCGCCGCGCCATCGAGGACGATGCGGCCTTCGCGGATGCACACGAGATGTCGAGCGATCTTGCGCACGCGAGCGATGTCCTGTTCGACGACGATGGCGCCGACACCGCTGGCGAGAATGGCTGGAAAGGCCGCATAGACCTCGTTGACGACGATCGGTGCGAGGCCGAGCGAAATTTCATCGAAAAGAATAAGGTCGGGATTGGCGATCAGTGCTCGGCCGATAGCCACCATCTGCTGTTGGCCGCCAGAAAGCGACAGCGCCGGCGCATGGCGCTTTTCGGCAAGAATGGGGAACAGCGCATAGATGCGCTCCAGGGTCCAATGGCCTTTGCGCCCATAGTCCCCTGCGATCCGCAGATTCTCCTCGACGCTCAACGAGCGAAACAGGCGACGGCCTTCCGGCACCATGGCGATGCCAAGCGTCGCGAGATCGCTGGTCGGCAGGGCTCCGATGGGCTGGCCGCGAAATCGCACCATATCCTGCTGGCGCGGCAGGAGGCCCATGATGGCACGAAACAAGGTGGTCTTGCCGGCGCCATTGGCACCGACGAGGCCGAGCATTTCGCCTTGTTGCAGATCAAAACTGAGCTCGAACAAGGCTTGGAAATCGCCATAACCCGACGACAGACGATCTATGGAGAGCAGCGGTTCAGCCATGGGCGCTCTCCGCTTCCAGACCGAGATAAATCGAGGAGACTTCCGGGCTCTTCATGATGGTTGCGGGATCGCCTTCGGCGATCTTCTGGCCGAAATCGAGGACGATCACTCGATCGACGATGGAGAGCAGCGCGTGCAACACATGCTCGATCCAGATGATGGTGGTCCCTTCGGAATGGATCTTGCGGATGAGTGCCACCAGTTCTTGGCACTCCGACTCGGTCAGGCCGCCGGCGATCTCGTCGAGCAGAAGCAGGCGCGGCGCCGTCGCGATCGAGCGTGCCAATTCCAAACGCTTGCGGTCGAGCAGGGTGATCTCGCCGGCGCGCAATTGGGCCTTGGGCCACAGGCCCGTGCGCTGCAAAGCCTCGGCTGCGGGCGCGCGTGCCTCCCGCTGCGACAATTTCTGGCCGAAAGCTGCCGCGACCAGCGTGTTCTCGAAAACCGTCATGCCGCCAAAAGGCTGCGGCACCTGGAATGATCGGGTGATGCCCATATGACAACGGCTGCGCGCACTTGCCGTGGTGATATCCTGGCCAAAAAAACTGATGCGTCCCGCATCGGCCCGAATAATGCCAGTGAAGAGATTGAACAGGGTCGTCTTGCCGGCGCCATTCGGCCCGATGATGCCGATGGCTTCGCCGGCACGCACCGTCAGCGATACGTCTTTCGTCACCGACAAAGCGCCATAGGCCTTGCACAGCCCAACGACTTCCAGTGCGATCTCGTCCGACGACATGCCCCCTCCCGGCTCGCCCAAACGCTTTGGCCCAGCGTAAGGCTTGGCCTATCCACCCAGACAGAGCTAAGATAAAGATAGATTATAAGCAATAGAATATATTATTTATTGCCCGTCGCGCCCCACCGTGCCATTGTCCCGGATGTGGGAGCGGGCGATCTTGGGAGGACGCTGTGAGCAAATCCGTCCAGCGGTACGATTATGATGTGATCCAGATCGGCTATGGTCCGGTGAGCAAGGCTTCGGCGCTCTTTCTGGATAGGGCGGGCTGGCGGGTCGGCATTTTCGAGCGCTTCCGGGAAGTATATCCGCTGCCGCGCGCGGTCTGCATCGATCATGAGATTTTTCGCGTTCTGCACGCCGCCGGGCTTGGCGACATTGTCGACCGCGTCACGTCGCCGGCGCCGGTGTATCGCTGGTTCAACGCCGAGTGGAAACAGCTCTTGGCGATCGATTGGACTATGGGCTCGACTTCCGGTGGCACGGAAGTGAATTTCGTCCATCAGCCGAGCTTCGAATGGGCGATGGATGAGGAGATCAAGGCGCGGCCCGGTCTCGACTTGCATTTGCACCACGAGGCGGTGGCGATCGAACAGGATGATGACAAGGTCATCGTCACGGTGCGTGACACGGAGACAGGCGAAACCCGCCAGGTGACGGCGCGTTATGTGATCGGCATTGATGGTGCCAATAGCTTCGTGCGCCAAAGCCTGGGCATCACTCAGCAGGATCTTGGTTTCGAGGCCGACTGGCTAGTGATTGACTTCACGTTAAATAATGGCCTCACGGCACGCGATCTCGGCATTCCTGAATGCGGTCAGTTCTGTAATCCCGTGCGTCCGACCACCATTGTGCCCGGCGGCATTGAGAATGGCCGTGTCTGCCGGCGCTGGGAATTCATGCGCCTGCCGCACGAGACCAAAGAGGAAATGGTCGTCGAAGCGAAGGTCTACAAATTGCTGGAGGACTGGATCAAGCCGGACCAGGGCGAGTTGGTTCGGCACACGCTTTATTCTTTCCGCTCGCTCGTCGCCGACAAATGGCGCGATGGCCGCATTCTGCTGGCCGGCGACGCCGCTCATGTGATGCCGCCCTTCATGGGGCAAGGTATGTGCTCGGGCATGCGCGACGTATGGAACCTGACCTGGAAGCTCGATCGCGTCATGCGCGGTGCAGCGTCCGATACTTTACTTGATAGCTATCAGCCTGAACGGGCGCCGCATGTCACGGATGTGATCAAGACTTCGATCTTCCTGGGTTCCATCATCTGCATGCCCGATGAAAAGCAGGCAGCCGATCGCGATGCCATGTTCCTGAGCGGCAATGCGCCGGAGCCAGCCCCCTTTCCCATGCTCACAGACGGCTTTCTTGAGCGCGATGCAAGAGGCGCTGTCGTTGCGCCCGCTGGTCAGCTCTCGCCACATGGCACCGTGCGCCATCAAGGCCGTACGGAACGGTTCGATCGTTTCGTCGAAACCGGTTTCACCCTGATCCTGTCGAATGGGCTTGTCGCTACCGATCTCGGTGCCGGTGCTTGGACCATTCTGGAAAAGCAGGGTGTGCAGGTGGTTACCATCGCCGATCGCCGCAAGGCGAGCGACACGGAGATTGGTGACACGCAAGGACAGTTCCAGCGTTTCATGGAAGCGCATGGCATCAAAGCCATGCTGGTACGGCCCGATTTCTATCTATTCGGCGGCGCCACCGATACTCAGCGACTGGAAACGATGATTTCCGCTTTCGGGGCGCAGGCGGCGGCCATGAATCTGACTTCGGTGAACCGCAAAGAAATCTCGGCCTGAACGATATTCGGGCCTTCGTTTTTGCCTGACGGAGGGAACAGCATGAGCAGACTAACACGAAGAGTCGTGCTGCGCGGTGGCACGATCGCAACCGCGACACTCGCTATGCCGGCGGTTCTGCGTCCGGCTCTGGCGCAAGCCAAACCGATCAAGATCGGCTTCATCAGTCCGACGACCGGACCGATCGCCGCTTTCGGTGCCTCCGATGACTATGTGCTGGCCGGCGTGCGCAAGGCGATCGCGGGTGGCATCACTATTGGCGGCAAGACCTATCCGGTGCAGATCATCACCCGCGATAGCCAATCCAATCCAAATCGCGCGGCGGAAGTCGCTTCGCAGCTCATCCTCGACGACAAAGTCGATCTGATGCTGGCCTCGAGCACAGCGGACACGACGAACCCCGTGGCTGATCAGTGTGAGCTCAATGAAGTACCCTGTATCACCACTGATACGCCATGGGATGGCCATTTCTTCGGCCGAGGCGGCAATCCGGCGAAGGGATTCAATTGGACCTACCATTTCTTCTGGGGTGCCCAGCAAATCGTCGATTCCTATGCCTCGTTGTGGGACCAACTCTCGACCAACAAGAAGGTCGGCGTGTTGTGGTCGAACGATAGCGACGGCGTGCCGCTCTCCAACGCCAAGACAGGTCTGCCGCCGCTCTTCACCAAGCGCGGCTACGAATTGGTTGATGCCGGTTTCCATCAGCCGCTTTCGGATGACTTCTCAGCCCAGATCGGCAAACTGAAAGACGCTGGCGTCGATATCGTCACCGGCATCTTTTTACCGCCGGATTTCACGACGTTCTGGACGCAGGCGGCCCAGAAGGGTTTTCGGCCGAAGGCCGCAACCGTCGCCAAGGCGCTTCTGTTCCCCAGCTCCGTGGAATCGCTCGGTGCCAACGGTAGTGGCGTTTCGAGCGAAGTCTGGTGGTCGCCCAATCATCCTTATGTCTCCGGCCTCACGGGCGAAAGTTCCAAGGTGTTGGCGGACGGCTATACAGCGGCGACCGGCCGGCAATGGGTGCAGCCGACGGGGTATAAGCACGCTCTGCTCGAAGTGGCGATCGATGTCTTGAAGCGCTGCGGCGATCCGACGAAGCCAACGGCGATCCGCGATGCCATCGTCGCAACAGACTATAAATCAGTTGTCGGGCCGATCAGTTGGAAGAACGGGCCCGTCAAAAACGCTTGTGCAACGCCGCTAGTGGGTGGGCAATGGCTCGCCAAAGGCGACGGAAAATTCGATCTCATTGTTTGCGAGAACAAAACGGCGCCTGAAATACCGGTTCAGGCACCTTTCAAGGCTCTTTGATCGGGACATTCTGTCACCCCTCAGCGGCCTGATGGCTGCCGAGGGGGTCCCAGGCCGACGATGCGCGTTTCATGGGATAGCCAGATTTGCGGTCCGCTCACGTCGCAAGCGGTTTGATGCGAAGTCGGCAAAGCAGGTTTAGTGCACCCGTCTGGTTGTCCATGGCAGCAAGCGGCGTTCGCTGATGAGCAGAAGCTGATTGATGAAGAACCCGATCATGCCGATGACAATCAGCCCGGCGTAAAGGTCCGCGCTGCGATACAGCCGTTGCGCCATGAAGATGTCATAACCGACACCGCGCAACGAAGCCTGCATTTCGGTGACCACCGTCAGGATAAGCGATAGCGCCAGGCCGATTCTCAGGCCCGGAATGATATCGACCAAAGCCGATGGCAGCGAGATGGTGAAGAAGTAACGCAGGCGGCTCATTTCAAGCATGGTGCCGACTTCACGCAATTGTCGCGGAACCGACTGGAAACCGTGGATTGTCGCGAGCAGGGCAGGCCAAAGCGAACCGAAAGCGATGACGACGATCGACATCGTGTCATTGAGGCCAAGGAGGAGAATTGCGACAGGAATGACGGCCGATGCGGGCAGTGGCCGGAGGGCTTCCAAGGTCGGCATGAAGACTTGTTGCGCCAAGCGTGAACTGCCGATGCCCGCGCCGATAAGAATGCCCAGAAGCGAGGCGAGCAACCAGCCTGAGGCCATGCGCGCGATCGTGGCCAGGATGCTCTCGAACAAGGCGCCACTGCCGATTTGCCTGATGATAACCGCGATGGCGTCGGCTGGATCGGCGACGAAGGTGCGATTGACCAGTTCGAAGCGGACGGCCAGATGCCAGAGGGCAAGCATCAGTGCTGTGAAGACCAACATCATCGCCACGCGCATGTGCGTTCCGTCCGTGGCATTAGGCAAGCCTTCCTATTCTGGTGTAATCGAGCAGCTTCGACAGGCCACCGAAGATAGCGCCCAGGATCGCCAGCCAAACGATGAGGGCATACATGAGGTCGGGACGAAAAGTCTGTTGTGCCACGATGAGCGCATAGCCGAGGCCCCGTGGATTGCTCAGAATTTCGACGGTGACGGCCACGACCAAAGCGAAAGCGATCGCCGTGCGCAAGCCGACGACGACACGGGCGAAGACCGCCGGCGCAATGATAGTGCGCAGACGCCGCTGCGGGCTCATCTCCAATACGGAGGCGATTTCCAGTAAGCGGGGATCAATATTGCGGACTGCGGTCAAAGTGGCGATGAAAATCGGCCAGCAGCAGGCATAGGCGACGATGGCGACTTCCATCGACAGACCGAAGCCCAATAATAGCAGGGCCAGTGGCGTAAAAGCGATCGCTGGAATTGAACGCAACATTTCTGTGGTCGGTCGCGCCGCGACTTCGAGACCGGTTCGCAGCCCCAGAAGAATGCCGAGGGCAACGCCGAACACGAAACCCAGCACGAGACCGACGACCGCAGCCTCCAGCGTCTCGCGCGTGGCTTGGATTAGCGAGCCGTCTCTGGCCGCCTCGGCGATGGCCGCGACGATCGCCGTGGGCTGCGAGAATATGCGGGGATCCAAGGTGCCGGTCCGCGTCGCCACTTCCCAACCGAGAAGCAGGCAGATCGGCACGATGGCGGAGAGGGGCGACGGGCGCATCGCGATTGTCATCCAATGCCTAGTCCGGCAGAAAGACGAGTTTTTGGGTGTCGACGTTCGAACGGATCAGGCCGAATTCGCGCGAGACATCAACGAAGAAGCTGAAATCGTCAGGAACGATCTCCACCTTCCAGTTGGGCGTGAAAGACGAGCTGACATTCAGATACTTCTTGCCCATCTCGGAGGCTTCTTCGCGGTTCGTCTTGATCCACGTGGCGCTCTCATTCAGACAGGCCCGGAATGCTCGGATCGCTTCGGGATTCTTGCGCGCCCATGCGCCCGTCGCGGCCCAGAAGGTGATCATCGCACCATCTGCGACCGACGAATAATATTCTACCTCTGCCCGGCGGCCGAGACCTTGTGCGACAAGGCCGGACATCACGGGTTCAACGGTGACGACCCCGTCGAGGGTCTTCGACTTCAGCATTTCCGCCATGCGCGGTAAGGCCACTTCCACGTAGACGACTTTGTTGGCGGGAACTCCACTCGTCGTCAGCCATTTGCGAAAGACCAGATCCGCTACGCTCATGAGGCCTGGCACGCCGATCTTCATCCCTTCGAGCTTGCTGGCAGCATCAACTTTCAGATCAGGCCGAGCCACGATGCTGACACCCTCGTTCCCCTTTGCCATCCAGGACATGCCCGCTATGGCGGCGACATCGAGCCCATTCTCGACCGCTGGCAGGAGAATTGTCGGTGTGCTCATGCCAATCTGGAGCGATCCAGAAAGCAGCGCTGGCGGAATATTCGTCGCGATAGGTACGACGGTCAGTTGCGCATCATATCCGGCCTTGGCGAGACAGCCGCGCTCCTTAGCGACGATGGCCGGCAGGAAATCCAAAGCCGGCGGATAGCCGATCGCGAGCTTCGTGAGGTTTTGCGCCTGAGTCGGTTGCAATGCCGAGGCTAGAGCAACTGCGGCGGTTAGAATCGCGAAACGAGATTTCATACTTCCCCCCTTTCTAGTAAAAATCGCTTGCCCTACGGTGTCGCGGGGCGCATTTCGGACATTCAATGGCCGACGATGAGCTCGTGCAGCAGATGGCGCATGCGCAAGAATTCCGGCTCTTCTCGCGTCGCCAATTGATGGCGCGGCCGCGGCAGATCAATCGTCAGATCGGCGAGCACGCGACCTGGATTTGCGCCGAGCGCGATCACCTTGTCGCCGAGATAGATCGCTTCTTCGAGATCGTGGGTGATGAAGACCACGGTAATTTTTTGCGCTGCGACGATGCTTAACAGCTCGTCTTGTAGCGATTGCCGTGTCAACGCATCGAGTGCGCCGAACGGTTCGTCCATCAGCAAAAGCTTCGGCTTCTGTGCGATACAGCGGGCAATCTGCACGCGCTGCTGCATGCCACCGGAAAGCTCCGAGGGATATTTACTGCTCGCGGCCGAAAGGCCTGTCATCGCCATCAGTCGCGTGACTGTCTCGGCAATTTCCTCCTTGGAGCGTCCTGTCCCTTCGAGACTTAACGCGATGTTGGAGCGTACCGATCGCCATGGCAGCAGGGCGCGGCCATAGTCCTGAAACACCATCGCGCGCTCGCGGGATGGTCCCGTGATGAGTGTTTCATCGAAGAGGATTTCGCCAGTCGTTGGTCGCTGCAACCCGGCAACCTGCCGCAGAAGGGTTGTCTTGCCGCAGCCGGATGCGCCGACTAGGCAAAGGATTTCACCCTTGGCCGCGTTAAAGGAAATATTCTCGAACACCACGTGACGCTTCTCGTCCACACCAAAGGTCATCGCCACGTTGCGAACGCTGACGGCCGGCGGGCGGTTTGGCGTTTCTATGACTTTGTGTTCGCTTCCCCTTGATCCTGCAGCTTTGTGATCGACCGCAATCATCCAAACCCTTCCAATGGCGAAAGTTGGCGGTTTTGACCGCCTCTTTTGCCCGCAGGTTAGTGTGCGGCTGGATTTGGCTCTTGCTTAAAAGCGAGGGCGGTCTTGCTCGTGACCGCTAAGGCCGCCAAAAAGCCGATCTGCTTCGGGGTTCTGGCTGACGGCATACCTACATGATCTACCTGGGTACTTATCTGGGCGCGATCTAAGACCTGTATCTCGACTGAGCAAAGCTTGGCTCTGGCCTTTCTCCAGTCGACGCCCTGACGCAAACTTGTTACGGTTGTCGCGCGATTTCGAGGAAGGGATATGAGTGCTCTCTCATTGACTGCGGAGCCGCCCATTCTGCGGGCCTCCGGGGCTCATTTTCAGAAGCAGATGAACGGGCTTCTCAAGACGCGTTTCGAGTTGACGTCGTCGGCGCGGCGCTCGTTTGATGGAGAGATTGCTCAAAGCTTCGTTTCCGAGCGGTTGCGTCTCGCCGATATCCGTTTCACGCCGCACTATACACGTCTGTTACCGGGCAAAGGGCGCAATCCCGCTCATAATGCGTTTCTAATTTCCTGGCAGATCGAAGGTACCAGCCTGGTCCGACAGGGCGCCCGCGAGGCGCAGATCGGCGCGGGCGAGCTGTTTTTCATCGACACATCCGCTCCCTTCGCCATTGAGACGGACAATATTCGCACGCGCTCGATCTATCTCGACTCGCAACTCTGGCGGGATGTCTTTCCCGAGCGTCATCTCTACACCGCCACACCGATTCACGGCGACAGAGGGATGGGGCGTCTCTGTACTGATCTGGTCTCGCAACTCTTCGCGGCGGCAGCAACCCATCCGGCGGGCCTCGTATCGCGCATGGCGCTCAGCCTCGCCCATCTCGTCGCCGTGACGATGCTGAAGGAGAGGCCTGCACCTGCCGATGCCATGCTCGACAGACAGGGACATATCGGCCGCATTCGCAGCTTTGTCCTCGACAATCTTTCCGATCCGCAATTGGACGTCACTCTCATCAGCCGTCACATCGGCTTGTCGAAGAGACATATCCACCAGCTTTATGCCGCTAACGACATGTCGCTGATGCGCTGGATCTGGTCGGAACGACTGCATCGCGTGGCGCGCGATCTCGCCAATCCGGCACTTAAATTTAAGTCCGTTTCAGCCATCGCTTTCGAATGGGGTTTCAGCGAAGCGGCACATTTCAGCCGTTCGTTCAAGGCACAGTTTGGCAAGAGCCCGACAGATTGGCGCAGCGAAGCGCTGGTGGACCTCGGCCACAAAATCTAAGACAGTCGACAATCGGCGACAATCTTAGATCGGTTCTTCGAGCGACCCGCTGCCTGCTTCCTGCTATCTGCGAAATCGCTATATAGACACATCATCGATCGTCATCGCGACAGCCTGTTTGGCCATCAGTTTGATAAGATGGCGCCGATAGGCGATGGGAAAGGATGGGTCCTCGAGGATCGGCAGATCGTCGATATCGACGCCATCGAGCCCGTCAGGAGTTGCGCCTTTCACGAGCTGCTTCTCGAATGCCATGAGCCTGATCGCGCCATAGGCGCTGCTACCCGTGAGCGTCAGTTGCCAATGCTGACCAAAGCGTGCCGCGAAGACGCCGACAATGGCATAACCCGAGGCGGGATGGCGATGTTTGGTATAGGCGGCGCGATCAGGCAGCGAAAAATCGACTGCTGTGATGATCTCGGCTTCCGTCAGTGCCGTCTCGAACAAGCCGGTGAAGAAGTCGGCGGCCGCGATGGTGCGTTCGGACGTGACGATCTGCGCATCAAGAGCCAGCGCTGCGGCAGGATAATCGGCCGCCGGATCGTTGTTGGCGAGCGATCCGCCCAATGTGCCGCGATTGCGTACATGGCGATCGGCGATGCCGCCCGCTAGGGTCGCCAGAGCCGGTAGCATCTGACGAACCACTGCGGAATTGGCGATGGTGGCGTGGGTTGTACTTGCGCCGATCCGGAGCCGACCCGATCGGGCTTCTATCCCCTGCAAGGCCTCAATCTTTGACAGATCGATGAGGTTTTCCGCATCCAGAAGGCGCGCTTTCATGGACGGTAAGACCGTCATGCCACCAGCAATGAAACGCGGGCTTTCAGCGTCGCGGAAAAGCATTTGGGCTTCGGCCAGCGTCTTCGGGCGATGATAGTGAAACGGATTCATGAGCGTTCTCCCGTAGCCTGAACGGGAACACCCATCCGCTGCGCCGCGTCGAGAATGGCGGCGACGATATTGTTATATCCGGTGCAGCGGCAAATATTGCCATGCAGCTCTTCACGCACCGTCTGCGCGTCGAGGCCTTGCGGGTTAGTCTCGATAATATCGATCGCGGTGATGACGAAGCCGGGTGTACAGTATCCGCATTGCAGGGCATGGTTTTCGCTGAAGGCTGCCTGGACCGGATGCAGTTCCTTGCCTTTGGCGATGCCTTCGATCGTCTCGATGCGCCCGCCCGCGCATTGCATCGCCAGAATGGTGCAAGATTTTACGGTCGCGCCATCAACACGCACGACGCAGGCGCCACATTGTGAGGTGTCGCAGCCGATGTGAGTGCCGGTCAATCCTGCTTGATCGCGCAGCAGATCGACGAGCAACGTTTCTCCAGGAACGTCGAAGCGTTTCGATTGGCCATTGATGGTCAGGTCGATGCGGCTCATGCTGCTATCCTCCGAAAAGTCACGTTAAGCTCTGCGCTCATGCGCTTTTCTCTCTGGCTGCTTGGAGTGCCATCCAGAGTTTCGGTTGGGTGACCGGCATATCGATCGTCCCGACGCCCCTGGCGCGCACCGCATCGAGAACCGCGTTGACGATGGCGACCGGCGTACCGATCGCACCGGATTCGCCAATGCCCTTCACGCCCAACGGATTGGTCGTGCACGGCACTTCAAGCAGGCGGGATGTCACGTCCGGCATGTGATCGGCGCGGGGCAACGCGTAATCCATCAGACTGCCGCTCATGAGCTGGCCCTGCTGGTCGTAGACCATTTCCTCAAAAAGCGCCTGGCCTAATCCTTGCGCGATGCCGCCTTGAATCTGGCCTTCGCAGAGCACGTCGTTCAAGATACGGCCGACATCGTCGAACATGGTCATCGTGTTGATATGGACCGCACCAGTCTCCGGATTCACCTCGACTTCGCAGACCTGGCAGCCGTTCGGATAGTTCGGCGCGCCGCCGGGCTTGCCTGCGGCCGTTCCATCGCCCGCCAAACCGATGCCCAGAGCGTTTGCCGGTCCGGCTGGTAGATAGAACATCTTCGCCACTTCGGTGAGCGGGATGCTCTGATTGCTCTGCGTGGCGCGAAACAGGCCATCCGCGAAAACAATATGGTCTTCCGGCGCCTGTAGCAGAATGGCCGCCATTTTTGCGGCCCGTGCAAGCAGGCGCTCCTTAGCCTGGAGAAGCGCCGAACCACCGAGCATGGAACTGCGCGCGGCGAATGTGCCACGGCCGATCAGCACCTGATCCGTATCGCCTTGGATGTAGCGAATGCGCTCGATAGGAAAGGATAGCCAGTCCGCCACCATCTGCGAGAACACGGTGGCATGGCCCTGGCCGTGCGAATGGGTGCCCGCGATGATGCACAAAGATCCGTCCGGCTCGAAGCGCAACTCCATACGCTCGTTCATAACGCCGGCGATCTCGATATAGGGCGTGATCGACCGCCCCCGCAACAAGCCAGACGCTCTGGAGCGTGCGGCACGCTCGGCGAAACCGTTCCAATCCGCCGCGTGGAGCGTCTGCTCCATCATGTCAGCAAAGCGACCGCTGTCGTAGGTCATGCCAGTGGCGGTGGTGTAGGGCATAGCCTCAGCGGCGATTAGATTGCGGCGGCGCAACTCGGCCGGATCGATGTTCAATTGTGCCGCGGCCGCATCCATCAACCGCTCGATCACGTAGATCGCTTCGGGACGGCCGGCGCCACGATAGACCGACATCGGCGGCATATTGGTGAAGACCGCATGGGTACTGAGGTCGACAGCAGGAATGGCGTAGACGCTCGGGATTAATTGCAACGAGAAATATAGAGGCGGCGTCGCTGTGCCCCAGAAGTAAGCGCCGAGATTGTGCCAGGCGGTGGCGCGAAGGCCGAGCACCCGGCCGTCATTTGCCAAGGCCATTTCCGCTTCGACCGTCTGGCCGCGTCCTTGCGTGTCGGTGAGGAAGGCTTCCGAGCGGGTCGATATCCATTTGACCGGCCGACCGGCGCGCCGCGCCGCCCACAGCACCAAGGCATCTTCCGGATGCATGTGGGATTTCAGACCGAAGCCGCCACCGACATCGGGCGAGACGACGCGCAGGCGGTTCTCGTCGATCTTGAGAACATTGGACGCGATCACCTTGCGGAAGCCGTGCGGATCCTGCGAACTGGTCCACAACGTATAGCGATCTTCCGCCTCGTCGAAGGCGCCAATGCAGCCGCGCGGCTCCAGCGATGTGGGCGCCACGCGCGGCGTCACCATGCGCAGGCGAACCGTATGCACGGCTGCGACGAAAGCCGCTGCCGTCTTCTCCTTATCCCCCATCGGTAACAAGACGGAGAGATTTCCGGTCGGGCAATCGGGCCAGACGCGCGGCGCTTGTGCCGTCAATGCCTGTTCCGGATCGGTCACCGCCTCTAGTGGTTTGTAGTCGATGGCGACGGCCTCGGCGGCGCGGCGCGCGGCCTGAGCTGTCTCGGCAATGACGATGGCGACGCGTTCACCGACGCAGCGCACGCGATCCGAAATCAGGATCGGCCGTAGCGTCGCATGGCCATTGGGACCACCCCATAAGGACGGCATGAAAAAGGGCGGCACGGAACCAAGGCCATCGGCTACAAGATCGGCCCCGGTGAGCGCGGCGATGACGCCCGGCATGGCAATCGCCGCCGTCGTGTCGATGGATTTGATGTCGGCATGAGCATGGGGCGACAGGACCAGCGCCATATAGGCCTGACGCGGGAGCGTGATATCTCCCACATATTTCCCGGCTCCCGTCAGAAAACGGCGATCCTCCAGCCGCCCCTTGAAGGCCTTCGTGGTCATCACTCCCTCCCGATACCTCTCTCAGAATGCTTGGTTCAGTTCGCGCAACGCTGTTTCGACGATCCGCACCTGATCGATCGGCGACGCGCCGGAACGCTCCAGCTCGCCGAGCTTCAGGGAACTGTTGACGACGAGCGCGCAACGTGCCCAGCGCCGCGCCATGAAGGTTGCAAAGGCCTCATCGAGCGTTCTTGCCTGCGCGATGCATTCAGCAAGGACAACGCCATCTTCCATCGCCATGCCGGCACCCGAGGCGAGCTGCGGCGTCGTCGCATGCGCCGCATCGCCGATCAGCAGGGTGCCATCCCGATACCACGGCGACGGCAGAAAGATCGTCTCCAAAGGCCGGGCGACGATATTGGAGTTCGGGCCGAGTTCGGCGCGCGCATCGGCGATCGGACCGCCGAACGGTCCCATCAGCTCGGCAAGGCGAACATGGAGCAGCGCGTCGGGCAGTCGCTGGAATGCCGTCATCGGTTCAAGCAAAAACATATACATAAGATCGGCCGAGACAGGGTTCATGCCGACCTTGCACGGACCGCCAAGGAAATAGGTACGGCGATTGATCTGCTTGTGCTTGATGGTCATCAGGCGCCAACAGACCTGGCCGACATACTGCGGCGCTAGCGCATCGCCGAACAGAGTAGTGCGCGTGGTCGAGAAAATGCCGTCGGCGCCGATAACAAGATCGTAGATGCCGGAGGCGCCATCGGAGAATTGTACGACCTTCGGCGAGCCTGGCGAGATGCTTTTAGCTTGGACACCGAGCGACACTTCCGGTGCTAGCGCCATCAGGCGATCGCGCAGGATGCGATGCAGCGCCGGCCGCAGAATGCCACCAGCACCCGGTATTTCGTTGTCATCGACGCCGGTTTCGATTTCGGCGATGAGACCACCTTGTGGATCCAGTGCAAGAACACCGTCGGCGACAAAACCGTCCTTGAGGATGCTGTCGAGAATGCCGAGCCGTTTCATCACCCGCAAGGTCGGGCCGGTGATGGTGATGCCGGCGCCATAGACTTTCCATTCAGGGTCGATATCGATGAGATGAACGTCAACGCCGATCTCGCGCAGGCAGATCGCCGCCGACATGCCGGCGATGCCGCCACCGATGATCAGAGCTGAGGAAATTGCAGGCATGCCGATTTTATCTCGTCGTTATAGGGCGAACCGGCCGATACCGATGCCGGTGTACCAATCGTTGATGGCGCGATAATAGGTGCGCTCATACTTCGCGCCGTTCGCCGCGCCCAGAGCCGCCAGCCACATGCGAATTTCCTCGCAACCATTGCCGGCCGTGTGAACGAAATCCGTCGCATAGGCTAGCGTGGCATCGATGTCGCCGGATTCCATTAGATCGATGAACCTGCGATCGAATTCCTCGTTCACCATGCCCATGCGAGGCGTAGCGATGTCATGGCTGATGCCGCCAGTCGCCAGGATCGCGATGCGATCGATGCCGTCATAGGCGCGAAGCGCTTCACCCAAATAGCGGCCGAGCTGATAACTGCGGCGCATGGTCGGCATCGGCGGTTGGACGCAATTGATCAGTACCGGCACGATCGGCAGATTGGGATCGAGACCGGAGAGTTCCAGCGGCGTCAATGAGCCATGATCGAGCACCATCTCCATGGAGAAGGAGGGGTCGAAATCGGCTTCGTAGGCCTGTTGTAACAGATAGGCGCCGAGTTTCTGATCGCCCTCGAAGGTGCGGCGTTTGGCATGGAGCCAATGTTCGGCCGGGCTTTCGTAGCTTTCCGCGCAGCCAATGCAGAAGGCGGGAAAGTTGTTGAGGAAGAAATTGTGCAGGTGATCGTTGGACAGAACGATCAGGGCCTGGGGTTTTCCGGCGGCGAAATCCGCACCCATCGTCTTATAGGCATCGAAGACTTCCATGCGTAGCGATGCTGGAATCCGATCCGGAAAATTGAGCATGACTGGCGTGTGGCTGGCCGTATAGATGCCGGTGATCTCAGCCATTGTTATATTCCTTGCGCGTGAGAAGGCTGCGCAATGCGGCAAGCGACACGTCTTCCGGTATTTTCATGCCAATGCAATGGGCGCGCAGCAGATAGGGATTGACGCCGCTGAGATACATTTTAGCCACGTCATTCCCCTTGATACAGCGCACGAGATCGGCGGGCAGGTTGAAGCGCGCCAGATAGGCGTCGGCATCGACCTTGTAGGCTTCCAGATGATCGTCATTGTGATGCAGCTGATAGAGCACCTTATCCATGAGATAGGCGCGGGTGCTGGGTATCAGCTCCTGCCAGTTGGCCATGTTGGTCCTCCACTCAGCGCGCGAATTGCCGGGCTATCCAATCGGTGATCGTCGGCACCGTTTTTGGGCCAAAGCCCATATGTCCACCGGGAAAGAGCCGCACCGATTTCGGGTCGCCATGATCGAGCAGGAGGTCGATGTCGGCATTTGGGCATTGGGTATCGTTGCGGCCGTTGACCAAGAGCAGCGGCGCCGAGCGGCGATCGAGAAGGCCCTGATCAAGCAGGGACAACCGCTTGAAGCCGTCGCGATACTCCGTGTCGTTGGTGGCGCCCAGCATGCGGCAGCGGGTTTCCACCAGCTCCATCAGATAGCTGTCGGGATAGCGGGATTTCTCAATCCAATCTGGCTGGAACATATAGTGTATGCCGCCGCCCCAGTTCACCGCAGCGCGGAAGCGCTCGGGCATCAAATGCGCGAGTTTCGTCGCCCAGTGACCACCAAACGACCGACCGACGATGGCCATGCGGCTTGCATCGAAGCGGCCGCTCTGTTCAACCCAATCGAAGACCGGCAAGAACTGCCGCTCGCCATCCTGCCCAGCTTTGATCGGCGATTCGCCTGTGCCGACATTGTCGAGAGCGACGGTGGCAAAGCCTTGGCGCGCGATATCCTCGGTGAGGATGGTCATCTCCTCCTTCCAGGCATCGACACCGCCCCACATGACGATGACAGGAGGACGTTCGATGTGTCGGGGCATGCGTAGATAGGCAACGATCTCGTTACCTTCGCCGGACCGCCCGAGAAACGGTAGGCGGATGGTCTCGATCAGCGGATCGGCGAGAGCGCCGAAACGTCGGTAAGCACTGGCGGCGCGGCGATAGCTTTCTTCCTTGGCGGGATGATTGGGGCAAGGAAAACGCCCCATGAAATAGAAAGAATAGGCCTGATAGAACAGCCTTGCGGCCTTCGCTTGATCACCTGCTTTCTCGGCTATTTCCGCATCGGCAATATAGTGATCGCCTTGGTTCATCCAGGCCCGTGCCCAGCGCTCGCCGTCCAATCCGTCGAGTTTTTCGATGACGGTTTTCGTCGCCCCGACATCCGTCAGGCCCATTGGATGAATACGTTTGTCCAGCCGATCGAGCATCCATTGCTTGGCATCGGCGAGCGAGCGCGGCCCCATTAATTCGGTGTTCAAGAGCGTTTCTCCACCCCTCATGGGGAAGAGTTTTAGGTTAGGGTGGCAGGGCCCTCTTGCCTAAAAATGCCAGCCTGCTTGACCGGGAGTGAGAGAGGCGAATTTTGACGTGGAGCGGATCACTGTCGGGACACTATGGCTGGGATACGAAGTACCAATAGTCGGTTTTCCGCCTGCCGGTTCAAATCAGCGAGCCATCTTTAAACGCCGCAAACGCGCGATTATGGCCGTCACCGCATGCGGGTCAGATCCATCGGGCGATTGTCGATGATGGCTTCCATGGAGAAAAAGCCTGTTACCGTGGCGAGATCGAAATTGGTGATGAGCTTTTGGTAAAAGGCGTCATAGCCGGCCATGCCTTTCGTGACGACCTTGATTAGATAGTCCCAATCTCCGCCGATCCGATAGAAATCGATAACCTCTGGGAGGCGCTCGACATGCGCACGAAAGCTGTCGGCCCATTCCTTCGAATGATGGCGCGTGCGGATCATCACGAAGACCGTCAGGTCGAGGCCGAGGCCTTTAAGATCGATATTGACCTGGCTGTTGCCGATGATGCCTTGGGCCGTCAGCCTTTGCATCCGCCGCCAACAGGCGTTTTGGGATAGGCCGACTCGCTCGGCGAGATCGCGTTGCGACATCGCTCCGTCTTTTTGCAGCCAAGTCAGGATCTTCAGATCAATAGCGTCTATTTTTTCCATTTTATCGATCATATGACACAATACTGGTCGACAATTCCAAATTTTATGCGACTTTTCAACCCCTTTATGGGTCTATCTTCCGGCGTTCCCGAAGGAGACTTGGAATGCAGGATAAGCGGCCGCCGACCGGATCAGCAGCTTTGCTGGGGGCGTTCAGGCACATGTTGGCGCAGCCAGACCTTATCGGCAGGCTGCAATCAGGCCTGATTGGCAATGACGCTGTGGTTGATGGGCCTTTCGGCGAAAAGCTGCTCGTCTACGCGGACTATGTCGCTTCCGGCCGCGCGCTCCTGCAGATCGAAACCTTCGTTCTCCAGCACGTCCTGCCCTATTACGCCAACAGCCATACGGAAGCCTCCTATTGCGGGGGACGTATGACGCAAATGCGCCGGGAAGCGCGGGGCATCATCGGCGAATGTTGCGGGGCGACTGACGAACATGCGGTGATTTTCGCCGGCTCAGGGGCAACAGCCGGCATCAATCGGCTCGTCACGTTGCTGGGTGTCCATCAGGCGGTGGCCGCAGGCGAGCGGGTGCATGTCATTATCGGCCCCTATGAACACCACTCGAACATCTTGCCTTGGCGTGAAAGTGGCGCGCGGATGACCGAAATCGCCGAGAGCCCCGATGGAGGTCCGGATCTGGACGCGCTTGATGCCGCGCTCCACGATGCGGCGCCAAACGATCTCGTCATTTGCGCCTTCTCCGCCGCTTCCAACGTGACCGGGATCGTCACTGACGTCGCTGCCGTCACGCGTCGGGTCAAGGCGGCGGGTGCCCGAATGGTTTGGGACTATGCGGGAGCTGGTCCCTATCTGCCGATCGCCATGTCGCCGGCTGGTGCTGCGGAGATCGATGCGATCGTCGTTTCGCCGCACAAGTTTATTGGTGGTCCAGGAGCGTCGGGCATCTTGATCGTCCGCCGAGATGCCGTCGTCGTGAAGAAGCCAAGCTGGCCGGGCGGGGGAACCGTGCGTTTTGTGTCGCCTTCGAGCCATGATTACAGCGACAGTCTCGAGGCGCGAGAAGAAGCGGGTACGCCGAACGTCATCGGGGACATTCGCGCTGCGTTGGCTTTCATGGTGAAGGCGGCAATCGGTGATGACGTCATGCGTCAACGAAACACCGAGCTGACCCGGCGAGCCATTGCGGCCTGGCAAGATCAACCTTGTATCGAACTTCTGGGGCCGCTTGATGTGCCCAGACTGCCCATCTTTTCATTCCGCGTACGGGATGGAAAGGAGGGCTTTCTTCATCAGCAACTGGTGACGCGGCTGCTCAGTGATCGCTTCGGCATTCAAGCTCGCGGCGGCTGTGCTTGTGCCGGGCCATATGTCCATCGGCTTTTGTCGATCGACGAGGTGGAATCCGAAAAGCTTCGGCAAGATATCTTAGCTGGCCGCGAAATAGAAAAGCCGGGCTTCATCCGCTTGAATTTCAGCGTTCTCTTGCCCGATGAGAAGGTGGAATTCATCCTCCAGTCCGTTCTCGAACTGGCTCGCAGCGCACCGCAGTATGTGTCGATGTATGCCTGCGACACGCGGCGAGCGATATTCTCGCCGAAAGAAGATGTGCCGCTCGTCAGTTTGGCGTCTTGAGCGAGGAGCTGGAGCAACTTCTTACATTGGCTCTATGATGATGTTTCCGAGTGCGTCGACGCGTGCTTGAAGGTCGGGCTCGACGAAGATGGTCGTATCCTGCTGTTCGAGGATCGCCGGGCCTGACAAGATAGCGCCGACGGGAAGTCGATGGCGCGCATAGACCGTCGCGTCGTGCCACCGGCCATCCACGTAGATCGGACGCTCGCCCTGTTTGGCGTCGTCGATACTGCCACCTGAGGGTGCCAACACGGCCAGATCGAGCTTGGGGCGGCGACCGATCAGGGCGACGTGCAGATTGAGGACGCGGATCGCAATGCCGTCGAGCAGCCGGCCGTAGATTTCACGATACTTTTGCTCGAATGCCTGGCGGATGGCGGTTCGATCGAGGGCGCGGCCTTTTATCCAATGAATCGGGACTGCCACGGTATGCGTCTGGCCGAGATAGAGCATGTCGCAGGCGACATGAATATCGCGGCCCGTGAAGGCCACGTTCGAGCGATCCAATAGGCGTTCGCCGTCTTCGACCATGCGCGCGATCTCGCTATTGAACGCGGAAAGATCGATGTCTTCGAGGGTACGGTTCACTGTCTGCACGAAATCATGACGCATGTCGGCGATGACGCAGCCGAGGGCCGATGTGACGCCAGGGTAGGGGGGGATAAGCGCGGCCTTCAATCCGACTTCCTTGACGAGCGCGCCGGCATGCAAAGCGCCACCGCCGCCGAAGGGCATCAAAGCGAAATCGCGCGGGTTGTGCCCGCGCTCGATTGAGACGAGGCGGATCGCACCGGCCATGCGGCTATTGGCGACGCGAACGATCGCTTCGGCGGCGGCAACCGGATCGAGACCAAGTGGATCGCCGATATGTTTGGCGATGGCTGCTTTTGCGGCTTCGACATCAAGCCGGGCGAGACCGCCGCCGATCGGCCGCTCGGCATTGATGCGGCCGAGCACCACATTGGCATCGGTCAATGTTGGTCGATCGTTGCCCTGGCCATAGCAAACCGGTCCTGGAACGGCACCGGCCGATTCTGGGCCGACTTGCAGCAAGCCGCCGCGATCGACGGAGGCGATGGAGCCACCACCCGCGCCAATGGTCGTGATTTCAATCATTGGCGTGCGCACGACGAGGCCGAAATCGATGGCGGTTTGTGCGGCGAGCGCTGTCTGTCCGCTGGCAATCAACGATACGTCGAAGCTCGTGCCGCCGATATCGCCCGTCACGACATTGGGAAAGCCAGCGGTTTCGGCGATATGGGCGGCAGCGATCACGCCGGCGGCAGGGCCGGAAAGAGCGGTGCGGACAGGGCGGGCCTTGGCCGTTTCGATCGTCATCACGCCGCCATTTGACTGCACGATCAACAACTGGCCGGTAAAGCCTTGCGCGTTGAGGTCCGCTTCCAGGCGATCGAGATAATCCGCCACCACGGGTTGCAGATAGGCATTGAGGACGGTGGTGGAGGTTCGCTCGAACTCGCGAATCTCAGGCAGGATCTCGCTCGATATGTTCACATAGGCGTTCGGCCAGACGCTCTTCAGGGCTTCCGCGGCAATACGTTCATTCTGCCCGTTCGCATATGAATTGATGAAAGTCACCGCTACGGCTTGAGCACCCAAGGCGAGCAGGTCACGGGCGCGAACCTTCACCTCTTCCGGGTCGATGGCTTGATGAACGGTGCCGTCGGCCAACACGCGCTCGGCCACCTCGACCCTTCGCTCGCGTGGGACGACAGGCTCGAACTGGCCCCACAGGCCCCAGGTTTGAGGGCGGTCGCGCCGACGCATCTCCAGCACGTCGCGAAAGCCCTCCGTGGCGATGACGCCGGCCTTGCCACCCTTGCGTTCCAGCAAGGCGTTGGTGCCAACTGTGGTGCCGTGGACGACGGTCGCGACCTGGGACAGGTCATCAGTGCCCTGACGTACACCGTTGAGAAAGCCGATCGCCTCGCGCCCACGCGTGGAAGGCACCTTGCCTATCCAGCTACGCCCGCTGGCTTCGTCGAGGAAGAAAAGATCCGTAAATGTGCCCCCAACGTCGACACCGATGACCAGACGTCCACTCATGCCGCGCCCTTTACGCCATAGACGGCCTGCGCAGCATCTTTGCTCACGTAGCCGTTTTCGATATCCCGCTTCACGGCGGCAGCCGGCCGTTCGCTCACCGGTCCGTAGCCGCCGCCGCCCGGCGTTTCCAGCCGCACGCGTTCGCCTTTGGCCAGTTTGATCCCGACCCATTTGGATGCCATGGGCGGGGTCTCTTCCTCGCCGTCATTGCGTTGAACGGTAAAACGGTTGAGCGCCGCCGCGCCGCCGCCCAGCACGCCCGGCGGGGCGAAACGCCCTCGTTCGCCAAAGAGGAAGACATCAGCCTGCTCCTCAAGGAGCTCGATTTCATAGATGGCGCCGAGGCCGCCTCGGCTGCGACCCGGGCCGCCGCTGTCGGGCCGCAGCGCCCAACGGGTGAACATCACGGGATAGGCCGCTTCAAGAATTTCGACGGGCGGAATTGTCGCCGTTGAAATAGGGGCATTGCCGTGATTGAGGCCGTCGCCGTTGGGGTGGCCGCCATGGCCGCCCCCGAAGAAGGAGAACATCACCCAGCGCCGGCCATCCTTGCGATGCCCGGCCAATGAGAGGGCATTGATCGTTCCGTAGGCGCAACCGTTGACACGATCGGGGCAGGCCTGCGCCAAAGCGACGAATACGGTGTCGATCATGCGCAGGATAGTTTCGGTATAACCGCCAACCGGTTTGGGCGCAGTCGCTGCGAGCAGGGTGCCTTCGGGAATAATGAAACTGATGGGATCAAGCACGCCGGCATTGGCCGGCACATCCTGGAAAATATGTTTCAACGCCACATAGCACGCGGCGATCGTGGTCGAGCGAGCGATGTTGAGCGGTCCGGCGCAGGCTGGCGAGCAGCGTGAGAAGTCGAACGTCATCGTCCCACCCTCGATCTTAAGGTCGAGGGCAAGCTTCAGCGGCTCGTCTTTGATGCCATCGTTGTCGAGAAAGTCTTCCGCCGAATAGGTTCCGTCTTTCAATTCGGCGATATTGGCGCGCATGAGTTGTGCGGCGCGTAGGCGCAGTTGTGTGAGCGCGGCGTCGATGGTGTCGTCGCCATATTCGTCGAGCAAGGCTGAAAGGCGACGCACACCAAGATCGAGCGCATTGATCTGGCCGTTGAGATCGCCATAGGCGCTATTCGGCAGACGCGAGTTGGCGGTGACGATATCGATCACGTCGGTGCGTATCTCGCCTTTGGCGAAGAGTTTGACCGGTGGGATCAACATGCCTTCTTGAAAACATTCGGTCGCGATCGGGTTGTAGTTGCCCGGTACATTGCCGCCGACGTCATGCCAGTGGCCAACGGAGGCGAGCCAGCAAAAAACCTGTCCGTTGCGGAAAAATGGTCGTACCAGTTTGAAATCGGATAGATGCGTGCCCCCATCATAGGGGTCATTGAAAATGTAGACGTCACCATCGGCAAGGTCGCCTTGCCGCTTCGATTTCTCGATGACAGCACGGACGGCGAAAGCCATGGCACCGACGAAGATCGGTAAACCGGCTTTGCCTTGGACCAGAGTGTCGCCAGTGCCCGCGTGATAGAGACCATGGCTGGCGTCGCGTGCTTCCGCGATGATCGGATTGAAAGCGGAGCGGAACAGCGTCGCATCCATTTCGTCCGCGATCTGTTCGAGCCGTCCTTTGAGGACGGCGAGCGTAACAGGATCGAGATCGGTCATTTTAGAACTCCAGCTCATAAGCCCAGATAAGCTTTTTTGAGTTGCGGATTCTCAAGCAGGGCGGCGGCCGGGCCTTCCAGCGTGAAAGCGCCATTTTCCAGCATGTAGGCGCGCGAGGCGATGGCCAGGGATTGCATCACGTTCTGTTCGACAAGCAGGATGCCGAGGCCATCCGCGCAGATACGTTGCACCAGGCCAAACATTTCTTCGACCAAGAGGGGTGACAAGCCAAGCGACGGTTCATCTAGAATCAAAAGTTTCGGCTCGGCCATCAGACCGCGAGCAATGGAGAGCATTTGCTGCTCGCCGCCGGACAATGTGCCGGCGGCCTGGCTGGTTCGCTCCTTCAACCGCGGGAAGATTTCGAAGGCGCGCTCCAAATTCTGCCTGCGGCGCGGGCGTCCACGCCGATAACTTCCTAATTCCAGATTCTCTCGCACGTTGAGATTGGGAAAAATGCGGCGGCCTTCCGGCACATGCACGAGGCCCGCTTCGACCATGGCCGCGGCATCTTGCCCTGTGGTCTCGATACCCTCGAAACGCACGTGGCCGCTCCAAGGCGGCATCAATCCGCTCAGCACGCGGTTGAGTGTGGACTTGCCGGCGCCATTGGCGCCCAAGACGGCGATCACCTCGCCCGAGGCGACATGGAGGCTGAGGCCACGGAGCACTGGCACCACGCCATAGCCAGCTTCCAGCCGGTCCACCTCAAGGAGCATGGCGCGCCTCCAGCCGGCTTTGCACACGCGCCGCAGCACCGTGGCCGAGATAGGCCTCGATCACCTGGGGATCGCTGGCGACTTCGGCGGTGGTGCCTGAAGCGATGATGCGGCCGTTGTTGAGAACGTAGGCGCGTTCCGCGAGGCTGACGACGGCCTGCATCACATGTTCGATCAGCAGAATGGTCACGCCGCTGCCACGGATCGCCTGAATGACCGGTACGATTTCGGATACTTCCGTGGGGTTGAGACCGGCCATCACTTCGTCAAGCAAAAGCAGTTTGGGATCGGTGGCCAGAGCCCGGGCCAGTTCAAGGCGCTTGCGTCCTGCCACGGTCAATGTGGCGGCTGGCTGATCGAGGCGTGGGGCGAGTCCAACCTGTTCGGCTACCTCTTCTGCTCGAGTGAGTGCTTGGCGCCGCGACGCATGGTGGAGATGCGCGCCGACAGCGATGTTCTCGCGTACGGTCAAGGCGCCGAAGGGTTGTACGATTTGGAATGTCCGTACCAGCCCGCGCGCGCAGATGACATGAGGCGGCAGGCCGGTAATATCGCTGCCGATCAATCGCACGCTGCCGGCGTCCGGCCGCACGAAACCGGCGATGGCTGCAAACAAGGTCGTCTTACCGGCGCCGTTGGGGCCGAGCAGTGCGACGATCTCGCCTTCGTTTATGTCAAGCGAAGCGGAGTCCACGGCTCGAATACCGCCAAATCGTTTGCTGAGCTCGCGCACTTCAAGCATGGGTGCTCTCCGGAGAACGGCGAGCCGGGTGGCGCGACAACAGGCCCGTTATACCGTTTGGCAGGAAGCGCAAAGCTAGAATGAGCAAGAGACCGTAAAAGGCGAGGTTGAGTCCCGGGGCGTTGCCGGTGATTTGTTTGGCAGCTTCACCCAGAGCATGCAGAACCACGGCACCAAACAGCGGGCCGAACATCGTTCCCATGCCGCCGATGATGGAGACCAGGAGCGCTTCGATCGACATGGCAGGACCGAACGCCAGATGGCTATCGACGAAGAGGAAATTTTGCACATAGAAGACGCCGACGGTGGCCGCCATCGCGCCAGACAGGGTTATGGCGCACACCTTGGTGCGAATGAGATCGATGCCAAGGGCCTGGGCCGCATCTTCATTTTCGCGGACGGCCATCAGCCGTGCGCCAAAGCGAGAGTTTTCAAGCCACCAAGCGACTAAGGCGCCGATTACCACGAGGACCCAGGCGATGACATAGAAAACTCGCCGGTCCTCGAACTGAAAATTGGCAACTCCCCGCGCTAGTGGGACCAGCATGCCGAAGCCGCTGCCGGTATAGTCAAATGAGGAAATGAGGATGCGGGCGACTTCAGCGAAAGCGAGCGTGACGAGAGCGAAATAGGCGCCGCGCAGCCGATAGCGAAAGACGAGGAGGCCCACCGCGCCGCCGACGATGGCGCCGAGTGCGATGGCGATGGCTCCCGCCGCATAGGCGTTGACGCCATGACGGACTTGCAGGATGGCCGTGCCGAAGGCGCCGATACCGAAAAACAGCGCATGACCGAAAGAGAATTGGCCGCCATAGCCACCCAGCACGTTCCAGGATTGACCGAGAAAGGCATACATCAAGACCAAGAGCCAGAACGATAGCCAAAACTCGGATTGAACCGCAAAGGGCACGCAGAAAAGCAGAGCCAGCAAGACCGCGCCGGCGATTTTGGCGGTCATGCGCGGGCTCCAAACAACCCCATTGGGCGAAACAGCAGGATGAGGATGAAAATGACGAAAATGCCAAGTTGGCCCAGACTTTCGCCAAGGTAGAGCCCGCCGAGGGATTCGACGATGCCAAGCAGAAGTCCGGCGCTGAGCGCGCCGACGAAACTGCCCATGCCGCCAAGGACGACTGTCGTGAAGGCGACCAGCACGAAAGCATAACCGACCTGGGGTGTGACATAGAAAGTCGGCAGTAGAAAGCAGGCGGCCGCAGCCACGGCCGCCGTGCCGATACCAAATGTCATGGCGTAAACATGCTCGACGCGGATACCGACCAGGCGCGCGCCATCTCGTTCGCGTGCCACGGCTCGAATAGCCCGACCGAGATCGGTGAAGGTGATCAAGGCCCAGAGGAGAGCGGCGAAAGCGAGGGCGCCAAAAAAAGCTATGATCTTCGGCAGCGGGATGAAGGCAAAACCCAGATCGATCACCTCAAAGGCATACGAAGTGTCGATCGTCCGTGTGGTTGATGTCCATAGCCAGAGCGCCAGATTGTCGATGATGATGGCAAGGCCCAGAGTGACGAGGAGAATATTTTCGTCACGTCCATGACTTGTCGGCTGGATGACGAAGCGTTGCAGGCCATAACCGAGAACGAAAAAAGCGGGCACCAAGATCAGTACCGCCACATAAGGATCGATGCCAGCCAGGGTATAAAGAAAGAAAGCCGCATAGAGCGCCAGCATCAGCAGGCTGCCATGCGCAAAATTGATGATGTGCAACACGCCATAGATCAGCGTCAGTCCGAGCGCGATGAGGGCGTAAATCGCCCCCGTCGTCACTCCATTCAGCACGGCGGGTAGAAGCAGACTGAAGTTGACCATCATTGAACGCCGCGCGAAACGCCCGATCAGCCGTTTTGCGGGATCGGAAAAACGGTCTTCGCCGAAGCGAATTCGTTGGGGTAGATCACCTCGATATTGCCTTTGAGGATCTGCGTGTTGGCTGGTTGGGCGCCCTCATTCTGGCCGTTGACGAACTTTGTCGGGCCATAAGGCATGATGTGGTCGTTATAAGTCGAGGAGGCCAGCGCGCTGGTGATCTTGGCACGATCAGGCGCCGCCGCACGCTCAAGGGCGTCGGCGAGTACGCGCATGCAGGAGTAATTCAGCATCACTTCATAGGTCAGATCCCAGCCCTTCTCGGCAACTTTCTTCGCAAAGGCCTTCGACAGCTCCTTGGTCGGATTGTACCAGTGGTTGCAGTCCATCATATATTCGGCGGCATCGGGATATTGCTTGGCAAAAGCAACGTTCGATGCGGCGCCACCGAGTAGAGCGTAATTGGCCACTTTCGGCCGCACACGCTGTTGCCGCAGTGTGCGGGCCATCAGGATGAAGTCGTTCTTGTAATTCGACGGTATGATCAGGTCAGGATTGGCCTGCCGGATCTGCAAGGCGATATTGGTGAAATCGCGTTGCGGGGTGGGGTGGCTCAGCGTCTGGAGCACCTGAATGCCAAGCCCGGGCAGCTTTTCGTTGAGAAGTTTCGCCATGCCGGCACCGAAAGCACCGTCTTCATGGACGATGACGGCCGTTTTGGCAGGATTGCCCGCCGCCGCATTGATCTTTTGGAGCGCTTCGAGGGCGAAGGATGTGACCTTGCCGAAGCCTGGTGCGAAACGGAATGTATTTGGTAGGCCGCGCGTCACGATCTGGTCGACGACGCCAACGTCGACCAGATGGGGCAGGTTGTGTTTCGCCGCCGCCTGGGTCGTCGCGAGCGCGATGCCGGATGCATAAGGTCCTTGGATGGCGAGTACGCCGGCCTCGGCAAGCCGATCGACTTCGGCCGCGCCGACTTCGGGTTTCGACTGCGCGTCCGCCAGAATGGCTTCGAGCTTCGCGCCACCCATCGATTTGATGCCGCCGGCGGCGTTGATTTCTTCCAACGCCAGCAGCGCACCCTTGCGGCTTTGTTCGCCCTCATAGGCCAGGCCGCCGGTTACCGGATGCAAAATGCCGATTTTCAAAGTTTGGTTCTGTGCGCGCAGGACGGTCGGCATGGCGACGCTGGCGAGGCCGAGACCGGCCGTGCCCGCCATCATGCGGCGCCGCGTGATCCGAAGGTTGTTGCCTGTGCTTCTGCTCATCGCCTTTTCCCCTTCTGCTTCTGCGTTTTTGATTGCGTCGATCGCGGTTTTGGTTTCTTGCGCTTCACGCCTGTGATTGAGGGCTCGGCCTCGAACCGACCATGGCCGGCAGTCTGGTCGCGGGTTAGCGACATGCGATATTCGAAGCGATCTGGACGATAAAGGATTTCGATATATTGGACCGGCTTATCGTCCGTGTCCTTGACACAGCGCTTCATCAGAAGGAGCGGGGCGCCGACGCCGACTTTGAGGCGAGATGCCGTCAGAGTGTCGGCCAAGGTCGCGGTAATCGATTGTTCGGCCGTGCCGACCACCAAGCCGGCTCGCTCCAAAAGATCGATGAGCGCAGTTCTCTCCAAATCTTTCGCGCCGTAAGCGCGGCCGATCCGTTCGGGAACGTAAGTGGTCGATTGCGACAGCGGGGCGCCGTCGATGCTGCGCACGCGGACTGCCCGTTGCACCAAAGCGCCGGGATCGAGCGTCAAGGGCACGCGGGCGAAATCGGGTGGCTGGACATAGCCGAACTCGATCACGTCGACGGAGGTCTCGCGGCCAATAGCGTTCAGGCTCTCCAGCAGGCCGTCGATACTGGCACTGATGGGCCGGGCGCCGATAAGTGCTGCGGCCTGGCCGGTCACCGTCGTGCCGCGTCCGCGTACCCGCTCGACCAGGCTTTCGGTCGCCAATTCGTCCAAGGCGCGCTTGGCGGTGATGCGGCTGACGCCAAAAGCTTCGGCCAGCTCGTTTTCGCTGGGCAAAACCGATCCGGCCGGGTGGGTGCCGCTGGCGATCCGGTCGCGCAAAATGACGTAAAGCCGGTGATAGAGTGGCATCGGCGAACGCTCGGCGAGAAAAGCCGAAGCGGCGGGAGATGCGATCGACGTGTCCAACTCACGGGGCTTCATACGCACTCCAGGAGAGCTATGATGGAGTGTAGCATGAGAAACGCTTATTGCTATAGCTTTATAGCAACTTTAAACTAGACGTGCTGGCGATTACTGCCTGTCTTTACGCTCGCTCGTCTGCTCGGTCACGACGATGGTCGCCGTCATGCCGGCGCTCAGTGTAATGCCAGGCGGAATTTGGTCGATCGCAATGCGAACGGGAATGCGTTGTGCCAGGCGTACCCAGCTAAACGTCGGATTGACGTTGGCCACCAGATCGCTGCCCAGGGCATTATCACGATCGGTGATGGCGCGCGCCACGCTCTCGACATGGCCACTTATCGCTGGCTCATAGGCCATCAGCCGGATGGACACCTTGTCGCCAGCGCGGATGCGGCGCAGCTTGGTTTCTTCGAAATAGCCGGCGACGTAATAGGAGTCGCTGTCGACGATCGCCAACATCGCACGGCCGGCGGTGGCATAGTCGCCTCGGCTCATCAGGAGATTGGTCACGTAGCCGTTGACCGGCGCGCGGACCTCCGTACGAGCCAGATTGAGTTTGGCAACTCGATAGGAGGCGACGGCCTGGTCGTAAGCGGCCTGCGCCGCGAGTGCCGCGGTGCGCGCCTGGTTTAGGGCTTCGGCCGAAATGGAGGCGGAACTCAGCTTTTCGCGCCGTTCAAGCTCCTCCTGCTTTTGGTCGAGCTGGCTTTTCGCGCCGGCCTGCGCCGCTTCGGCCTCGGAAAGAGCAAGCTGGTAGCGAGCGGGATCGATAGTGAAGAGAACATCGCCGATTTTGATTTCTTGATTGTCCTTGACGCGGATATCGACCACCGCGCCGTTCACGTCGGGCGCTACCATGACGACATTGGCCCGGATGCGACCGTCTCGGGTCCATGGGCTTTCCTCGTATGTGCGCCACAGATACCAGCCCGCGATAACCGCGGCGAGAACGATCACCACAGTGACCGGAACACGGATCCATGAACTGATACCGGGCATGGGGTGATCTCTTGTCGATCTTAAAGTGTCGCGCCGACGAAGACGCTAAGGAGAATGACGTATAGGGCGGTGTTGAACAGCGGCGGATGCCAGACAAAGCGATAGAAGCCAGACGCATCCAGCAGATAACGAATGATGTACCAGACGACGGCGGTGCCCAGGAGATAGCCGACCAGCGGCGGAAAATAGACGCCGTCCAGATTGATTTCCTTGATCATGCCTCGACAGTCCCTGTTGATGCTACGAGGGGCGAGCGTTGCTCCGGTAGACCGAAGAATCCAATATGTTGTCTTAAAGTTGTCTCGATGCCGTAGAGCGCTTCGGCCGTTTGGGTCAGCAAGTCATTTTCTGGCTGGGCCAGGACATTTTTCCGCGCGGCGGCGAGGAGGGAGAGAGGCGATGGCATTTGTCCTTGCCGCGCGGCTTTGTCGAAACAGTTCGCCAGGGCAGTGAGGGCTCTGTCGACAGCTCGGGCAGCCTGCGTCGGCAACAGGAGGCGATTTCGCTTGAGCGCCAGGATATTCAGGCCGATCCTGAGGCTGGCCAGGCCGCCTTGCATGGCGGCTCTCTGATCGGCGATACGCGGATCGAGGCGCATCAGCAACGCATTGATCCGATCGAACATGCGACTTTCGAAATTGGTGCGCGTTTCCGGTATCTGCCGGTTCGCGACCCGCGCTAGATCGGCTCGTGTCCCGCGCATCAGACGCTGTACGATCCAGCCCGATCCCAGTGGGCGCAGAAGCGCCAAAGCCAAAGCGCCAATGCCGATGCCGGCCATATAGCCGAAGAAGTTGTTCAGGAATGCAGCGAAGTCATAACTCATCTGATTCGACACGCTCATCAGGCCGCCACCGATGAAGATCGCCGGGATGATGAAGGGAATGGCGGTCGGAGCGGTCAGGAAGATGCCGCAAATGAGATAGAAGGGCGCCAGCGCGACGACCAGCGCCGGAAAGGTGCTGAGTGGCGGTAACAGGACAAAAAGATAGAAAGCGGCGATGATGGCCCCGACCACGCTAACCTTCAGAAAGGTCAGGGCCGCTGCTGCCGGATCGTCGCGTGCGCCCATGATGGCGCACATGACGCCGGCAAAGGTGACGGCAGCCGGCCCATTTGGCCAGGCGGTTTGAATCCAGAATGCGCTGGCAATCAGGACGGTAACAGTGGAGATGGCGCCGCCGATCAAGGCGAACATCGCATCGCGATAAGGTTGAAAGGATGGCGCTGCACCATCGCCGGGGAGGCGAATATTGGCGGCAATATGGGTTCTGATCCAGACGATCTCCTGCCACATCGCCACGACGTCGTTGAGGCGCAGAAGAATGCTGCGCGTCAGAAAGCTTTGCGGATCACTTCTCAGAGCATGGGCCGGTGGCAGATGGGATTTGATATCGGCGGCCAGGGAGACTTCCAGGTCGGTTTCCCGTTGGGATTGTTCCGGCGTTGCGGCATTGGCTGTTTCGGTGACGTGAGTGACCACGCGCTCCAGCAGCGGGCGAAGTTTTTCCGCCGCTGCCGGCTGGTCGCGCTGCAAGATGGCGAACCGATCATAGACCGCGACGAGCAAAGCGAGCAGCGACAGCAATTTGCCTTGAAACTGGCGAATGGCGGAATCGATCACTCGGATTGCCGGTGTATCGAGCGCCGCGAATATGCGTAGCGAACCGAGCGCGAGGATCGACGATATGATCTGGCGCCGGTCGGCCAGGCCTTTGGTTTCGCCCTCCTGTCCGCGCAGGGCATCGGAAACCCATTGCGCCATCGTCGGGAGCGTGGTGGCGAGGGCTTTGCGCAATGCGTCGCCGGCGCGGCGAGGGAAGACGACGTGGTGCATCAAGGCCGCGCAGGCGATACCGAGGATGATCTCAAGGCAGCGCGCGACGGCAAAGTCAAAGGCGGTCGCGGGCGCCAGTGCCGCGGGAAGGCCGATGATAGCGGCGGAATAGCCAGCCAGCATGCCCGTATAGGCTTGTGGCACGTCACGGAGATAAATGGAGACGAAAGTGCCGGCGCCGATCCAAAGAGCCAGCACCAGACAGAACAGTTCTGGTGCATTGGAAAAAAGTGCCACGAAAACCAGCGACATGATGGCGCCGATCAACGTGCCTAGAACTCGAAAGATGGATTTGGCCAATACCATTCCGGCCAATGGCTGCGAGACGATATAGACCGTCGTCAGCGCCCAGCTTGGTTGGGAGAGATTGAGATGAAAGGCGAGGAACAGGGCCAGCATCGCGGCGACGAACGTTTTGATGGAAAACAGGACGTCGCGCCACGTGAATTGCTGGATGATTTTCAGCATGGTTGGCCGCCGCCTAAGTAGAGCGGCCATGAACAGTGTGTTATGTGAATGAATGCATTCACGTCGATCATATTCCAGTTGGCAAAGCGCAGTATTTCAACCGCCCTTGCGTTTCATAAATTCGTTCGGCTCGCCACTTAGTGTCAGCAACCAATCGATAAAGCGCCGTGTCGGGATCGAGACGGACTTCAGGGTCGGCCAGACGAGGTAAAAGGACGAGCCGGTCTGCACGGGCCGCATGAAGGGGCGCACCAGCCGCCCCGAGGCCAGCTCATCCTGCAATATGTCGATTTGTCCGATTGCGAGCCCGAGACCATCGCGCGCAGCTCCATAGGCGAGCAGCGAGCTTTCAAAGCTCATGCCGGCACTATCTGGCACAGACACTCCGGCCGCGTCCGCCCAGAGGTCCCACTCCCGCCGCCGGTATTTGGCGTGGAGCAGCATGGCTCGGGAGAGATCCGACGGCTTGCGGAAGCCGTCGAAACGTTCCGCATATTCAGGACTGCAGACCACGTCGATCGTTTCGTCGAAGAGTTTGCGGCAGCGTGTTTCGCTCCATGTACCCTGGCCGAGCTGGAAGGCGAGATCGAGATGGGTGCCGCGAAAGTCGAGCGGCTGGACGCTCGTGTCGAGCCGCACGGAATATCCCGGATAGCTGTCGTAGAACCCTTTCAGGCGTGGCAGCAGCCAATAATGCACCAGGGTCGGATAGATCCGCATATGCACGATCGTCTCGCTCTCGTTGTGCAAAACGCGCTGGGTTGCCAGTTCCAGATCATGGAACAGGCCGACGATCTCCCGGCTGAATGAACGACCGACGTCGGTCAGCTTCACCGAGCGGGCCCGGCGTTCGAAGAGTTTGACGCCCAGGTAATTCTCGAGGATCGAAATTTGGCGGCTGATGGCGACCTGGCTGATGCCCATATGGTTCGCGGCGGCCGTGAACGTGTTGTATTGCGCTGCAATAGCAAAGGCCCTGAGCGGGTTCAGCGGCAGGTTCCTGTACTGTTCAGCCATAATTTTTTGTTTCCCATACGAGACTAGAGGCGGCGTTATCGTCCACGCGTTCTTCGGCCAGACTCAACCATAGACCAATCGGGAGCGAGCCGGGGAGCGGATGGATTTCAAACTCACGCAAGAACAGCAGATTTTTTATGATTCCATCAGGAAATTTGCCTTGTCCGAATTGGCCGAGGGTGCGATAGCCCGGGCCAATGCTAAGGAATATCCCTGGGATGTGGCGCGGAAATTTGCCGGAATGGGCTTGCTCGGGATCGCATTTCCCGAAAAGGACGGCGGTGCCGGCGGGTCGTTGGTGGATTCGGTCCTGGCGATCCGTGCGGTGGCCGAGGTCTGTCCCAAGTCCGGCGATGTGATCCAGGCCGGTAATTTCGGTCCGATCCGTACCTTCGTGGAATATGCGACGGCTGAACAGAAGGCGCGGTTCCTGCCGGATATTCTGGCCGGAAAAGCGCTGATCTCGCTGGGCATGTCCGAGCCGGAAGCCGGTTCGGCGGTGACCGAACTGATGACGTCGCTGACCCCGGATGGCGACGGTTGGCGCCTCAACGGCACCAAGATTTTCGGCACCAATAGCGTCGAGGCCGGGGTGTATTTGGTTTATGCGCGTTTTGGCCCTGGCACGAATGGGATCGGCTCGGTTCTGGTCGAACGGGGCATGGAAGGCTTTACGATCGGCAAGGCGTCGGATTTCATGAACGGCGAATCCTGGTCGACGCTCTTCTTCGACAATGTCTTCATTCCGAAGAAAAACGTCCTGCTTGGCGAGGGCGGTTTTAAGAAGCAGATCAGTGGATTCAATGTCGAACGCTTGGGCAATTCGGCGCGCGCCGTGGCGGTCGGTCGTCATGCGTTCAATCTGGCGCGCGAGCATGCTCTGGTGCGCAAGCAGTTTGGTCGCCCCTTGGCGGAGTTCCAGGGTCTGCAGTGGAAATTCGCCGATATGGAGCTGAAGCTGAGCGGTGCGGAACTGTTGCTGATGCGGGCCGCCGTGAATGCGCAGGATGCGCCGAACGGCTTGCCGTCCGCACAGGATACGGCCCTGGCCAAACTCGCTTGCAATGAGGCTGGCTTTTTCGCCGCCAACGAAGCCGTGCAGATCATGGGTGGGCTCGGCTTTTCGGAGGAAAGCACGGCGCAATATTGTCTGCGACGCACGCGTGGATGGATGATCGCCGGTGGCTCGCTCGAAATCCTGCGCAATCGGATTGCCGAAGGTATTTTCGAGCGTCGCTTTGACCAGCGGAGGCGCGGCGACAAGTGACGCGCTACGACGATGCAACACTGCGCAAGGCGCTGATCGCACCAGACAGCGTGGCGCTGGTCGGCGTTTCGGGATCGGCGGGAAAGCTGACCGCGCGGCCGCTGGAGTTTTTGCAACGCAGTGGCTGGCAGGGACAGATTTATCCGGTCAATCCAACACGGAATGAGATCGCCGGACTCAAAGCTTATAAGCGCGTCAGTGATATTCCCGGTGGCGTTGACCACGCCTATATCTTAGTGAATGCCGAGCCGGCGCTCGAAGCGCTGGAGGATTGCGCCAAAGCGGGTGTCAAAGTCGTTTCCATTCTCGCCGATGGTTTCGCCGAGTCTGGCGCGGAAGGCTTGGAGCGGCAAAAGCGCCTGATGCAGATCGCCGAAGCTACCGGTATTCTGATCGTGGGGCCGAATTCGACCGGCGTCGTCGCCACCACCCAGGATTTTATCTGCACGACGAATGCCGCTTTTGGCGCGCGCGATATCGCCAAAGGCCGGCTCGCTGTTCTGTCACAAAGTGGCAGCGTCATCGGCACGATGCTCTCACGCGGACAAGCGCATGGCACGGGCTTTTCTGTCCTGATCTCGACGGGAAACGAAGCCGGTGCCGGTGTCGGTCGTCTGGGCCAGTTGCTGCTGGACGATCCGGAGACCGATGGCTTCATTCTCTTTCTCGAGACCCTTCGCGATCGGGCCGAACTCGTCGATTTTGCCCGTGGCGCCCATGCGAGGGGCAAGCCGATCGTGGCTTATATGATTGGGCGCAGTGCCGAAGGGCAGGCGCTGTCGGTTTCCCATACCGGCGCACTGACTGGCTCGGCACGTTCAGTGTCGGCCTTTTTGCGTTCGATTGGGATTCGCGAGGTCGAAGCCTTCGAAACGCTGATTGCGGCGCCACGTACCTTGTCGCGTGTCACCCCTGTGCCGTCGCGTCCGCACGCGGTGACCGTGGTTTCGACGACTGGGGGCGGCGGTGCCATGGTGGTCGATCAATTGGCGTTGCGCGGCGTTCCCATCGCGGGAATTTCGGAAACATCGCGCGCTTCTTTGTCGGCACAAGGCATTCCGCTCGGACACGGCAAATTGGTGGACGTGACGCTGGCTGGCGCGCGCTACGACGCGATGAAGGCGGTGATTGCTACGCTTTCGGCCGATCCGGACACGGGTATGTTGCTGGTGGTGATTGGATCGTCAGCGCAGTTCAATCCGGAATTGGCGGTGGCGCCGATCGTCGACGCCCGTTCGGAAGCCGGGCCCAATACAGCGCCGATTCTGGCTTTTCCGCTCCCACATGCGCCGGAAAGTCTCGCGATGCTAGATGCTGGCGGCGTGCCGGCCTTCCGCAGCGTCGAAACCTGCGCGGAAACGATCGCTATGTTGTTTGATGCGCCGCCCAAGACAGATACAAGCGTGGATATGACATTGCCGCGATCGGCTGCGAAGCTGATCGATACGCTCGGTGCTGGCATCCAAGATGAGGTTACATCCGCTCGTGTGATGCAGGAACTTGGCGTCACGGCGCCGGCGTCTGTCGTCCTCGATCCGAAGATGTCCTTACCTGAGGACATCCCCGTGCCGTTTCCCGTCGTCGCCAAACTGGTTTCGTCCGATCTGCCGCACAAGACGGAAGCCGGTGCAATCCACGTCGGGATCAAGGATCGGGCCGAGTTGATCGCGGCAATCGCGGCGATGAAGACTGCGGCGCAGGCGCATCGACCCGGCTACCGTCTCGCGGGCATCCTCGTGCAACAGATGTGCACGGGATTGGGGGAAGCGCTCATCGGTATTACGCGTGATCCGGTGGCGGGCCCGATGATCACCGTCGCGATGGGCGGCGTGATGACGGAAATCTATCGCGACAGCGCCGTTCGTCCGGCGCCCGTGGATCTTGCAGCGGCGCGTGCCATGATCGCCGAGGTCAAGGGCTTTGCTTTGCTTTCTGGCTATCGCAATCGGCCAAAGGGCGATCTCGACGCGCTCGCGCATGCTGTCACCGCGGTTTCGCGGCTCGCGAATTCAGGTCGTATCGAAGAAGCGGAAATCAATCCGATCCTTGTGCGGCCCGAGGGGGAGGGCGTCGTCATGCTGGATGCCCTTCTGCATGTGGGAAGGGATTCCTGAAGCGCGCGGCCGGCCCGAAGAAGCGGGCTGGACACATGAACGCGCAGCAGATGGAGGGAGGCGAATATGGTCGTAAAAGATATCCGAGATTTGCTCGGTGGAGGGGTGCTGATCGCCATAGGCATCATGGCCGGTCTGGCGGCCATGAGTTATGGGATTGGCAGCCCGACAGCTGCGGAGCCTGGCTTCTTTCCCGTCATTCTTTCAAGTCTTCTGACGTTGATCGGGCTTGGCGTGGCTGCCTCGAGTTTGGACTTTTCCGGCAAAGCCCCAAAGGGCGAGCCCCTGCGTTTTGATGCCTGGCATTTATGGTGTCTGGTGGTCATCGCTGGAGGCTTTGCTTTGTTCGGCCTGCTGTTGCCACTGGTCGGACTGTTCGTTTCCTGCGCTGTCACCATCACACTGGTGGGCTTTGGCTCGCGCTTGCTGAGCTTGCGGGGAGCCCTCGCGACAGCTTTCATCTTGTCGATCACGGCCGTGGTGCTGTTTCGTTATTTGCTGGACCTTCAGGTGCCGGCCTGGCCCTGGGGAGGCTAGGCCAATGTGGGACAATATTGCTCTCGGTTTCGGTGCGGCCGGAACGCTCGTCAATCTCGGGTATGCGCTGATCGGAGCTCTATTAGGCACGCTGATCGGCGTGCTGCCGGGTCTTGGTCCGCTGGCGACGATCGCGATCCTTCTGCCGTTCACCTATGGATTGGAGCCGCTTTCGGCGCTGATCATGCTGGCGGGAATTTATTATGGCTCAGCCTATGGCGGCTCGACGACTGCCATTCTCATGAGCCTGCCAGGCGAGACCTCGTCGACCGTGACGGTTCTCGATGGCTATCAGATGGCGCGCAAGGGCCGGGCAGGCGTGGCGATCGCGACCGCCGCGATTGGCTCCTTCGTGGCCGGCAGTTTCGGTACGCTGCTTCTTGCCGCTTTCGCCGAACCGCTCACGCGCGTGGCGATCGGGTTTGGTCCGCGAGACTATTTCGCTTTGATGACGCTGGGGCTCATCGGCGCGGTATCGTTAGCATCGGGATCGATGCTGAAAGCGGTGGGCATGGTGGTGCTCGGTCTTCTGCTGGGTCTGGCGGGTACAGACTCCAGCACCGGCACGCAACGGTTCACCCTTGGGCTGGTCCAATTATGGGATGGAATCGATTTTATCGTCCTGGCGGTGGGGCTTTTCGCTTTTGGTGAAATCTATTCGACCTTGGCGAGCCGCGAAGTGCCGGATGCCAAGACGAATCCGATCAACGGGTTGTGGCCGAGCCGGGAAGATTTCAAGCGGATGGCGGCGCCGATCCTGCGCGGCACGGGAATCGGATCGCTTCTGGGCGTGCTGCCTGGCGCCGGCATTTCGATGTCGTCCTTCATTGCCTATAGCGTCGAGAAACGTGTCTCTCGCCATCCGGAAGAATTCGGCAAGGGCGCCATCGAGGGCGTGGCAGGGCCGGAATCGGCTAATAATGCGGCGGCGCAGACAGCGTTCATTCCGACGCTGACCCTGGGTATCCCCGGAAGTCCCGTGATGGCGTTGATTCTCGGTGCCTTGATGATCCACAACATCCAGCCGGGACCGAACGTGATGACCTCACGTCCCGAACTGTTTTGGGGGCTGATTGCATCCATGTGGATCGGCAACTTGATGCTGGTGCTCTTGAACCTGCCGCTGGTGGGCATTTGGGTGAAGCTGCTCAGCGTGCCCTATCGTCTGTTGTTTCCCGGCATCGTGATGTTCAGTTGTATCGGTGTCTATGCCTCCGGTTTTGCTTCGTTCGATCTTTATCTGACGGCCGTTTTCGGCATCTTCGGTGTGCTTCTGAAAATCCTCAAATTCGAGCCGGCACCGCTCGTGTTGGGTTTCGTTCTGGGGCCGATGCTTGAGGAAAGTTTCAACCGGGCGCTCGTTCTGTCTGACGGCTCGTTGATGACCTTCATCAACAGTCCGTTGCCGGCGATCATGCTGGGACTGGCCGTCGTACTGATGCTGCTGATGGTCCTGCCGCGCTTCCGCGCCAATCGTGAGGAAATGTTCGCGGACGAATAGCGAGGAGAGAGCCTTGTACAATGAAGGCGTGGCTTGGCTCGTCCTGGTCGCGCCGTTGCTGTTTAGAGCCATTCAGGACCATGGGATGTATTTCCTCATGACTGCCGGCCTTCTCTTCGCCCGAAAATGTTCTAGGAAAAGGCATGCATAGCACTGTCTCATATTCGGCGTCGGAAAAACCCTGGCTCATTCTGGTGCATGGAATGCTGACCAATGCTCGCCATTGGGCGCTCAACCGCGAGCGCTTGAGCCGTGCGTTCAATTTGGTTTTGATTGACCTGCCGGGCCATGGCCGCAGTGGAACGCCGGCCAATCTCGAGGATATCACCGTGGAGCGGCTTGTAGAACGGTTGGACGAGATACGCCGCGGGCTCGGCGTTGCGCGCTGGTATCTGTGCGGTCAAAGTTTTGGCGCAGGCCTGACGCTGCGTTATGCGCTGGATCATCCTGAGCGCGTGGTTGCTCAAGCCTTCACCAACGCGCGGACCGTCTATCGCGAAGCCGATGCGCCGCGGGAGGTGGAGGCGCGTGCCGAACGTCTGGCGCGGCTGCGCCGCGATGGGGCGCGGGCGCTGCGAGCCGAGCATTTCCATCCGCGCTTTGCTAGGCGCTTTCCGCCCGATCTACGGGAGGCGCTGAGTAGGGATGCCGACCGGATCGATCCGCCAAGCTATATCCGGCTGATCGGGGATATCGCACCGGCATTGTCCCTGAACGGTGTGCCCGGATCCGTCCCAAAAGTGCCCACTTTGCTGGTCAACGGCCGACACGAGAAGGCTTTCCAGGCTTGCCGCGACACGTTGGCTGAGGCTTGGCCGAGCTTGGAGATCGTCGATATCGATGGAGGACACTCGGTCAACATTGAAAATGCAGCGGGATTCGATGCGGCCCTGCTGGGTTTTTTCACCCGGCACCCGGTGTAACCCTTCCCAGCCATAATCAAACGTTTGGCATGGGTGAGAGCAGCCAAGTTGAGACCGCCTAGTGGGCGCTTTAATTTTCACCATCAGAGGAAAGGGGAGGCGGGGCTTTGGATGCCCTGCCGATCAAGGAGGCCCATGAACAAGATCGAGAGGTCGCCGCTTCAGGTGTGGCAAGACCATTTGCGTGCTGAGGAGCTTGCCTATCAATTCAGCCCCGATGCCAACAAGGCGGTTTTCTATCCACGTCTTGTCTGCCCCCATGGCGGCAAAGCGCCACTGGAATGGCGCATCAGCGCCGGACGGGGCACGGTCTATTCGATCTCGCGTGTCTATCCGATCAAGGGTGAGTCTTATCCGGTCGCGTTGATCGATCTGGATGAAGGTTTCCGCATGATGTCGACCGTCGAAGGCGCGACAGGCGAGCCTGAGGAAATCGGCCGTCGTGTGCGTGTCACCTTCCGCGCCGTGGCGGGTGAAGCCGACAAACTGCCGCCGCCTCTCCCAGTCTTCGTTTGGGAGGACGCATGATGACGAATCTCCCGAAGCGTGGCGGCAGCGCCATTGTCGGCGTGGCGGAAAGCGATCTCGGTGTTGTCGCTCCGGGCACGACGCCGCTCGATCTGATGGGGCAGGCGATCCAGAGTGCACTCGCTGACTGCGGACTGACATTGGGCGACGTCGATGGGCTTTTTGCTGCGGCGAGCCAGTTGCGCATGCCGACATTGTCGCTGTGCGAATATCTCGGCATTCAACCGCGCTACATGGACTCAAGTTATATCGGCGGTGCGTCGTTCCAGAGCCTCGCGGCACATGCGGCGCTGGCGCTGGAAGCGGGACTCTGTTCCGTCGCGGTCATTGCCTATGGCTCGACGCAACGAAGCGCACGCGGTTCCTTCGTGCCACAACGCGATATCAACGAATATGACGCGCCCTTCCGACCGCGCCTGCCTGTCACCGGTTATGCCTTGGCGGCGGCCCGTCATATGCATCTTTATGGTACGACCCGCTCCGATCTGGCGGACATCGCGGTGGCGGCCCGCAAGTGGGCGCGGCTCAATCCGCAGGCCTTCGATCGTCGGCCCTTGAGTGTTGACGACGTTCTCAATGCACCGATGGTGAGTTCGCCGCTTGGCGTCAAGGACTGCTGCCTGGTGACGGACGGTGGCGCTGCGGTTGTCATGGTGCGTGCCGATCGGGCGCGGAGCTTTCGCAAGAAACCAGTCTATCTCTTGGGATATGGGGAGGCTCAGGAGCATCACTCGATCTCGCAGATGGCTGATCTGACGGACACGGGTGCGGCCCGCTCCGGCGCGCAGGCCTATGCGATGGCAGGCCTCATGGCGCAAGATATCGACGTAGTGCAGGTCTATGATGCCTTCACCATCACGACGCTTCTGTTTCTCGAAGATCTTGGCTTCTGCCCCAAGGGCGAGGGCGGACGGTTTGTGCAAGGCGGTGCCATTGCGCCGGGTGGCAAGCTGCCAGTCAACACGTCGGGTGGCGGGCTGTCCTATTGCCACCCAGGCATGTTTGGCCTGTTCACCATGGTTGAAGCCGCGCGACAGTTGCGCGGCGAATGCGGTGATCGACAAGTCGTCAACGCACAAACGGCCATTGCTCACGGCAATGGCGGCGTTCTGGCCGGACAGGCGACACTGATCCTTGGTACTTCATCAACACTCTGACGGAACGAAAAGCAAAATGACCGTGAAACTCTTGCAAGGCAAAGTTATCCTCATCACCGGCGCTGGACGTGGTGTTGGCCGCGAGATCGCCCTATGTGCCGCGCGCGAAGGCGCCAAGGTTGTCGTCAATGATCTCGGTGCTTCGCTGAATGGCGAAGGGCGGGATGCGAGCCCGGCCCAGGAAGTCGTCGATCTCATCAAGGCGCAGGGCGGTGAAGCAATTATCAACGGTGACAGCGTTGCCAGCGCCGAGGGCGCGCTGAGCATGGTCAAAGCTGCCGTTTCAAATTTTGGCCGTATCGATGGTGCCGTACACAGTGCCGGCATTCTGCGCGACGTGATCTTTCATCGCATGACGCCAGATGATTTCGAAGCGGTGTTACGCGTGCATCTCTTCGGAGCGTTCAACCTGTCCCATGCCTGTGCACCGCACTTCAAGGCACAAGAAGGTGGCGCCTTCGTTTATATGACGTCGACTTCTGGTCTGATTGGTTCGTTCGGCCAGGCCAATTATGCCGCTGCCAAAATGGGTATCGTCGGTTTGTCCCGCGCGATCTCCTTTGACATGGCAAAATTCAAGGTGCGTTCGAATTGCATCGCGCCGCACGCCTTCAGCCGGATGATTGAAACGATTCCTGGCAAGGACCCTGCAGCGATGGAACGCGAGATGGAAAAGCGCCGCACGAAGACGCGTGCCGATCAGATCGCGCCGCTGGCGGCCTTCCTTTGTTCGGATGCTGCGTCCGGGATCACCGGCCAGATCTTTGGCGCTCGCGGCAACGAAGTTTATCTCTATAGCCAGCCGCGCCCGGTCCGTACCATGCACAAGGACGACGGATGGACAGTCGAAGCACTGGCCGAGCGGCTGCCCAATGCCTGGGCTTCGGCCTTTACGCCGGCGGAGCGCACCCGGGACGTGATCGGCTGGGATCCGATCTGAGGAGAAGAAGCCGATGGCATTGAATGTCGATGCGCTTGAAGACTGGACGTTTCCCCGGCTGGCGCAAGACTATACCGTCAAGGACAGTCTGCTCTATGCGGTCTCGCTCGGCTTCGGCCAAGATCCGATGGATCCCGCACAACTGCCTTTCGTATATGAGCGCGATCTCAAAGCGGTGCCGACCATGGCGGCGATCCTTTGCCATCCAGGCCGTTGGACCGCAGACCCGAAATTGGGCGTGACTCTGAACAAGGTGGTGCATGGCGAGCAGCGCGTGTTCCTGCACAGCTCTTTGGCCCCTGCAGGCGAGCTGTATGCGCGCGCTCGCGTGACTGCGGTTGAGGACAAGGGTGAAAAGGGTGCGGTGATTCATGCGGCGCGCACCATGTTCGATGCGAAGACGCATGAACCGATTGCCTCCGTCCTGCATTCAACCTTCTGTCGGATCGATGGCGGGTTTGGGCGCAGCTTCGGTCCTACGCCAGAGGCGACACCTTGTCCGAACCGTGACCCCGATCTCATCGTCGACGTGGTCACGCGGCCGGAACAAGCCTTGCTCTATCGGTTGAACATCGATCGCAATCCGCTTCATGCCGATCCGGCCTATGCGGCCAGGGCGGGCTTCGATCGACCCATCCTGCATGGTCTCTGCACCTATGGGCTCGCAGTGCGGGCGCTGCTGCCAACGGTGGCGAGCAATGATCCTGCCGCGATCCGTTCCGTCGAATGCCGCTTCTCGCGACCTGTTTTCCCAGGCGAAACGGTGCGCTTTCAAATCTGGAACGAAGGCTCACGCGCCCATTTCCGCGCTCGTGTCGAGGGCCGCGACGTAACGGTACTGGATGCAGGCCGCGCACTTTTAGGCAGGGGGCATGTGAACCCCGATTACGCTTTGCTTGCCGAGGAAACACCATGAGCCTACCCGACAGTTTCCGCGGCCGCTTGCGACTTCCCATCGTCGCTTCGCCCATGTTCCTCGTGTCGGGACATGAATTGGTGATTGCTCAGTGCAAAGCGGGCATTATCGGCTCGTTTCCCTCGCTCAATGCGCGGCCAGAGGCGGAATTGCAGGTCTGGCTGTCGACCATCCAAGAGGCTCTGGCGGCGCATGACGCCAGCCATCCGCGAGCTCCCGCAGCGCCCTATGCAGTGAACATGATCTCAAACAAATCCAACGCGCGCTTCGAGCATGATGCGACGGTTTGCGTTGAAAACAAGGTGCCATTGCTACTGACATCGCTATCACCACCAGGCGATCTGGTTCGTGCGGTGCATGGATACGGCGGATCGGTCTTCCACGATGTAACCACCGTACGCCATGCGGAGAAGGCTCTCGAGCAGGGCGTTGATGGATTGATCCTTGTCTGCAATGGCGCAGGCGGTCATGCGGGCACGGCCAATCCGTTCGCCTTCTATTCGGAGGTACGACGCTTCTACGGCGGTACTATCGTTTTGGCCGGCGCGATCGGTACCGGCGGCAGCATTCATGCGGCGCTTAGCCTCGGTGCCGACTTGGTCTATATGGGCAGCCGCTTCATACCGGCACAAGAAAGCCGCGCGCCCGACGACTATCGAGAGATGATCGTCGAAGCATCGCTGAAGGACGTGGTCTATACACCATTCTTCAGCGGTCTTCCGGCCAATTATCTGCGACAGAGCATTGTCGCCTCCGGGCTCGATCCGGAAGAAGTGGCGAGCGCCAACAAGGACAAAAGCCGCTATCAAGCCGGCGCTCGCACTTCTGCCAAGGCCTGGCGCGATATTCGGGGCGCGGGGCAAGGCATTGGACTGATCGAAAAGGTCCAGCCTTTGGCCGAGATCGCCGATCAACTTGAACGTGAATGGGTTGAGGCACGGGTCGCTGACGACGCTGCACGCGCTGCGCGGGCTGCCTGGTTGCGGCAGGGAGGATACTAATGGGCATTCATCTCGACAAGTCGAACGGCGTCGGTCGTATCACGTTCGAAACGGCAGGGCGCCGCAACGCGCTGTCACCGGAGGAACGCTATGAAATGGCGAATATGCTGCGCGATCTGCGCTTTGATCCTGACGTGCGCGTGGTGTTGTTGCAGGGGGCGGGCGAGGATTTTTGTGCGGGCGCCGATGTCTCTCGCATGGGCAAGGATACGCAGAGCGGCGCGCGTGCCCGCATGCAACGTGGCGTTGGTGGCGTAGCGCGCGAGCTGGCGGCGATGGAAAAGCCTTGCATTGCCGCGGTGCGCGGCGTTGCGGTTGGCTTCGGCTGGTCGGTGGCGCTGGGCTGCGACGTCGTAATTGCCTCGGAGACCGCGCGTTTTTCGATGATTTTCGCCAAGCGTGGACTAGCGCCCGATGGTGGGGCGATTCATTTTCTGATCCGGCATCTTGGTCAGCTGCGTGCTAAGGATCTGGCCTTCTCCGCGCGTATCGTTGGGGCGGCAGAAGCCTATGATCTCGGCCTCGTCAGCCGTGTGGTGGCCAATGACCGCCTCGAGGCAGAGGTTGAGGACTATTGCAAGCAACTTCTCTCCATGCCGACCTTGGCGCTGGGCATGACGCGGCATCTGTTTGAAGTGGCCACCGCCACCGATCTCGACACCTATCTCGATGCCGAGGCTTATACCCAGTCTTTCCTCAACCAGAGCGAAGACTACAAAGAAGCGGTCAAGGCGTTCATGGAAAAGCGCCCCGGCGTTTATCACGGGCGTTGAGACACATGCCGGCCGACACGATCGTTGATTGGAACGAGATGGCGGAAACAGATTTCCGCCGAACGCTGCGCGATTTCATCGAGGCGGAATGTCCGCCAGACCTGCGTGGCTATCCGCACCGCTTTCCGGCTCAAGTTTCCATGCCCTGGTATAAAGCCTTGCATCGACAGTGCTTCATCGCGCCGGGCTGGCCCGTGGAATACGGCGGTATGGGCCTTCGGCCCGAGCGGCATCTGATCTTTATTGAGGAAATGGAGGCAGCGGGAACGCCCTGGCTGCATGATGCGGGTGTACGCAATCTTGGGCCTGCCATCATTGCCTGGGGCAACGAAGCGCAGAAAGCCTTCTATCTGCCCAAAATGCATGCCGGCGAACATATCTGGTGCCAAGGCTATTCCGAGCCATCAGCGGGTTCGGACCTCGCCAGTTTGCAATGCGATGGCCGCTTCGAAGGCGAAAACCTGATCATCAATGGGCAGAAAATCTGGACCACGTCGGCTCATGTCGCCACCCATATCTTCGCTTTGATCCGCACGGATCGTTCGGGGAAGAAGCAGGAGGGGATCAGCTTCGTCCTGATCGACATGAGTTTGCCCGGCATTACCGTGCGGCCAATCGAAAACCTCTCAGGCCATCCGGATTTCTGTGAGGTTTTCTTCGACAATGTGACGGTTGGCGCAACGTGCATCCTCGGCGAGCCAAACAAGGGATGGACCGTGGCGCGTTCGCTTCTCGGTTTTGAACGTATTTGGGCTGGCTCGCCGAAGCGTGCCTTCAAGGTGCTCCTGTCCCTGCGTCAGCAGATGGAAGAGCGTGGGTTGCTAACCAGCGACTATTGGCGCGATCGGTTGGCGCAAGCGATTTTCGATACGCAAGACGCGCAGGACATGTATGCCGGCTTCGCCGATCTGGTGCGCACGGATGGTGCGGTCGGGATCGAAATTTCGGCTTTGAAAATCTGGTCCACGGCCACGTTTCAGCGTCTGTCGGAACTGTTGCTTGAGGTGGCCGGAACCGATGCCACTTTGGCGGGGGAAGGCGCGGCGGATCTGCTGGCGCCTTATTACGAAAGTCGCGCGCCGACGATCTTTGCCGGCACCAACGAGGTTCATCGCAACATCCTGGCGCGTTCCGTGCTGGGCCTTCCGAAATCCGCGTAGGGGGCTGCCATGACGTCGGTCGATGCCGATACCCTTGTTCTCTTGCGTGATGCGGTTGGCAAACACGCGGCACGTACGGCGGATGGCCGCGCTGTTCGGGCACGACGGAGCAGTCTACCGGGCTATACGCCGGCGGAACTGACAATCATGGCCGAGCAGGGTTGGCTTGCCATCGGATTGCCGGAGGCGGCTGGCGGCCTCGGTTTAGGCACGGTGGCTGCCGGGATTGTCGCCGAAGGTCTAGCCGGGTGTTTTAGCGCCGATCCTTTTCACGGATTGTTTCTCGCTGGGCGCGTCCTCGCTCATGCAAAGGCTGATACCGATATGTTGGCAGCGCTTGCCGGAGGCGAGATTTTGCCGGCTCTTGCCTGGCAGGAACAACCGCAGAATTTCCGTTTTCCGTTTTCCCCGATAACGATGCTATCGGCTGACGGCACGTTGAATGGGAAGAAGGCTTATGTTGCTGGTGCTGCCGGTGCCACCCATTTCATCGTCAGCGCAACAAGTTCTTCCGGGCTTGCGCTGGTTCTGACAAAAGCTGACGCATTCGGCCTTTCAATCCATCACGATTTCCGCGCCGATGGCACGCCCATGGGGCAACTTGCCTTGGCTGCCACTCCAGGTGTCATTCTGTGCGAAGGCGAGATTGTGGAGACTGCCCTACGCGCCGCGCTCGATGAGACCTCTGTGCTGATCGCAGCCGAACTCATGGGGCATGTCGATCGTATGATGGCGCTGGTCATCGAGCATTTGAAGACACGGCATCAATTCGGCAAGCCGATCGGCGCGTTTCAAGCGCTGCAACATCGGGCCGTCGACATGTTCGTGCAACAGCGTCTGGCGCGCGCCGTTCTCGACACGACTCTTGCGCGCATCGACGGGCTCAATGATGCCACCACTCGGGGCATGCTTGCGGCGCGTGTGCGCGCACGGCTCAACGACACCGCTCAGTACATCATCCGCGAAAGCATTCAGCTTTTTGGCGCGATGGGCATTACGGATGAAAACGACCTCAGCCTGCATGTAAAGCGCTGTCTCAGCTTGGTTGGCTGGTTGGGCAACAGCGTTGAGCAGCGCGGTTACTACATGGATATGGCCGCTCCTCTAGGGGCAGTGCCAAATGGGAGAGATTGAGATGAACGCACAAACCAATCGCATCGCCAATCCTGGCGGCCTCGATGCGCTGTTTCGGCCGCGCAGCATCGCGGTCATCGGAGCTTCCGATGATTCACGCAAGATTGGTGGCCGCCCCATTCGATACATGCAGGAAGCGCAATCGACTGTGAAGGTCTATCCGGTCAATCCGACGCGCCCTCAGGTGCAGGGATTGAAAGCCTACCCGAGCGCCGCGGCAATTGGCGAACCGGTGGACCAGGCAATTATCGCCGTGCCTGCGCGTCAAGCGGAGGAGGCGGTCGCCGACGCTTGTGCGGCGGGTGTTCGTTCTATCGTCATGTTCACCGCTGGCTTTGCCGAGGCCGGTGAAGAAGGGGCGGCGGCGCAGGCGCGCATTCTCAAGATGATCCGGGACTCGGGCGCGCGGCTTCTAGGTCCGAATGCAATGGGCTCGTTCAACACGGCCGATCGAATTTTTTCGACTTTCTCCACGGCGATGGATCGCGGCACTCCGGCGGTTGGCCGCGTTGGCATGGTCAGCCAGAGCGGCGCGGTGGGTTCTTACTTGCAAAACCTTGTCATCAGCCGTGGCATGGCGATCTCGAAATTCGTCGCGACGGGCAACGAAGCCGATGTTCAAGCTGCTGAATGTCTGGAGTGGATGGCGCAGGATCCTGATACTGATGTTTTGATGCTCTACATGGAGGGCTGCCGCAACGGGCCGGCGCTGGTTCGAGCTTTGCGGACAGCTCGCCGCATGAAAAAGCCGGTCATCGTTTTTAAAGCTGGGCGGACGGAAGCTGGACAAACGGTTGCGGCCTCGCACACGGGGGCGCTCGCGGGCTCCGTGCAGGTATTCGATACGGTGTTGCGGGAAGCTGGTGCCTGGTCCTGCCAGACGCTGACCGAAATGGTTGATGTCACCTATGCATGCGCTCAAGGTCGCTTACCGGTGGACAAGACCCTGGCGATCATCACGGTCTCGGGCGGTGTCGGGGTCATGTCGACCGACGCGGCGATGGAAGCGGGAATGGAACTACCGCCGGTCTCGCAGGCAACTTTGACCGCCATCCAAGCCGAACTGCCGCTGGCCGTTGGGCTTAATCCGGTGGATACGACAGCGCAGACCGTGGGGGATCGCACCATATTGACTCGCACGGTCGAGCGCGTGCTGCGCGACCGGCCTTTCGGTTCGGCCATGTTGTTTTTTTCCAACGTCGGTCGCAATGCGAAGGATATGGCGATTTTGGCGGAGCCCTTGAAAGCTCTGCGAGCCGAATTCTCGCAGATGCAGCTCGCGCTTTGCGTGCAGACGACGCCTGAGTTCAAACAACAGCTTGAAGGTTTGGGTTATCTGATCTTCGAGGACCCGGCCTTTTGTGTGAAAGCGCTTGCGGCCGTTGCCGAGCTTTCGCTGGTGCGCAGGCAGCCTTTAGTGTTGCCGGATGTTCGAGAGATCGAACTCATTTCATTGCGGGAAAGCCCGGATGAGGCGCAATCGAAAGCGATTCTCGCCAAGGCTCGCCTGCCGTTCGCCGAGGAGCGTGTCGCCGCGACTGCCGCCGAAGCGGTTGCTGCCGCCGAAGCGGTCGGTTATCCGGCGGTGATCAAGGTGTTGTCCGCGCAGATTGCGCATAAGTCGGAAGTCGGCGGGGTCGCTCTGAATCTGAAAGATGCAGCGGCGGTGCGCGAGGCTTTTGCCCGGGTCATCGACAATGCAAGGCAGGCTGAACCGGATGCCGACATTCGTGGCGTGACCGTGGCACCCATGATCGCCGGCGGCGTTCAGACCATTATCGGAGCGCATCGAGACTCGACCTTTGGACCCGTGGTGATGTTCGGTCTCGGCGGTATCTATACAGAGATCCTCAAGGATACTGTCCTGCGCTCAGCCCCTGTCACGCGCGATGCGGCGCTCGAGATGATCCGCTCGATCCGGACATTCTCCATTCTTGACGGGGCGCGTGGGCAGGAAAAGGCCGATCTGAATGCGATTGCCGATGCCATCGTGGCCGTGTCGCATTTCATCGCGGCACAGGGCCCTGAGGTCGAGAGCGTCGAGATCAATCCGTTCATCGCGCTGCCCAAGGGCGGCATCGGCGTCGATGCGCTTATCCATGTCGGCAAGCCTTAACGCTCCGCCATAACCTGAAATCACCTATTGGCAATTTCAGATCAGTTGCCCGGTTGGTTCGACCATGTACCAAATCGGGCAACAAGCCCGCTTTTGCGGGTTTAGGCTCAATCGGCTTTGGGAGGAAGAGCTGAGATGGCTTCTGGCTTCAGAAGTACAACGGCAACGGGCCGGCGCCTGTTCCTCAAATCGGCTTTGGCATCAGCTTTGCCATTGACGATGGCTGCATCGTCTGTCGCGAAGGCTCAAGTAGCGCGGCGTACTTATGTGCTGGTTCATGGTGCTTGGCATGGCGGCTGGTGCTGGAAGCCGGTGCGCGAGCGTCTGGAGGCCCAGGGTCATCGTGTTCTCACGCCAACGCTGACTGGGCTGGCGGATCGGTCACATCTCTTGAGCGACCGGATTGTGCTGCAGACCCATATCGACGACATCGTCAATCTCTATCGGTGGGAAGATCTTACCAACGTGGTTCTGGTTGGTCATTCCTATGGCGGCTGGCCGGTTTCGGGCGCCTTGGAGAGCGTACATGATCGCACCGCGGCGGTAGTGTTCGTCGACGCGTTCGTCCCCGAAAATGGTCAAGCGGGGCGCGATCTGACGTCGCCAGGCATTCGCAAGATTCTGGATGAATCGCTGGCCAAGGGCGAGATTGCGCGTCCGGCGCCCGATGCCTCGGTATTCAATCTGGCGAACGCGAAAGACGTTCCTTGGCTGAACGAGCGAATGACGCCGCAGCCAAATGGTGTGGCGGTCGCGCCGATCCAGTTGCGTGGTGGACGTGAGAAGGTTGCCCGCAAGATCTACGTGCGCGGCACCCGTTACGCCAATGCTAGTTTTGATGGCTACCTCGCTCGGGCGCAGCAGACGTCGGGTTGGCAAGCTCATGCCTTGGACTGCGGTCATCACGTCATGCTCGATCAGTCGGAACAGCTGACGGCGATACTAACGGAGGCGTGATCCGCAGGGTCGCGCCGAATGGGAGGGATAAGATGAGGTTTGGATTTAAGGCATTATTGCTGGCGTGCGGGCTGGCCATAGCGTGCGCGGGCTCGGTGCGCGCGGATATTGCTTCACAGTCGACGATCCAGATCGTCGTCCCGTTCAATCCAGGCGGCTCCACCGATCCCTTCGTGCGTTTCCTGGCCGAGGAATTGCAACGCAAGCTTGGAAAGCCTGTCATCGTCGTCAATAAGCCCGGCGCAGGGGGGATCGTCGGTACGGCGGAGGTGGCAAGAGGGCCAGCCAACGGTTCGACGCTGCTCTTTTCCAGCTCATCCTTCCTGACGGGTGCCGCCTACAACCCCAAGGCCGCCTATAATCCGGTCAAGGACTTCAAAACAATCTCGGTGTTGGGCTTCAACGAGTTCATGATCATAGGCTCTCCCGTTGCCGGCGTGAACACGCTCGATGATCTGTTCGCGAAGAACAAGGCGGGGCGCGTGGTCATGTCGACGGCCGGCGTTGGCTCGTCCACTCACTTCGTCGGCCAGATGGTGTCCAAGGAATTGGGGCTGAAGCCGCGCATTCTGCACATGAAGTCTTCTGGCGAGGCGATGCTGGAAGTCATCGCGGGACGGGCCGACTATTATGTAGGCTCAGTTGGGTCCTCGGCGCCTTATCTGAAAGGTGGGCGTGGTAAGGCCGTGCTCTATTTGGGCGAAGGGCGTCGGCCGGAGTTTCCGGACGTACCTTCGGCGGCTGAGAAAGGATTTCCAGAGGTCGAGGCCTCTCAATGGTTCGGCTTCTTTGCGCCGGCGGGCATGAGCGATGCGGATGTCAATATGTTGAACCGGGCCGTGTCCGAGATCATGACATCCGGGCGCGGCAAGCAAGTCGTCGCCGATCAAAGCGTGCGGTTTGAGGATTGGGACGCGAAGCGTTTTCAGGCTTATATGGATCGTGAATTTGCCACTTGGCAAAAACTCTATGCTGCCGGCATGCAATGAAGGTTGGTGGCGCCGAGCCGCTTCGCTCAATCACGACAGGAATGAGAAAGCCAACCGAATCTCGCTTCTAGAAGCGCGGGATTCGGTCGCGTGGCGTCTTTGATCTGTTTTCGTTTTTCACAAGCCACTGACGGCGCTTGCCATTCGCCGCTGCAACTCGATGATGTATTATCGGCGCAGATGATCAGAACCCCTCCCTTGCTCTGGTGAGGAGGGGCTAGATCTCGGCGCCGGGAGCAGGCAGTGAGCTTGAGCACGAGTCTATCTATCAAACTACGCGTCATTCTTTGGTCGGTCATCGCGGTCAGCTCAGCGGTTCTCTTGAGCCTGTATGGCGAGGCCGTGGGAGTTTCGCGCACGATCGGGACTTATGCCTGGGCCGCTTTGATGATTGTTTTGATCGGTCTTTTGCTAGGACCGATCTTGGCGCGCCATGTTGGCGCGAGGAAAACGGTGATTTTCTTTCTCTTATTATTGGCCGCGGCTGCCGGTATATATGCCTATGTATTGGTCATGACGGAGTTTGTTCTCAAACATTGATCAGAAGGTTACTCATGGAGCGACTGTTCTTCGTTCTGCCGGTTGTTGTGATGTGCACATTGGCTGGTGAGGGGGTGGCTGCACCCAGGATCGGTGGCGGTGCCGATGCCCACGGCTGTTATGCCACGGCAGGGTATCTGTGGTGCGCGAGGACGAAGCAGTGCGAGCGGCCTTGGGAGCTGGCGCGCGCTCGTGGCTTTAAAAATTCGATGACGGCATTCCGAAGATTCTGCGGCGCGAGATAGATCAAGCTGCGGTCTTCAGTCCGGCACCTTGCGTTGTCCTCGCGCTTTGAGGCCGGCGACGAACAGATCCACCGCCACTTTGCGGCGGCGTTCCTCAAACTCGGGGTCCAGAGGAATGCCATATAGAACATTGCGCTTGGTGCTGCCGACGATGAGGTCGAGGAAAAGGCCGGCCGCCAGTTCTGGCTCGTCGATATGAATACCGCATCGGTCGGCTGAGCGTTGGAACAGGGCGGCCAGGGCTTGCACGGCTCGCGCCCAGGCTTCCTGATGGGCGAGTTTGGCGAGTTCGGGAAACTGCTTGGCCTGGGCCGCCAGCATCCGTTGCACCAAAGCCGACTGTGGTTTCAAAGAGTGTGCCAGCAGGTGTCGGCTGATCATATGCAGCGTCGCGCAGAGATCCTCGGGATCATGCTCATGCGAGGGCGCGGCGGCTGCGGCCATGGGCGCGAGCCAGGTCTCGATACGCTCCCTCATAACCGCGGTGAAGAGTTCGGACTTGTCACGGTAGCGCGCATAGATGGTCGGCTTGCCGACACCGGCCTTTTCGGCCACGGCGTCGATCGATGTGCCTTCGAACCCTCGCTCCATGAACATGGCGGCCGCGACCTCCAGCAAGCGCGCATCGCGGCGTGCCGCTTCCTCCCGGGTCGGTCGGCCACCGCTGCCTCGTCGAGCCTGCTCGGGGGGCGGTCTGGTCAGTGTCATCTCTTTCATTGGTCTAATCCGTTTCTTTGTGCCGACAGCCTAGTCCATCACAGCCGCGTGGTCACTTCCACCAGCATTCTGTGCTGTGCGCAGCAGCAAGAGCAAGGGCGCAACGGCCAGGGTTAAGAGCATCATCAGTTTGAAATCATCAATATAGCTGATGATGGAGGCTTGCTGCTGCACGAGTTGGTTGAGGGCCGCCCGCCCACCTGCCGTCCACGGGCTCAGATAGTGCAGGATTGTGCTGTTGTGAAACGCCGGATTGGTCGCGGTGATATGGGCGCTGATGGTCGCGTGATTGATTTGGCCGTTACGCACCAGCAGATAGGATAGAACCGATATGCCGATGCTGGAGCCGATATTGCGCGATAGGTTGTAGAGACCGGTGGCGTCGCCGCGCTGCTCCGGCGAGATCGTGGCGAACGTCACGACCGAAAGCGGGACGAACAGAAAGCCTAGGCCAGCGCCTTGCACGAAACCGGTCACGATCACTGTCCATTGCGAGACCGCCGGTGTCCACCCACTCATATCATACATGGCCCAGGCGGTGAGAAGAAGGCCAGTCAGGAGCAAAAGCCTGACGTCGACTTTGCCGACGAGCCGCCCGACCAAGAACATGCAGAACATGGTGCCCAGGCCACGAGGACCCATCACGAGGCCCGCGGTCACGACGGGGTAGCCCATGAGCGTTTGCAAATAGGGCGTCATAAGCGACATCGAGGCGTAATAGGTGAGACCGACGATGAAGATGTAGAGCATGCCCAACGTGAAGTTACGGTCGAGAAAGAGGCGCGGATTGACGAATGAGCCGCTCTTCATCGTAAAAGTATGAACGAGGAAGACGTAGAATGCGGCCGCGCAGATTGTCGCTTCCAGAATGATTTCGAAGGACGAGAACCAGTCGAGTTGCGAGCCGCGATCGAGAAAGACCTGCAAGGCAGCAATGGCGATGCTCAGACTGCCGAAACCGATCCAGTCGAGCTTGGTCTGCGCATTTGCCTTGGTTTCGCTGATGAAGAACCAGACGCCGGCCAGTGCCAGAATGCCGATCGGCAGATTGATATAAAATACCCAGCGCCAGCTTATGTTTTCCGTCAGCCAGCCACCGATCACCGGGCCGAGGACGGGGCCGACCATGACCGAGACGCCGAATAGCGCCATGGCCGAGCCGCGCTCTTCCGCCGAATAGATGTCGAGCAAGATCGATTGCGACAGGGGAACGAGGGCCGCGCCAAAAAAGCCTTGCAGCAGGCGGGCACCGACGATCTGAAACAAAGATTGCGACATGCCGCACAGCATGGAGGCGATGACGAAGCCGGCGATGGCCACCATCAAAACGTATTTGCGGCCGAACCGACTGGCGAGGAAGCCCGACGGCGGGGTCATGATCGCTGCCGCAACGATATAGGAGGTCAACACCCAGTTGATCTGGTCGGCGCTCGCCGACACGCTACCTTGCATATAGGGTAGGGCGACGTTGGCAATTGTCGTGTCCAACGCCTGCATGACCACCGAGAGGATCAAACACGCCGTGATCGCCGCGCGGTTGGCAATGGGCGCGCTGGCGGCGGCGCTAGCCATTGCTCGCTCCTGTGTGGAACCAGCCGGTGAGGAAGCTCGGCAAGCCGCGGCTGTGACCGGTTTCGATGTTAACTTCGACGCTCATGCCCACGCGCAGCGGTGGCGCATCGGCTGGGGTTTCGACGCGGACGCGCATGGGAATGCGCTGGACGACCTTGACCCAGTTGCCGCTGGTGTTTTCGGCCGGCAGCAGAGAGAAGCTCGAGGCCGAAGCCGGGCTGATGCTGTCGACTGTGCCGGTCCAGGTCTTGCCGGGATAGGTATCGACGCCGATTGTCACTTTCTGACCAGGTTCAACATAGGTCAGTTCGGTTTCCTTCGGATTGGCCTGCACCCAGACATGGTCGGTGGAGACGATGTTGAAAGCGGTGGTCGCGGCCGTGAGGTATTGGCCTGGCTGCAGCGCCGGAACATTGGTGACAATGCCATTGTAGGGGGCATGAACGACCGTGTGGGCCAATTCCCGGGCGGCTTCGTCACGCGCGGCTAGCGCATTCTTATAGCTTGGCAATGTTTCGACAGGCGCGTTCGGCGTGTCGTTCAAATTGGCGGAAACGCCAGCGAGTTGCTGCTTTAAGGAAGCGAGCTTCTGCTGTGAAGTCTGCAGCGTATTGCGCGACGCGTCATAGGTCGCGCGCGGCGTAAAACTATTGGTGAGGAGCTGCTGCTGACGATTGAAGTTGGCGGTGTTGAACTCGACGTCCTTCTGCGCCTGCTCCACCTGCGCTTGCAAATCGAGATAATTGGTCTGTTGCGCGCGAAGTGTGTTGCGCGTCATGTCGAGTTGCGCTTGAGCGCGATCGAGCGCCAGTTTGAACTGTTGGTCGTCGAGCTTAAAGAGTACGTCGCCCTTGGCGACCTTTTGATTGTCATGCACAGTCACTTGGCTGACGATGCCCGAGACGTCGGTGGAAAGGCCAACCGTATCGGCCTGCACATAGGCATTATCGGTCGACATCACGGCGCCGCCAGTGACGTAGAAATAACCGCCGGCGACAAGCATCACAGGCAGAAGAGCAAACAAGACGCGCCGCGTCGTCGAGCCTTTGGGCGCTTGTTTCGCTGGGGATTCTTCGGCAGGAGGCGGGGTAGCCGGCATCAAGTCATCGGGCCGCGCCTTGGCTTCTGGCTGCACAACCTCGTCTATTGCCGGCAGATGGGCTGGTTGCGAGGCGCGCAGGTGGCGAACATTGCTGATCTCGGCCGTGGGTTGGTCGTCGGAATCGAGGCCCGTCGTAGACATGGAAAGTCCCTTTATTGCTCTTTCCGTCGATCGTTCAGCAGCCCATGCCAAATCGACCGGCGCCCATCCTGCGAAGGCGTGGACATGGCCCGGTGGCGCAATGACTCGTCTCGTAGAACTATTTTAAAACGATACTGTATCGTTTTGTTTTTTTCAAGGCAGGAGCTAGGCTGTTATAACCCAACAGATAAGGTATATTGGCTATATTTATCAGCGCTTTATGTAGGAAGTATCCGTCCGCTTGACAGATGCCAATCTGATATTTCACTATAATTTCAGATTTGGCTCGGAACGGCAGGGCGCGGAATAGCCACTTCTTAGCTTTGCCAAGACTGTATTCAGGAGCATCGGATGAGTTTCTCGGACCGTGATTTTCGCAACGCCCTCGGTCTGTTCGGCACGGGTGTCGCCATCGTCACCGCGGAGGTTGATGGGACATTGCTGGGCACGACGGTGAGCTCGTTCAATTCGGTGTCCCTGGCGCCGCCTTTGGTTTTGTTCAGCCTGGCGCGCTCTGCCTTGGCGTACGGCCAATGGATCAAGGCTGAAACTTTTGCCGTGACGGTGCTGCGTGAAGAGCAGAACGAATTGTCCAATCGTTTCGCACGCGCGGGCTCCGATAAGTGGGCGGGTTTGACGCCGGCGCGTAGCGATACGGGAACGCCCTATATTGCGGGCGGTCTGGTGAGCTTCTTCTGTGACACCTACGCCATTCACGAGGGCGGCGATCACGACATTGTCGTTGGTCGTGTGACGTCCTTTCGCCGAGACGAAGGGGCGCCACTTCTATTTTTCAGCGGCCGATATCGTCGGCTGCAATCCGATCAGCCGATCGAGACTCCAGCTGATGCAGATCTCTGGCTTCATGGGTGGTGAAATCGCCAGAAGTTATGTCAAACACGTTATTACGCAGCGCTGCCGCGCGCTTCGCGTCGGCGCCGGCGGACTTTAGCCAGAGCTTCATCGGAATTGAGAATGAGCTGCCGCGCGACTTGCCGCGCTGTTTCAAGGGCCTCCGGATCGATGCCTTCAAACAGCGTATCATTCACCATGCGCACCAAAGGCGACACATGCGCAATCGCTTCCTCGCCTTTTGTCGAAAGCGAAACGTGAACGCTACGCCGGTCGGCTGCGTTCTGCCGCTTGAGCAGCAATCCCTTCCGCTCCAGGCGACCCACTTCGGTGGTAACATGGGTTGAAGCGAGGGCCACATGCTCCGCCAGTTCCTTGATCGTGACGCCTTCGGAATTCTGCCGATAGGCGACGCCCATCAGCACGGCGAACTGACTTGCCGTGAGTGACAGATCGTTTCCAAAAGCATCGCGACAGGCGAGTAGGCGGCTGGTGCATTGGACCATTGCATAGATGCTCTCGCGAAAGAGCCTGTCGGAGCCGTTACGCAAATAGTCGCTACGGGAAATTGTGAGCGGCGGCTTGTAGGCTTTGGCGGACATTTCTTCTCATTCCAGCACGGCGCAACCGAATCCGGCGGCAATCGATCATATCCTCGCATAGAGCAAGGTACGTCGTGATCAATGGCTGAGTTCTGGGGAAACGTACAACAGCGATTGACAGCTACAAAATGTAGCTATATTTTGTAGCTATTATGACGCAGCCAAAGCTCAAGAGACGACCGACACGGTCTCTCTTGAGACAGACGCCAACGAACAACAAGCTACATGGAGACGAGACATGAATGCGAACGCCGCCGGGCAGCTTAAAGAGTCGGCCAAGCTCGCCCCCGCCACGCCGCTGCGTAGCGGTGAAAGTTTCCTCTCGGATCTGAAGGCGAGCAAACGTACCATTTTCGTTGAAGGCGAACGCGTCAGCGATCCGGCCAATCATCCGGCTTTCCGCAATGGCGCCCGCACCGTCGCCCGTCTCTTCGATTACGCTGCCGCACCCGAAAATCACGAGCGCATGACCTTCAATTCGCCGGATACCGGCGGTTCGGTTTGGCGTTGCTACCAAATTCCCAAAACCCATGCTGACTTGCGCGCCAAGCGTTTGGCGGCGGAAGGTTGGGCTGAACAGACCTTCGGCTTGATGGGTCGCACGCCCGATCATGTCGCCAACTTCTTCGCTGGATATGCCGCGAAGCCGGCCTTCTTCGCACGCGGAGGTCAGCAATTTGCCGACAATGTGGTGAATTTCTACAAGCATATTCGCGACGAGCACAAATACGTGGCTTATGCGATCGTGCCGCCGCAGATCGATCGCAGCAAGCCGGCGCATCAACAGAGCGATCCGACGCTTTATGCCGGTGTAGTCAAGGAAACCGATGCGGGCATCATCGTTCGTGGCGGCCAACAGCTCGCCACCGGCGCTGTCTTTGCCGACTATCTGCAATTGAGCTGCATTCATCCGCTGCGGGCGGGTGACGAGAATTATGCAATCAGCGTGGCGTTGCCTCTTGATGCACCGGGCGTGAAATTGTTTTCGCGTCGTGCGTTCCCATTGCAGGCGACGAGCGCGGAAGACTATCCACTGACCAGCCGCTTTGATGAGACCGATTGTTTCGTTGTGCTCGATGACGTGTTCATCCCCTGGGAGCGTGTGTTCATATACCGCAACACAGAACTCTGCTTTGCTCAGTGGTGGCAGACACCATCGCATTCGTATGGCAATCATCAGGCGCAAGCGCGCTATGCAACGAAATTGCGTTTCCTGCTGGGGCTTGCCAAGCGCATGAACGAGGCGACGGGCAACGACGCCGCGCCACCGGTTCAAGCGGAGATGGGTGAGCTCGCAGCCTATGCCTCAATCGTCGATCACATGTTGCATTCGCATGAAACCGATGCGCCGATCGATGAAGATGGGATTTTGTGGCCGTCGAAGACAGCACTTTATGCGGTGATGGCGCTGCAATCGCAGATCAATCCGCACATGATCGACATCGTCCGAGAGCTGACTGGTGCGGCGATGATCACGTTGCCGTCTTCCGCGAAGGATTTTGACAATCCGGAAGCGCGCCCGGATCTCGAACGTTACTTCGTTTCGGGCAAGATGAGTGCGCGCGAACGTGTTCGTCTGATGCGATTGGCTTGGGACTTCATTGGTTCCGAATTCGGAAATCGCCATCAGCAATATGAGAAGTTTTATGGTGGCGCATCTTATCTCGTGAAGATGAACATGTTCCGCGCATATGATTTTCCGCGTGCTGGACGTTTGGTTGATGCAGCGCTCGCGCTGCCGAATGACATGTAATGTCGATGCGGGCCTCGTTCATGGCCCGGTCTTTGCTACGGTGGCGATGGCGCGATGATGCTATCGCCGGCGCGATCTGCTTTGGGGCGAGCGGTAAGCGTCGACATATTCTGCAACAATATAAACCAGAGAATGGGGGCGTAGATGAGTGTTGATCATTCGGTTCAGTCCGGTCCGGTGCATGCCGCAGCCGCCCCCATGACCGATGCATCGGACGTGCAACCGACAAAAAAGCGTTGGGCGATCGCCTTCATTCTCTTTCTTGCCGTTCTCTCCGCGTTTTTCGATCGCATCAGCGTCGCGGTTCTCTTCACCAATACCGATTTCCAGAATGCCATGGGTACGGGCTTCAACCCGACTTTGCTTGGTCTTCTGATGACATCCTTCGTCTTTGCCTATGGCTGTTCCGGCGTTCTGCTGAGCTTTGTCGGCGATATCTATGGTTTGCGTCGTTCACTGGCGATCGGGACAGCCTGTTGGGGCGTATTGATGGCGCTCATGGGCGGGGCTGGGTCCTTCACCGCCATGTTGACCTTGCGTATTCTGCTTGGCATCGCGGAAGGTCCGCAGTTCTCCATCACCAATTCGCTGGTGAAACGCTGGTTTCCTCGGCGTGAACAGGCGCGAGCCAATTCGATCTGGATGGTCGGTAGCCCGCTTGGTTCGGCGATCGGCTTTCCATTGATGATCTATTTGGAAACCGTCTATGGCTGGCGCACGGCTTTCATTCTGCTCGCCGCCCTCAATCTTGCGGTGATCTTGCCGCTGGTGCTGTTCGTCTTGCGCGATGGTCCTCCGGCCCAATTGGCGCCGAAGCCAGTGGCTCAGGCCGCACCACAATCTTCCTACCTCTCCCAAATTGGCTTGTTTTGCCGTGACTGGCGCTTTTGGATGCTGGTGATCTTCAATTCGGCGGCGCTGATCTATCTGTGGGGGCTCAACAGTTGGTTGCCGAGCTATCTGGTGCGCGAACGCGGTTTTGATCCTCGTCAGACGAGTTTCTATTCCTTCCTGCCATTCTTCATGATGTTCCTTGGCGAAGTTCTGGCCGCAACCTTATCCGATCGTCTTGGTCGCCGAGCCATTGTCTGCTTCGTCGGCCTCTTCATGGCCGGTGTGTCGATGTATGCGGTCTCGGTTGTTGCCGACGCGCAGACAGCGGCATTGCTGATTGCGGTGAGTGCATTTTTCTGGGGAGCGGCATTGCCGCCGCTCTTCGCACTTTCGCTGCAAATACTGCCGCCGCGCGCCATCGCGGCCGGAGTGGGTATGTTCAATGGCATCGGTAATATTATTGGCGCGCTTTCGCCGCTGGTCATGGGTGCTCTGATCGCTTCGACAGGCGCGTTCGGTGCTGGTTTGATGGTGTTGGTAGGCGCCACGCTTGTCGGTTCCCTGGCAATGCTGCCGTTGGTGCGCCGCTATTGATATGGGTAGGCGCGGTCAATTGATCGCGCCCACCGACTCCATACGATTAAGTAAGAGCTTGCCGGATGGCGCGAGCGACGGGACAGTCGGGCGCCAGGGGACCGTGTGGCAATAGTGGCGGTTGAGCCAGGAAACGCGGTTCGCGACCGCGATGCGATTGCGCTGCGTGGACGATAAAGGGATGGCAGAGATAGACCGTGCCGGCTCTCCCTGTGGCGAGCATCTCTGGCCGATGAGCAGAGGTTGCAAAGCCGTCGCTGGCGAGATCGCGTAGCGTCAATCCTTCGTCTCCGACTGACGCGAGCTGCCGCGCGATATCGCGATGAGAGCCAACGCGAATGCGTGTTGGAGCATCATCGTCGCTCACATCGGAGAACAGGAACAGCATCAACAGCGCGCGCCCCTTCGAGGCGAGATTGACGCGCCAAGACATGAAGTCGGGATTGTCCTCGAAACCGAAGCTCACATCGACATGCCAGCCCGTATCACTGGGATCATTGCGTGAGGGAAACCGGATTGGAAAGGTGCCCATGCTTCGGCAGGGGAGCCAGCGCCCGTCGCCAATAAGCTGATCGAAGGCACGGTGGAGGATGGGCGTGTTGGCAGCCTGAAGAAACGGTTCGGCGCTATACATGCCGAGACGGATGACGGGCTTCGTCCATGTTTCAGGCTTGTCGGGGTCGCATTCCGTGTCGCGCCAAAGAAGTGCTCGGGCTTCTTCGGCTATAGGGCGCGAGAATGCGTCGTCGATGCGGAGGATGCCGGCGGTGATGAATTGTTCAATCTGCGCCTCGGTGAGGGCAGGGGCTGCTTGATCGGTCATGATTTCTTCCTGTTGCGGCGGTCGCTTTGAGCGACGGCAGACATGGGCTCTCGTTTGCGAGCAGGGCTCGCGAGGGGGTCAGCGCAACGGGAAGAAGAATGCGAACATCATGATGGGTTTTCTTTAGCCGGGGGACTCAGCGTGGGCAAATGAAGTCTATCGCGCTACCAATTGCCCTTGGCGTGATTTGCCATTAATCATTGAAATATCTCAATAAAATATTGATCCAATTATTAGTTGACAATTTTTATGTACTAAATAGATTTTACCTCATGCAGATGAGGTGAAGCCATGTCAGGACAAATTCGGCGACCGGAAGAGATTGCAAGCGGCGGTGGGGTGAGGGAGTTCCGCACCGATGTTCTGGTTTTAGGTGGCGGGCCGGCGGGTACCTGGGCGGCGATCAGTGCCGCCCAGCGTGGCGCCAGCGTCATCCTTGCGGACAAGGGATTTTGCGGAACATCGGGCGCAACGGCGCCGTCGGGCACGGGCGTTTGGTATGTGCAGCCGGATCCCGCCAAGCGCGAGGCGGCCATGGCCTCGCGCGAGCTGCTTGGCGGCTATTTGCAGGATCGGCGCTGGATGGCGCGGACGCTCAATCAGACTTTTGAAAATGTCGATCAGCTCGCCCGATGGGGCTATCCCTTCCATGACGATGGCGTCGGGTTTCAACGCTATGGCTCGGTGATGGGGCCGGAATACATGCGCTTGATGCGCAAGCGGACCAAGCAGGCGGGCGTCAAGATTCTCGATCACAGCCCGGCGCTGGAATTGCTGCAGGATGAGGACGGGGCCGTTGTCGGTGCGAGCGGCCTTTTCCAGCAGGCGGGTGAGCGTTGGAATGTGCACGCGGGCGCGGTGATCTTGGCAACTGGCGGTTGTGCCTTCCTCTCCAAGGCGCTCGGCTGCAATGTACTCACCGGCGACGGTTTGTTGATGGGTGCCGAGGTTGGCGCTGAGCTGTCTGGCATGGAATTTTCCAACGCCTATGCCATGTCGCTCGCTGAAGGCTCGGTGACGAAAACACGTTTCTATGATTTCGCTGAATTCACCGATGCCAATGGTGATCCGATTCCGGGCGCGCAGTCGAAAGGCGGACGTTCCGTCATTGCGCGCTGGCTGATGAGCGGGCCGGTCTACGCCAGTCTGATCAACGTCGATCCGGAAACGCAGCAGGCCATGCGCCGCGCTCAACCGAATTTCTTCCTGCCGCTTGATCGTTCCGGTATCAATCCGTTCACCGATCGCTTTTCAGTGACCCTGCGTCTTGAGGGCACCGTGCGCGGTACGGGTGGTCTCCGGCTTGTCGATGAAAGCTGCGCCACGAGCGTTGAGGGCCTCTATGCGGCGGGCGATGCAGCAACGCGCGAGCTGATTTGCGGCGCTTTCACCGGCGGGGGCAGCCACAATGCTGCTTGGGCGATGTCGTCTGGCTATTGGGCAGGCGCGGGAGCGGCGAGCTATGCGCGTACGCGCCGGGTGCTGGCTCAGCCCTCGAAGGTGATTCGGGCCGGCAAAGCGGCACTCATTGAACAGTCACAGCGCGGCTATGATCCTTTGGCCGTGACCCAGGCAGTGCAAGACGAAGTCTTCCCCTATGATCGCAATTATTTCCGTAGCGAACTTGGCCTGAAACATTCGCTCGAACGGCTTGATCGTTTGTGGCGCAAGGTCGAGAGCGCTGACAAGGCCAGCGTTTTGCATGTGGCGCAGTCGCGTCAGGCCGCAGCCATGGTGGCGACCGCGCGCTGGATGTACCGCAGCGCTCTGGAACGTGACGAAAGCCGCGGCATGGCACGTCGTGTCGATCGGCCGCAACAGGATCCGGGGCCACGCTATTACGTTCGTTCAGGCGGTCTTTCCGAAGTGTGGACGCGGCGCGATCTGCAGCAGCCTGAAGCGCGCGTGCTGGAGGCCGCCGAATGATCGAGGTGATCGATAAAGAGCGCTGCACGGGTTGCAATATCTGCGTGCACGCCTGTCCGACGAATGTCTTCGATACGACAGCAGACATTCCAGTAATCGCACGCCAGGGCGACTGCCAAACCTGCTACATGTGCGAAGCCTGGTGTCCCGAGGACGCGCTCTATGTAGCGCCTAACGCGGACAAAGCTGTCTCCGTGGATCTCGCCGCACTCAAGGCCGGAGATGTCATCGGTAGCTACCGGCGCGCTATCGGATGGTCGTGACGTTATCCATTTTACCGTGAACAGAACGCGGACTTTCCTGCGCTCGTTTCTCCCTTTCGAGGTCTGATATGTTCAGCTTATTTCGCAAGTCGTTCGGCCTGGCTCTGATCGCAGCCATCGTTTCCGTTATCTCGGTCAAGGCCGAAACGCCGCCTTCCGTCATTCGTCTCGCCGGGCCGGGCAATGCAGCCGGCCAACCTTATGGCACAAACGTTTTGGGTGTCGTGCGCGCCAGGAAAGCTCTGGAAGAAGAATTCAAAGCGGATGGCGTGAAGATTGAATGGCAGTTCCCGCGCGGCACGGGGCCGGCCATCAATGAAGCTTTCGCGAATGGTCAGCTTGATTTCGCCGCCTATGGCAGTTTACCGAGCATCGTGGGTCGTGGAGCGGGGCTACGGACCAAAGCGATCGCCTCATACGGCGTTTCACCGGTTTATGTGGTCGCGCGTAAGGATGCACCGATTACAACCATCGCTGATCTCAAGGACAAGAAGATATCTCTGCAACGCGGCACGATCTTCGAATGGTCTCTCAATCGCATTCTGTCGACGACGAGCTTGAAGGAGCGGGATCTGCAGATTTTCGATCTACAAACCGCTGACCAGGTTTCGGCCTTCACATCCGGCCACATCGACGCGATTGTCGGCAACAATACCATCCTCGATCTGGTCGACCGCGACTTCGGCAAGGTGATCTATTCGACCAAAGGCACGCGCAATCCGGGCACCAGCTTCGGAGTGTTCGCCGTCAGCGAGGATTTCGCCAAGAAATATCCGGAGACGACCCAACGCGTCGCCACGGCTTTCATTCGTTCTGCGCGGTTCGCATCCGACGATGCCAATCGCAATGAGCTTTACGACATCTGGGCTCTGACCGGTACGCCGCGCACGGCTTTCGTGAAGGATTACGACAAGGATGACTTACGCGAACGCCTGAATCCGCTGCTCGACGAGTATTTTGTTTCCAGCGTCAAGGACGGCGTCGACTTTACGCTCAATGCCAAACTGGTCCGCCGTGGCTTCAAGCCAGAGGATTGGATCGATCGTTCTTATATCGACAAGGCGATCAAGCAGCTTGGCTACGAGGGGTTTTGGTCCGCTTACGATGCGAAGGGCAAACCGGCGAGCTGATTTCGTCTATTCCTGAATTCCATACATTGGTGCGATATGACAATCCTTGCTGATGCAGGCCGTCGTCGATCTTCCTCCGCCTCGCCGTTTCTCGGACACGATGGCTTCGTTCGTATTCGTCATTTCTATAACGGTAACCGCTGGCTCGGCGCCGTGGCGACGGGATTGGTGGTGCCGGCAGTCATTCTTGCACTCTGGTCCCTTGCCGTCCGGCTGGAACTCTTGGCGCCGCAGATTCTGCCGGCGCCGTCCTTGGTCTGGACGACCTTGAGCGATCTCCTGGTGAGCGGCGATCTGCCTTATGAACTTGGCGTCAGCATGCTGCGTTTGGCCGTTGGAATTGCCATTGGTGCGGGACTTGGACTTGCGACTGGCATCGCCTTTGGCTTGTCGCGCCGCGCCGATGCCTATTTCGGTGCGTCGGTGCGGGCGATCTTTCTGGTGCCGTCTCTCGGTTGGCTGCCTTTCTTCATGCTGATGTTCGGAATCGACGAAACATTGAAAGTGGTACTCATTGCCAAGACCTGCTTTCTGCCGCTCATGGTCGGGCCTTACCATGCCATCAGGACCATGCCGCCGAAATATGATGACATTGCCCGCTGCCTCGAGCTGAAGCGATCCGATTACCTCCGTAAAATTCTTCTGCCAGCCTTGCTGCCATCGATTGCCACGGGCATGCGCCAGGCGGTGAGCAAGGGATGGAAGGTTTTGATCCTGGTCGAGATGATTTCGTCGGCCGCAGGCATTGGCTACTTGATGATGTGGGGACGTAAATCCTTCCAGCTTGACGTGGTTTTCGCCACGATCATCGTCATCGGACTGGTGGGCTTGTTGTTTGATCGGGGTATTCTTTGGTTCGAACGCCGCACGGCCCAATGGTCGTTGCACGCGGCGGTGTGAACCATGGCGAAGCAACAGCCTGTTTTGACCCCATCCGCTTGGCGCCCTCTTGTGGTTCCTTTGCTGCTGGTTACGGCTTGGATCGCCTATAGCTTAGTGCGCGATACGGGAGATTCAGCCACCTTCACGTCGCCCAATGCTTTCGCCGTTGCTGTTGCAAAGGACACAGCCAGTGGTTTTCTGCCAGGGGCTATCGCAGCGACTTTGGCGCGGGCGATCGCCGGTTTTCTGATAGGCGCCAGCGCGGGGCTTGCCGTCGGTTTGGCTATCGGTCTTTGGCGGCCGGTTGATCGTCTGTTGTCGCCAACCATCGACAGTGCGCGCCAAGTGGCTCTCTTCGCGTGGATTCCCTTGCTTAGCGCCTGGCTGGGCAATGGCGAGGCGATGAAAGTGAGTTTGATCTCGCTTGGCGCATTTTTTCCAGTCGCGCTGGCGACGGCCGTGGCCTGCGCCAACGTTAGTCGCCCCTATCTTGAAGTTGGCCAAGTTTTGGAATTGTCGCGTCGCCAGGAGGTGAGCAAGATCATTCTGCCCGCCGCGGCACCGGCCATCGTCGCCGGTCTGGAGCTGGGGCTGAACATTGCATGGCTCGGCACGATCGGCGCCGAATATCTGATCGGCACCGGCTATATCAACGGCATGGGCGACGGACTCGGCGCTTATCTCGCGCAGGCGCGGGAATATGCGCGCATGGATCGCATTCTTATTGGCGTGATCGCCCTGGCGCTCGTTGGCTTGGCGCTTGATCGCCTCGTTTCATGGTCATCAAGAAAGGTTTTCCCGTGGCACCGGCAGTAGCTTTTGGCGCAGCAGACGCAGGCGTCGAGATTCACCAGCTTTCGAAGTGGTTTGCAGTGGATGAAAATCGCGTGCAGGCGCTCGATCGGGTGTCGCTCACGGTTCAGGATGGCGAATTCCTCACTCTGCTGGGCCCGAGCGGCTGCGGCAAGTCGACTTTGCTGCGCATGCTTGCTGGGCTCGATGTCCCGGATGAAGGGGATGTGGCGGTTTATGGCGCCCGCGTCGAGAGGCCCTCGCTATCGCGCGGCATCGTCTTTCAGGACCACCGGCTTTTGCCGTGGTTGACGGTGCGCGAGAACATCGCCCTCAGCTTGCATAAGTCAGGATTGTCGCAGCAAGAGCAGAATGCACGTGTTTCCGAACTCATTGCCCTGGTCGGTCTCATGGGGTTTGACAAGGCCAAGCCTTATCAACTTTCCGGCGGCATGTCGCAACGGGCAGCGATTGCTCGCGCTTTGGCGCCACGCCCGCGTATCCTCCTGCTTGACGAGCCGTTGGGGGCCCTTGATTCCCTCACGCGGACGCGTTTGCAGAATGAGTTGATACGCTTATGGGAAGCCGAGCGGATCACCGTCGTCATGGTGACCCACGATGTTGAGGAGGCGGTTTATCTTTCCAGTCGCGTTGTGGTGATGGAGTCACGGCCGGGCCGTATTCAATCGATCATCGATATCGATCTACCTCGTCCACGCAAGCGTACGGATGTGCGCCTGGTAACGTTGCGGGAGCAAATTTTGGCGAGCCTGGAATGACGGTCTCGGATCTTTTGCAGCGCCTGAGCAAAGGCGCGAGAGTCTGGTGGGACAGGCAGGCGCTGCAAGCCGATTGGGAACTGGAACGTCAGATTCGTCTGACCTTTCCGGAAGATGCGGCGGATTACGCCGCATCGCTTAGTTCGTCGGCCACGCGGGCGATCAAGGCTGCACGCTCAGAGCCCGACTTCAATCCTATTCCGCCGCAACAGCTGTCGCCGGCGCCTGTTCCTGGGCGGCTAACCGGCTCAGGACCTGCCGCATCATCAGGCCAGGGCGATCGCTGCGGAAACTGAATTCGCGATAGTCTTCACTTTCCGTGGTGACGATGTCGGAAATCCAGCCCAGAGCGTCGACATCTTCGACATAGGCCGCATGAGAAGCTTCATAGAGAAACTTGCTCGCTTCTTCATCGTCAAGACCGAAATCACGGCTGTTGAACCACCAATAATGCAAGGTGTTCTGCGTTTCCGGTGTGAAGACATGTAGAATGTTGACGCGGAATTCCTCTCGCTCATTGGCGATAGGTTCCGATACGGTGATCTTTGCCAATGCCAGATGGCCAGCCGGACCGAAGAACGAGGCTTCGGATAAGCGATCGACCATGCGCCCTTCGAGCTTCATCGGCACAGCGTAGATGCCGGGCGGTAGCGACTTCTTGAGCTCGCGACGCAGGGAGACGGTGTCTCCATTCTGGCTCACTTCCAGAGGCGAGGTCGCCCATTCCGGCGTGCCAACAGAGCCGGCATGCAGAAAGGTGAAATGAGTCTGATCGAGCAGGTTCTCATGCATCGCGACATAGTTGGAATGCATATGGAACGACCCGGAGACTGTCTTCCAAGTGGGTGCGGAAAGAAAGGAGAAATCCGGAATCAGAGCAGGATCGGCTTGCTCGGCATCCCCCATCCAGATCCACACCAGCGGTGCGCGTTCAACGACGGCGAAGTTGCGGATCTTGATATTGCCGCCCGCATTGGGTGCGCTCGGCACATGCAAGCAGCGGCCGGTACCGTCATAGGTGATGCCGTGATAGCCGCAGACGATCGTGTCGTCTTGAAGCTGGCTTTTAGACAGGGGAAAGGAACGGTGCGGGCAGCGATCGTGGAGAGCCGAGATCGAACCGTCCTTCTTGCGAAAGAACACGACGCGGGTTTCGAGCAGGGTGCGCGGCAGCAGGTTTCGCTCAATTTCATGGGACAAGGCGGCGACATACCAGGCGTTGCGAACGAGAGGCGTGGTGTGATCGGCGTGCTGGCGATGCGAAGCAGCGGCATTGCTCATAATCGGGCTCCCTGACCGAGTAATTGGGATCCCATGTAGATTGAGTTTGGGATCCCGTCAATGCCATTTTTAAATTTTAGAGTGTAATTTTACCCTATTTTGTATCCCAAAACCACCGAGGCGCAGGCTATTTAGCTGTTTTATTGGTTCTTTCAGGCGATTTGCGGTATCCAATTGAGCGGCGACTGCTAAGGTTGTTGAGCCGCCGACATCGGCTTGGGATCCAATCGAGGAACCATGAAACACGAAGCGGATGTATTGCAGCGCCTGCGAGATATGATCTTGCAGGGCGATCTGGCGCCGGGGCAGCGGGTGCCGGAAGCGCATGTGGCGGCTTTGCTCGGTCTTTCGCGCACGCCGGTGCGGCAGGCACTGCCTGTATTGGCGAAGGAAGGCTTGTTGGTGCCCGCTGGCGCGCGAGGCTTTGCCGTGCGGGCCTTCACCAAGGCGGAAATTGCGGAAGGGGTTGATGCGCGCGGCCTTCTGGAAGGTTATGCGGCTCATGTGTTGGCGCAGCGTGGCGTTGATCCTGAAACGCAGGAACGTTTGCGGGATCTGTTGGCGCAAGGCGATGCAATCTTCGCCAAACGCCATCTCGTCGCGGCAGACGAGCGTGCTTATGGCGAGATGAATCGTGCTTTCCATGACACCATTGTAGAGGCCGCGCAGCTGCCGATCGTGAAAGGACTGCTGGAAACGTTAAACCGCATTCCGTTTGCGTCGCCTGAGATGATTGCGTTTGATCGGCTTGGGCTTGAAGAGATGTATGACGCGCTTTGGTATTCTCATCGTCAGCATCATCAGATTGTCGGTGCGATCGTCGCCGGCGAGGGCGCGCGGGCGGAAAATTTGTTCCGTGAACACGTCAACAATCAGATCTACAGCATGTCCCTCCGTGGCGAAGACAATCGTCGTTCGCCAATGGCCAGACCCATGCAACCGCTTGCTGAGACGCGGGTGCCGCGCTCGCGCAAAAGCAAAGTACCGGGACTATGATGGGTTTCGTAGAAATACTGATGTGTCTCTGGGTGTGATCCTGTATGCAACGTTTCCATGTGATGGTGTAATTCCGTCGTCATAAATCCCCGGCATGTGCGGAACGCCAATCACGATAAAAGGGGTGTCGCATGCTGAAAGCAATCTTGGCCAGCGCGTTTCTCGTCGCTGGAACTCTCGTCGTCGGAGCGCAGACCATCGACAATAGTGCATTAGAAAAATCTGATTTTAGGGCTCATGCGCGCACCTTCGGTTTGGTCTACATCCTGCCGCATGCGGTCAACGACAAGTTGGCGACGACGATCGGCGGCATGTTGCGCGAGGATCTGCTGAAGGCGGGTCTGACGACCGAAGCGCTGATGTTCAATATCCCGCATGTTACTGTCGTCCATATCCATAATTCCGATCCGACGACGCCTGAGAAAATGCTGAAAGTATTGCCGTCCCTGCCGGGTCGGATCGATCTGACGCTGAAGACTTTCTATACGACGGAAGCGGCCAAAGACGCTGGTCGGCCGTGGTGGCTTGATCTTGGTATCGTCAAGGAAGGTAAAGGCTACGAGAAGATGATGGCTTTTAACGTGACGGCCACGGCGGCGCTGGCACCGCTGCGTGATGGCCCGTTGCCGCGCGTTACCGGCCCCGTCTATGCCAAAATGGGCGATGCGGCGAAATCTTTGGTCCAGACCATGGGCGTGAGCGGGGTCAACATCATGCAGGATGGCAAGGCGACGTCAGCGCATAATCCGCACAATACGCTTGTCTACAGCATGGCGCCCTTTACGCCGGCTGTTCAGGCCGCGATGAATGAAACGGCGAAGAACTTCAATCAAGTTCTGCCCAATGGTATCGAAACCACATTTGCCACGGTCTCGATCGTCGAGCTTGCTTTTGCCGGTAACGTGCTGCGTGAGATTTATCGTATCGATCTCGACTCCGGCTCGGTGCTGGAAATCGCAACGGGTAAGGCGATGAAGTTGGCTAAAAACTAGCTTCAATACTTCGCGTTCCGACGATGCAGGGAGCCGCCGCCTCGCTTGCGAGGGGGCGGCTTCTTTTTGATATCCCATGCTTTTGTCTGTTGGAGCATGCCTCCCAGGAACTAGCCGAACTTGCTGACAAGCTATAGTCTGACCGGCAACGCAAAAGACGAGAACTCTGGAGGAGCGCCGCAATGTTGAACTTGGATGGCAAAGTTGTGCTGATTTCGGGAACTGCGGGCGGTCAGGGGCGAGCGGCGGCATTGCAGTTCGCCGCAGTGGGTGCCCGCGTTTTGGGATGTGACGTCAAGGCGGCGGAGGCACAGGAAACCGTTGATATGGTGCGAAAGGCCGGCGGCACGATGGAGAGTTTCCATCCGGTCGATGTCTCGGCGCCTGAAGTGGCGAAAAGTTGGATCGATAAGGCAGTCGAGACATGGGGCACGATCGACGTGCTCTATAACAATGCCGGACAGATGCGGGCCAAGGGACCGTTCGCCGAGACCTCAATGGAAGATTGGAATCTTACGCTTCAGTATGAATTGACCATGCCCTTCGTCTGCAGCCGCGCGGCATGGCCGCATTTCGTGCGCCAGCATCAGGGCCTCATCATCAACACGGGCTCGATTTCCGCGCATGTGGAGCTGATGCCCCTGCGGAGCTGCGCACATGGCGCGACCAAAGCCGGATTGCTCGGTCTTACACGCATGCTGGCCGCCGAAGGTGCCGTTCATGGCATTCGTGCGATCAGTTTAAGTCCCGGCGTCGTTCGATCGCCGGCAACGGCGCGTTTCTGGTCTGGTGAAGACCCGCAGCAGACGGCTGTCGGCGAGGCGCTGCTGCGCAAGATTCCGCTGGGACGCGCAGCGTCATGCGAGGAGATCGCCAGCGTTGCCGTCTTTTTAGCCTCTCCAATGGCCACCTATATCAACGGCACGGACATCTTAGTTGATGGCGGTTTGCTTGGCGTTGCCCATCACCCTTATGTGCCGGCAGGTTGAGAGGCTTTCGGCTCTCACCGGATACCGTGGGCTGTGTTCAGCCGTTTCGCTGATAGGCCAGCTGCCTCGAGTTCATCGGTTAGACGTTCGGCGATGGCGGACAGCATTTGCATGCGGCCCAGAGCGGCGCGTACATCGATGGCAAATTCGGGGAATTCGCTTTCGAGATAGGTGATCCATTTCTTGGCAGCAGGGTCGTTACCGCGTTGATGGAGAGCAATGATCCGCGCGATAGCACCGAGCGGTGTTTTGGTGACTGAGGCGCGAAAGGCATGACGCTTGGCTTCAGACCGGTCGCCGCTGTGATAAGCGTTTAGGAAATAATAGAATTCGAGCCAAGCGGCGTGGTTGTCGGCAATGGCGGAGACTTCATTCAGCAGTTTCATACCGGATTCAAAATCGCCGCGCAGGATATAGGCGCTGCCAACGCGGCTGCGGATTTCCATCGAATGAGGGTTGAGCGTCAATGCATGTTTGGCGGCTGCAAAAGCTTCTTCAAATCGGCCGTCGTAGAAACGGGCTAGAAATAGGGCGCGATAGGCTTGCGAAGAATGCTGGTTGAGTTCGACAGCAGTGCTGGCAGCCTGTAAGGCGCTCTCGATGGTGCTTTCGCCCGTGCCGCCGATAACATAGCCTTTGAGATGGCCATCAATCAGCATCGACGCTTTGAGGGCCTGGCCCAGGCTCGATTTGGGGTTGGCGGCGACCGTGCGATTGGCACAATCCAGAACCTGCTGAAAGGTCTTGAGCGATGGCGTATTGAAGTATTGATAGCCGTCGACAATGCAGGCGAAGCCGATGGTGGTCGTATCCGACAGCGGCATGCGTGCATAGCGATCGGTGAACACAATACCGTAGGTCCGCCCGAGGATGCTGGCGACCTTCGAGACGAGGGGACGGCGGACATCACCGGTGAAATCAAATGGTAGATGCGCAAAGGCCTGCGACCAGATCACTTGATCGGTTGCGGTGTGCAGCAGGCGATAATGGATCGCCAATCGTCCTTCCACCTGGCTAGCATGGGCCTCAAGACGATAATCGGTGCGGCGCTGCTGCGCTTCGGAGCCAAAATCATAGACCCGCAGAAAGTCGAATCCAGCCAGAGCGGCGAGTATTTCGACATCCAGTGCTCGTGCTTGAGCAGGTTTGACGAGTCTGCCGTCATACTGCAGAGGCGTAATCGAAATCGACGGCGGTCGCTCCCAGGCCATCGTACCTGTTTCCGCTTCGTCGTCGGCGGGTAAGCGGGAAAGCAGGGGCGGCATCGCGAAACTGGCAATGCCCAGCAGGAGAATTGCGGCCAACGCCACGAAAGCTGACCGAGGATGTTTCCAGCGGTTGCCGATCGTTGGCTGATTTGCCGGCTGCAAAGCGTGAGAGGGAAGAGAGGAGTTTTGCCGGGCAATGAATTGGGGTACGTAAGAGCCCTTCGGAAGTTGGATCTCGATCGGGCTGGCGCCGGGGTTTCGGCTGTAGTGAAGGGTGAGTAGCCGGCGCAGACGGGCGGCTTCCACACGCACCAGAGAGTTGGTTTGCGGATTGAAACTCTCGTTGCGGCCGAAAACGGTGAGAGCGATCGTGTAGGCCTTCAGACGGGCGGAGCGCCCCTCCAACGTTTCGGTCACGATGTAACGCAGGAAACGCGAGAGGCTGTCCGAGGCTGCGAAGACAGGATCGCTCAAAACATAATCGAGCGCGTGAAGGGTGCGCGCTTTATCCCAGCCTGCCTGCGAATCCAAAAACCATCCCCCCTTTGATTTGGCTCCGGAAGGTCGTTCCGGAGTCGTCCAACAGTATCAGAGCCTAGCGTGGCACGATAGTTTTGCTAGAGCTTGGATGACACAATAACATATTGAAACAAAAGGAACTAACTAGTTTCAACGCAGGTTACAACTAGTTATAACCTACCGCCGCTAAACCTCCCGTCCACAAGCTCACCTCCAACCCGCTGGCGAATGGCCGCGGGCCTCCGGTCGCGCGACGCGATCAGACAACAAGCCGGAACGAAGCCCGCGTGGGAGCGGGTGGGGGCCAGAGGAGAGCAAGGTGGATTCATTTAAAAGGGCGCTGGTGGGCAGCGCCGCTACATTCACATGCGTGGTTGCGGGCGCATGTGTTGCCACGGCGGCGGATCTGCCGTCGCGCAAAGCGGCGCCGGTGGAATATGTGCGGGTTTGCGATGCCTATGGGTCGGGCTTCTATTGGATCCCTGGCACCGACACCTGCTTGAAGGTGGGTGGTCGTGTCCGGGTGGATGCCTGGTTCACCCCGGCGAAAAATGCGGTTGTGCATCGTTCGACGGCAGGCGCAGGCATCGCGGCGAACAGTTTCGTGAGCTCGAATGCTGTCGACCAATACGGCTGGTATGCGCGTGGCATTATCAATATGGACGCGCGCACCCAATCAGCCTGGGGCACGGTGCAGACCGTTTTTGCCCTGCGCCTGCAAAGCGCCTCCGGCCTCGCCAACACGCCTCCCGGCTATACGGGCAGTGTGTTCGCGGCAGGCAATGCGAGCAGCGCGACCATCGAGGCCGCTTATATTCGCTTTGCCGGATTTACGATTGGTCAGGCGGCGTCGAATTTCACGTTCTTGCCACCCTTCCAATATCATACGATGTGGACTGCGGGTTTCCCGAACGGCATCCGCCAACTCGCCTATACGGCGACTTTCGGCGGCGGCTTCTCGGCGACGATTGCGCTGGAAAACAGGGCCGAACTCTCCAATGGGCAGCGGCCGAATACGTTGGGTGCCAATCCGTTCACCGCGACGGGAGCTGTCGCCGCAGGCGGCCCACAGCGTTTGCCCGCTATCGTAGCCAATTTGCGGGTTGACCAGCCTTGGGGCTCCGCGATGGTGTCGGGAGCCGTCATTGAGAATACCGCCACCTTTGGCAACGCGCCGTTGGCGGTTGTCGGCAATGCGGGGCCGCTGGTCCGCCGGACCGGTTGGGCCGTCAGCGGCGGTCTGCGCATTAATCTGCCGATGTTGGCTGCTGGAGACAGCATTCAAGCGTGGGCGGCCTATGGTGTCGGCGCACTGAGCTACGTGACCAACTCGGGCATCAATACCAATCCTCCGGTGTCGGGGAGCTTTCTGGGCGGCTTCCTGCGCGCGGATCGCGATCTGACGATGTTCTGCGTCAACGCGGCTTGTTCGGTTGGTGGCGTCGAACAAACCCGCGCGTTCAGCCTTGCGGGTATTTTCACCCACTACTGGACACCGTCGCTGCGTTCACACCTGATTGGTTCCTACGTGCAGATCACGCCAGGCAACGTGGCCCGCTCGACCGCTTGGGCCAACGGCGGCCTGTCGCGCGCGACTGTCTGGAACGTCATGGGCAGCCTTGTCTGGTCGCCGGTTCGTAACTTCGACATTGGTGTCGAGCTGTCTTACGCCCGCTTGAATCAGAGCCTGCCGCTTTCCGTGCCCGTGGGTCTTGGCACCTTAGCCTCGGTGAGCCCGAACAATTGGACCGGGCGTATGCGTGTCCAACGCACGTTCTGATCGACATTCCGGCCGGGCATTTCTGCAATCGCCCGGCCGGTCAGACCTCTCCTCGTGATACCTGGACATCGGCTAGATTGATTAGCCTCCGTCAGTCCGCTCCCTCTGAGCAGCAGATCCGGGACAAACGAGGAAATGGGAGGGACTTCAGCCCCGGCGACAAGCAGCGCCGGGGTTCTTTTTGTCGGCGCATTTCCTGCGCCTTGAAGGTATCTTTGGACGGTCCCCGTTTTACAGGCGGATGCCCGCATTCGAAGCAATCTGCTTCCATCTGACAATATCGGCGGCAATAAACTGATCGAATTCCTTTGGAGAAGAGCCGATCGGCTGCATTCCGAATTGCTCCGCTTTCTTCTTGAATTCGTCTGATTTGACGAATGCGGTGACATCCGCTGCCATTCTTTCCACCAGGGCGGGGGATGTCTGCTTGGGAATGACGAGGCCGAGGATGGAGCTGACTTCGTAACCTGGCAGAGTTTCGCCTATGCAAGGATATTGAGATGCGCTTGGAATGCGCTGCCCATTGATGACACCTAGAATCTTGAGAGCTTTGTCATCGACGTAAGCGCGAACCGAATGCCACAGGTCGAACATCAGCGGTATGCGGCCTGTCAGAACGTCGTTCAGGGCTTCGGTCGCGCCATTATACGGCACATGCTGCAGTTTGATCTGGCCGGCGCGTTGCAAAAGTTCCGCCGCCATATGAGGCGCGGTAGCTATGCCCGGAGTCGCATATGCCAGCGGTTCTGATGCCGCCCGTGCCGTCTTCAAAAGACCAGGAATGTCGCTGGCGGGGAAACTGGGATGGGCGGCAAGAACTAAATAAGATGAAGCGATTTGCGTTAAGCCCCGGAGATCGGTCGCCGTGTCGAAAGGCATTTTATCGCGTACTGCGGGATTGATCATATAGGAACTGGTCACGACACCGATCGTCGTGCCATCTGGCTCAGACTTGGCAACCACGTTGGTGCCGATCATCGAGCCGGCGCCCGCCCGGTTTTCGACGATTGTTCCCGCCGGCCATTTGCTCCGCATTGCATCGGCGACAATTCGTGCCAAGACGTCCGTTGGGCCGCCAGGACCGAAAGGCACGATGAAGCGAATTGTGCGTGAGGGTGGCGCTTCCTGCGCCCATGCAGATGCGGCAATCCCTATTGTGCTCGTTGTTGAAACCCTCAAAAATGTGCGGCGATCAATCATGATCGAACTCCCTCTGTCGCATGTTGATTTTGTTGTCCGTACGGAGTCGGTCCCTCTCAACCGGCTCGCGGCGGTGCTTTTAGAAGCCGCGTTGCGGCGGCCTGCCATCATAGGACCAAGCCTTGATCGGCTTATTCTCCATGATGGCGGTCAATTCTCGCGTGAAGAGACGGCGCAGAATAGCGATGCAGACGTCGGAAGCACCGAGACGTTCCTGGCTTCGATCGGCTATCGCGCCTTGCCCCAGCTGCGCGATGGCGTCTTCGATGAAAACGAAACGGGGATGATCTTTGTAATCTGCCAAGGTTTTCTTTCCGGCGAGCACGGCTTCCGCCACTTCCCGGACTGAGGGCGCCGATTTCACGAATTGGCGGACCCGTTCGCGGGTGGCCCAATAGTCGTCGAGCTGATCCGACGGTACATGGATTTGGCGTGTCGAGAACAAGATGTGATTTTCGTCGTCTGTCGGAACCAGTGTCAGATAACTGTCGCGCCAGCCGCCAATCTCTTTGCCGTTCGGTGAACGCTGGGGCGGGAGAAATATACGCATTGTATTGGGAAAAATGAGATGCGCGGCGCGTTCCGGTCCACCCGAAATGGAGGTGATCCGTGACATGCCATAATCGGTCTCTTGCGCGGAAAGTTTTGGCAATTCCACCGTGCGTTTGAGATCGTCATGCGAGCCGCCGCCGCTATGAACGAAGGCGAGATGGATTTCATCTGCAAAATTCTCGTAGGTCTGGAACCAATTGCACGGGAATTCAGTCACAAGATTCTCGATGATCCCTCCGTCTGAAAAAGGATAGGGCGGGAAAGCCGGTGGATCATCCGGACCGAAATAGCCATAGATCAGGCCGTGGTATTCTCGGGTCGGATGTCCGCCGATACTGATATCCTTATGAGGGCCCGGTGGATTTTCAGCCGGTCGCTCGGTGCATGCGCCAGTGCCGCTATATTTCCAACCGTGATAGAAGCACTGAATTTCTTCGCCGCGCACCCAACCGGTGGACATTTGTGTGCAGCGATGAGCGCAACGATAGCCAACGATATAAGGCGCACCCGATTCACCGCGATAAAGCGTGAATCGCTCGCCCATGATATGGATAGGTTTGGCAGCGCCGATCGCAAGATCGCGCGACGCGTAAACCGGCTGCCAAAAGCGGCGAAGAAATTCACCACCGGGAGTGCCCGGGCCTGCTGAGGCGAAGTCCATCAATCTGGATTTATGACCCAGAGGCCTGCTTGTTCCGCTGTCGCCCTGCGGTTGTCGACTCTCAGCTTGCACCATCCGCTCCCATGTCGGCCTTTTGAATTGGTCGAAGTATAGGGAGAGGAGTGCCCTTGAGAAGCGATAGGGCCTTGCTATTTATCACGCCATTCTTATCAGAATTGTCATATATCTGATGTTGGCTACTCAGCTCCTGGGTCGAGGATTGAGGTGTTAGTTCAGGTGCTCCTAGCGGCTGACTTGAGGTTGTCGATGAAGATTTTTTCAAGCTCTGACAATTTTCGAGAAGCAAGCCGTGCAACGCAGACAGTCGTGGAAGTATCGTTGCCGTCGACCGGCAGTGTTTTGATGTCTCGTGTCGATTGCTCGAACCATTTTGCCAATCGAGACGACATGGCTGTGAGATATTTGCCGCTTTTTAAAAACTCGATGACGTAATGCAATTCCATCGTCTCAACGACGACGGGGTTGAGCTGTCCGGCACTGATACGCAAATTGCGTTCCACGGTCCGTCGCGTCGATGTTTGGACGGGAGTTACGACCCATGGATAGTTGGAAAGTTCTTTCCAGCTGAGTCGTTTGCGGCGTGCCAACGGATGGTTTGCGGCAGAAAGAACTGAGATGTGCTCTTCGTATAGTGGCTCAGCGATGAGATCTTCGCCAAATTGCCTGACGTCAAGGTGAGTGAGGAGTAGGTCGCAACGACCTCGCATCAGATCAACGATAAGCGCATCCGCAAAGTTACTATGGAAATGAACCGCGAGCTTGGGCGCAACAGCCCGGGCTTGATTGGTGGCTTTTGCGAGAATGCGCGGCGAAAAGGCGCCAATGATACCGACATTCAATGATCCTAGATCACCACTGGCGATTGCGTTGAACTCTGCCTCGGCCTTGTCTAATTGGCTTAGAACCTGCTCCGCATGTCGGGCTAGATTCTGCCCCAGTGGCGTGGGTCTAAACTGCCTGGTGGTGCGCTCGAATAGTTTCGCACCCAGCAAGGTCTCTATCTCGGCGAGTGTGCGGGAAACCGCCGATTGCGACGTATAAAGAGTTGTTGCGCAGCGAGCGATGCTGAGTTCTTGGGCCAGGACGCTGATCAGACGTAGATGTTTGATCGTCAGCCGTTGCTTGAAATGCACAGTCATGCCCCTTTGTCGATCATTTGGAGGCCGATCTTTCGGTTTGTGATCGGTATCGTCAAGACGAGTTATACCTTCGCCGTTGACGCCGTGCCGTAAAGCCGTGTTTCATAATCTCGACCCAGTGCGGCGGGCGGGGAACGGTCATGGGTAGGAACATCGTCATTTGCTGCGACGGCACCGGCAATGAGATCGGTAAGACGATGTCGAATGTGTTGAAGCTGTTTCGCATTCTCACCAAGAATGCGAAACAGCGCGTCTACTATAATCCCGGCGTTGGCACGATCGGCCAGCAGAACACCTGGCAGCGTTTCAAACAACAGATGCGAGGTGTTTTCGGTCTGGCGACCGGTTACGGGCTCGATGATGACGTGCTATCGGCTTATCGTTTTCTTTGCACGAATTATGAGAGCGGCGACAGGATCTACCTCTTTGGCTTCAGTCGCGGTGCTTATACGGTTCGAGTTTTGGCAGGGTTCATCAATGTCATTGGTTTGCTGCGCCCCGATCAGATCAATCTCGCACCCTATGCTTTCTCTGCCTATAAGAACTCCAATTCACGCGCGGGCATCGTTGGACCGAATGGCGATGCAAATGACGATGCGCAGGGTGATGTATCGTCTCCCGCTGTCGATCCGGCGCTCGCTGCAGCTTGGCACTTCAGCCGAGTCGCCGGTGGCTACGCGGTGCCGATTGAATTCATCGGCGTATGGGACACGGTAGCCTCGATTATCGTGCCGCGCTGGGAGCGCTTATCACTTGGCTTGCAAGCTCTTCGATACACGCGCACCAATCCGCGCGTGAAGATTTTTCGCCAGGCGATTGCCGTCGACGAGCGCCGACGTATGTTTCGTCTCAACGGCTGGACGAGCCCGCAGGTGTTTCGCCCTAATCCGTTCGATGCAAATTCCGAAGTTGCCCAGGATATCCGTCAGGTTTGGTTTGCTGGGGTCCATGCGGATATCGGTGGGGGCTATCGCGAGATTGAAAGCGGCCTTTCCAAATTTCCGCTGCTATGGATGATCGAGCAGGGCGCTGCAGCAGGCGTCATCGTCAACCGTGCCATGGTCAATCATCTGGTGTTGGGCCGTCCGCGCAAGGGTAGCAACCACGTTTATGTTCCACGATCCGCCACTGGCGTTCTGCACGATTCGATGACCTTGGCATGGCGCTTGCTGGAATACTGGCCGAAGAATGCTCGTTGGCGTGAATGGCCCTTTCGTCAGGTGTTCGCGGGGCTTTATTTTCCACAGGCCGAACCGCGGGCGATTCCCGATGGGGCACTGATCCATCGCTCTGTCCTTGAAAGGCGCCGGCTCATGCCAAGCTATCGCTCGGAAAACTGGAACGAGAACCATGAAATCGAAGAAGATCCTGTTCCTGACACTTTTACGGCGGGAATAGACGAGACTGACGAAACGCCTTGAAGATGCCATGGGAATGCGCTGATTGCGATCCCGAGGAGGCAAAAACGGAATGGCAACACGAGAGCAAAGGCTGGCCGATTTCATTACGGAAGGCACGCCGCCGGATACGGTACCGTGCCAACTGCTCTGTGAGGACCATGTCGGCACTTACATGTTGCCGTTCGTCTGCGTGTTTGTTGAGGGGCGTTGGATCAACGAGAAAACCGGCTTGCCTATCGATGCCAAGGTTGTTGGCTGGCGACCGGCGGCTCGCGGTGCATCTATTGGTTGAAGTTGCTATCGCGTGAGAGCGCCAACCCGGCTGATCGCGGCGGCGAGGCCTTCTAGGGAGAGGGAATAGACCTGGGGCACGCCGTTCTCGGCGCGTGTGACGAAAATCTTCAATGTCGTCCCCATCCGCAATTTATCCGTGGTGGCGGAATCGAGTTGCAGCGATACGAGACAACCCGCAGGCCCACAGTTTCGTGGGCGGAGAGAGCGGCCTATCGGCCGGTCGTCGACCTGCAGGGTCACGCCGGCGTCGGCTATCAGGCCGACGGGGAGCGCGAGAGTGCCTGTTAAAGTGTTGCCGGGAGCAGGAATCAGCTCAAGAGCGAGAAGTCGCTGGCGATTGGGGGCGGTTTGTTGCTGGGAAGCGACACAACGCCGGGGGCCAGTCTGCGAGGAGCAAACCACCTGCCAATTGTCGAAGGTTTCGTTGAGAGATTGGGCCAAAGCCGCGAAAATCGTCGACGACGATTGCGACATCGCCCCTGCGGCCAGCAGTGCGGCAATCGATATGGAACGGATAACGTTTCGTGTTTTTATTTTCATGCGTAGTCCCCCTGGTAGTCTTTTGCCTTCCATTTATAAATTTTTGAATAAAATCGGGAGTTTACGCATTCTCTAGCTTATGATTCGAATATTACTCGAGCTTTAGCTGTTATAGCTACCGTTGTTAAACCAAATGCGCAATCACATGCCCTGGGGATGCGAAGGTATACTTATCGACGCTGTGCGCTATTGTTACGCTCACGTCCGAATCGATCGTAAGCCGAAAATCAAGCTTTGGGGGCAAGGTTGGAAGCGCGCTACCCTTCGATACTATGGCGACTCTGTGTCGTTTCTATGCCTCTTCTGGGGGCGTCCTTTTTGTGGTCGGGCGAGGCGATAGCTACCTGCAGCTCCACGGCTCCGACCAGCGGGACGACGGTGACCTGCGACACGTCGGCGCCCAATCCATCAACCACCCCTGTTCAGGCCGCCGCGGGCAGCAGCAATGTCACGGTCAATGTGCTGTCTGGCGCGCAACTGACGGTGAATGGCGCCAATGCGATCGGTCTGTTTACGTCGAGTATCGCGACGAACAGCGGGACGTTGACGATCACCGGCAATGGCAGCACCGGCATTTACGCCGAAGGCAACGGCAATCAACTGACCAATGCGGCCGGTGGCCTCATTCAGACATCGAGCGCGAATGTCAATGCGATCGCGGTGGTCGGCAACGACAATGTGCTGGTCAACAGCGGCATAATCACCACGCAGAACGGACAGTCGCGTGGTCTTGCCGTGTTGATCCTCAACCCGGGTGACAGCAGCAACGGCAATACGCTGACCAATAACAATTCGATCACGACGCAAGGGACGCAATCGCACGGCATGTACGTGCAGAGTGGCAACGACAGCGTCTTCGTCAATAATGGTACGATCACGACCAACGGCGGTGGTGGGCGTGCCATCTATTCGGCGGGTGCGCGGGCCTCGATCACCAACAACGGCACGCTGTTGACGACGGGTTCGAACGGTGGCGGTTCCGTCAATAACACCGTTTTCATGCAGGGCAATGCGAACCATCTCATCAACAATGGAACGATCGAGGCGCGCGGCGCCAATGCCGATGGTGTGTTTTCCAATACGGCAGGCTCCAATTTCTCGGCGCTGATCGAAAATAATTCAGGTGCGCAGATCATCAGCGCGCTGGGGCCGGCGATCCGCACTCTTAACGGACCGACCACCATCATCAATGCCGGTCTGATCAGCGGCGTGGAATCGATTCATGGTGGCAACGGCAATATCACGTTCCGCTTACAGACCGGCTCGCGCGTCGTGGGCGCCGCAAATGGTGGCACCGGCAATAATGTCGTGGAGCTGGAGGGAACAGGTCGTGTCGACAATCCCTTCACGAACTTTGGCACGATGCGGATGAATGGCAGCGCCTGGACTTGGGCCGGCACGGGTGATTTTCGTGACGTGTTCATCAATTCCGGTGCGCTCACCCTGGAAAGCAATATCACCGGCAATATGACCATCGCGGCCGGAACGCAGCTTCTTGCCGGCAATGGTTTCAATCCGTCGATCGGGCCGGCACCAGGCGCGCCGCCGATTACGGTCACCAACGCCGGCACCATCGATCTGACCAATGGCGGCTCGCCGACCGCCAACAGCCTGACCATCAACGGCAACTATGTCGGACAGGGCGGCAGGCTCAATTTGCGTACCGTTCTGGCCGGTGATGGGGCAGCATCGGATCGACTGATTATTTCCGGCGGCACGGCGTCTGGCTCCACCGGTATCGCCGTGGCCAATTTCAACGGCGGTGGTGCTGCGACGCTGAGCGACGGCATCATGCTGGTGCAGGCGACGAACGGTGGTTCGACGGCGGCGGGCGCCTTCTCGCTGAATGGCGGATCGATCTCCGCCGGTGCGTACGAGTATTACCTCTTCCGGGGTGGCGTATCGGCTGGCAGTGCTCAGAATTGGTATCTGCGCTCGACGCTCGTGTCGCAGCCGCTATCGCCTGACCCTTCGGTCCCGCCGGAGCCGGCCCCTGAGCCGGCGCCAGGCACACCGCCATTGCCGCCAGCGCCGCCGCCTGGCTCGGCGCCTGTTCCTTTGTATCGGCCTGAGGTGGCGCTCTATTCGGCCGTGCCGCAAGTGGCGCAGGAAATGGGCCTCGCCATGGTCAGCACTTTCCATCAGCGCCATGGTGAACAGGCTTTGGTGGGTACCGGCACTGTCACGGGCACGGGACTGACCCTGCCGACCGTATGGGCGCGTGTTTTCGGTGAGCGCACCAATCTGCGCTGGTCGGGAGCGACACTGCCGCAGTTCGACGGTCGGATCAGCGGCTTTCAAACGGGATTGCAGCTTCTGGGCTTCGATCACGGTGGGCACCGTGACGTCTTCGGTGCTTTCGCTGGTTATGCACGGGCTTCGGGCGGCGTGCGGGGTTTTGCGACCGGCTTCGTTGGTCTGCCGGTCGGGCGCCTTGGGCTCGAAATGAGCAGCGTCGGCGCTTATTGGACCCATATCGGTCCCGGTGGCTGGTATGTCGACGGCGTCTTGATGGGTTCGTGGTATAGCGGCGATCAATCGTCCTATCGTGGCGTGGGCGCTCATACGAATGGACGCGGTCTCACAGCGTCCATCGAGACGGGCTACCCCATCGCCTTACCTGGCAATCTGACGCTCGAACCGCAGGCGCAGTTCGTGTGGCAGCGGCTGCAGTTCGATGCAACGCGCGATACCGTGTCCTATATCACCCAAAAGCCGGTCGATGCCGCCATGGGTAGGGTGGGGATGCGTCTGCAGGGGCAATGGAACATCGGGTCCGCCGTGCTCATGCCCTATCTGCGCGTCGGTTTGCGCCATGATTTCCGCGGTACGGATATGCTGGTGTTCGATGGAGTGGATGCCATTCCGACGCGGCGTGGTGGCACCTCGGCGGAGGTTGGCGGTGGCTTTGTCCTGCGCATGAACAAAATGGTCAGCGCCTTCGCGACCGCCGATTATCGGGGTGGTGGCGGCGGCACCTATCGTCGCAGTTACGGCGGCTCAATTGGCCTACGAGTCAGCTGGTAAAGAAAAGGGCGGCCTTGCGGCCGCCCTTCGATCTTCGATGAGGCGCGTGTTCAGCTCTGCGGCAGACGCCCACCAGGGGTGTATTGATCGACCGCGGACGGCAGTACGCTGGACAGGCGTTGCAGGATTTCCTGTTCCGACATGCCTGTTGCTTGGGCGATGGCCTGAAGGACCTCTGGGCCAAGTGCGTTCTGCAGGCTGGGCGTCGAAATTTCTTCGTTCTGGCCGGTGCCGACCCAAGAGTCAGCCACTTTGCCCTGACCATTATTCTTGAACTGCTCAAGCAGTTCGCCGAGGCCACCTGTCAGGAGACCACCGGCGCCTGCGCCGCCGAGACCGGCCAGCAACTTATCGAGGCCCGACAATGGCCCCGCGTTGGTTTGGTCGGGCACGCTTGCTGTCTGGCCCGGAGGGAGGCTTTGCGGTTGCTGGCCAGGAAGCTGACCGGGCGCACCGCCCTTGCCGAGGCTGTTGATGATTTCAGCGATCTTATCGCGGTTTTGATAGCCGGCTACGGCCAGCAGGCCGAGCAAAGCGGTGAGGGAAGGAAAGCCACGGGACGCCATCGTCAAACTCCTTGTTTACGTGCTCAATCTGCTTTGCCGAAAATACAACTCCTGCGCCTGTCACGGCGAAGATCTATCGATCTTCGGCGCATGACATGCAGACATGTCGCTGTCGCGCGACATTTCTGTGACTGTGTCAGGCACGCCGACCGGCGATCATGCCCCACACGAAGAGGACAATAATCGAGCCAACAATGGCGCCGATGAGGCCGGCACCTTGCCCTGCCTGATAATAGCCCATGGCCTGTCCGATGAAGGTGGCGGCAAAGGCGCCGACAATGCCCAGGATGGTGGTCAGGATGAAGCCCTGCGGGTCATTTGGGCCGGGGACGATGAATTTGGCGATCACGCCGGCGATGAAGCCGATGATGATGGTCCAGATAATGCCCATAAGAGACTCCCATTTGGCACCCGGATGCGGCAGGTGCACCGATCACAAGGTGGCATGCTTGCTGCGCGTGCGAAAGTGGCCTGATACCCGATAGCTAAAATGTTGCCGTAAAGGCGAGGCGACAAGCAAGACGACCGAGTGGCCGGAAACAACGTGACATGGTTATTATAGTTCCGAAGCCGTGGGTATGTGACTTTCGTCACGAGTCTGTTGTGGCTTTGTCACGGGTTTTACTGATCGTGTGGCCGGATTTAGCGACCATACCTGTGCGTTTTATTGATCTGGCCGCGAGATAATCCTATCGTCCCTTGCCGCCGCTCGTGGCGCTTGCGATGATGCAATGCCTTTTAAGGAGTAAGACATGGGTATCTTCAGCCGTATCGCTTCCGCCATTTTCGGTTCTCCCGCCAAGGCGGATGAAGCCGCTTCGGCCGCCGGAGGCGCAACCGCCGGCTCGACGACTGTTGCTCAAGCTGGTGGTGCCGCTGCCGGCGCGGCTGCGGCGGCGCCGATGACGCGCGAGCAGGTCGAGGCGCTAATCGCCAAGATCGCGGAAAGCTCTGGCCACTCGAACTACAATTGGAAGCAGTCCATCGTCGACCTGATGAAGCTGCTCAACCTGGATTCCAGCCTCGGCGCGCGCAAGGAGCTGGCACAGGAGCTCGGCTATAAAGGGGCGCTCGATGGCTCGGCCGAAATGAACGTGTGGCTGCACAAGCAGGTGATGGAAAAGTTGATGGCGTCGGGCGGTGTAGTCCCTGACAGCTTGAAGTAAACATCGCTTTTACAGTTCAGCAAATTCGCAGCCGGCGTTTCCAACGCCGGCTGTTTTCGTTCAGGCCGGCAAACGGGCCGCTAATGTTTGCGTCAAGGTGTCAAATTCGGTTGGCCATGACTTACGCCATTGCGCTTTGGTCTCTTCATCAATCCAAGCGCCATCGATGCCGTTGATCATGAAGTGCTTGAGATCGTCGATGGTGAAGCCTAAATGGCTGAACATCAATTCCCAAGCCTCACTTGGGTTGACGTTGTGAAGCGTCGGATCGTCTGTATTCGGATGGATCTTCAGCCCGAGACCCGGCATGCGTCGAATTGGATGCAGTTCCGCCCACTGATCAGGCGGAAGCGTGCGCATGTAATATGAATTGGTGGGCACGACGGTGAAGACGAGAGCACGCGCGGCATAGCGCGCGGCCAACTCGGGATTATCGACGATCGTGTAGCCGTGATCGACGCGATCGACTTCCAACAGGTCAACCGCCGTTTCGACATTGCGCCAGGGCATGCCGAATTCGCCCGCATGGGCAGTCGTTCGGAAGCCGGCCTTGCGAGCGTCGCGATAGGCCTTCCAGAATAATTCAGGCGGGCGATCATTCTCGCGATAATCAATCCCGATGCCAGCGACATGGTCCGAACGGTTCTGTTTCATCCATTCGACGAGCGCCACGGCTTCGTCAGGGTTTGCCTCGCGGTCGATGCTGGGAACAAGTTTTGCTGTAAGGCCGAAGTCCCTGCCGGCATCTTCGATCGCGGTGACGATGGCGTGCTGAGCGTCGGCATAAGGAATGCCAGAAACACGTACGCTGCCGGTTGGATTCCAGAAAAACTCCGCATGGCGCACATTATGGCGCGCGGCATCCTCGAGATATTCATAGGTCAAGCGATGCAAGTCATCTGCTTTGGTCAAAATATACTCATCGAGCGCACGCAGGACACGCAGAACGCCGACCGGCTTTTCGCCCCGCGTATAAAATGCTTCCATTTCTTCGGTCGTGATGGGGATGGCTTTGCGCTTGGCAAGATCGAAAAATGTATCGCGTCTCACCGCGCCAAGTAGATGGCAGTGCAGTTCAACTTTCGGGATCGCTTTGAAAAAAGCGCGATGAGCATCGGTGATGACGATGCCTGTCTGGGCTGGCGGGACATTGCCTGGGCTTCTCATATGCTTCGCTCAACGGTTCGTGGCTTCGACTGCCGCCGTTAGAATGAATACTTGGTCCAATCAATGGACAAATACAACCGTGCAAAGAGATAGGTTTAACGGATATCCATGAGTGGTTGGTTGAGATATTCGATCGTAAGGCGGTGTTCGCAGGCGTCGAAGAGATCGAAGCGATGCAGAAGCTGAGCCGCGCAATTCTGGATCACCCAATGATCTTGCGCGGCGCGTTCGGCCATCCGGCCGATCTCACGTGCGATGTCTTCGGTCACATCGCGTAGCATATCCCCGATATGGCCTTCCAGAATGTGGATAACGGGGCAATCCGGGAGATTGCTGTCGCAGAGCGCCTGAGCGATCTCAGTCTGAGTGGCGTGACAATCGAATTCAGTGACGCTGACTCGGCCGCATCGATCCGCTTGAATGACGAAGGTGAAGCGCTCAAGGTCTCGTTTTGCGGCTGGCGGGATGAGACGTGGGGGATGTTGAGCGCTCAACGCGGCAGATTTGATAGGATTTCGTTCTGGGCCTGCCACTGCCTGCTCTCCGATCATTGCGAAGATTCTCAAGTCGCTAATTTAATTATTGCTTGATTTTGTGTCAACAAAATATCAAGTAATAATTGAATTTAATCAGCGTATGGCACAAATGCCGGTGCAGGGCTGGGCAAGGAATTGCTCAAGGGCGGTATCGATTTCCGGCCGGTCGCTTTCGGGCAGGAGGGATTGCGAGGACTTGAGTTGCGTGGCGATCTTCAGCCGGTCGCGTTGGGCCAAAGCCGGCGCGATCCGAGCCAGGTTCTCGGCTAATGTTTTTGCGAGAGCTGAACGATTGGGCATTCGCAGTCCTGGCAGCGCGATAATTTCATTCACGTTCTGGAGAAATGGAGCATAGGCAACCTTGAACGAGGAGATGCCAAAGCGTTTGACGTCGCTCATCTGCCGATCCTGGATCAGGACGGAAACATCTGTCGCAACCGCCGCCAGAGCACCAACGATCTTTAGTTGTACGATTTGAGCGCGAACGATTTCGTCCTGAAACGTGAGAATATTGCTGGCGAGCGGCGGACGCTCGGCCGAGGCATGAGGAAAGAAGACATAGGCACTGAGAATGCTGCGCTGCTTGGCAAGAATGGTTATCAGGGCTTCGCTGTCTACCGCACCATACGGGGCTTCACCGACGAGAGCCGGATTCCAGAATGCATTAAGGAGTTCAGCATCGGCTGGCGTTCCGAGTGTCGGCATGGTGCCTTCGGCTTGCCGTACCTTGATCCGCTGTTCGAACTTTTCGTAAAGCGCGTCAATCTTCTTGGCCGCATCGGCTGGGACACCAGCGGTAGCAGATGTGCAAAGCAAACATGCTGCGAACCATCCTCTCAAGAGAGGTTGGCTAAGCATTGATGGCAGCAGTCTCATCAGCATCGGCAGCCCGGCAGTTGTGTCAGGATGTCGATGTTAAAACGTGCCAGTGCCGACGAAGTTCCGCCTGACGAATACGCCGCAACGTGCGCACGCTCGAAGCTCACAATTTTTGCGCGACCCTCGGCTGGTCAAGGCAACGCTAGACTTGTTCTATCGTGCCGAAATCGAAGGTCTGACCGTCCGGGTTTTCGCCGATGCGCAGGACTTTATCGCTGACATAGCGATGTGGCGGCACAGGGAGATTATAGGGAGCGGGAACACCGGAGAAGACGCGACCTGCGAGATCGTATTTGGAGCCGTGACACGGGCAGAAATAGCCGTCGTAACCACCCACACTGCCGTCCGGCTTGAATTCGGGCAGACAGCCAAGATGGGTACAGATACCGACCAAGACGAGAAACTCAGGCTTGATCGACCGGTGCCAATTCACCGCATAGGGCGGCTGTTGTAATTGATCGGATTGAGGATCGCGCAGCATGGCGAGAAGCTGAGGGTTTTGCAGGCTTGCGAGTGCCGTCTGCGGGCGGTTGACGATGTAGACAGGCATGCCACGCCATATGGCTCGAATTTGCTGTCCTGGCTCCAGCTGGCTGATATCGATGTCGATGGGCACGCCTGCGGCAATGACGGACGCGTCCGGCTGCATCTGATTGATCATAGGCCAGAGAACGGCCGCTGTTCCGACGCCAGCCATGGCTGCCGTGGCGATATAGAGGAAGTCGCGTCGGTTTGGGGTAACGGATGAATTGAATGACCGGGAGGGATTGGGAAGGGTGGGCGTGTTTTGCATCTGCGTCGCCTCACATCGCCGCCAGACTTGGAAAGGGTTCTAGCGGATTGTTGCGATGCAGACAGTGTGCCGATACTCGGACGAATCTTGGGCAAGATGTACCACATTAAGATTGTTTCATCGGGCAGCCATGAACTGGCAAGCTAATGTCGTTTCCTGGTGCGTTATCGAATTAGAGAACTAGAAATATGACGCGCTGCCGATACGTTCCACATCGAAAGGTGTCGTCTGGTAGATCTCGTTGATCCAGTTTCCAAAGAGGAGATGAGCATGGCTGCGCCAGCGGTTCTTCGGCCGATGCTGTGGGTCGTCATCCGGAAAGTAATTGCTGGGTAGCTGCATGCCATTCTCGATGTCCCGCACATACTCTTCGGCCAAGGAAGTCGAATCGTACTCCACGTGATTGAACATATGCAGAGTGCGATGCCGGTGATCGTCCACCAGACAGAGGCCCGTTTCGTCGCTGTCAGCCAACACGGTGAGGTTGCTGTCAGGCGGGATATCGTTGCTCCGTGTTTCCGTCCAGCGAGATACGGGGACGGAGAAGTCGTCCGAGAAGCCGCGCATGAAGGGCGATGATGGAACGAGATTGCGCTGTCGATAAACACCAAATGCTTTTTGTGGGAGTGCATGTTTCGGCATGCCGTGGAAGTGATGCACGGCGGCTTGGGCGCCCCAGCAGATAGTAAAAGTGCGATGCACGTGCGTTTGCGTCCAATCGAGCACGCGCTGTAGCTCATCCCAATAGCCAACTTCCTCAAACGGCATCCGCTCGACGGGAGCGCCAGTGATGAGAAAGCCGTCGAAACGATCAGACTGCATATCTGCCCATGGGCGGTAGAAAGCACGCATGTGATCGGCCGGCGTATTGCGGGCGATATGGTCGGTCATACGCACCAGGGTTAGTTCGACCTGCAGCGGGGTGGCGGCAAGCAAACGCGCAATCTGCGTTTCAGTACGGATTTTGTTGGGCATCAAATTGAGCAAACCAATCCGCATTGGACGAATATCCTGACGGATCGCGTCTGTTTCGCGCATGACCATGACGCCCTCGGCATTGAGGGTGTCATATGCAGGCAGGTCATCGGGAATTTTGATCGGCATTACCGCGGGCGTCCTTCACTCTGGGGCGAGACAGACGCGGTGGCTGGATCCGTTTGATTGCCGGTTCGGCCACATCCTCCCTTCAGAGAGGCCACCTTGCTCGGTCAGCAGGTTGGCGTTGGGTCTCGCCCCAACTCTTGATGCGTAAATCGTTTTAGCTGGATCGCTGGGATCATTTCAACTGGTCTGTTGCGGGATCTGGGACGTTTCAGTAAAAGACGAGGGTCGAAAAAGGAGAGATCGGTGCGGTTAGCCCGATCCCCACGCGAGTGGGTCCTGGCCGTCGCTTCGGCGTTGAGTCCCAAGACTTTCCCCGCTGGCGCATAGGGTGCCGGCGTATGAAAGGTTAGGACATGCAACAGCAAATTTCGATCATTACCCTTGGTGTCGCTGATCTGGCGCGGTCGAAGCGTTTTTACGGTGAAGGCTTTGGCTGGTCGCCGGCGTTCGAGAACGAAGAGATCCTCTTCTTTCAAATGAATGGCCTAGTGCTTGGCTGTTTCCTCAAGCCGTCGCTAGAGGCGGATATGGGGCGGCCGCTTCTGGCGGCTGCTGGCGCCTATTCGCTGGCTCACAATGTGCAGAGCGAAGCGGCGGTTCTCGCCGTCATGGATCGATTGGTGCAGGCGGGCGGTCGCGTTGTAAGGCCGGCGGACGCGCCGTTTCATGGCGGTTTTCGGGGCTATGTGGCTGATCCTGACGATCATGCCTGGGAGATCGCATTCAATCCGGCCTGGACGATTGACGCGCAGGGGCATGTGACCTTCGGGATTTAGATAAGTCGGCAGGTGAGCGGCCTCCCAACCGCTCACCTGCCTGGTCACGCAATGCTCAGTCGCCGATGCGCGATGCCGTGGAGCCGACTGCCTGGCGGGGAGCTTCCATCAGGACAATCTGGAAGCGGCGTCGGATTCACAATGCGTCGGCGCGACAGCCGACATAACGCAACCAACTTGGTCAACGCCGATGGTCAGGCGTGAGAAAAGGCTGAGAACAATTCGCCGCGTTTGATCCAGGCAATCGCGAGAAATATCAGGGCAGGAACGAGTGCGTGGACGGCATCGCGATCGAGAACCGTCAGATTGGCGGAGGTCGCCCCGACCATAATGGCCGCGGCTAGGATGGCGCCGAATGCGGCCATGCCACGGGTGACGAGCAAAGCAGCAGCGGCCATTTGAATGAGGCCGGTCAGAATGCGAAACCATTGCCCGGCGCCGATCGCGTTAAAGATCTCGATCGTTTGACCGGTGCCATAAAGTTTCGCGATACCGTCGGTGGTCAGCCAAAAAGCCAGGCCAAGTTCGACAAAGCGGAGGGTGATCGTCTTCCAGCGACCGACGGGTGAAGGCGAGGCGACAGGCAATGACATGCGTGTCGCTCCGCTCAGACGCCATCCGCCAAAGCGAAGAGCTGGCTGCGCCGCTCCCAGGCGATGGCCAGAAAGGCGACGGCAATGACCGTCGAGTGGATCATGTCATGGCCGATGGTGAAATTGGCGAGGGTCGCAAAGGCCATGGTGATGGCGCCGAGGAGTGCGCCGAGGCCTACGGTCGCCGGATAGAGCAGGGTTAGTCCGATGACGATCTCGATCGTGCCGGTGAAATAGCGCAGCCATTGGCCGATCCCGATAGCTGCGAACAATTGCACCATGTCGGCGGTGCCGTAGAGCTTGGCTAAGCCTGCGCCCACGAAAAGGAGCGCCAAAGCGATGCCAAGTCCCCAGAAAACAATGTTTTTCCAGCGATAGCGGTAGATAGGTTTTGCGGTGGTGGCCGAGACGGACATGATGACACCCGTGGCACGTTTTTTCTTCGGGGTTGAAAGTGCCAGTCGAAATGTCGATGTTAGTACCTGATTACAAGTAGGATGGATTTTCTGCTGTAGTATGGAAAATATGGTGTAGTATGGAAAAGATGACTACCCAGGCTGATTGCAGTCACGTAGAATGTTTGCGGGAGCCGCCTCCCGAGATCGCGGCTACGCTCGCCGTGCTCGATGGCAAGTGGAAAATGCTGATTCTGTGGCAGCTCTTTCGACGCACCTGCCGCTTCAATGAAATGCGCCGAGCTATCCCGGGCGTCAGTCAGCATATGCTGACAGTGCAATTGCGGGAGCTGGAAAGCGAAGGGATCATCAGCCGCACCGTCTTTCCAGAAGTGCCGCCTCGGGTTGAATATGCTTTGACGGAACATGGGCGCAGTCTTGGACACGTCATGCGTGCGCTCTACGAATGGGGCGAGACCCATCTGGCGCGTGCACCCCTATCGCATCCTGCAAAGGCGGATGCCGTGCAGGCGGAAAACCGGATTTGAGAAGTGGTGGCGCAAGGGCGGCGCCACCACCCCCATTTTAAATGAGTCCTTCGGCTTTCATTACGGTCTGAACGGCAGGTCGTTCCTTCATGCGATCGCGGAAGGCGTCAAGCGTGGCCGGCAATTGCACGCCCACTTTCTGCGCCCAGAGCGTCATGACGAAGAGGTAGCAATCCGCCACGCTCAACTTGTCGCCAAATAGATAGTTTCCCTTAAAATTGTCGGCGAGATATTTGGTGCGCCGTGTGATGTTCTCTGCTGCCTTGGCTTTTTCCTCGTCGCTTCCGCCGCCGAAGAAAGGTTTGAAGTTTTTATGTACTTCGCTGCCGATGAAAGCGAGCGCTTCGAGTAACCGCGTCCGGCCGAGGGATCCTTCAAGCCCGAGCGCGGGCGCTTTACTGGCAACGTAGTCGAGAATAGCGGCATTCTCGGTCAATAACTCACCGTCTCCGAGGACAAGTGCGGGAACATAGCCTTTCGGCGAAATGGTATTGTAATCAGCACCGGAAGCGGTCTTTTTGGCGCGGAGATCGACGCGTTCGCTCTCGAACGGCAGACCAGCTTCTTGGAGGGCAATGTGGTCCGCAAGGCTGCAAGCCCCGGGACTGTAATAGAGTTTCATACCGCGTGCTCCTTCGTTCGGGACGTTGATCACGTTCATCCCGCAGCGGGATTTAGCAGCGGGTGAGTTCGTTGGTCTATCGCTTCACCGCAATTTGAGATCACTCCGACTCTTTAGGGCCTTGCCAAGCCCAACGGACGAGAGCCAGTGTGCTGCCTCCCGTCGCCATGCCAAGCAGATAAACAATGATGATCTGCAGTGCCAATGGAGCAGTGATCCGAAAACCAAGGAAAGACAGGGTGACGTTTTCCAGGTTCTGGAGCGCGAAAATCAAAATGGCGACGACAAGAATGATGATCGTCGCAGTATTTAACCACCGCATGAGCCGCCCCCATCTGTTTTCCATTGCGAGAGAGTTTCCTTATGGGCTGCCTTCGTCAAGAGGGGAAGCTGATCCACGAAGCGCAATGGGGCGGGGGTTGAGCCCCGCTCCGTAGTTCAAATTGAGTTGAAGGCGCTGAGCAACGCCTTGATCGAAGCCGTGGCCACATCGTCATCGATGCCGACTCCAAAGACGTGGCGGTCGTCTGATGTACGACATTCGACATAGGCGACAGCTTGCGCATCCGAGCCGCGTCGCAGCGCATGTTCGTGATAATCGACAATCTCGACGTCCGTCTGCAATCCGTCATTCAACGCTGCCACCGCGCTGGAAACGAGGCCGTTGCCGCGGCCGTTGACTGCGATCTCCCGGCCATCGACACGGATGCAGCCGGTGAAGGCGCGTGATGGGCCACTTCGTTTGCCACTATCTTCGTAGTCTACGAGTTCAAACCGTTGTCGACCTTTCAATCGATAGGCTTCCTCGAACGCGTTCCAGATGTCTACGGCACTCATTTCCTTGCTGGTGCTATCGGCGATGGCCTGCACCTTACGGCTGAAATCCATCTGCAGGCGTCGGGGCAATTGCAGGCCACGATCCTGTTCGAGAATCCAAGCGATGCCACCCTTACCAGACTGGCTGTTGACGCGAATGACGGCCTCATATGTGCCGCCCACATCGGCGGGGTCAAGCGGCAGATAGGGTATTTCCCAATAGCCATCGTTACGCGTTTCATGCGCGGCGAAGCCTTTGCGAATAGCGTCCTGGTGCGATCCAGAAAAGGCGGTGAACACCAGTTCGCCGGCGTACGGGTGGCGCGGATGGACGGGCAGGGCATTGCAATGTTCGACCGTGCGCACGATCGAGAGCATATCGTCGAAACGCAGCTTTGGATCGATGCCCTGAGTGTAGAGATTGAGCGCCAGGGTGACCAGATCGACATTGCCGGTGCGTTCGCCGTTGCCAAACAGACAGCCTTCCACGCGGTCCGCACCAGCAAGTACCGCCAGTTCGGTGGCCGCAACGCCGGTGCCGCGATCATTATGCGGATGTACGCTGATGATCACGCTGTCTCGTCGCGAGATATGCCGACAGAACCATTCGATTTGGTCGGCGTATACATTGGGCATAGCCACTTCGACCGTTGCCGGCAGATTGAGGATCGCCGGATGATCTGGGGTCGGTTGCCAGACATCGAGAACGCGCTCACAAATTTCGAGTGCGAATTCGGGTTCAGTGAAACAAAAAGTCTCAGGCGAATATTCAAATGTCCATCGGGTCTGAGGCTGTTTGACAGCTTCGCGCGCCATGGCCCGCGCGCCCGAAACGGCCAACGCGATGACCTCCGGCTTGTCCATTTGGAAAACAACTCGTCGAAATAACGGTGCGGTTGCATTGTAGAGATGGACGATGGCTTGACGGGCGCCTTGCAATGACTCGAAAGTGCGCGCGATCAGGTCTTCTCGCGATTGCGTCAGAACCTGAACGGCTACGTCCTCGGGAATGAGATTTCCCTCGATCAGATTGCGGACGAAATCAAATTCGGTTTGCGAAGCGGAAGGAAAGCCGACCTCCATCTCCTTAAAGCCGATCTCAAGCAGCATGTGAAAGAAACGCAGCTTTTTCTCGACGTTCATGGGATCGGCGAGGGCCTGATTGCCGTCACGCAGATCGGTCGAGACCCAGCGGGGAGCCGCGGTCATCGTTTTCGATGGCCACTGTCTGTCGGGCAAATGGACTGGCGCGATGAAGGGTCGATATTTTGATTCTGGATTGGTCAACATGATGCAAAGCCGTGTGCGAGTACTCGGGAAGAGCGAATACGGCGCAGATACAGCCGCCGGGCTGCCGTCAGTCCCGACGGCTGCCGATAAGTCGCAGGCTCTTGCAAAGCGCCAAGACCCTCGGGCGATGGCAATGAACGGACGTCAATCCAATGGGAGAAAACATGACAGCACCAGCATAGATAAACCGAACGACGAAAACCCCGCCTTCCTTAGAAGGTCGGGTCTAGAAGTCGAAGGTTTGCCTGGCGCGTGAAAGTCATGATGGCTTCATATGACATTCTGCAAGCTGAAACGCAAGTCGATGTTGCCACGACGGCCAGACAATCAGGTCTCTCCGCGCCGGATATCGCTGCGCAAACGCTTGAGAAATCGTTGATAGTTGGGCTGTTCGCGCAGCAGGCGCCTCCCCAGGTCGGAAAGAAAGTCGACGTCTTGAGCCTGCAAGGTCAGTCGATTGTGCAGGGTAAGAATACGTCGGGCTGTCGCTGGTTCGGTGATGTCGGCCAGGGCAACCCGGATAATCGCAGTGTCGAGATTTTGACAGCGAGCATTGCCTTGACACCGCCATCGTACAATTTCGTCGCGCCAGTTCGGCAGACGCCGACGCAGCATGTCATAACTTTGCAAGCTTGGTATGTTGATCAGTGCGTCGATAGCACTGACGACAGTCTCTTTGGCGTCGGGCGGCTCTTCGGTCTGTGAAATGCCGCCACCAATTCTGGTCGATGCATCAACCACGATAAAGAGCAGGTGCCTGATGCTTCGCGCTTTGGCTTCAGAAAGTGGCGCTGGCGTCGGGCGGTTCATCAGATGCAGGAGGCTTTGCGTGCCAACGCCGTCCACTAGGCCCCCGTCATAGAGCTTGAGATAGTTCAGATCCGTCGCCGAACGATAGCGTTCGACCGATTCGCGATAATATTTCTCGGTTAGTGACGGGCGAGCGTGACGAGGTGTGGCAACTTCTGTTTCGACGGGGCAGGCCGCGTTGTAGTTGCGCAAGGTAATAGGCGCAAACATGATTGGAACGGCGGCCGAAGCGGCAACGGCGTGGGCGAGAGGATAATCGTCGTATTGGCTACAGATTGCGGAGAAGGAGTGACGATCGAAGATAAAGGGGGACCGATTATAGAGATCGGTTGCATGGATGATGAGGTTGGGACGACCTGGGGCGTTTAGTTTACCGAAGGTCGCACCGCGAAAGAGATGGCGATCGAGCCAAGAGGGAAAGCCGGAGAGATCGTTCACACCACCTTGATAACCTCGTAACAGATTGCCTGGCGTGAAGGCGGTATGTAGTTCCGCTTCGATATCTTGACCCAGAAAATTCTGCCGAAAAGCTGGCAGACCGTCGGACCCGTAAAGAGCAAAATGAGCCGCGAGCACGGCTCCCCCGGAGACGCCGGCGACTACGGCGACGTCATCGGCGAGCGTATGTGTTCCGCCGGATGAAGTTTGGTGTGCAAGCTCAGAGAGAACGCCATAGCCGAAGGCAGCTGAGCGGGCGCCGCCACCGGAGAAGGCCAATATGATCGCGGCTTCTCCGTCTGCGGTTGTCGTCCCGGCGGAGCGGTCAGACGTAAGGGAGCCCGTGGTGAGCGAAAGAGGGGCATTAGTTACACGAACGTCTGGCCCCGCGCAGGCCGTGAGGATCAGACCGCAGGCAAAAGGGAACGCGATCGCCTTAAGGTGAGCGAGGCGGCGAAAGAGAGCGAGCAAGCGCAACCATCCTGAATGAACAGATAGATCGATAGCGTCCCAGATGGCGACTCATGGGTTGCGGGAACATGTCTTGAATTGGTTCTTAAGTATTGATTTCAAAAGATAATTTTTTAGATCTCGCAATGTTGACGCAATGTTCGCGCAATGCAGCAGTATCAAAGTGATCGAATCTGAGCGGCTGGCTCAATGTAGGGGCGTAATCAATGCGCGTGTTGCTAGTAGAGGATGAGCCAGAAATGGTGTCCGCATTGCGCGCGGCGCTAACCCGCCATGACATGGTGGTTGATCATGCACCCAATTTGATTGAGGCGGAGGCAAGTCTGGCTGAAGGCGTTCATGATGTGGTTCTGCTCGATCGGCAATTACCCGACGGAGATGGTTTATCGTTGATCCCGACTTTGCGGGCAGGGGGTAATCGGGTGCCGGTTTTGGTCCTCACCGCACGTGGCGATCTGGTGGATCGGGTCGTGGGTCTGGATAGCGGCGCCGACGACTATCTCGGCAAGCCTTTTGCGCTAGAAGAATTGCTAGCTCGTTTGCGGGCGTTGCTACGGCGGCCTGCTCATTTACAATCGGATATTGTGCGTGCCGGCCGTCTGGCGTTTGATTTTGTCCATCGCGAAGCCAGCGTCGATGGCCATCCGCTTGATATGCCCCGTCGCGAGCTTTTGGTTCTCGAAGCTCTTATGCGTCGCACAGGACGTATGGTGGTTCGTAATTTCCTGATGGAAGCGGTGTTCGGGCATGATGACGAGATCCAGTCGAACGCGCTAGACACGCACGTCTCCCGTTTGCGGCGTAAACTTGCCGACGCCAATGCTGGGGTTATCATTAATGGAATTAGGGGGGTCGGCTATCTCTTACGCGAAACATCGACCGAAATATCATGACATTTGCCTGGCGCAGTCCACGCTCTCTCAAATGGCGTCTGGTCATCCGTCTGGTTGTTTTTCAAACGATCATGCTGACCGCGATTGTTATCCTTGCCGTGGGTGCCGTATGGACCACGGTACGGATCATTGATGGTTATGAGGATGGCTCCCTGGATGTATTAAGAGATGCCTTGGTGCGCGATGCGCAAGGGAATCTGGCTTTAAGTTCGACGTCGGACCTTGCCTTGCTGAGAACAGAAGCAAAGGATTTATGGTTTCTGATTCGAGACGAAGCGGGGAATACGCTTGCAGAAGGCGATGTACCGTCTGAATTCGCTCCTCTGGCTCGAAAGCTCGATCACATTGCTCAAGCGCGATTGAGCTGGAAACCGGGTAATTCCGGTCGCCCCGACGGTCTCATCAAATGGACTGAAAGTGTTGCGGGCAAGGTTCAGATCATGACGGGAACGCAGGGGCGTATGTCTTTGAGCCGACTTGTCTCCGGCGTTTCCATCAGTTCTTTATACATTGGTTTGCCGGTGCTCGCCCTTATGACTTTGGCGACCGTTTTGGCGACACCCTTCGTGGTGCGCAAGGCCATGGCGGGCCTCAATCTCGTGGCGGCGCAAGCAGAGCGCGTGGATATAGATCAACGTGGTGTACAGCTCCCGGTCGATCAGGTCCCGAGTGAAATCGAACCGCTGGTCAAGGCAGTCAATGATGCACTGGGAAGACTTGATAAAGGCTATGAACGTCATCAACGTTTTCTAGCTGACGCGGCGCATGAACTACGCACGCCCATTGCCATCCTTAGCACACGCATTGCCTCGCTTCCGGCCAGCTTGCAGAAGGCTCAACTTTTGGAGGATGCGACGCGTCTGTCTGTTTTGACAGGTCAGCTATTGGATTTGCAGAGATTAGGTCAGAAAGCGGACGATTTCGTTCAGCTTGATCTTGCTGCCTTGGTGCAGCGGGTCGTGATCGACTTGGCGCCGTTGGCCTTTGCTGCCGGCTATGAAATCGATTTTCAGGCCCGGGAGGGTCTGATCGATATTCTGGGGGATCAGACGGCGTTGGAGCGAGCTTTGACCAATTTGGTACAAAATGCCATCCAGCACGGAGGGCGGCGCGGAACAATCGTGGTGCGTGTCGGCAAAGCCCTTTCAGGAGAGGGAGAAGTCGAAGTTTGCGACGAAGGTGAAGGGATTCCGCCGGGAGAATCCGAACGGATTTTCGAGCCTTTTCATCGTTTGCGTCACGATGGCAAAGGTGCGGGGCTAGGCCTCAATCTGGTGCGTGAGATCGTACGTTTGCACGGCGGCCGTGTTTCGGCAACGAATGCTGCAAACGGTGGAGCCCGTCTGAACGTCGTTCTGCCATCCGCATTGGAGCGAAAAGGCGCAAGCATTTAACGTATGCGCGCGATCTTGTCAGTCGAGATGCTTGCCATCAGCCAGCAAGTCATGGCGCTAGGGAGCGTTTGTTGCTGGAGACCATGTTTCTGCGTCTGAATTTGCTTATAAAAGGAGAGGGGCCGAAGGTGGTGGCTGCATCGTCAGAACTTCGACTTCGATGCTATGACCGACATGTCTGCGGTTTTGCTGCCGAGTGAAGTCAGTTCGACTAGTCCGTTTTTAAATCGACGGCAATCTTCGACTGGCCTTCGGTGATGCGCTGCGCCCAGTCCTGAAGCTGTTTCATGCTGGAGTCGCCGCTGATCTGTAGTTTGCCCGCGCGGATGGGCTCCCGGACGACAGGACTGATGACGGGGATGCCGTCAATACTGACAGTAATCTGCTTACCGACAAGATCACTCGTCCATACGCCAAAGGCCGTCCGGCTATCTGGGGTCAGCTCGAGATTGAGCACCGGAAGCCCCGTTCCAGGATCGATGGTCGCTTGCGCTTTCGTTACCGACAGAGACAGAGGATCGGCGAAGACTGAGGCCGTTGCGGCTCCGATCCATGCGCCGATGGCGAGGGCGAAGTGAAGCCGCATATTTCGATTTCGGTACATTAGAAGTCCAATGCGGTTTGGGAAAGAGATGGTCTGAGGGGTGCCTACGGAAGCCCCAGCGTGCGGTTCTTGGCGAGCGACCAAGCGCCGGCGCCGACAGCGGCGAGAACGAAGAACCCGCCCGCCATCACCAGATGGTCGAGGAAAGCCGTTCTGTTTCCGAAGTGGACGAGATAGCCTGTCGCTAGACACCAGAGCGCCAGCAGAATGCTCGTGGAACGCAGGGCAAAGCCACCGACAATCGCGAGTCCGCCTATGACCTCACAGATGCCAACGAGATAAGCAAGGACTAATGGCGATGGCAGCCCCATTCTGGCGAGATTGCCGGAAAAGGCGGCGGCGCCGGTCAATTTGAGCGCGCCCCAAATGATAAAGGGGACGCCCAACAGCAGGCGTCCGAGCAACAATCCGGCGTTGTTCATCCAAGGTCTCCGTGGGGTTGGGCTCTCACCGCGCTGTACGTTGGATGGAAGGCGCTTGTGTTCAATTCAAGTCGGAAGCGATTGGCTGCAATCAAGTCACCGTGAGGAGTGGTCCGCTTTTACTGCTGCCGGAAATAGCCAGCTGAAACGAATAGATTTGGTGCGTTGCCAAGCGTGGGACGATAACGGTCGATCCGGCTCGTTCGTTCCAGGGCGCGGGCTGTTCGAGCATTGCGAATTTTGCATGCAGGGGCAGATCAAAATCGTCTTGTGCGGTGCAAAATTTGGACAATATTAGCGGCTATCGAGAATCGGCGCTAACTGTGCGCCAACACCACACCGTCTTTTACCGAACTTGTCCCGTCTCGTGGGTATGCGAGGCGAGAGCTGCTTCTGTCGTTCTCAATTGGACCCTTGGGACCTTTCATGCGCACTCATTTTGCTCGCAACGCTCTGACCCTAGGGCTCCTTTCGGCGATCGGTCCATTCGCGATCGACATGTATCTGCCAGCTTTGCCGACGCTGGGGGCCGATCTGAACGCGAGTACCTTCGGCGTGCAGATGACCTTGATGGCCTATTTCGTCGGCTTCGGCTTTACCCAGATCATTTACGGTCCGGTGTCGGACATGGTCGGCCGCAAGCCACCGCTTTACTTCGGTCTTGGAGTGTTTGCCGTGGCCACGCTGGGTGCAGCATTGGCGACCTCGATTGAATGGCTGATCGCATTCCGCGTCGTTCAAGGCATAGGTGCTGCTGCCGCGATGGTGATTCCGCGGGCCGTTATCCGCGATTTGCATACGGGCGTGGCGGCGGCGCAATTGATGTCGCTTGTCATGTTGGTCTTTAGCGTGTCGCCTATTCTCGCACCGCTGGTCGGCAGCGCTTTGATCGTGCCTTTTGGCTGGCGTGCCGTTTTCTATGCTGTGGCAGTCACAGCGGTAATTGGTCTTGCTCTCGTTGCATTTTCCTTGCCCGAGACACGGCCGCCGAGTGAACGGGTTAAGGGTGGCATTGGTCCGGTGTTGTCGAGTTACGGATCTTTACTACGAGATTGGCACTTCATGAGCCTGACGGTTATCGGTGCGCTCGGTATTTCAAGCTTCATGGTTTTCCTTGCGACATCGTCCTTCATTTATATCGATCACTTCGGTCTGACGCCGATGCTCTACAGCCTGACATTCTCGCTCAATGCCATAGGCTTCATCGGGGCTTCCCAATTCAGCGCTTTGCTAGGCCAACGTTTCGGCATGGGGCGTGTTATTCTAGGTGCTGTCAGTGCATTCGCCGCAATGGCGGTCTTGCATCTTCTGCTGGTTCTAACGGGCATCGACAACGTGGTGGTGCTCATCGTCATGCTGTTTTTGACCTTCGCCTTTCTCGGCTTGGTCATTCCGGCGAGCATGGTGATGTCGCTCGATCCTCATGGTCCGATTGCCGGCATGGCATCGGCTCTTGCTGGTACCTTGCAGATGGTTATTGCGGCAATCGTGATCGTGCTTGTCAGTTTGTTTTTCAATGGCACGGCATTGGCTATGGTGGCGGCGATCGCCCTGTGCGCCTTGGGCACTCTCGCGCTGGCGTGGATGAGCCTTGCTCCCAAAGCGGTGGCGGCACCAGCTGAATGATAGGGTGTGACGACGAACGGGTTATGGCTTGAACTGATCGCCGGGCGTCTTAAGTCGGTTGGTTTTCTGGGCCATTCTATAGTCGGTCGCTTGAACAAATGGCCAGACCGTGAAATCTCCCGCCGCTTCGAGGGCCCTCTGCGCGCGATCATTGCGGGCATGAGTGCGCCAATCAAGCCATAGAAGCAGGATGACGACCGGGACAGCCGCCATCCAGCCAAATTCGAAAAATGCGATCAAGGCGGCGACAATACCCACGGTGATGATGAAGCAGCCGAGGCCGCCCACACCAACGAAGTCGTATGGCGGCCATTGGTAAGGCAGATCACTGTCGGCGAAGAGTGCGAAACGGCTGAATGCTTCGCGACCCTCTGGTTTCAACGCATGGCGCCATGTTAGCGTATGCTCATATCGGTCGTCGTAAAATCGCCAGATCATGCCCTTCAAAGCGGACAGCGCGGGATCTTCAGATCCGTTTGGCCATTGATCTTCGAATTGGTCATTGCTGATTTCGCCGTCGCGGAAGCGGCGGATGAGGTTGGCAGCTAAGTCGCGTGCAGGGCGGTCAATCGGGGCGGTCATCATCCACCGATATAGCTTTCAAGATTGATCTTGTCGCGCTCATGCTGAGGCAGAAGTCTGGTGATGCGCATGAGCGGTCGGCTTGTTATTTTAAACTATACAGTTTACTTTTATCTTGTCAGGTTGGGGAGGGCCTGCCTGACGGTAAAGAATGGAGGGATAAATGCCGGTCACGTTACTCAACGTGTTCATCGTTCCTGAACATAAGGAAGAAGAGTTCCTGCAACATTGGCGCAGGACCACGGAGACTTTTCGCAAGAAAAAGGGCTTTATCGAAACGCATCTGCATCGCAATACGGGCGTCGGCAACCAGACGTTTCAGTTCATCAATATTGCGAAATGGGAAAGCGCGGAAGCCTGGCGGTCCACGCACGATGACTACAAGCCAACCGAATATACAATTGAAGGGGTGCGCGGGCATCCCGCCATATTCGAGTCCATCGTCAATATTCACTACGATGGCGATGAACCTCAGCCGAAGATGGATTGGTCTTGGTAGCCGATGCTTGCTAGCGCCGCTTCAAGGAGGCACCTGTTGCCTTTTTGATCAGACGAATCTTCTCGCGTGGGGAGAGCCGTTGCCAATGGCCAGCACGAACGACGAGATGGACACGTGAGACCCATTCGAGTTTGACGCCGCGAATAGGCGGAGCGTTGTAGCTTTCCAGGTCGAACGTGCCCTTCTTCTGTCCTTGCAGAATGCGCTTGAGATAGCGCTTGCCGTCGGAGGTACGTACCGCAGCTTCCCAGCCAACGATCTCCGTCGTGCTCGAGGGCTCGCCCCAGCAGATGACCACGTCGCCTGCATCATAGCGGGGGAACATGCTGTCACCCTCGACCTGGAGCGCCACGGCCCCCTCAGGCACTGGTACCAACACGTCAATATCGTAAAGCCCGTCCGGTATCTGCTCATAGTCCGGCATGATCTCGGCGCCCGCGCCGACGAGGCCGGCGACCCGCACGATGGTTTTGGATGGGGGCGTGGGATCTTGGCGTGTTTCCACGTCATCCCATGACAGCTCATCGAGGGAGACACCCAAAAATTCCGCGAGTTTCATCACTTTGGGATATTCGGGGGTGGTTTCCCCTTTCTCCCATTGCGAAACCGCCTGCACCGAAACAGCCAATGCTTCGGCAACATCCTTCTGAACAAGGCCGCGATCCTTGCGTAGGCGTCTCAAATGAGCGGAAAAATGACTCGCGTTCATAGATGCGATTGTAAAGCGTAACTTGAAAAAGAAAAGCAAGTTATTCTTGACTTTTGAATCAAGTTCAGCTTGAATGTGGTTATGGACGGGTAGCTACTCGAATCTTTCTCGATAAGGCCCGACCCGCCAAAGGCGGTCCGCCCGACGACCAAACCTAACAGCAACGACAATAGCGACGCGGAAGCGGCGCACGGACCGGCTTTGCCGGCGAGTGGAGGCAGCATGTTTACCCACGATCTGCGCTATGAGGACGCCTATCACGACCCGGGCCGAGCCCGAGCGGGTGATGGCGATCTTGTGACCATCAGCGGCTGGGGCTGCGGCGAAGATATTCGCCCTAGCGACTACCTTTTGATCGCCGATGATGGTCCGGGTCTGCGCTACAAAGTGGTGCGTATTACCAGCCGTTTTGCTCGCGGCTTGTTCTTTTGGACTGCGGCTTGTGTGCCCGCAGGCGTGTCCGAAGCCAATTCTGTGGGAGCTTCTTTGCGCCGGGCGATGCCATGAGTGCGCCAATCAGCGCCCGTTGGAGGGCCGAGGACGATGCTGTTCTACGTTCACTCTGGGCCGAACATGTGCCGACGGCAGATATCGCGATGCGGCTTGGTTGCAGCCGCAATGCAGTGATCGGTCGGGCTAACCGGCTGTCTCTTCCAGCACGCCGGGCGTCGAGCAGGGTCGGTGCGACGCAGGGATCGCACGAGAATGTTAAGACGCGACCACGCATTCCGATCATCATTGCCAAACCACGTCGTGTGGAAGACGTCCTTCTTACTCCGCCAGAGACAGAAGCAAGAGCGGGAACAACACGCTGGGCCGATATGGCGCCAGGCCAATGCCGCAACATCATTGGCGAAGAGGAGTACGTCTTCGATCGTCTGGTTTGTGGCAATGTTGCGGAGCTTGGCTCTTCCTATTGTCCGGCATGCCGATCGCGCATGTGGTGTACGCCCGACCAGGTTTTGGCGCGTCTTAAGCGGACATATCGAGGCGGAGGTGCCGCATGAACGAGTACTTCGGTCTTCGTCCATCCAAACTTCCATTCAAGCGTCCATCCTTCTCCGTGCAACCAGTGATGCGAGACGGGCGATGGATGATGGTGCGTATCGAGAAGAGGGCCATTCCACGCGAAACAAAGCAGGACGCTGAACCTCTCGTTCCGACTTCCATATCCGCTCGACAATCCATCGGGCCTCTCGCGAAGGACGTGATGCATTTATTGCGCACGAGACCAAGCGCACTTTGGAGCAATAAAAGATGATGGATCAGCAAATATCGCAGTCGGGTATGGGGCCAAGCGGAATCGCGGATAGCCCAATATCGCGGCGCTGGCCTGCGCGACGTATTGCCTGGGCAAGCTTTCTTTGCGGCCAAGGGGTTTCTTATGAGGCGATCGCCGCGGACCCTTGGATTTGCTCGTCAACAGCGTCGGTTCGTCGACAACTGAACCGACTTGGCGTGCGAATACGCGATGTTGCCAATGGGGACATTCGTTTCAACGTTTCTCGGCTGACGCTTGGCACATTTGACGCAGCCGCGGCTCGTCGTGGAGTGACCCACACTGAATTGATACGTCGCACTGTCGAGATCCTTGGCCGTGATGCCGCTTTGCTGGACAATGTGCTCGATGATCAAAACTAAGGAGACGATATGCGTACCTATTCTACGATCGAATTGGACGGCCTCCGTGTTAACAGTCTTGAGCGTCCGTATCTTGCGCATAACGAGCCGATTCCGGAATTGTGGACATCTGATCATCTATCGCGTCGGCTTGTCGAAGCGTTCACCGTTTTACGCCGTTTGCCTCGGGTGAAAGGGCCGCGTGCGCCGGGCAATCATGGACCAGCTTATATGCATGATTGGGCTGACCGCTTGGCTCAGGTGGAAGATCCTGAAATTCTGAAGGAACATCAAGCGGAGCAGAATCGTGACCGCTCTCAACCCTCTGCGCTGGACATTCAGCACATGGATCAGTGCAATGAATTTTTACGTGCCTTTCGCGATCAGGATGAACTTGGCGCATTGGTTCTCGCGCGTTGGGCATTGGCGAGCGCTTTTGGTCAGTCCGTCGCTAAAAAAGCCAAAGAGATGGGAATGGCGAAAAGCTCTTTCTATGCCCGTCGGGAGGGTGGATTGAAGACCTGTGCCGCTATGTTGAACCGGCGCGGCATCAGCGTGTTTTAGGGAGGCGCCTTCGGAGGGGGCTTTGTTTGCTGTTGGGGCCGGAGCTAGATTATGCTGGCTACTCGGCCTCAGCTTAATTGGACCGCCGAACCTATGAAAAGCCCGCCCATATCTGCTGAGGTCGCTGCCGTTTTTCGAAATTATCCGCCGTCGATCAGAACGTGTTTGATCGAAGTCCGGCAGTTGATTTTTTCCGTGGCGGCCTCGACGGAAGAAATTGGTCCCCTTTCTGAAACCTTGAAGTGGGGCGAGCCAGCTTATCTCACTGAGGTATCAAAAAGCGGTAGCACTATCCGCCTTGGTCGTATTTCAGGGCAGCCGAATCTGTGTGCCATCTATTTCAATTGCAAAACCACTTTGTTGGACAGCTTTCGCGCCCAGTTTGCTGATGTGCTAACTTTGTCTGGCGATAGGGCGATTATTTTGGATCCTGATCGGGCTCTGCCGCGCGCGCCACTTCAAATATGTCTCTTGATGGCGTTGACCTACCACCGCGCCAAGCAGCTTGCGATCAAGAAGCGAGCGAGGCAGAGGAACGCCCGTTAGCGCCAGAAGTCACCCGCATCTTCATTAGGTGCCGGTTTGTCGCTTCGGCTTGTAGCGATAACACTGAGAACCGAGGCCAGGAGAGCAATGGCGACGCGAAGCCAATGCAAGTTGAGCCACGTATCGAGCAAGGTTGGAACCTGATCGGGTGTTATAGTGCGGGTCAAAAGCTGGCTATTGACAGGAAGATGCCAGGCAAAGGTCACGATGAAGATGGCGACTAGGCAGGCGTAAATCGCAAGCCATAATCCCCGACGCCATGAATCATTCCAATCGTACCAGAGCGACCCTGCGAGGCCGACAAAACTGACGATGACAAAAAGAGGGATCGTACGTCCGACGAGGGGAGCGTTGGCGGAAAACCATTCGAGAAAGGCTGCTGGCGCCATGCTTTGCCAATAGGCGCCAAAGGAAAAGCCAATATGGGCCATGATGCCCGTGAACATGCATATGCCGCCGACGGCCAAGACATTGAAGACAAGACGCGCGGACACGGGATTCTCCTGCTGCGAATCGCGCTGCTGCCGATGGCCAAAATGAGAGCCAAGAAAGTGCAGGAAGCCGCGTTAACCGTCAATGGGTAGCCTTGTCGGAATGCGAATATATTCGCTCTTGCGAAAGCGGCCCCAATAACGGGGAGGGAGGGCCAGTACGGCCGCGCTACCATCAGCCTGGCGGGCAAGCGGTGCCGCTCGGTTAGCTCAGTTCTGTATGTTCGATAAGGCGCTAAGCGATTGTGCCGCTGGCGGTGTCGAGCCTCTTTCAGGCCGTCATTCGGAGCAATAGGGACCGCAGGACTGAAGTCATGACGTTGACGGTGGACCGGGTTGGAATGCTATACGTGCGTGGGTGAGAGGCGAACTGCGCCGGCGTGAATGAAGCCGGTGACGATTGTCGAACCCACCTTTATTTCGCATCCGGTATCCGGTCAGAAGCCCCGTGCAATTGGTCTGCTGGACCGCTGGTGAACCTTGTCATTAAGCCATCGGTTCAACGCGCTTAATACGGCGCCGTGGTTTGCTTTGATTGCTCATGTGCTCGCATCAGATAGATGCGACTGCTCACTTTCTAGAATGCGGTAGAAGCGGAAGCCCCTGCGCCGTAGGGATATCATATCCCATACTGCAAATTTCATCTGAGCAATGTGCCACGGCGAGCCTTCATCCAAACGTTGACGACGGACTGGGTTGGAATGCTATACGTGCGTGGGTGAGAGGCGAGCTGCGCCTCCTGTCCGGCACGGCTGAAAATCAATCAGAGGTGCCCATGAAAGAGGAATGTGCTTCCTGTCGGTTTTGGCGTCGTTTCCGTGAGAGCGATGCCGATGGTTCGTGCCGACGCCGCAGCCCGCAACCATCTTCGCTCATCGCTGAACATATCGCCGATATGCTGGGGCATATTTCTTCGGCGCAATATGCAGCTGCCGGCACGAATACGGACGAGCTGGACGATTACTACCCAGCTCCCAGTGAGAGCAGCTATCAGGCCCAGTGGCCCAGCGTCCATCAATCGGATTGGTGCGGCGATTTTGAAATCGCGCCGCTCAATGCCGGGTAAAAGCACCGCCACCGCATCTGTCCCGTCTCAAAGCCGTGCGCCACTGGATCTGGAGACCAAAAATCTCAGCCCGCTCGATGTCATGTTACGAGCGATGCGCGAAAAGGCCGCTAGCGGCAACTGGGACGCTGCGGCGTCGCTTGCCAAGGATGTTGCACCCTATGTGCATCCGAAGCTGGCATCGTTACGGCCTTCCGAAATTGATAGCGAGTCAATCAAAACTCTGGATTTGAGCCATGCGACGGAGGAACAGCTCGCGGCACTCGAGCAACTCTTCGGGTCGTTCGTCCAGGGCTCTGAAGATAGCGCTACCCTCTCCGACGATTTTGATGAGCGCGGTGAAAGCGGAGAAGACGCGTAGACTAACTGAAAAGCAGCAGAACTATTGGCAGGCTGAAATCGATGTTTGTCGAGCCGACATTCTGCATTGGTTCGATCGCTGGGTTTGGACCTACGATCCACGATTAATAGGGGATCGCGACGGTGCTTACGTGCCATTGAAACTCTGGCCAAAACAGCGTGAGATCGTTGTTTGGATGCTGGCCCAGATCCAAGCGGGACAAGAAGGTCTTGTGGAGAAGAGCCGCGATGTTGGTGCGACTTATCTCTGCGCCGGGGTCGCTCTGCACCAATGGTTGTTCAAACCAGGCTTTAAGGCAACATTCGGATCTCGCAAGGTTGACTATGTCGATCGACGTGACAATCCAGACAGTATTTTCGCCAAGATACGGCTGATGCTGCGCCGTTTGCCACGCGCGATGCTGCCAGACGGCTTCAACTATGTTCGGCACGATACATTCATGCGTTTGGTCAATCCGGCCAATGGCGCTTTGATTTGTGGCGAGGGTGGGGAAGACATGGGGCGCGGTGGGCGCTCCTCGGTCTATTTTCTCGATGAGGCGGCTTTTGTACCCCATGTCGAAGCGGTCGAGCGAGCACTATCCGGCAATAGCGATTGTGTGATCTGGGTTTCGTCAGTGAATGGCATGGGCAATCTATTTGCCCGCAAACGTCATTCGATTCTGAAGCAACATCAGATTGCACGGCTGCATTGGCGCGATGATCCTCGCAAGTCGGAGAGTTGGGCGCAGGCAAAACAGGCAAGTTTTGCCGATCCAGCTGCATGGGCCAGCGAGTACGACATTGATTACGCGGCCTCATTGGAAGGTGCGTGTATTCCTGCTGCCTGGGTGGAGAGCGCGAAGCAGCTCATGCGGCTGGAGCCGAAATTGATGAGCGCTAAAGCCGTTGTGGGCCTTGATGTCGGGGCGGGTAAAGCGAAGTCGGTGGCAGTGACCCGACATGGACCGCTTGTCGCCCCACCTGTTTCGCGAAGCGAGCCGGATACGACTGATACGGCCTTGTGGGCATTGGATATTGCTCGGCAGGCTGACGCGCGTTGTTTAGCCTTTGATGCACCCGGAGTTGGGGCGGGCGTCACATCGGCCTTGATGAAACAAGATGTTTCGAGCCGGCTTATTATCGCCCCGATCAACACGGGCACTGGCCCTTCGAGTCGGCGTTGGCCGGATGGCCGTTTGTCGAGCGATATGTTCGGTAATCTGAAGGCCGAGATTTGGTGGCTGTGTCGTACGGCGTTGCAGCGCACCCATGAGCATGTGACGTTTCTTCGGAGTGGAAAGGGTAGGGCGCACGCGCCGGCCGATCTACTGGCTCTGCCGAGTGGCGATGCGGAATCAGATGCTCTGTGTCTGCAACTCTCATTGGTGAAATGGGAGCGTAACGACAAGGGGCGCATCGTCATCGAGGGCAAGCCGGCACTGCGCCAAAGGGGCATTGCAAGCCCAGATCATGCCGATGCGCTGATGCTAACTTTTGTGGAGCCGGATTCTTACGGCATGTTGGAGGTGCTTTGATCGATGTTTCTTTTTGATCGTCTCAGCAATCTCGTTACCGGCATTGGCACAAGTAAGGATAAGTCAACCGCGCAGACATTTGCTCTTAAGCTATTAGGACGCGACGAACTTGATGCCATGTATCGCTGCGATTGGCTGTCACGCAAAATCGTCGATGTCGTCGCCTTCGACGCGACGCGGGAATGGCGATTGTGGCAGGCTGCACAAAATGAGATCGACCGGATCGAACGAGAGGAGCAGCGGCTCGGTCTGCGTGAAAAGTGTGTCCGTGCTCTGCAGCTGGCAAGGCTTTATGGTGGCTCAGCTATCTATCTCGGGACACGCGACGGTGATGTCGGTCAGCCACTCAATGTCGAACGCTTGAGTCTGGGTGGGCTCACTTATCTGCATGTGCTGACGCCGTTTCAAACGCGTTGCGGCGAAATTGACCGCGATCCGCTGTCGAGCCATTTCGGCGAACCGCTTTATTATGAGATTTTTGATGGACGTGGTCAGACCATACGTGTTCATCCTTCCCGCGTGGTGCGGTTTGTTGGAGCACCCTTTCCGGATCCCTTGTTCCTAACCCCAACGATTGGTTCCCAAAGCTGGGGGGATCCAGTGTTGCAGATCGTTTATGATGCCGTCGCCAATGCTGCTTCGTCGCAACAGCATGTGGCGGCTCTATTGCCGGAATTGAAGATCGATATCGTTAGCGTGCCCAACCTGCAGAATACCTTGGCGACGGAAGAAGGTACGAATCGGCTGGCGGCGCGTTTTTTCAACGCCAATCTTCTAAAGAGCCTGCACAATGTTCTCTTGCTGCAGGGGGGCGATGAGGCGGTTGCAGAACAGTGGCAGCAACGCCAGATCGATTTCACCCAGTTTCCTGAATTGCTGCGGCAGTTTTTGCAAGTTGCGGCTGGAGCCGCCGATATTCCTGTGACGCGTCTTGTGGGCCAGGCGCCGGCCGGCCTCAACGCGACGGGTGATGGTGACATCCGCAATTACTACGATCGTATCGCAGCTCACCAACGGGTTGACTTGGCGCCGCGTCTTGAACGCATCGACCAATGCCTCGTTCGCTCGGCGCTCGGCTCGCGGCCGGCAGATATCTACTACGAATTCGCGCCGCTCTGGCAACTGAGCGCGGTCGAGAAAGCGGATATCGCATTGAAATTGAGTCAGACCGTAACGGGATTGAAGGAAAGTGGACTCGTTCCATCCGCAATCCTCGCCCAAGGTTTGCGCAATCGGTTGATCGAGGACGGTATTTTCCCAGGGATCGAATCTGCATTTGCCGATGCAGAGACCATTGGAAGCTAGTTCGTAGGATTTTCGCATCATGAATCTGACAGACAGAGTCCCGCTCGGCGACGTGCGGGAAACCGCGGACGGCTACCTGGTCGGCGACGCCAGGATCGCGCGCGCCGGCATTCAGATCTATTCCGGCCATGAAGTGGGACGCCCGGCACTCAAGCAGGTACGCGTTTGGCGTCCGGAAGATGAAGTTTTTTCTGCCGCGGCCATGGCGTCGTTCGCGCATCGTCCAGTCACCGATGATCATCCGATCGAGCCGGTGTCGGCGTCGAATTGGAAACGTCATGCGGTGGGGATGACCGGGGATCAGGTGGCCCGGGAGGGGGGCTTCATTCGCGTGCCGATGATCTTGATGGATCAAGGGGCGATCGCCGCCGTGCGAGGCGGCAAGCGCGAACTCTCTTGCGGATATTCTTGCGATCTACGGTTCGAGGCGGGGGCAACGCCTCAGGGCGAGGTTTACGACGCTATCCAGAGCAATATTCGCGGCAATCATCTCGCCATCGTTGCCGCGGGCAGAGCAGGCGCTATCTGCCGATTTGGCGATGAGGATTTAAGACAAGAGGATGAGATGAAATTGCAGAGGGTGGTTCTCGATGGCGTGGCCGTCGATTTGCCTGAAAGCGCGGCTGTTGCCGTGACGGCGCTTCAAGAAGAACTCATGGAAGTACGAAGCGCGTTGGGCCAGCAAAGGCGAGCCCATGATAAGGCGTTGGCGGCGCGCGATGCCGAACTCGAGAAGCTGCGAACAACCGATTTCGATCCGTCGTGTTTGGATGTTCTTGTAACGGAACGGGCTGAGCTGATCCATCGCGCCAGATCCATTGTTCCCGATCTCGACCTTCGCGGCCTCGATGTCCCCGGCATCCGCCGTGCCGTCGTGGCGCACGTGCTGAGTGACAGTGCGCTTTCCGGTCGTTCCGACGATTACATTGAAGCGCGTTTCGATCTCATCGCCGAGCGAAGTGGTGATCCTGTACGTCCCGTCATTTCCAATGGCATCCAAAGTGATGCCTCCACCATCGGCAAGGCCCATCGCGGCATGGTCGATTTTGTCCGGAGCGCCTGGAAGGCGCCCTCGCAGAAGGGAGCGGCCTGATGCCCGCAGTTCAAACCACCTATTCCGCCACGCATGCCGCCACTTTCGAAGGCATGATCGCCAATTCGGAGCCGACGGTGATTGTCTCGAAGATCGCCGAGGATGCGGAAGGCATTGGCTTCGGCAAGGTCTGCGTTCAGGGCGACCAGGACAATACGGTGACCGACGCGGAGGCGGCAAAAAAATTTGTTGGTATCGCGGTACTGGATCCGACGCAGTCCGGGGACGTTTACGCCCAAAATGCCACCGTCGCGGTGCTGCGGAAGGGTGTCATCTGGGTGCAAGCTTCGGTCGCGGTGGCGGTGAACGATCCGGTTTATTTCGTGCCTGGGACTGGCGTGCTCACGAATGTCGCTTCATCCAACACGCAGATCGCTAATGCGAGCTGGGATTCGTCGACCGCTGGCGCCGGGCTGGCCAAGCTCCGCCTCGCCTGAGGCCTTTCGAAAGGACCGTTCATGACCATGCATATTCTTGATGCGCCGCAAAAGGCGCTGGCCTTTCTTGTGGCGCAAGCGGCCTTGATCGAGCCGACCGTGTATGAAACGCGCTATCAGGATATTCAGTATCCCGCGTTGATCCCCGTCGACATCTCTGCGCCGGAATGGATCAACTCCGTCACTTATTTCTCCATGGACGGTGTTGGCAAGGCGGATTGGTTTTCCGGCAAGGCGCAGGATGTCTCGCATGTGGAGTTGACCCGAGAGAAATTCGAGACCACGGTGGCTATGGCTGCCATCGGTTATCGCTACGATCTTGACGAGTTGGGCAAGGCGCAATTGCTTGGCATGGATCTTTCCGCCGATAAGGCCAATCTCGCCCGCCGCGTCGCGGAAGAGAAGATCGAGCAGGTGGCTTTCGCTGGTGATACCGCCAAGGGCTTCACCGGCCTCGTCAATGCCACGACGCCGACGGCAACCACTGCGCCGGCGGATGGTACGGGTTCGGCGACGACCTTTGCGTCTAAGGATCCGGACAAGATTCTGCGCGATATCAATGCGCAGCTCACTGGTATCGCCAGCGGCACGCTGGGTCGTGACATGGCAGATACGCTACTGCTGCCTTATACTGTACTGCTCGATCTTTCGACACGCCGGCTCGACACCGTGAGCCCGACGACGGTTCTCGACTGGATCGAGCGCAACAATATCTATACGCGCTCGAGCGGCCAGCCACTCACCGTGCGCGGCATGTTCAGCTTCCTCGATACGGCAGGCGCCGGGAGCACCAAGCGCATGGTGGCTTATCGCCGCTCGCCCGAGGTCGTGAAATTGCATATGCCCATGCCGTTCCGCTTTCTGCCGGCTTGGCAGGCAGGGCCGATGCTGTTCGAGGTGCCGGGCATTTTCCGTCTCGGCGGCGTCGACATTCGCCGACCGAAATCGGTGCGCTACCTCGACGGAATTTGAGGGCGCGTCATGCTTGTAACGAACCTGCAGAACGGCCCGCGCGGCTTTTACGCGCGGGACGAGTTGGTGTTGTTGGAGCCCGGCGAACAGCGCGAAGTCGCGCCGTCGGCGATGGAGCTTAAGGTTGCTAAGGCAACGGGCTGGTTTCAGTTCGAGACTCAGACATCGGATGTCGCGACGAACGATAACCGGTCCCGGGGCCGTAGAGGCAGCCCTAGCTCTTAGTAGGGCTTGCCGTCAATGCGAAACGCGATCTTTCGGCTGGTATTATCGCAGGAGTTCCTCATGCCGTTGCCTTCCGTCACCGCCGTCGATCTGGCGGCGCGCTATCCGGCTTTTGCCGCCGTCGATCCGGTTCTAGTTACGTTGGTGCTCGATGAAGCTCGTTCGGCCGTCGATGACAGTTGGATTGACGCCGATCAGAAGCCGGCTCTTCTCGCTTATGCGGCGCATCGGTTGGCACTGGAAGGGCATGATGGTGGCTTGGGAGAGAGCGGTCATACCGTGCCCATCGGCGATGAGACGATGAATGTCTCGGGGCCGGTGGAGACGGTAGAGGTCGGTGACACCAAGGTGAAATTCGCCGATGCCAATGGCGCCACGACCCCGGGAGCCGCCGCTATCACCGGCAGCGGCTTCGAGGCGACGGTCTACGGCCGCTATTATCTCGAACTGCTGCGCCGCTCACAGCCGGCGGTGCTGGTCGCATGATTTCGATCACCACCAAAATCCAGCGCCGTGGCGATGCCGACAGGGTGCTGAAGCGGCTGCGAGCGGCGTTGGAAGGACCTTCGACCGTCAAGGTCGGCCTCATCGGTGCACCTCCAGCGGTGACGGAAGCCGCCCAGCGTCTGCATGAGGGCACGGGTGCTGACAATCCGCCGCGGCCGTTCATCAGCAAGGCGATGTTTGATGGCCGGCCGGCACTCAAGGCGCGCCTGCACGAGCAGGGCAGGGCCATTCTGAACGGCCAGGAAACCTTGGCCGACGCTTTGCCCAAACTGGGCGAGGCGGCACAGCAGATGATCCGCGACCGGATCGCCACTGAGAAGGTGCCGGACAGTCCGGCCATGGCAGCGGCCGTGACCTGGAAGGTCGAGCCAGAGGGCGAGCCATGAGCGCCACCGCTTTGTCGGCTCTGGCGCTGCGCTTCTATGCCCGGCCGGCGATGCGCGAGCGGATCGACGGCTCCTGGCAGGGCGGCCGCTGGACGGAGGGCATTCCCTTGCTCGAGCCAATCCGCGTTGTGTTGCAAAGCGTCAATGAAAAAGATCTCTCGCAACTGCCGGAAGGCGAGCGCGCCGAAATCTACCGCGTCATCTGGAGCGAGGCCGAGCTGCGCACGAGCGACGACGGCAGTGCTCGCGCCGCCGACATCGTGATCACCGAACAGGGCGATCGCTACCGCATCATTCAGAGCGTGCCGCGCCGCGAGGGCGGCTTCACCCGCGCCATCGGAGAAAAGGTGGATGACCGAGGACGACGTATCGGCGGCCGTTGAGACCTATCTGATCGCCATCAATGACGAGCGCCGTTTCATCGATCCCCTCTATCAGCCACTTGTCGGCATCGCGCGTGCCTACCAGAGCGCACCGCGCCCCGAAGGCCCCTATGCGCTGGTGACGCCGCTCGGGCTCGTCGACAATGGCGAGGCCGATCATGTCACCTATGGCGAGGCGGTGATCCTGTCCCGCTCCCGTGAGGCGACGGATCCCGAGTTGCAAGAGCAGCCGGTCGTCACCGAGCGGCGCATCCGATCGGTTCTGGCCAAGGTCAGGATCGATGTCTTTGCCGCCAAGGCCGTCGATTATGCGCAGGTTCTGCGCAGCGCGTTCCTCTCCTGCCGCGCCTCGACGGATCTTGGCGGCATCCTGCCGCGCACGGTCGGCACCATCGAATATCAGCCGCAGCTCATCGGCCAGGAGTGGGAAGGCCGTGCCAGTTTCGAGGTCGAACTCGCCGGCCTGACTGGTGAGGCCAATGCCATCGATGTGATCGAAAGCGGCGGTGTCGGCATCGAAGCCGTCGGCTCTTCGCAGCGCACAGCACCATTCACCTACCAGAAGGATTAGCCTATGGCCCGCATTCCCTATAGCCGCGTCGTCGATGTGACGGTGACGCGGGAAGACCGCTTTGCCTCGGCGCAGGGCTTTTCCACCGCGCTGCTGCTAACGTCGACCAGCATCATTGGTCAGCTCGATGCCACCCGCCGCACCAAGCTCTATGCGACGATCGAGGAAGTCGCCGTTGATTGGCTGCCGATCACCGAGGAATACAAGGCGGCGCAACGCTTCTTCCAGGCGCGGGTGCGTCCGCCGGCGTTGAAATTTGGTTATTTCAATCCGGCCGGCCCTTTCGCCGCCGAACTCGACACGCTCTATGCTGCCGATCCCGACTGGTATTGGGGCCTGCATTTAAAGGCATTGAATGACACGGCCAATCAGCGCGCGCTCGCCGATTGGGCCGAGGGCCGCAATGTCATCTTCGGCCTCGATTCCAACGATCCTGACACCGAGACGCCGACGGCTGTACCCGATGCCAGTGCCACGGTGACGATGACCATTGCTTCGCCCGGCGTCATCACCTGGAATGCCCATGGTCTTGCTGCCGGCGATCCGGTGCGTTTGGCGACCACCGGTGCGCTACCGACGGGCCTCACCGCCGGCACGATCTATTACGTGGCGGCGACTCCGGCGCCCGCCGCCAACACATTCTCACTGGCCGCCACAGCCGGTGGCACCGCCATCGCCACCACGGGCACGCAGAGCGGCACGCACACCGCCACCGCGCCGAAATTTGGCGGTTCCATCGCCGAATATTGCGAGAGCAAAAGCTATGACCGCTCGCCGGTGTTCTACCACACCTATCCCGATAGCTATCTGGCTGCCGCCGCCTGGGGCTATGCCGCCGGCCGCAATCTCGACCGTTCGAACTATGCGCTGGCGCGGCGCGGCCGCATCGACAGCGGCCAGGCCTATACGCTGAAGTTCAAGAATCTGCCGGGCGTCACAGCCCTCAACAAATCCTCCGCCGTGGTGCAGGCTATCACCGGCTTCGTGCCTTCGCTGGGCGTGCAGGGCGACGCCGGCCACGCCGCCAATTGCTATGTCAACATCGGCGGGCTCGACATGCTGCTGGAAGGCACGGTGCCGAGCCGCGCTTTCATCGACGAAATTCACGCCACCGACTGGATGCGGGCGCGCATGCAGGAGAGCGTTCTGTCGCTCCTCGCCAATGCGCCGCGCGTGCCGATGACCAATACGGGCGTTGGCTATCTGATCTCGGGAGGTGTGGAGCCGCCGCTGCGCCGCGCTTTCGCTGCTGGCATCATCGCCGACACGGTCGATCCCGCGTCCGGCGATCTGGTGCCGGCCTTCGAGACCGAAGTGGACGACGTTCTGTCGATCCCCGTGGCGCAGCGGCGCAATCGCATCGCACCCGATATCAAAGTGCGCTTCCGCTATGCCGGCGCAGTTCACTTCGCGTCCGTCACCATGACCATGCAGTTTTAACAGGCTGTGGAAAATCCTTGGTGTCATCCCCGACAGCCGCATAGCGGCTGAGCGGGGATCCAGGGCAAGAGGCTAAATGCTGATCGAAACTGCGGCTTGCTGCCGTTACGCAAGGTTTTACCGCTTGCCCCTGGATTCCCGCTCGCGCCTTGGGCGCGTCGGGAATGACACGGAGGTCAACAAGCCAAAATCCAATGAAAGTTTGAGGAGAAGAGGCAATGGCCCAGGATAGCGCGCCGTTCGGCACGTATAGTATGGACAATGTGGCGCTGCATATCGATGGCGCCCGCGTCACCGGCTTTGGCGATGGCGACGATGTGATCAACATCGAGCGCAACACCGATCTTGGCACGCCGCAGATCGGCGCCGATGGCGCCTCGGTTCTGTCGATCTCAGCCGATCGCAGCGCCAAGCTCACCCTGAAACTGCTGCAGACCAGCCCGATGAACCAGTTTCTGCAGAACAAGGTGGCGCGCATGCGCGCTGGCGGCCTCACCGCGCTGACCTTTCCCGTCGGCTTCGTCGACATGTCGAACGGCGAAAGCGGCGGCTGCACTCAGGCTCTCGTCATGCAGGAAGGCATGCCGCAGAAGGGCAAAAACGCGTCCGAGCGCGAATGGGTGCTCTTTTGTCCCTGCTGGGAGCCGGGCAGCGTTGATGTGGTGAGGGGCTGATGGCTGAGAAGCGGATCGGGAAGCACGTCTACAAGTTCGATGAAATCTGCGGCTGGGATGCTTTCGATCTGGCCGATCTCGCCGTCGAAATTCTGGTGCCCTTCGCCGATATTATCGAGTCCATGGTGAAGAACGACAAGGCGTCCGCGCCAGAGGGAGAGGCGGCCTTCGTGCGCGCCTTCTCGCTGGCGATCCGCAATCGCAACACCCCGGCGATACGGCAAATCATGGAACGTCTGCTGGCCGATTGTCGGGTCGATGGCGAGCCGGTGGTGGTGGGCGTGAAACCGGCGACCTTGGACGAGATCATCGCCGTCAGCGCCTTCGCGGCGGAGGTGCAGTTCTCCCGTTTTTTCGCCGCCGGCGCGCTCAACAAAGTGCTTCAGCAGGTGGGGAAAGCCTCCTGACGGCCGATGAAGCGCGCCGGATCGCTCCCAACGCTGCCCATCGCATCATGGCCTGGCGGCCGATCATGGCCGATCCACCACTGTATAGCGTGGCGGATGTGCGGACATTGACGTTGAGCGAAATGCTTGATGCCAATGAAATCCTCGATCTTCGCAATGCTTTGTCTGCCCGGGCGATGGAACGGGCGCAGCGAAAGGGATGACTTGATGACGTGTGAACCTTGCGCACGCGCCCGTCGGGCCTTGGCGGAGGCTGGGCGCCACGCTAAGGCGGGGCAGTTTGGGCAGGCCTTACGGCAAGTTCCAGAGATTGCCGATGCGTTGGTGGAGAAGACGGAGGCTCGGCGAGTGCGAGACCAAATGCGGCAACTGGCCCGCGATAAGCGGTAAGCGAATAGGAGCGGCAGGTGGTTGTTGAAGAACTCGTCGCCAATGTCGGTTTCAAAGTTCAGGGCTTGGGCGAGCTCAGGCAATTTGAAGATGCGTTAAAGTCAGTTGCGAACCTTGCGAAGGGCCTTTCAGGGGCAACGGGTTCAGGTGGATCGAATGCCGGCTTTGCCGGATTGAGCCAAAAGCTCCAGAAAATTGGCGCGGCGCTGGATAAATTCGACGTCGCAGCGATTTCTGGTCTCGCGGGTCGCGTAAGAAACGATATTAGTACAATCAAATCGGCGTCCGGCTCTTGGGCAGGAATTGGCAATATCGCGGGGCAGATCGTCGAAAGATTTGGCCCTGGTGTCGCAGCGGTGGCCCATCTTGTGACTGAGCTAACGCAGGCGGGGATTGAGGCCGCGACCCTGCGTAGTCGGTTGCAGATCAGCGCCCAAGGCAAGGGAACAAGCGCTGCCCAGCTCGATGACCTGTCTCGCATGTACGAGTCGATGGGGCTGACAGCAGCAGATGCCGAGAAGCAGTTTGGGAGTTTCGCGGGCGAGCTAAATCGGAGCCTCGATAATGGCAAGACGCCTGATTTTCTAACAGAATTGGGTGTCAATCCGCAGGTAGGGAATGAGCGGCGCGATACCGCCGAGGTGATGACGGAAGCGCTTTCTGTTCTAGCCAACCGTATCGCTAAGAATCAGGAAGCTTCGGCTCGTCCCCAATCGGCCGGAGAAAGCAAGAGACTTGCGGACGAACGAGACGAGCTTTGGAAGCTGATACGCTCGAAGTTCGGCGATGAAACGCTTGGAATAATGAAAAAAGGCGGAGGGGCTGCTGCTTGGGAGCAAGCCAGGAAAGAAGGAACGTCTCGTCGGCCATCAGAAACAGAAGCGGACAGGGAGCAGAACGCCCGTGTCAGCGCAGCGGCGGCGAAATTGCAGCAACAATTAGGTGCGTTCGCTGACGCATCGCAGAGATTTGCCATAACGATCGCAGACAATCTTCTGCCGCCGATTATCTCTGTTGTTGATAAAGTAACGTCGCTGGCCAGGGCAGTAGGTCTCCTTCCGAAATCTGCCGAGGAATTGCAATCGGAACAGGACGCTCGCAACGCCAAACAGCAACAGCTTGAGCGCCTGGATGGGATGGGCGCTGAGTATTCGGGTACGATCGAGGCTGCTCGACGGCTTCGCGGGTCGGCAGAAGTAGGGGCGGCTGAAGCAGGTCCTGTAGCTAATCTTGCAGACGTGATTGCAAGACGAAAGAACGACATCAATCGGCATAGCGACCCGAATACTCGTGCCCGGCTTGAAGGGCAGCTCTCGGGATTGTACCAGAGCCTGAAGGCGGCGATCGATGCTTTTCTTAAAGTCCGTCCTGACACTGTCCAAAGCTTGAGCCAGGATACACTAGGTAAGAGAGCCGACGTTACAAATAGCGATTTTGCCAACGACCAGCGCACGATACATATCTCTGTGACGGCTAATTTAAACGAAAAGGATATCGCGGCTGTCGTGCAGCGCGCAGTAGTTTCAAGCCAGGCCAGTATTCCCAAAGGATGGATGGTGGCTACTCTTGGCAATGTTGCGTCAGCATAGCCATCTACGCCATATGTTTTAGTTGCGAATTTTCTTTCCTTTTCGATATTGCCGCGATTATTCTTGGATGCTCGAATATGAGGAGCGGACATGCGCGGGTTGATGTGGGGCGTTTCTATCGCAGCGATGGCTTTCAATGGAGTGTCTCAGGCGCAACAATCCTTGCCCAAGGAGGAACTGAGAGTACTGGCAGGCACAATGAAAGCGGCGTCGACGTTCTCATGGGGACAGATGCATAGTTTAACAAGTTGCTTAAAGCAGCCCGCAGAGGTGGACAGGATTGTCTGTCTTAAGCGGGAGATTGGTGCCGAGAAAGCCAAATTCGATTCGATGATGGATGGCGTTGAGAGAATAAGGCCGTTGCAATTGTCTAAGTCGAAGCTGATCAAAGGTGCTGCTGAAGCCGTACTGGTTATTGCCGATGACGTCGTGCTTATTCGGGATCTTCTGGAGATATGCTCTCGGAAGCTGGTCGCGAGGGATCAGCTAACCTGCCTGAGCGAGGTTGACGATATTCAAGGCTCTGCCGTAATTGGTACCCTGCGCATGGCAGATCCTGTCCTGACTATGCTGCAATCTCTAACAGAATGATGGTTGCAGAAGCAGATTGAAGCGGTCCGCATCTAGCCACTGCCATCGGCTCTGTTTGTTGCTTTCCCCGCCGCCATTGCGGCGCCCGAGTGATTATTTGATCCATAAGAGGTTTCCATGCCCTGCGTCATCTTGCGTGACATTGGCGGCGTCGTGGTCGATGTCGTGTTGAAAGAGAGCATCGAAGCGGCCATGGAAGTGCCGGAACATCCGGTCGAGAGCGGTGCCAAGATCGCCGATCATGCCTGGCGGACGCCGACTTCGGCGAGCCTGGAATGTGTCAGTCTCGACGTGATGGGCACCTATGAAGCCCTCTTTGCCGTGATGAAAGAGGCCGAGCCGTTCTCTATCGTCACCGGCTTCACCGTTCTCGACAATATGCTGATCGAAAAGCTGGCGCCCGAGCGCGAGCCGACCACGGGGCAGGTCCTCAAGTTCACCTGTTCCTTGAAGGAGGTGATCCGCGTTTCCTCGCAACGGACCCAGGCAAGCGGTGGTGGCAGCAAACGCAGCGGCACCTCAGGGCCTGGCAGCGATCCGCGTGGTCAGCGCCAAAACAATCGTGGCCAGGTGCAGGCGCTGGATATGACCAGCGCGTCGCAGGCAGGCGCTGGTCCCCCGCGCGCCTTCACCTGATTGAACATCAGAAAGGGTTCATGGTGAGCAGCTACGAGATACCAATCATTGATGTTCCCTACCAACGCCTGAAAACCTTCCTCAACGGCGTCGACGTGGCGCTGTCGTTGAACTGGAACGACTGGCTCGGCCGCTGGTCGCTCGATGTCGAGATCGACGATGAAACCCGCGTTGCTGGTCTGCGCTTGGTGCCGGGCACCGATCTGGTGGCCGGCTTCAATCTTGGCATCGGCCGGCTCGTGCTGGTCGATTGGGCGGGGCGGGGCGGTAATCCTGGTCGGGCGGATCTGCCCTCGGGCACCTTCCGTTTAATTTCGATGGCGTAGCGGCGGGCTGGCCGGCTGTTGCAGGGGCTTTAGCGTCATCCCCGCTCAGCCGCTGCGCGGCCGTCGGGGATGACACTAAAGCCCTTTCAACGATCTGCTAGGGAACATCGCCCGCCTTTCCCACTAACGCGGGGTCTTATGCTCAAATGGAAACGCAAGGTGCGCCTGACGATCTCGGGCGCCGGCGGTGGCGGCGTGTTCGAAGGCTCGCAGGCGCCGGACGATGGCTTCAAGATCGATTTTAGCGTCAAGAAAACCTTAGGGTCAAAGCAGAACAGCGGCACGGTGACGATCTGGAATCTGACCAAATCGAACCGCGAGAAACTGGGCGAGGAATTCAAGAAACTCACCCTTGAAGTCGGCTACGAGGATGGAGGCATGGCCGTTCTGGTGGAGGCCGACATTCGCGATGTCGAGCACGAGAAATCCTCGCCCGACATTTCCTCGCAGATCTCCTTCGGCGACGGTGACAAGGGCGTGAACAAGGGCGCCGTGTCGAAAACCTTCCCCAAGGGCACTAAGCCCAAGGAGGTCATCCAGCACGTGGTCCAGCAGATGCCCGGCGTTGAACTGGGCAAGACCAAGGGGCTCGACGATCTGCCGCCTTATAAGCGGCCGGTCTCCGTCTATGGCTGGGCCTTCCGCGCGCTCGACGGCGTCGGCCGCGAGCAGAAGCTCTATTGGAATATCGACAAGGGCAAGGTGAACATCGTCAAGAACGACGAGCACCTGGGCCAATGCGCTGTGATCTCGAAAGAGACCGGCATGATCGGCGTGCCGCAAGAGACCGACAAGGGCGTGAAGGTGAAAGCCCTGATCGAGCCCGACGTGGCGCCGGGCTTCATGATCAAGGTGGAAAGCAATTTCCTCGACCTGTCGTCCGGCCGCGACAAGCGTCAGTCCGATGCGGGCGGCGGCGAATTCCGCGTTAACGCGGTGACCTTCACCGGTTCGACCCGGGGCGAGGAGTTTTACATGGAAATCGAAGGCAACCGGGTGCAGGGCGGCAAGGTGGTCAAGTAATGGCAGGCTATCAGGGAACCGGCACGCGCTTCGACGAGCATGAAAGCCTCGGTGCGATGATCGAGGCGGAGCGGCGCGAACACAATGGGCCGATGCTAGGCAAGGTCGTCGCTTATGATGCGAAACGGCAGAAGGCGACCATTCAGCCTCTGCTGTCGCAGAGTTTCGACGGCGTGAAACTGCGCGCGCCGGAATTGCAGGAAGTGCCCGTGCAGGTGCCCCGCGCCGGCGGCCTCGTCTTGCACAAACCGCTGAAAGCCGGCGACGAGGTGATGTTGCATTTCGCCGGCCGCTCCATGGACGCCGCCTGGGACGATGGCAGCGATGTTGATCGCCATCCGGGCCGTATGTCCGATCTGTCCGATGCTTATGCGGTGCCGACATCCACCTCCAAGTCAAAGGAGATGGAGAACCTGCCCGCTGATCGCCTGCACATCGGGACCGAGGACGGGCAATCGGGCTTTCAGATGAAGGATGACGGTTCGTTCGACATCAAGAAGGGTGGCGACACGTTCCTCTCGATCTTCGTCGATTTCTTGAAAGCCTATAAGGACCATAAGCACGGTGGCGTGCCGATGGATCCACCGGATATCGAGAGGGCCAACCAGCTCCTCCAGCGGGCTCAAGCCATGAAGGCCTCCTGATATGCAGCGCATCGGCATCGCCATGATCCCGCATAACGATATCGGGCTCGACGCCTCGGGCAATCTCGCAATGGTGCATAACACTGAGGCCGTGGCCCAGCACGCGCGCCAGCGGCTGATGTTCTATAAAGGCGAATATTTTCTCGACACCAATGTGGGTGTCGATTGGCTCGGCATGGTTTTGGGGCAGCAGCCCAGCGCCATTGTGATCGCTGAAGCCATGGCCAAGAAAGCCATTCTCGACACGCCGGGTGTAACCGGCATTCTCGAACTGCAAGCCGATTTCGATCGGCTCAGCCGTGGCGCTTTCTTGCGCCGCTGCCTGATCGAGACCGAATACGACGATACCTCCATTCCGCTCTGAGGTTCCATGACCACCTATGGCGTGACACCCGCCGGCTTCGTCAGGAAGCCCCTGGCGGCGATCCTTGACGACCTCGAAACGCGCGCCGCTTCGCCCGATGTGTTCGGTCCCGGCGTCATCCAGACACCTGAAAGCCCACTGGGTTTGCTCAATGCTCATCTGGCCTCGATCGCGGCCACAGCCTGGGAAATCGCCGAAGCGACCTATCAGAGCCTCGATCCGAGCCAGGCCGAAGGCGCGCGGCTCGACATGCTGGCCAAGCTGCGCATCCTGGCTCGTGCTAGCGGCGAACAGGATGACACGCTCCGGACGGATATGCTCAACGCCGGCCGGGCCAATATCGACATTTCTGACCTGGTGCGGGCTGTCAGAAACACACCGGGGGTGGTCTGGTCACAGGTGTGGGTGAACGACACGGCCTATGTCGACGCCAACGGACAGGACTCGCATTCCATCTCCATCGCGGCTATCGGCGGCGGCGATGATGCCCTGGCGGCAATCTTCCGCGCCTATGTGGCGCCGGGGATCAGCTCGCATGGCAATCATCCCGTGCAGACCGTCGTCGACGGCTTCTGTCAGACGTTCCGCCTGATGCGGCCGACCGAGTTGCGCCTGGGGCTCGATTTGGACATCAGGACCGGTATCGATCGCAACGGCTGCTCGCCGCCGTCCAATGCTCAGATCGCGCAATCGCTGGCCGATTATTTCGCCAGCGCCGACCGGCCGGCGAACGGGGTCGATATCACGATTTCGCTGCTCAACCTGATCGTCGCCCGTCTGTTCGGCAATATCGAGATCGTGTCGGCTCGGGTGACTTTCCCCGACCTCGGCACTGACGTGGCGCTGCCGTACGCGGTGGCCTTCGATCAGATCGCCACCATTGCCGTCGGCGATATCGTTCTCTCGCGGGTCTGATCCATGATCCAGGCGCGCTACGCCTATGGCGAGGACCTCCGGTTCTCAGCGACCATCGATCTGCCCTATGGCTATCTCTGGCGTGCTGTCGCCACGCTGCGCGACGAGGCCGGCGCCGTCGTGGGGCCACTCGACTGCGCGGTGATCGGCGTTGAGCCGGCGGAGATCGTCGTTTCGGCGGCGCCGGCGGCGGTCGCGACCTGGCCCCGGCCGTCGCCCAGCGGAGAACGGACGTTCTATTTCGACTATCAGGTCTATGACGCCGGCGGCGACACCGTGATGTCGTCTGAGACCGTCGCGCTGACGGTGGAGTTCAACACCACCTTCGTCGGCGATATCGTCTTGCGTGAGTTCCAGAACATCCCGACCGAGTACCGGGAAGCGGCAAAGCTACTCAGTTACATGCGTGGCGTGCTGGTTGAGGTTGAGGCGGCGGCGCAAGCCACGGCGCGCATTCCGACATTCTTCGATCTGGATACCGCTGTTGGCGATCAGCTCACGATCATCGGCAAGTGGCTGGGATTCCCGCGGTGCCACTGCATCTGCATTCCAAATCCCGTCTTCGGCTTCGATTGCGGCGGGCCGGATGCCTTTCCAGGCCGGATCGTCGGTTTCTGCGAAGGCGGGAACTGGCTCGGCTGCGATGGCGGCCGCCTCAACGAATATTGCATCGCCGATGATGAGGTCTATCGTGGCTTCCTGAAGGCTAGGCGCTATCAGATGCTCGGCCTCGTCGATCGCGAGAGCCTGATAGCGGCGCTCCGATACGTATGGGGCCCGCGCGCCTACGTGGTGCAGGCCGATCGTGGCCGCGTTGTCGTCGCGTCGGGCCGCCCGCTCGATGTCGACGAGATCGCCCGCAATCAGATCCTCGCGCGCATTCTTCCGGTGGCGCCAGGCATCTGGCTCGGCTTCTGGATCGATCAGCGTCCGATCTTCGGTTTCGGTGAGGGCTGGGCCGGCATGTGTGATCCACCCGACAGCCCGACGAGGGTTTTCGGCTTCGATTGTGGCGGTGACTACGCCTACGACGTCACTGGCTTTTGCGAGCCCGGGAGCACCTGGGCCAATTGTGTTCCGCCGGCCGCTGGCCGGGGCGTCTGGCTCTGCCCAGACGATGCCAAAGCAACCTGCTGAAGGATATTGAGATGAAGCTACCCATTAATCCGTGGGCCTTTGCACCCTCGACCCAGCGTCGGGACCCGACCAGCACGGAAATTGCCAATGGATTTCCTTGTGGCCCTGCTGATCTCCAGCTCTTCAACGAGCTGATGTATCGCAGCTCACTTTCGGCCAAGGAGATAGCCACCGTCATTGCGGGCGAAGGGATCACGCTCGATGAGACGAAGCACAACCAGCTTCAGCTAGCGATGTTCAAGATTGTGCAGCGATACAACGGCTCCCTGGGTCTCCACGTCAACGTGGCAGGCAACGATGCCAATGATGGCCTCACGCCTGCGACGGCCCTGCAGACGATCAATGAGGCACTCGTCCGCTCGCTGGGGTACAAGCAATCGACCATTGTGCTCGGGTCGGATATCACGATCACCGAGGCGCCGATTCCCGTAAATGGCACCAGAATCTCCTTCAACGGTCCCGGTGTTCAACGGAACATCACTTTTGCTTCCTCGTCATGGACGACCGATCCCGATGGAACAAAGCGGACGTTAGGGTTCCTTGGGGCATACGATCTGAATTTCGATCGCATCAACATCATCAATAACGTCACGGAATCCGGACTGACTGCCGTATGTCTTGGATCCGGCGGGTTCGTCTCATTCACGAACGTCAATTACTATGTTGCTTCGCCTAGCGTGCGGCCCATGTTCTGGGGCGGGAATCTTACCGGCATTACCTCCAACAATCTGAATTTCGGCAATACCGATGCCGCCGGCCGGTTTCTCGTTAACGTTCCAGCCGGCGGCGATCCAAACACGATCTGGCCGTGGAGAAGCAACCGGACGTCGATGTGATGCAGACCGTCCGCTTCAAGGCTGGCGACACCTTATCTTTCGTAGGGCAGGTGAATGTCGCCGATGGCGTCCAGTGGGCCGGGCGCGGCAAAATCCGCAAAAGCGATGGCACTCAGGTTGCCGATCTCGACGTCTCCCTCACGGGCGACCTGCAAAAGTGGGTGGTGATCGAGAAGGCAGCGAGTGAAACGGCCTTCTGGCCGAACCCCGCGACGCCCGGTGCCTCCGTCGAGCTGTTCTTTGACTACGAGCTGTACGATCCGCTCGGCGACACGGTGTTGTCGTCCGAAACCGTCCGCGTGATCGTCGAATATGACCCGACAAGAGGATAACGATGGCTGATCTTGCCCCGCAACTCATTGCTGCAATCAAAGGCGACAAGGGCCTCTATCCGGTCAACGGCGGTTACGTTTCGACCGTGGCCTATCGCAAGGACACGATCCTGCGGGACAATGGCAGCCAATGGCGCGCTCTCCAGCTCGTTCCGCCCGGCACGCCGCCAGCGGAAGGCGCCTACTGGACCAAGTTCATTGATGGCACGCCGGTGGCAGACGCCGCGCAGGTCGCGGCCGATCGCGTGCTGTCTCAGGCTGCGGCAGCGACGGCTTCGGCCTCATTGGACAGAGTTTCCGCGCTGGCGCTGCTCGTCGGGGGATATGCGACGTCGACGCAGATCAATGCGCAATCCGCTGCCGCCGTCTCCGGCCTCGCCAACCTCTCGGCCGCCGCGCGCGCGATCCTGCTCGATACCAACACCGTCGCCGCTCATGTCTACGACACCACGCGCGACGATGACCCGGAGTGGACCAGCAAGGTCAACTCGTCCCTGACGACGGCGCCGCTCAACATGGCCACGCGCGGATCGAAAGCGCAGCATCCGCGCCTGATGGTGATCGCCGCGCTCGGCAGCTACCGTCAGATCGTGATCTATGACGCCGACGATCCGACTTGCCCGATGTGGTGGACACTGAACGAAGGCGCCACGAATCTGGTTCTTTCGAACACTGTTCCGCTTGTCACGGCGATCACCGCGCGCAACGGCCTGATCCTAATTGGCGAGACCAATGCGGGAATCCTCGCAATTGATCTTGTACTTGACCGGGCCACAGTGTACCGCCAATCGGCCACGCCGAATTGCGGCGCCTACCAGGGAAATCTGGCTGAAGCAAACAGCGGTAAGGGCCTTCCAGGTACATTGCCACCTTGGTTCGATAATCCATCGTTGGCAATCTTGAACGGCACTGTCAATCACCTCGCCATGACAGTTCTGCCACAGACGGCGCCAAATCCTAATCGGCTGGGCATGCGCAATCCGATTTGTGCATATGCAACCGCCGGCGGCGCGGGCGTCTTGCGAGAAGATGGGGTAAACGTCAGTTCGGCCGCAACGACCGCAATGGGCCGAGTGTCATTTGATCGAAACGGCACCCTGTACGCGACCGCAGCGTCGACGAATAGCACTGTTTGGATTTATGATCCTCCGGCCTATTTGTCGGCGTCTTTTGCCCACGCCTTCCTCCACAATGCGACCACGCCGTCGACGATGGTGGTTACGCCAACCGGTCCTAGCTATGTGCGAGGGGCAGGCAACAAGGTGGCTATCGCCGCCGCAGCGGCCGGACTGACGCTTTTGGGCCGCAATCGCGGCGGCATGACCAATAGCTCTGTAGCCTATATCGACGATTGGCGGAATACCGGCCATCAAGTTGGCGCGAGCAAACTGGCCTACTCGGAGTCAGCCAGGATGCTGTCTGCGCTGCAAAGCAGCGAAATCGTGACGAACGGAAAATTCGATACGAACATCTTGGGGTGGATCGATTACAGCAGCGGCACCGGCTATACGCCACCGGCTTGGGATGCGACCAATGGAGGTCAGCTTCTCTTGAATCGCGTCGACGGAAACAATTGCGCGCGCGTAAGACAAGAACTTGCTACGCCATTGATAGGGCAAACCTACGGGTTCTCCGTGACAGCGCGGATAGCGGGCTGCACGTTCAGGCTCGGTACGGCTATTGCCGGGAACCAGATCATTGAGCAAGCGGTGGCAGCGGGAAGCACAGTCAACATCTATTTCCGTGCGGCGTCTGCGATCACGCACGTGTTGTTTTTCCCGAGCTCCAATGGTGCCACAACGGCGATCGACGACGTCAGCACGAGGGTTGTCATCGCCGATTTTTCGCCAGCAGGAAACCACGGTGAGATTATCGGCACTATTAACCGGGCGCCCGTCGCTGCGGGGGCCGAATTGGCCTGTTGGCAAGACCTGCGGACGAGTGGTGGCAATGCTTCGGTTTCGAACAATTTAGGCGGACTGAACATCGGTACCGGTGATTTCTGCATATCGGTTTGGTATAAGCGCACGAACAGCGCGGCCGCAGAAGCGCTGATGCATTTCACCGATGAGGTCGGCGGTCCATCTGATGATACTGGCACCAACGTGCATTGGCGCCTCTATATCATTTCTTCGGGCATTCCGTTCTTTGGCGGAAGGGCTTCGGGTGGGATATTTGGATATTCAGGTAGTGTGGCCGTGCCGACAGGCGCTTGGCAGCATATTGTCGTTTTGCGACGTGGGGCCAGGGTCGAACTTTACGCGAATGGCGCATTGTTCGCGACGGGAACCCAGGCGGGCAGCCTGTCCAATAGTGGCGCGAAGCTTTTATTGGGCGCGCAGTTCATCAACGGCGTCACCAATTCCAATCGCTTGCTCGGCTCTATGGCGCTACCTCGCCTGTCCATCGGCAGCGCGCCGTCACCTGTTCAGGTCACGGCGATGTACGCCGAAGAAGTGCAGATGTTCAAGCCTAATGCGAAGTGCCTGCTTCAGGGAGGCTCGGGCGTACAAGACATAGCTCATGATCCCGATGTTGATTTGCTCTACGTCGCCAAGTCGGCGGGCGGGACGGATGTGTTCCAGGGACTCGTGAGTAAAGGAACGATTCTCAGCACCACGAGCATCAACAAGTTCTCCAATTCTGGGCTTGGGAATGTGACGATCGGTGGCCCCGGCGTAGGTATGTTCGGTGGTTCTGCTGTCATGCCGGCTGTGACCAATGGTGTCAGTCAGTCTCTCATTGGTGCCGGCCCAGGCTACGTGGATATTCAAGTCTCAGGAACACCGAATGCCACAGGAAATTTCAGTTGGTCTCCGGCGACTATCTCAAACGTCGCTCCTGGGGAGAACTGGACTTTCAGTATGGAGATGCAGTTGATCGCAGGGTCGCTGACGAACTTTCAGTCGCTTGAGCTTCGGGAAGATCGGCGCGATGCCAGCTTCAATACAGTTGGCTCAACCGGGGCTACTCCAATTGCACCGAATGCAACGAATGTTCGTTATTCCTCGACTGCCACCGCCGAAGCCAATACGACGAACATCGCGCTACGCTGGATTGTCAGATACTCCTCGGGTGCACCCGTAAATGCCACGTTCCGCCTCCGGCGACCGCAGATGGAAAAAGCATCTGCGTTCACCATGTACGTAGATGGCATGACGGATTCCAACAATCACAAGCAAGTATCGGCCCACGACGGCCATGTGGTCATCATAACCGCGACTGGCGTCGACGTGATTCTGCCAGCGTTACCATTGCGCAGCGGTGTTCGCGCCCGCCGGGCGGTCGTCGCAAATGATCCGAACGTCGGTAGCTTTAACGGCCGCGTAACGGTCGATGCCACGCCGACCTTCATAGGCGATCCGATTTACGTGCCGGAAGGCGGCAAGGTTGATGCCATTGTCTCGGTGACGGCGGCGGTGCCAGGCGGCACGGCCACGGAACTGCTGACCACGCTGCTGAAGGTGCGCGCCAATCGCGATATCGGCGCGCCGGCGGCGACGGTCTTCTACTCGGTGATCTCGGGCACGCCCAGCCTGCCTGACAGAACCACGGGCACCATGGACCTCATCGTCGCGTCGATGGGCGGCGGATGGATCGGCGTGCGCGCCACGGGCAAGGCGGCGACCACGATCGAGTGGTTCGGGGAACAGCGCCTGACGCGCGCGGCTTAAGGAGCAATCATGGATATTATTGACTTCACCAGCGGCGGCTTGGTCTACCGCTGGACACTGGTTGCTGGACAGCCGCGTTGCGTCGAGGATTGTATTCCGTCATCGGACGCTGGTGCCCTATCGACGCTCCAGCGCAATGCCGCCATCCGCGCCGTCTTGCCGCCGGTGCTCGAGTACGAGGCGGCGCAGGCGCTCGTGAGGCAAGGCGAGCCGGATAACGGTGAGCCTCGGCAAATCCAGGCGATCGATGAGGACGGCCAGCCGGTCATGGTCGCCAATCCGGCCTGGGCACTTCCGCCGCGCACGCGCCTCGTCCTCGACCCGGAGACAAGCGAAGAGACCGAGGAGCCGGAGCCGCGCTGGGTAGCTTATGATGCCGCCTTGGCGCTGATCGCGGCCGCGTCGCCCATTGTCAAAGCATTCGCGCTTTGGCGACAGCTTGAGCCGGCCGAAGGCGGGGATGAGCGCTTGGAATGGCTGGCGGCGGGTCGGCTCGTCGAGGCCGCAATTGACGACGCGGCCGAAACATCGTTGGAGCTCGACCCTCGTCCAGTGCCGCGGGTGGTGCCACTGTGGCGTGCCAAGGCAGTGCTCGCGAACAAGGGCAGGCTGTCGGCCGTTAACACGCTAATGACGGTACAGCCTATGGCGCTTCAGTTTTACTGGTCGAACGGCACGGAGTTGGAGCGGGCGCATCCTCTCCTAGCTGTGCTCGCGGCATCTCCCGATTTCGAGGATTTCACGCCGACAACGATCGACGAAATGTTCCGCGAGACTGAAGCTCTGGGCATCTAAAGAAAAAGCGGCGTTCGCCAGAGATCGAAGCCGAGTGTGATCCCCAACGCCATCTTCATTGGCGTTCGAATCCTAGCCAATTCCGTTCGGCACAGTTTCTCATCCGTAAATCGAAAGCAACACACCATGAGCGTTGAAGCGATTCAGCGCGCACTCGCGCGCGCTGGTTTCGACCCGGGTCCAGTCGATGGGAAGCTTGGCCCGAAGACACTGGCGGCCATCAAGGCCTTCCAGAAGGCGCACGCGCTGCTTGTCGACGGCATCGCCGGCCCGATGACGCAGGCGGCTTTGCTCAACTATGTCGAGTTGACGATGCCGGTTTCGTCGGTTCGGGTTGTGCCAACCGAATGGATGCCAGATGCCATCATGAAGCGCATCATCGTCCATTGGACAGCAGGCGCGTACAAGGCCTCCGCACTCGACAAGTCGCACTACCATGTCTTGATCGAGGACGATGGGCAATTAGTGCACGGTAAACCGTCAATTGCCCTGAACGATGCCAGAGGCGCCAAGGCCGGGTACGCGGCTCACACGCTCAATTGCAACACCGGGTCCATCGGCGTCTCGCTCTGCTGCATGGCTGGCGCGATCGAAAGCCCATTCAAAGCCGGCACGGCGCCGATGACACGCGCCCAATGGGAGAAGCTCCCTCGGGTCATTGCGGACCTCTGCTGGCGCTATGGCATCGCCATCACGCCGCAGACCGTGCTTTCGCATGCGGAGGTCCAGGTCAATCTCGGCATCAAACAGCGTGGAAAATGGGACATCTCGCGCCTGGCGTTCGACCCCTCGACTGTCGGCGCCAAAGCCTGCGGCGATGCGTTGCGTAAGGCTGTTTCTAGTCTCCTTTGAGCCTCCGTGCCGGCGGCTCCGGCATCCACACACAGGTGAGAAATGACACAGGATCAGGTCTTGGCAATTTTGCGACAACTATTGAGTTTCTCCGGTGGGTTTGCTGTGGCGCGCGGGTGGCTCACCAACGAACAAATGACCGCGATCGCTGGCCTGATCCCGCCTTTGGTTGCGGTTTGGTGGGTGTGGCGGAAGGCCAGTCCGGCGGCTCAGATCGCGGCGGTCGCCGCGAATCCGGACGTGAAAAAGATCGTAACGGAACCGGATGTTGCACGGGCTTCGCCATCAAACAAGGTGGTCAGCCAATGAACTCGCTTCCGTATTTTCTTGGCATAAGCATAATGCTCTCTGGTTGTGCTCACGTGCCAACTGTCGATCGCAATTTAGCTGCTGGTGTCGCTGATGCGATTCAGATGACCGATATCGCAGCATCGAAAGCGGACGCGACGCTGGACAAAGTTTGCGCTGGTTACAAGACCGCCGATGCAGCATTTGCTCTTGTCCGTCTTTTTGCGGGCCAACGTATTCCGCAGAGTTATGTCGATGCGCAGGCACAAGCTGTCGTGTTTCTCGATGATCTTTGTGCCCATCGACCAAACGATGCGGCAGGTGTCTTGAAAGCGGCCCAAAAAGCTTATGCGACTATTGTCAGTATCCGAGACCGTTTCTGAGCTTAATGCATGATGGAGGTTGTCATGTCTGGTCAACGCATATTGCATGGTATTTGCGATCATTTCGCTATGCGTCGCTCGGAATGGGTTTTGGCACTTATATTGGTTGGAATCGGCCTGGCGTTTGAATCTTTACCGACGTCAGCGGTGCCGCGGCTGGAAGCGTTTGAAGGATTTATGGCGGCGCGGATCTGGGCTTGGGGCTGTTTGAGTATCGGAGTACTGCGCTTGCTTGCTCTGGCGATCAACGGGACTTTCGCACAAACCTGGTACGGTCAATGGTCGCCGCATGTGAGGGGATCGCTTGCCTTCGTGAGCTGTTATATTTGGACTGCCATTTCCATTGATATGTATAGTGTTGAGATGTCGATCCTCGGCTTAGTCTATCCAGGCTTGCTTGTTCTTGAAATCACCAATGTCAAAGAGGCGTGGCAGGACGCTGGTGAAGTAGATCGGAGCATCGTGGATGCAGCCATTTGATCCCACTATGGTCGAGAAATTGCCATGGTTGATGCAAGCTGTCGTCTATCTGGCAATTTTCATCGCAACTTCTTTGGCTATGTTCTGGGGGTATCATAAGCAACCGACTGGGAAGGAAAAGAAGCATGAAGGCTCCGAGTTTTCGGAGGTCGCTCTCATGCGTGAGGCCGTGGAAGCACTGACGTGTATTGCCCAGCGGTCTGAGAGCTTTGTCAAGCTGATCGATTTGCGAGCGCAGAGCGAGGTCAGGATCGTGGAAGCTGTGGAGGGAATTCTGGCGCATCTACGGGAAGAGGCGAGCTATGAACATGGTTGGCGGGCTGGCGGACGCCGACGAGGATAAGAAGCAGCTGACTGAAAGACTATGAGATATTGCGATCTAAAAAGAGAACCCCGCCATCGGCAATGCCGATGGCGGGGTTCTTTTTGTTGGGCGCTTGGCGTCAGCTTTTAGTAGCTGGCGACAACCGGGCCGGCGGGGCCGCCGAAGCGATAGTTGATACCGGCCCGCACGATGTGACCATTGTTCTTGAATTTAGCAGTCAGGAATTCAGCACCGACCGGGTTGAACTGACCGCCGACCGCGGATCGGCTGCCGAGATCGTAGTACAGATATTCGAGCTTGGCCGACCAGTTATTGGAGATGGCGTATTCGACACCGGCGCCCAAAGTCCACCCAGCGCGAGTGCTGTTGGAGCGAGCCAGGAACTGACGACCGGCACCGGCGAACTCGTTGAGATGAACGCTGTTGCGTACGCCGCCCAAAGCGAGACCGCCAGTGGCATAGATCAGGGCGCGATCGAACGAGACGCCGACGCGGCCGCGAAGTGTGCCCAACCATTCAAGCTTGTTGGTTGCGGAGGTGATAACCGAAGCACAGCCTCCGGCGATGGCACAGGCATTGGCCGAGCCCTTGATATCGGCGCCCTGGAAGTCAACTTCGACACCGTAGACGAAGCTGCCGGACTGGACATTATAGCCAATCTGGGCACCACCGATGAAGCCGTCGCGCTTCGGCGACAGGGAGAACGGTGCCTGGCCAGCGATCTGACCATTGGTGATCAGAGGCGAGCCAGAGATGCTCACACCGCGATCACCGCTGAAACCATATCCAGCATTGAGACCGACATAGAAGCCGCTCCAAGTGAAGATCGGGGCGACATAAACCGGAGCGGGAGGAGCGGCGCGACGCGGAAGATCAGCCGCCAGTGTCGCGCTGGATGCGACTGCGGCGAGCGCCGTACCAATTAGAAGCTTTTTCAACATCAATCAGTCCCCATATCTGCTGTTGACGAAATTAGACCGTTTGAATTGTATCATGTGTGACATATTGACGAAAGTTAGAGCGGCACACGATATGTCTAAAATTCTACAAATGCGTTAAATTATTATTTTCAAGCAGATGCCACGTTAACATCGCTCGATCTTAACGGCGGTGTTGCCCAAGAAGCACACACAAGTTGATTTATTTTGAAGCACTTTGAGCGGCTTCCGAGGTGTCACCGATAGAGGCTTTTTTCTCGCTTTCAGAAGCGTAGCGGACGTTGTTTCGCCCTTCGGCCTTCGCGCGATAGAGAGCAGCGTCTGCATTTTGGACGAGGCTGCTCCAGCCGTTTTTTGTTCGCTGGCCTTGGGCGGCGCCACAACTCACCGTCAGGCGGAGGGGCGTTTCGTCGATCGTTCCGAACAAATGTGTTTGAACAACCAGTCTGATTTTCCGTGCTAACGCCAGCAGATCGGACATGTTTCCGTCATGCACGAGAATAGCAAATTCCTCGCCGCCATAACGCGCAATAAGATCATTCGATCTTAGAGACGTGCGCAAGAGGTTAGCCATTTCGACGAGAACTTGGTCTCCCATCATATGGCCGTGGGTGTCGTTCACCGCCTTAAAATGATCGATATCGAGAAGGATCAGGCCAACGTCGATGCCGGTAAGCTGGCGGTTATCCAGGCCTTGGCCGATCAGATCGAGAAGTCGGCGATTGGCTAAGCCTGTGAGGCTATCTGTTTCAGCCAATTGCTGCAGGCGTTGTGTCAGCGTTTTGCGTTCAACAAGCATGGTTCGCAATCCGCTGATCGCAATGAAAAGCTGAGCCATTTCCCGAGTATGGTGTTTGGGAAACGATACTCTCTCAAGTTTGTCTTCCGCTAGCCGGAAAACTGCTTGCTGTGCTTGGATCAGTGGGCGAAAGACTTGTCGACGAATGATGACGATAATTCCGATCAAGAGCGCAATGATAAGAGATGTTGCCAAGATGGCGATCAGAAGCATCGATAAGGCTTGGTCTCTTGCTCGGGCCGCTTGGAGGACAGCATCTTCAAGATAGCTGGCACGGAGCGTTTCCAATGAGCGCATTGTGGGCACATAACGCGCGGTAAATTCCGGTGATGTGATTGGATAGGTGCCGCGTTCGCCCTCCGCGATCAAAGTATGAATCAAGGCAAATGCGTCTTTGAAGAAATGTTGATCGACGTCCAGTTTATCGTGCTGAAATTGCGATTGGGCCAAGCCGGGCAGGGCGCTGAAAGTCTGCCACAAAGCCGTTATGCGCCCTTCTGTTCGATAAATATCGGCGAGGGTTTGGTTGGGTACAGGGACGCCAGCTGCCATTGGCGTATGCAGGAGTGAACCAAGACGGCCAGCATATTCGCGCATTTCACCAAGGTTTCGGCCGATGATGGCGGGGCCAGCGAGACCAGCGTCTTGTCGAATCATCTGTTCAGCACATTGATCGCGAACCATTCCGAGCCGATCGATAACTGCGAACATGCTGTCCACGGCGTGTTTTATGGCGCTGATGGTGCGGTTCTGATGCGGCGTCGCTGAAACTTGATCAACGGCTTTCCGTCCGGCGATAAGCAAAGCCCGCGTTTCGTCCACGGTTACGGAAGGTATCGCATATTCACCAGACAAAGCCGCGACGTTGGCAAGGGCCCGGTCGCTGCGAGCTCTGATAGCGGCAAGACTTTCTGCTGCTGTCGGATCGCCAGGTGCGACAGACATGCTTGTGTTGGCAGGTCCGCGTTCGGCCGAGATGACGTTGGCTGCCTCGAGGATGAGAATATATGCGCGTAGATGATCGTGATTGCGTTGCGTCTGCGCGTAATCGAAATAACAGCGAGAAACGATCACTATGGCGAGGCAGGTCATGCTGAACAGCGCCAGGCCAATGCCAGTCAGCAATATACGATCCAGACTGCGCAGTTTTTGGCGAGAAGGAAGAGTGAATTGAGAGAGGAACGATCTCTTCGCAGAATGGAAATCAAACTTCATCGGCAATACGCAAAAGGCAGTGAAAGAAATATGCAAACAGGGGTAACCGATATATTCAGTACAAACCCTTTCTGAGTCCGGCGTAATGGTGGTTAACCCCTTCTTTGGTTACCCACTTCCAAACGAGCTTAAGTATTGAATTATTGCCAATGATGCCTTGGACTAGCATCACGACAAAGCCCGCCCCGATGAGAGGGGCGGGCTTTTTTTATGGCTAAATAGTCGGTTGATCGATCGATCTTGCGTCGACGCAATTAATGCGTCGGTTGGGAAATGTTTTTCAAAGTGCTGCCGGCCTTGCTTGCAGCACTCGACAGGGCAATATCACCCAGAGAAAGAATGCCAACCAGACGCTTGTCGCGATTGACGACGGGTAGTCGGCGGATTTGAACGTCGCCCATGTTTTGGCAAATATCTTCGATTTCTTCATCGTCGAAGCAGTATTTGACGTCCTGGGTCATAACATCGCGCACGGGTGTACTCGGGGGCAGTCCCTCGGCGACGGCACGCAGCACAATGTCGCGATCGGTGATCATTCCAACGAGACGATCTTTCTCGCCCACGGGCATGGATCCCGCATCGAGTTTCGTCATTGCCAGTGCCACTTCCTGGATCGATTGATCTGGGCTTACGACGTGAACGTCGCGTGTCATCAATTTGTTGGCTTTCATGTCGCCACTCCTCACTCGGGTGAACGGGAACTTGCGGTTCTGTTCAGAGACGCAGTTGATGGGTCCGACATGTTTTCAATGGATAGAGCTGGCATCGGTTCCGTCTCATCGAAGGAAACTTTGAATGCCAGCGACTACTAGTGTGATGTGGAATATTGCGACGTAGCTGACGAGTTCTTCATGGAAGCAAAGAGTTCGGTGATTGAGCGGATGCTAACATCAATAAGATCGAATTCTTTGCCAAAAATCAGCCAGTCGGTCCAAAGACCGTGCATCATCGCGCCGAAGACGCGAGCGGCGGTTTCGGGGGTCCAGCTTGGTGCCAAAGGCTGCTTGGCATGCGCCATGTGGAAAAGCTTGGCGATGTGGGAGCGCATCTCTCTGTCGGCCTCTTTCTGGCGCCTGAGGGCCAGTGCCATATCTCCGACGTATTCGCAGCGCATGAGCAAAATCGTGTAGACGCGCTGCATGCGCGCGTCGCTTGCGAGCGTGCGCATGCAATCGATGGCTACGTCTTCTAGAAAACGGAGCGGATCTGGGTGCCCTGCGGTGGAGGCATTTAGAATGATGTCTTCCTGGGGCAGGCGGATGCGCTGATGCATAGCCTGGAACAGTTCGATCTTGTCGGCGAAGTGCCAATAGATCGCGCCGCGCGTGACGGCCGCCTCTTCGGCGATACGCTCAAGCGACGTCTGGGTGACGCCATGCTCGAAAAACAGTTTCTCGGCGGCGCCGAGGATTCTGTTTTTAGTTTCTTCGGCTTCGGCCTTGGTACGGCGCGCCATTCAGTCTGCCTCTTTACATACGTTCATGTATGTATATATAATCTGCCACGACTATAAAACCCCCAAAAAACATTTTTGACCGGCGATGCCATGAGCTCGAAAGCTGACGTATTCCGTATTGTCTCCGCACTAACTGTCATGCTTGTGCTGGCAGGCTGTAATAATGCGACGACTCCACCCGCCGCTCCACCGCCGCCCAATGTGTCGGTTACGGAAATCAAGCCGCGCGAAGTGCCGTTGCATTTTCAATATGCCGGGCGCGTGGCTGCTTTCCGCGAAGTGGAGGTTCGGGCGCGGGTTTCTGGCGTGTTGAAGGAAAAGACCTTCGTCGAAGGTTCGACCGTGAAGGCCGGCGATGTGTTGTTCCGGATCGATCCCGTATCCTTCGAGACCGAGGTGGCGCGTGCCAAGGCGCAGCTGATGGATGCGCAAGCGCAGGTTTCACGTACTCAACGCGATGCCGAGCGGGCCAAGATCCTTTATGATCGGCAAGTTGGGACGTTGAAAACACGCGATGACGCGCTGTCGGCTTATGAACAGGCGCAGGCCGCCTTGGCTGGGGCCCAGGCCCAATTGCGTGCCGCCGAGATCAATCTTGGTTACACCACCGTCATGGCGCCGATTTCCGGTGTCACCAGTCTGCGCATTCTGCCGGAGGGCAGTCTCGTGGGCACCGGTCAAAATGACAGCCTGCTGACCCGCATGAGCGAGATCGACAGGGTCTATGTCCACTTTTCGTTTCCTGAAGCCGAATTGGCGGAAATCCGGCGCTTGATTGCAAGTGGCGAGGCTCGGGGCCCCGCTGGAGGCAGGCTTCTGGCGACAATCATGCTCAGCGACGGTACACGCTACGAGCATCAAGGCTATGTCGACTTCACGGACAGCAGCATTGATCTGCAAACGGGTACGGTACGCGGCCGTGCGCTCGTTCCCAATCCCGATCTGAAACTAAGGCCGGGTCAATTCGTCCGCGTTTTGGTCGAAGGGGTGACGCGCAAGGACTCGGTCGTCATTCCGCAGGCGGCCGTGATGCAAGGGCCTCAGGGCCAATTCGTCTATACGATCGATGATAAGAATCTTGCCTCGATCCGTCCGGTTTCGATCGGACGCGACGTGGCTGGTGGCTGGATCGTTGAGCAAGGTCTCAAATCCGGAGATCGTGTGGTGACGGAAGGGATCATCAAAGTGCGGCCCGGTTCGCCGGTCACGGCCACGGTGATGAAGGCCGAGACGAGCGATCCGTCAAAGGTCACGCGCTGATGACCATCAATCCGTTCATCAACCGCCCGGTTTTTGCGGCGGTGATCTCGATTGTTTTCGTGCTCGCGGGCCTTGTTGCCATGCGCGTTCTGGCGGTCGAGCAATATCCGCAGATCGTGCCGCCGCAGGTGGTCGTGCAAGCGACCTATCCTGGCGCGAGTGCCGAAACGGTGGCACAAGTGGTCGCGGCGCCGCTGGAGCAGCAGATCAACGGCGTTGAAAACATGCTGTATATGCAGTCGACCAATTCCAGCGCGGGAACGATGCGACTGACGGTGACGTTCCGAATTGGCACCAATCCGGATCAGGCCACCATCAACGTGAACAATCGCGTGCAGCGCGCCGTCTCGATTCTGCCGGCTGAAGTCACGCGCCAAGGCTTGATCGTCAACAAGCAGTCAAGCTCCATTTTGGCGCTCGTGACCATGTCGGCAACGGATAAGCGTTACGATTCCATCTTTGTCAGCAATTATGCGTTGCTCAATGTTATCGACGAGCTCAAGCGAGTGCCCGGTGTCGGTGACGCCTCGCTCTTCGGTGCCAAGAACTATTCCATGCGTATCTGGCTGAGGCCGGACAAGCTGGCGCAGTACAATTTGACCCCAGGTGATGTGGCCGCTTCCATTCGCGAGCAAAATGCGCAGTTCGCCGCCGGCCGTTTCGGCGAAGAACCGGTGCAGAATGATCTGGCTTTCACTTATTCGGTGAACACCGAAGGCCGCCTTCCGGATGCGAAGGCCTTTGAAGAGATTATCATCCGATCTGACGAGAACGCCGGGACGTTGCGCCTCAAGGACATTGCCCGTCTTGAACTCGGTGCGCAGAACTATGCCTTCAATGCCACGCATAACGGCACGCCCACCGTGCCAATCGGCATTTACTTGCAGCCAGGGGCCAATGCGCTGGGCACGTACGACGCCATTCAAACCCGGATGGCGGAGCTGCAGAAAACCTTTCCGGCAGGCATAGACTATGCAATTCCCTTCGACACGACGCGTTTCGTGCGCGTTTCGATCGAAGAAGTTGTCAAAACCTTCGTTGAGGCGATGGTGCTGGTCATCGTCGTCGTCTTCGTCTTCCTGCAGAACTGGCGCGCGACTCTTATTCCTATTCTGGCGGTGCCGGTCTCGATCATCGGCACGTTTGCCGGCATGTATGCCCTCGGCTTTTCGATCAATCTTCTGACGTTGTTCGGGCTGGTGCTGGCCATCGGCATCGTCGTCGACGATGCGATCGTCGTTCTCGAGAACGTCGAACGCATCATGACTCAAGAAAAGCTGCCGCCAAAGGAAGCAGCGATCAAGGCCATGTCAGAAGTGACAGGTCCCGTCATCGCCATCGTTCTGGTGCTCTGCGCCGTGTTCGTGCCAGTTGCGTTCATGGGCGGTTTGGCGGGCGAAATGTATCGCCAGTTCGCGGTGACGATCGCCATTTCGGTGACGATCTCGGGCATCGTTGCGCTGACGCTGACACCGGCGCTTTGCGCCCTCATTCTCAAACCTGGTCATCATGAGCCGCTGGCGCCGTTTCGTTGGTTCAATCGCGCTTTCGACGCTTTGACGAGCGGCTACACAGCCGGTGTTCGCTTCTTCTTGAAACGCGCCATGCTGGCTTTCCTGCTGTTCGCCATGCTGATTGGTGGAACGGGTTATCTGTTCATGCGCTTGCCCGGTGCACTGGTGCCGGATGAAGATCAGGGCAGTGTTTTCTCGGTGGCGATCCTGCCGTCAGCGGCATCCTTGTCGCGCACGCAAACCGCCATGGATACATTGAACAAGGGTATCATGGACAAGTCGGCGGTTGCCGATGTGATTTCCTTCTCCGGCTTTGATCTTCTGGCCGGGGTGCAGAAGCCAAGTGCTGGCGTTTCCTTCGTGCAATTGAAGGATTGGAAGGAGCGGCCAGGCGCGGCCGACAGCGCCGCAGCATTGGCTCGCAGCTTCTTTGCCTTCAACGGCCCGATCAAGGACGCCAATATTTTGGCGTTCACGCCACCGCCGATCATGGGCATGAGCAATACCGGTGGTTTTGAAGCTTTCGTCCAGGATCGCAGTGGCGGCGGTTCGCAAGCGCTTGCCGCGGCAGCGCAAAAGCTTGTGGAGGCGGCGGCCAAACGGCCGGAGCTGGCCGGCGTGCGCACGACTTTTCTGACTGACGTCCCACAGTATCGTGTATTGCTCGATCGCGAAAAGGCGAAGGCGCTTGGCGTGCCAATCTCGTCGATCTTCGAGACCATGCAGAGCACGTTCGGCAGTCTCTATGTCAACGACTTCACGTTGTTCGGACGCAACTATCAGGTCAATCTGCAAGCGGAATCCAATTTCCGCGAACGGCCGGAAGATTTGAAACAGGTCTTCGTCAGATCGACTTCGGGCAGCATGATTCCAATTGATACGTTGTTGCGTGTCGAACGGATTATTGGCCCGGATCAGGTCGATCGCTTCAATGCTTTCGCATCGGCCAAAGTGATGGGTAATCCGGCGCCGGGTTTCTCATCTGGTCAGGCGATCAATGCCATGCGTGAGATTTCCGGTGAATTGCCGGCTGGTTTCCAGTTGGCTTGGACGGGCTCAGCCTATCAGGAGATCGCGACGGGCGGCACAGGCAGCCAAGCCCTCATCTTCGGCCTCATCATGGTGTTCTTGATTTTGGCCGCGCAGTACGAGCGTTGGTCATTGCCGTTGGCGGTCATTCTCGCGGTGCCCTTCGCCCTTTTCGGGGCGCTGGTCGCCATCTGGCTACGTGGACTGAACAACGATGTCTACTTCCAGATCGGTCTTGTGACCTTGATTGGCTTGGCGTCGAAGAACGCCATTTTGATCGTCGAGTTTGCCGTATTGAAGCGGCAGGAAGGGCTCAGCATCAAGGAGGCGGCGCTTTCAGCCGCGACCTTGCGCTTTCGGCCGATTGTCATGACGTCGCTGGCCTTCATCCTGGGCTGCGTGCCGCTGGCGATCTCTACCGGGGCTGGCGCCGCGAGCCGTCACTCGATTGGTACCGGCGTCATCGGCGGCATGCTGGCGGCGACGTTTATCGCCATCTTCTTTATCCCGCTGTTCTACAGCCTGATCTCGGGACGGGATCGTCCGGCCAAGCAGGCGGAGGGGGAACAAAGTCGGAAGGACGCCATCGCTTAGAGCGCACCGCTTACCTGCAATTGGCCCGCTACCGGATCTCGGTAGCGGGCCATTTTTTCGTTGGAATGAAGGACTTAAGAAAAGCACTGCGGCTCAGGCTGAACCTTGCCCGGCGGCTATTTTGAGGGCTTGGCGGTGATACGTCTTGAGGGGAGATACGGCTTGGATGAACCAATCCGTAAAGGATCTGCGAGATGCTGCTGGTTCCATATGCCCCTCGAAATACAGACCTGGAACCGGGTGCGCATTTGTTCGTTATGCGTCTGAGAGGGCAGGGTCATCGGGAACCAGGCCTGAGGGGAACCGGAGCGTAAGAGCGCGGTCGCAGCATGGACAAGAGGGTCGAGCACAGTGTGGATGGGCGGCTGGAAGCGGGGCATACGCCCGTCAGTTCTCAGACGAATCCTGTCGTCCTCGTCGTCGAAGACGAGCCCTTGCAGCGCATGATGGCGGTCGACATGGTCGAGGATGCGGGCTTCGTGGCGACCGAAGCCGCGGATGCGAGAGAGGCGGAACGCATCCTGGAAAGCCGTCGAGACATTCGGTTGGTTTTCACCGATGTCGACATGCCCAATGGGATGGATGGCATGCAGCTCGCTTCACGTATCCGTGATCGATGGCCGTCGGTCCACATCATCCTCACGTCGGGTCATGTGATGCGGCGTGATGTGCTGCTGCCATCCGGCGCCGTTTTCTTTCCCAAGCCCTATCGGCCAGCCGAAGTCATCGCACAGATCCGGCGCTTCATGACTGAAGACTGAGCGGATTATTGCGTGCTTTCGATGGCCGAACCGTCATCCCCGTTGTCCATCCAGTAAGGGATTGCGCCCGCCAGCGCGGCAACGGCAATAATCGCGGCCAACAGCAGAACCAGGGACCGGGAAAGCCGGAAAGGGCGGGCCGTCCGCTTACGGGAGGAATAGCGCATTGGGCCTCACAGAGGGGCGATCAGCGGCAGTGCGAACCTTTTGTCAGTGTAGCGGCCAATATGGCTTTTTTGAAACGGGTTCTTCAGGCCTTGAGCGCGACCAGAACCGTGCCGCCGGCGATCAGGGCAACGCCAAGCCAGTTGATGGCTGATAGGCGTTCGCCAAGGAAGACGACAGCAAAGACCGCCACGAGCAGCACGCTCATCTTATCGATGGGAGCCACGCGCGCGGCGTCGCCAAGTTGCAGGGCGCGAAAATAGCAGATCCACGAGGCGCCGGTGGCAAGGCCCGACAGGACCAGAAAGGCATAGGTTCGACCGGAAATGGAGGTTGGCGATTGCCAGTTGCCGGTGGCAGCCAGGATGATGGCGAGGACGCCGATGATCACCAGGGTGCGGATGAAGGTGGCGAAGTCGGAATTGATGTTTTGGATGCCGACTTTGGCGAAGATGGCCGTCAGCGCCGCAAAGCCGGCCGACAAAAGGGCCCATATGATCCAGGATGTGTCCGCTTTCATGCCAAGCTCCGCAGGTGGTCGTCGATGGCCGGTTCTAGCGCATTGCCCGTCCGGGCGCGATTGCAGGCTTGGATGGCCTGACCGGCGTTGCGAAATGCTCTAATCTAGGAGGGCAAGGATCAGGAACCTGTGATGCCCGGATCGTTTTCGTCCACGTGGAGAGCCGAGTCTCGACGGCTTGATTTGGAGACCTGTGCGGTCGAATTGGTGACAGCCAAGTCTCTCAACCGTCACCGCTTCTTTTATGAGGGGGATCGGGCGCTGATCGCCATCGGCTTGTCGGGTGAACGGCGCGGCGGCGAGACCAGAACGCGCCACTTTCAGTCGTCCCATCGCGCCCTGGGTGGCTATGTGATGGCCTTGCCGGCGGGTGAACGTCTCGACGGCTGGAGCGAACCGGCAACCCGTTGTTCGTGGCTGATCCTGTATCTGCGGGAAGATTATCAACTGGCCGGCGGCCTCTCTCTCTCAACGCTGCTCAATCGTCCCTACATGCGCACCAATGCCTTCGAATTGGTGTCGCTGGCACGGCGGGCGCAAATGTTCATGGCACGCGGATCGGACTATCTTACGCCCTATCTGCAAAGCCTCGTGACAATGATTCTTCTCGATGAAGACGACGATGCAGCCGCTCCTCCCGATCCGACCGATGGGCCATTGGGCAAGAGCCGGATTGAACGGATCAAGCGCCATGTCGATGCGCAGCCGCCTGGAACGGTGACGGTGAGCGATCTGGCGAGCGAACTCGATATGTCTCCGGACGGGTTCATCCGTGCCTTCCGGCGGACTTATGGCGTCACGCCCCATCAATATTTGCTGACGCGCCGGCTGGCGGCAGCGGGGTCTTTGCTGCGCACCACGGATCACTCCCTGACGCGGATTGCCATGGAAACAGGCTTTGCCAGCTCCAGCCATTTTTCGGCGGCCTTCCGCGCCGAATTTGGCTTGACGCCAAGTCAATATCGTTTAGCGCGGCGGTAAGGCATCTACGGGGTCGTTTTTCCGTAAGTGGCGTCGATTTCGTGAAAGCACGGATGGTTGTTTCCGGCGCAGTCTGCGGCCGGACAATCTGCGTGGAGCAACCCCGTGCCACAATACAATCCTGATCTCCAGCGTGCTGCGAAGGATCGCCCTAATGGCAGCTATGAAAAATATGGTGTGATCGACAATGTCGTTCAGCAGACGCGCTCCGGACCACCAAGCGCTGGCGAAATGGCACTGGCGATGGGGCTTGAACAGGCCTTCCGCGACGGCGCTACCAGTCTGTCAGGACTGGTCGCGCATCTGAACGCCGCAACCGTTGCATCACCCTCCGGCAAACCTTGGGATGAGACCGAACTCGTCCGCTTTCTCGAACAGCATGGAGAGCTGGCGTGAGTGCTTCCGTTTCACCGGACGCGCGGGAAGCGCGCGTCAATCTCGGCTTGCAGCAGCTCTGGTATCCGGTGCTGGCGAGCTGGCAACTGGGTCGCGAGCCGCGCGGCATTCAGCGCCTCGGCCAACATATCGCGGTCTGGCGTGATGATGCTGGTGGTGTTCGTGCGATCGAAGACCGCTGCCCGCACCGTGGCGCGCGGCTGTCGATGGGCTGTTCGCGTGGCGATAAACTGGCCTGTTGGTACCACGGTGTCGAGGTTGATGCGGGGGGCGTCGTCACCGACGTGCCAGCGACCGATCAATCAGCGATGCGTGGCAAGAAGATTCTGAGGTCTTATCGCGCAGAGGAAGCTCATGGCGCTATCTTTCTGTGGTTCGGTGAGGGCGAGCCGCCGCCGTTGCGATTGCCCGAACAGCTGACGTCTGACGAGTTCTCCGGCTTTCTGTGCACGGCGGTCTGGCGCTGCAACTACCGCTATGCCCACGACAATCTGATGGACCTGATGCATGGCGCCTATCTGCATGCCGTTTCTCATTCGATGTCGGGCGGCGAGAAGCAAGCACGGATGGAGGTGGCGGATACGCCAGATGGTTTCCTGTTCCGCAAAACCGATCAGGCCGACCTGAATTTCGATTGGGTGGAGTTCTTGGATCTCGATGCGCACTGGATGCGCACGACGGTTCCTTATGGGCCGGAAGCCGGGCCGGGTGGTCCGTTCTGGATCGTCGGCAATGTGGTGCCGATCGATGAAGAAACCTGCCAGGTGTTCTTTTGGCGGCTGCGGCGGGTGACGGGTTGGCAGCGTGCGGCATGGCGCTTCCTGTATCGCACGCGGCTGGAGCTCAAACACTGGAACGTGCTCGAGCAGGATCGGGAAGTGCTGGAAGGGTTGGTGCCCGCCGCGCGCCAGCACGAAACGCTTTATTCGCACGATGCCGGTCTGGTGCGGCTGCGGCGCTTCCTCAATCAGGCAGCGACACGGGAGCTGGAAAAGATTCCGTAAAATTCATTCTTTTAGCCTGGTTGCGGCCGTTTTTGATTGGCCTCAGGATGGTGGACCCTGGCGTCCACAGTCCTGGGGCCGTTCGCGCATGTGCGGTCACATTATCGCCGCAGCTAGACCGGCTAATCGCGCAGGACGTCAGCAGTGACAGAATGGAGGACCAATGACGAATGTCGATCTCCCCCATAAGGCTCATCTTCTGGTCTGCGATGGCGCCAAAGCCCTGTTCTTGCGCAATGACGGCAGTGCGCTGCGGCCGCAGCTCAGTGTCGAGCGCGAGCTGCGCGGCGATACGGCGCGTACGGGTGCGTTGGCCAGCGATCGGCCTGGGCGGATGAGCACGCCGGCCGGACCAAAGAGCGCCATGGAGCCGACAGATTTGCAGGCCCTCGAAGAGGAAGCGTTCGTGAAAAATGCGGTGGCCGAATTCGAGACCTATTGCCGTGCCCACAAGGTCAAACAAGTCATCATCGCGGCACCGCCGAAATCGCTGGCGGTCATTCGCCAGATCGCATCGAAGGAGCTGATGGATCGTTGCGTGGCGCAAGTGGCGAAGGATTATGTCAGCCATCCGGTATCGGATCTTGCTCGGCTGCTGTCCCGCTGATCGAAAAGGAAAACGAGCTATGACCAACGACGACAAACGTAAGGCTGACAAGGCCGAGGTCGATCAGGAACTGACCGACGAACTGAAGCAGACGTTCCCGGCCAGCGATCCGCCGACCATCACGCGCCAGCCGCTCGATCGGCAGCACGTGGAAAGCGAAAAGCAGGAAAAGAAAAAGAAGAGGGATTAGCGCCGGCGTGCTTCCACCGGTCGAGTAGAAGAAGCCGGGCTTTGCCCGGCTTTGCCGTCCAATGCGCGCAGCCGCATAGTGATGAAGTCAAGGAATTGGCTTGCGGCGGCGCTGAGTGCCCGCCGGCTTGGAAACAGCGCGAAGATATTCGCATCCGGCGGGTTCCAATCGGGCAACACGCGGACCAATTGTCCGTTGCTGAGCTGTTCCTCGCAGCCGGGAAGGGGCAAGGCGACGATGCCGAGGCCGCGAACGGCCGCCGTGTGCAGCGCTGAGAGTTGCGTGCTGGAAAAGCGTGGCTCGAAACGCACGTTTTCGGTCTTGCGGCCCTTCGTCAGCGTCCAACGCCAATCCATCGTCTTGGTGCCGAAACCGAGACAGTCGCATTTCACCAGCGCCTGGGGGCTGGCGATGGGAGGTTGACGCGCCATGCATTCGGGGCTGGCGACCAGGCCGTAGGGCGTCGTGAGCAATCTCTTGGCGGTCAGGTCGGAATCGGGCAGTCCGGTCAAGGCGCCATAGATGATCATGTCGGCGGAGACGGCGCGAGGGTCGAAGATCGCGGTTGTCGCATCGAGATGGAGATGCACTTTCGGCGCGTTCTCCGAAAACTCCACCGCCCATTGTTCGATGAACATATGGCCGAGCATGGGCGGGCAGATGACGTGCAGGGAGCCTGTTGCCTCGGCGGCGTTGCGATCCGCCAGCGCGAAAATGCCGTCGGCCTGTTCGGCCAGCTTGATGCAATGGGCGTAACATTCCTGGCCGAACGCGGTGAGGGCGAAGCGGCGACTGCCGCGGTGCAGGAGCGGTGAGCCAAGTCGCCGCTCGAGCTCGGCGATACGGCGTGCGACCGTCGACTTCGGCTGATGGAGGCGGCGGCTGACGGCCGCGAATCCACCATGATCGACGACGGATTTGAACAGATAGAGGTCGTCCAAGCCGCGCATGATCGGTCCCATTTTTGGTCCAAAATTGTCCCGAAATTAGGCCGATTGGGTCGAAACATCAATGTTACGCTCCCTTCATCAAAGCCGATCTGATGAATTGGGAGCAGCGGGTGGAGCCGACGATCGTTGAAACACCGTTTGGTACGGTGAAGGGAGTGAAGAGCGGCGAGGCCATTGCCTTTCGGCGCGTTCGTTATGCGCCAGCGCCGACGGGGCGCGCGCGGTTTGCCTTGCCGGGGCAGCCTGATACTTGGACTGGTGTTCTGGACTGCACCGCGCCAGGGCCCATTCCACCTCAGAGCCCGTCACGGCTTGCGAAAGTCATGGGCGACTATCCAGCGGCGCAGGACGAGGATTGTCTGCACCTCGACATCTGGGTGCCGGCATCGCGCCCGCAGAAGGCGGCTGTCCTGGTCTTCATCCACGGTGGCGCCTTCATGACCGGAGGCGGTTCGCTGTCCTGTTACGACGGCGCGGCTTTGGCGGCACGCACTGGTGTCATCGTCGCCACCATCACCTATCGTCTCGGCGCCTTGGGCTTCCTGCCGATGGAACCGGGCGCTCCGACCAATCTTGGTCTGCGCGATCAGATTGCGGCTTTGCGCTGGATCCAGCAGGCGATCGCTTCCTTCGGTGGCGATCCAGACTGCGTGACAGTGGCGGGTCAGTCGGCGGGCGCCTATAGCATCGCGGCTTTGATGGCGTCCGGCCAGAAACTGTTCAAACGCGGCATCGTGATGAGCGGTCCGCTCGGGCTTGCGGCGCCGGATGGTGACAAAGTGGCTGTCTTGCGCCGCGCCTTTCTCCAGGCGTTGGGATTGGGCGAGAAAGATAGCGCCAAGCTGCGCGACGTGCCGATCGACCAGATTTTGAAGGCGCAGATCGAACTGTTGCGACGCCCGGCGAGCTCGGCGGGGGATGTCACGCCGCCTTTCGTGCCGATCATCGATGCTGATCTGATGCCACGTGATCCATTGCCGGCGTTGCTCGCAGGTGCCGGCCAGTGGTGCGATCTGATGATCGGCTGGACGCGCGAGGAAATGGCGGCTTTCTACGTCGACGATCCGCGGCCGAAGGCTGAAGTGGACGAGATCGTTCGTGCGGCCTTCAAGCAGCGCTTCGGCGATAAGGGTGCGACCCTCTACCAGCGGCGCTTGAACAGCCGGGCGCCCGCCTCGCCATTGGCGGCACTCGGCGATCTTCGTGCGTCCGATATGTTCATCGGGCCGAGCCTGGCCACGGCTGACGCCCGTCGTCGTCAAGGGCGGGCAGCCTACGTCTACCAATTCGACTGGTCGGCACCGCAGAGCGGCGTCGAGGCTTGCCATTGCATCGATCTGCCTTTCCTGTTCGGCGACTTCGGCCGCTGGGATGCTCGGATGCTGAAAGGTGCGACGCTTGAGGAAATGCAAGCCGTTAGCGCGGCTTTTCAAGATGCGCTGACGCATTTTGCCAAAACAGGCGTTCCCGATGCGGCCGATCGGCCCGCTTGGCCAGTATATGGCGAGGCAGGAAACATAATGCATTTCGACCGGCTGATCGCCGCGACGCCGTACGCGGCGTGAACTGACATTCGCGAGGGGAAGGGGCATCGATGACCGAACAGACAATCGCACATCCCACCGGTGAAGCCGCCTCACAGGCGCAAAAGATTGCGACATTGGCGGTCTGTTTCACCATCGTCACGCTCGATGGTCTCGATACCACTTCCATCGCCTTCGTGGCGCCGGTGTTGTCGCGAGCCTGGAATCTCACGCCAGCCGCGTTCACGCCGGCTTTCGTGGCTACCAGCGTTGGCGCGGTGATCGGCTATATGTTGAGCGGCCCCGTTGCTGCTCGCTGGGGTAAGCGCCAGGCGGCGCTATGGAGCGTGTTGATTTTTGGATTTGGCACGTTGGCGACAGTGTTGGCGCACGACATCGTCACCATTTCGATCATTCGTCTGATCACCGCGATCGGCTTGGGCGGTTGTCTGCCCATCGCGGTGGCCGCCGGCGCCGATATCATGCCGCCGCGGTATAAGGAGACGGCGGCCATGCTGGTCGCGACCGGCCTGTCGGCGGGTTCGGTGATCGGCGGCTTAATTGCTTTGCCGTTGATCCGCGATCATGGCTGGACGTCGATCTTCATCATCGGTGGCATTGCGCCCTTGCTGATCCTGCCGCTGTTCATTTGGGTTTTGCCCAAGGAGGCACAGGGCGCGAAAGCCGGCAATCCGGTGGCAGCGCTGTTCGGTGATGGTCTGGCCACATCGACGATCCTGCTCTGGACGTTCGCCTTTCTGGTCTTCATCGATGCCTATGCGTTGATGTTCTGGATTCCCACCCTGCTGGTCGATTTCGGCTTCGAACCGGCGCTCGCGCCGCTGGCGACCGCGGCCTTCGGTACGGGCGGCCTGGTTGGCAATGTGATCTTGATGCTGCTGGTGGCGCGGTTTGGCATCAAGGCTTTGCTGATCGCCATCTCCGTGTTCGCCATCGCCTGTATCGTCGCTTTGAGCAAAGGCGCGACCCCATCGATGGTCTTGCCTTTGATCGCCGGGCTTGGGGCTGGCTTCATCTGCTGTTGTGTCGGTCAGGCGGCGCTCGCGGTTTCGCTTTATCCATCCGCTTTGCGCACGACCGGTGTCGGTTGGGCTTCGGCCGCCGGCCGCGTCGGGTCGATCTTCGGTCCGGCGCTCGGTGGCTTGATGATGTCGCTTGGCTGGGCGCCGCGCGATATCATTCTGACGGCGATCGTGCCGGCCGTGTTGGCCATTCTGGTCTTGCTGGCGATGCGCGGGCTTATGCGTCCAACGGCTTGACTGCGCGCTACCGTTCGGCCTCTTCGCGTCCAATCTCGGTGAGGCGGAAGACGGAAAGGCCGATGCGCACTTGCGAAATGTCTTCGACAATATAGTCCCAGCGCAGCAAGTCGTCGAAGATGTCGGCGGCCACATAGACCACGGTGCCGTTGATGAGGATGGGCGACCAGTCGGTGGCGCAGACGGAGACGATGTTCTCGTCGAGCATGAGGAAGTTGCCCTCATGGTCGGCGAGTAAACGCAGAACATCGGCGAACGAAAGCAACATCGACGCTCTCCCGTGAGCGGCGTCGCCAGCAGCGTTGTCATGTGCACAGGTCGGTCAGGCGAGGCCACGCTGGCGGGCTGACGCATTCAATCATGGATCGGACATTATGTCGTCTTCACGGCACTTCGGGCCGGTGAGGGTTGGTAGCGCTCCTCCGCTACCACACGCCCTTCACATTCCCGGCTGAATGGCGCATGGGAAGGGGAAGTTCGATCCACCGGAGTTCCCATGGCTCTCGACCCGCAAATCGTCAAGACACTGAAGGGCGTTTCGACCGCGACCATCACAACCGTGATGCTGAAAAAAGGCCTGCGGAATCTTTGGATACGTGGCGCCAAGCCTTTGAAACCCGATCAGGAACGGTTGGTCGGGCCTGCCTTTACCCTGCGCTTCATCCCGGCGCGGGAAGATCTGGCCACCCCCGAATCCTGGGGCAATCCGATTTCCACGCGGACCGCGGTCGAGGCGATGGAGGAGGGCGATATTGCCGTCATCGATGCGCTGGGCGTGACCGATGCGGGCTGCTACGGCGACATCCTTATTGCCCGCATGGCCAAGCGCAAGGTCGCCGCCTTGGTGACCGACGGCGTGGTCCGCGATATCGAAGGTGTCAACGGCACGGGATTGCCGGTCTGGTCGCAGGGGTGGGCGGCGCCGTCCTCAGTGCAGGGGCTGACCTTCGTCAATTGGAACGAGCCGATCGGGTGTGGTGGCGTCGCCATTTTTCCCGGCGACGTGATCGTTGCGGATAAGGATGGGGCGGTGGTCATTCCGAAGGCTTTCGTCGACCACGTCCTCGACACGGGGCCGGAACAGGAGCGGATGGAAGCGTGGATCATGCGCGAGGTCGAACGCGGCGAAAAACTGCCGGGCCTCTATCCGATGAATGCCGAAACCAAGGCGCGCTATGACGCCTGGAAGAAGTCTCAGAACGTTTAGTCTCAAAGGTTTGCTCGATGTCTTTTGATCAAAATGCGCATGGTGTCTACGCGATCGCGGCGACCCCGTTCCATCCCGATGGTCGGCTTGATTTGGCCTCCGTCGACACGATGACCGATTTCTATCTGCGCTGCGGCGTATCGGGATTGACCATTCTCGGCATCATGGGCGAAGCGCCGAAGCTCGATCCCGATGAATCCATGGCGGTGGTGAAGGGCGTTATTGGCCGTGCGGGCGCTGTTCCGGTGATCGTCGGCGTTTCGGCGCCGGGCTTCGCGGCCATGCGGGCCTTGGCGCGGTCTTCGATGGACGCGGGCGCTGCCGGCGTGATGGTCGCCCCGCCGTCGCATTTGCGGACCGACGATCAGATCATCACTTACTATCGCCAGGCGGTGGAGGCGATTGGTGCCGACGTGCCTTTCGTCCTGCAGGACTATCCGCTGCTGCTCAGCGTGGTGATGACGCCCAAGGTCATCCGTCAAATCATCATGGATCATCCCTCCTGCCGCATGCTCAAACACGAGGATTGGCCGGGGCTGGAGAAGATCAGCACGCTGCGCGGCTTCGAAAAGGACGGTTCGATGCGGCGCACGCCGATTCTGTGCGGCAACGGCGGCCTGTTCCTCGATTTCGAAATGGATCGCGGTGCCGATGGCGCGATGACCGGCTATTGCTTCCCGGACATGCTGGTCGACGTGGTGCGCCTGGCCCGCGCCGGCGAGCGCGACAAGGCACACGATCTCTTCGATGTCCATTTGCCACTGGTACGTTACGAACAGCAGCAGGGTGTTGGCCTGGCCGTGCGCAAATATGTGCTGATGAAGCGCGGTGCCATCGCCTCCGACGCCCAGCGCAAGCCCGGCAGCGCGTTGACCGCCCAGGCGCGAGCCGAGGTCGACTATCTGTTGCAGCGGCTGGCTCGCCACGATCCGCGTGCCGCCTTCTGATCGTTTCCATGGCTATTTCGAAGGGCGAATCAGGGGTAGATTCGTCCTCGGAAGGACGCTGACATGAGGACTGAACGCGCAGCGCTGGAACAACCAGCCGTGGCCCGTGACCGCGCGGCGGGCTGGTCTGCGCCCGCGGCAAGCGAAGCCGAGCTGCCGCGATTTTTCGGTCTGGCGCGGGCCGCCTTCGTCGTTTTCTGCGTCGCCGTCGTTTTACGGGTGATGATCGGCGACGGCATTCTCAATCTCGTCGAGCGCTACACCAGCGAGGGCGGCAGCCTGATCGAGAAGATCCATCCCGCCGTCTATGTGATGTTTCTCTGCGGTTTCGTCATCTATGCCTCGGTCGGATTGCGTTTCCTGCCGCAGGAGCGCTCGGAAGTGCGCGCGCTCTTGATGTTGGTCGGGTTTCTCGCCCTGATCGGCGCGATCAACATCCTGGCGGGGCGTGGCTCTTCGGCTGGTTACGTCATCGACAGCTACATCACGACCCTGCTGATCGGCGTCTTGCTCTATGCCATGCCGCATAGTTGGCGTGAGACGGTTGGCTTTCTGGTCATTGGGGCCATCGTCTTCAATTCGGCCTTCATGATGGTGGAGTTTGGCGTAGGGCGCACGCTCGTGCCGGCCGCGTTGGAGGCGGCGGAGTTTCGCCCCGCAGGTTTTCTCGGCACACCGCTGACGGTGGGCGTGCTCAATCTGGCGACAGCGGTTCTGATCATTTCGCTGCCGATCAATTCATTCATCAAGGCTGGCAGCGTGGGCCTTCTGGCTTTGGGTATTCTCATCGCCGGCGCGCGCACGGCCATGTTGGCGACGAGTTTGGTCGTCCCGATTTCGCTGGTCCTTGCAGCCTGGCAGCGCCGCGCTGGCATGAGCCCCGGCGTGACGATGGTGGCGATCCTGCTGGTGGCGATTATCGCCGGGCCGTTGATCTTTATCGTCGCCAACGAACTCGGTTTCTTGGCGCGTTTCCAAGGCGGCTATATCGACGACAGCGCCCAGACGCGCATCGAAATCTATCGCGTGTTCGATTATGTCAGTTGGCGCGAAATCCTGCTTGGTAGCGATCTTCTCGAGCTGAAGCGTATCGTCAACGACAAGCTGGGCATTCAGTTCATCGAAAGTGCGATCGTCTTCTTCGTGTTTGATTTCGGCCTGATCGGCTTCATCATTTTTGCGTCGTTGTTCGGCTGGCTTCTCTATGTGCTGAGCCGGCGCTCGCACATTCTTTTGCCGCTGGCGACACTATGTTTTCTCGGGCTTGCCCTCACCAACAATACGTTGGCGACCAAAGTACCATCGCTTTTTGCGATGCTTGTCATGCTCATCGGCGTTCGGGCTGTCCACCTGCGCGCTGACAGCGGGGAGCTCGGCTGACGGCGGAGAGCTTGGCTTGTCGCCGGAGACCGAAACCAGTTGCGGGCTCAACGCGCCGGTGCGGCTGACGGCATCGTAAGTGGCCGCGATTTTATCGCCATCCGTCACGTTCACATCGGTGACGACGATACAGTCGGAAGCCGCTTCCGCCAACAGCCCGATGAAGGGGTTGGATGTGGCGATGCCAGCGTCGACGACCAGCATGTTGACGTTGGCGCAGAGCCGTTCGAGGCGATCGACCAGTTCGCGCCGGGCGTCACGGGAGACCGGCTTGCCGCCGGACATCGTCGCAGGCAGGAGATGGGGCAGGCCGTTGCGCTTCCACTCGACGCTGTCCTCGATGGACTTGCCTTGATCGAGGCGATCGTAGAGGCCCGGTTGGCCGACGATGCCGCTAAGCTGCGACAGGCCCATGGTCGTGGTATCGCCATCGACGGCGATCACATCGAGCCCTTCCCACGCGAAACTGCTGGCCAGAGCCAGGGCGAATTCGCTGCCGATCTCGGCGTCTTCCACCGAGCAGACGAGAATGATGCGGAGCGGATCGTCGGGCGTGAGCCGCTGAATACGGCCGGCAATTTCGCTCACGGCCGGTGGCGGTGCCAGGGCGCGCTGGAATTTCCGCGTCGCCACATAGCTGTGCACGAACGAGCGGTTGATGTCGGCGAATGCCGGAACGGTCGTGCGAAGAGTTGGCGTCGCGCGCCGCGTTGCGGGACGGGGGCTGGCGGGACCGGCCGCGCCGGAGCGGAAGAAATGGCCCAGCAAAGCGAGGCCAATGCCCAGGGGCAGGCCGGCGATGCCACCGAGAATGGTGAGCACAGGCACGGAAAGACCCGTTGGCGAGACCGGCTCGTTGGCGGGCGAAATGATGCGCGTCTGATTGGGCTGGAAGCCCGATTGTTCGGTGATTTCACGCGCGCGGACGAGGAACTGTTCGTAGACGCGGCGGTTGGCATCGGCGGCACGTTCGAGTTCGCGGATGCCGATGAGCGACTGCCCGGCTTCGGTGGTTTCCTTCCGGGTCCTGTCGAGTTGTACGTTGATCGCCTTTTCGCTGTTGAGCGCTTGGGCGAGTTCGAGCTCCGCTGCCTGTTTGCGGCGGGCCACTTCCTGATCGATGGCGCGCCGGGCTTCGGAAACGCGGGCCGCGGCCGCCACCAGTTCCGGATGCCGTGGGCCAAGACTCTGGCGCAGTTCCTGTTCCTGGCGCTGTGCCTCTGCCAGGCGCAGGCGCAATTGCACGATGGCCGGGGAATCGAGCACTTCGGCTGCGGATTCCTGGGCCGGCCGATTGCCGAGTGTCCGGATCTGGTCGACGCGCGCCCGGGCTCGTGCGGTGCGGGCACGGGCAAGATTGAGCTGTGTGGTGAGTTCGGTGGCGTCCTGATCGAGGGTCAGCTTGCCATTGGCGAACGATAGATTGTTCCTGGCCTTGTAGTCTTCGACCCGCTTTTCGGCGGCTTCCACTTGGGTGCGCAGATCCTTCAAGCGGGCGGCCACTTCCTCGCCGATGCGCTTGGTGATGAGTTGGCGGGTATTGGCTTGTTCGTCGATATAGCCCTCTGCCACCGCTTGCGCGAGGCGCGCCGCCTTCGCCGGGGTGCTGGCGGCAACGGAAATATCGACGACGAAGCTGCGCTCGGAACGTCGGACCGTCAGTGCCCGTTCGAGAACGCTGGCCGCCGTGGCTTCTGGCTCTGCCGAGCCCGCTGGTCTGCCGAGTACCATGGCGCGCAGGCGGCCGAGCAGGCCTGGGCGCGGCACGAAATCCGGATCGTTGGTGAGATGTTCGCGATCGACGACGGCGCGCAGCACCGAATTGGACATGAGAATGCGCATCTGGCTTTCCAGATCCGCATTCAAGGTTTCGGCATTCTCGAAGCGCTGGTTGACGTCGCCTTCGACCACTTTGAGACCGCGCGTATCGATCAGCAGTTGTGTCGTGGCGACGTAACGTTTCTGCGCGGTCAGGCCGTAAATGCCGGCGGCGATGGCGAGAGCCGCGACGCAGAAGGCGATGAGTGTCCAGCGCTGCCGAAGGATGGCGAGCAGTTCACGCAATTCAAAGACCGGAGCAGGCATCGGCGCGGCAACCGCTCGCATGGACGCGCCATTGGCCGGAGTGGCGCGAAACCAATCCTTCGCACCCAGATAGGCCGGCCCGTATCTGTCATCCATGGTCGAAGCCGATGTCCGCGATTATCAAGGAAACGCCAATGGTTACGCGTGCCCAAGGGATGGGTCGTTAATATTCCCGAAAGGTTAATTTTTATTTTTGAATTGCGTCGGCGGCGGGGCGGGCGGCGGTTCCAATTAGCTCGGCCATGACAGTTTCGGCGGCTTCCGCCGAGCGGGGCCAGGAAAAACGGGCGGCATTTTGCCGTCCGGCGGCCGAAAGCCGGCTCCGCAGGGCTTGGTCGGTTACGACAGCGTCGATCGCGTTGGCGAGGCCGCTGACGTCGTCCAGATCGACGAAAAGCGTCCCGTCCGGAGCGACTTCGCGGAAAGCTGGAATGCTGGTGGCGACGACCGGGGTGCCGCGGTCCTGAGCCTCGATCAGGGGCAGACCAAAGCCTTCGTAGCTGGAACAGGACACCAAAGCGCGGGCTCCGGTCAGGATGGCATCGAGTTCCGCGTCGCCAACGGCGCCAAGAGGGGTGATCAGATCGGGAGCCTTGGCCAGGATTTGATCCGGGTCGCGGCCAACGTGATAGGCGGCCACCGGGGTGCCGCGCTGGCGGAGTTGCCGCAGGGCATCGAGCAGCATTCCGGCATTCTTGTTGGGCGAGAGATTGCCGAGCAGGAGCACATAGGGCTGCTGGAGGTTTGGTGGCAGCGGCACTTGCGGGTTGAAATGCGCCATCACGCCGGCGCCGGGCACCAGCCTCGTCTTGTTAGCCGCGCTGGGGTGAAACCGGCGTACGTCATTCTCGGTGTTGCGCGATACGCAGGCGACCGCCGCAGCACCTCGGGTGGCGAGGCCGAAGAACAGGGACCACCACAGGCGATGGCGCCGCTCGTACATGTGCGGCAGGGTCTTCATGTAAAGATCGTGCGCGGTGACGATGGTCGGCACTGGGGCCGGCGGGCACATCGGATTCATCGCATAGACCAGGCTCGCCCCTGTCGTCGCGACGGCTTCGCGCAATATGGCGCGCTGGCGGATGTAGTTGAGCGGCGTCGCTTCCACATGGGGAAACGTCAGAATCCGTTCCAGACGCGATGCGATCGATGCGGGCAATTGTTCGGCGGTGAAAGCGGAAGCCAGTGCGTAACGATAGGTGCCGCGATCGAGCAAAGCTTCGATCAAACCGAAGGCATAGCGGGTGATACCGGTGATCCGGCCCGCCGGTTCGACAAGGTGATTGATGAGAATGAGCCGTCGCGTGTCGGGCTTTGATGGGCTGATGACGGCAGGGCCATTTTCGGCGAGCGACAGCTTCATGGCTGCTGTCCGGCGAACAAGTGCTGCTCCCATGGTGCGGCTATGAAACGGCGCAAATCAAAGCGGACGATGGCGACCAGCAGAGCGAAATAAGCGCCGCCATAGATGATACCGCCAGCGATGAGTTGGAGCCAGGCGTTGTGCGGCAGCAGCGAAAGCGCTGCGGTCACGATGGCTGCGGCGATGACGGCACAGGCCAGGACGCGCAGGATCGATTGCATGGGGATTTTGAACGGCCACAAGGCGCGCGAGACCAGAGCCGAGACCAGAACTGCGGCGCAACTGCCGATCATGAATGAAATGGCGGCGCCGGCGGGGCCATAGAATTTCACCAAAGTGATCGACAAGGCGAGGGTCGCGAGCGACACGCCGGCAAGATAGGCGAGCAGGAGCCAGTTGCGGCCATAGGCGTGGAAAATATTGTCGAAGACCACGTGTTTGATGCCCAATGCCACCGCACCGATGGCAATGGGGCCGATGAGTTGCGCCGCCAGGGCACGATCGAAGCTCGGGAGCACGCATTCGACGATGGGCCGCGCCAGCACGATACAAGCACCGGCCGCGCCGAAACCGAGGATGCAACTGGCAACCAGATAGCCGGCGATCTTGCGGTCGCCTTCGCCGCCACGGTCCTGGGACAGGAGCGCGGGGAAGGCATGCTGATTGAGTGCGAACAGCACGAGGTCGACCGGCTGGCGCGCCACGGCGGTCGCTGCCACATAGAGGCCGACCATGGTGGGGCCAAGCCAGGTTTGCAGAATCAGGCGATCGACCCAGCCGAACTGGAAGGTCAATGCGGTGACGAGAATGGTTGGGATGGCGATGGCTTTGAACGTGCCGGCGGCGAGGTGTTTTGACAGGATCTGATCGAAACTGCCGCCGAGTACCGGCAGAGAGATCAGGATCGAGAGCCCGGCGGCGAAGGAAAAGGCGAGGGCGGTGTGGAAGAAATTGCCCCAGCCGCCGAGAACGGTGCCGAACACCAGAATCAGCATGGCCACGCCACGAATGCTTTCGACGAGGCCGAACAGCCCCTGCCGGTTGAGTGCCTGCAAGAGGGTGAGCACGAGGCGCAGAATGGCGAAATTCACCACATAGACCGAGACGGCCACGCTCAGCTCGAAATCCGGTGCGTCCGGCATGAAGGGCGAGATGACGCAAGCAGCAATGACGCTCAGCAGGGTCGTGCCGATGGCCAGGGTCGTGAAGCTGAAGCGGGTCGTGGGGATCGCTGGGGCGGCGGGCGCGTTTTGGACGGACTGGCGGATGAGCAACAGCCGGAACCAGTTCGCGGCCGTCATTTCGATGATTTCACCCAGCGTGATGACAAGCGCGAACAGGCCGTAATTGTGCAGGCCGATATAGGAGGGCAGCAGAATCAGAACCGCGAGCGTAGCCAGCCGCGAGCTCACGCTGCCGGACAGCGTGAACAGGTATTGAACGCGTTCGATGCGTTCAAACAAACTTTGGCGGCCTGAGGTAAGCGCCATTGTCATGGTCAGCCACGCGGGGCGGGCTTGCCTCCTACATTCGGCAAAGGGGGGCCGGAGCGTGACCGCGCCAGCATGCGCCTGATCATATCCTTCAAGAGCAGGCCAGCGAAGATGGTATTGGTCCTGAGGTAACGTTTCCACATGCGCCGTGGCTCCTGCAGGAGCCGGTAAAGCCATTCGAAGCCGGACTTCTGCCAGACCATGGGCGCGCGCTGGACGAAACCGGCGGCCACATCAAGGGTGCCGCCGATGCCCATGACGAAGGGGACGCTCAGTTCGGCGCGATAAGCGGCCATGAAACGCTCCTTCATCGGCGTCGGCATGGCCAGAAACAGGCAGTCGGGCTTGGCGGCTTTGATCGCATCGACGATTTCGCGTTCCCGGCCCTTGAAATAGCCGTTGTGACGGCCGGCGATCTGCAGGCTGGGGTGGAGGGCTTCGATGCGGCGGCAGGCTTCGGAGAGAACTTCCTCGGTCGCGCCGAGCAGATAGGGGCGGAAGCCCTGCTCCGCGCAGCTCACCATCAGCTGGTCGAAGAGATCGACGCCGGTGACGCGCGGGACGTTGCGATGGCCGGCAAGCCGGAGCGCGAGCGCGATGCCGGCACCGTCAATGCCGATCAGGTCGGCTTGGCGCACGTCGCGATCGAGTTCCTCGTTGGTGCGGGCCGAGACGAGTTTGGCGACGTTCAGCGCCACGTGCTGCATGGGCTTGCGCTCGCGCATGGCCGTCGTTGCGACGTTGATCGTCTCGTCCAGGGTCAGGATATCGACCGGGCAATTGAGAACCGTGGTGCGCATATCCTATTTCTCCATAACTGCGACGCATTCGCCGCAGTATTGGCGTAGGCCAGGAAAGGCGCCGAGCAGAACGTCGTCAGTACCCTTCAGTACACGCAGGCCGGCGCGCACCACCGGATTACCGGTGTGGGCCTGGACGATGCGCTTGCCCATGAACAGAAGCGACATTTGTTCGAGGCGATAGTTGCGGAAACCTTGGCCGAAGCCGGCAATATCGGCCGGCTCAAGAATGACGTCGCCCTTGGCTTCCTCGCCGCGCATGCTGATCTTGCGCAACAGGTCGAGTACGGCGTTGCCGCGCAGCGTCTCGCTGATGATCACTTTGCCGCCGGGCTTCAGCACACGCAGGGTCTCTTCGCGCACGCCGGGATATTTGATGGCGTGGTGCAGCACCTCATGGAAGAGGATGATGTCGAACTCTTCGTCCGCATAAGGCATAGCCGTGGCATTCGCGACCTGGAATTGGCAGGTGTCAGCGACGCCGTTCTCACGTGCGAGCGCATTGCCGGCTTCGACGCCAACGGGAGAGAGGTCGAAGCCGCGCACCTCGGCGCCCTTCAGCGCGAAGAACACGCCATACTGGCCGATGCCGCAGCCGACATCGAGAACCTTCTTGCCCTTGAGATGATCGATATCCATCAGCTCGAATACGCGGCGCGTGCGATGACCACGATCGGGACGGGCGCCCGGTTTGAAACAATAGTCTTCCCATTTCAGCACATGGGCCGGATCGATCCGGTGCGTGCGGAGGCCGAAGGGCATCATGCCGTCATAGACACGGTCATGCTCCTCGCGCTCGATGCGTTCCCACTCTTCGGCGGAAATCGCATAGATATCAGCGGGACTGGTATTCATTTAGATCAACTCCGGTCCCTGGCACTGACCATTTTGGATGATGGGGCGGCGCAGCAGCAGGGGTGCTTTTCCGTTGGGTTCTCGTACAGGCCCATTAACCAGCACAAAACGTGCCGGAATCTCGGGGGGTAGTTTCAGGGAGAGATTGCCCTTGATCGCGGCGATGGTGGCGGGGCCATAGCCCTCAGTCGGCGCGATATAGAGGGTCAGACCTTCGTCCTGGATATAGTGAAGTTGGATAGAGGCGGCGCCACGTACACCACGCTGAATATGGTTGAGGCCGATGATGCGCCGGCCGTTCGGCAGATCGATATATTCGCTGCTGCGGCCATCGATCCCCTCGAAGGCTTGCTGTCCGGTGGCGATCCGCATCAGAACGTCGGGATCGTGATTTGGCACGCGGACGCGGTCGCCCGTGTCGTAACGGACGAAAATCTGACCGTGATCCCACAACGACGTAGCGATGATGCGCGCCAAACCCTCGCCATCGGGGACCAATTCAACGTGGCCGTAGAAAGGCAGGAAGCGGCAGCCCTGGTTGTCGATGTCGGCGGCCGCGACGACACGCTCGGCATGACCATAGTAATTGACGATGCGGGCGCCGAGCATTTCACGCGCCAATTCGCCGGTGGCTGGCGATAGCGTTTCCGAAGAGGCGAAGATGACCGGAATATGCAGGCCGGCATCGATCGGCAGCGCATGTAGCAGCGCACCGAGGGAAGACGGATAGCAGAAGAGAATATCGGGCGCGAAATCATGCAGCGCCTTCACATAAGCGCCGATACTCTCCCGATTGAGATGATGCGCCGAGAACAATCGTTTGCGGCGACCTTCGTCCACCCAGAAGGGCGGCGACATGTCGGCTGGATCTTTGATGGAATCGCCGCGCAGAACGGCGACGCGCGAGAGCGCGCAATCGGCGCCCGCCTCGCGGCACAGCCTGTCGATGGTTGCTTGCTCGAAGACAACGCCAGCGGCCGTTCGCGTCACCTGCATGGGTTGACCGGTGGTGCCGCCGGTGGCTCCGGCAGCGCGGGGCAGAACGCCACGGGTGGCGAAAAGCTTTTCGCGGCCGATGAGTTGCGGCTTGCTCAGGATCGGCCAATCCGTCAGGCGCGTACTTGCCGGCGCTTGTGCATAGCCGGGCAAGGAGCGTGCGCGGGCCAAAATGGCGGCCAGCCGGGTTTCGCTCCAGGTCGCGAGTTCATCCGGCGCAAGGGCCGATACGCGCGCGATGGTGCGGCGCGCATAGTCATAGAGACCCGGCGGACGGCGCAGGAGCCGGTCGGTGAGCGCTGTATGTTTCAGCGTGTCGATAATGCTCATGTCGGTCACGCGATGGCCCGCAAAGCGCGGACGTTATGTTCGAGCAGATAGAAAGCCCACAATTTGTCCGGAATGTTGGTACGGCCGCTGAGATGCCAGTCGATCATTTTATCGAGGGCACCGGGGCGGAAATAGTCACGTTGCCACGTGTTGGCGAGAGCGTCCAGCAACCGCTCCTTCAATGAGGTGCGGAACCAGCGCGACAGCGGCAAGTCGAAGCCGACCTTACGTCGATCGATACACGAGGCAGGGATATGGCGGCGCGCCAGCTTCTTCAGGATGACCTTTTGCGAGAAGCCATTGATCAAATGACGATCTTCGAGGCCGGCGGCGAAATTGGCGACTGTGCGCGTAACGAAAGGCACGCGCGCCTCAACCGAGGCGTGCATGGTGGCGCGATCGGCGGCCGTGAGCATGTCGTCGGGCAAACGATAGCCCTGGTCGAGCAGCAGGGCTTCGCTCAGGGACTTGGCGAAGGGCGCTTCGCCCACGGGAACCGCGAAGAGTTCCGGCGCGAGCCAGGGCTCGACGATCATGCTGGTGCCATGGAAAGCGCAGTCGCCAGTGGCGAGCCGCGCGGCATGGACGAGGCGCGTGCGATGGGGGGCGAGTTTTTCCAGGCCTTGGGCGATGACCGGGAAGTGGCGCGCCGCAGGATTGAGTTTGCGCGCCATGGCGAAGCGCCATTGCTGGTGATAACCGCCAAAAAACTCATCGGCGCCTTCACCGGCCAGCAGAACTTTGTAGCCCGCCTCGCGTGCGAAGCGCGACAGGGCGTAGAGCAGGACGGTGGAGGGATTGGCGACCGCATCGTCCATGATCAGTGGCCAGTCGGCGATCAAGCCGATAAATTCGTCGTCCTCGCAATACATGACGTGATGGCGCAAACCATAGCGCTGCGCCACGGCAGCAGCGTGCTGGCTCTCGTCATAGGTCTTGTCGCGAAAGCCGATGGTGAAGGCGGCGAGATGATTGGTGTGGCGGGCGGCGAAAGCGGTCATCAGGCTTGAATCGATGCCGCCCGAGAGCAGGGCGGCGACAGGCACATCCGAAATCAGATGACGTTTCACCGATGCATCGAGAATATGTTCGAGCTGGTCGAGCAGTTCGGTCTCGGTGCCGCGCACCGGATCGAGGCGGCGCGGTTCCACCCATTTCAGGCTTTCCAGCGTCCAGGTTTCGAGATCGAGCACGAAGGCGTAGCCGGGGGCCACCTCGATCACATCCTTGAAAATGGTGTGCGACGAGCGCATGCCGCGCGAGGTGTAATATTCGACGAGCGAATCCGGATTGATCTCTTTCTTCGACAGCGCCATCAGCGGCGGCAGGGTCGAGGCGAAGGCGAAACGTTCGTCGTCCTTGTAGAAATAAACCGGCTTGATGCCGAATTCGTCGCGGGCGATGACGAGGCGCTTGCCGGTTTGATCGAGATAGCCGAAGGCGAACATGCCTTCCATGCGGTTGAGTGCGGGCAGGCCGCCGGCGCCGAGCGCATGCAGCAGCACTTCCGTATCCGACGTGGTGCGATAGCTGAACGCTGGATCGCGCTGCTCACGGAAATTGTAAATCTCGCCATTGAAGACGATCGCGCCCTGGGCATCCGCCATAGGTTGCGCGCCGCCCGCGAGGTCGATGATGGACAGGCGGGTGTGGATCAGATCGACAGCAACGTCCGGCAATGGACGATAGGTCTCGTGTCCGTGCGCGTCAGGGCCGCGCAGCGCCAGATGTTCGAGAGACAAGCGGATAAATTTGTCGCGTAGCACCGAATCCGGTTTGCGCAGCGCCAATCCCGCAATTCCACACATGCCTATATCCCGTACTCGGCTTCTTTGGCTGAGGCATGGTCGATCGGCGTTGGTAGATACGTCTACCTCCGTCTTTGCGCACACCCTGTTCCAGAGGCCTTGTCCCAAAATGGGACAAGGCGTGATGGCCACGTTTTTTATTCCAAGTGTTGTGCCATACCTCTCATTTACAGAATGCTTCTACGATCTCAGAAAGCAGGCCCTTTCTGGCCCTGATGAGGACTTGGGGCCGATGTTGGAGCGGTTGCGTTGGTATGGCGCGCGTCTGTCGACGATGAGTGTGCCGGAGATCGGCCATCGCGTCGTGGAATTGGGCCGAAAATCTCGATTTCGGGCTGAGAAGCGTGGCTGGAAGGCGATTTCTGGTGATTTTTCTGGCTCTTTTGCCGATCTGAGCGACCTGCGGGCGCGGCTGCGCCAGGTGCCTTTGTCATGCGGAACAGGTTTCGATCCGGCGCTGGCTTTGGGGCGACGCTGGCCGGCTACCCATTTTGAAGGCACGCGCCCGCGCGAGAGCCTATGGTTTTTCGATCCCATATCGGAACGGTCCTGGCCTGGGGCGGAGCAGGCGGCTTTTGACATCGATGTGCGCTCCACCAGCGCCGTCCCGGACGAGCAGCGCCGCTATGGCGACGTCAAATTCGTCTGGGAGCCGGCGCGGCTTCAGGCCTTGCATTGGCTGGCGGTGCGGGCGGCTCATGGTGAGGCCGGCGCTTTCGAAGATGGAATGGCCTGGGTGCGCTCCTGGATGGCGGCCAATCCGCCATGGCGGGGCGTTCATTGGACATCGGGCATCGAGATCGCGCTGCGCATCGTCTCGGTCACTTTGTTGATCGCCAGCGATGCCGCGGCGGCAGCGCGACCCGAATATCGTTCGGAGCTGCTGCGGTTCCTGACGGCCCATGCCAGCTGGCTGGTGCGCTTTCCCTCGCTCTATTCCTCGGCCAACAATCATCGGGTGGCCGAAGGGCTCGGCCTGTTCTTGGCAGGCCTGGTTTTGCCTGGCTCGCAGCAAGCGAGAACCTATGCGCGGGAAGGCCGGCACATTCTGGAGACGGAAGCCGAACTACAGATCCTGCCGGATGGGGTCGGCGCCGAGCAATCGCCGACCTATCAAGGTTTCACCATGGAAATGCTGGCGCTCGCTCAGCTCGTGGCGCGGGCGCTCAGCCGGCCGCTGGCCGGTGTCGACGAGCGGCTGCGGCGCGGTGCGGCTTTCCTGGCCGCCTTGCAGGACGATGCCGGGCATGTGCCGGCGATCGGCGACGACGACGAAGGCCGGGTCGTGACCTGCTCAGGGGTGCCCGAGCCGCTTTATGTGGCTTCGATCGTTCACGCGATGGCCGGCTTGCTGGGAGAAGCGAGTTCGTCGTGCGTGGCGCCGGGCTATTTGCGCGAAGCCCTGTTCGGTGGGCCTGATGCCGTGGCGCGGGCATCGCGCCGGTCGTTCAAGGATTTCGCGGCGGGCGGCTATGTCGTCGTTCGCGACGAAGCGGCTGGTCATCGTTATCATCTGATCTTCGATCGTGGACCGCTCGGCTATTTGTCGCTTGCCGCCCATGGCCACGCCGATGCACTGGCGCTCTGGCTCAATGTCGATGGTCGACCGTTGTTTATCGACGCCGGTACGTGGCTCTATCATTCGGGGCGCGAGACGCGGCATGAGCTGCGACGCTCCCAGGCGCATAATACATTGTCCATACAAGGCCGGTCGCAGAGCGAACCCTCGAGTGCATTCTCGTGGAAAAATATCGCCAAGTCCGAAGTCCTGTTCACCTCGCCGCAAGCCTGGGCTGTGGAGGGCGCGCATGACGGCTATCTGAGTGCCTTTGGCGTGCGTCACGCGCGGCGGATCGCCCGCAACGAGGACGGTTTCGTCATTCAGGATCGCTTGATGGGTGCGCGGACCCCGCTCGCCGCTACGTGGAACTTCCTGCTTGCCGAGCATGTCGAGGCCGAAGTCGTCGATGGGGTCGTGGCATTGTCGCTTGAGGGACGGCGTCTTGCATCGATCCGCGTGCCGACATCGTTAACCGCTCGTGTGGAGCAGGGAACCCATGCGCCCCAATTCGGTGTATTGCGGGAAACGCAACGTATTGTGCTGGCCGGTGACATCGGCGAAGAGGGATGTATGATCGCCGTTTCATTCGCCGCGACTGAGAATTCATGACCGAAACCGGCTCCGTTTCGCAGAAGCGTCTGCTTATCGTCTCGCCCGTTGGCCTCTTTGGGCAGGGCGGAATCGATCGTCTGCTGTTCTATTTTCTCGACGATCTGCGCGAGAGAGGTCAGCCCATGACCTTCGACCTCATTGGCGCGCGCGGTGAGGCAAAGGGCTGGCGCTGGGTGCCGCATTTCGTTTTGGCGCTGTTGCGTTTCAGCTGGTTGCTGGCGACGCGCAGCTATGGCCTCGTTCATATTCACGTCTCGACCGATGGCAGTGCTCTGCGCAAACAGGCGTTCGGGGCCGTGGCGCGGTTACTTGGCGTGCCCTATGTGATTCATTTCCATGGCATGATCAGCGATGAAGCGATCGCGCGGAACCCGCTATGGTTGCGGGCTCTCGGTCGACTGGCGCGTGGTTCCGATAGCGTCATCGTGCTCGGCGAAGCGTTTCGTAAACCGTTCAGGGACGTGCTGCGGGTCGAGAACAGCCGGATCGAAGTGATCTACAATGGCGTGCCGGACATTCGTGCGGATGCGACGATTCCGCGTCTCTATGATGGGGTCTTGTCGCTGTTGTTCTGCGGCGAGATCGGCAATCGCAAGGGCATGGATCTCCTCATCGCGGCCTTGGCGCAACTCAAATCCGACGATTGGGAATGTACGATCGCCGGCAATGGATCGATGCAGCCTTATGAAGCGGCCATTGCCGAAGCCGAAATCAGCGAACGCCTGGATATCAGGGGATGGCTGACCCTGCCGGAAGTGCATCAGCTGATGCAGCAAGCGGACGTGGTCATTCTGCCGTCTCGGGCCGAAGCCTTGCCCCTGTCTCTCATCGAGGGCGCTTGTGCCGGCAACGCCTTGATCGCAACGAAGATTGGCGCGGTCGCGGAAGTGGTTCATGACGGCGTCAACGGCTTCCTGGTGGCGCAGGATTCGACCGCGATCGTTAGTGTGATCAAGCAACTGACGCGGGAGCCGATGACGCTCGCCGGCATGCAGGAACAGTCGCGAAAGCTTTATGAGGAACGCTTCACCGTGCCCGTCTTCGTCAACGCCATCCTGGCGATCTATCGGCGTTACGGGGTGGTTTGAGGCCGCGGCCGCACGGTCAGGCCGAGCGCATTGAGGGTGCCGTCATGCAAGGGCAGGGCATTGCGCCGCTCGACGAGGCCCATCTGCGTGTCATTGATATCCCATAGCGCCCAGCCGAACCCACGGCGTTCCGCGGAGATTCGGATGGAACGCATCCAGGCTTCGCGATCGTAGGCTTTGGCGCCCGGCTGATCCGCCGTTTCCCGCATGATGCCGAATTCGCCAAGATAGATGCGTTCAGGCGTGACGTTGTTTTCGCGCGCCCAAGCCTCGACCTTGCCGAAATCGGTTTTGATGCGTTCTTCGGAGAATCTCGATTTGTCGTATTGTTCGGCGGCCTCGATCGCCTGCTTCTTCAACAGCTCGCGGTCGGCGATCGGCGGATTGGGATCGACGTCGATCTTGGCAGCGATTAGCGCGGCGACCGCCTGAACATTGGTGCGCTCAGCAGGCCACGCGAGGCCGGAGAGATAGCGGAAATAAAGCATGTTGGACTGAGAGGTCACGACGCCCTGGTGGGTGAACACATGCGGGTCGTAGTAATGAAAGGTCCAGAACAGATTGGGGTCGTTGAAACTGGCCGGTTCCAGCGACAGGAGCCCCGTGATGCCACCGCCGGCGGCGCCGGAGAGCACCAGCGGAAGGGCCGGATTGGCCTGGCGGATGGCGCTGTGCATCGCGCCGAGCATGCGCCGCCAGCGCGCTGCGGTGAATCCGTCATAACCGTAGGGCGGTTCGTTCATCACTTCGAGGGCGACGCGGCTTGGATCGAGCTCCCTCATGGCGTCCGCCACTGAGGCCAGAACCGCGACGTAAGCCTTGAACAGGGCGCTGCTCTCGTTGGCGACAATGCGTTCCGGCGCAAAGCGTTCGACCTGCTGAGTGGGATGAAAATCGACGACCACTTGCAGGTCCTCGGCTAGGATCTGTTTGCATCGCTGGAGCAGGATTTGATTGACCTGCCGTAGCTGCGCCGGATCAGCCTGCAAGAAGGGGCCAGGATCGACGGTCAGGCGGATATGATCGAGGCCAGATTGGCGAAAGGCGCGCAGCAGTTCCGGACTGATGTTGAAATGGCTGGCGCCAAAGGGCGGCCAGGCATAGCGCTGCGCATTATTGGGCTCGACATCGGCCCAGTTCATCATCGTATGAATCGATCCGCCTCGGCGCAGGCGCGGCGTAGCCGCCGGGGCCGACGAGACGGGTGTCCCGATGCCGATGAACGGCAAAGTACCAACGCAAGCCGCCCCGGCTGCGGAAGCCAGCAAAACGCGGCGTGACAGGGGCTTCATGTTTCGCATCGGTCCAATTTCCGTATCGGCGACACAGCGAATGTTCCGAACCGGCACAAAGTCGTGCCTTTTTCAGGAATGCTAGCCGCCGCGATCTATGCGGAGCAAGCCGTGGGCCGGTCGGCGTTAACGTTCTATGTTGCCGGCCGATCGGACAAGGCGGTCTTTTGCAGCAAACTCTGGCGGTTGCCACGTTCGAAACGGCTCATCAGCATATAGATCAAGGGGGTCGAATAGAGCGTCAACAGTTGCGAGACGAGCAGGCCGCCAACGATGGCGATCCCCAGCGGCCGGCGCAGTTCTGAGCCCGGGCCATGGCCGAGAGCCAACGGCAGAGCGCCGAGCATGGCGGCCATCGTGGTCATGAGAATGGGGCGGAAACGCTCTCGACAGGCTTCGATGACGGCCTCGGCGGGGGTGAGATCACGCGCGCGGCGAGCGGCGATGGCAAAATCGACCATCATGATACCGTTCTTCTTGACGATGCCGATGAGCATGATGATGGCGATGAAGGCGACGAGGGACAGTTCCGTCTTGGTGACGTTGAGGGCCAACAAAGCGCCTAATCCCGCCGAAGGCAGGGTGGAGATGATGGTCAGCGGATGGATCAGGCTTTCGTAGAGGATGCCCAGCACGATGTAGACGCAGATCAAAGCCGCGACGATGAGCCAGATCTGGCTTTGTTGATTTTCGCGGAAGGCTTTCGCATCGCCGGCGAAATCGGCGGTGATCGTGTCGGGCAGGTGTAGGTCGGCGACCGCTTGGCGCAGCACGCGGGTGCCCTCGTCCAGCGTGACGCCGGAGGCCAGGTCATAGGTGATGGTGATCGCCGGGAAAGGCCCTTGGTGATTGACGGAAAGCGCGGTCTCGCCCCGCTGGATGCTGGCGACCGCCGAGAGCGGCACCTGGGTGTTGTTGGCGCCGGGCACATAGATGCCTGTAATGTCGCTGGGGTCGCGCTGCCGCGTCGGCGTTACCTCCAGGATGACCTTATATTGGTTGCGCTCGGTGTAGATGGTCGCGATCTGGCGCTGGCTGAAGGCATTGGACAAGGCAGCCGTGATGCTCTGAATGTTGACGCCAAGGCGCGAGGCTGCCGTCCGGTCGACGACAATATTTGCTTGCAAGCCACCGTCGTCGCGGTCGCTTTCGACATCGACCAGTTGCGGTGTGCGGCGCAATTTCTCCAGCACTTGTTCGGCAGCGCGATCGAGGGCGGGGAGATCGCTGCTCCATAGTGTAAATTGATAGGTCGAACGTCCTTGCCGCCCGCCCATGCGCACGTCCTGCTGCGCGACGAGAAAGGTTTGCATGCCGACGACACGCGCGAGTTGCGGGCGCAGTCGAGCGATCACCGCTTGCGACGACGCACTGTTTGGCCCACTCGTGCGTACCGAAATGTTCATGCGGCCGGAGCTGACCGAACTGCCGGTGCCGATGAAGGAGGCGACGGCTTCAACAGCGGGATCGGCGCGGATGATATCGGTGACCCGCTGCTGCAAGGCGAGCGTCGCCTCGAAAGACGAATCGTCCGAAGCGCTGGTCCAGCCGGCAAGCAACCCCGTGTCATCCTGCGCGAACCAGCCTTTCGGCGTCGTGCGATAGAGATCGACGGTGAGAACGATCACCGCCAGGAAAATCAACAGTCCGGTGATCGGATAGCCCAGGGCGAAGCGCAAACTGCGCTCGTAAGCCCGCAGGATCCAGGCGAAGAAGTCCTCCATGGCCTGATCGATGCGTCCGCGCTGACCATGCACCGGCGGCATGGTGTGGGCGCAGAGCATCGGAGTGACCGTCAGCGACACGATCATCGAAACGATGATGGCGAAGGTCAGGGTCAGCGAGAATTCGCGGAACAGGCGGCCGGGAATGCCGCCCATGAACAGAAGCGGGATGAAAGCGGCGATCAGAGACACGCTGATCGAGACGATGGTGAAGCCGATCTGTCCGGTGCCGGCGAGCGCGGCCTGAAGGCGGCCCATTCCCGCTTCCATATTGCGATGGATGTTCTCGATCATCACGATCGCATCGTCGACGACGAAGCCGACCGCCACCGTGATCGCCATCAGGGATAGATTATCGACGGAAAAGCCGCAAAACCACATGGCGCCGAATGTGCCGGCCAGCGAGAGCGGCACGGCCACGGCGGCTGCGGCCGTGGAGGATACGCGCCGCAGAAACAGGAAGACCACCATCATCACCAGGCCGATGGAAATGGCTAATGTCATCTGCAAATCGAGGATGGACGCGCGAATGGTGGTCGAGCGATCCGACATGATCGAGAAGTTGACGCCGGCCGGCATCCATTTGCGCAGTTCCGGCAGAACTTCCTTCACGCCCTCGATCGTATCGATGATATTGGCCGTCGCCTCCTTGGTGACATTAATGATGACGGCGGGCTGGCCATTATACCAGCCGGCGGTGCGGCTGTTGCGGACGCCGGGCGTTACGGTGGCGACGTCGCCGACCAGCACCATGCGGCCGTTCTGGGAGCGGATGGGGATACGGGCATATTCGTCGCTCGTCTCGAGCTGACCTGCCATACCCAATGTTTCCGCGCGGCCTTCGCTGTCGAAGGCGCCGAGCGGCGAGGTGACGGAAGCATTGACGATGGCGGTGCGTATATCGTCGAGGGCAATCCCCATGGCGGCGAGGCGGGCGGGATCGGCGCGGACGCGGATCGCCGGCTGTTCGGCGCCGCTGACCGTGACTTCGCCGACACCACGCACCTGCGCGATGCGCTGGGCGACCAATGTGTCGGCGACGTCATAGAGCGCCGACGACGGCAGATTGTTCGAGGTCATCGCTAAAATCAGCACCGGCCGGGACGCCGGGTTGAATTTGCGCATGCGTGGGAAGGCCGGTAGATCGGATGGCAGATTGGTTGCGGCGGCGTTGAGCGCCGCCTGGACATCGCGCGCGGCGCTTTCGATCTTCCGGTTGAGATCGAACTGAATGATGACGTTGGATGAACCAAGCGCGCTGGTCGAGGTGATCTCGCTGACGCCGGCGATCGAGCCGAGGGCACGTTCCAGAGGTGCCGCGACCGAAGAAGCCATGGTTTCAGGATCGGCGCCTGGTCGGCTGGCGGATACGACGACAGTGGGAAATTCGATCGACGGCAGGCTGGCGACCGGCAGAAACGCATAAGCGACGAGGCCGGCGATCATCACGGCAGCCGCGAGCAGCGATGTTCCGATGGGGCGGGCGATGAACAGGGCCGACGGGTTGAGGGAACTCATGGTGCGGCCTCGCCCTTGCGCGCTTCCGCGAGCGCCGTCTCTGCACTGATCTTGCGGCTGCCGCCGAGGCGCAGACGCAGGCGCTCCACCGCCAGATAAACCACGGGTGTGGTGTAAAGCGTCAGCAATTGGCTGAGCAGCAGGCCACCGATGATGGAAACGCCGAGCGGCACGCGCAATTCGCTGCCGATACCCGTGTCGATGGCCAGCGGTATGGCGCCGAGCAAAGCGGCCAAGGTGGTCATCATGATCGGGCGAAAGCGCAGCTTGCAGGCGCGCACGATCGCCTCGGTCGGCGACATCCCTTGTTCGCGCTCGGCCGAGATGGCGAAGTCGATCATCATGATCGCGTTCTTCTTGACGATGCCCATTAGGAGCACGATGCCGATCAAGGCGATCACCGAAAGGTCGTGTCCCATCAGGTTCAGCGCCAGCAAGGCACCGACACCAGCGGACGGGAGGGTCGTCAAAATCGTGAACGGATGGGCCAGGCTCTCGTAGAGCACGCCGAGCACGATGTAGATCGAGATTACCGCGGCAAGGATCAGCCACGGTTGATTGGAGAGCGCGCGCTGGAATTCGGCCGCGTCGGCATGGAAGCTCGCCGAAATATTCGTCGGCAGATCGATGGTGCGTTGGGCGCGTTCCACCGCATTCACCGCATCCCCGAGCGAAGCGCCTGGACGCAGGTTGAAACTGAGGGTGGAGGCCGGGAATTGATCCTGATGGGCGATCAGCAGCGGCGCCGTGGTGCGGACGATGCGGGTGAAGCTGTCGAGCGGCACCTGCACGCCGCCGACACCGGCAACATAAAGGCGTGACAGTGACGAGGGATCGTCCTGATAAGCGGGAGCGGCCTCAAGAATGACGCGATATTGGTTGGCCTGGCCATAGATCGTCGAAATCTGTCGCTGACCGAAAGCACTGTTCAAAGTGTCGGCGATCGACTGGATGGAAATGCCGAGACGGCCGGCTTTTTCCCGGTCGATGTCGACAAAAGCCCGCAAGCCGCCGTCCTGGCTTTCATTGGCGGGGTTGCGGATGATCGGATCGTTGCGCAGTTCGGCAAGCAGGCGCTGGCTCCAGCGGTCGACCTCGACGGGATCGGCGCCGGACAACGTATATTGATATTGCGAACGGCTGCTGCGGGTCGAAATCTGAATGTCCTGAACCGGCTCGAGATAGATATTGGCGCCGGGAACTTCGGTGACGGCGGTGCGCAGGCGCGCGGCGATTTCGGCGGCCGTGCTTGTTCTCTCGTCCTTCGGCCGCAGCACGATGGTCAGCCGGCCGGTGTTTCCTGTGGCGTTTAACGGGCCAATGCCGAGTACCGAGACGACGTCGGCGACGTCTTTGTCATCGCGCAGCCGGCGAGCGACATTGGTCTGCAGGTCGGTCATCTCGCGGAACGAGGCGTCGGGCGCGGCTTCCAGCACGGCGCTGATCAGGCCGGTATCCTGGGTCGGAATGAAGCCCTTGGGCATCACCGCGTAGAGATAGACGGTGAGTGCCAGGGTCGCCAGCGTGATCAGAATAATCAGCGGCTGATGGTGCAGCGCGCGGTCGAGTGTGCGCTCATAGACATTCGCCATCCACTCCAGCGGTGCCTCGACCAGGCGCATGAAAGCGTTGTGCTTTTCGTTATGGCCCTCGGCCCTCAGGAGTTTGGCCGACAACATCGGTGTAATCGTCAGCGAGATGATGGCCGAGACGACGACGGCGATGGTCAGCGTCAAGGCGAATTCGCGGAACATCCGGCCGACGAGGCCGGTCATGAACAGGAGTGGAATGAAGACCGCGATAAGCGAGAAGGTCAGCGATACGACCGTGAAGCCGATCTCGCGGGCGCCGTCGAGAGCGGCGTCGAGCCGGTTCTTGCCCTGTTCGAGATTGCGGACGATGTTTTCGATCATGACGATGGCATCGTCGACGACGAAGCCGGTGCCGATCGTCAGCGCCATCAGGGACAGGTTGTCGAGGCTGAAGCCGGCCAGATACATCACGCCAAAGCTGGCGACGATCGACAGCGGCAGGGTGATGCCAGCGACGATGGTGGCGCGCATCGACCGCAGGAAGAGAAGCACCACCAGCACGACCAGGCTGATGCTCAAGACCAGGGTGAATTGCACTTCGTGAACCGAGGCGCGAATGGTCCTGGTGCGGTCCTGCACCACCGCGATTTCGACACCCGCGGGGATCAGCCGTTGCAGACGCGGCAGTTCTTGGGTGATGCGGTCGGCGGTTTCGATGATATTGGCGCCGGGCTGTTTCTGCACGTCGAGAATGACCGCCTGCCGGCCATTGAACCAGCCGCCGACGCGGACATTTTCCAGTCCATCGACCACCTGGGCGACGTCGCGCAGGATAATCGAGACATTGTTGCGCGAGGCAACGACGATGTTGCGATAAGCCTCTGCGGTGGCGATCTGGTCGTTGGCGGAAATGATCCAGGATTGCGAGGCGCCGTCGAGCGTGCCCTTCGATCCGGCGACATTGGCGTTGGCGATGGCCTGGCGCAGATCATCGATGCCGATCTTATAGGCCGCGAGCCGGGCGAGGTCGGCGCGGATGCGCACCGCCGGGCGCACACCGCCTTGAACGGAAACGAGGCCGACGCCACTGATTTCCGAGAGGCGCGGCAAGATCAGCGTATCGGCGAGATCACTCATCACGCGCAGCTCGACGCTGTCGGATACCAGGGCGATGGAGACGATCGGCGCGTCGGCCGGGTTCACTTTCGAGTAGATCGGCGGATAGGGCAGGGTTCTCGGCAGCAAAGCGGAGGAGGCGGAGATCGCCGCCTGCACGTCCTGCGATGCGGCTTCGATGTCGCGGTCGAGGTCGAACTGCAGGGTGATCTGGCTGTAGCCGAAGGAGGATTGTGACGACATCGACACGAGGGACGGGATCTGCCCGAACAATCGTTCGAGGGGCGCCGTCACGGTCGAGGCCATCGTTTCCGGGTTGGCGCCCGGCAACTGGGTCTTGACGAGGATGGTCGGGAAATCGACCTGCGGCAGTGAGGACACCGGCAGGCGCGTGTAGCCGAGCAGGCCACACAGGAGAATGGCCACGGCCATCAGACCGGTGGCGACCGGGCGCAGAATGAATGGTGCCGATATGTTCATCTCACCATCATGGTGCTGTTGCCCTTAAGGCGTTGCGCTGTGTTGAAACCGTTAGCCGCGGCGGCCGCCGCGACGCCGTTGTTGATTTTGACTCTCCTCAGCTGCCGGTGCCGGCTGCACCTCATCGTCGGCGGTAGCTGAAACTTTCGCCTCGTCGGTCAATCGGCCGAAGCCGGTGATGACGATACGTGCCCCCGGCTCGACACCCTTTTCGATCACCGCCAGCTTTTCGTCCTGCCGGGTAACGGTTACGTCGGTCATTTTCACGGTGCTGTCGTCGCGCAGCACATAGACATAGGCGCCGCGGGGGCCACGCTGAATGGCGGCGGAAGGGGCGACCGTCACGCCGCGCAGCACGTCGATGAAGGCGCGAACGTTGACGAACTGGCCCGGCCAAAGGCGCAGGGTCGGATTGGCGAATTGCGACTTGATGCGCACGGTGCCGGTGGCTTGATCGACCTGATTGTCGATCACTTCCACGGTGCCGGTTTCGATCACCGTCGTATTGTCGGGCTCGAGCGCTTGCAGGACGATCTTGGCACGAGCCTGGGCGGCATTCAGGGCCCGCAACTGCTGCTGCGGCAGATTGAAGAAAATGCTCAGCGGGCGCAGTTGCGTCAGCGTGACGACGCCGGTCTGGTCCGACGAGCGGACGATATTGCCGACGTCGACCAGACGGATACCCGTGCGCCCGTCAACCGGGGCGCGAATGGTCGTGTAATCGAGGGTGATTTTGGCGCTGTCGATGAGAGCCTGGTCGACCCGCACCTGCGCTTCCAGCTGGGCGACGAGGGCGCGTTGCGTGTCGGCTTGCTGTTTCGAGCCGAAATTGGTCTGCGCCAGCCGTGTGTAGCGTTCGAGGTCGAGGCGGGCATTGGCGAGCTGCGCTTCGTCCTGCGCTTTCTTGGCGACGGCCTGATCGTATTGCGCCTGATAGGTGCGCGGATCGATGCGAGCGATCACATCGCCGGCTTTCACATCCTGGCCTTCGCGGAAGGCGATTTCGGTGAGTTGTCCGTCGACCTGCGCCCGCACGGTGACGGTGTTGAGCGCCTGCACGGTGCCGACCGCGTCGGCCGTGACCGGAACATCGTCGGTCTTCACGCGGGTGACGAGGACCGGGATCGGCTGGCCACTCTGGCCGCCCCAACCGCCGCGTCCGCTATTGGCGGCCTGCTGCGCGCGCTGAGGGAGCCAGCCGCCGAGCGGCGACGGCAATTGGATCCAGCGGGTGAAATGGGCGTAGACAAGCACGGCAAGAAGGGCGACCGCGATGACAATCAGCCGTTTCATGGCGTGGCCTCCGCCGGAAGCGAGGCAGGGACGGTGATCGCAGGATCCGCGGCAAGCATGGGATCGACATATTCACGGGTGAAGCCGCCGCCAAGGGCCTGATAGAGGCTGACGATGGCGAGCAGGCGCTGATAGCGTACCAAGGTCAGCGCATCTTGGGCCGAGAACAGATTGGTCTGAGTGTTGAGCAAGATCACGATGTCGATGACGCCTTCGTTCAAACGCTGTTGGCTGATGTCGTAAGCGCGTCGGGCCGCAGTCACCGCCATAGCCTGCAGACGTTCCTGCTCGGCATATTTGCGCACGGCGATCAGGGCGTTTTCGACGTCGGTCAGCGCGCTGACGATAGCCTTGCGATAGTTGGCCAGCAATTCGTTGCGTTGCCCGCGTCGCGCGTCGAGCTGGCCTTGCAGATTGTAGCCATCGAAGATCGGTTGGGTCAGGCTGTCGGCAACCGACAAGGCGAGGGCATCGGCGCGCAGCAAGTTCTTAAGTGCAGCACTGGCAAGGCTGGCGTTGCCCGTCAAAGTGATCGTCGGCAGAAAGGCAGCGCGAGCGGCGACGATATTGGCTTCTCCCGCCAGAAGGCGCGCCTCGGAGGCGGCAATGTCGGGGCGGCGCAGCAGCAATTGGGAGGGCAGCCCGGGCTTCACCTGGGGCAGGGCCAAGGCGCTGAGCCGGCCGCCTTTGACGGTGATGCTTTCGGGCGTGCGGCCGAGCAAAGCCGCAACGACATTCTTCTGCTGTTGGGCCTGGCGCTCCAGCACCGGAATGTTGACGCGCAGATTGGCGAGCACGCTTTCCTGCTGCGCGACGTCCAGCGCCGTGCCGGTGCCGACATCGACCCGGGCGCGAATAGCGTTGAGTACCCGCTCGGCGGCGCGGATATTATCGCGCGCATAAAGCAGACGGTCTTGCGCGACGAGAACCTGGAAATAGGCATTGGCCAAGGTGGCGAGGGTCGTCACGACCAAAGTGTCATAGTCGAAGCGGCTTGCGACCGCGCCGATGCGTCCGGCCTCGGCCAGAGAGGCGTTGCGTCCCCAAAAATCGATCACATAGCTGGCTGAAAGGCCGATGTTGAAATTGCTGTTGTAGTTGGGCGTGAAGGGGCCGGAGGAGGCGCCCAAAGTGCCGGGCGAGCGGCTGCGTGAGGCGCTCTGGCTGGCATTGATCTGCGGATAAAGAGCGGCGCCAGCGATCATCATCTGGGCTTCCGCCTGCGCGAAGCGGGCGAGGGCGGCGCCGAGATCGAGATTGCCGTCCAAAGTCATGGAACCAAGTTCGGTCAGTTCCCTCGAGCCGAAGGCGGCGAGCCAATCCTGGCTGACGGCCTTGGCGGATCGGCCCGGGGCTTCACGATAGCGCCCCGCAAGCTCGGGCCCTGCGGCGCCGATGCGTTCCGAATCGAGCGCACAGCCGGAAACCAAAGATGCCGCCAGCATGATCGTCCCCGCGGGGCGCACGCGCCGTTGGGTCAAGGAACTAATGAATCGCCACACCACGCTAACCTGCCGTCTTGGCCTAACCTGTTGTCTTGGACCGTCTATGCCTGCGTCGAACGCCCTGTTCGATTCCGGGTGCAGCGATTTCATACTTAACGGAAGCGAACATGACGGGAAACTGATCGGAGCTTCGTCCGCCGACAAGTTACAAGTTGGTCATCCACGATCCGATCGATCACATCGCGTCTTCCAGATCACGATTGTGACATTCCCGCCACACGGCACAGGGGATTTTCCGGGGCGCCATGCCCCGGCAAGCCCCTCGGTAAGTCTGCGGTGCGCCCGTAGCGCCGCGTCTGGCTGGAGAATGTCCTTGTTTCGCAGGGGCCTAAATCTCGGATTCTATTTAGAAGAATTATAAAAAGCTTATTTCCAACACATTCTAATTTAGAACAAGAATAAATCCGATCGCATGCCGCTCGATTGACAGTAAATCCTGACTCAAACTAGGTCGAATTACGTCAAAATTACGAAAACCCTAGTGTTTTTGTTTCGATTCTAAAGTCTGGAGGCATGAAAAACGATGAGCGCCCCGTCCATCCCCGTGTCATTACGTCCAATTCCGCAGGTTGCCGGCGTTAAATCCAAGCGGAAAATGGATGTGCCCGCGCGGGCCATGACGGCCGCCGCGATCATTGCCGTCGCGCCCGTTGCGCCGGCGCTTGCGCAAAGCGGAAGCTCGGCCTTGCCGTCCGTCACCGTCGATGCGCCCCAGCAGAAGGCCCGTCCGGCCGCCGTGCGTGCCACTCAGCGCCCGACGCGCGCTGCCGCCGCGCCTCGCCGTCGCGCGGTTCGTGCCGCTACTCCGGCTGCACCGGTCATCGCCGCGCCAAACCCTGCTGGCGCCGGCGTTCCCACGGTTCCCGTTGAGGCCGACGCCAATCCCTACGCCCAGCCCGGCGTGCCCTACAAGGTGAACCGGCTGGCATCGCAGAAATTCGTCGATCCGATCATCAATCAGCCGCGCACCGTCGTCGTGATCCCCAAGGAGGTCATGGAAGACAAGGGCGCCACTTCGCTGCGTGAATTGGTACGCACGACGCCGGGCCTGACGCTGGGCACGGGCGAAGGCGGCAATGCGTTTGGCGACCGTATTTTGATCCGTGGCTTCGATGCCCGTTCCGACATCTTCATCGACGGCGTGCGCGATCCGAGCGTCGGTATCCGCGAAAACTTCAACATCGAGCAGGTTGAAATTCTGAAAGGCCCGAATTCGAGCTTCGCGGGTCGTGGCACCACCGGCGGTGCGATCAACCTGGTGACAAAGAAGGCGACCGACGAAAGCTTCCGTCGCGTCGATGTGACCTTGGGCAACGCGCGCACCAAGCGCGGCACGATCGACATCAATCAAGTGATCACGCCCGAATGGGCTGTGCGCATGAACGTGATGGGCCAGAAGTCCGGCGTCGCCGAGCGTGACCGGGTCGAGGACAATCGTTACGGCGTGGCGCTCTCGACGACTTTCAAGCCGAGCGATCGGCTGAAGTTCGTCGCTGACTACACCTACATCAAGTTTGATGGTCTGCCGGATTGGGGCGTGCCCTATAACCGCACTTTGCTGAAGCCGTGGACGGAATTGGGCGTTCGCCGCAGCAACTACTATGGTCTCGTCAACCGCGACTTCCAGCGTTACGGCACGTCCGCCGGCTCCTTCGCCATGGAAGCCAAGCTAACCGATTGGATCACGCTGAATTCACGCTTCCGGGCGGGCAAGTCGATCCTCGATTATGTGGCGACGCCGCCGGAATCGGTCAACACCACCAATCCGAATCCGCTCTTGTGGACGACCCAAGGCAATCCGAAGAGCCGTTATCAGGTCACGAGTTTCTATACGAACCAGACCGACGTAACGCTCAAGTACAATACCGGCCTGGTGCAGAACACCACGGTCGCTGGCGTTGAATTCTCGCGTGAACGGACATCGCGCGAGAGCTATGTAGGCTTGGCGTCGGAAGCTTTCCCGTCGCCGACGACCGCTAGCGGCTCCTATACGTTCAATCTCTGGAACCCGTTCAACGACGCTGCTTTCCCGAATGAGCCGCGGCGCAACTTCCAGCCGACGGTCATCAATATCGATACCCAGGCGGCGTACCTCATTCATAACGCCAACTATAACGACTTCATCATCTTCAACGGTGGTATCCGCTACGACCATTACAATATCGCGCTGCGTCCGTTCGCGCCGACGCCGGCGAGCCCGTGGTTGAGCCGTTCGGATGGCCTCTTCAACTATAACGCCGGCTTGACCATCAAGCCGCTGCCGAACGCCAGCATCTATGCGGCGATCGCGACCTCATCCAACCCGGTCGGAGCGGATGTCGACGGTGGCGCGTCGGATTACGGCGGGCTCGTCGCCGGCAATGTGGCGGCCGGTCCCGAACGTAACACGGCTATCGAAGTCGGTACCAAGTGGGAGTTCTTCAACCAGAAGCTTCTGGCCACGGCCGCTTTGTTCCAAACCACGAAAGACAATGCGCGCGAGCAGATTGGCACGGTCGTTGTGGGTTCGGGCGCTTACCGCGTGCGCGGTGTCGAATTCGGCCTCAATGGCAAGATCACCGACAATTGGAGTGTCTACGGTGGCTTGGTGTTGATGGACTCGAAGGTGACGAAGACGGCCATCGCCGCGAACGTGGGCCGGCAGCTCGCCAACGTGGCGCATCAGTCCTTCAATCTGATGAGCAAATATCGCATCAACCAGTACTTCGAGGTTGGTGGTCAGGCGACATACACCTCCAAGCAGTATGGTGGAACGCTGGCGGCCACGACCGGCAACGTGCTGCCTTCGTCCTGGCGTTTCGATGCCTTTGCCGATGTGCACATCAACAAGATGTTCGCTCTGAAGTTTGCCGTCTACAATATCTTCAACACGCGCATCTACGATGCCTTCTATCGCAGCAACACGCCGTTCACCTATATGGCGCCGGGCCGCCTGATGACGGTGACCGCGACGATGAAGTTCTGATTTCGATCAGAGCGTCGATCCAGACAGGAACGCCGGGCATAGCCCGGCGTTTTTTTATGGGGCGCGGAGCGCCTGTTCCATATAGGTCCCGATGCGCGACCAGGTGTTGCCGGTGCCTAGCGCATCGCGATAGGAGGCGACGATTTTCGCAGTCAGCGGACTGCTCTTGGCCTTGTTCTCGATGACGGCCGCGGCCTTCTCCCGCGCTTCTTTGATGAAGTCGGCCGGGAAGGGCGTAATTTTCGTGCCGAGCTTGGCGAGTTCGATGATCGCGCCGGCGTTCATCTGTTCGGCTTCGGCAAGGCCGGCTGAATGTTCGGCCGAGCAGGCGGTTTCGATGATGCGTTGTAGATCGGCCGGCAGCTTGGCGAAGGCGGCGAGGGAGATCAGCGCTTCGCCCGCGCCATTCGGCTTATTGAAGCCTGGCATGTAGTAAAAGGGCGCGATGCGGTAGAGGCCGAGGGGCAGATCGTTGGCGGGCGAGAGAATCTCCACCGCGTCGATGGCACCCTTTTCCAGTGCCGTATAAATGTCGCCCGGCGGAATGTTCTGCGGGGTCGCACCCATGGCGGCGTAGACGTCGCCGCCCATGCCGGAGACGCGGATGCGCATGCCTGAGACATCGCGAGGGCTTTCGATCGGTTTGCGGAACCAGCCGCCCATCGAGGGGCCGGTATTGCCGGCGAGCAGGCCACGCACGCCGCGCGGCCGGTAAAGCTCGTCCCAAAGCTGCTGGCCGCCGCGATGTTCGATCCAGGTTTGATGGGCGAGCGGCCCCAGGCCAAATGGCGCGGTGGTGAAGAAGGCGGCGCCGGGCAACGTGCCATCCCAGAAGAACGAAGCGGTATGGCCCATTTCGACGGCGCCGGAAGCAACACCATCGAAAACGCCGAAGGCGGGAACGACGGCGCCGGCTGGAAAGACATCGACGCGCAGCCGGCCGCCGCTCATGGTCGTGATGCGCTCAGCCAATCGATCGGCGGAAACGCCGGGGCCGGGCAGGCCCTTGGTCCAGGAGGTCGCCATGCGCCAGACAATCGGCGTTTGGGCACGGGCAACGGCTGGTGCCGCCAGCGGCAGGACAGCGGTGCCGGCCAAGATACGCCGTCGTGTCGGGTTCATGAGCGCGATCTCCCTTTCGCCCGATGAGGCGTTCCAATCTTGATATCGTGCATGCCCGGCCAGGGCCGGGCATGCAATGGTTTTGTTGTGCGGGCTTTATTGCTTGACGTAGAGCTTGCCGCCGCCTTCGAGGAATTCACGGCTCTTTTCGGCCATGCCCTCCAGCGCCGCCTTCTCATTGCCGAGCATGGCTTCCGCTTCCACGCGCAGATCCTGCGTGATTTTCATCGAGCAGAATTTCGGTCCGCACATGGAGCAGAAGTGTGCCGTCTTATGAGCGTCCTTCGGCAGGGTTTCGTCGTGATAGGTACGCGCGGTATCGGGGTCCAGACCAATATTGAACTGGTCTTCCCAGCGGAATTCGAAACGCGCCTTGCTCATCGCGTCGTCGCGGATCTGCGCCGCTGGATGGCCTTTGGCGAGATCGGCCGCATGGGCGGCGATGCGATAGGTGATCACGCCGGTTTTCACGTCGTCGCGATCGGGCAGGCCGAGATGTTCCTTCGGCGTGACGTAGCAGAGCATGGCCGTGCCGAACCAGCCGATCATCGCCGCGCCGATGCCGGAGGTGATGTGGTCATAGCCCGGCGCGATATCGGTCGTCAGCGGTCCAAGAGTGTAGAAGGGGGCTTCGTGGCACTCCTTGAGCTGCTTCTCCATGTTGATCTTGATCTTATGCATCGGCACATGGCCGGGGCCTTCGATCATCACCTGACAGCCTTTTTCCCAGGCGATCTTGGTGAGTTCGCCAAGAGTTTCCAACTCGCCGAACTGGGCGGCATCGTTGGCATCGGCGATGGAGCCCGGGCGCAAGCCGTCGCCCAGTGAGAACGACACGTCGTATTTGCGCATGAGGTCGCAAATGTCGCCGAAGTGTTCGTAAAGGAAGCTCTCGCGATGGCCGGCGAGGCACCAGCGTGCCATGATCGAGCCGCCGCGTGAAACGATGCCGGTGACGCGCCGGGCGGTCAGCGGCACATATTTGAGACGCACGCCGGCGTGGATGGTGAAATAGTCGACGCCCTGTTCGGCCTGTTCGATCAGCGTGTCCTTGAACACTTCCCAATCGAGCTTCAGTGGATCGCCACCAACTTTTTCCAGCGCCTGATAGATCGGCACGGTGCCGATCGGCACCGGCGAATTGCGGATGATCCAGTCGCGGATGTTGTGGATGTTCCGGCCGGTGGACAGATCCATCACCGTGTCGGCGCCCCAACGGATCGACCACACCATCTTCTCGACTTCCTCGGCCACCGAAGAGGTGACGGCGGAATTGCCGATGTTGGAATTGACCTTCACCAGAAAGTTGCGGCCGATGATCATCGGCTCGAGTTCCTGGTGGTTGATGTTGGCTGGGATGATGGCGCGACCGCGGGCGATTTCGTCGCGGACGAATTCCGGCGTCACGAAGGGCGGAATGGCGGCACCGAAGCTTTCGCCATCGGCAAGCTTTTCCTGCGCGCAAGCCAGCATTTGCTCACGGCCGAGATTCTCGCGATGGGCCACATAGACCATTTCTTCGGTGACGATGCCGGCGCGGGCGAACTCATATTGCGTGACGTATTTGGCGCCTTCGCCGGAAAGTGGCTGGGTGTTCGCCGGGCAGGCCGGCACCAGCTTGTCACCACTCACGCCGCCATTGTCGACATCCAGAACCGCGCGGCCGTGATAGGACAAGAAGCCGCGCCGCTCGATCCACGGCTGACGGATTTTCTTCAAGCCTTTCGACAGGTCGATGCCGGGATCGACCTCGGTATAGGGGCCGGACGCATCATAGACGCGCAGCGCTGGTTCGTTCGGATCCGAGAGGGTGATTTCGCGAAACGGCACATGCACGTCAGGATGGCCCTGGGGCGTGTAATAGACCTTGCGCGAGCCCGTCAGGGAACCGGTGGTGACGGTTTCGGGAATGAGCGAACTGGGTTTGGGCTGAATATTCATGCGGCGTCTCCGTGACGCCGGACCACAAGCGTCTATCGTTCTCGACGAACCCGGAGGAAAGAATAGGCCACGCCCGCAAATAGGCCTTGCCTGCTCGCCGTCCCTCCGCTGGTGCAAACCAGATCAGGTTCTAAGGGTGTGATCTCAGCTGTCGGACGATCCGGCAGCACCCCTGGCTGAGCAAAAGTTAGCGCGAAAGCGGTGGAACGGCAAGTTTGCTTTGAACCGTTCGAAAAACAGCAAAAGCCTTGGTTCGCATGTGATCGACCGGAGGCCGATGGAATTGTTGGACCAATGCGATGGCGGGATTGTGATTTGCCGCCGATTGCGCCGTTGCGATCACGATGTTTCCATGGCCGATACGACGGGCTGTGGCGCGAGGAAGATCCAAAGGTTCATTCCATGAAGAGCATCTTGTTTTCCGGCATGGCGCTGTTTTTCACGGCTGCTTCAGCGATAGCACAGGCGCCGGGCACTTATAATGCGGTTGGAACGATCGAGCGCCTCGATTCGGCTTCGCTTGCGGTGAAGACCGACGCCAATACGGAGACCTTCGCGCTCGCGCCCAGTCTCGTCGTGTTGCAAAACAAAGTCGCGACGTTGAATGATATCAAGCCGAACGATTTTGTCGCCTCGGCGGCCGTCGTGAAGGACGGCAAATTGCATTCGACTGAACTGCGTATTTTTCCGGAAGCGTTGCGTGGCCTTGGCGAAGGGCAGCGGCCGATGAGTGGAGCTTCCGCCGGCCAGACGATGACCAATGCCACGGTCACCGGCGCGGTTCTCGCCAATGGCAGTAACACGCTTAAAGTGCGCTTTCCCGGCGGCGATTCCGAACTCGTGCTTGATCCTGGTGTGCCGGTGACACGGATCGATCAGGTCGAGCGGTCGATGTTGAAACCGGTCTCAAGGTCCGCGTTCAGGCCGTGCGCAATGGCGACGGCATGGTGGCGAACCGCGTGACGCTGATATCGGATTAGCGGTTCAAGGTTTCAGGCGTCCATAGGGCGGCGCCGGGATGTTGAGATGCGCCTGCCGCAATGCTGTCGACCAGCGGTCACGTAAATCGTGGAAATAGGGATCGGTGTTGTCGATGCGAGCGTCGAGCGCCAGTTCGATGGCATCGCGCTTCAGCACCGCCATATCGATCGGCAGGCCGACGCTGAGATTGGAGCGCATGGTCGAATCCATCGAAATGAGGCTGAGCTTGAGGGCGTCGCTGACATTGGTTTCAAAGCTGACGGCGCGATCGAGCACCGGCTTGCCATATTTCAGCTCGCCGATTTGCAGGAAGGGCGTATCGGCGGTCGCCTCGATGAAGTTGCCGGCGGAATAGATCATGAAGAGGCGCAGGCGGCGGTCTTTCATCTGGCCGCCGAATAGGAACGTGGTGCTCGACGAGACATTTTCCTGTTCGAGCATTTCGCCGTTCACCGCGCGGACCCGGCGGACGGCTCGGCCGATCAATTCGGCGGCCGCGAACATGCTGGTGCAATCGAGCAACCGCTCGATCTCTTTGGTTTCCGGATTTTCCATGCCTTCGGTGATGTAATTCACCACCGTCTGGGTCAGCGACAGATTGCCGGCCGTGGACAGCAACATCACCTTTTCGCCGGGCTTCTGAAAAATATGGAGTTTGCGGAAAGTCGAAATGTTGTCGATGCCCGCGTTGGTGCGGGTGTCGGCAATCATCACGAGGCCTTCGCGCACGAGCACGCCGCAGCAATAGGTCATGGGCGAAACCTCCGGTCCGCGAATGCGCCTGCAATTACTGGTTTTGGCTATCGACGACGTTGATGCGTACGTCAAGAGCCTCGCCGTCGCCGCCGGTCTGGGCACCACGCACCGGGGCGGCGCCCAGATGATCCAGGGCGCAGGCGACACGCACATGACTCTCTTCGGGACATTTGCCCAGGGCTGGATCAAACCCGATCCAGCCATAATCCGGAATATAGGCCTCGGCCCAAGCATGGGCGGCGTGCCGCACGCCACTGTCCTCGGGCAAAGCGATATGGCCGCTGACGAAGCGCGCCGGGACGTTCATTTCCCGGGCGCAGGCGATGAAGATGTGGGCGAAATCGGCGGCTACGGCCGCACCGGCGGCATAGGCGCGGGCAGCGGTGGTGACGCCGTGAGTCGGGTCGGTGTCGAAATCGAGCTTTTCATGCAGGGTGTCGAGGAGGGCGTGCAAGCGCGCGTGATCGCTGTCCCCTTCCATGGAGGTCGCCAGAGCCTTCAGGCGTTCGTCGGCGATCGCAAGGGGGGACTGGCGCAGATAGAGTTCCGGCGGAAACCGTTCGATGGCATTGCGGACGAACCCCGACGTGTCGAAGGTCTCCACCTCGCCCTCGGCGCTGACGATGAGCTGGGGGATGGGCCCCATGGCCGTAAACGTGTGAACGAGATTGCCGAAGCCGTCCTCAGAAGCCTTGAGGATGCAGTTGGCATCGATATCGAGCCGCCAGTCGATGACGTGTTGCCCTTCATGATTGCGCGGCGTCATCCGCAGCACTTGAATCACCGAACGTGGCGGCGTTGCATAGGTGTAGACGGTTTCATATTGGATGCGGATGCGCATGGCGGCTCAATGGTGAAGATATTGTTCGGCAATCAGAGCGCCGAGACGGTTGTTGTCTTCGATGAATTTGGTGACGAACTCATGCAGGCCTTGCTGGAAGATGCTTTCCATCGAGGCACTGTCGATGCGACGCAAGATGTTGCGCGCATGGCGCTGGGCAAGGCCCTGCTTGCCATAGGCCTTGCCGAGACTGTCGAGGAAGCGCGTGAGCCCATCATAGCAATAGGCGAGTGAACGCGGCATTTCCTTGCGCAGAATGAGGAGGTCGGCGATGAGCCAAGGTTTGACGCTCTCGCGATAGACCCAGTGATAGGCGGTCTGGGCCGAAACGGCGCGCAGGATCGCCGTCCATTGAAAGTAATCGAGCGAACCGCCGACTTCCTCGGTCTTCGGCAGAAGCACGTTGTACTTCACGTCCATCAGACGCGCCGTGTTGTCGGCGCGCTCGCAATAAAGGCCGATGCGATTGAACCAGTAGGCGTCGTTGCGCAGCATGGTGCGGTAGGACGAGCCATCGAAATCGAGCGAGACGGCTTTGACGAATTCGAGGAAGGGCTGGATGCTGTCGGCGCCCGAATATTCGCCGCCGCGCCGTTTTTCCTCCATGGCCTTGAGTTCGAGCCAACCGGCATTGATCGATTGCCACATTTCCGCTGTTAGCGCGGTGCGGATGGTGCGCGCGTTGATGCGGGCCTGTTCGAGACAACGGCGGATCGACGAGGGATTGGCTTCGTCGAAGGTCAGAAAAAAGACGACGTTGCTCTCCGTCGCCTCTGAGAAACTGGCCTTGAAGCTGTTGAGCGCGCCAACGGCGGCAAGCGCGCTTTCCCATTCGCCGCCCGAGCGGCGATAGTTCTGCGGCAGGGCGGCGAGGCGCGCCGTCACCTCAATGATGCGGGCGGTGAAATCGGCGCGTTCGATATAGCGCGCCAGCCAATAAAGATTTTCTGCGGTCCGAGCGAGCAAAGATCAGGCTCCCTCGTTCGAGTTCGTATCCTCGATGATCCAGGTGTCCTTGGTGCCACCGCCCTGGCTCGAGTTGACGACGAGCGAACCGGCACGCATCGCCACGCGGGTCAAGCCGCCCGGCACCACATGCACGCCATTGGCGCCCGTGAGCACGAAAGGCCTGAGGTCGACGTGACGGGGCGCGATGGAATCGTCGACGAAAGCCGGGCAGGTGGAGAGCGCCAAGGTCGGCTGGGCGATGTAATTGGCTGGATCGGCATCGAGCCGTTTGGCGAATTCATCAATATCGGCGCGCGTGGCGTGCGGGCCGACCAGCATGCCATAACCGCCAGAGCCGTTGACCTCCTTGACGACCAGTTCGTCGAGATGTTCGCGCACATATTTATAGGCGTCGGGCTCGCGGCAGCGCCAAGTCTGGACATTGCCGAGCTTCGCTTCCTGTCCCGTGTAAAATTTCACGATCTCTGGCATGTAGGAATAGATCGCCTTGTCGTCGGCAACGCCGGTGCCGACCGCATTGGTGATGGTGACGTTGCCGGCATAATAAGCGTTCATCAGTCCAGGTACGCCGAGCGCCGAATCCGGATTGAACGAAAGCGGATCGATCCAGTCGTCATCGACCCGCCGATAGATGACGTCGACCCGTTTCGGGCCCTGGGTCGTTTTCATATAGACGACCTCCTCGCGCACCGAGAGATCATGGCCTTCGACCAGTTCGATGCCGAGGCGGTCGGCCAGGAAGGAATGTTCGTAATAGGCGGAATTGTACTGGCCGGGGGTCAGTAGAACCACGGTAGGTTCGCCGCGCGCGGCGGTGGGGGCGACAGAGCGAAGCGCCGCGAGCAAAGCGTCGGCATAATTGTCGACGGGGGCGATGCGATAGGCGGAAAAGAGATCCGGCATCAGCCGCATCATCACTTCGCGGTTCTCCAGCATATAGGAGACGCCCGAGGGGGTGCGTGCATTGTCTTCCAGTACGAAGAATTCGCCCTCGCCGGTGCGCACCAGATCGATGCCGGCGATATGCACCCAGACGTCATGGGGCACGCGCCGTCCCGCCATTTCCGGGCGGAAGTAAGCGTTGCGATAGATGATGTCGGGAGGCAGCACGCCGGCCTTGAGGATTTCTCGGGCGCCATAAATGTCGGACAGGAACATATTGAGCGCGTTGACGCGCTGGACGAGACCGATCTCGAGTGCCGACCATTCCGATTGGCTGACGATGCGCGGAATGATGTCGAAGGGGATGAGACGTTCGGTGTCGTCATTGCCGCCGTAAACGGCGAAGGTGATGCCGATGCGGCGGAACATCAATTCGGCCTGGGCTCGGCGGGTCGCCAGAATATCGGCGGGGGTTTTCTTCAGCCAGTCGGCGACGCCTGCATAAAGCGCGCGAGTCGTCTCGCCATATCCATTCATCTCGTCAAAAAATCTGGTCTTGCTCATGCGCGCTGGAGACCCCCGTGGCCGGTTGGTTCGGCCGGAGCAATCATCGTACCAGCAGCGCGTGAGCGCAATATCCGCAATTTGACCAGTGCGCGGGCGCTCGTGCCCGCGCAATAGCCAGGTCGCCTAGACTAAGAGCAATAGTGCGGCGAGATTATTCGGCGGCCGCGCCGGCCACTTCCGGGCGCCGCGTGCGCCGACGGCGGCGGAATGTGCGCCGGCCCCAGATGATGAGGCCGGTGGTCAGCAGCAGCGCGAAGGCGAGCGACAGAATCAGATTCATGACGCCGCCCCAGATGCCGAAGAAGACGCCTTCGTGGAATGTGCGCGGCAAATTGAGGGGAGCTGGCTTCAATCCTTCCGGCGTCACCAGATAGGTGCGCTGGGTCGTACCGTCGTTGATGCGTGCCATCTGTCGGCCGCCGCGCTCGCGAACGAATTCTAGCCCTGAGAGATCGTGTTGGGCGGCGAGCATGCGCACCGCTTCGCGGATCGGCACCGGCTTGCCGCGGGGCGCGGGATCGGAAAAGGTGACGCCGAGCGCCATGAACAATCCGGAAAGCGCGCTGAGGAAAAGCAACGGCAACAGAGTCCAGGCCGTCATTTTATGCCAGCCTGACATAGTGTTAGCCATGCGCGGCAGGCCCATGAAGATGCCCATGGCGATGATGAACAGCATCGCCACCGTCGACCAGGTCACGACCCAACGTAGGTCGAACAGAAAATGTTCGTGCAGGCTGCGGGAGGATCGGATGATCTGGCTGAGCGCGTTCTGATCGGCCGTTTCGGCGCCCGTTTGCGTATCGATCACGGTGCCGCGCTCGCCCCGGCCGCCGCCCAGCGTGAAGGTGCCCGCATACGTGTCGACGGACAGGGCGCGGACCTTGTTCTCGGGATCGTACTTCTGGATCCAGCCCTCGATCTTCTCCTGGGTGAGCGAGGCGGGTTTGATGGAACCAGCCTGGAGGAGGGGCTGTAGCGACAGCAGCAGGCCGGTCACGATGATGATCGCCAGCGGAATGGCGAAAATCACCGCGATCCAGCGGTGCAGGCGCAACAACAGGGCTTTCGACATCTAAACCTCCAGCTCGATCTTCTTGGATGCCAGAGCGCGGAGGTCCGTGCAAATAACTTATCGGTAATTTTACGCCTGTGTTTCCAGAAGTTTAGAGCTATTCCAAAGTGAGATGCCGAATGCGGATTTCGTCCACGGCGAGAGGCTCGCATCGTGGAAATTGGCTTTCGTTCGCGGATGCGATATGGCAAGCGCCTCCCAGGTCGCCGTCCGGCTCCTTTTCCCGTTCCCTTTCAAGCTTTTGTTATGACCGATCCCGTCAGCCGCCGGCGCACCTTCGCCATCATTTCCCATCCCGACGCCGGTAAGACCACTCTGACCGAGAAATTGCTGCTGTTTGGCGGTGCCATTCAGCTTGCCGGCGAGGTGCGTGCCAAGGCGAACCGGCGGCAGACGCGCTCCGACTGGATGGGCATCGAGCGTGAGCGTGGCATCTCAGTCGTCACGTCGGTGATGACCTTTGAATATGGCGACTGCGTCTTCAACCTGCTTGATACGCCGGGCCATGAAGACTTTTCCGAAGATACCTACCGCACGCTGACGGCCGTGGATTCGGCGGTCATGGTCATCGATGCCGCCAAGGGCATCGAGGATCGCACGCGCAAATTGTTCGAGGTCTGTCGCCTGCGGGACATTCCCATCGTCACCTTCATCAACAAGCTCGACCGCGAAACGCGCGATCCCTTCGATCTGCTCGATGAGATCGAGAAGACCCTGGCGCTCGACGTGGCGCCAATGACCTGGCCGATCGGACGTGGCCGGTCCTTCGCCGGTACCTACGATATTCAGGCGAGCGCCGTGCGGCCGGTCGAAGGCGAGCAGGAACTGCGGCCGGTCAATGGACCGGAAGATCCCTCGATCGCGGAAATGCTGCCGGAACATGAGCGCGAAGCTTTCGCTGAAGAGTTGATGCTGGCGGTCGAAGGACTCAAACCGTTCGACAAGCAGGCTTTTCTCGAAGGGCATCTGACGCCGGTCTATTTCGGTTCGGCGCTGCGCACCTTCGGCGTCAAGGATCTAATCGATGCGATGGCGGCTTTCGCGCCGCCGCCGCGTGGCCAGGAATCGGCGACGCGCCTGGTCGCACCGCGCGAGCCGAAGATGAGCGGCTTCGTCTTCAAGATCCAGGCGAATATGGATCCGAACCATCGCGACCGCATCGCTTTCATGCGGGTGTGTTCGGGCAAGCTGGCGCGTGGGATGAAGGCGAAGATCGTGCGCACCGGCAAACCGATGGCGCTGAATTCGCCGCAATTTTTCTTTGCCCAGGAGCGCGCCATTGCCGATGAGGCCTATGCCGGCGACGTGGTGGGCATTCCCAATCATGGCGTGCTGCGCATCGGCGATACGCTGACCGAGGGCGAGGACATCGTGTTTCGCGGCGTGCCGAGTTTCGCGCCGGAAATTTTGCGCCGCGTTAAAATTGGCGATGCGATGAAGGCGCGCAAACTGCTCGAGGCCTTGCAGCAGATGGCCGAAGAGGGCGTGGTGCAGCTCTTCCTGCCGAACGACGGATCGGGTGCGCTTGTCGGCGTCGTCGGCGCGTTGCAGCTCGACGTGCTGAAAGAGCGGCTGGCTGCCGAATATGGCCTGCCGGTGAGTTTCGAGAACAGCCGGTTCGAATTGTGCCGTTGGATTTCAAGCGACGACCGCGCCGAACTCGACAAATTCGTGCGTGCTTTTCCCTCGTCCATGGCCGCCGATCTCGATGGAGCGCCGGTGTTCATGGCGGCCTCTGCCTGGGCATTGAATTACGAACAGGAAAAATGGCCGAAGATCGCTTTTTCGGACATTAAGGACTATCAGAAGAAGGCTGCATAAGACCGGACGGAGGGGGCATGACTCAAATTTTACCCGTCGTCGTGTGTGGCGGTTCCGGCACGCGCATCTGGCCCCTGTCGCGCGAAAGCCTGCCCAAGCAGTTTCTGCCATTGGTCGGTTCGCAATCGACCTTCAAGACCCTACTGTCGATCCTGGCGTCCAATGCGGCTTTCGCGCCGCCGGTCGTCATCTCCAATCATGATTATCGTTTCCTGGTCGCCGAACAGATGGCCGAGGCAGGGGTAGACGGCGAGATCATTCTCGAAACCGCGCCGCGCGATACCGCCGCCAGCGTCGCGGTTGCTACCGAACTGGCGCTGCGCCGATCGCCGGACACGATCGTCGGCGTTTTCGCCGCCGATCACGCGATCGCCGACGCTGAGGCTTTCGAAACGCTGTGTCGGCGTGCGGCCGCGGCCGCATCGCAGGGCGAACTCGTGGGCCTGGCCGTGAAGCCCGCTTATCCGGCGACGGAATACGGCTACATGCAGCCAACCGGCTCGCTGGCTTCCGGCCTCTCGAAGGTCGGCGCTTTCGTCGAAAAGCCCGATGCGGCGACAGCCGTCCGGCTGATCGAAGAAGGCTATCTGTGGAATTCGGGCGATCTGTTTTTCCGTGCCGATGTGATGGCGCGCGAGATCGCCGCCCATGCGCCGGAACTTGCGGCGGCCGCGCGCGCTTCGCTCGATCAGGCAAAGCCCGATCTGCAGTTTCTGGTTTTGCCCGCCGCGCCGTTCGAGGCGACACTGGCTCAGTCGATCGACACCGCCGTGGTGCGCAAATCCGCACGGGCGGCGATGATTGTCGGCGATTTCGGCTGGGCGGATACGGGCAATTGGCCGGCCGTCCACGCCCTTTCGCCGCGCGATGAACGCGGCAATAGCGTGCGTGGCGATGGTATCGTGCTCGACGCATCGAACGTCTTCATCCGTTCGGAAGAAGGGCTGACGGCGGTGATCGGCGTCGACAATGTTGTGGTGGTTTCAACCGGTGACGCGGTTCTCGTCGCGAATGCCGAACAAGCAGGCAAGATTCGCGATCTCGTCGAGCAGATGAAGCGGGCGGGCCGGCGCGAGCCGCTGGAACACAAGCGCATCTACCGTCCATGGGGCTATTATCAGAGCGTCGACCACGGCGCGCGTCATCAGGTCAAGCGCATCAGCGTCAAACCGGGCGGCAAGCTGTCGTTGCAGAAACATTTCCACCGCGCCGAACATTGGGTGGTGGTCAAAGGTGTCGCCGAAGTGACGCTCGACGGCACGGTATCTCTGTTGAAAGAGAACGAGTCGATCTATCTGCCGATCGGTTGCATCCACCGCCTTGCCAATCCCGGCGAGATCGATCTCGAAATCATCGAAGTGCAGACTGGCGGTTATCTCGGTGAAGACGACATCGTCCGCATCGAGGACATTTATAACCGCAACTGATCGCCGTGATGGCTCTAGCCGGCGTTGGTATAGGCCTTACGCGAGAAGACGGTCAGCAGCATGATCTTGATGTCGAACCAGAGCGACCAATTGTCGATGTAAGTCAGGTCGTGCTCGACGCGCGCCTGCATTTTCTCTTCCGTGTCGGTTTCGCCGCGATAGCCGTTGACCTGCGCCCAGCCGGTGATCCCAGGCTTGACGTTATGGCGGCGGGCATAAAGCGCGATGTTGTGCATGTAGTGCTGATCGTGCGCCATGGCATGCGGGCGCGGGCCGACGAGCGACATGTCGCCCCGCACGACATTGATCAGTTGCGGCAATTCATCGATGTTGCAGCGGCGCAGGATGCGGCCGAGGCGGGTGATCCGTTTGTCGTTGGCGGTCGCCTGCTGAATGGTGCGGCCATTGTCCATGGTCGTCATCGAGCGGAACTTGATGATGTTGAACGGTACCTGGTTGAAACCATAGCGGCGTTGCTGGAACAGGGCCGGGCCTTTTGAATCCAGACGGATCGCCAGGCCGGTAAGCAGTAGCAGCGGGCTCAGCAGAATCAGGGCCAGTGAACCGATGACAATGTCGAAGGCGCGCTTGGTGACGACTTCCAGGGTCGACAGCGGCCGGCGCACCAGATGCAGGGTCGAGATATTGCCGATCCGCTCGATATGAACGTCGCGGAAGCGGTCGAGCACGCGTTCGGGGCCGAGGTGGATCGCAGCGGGCACGCGCAGGAAGGCGCCGATACAGGCTTCGATGGTTTCCTGGTTCGACCAGGGCACGAGGATGAACACCTCTTCCGGGCGGAGCACGCGGGCCGAGGCAGCGGCGAGCGCCAGATCGTCGCGAAGGCTGTCAGGGCCGCGTAGAACCGAGGCGGCGACGACACGCATGCCGATGTCCCAGGGCTTGTAGGTATCGATGAAGCGCTGGATTTCTTCCTCGAAGCCGACGAGATAGATGCGCTTTTGCGCGACGCTGCCGCTGCCCGAGCGGTCGGCGACGATGCGCACCAGTGCCAGGCGCATCAGCAGCACCGAGCCGAGGCCGCCGACGTAGAAGAACAGCATGGCGCCGCGCGAGAATTCAGCGCTGGTTTTGGCCAGGAAGGCCAGCATGATCGTGCTGGCGAAGGCGACGTTCCACAGCACGACGGTGCGGCGCATGTGACTGCGGAAGGTCAGGTAGTTGGGGAACATATATTCGCGCCGCATCATGTTCGGCACGATGAACAGGACCGCCATCATATAGCCCTGGGCGCCGACCGGCTGGAACGCAGGGGCGTGGGGATAGGCGAGGTAGTGATAGACAAACCAGGTGATGATGGCGCTGGCTAGAATGGCCAGGGCATCGCAGGCGGCCGCGACGATCGAGAAAACGATTCGCACCACCGCCGGGGAAACGATGGGCGTGGCCGTGCCGCGCCAGCGGACGAGCGATCCCGCCTTTCGGGGATATGTCACATAATCCTGCGTGGCCACCGATATCTGCCTCAAAATGGTACACCGGCGCCCCGTCCTGACACGATTGGACCTGCTTTCACCGGGTTTGTACGGGAGGCTGCAAAGGCCGCGCCCTGGAGGACTGTCTCGAGGTGAAAAACGGCCGTGTTTCTCTTGACCAGCCGCCGCCAGAAGCGGCATCGTCGGGCGCAATTTCAGCGGTTTGCGCAGGGGTTTCGTGATGGCATCCAGAATCGGAAAATTGGCCGGAAAATTCGCGATCACGGGTGCGGCGCTGGCGCTTCTGGGCGCCGTTCAGCCGACCCTGGCGCGGCCGCAGATGCCGGCCGAATACCGCTATCAGCCCTATACGGGCTCGCTGCCGGCGTGCTGGGACAACAGCGTGCTGGGCACAATCCAGAGCCGTTTCGCGTCCAAAGAATCGGAATACTGGAACTCGGCTTTGCAGATCGTGGCTTACGACCGTATCCACGAGACCGGCTTCCGCTCCAATGGCTCCGACTACATTCCGCGCCGTTACTGCACGGCACGCGCCTATATGAATGACGGGCGTTGGCGCCAAGTGACCTATTGGGTCGGCGAAAACCTGGGCTTCATCGGCTGGGGTTGGGGCGTTGAATGGTGCGTGGCCGGCGTCGACCGCAACTATGCCTATGGACCTGCCTGCCGGGCGGCGCGCCGCTGACACCCATGCCGATCCGATCCCTCCTGATCGTACTGCTGGCGGTCTTCAGTCTGCCGGCGGTGGCGCAATATCGTGGCGGTAACAACGATTGCGTTCTCGATCGCTGCGAGGATCGCCAGGGCAATAGCGATCGCAATCAGGATCGTCGGCAGCCTTCCACGCGCGATGATCGAAGCCAGGACAATAACCGGGGTGGCTGGTTTGGCGGTCCGCGTCGCGATCAGGCGACGACCGTCGCGCCCGGGCGGTTCGATTTCTACGTGCTGGCATTAAGTTGGTCGTCGAGCTTCTGCGCGTCGGGCAATAATGACGATCGCGATCAATGCCAGATCGGCTCGAACCATGGTTTCGTCGTTCACGGCTTATGGCCGCAGTACGAACGCGGCTTCCCATCGGATTGCCCGAGCCCGATCCGCAATCCGCCGGCCAGCGCCATGCGCGATGCGGAGGGCGTATTTCCCGATCTCGGCCTTGCCCGCTACGAATGGCGCAAGCATGGGACTTGCTCGGGCCGTTCGCCGAGCGAATATTTCGCTGACGTTCGGCGAGCCCGCAACAAGGTCGAGATTCCCTCAGAGTTGGAGCAGCCGCGCTCTGCCCAGCGTATGTCGCCGCTCGATATTCAACGCGCTTTCATCGACGCCAATCGTGGCTTGCGGCCCGGCATGATGGCCGTGGCCTGCCAGCGTGGCATGTTGCAGGAAGTGCGCATTTGCCTGAGCAAGGATCTGCGCGATTTCAGGCCATGTCCGGAAGTGACGCGTCAGGCTTGCCGCTCGCAGCAGATCAATGTGCCGCCGGTCCGTTAGCTATCCGCTATGAACTATCGCCACGCTTTCCATGCCGGCAATTTCGCCGATGTGTTCAAACACGCCATCGTCGCGCGCATCCTTCTGTATTTGATGCGCAAGGAAACGCCGCTGCGCTACATCGATACCCATGGTGGCACGGGTCTTTACGACCTGGGCGACGAGCGGGCTGTGCGCACGGGCGAATGGCGCGGTGGCATTGCACGTCTCCTCACAGCCTCGCGGCCGCCCGAAATCGAGGCTTTGCTGGCGGATTGGCTTGCGGTGGTCGGCGATGGTGACAAAGAGGGCCGTCCGGCTGTCTATCCAGGTTCGCCCGCCGTCGCGCAGCGGATGCTGCGCGCACAGGATCGGTTGACCGTTTGCGATCTGCACGATGAGGATGTCCGCACCCTGGCGCGCAAGCTTGGGCGCGATCGTCGGCTGAAGGTCATCGGCATCGACGGCTATACCGCCTTGAAGGCCTATGTCCCGCCGGTCGAACGACGAGGGCTGGTTCTGGTCGATCCGCCCTTCGAGGCCACTGACGAATTCATGCGCATGGGCGATGCCGTCGCCGCAGCTTGGCAGAAATGGCCGACGGGCACCTATGCGCTTTGGTATCCGGTGAAGGATGCCGATGTCGTCGATGATTTTTACGAAGGTTTGGTGGAGGCGGGCGTGACACGCTTGTTGCGGACCGAACTCGATGTCGGTCGCCGCGACGAAACCTCAACGAAGCTGTCGGGGTGTGGCCTGGCGATCATCAATCCGCCGCACACCTTGCCGGCGGAGATCGAAGCTCTGGCGCCATGGTTCGCGCAGGTGATGGCGCAGGGGCGTTCCCGTTGGATATGTCGTTGGGCCGTGGCCGAGACGGCGTAAACACAAAAGAACCGGCGAGTGCGGGTGCCGTCGCCGGTTCTTCGTCGGGCGTTCGCTTCCTAGAAGCGGTAGTTCAGGCCGGCGCGGATGATCGAGCCGCGATAGCCGGAATTGCTGACAATCGGGACCACGCCGCCATTATTGTTGTTGCCGACCTGGGTGTAGAGATATTCGGCTTTGGCGGAGATGTTGCGGTTGATCGCATATTCGACGCCACCGCCGATCACCCAGCCATTGCGCCAGGAGTTGGCCGAGTAGACGGCCGGAACAGTGGTATCGGTGATCGTCGAATTGATGTTGCCGCCCGCGTAACCGCCGGTGATGTAGAGCAGCGTGCGGTCGAAGGCGACGACGCCGGCGCGGGCGCGGATTGTCGCGAAACTGTTCATCTTAGCGCGCATGAAAATCGGCCCGGGCAGGGTGCGGTTGGCGGTCATGCCGGCCCAGCTCATGTCGCCTTCAAGACCGACGACGAACATGTTGTTGACCTGATAGTTATAGCCGAGCGTGCCGCCGACCATACCGCCGCTGGCGGAGCCGAAATCATTCGAGCCGCGGCCGAGACGGCCGAAAGCGCCGCCGCCGGAAAGACCGACGTAGAAACCTGTCCAGGTGAACGCGGGTTGGGTGAAGATGGGGGCCGGCGGTGGGGCGGGTTCAACGCGGCGGGGCAGGTCGGCCGCCAGCGCAGCTCCGCTTATCATCACAAGCGCGACCGCAGCCGTCGCAACCGAATACTTTTTCATTCCGTCTCTCCAATTCCGAATCCGCATCAGGCCCGCTCGCGGCACCGGATGACGATCGTCACTTGGCCTGCGGAATGTGTCGCTGAATCGGTCGTAATCGTGCAGGTTCAGGGAGATTTCGTGCCGGCCCTGCCTCGGATGAGGCCGGCAGGCCTTACATGTGTGGCGCCTGCGGACGGGAAAAATCCCGCCATTGTGAAATCCCGCCCATCTTCGCTGTCGAATTCGCGGCACTTGCCGCTATTGTGGCCCGGTGATGGCAGAAAATGGGAAAGGCGCCGAAGGCGGCTAGATGGTGACAGTGGAGCAGACGAAAGGGGCGGGCGTTGCGCTCGTGACAGGCGCGGCGCGGCGAATCGGCCGGGCTATTTCGAAGCGGCTGGCGCAGGAGGGTTATGCCTTGGCACTGCATGCCTCGGAGCGCTCCTATGCCGAGGCGGAGCTATTGGCTCGTGAGGTCACGCAGGCCGGCGGTCGCGCCCATGTCATCGTGGCCGATCTCATGGAGACGCAGGCGCCGCCTCTAGTCTTCGAGCAAGCGGCGCACACCTTTGGCGGCGTGACGCTGCTGGTGAACAATGCCTCTTTGTTCGAACAGGATACGCCGTCGACTTTCGATGTGGATTTTTTCGATCGGGCGATGGCGGTTAATTTGCGCGCGCCTTGCGCGCTGGCGGCGCTGATGGCGCAGGCTTTGCCTGAGGGCGCGACCGGCGCGATCGTCAACATCGCCGATCAGCGCGTCTGGCGCCTCAATCCGCATTTCTTCAGTTACACCCTGACGAAGGCCGCATTGTGGACGGCGACGCAGACCATGGCTCAAGCCTTCGCGCCGCGCCTGCGCGTCAATGCGGTGGGGCCGGGGCCAGTGTTTCCAAACGTCATGGACGGCACCGATGGTTTCGAGCGTGAGGCCGCCAACATTCCTCTTGAACAGGCGGTCGCCGCGGAAGACGTGGCGGATGCTGTGGCCTATCTGGCGCGGGCGCGCAGCGTGACCGGCCAGATGATCGCCGTTGACGGCGGGCAGCACATCGCCTGGAAAACGCCTGACGTGACCAACGATCTCTAATGTGAGCGCGCGGCTTCCCGCCAGCCGATGCTGCGTTCGGGCGGCAGTGCGCGGCGGCCACGAATTCGTTCAAGGATCAGCGTTTGATCCGCAGCGGAGCCGGCGCTTTCGGCGAAGCTGAGAAACATCTGTTCCAGGAGGTCCTGCTGCGCGTGACTGCCGCCGAGGCGGTGCATGGTGGCCAGCGCCGGGCGCATCAAGTCGACCGCTTCCATCGATCGTCCGTCGGCTCGGGCAAGAATGGCGTTGCACAGCGGCAACGCAACGGTGCGCACGAGCGGCGACAGGTCGCCGACGTTGCGCAACACGAAATCCTCCATCCCCTTGATGAAGTGTACCGCCTCGGCATGATGGCCGGCGCGTGCCAGTGCCAGCACCCAATGGGGCAGGGTGAAAGGATTGCGGCAATCGCCGATGCGCGGCTGCGCTTTCGCCGCGATTTCCTGCCAGCGTTCGCCGATGTCGACACCGTGCCGTTCCAAGCGCCAGAGCGCCGAGGCGGCATTCTGGATGTCGATATAAAGATCGGGCATGGCGGTGGTGGTGATCGAATTGAGATCGCGGAAGCGATCGTCGTAAAGGCTCAACGCCGCATCGAATTCTTCGCGTTCGATGTGATAGAGCGCGCGATGCCACCACAGATGATGCAGGAGATTGTTGCCGCCTTCCCAATGTGGCTCCATCGCCGAGAGAAAGGCGATGCCTTCCGCGCGGCGGCCCTGCATTTCGAAGACATGGGCCAGTGCATGGGTGGCCCACACATCGCTTGCATCAATGGCAATCGCCTCGCGGGCGCAATTCTCGGCGATCAGATAGCTGCCGCATTCCTCATGGGCGAAGGCGCGGCAGGCGAGTACGGTGCCATAGGCGGGAAGTTCGCGGCCGTAATGCGATAAGGTCGTTTCCGCTTGGGCGAACAACAGTTCCGGCCGACCGCACCAGAAGCCTAGCAAATGGTGCATGCGGAAGGCGAGGATGTCGTGCGGCCATTGCGTCGCGATGGCGCTCCAGGCGGCGAGCGTGCGGTCATGCTCGCCTGATATCCAATGGCTGAGTGCCGCCACATGGGCCTGTTCGCGCGGGCTGGTGCGTGGCGCAAGTGTTTGCGCTTTCGCCAGCGACGTGCGGGCGAATTCCACATTGGCCTCGTTGAACGACATCATCGAAAAGGCGCTGCGCAGGACATGCGCCATGCAGAAGTCGGGATCTTCGGCGAGGCAGGATTTCAGCCGTTGCGAGACATTGAAACGGTTGAGGAGATAGCCGTCGATGGTGTGATCGTAGGCGGCAGCGGCCGTGGCCGAAGCGCAGGTGAGTTCGAGACCTTGCGCGTCGCGGAACATCCGCTTAGTCCGCCGTCGGCAACCGCCGGATGGTGAATTCGATGCGGCCGTCCTCCAGCTCACGCCAGAATTCGATCTCGGTCATATAAGCGGCCTTGGGGAAACGGTCGAACCATTCGCGCGCCTTGGCGCGCGCAGCGGGGCGCGGCATGGTGAAGGTCTCGCGGCGCCAGCCGCCAGCGCTTTTCGTCCGTTCGCCTAGCGCCTGGGCGATTTCGCCCGGCGACTTTCGCTGCACCCGCATACTCAACTCCGCGTTCAACGTCGCAAACATAGCGTGCCTCCGCGGTTGTTGCGAGTCGGGGGAAGCGTGCGAAATGGATACGACCGGGGCGTGACGGAGGTTCAGCGGCGCGAATCAGTGATCGATTCGTCGATCAAACGCGCCAAGGTCTCGGGATCCTGCGGAAAACCCGCGCGAATCCAAAGGGCTTGCAGCCGCTTCAATGTGGCGCCGATGGCTGGTCCTGCGTCGATACCGCGCGCCAGAATATCGGCGCCGGTGACCGGCAGGCGGATTTCCGGCGTGTCGCGCAGGAAATGGAAGGCCGATCGCCAAGCTGGATCGTCGGGCGGCGCGGTGCTGGCCGCCTGTGTCAGCAGGAGGCCATCGAGCGCGGCGCGTCGTCCGTGGACATAGAGAAAGGCGCTCAGCTCACCGTGTGGCGGCGGGGCATTGCGTCCGTGCAGGGCGGTGGTCGCAGCGGCCGCCTGAATCAAGCGCAGCTCGTGCTGATTCGACAGTCGGAGCCGTTCGCGCAGGCGTGCTCCGTCCTCCTCCACCAGAACGCAGGCGGCGGCGAGGCGCAGAATGGCGTCTCCCGGCAGGCCATGCGCCTGTTCGATGGTGATGAAGCGCCCCAGCGGTGCCGCATTGACGACACCGGCGACGAGCGGGCCGAGAAGCCCGGCCTGGGTCATATCGGCGACGACATCTGCCGCGCGCCGGGTGAGCAGCAGTTTCAACACTTCGGCTTGGATGCGTTCGCGCGACAAACGTTCCAGGCCATGGCGCTCGGCGATGGCGGCTTCGACAGCCTCCCGGTCCGGCGCCCCTTCGCCATAGGCGGCGTGAAAGCGGAACAGGCGCAAGATGCGCAGATAATCCTCGCGAATGCGCTGACGCGCTTCGCCGATGAAGCGCACATGGCGGGCTGCGATATCCTTCACGCCATCGGTATAGTCGTAGAGTTTGCCTGCGGCATCGACGGATAAAGCATTGATGGTGAAGTCGCGGCGCAGCGCATCGGCGCGGAAATCGCGGCCGAAACGCACCACGGCGTGGCGCCCGTCGGTGGCTATGTCCTCGCGCAGGCTCGTCACCTCGAACGTCGTGCCCTCGATGAGCACGGTGATCGTGCCGTGCTCGATGCCAGTCGGGATCGTGCGCAATCGCGCCGCTTGGCACAGCTCCTGCGTGACGGCCGGCAAGGCGGTCGTCGCGAGATCGACTTCATGCACCGGCTGACCGAGCAGGGCGTTGCGGACCGCACCACCGACAACGCGCGTTTCCTCGCCGTCGCCGTTTAAGGTGTCGAGCAGGAGCCGCAGTTTCGGATCGTTGAGGAAGGCGGCGCCTTCGATCCGACCGTTGACGATCCGCGTGGCGGAGGACGCATTCACGCGTAAAGCCTTTCGTAGAAATTGTAGAGAATGCCGGCCGTGGCGCCCCAGATGTAATGATCGCCGAAGGGGATGGCGTAGAAGGAGCGCATGATGCCTTCGAATTCGCGATGATGCAGATGGCGATTGCCAGGCTCCATCAGGAAGGCGAGGGGCACTTCGAAGGCGGCATCCACTTCATCGGGATTAAGAGTGTAGACGAGGTCTGGCTTGATGATGGCGACCACGGGGATGATGCGATAGCCGGTGCCGGTCTGATAGGGATCGAGATAGCCGACCGGCGAAGCATCGGCCGGTTGCAAGCCGACCTCTTCATAGGCTTCGCGCAGGGCCGTATCGATGGGGGTCGCATCCTCCGGGTCCATGCGCCCGCCCGGAAAGGCTACTTGGCCCGCATGGGCGCGCAGCTTGCTCGTGCGTTGGGTGAGCAGCATGGTCGCGCCCTGGGGATGGGCGACCACGGGCACGAGGACGGCAGCCGGCTTGCCCAGGCCGTCATAGGAAAAGCGTTCGCGGTTGAGATTGTGATCGCCGCGCCGGGGCAAGACGCGGGTGAAGGCGTCCTGCGGCAGTTCGAGACTGAGCTTGTCACGCCCGCGCGTCTCGACCTCCGTCGCTGTAAAGGCGGCGGCCAACGGCTGCGCCTTGTCGATGCGGTCGTCCATCCAGCCTTCGCTCACACCAAACCCTCGATCTCGTCAGCCGGCGCCATGGGAAAGAAGGAACCGGCGGAGGCGATGCCGAACATGGCCCGACCATCGATATCGCGGGTCTCGCCGCGTTCGACAAGATCATAGAAAATCGGCCGGGTGACCAGCGCCCAGAGGTCGCCGCGCACGAGGACATAGGGCTTGATGCCCTCCGAAGGCCCCGGTTCGAAGCGCAGCGGATGGTCCGCGTCGGCGCTGACATGGTCGTCGACATTGGTACGGAAGGTCAGCGCGCCGTCTTTCTCGAGACATTCGACCGCCAGGAAGGGGGCGTCCTCGACCGCGACGGAGACTTTTTCGACCGGCGTGACCAGCATGTGGCCCTCCGGGTCCTTGCGCAGGATCGACGCGAAGAGTTTCACGAGGGGCAGGCGGCCGATCGGCGAATTCTGGTAGAACCAGGTGCCGTCGCGGGCGATGCGCAGGCCGATATCGCCGCAATAGGGCGGGTTCCACAGGTGGACGGGCGGCAGACCGCGTTCGCCGGCCGCGCGGGCTGCCGAGGCCAGATTGTTCAATTCCGCCGCCGTTTCGCCGCCTGTTGTCGCCTTTGCCGCCATATTCCCGCGCGCTTTCAGTGAACACTGCCGAGTGAATCACGGATGATTTGGGTTGTGGATGCCCGATTGGGAGCCAATCTTGCTAGCAGAATATGCCGGGAATTCGATCCGGCGCATTTTCCTGTGGCAAAGGTGGCTGGGCGCCCAAACTGCCGGGATTGTGAAGACCCGGTCATCGACAACCGGCAACGGGCCTCTAAACTGGCCTAAATCTCGTATCCGGCGGACCAGGAACGGTTCGCGCTGCCTGAAGGAGGCACAATGAGTGCGGTGACGGAACAGCAGCCGGTCTCCATCGAGGAGGCAGCGGTTCGGCAGGCTGAGCAGGCGCTGGAGAAGGTTGCCGCCGCCCGCGCCGCCATCGGGACGGTCATTTTCGGTCAGACCCAGGTGGTCGAGGAAACCTTGGTGACCTTGATCGCCGGTGGCCACGGCCTGCTGGTCGGCGTGCCAGGTCTTGCCAAGACCAAATTGGTGGAAACGCTGGGCACGGTTCTCGGCCTCGACGCGCGCCGGGTGCAGTTCACGCCCGATCTGATGCCAGCCGACATTCTGGGCTCCGAAATCATGGAAGAGGCGGCTGACGGCAAGCGTGCCTTCCGCTTCGTGCGCGGACCGATCTTCGCGCAATTGCTGATGGCTGACGAAATCAATCGCGCCAGCCCACGCACCCAGTCGGCGCTTTTGCAGTCGATGCAGGAATATCATGTGACGGTGGCCGGCGAGCGGCATGATCTGCCACGGCCCTTTCATGTGCTGGCGACACAGAACCCGCTGGAACAGGAAGGTACTTATCCTCTGCCGGAAGCGCAGCTCGACCGCTTCTTGATGCAGATCGACGTATCTTATCCCGATCGCGCCGCCGAGCGCCGCATTTTGATCGAGACCACCGGCGAGGCGGAAGCAACACCTCGCGCGGCGATGACCGCCGAGGACCTGATGGCGACGCAGCGCCTGGTGCGCCGTCTGCCGGTTGGCGATCGGGTTGTCGAAGCCATTCTCGATGTCGTGCGCACGGCGCGTCCGGGTGAAGGCGACAAAGAGATCACGCAGCATATCGCCTGGGGGCCTGGCCCGCGTGCTGCTCAGGCGCTGATGCTGGCCTCGCGCGCCCGCGCTTTGGTCGGCGGCCGTTTGGCGCCGTCGCTTGACGATATCAAGGCGCTGGCCGAGCCGGTGCTGAAGCATCGCATGGCGTTGACTTTCGCCGCGCGCGCGGAAGGCGAGACGGTGGCGGGGGTGATCCAGCGTCTCGTGGAAAGGATTGGCTGACGGATGGTCGATGCCCGTCTCCTCGACAAGCAGGAGAGCGCGCTCGGTGCTACGCACAGCCACGACGCGCTATCCCTGGCGCGGCGTCTGCCCAGTCTTGTCGTGGCTGCCAAACAGGTGGCCGCCACGGTCATGCACGGCGTCCATGGGCGCCGTCGGGCCGGTATCGGTGAGACGTTCTGGCAATTCCGTCCCTTCGTCTGGGGTGAATCGACCACGCGGATCGACTGGCGCCGTTCGGCGCGGGACGATCGGATCTATGTGCGCGAACGTGAGTGGGAAGCCGCTCATACGGTGTGGATCTGGATCGATCGTTCGCCATCCATGGCCTATGTCTCGACGCTGGCGGCGCAATCGAAGATCGATCGCGCCGTGGTGCTCGGTCTCGCTGCCGCCGATCTTCTGGTGCGCGGTGGCGAGCGCGTCGGCATTCCAGGCCTCATGCGGCCGGTTGCAGCTCGCAACGTGGTCGATCGGTTCGCCGAAGTGCTGATCGAGGAAGAAAAGCGCGCGAGCTTCGTGCCCACCGAACTGCCGCCGCGCGAAGCGCTGGCGCCGCGTTCGCAGGCCATCGTGATCAGCGATATGCTGTCGGATCCGGCCGAGATCGAAACGACGATCCACGGCATGGCGGCCCGTGGCGCCACGGGCCATGTGGTGATGATCGCCGATCCGGTGGAGGAAACTTTTCCGTTTGCCGGTCATGTCGAATTTCTCGATGTCGACAGTTCCGCGCGATTGCGCGTCGGCGAGGCGCAATCGTTCAAAGCCGATTATGTGGCGCGTCTGGCCGCCCATCGCGATCGGGTGCGGGCCATCTGCACGTCGCGGGGCTGGAGTTTCGCCATCCACCGCACCGATGTGCCGGCGTCGCAGGCGTTGCTCGCGCTGCGGCTGTGTGTTGAAGCAGCGCAGGGAGGCGCTTGATGTTCGGCCTTCCGCTTGCTTTCACCGCGCCGCTGGTTCTGGCTTCGCTCGCGCTGCTGCCGCTGCTCTGGTATTTGCTGCGCATCACGCCGCCACGGCCGAAGCCGATCGCCTTTCCGCCGTTGAAGCTGATCCTCGATCTGCAACCGAAGGAAGACACGCCGGCGCGCACGCCCTGGTGGCTCCTGCTGATGCGTTTGCTGCTGGCCGCCGCCATCATTCTGGCGATGGCGGGGCCGGTGTGGAACCCACGTCCCGTGACCGAGACCGGCAAGGGACCGCTGCTGGTGATCGTCGATGATGGCTGGCCGGCGGCGGTACAATGGAATTTGCGTGTGTCGGCGGCGAGCGAGGCGATTGCCTCGGCCGCGCGCCAGGGTCGCGCGAGCGCCGTTGCCGCCGTTTCGGAAGGGGTGCGCGACATCGCCATCAGCGATCCGGCCAAGGCGACGGAACGGCTGCGCGCGATGAAGCCTGTTCCTTATACGCCGGAGCGGCCGGCGGCTCTCACGGCGGTTCGCAAGTTCCTGACCGCCAATCCGCAGAGTGATGTGCTCTGGATCGCCGATGGCGTTGCTGCCGGCAATGCGCGTGGCTTCGCCGAAGGGCTGATTGATGCGGCCGGCGATACTGCCAGCGTGCGCGTGCTCACCGCTTCGCAAACGCCACTGGCGTTGGGCGGAGCGCAGAACGCGGCGGGGGCGCTTGACGTGCGGATATTGCGCGCCGGCCCCGGCGGCATGGCGCAAGGGCAATTGCGCGCTTACGACCTTAAAGGACTGCCGATCGGTGACACGCGCTTTGCCTTTACCAGCGGCAACAACGAGACCAGCGCGCGCTTCGAACTGCCGGTCGAACTGCGCAATGAAATCGCGCGGATCGAAATCGATCAGGAGCATTCGGCTGGCGCCGTGACCTTGCTCGACTCGCGCGCCAAGCGGCGGCGTGTCGCCATTGTCACGGGTGTCACGGCCGATGTGGCGCAACCGCTGTTGTCGCCCTCTTATTACGTGACGCGGGCACTCGGCCCCTATGCGGACGTGCGCGAGCCGCGTGCGGGCACGCGCGATCCGGTGAGCGCTGCGCTGGAAGATCGTCCGTCGGTGCTGGTCTTGGCCGATGTCGGTGTGGTGAGCGGTCCGGCGCAGGAGAAGCTACGCCAGTTTATCGACGAGGGTGGCGTGCTGCTGCGTTTCGCCGGCAGCCGGCTCGCCGCGTCGACCGATGAATTCGTGCCGGTGCGTTTGCGCCGTGGTGGCCGTGTCCTGGGCGGTTCTCTGTCTTGGGATACGCCGCGCCGGCTGGCGCCGTTCGATCGCGAGTCGCCGTTCTACGGTCTGCCGGTCAGCGAGGAAGTGGCGGTGACGCGGCAAGTGCTGGCCGAACCGGAGGCCGGCCTGCCGGGCAAGACCTGGGCCGCGCTGGAAGACGGTACGCCGATGGTGACGGCGATGCGCAGTGGCAAAGGCATGATGGTTTTGGTGCATGTGACCGCCGACACCACGTGGTCGAACCTGCCGTTGTCGGGTCTCTTCGTCGACATGCTGCGCCGGATCGTCGCCATGTCGGGTGAAAGCGCGACAGGCAGTGAAAGCGGAACGGCTTCAGGAGAAGGACAGGTGAACCGTACCGAGACGGCAGCTCCCACGCGCACGCTCGATGGTTTTGGTGTGCTCGGCACGCCGCCCGTGACGGCCAAGCCCATTCAATTGGATCATGATGGCATTGGCAGTGCCGATCATCCGCCGGGCTTTTACGGCCCCCTGACGGCTTTGATCGCGGTGAATACCCTGTCGCCGCAGGACAAGTTGGAGGCCGCCAATTTCAGCGGCCTGCGGCTTGAGAGCCAGGCCTTGCGGCCGGCCGATCCGATCGATCTGCGGCCGTGGCTGATTGCTTTGGCCTTTGCTCTTTATCTGGCCGATGCTCTGGCTTCGATCTGGCTTGGCGGTGGTATGGCCGCCTGGCGGCGTGGCCGCAAGGTCGGCGGTGCCGCGGTCGCCGGCGGCCTGTTGCTGATGGCTTTCGCCGTGGGGCAGATCGTGCAGAGCCTGCCGGCCTCGGCGCAGGCGCAGTACAGCCCGTCGCCATTTCCGCGCCAGCCCGATTTCCGGTTCCCAGGGCGGGTGCAGGCACCGGCTACCTTGGGTGACATTCATCCCGCTTTGGTCACGCGTCTGGCTTACGCGGTTACGGGCGATGCACGCGTGGATGAGGCGAGCCGCGTTGGTTTGTTGGCTCTGTCGCGTGCCTTGGCGGCACGCACGGCTTTGACGCCGGGCGATCCGATGGCCGTCAATCCGGCCAAGGATGAACTGACCTTCTTCCCGTTGATCTATTGGCCTATCGTCGCTTCGGCGCCGCAGCCCTCGCCCGATGCGGTGGCGCGCATTTCCAACTTCATGAAACAGGGCGGCACGATCGTTTTCGACACGCGTGATGCGATGACGAGCCGGCCGGGCGAGGCGCCGTCGCCGGAGACGCGATGGCTGCGCACGCTGCTCGCCGGCGTCGATGTGCCGGAGCTGGAAGTGGTGCCGCGCGATCACGTGGTGACAAAGACATTTTATCTGCTCGACAATTTCGTCGGCCGCACGACCGTGGGGCAGACATGGATCGAAGCCCTGCCGCCGCCGACGGAAGATCCGGCGCAGCGCCCGGCGCGTGCCGGCGACAGCGTGTCGCCCATCATCATCACGTCGAACGATCTGGCGGCGGCCTGGGCGATCGATACCAGCGGTCAGCCGCTGTATCCGCTCATTCCGGGCACCAATCGGCAGCGGGAAATGGCGATCCGTGGCGGCGTCAATCTCGTCATGTACACGCTGACCGGCAATTATAAATCCGATCAGGTGCATGTGCGCGACCTGCTCGAGCGGCTGGGACACTAACCATGACCCAGTTCAACATCGCCCTTTCGCCTCTCGTGCCGAGCCTCGTTCTGGCATTTCTGGCGCTGGGCGCGATCATCGTCATCGCTTTGAGCTTCTGGGCACGACGCAAGGGCGCGTGGCTGCGTGCGCTCGGCCTTGGATTGATTCTGTTCTCGCTGGCTGATCCGTCGCTCGTGCGCGAGGATCGCGATCCCTTGAAGGATGTGGTTGCGGTCGTTCTCGATCGCAGCGCGAGCCAGTCGATCGGTGAGCGTACGGCGCAGACCGATCAGGCCAAGGAACAGATCGAGAAATCGCTCGCCGCGCTCGGCAATGTCGAAACCCGTGTCGTTGAAGCGGGCGGCGGCGATGCGGATGCCGATGGCACGCGCCTGTTCTCGGCTTTGTCCTCGGCCTTGGCTGATGTGCCACCGGAGCGGGTGGGGGGCGCCTTCATCGTCACCGATGGCGTCGTTCACGATATTCCAGCGCACCCCGATCTGCTCGGCTTCAAGGCGCCAGTGCATGCTTTGATCACCGGCCATGAAGGTGAGCGTGATCGGCGCATCGAACTGGTCGAAGCGCCGCGCTTCGGTCTCGTCGGCAAGGATCAGACGATCACCGCACGCATTCTCGATTCCGCCGATCGCGGCGAGCCGGTCGAACTCGTGGTGCGTCGCGACGGCGCCGAAATTTCGCGGCAGCGCGTACGTACAGGCGCGACCGTGCGCGTCAATGTGCGGGTCGAGCACGGCGGTCCCAATGTGGTCGAGCTGGAAGTGGCCGCTTTGGACGATGAGCTGACGGCTCTCAACAACAAGGCTGTCGTCCTCATCGAAGGCGTGCGCGACAAGCTGAAAGTGCTGCTGGTTTCGGGTGAACCGCATGCGGGCGAGCGCACATGGCGTAATCTCTTGAAGTCGGACGCCAATGTCGATCTCGTCCATTTCACCATTCTGCGGCCGCCGGAAAAGTCGGGCCTTGATGGCACGCCGATTTCGGAACTGTCGCTCATCGCCTTTCCGACAGCCGATCTGTTCGGCCGCAAGATACGCGAATTCGATCTGATCATTTTCGATCGCTATTCGAACCAGACGGTGCTGCCGCCCGTCTATTTCGAGAATATCGTGCGCTTCGTGCGCGAGGGTGGCGCGCTGCTGATCGCCGCCGGGCCGGATTATTCGGGGCGTGACGGTCTGTTCTTCTCGCCATTGGGCAAGATCGCGCCGGCGCGACCGAGCGGCGACGTGATCGAGAAGGCCTTCCGCGCGCAGATCACCACCATGGGGAACCGGCATCCGGTGACGCGCGGCCTGCCGGGCGCCGATCAGACGCCGCCGGCCTGGAGCGAATGGTTCCGTCAGGTCGATGCCGAACCTCTGCGGGGCACGCCGGTGATGTCGGGCATCGACAACAAGCCGTTGCTGCTGCTGTCGCGCGAGGAGAAGGGGCGTGTCGGCCTGTTGCTGAGCGACCAGATCTGGCTGTGGGCGCGTAACTATCAGAACGGCGGGCCGCATCTCGAATTGCTGCGCCGGCTGGCGCACTGGTTGATGAAGGAGCCGGAGCTTGAGGAAGAGGCTTTGCGCGCGACGGCGCGCGGGCGCGAGATCTCCATCGAGCGCCAGAGCCTGAAAGACGCGATCGATCCGGTGACGGTGACGTCTCCATCAGGCAATTCGCAGATCGTCACTTTGAAGGAAGCCGACCCCGGCATCTCGCGCGCGCAGGTGCGCGTCACCGAGCCCGGCCTTTACCGGCTGACGGATGGGGAACTCACGGCGCTGGTCAATGTCGGCGCGGAAAATCCGGTCGAATTCCGCGAAGTGGTTTCGACCTTGGACAAGCTGCGGCCGCTGGTCGAGGCGACGGGCGGCACGGTGCGGCGCATCTCGGCCGGCAGCGGCGATGCGATCAGCCTGCCGCGCTTCACGTCCATGCGTGACAGCCCTCTCTATGGCGGTTCGGATTACGTGGCGATCCGGCGCACGGGCGCCAGCGTCGTCACAGGCATCGGCGTCGCACCGCTCGCCATCGGCTTCCTCGGCCTCCTGGCGCTGCTGGGTAGCGTGCTGGTTGGCTGGCTGTGGGAAAGCCGTCGGCGCGGCGAGGCCTGATCGCCGTAGGTTTCCCCAATTTCAGAGCGATGCCCTTGATCGCGCGGCCGGCGGGCGAAAGTCTTAGAACGCCCGTCTGATCCGGCCACTTAGAGCTTCGAAGGCCCCTGGCCGCAATTCGCAATGGAGCAGGCGAGCCGGATCGACAGGGCCGGGCAGGGTGAGCTTGCCCATGGGCACGGGCTTGAAGCCAAGCCGAGCATAATAGGGCAGGTCGCCGACCAGGATGACGACGCCATGGCCGGCGGCACGGGATGCCTCGATCGAGGCCAAGGCCAGGGCCTCGCCGATGCCGCGCGAGCGATAGGCGGGCTCGACCGTCAGTGGGCCGAGCAGAACCAGCTCCTGTTCGCCGCAGCGCGCCAAGGTCATCAGGTTGGCCCCGATAAGAAGGGAGCCGACATAGGCGACCCGCGAAAGGTTGAAATCGGGCGCCACGCCCTCACGCAGGCGATAGGCGGAGCGCGAGAACCGGCCGGGGCCGAAGACGCGCTCATCGAGCCGTTCGATCAGCGGCAGATCGGCAGGGCGCATGGGCCGCAGATCGAGGGCAGCGAGATCAGGGGGCGGAACGGAGGAGGTAGAGCCGGGGTCGGACATGCGGTTCCCATAGACTATTTCGGTAGGGATCGGAAACCGTCACCAATGCGCGGCCGGTGGCTTGCTTTGGAAAATCTCGTCCAGACGCTCGCGGGTGCCACGGGTGGTTGTTTCGGGCAAGTTGTCGAGCGCGAAAAAGCGCGCTTCGAGGATTTCCGCATCGGCCAGGCGAGGGCCGGTTACGGTGAAATCGCGCACGATATAGAGCAGCACGTGATCCCGGCGTGAGGCGCGGTGGTTGAAGAAAATGCCGTGCAGGGCGGGGGCGCGGTGGATCTGGATATGGCCTTCCTCCAGCAGTTCGCGGCCAAGAGCCTCCAGGGCCGTTTCGCCCGCTTCGACGCCGCCGCCGGGCATGTGCCAGCCGGGAACATAGGAGTGGCGTACCAGGAAAATGCGGCCCTCTCTGTCGATCACCGCGCCACGCACGCCCAAGGTGATCGGGCGGGCGAGCCGAAAATAAAGATGAAAGAGCCGATTTCTCAGGCCGTTAAGGCGATTCTTCAAGAACATGATTCAGGTTTGCCGGGCGAGTTTGTCTCCTCATCCGCCTGAGATTTGCGGCGAGAGCAAGCCCTTGCTTCAGTTTTGAATCAAGGGAGCCCGCCATGTAGCTGCAAAAGCTGTGGCATTGGTCTTATCTTTAAATTAGAATTATTCTAAACTATATAAGTGCGACGGCGTGACGATGTTTCGTCCGGACGGTTGTGGGTTGGAGATTGATTTTGAAATCCTTTGCCGAATTGAGCGAGCGCGAATTGCTTGCGGTGGCGATTTCCTCCGAAGAGGAGGACAGCCGAATCTACATGTCTTTTGCCGAGGATTTACAGGGCCGCTATCCGGCGACGGCTCAGGTTTTCGTCGACATGGCGGAGGAGGAGAATCAGCATCGCCGTCAGCTCCTCGACATCTACGAAAACCGTTTCGGCCAGCACTTGCCGCCGATCCGGCGCGAGGACGTAAAGGGTTTTCTCAAGCGCCGGCCGGTCTGGTTCAGCAAGAACCTGCCGATCGAGACCGTGCGCAAGGAAGCCGAAACGATGGAAGTGCAGGCGTCGCGCTTCTACATGCGCGCCGCCGAGCAGACGACCGACGTTGGCATTCGTAAATTGCTCGGCGATCTGGCGCAGGTCGAGAAGGAGCATCGTCAGACGGCCAGCCGGCTCGAGCGGGCGCATCTCACCGAAGCGGCGGTCGCCAAGGAGGACAATACCAAGCGCCGGATGTTCGTTCTGCAATATGTCCAGCCGGGCCTTGCCGGCCTGATGGACGGATCGGTCTCGACATTGGCGCCGCTGTTCGCGGCCGCCTTCGCGACGCACAGCAATTGGCAGACTTTTCTTGTCGGTCTGGCGGCCTCCATCGGCGCCGGTATCAGCATGGGCTTTGCCGAGGCGCTTTCGGACGATGGCTCGATCACCGGGCGCGGGTCGCCTTGGCTGCGCGGTGGCATTTGCGGCTTGATGACCGCATTGGGCGGTCTCGGCCATACCCTGCCTTATCTGGTGCCCGACAGTTGGCCGAACGCGTTTTGGATCGCCACCGGCATCGCCAGTTTCATCGTCCTGATCGAACTCTGGGTGATCGCCTGGATCAGATCACGGTTCATGGACACGCATTTCCTGCAGGCCGCTTTCCAGGTGGTGCTCGGCGGCGTCATCGTGCTGCTGGTCGGCATATTGATCGGCGGCGCCTGAATTTTCGTTTTGCGAGAATCGGAACGGGGCTTTTGTTCAAGCGGCAAACGAAAACGCCGGCGCGAAGCGCCGGCGTCGTGAATGTCAGCTTCCGATCGCGTCAGTAGCAGACGCGAACCGGGCGGCGGACCGGCCCATAGGGCGACCGCACGATGCGATATTGAACCACGCAGTGCGGGCGCGGGCGCACCATCGGCGGGCGATAGTGCGGCGGACGATGGCCCCAATGCCCGCCGTGCGGCGGCCGCTGCCAGCCCGGGGGACGGCCCGGGAAGCCAGGATTGGTGATCGGCGGCCGGGCAACCGGCGGGCGAACACCAGGGGGGCGAACACCCGGGGGCCGTGCGCCGGGGTGACCCAGGGGCCGCGTGGTGGGGAAACTCTGAGTCGTGGGGCCGCCCTGGGCGAGGGCATCGCCAGCCACGGCAAAACCGCCCGCCAGGAGGGCGGCGCCTACCAGAGCCAGTTTGCGCAATCCGATACCCATTCTGACAACTCCTTGATTCTGCGTCCGGTATACATACCGTACAGAAAGAATGTCGGTCGTCGACTGAATAAGGGTTGAATTCCCCATTCAACTCCGGTTCATATATGTTAATCAGGCGTTTAGAAGATTTCCGCCAGGACGCTGGAACTCCTTCATTCTTCACGCGTTTTGTCTTTTGAACAGGGGCTCACGGGCGATCACGGATCGCCTCACGAAACAAGAGCGCGCACAAGCAGCTTTGGCTGGCAGACAGGAGACGAAGATGACGATAGCAGGATTGGCTGCTGTTCTCCCTCAACGTCGAACCCGGGCGTTGTCGCAAAAGGCGACGGCCGAACCGGCGGTACCACACCACGATTTGGCCACCGCATATGTGATGCGGTTCCTGGGAGCCATGACCGTGGCCATAGTTATCCTGGGTGTTGCCGCGTTCCTGGTTTGAAGACCAGGCGGAAAACAGGGCAGCTCTCACAATCGACGCGCGCTTCGCTTCCGGCGGAGGGCGCGTTGTTTTTTCTGGCAGGAAGAAAGGATCTGACCGGTGCCGGATGAGGGGATTGAACCCCCGACCTTCGGTTTACAAAACCGCTGCTCTACCGCTGAGCTAATCCGGCTGCCGGTGCCGATCAGCTAGCAGCGTGAGGGCGCCGGTGCAATCGGGCCAAGGCAATTTTTCAGGCCAATTCCATCGACCAAATGTGAAACCCTCCGGCTGGTAGCAGCCGGAGGGTCCTTCGCTAAGCGGGCGGAGAGGGCAGTCTAGCCCGCCGGTGCGAAATCAGTAGCAGACACGCACCGGGCGGCGGTAACCGACCACATCACCCCAAGCGTTGTAGATCGGGCGCTGACGCAGTTCGCAGCCATAGCCATAGGCCGGAGCGGCGTAGCTGGATTGCGAGGCAGCGATGGCGCCACCGACGATGGCCGCGCCGAGCAGGCCGACGGCGAGGCCGCCATGGTGATGATGCTTCCAGCCGGCCGAAGCGGGCGTGGAGGAAATGGCGAAGGTCGCGGCCAAAGCGAGGGCGCCAAGGGTGGCGGCGAAGGTCTTCTTCGAAATCGTGTTCATGATGCTCTCCCACAAATCTTGGCGTTGAGATCATTCCCGAGCGCCGATGATTGCAGGATAGGCGGTGTGCGCGAGGGCGGCTGTGCGGCTGCGCACGAGACGAAGGGCGACAAAAAAAGCCCCGCGGTTTCCCGCGGGGCTTCTGTCTTAATATCTCGCGAAGACTATCTGCTGTCGTCGGCGTAGATGTCGCGGTTCTTCGTCTCCGGCAGCAGAAGCAGGCCGATCACGAAAGTCATCAACGCGACGATGATCGGATACCAGAGGCCGGCGAAGATATTGCCGCTGGCTGCCACGATGGCGAAGGCGGTGGGCGGCAGGAAGCCACCGAACCAGCCGTTGCCGATGTGATAGGGCAGCGACATGCCGGAGTAGCGGATGCGGGTCGGGAAGAGTTCGACCAGCAAGGCCGCGATCGGCCCGTAGACCATCGTCACAAAGATGACGAGGATAAACAGAATGCCGATGGCTGTGAGCGAGCGGCTATTGCTGAGTACCTCGCCGACGGACGGTGTCTTGAGGATGGTTGCGTCATTGGGCGCCGGGTAGCCGGCCTTGATGGCCGCGCCGACCAGTTCAGCCGGGACCGACGGTGCATCGGCACCATTGATCGTGGCCTTCAGCGGTGAGCCGGCGGGACCGGGCACAAGATCATAATGGATCGAGCTTGTGGCCAGTGTCCGACGGATCACGTCACACGGCTTGGTGAAGGTGCGCACGCCCACCGGGTCGAAGAGCACACTACACTCGGCCGGATCGGCGGTAAGGGTGAGTTTGACCGTCTCCGTCGCGTTGATCAGCTTGGGATTGGCCGTCTTGGCCAACATGGTGAACAGCGGGAAGTAGGTTAGCGCTGCGATGAGGCAGCCTGCCAGCAGAATCGACTTGCGGCCGATCTTGTCCGACAGCCAGCCGAAGAAGATGAAGAACGGCGTACCGATCAACAGGGAAACCGCGATCAGTAGATTGGCTGTCGTGCCGTCGACCTTCAACGTTTGTGTGAGGAAGAACAGGGCGTAGAACTGGCCCGTGTACCAGACCACGGCCTGACCGGCAGTGCCACCGAGCAGCGCGATGAGCGCGATCTTGGCGTTGTCCCAGCGACCGAAAGCTTCCGTCAGCGGCGCCTTGGAGGCGGTGCCTTCGGCTTTCATCTTCTGGAAGGCCGGCGATTCAGCAAGCTGCAACCGGATCCAGATCGACACGGCGAGCAGCAGGATCGAGACCAGGAACGGAATGCGCCAGCCCCAAGCGTTGAACGCTTCCGGCGACATGCTGAGACGCAGCGTCAGAATAACGATCAGCGACAGGAACAGGCCGACGGTGGCCGTTGTCTGAATCCACGATGTGTAGAAGCCACGGCGATCTTGCGGGGCATGTTCGGCGACGTAAGTAGCCGCGCCGCCATATTCGCCACCAAGGGCCAGACCCTGCAGCAGGCGACAGATGATGAAGGCTGCGGGCGCCAGATAACCGATCGTATCAAAGCCAGGCAGCAGGCCGATGATGAAAGTGGCAATACCCATGATCGTCATGGTGACGAGGAAGGTATATTTGCGGCCGATCAAGTCACCGAGACGGCCGAAGAACAGAGCGCCGAAGGGGCGAACGGCGAAGCCCGCCGCGAAGCCGAACAGCACGAAGATGAATTTCGCGGTGTCGTTGGTGCCGGGCACGAAGGTCGCCGCGATATTCGCCGCAAGCGAACCTGCCAGATAGAAGTCATACCATTCAAAGACCGTACCGGCGGAGGAGGCGACGATGACCTTGCGCTCCTCCTTGGTCATCGGCCGCGCCTTTCCATCGGCCGCGATGCTCGCTGTGCTCATTTTCAGCTCCACTTTTTCGCAGGCGATACTGGCTCGGGTTTCGGCGCAGGTGTCGCGTGCGGGCCCTCCGTTTGAATTTGGTCGCCGGCACGAGCCATGCGGCCTGAAGCGAAGCCGGGACGGCATTGGCGCCCCGGAGCTTCGATTCAATCCGGCCTTATGGTGCCGAACGTCATCTGCTTTACGACTGGGCTGTTGGGAGTCCATGCATCAAGGTTAAATACTTCGTCTAATGCGCGTATATGCGGCCGTGCGGAAAGAGATATTTGTGCCTGCGGCGCAGGGCTTTTTCTTGCTTACTCGACTTTTGTCGAGTGTCGATGGAAGCAGGCCCTATTATTGGGGATGAAAGTAGAGCCTTAGTCTTTGATCGTTCGCCTAAAGTCTAAGGCTCAAGACAACTATCAGTAGTTCGACGGTGGTGTGATCGCGCGATCGTATGGCGTGGATGGCAAAGATTGTTTGGCTTTGTGATGGCCGATCGCGTTAAGATGGCGGTGAGGAGGCCACCTCGCGTCGGAGTTTTTCAATGCGATCCTCTTCTCTCAAGATGGTCCTTGCGGTGGGCGCCTGCGCGACCGCTCTTACGGGCGCCTATCCCATCGCAGTGACGTCGGGAGCCATGGCGGCGCCGGCCCTTGTCGTCGGCCGGCCTGCGCCGGCACCTGTCGTTCAACGACCGATGACGCCTCGACCTAGTCTGCCTGGGCCAGTCACGCGGCCGGGACACCCGCCGCCAGGGATGCAGGGGCAAATTCGCCCACCCCATCATCATCCGGGTTGGTCTGGGCGCCGATTCAGGAACGTGGTTTCCGGCGTGCCGTTTTCCGCCTATGCGATGGGATGGGCGGAGCCGTCGCCGACACAATCCTCTGAGCCGCTCAATGCCATCTATGACGCGCCCTATGGCGGCTATTATCGTCCGCCAACGCCTTGCGTGCCGCCGAGCATCATTATCATTGGCAGCGGCATGAAGGGCGCGGTGACACCGCCGACTGGAAAAGGTGGCTGCACCACGCCGCAGGTGATCTATCAGAAGCGTGCGGATCTGCGACCGGCGGAGCCGCGTCGTAACAAGAAGCGGACCCGTTACTGACGGGCGAGGCTGGCGCGCACCAGGGTGAGCGCCACGGCGCAGGCATTGGAGACATTCAGGCTGCGGATCGCCCCTGGCATGTCGAGCCGCGCGAGGACATCGCAATTCTCGCGCGTGAGGCGGCGAAGCCCTTTGCCTTCGGCACCCAGCGCCAGGGCGAGCGGCGTATGCAGGGGCGTCGCTTCGAGCGAGGCCGGTCCATCGGAATCCAGGCCGACCCGCAAAAACCCTTCGCGGCCGAGATGTTCCATCGCCCGTGCCAGATTGACCACGCTGATGATGGGCACATGTTCGAGGCCGCCGGAAGCCGCCTTCGCGAGAATGCCCGTCATGGCCGGTGAGTGCCGTTCGGTGGTGATCAGCGCTTTGACGCCGAAGGCGGCGGCGGTGCGCAGGATGGCGCCGACATTGTGCGGATCGGTAACCTGATCGAGCACGAGCACGACGCCTTCCGGCACCAGATCGGTGATGTCGAGGGTTTCGAGCGGACGCGCCTCGACCAATATGCCTTGATGCACGGCATCGGGCGGCAGGCGCTGGGCGATCTCCTCAGCCTCGACGACGAGGGGGGAGATTTTGCGGGCCGCCAGTTCCTGTTCGAGGCGCTGGGCCGCGGCCGCTGTGGCATAAACACGGACGATCTTGCGCCGTTCGGCCTTCAGGGTCTCGGCCGCGGCGTGAAATCCGAAAATCTGGACGATGTCGGGATCCGGCCGGTGGCTTGGCTGGTGCGACCGGCTGCCGCGCTCGGCATGGAATCGGCCGGGCCGAGAGGAGTGGGGCCGGCCGTCGGATTGCTGACCGCGCCGGTTTTCCCCGCCCTTTTGCCCACCTTTATTGCCGCTGAAATGTCTAGCCAAAACGCTCTCACCCCGTGAATTCGGTGGGTCTCTTCTCACGGGTGGCTCGGATAGGCAAATGGAGGCGCGCAAGGGGTTGACAGGGGCGGAGCGGCTTTCCATAAGCGGCGCTCACGGAGACGCCCCGTTCGCGGGGCCCGTCCAGCCGGCCCCAAAGCCGGCGCGCCAGTCCCCCGGGACAGGATGGCTCCGGGGGAATGTCCCGAGCGGCAAAGGGGGCGGACTGTAAATCCGCTGGCTATGCCTTCGCAGGTTCGAGTCCTGCTTCCCCCACCATCATCCTTTTCGAGAGCCTGAAAACCACTCTCCAGCTTCGCGTCCTGCGGATCGAAGCGCTATTTCGAATATCTCAGAATGACGTAGAGCCCGAGAGGGTTCGTCAGCGCGTAACGCCAGAAGAGGCGGCGTGGCTCCATGAGCATGCGCCAGAACCATTCGAAGCCGGCCTTCTGCATCCACAGCGGCGCGCGCAAGGTTTTGCCGGCCAGGTGATCGAAAAGTCCGCCCGAGGTTTTGATGAGACCGACATTCGTGAGCTGCGAGGCGAAGTTGTGCACGAAAACCTGCTCTCTTGGAACACCGAGTCCGAGCCATAGGATATCGGGCGCAAGCGCGTCGATTTCCGCGAGTTTAGCTTTCAGCGTGTCGCCGATGAGGTAGCCGTGGCAGTGGCCGGCAATGCGGAGGCCCGGATAACGAGCTCTGACCGTCTCGACGGCCTTCTTGCTTTCCGTTTCGGTCGCTCCAAGAAAATAGAAGCTGACGCCCTCGCTTTCGGCCAGGCTCGCGACATCATGAAAAAGATCCGTCGTCGCGACGCGTTCCGGCAGAGACATGCTGCACAGCCAGCGCGAGGCGATGACGAGCGGTTGCCCGTCCGCCAAAATCTGATCGGCGTCTTGAAAGAGCGCGGCGATTTCCTTGCTCGTATGTGCTCGCGCGATCACCTCGCCGTTGGCTGAGGTGGAATAATAGGGCAGACGACCGGAGCGAGGTCTTCGTCCCATGTCGATCATAAAAGATGCCGCATGCTTGCGATCCATCACCGCGATCGGCATGCCACCCAGCAAGATCGTGGGGAACGAGCCAGCAGAGTCGAGGTCCGCTTGGTCTCGTTGTGCAAATGCATCGGTTGCCACGAATGCCAAAGAGGCCGAGCTTTGCCTGGGGCAAAGCTCGTTAGGTCCGCTGACAACCAGATCCCGTCCGCCAATCTTACGTTGAAAAAGCCGTATGAAATTAACCATTTCAAACGTCCCGCCATATCCAACCTGATTGGTATCATTATCTTTTTTGGCGGAGAGCGGGTGCTCTATCTGTCCGGGTAGTAAACAGTCATGATTACCGGCTTGCTACCGAACTTGCTCAAGAGTGTTTTAAATAACTGGTATCTGGCTCGTTTAAGCATATCAGCCGTAGAGACTTCTGAAGCGCACTTGAAGCGCACAGTAGAGATGCAACAACGCGCTTTGGTGCGATCGTCGCGCGCTGAAGTAACCATGCGAAAGGCTCGCGCTGGTTAATCCGTACATTTGTATCTATCAATTGCGCCAGGAATAGAGCCCCTTCGAACGTGTGCGGTAACCGCGTTCTTTGCCGAAGGATTATTCCATTGGCTGACGATGCAAGTAAGCGAGAAGCTTCGATCGATACGCACGCTGCTGCCAGCCGCGTGCGTGCGTCGCTCATTGCGCTTGCCAAGGACGGTGCATCCGCCACTGTAATCAAACTCGCCAGCGCGGCGCTGTCGTTTGTCTTGTTCGTCGCTGTCGCGATGGTGACAAACGAGCGCCAATTCGGGCTTTATAGCGCCGCGTACGCGGGCGCCAGCCTGGTTTCATTCTTTGCTTCGGTGGGACAGCAGGGGACCGTGCTGCGGTTCTGGCCGCAATATGCCGGAAACAACGATTTGGTTTCCGCCCATGGCATTATGCGACGGGCGATCACCGTTGCCCTGTTCGGTTTGATACTGTTCAGCCTGCTCATTCTGGTGATCGGCCTTCTGCCCATCGCGAGAGATGTTCCCGAGTGGCGCGCGCTTTGTACGGCGACGGCATTTCTTTCCTTTGCTCTTGGCTGGTCGGAATTCACATGCGGTGCTTTCAGGGCGAAAGGCCTTCTCCTTTTTGGCCTCCTGCCGCGCGATGTCATATGGCGCGTCATCTCCATCGTGGCTTTTGGCGCGATCTACCTTTTACATTCCAAGATTGATGCGGTTGCGGCTGTTTATGTCACCGCCGCCTTGCTGATCGTGGCGGTCATTCCCCAGACCTTTCTTCTGCTGCGCGATACCTGGCGCGCCGCTCCAGCCCCGCTTACGATCCAGCAAAAGGCGGATTTCCAACGCGTCACCCTTGGCATTTGGGGCGTGACATCGATTCCGCCGGCCCTGGCGCAAGTGAGCACCTTGCTCGTCGCGGCGATCCTGGGACCGGAAATGGCCGGTGCCGTTTTCGTTGCCGACAGAACCACGCGTCTGGTCGTGCTGGCGCTGAACGGGATCAATCAAGCGCTGGCGCCGCAGATTTCGGGAGCTTTCTACACGGGCGACGTGCCTCACGTGCAGCGCATCACCAGTCTCGCCGCGCTCGGTGGCTTTGTCATCGCCCTTTTCGTGCTCGCCGTCTTCTGGATCTTTGGCGAAGCCATTTTCGCGATCTTCAATCCGGCCTATGCGACGCCAACCATGCATACGACGCTCGTCATCTTTTGCATCGGCGCGACGATTGGCACGGCTTGCGGGCCCACCGAGATTCTATTGCAAATGACTGGCTTGCAGCAGGCGTTGTTCAAATTGCTGGTGACCGTCAATGTCGTGGGACTGTGTGTGACGGCTGCCGCGACCTATGCCTTAGGGCCCGTGGGTGCCGCGATGGGGATTGCCGGCACAGTCATCGTCTGGTGCTTGATCGCCGTATCGATCGCCAAACGGAAGCTCGGCGTCGATCCCTCCATTCTCGGCCTGTTCGGGCTTAAGGATGGATTTTCCGCTCGTCTGTTTTCCAGGGCGCGCACGTGAAAATCGTTCAAGTCCAAACGCAAGCGGAAGCGGCTGGCGCCCAGCGTATCTCCGATATGGTCGGCCATGGCCTGCGGGAACGCGGGCACGACGTCAGAACGGTCTTCATGTATCGGAAGACCCACGCCTTCGATCTCGATCCCTATGCGGACTTCATCTTGCGAGAGGAGCCGCGTGGATCGTTGGGACGCGCACGCGCTGCCTTCGGGCTTGCTCGATATCTCAGTCGATCGCGTCCCGATGCAGTCATTACGTTTCAGCATTATGGCAACATCGTCGGCGCTGTCGCTGCGCGTTGGGCTGGGATCCGAACAGTTGTGGCCAATCAAAGCGGCGCACCGCAGACTATGGGGATATTGGCGTCGATCGACAAAATCCTCGGCTCCGCTGGTTTCTATCAAGCCAATGTTGTCAATTCGGAATGGACCAAGGCGCAGTTCGACAACTATCCTCGGGGTTATCAAAAAATCATCTCGCATATCGATCACGGTGTTCCGGTTTCATCGACCTGCTTCGATAGAGCGACCGCAAGAGCCAAGTTCGGATTGCCACAGGATGCCTGGTTGGTGGTGACGTCGGGTAGGATCGTAAAGTCGAAGAACCATCTCGTTCTGGTGGCGGCTCTCGCATTTCTTCCCGATGTTCATATGGCGCTGGCTGGTGTCGGACCGGAACAAGAGGCGCTTATGGATTTCGCTGGACGACACGGCGTTCTGGACCGGGTGCATCTGGTGGGGGAGGTGCCGCCGGAGCAGATGTTCGAATTTCTGGCGACGGGAGATGCTTATGCCTTTCCATCTCTGACCGAGACGTTCGGTCTCGCCGCTGTGGAAGCCGCGATGGCCGGATTGCCGATCGTGGCCAACAATCTTGACGTGCTTCACGAGGTTCTGACGACCGAAAACGGGCAATCGGCTGCCATATTCGTGGAGGCTAATGCACAAGACATGGCGCGAGGGCTTGCCGAACTGATGGCGAAGCCGCAATTGGCTGCTGCCCTTTCATCGGCGGGTTTGCAACTCAAGCAAAAATATTCGGTCTCGCGGATGTGTGCCGGCTATGAAGCGCTACTTCGAGCCTGAACTTTTGCGCATAGCGCCGATCCCGTCGATGACCTCCAGCCGTCCACTCCGATTCAGGGTGTGGATCTGCGGATAGGGCCAATCGCCTTCCGTCATGATCGGTTGCGGTAGAGACAGGCGCACTTTCTCTTGGTCGAGATGCGTGAGTTCAGCCAGGCCAAGGCCGCTGCCATAGCCAAGCGACCCGTCTTGCAGGGGGAGAATGAGACGCCCGGATCGCGTGCGTACAAAGGCCCCGCCAGGGCGCGCCGTGCGATGATCGATGACGATCGGATTGCGGGGATGTGGTTTCCACGGGCCCTTCAGCTGAGGCGCGTGGAACACAGCAAGCGTATCCGACGTGCTGCCATATCCATCGCGCAGGGTGGCAAACAGCCAGAGGAGACCATTGTGATCGAGCAGGGTGGCGTCGGAGATTTCGCCTTCCAGCAGGATCGTGTCCGGTGTCCAACGATATGGAAATTCAGCGGCCCGGTAGAGCGTCAGCCGTCCGCTGGCGCTGGCCTCCGGCAGCATCCAGATCACACCGTCGCGTTCGAAGACCTGCGGATAGGAGAGATGATGGGGCTCTTCCAGGACGATTTGAGTTTGTTGCGGTGTTCCCAGGGAGTTGAACGGAATGACGGAGATGACTGCCTTGCCTGTCGCGTGCGGATAATCCTCGACGAAGAGGAAGTCCTGGCCCTGCCACTGAAAGGCGAAGGGGTCGGCATAGAAATGATCGGCAGGGCTAGGCAGGATTGACCATCCCGTTCCAAGCTTACTGTCCTCCGCGACATCGGTGGTTACATCGAAACGATAGCCGACGTGCCAGTGCGCATGACGATAGGTGAGACGACGGATGGCTTCCCGTGCCAGCCGGGGTAAGGCATGGGTCATATAAGAGCGTAGGAATGGCGAGGCTTCGCTACGGTCAAAGCCTTCGCCCAGTTGAGCCTGGGCGCTTATCCGATCGTCAAAGAAGTTCTGAACGACGGAGACGGCGAGCGTGACCACGCGCGCGAAGACATCTTCCGCAGCCAGGGCGCTCGATTCCCGTTTGTCGATCATCGGCCGCGCGCGGCCGATGATGCTTGTTCGATCCAGACGGGCCTCGATGATGGGCATGGTTCCTGCCGCAGCCGCCGCAGCGACGGAGCTATCCAGGTCGTGTCCGTTGAACTTGAAAGAGATGGTTGGCGTCTCGGTGGGAGCCACCGATCCCGTGAGATCGAGCCGCAGCTGAGGGCGGCGAGCCCGCAGGGCTTGCTGGATTGGCGCTATCGGCGCAGCCAGGCTGAAGGCTCTTCGGCGGAAGAGGCGCCGTTCCAAGGCTAGGATGGAGGTCGTGGTGACGGGCCAATGTGCGGCCTCGGTCTGATGCTGGACAGCGACATCATGCCCTTCCGCCTGCAGGCGCTCGATGAGAAGCTTTTGCCAGCCACGAGGGGCAATCGGCGGAACGATGACATCAATGGCCGGCATAGCTCCGTCCGCAGCTTGGTGGCCAGGACCCGCGTCGCGGCAAAGTCTACTCTAGGATTGTTTTACCAATGGCTAATGTTCCATCGGTCGGTTCTCGACGGCAAGAATTCGTTAGACAGCAAACTGTATCATGATCAGTCACCAAGGAACGTGTCGCTCCAGAGGTGACCATGGCAGTGCTTGGCAAGATACCGGTTGGTCTGAATTGCCGCTCGATCGCTGAAGCCGATTGGGAGGAAGTCATTAGCTGTCTGTGCCGGGGCTTTCCCCAGCGCGATCGCGTCTACTGGACGCAGGCGCTGTCCCGACAGTCGCAGATGCCGGCGGTGGCCGACTTTCCCCGCTACGGTTTCATCTTGGAGATCGAGGGCAAGGTCGTTGGTGTGGTTCTAACGATCTATGTTCTGCACCAGGGGCCGGAAGGCGAGCACGTTCGCTGCAATCTTTCGAGCTGGTATGTGGACGTCGACTATCGTCCTTACGCCAGCAAAATGATCGCGGTGCTTTTGCGGCAGAGGACCGTGACCTTCATCAATGTTTCGCCGGCGCCCGATACGAGAAAGGTCAACGAAGCGCTCGGCTTTCGTCTCTTTTCCAAAGGGCAATTCGCCTTCCTTCCGGTCCTGAGCTCGATGCGCTCGTCCTATCGCGTTTTGGAGGTCAAGCCTGACTTGCCGGAACTGGCGATGCTGCCTGAGAGCGAGAGGCACATGTTGGCCGAACATGCCGCTTTGGGATGCTGGTCCTTGCTTTGCGTCGACCAGCAAGCGGCCTATCCGTTCGTGTTGATGCCGCGCAAAAGTTGGGGTGGTCTGGTGCCGACGTGCCAGGTCATCTATTGCCGCGATATGGCGGCGCTGAGCCGTTGTGCCGGTACGCTGGGGCGGTTTCTCCTGCGAAAAGGGATATTCATCTCTCTTGTCGATGCCACGGCGGCGGTCCCCAATCTCGTCGGGCGCTATTTTGACGATCGCGGCGTTAAGTATGTCAAAGGCCCAAATCCGCCACCTTTGGGCGATTTGACGTTTACCGAGCTCGTTTTGTTTGGTCCTTGACGGAATACCGAGGTATTCAATCGTAGCCCATGTATCTGAAAACTCTACAATACTTGACCCCTCGCGGGGTTCCATGCTTCAAACCTGTGCGGCTCGTCTCAAGCCACCCGTTATTGCAATAGTTTGGTCAGATTCTTCGGCTAGCGGGACACAGGGCAATTCCACGTTTTGCAGATCGTTTCGATGTCCGTCTTCAAACACCTATTCTCTTACATCCTTCCTCATGGCGTCGGTATTCAATCGAATATTCGTCATTGGTTCTTGAGGCTCCGCGCGCGCCAGACGGTGGCTGTTCCGTTGCGCGCCACGCTGGACTACGACGTCATGACCTTCGTCGCCGAGCGGCAAAAGGTTGCGACGCACGATTTTCTCGGTGCGCTCGCCCGTTCCGAAGGCCTCGCGCATGTCTGGTTTTTGGATGAGGCCGACGCTCTGCTCTTCAAGCAGGAATTCGCCAAATACGATTTGAGCACTGCTGCGGACTATGTGCCTCAGACGGGCAAGCCGATCGACAAGCCGGTGGCTTTCTAAGTCGTTCTGGCCATCCCGTTTTATTTGCCGAAAAACGGGCTATCCTCATATTCAATCATTTAACGTCCTGCATCTACCGTGCAGGCGGACGTCTATCGTCGCGGTGGCAGTTGGGGCGCAGCCTCTGGCCGTAACGGCGCCTTTCCCGTCTAAAATCTCTTCTTAATCCTAGAGAAGTCTGTCGGCCGTCGTATCTAACAATAGCTCTCGCAGCGGTTTAGATCACATGTTCGAGGTCACGATCGAGAATTCGTTCGATTTCCGATCGCAGGACTATGCGCGCCTTTTCGCGAATTCGGCGGCGACGGCGTTTCAGCATCCCATATGGCTCGCCAATCTTTACGATAAGCTCATTGCGCTGAACGATGTCGAGCCGCTCGTCATCGTCGTGCGGATGGGCGCCGATGGTCGTCTCGCCATGGTGCTGCCTCTGGTGAAGCGCCGATACGCCATGCTGAAAATTGTCGGTTTCGCCGACATGGACGTTTCCGACTACATCTCGCCCGTTGTCGATCATGCGACTTTTCAGCGTATCATCGACGATCCGGCTGCGATCGCCGCGATCGGCAATTGCATCAGGCCTTACGATATTCTGCGCATTGGCAAGATCGTCGATCCGCTTCTGCCATTGGAACGTCTGTTTAACGTCAGCGCGCGCGCCAGCATGAATGTGAGCGCCTATGCGAGTAAATTGGAGCCCAACTTCGCGGCCTGGCGAGAGATGCGTCTCAGCCGATCCTATCGGAAGCGATTGGACAAGAAATCGCGACAGCTTCACCGGATGGGCGGCGTATCGTTTTCTTGCGTCGAGACGCCGACCGCCATCCAAACGGTATTCGATGCTTTGAGAATCTATCGAGGGAAGCGTTTCGACGGAAGGCGGGGGCCTGCGGACCTTCTTCAGCTGCCGTCCTATTGCACGTTCTATGCGGCGGTTGCGACGGAAGGGCAGGGCCGTTTCGCGCGCACCTATGCCATTTGGCGGGATGGCCGGCCGATTGCCGGTGCGCTCGGGCTGGCGCATCGAAACGTCTTCCTGGTCATCCTGGTCGGTTTCGATGCAGCGAACTATGCCAGGCAATCGATCGGCAGTTTGCTGTTCGAGAAGATCGCGGAAGATTGCATCAGGCGTGGCGAGGACTATCTCGATTTCACGATCGGCGACGAGCCCTATAAGCGCAAGTTTGGCGGTCGGGCATCGCCGATGTGGCAGGTTCATCAGATCGGCAGTTTCCTGGGTGGCGCGACGCAACTGGTGATCGACAAGCTGCCGATGAGCCGGGCTGTCGCCGGACGCCTGATCCGAAACCGTTCAAAAAGCCGATCAGAGACCGTTTCGTAGGCCATCCTGCTCTCCGGGAGGACTGCGATCCATCTTGTCATGTTAAAGCTTTTGCGCTGGCCCGCGCTCCGCCATTCATTTGATAACGCGTCCGTTTTTCCCTCTTGGGCAGGCGGGTAACCTTAACGAACGGCTAATCTTAGCTCGGTATACTGCGGTAGCCTGAAATCGGGAGTTTGCGCGCGCGTCGGGGAAAACGGATGACATCGGCCAATTCGGACGAGCACGCGCTGCCGCCGCTGTTCGACTTCCATGCGACCTGGCATACCCTCTGGGCGCGCCGCAGGGCCGTGTTGGCGACGATGGGCGTCGTCTTGCTCGCAGCCCTTCTCTATCTCGCCGTGACCAAGCCTCGATATACGGCGACGGCCTCCGTCCTGATCGATCCACGGGATTCACGAGCCACCAACCTGAGCAGTGTCCTGCCGGGGATTGGCGCGGATAGCGCTGCCATCGCCAGCCAGGTTTTCGTCATTGAATCGAGAAACCTGCTGATTGACGTTTTCAAGACCCAAGGCATGGACAGGGACTCCGAATTTGCCGATCGGGGCCTCCTGGCACGCCTGTTCTCGCTCTTCAGCTCCGAGGATAGTTCAGAGGCGGCCTTTAAGCGCTTTCAGGACAAAGTCTCGGTCGAGCGGAAAGGGCTGACCTATGTCGTCAACGTCAACTTTGCATCTGAATCGTCCGACAAAGCGGCCCGGATCGCTAATGCCATCGTCAATCATTACAAGGCGAGCCTGTCGAAGGAGAGAGAGCTTGCCAATAACGATGCGAATACGCTTCTCACAGAAAGAATAGGCAGCCTGCAGAAAAGCGTCAGCGATGCCGATCGTGCGATCGAAGACTTTAAGGTCGAGCATAATATTCTGACCGGCACGGCCGGTGGCACTTTGCAGTCCCAGATCGATCAATTGACGACGCAGCTCATCACCGCGCAGAACGATGTCGACCAGGCGCAGGATAAATACAATCTGGCGCAAGCGGCGGGCACTTCGGTCAACGGTTTGGCGCGGCTCTCGCGGGTCGTTTCGAGCGGCGCCATCGATCGTCTGCGCGACGATTACAACCAGCGCGCGACGGCGCTGGCCAATTCGGCGATGGTCTATGGCCCACGTCATCCTGTCATCGAACGTCAGCAATCCGAATTGGAGCGGGTGAAATGGCTGATGGCCGCCGAGGCTGGAAGAATACAGCAGGAGCGAAAGTCCGAATATAATCTTGCGGTGCAGAACGCCAAGAAACTGCAATCGAAGCTCGATGATTTGCGCAATCAGTCCAAGAGTTCCGACATCGCGCAGGTGCAGCTTCGACAATTGGAAGCCCGGGCACAGGCTGCTCGCGTGGTCTTGGATGATTTTCTGAAGCGGGCGCAGGAGACTTTGCAGATGCAGGGGCTGCAACCTTCCGAGGCGCGGGTCATCGCGACCGCTACGGCGCCGGCGCGTCCGACTTGGCCGAGGCCCTCTTTGATTTTGCCGGCCAGCGCGTTGCTCGGTCTCATTTTTGGGTCTGGGTTCGCCCTGATGCTCGGGCCTCTAAAAAAGAAATGAGGAATTGGAGCGGGCGCCGATGACAGCGAAAGGGCGATCCGCCGGCCAGCCTGTGAATGCTTCTGAGCGAAGGATGTTCTTATCGCGGCGAGACACCTTGCTTGGTGCGTTGGCTCTTTCTGCTTCCGGGCCTGCCGGTGCTGCGTCGGCGCGTCCGATGCCATCGCGCGGGTTCAATCTTCCTGGCTGGGTCGACAAGGCAGACGGGCTTGCACCAGGGCGTGATGTTTTGGAGAAGCTCCGTCAAACCGGCTTTGAGACCATCAGGCTTCCCGTGGATGGCGACCTTATTGTCGCTGACAGCAAGACTTTTCCTCGTCGTCTCCACGAAGCGATTGCCGAGCTGACGAAGCTCGGTTTCGCCGTGATGGTCGATATGCATCCATCCGCCGATCTCCATGGGGCCTTTCAGAAAGACGCAACGGCGGCTGCCGTCAGAGTCGAACAGGCATGGACAATTCTTCGCACCGTTATCGCCGATCTGCCGACAGCGACCGTTTATCCCGAATTGCTGAACGAGCCTCCCATGGAACGGTCGGTTTGGCTGGGATTGCGCGACAGGCTGGCCGAAAACGTGCGGGCGAGATGCCCGCTTCATACGCTGATTTGGGGGCCGGCGCGCTTTCAAGGAACTTGGGAAATTGAAGATACGCCGCCGCTGGCGGATCAAAATCAAATCGCCGCCATTCACTATTACGCGCCTCTGGCGTTCACGCATCAATGCCAGACCTGGGAGAGGTCGCCCTTGGCGCGCGTCTCCAATCTCCCTTTTCCGGCGACGAAGACGCTTCCCCATATTCAACAGCTCATTACCGCGCGCCGCGCGGCGGGAGATCCAGAGGTTGCGGATCTGATTGAAAAAGAGCTGGCGGTTCCCTGGACGACGGAGCGGATTTCTTCGGACTTCAAGGCGCTTCAGCGCTGGTCTGAAAAGGCCGGATGCCCGGTAATGGTGAACGAGTTTGGCGTGCTCAACTTCTGTGTCGATGCCAAAAGTCGAACAACTTGGGTGCGGGCGGTCCGCCAGGCCGCCGAGGCCAACCGGATCGGTTGGACTTACTGGGAGCTCGATCAGGGATTTGGTTTCATTCGCAGCCGCCAGAGCACGGCGGCATTCGATCCATCGATGATCACGGCGCTTTTAGGCAGGTAGAAGCAGCGAGCTAAGGCAGTTCGGCAATGAGCAGCTCAAGTGCAACATCTTCGATTGTGCCAGGTCGGCGCCGCTTGAGTTCGTCTCAAGTTGAAGCGATCGTCGACATATGTATCGCGGTTATCGTCACAACGGCATCGATCGTGACCATCGCGATCTGGCCGCCGTTCGGCATTTTGGCGACATTCGTCCTGACCTTAGTGGTCGTGGTCGTGATGCCGACGAGCGTTCCGGTCATCGTTATTTGCGCTTTTCTCTACCAAAATCTCATCGTTGCCTGGCTGACACCCTATGTCACCAACAACGAGACATTCGATGCCCTCAGGGGCTCCAATTTCGTCATCCTGATGACGGCGTTCGCGCTGTTCTTTTTTGCTTCATTGCAACAGCGGGCTCGCGCGCTCGTCGAATTAAGACCATGGTTTTTTCTCAGCGTCGCGCTTGGTGGTGTGATCTGCTTTTATCTTTTGTTGGGTGCTGTGCGCGGTGATCCGAGAGACGCGGTTGTCTACTTCCGCAATACGATCATTCCGCTCGCATGCTTTTATATCGCTCTGATCGTCGCTGGTCTCTATCGCATCGATCTCAGGAAGAGCTTGCATTGGCTGGCCGCCTTTGCGATCGTTTACGGCTATGCCGAACTGACGTTCACGATGAATTTCCTCGGCCTCTTCCATGGCGACCTTTACATCGAGCGCGGTATCACGCGGCAAATCGAGACGGGCGTATGGGAAAAGGCGCTCAGGGATACGGGCTACGTCTTTCTCGGCCTGCAAGACGTGATGACTGCGAATTTCTTCAACACATCGTTCTTCGGCGATGCCTTGCCGAAAGTCTTTCGCATCGGCGGTCCGAACTTCCATCCGATCAGTTTTGCCTATGCTCTCAGCATCATGTCGGCGTGGCTCCTTTTCCGTGGTCACTGGCTCCTGCCTCTCGCGGCTTTACCGTTGCTGCTCGTCATCGGCTCGAAAGGAGCAATGTTCATGTTGCTCGTGGCGTTGGGCGCGCGTCTCATTTATCGACCGGGCTTGGCCAATTTCACGCTTGCTTCCGTCGTTCTCATCTCCATGGCCTGGTCCTTAGCCGCGGTGCTCTATGGCATGACTTATGGCGACTATCACGTCTTGGGGCTTATCGCGGGCATCCGAGCATTTCTCGCCAATCCCTTCGGACAGGGACTGGGGTTGGGCGGTAATTTGTCGACCACGAGTTTCAATCTGAGCTGGGATCAGGCTCAAGCAGCTGGTGCTGCGTCGCTGCCTGTCGAAAGCGCCGTCGGCGTGATGCTGTATCAGATGGGGATCGGCAGTTTCGTTTTCTTCGGCTTCCTTGCGGCCATAGCTTTCGCTGCGCGGCGGCTATTGCTGACGACAGGAAATCCTGAATTTCTCTTCGTATTTGCCGGCGTGATCACGCTTTCGGCCAATGCGCTTCTGCAAGAAGAAGCATTCTATTCGCCCTTGGCGCTCGGATTCTGTCTCTTGCTCGCGGGTCTGTCGCTGGGGACGTATTACCGTGAAGCTCTGACACGGAGAAGCACTTCGGAGTCCGCGAAAACGTAAGGTCAATGGAGCGCGGGATTTCTCCCGGAGAAGATCCATCGCCTTCTCTTTGCGTGCGGACGCGTTGCTTGCTCGCTCGGCTAAGATGCGTCCGGCGCCCGTCGACTGCTGGAAAGCGTCGGCATGGTGATGGAGGGTAATGTGGGGGCTGCCGTCGCGACGGCCGACTTCTCCGCCGCGCCCATCAGATCGAACCGGCGTTGCAGCCCGACCTGCACTTGGCCGGACCAGAAACTCGGCTGGCCCTGATATTTGGTGTGGCGGGCCGCGACCGTCAGGCTGCCGACCAAATCCATCGGCAGGCGGTAGCCATATTCGACACCGAAGAGATAAGCGGTGGTGACGGCGTCCAGTCCCAGATAGTCGTCCTGCTTCCAGCGGGCGAAGGCGCCGATCGCGCTGGTGGGCGAAAGTTTGTAGGTGCCGCGCAGATCGTAAGCCGTCGACATCACAAGCGCCGAGAAAGGCAGTGTGGTGTCGAGCATGGTGCGCGAGGCGACGGCCTCGAATGAGAAGTCGCCAATCGGCAGTTTGGCCCGACCGGTGTAGAGCACCTTCTGGATGTTGGCGAAATCCCAGGTCGAGGCGAAGCGCGCGTTGAAGTAAGACAGTGATCCTTCCAGGTTCAACGGCCCGAGCTGGCTGTTGAAGAAGAAATTCGGTTGGATGCGATTATGGTTGCGTTGCAGGCCGATATAGTCGAGCCGCGCGTAACGAACATGCGATAGCAGAAGCGAAAGGCCGAACTCGCCGAACTTGGTTTTGACGGCGCCGCCGGTCAGCGAGCTGAAGGTTGCGAACACTTCCGGGTCCGGCAAAAAGCCGCCGAGCGCGAATATGTTTCTTTCGTTCAGCGACGAAATCTTGGTCTCTATGCTGGAGAAGGCCCGGAAATCCTTGGTGTCGTAGTCAGCCCGCAGGCGCGCGAGTGCATTGGTGGATTGGCGAGAGAAACCTGTTTCCGTGTTGGCGCTCATCGTGCCGCGAAGCCCGAAATCGTCCTTGAGCGCGACACGGCCTTCCACCGTCATACTGTGTGCGGACTGCGGCGGGGAAACGGTGGTCGAATAAACATTCGCTCCGGAATCCGCCTTGATCGAAAGCGTTGAATCCGAAGTCGCGCGCAGCATTTCAAAGGACAGTGTCTGACCAGCGAATGGGCTCGCCTGTCCATCCAGGATGTCGATGGGGTTCGTATCGAAGCCGCCGCGCAATCCGATTGTTGCCGCCGCTGTGATATCGGCGCTGTTTTTCTTTTCCTCGGCATTTGCTGGAACGGCTGCGATGACGGCCAAGATTATCAGCCTACGCATGCTTTCCCCAAGCCAGTTATTTCAAATGTTCGCGACCTAAATACTAGTCCTTTAAGGTTAATGATTTATTATTAAAGAGTGTTCCGTTTGAAATTAAAATATAGATCGTATTTAAAATAAAACGCCTCACGAGATGGGGTAATTTGTGGGAGAAATGTTATGAAGATTATAGCATTCGCGACTGCCACTGCTCTTCTCGCTGCGTCTCCGGCTCTGGCTGGCGGTCGAGGTGGTGGTGGGTTGCTCACCGGTGTCATCGGTGGCGTTACCGGCGTTGTTGGTGGCGTTACTTCGGTGGTGTCGGTGGCCAACGTGTCCAACACGCTCAACGGTGTTCGCGTGTTGAACAACTCCCCTATCCTCAATGGTACGACCGTGGCCGTGCCGATCTCGGTCAATCTGTCCAGGAATAACATCCTGACGCGGGGTCTTCTGTCCGGCGGCGGCGGTCACGGTCACGGTTGCGGTTGCAACTGAGTATCTGATTGCCAATGCTTGATAAAAAGGTGTGGGGGGACAACGGGGACGCTGCCCCCCTGCACAAGGAATAACTGAAGTATTAAACGGCGACGAAGAATGCCGAGAAGGCGTTCTCACTGCATCTATACTTATTTTTATTTTGGCCGCTCAGAAGCGGTCAGCCGCCACGACGCTTGGATCTGTCTCACGGTCAGCATCGTCTCGGATCCAGCCGCTGAGAGCGGTGCGCAATTCGCCAGCTTCATAGGTGCGCGTAAATCGATCGAGAGTGCCGACGCGTCGACATGCTTCATGGAAAAATGAGCCTGCCGGCGCACAAGCGTCTTTGTCGTAGTTCGAGCGGCGAAAGAACTCATGCCAGAGGTGCAGGAAAGTCGCGTCTTGCGTGGCTTTGTCGACAGCGTGCCGATAATCGGGCAGCAGAGGCTTCCAGAAATGGTCGAAGACGATTGGGTAAAAATGCCTCACGTCGCGAGCCCGTGCGTCGAGACCATGGATCTTAATCATTTCCGTCAGCAAAGTCGGTCCAATGACACCCCAGAGCTGATCGAGGTCAACGACTGCTTTGGCACGATCGACGAGATCGGCAACGATCCGATGATCTTTCGGAAGTTTCAAAACCGCATTGTTGATCGATGAAGCATCGGATGGTTCGAGTTGCCGACCGAAGACAAAGGCCTCGTCGGAAAAGTCCGGCCTACGGAGACACATGATATCCGTATCGACCCAACAGGATCCGGTTTGTCGGATCATCTCGTAGCGAAACAGATTGGAAAATTTCGCATAGGAGACGCGTCCGTCGGCGATATAGCGGCCGACGAGCGTTTCATCTCGGCAAATCGAGCGCGCGTCTGCGATCTCCACGCCGTGCGGCACGTCGATGTCGGGCGCGTAGCTATAGAGCCGCAGGCGCGCACCGTAATATGGAAAAGAGGCCAGGCAGCTATAGGTCAGGGAGTCGAGCGGCCCGTTCCAGAAAGTCGCAAAATCAGGTGGCCGTAGCCGGGGGAGCCCACGGCTGAAGCTGCGCCAAAAGTGCTTGGCACGTTGAAGGCCATTCGCCCGCGGCGATTGTTGGGACGTCATGATGTGTCGTTTTCCGGCTATTCTGCGCGATGTTTAAAGGCCAGAGGCCTGGTCCGAGCTCAGCCACCCGTGCTCGGCTGGAAGATGGTCAGATGATTGACTTTCAAACTTGGCTGGCCATTGCAGAGGAGGCGGACCTCGACGCCCGACGTTAGCTGATCCAGCTTAAGGTTGAGCGTTAAAAGGGCGGGAATGCCAAGGATCAAATCTGGATCGCGAATGGTTCGCGTTGCGAGAATGATGCGTCCGCGCTGGGCGGCTATCTCGAGCTTTGCAGTCGCGGAGCCACTGAATGTGGCCAGTTTCTCGAGTTCGAAGCCCGCGAAATAGCGGCCGGCCTGTAAATTGATGTAGGGGCCGTAACTCAAAAAGCCATTCTGTCCGAGGCCGATCCGCGAACCGTCGGCCTGGTTTTCACCGATCTCGTGCGGCAACGTACTGGCTGGTTGGTGGTGGTAAAACATTGGCTGTTGAACAAGCATGCGCGAGATGAGCCTGGCGTTGTCCCGCTGAAATCGGGCGTATAGAATCGATCCAAAGAATTTAGGCTTTTTCCCATCAGGCGTATCAACGATTCCGGTTTTACGCTCTTTCGCTGGGCACAAGGGCATTCGCGTCCCATGAATTTCTTACAAAGCCTTTTGGGTGGGCAGCACAGCGCCGATCTTTTGATTGCCCAGGCGCACATTTCGACACGAGTGAATAGTCTTACGGCTGGGTTCAACGCCGAGATTGCTCTTCTCAAGGAAGAAGTCCGCGCATTACGCGAGCAAGTCGCGCGGTCTCAGGCGCTTGCTGCCGAAGCCGAGGCGGTCATTCAAAATCTGAAGGGCGAAATCAGTGCGCTTCAAGCGCCTATGCCGCAATTGCTCAATGCCGCGGCGACGGTGCCTGCCTTGGCCGAACAATTGCTCCGGTTGGACGGTGGCTCAGTCGTGAAATCGACAAAGCCGGCTGCGATCGTCGAAACGGTTTCGGAGCACCTGCGCTCCGCTCAACCTTCGAACGAGAGATAAGCGCTCCGTGCCCCGTCATCGATCGTTCTCCGTCGTGATCTCCACCGATGGTCGCCGAGAGAGTCTTGCGCAGACCTTGGAGAGCCTGCGGCATCTCGACTATCCCAATTTCGAGGTTTGCGTGGTCGCGGGGCCTACGCCCGATGGCACCATGGAGCTTTTGGAGACGTGGCGGGACAAGATAAAAATCTTGTCGTGTCCGGTTCGCAATATCTCGATCTCCCGCAATCTGGGCATAGGTCTTGCCGCCGGTGAGATCGTGGCCTTCATCGACGATGATGCCATTCCAGAAAGTGACTGGCTGACGCGCCTCAACGAAGCCTATCGGGAAGATCATGTGGTGGCTGCCGGTGGATTTGCCTACAATCCGGATGGCATCAGCTACCAATGGCGATTTGGTACGGTCGATCGTCTTGGCCGAGCCGATGCTACGTGGCAAGGCGCGACGCCCGAATTCAACTTCCCGTTCAGTGCCAGCTTCCCGTCTCTTCTCGGGGCCAATAGCTCCGCCCGTCGCGCCGCCGTCATCGAGATTGGCGGGTTCGATGAGACTTACGAATACTATCTTGATGAAACCGATTTATGCTGCCGCTTGGTCGATCGTGGAGGACATGTCGCACAATTGGACGGAGCTTGCGTCCATCACAAATTCCGGCCGAGCCATATACGGAATGAAGCGCGGATCATTAGAGACTGGTATCCGATCATCAAGAGCAAGATTTACTATTCCCTGGTCAACAACCGCGGTCATCATCCGCTCTCGGTCGTTTTCGAGGACGCTCTTTCGTTCATTCGACAGTTTGTCGCTCAGATTGATGGGGCAATCTCGGCAGGGCTGGTCAATGAAGCCGAACGCGTCCGTCTCAATGAACATGTCGAGCGCGCTTGGCGTGATGGCTTGTCAGCCGGTTTGGCCGGACATCGGAGACTGTGGTCGCGCGCCGAGTTCGAAAAGCTTCAAAAGCCATTCTTGTCCTTCAAGACTTTCGAACCCGTTGGTTCTCGTCGCGTGTATTGTTTCGTGTCTGCGGCTGCGGAAAGCGGGCGGGCGGATCGATGGTTCGCTGAGATCGCCTCGGTGCTGTCGAAGCTGGGGCATGAAACGCATATTTTCATCGCTGGTGAAACCACAACGGTGGATTTCGAAAGCGGCGTTTGGGTCCATCGCATCGCTCAGCTTGCAGAGGCGCCTGGCATAGAGCTTCCGGATTTCATTCGAAGCCGTGTGTCAAGCTTGGCGGAAGCTGTGCGTCAGTTGTCGGCACGCAAATCGATCGACGCTGTTTTCGTGCCGCTATGGGGATGGGAAGCTCCAGTGTTGCGTGAGGAAGGTTTTTCCATCGTTGCATTGGCGGACGAGTCCCTTCGTTCCCATGCGGATACTCTTCCGGCGCAAGGTTTTGAAAGCCAAGCCCTGTTCAATGCTCGGCTTCTGGCGCGAGAAGCGAAATGCATTCTGGCGCGACGTCCATCTGTTGCCAATGATCAGGAGTGGCAATCCTTTTCCATCGATCCTGATCGTGTGATCTTTGTTCCAGACGGTATGGCGGGCTGGGATCCTTCGGAAGATTCCAAGTCAATGATCGAAGATGTCGATGCATTCATTCGACAACTCCAAGCCGCGCTGGAAGGACAGGAGATCGCCCGGCCCGCTGCCGTCGCTGTTTGATCTCTAGCGTGGGTAGCAGGCACCGACGGCATGTCATGCATTGGATATGACTAAAGTCACGGGACAGCCCGGGCGTCATGTAATGTTCATGTCAGGTTGCGCTGCCAAGACATCACTCAGGCAAGATTCTGGCGCAAATTGAGTTACTTCGTGAGTGGCGCGGTGCGCGGTTCGATACTTGTCATCGTCAACTTGTACGCGGAGCGGGGATTTTCGCAGATATACAGCGTCGAAAGTACCGTCGTGATTGGCCCCTGATCGGGATTTTCACTTTCGGTTAAAGTGCTGGCTCTATATCTCGCGATGATGATGCTTCACGTGCTCGTCCTAGTGTGATGAGGATCAGCCATGAGAAATCTGAGCGACCAGAAATTGATGTGGCTCTCGGTCGTTGTGATGGGCGGCTTTGCGCTGACCTTTATCTCCATTCTCTACATCTATCCGCTTCAATAACGACCGGCCTTGTCGAGTATTTGAAAGACGTTCGCCGTCAGCGCTTTTCGATCTGTCGCTGCTCGGCTGTCCTGGTCCACAAGGCAATTTCCTGCTCGATCTGCAGCCGCATTTCCTCCGGTGTCGAAGGATCGGGCATCACGCCCAGGCGATTAAGCTGCGCTTCGATCTCGGGCATGGCGAGGACAGCCCGGGTCTCGCGGTTGACGCGATCGACGATCGCGCGTGAGGTTCCCGGCGACATGGTGAAGCCGAGCCACGACATGGCTTCGACGCCAGGCAGCGTCTCGCTCATGGTCGGGATGTCCGGCGCCAGGCCATAGCGCTTGGGCGAGGAGACGGCCAGCGCGCGCATTTCGCCGGAGCGAATGCGTTCGAACGAGGACGTCGCCGTGTCGAACATGGCGTCGATCCGACCGCCCATCAAATCGAGGATCGATGGCGGACTGCCTGGATAGGGGACGGAAACGATCGATATGCCTGCTTCGTGGCTGATCAATTGCGCCAGCAGATAGTGAATGCTGCCGACGGTGTTGGTGCCCCAGGATAGTTTGTCGGGCGCCGCTTTGGCGCGTGCGATAAGATCGGCGAGTCCGGCTTGGTCAGCAGCACCATCGGATAGGCGACGACCTTGGTGACCATCGCGAAGTCCTTCACCGGATCGTAGGGTAGGGACTTGCGCGTGGCGACGGTGCCGGGATGAGAGGCGGTCAGCATCAGCAGCATGTGGCTATTGGCCGGCGCCTTGGCGACCATGTCGTTGGCGACGGTGCCGCCGCCGGCTGGCACGGATTCAACGACAATGCGTTGGCCGAGACGAGGCCCCAGCTTGTCGGCGACGATGCGGCCGACGATATCGGGGCTGGTGCCGGGAATGAAGCCGATGATCATGCGGATGGGCTGGCTTGGCCAATCCTGCGCCAGGGCAGCGTTGCCCTGGGCGATCGATGCGAATGCGAGGCCAATCATTGTGGTTCGCAACAGGCGGAATGCCGAGTGGCGATCGAATGTCATGTTTCCCTCCCCGTATGATGCATTCTATGTCAGATGCGCTTGCCTTAGGGCGCGTTTGTCCGGCTTGCCGAGAGGCGTCAGCGGAATCTGGTCGACGAAGGCCAGCGACTTGGGTGCATGCACCGGCCCTTTATGTTGGCGCACCAGCGCGATCAGATCGGCCGTCGAGACGGTGGCGCCGGCGTGCAGCCGGACGCAGGCGGTGACCGCTTCCCCCCACTTTGGATCGGGAATGCCATAAACGGCCGCGGCAGCGACATCGGGATGCTGGGTCAGCACGTCCTCGATCTCGCGCGGATAGACGTTAAAACCGCCGGAAATGATCATGTCCTTCTTGCGGTCGACGATGAAGTAGTAGCCCTCGCTGTCGCGGTAGCCGACATCGCCGGTGTGCAGCCAGTCGCCCTTGAGCGTTTCGGCTGTTTGTTCGGGTTGCTGCCAATAGCCGCTCATCACCAGCGGTCCACGCACGCAGATTTCGCCGGAATCGCCGGGGGCCACGGGTTGGCCGTCATCACCGAGCAAAGCGACCTGGACGCCAGGATAGGGGCGTCCAGCCGAGCTGAGCCGCGTGTCGTTGCCGCCGACGTGATCGCTTTGGTTGAGCATTAGCACTGTATTGGGGGCTTCGGTCTGGCCGTAAGACTGAATTAAAACCGGCCCAAGCATGTCGATGGCCTCGCGCAGGCGCGCGGGCGCGGCAGGCGCGCCGCTGTAGACCAGTGCGCGAAGGCTGGCGAGATCGCGGGCGCGATGTTTCGCTTTGTCGAGCAGGTCGTAGATCATGGTCGGCACCAGCCAGGTCAGCTCCGCTTGGTACTTTTGGGCGGCACCGACAAAGCTCTCGACGTTGAAGCCCCGCAGCAGGATGGCGCAGCCGCCACGCGCCAGCGTCGGAAACATCAGGGATGCGGCGCCATGGGAAATCGGCGCGGGACAAAGGTAACGCACGCCATCAGGCAAGGGGATGCCGGCGAGCCAGGCCATCGTATTGGTCATCAAGGCGCGATCCGACAGCATCACGCCTTTGGCCCGGCCTGTCGTGCCGCCCGTATAGGCCAGACGGATAATATCTTCGCAGGATGTGCGGGCAGCCAAAGGTTCGATCGCGCACTGGGAGGCTTCCTGCCAGAAACCCGGCACCGCGTCGTCTTCGTCATGCGAATACCAATGCGGAATCTGCGGGCTTTGTGCCCGCAGATCGCTCACGCGTTCGGTATGGTATTTCTCGCCGACAAACAGTTTCGGGCTGCAATCGGCGAGGACGTGTACGTGATCGCTCAGACCGGCGGTGGCATGCAGAGTGACCGAACGCAGCCCGAAGATGTAGGCGGCGGCGATGATAGTGAAAACTTCGGGCCGATTGCCGGAGAGCTGCGCTACGGCGTCACCCGGTTGCAGGCCGCGCTGGCGGAACAGCCCAATGGCTTGGGCGATCTGAGTACCCATGGCGCGATAGGTGATCGAGCGCTCATCCTGAATGAAGGCGATGCGCTCGGGATAGCGCTCGATGCTGTTGACGATGAGTTCGCCCAATGTTCCGGCGCTGCGGATCGTGCCCCAATTCATCGTGTGGCCCTCACGCGCGCGCCAGAATGGTGACGGCGGCGACCGCTTCCTCACCGTCGTAGAAGCCGCCACCGTTTTCGGCGATGGCGATGCGAGCGTTGGGGACTTGGCGTTTGTCCGCCTCGCCACGCAATTGCGTCACCAATTCGTGCAGTTGGATAGCGCCGGTGGCGCCGATCGGATGGCCCTTGCAGATCAGCCCGCCTGAAGTGTTGACGGGCACGCGGCCGCCCAAGCGGGTCTCGCCGCGTTCGGCACATTTGGCGCCATCGCCGATCTCGCACAGGCCTAGATTTTCCACGTGGCGGATTTCGGCAAAGGATGTCGCGTCATGAACTTCCGCGACCGAGATATCGGCAGGCCCGATGCCGGCCTGTTCGTAGGCTTTGCGGGCGGCGATGCGCCCGACATGGTTTTCATAGTCCTCGGGTGCGCGTTTGCGGCCGCTGGCGAGTTGGGTTGCCAGGACCTCGATGGCGCGCGTGCGATCGAACCGATCGAGGGCACTCTCGGCGCAGAGAATGATGGCGCCAGAGCCATCGGAAATCGGCGCGCACATGGCGCGGGTCAGGGGCCAACTCACCATCCGATCGGCGAGCACTTCGTCCGGCGTCATCGGATGGCGATATTGTGCGAGCGGATTGAACTGGGAGACCCAGTGGTTCTTGGCGGCGACAGCCGCGATTTGCTCCGGGCTGGTGCCATAGAGCTTCATGTGATGGCGCGCCATAGCGGCGTAGCTGTCCATGAAGACGCTGTGATCGCCCGTATTGGCCAAAGGCGGCGGCGCGCCGGGCAAATCGGAAGACAGAGCCAGAAGCTGTTTGATCTGGTCGCCGGCAATCTCGCGGTCCATGCCGCCCAGAAATGCCTCGAACATCAATTCGCGCTTTTCCGGATAGTTCATTTTCTCCGTGCCAACCACGAGCGCCACCTCGTAGAGACCGGCGCGGATGGCTGCGTAAGCCTGATTGACGCCGGTGGACGAGCTCGCGCAGGCGTTGTCGCAATTGACGATGGGTATTTCCTCAAAACCCATGGCGCGCAGCGCGCATTGGCCGCGAATACCGTGCTGCCCTTCCATGACGCCCTGGCGTGTATTGGAAAACCAGGCCGCTTCGATCTGATCCTGTCGGGCGCCGGCATCGGCAAGGGCGGCATTCACGGCCAGGGCGGTGAGCTGTTTGACCGATTTGTCGAGATGCTTGCTGAGAGGCGTCATGCCGACGCCGACGATATAAACACGGGTCATGGTTCTATCTGGCCCTCCCAGGCTATCAAAGCCATGTTCCCGTCTCTCGGCGACTTTGGCAACCTGTGCAAGGATCGTTCTTTTTGCGCTGGGGCGGAATTTCCGCTTAATTGCCAGATGTCATCTGTGAAGCGAGTTGGTCGGGGCATAGCGTGTTGGGAATTATTGAGATTTTCACCCGCCGGTTGGTTTTGATTTTAGCCCTTGGACTGAACTGCACGCCGGCGTTCGCGACCGAATCGCAGCTTGATGGCCGGGCTCTGGGCGCCATTTGGGTCCTACCTTTCGCCGGCATGCTGCTGTCGATTGCCCTGATGCCTCTGCTGCTCCCCGTTTTTTGGCATCGTCACTACGGCAAGGTGTCCGCTTTCTGGGCGCTCGCCTTTCTTCTGCCGGCGACTTTTCTGTTTGGAGCGCTCTCGACCGGCCATGAGCTGCTTCATGTGCTGGCGCTCGAATATATTCCGTTCCTCATCCTCGTTGGGGCGCTCTATTGCGTCACGGGGCACATTTACATTCGCGGCAATCTGCACGGATCGCCCGGGTTGAACACCGGCATTCTGGCGCTGGGAACGGGGCTGGCGAGCATCATGGGCACGACGGGAGCGGCCATGCTGCTGATCCGCCCGCTGATCCGCGCCAATGACGATCGCCGCTACAACGTGCATGTGATCATCTTCTTCATTTTCCTCGTCGCCAATATCGGGGGATCGTTGACGCCGCTGGGCGATCCGCCCCTGTTTCTTGGGTTCCTTCAAGGCGTCAGCTTTTCCTGGACGTTCGGTCATCTCCTGGCACCGATGCTGCTGACATCGGCCATTCTGCTGGCGATCTTCTTCGCGCTCGATTTCCATCTGTATCGGAAAGAAGGCCGGCGGCGGCCGGATCCGACGCCTGATGGCAAAGTGTCAATCGAAGGCGCTCGCAATCTGTTGCTGATCCCCGCCATCCTTGTGGTCGTTCTGGCCAGCGGCAGTTTCAAATTGGGCGAGATTCATGTTCTGTCGTTGACTCTGGAGGTTCAAAACATCCTGCGCGATCTGCTGCTGCTGTTGATCGCCTATGTTTCCTTCTCGACCACGCCCCATGGAACGCGTCTGGCCAACGATTTCAATTTCGAACCGGTGATCGAAGTGGCGAAACTGTTCGCCGCCATTTTCATCACCATCGTGCCGGTGATCGCCATGTTGAAAGCCGGCCGGGACGGGGCTCTGGCGTCCGTTATCGCCTTGGTCACGACGCCCGAAGGCCAGCCGATCAACAGCATGTATTTCTGGCTGACGGGGGGCTTGTCGAGCTTTCTCGACAATGCGCCGACCTATCTTGTGTTCTTCAATGCTGCTGGTGGCGACGCGCAGCAGCTCATGGGGCCGTTGGCTTCGACACTCGCGGCGATTTCAGCCGGCGCCGTGTTCATGGGCGCCAATAGTTACATTGGCAACGCCCCCAATTTTCTCGTCAAATCCATCGCCGAAAGCCGCGGCATATCGATGCCGAGTTTCTTCGGCTATATGCTATGGTCGGGCTGCCTGCTGTTGCCGATCTTCGCCCTGTTGACGGTGATCTTCTTTCGTTAGCGACCAGATCACTGCGCCGCGATGCCGGCGGCCTTGATCACGTTGTCCCACTTATCGATTTCACTGTTCCAGAATTTCTGCGCCTCGGCTTCGTTGTAGAAGGTGGCGTCCATGCCCTGCTGATTGACCAGCCGCTGGAAGTCTGGATTTTCCGAAATCGTCTTGAAGCTCTTGTTCAATGTTTCAATGACGTTCTGTGGCGTCTTGGCCGGCGCCATGATGCCGAACCACGAGATGACTTCCGCGTCCTTGACGCCGAGTTCGCCCAAAGTCGGCACGTCGGGGAGGGACCTGTGCCGGGTCGGCGCGGCGACCGCGAGGGGGCGGAGTTTGCCGGCGGCGATATTGGGCAGGGCGGTCGAGAGATTGTCGAACATCATGTCGACCTCGCCATTGACGGTTCCCGCGACACAATCGGCCCAGCCGCGATAGGCGATATGGATGATCGACGTGCCGGTGCGCAGTTTGAACAGTTCGCCCGACAAATGCAGCGTCGTGCCTGTGCCGTTCGAGCCGATGTTCAGCTTGCCGGGATTGGCTTTCGCCTCGGCGATAACTTCGGCAACGCTGTTGGCCTTCAGACGCGGGCCGGCCACCAGCATGTTGGGAACGCTGGCGAAGATGGCGACGGGAATAAGATCTGTGCGTGGGTTGTAGCTCGGTTTTTTCTGCAACGTGGCGGTGATGGTGACGAAAGCGCCGCCAAGCAGCAGCGTGTAGCCATCGGGAGCGGCGCGCGAGACATATTCCGAACCGAGATAGCCACCGGCCCCACCGCGCGATTCTACGATGACCGTCTGTTTGAGCGTTTCCTGCAATCCGGGCTGGATCAGGCGCGCGACGATATCGGTGCTGCCGCCGGGCGGTGCGGGCGAGACGATTTTGATGATCTGATTGGGATATTGAGCCGTGGCCGCCGTTATAGTCGCGGTCAGAACCGTCAGGGCGCAGGCGAAGCGGGATATCGATCGATGCATATATCCGTCCCTCCCAGATGTCGTCAGCTCTACTGGCCGGCGATCTCCAATGCTGTTTTATGGTCTTGCAGAATGGCGGGGATTTCAGCGGGCGCGATGCGTCCGAAGCCGCAATAGGCCGCGATGCCGAAGTCGGGCAGGAATTTGCGGGCTGCTTGGAGGCGCTGGGAGAAGCTGTCCATGCTGTGGATGAGACCGAGGTAAACACGGGCGTCGCCGATATCGAGATCGGCAAGCGGCGCGTAGAACGCATCGTCCGTTCGGTCGAGAGCGGGGATATGAACCCAATCGACGCGCTGGCCTGTGGCTTTGACAGCCGCGTTGACGAGTTCGACCGCGCAACCAAGATCGTCAGGCGCAAAGCGCGGCCAGCCGCCAAACGTGCCGAAGCAGAAGTGAAAGCCGAGTGCCACCGCCTCCGGCAGCCGCTGCGATAGCCGGCCGATCGGTGCCGTATGCGTTTCGATATCGCCTTCGCCAGGATAGCCATCCGGAGGATTGTAGACGGCGGAGACTTCCCAGGCGCAGTCCCATTGGATGGCGAGATCGTCATGGGGAATGGCGGAGAGAATGGCATCGAGCTCGGCGGCGATGGCTTCCTCGTAGCCTGGCCGGATGCGAGCGAGATCGGCGGCTTCGGGAAAAGTCAGCGGCCTGATGACGCTGTTGACCATCGGCATGGAGATTTGAAAACGCACGCCTTGAGGAATGATCCCCTTCTCGCGCAGGGTTTTGAAGACGAAGTAGGAATTCACCGCATCCTTGGCATAGCCGAGGCGATAGCCAGGATTGCCGAAGCGAACCATGTCGACACCCGGCTTGACGCGAAACAGCCATACGTCCTCGCGGCTGCGCGGCATCAATTGTTCGACGCCATTGACCCGTTCGGGACGTTTGATGGTTTCGAGATCGATATGACCGTTGAAGACTTGATAGGAGAGCCGCAGCACCCACGAGCGACGTTCGCCGACCTCACCATCCGGGAGAGCTGCAAGATGTGATCCAAGTGCGCTGCTGCAGTTGCGCATCACATCTTCGACGGTGTCGAACGGAACGCTGCCCACGAGAAGGACATCATGGCCCATCGGCGCTTACTCCCTATGATGTGCCGACTATGTTTGTCAGCCTCTGCTTGCGCGGGAGCCTAGCAGGTTATGTCATGCGCACAATTGGCGGTGGCCCACGCGAGCATGCTTGCGTCGGAGGAATACGCACGCTGCATCAACATGCGTGATGCTGATGGAAGGAACGCTGCTAATGAAAATGCAGCTTCAATTCACTTCTTGCCGGATCGCTTGATCGATTTGATGACGCGCGGCGGCTGGCCGGATTGGACGGCGATGTCGCGGTCCTGCGCCTCGATGATCGCCTTGGCCGGAGCATCGCCATCAAGGCCGCCCACGGCGGAGGCGGGCACGCGCCGGTTGGAACGAATGGCGCCATCTTCGTAGACGACGTCAAACAACACGAATTCGCTCTCGCTCGATTTTTTGTTTTTGCTGGCCAAGGTTGAGCTTCCGAAAACGACGGCTGCGGGAGTTGTGCCGTGCTGGGTCTAAAGGAAGGCGCTCGCGCCGCCCGGCGGTGGTGTAGGCCTCTCCCAGCCCGGGGGCAAGGTGATCCGGTATTCTGTTGTGCGGTTGCGAGAGCTCGTTCGCCGATCTGTGATCGGCTCCAGCGCGAACGGTGAAGCGATGCGCAGCGCACGGGAGGATAAATATTCATATATTTCAGTATCTTGTTTTCTTTTGTGCGCTGCCGTTGTGGATGGCGGAGTTGGCTGGATTGGGACTTGCTGAATCGGCTGGGCAGGCGCATGTATAGGACCATGAGCAATCTCCCTGAACTGAAACTGATCGAGGCGCTGAAACAGGTCGATGCGCACGGTGACGTTGCGCCTCCCCATGTTCAGGACCCGACCACGATGGTGATCCGTCAGCTTGCCGTACAGAACGACCTGATGCGCTGGGACGGCGATCGGGGCCGCTTCGTGCTGACCAGCACGGGCCGCAGCCGGATCAGCAAGCGCGCTCCCGTGACGGGAACCGTGCTGCGCTTCCGGGCGCGCGAGAAAGACGGCTCCTCGGCCCGCCAAAAAGTCTGAGGCCCGGACGGTCTGTCACCTGTTACTGTGAATTGCCAGTCGCGGGACCCAACTGCATAGTGCCTTTGATGCACATGGAGGGTGGGCGTCGATGGGTCAGGTTGTTCTTGCGGCAAAGATCACGCACGTACCATCAATCCTGATTTCCGAGCGGGCGGGGCCATTGTTCGGCCAACGCGCCGAAGCGATCCAATCCTTGCGCGAACTCGGTCAGCGGGCCCGCGCGCGCCAAGTCGATACGTTCGTGATCTTCGACGTGCATTGGATTTCGAATTTCGGCTGTCACATGAATGCCAACGCCCGGCATGTCGGCACCTACACCTCGCATGAGGCGCCGCACATGATTCAGGATATGGCTTACGACTATCCCGGCAATCCGGACCTCGGCGAAGCCATCGCGGCGGAAGCGCAGAAGGATGGGCTCGACGTCATGGCCCATCAGGTGCCGACCTTGCCGCTCGAATACGGCACGATCGTCCCGATGCACTACATGAACGAGGACGGTCATTTCAAAGTAATCTCGGTGGCCGCGCCGATCTTCGCCACCTGGCAGGAGAACCGGAAGTTCGGCATGGCCGTGCGGCGAGCGATCGAGGCGTCGCCCTATCGGGTCGCGGTGCTCGCCAGCGGCTCGCTCTCGCACAAGCTCGTCAGCAACGAACAGGTGGGCGACGACCAGTGGGATGTGGTTGGCAGCGAGTTCAATCGCCAGGTCGATCTGCGCGTGCTCGATCTGTGGCGGGAACGCCGCTATGCCGAATTCTGCCGGATGCTTCCTGATTATTCGACCAAGTGCAACGGCGAGGGGCTGATGGTCGACACGCACATGCTGTTTGGCATGTTGGGGTGGGACAAATATGCCGGCCGGGCCGAAGAATTATGTCCTTATTTTCCGTCCAGCGGCAGCGGCCAGATCACGGTCGAATTTCATCTCGACTGACGAGGGTTAAACGACGGCAATCGCGGTGACGCCGTGGCTTTGCCGGGCGGCGATGCAATTGCGGCCTGCGTGTTTGGCTTCGTACAGGCTGTGGTCGGCGGCTTCGAGCAGTTTGCGCGCGTTCCAATCGGTGTCGGCTCTGCCGGCCGTTGCGACACCGATGCTGATCGTCAGCAGGCCATTGATGCCGTGGCTGTGCAGAACTTCCTGCTGGGCGAGGGTGATGCGGATGCGTTCGGCCACGGCGAGAGCGCCATCGGCATCGGTGTCCGGCAAGATGAGCGCGAATTCTTCGCCGCCATAGCGGGCCGCGACGTCGATCTGGCGCCGTGCTTCGGTTTCGATGATGCGGGCGACGAGCGAGAGCGTGCCGTCGCCGGCAGGATGGCCATAGTGATCGTTGTAGGCCTTGAAGTGATCGATATCGATCAGCAGAAGCGAAAGCGGCGCGCGCTCGCGACGGTGGCGGGCCCATTCCCGTTCGAAAGCGAGATCGAAACTGCGGCGGTTGGCGAGGCCGGTCAGGCTGTCCGTCAGAGAGAGATGTTCGAGTTGGCGTGCTGCTTTTTGCAATGCCAGTTCGGCATTCCGGCGCCGATCGAGTTCGCTGGAGAAACGCAGCAGCAGGATGGTCGCCAGCGTCAGCAACAGGATCATCGCCAGCACGATGATCATGGCACGCCATTTCCAATCGGCGAGAATTTCCGCCTTCGACTCGGAAATGGCGAGAACGATTGGAAGTTTTTCCAGCCGCGCATAAGCGTAGAGACGATCTTCGGCGGGCGATTTGGCTTCGAAAACGCCACGTGTTTCGCGATCGACGATCTGCAACAGATCTTTCACGGGCAGCCCCATCGTCGGATCGGAGGTGCCTGGCGAACGGACCAGCAGCGTCCCATCGGTTCGCACCAGGGAGGCGTTGCCGCGTCGGCCCAGATCGAGCCGATCGAGAAGGGCTTGGAGATAGGAGACGCGCAGAGCACCGGCGACGACGCCACCAAAGCCGCCGTCCGCGCCGGCGAAGCGGCGTGAGAAGACGATCACCCATTCTCCGGTCTGGCGTCGCTTGAACGGCTCGCTGACGTAGAGGCCGACATCATCGCGTTTGGCGTGAACATCGAAGAAGCTACGATCTTGCAGGGTCGTGGTGGCAATTTCCCCTTCACGCAGTCCCAATGTCTCGTCGCGCGAATTCATGATGACGCGGCCGGTGGCATCGATGATGTTGATGCCGCTGAACTGCGGTGCGAAGGCAGAACGGTCGAACAGGATCGCCCGTTGAACGGCGGGCGGATAGCTTGCGACATCGAATTTTTCGAGGCCGAAGACGACGGCATCAAGCGACAGTTCGAAAGAATGAATGATGCTGTCCAGGCTGCTTTCGGCGGTCGAGCGCAGATTGCCCAAATGCAGCTTGGCGCGGTCGATGGCGTCGGCGCGTTCCTGGACGAGGATCAGACCGATCAGCCCGACGAAGCTCGCAAACAGCAAAAGCACCGCTCCGATGAGCAGTGCTGTTTTGCGAAACCTTGAGAGACGTTCCATCGGCAGACCCCAGAAAGGTCAACCTAAAACAATCGCTAGGTCGTTCAGGTTAAATAAAATCAAATACCTAAGAACATCGAAAACGAATTCTTACCACGACCAGGGGGGTCAATTCCGCGAGCTGGTTCCCTGCAAAACCAGGGCCGTAGGCTGCTCGAGCAATTCCTTGATGGTTGAGGCGAAGTCCTTTCGATCCGCTTCCGATAGCGGACTCAGCCCATGCATTTCAAGACCGCGAAGGCCTTCGACTGCCAGCCAGGCGAGAAGGGCGGCCTTGGGGTTTTCCGCATCGGCCAGGAGCTGGCTGTAGGCCTCGTCGATGATGTGGCGGACGGGGGAGAGCAGTTCGCGGTTCTCGCCGAAGGCAGACAGGATCCCCAGGGCCAAATCCTCGGCTTCCGGCTCCCGCATCTCCAAAAGCACGGTAGTGATCACGCGCGCTTCAAGATTTGGCCCAGATTTCAAGGTAGTTCGCAGGTGATCCTTGCGGACTGCGACTTCATCGACGATTCGCTGGATCATGCCCTGGAGCAGGGCAGCCTTGGAGGGGAAATTATACAAAAGACCGCCTTTGCTAATCCCCGCGCGCTGGGCAACAGCGTCGAGGGTGAGGCGGCTGGCGCCGACCTCCCGGATGATCTGGGCGGCGGCATCGAGTATTTTTGTGCGCGAATTGATGCGCTTAGCGGTGGGGATAGCTGACATCGATCTCTTGTGACTTTACCGTCCAGTCGGTATAGGAAGCGCTCGGTGCTGGGTCAATCATGTTCCTGTTCACATCAACGCTACATCTGGAGTTGCGACGGCTATGAAGCGGCGTCTCGTTGTATCCGCGGTTTTCCTTCTCGTCGCGCTGATCTGCGGTGGGCTGATCTGGTTCAACTTCTTCAAGGAGAAGATGATTGCCCAGTTCTTCGCCAATATGCAGCCGCCAGCCCAGGTGGTGTCGGCGGCACCGGTGGAGCGCAGGGCCTGGAATCCCGTGATTCCAGCCATCGGTACGGGTCGCGCCTGGAATGGTGTCGATCTGGCTGTGCAGGTGGCCGGCGTTCTCAAGAAGATCAATTTCAAGCCGAACCAGCGCTACAACCAGGGCGACCTGTTGCTGCAGATCGACGACACGGTCGATCAGGCGGACCTCGCCAATGCGCTGGCCTCGGTGAAGCTATATGAGGCCAATTACGAGCGCTCGAAGACACTGGCCAATCGTGGCTTTGCCTCGGATGCAACCTTGGATCAGGTGGCCTCGCAGCTTGCGACCGCCCGCGCCCAGGAAGCCCGCGCCCGCGCCGTGATCGATCTGAAGGCCCTGAAGGCGCCGTTCCCCGGCGTGATCGGCATTTCGCGCGTCGATGAGGGGCAATATCTGCAGGCG
>MKVW01000006.1:366849-473679 GCA_001898965.1 Rhizobiales bacterium 62-17
TTCGCGTCGGCACCAAGGAAGGCGATCTTCCCTATACGTCGAAGATTATCGGCATCGATCCGAAGGTCGATCCGAAGACGCGGCTCGTTTCGGTTCAGTCTTTAATCGAAGACAACCGCAAGATCGGTATTCTGCCCGGCCAATTCCTGCAGGTCGAAGTGGTGTTGCCGGAACAACCCAATGTTCTGACGGCGCCGCAGACGGCGGTCGTGACCTCTCTCTATGGCGACTATGTCTTTGCCGTGGTTGAAGAGGACAAGAATGGCGAAAAGCGGCTGACGGCGCGGCAGATGTTCGTGAAGACCGGACGGCGTCAGCGCGGCTCGATCGAAATCATCTCTGGCGTCGAACCGGGACAGCAAGTCGTCGTCTCCGGCCAAAACAAGATCCAGTCGGGCGCGTTGATCAAGATCGACAATTCCGTCGACGTGACCAAGTTCAATCCTGACTCTCTGCAGTCGGCAAAGTAGGCCCAGCATGAGCCCGATCGAGCTTTTTATTCGCCGTCCGGTTCTGGCGACGGTCGTCAGCCTTCTGATCCTGCTGCTTGGCGCGCAGGGTCTGAAGAGCGTTCAGATCCGTCAATATCCCGAAATCAAGGAAACGACGGTCACGATCACCACGGCTTACGTGGGCGCCAGCGCCGACCTGATGCAAGGCTTCATCAGCAATCCAATCGCCAAAGCGGTGTCGAGCGCGGAAGGCGTCGACTATGTGACGTCGCTGAGCCGGCTCGGCACCAGCACCGTGTCTGTGCGCATGCGCCTGAACACCGACCCCAATGCGGCGCTGACGGAAGTGATCGCCAAGGTGCAGCAGGTGCGCGCCTTGCTGCCACCCGATGCGCTTGATCCGGTGGTGGTGAAGGGTACGGGCCAGACCTTCGCGTTGATGTATCTGACCTTCGCCTCGACGGAGATGAATCCGGAAGAAGTGTCGGAATATCTGACGCGCGTCGTGCAGCCGCGCTTCGCGACGCTGCAGGGCGTTGGTTCGGCCGATATTCTCGGCGGCCGCGACTTCTCCATGCGTGTCTGGGTGGATCCGGTGCGCTTGGCCTCGCTTGGCGTTACCGCGACCGATGTGGTCTCGGCGATCAATACGAGCAACTTCTTGGCCGCGCCGGGCAAGACCCAAAACGAATATGTCGCCTATGCGCTGCAGATGCAGTCGACTTTCCAGACGCCGGAAGCCTTCGGCGCGCTACCGGTTCGGTCCGACGGCGACAAGGTGATCCGTTTGCGCGACGTGGCGGATGTCAGCCTTGGGCCGCGTAGTATCGACGTGCGCGTCGCCTTCAACGGCAAAGAGGGAACGTTCATCGGCATCGTGCCGGCGCCATCGGCCAACCCGCTCGATGTGGCGAAAGAGGTCACACGCTCGATCAACGAAATCAAGAGCACCCTGCCGAAGGGGATGTCGGTCGAAATCGTCTATGATGCGTCGAGCTTCATTTCGGCTTCGATCTATGAAGTGTTCAAGACCATCGGCGAAGCGGCGCTGATCGTCGTGTTCGTCATTCTGCTGTTCCTGGGGTCGTTCCGCTCGGTTTTGATCCCGATCGTCACCATTCCATTGTCGTTGGTCGGCGTCTGCTTCGTCCTGTTCGTATTGGGCTATTCGATCAACTTGCTGACGCTATTGGCGATGGTGTTGGCGATCGGGCTCGTGGTCGACGACTCGATTGTCGTCGTCGAGAACATCCATCGTCATATCGAGGAAGGGCTCAGTCCGGTCGATGCGGCAATCGTCGGCATGAAAGAAATTTTCGTGCCGATCGTCTCGATGACGATCACGCTGGCGGCGGTCTATGCGCCGATCGGCTTCGTACAGGGTCTCACAGGCTCGCTCTTTCGAGAGTTCGCCTTCACTCTGGCCGGTGCGGTGATCATCTCCGGCATCATTGCCGTCACTTTGTCGCCGATGATGTCGTCGCGGCTGCTCAAGCCACATGGTGCTGGCGGCCAGACCGGCTTTGCTGGCGCGGTGGATCGCTATTTTACCAAGATCGAAAATTGGTATGCGCGGCGCCTCTCTGGCTCGCTGGTCTACCGCTGGGTGACGTTGGCGATGGTCGTGATGCTGTTAGGCACGACGGCCTTCCTGTTCATGAAGACGCCGTCCGAATTGGCGCCGGAAGAAGACCAGGGTGCCTATTTCGGTCTCGCGCTCACGCCGCCCTATGCGACGGTCAATTACACGGCGGCTTTTGCTGAAAAGGTGCTAACGCCGTTCGAGCGCATTCCGGAAATCGATGCGAGCTTCCTGATCTCCGGCATCAACGGCGATGGCGGCGGCTTCATCGGCTATAAGTTGAAAGAGTGGAGCGAGCGCAAGCGCAAGGGACCTGCGATCAAGCAGGACATTCAGACGATGCTGAATGAAAACCCTGGCATCCAGGCGTTCGTCTTCGCGCCACCGTCACTGCCGGGTTCGAGCGGCGGCCTGCCGATCCAATATGTGCTGCGCACCACAAGCGATCCGGCGCAGGCCTATGAAGTGGCCGAGCAGGTGAAAGTGAAGGCGATGGCGACGGGCAAGTTCATCGTCGTGCAAAACTCGGTCACGTATCAGACGCCACGCGCCCGCATCGTCGTCGATCGCGATCGTGCGGCGGCGCTCGGCGTGCAAGTGCGCGAAATCGGCAATACGATCAACGCTCTGGTCGGCAATGTGCTGACCGCGCGCTTCGACCGTGACAATCGCAGCTATGACGTGGTGACCCAGGTCGAGCAGATCGATCGTCTCAATCCGGAATTGCTGGGCTCCTACTACGTCCGCGCAGCCAACGGCACGATGGTGCCGCTGTCGGCGCTGATCACGGTGCAGACAGGCGCGTCACCGGCGGCGATCGAGCAGTTCAACCAGCTCAACTCGGCGACGATCTCGGCCCTGCCACTGCCTGGTTTAACGACCTCCGAAGGCTTGGCGACGTTGCAGAAAATTGCTCGCGAGATCATGCCGACCGGCTTTTATGAGGATTATGCCGGCCAGTCGCGCCTGGAGGTGCAGGAAGGCAGCTCGCTGCTCATCACCTTCGCGCTGGCCATCATCATCATCTATCTGGTGCTGGCGGCGCAGTTTGAGAGCTTCCGGGATCCGTTCATCATCATGATGTCGGTGCCGTTGTCGGTGTTCGGCGCGATGGTCTTCCTCAACCTTGGGCTTGCGACGCTGAACATCTATACGCAGGTCGGCTTGATCACGCTCGTGGGCCTCATCACCAAACACGGCATTCTGCTGGTGGAGTTCGCGAACGAGTTCAAGCACAAGCATCGCGTGTCGAACATGCAGGCGATCCAGGAGGCGGCGCGTGTTCGCCTGCGGCCGATCTTGATGACGACGGCGGCCATGGTGCTGGGCGTCGCGCCGCTGATCTACGCCTCTGGTGCGGGCGCGGCGGCGCGTTTCTCCATGGGTCTGGTGATCGCGGCGGGCATGTCTATCGGCACGATCTTCACGCTGTTCGTGGTGCCGATGTTCTATACGTTCATCGCCCGCGAATTGCCGAAAGAAGAGCTGGACAAGGGCCCCATCGCGGAGCCCACGCCGGCGCACTAAGAGTAAAGGGAGCCGTCAGTCGATTTTAAAGTCTGACGGCTTCCACGGCATTTTCGGATATTTCAGTCCCATATTTTCAAGGGTATCGCGGACGATGGCGGCAATAATGGCATTGCGCGCCCATTTGCGATCGGCAGGGACGACATACCAGGGGGCGTGATCGGTCGAGCAGCGCGCCAGCGCCACTTCATAGGCCGCCTGATAGTCATCCCACAGTCCGCGATCTTCGAGATCGGACGGATTGAACTTCCAGTTCTTCGTCGGATCGTCCAACCGTTCCTGCAGGCGCTCGCCCTGTTCCTTCTTGGAAATATGCAGCATGAACTTCAGGATGGTGGTGTCGCTCTGCACCAGCAGCTTCTCGAAATTGTTGATCTGCTCGTAGCGTTGCTCGATCACGTCTTTCGGCGCCAGCTTGCGCACTTTCCCGACCAGCACGTCCTCATAATGAGAGCGGTTGAAAATGCCGATCGAACCGTGGCGGGGGCATTCGGCATGCACGCGCCACAGAAAGTCGTGTGCCAGTTCGAGTTCGCTCGGCTTTTTGAAGCCATGGACCGACATGCCGAGCGGGCTGGTTTTCGAGAACACGCCGCGGATCGTGCCGTCCTTGCCGCTCGTGTCCATCCCTTGCAGGATGACGAGGAGCGACTTGGTGCCGTCCGAGAACATATGGTCTTGCAGCTTGTCGATGGCGACGACGTCTTCGTCGAAAGCCGCCCGAACGTCCTTTTCCGCCCCGAGAAAATCGACGTCGCGCTGGTTGATTTTCTTGAGTGCCGGCTTGGTGCCGGGTTTGACGCGGATCCGGGCGGCGATCTTGGCGGCGGCTTTCGACATGCTGTCATCCTCCTGCGTCAGGCCGGGTCCCAGCGGTCGTGCGCCTGGGCTTCGCCGACGGCGATCGCCGTCATGTTGACGATGCCACGCACGGTGACCGAGGGCGTCAAGATATGAGCGGGCTTCGCCGCGCCCATCAAGATCGGGCCGACGGGTAAAGCGTCCGCCAAGACTTTCACCAATTGAAAGCCGATGTTGGCGGCCTCTAGCGAGGGGAAGAGCAGGACATTGGCCTCGCCCTTCAGGCGCGAGTTCGGCAGAACGCGGTCGCGGATCGCCTGCGACAGCGCGCTGTCGGCTTGCATTTCGCCGTCTATTTCCAGTTCGGGCGTGTCGTGGCGGATCATGGCGAGGGCTTCGCGCATTTTCACTGCGCCGGCCGAGTTCAGTCCGCCGAAATCGCTATCGGAGAGCAGGGCCATTTTCGGCTTCAGACCGAAGCGCTTCACATGTTCGGCGACCTGGATCGCCATGGCGGCGATGTCGCTTGCCGATGGATTGGCGGTGACATGGGTGTCGGCGAAGAAGAAATGGCCGCGCGAAGTGATGAGCAGCGACAAAGCGGTCATGGCGCGGGCGCCGGGCGCGAGACCGATGATGTCGCGGATCAAGCGCAGACGCGTGTCGAAGCGGCCTTCGAGGCCGCAGAGCATCGCGTCGGCATCGCCACGCTGAACAGCCAGCGCGCCGATGACGGTCATATTGGTGCGCACCATGTTGCGGGCTGCATCGGGGGTGATGCCTTTGCGGCCGGCGATCTGTTGCAAGGTCTGCACATAGTCGCGATACCGATGATCGTCTTCCGGATTGATCAGTTCGAAGTCGCGACCTGCAACAATGGACAAGCCAAAGCGCTTGATGCGGCTTTCGATCACCGATGGACGGCCGACCAGGATCGGTACGGCCATCCGCTCTTCGAGCACCGCTTGGGTGGCACGCAGCACGCGCTCGTCCTCGCCGTCGCAATAGATGATGCGGCGCGGGTCTTCTTTCGCCTGGGCGAAGATCGGCTTCATGATGAAACCGGAACGGAAGACGAAGCGGTTGAGGCTGTCTTCGTAGGCGTTGAAATCGGTGATCGGCTTGCGCGCGACGCCGCTGGCCATGGCCGCCTTGGCGACGGCGGGCGCGATGCGCAGGATCAGGCGGGGATCGAAGGGCGAGGGGATCAGCGAGGCCGAGCCGAACAAAGGCACGGAGCCGCCATAGGCTTTGGCGACGATGTCGGAGGGGGCTTCGCGGGCGAGCTGGGCGATGGCCTCGACGGCGGCGAGCTTCATCTCTTCATTGATCGCCGAGGCTGACACGTCCAGCGCGCCACGGAAGATGTAAGGAAAGCAGAGAACGTTGTTGACCTGATTGGGATAGTCGGAGCGGCCTGTGCAGATCATCGCATCGGGGCGCGCTTCCTTGGCGACCTCCGGCATGATCTCCGGCGTCGGATTGGCGAGCGCCATGATCAGGGGCTTTTCGCCCATGGTTTTGACCATTTCCGGCTTCAACACGCCGGCGGCGGAGAGACCCAAGAAAACGTCGGCGCCAGGAATGACATCGGCGAGGGTGCGCGCCTTGGTGTCCTGCGCATAGATCTCTTTCCAGCGGTCCATAAGGGTGTTGCGGCCCTTGTAGACGACGCCGTCGATGTCGCTGACGAAGATATTGCTGCGCTTGGCGCCCAACGCGACGAGAAGGTTGAGGCAAGCCAGCGCGGCGGCACCCGCGCCGGAGCAGACGATCTTCACGTCGGCGATTTTCTTGCCGGCCAGTTCCAGCGCGTTGCGCACGGCGGCGGCGACGATGATGGCGGTGCCATGCTGGTCGTCATGGAAAACCGGGATCGCCATGCGCGCCCGCAGTTTTTCCTCGACCTCGAAACATTCCGGTCCCTTGATGTCTTCAAGGTTGATGCCGCCGAACGTCGGCTCCAGGGCTGCGACGACGTCGACGAGGCGATCGACATTCTTTTCGGCCACTTCGATGTCGAACACATCGATGCCGGCGAATTTCTTGAACAGGACGGCCTTGCCTTCCATGACGGGCTTGGAAGCGAGCGGGCCGATATCGCCCAGGCCGAGCACGGCCGTGCCGTTGCTGACCACGGCGACGAGATTCTGGCGAGCGGTGAGATTGGCGGCTTCCGCCTCATCGGCGACGATGGCTTCGCAAGCGACGGCAACGCCGGGAGAATAGGCCAGGGCCAGATCGCGCTGGTTGCCCAGGGGCTTGGTGGCTTGAACTTCGAGTTTTCCGGGTTTCGGATAGCGGTGATAGACGAGCGCGCCGGTGCGCAGATCGTCGGAAATGTTGTTCGCCATGGTCTCCTCACGCGCCGCTACCAGCGGCTGCGGAGGCAGTTAAGGCGAGGCGGGCTAAGGGTACAAGGTTTTTCGTCGCTAGATCAGGCGGTGTGACGTTTAAACCATGCTCCCAGGCGGATGGCGGTCAACAGGGACAGGCCATGGACGACAAAACCAATGGCGATCGCGACAAACAGCCACGTCAGCGAGCCTGTCAGATACAGGGCGGCCCAACCGCCGATGATAGCGATTCCGAGACGGAAAAATCCCGCGGCCAGCGGCCACAGCAGTCGGCCGGCGCCCTGGGAGGCGAAATAGAGGCCCATGGCCAAGCCGAAAAATCCGAAGGCTGGGCCGACGATGCGCAGATAGGTCGCGCCTGTCTCGATAACGTGAGGATCGCTGCTGAATTGCGACATCCACGCGTGGGGCCAGATTGCCGCCGTGAGGCCGACGAGTTCGGTGGCCAAAAATGTAATAGCGCCGCCGATATAGGCGATGCGCAGAGCGCGTTCCTTCTGTCCAGCGCCGATGTTGATGCCGACCATGGCGACAAGCGGTGCGCCGAGGCCGAAAGCGAGGGGCACGAGCAAATATTCGAGACGCGCGCCTGTGCCATAGCCTGCGGCGGCGGCAGCGCCGGCCGTGCTGGCGGCGAGTGCCGTCGTCAGCGCGATGATGACATTGGTCTGCAGCGACGTGATCGACGCGACGGCGCCCACCGAGAGAATGTTCTTGAGCATCGGCCAGCGCAAACGCGTCCAGCGGAAGCGGGCGGGGTTGCGACCCGACAGGACATACCAACCGAGAGCTATGACAGCTCCGACATAGTACAATGTGAATGCAAGACCGCCGCCGGCGACGCCAAAGGCGGGAATGGGACCGAAGCCGAAAATCAACGCAGGCGACAATGGCACGAGCACGATGACACCGAGACCCGTCACCATGGCGGGCACCAGCATATTGCCGGTGCCGCGAATGACGCTGGCCAATCCATTGGTGAGCCACAAGAGAATGTTGCCGGCGAAAATGACGTTGGAATAGGCCAGCGCGGCATCGAGTTCGGCACCCGAACCGCCGAGCAGGCGATAGATGTCGCGGCCGAACGACAGCATCGTCACCGTGAAGAACAGGCCGATGGCGCCGTTGATGAACAGGGCATGCAGGACGAGCGCATCGGCATCGTCGCGCCGGCCGGCGCCGAGCGCGCGGGCGATGGCGGAAGAAATGCCGCCGCCCATGGCGCCGCCGGAGATCATCTGGGTCAGCATGACGCCGGGAAAAACCAGGGCCATGCCGGCCAGGGCGTCGGTGCCAAGCTTGGCGATAAACCAGGTTTCGATCAGGCCCGTGGCGGCCTGGGCGATCATGACCACGAGATTGGGAGCGGCCATCGCCAGCAGTGTCGGCAGAATGGGGCCGTGCAGCAGCCGTTGGGTGCGGGCATCCATGGGCCGTGCGCTCGGGCCGGCGGCCGTGATGTCGCGGGGATGGGCGGTCATGCGGACGATCGCTTGTCGACAGGGGGGCGTCTGATCTCGCCGGTCTTCATATTCTTGACGAGATAATGGGGGGCGCGGATCGCTTCGCCGGTCGCCGGGTCGACAAGAATCGGGTCGACCGGTTGGCCGGTCCGTGTATCGATGACGGTCACATTTGGGCCTTCCGGTGCGAAATGGCGATTGCCCCAGGACATCAGGGCGAGAAGGACGGGGCGGAAATCGCGACCGCGCTGGGTCGGCACATATTCATGGCGCGGCGGACGTTCGGAATAGAGCCGCCGCTCCAGCAAGCCGGCCTCGACCAGGGCATTGAGGCGGCGCGTCAACATGTTGGGGGCAATGCCCAGGCTGCGCTGCAAATCGTCGAAACGACGCAAGCCGTTCAGGGTGTCGCGCATGATCAGCATGCTCCACCATTCGCCGACGTGTTCCAGGCCACGGGCGATGGGGCATGACATCCCGGCAAAGCTTTTGTGTTGCATGGAACTTGATACGCCAGTAACTATCATGATGCAAGTAACGAAAGGGTGAGGCCATGTCGAACGGCAAGTCGGACGATCGCGCGCTGTACTATCTGGACGATCTTCAGGCCGGGCAGCATTTCACCACGGGGAGCCATGCGCTCGACGCCGAGCAGATCAAAGCCTTTGCTGCCCAGTTCGATCCTCAGCCCTTTCATCTCGATGAAGAGGCGGCGAAAGACAGCCTGTTTGGCGGCCTGGCGGCCAGCGGCTGGCATACGATGGGCATCACCATGAAGCTGCTGGTCGAATCCGGCGCGCGACTCGCGGGCGGCATCATCGGTGCGGGCGGGGAGGTGACCTGGCCGCGCCCGACACGGCCTGGCGATGTGTTGACCGTCGAAAGCCATGTCGTGGAGGTCACGCCGTCGAAATCGCGCCCCGATCGCGGCATGGTGTTGATGCGCAACGAGACGAAGAACCAGAAAGGCGAGACCGTTCAGGTGATGACGGCGAAACTCATCGTGCCAAGACGGCCACAATAAAGGCGGCCAAAATAGAACCGGCCGAAATAACGGACATATAGTTCACCCTTGACCACTGTCCCATCTGTCCTAGAACGGCGCCAGCAATAGGTGTCGCAAAACTAAGGTCGGAGGAATACGCCGTGGTGGAGAAGGTTCTCGCAGCCGTTAGAACTGCGCCGAGCAAGACCGAGATTCTCGAATATCCGATGCCCGACGTGCCCGTCGATGGCGCGTTGATGAAGATGGAAGTGGCCGGTATCTGCGGCACCGACGTCAAGCTCTATGCTCATCCGCCGACCAAGGCGCCGGTGATCATGGGGCACGAAAACATCGGCTATATCGCCAAGGCCGGTCGCGAATTCACCAAGCGCAAAGGCTTCAAGGAAGGCGATCTGGTTTTCGTCGAACATTATGTCATGTGCGGCAAATGCGAATGGTGCCATCGCGGCGAATATCGCCACTGCGAGAACACCGATTGGCGCAACAATCCCGACAGCATTCGCTATGGCTATACGTCGGCCGAGAAGGCGCCGCATCTGTGGGGCGGTTTCGCGCAATATGTCTATCTGCCGTGGAACTCCGTGGTTCATCACGTGCCCAAGGGCGTGTCGCCGGAGCTGGCCGGCCTTGTGACGCCGATGGCCAATGGCATCGAGTGGTCGTTGTTTGAAGGCGGGGTCGGCTATAATTCGACCGTATTGATTCAGGGGCCTGGTCAGCAGGGCCTCTCCCAGACGGTGATCTGCAAACAGGCCGGCGCCAAGAACATCATCATCACCGGTACGTCGAAGGATGGTGCGCGTCTGGACGTGGCGAAGAAACTCGGCGCCGATCACACGATCGACGTGCAGAAGGAAGATCCGCTCGAAAAGATCATGCAATACACCGAAGGCAAGGGCGTCGACGTGGTGCTCGACTGCACGGCGGGCGCGGGCACCGTGCCGATCCTGCTTGGCATCGAGGCGCTGAAGCGCAAGGCTGGCGTCATGGTCGTGCAGGGCGAAATGCCGGAGTTTCCGAACTTCCCGATCGGCAAGATGACGACAAAATACATCACCCTGCGCAGCGCGCGCGGCCACAGCTACCGCGCTTGCGAATTGGCGCTGGAACAGCTTGCCTCCAAGCGCTTCCCGCTGGAACTGGTGACGACGCACAAGTTCGGCCTGAAGGATGTCGACCTGGCGATCAAATCGGTTGGCAACAAGGAAGGCGGCGTCAAGGATGTCATTCACGCGTCGCTGATGCCGTGGATGTGATCGGCTGACACGATTATCTTCGTCTCGGTCGCCTCGTCTGGGGCGACCGAAACAGCGCTTAAGTCCTGCTTGATTGGGAAGAACCATGTCCGAGCCCGTCACCATTCCGATGCTGCAGCAGATGAAACGCGACGGCAAAAAGAGCATTGGCGTCGTCGCCTGGGACTATCCGACGACGCGCTTCGCCGAACGTGCTGGCGTCGATTTCATCTCGATCGGTGATTCCGTCGGTGCCAATCTTTGGGGCCACAGCAATCCGCTGCAGGTGACGCTCGATGAAATCCTCGTCTGCTGCAAGGCCGTGCGACGTGCCGCGACGCGTGTTCTCGTCTCTTGCGACATGCCCTATGGGCCGTTGCAGGAAGGGATCGATAGCGCGTTGAAGGCGGCGGTGCGCATCGTCAAGGAAGGCGGCGCCGACATGATCAAACTCGATGGCGCGGCCGATTATCCGGAAGCCGTCGAGGCATTGACGCGTGCGGGCATTCCGGTGTTCGCGCAATTCGGCCTGACGCCGCAGACGGCGATGAAGTTCGGCATTCCCTATAGCGCGCAGAATTCCGCTGGCGCGCAGGCGAGCGCGGAAGCCGCCGAACGTCTGGTTGAAGAAGCCAAGATGCTGGAAGATGCCGGCGCGGCTCTGCTCGACTTCACCAATTCAGGCCCGGTTGCCGGCAAAGCCGTGGTGGAGGCGGTGGATATTCCGGTGATCGGTGGGTTCGGCGGTGGGCCGTGGCTCGATGGCCGCGTGCGCCTGGCGCAGACGGTTCTCGGCTACGGCGAGAAATGGCTGACCTCGAAAACCGAGACCTATTTCAACACGGCGCAAGGCACGGTGGATGCTTTCGCGGCGCTCGTCGCCGATGCGAGAGCGGGCAAGCAGATCAAGGGTTGAATGAATGGAGATCGTGGATATCGACGGCATCGCAACGCGTTATCAGGTCATCGGCTCTGGTGATCCGCTGTTGATGTATGCGCCTGGTGGCTTCGATGCGACCTTGGAAAAATGGTCGACCCAGGGTGTCTATGCGAAGATCAAACCAGTCGATCATCTGTCGCGCCACTATTCCTGCATCATCTTCGACCGGCGCGAATGCGGCCAGTCGGGCGGCCGCGTCGAGAAGGTTGGTTTCTCCGATTATGTGCGACAAGGCATCGGCCTGCTCGATCATCTGAAGATCGACAAGGCGCATCTCATGGGCGGTTGCATGGGTTGCTGTCCGGTGGCGGCTTTCGGTGTCATGCATCCCGAGCGTGTGCGCAGCATGGTGCTGTTCTGGCCGGTGGGCGGCGCGAAATACCGTCTGTCGAGCCTGCAGCGTTTCGCCGAGCACTTGGGTTTCGTGCGCGCCAACGGCCTGCAAGCGGTGGTCGATCTGGTGAAGGCCGAGGGCAAGGCGTTCAATGCCGATTCACGCGGCGGTCCTTGGGCCTCCGTGATCAAGCATGATGCCAAATTCGCGGCTGACTATGTGCAGCAGGATGTCGGCCGCTACGCTTTGATCGTCGAGGCTTTCGGCCGCACCATGTATGATCGCGATACGGCGCCCGGTGCCGAGCCGGAGGAGATGCTGGCCTCTCAGGTGCCGGCGCTGGTCGTGCCCGGCAACGATGCCGCGCATGCTACTTCGGCCGCATGGTATTTGCATGAATGCCTGCCGAAGTCGGAATTCTGGAACGTGCCAGTGTCCGAGCAGACCGAAGCGGCGACCAATCCGGTTCTGCTCGATTTTCTCAAGAAGTTTTAAGCCTTCGTCTCCGGCAACCCCAAGGCAGCGAGCGCCGCCTTGGCGACGATGACATCTTCTTCCTGTTTGGCGCCGCCAGCACCGATGCCGCCGATGACCTGACCATCGTAGATGATCGGCAAGCCGCCGGGCATGTTGGTGAAATCGCCATCCATGCGGATTTGCATGCTCAGCACCTGTTCTGGTGCCGCATAGCCGGTCGGCAGTCTCTGCGAGGCGGCTGTCATGGCTTTCTTGGTGGTGGTGCGGGCGGCGAAGAAGCGCGCGCCGTCCATCACCAGATAGCCGAGAATCTGGCAGCTCTGATCGCACACGGCGAGCGCGATCTTGACGCCGATCTCGTCCGCCTTGGCGACGCCGGCGGCGAGCATTTTCATGGTCGCTTCGTGGGTGAGGCGGTGGGTGGGGACGATATCGACCATCAGCCGACGAGCCCCGTGGTGCCTTTGGCGAACAGGTCTTCGACTTTGACCTTTTGCTTGATGATGCCCTGCGTCACCGCATGGTCGATGAGGTTTTCGATGATCTTACGGTTGGGCTCAAGGCCGTAGGGCAGGGGCTCGCCGGTGATGTCGAGGACGCGCTTATGGACCTCGTCGACATCGGTCATCTTGTCGATTTGGCCGGCTTTTAGCTTCTCGACATAGAGCCGTTTCGACTCGGCGAAGGCATTAAAGACATCGCTCGCGAGATCAGGATGCTGTTCCAACAACTCATCCTTGATGACGACGAGATGATTGATCGGATAGTGGCCGCGCTCGCGCAGAGCCTTCAGGCCCGCTTCCAACGCATTGGGAATTAGAGGTTGGACGTCGGGATGTTTAACGTCGACGCCGATCGCCGCGACGAGTTCGCCCGAGATCAGCAGGTCTTCCATCTTCTTGCCGGCTTCGATCGGCACCACATTGGCGGGCGGCACATATTCGGCGACATGCTCGTCGCCGGAGAGAACCCAGGTGATCTTCGACAGGTCGACGCCGTATTCCTCTTGCAGGATGGCGCGGGCCCACACGCCGGTGGTCACCGTATAGCCGCGGTTGACGCCGACCTTCTTGCCTTCGAGATCCTTCGGCGTCTTGATGCCGGCCTTGGTGTTGACGAGGATAGCGCCGTGGTGGAAAGCGCGCACCAGTGGCGTCGCCACGGCGGTCATTTTCTTTCCATGCGCCTTGGCGCAGATATAGGTGGTGATCGCCATCTCGCAGATGTCGAATTCGGAGGCGCGCACCATCCGGCGGAAGCCGGCGATCAGCGGTTCCACTTCGACAAAGTCGAATTCGAAGGTCTTCGGTTTCACCGTACCGTTTTTGACGGCGGTATTGTTGCCTTGCGTGCGGGTGACGGTCTTGAGTTTGGGGCCGCTCATCTGACGTTTCGCTCCATTTATGTGTTTTTGCTGTATCGGCGGTGTTTTATGGGAAACATGGCCTTGGGGAAAGGGGTTCTGGCGGTGGTTTTGCTGCTATGGCGGTTCATGCTAGGACGCCAGCAGACCTGATTTGCATGGAATCCCGATGTCTGAAGAATTTCCCGATCGCCTGTCCACCAATCCGCAGAGCCCGTTCTACAACGAGGCCATTCTGTCGCGTGACGTGGGCATCCGCTTCAACGGCGTCGAGAAGAACAATGTTGAAGAATATTGCATCAGCGAGGGCTGGATCCGTGTTTCCGCCGGCAAGGCCCGCGATCGTTACGGCAATCCGATGACCATCAAGCTGACCGGCAAGGTGGTGCCTTATTATCGCGATGCCAAGCCAGAAGCTTGAGCGCCTTTAGCAGCAGTCGCAGCCGAAACTATCGTGGATGATAAGAGCTTTTTTCATCCAGCGTGGCGGCAGATCGTCTTCGGTCACTTCGATTGCCGGCTTGAAAATCTTGATGTGATGGCGGTCCGCGCCATCGTTCGTCCAAAAGGCGATGACGGTTTCCAGCGGCGGGCAGCCGGGGAGGCCGCAGGCGAGTTCGGCGACGAGGACGGTTTCATCCTCGTCCAGTTGGAAACGCTCGCGGGTCCATTGCTTGATGTGCCGCAGAGCGGAACGCTGCGCCGGGCTTTTGCGCAAAGACATAGCGCCGCCGTGGCCGGTCGGGTCAAAGCCCTGCCATAGCGCCAGCTTCTCTCTGTCTTTGCTTCTGTCTTCGACGAGATCGTCCAAGTTCGTTCTCCGTAGAGAACGTTATGCCTCTTTTTCGGCGAAAAAGCGATTTGACGGACGCGGCAGATCGAGGTTTTCGCGCAGGGTCCTGCCCTCGTATTCCGTGCGGAAAATGCCGCGCCGCTGCAGTTCGGGAACCACGAGGGTGACGAAGTCTTCCAGGCCGCCGGGCAGATAGGGGAACTGTACGGTAAAGCCGTCGGAGCCTTCGGTGACCAGCCATTCTTCCATCTGGTCGGCGATCGTCTTGGCGGTGCCGATGAATTGCAGGCCGGTGTGGCCGCCGATGCGTTGGGCGAGCTGGCGCACGGTCAGGTTCTCGCGGCGGGCGAGCTCGATGGTGCGCTCGCGGCCGCTCTTGCTGGCGTTGGTCTCGGGGATGTCTGGCAACGGGCCATCGAGATCGAAGCCGGAGGCATCATGGCCAAGAGCGATCGAGAGTGAGGCAAGGCCACTGTCGTCATGGACGAGACTGTCGAGCAAAGCGCGTTTGCGCTTGGCCTCGTCGAGCGTCTCGCCGACGACGATGAAAGCTGCGGGGAGGATTTTCATATGGTCGGGTGAGCGGCCGAGTTTCGCCATGCGGCCCTTCACGTCCTTGTAGAAGGCCTGGCCGACGGCGAGGCTCGACTGGGCGGTGAAGACTGCTTCGGCGGTTTCGGCGGCGAGCTGGCGGCCCGGCTCCGAAGAGCCTGCCTGGACGATGACCGGCCAGCCTTGGATCGGCCGGGCGATGTTCAAGGGTCCGCGCACGGACAGGAATTCGCCCTTGTGGTCGAGCACGTGCATCTTGTCGGGATCGAAAAAGACGCCGTTCTCGACATCGCGGACGAAGGCATCGTCGGCCCAGCTGTCCCAAAGACCGGTGACGACGTCGATGAACTCACGAGCGCGGCGATAGCGTGCGCTGTGTTCCATATGTTCATCCATGCCGAAATTCAGCGCCGCGTCCGGGTTTGACGTGGTGACCACGTTCCAGGCGGCGCGCCCGCCGCTGATGTGATCGAGCGAGGCGAAGCGCCGGGCGATATGATAGGGCGCGTCAAAGGTGGTGGAGGCGGTCGCGGCGAGGCCCAAGCGTTCGGTGGCTTGCGAGAGAGCAGACAGGAGCGTGAACGGCTCAAACGATGTCGACGTGTGGCTGCGCTTCAACGCCTTGGCCGGCATGTTCAGCACGGCCATATGGTCGGCCATGAAGAAGGCGTCGAATTTGGCCTGTTCCAATCTTTGCGCCATCTGCTTGATCTTGGCGAAGTTGAAATTGGCATCCGGCCAGCCGCCGGGATAGCGCCAGGCGCCGGTATGGATGCTGGCTGGGCGCATGAAGGCGCCGAGCCGCAGCATTTTCTTATCTGCCATGGGAATTCACCGTGAGAATCTGGAGGTTTGATCATTAGCCAAGCTCCCCAAGGTGAAGCTGTCAATCCAGACTCTGCGGCCGCAGCCGTTGCTGGTGGGCGGCGAGGAGTTTCAAGGTCGATCAAATCATGTTGAAGGGTGCCGATCGGCTGGCTGTCCCGCAGGGCGGGCGAGGCGGCGCATGCTCCTGATGGGAGGGAAGGTGGCGCGTTCCGCCTTGCGGACAATCGGCAAATTCCGCCTTGCGGCTCATCCCGAAAAAGTGCCAGCATACCGGTGAGGGCAAGTCACGCGGGCGTGGCTTGAAAGGGAGAGCGTCGGGAAACCGCTATCTGCGCGGAACGCTCTTATGGGAGAAGCGCATGGTATCAGGAAAATTGTTATTTGCCCTGGCGTCGGTGGCAACGCTCGGGTCCGTGACGACTGCGTCGGCGCAAACCATCAAGATCGGCTGGGTCAATAGCTATTCGGGCTTTCTCGCCCAGGCCGGCGACCAGATGGAAAAGGGCCTGAACCTTTACGTCAAATTACACAGCAAGGACCTGCCGCCCGGGGTCAAGGTGGAGTTCGTCCGCCGCGATGACACTGGAGCGCCGGAGGTCGGCAAGCGGGTTGCGCAGGAATTGATCACCCGCGAACGCGTGCAGATGCTGATGGGTGTCGTCGCCTCGCCAGTCGCGGCGGCCATCGCGCCGCTGACGGCGGAAGCCAAAATCCCGTTCGTCATCACCAATGCGGGTGGCGTCGCCATTCCCCGCATTTCGCCTTATGTGACGCGTTTCTCCTTCACGCTCTGGCAAACCGCCCTGCCGATCGGCACGTGGTCGGTGAAGCAGGGATGGAAACGTGGCTTCTCCGCGGTGGCCGATTTCATTCCTGGCCATGATGCGGAAGGCGCTTTCATCAAGGGCTTTACGGATGCCGGCGGCCAGATGCTGGGCTCGGTCCGCTTCCCGCCCGCCTCGGCCGACTATGCGCCGTTCATGCAACGCATCAAGGATGCCAAGCCTGATGTGGCGTTCGTCTGGGTGCCCGCAGGGCCAGCCGCGACAGCGATTATGAAGGCGATCAAGGATCTCGGTCTGCGCGAGGCGGGGATCAATATCGTTTCGGCGCATGATCTTTTGCCTGACGAGGAACTGCCGAATATCGGTGCCTTCGGCGCTGATATCGTGACCGCCGGCAATTACTCGACCACCGGTGTTCGGCCCGCCAATACGGCGTTTCTGAAAGCCTGGGACGAGGAATACAAGGGCAAGGCCATTCCGAATTTCACCTCGGTGGCCGCGTGGGATGCCGCGCATGCGATCTTTGAGTTGATCAAGACGACCAAGGGCAAGTTCACCGGCGACGAAGCGATGAAATTCTTCGCCGCCTGGAAGGATCCTAACAGCCCGCGTGGTCCGATCTCCATCGATCCGGCGACGCGCGACATGATTCAGGATATCTACATCCGCCGCAGTGAGATGAAGAACGGCAAGCTGGTGAACACGGATATCGAGACCATCAAGGCGGTCAAGGATCCGTGGAAGGAACTCAATCCGCCGAAGTAACTTTCACATGAGCCGGCGGGCCTCTGGAGGCTCGCCGGTTTGCGATCCGCGGACTGGTGCACAGCGTCCCTTGAATGGCTGATATTTTTTCATCGATCATCAGCGTTGGCTTCCATGGCCTCGCTCTGGCCATGGTGCTCTATCTGATCTCCGTCGGCCTTTCGGTCACCATGGGGTTGATGGGGTTCATCAATCTCGCCCATGGCGCTTTTGCCATGCTCGGCGGTTATCTGATGACATGGCTGATGAGCCGCTATGACGTGCCGTTCGGCCTGGCGCTGGCCGGCGCGGTCATCGGCGTGGTGCTGATCAGCGTCATCCTCGAACGCTTGTTGTATCGGCGCTTTTACGGCGGCGATGAGCTCGATCAAGTCCTCATGACCATGGGCCTGATCTTCATCACCATCGCTTCCGTCACCTATATTTGGGGGCCGGTGACGCAGCCGATGCGGCCGCCCGCGGCCCTGAGCGGACAGATCGATCTTGGCTTCCGCTCCTTTCCAACCTATCGAACCTTCCTGATCGTCTGCGGTGCCATTCTCGTCACCTTGCTATGGCTGGCGTTGGAGCGCACGCGCTTTGGCGCGCAGGTCCGCGCCGCCGTCGACAATCTGCGCATGGCGCAAACGATCGGGATCAATACGTCGCGTTTGTTCGCGGCGACGTTCGCGTTGGGGAGTGGCCTTGCGGCGCTCGGTGGCGGCTTGGGCGCGGAAATTCTGCCGATCACGACGTTCTATGCGCTCGAGAACCTGGTCTATTTCCTCATCGTTGTCGCGGTCGGCGGCCTCGGCAGTATTCGCGGGCCCTTCGTGGCGGCCTTGCTGGTCGGCATTTCCGATACGGCCTTCAAATATATCGCGCCCGAATTCGGGGCCTTCTTCATCTATGCGCTGACCATGGTGCTCCTGCTGTGGTTTCCTCGTGGTCTGTTTGGTCGAACCTGATGTCGCACCTCACGCCTTCCGCCGATCGACGCGCAGCCGATATCGCCGCCTTCTCGCGGCGTCATCGCTTTCATTGGTTCGAGGCCTTGCCTTGGCTGATCGCCGTTGCCGCCTACTTCATGTTCCCCAACTATCTGGCGTTGGGATCGCAGATCCTGGCGATCATTCTCTTCGCTTTGTCGGTCGATCTGGTTCTGGGCTATGCCGGCATCGTGACATTGGGTCATGCGGCGTTCTTCGGTGTCGGCGCCTACACGGCGGGTATTCTGGCCGCCAACGGCTGGGGCGAACCGATTAGCGGCCTGCTGGCGGCGGCGGTTGCTGCGGCCTGTATCGGTCTTGCTTCCGGTTGGATCATTCTGCGCACCACGGGGCTGACCTTGCTCATGCAGACCCTCGTGGTCGCGGCCATGCTCTATGAACTGGCCAACAAGGCTTACCGGTTCACCGGCGGCGCCGACGGTCTGCAAGGCATGTCGGTCTGGCCGATCTTCGGCACGTTCCGCTTCGACATGTTCGGCAACACCGCTTACTTCTATTGCCTGGTCGTGTTGTTTTTCGGCTGGCTCGTGGTTCGCAATACGGTCAATTCGTCCTTCGGCCGCTCGCTGACGGGCATCCGTGAAAATGTCGGACGCATGCACGCGATCGGCGCGCCGGTGGCGCAACGCCGGCTGGTCGTCTACGCCCTGTCGGCGGCCCTGGCCGGTATCGCCGGTGCACTGACGGCGCAGACCGCGCAATTCGTCGGTCTCAACGTGCTCAACCTCGAACGTTCTGGCACCATATTGGTGATGCTGATCATCGGCGGCATCGGTCGGCTTTACGGCGCTTTCATCGGTGTGCCGCTTTACATGATCGCACAAGACCGCTTCGCCGAAGCCGATCCGACCTATTGGTATTTCTGGATCGGCCTGGCCATGGTGTTCATCGTCGTATTTCTGCGCGGTGGCATTTTCGGCGTCGTCGAACGGCTTCTGGCGCGGAGCCGCAAACAATGAGCGCAACGGGCCTTCAGACCATTGCGCTGTGCAAGAATTTCGGCGCACTCAAGGTCTCGAATAATATCGACTTTCGGTTGCAGGCCGGCGCGCGTCATGCGCTGATCGGCCCGAACGGCGCGGGCAAGACAACGTTCGTCAATCTCGTCACCGGTGTGCTGCGGCCCTCGTCAGGCCAATTGCTGCTCGATGGTGACGACATTACGGCGCTGCCGCAGGCCCAACGCGTCAAACGCGGCCTGGTGCGCACCTTCCAGATCACAGCGCTGTTCCGCAAGCTCTGCGTTCTCGAAAATGTCGTTCTGGCGATTTCGGAACGGGATGGGATTGGTGGCGATTTCCTGCGGCCGGCAGGCTGGCATCGCGCCGCGATCGAAGAAGCCTACGATATTTTGGAAGTGATGGGGCTTGCGGAAGATGCCCTGCGGCCGATCACCGAACTGGCTTATGGCCGCCAGCGCATGGTCGAGATCGCTCTGGCCTTGGCGCTGAAACCATCGGTCCTGCTGTTGGACGAGCCGGCGGCGGGCGTGCCGGAAAGTGAGAGCGTCACGATCATCGAGGCCATCGAACGTTTGCCGGAGCGGATCGCCGTCCTGTTCATCGAACATGATATGGAACTGGTGTTTCGCGTCGCGCAGCGCATCACCGTTCTGGTGCAGGGCGCGGTCCTGGTCGAGGGCACGCCGGCTGAGATCGCGGCCGATCCACGGGTGCGCGAGGTTTATCTGGGGGAGGGGCGGCATTGAGCGACGCACTTTCCGAGCACGATAAAGGCCTGCATCTGCGCGGGGTCAAAGCCGGCTATGGCGAGACCGTGGTGATCGAGGGGATCGATTTTGATTTAAAGCCAGGCGCGACGCTGGCGGTGCTGGGCCGCAACGGCGTAGGCAAGACGACCTTGCTGGCAACGATCATGGGCCATACGGCGCGCCACGGCGGGCATATTCATTTTGATGGGGCCGACATCTCGACTTATCCCATCTATCGCCGTTCGGCGATCGGTCTGGCGCTAGTGCCGCAGGAGCGCGAGATTTTCCGTTCGCTGACGGTGGAGGAGAATCTCATCGTCGCGGCCCGGCCTGGGCGCTGGACCCTGGCGCGGGTCTATGAGTTCTTTCCGTCCCTTGCCTCACGCCGTCGCAATCGCGGCGATCAATTGTCAGGCGGCGAGCAGCAGATGCTGGCAATCGGCCGAGCGCTGATGGGCAATCCAACCTGTCTGTTGATGGACGAACCGATGGAGGGACTGGCTCCTGTCATCGTCGATGCGGTGCTGGCCGGTCTCGATCGGCTCAAGCGCGAAGACGATCTGGCGATGATCCTGGTCGAGCAGCATGCGCGTCTGGCGCTGGAGTTCGCGCAGGACTGCATCGCGTTGGATCGCGGCCGGATTGTTCATCGTGGGCCGAGCCGCGCTTTGCTCGATGCCCCGCACCTGCTGGCTGATCTGGTCGGCGTCGGCGGCGGCGATCGCAAGGCGTGAACCGGCGGCTTGCGCCGCCGGTTTGTCGAGCGCTCAGCTGTAGCGGGAGAAGTCGTAGCCTTCCTTGGCGGCGATCTCGAGCAGGAAGGGCTTGCCCTTCTGCGTTACCTCGATGGCTTCCTTGATCTTCGGCGCGATCTCCGATGGCTTCTCGACACGATAGGAGGCGACGTTGAGGGATTCCGCCAGCTTCATGTAGTTGCCGCCGATATCGAGCGCGTCATATTTGGCGGCCGACTTCGGCAGCGAGACGCGTTCGCAGGCCATCATGGCGTTGTTGAACACGACCGTCATGATGCCGATATCGTTGCGGGCAGCGGTTTCGATGTCCATGCCGCTCATGCCGAACGAAGCATCGCCCATCACGTTGATGCACAGCTTCTCGGGGGCGGCGAGTTTGGCGCCCATGGCGAGCCCAAGGCCGTAACCGAGCTGCGTTGTCTTGCCCCAGCCGAGATAGCCGAAGGGCTTGGTCGATTCCCACATCGGCAGCAACTGCTCGCGCGGGCTGCCGGCCTCGTGGGTGATGATGACATTGTCGCGATCGGTCGCCTTCATCATCTCGTTGATGACGCGATACTGGTTGATCGGCGTCTCGTCCGAGTTGAGTTGCTTCTCCCAATCGGCACGCCAGGCCTTTTTCGAGGCCGCGATGGTCGCTTTGAGATTTTCCAACCGCGTCGCGTCAGGCTTGGCGCGCTGCCGGCCGATTTCCTCGATCAAAGCCGCGATGATGAGCGCGGCATCGCCGACGAGGCCGAGATCGGCGCGGATATCCTTATTGATATCGCCGGCATCATTGGTGGCATGAATGATTTTCTTGCCGACGGGCAAAGCAGGGCCGAAGGGCGTGCGCGTCAAGCTCGAGCCGATGGCGAACACCACATCGGCGGCGTTCATGCAATCCGCATACATTTTCGGCCGCGAAGCCGTCGATGCGCCAAGCGCCAGCGGATGGCTTTCGGCGATAGCGCTCTTGCCCGGATTGGTGGCGGCGACAGGAGCGGGCAGCAGTTCGGCCAGTTGCGTCAGCAACTCGCCCGCATCGGCATAATGGATGCCCTGACCAGCCCAGATCAGCGGCGACTTGGCGGCGAGCAGCATGCGGGCCGCCGCTTTCACCGCATCCGGATCCGGCGCCGAGCGCAGAATGGGTACCGGTTGATAGTCGATCGTGCCGGTGAACTCGGCGGCGAAAACCTCGTTGGGAATTTCGAGAAGCACCGGCCCCGGTTTGCCCGAACGCATGGCTTGGAACGCGCGGCGCAACAGATCAGGCAATTCTCTGACATCATGGGCGAGTGCCGACCATTTGCTGACGGGCGCGAAGACGTCGGCGGCGCGGAAGGTCGGGCGCGTGTACTGACGATCGAGGCTCGAAGCGGCGGGGATCACCAACACCGGAACATTTTCGGAGAAAGCCTGCGCCATGCCGGGGAATGCATTCTCGATGCCGGGGCCATGCTGGGCGGCGAACACACCATTCTGGCGGCCGCGGCGCACGCGGCTGTAACCGTCGGCCATGGCGACGCCCATCCGTTCCTGGCGACAGAGGATCGGGCGGATATTGATATCAGCGCAGGCTTCGATCAGCGGGTTACGCGGATAGCAGGCGAGGAAATCCGTTCCTTCGCGCTTGAGGATTTCGGCAACGACATCTGCACCATTCATCGGGGCTTCCTACCGGTCATTAAAGTTATGACCGGCAGGGGCGATGATGCAGGCTGAGTTGTCAAGCTGGGCATGCGCGATGGGGTGCGAATATCCAGCTGTTTGCGAAAATGGCAAGGCTCAACTGGCGAGGAGATAGCGGATGGGCCGGCCCATGCTCATCGATTGGGCGGCGGCGATGATGCCGCGCGTGTCGATGCCGAAATGGCGATAGAGCTGGTCGATCGATCCGGTTTGTCCAAACCGATCGACGCCGAGGGCGCGCGTGCGGTGGCCTCTGACCGCGCCCAACCACGCCAGAGTGGCAGGATGCCCATCGAGAACCGTGATGATGGGACAGTGCGACGGCACTTGGGCCAACAGACGTTCGATATGTGACATCGCGCCCATATCGCCATCCTCCCGCGCCTTCGCGGCCTCGGTCCAGCCGGCGTTCAAGCGACAGGGAGAGGTGATGGCGAGAAGCCCGACATCACGCCGGTCTTCCGCCAATCGACCGACGGCGGCGATCGCTTCCGGCGCGACGGTGCCGCAATAGGCGATGACGACTTCGGCATTGGGGCCTGGTTCGCGCATCCAATAGGCGCCTTCGATGATGTCGGCGGTTTTCTGTGCGTCGAGCTTACGGGTCGGCTGTTCGAGCGTGCGTGTCGACAGGCGCAGATAGAGCGCTCCGCCCTTGTCGTCTTGCAGCCAGGTTGGCCGCACGCGTGCCCGCTGATCAGATGTCAGTGCTTCCCACTGGAGATAGTGGAAACCAAACCGCATGATCGTCGACAGTTCGTCAACGAAAGCCGGCTCATAGCTGGCCAGGCCATCCTGGGCCATGCCGATGAGCGGCGTCGAGATCGATTGATGAGCGCCGCCTTCGCCGGCCAGCGTAATTCCCGACGGTGTCGCCACGAGCATGAAGCGCGCATCCTGATAGCAGGCGTAGTTCAGCGCATCGAGGCCGCGCTGAATGAACGGATCGTAGAGCGTGCCGATCGGCATCAAGCGTTCGCCGAACAGCGAATGCGACAGGCCGAAGGCTGAAAGCGCGAGGAACAGGTTCATCTCGGCGATGCCGAGTTCGAGATGTTGGCCCTTCTCGGAGAAATGCCAATTGAATGTCGAGGGAATGCGCTCGGTTCGGAATGTGTCGGCCATTTCCTTATGGGCGAATAGACCGCGCCGATTCACCCAGGGGCCGAGATTGGTCGAGACGGTCACGTCGGGGGAGGTGGTGACGATGCTGGCCGCGAGGGCATCGCTGCCGCGCGCCAATTCATTGAGCAAAAGCCCGAAACCCTGTTGGGTCGACAATTCGGCTTGGGTGAGGGGCGGCAGCACCTCGGGAATGGCGATGGCCGGCGCTGCATGTCGCCGGTTTTTGCCGGCGTTGAAGGGCACATTTTTCAGAAAGCGCGTCAGTGCGGCGGGATCAAGGTCCAGGCCTTCGAACTTGTCCCATTCGTGCCCTTCGCGGATACCGGCTTCGGTTTTGAAGCTCGCCATCTGCGTTGGCGTCAGCATGCCGGCGTGATTGTCCTTGTGGCCGGCGAGCGGCAGGCCAAAGCCCTTGATCGTATAGGCGATGAAAACGGTTGGCCGATCATGGTCAATGCGCTCGAACGCTTCGACGAGACTCGGCAGATCATGGCCGCCGAGATTTGTCATCAAGCGTGCGAGTTCTTCATCGGTACGTCCCTCGATCAGGCGGGTAACGTCGCCTTGATCGCCGATCTCGTCATTGAGGCGCTTTCGCCAGGCGGCACCGCCCTGAAAGGTGAGAGCGGAATAGAGCTGGTTGGGGGCATTTTCGATCCAGGCGCGCAATTTGTCGCCACCTGGCTCGGCGAACGCGGCCTGTTGCAGAACGCCATGACGCAGGACAACGACATCCCAGCCGAAGGCGCGGAAAATGTCTTCGAAACGGGAGAACAAGCCCTCGTGAATGACCGCGTCGAGGCTCTGGCGGTTATAGTCGATCACCCACCAGACGTTGCGCACGTCATGTTTCCAGCCTTCGAGCAGGGCTTCGAAAATATTGCCTTCATCCATTTCGGCGTCGCCAAGCAAGGCGACCATCCGGCCGGGCGGCGTGCTTGGCGCGCCATGGCTGCGCACATAGTCCTGCGCCAGACTGGCAAAGATCGTCTGGGCGACGCCGAGGCCAACAGAACCCGTCGAGAAGTCGACGTCGTCGGTGTCCTTGGTGCGCGAGGGATAGGATTGCGCGCCGCCATAGCCGCGAAAGTTCTCGAGCTTGTCGCGGTCGATCAAGCCGAAGAGATAGTTTAGCGCGTGGAAGGCGGGGCTGGCGTGGGGTTTGACGGCGACGCGATCATGCGGGCGCAGCACCGCGCCATAGAGAGCCGTGAGGATGGCGGCGGAGGAGGCCGACGAAGCCTGATGGCCGCCAACCTTGAGACCGTCTTCGTTGGCTCGCAGGTGATTGGCGTTGTGAATCATCCAGGTCGACAGCCACAGCGCCTTGCGCGCGACGGCATCGAGAAAGGGCAGGCGGCTGTCGGCTTTTTTCGGCATTTAGGCGTTCCTCGCTGAGGAAGCGATGAAACGCCAAACTGAGCGGCAATACTTGCCAAAATAAGCGAGATTTCCATCTTGTTTGATATTTTAATTCATTTATTCTCGATTGAATGGTGGAAAATTCCAAGAAACGCTTAGATGATATCGATCGCAAGATTCTCGCGAATCTGCAGCGCGACGGTCGTCTCACCGTGCAGGATCTGGCGGCGCGCGTCGGGCTGACCCTCTCGCCGTGTTTGCGGCGGGTGCGCATGCTGGAAGAAGCCGGCGTCATCCGAGGCTATTGCGCGGTGGTGGATCAAGCCAGCATCGGCCTACCAATCAGCGTTTTCGTGCAGGTGAAGCTTGAGCGTCAACGTGAGGAGGAGTTGCAGCGCTTCGACCGGGCGCTGGAGCGCTTTCCCGAAGTGGTCGAGGCTTATCTGATGACCGGCGTTTGCGACTACCTGTTGCGCGTGGTGGTCGCGGATCTGCCGGCCTATGAGGCCTTTCTCCGTGACAAGCTGACCCGCGTCGAGGGCGTGCGCTCAATCGAATCGAGCTTCGCGCTGAAACAGGCGAAAAGCACGCTGGCTTTGCCGATGGGGTGATCGTTGCTGGGATCAGTGAGGCGCGTGGGTCAAGCGAAGCTCTTCCTTGGCTTCAACCGGTGCCGCGCGTTTCACTCTCACGCCGAGCAGGCGCAACTCGCCCTCGATCGCGCCTTTCAAAATTTGCAAACGAAACTCCAGGTGCGCATCAGGCTTTGGATTTTGGAAGGAGATATCGACGGCGTAAATGCCATGACGAGGCAGGCGCATGGTCACCGCAGCGAGGACCGAGCCGTTAAAGATATCGAGCAGCGCCATCGTATCGCTACGACATCCGTTGAACTCGATGTGGATCTCGCAATCCCACTGGCCGGCGGGCAGATAGATATAGGGGCCGAAAAAGATCGTTCGGGCGGGACCAGCCAGGAGTTTTGGGCCAGTCAATTGTCGATCTGGAGCATCGCCATCCTGAAACCAGCGAGGGGACCAATGTACGACTTCGAAGGGGCGGCGTTTGGTTAAAGGATCATAACCATGGATGACGCTTTCCAGCGCATCTTGATCCTCACGCGGGAGCGTTTCTCTGAAGTCCGTGGTTGGCTGCCATTGCGGAAAGGTCACTCCCATGAAATCTCGGAGCGTTGTCGTATCGCCGAGCCGCGTCCGAAGGTTTTCGAGCTGCTCGTCGTTAGGCTCGATGCTGAAAAAGTGCATGATGTCCTGAGCAAGCTCCATAACCGACATAGTGTATCGATCGGGCCCGAGGATCAGGTTTCTGCTGGTATTCATCAGTTGTGATATCTGCACGGCAGTATGAGTTGATTGCCGCAAAGTGGTCAGCAAATCTTTGCCAGAATTTACTACGTTGAAAGCAAATATTTCTTCGAAATCATCGACACTTATGACGGTTGGAATGTCTGAATCAATGATCAATTGGATCAGACTCATTTGCGGCGCATCGCTATATAAAAGAACTGATTTCCGTTTTTCCTGAGAAATACTTTTCCATGCGTCGCGCAACTGTTCGACGGTGACAGCATATATTTGCGTCGGCGCGCCGATGGTCTCCGTCGCGATCAGACTAATCAGCTCGCGTATCGCCTGGGATATCGGCGACATCGTGCCGCAAAGGCTCAAGAGCATAGGAATATTATCCTCGTATTCTGCGAATCGCAGAACTATATGATTTTACTCGCATCGGATGCGATGCCGACCAGTTTCCGGTCTCAATTGGCCACGATTTAGCTTGGTAGCTTCATACACCAGTATGTCCGAAATGGGTTCACGAATCGCCTGCTATCTCATTGATATCGCGGCGGTGAACCTGGCCTTAGCATCTTCGGCCGCTGAGATGGAATTTTGCCCTAATTGAAGGTAAAAGAAAGGGTATCAAAACCTTGCGACAACTATTCTGGAGCAATAGCTGTTTGGCGGCGCCGCGTGGTCGCCAAGAGTTGCGGGCTGCCGTTCGCACGCCTCCAAAGAAAGCCGATTGAATGAGCATGAATTTGCCCGATGTTGTTGCCGGCTTTTCGCGGCCAAAGGCGGTGCTTGCGCCCGGTTCGGTCAATCACATCTTAGATAAAGCCGAGCGCCGGGCTCGCTTGATCAAGAAACTCATTTTGGCGGTGATGATCGTTCCGCCGATCTTGGCGGTCTTCTACTACGGTTTGTTTGCGGCGGACCGGTATGTCTCGGAAACCAATATCATCGTTCGAAGCGTCTCCAGCAAGCGCGCGGCCGGCGGGTTGGACATGGTGCTTCAGACGTTTGGTATTTCGCGAGCCGTCGACGACACCAATGCCGTTCAGAACTTCATGCTGTCGCGTGATGCCGTGCGTGCGCTGGAGAGCCGGCTTCCACTGCGAGAAATCTTCTCCAACTCCAATGCCGATATTTTCACGCGGTTTCCACGTTTCTGGCTGTGGAAGAACGATACCTTTGAGCGGCTTTACGAATACTATCTCGATCGCGTGACGGTCATTCAGGATCCGTCGAAAGGTATTACGACGATAAGAGCGGTTGCCTTCCAGCCTGAAGATGGACTGCGCATTACACAAGAATTACTGAAAATCTCCGAGGAAATGGTCAACCGCATGAATGTGCGGGCACAGGCGGATACCGTCAAATCGGCGCAGTTGGCCGTTGATGACGCGGGTAATCGATTGATCGAGGCGCAAAAGGAACTGACCCGATATCGGAATCGCGAACTGATCGTCGATCCATCAAAGTCGTCCCAATCGGTCCTGGATACGATCACGTCGCTTGCGACCGAATATACGCAGACGCAAGCGCAAGTGCAGGAAATGACCAGATTGGCTCCGAACAACCCGGCTATTGCGGCGCGGCAGGCCCGGGCGGATGCCTTGCGAGCGCGTATAGCGGAAGAACGCGAAAAGCTTGCTGGCAGCGATTCGGCGATGGCCAAGAAAATCGAGGGCTACGAACAACTGTCTGCCGCGCGGGATATCGCCGAAAAAGGTTTGGCGACGGCCAGTAACTCACTGGAGACCGCTCGGCAGGAGGCTAGGCGACAGCAAATCTACATCGAACAGATCGTTTCTCCCAATCTGCCGGACCAATCGACCGAACCGGAACGGATACGGATGATCCTGACTTATCTGGTCGTTTCGTGCATGCTGGGCGCAATCTTGTGGTTGCTGAACGCTGGTACGCAGGAGCACGCAAACTAATGTTCTCAGATGTGTTTTCTGCTTTCGACAAGCGCTCTCGAAGGTCCAATTTTCTGACTGGAGCCAAGGTACAAGCTCGCATTGTTTCGGCATTGATGATCCGCGAAGCCGTGGGTCGTTACGGCCATGAAAATCTGGGCTTCTTCTGGGTTATTGGTGAGCCACTGTTGCTGACGACCGGCGTCATGGCACTATGGAGCTTCACCCATGTTTCTCATGATGCGTCGGTCGGTGTCGTGCCCTTTGCATTGACGGGCTATTCGATGTTGACGCTGTGGCGTCAGATCGTTTTCCGCTCCTTGCACGGCATGCGATACGGAGCCGCTCTGACATTTCATGCCAATGTCAAATATCTCGACATTCTGCTGGCGCGTTCATTGTTGGAAACCGTCGGCATTATGGCGGCGTTCGTCGTCGCTTATTTGCCTTTGTATCTCCTCGGCGCTTTGCCGCTGCCTAACGATCCGCTTCTCTTGTTCGGCGGCTGGCTGCTCATGGCATGGTTCTGCGCGGGATTCGGTCTGCTTATTGCGGCCTTGACGGAGCTTAGCGACATTCTGGAACGCTTCATCCATCCGGTGATGTATTTGACGCTACCGCTGACCGGGGCGTTTTACATGGTTGATTGGATGCCGCTGAAGATTCAAAAGTATCTTTTGATGTCTCCACTCGTGCATGGAATCGAAATGTTTCGAGCCGGGGTGTTCCCGCCGAGCGTTGTGACCCACTACGATCCGTATTTCCTGGCCTTGTGCGCCCTGCTGACGACGGGGATTGGTTTTCCGTTGATGCTGTATGCACAACGGCATGTCGAGCTTTGATCCTTATGACTGACACAAAGACCGATACTCCTCTTGTCGTTCGTCAGATTGAACTGCGGCCTTTGGAGTCGCGAGGTTATCTGACGCCTGTCGATGAAGTTTGGGCTGAACCCAAGCCGCAATCATTCTTCCGCCGTCATGCTCTCTTCCTGCTGACCATGGTCGTGCCGGTCTTCCTGGCGTTTGTGTATTTGTTTTTCATCGCATCCGATCGCTATGTTTCGGAAGCGCGCTTTATCGTTCGAACTTCGGCTGGTGGCACTGGGCTTGAAGGGCTGGCGTCCCTGGTTTCAACGCAGGGTATGTCTCGTGCCAACGATGAAACCTTTGCCGTCAACGAATATATCATGTCTCGCGACGCGGCTGATCTTCTGATAGCGAACAACGGATTGCGAGACGTATTAGCGCGACCGGAAGCTGATATTTTCAACCGCTTCCCGAATTTTTTCACACGAGACACCAAAACAAAGCTCTATCGTCAATATGAGCATATGGTCAGCGCCGATATCGAAGGGGCGACCGGTATTAGTACGTTGGAGGTTACGGCTTTTCGCCCCGACGATGCACAGATGATGGCGAAGGCTCTGCTAAAATATGCCGAGGAGCTTATCAATCGACTGAACGAACGCGCGCATCGCGACGCGCTTCGTTATGCCAAGAGCATCGTCGATGATGCCAGAGCGGATTTTACCAAACTTGAGGGCCGTATCTCCGAATGGCGAAATAAATCGGGCACTGTCGACCCTGGCAAAGAATCGCTCGCGGCGCTCGAACAGATCGGCAAAATGACGACGGAATTGGCGGCGATGGAAGCGACGCTGGCTCAGACGATTGCTTTGACGCCGGCCAATCCGTCTATTCCGGCGTTGCGCGAACGGGTGTTGTCAAACCGCAGTGCGATTGATCGGCTCAAGCGCGATGTCGTCGGCAATGATACTTCGGTTGCCAACAAGCTGGCTATGTATGAGCAGTTCGTCGTTGAGCGCGAGATTGCCGCCAAGGCAATGGGCGCTGCGGACTTAAACTATCTGAAGGCTCGCCAAGATGCGGAACGCCAGCAGCTCTATCTGCAAACCATCGTCGAGCCCAATTTGCCCGACCAGTACACTTATCCCCGCCGCCTTCTATATCTTTTGGGAGTGATCGCCGTCTGCGGTCTGATCTTCCTCATCATCCGCTCGATCACTCAGATCGCAATGGAGCATTCGGCGTGAGCATGATTGGACGCGTTCGTGATCGGTTAATGCCGCAGGCTATTCGCCGTGGCATGCGGATGTATGAATGGGCGGAGAGCGAAATTGAAGCCGCCGGCTATGCGATGCGCAAACGTCGCGAGGAACAGGCGCTTGCGTTGAAGCCTAGAGACCGCACGATCAGGCTGACCAATATCGTGAAAGAGTATCACACGCCCATTGGTCTGCGCCGAGTGCTCGACAATGTTAATTTTGAAGTCGCGCCTGGCGAGAAAGTTGCGGTTCTAGGACGCAATGGTGCTGGTAAGTCGACCTTGGTCAAGCTGATCGGTGGCGTTGAGCCGCCGACGTCCGGCGATATTTACAAAGGCCTTTTCATGTCGTGGCCGTTGGCTTTCAGCGGCGGTCTCGAAGGCCATATGACAGGCATCGACAATATTCGGTTCATTGCGCGTGTCTATGATCGACCGGTTCAAGACGTCGTCGAATTCGTCGATAACTTCGCCGAACTGGGCAAGCAATTATTCGTGCCGGTCAAGCACTACTCGTCGGGTATGAGCATGCGCCTGGCGTTCGGATTGACGTTGGCGATCGATTTTGAGTGTTTTTTGATCGACGAAGTTTTGTCGGTTGGTGATCAGCGATTTCATCAGAAATGCTATGATGAATTGTTCGTCAAACGGGCTGATACAGCGATGATTCTGGTAAGCCATGACGTTGCGATCTTAAAAAAATTCTGCGACCGCGCCGTAATTCTCAAAGGTGGGCGCAGCCGCGTTTTCGATGACGTTGATTTCGCGATCAGCATCTACCACACGCTGTAAGCGTGCTGATCAGCTGGCCTCAATGGTGCGCCAGTAGTCGAGCAGATTATCGAGCGTCTGAGCCAACGGAATGATCGGCTTCCATCCGGTCTTCTCGCGCAATTTGCGAGAGCTCCCACTTGCCTTTGGAATGTCGGACGGGCGCAGGCGGTTCGGATCTGTCTGGATATTTAGAGGACAGCGAGCTGCTTGCCGCAGTAAAGCCAAGGCTTCTTCTATCGCAAGAGGAACTTCCGAAGAGACGTTTAGAATCTCGCCAGAGGCAAAGGCCGTGGGATGATCAAGAATGGCGATATAGGCTTCAACGACATCCCGCACATCGAGAAACTCACGTACGGCCGATAAATTGCCGACTTGCAGGACCGCCGGTTGGCGCTCCTGCTCGATAGCGGCGATCTGGGCCGCAAAGGCTGGAAGGACGAATCTCCGGTCTTGTCCTGGGCCGGTATGGTTGAATGGACGAACAGTGATCAGCTTCACTGTCGCAGGCAAGATGTCGAGGAGCGCCATTTCCGCCGCAAGCTTTGAACGGCCATAGGCACTCATCGGGCGCGGCAGCGTGTCTTCCGAGGCCGGGCCGTCACGGAAGCTGGCCCCATAAACCTCCGATGTGCTGACGTTCAGAAAAGTAGCCTCCGGCGCATGGAGCGCGCACGCCACGGCCAGGCTAATGGAGCCACCGAGATTGGCATCCCACGTGGCCGCGGTTTGCTGCAATGACGAGCCGACCGAGGCTTGGGCAGCAAGATGGATAATGAGATCAGGGCGTGTTTGGCCTAGGGCGTGTTCGAGACTGTCACGATCGTCGAGATCGCCGACAACAGGCGTCCAGCCTTGTCGCTCCACCAGATCGGCGGATCGGCGCAGCAGAAACAATTGAGCGTCCGGCCATCGCTGCGCGAGGCGAGGGGTGAGCCATCCACCGACGAAACCAGTTCCGCCGGTGACGAGGATGCGACGGTAACTGACGGCCTGCGGAGCATCTTGGGACATCGATCTAGCCGTCTACAGCCGTGCGCCAACGTTCCAAGTCGGCATCGACCATTTCCTTGATCATCTCTTCGAGAGAGATTTCCGCTGTCCATCGCAGCTTTTGCTGCGCCTTGGCGGGATTGCCGAGAAGAACGTCAACTTCAGCCGGACGATAGAAGGCTGGGTCGATGATCAGGTATTTATCCATGTCGAGCCCGACATGTTCGAAGGCGATTTGGCACATGTCGCGCACGGTTGTGGTGCGACCGGTGGCGACCACATAGTCGTCAGCTTTTTCCTGCTGCAGCATAAGCCACATCGCCCGCACATAGTCGCGTGCGTGGCCCCAATCGCGTTTGGCATCGATATTGCCGAGCCGCAGTTCATGCGCCTTGCCCAGTTTAATTCGAGCGACGCCGTCGGTCACCTTGCGGGTCACGAATTCAGTGCCGCGCAGTGGACTTTCATGGTTGAACAGGATGCCGGATGAGGCGTGGAAGCCAAAGCTCTCGCGATAGTTGACGGTGATCCAGTGGCCATAGAGCTTTGCCACCGCATAGGGGGAGCGCGGATAGAACGGCGTTTTCTCGCTCTGCATTTCCTCTTGAATCAGGCCGAACATTTCGGACGAAGAGGCTTGGTAGAAATGCGCTTCGGGTTTAACGATGCGCATGGCTTCCAACATCGTGGTGACTGCGACACCAGTGATATTGGCGGTTAACACAGGCTGTTGCCATGACGAGGCGACGAAGGACTGCGCAGCGAGGTTGTAGATTTCGTCCGGTTTGACCTGCTGCATGATGCGCACGATGCTCGACAGGTCGGCGAGGTCGCCATCCAGCAGAGTGACCTTGTCGGCGACGCCGAGCCAGCGCAGGCGATGGTCTTCAACACCGCGGTGTGACGAACGGCGAATGACGCCAAAGACCTCGTACCCTTTCCCGAGCAGGAATTGCGACAGGTAAGCACCGTCCTGTCCCGTAATGCCGGTAATAAGTGCGCGTTTAGTCATGGAGAGAGCTGCCTCACTACAATTTCAAAAGCACCGAAAATGCTGGAAGTTCATAACCGATCTCTCGGGGAGGCGGAATATGTCGGATTGCGGCACACCAGGTGTCGGCGAATGAGAGGGGCGGCCCGAGGGAAGTCTTGCACGGGCTGGCGTTCGCAAGTTTCGTTCAATCTGAAATCTGCCTTGTTCGCTACCGCTAAAACCCACAATTTGCCGTCAGGATAGGCTCTAGAACCCTCATCTTAAGTAGGTGCGTTGGTAGACCATAGGCCGGTTTTTGTCTATTTCTGCGCTCGGCATTTTCGACGATTTAGGCGTTGTTTCAGATGTTTGAAGTATATGATGCTTGGCGAAATCTGGTGTTTCGGCTGGGGATCGGCCGGCACGCTGATTTTCGGGGGCAGGCGAACGCATTTTGGCGCGTTCAGCAATTTGCAAAAGCGGCGACCTGCTATCGGCTGCATCTTTTACAACATCCAAACGACTACGGCTCCTGGCTGGATCTAGGGTTCTGTGAGTCATTCGCCGGTCGGAAGGTCGCGGCAGAGCGCGCCTATTCGATGGCGCGGGCTGTTTCACCGCAATCGGCGGATGCTCTCTTGGCCCTGGCGCGCCGGCAGGCTGCGATTGGGCGTAAACTCAGCGCCTTCGCGTATTATCGGCGCGCCCTGCTTGCAGCTCCAGCTCTTGAACTGGAAGCCCAGGACCGATCGTTTCTTGGCGATGCCTATCTGGATGAAGCTTTGTCCGTTCAGTCCGGCGATCACAGCGTTTTCCTGGATATCACCGACATTCTGCGTTACCTGCGGCACAATAATCATGGGACGGGAATTCAACGTGTTCTTCTTTCGATGGTTTCAGCTTGGTTTCGGAAGTTCCGTCGTCAGGATGTGACGTTCGTTTTTTGCCGCGAGGGCCAGAGTCAGATTTTTCAGATCGCTGAAGAAGATCTTGCGGCGCTGGTTCAAGCCACCGAGGACCCCGCGGCGACCGTTAAAATCTACCAGCCTTATCTCGACAAGATCTATGCAGAAGCACCGCTCGTGGAATTTAAGCGAAGCGATGCTTTCGTCATCATGGGGGCCTTTTGGATATCGATCGACTATCTGCGATCGTTCGTCGATCTGCGATCACGAGGCGTTCTTATTGGCGCCTATATCTACGATCTCATTCCGGTAACGCATCCTGAATTCGTGAATCAATCCGATTTGAACGGCGTTCTAGATCGGTTTGGCGATGTCTTTTCGCAAGTTGATTTCGTCTGCACGATTTCCGATTTTGTCGCGACAGAGGTGCGGGAGATTCTTCGTGACCGCCTCGGTCGTTCCATTCCCGTCGTTGCTGTACCTCTGGCACATGATCCGCCCCCCGGTGGGGACGGTCAGATTGAAGCGGCGTTCCTGAAGGCCCTGCCGCCCGAATATGTCTTGTGTATGTGTACGATCGAGGGTCGTAAGAACCATCTGCTGCTCTTCGAAGTATGGGCGCGTCTTTTGGCAAAGTACGGCGACGCGACGCCGCCTTTAATCGTCGTTGGCAGATGGGGATGGCGTAGCGAGGCGTTCAAGAAGCGTCTTGAGGAAACACAGTATCTGTCGGGCAAGATCATCGTTCTCGGCAATCTGTCGGATGCGAAGATCGATCATTTGTATCGCCATTGCCTGTTTACCGTTTTTCCGAGCTTTGCCGAAGGCTGGGGCTTGCCGGTGGGCGAGAGCTTGGCTTGTGGAACGCCGTGCATCGCTTCGAATGCGACTTCGATTCCCGAAGTGGGGGGCGATCTCGTTCGCTATATTGATCCTTTCGATCCCGTGGCTGCTTATCCAATCATCGAAAAGCCGCTCATTGATCGACAAGACCTCGCCGATTGGCGGGCAAAGATTGCGTCGACTTTTCGACCTAGGTCTTGGGGCGATGTTGTCGACAATTTCCTTATCCAGGTCGATCATTGTACCCAATCCGCCAAGCCGCAACCCGTGAAAGAGCCCGAAGCGCTTGCTGCGGGAACGACTTATCATTTCGATCGTACTGTCGATGGTTCGGCGAACAATTGGCGAAATCGGTCGCATAAATTTATCTTGCAAGATGGTTGGCACGGCATTGAAAACTGGGGGGTATGGTCTTCAAAACCTGCGGCTCAGCTGTCCATTACGACGACACTTGCTGTTGGCTCTCAGGTGATTGTCCGCTTTCTCATCTTGAGCGCCCCTCCTAAACGAGCGGCGCAGATCAATTTAAAAGACCTCCAAACTGGTGTTGCGGTTCGCGCCTTAGTTCCGGCCGATAAATCGGTTTGGGTGGAGATGACGGCGGTCGTCAATGAAACGCAGAAGCTCGTACTTTGTCTGGAGCGCATCGATGCAAGTTATGCTCAGTCCGATCCAGACCGTTCGCTCTACTTGGGACTATGTGCCTTGGTTTTCGAAGCCAAGTAGGAGAACGAGGCGAGCTTAGGGCCAGATTTGAATCGCGGGGGGTAGCGTATTCATAGTGACGGATATTCTACTGAATGAAGACGTCTCATCTCAAAAAGCATTTGCGGGTATTCGGTAGTCGGCTTGCTCATCATGTTTTCAAAGTCTTCGGCGAAGGCGTTGAGCGTGGCGATGCGCGCTATGAAGCTGGAGATTGGCGTCGTGCCTATCGGGCGTATCGAACGCATTTGTTCTCATATCCATTCGATGAAAAAGTTTGGCTTAAGGCTGCCGACTGCGCCGTTCAGTTGGGAGACTTGGAGGGTGAGCTATTTTGCCTCCGCCAACTTCTTCGTCAAGAATCCGACGATGCCGTCATACTCGTCGCGCTTGGTCGCCGATATGCGCGGCGCAACTATCTTTTGACGGCACGTGCGTGCCTCGCTCGGGCTCGACGCATCGATGCGACGATTCCATTTGAGGCTTTTGAGCGCGAAATGGTACGCGGTCCAGTTGTTGAGATCGGTCGCCGTTTGCTGCTCGATATTACCGATATGTTTGCGTTCTTCCGAACGAATGTTCGAAGGACTGGCATGCAGAGGGTGCAGGCTGAAATATTGACCTCCCTCATCGAGCGGAATGCGGAAGGCGAAATCGCTTTCGTTTTCTTCAGTGACGGCGAGGAGCAATATCGGCTCGCTCGAACTTTATTGGCCTGCGAACTTGTCGATGCATCGAATTCCGATGAAGTTACGATGGAGCATCTGGGCGCCATTCTTGGCCAGATTTATGGAACAGCCGATACGTTGAAGTGCGGGAACGGCGACTTCTATCTCGTGCTCGGCGCATTCTGGTTCGGAAGAGGATATCTATCGCGTCTTAACGATTTGAGGAAAAGCGGTGCGCTGGTTGGGATCAATTTTTTTGATCTCATTCCCTACACACATCCAGAGTATGTAGATGTCGCGACCCAACGCGACTTCACGGAAAAGCTGGAAGAAGCCCTTGCCAGCATCGATTATGCCTGCACCAACTCGACTTTCGTCGCCAATGAATTGCGTGCTCTGCTGGCCTCGCGGGGGCGCGAGGATGTGCCTGTTGGCGCGATTCCTCTCGCACACGACATTCCTGACGCTGGTGGCGAACAGCCCGCACCCGAGGCCTTTGCCCGATCGATTCCGAAAGAGTACGTTCTTTGCGTTGGTACGATCGAGCCTCGTAAGAATCATGCGCTTCTTCTCGAAGTCTGGAAGCGGCTCTATGATCGATACGGAGAGAAGGCGCCGTCACTGCTGATCATCGGTAAGTGGGGGTGGCGCATCGAGTCTTTTCGCGAAAGCCTGGCGGCCGCCGGCAATGTCCATGGCAAGATCGTCGTGTTGGAGGGGCTTTCCGATAGCGAGCTGCGATATCTCTATCGGCATTGCCTGTTTACCGTTTTTCCGAGCTTTGCCGAAGGTTGGGGGCTTCCGGTGGGGGAGAGCCTTTACTTCGGCAAGCCCTGTCTGGCCTCCAATTCGAGTTCGATTCCGGAGGTCGGCGGCGACTTGGTCCGCTATTTCGATCCGAAGAATGTCGATGAAGCTTATCGCGTGATCGATGCGGCCCTTTCGGATCGCGAAGACCTCGCGATCTGGACCGAGGATGTGCGTCGGCGTTTCAAGCCGCGATCCTGGGACCAGGTGACGGATGATTTCATGCAGAACGTCTTCAAGCTGTCCGCCGTTACGCCAGCCAAATAACAAGCCTGGCTCCAGCCTGCCTGGGCTCACTCGACTCTGCTGAAATGTCGTGCCAGTTATGCGTTTCTAGCCGATCGGGGGAAAGAATGCAGAGTGGGGGAGCATTGAACGAGGAGCGTCTGCAATCCTATCTTGAAGAGGCCGTTGGACTGCGCGGTCCTCTGCGGTTTCAATCGATTGCGGGCGGTCAATCCAATCCCACCTATTTTGTCACGGGATCCGAAAAGTCGGTCGTTTTGCGCAAGCAGCCGGATGGGCCTCTATTGCCGTCCGCCCATGCGATCGATCGGGAATATCGTATTCAGAAAGCGCTGGCAGATGCCGGTTTCACCGTTCCGAGCATGCTGCACTTCTGTACCGACCGGGATGTCATCGGCACGCCGTTTTATGTGATGGAGCGGCTTGATGGGCGCGTCATCCATGACTGCCGTTTGATGGAAGTTGCCGCGGACGAGCGTCGGACCATGTATCGATCGGCAGCGGAAACGCTGGCTCGCCTGCATACGATTGATTGGCGCGGTGCCGGCCTCGGTGACTTTGGCCGACCGGAAGGCTATTTCGAGAGGCAGGTCGCGCGCTGGTCGAAACAGTGGCAATTGTCTCGTACACGTGACATTCCTGAAATAGACTTTCTGCAACAATGGTTGCCGACGCACATGCCGGCCGCCGGACCGTCAACCATCGTCCATGGTGACTACCGGATCGGTAATCTCATGTTCCACCGGCATGAGCCCAAAGTGATTGCCGTTCTCGATTGGGAACTGGCGACTTTGGGCGATCCCGCTGCCGACATCGCTCATTTCGGCATGATGTGGTACAGCGCGCCGGACGAATACGGTGGCTTGCTGGGCGAGAATCTGGCTGATCTTCGCTTGCCTGATTTTCAGGAGTTCCTGGCGATCTATGAGGCGGCGGCGCAGCGGAAGGTTGGCTTCGAGCCCTTCCACATGGTCTTCGCCCTGTTCCGCTTTGCCGTAATTTTTGAAGGGGTGGCTGCCCGCGCCAAGGCCGGCAATGCAGCGGCCGAGAATGCTGCCGACGTCGCCCACCTTGCCATCAATTTCGCCAAGCGCGCGGCTGCCTTGGCACGACAGTCTTAATCGCGCGCGAGCTATTTCGAGCGCGCCGCGGCGATCCGATCGGCGATTTTCTGCTGGTATTCGGCAAGCGGCATATAGCCCTCGCAGGAGCGGCAGAACTGTTCGGATTCCGCGCGTATGTCCGCAGCCGGTTTCGACAGGTCGAGATCGTCGATCCGTGGCTGTGGAATGTACCATTCGGAATCGGCGAAAACCTCGACCCGATTGCCTTCCGGATCGAAGAAATAGACTGACCAGGCATTGCCATGATTGGTCGCGTAGATGCGCCCGACGCCCGGTGCATCCTTGGCCCGGCGCCAGGCCGCCTGGACGTCTTCCAGCGCCGGAACGCGGAAGGAGATTTGGTTGATCTGCGAAAAGGAATCCTTTGGGCGTCCGCCGACCAGAACAAGCTGATGATGCTCGCGGGGATCACCGCTCAGAAAAACAATGGGGTTGCCACGAGCTTCGCCCCGATCGGTGACAATGAAGCCGAGCATCCGCGTGTAAAATTCTTCCATCATCGGAAGGTCCGTGACGTAGATGCCGAGATGGCTGAAGCTCATGCGGCCCGCCGTGGCGGCTGCCTCTTGTTGGGCCAAGGACATCGCTGCCTCCTCCAATTCCCGCTAACCCGATGGGCCAGCGGTAGCGCGGCTTCCGAAATTAGGCAATATCCGCCAATTGACAGCGCCGCTGCCGTTGGCGCAAGAGCCTATCGTACGGTTCAAGACAACGGCCTCGGGCCGCAACGAATGGCGAGGAAACACGATGGCGGATGGCATTATCGTCAAGAAATCAGACGATCTTTTGGAAATCACCCTCAATAATCCGGAGCGGGGCAACGGCCTCTCCGACGAGCAGATCGTTTTTCTGGGAGATACGTTTATCAACGAACACGACAAGGTGCGCCTGATTGTCCTGCGCGCCAATGGCGACGATTTTTGCATTGGTCGTGCCGGGATGGGCACGCGCCCGCAAACGCGCCCCGAGGCTTTGGCCCTGCGCAAGATGAGCGACATCGTGTTTCGCTGCTATGGCGCGGTGCGCGCTTCGAAGGCACCTGTCTTGACCGTGGTGCAGGGGCGGGCACTGGGTTTTGGCTGCGCGCTCGCCTGCGTGTCCGATATGACGATCGCAGCGGAGAATGCGTCCTTCGCCATTCCCGAATTCACTCACAACATTATGCCGACCATGGTCATGTCATCGCTCGTCGATCGCGTGCCCTTGAAGTCCCTGATGTATCTGGTGTGGACGAGCAAGGTGATCTCGGCCCATGAGGCCCAGCGGATCGGCGCCGTCAGCGATGTGGTGGCGCGCGCCGATCTCGAGAATACGGCCAATGCGCTGGTCGAGCGCTTGATGAAAGCGCCGCGGCCAGCGGTTCTCGCGGTCAAGGAATATGCGCATGGCGCAATGACCATCGACACCGCCAAGGCGGTCGATTTCGCGCGCAACATTCACAGCCTGATCAATTCGTCCAGCGAGATGGACGTCAAGAAATAGGCTTGAGATTGGGGACCACCGCGCGATCAACGCGCGGTGGCGCCTCCGTCGATGGGAATGACCTGTCCGGTGATGAAACTGCCGGCACCCGAGGCGAGCAGAAGAGCCAGCCCTTTGATCTCCGATGGATCGGCCATGCGTTTCATCGGCACGGCATCCCCCATGGCTTTGGCGCGTTCGGGCTCGCGAAACAGACGGCCGCCGGCGATATTCGTCATGAACGGTCCGGGCGCGACACCATTCACGTGAATGTTGAAAGGTGCGAGTTCGAGGGCCGCCAGGTGAACCAGATGGACGACCGCCGCTTTTGTGACTGTGTAGGGATAGCCTGACACTTCGGATGTCCGCAGGCCCGAGATGGAAGCGGTGACGATAATCCGGCCGCTGCGCTGGGGTTTCATGATGGCAGCGGCGGCCTGCAGCGTGGCGAAAACGCCGGTCTGATTGACCTTCACCACGTTGTTCCACACGTCGAGATCGATATTCTCGATATAGCCGGCTTCCTCGCTGATCGGGGCGCCGCCGGTAATGCCGGCGTTGGCGACGACGATGTCGAGCTTGCCATAGTGGTTAGCGGCGTTGTTCACCGCCGCGCGAATGGCGGCAGGCTCTCGCACATCGAGCTCGACCGCGGTGGCCTGATGGCCGGCAGCATTGAATTTGGCCAGGGCTCTGTCGAGGCCGGCACGATCCGCATCGGCCAAAGTGACGAGGGCGCCATGCTCGGCAAATCCTTCGGCCATGGCATAGCCGAGGCCGCTGCCGGCACCGGTCACGAAAGCGGTTTTGCCGGTGAGATCGAACAGTTTGCTCATTGGTTTTCCTGAATTTGGTAAACGGGAGAAGGGCGGTTAGTGCGTGACGCTGCCGCCATCGACGACGAGGGTCTGCCCCGTCATGAAATCGCTGTCGGAGGAACACAGGAAAACGAGCGTGCCGGTGAGATCCTGTGGTTTCTGCTCGCGCTTGAAGGCGCGTGAATTCATCGTGGCGCTGGAGCCACCGCCGCTCATGTCGGGATTGGCGATCACGCCTTCGCTCATGGTGAGGCCCGGCGCGATGGCATTGACGTTGATGTTGTGATCGCCGAGTTCGCGGGCAACACAGCGCGTGAAGGCGACGATGGCGCCTTTCGAGGCGACATAGTGGGTGATGCCGGTTTGGCCCTTGAAAACCGTGCCGGAAGCGATGTTGACGATCTTGCCGGATTTCTGCCGCATCATGACGGGCGCTACCGCCTTGGTGAGAAGGAAGGGACCGCGCACGTTCACGGCCATCACGTCATCCCATTCTTTTTCGTCGATATCGAAAAAGGCTTGTCGCTTCAGATTGGCGAAAATGGCGGCATTGTTGACTACGGCGTCGATACGGCCGTGGCGCTTGACGACCTCGTTGACGAGATCCGTGGTGGACTGAGCGGAACTGACGTCGCAAGCGACGAAAGCCGCCCGTCCTTGCGCTGCCTCGATCTCCTGCACCGTGCCGGCGCCGTCCCGTACGTCGGAGACGATGACGATGGCACCCTCGGCGGCAACCGCTTTGCTGAAGGCCGCGCCGATGCCGCGTGCACCACCGGTGATGATAACGACTTTGTCCTGCAAGCGTCCCATGAACGTTTCCTCGATTTTTATCTGCGTTCGATCGGCGCCAAATTAGGCATATGTCTGTCTGATTTCAACGTTTTCTGTCGGTGGTCAACGAATGCGAAAACATGCGGTTGAGGCGGCGGTTGTTCCACCTTGTGGGCCGCTAGACGACTTGGGGGCTGCGTGGCAAGAACCGCCGAGAAGTTTCGATCAAGAGAGCAGAGGGCTTGATCGGCATTCGGGGCGGAAGGGAGAGATTATGAACGCCATCGTCGAGCGGATTGTCGCGCCAATTTCAACTGGAGAGCTGGAAAGACGCTGGAAGCTCGTGCGCGCGGCGATGAAGGCGCACAACATCGATGTTCTGATCATGCAGAACAACAATGATTTCATGGGCGGCTACGTCAAATATCTGACCGATCTTCCGGCAACGAACGGCTATCCCCTGACGGTCATTTTCCCGCGCGACGATGAGATGACGATGATTGGGCAGGGGCCCTTTGGCATGGATCAGGCCATTGCATCGGGCGATCCGCTTTATCGCGGAGTCAAGCGCGTCATGGGCGTGCCGGGGTATGCCAGCGCGTCCTATTGCAAGCATTATGATGCGGAACTGGCGGAGAAGGCGCTGTCCGTCCATACGCGCGCGACGATCGGTCTGGTGGGCACCTCGTCGATGCCTTACGCCTTCGTTGACTATCTTAAGAGCGGCAAGCTCTCCAATTCAGCCTTTGTCGATGCGACCGACCTCGTCGACGAAATCCGCGCGATCAAGAGCGCGGAGGAAATCGCCGTCATGCGGGCGACTTGCGCCATGCAGGATATGCAGATGGACGCCGCCTTCAAGGCGGTCGCGCCGGGCAAAAGAGACATCGAGGTGATGTCGGCTGCCCGTCATGCGGGCACTTGTGTCGGCAGCGAGCAGGGCTGGTATATGAGCGCGTCAGGTCCGGTGGGGACGGCGGCCGTTATGGGGCCGCCGCATCTGCAGAACCGCATCATCCATGCCGGCGATCAGTATACGATCCTGATCGAGAACAGCGGGGCCGGTGGCTACTATACCGAGTTGGGCCGCACCTGCGTGCTCGGCAAAGCCTCGCAAGAGATGAAGGACGAATTCGCCTTCGTGCTCGAAGCACGTCAGCACACGCTTGATCTCTTGAAGCCTGGAGCGTCCTGCAAGGACATTTGGGACGCCCATAATGCATTCATGAAGAAGAACGGGCGGCCGCCGGAGGAACGGCTCTACTGCCATAGCCAGGGCTATGACATGGTGGAGCGGCCGCTGGTGCGCTTCGACGAGACCATGACGATCGAAGCCAACATGGTGGTGTCGGTCCATCCGACTTATGTGACGTCGACCACCTATAGCTGGGCGTGCGACAACTTCCTGATCACGGACCGAGGCGTCGAACGCTTGCACAAGTTTCCGGAGAAGATCACCGAGCTCGGCTGATTATTTGACGAGCAGTTTCTTCATCCGCTCGCGGAAGTTCAGCAGCGCCTTTTCGAGAATAGGGCGCTGCTGGGCAAACCGCTGCTCCGGCACCGGAATCGAGATCGCCACCGGCCGCCCGTAGCTGTCGAGCAGAGCGGTGCCAACAGCATTGATGCCTTCGCCGTGCTCGCCGAGATCATAAGCGAGATGGCTTTTGCGAGCGCGATCCAGTTCGCGCAGCAACGCTTTGCGATCGGCGAGAGCGTAGTTGGCGTGTTCGGCGACGCTGCGGTCGATCAGATCGTTCATGTCCTCTCCGGCGAAGCAGGAAAGAATCGCTTTGCCGTTTGACGTGCAGTGCAGGGGAAAGCGCTCGCCGACGGCCGAGAGCGCGACGAGACGCTGCTTGCCTTGCACCTGATCGACGAACATGGCCGAGGCGCCGGAGAGAACCGAAAGGTCGACGGTCTCGCCGACTTCGTCACCCAGTGCGCGCAAATGCGGAGCAATGATTTCGGTCGTCGTTGAGCCGGCGGTCGCGGCCAGGCGAACGAGGCCGGGGCCAATGCGCACGCCCGTGCCGGCGCTGCTTGTGGAGACGAAACCTTCGGCGGCCAGCGCACCGACGATGCGCTGTACCGTGGAGCGGGCAAGGCTGACGCGTTTGGCGATTTGTCCCAAGCTCAAACCATCAGGCTTGTCTTCGAGCGAGCGCAGCACGTTCGCTGCGCGTGCGATGACTTGAATGCCGCCATGCGAACGTCGCGTCGTCGCTGGGTTTGTTCGGCCAAAAGACACAGTAGGCATCCTGTTCCTCAGTCATATCGCATTGTGGGTTGTCGAGCTCATGTACCGCATAGCGAGCCGATAAATCTTCTTGGATCGCTTGGTGGTCATTGACCGCTATATGATACACTTGTATCGTATTATGAAAATGAGCTAAACGCCAACTGCATTTTTCATTTCGCGCCATTTGGGGCGCCGTGCAGAGAGGGAGGACTGATCGATGTCGATCACGGTTCGCGGCATTAAGTTCGACAGCAATCTCGACAATCCGATGGGCTTGAAGTTTTACAACTTGTCGCATCGCTTCGGATATCAGTCGCCGAACTGGCCGTATTTCGAAGACGTGAAGATCGAGCGCATCCACTACATGGCGAAGTCCGGTGTGCTGTCGCAGCGGATCACGACCAGCATGCACAACACGACGCATATCGATGCGCCGGCGCATGTGGTGGCGGGCACGCCGTTCATCGATGAAGTGCCGCTGCCGCATTTCTTCGGCTCGGGCATCGTCATTTCGCTGCCGAAGAAGCAATGGGAATCGATCACCTATGACGATCTCGAAAAGGCCGCCGGCAAGATCGTGCGCCCGGGCGACGTGGTGATCGTCAACACCGGCTGGCACCACATCTACGAAGACAACGAGGATTATTTCGCGCGTGCGCCGGGCTTCGTTTCCTCGGCCGGTCATTGGTTCGTCGAAAAGAAAGTGAAGGTTGTGGGTCACGATACGCAGGCCAACGACCATCCGCTGGCGACCGCGATTGGCCCGCATCGCAACGGTCCGCTGCTGCCGCATCTCGCCGAAGAGTACAAGGAATGGTCCGGCGGGCGCGATTGGAAGGACGACTTCCCGGAGTGGGAGCCGGTGCATCGCATCCTGTTCAAGAATGGCATTCTCGGCATCGAAAACGTCGGCGGCGATCTCGATGCGGTGACTGGCAAGCGCGTCACCTTCGCCTTCTTCCCGTGGAATTGGGATCGTGGCGACGGCTGCATTATCCGCCTTGTCGCCATCACCGACCCGGGTCAGGCCTATCGTATCGAGAAGGGGGAGGCGTTCTGATGCTGGTCAAGCGCTATCAGGATGCCAAGCCCTATGAGGCGGCCAATCACCGCGAGGTGAAAGGCCTGCGCCTGCAGGGGTTCGAGAAAGGCGGGCCGACCAATCAATGGGTCGGCTTGTCCCACTTCCTTCCTGGTGGTGGCGCCGGGCCGGATTCGACGCCGTTCGAAAAGATCTATGTGGTCATCGAAGGCGAAATGACGGTGATCATCGGCGGGCAGGAGACGGTGTTGAAGAAATTCGACTCCTGCACCATCGCGCCCAATGAGGTGCGCGAGATCGTCAACCGGTCGAACCATGTCTGCGTGATGATGGTCGTCATTCCCTATCCGCCGGGGCACAAGCATGAGTGACTATCTGAAAAATCCGCTGTCGCTCTTTGACGTGAAGGGCAAAGTCGCCGTCATCACCGGTGCGTCCGGCGCCTTCGGAGCGTTGGCCGCGCAGATCTTGGGGAACGCCGGCTGTAAGTTGGTGCTGACCGCCGGCAAGAAAGCCGATCTCGATGCGGTCGCCAAGGACTGCGTCGCGTCCGGCGCCGAAGTCGAGGCGCTGAACGTGCGGCCGTCGAGCGAGGCAGCCTGCGAAGGCATCGTCGCAGCCGCGATCAAGCGCTTCGGCCGGGTCGATATCCTGGTTGTTGCCTCCGGCAAAAACGATGTGGCCAAGATCGTCGACATGGCGCCCGAACGTTTTCTCGACGTCATGGATGCCAATGTCACCCAATCCTGGCTGATGGCGAAGGCCTGTTCCAAGCAGATGCTGGCGCAAGGGCAGGGCGGCAAGATCGTGCTGATGTCCTCGGCGCGAGGATTGCTCGGCCATCCGGCGGGCTACACCGCTTATTGCGCCTCCAAGTCGGCGGTCGATGGCATCACCAAGGCGCTCGGCTGCGAGTTGGGACCGACGGGAATCACCGTCAATGCGATCGCGCCGACGGTGTTCCGCTCGCCGCTGACGGCTTGGATGTTCGAAGACAACGACAATGCCAAAGCGGTGCGCGGAGGCTTTCTCACTCGCGTGCCCAAGGGTCGCCTTGGCGAGCCGGAAGACCTGGCCGGCCCGCTGTTGTTCCTGGCGTCGAAAGCTTCGGATTTCTACACCGGACACATCCTTTACGCCGATGGCGGCTATACGGCGGGGTAACCAATGGCTGCCAGACGGGAGGGGAAACAGAAGATCGCCGTGATTGGTGCCGGCCTCATGGGGCACGGCATCGCTCAGGTGTTCGCGGTCGCCGGGCATGATGTTGCGATCACCGATCCGGTGCCGGCGGCTTTGCAAGCGGCACCGGAAAAGATCGTCCGCAACCTAAAGGACATGCAGCTTGATCCGGCTGCCGTCGCGCATGTGTCGTTGCATATGTCATTGGCGGAGGCGGTTGCGGGCGCCGATGTTGTTTTCGAGGCGGCGCTCGAAAACATGGAGCTGAAGCAGAAGCTCTTCGCCGAGATCGAAGCAGCTGCGCCCGCTCATGCGATTCTGGCTTCAAATACGTCTGTGATGCCGATCACGGCGATCATGACCAATATCCGCGATAAGTCGCGCGCCTTGGGCACTCATTGGTGGAACCCGCCCTATCTGGTGCCGCTGGTCGAAGTGGTGCGCACCGTCGATGTGTCGGATGCCGTCGTGTCGGAGATGATCGCGCTTCTGGCATCGGTCGGCAAAACGCCGGTCGAGGTGAAGAAGGATGTGCCGGGCTTCGTCGGCAACAGGCTGCAACATGCGCTGTGGCGCGAAGCGATTGCCATCATCGAGGAAGGCATTTGTGACGCGGCCATGGTCGATCAGGTGGTGAAGGCGAGTTTCGGCCGCCGCCTGCCAGTGCTGGGGCCGATCGAGAACGCAGATATGGTCGGCACCGATCTTACTTTAGCGATCCACCAGCAGGTCTTGCCCTATATCGACAGCCGGCCGGCGCCATCGCCGCTGCTCGAGCAGAAAGTCAAGAACGGTCAGCTTGGTTTCAAGAGCGGCGAGGGATTCCGCTCATGGAGCGAGGCCGAACAGAATGCGTTGCGCAAGAAAGTGCTCGATCATCTGATGGAGATGGATGCCAAGGAGCGCAGCGCCAAGACTTAATCGCAAGACGTGACGGTGTCACAGGAGGGTGTGATGAGGGAGAGCGATAAGATGATCAAGACAAGCGGTTCGACGCGCCGCCAAGTGGTGCGCGCAGGTGCGGCGGCCCTTGCGGCGCCCGCGATCCTCAGGGTCATTCCGGCTCATGCCCAGAGCCGGACGTTGAAAATCGGTTTCGTTTCGCCGCGCAGCGGCCCACTCGCCGGTTTTGCGGAGGCCGATGATTTCATTCTGTCGCAGGTGCGCCAGGTGATCGGCCAGGGCATCACCAACAATGGCGTGCGCTATCCGGTCGAAATCATCGTCAAGGACAGCCAGTCCAATCCCAACCGCGCCGCTGAAGTCGCGGCCGAACTGATCAATGGCGACAAGGTCGATATCATCACCGCGATTGCGGCGCCCGAGACGACCAATCCCGTGGCTGATCAGGCTGAAGCCAACGAAATCCCCTGTGTGACGACGAATTGTCCTTGGCAGCCTTATTTCTTCGGCCGCAATGGCGATCCGAAGAAAGGCTTCGACTGGACCTATCATTTCTTCTGGGGTCTGGAAGATGTCATCGCCGCCTTCCTGAGCATGTGGGATGGCATGCCGACCAATAAAGTCGTCGGCGGCATTTTCCCCAATGATGCGGATGGCAATGCCTGGGGCGATCCCAAGCTCGGTTTGCCGCCGGCGCTGGCCAAAGCCGGCTACAAACTGATCGACACCGGTCGGTACACGCCGATGTCGAACGATTTCACCGCGCAAATTTCAGCCTATAAGCAAGCGGGCTGCGAGATCGTCACCGGCAACATGATCCCGCCGGATTTCGCGACCTTCTGGGCGCAATGCGCGCAGCAGGGTTTTAAGCCGAAGATCGTGACGATCGGGAAGGCACTGCTGTTCCCCTCGGTGATCAACAGCTTGGGCGATCGTGGCGATGGTCTGTCGACGGAAATCTGGTGGGGCCCCACCCATCCGTTCAAATCGAGCCTCACCGGGCAATCGGCCAAGGAAATGACCGACGCCTATATGGCGGCCACCAAGCGGCCCTGGACGCAGCCTATCGGCTTCACCCATTCGCTGTTCGAGGTGACGCTTGACGTGCTGAAACGCGCCAAGGATCTGAAGAGCCCGAAGTCGATCGTTTCGGCGATTGCCGAGACCAATATCGGCACGATCGTCGGTCCGGTGAAGTGGGGCAATGGGCCGGTGAAGAACGTGACCAAGACGGAATTGGTCGCCGGTCAGTGGATCAAGGGGCCGAATGGCTTTGAACTGGTGATCACCACCAACAAGCCGGCGCCGGATATTCCGGTCGGCGGCAAAATGAAGCCTTTGGTCTGACACGAGCGGTGGCGTCGTCATGACGGCTATTCTCACGCTGGAAAAGCTGAGCAAGCGCTTTGGCGCCGTCACCGTGGCGGACGCTCTCGATCTGACCTTGGTCCCGGGCGAAGCGCTCGGGATCATTGGGCCGAATGGGGCCGGCAAGACATCCTTGTTCAATATGATTGCCGGCGCCATCAAGCCCAACAGCGGCCGCGTTCTGTTCGAGGCGCGCGACATCACGGCGCTGTCGCCGGCGCAGCGCTGCCGCATCGGCATCGGCCGGTCGTTTCAGATTCCGCAGCCGTTCTCGGGGCTGACCGTGTTCGAGAACCTGTGTGTGCCGGGATTTTTCGGCAATACGCGCTCGAATATCGATGTGACGCAGCGCTGCGTCGAGGTTTTGGAATTGACCGGCCTGTTGCCCAAGGCCAACGCGGTGGCCTCGTCGCTGACTTTGCTCGAGCGCAAACGGTTGGAGCTGGCGCGGGCGCTTGCTGGCAATCCAAAACTCTTGCTGCTGGATGAAATTGCCGGTGGCCTCACCCCGCACGAATGCGAGGAACTGGTGGCCGCCATTCTCAAAGTGCGGCAGACCGGCGTGGCCATCATCTGGATCGAGCATGTGGTGCATGCGCTGTTGGCCACCATCGATCGCCTGATGGTGCTGCACCAGGGGCGCAAGCTGATGGACGGCGATCCTAAAACCGTGATGGCAACGCGCGAAGTGCGGGAAATCTATCTTGGGGTCGAGGCGGATGCCTGAGAAGAGATTGCTCGATATCCGGAACCTCGATGCGTTCTACGGAGCCTTCCAGGCTCTGTTTGGCATCAGCCTGCATGCGGAGCGCGGCGAGACGCTGGCGATCATCGGTGCCAATAGCGCCGGCAAATCGACCCTGATGAAAGCCATCGTCGGGCTGGTGACGACCCGCAACGCTGAAATCCGTTTTGCCGGCGGTGAACTCGCCGGCCGGCCGACGCAACAGATCGTGCGCGAGGGTATCGCTTTGGTGCCGGAGGGGCGTCGGTTGTTCCGTTCGCTCTCGGTTGAGGAAAACCTTTTGGTCGGCGGCCATTTGCACCGGTCAGGGCCGTGGTCGCTGATGGCCATCTATGATCTCTTTCCCGTGCTCAGGGAGAAAAGACATCAGCCGTCGACATCTCTCTCGGGCGGTCAGCAGCAGATGGTCGCCATTGGTCGGGCGCTGATGGCCAATCCCGATCTCGTGCTGATCGACGAGTTGAGCCTGGGTCTCGCGCCCATCGTCATTCGCGACATCTATGCGGCCTTGCCGCGCGTCACGGCAGCGGGGACGTCCGCCATCATTGTCGAACAGGATACGTCGCAAGCGCTGGCGGTGGCCAATCGGGTTTATTGCCTGCGCGGCGGGCGCATCACGCTGGAGGGAACGCCGGCTTCCCTGACACGCGATGCCATTTCAGCGGCCTATTTCGGAGTGTGATGATGGAATGGGCCAATGTGATCTTGCAGGGCATTCTTGTTGGCGGGCTTTATGCGCTCTTCGCCACGGGCCTGTCGCTGATCTTCGGCGTCATGCGGCTGGTCAATATCGCCCATGGCGATCTGATCGTGCTCGCAGCCTATGTGGCGCTGTTGTGTGTGACACAGACCTCCATTCATCCGCTTCTGGCGATCTTTTTGGTTGCGCCCGTGATGGCGGTCGCCGGCTACGGCTTGCAGCGGATTTTGTTCAATCGGACGCTTGGCGCCGACCTGTTGCCGCCGCTTCTCGTCAGTTTCGGCCTTTCGGTGATCATCCAGAATGTTCTGCTACAGATTTTTACCGCCGACAGTCGCAAGCTTAGTGCCGGTGCCATCGAGACGGCGACCGTGCCGATCTTTAATGGTCTGGCAGTGGGTGTATTGCCGTTGCTGATGTTCGTCGCCGCCGTCGCCATCATCGCCGCGCTGCAATTCATGTTCTATTCGCTGCCTATAGGCCGGGCGTTGCGCGCCACGTCGGATGATCCGGAAGTGGCGCGGTTGATGGGCTATGACAATCGCCATCTCTTCGGGGTGGCCATGGCGCTCTCGCTGGCGGTCGTCGCGGTTGCGGGTGTCTTTCTCGCCGTGCGTGCCAATTTCGATCCGGCGCTTGGGCCGTCACGACTGATCTATGGCTTCGAGGCCGTCATCATCGGCGGGCTCGGCAATCTGTGGGGCACGCTGGCCGGCGGTGTCATCCTGGGCGTTGCGCAGGCCATCGGCGCCAAGATCGATCCCGGCTGGCAATTGCTCGCCGGCCATCTGGTTTTCCTCGCCGTCCTGGCGTTCCGGCCGGAAGGTCTGTTTCCAAAGGTGGATGGATGAGCGCGCCGTCCTTTCACATCGCCCGCTCGACGCCGGAAAGCCGTTTCGCTCTGGTCATCGGCCTTCTGGCGCTCGTCGCTTTGGTCGCCGGTCCTTACTGGATCGACCGCAATGGCATGCGCATCGTTGGTGAATTCCTGATCTATCTTAGCCTCGCCAGCATGTGGAACTTGCTGGCCGGCTATGCAGGGCTGGTTTCCGTCGGCCAGCAGGCCTATGTCGGCCTTGGTGGCTATTTCCTATTTGCCTGGGCCATCTTGTTCGGGCTGCCACCACTGCTCGCCATTCCGTTCGCAGGCGTAGCCGGCGCCATTGTCGCGCTGCCGGTGTCGCTGCTCGTCTTTCGCTTGAAGGGCGCTTATTTCGCCATCGGCACATGGGTCGTCGCTGAAGTGTTTCTGTTGTTGGCGGCACAGATTTCGGTGCTCGGCGGCGGTTCGGGCATCAGCCTGCCGATCTCGGTGGTGCGCTCTATCGCTGAGAGCCGCGACGGGCGCGACATGGCAGTCTACTGGTCGACGCTTGGCGTCGCCGTGGCGATCCTGATTGGCACCTATCTGTTGCTGCGCACCCGCTGGGGCCTGGCCTTGCAGGCGATCCGCGATGGCGAACTGGCGGCGGAAACATCCGGGGTCAGCGTCGCGACCGCCAAGCGGCTGCTCTATGTGGTGGCGGGGGCGGGCGGTGCGATGATCGGCGCGCTGATCTTCCTCGCCAAACTGCGCATTTCGCCGTCGGCGGCTTTCAGCGTCAACGATTGGACGGCTTTCGTCATCTTCATCACGGTGATCGGCGGCATCGGCCGGATCGAGGGGCCGATCGTCGGCACCTTTGTCTATTTCCTATTGCGCGGTCTCCTGGCCGATCTCGGCCCGACCTATCTCATCATCCTCGGCGCTGTCGCCGTCGGCGTGATGCTATTCGCGCCGAAGGGCCTGTGGGGGCTCGTCGCCGATCGGTTCGGCTGGCAGCTTTTCCCGGTCGGTCGTCGCCTGGTTCTCGATACATCTGCATCTGCCGCAACTTCAAAAGGAGCGTGACATGGCGAAAAAGCCATCCAGTAATAAAGTCATCATCACCTGCGCGGTCACGGGCGGCATTCACACGCCGACCATGTCGGAACATCTGCCGGTCACACCGAACGAGATCGCCGAACAGGCGATCGCCGCAGCGGAGGCGGGCGCTTCCATCCTGCATCTGCATGCGCGCGACCCCAACGATGGCCGGCCGACGCCTGATCCGAAAGTGTTCATGCAGTTTCTGCCGCGCATCAAGCAGAGCACCGATGCGGTGGTGAACATCACCACCGGTGGTGGTTTGCAGATGACGGTGGAGGAACGTCTTGCCGCGCCGCTGCAAGCCTCGCCGGAAATGTGCTCGCTCAACATGGGCTCTATGAACTTCGCCATTCATCCCTTGGCGGATCGCTACAAGAACTGGAAACATCCGTGGGAAGAGGCCTATCTGCGCTCGACCAAGGGCGGCATTTTCCGCAATACGTTCGATGATATCGAGAAGATCTATCGGCTGCTTGGCGAAGGCCATGGCACGAAGTTCGAGCATGAGTGCTATGACGTCGGCCATCTCTACAATCTGGCCTATTGCCTGGATGCCGGCCTGTTCAAGCCGCCGGTGTTCTTGCAACTGATCTTCGGCATTCTCGGCGGCATCGGCACCGATCCCGAAAATCTGATCTTCATGAAACAGACGGCGGATCGGTTGTTTGGCGACGAATATCGCTGGTCGGTTCTGGCGGCGGGCCGCTTCCAGATGCCGTTTGCGACACAAGCGGCGATGATGGGCGGCAATGTGCGTGTCGGCCTGGAAGACTCGCTGTTCATCGGACGTGGCAAGCTCGCCACGTCCAATGCGGAACAGGTGAAGAAGATCCGTCACATTATCGAGGAGCTGGGGTATGAAGTCGCCAGCCCGACAGAGGCGCGCGCCATGCTTGGCCTCAAGGGCGCCGATCAGGTGAAATTCTAGCCTTTACAAGCGGTCCGCGCTGCCATCATCGCGGACCGCTTTGATATAGCGGGCAACAGAGCGGCGCACGGCGCCCTTGCCGTCCTGTTTGATGTCGCGCTCGAAGAAGGCGCCGTAGATGACATCGAAGGCAAAGGGTTCGAGGGCGCGACCGATCCGCTCGACAGAGGGCGCGGAGAGCGGCAGATAGTTGGGATAGCTGCGCATGAAGGCCACATGTTTGTGGTCGGCTGCCACCTGCGCGATATCGCCTGTCGCCAGTGCGCCGCGTCCAGCGCCGCCTTGAGACCAATGCAGCACGGTGCCGCCGGCGAAATGGCCGCCGCAGTGGACCAAGGTCACGCCGTCCGCCAAGGCCAGCGTTTCATCATTCCAAAAGTGGATCGCCGGATCAGGCCGCATCACCCATTGCCGATCCGCCTCATGAAGATGGATCGGTGCGTTGAAGGCGTGGCTCCAATCCACCATCGTCGAATAATAATGCGGATGCGAAACGGCGATGGCCGCGAGGCCGCCCAGACCATTGACGATATCGATCGTCGCTTGGTCGAGCAGGGGCACGCATTCCCACAGAATATTACCGATCGATGTTCGCAGGATGAGGGCGCGTTGGCCGATGGCGAAAACGGGCGCCATCGCAAGGCCGAGCACCCCGTCTTCCAACCGTCGGAAGGCGTTCATGTGGCGTCGGCCGATCGTCTCCATCACGGTCCATTGCTGGCCGGCAAGGGGCACATATTGCCGCTCGTCTTCACAGATGGGGCAGTTGGCGGGTAGCCGGTCGCTGGGCGGAAAGCCGGTGCCGCAGGTGACGCAGATGAAGGACGGCATGGCAGAATCCTGTCGCTGAGCGAAATGATATTGCGATGCCGACATGGATTTCCCAAGCGCCAATCGGCAGGTTAGAAGGCGCCGACGGGTCGACGAACAGACTCAAGAGGAAACCGAACCATGCGACGGCTGAAACTGACGATTGCGACGACCGATTACGATCACTTCAGGGATTTCCGCACCGGCGCGGTGCAGGCCGAGGGCATCGATCACACCTGGCTGACGCTCGGCCACCACGAAGTCTTCGCGCGGTTCACGCTCAATCGGGAATGGGATGTCTCGGAGCTGAGCTTCGCCAAATTCATGACGCAGGTGACGCGCGAAGACAGCGATATCGTCGGTCTGCCGATCATTTGCTCGCGGCTGTTCCGCTTCAGCTCGTTCTACATCAACAAGAAGAGCGGCATCAAAACCGTGCAGGATCTCAAGGGTAAACGGGTGGGCTCACCGGAATGGGCGCATTCGGCCGCCGTCTATATGCGCGGATGGATGCACAACGAGGCCGGGGTGCAACTGCCGGACGTGCATTGGTACCAGGCTGGCGCCAACGCACCGGGCCGGGTGGAGAAAGTGGAACTCAATCTGCCGACGGGGGTGGAAATCACCCGGGTCGCGGATAAGTCGCTCTCCGAAATGCTGGCGTCCGGCGAGATCGACTGCGCCATCATCGCCCGGCCGCCGACCTGTTTCCTGGAGGGCCATCCGGACGTCGAGCGGCTCTATCCGGACTACCTCGGTATGGAGGAGGAGTATTATCAGCGCACCAAGGTGTGGCCGATCATGCACATCATTGCTGTGCAGAAACATATTATCGATGAAAATCCGTGGGTTGCGCGCAATTTGGTGAATGCGTTCGAGGAATCCAAACGGCGCAGCGTCGAGCGGCTGCTTGATCCCGCGGTGTCGCGCTATCCGCTGGCCTGGCTGCCGACCTATGGGCGCAAAATGCGCGACATGTTCGGCGGCGATCCGTTTCCTTTTGGAATCGAAGCCAATCGGCCGACCTTCGAGCAGATGCTGCTCTACACCTATCAGCAAGGGATCGCCCACAAACACGTGAAACCGGAGGATCTATTTCCGAAGGGTGTGATGACCAAGATCGTGGTCTAATGGCGGAAATTGCCCGGGAAAATAGAAAATACAAAAATAAAATGTATTAATATATTTTCCCCTAAACATAGAAGTGAATTGACGTTATAGTCGTCGGCACTTAGATGAATGGAACAATTCCAGACTGTTTCTGGAATATGGTGTTCCTCAGCCTGGGAGCCCTCGACTATGTCAACTCCGAAGCGCGTGCCGCTTCCGGCTATCCTTCTGGCCAACGATCTGCTGGACGGCGATGTCGTTTTCAGCACCGGCGATGGCTGGACGCGCGATCCGTCGGAAGCCGTCATCGCCTACGATGATCCGACCGCCGACAAGCTGGAGGCGCATGCCAAAGCGGCCTTTGCCGCGCAGCAGGTGGTCGATGCCTATCTCGTCGATGTCGCCATCGATGCGCAGGGGCGGCCGACGCCGCGCCACTTCCGCGAACGTTTCAAGACATTGGGGCCGAGCAATCGGCCCGATCTCGGCAAACAGGCCGTCTACCGGGCGCTGTAGCGCCCGCTTGCCCACTGCGTCGATCGCAAGGATTGAAAAATGTACCGCTATGATGAGTTCGATGAACGGTTTGTCCGCGAACGTGTCGCGCAATTTCGCGATCAGGTCGCACGCCGGCTCGACGGATCGCTGAGCGACGATGAATTCAAGCCGCTGCGGCTGAAGAACGGCGTTTATCTGCAGTTGCACGCCTATATGCTGCGGATCGCCGTTCCCTATGGCACGCTGGCTTCGCGTCAGTTGCGCCAGCTCGCGTTGATCGCCGATCGCTACGATCGTGGCTATGGCCATTTCACGACGCGCCAGAACATGCAGTTCAACTGGCCGAAGCTGCGCGATGTGCCCGATATCCTGGGCCTTCTCGCCGATGTCGAGATGCATTGCATCCAGACCTCGGGCAATTGCATTCGCAACGTGACCGCCGACCATTTCGCTGGCGTCGCCGCCGACGAACTGGAAGATCCGCGCCCGACCGCGGAGCTCATTCGCCAGTGGTCGAGCCTGCATCCGGAATTCAGCTATCTGCCGCGCAAGTTCAAGATTGCGGTGACGGGTGCTGAACATGATCGTGCCGCCGTGAAGGTGCATGACATCGGCCTGCGTATTCTCAAACATCCGCAGACCGGCGAGATCGGTTATGAGGTGATTGTCGGTGGTGGCCTTGGCCGCACGCCGCTCATCGGCAAGGTGGTTCGTGATTTCCTGCCGAAGGACGAACTGCTCGCCTATCTCGAAGCCGCGATGCGCGTCTACAATCTCGAAGGCCGTCGCGACAATAAGTATAAGGCGCGCGTGAAGATCCTCGTGCACGAGATTGGCGTTGAGGAATTCCGCAAGCGCGTCGAAGAGGAATATGCCAAGCTCAACGGCCCGTCGATCAATGCCGATCCGGCCGAGGTCGAGCGGATCGCCGCTTATTTCGCGCCGCCGACCTATGAAAAGCTGCCCGGCGATTCCAAGGCTTATGCGGCGCAGCGTGCCACCAATGCGGCGTTCGCGCAATGGGCCGACGCCAGCGTGTTCAAGCATCGCATTCCCGGCTATGCGGCGCTGACCATTTCGCTCAAGACGATCGGCGAAGCGCCCGGCGATATCACGTCGGCGCAGATGCGCGCGGTGGCCGATCTGGCCGAGAAATATTCATTCGACGAGCTTCGCGTCACCCATATGCAGAATGTGGTTCTGCCGCATGTGAAACAGTCGGATCTGTTCGCCATCTGGAATGCGCTGCGCGAGGCAGGTTTGGCGGAAGCCAATGTCGGCCTCGTCACCGACATCATCGCGTGCCCCGGCCTCGATTATTGCGCTTTGGCGACGGCACGCTCCATTCCGATCGCTCAGGCGATTGCCAAGCGCTTCCAGGATCAGCAGCGTCAGCGCGACATTGGGCCGCTCGGCATCAAAATCTCCGGTTGCATCAATGCCTGCGGCCACCATCACGTCGGCAATATCGGCATCCTCGGCCTCGAGAAGAACGGCGTCGAGAACTATCAGATCACCTTGGGTGGCGATGCGACGGAAAACGCCGCCATCGGTGACCGGTTGGGGCCGGGTATCGACGCGGACGAAGTGCCGGATGCGATCGAGCGTTTGGTGGACGTTTATTTGAACCAGCGCCTCAAGGACGAGCCGTTCATTGACACCGTGCGCCGTGTCGGCGTGGCACCGTTCAAGGATGCGTTCCTGGCCAAGGATTCGTCCAAGACCGAGGAGGCCGAACATGCCGTTGCTTGATCGGTCTGGACTGAAGGCGGAGACGTTCGCGCGGGCTGAAAATCTCAGCGATGCGGCCGGTGATGTCATCGTGCCATGGGCCAATGTGCAGGCTGTTTTGGAAGCAGGCGCCGGCAATCATCGTCTTGGGGTTGATATTCCCAACAACATCTCGATCGACGAGATTCTGCCGTTGGTTGACCGGCTCGATCTGATCTCGGTGCCGTTCCCCTCGTTTTCTGACGGGCGCGGGTTCAGCCTTGCCAAGCAATTGCGGGATCGCGGCTATCGCGGTGTCTTGCGCGCCCAAGGCAAGCTGATCACCGATCAGTTCGCTTATGCTTTGGCTTGCGGCTTCGACGAGGTCGAGCCGGCGGACGAGGTGTTTGCCCGCCAGCCGGTTGAACAATGGCTCGCGGCGCTGACGCGCATCACCAACGTCTATCAGCGTGGCTATGACGGCGCGGCCAATATTTTGGACCAGCGCCGCGCCGCGCGGGCGGCCAAGGCCGCCCAAGTAGAGAGCAAGGAGGCGAGCCATGTCTAATTCTCGCATCACTTTGGCCGCGCATCTCGATGAAAGCTTTCGAGCGCTCGACACCGTCGAGCGTCTGCGGCTGCTGTGCGACGAGGTTGGCGGACGGATTGTCTTCACGTCGAGTCTTGGCATCGAGGATCAGGCGTTGACGCATCTGATCCTGGCGAACGATCTGCCGATCGAGGTCGTTACCCTCGATACGGGCCGCTTGTTCACGGAGACCTACAAGGTCTGGACCGAAACCGAAGCGCGTTATGGCCGACGTATCCGCGCGTATTATCCGCGTCACGACGCGCTGGAAGAACTCGTCGCTCGCCAGGGGATCGATGGCTTTTACGATTCGGTAGCGGCACGCCACGCCTGTTGCGATGTGCGCAAGGTCGAGCCCCTGAAGCGGGCGCTCGAAGGTGCGAGCGTGTGGATCACTGGCTTGCGCGCTGGGCAATCGGCTGGCCGCAGCGCGGTTGGCTTCGTGGCCTTCGATAGCGGCCATGGCGTGTTGAAGGCCAATCCTTTGCTCGATTGGGAACGCGAGCGGCTGACCGATTTCATCGCCGAAAATCATGTTCCGGTGAACGCGCTGCATGCGCAAGGGTTTCCGTCGATCGGCTGCGCGCCCTGTACGCGCGCCGTGGCGCCTGGCGAGTCGGAACGCGCGGGGCGCTGGTGGTGGGAAAACGAAGACCAGAAGGAATGCGGTCTTCATGTCGATGAAAGCGGCCGGCTGGTGCGCGCCAAGGCGCCCGCCGTGGCCGAAGGACCATTCAGATGATTCAATTAATGCATTTGCAGAAGCTGGAAGCTGAATCGATTCACATCATCCGCGAAGTCGCGGCTGAATGCGAAAAGCCGGTGATGCTGTATTCGATCGGCAAAGATTCCGCCGTGATGCTGCATCTGGCGATGAAGGCCTTCTATCCCGGCAAGCTGCCGTTTCCGCTGCTGCATGTCGATACCACCTGGAAATTCCGGGAGATGATCGAGTTTCGCGATCAGCGCGCCAAGGAGCTGGGCGTCGACCTGATCGTCCATATCAACGAAGAGGGCGTGAAGGCTGGCGTCAATCCGTTCGATTCCGGCTCGCGTCTGCACACTGATGTGATGAAGACGCAGGGCCTGAAGCAGGCGCTCGATAAGTACGGCTTTGACGCCGCCTTCGGCGGGGCGCGTCGTGACGAGGAGAAGTCGCGCGCCAAGGAACGGGTGTTTTCGCTACGCTCGGCCGAACATCGTTGGGATCCGAAGAACCAGCGTCCGGAACCATGGCGGCTCTATAATACGCGTAAGCGCCCTGGCGAGAGCTTCCGGGTCTTCCCGCTGTCCAATTGGACCGAGGCGGATGTCTGGGCCTATGTGGCGCTGGAGAATATTCCGGTCGTACCGCTCTATTTCGCCAAGGAACGGCCGATCGTGCGCCGCGATGGCGCGCTCATCATGCGCGATGACGAACGCATGAAGCTGCGCCCGGGCGAAGTCGTCGAGAATATGAAGGTCCGCTTCCGCACGCTCGGCTGCTATCCGCTGACGGGCGCTTTCGAAAGCGAAGCGGAAACCCTCGATGAAGTGATCGAAGAGATGCAGTTGTCGCGTTCGTCGGAGCGGCAGGGCCGCATCATCGATCATGACGGCAATGGCTCCATGGAGCAGAAGAAGCAGGAAGGTTATTTCTGATGGACGCGTTGACCGAAGTGCGTCCTCAGGACGACAACAAGGCGCTTTCAGCGGTTCTGGAGCAGCCGGCGCAGAAGTCTCTGCTGCGCTTCATCACCTGCGGATCCGTGGACGATGGCAAGTCGACGCTGATCGGGCGCATTTTGCACGACACCGGCGGCGTGTTCGACGATCAGCTTCAAACTCTGGAAAACGATTCTCGCAAATTTGGCACCCAAGGATCGCGTATCGATTTCGCTCTGCTGGTCGACGGCCTGTCGGCCGAGCGCGAGCAGGGCATTACGATCGACGTCGCCTATCGCTATTTCTCGACGCCGCGCCGTTCTTTCATCGTCGCCGATACGCCGGGCCATGAGCAATATACGCGTAATATGGCGACCGGTGCTTCGACCGCCGAACTGGCCATCATTCTGATCGATGCGCGCAAGGGCGTGTTGCCGCAAACGCGGCGCCATTCCTTTATCGTCTCGATGCTGGGCGTCCGTGAGATCGTCGTCGCGATCAACAAGATGGATCTGGTGGCGTGGAGCCAGGAGGTCTACGACCGGATCGTCGCCGATTATCGCGAGATGGCGAAGCAACTCGGCTTCGTCAACGTCGTGTTCATTCCGGTGTCGGCTTTGGAAGGCGACAATGTCGCCGCTGCCTCGCAGGCGATGCCTTGGTATCGCGGCGTGACGTTGCTCGGCCATCTGGAAACGGTGGTGCCGCGGACCGCAGCCACGCGTGATGACGGTTTTGCCTTTCCGGTGCAGTGGGTCAGCCGGCCCAATCTCGATTTTCGTGGCTTTGCCGGTTGGTTGACGCGCGGACACGTGGCGGCCGGCGACGAGATCGTCGCGCTGCCGAGCGGCCGTCGCAGCCGCGTCCAGCGGATCGTCACCGCCGATGGCGATTTGCCGGTGGCGGTGGCGGGCCAAGCGGTTACGCTGACTTTGGCTGATGAAATCGATGTTTCGCGTGGCGATGTCCTTGTCTCAGCAGCTTACGCGGGCAAGGCACGTTCTGAGGTGAGTGCCAAGCTTTTGTGGATGTCGTCGCGGCCGCTGGCCGATGGTTCGACCTATCTGCTCAAGGTCGGCACCACCACGGCGCAAGCCAAAGTGAATGTCTCGCGCGCCGTCGACATCCATACCTATGAAGAGACGGCGGCCCAGCGTCTCAACATGAACGAGATCGGCATTGCCGAGATCGCCCTCGACCGCCCCATCGTTGCCGACGATTACAGCGCGGATCGCGAACTGGGCGGCTTCATCCTCATCGATCGTTGGACCAATGAGACGATGGCCCTTGGCCTGGTCGATTCCGGGCTTCGCGCGGAAACGGTGGTCGACGGCAGTGAACAGGCGGCGGTCGCTCCTACCTCATGGCTGGCGCGCACTTTCAACGTGCCTCTGCCGCTGCGCAGCCAGAACCGTCGCGATCTGATCCGACGCTCGCTCGTCGCGCACGCGCCGCTGTCCGCCCTCATTGGGGCGGTGGTGTATGGCTTGAGCGGGGCTGCCGGTGTGGCCGTTGGCGTGGCCGTGATCGATGTCGTGGCACGTAGCTTGCTTGCATTTTACGTTGCTGGAGCCGGACAGGAAGTCTCTGATTTAAATGAACTTCCGAGCGGCAACGTGGACGGCGACGGGATTTAGGTGGATTGAAACCATGAGCCAGTGGACGGATATCGCGGAACAGGGCCGGCGCATTGATGCGTTGAGCAGCTTGCCGCTGTTCCACAAACTGCACGGTGCGCCGGTCTTGCTCGCCGGGCAGGGTGAAGCCCTTGTTTGGAAAGCGGAGCTGCTAGCCGCCGCCGGTGCGCATGTGATCGTCGTCACGGATCGGCCGTTCACCGCGCCGGTGCTGGCAGAAAGTGCGCGCGGCCAGATCGAATTGCGCCCGCACGCCTGGTCGGTGGCTGATTTCTCCGGCGTGCGGCTGGCGATTGGCGCTTTCGAGGCGATCGCCGATGCCAAGGCCTTTTCCGATGCGGCACGGGCACGGAACATTCCGGTGAACGTGGTCGATCGTCCGCAGTTTTGCGATTTCCAGTTCGGTGCTTTGGTCAATCGTTCGCCGCTGGTTGTCGCCATTTCGACCGATGGTGCCGCGCCGGTGTTCGCGCAGGCCTTGCGGTCGCGGATCGAGGGTTTGTTGCCGAAAGGCTTCGCCGATTGGGTTGGCACCGCGAAGGCTTGGCGTACGCTGCCGGCCTTGCGCGGGGCGAGCGCCACTCTGCGGCGCAATTTCTGGAGCGCTTATGCGCGGCTTGCATTCGCGCGCCCGCAGGTGGCACCGTCCGAGGAGGATCGGGAGGCGTTGTTGTCTCAGGCTCTCATCGGCGGCAGCAAAGCGGGCAAGGTCAGTCTGGTCGGTGCCGGTCCCGGCAATCCGGAACTGCTGACTTTGAAGGCCGTGCGGTTGCTGCAGGCCGCCGATGTGATCCTCTACGATCATCTGGTTTCGCAAGAGATCCTCGATTTCGCGCGCCGCGAGGCCAAGCGCATGCTGGTTGGCAAGACCGGCTATGGTCCTTCCTGCAAGCAGGACGACATCAATCGAATGATGGTGGCGCTGGCGCGAGAGGGCCGCCATGTGGTGCGGCTGAAGGGTGGCGATCCCGGTATTTTCGGACGGGCCGGCGAAGAAATCGCGGCTTGCCGCGTGGCCGGGATAGCCGTCGAGATCGTGCCTGGCATTACGACGGCGCAGGGTGCGGCGGCGGAGCTTGGGATTTCGCTGACCCATCGCGATCACGCGCAGCGGGTGCAGTTCGTTACCGGCCATGCGCGCAGCGGCGCGCTGCCCGAGTCGATCCGCTGGGAAGCCATTGCGGACGGCGCGGCGACGACGATCGTTTATATGCCGCGCAAGACTTTGGGCGGCTTGCGCGACGCTGCCTTGCAGGCGGGGCTATCGCCGGATACGCCCGCCGCTGCCGTGTTCTCCGCCACACGCGAGAACAGCCATCACGTCATCGCGACGATCGCGACTTTGCCCGAGCAATTGGAAGCCGTGGAGGCTGACGGCCCGGTGATCGTGATGATCGGGTCCGTCCTGAGCGAAGTCGCAGCCCTGGCCGATGATGTGAGCGATGAGAGGCAACGCGCGGCGGGGGCCGCCTAGAAGCGCAATGTGTCATGGGCACAATTCCGCCGCTCGCCCTTGGTATTTTCAAAAGCACGGTTGATGGCGGCTGGCCTTGCTATCCGTAGATTGCCTAGCGGGGAGGGGGTGTCGCGAGATTCTGAGGAACAACCCCATGCAAGGGGTGTTTTCAGCGACATTTTCCTTGTTATGGCCGAGCTATAGCTGGGCGAGAAACGCTTCGATGTCGGCGAAGTAATTCGCCCATGTTGGCGCGACGTAGCGGCGGGCGCGTGCTTTCGCGGCTTGAAGTACTCCTGAATTTTCGTCCGCCAGTTCGAGAATGGCTCTTTGCCAGGCCGGCGCATCCAAGGGCGAAAGCAGCGTCGCGCAATCCTGGGCGATTTCCTGGAAGACTGAGATGTCCGATGCGATAGCCGGCGTTCCGACGGAGAGCGCTTCGACAACCGGCAGGCCATAGCCTTCGCCGAAGGTTGGCATCAGCAAGGCGCGGGCATTGCGCACAAGCTGCTGCAAATGGACTGACGGAACGCCGGAAACCTCCGCCACATGTGTCTTCAGCGCCGGCGCGCGCTCAAGCATGTCGACCACCTGCTCGCATTCCCATCCGCGACCGCCGACGATGAGCAGACGCGGCGCATTAAGATTTTGGGCGACCATCTCGCGCCAGATTTGCAGCAGCAGCAGATGGTTCTTTCGCGGCTCAACGGTGCCAACGATGACGAAATAGGGATGGCCACCGGCGGTCGCCGTCGTGCTTTGCAGGGCGGCGGTTTCAAGGGGCGAGGGAAAGTGCCCGACATGAATAGGCCGTTGCGGCGCGCCCATGCGTGCCAGTTCTTCTTGCAAACGCAACTTGACCGTTTCCGCCGACACGAGAAAGGCGTTGGCGTGATGGGATGCGGTTTGAAGACGCCGCCGAAACAGTTCGAGATTGCCGGCGCGGAAATATTCCGGATAGTCGATCGAGAGCAGATCGTAGATGTAGAAAACTTTCTTTAGGTCCGGACGGCTGTCGAGCCAGCGCAATTTCTCTGGCTTTTCGAGAATGTGCTGGGCGATGTTGAGATAAACCGTGCCCTGCGGCAGCTCGACCGAGGGATTGTGTGCGATGCGGTTTAGGGTCATCAGGGCGGAGCGCTGATGCTTGCGCAGATAGGACTGACGAGGCGGCTCGCCCTGAGGGATGTTCAGCGGGGCCCCGGGCTTGGTCGCCAGCCATTCCGTGAGGGCGCGTAGCGTCGTCTCGTCGCCGGCCCCGGGCTTCTCCTGCCAAAAATGTTCCGCGAGTTCCACGAGGCGGCTGGTCCTGCGCAGGGAATGGCGATGGAACGGGCCAAACAGCCCATAATGCAGCCCGCCGACAACCCTGGCTTGCCGGCCCGGCACGTGTTCCGTGCCGAAATGGCGCGCGAAAGCCAGATCAATGCGATCAATGCCGGTTGGCGTCGGCACCGTGAGGCGCGAAACCAAGTGCGTGATGTCGAAGGTAACGTGAAAGGACGGTGGCAAGGGCGGTCTTTGGCAGGGGGAATCAGAACAATGTCAATAAATAGCCATAGAATCAAGAGATTGGCGACCTGTGATTAGGGCGTATATGGAAGTAAACTATGGTCATCATTTTTGATGGTCGCGAAAGCCATAACTTGCCGGCTTCTCAGGGCATTATCTGGACCGTCCGCTAATCTTTTGGTAACGAAAATTGGCGGAGATGGCCTATCTGTGGCTGCTCCGGCAGTGACTTTCACGTGTTTTAAAAAGGGGTCTGGGTGACGAGTCCAGCCGCGCACATCCAGCGGGCAGAGTCAGGGGATGCTCCCTTCAAGCTGTCCCACGCCCTTCCTTGGCTCCAAGATTATGCGTTTGACGTCTGGTCCAACGCTGGTCGCGATCCCAACGGCGGTTTTTTCGAACGGCTTGACCTGTCAGGTCGCCCGACCATGGAGGCGCGCCGCGTGCGGGTCCAAGCCCGTCAGGTTTTTAGCTTCGCGCAAGCGGGCGACCTGGGCTGGCAAGGCGATTGGCGGAACCAGGTTAATCATGGGCTTGACTATATAGCCCGGTACGGCCTTGATGATCATGGCTATTTGCGTGGCCAGATTGGCGCTGACGGAAGACCGGTTGAAACACCTCCGGATCTCTATGATCAGGCGTTTTACCTGTTGGCACTGGCTCATAGTTTCCGGGTGACGGGTGCGCCGAAATACCGGCGCCTCGCGCTTGATCTGTTGCACAATTTGCGCCGCGATTTCAGTCACTCGTTGGGTGGCTTTCTCGATACGCCGGTCAACCGCGAACGGTTGCGCGCCAATCCGCATATGCATCTGCTCGAAGCCGCTCTGGCTTGGGTTGAGATTAGCGATGCTGAAGTCTGGCGCGAGTTGGCTACGGAAATCGCTGAACTCTGCCAAGATCGGTTGATCGATCGCCGGATCGGGGCGTTGTTGGAATATTTCAACGCGGATTGGTCGCCCGTCGATGTCGGTTCTCTGGCCTATATCGAACCAGGTCATCAGTTCGAGTGGTGCTGGTTGTTGACCCGTTACGAAGGGCTGGTTGGCGAGGTCGATGCCTCAGTTTACCGAACCCTTTTTGAGATTGGCGAGCAAAATGGTGTGTGCCCGCAGCGCGGTGTCGCCATCGATGAGCTGCGGCGTGATCTGACATGGAAGCAGGGGCAGGCTCGCCTTTGGCCTCAGACCGAGCGGCTGAAGGCGGCTGTCGCGCTGGCGCAGATGTCATCGGGCGCCGATCGGAGTATCCATCTGGCGCAGGCACGCGAGGCCGTTGCGGGGCTTGGTCTTTATTTCACCGGGGTCCCGAAAGGGCTTTGGCGTGACAAGCTGTTGCAGGACGGGTCGTTTGTCGATGAGCCGGTTCCAGCCAGCTCGTTCTACCATATCGTCCATGCCATAGCGGAGCTGGCACGCAGCGATCTGGACGTCGGTCGTCAGGGCGCGGAGTCGAAAGCTTCCCTCAAACTGGTGGAGCCTGCCTTCCGCTAGCGTTTGATGGATTAAACGCCGCAAAGACCCCTCAAAACAAAACTTCCAGCCGAAATCGCGTTTCTATGGGAACGCGATTTTCATTAGCGGATATAGGCCGCCAGAGGCGCATGGCCTATTGTGGCCGCCGCTGACAGATTTCGTGGAGATACCCGTGACGAATGCCGCCCAGATTATTCCGGTTATCCTGAGCGGCGGTAGCGGCACGCGGTTATGGCCGCTTTCGACCACGCAAAAGCCCAAGCAATTTCATCGGCTCATCGACGACAACACGATGTTTCAGCAGACGTGTTTGCGGGTATCGCCACAGGTCGATACTCGGTTCGGTAGCCCGGTGGTCATTTGCAATGCGCGCCACGAGGACTATGTCATTGAACAGCTCGAGGAAGCGTCGATTACAACTGGCACGGTGATCACCGAGCCAACGGGGCGCAACAGCGCTCCAGCCATCGCGATTGCCAGCCTGCACGCCCAGGCGAAAGACCCCGAGGCGATCCTGCTTATTCTGCCGTCGGATCACGCCATTCCCGATCCGCAGCAGTTTCGAGACAGCATTTTCCATGGGATTGCCGCGGCACAGCGGGATTTCATCGTGACGCTGGGCATTCGTCCCACCGGCCCCGAGACCGGTTATGGTTATATCAATGCGGGCGAGAAGCTCGATGCGCACGCGGCGAAAGTGAAGCGCTTCGTCGAAAAGCCCGATCGCGAAACGGCGGAAGGCTATCTTGCCGCCGGTGATTATCTCTGGAATGCGGGCATGTTTCTGTTCAAGGCGTCGGCGATGCTGGCCGCCCTGAAGGATCATGCGCCGGATCTTCTCGCGCAAGCGCAAGAGGCTTATGCGGCCGCCAAGCCGAAAGGCCGGCATGTTCGTCTGCCTCTCGACCAGTTCAGCAAGTGCCGGTCGATTTCCATTGACTACGCGGTGATGGAAAAGGCGGCGAATGTTGCTGTGGTTCCGGTCGATTTCGCCTGGAGCGATCTTGGATCCTGGGGATCGATCTGGGAGCAATCGCCCCGCGACGGTGAAAACAACAGCCTGCATGGTGCCGCTGTCGCGTCAGACAGCCGGAACAATCTGATTTTCGCCGAAGGGATTCCCGTCGGCGTCATCGGTGTCGAGGGATTGGTGGTGGTCGCCACGCCGAATGGCGTGCTTGTCGTGCCGCGCGATCGGACCGAGGAAGTTCGTAAAATCGTCGATGCGCTGCTGCCCAACAATTAGGGCACAGACTGGTTTAGTACAAACTGTTCTGCTCAGAACCCTTTATTTTCGACGGATATTGGTAACACTTGATGCGTCGGCCAGGGCGCTGAAAGGCCGTCATCGCAATATTTTGCATCTGCCGCTGTTCACAAAATTACGATTTCACGCGGTTCTTCATTCCGGTTAGTCTCATTCTAGAAAGCGCCGACCAGATCCCTGGCGGCGCGTGATCCAGGGGAGAGACCGGCATGGCGAGGCTGACTGTCAACGGAAAGTCATATACCGCGGACGTTGATCCAGATACGCCGCTTCTGTGGGTCTTGCGCGACTCGCTTGGACTGACCGGCACTAAATATGGCTGCGGCGTTGCCCAATGCGGTGCGTGCACGGTCCATATTGATGGCGAGGCGATGCGCTCGTGCTCCATTCCGGTGAATATGGCCGAGGGCAAAAAAGTCACCACCATCGAAGGTCTCGCCGTCAAGGGCGTGCTGACGAAGGTGCAGAAGGCCTGGCTCGACAATGAAGTTCCGCAATGCGGCTACTGTCAGAGCGGCATGATCATGGCGGTCACGGCTCTGCTGAAGGAAAAGCCGCAGCCCACCGACGCCGATATCGACGCCACGCTCACCAATATCTGTCGCTGCGGCACCTATCAGCAGGTGCGCGAAGCGATCCATGCAGCGGCGAAAGCGTGAGGAGGCGGGCATGAACGAGATGTTGAGATTTGACCGTCGCGCCTTCCTTGTCGGCGCTGCTGCTGCCTCCGGCGGCTTCTCTCTCGGCTTCAGCACCACCGGTGCGGCAGCCGCCGATGCGACACCGGAAGTCAATGCCTGGGTTGTCGTGAAACCGAATGACACCGTGGTCATTCGCATTGCACGTTCGGAGATGGGGCAGGGCTCCCTTACCGGCCTCGCGCAGATGGTGGCCGAAGAATTGGAATGCGACTGGTCGAAGGTGACATGGGAATATCCGACACCGGGCCAGAACACGGCGCGCAAGCGGATATGGGGCAATTACAACTCCACCGGCAGCCAAAGCATTCGCCAATCGCAGGACTATGTGCGCAAGGGCGGTGCGGCGGCGCGCGAAATGCTCATTCAAGCCGCCGCCAACACCTGGAAAGTGCCAGCGGCTGAATGCAGTGCTGCCAATAGCATCATCACCCATCAAAAAAGCGGTCGAAAGACAAGCTTCGGCAAAGTGGCTGCTGCTGCGGCGAAACTCGAACCGCCGAAGGATGTGGTCCTCAAGGATCCGAAGGATTGGAAGCTGATCGGCAAGGGCGTCAAGCGCCTCGATACCTACGACAAGCTCATCGGCAAGCAGATTTATAGTATCGATCTTCGCTTGCCGGGCATGCTCATCGCGACCATCAAAGATTGTCCGGTGAATGGCGGCAAGCTGACATCCTTCGACGCGGACAAAGTGAAGGGCATGCGCGGCGTCAAGGCGGTGCTGCGTGTGTCAGATAGCAGCGTTGCCGTGGTCGCCGATACGTTCTGGAACGCGAAGACGGCGCTCGACGCCTTGCCGATGGTTTGGGACATGGGCGAGAACGCCAAGGTCTCGAGCGCTTCCATCGCGGACATGCTGAAGGAAGGACTTTCGGCCGAGCAAACCTATATCGGCAACAGGCAGGGCGATGCGGCGGGTGCGATTGCCGGCGCTGCCAAGAAGGTGGAGGCCGTCTACTCCTTCCCCTATCAGCATCACGTTACGATGGAGCCGATGAACGCCACGGCGCGTTACACGCCGGAGAAATGCGAGGTCTGGTGTCCGACGCAAAATGGCGAGGGTGCACTGGCGGCGGTGGCGGAAGCCTCGGGTCTGCCGGTCAGCCAATGCGACGTGTACAAGGTTCATCTCGGTGGCGGTTTCGGCCGGCGTGGGCGCACCGACTATGTGACCCAGGCGGTGCGCATCGCCAAACAGATGCCTGGCACGCCGGTGAAACTGATCTGGACGCGCGAAGAAGACATGGCTCATTGCGCCTACCATCCGGTGACGCAATGCAAGCTCACGGCTGGCCTCGATGCGGATGGCAAGATCACGGGCCTGCAGATGCGCATCTCCGGGCAATCGATCCTGGCCTCTCTGCTGCCGCAAGCGCTGCAGAATGGCATGGATCCGATCGTCTTCCAGGGACTGACGCCGAGCAGTCCAGAAGGGCATTTGGGCTATGATATCCCAAATCTCCTGATCGACCATGCGATGCGTAACACGCATATTCTCGCCGGCTTCTGGCGCGGCGTGAACCTCAACCAGAATGCGCTCTATCTTGAATCCTTCATCGACGAACTGGCGAAGGAGGCGGGGCAGGATCCACTGGAGTTCCGGCGCAAGATGTTGAAGCCGAAGCATCGGGCCGTGCTCGATGCCGCGGCGGCCAAGGCCAACTATGGCAATGCGCCGAAAGGCATCTTCCAAGGCGTGGCGCAGATCATGGGCTATGGCAGCTATGTTGCCGCCGTCGCCGATGTTTCGGTCAGCGATGGCGGACAGCTCAAGATCCATCGCATCGTCGGCGCGACGGACTGCGGCTATGCCGTCAATCCAGCGCAGATCGAGCGCCAGATCGCCGGCTCTTTCGTCTATGGCTTGTCGGCCTCGCTGTATGGCGAGATCACCATCAAGGATGGGGCGGTCGAGCAGCAGAATCTCGACAGCTACACGCTGATGCGCATCGATGAAATGCCCAGGGTCGAAAGCGTGATCGTGCCGAGCGGCGGGTTCTGGGGCGGCGTCGGTGAACCGACCATCGCCGTGGCGGCGCCGGCGGTTCTGAATGGCATCGCGCGGGCGACGGGCAAGCGCATTCGCGACATGCCATTGGTGAAGCACAGTTTGAAGAATACGTAAGTTATAGGAGGCAGGCCGATGGTCCGCCTTTTTCGATATGCAAAACTCGGTTTGTCGCTGGCGCTTTTCATGGGCGCCGCGACGGTGATCAGCCAGCCGGTGGCGGCTCAATCCCTCGTGCCGCCGCCGGGCGCTTTGTCTTGCACGGGCTGTCATCCGATCGATCCCAAGGTGAACAGTCCCGTCACCCGCCTTGACGGGCGTGATGCCGAGCAAATCACCGATGCGGTCCTTGCGTTCAAAGCCGGCAAGATGCCGGCGACCGTGATGGACCGCATCGCCAAAGGGTTTACCGACGAGGAAATCCGCGCCATCGCCGCCTGGTATGCGAAGCGGAAGGAATGAGCGACGTATGAAACGCAAGATCGACAGGCGGACTTTTGTCGCGGGCGCGGCGGCTGGTGCGTCAGCTGCGGTGTTGGCGCGCCCGGCCATTGCCCAGGGCGTCAGCGGGAATGTGGTGATCATCGGTGGTGGTTTCGCCGGCTCCACCTGTGCCCGCGTGCTCAGCAGCGTGCCCGGCAATCTGAAAGTGACGTTGATCGAGCCAAACGAAATTTACACGGCTTGTCCCTTCAGCAATCTGGTGATCGCCGGGCTCCGCGATCTTCACCAACAGGAGTTTGGATACGAACAACTGGCCTTTCGCGGCGTCAAAGTGGTCCACGCCAGTGCGTCGGCCGTTGATGCCGATAAAAAGCAGGTGACGCTGTCGGATGGGACGTCGCTTTCTTATGATCGTCTGATCGTTGCTCCCGGTATCGACATTCGCTGGGACGGCTTGCCCGGATATAACGAAGCTGCCGCCAATCTCATGCCTCATGCCTGGAAGGCTGGACCGCAGACGATCCTGCTGCGTCAACAGCTGGAAGCGATGGAGGACGGTGGCGTCGTCGTCATGACCTCGCCCGAAAATCCTTTTCGCTGTCCGCCGGGCCCCTATGAGCGCGCCAGTCTCATCGCAAACTATCTGAAAACCAAGAAGCCGAAATCCAAGCTGCTGCTGCTCGATTCCAAGGATGTGTTCTCCAAGCAGCGTCTCTTCCTGAATGCCTGGAAAGAGCTTTATGGCGATCTGCTGGAATGGGTGTCGCTCTCTTCCGGCGGCAAGGTGACTTCGGTCGATCCGCAGACCATGGTTTTGAAAACCGATTTCGCTACCTATAAAGCGAATGTCGCCAATGTCATTCCGCCGCAGAAGGCCGGACACATCGCCGAATTGGCTGGCGTGACGGATCGCAGCGGTTGGTGCCCGATCGATCCGGTCTCGTTCGAGTCCCGCTTGCGTCCTGGCATTCACGTGGTCGGTGATGCAGCGATTGCGGGCGCCATGCCGAAATCGGCCTTTGCCGCAAATGCGCAAGCGAAAGCCTGTGCTGTCGCGGTGGCGATGATGCTTGCCGATAAGGTGCCTGTTGAACCGCGCCTGATCAACACTTGCTACAGCCTCGTCGCGCCGGACTACGGCATCACCGTTGCCGGTGTTTATAAGCCGACCAACGGTCAGCTTCTCGACATCCCGGGCGCGGGTGGGACGAGCCCGCTTGATGCGTCAGCGGATTTCCGCAAGCAGGAGGCAGTTTACGCATCGGGCTGGTTCAGAACGATTACGGCGGAAGTCTTTGGCTAGGCTTGCAATCATTTTGATGACTGTGCTGGTGATGGTTTCTGGCGCTGCATCGGCACAGGAACCTCTCGTGCCGTTCAAGGTTGAAGGAGATGCAATCCAGCGGTCGCTGACTGGTCAGCCGGGCGATCCCACGGAGGGACGTCGCATTGTCATCAGCCGGCAGACGGGCTTGTGCCTGTTGTGTCATTCGGGGCCGTTCCCGGATGAGCGTTTTCAGGGCACGCTTGCACCCAGTCTGGCGGGGGCCGGGACGCGATGGACGCTTGGCCAATTGCGATTGCGGCTTGTTGACGGGCGGCGCTTGAACCCGGACACGATCATGCCATCCTATTATGTGCTGGATGGCGTGGTTCGCGTGGCGCCGAGTTTCGCCGCCAAGACCATTTTGAACGCGGCGCAGATTGAAGATGTCGTGGCTTTTCTATCCACATTGCGTGATTGAGACCGACAGAATGATGGAGACGCGGCGCATATTCCTGGTTCGCTCGGCGGGGCTCGTGGCCCTGGCCGGTGGCGTTCTCGCGGGTGGCCGGAGCCAGGCGACACCGCAGGCGATGGCGGCGCTGATCGCGGAAATCGCGGCGGGGCGGGAGATCAAGAAAGGCAAGGTGACGCTCGATCTGCCGCCTTTGATCGACAACGGCAATGCAGTGCCGATGACGGTGACGGTCGACAGCCCGATGAGCGAGCGGGATTATGTGAAGACGATTCATGTGGTGAACGAGAAGAATCCGCAGCCGCATGTCATCGTCTGTCATCTCGGCCCGCGCTCTGGCCGCGCCGCTTTCTCGACCCGCATCAAATTGGCCGATGCGCAGACGGTGACGGCCATCGCGGAAATGAGCGATGGCACGCTTTGGATGGATTCCGCCAGTGTCATCGTGACGCTTGCCGCCTGCCTGGAGGATATTCTCTGATGGCCCGCGCGCTCATCAACGTTCCGCAACAGGCCAAGCCCGGCGAGATCATCGAGATCAAGGCGTTGATCTCGCATCCGATGGAAACCGGCTTTCGTGTCGGCCACAATGGCCAGCTCATTCCGCGCGACATCGTGCAGACGTTCATCTGCACCTATGATGGCGAGGAAATCTTCAAGGCCGATTATTCCCCAGCGATTGCGGCCAATCCTTTTATTTCCTTCTTCACGCGGGCGACAAAGAGCGGCGACATCGTTCTCACCTGGCGGGGGGACAATGGCTTCGAAGCGTCCGAAACCGTTCACATCCAGGTCGCATGAAGATCGGTGCCGCCCTTTGCGTTCTTCTACTTTCGGTGATTGCCGTGCACGCTGCGGAGATCGCCACGGCTGATCGCAAATCCGGTTTCGAATTCATGGGGCGCGACACGCAAGCCATGCAGACGGACGATACATCCAATCCAGGCATGCTTAACGTCCTCGATGGCGGAGCGCTGTGGGAGCGGCCGGAGGGCGCGGACAAGAAGGCGTGCGCATCTTGTCATGGCGATGCCAGCCAGCGCATGAAGGGCGTCGCGGCGCGTTATCCAGCTTTCGATGCGACGGCGGGGCAGGTCGTCGATCTTGGGCAGCGGATCAATCTGTGTCGGCGCGATCATCAAAAGGCACCGGAACTGGCTTATGAAAGCCGTGACCTTTTGGCGCTCTCGGCGTTCGTCGCGCGCCAGTCGCGGGGCCAGCCCATCGCGATCGCCGATGATGCGCGCAGCGCCAATGCTTTGATGCAGGGGCGCAAGCTTTTCAACGAACGCATGGGCCAGCTCAATCTGTCCTGCGCTATCTGCCATGACGACAATTGGGGGCAGAAGCTCGGCGGCACGTCGATCCCGCAGGGACATCCGAACGGCTATCCGCTCTATCGCCTCGAATGGCAGGCGATGGGCTCGCTGCAGCGCCGTTTGCGCAACTGCATGATCGGCATGCGCGCCGAACCGTTTTCTTATGGTTCGTCGGAATTCATCGCGCTGGAGCTGTTCCTGATGCAGCGTGCGCAGGGCATGGCGATGGAATCGCCGGCCGTGCGGCCCTAGCCCTCGCTCTTTGTTGCCACTTTACTGAAATAGCTGGGTTTTCTTGGCTGTTTAGAAAACCGCGCTCCGGGGTTGGAACGTCGCGCGTTTTGGTTTAAATAGCATATGATTAGCCAATTAAGCTGCGAGCGATGAACTTCGTCGTGCGGCGGGCGAGGGAAGGGGCAGGGATGGGTCGCGGCCGCAAAGCCATTGCGCGCGGAAATTCTGAGATTGTTGATGTCCAGCGGTCGATGGAATGTCGGCTGTGACGTCAGATCGTGCCTGGAAACACGAGGCTTCTGGCGGAGGCGGAGACGGCGACTTCGCCGGCTGCGTTCTGCAATTCTCCTTCGAACGTGACGATATAGCCCTTGTGGCTGGGCTTCGGCGTTACCGACACCACGCTCCAGCGGATGCGCATGGGCTCATCGGCAAGAACGGCGCGACGAAAGCGATAGGACATGTCCATGCCGAGGCTGGCGGTTCGCTCCGTCACGATGCCGGCCGTGCGGCCGATCATGATGCTCGATGTGTGTGCGCCGCAAGCGATCAACTTGCCGAAGCGGCTTTGCCGCGCGAAGGCCTCGTCGTGATGCAGCGGATTGGTGTCGCCGACCAAGGTGGCGAAGCTGCGGATGCCCGCGGTATCGAAGACGACATCGCTGTCGAACGTCTCGCCCACTGCAAAGGGGCAGGGCCAAACCGCATCGGGCGTCGCAACTTCGGACTCGGACATCGGAAACCTTTTCAAGCTGGGGCAGGCGTGTTGCCCAAATTGGAAGGGGACCAACCTAGCGCCCTGAACGGGCAGGCTCTACTGCTTCCTGGCTTTCAAATACTGTCTAGCTTTAGCTTTGCCGTCAACGGAGGAAACGCATGATTATTGACTGCCACGCCCATGTGAGCGCGCCTACGGCTCTTTGGGCTTATAAGGCCTCGATCCTGTCGCATCGTGGTGCGCACGGACGTGGCAAGGTCGAAGTGACCGACGATGAGATCAAGGCCGCCTATTTCAAAAAGGAAATGGGTCCGGTCGGTCATATCCCGATGATGGAAAAGAACGGCATCGACAAGCAGCTCATCTCGCCGCGGCCGTTCCAGATGATGCACAGCTTCGAGCCGCAACGGATCGTGCATTGGTTCACGGAAGAGACGAACAATATCATCGCCCGCTCCGTTCAGCTGTTCCCGGACAAGTTCTTCGGCGTTTGCGGCCTGCCGCAGTCCGCCGGCGCGGCGATCGAGACGGTGCTGCCGGAGCTCGAGCGTTGCATCACCAAGCTCGGTTTCAAGGGCTGCCTGCTCAATCCCGACCCTTATGAGAATGGTGGCCAGGAAGCACCTGGCCTGGGCGAGCGCTATTGGTATCCGCTCTACGAAAAGCTCTGCGAACTGGATGTGCCCGCGCATATCCACGCGACCGGCTCGAAGTCCGAGCGCACGCCCTACACCCTGCACTTCATCAACGAAGAATCGATCGCGGTTTACAACCTCGCGAAATCCAACGTGTTCAAGGATTTCCCGAAGCTGAAGATCGTCGTTTCGCACGGCGGCGGCGCGATCCCCTATCAGATTGGCCGCTTCATGCGTACGCCTGACTTCCTCGAGGGCATGCGCAATCTCTACTACGACACCGTGCTCTACACGGAAGCCGGATTGCGTCTGCTGATCGAGACGGTGGGTGTCGACCGCTGCATCTATGGCGCCGAATGCCCTGGCGTCGGCTCGGGCCTCAACCCGAAGACCGGCAGCACCTGGGACGATATCGTACCGATCATCAAAAAATTCGACTGGCTGAGCGAGGCTGACAAGAAGACGATTCTGTCGGAAAACGCGACCAAAGTGTTCAAGCTCTAAGCCGCTACCTTCAAAACATCAGCGCCGGCCGGATTTTCCGGCCGGCGTTTTGTTTTTTAAGCGAGGTGGAAGAGCTTTGCCGCGTTGTTCCAGCCGACATCGGCGCGCACGTTTTCGGGCACGGCAACATCGTCCATGAACTTACCGGCGGTCACCCAGTTCTCGAACGGATAGTCGGCCGAGAACATCACACGCGATTGGCCAAGCGCCGCGATGGAGCAGTTCAGCGGCTCTGCCGAATACATGCCCGAGAGCGTGACATACATGTTCTCACGGATGTAATCGGACGGTTCGCGCTTCAACTTCACGCCATAGAGCTTGGCGCGGCTGTCGAGCCGCCACAGCAGGAAGGGCATGGTCTCGCCGAGATGCCCGACGGCCAGAACGGCCTTGGGGAAGCGATCGAACACGCCGCCGAACACCATGCGCAGCACATGGGTGCCGGTTTCGACCGTCCAGCCCCAGGTGGCGCGGCGCAGCGCGTCATAGCCATCGAAGGACTTGTATTGCTCCGGCGGATCGGCCGGATGCAGATAGACGGGCACCTGCAGTTCCTCGGCCTTGGCCCAGAACGGATCGAACTGGCGCTCGTCGAGATAGTGGCCGAGGCTGTGACCGTTGATCAGAGCGCCCTTGAAGCCAAGTTGCTTGACGCAGCGTTCCAGCTCCTTGGCGGCGGCATTGGCATCCTGCAAGGCGATATGCGCGAAAGCGTAGAGACGATCCTTGTTCGGCGCGATCTGTGCCGCCAAATGATCGTTGGCTTCTGAGGCGGTTTTCAAGGCGATCGCCGTATTGGGCTCGACCTGAACGCCAGGCCCCGCGACCGACAGAATCGATTTGCCGATCCCGGCTTCGTCCATTTCACGCAGCCGCATGTCGCCATAGTCGAACAGGCGCGCGCGAATGCGCTCATAGATCTCCTTGGGTACGTCGGCCATCGTGCCTTCCCAATAGGAAGCGAGGCCTGGAACCATGCAATGTTCTTCGAGCGCGATCTTCTTCAAACCCGGTCTCCCTCATGTCGGCCCGTTTAAAATCGGGCGGGATTATGCAGCGGGACCGGCATCTGTCTAGAAGTCCGCCATGCGGTGCAGACGGCGAAAGGGCCAAGCTACCAGGCGCAAATGCGGGTCTGGCTTTCCGTGTTGAACCAGCAGGCGAGGTCTTGTTTGTTGCGTTTGAACTTGCCGGGGAGCGCGACATTGCGCCCAGTGCCGACATTGACGAAGGCCGAGGCGGTGCCGGGTTCTTCCATCACCATAATATAGCGTGGCTTTTTGTTGGCGCTGATTTCGAAACTGCCGTCCTTGTCGGTGGAGCGGAAGTCGCAGTCATAATATCCATCGCTCGTCGTGAAGCAGCGGGCTAATTTTGCTTCCGCGATCGTCGGCAGAAGCAGCAGCGTGACGACCGCGCTCAATCGATAGAGGAGAGGCAAAGACATGAGTTCCCGAACCTCGCTTCGCTGGCTGAAGCGATTGAAATAGGAACTGCCGGGTAAGATCAATAGAGGGGGATTGTGCCGGCGTGGGCTTACGATGAGTGGGACCGATTAAAGCCTGATGAAACCGCGCGGTAGCTGGTGCATGCGCTCGATGCCGGTTTCTGTGATCAACACCATTTCGCCACTTTGTACGCCGGCCTTGCCGTCCGGTGTCACGACGTTGGGTTGCACGACGACCAATTGTCCTGCCGCGAAAGGCTGTTCGGGAATCGGGCCGTTTGAGCGGGACTTGGCACCGAGGATCGGTGGGAAATAGCCCCCGCCGTAGCCATGCAGAATGTCGTCGATCACGGTGAAACCGGCATCCTCGATCACACCGGAGGCCTTGACGACATCGGCGGGGAGCGCGCCGGCGCGCAGGACGCCGGCCATCGCCTCAAAGGCCTTATCCGCCACGGAATAGAGTTCGCGATAAAGAGGCGTCGGCTCTTCATCGATGGTAAACGAGCGCAGAATCTGGCCCGAATGATCCCAGAAGGTGGCAGTGATTTCGGCGAAGACGATATCGCCCTTCTGTAAGCGGCGCGTCGAGCAATATTGTCTCGGCACGGCCACCTGCGGATCGTGCATCGACGTGGTGCCGATATAGTGGATGACCGTTTGGCCACCGAGCCCGACATAGGCACGTTCGATGGCATTGGCGAGCTCGCGTTCGTTGACGCCGGGCCGCGACGTATCGCGCAGGGCCGCCATGCCGAGATCGGAGAAATAAGCGCCGATCCTGAACCAGTCGTGTTCTTCCGCCGATTTGACACGGCGCAGATTGACATAGGCGCGGTTGAGATTGACCAGCGGGCCGAAGCGCGTGCTCAGCGCGGCATGGGCATCGAAGCCCAAGGGACCGATGACGCCGACGCGGCCAGACTTGGCGCCGCGCTTCGTCAGTTCGTCGATGAGATTGGCTGCGGTGTTTTCTCCCGCCCAGCGCATGTCGGTTTGCGGCGCCATGAGGCGCGCCAGTGGCAGATGGTTGAAGTAGTGGATGAAGACCGTGTCGCGCTCACCGGGCGTGAAGATGCCGGCGGCTTCATTGGTGACCATCCATTGAGTCAGCCATTGCACAGCGGACCCGGCGCGGTTGGCGCCATAAAAGATCAGATGATCGACATTGTTCTCGGCCATCACCGCAGTAACTGCCGCGCGACGGCGTTGCATTTCGCCATCCGAGAAGCGGGGATAGTCGGTTTCCAGCAAGGAGCGCAGGCGTTCAGACAGGACAGGCAGCATGGATCGCTATCCCTTGGCTAAAGGCGAGGTGGTGAAATTCAGGTCCGATTGACTGCGCGCCGGACTGTTTTGCTGGCGATGGCGGGAGGCGGGGCCGTGGAGCTGCGCACGACGAGGTCGACAGGCAAAACGATATGCTGTGGCACCGGCCGGCTCGAGAGTTCGCGCATCTGCTCATACAGCAGTTCGGCGGCGACGTAGCCGACCTTGTGTTGTTGAATGCGGATCGTCGTCAATGGCGGATCGATGCGATCGACCATCGGCATATCGTTGAAGCCGGTGACGGAGACGTCCGTTGGGCACACGAGACCACGGCGGCGTAGCGCCGAGATGGCGCCGATGGCGAGACGATCGTTGGAGCAATGCACGGCGGTGAATTCGACGCCGCGCGCCAGCAATTCCTCCATGCAACGTTCGCCCGAGCTTTCGTTGAAGTCGCTGGCGAAAACGATATTGGCGGGATCCGGTTCGATGCCGAGCTCCGGCGCGATCTGCATGAAGGCTTCGTGGCGGCGCTGGCCGGTGGAGATCGTTTGATCGCCGGCGATGGTGCAGATGTGCCGATGGCCCAGGGCCGCAAGATGGGTAAGCATGCGGCGCACGCCATCTTCTTCGTCGCTGGTGACGGAGGGAATCGTTGGATCGTCCATGCGGCGGTTGACGGTGATGACGGGCGTGCCTTGCGTGGCGAGATCGCGAATGCGGCCATCGTCGCGATGCACGCTGGCGATCACCAGTCCGTCGACGCCACGCGCCGCCAGCGCTTCGATCATCGCGGCTTCGCGTTCCATGCCGCCATCGGTGTTGACGAGCACGGTGGCATATCCATGTTCCATCAACGCATCTTCGACGCCGCGAATGATCGGCGGAAAGATCGAATTGGTGATGTCGGGCACGACGACGCCGACAATCTTGGTGCGCGTGGTGCGCAGGCTGTATGCGGCCGTATTGGGGATATAGCCCAAGGCGCGGCTGGCGGCCGCGATCTTACGGACGATGTCCGAGGTGATGAGATGGCGCGTCTCAGGATTGAGCGCGCGCGAAACCGTCGACACATGGACGCCGACACTTTCGGCCACGTCCTTCAGGGTTGCACGCCGGCGTTTCAGCATTTGAATCCTGTCATGGTGTCCCGTCATGCTCGGGGAGACCAGAATAAGCGCGCGTGCAAACGTTTGCCAAGTCCCTTTATTATTTTTGCATTGCACACAAAAAGATACCTATTGACAGGCGAGGAATAGGCATCAAAAATATGCAAACGATTGCACAAGAGATCGCGTTGTCGATCAAGCCAAGCCCGGCGTAGCATCGCCGTGGCGGAGGAGAGGCGGCTATGAACATTGCGAACGCGCTGCGGCCCAATATCCTGAAACCCGAGGATCTGTCGCCGAACTGGCGCTGGGATCGCGCCATCCCGGCCTATGGCCACACCTCGGTCGATTTCGAGCGCCGGGTCGATCATGACCGCCTTCGCAAGTATCGCCTCGGGCGCGCGCGGCAGGCGCTGAAGAATTCCCAATGCGGCGCGCTGCTGCTCTTCGACGTCAATAACATCCGCTATGTCAGCGGCACCAAGATCGGCGAATGGGAGCGTGACAAGCTCTGCCGCTTCGCATTGCTCGCGGGCGACAACGAGCCGATCGTCTGGGATTTCGGCTCCGCCGCCGTTCACCACAAGGTTTATTGCGACTGGCTGCCTGAAGCGAGCTGGCGCGCCGGCATGCTGGGCATGCGCGGCACGGTGCCGCCTTCCGTCGGCTTGATGAAATTCCACGCCGAAGAAGTCATGGACCTGCTGCGCCAGGCCGGTGTCGCCGACATGCAGGTCGGTGTCGATCTGGCCGAAACCGCCATGTTCTTTGAACTGCAGAAAGTCGGCATGAAGGTCGTCGACGGCCAGCAGATCATGCTCGATGCCCGCGAAATCAAGAATATCGACGAGATCGTGCTGTTGAACCAGGCGGCCGCCATGGTCGACGGCGTCTATCACATGATCCATGAGGAGCTGAAGCCGGGCGTGCGCGAGAACGATATCGTCGCGCTGGCCAATAAAATGCTCTACGAAATGGGCTCGGATGACGTGGAGGCGATTAACGCCATTTCCGGCGAACGCTGCAATCCGCATCCGCACAATTTCACCGATCGCATCATTCGTCCGGGCGATCAGGCCTTTTTCGACATCTTGCAGTCCTATCAGGGCTATCGCACGTGCTATTACCGCACCTTCAACGTCGGCCGCGCCAATGATGTGCAGCGCGATGCCTATAAGAAGTGCCGCGAATGGCTCGACAATGCCATCGCGCTGATCAAGCCGGGCGTTTCCACCGATACGGTCGCCAAAGTCTGGCCGAAGGCGGAAGAATTCGGCTTCCCGAACGAGCTGGCGGCCTTCGGTCTGCAATTCGGCCATGGCCTTGGCCTGGCGCTGCACGAGCGTCCGATTATCTCCCGGCTGGTGTCATTGGATAATCCGATGGAAATCAAGACCGGCATGGTCTTCGCGCTCGAGACTTATTGCCCGGCGGCGGACGGCTTCTCGGCCGCCCGGATCGAGGAAGAAGTGGTCGTGACCGATCGGGGCTGCCAGGTGATCAGCCTGTTCCCGGCCGAAGAACTGCCGATCGCCAATCGCTACTGAATACGTCGGGAGGTGCGCCGCATGACTGTCGCAGAAGCCATCGTCAATGACGATATCGGCATCGACAAGCGCCGAGAGCTTTATCGCTCTCAGCTCGAAATTCGTCTGTTCGAGAAACGGGCCTATGACCTTTTTCTGCAGAATCTGGTGAAAGGCACGAGCCATCTATCGCTCGGGCAGGAGGCGATCGCCGCCGGTTTTGCCGGTGCCATGAAGAAAGGCGATCTGTCCTTCTGTACCTATCGCGGCCATGCGCACACCTTGGCGCGGGGCGTGGCGATGGAAAAGGTGCTGGGCGAGCTGATGCAGCGCGACAACGGTTTGATGCGCGGCAAAGGCGGCTCGATGCATCTGACTTCGGCGGAGCATGGCGTGATGGGCTCTTATGCCATCATCGGCGCGCATCTGCCGATCGCCTGCGGCGCCGCCTGGCGGGCGCAATATCTCGGTCAGGACGATGTGACGGTCTGTTTCTTCGGCGATGGCACGACCAATATCGGCGCGTTCCACGAGGCGGTGAATTTCGCCAAGGTGTGGGAGCTGCCTGTCGTCTTCGTCTGCGAAAATAATCTCTATATGGAATATACGCCGATCGGCGATGTCACCGCTGTCGAGCATCCCGCCGCCGATCGTGCCGCGGCCTACGGGCTCGAACGGATTATCGTCGACGGCAATGATGCGGATGCGGTCTATCGCATCGCGCAGACGGCCTTTGCGAAGGCGCGTGCCGGGCAGGGCCCGTCTCTGATCGAATGCATGACGTATCGTCACTCCGGTCATTCGCGCGCCGATCCCGGTGCCTATCGTCCGAAGGGTGAGTTGGAAAAATGGCTCCAACACGACCCGATCAAGCTCTACCGAAAGCGGCTCGGCGAATTCGGTGTGGCCGAAGCGGAGATCGCCGCGATCGATACGGCGGTTGCCAAACAGGTCGATGAGGCGACGGAGGCCTGCAAGGCGGCGGGTCTGCCGCCGGAATCGATCCTTTGCACCGATGTTTATGCCGATGGAGGTTGGGCGTGGCGGAACTGAGCTATCGCGAGGCGGTTGCCCGCGGCATCGCCCAGGAAATGGAGCGCGATGAGCGCGTCGTCTTCCTCGGCGAAGATGTCGCCAAGGCCGGCGGCGTGTTCAAGGCGACCGTGGGGCTCTACGATCGTTTCGGTCCCAAGCGCGTGCGTGACACGCCGATCTCCGAACAGGCCATTCTCGGTGCTGCCATGGGTGCGGCGATGACCGGTCTGCGGCCGATCGCCGAAATCATGTTCTCGGACTTTCTGGCCGTTTGTTACGACTTCATCGCCAATGAATTTCCGAAAGTGCGTTACATGACCAACGGTCAGCTCGGCTGTCCGCTGGTGGTGCGCACCGGCAATGGTGCCGGCTCGCGTTTCGGTGCCCAGCATTCGCAGTCGGTCGAGAACTGGTCGATGATGATTCCGGGGCTGAAGGTGGTGGCGCCATCAAGCCCGGCCGATGTTGTCGGGCTTTTGGCGGCCGCTGTTCGCGATCCCAATCCGGTGATCTTCTATGAGCACAAGTCGCTTTATGCGGTGAAGGGCGAAGTGCCAGATGGCGAGATTCTCGACACGCTCGGCACGGCCAAAATTCTGCGTCCTGGCCGCGATGCGACCATCGTTGCCCTGGCTTTGATGGTGCCGCGTGCCCTGGAGGCGGCGGAAATCCTGGCGCGTGATCACGGCATCGACTGCGAAGTGATTGATGTGCGCTCGCTGGTGCCGCTCGATACGCAGACGATCCTGGGTTCCATCGTCAAGACCGGTCGTCTGTTCACGGTCGAGGAAAATCCACGTCTTCTGGGGTGGGGGGCCGAGATCGCCTCAATTGCGGCCGATGAGACCTTTTATGATCTCGACGGACCGATCGTGCGGATCACGACGCCGCATATTCCGCTGCCGGCGGCCGACAATCTGGAAGATATCGTGCTGCCGACACCGGCGCGCATCGTCGAAAAAATCGTTCGCGCGATGAATTGAAAGCGAGGACCCCATGGATGCGAAACCGATCATGGATGTACCGACCGGCCTGTTCATCGGCGGCAAATTCGTCGATGCGTCCGACGGCGGCCGCTTCGACGTCATCAATCCGGCGACTGAGCAGGTTCTGACTTCTGTTGCCAGTGCCACCGTCGAAGACGGCCTGAAGGCGCTCGATGCGGCGGAAGCGGCTTTCGCCGACTGGGCCAAGCAGACGCCGCGTGCGCGCGCGGAAGTTTTGCGCAAGGCCTATGAACTCATCATCGCCGATCAGGAGCGGTTGGCGCGGATCATTACGCTTGAAAATGGCAAGGCATTGCCGGACGCGCGTGGCGAAATCGCCTATGCGGCGGAATTTTTCCGCTGGTATGCGGAAGAGGCCGTACGCAACATCGGCGAGGTGATGCGGGCGCCGGCGAGCGGTGCGCGTATCCTGGTGCAGCACAAGCCGGTTGGTATTGCTGTGTTGGTGACGCCGTGGAATTTCCCGGCGGCCATGGCGACGCGCAAGATCGGCCCGGCGCTGGCCGCCGGTTGTCCGGTGATCGTCAAACCGGCGTCCGATACGCCGCTCACCATGCTCGCCTTGATGCCCATTCTGGAAAAGGCGGGCGTGCCGGCTGGTATCGTCAACGTGTTGCCGTCGCGTAAATCCGGCCCGCTGGTCGATAAGCTCTTGCATGATCCGCGCGTGCGCATCGTTTCCTTCACCGGGTCCACCGGCGTTGGCCGCACGCTGCTCCATGCCGCGGCCGATAATGTGGTCAATAGTGCCATGGAACTCGGTGGCAATGCGCCGTTCATCGTTTGCGCCGATGCGGATATCGATGCGGCGGTCGAAGGTGCTCTGATCGCCAAGATGCGCAACATGGGCGAGGCCTGCACGGCGGCCAATCGCTTCTATGTTCATCACGACGTCCACGACACGTTCGCGGCGAAACTTGCCGAGCGCATGCGCAAGATGAAGGTCGGCAACGGCCTTGAAGAGGGTGTCGAAGTCGGTGCGCTGGTCAACGCAGAGACGCGCAACAAGGTCGAACATTTTGTCGCCGATGCGGTCGTCAAGGGCGCGGAGATCGTCACGGGCGGCGAGGTGCATCCCGGCAAAGGCTATTTCTATCCGCCGACCGTTCTGGTCGACGTGCCAGATACGGCAGAATGCTTGCGCGACGAAATCTTTGGGCCGGTGGCGGTTTTGCAGCGTTTCACCTCGGAAGACGAAGTGGTGCGCCGCGCCAACGATACCGAATATGGCCTCGTCGCCTATCTCTACACCACCGATCTGAAGCGCGGCCTGGCGCTGAGCGAGCGGCTCGACTTCGGCATGGTTGGCCTCAACCGGGGCCTCGTCTCCGATCCGGCGGCGCCGTTCGGCGGTATGAAGCAATCGGGCATCGGGCGCGAAGGCGCGCACGAAGGTCTGATGGAATTCCTGGAGACGCAATACATCTCCGTTGCCTGGTGATCAGAGAGACAGGGCTGGTTCGATGGACGTTTTGATGCCGCAGTTGGGCGAGACCGTGCGCGAGGGCAAGATCTCGTCGTGGTTCAAGGCGGTCGGCGATCAAGTCGCCGCCGGTGACAATCTGTTCGAAATCGAAACCGACAAGGTGTCGATGGAAGTGGAGGCCATCGAATCCGGCATTCTGTCGGAGATCGTCTATGCCGCCGGCGAAACGGTGCCGGTGGGCGCGACGGTCGCCGTGATCGGCGACGGCGTGGCGACAGGGGCGAGCAAGCGCAGCAAGGCGAAAGCCGAACCGACGCCGCCTGCTAAGAAAGCTGCTCCAGCGCCTGTTCCAGCTCAGGCACCTGCTCCTATAGCCCCGCAAGCGGTTACGACGGGCGACCTTGCTTCGCGTGGCTTCTCGCCGTTCAACGAGGTGTTCACGCCGACGCGCAACTATGGCAAGGCGCAAGTCGTGCCCGGTTTGCGTGCGACACCGCTCGCGCGTCGCCTGATGGCGCAAAATGGGCTCGATGCGGCTCAGGTCGCCGCCCAGGTACGCCAGCGCGGTGGCAGTCGTATCGCGGCTTCCGATGTGCAATCGGCCTTGCAGGCCGGCACCGCAAACGGTTTCGCGCCAGCCACGGCTTTCCCGCCGCTGCCGATCACCGGGCCGCGCGACCGCCAGCCGCTTAACAAGGTTCGCCAGCAGACGGCGAAACATCTGACACGCGCCTGGCAGAGCATTCCGCATGTGCTGCAGACGGTGGAGGCCGATTTCGGAACGGTGAGCGCCGTGCGCGCGGCCCGCAAGCGTGATTTCGAGCAGCAGCACGGCACGAGCCTGAGCTTCCTGCCGTTCATCGCCCGCGCCATCTGTCTGGCGATCCGGCAATGGCCGAAGGTCAATGCCTCGATCGACGGCAACGAGCTTCTGGTGGCGCAGGAGATTAATCTTGGCATCGCTGTCGACCTTGGTCACGAAGGCCTCGTCGTGCCGGTACTGAAAAATGCCGATCGGCTGAACGTGGCTGGCCTTGCGACCGGGATCGCGCGTCTCGTCGAGACGGCGCGTGCCGGCAAGCTGCGGCCGGACGATCTTGAAGGCGGCACCTATTCGATTTCCAACAATGGCAGTTTCGGCACGCTGTTCACAGCGCCGATCATCAATGCGCCGCAGGTCGCCATTCTGTCGACCGATGCGATCCGCAAGCGGCCGGTGGTGGTCGAGACGGACTATGGCGATGCCATCGTCGCGCGTCCCGTCGGCATGCTGGCGCAAAGCTTCGATCACCGGGCTTTTGACGGTGCCTATTCGGCTTCGTTCTTGAACGCGGTGAAGACCATCATCGAAACGCGCGATTGGAGCGCTGATTTTTAGGGGCAAAAATTCCGATGTCAGGAATCCCAATGGAGGGAAATATGGTTGCAAGTAAACATCGTTTGGGCTGGATCGGCATGGGCCGCATGGGAACGCCGATGGCAGAATTACTGCTGAAGGCCGGTCACGATGTGCAATTGTGGAATCGCACCAAGTCCAAGGCTGAACCGCTGGCTGCCAAGGGCGCCAAGCTCGTGGATCAGCCCGCCGATTTGTCCGGCACCGACATTCTGTTCACCATGGTCTCGACGGGCAAGGATCTCGAGCAGGTCTATTTCGGCGAGGGCGGTGTTGCCAGTCGTGGCAAGAACGCGCTGCCGAAGATTTTCGTCGATTGCTCGTCGATCGGCGTGGAAGATTCCGCCAAGATTTCGGCGCGGCTCGGCGAAATGGGTGCGCAGTTTCTGGCGGTGCCGGTTTCCGGCAATGGCAAATGCGTGAAGGCTGGCAAACTGTCGGCCGTGGCGTCCGGCCCGCGCGCCGCCTTCGATGCCGCCAAGCCTTATATCGAGGCTTTCGCGCGTGCCGGCCTGTCCTATGTCGGTGAGGGCGAACTCGCCCGCATCTGCAAGATTGCTCATAACGTCATGCTGGGCGTGGTCATCCAGAACCTGGCCGAGATCACCATTTTGGCGCAGAAACATGGCGTGCCGCGCCATGCCTTTCTCGACTTCATGAATAACAGCGTGATGGGCTCGACCTTCACCCGCTATAAGAGCAACGCCCTCGTCAATCTCGATTGGACGACGACGTTCACCATGGAACTGCTGCGCAAGGACATGGATCTCGGGCTGACGGCGGCGCGCAAATTCGATGTGCCGATGCCGGTGACGGCGGCGACCCGCGAGGCGATTCAATCGCATTTCGGCGTGGCCACTTTGAAGCCCGATCCGAAGGCCTATCTGGATATGGACTTTGCCACGCTTCTGGAGACCCAGGCGCTGGCTTCCGGCGTCGCGCTGAAGAGCGAGGGCGTGCCGGTGCCGACGGGCTTGGAAGTCGACCACTGACTTGCTAGACCTGTCCTGTCGGATCGATAAAGACAGGGCAGGGCAAAGCAAGGGTGGGGAATGTCGCAGCAAGGCGCAAGGCTGGCCACGTGCCGTATTGACGGCACGACCACATGGGGGCTGGTGCGCGACGATGGTTTCGTCAACCTCGGCGCGCGCCTGGAAGACCGCTACAGATCCCTGAAGGACGTGATCGAAGCGGAAGCCTTGCAGAAGGCGGTGGATGCCGGCCTCAAGACATCCGCCGACTATCCCTTGTCAGCCCTCACTTATCTGCCGCCGGTGCCCGCGCCGCAGAAAATCATCTGCATCGGCGTCAACTATCCCGATCGCAACGAGGAATATAAGGACGGCCAGACGGCCGCGACCTATCCCAGCATCTTTCTGCGTTTCCCCAGTTCCTTCGTCGGTCACGGCCAGAATTTGATACGGCCGCCGGAATCCGAACAGCTCGACTACGAGGGCGAGGTGACGCTGGTCATCGGCAAGGCGGGGCGCCGTATCGATCGCGCCAAGGCCTTCGATCATGTCGCCGCAGTGACCTTGTGCAACGAAGGCACGCTGCGCGATTGGCTGCGGCATGCCCGTTTCAATGTCACGCAGGGCAAGAATTTCGACCGTAGCGGCAGCCTTGGCCCTTGGATCGTTCCTTTCTCTGGCGAAGATCAGATCGCCGATATCAGGCTGACGACGCGCGTGAACGGCGAGATACGACAGGACGATCGCACGTCGCGGATGATGTACGATTTTCGCTATCTCATCTCTTATGTGTCGACATTCACCACTTTGGTGCCGGGCGATCTGATCGTCACGGGCACGCCGACGGGCGCGGGTGCGCGCTTCTCGCCGCCGATTTGGCTCAAGCCCGGCGACGTGGTCGAAGTCGAGGCCGAAGGCATCGGCGTCTTGCGCAACGGCATCGAGGATGAAGCGGTGTGAGGGATCGATGATGCTGACGCAGGAGCAAGTCAAATCCGCCGCCGAACGGTTGGAACAGGCGGAAAAAACGCGCCAGCAAATTCGCATGATCAGCCTCGATCACCCCGGCATGGATATGGCCGATGCCTATGCCGTGCAGCAGGCCTGGATCGAGATGAAGAAGGCGCAGGGGCGCACGATCAAGGGACACAAGATCGGCCTGACGTCCAAGGCCATGCAATCGGCTTTGAATATCGACATGCCGGATTCAGGCGTGCTGCTCGACGATATGTTCTTTCAGGATGCCGGCGATATCCCGACGGATCGCTTCATCGCCACGCGCATCGAAGCCGAACTGGCGTTCGTTCTGAAGTCGCGGCTCGCCGGACCTGATTGCACGCTCTACGACGTGATCAACGCGACAGATTTCGTCACCCCGGCGCTGGAAATTCTCGACACCCGCATTCTGCGCGTCGATCCGCAGACCAAGGTGACGCGCACGGTCTTCGATACGATCGCCGACAACGCCGCCAATGCGGGCATCGTTTTGGGTGGCCGGCCGTTCAAGCCGACCGAGGCGGATATGCGCTGGGTCGGCGCGATTGTTTTCAGGAATGCCCAGGTGGAGGAGACGGGCCTCGCGGCAGGCGTGCTGAATCATCCGGCCATGGGCATTGCCTGGCTCGCCAATCGCATGGCCGAGCGGGGCGGGGCGTTGGAAGCTGGCGATGTGGTGCTGGCCGGCTCTTTCATTCGCCCCGTCGAAGCCCGTAAAGGTGATACGTTCCATGCCGATTACGGTCCGTGGGGGACCGTGAGCTGCCATTTCGCTTGAGGATCCCATGCCGTCGATGACCAACACCTTCAAAGCCGCGATCAAAGCGAAACAGGCGCAGATCGGTCTTTGGCAGTCCTTGGCGAGCCCCTATACGACGGAACTCTGCGCAGGCGCCGGCTTTGATTTTCTGGTCATTGACGGTGAGCATTCCCCCAACGACATTCCCTCGATCATGGCGCAGTTGCAGGCGATGAAGGGATCACCGTCGCAAGCCATTGTTAGGCCGCCGGTCGGCGAGACGTCGCTCATCAAACAGGTGCTGGATATTGGCGCGCAGACGGTGCTGGTGCCGATCGTCGAGACGGTCGCGCAAGCACAGCAGCTTGTCGCCGCCGTGCGCTATCCGCCGCTTGGCGTGCGCGGCGTCGCCGGCCTCACCCGTGCCACCTATTTCGGCAAAGTGCCGGACTATCTCAAACGCGCCAATGACGAAGTCTGTTTGCTGGTGCAGGTCGAAACCCGCAAAGGTCTCGACAATCTCAATGAGATCGCGGCGGTCGATGGCGTCGACGGCGTATTCATCGGCCCCGCTGATCTTTCAGCGGCGCTCGGCCATCTCGGCAATCCCACTCATCCCGAAGTGCGTTCGACCATCGAAGACTGCATCAAGCGGATTGCCACCGTGGGTAAGGCGCCGGGCATATTGATGGCCGATGAGGCCTTTGCCCAGCGCTGTCTCGATCTCGGCGCGCTCTTCGTTGCCGTCAACACGGATATTGGCTTGTTCGCGCAGGGCGTCTACGCGACAGCCGCGAAATACAAGCGCGGCTGACTATTCGGTTGAAAACATAGGCGTGCCGTTGCGAGCAGCATCGGTGATCGCCGCGTCGGCTTCCCAGCCCGGTCCGTCGCGCGTCTGCATGGCCTCGATTTCGGCGAGGATGCGCGTCGCGCCGATCCGGTCGGCCTGGAACATCGGTCCGCCCAGCCAATTCGGCCAGCCATAGCCATTGACGAAGACGAGGTCGATGTCGGAAGCGCGTTGGGCGATGCCTTCGCGCAGCACCTGCGCGCCTTCCTTCGCCATGGCGGCGACGAGGCGGATGCGGATGTCTTCCGGCGAGAAGTTGCGCTGCGGCAGGCCGCGCGCCTTGGCGGCCTCATCGATCAGGCCGCGCACGAAGGCATGCTCTTTGCGTTCGCCGTTCTCGTAAGCGTACCAGCCGGCGCCGGTCTTCTGGCCGAAATGGCCGGCTTCGCAAATGCGGTCGGCAATGCTGACATAGCGTTCTTTGGGATCGCGCGTCGGCGCGAGCCGCTTGCGCTGCGCCCAGGAGATGTCGAGGCCGGACATGTCGAACACGCGGAACGGCCCCATCGGCAGGCCGAAGCCTTCCATGGCTTCGTCGATCTGCCGTGGTGTCGCGCCTTCCTCGAGCATATATTCGCACTGGCGGCGATACATCGCGTAGATGCGATTGCCGATGAAGCCCGGGCAGACGCCGGAGACAATCGGCAGTTTGCGCAGCTTCTTGCCGAGCGCGAGCGCTGTTGCCAGAACGGCCGGCCGCGTGCGGGCACAGCGCACCACTTCCAGCAGGCGCATGATGTTGGGCGGCGCAAAGAAATGCATGCCAACGACGCGATCGGGACCCGGCGTCACGTCGGCGATCAATTCGGGATCGAGATAGCTGGTGTTGGTGGCGAGGATCGCCTCCGGCCGCACGATCTTCGCCAGTGTTTGGAACAGCGTGCGCTTGACCTCGAGATCGTCGAAGACGGCTTCAACGATCAGATCGCTTGGCGCCAGCGCTTCCAGCGTGTCGCGTACGTCGATGCGCGACAGGCGCTCGGCGGCGGTGGCTTCGTTCAACCGGCCGGATTTCACCGTGCGAGCATAGATGGCGTCGATGCGTCCCTTGCCGGCGGTGGCGGCTGCCGTATCGCGCTCGGCGACGATCACTTTGTAGCCCGCGTCGGCGAAGGCGACGGCGATGCCGGCCCCCATCGTGCCGGCGCCGGCGATGCCGACTGTCGTCACGGGCAGGGGTGCCACACCGTCGAGGCCATCGACTTTGGTGGCATCACGCTCGGCGAAGAAAATGTGCCGCAGCGCCATACCCTGTTCGGAATGGGTGAGGCGCAGGAAAGCTTCGCGCTCGAGCTTGATGCCGTCGGTCACGGACACGAGCGGTGCGGCGAGGACGAGGTTGGCGGCTTCCTTCGGCGAGATCTGGCCACGGGCCTTGCGGTCGATCTCGGCGAGCTGGCGCTTGGCGGCCTCAGCGTCGAAGGCCGGCACGGCGCGATCGCTGGTTCGGGTGAGCGGTGTGCCGATACGGCTCCTGGCGAGCGCGACGGCCGCCTCAACCACGTCATCCTCAGTCAAAACGTCGACGAGGCCATAGGTCTGGGCTTCCTGCGCGTCGATCATGCGGCCGCTGGAAACGATCTCCATGGCCTTCTCGACGCCGGTGAAGCGCGGCAGGCGCTGCGTGCCGCCAGCGCCCGGTACAAGGCCCAGTTTGACTTCCGGCAGGCCGAGCTTGGCATCCTTGCGCAGCACGCGCGCGTGGGCGGCAAGGGCAATCTCGCAGCCACCGCCAAGTGCTGTGCCATGCACGGCGACGACCACCGGCTTCGGACAGGCTTCGATCGCGGCGGTGACTTCGAACAGAATCGGCAGCATCGGCGCCTTGCCGAATTCTCTGATATCGGCGCCGGCGACAAAGGTGCGGCCAGCGCAGGCGATGAGGATGGCGTCCACGGCGGCGTCGGCGCCGAGGCGTTCAATGGTTTCCTTCAATCCGGCACGCACGGCCTGCGAGGCGGCGTTGACGGGCGGATTGTCGATGGTCGCGATCGCGATGCGGTCGCGCAGGCTCACGGAAACGGGAGAGGTCACTGGCCGGCTCGTGCGATAGCGGCCATCAGATCGCCGGTGCTGCGTTCAAGGGTGGCGCCGGCTGTGTCGATCGTCGCATTGGCGCGGGCGTAGAGTGGTTCGCGATTGGTCAGGATGGCGATCAGCTCCTGCATGGCGGTGCGATCGTTGCGGTCACTGGCTGTCGGTCGCAAATCACCTTGGTCTCGCACGCGTTTCATATGCTCCTCGGGAGTGGTTTTGACCCATATCGTATAGAAGGACGACAACAGGAGTTCGAAGGACAAGGGTTCGGCGACGATGCCGCCGCCGGTGGCGAGGATCATCGGCTCATTGGTGTTGATCAGTTCGCGCAACGCTGCGAGTTCGGCGCGACGATAACCGTCCTGGCTGTAGAGCCGATAGATTTCGGTGATGGTGAGGCCGAGCGAGCGCTCGATCACCTTGTTGAGTTCGACGAATTTCCAACCGAGCTTGCGCGCCACGACTTCGCCGAGCGTGCTCTTGCCGGCGCCACGCAGGCCGATCAAGGCGATGCGATCGGACGGCAGTTTGTCGGCCTGCATGTTGAGCGGCAGGCCTTGGCCGGCGAGGATGGAGCGGGCGCGGGCGACGCGCTCAGGCGCGGCGGTGCGGAGAAGTTCGCGCACGGCGAGCCAGTCGGCCGGCGCGTCCATCACGAGATCTTCCACCGGCATGCCGAGCGTGCGGGCGATCCGGCGCAGCAGGACGATCGACACATTGCCCGTGCCGCCTTCAAGCTGGGCGATATAGCGCTCCGAAATGCCCGACGTCTTGGCCAGCACCTTGCGCGACATGCCGCGAATGGCGCGGATGCGCCGGACGCGCTGGCCGAGATCGTTGAGATAGGTCGCATCCGGCACCGTCGCGACGCTCAAAACGGCGGAAGCGGCCGTCGAGAGCGGCGGCGTTTCCTCTGATTTGCCAGAGGCGTGGGACCGGGTGGGAGCCGGTTTGGGCGGCGCGGAGGAGGGGGACGAGGGAGAGCTCATGTGCTTGGAAAAATAATACATACAGAGTTCCGCAGCAACCGCGGTCTTGATGTATTATAATACATGATGAGGCGTTGCTCCAGGGGATTTGCTCCTGTTGGACCGTTGTTCTTATTGCCTGTTGGATTGTCCGTTCCTGGCTTGAACGTGAATCATTGCCCGCCTATAAGCCGAATTCTGCTCAGGCAGATGCGGGTGTAGCTCAATGGTAGAGCAGCAGCCTTCCAAGCTGAATACGAGGGTTCGATTCCCTTCACCCGCTCCAATGATTTCAATGGCTTATATGTGTCTTACTCGGAATGAGACCGCTCCATTCCAACTAATTTGTTCTTTGCTCCGTCGAATTCGGTCTCCCCTGACGAGGGGCGTGGCGGAGCGCGTTGCAGGCTCAAGATTGCTTAGCCGATAAAGAACGATGGATCACTATACTGCTATCTTTCACGCAGCTCACAGACACAGCGCCAACCACCGGGACGAACTCGAAAAGAGTGAGCTTTGCGGCTGCTTTTATTGTCTGACCACGTTCCCTGCCTCCGCAATTACGGATTGGATTGATGATGAACCGCCAACCGCTCTGTGTCCTCGTTGTGGGATAGACTCGGTGATAGGCTCAGCGTCAGGGTATGCGGTTACGGAACGATCTTTTGTAGGCGCCATGCAAGAATATTGGTTCAAACGGTAACCCACCCACAGCTCTGGCCGATCATGACGTGGGACAGGAATTGTTTTCTTCTTCCGTGGCTTGGCCTGCATTATTGATTGCCGTTGAGGCAATACGGGGACAACGCGCAGCGCAGTGGAACGATTGGAACTCGATATCCGGCTTTTGCGGGTTCTGCGCCTGCTGATCGCGGAAAAAAGCGTGTCGCGGGTGGCCGAGAAATTGGGGCAGACCCAGCCGGCGATCAGTGCGGCGTTGCGGCAGCTCCGCGACATCATCGGCGACAAACTGCTGATCCCCAGCAAATCCGGTCTCATTCCCACTGATCGTGCCCGCCAGATTTCATCCGTCCTCGAAAAGACGCTGCAAAACCTGCAGGACATTTCCGATACTGGCGGAACGGCCAAGCGATCGATCAACATCGTGTCGCAGAACGGGATGGCGCTCGTCTATCTGCCGCGTGTCGTCGATGCCATCCAGAAAGAAGCGCCGGGCCTCACGGTGCGCTTCTATGAGGAAAAATCCGACGCGGCTATCGTCGCGGGGCTGGAAAGCCAGGAGATCGATCTTGTCTTGGGCAACTGGATCTCGGCGGACGATCGGCTGCGCAGCAAACTTCTGATCGATGCTGAAATTGTCTGCATGGTGCGTCGCCAGCATCCGCTTGCCAACAGGGGCGAGGTCGATCTCGAGACCTATCTCACTCAGCTTCACGTGCGCCCGACCGGCAATGCACCGTCGCAGTGGAATCCCATCGATGGCCCCTTGGCTCGCCTGCACAAGTGGCGAAAGATTCCTGTCTCGCTTCCGGAATATTCCTTGGTGCCGCATGTGCTGCTGCGATCGGATCTCGTCTTCACGACAGCACGGCCCTATGCCGACCTGCTGGCGCTGCAAGGGGATTTCGCGATTCTGAAAGCGCCGGAGGAACTGGGCCGCATGCAGCTCTTCATGCTCTGGCATGAAAATGTCGAAGATGCGCCGGCGTCACGCTGGCTGCGCGATATCATCGGGCAGGTTACGACGCCGGATGATGTTCATTGAGGTTTGCGCAAAATAAAACCCGGCAAAGGCGCCGGGTTTTGTGTCGTTCAAATCGTTAAATCTAGCGGTGTCCGAGGGGGCGGCCGGTGAAGGCGCCACGGGACGGCATGGCTGCACCACGTCCGGCCCATCCGCCGCCTCCATGCCATCCGCCACCGCCGCCGCGCCAACCACCACCGCGCCAGCCACCATAGGACCGGCCATAGACGCCATAAGAGCGATAGACCGGGCGGTAGCCGGTATAATAGCCGCCGTAGCCATACCCATATCCATAGCTTGGATAGACCGCGGCCGAGGGGCCGTAATAGCCGTAGCCATATCCATAGTTCGGCCCGGCGGGCGCGCAGCCGGCCAGAGCAAAGCCGCCGATGGCGACGGTGGAAATAACGGCGAGGGATTTGATGAGTGACATGGAGACCTCCGAGGCGAAGGTTCAGTCAAAGCGGGACTGAATTTATGACGACCAGATAAATACCCATGCTTGGTCTATGTCAAAGCAGGGGCGTTCAAGCGTTCGTTATCAACCTTCATTTTTGATGCTGTGGTAGGCGAGCAAGATGGCAGCCGCCGTTGCTCCGCCGATGAACAGGAACGAAAACAGGTAGATCGCAAAGTTCGTTTCGGCCGAGAACTGCATATGCGCCATCCCAACGCGCAAGGTGGCCTTTGAGTTTCTTTTGATCGATCGCCCTCGAACAGTGCCGAAGGTCATGGAGAAATTCATGGAGCTGGCCTGTCGAAAATGCTGGGAAGAATGCGAACTTGGCTAAAAGAGACTTGCGCGCCCGCGCCGATGCGGCAGAATGGCACCATGATTAAGCTCTCGATCTCCGTCGGCGTCATCGCGCTCATGCTGAGTGGGTGCGCTTCCTCTCCTCCGCCGCCGGCGTCCGCGCCGGTCCAAGGACAAGCCAAGCGGATCATGCGCGATGGCGGGCAGCTCGTTCTGCCTGACGGCGCGCGCGTGACGCCTGACGCCAGCGGCGGCTTCAACCTGCCGAACGGCGATCGGGTGAACCGCGACCGCAGCGGTGCCTTGGTCCTTAAGACGGGCGCGCGCTGCCTGCCTGATCCGGCGGGCTATAGCTGCCCCTGATAACTCTTCAGCTTTGGATCGGCGCCGCATAGGCCGGCGCCTGGCGCAGGCGTTCCATGGGGAAGCCTGCGATCTCCTCGCATAGTTTCAGGAGCGCGTCGGACGCGCGATCCATGAGGATTTCGCCGCGCAGCGCATCCGCCGCGGTGGCATCGCCACAAGCGCCTTCGGGACAGAGATCCTGCGCCTGCCAGCCGAAGCCGACCTTGCCTTCCGGCGTCAGCAGGCTATCGGCTTTTTCCAGGTCGACCGAGAGCGGGACGAAGTTCTTCGCATATTCCATCCGCACCAGATCAGGATGAATGGCCAGCATGACGCTGGTTTCGATTTCGCCACCATGAATGCCGTGGGTCCGTTCGTGCTTGTCGAACAGATCGTCCTCCTGCGTGATCCTGCCCCACATCGTGCCGACGGCCAGCATGGTGTGGCGTATCCGCAATTCGCGGCAGACCATTTCGACGAGTTGCGGCTGGCCGCCATGGGCATTGACGATCAACAGGCGCTCGATGCCCGCACGGTGAACGGATGCGCCGATCTCAAGCCACATATTGGCGAGGGTTTCGCGGGTGAAGGTGAGGGTGCCCGGAAAGGCCGTGTGTTCGCGCGACAGCCCGACATTCAGCGCCGGCAAAACCAGAACGGGTGTCGTCTCACTCATCTTGGTGACGGTGCGTTCGACCACCGCATTGATGATGGCGGCATCGACACGCACCGGCAGGTGGGGGCCGTGCTGTTCGACGGCGCCGACCGGGAGGACGGCGACGATGCGGCTCATGTCGAGGCTGGCGAAATCGCGCGTGGACAGATCCCACCACCAGTGCGACGGCAATTTCTGTCCCAAGGGCTTGTTCATGCCATGGCTCCCGCCGCGACGAGGGCTTGCAGATCAGCCTTGGAAATCTTGCCGGTCGGCGTCATCGGCAGTTCCTCGACGATGCGGATGGCGAGCGGCGCGAGGTCGTAGCTGACTTTGCTGGCGATCGCCGCTTTCAGGCTCTCACTGTCAGTGGCGGCGCCGTCGATCAATGTCACGAAGGCTGTCGGTAGTTGGCCGCTGCCGCCGTTGGGCAGACCGATCAACGCGGCCTGGCGCACGCCCGCCTGTTCGCACAAGGCTTCCTCCACATCGCGCGGATACCAGGCGATACCGTCGACAGTGATGAGTTCGGCGCGGCGGCTGCGCAGGGTGATGTAGCCGTCGGCATCGATGACGCCTAGATCGCCGGTGCGCAGCCAGCCATCGCGGGTGGCTTCCGCCGTCTTTTCCGGTTTGCCCCAATAGCCTTTCATGAAGCCGCCGGTCAAAGCGATGTCGCCGATCTCGCCTGTCGGCACTGGCTTGTCATCGGCGCTGAAAATACGAACTTCCTTATCGGGCAGCGGCGGGCCGATACGCACGAGATCGGCGCCCTCGGGCACCAGTTCAGGATAGCCGAGCGCGACGAAGCCACCGAGTTCGCTCTGGCCATAGCTTTCGACGATCGGCAAAGCGAGCTTGTCGCGCCACGCGGCCTTAAGGGTCGGCGGCAGGGGACCGCCGCCGGTGAGCGCCATGCGCAGCTTGCCGGGCGAGCGTCCTCGCTTTTCCGATTCCCGCAACACTTCGTCGAGCAAAGTCGGATTGCCGATCAAAACGGTGGCGGCGGCGGCTTCGATAGCGTCCCAGCCGGTCGCTTGCGTCCACTTGCCCATCACATGGATGCTGGCGCCGGCCGAAAGCGGCGGCAGCAGATTGCCGACGAGCTGATAGGAACTCGACAAAGCCGTTGGTCCGAAAGAAATGTCATGGGCGCGGATTTGCAGACGCTCGGCGATGCAGCGGGTGGCGCGCACCGTCGGCTCATGCGCGAGGCAGGCGCCCTTCGGCTTGCCGGTGGTGCCCGACGTATAGGACAGGTGCGCGATGGCGCTTTCGTCGCATGGATCGGGCGGCGGCGCGAAACCGGCATTCATCAACTCGGGCAGGGACAAGGCGCCGGGCTGCGGACCGTCCATGCAGATGAGTGTTTTGACTGAAGGCACGGCGCGCTGGGCGCGCAGCACCACGTCGTGCAGGTCATGGGTGTAGATGACGACCGAGGGTTCGTGATCGGCCCAGTAATATTCGAGGTCATCAGCGAATTTGACGTTCACCAGCGCGGCGATGGCGCCGATGCGCCAGGCGCCGAGCATGGCGAGAAGATAGTCCATGCCGTTGTGGGCGAAGACGCCGACGCGATCGCCCTTGCGTATGCCGCAATCGTGCAGCAGGCCGGCCATGCGGTCCATCTGCTCGACGGCTTGCGCATAAGTGAGGGATTTGTCGCGATCGACCCAGCGCAGGGCCATTTTGTCGGGGGTGCGTTGAGCGACGTCGCTCAGAAGTCGATGCATCAGCATGGGAATGCGACCTGAATTGAAGCCGGCGCAGAATGGCGCCTTGGCCCTACCTCAAACCGAAACCGGGAGAATGAGCCATATCGCGGCGCCTATAGGCGTTATTAAGCTTTATCTTGACTGTAATCGCCAAGCTTTCAACCCTGCTCTGCAAAGCCTTCGATTGGCGCGGCTGAACGGATTTGCGAGAACAGGGGCAAGAACGAGGACACGCAAGGACCAATGCAATGGGTATCTTAATCAACGGCATATGGAGCGATGAGCGATTGGCGCAGGAGACCGGCAAGTCCGGCGAATTCCTGCGCGCGGACAGTGCGTTTCGCGATCGGATCAGCGCCGATGGTCGCTCGGGCTTCCAGGCCGAGCCGGGGCGCTATCATCTCTATGTGACCTATGGCTGCCCGTGGGCGCATCGCACCTTGATCTATCGTGCCGCGAAGGGGCTCGACGACGCTGTCAGCGTGAGTTGGGGCCTGCCGGACGAGCGCACTTATGGCTGGACGCTGGGTCATCGCCCGCAATGGCCGGAATGCAACGGCGATGAGGTGAACGGCTTCACCTATCTGCATCAGGCCTATGCGGCGGCGAAGCCCGGCTATACCGGCAAGGTGACGGTGCCGACCCTATGGGACAAGCAGACGAAAAAAATCGTCAACAATGAATCCTCGGAAATCATCCGCATGTTCAATACGGAATTCCGTGGCATCGCCGGCAACGAGACGGATTTTTATCCGGAGCATCTGCGCGAAGACATCGATCAGATGAACGCCAAGATCTATGCCAACGTCAACAACGGCGTTTATCGCTGCGGCTTCGCCCAATCGCAGCAGGCCTACGAGCAGGCGTTCGACGATGTGTTTCGCGTGCTCGACGAATTGGAAGCCCTGTTGGACAAGCAGCGCTATCTCTGCGGCACTCAGATCACCGAAGCGGACTGGCGGCTGCTGCCGACGCTCGTGCGTTTCGATGTTGCCTATTTTCCCTTGTTCAAATGCAATCGCCAGCGCATCGCCGACTATCGCAACCTGTCGAACTATATGCGCGAGCTGTGCCAATATCCGGGGATCATGGCGACGGTGAAGCCTCGTCACTATATCGCCAATTATTATTCCATCGGGCGGCTCAACCCGAGCGGCATCATTCCGAAAGGAACGCCGGTCGATTATGCGGCGCCCCATGATCGGGCGCGTCTCCCTGTCTGATCTCAGTTGAAGGATCGTTCATATGGCGGAGCGGAAATCGGCTCTTATCGTTGGCGCGGGCAGTGGGCTCAGCGCCTCTCTGGCGCGGTTGCTGGCGCGTGAAGGCTGGGCTGTTGGTCTGGCCGCGCGTAACGCGGACAAGCTGTCGGCGCTCTGCGCCGAGACCGGCGCGAAAGCATGGAGTTGCAATGCGGTCGATCCGGCGGCGGTCGCCAAATTGTTTGAAGACGTCGAGGCCGCGCTCGGCGCGCCCGACGTGGTTGTCTATAATGCCAGTGCACGGGCGCGTGGGCCAATCGCCGAATTGGCACCTGAGGACGTGCGCCACGCCATTGAGGTCTCGGCCTTCGCCGGCTTCCTCGTCGGACAGCAAGCGGCGCAGCGAATGCTGCTGAAGGGGCAGGGCGCGATTCTGTTCACGGGCGCTTCGGCCAGCGTGAAAGGTTTCCCGCAATCAGCCGCCTTCGCCATGGGCAAATTCGCTTTACGTGGTTTGGCGCAAAGCATGGCGCGCGAACTGGCGCCCAAGGGCATTCACGTGGCGCATTTCGTCATCGACGGCGGCATCGCCCGCGAAGGCCGCGCGCCGCCGTCCGATGCACCCGATGCGCTGCTCGATCCGGATGCGATTGCCGAAACCTATCTGCAGATCATCCGCCAGCCGCGCAGCGCCTGGACATGGGAAGTCGAACTGCGGCCCTGGGTGGAGAAATTCTAGGCCGCTATTCGGGCTTGATGCCGACGCTTTCGATGACGGCTTTCCAGTGCTTGGCGTCGGCGGCGATGAGATCGCGAAATTGTTGCGGCGTGGCGGTTTCACGTTCGCAGCTATTGAGCTTCATGAACTCCGCCGACTTTTCCGTTTCCAGAACACTCTCCACCCCTTGCCTGATTTTGGCCGTGAGATGGGGAGGCATGCCCGATGGCCCGAATATGCCGAACCAGGTGCTGACCGAAAACCCGCGCACCGTTTCCATCATGGTTGGAAGCTCTGGGCGAGCGCTTGCGCGCTGATCGCTGGCCGCGGCGAGAATCGTGACATCGCCGGATTGAGCGAAGGGGGCGATATTGGAATAGTTGATGATGAGTGCGTTGACATCGCCGCGCACAAGGCCTTCGAGCGCGGGAGCGCCGCCACGATAAGGCACATGCACCATTTTGATGCCGGCCCGGCGAATGAAATCCTCCATGCCAAGATGACCGTAAGTGCCAAGGCCTTGTGAGCCATAATTCAACTTGCCCGGCTGGGCTTCGGCGAACTTGAGAAATTCTTCGAGCGTCTTGATTTTCATCGAAGCCTGAACGGCGAGTACGGGGACAGGCCGACAGATCACGGCAATAGGCGTGAAATCATTGATGGTGAAGTTCAGGTCTTTCACCATGAAGGGGGTGGCGGTGAAAGGGGCATCGGCGGTTACGAAAAGCGTGTAACCATCGGCGGGTGATCGAGAAACAGTCAGGGCGGCAATACTCGAATTGCCGCCGACACGATTTTCGACGATGACGGGCTTGCCCCATTTCTCGTAAAGCCCCTGGCCAACAACCCGCGCTATGGCATCGGTCACGCCTCCGGCGGCAACATTGACGATGAGACGGATATTGGCGCTCGGATAGTCTTTCACGCCCTCTTGGGCGAAGCATGACGTTGCCATCATCCCCAGCATCGCAAAGCTCGCGACGAGGCAGGTGCTTCTCATCATACCCTCCCAGGCATCAGTTGCTTCTATATGGCCGACCAGGTGCGCTCAGGCGTGTTGAAACTCTCTTGGTTGCGATGTCGATGCGATGCTCTTGATCGGCGGCAGGCCGAAAATCAGAAGTTCGAGTTGCGTGTCGCTGGTGATCGCCGCCTGTTCGCCCGGATCGATCTGCAAGGCGGAGAAACGCGAAAGGGGTTGATCGTTGCATTCCCCAGCGCCCGACAAAACGACACCGAGCAAACGCGTGTTCCGGGGCTGGAGGTTCCATCGAGCGCCCGATTTCAGAAGGGCGATTTCCGCCCAAGTGCCGCGTTCGGTGAACGCGCCGAGATGTTTGCGCTCCAATCCAGGCCGTTCGGGGTCGCTGATCCAGCGGAAGGACTGCGGATCCATGATGATTGGATCGGCATATCTTGGCCGGGGATATTCGAGTTTGGCGCCGAAGGCGTGTTGCCAGACCGCATCGAGGCCGCCGAGCGTTTTGCCGTCGTGGCGACGATAGAGGACGTCGGTGAATTCTCCGTCGCGGCGCAATTCGTCGCGGCACAAACGCAACCGATCGGGACCGAGATAGCCGTAGCCGGTCGATCCGCCAAATTGCAAGGTTAGATGCAGTCGCTCGCCAGGCTGCGCATCGTCCAACGGATCGTCCTGCGGACCGTACGGCGCGCCTTCCGTGAAATAGCCGAGCTGGCCTTCACGTAGTTTAATACCCTGTCCGACGTTCATGTCGCCGCGAACCGGATAACGGAATTGATCGAAGTTGTGCCGATGGCGTTTGGTCGTGAAATGTTTGTCCTGGCGCGCCAGCATCAGAACGAAATTATCGGCGGCGGTCTCGTCGCCAGTCAGTAGATATTTGAAAGCCAGCGATCCGGTCGGATGATCATGTTGCCAGGCCACGGCATCGCTTGAAACGATTTTCATCCGCTTCTCCCTCTCCCCACGCTTGTAAACTAACACTCGGGGATCGATAATCAGATTATAAGATCGCATCATAAGGCGATTATATTTGGTTATAGGGTGGAGCGATGAAACTGCATCAGCTGGCAGCTCTGGTGATCGCGTCCGAAAGTGGCAGCTTGCGCCAGGCGGCGCAGAAGATGCGTCTGTCGCAACCAGCGCTGAGCCGCAGCATTCGTGAGCTTGAAGCCGAGCTCGGCGTGAAGCTTCTCGATCGCACCGCGCTCGGCGTGGAGGCTACGTCTTATGGAAAAGCCCTGATCCTGCGTAGCAAAATTATCGAAGCGGAGATGCGGCAGGCAAAGGACGATATCGCGCAATTACGCGCGGCGACCCATGGCGACTTACGCATCGGCGCGACGCCCGTCGCGGCATTCAGTCTGCTGCCTCCCGTTCTCGCGCGGATCAAGAAAGCGCGGCCGAAATTGCGGGTCACGGTCAGCGAGGCCATTGGCACAAGTCTTATGGGTCGTCTGCGGCAGGGAGATTTCGATTTCGCTTTTGGCCGTATCTTCGAGGATATCGATCCACACGAATTTGCGACTGAGCCACTTTTCAATGACAGCCTGGTCGTCGTTTCGCGACGCGATCATCCGCTGCTCAAGGCGGGGCGAAAAATTGATTGGGAGAGATGTGAGTGGATTCTGCCTGGCAGTGACAGCCCGGCGCGAACGGCCTTTCAGCGCGCCTTTCATGAGAAGGCAGGGAGGGCGCCGCAATGCACGATGGATAGCGATAGCTTCATGACCATGCTGACGATCATTTCGCAGACCGATTTGCTGGGCGTGGCGCCGCATCAGATTTTTCGTACCACATGGCTGCAACGCGAATTCGCTACGCCTGATCTGGGGCTTAAATTTCCGTCCCAGCCGACGGGCATCATCCGGCGTGCGAAAAGCGCACCGTCGACCGCCGCGCAATATGCCATCAAGGAATTGCGCCATGCAGCGCAGCAGATCAAAACGGCGAAGAGAAACTAGGGTAGGGGTAGCGGCGATGCCGCCGCCACCCTTCCTTCATTCTTAGTGCGCCGTGGTGCCCCACACGTCCTGCGCCACTTCCGCGACGAGTTCGAGCTTCTTCTTCTCGATCTCTTCGGTCAGGCGATTGCCCGGCACGCTGGAGGCGAAGCCGCATTGCGGGCTGAGGCAGAGCTGATCGAGCGCGACATATTTCGAGGCTTCGTCGATGCGCTTCTTCAGGGCGTCCTTCGATTCGAGCGCCGCTTCCTTCGAGCTGATCAGACCGAGTACGAGCTTTTTCTTACCCTTGGGGAAGAAGCGCAGCGGGCCGAAGCCGCCGGCACGTTCGGTGTCATATTCCAGGAAGAAGCCGTCGACTTCGGTGACGTTGAAGAGAGCGTCGGCGACGGAGTCGTAGCCGCCTTCCGCCATCCACATGCTGTTGTGATTGCCGCGGCAGGTGTGCAGCGTCACCGTCAGCTTGTCGTCGCGGCCTGCGATCAGGCCGTTGATGATGCGCGCATAGGTTTCCGGCAGTTTGTCCGGGTCGAGGCCATCGGATTGCATCTGCTTGCGCACGCCGGCATCGCACATGGTGGCGAAGGAGACGTCGTCGAGCTGCAGATAGGTGCAGCCGGCAGCGACGAGATCGGCGACTTCGGCGCGATAGGCCGTGGTCATGTCGGCCCAGAATTCATCCTGGTTCGGATAGGCCGCATCGGCGATCACTTTCTTGCCGCCGCGCATGTGCATGTAGGTCGGCGAGGGGATACAGAATTTCGGTGTCTTGGTCGTCACCGATTGCAAGAACTTGAAATGATCGACCATGATCGGCTTGGAGCGGCCGACCTTGCCGGTGACGGCGATCATCGAGCTGGTGCTCTCGGTTTCGCCGGCCGTTCCCTTGAAGCTGACCGCATAATCGCTCTTGGTCGCTTCGATGCCATCGAAACCGGTGAGGAAATCGACGTGCCAGATGGCGCGGCGGATTTCGCCATCGGTGATGGCGTGCATGCCAGCGGCTTCCTGGAGTTTCACCACATGGCGGATGGCGTCGTCTTCGATGGCACGCAGTGCCTCGGCATCGATCTCGCCGCGGGCTTTTTTGACACGGGCTTCCTTGACCGCCACCGGCCGCAGGAGGCTGCCGACATGATCTGCACGGAATGGGCCTTGGGACATATCGCTTCCTTTGTTTGACGATGTGGGGGTGAGAAGATCAGGGCTTCTGGTTCGGATAGGTGGCGAATTCGATGTGATAGAGTTCGCCGTCCTTGCGCTCGACGCGACGGATATAGATGTTCTGCACCGGCTCGCGGGTCTGGGCGTCGATGGTCAAGGGGCCGCGCGGGCTTTCCCAGGACAGGCCCTTGAACGCTTCGATGAGTTTCGGGCCGGTACTGTCGCCGTTGGTCTTGGCAAGCGCGGCATAGATCGCGTGCATGCCGTCGTAGCCGCCGACGGCGATCACGTTGGGGCGTGTCTCATTGTTGGCCTTGCGGTATTCGGCGACGAATTTCTTGTTCTCGGCTGAGTCATGCGCCGCCGAATAGTTGTAGGACGTGACTGAACCGAGCACGCCGTCGCCCATGGCATTCAGTTGCTCGTCGTCGAAGGCATCGCCCGGACCGACGACCTTGATTTTGGCTTCCGGGAAGCCGCGGTCGAGGACCTGACGCATCACCGAACCGGCGACCGGCGCCGGCACGAAGACCATCAGCGCATCAGGCTTGAGATCCTTGGCGCGTTGCAGGAAGGGCGCGAAATCCGGATTGACCAATGGTGCGCGCAATTGTTCGAGCACCTTTCCGCCTTTCTCCTCGAACTTCGCCTTGAAGGCATTCTGCGCATCGAGGCCCGGGCCATAGTCGGAGACCATGGATACGACGGTCTTGATCCCATTGGCCGCCGCCCATTCGGCGCCGGGTGCCGTCTGTTGCGGCAGGGTGAAGCTGACGCGCACGAAATAGGGAGACGACGCAACGATGGAAGCGGTGCCTGCCACCATGATGACGGCTGGAACCTTGGCCTGCGTGATCAGTGGTCCAACGGCGATGGCCAGCGGCGTCAGGCCGAAGCCGCTGATGACGGCGGCTTTGTCGTTGACGATCAGTTCCTGGGCGAGGCGGCGGGTGACATCGGCGACGCCGGTATCGTCGCGCACGAGCAGTTCGATCTTCTTGCCGGCGACGGTGTTGCCGTTCAACGCCATATAGAGTTTGGCACCGGCAACCATTTGACGGCCGGCCGCTGCTTGCGGGCCGGTCATCGGCGCGATCAGGCCGACCTTCACGACCTCCTGTGCGCGTGCCGTCGCACCGATGGCGAGCAGGCTGGCGGCGGCCAGCACGGGTGCGATGATCTGCTTCATTGTAGCCCCTCGTCTTGGTGATTTCGGATCGATGATGCCGCTCAGTCTTCTTCGAACTGACGGCGCGGCTCGGCGCTGTGGGCGGTCTGATCGCGGGTCAGACGCATGCTGCGCTTCTGCGAATAGATGTGCTCGCGAAACAATGCTTCGGCGCGGCTGCCTTCGCCGTTGTCTATGGCATCGACGATGGCGTGGTGCTGGCGATGGGCATGCCAGAGGGCATCGAACATTTCCGGCAGGCCATGCCGATCGAAGGCGATGGCGGCCGGGGAGGCGAAAGGAATGCGGTCGATGCGCTCCAGCGTGTCGCGCGCGAAGCCGTGTTCGGCGGCATCGGTGATGGAGCGGTGGAATTTCAGATTGACGCGGCTGTAGGTCGCCTCGTCGGCTTCAACCAGATGCCGCTTGGCGAAAATCTCATCGCCCTCGGCGAGGCTGTCGCGCAAGGTGCGCATCAGGGCGCGGGGAGCGCCGCGTTCGGCGACGATGCGGGCGGCAATGCCCTCCAGGGCGCCGCGTACTTCCACGGCCTCGAGAATTTCGAGGGTGGTGAAGGCACGCACCGAATAGCCGCGCGCACCGGCAGGAACGAGCAGGCCTTCCTCAGCCAGAACGGGCAGGGCCTGGCGGACCGGGGTGCGTGACAGGCCGAGCATGTCGGCGACGCCGGCTTCGGCGAGACGTTCGCCGGGCGCGAGCTGCCCTTGCAGAATCATTTCGCGGATTTTCATCACCGCTTGGGACTGCTGCGTCATGGCGCTCCCTCCAGGCCCCATTCCTCAAGTGCCGCGACCCTAGGCAATGGGATCCCATTTTGTCAAATAGGCTCCAAATAGCGCGTGCCACCTGTGGACGAGCCAATGGACGCAGCTTGGTGGGAAGGCTATCACCCAAGGCAAATCGGGAGGATGTCGTGACCCCAGTCTTATCGCTGCCCCGCCTGTTTCTGGCCGCCGGCGCCATTCAGGCCTTGCCGCAAGCCTTGAGCGAGCTCGGCGTCAGCCGGCCGCTGCTGGTCAGCGATCGCAATCTGGCCGCCTGCGGTGTCCTCGGTCAGGTCGAGGGCGCGCTGAAAGGCAAGAGCGGCTATGCCGTCTTCGATGCTATTCCGGAAAATCCAACCTCCGCCGGCGTGCTTGAAGCGCTGGCAGCCTATCGTGAAAACAAATGCGATGGGGTCGTCGCGATCGGCGGCGGCTCGGTGATCGACAGCGGTAAAATGCTGGCTATTTTGGCGGTTCAGGGCGGTACGCCGGACGATTACATGGGCGCGCCCGACAAAGTGAAAGCCGTGGCGCCGCTGATCGTTCTACCGACAACGGCGGGCACGGGCAGCGAAGCTTCGCCGGCTTCGAGCATTCACCCGACCCCCAGCGAGCGCGGCCTTGGCGTCGCCTCTCTTCTGCTGGTGCCAAAAGTGGCGATCTGCGATCCGGACCTCACCTATACCTTGCCGCGGCGGCTGACGGCTGCGACCGGCATGGATGCGCTGTCTCACTGTATCGAAGCGGTGTTCGCGGCGCCGGAAAACCTCATTGCCGAGGCCATGGCCTACAATGGTATCCGGCGGGTGAGCGGATTTTTGCGCCGGGCGGTCGAAAATGGACGGGATCCCGAAGCGCGGCTAGAAATCATGGCCGCTGCCTTCATGGGTGGCGTTGCCATCCACAAGGGATTGGGGCCGGCCCATGCGATCGCCATCGCCTGCGGCGACCAGGACGTCAACCATGGCGTCCTGAGCAACATCGGGGTGGTCGCCAGCCTCGATTTCGTCGCGACTCACGCCCCGGACCGGGCCCGGCGCATGGCGCATGCCATGGGGCTGGCCGATGGCGTCTCCCTGAAAGACGGGGTGATTTCGCTTTCCCAGGACATTGGTCTGCCGCTGACCCTGAGCGCTGCCGGCTATCGGGTGCGCGACCTGGAAGAGGTTGCCCAAGCGGCCCTGGATACCCATTTTAACCGCACTGCGGCCCGTAAACCGACGTTCGACGACTATCGTCAGATGATCGGTGCGGTCATGTAAATGTCGCAGAACGCGCGGATTGCCCGTTTCTCGGTGGTACGGGCTGGGCGGAAATAATCATTTTCCTTGCGATCCGCGCGAAAACTGCCTATCGAACCGCCGCCTTTCCGCCGCGCCCGTATCGACGTGCGCCCCATGGCGGATTCTAACTTTTGGGAACACCGGAAAGTACCATGGCGAAGGAAAAGTTTGAACGGAACAAGCCGCATTGCAACATCGGCACGATCGGTCACGTTGACCACGGCAAGACGTCGCTGACGGCTGCGATCACGAAGTGCCTTGCCGAGACGGGCGGCGCGACGTTCACGGCGTATGACCAGATCGACAAGGCGCCGGAAGAAAAGGCGCGTGGCATCACGATCTCGACGGCGCACGTCGAATACGAGACGCAGAACCGCCACTACGCACACGTCGACTGCCCCGGCCACGCCGACTATGTGAAGAACATGATCACGGGCGCGGCGCAGATGGACGGCGCGATCCTGGTGGTGTCGGCGGCCGACGGCCCGATGCCGCAGACGCGCGAGCACATCCTGCTGGCGCGCCAGGTCGGCGTTCCCGCGCTGGTGGTGTTCATGAACAAGGTCGACCTGGTCGATGACCCGGAACTGATCGACCTGGTCGAGATGGAAGTGCGCGAACTGCTGTCGAAGTACGACTTCCCGGGCGACGACATTCCGATCACCAAGGGTTCGGCGAAGTGCGCGCTCGACAACACCAACCCGGAAATCGGCCATGACGCCGTTCTGGCGCTGATGAAGACGGTTGACGAATACATCCCGCAGCCGGAGCGTCCGATCGACCAGCCGTTCCTGATGCCGGTGGAAGACGTGTTCTCGATCTCGGGCCGCGGCACGGTGGTGACGGGTCGCGTCGAGCGCGGCATCGTGAAGGTTGGTGAAGAAGTCGAGATCGTCGGCCTGAAGGCGACGGTGAAGACGACGGTGACGGGCGTCGAAATGTTTCGCAAGCTGCTCGACTCGGGGCAGGCTGGCGACAACGTGGGCTGCCTGCTGCGCGGCACGAAGCGCGAAGACGTGGAGCGCGGCCAGGTGCTGTGCAAGCCGGGTTCGGTGAAGCCGCACACGAAGTTCAAGGCAGAAGCCTACATCCTGACGAAGGATGAAGGTGGCCGTCATACGCCGTTCTTCACGAACTACCGTCCGCAGTTCTATTTCCGCACGACGGACGTGACTGGTATCGTAACCCTGCCGGAAGGCACGGAAATGGTGATGCCGGGCGACAACGTGACGATGGACGTGGCGCTGATCGTTCCGATCGCGATGGAAGAGAAGCTGCGCTTCGCCATCCGTGAAGGCGGCCGCACCGTCGGCGCCGGCGTCGTC
>MKVW01000007.1:0-87367 GCA_001898965.1 Rhizobiales bacterium 62-17
GTCGATCGTGCCGGCGCCCGCCGCATTGGTCTGACGCGCGACGATCGCCGTGTTGCCCGTCGAGGTCACGGCGCCTGTCGTTACCGAGACGTTGCCGCCGCTCGCCTGCGCGAAGATGCCATTGCCCGTCGTCACGTTCACCGCGCCGACCGTCTTCACCGTCGTCGAGCCCGAACCGAAGTTCTCCGCATCGATGCCAAAGCGCGCATCGATCGTGCTGTTGGCCGTGATGTCGATATTGCCTGTTGCCGCACCCGCGAGGATCGCACCGACAATGCCGGCATTGCCGGCCTGAATGGCACCGTTCGCCACGATCGTCACATTGCCGGTCAGCGATTGCGCCTGGACGTCGATCGCATCCTTGCCCACGCTCAGCGCCGTTACAGCGCCTGTCGTCACGTCGATATTACCACCGGCCGCCGTGTCTCGCACGGTGATGCCCTCGCCGGTCGCTGCGGTGACACTGCCAGAGATGTTGAGATTGACCGTCCCGGCGCCGTTCTGCTTCACGTCGAAGGCGTTGCCGGTGCCGTTATTGGTGATCGCCCCACCCGTATAGGTGATGGGTCCGCCCGCGGCCGTGATGTTCAGGGCAGCCGTGCCGCCCACCGTTGGGGTATTCCCTGCATCAACGCTGATTGTGCCGTTATTGACGACCGCGACTCCGCCAGCACCGGTATTGGAGATCGCGAGACCGAAGCCGCTGACCGTCGCACCGGAATCGATATTGAGCGGGGCCGCCGCTCCGGAATTCTGTACATATTCGCGATCATTGAATGGATTGGCTGGCGAGGTTGTGTTGGTCGTGGAAGTCGTGTCGCATGTCACGACGCCAGCGGCAGGTACGCAAGCCGCTTGCGCGCCCGTGGGGATGAACAGCGTCGAGCCGGCGAGCACGGCCGCGCCAACTGTAGATCGCAATGCGAACTGGCTGGCGACTTGGCTCGTCTGACAGAGAAAATTGTCGCGCAAACGGACGATTCGGCCGGCCGCGCCGACCGAAAAAACGGTGCAGTTCATAGAATACCCGCCCCCTGCGGTGAAACGTATTCAGCAAAAATAACTAGCTTAAGCTTCGACTACGCAACTTTACCGATTGCCCAATACGGGACTTTCTAGGATTTTCGATCAATGTCAACGATCAAAGCTTAGCCACAGCAGGCCTATATTGATGTCTTTACATAAAATGGCGCGCCAGGGGCATCAGACACGTGGCAAACCATCGGCCACGGCCGCGACTATAATAATCGTATAGCGACCGAATCGTACGGCATGCCCTCTCGTCCTTTCCGTTGTGGCACGACGCCAATCCATGTCACACAAGGTCAGCCTTGGAGAAACCGGTGTCTGAAATGACTGCTGCACGCGCGCAGGATGTGGAGTCGCTGATTGCCCGCACGGCATTAAAATATGATCTTTTGCCGTATACCTCCAATCCGTTTCCGCAGACGCAACCGGCACGGCTCGCTGCGATCGCACACGTCTTCGGACTGAAGTATGCGCCGATCGCGCAGGCAAAGGTTTTGGAGCTAGGCTGCGCCGCCGGCGGCAACATCATTCCGCTCGCAGCTCGCTTTCCAGAGGCAAAATTCGTCGGTGTTGATTTGTCCCGCACGCAAGTGGCGGCGGGGCGGACGCGCATCAAGGACGTCGGCCTTTCGAACATCGAAATCCACTGCAAGAGCTTTACGGAGCTTGGCACGGAAGATGGGCAGTTCGATTACATCATCTGCCATGGCGTCTACAGTTGGGTGCCGGCGCCCGTACGCGAGACCATTCTGCGCATCTGCAAGGAACGCCTGTCGGACGTCGGGATCGCCAACATCAGTTACAATGTCCTTCCCGGCTGGCGGATGCTTCAAGCCCTGCGCGACAGCTTCCTTTTGCATGTGCCCGACAACAACGATTCACGCAGCCGCGTCGCCAAGGCAAGAGAGCTATTGGACTTTCTCAAGAACGCTTCGCACGACACCGGCGTTCACAAACAAAACCTGCAACAATGGGCCAACCGTCTCGCGCAACTGCCAGACGATTATATCGCCCATGAATTTCTGGAAGAGACCAACGAGCCCTGCACTTTCACCAATTTCGTTGAAGCCGCGAGCCGTAACGGCCTGGAATACCTCGGCGAAACCGATCTTGCCCCGATGGTGCTCGACAACCTGCCGGCCGAAACGGCCAAGCGCGTGCGCGAAATCGCCAATAATCAGTTCCTGGCTTCCGAGCAGTATGTCGACATGCTCAGCGGCCGGACGTTCCGGCAGTCGCTCTTGGTCGGTTCGCACCGAGCGGCGGAGATCAATCGCAATCTTACGCCCGCCTCCGTGGCCTCCCTGCACTTCCTGAGCAGCGCGAAAATGAAGTTGGAGCGAGCGCCCGACGACACATTGACCCTCCGAGACGTTCAGGAGCGAAAGTTGACGACCAAGGCATCGGCGCTCGCCAATGCCTTGGAGCGCGTCGCCGGAGCTTTTCCAGGATCGTTCTCGGTCGACGACTTATATTCGAGCCTGCCGGCAGCCTCGCGCAATGAAACGGGAAAAAGCCTGGTTCTCGAAGCTGTTCTCAAAATGCTGCTGACGGGCATGGTGACGGGGCTAGCCGCTCCGGTCGACGCGGAAGGTTCGCCATCAGCGGATGCGCCCGTCGCTTTTTCGATCGCCCGTCACGACGCTGCCCGTGGCGAGCTGGCGACCACAAGTCTTCGCCACGAACGCGTGCAGATCGACGCGCTGGGGCAAGTGATCTTGCCGCTGATGGATGGCGCGCACGACAAAGCCGCGATCCGCGCCAAGGTCGAACATGCGATCGCCGAAGGCCGGATCACGTTTCACCGCGATGGAAAACCGCTTGTCCCGCCGGAAGCCAACGTCGTCGCGCACGAACGCATCGAGCAAATGCTGACCCTATACGCCAACGCGGGCCTGCTCGTTTCCGCTTGAGCGGCCGACCTCTTAGGGATGCGGGACCATAGCTGGGCTGAGCTGCTCCATGACGCGCTTCTGCACGGAAACGAGATGGGCGCGCATGGCACGGTCAGCACCGTCGGGATCGCGGCGGACAATGGCCTGGGCGATGGCGCGATGCTCCGTATCGCGCATGGCGATACGCTGCGGCGTGGCGGGACGGTTGCTGCTACCGAGCCGGACGCGGGCATCGCTCGAAACCTGCCGCAGGAGGCTGTAAAGCGACGCCGCCAGCTTGTTGCCCGAAGCGGCGGCGATCAGCTTGTGAAAGGCCACGTCCCAGGCGCCGGCGTCGACGTCGCTGGCCGTGGTCGCCGCCTGTTCGATCCGCGCCATTTCCTGCGGCGAAGCCCGCAACGCCGCCAACCGCGCCAGAAACGGCTCGATGGCGATGCGCATCTCGATCACTTCCATGGGATTGGTGGCCCGCACCAGGCTCTCGCCGTTGTGCCCGACCAGCGGTTGCCGCTTCGCCCGCGCCGGCTCCAATTCGCCATTGGCACGCAGGGCGAGCAAGGCACGGCGCAATTGATGGCGCTTGACGCCCAAGGCTTCAGCCAGATCGCGCTCGGACGCGAGTTTCTTGTCCGACGCCATGGCGCGGATCGCATCCTTCAACTCTTCCAGATCGTCATCAGGCTTTTGAGCCCGAGAGAGCTTCGCGCCGCCGGGCTTGCGAGGGGTGGAACGGGAGCTGGACACAATCGCTGTCATGAAGGCTGTCTTTGAACCTCAAGGATGTGGGGCCTGGAGCGACCGGAATCGATCTCCGCTGAAACTAACGGGCGGATGCCACAGAGGACAAACGTGCCGGTGAACTTACCCCGCCATTTGTACATCGATCGGCTCAATACCTCAACCAAAAATTTTGGTTGAACCTTTGATCGATTCCCAGAACGCTTATCAGCATCTCAAAATATCCCTGAAACACCTATATTTTGCGATTTTGCACCGCATCAATGCAATGTGCACTGCAATGATGCACAGGCGTCCAACATTTGACCAATATCTTTGGTTGTTTTTGGTTGACCGCGGTTGGGTCGCGCGCCTAACCTGCCCTCATTCCGCGAGAGGCTAACGGGAGGCCCGCATGTCCGACACTCTGTTGCGCAACCGTGATGTGGAATTGAAGGCGCTCTACGACGATGTCGCCGCCAACCACATGTTCCCCTTCTGGGCGACGTCGGCTGATGTGGCGCACGACGAAATCAAGCAGCTCATGGCCAGCCCCAAGGCCGTGCCCTATGTCTGGCGCTGCGCCGAGGATATCGAGCCGATCCTCAATCGCGCCGTCGAACTCATCACCATGGACGATTCCGAGCGCCGCTCGCTGGTGCTGGTCAATCCGGGTCTGGCGCCGCGCCGCGCCACCGTGTCGACCATGTACACGGCCTATCGCCTCAACGACGCCAACGAGATCATGCCGCCGCACAAGCATTCGCCGAGCGCGGTGCGTTTCGGCCTCAAGGGCCAGGGCAATTTCACCGGCGTCGACGGCGAGAACATGGTGTTCGGTCCGGGCGATCTCGTGCTGACGCCCAACGACACCTGGCACAATCACGGCACCGTCGGCAACGAACGCGCGCTCAACCTCTCCGTGCTCGATCTGCCTTTGGTCGAGACGCTCAACGCCATCCACTTCGATCACGACTATAAGGAAGAGATCGACGGCAAGGTCGTGCAGTTGAAGCAGCAGACCGAGCGCTTCACGCCGGACTATTCGCAAAAGACCTATGGCTATGGCGGCCTGATGCCGCGCTTCGCCGGCACCAAGTCGCGCGGTGCGGGCTATTCCTCGCCGATGTTCCTCTATCGCTGGGACATGGTGCGCGAACTCTTGAACAAGCATCGCGAGAACCCCGGCGACGACCACGACGGTCTGATGGTCGAATATATCGACCCGACCACCGGCCAGCCGGTGTTCAAGACCATGACCTTCTTCGCCCAGATGCTGCACCCGGGCGGCAAGACCCTGCCGGTGCGCACGACATCGAGCCTGCTCGTCTCGCCCTTCGAGGGCCAGGGCTATTCGATCGTCAACGGACAGCGCATGGACTGGAAGGAATATGACACGCTGGCCATCCCCGGCGGCTCCTGGTTCGAGCATCACAACACGTCCGACAAGGAGCCATTGATCCTCTTTGTCGCCAGCGACGAGCCGACGCTGAAGAAACTCGATCTCTACAAGAAGTGGGGCAAGAGCGCCTCGGGTCAGGTCTCGCAGCTGGTCTGACCGGCCGTTGGCCTGACGCTCCGGCCGGCAACACGCACCGGCCCCACCTCTATCTTTCGCAGGAGTCTTCCGTGCTCGACAAACCCACCCGCCAATCCAACACGACCCACATCGCCCGGATCGAAACACCGGGCGGTGGCCAGGTCTGGGTGGAAGGCTCGACCATGTATGTCGGGCATATGCGCCCGACCTCAGGCACGACGATCATCGACGTCGCCGATCCCCGCAAACCCAAGGTGATCGCCGAGATCGAAGTGCCGACCGGCTGGCACTCGCACAAGGTGCGCGTCAAAGACAACATCATGGTCGTCAACGTCGAACGGTTCGGCAAGAACCAGCCCGGCGACATCGGCGGCGGCCTCAACATCTACGACGTGTCCAATCCGGCGCAGCCAAGACTGCTGTGCGAATGGCGCACCAAGGGCGGTGGCGTACATCGTTTCGATTTCGACGGGCGCTACGCCTATATTTCGCCGACGGCCGAAGGCTATATCGGCAACATCACGATGATCCTCGACCTGAAGGATCCGACCCGTCCGGAAGAAGTCGGCCGCTGGTGGATTCCCGGCCAATGGCAAGCTGGTGGAGAGGCCTATCCGTGGGGCAACGACTGGCCAACGCCGCGCTGCCACCATCCGCTGCGCCACGGGGACCGGCTCTATGTGAGCTACTGGCATCACGGCTTTTTCATTCTCGACATTTCCGACATGTCGAAGCCGACGCTGGTCTCCGCTTATAACACCAGCCCCTCTTATCCGCACCCGACCCACACCTGCCTGGTGATGCCGAAGCCCCTGAAGGGCCGCAACATCATGATCGTGGCGGACGAGGACGTGGCGAAGCTGTGGCCGTCACCGCCGTCCTTCACCTGGGTCTACGACATCACCAACGAGCGCCTGCCGGTGCCGATCTCGACCTTCCAGGTGCCGGGCCTCGATCCCGACGGCAAGGCGCAGCCGGCGATGACGGGCTGTCATCAACCGTCGGAGCGCTTCTCCGGCACGATCGTGCCCTTCGCCTGGTTCGCGCAGGGTTTGCGCATCGTCGATTTCGCCGATCCGTATCAACCCAAGGAGATCGGCTCCTACGTGCCGCCGGCGGCGCCCGGCGCCGACCGTCCCTCCTCCAATGACGTCACCATGGATAGCCGTGGGCTCATCTATCTCGTCGACCGCGTTAGCGGCGTCGACATCATCGAAGCGGACGCTTTTCGCTAAGGATCTGTCATGACTGAGACGCGTAACGACGTTTATCCGATCGGCAACAAGAACCCGAACCTGCCGTTCCATCCGGCCGTGCGCGCCGGCGACTACATTTTCGTCTCTGGCCAGGTGGCGAAGGATGCCGACGGCAACATGATTTCCGGCACGATCGAGGAAGAGACGGCCGCGACGATCGAATCCATTCAGCGCATCATCGCGCTCGAAGGCTGCACGCTCGCCGACGTGGTGCGCGCCACCACCTATCTCGAGGATACGCGCGACTTCGGCCGCTACAACAAAGTGTTCGGCCAATATTTCAAGGACGCCACCCTCGCCCGCACCACCATCGAAGCGCGCGCGGTGATCAGCACCAAGATCGAAATCGAAGTGATCGTTTACAAGCCGATCAAGGGCAAGTGAGCCGCTAAGGGAGAAGCCATGATGCTCGCCGAGACCGCCGCCCCTGCCCCATCAGTCGTTTCCGCGCCGGATACGGCTGAGGCTCAGATCATTGGACGCCATATCGCCGTCGATTTCACCCATGCGGGCCGGCGCCAGCGGGTGCTGCAGAGCGTCAACATTTCCATTCCACGCGGCAGTTTCGTTTCGCTGATCGGCCCGTCCGGTTGCGGCAAGAGCACGTTGTTGAAGGTGTTGGCTGGTCTCGTGCCGCCCAGCGAAGGCTCGATCACCGTGGACGGCATTGCGCCCGAAGAAGCCGCCAAGAAACGCGTCATCGGCCTCGTCTTCCAGGAAGCAACCCTGCTGCCGTGGAAGAACGCGCTCGAGAATGCCGCCTTCCTCTTGATGACGGCGGATGAATCGATCGCCAAGTCGGAAGCCTTCGGCCGCGCCGAAGCGATGTTGAAACTGGTCGGTCTGCGCGACGCGGAAAATAAGATGCCGTCGCAGCTTTCCGGCGGCATGCGCCAACGCGTCGCCATCGCCCGCGCGCTCGCGCTCGATCCGCAGGTGCTCTTGATGGACGAGCCGTTCGGCGCGCTCGACGCCATCACGCGCGAGGAGATGAGCGAATGCCTGCTCGACATCTGGGAGCGCACCGGCAAGACCATCGTTCTGGTCACCCATTCCATCGATGAAGCCGTGCTTCTCTCCGATGAAGTGCATGTGATGGGAACCGGCCCTGCCCGCATCATCGAAACCCTGCCGATCACCGTGGCCCGGCCGCGCGGCGAGGAAAGTTACTCGGAACCCGCGTTCAAGGCCGCCGAAAAGCGCCTGCGCGGTCTGTTGATCGAAAGCCACAGGAGGACGTCGTGACGGAAGTGGTGCAGAGCGGCATGTCCCAGGATCGATCAGACACCGTGCGCAGGCCGCTGCCGGATTTCGTCCCGGCGGCCGGACTGATGATCGTTGCTCTGCTCCTGTGGGAATTGGGCGTGCGTCTGTTCAACGTACCGGAATTCGTCGTGCCGGCGCCCAGTGCCGTCTTCCGCTCGCTGATCGAGAGCCGCTATCACCTGATGGTGGCAGCCAAAGTGACGGCGATCGAAGTGCTCGTCGGCTTCATCCTCTCCGCCGTGGTCGGCATTGCCGTGGCCTTGGTGATCGCCCGCTTCGAGCGTTTCGGCCGGGCGCTTTATCCGCTGATCGTCCTGTTCCAGAACGTGCCGAAAGTGGCGCTGGCCCCGATCTTCATCTTGTGGTTCGGCTACGACATGGCGCCGAAACTGCTGCTCATCGTCGTCATCGCCTTCTTCCCGGTGACGATCGACATGCTCGCCGGCCTGCAATCGGTCGAACCGTCCTTCGTGTCGCTGATGAAATCGGTCGGTGCCAACAAGAACAAGATCATGCTGCGGGTGCGCATCCCCCATGCGCTGCCGCATCTCTTCGCCGGCCTGAAAGTGGCGATCACCTTCAGCGTCATCGGCGCCATCGTCGGCGAATTCGCCGGCGCCAATGCTGGCCTCGGCTATGTGATCCAGTTTGCTTCGACACAATTGGATACGCCGCTGGTCTTCTCAGCTCTGCTCGTCATTTCGGTGCTCGGCCTCGCTTTCTACTACGTGGTGGAACTGGCCGAACGGTTCCTCGTGCCGTGGTCGCCGAAATACGACACGAGACAACGTTCTCACTAACCACAACAACAAGCCCAACCCAAACTGAACCAGAGGACCAGACCCATGAGAAGATTAGCGTTCGCCGCCCTCCTCGTCGTCGCCAGCTCGGCCGCCCATTCGGGTGCCCAGGCTGCCGATAAGGTCAGCGTGCAGCTCGATTATGTGGTGCGCGGCAATCATGCCATGTTCTTCGTCGCTCAGGAAAAGGGCTATTACGCCAAGAACGGCATTGAAGTGACGGCGATCCAGAAGGGCACGGGTTCGCCGAACGCCATGCGTCTGGTCGGCAATGGCAACGCCGAATTCGGCTTCGGCGACTTGCCGACGCTCGCGGTTTCGCGTTCGCAGAACGTGCCGGTGGTCGCACTCGCCGCCGTCAACCAGCATAGCCCGCTGGCGATGCTGTCGCTGGCCAGCAAGACGAAATTGACCAAGCCGCAGGATCTCAAGGGCCTCAACATCGGCGTGCAGCCGTCGGGTTCCACCTATGTCTTCCTGAAGGCCTTCCTCGCCTCCAACGGCATGTCACTCAACGACATCAAACAGAGCACGGTGACACCGCCTTACGAAAACTACCTGCTGCTCGGCCGCGTCGACGCGGTGCCCGGCTATATCGATGCCGAAGTGCCGGAGCTGGAAGCCAAGGCCGGCGGCCCGGGTTCCCTGTCGATCATGCAGGGTTCGGACTTCGGTTACAAAGTCTATGGCTCGGGCCTGTTCACCACCGAGAAGATGATCGCCGAAAAGAGCGACGTGGTGCAGCGCTTCGTCAACGCCTATATGCAAGCCTTCGCCGACGTGGCCAACAATCCGGTCGAGGCCGCCGACATCATCATCAAAGCCAATCCGGAATATGCCAATCGCAAGACCGTGCTCGTGCAGCAGATCGAGGCCGACGTGAAGCACAGCTTCTTCAGCGACGACACCAAGGCCAATGGCCTCGGCTGGATGACGGAAGCGGTCTGGGCCGCGACGGTCAAGACCCTGGTCGAGCAGGAAGTGATGAAGCAGTCGATTCCGGCCGCAGGCGCCTTCACCGACAAATATCTCAAAGGCGCCAATCCGCTGAAGCGATAAGCGCTTTAAAACTAGAGGAGAGTACCAAATGATCCGTGTTCTTGGCCGGCAAACCTCCGGCAATGTGCAGAAAGTCCTGTTCTTCCTCGAAGAGGTGGGCGTGCCTTATGCGCGCGAGGATTACGGTCGCCAGTTCGGCAACACCAACACCGACGACTATCGTGCGCTCAACCCCAATATGAAGGTGCCGACGCTGGTCGATGGCGACGTCACCACCTGGGAATCGCACACGATCCTGCGTTACCTCGCCGCTTTGCATAAGCCGGAATTCACTGGCGCGACGCCGGCCGAGAAGACGCAGGTTGAGCGTTGGATGGATTGGCATCTCGGCTCGCTGAACGCGCCCTATCTGGCCGTATTCCGCGACGCCAAGAAACCGGAAGCCGAACGCAGCGCCGATTTCGCCGCCCAGGCGGCCGATCTCGTGGCGCAGATGAAAATCCTCGACGGCGCGCTCGCCGGCAAGGATTGGCTGGCTCTGGGCCGCCTGACACTCGCCGACATCGCCATGGCCAGCGTTGCCAAGCGCTGCCTGGAATTCCCGATCGACAAGCCGGAATTGCCGAACCTGACCCGCTGGATGAAGGCCATCGAAGCACGTCCCGCTTTCCAGGTCGCCATCGGCAGCAAGCCGAGCACTATCGCCAAGGCGGCGTAATCATCGACAACGAGGCGCGCCGAGCCGGCGCGCCTTCTTTTTATATTCTGGGAGACAGAGGACCGTGGCCGGCGACTCGTTTGACTATGTGATCATCGGCGCCGGCTCCGCCGGCTGCACGCTCGCCAATCGCCTGTCGGCCGATCCCAAACTCAAGGTTCTCGTGCTCGAAGCCGGCGGCTGGGACAGGCATCCCTTCATCAAGCTGCCGCTTGGCTGGGGCAAGGTGCTGCGCGACCGCATCTATGACTGGGGCTATGACGGCGAACCGCAACAGACCATGGGCGGTCGCCGGGTGGAATGCGCGCGCGGCAAGGTGGTCGGCGGGTCATCCTCGATCAATGCCATGGCCTATGTGCGTGGCAATCGCGGCGATTACGACCGCTGGGCCTCTTATGGCCTGAACGGTTGGTCCTACGAAAACGTGCTGCCCTATTTCCGCAAGCAGGAGAACTGGGAAGGCGGCGCCAGCGCCTATCGCGGTTCAGGCGGTCCGCTCTCCACCCGCAAGGCGCGCTACGAAGATCCACTGATTGAAGCCTATTTCGCCGCCACAGCCGCCGCCGGCTATGAACAGAACGACGATTATAACGGCGCGCGCCAGGACGGCTTCTCGCGCATGCAGATGACCATCCGTAATGGCTGGCGCGACAGCGCCGCCACCGCCTATCTGCACCCGGTGCTGCGCCGCCCCAATCTGCAGATCCGCGTCAAGGCGCAGGTGACCCGCATCCTGTTTACGGGCATACGGGCCACCGGCATCGAATATGTGCAGGATGGTCTTACGCATCAGGTGCATGCCGAGCGCGAAGTCATCCTGTCGGGCGGTTCGATCAATTCGCCGCAAACCCTGCAGCTTTCCGGCATCGGCGATCCAGAGCTGCTCAGCGCTCATAAAATCCCGGTTAAAGCCGCCCTGCCCGGCGTCGGCCGCAATCTGCAAGACCATGCCGCAGCGCTCCTCATCTATGGCCGAGGCGATACCAGCCCGCTCCTGCGCAACATGCGGCTCGACCGCGTCGCGCTCGGCGCCGTACAGGGCTATCTGTTTGGCACGGGCTTCATGAGCGATTTGCCGGGCGGCATCACCGGCTTCGTCAAAACCGATGCGGCGAAGGCCCTGCCCGACATCCAGCTCCTGTTCATCGCCGGATCTTTGGCTGCCAATCCCTATCTGCCGCCGTTCCAAAAGCCCTTTGCCGACAGTTTCGCCTGCCGCATCGTGCTGCTGCGGCCGGAAAGCCGGGGCACGGTGAAGATCGCCTCGGCCGATCCGCTGGCGCATCCCAAGATCGATATGGGCCTGCTCTCCACCGCCAACGACTGGTCGGTGCTGCGCCAGGGCATTTCTCTGTTCCGCGATATGGCAAGGCGGCCGGAACTGAAGGATTTTGTCGCCCGCGAGATCGGTCCCGACGCCAGCGTCAAGGACGATGCGGCGTTGGAGGCTTACGTTCGCAACACCGCCGTCACGGCGCATCATCCCGCCGGCACGTGCAAGATGGGCTCCGACAAGGACGACATGGCGGTGGTCGACGATGAATTGCGCGTGCGCGGCGTCGAGGGCCTGCGGGTGGTCGACGCCTCGGTCTTCCCCGATCTCGTCGGCGGCAACATCAACGCACCGACCATCATGATCGCCGAACGCGCCGCCGACCTCATCCTCGGTAAAATGTCGTCATAGGTGGTGGTCGCACCAGCGGCTGAAAACCTGCAAGAAGGTACGGACGCGGCGCGGCGCGAAACGGGCGTTGGGAATGACCGCATAAACAGGTCTCGGACGAATGTCATAGGCGGCCAAAAGCGGCTCCAGCGCACCGACTTCCAGATCAGCCTTGACGTAATAGAGCGGTAGTTGCGCGATGCCGACGCCGGCAATCGCAGCCTGTCGAACCGCCTGCACGCTGGCCGCCGAAAAGCGGCCGGATACTTTGACGGACTCACCATTGGCGAAGCGCCAAATCCGGTCTGGCGCGAGCCGCGGATGCAAAAGGCAATTGTGCGCCGACAGATCTTCAATGCTTTGTGGCCGCCCTGCTTCCTTGATGTAGGCCGGGGCCGCGCATGTGGCCCATCGCATCCGGCCAACCCGCCGCGCCACCACCGCCGATTCCGCTGGAATGTCCCACAGCCGAATGGCGATATCGACATCGCCATCGGTACCGCCGAAGGAATGCGAGGCTGAATCACTCAGCAGCATCGTCACTTCAAGGCCGGGCTGCGATCGGATGAACTCGGCCAGGAAAAGGGCAAAACTGCCTGCCCCAAAGGCGCGCGGCACCAGCAGCCGGAGATGCCCCATCGGGTCGGTCTGGCTCTCGCGAATGCTGGCCTCTGCCTCGTCGAGATCGGCGATCAAACGCGTGCAAAGATTGAAATAGCTTTCGCCGACCTCCGTGAGCGCCAATCGCCGGGTGGTGCGACGAAGCAGTTCGGCGCCCAGGCTCTGCTCGAGATCCTGAATATGTTTGGTGACGGCGGCGCGGGACGCCCCAAGCTCCGCGGCTGCGTTACGAAAGCTCCCGGCTTTCACCACGCGCACGAAGGTTTTCATCGCCCGTAATCGATCCATTCCGGCAAGATTGTTCTGATTTTCTGAATTGTCGAGTCGGAATTCGCTGCCTTGTTTGGCTTTTACGCCTCTCATAACCTTTCTAGAAATAAAAACGGGACAGCCTCACATGCCGGCGTATGTAATTGGAGAAGCTGAGATTCTTCATCCTGAGCGGATGCAACCTTATAGCGTTGCCGTCGCCAAGGCCGTGGCCCTTCACGGCGGCAAGTATCTTGCTCGTGGCTCGGTTCCTGAAACATTGGAAGGCACCGATGGCCACAAATTCCTGCTCATCGAATTTCCCGACCGACAGACGGCGCGAAACTGGTTCGCCTCTCCGGAATATCAGGCGGCCAAACAGCTGCGTTTGGGCAATTCCAACCTGCGGCTGCTGCTGATCGACGGTTAGTTTTCATGGAGATTGGACATATGGCGCACCGACCCGCATACCGCCGTCTGGCAGGCCTCCCTGCCCTCGCTGCCTTCGCCGCGACGATCGCCGTCGCCCAGCCTGTGCGCGCCCAGTCCGATTTCTATGCCCATAAGCAGATCAGCGTAATCATTTCCCACGCTGCCGGCTCGCCTTACGATTCCTTTGCGCGTCTGGTGATCCGGCACTATGGCAAACACATTGCCGGCAACCCGACCTTGGTGCCGCAGAACATGCCCGGCGCCGTCGGCATGATCGCGCTCAACACGCTCTACAATCGCGCGCCGCGCGACGGCACCACGATTGCCCAGGCCGGCAAAAGCGTCGTGCTCGAACCGCTCTTCGGCAATGAATTGGCGCGCTTCGATCCCTTGAAACTGAACTGGATCGGCAGCGGCCAGGCCGATGTCAGCCTGTGTTTCAGCCGCCTCGACAGTCCGATCAAGACGATCGAGGACGCGCGGCGCCAACAGGTTCTGGTCGGTGCCACGGGCCCGACCGGCGATAGCAGTTTCATTTCGCATCTGGTCAATCAACTGCTCGGCACCAAATTGAAGCCGGTTCTCGGCTATCCCGACACGCCAAATGTCGCGCTCGCCATGGAGCGCGGTGAACTCGATGGCGGCTGCGGCTACACGTCGACAACGCTGCGCGCGGCCCGGCCGCAGTGGTTTGAGGGCAAGGCCATCAATATCTTTTTGCAGGCCAGCCTGAAACGGACCAGCAGCTTCCCCGACATCCCGGCCTTGGGCGAGCTCGTCACCGACAAGAAGGACCGCGAGGCCTTGGAAGTGGCTATCAGCACCGATCCGCTGGTGCGCACGTTCGTTGCGCCGCCGGGGGTTCCCGCCGAGCGGGTCGAGATGCTGCGCAGCGCCTTCATGGCGACGATGCGGGACCCCGATTTCGTCGCCGAAGCGACAAAGTCGCAATTCGACGTCACCGCAACCAGCGGCGCTGACGTGAAAGCGCTGGTGGAGAAGCTGTATGCCAGCCCGCAGGACGCAGTGCAGCGGATCATCGAAATTCGCAAGATCGCCAGCGGTACGGCACCCGCTCCGACACGCTAACCAATCGCCTATAGAGGAAGAACGCCCATGCTACCGACCGTGAAACCACTCGATTTCTCGGAAGTCCCCGTCATCGACCTTGGTCCTCTTGCCTCCGGCAGCGATGAAGCACGGCGCGCGGTCGCCAGGGATATTGCGGAGGCCTGCGCCCGCGTCGGGTTTTTCTACATCAAGAACCACGGCATCGCGGAGGAGGATATCGCCGCGATCTTCAGGACGGCCGAGGATTTCCATAATCTTCCCCTGGACGCGAAGATGGAAGTTTCGGTCACCAAGAACAATCATTTCCAAGGCTATCTGCACGGCAAGACCAAAGGCAACGACCGCAACATTTCCGAAAATCTGCAGGAAGCTTTTCAGATCAGACGCCCGTTGGCGCCTAACGATCCCGACTTGATGGCGGGCACGCCCTTGCATGGCATGATCCCCTGGCCCAGCGCCATGCCGGATCTGCAACCGCGCATGATGGCCTATTACGACAAAGTCGATGCGCTCGGCCGGGAGCTCGTGACGCTGTTCGAAATGAGCCTCGATCTGCCGCGCAAGATATTCAGCCGTTTCTTTCAAAAGGACATGAACTCGCTGCGGCTGCTGCATTATCCGCCACAGGCACCCGATGGGCCGGGCGACCATCTTGGCGCGCGCGCCCATACCGACACCAATGCCTTCACCATCCTGGCGCAGGACGCAAATGGCGGTTTGGAAATCCGCAACAAGCTCGGCGAATGGGTGGCCGTGCCGCCGATCCCCGGCACATTCGTCGTCAATGTCGGCGAGATCCTGAAAGTCTGGACCGACGGCGTCTTCTCTTCGACCGTTCATCGCGTCATCAACCGTTCCGGTCGCGAACGCTATTCGATCCCCTTCTTCCTCTACCCCACTTTCGACGAAGTGATCTATCCGATCATCCGCAACCCCGACCCTGCCAATGTGGCGCCGGAAGATCTGCCGACATCCATGCCGCGCGATCGGCCGTTCATTTGGGGAGAATTCAAAGCCCGCAATTCAGCACGCATCATTCCGCAAAAAGTAGCGGCGCTTTGAAACATCGCACACTATGAAAACCGCCCCGCACTGAAGTGCGGGGCGGTTCTCCGAGACGGCCCTCGGGCTGTGGGGGTCTCAGGCCTCTCGGGTTTTCGCCGCTTTCAGCTTACGCCGCTTGACGGCGCTGCGCGGGGATCGCGGAGGTGACGATCGAAAAGCGCGCGCAGGCTTCGAAGCGGTTGGCCAGCGAACAATCGCGCCAGACCTTTTCCGCCGATTCATAGTTCTCGAACGGACCGAACGTCTTGCCGGTGCCTTCGATGATCTGATGGAAATCGAGGTCGGAGAACTCGCCGCCGACAACCCAGAACTGCTCCTTCATGGCATGCTCCTTAATGTGTACGTTGAGTAAGAGGGTGAATGCTTATTCCGCTGCGACGCGGGACTCGGGCTTGTGGAATTGCGCGGTTTCGGTCGAGCCGGCCATGGCCGTCGTCGACGACTTGCCGCCAGAAATCGCCATGGCCACCGCATCGAAATAGCCGGTGCCGACTTCGCGCTGGTGGCGCACGGCGGTGAAGCCGTTGGCCTGAGCGGCGAATTCACGCTCCTGCATCTCCGAATAGGCGCCCATGCCCCGCTTGGCATACCCCTTGGCCAGGTCGAACATCGACAGGTTGAGGGCGTGGAAGCCGGCAAGCGTCACGAACTGGAAGCGATAGCCCATTTCGGCGATCTGCTCCTGGAAGCTCTCAATCGTCTTGGCGTCGAGCTTCGAGCGCCAGTTGAACGACGGCGAGCAGTTATAGGCGAGCAACCGGCCCGGATGCTGGCGGTGCATTTCCTGCGCGAATTCACGCGCTTCGCCGAGATCGGGCTCGGAGGTTTCCCACCACACGAGGTCCGAATACGGCGCATAGGCCAGGCCGCGGGCGATGGCATGTTCCACCGAGTGGTGGTTGCCCTGCTTGAGGCGATAGAAGCCCTCGCCGGTGCGGCTGGAGCGATCGATGAACGGATGATCGTAGTCATCGATATCCGACGTGATCAGCGTCGCCGAATGGGCATCGGTGCGGGCGCAGATGATGGTATCGACGCCACAGACATCAGCCGCCAGACGCGCCGCGTTGAGCGTGCGGATGAAGGTCTGCGTCGGCACCAAAACCTTGCCACCGAGATGACCGCACTTCTTTTCAGAGGCGAGCTGATCCTCGAAGTGAACGCCGGCGGCGCCCGCCTCGATCATGCTCTTCATCAGTTCGAAGGCGTTCAGAGGACCACCGAAGCCCGCTTCCGCATCGGCGACGATCGGCGCGAACCAATAAGTCGAGGTGTCGCCTTCCGCCCGCGCGATCTGATCGGCGCGCTGCAAGGTGTTGTTGATGCGCTTGACGACTTCGGGAACCGAAGACGCTGGATAAAGCGACTGGTCCGGATACATCTGGCCGGCATTGTTGGCATCGGCGGCGACCTGCCAGCCGGAGAGATAAATAGCCTCGAGGCCGCCCTTCACCTGCTGCAAAGCCTGATTGCCGGTCATGGCGCCCAGCGAACGCACGAAGGGGCGTTCGGCCAAAAGCTTGCGCAAACGCGCCGCGCCGAGCTTCGCCAGGGTGTGTTCGATCCGGATGGAGCCGGACAGCCGGTCAACCTCGGCAGCGGTGTAATCGCGGCGGTTTTCCGGGTTGTAAAAGGAAGACATTGCTTTTTACTCCGCTTGTAACAGTGACCCTTACGTCGCTGTTCGGCCGTCGTTGGGCTGAGCGGAAAATGGCATTGCAAATTGTGATTCACAATAACTATATGAAAATCAAAAGAGAAACTGCAATTCATCATCAGATTGACAATTGTTGATTTGTAAATTGTAATAATCTTGTGAAGCGAGGATAAATCCGATGCGTTCGGTGAGGATCGGCGGCAAGCTGCGCCGCCTGCGGCAGGACCAGAAGCTCAACCAGACCCAGATGGCGGCCGAACTCGGCATTTCGCCGAGCTATCTCAACCTGTTGGAATCGAACCAGCGCCCGGTAACAGTGAACATCCTTTTGCGCCTGGCGGAGCGTTTCAAGGTCGATCTCACCGCCATGGGCGGCGAGGACGATGGTCGCCTCGTCACCGATCTGATGGAGGCTTTGTCCGATCCGGTCTTCGACGCGCAGGACATCAAAGCGACCGACGTACGCGACATCGTCGCCACCCTGCCCTCCATGGCGCGGGCCATGCTGGCGCTCTACCAAAGCTATCGGCGCGGCACGGCGCTGGCACCGGTGGAAGGCGATTCAGATAGCGACGCTGCGCCAATCGGCCTGCCCTCCGAGGAAGTGACAGACTTTCTGCAGGCCAAGCTCAATTACTTCCCCGGCCTCGAGGAGGCAGCGGAGTCGCTGTGGCATGACAACAGTCTGGCGCTGCTCACCTTGCAGCAGGACCTCATCAAGGTTCTGGCCGAGCGCTTTGCCGTCGATCTCGAAATCGCGCCGGCCTCTGCCATGCCCGGCCATCTGCGTATGTTCAATCCGCTGACGCGCAAGCTGACCTTGTCGGAAATGCTGCCGGGCCCCAGCCGCACCTTTCAGCTCGCCTATCAGATCGCTTTGCTCGGCCATCGCCGCGAAATCGATCACGCGGTCTCATCCGGCAAGTTCACGACGCCGCAAGCCGATGCGCTGGCCGGCTCCGCCATGGCGAACTATTTCGCCGCCGCAGTGATGATGCCCTATGACCGCTTCCTCGCTTCGGCCAAGTCGACACGCTACGACATCAACGTGCTGCAACATCGCTTCGGCGTGTCGTTCGAACAGATCTGCCACCGGCTGACAACATTGCGCCGTCCCGGCCATGAAGGCATTCCCTTCCATCTCATCCGCGTCGATATCGCCGGCAATATTTCGAAGCGCTTTTCGGCCTCCGGCATTCACATCGCCCGTTTCGGCGCCGCCTGCCCGCGCTGGAATGTTTACGATGCCTTCGCCACGCCGGGCATGGTGCGCGTGCAGGTGTCGCGCATGCCCGACAATTCGAGCTATTTCTGCGTCGCCCGCACCATCGATACGGCGGCGCGCATCAGCCCGCGTGGCGGCCTGCCAAGCCGGATCGGCCAGCTCGCCGTCGGCCTTGGCTGCGCCGTGCATTTCGCCAAGGAACTCGTTTACGCCGACGGGCTCAATCTCGACGATCCGCAGATCGTCACGCCCATCGGCGTCTCCTGCCGCGTCTGCCCGCGCGGCGATTGCGCCGATCGCGCCATGCCCTCGCTGTCGCAACGGCTGGAGATCGACGAGAACAAGCGCGGGCTCTCGACCTATGCGATGCAGATTTAGAGGCGCGTTGCTTTACTCGACATAGTACAACGACGCCCCGGCTAGCGATCGCGCATTATCAGGCCTTCGAGTTCCGCTTTGATCAGCAAGGCCGTGTAGCGCGAGTAGATGCGACACATTGTGAACGGACCGCCAGCCACAAAGAACCCAGGCTGGCCTGTGCGAACCCACATGTTCCGCATCTCGTTGCCGGGCCCCAATCCCCAGATCGTACCGACGCGCTTGGCCATGTCTTCATCGAACAAAGCGGCGACCGCTGTCTGAAGAGGCTCGTATCCGGTCGCAAGCACCAAGACATCAACGTCGAGCGTGGTTCCGTCCGTGAAAGTGACGCCGCGTTCCCTCACCCGTTCGATTTCGATACCAGACTTGAGGGCGATCTTGCGATCAACGATCAGGTCTGATGCGCCGACGTCGATGTAGTATCCGCCATGATAACGCACGAGTTTGAGAAAAAAGCCGGTATCGTCCTCGCCGTTGTCCAGTAGGAATCCGACTTTTTCCAAGCTTTCCAGTAGTGGCTTATCCGCCTCTGCCATAGCCCGGCTCAAAGGACCATGCAGTTGGCGCAGAAGATCATAGGGAATGGAGGCGGACAAAAGGTCCGTATCCTCAATCGGCCGGATACCTTCGTTCTTGCGATAGAAGTCATAGGCTCTGGCGGATTGATCGATGCTTACCACGGTTATGGATGAGCGCTGCAACATCGTGACGCTTCCGCCACGCAGATACGCATCCTGCGCGATGTCATGGGCGCTCGTTCCAGAGCCAACGACTAGAACGGATTTTTCCGCCACGTCGATATCGCTGTTATGGCGACTGGAATGAACGACCCTGCCCTGGAACGACGCCATTCCTTGCAATTTGGGTATTCGCGGCACTCCGCTGACCCCGATCGCCATCACGACATGTGAAGGACGCATGATCCGGGTGCTGCCATCAGGGCGTCGCAGATGGACCGTCCACAGCCGCGCAGCTTCGTCATATTCCCCAGAGAGAAACGTGGTGCCGGTCCAAACGTTGAGCTCCATGCTGTCGGCATAAGACTCCATCCAGTTGGCAAGTTTGTCCTTGGGGATGAAGACCGGCCAATTCTCCGGAAACGGAATGTAGGGCAAGTGATTGGTGCAGATTTCATTATGGAGCGTCAGGGAGTGATAACGATTGCGCCAGTTGTCACCCACACGCTCGATGCGATCGACGACGAGCGTATCGACATCAAGTTGACGCAGCCGCGCGGCTAATGTCAGCCCAGCCTGCCCGGCACCAACGATCAGAACCTGCGGATCGCGATCTGCGTAACTCTGTTCGGCAATTCTTTTGTCGAGCCAATTGGCGGTGCCGTGTTCCGGCAGCCGCATCGCCTCTCGGTGGCGATTGCGCAACGACGGTTGAGGAAAGTCTTTTAGATCTTGCATGGTCGTGAGGAAGGTCACGGCACGCGGCTCGGCTTCTGAGTCCGGCATGGTCAGAAGCCTGACATGACCACGACCGCTCGCGATGTCTGTCTCAAACCGAACGAGCGCCTCAGCCGTTGGCCCGAATTCGCCAAGCGCGCCGGTCGCCGCCTGTCCCTCCAGGCTAACATGACGCAACCCGCTGCTCTCGCAGAACTCCGCGAGCATGGCTTCAATCGCTCGCGGACCTTGCGCGGTCCGGATATCCCACGTTAGCGCGAGCAGATCGCGCCAATAGCCGTTGACGGCAAACAAGGACGCCACTTGACGATAGTCGCGCCGTTCGAGTCCAGCGTTGAGCTGGACAAGCCAACGCTCAACGACTTGCTGCGCGGTGTACGCCACCAATGGTTCAACGATCATTTTGCACCTCGATTTTGAGGCCAACAGGCGTTGTGAAATCGGATCTGACGAGGTGGTTGTACCTGTAGGGACCCAACAGCAGGAAGAGTAGCGACGATAGGAGGAGCGCCGCCCCAAGGCCGATAATGGCGATGGTATAGGAACCCGTTAGGCTGAATGAGAGCCCCATCGCGAACGGGCCGAGACCGCTTCCAAAGGTGAATGCGGAGAACATATAGCCGTAGATTTCACCAAACGACCGGAATCCGAAATAGCGCGGGATCATGAATCCAATCAGGTCCACTTCCGCCCCAAGTGCGAGCCCGATGCAGATCGTTGCCGCGATCGCAAGGCCGGGCGTTGCCGGAAGCAGGAGCAGTCCCAGCCCGACGATGGACAGGAAGACAAAAATGAATGCGACATAGGGCGCGAAAATACGATCGAGTAAATATCCCGCGCCCAAACGCCCGACGATGAGCGCCGCGCCTGCCGCGCTGATTGCACCGGCCGCAACCTGTGCGGAAATCCCGCGATCCGTCAGGATCGGTACAATATGGGCAATGACGCCGGCCGACACGCAAACGAGCGCGAAGAACACTGCGATCATGAACCAGAACTGCGGAGAGCGAACCGCTTCCTTGCCCGTAACGCCCGCGATTTCGCCTTCCTTTTTTGTCTGAATGGCGGCGACCGGATCGCGCAAAAGCAGATAGACGACCGGAAACGCGATCACAAGTATCACGATACTCAACGCAATGTATGCATTGCGCCAGCCCATGTTCGCGATCAAAAATTGCGCAAGCTGGGGAAGCAGGATCGCGCCCAGACCCACGCCCGTCATGGCGATGCCAAGTGCAAGACCCCGTCGCGTGTCAAAGCTAGCGGCAACGGCCTTTGCATAAGGGGGCGGACTTTGACCGGCGCCGAACAAGCCTGCGATGCCATACAATGCGATGAAGGCATAAGGCGAAGACGGCGAAAGCCCAAGCGCCGCGACTGACAAAGCAAAAAGCACTATGGCCGACAACACGACCAGGCGGATGCCATACCGGTCGATGAGGCGCCCCACCGCCAGCGATGAAAATCCGATCGCCGTGAACGCGACCAAAACCGCGAACGACAACGTCGCGCGATCCGCCCCAAACTCATCGGCCAATGGTTTCAGAAACACGCCAAAACTGAATTGCAGCAGGGGGCCGGAGCTGACGATCTGTCCAATGACGGCCGCAACCACAACCCACCATGCGTTTTGAAAGAATTTCATACGCCCCCTCCGAGCGGCGCGAATGTCTTCGCGCTCACTTTGTATCATATTTCAGAACAAATGTTCTATAAAATAGGACATCACTCTTGTCAACGCGCGGCGGGACGGTAAGCCTGGGTTTGTGACATTCGCGGCTTGCGCGACAGAATGGCGAGCATGAAAACTCCGAAAGATATGCCTGATAAATCAGCCACCAATGTCGATAAGACGCTGACCAAGGGGCTGCTCATCCTGGAAGCCCTCAGCCAGAGCGAGGGGCCGCGCGGCATTTCCGAAGTCGCCACCGAGCTCGCCCTGACGCGGAGCAACGTCCACCGTTTGATGCAGACCTTGCTCAAAAGCGGTTATGTGGCGCAGGACGAACGCACCGAACGATATTTTCTATCGCCTAAACTGTGGCGTATCGCGCGTCCGCAGCGACTCTACGCTGCCCTGCGAAGTCTGATCCGTCCACAGTTGGAAGCCTTGGTAGAGGAGACCAAGGAATCGGCGACCTTCGCCGTCGTTGAACGCGACGAAATCGTCATGATCGATCAAAAAGAAACGTCGCAAATCGGTCGGGTCTTTTTCTCCATCGGCCAGTCCCTGCCGATCGACGAAGTACCGTTACGCGGCAAAAGTCTGACAGCCTTTCAAATGCTCGCACTGTCAACTTGGCCTGAGGACGACGCCCGGCGCGCGATCACGAAGATCGCCCGGCAGCTCGCCAAATCCGACAGTTTCGTCGAGCAGAGGATGGTGATGCTTGCCAGAATTCGCTCGGATGGCTTTGCGCTGAGCGAAGGCGATTGGGCGCCTGGTTTAAATGCTATCGCCGCCCCGGTTTATGGCCGCTCGGAAAAACTTCTGGGAACATTGGTTTCGTTCGGCTCCTCCGATCGATTGTCCGGTCGCACCTTCACGAAAGTCATCAACCTGACCTGTGCGAAGGCGGACCAAATCACAGTTTCAATCGGGTCGAGTTAGCTCGTCTCCATCACGTGTTCTTGGCAAGGGCACCCGAAACTCATCGGTGCATTGGCACGCGGTCCATATGGTCAGGCGATCGCCTGTTCGGCGTTGGTGGTCTTGAAGCGCTCGCGATATTCGCGCGGCGTCAACGAAAAACGCTTCTGAAATACCTTGCGCAATTGTTCGTCGGAGGGGAAGCCGGAGCGAAAAGCGATGGTTTTCATCGGCAGATTGGTGTCCAGAAGCAGCCCCATCGCCTGCTCGCACCGGGCGATCTCGATGAACTCGGCCGGCGTGGTATGGGTTTCCTTGAAAAAGCGCCGGGCGAAATTGCGTACGCTCATGCCGGCCCGCGCCGCCAGATCATCGACGCGAATAGGCTGATCGAGATTGGCCAGCACCCAGCTCTGAATTTCGCGAATTCCAGGAGACGCGGTCATCTGGCTCGTCAGCAACGTGCTGAATTGCGACTGGCCGCCGGGTCGCTTCAGAAAGATCACCAGATCGCGCGCAACTTGCAACGCCAGGTCGCGGCCAAAATCCTGTTCGACGAAAGCCAGAGCAAGATCGATCGCGGCCGTGACGCCGGCCGAGGTCCACAGGTTTCCATCCTGAACGAAGATCGCATCGGCCACGACCTGCACGTCGGGATAACGTTGCTGCAAAAGCCCCGCGACGCTCCAATGGGTGGTCGCGCGCTTGCCGTTCAACGCGCCGGATGCGGCGAGGAAAAAACTGCCGGAGCAAAGCCCGGCCAGGCGCGGCACCTTGCTCGAATTGATCCGACACCAATCGACGATCGTCGGCGATGCTTCCAGCGCCCGATCGATGTCGGGAGCGCCGGTGATCATCACGGTGTGAGGCAGATCGCGCGTGGCCAGCGGGGCGGTCGCCTCGATCGACAGCAAGGTATCGGACGACACATATCCGGGCTGCGGTGCGGTGACGCGAATATCGTAGCGACGCGGATCGTTGCTGCTCTGCAAATGCCGGTTCGCATAGGTGAACACGTTGACGGGGCCGACCGCCTCCATCGATTTGAAACCGGGATAGATGATGATGTCGACACCAAGAGCCATATTGCAGCGGTCCTACGACAGCTTCTGGAGCGTTTTTGAGCGGCTCTGATGACATCAGAACCGGAAAGGCTCTGGATGTCAGGGCATGTCCGAATATGGGGGCACCTTGTCCGAATCCGCCTGAAAAGGCAAATTTCGTCAGCCTTCCCAGTCCGTATAATAGCGCCATGACAGTGCGAGCGTTTCGGCGTCGGCCGGAACCGATGACATCTGGGAAACGCCATGAAAACACAAGCCGCCGTTGCGTTCGAAGCCAAAAAGCCACTGGAGATCGTCGAACTCGATCTTGAAGGCCCCAAAGCCGGCGAGGTTCTGATCGAAATCAAGGCCACCGGCATCTGCCATACCGATGCCTATACGCTTGACGGTTTCGACAGCGAAGGCATCTTCCCGTCCGTGCTCGGCCATGAAGGCGCCGGCATCGTTTGCGAGGTTGGCCCTGGCGTGACCAGCGTGAAGCCAGGCGATCATGTCATCCCGCTCTACACGCCCGAATGCCGCCAGTGCAAATCATGCTTGTCCGGCAAGACCAATCTCTGCACCGCCATCCGCGCGACGCAGGGCAAGGGCCTGATGCCCGATGGCACGACCCGGTTCAGCTACAAAGGTCAGCCGATCTTTCACTATATGGGCTGCTCGACATTCTCGAATTTTACGGTGCTGCCCGAGATCGCTGTGGCCAAGATCCGCACCGACGCGCCGTTCGACAAATGTTGCTATGTCGGTTGCGGCGTCACCACAGGCGTCGGCGCGGTGATCAATACGGCCAAGGTCGAACCGGGCGCCAATGTCATCGTGTTCGGACTGGGCGGCATCGGCCTCAATGTCATTCAAGGCGCCAAAATGGTCGGCGCCGATAAGATCATCGGTGTCGATCTCAACGACGCGAAGGAGGAATGGGGCCGCCGCTTCGGCATGACCCATTTCGTCAATCCGTCGAAGGTGAGCGGCGATTTCGTGCAGCATCTGGTCGCCCTCACCGATGGTGGCGCCGATTACACGTTCGACTGCACCGGCAATACCAATGTCATGCGCCAGGCGCTTGAAGCCTGCCATCGCGGCTGGGGCGTCTCGGTGGTCATCGGTGTCGCCGAGGCCGGCAAGGAGATCAGCACCCGCCCCTTCCAGCTCGTCACCGGGCGTGTCTGGAAAGGCTCGGCGTTTGGCGGCGCGCGTGGGCGCACCGATGTTCCCAAGATCGTCGACTGGTACATGAACGGCCGGATCCAGATCGACCCAATGATCACCCACGTTCTGAAACTGGAGGACATCAACAAGGGTTTCGATCTCATGCATGAGGGCAAATCGATACGGTCGGTGGTCGTTTTCTGACCGGCGACAAACGAGGGAGATATCCAATGAGTGTAAGCATCCATCCATCCGTTGACGGCGGCGTGCGAAAAGGCTCGGGACATTTTTCTGGCGGAACCTTGGTCTGCAAATGCCAGGACAAGCCCGTGAAGATCGGTATCAAGGGCGACGTCGCCCATAACCATGCTTGCGGCTGCACCAAATGCTGGAAGCCGGAAGGCGCGACCTTCTCCGTCGTCGCGGTCGTACCGCACGACAGTGTGACGGTTCTCGCCAACGGCGATAAACTTCAGATCGTCGATAAGGCTGCGACGATCCAGCGTTATGCCTGCACCGGTTGCGGCACACACATGTACGGCCACATCGAGAACAAGGCCCATCCGTTCTACGGCCTGGACTTTATCCATCCGGAACTGTTCGCCGAACAAGGCTCGGCTGCTCCGGGATTTGCGGCCTTCGTGTCTTCGGTCATTGAATCGGGCGTCGATCCAGCGCAAATGCCAGCGATCCGTTCCCGCCTGAAGGAACTCGGGCTCGAACCCTATGATTGCCTGTCGCCTGCCCTGATGGACGCGATCTCAACACACGTAGCCAAGAAAGCCGCCTGATCCGCTGAATCACGCCACGCTGGGTGTCAGCAGATAGTGGCTGACACCCCACTCACTACCATCCGCATGACCGAAAAGTCCGGATGTAGCCAGAAAGAACAGCCGCCAACGGCGCATCCATAGATGGGTGTCTGCACCATAGACCGGACGCAGGATGGTTTCGATCTCGCCTGCGTGCGTGTCGAAATTGGCGAGCCAGTCCTCGGCGGTACGGCGATAATGATCGCCGCTCCAACGCTGCTCACTCTCGACCTGGAACAGATCATTGAACTGCCGGATCAGCGCATGACTCGGCATGATGCCGCCGGTGAAGAAATGCTGGGCGATCCAGTCGCTGCGATCATTCTCGTCAAATTTATAGGAACCCCTGCGGTGGGTGAACACGTGCAGGAACAATTTGCCGTGCGGGCGCAGCCAGCCTCGAACGTGAGACAGCAATTTCCGCCAATTGCTCATATGTTCGAACATTTCGACCGAAACAATCCGATCGAAGGTCGTCGCCGTCTTGAAGATATTCATATCGCAGGTGATCACCGCCAGATTGGAGAGGCCTCGCCGCTCGGCTTCCCCTAAAATGTAGGCACGCTGAGAGTTCGAGTTAGAAACAGCGGTGATACGGGCATTGGGAAAATGCTCGGCCATATAAAGCGATAAAGAACCCCAGCCGCAACCAAGCTCCAGAATATCCTGGCCGTCCTTGAGATCGGCGTTGCGCGCCGTCTCGGCAAGCGCGGCCAGCTCCGCTTGCGCCAATGTGGTTGTTTTGTCCGCATAGAGACAGCAGGAATATTTTCGCTGCGGGCCGAGCACGCGCGCGAAGAAGAGAGCTGGCACTTCATAGTGCTGGGCATTCGCCGCATCCGTATGAACGGCGATTGGAGCGGTACTCATTTGCCTGACGAACCGCTCATCGTCGGAGGCCTCCTCACCCGCCAAGTGCCGGGACGTGCGCGAGACGAGAAAACGGATACCTGCCCGGCTGACGAAATCAGGCACCGGGATCGCTTCAGCAGCGACAATCGCGGAATTCATGAAGGTCATGTCGCGCCTCTTTCGGATGATTTTGCAGGAGGCCAGGGAAAGAAGGCGCTGGTCCGCGCCATATAGCGATCGAAGCTATCGCCATATTTCGCGCGCATATGCGCTTCGAGCGGCGGGATGCCCGAGACCTGGGTAAGAAGCCAGTACATGGATACGGCGCCGACGAAGGCGAACCAGCCGATGGGATAGTCGTCGGACAGAGTGACAGCGAACAGCGGAAAGGCCAGCCATCCCAACCATTCGAAGAAATAGTTGGGATGACGCGACCAACGCCACAAACCTTCATCGCAAAAGCGATCGCGATTTTCCGGCCTGGCGCGGAAAGCCCGCAATTGCCGATCGGCTGCCGCCTCACCGGCAATGGCGATCAGAAAGACGATCACGGCGAGGATATCCTGGCTTCGCCATGGAGCGGGCGACCAAGCGGCCAGCGCGATCGAAATCACCAGCGGAATGCTGACCAAAGCTTGCGCCTGCGCCAATTTGAACATGCCAAAGCCGACCCGTGGGCCCATCTCCCTCTTCATTTTGGCATAGCGTGGATCATCGTCGATCCGCCGGGTCCGCCACACCAGATGCAGGCCAAGACGCAGCGCCCACAGCGCGACAAGAGCGGCAACGACCAGAATCCGCAGCGAAGACGTTTTCGTCGACAGAAAGGCCGCGAGCGCCAGAATGATGCCGGCGCCGCCGACCGCGAATGTCCAGGTGACGTCGATCCAGCCGGAATTGCCGGTGCGCCGCTCGGTGATCCAGGCCGCCGTCATCGCCAGGGCCAGTCCGATCCATCCACCCAAAACAATCAAGAGCAGAACACGGACACCCACGGCGATCTCCCAGTCATAAGCGCACGAAGGGTTGTATCAACCGCCCCAGCAGACCGCGCAAGCGGATCGTGCCGGCCATGGCAACGAGACAGATACATTCTTCATTGCCGATGCGTGGCGCGTGGCTGATGCCGCCGTCCGCCTCCTCCATGTCGCCGACGCCGAAACGTCCCAGCTCGTGACTGAACTCGCCTTTCAGGACGAGGGTCAATTCGCTGCCCGAGTGGCTATGGTCCGGCAGCTCGGTACCGGCGGCACCGCGCAGCATGAAGGCGCGTACGCCCTTGTCTTCCAGATTGATGCCACACCGATAGACCCCCGGCCCGATCCACCGCCATGGTCCACGGCCATAGACATCGATCATCGCTTCGACACTCTCGGCGATCGAAAGATCGCGACGCGGCAGAGGTTGCTGCGGCAGATCGGCGGAAATGGCGGTGATGGCCTGGCTTCGCTTCGCCACACTGAAGCCACCAGCACCCGCTTCGTCGAGCAGCACGCCGCCGATACATTCAAAGTCCGCCACCGCTCGCCGACATTGCGCGCACAAGGCCAGATGCGCGGCAACGACGAGTGTGCTCGCCTCATCGAGAGCGCCGGCGGCGAATTCGGCCAACAGCAAATCGCTGGGATGACGGGTCGGCATCATGGCGTCTCCTCCTCCGCCAAATCCGCCAGAGCCTGACGGAGCCGCACCATGGCGAGACGAAGCCGGGATTTCACCGTTCCCAGCGGCAGTTCGAGACATTTAGAAATTTCTCCATGAGCCTTGCCCTCGATGAAGGACATGCGCACCACTTCCGCCTGTTCCGGCGGCAGATGTTGAAGCGCTTCGGCGACGCGACGCTGACGCTCATCAATATCGACGAGATTATCGGGCTGCTCCGGCGCCTCGGGTTCCACCCGATCGAGCAGCGCGTGAACCTGCGCGCGACGCTCACGGCGAATGCCGTCGATCCGCAGATTGCGGGCAATCGCGAAAACCCAGGCGGCGGGCGTCGCGCGCAACGGATCGAAGTAGCCGGCCTTGCGCCAGAGCGTCAGCATTGCCTCCTGGGCAATGTCCTCAGCCTGTTCGACGCTGGCGCCTGTTCGCAAGATCATGCCACGAATACGCGGCGCGAAATGATCGAAAAGGCAGGCAAAGGCATTTCGATCGCGCCGCTCCGCAATCGACCTGATCAGCTTGCCATATTCATCGTCCGATCTGTTCGGACTTTCATCTGCCATTTTGACCCCGCGCCGGACCTTCGTCACCCAGCGATCCACTATCCATCGACGATCGTCTTTCGGGCCCTGAGGCATTTTATAAACAATCCGGCGAACATCGAGTTTCATGCCCTCTTTACGTCTGCCGATCCCGAGCGGATCACCTGTCGGCCCACGAACACAGTGATCCACGCACGCCGTAGCGACGTATGACGTTATAACGCGACGGCGACCCATCTTTGTTCTGCGCGACTAAATATTTGATAATATTTATTGTCTCGTTCCGGGAGGCTTTTTCATGCGCAACATGATCATCCGGGCACTTCTGATGATGTTCATTTGCGCATCGTCGGGCGCCCAAGCCCAGGATGCGGTGGCGGCTATGTCAGGCTCCTGGGCACGAGGCGACGGCATTGCGCGCGTCCGCATCGCCCCGTGCGGCGCTCAGGTGTGCGCCATCAACACCTGGATCAAGGGCGGCGTGACCGACGAGAAAGTCGGCGACAGGCTGGTCATGGACGTCAAACCCAAATCGGCGAGCCTGCTCAGCGGCACGGCCTACGACCCACAGCGCAAGCTTTCCTTCAACATCGACATCACCGTCGCGGCCAACACTCTGCGGACCCAAGGCTGCGTCATCGGACGGATATTGTGCAAGGACATGTCATGGAGCCGCATCCGCTAGAGCGGTGATCCAACGGGCGCACGAGACCGTAGTGCATGCAAGCCGCTTGAAAGCGGTCGGCACGAGGTCTGACGATGAACGCCCATTCCGCCCCTCCCGGCACCCAGCCTCCGGGTCTCAAGATCGCCATCGTCGGGACAGGCATATCGGGGATGGCAGCGGCCTGGCTGCTCGCCCATCGCCATGACGTCACTATCTTCGAACAGGACGGCCGTATCGGCGGCCACTCCAACACCCGCGTGGTCGACACTCAGGACGGACCGATCGCCGTCGATACCGGCTTCATCGTCTACAATGAAAAGACCTATCCGAACCTGACCGCCCTTTTCGCTCATCTCGATGTGGCAACGCAGCCGTCGGACATGTCATTTTCGGCTTCGCTGCACAATGGCGCGATCGAATATTCGGGCGAAAGTTTCACCAGCCTGTTTGCCCAGCGCAGCAATCTTCTGCGGCCGCGCTTCTGGTCCATGCTCTATGATCTGCAACGCTTCTACCGACAGGCAACCCGCGACAGCCGCCGGCATCTCCTCGCCAATCTATCGCTCGGCGAATATCTCGATCGCGGTGCTTATGGCGCGGCTTTCCGCGACGATCATCTTCTGCCGCTCGCGGCGGCGATCTGGTCGGCCCCGGCCAGCCGCATTCTCGACTATCCGGCCGCCTCCTTCATCCGCTTTCAGGAAAATCATGGCCTGCTCAACATTTTCAAGCGACCGATCTGGCGCACGGTCACGGGCGGCAGCCGCGCCTATGTAGAGAAGCTGACGCGCGGCTATGCCGATCGCATTCGCCGCAATGCCGCCATCGTCGCGATCATGCGCAACCGCGAAGGCGTCGAAATTGTCGATACGAGTGGACATCGCGAGCGCTTCGACCATGTGGTTCTCGCCACCCATGCAGACCAGGCGCTGCGTCTCATTGCGGCACCGACCGTGCCGGAGCGCGAACTTTTGTCGGCGTTCCGCTATAGCCGCAATATCGCCTATCTGCATCGCGACCCATCGCTGATGCCGCGCCGGCGCACGGTCTGGGCAAGTTGGAACTATCTGGATCTGCGTTCAGATGATGAAGCAGACTGCCTCACGGTCACGTATTGGATGAACAAGTTGCAGGGCATCGATCCGGCGCATCCTTTGTTCGTGACGCTCAATCCAACACGCCCACCGAAGGTCGACAAACAGATCAGCCAGGAAATTTACGAACATCCAACTTTCGATGCCGAGGCTATCGGTGCCCAAAGCAAACTGTGGTCGCTGCAGGGACAAGGCAATGTCTGGTTCTGTGGCGCCTATATGGGCGCGGGTTTTCATGAGGATGGCCTGCAAGCCGGCCTTGCCGTCGCCGAAGCCCTTGGCGGTGTCCGCCGGCCATGGCGGGTCTCCGACGAGTCCAGCCGCATCAGCCTGCCCGCCGGCTGGAATACCGAAACCGTGGAGATGGCCGCGTGAACTTTCGCTCGCGTCTCTATGTCGGAGAGGTGATGCATCTGCGCTGGCGGCCGCGACGGCATCGGCTGCGTCATACCTGCTTCTGGTTTCTCTACGATCTCGATGAGATCGATACGCTCGACCGTGGCCTGCGCTGGTTTTCGGCGGAACGTTTCAATCTCCTGAGTTTTCGGACCGCCGATCATGGCGACGGCAGCGCAACGCCACTTCGCCGGCAAATCGAGCGGCATCTTCGCCAGGCCGGCTTCGATCCCACGGACGGGACGATCCAACTGCTCTGCATGCCGCGCGTCCTCTGGTATGGTTTCAACCCGCTGAGCGTCTATTTCTGCCGCGATCGCGACGGCGCGCTGCAAGCGCTGATCTACCAGGTTCACAACACATTCGGCGAGCGCCACTCTTATTTGATTCCCATCGGGCTAGGCGACAAGGACAGCAACATTCAGCAAAGCTGCCGCAAGGTCTTCCATGTCTCGCCGTTCATGGACATGGACATGAACTACGATTTCAAAGTGCGGGCACCGGACGAACGCGTCACGGTCGTCATTCGCAGTAGCGACGGCCAAGGGCCGATGCTACATGCGGTGCTCAGTGGCACGGCTGTCGCGGTCGACGACCGGGCCCTCGTGCGCCTGTCGCTCGCCAACCCGTTTCTGACCCTGAAGGTCATCGCGGCCATTCACGTACACGCGCTGGTGATCTGGCTGAAAGGGGTCCGCCTGCGGCCGCACCCCAAGGCGCCGCCGCAAGCGGTAACCCAAGTCTCGCTTGCGACGAACACCAAGGCTATGTCCCGCTAGCGCATTTCCGGCGCGAAGAGGAACAGGACGAAGGGAAAGAGGCCGAGGAAAACCCAGAAAGCGACCGACAACGCGCGTGCCGCCGGCCGCCCTTGCTCGCGCGCCCGCTTGGGCTTCAGCGGGTCATAGATAATATCGACGGTCGCGCCGATCGCCCGCGTCGCGGCGTTGCAGCCGAGGTTCGAAATGAAGTCGTGCGAACGGCCGAGCACATCCTTGAACTGGATGATCGGCCGGTCGGGAGACTCATCCCCCGGATCGATGCCGATCACCCTCCCCCCAGCGCGCCGGCCCCGGGTCGCCAGGACGATTTCGTCACGGAGAACTGCCAGAGTGACGGCCATGAAACAGAGGCTGACCAACAGCAGCCACATCCGGCCGGGACTGACATCGTAGCCGAAGATTTTGGTGAGCAGCACAAACGGCCGCAATGCGGCTTCAAAGAGAACCTGGATTTGCTGAAAAACGGCGTTCCAGAGCTGTTCGATGGTCATGGTCGCGACCCGAAGGCACTGAACGTTGGGATATCACGGCTTTCCCAAACAATGATGAACGGCATTCAGCGGAACTGCCGCGTTATTGTGCGATGCACAACTTATCATCATGTGATTGCCTCACGAGATCGCATCCGGCGACCCAGCCATGAGCTTGACCAGACGAATGCCGCGGGATCGTGCTGGCACGGCGATTGCCTAAAAATTTGGCGTCTCGCCATCCGGCCAGACTATCCGATGGAATGGCATTTGCTTGATCGACGACCGAGACCAACGTTGAGCGCCCGCGCGGATGACAGAGCGGCCAAGCCGCGCCGCCCGGCCAATACTGGAGCTTTAGCTGACATGCGGAAGGGGCCGGTTTCGTCAGGTGTCGAGCCAGGCGGACAGCGCGATGCCAATCTGAAGATCGCGATCGTCGATGAAAGCGCGGTTCGTGCGGCGATCCTGGAGGATGGCCTGCGCGAGGCCGGTTTCGCCCAGGTGTCGCGCATCGAGGAGACCCACAATCTCCTGGCGCGCATCTATGCGATGGATCCGGATGTCATTCTGATTGGCCTGGAAAGCCCGAGCCGCGACACGCTGGAGCAGCTTTTCCAGATGAGCCGCGTGGTGAAGCGGCCCGTCGCCATGTTCGTCGACCAGAGCGATCGCGCCTCGATCCAGGCCGCCATGGATGCCGGCGTGTCCGCCTATATCGTCGATGGCCTGCGCAAGGAGCGCGTCACCACCATCCTCGACCTATGTATCTCGCGCTTCAACGCCTATTCGCGGCTGCAGGGCGAGCTTGAACAGGCCAAGGGAGCGCTTGAGGAACGCAAACTGATCGATCGTGCCAAAGGCATATTGATGAAGGCCAAGGGCCTCACCGAAGAGGAGGCCTATGCCTTGATGCGCAAGACCGCCATGAACGAGCACAAGAAGATCGCCGAGATCGCCCAGGCCGTCATCACAGCTTCGGAGTTGCTGCGATGACGCGGCTTCGCATTGGCTACATTCCGCTGGTGGATGCGGCCGCACTGCTGGTCGCCGCCGATTGCGGCTTCGCTCAGGCGGAAGGGCTTGAGATCGAACTGGCGCGCGAAGTCTCCTGGTCGAACGTGCGCGACAAACTCAATTTGGGCCTGTTCGATGCGGCCCATCTCATTTCACCTTTGGTCATCGCCTCGAGCCTCGGTCTCGGCCACATTCGCGTGCCCATCATCACGCCCTTCAACCTGGCGCTGAACGGCAATGCCATCACCATTTCGCCGCAGCTTCATGCGGCTTTGAGCGAATTCGCCGTCGGCGATCTGGCCGATCCGCATGTCTCGGCGCGGGCACTGGCGCAAGTCGTGGCCGATCGCAAGGCGCGCGGCGTCGAGCCTTTGAATTTCGGCATGACGTTCCCGTTCTCCAACCACAATTACCAATTGCGCTTCTGGATGGCGGCCGGCGGTGTCGATCCGGACGAAGACGTGCGGCTTGTAGTGCTGCCACCGCCCTATATGGCCGAGAGCCTCGCCAGCGGCCATGTGGATGGTTTCTGTGTCGGTGCTCCGTGGAATCTGGTCGCCGTCGAAGCTGGTGTCGGTCATATCCTGCACCTGGGCTATGAGATCATGGCGCGGGTATCGGAAAAAGTGCTGGCGATGCGCGAACGCTGGGCCAACGACAACCCTGAGGTCTGCGCCGCCCTGATCCGCGCCCTGGTGCGCGCCGCCGAGATGATCGGCGATCCCGCCCAACGCAAGGCGGCGACCGAGGTGATCGCCCCGCGCATCGATGTCACTCCGGATCTCGTCGAGCGGGTTCTCGCCGGTAAGATCCTGCTCTCGCCGAACGGCCCGACGCGCAACAATCCCAATCACATCATCATCGGCGGCCAAGCCGCCACCCGCCCCGATCCTGTGCAAGCCGCCTGGTTTTATGCGCAACTCGTGCGCTGGGGTCAGGCACCCCTGTCGGACGAGATGCGCGCGCGCGCCGTCGTGGCGTTCCGCACGGATTTATACGACGCGGCGCTTGGCAGCTTGCCAGCTTCCTCGGCCATCCCGGCCGACGGGATCGGTGCTTTTGCCGGGCCGGAATTCAATCCCGCCGATATTCAGAGCTATCTCGACGTCTGGCGCAAACGTCCCGACCGGCCGCGACTCTCGCTGGTGCGTTAACAAGACCGATTGCTCAAATCTTCGACCGGCTGATGCTTTGGCGATCAGCGGGCAAGCCTTCGCGTGCCTTCTTCGTAATCACCGATGCGAGACGCGATCGGCGCCAAATCCGAGTTGGCATGCGTCTTGTATTAAGAGTCGCGGGAGGCGCCGCTATTGTGGCGCCCGGTCCAACGACGGGCCAACCAGCAATGCCGCTGTCCTGAATGAATGCGCGCAACCCGCGCGCCTTCAGGGCTGCGGCTTTTTTGTTTTGGCTCAGGCGTTGCGCAAAGACGGCAAATCGCAGGGTTCACTCAACGAAGGGACGATGGATGAGCACAACCAATAATCGGCGCACCCGCGGCATGATCGACCGTCGCGGACTTCTCAAGTCCGCCTCCGCGACCGCGGCGCTCGCGGCCGCCGCCAAGATCAGCTTCCCTTCCGGCGCTTTCGCCCAGGGTGCCGGGCCCGAAGTCGCCGGGGTCAAGCTGGGCTACATCGCGCTGACCGATGCCGCGCCCTTGGTCATCGCCAAGGAAAAAGGCCTCTTCGCGAAGTATGGCCTGCCGGACGTGGACGTCGCCAAACAGGCGTCCTGGGGCGCGACGCGCGACAATCTCGTGCTCGGCGGTGCGAGCAATGGCATCGATGGCGCGCATATCCTGACGCCGATGCCCTATCTCATCTCGGCCGGCAAGGTGACGCAGAACAATATCGGCGTGCCGATGGCGATCCTCGCCCGCTTGAATTACGACAGCCAAGCCTTCTCCGTTTCCAACGAATATAAGGGCCTCGGCGTCACCATCGACGCCAAGCCGCTGAAAGCCGCCTTCGAAAAGAAAAAGGCCGAAGGCAAGGAAGTGAAGGTGGCGATGACCTTCCCCGGCGGCACCCACGATCTGTGGATCCGCTATTGGCTGGCCGCCGCCGGCATCGACCCCGACAAGGATGTTTCGACCATCGTTGTGCCGCCGCCGCAGATGGTGGCCAATATGAAGGTCGGCAATATGGACGCGTTCTGCGTCGGCGAGCCGTGGAACGAACAACTCGTCAACCAGAACATCGGCTTCACCGCCGCCACCACCGGTGAATTGTGGAAGAACCATCCGGAAAAATGTCTCGGCCTGCGCGCCGATTGGGTGGAAAAGAACCCGAAGGCCACCCAGGCCCTGCTGATGGCCGTGATCGAAGCGGCGCAGTGGTGCGATGCCATGGGCAATAAAGACGAGATGGCTGCCATCCTCGGCAAGCGGCAGTGGTTCAACGTGCCGCCGGTCGACGTCGTCGGCCGCCTCAAGGGCGACATCAACTACGGCGACGGCCGCAAGGTGACCAATAGCGGCCTGGAGATGAAATTTTGGAAGGAGCACGCCTCCTATCCGTTCAAGAGCCATGACGCCTGGTTCCTCGCCGAGGACATCCGTTGGGGCAAGTTCGAGCCGACGACGGACATCAAGGCGCTCGTCGACAAGGTCAATCGCGAGGATCTGTGGCGCGATGCCGCCAAGGCCGTCGGTGTCGCGGCCGGTGACATTCCGACATCGACCTCGCGCGGCAAGGAAACCTTCTTCGACGGCAAAGTGTTCGATCCGGCCGACCCATCCGCCTATCTGGCTTCGCTCGCCATCAAGCGCGTCGCCTGACGGCACGCTTCATCGAAGCGGCAAGCCATTGCCGCTTCGAGCCTTCCTTCGGTGATTTTGCAAAGCGTACCCGACGATCAGCGTTCAAACCGAATTTCGATCTGAATATGGAATCTGGAGAAAGCTCGTGTCTCTCCCTCTTCTCTCAGGCGATGCCCCCGCTCCCGCCGCGCCGCGCTCGCCAGCGGCGGTTATCCCGCTGCGGTCGGGCAAGCCAATGAGCCAGGTGCTGCGCAGCAAGGCTCTGACCATTGCCGGCGCGGTCGTGCCGCCGTTGATCGTCGTCATTCTTCTCCTGCTGGTCTGGGAACTGGCTTTCAGCCGTCCTGGCGCTTCGCTGCCGACACCAATACAGGTCTGGCGCGACGCCAAAGATCTGATCATCGATCCGTTCTTCATCAATGGCTCGCAGGACATCGGCCTGGGCTGGCGCGTATTGACCTCGCTGCAGCGTGTGGCCTTCGGGTTCGGCCTTGCTGCCGTCGTCGGCGTTCTCGTCGGTGCGATCATCGGTCAGTCGGTCTGGGCGATGCGCGGTCTCGATCCGGTGTTCCAGGTGCTGCGCACCGTGCCGCCGCTCGCCTGGCTGCCAATCTCGCTGGCCGCGTTCCGCGACTCCAGCCCTTCGGCGATCTTCGTGATCTTCATCACCTCGATCTGGCCGATCATCATCAACACGGCCGTCGGTGTGCGCAATATTCCGCAGGACTATCGCAACATCGCGGCCGTGCTGCGTCTCAACTCGCTGGAGTTTTTCTGGCGCATCATGGTGCCGTCCGCCGCGCCCTATATCTTCACGGGCCTGCGCATCGGCATCGGCCTCTCCTGGCTCGCCATCGTCGCTGCCGAAATGCTCACCGGCGGTGTCGGCATCGGCTTCTTCATCTGGGATGCGTGGAACTCCTCGCGCTTGTCCGACATCATCGTCGCCCTCGTCTACATCGGCGTGGTCGGCTTCCTGCTCGACCGTCTCGTCGCCGCCATCGGTTCTTTCGTGACGCGCGGCGTCTCAGCCACTTAGGATATTTTGCACGCGTTTTCTTCACGCGAACCGGCATCCACTTCGCTCGAAAACGCTATGAAGGATCATTCCATGTCAAAACGCCCTTATCTCAAGTTCGACCAAATCGGCAAGAGCTTCACCCGCGGTGCCGCCTCCACGGAAGTTCTGCGCGATATCAACCTGACGATCGACGAAGGCCAGTATGTGTCGATCATCGGTCACTCCGGCTGCGGCAAGTCCACCCTGCTCAACATCGTCGCCGGCTTGACGCCAGTGACGACGGGCGCGGTGTTGCTCGAAGACAAAGAGGTCAATTCGCCGGGCCCTGAACGTGCGGTCGTTTTCCAGAACCACAGCCTGCTGCCCTGGCTGACGGTCTATGAAAACGTTTCGCTGGCCGTGAACAAAGTGTTCTCCGGTAGCAAGTCGCGCAGCGAGCGTCATGATTGGATCATGCACAATCTCCAACTCGTTCATATGGTCCATGCCAAGGACAAGCGGCCGGCGGAAATCTCGGGCGGTATGAAGCAGCGTGTCGGCATCGCCCGCGCGCTGGCGATGGAGCCGAAGATCCTGTTGCTCGACGAGCCTTTCGGCGCGCTCGATGCGCTGACCCGCGCGCATTTGCAGGACAGCGTCATGGACATTCACATGAAGCTCGGCAACACGATGATCATGATCACCCATGACGTCGATGAGGCGGTTCTCCTCTCCGACCGCGTGGTGATGATGACCAACGGTCCGGCAGCGACCATCGGCGAAGTGCTGGACGTGAAGCTGTCGCGTCCGCGCCGACGGCTCGAACTGGTCAACAACCGTACCTATACAGATGCCCGCGCCGCCGTGCTCGAATTCCTCTACGCGCGCCACAAGGCGCCGTCGATCGCAGCCTAGGAGGAAAGCACCATGAGCCGCGCGGAACATATCGTCGTCGTCGGCAATGGCATGGTGGGCGTGCGCTTTCTCGAACGGCTCGCGGCACTGACGCCAGAGCGGCACAAAGTGACCGTCATCGGCGGCGAGCCGGTGGAAGGTTACAACCGCGTGCTCCTGTCGGCGCTTCTAGCTGGCGATGTCGCGCAGGCGGATGTCTGCCTGCGCGATCGAGCCTGGTACACCGAACAGGACATTGCGCTACGCACCGGTATCACCGCAACGCGCATCGACACAGCCGGCTCTCGCCTGGAATTGTCGACCGGCGAAAGCCTGCATTATGACCGGCTGGTGCTGGCGACCGGCTCCAGCGCCATGCGCCTGCCCCTGCCCGGTTCACATCTCGAGGGTGTCGTCACCTTCCGCGATGTCGCCGATCTCGACCGCATTCGCGCGGCAGCCGCACCAGGTCGCCCCGTCGCGGTCATCGGCGGCGGCCTGCTCGGCATCGAGGCCGCCTATGGTCTGGCGCGGCTCGGCTGCGACGTAACGCTTGTCCATGTCATGCCGCGCCTGATGGAGCGGCAGCTCGACGGCCGCGCGGCCCAGTTCCTGCGCGATGCGCTGGTGCGCAAACGCATCAAGGTGCTGCTGAATGCCCAGACCGCCCGTGTGCTCGGCGACGGCAAAGTCGAAGGGCTGGAATTCAAGGATGGGACACGCCTTTCAGCCGATCTTGTCGTGATGGCGGTCGGCGTGCGGCCGCAGAGCGCGCTGGCCGCCGACGTGTTGGATATCGGTCGCGGCATCAAGATCGATGACGGTATGACCACATCGGTGACGAATATCCATGCCATCGGCGAATGCGCCGAACATCGCGGCCAGATCTACGGTCTGGTCGAGCCCGGCTATGACCAGGCGGATATTCTGGCCCGGCGGATCGCTGGCGATGTCGAGGCGCGCTACGAAGGCTCGGTGCTTTCGACCAATCTGAAGATTTCCGGCGTCGGCGTGTTCTCGGCCGGTGCCTTCGAAGGCGGCGAGGGCATGGACAGCGTCACCTTCGAAGATCGGCGCAAATGCCATTATCGCCGCCTGGTCTTCAAGGGCGATCAGTTGGCCGGAGCGATCTTGATCGGCGAGACCGGCGATGCGCTCTGGTATCGCGACCTGATCCGCGACGGTGCCGATATTGCCGCTTCGCGTTCATCCCTGATTTTCGGCCGCGCCCATGCGGAGCGATCGGTGCGGGAGGCGGCGTGATGAGCGGCGATTTCTCGACCGATCAGAAGCGCTATCTCGAAGGCTTCGTCTCCGGCCTGCAATCGGCGCGCGCCGCGCGTGGTCTCGCGCCGATCGGCGGCACGGGCGTCGCTGGTTCGAGTGAGCCCACCGGCCCAGACGCCATTCACCTCAAGGCGCAGGATCGCACGGTCGCTGCCGGCGGCAAGCTGGCCGAACAGGAAAAATGGAAGCGCACCGAGCACCCCTTCGACGCCTATCCGCGCCTGCGCGATCAGGCTGCGCAGAGCCAGTATCCGAAGCCCGACGACAATTTCCGCTGGCGCTATTATGGCCTGTTCTATGTGGCGCCGGCGCAGAACTCCTATATGGCACGGCTTCGCATTCCCAACGGCATTCTCAAGGCCTTCCAGTTCGAAGGATTAGCCGATCTCGCCGAACGGTGCGGCGGCGGTTTCACCGATGTCACCACCCGGGCCAATCTGCAGATCCGCGAAATCACCGCCGATCACGCGATCCATGTCGTCGAAGGCGTGCAGGAGTTGGGGCTGACGGCGCGCGGCTCCGGCGCCGACAATATTCGCAATGTCACCGGCTCGCCGACCGCCGGCATCGATCCGCATGAACTGATCGACACGCGCGAGATGGCGCGCGAGTGGCACTATCATATCCTCAACGACCGTTCGCTTTATGGCCTGCCGCGCAAGTTCAACGTCGCCTTCGATGGCGGCGGCATCATTCCGGTGCTCGAAGAGACCAATGACATCGGCTTTCAGGCGGTCATGGTCGGCGATGGCGCCGGCGTGGAAGCGGGCCTTTGGATGCGCCTGGCGCTCGGCGGCATCAGCGGCCACCGCGATCTCGCGCGCCCGACCGGCGTCTATTGCCGGCCAGCCGACTGCACGCGCATTGCCGACGCCATCGTCCGTGTCTTCATCGAGAATGGCAACCGCACCGACCGCAACAAGTCGCGATTGAAATATGTGTTGGATTCCTGGGGCTTCGACAAGCTTCTTGCTGCGGTAGAGGAAAAGCTCGGCAAGCCGCTGACACGTATCGACGACGCTTTCATTGCGCCCCGCCCCGCCTTCGACCGGCAGGCGCATATTGGTGTTCACCGCCAGCGCCAGGACGGGCTGAACTGGATCGGCATTTCGCTGCCCGTGGGGCGCATCACCTCAGTGCAGATGCGGGCACTCGCCGCCATCGCGCGCGAGGACGGCGATGGCGATATCCGCCTCACCGTCTGGCAGAACCTGCTGCTCTCGGGCATTCCCGACGGCAAGCTCGATCAGGTGAAGGCCCGCATCGAAGCCTGTGGCCTCGATTGGCGTGCCACCACGCTGCGCGCCGGCCTTGTCGCTTGCACCGGCAGCCGTGGCTGTAAATTCGCCGCCGCCGATACCAAGGGCACGGCTCTGGCGATCGCCGATCATGTCGATGCTCGCATGACCATCGATCGCCCGGTGAATATCCATCTCACCGGCTGCCACCACTCCTGCGCCCAGCACTATATCGGCGACATCGGCTTCATCGGCGCGCGCGTGCCGCTCAATGAGGATGGCGACACGGTTGACGGTTTCGATCTCGTTCTCGGCGGTGGTTTTGCCGATCAGGCCAAGATCGGCCGCGCCATCGCCACCAAAATCCGCGCTGAGGATTGCCCGCGCACGGTCGAAACCCTGCTCGAAGCTTGGATGAAGCAGCGCGACAATGCTGATGAGACCTTCCAGGCCTTCACCGCCCGCCACAGCGACGACGAATTGCGCGCCTTTGCCGGATTGCCCGCCGGGAGTTCCGCATGACCATTCATTCCAATCCCGTGCCTGTCGAGATCCTGCCGGAGAATGCCCCGTTCAATGCCGAACAGCGCGCCTGGCTCAACGGTTTCTTCGCCGGCATCCTGTCGCCCGGCACGGCGGCGACCGGCGCGACGGCGCTCGATGGCGACGAAGCCGCTCGGCTCACGGGTGGCGCGGCGGAAGACGACGGCGCGCCTTGGCACGATCCGTCGATGGAACTGCCGGAGCGCATGACGCTTGCCGAAGGCAAACCGCTGAAGCGGCGCATGTACGCCGCCATGGCACAACAGGACTGCGGCCAGTGCGGCTATGTCTGCGAGACCTATTCGGCGGCGCTGGTCGAGGGCAAGGAGAAGCGGCTGAACCTCTGCGCACCCGGCGGCAAAGACACGCTGCGCATGCTGAAAACCCTGGCGGTGGAACTGGATGGTGCGCCGGCTCCGGCCAGCGCCGAGCCCGCCGCCCCAGCGATCGTTTCAACCGATGCTGGCCCCTCGCGCGACAATCCCGCCCAGGTGAGTTTTCTGTCGCGCCGCCGCCTTAACAAAGGCGCGTCCGAGAAACAGACCTATCATATCGAGTTCGATCTCGCCGGCAGCGGTCTTACCTATGTACCGGGCGACTCCTTCGGCATTTATCCACGTAACGATCCACGTCTTGCCGATGCCATCGTCGCTCTGCTTGGCGCGCGTCCTGATGCGTCCATTGGCGGCAAGAGCCTGCGCGACAAACTGATCGAGGACTGTGCGCTGGGCCCCGCGCCCGACGGCCTGTTCCAGCTTTTCTCCTATATGTCGGGCGGTGAGACGCGCCGCAAGGCGCAGGCACTCGCCGCCGGCGAAGATCCAGATGGCGATCTCGACCGGCTCGATATTTTGGGCTCCCTGCATAAATTCACCGGCCTGCGGCCCGGCGCCGAAGCCTTCGTCGAAGCGCTCGATGTCTTGCAGCCGCGGCTCTATTCCATCTCTTCCTCGCCGCGCGCCAATCCCGATCTGTTGACGCTGACCGTCGATACGGTGCGCTACAAGATCGGCCAGCGCGAGCGCCTGGGTGTCGCCTCGACCTTCCTGGGCGAACGAGTGGAAACCGGCGCGCCGATCCCAGCCTTCGTCCAGAAAGCGCATGGCTTCGCTTTGCCCGCCGATCCCAACACACCGATCATCATGGTCGGTCCTGGTACGGGCGTGGCGCCGTTCCGCTCCTTCCTGCAGGAGCGCGCCGCCAGCAATGCGCCTGGGCGCAACTGGCTATTCTTCGGCCATCAGCGGCGCGCCAGCGATTTCTTCTACGAAGAAGAATTCGACGCCTTGCGCGACAGCGGCAAGTTGCAGCGCCTCACGCTGGCCTGGTCGCGCGACGCGAATGAGAAAATCTATGTGCAGGATCGTATGCGCGAGACCGGCGCGGATCTGTGGAAATGGTTCGAGGACGGCGCGCATTTCTACATCTGCGGCGATGCCAAACGCATGGCTAAGGATGTGGAGCGGGCGCTGGTCGACATCGCAGCCCAACATGGCGGCATGACGACGGATGCCGCCGTCGCCTGGGTGGCGTCCCTGAAAAAGGCACAGCGTTTCCAGGCCGACGTTTATTGAGGACATGATGGTCAACGATACGGTCAAGACCACCTGTCCTTACTGCGGTGTCGGTTGCGGCGTATTGGCTAAACCGAAAGATGATGGCGCCGAGATTGCCGGCGATCCGGATCATCCCGCCAATTTCGGCCGGCTCTGTGTCAAAGGATCGGCGCTTGGCGAAACACTCTCGACCTCGCGCCGCCTGCTCTATCCCTCCGTGCGCGGCGTACGGGCGTCCTGGGATCGCGCCATCGGCGAGGCCGCGCGCGGATTGGAACAGACCATCGCCCGCCACGGCCCCGATGCGGTGGCCTTCTACCTCTCCGGTCAGTTGCTGACGGAAGATTATTACGTCGCCAACAAGCTGATGAAGGGCTTCATCGGTTCCGCCAATGTCGACACCAATTCCCGCCTCTGTATGGCTTCCTCCGTCACCGGCCATAAGCGGGCTTTTGGTTCCGACACGGTACCGAATGCCTATGTCGATCTGGAGAGCGCCGATCTCCTGGTTCTGGTCGGTTCCAACGCCGCCTGGTGCCATCCGGTCCTGCATCAGCGCATGCAACTCGCGCGCGAGCGCGGCGCCCGCATCGTCACCATCGATCCACGCCGCACCGCCACCGCCGACGATGGCGACCTGCATCTGCCGATCGCGCCGGGCATGGACAGCGTGCTGTTCAGCGCCTTGCTGGTGGAACTGGCGCAGCGCAAGAATCTCGATGCCGATTTCATCGCTCGACACAGCTCCGGTTTCGAGGCGGCCCTGGCGCGGGCACGGGAGATCGCGCCCGATCTGGAAACCGTTGCCACGCGGTGCGAACTGCCGCTGCGCGATCTGCGGCTGTTTCTCGATTGGTGGATCGCGACACCCAAGGTGGTCACCTGCTATTCGCAGGGCGTCAATCAGTCGGCGCAGGGCACCGACAAGGTCAACGCCATCCTGAATTGCCACCTCGCCACTGGACGCCTCGGCAAGTCAGGCTCAGGCCCCTTCTCGCTCACCGGCCAGCCCAATGCTATGGGCGGGCGCGAGGTTGGCGGGCTCGCCAACCAGCTTGCCGCGCATATGGGCTTTTCAGCGCCGGAGATCGACCGCGTCGGCCGGTTCTGGAACGCGCCCGCCATGGCGCAGCGCGAAGGCCTAAAAGCCGTCGATCTGTTCGATGCCATCGACAGCGGCCGCATCAAGGCGCTATGGATCATGTGCACCAATCCGGCCGTCAGCCTGCCCGATGCCGATCGCGTGCGGCGGTCCTTGGCGCGGCTCGAGATGCTGATCGTCTCGGAAGTGAATGCCGATGTCGACGGCATTTTGGAACATGCCCATGTGATCATGCCCGCTGCCGCCTGGGGCGAGAAAGACGGCACGGTGACCAATTCGGAGCGCCGTATCACCCGTCAGCGACCGTTTCGCGCGCCCCCTGGCGAGGCCAAGCCCGACTGGTGGATGGTGTGCGAAGTGGCGCGCCGCATGGGTTTTGGCGCGGCCTTCGCTTATAGCGGCCCAGACGAGATTTTCGCCGAACATGCGGCGCTCTCGGCTTTCGAGAATGATGGCACGCGCGATTTCGACATCGGCGCTTTTTCCACCATCGATCACCCGGCTTATGACGCCATGACACCCTTCCAGTGGCCACAGCCGCGCGGTGCCACCAGCGGAACCGAGCGGCTGTTCGCCGATGGCGCCTTCTTCACGCCCGACCGCAAGGCGCGTTTCATCGCCATCGAGCCGCCGGTGCTCAAAGCACGGCGCTCGCCCGACTATCCGCTGCTCCTCAACACCGGCCGCGTGCGCGACCACTGGCATACGATGACCCGCACGGGCCTCGCGCCAAAGCTCGCGCGCCACATCGCCGAGCCCTTCGTCGAAGTGCATCCCGACGATGCCAGACGTTTCAAGCTCAGCGGCGGCGGTTATGCCAACCTGCGCACGTCCTATGGCTCCGCGATCCTGAAAGTCATTGTCAGTGACGGCCAGAAGCGCGGCATGGCCTTCGCGCCGATCCATTGGAACGATATGAGCAGCGGGCGGGCCCGCGTCGGCGCTCTGGTCCAGGGTTTCACCGACCCGATGTCCGGCCAGCCCGAAATGAAGGCGACGCCAGTGGCCTTGGAACCGGCCGAAGTGCATTCCTTTGCCTTCATCCTGTCGCGCCAGCCGCTCGAACTGCCGGCCTGGCTGGTACATGCGCATCTGCCGATCGAAGACGGCCATGCCACCCTGATCGCCAATCCCCGCACACCGGCCGGCGTGCACGCCTATCTGAGCAACTTCCTGCCGGCGCAAGGCGAACTGCTGGCGCTGGAAGATTCCAAGGCCGGCACCCATCGTAGCATCATCATGAACGGCACGCGCATCGAGGCGGTGCTATTTTGTGCGGCCGAGCGTGAAACCGCCTTTTTCGATTTCATGTGCCAGCGCTTCGGTGCCCCCGTGCCCGACGACAGCGAGCGTCTGGCGCTGCTCACGGGCCGCGACTTCGACGCGAGTGCCGATACGAGCCCGATCGTCTGTTCCTGCCATGGCGTGCGTGTCTCGGCCATCGCCGCAACCATCGCCGCTGGCGCAGGCAACGTCGAGAGCGTGGGCGCCGCCTGCAAGGCCGGCACCAACTGCGGCTCCTGCAAACCGGAAATCCGGAAAATGCTGGAAAAGGAGCGAGTGGGCGAACTCGCGGCGGATGCTGCTTGATATTGCCCGATCCCCTGTCACGAGAATGACATAGAGGAGCGGGCTCGACGCAGGCAGCGCCGCCGCTCATACTGGCTCAAGCGACTCGAACCATGCACGGCTCGACCCTTCTCGATGAATGCCTCACCCTCATCCCTGCGGCTCGTCTACCGGCCCGACAATGCGGCGCGCGGTGAAGTGACCGTGATGGTGACGACGGAAGGATTTAGCGGGCAAGGCTCTGCCTGGTTCGACCGGACCGAGATCGAAGATTTCATTGCCCAACTCGAAAGCTGCGTCACCGCCGATGATCCGATGCCGGCGCTGGCCGGCGGCTTTTTCGCCGCGAGCCGGCTCATCGACGAACATGTCGGCCTGCGCATCCTACCGCACGATACGGTGGGGCGGCCGCGCGTGCGCGTCCATGTGGCGACGATCGTTCCCAGCGGTTCGGGCGCGGACCTGCGCCAGGAACTCACCGCCAGTTTCGTGACGACAGCGGCCGATGTCGCCCGTTTTCGCGAGGCATTGACGGCTGTTCTCGCCGGCCAAGGCCGCGAAGCTGTGCTGGAAGGCCGGCGTTAGACGCACCCCTCTTGTGATCTCACCTCACAGCAAACGACATTTAGTCGTTTGGCCAGATCGGAGCCCGTCACTACCAAAGAGCCCGGTAGGAAACGACAGGGCGCCTTGTTCATGCTCGCTGGTATTCGCATTCTCGATCTCACCTGGGTTTTGGGCGGACCATTCGCCGGGCAACTCCTGGCGCAACTCGGCGCCGAGGTTATCAAGGTCGAGCCCCTGGAAGGCGATCTGTCGCGCCAGGTGTCGAGCCATTCCACGGAAAAGGATGGCGCTTCGGGTTTCTTCCTCTCGGTCAATCGCGGCAAGTCGAGCATCGCCATCGACTTGAAATCGCCTGATGGGCGCGCCACCATCTACGATCTGGTGCGCCAATCCGATGCGATCATCTACGGCTTCGCGCCCTCGGTGCCGGCGCGGCTCGGGCTCGATCCCGCCTCGCTGCATCGGATCAATCCGCGCATCGCCGTCGCGCAACTGATCGGCCTGCACGACGAACCGCCCTATTCCGAAGCGCCGGCCTTCGATCTCATCATCCAGGCCATGGCCGGCGTCATGAGCATCACCGGCGAGCGCGGCGGCGCGCCCGTGCGTGTGGGCTATCAGGTGGCGGATCTGGCGGGCGGTCTCTTCCTCGCATTGGCCTGCGCCGGTGGCATCATCAAATCGCTGAAAAGCGGCAAAGGTGAGTATATCCAGATCTCGCTACTCGATTGTCAGCTCGCTCTGCTCACTTGGCAGGCGCAAAACTATTTCATCTCCGGCGAAATTCCCCACGCCAACGGCGCCCGCCATCCGGTGATCGCGCCCAGCGATATCTACCCTTGCGCCGACGACAAGTTCATCGCCGTTTCGCCAACGGGTCAGCAGTTCTGGAAACAGTTCTGCACTGCCATCGACCGCCCCGAACTTGCCGACGATCCGCGCTTCGCCCATCCGAAATCGCGCATCGCGCATGTCGGTGAACTCACAACTATCCTCGATGAGGTGTTTCGCTCCCGCCCCGCCGGCGAGTGGAATACGATCCTCACCAGCAAGCGCGTTCCTGCCGCCCAGGTGAATAATGTGGCAGAGGCTGTGTCGCAGCCCGTCAGCCAGCTTCGCCAGATGGTGGAGGAATTGCAGCACCCTGGCGGTCTTGGCCCTCTGAACTTCCTCGGCAATCCATTCCGCTATTCGGCGCGCGAGCCGCTTTCCTACCCGCCCAAACATGGGGCCCAGACCCGCGACATTCTCGAGCGGGTGTGCGGCTACACCGATGCGCAGATCGACGATCTGATCGCTCGACGGATCGTGATTCAAGAAGAAGCCACGCACGAAGAAAACCCTGCAAGGAGAACGCTATGACAAGGCCGTCTGACATCAAACCGCGCGAGGGCGACCAGCCCGCGGCCCTCTACAAGGACTGGGTCGTCGGCGCGAAATTTCCACCGCTGCCGTTCACGATCACGCCCGATGTCGTCGACGAATATATCTCGGTCGTCGATGCCGACCGCGCCAATTACGTGATCGATGGCCGGCAGGCCGCGCCGCCCAATGTCGTCCTCGTCTATATGATGGCGGTGATGTATCGCCTCTATCCGCCGCAACAGGGCGGCATCATGATCGGCAATACGATCGAATTTCACAATCCGATCTGGGCGGACGAAGAAACCGAAGTGATCGGCTCGGGACAGGTCACCGAAAAATTCGAGAAGAAGGGCCGCAAATACATCTGCTACGACGTCGAGTTCAAGCGTCCCGATGGCACGCTGCTCGTTTCCTGCAACCACACCTCCGCCTTCCCCGAATAATCAGGATCATCGACCATGACTCAGGAAACGCTCCGCAGAACCATTCCACAGACGCAGAAAATGTTCGACGACTACGGCGTGCTGAACGGCGACAACGACATCATTCACTACGACGACCAGTTCGCCAAGGATCGCGGTTTTCGCGGCACGCTCGGACACGGCCTGATGTATACGGGCTATGTCTGCGACCTCGCCGCCAAGCGTTACGGCACCGACTGGCATTATCGCGGCCGCCTCACGGTGAAATATGTGCGCGGCGTCTGCCCGGGCGACGATCTCGAAGTGCGTATCGAAGGCGATGGAACCGTCGCCTGCCAGTCGCAGTTCGACACCACCTTGGTCGGATCGGCGAAACTGGCATGACCGACAAAGCGCACACGACACGCACCGGCACGTCCACAACCGATAGCGTGCGCGTGCGTGGGCACGACATGATCAACGATCTTGTCGGGCGCTACAGCTATACGGAAATGCTCTACTTTCTGACCTGCGGCAGCTTTCCCACGCCGCCGCAGGTGCGCGTTCTCGATGCCTGTCTCGTGACCTTGATGGAACACGGCCTGACGCCCAGCGCCGTCATCTCACGGCTAATGGCCGACAGCGTGCCGGAAGAACCGCAGGTCGCGATTGCCGCCGGGCTACTCGCCATCGGCAGCGTCTACGCCGGCACGACGGAATCCTGCGCCACCCTGTTGCAGGAGATCGCCGAGCGCGAGGCGAAGGGCGAGAGAGATATCCATCGCACCATCGCACGCGCCTATGCGGCGCAACGCAAGCCGGTGCCGGGCTTCGGTCATGGCACGCACAAGCCCGATGATCCCCGCACGCCGCGCCTGTTCGAGATCGCGCGCGACAACGGTTGCCACGGCGCTTTCGTCGCCTCGCTGCTTGCCTTGCAAGTAGAAGTCGATCAGGCCTTCGGCCGTCATCTGACCATCAACGCGACCGGCGCCATCGGCGCCCTATTGCTGGAGATTAAAGTGCCTGTGGCAGCCATGCGCGCCTTCTCGGTGGTGTCGCGGGCCGGTGGCCTCGTCGGCCATCTGCTTGAGGAACAGAGCCAGCATTCCGCGCGCGCCATCTGGGCCGCCGCGAAACGCGACATCCGCTATACGGAAGAGCCCTGACCTTCTGTTTCGGACGGACCATGGATCACCGAGCGACCGAGCCGGTTGGCATCCGCGCCCTCTTTCGCGAGCCAATCGGTGAATTTCGTCACCGCACGCACGCCCTTGGCCGCCGGTGACACCGCATAGAAATAATCGCGCTCCTGAATGGTGTCGGTGATCCAGGCGACCGCCAACCGTTCGGCCGCGATGTCGTCCAGGACAAGGGCCGACGGCAACAGCGCGACACCCAGACCGTCGAGCGCTGCCTGCATGCCAAAGAACATCTGTTCCAGCGCAATAATTTTGGCTTTCCCCAAGGCGTGACCGCCGGCGCGCTCCATCCAATCGGCCCAGCGGACCATCGAGGTGGCGATTTCGATGAGCGGCAGAGCTTCCAGATCGTTCGGCGTGCGAATGGAGCGGCGCTGCAAGAGTTCGGGCGCGCAAACCGGCAGCAGCGCGGACGACAGAAACGGCTTGGACTGCGGATAGGTGTCGATCCGGCTCAGGCGGCGGATGATGACGTCCTGATAGTTCGCATCGTCGCTTTTCGGCAGATCGATGCCGGTCGACAGGCGCACTTCGATCTCCGGATGCCGGCGCTGGAAGGTCGACAGGCGGGGAATGAGCCATTTCATGGTGAAGGTGGGCGGCGCATTCAGGCGCAACACCGTGCGATCGTCGCTGCGCGAAATCTCCATCACCGCTTCGGACAACGTGTCGAAAGCCGGCGCTATGCGGCGAAACAGGATTTCGCCCTCGCGTGTGAAGCGCAGGCGCCCGGAGCGGTCGAACAGGCGCACGCCCAACAGGGTTTCCAGCGCGGCGATCTGACGGCTGACTGCGCCATGGGTGACGCCGAGCACTTCAGCAGCACGAGAGAAAGACATGGTCTGGCCGACAGCCTCGAAGCTGCGCAGAGCCGTCAACGGAAGCTCGCGTCTGTGCATGTTCCTCACCCGATCCGCCCGGATCGAAGCGGCATCCTTATCGGGCTGCCCGCCAGGCTTTTTTCTTAGACTATTGATAATGCGAGAGGTCTCCTCCCGCCGTCACGCGGCCAGATATGCCATGAGGCCGAGAGGATTTCCTCTCCAAAATCACAACCTTCGGCCAAAAACTCACAGCAGCCGATAAGAAGTCAAATTGTGCATCGCCGCCGCCTCCCCTAACGATCTCCAACATAAAGATTGAAGGGGAGGATCAGGCATGGCGTCGACGGTGGCACGGATGGGAACGGCTGGCTTGGCGCTCGCTCTCGCCACCAGCCTGTGCTGGGGGCAGCCCAAGGCCTCGAGCCTGCCTGATGGCGTGATCGAGATCACGGTGCCCTTCGCCGCCGGTGGCGGCGTCGACGTGATGGGACGGGTGACCGCCGATATTTTGACCCGCGAGCTGGATCGCACCTTCATCGTCGTCAATCGACCCGGCGCCAATTCCAATATCGGCAATCAATATGTCGCCCGCGCCAAGCCCGATGGCCGCACGCTCCTTGTCAGCAGCGTCGGCCTCGCCGCCAACAAGGCGCTCTACAAGAACATCTCCTACGATCCGGTCAGCAGCTTTTCGCCGATCTCGCTCATCTCGAACGCGCCGTTGGGACTGTTCGTCAGCAAATCCGTGCCGGCGAACAATCTGGCTGAGTTCATCGCCTATCTGAAAGCCAATCCGGGCAAGCTCAACTACGCCTCCTACGGCATCGGCAGCAGCCCGCATCTGGCCGCCGAATTGTTCCAGCATCTCACCAAGACCAAGATGGTGCACGTGCCGTTCAACGGAAACGGCCCCGCCACCATGGCGACAGTGCAGGACACGACGCAGGTGATCTTCTCAAGCACCGTCTCCGCCGGGCCCTTCGTCCAGGACGGCAGCCTCAAGGGGATCGCCTATGCCGACGCGAAGCGCGCACCCACTCTCCCCGATCTGCCGACTTTCGCCGAACAAGGGCTGGATTTCAGCTTCGGTACCTGGTTTGCCTTGCTCGGGCCGCCCGACCTGCCGCAAGGCATGATCGATGCGCTGAATGCAGCGCTGCGCCAGGGGATCAACACGCCGGAACGGCAGCGCATTTTCGATACCCAGGGCGCCGAACCGATCGCTTCCTCGCCCAAGGATTTCGACCGCTTTCTGAAGACCGAAAGCGAGCGCATGACGACGATGCTGCGCGACGCGGGTATCGTCGCGCAATAACGCTCATTGCACGCGGACGGTGATGGCGGCGCCAGGCACCGCCAGCTGTTTCGCCACGGCCTGCAACTCGTCTTTCGCCATGCCGGTGAGCACGACGCGGCCTTCGACGATCGGACTGTTGATCATGGGCTCGGTGATGACCTTGCCGTTGACGAGCAGTTGCGAGCGGCGCCCGAGCGCCTTGATGGTGAACGCGCGAAACTGCGCCGCGCTCTGCGGTGTCAGCGTGATTTCCAGCCCCTCTCCGCCGGAGAATGGCGCCGGCTCTATCTTCGTACCGGCGACTTGCAGCGTGATAGAAGCCGTCGTCGCGCGGGAATGGGCCTGAGCCATAACATCTTGCGTCACGACCGGCACGCCAAGACAGAGAGCGCCCACGAAAAGGACGACATTTCTCATCGGGCGCGCTCCGGCAACAGTGTGAAAAGAACCATGCCGACAATCATCGCGGCGGCGAAAATGGCGATTGGCGCGAGGCCAAGGCTCAGACCTGCGATAGCGGGACCAGGACAAAGGCCGACAAGGCCCCAGCCGATGCCAAACAGCGCCGATCCCACGATCAAGCGTGTCGTCACCGGGCGCGTGGCCGGCCAGTCGAATTGTTTGTCGAAGAAGGGCGTGGCGCGTCCGCGCGCCCAGGCCTGCCCCAGCGCCGAGACGATGACCGCGCCGGCCAGAACGAAAGCCAGGCTCGGATCCCATGCGCCAGTGACATCGAGAAAGCCGCGCACGCGCGCCGGATCAAGCATGCCCGACAGCGCCAGACCGAAGCCGAAGATCAGGCCAGCAACAAGGCCGATGAGGAGACGCGCCATCATGACAGTCCCGCCACGCGCATGAGAAAAACAGTGACCACCGCCGCCGCCATGAAGGTGACGACGGCTGCGATGGAGCGCGGCGACAAGCGTGCCAAGCCGACGACGCCATGGCCGCTGGTGCAGCCCGAGCCGAGCCGCGTGCCAAAGCCAACCAGCAGGCCGCCGACGATCAGCAACGGCAGCGAGGTCGTGATGCTGGCCGCCGGCCAGGCGCCACTCACCGCCCGGTAAACCACTGGGCCGAGCAACAGGCCGACAACGAAACTGCCGTTGATCCAGAGCCGCGCCCTGTCGCGCGCGACCAGCCCACCCAAAATGCCGCTGATGCCGGCGATGCGCCCATTCCCGATCAGCAGCACCGTCACCGCCAAGCCGATCAGGCAACCGCCGACAAAAGAGGCCAGAAACTGCATGGCCATGATCTTTCCCGTCCTTCTCTAGATCATCCCTGCCCACTTCCTAGCACTTTCCGGCTGATCATATGGAGTATTCGACGCCTCGCCGGTTCCGGGCTAGGCTCGTCCAACGCTCGCCAACATGAAGCGTATCAGGGAGGATACATGTTTCTGCGTTTTGCCATGATCGGCACGCTCGCGCTGACCAGCGCCGTCGCCACCGCTCAAGCCGAGCCTCTGCGTGTCGCTGTATCGCAACGTGGGTTCTGGGACAGTTCGTTCGTCGACATGGCGATCGAACAGGGTTTCTTCAAAAAGGAGAATCTCGAAATCCAGACTTTTTATACGGAAGGCGGCGCGACGACCCTTGATGCCGTCATGTCCGGCAGCGTCGATATCGCCATGTCGAACGGATTGCTGGGCGTGGTCGGCCGTTACGCCAAGGGGGCGCCGCTGCGCGTCATCGCGGCTGAATTCACCGGGGGAAGTGACGCCTTCTGGTATGCGCGCGCCGATAGCGGCATCAAGAGCCTGAAGGACGCCCAAGGCAAATCGATCGCCTATTCCTCCAACGGCTCCTCCACCAATCTGATGGTTTTGGGTCTGTTGAAACTGGCCGGCGTCAACGCCAAGCCAACCCCGACAGGCGGCGCGCCGGGCACCTTCGTGCAGGTCAATACCAAGCAGATCGACATCGGCTGGTCGGTGCCGCCGCTGGCGCTGCAGGACGTGCTCGACAACAAGCTGGTCATCGTGGCGCGCGGCTCCGATCTGCCCGATCTCGCCAACCAGACGGTGCGCGTCAATGTGGTGATGGAGCCGGTGCTGAAGGCCAAGCGCGATGCGATGCGCCGTTTCATGAAAGTCTATAACGCGACGATCGAATGGGCCTATAAGGATCCGAAAGGCCTGGAATATTTCGCTCGGGAAAACAAAATCTCCACCGAGGTCGCCAAGAAGGCGCTGGAATTCTATCCCCAGGCGGCGACACAGACGCAACAGGTCAAAGGCCTGGACCAGACCGTGCGCGATGCCATCGCCTTCAAATATCTGGGGCCATCAGCGACGCCAAAAGACCTTGCCGGGCTGATCGACATCGTCGAGCCGGGACAGAAGTAATCCACCCTGGATGCAAGCTGGCAGCGGTTCGCCTTTGCGACCGTGCCAGCTTCGGCCTTCCTAACCTTCCATTAGCCATGCCTGGCAGTAGCGATGGCGCGGGCCGCCGGAAGCATGGATCATGATCCTCGGCCGGCTCCCCGACATCCCACCAGATTGAGCTGGGGACAAGCGGCTGCGAAGCCCGCGCGATCCTTGCGATTTCAGCGCCTTGAATTATAGATACGATCAGTATTTATCATAGATAGATACGCTTCGTTTCTATAATGAAAACGACTGAAATTGTTTTGAAAAAGCCGAAACAGCGCAAATCGATCGGGCCGACTCGCAGCCCGGAGACGCGCCGCGCCATCGTCGAGGCGGCGCGCGAAATTTTGACGTCCGAGGGCTATGGCGGCTTCACGCTCGACGCCGTGGCGAAGCGCGCCGGCGCCTCGAAACCGACCATCTACAAATGGTGGCAGGGCAAGCCCGGCCTGCTCATCGAAATCTACGATCAGGAGAGCGAGGCGCTGCTGACAACGCCAGATCTCGGTTCGCTGGCCGACGAACTCGTCTGGCTGATCCGTAACCTCTGGCGCTTCTGGCGCATCACCGCCTGCGGCGCGGCACTGCGCAGCCTGATCGCCGAGGCCCAGCACGACGGGGCGGCGCTGGCCCTGGTGAAGGACCGATTGCTACCGCAGCGGCGCAGCTATCCCCTCTCCGTTTTCGAGCGCGCCAAGGCGCGCGGCGAACTGGATGCCGACTTCGACCCGACGGATGCCACCGATCTGCTGACCGCCTTCTCCTGGTATCACCTGGTCACGGATACGCTCGACCGGGAGAAGGATATCGAGCCGGCGGTGGCGATGATCGCCGCCGGCCTGCGCGGCGCCTAAGTTGAGCAAATCGCGTTTCTATCGAAAAGCGATTTGCTCTAAGTCAGCACCACGATCTTGCCGCCGGCCGTATTGGCGTCCATGACGCGATGGGCTTCGACGATATCATCGAGCTGGAACACCTTCCCGATGTTGAGACGCAATTTGCCCGCAGCGATGTCATCAGCCAATGCCTGCAAAGGTGTCGCCATGAATTCCGGCACGCCGCCGGAATAGGCCGTGAGCCCGACCGACGAGGGAATGGCCTCCATCGGGCTGAACTCCTCGAAGGTCCATTTGTTGCCGACGATGCCGGTCATGCAGACGAGGCCTTGCGGACGGGCGCAGCGCAGAGAATCCTTCAGCGTGGTGACGCCGATCAGCTCCAGCACTTTATCGACCCCTTCAGGATGGATTGCCCGCACGCCGGCAGCGATCTCGCCACCATCGATCACAACCTGATCGGCGCCATTCTCAAGAAGCAGATCTTCGCGCGCCGCGTTGCGGGTCGTGGCGATGACGTGGACCCCGTAATTCTTGGCGATGGCCGCCGCGGCCAGACCGACCGAGGTGGTGCCGCCGCGCACCAGCAATCGTTCGCCCGACTTCAACTGCAAGGACTTGAATAGCGAGCCCCAGGCGGTCTGCAGCATTTCCGGCATGGCACCCAGCACATCCCAAGGCAGCGATGTCGTCAGCTTCTGCACCTGCCCCGCCGGCACGCGGACATATTCGGCATAGCCGCCATCGAACTGCCGCCCCATGCCACCCATAGCGGTCATAACGATGTCGCCGGGCGCGAAATCACCGTCGGGCGCCTCGGCGACCACGCCTGCCGCCTCGATCCCCAGAATCCGGGGAAAGGCAACGCCGGGGGATTGGCCCAGGCGGGTGAAGAGTTCCGAGCGATTGATGCCGAAGGCCTTCACCTGAATCAGCACCTGGCCCTTTCCAGGCACGGGCACAGGGCGCTGCTCGATCTTGAGGGCTTCCGGCCCGCCAGCCTCGTGGATGACGGCAGCTTTCATGGTGGCGGCCATCGTCTCACCTCCCGATCAGCTTTCGCTCGTGTGGTTGCGATCGATATGCCCCAGATCGCGGTCGGGATCGATCCGGTCGCGCACCCGCTGCTTCAGGGTTTTGGCGTCCGGGAAGCCGCCATCGGCCTTGCGCTCCCAGATGACCTCATCGTTGAGCCGTATCTCGAAGCGCCCGCCGGTGGCGGGCACCAAAGCCACTTCGCCGAGATCAGCGCCGAAGGTCGAGAGCAGTTCCTGGGCCATCCAGCCGGCCCGCAACAGCCATTGGCATTGCGTGCAATAGGTGATGGCGATACGGGGCGGCGTCATTGTTCCTCGCGGTTGCGGGCTTGGGCGGCGGATGTCTCCGCCGCTTCATCCTAGGCCGAGGACCGCGATGGGTCGAGCCGCCCGCCCTCAGGCGCTGCGCACATCCTTTTGATCGAACCGGCCGGATAGCAGCACGCCGGCGTCGGGAACTTCCGTGCGCAGGCCGAGACGATTCAGCATCTGATAGGTCGTGCAGACCGCGCTGGAGACGGCAGGCAGGCCGCTCGCCGCTTCGATCAGCGGCACCGAGGCGAGCGAGGGCATCTGCACGCAGGCGGACGCCACGATGGCATCGACATTGGCGAGGTTGAGCTTTTTCCAAAGCTGCGACGGCCCGAGCGGATCGAGCGCGCCGACGGCGAGATTGTCATGCACTTCGAGCGACAGGCTGTCGATCACCTCGATGCCTTCGTTCTCGATATAGTCGATCACCAATTTGGTCAGCGGCTTCATATAGGGCGCGAGGATCGACACTTTCTTGGCGCCGATGACTTTCAGGCCGTCGACCAAAGCGCCAGCGCTGGTGACGACAGGCGCCGGCGCGCCGTTTTCCACCGTGCGTTGATGGAGACGGGCTTCCGACACGCGATGATAGCCGCGCCCCATGCTCATGATGGCGACGAGGCAGGCGTAACCGAGCACGTCGACGCGGGCATCGGAAAGTTCCAGCGCGCAACGATCGGAATCCGCATCCATCTTCGCCAGTTCGTCCTTGGTGACGCTCTTCATGCGCATGCGGCTCGAATGAAAGGTGAAACGCTCGGGCGCGATTCCTTCGCGGGCGCGCAGCATGGCGGGAATTTCGGTTTCCATGGTCGTATTGGAACTCGGCACGATCTGGCCGATGCGATAGATGCGGGTCATGGCGGGCTCCTTTCCAGGATGGCAATGCGTCCCTCTTGGCTATCCCAGCCGGAGCACCTGATCACTGGCGATGTCGTTGACTCATCCTCAACATCCGGTTGAGGATAAGCGCATGAATGGACCTGCCGGCCTCAACCGTTTCGATCTCACGTCGCTGCGCCTGTTCGTCGCCGTGGTCGGCGAAGGGAGCCTGACGCTCGGCGCCGAACGGTTCGGCATCAGTCTGGCGGCGGCGAGCAAGCGCATGCTGGAGCTCGAAGCGCGGATCGGCACGCCCCTGCTCGCCCGCAGCAAGACCGGCGTCGCCGCCACCGATGCCGGCCAGACCCTGCTGCGCCATGCCATCACCCTCGTCGCCGATGTCGAGCAGCTTGCGGTGGCGATGGACGATTTTCGGCGCGGCGCCAAAGGCCACCTGCGGCTATGGGCCAATACGTCGGCCTTCGCCGGTTTCCTGCCGGGGCTCCTGGCTGACTATACCGCTGTCCATCCCGACGTGATGATCGATCTTGAGGATGCGTTGAGCGAAGATGCGGCGCGGGCCGTAGCGCGTGGTGCCGCCGAGCTCGCCGTCATCGGCGCCAATACGCCATGCGACGGCTTGCAGACCTTTGTCTGCGACAAAGATGAACTGGTGGTCGTGACGCCCAAGGGGCGCGGCTTTGGCGGAAAATCTGCCGTGCCTCTGCAAGCTATTCTCGATCGCGACATCGTCGGCCTCGGCCGCGCCACTTCGCTCATGCGGCAGATCTCGGCTGCGGCCGACGCGATCGGCTGCGAATTGCGGTTGCGTATCCAGGTGCGCAGTTTCGACGCCATGTGCCGTATGGTGGCAGCGGGCATCGGCGTCGCCATCCTGCCGCGCGCCGGGGCCGCGCCGCATCTCGCCGCCATGGGACTGCAAGCCCATCGCATCAGCGGCATGAACACGCAACGCCATCTTCTGCTGGCCATGCGGGACCAGCAGACGCTGTCACGCCCGGCCCAGGCTTTTGTCCGGATGGCGCAAGAGCGGATGCAATAAAGGCGGCGAGAGGCTCGCCGCCTTCAATACATTCAACAAGGATATCTTCAGGCGACGCCCTGCCCGCTGCCATTGGCAGTATCTGCGTAGCGGCTCGTGCGGCTCTTACGGCCGCCGAACAAACCGAACATCAATGCACAGCCGATGATGCCGATGACACCGGCGATGGCGCCGCCGTACATCATGAAGCGATCGAGATCGAGTTCTTCATTGGCATCGTCGACGAGCACGACACCGTCCTTGCCCGGCAATTCAGCCAGATGCTTGATGCGCACAGTATCGACGACGATCTTGTTGTCGCTGATCAGCTTGCGTGCCATGGCGCCTGACATATGAATGTCGCTGGCCCGCTGCACTTCACCCTTGCTGTCTTTCCAAGTGATGTCGACATAATAACTGGTGCCGCTCTTGCGGCCCTTCTTGCGCGTGGCGCCGGTAATAAGTGCTTCAGTCTCCACGCCCTTGGCGACCACTTGATTGACGCGATCCACATCCGTCCAACCGATATAGGCCGAGACCGGGCCACCGATCGCCGCGATGATCAACAGCCATTTCAGTTTGCCAATAATCCAACCAACCATCTCAAATTCCTTTGTTTGGAAATGTCGCCCCACCAGCGATCGATTTCGTCATGAAGCCGTCACGGTTCACGGCCGGATTGCCGCTTCACGCGGACAAGAACGCACAACACATCAATAAGTTCACGCGCAGCGGGAAAATTTAGGCAACAAAAAGGCCTTGCTATCGCGCCCGCAGGCGAGGCGAATCATATGATGGGCCTAGCTTCGACGCCCAAGCCGATCGTAACGTCCCACCCCGTTGCCCACTGGATGGACACGCCCTTCGCCGACTTATGCCATGCGCTCAAATACTTAATTGCCAGAGTGACAGTGCTGCGTCATCATCTCAGGCAAATGGCCAAGAGCCATAAGCGGGAGGACGCGATGAAGGTGTTGTGGTTTCACCTGATGCCGTATCAGGACCTGCCGGCCGATTTCAAAGACAAGCACAATTCGGTCTGGGTCGACATCGACCCCGGCCTGTTCGATCCGCTGCGCGGCCATCAGCACTATCACGAATATATGGACCAGCTCGAATATGCGGCGAAGGCCGGGTTCCACGGCATCTGCGTCAACGAGCATCATTCCAATGCCTATGGCATGATGCCTTCGCCGAACCTCATCGCCGCCACTCTGGCGCGTAACACGCGCGATGCGGCGCTCTGCGTGCTCGGCAATTCGGTGGCGCTCTACAATCCGCCGACCCGCGTTGCCGAAGAAATGGCGATGCTCGATTGCATTTCCGGCGGTCGGCTCATCGCGGGCTTCCCCGTCGGAACACCGATGGACACCTGTTACGCCTATGGCCAGAATCCCGCGAAACTGCGCGATCGCTATTACGAAGGGATCGATCTCGTTCTAAAAGCCTGGGCCGCGGACAAACCTTTCGCCTTCAACGGGCGCTATACGCAACAGCGTTATGTCAACTGCTGGCCGCGCCCCGTGCAAAAGCAGCCGCCCGTCTGGATTCCGGGCGGTGGCTCGGTTGAAACCTGGCAGATGTGCGCCGAACGCAGTTTCGTTTACGCCAATCTGTCCTACTTCGGCCATCAAGCGAGCATGACCCATGTGAAGGGCTTTTGGGGCGAGATGAAGCGGCTGGGCAAAGAGCCCAACCCATTTCAAGCGGCCTTCCTGCAATTCGTCGGCGTCGCCGAAACGCGCGCCGAAGCCGAGAAGCTTTATCACGAACCGGCGAACTATTTTTACAATCGCTGTCTACATACCGATCCCGCTTATGCCAATCCGCCCGGCTATACGAGCGAGGCAACGGTACGCGCGCGTATCACTTCACAGGTGCTGCGGGCGGCGGAAGAATCACGCAAGGCGACGCGTGCCGGCGGCGGCGCCAAGTTCTTCGAGGAAGGCCACGTGGTCATCGGCAGTCCCGACGAAGTGGCGGAGAAGCTGCTCACCGTGTGCAAGGAGATGCATGTCGGCCACCTCCTGCTGCTTTTGCATTTCGGCAACATGAGCCGCGATCTGACCAAGTATAATACCGACCTTTTCGCCACCAAGGTGCTGCCACAGATCAAACATCTTTACGAGAAGGAATGGGAAGATCACTGGTGGCCGACGGGAATGCCGAAAAATCCGTCGAAGAATGCCGCTCACGCGAAATCGACTTTCACAACCGCAGGGGTGGCGGCGCAATGAGCAATTACAAGGCGCGTATCGTCGAGACTCCCGCTGGCCCGACGCGGGTTTGGGAAAAAGGACGCGGCAAGAAACTCGGTTATCTCGCCGGCCTCAACGGCCTGCCGAAATGGAGCCCGTTCCTCGACAAGCTCGCCGAGACGCACCGCGTCATCGTGCCGTCCCTGCCCGGCTATCCCGGCGGTCCTTCGTCGGAGCCGCTCGACACGCAACTCGATTGGGTGTTGGCGGCGCGCGATGCTCTCGTCGCGGCCGGCCTCGACGGTGCCGATCTCATCGGCGCTTCGGTGGGTGGCGCACTGGCGGCTGAGGTCGCGGCGCTCTGGCCGAAGTCGGTACGCAAGCTGGTGCTCATCGCGCCGTTCGGCCTTTATGACAGCGACACACCGATAGCCGATGTGTTCGCGCAACGGCCGGGCCAGACCACGGTGCTGCTGTCGGAGAAACCGACAGACTATGCCGGCTATCTCTCGGTGCCGAAGGAAGGCGATGCGGGCGAATGGGAGGTGCAGACCCTGCGCGCCCATATTGCCGCCGCATCGCTCATATGGCCGCTCGGTGATACGCGCCTGTCGAAACGGCTGATGCGCATCATGGCGCCGACCTTGATCCTGTGGGGGCACAACGACCACGTGATCCCGCTCTCTTATGCCAGACGTTTCGCCGAAGGCATCGGCGCCGGCACCAAGGTGAAGATCGTTCGCAAGGCCGGACACACGCTGGAGTTCGACGAACCGAAATCGGCGGCGCGGACGATCGATAGTTTTCTGGCGTCCTAAATCTCGAGTTCGGTGCCGAATTCGACGACCTGTTTCGCCGGCACGTCGAAGAAGGCGGCCGTCCGTTCGGCATTGCGCTGCAGGAAAGCAAAGACGTTTTCGCGCCACACCCACATGCCCGGCACGTCTTCACGCGGAATGATGGTCTCGCGGCCGACGTAGTAAGTGAGATCGTCGAGATCGACGTTCTTGAGCCAACCTTGCTTGCAGGCCAGCATCAAGCCCTTGTAGATCGTCGGGCGTTGCATGAAGCCATAATGCAGAATGACGCGGCTGATGCCCGGCGCCAGTTCGATCACTTCAACCCGTTCGGTGACGGGGACACGCGGCACTTCGGCGATCACGACTGTGACGATCACGACCCTTTCGTGCAGACAGTGGTTGTGTTTGACAAACTGCGTCAGCGCCAGGGGCACGCCCTTGGGCGCTGAGGCCAGGAAAACCGCCGTGCCCGCCACGCGCATCGTGCATTTGTCGACGGCGGTTTCGATGAGATCTTCCTCCGGCTGACGCAATCGGGTGCGCGCCTTTTCAACCAGTTTGACGCCGCTGCGCCAGGTCAGCATGAGGAAGGCGACGACGACCGCCAGCAGCAAGGGAAACCAGCCGCCCTCGAACAGTTTGACGATATTGGCGGCAAAGAAAATGCCGTCGATGAGGAGGAAGAAGCCGTTCACGACGATCACGAGCGCGATCGGATAGCCCCAGTGGATGGCGACCAAGGCGGCGAGCAGCGTCGTAATCATCATCAGCAGCGAGACGGCGATACCATAAGCGCCGGCCAGTGCGTCGGAAGACCCGAAGCCGATCACCGCACCCAAGGTCGCTGCCGCCAAAAGCCAGTTCACCAGCGGAATGTAGATCTGGCCGATAGCGTGGCGAGCCGTGTGATTGATCTGCATGCGCGGCAGGAAACCGAGCTGGATCGCTTGCTGCGTCAGGGAGAAGACGCCGGAGATAATCGCCTGCGAGGCAATGACCGTGGCGACGGTCGCCAATGCCACCAACGGATAGTGAAACCAATCCGGCGCCAAGGAATAGAAGGGATTGCTGATCGCGCTGGCATCCGTGATCAGGACGGCCGCCTGCCCGAAGTAATTGAGCACCAGCGCCGGCAAGGCCAGCAAAAACCAGGCGAGCCGGATCGGCACGCGGCCGAAATGACCCATGTCCGCATACATGGCCTCACCGCCCGTCACCGCCAGAAAGGCGGCGCCGAGAATGGCGAAACTGATGTGGAAGTTCTGATGGATCAGAAAATCGATCGCATAGAACGGGCTGAGCGCAACCAGCACGCCTGGGGCCTGGACGATGCCGTGTATGCCAAGCAGGCCGATGACGATAAACCAGCCGAGCATCACCGGCCCGAATATGCCGCCGATGAAGCCCGTGCCTTTCCTCTGCACCAGGAAGAGCGCCACCAGAACGACGATGGTGATCGGGACGACCAGGGGCGCCAGGGCTGGCGCATCCACTTTCAGGCCCTCGACAGCGCTGAGCACGGAGATCGCCGGGGTGATCGCACCGTCGCCATAGAGCAGCGCCGCGCCGATCAGACCGACAACGAGGAGATGCGCCCGCCATGTGCCGGGCTGGGCGTTGCGGGCCGAGAGCAAGGCGAGCATGGCGACGATGCCGCCCTCGCCGCGATTGTCGGCCCGCAGGATGAGGATCGCGTATTTCAGGGAGACGATCAGGATCAGCGCCCAGAGGATGAGCGAGACAACGCCGAGAACCGCGTCGGGCACGATGGGGCCACCGTGGCTCGCCGCCCGCGCCGCCTCCTTGAAGGCATAGAGGGGGCTGGTGCCGATATCGCCGTAGACGACGCCGAGGGCGCCGAGCGTCGCGGCCAGTGGCAAGGCTTGGGATGGGAGGGGATCGGCTGCAGGCGTGGCGGTCATACCGTCTCCCTCGAAAGTCCCGCGCCGCATCGATTCCGATGGGCGCGACCGGGCCAGTCTGCCCCGCCCCGCCGCCGGTTGCCAAGGGTACTTTGGAACAGGAGGCGTCCTAAGTTTTAGCCCCAAGCATTGACAGTTCTCCGACAGCCTGACACGGCGTGACAAAAGCCTTTTTTGGGAATCGTCAGGGAACCGCTCATGTCCGCTTTCGAAGCCAACGACACCTATGCCCCACTGATCCCGGCCCCGGCCGCCCGCCGCGCCTTCACGGCGCGCGACGCCTTCGCGCTGTGGTTCAGCCTCGGCATCGGCCTGCTGGTGTTGCAGGCGGGCGCGCTGCTGGTGCCGGGCCTGAGCCTCGGCGCGGCTTTCGCTGCCATTCTCATCGGCTCCCTGCTCGGCGTGCTTCTGCTCGCCACCGCCAGCGTCATCGGCGCCGACACCGGCCTCTCCGCCATGGCCAACCTGCGTCCGACACTCGGCGTGCGCGGCGCCTCGATCGCCGCCGTCCTTAATGCGATCCAGCTCGCCGGCTGGGGCGCCTTCGAAATCATCGCCATGCGCGATGCCGCCGACGCCTTAACGCGCCAGACCTTCGGCTTCTCCAACGCCCTGGTCTGGACCCTGGTGTTCGGCGCGGCCGCGACGGCACTCGCTTTGCTTGGGCCGCTCTCCTTCGTGCGCCGCTTCCTGCGCGACTGGGGTCTGGCGCTGCTGCTCGCCGGCGCTGCCTGGCTGACCTGGCGGCTGATGGCCAATTACGATCTGGCGGCGCTCTTCGCCAAGGCGGGCACCGGCGAGATGACGTTTGCCGGCGGTATCGACCTCGTCATGGCCATGCCGCTCTCCTGGCTGCCTTTGATTGCTGACTACAGCCGTTTCGGCCGCACGCCGGGCTCGATGTTCCGTGGTAGCTTCTTTGGCTATCTCCTGGCGAATGTTTGGTTTTTTGGCCTTGGCGCAGCCTATGCCCTGGCCTCGGGCGGCGGCGAGACCATGCTGATCACCGCCCTGGCGGCGACCGGCGGCGGCATCGCGCTCCTGTTGATCCTGATCGACGAGACCGACAATGCCTTCGCCGACATTTTCTCAGGTGCTGTCTCGACCAGCACGCTGACGGGCCTGGGCGTGGCGCCGCTCGCCGTCGGCTATGGCATACTCTGCACGCTCATCGCTCTGGTGGTGCCCTTGGCACGCTACGAGCATTTCCTGCTCATCATCGGTTCGGTCTTCGCGCCGCTGTTCGGCGTCTTGTTCGCCGACCATTTCCTGGTACGCGGCCGGCAGATCGATGCCGGGTCCATTGCTGGTCCCGGCGGCAGCTATTGGTTTTCAGCCGGATGGCACGTGCGCGGCCTGATCGCCTGGGCCGCCGGCATCGCCATCTACCAGCTCTTGGCCAATTATCAGGCGGCCATCGGCGCCACCCTGCCCGCTTTCATCGTCGGCGGTGGTGCCTATCTGCTGCTGATGGCGATCCGGCCGAGAAACGGTTGAAGTGGAATCTCTCAGTCGTCGTGCCAGGCTCGCCCGGTGCGTTCGATCAAGGCGAAGGCGCCCGCCGGTCCCCATGAGCCGGCGGGATAAGGTTTCGGTGCCACGCCCAGGCGACGCCAGGCATCGTTGACCCCATCCACCCATTCCCAGGCCTCTTCAATCTCATCCCGGCGTACGAACAGCGTCGAATTGCCATGCAAGGCGTCGAGCAGTAGCCGCTCGTAAGCAATGCGCCGACGCGAGGCATGCGCGTTTTTCAGACTGAGGCTCAGGGGCAAGCTCTCCAGCCGCATTTCCTCCAACGACAGTCCCGGCGCCTGGTTCATGACGCGCAGAACGATGTCTTCTTCCGGTTGCAGGCGGATCAGCAGATTGTTGGGTGCCAGGTCCTGACGGCTCTCGTCCGAGAAGATGGAATGCGGCACCGGCTTGAACTGAATGAAAACCTCCGTGTCGCGGTCGGGCAAGCGCTTGCCGGTGCGCAGGAAGAACGGCACGCCAGCCCAGCGCCAGTTGTCGATATGAGCCTGGATGGCCACGAAGGTTTCCGTGTCGCTGGCGCCGCCTTTTTCCTCGGCGTAACCCGGCACTGCGCGGCCGGCGGCGACCCCCGGACCGTATTGACCACGCACGACGGAGCCTTGCACATCGGCGCGCGTGATGCGCCGCAGGGAGCGCAGCACTTTGACTTTCTCGTTGCGTACCGAGTCCGGCCGCAGATCGGAAGGCGGCTCCATGGCGACCAGACAGAGGAGCTGCATCATGTGGTTCTGCACCATGTCGCCCATGGCGCCGTATTCGTCATAATAGGGCCAGCGTTCGCCAACGCCTTGCGTCTCCGCGACGGTAATCTGCACGTGGTCGATGGTGAGATTGTTCCACAAGGGTTCGAACAGACTGTTGGCGAACCGCAGGGCGATCAGGTTCTGCACCGTCTCCTTGCCGAGATAGTGATCGATGCGGAATACTCGATCTTCGTTGAAAGAGGCAGCGACCGTGTCATTGATGATACGCGAACTCGCCAGGTCTTTGCCGATGGGCTTTTCCATCGCCACCCGCGCATGATCGCCCGTCAGTCCGGCAGCCAGCAGGCTCTGGCAAATGGCGCAATAGAGGCTCGGCGACACCGGCAGATAGTAGAGCGGACGTTGGATCCCGAGTTCGGCCATCTTCTGACCGAGGCGGCGTATGTCCTCCGGTTTGGTTGCGTCCACGGGTAGATAGTGGGTGCGTGCCAAGAGCTGATCGGCGGCTCCGCTTGCCACCGCTTCAGGCGCCCTACTCTCCAACGCCTCGCGCACCAACCGTCGAAAGGCATCGTCGTCCATGACCGTTCGCGACACACCGATCACCGGCAGGTCGCTCGGAAGCAGCCGACTCGACTCTAGATAGGCGAGCGAGGGAAACAGCATCCTCAAGGCCAGATCGCCACCTGCACCGAAATACACGAGGCCATCGCTGACGGGCGAAGTCATCTGTTGCGGCATCAACAATCCAATCTTGCTGCGCCCCCTTTGAACTCAAACGTTTCAACACGGAAAAACGTTTCAATTTGGACATGCCCCCGCATTTTCAAGCAGGTCCAGCGAATTCGAATCGATAGTGATCGCCCACGCGATGGATATGGCCGCCCGTCGGTGTCGGGAAATGGGCCGGGAAGATCAGCCGATCGCTATCGGCATGATCGGCGAGGAAGCGCAGCCGCGTTTCGCGCGCCGCCGCCTGATCGACACAGAAGCGCGTGCTCCAATGCGGATAGCGCAATTGCAGTGGCGTATGCATCATGTCGCCCGAGAGGATGGTCTCGCGCCCGCCATCGCAAAGATGAACGCCGAAATGGCCCGGCGTGTGACCGTGCAGCGGCTCGATGGCGATCGCCTCCGAGAATCCCACGCAATCGTCGATCAGCTCCGCCTGACCGATCTCGACGATCGGCAGCACGCTGTCGGTGACGAAATCGCCGGTGCGCGGCAGGCTCGCCCGCCCCGCCTCCGAGCGCCAATAGTCCCACTCGCGTTGAGAGACGAGATAGCGCGCGTTTGGGAAGGTTGGCACCCACTTGCCGTTTTCAAGCCTCGTGTTCCAGCCGACGTGATCGACATGCAGGTGCGAACACATGACGATGTCGACGTCCTCCGGCTGCACGCCAGCGGCGCGTAGCGTCTCAAGCCATGCCCATTCGCGCTGGTTGAAGAACGGCCGGGCGCGGTGCTTGTGATTGCCGCTGCAGGAATCGAGCAGAATGATCTTGCCGCCGCTGCGGATCAGAAAGCTCTGAATGGTGATCGCCAACAGTTGCACATTGGGATCGTAAAAATGCGGCGCCAGCCAATCGAGATTTTCATCAATGTGGGCCTGGGTGCATTCCGGCAGCAGCTCGAAGGGCGAGAGCAAAGGCACTTCGGATTCGATGAGACGCGTCAGCGAGGTCTCACCGAATTGCCAGACCGGCGAAACACCGGCGCCGTGATCTGTCGTCATGGGCTCGCTCCTTTAAAGACTCGAGCCCATTGGTTAGCAAGATCAGGCCATGGCGGGCAATTTATAGATTTATAGGACCGCAACCCTCATTCGGCCGCGGCCGCTTGCGGCGCGACACGCACACCGCGCTGTTCGAGCAGCGGCAAAACGTTATCGCGGAAGTAAGGGAATTCCTCGACGTAATCGACGAAGGATAAGGTGGTGCCCCGGAAGCCCGCCTCATGCAGCGCGGTCAGGCCGTCGGCCACCTGCTCCGGCGTGCCGGTGAGCGGGAAACCGCCATGGCCCGCCGCCATCCGGTCGCGGATCAAAGCCAGGAGATCATGCGGGAAGGATTGCGCATGGGCGAATTGCAGATTGACCAGATTGTCGACGGCGGCCCAGTCGGCATTGGTCTTGCCGAAATGTTCGAGATAGGCCTTGGCCTCGTTCTCGGTCGGCCGACAGACCACGTGGCTGAACGTCAAGACGTCGACATCGCGGCCGGCGTCGCGCGCCTGTTGCTTCAATGCGACGATCTCGTCCTTTGATCGCGACAGGTCGATCGCCGGCGTGAATAGGAAATTGGCATTGCGTACCGCGAAGGCCCGGCCCTGATCGGAGCCTGCGGCATTGATGATCGGCACTGTCGTGCCTGGTCGCGGATCGCCCAAAACATTCTTCAATTGAAAGAACTTGCCGTTCCAATCAAAGGCCTCGCTGCGGCTCCACAGCGCCTGAATGATGTCGAACCATTCCTGCGCATAGCCATACCGCGTCTCATGATCGTCGGGCAGTTTGAGGCCGAGCGCCTCATATTCCGGCTTGTTCCAGCCGGCGACAACATTAAGGCCGATACGTCCATTACTAATCTGATCGATGGTGGCCAATTGCTTAGCGACGACGACGGGATGATTGGCGGTGGTGTGCGTGGTCGCGAAAACGGTGATGTCGCGTGTCTGCGCCAGCAGAGCGGCGGCCCAGGTGATCGTTTCCAGCACATTGCCGTGGAAATTGGTTTCGCCGCCATAACCGATCCAGCGCGCGATCGGCAGCATGAAATCGATACCCGCCGCATCGAGCAGCTTGGCGAGTTTGAGATTGTTATCCCAGGAATTTTGCCAGCGCTCCGGCACTTTGGTGACGGTCATGCCGCCGGAACAGTTCGAGGCGAAGGTGCCGAGCAAAAACTGCTTTTGATCGAACATGCGGTTCTGAGACGCCATCGCATTCCCCTCCAGAACAAGGACCACGCTGTTCATTCTGTTTTTAGAATAGAAAATCTATTATAAATTCTATTCCTAGGCAAGCGAGGCGACTGCTGTATCTTTAAGCCCCAGGAGACATTCGATGAGTCGCACACCGGAAGATCGTCGCTCGCGGTCGCTTGACCGTTCGTCCTTGGACCGCTCGTCTTTGGATCGCTCTTGGCACCTCGCCCGCACGCGCCAGGAAATGGATGTGGCGGAAATGGAATATGCCCTGATCCGCTGTTTCGAGGGCTTTGGCCATTGGCAGGCCGAATGCCTGGCTGCCGTCTCTGAATTTTCCGGCAGCGGCCCAGAGAACGCCCTGCTCCACATGATCCGCATGAACGACCGGCCCAAGAGCGTGCGCGATCTCTGCCATCTCTCCAACCGAGACGACATTCCGAACATTCAATACAGCCTGCGCAAGCTCATCAAGGCGGGACTGGTGTTGCGCAACGGCAGCGGACGTTCCGGCGTCACCTATGAAGTGACCGCACTTGGCCGCCGCATCACCGACGACTACGCCAATGTGCGCGCTGACCTCTTGATCGAAGCGGTGTCACGCGTTCCCGATCTCGGCAAAAGGCTCCGCGCGGCGGCGCAGACTTTCGACCTGATGACGGGCATTTACGAAGAGTCGGCGCGCACGGCGGCGACCCATCGTACCTATCGGCAGCAGACGATGGCGAAAGCGAAACGCAGCTAGGTTCCCGCCAGTTGGCGCCTACCAGTAGTAATAGCGTGGGCGATAATAGTAGCGCGGGCGGCGCCAATAATAGCGGCGGCGATAATAGCGCGGACGCCAGTAATACCGCCGTCTCCAATAACGGCGACGACGCCAGTAACGGCGGCGACGACGATATTGCGCTTCGCTCGCACCTTCGGCCGGTTGATCCTGTTGCGAATCCAGCTCGGCAGCTTTGGGCTCCGCCAACGGCTCGACCGGCGCCGCTTCCGAACGGCTGGCCGGCAGAAGCGCCACGGCCGCGAGCGCCGTCAAGGACATTCTCAGGAAATCACGTTTGTTCATGATCACCTCCTTGAGACAGGGATGCTGGCCGGTGGCGTGAAACGCGACAGGCCCGGCAACCTCTGCCATCATGCTCATTTCTTGCGGCTAAACAACGGCCGGCGGGTTCCACGACGGTTCTCAAAAGAAAACGGCGGGCCAAGCCCGCCGTTTCCCAATTAGGCGATCAACGCCAATGCCGGCGACGACGATAATGACGATGGTGCCGGCGCCGGCGATGATAATGGCGGCGGCGATGACGATGTTGAACCTCTGTTGCGCCCTCGGCCGGAAGATCGGCCGCATTGTTATCAAGCGGCTTTGCCGGAAGCGGATCGGCCGGAAGAGCCGGCGCCGCCAGCGCCTGGGCCGCCGGCAATACGGCAAGGGCCGCAGCGGCGGTGACGGTGAGTCTCAGGAAGTCGCGCTTGTTCATCAATTTCCTCCTTGAGGCAGGGCGCTTGCTGGCCTTGTGATCGCGCCATTTTCACGAACCGTCTGCCCCAAACAAGCAGCGGCAGCTCGGCAGCCTGTGGCTAGAATGCGCAGGATTGTGGCGGAACAACAGCTAAATCGAACACGCCCCAGAAAAATGGCGGGCTCGAAGCCCGCCATTCAACCGCTACCAATGGTGACGGTGGTGCCTATGCCCATATCCATGGCCACGATGGTGGTGATGGCCCCAGCCCCGCGGCCGATGCTGATGATGATAGAAGTTATGATGGTAGCGGGGACGCTGCCAATGACCGCGATGACGGTGATGATAGTATTGCACCGCAGTCGCGCCCTCAGCGGGAAGATCGGCGCTGCTGGTCTGCACCAGTTTCACAGGCACCGGAGCGGCGGGAGCCGCAGGAGCGGCCAGGGCTTGAGCCACCGGCAGGGCAACAATCGTCGCCGCAGCAATGACGGAAAGTCTCAGGAAGTTGCGCATCGTCTTTCATTCCTTCTCGAGGCGGACGCTAACCGGCCAGATGCATCGCACCCAGTGAATCGCGCCGTGTTCACGCCGTTCCAAATCCTTGAATCAACAAGAGGATCGGCGACCGATGTTGGCCATGCTCGTGCATCTTGGCTGAATGGAAACTGAACGAAGATTTTGCCCAAAACTTGACCCGGTTGCCTCATCTGCCTATCTCCCGTGTGGCGAGGCAACGTCCTCCCCCATTTCATCATTTGTTTTCATGATTTGGGTTCGATGTCCGGGACGGCCCGGCCCTTTTGAAAAGGAGGGCCTCATGGCCTGGATTATCTTGTTGGCTGCCGGCGTTCTCGAAGTCATTTGGGCGTTCACCATGAAACAGTCCGAAGGCTTCACTAAACTCACGCCCAGCATCATCACGCTCATCACCGCTTTGGGCAGTTTCGTGCTGCTCGCCATTGCGATGCGCAGCCTGCCGCTTGGCACCGCCTATACGATCTGGACCGGCATCGGTGCCATCGGCGCTTTCGTCGTCGGCATTCTCGTGCTCGGCGAACAGGCCAGCCTCACGCGTATCCTCGCGGCGGGGCTGATCATCAGCGGCCTAGTGCTGATGAAGCTTTCGACAGAGGCGTAACGCTTCGCCTCCGCGATCTCCCGTCCTCCCCGGCTCTTGCCCTGTGGCTTGGCTCTGGTTAGCCATAGGTTCAAGAAACCGGGGAGGTTCGCTCGTCAATGGCTGACAGCGCGCGTGACGATGTCTTGTCTTTCTTGCAACGCGCTGGCCTCGGCGCGAAAGATATCGTCCTGCAAACCCTGTCGGGTGGTGTCTCCGCCGACATCTGGCACGTGACGAGCGGCGATCGCGATTTCGTCGTCAAACGCGCCGTACCGCAACTGCGCGTCGCTCAGGAATGGAAGGCGCCACTCTCGCGCAATCGATCGGAAGTCGATTGGCTGAACGAAGCGCGCCATATCGTGCCTGAGGCGGTACCACAGGTTCTGGCCTGCGACGACAAGCTCAACATGTTCGCGATGAGCTATTATCCACCAGATCTCTATCCGCTGTGGAAACGCGAGCTGCGGGAAGGACGGGCCGATCCCATCGTCGCTCATGCGGTCGGCGCCATCGCCGCCCGCATTCATAACGCCACCGCGTTTTCCGACACGATCGCGCGGCGTTTCGCCACCGACGATGCTTTTCTGTCGCTGCGTGTCGATCCCTATCTCTATGCCACCGCTTCGCGCCACGCCGATCTCGCCGAACCATTGCGCGCAATCGGCCGCGACATCCTGGCGACGAAGCGCGCTCTGGTACATGGCGATCTCAGTCCCAAGAACATTCTTGTCGGCCCGCAGAGCCCGATCCTGCTTGATGCCGAATGCGCCTGGTATGGCGAACCGGCTTTCGACATCGCCTTCTGCCTCAATCACCTCTTTCTCAAATGCGTCTGGGTGCCGGAAGCAGCCCGGCGTTTCATCGCCTGTGCCGATACTCTGACCGCTGCCTATCTCGACGCGATCACGTTTGAGCCGGCGGCCGATATCGCCCATCGCATTGCCCGCATTCTGCCGGGACTGATGCTGGCGCGCATCGACGGCAAGTCACCTGTCGAATACATCACGGATGAAACCGATAAAGCGCGCGTGCGCATTGTTTCTCGCAATCTGTTGCGGAATGAGGCGCGCACGCTCACAACCATCAAAACGGAATTCGCCTCGGAGTTTGCTGCATGACCACTGCCATCACCGCCGTCCATCCGCGCCGGGTCTGGGATTCGCGCGGGCGGCCAACCGTCGAAGTCGAGGTGCGCCTCGATGGCGGCGCCATGGGACGCGCCATCGCCCCGGCCGGGGCTTCGGTCGGCAGTGGCGAGGCCGTCGACCTGCGCGATGGCGGCAAACGGTTTGGCGGCTATGACGTGACGAAAGCGGTCGCCGCCGTGCGTAATGAAATCGCCCCTGCCCTGGCCGGCCAGGATGCCAGCCAGCAGGCTGCCATTGATGGCCTCATGAGCAAGATCGATGGCACGCCACAGAAATCGCGCCTCGGCGGCAATGCGCTGGTGGCGACATCGATGGCTGTTTTGCAGGCCAGTGCCAATGCCGCCGGCCTGCCACTGTGGAAATATCTGGCTAAAGACCACGCGATCCGCATGCCCCTGCCCGAAATCCAGATCTTCGGCGGCGGTGCCCATGCGGATGGGCGTGTCGATATCCAGGATTTCATGATCATGTGTCCAGCGGCCGGCAGCTTTGCCGAGGCGCTCGACTGGACAGCGGAAGTATATCGCGCGGCCGGCGCGATCCTGAAGAGTTCCGGGCGGTTGCATGGCGTCGCCGACGAAGGTGGATTCTGGCCCGAGTTCAAAACCAACGAAGAAACCATCGAGACCTTGATCAAGGCGATCGAACATGCGGGCTTCAAGCCCGGCAAGAGTATCGTTCTGTCGCTCGACATCGCCGCCAGCAATTTCCGCCGCGACGGCGCCTATCACCTCGGCCTCGAAGGCCGCAAACTCGATACCGACGGCATGATCCGTCTCGTCGGCGGCTGGATCGAAACCTATCCGATCGCCTCCATCGAAGATCCCGTGGCCGAGGACGATCGCGACGGCTTTATCGCTTTCGCCCAAGAATATGCGACGCGCTGCCAGATCGTCGGCGACGATTATCTCGTCACCAATGCGGCACGTGTCACCCATGCCATCGGCGACAAGACGCTGAACGCCGTGCTGATCAAACCGAACCAGGCCGGCACGATCACCGAAGCCTTGGCGGCGCTGACCACGGCGCGCGCCGCCGGCTTCGCCACCCTCGTCTCGGCGCGTTCCGGCGAAACGGAGGATGTGACGATTTCGCATCTCTCCGCCGGGTGGAATGCGGGCCAGCTCAAGGTCGGCTCTTTCACGCGCTCCGAGCGTATGGCCAAATGGAATGAGAGCTTGCGTATCGAAGAAGAGTCACGCGCGCCCTTCGCCGGTTGGGGCGCTCTGCCGAGCATGGTGAAATGGTCCGCATGAAAGCGCTGCTGCATCTCAATCTCGGCCCCGCCTCCGAAGCGATTTTCGCCAAGGCGACATTTCCGGACATCGTTCCTGTGGGCGAAAGCGACTGGGACAGGTTTTACCAGGAACTCGCCGACACCGAAGTGCTGCTGCACAGCCTCGTGCCCGTGACGAAAGAGATCATCTCGCGCGCACCGCACCTGCGGCTGATCCAGAAGATCGGCATCGGCGTCAATACGATCGACCTCAACGCGGCACGCGAGGCCGGCATCGCCGTCGCCAATATGCCGGGTACCAATACACAAGCGGTGGCCGAACATGCGCTTGGCCTGATGCTGGCGGTGCTGCGCAAGGTCGGCGATCTCGATCGGGCGCTGCGCACGCAGGACTGGGTGCCATCGACCGCGGCGAAGGAAGGCATCGGCGAAATCTCCGGCAGTACCATCGGCCTGATTGGCTACGGCGCCGTCGGCCAACGTCTCGCGCCCGTGCTCGCCGCGCTTGGCGCCAAAGTGCAGGTGTGGTCACGTTCGATGCAAGGCGACGGACATGCCGAAGCCATCGCGCTCGACAAGTTGCTGTCCACCAGCAATATCATTTCATTGCATGTGCCGTTCACGCCACAGACCGACAAGTTCATTGGCCGTGAGGCTTTTGCCGCCATGCGGCCCGACACAATTCTCATCAACACGGCGCGCGGTGAATTGGTGGATGAAGCGGCTTTGGTCGAAGCTCTACAGCAGAAGCGAATTGCCGGCGCCGGCCTCGATGTCTTTCATAATGAACCGCGGCCGGCCCTGGCGGCGCTGCGCGCCTCTCCGAATGTGATTCTGACGCCGCATATCGCCTGGCTGACGCCGCAGACATTGGCTCGTAGTTTCGACGTCATCACCGAGAACTGTCGCCGGCTTGGAGCCGGCGAACCGCTGTTACATCGGGTCGTTTAAAGCTTAGTCCCAGGAACTCAATCCCAAGCCGAAACGGAGGAGATGGTGTCGGCGCGCGCCGTCACCTGATAGCGCAGATCGCCATCGCAACGGGCAACCAGTTCGTTGCTGTCGCCGCTCGAGCGCAGCATGCGGGTCTCGACCAGGTTGTCGCAACGATAGCCGTTCTGACGGATGGCGCTGACGATCTCGCCTTGGCGTGCCGTCGTCACATTGACCTTGACCCCGTCCGATACGGGCGGCTGAATCATGTTGGCGCCAATAATAACGGCTGCCGTCGCTGCCAAACCGACGATGCCGAATATGGGGGTGAAACGCATATGGTGCAACCTCCGCAAAAAGGCGCGCGGGTGCGCCGGATTCGGACCATGCCAGCGGCAGAGGGCGAGACTGGGGCAAAACCGGGACGAAATGGGGCAGCTGTGCCAGCCGATTTTACCGTGCGCTATAAGGATGTTGCTGATCTTTCTTTGATCTCTATGATATCGCGTTACGATCTGTCGTTCACGGCCATCCAAGCCAACACTCAGTAAGGAAGAAACTGATGCGCCGCGCGGCATCGCTCATAATCGTCATGATCACCCTCACGGGCTGCCAAACGATCACCAAACCACCTTCGGAAAAGCATGAGTGCGTGGTTACTCCTGCCGAATTGGTTGAGTGCTCTGTCGCCGGCTCCTGAGATCGGTCGGCAGTCTTTGCCCCCGTTTTGCCTGGACAACACCAGCTGCAGCGGCATCGGCGCCGACACACAGGCCCTCGGTCCCGCCCGCCAAGTGCCCCTTGGATATTCCATCGGCTCATGTCCAACGGAGGAGTTTTCCCTTTAGCCGTCCCGCCCGTTGCGCCACTTTTCCCGACAGGTGGCGCATTCTGGAGGGGCAAATGAGCATGACATTCACGCGGCGTGATGGCCTGAAGTTTCTGGCCGCGTCAGCCGTCATGGCGAGCGCCACCCCGCTGTTGGCGCAAAGCAAGACCACGCGCCTCATTCTGCTCGGCACTGGCGGTGGCCCGACGCCGCTGCCGACGCGCAACCAGCCGGCGCGCGTTCTCATCGTCAACAACGAGCCCTATGTCGTCGACGCCGGCAATGCGGTCGGCCGGCAATTGGAACTGGCCGGCATCGGCTTGCAACGCGTGGCGAAAATTTTCATCACCCATCACCACGACGACCATAACGCCGATCTCGGCACGCTCATGGGCCTCGCCTGGTCGAACGGCCGCTCGCAACCGATCGACGCTTATGGACCGCCAGGCACCAAGGCGATGATCGAAGCCTACAAGGCCTATTTCGCGCCCAATGCCGCCGTGCGTATGAAATATGATGGGCGTAGCGCCGACCCGGCCAAACTCTTCGCCGGCCATGACGTGACGCCCGGCGCGATCTATGGCGACAAGAACATCAAGGTGACTGCCGCCGAGAACACACATTATCCCGATCACGGCCACGACGGCGCGCAACATCATCTCTCGCTGAGCTATCGTTTCGAAACGCCTGACCGTGTGGTGGTGTTCAGTGGCGATACAGCAGCAAGCGACGAAGTCATCGCGCTCGCAAAAGGCGCCGATGTGCTCGTTCACGAAGTCATCCACGAGGAACACACTCGCGCTCTGTTCACCAAAAAGTTCGCCGAACAAGGCCGCTCGCCCGAGGAAGCGCAACGGGTGCTAAAAGCGGTGCTCGCCATTCACACATCGGTGGAGCAAGTCGGCAAGATCGCAGCTGCAGCGGGCGTGAAGACCGTCGTCCTCAATCATTTCGTGCCGGGTTTCGATCCGACCATGACCGATGATATGTGGGCCGATGGCGTGCGCAAGAATTTTCCCGGCAAAGTGATCGTTGGCCGCGATTTGATGGAAGTCGATTAGCGCGGCTCGGCGCACACCTCCCGCACGCAACCACGCAGCCAGCGATGGGCCGGATCGGCATCGAGCCGCGGATGCCAGAGCAAGGAGATGTCCAACTCCGGCAGATCGAAAGGCAGCGCGAAATCATACATGCTGTCGCGCAGATAGACGGTGTGTCGCTCCGGCACGGTGGCGATCAAATCGCTCGCCCGCGCCAGCACCAGCGCCGCGGGAAAGCTGCCAACGAACGTGGCGATCGGCCGTTCAAGCCTGAGCCGTTGCAGCGCCTCGTCGATCGGCCCCTTATTCAGCCGCCGGCGCGACACGGCGATGTGCTGGCCGGACGCATAGCGAGCCGTTGTCATCTTGCCTTTGCTCAACGGATGGCCAGCGCGCACGACGCCAATGAAGCGATCGCGGAACAAAGCCTGCGCGCGCACTTCCGGCCCGGTCGTATCGCCAATGACACCCGTTTCCAGATCGACCGTGCCTTCACGCAGCGGCGTGCTGTCCTTGTCGGGCTTGGGCAGAAAATAGAGCCGCACGCCGGGGGCTTCGCGGGCGATGCGCGCCAACAGGGCCGGCCCAAACGTTTCGACGAAACCTTCGCGGCTACGCAAAGTGAAGGTGCGCTCCAGCTTCCGAAGATCGAGCTGCTCGGTGGGGCGCAAAACCGCCTCCCCGTCCTCGACCAGATGGCGCACCCTTTCCCGCAGCTCCACCGCGCGCGGCGTCGGCACGAGGCCGCGTCCGGCCCGCACCAGCAGCGGATCGCCTGTGGTTTCGCGCAGCCGCGCCAAAGCCCGGCTCATCGCCGACGGGCTCAGCCGCAGTTTTTGGGCGGCGCGCGCCACGCTGCCCTCGGCGAGCAGCACATCCAGGGTGACGAGGAGATTGAGATCGGGCCGCGACATGGGCCAAGTCTATCCAGACATGGCGTCAGACGCACGAATAAAGTGCAAATGATGCGCCTTCCGCCATATCCAGGCGCGGACTAGGTGGGAGACGGCGCCATCGAAGGCGCCGGAAAGGCCCTCTCATGGCATCCCCCTCCCCGCGCCGGGCCCTCGCCGCCCTGTCGCTTTCCATGCTGCTGTCGTCGCTGGGTATCAGTATCGCCAATGTCGGCCTGCCGACCCTGGCGCAGGTTTTCGATGCACCGTTTCAGGCGGTGCAGTGGATCGTGCTGGCCTATCTCCTGACCATCACCAGTTTGATCGTCAGCGCGGGCCGGCTGGGGGATCTGATCGGCCGGCGCCGCCTGCTGCTGGGCGGCCTCGCCCTGTTCACGATGGCCTCACTCCTCTCCGGCATCGCGCCGACGCTTGGCTGGCTGATCGGCGCGCGGGCGCTGCAGGGGCTTGGTGCGTGCGTGATGATGGCGCTCACCATGGCCTTCGTCGGCGAGACCGTGCCGAAGGAACGCACCGGCAGCGCCATGGGTTTGCTCGGCACCATGTCGGCAGTCGGCACAGCGCTTGGTCCTTCTCTTGGCGGCGTTTTGATCGCAGCCTTTGGCTGGCCCGCCATCTTCCTCATCAATGCGCCGCTGGGCGTGCTGGCCTTCGCCCTCGCCTATTGTTACCTGCCGACGGATCGCGCCCCTGCGAAAGCCACTCGGCCTGGTTTCGATCTAGCGGGCACGGCGCTTTTGGCCACCGCTCTTGCCGCCTATGCGCTGGCGATGACCATCGGCCGCGGCCAGTTCGGCTTCACCAATCTGGCGCTGCTCTTGGCCTTCGCGATCGGCACGGCGCTGTTCGTTCGCGTTGAAGCGCGTGTGCCTTCGCCGCTCATCCGCCTGCCAGTCCTTGCCGACCCCGCCTTGCGGACGGGCCTCATCATGAGCGCGCTCGTCTCGACGGTGATCATGGCGACCTTTGTCGTCGGTCCGTTCTATCTGTCTCAAGGGTTGGGTCTCGATACGGCCCATGTCGGAGCGGTGATGTCGATCGGCCCGCTCACGGCCGCACTGACCGGCGTGCCCGCCGGTCGCATCGCCGATCGGTTCGGCGCCGCGCGCATGACCGTTATCGGCCTGAGCGCATTGACGATCGGTTGCGCGTTGTTGGCTACGCTGCCTGCACATCTCGGCATACCCGGCTATGTCGTGCCGCTCGTCATTTGCACCCTGGGCTATGCGCTGTTTCAGACAGCCAATAACACCGCCGTCATGGCGGAGATCCAAGCGGAGCAGCGCGGTGTCGTTTCCGGCATGCTTAGCCTGTCGCGCAATCTCGGCCTCGTCACCGGAGCCTCCGTCATGGGCGCGATCTTCGCCTTCGCTTCCAGCGGCCGTGCAGCCTCCGATCCAGGAGCCGCTGCCACGGGCCTTGCCGTCACCTTCGCGGTGGCGACGGTCTTGATGTTCGCCGCACTCGTCCTTGCCGTCCGGAGCCCGGCTCGCGCCCTGGCTGAACCGCAGCCGGGCGAATAAGAATCGTGACAGACGGTTAGCGAAACAATCGGACCGCCGTATTTGACGCGCAATTGCTTGCTAACTTCATGTCATCGCCAGTGTGCGTGTGAGTCTCCTGGGGGGCTGTTTTAGCTTTGCAAAGGAGATGATCTCATGTGCGATTATAGCCTGCATTCGGTTGCGTCTCGTCCGGCCAAGGTTGGCGAGCGATTAACGTCAACGCGTTTCCCCAACACCACAACCCGCGGTTTTGCCGCCGTCGGCGATCCCGAAACAGCGGTATGCCTGCTGCCAGGGACTGAAATCGCCTTCGATAAAAATGTCGAGTTCGAGCGCGGGCTCTTCTCGACGAAAAAAACGGGCAGCGCCTCGGCGAGATTCCGCCAAGTGAATATCGAACAGCCGAACTGCCACCATGACGCGCTCGAACTGTCGGACGGACAGATCGTCCTCGTCACCGAGCTGCGTTCGGGACAATTCGCCACGGTGCTGCAACTGCCGGTTACAGATCAGCCGGAAAATAGCTCGGCCAAACAACCGGAAGTGGCGCCGGCTCGCGAAACGCTCGACAGCCTGTTTTAGCGGGCTGGACGACTCACTTCATGTCGCCGCCCGGCGCAAGCCGGACGGTGGCGACATCTGCGGGCGAAAGCCGCAAGAAAATTATTATAAATCAATATATTGGAAGTTTGGAGGCCTCGGAGGGAATCGAACCCCCGTACAAGGATTTGCAGTCCTCTGCGTAGCCACTCCGCCACGAGGCCTCACCCGGGGCCCAAAGGCCGTGCCGGAGCCGCGCTCTTAGCAAAGGATTCGGTGCCCCGGCAAGGCTTTATGCCAATTTCTTCCGCCGAAAGCCGGCGATATCCCGATTGTTCATGGGCGAGGACATTCAATCGACACATGAATTTGGATAATCCCCATCTTGCGCACCGATTTGCATTTGCATTTCGCGCACGCCTTGCTATACGCAGCGGCGTCCGCAAGGGCCCTGATCCCCGATAGCTCAGTTGGTAGAGCATTCGACTGTTAATCGAATGGTCGCAGGTTCGAGTCCTGCTCGGGGAGCCAGCATCTCACATAGCCAGACGATCGCCGAAATGGCGACGGCTTTGCACGCCAACTCCGGCTGCAAAGGCCAGTTGAGTTACCTCTCAAGAGTGGACGTCCCGCCGAGGTGCGTTTCCTGACCTGCGTTATTCGCCTGCGCTGGAAAGCAATTCGTCGAGCTGCTCCAGCTGCTCCGGCAATGCGGCCGCCGAGCCCTGCAGCGCTTCCTCAAGCGCCTCCTTGGACGGATAGACTTCGTGAAACTTTAGCAGCGTCTTCCCGCCTAGGTCCTCGAAGGTCACGGTTGTGACCGCGCCCTCTTCGCCCTCGTCGTTGGTCCAGACGATGCGCTCGTCCGGCACGACCTCGAGATACTTGCCGTAAAAGGCGATGGTGTCTGAACCGCCGGCGCTGAATTCCAGCCGATATTTGCCGCCGGTCCGGACATCCATATCGCACGATACGAGCGAAACGCCGGATACCGATTTTGGCATCCACCAGCGCTGGAACAGCTCGGGCTGGCTCCACGCCCCGTAAACCGTGCTCGGCGGCGCATTGAATGTCCGCGTTACGACGAGCTCGCGATCGCCTTTGCGTTCGACGGACGTGCGGTTCTGCGCGCCACCTGCGCTGCTAGCTTGCCTGGCCATCGCTTGCCTCCTGTTTCATTTCGCTGATGATTTCATCCAATGCTTCGAAGCGGGCCTCGAAGAGCTTGCGATGCGCCTCGATCCACTCGGCCTCCGCTTTGAGGCCGCGTTTCCCGAGCTTGCAGGTTCTCACCCGCCCCACCTTCTGCGTGACGACGAACCCCGCCCGCTCCAGAACCTGGACGTGCTTCTTCAGGCCGGTCAGCGTCATCTGGAATTTATCCGCAAGACTGGTGATCGACGCGTCCCCTCGCCCAAGCTCATCGATGATCCCGCGGCGGGTCGCATCGGACAGCGCCGCAAACGAGAGATCGAGGGGAGGATTTCCATACTGAACCATATAGTTCAGTATTTAACCCGCTCAGGCAGGAAGCGCAAGCGTCACCAATTTTCCCTGCCTGGCGGCCTGACAAGAGCGCAAAGAAAAGCCCCGCCGCTATCGCTAGCGGCGGGGCTCTCTCATGTCTGGAAGTTAGCGGCCGAGCTGACGCGTGGTCGGGCCACCGAAGTTCGGACGCGGACCTGGGCCGCCCATGCCGGGGCGACCCGGACGCGGGCCGCCGTAGCCTGGACGGTGGCCGTAGCCCGGACGCGGGCCATATCCTGGGCGCGGGCCATAGCCGAAGCCAGGGCGCACCATCGGCGGCGCGAAGCCACCACGGAAGGGCACGCAGCGGCCGTAGGCGTTGCGCGTCCAGCCCGGACCGCAGCCCATGGCCACATTGGTGATGAGGGAATCGTCGGTCGTCGGTAGGCCATTCGGCATCGCCTGAGCGGCCGAGGCCATCCCGAGACAGAGAATCGCGGCGCCAATCGCAAGCTTCATTTCGCAAGCTCCATTAATAGAAACAGCCCTTATAAGCGCTTGGAAACATGAACAGAAGCTGAAGCCTGTGGCTTCGGATCTGGTCGCGCTCCTCCTCGCAAACGGCCTGCCCTAGCATAATCGAGAGTCGGACCGTTCCGTTGCAATTATCGGCAGCGTGGTTGACCGCCTTATAACATGCCAACATAAGTATATCTTTATATCATCTTGACATTGGGCAGAAGCCCATCCACTCTCCCACTGTCGTGGTTCTCTGGGCCTGTCATCGGCGCCAGAGCTAAGAGGGAATCCGGTGAGCTCTCGCATTTCGACAGAAGTGCGATCGCGAAGCCGGAGCTGCCCCCGCAACTGTAAGCGGTGAGCCACCGTCCATCTGCGTCACTGGGGCGAAAGCTTCGGGAAGGCCGGACGGTGAGCGAAGACCCGTGAGCCAGGAGACCTGCCGCGACACCATAGTCGTCCCTGGGCGGGGTGTCCCGGTGGTGCGCTTGCAATCGGGCGCACGCGCCCGCCTCTGCATGCGTCCGCTCGGCCTTTGCCCCCAAACATTTTGGGGTTAAGCCGATGTCTGTTTCCTCTCTTCCTGTTTCCCTTGCTGTCAGCACGCTCGGCGTGCCGCGGATTGGTCCGCGGCGCGAGCTGAAAGCCGCGCTCGAATCTTATTGGTCGGGCCAATCCGATGCGGTGGCGCTCGCCACCGTGGCGGCGGGTCTGCGCGCCGCCAATTGGGCGCGGCAGAAATCGCTGGGTATCACCAATATCCCGTCGAACGATTTCTCGCTCTACGATCACGTACTCGACATCAGCGTCATGGTCGGCGCCATTCCCGCCATTTACGGCTGGAGCGGCGGTCCGGTATCGCTCGACACCTATTTCGCCATGGCGCGCGGCACGCAAAAAGATATTCACACGGAAACTTGCGCGCATGGCCATCATGGCGGCGAAGCGCAGGGCGTGCCGGCGCAGGCGATGATGAAATGGTTCGACACCAATTATCACTACATGGTGCCGGAATTTTCCAAGGATCAGCAATTCACCCTGGCCTCGACCAAGCCGGTCGACGACTATCGCGAAGCCAAGGCGCTCGGCTATGAAACGCGCCCTGTCCTGCTCGGCCCTGTCACCTATCTGAAACTTGGAAAGAGCCAGGATCCGACGCTCGATCCGTTGTCGCTCCTGAACCGCCTGCTGCCCGTCTATGTGGACGTGTTGCGCCGGCTCGCCGCCAATGGCGCAGCCTGGGTGCAGATCGACGAGCCGTGCCTCGTCACCGATCTCGATGATGCCACCCGCGAGGCGTTGCGGCAGGCCTATGGCACCTTCGCGCATGCCCTGCCCCATCTGAAGATCATGCTCGCCACCTATTTCGGCGGGCTTGGCGATGCGCTCGATCTGGCTCTGCAGTTGCCGGTGGCCGGCCTGCATCTCGATCTGGTGCGGGCGCCAGAACAGCTCGAGACCGCCCTCGCCAAAGCGCCGCAAGGCCTTGTGCTGTCGCTTGGCGTAATCGACGGGCGCAACATCTGGCGCGCCAATCTGCCGAAACTGCTCGATCGTCTTGAGCGCGCCGTCGCCCAACGCGGCACCGATCATATCCAGATCGCACCGTCGTGCTCGCTGCTGCATGTGCCGATCGATCTCGAACAGGAAAGCGATCTTGATGCCGATCTGAAATCGTGGCTAGCATTCTCGGTGCAGAAGATGGGCGAGCTCTCCGTGCTCGGCCGGGCTTTGGCGAGTGGACGCGCGGCGGTGGCCCAAGAGCTTGCCGCATCAGCGGCGGCGGCCGAGCGTCGCGCTACGTCGAAGAAAGTGCATGACGCGGCCGTCCAAAGCCGCGTCGCGGCAGTCGATGCCGCCATGCAACGGCGACCGAGCGACTTCGCGCGCCGCAAGGCCGTGCAGGACGCGCACCTCAACCTACCATTGTTTCCGACGACGACCATCGGCTCTTTCCCGCAGACGGCCGATGTCCGCAAGGCCCGCTCGGCCCACGCCAAGGGATCGCTTGACGATGCGCAATACACGCAATTCCTGCGCGCGGAGACGGAGCGAACCATCCGCTGGCAGGAAGAGATCGGCCTCGACGTGCTGGTGCATGGCGAATTCGAGCGCAACGACATGGTTCAATATTTCGGCGAACAGCTCGAAGGTTTCGCCTTCACGCGGCATGGCTGGGTGCAAAGCTATGGCTCGCGCTATGTGCGCCCGCCGATACTGTTCGGCGACGTGTCGCGACCGAAAGCGATGACCGTCGACTGGTGGCTCTATGCGCAGTCGGTCACCGACAGACCGATGAAGGGCATGCTCACCGGCCCGGTGACAATCCTCAACTGGTCGTTCGTGCGCGACGACGTTCCGCGCAGCACCGCCTGCCGGCAGATCGCGCTCGCCATTCGCGACGAAGTGCAGGATCTCGAAACAGCTGGTGCCAAGATGATCCAGATCGACGAAGCGGCACTGCGCGAGGGCTTACCGCTGCGCCAGGCGGATTGGCAGGCCTATCTCGACTGGGCGGTGGAAAGCTTCCGGCTCACATCGTCGGGTGTGGCCGAAGAAACGCAGATTCATACCCATATGTGCTATTCGGAATTCGGAGACATCATCGCCGCCATCGCGGCAATGGATGCGGACGTCATCTCGATCGAGACATCGCGTTCGAAGATGGAACTGCTCGACGCCTTCCGGACCTATAAATATCCGAACGAAATCGGCTTGGGCGTCTACGACATCCATTCGCCGCGTGTGCCCGACGCTGGCGAGATGGTGCAGCTCCTGGCGCTGGCGCGCGAGCAGCTCGCCGATCGGCAGCTCTGGGTCAATCCCGATTGCGGTTTGAAGACGCGCAAATGGGACGAGGTACGCCCCGCCCTCGTCAACATGGTGGAAGCCGCGCGACGGCTGCGCGCCAACGTGACGCAAGCAGCGCAGTGAACGAAACCGCACCGAGCGCTTAGCGCTCGGTGCATTCGGCTACGGCTGCACCGACACCGATGCCTGCGCGCCCGGGCTAGACGATCGAGCCCGCACTGTTGACCCGAGTTGGGCCGAGATCGCGGCAGCGGCGCGTTGCAGCTTCTCCAGATGCAGGGCTGCGAACTCATCCTCATCCATCAGTTTCTTCGGCCAGATGATCGCCAGAGCGCCAACCGGCCGTTGCCCATTGTGAACGGCGACGGCAATCGCCCGCCGATCCAGTTTGCGCAATTGCGGCGCTTTGCGCGTGCCATAGCCGCTCTTGCGAACTTGCTCCAACATCGTTTTCAGCATTTTCGGCGTCACTCCGTAACGCTCGGCGGAGGCCAGTTCGTCATCTTGCACCAGCTTGACGATGTCGAGAACTTCGCTTTCCTTCAAGCAAGCGAGATAGGCTAATCCGCTCGCCGCCACGAAAATGTTCACCTCCACTTCGACATCGCCGCCCGTCGCATGGTTGAATGGACTGCGGCCATGGGTCGATTCGATGACGCGCATGCGGCCATTGACGAAGAAATGCAGATTGACCGGCCATTGCACGGCCTGGGTTAGATCCAGCATATGCGGACGCGCCACTTCGACGAGACGCGCGATGAGAACGCTGTCGCGCGGATTGACGGCCTGCAGCGTGGCGATATTGCTGCGATACATGCCATCGGTGAGCCCGACGCGCACGAACCGGCGCTCCACCAAGGTGGCGAGCAAACGGCGCAGAGAACTCTTCGGCAATCGCGTGCCGAGATGAATCTGATGCAGGCTGGACGGCCCTTCGGTCCCTAAGAATTCGAGAATATCGAGGCCACGATAAAGCGCTCGCACCTGTTCCGCCGCTGACATCCCGTCCCTCCACGTGCCGCCTGGCGGCACGTTAGCGCATTTTGCCTTGCACGGACCAGGGCTCGAAGCGACCAGTGCGCAGACCATTTTCGGGGAGGATGTGGTGGCTCAGCTCTCAAGACGTCATTTCGGACTCGCGTCCGCCGGCATTCTTTCCGCCGGAGCGGCGCACGCGCAAACTCCGCCCCGTCCTTCCAAAACGTTCGTTCTCGTGCATGGCGCGTGGCATGGCGGCTGGTGCTGGAAACTGGTGCGCGACATCCTGACGGCACAGGGACACCACGTATTCACGCCGACACTCACGGGACTCGGCGAACGATCGCATCTTCTAAGCCGCGACATCACCTTGAAGACGCATATCGAGGATGTGATCAATGTCTTCGCCTTCGAGGATCTGAAGGAGGTCTGCCTCGTCGGGCATTCTTACGGCGGCTGGCCCGTCTCCGGCGCGATCGAGAAGGTTCTGCCGCACCTTTCCAGCATCGTCTATCTCGATGCCTTCATGCCGGAGAGCGGTCAGAAGGTGCTCGATTATCAGACACCGCAAGCCACGGCCGATTTCAACGCCGCTTGGGAGCGTGGTGAAGTCAGCCGCAGCGTACCAAAGGCGGCCTTCTTTCAAGTGAAAGCAGAACGACAGGCCTGGGTTGATGCCAAGATGACCCCGCAGCCATTGGGCGTCTCATTCATGCCGCTCGAACTCACTGGCGCCCGCGACAAAGTCGCCAAGAGAACCTACATCCGCGCCGCCTCGTTCAAGCAGCCGCATTTCGACGCCGGTTTGAAGAAGGCGAAAGATGCCGGTTGGAAGACCTATGAGCTGAATGTCGGCCACGACGTGATGGTCGATGCGCCAGAACAGCTCGCGGAAATTCTAATCGAGAATTCGTAGTCCGTCGTCAGTTCGACGAACGGAATCCGTTCAGGGAGGATAGAATATGACTGAATCCAAAATTTCGCGCCGCGATATTTTGAAAACCGGCGCCGCCGGCTCGCTGGCTCTGGCGGTGGAAGGCGGACGCGCTTCGGCGCAGGAGAACCGCCCGCCGAACATCATCTTCATTATGGCCGACGACATGGGCTATGCCGATCTCTCCTGCTATGGCCGCACCGAGTATCAGACGCCTAATATCGACAAGCTGGCGACAGGCGGCATGCGCTTTCTGCAAGCCTATGCCAATTCGGCGGTCTGTTCGGCGACGCGTACGGCCTTGATCACCGGGCGCTATCAATATCGTTTACCGATCGGCCTCGAGGAACCGCTGCCGAGCCTCAGCGAGCGGCGCATCGGGCTGCCGCCAGATCATCCCACCCTGCCCTCGCTGTTGCGCAAAGCCGGTTATGGCACGACCTTGATCGGCAAATGGCATCTCGGCAAATTGCCGGACTTCGGCCCGTTGCAGAGCGGATACGACCATTTCTATGGCTTTCGTGGCGGCGCGGTCGATTACTTCACCCACAAAAGCGCCGGCCCGGCGACCGATACCCATGACCTGTGGGAGGATGACGTCAAAGTAAACGAGGTTGGCTATCTGACCTCCCTGCTTGGCAAGCGCGCAACATCGGTCATCGATGCTTATGCGAAGGCGCAAAAGCCGTTCTTCCTCAGCCTGCATTTCAATGCACCGCATTGGCCCTGGGAGGGCCCCGGCGACGAGGCCGAATCGAAGCGCATTCGTGCCCTCGCCCAATATGACGCCGGCTCGATGAAGACCTATGCCGAGATGATGGTCGCGCTCGATGCCGAAGTCGGCCGTGTGCTCGCTGCGCTCGATGCCAACGGCATTGCCGACAACACTCTTGTCGTCTTCACCAGCGACAACGGCGGCGAGCGTTTCGCCAAGACCTGGCCCTTCTCAGGCCGCAAGACCGAGCTGCTGGAGGGAGGCTTGCGCATTCCCGCCGTCGTGCGCTGGCCGCGTGGCATCCCCGCTGGCAAGACCAGCGAACAGACCATTATGAGCATGGACTGGATGCCGACCTTCTTGGAACTTGCCAAGACCGCGCCCGATCCCAAGTATCCCATGGACGGGGTGAGCCTAGTGCAAACGCTCGCCGGCACCGCGCCCGTCACGCCGCGCAAGTTCTTCTGGCGTTATAAAAACCTGGAACAGGAGGCGATGCGCGACGGCGATTGGAAATATCTGAAGATCAAGAACAACACGTTCCTGTTCAACGTCGTCGAGGATCCGATGGAGCGCGCCAACCACAAGATGCGCGATCCGGCAATGTTCGAGCGCATGGTAGCCGAATACAAAGCGTGGAACGACACCATGCTGCCGATCGATCCGAAATCGAACACGGCCGGCTTCAGCGGCGCGGCGATGGCCGATCACTTCGGCATCGAACCACCCAAGCCGCACTGAATAAATCCGGGAGCGGCGAAAAGTGCCGCTCCCGTACTCAAGGGATCAAGCCGGGCCGAATTTCTGGACTTCGGCGAGATAAGGCTTGATGAGCTCTCTGGCCTTATCGGCGACCGGCGATTTCCAGTCGCGGAAGAGCTCAGTGACAAGCGCCAACGTTGTATTCGGCACAGCGCCAGCATGCGCCAAGCGTTCGATCGCCGTGCGGTGCGCAAGCTGCGAGAGGCCGCCGACGGCATCGACGATGTAGGTGACGTCATAGCCGTCCTTCAAGGCTTCGACGACCGGATAAGCCAAGCAGATTTCGGTGTAGAGAGCACCGATGACCAGTCGCTTGCGCCCGGTCTTTTCCACCGCGTTGCGAAATGGCCGATCCTCCCATGCGTTCATCGACGAGCGATCGATTATTTTGATGCCAGGCAGTTCGTCGAGAATCGACTGGCGCGTGGGATGATTGACTCCCATCTCGACGCCGACCGTCGACAGAATGATCGGAATGTCGAATGCTTTGGCGGCTTTGATCAAAAGTCGGACGTTGAGATCGATCAGTTCTGCCGGCGTTTCGGATCGCACGGTGTCGAACATTTCTTTCTGGTAGTCGATGAGAAGGAGAGCCGAATCCTCGTATTTGAAAACGCCAGTGCTGCTCATATTTTCTCCATGGGTCTGAGCGGCATGAATGGTCGGACACCCTTGGTCGAGGGTTAAAGATCGCGGTCGTGCGAAGGCATGGGCTATTGGGATTTGGTCGCCGACCGACATGGCTCAGCGCCTTCGTACGGCCCTTACTAGGAATTCCGCCGAATGGTTTGCTAGGTAGCGATCTTGCTTTTGAGTGTTCCAGAAACAGGAACGCCAGAGTCTTTCACCGTTTCACTGAAACGGTGACTTCAGGCTCTTGTTCTGAGGCATTTTCTTCACGCGAACCGGTGCCCCCTTCTCTTGAAAACGCTCTCGCGATGAAACCGCCCTATCCCGCTCTCTCGCCCCCGAAAAACTCCTGCAGGATTTCGGTGAGAACTCTCAGCTTCCGTGAGGGGTGAGGCCCGGGCGGTCGTACAACGTAGATACCCCCTTCCGGCTGGGCGTAGCCCGTCAGCAATGGCACCAGTGCGCCAGAGGCGACGTATTCTTCGGTCAAGAAGTCCGGGAGTATCGCGATGCCGAGGCCAGCTACAGCGGCAGCCGTCAGTGCCGCGCCGTTATCGGCGGTGAAACGGCCACGGGGATGAATCACCACGGACTTGT
>MKVW01000007.1:87390-134087 GCA_001898965.1 Rhizobiales bacterium 62-17
GGCATGCCGTTCGCACGAATATAGTCAGGACTTGCAACCACCTTCCCGCGGATAGGCCCGATCTTGCGTGCAACCAAACTGGAATCGGCCAGGCGACCGACTCGAATGCCGGCGTCGAACCCCTCGGCGATCAAATCGACAAAACGATCACTGTAGGATGTATGGACGTGCAATCCCGGATGTCGTCTGGCAAGTTCCGCAAGAACGGGCGCCAGATGCGTCGCTCCGAATGAGATCGGCGCAGCCAACCTAAGACGCCCCCGCAAATCTCCCGACGGCAGGATGTTTTCTCGTGCAACATCCATCTCGGCACTGATGCGCGCGGCATGGTCTCGGAATGTTACTCCAGCCTCCGTCAGTGCGGCTCCGCGTGTCGTCCGAGCCAGAAGCTGTACGCCGAGCTCGGCCTCTAACCGCACAAGCCTTCGACTGATGATCGATTTTGAAAGTCCCAGCCGGCGCGCCGCAGCCGACACGCCTCCGGCATCCGCAACTTCCACAAAGGTCTGTAAGTCTTCGATATCGAACATAGATGTTGCCAATTTCGCGACAATATTGAAGCCGCATGAGAATATCGTTCCTCAATCGGCAACGCTAGATCAGCCAACCATGAACCCTAGGCGGCAGGCAGCCCCGCGATGCCCACCTGAATGACTTCCGGCGCCGCGCCGTATTTCTGTTTTGTGTTTCGGTGGTAGGCGATGAAGTCCGGCGCGGGCAGCGGCTTGGAGAACAACCAACCCTGCCCGAAGTCAACGCCATGGGCTCTGAGATAAGTGGCCTGTTCTTCCGTCTCGATGCCTTCGGCGACACTGAACAGGCCAAGGGTGCGGGCCATGTCGATGATATAGGACGTGACCGAACTGGTGGCAGTATTGCGGCCGACCGTGTCGATGAAGGATTTGTCGATCTTCAGCGCGTCGAGCGGCAGGCCTTGCAGATATTGCAGGCTGGAATAGCCGGTGCCGAAATCGTCGATCGCGACCGAATGGCCGAGCGCCCGGGCCTTGGCGAGCGTGGTTTTCGCCGCTTCGACGTCGATGAAACCGCGCTCCGTCGCTTCCAGCCAGATTTGCGCGGCGCGGATGCCCGTCGGCGGCAATTTTTCTGTCAGAACATCGAGGATACGGCCGGAAGTGATATCGGCGGCGGCAAGATTGATGGCGATATGCAGAGTTCTGTCGCCGACCAGGACAGACCTGAGATCGGCGATGACGGCATCGACCACTTGATCGGTGATCGGCAGGATGAGACCACTCTCCTCCGCCAAGGGGATGAACAGATCGGGCCGCACCAGCGAGCCATCGGGCCGTTTCCACCGCACCAAGGCTTCGGCCCCGATACAGATGCCGCTCTTTAATTCGACGATCGGTTGATAGTGGACGATGAATTCGCGCTTGCGCACTGCGATCTCAAGTTCAGCTAATGGCGACAGGCGTTTGCGCGAGAACCAGGCCACGGTGCCGACGATGAAGGCTGCTATGAACGCGCCGACCGGCAGCAGAAACAACCGTTCGTCATGCAGCCGATCAGCGAGACGGGTGCGCGGCTCCATCGCGATCGCCATGAGGCCGTCATGATGGGCGACCGCGTAAATGGCTTGATCGGTCATGCCCTTTTTCGGCTCGCCTAACAGGCCTTTGACCAGCCCGGCATCCGGCGCGTTCAAAACACTGATCAACGCGCCCCGTTCGTTGGCAAGCGCCAGCGACACGTCCTTTTCAAGCAGGATGTCGACAAAGCGCGAGGGCGAGACCAGAACGTTGTAGTCGCCGGCATAGATCGCGGTCATCGGCTTGCCACGGCTGACGCGTGGCTCGATCCGCATGCTGGCCCCCAGCCCATCCCGCGTCGTATAATCGACCGATGTGCGCGGAATGGCGCCCTCGGTCATCCCCCATGACGTGCACTTCAGGAAACCGTCGGCGAAATAGCCGATTTCCTCCACCGAGGACGTGTTGATGGCGATCATGCGCATGCGCCGGATATGGGCGTCGGAGCATGGCGTCAGAGCCGCCGCCTTGATCTCATCAAGCGCCCGTCCAGCGTCCTTGAAGGTGTTGGCGGCGCGTTCGATCGCCTGGTTGGCGAGCAGGTTCAGCGCGTCCTGCTCCTTCCCGACGGCAATGCTCCACGACATATAGGCCATGGCGGCGATCGGAATGATCGCCCCGAGCAATCCAAGAAGAATGGCTGCCGCGATGATGCGGAAGCGCCGCGCGTCCATGTCCAGCCACCTGTCCCTTTGGTGAGGATTTCAGGCTATGGTCCTTGAATTTCCATTAAAATTTTCAGTCGCACCTATTGGCTTCGGGCGCAATTGACCGAAAGGCGGTCAGCCGCGCTTAGTGATCCAGGCGCCCCAGAACAGGCTGGAAAAGAAGCGATGCGGCGTTTCGAAACCCGCTTCCGCCAGCAAATCGACGACAACCTGCTCCGATGCCGGCGGATCGGCGCCCTGCAGGATCTTACCGAGCTTGCTTTGGATTTCCTCCGCACCGGCCCCGTTCATGCGCCAGCGCTGCGCCCAGGCCGCCATCATCAGAGGTTGCGAGGCATAAGCGTAGTGATTGCCGGCGAGAATGAAAGGCGCACCCGGCTTCAAGCGCGCGGCGATGTCGCGCAGGATCGCCTGTTTGGCCTCACGGCCAGGCAGATGATGCAGCACGCCGATGAGCGTCGCCGCATCGAACTGGCGGTCCGACGGCAGATCGGCCACCGCGCCGACAACGACCTCTGTGCGATCCGTGAGACCAGCCGCCTCGATGCGCGATATGGCCAGATCGAGCATGGGATGGGACGGATCGACCGCGACGAAGCTCCAGTTCGGCTCGAGCCGGCCGGCGACGACAATTTCATTGGCCGTACCACCGGCGCCAGCCACCAGAATGGTCGCCGTGGACCCCGCGCCCAAGGATGCGGCCAACAGGCAGGCCGCCAGATCGTGGCAGGCTTCGTAGCCAGCCAGAGCGATACGGCTCTGCTTTTCATATTCGGCGGCGCGGGCAGGATCGAATTTCGCGGCGGCTTCGGCAGTCATGGCCTGAGGTCCTTTGGTCGGCAGTATACCCCCGTGCCTAGGATCGATCACACCTATCGACAAACGAACTTTTAGCCCGCACAGGCGCCCTGCCCGGCGCGCATGGCTATCGCGCCAGGCGCCAGATCGCGGCGGCAGCGATGGCCGCAGGAATGGCGAACACGATCACCAGAATGGGCAGTTCGTCACGCACGGAATAACCGGCCTTGGTCACGCCCACCCACATATTGACGAGCGCAATGACGAGCCAAACCGGGACGAAGACCTTGGCGGCCCAGGCGATATTTGGCAGGGTCTCGCCCCACAATTTGCCGAACAGGAGAAACAGGCCGAGCAGCACGATACCGCCGCCGATCACCATCGCCATATGCATGAGTGAGCCCCCAATACCGCCCAAAAATATCACTCACCCGTGATAGCACCGTCCTGACGCTATGTCCTCGGCTTGGTTGAACTCGCGGCTCATCTTCGACGCGCCAAACAGCGGCGCCGGTAGTCCGCCTTACTGGAGGACGTTCACCTTATTGGCGATGGAGTTGTACTGATCCTGAACCCTGGACCCGACCAGGCTGAGCGCACCGATGATAGTGACGGCAATCAGCCCGGCGACAAGGCCGTATTCGATAGCGGTTGCGCCGCTGGCGTTGCGGATGAATTGCCGAACGAGTTTCATGATGCACCCCAGACGCCGGACCTGACGGCCCATTGGGACTTAAGCAGAACTTCCTCACTGAATTCTAAATTTAGCTTAAAGCTTTCAAGTCATTCGTGAATACGGACGACGGGCGGGCGGGCCGGAAGACGCCCAGGACTTCCCTTGGGCGATCAACCGTAAGATCACTCCGGCCTGTTCGTTGATGTCCCAGCCCGCGCCGCGCCATCGGCTGGAACGAAAACGACGCGGTTTCGGCCGATCGTTTTGGCGCCGTAGAGCGCTTCATCGGCCAGTTTGAACGCGTCCTGGAACGACGTGCCCGGCGTCGGCGTAGCCATCGTCACGCCAATGCTCACCGACAAGGGTTCGCTGATCTGATTGGACAGATGCGCGAGTTGAACCGACCGGCGGATATCCTCGGCGACCTTTTCCGCCCCTTCGGGGGCAGTTGAAGGCAGTAGAATCGCGAACTCCTCGCCGCCATATCGGGCGGCGAAATCCGCCGGGCGCTTGATATGCTTTCTGATGCAATGAGCGACGACGGCCAGAGCCATATCGCCGGCCACATGTCCATTGCGATCGTTATATTGCTTGAAGTGATCGACATCGATGACGAGGATCGACAGACTGCTTTTCTCGCGGGCGCCGCGCCGCCATTCGAACGCGCTTCGCTCGTCGAAGGCACGCCGATTGGGCAACTTCGTCAGCTGGTCGATGCGCGACAAAGCCTTGAGATGGCCGGCAGCGGCGGCGAGCTTGATTTCGAATTTGCGGCGCAGTCTGAACTCACGCAGAAGCAAGAGGCCGAGCGCCGCAAGCGCCGCGCACAAGCCCAGCACCATGGCGCTCAAAGTCAGCGCCTTCTGCCGCCACGCCGTATAGATGCGCTTCTCCGGCATCGCATAGGTGACGATCAGCGGAAGGTTCGGCACGCGGGCGGCTGCGTATAGTCGTTCCATGCTGTCGATCGGCGAGACAGCCCTGAAGATCGCTGTTTGCTTGTTCTCGATCACCCGCAACAACGTCGTCTGGCCGAGACGTTTGCCGATATCCATCAGGCTGAAAGGATGCCGGCTGATCAAAATACCGTCGGAACTGAGGATCGCGAACGTATCGTCCTTATGAGCGTTCAGGTTCATGAAAAGAGCCTGGAAATAAGCCAGACTGACACTGCCTGCCACCACACCTCCGAACGAACCATCGGCATTCGCAATGCGGCGACTGACGACGATGATCCAATCCTGATCGATCCGTGATTGCAGCGGCTCGCTGACATAAAGAATGTCGTCACTCGCCCGCTGGTGAACTTTGAAATAGGTCCTGTCGGCGAAATTTTCCTTCGGCAGAGCGTCGCCTTGAGATTGCGCGATCGCTCGACCGTTCGCATCAAGGACAACGATGCGATTCAGATAACGTGCTTTCGACGCATAGTCGAAAAGCGCCAGTTGCCGCAGTTCCGGCGACGCCTCGGCGATGGCTGGATTCTTCAAGCCCTGAATGACACCTTGCAACGACAGGCCATACAGCTCGAAGTTTCTCGAAATATCCTGAGCGATGGCCGTGGTCAGGCTCGTCGCTGCCTGCTGCGCCGCAACTTCCGCATCGCGTCTGGCATCGAAAATCACATAAGCGAAGAATGCAATCAGCCCCGCCATCGCGACGAGCGCCAAGAGCCGGATCGCGGTGATTTTGCGCGCCAGCCGAAGATCGCCCAGCAAAGATCGTGCATCAATCGACATGGCCATCAATCAAAAAATAAAAAAGCGAAATATAAATGAATGTCGCAGTGGACACCCATTTGCCCGGTTTGACTATCCCGGCAGCGGCCGAGGCGGTCGACTTCGGTTAATGCATCCTTTCCAAGAGGCGATGATGCTCCCGCGCATTAACACTCCCGCAGCCATTCCTCACGCGGCCGGCAAGGCCCGATCGATGATAGCGCGGCTTTCGATCTGCGCCATGGAACCGCCATAAGCAAAGGCCGGATGTTCAAGCCGCAAGCGACAGAAAGCTTCGGCGTTTGGATTTTGCGCCGCCAGAAGAATGGCGGCCTGTGCTAAAAGCGCAATGTGCTCAACACGATGACGGGCAGTCGCTTCGTCGGTGCGCATTACTTCGAGCGTGGCAAGTGCGGCATCATAGATGCCATTGAGCCCGCGCGCCGAGGCGAGCAGATCCTTTAGGGCAGCGACGGCCTCAGGTTCGCGCTCCATCGCACGCGCCACATCCAGCGCAATGACATTGCCGGATCCTTCCCAGATCGCATTCAAAGGCGATTGGCGAAACAGCCGCGCCATAGGACCGGTCTCGACATAACCGGCGCCGCCTAAACATTCCATCGCCTCGTAGACGAAGCCTGGCGTGCGCTTGCAAATCCAATATTTGGCGATCGGCGTCAGCAACCGGGCCAGCGGTTCGTGCGCATCGAAAGCGGCGGCAAGGCGCAAGCCCAGGGCGGTCGCCGCTTCGCTTTCAACGGCAAGATCGGCCAACACGGCAGCCATCGCCGGCTGATCGATCAAGCGTTTCTGGAAGACCGAGCGGTGCGCCGCATGCCACAGCGCCTGCGCCAGGGCGGCGCGCATGGTCGAGGCCGAACCGATGACGCAATCGAGCCGCGTGTGCTGCACCATCTGCATGATCGCGGGGATGCCACGGCCCTCCTCGCCGATGCGCCAGGCGAAGGCGTGGTGATATTCGATCTCAGAAGACGCATTCGAACGGTCGCCGAGCTTGTCCTTCAACCGCATGATGCGGAAACCGGCATTGCGCTCGCCATCCGGCTGCCAGCGCGGCACGAGAAAACAGGTGAGCCCCCGATCGCTATAAGCCAATGTCAGAAAGGCATCGGACATGGGGGCCGAGCAAAACCACTTGTGACCCGTCAGGGCGAATGTATCGCGGCCCACATCGAGCGGTTCGGCGCGCGTCGTATTGGCGCGCACGTCGGAGCCGCCCTGCTTCTCGGTCATCGCCATGCCGATGGTGACGCCGGCTTTCTCCGAGGCAGGCTTGAAGGCCGGATCGTAACGGCTGGCGAGCACGCGACGCACCCATTCGCTGCCGACGCCTGCGTCGCCTTTCAGCGCCGCGACCGAGGCGCAAGTCATCGTCATCGGACAGATGACGCCGGCATCGATCTGGCCGAGCATGAAGCTAAGAGCCGCATGCACCACATGGCCCGCGGAGGTGCCATCCCATGCCGACGCAGCGACGCCGTTGTCGAGCCCCAGCGCCATCAGCTGATGATAGGCCGGATGAAAGCGCACTTCATCGATGCGCTGGCCATAGTGATCGAAACTCTCCAGCACCGGCACGGTACGCTCGGCATCGCGCGCCCAGCCGATCACCTCGGCGGAGCCGGCGCGACGCCCAAACCGCGACAGCCGTTCGACATGGCCGCTGCCGCCGGATTTCGCCACCGCTTCCACCAGGGCGTGGTCACTGCTGAACAGGTCCACGCCTTCTAGCGGCGGTGGCTGGTTGGTCACCTCATGAGTATCGAGTGCCGTGATCGGTCTGCGTGTGGCCACGCGTCACTCCATACGCTTTTGCCTATTCCCGGCGCATGGCGGCATCGACGCTCCACGGGCCAGGACCGGCGGCGGCAATATAGAGGAAGATGAAGCAGAAGAGCATGGCCGCCTCACCGGCGTTGAGCACGGGGAAGAAGCCGCGCGGCGCATGATAGAGGAAATAGGCGACGGCCATTTCACCTGCGAGAATGAAGGCCACAGGCCGCGAGAACAGGCCGATGAGCAGCAGAATGCCGCCGACGATTTCCAGCACGCCCGCAATGTAGAACGGTGTGGTGAGAGGTGCCGGAAACGGTGCCGGCCACCCGAAATATTTCATCAGGCCATGGGTTATGAACGTCGCGGCGGCGATGATGCGGACGATGCTCAGAATCTGCGGCGCCCAGGGGCGAAGAAAGGTGAATTCCATATTCCCTCCTCTTCAGGCCGAAAGCGTCCCAGCGGCACCTACGCCGCTCCGGGAATCGGAGGCCCTGCAACTCCAGTTTGCGCTGACTCTCGGCCTGCCACAATGCCCGGCTGAAGCCTAGTCCTTCATCCATCGAAGGCCAACAACTTCAACGGCCAAGCGAATAGAACTCAGCATTCGGTCGCATGCCAGTGACGTTGGCCATGCGATTGGACAGAGCGAAAAAGGCAGCGATGGCGGCGATATCCCAGGCGTCCTCGTCGGTGAAGCCATGGCGCTCCAGTGCGGCAAAATCCGCCTCCGCCACGGCATAGGCTTCGAAGGCCACTTTGAAGGCGAAATCGAGCATGGCTTTCTGGCGATCGGTGATGTCAGCCTTGCGATAATTGACCGCCACCTGATCGGCGATCAACGGGTTCTTGGCGCGGATGCGCAGGATCGCACCATGGGCAATGACGCAATATTGGCACTGATTGGCATTGCTCGTCGCCACGACGATCATCTCGCGCTCAGCCTTGGTCAGATTGCTGGCTTTGTCCATCAGCGCGTCGTGATAGGCAAAAAAGGCGCGAAATTCGTCAGGCCGATGCGCCAGAACGAGAAAGACATTGGGAATGAAGCCCGACTTCTCCTGAACCGCCAGAAGCCGTTCGCGGATGTCGGCTGGCATGTCGGACAGTTCGGGCACCGGAAAGCGGCCGATAGGATGGGTGGACATAAACGGACCTCCGCGCGTCTGCGACGACTCTTGCGCTCGATCGCACCCCGGCGAGACCGGCGACGCAATCCGCCAATAGTCGATCACGGACGGATCGACGCCACCTTCGACAAGCGACGCCAGACCTGTAAGATCATCGCCGGCTTGCGGCCGCCTATGCCATCGCTTGGTTAATGCTGGAGGGTGTCATGAAAAAAATCGCGGTTCTCGTCGGCAGCTTTCGCCATGGTTCGATCAATCAACGCTTTGCCCGCGCACTTGAACGGCTGGCTGCGGGAAAATTGCAGTTCGAATTTATCGATATTTCCGCGCTTCCCCATTATAATGAGGATCTATTGGCGCAAAAGCCGATGCCCGCGGCCGCTTACAAACAAGCGATCGCCGCATGCGATGGTGTGCTGATCATCACGCCGGAATATAATCGTTCGATTCCCGGCGTGTTGAAGAATGCGCTTGATTGGGGCACGCGGCCCTATCCCGAAAATGTCTGGCGCGGCAAACCGGCGGCCATGGCTGGCGCGTCCGGGGGAGCGGCTGGCACGGCGGTGGCGCAATCGCAATTGCGGAGCCTCTTGCCCGTGCTCGATCTGCGCGTCATGGCGCAGCCGGAGGTCTATCTGCAGTACAAGCCCGATCTGATCAGCGACGATTTTCAGATCACCAACGACTCAACGCGCGGCTTTCTGCAGGGATTCGTCGACAAATTCGCCGCCTTTGTCGGCGCGTGAACCAAGAAACGCAGTTCTCTCAGCGCATCTTCAATCCTTCATTGTATCTTTTCAAAAGAGTGTCCTAAACTCAGGCTTGGTCATATGGACCGATAGGTAGCGGCAATCTTTCCAGGGGTGGAAACGATGAAGGCCCATGTTTCTCGCCGGGACATTCTCAAAGCCGGCGTGGCAGCCGGCGTCGCCATTGAGGTGTCGTTCCTTTCATCCGCGCAGGCGCAACTCATCGAAACGCCGCCCCGCCCCGGCCCTGATTGGTTGAAGGCCGATGGGCGACCGAAATACCGGCTTGATGCGATTGCCAAAGTCACCGGCGAAAAGACATTTTCGCGCGATTATCGAGCCCGCGATCTGGAGGGATGGCCGAAAGACCAGTCGCATGCCTTCCTGCTGCATGCGACTCGCGTCGATCGGGTTTTCGACAGCGTCGATCTCTCGCTGCTGGGCGATGATCTGAAGCCCGACAGGCTGGTTCTGCACGAGGATCTTGTCGCCGACGGCGTCGTCATTCCCGTGCCGGGGTTCTATGGCGACGTCTTTCTGGTGCCCAAGGGACAGAATCCGCGCCTGCTCGGCCAGCCGGTCGCGATGCTGATCTATCGCGACTTCGCCCGCTATGACGCGGCCAAGCGCCTGTTGCGTTTCAACGACAAAGTGGTGCGCTATGGCGCCGAGGCGCCCTACTCCCATCCGCCGCACTATGGCGCCTCGCGCTATGTGCGCATCGATGGCGGCACGCCGGACGCCGAAGACCGCTATTCGCCCTACAAGGACACGGTCATCTTCGCCGGTTTTAATGGCGACGAGGCCGCCTGGCCGAAGCCCGGCGATGGCGATGCCATGGCGCGCGGCATGGCCGCCGCCGATGAGATCAGGAAAGACATCGACGGTGCCGGCGCCGATGCGCTGGTGATCAAGCATCAATATTTTTCGCAATCGGTCGATGCTTCGGCGATGGAGCCGGACAACGGCAATGTGTGGTACGAGCCTTCGACCGGCATTCTGCATGCGATGATCGCCACCCAGTCGCCGTATGAAGTGGCGGAGGTGGCGGCGACCTTGGTGTCGAAATCGAAATTCCCGCTCAAGAAGATCGATCTCAAGGTCGGTTACACGGTGGGCTACGGCACCAAGGACCATTCGATCTTCCCATTTTTCTGCATCGTCGCGGCGCTTTATGGCGATGGACGGCCGGTCCGCTTGGCCAACGACCGCTACGAGCAATTCCAGATGGCGCTGAAACGCCACGCCTTCTGGATGGACAATGCTCTGGTGATCGACCGCAAGACCGGAAAATTCCGCGCCATGAGCGGCCATTTCAAGAACGATGGCGGCGGACGGGCGAACTTCTCTTTCTCCGTCGCCTTCGTCGGCGCGACGGCGGCACAGTCGATCTACTATCTGCCGAAGAGCGATTTCTCGGCCGTGGCGCTGGCCTCGCGCGCAGTCGATGCCGGCTCGACGCGTGGCTACGGCACGCTGCAATCGATGTCGGCCACGGAAATGATGATCGACGAGGCGGCCGAACTGCTCGGCATGGACGCGATCGAACTGCGCCTGCGCAATGTCTTCAAGTCGGGCATGAAGAACACGCAAGGCGCGATCCCAGCCGGGGCGCTACGCAACGAGGAAATACTCGCCAAGGCACGCCAGCATCCGCTGTGGACCGAAAAAGCCAAGAAGAAAGCCGCTTATGAAGCGGCCAATCCCGGCAAGAAATATGGCGTCGGTTACGGCCATGTGCAGAAGGACTATGGCACCGGCGCGGAAGCGGCCTTGGCGACCTTGGAATTCGATGCCAAGGGCCGGTTGAGCTTCGCCCATGTGGCGCATGAGATCGGCACGGGCACGACAACGTCGCAAGCCATCATGGTGCGCGACATTCTCGGCAAGGCGCCGGAGGCGACCGAATACGGCAAGGTCGAGTGGCCGCAGATGCCGCTGGAGACCACCGATGAGCCCTATACGATGGCGCAGGCGGAAGAGGACAAGCGCAAACAGAATCCGCGCTGGACACCGACCTTCACCTCGCCGATGAGCGCCACCAACAGCGTCTATTATCTCGGCCACGCGACACGCGAAGCAGCACGCACGCTGCTTGAACTCGCCATCTGGCCAGCGGCGCAATCGCTATGGTCGCGCGGCATAGGCGGCGGCGTGATCGCGCCCTATTCGGTGCGCCGCGAGGAGTTGCGGCTCGACGGCGGCGTGATCAACGCTGGCGGCCTGCCGGCGCTCACCTTCGAGCAGGTGGCGGCGGAAGCGCATCGCCTCGGTCTCGTCACCGGCGTCACCGTGCACACGTTCAACCGCTGGCAATGGGCGCAAGCCGAGTTCGATGTCGCCGGCAGCCGGCACAAACTGCCGATCGATGCCCTGGCGGTGAAATATGGCGATGGCGCCAGCGCCGATAACAAGGCGCTGATGACGCTTGCTGGCTGGCAGTTCGTCGAGCGCGCTTCGATCATCTATCCGCCGACACAACGCAACAATGCCGGCGTCACCTACTACGCGCCGATGGCGACCTTGGCCGAACTGGTGGTCGATACGGCAACGGGCGACGTCACCCTGCTCTCGCATCACTCGATCATGGAATGCGGCACGCAGGTGGTGCCCGAACTGGTGTCGGGGCAGATCCAGGGCGGCATCGCCATGGGCATCGGCCACGCGCTGAAGGAATATCTGCCGCTCTACGAGGACGGACCCGGCAATGGCACATGGAACTGGAACCGCTATGAACTGCCCCGCTCCGCCGACGTGGCGGTGTGGTCGCAGACCTCGGAGATTCTGCCGCCTCTCTCGGCGACCGATCCGCCAAAGGGCATCGCGGAAGTGGTGATGATCGCCATCGTGCCGGCGATCGCCAACGGGATCGCTCATGCCATCGGCAAACGGTTCTACGACCTGCCGATCACATCCGATAAAATCAGAGGAGCGCTGTCATGACGCTCGCGATGCGCAAACTGTCTCTGACCGTCAACGGCAAAACCATCGATCCGGTTGATGTGCCGGAAACGATGATGATGCAGGATTTCCTCTACGAATATCTCAACCTCACCGGTTCGCGCATGGGCTGCGGCCAGGGTATCTGCCATGCCTGCACGGTGATCGTCGATGGCGACGACGGCGCCATGCGGGAAATCCGCACCTGCATCACCGGCGCCCATTGGTTCGCCGGCAAGAAGGTGCGTACGGTCGAAGGCCATGCGACACGCGATGCTTCGGGCGCCATCACCGCCCTGTCGCCGGTGCAGCAGGCCTTCATCGAACATTTCTCGTTTCAATGCGGCTACTGTACGCCCGGGTTCGTCACCGGCGCGACCGTGCTGATGGATGAACTGAAGCGCAAGCCGGTGCGGCGCGCCGATCTCGAAAAAACGATCAGCGAAGCGCTCGACAAGCACATCTGCCGCTGCACCGGTTATGTCCGCTATTTCGAAGCGGTGCGTGACGTCATCCTGAAAACCCCCGGCCTCGTGAAAGCCTGACGATCATGCGCGCAAGAAAACTGCTGGGGATCTTGATCCTGCTGATCGTCTGCGGCGCCGTTCTCGCGGGCTGCATTTTCGCCGGCTTGTTAGAAAAGAGCGTGGTGGCCAAGGACGTCGATCAGCCCCTGTCGCCCGACCAGATGAAAAGTTTGGCGCAGCGAGGCGCCTATGTCGCTGTGGCCGCCGACTGTTATGCCTGCCACACGACGACGGGCGGCGCGCCCTGGGCTGGTGGCCTGCCGTTCAAGACGCCGTTCGGCACGATCTATTCGACCAATATCTCATCCGATCCCGACAACGGCATCGGCAATTGGACGCGCGCTGACTTTCATCGCGCGGTGCGCGATGGCGTCGGCAAAGGCGGACGCCATCTCTATCCGGCCATGCCCTATGCCTCCTATCGCAAGATGACGCCGGAGGATGTGGACGCGGTCTACGCCTATCTGATGAGCCGGCCGCCGATGAAGGTGGCCAATCCGGCCAACGAACTCACCTTCCCGTTCAACATCCGGCAAGGCCTGACCTTCTGGAACCTGCTCAATCTGTCGGGTGATACTCAAACGAAAGATGCGGCCCGCTCCGATGTGTGGAACCGAGGCCGCTATCTCGTCGACGCTCTGGCCCATTGCGGCGAATGCCACACGCCGCGCAACCTCACCCAGGGCATGATCCAGAGCGACTACCTGAAAGGCGCCATGCTCGAAGGGCTGTTCGCGCCTGACATCACCAAGGACGGGCTGACCCGCATGGGCTTCACGCCGCAGCTTCTGGCCGGCTTCATGAAGTCGGGTCTGTCGGCGCAAGGTGCGATGACCAACCAGATGTATGAGGTCGTGCATTTCTCGACCCAATACATGACCAAGGACGATCTCGACGCCATGTCGGCTTATCTCTTCGGCCTCGATGCGCTGCCGAAAGACGCGACGCCACCGGCGCCGCCCAAGGCCGTTCCAGTGGCGGCCGATGTAGCGAGCTCAGCGCGCAACACGTATCTCGGCCTTTGCGCTTCCTGCCATGGCGCCGAGGGGCAAGGTATTCCTCATGTGGTGGTGCCGCTGGCCACCAATGCCTCGCTGCGCCTGACCAGCGCCCGCAACCTGATCCACACGACGCTCAACGGCATTCCGGCCCGCCGTTTTCCGGGGCTTGAACGCATGCAGCCCATGCCGGCGTTCAAGGATGTGCTCGACGATCGGCAGATGGCCGATCTCGCCAATTGGATGCGCGCCACCTGGGGCGGCGAACCGCCGAACGTCAAAGCGGAGGATGTGGCGGAGATTCGTAAAGGACATTAGGCCTTACGGGTGGTGGCGAACATGTCCGTCGCCACCCGCCTTAACGTTTCTTAATCTGCCGTTCCCATCTTTTCGGAAAACTGCCACAAGTCTGACGCGATTTTCGCCAAGCTCCGCTCCGAGGTTCGATGCGGGAGAGTGCAGATGAGAACGTTTCAAAAAACGACGGTGGCCGTAGCCCTATCCGCTCTCGCGCTCACAAGCGCCAGCGCCCAGGATCGGCGCAAGAGCGACGACGTATTTGGCGCTAGCCCGAAAGACATCGTGCTGTCGACGGCTTCCGATTGGGGCGGACAAGGCGGCGTCTACACCTGCGAGCAATGGAAGGCCTATCTCACGCGTCTGTTCAACCAGGCCGACACCAAGCGCCATGGTTTTATCGACGAACGGGAGTTCGGCATCATCCGGCGGGCAAGCCCACTGTTCGAACGGGCCGAGTTCGGCTTCTTCGGCGCCGATGCCAAAGGCCGGATCAGCCGGCAATCCTTCATCGGTCAGCGCGGCATGTTCTTCGCCCGCTATGACAAGAAAGGCAGTTGCAGCGTCACCAGCGCCGAACTGGCAACCGCCACGGCGGCGGAGCAGAAAAGCACCCCCACGGGCTTCAGCGGAGGTCGCGGCGGCCGAGGCGGCGGTGGCAACGGAGGCGGCTTTGGCGGCATGAGCCTGGGTGGGGTCGGTGGCCGCTTCTAGGCCATGTCATTCCTCACCGTCTTGCTCATAGCGCAGGAGATCGCCCGGCTGGCAACCGAGGAACTGGCAGATGCGCTCCAATGTCTCGAAGCGCACGCCCTTCACCTTGCCTTGTTTCAGAAGTGACAGATTGGCCTCAGTGATGCCGACATATTCGGCCAAGTCTTTCGACTTGGCGTTGCGCTCCGCCAGCATGACATTGAGTCTGACCTTGATGGGCATGGCGGCCTCAGACGAATTGGGCGTTTTCATCGGCAATGGTCATGGCTTCCCGCATGACCCAGGCGATCAGCGCGACGGTGCCGCCGAAGATCAGGCCGAGCACCGTGTCCGAACCGATGTTGAAGACGAGCGATTTGGTGCCGGGCGAACCGTGCCAGCTCAACAACACCGAGAGCGCAGCCCCGGCGAACGGCTTCAACAGTGCCGAAACGATGATCGCCATGGCAAAGTTGCGCAGACGTCCGGCGCTCTCGGCCGAGAAAATACGGCCGGCGGCGAAAGCCGTGAAGCAGTGCCGTGCCTGCATCAGGCCATAGATCAACGCGCCCAGCGGCAACATGGAAATAAGAAAAGCCAGCACGCGGATGGTGAAGCCGAGCTCGATCGTATAGCCCCGGCTCACGCCCGCTTGGGCGCTCAGTAATGCCGGCGTCGGCGTTACGATCCAATAGACCAGCAAGGCGGCCGTGAGCAGGATAGACGTGGCGGTACAGGCGGCAGCCAAAAGCCGGCTCAGGCGGCGGATGCGCGCTAGGCGAAGGGCACGGGCATTGTCGGAGAGGACTTCGGCAGACATGGCGGCTCCAATCAGATGATTTCTGATTTATAGCTATAAATTATCGTTTGACAATAAATTTTTTCCGCCATACGTCTCCGGCACCGAAACGGAGAAGATACATGGCCTGTCGCGCCCTCGTTATTGCTGCCCTGTTCGCCACCGGCATTTTCGCATCCGCGCAGGCCGCGCCCTCGACATCGCGTGGCGAGATTTCCGTCGCGCAGGTCATGGAAATGCTTGAGAAGGCGCCGAACGAAGCGACGGCCCGGCAGATCCTGCTCGCTTATCTCGCCGGTGTCGGTGAAACCACCGGCATCCTGGTGAAGGCAGTCGGCACCCGCGCCACTTGCCAGGGACCGCTGACCTTGAACGACCGTGCCGCTCATCAAGCCCTTCGAACAGCCACGCGCCAAGGCAATGCGGTGGAGACGCCGGCCACGCCCCTCCTCGTCGACGATATGATCAAGCGTGCCGGCTGTTCGCTGGGGCGTTGATAGCCTCAGCCTCGCTTCGACACCGACCAAGCGACGAAAGCCGCGACGACATTGGCCGCGACGCTGGCGAGGATCGGCAGCAGATAGCTGTGATTGATGTCGAAGATGAAACCGGCGGCGCTCGGGCCGATCAAGGTGCCGAAGGCGACGCTGGTGTAAAGAATGCCGATCAGACTGCTGACATTGCGGCCGCCGAAATGGTCCATCACCACGGCGGGCAGAATGGCGACCCAACCGCCGTAAGCGGCGCCGAACAGCAGCGCGAAAAGCGCCAGCGGCCAGAAACTCGTCGCAACCGCCCAGATCGCCAATGTCGCCGCCATGGCGATGAAGGTGGCAAGCAGAAAGGACTGGCGCCCCATCCGATCGGCGAGCCCGCCGAGGAAGAAACGCCCGGCCGTACTGCCGACACCAATGGCGCCGATCAGCAGCACCGCCGATGACGCATCGATGCCGCGATCGAGCGCATAAGGCACGAGATGGACGAAGGGCACGAAAACGCCGAAGGCACAAATGAGGCAGGCAGCGTAGAGACCCAGGAATTGCGGCGTGCGCACAGCATCGGCCACCGCGAAGCCTTGCGCGACATGGCCTCCCTTGGCCGGCGCGGTTTCGCCATCCGGTGACAAACCGCGATCCTTGGGATCGTCGACGATGAACAGCGCCATGCCGACACCCACGATCAAAGCAACGATTCCCAGAACCAGATAGGCCTGGCGCCAGCCGAAGGAGCTGATCAACAGCGCGGCCAGCGGCGGCATGACGAGCGTGCCAACGCCAATGCCGCTCACCGCCAGGCCCGAGGCGAAGCCGCGCCGGCGCACGAACCAGCGCTGCACCGCGCCAACGGCGGGCACATAGGCAGCGCCAACCCCGACGCCGATCCCCAGGCTATAGGCCGCATAGACCTCGGTGATGGTGCGCGCGAAGGACGCCAGAATGAGGCCAAGCCCAACCAGGACCATGCCGAAAATAGCCAACAGCCGTGCGCCCCAGCAATCGGCCAGCGGGCCGCTGATGATTCCGAGCGCGAAATAGAGAAACCCGGCGAAAGCAAAGACCAGCGACACCGATCCGCGCGACGCGCCGAAATCCCGTTGCAGGGACTCCATGAAGGCGCTGAACGCATAGGCGCAGCCAAAGCCGACGAAGGTAACGGCAAAGGCCGCCGCGACGACTAGCCAGCCATAGAAAAAGCGGGAGGACGGCATGGAGTTCAGGAGCTACGCTGCGATCAAGGAAGGATAGCGCAGCCTAAACCAGATTTCTGTCAGCAGGCGAGCCGCCAGCGCAGGGCAGCCCTGTGTGCGGGATCCCTACCCGCCCCCCGCCACCGGATAAGGCCCCTCCTCGAAGACCCTGTCGTGATAGCCCTTGCTGCCGACGGCCAGGGCGAGCGGACTGCGAAAATCGCGGCCCTCTCGTAGGCATTCCAGCACGTGAGCGAAATTATAGCTTGGATTCCATCCGAGCTCGCGCCGCGCCAGGTCATTGACATAGACCCGGTCAATCGACGGGAAGAGATGCCAGTCCTTTTTCGAAAAAAGCGCCGCGCAGTCGGGATAGAGCCGCCGCATTACGCCAGCCGCATCCTGGCGCAGATCCGCGAGATCGTCCTGGCCGAACGGGCTCGTCGCCGAAACGATGTAGCGGGCAAAGCCCATTGTCGGCGCACGCTCGGCAGCGCACAGATGGGCCTCGACCGCATCGGCGATGTCGAGGCGGCGATGCAGCAATTCGTTGGCTTGCGCATTGTCGAGATCAAAACGTGCACGCATGGCGGCATCGTCATCGGCCTCCGGGAAGAAACGCGACGTGCGCAGAACGATCACCGGCAGCTTATGCCGGCGTGCAAACAATTCGCTGAGCGTCTCAGCCATCAGTTTGGTCGTGCCATAAATGTTCTTGGGTACGGGGGTTACCCCCTCGGTTACCCAAGCGGCAGGCTCCCCCGGTGCTGGCGTCAACGCGCTTCCGAAGGTACTCGTCGTGCTGGTGAAGACGAAACCTTCGACACCCGCCGTTACGGCTTCTTCGAGAAGCCGTAACGTGCCGGTGACATTGACGTCGACAAAGTCCTGCGCCGTATGGGTGGCCACATGCGGTTTATGCAGGGTCGCGGCATGCAGAACCGTACCGATCCCCTTCATGCAATCCCGCACGAAAGCGGCATCCAGGATGGAGCCCACGTGATCGGTAAAGGCCGACGACTTGATATCGATGCCTCGCACGGGCATTCCCCGCGCCCGAAGCGTCCGAACCAGCGCTTCGCCGAGATGGCCGGCGCTGCCGGTTACCAGAATGATCTTTGAGCTGTCCTTCATAGGCCAGGATTAGCGCGGATGACGTGGGACGGCCATGCATATATTATGCGTGGCCGCTTTCGTCGTTCCTGCCAAGCAAAACGCCCATGGCGGTGTGGATCCACAACCACTCATTGCTGAACGCATCGGATGGATCGTCGCCACGCAGGATCGCCAGCAATTGTTGATAACGTCCGGCACGATCGTGATGCCGGTGATATTGATCGAGGTGCCACTGGATGAGCGAGCGATCCGGTTCTCGCTGCATGGCTTGCGCGGAAGCTTCGAGCCAAGCGCGCGCGATCCGCAGGCCTGTCTCGCCTTTCGGGTCCTCCTTGCGCGCGATGGCCGCCTTCACATCGTCGAAAGTCGCATTGGCCGCCTTGGCATAGACGTTGGGATCGAAATCCTTGGTCCACATCGTCTGGGCGCCAGCTTTGATTTCCGCCAGGTAGGACTCGTCCGACAGGATCGTCATGATCTCGTTCCAGGCATCGATCTGCGCTGGCGTCGGCTCGTCCGGCAATGTCGGCGTGGCGGCATCGACCATCTGCTGCCTCCAGGCATCGTCGATATGCGCGCCAGCCGCGACCTTGTCGTAAAATTGTTCGACAGCGGCGCGGAACTGGGTTTGCGAAAGATGGGTCATGGTCCAGAGTCTCCTGAGATCAGCTTCCGTGGGATCGGCTGTCCGCAAGGCAGCTCTCAGGGTGGCGGCGATGCGACGCTGCGCGCGCATTTCCGCCACCAGCGTCTGTAAACGCATTTCAAGAACCTGCCGGAGCGGTAGCCGCCGAGCAAGCAGCTTGCCGATGGCCTCAAGACCAATGCCAGCTTGTCGCAACGCTCGGATGAGATCGAGACGGGCCACATCGTCGTCGGAATAGATCCGGTAGTTACTCGCGCTGCGCAGGCGCGGCGGCAACAATTTCCGGTCGGAATAAAACCGAATTGTGCGCACCGACACGCCGCTGAGTTTGGCCAACTCGCCGATGGTGTAGTTTTTCTCGCTGTGGTTCGTCTCGCTCATGGCGCCGTCCTAGAGCCTCCACCAGGTGGAGGGTCAAGCGCCACATCCGCCGGTTTATCGAAACGTCTAGGCGGCAATCGTTCCAATATCCAGTGACGACCTGCAAAAGCCGGCGCGGACATCGCGCCGGCTCAATATTCGTCTATTCCAGAACCTCGACAACATGTCCGTCATTGGGATCGACGATCACACGGCGTTGTTCAATGACGACCGGGCGATCGCGCACGTAGGGCGATGACGGGTCCACCGCCTCGATGTTGCGGATGTTGCGCGGCGGGCGTGGCGTGGTGTCGATCATTTCGTTGGGATAAGGCGCGACGGTAACAGGTCTCCCCATGGATGGCTGTCGAATATACTCACGCTCTCGCACGACCGTCCGCTGATTGTACGGATCGACTTGAATATATTCCCGAACGATCGTCCGTTGCCGTGGCTGAACATAGACTTCCTGTGCGATACTGGCACCGGTGCCGATCAAAAACATGGTGCCCGCAAGGGCCATCCCTGTTGTAAGGCGCATGATGGCCTCCTCTAGTTGCCACCCGCCCCGAAGCAAACTCCGGCAGTCCATGATCGTTCCGACAGGAATCTGAATTGAACGACGCCACATGCGTGGCGAAAGCGCCGCATATGTGTTGCTTTGCCGATTTGCGGAACCATCGCCACTGATGCCTGTTGGCTTTTATATCGCGCGCCGCGCGATCGAGCTGACAATCCCAGCCTGAGGAGGCAGCTTTGGTTTTTCGCATCTCCCCCATCCGCGCACGACAGGGCAGCAAAGGCATGCGCGTGCTCGCCATTCTGCTAGGCAGCCTCGTTCTCGCATTAATGGCTTGGTTCGCGGCGGAAATTTACGGGGTGTCGAACTCGCGCCATGGTTCCCCGGTCGACAACAGCGCGCCAACACAACAACAATAGCCGACGTTCACTTCGCGGCGCGGCGTTTGCGCGTGGCCGCCGCCTTCTTCGCCGAAGCCGAACGCGCGCTGGCAGGACGGCGCGCCGCGGCTTTCCCGCCCAGGCGTCCACCCTTGCGGGCCGCGACCTTCGTGTCGGGGACCCCACGGCCGGAGCCTGATTTATTGCCGCCGCCACTTTCCTTATTGACGGTGGCCCAGGCGCGCCGCTCGGCCTCATCCTCGGGAATGCCGCGTTTCTCGTAGCCTTCCTCGATATGTTCAGCCTTGCGTTTCTGCTTGTCGGTGTATTTGTCCTTATCGCCTCTGGGCATGGTTCGCTCCTGTGGCTGATCCGATACGGACCCAACTCCACGCCTTATGAACGGTTCCCCAATGCCTGCTGACACATCCTGACGGCAGGAGGTGGCTAGGTTCCATCACCGAGCGCAGGAGGACCAGATGCTCAAGTTCTACTTCACGCCATTTTCCCGATCGACTGGCGTTCATTGGCTGCTGGAAGAACTCGGCATTCCCTATGAGCCTGTGGTCATCGACATCCGTCAACCGGGCGGCGTGCCGGAGAGCTATCGCGCCATTCAACCGAACAAGAAAGTGCCGGCGATCGACCATGACGGCACGGTCGTCACCGAGCGCGCCGCAATCTGCCAGTATCTGACCGAGGTCTTTCCGCAGGCCGGACTGGCGCCCCTGCCCGGCGATGCCAAACGCAGCGCGTTTCTGACCTGGATCGTCTATTGCGATTCCGTCTTCGACCCCTGTCTGGCGGCGCACGCGCAGAACATAGACTATCGGCGGAGCGCCTTCTCCTTCGGCTCCTTCGACGACATGATGGCCAATCTCGACAAACAGCTCGCGCGACATCCTTTCGCGATTGGCGATACGTTCTCCGCCGTCGATACGCAATTGGCGTCCGGCATTCACTTCGGCATCAACATTCTAAAAGCAATGCCGGCGACACCCGTGTTTGAAGCTTATCTCGGCCGCTGTATGGCCCGACCGGCCTTCCAACGCGCGATGGAGCGGGAAGGCGCGGCCGCGAAGGACGTTACGCCGATGAGCTTCTGAGCCAGATCGAACCCGATTTTGCTTTAAGCCGGCGCCCATTTCAACGCGGCAATGCCGGCGATGACCAAAGCGACCCCGGCGAGCCGCAGGGGATGCAGGGTTTCGCCGAACAGCCACACGCCCATCACCACCGTGCCGACGGCACCGATGCCGGTCCACACCGCGTAAGCGGTGCCGACCGGCAATACGTCGAGCGTGCGGCCGAGGAGATAGACGAAGATGCCGAGCAACACGAGCGAAACGAGGCTCCAGCCTGGTCGCGTATAGCCTTGCGCATATTTCATCGCGATCGCCCAAGCGACATCGCATAAGCCCGCAACGACGAGCCAAAACCAGGCAGCGCTCTGTGTCATCTCGACCTCACGCAGCAGCTACTGGATCTTTGACTTGCAGGCCTTGCGCCAGCATGGCTTCCCGCACGGCAGGCCGCGCGGCAACGCGATCCATCAAGGCACGCAGATAAGTGAAGCTTGAAAGATCAACCTTGGTGAATTGCGACCAGCCGACGATGGTGAACAGATAGGCGTCAGCCGGCGAGAAATCCAAACCGAGCAAAAACGGTCCATTGGTGGCGAGCTGCGCGTCGACATAGGCCAGCCGTTGCGCGAGTTTGGCACGTGCCACGTCCTGCGCCTGCGCGCCATATTCGGGATGGAAGAGCCACGGGCTGTACATCTTGTGTAGTTCGGTGCTGATGAAAACGAGCCATTGCTCGAGCCGGACGCGGGCTAACGTGCCAGGCGGCGGCACGAGTTTGTTCTCCGGCTCATAGTCGGCCAGATACTGCATGATGGCGACGCCCTCGGTGAGGATAGCACCGTCGTCGAGCCGCAAGGCCGGCACGTAGAGATTGGGATTGATGCTCGCGTAATCAGCGCCGCTGCCGGTCAGGCGTGGTGTCTTGCCCAGATCGACCCGTTCGAGGTCGAGCGCGATCTTGGCTTCATTGGCGACGATATGCGGCGCGAGCGAGCAGGTTCCGGGGGCATAATAGAGCTTCATAGGCCTTATCCTTGCGAGAGGCGCCGCGATGGCGCGATCGGTCGGTCGGTCGGAATATGGCGCCGGCACGTTCGCAATGCTCGTTGGGTTTCCGCCAGGCAGGCTTGCATGACTGCAAGCGCTTGCTCTGCTAGAACGGGCGCGTGGAAGACTGGAACGACCTCAAACTGGTTCTGGCGGTGCATCGGGCTGGCAGCCTGACGCAGGCGGCCCAAATTCTCGCCATCGATCATTCGACCGCTTTCCGGCGGCTCAGGGCGCTGGAGACACGGCTCGACGTGCGCCTGTTCGAACGGCTGCCGGGTGGCGTCTACCAGACGACACCGGCGGGCGCGCGCATGGCGGCCGGCGCCGAACGGATGGAGGACGAGGCGCTGGCCCTCGACCGCGACATCGTCGGCGGCGACCATCGCCTGTCCGGCCAATTGCGCATCACCTCGTCCGAAACCCTCGCCTACAGCCGCCTCACTGGCCACCTCGCCGCTTTCCGGCGGGCGCATCCCGGCATCGTCGTCGAACTGGTGATCGAGAACCGCGTGCTCAGCCTGTCACGACGCGAGGCCGATATCGCGCTGCGGCCGGTGCGGCCGAAGGAAGGCGAGTTGTGGGGCCGCAAACTGGCCGACATGGCTTGGGCGCTCTATGCGGCACCCGACTATCTTGAAACGCAGGGCAAATTGCGCCACGCCGAGGATATCGGCGGCCACGCGATCATCGGCTGGGAGGCCGGCACGGCCGGCATCGGCGCGGCCGACTGGTTGGCCGAACATGTGCCGCCCTCGGCCTTCGTCTACCGCTCCAACAGTCTGGTCAATCAGTCGATTGCCGCCAAGGCCGGTGTCGGCATCACGCTGCTGCCCTGCTATCTCGGCGACAGCGAGACCGGCCTTGCCCGGGCGCTCGCTACGCCGATCACGGAGATCGCCGGCGAACTATGGATCGTCACTCATGTCGACTTGAAGCAGACCGCGCGCGTGCGCGCCTTCTTCGATCTCGTCGGCGAGGCGTTGATCCGCGAACGCGATCTCTTCGAGGGCCGGCGGCTCTGATCGCTCAAGAAGCCGGATCGGAGCGTGCCGGCTGTTTTGCCTCCGGCGCGCGGCCGCCCGATGTAATCAGGCGGACGTTGCGGCCGAAGCCGACATAGGACCAGACCCAATCGAACATCACCGTGAGGCGATTGCGGAAATCGATCAGGAAGAAAATGTGGACGAGGCCCCAGAACAGCCAGGCCAGAAACCCCTTGAAGCGCAGCCAGCCAAGATCGACCACCGCTTCGCCGCGGCCAATGGTGGCGAGACTGCCGCGATCGACATAGCTAAAAGCCGGCAGCGTGCGGCCTTCAAGCCGCGCACGGATCACATCGGCGACATAGCCGCCCTGCTGCTTCGCGGCGGGCGCGATGCCCGGCACCTGCTTGCCGTCAGAGGTCATCACCCGCGCGGCATCGCCGATGACGAAAATATCCGGATGGCCCGGCACCGATAGATCACTGGAAACCTCGACGCGCCCGGCGCGATCGAGCGGCACGCCCTCGCCAAGCCAGGCGCCGATCGGCGAGGCCTTAACGCCTGCGGCCCAGACGATGGTGCGGCAGGGAATGGTGGTCGCGCCTGCTTCGACACGATCGGGGAAACAGCCGGTCACCGGAAGATTCAACTTCACGTCGACGCCCAAGCGTTCAAGCCCGGCCTGCGCCGCCTTCGCCAGTTTCGGCGCCATGGCCGGCAGCACGCCCGACCCTGCTTCGATCAGCACCACCCGTGCGGTCGTTGGGTCGATGTTACGAAAATCGTCAGCCAATGTGTGCCGCGCCAGTTCGGCGATGGCACCGGCCATTTCGACACCTGTCGGCCCGGCGCCGATGACCACAAAGGTGAGAAAGGCATCGCGCACCGCCGGATCGATCGCCAGCTCGGCCTGTTCGAAGGCCTCGAGAATGCGCCGGCGGATAGCGGTGGCGTCGTCGAGGGTTTTCAGGCCGGGTGCAACCTCCGCCCATTCGTCGTGGCCAAAATAAGCATGGGTCGCGCCGGTGGCGAGGATCAGCGTGTCATAGGCGATCTCGCCGGCCTGACGGCCCAGCACCACTTTGCGCGCCGTATCGATACCGACGATCTCATCAAGCAGCACGGTGGCATTGGCCTGGCGTCTGAGAATCGCGCGGATCGGCTGGGCAATCTGGCCCGGCGACAGCGCCGCCGTCGCCACCTGATAAAGCAAGGGCTGGAACAGGTGATAATTGCGCCGATCGATCAAAATGACGTCGACCGGCAGCTTGCGCAGCGCCTTCGCCGCCGTGAGACCGCCGAAACCACCGCCTGCGATGACGACCCGTGGCCGAGACATAGCAATCCTTCCACCATTGTCCCTCGCCCCCAGGCTAGCACGACCGGGTGCGCCGCGCGCCGGTTTGTGCTTTAAGGCGGCCAGAGGGACTGAAACCGACAGGACGCAGCGTGTTTACAGGCATTATCCAGGGCATGGCGACCATCGCCGCGATCGACGACCACGACGAAATTCGCACCTTCAAACTGCATTTTCCCGAGGGTTTCAGCGAAGGTCTGGCGATCGGCGCCAGCGTGTCGGTGGATGGCGTCTGCCTGACCGTGACCGAACTGCTGTCGGCCGAAAGCGCCAGTTTCGACGTCATCCTGCAAAGCCTGAATGTCACCACCCTGGATGCGGTGGCCGCCGGCGCCCGCGTCAATGTGGAGCGGGCCGCCAAGGATGGCGCGGAGATCGGCGGGCATCCAATGTCGGGCCATATCGACTTCTCGACGCCGATCGAAAGCGTCGCCACGGCCGAAGGCAACAAGCTGCTGCGCATCGCCATTCCACCGCAGTTCCGTCGCTATATTTTTCCGAAAGGCTATATCGCCATCAATGGCGCCAGCCTCACTGTCTCGGAAGTCAACAAGAGCGAAGGCTGGTTCGAAGTCTGGCTCATTCCCGAAACGCGGCGCATGACCACGTTCGAGGAGAAGCAGGCTGGCGATCGCGTCAATATCGAGATCGAGCGCAACACGCAGGTGGTCGTCGATACGATGCGCGACGCGGTGCAAGAGAGCCTCGGCAAATTGCAGCCTGTGCTCGAAGCTCTGCTCGCCGAAAAGGGCTTGAAGCTCGAAGACTTCATTCAAGCCCCGGCGCAGATCGAAGCGAAACCTAAGTAGTCGCAGTCAGCCATTCGGCGAACATGGCGCGCGCCGCTTTGGCGAGCGCCGGTCCGTGGCGACGCGCATCCTCCCGGATCACACGCGGATCGATCTTCGCGCCGGCAAGCTCCGCCGCATGACCGATCAGCCAGGGTTCGAGATCGTGCGTCGTGTCGGCTTCGGGATGGAATTGCAGACCGAGCACGTTCGAGCCGAGAGCGAAAGCTTGCGTGGCGCACACGGGAGTCGAAGCCAGATGTGCAGCGCCTTGCGGAATGGCGAAAGCATCGCCATGCCAATGCAACACCTGCACGCCATCGAGATGACGCAGCGGGCTCTTCGTGCCCTGCTCTGTTAGTGTGAGCGGTGAAAAACCGATTTCCTTGATGCCGGTCGCCGCCACCTTGGCGCCGAGCGCCGCGGCGATAAGCTGCGCGCCGAGACAAATACCGATAAGCGGCTTACCGCTGGCAAGACGCGCGCGGATCAGCGCCAATTCATCGAGCAATACCGGATAGACATCCGTTTCATAGACACCGATCGGACCGCCCAGCATGACGAGCAGATCGGGCTTCGCTGCATCGATGGTCAACGGGTCCTGACCTGCATCGAGATAGCTCAGATCATAACCAGCATCCGCGAGGACTTGTTCGAACGTGCCGAGCGTTTCGAAATACACATGCCTGACCGCAACCGCTGTCTTTGTCATTCCATCCTCACAAGCGCGACGCTGGCAGCTTTACGCCGGCGATCGCCGATAAACCAGCGAGGGTGGCTGCGACATGCGGGCGCCGATATCACCCTCCCTGTCACGCCGCGTCGGACAGGGCATAAACGCGCAGACGGTGGCCATCGGGATCAAGAGCCAAAAAATTCAATCCGAATTCCTGCCGGGTCGGTTCCTGAGCGATACGCACGCCGCGCGCGTTCCAATCGGCATAAGCGCCGTTAACCTCGTCGTCGTTGGCGACACGCAGGCCGATTTCCGCACCACCCGCCGCCGCCTGCGGCGCAGGCGCAACCGTATGTTTCGACCACAGGCCGAGCATCAAGCCCGATTTCAAGGCGAAAAGCACGAAAGTTGGACTGGTCTCGACCGGCGTCGCGCCAAGTAAATCTGCGTAGAAGCGGCCCGAAGCCTCCGGATTTTCAACATAAAGCAGAATGTAATTTGGATGATTCATGACGCGCTCCTCTTGTTTGGGACACCCTTGAGACACATGTGTGGCGAATGTCCTGGGGCACTGCAGAAGCTAACGATTGTTACTGTCAGCTATTGGCAGGAGGGCCGCTTAGTCTGACGGCCATTCGCGAAGAGCGAAAATTTTTGCCCTTCGGGAGATTTGCCTGTCGGATCGCGGCGATCTCGCGCGTCCTTGAAGCAGGCATCTGCCTCTTCGAATTGGAAAGCGCGGAACCATGAGAAAGATCATTGCTTCAACACTGATCAGCCTGGATGGCGTGATGCAAGGTCCCGGATGCCCGCATGAGGATCCGGTTGGCGGGTTCGTTCACGGTGGCTGGTGTGCGCCGTTGTTCGATACCGATGTCGGGGCTTTCATAGGCGACATCTATGCACGGCCGTTCGACCTCCTCCTCGGCCGCAAGACCTACGAAATTTTTGCCGCTCACTGGCCCTATGTCGGTGCCGACAACGAGATCGGCGCTCTGTTCAATCGGGTATCCAAATATGTCGCCACACGAGCAGAGCCTGAGCTCACCTGGACGAACAGCCGCGCGCTGGGGCGCGACGTGGTCGGCAACCTGCGGCAGTTGAAGAAGCAGAACGGCCCTGACCTCTTGGTCCAAGGATCGAGCGACCTTCTGCAAACCCTGTTCGCACACGGACTGGTCGACGAATTGTCGCTGCTGATCTTCCCGGTCATTCTCGGCGACGGCAAGCGTCTGTTCGGCGCCGGCACGACACCCGGCGGACTGCGGCTCGCGGATTCACGCATTTCATCCAACGGCGTGGTGATGATGACTTATCTGCCGGACGGACAGGTCGAGACCGGTTCGTTCTCGCTCGAACATCCAAGCGACGCCGAACTCGCCCGGCGGCGCGGATTGATGGAGTTTGCCTAACCAAGTTCGGCTAAGGCCAGCTTCATTACACCCATATCGATATCGGCGGTCTGGTTGTCATCGAGAAACCAGACCGCCGACAAACCCGTCCAAGCGACAAGCCAACGCAACATGCGTTGTCGCTCGATACCTGACTGTGCGCAAATGCGTGCGAGACGCGCCTCAAACAATTGCGGATCGGTAGCTGTCGCCAGATCAGGATTGCAGAACAGATTGGCGTAATCGAACGCGCGATCGCCGATCAGCGGCTTGGGATCGATCACCAGCCAGCCCCGTTCGCCGAAATCGATGACGTTGTCGTGGTGTACGTCGCCGTGCAACGGCACGATTTCGATCTGCGTCGCAAGCAGTTCCTTGGCGATCTACAGAGATTGACCGAAAGGCTCGCCATATTTTTGCGGCGCCGGAAACAGATCGGCGAACCAAGGCTCAAGTTCTATTAATTGCGGGCGCACTGCCGAGATCTCCTCTGGCGAGCGCGGGCGGTGTAAAGTCGCGATCGCCTTACAAGCAATGCGCGTCGCTTCGTCGTCGCGCCCTTCCTGTACGAGTTGCGAGAGCGGCCGTAACGGACCTTCCGGACGCTCAAGCAGCAGCGCACCATCATGCTCGCCGAGAACACGCGCTGCCCCCTCCCCATCCCAGAACTGCATCAGCACGCTACCGACTTTTTCATATTTTTCGAACGGCAATTTCAACATGGCCGCTTGGTCGTCGCTGGTGCGCACCGGCAAAAGATGGCTGCTATGCGTCGAGAAGGCTTCGCCGTCGGGCCGTAAGTGCCATAGATTGAGATAAAAATCATAGTCAGCTTCTGGACGATTCATGCAGCTCTCAACTCCGATAGAGGGGCGGTGCGGTAACGCACATCGCGGGCTGGGTGCGTCGTTCACGGGTGTCTTGGTCATCATGCTTTCACTGCATCACTCATCGGCATTTATGTTCGGCTGACTGACATAGGGATGCGTATCACATTTCGCGAGGGCAAAATGCAACGCATCGCTTTGATATTCGCCATGATCGCCGCCACTTTGTCGGCGCCGGTGCAAGCACAAGACAAAGGACAACAAAAAGCGAGCGCCGGTGATACGGTGCTAATCCTCGATGCCTCCGGTTCGATGTGGGGCATTGTCGAGGGCCAGTCAAAGATCGCGGCCGCGCGGCAAGCTGTCGGCTCCATCCTGTCAAAATGGAATCCGAGCGATCGGCTCGGCGTCATGGCCTACGGCCATCGCTCCAAAGGGGATTGCAACGACATCGAGATGATCCGGCCGGTGGGACCGGTCGATGCGCGTGAGATCAGCTCCACAGTCGAGCGTCTCAATCCCAAGGGCAAGACGCCGCTGACCCAGGCGCTGCGGCAAGCGGCACAGTCTCTCAAATCGAATGAAAACAAGTCGACCGTCATTCTCGTCTCCGACGGCATCGAAACATGCAATGCCGACCCCTGCGCGGCGGCGGCGGAATTGAAGAAGGCCGGCATCGGCTTCGTCGCCCATGTCATTGGCCTTGATGTCACCGATCCCCTCGCCAAGGCGCAATTGCAGTGTATCGCCCGCAACACGGGCGGCGTTTATCTCGATGCCGCCAATGCTAGCGGCCTGCAACAGGCGCTCGGCCGCGCGGTGGACGTGACGCAAGGCAAGAAAGTGGTGAGCGAAGCTCCTGCCCGCGCCGCGACCGTAGATCCGTTTCGCGGAAAGCCGCTGCGCGCCACCGTGCGCCTAGCCGAAGGACTTGATCCGGTGACGGACGGCGGACTCGTCTGGGTGCTCTACAAGCCCGGCACCGATGGTGAGGAGAAAGGCGAATATATCGCCACCGAATATGGCGCACGCCTCGCGATGGCGGCCGAACCCGGCAAATACATGCTCGAAGTCAGTCTCGAAGAGACGAAACGACTCTTCCCTGTCGAGGTGGTGAAAGGCGCGCTTGCGACTTACGACTTCGTTCTCGACGCGGGTTATGTGACTAGCGAGGGCAATATTTCCGGTTCCGGCGCCAAAGCGCAGGACGTTACCTGGGAACTGCGCCGTGGCGACGAGAGCGTGACCACCAAATATGATGCCGTTCCAAAATTCGTCGTGCCGGCTGGTGCCTATTCAATGGTTCTACGCAAAGGCACGGCGCGCGCGGTGCAAGCTTTCAGCATAGCGCCTGGCGATGTGATGAACCTTGCAATGTCGCTCGACGCTGGCCGGTTGCTGGCCGACGCGCTCTATACGTCCGGCGGTCCGAAGGTCGAGAATGGATTGACGGTCGAAGTGCGCAGGCCGCAGCAGGTCGAGAACGAGCCTGGCGAATGGGTTGCGACCGAATATGAGCCGCTTTCGGTGTTCGATCTGCCGACCGGCTCCTACGATATTAAAATGACCGTCGGCAAAGCGCAGAAAGTGCAACGGATCGAAATCAAGTCGGGCCAGCCGATGCGGCTGACGCTCATACTCGAAGCCGGTGTGCTCGCCATCGACGCGCCCGGCGCCGATAAGATCGAGATCGTCGCACCGAAAAAAGACATCAACGGCGAACGTAAGGTGTTCGAGACCTTTTATGACGCCAAGATCAACTTCGCGTTCAATGCGGGCGATTACGTCGCTATCGTCACGCGTGGCGACACCAGCAAGGAGCAGCCGGTAAAGGTGACCGCAGGCGAACGTAACGAAGTGACGATCAACTGAGCGAACGGCGCGCGGGCGCCCCGGCGAGATCCTCGAGAATCGGACAGTCGGGCCGCTCGTCGCCATGGCACGCGTGAATGAGTTTGCGCAGGGTCGTCACCATGGCCTGCATTTCGGCGAGCTTTGCTTCCAGATCGGAGAGATGGCGCGCCGCCACCTGGCGGACGTCGCCGCTCGGGCGCTGGCGGTCGCGCCATAACGACAAGAGCTCGCCAATTTCCTTCATCGAGAAGCCGAGCGAACGGGCACGGCCAATGAAGCGCAGTTCGTGCACGTCCTGCTCGCCATATTGGCGATAGGTATTGCTGGACCGGGCCGCCGGTCGCAGCAGACCGATCGACTCGTAATGGCGGATCATTTTGGCGCTGACGCCAGAATGTTCAGCGGCCTGGCCGATATTCAAGGGACGCTCCATATATCTGTTGACCTTCCCATCGTGGGAAGGTGTAACTTGCCTGGGACTTGTAATCAAGGACTCCCTAATGGCCACCCACAATCACCAAGAACATCAACATCATAACCACGGTCACCACGGCCATTCGCATGGCGCGGCGGCGCCCGCCTGCTCCCATTGCGGCCCGGCACCCGCCCAGGCAGACGACGGTAAAGTGAAGGATCCGGTCTGCGGCATGATCGTCGATCCCGCGACCGCCAAGCATAAGGCGACCTATAAGGATCAGCCTTATTTCTTTTGTTCGGGCGGCTGCAAGACCAAGTTCGAGGCCGATCCGCAGCGCTATCTCGACCCGAAGCCACAACCGAAGCCCGCCGGCAGCGATACCGACATCTACACCTGCCCAATGCATCCGGAGGTGCGTCAGGTCGGCCCCGGCTCCTGCCCGATCTGCGGCATGGCGCTCGAACCGCTGATGGTCTCCTCCGAGCCGGTCGAGAACCACGAATTGAAGGACATGACCCGCCGTTTCTGGATCGGCCTGGTGCTGACCCTGCCGGTGTTCGCGCTGGAAATGGGCGGCCATCTGTTCGGCTGGACCCATGACATCGGCATGCAGCGTTCGAACTGGATTCAACTGGCGCTAGCCACCCCCGTGGTGCTGTGGGCCGGCTGGCCGTTCTTCGTGCGCGGCTGGCAATCGGTGCGCACAGGCAATCTGAACATGTTCACCCTGATTGCCATGGGCACGGGCGTCGCCTGGACCTACAGCATCATTGCGACATTGGCGCCGCAGATTTTCCCGCCGGCCTTCCGCGGTCATGATGGCGCGGTGGCTGTCTATTTCGAGGCCGCGGCCGTCATCACCGTTCTGGTGCTGCTCGGCCAGGTACTCGAACTGCGCGCCCGCGACGCCACGGGCGGTGCCATCCGCGCGCTGCTTGATCTGGCACCGCGCACGGCCCGTCGCATCAAGGCTGACGGCAGCGACGATGAAGTGACGTTGGACGAAATCGTCGTCGGCGACGTGCTGCTCGTGCGTCCGGGCGAAAAGGTACCCGTCGATGGCGCGGTGCGCGAAGGCCGCAGCGCGGTGGATGAATCCATGGTGACGGGCGAATCCATGCCGGTGACCAAGACCACCGGCGACACCGTCATCGGCGGCACGCTCAACCAAAGCGGCGCGCTGCATATCGAAGCGCGCAAGGTCGGCCGCGACACCATGCTGTCGCAGATCGTGCAACTGGTGTCGGAAGCGCAGCGCAGCCGCGCACCGATCCAGCGTCTCGCCGACCAGGTGTCGGGTTGGTTCGTGCCGGCCGTCATCTTCTGTGCGCTCGTCGCGTTCGTCGCCTGGTCGGTGTGGGGACCGGAGCCGCGCTTCTCCTACGGCCTGGTTGCGGCGGTCGCCGTTTTGATCATCGCGTGTCCCTGTGCGCTCGGCCTCGCGACGCCGATGTCGATCATGGTCGGTGTCGGCCGTGGCGCGCAATCGGGCGTGCTGATCAAGAATGCGGAAGCGCTGGAGCGGCTGCAGAAGGTCGACACATTGGTGATCGACAAGACCGGGACGCTGACGGAAGGCAAGCCCGCCGTCACCGCCATCGTGCCCGCTCATGGGTTCAACGAAGCCGAACTGCTGCGTCTGGCGGCGAGCGTCGAACGCTCCAGCGAACATCCCCTTGCACTGGCCATCGTCAAGGCAGCGCAGGAACGTGGCATCACGCTCGCCAAGGTCAGCGACTTCGACTCGCCCAATGGCAAGGGCGCCATCGGCACCGTCGATGGCCATCGCATCGCGCTCGGCAATGCGCTCTTCTTCGGGGAGTTGCGTGTCGGCATCGACGCGCTGGCAGGTGAGGCCGAGAGGCTGCGCGGCGACGGCGCGACGGCGATCTTCGCCGCTGTCGACGACAAGCTCGCCGGCATCTTCGCCATCGCCGATCCGGTGAAGGCCTCGACGCCGGCAGCCCTCAAGGCGCTGCGCGAAGCGGGCTTGAAGATCGTCATGCTCACCGGCGACAACCGCACCACCGCCAAGGCGGTCGCGGCGAAGCTGGGCCTGACCGATGTGGAAGCCGAAGTGCTGCCGCAGGACAAGAGCCGCATCGTCGAACGCTATCGCAGCCAGGGCCGCATCGTCGCCATGGCGGGCGATGGCATCAACGATGCCCCCGCGCTCGCCGCCGCCGATGTCGGCATCGCCATGGGCACGGGCACGGATGCCGCCATTCAGAGTGCGGGCGTGACCCTGCTCAACGGCGATCTCACCGGCCTCGTGCGCGCCCGCGCGCTGTCGCAGGCAACGATGAGCAACATCAAGCAGAACCTGTTCTTCGCCTTCGTCTACAACGCGTTCGGCGTGCCGGTCGCGGCCGGCATTCTCTATCCGGCCTTCGGCATCCTGATCTCGCCGGTGATCGCGGCCGCCGCCATGGCGCTGTCCTCGGTCAGCGTGATCATGAACGCGGCGCGGTTGCGGGCGACGAAGTTGCCGTAAGGGCAAACGTTGTAGGTCAGTAGCCTCAGTGTCACCCCGGACGCCTGCGCAGCAGGTGATCCGGGGTCCAGGGGCAAACGACGAATGATAGCGGCTAGCGCTGTACCGCACGCCCCTGGTTCCCCGCTCGCGGCTTCGCCGCGTCGGGGATGACACCGAGGCTTCGATCCTTTTCTACCTTGGTGGCACCGAATAGGTCGCCGTGGCGTGGGCGACCGGATCGTCTTCGCCTTCGCTCGTCATCCAGACATCGCCGACGGCCAGGCGCTGGCCGAGCTTCATCAGGCGGGCGGTGCCGATCAGGTCGCGCTGGGCCGGCTTGCGCAGGAAATTGATGTTGAGATTGGTGGTGACCGACAGCGCGCCGGCGCTCAGCCCCGCCTGTTCAGGATCATCGCCGACGCCGATTTCGCCTAAAATCGCGACATACATGGCCAAATCGGCCAAAGTGAACATCGCCGGACCGGAAATCGTGCCGCCGGGGCGCAAATACTGGTCGGAATAGACGAGCCGCAGGGTCGCCGACAGGGGCTCCACCGCCTCGATGCGGAACCCGGTTCCCATTCCCGCCTGGGGAAAATGCCGCTGAATGAAGACGTCGATCTCCGCCGCCGTCATTTTACGCCGCGAGGCGACTTGATCCATGGCCGTATCCGCTGCCCTGCTCTAGATTATGCCCCAACCAAACCCGGAATCGGCCATGGTCACAACCCTGACGAAGGATCAAGCCCAGGAGATGAGCGTGGCCCCTCTGCGGCGCCGCGACGACGGGCCGATCGCCATTCTGACGCTGAGCGACCCGCAGCGGCGCAATGCGCTGTCGCTCGCCACTATCGCAACCCTGCAACGGGCCTTCGATACCATCGCCGCCGACGAGAACGTGCGGGTCGTCATTCTCGCCGCCGAGGGGCCAGCGTTCAGCGCCGGCCACGACTTGAAGGAACTGACCAGCCATCGCGGCGATAGCGACGGCGGTCGCGCCTTCTTCGAACAGACATTTGGCACGTGCGCGACGATGATGCAGGCGATCGTGGCCCTACCACAGCCGGTGATCGCCGCCGTCGAAGGGGTCGCCACCGCCGCCGGCTGCCAGATGGTCGCCGCCTGCGACCTTGCCATCGCCGGCGAAGACGCACAGTTCGCCACGCCCGGCGTCAACATCGGCCTGTTCTGCTCGACGCCGATGGTGGCGTTGTCGCGCAACGTGTCGCGCAAGCACGCGATGGAAATGCTGCTCACCGGCGATCTGATCGATGCCGGCGAAGCGGCGCGCATCGGCCTCGTCAATCGCATGGTGCCGAAGGGCGCGGCGCTGAACGAAGCCATCGCTTTGGCGCATAAGATCGCCGAAAAACCGCGCTCCACCATCACATTGGGCAAACGCGCCTTTACCCGGCAATTGGAAATGCCGCTGGCCGAAGCCTATGCGCACACCAGCCGCATCATCGTGGAGAACATGCTGCATGCGGATGCGGCCGAAGGCGTGTGCGCCTTCATCGAAAAGCGCATGCCAGCGTGGAGCAAAAGGTGAGAAGACTTGCTCTGCTCGCCGGTTTCATGTTCGCCACTTCGACTTGCGCGCTCACCAGCGCGGCCTATGCGCAGGCGCCCCGCGCCTATCAGGCTGTGCCCGTGACCTTCGATCATTCGGCCGCCGGCGATCCTGATCTGACGGCGCTGATCGTCACTTTGAAGGAAAGTGTCGGCAACAGTGATCTCGACCCGCTGTTCAAGGCACTGTCCGCCAATGTCGCCGTGATCACCTGTCCGGTGGATCCGCTCGTGCCCTGCGCGCCCGGCAAACGCGGCATCCGCCAGGCACCGGCAAACCTCTCCCCCACCGAGCGCATTCGCCAGGGCCTGTGCTGCACTGGCATGGCGAAGAACGAAATCACCGAAGATCTGCGCAAGGAAACGGTGACCGGCCTCATCGCCGCGGCGCTGGAAGCCGAAAGCATCGGCGCCCATCCCGACGTGCCGGGCCTCGCCTGCCTGCCCGCCTGGCCGATCTTCGACCGCGCCAAGGCGGAAGCGGCCGTGCGCGCAACGCGCATCGACAAGGAAAACCTGCGCGTCACCACCGAAGAACTCGTGCTGCGCGCCAAACCAGCCGCCGATGCGCCGGAAGCGGCGCGGCTGCCCGCCGGCCAGATCGCCCCCTTCATGACCGACCTCGATCAGCCGCCGCCCGACGGCTGGTATGCCATCGCCCTGCCCCAGGGCGGCATCGGCTATTCCGATCAGGTCGGCCTCAATGAACTGACACCGTCGGGCCTGTGTTTCGCCAAGGAAACGAGCGGTTGGAAGATCGCGCTTTTCGTCATGCGCGATCAGTGACACATAGAGACCATGAACCACGACCGTTACGACGACGACTACATCCGCACCATTCTGAAAAGCGTGAAAACGATCGCCATGGTCGGCGCCTCGGCCAATGACGCGCGCCCGTCCTATTTCGTCTTCAAATATCTGCTCGGGCGCGGCTATCGCATGATCGCCATCAATCCTGGCCTCGCCGGCAAGGAGCTATTGGGCGCGCCCTGCTATGCCAGCCTGAAGGACGTGCCCGAGCCGATCGATATGGTCGATATCTTCCGCAATTCGGCGCAGGCGGGCGCGGCCGTCGACGAAGCCTTGTTGCTCGATCCGCTGCCGAAGGTGATCTGGATGCAGCTTTCCGTGCGCGATGACGCAGCCGCCGAGCGTGCCGAGGCCAAGGGCGTGAAAGTGGTGATGAACCGCTGCCCGAAAATCGAATATGGCCGCCTCTCCGGCGAAATCGGCTGGACCGGCGTCAACTCCCGTATTCTCTCTTCCAAGAAGCCAGCGTTGGCGCGAGGCTTCCAAAAGTTCACTATCGACCGACGATGACGACGATCAATCCATAAAGAAAAACATCCAAGAAACAAAAATAGAGGAAACGCAGGGGCACCATGTACCATCAGATTCCGCCGCTCATCCGCCGTAACACGGCGTTGTTCGCGCTGACGCAATCCTTCACCGGCGCGGGCATGCAGTTCGCCTACGGCTTTGGGCCGTTGATGGTGATGGAATTGACGGGATCAGCGAGCCTCGCTGGTCTCTCCGTCAGCCTGATCGGTCTCAGCCGTTTTCTCGTCGCCTATCCCGCCGGCAAAGTAACCGATGCCTATGGACGCAAGCCCGGCATTCAGCTCGGCCTGATCCTGGCGTTCTGCGGCTGCCTGATCCTGTTCCTGGCGATGAACAAGCAGAGCATCGTCATCTTCGCCGTCGGCCTTTTGATCTTCGGCATGGGCATGAATGCCTCGCAGCAATTGCGCGTCGCCGCCGCCGACATGTATCCGCCGCGCATGCGGGCACAGGCGCTTGGTTTCGTTGCGCTCGGCTCCCTCGTCGGCCTCGCCTTCGCGCCGATCCTGATCTCGATCTCCGATGCGGTGGCCCCACGCCTCGGGCAAGACCCGCTCGGCCTGCCGTGGCTGATGCTGCCAGTGGTCATCATCGGCGGCATGATCGTCGCCAATCTGGTGCGGCCAGATCCGAAAGAGATCGGCATGAACCTGCAACACTATTATCCCGACTATGTGCCGCCGCCGCAGTTGGAGCGAGCCGCCGCGCAGCCGTTCAATTCGCGCCTGCTGTTCGCCGACCGTCGGTTGCTGATCGCGACCGTTTCGAACAGCGCCGCCAACGGCAATATGTCTATTGTCATGGTGCTCACCTCCTTGGTGCTGCACCATCATGGACATTCGCTGCTCGCCATCGCCATTTCGCACATGTTCCATTCGGCCGGCATGTTCGGCTTCACCATCCCGCTCGGCCGCCTCGCCGACCGCTTCGGCCGCGAAGCGGTGATGTTTCCCGGCGTGGCGACGACCATCGTCGGCGCGCTCCTGCTGGCGCTCACTTCGGCCTGGTGGAGCGTGACGCTGGGCACCTTCCTCGTCGGCATCGGCTGGGCGGCTGCCAATGTGGCGGCGACGGCTTTGATCGCCGACCATGCGCCGGCCGAACATCGTGGTCGCGCCATCGGCGTCAACGACAGTTGCGCAGGCGCCACCAGCGTGTTCGCGGCGCTCGTCACCGGCCCGCTGATCGACTGGAGTGGCCTGCCGGCGACAGGACTCACCGCCGTGCTGCTAGCGGCGATCCCGTTTGTGTTGTTGCTGGTGCGGAAGCCTCTGACGCAGCCGCAGGCGTAATACCAATGGCAACACTTGACAGTCATTAGCTAAATGTAACAACAATAGTTACATGATCGATGATCACTCTGCCCCGCATGGAACCGCGTTCAACGCGGCTCATGCGGGCGCTTATGCCGAGGGACCGCCACGGCAAGTGCCCGGCTTCGCCGGCCTTCTACGTATGACTTCGATGTTATTGGCCGAACGCGTCCCGACACAGGGCCGGCTTCTGGTGCTGGGCGCCGGCGGTGGCTTGGAGTTGAAGGCTCTCGCCGACGATCATCCCGGCTGGGCGTTCGACGGCGTCGATCCGTCTGCCGACATGCTCCGGGTGGCCGAACAGAGCGTGGTGCCGCATACGGCACGGATCCAGCTGCATGAAGGCTATATCGATGCCGCGCCCCAGGGACCGTTCGACGGCGCCACCTGCTTGCTGACGCTGCATTTCGTTGCCCGCGATCAACGCCTCGCGACGCTTAGGCAGATCCACCGTCGCCTCGCACCCGGTGCGCCATTCGTCGTCGCTCACATCAGCTTTCCGCAGACCGAGCCAGAACGGTCGATGTGGATCGCGCGCCAAGTCACCTTCAGCGGAACTAACCCCGCCAACGTCGAAGGCGCCAAGCGGGCAATCGCAACCAGGCTCTCCATTCTATCGCCTGAGGAAGACGAAGCGCTGCTGCGCGATGCGGGTTTCTCGAACGTCGCCTTGTTCTACGCCGGTCTGACTTTCAGAGGCTGGATCAGCTACGCCTAGCTCTCAACATTGGCGACCATGTATTTGGCGCTCTCGCCATAGCCCGCCAGCTTGTCGGCGAGCGTGTCCACCTTGCGCGTGCGAAAACCATAGCGCGACCACATCACATCGGTGCCATAGACCGAAACGCAGGCAAGCTTGCGCAGCGATCTCGCTTCGGCGAGCGCTCTGAGATCGGCGATCAGATGACCGGCAGCGCCGTGGCCGCGTGCAGCGGGGTCGATGGCGACATCATGCACGTAGAGGCAATCGGGCGTCGACGGCAGGTGCTTAAGAAAGCTGTCGAGGGCCGGAATGTCATCGAGGCGCCAGGGATGGGTGATGCCATAGCCGAGCAGCCGCCCGCCCTTCACGAGCTTGCGGCAGCCCGCCGGAAACAGACCGATCTTTTCGGCGAAGACCGCTTGGCGCTCCGGCAGGCCGGGATGCAGGGCGGCGGAAAGACGGCCGACCTCGTCGAGATCGGCCGCGGTCAATGCCGTCCATTGCGCCTGCATCGGCCCGGCTCAGTGCGACGAGCCGTTCCGCGAGTAAGCATCGGCCGACAGGCGCTCCACATAGGCGATGCCGATGGCCGAGATGATGAAAGTGGCGTGGATGATCGTCTGCCACATGATGCCAGTCTCGGTGAAATTCGTCGTCCGCCCGGTGGGGCCGAGATTGCCGGCCTCGATGAAGGTGCGCAGCAGGTGGATCGAGGAGATGCCGATGATCGCCATGGCGAGTTTGATCTTGAGCACGCCGGCATTGACGTGGCTCAGCCATTCCGGCTCGTCCGGGTGACCGCTGAGGTTAAGCCGCGACACGAAGGTCTCGTAACCGCCAACGATGACCATCACCAGCAGGTTGGAAATCATCACCACATCGATCAGGCCCAGGACCACGAGCATGATCTGCTGTTCGCTAAAAGATGTAGCATGTGTAACGAGATGCCAGAGTTCCTTCATAAACAGAATCACGTAGACGACCTGGGCGATGATCAGGCCGAGATAGAGCGGCAGTTGCAGCCAGCGGCTGCCGAAAATCATCCAGGGTAAGGTGCGGAGCTGCTTCTGTTCGATGGTCGGCGTGGGCGTGGCCATAGGGTCCTCTAACTGATAGGCGGCCGGCGGGGGACGCCGGCGCCGGGATGGTGCCGAGAGGGCGCGTCATGTGCACCCCGTAAAACTACGTAACTATATGACGGTCCACAGAAACACGGGCAGCAAGGCCACCGAGATCAGGGGCGACAGCACGACAATGCCAGCGACCTCCTCCGGTTCATTCTTATAAGTGGCCGCCCATAGGTAATTGAGCACCGCCGGCGGCATGGCTGACTGAATGACGACGACGCCCCGCGCCACGCCTTCGAGGCCCAGCAGCATCGCCACCCCCCAGCCGATGGCGAAGCCGCCCAGCAGACGGGCGAGCGCGAAGACCAGGCTGCGCTGCCAGGAGGCGATGCGCAAGCTGGCCAGGGAATAGCCCAGCGACATCAGCATCAACGGCACCGTGAGACCGCCGAGCAGATTGAGCGAGCGCGCCACGATGGGCGGCAGCGACAGGCCGGTCCAGATCAACAGCAAGGCGATGATGATCGCCCAGATGATCGGCATGCGCACCAGATCGGCGAATTTCATCCCACCGGCGGCGATGGCGCGGCCGAAGGTGTAGTTGGTCATGCTTGAGAGGGCGAAAAAGCCGATGGCCAGCGCCAAGCCCTTATCACCAAAGGCGAACAGGCTCATCGGCAGGCCCATGTTGCCGCCGTTCGACCAGATCATCGAGGGCAGATAGGTCTGCACCTTGCCGCCCATCGCCCGCACCAGGAGATAACCGAGGGCGGCGGAGATGAGCAGCGTCAGCACCGCCGCCAGCCCGACCGTGCCGAGAATGGAGAACGTGAGCCCCGAGCGCGTCAGCGTGTCGATGACCAGGCACGGCGTCGAAACGGTGTTGACCAGGACGGCAACGAAGGTGCCGTCGAGCGGCTTGCCGGCCCGGGCCCATAAATAGCCGACGAAGGCGATCAAAAAGACCGGCCCGACGACATCGAGGAGAATGGAGAAGATTTGCATCGGATTGCCCCTGCCCTAACGGGCATAGGGCTTCACGGCAAGAGGCGCGGCCTCATGCCTGCTTCCCGGTCAATCCACCCACATACCGGTGCGCTTGTGCCAATCGGCAATCGATTCCTCGGGATAGGCTTCGAAGACCTTGTCGTTGGGAGCGACGTCGGGTTCCACCCAGCTTGCTTTGTACTTCAGCATGATGTGGACCTTTTCGGCCGGCCGGGGCAGCTCGCTGTCGATCGCCGAAGCGAAAGGGTGGATGAGATCCGGCCAGGTCGGGTCATAGAGCCAAAGGGCTGCGCCGCATTTCTTGCAAAAATTGCGCTCCCCGGACGACACTTCGCAAGCCGCGTGTTCCTCATCCTGGATCTCAGCCTGGTACACGCCGAGATGTCTCTTGCCCGTCACCTTCATTGTGCGGGAATCGGCGCCAAGATTGATGGCAAACCCGCCGCCGCCCTGCTGCTTGCGACAGATCGAGCAGTAACAGAGCATGAAAGGTGCCGGTGTGTGACTGTCCACTTCGAATGTCACGGCGCGGCAATGGCAGGCGCCTTTCAGCCGGACCGGCATATCGAGGTCTCCTGTCTCAAGGAGGTTAAGGCTACGCGCGCACTACCACTGATCGAAGCGCCAGTTGAAACCGCCACCCGACGGCGGATCGGGATAACGGCTGTCGGCGCAGCGGTAGCCGACGAAACATTGCGCGTTGTCGCGGGTGGCGATCCAGTCCGGCATCGTCACCTCTTCCTTGGTGCAATAGGCCTGGCTCGACACGAAACGATCGATCCGACGCGAACGGGCGCTGGAGATGATGACCGAGCCATATTGTTGCACGGCGCCCGCCGCCTGTGCGCAGCTCATGGCGCCACCGCTGAGACGCGGCTGCTTCATATAGTCGAACTGCCAGCCCTGTGCCGAAGCGGAAACCAGAGGAGCCGATGTCAGCAGAAGAACCGCAACAAGCCTTTTCATTCTCTTCGCTCCTTGGATCGCCACTCTCGTCTAACGGTTGAACTCGAGCGTCTGTTCCTTGCAGAGGTAACCGATGTTACAGGCTGGCGCATCGCGAGTCGCCACCCAGGCCGGATCAATATACTGCATCGGCGTGCAATAAGCCTTGCTGCTGACATAACGGTCGTAAAGACTCGGGCCGGTGCCAACGACAGCCGCGCCGTTGCTGCGCACGAGGCCCGCGGCCTGCGCGCAGGTCATCATCAGAGAATCCGGCCGCCCCTGCGCCATCAGCGTGGTCGAAGTCGTCAAAACGACGGCAGCGGTGAGAATGATCCGTTTCATATTATCCTCCTCTCGCCCTTCCTCAGGGTCGGCGCCCGCCACGCGTGATCTCGATACACCTGTAACCGATGAAACAAGTGGGATTGTCGCGGGTCGGCACGAAGTCCGGCTTGGTCGTCTCGGTCGGCGTGCAGAAGCCACGGTGCTGCACATAGCGGTCATAGGTATAAGGACCGGTGCTCATCACCACGGCACCGCGCGCATTGACGAGACCTGCCGCCTGGGCGCAGGTCATGGCCGTCGACAAGGGGCGCCCTTGGGCCATCGCCACCCCCGTGGGCGCGATCAGCATTCCAAGCGTCAGGACATAGGCATATGTCTTCATCGCTTCCTCCAGACTCGCCCTCGCCCGCCTATCTTACGCCATTCGTGGCCGACCGGATCAGCGGCATTCCATCACAAGCGCGCGATGGTTAAAGCGTCACATGTGGGCCGGATAGTCGACATAGCCCTTGGCGCCGCCCCAATAGATGGTGCCCTGATCGGGTTGCGCCAGATCGAGCCCTTCGCGGTAGCGGCGCGGCAGATCGGGATTGGCGAGGAACGGCTTGCCGAAGACCACCGCATCGGCGGCGCCGGACACGATGGCGTCATTGGCCTTTTCGAAGTCGAAACCGGAGCCCGCGAGATAGGCGCCGCTGAACAGAGCGCGCAGGTTGTGCACCTCATAGGCGCCCTGGCGCGCGCCATGCAGATAAGCGATGCCGCATTCGGACAATTCGCGGGCCACCACCGGATAGACTTCTTCTGCATCGGGCTCGACGACATCGTTGAACTTGATGCGCGGCGAAATTTTTACGCCAACACGATCCTTGCCGACGACGGCGACGACGCTCTCCACCGCTTCGCGCAGGAAGCGGACGCGATTGGCGGCGCTGCCGCCGTAACGGTCCGTGCGGGTGTTGATGGTCGCGTCGAGGAATTGATGGATCAGATAGCCAGAAGCACCATGTACTTCGACGCCATCGAAGCCGGCTTCCATGGCGCGCTGCGCGGCCTGTCCGTATTCGGCGGCGACGCCAGCTATTTCATCCGTCTCCAGGGCACGCGGCATGACGAAGGGCTTCTTGCCTTCGTCGGTCTGATTGGTGCCGTTGATGGCGATGGCCGACGGCGCGACAGGTGCGACACCGCCCGGCAGCCAATCCGGCAGCGCCACGCGGCCGGTATGATAGAGCTGCGCGAAAATCCGCCCGCCCTTGCCATGCACCGCCTGCGTCACTTTCTTCCACGCGGCGACCTGCTCAGGCGTGACGAGGCCCGGCGTACGTACATAGCCTTTCGCCATGGCGGACACATAGATCGCCTCGGTGACGATCAAGCCGGCGGAGGCGCGCTGCGCGTAATATTCAGCGACAATCTCCTGCGGCACGCCATGGGTATCGGCGCGCGAGCGCGTCATCGGCGCCATGACGATACGGTTGGGCAGATCGAGTGCGCCGAGACGCAGGGGTGCAAACAGGTCAGCCATCGGTCCTCCGGTGGAGCGTGATGATCCTGGACCACTGTCCAGGATCGTTCGGCGTCAGTGTTCGTCTTTTAAGGCGTCTCTTCACGCGAAGCAGTCACACTTCGCGTGAAGATATCTTTGCCTTTCAGGCCAGCGCCTTCAGCGCGGCGCGACCAGCGTAGCGCGCCTGGTTGCCGAGCTCTTCCTCGATACGGATGAGCTGGTTGTACTTCGCGGTGCGATCGGAACGGGCAAGCGAACCGGTTTTGATCTGTCCGCAGTTGGTGGCAACTGCGAGATCGGCAATGGTCGAATCCTCGGTCTCGCCCGAGCGATGCGACATCACCGCCGTATAACCGGCGCGGTGCGCCATATCGACGGCCGCTAGCGTCTCGGTGAGCGAACCGATCTGATTGACCTTGACGAGAATGGAATTGCCGACGCCCTCCTTGATGCCGCGCGACAGGCGCGTGACATTGGTGACGAACAGATCGTCGCCGACGAGCTGGCACTTCTTGCCGATGGCATCGGTGAGCTGTTTCCAGCCCGCCCAATCGTCTTCGGCCATGCCGTCCTCGATGGTGACGATCGGATAGTCGCCGACGAGCTTGGTCAGATAGGCCACCTGTTCGGCGATCGAGCGGGTCTTGCCCTCGCCTTCATAGTGATACTTGCCGTCCTTGAAGAATTCGGTCGAGGCGCAGTCGAGACCTAGATAGATGTCCTGGCCCGGCTTGAAGCCGGCATCGGCGATGGCCTTCATGCAGAAGTCGAGCGCAGCTTCGGCGGTCGGCAGGTTCGGCGCGAAACCACCTTCGTCGCCGACGTTCGTGTTATGGCCGGCTTTCTTCAGGCCGCTCTTCAGCACCTGGAACACTTCGGCGCCCCAGCGCGCCGCTTCCGCGAAGGTCGGCGCGCCGACGGGCAGGATCATGAATTCCTGGAAGTCGATCGGATTGTCAGCATGGGCGCCGCCGTTGACGATGTTCATCATCGGCACCGGCAGAACGCGGGCCGAAGGGCCGCCGACATAACGGTAGAGCGGCAGGCTGGCCGATTCCGCCGCCGCCTTGGAAACGGCGAGCGAGACGCCGAGAATGGCATTGGCGCCGAGTTTCGCCTTGTTGGGCGTGCCGTCGAGAGCGATCATGGTCTCGTCGATCAGCACCTGGTCCTCGCCATCGAGGCCGGAGATTGCCTGATAGATCGCGTCATTGACGTTTTCGACCGCCTTCAACACACCCTTGCCGCCGTAACGGGCCTTGTCGCCATCCCGCAATTCCACCGCCTCATGGGCACCGGTGGAGGCGCCCGATGGCACGGCGGCGCGGCCGAACGAGCCGTCCTCGAGGATGACATCGACTTCAATCGTCGGATTGCCCCGGCTGTCGAGGATTTCACGGGCGGTCACATCAAGGATGGCGGTCATAGAGTCCTCTTGCGGGAAATGAAGTTCGGGCGGGACGTAGCGCGCTTCGGCCCCTGGGCACAAGGGCGGCTCGGCCCAAAGTGTCCTAACCAGTTGAAAACGGATCGATACGCCGCCGATTCAAGGCATATTTCCCCTCGTTATCGATCACATGACAGCGGTCGTTGATGAATAGGCTTGCCAAAGCGAGGGCACCTTGATACTTAAGTGAATGCTTCAGTATCAGGAAAAGCTCGATGCCGTCTTTCATGCCCTCGCCGATCCGGCGCGGCGGCAAATGGTCGAACAGCTCAGTCGCGGGCCGGCTTCCGTCAGCCAGTTGGCCGAGCCGCTGGCCATGACCTTGTCCGGCGTCGTGCAGCATCTGGCGGTGCTCGAAGCGAGCGGGCTGGTGCGTTCGCAGAAGGTCGGACGCACACGTACCTGCACGCTCGATCACAACGCGATCCACCCGGCCGAACAATGGCTCACCCAGCGCCGCACCGCTTGGGAAAAACGGCTCGACAGACTTGGCGCCTATCTCGACGCCACCAAAGAGGAAGATGAGCAATGACCGGTATCTATCATTCGACCTTTGTCATCGAACGTATTTATGACGCGACGCCTGTACGGGTGTTCAAGGCCTTTTCGGACGAGAAAGCCAAGGCGATGTGGTTTGGCGGCCCGGCGGACGTCATCACGTCTGGCCAATCCTTCGACTTTCGCATTGGCGGCCACGAAACCCAGGCGGGCCTGTGGCCGGATGGCAGGAAGACGGAATTCGACTGTCTCTATTACGATATCGAGCCAAACCAGCGCATCGTTTATACCTACGAAATGAAGATCAACGGGGAACGCATGTCCGTCTCGCTCGCGGCGATCGAAATCTTCGCCGAAGGCAGCAAGACCAGGCTGAAGCTGACCGAACAAGGCGCCTATTTCGATGGCCCGGACGGCGCCAAAGGGCGCGAGCACGGCACCAACTGGCTGATGGACAAGCTCGGCGCCTCGCTTGCCGCGCCAGTGCCGGCCTGACAGATCATCAAATACTCAGGCCATGCCTCAAGACGAATTCCGGGCAAATCGCCATGCTTTTTGCCCGGAGCTTACTGGTCTTGCGGAGAAAACGGCTTGGGCCGCAAAAGTTCACACCAGAACGGTCTTTACGCGATATATGTGACTGAAAAAACACATCTATTCGTAATCCATTAACCACCCGCTTGTGCGCTGGCGGAATCCCCAGGGGCCCCATAGTCTTCTAAGCGAAGCCACTGATTTCAGGGGCTGACCCGCCAGGGGTGGCGGATTGGGGCTGCACATGTTGACCGATCGGATTTGGGGCGTCTCGCTTGCGAGACGGATCGCTGGCGTATTCGGTTGCCTGCTTTCGAAGGAAAGAAGCACAAGCGCGAAAGCGGCGAGTGTATTCTCCGCTTTGCTGCTCAGCGCGCTGACATTGGCCTTCGCGCTCGTCGCCTCTCCGGCATCCGCGCAATCGATCGTCAGTGTCACGCCCAGCCCTGCGACATTCAGCGGCGCCGGCCAGACGATCCATTTCACTTACGTCTTCAATTCCGGCGGCTATGTCATTTCGAGTCTGACCGTCTCCGACAATGCAATCCCGCTTTCTGGCGCCTCCTGCCCCGGACCTTTCACCGGCGCGACAAACCAAACGACGACTTGCACGGCCTCTTATGTAACGACGGCCGCCGACGTCGGTGCCACGCAGATTCAAGCGCAGCCCAAGTTTGATTTGGATGCGCTCGGCACCCCGGTCATGGTAACCTACAGCGGCGTCATCACCATCACCTATTCGGGCGGCGGCCCGACCGCGAGCACCACATCACTGGGTGCCAGCCCCAATCCATCATCCTTCAATCAAAGCGTCGCGCTCACGGCTACTGTCACGGGCAATTCACCGACCGGCACAGTCACCTTCACCAACGGCGCAACGACGCTCGGCTCTGTCCCTGTTTCCGCCGGCACGGCGACTCTGAACACCAGCAGCATTCCTGTCGGATCGCATACCATCACAGCCACCTATAGCGGCGACGCGCAGAATCTGACGAGCAGTGGCACCGTCGGAGTCACGGTGAATCAGGCTTCACAGACGATCACCTTCCCAACCCCGGCGAACACGCCTTTCACCAGTCCACCACCGGCGTTGAGTGCTTCCGCCAGCTCAGGTCTCACCGTTTCCTATGCGTCGAACAGCACGGGTGTTTGTACGGTTTCGGGCAGTTCCATTACTTTTATCTCCGGCGGCACCTGTTCGATTACCGCCTCTCAAACCGGCAACGCCACTTATTCCGCTGCCACTCCGGTTACACGTACATTCTCGGTCACGCCCGGCGCCAATACGATCACCTTCCCGGGCCTCGCCAACACACCGTTCACGAGCGCACCACCGTCCCTGTCGGCCTCGGCCAGTTCCGGCCTCACCGTTACCTATGTGTCGAACAGCGGCGGCGTCTGCACGGTCTCCGGCAGTACGATCACTTTCGTATCGGCGGGCTCCTGTTCGATTACCGCATCGCAAGCCGGCAACGGCAGCTATGCGGCGGCCACGCCCGTGACACAGAGCTTCACCA
>MKVW01000007.1:134272-192254 GCA_001898965.1 Rhizobiales bacterium 62-17
ACCGCCGGCGTCAACACCATCACCTTCCCGGCACTTCCCAACACACCGTTCACCAGCCCGCCTCCGGCGCTGACGGCCACCGCCAGCTCCGGCCTCACCGTCACCTATGTGTCAATCACCACCGCGACCTGCACCGTTGCCGGCAGCACGATCACCTTCGTTGCCGCAGGCGCCTGTTCCATCACAGCGTCACAAGCCGGCAATGCGAATTTCACCGCCGCTACGCCCGTGACGCAGAGTTTCACCATCACCGCCGGCGTCAACACCATCACCTTCTCGGCACTTCCCAACACACCGTTCACCAGCCCGCCTCCGGCCCTGTCCGCCACTGCCAGCTCCGGTCTCACCGTCACCTATGTGTCGATCACCACCGCGACCTGCACGGTCGCTGGCAGCACCATCACCTTCGTGGCGGCGGGCGGTTGTTCGATCACCGCCTCGCAGGCCGGCAATGCCAACTATGCGGCGGCGACACCCGTGACGCAGAGCTTCACCATCACCGCCGGCGTCAACACCATCACCTTCCCGGCGCTCGCCAATACACCTTTCACCAGCCCGCCGCCGGCCCTGACCGCCACGGCCAGCTCCGGCCTCACCATCGTCTATACGTCGACAACGACCGCGACCTGCACGGTCGCCGGCAGTGCTATCACCTTCGTGGCGGCCGGTTCCTGCTCGATCACCGCTTCGCAGCCGGGCAATGCCAATTTTGCCGCCGCGACACCGGTGGTGCAGAGCTTCAGCATCACGCCGGGCACCAACACGATCACCTTCGCCGCCCTCACCGATCGCGCTATCGGCTCCGGCGCATTCACCGTGTCGGCGACGGCCAGTTCCAGCCTCGTGGTCGCCTTCGCCTCCTCGACGCCGGCCACCTGTAGCGTCGCGGGATCGAGCGTGTCGCTGCTCGCCGTGGGCCAATGTTCGATCGTCGCGACGCAGCCCGGCAACGTCAATTTCGCCGCCGCCACGCCGGTGACACAGAGTTTCGCGATCACCAAGGCCACCACCACCGTGATGCTGACGGCCTCGGCGACCAGCATCATGTTCGGTCTGCCAGTGACGCTCACCGCCACCGTAACCGGCGTCACCCCGACCGGCACCGTCACCTTCCGGGACGGTGGTGCCGCACTTGCCACGGTCGCCGTTGCAGGAGGCGTCGCCAGTTTCACGACCAAGTCCCTGGCCAACGGTGCCCATACATTCACCGCCGCCTATAGCGGCGATATCAACAATAATGCCACGACTTCCGCCGGCGTCGTGGTCACCGTCAACGCCCGGCCTGATCCCTCGCTTGATCCCAACGTGCGCGGCATCGTCCATGCACAGGTGACTTCGGCGCAGCGCTTCGCTGAAGCGCAGATGGACAACATCACGCAACGCCTGGAACGGTTGCATGATGACGACGATCCCGAGCCCGTCAGCATGGGCATCGGTTTCAGTGGCCCCGGCAGCATGCCGCCTGGCACGTCGGCCTTCGCCGATACGGCGCGCGAGAACGGCGGCTATCTCGCTTATGCCGATGGCCAGCGCGGCATCAAATCCGCCTTCCCGGCGCCGCCGCCGGCCAAGCGCAAGGGGTCGGACATGCCCTTCCACATCTGGATGGGCGGTGCCGTGAGCTTCGGCACGCAATTGCAGATGGGTCTTTACGAGAACAAGTTCACCACCGCCGGCGTGACGCTCGGCATCGACACCAAACTATTCGACGGCTTGAAAGCCGGTATCGCGGTGGGCTTTGGCACTGACCAGACTCGCATCGGCCTGGATGGCACGCGCACCGATGCGCGCAACGCCAACGTCGCCTTCTATGCCAGCTACAAACTGATGTCGGCGACTTTCATCGACATGATCGCCGGTTATGGCCGCGGCTCGGTCGATTCCCAGCGCTACGTCACGCTGCCGGGCCTTTACGTCATGGGCAGCCGCAATACGAAACAACTCTTCGGTTCGCTGGCTTTGGTGCGCGAGGAGCGTTGGGGCGCCTGGAAACTCGCACCCTATCTGCGGCTCGACGCGACGCGGCTCGAACTCGATCCCTATACGGAAACAGGGTCACCGATCTGGGCGCTGTCGTTCCAGAAAATGTCGACGCAAACCTTGCGCGGCGTCGTCGGCCTACGCACCAGCTACGACATCCCCATGAGCTGGGGCATGCTCACACTCCTCGGCCGGTTCGAATATCGCGCCCGCATGGGCGGCGCCTATAGCCAGAACCTGACCTATGCGGATCTGCTCGGCGGCCCGGTCTACACCATCACCGAACAAACCCTGGCCAACAGCCAGATGATGATGGCGGTGGGGTTGAGAGCCAAAACGGAAACGCTTGGCTTCGACTTCGAATATCAGCTCAGCGCCGCCAACAGCCGCATTCAGTCGCACACTTTCCGCGGCGGCGTCAGGCTGGGGTTCTGAGCCCCCTGGACGCCTGACGGGAGGCCGGTAGGATAGCTGCCGGCATTGCGCGGCGCGGGGAGAAACAGGTGGGTCAGCCGTATGAGTGGGCGGATTTGGAGCATCAGCTCGCCCACATCGGCCTGCGGCTGGGTAAACTCACGCAAGTCCTTGATCTACCACCCGAAGACATACGGATCAGTAACGCCAACGCGGGCGATGAGCAAACGCCCGTGGTCGAGGTCGAAGTTTCGGCTGATATCGATGACGCGCCGTTCTTCGGCGATTTCAAGGGGCGAATCCTTCACGTCATCAGCGCCCTGGGGCCCTATCTGGCCGATTATGCGAAACGCTCGCCATTCATCCTGAGATTCAATCTGTCCGATGCTGGCAATGCCGGCGCCCTGTCTTTCGACCGCCCGGCCGATGCGGACTGGCCGCTGTTTCCCGATCTATATCTAATCGAAGCCCGTCGATCCTTCGAGCGCGGAGACTATGGCGCTTCCGAAACGGTCGACGATTTCGAAACAACATTCAATACGCGCCAGCCGCTGCTGTTTTGGCGCGGCTCCACCACCAGCGGCGGCTGGATTCGCTCGCTCGATGAATTGCGCGCCAACTATCGCGTTGACGCCTGCCTGCGCGTGGCGGCCGCTGTCGGGGCAAAAGCCGACTGTCGTATTTCCAACCTCGTGCAGTGGGTCGGCGGAAGCGAAGACGAGGCCATCGCCTTGCTCCAAAACCTCGACATCTACGCGGAGTTCGTTCCGGAAAGCCGCTTCGCCGATTTCCAGATGTATCTCGATCTACCGGGCAATGCGGGGTCCTGGGGCACCTGCCATAAACATCTGGCCGGCATTCTCATCCTCAAGCCGCCCTCGGGCCGAGAACTCGCCTATTCCCATCTGCTCCGCCCTTGGAAACATTATATTCCCGTCGCGCGCGACATGAGCGACGTGGCGGAACGCGTAGCTTGGGTACGCGATCACCCCGCGGAAGCCACGGCGATCGCCCGACGCGGCAAGGAGCGTCTGTGGGGCTTCCTCAAAGGGCTCCCCGTCTACATGCTTAGGACCTTGGAAATGCATAATATTTCGCCAGATAAAAAACTGATCCGCGCGCGTTAGGCACGATTTGGCGCGGAAACCGATCGCCGCTAAGCTCTCATTTCCTTCTAAAGTTCTGTTTCGAGACGAAAGTGCGCCCGACGGAATGAGCAAGAAAATCCTGGTGACAGGCGGGGCCGGCTTCCTCGGCTCTCACCTTTGCGACCGCCTGCTGGCCCAGGGTCATCATGTGATCTGCGTCGACAATTTCTTTTCGGGCGCGCAACGCAATCTGGCGCATCTGGCGAAAGAACCGCGGTTCACGCTATTGCGCCATGACGTCGTCCTTCCGTTCGCCGCGGAAGTCGATGAAATCTACAATTTGGCCGCGCCGGCCTCGCCCGTTCACTACCAGTTCAACCCGATCGAGACGACGAAGACCTGCGTGATCGGCGCGATCAACATGCTGGACCTGGCGCTCCAACGAAATATCAAAGTCCTGCAAGCCTCGACATCGGAAGTGTATGGCGACCCGGAACAGCATCCCCAGCCGGAGAGCTATTGGGGGCGCGTCAATCCGATCGGCCTGCGCGCTTGCTATGACGAAGGCAAGCGCTGCGCGGAGGCTCTGTTTTTCGATTACCATCGTCAGCATCAGGTGCCGATCAAGGTCGCCCGCATTTTCAATACTTACGGACCGCGCATGTTGCCCGATGACGGGCGCGTGGTGCCTAATCTGATCTTGCAGGCGCTCAAGGGCGAGGACATCACGCTCTACGGCGACGGGCTGCAGACCCGCTCATTCTGCTATGTCGACGATCTGATCGAAGGTCTCGTGCAGCTGATGGCCAGCGGTTCCGATATCATCGGGCCGATCAATCTCGGCAATCCCGACGAAGTCACTATCCGTCAATTGGCCGGATTGATCATCGACATCACCGGATCAAATTCGAAGTTCACGCACGAACCCTTGCCGACCGACGACCCCCGTCAACGCCAGCCCGACATCGCTCAGGCCCGGCAACAGCTTGATTGGGCGCCGACCGTGCCTCTACGTGAAGGCCTGATCAAGACCGTCGCTTATTTCGAGAAACATCTGGCGGGGACCTTTGTCGCCCACAGCGGCTGATGAACAAGGCGCGGGGACCCGCGATAAGTCTCTGTTCACCACTGCGGACGTATAAAGCCAGGACGCTCGTAACCATGGTGTGGTTTCGGCCGATGTGCGCCAGCGCACAGGCCGAATTTCGTCGTCATGGTCTAAGAGAACAGCACCGGCATTGCTCTCCGCCGGCATTTGCGCCAGCCCGCTCTGTGTCGATCGCGGGCTGGCGTTTTCGTTTGATCAGCCTGTGATGCTTTTGACCCGGTTGGTCAGGGAGCCAATGCCCTCGATCTCGACCCGCATCACATCGCCCGCCTTGAGGAACTTGTTTTCCTCGGCGCCCGTGCCGCTCGGCGTGCCGGTGAGCACGACATCGCCGGGATAGAGGGTCATGCGCGAAGAAATCTGCGCCACCTGATCGGCGATGTTGAAGATCATTTCCTTGGTGTTGGAATTCTGCTGCAACTTGTCGTTGATGAAGGTCTTGATGGCGAGGTTCATCGGATCCTTGATCTGCGACGCCGGCACGATCCAGGGGCCGAGCGGACAGGAACCGTCGAAACATTTCTGGCCGATCCAGTCGAAGCTGAACGGCGTGCCGGCGGCCACTTTCGGCCGGCGCGAAAGATCGCGGGCCGAGACGTCGTTGGCGCAGGTATAGCCGGCGATATGGTCATAGACCTTGTCGAGCGGGATGTTCTTGCCGCCCTTGCCGATGACGACGGCGAGTTCCGCCTCCCAATCGAGGGACTTCGAGACGGTCGAAATCTCTTCATTATGGCCAACGGCGGTGCGCGCCGGCTTGAGGAAATGCCAGGCGGTGGAGCCCGCTTCCTTCGGATTGGGTTCCTGCGGCAGGCCGGAGCGCTCGGCCATGCGGCGCACGTGATCGGCATAATTGGCGCCGGCGCAATAAATGGCGACGGGCCAATGCACGGCGGCGAGATAGTGCGCGGAAGCCAGCGGCATGGTCTTGATGCCGCCCTTGGCGACCTTATCGGCCAAACCCGACAGCCGGCCTTGCGCTGCCGTCCAGTCTTCCAGAATGCCGAGCATGCTGGCATCGGCGGCGCGGCCCGTGCCTTCGGCCACATCGGCATAGACGTCGCCAACGGCGATGCCGGCGCGCGGTCCCTGTGCCGATTGGAATGTCAGCAGGCGATAGTCGGTCATCATATCCTCCCTGAATTCGGTTTGGCGGGGATAGTTCATGGGTCTCGAAACGAGTCAAGCGCGCCGTATTGTGATACATGAGCCTACCCGTCGGATGGGTGGCGCGAATATCGGCCGTTACGCCGAGACTGGTTCAGAATGGAGATGCGAAGGATGCGCATACTCGTAACCGGCGCAAGTGGCTTCGTTGGCAGGCATACGATCGGCCATTTGGCCGCCGCAGGTCACGAGGTAATCGCCGCAGGGCGTTTGCACTCCATCGAACATCCCGGCATCCGCTGGATCAACGACGACCTCATCCAGCCGACAGTGGCAGCCCGTATCGGCGCGACCGTGCGGCCCGACATCTTGCTGCACCTGGCCTGGACCGTCGAGGCCGGCAAATTCTGGACCGACCCCGACAATCTCGACTGGGTTGCGGCGTCGCTATCTCTCGCACGCGCCTGCGCCGAAAAAGGCGCGCAACGCATTTGCATGGTCGGCTCATGCTACGAATACCAGTGGCCGGCGGATGGACTATGCCGAGAAGCCACAACGCCCAGCGGTTCGCACACGCTCTACGACGTTGCCAAGGACAGCGTGCGCCGCGTGCTCGAAAAATACGCGGCTCAAATCGGCATTTCCGTCGCCTGGGCACGACTGTTCAATCTTTACGGGCCTTTTGAAGATCCAAATCGACTGGTTGCATCCGTGGCCCAGGCTCTCCTCGCCGGACGGCCGGCGGCTGTTTCGAGCGGCAAGGCAATCCGCGACTATATGGATATTCGCGACACCGGCGCCGCGCTCGCAGCGCTCACCACCAGCGACGTTTCCGGGATCATCAACGTAGCGACGGGCGAAGATGTCAGCGTCGCCGATATCGTTCGCGAAATCGCCGATCTCGCCGGGCGGCCGGACCTCGTCCGGTTTGGTGCCCTGCCCGATCGCGACGAACCGTTGCGGATCGTCGCCGACGTCGATCGATTGCGCAACGAGCTAAAATGCCCGGCACCTCAAAAAAGCCGACGTGAGAATCTTGCCGATGCGCTGTCTTTCTGGCGCGAAGCGAGCCGGCCTGTCGCACCGACCTATGTGCATGAAATTCCCTAGTCCCGTCGACTACCTGGAGGGCCACAATCGCCGCAGCCATGAGCGGTGCGAAGCCGATGGTGGCGGAGCAATCGATGGTACAGGCGGCTCCACAACAGCGGGCGGCTCCTGCGCAGCCGGATCAGGGACAGCCGCTGGATAATGAAATGGGTGGCCATCGTCTCCCACCAGCGCGCCAACGAGACGAACGACATCAAGAATATTGGCGACGTTAATACGGCTTGTATCGAGTGAAAGCGATGTCCCGTGAAGACCAAATGATGTCGGCGTCAATTCAGCCCAATCCACGTCCCCTCGCGGCGGCAAAGCATCAAACCACGCCAACAACTCCGCATCATGCGCAATGGAAGCGCGAACCGCCTCGATGAGGCGATGCCGTCGCTCCTCCGGATTCGACGGGATAGAATTGCGATGCTGGAGTAAGATCGCGCGTAGATCGAGATCGAACTCCGGATCGTTACGAAACAGGCGATCGCGCGCCGATAGATAAGCGTCATGGATCGGTGTCCAAATCGTATCCTCTTGTGGAACCTCGGGATGAAACGCCAATCCAGCGCGTGAATTGAGCTTGGTGAAATCTTCGACAATCTCCTTGGCGTCTGGATCGTAGAGTTGCGCCATACCGTTGCTGTTATGGGAAATTCCGGCGACGCTCAGGGGCACCGCAAGATCGAGGCAATTGCGCGCTAGAAAGCCGATGGCATAGGCTGAATAAATATCAGGAATGCGGTGTCCAAAGACTTGTCCGGTCAACTCCCGGAGTTGTTCCAACATTCGCCTGTTGACGAATGAACAATAGATCATTGGCAGCGCATCAGGCATGACCTCGATTTTGGCGGCCAACTTCAATCGCTCATGCATGTCGACGCGCTCGACGGACTTGACGAGATTTACACCCCAAAGGCGATTGGCCCATCTCGCCACTCGTAAGGACGGCCAGGTGTATATGCAGCGGCCCCAACGCAGTGCGTCGATATCGCCGTAGCGAGCAATCAAAGCCGCTGCCTCACGCAAAGCATAGGGGCAAAGACCGTCGTCGTCCCCGAGTACGGTCACATAGCGTCCCTGGGCGGAACGAACCCCGAGCTCCCAATTTGCGCTCATGGCAAGAGCCTCGGGAGGCTTTACATACTTGATGCGGACTTGAGCGATTTCGCCGACCAGTTTTGCGGTCGCGTCGTTATCGGAATTATCGCAGACGACGATTTCGTAGTCGTCGTAGTCCTGTTCGAGACAGGTCTGCAAAGTATATCGCAGCGTGTCCGCCCGGTTGCGGGTAGGCACGACAATGCTGAACAGCGGCAACATTCGTGGCTCCTGATTTCGAGCGAGTGCCCTGCTTTCAAAGACGACTATACTTTGATTACCACTTTGCCAAAATGCGCTGCCGACTGGAGATAGGCGAAGGCTTCCTTCGCCTCGTCGAAGCTGAAAACCCGGTCGATAATCGGCTTTAGGCCATTGACACTGATGGCCGCGTTCATCGCTTCGAACATTTGCGTCGAGCCGACGCTAATGCCCTGCACGTTCGCGCGCTTGGCGAGGATCGCCATTGGATTGATTTCCGCATTGCGTGTGAGAACACCGATCATCGAAATGAAGCCGTTAGGCCGGATCGCCTTCAGCGAACGGCTGAACGTATCTGAGCCGCCGACTTCGACGACTTGATCGACGCCGCGCCCGCCGGTACAGGCCAGCGCCGCCTCATCCCACGCTTCATGACTGCGATAATTGATACCGTCGCTGGCACCGAGCGCCTTGGCACGTGCCAGCTTGTCCTCGCTCGACGATGTGGCGATGACCCGCACACCCATCATGCGCGCGAATTGCAACGCGAAAATCGACACGCCGCCTGTGCCCTGCACCAGCACGCTCTGGCCGGCCCTGAGATGCGCATGTTCGACCATCGCGTGCCAGGCGGTCACCGCCGCGCACGGCAAGGTCGCCGCTTCTTCGTAGGAGAGATGCGCAGGGATCGCGACCGCGCCCTCCTCTTCCAGCACCGCATATTCGCGCAGCATGCCATCGATGGGACCACCCAGCGCGCTGCCCGGACTGTTCGCATCTGCTAAACCGCCAAACCAGCGTTGAAAGAAACAGCTCGCCACCCGGTCGCCGACCTTGAAACGCTGCACGCCGGGGCCGACCTCGATCACTTCGCCCGCGCCATCGGAGAGCGGCACGACGTTCGGCGCGATCGGACCGCGATAGCCACCGGAGACGAGCGCCAGATCGCGGAAGTTCAGCGAAGTGGCTATCACCTTCACCAGGATCTGGCGATGTGCCGGCTTCGGCACCGCCTCCTCCACTTGGGTCAGCGATTGAATGCCGGTGAGCTGCGGAATGCGATAGGCGCGCATGAGGTCTCGATCCCCCCTCGAACTTAATGTTGAGGCGCTATAGCAGAGACTTGGTGCATCTGCCATGGTGCGCTCAAACAATTCAAGGTTGGACATGGCGAACGACATTTACACGCCGAGGCGGATCTCGCGCACGCGGCATCTTGACGTCAGAAATTTACCGATCCAGTTGCGCGAATGGGAAGGCGATGGGCCGCCTCTGCTCCTGCTGCACGGCTTCCTCGATGCGTCCAGCACGTTCCAGTTTCTCGTCGACGCCATGGCGCAAAACAGGTGGATCATCGCGCCGGATTGGCGCGGCCACGGCGGCAGTGGCTGGGCGCCGCAGGGCTATTGGCTGCACGACTATCTCGCCGATCTCGATACGATCGTCGAAACCGTCTCGCCCGATCAACCGATCGATATCGTCGGCCATAGTCTCGGCGGCAATCTGGTGACGGTTTATGCCGGCATCCGGCCGCACCGCGTGCGCCGGCTGGTCTCGATCGATGGCTTCGCCATGCGTGATACATCGGCGCAAGAAGCGCCCGCGCGCATCGGCAAATGGCTCGACAGCTTGAAGGAACTGCCGAAGGAACGCGTCTACGCCAATGTCGCTGAAATGGCCGATCGGCTCATGGCGGCCAATCGGCGGCTGCCGCGAGATAAGGCGCTTTTCCTGGCACAAAGCCTCGCCCGTCCCGTGAACGGCGATGTCGCCTTTGCCTTCGATCCCAAACATCGCCGCCCCTTCCCGACCTTGCATCGGATCGACGAATGGGCGGCGTGCTGGGAAAAGGTCGAGGCCCCGGCCTTATGGATTGCCGCGGGCGACCGGTTTGAGAAAGCGCCGCGCGAAGGACACGGCAATTTCGACTGGCGGCTGAAGCACCTGCGCCATGGACGCGGTGTCGATATTCCGGATACCGGCCACAACATTCATCACGATGCGCCGCAAGCCTTGGCGCGGCTGATCGAGGCGTTCTTCGCCGAATAGTATGGGGCTCTGCCCACGGCTTGCTCCGGGGTTGCCGGACCGTTCGCGCGTGTTAAAAGCCCCCAACCCTTTTAGCGCCTTTCGAGAGTTTCATGAGCAAACCCGTCCTCTATCTCCTGCCCGGCCTGCTGTGCGACGCCCGCATTTTCGCGACGCAGATCGCCGATCTCGCCGACACTTGCGAGGTGAAATCGCTCGACTTCTTCGGCTTCGATTCCATTCCGGCGATGGCGCAGCACGTCCTGAAACAAGCTCCTGAAAAATTCTCCGTCGCCGGCTTCTCCATGGGGGGCCGCGTTGCTTTCGAAGTGTTCCGTCAGGCGCCGGAGCGGATCGAACGTTTCTGCGCCTTCGATACGGGCCTGCCGCCACTGGCACCGGGCGAATTGGAAAAGCGCGAAGCGATCATCAAGCTCGCTTATGACAAAGGCATGGAAGGGCTCGCTGACTCCTGGCTGCCGCCGATGATCCATCCGGCACGGCAGGGCGATGAAGCCTTCATGAAGCCGCTGCGCGACATGATCCTGAGCGTGACGCCGGAAATCCACGAGAAGCAGATCCGCGCCCTCATCAGTCGGCCCGATGCACGGCCGGTGTTGCAGCAGATCCATTGCCCCGCCCTATTCCTGGCCGGCCGGCAGGACGCCTGGAGTCCGCCGGAGCATCATGAGGAAATGGCGAAAGCCGTGCCCGGCTCGCGCCTCGTCGTCATCGAAGACAGCGGCCATTTCGTCTCCGTCGAACAGCCAGCAGCCTTCACCAAGGCACTGCGCGAATGGATGGAGATCAAGGTTTAAGCATGCCGGGCATGATCCGGCCTCAAAGCCGCTTCGGATTGCCCGGCAGAATTTGATAGCGGCGGCCAGAGCCGTTGTCGTCGGCGAAGGTCGCGATCGTGCCATCCACCGTCACGTTGTAGCAGGCCTCTTCGTCCTCATCGTCATCGGGAAAAGTGAAGCACACCTTTTCGCCCTTGATGACCCATTTGCCGGTGGCGGTCTCGTCATCGGCAAGCTGCTTCACTGTACCATCGGCCAGGTAATATTCGGTCAGCGGATTGCCGTCCTCATCCTTGCCGCTGATCGAATTGCCAATCAGTTTCTGCCAGGCGGCGGCGCCGGTCAGCGGTCGATCCTGCGGCGCGGTTGTCGGCGCATCATTCGCCGCCATTTGATTGGCCGTCACATGATTGGCTGTCACTTGCACATCCGCCACGGTGAAGAGCGAGGCGGGATCGCGAATGCTCAGCAGATCGACGAAACTGAGCGAACCCTTTTTCGCTGAGATCGAGACGGCGAGCTGTTTGGGATCGTCGACGAAACGCGCCAGCGCCTCGGCAATCTTCAGTCCATTGGCCTCGCCGCCCAAGAGCAGCGGAATGACGGAAGCGGCTTTCGCCAAATCGCTCTTCAGCTCCGCCATGCTCTGTTTCTGCTGTCGTGCCGCCTCTTGCAGGATTTTTTCGGCAAGGCCGCCATTGGTGAACTTCATGTCGACAGCGGCGACACCCGCCCCCAGCAGGGCAAAGATGCGCTCGCTCTGTTCGCTGGAAAAAGCCCCAGGGTCGATGCCGGTGAAGCGTCCTTTGAGCGCCAGCGTGCCGAGATCGGCGCCCGAGACCGTCAGATCGTCGAGACCATAGACCCGCTGGGTCGGATCGTAGGTACCGGAAAAGCCGAAGGACAGATCGAGACGATCGATGCCGACTTCCTTCAGCTTGATAGCCCCATCCGACGAAGGCGGCACTTCCACGACGATATTGTCGGCCTTGGCGGCAAGCCGCAGCGGCAAACCGTTGTCAAAGGTCGCATCGGCGCCGATCGCGGCAATTTTGACCTTGGTCAAATTACCACCCGGTGCGTCAGGCGGCGTGTCCTTGTCCGGCCCCTGTCCCTCGACATCGCGCATGGAAAAGCGGGTGAACTGCGCCATGCCCTTTTTCAGATCGTTGTCGCGGATCGCTTGCAGGAGGCCCGCGATATTGGCGCCGTCGAGCTGCAACGCTCCCGATTTGAAGCGCAGCGCACCACCGGGCTTGTCGGCGAACGAACTGTCGAAGGAGCCGATGGAAAGCTGTTTCACCTTGCCGGTGTCGACATCGCTGGCGACGAAATCGGCAAGCGTCATGCGCGAGTCCTTGGCGGTGATCACCACGGAGGGAATGGCGATGCGCGCCGCCTTGAGCTTGCCGGCGATGGCGGCGGCCTCCGCGCCTGACGTGGCGCTGCTGAACAGTTTCGTCACTTCCTCGCGATCGAGATTGGTGCCGATGAATTCGATGCGGCGGAATGCAATGCTGGCCTTGCCGCCGTCGTCATAGGTGTGGTTTTCGAGGACCACATCCTGCTGCGCCCGCGCTGGAGCGGAAAAGCCAGCCGAGAGGACCGCGATCAGGAGAGCCGCACGCGGCCAGATGCGGTCCGGCCGCCTGCCCGTTTCAACGCCGTACCACATGGTGCGCCTCTATCGTGAACCGTTGGATTCTGGTCTACAAGACTACCGACAATCGTGGGGCGCCGATAGCGCCGGCGAGCGATTGGCGCTAAGCTTGCACAAAGCCGGCGGGAAGCCGGGCACGATGAGGGAGAGATAAGATGGCACAGCCAAAAGTGATGGGAATGCGCGGGCTCGAGGTTGCCGTCTACGATCTCGAAGAAAGCGCCAAATATTATCGCGACGTCTGGGCACTGGATGAAGTCTCCCGCGACGGCGGCAAAATGCATCTGCGTGCGACCGGCCCCGATCATCACGTCCTCACCCTGCACGAGCGCCCGAAGGCTGGGCTGGTCGCCTTGAATTTCGCCGCCGCGGACAAAGCCGCCGTCGACGGCCTGCACGCGCATGCGATCGCCAGTGGCGTGACGGTGCTTGCCGCGCCGCAGGTGCTGCCGGCGCAAGACGGTGGCGGCTACGGCTTCGAAATGCGTTCGCCCGACGGCCACACCATGCGCGTCTCCAGCAATGTCGACAGCCATGCGGTGACCTCGGTCGATCCGGCGCGGCCGTGGCGCATCAATCATGTCGTGCTCAATTCGGAAGACATCCCGACCGAGATGGCCTTCTATCTCGACACGCTCGGCTTCCGCCATTCCGACACCACCGACATCATGAGCTTCATCCGCTGTTCGCGGAATCACCATTCGATCGCGCTGGCCAAGCACGGCGGCCCCTCGCTCAATCACATGGCCTATGAAATGTACGATTTCGATGGGCTGATGCGCGGCACCGGACGCGTGCGCATGGCCGGCCATGAACTGGGCTGGGGCGTGGGCCGCCATGCAGGGCCCGGTCAGAACATCTTCGCCTATTTCGTCGACCCCAACGGCTTCGTCACCGAATATACGACCGATGTCGATCAGGTGGGCGACGACTATCAGGAACATTTCGCCGACTTCTGGCGCGCCAAGCCGTTGCGCCCTTGCGCCTGGGCCGGCAACAAAGTGGTGCCGACGGCGGCGGCGACCCATGCCATGTCGGGCAAGACCATCGCTGAGCGCAACGCGCGCTGCGAGGATGTGATCGCTGAAAAACTCGCCAGCTGACGTGAGGCTGACAGGACGTGGGATATTAACCCCGCGTCAACGATAACGATTCAACACCATCCACCTTAGCAAGAATTCAGTAACCTTTACGACCCTTACTGATCCCGTAAATGAGTTGTGCCGGCAGCGTTTCGCCGGCTTATGGGGTCAGTATCATGCGTTATGCGTTCCTGGGCGGCGTCGCCCTTTCTGTTCTTGCTTTTGCCGGCGCGAACGCCGCCGATTTGCCGCCGCGTGGCTCGCCTTATTCACCAACGCCGATGTATGCGCCGGTCTCGGCCAACAGCTGGTCGGGCTTTTATGCGGGCATCAACGCCGGCATGGCCTTCACGGGTAGCAACGGCAACGGCATTCTGCCGGCCGGTTCTTTCCTGACACCTGGCGCCTTCCCGCAGGCAGCGCTGCCGGCCATCGGCAACTCAAACGGCGTCAAGGGCAGCAGCGGCACATTCGGCATCCAGGCCGGTTACAACTGGCAGCTCAACAATGGCGTGGTGATCGGCACGGAAGCCGATATCAACTGGCGCGGTCGCAATCGCAGCGGCGGCTTCGGCACCGCTTTCGTGCCGCTCGGCGGCGCCGGCCCGTTCACCGGCAGCAACGGCTTTGCCTATTTCGGCCAGAATCGCAGCGAGTGGTTTGGCACCTTGCGTTCGCGGGTCGGTGTCGCGCTCGATCGCGCTCTGCCTTACGTGACGGCTGGTCTCGCTTACGGTGGCACCGGCACGTCCAACTCCGCCATGTTCACCACCAATGGCGCCATGACCGGCGGCCCGTTCGTGACGCAGAATGGCGGCAGCAATTTCGGCTGGGCCGCGGGCGCTGGTATCGAATACGCCTTCACCAACAACATCAGCCTGAAAGCCGAATATCTTTACGTGAACATCGATCACGGCACCCGCATGTTGGTTAATCCGACCAACCCCGGTTACCTGCTGGTCAACCGCAACGACGACCGCATGCACATCCTGCGCGCCGGCCTCAACTACCGCTTCGGCGGCATCGGCCAGGGCATCTTCGCCCAATAACGCGCCCGCCGCTTCAAGCATCGACTTTAGGCCAAACACCGCGCTTCTCGCGCGGTGTTTTTACTATGGTCAGCCCGATCGCAATATACTGATTTTTAAGACTTATCGCCAGCTGTGACTTTACCGCAACACCGCCCTAAAAATGACACCTGAGGGCCAAGTTTCGATTTACGAAACTGCCGACTCTCTCTAGGGTCCCGCCAGGTTTCGGGGTTTCGTTTTGGGGCCACTTTTCCGATTCTCTTTTACTCAGAGGTATAAGCACAATGCGTCATCTTCTCCTCGGTTCGGTTGCCGCTTTCGCGCTCGTCGCTGGCGCCGCTCAGGCCGCTGACCTTCCGCGCCGCGCTGCTCCGCCGGCTCCGATCTATGTTGCTCCGATCTTCACCTGGACCGGCTTCTACGTCGGTGCGCAGATCGGCGGCGGCTGGGGCCGTAGCGAAATCGGCGCCATCTCCTACAACGCCAACGGCGTCGTCGGTGGTCTGCACGCTGGTTACAACATGCAGTTCGGTTCGATCGTTGCCGGTGTTGAAGGCGACATCGAAGCCACTTCGCTCAAGGGCTCGACCGCTTTCCCGGGCGTTCTCCTGAAGACCCGCGCTCCGTGGCAGGGTTCGGTCCGCGCTCGCGTCGGCGTCGCCTTCGACCGCGCGCTGATCTACGCCACCGGCGGTGTCGCGATTGCTCAGCTCAAGCACGACATCATCATCCCGCCGTTCGCTTTCGGCACCAGCACGACCCGCGCTGGCTGGACGGTTGGCGCTGGCGTCGAATACGCCATCAACAACAACTGGTCGGTTCGCGCTGAATATCGCTACACCGACTACGGCCGTTACAACACCGCGTTCTTCCCGCTGGGCACTGCCAACACCCGCTTCAAGGAAAACGCCGTGCGCGTTGGTCTGAGCTACCGCTTCGGTGGCGCGGCCGGCCCGGTCGTCGCCAAGTACTAATATCCAAGACGCTTCTGGCGTCTGGTTTGGAAAACCCGGCCTCGCGGCCGGGTTTTCTTTTGCCTATTTGAAGGGCAGCGCAGCCCGCCCTTGTGGCAATTTGATCACAAAAACTGCAGCCCCAACCTATTGCATAAGCAGCCAAATTTCATTTCGTGTCATTTCAGCAACAGCGCTTTGGAAATGACACACGATCGCCATCTTGCAATTTACGATTTGCCGGACTCTCTCTAGCTTGAAGCTAGTTTTCAGGGCTGGTGGGGCCCTTTCCGTCCCTCTTTCTGGAGCGAGAATACCATGCGTCATCTGCTTCTAGGTTCGGTTGCCGCGTTCGCGCTTGTGGCTGGTGGCGCTCAGGCGGCCGATCTTCCGCGCCGCGCTGCTCCACCGGCTCCGGTTTATGTTGCCCCAATCTTCACGTGGACCGGCTTCTACGTCGGTGCGCAGATCGGCGGCGGTTGGGGACGCACGGAATTCGGCGGCCTGACCTACAATGCCAATGGCGTCGTCGGCGGTCTCCACGCCGGCTACAACCTGCAATTCGGTTCGATCGTCGCCGGCGTCGAAGGTGACATTGAAGCGACATCGCTGAAGGGGTCGACCAGCTTCGCCTTCGCCTCGTTCAAGACCACTGCCCCGTGGCAGGGCTCGCTGCGCGCCCGCCTCGGTGTCGGCTTCGACCGTGCCCTGATCTATGTCACCGGCGGTGTCGCCTTCGCTGGCATCAAGCACGAAGTGTTCATTCCGCCGTTCGCTCTGTCGAACTCGTCCACCCGCACCGGCTGGACCCTTGGTGGTGGCGTCGAATACGCCTTCTCGCCCACTTGGTCGATTCGTGCCGAATATCGCTACACCGATTACGGTCGTTACACCGCCAGCTTCTTCCCCTTCGGCGCGGCCAATACCCGCTTCAAGGAGAATGCCGTGCGCGTTGGCCTGAGCTATCGGTTCGGCGGCTTCGCCGGCCCGGTGGTCGCGAAATACTGAGATGATTTCGGCGGCTTCGCCTTGAATGTATTGGAAAACCGGCCTTCCTGGCCGGTTTTTTTTATTGGGTCGCGAATGTATCGTATTTCGACTACATATGTGCCTTTCACGCCACATTTGCTCGCAAAATCACTCATAGCGGCCATGCGCAGATTTACGGTCTCCCGACTCAGGCCTAAACTCCGAGGTGAGGGCTTTACGAATTGATTTTTCCATTCTCTTGGACTGAGGGGAAACTTATGCGTCATCTGCTTCTCGGATCTGTCGCGCTGTTGGGGCTTGCTGCGGTCAGCGCCCAAGCTGCGGATCTTCCGCGCCGCGCCGCACCGCCGGCACCGGTTTATATTGCGCCTATTTTCACATGGACCGGTTTCTACGTTGGTCTCAACGCAGGTTACGGTTTCAGCGGCGACCGCGGTGTCGGCATCTCAGGCTCGCCACTGATCACCAATGGACAGCTCGCCGCGACGGTGCCGTTCTCCCTGTCGCCCAAGCGGGACGGCTTCATCGGCGGTGCCCAGGTCGGCTACAATGTCCAATCTGGCAGCCTCGTCTATGGTGTCGAAGTCGACTTCCAAGGCGCTGATATTAAAGGCTCGGCCAATGCCTGCGCCGTCGGTCTCGGTTGCGGCGCCGTCATCACCAACGCGACCAACAAACTTGAATGGTTCGGTACGTTGCGCGGCAGGCTCGGCGTGGCTTTTGACCGCGCGCTGATATACGCGACCGGTGGTCTTGCACTCGGTGGCGTTCGTAACTCGGCTCACCTCAACGAGTTTGCTGGGGCTGGCCGTCAGTTCGATGTCCGCAATAACAACACTCGCGCCGGCTGGACCCTCGGCGCCGGCGTCGAATATGCGATCTCCGGCAACTGGTCGGCCAAGCTCGAATACCTGTACTATGACCTCGGTCGCACCAGCGGCGTTGGCATTCAGACCAATCCGGTCAATCCTGCCGAATTCATGACGGCGCGCTTCCGGAACAACGGCCATATCGTGCGGGCAGGCATCAACTACCGCTTCGGCGGCCCGGCTGGCCCGGTGGTCGCCAGCTACTGAGCTTAACAGTAGCGCCCAAGAGTCTAAAACCCGGCCTCGCGGCCGGGTTTTTCCTTTTTCGAAGCTTCAACAGGCCGGTTAAGGTGCTCTACCGGCTTGTTTTAGCCATCTGGCCGTGGCAAGCGGTGCGCCCATGTCCGACGTCGCTCAACGCCCTGCCCCCAAAATTTCGTTCGTTTCGCTGGGTTGCCCCAAGGCCCTGGTCGATTCCGAGCGCATCATCACGCGCCTGCGCGCCGAGGGCTATGAACTGACCAAGTCCCACGCCGGGGCGGATGCGGTGATCGTCAACACCTGCGGCTTTCTCGATTCCGCCAAGGCCGAGTCGCTCGAAGCGATCGGCGCGGCGCTGGCCGAGAATGGCAAGGTCATCGTCACCGGCTGCATGGGTGCCGAGCCCGAGGCGATTTCCAACCGCTTCCCCAACGTCCTGTCGATCACCGGACCGCAGGCTTATGAGAGCGTCGTCCAGGCGGTCCACACCGCGTCGCCGCCGGCGCATGATCCGTTCACCGATCTGGTGCCGCCGCAAGGCGTGAAGCTGACGCCGCGCCACTATGCCTATCTGAAGATTTCGGAAGGCTGCAACAACACCTGCAGCTTCTGCATCATTCCCAAGCTGCGCGGCAAACTGGTCTCGCGTTCGGCCGCCGATGTGTTGCGCGAAGCCGAGAAACTGGTCGCCGCCGGCGTCAAGGAATTGCTGGTCATCTCGCAGGACACGTCGGCTTACGGCATCGACACGAAATACGCCGAGAGCCGCTGGCGCGACCGCGACGTGCGCGCCCGTTTCCTCGATCTGTCGCGCGAACTCGGCAGCCTCGGCGCCTGGGTGCGCCTGCACTATGTCTATCCCTATCCGCATGTCGACGATGTCATCGAGCTGATGGCGGAAGGCTTGGTGCTGCCCTATCTCGACATCCCGTTCCAGCACGCCTCACCGCGCGTGCTGAAAGCGATGAAGCGCCCGGGCAATCAGGAGCGCACCTTGGAGCGCATCCACAAATGGCGCGAGACCTGCCCTGACCTCGCCATCCGCTCGACCTTCATCGTCGGCTTCCCCGGCGAGACGGATGAAGATTTCGAAATGATGCTCGACTGGCTCGGCGAAGCCAAGCTCGACCGCGTCGGCGCCTTCAAATACGAGCCCGTGGCCGGCGCGCCGTCGAACGATCTCGGCCTGCCCGAAGTGCCCGACGAGGTGAAGGAACAGCGCTATCGCCGCTTCATGGAAAAGCAGCAGGCGGTGAGCAACCGCATTCTGCGCAACAAGGTCGGCAAGCGCCTGCAAGTGATCATCGATCAGGCTGGCCCAACCGTCGCGGTAGGCCGCTCAAAAGCCGATGCGCCTGAAATCGACGGCAAGGTCTATGTCGCGTCACGGCGGCCGCTGCGCGTCGGCGACATCGTCAGCGTCAAGATCGAACGCGCCGACGCTTACGATCTGCACGGCGTCGCGAGCTAGACCTCAGGGAAAACTTCCCTGAAACGCCCCTTGCATGGGGTTGTTCCTCAGAATCTTGCGATACCCCCTCCCCGGCAAGGGCGGCGACCTCCGCGCCCGATGAAACCGTGCTCAAGAATACGAGAGGACGACGGCGGAATTTGGTCGGGCCTTTCGTATTCCCGGAGTCAAAAGATAGCGTCGCGGACGACTTCGATGTCATCCCCGACGGCCGCGCAGCGGCTGAGCGGGGATCCAGGAGCGAGCGGTAGAATGCGGCTCGAAACCGCGATGCGCCTTAATCGAATGTTTTCCTGCTCGCTCTGGATTCCCGCTCGCGCCTAACGGCGCGTCGGGAATGACACAGAGAGCGAGGCACGTTGCTCACGGAATAAGGATCGTCGAGCCCGTCGTCTGGCGGTCTTGCAAGGCCTTATGCGCTTCGACCACATCCTGCAGTTTGTAGCGCTTGTTGACCGGGATCTTCACCTTGCCGCGCGCCACGACGCTGAACAGATCGCGCGCCATGGCGGCAAGCCGCACCGGCGTATCGGCATAATCGTAGAGCGTCGGCCGTGTCGCGAAGAGCGAGCCCTTCTGCACCAAGAGCCCGATGTTGAAGGCTTCGATCGGACCTGACGCCGACCCGAAGGACGCGAACATGCCGCGCTTCTTCAAACAGTCGAGCGAAGCCGGGAACGTATCCTTGCCGACGCCGTCATAGACCACGTCGCAGAGCTTGCCCTTGGTGATCTCGCGGACGCGATCGACGAAATTCTCGTCCTTGTAATAGATGATATGTTTGGCGCCGGCCTTCTTGGCGAGCGCGCCTTTCTCCTTCGAGCCGACAGTGCCGATCACCGTGGCGCCGAGCGCCTTGCCCCATTGGCACAGCAAGAGGCCGACACCGCCGGCGGCCGCATGCACCAGGATGACGTTGCCGCGCTTCACACGGAAAGTCTGGCGCAGCAGATATTGCGCGGTGAGGCCCTTCAGCATCATGCCGGCGGCCGTCTCATAGGAAATCTTTTTCGGCAGTTTGACGAGAATGCGCGCGTCGATCAGCCGTTCCTGGGCATAGCTGCCGAGCGAAGACACATAGCCGACGCGATCGCCGACCTTGAAGCCGCGCACGCCTTTGCCGACTTCGATGATCTCGCCCGCCGCCTCGTTGCCGGCGATGAATGGCAGCGATGGCGCCTTGTAGAGGCCGCTGCGAAAATATGTGTCGATGAAATTGAGACCAATGGCCTTGTTGCGCACTTTCACCTGGCCAGGGCCAGGCTTGCCCACTTCGACGTCCTCGATCTTCATCACTTCCGGTCCACCATATTCGTGGACCACCACCGCCTTGACCATCCTGCTGCTCCCGCATCACGCGACGCTGTGCCGCTTCCCGCCCATCTTAAACGATGACAGGGACAATCCTACAATGCCATCCTTTCCGCTATCCGACGGAATCAGCAGCCCAGGAAATTCAACCCGAGATACGATACGCGCCCATGACATTCGCCACCTTCTCGCCGCCCCGGTCCCCCATCGACAGTGCGGACTCGTTCACACCGAAGCTGGTCACCGTCTGGCGCGAGGGCTACGGGCTCAAGGGGTTGCGTGCGGATGCCATCGCCGGGCTGACGGTCGCCATCGTCGCCTTGCCCCTGTCGATGGCCATCGCCATCGGCTCGGGCGCGAAACCGGAACACGGTCTCTATGCCTCGATCGTCGCCGGCTTCATCATTTCGGCCCTGGGCGGCAGCCGCTTTCAGATCGGCGGGCCCGCCGGCGCCTTCATCGTGCTGGTCGCCACCACCATCGAGCGCTACGGCTATCAGGGCCTGCTGACGGCCACCATCATGGCGGGTTTTCTGCTGCTGGCCATCGGCTATCTGCGGCTCGGCTCCTATATCAAGTTCATTCCGCATCCGGTGACGGTCGGTTTCACGGCCGGCATCGCCATCATCATCGGCGCCGGCCAGCTCAAGGATTTTCTGGGCCTGTCGCTGGCGCACGAGCCGGCGGCGCTTGTCTCAAAGATGCCGGCCCTGTTTTCGGCCTTGCCGACAATCAGTTGGCAAACCTTGCTGCTCGGTTTCGGCAGTCTCGGCGTCATCCTGGCGTTGCGGCGGGTAGCGCCCCGTCTGCCCGGTCTGCTCGTTGCCGTATTCCTGGCTTCGCTCATCACCTGGGCCTTCGGTCTGCCGGTCGAGACCATCGGCACCAAGTTCGGTGGCGTGCCCTCAAGCCTGCCGGCGCCGGCGCTGCCCGATGTGCAACCCGGCCTGATCCTGGAACTGATCCCCTCGGCGATCGCCATCGCCATTCTCGGCGGTTTCGAATCCCTGCTTTCGGCCGTGGTCGCCGACGGCATGAGCGGACGCCGGCACCGCTCCAATTGCGAATTGGTGGCGCAGGGCTGGGCCAATATCGCCAGCGCTTTGTTCGGCGGCCTGTGTGCCACCGGCACGATCGCCCGCACCGCCACCAATATCCGCGCCCATGCGCATGGGCCGGTGGCGGGTATCCTGCATGCGTTGTTCCTGCTGTTGTTCATCCTGATTGCCGCACCGCTTGCCTATTATATTCCACTGGCAGTGCTGGCCGCCGTCCTGCTCACGGTCGCCTGGAACATGATCGAATTCGATCAGTTCCGCGCCATCTTGCGCACCAGCCGGGGCGAAGCCGCGGTGCTGCTCGCAACCTTCCTATTCACGTGCTTGCGCGATCTCACCGAGGGCCTCGCCGTCGGCATCGTGCTGGGCGCCATCCTGTTCATGCATCGCATGTCGCAATTCGTCGAAGTGACGACCGAGGTGAAACTGCTCGGCGATGCCACGGCGGAGAACGGCGCCGAAAATGGCGGCGCGGCGCATGAGGCCTTTCCCTCCGACGGCATATTGACGTTCCAGATCGCCGGGCCGTTCTTCTTCGGCGCCACCGGCACGGTCTCGGCTGTGTTGTCACGGCTAGGCGAAACGCCACGCGCCATCATTCTCGATCTGTCGGCCGTGCCTTTCGCCGACAATTCGGGCGCCCATATCCTGGTGGCCTTCGCCGAGAAGAGCCACCGGCGCGGCGCTCCGGTCTTCATCGCCGGCGCATCCCGGGCGGTGCGCCGCTCACTCCTGTCGTCAGGCCTGTCGCGACATCTGGTTCGCTATGCGCCCGACGTGGCGGAAGCGCACGAGCGGGCGCTCAAGCTGATCGCCGCGCCCGCCTGATCATCACCGCACGGCAACGGACACCGTTACGTCCGCGACCGCAGGTTCGGGCTGCGCCAGAAAGGCGTGCAAGGCCGCCACCACCTGCGCGCCCTCGCCCACGGCGGCGGCGACCCGCTTGATCGATCCGGCGCGGACATCGCCGATGGCGAAAACGCCGGACTGGTTCGTCTCCAGAGGATGGAAACCCTCGGCGCCGGTGCGGATGAACCCCTTGCCATCACGTTCGATCCCGGCATCCGCCAGCCAATCGGTGTTGGGCTCGGCGCCGATGAAGAGGAACAGGTGAGGAATCGCGCATGTGTCGACTTCGCCGGTCTCCCGGTCCCGCCAGGTGATCGTCTCCAGGCTGCCGTTTTGCCCGGCAAGGCCAATCACCTCGGTCTGGACATGAACCTCGATATTGGGCTGGGCCTCGATGCGATCGATGAGATAGCGCGACATGGTGGCTTCAAGACCCTTGCCGCGCACCAGGAGCGAGACCTTCTTGACCTGGCTGGCGAGGTAGACCGCCGCCTGCCCGGCGGAATTGCCCGCGCCGATAAGTGCCACTTCCTGATTGGCGCACAGTTTCGCCTCGATCGGCGAAGCCCAATAATGCACGGACGCGCCTTCGAACTCGGCGAGATTAGCGACATCGAGCCGGCGATAGCTGGCGCCGGATGCGACAACCACCGAGCGCGCCCGCACCTTTTCGTCCGCATCGACGCCCAAAACGAAATGCCGCTCCGCATCGCGCGACAGACTGAGCTGGCAGGCCTCATCGGGAATGGCCATTTCGACGCCGAACTTCTGCGCCTGATTGTAGGCGCGCGCCATCAGGGCAAGGCCCGAGATACCGGTGGGGAAACCAAGATAATTTTCGATCCGCGCCGAGGCACCGGCCTGCCCGCCGAAGGCCCGGCAATCGAGCACGATGGCGGATAGACCTTCGGACCCCGCATAAACAGCGGCGGCAAGGCCGGCGGGGCCGGCACCGACGATGGCGACGTCATAGAGCTTGTCCGGATCGATGGGACGCACCAGCCCCAGGCAACGCGCCAGATCGGTGTCGGCTGGATTGCGCAGCAGGCGACCGTCCGGACACAGAACGATCGGCAGATGATGCTCATCGACCTTGAAGCGATCGATGAGCGTCGCCGCGCACGTATCCTCCTCCGGATCGAAGACGCCGTGCGGCTGGCCGCTGCGCGTGAGAAAACCCTGCAAGCGCAACACGTCACCGCTGTGGCGACGGCCGACAATGATCGGGCCGCTGCCGCCGCTTTCGAGCAGATCGACCCGGCGCAGGATCAAAGCGCGCATGACGCGCTCGCCAAGGCTCGCCTCCTGCACCATCAGATCGCGCAGCCGGCCCGAGACGATGACCAGCGCCTCGACATCGCTCGCCGCCGTCGCATTGACCAGCGACGGCCGATCGGACAGCTGGGCGAGTTCGCCCATGAATTCTCCGGCACCGTGGGTGACGATATGAGCACCGGTGCCGCCATAACCGGCGCGGGTGATTTCAAGCTCCCCGGAGAGGATCACGATCACGCCGGGCGAAACCTCCCCGGCGCCGACGACACGCTGACCGGCCCTATAGGACGCAGCCGCTCCGAAGCGGCGCAAACGGTCGATGTCGACCGGCGGCAGGACCGGATACATCTGCGCCGAACGGGGATGCGACTTCGCAGCGATCGTCTGTTCCATCCAAACCTCTATTCCGTCTCATGTTTTGCTTTGAGCCCAGACCGAACCACGGGTCAGCGGCAGGAGGATGACATAGGCAGCGCCGGCCAAGAGCACCACCCGTCCCCACCAGGGGCCGGCGAAATTCGTCGCCAGTTCGATGCCGGCCGCCCCCGTGCCGGCGAGCAGGACCGCACCGGTCAGCCATTGCAGCCGTTTCACCCGCATCGGATGAATGAAGACGATCGGGGCGAACATCAGGACAACTGCGACGAGAACGATCAGGATCGTCACGGGCACGGTCGGCTGGAAGACCAGCAGGTAGAACACCAGCACGTTCCAGATCGCCGGAAACCCACGGAACCAATTGTCAGGCGTCTTCATGCGCCCGTCGGCGAAATAGAGCGCCGAGGCGATGAGAACGACCACACCAAGCGCCAAGGCCCAGGGACGTGGCAGCAGCGGCGCATGCACCAGAACCACCACCGGCACGACCACATAGGTGAGGAAATCGACCACCAGATCGAGCGTGTCGCCATCGATAATCGGCAGGACGTCGCGCACCCTGGCGGCACGCGCGAACGTGCCGTCGATCCCGTCGATGACCAGCGCCACGGCGAGCCACAGAAACGTGCCGACGAAATCCTGCGCCACGGCGCGCTCGAGCGCCAGGAAGCCGCACGCCGCGCCCGAGGCGGTGAAAATATGAACAAGCCAGGCCAGGCCGCGTTGAGAAGATGATGGATCAGTCATGGACATCGGTTGCGAAACAGACGGCAAGGTGCGGCGCTTCGCGGCTTTGCGCAAGCCGCGCGATTAGATCTTGATGCCAAAAGCCTTCATCCGCGAAATCAAAGTGGTTGGCCGAATGCCAAGCAGTTCCGCCGCGCCATCGGCGCCGAAGACCCGGCCACCCGCGACATTCAATGCCGCGACGATATTGTCGCGATCGCGCTGCTTGCGCTCGTCTTCCCGGACCAGGCGCACCTGCGAAGGCTGTGGCACCGAGGCGCCCTGCCCGGCGCGTGCCTCCGGCAGGCTGATGCGCAGGCGGCCATTGGACGCCAGGATCGCCGCGCGCTCGATGACGTTTTCCAGCTCGCGCACATTGCCCGGCCAATCGTAACGCATCAGACGATCGATATCGGCCTTGGTGAGCGTGATGGCCGGCAGATTGAGCTTGCGGATCGCCCCTTCGAGCGCGTGCTGGGCAAGCTGCGGGATATCCTCCAGCCGCTCACGCAACGACACCGATTCAATCGGGAAAACGTCGAGGCGATAATAGAGATCTTCGCGGAAGCGTCCGGCCTTCACGTCGCTTTTTAGCGAGCGATTGGTGGCCGCGATGATGCGCACGTCGACATTGCGCGTGCGCTCCTCGCCGACCCGTTCGAGCTGCTTTTCTTGCAAGACGCGCAGCAACTTGCCTTGCAGTTCGAGCGGAATTTCGCCGACTTCGTCGAGAAACAAGGTGGCCTGATCGGCCAGTTCGAAGCGGCCGATGCGATCGCGGATGGCGCCGGTGAAGGCGCCTTTGACGTGGCCGAAGAACTCGCTTTCGAACAATTCTCTGGGAATGGCCGCGCAATTGACGCGGATCAGCGGACGGCTGGAGCGGCGGCTCGCTTCATGAATGGCGCGGGCGATCAGCTCCTTGCCGGTGCCGGATTCACCCGTGATCAGAACCGTGGCATCGGTCTGCGCCACCAGTTCGATCTGGCTGATAATCTTCTGATGGGCGGCGCTGCGGCCGATGATGCCGCGATGGCGTGTCTCGATGCGGATTTCTTCTTGGAGATATTCGTTTTCGCGCTCCAGGCGTTCGCGCAGATGATCGACTTCGGCAAGCGCGCCGCGCAATTGCTCCTCGCTTTCGCGCCGCACGGTGATGTCGCGGAAGACGATCACCGCGCCGAGCAGACGGCCGCGTTCGCGGATCGGCGTCGAGGTATATTCGACGTGAAACGAAGACCCGTCCTTGCGCCAGAACACTTCCGCGTCGGCCTTATGCACGGTGCCGTCGCGAAAGGCCGCGTAGATCGGGCAATCGTGATTGACGTAGTGGCGGCCGTCCGCATGGGTGTGATGGACGGTGGCATGCATGTCGCGGCCGACGAGTTCTTCCGCCGTCCAGCCGAGCATGCGCTCGGCGGCGGGATTGACGAAAGTGGTGATGCCTTCGGCATTGACGCCATAGATGCCCTCGCCCGCCGCGCGCAGGATCAAGCGGTTCTCACGTTCGATATCCTGGAAGAAGCGCTCGGCGCGCTGCCATTCGGCGATGCCGCTGCGCATGAACAGATCGGCCTCCTGATCGACCATGCGGCGCTGGCGCTCGACAATGTCGTGCAGGGCGATCTGCAACCACTGGCCGGCCGAGGTCGGCAGAACGGCGGCCGAATATTCGAGACTGAGCTGGCTGCCGTCGGCATGGCGCGGCGACAGGGCCTGCGTCCAGTAACGGCCCTTCAGGAGCGCCGCCTGGCTGAAGACGATGAGGGCTGGAAGCTGGCCAGGATGCAGCGCGCTGACGCGCATGCTGCGCAGGTCCGACCGGCCGTAGCCGAGCAAGGCCGCCGCGCGCGGATTGGCGTCGATGATCCGATCCTCCAGCGGATCGATCACCAGCACCGGCTCGGCGCCATGCTCGAAGGCGAGGCCGAGCGAGACGTCGGGATGAGCGTCGGGCAGATCTACGATATTTCGTATGTTCATTGCGTAATCTCGTAAGACTACGAAATTCCGTATCAGCCCGACGCGCCGCTTTCCAGCCCTAAGTGCATCAACCCACTGGATTTTCGCGATCGCCCTCAAGCTGGCACGCCGGTTGCTCGTTTGGGAGGCAGATTTCACAGAAGGCGAGCGCAACCATGGCTTTGTTCAAGAACCCGTTCGACGCGACTTCGAAACTTTCCGGCTGCGGCTGCGGCCGCCATGTCTCCCAGGCGGCGCATGACGCCGAACTCACATGCAGCCCGGCCGATGCGGCACCGGAAGAGAGCTATCGCCGCACGGTCGAAACGGCGGTGATGAAGGCGATCTTCCCCAACGATCTGTCGCGCCGGCGCTTCCTCGATGCCGTGGGCACTTCGACGGCTGCCGCGGTTCTCTCGTCGATCTTTCCGATCGCCACGGCGACGGAGGTCTTCGCCCAGGCCGGCGGCCTCGAGAAGAAAGCGCTCAAGGTCGGGTTCATTCCGATCACCTGCGCCACGCCGATCATCATGGCCGATCCGCTTGGATTCTATAAAAAGCATGGCCTCGACGTGGAGGTGAACAAGGCCGCCGGCTGGGCGGTGATCCGCGACAAGACCATCAACAAGGAATATGACGCGGCACATATGCTCTCGCCCATGCCGCTGGCGATCTCGCTTGGCATCGGCTCGAACCCGATCCCCTATACGATGCCGGCGGTGGAGAACATCAACGGCCAGGCGATCACGCTGGCGATCAAGCACAAGGACAAGCGCGATCCGAAATCGTGGAAAGGCTTCAAGTTTGCCGTTCCCTTCGACTATTCGATGCACAACTATCTGCTGCGCTATTATCTCGCCGAACATGGCATCGATCCCGATACCGACGTGCAGATCCGCGCCGTGCCGCCGCCGGAAATGGTCGCCAATCTGCGCGCCGACAATATCGACGGCTTTCTCGCCCCCGATCCGGTGAACCAGCGCGCCGTCTATGATGGCGTCGGCTTCATCCACATCCTCTCGAAGGAGATCTGGGACGGTCATCCCTGCTGCGCCTTCGCCGCCTCGCGCGAATTCATCACCCAGGCGCCGAACTCCTATGCGGCGCTGCTGCGGTCGATCATCGACGCAACGGCATTCGCAACGAAAGCCGAAAACCGCAAGCAGATCGCGGAAGCCATCGCCCCGGCGAACTATCTCAATCAGCCCGTCACCGTCGTCGAACAGGTGTTGACCGGCACCTATGCCGATGGTCTGGGCCAAGTGAAGCGCGATCCCAAGCGCATCGATTTCGATCCTTTCCCCTGGCAGGATTTCGCCGTGTGGATTCTGACCCAGATGAAGCGCTGGGGCCAGATCAAGGGCGATGTCGATTACAAGGCCGTCGCCTCGCAGGTGTTCCTCGAAACCGATACGGCGAAACTGATGAAGGAAGCCGGCCTTGAACCGCCAACGCCCGGCTCCAAGAAGATCGTCGTGATGGGCAAGAGCTTCGATCCCGCGAAGCCGGCCGATTACATCAACAGTTTCGCCATCAAGCGCAGTTGAGCCCGATGACCTTGTCTCTCAACGCCCGGTCTCTACTTGTTTCGGTGCTGCTGCTGGCGGGCTTTCTGCTCGTCTGGCAGCTCGGCACCCAGGGCACGAAATCCGTCGAGCAGATGGATCCCGAATATGCGCGCCTGATGGGCGTGACGGCGACGCAGGGCAAATCCGCCATGCCCGGCCCGCTCGATGTCGGCGCGCAAATCTGGAAACATCTGAAGGAGCCGTTCTACGATCGCGGTCCCAACGACAAGGGCATCGGCATCCAGCTCGCCTATTCGCTGCTGCGCGTGCTCACTGGCTATGCGTTGGCGGTGATCGTGGCCTTGCCGATCGGCTTTTTGATCGGCATGTCGCCCTTGATGAACAAAGCGCTCAATCCGTTCATCCAGATTTTGAAACCGATCTCGCCGCTCGCCTGGATGCCGCTGGCGCTCTACACGATCAAGGATTCCTCGATCTCGGCGATCTTCGTCATCTTCATCTGTTCGGTGTGGCCGATGCTGGTCAATACCGCCTTCGGCGTCGCCTCGACCCGCAAGGAATGGCTGAACGTGGCGCGGACTTTGGAAGTGCGCCCCTTGCGCAAGGCCTTCACCATCATCCTGCCCGCCGCCGCGCCCACCATCGTCACCGGCATGCGCATTTCCATCGGCATCGCCTGGCTCGTCATCGTCGCCGCCGAAATGCTCGTGGGGGGCACGGGCATCGGTTATTTCGTGTGGAACGAATGGAACAATCTGTCGATCACCAATGTCATCATCTCGATCCTCGTCATCGGCCTGATGGGCATGATGCTAGATCAAATCCTGGCCTTCGTCGGCCGGCTCGTCACCTATCCGGAGTGAGGCCGTGAACGACAAATTCATTTCCATCGAAGGCATCGCCCGGCGCTATCCGAAAGCCGGCGGCGGCACGACGACGATCTTCGACGACTTCTGGTTCCGCATGGGCAAAGGCGAATTCGCCTGCATCATCGGCCATTCCGGCTGCGGCAAGACGACGGTGTTGAACACGCTCGCCGGCCTCGAACTGCCCGATGCCGGCGTCACCGTCGTCGATGGTCACGCCATCGAAGGCCCGTCACTCGATCGTGCCGTCATCTTCCAGAGCCACGCGCTGCTGCCGTGGCGCACGGTGCTCGGCAATGTCGCCTATGCGGTGGCCTCGAAATGGCGCGACTGGAGCCGCGAACAGGTCAATGCCCATGCGATGCGCTTCATCGACGTGGTCGGCCTCAAGGGCGCCGAGATGAAGCGGCCGGCGGAACTGTCCGGCGGCATGAAACAGCGCGTCGGCATCGCCCGCGCCTTGTCCATCGAACCGAAAATCCTGCTGATGGACGAACCGTTCTCGGCGCTCGACGCGCTGACGCGCGGCTCGTTGCAGGACGAAGTGCGGCGCATCTGCCTCGACACCGGCCAGACCGCCTTCATGATAACCCACGACGTCGACGAAGCGATTTTTCTCGCCGACAAGATCATCCTGATGACCAACGGGCCGGACGCGATGGTGGCGGAAGTGGTTGCCAATCCGCTGCCGCGCGAGCGTCGCCGCATCGATCTGCACAAAGCCGCCGACTATTACCCGCTGCGCAATCACCTCATCGACTTCCTCGTCACGCGTTCGCGCACGTTCCGCGACGAGAAGCCCATCGGCTACGACAAGAAACATCCGCCCGTCGTACAGCCGACGGCGGCCAGCTCCATCCCCTTACGCATTCCTGCGTAAAAAAGCTTTCACTTCACAAGGAGACATCCATGAAACGCGAAGAACTCACCGAGAAGATTCTCGACATCAAGCGCGAAAATGGCTGGACGTGGAAATATATCACCACGGAAATCGGCGGCATGTCGGAAGTGCTCGTCATCGGCGCGCTGCTCGGCCAGATGAAACTGGTGAAGCCCTTGGCCGAGAAAGCCGCCACGCTCTTCGGTTTGAGCGAGAACGAAAAGCGCATGCTCAACGAAGTGCCCTATCGCGGCGGCGGCACGCCGATGCCGCCGACCGATCCGCTGATCTACCGCTTTTATGAAATGGTGATGGTCAACGGCCCGGCCTGGAAAGCTCTGATCGAGGAGGAATTCGGCGACGGCATCATGTCGGCGATCGATTTCAACATCGAGTTCGAACGCGAGCCCAATCCGAAGGGCGACCGTGTGAAAATCGGCATGTCCGGCAAATTCCTGCCCTATAAATATTACGGCAACGAACAGGGCATCCCGGATTACGGCTTTAAGGAGGGCTAGTTTTCCCCGCGACTTGATGCCGGCTCGCCAAAGGCGGCCTGAGGCATTAAGTCTGGGGCATGGACGCGGATATTCTCATCGCCGGTGCAGGACCGGCCGGCCTCGCTGCCGGCCTGGCCCTGGGGCGCCTCGGCAAACGGGTCGTCGTCGCCGGCCCCGCCGACGATAGGCCAAGCGCGCGTACGGTGGCGCTGTTCGACGGCTCGGTGCGGTTTCTCGCAGCGCTTGGCGTGTGGGACAGGATCGCGCCGCGTGCGGCGCCGCTCGCCACCATGCGCATCGTCGACGACACCGGCTCGCTCTTCGCCCATCGGCCGACGGATTTCAAAGCCAGCGAAACCGGGCTCGAGCAATTCGGCTTCAACATCGAGAATGCCGATCTTACCCGCGCGCTGGAAGCCGCCTTGGCGGAAGAGCGCAACGCCCGGCGCCGGCACGACCTCGTCACCGGTTATGATTTCGAAGCCGAGCGCTGTCGCGTCCACCTCGCCGATGGCGAGACCATCGAAGCACACCTCGTGGTCGCCGCCGATGGCCGCGCCTCGCCGGCCCGCCAAGCCGCCGGCATCGGCATGCGCGAATGGGCCTATCCGCAGGTGGCTTTCACCGCCCTGCTCGACCACACCGTCGCCCATGGTGATGCCTCCACGGAATTTCATACGCGCGAAGGCCCCTGCACCTTCGTGCCCCTGCCCGCCACCGACACCGCGCCCCATCGCTCAAGTCTGGTGTGGATGATGCGGCCGGCGCACGCCGATCCATTGCGCGCCTTGAGCGATGCGGACCTGGCGCGCGCCATCGAGAAGCAGAACCATTATCTGCTCGGCAAGATCACCCTGGCGCGACGTGGCGCCTTCATTCCGATCCAGGGCCTCACCGCGCGCGCGATGACCGCGCCGCGCCTGGCGCTCGTCGGCGAAGCAGCGCATGTATTTCCGCCGATCGGTGCGCAAGGCCTCAATCTGGGCCTGCGCGATGTCGCCCATCTCGCCGAATATATCGAACGGTTGCAGCCCGAAGACGCCGGCGCACCGCATGTGCTCGATGCCTATGAACGCGCGCGCCGTGGCGACGTGCTGTCACGCCAGATCGCTGTCGATCTGCTGGATCGCACTCTGCTGGCGGGCTTCCTGCCTGTGGACGTGCTGCGCGCCGCCGGCATGGCGGCGCTCACGGCCATCGCGCCGCTGCGTCGCTTCGCCATGCGCGAAGGCGTTCTGCCCGGTGTCGGTGCGCCGAGCGTGATGCGCAGGCCTGATCAGCACCCTTAATCCAAACCCGTCTTGCCGGGCGCCCAATAGGCCTTGGTGAGGATGCGTGCTGCCGGCACAGCCTGCCGTTTCAAGCTCTGCCGCAACCGCTGAATGGTGCCGGCCTGCCCGGCTAGCACGAAGGTGGCGCCGGCATCGACAAGCGCTTGGAGCGCACCCTCCATCTCCAAGATATGTGTGCCGTTGCCCTGTCGCGCGAACAAGACGGCCGGACCGATCTCAAGCCCTTCGAGAAGCCGCGATGTGCTTTCCCGGTCTCCCACTTCGAAATGGCACGTCACGGATCGCGCTCGATCCTGGCGGAGCAGCGCATACGCAAGCCCGATAGCCGTCTCGTCGCCGAAGACGGCCAGCGGTCCGCTCGTCTGGCGCACGTCCAACGAATGACGCGGACCGAACAGATCGCAGGCATCACCGGGGCGGACGTTGCGCACCCACGCACTGCCGGGCCCCTCGCCATGCGCATAAGCCAGAATGCGAGTGCGCCCGGCCGCAGGGTCCCAGTCGATAGGCGTATAGGTGCGCGCGACGAAGGCCGAGCCCATCGCGATCTGGATTTTCTGTCCAGGCGTCCACGTGACAGCTTCCAGCGCTTTGCCATCGAGCGTGATCAATCTGATGTCGTCGGCCAGCGGTTCGCTGGCAACGACGGTCGCCTGTTTCATCAGCATGCGCAGTAGCGCACGGCTCAGCCGGCCGGGCGTTTTGGCCGTGGCACGTTCTGGGGCTTCTCTCAGCAGCATCGTGCGGTCCTCACGGTGAATTCGTTGCCACGTCCCTCATCCAGCGCGAGCGCGCGCGAGAGGTAGCCGTTTGCTGCCTTGCGGACATAGTCCTGATAGGCGGGATCAAAGGCATTCTCGCCGAGGATCGCCGCGCCGGCCGATAGTCGCGGCTCGAGCATTTTCAGGACCGGCAGATAGAGCGAGAAAGCGCCGTCGAGCAGCAGCAGATCGACCTTGCCGCCGACATCCTTGAGCGTTTCGAGTGCGTCGCCTTCGCGGATCTCGACCAGATCGTCCAAGCCCGCTGTGGCAAGATTGGCGCGCGCCCGCATCACCTTGGCGCCCTCAAGCTCACTGCCGATGAGATGACCGCCGCCGTTATCGCGCAACGCGGCGGCGAGATAGATGGTCGAAATGCCCATCGACGTGCCGAACTCGACGATCCGCCTCGCTTTGCAAGCGCGCGCGATGGCATAGAGGAAGCGGCCGTATTTCGGCGAGACGGCCAGGAAATTGTCGGCATAGTCGCGATAGACGCGCCGGTAATCCGTCCGCTCTTGCGCCAGCATGCCGGCGATCGCCTGTTCGGGCGAGCCGCCCGGGGCTTCGATGATCGCCATCATCGCTTCGATATGGTCGCGGTCGGAGGCTTCGGCATCCCGGTGCAGCTTGTCCAGGGTATCAGCGACAAGGCCCTCGATCAGTGAATTCACGGCATGTCCTTTCGCATGCGCCGGCGGATCGACCGGCTTGCCGCGAAGGGATAAGAGACCTTGGATTTGGCGTCATTCCGAAATTCTGACAGAATATTATTCAATTCTGCCAAATCGAACCCGAAGGCCGGCCATGCCGATCCTAACCGAACTCTCCAAACCGACAGACTGGATCGAGCCGGACGACGTGGCACGCCCGATCGTCACCTATGGTTTCGTGACCGAGGATTTCGACGGCATCGAACTGGGCTTTCACAGCCACGCCAAGGGCCAGATCATTCTCGTGCAGCGCGGCGCGCTGAGTTGCGAGGTGGAAGGCGGGCTGTGGATCGTGCCGCCGCGCAGCGCGGTCTGGATACCCGGCGGCGCGCTCCATGCCATCAAGGCCACGGCAACGGGCGCGCTCGAAGGCTATAACGGTTTCGTCGATCCGGCCGTCGGCCAGAGCCTGCCCAAAACCTGCTGCGCCTTGTCCGTGACGCCGCTGCTGCGCGAACTTTTGACCCGCGCGGCAAACCTGCCGCTGCTCTATCGGGAAGGCGGCGCGAACTCCCGCCTGATATCGGTCCTGCTCGATGAACTCGCGATCGCTGAGATCGAGGATCTGCATCTGCCGATGCCCAACGATCATCGTCTGCGTCGGATTATCGACCTGATGATGAACGCGCCGGCGGATCGCGCGACACTCGCGGTCTGGGCAAAGCGCGCCGGCCTGAGCGAGCGCACGCTGGCGCGCCTCATCCATCAAGAAACCGGCATGAGCTTTGGCCGTTGGCGCCAGCAGCTTTGCGTAATGCTCGCCGTCAAATGGCTGGCCGGCGGCGCTTCCATTCAGCAGGTCGCGGCCGATCTCGGCTATGAAAGTATGCCCAGTTTCGTGACCATGTTTCGCAAAGCGCTTGGCACGTCGCCCGGGCGTTACATGGTGGAAAGGCATTCGGGACGGTTGTGATTGTCGCGTTGTGCCGGGTTACACCTCGGCACAACGCAGTGCCGACTTTAGGACCCGCCGCTTGTCGCTTGACGCGCAAGCGCGACAGCATCCGCCCCCGCTGGAAACCGCAGTTGGCCGGTAGTGTCATTCACCGCCTGCCACACGGCCTGAGCTACATCACTTTCCTTCGTCGTCATTGCTGGCTGCGCGAACGATTGGAAAATCGGCGCGGCAAAATCGGCATAGGGCGGCGGAATGAGATTTTCGACGCGCACCGCAGTATTCTCAGTAAACCGCGTGGTCGGAGCGTAACCCGGTTCGACCAGCTTGGCGCGAATGTTGAAATGCCCGAGTTCATGCGCCAACGAACCGGTGAAACCTTGGATGGCCTGCTTGCTGGCCGTATAAGCGGCCGCGAGCGGAAAGGCCGCCAAAGTCGCGCTCGACGTAACGTTGACGATTACACCTGCGCGCCGTTCGCGCATCTGCGGAATGACAGCCTGCGTCATGGCGAGGACACCAAAGGTGTTGGTCTCGAAGACCTTGCGGATGTGCGACAGTGGTGTCGCTTCGAAGGCACCGACAACACCAATGCCGGCATTGTTGACGAGAACATCGATGGGCCCAGCCGCTTTGATGACCAAGGCGATGCTTTCTTCGTCCGTCACATCCAGCGGCAAAATCCGCAAAGATGGCGAAGCCGGCAGAATGCCGTCGCGCGGGGTGCGCATGGTGGCGATGACGTTCCACCCTTTGGAAAGAAAATAGCGGGCGGTCTCAAGGCCATAGCCCGAAGAACAGCCGGTAATCAGAGCGTTTTTCATGATCTTCTCCTCAGCAGCATCGATGCGTGTTCTTGCCTTGGCTGAACAGGACTATCTACAATTGAAAGTCCATTTTTTATTAGCTATAGTCCAATAATGATTGATCCCCTGTCCGAGGTTATCGGCCTGCTCAGGCCGCAGGCTGTATTCACGAAGGGGATCAGTGGTGCCGGGCGTTGGGGCGTTCGCTATGCCGATTTCGGCCATCCGGGCTTTGCCGCCGTCATCGAAGGATCGTGCCGCTTGGCCGTGGACGGACAGGAGGAGCTGACGCTTGAGGCGGGCGACTTCGTTCTACTCCCGACAACGCCGGGCTTCACCATGTCGGGCTTCGAGCCCGTCCTGCCTGAGCTCATCGATCCGCATGCCATGGCGAAATCTGATACCGAGGTTCGGCATGGACGCCAGGACGGCCCGCCAAGCGTTCGCCTCTTGGGCGGTTACTTCATCTTCGGTTCCTCCGATACCGACATACTCATCGCGCTACTGCCGGAGCAGATTCACGTCCGTGGTGTCGAACGCTTGTCCATCCTCGTCAAACTCTTGATCGAGGAAGCCGCTCAGCAGCGCGCGGGGCGTGATCTGGTGCTTACCCGGCTGGTCGAGATTTTGCTGGTAGAAGCGTTACGCCTGACACAAGCCCTCGACGCACCGACAGGATTGCTGCGCGGCCTGAGCGATGAGCGATTGGCCGAAGCGATCCGGCAAATGCATGCCGACCCGTCTCATCGGTGGACAATGGCTCAACTGGCAAAGAAAGCTGCCCTCTCCCGCTCGGCTTTCTTCGACCGCTTCACGCGCAATGTCGGCATGCCGCCGATGGAGTATTTACTGGCGTGGCGCATGGCGATGGCCAAAGATCTGCTTCGACATCACGACATGGACATCGCCGCGGTTGCCGAGCGCGTCGGCTATGGATCAGCGAGCACGTTCAGCACCGCGTTCAGCCGCCACGTCGGCCAGCCCCCTGGCCGTTACACACGCAGCTCTGGTCAGTAGAACTGGCAGGACCATCGCCACTCACCCGTCGGCGAGCGGAAGAAATAGCCGATGCCGTTATCGGCCCACATCCAGTTGACCTTCTCTTCCGAGCCGACCTGAAACACAAAATCCTTGAGACCAACGGCGTGCTGAATTTCCTTCGGGTAGCCGCCAACCTTGGTGTTGGAATAGCGATTGAAGTTGCCAAAGAAGGCGTCTGACGCAGCGTCGTCTTCGTTGAGAGCGGACAAATCGAGCATGCTCCACGCGTCTTCCCATCCCGGCGCATCGTCGTCGATCCGCGACCAACGAATGGGAAAGGGCTTGTAGGGATGATTGAGGTCGGGCAGCGGAACGAGGTTGTCCGTCGTCGTATATTCCCGGATCAGCCAGCCCTCGCCATGCGGCAGATCGAACGGATGGCTGCGCAGATTGTGAAACAGAACCAGAAGCGACACGTGTCTTAGTTGCTCCGGCACATAGGGCAATTCGTCGATGCGAACCTGCAACAGCGGAAACATCGGTTCGCCCTTCCACTCGGGCAGCCCTTCGCCGTGACGACCGACTCCACGACAAAACCATGACGTGACCGGATCCTCCGGCGGTCGAAATCCGCCTGCCGTCGCCACGGAAGCGGAACGCAATTGGCCTTGCAGTTGATCGAGAACCGTTTGGGCAGCCGGGGTCACGCGGGCGATATCCCTTCGGGAGTTTCTTTGCGAATTCTTTGAAAGACAGGATCGAACACTCTTAATTCGCCGATCCGCCAGGGGTTCCCTACCCGAACAACCGATACGGCACTCCGCCCACGGCGATCAGATAGAGCAGCCCGGTCACCGTCACCACCGAGATCATCGTGCCCGCCATGATCAGGCTTGAGGCGCGTTCGACATAGACGTTGTACTGGCTCGCCATCACGAAAACGTTCAGCGCCGGCGGCAGCGCCGCCATCATCACGGCGGTGAAGGTCCACACGCGGCCGAAGTCGCCGAGCAGCGACATGGCGACCCACACCAGCAGCGGATGCAGCACCAGTTTGCACAGCAGCAGCAGCGGCATTTCGCCGGAGATGCGTCTGACCGGACGTTGCGCCACCGTCACGCCCATGACGAAGAGCGCGCAAGGGGCCGCGGCGTTTTGCAGGAAGGTGAGCAGTTTTTCCACCGGCACGGGCGGATGGATCTGCGTCGCCGCCGAGAAGATGGCGAGTGCGGTGGCGACATTGAACGGATGGGTGAAGACACGCCGGGCGATCAGCCACGCCGTTTCGGCCTTGGTCGCGTGGCTGCCAGCCGACAGGCTCATCAGCAACGGCACAATGGTGAAGAAGAACGTCGAGTCGAAGACGAAGATCAAAGCCGTCGGCACCACCGAGGCCGGACCGAAGGCCGCAAGCGTCAGCCCCGGCCCCATATAGCCGACATTGGAATAGCCCGACGCGACGCCCTGGATCGTCGCCTGTTCCAGGCGGCGGCCGCTGCCAAACCAGCCGACGCCGAAACCGAAGGCATAGGCCAGCGCCGTGCAGCTCGTGGTGATCGCGATGAAGCGCCAATTGGCCAGTTCGGCGATCGGCGTGGCGGCGATCAGATTGTAGAACAGGGCCGGCAGCGCGACATAGACGATGAACGTGTTCATCCAGGCGAGGCCGGCCTCGGGAATATCCCACAATTTTCCGCAGACGTAGCCGATGACGATCAGCCCGAAAAACGGCAGCGCCAGATTGAGGACATCGGCCAATTTGGGAGCGAAAAGCCCCACCCCGACGAGCGCCGCGAAGCCGGCCAGAGGCACAAAAACGTGGATCAGGCGGTCGCGCACACGCTTGTTTCCGGAATTTCAGCCCCAACTAACGCAAAAAGCGCTGACGGCGCATATTGTGCGCGATTCCGCTCACCGTTATGGATTTGACCAAATCGAGTCAACGCGGCATGCCGCGAACCCCGGTGCCGCCCTCTTTGTCCACGCCTCCGCCCGCCCCTCGCTTCAAGCATCGCCTTGAATATGCCTGTTTCCGGGCCATGGCGGCGCTTGTGCGGGCGCTGCCGTTGGAGGCCGCCTCCAATGCCATGGGCTGGGGCTGGCGGATGTTCGCGCCCTGGTCGAGCCGGCATCGCCGCGCGCTCGCCAATCTGCAAGCCGCCATGCCGGAAAAAACCGAAGCCGAGCGCGAAGCGATCGTGCGGGCGATGTGGGACAATCTCGGCCGGGTCTTCGCCGAGGAGTTCCATCTCAAGACCATTCTGGATGAAGGCCGCCTTGAGCTTGATAGTAAATTCGAGGCGCTGCTGCCCGCCGACGGGCGCTTTGTCGCCGGCGCTCCCCATCTCGGCAACTGGGAATTGGCCTCGGCCGGTCTGGTGGCCGTCGGCCAGAACACCGCCGGTGTCTTTCAGCGGATCAAGAACCCTTTGATCGATGCCTATGTGTTCGGTCTGCGCGCGCCCTATTATCCGGGCGGCCTGATCGCCAAGCACGAGAGCGCCGTGCGACGTCTGCTGCAACATGCGCGCCGGGGCGGCGCCATCACCACCATGGTCGATCTGCGCGACAATTTCGGCCTGCCCGTGCCGTTTTTCGGGCGGCCGGCGCCCAGTTCGCCGTTTCCGGCGATGGCCGCGCGCCGGCTGGGTATTCCGCTGCTTGCCGGCCAGATCGTCCGGCTGCCGGGCGTGCGGTTCCGCGCCAGCCTGGTCGTGATCGACGTTCCACGAACCGATAATGTCGACGCCGATGTTGCCGTGGCGACCGCCAATCTCCAGCACGCCATCGAGAACATGGTGCGCGCCCACCCCGAACAATGGATGTGGGCGCATCGGCGCTGGGGCTGAAAGGCGCGGCGCAACCGGCTACACTCGCCCGAACCTTAGAATCTCGACCCACCAAAACCGGAATTTTGCCTGTGCGCATAGCCACCTGGAACGTCAATTCGGTGCGTCAGCGCCTCGACCATCTCCTGCGTTATCTCAAGGAAGAGGAACCCGACGTCCTGTGCCTGCAGGAAATCAAATGCACCGACGACGCCTTCCCCAGGGCCGAGATCGAGAGCGCCGGCTATAACGCGGCCGTGCATGGCCAGAAGACGTTCAACGGCGTCGCCATCCTATCGAAAGCGCCCATCGAGGTGACGCGCGGCCTGCCGGGCGACGATGCGGACGAACAGTCGCGCTATATCGAGGCCATCGTGCCGCATGGCGACACCGTCGTGCGCGTCGCCTCGATCTATCTGCCCAACGGCAATCCGGTCGGCACCGAGAAATATGCCTATAAGCTCGCCTGGATGGATCGCCTCGCTCGCCATGCCAAAATGCTGCTGGCCTACGAGGAGCCGCTGGTTCTGGCCGGCGACTACAACGTCATCCCCGAGGCCAAGGACGCCAAGACGCCGGAAGCCTGGGTCAACGATGCGCTGTTCCTGCCGCAGACCCACGCCGCCTTTCGCCGGCTGATCAATCTCGGCCTCACCGAAGCGGTCCGCGCCACGACCGACGAAGCCGGGCTCTATTCCTTCTGGGATTATCAGGCCGGCGCCTGGCAGAAGAACAACGGCATCCGTATCGACCATCTGCTGCTGTCGCCGCAGGCGGCCGACCGTCTCTCCTCCGCCACGATCGACAAACATGTGCGCGGCTGGGAAAAGCCATCGGACCACGTGCCGGTGCGCATCGAACTCAACTGAGGCCCTGATTGGCAAAGCCACAGCCAGCGCGCGCGACGGAGGCCACCGGCCGCAAGACGGCGCGACGCGGATTGCTGTGGCTGGTCGGGCTGACGCCGGTCATCGTCGGGCTCATCGTCGGCGTGTTGCTCAACGGCACGCGGCCGGTGGAGCGCCTGCGCAACATCGTCTTCGACGAATTCCAGCAGCTCGCGCCACGCCCCTGGTCGCCCGATCTGCCGGTGCGCATCGTCGATATCGACGATGCCTCCCTCACCCGCCTCGGCCAATGGCCGTGGCCGCGCCAGCGGCTCGCCGAGCTGACCAACAAGCTCATAGAACAAGGTGCCGCCGTCGTCGCTTACGACAGCCTGTTCGCCGAGCCCGACCGGCTCGCGACCCGCGAAGTGCTGTCGCTGCTGCCAGCTTCGCCGGAACGCGATGCGCTGCAAAAGACGCTCGCCGACAGCGGCACGCTCGACGCCGACCCGCTTGAAAAAGCCTTCCGCGACCAGCCGGTGGTGATCGGCATGGCGCTGACCAATCGTCCTTCCGACGTCAGCGCGCCGATGAAGACGCAATTCGTCCGCCTGGGTGATGATCCAACTGCGGCGCTACCGTTCTTTCGCGGCATGATCCTGCCGCTGCCGCATCTGCGCGAAGCGGCCGCCGGCATGGGCGCCATCAATTACATCCCCGATGTCGATCTCATCCTGCGGCGCGTGCCGCTGGTCTTCGCCATCGGCGAAGGGCCGGAGAAAACCCTGGTGCCGAGCCTCGCCGGCGAAGCGCTGCGCGTCGCCTTCCGCACCGACACGCCGGTCATCAAGGCGAGCAATGCCTCGGGCGAAACCAATTTCGGCGGTCGCACTTCCATCGTTGCCGTGAAGATCGGCGATGCCGAAATCCCCACCGAGCGGGATGGCGGCGTGCGCATACGTTTCGCCGGATCGCAGCCGGGCCGCGTGCTGCCGGTGTGGAAGATTTTGGAAGGCGGCGTCGATCGCGATGAGATCGAGGGGCGCATCATGCTCGTCGGTTCGAGCGCCGCCGGCCTCTCCGACTTGCGCTCGACGCCGATCGACAGCGCTGTGCCCGGCGTCGAAGTGCATGCGGAGCTGATCGAACATGCGTTGACCGGCTCGCGCCTCGCCCGGCCCGATTGGATGCTCGGCGCCGAAGCCATCGCTTTGCTCATCGGCGGCCTCGCCGTCGCCTTCCTGGCACGACGGTTGCCGCCGACTTTGGCGGCGCTCGCCGCTTTCCTACTGCTTTTCGTCTGCGTGCTCGGCAGCTGGTATCTGTTCCGCTACGAAGACCTGCTGTTCGATCCGGTCATTCCCGGCGCGTCGTGGATCGCCACTTATCTCGGCGTCACCTTCGTCGTCTATCGGCAGAGCGAACAGGAGAAGCGGTTCGTGCGCGGCGCCTTCCAGCGCTATCTCAGCCCCAGCGTCATCGAACAGCTCGCCGCCGATCCGTCCCGCCTCAAGCTCGGCGGCGATACGCGCGAGGTGTCGATCCTGTTTTCCGACGCGCGCGATTTCACCACGCGTGCCGAGACGCTCGATGCCGAGGGCGTGGTGCGTTTTCTCAACGCCCTGCACACGCCGCTGACCGGCGCCGTACTCGCTGAGCGCGGCACGATCGACAAATATATCGGCGATGGGCTGATGGCATTCTGGAATGCGCCGCTGATCGTCACCGATCATGCCGACCGGGCCTGCGCGGCGGCGCTCGCCATGCAGGCGGCCATCCCCGACATCGATGCGGCGTTGCGGGCCCAGGCCGAGGCCGAAGGCCGGTCGCATGTGCCGCTGGCCGTCGGCATCGGCCTCAACGCCGGACCGGTCTTCGTCGGCAATATGGGATCGGACCAGCGCTTCGATTATTCGATCGTCGGCGATCCGGTGAATGTCGCGGCGCGGCTGGAGACGGCGACCAAGGAATTGGGCGTGTCGATCGTCGCCTCGGCGGCGATCCGGGCGGCCGCATCGGCGCATCGGTTTGTCGAACTCGGCGCCTTTGCATTGAAGGGCAAAAGCGAGCCGCAGCCGCTCTATGCCCTGCATGGCCATCAGGACCAGCTCGGCGCGGATTTCCAGCGCTTCGCGACGCTGCACGCGGCGGTGCTGCAAGGCCTCGCCAGTGGCGCGCCCGATCTGCCTGAACGTATCTCGGCGGCGGTCGCAACGCGCGATGGCGCGCGCTATCTCACGTTCTACAAGAAGATCAGCGGCAAGATCGGCAACGGACGAGCCATTGAAATCGAGGGCGAGAAGTCGCCCGGAGGCTCTTGATAAAACGAATGAATTAACGGGAACGTTTGGCGAGCTGGCGGCTCAGTTCGATATGCGCCGCCTGTTTGTCGAAGTCATCGGCGGTGCGAATCGCAGTGTCGTAAAGGTCGACAATCCAGCGGTTCTCCGGCCGGTCGCCGGCCGCTTCGCGCGCCAGGGTCAGATACATCAGGCCGCGGTGGCGCTGGCGCGGCAGGCCGTTGAGGCCCTGGAAGAGCATGTTGCCGAGCAACGCTTGCGCTTCCATGTGGTTCTTTTCGGCGGCGTTGCTGAGCCAACGGGTCGCCTGGCGCGGATCGGCCGGGATGCCGTCGCCGTCCAGGTACATGCGCGCCAGATTGTACTGGGCGTTGGCGTCGCTGAAATTGGTAGCGGCGTAATGGAAAAGCTGGAAGGCGCGGCGCGGATTGCGCTTCAGCGTCTGCAGGCCATGCAGATTGTAATTGCCGACTGAGACGAAGGCGCTCGAGACGAACGGGATCTCGCGCGGGTCGGAGGCGTCCTCATCGTAGGAGGCGACGATCTGCGAGAAATACTGGAAGGCCTTGATGTCGTCGTGCGGTACGCCGTCGCCGGCCGCATACATCTGGCCAAGCTTCCATTGCGCCATCGACTGACCGCCTTCGGCGGCATAACGCAGCGCACGTACGGAAGCGTCAAAATTGCCGGCGCGATAACCGGCGAGACCTTCACGCAGCGCCGCCATCGGATCCTTGAACACCGGCAGAGCGGCGGTGGCCGAGCCCGGTGGCGTCGGCTCCGAATCGAGCGCACGGGCCGGCGTCATGACAACCGACGCGCCAAGCAAGGCGATGCTGCAATAGAAACGGACGGAGTGGTGAGCCGGAAAAGCCATCATGGCAGATCCCCGCAAACGTTGACCCAACCCCAGCCCATCGAAATGAAATGAGAACGGCGCGACACAAAGGTCGCTCCTTCGCGGCTCGATCCCTCGCGCCCGGATCGAATAGGAAACTCCGTCTTGCTGAACCCACACGCGTCCATCAACGCTGTCCCAATTCCAATTGATCTATCGCCACGCGATTCCGCACCGAATGAGTGTTTCATTGCCTTGACGATGCGATCAACTACCGCTCTCACTGCACCCTACTGATTAGCGAGCGGTTTATGGCACAAACGGGGCATAGATCAGGGCGTTTCGCGTCGTAATCTGAATCATTTTCAGGCTGTTGCACGGACGCAACAGGGATACTGCGATCCGAAAGGGTTCCTTCACCTACATTTCGCATTGCCGCGAAATCATGTTCCGGTGGCGCGACATCTTTCCAAACAATTAGGAAACATGCGTTTTCGCCAACAAGGGCGTGAGCCGCGCTGCCAGAAAGTCGGACAAGGCCCGCACGGCCGGCAATTGGCCGCGCCGATGCGGCGTCAAAAGGGTCAGCGTTGGGCCGGCTGGGCGCCACCCCTCCAGCAAGCGAACGAGCTGACCGCTGGCCAGCGCCTCGGTGCACATGCGCGCCGGCAAGGACGCGATGCCAAGCCCAGCGATGGCGGCATTCAACAGCGTGGCTGGATCGTTGGAGACGAAACGCCAGCACGGCATGGCGGCCTCGTCCTCGAAGGCCCGTCCCCTGTCGTCATAGAAGCGCCAGGGCAGCGCCTTGGTCTTCAGGGCGAACCAGATGCCCAGATGTCCGCCGAGTTCCGTGGGAGAGTTGGGCCGTGGCCGGCCCTCCAGATAGGACGGCGCACAGACCAGATGATTGAACGAGGCACCGAGCCGGCGCTGCACCAGGCTTGAATCCGGCAAGGCGCCGTAGTGCGTACGCAAAGCCAAGTCAAAGCCATCCTCGATGAGATCGACAAGGCGATCCGAAGCGTCAAGCTGAAGGAACACTTTTGGATGAGCGATGGCGAATTCAGGCAGAATATCCGCTAGCAGGGTCTGGGCTTCGACGGTGGAAGCCGTAAGCCGCACCAGGCCCGCCGGCTCATTGAGACGGCCCTGGATCAAAGCCTCCGCCGCTTCCGCCTCGACCAGCATGGCCTGGGCGCGCTCATAAAGCTCGCGGCCGATCTCGGTCAGGGCGAACTGCCGGGCATGGCGCTGGAACAGCCGCAGGCCGAGACGGGTCTCGAAATCGCCGATGCGCTTGGCCAGCGTCGACTTCGGCATGCCCAGCGCACGCCCGGCCGCAGCGAATCCGCCTTGATCGGCCACTTGCACGAATAATCTGAGATCGTTGAGGTCAAGCATCTCATTGTCCAGTTTTTAGGACATAAGGTTCTATTACTGCCAGTTTCTGTCCTTTCGTCCAAGTTTTACATGCGAGGGCGAAAGGACCATCCCATGCCCCAAAGTTTTTCTGGAAGAAGCCTGACGGCGCTCGTCGCCGTCTGCATCGGCTCGTTCATGTTCGGCCTCGAGATTTCAGCCGTGCCCGCCGCCCTGCCGGGCATCGAAAACGCCTTGCAGACGTCGTTCACGGACATGCAATGGATCATGAATGCCTACACCATCGCCGTGAACACCATGCTGATGGCGGCGGGCACCTTGGCGGACCGCTTCGGGCGGCGACGCCTGTTCATCATCGGCACCGCCTTGTTCGGGCTGACCTCGCTGGTCTGCGGCTTCGCCCCCAACACCGCCACACTCATCATTGGCCGTGCCCTGCAAGGCATGAGCGGCAGCACCATGCTCATCGCCATCTTGGCCGTGATCTCGCATCAGTTCGAAAACGCACGCGAACGCGGCATCGCCTTCAGCGTCTGGGGTGTCATTGCCGGCGCCGGCATCGGCTTTGGTCCGATGGTCGGATCGCTCCTGGTGGAGTTCACCAACTGGCGCTGGGTGTTTCTGGTCAACGGCCTGGTCGCCATCGTCTCCATCGCGCTCGCTTATGCCACGGTGAAAGAATCGCGCGATCCCGATGCCGGACGGCTCGATCTCGCCGGCATCGTCACCCTATCTCTCGCAGTCTTCGGTCTCGCCTTTTACATCACGCAAGGCGCCAGCCTCGGCTTTGGCAGCGTCACGGCGCTGGCCATTCTTGCTGGTGCGGTGTTGGCATTCGCGCTCTTCTTGTATGTCGAAACCACGGTGGAACGGCCGATGGTCGACTTTTCCGTCTTCCGCATTCGGGCTTTTTCCGGCGCGCTGTTCGGCTGCATGGGCATGAACTTCGCCTTCTGGCCGTTCATGATCTATCTGCCGCTCTATTTTAACTACGGCCTCGGCTATAGCGCGGTCGCTTCCGGTCTGGCGCTGCTGGCCTATACGCTGCCGACATTGATCTTTCCGCCGCTCGGCGAATGGCTGGCGCTGCGCTATCGCGCGGCACGGGTCATTCCCGCCGCGCTGGCGGTCATCGGGCTTGGCTTCCTGATCATGTTCCTCGGCCTCAAGACCAATGCCGTTCTGGTTCTCATCGGCGCAGCGATCGCCGGCGCCGGACTTGGCAGCGTCAATACGCCGGTGACCAACACCACCACGGGCTCGGTCTCGCGCGAACGCGCCGGCATGGCCTCGGGCATCGATCTGTCGGCGCGCATGATCACGCTCGCCATCAACATCGCCGTCATGGGCCTGATCCTGACCGAGGGCACGCTTGCGTCCCTGCGCGACAAGATCGGCGGCACGTTGACGGGAGCACCGTTGCGCGCCCTTGCCGAAGACGTGGCGGCCGGCAAGCTGCACGGCGGCGCCCTGCCCGCCGCCAGCTTGCAAGCCGCTCTCATCGACGGTTTCGCCTGGGTGATGCTCTATGGCGTGCTTGGCGCCTTCGCCATGGCCAGCCTGAGCCTGCTGGCCTTCGGCGCCCGACCGAAGGCGCAGTGCGCCCAAGCCCAAACCTCAGTCTAAGACCGATCCCCTCTACTCAACGACAGACGCCGGCTCTCCCGCGCGTCTGTCGCCTTGTTCCACATACAAGAACTGCCGCAGCCGGTGGTAAATCTTTTTGCTGCCCCTAGACTTTCAAGCCTTGCGCCCCATTTGTAGCCTATGCTACATCTCGACTGATGCTAAATTGAGGGTTTCTGGGTTTATGTCTTCGGCAGAAAGTTTTGGACCGGGCGCTGGCGGCCCGCAGCGCTTTGGAATGCGCCCGTCCCTCCCGGAATCCCACGGCAGCGTCGCGGTATCGGGTTCGACCATTCGTCGGTTCATGGCCTTCCTTGGCCCGGGCTATCTGGTCGCGACCGGCTATATGGACCCCGGCAACTGGGCGACGGCCCTGGCGGGCGGCTCGCAATTCGGCACCGCTCTGCTCTTCATCGCGGTCCTGTCCAGCTTGATGGCCATCGTCTTGCAGGCACTCTCGGCCCGGCTCGCCATCGGCACGGGCATGGACCTCGCCCAAACCTGCCGCCAGCGCTTCCCGCGCTCCGTTTCCTTCGTGCTCTGGCTGATCGCCGAAGCGGCCATCGTCGCTACCGACCTTGCCGAGGTGATCGGCACCGCCATCGGCCTGCAATTGCTGTTTGGCATTCCGCTCGCCATCGGCGTGATCCTGACCGCGCTCGACGTTTTCCTGGTGCTGGCGCTGCAAAATCTCGGCTTCCGCAAACTGGAAGCCTTCGTCATCGCACTGCTCATCGTCATCGCGCTGGCGTTCGCCGGTCAGCTCATCCTGGCGCAGCCCTCCATGGCGGCCATCGCCAAGGGCCTGATCCCGACCGTCGACATCGCGACCAATCCGGAAATGCTCTACATCGCGCTCGGCATCCTCGGCGCGACCGTGATGCCGCACAATCTCTACCTGCACTCCGGCGTGGTGCTGACCCGGCAGATCGGACCGACCGTTCCCGAAAAGCGCGAAGCGATCAAATTCGCCGTGTGGGATTCGACCATCGCGCTCGCCTTCGCATTGCTCATCAACGGCTCGATCCTGATCCTCGCCGCAGCCACTTTCTATACGCGCGGGCACCATGAAGTGGCCGAACTGCAAGACGCACATCGGCTGATCACACCGCTGCTCGGCACGGTGCTCGCGGCGCATCTGTTTGGTATCGCTCTGCTGGCGTGCGGCCTGAATTCGACCGTGACCGCCACGCTCGCGGGCCAGATCGTCATGGAAGGCTTCATCCAGTTCAAGGTGAGCCCGGTGGTCCGGCGGCTCATCACACGCGGTCTGGCGCTGATCCCCGCCGCCTTCGTCACGATCTGGGCCGGCGAAGCCTTGACGGGTAAACTGCTTGTGCTGAGCCAGGTCATCCTCAGTCTGGCCCTGCCCTTCGCGGTGATACCACTGGTCTGGTTCACCGCCTCGCGTCGCATGCTGGGCGATCTCGTCGCGCCACGTGCGCTGTCCTTCGTCGCCTTCGCGATCGCGGCGCTCATCGTCGCCCTCAATCTAAAACTCTTGTTCGATGCCGTGACGGGCTGACCGTCACAGCTTCCTTCCCTGCCAACGATCCGCTCCGCTGGCCCTGCCGGCGGCACGGGAAAGACGTGCCTATCAATGCGTTCACTTCGCGCTGCCCTGCTGTCCAGCCTTTGCCTCGGCCCGTTGCCCGCTGTAGCCGGCGACATCGACAGCGAACATATGTTCGGCTTCACCGAAGGCAGCGACTTCGGCGGCAAGGGCGAATTGGAGATCGAATATTCGGCCTTCGGCCGCTTGGGCCGCGCACGCGGCCGCTATTCCGCACTCTCCGGCGGCCTCTCGGCGAAATATTCGGTGACGGATGATTTCCGCATCGCGCCCGGTTTCTTCATCGCCCGCCACGACATCTCAGGCGTTCCAGGTCTGCCCCAACGTAGCGCCACCTCCCCCGAAGGCATCGAGTTGGAATTCAAGTATCGGCTGTGGCGCCGCGACGAACATGGCTTCGGTCTCACTCTCGGCGTCAAGCCGACCTTCGCGCGCATCGATGGCGTGGCGGGGCTGCGATCCAGCGAATTCGCCACATCCTTCTTCGCCCGCTTCGACAAGGAGATCGTGCCCGACACGATGCTGGTGGCTTTGAACGTCGATTATGAAACCGGCTTTGGCCGCACGCCAGGCATGACAGTGTGGAATCGCGCTTCAGCGCTTAGCCTGTCCGCCGGCACCAGCCTGCGGATTGTCGGCCGGCTCTTCATGGGCGGCGAAGCGCGTTACGTGCGGACCACCGACGGCAGCTTCCTCAACCGCTTCTCCGGCCACGCCCTCTTCATCGGCCCTAACCTGTTCTACAAGCCGACCGATCATTCCTTCATCTCGGCGGTATGGAACCGACAGGTAGCCGGACGCGCCGACGGGCTGCCAGGCCGCTTCGATCTTGATAATTTCGAACGCAACGAAATGCGGATCGTCTACGGCGTGGCGTTCTAGTTAAGAGCAATCGCCGCGATCAGGCGGCCGTAGTCATTCTCGCCGCGATGGGTGGTGCGGCGGTACGAGTAAAAGCGCTCTTCGTCCGCATAGGTGTCGAGAGCAAGATTTTCGAATGCACCAACGCCAGCTCTGTCGAGCTGGGCGCCGATGAAAGCCGGCAGATCGAACATGGCATGATCGGCGCGCGACGACGGCACGAAGAAACGTTCGTTATCGGCGTCAGCGGCGCGGAAGCGCGCGACGAATTCCGGCCCGACTTCATAGGAAGCCTGCGCGATCGTCGGGCCGAGGACAACGTTGACATTGGCACGCTTGGCACCAAGCCCTTCCATGCGCTGCAGGGTCGCTTCGATCACACCATCGAAAGCGCCTTTCCAGCCGGCATGAGCAGCGCCGACCACCCCTGCCCGCGCATCGGCAAACAATAAGATACCGCAGTCGGCGCCCGTCACGCCAAGCCCCAGACCTGTCGTCGCGGTGGCGACGCCATCGCAGCGCGGCCGCTCCGCCTCGCTCCATGGCGCAGCGATGGCCACCGCATCGGCGGAGTGAATCTGATACGGCACCATGAAGCGATCGGCCGTTGTCCCCAGCGTCTCGGCCATGCGACGTTTGTTTTCGGCAACCGCTGCTGCATCGTCGCGCGAACCGGCGCCGCCATTCAGCGACGCATAGACGCCGGTACTGACGCCGCCCTGGCGGGTGAAGAAAGCGTGGGACACGCCCGCCGCCTCCAGAAGGCGCGAGCGGATGATCGGCAGCGCGCTCATTTCGATGGGCTCTGCAAGCCGGGCGGCTGCGGCATGTCGGGATGGGTGATCGCTATCACTTTGAACAGCGCGCCCATGCCCGGCACCATGGCGCCGCCGGCGCCGCGCTCAGGCGCGGTGGAGACGAGACGCAGCAGCGCCCGATCGACCTCGATCGCCTGACGCGGCGTCGCCTGGCGTTTGAGGCCATTGGCGCGTTCGAAAATGCCGAGCTTCGACAGGAAATCCGCCTGCCGTTGCGGGCCATAGACGGAAGCGCCCATGGCACGCGCGGTGCGCGCCAAAGCGGCGAAATCGACATGAGCGGTGAGATCGGCTTCGCCTGGTTCATCGAGCGGCGACACCGGCTCATGGCTTTTCAGCGCTTGCAAGGTTTCGCCGAACTGGGTTTCCACATGACCATAATCGATGATCAAAGCGGCGCCGCGATCGGTCGCGACGCGCTTGGCGAGTTCGGCCATGACCCGATGGCTGAGGCCTGAGACTTCGAGCACGGCGTTTTCATCGGCACGCGCGCGGATCGAGGTTTCGGGATCATCGGCCAAGCCGTAGTAAAGCGCGTCGTTCTCGTCGAGGCCGATGACCTTCTCGTACCAGGCGCCCTCCTGAAAGACGTAATGGCGCACCGGCAGAGCATCGAAGAATTCGTTGGCGAGAAAGATCGACGGCCCATAGGGCACGCTGTCGAGGGATTGGTGCCAGGATATCTTGAATTCCGAATTGGCCAGGATCTCGCGCTGCTGCGCTTCGAGAACCGGACTGGTCTCGATCAAGTGGACCGTCAGCGCCTTGGCGAAATTGCCGGCGACCTGCAGAGCGCGCAGCGCATCCGACATCAACGTGCCGCGACCAGGCCCCAGCTCGACAAGCTGGATCTGCTTCGGCGATCCCATCAGCGCCCAGACCTCGGCGGCCCAGAGGCCAAGCAGTTCGCCGAACATCTGCGAAATCTCCGGCGCCGTGGTGAAGTCACCATCGACGCCAAAGGGATCGCGCGTCATGTAGTAGCCATGTTCGGGATCGCCGAGCGCGATCGCCATGAACCGCTCGAGGGAAACGGTCTCGCCATTACGGATCAGCCGGCGGATGTGCTCGCCCAACGGCGTCATCCTTTGCCCCCTGCCTTATCCCCTGCTGCCGCCACCGGTTCGACGACCGGGCGGGCGCGTGCGATCAGCCAGATGCCGACCAGCACCAGCGGGATCGACAGGAGCATGCCCATCGTCGCATTTCCAAACAGAAATCCGAGCTGCGGATCGGGCTCGCGGAAGAATTCACAGAAAATGCGCGCCAGACCATAGCCGATGCCGAAAACGCCGGTGAGAAAGCCCGGCCGCTGGAAGCCGCCGCGGCGGACGAAGACATAGAGAATCAGCAGGAGCAGCAGCCCCTCGAGCCCCGCCTCATAGAGCTGGCTCGGATGGCGGGGCAACGGCCCGGCATCGGGGAAGACCATGGCCCAGGCCACATCGGTCGGCCGGCCCCACAATTCCGGCTTGATGAAATTGGCGATACGGCCGAACAACAGTCCGATCGGCACGACGGTGGCGCAGAGATCGCAGACCGACAGCACGCCAAGTTTATAGCGCCGGGCGAACAGCCAAATCGCCAGCGCGGCTCCCGCGAGACCGCCGTGAAACGACATGCCGCCTTTCCAGAGCGCGAATATCTCCTGCGGCTCCGCCATATAGTGCTCGACATTGTAAAAGAGCACATAGCCGAGGCGGCCGCCGAGAATGACGCCGAAGGCGCAATAGACCAGAAGGTCGTCGAGCGACGCCACGGTGGGGCGTGACACCGCCCCCCAATAGGCCGGCTGCGCCACCAGGCGGCGGGCATAAAACCAGCCGCCGATCAGGCCAAAGATATAGGCCAGCGCATACCAGCGGATCGCGAACGGGCCGACCTCGACAAGGACCGGGTCGATAACGGGAAAGGCGATGACAGGCGCGAACATGGGTTCCTGCCTAACCGCTGCTCGCAAAAGGGGCAAGCGGTGAGAAAGCGACCGAATTGCGGCGGAGCGGCGGGCGAGCGCAGGGACGGACGGACCTGCGGAACCAGTTGCTTGCGATAGCCATTATACGGTCGCTGTCATGCGGCTGTGTGATGGCGGGGTAAGTCCGGAGTTGCTGCATGAACATCAGCCATGACCAGGCCATCGAAATCTACGCCAAGATGCTGAATTATCGGTGGGGCGAGACCGCCCCCATGATCGCGCGCGAACAGGCCGAGCGATTTCTTCGCCTCGGCGATCAAGGTGGGCACGACGTCTGGATGCAGGTCGCGGCGAAGTCGACGACCCTTCCCGTCGCGAAACAGGACGACAAAGAGTAACGTCTGGACGCCGCCCTTTAGACCGGGCGAGCCAGGAACAACATTCGGCCCTGATTGTGCCCGATGTTGCGCGCCGCGCGCTCGGCTGCGAATCCGTGCCCGCGCAAGAGTTCGATCATCGCTGTTTCGCTATAGCGCGTGAGACCCAATTGCTCGCGCAGCTTGCGGTAGTCGGAAAACACCGTCTTGACGATTCCCTTCAACGCCGCGGTGAGGAAGCCGCCATGAGCGGCGAAGCCAAGCAGCGCGAAGGTATCGGACAAGGCATTGGCATCTTGCGGGATGACATCGCCCAGCGCCAGAACGCCGCTCGGCTTCAACTTCGCGCGCGCCAGATCGAGCAAAGCGATCAGTTCATCGCGCGAGAGATATTGCAGCACTGAATTGACGACGATGAGATCGAGCGTGCCGGGCTCAAGCGCCGCCAACGCGGTTTCGTCGAGGACGGCGATCTTCGGTTCGTTCCTGACGCGTTGGGCGACCGCAGCGCGCACGGTCGGCGCCGTGTCGAACAGATAGAGCTTGCCGCAGGCACGCGCCAGATCGCTGGCCGTCCACGCTTCGCCGCAGCCATAGTCGAGCACCACGGCCTGAGGCGAAGGAAACAGCTTGACGATGTCGCGGGCGATCAGGTCGAAATGCAGCCGGCGGTGCCGCTCGCTGACATAGATTGGATGCGGCCCATCCCAATATTCGCGCCAAGAGGTCATCGCTGCCTTTCCATTCGCCCACGCCACCCCTTCCTACAGGCGCGGCATGGCGAGGGAAAGGCCGGAACGCAGCGGCGGCTTAAGCCGCCGCGCTGCCCTGGGCACGGAAGGCCCAGCCGGTCATGCGCTGTTCGAGCCAGGCGGTCGCCGCATACATGAGGATGCCCTCGACGGCGAGCGCGATCAGACCGGCGAAGACCAGCGGCATCTGGAAGTTCGAGCCCGCCTGCGCCATCAGAAAGCCGATGCCGGCATTGGCGGCGATGGTCTCCGACACCACGGTGCCGACGAAAGCCAAAGTGATCGCCACCTTCAGAGAACCGAAGAAATAAGGCATCGCCCGGGGAATGCCGACCTTGCGCATGACATCGAGCTTGGAAGCGCCAAGCGCGCGCAACACGTCCTCAAGCTCGGGCTCGATGGTTGCAAGGCCCGTGGCGACGTTCACGACGATCGGAAAGAAAGAGATCAGGAAGGCGGTGAGGATCGCCGGGATTTCGCCAATGCCGAACCACAACACGAGGATGGGCACGACCGCGACTTTCGGGATCGAGTTGAAGCCGATCATCACCGGATAGAGGCCGCGATAGATGGTGCGCGACCAGCCGACCACGAGGCCGAGGAACAGGCCGAAGGCAACGGCCAGCGCGAAGCCCGCCAGGGTCGTCCACAAGGTGACGAAGGAATTGCGTAGCAACGGTGCCCAATAGCGCAGGATCGCCGCCCAGATGTCGCTTGGCGCCGGCAAAGTGATGGTCGACACGCCGAACAGCTTGCAGACCAGTTCCCAGATGACGAACAGGGCGATAACGAAAATCCACGGCGCTAAGGATTCGATCTTGGAGGAGTTCATGATGTCGCCCTCACCCTTTGCGCACCTGCGCAATCTGATTGCGCAGATCGTGGACGATATCGGTGAACGCCTTGTCGTAGCAGACTTCGAGATCGCGCGGACGCGTGAACGACACGTCGCGCGTTTCGATGATCCGCCCCGGTCGCGCGCTCATCACATGCACCGTGTCGGCGAGGAAAACCGCCTCGCGCAGATCGTGGGTCACCAACACCACGGTGAATTTCAGCCGCTGCCAGACATCGCGCAATACGCACCACAATTCCTCGCGCGTGAAGGCATCGAGGGCGGCGAAGGGTTCGTCGAGCATCAACAGCGCCGGCTCATGAATCAGAGACCGACAGAGCGAGGCGCGCTGTTGCATGCCACCCGACAATTCCCAGGGAAAGCGATCGCCAAAACCTTTCAAGCCGACGGTGGCGAGCAGGTCTTCCACCTTGGCGACATATTCGGCACGATGGGAGCGGAATTTACCGCGATAAGGCTCGACGATTTCGAGGGGCAGCAAGATGTTGTCGGTGACGGTACGCCACGGCAGCAGATTGGCGTTTTGAAACGCCATGCCCGCCATTTTGACGGGGCCGGTCACCGGCGCACCGTCGACCGCGACGACACCGGTCGTCGGCTTCACCAGGCCAGTGACCAGTTTCATCAAGGTCGACTTGCCGCAGCCCGACGGGCCGACGACCGCGGCGAATTCGCCGCGACCGACGCTGATCGTCGTGCCTTCAAGAGCGAGCACGGGTCCCGTGCGCCCGGCATAGGCGAGCGACACATCTTTTAAAGAAATCACACCAACCTCCGAGCCTTATCTCCAGTCCTGAGGCTCAGAGCTTGCGCTCGCTGGCCGGCGGCAGGAAATCGCTGCTGAAAACGTCGGATGCCTTCGGCCGGTTCTTGAACTCATAGGTGTCGGCGATCTGATCGATCGACTTGGCGAGACGCTCCATGTCAACGCCTCCGACGCCATTGGCCTGCACCCAGGGCGTGATCATGTTGTCGCGCAGCGACATCTTCAAGCGTGCCAGTTCAATGGCGAGATCGCCCGTCTCGTTGCGCTTCATCACCGACTTGATCGCCTCTTCGGGGTTTTTCGCAGTGTCGATGACGCCCTTGATCGTCGCGCGCACGAAGCCCTGCACGACTTTCGGATTGGCCTTGGCGAAGTCCGGATTGACCATGATGGCGTTGCCGTAAAGCACCAGGCCATGATCGGACATCAGCATCACCGAAATATCGTCGGCCTTGATGTTGTTCTGCATCAGGTTGAAGAACGACGAGAAGGAGAAGCCGGCGATCACGTCCACCTTGCCCTGTGCCAGCATCGGCTCGCGCACGGGAAAGCCGACATTCTCGATCTTCACTTTCGAGTCGTCGAACTTGTTCTCCTTGACGAAGGCTTTCCACTGAGCGAACGCGCCATCGGCGGCCGGCGCCCCAAAAATCTTGCCTTCGAGATCCTTCGGCGTCTTGATGCCGGTCTTCTTCAAGCTGACGAGGGAAAACGGCGGCCGGTCATAGACCATCATCACCGCCGTCACCTTCTGGTCCGGCTGCTGATCGCGGAATTTGACCAGCGAATTGATGTCGAAGAAGCCGAGCGGATAGGTGCCGGCGGCGACGCGCGCGATGCCCTGCACCGAACCCGGACCCGTGTCGATGGTGACGTCAAGCCCCTCGGCCTTGTAGTAGCCCTTGTCGATCGCGACGAAATAAGGGGCCGACGGTCCTTCGAACTTCCAGTCGAGCGCGAATTTGACCGCTGTCTGAGCAGCCGCGCCATAGGCACTGCATGAAACGACGGCAACAGCTGCAAAAGCTGCCTTGAAATTGAGCTTTTTCATTCCCCGTTCCCCTTCCAACTGCCTCTCGAATAAGCGGAGGCTGAAACATCGTGAGGAATTACGCAAGCGATGTGCCAATCCGGCCGGAGCGATCCCAAATTTTTTCGTCAGCCGACAGATCCAAGCGGCCACCTCGGGCGTAGGAATGCGAAGGCAGCGAACCGGCATTTCTTAAGCACCTATCCGTATTGCGCCCCGTCTGGTTTCCAGACGGGGCTTTTTCATGCGCTGACCAAGGCCATTTCCAGCAGGTCGAGCGCGGCAACCCCAAAGGCGAACATGTTGGCCTGACGGTCCTCGCTCCCGGTCTCGACCGTGGTCGACAGGGTCATCGGTCCGGAAATGGCGAGACAGCAATGCCCGGAAGCATCGCCATAGCGGTTGCCGCCCGGCCCTGTCGCGCCGCTCTCGGCCAAGCTCCACGTGGCGGCGAAACGCTCGCGCACGGTCTGCGCCAGCATCGCGGCATAGGGTTCGGTGGAAGCCCGCATGCCATCAGGCAGATCGCCGATGCCAAGCTGCAGTAGCCGCGCCTTCTGGGTGTAGACGACAAGGCCGCCGAGAAAATAAGCCGAGGCGCCAGGGATCGACAGCAGCGCCGCGGCAATCAGCCCGCCGGCCGAAGATTCGGCAATGACGATGGTTTCGCCGCGCGTTTTCAAAAGCGCCGCGATTCGCTCCGCCCGCGCCGTCATGTCGGAAAAATCCATTGCGTCCGCCATCCTGCCTCCCCGTTTGGCCCTAAAACCACCTCAGCTCTTTATGGCAGAAGCTCGGCCGCTGGGGAAACGGGCCGACGGCCTCCCAAGTCAAAAAAGATCGCTGGGGCAAACAGATAAGCTTGCGATTCATGTTGGCCGGGTGAAGCGATCAAGATACGGTTGTTAAAATTTAAGAAATCATGGCCCGGGGGCTGGCCATGACGTCCAGGGCTGGGGCTCAATGTTCGGATATCGGAAAACAACGCTCGGCGCCGCGCCGGTGCGGCACAATTCTTGGCGCAACGGCGTGTCGCTGACGGCGCTGGTTGTGGCGATGGGGCTTGGCATTACGCTGGCGCCCGCTTCTGCGCAGCAAGGGGGAGCCGGCGGAGCCGGCGATTACGACAGCGGCGCCGCCGGAGGTGCGACAGGACAGCCCGGCGCGTCGACGGCACACGCAACGGGCGGTGCCGCCGGAGCTTCCCCAGGTGCGAATGGAGACGATGGCGCGCCCACCCTATATCTCGGCAGCCCCGGAGGCGGTGGTGGTGCCTCGGGTACGGCCTTAGCCCCAACAGGTGGCAATGGCGGTAATGGCGGCGCCAACAGTCCTGGCGGGGCCGAGGGTTACGGCGGCGGTGGCGGCGGTGCCGGAGGGCACGGCTATGTCGCGTCAGGCCCTACGGTGAACGCCGCCGCGGCCAGAGGCGGCAACGGCGGCAACGGAAGCGGCGGCCAGGCCGGGCTTGCCATTGGTGCAGGCGACGGCGGTGGCGGCGGTGACGGTGGCCACGGCCTGTTTGTCAACGCAACGGGCGTCACCGTCGAGAACACCTCGGCGGGTAGCTTGACGGGTGGCAATGGTGGCAATGGCGGTACGGGACGAGGTGTCGCACAGCCCGGAGGTGCCCAAGGTAATGGCGGCGATGGTGGCAACGGCGGCGCTGGATTTGCAGGCACGAATTTAACGATCATCAACTCAGGCATCATCACCGGCGGCGACGGCGGCCTCGGCGGCAGTTCCACGGATGCGGCCACCGGTTTTGCAGGTCTGGGCGGCGACGGCATCATCGGGCACGACCTGACCATCATCAACAACGGCACCATCGCCGGCGGCATGGACGGCGACGGCATGTGGCGGGCCAACGCCATTACGCTCACTGGCGGCGACAATCGCCTCACCATCGGCACGGCCGTCGCCAGCATCAAAGGCGACATCGCCATCAACGGCGGCGGCACGCTGACGCTGGACCAATCGGCCAACGATACCGAGATCTCCAGCGACATCACTGGCGATGGCTCGCTGATCAAAACCGGCACCGCCACGGTGCTGCTCTCCGGCATCAACACCTATTCGGGTGGGACGACCGTCACGCAAGGTATTCTCGATCTCGACGGACCGCAGCCCCTGGGCACCGGCACGGTGACGATGAACGGCGGCACGCTGCGCGTCGCCACGATCGGCTGCGGTTGTGGCGGCGGCATCATCGGCCTGTTGAACGACATCGCCATCAATACATCAGGCGGTACGTTCGATGCCGCCTCCGGCATCATGTTTTTCCTCGGCAACATCACCGACGGCAATGGCCCCGGCGGCATGCTGACGATCACTGGCAGCGGCGGCCCCCTCCCCGGCTTCGTCGTCTTCGCCGGCACCAGCACCTACAGCGGCCCGACCTATATCACCGCCAATGGCGTCCTGCTGGCCGGATCGCCGACCGGCCTGTCGCCCAACTCCCACTATATTGTCGATGGCATTCTCGATATCGGCGGCTTCGATACCACTATCGCCGGGCTGTCGGGCGCCAGCACCGGCGAAGTCGGCAGCACCGGCTTCGGTCCCGTGACGCTGACCATCGACAAGGCAAGCGGTACCAGCACCTACAACGGCATCATTCTCGATGGCGGTCCCGATCCGGTTTCGGTGGTCAAGAGCGGCGCCGGCAAACAAGTGCTCGCGGGCATCAATACCTATACGGGTTCAACGACGGTCAACGCCGGCATTTTGAGCATCGACGGCTCCATCGCCTCGTCATCGGAAGTGATCGTCAATTCAGGTGGCACGCTGTCGGGCAACGGCATCGTCAGTACGACGACGATCAATGCCGGCGGCACTTTGGCGCCGGGCAATTCCATCGGCACGCTGACCGTGCAAGGCGATCTCACCTTCAAGCCCGGATCAACGTATCAGGTCGAGGTGTCGCCTGTCGGCGCCGATCGCGTCAATGTCTCGGGCATCGCGACGTTGAATGGCGCAACGTTGTCGGCGATCTATGAGCCAGGCGCCTATGTCACCAAACGCTATACCGTCCTCAATGCGGCCGGTGGCGTGAACGGCACGTTCAGCGGGCCGGTGAACACCAATCTGCCAACGAACTTCTCGACGGCGCTGAACTACGACACCAACAACGCTTATCTCGACCTGACCTTGAGCTATGTGCCGCCGCAACCGCCGAATTTCGGCACGGGGCTGAACGTCAACCAGACGAATGTCGCGAATGCCCTCGTCAACTCGTTCAACACCGCCGGCGGCATTCCCCTGGTGT
>MKVW01000008.1:0-9118 GCA_001898965.1 Rhizobiales bacterium 62-17
CTGAATGCCCCGACCCACCTGGCCGATCCATTCAGATGATGTACGCCTCGAGAAGCTCGAAGAAACCGAGTTCCGGCAGCCGCTTGGAAGCGGCGTCGCCGTCGGTGTGCTGCTTATAGGTGGAGCCTCGTCGAAGTGTCAACACGGATTTTCAAAAAAACATCGCAATAATCCTCTAAACGACAATACCCCCACGGCCGCAGGCAGAACTTGGCAGTAAGGATGCGGCATGCATCTGTGAATCTCCGCGCACGCGTCCGCGAAAGTGACCTCGCCGCCCTCTTCCCATCGGTTGGATGGCGATCGATTCCTTCGAATCGTCGAAGAGCCCGCCGGCCGAGTCGATCACAGCGCCCCTGCCCCATGCCACGCATATCAGGCGCCTCCCCGGCGCTGACGCGACCCTCGGCTCGAGCCGACCTGACTCGGCCTAGGCGGCACACTTGGCAGAACAGACCGAGAGACGATTCTTCCCGCGCCCGGCGCAGGGCCAAGCTTCAAGGATGCGGCCTCCCCGCTCCTGCCCTTCGGTCGCCTCGAAATCCCGTACCTTGACAGCCCATTTCTTGGCTGATGGTATACCATAATACAAATTTGATCGCTCGATGCCGACAGGCGCTACGGCTTTCTTCAGAAAAAAGGTCTCCATCGTGGCAATATCCGAAACGCTTCTCGCAAAATTGCAGGACCGTTCCCTCGCAACCGACAAGGCCTTGATTGGAGGCGCCTGGCTCGACGCCAGCGACAGCGGCAAAACCTTCGATGTCGCCAATCCCGCGACCGGTGAAACCATTGCAACCTTGCCCGACATGACTCGCGCGGAAACAAAGCGCGCCATCGATGCCGCCTATGGCGCGCAGAAGGCTTGGGCCAAGAAAACCGGCAAGGAACGCGGCGCGATCCTGCGCCGGCTCTACGACTTGATGATCGCGCATGCCGACGATCTCGCCACCATCCTGACGATGGAAATGGGCAAACCGCTGGCGGAGGCGAGAGGCGAAATCCTCTACGGCGCGTCCTATGTCGAATGGTTCGGCGAGGAAGCCAAACGTGTCTACGGCGATACAATTCCAGGCCATCAGCCGGACAAACGGATCATCGTCATCAAGCAGCCGATTGGCGTCGTCGCCGCCATAACCCCCTGGAATTTCCCGAATGCCATGTTGGCCCGCAAGATGGCGCCGGCGATAGCCGCGGGCTGCGCCATGGTGTCCAAGCCCGCCGCCGAGACACCTCTTTCGGCCCTGGCGCTGGCCGTGCTCGCCGAGCGGGCCGGCGTGCCCGCCGGCATCTTCAACATCATCCTGTCGACGGACTCTTCTTCGATCGGCAAGGAATTCACCGAAAATCAGCGCGTCCGCAAACTGACCTTCACCGGATCGACGGAGGTCGGGCGCATTCTGATGCGGCAAGGCGCCAGCCAAATCATGAAACTAGGTTTGGAACTCGGCGGCAATGCGCCCTTCATCGTGTTCGACGATGCCGATCTCGATGCCGCCGTCGAAGGCGCGATGATCTCGAAATATCGCAATAACGGACAAACCTGCGTTTGCGCCAATCGCATTTACGTTCAGGCCGGCGTCTACGAGGCCTTTGCCCGGAAACTGACGGCCAAAGTCTCGACGCTGAAAGTGGGCGATGGCTTTGAGAACGGCGTCAACGCCGGCCCCTTGATCGACGACAAGGCCTTGAAGAAGGTCGAAGCGCATATCTCCGATGCCATCTCGAAAGGCGCAACAATCGCCATCGGCGGAAAGCCCGATGTGCGCGGCGGACTGTTCTTTCAGCCGACCGTGCTGACGGGCGTGACCCGTGAAATGAGGGTTGCGCGAGAGGAAACGTTTGGCCCGGTCGCCCCGCTGTTCAAATTCGAGACCGAGGAAGACGTCATTGAAATGGCCAACAATACGGAGTTCGGCCTTGCCTCCTATTTCTACGCCAAGGATCTTTCCCGCGTGTTCCGCGTGGCCGAAGCGCTTGAATACGGCATGGTCGGCATCAACACGGGACTGATTTCCACCGAGCTGGCGCCTTTCGGTGGCATCAAGCAATCCGGACAAGGCCGGGAAGGCTCGAAATATGGCATCGAGGACTATGTCGAGATCAAATACCTGTGCCTGGAGATTGCATGAGTAGCCTCTGGCCCAACCAGAATCGATGCGCTTCGGACTAGACGAATCCCGCCTGCTTACGCGCATCGGCGGCTTCGTCCGAGCTCAATAGATCGAGGAGATGACGCGCCGCCTCGGATGCGGCGGCGCCTTTCACAACGCCCCCCGTATAGCGCGTCGTCAATCCGAAGCCCGGCGGCAGGATAGCAACCAGTTTCGTGCCGGGCGTCGCCTTGATCTCCGTGACTTGAGTGCAGCCGATCACGCTCCGCTCGGAGGCTTTGGCCATGGCGGCCATCGCCGTCGCGCCATTGGGAAATGGACGCAGACGAGCATTCACGGTTTCGGCGATACCGAGTTTATCGATGACATCAGCGAAATGAATGCCGGCGGTCGCTGTCTTCGGATCGGGAAAAAAGATCGCCTCGGCGGCAAGCAGGGCCGACCGCAAGCTCTCACCATCGGCGATGGCGGGTGAAGGATCGCCCTCGCGCACGGCGATCGCGGTTTCGACATCGCCAATGTCGGCAATCGTATCGGATAAGACAGCACCGCTTTTCGCGAGGTCGGCGAGGATGGTTGCGGTCAAGATCACCAGATCGGCGGGATAGCCATTGGCGAGTTTCGCGCGCATCATCCCGACGGCCCCGAACTCACCGTCAATAGCGAGACCGGTCCGCCGTCGAAACTCCGGCTCAATGGCCCGCACGAGGGCCTGCGCGGCACCACCGCTAAGAATGTTGATACTCGGCATCGTTATTCCATGGCTTCGATGATGTGGTCGCGCGTGAGGGGAAGCTTCCGGACGCGAACGCCAAGAGCATTATAGATGGCGTTGGCGAGCGCAGCCGCGACCGGCCCTTGCGCCGCCTCCCCCGCTCCGACAGCTGGCAACTCTGGCCGATCGATGATTTCAACCGAAACGGCCGGCACCTCGGAAAAGCGCAGGATCGGATAGCTTTCCCAGGACCGGCTCGTCACGCCCTCTTCGTCGTAAGCAACCTGCTCTTTCAGGCTCCAGCTCGTCGCCTGGATCGCGCCACCCTCGATCTGATTGATCACGCCGTCCGGATTGATCGTCTCTCCGACATCGACGGCAATCCAAAGTCGACGCGCGCGCGGCTCTTCATTGACGTCGACCTCGGCAACCACCGCGCAATAAGCGCTGGAATTCTTGTAGCGGGCAAAAGCTAGACCGCGGCCGTGACCGTCGGGAATAGCCGCTTTGCCCCAATCGGCCATCGTTGCAACACGTTGCAATACGGCGCGTGCGCGTTCGTCCGCCAGATAGCGCAGCCGCAATGCGAGGGGATCCTGATCGAGTTCGGTGGCCAGCTCATCGAGAAAGGACTCGATGGCGAAAATATTGCCGAACGCGCCAAGGGCTCTGATCGACGACGTACGCAACGGCATCGTCAACAATCGGTGCTTGACGATACGCCAACTGGGAAAATCATAAAGGGGTACGGCGTTGCGCTGCGCGCCTCCACCGCCGGCAAGTGGAGGGTCTTGCGCGATATAGAGCGGAAAGGGTTGCGCCAGATCGAACGCAGCCAATAACGCCGGCGTATCGCCTCGACCGGGCCGCGCGACGTAGCCGTTGCTCCAGATCTCGTGGTGCCAATATTGAATGTCGCCCGCCGCACTCACCTGCGCTCCGACGTCGATCGTCATCGCGGCACCGAGCGGCGACGCGGCGAGTTCGTCGGCACGAGACCAGCGCACGCGCACCGGATTTCCCGGAACGGCGCGTGCCAGCAAGGCCGCGTCTAGGGCAACATCATCAGCGCCATTGTGCCCATAGCAGCCCGCGCTCTCGGCATGCTGCACCGAAATTTTTTCTTCGGCGGTACCAAAGACGATCGCGAGATCGGAACGAAGATTGAATATGCCTTGCGTATGGCTGATCACGTGCAAGGTCTCGTCGCTCCACTGGGCGATCGCACAAGATGGCGCAATCGAAGCATGGGCCAGATAGGGTTTGAAGTAACTGCGGCGGAGCGAAACCAGCGGCTCCGGATCGCTCGCGTTCCGCTCGGCGACAAGAGAGGTTTCGGCCGGTTGCCGTTTGAGCCAGCCGGCAAGATCATGAGCGTCGGGCATGTCATAGCCGCCCGCCCAGCTTGCTGCCGCCTCGAGACGCCGCAACGCAGCGTCCGCTGCCGCCTCGCTCTCGCAGATCACGCCAACGAAACTGCCGTCGCGAACCAACCTCGTCCCGGTGCAGTCAAACTCCCCCAAGGCCGCGAGTTTCGCTCCGGGCCGTGGTGCCCGCAGCACGCGGCCGTGCAACATGTCCGGCAGAACGATATCGTGGATATAAGGACGCGTTCCGAATGCTTTGCCGGCGACATCGACGCGAGGCAAGGAGCGCCCTGTCAGCCGCCGGCTTTCCACCGCTTTGGGAGCAACCTCCGGATCGACCGGTCGTGCCAGATCGATCTGTGGCGCAAGCTCCCAGTAGCTCGTGGAAAGATTGCCCGGCCCACAGATGATTCCATCCTCTACTGAGAGTTCATCCACCGATACGCCAAGTTGGCGTGCTGCTTCGGCAAGAAACACCTGCCGCGTCTGAGCCGCGACATGGCGCACCGACATCCCACAGTCCTGCACGGAAAGACTGCCCGAGGTTACACCTTCGTTGGGGCTGTGCTCGGTTCCGGCGGGTTGCAGTCGCACGCGATGCGGATTGACGTCGAGTTCGTCGGCGCAAAGCTGGACGAGCACGGTCAGAATGCCTTGGCCAATCTCGACCTTTCCCGGGGTCAGAACAATATGACCCTCCCCCGAAACGCCGAGCCAGCGGTTCAGCATCGGTGTGGCGCGCAAACTCGCCGGCAACGATCGTGCGGGCGGATTGGTCATGGCATCTCGTTGGCGCTGCGGATGGCCGCCGCGGCTCTCATCACGGCGCGTACTATCCGATTGTGCGCCCCGCAGCGGCAAAGATTATCATCGAGCGCGGCACGGACCTCGGCTTCATCCGGATCGGCGTTCTTTTGCAGCAATGCCGCCGCGCTGACGATGATGCCCGATATGCAATAACCGCACTGCATGGCCTGTTCGGCGATCAGTGCGGTTTGAATGGGGTGAGGCTGTGCAGCCGTACCCAGACCTTCGACGGTCGTCACCGCGCGGCCAGCGATGGACCACAGAGGCGTGTCACAAGCCGGCATCGGTTGACCGTCAACGAGAACCCGGCAAGCGCCGCACAGGCCCTCGCCGCAACCGAAACGGCTGGCCATGAGCCCAAGCCGGTTGCGCAACAGATCTAATAGGTTCGCCTGCGATGCATCATCGAAAGCGTAAGACTGACCATTGACGATCAGCATATGGCTTTCGCGAGCACGGTTCTGCGGCGACGTGTCGGACACGTTTCAGTCCACCTTGATCCGAGCGGTTTCGATCACCTTCGCCCACTTTGCAATATCGGCCTTGATATAATCGCCAAATTCGTCGGGGCTCATCTCCATGGCCACGGTGCCCTGCTTGGCATAGAGTTCCTTCATCTCGGGCTGGGCCTGAACCTTGCGAACCTCACTGTTCAAAAGATCGATGATCGGCCGAGGCGTGGCAGCGGGTGCCATCAGGCCGAGCCAGATCGTGGCCTCATAGCCTTTCAGCCCCGCCTCCTCAGCCGTGGGAACGTCCGGAAGCAAGGCCGAACGGGCCTTGCCCGTAACCGCCAATGCGCGCATCTGACCGCCGACAACGGTCGGCACCATTGTGGTGACCGAATCGATCATCATCTGCACATGTCCGGCGATCACGCTGGTCCGCGCTTCGCCGCTGCCGCGATGGGGCACGTGCACGAGATCAGTACCGCTCATAGCTTTGAAGTTTTCAGCCGCCAGGTGATAGGGGGTGCCGACACCCGATGAGGCGTAATTCAACTCCTTCGGTTTCGATTTCGCCAACGCGATGAACTCCGAGAGATTCTTTGCCTGAACATTCGGATTGACGACAATCACGAGATCGGCGGCGTTAATCGGCGCGATCGGCGCCAGATCCTTCAGCAGGCTATATCCCTTTTTCGACACCAGCGTTTCGTTTGCGGTATGCGTGTTCGACATCAAGAGCAGCGTGTAGCCATCCGGTTCGGCGCGCGCGACCTCAACGGTACCGATGACCGCACCGGCGCCGGGCTTGTTCTCCACAACGAAGGGCTGCTTGAGCTGTTCGGACAGTTTCTGACCGAGAAGACGGGCAAAAATATCAGCCGGTCCGCCCGGGCCAAAAGGCACGATAATCCTGACAGGCCGATTGGGATATGTCTGAGCCTTTGCGCCGACGCAAAGCAGCAGCGATGCAAAGCCCAGAAGCAGAATGCGCTTGAACAACATGACGTCTCCTCCCTAAACGTGGTTGTTGTTGATCAGGCGATCGTGTTTTCGAGAACTCCGATGCCAGCAACCTCGATGCGTACGACATCACCGCTTCCGAGAAACTTCGGTGGCGTGAAGCCGATCCCGACGCCGACAGGCGTGCCTGTCGCGATGATGTCCCCTGGTTCCAGGGTGATATAACTGGAGATCGTCGCGATCAGGGTCGGAATATCGAAAATCAGATCGGCGACCGTCGCGTTCTGGCGAAGCTCGCCATTGACCCATGTGCGCAGATGCAAGGCGCGTGGATCGGGCACTTCGTCGGCCGTCAAGACAACCGGACCCATCGGGCAGAAACCGTCGATTCCCTTGCCCAGAACCCACTGCCGGTGCTTTTGCTGGAGATGACGCGATGTCACGTCGTTGACGATGGTGTAGCCGAAGACATGGTTCATCGCGGCGGCGATCGAAATGCCCCTGCCCCCTTCGCCGATCACAACCGCAAGCTCGCCCTCATAATCCACCGAAGCTGTCGGATCGAGAAAGCCAGGAACGGCCATGCCGGGACCGATCACCGAGGACGGCGGCTTGGTGAAGACAACGGGCGCTTCCGGCACGATCTCCTTGGCGGTCGCGTCAAAACCGCTGTTCGCAAATTCCTTGGCATGCTCGTGGTAGTTCTTGCCGACGCAGAAAATGTTGCGCGCCGGGCGAGGAAACGGCGCCAGGATTTCCACATCGCCCGCTGCAAGACGTGGCGCACCAACCTGCCAGGCTTCGAGATGCTTTTTGGCGTCCGCGCCCAAGGCGCAGCAGGCCGCCATTGACGGCGGCGCGCCTTCAACGGCCGAAAGATCGACGATCCCCTCCCCTGAGAGAATACCAATACGCTGATTTTGCGGATTGTTTTTAGATTTCAAGCGAAAGGTGACGAGCTTCATGAGGCGAGCATCCGAACTGAGTACTGCGAAAGCGGTACCGGAAGAGATGCAAAGCTGTCAACCAATTATATAATTGGTGTACCAATAGGTGGCTATCGCCCCAATAGATTTTGGCGCACGTGCTCGAGGTGGACCAGGAGAGCAGCTTCCGCTTGTTGGGTGTTCCGCCCCTTGAGGGCCGCGACGATGGCGTGATGTTCGCGCCGATACTGATCGCGCCGTTCGGCGCTCAAGCTTTTGCGCTTCAATTCTCCCCATTCGGCGAGATCCCGGGCCCGGGTGATCATCGCGTAGATCTCGATGACAAGCCGATTGTGGCTCGCGCGCGCGATCGCATCATGCAAAGCCGCATCCCAATGTTCGAAGGCTTCGAACGTGTCAGCCGCGTCCCCTTCTCGGATGCATTCATCGAAGCGGGCGAAATCCTGCTGGTTGGCATTGATCGCCGCGAGCTGCGCGAGCTGCGGCTCCACCATGAGACGCGCCTGCATGATTTCCGCCGGGCTCGCGTCTGGCGGAGATCCCGCGCCAGACTTCGAAAGCGACGTCGCTTCTTCACGTACATAGGTGCCGCTGCCGATGACACGCTCGATGGCGCCATCGCTCTCGAGAACGGCCAAGGCGTCACGAACCGCCGAACGCGGCACACCCAACTGCTCGGAAAGGGCGCGCTCCGTCGGCAGTTTGCTGTTCAACCCATAGGTACCGGAGCGGATGGCAGCCAATATGAAGTCGCGGACCTGTAGATCGGACCTGGTGGTTGTTCTCATTCCTTGGCCTCATTCATCCAAGATCCGTTATCAGTCTCTTCGGCCGATGCAACTCGGCCCCAGAACGACTGGTCTTGCGCATGAATAAAGCCGATTGTCGGCGCTGAGTAAATTGCGTGTGCAGATGCCTGGTCGAGCGCTACGGCCTCAGGCTTGGAGCCGCTTCTCCAGACGGGGAAACAGACGCAGCGCATTGGCCGATTCGATCGCAGCCACGGCTTTTGATGGCAAGTTCAAGTCGGCCAAACCCTCGACCGTCTCGATCATCTGTCGCTTTGGGCCGAAGGGATAATCGGTGCCGAAAAGGATTTGCGTATCGGCCACCAATGAGCGCAGCGCGGCGAAATGAACCGGATTGGCCGACAAAGCGCAGTCGAAATAGACCGAGCGTAACGCCTGCGGCAGACCATCCGGAATGTGTTCGCGCAGGCCGGGATTGACTTTCGACACCGTTTCCAGCCGGCCAGAGAGATAAGGCATCGCCCCACCGGCGTGCGAAAATATCCAACGAATATTCGGATAGGAGCGCATTACACCGCCGAAGATGAGCGATGCGATGGTGCGCGTGGTGTCGAAGGGAAATTCGAGCATGGAGGCGGACAATCCGCCGACCAGAACCGGATGCACCGGCGTGGTCGGATGAACGAAGACCACGGCGCGGCGTCGATCGAGCTCTTCATAGAGAGGATGGAAGCGCCGTTCACCAAGATAGACGCCATCGTAGTGAGACATCAGGCAGATCCCATCCGCTTGAAGGATATCGTCGGCATAGACGGCCTCAGCCAGCGCCGCATCGATATTGTCCAACGGCAGGCAGGCGAACATCCCGAAGCGGGTCGGCCGCTCGCAGATCATCGTGGCCGCGAACTCATTGCACCAACGCGCGAGACTTATGGAGGCGGCTCCGGTCAGGCTACCAAGCCCCGGGGCAGAGATAGAGGTTACGGCGGTCGAAATGCCGGCTTCATCCA
>MKVW01000008.1:9155-58753 GCA_001898965.1 Rhizobiales bacterium 62-17
CGCCGACCTCCGCAACATAATGCGGAGGTAAGATGTGATGATGCGTATCAATCAGGAAGCGCTGCATTCTGACCTCGCGAAACACGGAACGCTCTATTCTGGCTTGATCCCAGCATCGCGGATCACCTGTGCCCAACGGGTGATGTCCGATGTCACGAGACTTCGCAACTGGTCCGGCGTACTACCCGCCGACACCATGCCCTGGATATCGAACCACGCCTTCACATCGGGATTTTGCAGAATCTCGTTGGCGGACGCATTGAGCTGGGTAATCACCGCTTTGGGCGTACCGGCAGGCGCGAACATCGCATACCAGTCCACGATGTCCACGCCGCTGAAACCCAGCTCCGCGAATGTCGGCACATCCGGCACGGAGGGCAATCGGGCTGCGCTGGCCACGCCGACGAGTTTGACCGAGCCATCGGTCGGCAGCGCCTTGGCGATCGTGATGGTCGTGAACATGGCGCTCAGTCGGCCCGCCAGCAGCTCGGTATAGGCGCCCGCGAAACTCGTTGCCGGAAAATGCGTCACGTCGATGCCGGCTCTCTGCTTGAAGAGCTCCATCGCCAGATGATGCGGTGTTCCCTTGCCCGGCGAACCATAGAACAAGCCGCCTGGCTGCTCTTTCGCCTTCCGAACGAAGCTCGCCACGTCCTCGCCCGCCGATCGATGCAGCAGCAGGCCAAAGCCGATCGTCACGAGCTGTGACACAGGCTCGAAACTCTTGACTGGATCGTAAGCAAGATCGCGATAAAGGCTTGGACTCATGGCGAGCGTGCTGGGGCTGATCATGAGCGTATGCCCGTCCGGCTGCGCACGCGCGACCGTCGTCGTACCGACGGTGCCGCTAGCCCCCGATCGATTTTCGATCACGAAGGGCTGTTTCCAACGCTGCTGGAAAGACTCTGCCATGCGGCGCGCGAGCGTGTCCGGCGCTGTGCCAGGGCCGAAGGGCACGATAACCGTGATGGGACGGTTTGAGATGCCCTGGCCGAGGGCCGAAGTGCCGAGCAAAGCGGCGCCTGTTCCCGCACCGGCTGCTTGCAGAACCATGCGACGCGTCGGACGTTTCAGCAAGCCCGCACTCTTCTTCTCAAGATCAACCATGTGTCCTACCCTCCCTCGTTTTTCCCACCCTTGCCGGTCATCACCTCGTCACGCATTCACGCAGGCGAACATTGGATCTCGACTGGCATTCCCGTCAGCGCCGCACGCAATTGCGCTTCATCAGCCGACGGCAGCTCAGCGACCCTGACTACGATGTTGCCTGTGGCCGCGACGCTCACGGTCAAATCGCGAGGCAGCGCGGGAAGTGTCGCGAGAGCAGCGGCGACCGCGTAACGAGCCGCTTCGGCCCGCAGCGCAGGCTTGAATATTTTGCCGACGGGCGTCAGCGGCATGGCATCGAGAAGCCAAATCCGTTTTGGCCGTGCAGCCGGTTCAGGAACGGCTTCCGCGACGAAGGCCAGAAGCTCCTCCTCGCTGGCAGTCGCACCTGCCTCGAGCACCACAAATGCAACGGGCAGCTCGCCGGCGTAGCGATCAGGCTGTCCCACCGCCGCCGCGATGGAAACCGCTGGATGCCCGATAAGAGCGTCCTCGATCGCGGCCGGATCGATATTATGCCCCCCGCGGATGATCACGTCCTTGGCACGACCGGTCAAAAACACGCGCCCTTCTTCGTCTTGAAAACCGATATCGCCGGTTGCCAGCCAGCCATCGGCCAAAAAAGTCGTGCGTCCAAGGGTCGGGTCGAGATAGCCAGGCGAGACGTGAGGGCCACGCGTGAGGATCAATCCCGCTTCACCGGTCTGACACTGCTCGCCGAGATCCGAGCGAATGACACGGACTTCGGTGAAAGGCAGAGGCAAGCCTGTCGAACCAGGAGTACGAGGCCCCGCCACAGGTTCGGCGGAGAGCATGCCCGAACATTCGGTCATACCGAAGATGTTTCGCACGGGCACACCAGATAGAGCCTCGAACCGTTCGGCTAAATCCGTCGGCAGCAGCGAGCCGCCGGTCAGCGCAGCACGCAAACTGCCAATGTTCGCATCGCCGAGCGGTTGCGTCACAAGAGCACTGAGCACAGTCGGCACCGCACCCAACAAAGCGATGCGATGGCGCTCCACCTGGTGCCAGAATGTCCCGACGAACGGCCGGTTGCGCATGCCCAGCCGCCCTGGAACGAGCTGCGTCGCACCCGCTGCAACGCACGATAAGCCGTAGACGAAGGCGCCCGCGACATGGAATAGCGGGAAGCCGTTCAGCATCACCTCGCCTGGCGCAAGACCGTACATACGCGCCGCCGCCATGGCGACGAAGGCTTCATTGGCATGGGTATGAATGGTCAGTTTCGGCGCACCCGTCGTGCCACCGGTGGGATAGACCGAGGCAACCGCGTCGGGCAAAGGATCGGCCATCGCCTCACCGGGTTCGCGATCGAGCAAAGCTTCGAAACGTCCATCCGATCCCGGCGACGGCCCGTCGCCATCCGCATCGAGCAGCACAATGTCATTCCCTGCCGCCCGCACGGCCTGCGAAACACGATCCCAGACATCAACTTCAGCGTTAGCACCGAGCACCACCGCGATCTTCGTGCCCGAAGCTCGCAGCAAGGCGACCAGATGATCGCTCTGCAGCATCGGATTGATCGGACAAGCTCGGCCTGCCGCCTCCGCCCCCCAGAGTGCGATCTGCGTATGCAGCGTGTGCGGCATGATCACCGCGACAGCGACACCCGGTCCACCGCCCAGCCGCCGGAAAAGCGCCGCCGCACGATTCACATGATCGAACAGAGCGGCAAAGCTCACACTCTGGTCCGGTTTACCGTCACTCGGCAGATAGCGGATCGCGCAGGCCTCCGGCCATAGCTTTGCGGCCCGACGCAAAAGCGCGTACGGGCTGGGCGAAGAGAGGAAAGCATCGAACCCGCCCGCCTCAATTGCTCCGATATCAGCCCGAGAGTGGATGGCTCGGGTCACAGCGGTTGCTCCACGCCATAATCCTCAAGCTCGCCGCCAAACGCGCTCTGCCACGCATCCGCGATCGCCTCGGCGCTCCAACCACCGGCACGATGCGTAACCACTTTCTCGCGCGGGTGATGCCAGAGCGCGAGCCGGTCTCCACCGATCCCGATGCACTGGCCGGTTATCCCCGCAGCTGCATCCGATGCTAGAAACACGGCGAGCGGCGCGACATCATCGATCGTGCCCATGCCTGCTGTTTGCAACGCCGTGGGAACGGGCTCGCCCCGTTCAACCGCCGCAACATGCGTTTCCAAACCAGGAATCGTGGCGACCATTCGCGTAAGAGCGATGGGAAGGATAGCGTTGACAGTGATCTCGGAGCGCGCGCATTCCAACGCCCAGGTGCGCGCCAATGCCGCGATACCGGCTTTAGCGGCGGCATAATTGGTCTGGCCAAAATTGCCACGTTGCCCCGCGACCGATGAAACCAGGATAAGGCGGCCGCCTTGACCCTGCGCCCGCATCTGACGCACCGCCGCGCGCGCGACAGTAAAAGTGCCTCTGAGATGGGTTGTGATGACGGCGTCGAACTCCTCGTCCGACATGTTCCAGAGAACCTTATCCCGCAGGACACCCGCATTTGTGACGACAATATCGAGCCGACCAAATGAAGTAACAGCACGATCGACGCAACGTTGCGCGGCGGCTGCATCGCCGACAGGCACCGCTTCGACCGCAGCCTGCCCTCCTTCGGCGGCAATGGCCTTCGCCGCCGCCTCGGCCGCATCCTGATCGGCGTCGTTGACGACCACCGACGCGCCGGCGGCGGCGAGATGGCGGGCATAGGCCAGACCAAGGCCACGCCCAGCCCCCGTGACAAGTGCGACCTTACCTGCAAGCCTCATCCCTACCTCCCGATGAAGCGGGGCGCCCGCTTCTCGATGAAAGCGCGCGGACCTTCACGTGCGTCCGACGTTGCCATGACGACTCGACGGCTCTCGTCTTCAAGCGCAAACCCCTCCGCCAGTGTCGCGCCGCTCGCTTTCTGGACCGTGCGCTTGAGCCGCTGCACGGCCACCGCGCCATTATCGGCGATCCGCTGGGCCAGCGCGATCGCATGGGGAAGGACTTCAGCAGTCGGCAGGACAGCGTTGACGAGGCCGAGACGCAGCGCTGTCGGCGCATCGATCGGCTCGCCCGTCAGCATCAACTGCATGGCCGTGCAATAGGGAATCTGACGCGGCAGCCGCACGAGCGCTCCTGCAAACGGGATCAGCCCATGACGCACCTCCGGCAGACCGAAGATCGCATGTTCGGCCACAATCCGAATATCGGTTGCTAGAAGTATTTCGAAACCGCCGGCCAGACAGGCTCCATTGACCGCTGCGATAACCGGCTTGTTGAAATCTTCCATCCTCAGGCTGGAGCGATCGAGAATGGTCGCATCCTCCATCAGCCGGCGGTCCCATTCCGTGCTCGGCGCGCGGGCTCCGGTCAGTAGCGGCAATGTCAGGTTGAGATCGCCGCCACTGCAGAAGGCGCGGTCGCCGCTGCCCGTCAGAACGATGGACTTAACGCGCGCATCCGCAGCCAACTCGTCAAAGAGATCGGCCATCCGGCACATCATCTCCGGAGACATCGCATTGCGGGCAGTCGGCCGGTTCAGCGTGACGATCGCGACAGCCCCCTCGCGCGTGACGAGAACCACGGGCGGCGCCTCAGCGGAGCCCCTTTCTCGATCCTCCCGAATTGACGCGGTTTGCGCTTCGCTGCTCGTCATCCTCACCCGATCCAACTATGAGTTGCGCCAAGGAAACAATTGGCCCAGAACAGGCCAGTTTGTTCGGCTTACATATTGTTTGGTATCCGAACTATATTGTCCCTGGGTGCCGTGTCAAGCGGCGGCCCGAGCTGTCGGCCCAGATGGCTGATCGAGGAGTGAACGAATGGAGACGGCTTCTGACGCCGCCAAGCTGATATCGAGCGACGTAGACGATCTCATCGGATATCAATTGCGCTTAGCCCAGATCGCCTCATACCGGACTTTCGAGGGCAGTCTCGACCGGTATGGCATCGCGCCTCGCTATCTCGGCCTGCTGGCGATCATCGGCTCCCACCCCAAACAGCCACAGAGCCGTCTTGCGGAAGCGATCTCACTCAGCCGATCGACCTTGGTCGCAATCATCGACCGACTGGAACAAGACGGGCTCGTGCGAAGAGGCGGGTCGCCGGGGGATCGACGCGTCAAGGTGGTCGAGCTAACCCCCGACGGCCAACGAGTCGTGCAAGAACTCATCGCCCGCTCCAAGCGGCACGAGGAGCAGCTCGCCAAGGGCATGTCGCAGGAGGAGCGCTCAACATTGGTCCGCCTGCTACGCACGATGTGCAGCAATCTTGAGACCATACGCTGAGGCAAACATTGGCGGCAGCAATTGCCGACTGGCAGAAATGACTAAATTTCGTCATCCAGCCGCTTGGACAGTTTCGTCAGCAGCACAGTCGCGGCTTTCAATTCCGCCGCGGTACAATCGCGTGCGATGGAATTCGCAAGCGCCGGATAGCGCCCGTTCAGCTGCAGGACCGTTTTGCGGCCCAGCGCCGTCGGTGCCAGAAGCTTCGAACTCTTGTGCCGCTCGTTTTCTATGAACTTGGCCAAGCCATCTTCAACCAGAGAATTGGCGATCTGCTGCACGGACTGGCGCGTCAAACCGCGCTCCCGCGCGATCTGAGGTACCTGCTTCGGCTCTGGAAGGGTTGACCCCAAGACGCGCCAACGTGCGCCCGTGAGCCCGGTACCTGCCGAAAAGCGATCACCCAGCGTGTTGATACGACCATGGATGCGAAAGATTTCGAACATCAGCTCCGTATAGGCCGCGCCACTATTGCTAATGGTTTCGACTTTCGCCTCGCCCTTGGCCCGGCCCGCCCGCTTTACTGTCTTGCTCATCGCCCGCGCTGTTCCCACTGCCAAATCCAAAGGTCGCCTCAACGGCTCGCCTGACGTTCGCTTCGTCCGCAGCATTGCCGTGAAACACTATACGTCCCGCCTGCAAAACATAAATCTCGTCGGCAATTTCTGTCGCGAACCGGTGATCCTGCTCGATCAACAGGATCGAAATACCTTTGCGTTTGAGCTCCTGCAAGACGTCCATCACCCGACGAACCATGGCGGGCGACAGCCCTTCCGTCGGCTCATCGAGAATGATCAGGCGTGGATTGCTCACCAGGGCACGCGCGATGGCCAGCATCTGCTGCTCACCGCCAGAAAGCCCGCCCCTGACGTTACGGCGCGCCTCAAGATTGGGGAAAAGCCGGAAGACCTCCTCGCGCGTCCAATGATGCTCCCCGTCTCCCTTCCGCATGGCAACCGTCAAATGCTCATCCACCGTCAGGGATGGAAAGATGCGGCGCGACTGCGGCACATAGGCGAGCCCATGATCGACGCGCTGCCACGCCGGCTGCTCGATCAGCTCGACGGCGCCTATGGCAATCCGCCCAGTGGCCACGCCAGCGCCCAACCCCATCAGCGCCCGCACCAATGTGGTCTTGCCAGCGCCGTTGGGGCCGAGAATGGCGATCGATCGTCCATTTGGCACGCCAAAGGATGCCGCTTGAACAATGTGGGCACCATTCAATGTCACGTCGAGATCAATAACAGCCAGATCGCTCATATCGGTCATCCCAGATAAATCTGACGTACGAACGGATCGTCCATCACACTTTCCACCGGCCCATGGGCAATCACTTCGCCCAGGTGCAGAACGGTCAGCTTGTCGGCAAGCTTCAAAGCCACTTCAAGGTCGTGTTCGATGAGCAGAATGCTGGTCGCGGTGCTCACTTCGAGAATGCGTTCCGCCACAATGCCGCGCTCGATCTGGGTAAGACCGGCCATCGGCTCGTCAAGAAGAAGAACCTGCGGCGCCGTCGCCAGCCCCATCGCAATCTCCAAGCGCCGCTGTTCGCCGTAGGAGAGGTGCCGCACAGCCCCGTCGGCCTTGGCTTTCAAACCGCAAAAGCTGAGAGCAATCTCCATATTCTCTTCGGCCCGCAAATCGCTCCGCTGGGCCGCCTGCGGGGCACCGGCGGCAATCCTGAGATTATCGCGCACACTCAAATCCTGAAACAAACTGGCGATCTGAAAGGTCCGCCCCAATCCCAGCAATGCGCGCTGTCGTATCGGCATATGGGTGACGTCGACGTCCAGAAACTCGATCCGGCCGGCACTTGGCGCATACTGCCCATTCAGCAGGTTGAAGAATGTCGTCTTGCCGGCACCATTCGGCCCGATGATCAGATGTTTCTCGTGACGGGGGAAGGAAATGTCGATCCCGCGAATGACGTCGACGGAGCCAAAGGCTTTCTTGAGCCCCTTGACGGCGATCGCCGCCTGCGCGCCGACGCTCATGGCAGCACCGCCTTGGCGACGGGTATTCTTCTGCGCGCCGTGACCTGTCGGCGCGCGAACTTGATGCCGCCAAATCCGAACAGCGCGACGATGATATAAAGCGCGCCCAGGAGCGTATTCGAACGCTCGCTCCAGCCCGAGAAAACCTCCTCCAGGCCGATAATGCTGACAGCGCCGATGATCGGACCAAAGAACGTTCCTGCCATGCCAATGATTGTCATCAACAGCACTTTCGCCGACGTATGGACGCCAAAGAGTTCCGGTGCGACGAACCCCGAATAGACGGCATAGAGCCCACCCGCAAAACCGGAAAAAATACTCGACAGAACGATCGCCTTGAGACGAATGGCATCGACATTGAACCCCAACGCCAGAAGGCGCGGCTCGTTGGAGCGCACGCCCGTAAGCAAGAGCCGAAAGTTCGACCGCGCAAACCAGGCATAGGCAGCCATCGCGATCGCGAAAGCCCCGATCACATGGAGATAGAAATTCGTCGACAGATCACTTGATATCTGCGGAAACGCCTGCGGATGAATGAGCCCGTCATCGCCTCCGGTGATGGAACGCCATTTGAACACCACGCCCCAGACTACCTGAGCGACCGCCAGGGTGACCAGCAACAACTGCGCGTCCCGCGCCCGCAAAGCGACCGCAGCGAGAAACAATGCGGCGAAGCAAGCGCTGGCCACGGCGGCTAGGAGACCGACATAGGCGTTCAACCCAGCAAAACCCGACCACGCCATCGCATAGGCCCCAGCCCCAAAGAACAAGGCATGTCCTAGAGACGGCATACCGCCATAACCGAGCATGATGTTGAGACCGATGGCGAAGATCGACCAGATCAGCATGAGGCCAACCACCGTCACGGAGAAACCGGAACCAAAAAACGGCACGGCGATGGCGGCGACAAGCGCAACGATCGCCGCAATCGGCCAGGACAAGCGCATGGCGCTCTGCCGTCCCGCATTGACCAGCGACCAAAGCCAGTTGGGGCAAGAGATTGTGATGGGCTTGAACTGCCGTACCGCGCCGGCCGGGCCGGATGGCTTGCCGAAAAGGCCATGGGGCGCCACGATCAGCACGATGAGCATCGGCGCAAAGAGGAGAAACATGGAGGCTTCCGGCCACAAGCTTTTGCCGATCGAGTCAATCAGGCCAATGATCAACGCAGCCACATAGGAACCCACGAGACTGCCCGGCCCGCCAATGACGACGATCACCAGTGCCAGCAGGATGATATCAAGATCGACGCCCGGCTTCGCGCCGATAAAGGTCGAGCCGAGCGCTCCAGCGAGACCAGCCAGTAAACTGCCTAGGGCGAAGACGAATACACGCAACCGTGGCACGCTGATGCCGATGGCCTGGGCAATCTCCTCATCGTCGACGGCCGCGCGCACCTTCGCACCAAACGCCGTTCGCTCAATGACGAACCACAATGCCAGTGCGATCGCGGGGCCAATGATCACGAGAATCAGACGATCCAGAGGATAGCGCAGAGCGCCCAGCGGCACCGAAGCCCGCAAGTGTTCGGGAAGCGCGAAGATACGTGGTGTTCCACCCCAATAGACCTGGCAGAGATCGCCAACGATCATCAACACCCCGATCGTGACAATCACCTGCGCCAGATAATTGCCTTGAATCCGATAGAGCAAGACCCGCTCCATCAGGGCTCCCAGAAGCGCCGCGGCAAGAGAGCCGGCGATGAGTCCCGCCAGAACGCTTTGAGTCGCGGTTGCGACCGAAATCGCGACATGAGCACCCAGCAAAAAGAAGGATCCATGCGCCATATTGATGACGCGCAGGATGCCAAAGATGAGCGTGAATCCCGCCGCGATGAGAAACAGGAGATTGCCATAGGCAATCCCATTGACCAGTTGCAAGGTCATCATAGACGCAATTCCATGGCGCTACTTTCAGAGAATGGTGGGAGGCGACGCATCCGTCAGCGGGCAATGCCATACTGATCGACGGCCTTTTCCAGCGGCTCAACCACCTGCAGCGTGTATCCGCTTTCACCCGGTCCGACCTTTCCGAGATAGAAATCGAGAACGACGTTCTGCTTGGCATCGAATTCGAAGATACCGATCGGGGTTTTCAATTTCACCTGCCGTAGCGCCGCCAGGAAGGCCGGTTTATCCTCGATCCTGCCGTCGATAGCCTCAATGGCCCGCGCGATCGCCATAGCCGCGATGTAGCCCGAGGCAGCGGTGCCGCCCGGCTCGCGCCCATAGCGAACCTTGAAGGACTGGACGAAAGCCTTGTTCTCCGGATTTTCAAGCAATGTCGTATAATAGATCGGCGCCACGATGCCGGCTGCGGCCGCGCCCATCGCTCCGAGCAGCGCCGGGTCGATAAGACCCGAGGGGCCGATGAGTGGCACCTTCGCCTTCAATCCGAGAGATTCATACTGCTTCACGAAAGCAATCGCATCGGCGGCAAAGAACATAGCCCAGACGCCATCGGCATCGAGCGAAGCGATCTGACTGAGGAAGGGCGTAAAATCCGAGGTTCCGAGCGGCACCATGACCGACCGAACGACGTTGCAGCCCGCCTTGCTATACTGATCGCGAAACGCCGCCGATTGCTCATGGCCAGTAACGAAGTCGCTCGCCATGACAACAATCTTTTTCAAACCCAGTTTTTGACAGGCATACTGCCCAATCGGCGCGCCGAGCTGGCGATTGCTGAAGCTGGTCCGAAAGATATAGGGACTAGCCTGCTTGTCCGTGAGATCATTGGCGCCGGCAGCTCCCATGATGACCAGCGGTACCTGACGCTGATCCACATATGTCCGCAGAGCGTAGGCAATGGCGCTCGTGCTGATACCGGACAGGACATGAACCCGCTCCCGCTCGACCAAGCGGCGTGTGCGCTCAAGCCCCTGCGATGGATTGGCGGCATCGTCCTCCTTGTAGAGAACGACCGGCCGACCAGCCACCTTGTTCCCGATCTGCTCGAAGTAATGAACGAAGCCATCGGTTGATTCCATGCCGACCAGCGCCAGAGGCCCGGTCATCGCTTGCAAGACGCCAATCTTGATCGGCTCCTGGGCAGCGAGCGGACTGACAATCCCAATACCCGCCAAGATGGCAGCCAGAACGATTCCGGCTTTACGCTTCATATTCATCGATTCCCCTCCCGTATCCTTTCCGGAGTCAGTTGAAAGCGACAGCAACTTCTCCGTTCTCTTCGCGCACGTCATAGAGCTTGAGCTTCATGATGCTCTCGCCGACTCCCACAGCTTTTCCGGTGATCAAATCGAAACGGAAAAAATGCCACGGGCAGATGATCGTCGCGTCCCGCAGTGAGCCGACGCCAAGCGGTCCTTTGAAATGCGGACATTCGTTGTGAAAAGCGACAAGGCGCTCATCTTTCAACCGCGCCACTGCGATCGGATCTCCATTCGGCAATCGCTTTCGTTTGATACTGCCGGCCGGCATTTCTTCCGATCGGCAAATCGTCGTCCACGCCATTCGCCGCTCTCCTCCCTCAAATTTTGCGTTTGGAAAAATTGACATGTTCCTGTCAAAATGGCAAACTCATTTTTATGGGAATACGCAGAGCGCCAATTGCAACGATGGCGCACTGGATGGGAGGTTCGGCATGTACACAAACATCTATGTCGATGAACCGATCGAAAAGGTCCACGAAGACTGGGACTTTCTGAACGATAGAGTGATCAAGAAGCTACAAGGCTTTCTGCCGATCGGCGACAATGTCTATGGTATTCGCCAGGTCGTTAACGCCAAGCGCGAGGAGATCGGCAATGCCAAGCTGGCGATGGAACTGGTCAAGGAGCGCAAGAATTTCGAGATCGGTCCCAAAGGCATCGTTCAAGTGCCGCGCATTCCCTACGTCGCCCACATCACCTGTGCCGGCACGCCGCATCACACGCAATTCGTCTTCGGCTACTGGCACATCAACGACAAGGATGAGGTGATCATTCCAGTACCGGGCGTGAACGGCGATCCCGATCACATCGTCATCATCATGGGACGTCCGACGGGCGAAGAGACCGATCGCGCCGCCTGGTATTGCGAGGAATGCACATCGCTCCTTCACATGAGCGAATACGCCACCGGACGCGAAGGCTTTCGCGGCTTCTGGCGCTGGGAACTTGCCGCGGTGCGCGAATACAACGCCGACCTTCGCCTACGCACCTGCTGGAACTGTGGCCACGTCAATCCGCTGGCCTATTCCGGCTTCATGAGCACCGACACGCCGGAAACGCGCGAGGCACGCAAGCAATGGTAAGTCCGCAACCGCACATCGCATCTGGCGGCGGCCCGCTTCTGTCCTATACGCGTTCGATGATTGATGGTTCGGCGGGCTGGCCGCTCCTCGGCGATTACGCCATCTGGTCCGGCAATCTCAACCAGAATGCCTCGCCCTATCTGCTGCATGAACTCATCGGCCAGCGCGTTCTGCCTGTTCCCATCAGTTCCAATCGCGCGATCTTGCATCCCGTCACGGGATCGACCTGGTTCGAGATCCGCCATCTCTTCGGCTATTGGATGAAGGCCGACGTTGACGCGGTCTGGCTCGACGCCCCAGGAGCCCAGGGCCACTACTACACGCTGTGTATCGGCGGTTCAGAGGCACGGCCGGGCGAGGTCAGCTACGGCTGGGTCTGCCCGAGCTGCGGCACTCTGTTCGGCGCAACAACCATCGACGTCGCGGGCACGGGATTTCAAACGTTTCTCGATGAAGCAGAAGCCGGCGTCAGCCGCTTCAACGCCGACGATGGCCTGCGTACCTGCCCGCAATGCCAACACGTTCATCCGCTGACCTATGGATTCGATCCGGCAAAAGATACGGATGCGACCCGAAGCGCCCGACAGGCCGTTTAGCAACTACAACACGGGCGCATGGAGAGATAAAGCATGCAGGCGTTTAACGCTCCGCGTTTCACACTCGTCGAGCGTGATCGCCGCTGGGCACGCGTTCGAGAGCTCATGGCGCGCGAGTCCCTCGACGTCATCATTGCACCCCCGCACACTGGGCATCACGATCACTTCTCGGCCTACTCGCGCTACCTGACCGGTCTAGGCGGTTACTCTTTCGAGGTTGGCGCCATATTCCCGCGCACGGACCAGGTCACCGCGATCGTGGTTCCTGATGTCGTCCCGGCGAAATGGCATGCGCAGCAGGATTGGGTCTCCGATATTCGCAGCAACGGCCGCGCCTTCGGAGACGGCATTCTGATGCGGCTGAAGGAACTCGGCGCTGGGTGTCGCCGTATCGGCCTCGCCGGGCTTTCCGGAATACCCCGCTTCGCCGATGGAATTGTTACGCACGCTTTCTATGAGAAGCTGCGTCAGGCCTTTCCCGACGCCGAAATAGCCGATTGCACGCACCTTCTGGATCTCGCCCGCTACACGAAAGGAGCGGAGGAAATCGAATTCCTCCGTGGCGGCGTCGAGCAGGCAGAAATGGCGATCGCCGCGCTACAAGCGACGGCCCGCGTCGGACGAACTGAAAATGAAGTCTATGCCGCGATGCTGGCAGCCATGATCGCGAATGGCAGTGAAGTGCCAGCGATGATCATGTGGTCAGCCGGCGCGCCCGAAACCCTGGCCTCGGCCGGCCCTCCGAATGCCCGCCCTCTGGAACGGGGGGATTTCATCCGCGTCGAAGTGGAAGGCCGCTACGCCGGCTATTGCGGACAGGTGACGCTGATGGCGGTTCTGGGGCGCATCCCCGACACCTATCGTGAGATGTGGACGATTCAGCAAGACGCATTCGCTTTGTGCTGCCAGCTAGCCCGCCCTGGCATCACGCTCGGTGAACTGGCAACGCGCACGGAAGCCGTCGCAAAGAATACACCCTGTCGAATTCGCTTTCTGATGCACGGGCGCGGGCTAGGTGATGATGCACCCATTTATATTTTCTCTGCCGGAGAAGAGATCAAGCGATGGCCGCTGGAAGAAAACGCTTCGTTCATCATCAAGCCAATGGTCATCCGCGACGGCCACACCGATGTCGTTTGGGGCGATTCAGTCGTTATCACGGCTGCCGGCGCTCAAAGATTGGGAACGATCAATCCTAAGATCATTGAACTTCCATAACGTGGCGTTCAGTATTCGACCAAAAATGGAATTGGCCGCTACATGATGTTGCCAACCGCATCGGCGGCCGATGCGTCGGTATAAAATTCAGGCTTCATGCGGCTGCTCAAGCCCTCCTCGCGCAGGCGGGCTTCGAACTCTTGGCGCAGATGCGGATCCTCGTCACAATAGGGAATGGCACTGCCCCCCTTCTTCAGATCGATAGCACCATAGTCCATCACCTTTTCGCCCGGCAGACCTGGCTTGCGCGACCGCTGGTTGTTGGGTCCGTGCCAGGCGCTGACGCGCAGCGGCTCGGCGCCAATACCGAAATGCTGATGGAACCAGTCGCCTGACATCGGCGCGGCGGAAACGAGACCGCCGTATTCATATTCCTGTCGCTTCACCTTGTCGGCGAAACCATCCTGCCAGGGATGCATGCCAAGCTCCGCGGGCCAGGTGTAGGTATAGCCCCTACCCTTCAGGCACAGCAGAACCGCCGCCGACATGTGCTTATGCGCTTTGGAATAGCGCCCCGTCTCATGTTGCCCGATCCACAAATAGAAGCGATTTCCTGTCATGTGTGGTTCGACACGACGATAGCCCGGCGAGCGGCGGTTATCGAGCGGCAGCTCCGTATTGATCAGATCCGGCACGAAATTCGTGCGGCGCATGGCAAGGCCGCGCACCGGATCGGGCAGCACATCCTCGTTCGATTTGAAATAATCGGCGGCGCCCGAATAGCGATCGCTGAATTCGTAATCGCATTCGAAGATGAAGCGTTCATTGTCGAGAAGGTTCATCATGTTCGGCGCCGTGGTACCGCAGAGCAGCAGTGCCGGTGTATTGGTGGCGTTGACGAAGCGGTGATTGGCGTTGAGCGGAATGGAGAACAGTGAGCCCTTCTGCCACTCGAACACCTGCTTGTTTGGTCCGTTGCGCCACACTTCCGTCGTGCCGCGCCCTTCGACGACGAAAACCACTTTCTCGTAGAGATGCTTTTCCGGGTTCAGCGCGCCGCCGGGCGGCACTTCCACCACATATTGTCCCCAGAGCCCTTCCGTGCCGAAGAGCTGGATATAGCTGCCGCGACCGCCGAGCCTCTTCCACGGTGCGAGCGGTAGATCGAGTACCGTGCGCACGCCAATATCGCGATAGACCGGCACCCCTTCGCCTTCCATGAACTTATCGTAAGGCATCGGCGGACGGGTGAATTTACCAAAGCCGGCATTCTGCCCTGTGGTCGGTTCATGCCAGTGTTCGGGTCCGTCATGCGGCATGAAATCCTCCTTTGTATTGGGCGTAGCCACGGCGGCATCGAGGCCGCCTGTTGGCGTGTGGCTTTCACATGAAGAGAAAATCCGCACTCGTCAAGGAATGCACCGAGACTTGCGACGAAGCGGCTCCTGCATCGTGGAACGAATATCAAAACGTTTCCGAACGGCAAAAATGGTTCACGTCAAAACCGTAGGTGATCGCAAGCGTTGCAATCAACGACCGAGCGCCTGCTTGACGCGATCCAACACCTCCGTCGGCGAATTGGCAGCATCCTTCAAAAGAGCATCGACTTCCTCGCCGGTAACAAGATCGATGCCCATGCGTGCACGCTCGGCATCTTTCTTGAGCTCGGGATCTCGCATGGATTCCACGAAAGCCTGACGCAGCGCCTTGACGCGATCGGCCGGCAAGCCCGGCGGCGCGACAAACGGGCGTCCGATGATTTCGCGTGCCAGTAGAAAATCTAGCGCCTTTTTGTCGATGGGATCGGTCACCGAGTCCCGGATCTTAGGCAGCCCCGGCAGGAAGGAAATGTCGGTTTTTCCAGTCTGAAACAGGATATTGATCTTCTTGTCGCGAACCCAGTCAGGATGCACCACCATGAGCGCGCTGACCGCCCAATAGGCGATGCCGGCGAGCTCACCCGATTCCATGGCGAGCGCGGCCGCGTTCGTATCCTTGTATCCGGAGATGATCTTGAACTTGGTGCCGGCCAGCGTGTTGATGGCGCGTGGTATGATTTCCGAATCCGCGCCCACGCCGGTGCCAGGCACGATCAGCTCCGTCTTCTTCAAATCGTCGAGCGTTTTCACCGGTGCGGTATTCCACGCCATGGCGAGCGAAGCCTCGCTGTTCATGCTGCCGATCCAGGTGAACTGCAACGGCTCCCAGTTGACATCGCGGGCGCCCAGCATGGGTTCAAACGGCAGGCCACGCCCGATCGTTCCGATCAGCGAGCCATCGCGCGGCGCGATACGGTTCATATAATCGACGACCTTCAGGCCGCCGGCACCAACCATATACTGGATGATGATCGCTGGCTTGCCGGGCAAATATTCAGGCAGATACTTAGCGAGCAGACGTGCATAAACGTCATAGGGAGAGCCCGCGCCAGCATAGACAAGGATGGTGAGTTGCTTGTTTTTATAGAAGCTCTCAACGCTTTGCGCGTGCGCGAAACCCAAGCTCATCGCAACGAAAAACACCATCGCGGCAAAGCGACGAAAGACGAGCGACATCAATTCCTCCCAGAATTGTATTTTGGCCCGATCATGATCGGGGCCGCCGTTGACGTCAACTCGCTCGCCCGGAATGCAGGAAACCAAGGGTCAATACGGGCGTGATGTGCTAACACTTTCGGCCATGCTCAATATCGACACACTTGATCTGAAACGTCTGCGCGCCTTCCATCTGGTGGCGCGTCAGGGAAGTCTCAGGCTGGCTGCTGCCCGGCTCAAACAGTCGATCCCCGCGATCTCCGGCAAGATCCGCAAGCTCGAAAGCGACCTGGGCTTCGCGCTCTTCGAACGCCTGCCCAATCGCCTCGTGCTCACCCCCTCCGGCGAAAGAGTCCTCGCCGAGGTCGATGCGATCTTCGCGCGGGCCGAACAGGCAATCGCCAACCTGTCGCGGGGTGCGCCGGAAGGGCGCCTGGTCCTCTCGGTCGGCAGCGATCACGCCTGGTTCTTCGCGCCGCGCATTCGCGATTTCCTCAACCGCTATCCGTCGATTGAAGTGAGTTTGCGCGTCTATAAATCGGCGGATGCCCTCGTCGCGCTCGACAAGGAGGATGTCGATGTGGCGCTTGGTATTTTCCCCTCTCTGCCCAAGCGGCTCATGCGCGAAAGCGTGGTCCAAACCGGCCTTTCACTGGCCTATCACCCGAAGAGTTTTCCAGCGCACCGCAAGCCGGGCTTGGCCGATCTCGCCGGCCAGCGGCTCATCGTGCCCCCGGCGACCACCGCGACACGGCGCATGATAGACACCAGGCTCGGCGCAACCCTCGCACGCGCCTCCATGCTGCTGGAGGCGCCAACCTGCGCCACCGCCGCCACTTTCGTCGAAGCCGGTGTCGGCAGCGCCATCGTTCATACGCTCTGCATCGATCACTTGCGTTCGGCCCATGTGCAGGCGGTGGAGTTGGGCGCCCGCTCCGGCGCGCTCGAATTCTGCGTCGTCTATCGCAAAGGCACGGCCCGTTCGCCCCATGCAAGCGAACTGATCGAAGCGCTGGCGCACAAACAACGGCCCGCCAGATTAAGTAGAAGTTAAACTCAGATACACAAACACTATCATTTACGTGACCCTTCGGCCCGTCTACGCTGCCGCCCGAAAAGAACAAATGGGCGGAAACCTCTCCATGGGGCGTTATCGGGTCACCGTCGACACGGGCGGCACATTTTCGGATTTCGTGTATCTCGACGAGGACACCGACGAGATATCAGTCGCCAAAATTCCCTCGACCCCTGACGATCCTTCCAGAGCCATTCTCGCCGGCATCGAGCGGCTGATCGAGAAAGGCGTCGCGCCGAGCAACATCCGCTATTTCTGCCACGGCACGACAGTCGGCACGAATGCGCTGCTTGAAGGCAAGGGTGTGCGCACCGGGCTCCTCGTCACGCAAGGCTTCCGCGGCATTTACGAGGTGCAGGAACAATCGCGCCCGCACGGACCGACCATCTTCGACATCATGTACGACAAGCCGGCCCTGCTCGCACCGGCGAGCCAGACAGGCGAGGTGCGCGAGCGGATCACATCGAGCGGCGAGGTGCTTATTCCGCTCGATGAAGCGCAAATCCGAGCGGAAGCGCGGCATCTCGGCAAGCGGGGCGTTGAATCGATCGCCGTCTGCCTGCTGTTTTCCTTCCTCAAGCCCGAGCATGAGGCGCGTGTACGCGCCATCATCGAAGAAGAAATTCCGGGATGCAGCGTCTCGCTCTCAAGCGAGATCGTGCCACAGATCCGGGAATACTATCGTCTGTCGACAACCGTCATCAACGCCTACTTGCAACCAATTCTTGCGCGCTACATCGCCAATCTCGATCACCGCCTCAACGGCGTCGGCGTTGCGACGCCGCAGAAATACATCATGCAGTCGAACGGCGGTATGTCGACCTTCGCGGCAACGGCGAAGAAGGCCGTCGCCACCGTGCTCTCCGGCCCGGCTGGCGGTGTCACAGCCAGCATGCAGGCCTGTCGTACGACGGGCTTTCAGAACCTCATCGCCTTCGACATGGGTGGCACATCCTGCGACGTGGCCCTCATCAAGGATGGCGAACCTTCGCTCAGCAATCGCGGCAAGATCGAGGGCCGCGACATCGCTTTGCCGATGATCGACATCAACACGGTCTCGGCCGGCGGCGGCACGCTGGCCCGCGTCGACCGTTTCGGCACGCTCGAGGTCGGCCCCGAGAGCGCAGGCGCGCAGCCAGGACCCGCCTGCTACGGGCGCGGCGGCGAACAGCCGACAATCACCGATTGCAATCTCGTGCTGGGCTATCTTTCGCCGGATAATTTCCTGGGTGGCCAGATGACGCTCGACCGCGTCCGGGCGCATCTGGCGGTTGAAACCCATGTAGCGAAGAAACTCGACATGGATGCGCCAGCCGCCGCGGAAGGCATCGTGCGCATCATCAACGTCAAGATGCAGGAGGCGATCAAAGCGATCTCCACCATGCGCGGCCACGACCTGCGCGAGTTCATGTTGCTCGCATTTGGCGGCGCCGGGCCGCTCCATGCGGGCCGCATCGCCGCAGATCTCGGCATGGCTGGCGTTATCGTGCCACCATTCCCAGGTGTTTATTCGGCCATGGGCCTCGTCATGTCGGACGTGAAGCATGATTATATCCGCTCACGCCTCTCCCCTCTTGCCAATGTGACAGAAAGCGAGATCAACGCGGTCTTCGACGCTCTCGCCCGACATGCAGGCGAAGACCTCGCGACCGAACATTTCGCTGAATCACAAACCCGGATCGAACCGGCGCTCGACATGCGCTACGCCGGTCAAGGCTACGAGATCACGGTCCCCTGCGACGCCGTTCTCAAACCCGGTGCGATCAAGGCGCTACGCCAACGGTTTGACCTGTTGCACAAGGAGAGCTTCGGCCACACGGCGCCCGATGAGCCGGTCGAGATCGTCTCTTACCGCCTGCGCGGCATCGGCCTCGTGCCGCCGGTGAAGATCCCGAAATTCGCGCCGACCGGCACGAACCTCGCGGACGCGCTGCGCGAAACGCGCAAAGCCCAGTTTGACGGCCGTCTCGTCGACTGCCCGGTCTATCAGCGTGAAAAGCTCGACGTCGGCACGGCCTTCATAGGCCCCGCCGTCATCGATCAGCTCGATTGCACCACAGTGCTCTTTCCGGGACACACCGCGCGGGTCGACGCTTACCGCAACATCATCATGACTGTGCAGGAGGCCTGAGCATGGCGCGCGCGCACAAGCTCGATGCCGTCGACCTCGAAATCATACGCGCGAGCCTCGACGGCATCGTACAGGAAATGCAGAATTCTCTCTTCCGCACCGGTTTCTCGACCATCGTGCGCGAATCGCAGGACGCCTCCTGCGCGATCATGAACGCAAAGGGCGAGGTCATCGCCCAGCATGTCGTACTGCCGCTGCATATCGGCTCATTCCCGGCCTGCTGCGAGGCGGTGCTGCGCGCCTATGACGATATCGCGCCAGGCGACGCCTATGCCATCAACCATCCCTATGAGGGGGGCAGCCCGCACGCACCAGATATGGCGATCCTCACACCCGTCTTCGTAGACAACGAACTGATGGGGTTTTGCGGCTCGATCGCCCACAAGAGCGATATCGGCGGCCCGGTGCCGGGCTCCTGCTCCGGCCAAGCCCGTGAGACCTTCAACGAAGGCCTGCATCTGCCGGCCGTGCGCTATCAGCGCGATTACCAGCGCAATATCGAGATCGAGCGCATCATTGCCGCGAATAGCCGCACGCCCGAACTCGTGCTCGGCGACATGCGCGGGCAGCTTGGCTCGAGCCGCCTTGGCGAGGAGCGATTTGGCGCGCTCATCCAGAAATTTGGCCGCGACACGGCGCAAGCCTGTTTCGAACGACTGCTTGAGCTCTCGCAATTGCGCATGCGCGCTGCCATTAGCGAATGGCGCGATGGCCGCTATGAGGCCGAGCGCTTCGTCGATGATGACGGCATCGAACTGAACAAGCCCGTGCGCATCCATGTCATCGCCGAGAAAAAAGGCGATAGCATCCATTTCGATTTTTCAGGCTCCGCCGACCAGACGCGTGGACCAGCAAACATTCGCCCGCCGCTCGTCAAGGCGGCCTGCGCCTATGTGCTGATCGCGCTTGTCGACCCGGATATCTTCGTCAATTCCGGCCTCTTCAATGCCTTTACGGTCACGGCACGCGAGGGCAGCGTGATGAACCCGCACTTTCCGGCTCCGGTGAACACTTACAATCCGACTGTCCACGCGACCGTGGAAGCGGTCTTCGCGGCGCTCACCAATATCGTGCCGGCCAAGGCGCGGGCTGATGGCTGCGGCAGCCGTTCAATCATCATTGGTGGGCGCGCCACCAACACCGGCAAGGGCTATGTACAATATGAAATCCTCGGCGGCGGCGCTGGCGCGCGAGCAACCAAGGATGGAACGTCCGGCACGTCGGTGAATCAGAGCAATGCCAAGATTGCCTCGATCGAAATCATCGAGAGCGAATTTCCGACGCGCGTCGAGCGCTTCGAACTCATCCGCGACTCCGGCGGCCCGGGCGAATTTCGCGGCGGCCTCGGCATCCGGCGTGAATATATCAACCTTGCCGAGGCGCGTTTCTCGATCCGCTCGACCAAGCACGTGATCGCACCCAATGGCGCCGCAGGCGGCGGCAAGGGCCGCACCGGCGACATCCTCATCAATCCCGACGGAACCGACGAAAAACGTCTGCCGACGCGTTACGCGGACTATCCTCTGAAATCCGGCGATCATTTCCAGCTCGACACGCCAGGCGGAGGCGGCCTCGGCGACCCGTTGAAGCGCGACCCGGCGCTGGTATTGCGCGACATTCGCGAGGGATATCTCTCCGTCGAGGCGGCGCTGCGCGATTACGGGGTTATCATCGCCGACGATGTGGTAAACGAAGCCGCCACCCAAAAAGAACGCGCGACCCGAGCGCGCGGCTGAACAGGAAACAACAAGGAGACACGCATGAGCGCGAAGCTCGCCAACAAGGTCGCCATCGTCACGGGTGCGGGCCGCAACATCGGTGAGGACGTTGCCAAACTGCTGGCCCAGGAAGGCGCCACTGTCGCCGTCGTCGACCTCGACAAGGGCCGCGCCGACAAGGTCGCCGGTGAGATCATCGCCGCCGGCGGCAAGGCCAAGGGCTTCGTCTGCGATGTCGGCCAGGAAGACGATATCATCGCAACGGTGCAAGGCGCCGTCGCGACGTGGGGCCATGTCGATATCCTCGTCAACAATGCCGCCATCTCCGACAACAAGCATATGTTCGACATTACGACGGACGAGTGGAACCGCACGCTGGCGATCACGCTCACGGGGCCATTTCTCTTCGCCAAACACGCCGCCAAAGCCATGGTGGAGAAAGGCGTCGCCGGCGCCATCGTCAATGTGAGTTCGACCTCAGGCTATTATGGCCGTGACCGTGCGATCGGTTACACGGCTGCCAAGGGCGGCATCGTCAACCTGACACGTTCGATGGCGATCCAGCTCGCCCCCCATAACATCCGCGTCAACAGCGTGGTGCCCAACAAGATTGGCTCGCCCGTCGGCCGCGACACGTTCAATCCGGATCGCAAAGTGGTGAACCTGCGCAACCGCCACGGCCTGCCCGCCGACCTCGCCAAGGCCATCCTGTTTCTCGTGTCGGACGATTCGGATTTTGTTGCCGGCACGGCGCTTTGGGTCGACGGCGGCGTCTCGGCGATCATGCCCGGCAGCGAGTGAGGAGTGGCGAGCATGAAGACCCTGGGTTTCATCGGTACCGGCGGCATGGGTAACGGCATGGCCGCCAATCTGATCAAGGCGGGCTACCGTCTCGTCGTGAACGATCTAGACCGCGCACGGGCCAAGGGATTGGAGGATCAGGGCGCCGTGTTCAAAGCCTCCCCCAAAGCCGTGGCCGAGTCGTGTGAACTCGTACTTTCGATGCTGCCGAACAACAACGCGGTCAAGGCAGTCGCCCACGGCAAGGGTGGGCTCATCGAAGCGGCAAGCGGCGCCAAGACCTGGATCGATTTCAGTAGCATCGACAAGGAGACCATTGTCAGCATCGAGGGTGAACTGGCCAAGAAGGGCTGGAGCGTCGTCGACGCGTCCGCCGGTGGCGTCGAGGAGGTCGCGGCCGCCGGTGCCCTGGCGCTCTGGCTTTCAGGAGCCAAGGCGGTGTTCGACGAACATCAGCCGATCTTCAAAGCCATGGGCAAATCGATCCTGCATGTCGGCGAACTCGGTAACGCCAAGCTCGTCAAGAACGCCATGGCGATGCTCGCCGCCGTTCAGCACATGAGCCTCGTCGAGATCGGCTCTTGGCTCAAGAAAGGTGGCCTCGACGACGCCACTTTCCAGACCATTATCAAGAATTCCGCGCAGGATTCAGAGGCGACCCGCCGCATCATGGACATTGTGGTGAGCCGCCAATTCAAGCCGCGCAAGTCCTGGATGCCGAAAGACGTCGGCTTCGGCCTCGACATGGCCCGCGAGATGGAGGTCCCCATGCCCTTCGTCAGCCTCGCTTCTCAGATGTTTGCCATCGCGCAAGCAACGGGTCAGGACGGTTATGAAGCGACCGGCATTGCCTGCAACATTTACGACATGATCAATGGCAAGCCGCGCGGCGTTGGAACATAGATCCAGTGGCTAGACAAAGAAACCCCAGCAAAATCTTTGCTGGGGTTTGTTATATTGGTCGCGGGGATCCTCATTTCAGACGATGAGCGAAGTCCTTCGCTTTAGAAAGTACGATCGATGCGAACGCGCGCCGTCCAGTTGCTCGGATTGACTTGCGCCAGTGTGCTGAGACCGGCGGGAGCCGAGAGCGGCAGCGACTGCCTCAACCGGGCATAGGATAGCTCGGCGCCGATATCGAAACGACGCACTGGCGACCAGATCAGGCTGCCCAGGACGTTCCAACCCGTCGCCTCCGACAGACCGCCGTTCGCCCAAGCCGTATTGCGGGTGACGGCGCCCGGCGTGACACGCACATATGAACTGATCAAGTGCGAGCGCAATGACGGCGTCCAGTAGTGCGTGAAAATCGCCGCGGCGCTGAACGCCTTCGTCTGCTCCGCGCTGCCGATCGTCCCAGCACCGTTCGCGATAAACAAGGTCAAGTTGCGATCAGCACGCAGAAAGCCACCGAGGAAATTGGTGGTGTAGGTCGGAGCGGAGCTGATACCCGAGCTGGTCACATAGTCGAGCGCGCCAACGCCGTAAGCCACCCAACCCTGGATACTGTCGCCCTGGGCAATCATGCGGGTGACAGACAATGACAAGCGGTGTTCAAGCATAAAGCACTTTCTGACATACTCGTTCAGAATGCATCGGCCATTCGCTTCCAAGAAATAGGACGAACCCGTAACTACATGGGAGGTACCCAAGACATGCATGCGAACGGCCCTTGTCTATTTTTCCTTTCAAACTCCGATGAAGATGGTCCGCCTTCACTTACCGTTTCAGGTCACGCGCCGGGCACGGGCTCTCTGTGCAGCTTCATCGCCATCGCAACAGCAGTGTAATAACCGAGGAATGCCAACAGCTCAGCCAAACCATTCCGACCAAGATGTTTGACCGCATGGTTGAACACTTCGTCGGTGGCTACATCTTTGCGGTCGAAGGCTTTGAAAATCGCGTAGATCGCCTTCTCCCGCTCGGTTTCCAGATGCGGAACTTGGCGCGCTTTCAATTCTCCTACGATCGGTGCCGGCATGCCCGCTTTCAATACGAAACGCAGATGAGCATCGATGACGAAGGGCGATTCCCAATGCTGCGCAATCAACACAATTGCCAGTTCGAATTCCCGTTCCGAGAGGCTAGACTGGGTATTGAGCATCGTACCAAGATGCTCAATCGCATCAGACAGCTTTTCGCTATGCAACCAAACCTTGAACGGCGTGGGGACGCGCCCCCGTCCCGCAACAGCACGCTTCAAAACGTCCTGCAGCAGCGGCGAATGAGTATCCGGATCAATCTCGGCATAACGAGTGGGACCGTCAGTCACGTTTAGTTCCTCCAACCATATTGTTTCAAAGAGATTGATATATCAGTTGGGTTCATCATCACAACACTTGCGGAATCGATAGCCTACAATCACGGTTTTAGGACACAATCAGTTCCAACCAACACGGTTCAGAATAGGCTTGATTAAGATGCCCGGATCATATTGCGAGCCGCCCTAGCTATCTTCCTTGATAGCGCCTCATCTTCCTTATGTAATCTGATTTCTGCTTTTTCGGAAATCTAGCGCAAGCTGGCGCAGCAAGATGCCAGATTCATCGCAGCCTAGTTTCCAGGGCGCTATGGCAGACCGCGCCCTGGAGATTTTGGACAAACGAGTCACGGCGCAGCGACCTGGCTGGTCCGCCGAAGTCAAGCACTTGGACGATGATGATAGAGGGTTACGCATCTGCGCCCGTCACGCGGCCGCACCGGTGGTGTAGCTGAAACTCATCATCTCATCGGTTTCCGCTTCTCCTCCTCGGTTACGCCTTACAGGCGCACGACGATCTGACATCTCCCTCGCTAGCTCCTGAGACGCATCGCGGCAATATCCGCGCAAATCTATCCGATCGGCTGCTAGGCTTCTTCCAACGCGCGCTTAAGACGACGCAAGATGACTGCACGAGAACGATCGTCGGCCGCCTTGTCCAACGCCTCCTTTAGATCAATCAGAAACTCAGCTGAATCGTTGTGCCAGTCCTTTCCGGTCGCGCGTTCAGGCTCAAGCCTGCGCGGCTCGGCTGGCAGAATACGCCGTAGCGAGCCGACACCAATTTCAAGAATGTCGTCGAGATGCGGCGCGATCACATTTTCTGGCGCGACGATCTCACGGCCAACGGTGGGAATGAACGCCGTCAAGGCTTTGTCTTCTGAATGGGTCAGCGCCACACCACCACGAATAGGCTTGCGTGCTGCGAGCCATTGGAGAATTTCACTTCTATCAGCATGGCCGGAATAGCTGTCAATGTAACGAAGCTGCGCTTTAACCCGGACAGCCTCTCCCTGAATGGTCACCGTCGACGCACCTTCCAGAAGAAATCGGCCAAGCGTACCTTCCGCCTGATAGCCGACGAACAGAACCGTGGTGGATGCACGCCACAAATGATTCTTCAGATGATGACGGATACGCCCGGCTTCAGCCATACCGCTTGCCGCGATAATGATGTGGAATCCACGCAGCCGCGCCAATGATTTGCTTTGATCAGCACTTTCAGTAAAGCGCACCGTGGGAGAATTGGTCAGGCGTGCCAGCCATTCGCCATCCTCCAATTCGCGCGCATGGCTTCGGAAAATTTCCGTCGCTTTGATGGCAAGTGGCGAGTCAACAAAGATCTGGGCCTCAGGAATGTGCCCCCCATCCATCAGATCAAGCAAATCTGAGAGAATTTCCTGCGTACGCTCCACAGCGAAACATGGGATCAGCAACGGCCCACCCCGCTGCGCCGCCGCACGCACTTCGCTTGCTAACTCTGTGCGTCGATCCTCGACCGTGATCTCCGGTCGATCACGGTCACCATAGGTCGCCTCGCAGACAACAAGATCGAGTCCTTTCGGCCCCTCGGGATCAGCGTGAAAGAGTTTCGCATCAGGCCCGAGATCACCTGACATCAAAATGCGAACAGGATCGCCACTCTCCTGGCTCACCTCGATCTCGATGGAAGCAGAGCCCAGGATGTGGCCCGCATTCCACCATCTGACGCGAACCCCGGCTTCAAGGTCCAACCAAGTATCATAGGCGACAGCCCGGAATTGGTTCATGGCTGCGACGGCATCTTCGGCGGTGTAGATCGGCTCGACCGGCGCTTCGCCACTGCGCGCGCGCCGACGGTTGAGCTGCTCCACCTCCATTTCCTGGATATGGCCGGAATCACGCAGCATGATCGAGCACAATTCCACGGTGGAACGGGTCGCGTGGATCGGCCCATGGAAACCAGCTTTTGTCAGCTTCGGAATGAGGCCAGAATGATCGATGTGAGCATGTGTCAGCAACACCGCATGCAGCCGATTTGGCTCGAAGGCAAAGGGTCGATAATTCAACTCCTTCAATGTTTTCGACCCCTGGAACATGCCACAATCGATCAAAATGCGCCGGCCATTCGCTTCCAAGAGATAAGACGAGCCCGTAACCACATGGGCAGCGCCCAAAACGTGCATGCGAACGGCCATTGTCTGCTTCTCCCTTCAAACTTCGATGAAACCAGGATGAACCTTCTCACGATGTGCATAACCGAGGCAAAGGATTGACGTACGGCCGTCCAAAGCAAAAATGCACCGGCTTCCGGCGCATCAGGTCACGCGCAGGCTTCATCGCCATGGCAACAGCGGTGTAATAGCCCAGAAATGCCACATCAATGTCCGGCATTTAGCTCAGATGACGCTGCATCCCCGTCGAGTAATCAGAAGATCCGACCCAATCGCCATTTTTACGGGTCTGCGGGTCAGGGCCTCGACCGTACGCCGTCTTGCACCGCCCTAAATACCCCGAAACAACGTTCCACGGGCCGAAGCTCCGAGGAGTTCTCCAAGGAAGCAAGGTTTGAGGCAATTGGCACGGGAAAAATACTCTTAAAAATATTCTTATATATCAGATAATTATATCTACTCATCGAGTCTCCGGCCTAACCCTTCGCGGCCAATCCATCGATCGGTAAAAAGACCTCTTCCGGCGCCATCGGTTTGGCGAGAAGCCCATCTTCGACAAGATAATCGCTGAAGGCCACCAAAGCTTTCCGGTTCCGCGCGACACCGTAGAGCCAAGCATCACCGCCGAAAAGATCGTGAATTTCCTCAAGATGTTCGTCGAGCCAGGGCAGCATGAATTGCAGAGCGCCGGTGAAGCGCGACTTATTCAGTGCAATCGCTTTAGCCTGCTCACAAGCTTTATACAGGTTATTGGCAAGCCAAGGATTGGCCAGGTGGACACCGTCCTTGATGACCATCGCATGCATTATGGGAAAGATGCCGGTCTCTTTGAAATAAGATCGTTCGATCTCGTGATAGTTTGGAAATAGACGGGCCACATCCGGGCTCGTGCGCAGCGAAGCTGGTTTGATGGCCCCGATGAGCGCATCGATTTCGCCAGCCGCCAACATGTCACTCAACGAGCGGATATTGCCAGCATGAGAGACTTTAAGTCCTTTCGGATGGAAACTTGTCGCTTCGCCGCCGGCCACGCCTTTTTCGTTCACCCCGCCTTCCACCCATTCGACGTCCTGCAACGAGACGCCGTATTGGTGGCGCAACAGGCCGCGAATCCATACGGCCGCCGTCATCTGAAAACCTTGCACGCCGATACGCTTGCCCGCCAAGTCTTGCGGCGTCCTGATTTTGTGTCGATTGATGAAGATATAGGAGTGGCGAAACATCCGTGACGGGAAGACCGGAACGGTGAAAAAACGTGCCTTGCCGTTCTGTCGCAGCGCATAGCAGTGCGTGAGCGACATTTCGGAGATATCGAACTCCTGATTCTGCAGCATGCGCGCGAAGATTTCCATCGGCTGCTGAACAGCCATGGGAACCAGATCAACCCCGTCGATCAAGACGGATCCGTCAAAGATCGCAGCCATCCGATCGTAAGGGCCACTACAGAATGAAAGCGACAGGCGCGGCATAGGCGGTTTTCCTGAAATGAATGATGTTGCGTTCAGCGCTTGGCTTGAGCGAGAATCTTGACGATCTGCTCGACGGTCGGCCCGATTTCCGGATGCGCCTGCCACCACGGAATCGTCACATCGGTGAATTTCACGCCGGCCGCCTCATATTTGGCGATCCGCTTGGCCATTTGCGATTCCGGATAGAGCGCCAGATCGAGCTTGGCTTCATCCCACAGCATTTTCTGACCTTCCACGCTATGAGCGAAGAGGGCGAACAGGGTTGCTGCGGCCGGGCTGCGTGCGTGACGGGGCACCTGAAAGTAGAAATAGCGTCGTGCCGTGGCATCTGGCTGCAACACCATTTCAAGCGGCGCGCCCTTCTCCTGGAAAATGGTCAGCTTGTCGCCAACGCAGTCGAGCACAAAGGCGGAGAATTCGTTGACGGCGATACGCTCGGTGTCGGTACAATTGATAAAACCGCCGAGCTGGGGCGCAAGGTCCCGCACATACTGCAGCGTCTTTTCCGGCCCCCACATGCCGTTGGCCGCAAGACCATCAAAACCCGCGCCGAAAACCGTGGTGGCAACCTTGCCCTTCCATTCCGGTTTGAGGAAATCGAAGAAATCTTTGGGCGCCTGTTTCAGGGCATCGGTGTTGTAAAGCGCGCCGGTCAAACCCGTGACCACTTTCAAGGATGCACCATCCGCATCGATCATCTGAGCGCTGATGCGTCCCGGTGCCAGGCCCGTCCATGCGATCGGCAGAAACATCTTGCGCTCGAGCAGCGGCACGAGTTGAGCCGCCGTTCCCATATAAAGATCGGAAAAAGCCGGTTGACTGGATTGGAATTCGACCAGCAATTGCGAGGCTATCCGCGCCAGGGCTTCGATCGGCGTGAAACGAAGTTCAATATTGGTGCCGTAGCGCTTATTCATGCGCGCCACCATCTGGCGTGCCAAGCCGCTCCCGCCCAGTGTGGCTTCGCCCCAGGAAAGCCGCAGCGTGGCTTCCTTTTTCGCCTGCTCGATGAGGGCTTGAACGGCGGGTGGATCAGCTTGTGCCAGCGCTAGCGAACTGCCCGCCGTCAAACCAACAGCCAGCCCGAGAATGCCGAATAAGCCACGCACGAACCAAAAAAGAGCGGAAATGCGAAAGCATGTGTCTGTCATGGCGGAACTCATCAATTGCCAATGTTCTTGAACGACGCCGACATCAGGAGGCCTTCTCGGGCTCCGACTTATATTCGGCGAGCCGTGACGGCGAACCTGCGGCCACATGGACGTCGATGACGCAGATCCTGCCGGCCTTCACCAAGGCCAATCCCTTTTCGATCGCGGGCCCGAGAGCCTCAGTGGTCTCGACCGGCCCGATCACCTCGGCCCCATAGCCTTCGGCGATCTTGCGGATATTGACATCCGGATCTTCGATGCGTTGGCCGATCCAGGCATTGGCCGGCTGACGACCGCGTTGCTTCGCGACACGCATCTGAATGAGCTCGTCGTTGAGATGCGAGCGATTGTTGGAAACGATCAGGAGTGCGGCAATTCCATAATGGGCCGCGGTCCACAATGCCGTGGCGCCCTGGATGAAGTCGCTGTCGCCGATGACGCCAACGGCGATCCGATCACCGCCAAGCAGACCCAGAGCACAGCCGATCGTATTGCCCGGGCCTGAACCGACACCGGCGCCCCCGTCATTGCCCAGATAATCCATCGGATCCGTGAAGTGACAGACATCGGGAGACGTGCCGAGCGGCGTGCGCATCAGCGTCACCTTGTGGCGCGATCTGGCGTCCTGCAACGCCCAGCCGATATCTTCCAGCCTCGCCTCCCCCGCGACCATTTTCGGTCGATCGACAGGCTTCAAAGCCACACCCAGGGGCGATCGACTCTTGCCCGCCAGCTTTCTTTCAATCACGGGCAAGAGGTGTCGCACAAAGACATCCGGCTCCACCTGAAAAGGCAGGTCGCAGGGCGCCAGACCATAGCAATCCATATTGATGGCATTGTGCACATAGGAATCGACCGAGGCGCTGATGACCTGACGCTCACCAGCGGGCAGCATCTTCATCGCGCTCCCCAGATCGATCCAATCGAGCGCAACGATAACATCCGCAGATTTCACATCATCGATCGCCGTACGAAAATGATAGCCGATATTACGATGCAAAGGATGATCCGTGGGGAATGCCGCCGCCGTCTTCAAATCCGTTATAACGCCCGCACCGAGCAGTTCCACTAAGCGGATGCGATTACTCCAATCGGCCTGACTGCGCGAAACCCGGCCCATGAGAAAAACCGGCTGCTTTGCCGAGACGAGCAGATCGGCTGCCCGTTCAAGCGAATCCGGCGACGGAATGGGAGCATCGGCCGGTAAAAAACGAGAGGCGGGCGGCAGATCGATCTGCTCGCTCAGCGCATCTTCCTGCAACGCGGCATCGAGGCAGATATAGACGGGCCCCTTCGGGGCGGTGCGGGCAATAATATTGGCCCGATACATGGCTTCGACCAGCGCGCCGACCGAGCGCGGTTCATCGTCCCATTTTGTAATGCCGCGAACATAGCTCGCTTGATCACGCGATGTATGCAGCCAGTTGATCCACGGCACGCGGCGCTCGGCATCCGCCGGACCGCCAGCACCGACGATATAGACCGGCACCCGATCGGCCCAGGCATTGAAAATGCCCATGGCTCCATTCAGAAGTCCAACATTGGCGTGCAGAATGCACGCCATCGGCTCGCCGGTCACCTTGCCATAGCCATGGGCAATGGAAATCACCTGATTTTCATTGAGACAGAGCAACATCGTCGGGTCGTCGTTGCCGAGCATGTTGACCAGGCTGTCGTGCAGGCCACGAAAACTGGACCCCGGATTATGGGTCACATAGCGCACACCGATCCGCCGCAACATATCGGCGGCAACGTCGCTTCCCCACCCCATGGCCGTGTTCGCAGAGGGCTCGGCGATATCGCGCCGTAATGCAGCATTGAGCGTATGATTGTCTGCCATGAGAGGCCCCTCCAAACTCAGTTGGCTCGCATCAGCCGGCAATGATGTGGTGCGATCGCCAGCGATACAGGCGCGCCGCTCGTAAGATCGGCGTCACGTGGCGTCTTGATACGGATTTCGGTATCGCCGATCTTGACGGCACATTCGAGCGCGTCGCCGATGAACACCGCCTGCCCCAACGCGCCTTGGACGAGATTATCAGTTTCACTGGTTCGCCCATCCGCAACAGCCACATCTTCAGGCCGCACGGAAACCATCACCTGATCACCCAGCTTCACCGCGAAGGAACTGCGGCAGCGCAAACGGCCGATCGCCGAAGCGACAACTGTCTCCCCCGCCGTTTCAGAGACCACCGTAGCGGCAAAGACATTGCTCTTTCCGATAAAGGAGGCCACGAAAGGCGATGTGGGAGCCCCATAAATATCTTTGGGTGCAGCCTCCTGCATGATGTTTCCGTCATTCATCACGGCCACTACGTCAGACATGCTGAGCGCTTCGATCTGCTCATGCGTGACGAACAAAGTGGTGATTCCCAGCCGCTCGATGACGCTGCGAATTTCAAGTCGCATTTCTTCGCGAAGTTTCGCATCGAGATTGGAAAGCGGCTCGTCCAATAACAGAATTTTCGGCTGTTTGACCAGAGAGCGGGCCAGAGCAAGACGCTGCTGCTGGCCACCGCTGAGAAATGGAGCCGGCCGGTCGGCCAAGTGATCCAGATGTACGGTCGACAGAGCCTGCATGACCCTGTCGCGGATTTCTTCCTTGCGAGTTTTCTGCGCGCCTTGCCGCAGCGGGAAGGCGACATTCTCGAACACGGACATATGCGGCCAGATCGCATAAGACTGGAACACCATGCCGATCGGCCGCTGATGCGGAGGCACCCAGATGCCGTCCCTTGAGGAGAAGACTTGCTTGCCGTCGATCAGGATTTCACCGGAATCGGGACGTTCCAGACCTGCAACACAACGCAACGTCGTCGTTTTCCCGCAACCGCTTGGGCCCAGAAGCGTGTAGAGCTCGCCACGATTGATCCGCAAATTGACCTTGCGCACGGCATAATAGGCGCCTTGGGTCGATCGGTAGGTCAGTTCGAGGTCTTTGATTTCCAGCATGGCAATTCTCACGCAGCCAGAGCGCCACGGCGCTTGGCGATGAACCAGTAAACGACGATCAGAGGAACAACGAGCAGCATGCTGATCACGGCCAATGCCGACGCCCGGCCGAGGCCGCCGCTCGACCACAACGACCAGACAACGACAGGCAGTGTGACATTGCCCGAGCTCGACACGACGACGGCAAGCGTCAGTTCGCGATAAGTCAGCAGCGCGATCCATAACCAGGCATACATCAAGGTTGGCGACAGCAACGGCAGGATCACCGAACGGAACGTGCCAAAGCCCGTCGCGCCGCTGATCTGCGCCGCCTCCTCCAGTTCCTTATGAATCTGGATGAGGCCGCTGTTGGTCATTCGCGTGCCATAACTTAAGCGCGCGACCACGAAAACCAGCAGAATAAGCCAGATCGTGCCGTAGATCGGAATGAAGGACTGCAGCAGGTAGAGTGCCGCCAGAAGCGCGCCAATGCCGAAGATCACGTTTGGCACTGCGTGTGGGAGGAAGGCGATAAAATCCGCTGTCTTGCGGCCTGGCGCGCGCGTTTTCAGGACGATCCAGGAAAAGGCGACACTGATCGCCAGCGTGATCGTCGGCGTCAAAAACATCAGGATCAACGTATGACCTAGCGCCTCCGTCGCCAGCCCCCACGGCACAGAATAATAGTTGCTAAGGGACATGGCCTTGAAGGCGCGCAGGCTCGGAAACTGAAAGAAGGGCAGCAAAGAGGCGTAGACGAGGAGCACCAACGGAACGAGCTTGCTGAAGCTGAAGTAAAGGACGACGCCGATCCAGGCGGCGATATTCCAGCGGCCGAGCTCGATCAACTTCGGCTTATAGGCCTTACCCGTGACGACCGTATAGCGATGCGCCTTGCGCTGCATCAAGGAGTAAAGATAGCCAAGGAGAGCAGCAATCACGATCACAACGGCACTCAAGGCCGCGCCCAGGCCATAACGCGGCAGGCCCTCGCTGCCATTGATCACCGACAACAGGAATGTGCTGAAGGTGAAAATGCGATTGCCCCAACCAAGCACCGCCGGCACATCGAAGGCGGCAAAGCCGATAACAAAAACATAGATGGCGGCCGCGAGAATGCCCGGCCAGGCGAGTGGCAGGGTGACTTTCATCATCACGCGCCACGTCTTCACGCCATGGGTGCTTGCGGCTTCCTCCAAGGAAGGATCCATAGCCCGGAACACCGCTGCGGTCATGACGAAGATGAGCGGTGCCAGGCTCAGTCCCTGCACCCACCCCATGCCAGCAATGGTCATGATGTTGAAAGGCGCCTCAACGAGGCCGAAAAGATCACGCAGCCACGTGTTCACCACGCCGATGCGTGGATGCAGCAGATAGAGCCATCCCATGGCCGAAGCGAAGCCCGGAATGAGCAGGCCGATGCTCATCAGCGACAGGACGACCGTTTTCCCGGAAAAGTCCGTTCGCTCGACAAGCCAGGCACCGATCAATCCCAACGGCATGGCGACAACGAGCGTTGCAAAGCAGAACTGCAGCGTATTCCACAGAACGGTCAGAACGAATGGATCTTCAAAAACCTTATGGTAGTTGGCCAGCGTCAACGCTTTCCCGGCATCGCCGGGCAATCCCTCAACGAGGCTCAACCAGCCAACAACGCCGACCAGCCCCAGTACGATGGCACAAGAACCGATGACAACGGCACCGGAAATGGCCGTGAACGGATCGAAAGGCAATCGAGCGAACAGACCTTTGCCGGCCTCCGTCGATTGACTTTGAATTTCAGCCGGGCTCACCAATGTCATGGGATCATTTCGACTTCGTGCGCAGCAATTGGATGATCTCTTCCTTGGTCTTTTCGACCTCCGGATTAGCAGCCACCCACTCGACCGTCACATCGGTAAACTTGGCCCCTTGGGCCTTGAGGGCATTGACCTCGTCCCGGCTATGCGATTCCGGCAGCTCGTCGAAATCAAGCCGCTCGAGGTCCCACAATGCCTTCTGGCCCTCCGGCGATAGCATGTAGGTGACGAAGAGCTTGGCGCCGGCCATATTGGCGGCATTCTTCGGCACCGACAGGTAGTAATAGCGCCGCGCGGGTGCATCGAGCGGAATCATACGGGAGATGGGCGCACCCTTGTCGCGCCATTGAATGGCGAACTGGCCGAGGCAATTCATCACGAGCCCGGCATATTCCCCGGTCGCAATGCGCTCGGATTCCGCGCAATCCATCAGGCCGCTGACATTCGGGAGCAGTTTCCTCACATAATCGAGCGTCTTGTCACGCCCCCACACGCCGTTGGCAGCCAGCACATCGAAACTGGCCGCATAGGCGGTGGTCGCGAGCTTGCCCTTCCACTCCGGGCGCAGGAAATCTTCCAGGGTCTTGGGCACCATCGGTGCCAATTGGGTATTGTAGTCGGCGCCGGAGAACCCCGTGGCCACCTTGATCGATCGGCCATTGGCGTCGACGGCATTGGCCGGCAGGCGACCCGGCATAAGAGTATTCCAATCGACCGTCGCCAGCAGATCACGATCAAGAATCGGCACAATCTGGGCGGCCGTCGACAGCCACACATCGGTAAAAGCCGGCTGCTTGGCAGCATATTCAGTCGCGATCCGCCCGCCTACGCGCGCAAAGCCGGCCATAGGAATGAAGCGGATTGAAATGTTGACGCCGTATTTCTTGCGGATTTCGGCTTCGAAACGCTTGGCGCCGGCTGAGCCGCCGAAAGATGATTCAGCCCAGGCCAAATTCACGGTGGGATTGGCCTTCACCTCATCCAGCACGGCCTGCAATGCTTGCGGCACGGCTGTTGTCTGTGCCTGCGCACCAAACGCTGTTCCCACCACGACCGCGACACCCATCAAGCGCGTCAACACCGCTCGCGACATGATCGCCCCTCCCGTATCCCGACGCATATCGCCGAAGATCGATGAGAAGAATGTGTGTGAAGCTGTTTACAAAGTCAATTGCTTTGCACGGCCCGTCTGACGAAATGGTTGGCGGGGCCTGCTGATTTAATGCGCGCATCAACATAATTTTCAGCAGCGTTTAACGGGTGAAACTCTCCAGCCAATGACAGCCGATTTCATCCTGCATCGGCGGCATCGCAAAGCCTCCTCCGGCAGAAGGGTTTCATGAAAGCCAGGATCGCTCGACTGTTAGGCTTATGCCGCGCTACGGCCGAGCTTTCTTTCACAAGTCGCCATCTTCACCATTGGCCTGCTGTTCATCCGCGAGGTTGTGCCGAGAATTGTCAGTCAATCGCTTGACGAGGTCGAGGAGCATATCATTTTCAGCCGAGCTCAGGCCCGTTGTCAGCAGTCGATTATATTCGGGCCATTGCTGTTTGATTTTCTTGAAAATGTCCTTGCCACTGGCGGTCAGCGTTAAAATGACTTCGTTCTGATTGTCGGGATTGCGGCGACGATCGACCAGTTTTAGCGAAACCAGCTTCGTCACCCCGCGGCTCATCTGGCTCTTGGCGAGCCCTGCCCGATAGGCAAGCTGATCAAGCGACATCGGACCACCCACGCCCAGATGCGAAATGATCCATCCATCGACCAGTGCGAGGTCGAAGAAGCGCTGAAATCTCAGGGCTGTAATGCGGCGCATGAGATTGGACAACGTCATCATGCGTGCGCCGAGCGTCATTGAATCGCTCAAACTGGCCGAGTGCTCGAAGCCATCGTCCCTGTTTTCTTTCACCATAGAGCGTCGCACACCGCCCTTTGTTGTCTTCACGTGCCTCGACGTCTTCGCCATCTGGTTAGATCTTCCATCGGTTATTGAGTTGACGATGTAAACTCATTGCGGTACTCGATGCGTTGTCAAAGCGGGGTGAACGGCATGGCTTCTCGGCAAATCGCGATCGTAGGAGCGGGCATCGGCGGCATGGCCGCGGCGATAGCGCTGCATCGACGTGGTATCTCTGTTGCCATTTTCGAGCAAGCGCAGGCGTTTCGCCGCATCGGCGCCGCGATCAACCTTACTCCGAACGCGGTGCGCGTTCTCGATGGCCTCGGCGTCGGCCAGCACTTGCGCGCAGCTTCCTTCAGCCCGGAGTTTCGCGTCAGCCGCACCTGGGACACCGGCGAAGAAACATTGCGCCTGGAGATGGGCAAGCTCGCATTACATAAATATGGCTCGCCGCAACTGATGGTGCATCGAGCCGATCTACTTACCGCTCTCGAAAACGCCCTGCCTGCCGGTGCCGTCCATCTCAATTCAAGACTGATCGCGGTCGATCAGACGGCACATGGAGTCACCATCCACTTGGAAGATGGCACACGGCGACGCTTCGATGGGCTTATCGCCGCCGACGGCATTCACTCGACCGTGCGGCAGCTTCTGTTCGAAGCCCCCGACCTCACCTACACCGGTATGGTCGCCTACCGAGATATCCTGCCGACCGCGCGTCTTGGAAATTACGAATACCAATCCTTCGTCAAATGGTGGGGACCGACACTTAAAAGCCAGTTGGTGACAGCCGCGATCAACGGTGGCAGCGAACTTTTTGTTTTTGCCACCAAGGAAGAGCCCGAGATCAGCCGCGAATCCTGGTCGGCGAAAGCCGAAATCGAAGATTTGCGTGCGGCTTTCGCCGGTTATCATGCCGAAGCGCGGCAAGTGCTTGCCGAATGCCAGGCACCGCTGAAGACCGCTCTTTATGTGCGGGCGCCCTTGCACAGCTGGGAAGCCGGCCGCGTGGCCTTGCTCGGCGATGCATGCCACGCCATGGTGCCTTTCATGGCGCAGGGTGCCGCAATGGGATTGGAAGACGCTGCAGTGCTGGCTCGATGCCTGGAACGCGACGAGAATATCGAATCCGCGATGAAGGCCTACGTCGCGGTCCGCAAGCAACGAGCCAGCCGCATTCAACAGGCCTCGTCCGAGAATGAATGGCTCCGAAGCTCCGGCAACGCCGATTGGGTCTACGAATACGACGCCTGGAGCATCCCTATCGAAGGCGACTGCCTCACGGCATAAGACCAGACGATCGACAATAACAGGCGTCGTCTCGGCTCATCTCGCTTTTACTGCTTCCCGCCATTGGCAACATTGAGACCAGCATACAGTCTTTCGATGCGCGCCGCAGCCGAGTTTAATCGCCTTTCTACAAGTGTAGGATCAGAATAAATTTGCTGTAGACTGTCGCACACATTTATCATCAGATGATCTAAACGATCGATCTGAAAGTTCACTGTGTGAGCGACCTACCTCTTTCCATTGCCTGCTGGAACTACGACAGAACGCGTCCAATCATCGACGGACGCATTAAACCGACAAGTATCAACCTTAAGGTCGATGTCATGCGGCCTCGCATTGCCTTCGAACGCATGCTCGAGGGCGATTTCGACATGTCAGAGATGTCCTTTGCGACGCTGGTGAGCATGAAAAGCGGGCCCAATTGTCCGTTCGTCGCCATTCCCGTGATGCTATCGAAGATGTTTCGCCACGACGCGATCTATATCCGCGTTAACCGCGGCATTCGTCGGCCTGAAGACCTGGCCGGTCGGCGGATCGGCACGATGCGGTTCACCTCCACCGCTCTGGTCTATGCGCGGGGCCTCCTCCAACATGAGTATGGCGTGACGCCTAAGGACATCCATTGGTTCATCGGTGGCATCGATCACGGTATCGCGCCCGTCATGCCCTCGCCCATCGAGCCTGGCCTCAAGATCACGTTACTCGACAAGGCACAGTGCCTGAACGATATGCTCTTGAATGGCGACATCGATGCTCTGATCTCACAGGACATGCCTGACGGCTTCCGCCTGGGAGATCCCCGCGTCGCACGCCTGTTTCCGAACCCCAAGGACGCCGAAATAGCCTATTATCGCAAGACCGGCATTTTCCCGGTCATGCATACGATCGCTATCCGCAACGACGTTTACGATCGAAATCCCTGGATCGCTGGTGCCATCTACGACGCCTTCAATCAAGCCAAGGATATGGCGCTGAACGGGCTTTACGATACGGACGCTCTTCAAATGGGACTACCGTTTCTGATCGATCATCTCGAAGAAACCAGACGCGTCTTCGGCGCCGATTTTTTCTCCTATGGAATCGACAGTAATCGAACCGCCCTGGCCGCCCTCTGCCAATATGTCCATGAACAGAACATGGCAGCCGTGCGGCTCAGCCCCGAGGACCTGTTCGTTCCCGTTTGAACGGAACCACCTATGATCGAGCCGGTAATCCGTGACTTTGACTTCCTCAAAAGCCTGGAGGTTTTTGTCAGCGTAGCCGATGCCGGCGGCATGACCGCTGCGGCCGGCCAATTGGGCATCAGCCAGTCGGCCATTTCGCAACAGATCAAACTGCTAGAAGCACATTTTCGCGCACCGCTGTTTCACCGCGACATCCGCCCTCTGCGATTGACACCCGCCGGCCAGCTTCTGAAAAACCGGGCAACATCCGTTCTACTGGCGGCGCGCGAAATGCGCGATGAAGTTCGGCACGTGGCGGCCGGCCGGCTGCCGCACTTGCGTATCGCTATCTTGTCGACATTCGCACGCTATCTTGTACCGACCATCCTCGATGCAACCATGAATCGATCCTTGATCGCGCAGCATGTCACCGTAATCCGAGGCCTGACCATCAACCACGCGCAGGACCTTAACAACCGCGACATCGACGTGGCGTTTACGTCCGATGCCCTGGAGGATATCGACGCCTTCGACCATCTTGATCTGATACAGGAATCCTATGTCGTCGCGACGCCCAAAAGCGTGACGACCAGGGTCCGCGACTTGAAGACCCTCAGCAAAGCCCAGCCATTTCTGGGCTATTCCGGGCGAACCCAATCCGGTCAGCGCATCGAACGACATCTGCGCCGCCTTCGCCTGGACATCCAGCGAGGCAATGCCTTCGAATCGTCCAGCGATCTGGTGGCAGCCATTTCACATGGTTACGGCTGGTCCATTCTGACACCCTCGCAACTCTTCGATCCTCTCGAAGCCGGCGCCGAGATTGCCATCCATGAAATGCCCGCGCCTGGGCTGAGCCGGACCCTGGGGCTTGTCTGGCGCAAGCGCGAAATGCCTGACGCCATGAAGGAACTGACAGATGTCTGCCGCACGGTCCTTCAAGACGAATGCCTGCCGCGTCTGCGCAAGCTCGCGCCAGACCTCGTACCAAATTTCCGCATTCTCGACGCGCCTTGATATCCGCTACTGAATTTTCGCAGCGTCGCGAACGCTCTGCAACAAGGATGTTCGCAGCAAGAACTGCCGGGCAAGTTTCGGGTCACTTGCGGTGCGCTTGAGATCATCCTGGTTTTTCTGCCGCACGGCCGGATCCCTTTCCTGCAAGAGACGCTTGTTACGGATGGTTTGCGCCTGCGTATGATCCACCGCGATCTTCCGGCGTTGGCGATCGTAACGGTCGAGCACGATATCGTCTTCATGATGATTGAGAATCGACACCAGCTTGTCGGCCAGATTGAAGGCATCGTGGATACCGCTGTTCATGCCCATACCGCCAATAGGACTATTGACGTGCGCCGAATCTCCAACCAGCAGCGCCCGTCCCTTGCGGAAGCACGCGGCCACGCGTTGGTGAACAGTGTAAAGATTGCTGCCACGGATGTCGTAAGGGCCAGACTTCGGCATGAAGGCCTGTAGACGCGCATCCAGCGCCTCAAGCTTTGTCACCTCATTAGGATCGTCATTCGGGTCGGTCGGGAAATGTACGCGCCAGCGCTCCGGCGGCCCGGCCCAACGAAAGAGGTTCGACCATTCGTCGGGATCAGAAATGTAGTTTCGATCGGCGAAGCCATATTGCCGGAAATCGTGGACGACTTCGATATTCAAGGTCCGGTCGGGATAGGTGAAACCTTCGAAGTCGATATCTAGATCACGCCGCACGATGCTGCGGGCCCCCTCCGCGCTGACGATATAGGCACCTTCGATGCGAACCTCATCGCCATCGGCGGTCTGCGCGACGGCCACGATGCCGTTGGCGTCTTGAGTGAACGAGACGAAGGTCGTATCCATCATCACCGTGCAGAGCGGTTCCCTGCGAGCCAAGGCTAGCGCTTCCTCGCAGATCTTGATGCGCTCGCACTGCAAGACATAGGGAAATTTCGTGTCGTCTCGCAACAGCGCATGGTCGAACTCGGCCAACAGTTTAGGGCCGCCCCGGTCCCAATAGTGGAAAAGCGGCGCCCGAAAGCCACGCGATTCGATCTTCTCATATAGGCCGATGCGGTCAAACATTTCGAGCGTCGCAGGATGATTGGTTCCAGCGCGCGGCACCTGATCGAGAAAATTCGCGTCGTTCAAGGTCTCGACAACGGTCACTGGTACGCCCGACTGCGTCAGGGATAGGGCCAGACACAGGCCAACCGGACCCGCGCCGATGATCACGACTTGGTTGGAGGTCATCGATATCGTCCAGATTGAAGGATTACTGCTTGGCTCCAGCCCATCCGGTGTGGGTCACGTCGAAGACGATACCGTCAGGATCTCTATACTTGGCCTCATAAAAGGAGTTTGGCGAAGTTGGCCGTCCGGTCAGATACGAGCCACCAGCGCCTTGGATTGCCTTCTCAGCCTTGTCCAGATCTTCGACCCACATGCCGAAGTGGAAGACGCCAAGCCGTTCCTTTTCGCCCTCCTTTTTGAGGAGCGCGAGATTCATCATGCCATCGGTCATATAGATGCCACGCCGGGCGGTGCCGCAGCGCGTCATACCGAACGCCTTTTCATAGAAAGCGGCAGAGGCCTCCGGATCCGAGACGATCAGCGCGACGTGACGTAGCTTGGACATATCAAAACTCCAGGGATGCTTGGTTCATTATTTTGCGGCGTATATCTTTCGGATCGCGTGGATCTGATCGACCGGTGAAGCGTAAAGTTGGGTCAGCATCTTCTGCATGTCCTCGCCCGACGTCGGATCGACATCGATCTGAGCCCGGCGCGCCTCCTCGCGGAGGTCTTTGTCCTGCATAGTGTCCATGAAAGCGCGGCGCAGAAGGGTCACCCGCGCTGTCGGCACGTCTTTGGCAACCACGTAGGGCCGGGAGAAGCTCGTTTGCTGGTAAAACAGATTCATGACTGCGCGCTGAGCATCGCTGGAAGCGAATTCCTTGGTGAGCGGCACTTGCATGCGATCGAGGCTGGGATGGCCGCTCACGGCCTCCTGAGCGAGCAATTTGATGGAGCCGCTGCGGATCATCGGTTCGTACATGGCCGCTACGCCACCCCAGGACTGACCGCAGATACCCTGAACCTCGCCTTTCTCCAGGGCGAGATTCACTTCCCGGGAGCCTGGATAGCCAGAAACGATCTTGAGCTTCGCGCCAAGCAACTCCTTTAACAAAGTCGGAAAATCATAGGTCGCACCGCCCGGCGCGCTTGCGCCGAGGATGAGTTCTTTATGAAAAACATCGGCCAAGGAATTCACACCCGCATCGCTGCGCACGACACAGACGTCATAGTCCGTGTTGGCGTTGCCGATATAATTGAACTCCACCGGATTATGCGTGGACCGCACCTTGTCGTAAAAGAGCGGTTCGACAATGGCGCCCATATAGAGTGCTCCAATCGTCGTGCCATCTTTCGGCGCGGAATTGGCGATGAAGGCCGCCGCAACATTGCTGCCGGCACCCGCCATGTTGGAGGCGGTAACGATGGGATTACCGGGAATATACTTTCCAAAATGCCGGGCGATGAGACGGGCGTAGACATCATAGCCACCGCCCGCCGATGATCCGATCAACATAGTGACGCGTTTGCCTTTAAAGAAGCTGCCTTCAGCTTCGTTCGCTACGGCCTGAGTAATGCTCAGTGACGTCAGCAGTAAGGTAGCGATCAGTCCGTCGTGCAGAATGCATCGATTGCGCGCCATGTCTTCATCTCACGCTGCTTGATCTTCCCATGAGTATGGATCAAGACACAGCGCCGACAAGCGATCGGACCGTAAATACAGTCACAATTAGAAAAACTAATCCGCGCGAGAAGCTCGAAAAATGGCTCGAACGGCATCCATCCGAGCCACGTATGCATGGCATTCGATTGTGGTGACCTCAACTCGGATCAGCAAAGACGGCAAGCCTTGCATTCGTTTCACGCACTTCGTGCATAATTTTTCCGTGGTCGATGCCGCTTAGTTTGCCATCTTGCGCCAATATGCGCCCGTCGGCCATCACCAAAGCCACATTATTAGGCTGTGCATGCAGCACGATCGCATCCCAGGGGTTGGTCAGGGGTGCGAGATTGAAGTCGTCGCCCCGGATCAAAATGATATCGGCGCGCTTACCGACCGTGAGCGAGCCCGTGGTCTTTTCAAGCCCTAGGGCTTTCGCCCCATCGATCGTCGCCATCTCGACGAGTCGTTTGGTCGTCACGAGATTGTCGCGACCCTCACCAACGCGGTGCTTATCGTATTTGAACATCACGCGCATGACGTTGAAATAGTCGGCATTGCCGGCGACGGTCTCATCCAGCGACAGGCTGGTCAGAACGCCCGATTGCAGCAGTTCGTTGATCTGGACGACGCCGCCATCAGGTGGACGCTGCACCTCGCCGATCGGCGAAGAAGCGAAACTGGTGCCCCGGCTCTTTAGGATCGCCCGCTCCTCGGCGACCGTGAACATCGGATGGACGAGCTGCACATCGGCACCAAGCAAGCCCTGTTTCTCCAATTCGAACACCAGGTCCTTCGGCGACGCGTGCAAGGTAATGGGCAAGCCGAGTTCTCGCGCGCCGCCCCAGTCGCGTTTGGCGATGTCGAACGTGATCGTACCGCGCAGGCTTTGACCCGGCACGAGGTTACGTGAGCAGATACCCAACGACAGCCGGCCATCGGTCGCCGCCGGATCGACAAACCAATCCTTCTTGGTGCGGGCGAGATCGGCGAGGTCCATGATCTTGTCAGTCGGGCCTTGCTGTGGACCACCATAGGAATAGCGCCCGCGAATGCCCATGTCGCGCATGGCACTGATCTCGGCATCGGCCCAAGCCGGCCCGCGCGTGTTATGGCACCAGTTGTGAACGGTGGTGATGCCGGTAAGCAGGCCTTCCGCAATGCCAAAGCGAGCGGCACGATACGCGTCGGCCGGTTGCGTGCGCACGCCGATGCGGGACGTCAACGGAAAATAGGAATAGCGGTTGTCGGTGGTGCGGACCCATTGCCGGCAGTTGCAATTCCATAAATGCCAATGGGTATCGACGAAACCCGGCATGCAGATCATGCCGCGTCCCTCGATCACCTCAGCGTTCGGCGCGGCAATATTGGCGCCGACGGCGACGATCTGGCCGTCGCGCACATGCACGTCGCCCGCCGGAATCTCGCCAAGGGAACTATCCATGGTAAGCAGATGGGCGTTACGGATGATGTATTCGCGCCGCGGCGTGAGCGGATTGGCGGACGCCCGCGCGGCGGCAAAATCCGGCGCCGTCTGCGCGTGCGCATACCGCGCGCCCACCAGACCAGTGCCGAGCGCGGCCCCACCGGCGATGACAGTCCGTCGGTTGAATGATTGCATCGAATCCCTCCCCTATTGCACGACACTTTTGAACGTCAGCGGCCCGTGCGAACCGGCAGCGTTATTCTCCGGGCAACGGCCGCGCGCCGATAAAGGCGATCATGTCGGCGATCGCTTGATGTGACGCCACTGTTGTCGGATCCTTAGTGATGAACGTATGCCCCTGCCCGTCGTACAGTTTCAGCGTCACCACGCCGCCCTGTTCTGCATAGGCTTCGGCGAAGTCTTCCGACATGCCGGGTGACAGGATCACATCCTCGGTGCCTTGGATAAGCAGAAGTGGCGGCCAATGCGTCACTTGACGCTCACGCATCAACCGCATTGGGCTGCCTGTTTCCATCTGGTCGCGGTTCGCCCAGTAAGCCTCATGACAAGCGACATGGTCGTGCATGCCTTTACTCAACGCATAATCGTAGCGTTTAGCCGGATCGGAGACCGGCCAACAGGCAATGAGAAAGGCCAGACTGGCGCTCTGCTGTAGTGGCGGTTGATCGACCGTGAAAGCCGGATCGTCCGGCCGCAGAGCGGTCAGCAGAAGCTGATGGCCGCCGCTCGAAGTTCCAACCGCACCGATCCGATTGGGGTCGACGTTCAATTCAGACGCATGATACTTCAACCAGCGGACAGCGAAATTGATATCCGACACTGGTAACGGATAGCGCCCCTCCGGCGGTACGCGAAAATCGATCGCCATCACCAATACGCCCGAGGCGGCCAGCGCCCTATCGATGGCCTGATTGGTCAAGCGATCTTCGGCGCACCAACGTCCGCCATGCGCATCGACGACCGCTGCCGTTTTATGTTCGATTTCAGGTCGATAGATGCGCGCGATCAGAGGAATGCCACGCGGCGTGTGGTAGACACACTCTTCGACGGTGAAATCTAGCGGGGCACCTGTCTGCATTGCGCGATCCGTATCAGACGTGACCGTATTTCTTCAACGCCTCGCTGAGCGAAAGCCCCGCGAGAATTTCGGCACGAATGTCCTGTTCGCGCCGCGTCAATTCCTCGGTGCGGATCAGCACCGGCTCGATCAAAGCGGCCGGAATGACGATAGCGCCATCTTCGTCGGCGAGGATAAAATCGCCCGGTGAGACAGTGACATTTTTTCTGGTCGCGCCACTCATCGAAACGGGAATATTGTAACCGTTCACTTTCCATCGGCCTATCGACTGGACCGGCGTGCGGTATTTAGCGAAGACGGGAAAGTCGTGCTGGCTGAGATAACGCAGATCGCGAATGCCGCCATCGACCAGAGCACCGACACAGCCGCGCTCCTTCATGCCGATGGCGATCAGCTCGCCAAAATAGCAAATACCAATGCCATCGCCGCTCCACACCGAAACATCGCCCGGCGAAAGCCCCTGGCAGGCCTTCATCTTCTCACTGTCGCCGCCAAGCGGATAAGGCGTCATCTGGCCGCGGATCGTATAAGCAAAGCCGGCGATGCGCTCGGCCCCTCGCACATAAGGCGCAAAATCCGCCGACAGCCCGAGGTCTGGATGACCCATTTCGTCGAGCACGTCCGCTACGTTCGATGTGTCGACCTTGGAATAGCGGGCGATGATGTCTGCTCTGTTGATCGTCATGACAGCTCTCGTTAAATGCTGGGAATGTAGCCGCCGTCGACGCGAACGACGGTGCCTGTGATGTAGGAGGCGCGCTCACTGGCCAGAAAAGCTGCGGCATCGCCATATTCTGTCGGATCGCCATAACGGTTCATCGGAATGGTCTCGACGCTTTGTGCGATCACCGCGTCGACCGATCGCCCTTCCCGCTTGGCGCGCGCTTCATCGAGCGCCCGAATGCGCTGCGTGGCAATGCGGCCCGGCAGAATGATGTTGGACGTAATGCCATGTGGCGCCACCTCGCGTGCCAACGTCTTCGACCATGAGACGAGCGCGGCCCGCAGCGTGTTGGAGATGCCGAGATTGGGAATCGGCACCACCACACCAGATGACGTGCTGGTGATGATGCGCCCCCATTTCCGCCCAATCATATGCGGCAGCGCTCGATCGGTGATCTTGAAGACGGAAAGCGCCATGCTCTCGAAGTGGCCCCTCCACGTAGCGGCTGCGACGTTGCGTGCCTCGCTTGGTGGCGGACCGCCCGTGTTGTTGACGAGAATGTCGACTGGACCGACATTTTTTTCGATCCAAGCGAATTTTTCCTCGATCAACTCTTGCTCGCCCAGATCCCACAGAAGCGGAACGAAGCGGCCGCGTGCGCCCTTCAACCGTTCGGCTGTGCGCAGCAGACTTTCATCGCGAATACCACCGCCAACGACGACAGTCCCTTCTTGCGCCAGCGCCTCGGCGATCGCCGAACCGAGACCGCCCCCTGCACCCAGGACGAGAGCAACCTTCTTATCGATGCCAAGATCCATCGCCGCCCCCTATGTACCAACGCGCAACGGCGCGTTGATCTTGCGCAGATAGGCGATCACCGAAAGCGCTGTGATGCGGCCGGTTTTCGGATTTTCGCTCGGTATATTGCCGATCGTCATCGAGAAGCTGGCCGAATCCGCATCGACCTGGATGCTATGGGTGTTGCGATCGATGCCTGGGTCGGCCCAGATCTCCAGTGTCGTCTTGTCGACCCCGATACCGGCAAGACCCAGCGCAACGGCCACGTTGAGATTGGCCGGGAAGCCGACGGCCGCTTCGCGTGGCGAGCCCGAAAAGATTTTCATCGGCGCTTTGATGTCGTCGATTTTGATGTTGTTCTGCTCCAAGAAGGGAGCGCCCATCAGGCCTTTGACCGGCTTGCGCGTCACCATGGTGACGCTGCGGATCGTGCCTTCCGCCGCGGCCGTCACCGCGTCGAGCCCGAGCAGAGCCCCAGTTGGCACGCCGATCTGTCCGCCATGGGCCTTGGCGGTCTCGACCAGATCCATATTGTTGAGGAGTGCGCCACAGCTCAACACAATGGCCGTCTTACCGTTTCGCACAAACGGTTCGACGATCTGGCGTACCAGCGCGGCCGGGGCGCATTCGATAACAATGTCGGCAAGTGGCTCAAGTGCCGCCACATCCACGACCTGCGGCGGCGCCTTGAGATGATGTAAGCGCTCTTTGGCGGCATCGATGTTCTTTGCCGACACCGCCACGAGCTTCAGGCCCGGAATCCCCTTGTCGATTTCCTCAGCCAGCTTCAGGCCGACGGCACCAAGACCGGCGATTGCGACCCGCAACGGCGCGCCCGTTTTCTGCATGATTTGTTTCCCGCTCGCGAAATGAGTGGTCGAGCAATGGGCCGTTCGACTTGGCTGGACAAACCATTTGTTTTCACGGTATGCATGAGAAATGGTAATGCATACGTCTCGGACGCCGCGTTTCAATCTTGGAACCTTGCGTGGGTTCGAGGCCGCCGCGCGTCATCTGTCGTTTACGCTTGCCGCGCAGGAACTGAACCTGACACAAGGCGCCGTCAGCCGACAGGTCATGCAACTTGAGAACGATCTCGGCACTGTCTTGTTTGAACGGCGAATTCGTCGACTGCTACTCACGCCTGCCGGACAGGATTTTTACGTGGCCTCGAAAGCGGCGCTGCGGCTTTTGGATCAGGCGGCGGCCAAGGTCCAAGGCGATAGCGAAGAGACACGGATCACGGTTTCAGTGCTGCCAACCATCGGTGCCCTCTGGTTGATGCCGAAGCTGCATCGCTTCCGCAAAATACATCCTAAAATCGACATGCGACTGGTGAGTTCCATCGAACCGTTCAGTCCCGGTCCAGATGCCGAGATCGCCATTCGCGTTGGCCTGCCACCGGGTCAGGTTCAACCCAGCAAAACCAGCCCGATCGAAGGGCCCCGGATCGACCTGACGATGGCGACCAAATGGGATGGGCTGTCGTTCATCGAACTCATGCCCGATACGCTCGTGCCGGTCATGTCCAAAAGGCTCGTGTCGGATGATCGGAAGCTGAGTCTGCAGAACGCCCTGGTGTCATTCCCACGCATTCATGTCTCCTCGCGCCGACACGCATGGCCCGATTGGCTCACCGCACAGGGCATCGAAGCGCCCACCCGATCGGATGACGTGGAATGCGGCCATTTCTTCATGGCTCTTGATGCGATGAAAGACCGGCAAGGCATCGCCCTTGTTCCAGCCCTGCTCCTCGCCGATCTGGAATACCGGCAGGATCTCGAAATCCTACCCTGTACGCCACAACGAAGCGCCGGCAGCTATCACGCCGTCTTTCAGCGTGCCCATGCCAGCAACCTTGGCGTAATCGCTTTTCTGGCCTGGTTGCAGGAAGAAGCGGCGATGCTGCAGACGCGCACCGACAGTGTTCTCGCTGAAGCACTTGCTGGAAGCGGCTAACTTTCAAAGAATTTCCGCCCAACAGGTCCGATGGCGATTCCGTGGAACCAAGGCCCAACGCAGTGGATTGCGATGCCGTCGCCGCTATTCATAGGCGAATTAGGTATACACAGAACCTTCCCACGAGAAATGCGGACTGAGGCACCAAGATCAAGCCAAAGAAATTTCCCCGCGGCGAAATCGGTTCGGATGAAAAGTTACCCGTATAAATACGGCATTCTTAGGCGACCCGACCGATCAGAAGCAGACGTTGTATTGCCCGCTTCGAAATCTTATTGACGTGCATACCTAATGATGACAACGTATACACGTACGCATAAGCGACGCTCGTGTTGGGGAACCTCGAGATGCTGCGAATGAAGGTTGCGACTGGTCTACTGTGTGCTTTGTCCATGTTGCCGGCGACAGCGCCGGCAGCTGAAAAAGTAACGTACAACATGGCCTGGCTGCCGCAGGGCAGCGTCGGCGGAACGATCGTCGCCAAGGCTAAAGGTTTCTTTACGGAAGAAGGACTGGATGTCGAACTGACGCGCGGCTACGGCGGCCAGCGCACGGTGAATGAAGTCGACCAAGGTCTATTCGATATCGGCTACGGCGATCCGCCGAGTGTGATCCTCAACAATGCCAATGGCGGACGCACCGTTCTTGTCGGCGCGATCAACACTCGATGGCCCGCTGGGCTCTGCTTCGTCGAGGACGGCAAACGACATCCCAAAACCCCGGCAGAACTCAAGGGTATGACGGTGGCCGGTGGCGCTGGCTCGCCGGTGCAGAACATCGTTCCCGCATGGCTGAAGATGAACAACTTACCGCCCGACAGCATCAAACTGCTGCGCATGGAGCCGGCCGTCATTAACAGTGCGCTGATCGAGGGTCGCGTCGATCTCGCCGAATGCTGGGAAGGCGCCAACATGCCGCTGCTCGACTTCACGGCGGCGCAAGCGAGCAAGAAGGTCAATCACATCCTCTATCGTGATTTCGGTCTGCATATCTATGGCAACGGCTTCGTCACCAGCGAGAAGATGATGAAGGAACGGCCCGAAGTGCTGCGCAAGTTCTTGCGAGCCAGCTACAAAGGCTACCGCTATATGGCCACCAATCCCGACGACAGCGCCAATGCCATCGCGGGTCTCTATCCGACGTTGAACAAAGGCGTTCTCACCGGTCAGATCAAGCAAACGGCAGATCTGCTCAGCGATCCCGGACAGCCCAACCAGCAAATGGGCTTCCTGCGCGACGATCGCATGGCCAATACGTTCAAGTTCACCACTGAAGCATTCGGCGTTGGCGACAAGCTGAATGTGAAGCAGTTGTACTCGAACGAATTTCTAAAATGAGGACGATGCAATGAATGTGCATCGGGAGGGAATTGGAATGACCGCTATCAAGCCGCAGAAGCTCGGCCACATCGTGCTGATGGTACGAGACGTCAAGAAGTCTTGCGACTTCTACACGGACATACTCGGCCTGAAAGTGTCCGACTGGATCGACGATAAGATGGTATTCCTGCGGGCCAGCGAGGATCATCATGATCTTGCCTTGTCGCAGGTAGATGGCGATTGGAATTACGATGCGCCGGAAGCCGGCCGCAGGCCAGGCCTCGAACATTTTTCCTATCTCGTCGATTCCCTAGAGGAGATGGAGAAGGCTGCTGCTTTCCTACAGGAGAAAGGCATCGATATCGTGCGCGGTATCGGCAAGCACGGTCCCGGTGAAAACTGCTTCCTCGTCTTCAAAGATCCCGATGGCAACAACGTGGAAATCTATTGCGAGATGCTGCAGATCCCCCGCGACGCTGCTCACAAGCCGGAAGTCTGGGAGCGCAATATCGAATCCTTCGACCGCTGGCGTTTTGCCCGCTTCATCAATCCGCCGCCGGCTCAAGTCGTGGCGCAGAAGAAGGGAGGCTGAGACATGGCACTCGCGACACAACAATTTGGCGCCAAGCGCGCCAAACGACCGGCAAAAAGCTGGTTTGTGATTTCGCCGGCCATCTGGCAGCCGGTCGTCTTTTTCGGGCTTCTGTTCGTCGCCTGGGAAGTGGCGGTCACCGCATTCAACGTACGTCCCTATCGCGTGCCCCGCTTCAGTGTCGTTGCCAGCGCGTTGTGGACGTCGCGGGTGGACCTCTTTCATAATGTCGGCATCTCCATGGTCGAATTGGCATTCGGCTTTG
>MKVW01000008.1:58799-70601 GCA_001898965.1 Rhizobiales bacterium 62-17
TGCCCAAGAGCGCGCTGGCTCCGCTCATGGTAGTCTGGTTCGGTTATGGCCTCTTCTCCAAGAGCGCCATGGCTTTCCTGTTCGCCTTCTTCCCGATCGTGGTGGCGACGCTCGGCGGCTTTCTCGGCACGCCCGCCAATCTGGAAGAACATTTCCGCGCCCTGCGCGCCTCTTCCTGGCAAACGTTCGCGATGTTGCGGCTGCCCGCCGCTCTGCCCATCTTCATCGACGGCTGCAAGGTCGCCATGCCGCTCGCCATCATCGGCGCCATTATCGGCGAATTCGTCGGCTCGCAGGACGGGCTCGGCAACTATCTGATGATGGCCGCCTCAAGCTCGCGCACGGACCTGATGTTCGCAGCCATTCTGGTGATCACCGCCACATCGATGATCCTCTACTGGCTCCTCGAAATCCTCAGCCGCTGGGTCTGGTGGCGCGGCATTCAATTCTGATCGGTGACATCATGCTTGCAGTGGACAACAAGACCAGGGCGATGATCTCCGACAAGCCGGCGATCAATATTCACAACTTACGCAAAACATTTGGACCGGATGTCGTTGCACTCGAAGACATCAATCTATCGGTTCCTGAGCGGCAGTTCATTTCAATCATCGGGCCGAGTGGCTGCGGCAAGAGCACGCTCTTGCGCATTCTGGCTGGTCTGCTGTCGTGGGATGAAGGCACGGTAGACCTCGACGGCGGTTCCGTGTCGGAAAGCAGCAGGGAAGTCGGTGTCGTTTTTCAATCCAGCAATATGCTGCCTTGGCTAACGGTGCGAGACAATGTCGCTCTCGGCGCCAAGATCCGTGGGGTCTCCACAGGTCCTAACGGCCAAGTCGTCGACGACATGCTGAAAGTCCTGTCACTCGACAAGTTCGCCAAGAGCTATCCGCATCAATTGTCCGGCGGCATGCGCCAGCGCGCCGCCATCGGTCAGGCTCTGGTGCTCAATCCGAAAATTCTGCTGATGGACGAGCCCTTCGGCGCGCTCGACGCTCTCACCCGTGATCGCCTGAACGTTGAACTGCTGCGCATCTGGCAGGAACAGATGAAGACCGTGGTCCTTATCACCCACAGTATTTCGGAAGCCGTGTTTCTATCGGACCGGGTGATCGTGATGTCGCCCCATCCCGGCAAGATCATTGAGGAAATCGACATCGATCTGCCGCGTCCACGCCAACCCGACGCCACACGGCTTAACCCGCTCTTCGGCCAGTATGTCACCACCCTGAGCAAGATCATGGGCGTCACCTGATCGGAAGCCAGAGTCAGCTAAACCATATGTTCAATACCGTATCATGTATACACAACGGCTGCGCAGCAGCCTCGAATATGAGGTACCTTCCATGACCAGCAAGCTCCGCCACATCGCCATTTCGGTTCCCGATCCCGAGGCGGCTGCCACCTTCTTCGAAAGGGCCTTCGGCATGACCCGCGCCGGCAAGGCCATGCGCGGCTGGTACATGACCGACGGCGTATTCAATGTGGCTTTGCTGAAGTTCACCGGCGAACCGGTCCCCGGCTTCGAGGACGCCGGCGAACACTATGGCCTGATTCATTTCGGCATGTGGGTCGACGACCTCGACGAAGCCGCCAAACAAATCGAAAACGCCGGCGGCAGCTACCTGACCGGGCGCAAGGAAAAGGACCCGAACGTCTACTACGAGGTCAAATACAAGACCCCGGAAGGCTTCGTTTTCGACATTACGGAATCGGGCTGGAAAGGCGCGGTCAAGAACGTGGTTGCATCCGAAGCTTGAAAGTGCTTCGTCTTGGTAGCTACTTTGTCTAACTGGACAGCAACGCCGCATAGACCATGAGCACGAACTCATCGCGTGTTTACAAGGAACTGGCGCAGCAGATCATCAGCGGATCGCTGCCGCCCGGCCAAAAGCTTGAAGAAAAAATCCTAGCGGAGCAGTTCGGCGTCTCCCGGACGCCGATCCGCGAGGCTTTGCGCGAACTCGGGGCCCGCGGTCTGGTCGACTTCATTCCTCGTCGCGGTGGTATTGTCGCAGAGATCGGCATCCCGCAACTGGCGGACATGCTGGAAGCTGAATGCGAGATCGAGGGCTTATGCGCCAAACTGTCGGCGCAGCGCATGACGGCGCTCGACAAGGGCAATCTGATGGAGATTCATCGTCAGGCCTTGAAGCTGGGCAACTCCCGATCGGAAGCCGCCTATCTGCAGCTCAATCACGAATTTCACGATCTGATCTGTGCCGGCGCTCGCAACCAAACGATCGCCACGACGGCGCGTGAGTTGCGTGAACGCCTTGGTGCCTTCCGGCAGTCCCAGTCGGGCACTCTGAAGGAGCGTATGGAACGCTCCAACGAAGAACATGAGGCGATCGTTCAAGCGATTTTAGCGGGGCAGCCGGAGGCGGCCTACGAGGCTATGCGCAAACACAATGCCCGGCTTAGTTCCGGCGTGCTGCGTCTGCTGTCTCGCAATGTGGAAATGGCACCAGCCAAATAAAGCCATCTAGGTCAAGCTCGGACGCGCACCAACAATTCTACCGGATTGGTCAGCGTACCGATTGCGGGAATTTCCGCTGAAACAGTGTCGCCTGGTTTCAGGAACATATTGCGGCCCATTCCCACACCAGTTGGCGTACCCGTGGCAATCATGTCGCCCGGCTGAAGTGTCAGCATGCGCGAGAGATAGGCGATCTGCTCGGCCAGCGTAAAAATCATCTCGTTCGTATTACCGTCTTGCATCGTCTGATTGTTGACGCTCAGCTTGAGCTGAATGTTCTGGGGATCGGGAATAAGCGAGGCTGGAACGAGCCAGGGTCCTGTCGGGCCAAATGTGTCATAGCTCTTTCCACGGAACCAGTCGTTCTTGAACGGAAAATCCGTCCGACGGCTGAGATCACGCGCGCTGATATCGTTGAAGATCGTATAAGCGGCGACATGGGTTAGCGCCTGCTCCACAGAAATATCGCGCCCGCGCAGACCGATGACAGCAGCCAGTTCCACTTCCCAGTCCACCATGGTGGATTCATCAGGCAGCAATATCGCCTCGTGCGGCCCGACAACCGAGGTGTCCGCCTTCATGAAAATATAGGGTTGGCTGTCCGCCTTGGCTGCCAAGACAGTGCCCATCTCCTGCGCATGCTCGACGAAGTTCGACGCGGCGCAGAATATCCGCTTCGGCACGAATGGCGCCTTGATGACTGCTCTTTCGGGCAATGGCATCAAGCCATGCCGCTTCTCTTCGATCTGGGCAGCAATCTCTGCGAGCTTCGGCTGCAGCCCGTCCCAACGCTCGATGATAGCCGTCATGGACGAAAAATCTTGGTCGACCCCGAAGTGCTTGGCGGCTTCAGCCAAGTCGTACAGCGCTCCGCCCACGATCATTGCGGTGCAATATTGTCCGTCAACATCGGCTATCCCTAAAGCATGCCAGATCATGATCCCCATCCCATGTATGCATATATTATATCCATGCATACACTAATTGCGGGAGCTCGGATCGTCAATTTAAATTGTTTCGAGCTTTCAGAGACGAAGTGCTTCGACTGCGCACCAAACCAACAGCGCTTCTATTCAGAAGTGCCGTGATTGAAAGATAAATCGACCATCGTTTTAATGTCAGCCGACTTGGGCGCCATCCCCAGCTCTTGCCAGATGGCCAATTGACGGCTCATGTCCGCAACATCCACCTCAGGTTGCCGATCGTAGTAAGGCATGGCGCTTTTCAAATTCTCGGGGGTGGACTGAACATAGCGCGCGATGGTTTCCAACATCTGCTGCTGCGCCAACGAAGCAGAACGTTCGTCGGCGCGATCCAGAAAACTGTCATAATATAAAGCAACGCTCTGGTTATAGGCGCGCAAGAATTTCTCGATCAGAACCCGCCGCTTTTCTATGGTCGCCGGTGACGCCACGACGACGCCATTCTGGGAAGGCGTCTCATCGCCGGCCCAGCCCATAAGTCGGCCCTGCCCCGATTTCACAAAATTCTCCGCCACCAGTGCCGGCAAGGATGCTGCATCGACTTGGTTGCCGGCGAAAGCGGCCGCTTGGTTCTGCAGGGACTGCAGCGGCACAAAGGTAACTTTCGCGATATCCACGCCGTTCTTCTTCGCCAGAGTGACGAACTTGAGGTGATAGCTTGAGCCGACCGTGGTAATGGCCACCCGCTTTCCCGCAAGATCTTTCCAACTTTGAAATCCCTCGTTGTAAGCCTTCGTGGTAATCAGAAAGGCGTCGAGGCGATAACCCGCTTTCTCCCGCACGGTCGAGGAAATGATCTTGAGGCCGCCTTTGGCCGCAAGATTGTAGAATGCAGCCGTCAGTCCGCCAAGACCGATGTCAACATCGCCGGACACCACAACCACCGGCACGGCGGAGGCGGCGTCAAAGAAGTTAAGTTGAATATCCAGCCCTTCATTCCGGAAGAAACCTCTCTCCAACCCAATGTAAAGCGGCGCATTCGAAGGAAGACGCACAAGTCCAATGCGCGCCTTGACAAGCTCCTGAGCTGCGACCTGTGAAGTATCGACCTCCGCTGCGACACCGACCAATGCAGCAAATATGAGCAGTAATCGCTTTATCACGCGTTGCCCTCCCTTTGATTGTTGCGATCCGTTTTCAGCCGATCGCATCAAAAGCTTTGAAGAATTCGGCGGTCGCCATTCCGCATAAATGACCTCGCTCAATGACGGGCTTTCCCGCATGTTCCAAGCAAGGCGCTTCCACACCAACATCGATCCCTGGCGGCAAAGCACGCATCAGCTCGAACAAAGGCAGATGCCCTTCGCCTGGATAGAGCCGATTCGACCGCGCTTCCGTGCGCAGTTCAGATATCTGTGGCGGCGACAGATGCGCGTCACATATCTGGCAATATGCCAGCATCGAAGGGTCCAGGATCGCAATGTCCGCGGGAGTTCCTCCTGAGCGGCGCAGATGCAGGGCATCGATGAGAACCCCAGCATTATCGCAACCACTTTGTTGCACAATGGCGTGAGCGGCTTGGATGGTCGACGTATGGCAGTACGGAATAAATTCGAGCATCACTCTGAGCCCAAAAGGGTGGCTCAACTCACAGAGACGAGAAAAATTGTCCGCCGTGCGAGCGGACTCGGCATCATTGCCAACGACGAGCACATTGCGTGCCCCAAGTTGAGCGGCCGTATCGAACACAGGCAGATAGGACTCGGCCTCCGTCTCGGCCGTAAGCCAGATGGCCTCAACGTCCAGAATGCCCACGCCGGTATCGCTCAACCGCCGTTTGATCTGGCGAACCAGCGACGGCTGCCCAACCACGGGGACTATGGAATCCGTCACCATGGGCGCTACCAGACGCAGCCCGATGCAATCAAATGCCCCGGCCGCCGCCGCATCGATGAGCTCCAGCGGATGCGCATCGATGACGGTGAGGTGAGCCAGAGACGTGCGACGATTGTTTCTCATGGTCAGTAGGTTGCCCGGCCACCGGACAGGTCGAAAGCAAAGCCCGTTGTAAAACTGCATTCGGGGCCGACAATCCAAGCAACCATAGCTGATATCTCTCCAATCGTCAGGAAGCGACCCATGGGAATTCGCTGTCGCGCCGCCTCGATGTGCTGAGGCGTCATCTCCTTGAACAAATCTGTTTCGGTGATGGCCGGAGTCACGGCATTCACCAGAACTCCAGATTCGCATAACTCTCTGGCGATCGATTTAGTGAAGCCGATCACGCCTGCCTTTGCGGCGGCATAACCGGAGATGCCCGGCATCCCCTCCTTGCCCGTAATGGAGGCGACGTTCACGATCCTGCCGCTGCGTTGTGCACGCATGTGTGGAACGATCGCTCGACAGCAATAGAAAACGCCGTTCAGATCAACGTCGATCACCTTGTTCCAAGCATCGATCGGATAGTCCCACACCGGCGCCACAGGACCGTTGATACCGGCATTATTGATCAGAATATCGATCTTGCCGAGCGTCTGGAACGTCGTCTCAGCCGCGCGGCCGACGGAAGCGAAATCCGCCACATCCACCTGCACGCATATGCCATCGGCAGGAAGTTCAATCCCATAAGTGTCAGGCGCAATGCGATCCCAATAAGCGACCCGGCAACCTTCCCGGGAAAGACGGTCGGCAATGCCCTTGCCAATGCCGCGCGCAGCACCCGTGACAATCGCCGCCTTGCCCTCTAACAACCTCATTCGCGCCCTCTGAAAAGTTATAGCCCGTTGTCGCCCGCACGTCCGCCAAGCGACCATCGTATCCCGCCGCAGTTGGCTTGAGGGACGTCACTTCGCGTCATGTTGCCTGCATTCAACGACTTTGCGCAAATACCGTTTGGATAAGGCTTGCATATATTTTCGGTATTCTCACAGCAGTCGGTTTGCCTTGACTTAGGACCATGCCGATCTCGATAACGACCAGCGACATCGCTGAACGTTATTGAGGTATTCATGCTGGAAGAGTTTTCGACGCAGACGATTGAGACAAGCGGCGCCAGGATCAGAGTCCGCCAGTCCGGTAGCGGCCCTGCAATCCTGCTCTTGCATGGATTTCCACAAACCCACGTCATCTGGCACAAAGTTGCACCGCTGCTCGCGCGAAACTACCGCGTCATCCTTTCCGATCTGCGAGGTTATGGGGATAGCGAGATCCGTGCCGGAACGGCCAGTGAAAGCGACTATAGCTTTCGTGCGATGGCCGCCGATCAGCTCGAAGTGATGAAAGCTCTGGGCCATGACGAATTCTTTCTGATCGGGCATGATCGAGGCGCGCGCACGGCCTGGCGATTGGCCCGTGACTATCCCCAGAGCGTGAAGAAGTTGGCGCTTATCGACATCTTACCGACCCAGTATGTCTGGGATCACATATCCCTGCCCTGGGCGATGACGGCGTGGCATTGGCTTTTCCTGGCACAGCCCGGTGATTTTCCGCAACGCATGGCTCAAGCCATTCCGCCGTCGGATCTGATGGCGGCGCTTCTGCGTGACCCCGCAACAGGCCCATCACCGCACACGCCCGAGGCCTACGCGGAATACGTGCGGTGCTGCAATTCCAAAACGATCGCGGCCTGGTGTGGCGATTATCGTGCCGCGGCCACCACCGATCTCTTGCACGATTCTCTCGATAAAAAAGATAAGTTCGACCGGCCTGTTTTTCTTGCCTGGTCGGATGCCAGCCATGTGGCCAAGGGGGCGAACCCGCTCTCTGTGTGGAGCGAACATTGCCGCGATGTTTCAGGCGGCCCCATCCGCTCCTCACATTATATTCCCGAAGAAGCACCAGAGGCGCTACTCGATGGTCTCCTTCCCTTTCTTAGGCGCTAGGTCTCGTCCTGCTTCGTACTCTGTCATTACGTTCGCACACCTGCTTTCCCCGGAGGATGGATGGCTCGTTTCTCCCTGGATAGACAGACGAATTGATAAGTACGATTATTACCATCGGAGGGCCCATGGAATTACGCCATCTGAGATATTTCGTGACCATTGCTGAATTGGAAAGCTTCACCCTCGCTTCCAGGCAGCTCTTCATCGCCCAGCCCCCACTCTCGATTCAAGTTAAACAATTAGAAGACGAAGTCGGGGTTGCGTTGCTTGATCGCCACCGGCGCGGCGTTCGCTTGACGGCAGCGGGTAAAATATTCCTGAAGGAAGCAAAGGAAATCCTTGCCCATGCTGAGCGTGCCAAACTGGCCGTTCGCCGCAGCGATGCCTCCGTCACGCCCTCCCTTGCCATTGGTTTTGTGCCTTCGTCTGGCTATTTGGTTCTGCCACGGCTCATCAAAAATCTACGCTCACTCGTCGAAGATCTTCAGCTCGAAGTCACGGAAATGTCGACGGCCGAACAAGTGGGCAGCATCGAAGCCGGGTATATTCAATTCGGCCTTGCCCGCACGCCCATTCCCAAAGGCGAAACCATCATTGCCGCCCGGCTTAATGATCCTTTCTGCGTCGCCATCCCCAAGGACGACCCGGAGCTTGCCGGCAGCGCCGATCCGTTGGATATGGGCGTCTTGTCGAAGCGTGTCTTCGTTTCGTATGCGAGAAGGAACTCCCCGGTCTTCTTCGACCAGGGCATCGCCTTGTGCACCGATGCCGGTTTCAGCCCTGATATCCGCTATACGGCCAGCAGCGTCTATGGTGTCATGGACCTGGTTGCCGCTGGTTTGGGCATCGCGCTCGTTCCCGCATCCGCGGTACTGCTCGCACGCGCGCAAGTCGAAGTCCGACCGATCATCGAGCCGACACGCGAAGCCTCCCTGGCCTTGATTCAACATCGCGGTGAGAACGACGATTTGCTTCGCATGGTATCGGGAATGGCGACATCGCTTTTCAAGGAACTCGCCATGTCCATACAGAATGCCTTGCGCTCCGGCTCATCGCCAGCGTAGCAGCAGCCGTTCCAGCGCCGAAACGAGCGTCCCTGTTGCCAGACCCAGCAATGAAATCGTGATGACCCCGGCGAGCAATTGATCGGTTTGCATCAAGTTGCCGGCGGTCAAGACGAAAGCGCCAATGCCGCGATCGGCGCCGATCATTTCCGCCGCGACAACAAGCAGAAGAGCCGTCGAAAAGGAGATTCGCAAGCCTGAAAGAATCGAGGGTAGCGAACTCGGCAGCACGACTTTGAAAACGATGGATAGGAAGGGCACGTTAAAACTTTGCGCCATCTTGATCAGATTTCTCGGCGCGCCATCCACGCCACCAAATGCACTGATGACCGTCGGAAAGAACACACCCAAAGCGATCGTGCCAATTTTTGACGTTTCGCCGATGCCAAGCCACAGAATGAACAGCGGGAGCAGCGCGATCTTGGGTATCGGATAGAAGCAGGAAACCAAAGGCATGCCAACATTCCGCGCAAGCGAAAAGAGGCCCATTGAAAATCCTACGACGAGGCCTGCCATCGTGCCGAGCAACCAGCCGGAAAAGATGCGAACAAGCGAGGCCTGCAGATGCCGCAGAAGCTCTCCGCTCAGAGTGAGATCGGCGAGCGCATCGAAGACATTCAGCGGACTTGGCAAAAAGGTCTGGTTGATAATGCCGATGGTCGTGCCCAACTGCCATGCAGCTAACACAACGACTATGGCCGCAACTCCCGCAAAGGCGTTGCGCCTGATTTCAAAGCCCCTGCCGCGAAATGGCACCAGATTGGCTCCGGCTTGATCGGCCGCCTGCCTTGCGTGTGGCGTTTCACTGCGCATAAGCAAGCTCCTGATCTGCGTCCTTGGCTTCGTCTCGTATCAGCTGCCAGACTTCATCATAAATTTGTCTGAGTGCCACGGCGTTAGCTGGATCTGTCCGCCCCTCTTTTGCGATATCGATAGGAAGTATCCGCCTGATGCGGCCGGGTCTTCGCGTCAGGACCACGAGGCGATCCGCCAATCGGACAGCCTCGTCCAGATTATGCGTCACATAGACGGTCGTAATGCTTTGTCGCAACCACACATCGGCGAAATCTTCCATGAGCAGATCGCGCGTTTGTGCATCAAGCGCGGAGAGCGGTTCGTCCATCAATAAAACAGCCGGATTGACTGCGAGTGCGCGGGCGATACCGACCCGCTGCCTCATGCCGCCCGACAATTGTTTGGGATAGGTACGGGCAAATTGCTCGAGGCCAGTACGACACAGAACATCTGCTACGCGTTCGGCCATATTTTTCCTCGCCACCGCATGATGTTCAAGCGCAAAGGCAACATTCTCTTCCACGGTACGCCAAGGAAGGAGAGCAAAATCCTGGAAAACATAAGTGAGCGGATTGAGGCAGCTCTCCGGCACTCTCCCCCCTATCTTTACGACGCCCGCGCTCGGCTTCAGCAGCCCACCAAGCATGCCAAGCAACGTCGACTTTCCACAACCGGACGGACCAATGATCGCGACAACCTCGCCCTCTTGCACAGTGAGGTTGATATCCTCCAGCACGAGGAGATCACCATATCGATGGCTCAATGATTCCACGTGTAGCTGCATGCGCACGTCTCCCTCTCATTTGCAAAAGGATATGCCGCAATTGCAGGCTGCAATCCAGAGCTCAGCCATACCGATGAAATAAGCGTCCGATATCTACTCGGTATTTGATGGCCAAACCGCGCGTAGCAATACTCACGCGCACTTCCATTGAGCGAAAATACAATTCATGAGATCTGTACGTAAGACGAGGTACGATGTTGTTGTCGTTGGTGGCGGCGCAGCTGGACTCGCAGCAGCGGTAGGCGCTGCAGCAGTCGGCACCAAAACGCTGCTGGCAGAGCGATACGGTTTCCTTGGCGGCGCCGCCACCAATGCCGGCGTGTTAGCGTACTGCGGCTTCTACAAGCAGGGAGATCAGCCTATTCGCATCGTCGAAGGCGTTGGCGGAAAAATACTCTCCAAGCTCGGTGAGTTTGGATTGGATACGACGCCTATTCGGGCGCCAAGCGGAAACTGGATCGTCATGCTCGAGCCGGAGATCGTCAAATATGCGTTCGACGATTTCATCGTACAAACAAATGTCGACTGCAAACTGCACTGCCGACTTGTCGGCGTAGAGCGCAATGGCGCCAATATTACTTTGGCTCGCTTTATGGATCACTTGGGTGAGATCGAGGTAGAAGCTAATTCTTTTGTCGATGCGAGTGGCGATGCCAATTTGGGATATGCAGCCAACGCTCACGCAGCTCCGCCGGCACTCAACAAGAGACAGACAGCATCGATGCCTGTCCTGATCGGGGGCGTCAACGCGGCGACGCCAATCGACCGCCCAGCAATCGCCCAGTTGGTACGATCGCAAGGCCCGTATAGTGAACATGGTGCGATCCGGGCGAATGGCGGCAGCTTCATCAGACTGCCTCTCTCAGGCATGTTATGGTGGCATGGTGTAGACGTGATCACGGACGGACTGAGTGCCGATGAATTGACCGTGGCCGAGATGGAAGGTCGCCGGTTGGGATGGCAGTTCGTCGAATTGCTCAAACTAAGCCTACCAGGCTTCGAGCAAGCCTATGTCGCATCAACAGGGCCCCAGGTCGGAGTTCGCGAAAGCCGGCAGGTGACGCCAAGGCATATGCTTGAAGATCAAGCCATCCTCGAAGGCCGGCGACGCAGCGACAGTATCGCTCGCGGATGCTGGCCGGCGGAGGTTCATCATCGCCTGTCAGGACCGACGTTTCATCCCATTGGTGGCGACGGATTCTTTGACGTACCGCTAAGCGCCATACGCGCCGCCGCTGTCGACAACCTATGGCTGGGCGGCCGCACGATTGGCTGCGAGCCATTGGCATATGGCTCCATTCGCGTGATGGGAACGGCCTTCGCCACGGGCCACGCTGCCGGCGTTGCGGCTGCCTGCCAAGCAGGGGGCAAACAGCCCGACGATGCTTCTGCCGTGAGGGAAGCATTGAAAGCCCAGAATGCTGCTATTTAGGCGTGCATCGATGGCTTGCCTCTTCCCTCATGCTCGACACCTTCTGGATTGATGTCGCAGGTAAGATCGTCGTGTCGCCCGCTTTAGCGTGGCGCATTCCCGAAATTCACCTATGACTTGCACGACCAACCCAACATTCTCGATGTCGTACTGGCTGGTGAAAAGCAAATGGCCCGCCAAAGAGGCGGGCCATTCACAAGTTGAATTTGGTTGCGGGGACAGGATTTGAACCTGTGACCTTCAGGTTATGAGCCTGACGAGCTACCGGGCTGCTCCACCCCGCGCCAACCGGAAAACTGCGGCTTCATTAAAGTGTCGCAGTCTAAAAAGCAACGGCGGCATTCGCGAAGAAAGCCGCCGCGAACTGCCATAATGAAGAGGATCACCGTTTTTTGCAGGCCTGGCAACGACCTACTCTCCCAGGTCTTGAGACATAGTACCATT
>MKVW01000009.1:0-395628 GCA_001898965.1 Rhizobiales bacterium 62-17
TGGGCCAGAGGCTACGACATTGATCGCGCCGGTGCGGCTCGCGCTGACAAGACTGACGCCGGTGCCACCGGTCACATTGGCGACATTGACCTTCAGGTCGCCGGCATCTTCCCCGTTCTCCGCCCGGATGCCATAGGTTCCGCCCTGCACCAGAGCGGCGGCTGTCAACTGTGTGGCGCCGGTGCCCTGATTATTAGCGTAAATCCCGGCCAAACCGCCGCTCACCGGACCATGGGCCGTCACAGTCAGATCGGTGCCGGCGGCACCGGTAATGGTGATCACGCCATCATTGATGAGGTCACGTGCATTGTAGGCACCGTTCACGGCGGCGATGCCATAGCCGGAAGCGCCGCTCACCGCGCCGTAAGCGGTCACTGTGTTCTCGCCAGAGCCTGCGTTTATGGCGACGATGCCATGACGCGCGCCGCTTACCGCATCGCTCGTCACCGACAGATTGGTGGGCGTGTTACCAATTCCAAATGGATAACTCAGAGCGACGATCCCATCGCGCGTGCCGCCGCTAACGGCACCACCGCGCGTGTCCACCTGCAATTCGCCCGCACCGCCGTTCCAAGCCAGCACGCCAGTGAGGCCGCCCGTGACGCCGCCGGAGGCGCGCACGATCACATCGGTTGGAGTGGTGCCACCATAGGCGACAGCGGCGTTAAAATCACCGCTAGGGTCAAGGAGGATTTGATTGTTGGCGGCGACGATGCCGTACCAATTGCTGCCCGTCACCGGCCCGGAAGCGATAACCTGGGTGAGGCCGCTGCCAATGTTCTGCACGTTGATGCCGATCCGTCCCCCCGAAACAGCCGCCGCATTCACGCTAGCGCCCGTACCCGACTGGGAGCCGAATGCATGAATACCCGTGCCCGCCGCCTCGGTCGCGGTGACGGTGCCACCAGTCAACACGGTCACCGTGCCAGGACCGTTCGTCTGCACGATCGAGATACCCCCGCTCGTGCCCGTCAAATTGGATGTATTGGTGTCTGTATAGCTCAACGGCCCGGTGCCATTGATGTCGATGGCCACGCCGCCCGTGGTGTTGACGCTAAAACCAGGTGTCGTCGTGACGGCAACGCCGGCGCCAGAGAACGGCTGCGGTGTCGTCAGTGCGCCGGAACATTCATAGTTCGAGCCGCCGGTGTTGATGCAGGCCGCCTCGGCCAGGCCGGGGACGGACACCACGGCCGTCGCCATGACAACGGACAAAGCGAGACGCGACACCGACGATTGCAACGTCAGTGTATATGCTTCAACAGCCCAGACCATCAGCACACCCCAGCCCTGGCCGATGCCCGTCAGCCATCCTCACCGCATGAGCAACGCCGGCGGCCGGATGCGGATTATTTTTGCAGCCACCGTCGTTCCCCTGATCGCCCTCATCACCTACCAGCGACGCCGATTCCGCCCTACCGGCATATGCCAGTAGCGGCGCCCATTTTTCTCCCGCGGCACAGAACTGCGGCAGCTGAGATCAACCAGGCCCGCAACAAGAAAATAAAGCAAAATCAGAATATTGAAGGAATGTTATCCAAACCCGACCCAGGGCGTGAGACAAAGTGGCAGCCCCTCGAGCTTGAGGGTATCATCGCCGCCGCGACTCGCTGGGGTCGCTCAAGACAGGGGTGCCTGATGAAGACGATTCTCGCGCTTATCATCGCCACGGTGGCAATGTTTGCCGTTCCCACAGCGTCCTATGCGCAGGCCGCCGAGCGGTGCCGCGACGACAAGGGCAAATTCATGAAATGCCCGGCGCCGGCGGCCGCCACCTCCAACCGCTGCAAGGACGCCAAGGGCAAATTCGCCAAGTGCGGCACGCCGGGCGCCAAGCCGATTTAATAAGCCGATCAGCCTCGGCCTTCACATCCACGCTTCACGACGGGCCCCTTTCGATGAACGGCGGCCCGTCATGGTTTTGTCTCGACAACGGCTCAAGGGTAGATGGGCTCAAGGGTAGATGGGCTCAAGGGTAGATGAGCGAGGAGACTGCAAGACGATGACCTCTTTGCGCCGCCTCTTCATTGCCACGCTGCTGGCCGCCGCCGCGACGCTTTCGGCTTCGGCCACCGCACCCGCCTCGGCCGAAGTGCGTTTCGGCAAGAACGTGCGCATTGGTGGCCATGACTTCTCCAACCAGACGTTCAATCGCAAGCGCCGCGCCGTCATCCATCTTTACAACCGCACGCCGCGCAATCCCGGCTGCGTGTGGCGGGCCGATGGGCGCGGCGGCAAGGTGAAAATCTGCCACCTGCGCAGCCGGCACTAAACTTTAAGAAACGACTGTGGCGCGCTGATCGGCCATGCCCATGGCGGCGATGACCGGGCCCGCTTGCTGCGCCGTCTCGAAATCCGCTTTCGACGCCATGTTTTTCCACCGCGCGCGGATCAGCGATTGCGCCACGGCGCCGCCCATCGTCGTGCCCGGCCCGGTGATGATGAAAAGATCGGGCGCAAATTCCCGCGCGGCGGCCGTGAGCGCCTGGGTGAAATCGTAAGTCTGCGTCACCTGATGGCCGAGCGTATAATCATACAGCGCCACCACGTCGCTCGCCCCTGGCCACCAGATCGCACCACGGCCATCGACCAGCGGCAGCGACGGCTGCATGAACGGCGCACGCGGCAGCTTCTCGCGTCCCGCTGCGGCCACGGGCGCCTGCAGATGCGTGTGAAAGGCCGCATGATTGGCAAGCCGCAAGGGAAAGCGCTCCTGCACGCGCGGCACCTGGCGCTCGAAAGCTTTGAGCCCTGTATCATTGCCGGCGATCACAAGCATGCCGCCCAGATCGATGGATAGCGCCAGATCATGCTCCGGCTTGTCCGCGATGGAACGGACGAGCGCCAGCAGGTCAGCCCGGTGCTGCAAATCCATCCGCCAGGTTTCATCAGCAAAGGGATAGATCAACTGGCCGCCGATGAGATGCTGCTGCATCAAGCTGCCCATCGTATTGGCGAGAACGAAACCATCCTGCGGCGACAAAGCACCGGCACAGGCCAGCGCCGAATACCAACCCATGGAATTGCCGGTGACCGCAACGATCTCGATGGCCTTGCGATCGATGGCGAAAAAATCCGCCGTGGTGCAGGCGTAGATCAAAGCCGAGGCATTGTCGCCGCGCGTATGACGCGAAGCGGAATAGGAGGCCGCGCCATCGAGCTCCTGCAAGGTCTCCTGGCCGCAGGCATGGCGAACCGCATCGAACCCGGCAAATAAATCCCGCTTGTCCGCGTGATGTTGAGAGAGATAGCCGAGTTCGGTCTTGTTATAGGTGCCGCGCCCTGGGCAGATGACAACAGCCGTCTTCACGCATGAACCTCCATCATGCGCAACGCCGCCGCGACGATGTCTTCGGCCGACGGCAAGGTCGCCGCATAGGCGGGGCCGGTGGCGATGAAGGAATCATGCGCCGCGATCCGCGTCACCGGCGCTGTTTTGTGCGCATTGAACAAGGTAATCAACGCTTCCGATTGCCCGCCGGTGCGCCGGCATTCGTCGACCACCAGAATGTTGCGGCAGCCCTCGACCGCCGACAGAAGCGAGACTTCCGGCAGAGGCGCTAGCCATCTCAGATCGATGATGCGCAGATTGATGCCACGCGCACGCAAGGTCTTCTCGGCCTGTCGCGCCAGGTAATAGCCATTGGCAAAGGTGACGATAGCCAAATCCTGGCCGGTGCCATGCACGCCCACCTCGCCCAAAGCGATACGCTCCTGGCGCGGCGGATAAAGCGACATCCATTCACCATCCTTGTCGGCATGGAGATCGCGCATGGGATAGAGCGCGATCGGCTCGAGAAACACGACCACCCGCTGCTCCTCGCGCGCCAGCCGCACGCATTCGCGCAACATGCGCGCCGCGTCCGCACCGTTCGACGGACAGGCGACGACCAGCCCTGGAATGTCGCGCAGCACGGCAATGGAATTGTCGTTGTGGAAATGACCGCCGAAGCCTTTTTGATAACCGAGCCCGGCGATGCGCACGATCATCGGATTGGTGTATTGCCGGTCCGAGAAAAACGACAGGGTCGCCGCTTCGCCGCGCAACTGATCTTCCGCATTGTGCAGATAGGCCAGGAACTGAATCTCCGGGATCGGCACGAAACCATTATGGCTGGCGCCGATGGCGAGCCCGAGAATGGATTGCTCGTCGAGCAGAGTGTCGATCACCCGGTCGACGCCAAAGCGCGCCTGCAGCTTCTGCGTCACGCCATAGACGCCGCCCTTGCGGCCGACATCCTCGCCCGCCAGCAGAATTTCCGGATGTTCCAGCATCAGATCGGCCAGTGCCCAATTGATGATGCGGCTCATCGGCTGCGGCGTACTCATCGCGTTGAGGTCGGCACCGAAGACGGCGCCGCGCGCTTCCTCGGTCGGGCCATTGCTGGGGCGGCAGGGCCGGACATCCGGAATGAGGCTCGCCATGACGCCAGCGGCATCCGTGAGCTTCGGCCGCTGGATCGCCTCGGCAGCGATCCGGTCGGTGCGCGCGCAGGTCTCCCGATAGATAGCCAGGGCTTCCGGCGGCGACAAAGCGCCGGCCTCATGCAGCAGGCGCACCGAATGCAGCAACGGATCGTTCGCCTCTTCCGCCTCCACTTCGTCCTTGCTCATGTAAGTGGTCGGCATATCGGCGCCGGCATGGCCATAGAGCCGCACGGTGCGCAGATGCAGGAACGCCGGTTTGCGACGCGTGCGCACATAATCCGCCGCAGCGCGCGCCACCGCATAGGTCTCATAAAGATCGAGACCGTTGGCGGAGAAGTATTTAAGGCCGGGGCGGTTCTTGAAATTCTCGCCCACCCAACCGTGCGGTGTCTTCACCGAAATACCGATGCCATTGTCCTCGCAGACGAACAGCAGCGGCAACGGAATGCTCTGATACGACGTCCATGACGCCGTGTTGAACGCGCCTTGCGCCGTCGAATGATTGGACGAGGCATCGCCGAACGAACACATGATGATGGCATCCTCGGGCAATTGCTGATGCTCCGGCTGATGCCGGCGGGCCAGACCGATGGAATAGGCCGCGCCCACCGCTTTCGGCAGATGGCTGGCAATGGTCGAGGTCTGCGGCGGAATATTGAGGGCTTTCGAACCCAGCACCTTATGCCGGCCGCCCGAAATCGGATCCTCGCTCGACGCGGCGAAGGACAAGAGCATGTCCCAGGCAATGGTCTGGCCGGGGACTTGCGCGGCCCGCGCGATCTGAAAGGCGGCATCGCGGTAATGCAGGAAAGCCATGTCGGTCGGGCGCAAGGCATGCGCCACGGCGGCCATGCCCTCGTGGCCGGACGACCCGATGGTGTAAAAGCCTTGCCCCGCTTTCTGCATGGCGCGACTGGTGAGGTCGAGCGCCCGCGACAGACATTGCGCGCGATAGAGCCCGACGGCCTCGGCCGCCGAAAGACCGGCTGCGGGCGGCGCACCAGGCGGAAAGTCCAGCGCGGCGATGCGCCGGGAGAAATTTTCGTGGACGATGACGGAACGGGGCACGACGACCTCTTAGGAAAGCGCTTGTGAAACTGTCGCGAGACACGCGATGGCGTGCGTGTGGCGTTTGATGAGCGAGATCATCGTCAATGCTTCCTCCCTCGTCGAAACCGCCCCGGTGCTTGCCCGCTAACCGGATGTGATTGTTTGCATATCGGCAAGCCCTGGCTGAAACAACCGCTTCCAGCGCGCGAAATTTGCCCGCGATCAAATACCGCCGCAAAATCAGCCTTGGCGCACGAACGACACTGCGTCGCGATAAACGTCATGGACAGCGCGCGCGGCTGCCATGAGCAAGGCGGTTTGCTCAATTCGACATCAGGAAGATGCCCCTTTGGACTTGCGGTGCACGACACGATCAGCCACTTTGCGGCGCCGCGTTGGCACGGCGCCCATGCGACAGCAACACAGGGGGAAACAAAATGAATTGGGCTAGGCGAATACTCATCGGAGCGGCTATGAGCCTGCCGCTCGCAGGCACCGCGATGGGGCAAAACTATCCGAACAATAACGTTCGCCTGATCGTACCCTTTCCTCCTGCCGGCGCGACCGACATCACCGCGCGCCTGGTCGCCAATCAGCTTTCCAAGCAATGGGGCCAGACCGTCATTGTCGAAAACCGCACGGGCGCGAGCGGCGTGATCGGCAGCGAGGCCGTCGCCCGCGCGCCGGCCGATGGCTACACGTTGTTGCTCGGCACGCTGGCTGGCAACGTGATGACCCATCTGCTGCGCGACAAGGTGCCGTATGGGCGCGACGCCTTCATCCCGATCACCGTCCTCGGGCAAACGCCGAATGTTCTGCTTGCCAGCAGCGCCCTGCCCGTCAAGACGCTCAAGGAACTGATCGACTACGCCAAGGCCCATCCCGGCAAGGTCCGCTACGGCTCAGCCGGCATAGGGCTGTCCGGCCATCTCGGCGTGGCGCTCTTCGCCGAAGAAGCCAAGATCGATCTGATCCATGTGCCCTATCGCGGCAGCGCGCCGTCGGTCGAAGCTTTCTCGCGCGGCGAGGTGGAGTTGACACTGGCCCTGGTGCCCGAGGCGGCGAACTCGATGAAGAGCACGCCCGGCGTCACGCCGATTGCGATCGCCGCGGCGAAACGCTCCGATAAATTTCCCGACACGCCAACTTTCGCCGAACTCGGCTATCCCAATATCCAGGTCTATGCGCTGAGCGGGCTGATGGTGCCGAAAGGCACGCCGCAGCCAATCGTCGATAAGATCCACAAGGACACGGTCATCGCGCTGAAGGATCCGGCCGTGGTCGAGCGCATGAACAGTCTCGGCATCGATCCGGTCGGCTCGACGCCGGCCGAATTCGACAAACTGTTGAATGACGAATTCGCCCGCTGGGAACCGCTGATCCGCAGCAAAGGCATCAAGGCCGAATAGCATTTCAGTCACAAAACGAGGGCGCGCGAACGTTTCGCGCGCCCAAATAAACACAATAATAAGAGTGGGTGGAAATGAGCACGGATAATTTCTGGCAGACCTGCAAGACCGACGAATGGTCCGACGCCGTCGTCGCGGCGATGAAACAGGGCGGCATCGATCATCTCTTCTTCGTCTCGGGCACCGAGATCAATTTCTTTCAGGAGGCGATCGCCAAAGCCGAGCAGCGCGGCATCCCGGCGCCCAAGCTCGTCACCATGGTGCATGAATCCGTCGCGTTGAACGCCGCTCTTGGCTCGACCATGATCAGCGGCCGCCCCGCCGCCGCGATCGTTCATGTCGATGTCGGCACGTTTCACTATGGCGCAGCTTTGCACACCGCCTGGCGTGGCGGCTATCCGGTTCTGATCATGGGCGGCACGGGTCCGCGCGCCTTCCCGGGCTCGATGCCCGGCGCCCGCGACTCCCTCGTGCAATGGCATCAGGAGCCGCGCGACCAGAACGGCATCGTGCGCGACTATACCAAGGCCGATCATCGGCTCGAACATCAGGACAATCCCGGCCTCATCGTCAGCCGCCTGTTGCAGATCGCCATGAGCGAAGCACGCGGCCCGGTCTATCTGTCGATCCCGCGCGAAACCGCCATGTTGCGCACCGGCGGCGAGTCGCATTTTCCAACGGCCGCTCAATTGGGCATCGCGCGCCCGGTGGCCCCGGCGCCGGAAGATGCCCGCGACATCGCCCGCTGGCTCGTCAACGCGCATAATCCGCTGGTCTTCGTCGAACGCTCGGGCCGCGATCCCGCAGCCGTCGCGGAATTGGTGCGATTGTCGGAACTTCTTGCCTTGCCGATTGCCGAGAATGCCGGCGCCGACCGCATGAACTTCCCGCACACGCACGCGCATTTCGGCACCGGGCCACGCTCGCGCGATGCCGACGTCCTCTTGATGCTGGATGTCGTCGCGCCTTTCATTCCCGGCCGGGAGTCACCACCAGCGAATGCCAAAATCGCCTGGATCGGTGCCGATCCCGTTCAATCGCGCTACAAGACCATGGAATATCGCGCCGACATCTGGTCACCCGCCAACGTGGCGCTGACCCTGCGCGCCATCCACGCCGAGGCTGAGAAGCTGCTCGACAAGAGCGCTCTCGATCGCATCGCCGGCCGGCGCGAGAAGTTGGCGACACGCAAGCGCGAGATCGATGCGGACCTCGAACAGCAAGCCGCTGAAGCGGCCAAGCAAAGCCGTCCCAATGGCTGCTATGTCGCCCATGAACTCGGCCGCCTTCTGAGCCCCGATGCGGTGCTGCTCAACGATGCCATCAGCAACGCCGATTTCGTGCGCGCCTATGCGCATCGTCAGACAAGCGGCAGCTATTTCCGCAGCGGCGGCAGTTCCGGCGGCTGGGGCTCGGGCGCTGCCTTCGGCGCCAAACTGACGGCGCCCGATCGCGATGTCGTGCTGGCGAGCGGCGACGGCTATTTCATGTTCGGCACGCCGATGGCCGCCCTTTGGGCGGCGAACTATCACAAGGCGCCCTATCTCTCCGTCGTCTTCGTCAACGGCAGCTACTCGACGGGCACGACCGGCCTGAAGCGCATGTACCCGCAAGGCGTCGCGGTGGGATCGGACAATTACAGTGGCGGCATTTTCGACCCGCCGCCGGACTTCGCCAAATTGGCTGAAGCCAATGGCGGTTATGGCCGCATGGTCACCGAAACCGCCGACGTCGCGCCGGCGCTGGAAGAAGGATTGCGGCAAGTGCGCAAGGGCTCACCCGCCGTCATTGCCGTGCGCGTGCCAGGGCCTGTTCCCGTCTAACCACTGTGATCATCGCGGCTCAGCAAATGCCAGCGATTGCATCAATTCGTCGATCGATGTCTGCTTTTCCAGCGAAAAGCAGATATCGACGACGCGATCAATCGCAGCATCGTCGAAGCGGCCGTTGGCGCAATCGATGAACTTCTGTCGCAGATCGTCATCGCTCATTCGATTGTTCGTATTGCCCTTGGGATGATCGACACGGCGCTTCAGCACTTTCCCTGAGTGCATGCGGATTTCGACCTCCGCCGCCGGCGGGATGGGATCGTATTCAGGGAGATGTTGCAGGACGACCTTATCGGTGAGCATGCGGATAACGGGATCTCCATACGCCGCCTCGGTGAAGGAGAACGGCGTCACCCTCCCCCGCGTGACGATGCTCAGCGCGGTCATGAAATAGGCGCTGTGATCGGCCGTTTCCTTGTTGTTTGGATATTTTTTCGCCGGATCGCCATTGTGCTCGATGGCGCGCTTGTTGGTGCGCACGACGATGCCATCGATATCTTCGGGCTGCAGGTCGTGGGCCTGAACCAGCTCGCTCGTCGCCGAGAGATGACCCTGATTGGTTGATTCGGTCGGATAGAATTTCGTGCGCGCCTGCATGATGTAGGGTTCGTTCGGCGGCGGCTTCAAACGGAAATTATCCACCCCGCGCAAGAGCGAATGCGCAAATCCTTTATTCCCCTCGATGATCCGCTCGGGACCGGTAAAGCCGCGCCGGGCAAGGAAGGCTCCCAGAACACCCCGTTCCACCATCAGACCGTCGGCCAGATTTTTTGTGTTGTTGTATTCTTCGCCCTCGGCATCGTTGACGGCGAGACCAACGGCGGCCGATCCGCCGATCCCCATCGCATGGGTGATCTGCTCCGCATTCAGATTCAAAAGCCTGCCGGCAATCACCGCACCACCATACGGCATCACCGTTCCATGATGGAAACCCATTGGTGTCAAACCTTCGGCGAGACCGTCGACGATCCGGCCGATGACCTGATAGGCGGCAACGGTCGCTGCGATCACATCGCGCCCAGACGCCCCCAGCCATTCGCCCAGCGCGAAGACAGCAGCCAATGCATCGCTGGGATGTGCCCCACCGATCTTTCCCGGACTTTTGGGGAAGTAGAGCACGTCGTTGAAATCGAGATAGCGGATCATCGTTTCGTTGGCGATGATCGCCGACGAGACCGAGACCTTGGTGTTCTCTCCCAATAAAGTCGCCTGAGACGCGGGATTCAGTTCCTTGGCGACATCGCGACACGCAAGACAGGGGTCGGCATCGTAGGCGCCAATCGCACACGCCAATGTATCGAGGATGTGACGCTTGGCTTGATGGGCAACGTCCTTGCCCAACGAGTCATAATTCCAGGCGATGGCCTCTTCGGCCAAGATTCGCGCTATCGGTTGGGACATCGTTTCCTCTTTTCACCGCTCTTTGTCGGCCATCTGATTTATTGCGAGCCTATCTGGAGTGTGTCAACATCTCGAAAAACGACGCACTGACGACATTCCTGGGAGGGAACATGTCTCACTTCAGCCGCCTCTCGCGGCACTTCAGCATCGCGTTATGCGCTGTTCTCTTCGGCCTTCAGGCTTCGAACGCGCAAACATCCAATGCGGCCGACAACTACCCTCAGGACATCGTCCATTTCGTTTCGGGATATGCGGTTGGAAGCGGCGCCGATATTCTGACCCGCTATTTTGCTGAGCGTTTCGGCAGGATGTCCGGCGCGACGGTTGTCGTGGAAAACAAGCCCGGCGCCACAGGCAATATCGCGGCCGGATATATCGCCCGTTCAAAGCCTAACGGCTATGCCGTCCTGATCCATGCCGGCAGCGGATTGGCCGGTAACATGCAGCTCTACGAAGGTTCGGCCGTGGACGCCGACCAGGAGCTGCAACTCGTCGCGACAATCACCAAGCAGGGAACGCTTCTCGTTGTGCCTGGCAAGAGCCGCATTCAGAATTTATCCGACCTCGTTGACACGCTGCAGAAGAAAGGGGCTACCGCAAAATACGGAACCTCTTCTACGTCGGGAACCATTGTCGGCGAAATGTTCAAGAAGGTCGCGGGCGTGAACGTGACACTCGTGAACTATCGCACGAACAACGACAGCCTGCGCGATTTGACCGGCGACCAGATCGATTATGTTTTGGTCGATCCTTTGTTGGCACTCGGTCAAGCCCGTAAGGGGAACATTAAAATCATCGCACTCAGCACGCCCGAACCCATGGCTTCGGTTCCCGATGTTCCGACCTTCAGGCAAGCTGGCGTGCAATTGGACCTGACAGGCTGGTGGGCGATCGCGGTCCCCAAACAAACGCCTCGGGCGATCGTCGATAAGATGAACGGCTGGATCAACCAAATCCTCGCCACTGAGGAAACGCACAAATTCCTGATTGAAAACGGTGCTGATGCGTTCACCAGCTCGCCAGATGAAGCCCAGGCATTCCTTAGAAAGAGCATCGAGGATTGGCGCGCCTATGGCGATCTTGCCAAACTCGGCGGCCGCAATTGAGCTGATCGAGAACGCCTTCAGCCAAGCCAGCCCAGTACGCGAGGAAACTTTATGCGCGCAGAGGATGTCGTCTATCAGCCGGAAAAGTATTGGGATCGTCTCTTTGCTCCAGGTGGTCACGCTTCGATGATTACGACCGTCGATAAGGATGGACGTATCAATGCCGCGTCCTACGCAACGACCGTTCGCATCGTCCATAATCCCGTGCATATTGCCTTTACGACCGCCTTGGCCGGGCAGACGGCCAGCAACATTCGCGAGACAGGCCAATTCGTCGTCAATCTTCCCGCCTTTGAACGCGACATCCTCGAAAAAGTGCGCATCGTCGGCTTGCCGTTCGCCAAGGGAGTGAACGAGCTGGAAAAAGCCGGTTTGACGGCGTTGCCGTCAACCTTCGTGACACCGCCCCGCATTCTCGAATGTACCCGCCATTTCGAATGTGAAGTGGTTTGGACCAAAGACTGGCTGAATCGAACCATGGTCGTGGGCAATGTTCTGGGCGCCTCGGTCCATCGCGATCTCGTCGATGCCAAAGGCTACATCGTCTGGAACAAGATCAAGCCCGTGGCCTTCTGCGGCGCGCCTTACGTCAATATGTTTGCGGGCAGCTACGAGACGATGGAAGTCGGCCTGCCCTACGAAGGGCCCGAGGTTGTCGCAGCCGACAAAAGCGTGCGCAGCTATTTCGAGGATATGTGAATCTGAGCGGCTCAACACGGCTCATCAATGCATCGTGTTATAGACCCGTGCGATCCAATAGGCTTGATAAGTCATATGCGCCAGCGCGAGCCCGATCTGCACGTTGCGTTTGACTGAGATCCAGCCGACGAGGCACAGCGCCAGACCGATCGGCACCTGCACCAGATAGTCCAGGTTGAGACGATTGAAGTAGTCCAGCCCCTTGATCAGCGTATCGATCACATCGAACACGAAGGTCGTCGCCAGAATCGCGAAGAACCAACGCCGTCGCTTGAGGAAGAAATCCTCATAGCCACCGTATTCGGCGATATTATCTGGAAACAGCAGAGCGGCGAGGAGATACAACACCACCGCATAGCCGATCACGAAGATGAAGATGCCGAACGTCCAGCGATCGATCCGGCTGAGCCCGAATTCCCACCACCAGAATAGCACCAGTTCGATCAGGATCGACAGCACCCACAGCATGTGGAGGACTGACAGTTTGTAGCGGCCGGGATGCTGAATGAAGCCCGCCACGCCCGCCAGTATGCGCGTAATGCCAAGGCCGATGACCATGCCGAGCACGATGCGGACATGCGGAAACAGTTCGTGGGAAACGTGCGGATCCATAAAGCGAATAAACCTGCGAGAAGCGTTAAGCTAACGAACGGCCGACAACACCGCTAGGCTTAACCTTTCGCCTCCCCCTTCGCGTCAAATATTTTCCGCAGAAAAATCGTCGGCGCGGTCGGCCCTTTGCCAGCGTGAGGCGGAAGCGTCACGCCCTTCGCCGCAACCAGATGATGGACGGTGAAATTGGCATGGAGCGCGTCGTAAATGGGAAAGCTGGCTTCGAGAATACCGCTATCCGTGCGGTGAATCATCAGAAAGCCTTCGGCGATGTTCAACAAGCCCACGGCCACCTGGCCATGGACATCACCGGATGACGGCCGGAAATCGTGCAAAACATAATCGACGCCGCATTGAATGACTTTCGCGATGTCTTCCAGCGCCGGATCGCGCAGATCATATTTGGTCATCACTTTGCGGAAAGTTGTCCCTTTCTCGTCGTGAGGACCAAGCTCGGCACCAGGAAGCGCCAGCGCAATGGCATCGGCAGGCCGCCGCTCTTCCTCTCCCCAAGGCACGAAGACAAATTCGGCTTCACGATCGACAAAGCGTTTGATGAGCCACGGCGTGGCCACACGATCCAGATGCACGAAATCTCGCGTAACCCATTTCATTGGCGTCTCCTCGGCCGGCGCTGGCCCTGCTTTACAGTTTCACCTTGCCGGTCAAAACCTGCCAGAACATCACCCAATCGCCCATCAGCGAATAGATCGGATGTTTGAACGTGGCCGGACGGTTCTTTTCAAAGAAGAAATGGCCGATCCAGGCGAAGCCATAGCCGCAGACGAGCGCGGCGAGCAGCCACCAGCCATTGCCGCGCAGGATCGCCACGACGATCAGCGCCAGCACACCGCAACTGCCGATGAAATGCAGGCGGCGCGACGTGCGATTGGCATGTTCGGACAGATAGAACGGATAGAATTCGCGAAAACTGGCGAAACGGGGCACGACATCGTTCATGACGTTCCTCCTGTCGTTGCGCGGCAGGATACGTCAAAGCGGCCGAAGGAAAAGAAAGATTCGAAGCGTCAATCAGCGTCGGTCAGGCGCGCACAGGCTGTTTTTCCGGCGCCTTCTTGAGCGATGGCGCGGCGGCGCCCATCTTTTTGTTTTGAGCGAAAGCCCTGATCACCGCCTGGGCGACGGTGGTAAAATGCGCGCAAGGCCCTTGCACGCCAACGCTTTGGCGGGAGACGCGCGCGCCCTCGACCAAAAGATAAAGCGCATCGGCCAGGAGATCGGCTTCGACAATCCCGGCATCACGACAGAGCTGCACCAGCCGCTCGCGATGGCGAATCTTGAATTCCTGGATGAGGCGCCGGGCCGGATGGCCCTCCTCGGTCAGCTCGATGGCCGTATTGGCCATGTCGCAGCCGCGACCGTCGCCGACGGCGCATTCGGCCGCCTTGCCGACCCAATCCTGGATGCGCGCCATCGGATCGTTGGGATGAGCGGCGAGAAGGTCATTCCACGCTGTTTCGCCGGCCTGTTCGACCTCGCGCAGCCAGGCGACGACGAGATCGTCCTTCGAGCCGAAATGACGATAAAGCGTCATTTTATTGGTGTCCGCTGCCTCGGCGATGGCGTCGACGCCGACACCGCGAATGCCATGCTTTCGGAATAGGTCGCAGGCCGCCTCGATAATCCGCTCCCGGGGTTTTCGCGTGGCTGCGATCACTGTTTCCATGATGGTCACTCGCTCCTTTAAAAAATTTGCCTAGCAGTCCCTTGACTAATGTTACCGATCTGTACCATAGTTACTTACCGGTAACACCCGGCCCGCAGGCCGTCAAGCCTGGAATGCTTTCAAACACCCACAAGGACAGTCAGATGGAACGCTCTCGCGCGGACCGGCGGATCAATGAACGTATCGACGATCTCCTCGGCGATTCGCTTATTCAGACAGTCATGCGGGCCGATCATGTCAATCCGGCGGACGTCCGTGCCATTTGGCGCGCGGCGGCGGATAAGCTAAATCACAACCAATCAGCGCATGGCAAAGTTCCCCCGGCTGGCGGGCAACGGCCACAAAACCAGGCTAAAACGACCCAGCGGACGAAGCCCTGGGGCGCCGCCTGGCGCAAGAAACTCACTTCTTACGGACCGACCACGCGGTCGCAGTTCTGCGGACAGGAATAATCAATGGTCGGATATTTCATTCAGCGCCCGATTTTCGCGTCGGCCATCGCCATCATCATGATGCTGGCCGGCGCGATTTCGTATTTCTCGCTGCCAGTCGCGCAATTCCCCGATATTTCCCCGCCGCAGGTGGTGGTGAGCGCCATTTATCCGGGCGCCAGCGCCCAGGTCGTGGCCGATACGGTGACGACACCGCTGGAGCAGCAGATCAACGGCGTCGAAGGCATGGAATATATGTCGTCGGCGAGCTCCAACGACGGCTCGGCTTCGATCACCATCACCTTCAAGGTCGGCTATAACATCAACACGGCCGCCGTCGACGTGCAGAATCGCGTCTCGCAGGCCTCCGCCGTGCTGCCGGCGATCGTCAACCAGGCCGGCGTGACGATTAAAAAGCAGAATCCGAATTTCGTCCTCATCGTCGACCTGACCTCGCCAGACGGCTCGGTCGATCCGGTGCAGCTCTCCAACTACGCCTTCTTCCAGCTCGTCGATCCGATCAAGCGTCTGCCGGGTGTCGGTGACACGCAGATTTTCGGCGAGCGGCGCTATTCGATGCGTATCTGGCTCGATCCCGACAAACTGGCCAATCTCGGCATCACCGCCACCGACGTTCAGGCGGCCGTCGCCGAACAAAACGTCCAGGTCGCCGCCGGCAAGATCGGCCAGACGCCGGCACCCGAGGGCACCGCGTTTGAAATGCAGGTCAATGCCACGGGCCGGTTGAGCGATCCGGCGCAATTCGGCGATATCGTCGTACGTGCCAATGCCGCCAATGGCTCGGTCGTGCGGCTGCGCGACGTGGCCCGCATCGAACTGGGTTCCCTGCTCTATTCGTCGACGACCATGTTCGGCAACAAGCCGACGGTGGTGCTCGCGGTCTTCCAGGCGCCTGGCTCGAACTCTTTGGCCTTGAAACAGGCCGTCGAAAAGAAAATGCAGGAGTTGAGCGCTCGGTTCCCCAAGGGCATCGAGTACAACATGCATTACGACACGACGCGCTTCGTCTCGGCCGCCATGCATGACGTGTTGGTCACTCTGGGCGAAGCGCTCATCCTGGTCGTGCTCGTCGTCTTCATCTTCCTGCAGAGCTGGCGCACGACACTCATTCCAACGATCGCCATCCCCGTGTCGCTCATCGCCACCATGGCGGTCATGCTGGCGCTGGGCTTCTCACTGAACATGCTCAGTCTGCTCGGCATGGTGCTCGCCATCGGCCTTGTGGTCGACGACGCGATCGTCGTCGTCGAAAACGTCGAACGACAGCTCGAGGCGGGCTTGCCGCCTTTGGCGGCAGCGCGCAAGGCGATGCAGGAAGTGACCGGCCCGATCATCGCCACCACCGGCGTGCTGATGGCCGTGTTCATTCCCGTGGCCTTCATCCCCGGCGTGTCCGGCGCGCTCTACAAACAGTTCGCGCTGACGGTGGCGATCTCGGTCGGCATTTCGGCGTTCAACTCGCTGACGCTCAGCCCGGCGCTGAGCGCCGTGTTCCTGCGCCACGGCGGCCCGCCAAGCTTCTTCTTCTTCCGCTGGTTCAACACCGGGTTCAACTGGCTCTCGCATGCCTATTCCGACATGGTCCACGTCTTCATCCGCTGGCGCGTCACCCTGTTGGTGGTGTTCATAGCGATTCTCGGCGCGACCTATTGGATCTCGACGCGCATTTCGTCGACCTTCCTCCCGGTCGAGGATCAGGGCTATTTCTTCGCCATCGTGCAATTGCCGGATGGCGCCTCCCTGGAACGCACCGATGCCGCCACCAAGCGGGTCCGCGACATCATCGCGGCCGAGCCCGGTGTCGATATCGTCGGCTTCGTCAGCGGCCTGAACTTCCTGACCAACGCGGCGCAGTCCAACTCCGCGGTCGTGTTCGCCATTCTCAAGCCTTGGGATGAGCGGCCGCCGGAGCAGAATGCCTCAAAGATCGTCGCCAACGTCCGCCCGAAACTGCTGCAAATTCCGGAAGGCATCGCCCTGAGCTTCGATCCGCCGTCGATTCAGGGTCTCGGCACCTTGGGCGGCTTCGAATTCCAGGTCGAGGATCTGGCCGGACGCGGCGCCGCGGCGTTGAACGAGGCGACGCAGGCGGTGATCGCCGAGGCCCGCAAACAGCCGGAACTCGACGGCCACCAGTTGTTCTCGGCCTTCTCCACCTCGACGCCGCAGTTCAACTACGACCTCGATCGCAACAAGGCGAAACTGCTCGGCCTCAACCTGCCGGACATTTTCAGCACCTTGCAGATCTATCTCGGCTCGCTCTACGTCAACGACTTCAACTTCTTCGGCCGCACGTTCCGCGTGACCTTGCAGGCCGAACAAGGGGCGCGCGCCGATGCCGGCGACATCTCCAAGCTCTATGTCCGCAACAACAGCGGCGGCATGGTGCCTTTGAGCACGCTCGGTACGTTGAAACCGATCGTCGGTCCAGAAAGCGTGCCGCACTACAACAACTACACCTCGGCCAAGATCAACGGCGCTGCCGCGCCGGGCTTCAGCTCCGGTCAGGCCGTGGAAGCGATGGAACGGGCCGCCAAGGCCGCTCTGCCGCAGGACTTCGGCTATGAGTGGACCGGCATCACCCTGCAGGAACTGCGGGCGGGCTCGGTCGCCACGATCATCTTCGCCTTGGCGATCGTGTTCTGTTTCCTGATCCTGGCGGCACAGTATGAAAGCTGGACCATGCCCTTCATGGTTCTGCTGGCGGTGCCCTTCGCCCTGTTCGGCGCTTTGCTCGCCATCTGGGTGCGCGGCATGCAGATCGACGTCTACTCGCAGATCGGCTTCGTCATGCTGATCGGCCTGGCGGCGAAGAACGCCATTCTGATCGTCGAGTTCGCAAGGCTTCTGCGTGAGAGCGGCATGTCGATCATCGACGCGGCCGCCGAAGCGGGCCGGCTGCGTCTGCGTCCGATCCTGATGACGGCCTTCGCCTTCATCCTCGGTGTCGTGCCGCTGATGATCGCCCAGGGCGCCGGCGCCGCCAGCCGTCAATCGATAGGCACGGCCGTCTTCGGCGGCATGCTCATCGCCACGGTCCTGACGCTGATCTTCGTGCCCGTGTTCTACGCGGTCATCGAACGCATGCGCGAAGGCCGCGAGGCCGATCACAACGTTCCGCAACATCACACGGTGCCGACCACCGGACCTGCCGAATAATTGGAGTCTTTGTTATGGGAATCGCGAAGTCCGCTGTCGTCGGCACGCTCATCGTTGCAGTCGCCGTCGCAGCCTATGTCACCCGATCGAAATGGATCCCCGGAGGCGGGAGCGAACAAACCGCCAATGCGGCCAATGCACCGTTCGCCATGCCCGTGCCGGTGACGGCGGTCGTCAAGAAGTCCATTCCGATTTATTACGAATACTCGGCACGGACCGAGGCGATCAGCAGCGTCACCTTGCAGGCCAAGGTCGCCGGCTACATCCAGGCGCAGCCGGCCACCGACGGCAGCGACGTGAAGAAGGGCGATCTGCTCTACCAGATCGATCCGCGCGACTATCAGAGCGCGCTCGATCAGGCGATCTCCAATCAGAAGCGCGACAAGGCGGCGCTCGACTACGCGCGCGCCAACACCTTGCGCGGCCAGGATCTGATCAAGAGCGGCTATCTGTCCAAGGATCTCTACGAGCAGCGCCTCAGCGCCGAGCGCCAGGCCGATGCGACGCTCGCCGCCGACGAAGCGGCGGTACGGGCGGCGCAGTTGAACCTGAGCTACACCGAGATCCGCGCCCCCTTCGACGGTCGCCTCGGCCGCAACCAGGCACCCGTCGGCACGCTGATCAGCTCGATCGGCACGGTGCTGAACACGCTGGTCTATCTCGACAACGTCTATGTCACCTTCAATCCGGCCGAGACGGAACTGCCGGAAATCCAGAAGGCGCGCGCCCAGGGTCCTGTCATCGCCGAGGTCTCTTTCCCCGGTGAGGACGAGGCCCGCCACAAGGGCGAACTGACGTTCATCGACAACAGCGTCGATCGCCTGACCGGCACGATCACCGCCCGCGCGACGATCAAGAACGCCGACAAGAGCCTGCTGCCGGGCCAGTATGTCCGCGTCCGCCTGCTCCTGCGCGAACAGCCGAACGCGCTGCTCGTGCCGCAAGTGGCGCTCGGCTCGAGCCAGCTCGGCAAATATCTCTATGTCGTCGGCGAGGGCAACAAGGTGGAACTGCGTCCGATCACGCTGGGCCGCACCGAAGGACCTCTGGTCGTCGTCCAGAGCGGCCTCAAGGACAGCGATCAGGTGATCTCGGGCAATCTGCAGAAGATCGGCCCGGGCATGCCCGTCCAGCCGCTGCCCCCGCAGAACGGCCAGAAGCCGCCGGCCGGAAAGTCGTAAGACCCTGCTGCCTCGACATATTGTGCGGGGCGGCACTTCCCGATCCCCTCTTTGTCAACATCGTGTCGGGGCGCCATATCGGCGCCCCGATTGTTTTCAAGGATCGCCTATGCGTCTCTTCATCGCCTCCGCCACGCTCGCGACCCTGCTCACCTCCGTGGCAACCGCCCAGACCGCCGAGCCCGCTTGCCAGGCCATCACCAAAGCCATGTTGATCATGAACGACCAGCCCGGCGTGCGGCAGGTCTCGGCCATCAAGGGCAATGGCGGCGAAGATCAGGTCGAGGCCATCCTGCTGCCCGACGCCATGTATATCCGCGACGACAAGCAATGGCGCCGCATGCCGATGGATGCGACCCGACGCAAGAGCATGGCGGAAGCGGCTCTGCTGCAGATGCCGTTGAGCGACTGCACCGGCCCGCAAAGCGAAACGCTGAACGGCACGGCGATGAACGTTTATGAATATAAGCAGCCGAACCCGATGAAGCCCGGCACCAAGACATCGGCCAAACTGTGGATCGGCGCGAAGGATGGCCTGATGCATCGCATGGAAGCGGCGACGGTGACGCAGACCATCGAATACGGCGCCTTCAAACCGCCGATCTGATCAGTAGCGCGTGCCGACGACACGGCCGGTGGACCCCGCCGTGTCCTGCACCTGCGTACCGAGCTCACGCAATTGTTCGTCGAGATTGTCGCGCGTGCGGCCATCGACGATGGCGATCGGCGCCGACAACGCCACGCCGGCAGCGGTGCCGACGGTGGCGGCGGCGCCCGTGGTGATCTGCGCCAACCGATCGCCCAGCCCCGAATGTCCGTCACCCAACGTCTGTCCCGACGCCAACCGCGTGCCGATCAACTGCACGATCTGCGGGCTCTCTGCGAATTTGGTGTGCCCCAGCGAATCGCCGCTCTTGATGTCGGTGAGATCGAGAACGTTGATATGCTGCTGCGCCAGCATCGTCCGATAGGGTTCCTGCTTGGGATCGATCATGCCGATACGCGGCGTGCCGCCCCAGATGCGACTTGAGATCGCCAGCGCTTCATCGTTCTGCGCCACGAACAAAGTGAAGGGCGGCCGCTTGGCGCCCATTTCGATGATCTGCCGCCGGAACACATCGACGTCGACATCGGGCGCCGCCAGCATGACGCTCTTGATCTTCGGCGCGATGGCGCCGTTGCGGATCGCCATCTGCCGCAGCGCTTCCAGGGTCACCAGATTGCCCATGGAATGCGCCAGAACCGCGATCTCGCGCACCGCCGGATCCCTGGCGAGCCCCTGCAACACCTTTTCCAGCGCATCGCGCGAATAGTTGGCGCTTTCGCGATCATAGGTATAGGCGAGCAGGCGGCCGCGCGACGGCCAAGTGAACAACACCGGCAGCGCATCGATCTTGGAATCATGGGCGATCTGCGCCAGGCGGAACACCGCCTCGCCAAAGCGCGTATTGTAACCGTGGACGAAGACCAGCACGCGGCGATGCGACGTGCGCGTCAGCCGATCGTGAAACGCCCGCAGCGCGTCCTTCTCGTCAAGCCGCTGCGCCTTCAAGACGACGAACTCACGCGCCGGATTGGGCGGCTGCGAGGGCCATTGCACTTCGCCGATAGTGCGCGCACCGTCCGGCGGAATGGCCATTTTGATGTCGGCGAAATTGAACGTCTGGTCGCGCTCGCCCGTATACATGCGCGCCGGATTGGCATCGGGCGCACGGGTGGTGGCAACGAGGAGATCGACGGTCGCCCCGCCGGGGGCACCGGCGGCAACGGGCAGCAGCGTGTCTTCCGGCCGGCCGCCGCATCCAGCCAGGAGCAGCGCGATACAGCCCAAGGCCGGCAAAACCCGCAACGCCACACGCATCATCGACCCCGCAACAGCCCGGCACTGACCGCGCCGCCCTTATGCCCGATCTCGGGCTTAAGCGAAACCGCGGAGATCGCCACCAACCAGCCAAACCGCGCGCATGCAAAAACGGCCGGCGCGAAGCCGGCCATTTTTAATCCGCGACAGAGGCAGATTAGTCGTTCGAACGGACCTTGAGGACCTGACGGCCCTTGTACATGCCGGTCTTCAGATCGACATGGTGCGGACGGCGCAGTTCACCCGAATCCTTGTCTTCGACATAGGTCGGCGCCTTGAGCGCGTCAGCCGAGCGGCGCATGCCGCGACGGGAGGGGGAGGTCTTTCGCCTGGGGACAGCCATTTTAAACTCCACATAACGTTGTGCGGTTTGACGGCCTGATCGAACAGGGACTCATCAAACCAAGATGCGCCGCGCGTGGCTCCCGCCTCGCTGGCTGGCATCAATTCCGAATTCTGGGCGGCTCTTACACGGAATAGCCCGTTCTGGCTAGGGCTTTCCGGCTTTCCAGCACCGGAAACAACGTAGGAATATTATCCGCGCACCTCTGTCAAACCCACCCGAGGCTCGCCCCTGTGCCTTGACCCCTTTCCGGCGATCGGGCAAGCCCGGAGAAACCGTGGAGAAGCAGGTGAATCCAGAGTTTTCGGAGCATTTGACCGAGGCCGCGACGCGTGTCGAAGCCAAGCTCGAACATCTGCTGTCGCATCAGCCGCAGGAGGGCGAAATCGCCCGCCCGGCGCGGCTTATGGATGCCATGCGCCACAGTGCTCTGGGCGGCGGCAAAAGGCTGCGTCCCTTCCTGCTGATCGAAAGCGCCCGCCTGTTCGGCATCGACGGCGAAGGGCCGCTGCGCGCCGCCTGCGCCCTGGAACTGGTGCACTGCTATTCCCTCGTCCACGACGATCTGCCGGCCATGGACGATGACGATCTGCGCCGCGGCCGCCCGACCGTCCACAAGGCCTTCGACGAAGCCACCGCCATTCTCGCCGGCGATGCCCTGCTGACCTATGCCTTCGACGTTCTGGCCCATGAGGCGACCCATGCCGATGCGCAGGTGCGCGTCCGGCTGGTGGCGCGTCTGGCGCAAACCGCCGGTTTCGGCGGCATGGCCGGCGGCCAGATGTTCGATCTGATGGCCGAGCGCGCCATGGCGCCTTTGCCGCGCACCGAGATTGAACGGCTGCAACAGATGAAGACCGGCGCGCTCCTTCGTTATGCGGGCGAGGCCGGCGCCATTCTCGGCCGCGCTTCGTTGGCGGACCTTGCCGCCATCATCGCCTACAGCACGGCGCTCGGCGCCGCCTTTCAGGTCGCCGACGACATTCTCGATGCCGAAGGCGACGAAGCCGCCATGGGCAAGCGCGTCGCCAAGGACGCCGGCCGCAACAAGGCCACTCTTGTTTCCCTGCTCGGTCTCGATGAAGCTCAGCGCTTGCGCGATGGGCTCGCCGATCAGGCGATCGCCGCGCTCAAACCCTTCGGCAGCCGTGCGGCAATCCTCGCCGAGGCGGCGCGCTTCACGGTCGCCCGCGACCGATAACAAGAGAAAGACGCGCCGTGGCGGATCAAAAGGAACCGGCTGCCAAGGAAAAAGCGCACAAGGAAACCGCTCCCAGGCGCGGCGCCCTCGCCCGCAACATCCAGGCCCGCTGGCGGCTTTTGGTCTGCATCGCCGTCGGCTTCGTCTGCACTTTCGCGCTGCCGGCAAGCTGGGACATCAACACCCGGGCTTTGATCGGCTGGAACGTGGCGATCTGCGTCTACATGATCGAGATATTGGTCAAAATGCGCGGCGCCACCGCCGCTTCCATTCGCCACCGCGCCGAGGAAGTGGATGAAGGCCGCTACATCGTCCTCGTGCTGACCATACTCGCGGCCATCGCCGCCTTCATCGCCGTCATCGTGCAATTGAGCGCCGCCAATTCCTTGAAGGACAGCAGCAAGACGCTTCATCTCGGTCTGGCCGTCCTGACGATCGCAACATCATGGAGCTTCATCCACCTGGTCTTCGCCCATCACTACACCCATGAATTTTTCATCGAGCGCGACAGCGAGAAACAGCTCAAACCGGAAGATCGCGGCGGCCTGCGTTTTCCCGGCGACCAGCCACCGATCTTCAGCGATTTCATCTATTTTTCGTTCGTCATCGGCGTCGCCTGCCAGACGGCGGATGTCTCGGTCTCGTCGCGTCCGATGCGCCAGCTCGCCACGATCCATTGCATCCTGGCCTTCATCTTCAACACCACGATCCTGGCGCTGACGATCAATATCGCGGCGGGGCTGTTGGCGGCGAGCTAGTCGATCACCTTCGCCGTCTTGGCGTGCAGCCAGTCACGAAACAGTTTGAAGGCCGGCTCGTCGCGGCGGTGCTCGCGAAACATCAGATACCAGCTCATGCCTTTGGAGACGGTCAGCGCCAGCGGCGCCACCAGCCGTCCGGCGTGAATGTCGTCGTCGATATAGGGCCGCAGACCGAGCGCCACGCCGACGCCATCGGCAGCCGCCTGCAAGGCTTGCCCGTAGACTTCGAACACCGGCCCGCGGGCTGTGAGATCCGCGCGGCCGGCGGCCGTGAGCCACGTCGGCCAGTCCTGCGGCGCGTGCGCCACCCGCAGCAAGGTCGCTTCGCGCAAATCCGCCACATCGGTGATCTGCCGCGCCAGGGCCGGCGTGCAGACCGGCGTCAGATCCGCTTCGAACAGCCGTTCGCTGACAAAACCCGCCTCGCCGTCGGGCGCCAGCTTGATGCCGCAGGTCCAATCCTCGGCAAACGGGCCGGCGATGCCACCCGTCGCGAACCGCACCTCCACATCGGGCGCCACCGTGCGAAAATCCGCCAGGCGGGGGATGAGCCAGCGGATCGCGAAGGTCGGCCCGACGCCGACCGTCAGCACCCGGCGCTGGCCGAAGCTCGCCACATGCTCGCTCAGCCGAACGAGCGATTCGAAGAGCGGCGTCAGCCCGGCGAGATAGGCCTGACCGGCCGGCGTCAGCGCCAGCCGGTTCGCCTCACGCTTAAATAAAGCGGTGCTGAGCCGCTCCTCCAGCAATCGCACCATCCGGCTGACCGCCGAGGACGTGACGTGCAATTCCGCTGCCGCAGCAGCAAAACTGCCCAGACGCGCCGCCGCCTCGAAGGCCTTGATGCCGTTCAGATAGAGATAGCGGCTCACCCTTACCCCCTAAAAAACTGAGGCTGAGGGTGATTTAACTGCGTTTGTGCCGGCCCGGCAATCCGCCCACAAGAGGGCCGGAGAACTGCAATGTCGATTCTGTTGATGGCGGGGCTGGCCGCCGTGATGGTTTTCACCGCTTTCCTGTCGGGCATTTTCGGCATGGCCGGCGGATTGATCCTGATGGGCGTGCTGCTGGCACTGCTGCCCGTGCCCGAAACGATGACCCTGCACGCCATCACGCAGATGGCCTCGAACGGCTGGCGCGGCGCGCTCTGGTACAGGCACGTGCGCTGGCACGCCGCCACCGCCTTCCTCGCCGGCAGCGCCCTGGCCTTCACCGCCTGGGCCTGGTGGCAATATGTGCCGCCGACGCCGCTCGCGTTTCTGCTGCTCGGCCTCTCACCCTTCGTCGCCCGCATCATTCCCGAAAGCCTGCGGCCGAACCCCGCCCGCCTTCTCAACGGCATGGCCTATGGCGCGGGCTGCATGGCGCTGTTGCTGCTTACCGGCGTCGCCGGGCCGCTGGTCGACACCTATTTTCTCGGCGGCACTTTGGAGCGCCGCGAGATCGTGGCTACCAAGGCGGTCTGCCAGGTGTTCGGCCATCTCGCCAAACTGACTTACTTCGGCGGCCTCGTCACCGATGGCGGCAGCGTCGATCCGGTCATGGCTATCGTCGCTGTGCTGGCCTCCATCGCCGGCACCACGGCGGCGCGACCGATCCTGGAGCGCTTGAGCGACACGCAATATCGCCAATGGGCCGGCCGCATCATTGCCGCGATCGCCTCCTTCTATGTGGCGACCGGCTGTTATCTGCTTCTGTGACGGAGCCTGCTATGACCAAGCAACTCAGCCTCGATCCACTGATCGGTGATCTCGTGGAATGGGTGGCGCGCGAACCGCGCACCTATGCGGATGTTCTCGACGCCTGGCGCACCTCCTGCCCGCGCCTGACCGTGTGGGAGGATGCCATCGAACGCGGTCTGCTCGCCCGCACGCGCGACGATGGAACGGCGATGATCAGCGTGACGGACGCGGGTCGGCAATTTCTCGCGACGCGTCACGTCAATGTGGGCGCCATGACCGGCACCGCGCTGGCGAAACAGTAGCGCCTATCTGGGCCATGGTGATAGAAAAGGCGACCATGTGGTCCCGCCTGTTCGCCCTCGCCTTGCTCCTGCTTCCTCTCCCGGCTTCCGCCGGCGTCAAGGAGGATGTCGCCGCGTTGGCGCCGACGGGGGTGGTGCTGGTGTTGGATGCCAACGGCAACGAACTGGTGTCGCAGAACGCCGATACGCCCTTCGTCCCCGCCTCGGTCGCCAAGATCGTGACGGCCTGGCTGGCAATGGATGTCCTGGGTGGCGACTATCGTTTCGAGACCCGTTTCTACATCGACGACAATCGCGTGCTCTATATACGCGGTGGCGGCGATCCTTTTCTGATCTCCGAAGAGCTGGCCCCGCTGGCCGCCAATCTGGTCGCCAAGGTCGGCAAGAAACCGATCACCGGCATCGTGCTGGATGGCAGCTATTACCCTTCCAACATTCGCATCCCCGGCATCGAGAACACGGGCGAAGCCTACAACGCTCTGAATTCCGCCCTGGCGGTGAATTTCAACACGGTCGCCGGCGTGCGCAAAGGCAACACGGTGCTCTCCGGCGAGCCGCAGACGCCGATCACGCCGCTGGCGATCAGCCAATTCCTGCAGCGCGGCCCGAAAAAGGCCGGCCGCATCAACCTGAGCCAGGACCCGGCGATGAGCCTGCGCTATGCGGGCGAATTGATCGGCGCCTTCGTCACCCAGGCCGGCGGCAGCGTGAAGGGCAATGTCTCGGCCGGCGCCGTCCCCCAGGGGCTGGCGCCGATTTACATCCACCGGCAGTCGCGCCCGCTCTCGCAGGTCATCATCCAACTGATGTCCGGCTCGAACAATTACATCGCCAATCAGGTTTTCCTGGAGACCGGCGGGAAGCGTCTGGGCGGGCCGGTCAGCCTCACGAAATCGCGGCAGATCCTGAACGAAAAGCTCGCCGCCAACGGTCTCGACAAGGCCATCTATCTCGAGGAGGGGTCGGGCATCAGCCGCGACAACCGCTTCACGGCGCGCGGCCTTGCCAAAGTGCTCGCACTTTTCGCGCCTCACGCCGACCTGTTCCGCGGCCATGACGGCGGCATGAACAAGACCGGCACCATGGATGGCGTGCGTACGCTCGCGGGCTTTGCCGACACCAAAAGCCACGGCCGCGTGCGTTTCGTGATCTCGCTTGCGGGCAATGACGGCAGCATGCGCTTTCGCCTGCTGCGCGCGATCGTGGCGGGGCTTTAGCCGCCCTTTCCCGTCATTGCGAGCGAAGCGAAGCAATCCAGAAGTCAAGGTGTAGAGCCGTAGACACAAGCACCGACACCAAAGGCTTTTCTCGACGTTCTACCACGCGCCCATGGATTGCTTCGTCGCGATGCTCCTCGCAATGACGGTTGAGTCTGAAAAACGCCGAAGCTTCAGCTCTCACTCCGCCGCGTTCTTCGCGCCGCCGAAGCGCTTCTCGATATACTCGTCGACGATCTGCTTAAACTCGGTGGCAATGCCGGCGCCGCGCAGGGTCATCGCCTTCTTGCCATCGATGAACACCGGCGCTGTCGGCGCTTCACCCGTGCCCGGCAGCGAAATGCCGATGTCGGCATGTTTCGATTCGCCGGGACCGTTGACGATACAGCCCATCACCGCGACGTTGAGCGCTTCGACGCCGGGATATTTCTCGCGCCAGCCCGGCATCTCGTCGCGAATATAGGTCTGGATGCTCTGCGCCAGTTCCTGAAACACGGTCGAGGTGGTGCGGCCACAGCCGGGGCACGCGGCGACCAAAGGCACGAAGGTGCGAAAGCCCATGGTCTGCAAAAGTTCCTGCGCCACCTGCACTTCCAACGTGCGGTCGCCGCCCGGCTCCGGTGTCAGCGACACGCGGATCGTATCGCCGATGCCTTCCTGCAGCAGAATGCCCATGGCCGCCGACGAAGCGACGATGCCCTTCGAACCCATGCCGGCTTCGGTGAGGCCGAGATGCAAAGCGTAATCCGAACGCTTGGCCAGCATGCGATAGACGGCGATCAGATCCTGCACCGCCGAGACCTTGGCCGACAGGATGATGCGATCCTTGCCGAGGCCGATCTCTTCCGCCCGCTCCGCCGACCACAAGGCCGAGCGCACCAAGGCCTCGCGCGTCACCGCGCGCGCATCGACCGGCCGTGCCGAACGCGCATTGGCGTCCATCAAGCCGGTGAGCAGTTCTTGGTCGAGCGAACCCCAGTTGGCACCGATGCGCACCGACTTGCCATGCTCGATCGCCTTTTCGACGATGGCCGAGAACTGCTTATCCTTCTTCTCGCGAAAGCCGACATTGCCGGGATTGATGCGATATTTGTCGAGCGCCTCGGCGCAAGCCGGATGATCGGCGAGCAACTTGTGGCCGATATAGTGAAAGTCGCCGACGATGGGCGCATGGATGCCCATCTTCAACAGCCGTTCCTTGATGTGAGGCACGGCGGCGGCGGCTTCGTCGCGATCGACGGTGATGCGCACCAGTTCCGACCCGGCGCGGGCCAGGGCGGCGACCTGTTTCACGGTCGCATCGACATCGGCGGTATCCGTATTGGTCATCGACTGGACGACGACCGGGGCACCGCCGCCGACCACCACCGAACCGCGGCCGGTGCCGACCCGCACGCCCACCGTTTGGTGGCGCGGCGCCGGCGCGGCGGGCTCGGGAACGTCGAGGCCGGAAAGAATGTCGTCAGCAGGCATGGCCGATCCTTACAGCGCGATCCTTACGCAATTAAGCCCCTGGCCTTGCCGCCAGATGGGGCTTTGGTCAAGTCGCGGCGACGGATTCAGGCCTTGGCGCAATCCGCGCAGACGCCGCTGACCTCGATGACCTGCGACTTGCGGGTGAAATGCGCCGCTTTGGCGACGCCTTCAAGACAGGCGCCCAATTCCCCCGACGTCTCCTCGGACACCTTGCCGCAGACGTCGCAAATCAGGAACACCAGGGGGTCGCCCGCCGCATGGCGATGGCCGCAGGCAACGAACGTGTTGCGCGACGATAGCCGGTGCACCAGGCCGTTTTCGAGCAGAAAATCCAGCGCGCGGTAGACCGAGATGGGTGCGGGGCGCTTGCCGGTGGCGTCGGCCACCCGGTCGATCATGTCATAGGCACCCAGCGGCTTGGCGGCGCTACACAGCAGATCCAAAATGATTTTCCGGCCGGGCGTGAGCTTGACCGGATGCTCATGCAGGCTCGCCCCATGGCCCTCGCAGTGGTCATGGTCGTGATCGATGGCGACGGAGTTCTGAGCTGTCATGATCCTAACATAGGGAGATTCGATCACTTCTGCGAGACCCGCCCGAATCCGGTGACAATATTTGTGCAATGCAATATATCGAAACCGGGGTTTTTAGGAGACAGCCAAATGTCGTTGAAATCACGCAATGCCCTCGTCACCGGATCCACCAGCGGCATCGGCCTCGCCTATGCCCGAGCCCTCGCAGCGGAAGGTGCCGGCATCTGCATCAACGGTTTCGGCGACGCCGATGCGATCGAAAAGGAACGGGCCGGCATCGAGAAGGATTTCGGCGTCAAGTGCATCTACAACGGCGCCGACATGACCAAGCCGGCCGAAATCGCCGCCATGGTGAAGGATGCCGAAACCAAGCTCGGCTCCGTCGACATTCTCATCAGCAATGCCGGCGTGCAGTTCGTTTCGCCGATCGAGGAATTCCCGGTCGAGAAATGGGACCAGATCATCGCCATCAATCTGTCCTCGGCCTTTCACGCCATCCGCGCCGCCGTGCCCGGCATGAAGGCGCGCAAATGGGGCCGCATCATCAACACCGCCTCGGCCCATTCGCTCGTCGCTTCGCCGTTCAAGGTGGCTTACGTCTCGGCCAAGCATGGCATCGCCGGCCTGACCAAGACAGTCGCCCTAGAAGTCGCCACCTTCGGCATCACCGCCAATGCGATTTCACCGGGCTATGTCTGGACGCCGCTCGTCGAGAAGCAGATTCCCGACACGATGAAGGCGCGCGACATGACGCGTGAACAGGTGATCAACGACGTGCTGCTCGACGCCCAACCGACCAAGCAATTCGTCACCGTCGAACAGGTCGCCGCCTGTGCCGTCTATCTGTGCTCGGATGCGGCTTCGCAAATCACCGGCACCAATATTTCCATGGACGGCGGCTGGACGGCGGCGTGAGCCACGCCCATGGCCGGGAAAGGTAAGAGCAACGGCACGAATGCGCCCAAGACCGTCAGCCTCGCCTTGCAGGGCGGCGGTTCGCACGGCGCCTTCACCTGGGGTGTTCTCGACAGCATCCTTGAAGATGGTCGCATCGAAATCGAGGCGATCACCGGCACCAGCGCCGGGGCGATGAATGCCGTCGCCTTGGCCCATGGTTATCTCGAGGGCGGGCGCGATGGCGCCCGCGCCACCCTGGAGAAGTTCTGGAGCGCCGTCTGTGACGAAAGCGGCCTCAACACCGCCCAGCGCGATATCTTCGACAAGATGTTCGCCTCCTGGACGTTCGATTCTTCGCCCGTGCAGGCGTGGATGAATTTCTGGTCGAGCTTTTCGAGCCCCTATCAGTTCAATCCACTCAACATCAATCCGCTGCGCGATCACCTCACCTCAATCGTCGATTTCGACAAGCTGCGCGCATCCGATGGCATCAAACTGTTCATCGGCGCCACCAATGTGCACACCGGCCGCATCGCCATTTTCGACAAGAAAATACTGACGCCGGATCATCTCCTGGCCTCGGCCTGCCTGCCGACTCTCTTTCAGGCGGTCGAGATCGACGGCGTGCCCTATTGGGATGGCGGCTATATGGGCAATCCAGCCCTGTTCCCGCTGTTCTACAACACGCAGTCGCCTGACATCATCATCGTACAGATCAATCCGATCGAACGCATGGTGACGCCGAAGACCTCGCGCGACATTCAGAACCGGCTCAACGAAATCACCTTCAATGGCGCTTTGTTGGGTGAATTGCGCGCCGTCTATTTCGTCAATCGTCTGTTCGACGAAGGCGTGCTCGGCCCACCGCGCTACAAACGTCCTTTCATCCATCGCATCGACGGCGCCGACGAAACGGCGATCTTTTCGGCCGCGTCGAAAATGGATGCGCGCTGGAGCTTTCTCGTCCAACTGCGCGATATCGGCCGCAAGGTGGCGAAGACCTGGCTCGACGAACATTTCGACAAGATCGGCAAGGAAGGCACGCTCGACCTGCGCCTCGCCTATCAATAGCGTTCTTATTTCCCATGTGCGCCAGCATACGGCGCCCGCGCATGCGTCGTGATCCAATCACCATCGTGTTTGGTGTTGGAGAGCGTCATGCTGCGCCTGCTGAAATGCCTGATCTTTGCCGTTGGCGGCGCCTTCATCGGCAGCTGCATCGGTACGATGACCGGCATGGCCTATATGGAATTCGCCCAGCATGGCTGCACCGGCACGGTTTGCGCCGATCTCATCGTCCGCACCTTCATTCCAGGTGGCGCTCTGGCCGGGAGCATGGCCGGCCTGATCATGGCGCGGCCGCGCGAACGGCTCAGCCGCTTTTGACTGTTCATCACGTGCGCCAGCATACAGCGCTCCGGCCTCAGCCATGATCTGATGCATCATGATCTCTCGATAGGGAGGAGCATCATGTTGCACGTGTTGAAATGCCTGCTGTTCGTCCTGTGCGGCGCTTTCGCCGGAGCCTTTCTTGGCGCCATCGGCGGAGCCATGGCCGCCTTGATCGCGGCCAAGCCCCGCGCGCGCCTCAATCGCTTCTGAACCGCCAGACGCTGGTGCGCTTCACTTCGGTGTCTTCCAAGGCCCGCGTCACCGGCACCTGATATTCGGCGATGGCGACGAGCTGTTCGCGCGCCAGATAGCTGCGGCCGGGATCGCCGATCAAAACCGCGCAACCGCGACGGCGCAAACCTGACAGCCAATCGGTCATGCGTGCCGCCATATCGCGCTCATAAGAAATATCGCCGGCCAACACCACGTCCCAGCCGTCATCGCGCCCGATCATGTCGCCGCCAGCGATATCGATGGCCACACCATTGGCCTGCGCATTGGCGGCAATGGCGGCAAGCGCGAAATCGTCGATCTCGTTGGCGATCACTTGCCGCGCGCCGGCCATTGCCGCCGCGATCGCCACCAGACCCGAACCGGAAGCCAGATCGAAAACGCGCTTGCCGGCGACGACATGGGGATGATCGAGAATATAGCGCGCCAGCGCCTGACCGCCCGCCCAGGCAAAAGCCCAGAACGGCGGCGGCAGGCCGATCGCCTCCAGCTCTTCCTCGGTCTTCTGCCAAAGCTCCAAGGCTTCATGCGCCAGATAGAGTTTGATCTCCGGCGCATGCGGCACCGGCATCAAAGCAGTATGGGTGCGAATGAAAGCCGTGCGGACGGCTGGATCAGCCTTCATGCCGGCGCGAGTGTCTGCATCCAGCCCAAGCCTTCGACCGTGGTGGTGCGCGGCTTATATTCCGCCGCCACGAAATCCGGCCAGTTATGTTCGGCGATGGTGGCGAAAATCGCACCATAGGCGATCTCCCCTTCATCGGGTTCCTGCCGCTTTGGCACAGAGGCAAATTGGAAGTGACCGATGATCGGCCAATAGGCTTCCATGCGCCGGATCAGATCGCCTTCCGAAATCTGGATATGATAGAAATCGAACATCATCTTCACATTGTCGCGGCGCAGTTCGGCGAGCAGCACCGCCACGTCGTCGGAGCGCGAGACGAAATAGTCCGGCCGGTCATAGCGATTGATCGGTTCGATCAGCAGGGTGATGCCGGCGCTGCGCGCCGCGTCGCTCGCCTTGGCCATGTTCTCCAGAAACGTCTGCCGCGCCGCCTCCCGTGCCGGCGGCAGCACGATGCCGGACATGCAGTGAATGGTGCCGGCACCGACCTTGGCGCCGAAGCTCAACGCCTGGTCGATGGCGGCGGCGAATTCATCCTGGCGTCCCGCCTGCGCGGCGAGCCCAAATTCGCCTGGCTTGCCGGCAACCGTATTGATGCCGTTCATGACGATGCCGGCCGCATCGAGGCGCTGCTTCACGTCGCGCGGATCGAACTCGTAGGGATAATGACATTCCACCGCGGCGAAACCCGCCTGGGCCGCCGCCTCGATCCGATCGAGAAACGGCAGCTCCGTGAACATCAGGGAAATGTTGGCGGAAAAGCGTAAGGCGGCGGGCATGCTCGTCTCCAGAAGGCGCGAAGCGACGCGGAGATCAGCCTTTACACCAGCCCTGGTCAATCAGCCATGCAAATGCTGGTGACGGAGTTACGCGCCGGTCTGCATGAACCGTTCGAGTTGCGACTTGAGATCGACGATGCGCTTGCGCAACAAAGCATTTTCGCTTTCCAGCTCGCGCACGCGCTCGGTATCGTCCATCATCAGCGCCGCACGCGACGGCTCCTGAACGAATTCGACACCGACCTCGCCGCCACGCCGCCAGACGATATTGGCGCGATAGGAACGCCCTTTCGCCGGCACGTTCAGCTCGAACTCCTGCGGCAACGACAAAGTATCGCCGACCAGAAGCTTGGCGCCGCGCGGCGACACATTGCGGATGTTGCAATCGATGGTCGTCGAGCGATTGTTAAACACGATCTGCGCGCCAAGCATGGAGCGGATGCGCGCAACCCGCCGTTGTTCCGTCATCGATATCCCCGTTTACCATAGCTCACAGGTGCTTTGTCCCGCAGGATAGAGGCAAAATTTGAACGAAGCCTTGAGCCGATTGCGAACTGTCAGCCATAATTAAGAAAAGGTTTACGTGGCCGAATTCGCAATCGATTCAGTCCTGCGGACACATGTCAGGGTGCCATGTGTTCGGCCATGATCAGCCGGTCGAGCATGCGCCGCGCCAGAATGGGGCCATTGTCGGTCTTAATGTCGATACGCGCAGCATTCGGCATTTGGCTCATGCGATGCTGCTGCGCTTCGAGAATGACGAAGTCCTCGCGGAAGACATCGATCATCCCGACATTGAAAAACGTCTCCACATCCGGATCGTCACGGCCGAAAGCCCGCGCGAACAGGAAGAAATAATGCTGCGATGTGCTGGTTTCCGGCGTCGGCAGGCTGAGGGCGACGAGTTCCACCTTATGCGCACTCAGCGTCAGATCCTTGCCCGGCCCACCGAAGCCGGCATCGACGCACCCGGCGAAATTGACGCAAAAATTCGGTGGCCGGAACTCGACGGCCGCCCAGCGATCGGAATAGCCGGGAAAATTGCCGGCCTTCTGATAGGCCGGTGGCGCCGGGCGGTCGTAGATCCAGCGCTCCACCCGCACCACATCGTCTTTCTGCGTCGTCAGCGGTTCGATCTCGGTCAGGGATTCCGAACCGATCGACGAGGCATGCACATAAGTCAGATGGGTGGCATCGAGCACATTGTCGGCGATCAATCGATAATCGGCCTTGAGGTGCACCATGTCCGGCCGGGTGGTGATCCAATCGGGATGTTCGCACCACCACAAGTCGGGCACTTTCGCCAGGTCGGCCAGCGCCGGATCGCCCATCCAGATCCACACCAGGCCATAACGTTCCACCACCGGATAGGATTTGACCCGGGCCCGTTCGGGAATGTTCGCCTGCCCTGGGATTTCGACGCAAACGCCCCAGCCATCGAATTTGAGACCGTGATAGCCGCAGCGCACATCATCGCCGATGACCACGCCCAGCGATAAGGGCAAGGAACGGTGACAACAGCGATCCTCGATGGCGCAGGGCGTGCCGTCCGATCGCCGCCACAGCACCACCGGTTCATCGAGGAAAGTGCGCGCCAACAGGCCGCGCGTCACCTCGCGACCCCAAGCCGCCGCGTACCACGCATTGCGCAGATACATTGCCAGCCTCTCCGATCTTCCCCAGTAAGCGTCTGCGCGCCTTGCATTAAATCTGTCACAGCGGACGACGGCGTTCAATGCGTCGCGCACAACTTGATTCTCCGATCCCGAGCGGCGACAAAGCGCAGGGGGAAACCGCCGGCACGGTGGCGCTAAAACAGGCAGGGAGACGGTCAGCAAGCATGGCTGCGGAGGGAGGCGCGAGCGCCACACGACATTGGCGCGCGATCGGCACGGACGCTTTGCCGACACTTCTTCTGGCGCTGCCGCTCATCTGGCTGGTGGTTCTGCCCCTCGTCATCCTGCTCGTGTGCGCCTTCCGCCCCACCGGCTTTCTGCTCGACCCCGGCTTCACCACCGATCATATCGTCACCGCCTGGACCGATCCGGACCTGTGGCGCCTGTTTGCCCGCACGCTGCATTTCGCGCTCGGCTCCAGCCTCTTCGCCCTCCTCATCGGCACCGGCCTTGCCTGGCTGGTCGAACGCACCGACATCCGTGGCGCGGGCCTCGTCCGCGCTTTGATGATCCTGCCCATGGCCATGCCGCCCTTCATCATGGCCATCGCCTGGACGATCCTGCTCAGTCCGCGCACCGGCATCGTCAATCTGGCGCTGGTCGAAGTGTTCGGCCTCTCCGCGCCGCCGCTCGATATCTACACCATGACAGGCCTGATCTTCGTCGAAGGTCTGTCGCTGGCGCCTTCGGCTTTTCTCATCATGGTGCCGGCCTTCCGCAAGATCGATGCGGCGCTGGAGGAAGCCGCATTGATGTCGGGCGCCGGCTCACTGCAGATGCTGCGCCGGGTCGTGCTGCCGTTGCTGCTGCCGGCGCTGGCTGGCGCCGCGATTTATCTCTTGATCGTTAGCCTGGTCGTCTTCGACATTCCCGGCGCCATCGGCCACCCGGTCGGCATCGTTTTGGTCTCGACCCACGTCTACGATCTCTTGCATCACGCGCCCACAGGCCTGCCCGAATATGGCCAGGTCAGCGCCATCGCCATCATCATCGCCGCCGCGCTCGTCGCCTTGTGCCTGCTCTATCAACGGCTGATGCGCGCCGCCGGCCGCTTCGTGACGGTGACGGGGAAGACCTCGCGCCATCGCGTCATTCCGCTCGGCCGCGGCCGCCTCGTCGCCGAACTCGCCATCGCAGCGTTCGTGCTCGTCGCCGTCGTCGCGCCGATCTTGGCCATCATCTGGGCGAGCTTGCTACCCTATCAGATGGCGTTCTCGCTCGAAGCGCTGAAACAGATCACGCTCGCCAATCACATCGCTTTCCTCAGCGATCCGGCCATCGGCAAGACGCTAGGCAATTCTCTCGTCATCGCCATCGTCGCCAGTTGCGCCGTCACGCTGCTGTGCCTGCTGATCGGCTGGGTGGTGGTGCGCACCAAGGCGCCCGGCCGCCAGATCATCGACATTCTGGCTTTCATGCCGCTGGCGTTTCCCGGCGTCTTGATCGCCACCGCGCTGATCTATGTCTATCTGTCGGTGCCGCTGCTGCGCATTTACGGCACGATCTGGATCATCGCCGTCGCCCACACCACCGTTTATCTGAGCTACGGTTCCCGGGCGATCAATGCCGCCATGTATCAATTGCATGCCGACCTTGAGGAAGCCGCGCGCATGGCCGGCGCGGCGTGGTTCACAACCCTGCGGCGCGTGGTTGCCCCTTTGCTCGTTCCCGCGCTGGCCGCGGTCTGGATCTGGGTTTTCGCCCATTCCTTGCGTGAGTTAGGCTCCGCTTTGCTGCTGCAGGGCCGCGACAACGCCACTTTGCCGACCCTACTGTTCGCCTATTGGACGCAAGGCCAGCCGGCGAAAACGGCGGCCGTCGCCGTCTGGTTTGTCTTCGGCCTCGTTCTGCTGCTCGCCATCGCCCATCTTCTGCAATCGCTGGCCGCGCGCCGCACTTCCACCTGAGCGCCCACCGATATAGACTTCGTCCCAACAGACGAGGGAGGAAACGCGATGGTCCGTATTCCAAACACCAATGCCGACATCATGCAGTCGAAGACCCGGCGCGGTTTGCCGTATCCGGTCGATTACGGCACAGCGACGACGGCGGAATACATTCAGGCCCTCGACAATTTCCATCAGGTGTTCGGCATTCGCGCTGGCGACCATGTGGTGATGCTGACCGATCCGCTGCTCGACCCGCGTGTCGTCCAGACCGTGCAGGGCCTCTGCAAATCGCGCGGCGCCACGTTTATTTCCTACATGGGTGAATCGACCCGCTATGTCGCGGTACCAGACGAAGCGAAAGCCCTGCTGGAACGCGCCACCTTCGTCGTCTCAACCTGGTTCGCCTCGGTCTTCGATCCGTTCTGCCAGAACCTGCGCCGCAAAAAAGGCCAGCGCTGGGTCAAGATCACCTTTTTCCGCAACATCGATCTGTGGCACACGCCGCAAGCGCGTTTCCCCATCGAGATCGTCGGCGAACTGGTGCGCGGCACGTCCAGGCTCTATCCCGAACATGGCCCCTTCGACATGCGCATCACCGATCAGCGCGGCACCGATTTCCGCGTGCCCTTCAGCGCCGACATGCGCGAGCGCATGAAGAAGGACAATCGCTGGCGCGGCCACAACTACGCCAACGAGGACGGCTGCTACGTCCATTACATGCCGACGCACGGCCCCAATCTCTACGACCCGTTCATGTTCGGCAACGATCCCGAACACAAGGTCGGCATTAACGGCGTCATCTATGCGCAATGGGGCGTCGGCTTCGAAAAGCCTTTCGACGAGCCGCCGGGCGTCGAGTTCAAGGACGACCGCGTCGTCGCCGTCCATGGCGACAGCGAGGAAGCCGCCGTGCTGCGCGAATTCCTGATCGGCGGCACGCTGGAGGAACTGGGCTGCGGCCACAATCCCAAGGCGCCGCGTTTCGACATCTATCCGGCCGGCCCGAATTCGCCCGGCGCGCTGCACTTCGGCATCAACGGCCTGAAGGAGAGCGAATATTTGCGCCGCATGATGCCCAATTGGGAAGAGCCGCATGTGCATATGGATCTCGTCACCTTCGACGCGACGGTGACGGCCGGCAATCGCGTGCTGATCGAGGACGGCTTCCTGCAATCGCTGCGCGATCCCAAGGTCATCGACTGCGCCAGCCGCTACGGCGACCCGCTGGAACTGCTCGAACAGTTTCCGGTCTGATCAAAAGAAAACGGGGTGGCTCCTGATCGGAGGGATCGGGAACCGCCTTTCCAAAGGGGACTAAAAACAAGAGAGGGAGACCATGTCCAATCCGACCCTATCCCGGCGCGGCTTCGTCGCGGCGGCAGGAACGACCTTGGCAAGCACAGCCTTAACCACAATGCCATTCGGCGCGCGGGCGCAAGGCGCCGCGCCGAAAGCCTTGGTTGATCTGGCCGGTGCCGCCGCCAAGAAACCGCCGGTCGTCTGGTCGGAAAGCTCCGATACGGCGGCCATCGCCAAGGTGATCGCCGCCTTCAACAAGACCTGGCCAGACATCAAGGTCGAATTTATCCGCGACACGGGCGGTGGCACCCTGGCCGCCAAGGTGGTGCAGGAATCCCAGGCCGGCGGCACGCCCGCCGCCGTGCTCACCGGCGACCAGTCGCAATTCGCGGTGCTCGATCAGCGCAGCCTGCTGGTGCGCCCGGACTGGGCGGCGCTGGGCGTGGCCCCCGCTTCGGTGGTCTCGCCGTTCATGGTGCCGACCACATCCGCCATCGGCGTCATCGTGTGGAACAAGCAGAAAGTCTCGGAGGCGGATCGGCCCAAGAATCTGAACGATCTGTTGAACCCGCGCTGGACCGGCAAGGCGGGCGCCTGGCTGCGCACGCCGGTCTACGTCAGCATGGCCCATCTGATGGGCGAAGCCGAAGTGCGCGCCCATTTGCAGAAATTCGTCTCCATGCAGCCCAAACTCTACGATTCCACCTACCGGCTGGCGCAGGAGATTGGAACGGGCGAGATCGAGGTCGGCTATGGCCTGACCCATTCGACCTTGCCGGTGATGGCGGCCGGCGCGCCGGTGGAGTTTGCCTTCACCGACCCGGTCGGGATCAGCACACTCTATACCTGTTGCGTCGCCAAGAGCGCCAATCCGGAAGGCGCCCAGGTTCTGGCCGCCTGGCTTGCCGGACGCGAGGGGGCCGATGCCTATGAAGCCGCCACCGGTCGCGGCAATCCCCGCGTCGAAGGCTCCAACGCGGCCAAGCTGGTGGCCGGGCGCAAGCTCTCCGAATATCCACTGACGGACTATCCCACTTTCCTGCGTCTGCTCGCCGACTATAACAAGATCATGAGCGCGCGAGGTGCCGCCCGCTGAGCGCGTTGCCAAGCTGCCGATCTTTTGGGCAGGCCGGCGGCCAATCCGCCGGCTATTCAGCCCATTTGCTGCCCACTGTCAGCAAGCGGTTACCATGACATGATTGTCATCGGCGGTGCCGGCGAGCCACATTGACAGGATACCTCGGCTCCTTGCTACAAATTGAGGGCCAAACGGCGTGCCTTGAGGCGGGATCAAACGCAGGCGGCACGCCAATAGCATGTCTAGGGGCTCGGCGAGGTTGGGGGATCTCGCGCCTTTGGACAGTGAACAGCATTTAACCAGTCGGGTGTTCGATGAAGCGGGTGGCGATTGTCGGCGGTGGACCAGGGGGCTTGTTCACCGCCCAGATTCTTGCGGATAAGTGCGGCGACCTTTGTCAGATGACCATTTTCGAGGCATCGGACCGGCTCGGCGGCAAATTGGTGACACGGACGTTCAAGAGCGCCCCCATGGTGCTCTATGAAGCTGGCGTCGCCGAACTTTACGACTATTCGCAATTCGGCTCAGACCCGGTGCGCGAACTTGCCGAACGCCTCGGTCTGCTCACCGTGCCGATGAAGGGCGACACCGTCATCCTCGGCGACAAGATTCTCAACAGCGATGCCGACATTCGCCGCAAGCTCGGCCCCGAAACGCTCGCCGCCATCGACGCCTTCCATGACATGTGCGAACGCGAGATCAGCGCCGAGGACTATTACGAGAGCTATTGGCGCGACGACAATAACCATCCCTGGTCGAACAAAACCTTCGCCGAGGTTCTCGACACCATTCCCGACGAAGCTGCCCGGCGCTACATCGCCGCCGCCGTCCACACCGACGTCGCCGCACCGCCCCATCTCACCAATGCGATGAACGGTGCCAAAAACGTCCTGATGGAGCACGACGAATATCTGCGGCTCTATTCCATCGTCGGCGGCAACGAGCGGCTGGCGCAGCGGCTGGCCGAGACCACGGCGGCGGAAGTGATCAAGAACGCGCCGGTGTCCAAGGTCGCCAAGGAAGGCGAGCGCTACCGGGTCTGGTATCGGCACGACCAGCGCACCCAGCATCGCGATTTCGACTATGTGATCTTTGCCCTGCCTAACACCTGGCTGCAGAACATCGACTTCGACGGCCGCAAGCTGCGCATGGCGCTCGACGCCCATCTCGCTCATTATGACCGCCCGGCGCATTATCTGCGCGTGAGCTGCCTGTTCAAGGAGCCGTTCTGGCGCTCCAAGGTCAAAGGCTCCTACTTCATGCAGGATGTCTTCGGCGGCACCTGCCTCTATGACGAAGCCTCGCGCCACCCCGGCAAACGGTACGGCTCGCTGGGCTGGCTGATCGCCGGCACCGCCGCGCTCGCCATGACCAATATGAGCGACCAGCAGATCATCGACCGCGTGCTCGATTCCCTGCCCAAGTCCCTCGCCGATGGCCGCGACCTGCTCTTGGAAAGCTATGTCCAACGCTGGGTCGGTACGGTCAATGCCATCCCCGGCGGCCACCCCGCTCACGACCTCATGCAGCGCCATCGCCCGGAGCCCACGGATCATCCGGGTATCCTGACGGTCGGCGACTATATTTTCGATTCCACCGTCAACGCGACGTACGATTCCGCCGATTTCGCCACCGACATCATCATGACGGAATTGCGCGACCAGAAATACAGGCCTTACGCGGACGAGCTGGTGCCCTCGCCCGCCAATGCCCATGCACTGGGCGCCGACTATCACGACGCCTATGCCAACGACAAAACCTACGAGGAATCCTACGCCGAATATTTCGACGAGAACTATAACGCCGACCTGATCAAGACGATCTGGGGCGACAAGGCACCCTATAAACTGCTCGACGTCGGCAGCGCCACCGGCATCACCATCGAATTGTTCGACCGTATCGGCGTCGAATGCTGGGGCATCGAAAACTCCGCCCATATCCACGCGCGCACGCTGGAAAAATGGAAGCATCGCAACTTCCTTGGCGACGTCAGAAACCTGCCCTTCGAAGACAATTCCTTCGATTATGTTTATGACACCTGCCTGTGCTATCTGCCCGACGAGGATCTCGACAAGGCCATCAGCGAATTGTTCAGGGTGGTGCGCAAGGGCGTGTTCTTCGGCGGCATCACCTCCGACATGACCAAAGAAGTGATCGAATATCACGAACTCTTCGATGGCGTGCAGTCGCTCATGACCACCTGGCAATGGTCCGAGCGGTTCATGAAGAACGGCTTCCGCATGGCGATCAACGATCCGAAAGTGCTGAAGAAAGTCTGGCGCATCGAGTGCCAGTCGAACGAAGGTGACTACCCGTGGTATCCGGACGCCAAGACCATGCGCATGTGCTTCTATTCCAAGCCGCCGACCGGCGCATGAGGCACGCGCCGGTCTTTCCGGCCGCGTCCCCGCCCGAGCGGGAGCCCTTCCATGACTGATGCCAAACCAACCAGCGAGGACATCAGCCAGTATCTTGAGGACGAGGAAACCGACGCGGAGATCCGGGCCCGCGATTTCGGCTTCATGTTCCGTTTTCTGTGGCCCTATCTGAAACCCTATCGGCGCAAGCTCGCCCTCGTGCTAGGCTTGCTCGCGCTGCAGACGGTCTTCAACGCGTCCTTCCCGCTCGCCACGCAATATCTGATCGACCAGGGCCTGATCGAGCGCAACTGGAACGCTTTGGTCTTCGTGCTGATCTTCCTCAGCATCGCCGCGATCATCGTCTCGGTCATCTCCATCGCCAACGACTATCTCTATTCGCGCATCTTCTCGAATGTGGTGAAGGATCTGCGCATCGCGCTGTTCGAGCAGATCCAACGCCTGCCGATGCCGTTCTTCCTGCGCACCCCCTCTGGCGGCATCCTGTCGCGCTTCTCTGGCGACATCGTCGCCAGCGAGACCATGCTGGTGCAGATGATTCCGTGGTTGGCGCTGCCGCTGCTGGAGGTGATCTATTCGACGATCCTGATGTTTTATTTCAACGTCTGGCTCGGGTTGATCGGCCTCCTGATTTTTCCAACCATTCTCGCCGGTCCCAGCATATTCTCGCGCAAGGCTTTTGCTCTTTCCTACGACAAGCGCACACAAGAAGCCGATATTCTGTCCGCCGCCCAGGAGAACATACAGGCACAGCCTGTGATCAAGGCCTTCGCCTTGCACGGGCGCTCGACGGGTCATTTTCGCGGCCTCAATCTCAGTTGGATGTCCAACGCCTTCCGCGTTTATTTTTTCTCCGCGCTCGCCGAGAGCACAGCCTACATGGGTGTCTACATCATCCATATCGTCATCATCGTGCTGGGTGCCTATTGGGCCTATACGGAGGAAATCACGATCGGCACGCTCGTTGCGTTCGAATCGATGTTCGTTTCCATGGGCTACGCATTGACCAATCTGACGCAATTCGTGCCGACGTTGGCGCAAGCCACCGGCTCGATGCAGCACCTCAACGAAATCTTCGAGGAAAAGCCGAGCCTCACCGACGCACCCAACGCAACTGTTCTGCCGCCGATGCGCGACCGCGTCGCTTTCGAACACACGACCTTCGCCTATCCCGGGGGTAAGACCGTGTTGCACAACGTGAGCTTCGACGTGCCGCGCCATGCCTATGTGGCGATCGTCGGCCGTTCGGGCTCCGGCAAGAGCACCATCCTCAATCTGCTGATGCGCTTCTATGACCCGACGGAGGGACGTGTCGCCATCGACGGCCATGACATCCGCACGATCACGCAGGATTCGCTGCGCGCCCAGATCGGCATCGTCTTTCAGGACAGTTTCCTGTTCAACGCCTCGATCAGCGACAATATCCGCATGGGCAAGGCCGACGCGACCGATCAAGAGATCGAGAGCGCGCTGCGCGCCGCCGAGGTTTGGGATGCGGTGATGGCTTTGCCGCAAGGGGTCGAGACCATCGTCGGCGAACGTGGCGGCCGGCTCTCCGGCGGCCAGCGCCAACGCGTCGCCATCGCCCGTGCCCTGGTGCGCGATCCCGCCATTCTGGTGCTCGACGAGGCGACCAGCGCGCTGGATGCCATCGCGGAAGCCGCCGTCAACATCACGTTGCAGCGCATTGCCCGCGAGCGCACGGTCATCAACGTCACCCATCGCCTGAGCAACGTCGCCGGCGCCGACAAGATCATCGTGCTGGAGAACGGCAACCTCACCGAAGCGGGGTCCCATGCGGAGCTGATCGCCCGCAACGGCCGCTACGCCCAGCTGTGGCGCACCCAGCAGGGCGGCGACGGCCCGGATGCTTCGCTCTCCGACGGTTGAGCGCCGCCATCGATACGGGCGCTTTCTTTTTACGCCCCAAGGATTAACATGCTGACGTCTGGAGCGCAGGGGGCCGCGCCATGGATCTCAGTTTCACGCTTTCCGTTTGGATCCACACCATCCTCAGTCTGGTGGCGATCGTCGCCGGCTTTCCCGTCGTCCGCGATCTCCTGCACTCACGCGCCGATGGCCCGTGGACGATGACCTTTCTCGTCACGGCGCTGGCGACGAACATCACCGGCTTCTTTCTGCCGGCCAGTCAGTTCCTGCCGTCACACGCGGTCGGCATTCTCTCGACGATCCTGCTGATCGTCGCGATTCTCGCCCGCTATGCGTTCGACTTCACCGGCGTCTGGCGCTGGGTTTACGCGGTCGGCATGACGCTCGGTCAATATTTCCTCTTGTTCGTGCTCGTCGCGCAATTGTTCTTGAAGGTGCATGCGCTGAAGGCTCTGGCGCCGACCCAATCGGAGCCGCCCTTCGCCATCGCCCAGATCGCGTTGCTGATCATCTTTATCGCTCTCTTGATCCAGGCCATTCGGCGCTTCCATCCGCAGCCGTAACGAAATCGCCCGTAACCATAACGCGAGAAGACGGCGCGAAAATCTCGCGCCAGCACGCATTTCCGCGCAAAAAGGCCATTGCGTCGACTTGATTTACCACCATATTGACTTTGGTGGTCGGCGCCGGCGTGGACCCCTCCCCAAATTCACATCCTGACCCCATGGAGGCTCTCCCTGACGCACGATACGCCGCTTATTGCCACGATCGTTGCCGGTTTAGGGCTTGCCTTCATCTTCGGCCTGCTCGCTCAGCGCTTCAAATTACCCCCGATTGCCGGCTATCTTTTGGCCGGCGTCGTGATTGGTCCCTTCACTCCGGGCTATGTCGCCAATCAGCAATTGGCGACGGAGCTTGCCGAACTCGGCGTCATCCTGCTGATGTTCGGCGTCGGGTTGCATTTTTCCTTGAAAGATTTGCTGGCGGTGCGCGCCATCGCTCTGCCGGGTGCCATCGGCCAGATTCTCGCCGCGACACTGATCGGCATGGGCCTGGCTTATGTTCTCGGCTGGTCGGCAGGCGCCGGCCTTGTGTTCGGTCTCGCGCTCTCGGTCGCCAGCACCGTAGTTCTACTTAAGGCTTTACAAGATCGTCGTTTGATCGAGACCGAGCGCGGCCGCATCGCTGTCGGCTGGCTCATCGTCGAGGACCTCGTCATGGTCCTCACTTTGGTGCTGTTGCCACCGCTTGCCGGTCTGCTGGGCGGCGAAGCGCCGGCGAGCATGAAGGACACGGGCCTCGCCGCGTGGCTCGGCGTCACCACGATCTGGGGCAAGCTCGGACTGACAGGCGTCAAGGTCGCGGCCTTCGTCGCGCTGATGCTGATCGTCGGGCGCAAGGTCATTCCGTGGATTCTGCATTACGTCGCCCACACCGGCTCGCGTGAGCTGTTCCGCCTGTCCGTGCTCGCCATCGCGCTCGGCGTCGCCTTCGGTTCGGCCGAACTCTTCGGCGTGTCCTTCGCGCTCGGTGCCTTCTTCGCCGGCATGGTGTTGGCGGAATCGCAGCTCAGCACCCAGGCGGCGCGCGAGACGCTGCCGCTGCGCGACGCCTTTGCCGTCCTGTTCTTCGTTTCAGTCGGCATGCTGTTCAATCCGCAGGTACTGCTCGATCAGCCGCTGGCGGTGATCGGCACGTTCCTCACCATCGTCATCGGCAAATCGGTCGCCGCCTATCTGATCGTGCGCGCCTTCGGCTATTCGAAGAACGTGGCGCTCACCATTTCGGCGAGCCTGGCGCAGATCGGCGAGTTCTCCTTCATCTTGATCGTGCTCGGCGCGCAGCTTGCCATCGTGCCCGGCATGGCGCGCGATCTCGTCGTCGCTGGCGCGCTGTTGTCGATCTTCGTCAACCCGCTCCTGTTCATGGGGCTCGATCGGGTGACTTCGAGCGAGGACAAGCCGGCCAAGCCTGCGACATCGCCGGCGTCCGAGGAGCAACCATCAGCACCTGCGACCACAGCCGCACCCCAGGCAGTGGCCAAGGCCACCGCAAAGCCGGCACCCAAGCCGGAGCCGCCCGAGGAAAAGCCGACGCATTTGACGGCTCACGCCATTCTCGTCGGCCATGGCCGCGTCGGCCGCCGCATTGCCGCGGTGCTCTGCGACAAGAACGTGCCGTTCCTCGTCATCGAGGAAGAGCCGTCGCAAGTCACGGACCTATTGAAGACGGGCATCGAGACTTTCATCGGGCCGGCCGGCGAAAAGCCGCTGCTCGAGCGCATCAACCTGCCCGGCGCCCGCTGGCTGCTGTCCGCCATCCCCGATCCGTTCGAGGCCGGCCACCTGATCGAACAGGCGCGCACGGTCAATCCGTCGATCCGCATCATCGCCCGCGCCCATTCGCAAGAGGCGGTCGATTATCTGAAAGGCCTTGGCGCTCACAAGATCATCGTCGGCGAAGACGAAATCGCCAACAGTATGATCACCGACGTTCTGACGCCGGCAACACCGGCGCCAGCGCCAGAACCGGCCACGCCCGAAGCTTCCGTATCGGAAGCGACCGAACCGGCTACGGACGATCAAAAAACATCAGGCGGCCTTTCCGCCGCCTGATCAAGCCGCTCGTGGAAAAAACCGTTAGACCGGCACGGTCAGCGCGTCATATTCGAACAGCCAACGGTAGCGCTGATCGATCTTCTCGCCCGTCCATTCGCGATCGACATAGGCGGCCGCGCCTTCCGCATTGCCCAATTCCGGATTGTGAAAGCGCTGCGCTGCCTCGGTCGAGCGATGCACGATCGTCGAGGTACGGGTGACGCGGGCTTTCTCGAACCGCTTCAGCGCTGCGACGGGATCGGCATCAGCTTCGATGCAGCGCGCCAGCACCATGCCGTCCTCGATCGCCATATTGGCGCCCTGCGCCAGCATCGGCAGGGTCGGATGGCAGGCATCGCCGAGCAACGCCACGCGATCGACAGCCCATTGCTGCAAAGGCTCGCGGCCGAGCAACGCCCATTTGTAGGGTACCTCCAGATTGCGCACCATGGCCTGAATGTCATCGTGCCAGCCAACGAAGTCGGCGGCGCATTCCTCGATCGTGCCGCGCTCGGTCCAGGAATCGACGGCCCAGTTGTCGCGCTCGATCGCCGCCACGAAATTGAGGATCGTGCCGCCGCGCACCGGATAGGTGATGACATGGCCGCCCGGCCCCACCCAATTGCTGCCGACGAGCCGGCGCATATGCACGGGCAACCGCTCCATCGGCACCAGACCGCGCCAGGCGGCCACGCCCATGAATTGTGCCGGCAGATCGCCGAACAGAAGCTGGCGCACGCGCGAATGCACGCCATCGGCGCCGATCAGCACATCCGCCTGGGCCACAGCGCCGTTCTCGAAGCTGATGCGCACGCCTGATCCATCTTGCGTCAGATCCGTGAGCTTGTGACCGAGCTTGATGGCGCCAGGTTGCGCAGCAGCCACCGCATTGATCAGCAGCGTGTGCAGGTCGCCGCGATGGACCATCCAATAGGGCGCGCCGAATTCCTTGACCGAGGCATCGCCGAGATCGAACAGCTTCCAGGTCTGGCCGGTGCTGTAGAGGCGCACCTCCTTGCCATCGGGCACGCAGGCGATCTTCTCGGCCGCCTCGCGCAGACCAAGCGCGATGAGAATGCGCGTGCCATTGGCGCTGATCTGCAAGCCGGCACCCAGTTCGCGCAGTTCCGGCGCCTGTTCATAGACCGTGACGTCATAGCCCTTGCGGATGAGCGCCAGCGCCGCGACCAGGCCGCCAATGCCAGCGCCAGCCACCGCGATCTTCAATTTCTTCGTCATATTCATTCCATCCAAAAGTTCAGGCGGCAATTCAGCCCGCGGGCCGCCGATCGAGCAAGTTCTTGCGCAAGCTCCAATCGATCACCGTCTCGATACACTGGGCGAGCAGTTCAGGCTGGCCGAGATAATAATGGGTTGCGTGGCGGATCTGGACGAATTCCTTGTCCTTGGTCGCCAGCGCATCGCGGATCGCCGGATTGTGCGTGGCGGGCACCGCATCGTCCGCGTTGTTCTCGATTTGCAGCACCGGTACGCCGGTGATCTTGGCCGCGTTCATCGGACCTTTGGCATTCGACAGATCATAGGACCACTGCGACAGCCACGAGCGCAATGTCGAGAACCGCGCCAACCCAGCCGGCCCCGCGTTGACGATGCGCGGATCGCCCAGATAGGTCCAGTTCGGCTTGCGATCGTTGGGATCGACGGCAGGATCGATCCAACGCACGTCGCACATGGTGCGATGGACGACGAAGCCACGCTCCATCTCGCCATCGTCCTTGCGCTTTAAAAAGTCGAGCGTGTCGCGCACCCAATCGGTGATCTTGCGATTGCGCGCCACCTGCGCGGCACGGAAGCGGGCGATATAGTCGGCCGTAAACGGCGGCTTATGCAACGCGTTCGGCGCATAGATGTCGAATTCGGGATCGCGGACGTCCGGCCGCAATTCATCGGTCAAGGACGGATCGAGCCATTCGGTCAAAGTCTCGGCGCGGCTCAGATGCGCGGCGATGAAGATGATGCCATCGGCCTGCGGCAGATTGGCCGTCGTCAGATCATAAGCATCGCCGGCCGGCGTGTGCGTGATGGAAGGTTTCTCCGCCTGCGCCTGATAGAACAACGACAGCGAACCGCCGCCCGACCAGCCAACGAGGATCACCTTGCGATAACCGAGAACCTCGCGCGCATGGCGAATATATTGACCAAGATCGAAAGCCACCTTTTCCATGATCAAGGCGCTGTCATTCTTGGCATAGCGGCTGCCGCAGCACATCACGTGCAGGCCCGCATCGGCCAAGGATGTCGGCATCGGCAGCAATTGCAGGGTCGAGGTCGGATGCATGAACAGATAGACCGTGTCCGACGGCCGATCGCGCGGCAGAAGCCGCTGCCCCTCCAGAACGGTGCGCCCCTGGCTGCCGACGAACCCGTAGGTCTCGGTCATTTTCACCTGTTCGGCGAAGGATAGAACGATCGGAACGCGATCCCATACGCAACGCGACTGGGCTTCGGACAAGGTAGTTCTCCGTCATCAAAAAGGCGCGCCGCAGCGCGCCAGATCAAGTGCTATGGGGATCGAAAGACTAGTGAGCGGCCTCTTTCTTGAACGCCGTCCATTTCGCCAATTCTTCATGCGCTTCGGCAGCGGCTTTTTCCAGAAAGCCCGGCTCTTCCGTGCGCGTGGTGATTTCCAGGCGCAGGCCGTTTGGATCGAAGAAATAGATCGACTGGATGAATTCGTGATCGACGAGGCCCAGCACTTCGACGCCCGCCGCTTCCAGACGCTTCTTATATTTCAACACATCATCGGCATTGGCGACCTGCATGGCCAGATGCTGCACCCATTTCGGCGTATTGGGCGACGGTGCCGGCATTTCGTTTTTGCCGAGATCGAAGAAAGCGATGTAGGAGCCATCGGCCAGCTCGAAGAAGATGTGCGCGTAAGGGCCTTTTTCGCCGGAGCTCGGCACCGCATCCACCTGCATGCAATGCACCAGCGGCAGCTCCAGCACGTCTTCATAGAAATGGCGCGTTTCCTCCGCATCGCGGCAGGGAAAGGCGAAATGATAATATTGCTGGATCGAACGAGTCATCGGAGTCCTCACCATACGTGCTGCAAGAGCTTGGGCGGCTCAATGAGCTTGCCACAATGGCGGACAAGTCGCGTCTGTTCCTCGCCCGTCTCTCTTTATCGGTCGACGTGTTGGCAGATTGCCGCCTCGATTGCAATGCAAGATAAGCCTGCACCGCAAGCTTTTTTAAGGGCACTTGCCCAACTATCGGACAAGCTATGGCGCGCGTGGCATCTTGGCCGGCACAGCACAAACCGACCGGCCCGACAGCAGGCGATCGACCGGCGCCCAATCGTCGGTGAGCACGACGGTGCAGAGGCCGCGCGTCTGCACCAGTTCGTCGACGCTGAAACGGCGCCAGACGACCTGTTCCGTATGGGTGGTTTCACCGGCATTCCAGCGGGTGACGTCGACCGTCATCTGCTGCGGCCGCAGCGCCTGCGCCACGTCCGACCAGGCGGCGATCACCGCGTTGGTCATGCCCGCGCCATCGGCATCGGTGATCCAGACATCGACGACGGGAAAGGTCTGCCGCAACGTCGCCGCGACGCTCGCCGCCAGATGCAGGCTGGCGTAGCGATCGATGACATTGGACAGAAAGACGCCAGGCTTCGTCAGATGTCGCTCTACCTCCGCATTGAACTCGCGGCTGACCAGATGCGCCGGCACGCTGTGGCTGCGATAGGCATCCATCAACACCACATCGAACAACGGCTCGTGCTTGAGACTGCGCAGCACGGCGCGGCCATCGCCGATGATGGTGCGGATGTTCGGGCTGTCGGCCCACATCATGTCGGCCGCCTCGGCCGCGACGCGACGATCGAGTTCGGCGACAGTGGAGCGAACCGGCGGCTGCATCTGCGCCCAGGCACGCGGCAAAGTGGCACCGCCTCCGCCGATCACCAACGCGCGCGGCGTCGCCGAACCGACGAAGGCCACTTGCGCCAGTTTGTCGACCAGCGCCGCATAGGGCAGATGCAGCCGCTCGGGATGTTCACGATCGGACAGACTGTGCAGACCTTCATCGAGCGCCATCACCCGTAATAGATCGCCATTCTGTGCCGTCTTGTCGCTGATCTGGATGCAGGTGTAACGCGTCTCCGTCCAGCACGCCTTGCCGACATTTGGGCGGAAGGACAGCAGTACCGCGATCACGACAGGCAGAAGCGCCAACAGCCGCAGCGATGGCCGCACCCCATGCCACGGCAGGATCACCAGGCCGAGAACGATCCACAGCCAGGCGATGCCCCGCGCCAACCCAACGGCGCCCACCGTCTCCAACAGAACGAAGCCCGACAGCGCCGATCCAGCCACGCTGCCGATGGCGGATGCAGCCAATAAAACGGCCAGACGTCCCGGCCGCACACCATCGGCGATCTTCACGCACAGCCGCAGCGCCACGGGCAGGGAAAGACCGGCGGCAACGCAACTTGGAAAGACCAAAGCCGATAGGCCTAAAACCGCCAGACGGCCCGGCTCCTGATCGCCCGACAAAACCTCGGTCACCGGCGCCACCAACAGCGGCACGGCCGCGGCCGCGACGCCGGCGAAGAACCAGGCCAGCGCCAGGCTCACGCGCAGGCGATGCACGCTGGCCTGCGCGCCGCCCACCAGGCCGCCCAGCATGTGCCCCAGCGCCAAGCCCAGCAGCACGCTGACGATCGCCGCCGACCATGGCGCCAGCGCCTGCCCGACGTAGGGCGCGCCGAGACGGACGATGGCGATCTCCAGCGCCAGCGCCGCCGCCGCCGAGCAGAAGGTCACGGCCGGCAGAACGATGAGCGAAGGATGCAGACGCGCGCTCATGCCGTTCCCTCGTGACCCCGCAGGCGCCAGGCCATGCCGAACAGCAGAATGGCCGTGACACCGGCCAAAGCCGCGATCGGCAACACCGCGCCGCGCGTACCCCATACATCGAGCAACAGCCACAACATGGTGAGTGCGCCAAGCACGCTGCCGGCCGCGCCCATGGCATTGACGAGGCCGATGGCGACCCCGCTACCCTTGGTCAAACGCACCATCGCGGTCAGCAGCAGAGGCGCGGCGAGGCCAAAACAGAAGCCAACCGGCAACGGCGGCAGACCGGCGAAGAGAACGACGCGCCAAACTTCGAGCGGCGCCGGATCGAGCACCATCCGGTCCCATGTATCGAGAAGGGATGGCACGATCGCCGCCAGTACGGCGCCTGCGACGGCGGCGACGGCCGCTCGGCACAACACGCGCGCGATCGAAACGCCCTCGGCCATGCGGCCGCCGACAAACGTGCCCAGCGCCCAGGCGACGAGAAACGCAGCGATGATCGCCGTCCACGTATCGGTCGACATGCCGGCATGGGGCGCGATCAGCCGCGCCATCGCCAATTCAAAGGCCAACGTGCAAAAGGCCAGCAAAGCCTCAGCCGCCAGAATGCCGATCACCATGCGGCCAACCGATGCTGCGACGCAACAAAACGAGTTGTAGGAAAAGGTCGTTGGATCATGCTGGCATGGGCTAGCAGTTTTTGCGCAAACGGCCAGCCACTTTTGCCAGAGTTGCTGCAAAAACAAACCCCGCGGCGGCGAGCGGCGGGGTTCAGTGTTGCGCCAGGAAGCCCTTATCGGCAACGGGACGGTCATTCGCACGGCAGCGGACCAGCGACGACACGATCAATAGAACCGACTCCCGATTCCGCGTCAAATTAAAAAGGGCGGACTCAAGGCGATCTCATCGCAAGTCATTGATCGCGACACCGGCAATTGAGTCTTTCCCCATTTTTTGGTTACTCGAACCCAAGAATCCAAGTGGTATCCGATTAGCGGCGCGCTCCGGAAATCACCCGGCAGAACGCTTGGCGAATGTAATCTTCCGGCGCGATCTGTCCTGGCTGCACCATGAAGACAACATCGACGCGCGTGCCGCTGCCGGCCTTGCGTGCCGTCACACGCAAAGTCTGCGGCCGGCCCGAGCCGCTCGTCTCCTGCATCGCCGTGATCGCGCCGAGCCCCTTGTCGACCTTGATGCCCAGAAAGCCTTCTGCCGCAACGGCGGAAGCCAAATCCGCCAAGACCGCCGGCTGCGGCCGCGGCACCATATCGAAGGTGCGATATGTTAAAGCGGTAAGCATCGGCGTACCGACCATGTTGAAATTGGCGGCACACTGCTGCGCCTGTGCGCTCGACAGCGCCACACTCACGGCGCCGGCGGCGATCGCCGTCATCGCAATCTTACGAACCATGGATAAATCCCTTATAAATCAATTCGCTTGCGAACATCCGCGTGCGCTGAGGCAAATCCACCTGCCCTTTTGAGCGAAATCAATGCCCATGTCGGCAAGCTCCTGCATCGTCGCTGCCCGTAGCGTGTGAAATCGCACAGCGGAGACGCAAATGTTCAGAAGCTTGTTGGTCAACGTCGATCGATCCAACGATCTGGCAGCCCGGATCAAACTCGCCGCGAATCTGGCCGACCGTTTCGATGCCCGCCTGATCGGCGCGGGCGCCCATGATTTCATTCCCTTCGTCGCCGACGGTGTGTCGCCTGGCGTCGTCATGGAGCTGCAACGCGACGGCGTCGAGGACATGGTGAAGGAAGCGGAAGCCCGTTTCAAACGTCTCACCGCCAAACGGCCAAAAACGGAAAGCCGCTTTGATATCCAGGCCCCGCAGGTTCACCTGATCGCCCAAGCCCGCGCGGCGGATCTCATCATCGTGCCGGGTGGTTTGGCGTCGTCATCCATGGGTGTCGATCCCGGCGATATCGTCATGTCCGCCGGCAAACCCGTTCTCGTGGTGCCGCGTCATATTGACCATCTGCATGCTGAGAGGATCGTCATCGCCTGGAGCGACACGACCGAATGTCGCAGGGCCGTTCAAGACGCGCTGCCCCTGCTTGATCGGGCACAAACCGTCTGGGTCGCCAGCTTCGGCACCGAATATGCGGCCGACAGTGTCAAGGATGTCGTGGAATATCTGACATTTCGCGGCATTGCGGCGCAGGCGGCGGTGCAGCCTCAGCTCGTTCACGGCATATCCTCCGACCTTTATGCCTTCAGCGAAACCGTCGCCGCCGATCTCATCGTCGCGGGCGCTTATGGCCACAGCCGAACCCGCGAATGGGCCTTTGGCGGCGTGACCCACGATCTCCTCGAAAGCAGCCCGGTCTCCTGCTTGCTGGCGCATTGAATTGCGGCGTGATAGGCCCGCCACATTGATCTAGATCAATGCCGCACGCAGACCCGGATGGTATATTGGGTTTTCATTGGAGAGGCCGATCATGTCGGCGGACTGTTGTGAAGCTACGTGCCAAAGTCATCCCGCGCGGTGCAAGGACTGCGCGGTGCGTCCGTTCAGCGTCTGCGCCGCGCTGAGCGATGACGAATTGGGCGAACTGCAAGCTTTGAGCGAGCCGACCTCGTTTGCGCCCAAGTCCGCGCTGCTCCTCCAGGACGAACCGGTTCAAAACGTCTTCAACATCACGTCGGGCTGCGTCCGGCTGAGCAAAATTCTGTCCGACGGCCGCCGCCAGGTGATCGGCTTCGCCATCGCCGGCGATTTTCTCGGCCTGTCGTTTCAGGAACGCAGCAATTTCACCGCCGAGGCGATCGGTCCTGTCACCGCCTGCCGCTTCCGCAAGAAGGCTTTTCTGAACTATCTGGACGCCAAGCCCGATCTCGTCCGACGACTGCTGGAATTTTCCGCCAACGAACTGCGGCTGGCGCAAGAACAGCTCGTGCTGCTTGGCCGCCGCACGGCGGAAGAGCGCGTGGCCTCTTTCCTGACGATGCGGCGTGCCCGCAACAGCCGCTTTGGCCAGCAAGGTGCCACCTTGCAACTGCCGATGAGCCGGCTCGATATCGCCGACTATCTCGGCCTGACGATCGAAACGGTGAGCCGCACCTTCACCAAAATGGTGCGGGAGAAACTGATCATCATCGTTCCCGACGGCATCCGCTTCGTCGATCTCGCCCACGTCGGCCAGATCGCCGCAGAATAGAACGGCCACAATCTTCCCGAACTTGCTAGTCGCCCGCCACCGCGCGGCTGCGCCCACGCGCCTTCGGCTTTGCCTTGTCTTCGAAAGCGCCAAGCAATTTCGACAACAGGCCGGCAAGCTGCGCCTGTTCCTTGGCCGAGAGCACATCGAGCAGACCTTCGACCGCATCGATATGCGTGGCGATCGCCTTGTCCGCCAGCTTCTTGCCCGCCGGCGTCAGCTTGATGACATAGCTGCGGCGATCCTCCGTATCAGGCCGGCGCTCGACCAGCCCCAAGCGCTCGACACGATCGATGCGATTGGTGACGGCGCCCGAGGTGAGCAGGGATTCGCGCAGAATGTCGGTCGGCCGCATTTCATAGGGCTTGCCGGAACGGCGCAACGTGACGATGAGGCTGAACGCCTCCCAGCCGAGATCGAGCGGATTGAGATAATCCTCCGCCGCGCGCAGCAGATGTGCCGACAGGCGCACGACGCGCCCCTGCACGCCAATCGGCGCGGGATCGAGCTCGGGCCGCTCGCGCCGCCATTCCTGCAACAGATGTTCGACGGAATCAGTGAGTTGGTTTGTCATGGCGTCAATCTAACCCGCATGCTGGAAAATTCACCACTCCTGCCGCTTTGATACTCTTGACAGATCATCCCAAGATATCTCAACATTAAGATAATTAGCATTGAGCATTTAATCTGGCCGACCCGAGCTGGAGTGTCAATGCCGTCAAGAGACGCAGCACCTGGAGGCGACATGGATATCTTTGTCGAGAATCTCGTGCAAATCTGGGACGATGGCGGCGACGGCATCACCGCGCTCGATGGCATTACCCATCATTTCGCTTCGGCCAAGCTGACGTGCCTGCTCGGACCCAGCGGCTGCGGCAAAAGCACCCTCACCCAGATCGTCGGCGGCATCGAACAGGCAACGTCCGGCACCATTCGCATCATCGATCCGGCCAATCCAGCAACCCCAGCCAGGCCGGGCGAACGCTCGGTGATGATGTGGCAGAATCTCAATCTCTTCCCCTGGCGCAACGTTATCGACAATGTCGCCTTCGGCCTGGAAATGGCCGGCGTGCCGCGCGCCCAACGCTATGCCCACGCCCGCGACATGATCGCTTCGGTCGGCCTCAAACATTTCGAGGAGAAGCGCTGCAGCCAGCTTTCCGGCGGCATGCGCCAGCGCGTCGCTTTGGCCCGCGCGCTGGTGATGGACCAGCCGATCCTGCTGATGGACGAACCGTTCGCCGCGCTCGACGCGCAAACCAAGATCGTCATGCAGGAAGAACTCACCCGCATTTTCGAACGCATGCGCAAGACCATTCTCTTCGTCACCCATGCCATCGACGAAGCGATCCTGCTCGGCGACGAAGTGGTGGTGATGACGGCACGCCCCGGCCGCATCAAGGAGGTCATCAAGATCGATCTGCCGCGGCCGCGCTCGCAAGAGCTGATCAATACGCCCGAATTCGGCGATCTCTACGACCGTATCCTGCATCTCATCCGCGAAGAGGTTCTGAACGCCATGCAACAGCAGAACGAAGCGGCGGCACAATGAGCATCAAGAAACGTCCGAAGAAATCCCAGGATCCACTCTGGCTCAGGCTCCTGCCGATCGCCTCCGTCGTTCTGTTTCTCGCCATCTGGGAAGCCGTCGTGCGCCTGCGCGGCATCGCGCCGATCATCCTGCCCGCGCCCAGCGCCATCGCCGACTATCTGGCTCTGATGATCGCCGACGGCTCGCTGCCCTTTCACCTCGGTGTCACCTTTCTGCGCATCATGGCCGGCTTTCTCGTCGCCGGTTTCTTCGGCATTCTGCTGGGCGTGTTGATGGGCATGTCGCGCATCGTCTCGCGCCTGCTCGATCCCTGGATCGCGGCGCTCTATCCCCTGCCGAAGATTTCGCTGATTCCTCTCCTCATCATCTGGCTCGGCACCGGCGAAGCCTACATTCTCACCATCAGCGCCATTTCCGCTTTCTTTCCCGTCGTCATCAGCACCTATGCCGGCATACGCCAGGCCGATCAGGGCTTGTTGCGCGCCGCGCGCGATCTTGGCGCCAATGAACGGCAGGTGCAGTTGAAAGTCGTGATCCCCGCCGCCGTGCCGAGCATTTTCTCAGGGCTTCATCTGGGCATGGGCGTCACCATCATTCTCGTCGTCGCCGCCGAAATGATCGGCGCGTCGAGCCAGAGCGGCATGGGCTATCTGCTGATCCGCTACGGCCAGGTGCTGGAAACCGAGAAAGTCTTCGCTGCTTTGCTCGTTCTCGCCGTTTTCGGCGGCGTGATCATCAAGGCGCAGGAGCGCATCGATCGCTGGATCGCCCCTTGGGCGATCGGCCACCGCTAATGCCATCGCCCGGACAAGGTGAGGAAGCTATGCCCCGTATCCTGATCAAGAATGGTTATGTCGTCACTGTGAACGACAATCGCGACGTGTGGCCCGACGGTGCGGTGATCATCAGCAACGGCAAGATCGAAGCCGTCCATCCATCGTCCGGGGCTTTCGCCCAAGGCAATTTCGACGAAGTGATCGACGCCAAAGGCTGCCTCGTCATGCCCGGCCTGATCAATGCGCATCAACACCATTGGTACAGCCTGTTCAAGGGTATGGCCGATGGCCTGCTCTTGGAAGATTGGATCGGCGATCTCGTCTTTCCTTTGGTGAAACATCTGTCGACCGACGCCATGCAGGTCTCCAGCTATCAATGCGGCCTGGAAATGCTGGCGACCGGCACCACCTGCTCCTTCAATCATTCGGTGACGGTGACGACGCCCGAAATCGTAAAGGCGATCATCGCGCCGCAAGCCGAACTCGGTATCCGGCAAGTGTTCGGCAAGGAATTGCGTTGCCGCAACCCGCGCTTTACCGCCCATCCGCTGTCGCTCGATGAATCGCTCGCCGCCGTCAAGGAAGACGTGCAGCGTTGGAATGACGCGCATGATGGTCTCGTGCGCATGGGCATGGTGATCGAGGCCAATGCCCATTGGACGTCATCGGGCATGAGCACCGAGGAATTGATCCTGCGCGGGACCGATCTGGCGCGTGCCCTCGATCTGCGTATCTCGAGCCATATCGCCGCCGGCACGTTCTCGCTGGAAAAAGGATTCCTGCAGCACCTGCGTCACACCGGGCGCACCGACGTGCGTTACCTGATGCAGCTCGGCGTGCTCGACGAGCATTGGCTGCTCGCCCATTGCATCCATTGCACCGAACTCGATCTCGAACAGATGGCCCATGTCGGCGCGAGCCTCGTCTATACGCCGACCAGCGAAGCCATTCGCGGCGGCGGCATCGCGCCGGCCGCCAATGCCTCCGACCTCGGCATCACCACGGCGCTCGGCACCGACGGGCCGATGGTCGACTATTCCGACGACATGTTCGAACAGATCAAGGCCTGCGTGCTGTTCCAACATCAGCGCCACCTCGACCCCACACGCATGCCGGTGGAATGCGCCGTGGAAATGGCGACGATCAACGCCGCCCGCGCGCTCGGCCTCGACGACGAGATCGGCTCGCTGGAACCGGGCAAACAGGCCGATATCGCCATTTTCGATATGCGCCGCCGCCATGTCGGCCCGTTGCAACGGCCCTTGTCTGCCTTCGTCTGCGCCGGCAAGGGTTCGGACGCGAAAGCCGTCTTGGTCAACGGCCAGATCGTCTATCGCGACGGACAATTCGCCAACGGCCCCGATCCGCAGGAGGTCCTGCGCGAAGCCGAACGCGTCGGCGCCGACATCGCCAAACGCGCCGGCCTCGCCAATCGCCTCACTTCTCTGTGGCCGCTGCGGCTCGCGACGGAACCTGTCACGGCATCATAGCGCCACGGAGCAGCTTCAAGCTTCCGTAAGCGTACGGAGGCCCGCATAATTAACGCGAACGCCAAAGCCATCCCATGACGAAAAACTCACGTCGTCCAGGAAGGCGTCGATGGAGACGCGTGCGCCGATCAATATATCCATGGGCCGACCGGCCACGGCCCACGCGCCAACTCTGCCGCCGGACAATATCTTACGGCCGGCTGTAAAATCGCCATTGAAGAAGGGCCAGTCGGCGCCTGCCCCTTCACCGTTACCTTCGTAGTACAGGCCGCCGGCGACGAAATGGCCCGTTATGTCGTTATACGTTCGCCCGACAGGATTGTCGCCATCGAACGAGCCGACCACCAGTTCGCGTTTATGGTCTATGCGGCACCAGCTGTTGCCATACTCGTTCTCGAGTTGGCGATAAAAATTGCTATGAAAAATCTCCACCTCGATGATCATGTCGACCCAGCCATCGCTCGACGGCGTCCAGGTAAACCAGATACCGCTCTCGACCGATGCGGCAAGGAAGTCGCGATTGTCGGCGTCCCAATTGATCACATCAATATAGCCTCCGGCATCGGGCGCCTCCTCTCGCGCATAAGACCTCATGGCTCTGACCACGCCTTCGCCGGTGCGCCTATAGAAGGAATAGTTGTACGTTCCAAAACCTCCCGAACCGAACGTGCGCATCTCGTAAGGTGAATGGTCCATCGGGACGAGCGGTTTGCCGAAGAGGCCAGGACTGTCAGGGAGCGCGGCCAACGTGCCGGCGCTCCACCTGTCGAAGGTCTGCGCCCCCAGGGCCATGCGGTCCTTCGCCTTGGCAAAACGGCCCAACCGTGCGGCAACGCGCTTTTCTCGCTCCGGGGTCCAAAGGCCGCCGGCGCGCGCACGAACGAGATCAAGTTTCAGCGCTGAAAGTTGCTCGAAATTCTTGACCTCGCGAGAAGCAAGCGCATCGGCCAGCGTCGCCGATGCCGCTGTTTCTTTGGCCAGGATGGATGAGAGCGATCTTTCGAAGGTTGGAGACGACCGGCCGCCAGGACCGCTGAGATCGAATGTATGGGCTTGTTCCGGCATAGGTTTGATCGAAGCCATTTTTCAATCCTCCTGTTCCCGGCGCGCTACCATTGGTAGCGCAGCGCGCCCTTGCCGGCATGACCATTGCCGCGTGTCGAGAACGAGCCTTCACGGCTACCGTCAGAAGCGATAGTTGAGGCCCGCGCGCGCCACGTGGAATGTGTTGCTGAAACTGCGGAAATTGCCGCCCAGGAAAACGTTCTGATTGGGCAGCGCCAGATAGAGATATTCCGCCTTCACCGACCAGTTGGCCGTCAGCGCCACCTCGACGCCGCCACCAAAGGAGCCACCAACCGCGAAGCGCGATGTCTTGGTGCTGGACGTATTATTGCCCGCGGCAAGAATCACGGCAAAGATTGGATTGGCGGCAATAATGTTCGGCGATGCCGTGATAAAATTGGTGAAGGTCGCGCTGGTCTGCATGTCCGCAAAGGCCACGCCACCCGTCAGATAGACCAGATAGCGATCGAAGGCATAGCCAACCCGCCCCCGCAAAGTGCCGAACGTGCCAAGACGGTGCCGCGCGGAAAATGTCGATCCGCTGCTCGTTGAAATTACATCGCCCGGATTCATGTTGAGTTCGGCAGCACCAATCGCGTTCAACGTCCCACTCAGGTTCTGGACCGACGATGACGCAGCCCCTGCCTTCAAATTGCCGAAGGTGACATCGCCTTCGGCACCGAAGACGAAGCGGCCATACTGATAATTATAGCCAACCTGGACACCGCCCAAAACGCTTCTGAAGCGGGATTGTTGCGCAGAGTCCCGCTGCTCCGCGATTGCGCCCGGTTCGAAGAGCAGCCCGAGGAAGCTCGGCGTCACCGACGCACTGCTCGTGGCGCGCTGCTTGTCGATGCCATAGCCGAGATGGCCGCCGATATAGAAGCCGGTCCAGTTGTGTTCGCTCACCCGCGCCGGCGCCAAGCCGCCGCTCCAATCGGCCGCCTGCGCTGCACCCATCAACCCGACCGACGCTGCCACGATCGACGCCGCGATTCCGAATCTCATCATCATCCCCTTCATCTCCAGCACTGCCGGGCAAAAAAGCGGGGAACGAGATGATTGCGCTACCGGCATATGCCAGTAACATGGCTTCACCGTAGCTGATATTTGACGGGCTGTGCCTCCGGCGCAACAGCGCCTTGGCGACACGCATTTTACTCAATTGACTGAGTTTCCTTATTATTTGCGGGGTCCGATGTCCCAAGACACGCTCACCGATCGCATTTACGAAGCCGCCTTCAATCCCGACGAATGGGTCACCGTGCTCGATACGATCGGCACCGTCTCCAGCAGTTCCGGCGGCTGCGTCACCATTCTCAACGGCAACCTGCCCATCGGTGCCCGGCAAAGCGCTGTGATCCGCGACCTCGGCACCGAGGCCACGCGCAATCCGCATCCGGCGACGATCGACCGGCTGATGTACGCCTATGCCAATCCTGCCCACGGCTTTCGCGCCGCGTCCGCTTTCTTTCCCCAGCACATGCTGGATGCGGACCCGTTCCTGGACATGAAGAAATCACGCGGCTTCGGCGATGAGGCCTTCAGCATCATTACCCTGCCAAGCGGCGAGACGGCGATGTTCTCGATCGATCGTCCGCTCGCCAATGGTTCCTATGGCGCAGCGGAGATCGATCTCCTCAACCGCCTGCATCCGCATCTCGCCCGCGCCTCGCTCGTCTCCGCCCGGCTCCGACTGGAGCGCGCGCAGGCAACCGTTTCCATGCTGGAAGGTCTTGGCATTCCAGCGGCCGTGCTCGGCGAACTGGGCCGCGTGCGCGCCAGCAATGCCTTGCTCGAAACCGTGTCCAGCCGGCTGAAACCGGCGGCCTTCGGCAGCATCACCCTCGCCCATGCCGAGGCCAACAAGCTGTTTCGCGAAGCCCTCACGTTGTCACTCACCGCGCATGATGGTTTCGTCCGCTCGATTCCGGTTCCCGCGTCCGAGGATGCGCCGGCGCTGGTGGTGCATGTGCTGCCGCTGCGCCGTTCCGCCTACGATATCTTTTCCGGCGCCGACATTCTGGTGGCGGCCACGGTTGTCGGCGCCGGGGGTGCCATGCCGTCGGCGAGCATCCTGACGGGTCTCTTCGATCTGACGCCAGCCGAAATCAAACTGGCATCGGCCTTGACCGAAGGAAAGTCATTGCGCGCAGCGGCTGACGGCAGCGGCATCCAGTTCTCGACCGCCCGCTCTTATCTCGAAAGCATTTTCCGCAAGACCGGCACCCACCAGCAAAGCCAACTCGTCGCGCTCTTGAAAAGCGCGCAGCCCCTGCGCTCCGATTGATGGAAGCATTGCCGCTCACGGATATCCGCGATGATGCATGACCGCCTGATCGACCGGATCTACGAAGCCGCCTTCAACCCCGAGCAGTGGACGCCGGTGCTCGAAGAACTCAGCGTGCTCTCCGGATCGGCCGGTGGCGAAATCTTGCTTTTCGACGACGTCAAAGCCGTGAATTTTCGCGCCACGCAGATCACGCACGACGTCGCCGCCTTCGTCTGCCACGGCGGCTGGAGAAAGACGAGCCGCCGCATCCAGCATTTCCATGCGCAGCCCTGCAGCGGCTTCGTCACCGCCAACGAATATTTTCCAGACGACGTTCGGATCGACGAGGGCTACCAGATGTTTCGCGCCATGGGGCTCGATTCGCAGGCGGGCACGATCATTCCCATGCCGGGTGGCGAGCTGGTGGTGTTTGCTTTCGAGCGCTGGCACCGTCTCGGCCTCCACGAGCCGGAGGCGATCGCGCAGCTCAATCTGCTGCATCCGCATCTGGCCCGCGCCAGTTTCATCGCCACGAGGCTCGGACTGGAACACGCTCAGGCGGCCGTGGCGACCCTCGCGTCCCTCGGCCTGCCGGCGGCGGTTCTCTCCTACAGCGGCAAGGTTCGCGCCGCGAACGCCTTGCTCGACACGGTGGCGGACCGATTGATCCCGACCGCTTACGGTGGGCTGGCAGTCAACCACGCTGCCACCAACGCCTTGTTCCAGGATGCGATCGCTCAAGCGCGCGGCACCCACGATGGCATTGTCCGCTCGATTGCCGTGCCCGCGCAAAACGAGGAGCGGCCGCTCATCCTTCATCTTCTGCCGTTGCGCCGCTCCGCTCACGACATTTTCGCCGGCGCGGACATCCTGCTTTCGGCGACGTCGGTCCATGCCAGCACCTTCGTGCCCGCGCCGCAAATTCTGATGGGGCTGTTCGATCTGACGCCGGCGGAAGTGAAACTCGCCGCCGCGCTGGCGGAAGGCCGATCGCTGCGCGATGCGGCTGCCGCCAGTGGCATTCAGTTTTCGACGGCGCGCTCTTATCTTGAACGCATCTTTCGCAAGACGGGCACGAAACAGCAGAGCCAGCTCGTGGCTCTGCTGAAAGGCGCCCCGCCGCTCCCGGGCCGGCCGCCGTTGTGATCACACCTCTCGCAATTCCTTGCCGATGATCTGATCGAGCATTTTGTGCGTGTGAATGATGTTCTGCTCCTGCCGGCAGAAGCGATGGCCCGGAAAACTCTTCTGGTGCATGCCGGCCTGGAAGAGCGGCGTGGTGCGCCAATCCTGCATGAACGATGGCGTGATGCGGCCCGGCGGTGGATTGCGCCAATCGGGAATATAGAGCACGTCGCGCTCCACCTCCTCGCCCTCCGCATAGCGGAACATGAAATACATGTCCCAGATGCAGCTGTCGGGATCGTTGCCGTTCGGCCGCGAGCGGAACAGGCCGAACGTATTGCCGGCCACCGGCCCCAGCATATTGGGGAAGATGCGATGCTCGCAGGGAAAGCCGTAAAGCTCCTCATCGGTGAGTGCTGACAAATCGATGCCTTTGGCGGCGCAGGCGTCGCGCCGGTTCAACGCCATGAAATGCGGCCCCTCCATATCGAGCGGCAGTTCTTTCAGCGTGTCGAAATAGTCGACCTCATATTGCGCGGCACGCCCCTGCACCACCATGGTGGAGATGGCTTCGCGGATCCAGGCTCTGGGATCGGCCGCAATGTCGCGTAGCTTCACGCCCTTCGGCAGGCCGGTGCCCAGTTCCCAATCCGGTTCCCAGAAATTGGTGTGGCGGCCATGCAGCGAATAGGTCGTCATCGCGCCGACGATATCGGCCGGCGGCGGCCCCTTGGCCATTTCACCGACACGCCGCCCACCCGGCCCCGTCGACACCGCACCGACTTCGTTCATGTCCATCACATGGGTGGCCCAGACGTGATAGCCCTCCTGGAATTGGTCGACGCCATATTTCCAGTTGCATGGCAGGATTGTCGTGTAATGACGCAGAATGCGCATCTTGCCGATCTCGAATTTCGCCAATCGCTCCGGCACCGGATCGAGATAATCGAGCAAGGGTCCGGCGTTCGGATCGAGATTGATGAAGACGAAGCCTTCCCAGGTATCGACCAGCACTTTGCGCAGGCCGATCTTGTCGCGCTGAATGCATTCGGGCGCGAAATCCTTGGCGCCGGGCAGATGAGCGATCTCGCCGTCGAGATCCCAAGCCCAGCCGTGGAAGACGCACTGGATCTTGCCTTTGAAATGCGCCTTGTTGTTCTGCATCGTGCCCGTGCCGCCAATGGGTGTGCGCGTGCGGAAGGACCCCGCGCCGCCCACCGGCGTGCCGCCTTCGGCGAGCCGCGTGCCGCGATGCATGCAGCTATTGTGGAAGGCGTTGATGCGGCCATCGTTGGTGCGGATGATCAGCACCGACTGATCGCCGATGCGATATTCGTAATAGTCGCCGGGATGGGGAATCTCCTCCTCGCGACAGGCCCATTGCCAGACGCGCGACCACAGCTCGTCATATTCACGCTGCAACCACTCGGGCGAAATGTAGCGCTCGGCCGGAAACAGCCGGCTGTAGTCCTCATCCTCCACGGTCGCGGTGATCTGATTGAAATCGACCCGCCCGGGTTTCTTGGATTGGATATTCACGATGCCACTCCCTGTCGTGCTGTCGAGGACAGCGCCCTCCATGACAGCGACAGTGGTTCGATTGACGCGATTAATCCAACTCGTATAAATTCATTTCTTCATGAGCCATTTCGATCTACGGCGAGCCAACCTCAACTATCTGATCGTGTTCGAAGTCCTCATGGCCGAACGGCATGTCGGGCGCGCGGCGCAGCGCCTCGGCCTCACCCAGTCGGCGGTCAGCCACGCTTTGGGGCGGCTGCGCGAAACCCTCAACGATCCGCTGTTCGTGCGCCATCCCAAAGGCGTAGAGCCAACGCCGCGCGCCATGGCGCTGGCGCCACGCATCACGCAAGTGCTGGCCGATGCCAGCGACATTCTCGCCGATCCCACCCAGTTCGACGCGACCCGGACGCACGAATTCAAGATCGGCGCCACCGACGGCGCGATCAACGCGGTGCTGATCCCGCTGATGGAAAAACTGCGCCGCGAGGCGCCGGCCGTTGGCATCAGCGTTTTGCCGACCGGCCGCGACGACGTGGTCGCCGCCATCGACCGGATGGAGATCGACCTCGCCATCACCGTATCGTCGGCGACAATAGCGCGGCTGGAGCGTGCGCCGATCACCGCATTGGAATTCGTCGCCATCGTGCGCCGCGATCATCCCTGCCTGAAGGCGCCGATGACGCTGCAAACCTTCGCCGCCCTGCCGCATCTCGTCATTGCGCCGCATGGCTATACGGGCGAGCCGATCGACGATGCCCTCGCCGCCGAAGGCCTGAAGCGCAATATCGTGGTCGTCGAGCCGCATTATCTGGCCGCGCCGCTCATGGTGGCGCGCACCGACATGGTCGCTATCGTCGACCGCACTTTGGCGAACCTCTTCGTCGATACGCAAGGCCTGGCAATGTTCGATCCGCCGGTGAAGCCGCCGCGCACCACGCTCGACATTCTGATCAGCAAGGCCCGCATGTCCGAGCCGCCGTTGGTGTGGCTGCAGGCGCAGATCAGAAGCCTTTATCCGGCGAAGGACTGAGCCTTGGTGTCATCCCGGACACTTGCGCAGCAAGTGATCCGGGAACCAGGGGCGTGTGACGAATGGGACTTGACCACTCGCCCCTGGATACCGGATCGCCTGCGGCGTCCGGTATGACACCAAGTGCACCGCTAGATATCCAACACCAACGTCTTCGACCGACAGCGCGACACGCAAATCAGCATCTCGCGTTCGCGTTCCTCCGCACTCAACAGATTGTCGCGATGCTCCGGCTCGCCGCCGCACCAGGGCGTGCGGCATGTGCCGCAGATACCAGTTTCGCAACTTAAAGGACGCTCGATGCCAGAGCGCCAGAGCGCCACCAAAATACTTTCATCCGCCTTCACCGGCACGGTACGCCGCGAGCGCGCCAGCACCACCTCAAAGGCCATCGCATCGTCGGGCACCTGCGGCTTGAAGCTTTCGGTGTGAACGGGACAGAGGCCAGCATAGGCGACGCGCACTGCCTCCATCAGGGAAGACGGACCGCAACAATAGACCGAGCAACCTTCGGGCGGCGGATCCGCATCCGGCGCAAAACGCCGCGCATCCTCGCCCACGGAAAGATGCACATGCAAGGCGCCGCGCGGCACGAGCCGTTCCAGTTCCGGCAGAAACACCAGGCTTTCCCGATCGCGCGCGCAATAATGAAAATCGAACGGCTGTTTCGCGCGCGCCAGATGATGCGCCATGGCGACCAACGGTGTCGCCCCGATACCGCCAGCGATCAAGCGGATGAACGACGCGCCCGAATGCAGCAGAAACAGGCTCCGCGGTTCTGAAATCCGCAGGCGGCGCCCTTTCGCCAGGGCGTCATGCATGGCGCGCGAGCCGCCCCGTCCCTGCGCCTCGCGCAAAACGGCGATTTCGCAAACGTCCTGCCGGGCCGGATCGCCGCACAAAGAATAGGGCCGCACGATCCCGCAGGGCGTTTCGACATCGACGTGATCGCCCGGCGCGGCAAGCGGCAACGGCTGGCCATCCACGCGCGCCAGCACGAAACGGCGCACACCAGCCACCGGACGCGTCACCGCCTGGACGACAACGTCGATCATGACGGCGCGATGATGATCTTGCCGATGGCATCGCCCTGTTCCGCCAGCCGATGCGCCTCGATCGTCTCCTCAAGCGGAAAGGTTTTGGCGATCAGCGCTGACAGTTTGCCTTCGGCGCCCCATTGCAGGCAGCGCATCAGATCGACATCGCCCTTGGCGGGCGCGACGGAGAGCACGCGCAGACGTTTCAGATGCAATTGCTTCACGTCGAGGGGCACGATGCCACCGCCATGATAACCCATGGTGACGAGTCGTCCGCCCGTGGCGAGGCTGGCGAAGGCACCCTTGAACAGATCGGGATCGCCGATGTTTTCCAACACCGCATCGGCGCCATGACCATCGGTGATCTCCGTGACGCGCTTCGCCAAATTCTCGCGACGATAATCGATGCCGAAAGCAGCTCCCGCATCAAGTCCCGCCTGCACGCGCGCTGCAGAACCCGCAGCGGCGATTACTTTCGCACCAGCCATCGCGGCCAGTTGAATGAGGATATTGCCGAGCCCACCGGCGGCGCCCATCACCAACACCCATTCGCCCGGCTGCAAAGCCGCCGTGGCGATCTGGGCCGTTGCCGCCGCGCCGTGGCGGCAGATCACCGTCGCATCGGCATAGCTAAGCCCATCGGGGATCGGGCGCACCTGCAGTTCATCGACAGACACATGTTCCGCGCAGCCGCCAGGCGCCTGCACGCCGATCGGCTTGTTGTGCAGGCAGCGTCGCCCGGCCTGGCACGGCTCGCATTTGCCGCAACGTACCATGCCGAGCACGGTCACGCGCTGGCCGATACGGGCGCGATCGACGCCATCGCCCACCGCGATGATCTCGCCCGACGGATCGACACCCGGCGTCACCGGATAGGTCGGATTGAACGGTGACGTGCCGGCACGCACGGCAAGATCATAAGAGCGATTGACCGAGACGGCACCGACACGCAGCACCACTTCGCTCGGTCCGGGCTTGGGTTCGGCGATTTCGCGTAACGCCAGAACTTCCGGGCCGCCCGGTTGCGGAATGACAATGGCTCGCATCAGACCGTCTCCTTTCCCAACGAGAGATCGCGGGCATAAAGATCGCGCAGCGCGAGAAAGCGCTGCCGATCGATCACGGCACGCGTACCGCGCGCGGTCGGCAATTGATCAAGACGCAGATGCGAAGCGGCGAGAATGTCAGGGACGCGCGGCTCGGGCACGCCACGGTGGCGAAACAATAAACGGCTGCCGCCGGGCGCAGGCCCAAGTCCCAGCGCCAACACCGAACCGGAAAATTCCGGCGCCTGACCATGCGCCGGCACGGTCCAGGTGAATTCAAGCTTGCGGCCCTCTTCAAGCGCCAGAATTTCGCCATGGAGCCAGGCGCCGTTCTGCGGATGCAGGCACAAAACGATACGCCCGCCGACGCGCAACTCGATCTCTTCAACCGGGCCAAGCCAGCCGGCCATCCGATCAGGCTCGGTGAGACAGGCCCAGAGTTCGTCCATCGAAACGCGATAGTTGCGATCGAACGCGACGGTCAGACCCAGCAGATCGTAGGATAGAAAGCCGTCGCGATCCGCAGTGGATCGCGACCTCAACATCTCCGGCATAGGCGTCTCCCTCACACCTCGTTTTCAAACACGGGAGAAGCCTAGGAGCCGGTCCTCAATCAATCCAACGCATAAAAACTAACGTCTCAATGAGCAGGACTGATCGGCTTCGCGGGCTCAGCGCGTTCGCTGCGCGGATTGGAAGAACGACCCCGCCAGAACAGCAGAAGATAGACGGCCGCGATCGCCGCCAATACGAGGCCAAAACCGTCGAACAGGATGACATGCGAGCCGAGCGCCTTGCCAAGCGTGACGCCGATCAAGGGACCCGCTGCCATGCCGAGAAAGAAGCAGGTGGTCTGCACACCCGCGACGCGACCGCGCGCCGTCACCGGCACTTGGCCAAACAGCAGGCTGAGACTGTTCGGCTGCACCATGCCGCAGCCGGTGCCGACGATAAGAATGCCCGCCACCATGAACGGCAAGGACGGCGCTGCCGCCAAAAACACATAGCCGGCGGAGGTGATGACGAAAATCACCACCCACAAGGCCGCACCTTCAAGACGGCGCGCGATGAAGGGAAAGGCGCTGGCGCCGATCAACATGCCCGTTGATGCGACGGCCGCGAGATAGCCGGCCATGCGCGCGCCGCCGAAGCCGCGTTCGATGGCCAAGAAGGGCGTGCCGGTAAGCAACACGTCGAAGGTCATCGCGCCGAGCAGCACACCGGCAAAGATCGGCGCCAGCCGCAGCCAGGGGATGGGCACGACCGGCGCCGCCGCCACGCCCGGCTCCGCATTGGGCCGGCGCGGAATGAACATCCATGTCAGGCCGGCGGCAACAAGGCCCCAAAGGAAGATCAGGAAAGCATTGCGCCAATCGGTTTCAGCGAGATGGCCGATCAAAGCGAAGGCGAAGATATGCGTGACACCGAGCGCCGCATATTTCATGCCGAGCATGCGCTGACGGCCGGGGCCGGTGAACAGATCGGCGATCAAAGCCGACGTGCACACCAGCAGCGTGCCGGTGGCAAGCCCCATGAGCAGGCGCGCAGTCAGCACCGCATAAAGCGACTCGAAGAAGAAGGGCGCGCAGCCGAACACGGTCGCCGAAAGCGATGCAGCGATAACGATGGCGCGGCGATCGATCCGATCGCTTAACGCGCCAACGAAGGGCGCGATAACGACGCTGACCAGGAAAGGCAGGGTGACCACCAAAGGCACAAGCACGGTGGCATGGGCGACATCGCGATAATGATCCAGCATTTTCGGCAGGATCGGCGGCACGGTGATACTGGTCGTCAGGCTCGCGGCGATGATCGCGCTGACGACGCCCAGTCTGATGCCGGCCGGATTAGCCCGCTGCCCACTCTCAGCCATCCCATCCTCCCCCGTCGCCGGATGCTGGAGCCGGCGCACGAAAGGAGGATAGCGATGCCCCCGACATCGATCCAAATCTTAAAGCTGTGCAAGTCGATGAACGATTTCGATCAGCTATAGCGGCTGAGCGCCAGATCGGCGGTCTCGATCTCCGGCTTACGGCCACCGATCAGATCCGCCAACACGCGACCGGAGCCGCAGGCCATGGTCCAGCCAAGCGTGCCGTGGCCGGAGTTGATGTAGAGATTCCGGAAGCGTGTCGCACCGATGATCGGCGTGCCGTCGGGTGTCATCGGCCGCAAGCCGGTCCAGAAACTGGCGCGGCTCTGGTCACCGGCGCCGCCAAACAGATCCTCGACCGAAAACTCCAACGTACCGCGCCGGCTGTCCGGCAGATCGGTGTTGAAGCCCGCGATCTCCGCCATGCCGCCGACACGGATGCGATCGCCCAGGCGCGTGATCGCGATCTTATAGGTCTCGTCCATGATGGTGGAGACCGGCGCACGGCTTTCTTCAACAATCGGCACGGTGATCGAATAGCCCTTCACCGGATAGATCGGCAGTTTCAACCCGAGCGGTTTCAACATGGCGGTGGAGAAGCTGCCGAGTGCCGTGACGAAGACATCGCCTGTCACCGCGCCCTGATCGGTTTCAACCGCCGCCACGCGATCACCCGCCTGAGTCAGCCCGCGCAAGTTCACGCCGAAGCGAAACGTCACGCCCAGAGCCTCGGCTTGCGCGCGCAGCGCCGTGGTGAATTTAAAGCAGTCGCCCGTCTCGTCGTGTGGCAACCGCAGACCGCCGACGAATTTATCGCGCACGTGGGCGAGCGCCGGTTCGGCGGCGACACAGCCGTTGGGATCAAGCTCCTCATAGGCAACGCCATACGCGCGCAGCACTTCGATATCCTTAGCCGTGCCGTCGAGCTGCTTTTGCGTGCGGAACAATTGCAAAGTGCCCTGCGTTCGATGATCGTAAGCGATGCCGAGCTCGTCGCGCAGCGCGATCAGGCAATCGCGGCTATATTCGGCGACACGCACCATGCGGCTCTTGTTGAGCGCATAGCGCGACGCGGTGCAGTTCATCAGGATCGCGAACATCCACCGCCACGTCGCCGTATCCATCAAGGGATGCAGGATCAGCGGCGCGTGTTTCATGAAAATCCACTTCGCCGCCTTCGTCGGAATGCCCGGCCCCGCCCAGGGCGAGGCATAGCCCGGCGAGATTTCACCGGCATTGGCGAAACTGGTCTCCAGCGCCACATCCGGCTGACGATCCAGCACGACCACCTCATGGCCGGCCTTCGCCAGATAATAGGCTGACGTGACGCCGATAACGCCTGCCCCCAGAACGACGATCTTCATAACGGCCCCAGTCCAAACAGTCTAAACGACATAATGACGATGATAGCGACGACCAAGACTGGTCAAGATTTCATAGGAGATGGTGCCGGCGTCCGCCGCGATCATCTCCAGGCTCTGGTGCGGACCGATGATCTCCACCATACTGCCGAGACGCAGCGTCGATGGCGGCAAAGCGCTGATATCGATCGTCAGACTGTCCATGGAAACGCGGCCGACGATCGGCAGGCGGACACCAGCATAATAAGCAGCGCCTGTGTTGCCGAGACTGCGCGGCAGACCATCGGCATAACCGGCCGCGAGGGTCGCCAGCCGCATCTCGGCGGAAGCGACATAGGTGGCGCCATAACCAATGCGCGTCCCTGCCGGCACGGTGCGCGTCTGCACCACGCGCACGTCGAGGCGAACCACCGGCTGCATCGCGGCATCAGGCGCATCGCTCGGCGTACCGCCATAAAGCGCAATACCCGGACGCGCCAGGCTCCCGTGAAAGCCATGCCCGAGAAAAATGCCGCCGGAATTGGCGAGGCACAGCGGCAGATCGGGAAACAGGGCCGCGACCCGATGCAGCGCCGCCAGTTGCTCGGCATTCTGCCCATGGGCGTGCTCATCGCCACAGGCGAGATGACTCATGAGAAAACGCAGATCAACGCCTTCGGCAAGGCTGCGATCGACGGCGAGCGCATCGACCTCTTGGCCTGACAAGCCAAGGCGCGACATGCCCGTATCGACCTGCAACAGCGCCGGCAGCATGACACCGCGCTGCTTGGCGAGCGCCGACCACAGCGAAAGCTGTTCGAGCGAATTGAGCACAGGGATGACGGTGAGATCGGCAGCCGTTGCTTCCTCGCCGGGCTGCAAGCCGTTGAGCACATAGACGCGCGCCTCATCAGCGAGAAGCCACCGCAAAGACACCGCTTCGCTAAACTGCGCCACGAAGAAATCACGGCAGCCGGCGGTCTGGAGCGCCGGACCTACCTGATCGACCCCCAGCCCATAGGCATCGGCCTTGACCACCGCCGCCGTCGCGGCCGGGCGCGATCGGTCGGCCAGAGTCCGGTAGTTCCGCTGAAGGGCGCCAAGATCAATGGTGAGCATGCCGGAATAACCACTCGGGATGGTCCCCGATCTCACCACATCATCCATTGCCCGCTCCTGCCACATGATGGGCAATCTATTGCAAAATATGCGAAATTTTCGCGCAATAACTCTCCATTTCTTGCAAAGATAAAGGATTTTTGATTATTTATGGCAACTCACGCTGGATATTTGCATGGCCGGACTGGACACGATCGACCGCAACATCATCCGCATGCTGCGGCTCAACGCCCGCATCAGCACGACCAAGCTTGCCGCCGAGGTCGGTCTGTCGCCCTCCGCCTGCCTGCGCCGCATCCAGATGCTCGAACGCGACGGCATTTTGCGCGGCTATACGGCGCTGATCGGCCAGGCGTCCGACGCTTCCGCCATCGCCGTCATCATCAACATCACCCTGGAGCGGCAGACGGAGGAGGATCTCGACCGTTTTGAAGCGGCCGTACGCCAGCATCCCGAAATTCTCGAATGCTATCTGATGACCGGCGGCGCCGATTATCTGCTGCGCGTCGAAGTGGCGAGCGCCGGCGATTTCGAGGCCATTCACAAGGGCATTCTCTCGCGCCTGCCCGGCGTACAGCGCATCCATTCGAGCTTCGCCATCCGCAACGTGCTGGCGACGCGGCTCGCCAAGAACCGTTGAGCGCCGTTAATCGCCGTCCAGCCGGCGCAAAATGAAATCGGCACGCTCCGCCACGCTCGCTTTCGGCAGGATGATCACGTCATAGCCGAGCGCCGGATAGGCCCGCAGCAGACGCTCATATTCGGCCACCGCCGCCTCGAAACCATGGCGCCGTTCCGGATCGGTGACGTAGATCTCCGGCCACGGCGGCGTCAGAAAGACTTGGACGTGGTAGCGATGCGCCTGTCCCAACGCCTGCAACATCGGCTCGCCCGTCTCATGCGCGAGACCGGCGGCGGCATCGACGAGGCCGCGATCGAAAAACACCCAGCCCGGCTGTTGCGCTGCCGCCGCGCGATCGGCCAGCGACACCGCCACCGCGCGACGCAGAAAAGCGGCAAGGTCGACCCAGGGCAAAGCCGTGCCGTGCTTGGCCTCCTCCTGCACGATCCGCCGCCCCGGCTCCTCGACGACCGCATGGCCGCGCCGCGCCAGCTCGGCGAGCAAGCTCGACTTGCCGCCGCCGGAGCAGCCCGAAATGATGACGAAACGGTCCACCATAAAACTCCCCTTCGAATTTCAACCAATATTTGCGAGAGCTGCAAAATCCGTTTGAATTCGAACTTCGATAAATCTCGCTACGAATTTTGTATCCATCCCGCTTTCATGCAATCTCCCGGAAGCGCCGCTTTGCCGTGAAGGACCTTCGATCATGACTTCCGCCCTGCGTGGCGCTTTTCTCAGCTACACCGGCAATCCGTTTAAAGAGCCGGCGGAGAGCACTTATCGCTATGAGAGCGACGGCCTCATCGTCATCGCCGACGGCAAGATCAGCTATGCCGGCGCCTATGAGGCGAACCGCGTGCCCACAGGCGTGACACCAGAACATCATCGCGACGGGCTGATCATTCCAGGCTTTATCGATGCCCATGTACATTATCCGCAAATGCCCATGGTCGGTGCCTATGGCAAGAAATTGCTCGAATGGCTCGACAAATATGTCTTCGTCACCGAGCAACGCTATCGTGACAAGACGTTTGCCCGCCACGTCGCGAAAGTGTTCTTGCGCGAACAGATCAAGGCCGGCGTCACCACGCCCGTCACCTATGCCACCGTGCATCCCGAGGCAGTCGATGCCTATTTCGAAGAGGCCGAACTTCTGGGCCTGCGCACCGGCACCGGCAAGGTGCTGATGAACCGCAATGCACCAGACGGCCTGCGCGACACCACCCAGACCGGCTACGATCAATCGAAGGCGCTGGCGGAGAAATGGCACCAGCGCGGCCGCTTCTTCTATGTGGTGACGCCGCGCTTCGCGCCGACCAGCACGCCCGATCAGCTTGAAGCCGCCGGTGCGCTCTTCAAGGAAATTCCCGGCGCCTATATGCAAACCCATATTTCGGAAAACACCGACGAGCTGCAATGGGTGCAAGAGCTGTTTCCCGACAACAAGAACTATCTCGACGTCTACGATCATTTCGGCCTCGTTGGCCCCCGCGCACTCTTCGGCCACGGCGTCCATCTCGTTGAAGCCGAATGGCAGCGCCTTGCCGAAGCCGGCGCCACCATCGTTCATTGCCCGACCTCGAACCTGTTTCTCGGCTCCGGCCTATTCAATCTCGAACGCGCTTTGGTCTCGGCCAATCCGGTGCGCACCGCATTAGGTTCCGACATTGGCGCCGGCACCAGTTTCTCACCGCTCGTCACGTTGAACGAAGCCTATAAAGTCGCGCAGTTGCGCAACTTCCCGCTGTCGGCGCATCAAGCCTTTTATCTCGCCACCTTGGGTTCGGCGCGCGCCATCTATCAGGATCAACACATCGGTAGCATCGAAGCCGGCAAGGACGCCGATCTCACCGTGCTCGATTTTCTGGCAACGCCGCTGCTCGCCGAACGCGAATCCTATGCCCGCAGCCTAGACGAGCGCCTGTTCATCCTGATGACTTTGGGCGATGACCGCGCCATTAAGGCAACTTATGTCGCTGGCCGAAAGGTTCACACGCGCGACTGATTTTCACCCGTTGTGAACATCACAAAACTGTCACGAAAGCTACGGCCGGTCGTCAGATAGGCTCCTCACATTGGAACGATCCAAAGGAGAAGCCGATGCCTCGGATTGTTTCGCCGCGCCTGTCCCGCCGTCTGCTGCTTACCGGCAGCTCGGCGCTCGCCGCTTCTTTCGCCGGCGGCATCGCCAAGCCCGCCATCAGCCGCGCCGGCGACCGGCCGCAGATCACGCACGGCGTGCAATCCGGCGATGTCTCGAGCGATGGCGGCGTCGTCTGGGCGCGCGCCGATCGTCCCGCGCGCATGCTCGTCGATGTCGCGACCACGGACAGTTTCAAGGAGATTCACACGTCGTTGTTCATGGATGCTTTGCCGGAGAGCGATTTCACCGCTAAAGCCCTGATCGAGGGCCTGCCGGCGAGCCAGGACATTTTCTATCGCATCCGCCTGCAAGATCTGTCCGAACCGACGATCATTGGCGAGGCGAAGATTGGCCGCTTTCGTTCGGCACCTGCCGATCGCCGCTCGATCTCTTTCGTCTGGTCGGGTGATACCGCCGGCCAGGGCTGGGGCATCGATGAATCCCGCGGCGGCATGCGCGCCTATGCTACCATGCTGAAACACCGGCCGGATTTCTTCATTCATAGCGGCGACAACATCTATGCCGATGCGCCGATCCCGGCGGAACAAAAACTGCCTAATGGCGAGATGTGGAAAAACGTCGTCACGGAAGAGAAATCGAAGCCGGCCGAAACGCTCGCCGAATATCGCGGCAACTACAAATATAATCTGCTCGACAAGAACGTCCTCGCTTTCAATGCCGATGTGCCCGTCCTCACTCAATGGGACGATCACGAAGTCACCAACAATTGGTGGCCGCAGGAGCCTTTGACACGCGCCGAACATCAGCGCCGCAAATATGCCGAGAAGAATGCGCTGTTGCTGGTGGCGCGCGCCGGCCGTGCCTTCCATGAATATATGCCGATGCGGACGTTCATTACCGAGCCCGGCCGCGTCTATCGCAAAATCTCTTATGGCCCGCTGCTCGACGTGTTCATGCTCGACATGCGCAGCTATCGCGGACCCAACGGCGAGAACCTGCAGGAAAGCTACGGTCCGGACGCTTATTTTCTCGGGCCGCAGCAGATCGCCTGGCTCAAGCGCGAACTGCTGGCCTCGAAAGCGACCTGGAAAGTCATCGCCGCCGACATGCCGATCGGCCTCGTCGTTGTCTATGACGGCGACCGCAAATGGGGCTCCGAAGCCATCGCGCAAGGCGATGGCCCGGCGCGCGGCCGTGAACTCGAAATCGCCGACATCCTGTCCTTCATGAAGCAGAACAAGATCGCCAACACGGTGTGGCTGACGGCCGACGTGCATTACACCGCCGCCCATTACTATGATCCCAACAAGGCCGTATTCCAGGATTTCGACCCATTCTGGGAATTCGTATCCGGCCCGCTGCATTCCGGCAGCTTCGGCCCGAACGATCTCGACAACACGTTTGGGCCGCAGCTCGCCTATATCAAGGCACCGAGCAAGGAACAGGGACAGAATGTGGCGCCCAGCGAAGGCCTACAGTTCTTCGGCCATGTGGCGATCGAAGGCGACAGCGGCGTGATGACCGTGACCCTGCGCGATATCGACGACAACGCTTTGTGGTCGACGAAACTCGAGCCGAAGCGCGCTTGAAAGAACTGGATTGCCTCGTCGCTATGCTCCTCGCAATGACGCCCTCCGTCATTGCGAGCGAAGCGAAGCAATCCAGAGCCAAGGCTGCATCTTGGATGAATTATCCAAAGAAAGAGCCCAAAAGGGACCTCACTCTATGTCTCGACTGGTTGTGCCTAAACTTTCGCGCCGCCTCCTGCTCACCGGCAGTTCGGCGCTCGCCGTCTCTCTCGCCGGCGGCATCGCCAAGCCCTCCATCAGCCGCGCCGGCTCCCGTCCTCTGATCTCCCACGGCGTGCAATCGGGCGATGTCTCCGGCGATGGCGGCGTCGTCTGGGCGCGCGCCGACCGTCCCGCGCGCATGCTGGTCGATGTCGCGACGACGGATAGTTTCAAGGACATTCGCCATTCTCTTTTCATGGATGCGCTGCCCGAGAGCGATTTCACCGCCAAAGCCCTGATCGAGGGCCTGCCGGCCGGCCAGGATATTTTCTATCGCATCCGTTTGCAGGATCTCTCCGAGCCGACGATCATCGGTCCCGAGAAAATCGGCCGTTTCCGCGCGGCGCCCGCCGATCACCGCGCGGTCTCCTTCATCTGGTCGGGCGACACCGCCGGTCAGGGCTGGGGTATCGATGAATCCCGTGGCGGCATGCGCATGTACGCCACCATGCTGAAACACCGGCCGGATTTCTTCATCCACAGCGGCGACAACATTTATGCCGACGCGCCGCTGTCGGCCGAGCAGAAACTACCGAACGGTGAGATCTGGAAGAATGTCGTCACCGAGGAAAAATCCCGGCCAGCGCAGACGCTCGACGACTATCGCGGCAACTATAAATACAATCTCCTCGACAAGAACGCCCTCGCCTTCAATGCCGAAGTGCCGATCCTCACCCAATGGGACGATCACGAGGTCTCCAACAATTGGTGGCCGGCCGAGCCGTTGACGCGCGCCGAACATCTCTACAGGCGATACACTGAGAAAAACGCCATGGCGCTGATGGCGCGCGCCGGTCGTGCCTTCCACGAGTATCTGCCGCTGCGCAATTCTATCGCCGAGCCCGGCCGCGTCTATCGCAAGATTTCCTATGGCCCGCTGCTCGACGTATTCATGCTCGACATGCGCAGCTATCGCGGTCCCAACGGTGAAAACCAGCAAGAAGCCTATGGCCCGGACGCCTATTTTCTCGGACCCCAGCAGATCGCCTGGCTGAAGCGCGAATTGCTTGCCTCGAAAGCAACCTGGAAAGTGCTCGCCGCCGACATGCCGCTCAGCCTCTATGTGGTCTACGACACCTTCCGCCAATGGGGCTTTGAAGCCATTGCTCAAAGCGATGGTCCGCCGCGCGGCCGCGAGTTGGAGATCGCCGACATTCTCTTCTTCATGAAGCAGAACAAGATCAACAACACGGTCTGGCTGACGGCGGATGTCCATTACACGGCCGCCCATTACTACGATCCCAACAAGGCCGTGTTCCAGGACTTCGAACCGTTCTGGGAATTCGTCTCCGGCCCGCTCCATGCCGGCAGCGGCAGCCCGAAGCCGCTCGACAACACGTTTGGCCCGCAGCTCCACTATGCCAAGGGCCTGGGCCAGAACCAGCGCCGCAATGCCGGGCCGAGCGAAGGGCTGCAGTTCTTCGGCCATGTGGCGATCGACGGCGAGAGCGAAGCGATGACCGTGACCTTGCGCGATATCGACGACAACGCGCTCTGGTCGACGCAGATCGCACCGAAGCGGACATAGGCGCGCCGCGCTACTTCTCGCCCGCCAGATCGCGCCGCACCTTTTCCAGCTCCTCGGCATAGCGGCGCATCAGATGGCTTTCGGTCAAAAGGCCTATGACCACGGGATCGTTGACGCTGCGGATGACCGCCAGTTCTTCGGCATCGGCCTGCTGGAAGGCCGCGGCGGCGATGGACGCATCCATGGCCGGCACCAGAACCGTGCCCTTATGTTTCGCCAAATCGCTGACGGGCACGCTGGCCTGTGCATCATGCGCATGCACATCGGCGACCAGCAGCATGCCGGCATAATGACCGTTCTCGTCGATGGCGATGACGCGTTGCGTGGCGCCGAGCGGGAACTTGGCGCAGAAGGCGCTGACCGTGGTTGAAGCGTCGATCGTCTCGGCATCCTTGCGCATCATCGTGGCGACGGTAAGATTGCGGATCCAGCCGACGTCCTGAGCGCTGCGGATCGTCTCGCCGCGCAGATGGAAACGCCAGGTCGAGAACGAATAGCCGAAGGTCTCGCGCACCAGGATGGACGTCATGATCGACGTGGCCAGCACGACGCCCGTCAAAGCGAGATCGCGGGTTGATTCCAAGGCCAGGAAGGTCATCGTCAAAGGCCCACCGACGATGCCAACCGCCATCGAGGTCATGCCGGCGACAGCCGCAACACCTGGATCGATACTGAACAGGGGCCCGGCGAAGGTAATCAGGCCGGCGAAGATGCGACCAAGCAAAGCGCCCAGCAACAACGATGCGAAGAACAGGCCGCCGCGAAAACCCGCACCCAGCGACAAAGCCGAAGCCGCCACCTTGAGCGCGAACAGGCCGGCGATGAAAGCCAGACTGTGATCGAGCTGGAAGACCGTGTGCAAGGCGCCATGGCCGCTGGAGAGCACCTGTGGGCTGAGAAGGCCGAGCAGACCGACGAGACAGCCGCCGACGAAGGGACGCACGGCCTGCGGGATCGCCAATTTGGCGAAGCCCCGTTCGACACCGGCGACCAGATACATCAGCGCGATCGACAGGACACCACCGATCAGCCCCAATACGATGAAGGGCACATATTGGCTGGCGGTCAGCTCTGGCAGATGCGGCAGCTCGATCGGAAACGGCACGCCGCCGAGCCAGTTCGTCACCAAGGCGGCTGAGATCGCTGCCGCCATCACCGGCGCCACATTGGCGATCGAATAGATGCCGATGATCAGCTCGAAACCGTAGAACGCGCCAGTCAACGGCGCATCGAAGGCGGCGGCGATGGCGCCGGCCGCGCCGCAGCCGACGAGAATGCGAATATCGCTGCGCCGCAGGCGAAAGAAGCGGGCGAGAAAGGAAGCAAAGCCCGAGCCGACCTGCGTATAGCCGGCCTCGAGCCCCACCGACGCGCCAAAGCCGCTCGACAGCATGGTCTGCCCGGCGATGATGCAGGTGTCGGTCAAGGACATGCGGCCGCCATGCAGCGCATTGGCCTCGATCGGATCGACGGGCGTGCGGAACTTGCGCCAGCGCAGCCAGAAGATGCTGAGGCCAAGAAGAAGGCCGCCCAGCGCCGGCATCGCCGCCTGCAGCGGATTGCCCAAAGCGAGCATGGCCGACAAGCGGCCGCCCGGCGGCGTGTTGAACAACAGCCAATGCAGGAACTGCACGAACTGGCTCATCGCCGTGACCAGCACGCCGGCGACGACCCCGACGACCACCGCCAGCAACACAACCAGCAGGCCGCGCGCTTGCAGGAGGGCGCGCAATTGGCTGGCAGTGGCGGGCAGACGGATAGCGGAGAACAACGGAGAGCTCACGAACATTCACGAACAATGGGCGCCTATAGCATGGCGCGCACATTGTTGCGACCAAACAAGGCTCCTTCTATAGGAACGACGTTTCACGATCCGTTCAACCGGGCCGACCTTTGCCGATCAGTTCTGTTTAGCCGTCCCCAACGCCGCTTCCACCACCTTATACGTATAGGGCTTCTGAATCACCGGTACTCGACCAAGCCGCTCGGGAATTGGAGCCCGCTCGCCATAACCTGTGGCGAAGATGAACGGGATGCCGAGGCTTTGAAGTTTCTCACCAACCGGAATGCTATTCTCCCGCCCCAGATTGAGATCGAGGAGAGCGAAGCTCGGCCGATTTTGATCGATCGCAAGCAGGGCCTGGGCGACCGACGCGGCAGTTTCCACTTGCTGCGCGCCAAGCTCCATCAAGATATCCTCGGCGCCCAAAGCGATGATGAGATTGTCCTCGACGATCAAGACGGTTCCCGACAATTTTACATCTGCCGTTTCGTCAAGGCTCCCAAGGATCGATGCCCCGTTCAAATCTGCAGACAGCTTGACATAGGACGCAGGGATGACGAAACGCGCGTTCACCCCAAGCAAATCGAAACGCAGTTCGGCTTCTCCCTTGAGATCGAAAGGGATGGATCTTTCGATGATCGTCGTGCCAAATCCTTGCCGTAATGGCGGCTGAACGGGCGGCCCGCCGCGCTCTTTCCAATCGATCGTCAGATTGGCATGCGGGCCAATCTGCCAACTGACCTCGACTTCTCCGGAGGAATCGGCGAGCGCGCCATACTTGGCGGAGTTCGTCATCAGTTCATGAATGACGAGCGCCACGGTGGTAAAGGCTCGAGGATCGAGAGAAACTCCCGGTCCCGCCATCGCGATTCGTTCCGCCCGGGCACCTAGATACGCGCCAGCTTCTGACTCGAGCAGCAGCCGCAGAGGTGCCGGTGCCCAATTCTGATTGGTAATCTGATCATGGGCACGCGCCAGCGCCTGGATCCGCCCACCAAGGACATTGACGAAACTCTCCAGACTATTGTTGTTCTCCTTGCTCTGCGTGATGAGCGCCCGCACGAGACTGAGAATGTTACGAACGCGATGATTGAGTTCCGCGATCAGCAGCTCCTGACGTTCCTGTGCCGCGCGCTGCTCGCGCGCGGCAACATCCGCAAGCTGCAAGATCACCTCAAGCAACGTGATGCGCAGGCTTTCCGCAATACCCAGATCCGACTTCGACCACGGCTTGGACTGTCCTCGAACGGTTTCCTGCCAAAGCTCGAAACTCTTGCGCGGCGTCAGACGAGGCCCTAGCGGCCCTTCCGCATAGACCTTTTCCGGTGCGCCGGCCCAGTTCACAGAGCGCAAGATTTCCCGGCGAAAAAACAACAGGCAATCACGTGGCGTACGTGAGATGGGAATCGCCAGAAAACCGGCAGCACGATCTCGAAAAGTCGCACCGGCTGGATAAACGCTCGCGATTTCTCCGCTCGCCACGATGCGCCCCGGAGAGGTTCGGTTGATGAAACTGATGAGATCCTTGATCTCGCTATCGATCGGCGTATGGCCATCAAGAACCAATTTCTGATCGGTCCAGATGGCGATACCGTCGCAATCGATCATCTTGCGATAATCGTCGATAAAGTCCGTAAGCGTCTGCGGACTGTTGACGTGATTGCTGGCTTTTTCAATGAGCCGTTCCTGCACCTTACGGGCGCGGGCTTCATAGCCGGCATTGCCTTCCTTATCTCGACTTTCGAGAATCCAGGAAAACATCTGGCCGAACAATTCCGCCGCCGTCCGCCGTTCGAACGGAATATGCCTGGGACCATAGTGATGGCAGGCGATCAGCCCCCACAACTGGCCGTCACGCAGAAGAGAAACCGACATGGATGCGCCGACGCCCATGTTGCGCAAATATTCGATATGAATGGGCGAAACCGAGCGCAAAACGCTCATGGAAAGGTCGAGCAGTTCGGGACTGTGGGTGGCGTCAGCCGCGAGGTGAGCGGGAATCGCATTGATGTCGGAGATGATACGCAGCCAGTTCCGCTGATACAGCGTGCGCGCCTGCTTGGGAATGTCAGAGGCCGGATAATGAAGCCCTAGATACGGTTCGAGATTTGAATTGGCGGCTTCAGCAACCACCTCGCCGGAATCGTCGGCATGAAAGCGGTAGACCATCACGCGATCGAAGCCGGTGAGAACTTTCACCTGTCGCGCCGCCTCCTGGCACAGCAGCCTTAGATCGGAGATCTTGTCGAGGCGCGCCAGCATCGTGCGCACGAGTTCGCCTGAATTGACGTTTCGCTCCACAACACTGGGCTCAGCCTCAACGACGAGATAAGCCCCCGAGAAATGGACCGCGATATCAAACCTTGGGCCATTCTCTTGCAGAACCAACCCAAACATCCGTTCGACCGCATCCTTGCCGGTGAGATGATCGATCCGCTCACGAATGCTGGCGACGGCTTCCTCCGTCAGAATTTCGTCGACCGGCCGCCGCAGCAGCTCCTTGTAATCTTTACCCAAGAACGAAACCGTATTCTGCGAAGCAATACCAATCGTAAAGTCGGGCAGAAGAGCCAGCAAGAAGCCGAACGGCTGGACGCTGCCGGGAACGTGGATCGGCTCGCGATCGCAGTTTGTCAGATCGACGGAAGAGTTCATCGGTGAGCTGCTCCCGCTGCGAAAAGCGAGAAGGCATAGCGTGCGCCGGCAATCGCCCGCTCAATCTCGTCAGGAGCAAGCGTCAAGCGATCGAGAAAAGAGAGGAAATTTCGCCAGAAGGGTTGTCCCGCGCCATGACCAAGATAAGCGGTCGCCGCAGCAACGGCCGGGTCGGAGGAGGCCGATACCATTTTGATGAGCATCCGCGCTCCGAGCCTCGAACCCTCGAGCACATAAATAATGCCGACCATTTCCGCGACATCGAAACGATCACGTACGGACAAAGGTGCGATTGTCCCGCCAAGCGTTTGGATGTCTCGCATCAGGGCTTCGCTACGCATCCGTTCTGACCAATCGTCGAGAAGAACGGCCGCGCCGGACTGGGTCAGGCGCGCTTCGAGCGGAAGGAGTGCCGCTGCGGAAGCTTCTAGAAAGCTGAGATAAGATGCCCGCGTGCGCAAATCGAGTTGCGTGAACAAGGCATCCAACTCTCGATGGGCATCGTTCGTGGCTGTTCGCAATCGATGGCGCAGTTCGCCGCCGCGCGAATGAAGGACAGCAGTGGCAGCTTCCGCCTGCATGAAAAACCCTGAGTTAGCCGATGAGCCGGCGAGAAACCGCTAAACATGTCGAGATCCGGGCGGGTCGCGGAACGTGCAAAATGATCATGTCATTTGCCTCCCCGATTCCGCCAAGAGTCTGAAACGTCACGTTTTAGGCTAACGCCCGGGATCGAGGCTTGTTCCGATGAATCACCGGATCAAAAAGTGGCAGGGCTGCTCCGGCCACGCGGCCCCATGCGGACCACCATCAATATATTGATAATATTGATAAAATTTAGAGCGATCTCGATCATCACCGAAGTGGCTCGATGACGAGGATGGATCAAGAGCGCGGTAGTTTTTCCGCCGCCGCCAGATCATGTCGAATGGCAGGCAGCATGCGTCGCGCCCAGGCTTTCAGGTTCATATTGTCGCCATCCTTGGCATAGCGCTCGAACAAGGCGAGCGCATTGCGATGCTTGGTCACTTGCAGCGTCGTATATTCGGCGATGAATTTCGCCGCTTCGACGGACTTCAGCTTATCGAGCCGCGTCTCATCGGCCTTATCGAACTCCACGGGCAGTTCGACGGGGATTTTCTCGACCGAAACCAGGCGCTTCAAGTCAGCGACGATCTTTTCGTGGCTCTCGATCATCTGTTTGGCGAAAGCCTGCTGGTCCGGGCTACCCCGCTCCATGGCGATCCGGCTGCTGGCGATTTCAAGCTGATCGGACACAGCCACCTTCCGCACGAAATCGGCGGCGGCCATGGAACCGACCGACGGATTCGTGTCGGCGGGTGCTTCGGGCGCGGACATGGGCGGCGACTGAGCAAAGCCGGCGGTGGCGAGCAAGAGCCAGCCGGCCGTCAGCACGGGACGCATCATGGCAATCTCCCTTCGGAAAGCCAGCCTCGTCGGATGAACGCGGGACGTCAGCAGATGTTCCGGAAGAGTGCCTCAAACCACGGAACAACCATCTGGCACCGGCAGAATGGGCCGCTGTCTTCAGTTAGTTACCGAAATCAGCCAAACGGCGAACGCGCGTTCGGCCTGGAATGAAGGCGCCGTTTGCTATCGCACATCGGTCCAGCGCGTCCCTTGTGTTAATCTGGTGCGCCGGAGCGATGGATCGCGAGGACGAGATGAAGACACTATGGCTCGGGAGCCTTTTGGCCAGTGCCCTGCTTTCCCACGCTGCGCACGCGGCCTGCACCGCGCCGGAAACGGGCAGCGACAAGGCACCCGCCCTCTCGCCACCGCTCGCCCAGGTCGTCACTGGAAACGGCCGGCTGCAATTCTATTCCGCACCGGACAACCGCTGTTCCATGAAAGGCGTGTTCGTCATCCCCAAGGATCAAGTGATCGCCTATGCGCAGACGAGGGATGGGTGGACGTCGGTGATGTATCTCAATCCAACCGGGGATGACGTCACCGGCTGGGTGAGATCGGCCCGTTTGAAGACCACCGGAACGATCAGCCCGAAGCAGTAGGCGCAAAAGGCAAGTTACCGCGACGGCTTTCCTGCACTCTCGCTTGAGCCCATGGGCAAAAAGATGTCCAATGAAGCTCAGGCAAGGCCTCGGCTTCGCAGGTGAAGCACGGCGCCCACAATTGAAGGGAGAACACCATGTCCCTTTCCGTCAAGGCCGAACGCTCTTTGATGGCGCACGACGAATTCGAACTGCTGTCGCAAACGCACTATCCCGCCCTGATCGATCTGAGCGATGAAGACCTTTCCAAGACGCGGCAACGCTTGCGCGATCTGCGCGACAAGGAACGCACCTTCGTGCGCGGCATGCGGCGCGGCCAACGCGGCAAGGCCAGTGCGCGCGGCGGCAGCTTTCCCGGCAATGTCGAAAAGCCGGCGCGACGCAAGCAGGTCTTCACCAGCGCTCTGAAACGTTTGAATGCCGAGGTGGCGCGACGCGAAGCGATCGCCGCGCAACAAGCGCTCGTCGAATCGGCGCAGCGCGCATTGGCCATGAAGAGCAGCGCGGCGCGGCGTCCTCATCCCGCGCCCGGACGCAGCAAACGCTCAGGCATGCGTCCTGTCGAAAGCAACCGGACGGAGAATTTGGTCGATCGCGCCCATGTCGGACGCGTCGTACGCGCGACCAAAGTCGCGCAGGCGCGTAAGGACGCGCGCCCCAACGTTTAACGAGAGGAATACCACCTATGAAAAGGCCCTGTCGCTGAGGGAGCGGCAGGGCCGAGTAATTGGGAGGGTTTGAGTCCCTTTCTCATGAGGGACTCATATCTCCTGAGGTGCCCGAAGACGCATAAGGGAGGGGGCGAACTTCGCGCGTAGCTCAGAAGAGCATTGAAATGCACGCCTGATGTAGGGCTCTGAGTTGATTTCTTCAACTATGGAATGATGGTCAAAACGCCGCATCTCAAGCGGCAAGCCGCCCAAAAGAGGAATTATCTTGCCGGTTTCGCGACAACCCAGCCGATCTTCCGCCAGCCGCGAGCAGCAGCCGGACAAAACCGCCGATGGCCATGCCGACATGCGCAGCGTGCTGCGGGCGCTGACGGTTCTGCGGCAACTCAATATCAACAACGGCGCGACGATCCGCGATCTGCATCGATCGACACAGATTTCCCGCACGGCGCTGTATCGCATCCTGCGGACGCTGTGCAGCGCTGGCTATCTCGTCGCCGATTCAGACATCGAATCCTATCGGCTCACGCCCCTGGTGCGGCAGCTCAGCGAAGGCTTTAACGAGGATTCCTGGATATCGGAGATTGCCGGCCCGCTGCTCGACGAATTGCAGAAGAAAGTCATCTGGCCGACGGATCTGTTCGCCTTTTTCGACGATACGATGATCATGCGCCGCACGACGCGCCGCATCAGCCCATGGACGATCGATCGCGCCTGGGTGGGGCTGCGAACGCCGGTTCTGGTGACCGCCTGCGGCCGCGTTTATCTCGCTTTTCAACCCGACGACATCGCTGACGGCGTGCTCCAGCGCCTCGCCGGCAGCCAGCATCCCGACGACACCTTGGCGAAGGAACCCAGAGCCGTACGTCAAATGCTGCGCAAGGTGCGCCAGGATGGCTATGCGCTGCGCGAGAAAAGTTTCATGCCCGAAACCGGCAGCATCGCCGTGCCGGTACTCGTCGACGGGCAGGCGCGCTGCGCGATCGCCATCACCTATATCGCTTCGGCGAAAAGCGCCAAGGATGTCATCGAAACCTACCTGCCGCTGCTGCAGGCCACCGCGCGGCAAATCTCCGACGGTATCGCTAAATCCTGATCACTATCCAAGGCGGCGCAAAGCGTCCGGCTGCGTTCGATCGGCGAGCGCCCGCTGCACATAATCGGGCGCGGTGAACAGCCACGCCAGGCGATCGTAATAGTCGGCCGCCTGCCGCCCTTCGAAAATGGAGTTGCGCACCAGCCGCTCGACGCCGGAGACGTGATAGAGCCGATCCAGCATCAACGACGATATCTGCACGCGCGCCGAACGCACGATCCGCACCGCCTGATAGGCCAGGAAAGCCGCCGGCATGTCGCCATCGGCGCGATCGACTTCCTCGGCCAGGCATATCGCATCCTCGAGTGCCTGCGCCGCCCCTTGCGCGATATATTGCACCATCGGATGCGCCGCATCGCCCAGCAAGGTCACCGCGCCCTCGGTCCAATTGTCGATGGGCGCGCGGTGGCGGATGACATAACGCTGAAAGCGCGGCTGGATGTCGACCAGCTGCGTTACCTCATGCGACCAGCCGTCCAGCGCGGCGCGCGGCTTCTGCGCATCCGTCTCCCCTTCCCAGGTGTCATCGGGCGGTGCATGGACGGTGATGGCGAAGTTGAACTCGCTCCAATCCCGCACCGGGTAATAGATCGCATGCGCTCTGGGCCCGACCCAAAGCGTCGGGAAAGGATGTTGGCATTCACGCGGCATCCGCGCCGCCGGCACCAAGGCGCGATAGATGACGGCCCCTGCGGGCGACGGCTCGCCATCGCCGACCAATTGCTGGCGCACGCGCGAGCGCACGCCATCGGCGCCGACCAATCCGGCGGCCTGGAGGATCTCGCCATCCTGCAATTGAACGCGAACCGAGGCGCCGTCATTGGCATAACCGACGACCCTGCTGTTGGTGCGCAATTCGATGAAAGAGGCCAGCGCCATGCACCCTTGCAGAAGCGCGCCATGCACATCGGCACGATGGGCCACCGCATAGGGATTGCCGAAACGCCGGATGAAATCGGCACCGCAGGGAATGTCACAAACCGTCTGCCCGTCGATCCCGTCGTTCATCACCATGCGTTCGATGAGCAGGCCTTCGCTTTTGACGCGGTCGCCCACGCCCAGCGCATCCAGCACCGACAGCGCATTGGGCGCGACCTGCAGGCCGACACCGACCTGCCCGAATTCGAACGCCTGCTCGCAGACAATGGTGCGAAAGCCGCGTTGCGCCAGCGCCAAGGCGCAGGCCAGGCCACCGATGCCGCCACCGGCGATGACGATAGGCAAAGCGTTGCGAGCCAAAGTGTTGCGAGCCCTGGGCACCATGATGTCCTCCCCGTCGAACTTGTCTAAGCCGCACTCGGACGGACGGCGGCGGCAAAGCGCTGTTCATTGTCCGGAATGGCGATTTGATAGGCGGGCCGCGCCTTGGTGCGCGCGATCCAATCGCGGATCGCGCCATGGCTTTTCCAGAGATCGGTGAGATTGAGCTCCTCCAACCGATCGATGAAGGGGGCGGCGGCGATGTCGGCGAGCGAATAGGTCTGCCCGCCAAGCCACGGCACCTCCGACAGGCGCCGCTCCAGCCGACCGAGCGCGGTGATGATCGTCTGGCGCGCTGCCTCGACCTTCGCCTGATCGATCGGCTGGCGTGCCGTGCGGCGATATTCCTCGGCGCGCGCCTTGTTGGGATGCGACGCCACCATCGCCTCAAGCTCTTCGTCCGATCGTTCCGCCAATTCGGGGCTCATCATCAAGGCGAAGGTCGCCGGCCGGATCGCCGGATGCAGCACGTCGTCTTCGAACTTGACCCAGAAGCGCGCACGGGCGCGATCGACCGGATTGTCCGGCATCAAGGCCGGCGTCGGAAAGACTTCGTTCAAATATTCGTTGATGATCGTGCTCTCATGGATCGGCACGCCATCATGAACCAGCGTCGGCACCACGCCATTCGGATTGAGCTTCAGATAATCCGGCGTCGTATGTTCGAGCTTCATCAGATCGACGAAGCGGCTTTCCCAGGACAATCCCTTCTCGGCCAGGCAGAGGCGCACCTTGATCGAACAGAAGGACCGCCAGTCGTGATAGAGTTCCAGCATCGCTTACCTCCCAAGTTGGGGAGAGCCGAGCACCATAGCCGATGGCTTTCAATCCCGCTCGCGCGATCCGTCCGCCTGGCGAACAGAGCGGAACTGGCGACCTGATCGCGGATTGGCTAAGAACGACATCAGTCAATCGCAGCGCGGCCGCCCGAACATGGATTCCACGGAAATTCTCTCCCGTCTCGCTGTTTCGCTGGCCATCGGGCTTCTGATCGGCCTGGAGCGAGGCTGGCGCTCGCGCGACGAACAGGACCATCAGCGCGCCGCCGGCCTGCGCACCTTCGCTTTGTCGGGCTTGCTCGGCGGCGTCACCGGCGTGCTGTCGCAACAGGTCGGCCAAGCCCTCGTCGGCTTTGTCTTCGTCGCCTATGCGCTCGCCTTCACCGCCTTCCACTGGCTGGAAGCCAAGGCCGAACACAATATGAGCGTGACGGCCGTCGTCGCCGGCATGATCACCTTTCTGCTCGGCACCATGGCGGTCACCGGCGAAGAACGCATCGCCATCGCGGGCGCCGTCGCCATGGCCATTCTGCTGGCGCTCCGCGAACAGCTGCATCGCTGGGTCGCTTCGCTGACCTGGCCGGAAATCCGCTCCGTCCTCGTTCTGGCGACGATGTCGTTCCTGTTGCTGCCGCTGTTGCCCAACCGGCCGGTCGATCCGTGGAATGCGATCAATCCTTATGAACTCTGGCTGCTCGCCATCCTGATCGCGACGATTTCCTTCGCCGGCTATATCGCCGTGAAAGTCGTCGGCGACCGGCTCGGCATCGTCATGACGGCGGTGGCCGGCGGCCTCGCCTCATCGACCGCGACGACGCTCACCTTCGCGCAGATGAATCGCGAACATCCGGAAGCCTCCCGTCTGCTCGGTGCTGGCATCTTGATCGCTGGCGTCATCATGGTCGCCCGCGTCGCCATCGTCGCGGTGGCCATCAACAACACTTTGTTGAAAGGCCTGGCGCCCCCGCTGATCGCCGGCGGCATCATTCTCTGCCTCGGCGCCGCCATCCTCCTGGCCCGCCGCGACGACAACGCGCAGAAGCCAAACCTTGAAATCGCCAATCCCCTCGCCCTCGGCACGACGATCAAACTCGTCCTCTTCATCGCGGTCGTCATGTTGGCGGCCGAAGTGCTGCGCGATTATCTCGGCAACATCGGCGTCATCCTCCTGGCCTTCCTCTCCGGCATCGCCGATGTCGACGCCATCACTTTGTCGATGGCCAAACTCGGCGGCAAGGACATCGCGCTGACCACCGCGACCCTGGCCATCCTCGTCGCCGTCGCCACCAATACCCTGGCGAAAGCCGCGCTCACCGCCTGGACCGGCGGCGCCCGCATCGGCCTGCTGGTAGGCTGGATCAGCGCGGCAGCGGTCGCCGCCGGCCTGGCCGTGGTTCTGTGGTGGCCGCAGGCATAGCGGTTCTACGTCCTCACCGCTTGCGCGCCACGATGAAAGGCCGGTTGCCGTTGCCTTTCGTCGCGTGATTTTCGCTGGCCAGAATATCGAAGCCTGCGGCCGATATCTGTTGGCTCAGCTCCGCCGCGCGAAAGATGCCGGCATAGGGCGCCAGGCCGACGGCGCGCATCGCCGGCACCGCCAAGCGGATCAGTGGATTCATCTCGCCGACGCAGGGCGTCTTGGAGATGAACACACCGTCAGCCACCAGAAGCGCGTGGATCGTGCGAAGCGTACCCGGCAGATCGCGCACCAGATGAAGATAGTTGAAGCCGAGCACGGTATTGAACGAGGCGTCGGGCATCAGCTCTTCCGCCGTCGCCGTGCGGAAAACGAGACTTTGCACGGGATCGGCCGCGCGTTTTTCTTCGGCGATCGCGATCATGCCGGTGGAGACATCGGTCGCCAGATAATCCCGCACATCGCCTGCAAGCTTCAGCGCTGTCGTGCCCGTGCCGCAGCCGAGTTCCAGCACTTTGTCGCTCGACCGCAACAGAGCGCGGGTGCGTTCCAAGGTGCGCTGGTAGCCGGCCTGATCGGCGATTACGCCCTTGGCATATTTCCGTGATGTCCGATCCCAGAAGCGGGCGTCGCTTGCAATGCTCATGATAGGTTTCTCCTCGCACGCATCTTTAGCGGAGAAACACGCACTGGTGTTAACGCGCTTTTGCCCGCTCTTTTTTCGCCGTCCGGTCGATCGCCGCGATGACAGCGCGAGAAAATTCGGGTGGCAGATCGTGCCCCATGCCTTCGATGAGCAGGAAGTCAGCGGCCGGGATCGCAGCGGCGGTGTCGCGGCCGCAAGCCGGAAGGATGAGAAGGTCGTCGGCCCCGTGAATGACGCAGGCCGGCGCGGTAATGGTCGCCAGGCGCGGGCGACGGTCGCCAGCGACCGCCATCGCAGCGATCTGACGCCCGACACCAGCGGGATCATAGGCGCGCCGGGCCTCGTCCAGAATCAGGCGACGATGGCTGTCTTCATCGAATGGATAGCCCCTGCCGGCGATGCGACGGGCAAAGGCGAGGCTCTGCGTCAGGAAGCCTACCTCATCAGAGAAGGGATCAGGCGCGGGACGCATCAACATCGCCATGATGTCGGGAGCAGCCTGCGGCAGCGCCGGATTGCCCGTGCTCGACATGATCGAAGTAAGCGACAAAACGCGCGCGGGGTATTCGCTCGCCATGATCTGCGCGATCATCCCGCCCATCGAGCGGCCGACGACATGCGCTCGGTCGATGGCCAGGGCATCGAGCAGGCCTACGGCATCGGCCGCCATGTCCTGGAGCGTGTAGGGCACGTCCGGTCGCTGCCCGGCCATGAGCGCCGTCACCAGCGTGCCAAAATCAGGCGCGGCACTGGCGCTGAAATGCGTCGAGCCTCCAGTGTCGCGATTGTCGAACCGAATCACGCGATAGCCGCATGCGGCAAGCGCCTTACAGAAAGGCACGGTCCAACGGATCATTTGGGTTCCCAACCCGGCGATCAGGAAGACGGCCGGATCGGCGTCGTGGCCGAAACTCTCATATGTGAGTTCGATGCCGTTGGCATTGGCGAGGGTCATGATGGCAAATTAATACCCGGATAAAATAAATTTGCCAAGGGGCTTCAAGCGCCCGTCCCAACTACTCGCCGCGCTGGAAAACGAACATCATTTCCTCGATGTCGAGATCGCGCTCCAGGTCGTGCAGCACTTCGTCCTCGATCAATCCGGCGCGATGCACCCGGATGAGTTCTTCGCGGCCCGCGACAAGAGCCTGTAGATGCACGTCCACATGCGTGCGCAGATTGTCCATCGCCGTACTGGTGTCCTGCACATAGCGCTCCATGAACTTGAGCCGCTGGCGATGCTGATCGAGAAATTGCGGATGGATGAGCGTGCCATCCGCCCCGTAGGCCACCACTTCCGCGATGGCGGCCCTGGCCCGCATCATCGCGGCCTCCGCCTGCGCCATGTTCATCGGCGCTGGCGGCTCCTGATCGACGGGCCGCACCGCACGGATGAGCCAGCCGAGGCTCGAACCTTGCAGAATGACCGTGACGAAGATCACCGCGAAGGCGCAGACCAGCATAAAATCGCGGCCAGGCATATCGACGGGTAACGTCAAAGCAATGGCCAGCGTGACGACGCCACGCATGCCCGCCCAGCTCAGCACCGTCGCCTGCCGCCACCCCAGGGGACGGGCGCGCTGCACGCCCGCCTGATAGAAAATCGCAAGAACCGCATCGCAAGCGAAAACCCACACGAACCGCGCCACCGTCACGGCCACCACGACGCCGAGCACCGCCAGCATCGTCGATGTCGAGAACCCTTCGATACCCCCCACTCTTTCGACGACGCCGCGCAGGGAAAAGCCGATCAAGATAAAAACCAGCGCTTCGAGCACGAAGCCGATCGTCTGCATGACGGATCGGCTCTGCAACCGCACGTCGGCGGGCAGCACCGTGTGTTGATACCAGCCCTGCATCAGACCGGCGACGACGGTGGCGATCACGCCCGAGACATGAACGGCCTCACCGGCGAGATAAGCGACCCAGCACAGCAGCGCCGAAGCGCAAATGATCAGCATCCGATCGCGCAGATGTTTGGCGATGAAGACCCAGGCCGCGCCGGCCAGCAGACCGACGATCGCGCCGCCGAGCGCCAGAACGATGAACCCCTGGATCGCTTCGCCGGCATGAAACGCCCCACTGAGCGCGGCGGCGACGGCGAAGCGAAACAGGATGAGGCCCGTCGCATCGTTCAACAGGCTCTCGCCTTCCAGCAAAGTGGTCAGCCGGCGGGGCAGACGAATGCCTTTCAACACCGCGCGCGCCGAGACCGCATCGGGCGGCGAGACGATGGCGCCGAGCGCGAAACAGGCGGCCCACGGCAGCTCCGGCATCAACCAGTGTATGACGACGCCGACAGCCAAAGTGGTGAAGATTACCGCACCCACGGCAAGCGACAGGATGCCCGGCAATTGCCGCCGAAAGCGCCCATGCGGCGTATAGAAAGCGCCATCGACCAGCAATGGCGGCAGGAAGAGAACGAGCGCCAGCTCCGGATCGAGCGCGATCGACGGCAGCCCGGGCACGAAAGCCAGCGCCCCGCCACCGACGAGCAACACGCTGGCCGGCGGCATCTTCAGCTTGGACGCCAGCCAATGCAGCCCCAGCACGAGCGCCAGGAGCGTCAGCACAAGCTCGAAAGTGTCGACGGCGTGCATCAGCGAATACCCCCTCCATGGCGATGGTGAACGTAGACGATTTACACACAAGCAGGTCGGGAAGCGACCTAGCCTACCGCACGCTCTCGATCCCAGCCAGGATCAGATCAATGCCGGCGAGAAATTGCTCGCGGTCATCGTGCTCGGGCAATACCGCCGCCACCTGCCGCACAAACGGGTGTTCGATCGGATCGAGTTGCGCCCATTTGGCGGCGACCGCCCGTAGCGCCGTTGTCCGATCCATGCCGCGCGCGTGGAATTCGGCGCCCGCCGCATATTGTCCGGCAAGACCGAGGATGAAACTCATCAGCGCGGTAGCCGCATTGAACTGCGCCTGTTGCGGAACACCCAGTGCCTGAACCTGACCGCCGACACCTTCGAGAATGCGCAGCACCGCATATTGAAAAGGATCACGCGAGAGCTGCCCGCCGACCCAGGGGTGAGCGTCGATCGCATCGAATACGCCCAACGCCAGGGCGCGGATCGCCTCCTGCGGCGTCGCGCCCTTCACCGCCTTGGTCGTGACCTGGGCCGTGACCTGAGCAATGACATGGTCGGTCGCCGCCGCTAGCAGGTCTTGCTTGTCGGCGACATGCCAATAAATCGCGCCACTGCCGGTCGCCAGACGCGCCGCCAACGCCCGGAACGTCAGCGCGCCCTCGCCGTCCTGGTCGAGAATTGCGATGGCGGCCTCGACAATCCTCTCCTTCGAAAGGGCATCGGCACGCCGTTCGGTCCGAATCTTGGTCATGAAACGCATCTTGACATCAATGGAACAATGTTCCAATAAGAGACTTATGGAACAACGTTCCAGTCTTATTTCTTAGGAAACCCCATCATGATCCCCGTGACGATCATCGGAGCGGGCCTCGGCGGCCTGGTCCTGGCCCGCGTCCTCCATATTCACGGCATCGCCGCGACGATCTACGAAGCCGACCCTTCAGAAGAGGCGCGCACCCAAGGCGGCCAGCTCGATATCCATGCCCACGACGGCCAGGTGGCGCTGGCCGCCGCCGGCCTCACCGACGCCTTCCGCGCCATCATCCATCCCGGCGGCGAGGCCACCCGCATGCTCGACCGGCACGGCACGGTGCTGTTCGAACAAGCCGACGACGGCACGGGCGGACGGCCCGAAGTGCTGCGCGGCGATCTCCGGCGCATTCTTCTTCAATCCCTGCCCCCGGAAACGATCCAATGGGGCAAGAAGCTCAACGAGGTCACAGCCCTGGGCGATGGCCGACACGCCCTGACCTTCGCCGATGGATCGACCGCGATCAGCCAGCTCCTTGTCGGCGCCGATGGTGCCTGGTCGAAAGTGAGGCCCCTGCTGTCGCAGGCACAGCCCGAATATATCGGCACGTCGTTTGTCGAGACCTATCTGCACGATGTCGATGCGCGGCACCCGGCCACGGCCGCAGCCGCCGGTGGCGGCGCGCTTTTCGCGCTGGCGCCGGGACAGGGAATTTTCACCCATCGCGAGTCCGGCGACATTCTGCACGCCTATATCGCGCTGAACCGCCCCGCCGCCTGGTTCGCCGATCTTAATTTCAACGATGCGACCGCGATGGCGAAAATCGCCACCGAGTTCGACGGATGGGCGCCGGCACTCACCGCTTTGATCACCGAGGGCGAGACCACGCCGGTATTGCGCATGCTCCATACCTTGCCGAGCGAACACCGCTGGCAGCGCGTGCCCGGCGTGACGCTTATCGGCGATGCCGCACATCTGGCGCCGCCGGCCGGAGAAGGCGCCAATCTCGCCCTGCTCGACGGTGCCGAACTCGCGCAGGCGATCGTGGCTCACCCCGATGATATCGAGACAACCCTTGCCGCCTTCGAAGCGACGATGTTCCCGCGCAGCCAATCGGCCGCGGCTGATGCGCATCAAATGCTGGCCCTCTGCCTCGACGAGCGCGCCCCCTTCAGCCTCGTCGATTTCTTCACGAGCGCGCTTCAGGCGCACGACGAAATGAACGGGAAATCCTCCCATGATCTATGATGTCGTCATTGCCGGCGCTGGCCCTGTCGGCCTGTTTCTTTCCTGCGAGCTGCGTCTCGCCGGCCTTTCCGTGTTGGTGCTGGAGCAAGCCGAAGATCCAAGCTCGCCCTTGAAGCGGCTGCCGTTCGGCATGCGCGGCCTCTCCGTGCCGACGCTCGAAGCCTTTGACCGACGTGGTTTGCTGGACGAACTCGTTGCGGCGCAACGCGCCAGCGATCCGTCGGGCGGCAACACCACGGCGACCGCCCATTGGATGCAACAAGCACGGCGCCCAGCCGGCCATTTCGCCGGCATCCAATTTTATTTCGATAAGGTCGACACGTCGCGATGGCCCTATCGTCTGCCAGGTCCGGTCGGCACCACCATGATGGTGGCGATGGAAACCCTGGAACAGACCCTTACCGCCCGTGCCGTCGCAATGGGTGTCGAGATCAAACGCGGGCGGGGCGTCGAGGACTTCGACGCCTCAGACGATGAGGTGACCGTCAGCGCTGGCGGCAAGACTTTTCGCGCACGCTGGCTTGTGGGCTGCGATGGTGGCCGCAGCACGGTGCGCAAGGCCGGTGGCTTTGCTTTCGTCGGCACCCCTCCCGAACTCACCGGCTATTCCGTTGACGTGGAGATGGCCGATCCAGACATACTCCGCCCCGGTCGCCATTACACGCCGACGGGCATGTACACTTACGCCCGGCCTGGAACGATCGCGATGGTCGATTTCGACGGCGGCGCCTTCCATCGCAGCCAGCCGGTCACGCGCGAACATGTGCAGGCGGTGTTGCGACACATCACCGGCCCGGATGTCACGCTGACCGCGCTCAAACTGGCCACCACCTGGACCGATCGCGCTTATCAGGCGGCGGCTTACCGCAAGGGACGCGTGCTCTTAGCGGGCGATGCCGCGCACACCCATTCGCCCTTGGGCGGCCAGGGACTGAACCTCGGGCTCGGCGACGCCATGAATCTCGGCTGGAAACTGGCGGCCACGATCCGTGGCGACGCACCGATCGATCTCATCGACAGCTATCAACATGAACGCCATCCGGCGGGCGCGCAAATCCTCGACTGGTCGCGCGCCCAGATCGCGCTGATGCGGCCGACCGAAAGCACGCGCGCGCTCGAAGCCGTCATCCGCGATCTCATCGACACGCGCGATGGCGCCACCTATTTCGCCGAACACGTCTGGGGCGTTTCGCAGCGCTATGACTTAGGCGACGGCCATCCACTCGTCGGGCGCAGCGTTCCCGATTTCGAACTGATCGACGGCACGAAGATCGGCGCGCTCTTGCGAACAGGCAGAGGCTTGTTGCTGGACTTCGACGCGCATTCCTCGCTGCAAGCGCTGGCGAGCGGCTGGCCTGATCGGATCATCTATGTAACGAGCGACGCCAAGGATCGGCTGGGTCTGAGCGCCGTTCTCGTACGCCCCGATGGTTTCGTCGCCTGGGCCAGCGAGGACACGCCCGATCGCGATGAAGCGGCGCAGGCTGCGACGCGATGGTTCGGCGCGATCAAATCTTGAAGTACCGATAAACGAGATCGATCGCATCGAGTCTCGGTGCTTGCTCATCCAGCGTTCCACCAAGACGCTCGGCCAATCGGCGCGAGCGTTCATTCTGTGGATCGACATAGCTGACCAAAGTGTTCAGCCGCCGCTCCTCACACGCCCAATCGCGCAAGGCGCGCGCGGCCTCGAAAGCATAGCCTTTTCCTTCAGCCCCCGAGTAAAGCAGCCAGCCGAGTTCCCATTCCGGAAACAGCGGCCCGGCATTGATGCCAACTTGCCCGATGCAGGCGCCGTTGTCGCGCTCATCGATCATCAGCGCGCCGCAGCCGTGGAAATCCCACAGCGCATGGTCGGAGCAGAACATGCCCCAAGCCAATTTGAGCGCGAAGGGCCCGCCCATATAGCGCGCACGCTCCGAGGCCAGGAAATCACGATAGGCCGGCCAATCCTCCGCGCGCAGCGGACGCAGGATCAGCCGGCCGGTCGTGAGAGTCGGTATCATCGTCCTTATCAGACCTCGTCGCGACGCGATGCCAGCAGGCACAGCAGCGAAATGATCGTGCAGATCAGCAGGTAATAGCCGACGGCGGCGATGCCATAATGGCTTTGCAGCCAGACCGCCGCATAGGGCGCCAGCGACGCACCCAGAATGCCGGCGATGTTGAAGGTCATCGACGAGCCGGTGTAGCGCACCTGCGCCGGGAACGGCGCGGCAAGCACCGCACCGATGATGCCGTAGTTGAGACCGAACAGAAACATCGCCACGGTGACGAAGATGTAGATCGCGTCGATATCGCCCGACAGCATCGGACCGAAGGCGAACGAAAACGCCGCGATCGCCAGCATGCCGACAAGCAACAGCGTGCGGCGGCCGATGAGATCGCCGAGCTTGCCGGCGAGTATGGTCGAGATGCCGAAGATCACCGAGGCATAGGCCTGCACGCCGATGGCATCGACCAAGGTCATGTTCAAAACCTTGGTGTTGTAGGCGAGCAGATAAGCCGTCGCGAGATAGAACAGCACGAAGGTGACGAGGGCCAGGAAGGAGCCGAGGAACAGGCTGCGCTTGTGGCTGCGCAGCAGCTCCCAGATCGGCACGGCCACCCGCTCGGCGCGATCGATCGCCGCCTGGAATTCCGGCGTCTCGCTGATCGACAGGCGCACCCACAGGCCAACGACGATTAGAACAACCGAGATGATGAAGGGAATGCGCCAGCCCCAGGCCAGCAAATCCTCGCGCGACATGAAATGCAGGAGAATCCAGAACGTACCGGACGCCAGGAACAGGCCGAGCGGCGCGCCGAACTGCGGGAACATGCCATACCAGCTACGCTTGCCTTCCGGCGCGTTCTCGGTGGCGAGCAGCACCGCACCGCCCCATTCGCCGCCCAGGCCAAAACCCTGGCCGAAACGACAGAGTGCCAGCAGCAACGGCGCCAGCACGCCGACAGAGGCATGGGTCGGCAGCAGGCCGATCGCAACCGTCGAAATGCCCATGGTCAACAGCGCCGCCACCAGCGTCGTCTTGCGGCCGACGCGATCGCCGAAATGGCCGAAGACCAGAGCGCCGAACGGGCGGGCGAAAAAGGCGATCGAGAAGGTGACGAACGAGGCGAGCAACGCCGTCGTGTCATCGGTGCCGGGGAAGAACAGCGTCGGGAACACCACGACCGCGGCGGTCGCATAGATATAGAAATCATAGAATTCGATGGTCGTGCCGATGAGGCTCGCCGTCAGCACCCGCGCGGGGGAGTTCAACGGCTTGGCGGGGGCAGCGAGCGGCGACGAGGTCGTTTGGGTCATCTTCGTATCCAGCGGGTCGTATACGCCTCCAGGCGGATCGTCCGCAATTGGCGACAATAGCCTGGCCGACCGCGTAACCCACGCGATCAAGTCCGACCCAGTCGTTTCCAAGGTTTAAATGGCGGAGAGGGAGGGATTCGAACCCCCGATACCGTTGCCGGTATGCCGCATTTCGAGTGCGGTGCATTCGACCACTCTGCCACCTCTCCGGGTGCGGACAAGGTGTCCGGTGGTGGCGGCGACCTAACATGAACCGGACGCCGCCGACAAGCACCACGGGACGAAATTGCGCCGTTTCGCCGCCCCTGCCCCCAGGGCGGGGCTGCGCAGGCTGGAAGCCCCTGAAAATAACCCGGCAAACCGCGATTTTGCCGGTTGACCCGGAGTCGTCCCTGGCTATGATCCGCGCCGCCGCAAGGGGTTACACCTAAGCGCGGCCCCTGTGGCGGAACTGGTAGACGCGCTCGACTCAAAATCGAGTTCCGCAAGGAGTGCTGGTTCGATCCCGGCCAGGGGCACCATTCCTTTCTTTCCAAGCTGTTTTCGGCTGCCCTGACGGGTGGCGGGCCTATTAGCTTGCGGCCTTACGCCCACGCGAGACCTTCGGGGCGACGCTCTTGCCATAGGTGCGCCACCAAGCCGTCAGCGCCTCCATCGCCGGCCCAAGGCCGCGTGCCTTAGCCGTGATCTCATATTCAACGCGCAGCGGCACTTCCGCGAAGACCGTGCGCGACACCAGGCCATCGGCCTCTAGCTCACGTAGTTGTGCCGTAAGCATATGTTGCGTGATGCCTGGAATTGCTTTTCGCAACTCGCCGAAGCGGTGCATCCGCTGATTGAGCAACCAGAGAATCTCCAGCTTCCATTTACCCGAGAGCAGCGCGAAAGCCCGGCGCATCTCCTCGTGCATGTTGACTTGATCGTTGCTCATAGTCTGAATTTCCATACCTACCGACGATAATTCATCCTACTTGCGCTTATCCACCTAAGGCAACATTTTCCATGCACGTTGCCGGCGCAGATGTAAACGCGCCTGCATCCAGCATCTGGAAAAAGAGACATGACCGCCATCTATACCTATTGGATCAGCACGGCGCTGCTGTCGCTGCTCTATCTGACATCCGCCTATCTATACGTCACCAAGGCCGATCGGGTGCGGCAGGCCCTCGCCGATCTCGGCTATCCAGCCTATCTCGTGCAAGTCATGATCGCCGTGAAAGTCTTAGGCGTGGTCGCCATCCTGTCGCGCTTCAACATAGCGCTTAGCGATCTCGCCTATGCAGGCATCTTCTATCACCTGTTGCTGTCGGGCCTCGCGCATCTCGGCGTCCGTAAGCCCATTGACGCCGTGCCGGCGGTGGTGGGTCTCGTTCTGGTCATAGCCTCGTTCGTCACGCAAAACGCCGGCCGCGACGTCCCTTCGCCCTACCTGCTCGCAGCAATGCTCTGACGCAACCAACCGACAACCATCCTGATCACATGGAGATGAATATGAGCCGTCTCAACGGAAAAGTTGCTATCGTCACAGGTGCCAGCCGGGGCATCGGCCGCGCCGCCGCCAAGCTACTGGCCGCGGAAGGCGCGGAAGTCGCTGTCCTTTCGAGAACATCCGAAGGCGTTGATCGCGTTGTCGCCGACATCGTGGAAGCGGGCGGCACTGCGCTCGGCGTCGTTTGCGACATTTCGGACGCCAATCAGATCAAAGCGGCGGTGGACAAGGTGGTCGCCGCTTATGGCGGGATCGACATTCTCGTCAACAATGCCTTCGATCCTTCCGCACCGTTCTCGTCCATCATCGATCTTTCGATCGAGCAGTTACAGCGCAATTTCGATGTGGGACCGATCGCCTATCTGCGGACGATGCAAGCTTGCTATCCTTATTTGAAAGCAAGCGGCGATGGGCGCATCATCAATTTTGGCTCGATGGCGGGCATTGTCGGCCTGACAGGCTATGGCCCTTACAACATGGCGAAGGAGGCGGTGCGCGCCCTGACCAGAGTTGCCGCGCGCGAATGGGGTGCCGACAAGATCACCGTCAACAATGTGCTTCCAATCGCGAACACCTGGGGCACGGACGAAATTCCTCCGCCAAACAATGCTCTTGGACGCTTTGGTTCCGCAGAGGAAGACATCGCCCCCGTCGTCCTCTTTCTCGCCAGCAAGGACGCGCAGTTCCTCACGGGCTACAGCCTCACCCCTGATGGCGGTGCCATCATCGACAGCGCGCGCTGAACAGGAGCGCCCGAATGACGATCCTTCCCATCACCTCTCTCTTCGCGGCGGTCTTCGCCATCGCCTTGGTCGCCCTTTCGCTGCCCATCACCTTGCAACGCGTCAAAGTCGGCACGTTGATGGGCGACGGGGCCGACACGACCTTGCACCAGCGCATTCGCGCGCAGGGCAATTTCATCGAATACGTACCCCTGGGGATCATCACCCTCGCACTGGTCGAGGCGCAGGCAGTGCCAGCTTGGATGGTCGTGGCCATCGGCACCTCGCTCGCTTTCGGCCGCGTGCTGCATGCGATCGGCATGCTCAACGCTTCCGCGCCACTGCGCGGCCTGGGGATGATCTTGACTTATCTGGCGTTGATTTCGGCAGCCGCACGTCTGTTCATTGACGCCGGGAGCTGGTGGGCATCGACATCGTAGCGTTTGCCCCTGGATGCCGGATCACGCTTCGCGTGTCCGGCATGACACAGAGGTTTCAGATCTTCTTCTACTTCCGCTCCACCTGGCTGACATCGCGCACCGCGCCACGCGCCGCGTTGGTGGTCAGCGCCGCATAGGCGCGCAGCGCCGGCGAGACGTTGCGCGTGCGCGCGGCCACCGGCTTCCAGGCATCGCTGCCCTTGGCATCCATGGCCTTGCGGCGTGCCGCGAGCGTCGCGTCATCGACTTCGAGCTTCATGACGCGGTTGGGGATGTCGATGAGGATCGAATCGCCCTGCTCGACCAGGCCGATCAGGCCACCCTCGGCCGCTTCCGGCGAGACATGGCCGATGGACAGGCCCGAGGTGCCGCCGGAGAAGCGCCCGTCGGTGATCAGAGCGCAGGCTTTGCCGAGGCCCTTCGATTTCAGATAGCTGGTCGGATAGAGCATTTCCTGCATACCCGGGCCGCCCTTTGGCCCCTCGTAGCGGATGACCACCACGTCACCGGCCTTCACCTTGCCCGTGAGAATGGCGCTCACCGAGGCTTCCTGGCTCTCGAAGACGACGGCCGGGCCGCGGAAGGTGAGGATCGATTCATCGACACCGGCCGTTTTCACGATCGAGCCTTCCGGCGCCAGATTGCCAAACAGCACAGCGAGGCCGCCGTCCTTGGAGAACGGATGCTCGGCCGAGCGGATGACGCCCTTCTCGCGATCGGTGTCGAGCTCTTTCCAGCGCGCCGATTGGCTGAAGGCGGTCTGCGTCGGCACGCCGCCCGGACCCGCCTTATAGAAATTGCGCACGTCTTCGCTCTTGGTGCGGCCGATGTCCCAGCGTGCCAAGGCATCGCCGACGGTCGGCGCATGCACGGTCGGCAAGGTCGCATCGATCAGGCCGGCCTTCTCGAGTTCGCCGAGGATCGACATGATGCCGCCGGCGCGATGCACGTCTTCCATATGCACGTCGCTCTTGGCCGGCGCCACCTTGCACAGGCACGGCACGCGCCGCGACAGCCGATCGATATCGGCCATGGTGAAATCGACGCCGCCTTCCTGCGCGGCCGCCAGCAAATGCAGCACCGTATTGGTCGAGCCGCCCATGGCGATGTCGAGGCTCATGGCATTCTCGAACGCCTTGAAGCTGGCGATGTTGCGCGGCAGGGCGGTGGCATCGTCCTGTTCGTACCAGCGCCGGGCCAGATCGACGATCACATGGCCGGCTTCGCGGAACAGCCGCTCGCGATCGGCATGGGTGGCCAGCGTCGAGCCATTGCCCGGCAGCGACAGGCCCAGTGCCTCGGTCAGGCAGTTCATCGAATTGGCGGTGAACATGCCCGAGCACGAACCACACGTCGGACAGGCTGAACGTTCGATCGTCTTCACTTCTTCATCGGTGTAGGAATCGTCAGCCGCGACGACCATGGCATCGATGAGATCGAGCGCGCGCGTCTGGCCCTTCACCACCACCTTGCCGGCTTCCATCGGGCCGCCGGAGACGAAGACCACCGGAATGTTGAGGCGCATGGCGGCCATCAGCATCCCGGGCGTGATCTTGTCGCAATTGGAAATGCAGACCATCGCATCGGCGCAATGGGCATTGACCATATATTCGACGCTGTCAGCGATCAGCTCACGGCTCGGCAGCGAATAGAGCATGCCGTCGTGACCCATGGCGATGCCGTCATCGACGGCGATCGTATTAAATTCCTTGGCGACGCCGCCAGCCGCTTCGACCTCACGCGCCACGAGCTGGCCGAGGTCCTTCAAATGGACATGGCCCGGCACGAACTGAGTGAAAGAATTGGCGATGGCGATGATCGGCTTGCCGAAATCCTCGTCCTTCATGCCCGTGGCGCGCCACAGGCCGCGGGCGCCCGCCATGTTGCGGCCGTGGGTGGTGGTTCTGGAACGATATGCCGGCATTGGATCCAAGCCCTCGATGGCGCGCCCCGGGACGGGCGACGGGTTAGTTTGGAACTTCTCTACGCTGCTTCCGGGCCAAGGTGAAATATATTATTTCATGGCTATTAGGTCGCTGGATATATTATTATCCGCCATGGACATTCGCCAGCTCCGCCAATTCGCCACCGTGGCCGAGACCCTGCACTTCGGCCGTGCCGCCGCCCAGCTCGGCATGACCCAGCCGCCGCTCAGCCAGTCGATCCAGGCGCTGGAGCGGGAACTGGGCACAATGCTGTTCACGCGCACCAAGCGCAGCGTCGCGCTCACCCCCTTCGGCGAACAATGGCTGGTGCATGTGCGCGCCGCGCTCGACCGCGTTGCGGCCCTGCCCGACATCGCCAAAAGACTGCGCGACGGCGAAACCGGCCGTCTCGAACTCTCCTTCGTCTCGACTGCCGACTACAGCATCCTGCCCGATCTCGTGCGCCGCTATGCTCAGCTCTATCCCGATGTCGAGATCGCGCTGACGGAAGCCACCAGCGACGTGCAGATATCAGCCCTCCTCGAAGGACGCGGCCATGCCGGGCTCATCATTCCGCCAGCGGAAGGTGCGCTACCGCACCAGCTCGGCTATCACCGTCTCGTCCTTGAACCTCTGGTGGCGGCGGTGCCCGAGATCTGGATCGCGCAGAAGCGCATCAAGCTCACCCACGATCGCTTGGCACCCGACGCGGTGGTGAACGCGCCGCTCGTCATCTTTCCACGCCAGTCGGCGCCCTCGTTCTACGATCTCGTCACCGGCTATTTCACCGCCCATGGACGGCCCGCGACCATCGTGCAAAAGGCCATTCAGATGCAGACGATCATCAGCCTCGTTTCGGCCGGCATGGGCATCGCACTTGTGCCTGCCTCGCTGCGGCATCTGGCGCGCACGGGCGTACGCTACATAGATCTACAACTCGAACCGCCGACACTCGAAACCGGCATCGCCTGGCGTCGCGATGACATGACACCGACCTTGCGCCGCTTCCTCGCGACGGTGAATAGCGAAGAGCGGTAACGCTCCGCAGTCTTCTCGTCTTCCCGCACGCGCGAGGCAAAGAGTATCGCAACGGCGATACGCATCGCGCCATTCATCGCCACGCGAACGACCTGTGCGACGTTGCACATCGATCATGCCGCGTTCGTGCGACCTTCTGAGCGTGGTCGATGCCCGCCTTCATCTCCACACGGACTGTCAGAGCTGAATGTTCAACACCCCTTGTTAGGAGATATGTCATGAAGAAACTCATTCTCGCTGCTTCGCTCGCCACCTTCGCCACGCTCGGCCTTGCCGCCACCAGCGCTTCGGCCAAGGGCTTCCACAAGCATTTCCATGGTGGCTGGGGCCACGGCCATCACCACCACTTCCATGGTGGCTGGGGTTATGGCGGCGGCTACGGCTTCGCCTATATGCCGCGCTGCCGTTGGGTTCCCGGTTACGCCGGTTGGGTTCGCGTCTGCCGCTAGCCGCCGTGCCTGAACGAGAGAGCCGGTTCATCTGAGCCGGCTCTTTTCGTTGTATCGAATCTTCGCAACATGCTTGCGCTTCTTGCCGCACGCGACGCCCCTCCTTAAGCTGGTCCGCACGTCGAACAACCAGATGGGCCACGGAGGAAACGATGCGCCTTTGGATTTTCTTGAGCGCTTGTCTCTTCATCGGCTTAAATCCCGCCACCGCGCAGACAACTCCCGAATCGACACAACCCATCAAAATCCTTGTCGGCGCACCGCCCGGCGGCACCACCGACACGATGGCCCGCGCCATCGCCGCTGAAATGGCACCGGCGCTTGGTCAAACCGTCATCGTTGAAAACCGCCCCGGTGCCGGCGGCAATATCGCCGCCGATGCGGTTGCCAAGGCGCCGCCGGATGGCAACACACTGCTGATGAGTTTCACCAGCCATACGATCAACGCCACGCTCTATTCGAAACTACCGTTCGATCCGGTGAATGATTTCACGCCGATCAGCATGATCGCCACGGTGCCCAACATTCTCGTTGGCAATCCGCAAGTGCCGGCCAAGACGCTGCCCGAACTCATCGCGCTCGCCAAACAGAAACCAGGCAAACTCACCGTCGCCATCGGCGGCACCGGCTCATCGCTGCATATGGCGGGCGAGCAGTTCAAGACGATGGCCCAACTCGATCTCTTGAACGTGCCCTACAAAGGCACGGCACCCGCCATTGCCGATGTGGTGGCCGGCCATGTCGATTTGATGTTCGTCAGTCCTGTCGTCGGCCTGTCGCAGATCCGCGCCGGCACGCTGCGCGCCTATGCGGTGTCGACCGTCGGCCGCCAGCCTTTCCTGCCCGATGTGCCCGCCATCAGCGAAGTGATCCCAGGATTCGAATCCGCCGCGTGGTTTGGCCTATTTGCGCCAGCCAAACTACCCGCGCCCATTGCCGCCAAGTTGAATGGCGTTGTCGTGACCGCGCTCAATGGTCCGAAAATGCGCGCCCAGATGGCGACCGAAGGCGCGACGCCGGCCGGCACAAGCCTCGCCGACTTCGCCGCTTTCGTGCGCCGCGACGTGGAACGCTGGGCGCCGATCGTCAAGCAATCGGGCGCCACCGTCGAGTAGCGCTCATTATTGCGTCGGCTTGACGCCGTCCTTCGACACCTGCACGCGCACGGCGGTGGTCTTGCCACCCTCGTTGCGCGCAAAGACATAGATCACTTCGCCCGGCTTGATATCAGCACGTGATCCAGGCGCGGCTTGTGACATCGGCGTGCCCGGCGGCACCAGCACTTTCACCGTGCCGGTCTTGTAGTTGAGCGTCAGTTCATTGCCGCCGGTCGCCGCGACGGAAGCTTCCAGCACCGCATTGGTCATGGTCGATTGCGGCGCCAGATCGTAAGGCGTCAGACCCGGAGGTGCCGCCGGTGGAATGGGCCTGACGTCGATGGCAACGATCTTGTCGTCGCGCACCACGGTCGTGACGCCCAATGTCATGCCGGGCTTCACATCGGCCATGGTGAAAGGACGCGTGACCGCCACATTCACCGCTTCTGGCAGATCGACCGAGACTTCGGTGCCGGCATTCGTCTTGATCGCGATGACCTTGCCATCGAACGCCGTGACCGTGCCACGGATATTGCTGGCCTGTTGCGCCAGCGCCGGCCCAGCCGCCAACATCATCAGTCCGACCATGGCTTGAAAAGAAACCCTCGACCGCATGCGCGCCTCCCTCTGGCATTTTGTTGGCGCCATGGTCGAGCACCGCCAGCAGCGATGCAATGCAACTTCATGTGAAGGCGTCTAACGGCTGAGCCAGGAGGAAACGAGCGGCCAGGATGAGACGACACCGGCACCGACGACGAGACAGGCCAGAGCCGACAGCGCCAGCTTGAGCCAGGGGCGACGCGGCGGTTGCGGCTTTTCAGGCGGCTTCAAACCGCCGACGCGCGGCGCCGGCAACTGACGCTTATAGGCAGGATCAAGCTTGATCTGGCTCACGGGACATTCTCTTCGCTCTCGAATGTTCCGTGTCCCCACGCGGAACTGATGCGTCGAAATTGCCGCGTTAGTCTTGATGGATGCTTGCCAAGATCAGCGCAATTGCAGTGATCGCCTCGCTTTGCGCCTGAACGAGGTCAGCATTGTCACACAGGCTTTGCAAGATATGAATCGCACCGGTGAAACTCGCCGCGATCTTGCCGGGATGATCTTGCCAAAATGACCTTGCAATGTCGCCGCAATCAGGAGCGACGCGAAGAATAGCGCAGGCCGCGATTCAACGGCCTGCGCCCGATCGATCAGCCGACGATCAGCTTCACCAGGAAGGCGATGGCGATCAGCGGCACGGCGAGATTCAGATCCGACCAGCGGCCAGCCAGGATCTTGATCGCCGTATAGACGATGAAGCCGATGCCCAGGCCGTCGGCGATCGAGAAGGTGAGCGGCATGGTAATCGCCGTCACCATGGCCGGAACGAATTCCGTGGAATCCTCCCAGTCCAGATCCTTCAGGCTGCGCGCCATCAGACAAGCGACATAGAGCAGCGCGGGCGCCGTGGCGAAGGCCGGCACCGAGCCCGCCAGCGGTGCAAAGAACACGGCCAGCAGGAAGCAGATAGCCACGACGACGGCAGTGAGGCCGGTGCGCCCGCCCGCGTCGACACCCGCCGCGCTCTCGATATAGCTCGTCGTCGTCGACGTCCCGAGCGCCGCGCCGACCGCCGCCGACGTCGAATCGACCATCAAAGCCTTGCCGATGCGCGGCAGCTTGCCGTCCTTGTCGAGAAAGCCACCGCGATGCGCGACGCCGATCAGGGTGCCGGTGTTGTCGAACATGTCGACGAAGAGGAACACGAAGACGATCGTCCACAAGCCAACCTCGAACGCGCCTCTGATATCCATTTTTAGGAACACCGGGCTCATCGACGGCGGCATCGACGCGATGCCCTTGAATTCCGTCAGGCCGAGCGCGATCGCGATCACCGTCACCACGAGGATCGAGATGATGATGGCGCCGGTGATCTTGCGCGCCGACAAAGCGGCGATCAAAACGAAACCGAGCGTCGCCAGCAAAACTGGCAGCGACTTGACATGGCCGAGCGTGACCAGGGTCGCCGGGCTCGCGACGATGATCTTGGCGTTCTCAAGCGCGATGATGCCGAGGAACAGGCCGATGCCGGCGGCAATACCGAGCTTCAAAGACAACGGGATGGCGTTGACGATCCACTCGCGCAGTTTCACCGCCGAGATCAGGAAGAAGATCAGGCCCGAGATAAAAACCGCGCCCAGCGCCGTTTCCCAGGAATAGCCCAATGTCTTGACGACGACGAAGGTGAAATAGGCGTTCAGGCCCATGCCGGGCGCGAGTGCGATCGGATAATTGGCGAACAGCCCCATGAAGGCGCTGCCGAAGGCCGCAGCGAGACAGGTCGCCACGAAGACGGCGCCGAAGTCCATGCCGGTCTGGCTGAGGATCGAGGGATTGACGAAGATGATATAGGCCATCGTCAGGAAGGTCGTGATCCCGGCGATGACCTCGGTGCGAACGTTCGTGCCGTTCGCTTCGAGCTTGAAATAGTCGTTTAGCATTGACGCCCCCGCGTTCTTGTCTGCCAAAGGCACTGTCCAACAGGCTCCCCGGTACAGCAAGGCTTTATTAACGATTTCCGCCGCTTCGCACAGGTCAGGCGGCCCGTAACAGGCGGCGGCGTTTGCCTTTCATTAACCATGCCAGCGCACAGTCCATCGATCGTTAACCACCTGATTCCGGTTTCGGATTCAACGGCCTGGACCTGTTCATGCGACGGCGCAGACCCAGCACGGCGCCGGCCCTGCTCATCAGGGCGTCGTCCTGGGCAGTTTTTTGGGCAGTCGCAGCCCTGGGCGCCGCTGGCTTCGCTCAGGCGGGCGATGCGCTGCGGCCGAGTTTCGATCCGTCGGGCTTCGAACTGCGCCTCGGCACGCTCGTACACGATACTCTCAGCCCCGAACGCGGCAGCGTCGACATCAATGCGGAAGCCTTGATGCACCTAGTCCGGCCAGCGCCCTCCGCCTGGTCCTGGCTGACACCGCGCCTGCATGTCGGCACGACGATCAACACGGCCGGCAAGACCGGCTCGCTCTATACCGGCCTGACCTGGACCTTCGATCTGACCCAACGCCTATTCGCCGAAATGTCGCTTGGCGGTGCGGTTCACAACGGCACCGTCGGCCGCATTCCTGTGGCCGGTCATAACGCCATGGGCTGCCGTGCCGCCTTCCGCGAAAGCCTGTCGCTTGGCTATCGCTTCACGACCAACTTCGCGCTGATGGGCACGGTCGAACATATGTCGAATGCCGGCCTGTGCGCACGAAATCGCGGCCTGACCAATTTCGGCCTGCGCGCCGCCTGGTCGTTTTGAAGGTGAGAGGACCGAAACCTCCGTGTCATCCCGGATCACTTGCTGCGCAAGTGTCCGGGATGACACGGAGAGACATCGTGTTCATCGCACCAAAGGCGCAAAAATCGTCACGACCTGCTCGTAGACGGGGCGTTTGAACGGAATGATCAACGACGGCAGATTGGCCATCGGTTCCCAACGCCAGGCATCGAATTCAGGTTTATGACCGCCCGGCGGATGTTCGATATTGATTTCATCGTCGGCGCCGGTGAAGCGGAACGCGAACCACTTCTGCGTCTGGCCACGATATTTGCCGCGCCACGATTGCTGGGCGATGTCATCAGGCAGGTCGTAGGCGAGCCAGTCCGGCGCTTCGGCGATCAGGGTCACGGAGGTGACGCCGGTCTCTTCCATCAATTCGCGGTGCGCTGCCGCCAAAGGCTCTTCACCGTCGTCGATGCCGCCTTGCGGCATCTGCCACTCATGTCCTGGCGCCACATGTTCGACGAGTTTTTTGTTGCGGCGGCGACCGATGAAGGCCAGGCCATCGCCATTGAGCAGCATCACGCCGACACACGGACGGTACGCGTCTTTCATCATCATCGCCTCGATTTGAATTTAACGCTTCGTGCGTGACGAGACCGCGGACCCACGCACCGCTAGCGCGCTCACAGGAACCAGCGTTATGCCGCGGTTCTCCAACGTTTTGGTGAAACGCGCAACACGCTCCATCACGACAGGCAGACCGCTCGCCGTGCCGACGGCCATGCCCTTGTCCCGCGCCATGGTCTCGAGCTGCGCCAGAGCCGCGTCGATCTCATCGGCATTGCGGCTGTCGATCAAAAGATCAGCACCGACGAAAGCCGTATTGGTGCCTTGGCTGAGCGAACGGGCGAGCGAACGCGGCGAACTGGCGTCATCCAGATAAAGCAGGCCGCGCTGACCGATCTCGCGCAACACCGGGGAGAAGGCCGGCTCGCTCGCGGTGAACCGCGCCCCGAGGAAGCCGGCGATGCCGATATAGCCCTGGAAGCGGCTCATCTGCCAGCGCAGGTTATCGACGATCTGCCCTTTGTCCTGCCCGGTCTTCAATACGAAGGGACCGGGGTCATCGCTCTCGCCAAAACTTTCCATCGGCGATTGCAGGATGACCTCGTGGCCGGCGCTGCGCGCCTCCGCCACCAAACTGTCGAGTTCGCTGCCATAGGGCGCGAAGCCCAAGGTCACCGCCCCGGGCAATTGATTGATCGCCTCGCGCGTCAAGGCGATGTTGAGTCCCATGCCACCGATCATCAGCGCCAGCTTCGCCGGAGCGCGTCCATCGGCCCGGTTGATCAGCGGGCGCGCATAAACTTCCATCGGCCGCGACCCGTCGGCGCCGATCTTCGGCAGCGGCCCATAGGGTCCCTTCTCGACGAGGCGGCGATCCGGTGCCGGTGTCAGTTGCACGTCGAATGTCTTGGGCACTTGAATGATCAGCCCGGCCGGCACGTCGCCGCCCTCGGTGCCGCGCGTGACCTTCACGCCCGTCGCGGCTTCCACTTCAGCGCCGCTGGCGCGGGGCGGGATCGAGCCGGTGACGTCGGGCGCCGTCGCGACAGGTGCCGTGGCGGCAGGTCCGGCGGCCGCCGGTTTCTCCGGCGCGACCCGTTCGATGCGCGCCACCGCATAGGGCTCGCCGTTCGTGTCCTTGCCGCGCCACACCAGGACGCTGATGCCAATCACCGCGACGACACTGGCGCCGATCGCCAGTTGCCGGGCCGACAGATGGCTCGGCGGTCCGCGGCGTCGCTGGTTCAAACCAAGCGGCGCATGCAGAGGGGAACCGGAAAGCGAGTCAAATTCGTCCTGCTCTGGACCCTTCATGCCAGTCCGTCCACCAATCCTGTAGTCCCGCACACGCCAAGCTTCCCAATCGGAAAGCTTTCGAATCAGAAGGCCCGGCGTCGCATTTTCATGCGACACGCCGGGCCAGTCGAGTTGAAATCTTCAACTTGATCGTATCTGGCCCGCAGGCCAGACGCGATGAACGCCTTACTTCACCGTTTCCGGCTGCTTCTCGACAGGAGCAGGAGCCGGTTGCGCCGGAGCCGGAGCACCAGGCGTCGGCGCGGTCGTGGGAGCCGCCGGCGCCGGTTGCGCGGGAGCTGGGGTAGCCGGCGTCTGCGCCGCAGCCATCAGTTCCTTCTTGTTCTGCTCGACGAGTTCCGCCGCCTTCTTCTGGCCGCGCAGCAGTTCGGCAGCCGCGATGAGCTGCTTGTCCTTGGTCGGATCGGTCGGCACATAGGCCTGCGAACCGCCCTTCTCGTCATCGCCATTCTTCAGATGGCCGCGCAGCGCCGCTTCACCCTTGGTGGAGTCGCGGCCCTTAAACTCATCCGGCACTTCCTGCAGGATCTGGATATCGGGATCGATACCCTTGGCCTGGATCGAACGACCCGACGGCGTGTAGTAGCGCGCCGTGGTCAGGCGCAGCGCGCCATTGTTCTGGCCGAGCGGAATGATCGTCTGCACCGAACCCTTGCCGAACGAACGGGTGCCGAGAATGGTCGCCCGCTTGTGATCCTGCAGTGCGCCGGCCACGATTTCCGACGCCGAGGCGGAACCGCCGTTGATCAGCACGACGATCGGCTTGTTCTTGGCGAGCTCGCCGCCCGGCTTGGCATTGTAGCGCTGCGTCTCGTCGGCGTTACGGCCGCGCGTCGAGACGATCTCGCCACGCTCCAGGAAGGCGTTCGACACATAGATCGACTGATCGAGCAAGCCGCCCGGATTGTTGCGCAGGTCGATGATGAAGCCCTTGAGCTGATCGCCCGGCTTCTCGGTCTGCATCTTCTGGATGGCGCTCTTCAGACCATCGAAGGTCTGCTCGTTGAACTGGGTGACGCGGATATAGCCGACATCATCACCTTCCATGCGCGAGCGCACGGCGCGGATCTGAATGCGATCGCGGGTGATACGGAACTCTTTCTGCTCGCGCGAGGCGCCGCGCACCACGGTCAGCTTGACGCTGGTGTTGATGGCGCCGCGCATCTTGTCGACCGCCTGATTGAGCGTCAGGCCCTGCGTCTGTTCATCGTCGATGGCGGTGATCACGTCGCCGGCCATGATGCCCGCGCGGGACGCCGGCGTATCGTCGATCGGCGTCACCACCTTCACGAAACCGTCTTCCTGAGTGACTTCGATGCCGAGGCCGCCGAACTCGCCACGCGTCTGCACCTGCATGTCGCGGAAGCTCTTGGCGTCCATATAGCTCGAATGCGGATCGAGGCTGGTAAGCATGCCATTGATGGCCGACTCGATCAGCTTCTGTTCCGACGGCTTCTCGACATAGTCGGTACGCACTTTCTCAAAGACGTCACCGAACAGGTTCAAGCTCTTGTAGGTCTCGGAGACGGCGGCACGCGCTGCCATGCCATCGACCAAGTTCAAATGCGAGACAGCCGTGGCCGCACCCGCACCCACCGCTGCACCCAATAAAATGAGGGATAGTTTCCGCATTATCCGCGAACCTTCTCAGCTACCGGCTTCGCCCACCAGGGCGATGAATCTATGGCCGTCCCGTCTTTCCGAAACTCTACATAGAGAATGGGTTGAGTCGCGCCAATGGCAAGGGCGGCGGCATTCCTGGCCGACGCATCTCCCATGAGCCCAACGGGTTCGCCCGAAAGGACAAACTGACCAACCTCGACATTGTTCCGGGCCATTCCAGCGAGCAGTATATAATATCCGCCGCCGGCGTTGATGATTAATAATTGTCCATAGGTTCGGAAAGTGCCCGAAAACAACACCCAGCCATCAATCGGCGAGGCGACGACCGCACCCGGTCGGGTGGCGACATAAAGCCCGCGCTCGGCACTGCCGAAGCCATCCGGTTCGCCGAATTTCTTCACGATCGAGCCCGAAACCGGCATCGGAAGCATGTTTTTGGCCTCGGAAAAGGCCATTGCGGGCTGTAAACGCGAGGAATCGGCCGGTTTACGCGGATCCGGCGGCTTGATCGCAGCCATTTTTTGGCGCTCGGCTTCCGCCTTTTGAGCGGCCTCGGCCGCCCGCCGGGCGCTCTCAACCTCGCCTTCCATGCGGGCGATCAAATCCTTGAGATCGAGCGCCTGGCGGCTGAGCTGCTGCGCTTTGCCGCGCTCGCTCGTCAGCGCCTGTTCGGTCGCGCCCATGGCGGTCTGGCGAGCATCGATGAGGCCAGCGAGCCGCTGGCGCTCGGCCGCCATGGTCTTCACCTCGCCATCGAGCCGCTCCCGCTCCACCGCGATGGCCTTGCGCAGCTCCACCAACTCATTGAGATCATTGACCAGAACCTGCGTCTCAGCGCGCAGCTCCGGCACCACGCCGCCCAGCATCATCGAGGTGCGGATCGCTTTCAGGATGTCTTCCGGCGCGATCAGCAGCGCCGGCGGCGGATTGCGCCCCATGCGCTGCAGACTGGCGAGGATTTCGGCGATGACGCCGCGCCGCGCTTCCAGCGACTTGCGGATCGCCTGTTCGGCGGTGACCGAACTCTCGAGCCGGCGCTCCACCTCGCTGATGCTGGTTTCGGCCGCCTGCACTTTCGCCGTCGTCTCGACCAAGGCCGTGTTCAGCCGCGCCCGATCGGTCTTGATCGCTTCGAGTTCGGCTTCGATCTTGCGGCGCTGTTCGTCCGACAGGCGCAGGCCCTGCTCGATCGCCCGCAATTCTTCCTGGCGCACCTCGATCCGGCTGCGCTCATTGGCAGCCGGCGTGGCGGACGGCGCCGGGGTTGCTGGCGCCGGCTGCGCCTGCCCTTTCGCCGCAACGAGGCCAAAGCCAAGCGCCACGCTCAGCGCCAGAACCGATGCGCCGGCGAAGCGAAGCCGGCGAAATCCGGACGCCGAGAGAAGGAACGGGCTGCGCTGCATGGTCTCTTACCGGCCGCTGAACGAAGGCGCCGCCGCGGCCGGGTTCGGGGGCGCTGTGATCACGAGATGGACGCCGATTGCGGCGATTCGCAGCCAGCATAGTGGCACGGGAGCCTTTTCGCCGCGAACGCCTTTCACACGCGATGATAGGGATGACCGGCCAGAATAGTGATGGCGCGATAGATCTGCTCTGTCGCCATGATGCGCACGAGCTGGTGCGGCCAGGTCATCGCGCCAAAGGCGATCACCTTATGCGCCTTGGCCCGCAAGTCCGGATCGATCCCATCGGGACCGCCGATGACGAGCGCATAGGCCGGCGCACCGTCATCGCGGGCGCGGCCGATATCGGCGGCGAAATCGGCGCTGCTGATGGCCCGCCCCCGCTCGTCGAGCACGATGAGACGGGCGCCGTCGGCGATGAACCCGGCGAGGGCCTTCGCCTCTTCCGCCTTGCGATCTTCGACGCGGCGCGCCCGCCCCTCATCTATCTCTTTCATCTCGACGCCGCTCAGCGCCACGCCGCGCGCGCTCGCCTGCGCGCGCTCCAGATAGCGCGCGCATAAATCCCGCTCCGGTCCATTCTTCAGCCGGCCGACCGCCGCGAGAATGATTTTCACGGCGGGGCCGCTTTCGAAGAGAAGTGCTTTTGAAAGACGTGCGTCATGACTGTTGGACGTTTGCTATTGCAAGATCGCACCATCGGATGCCACGCGGCGCCGACAACGTCCATCGCGGATGCGCAAATCCCATCTCCGCCGCAAAATGCGGCGGCCTTTGCGCAACCCGGTCCGCGGCCCGCCTCATACGGGCACGGACAGCGATCAGGCGGTCACAGCAGGACGATCGAGATCGGAACGACCGATCAGGATTGTCGCGCCTGAGCCTCGTTAGGCCGGTCGCCACCCCACATCTTTTCAAGATTGTAGAATTTGCGAACTTCCGGCCGGAAGATATGGACGATCAGATCGCCCGCATCCACCACCACCCAATCACAATGCGGCAGGCCTTCGACGCGCGGCGAACCAATGCCGGCATCCTTGCAGGCCTTCACGACGCTTTCGGCGATCGCCCCCACGTGCACATTCGACCGTCCGGACGCGACAATCATCGTGTCCGCAAGGGTCGTTTTGCCGGCGAGTTCGATTGAGATGATCTCTTCCGCCTTCAGGTCTTCAAGGCTCTGCAACACGTTCTGCACGAAGCTTCCGGTCTCAAGGCCACGCGGCGAGGGAACCGGGTGAAGCGGCGCCAGGGCTGCTTCCAGATGAACGGTGCTTGTCAGTGCGACTTCTCCTTGACCTCGCGCATCCAACAAATTTTGCGCGACACCCTATAAATGGACCCGATTCGCGACAATTTCAATTCAACCGGAACGATTGGACGAAATCGCCTGAAAAGAGTGCGATAGAAGCAACACTCCGGGCCGGAAACTGCCCTCGCCGGGTAAGATTTCCTTAAGCTCCCAGAGGTGGTGCGGGGCTACCTTTTCGCACCCTATTCGACATATTGCGCCACATGCGTCGCCGTTTTGGCGATGTGCTCACGCATCAAAGCCGCCGCCGTCGCCTTATCGCGCGCCAGCGCCGCCTCCAGAATGCGGCGATGCTCGGCCGAACCGTTGCGCGCCCCTGTCCGGTTCAAGGCATAGAGGCTGCGATAGCGCTGCGACTGGTCGAACAGCGACGAACATTGCTCCTGCAATCGCTCCGAGCCGCAGGCCGAGATCAGCGCCATGTGAAAATCCTTATGCCGCTCGATCCAGACCTCCGCATGCAAACGCTCCGGCCGTGGCAATTTGCTCTCCACCGCATCGAGCCGATCGAGGGCGTCGATAATCCTTGTCTCCCAAGACTTTTGGCCACGTTCGATCGAATCGACCAGGCCATGCACCTCGATCACCAAGCGAAAATGCGTGATATCGTTGAGATCGCCGAGCGAGGCCCGCGCCGCGCGAAAACCGCGCCGCTGATCGGCAACGACGAAATCCTCCGCCGCCAACCGCGTCAGCGCTTCACGTAGCGGACTGCTGGAAAATCCAAACTGCCGCTGCAAGGCATCGACCTTGAGCTTCGTGCCCGGCGCAATCCGCGCCGTGACGATCTCATGCTTGATCGCGCGATAGGCGGCCTCCGATCGCACGGTCTCCGTTTCCAAAACGTCGCTCTGGTTCGTCATGCTCGCGCCTGCCACTCGCCATTCCCAGCGAGTTTAATTTTTATGCATAAAATATGGTCGTTGTAAATTCGATCATCGAGAATGATCCGCCCAAACGTGCACATTTGACCCGAACTATCTTTGGCTTGCGCATCATAAATTTTTATGCATAAAAATGAGCATAAGCGCGCCAATCCATTGGCGGCCAAAATCGACGGGAGCGAACGCATGATTCAGGTGAAGCGACTGGGGCACGCCACTTTCTCGACGCCTGATCTGGACCGCCAAACCGACTACTGGACGCAGGTGATGGGCCTGTCGCTGGTCGACCGTTCGCCCAAGCGCGCCATTCTCGCCAGCAAACTGGGACAGGAATCGGTCGTCCTCGAAACCGCCGATCATGCCGATTTGCAGCGCATCTCCTTCCAGGTGGCGCCCGGTACCGACCTGAAAGCCCTGGCGCAAAAGCTGCAGAAGGAAGGCGTTGCCAGCGACCGGCAATCCGACCCGACGCCTGGCATCGCCGATTGCCTGACCTTCACCGACCCGAAAGGCACGACCGTCGAGATTTTTTCCGACTGCCAGTTCCACAAGCGCGATGCCAGCGAAGGCGGCGTCAATCCGTTGAAAATCGGCCACGTCGCCTCGCGCGTCAACGACGTGCAGAAGGTCGCTAAATTCTATCAGGAGTTTCTCGGCTTCCGCGTTTCCGACTGGCTCGGCGATCACTTCGTCTTCATGCGCTGCGGCATCGAACATCACACCGTGAACTTCGTGCAATATGAAACGCAGCGCCTGCATCACGTCGCCTTCGAGGTGAAGGATTGGGCGGCCATTCATCATGCCTGCGAAGTGCTGACGCGCAACGAAATCCAACTGGTGTGGGGGCCGCTGCGCCACATCGTCGGCCATAACGTCGCTGCCTATCACCGCAACAGCGATGACCTGCGCATCGAATGCTATTGCGAAATGGACATCATGGCCGACGAGGAACTGGGCTATTGGCAGCCTCGCCCCTGGCACGAGGAAATGCCGTTACGGCCGAAGAAATGGCCGAAGGAGACGTGGCGCAGCGCTTGGGGCTTTGGCTCGTTCGGGACGTTCCCCGGCTATCCATAAAGGCTAAACGCCTGCTGCACATAGGGGAGGATGCGGATGGCCAATGCATGGCAGAAGCTTCAGCTCGCCGTCATCGTGACGCTCGCCGGCACCGGTTTGGCGCAGGCGCAAAGTGCTGACGGCTATTTCAAGGGCAAGACGATCACCATCGCCGTCGGCGGCACCGCGGGCGGCGGCATCGATATCGGCGCGCGCATGCTGGCGCAATATATCGGCAAATATTATCCCGGCGAACCGCGCGTGCAGGTGCAGCTCATGCCCGGCGCCGGTGGCGTGCGCCTGATCGAATATTTGAACAGCGTCGCGCCCAAGGACGGCACCTATATCGGCGCCTTCTCGACCGGGCCGATCATCGAACCGCTGACGTCGCTGCGCGAGACCAAATATAAGATCAGCGATTTCACCGCCGTCGGCGCGTTGGAAAAAGACGTCAGCCTCTGCGTGACTTGGCACGGCTCGCCGATCAAGACCCTGGAAGACGCCAGGAAACGCGAAGTAACGGTCGCCGGCACGGGTGCCGCCTCGCCGACCGACATCATCCCCCTGGCGCTCAACGCGACGCTGGGCACGAAATTCCGCGTCATCACCGGCTATGTCGGCACGCAGGAAACCATCATGGCGATCGAGCGCGGCGAAGCCGATGGGCGCTGTGGCTGGGGCTTCTCCAGCATGAAATCGTCAAAGCCCGACTGGTTGCGCGAGAAGAAGCTGAACTTCATCGTGCAGCTCGGCCAACATCCAGACGCCGCGGGCGTGCCGAGCGCGCTCGATCTTGCCACCGACGACGCCGGCCGGCAGATGCTTAACGTCATCATCGCCCCGCAAACCATCAACCGGCCCTATCTGGCTCCGGGCCAAATGCCCGCCGATCGCGCGAAGGAAATGCGTGCCGCCTTCATGGGCGCCATGAACGACAAGGATTTCCGCGCCGAATTCGAGAAGGTCGCCGGCGAACCGCCCGGCCCCACCGACGGTGAGGCCATGCAGAAGATTCTTGAAAGCATCGACGCAACGCCACCCGACGTGGTGAGCCGGCTCAAGAAAATTCTTAACACGGCGAAATGACAGCCTGTCGTTCGTTTGCAGGGAGGATGCGATGTGCCACTTCTGCGCCACCGTCAGCGGCAGGCCACGGAGCCGACGCGCCTTCCTGCGATCGAGCCTTGCCGCCTGTGCCTATGCCTTCTCCGCGCCCATCGTTTGGCCGGCCTTCGCACAGTCAACACCCATAGACGACGCCGACCTCGCCCGGCTCACTGGCGCCCGCCGCATTCTGGTGAAAGGCGGCAGCGTCCTCACCATGGACAAGCAGGTCGGCGACTTCGCCCAGGGCGACGTGCTGATCGAGGACGGCAAGATCAAAGCCGTCGGCCGGCTGGCCGATACGCCGACCGATGCCGTCGTCGTCGAGGCACAAAACCGCATCGTCATGCCGGGCTTCGTCGACACCCATCATCATTTCTACCAGGGTATCCTGCGCAGCATTCTCGTCAACGGCCTGCTCAATCCCGACTATAACGCCACCATCAACGGGCCGATCACCGCCGCTTATCTGCCGCCTGACGTCTATGCCGGCTCGCTGATCTCCGCGCTCGGCATGATCGACATGGGTACGACCCTGGCGGTCGACACGTCGCAGGTGTCCCATACGCCCGAGCATACCGATGCCGGCATCAAGGCGCTGACGGAATCCGGCATGCGCGTGGTCTATGCCTATTGGCTCGGCCAAGGCGACAAGATGCAGTATCCGCAGGATTCGCGCCGGCTGCGCCAGCGCTATTTCAATTCCGAGGACCAACTTCTCACGCTGGCGCTGGGCTCGGTGCTCGATCCAAAGATTTTCGCTTATGCGCGGCAGAATGATCTGCGCATCGTCTCGCATGGCGTCGACCAGCGCCGCGAACCGCGCCTGCACGAATTGCAGAAGGCGGGTCTCTTGCGCGCAGGTGACGAACTCATCCACTGCAACGATCTCTCCGATACCGCCTGGCGTCTCATCGCCGACGCCGGCATCCGCGTGTCACTCGCGCCGCCCATCGAAATGACGATGGGCCATGGCATGCCCGGCATTCAGGGCGCGCTCGATCATGGCATCCGTCCGAGCCTGAGTTCCGACGTCGACGCCACCATGGCACAGGATCCGTTCACGATCATGCGCACGACGCTCACCCTGCAACGCGCCCTCGTTCTGCAACGCGCGCGCCAGGGCGAGAAAAACCTGCCTCCCCTGCTCACCGCTCGCGACGTCCTCGAATTCGCCACCATCGAAGGCGCGCGCTGCGCCCATCTCGACCACAGAACCGGCAGCCTCACCCCCGGCAAACAGGCCGATCTCATTCTGCTGCGCACCGACAGTCTCTCGGCCTGGCCGATCAACAATGCGGTGGGCGCCGTCGTCAACGTGATGAATCCGAGCCATGTCGAGACGGTGATGATCGACGGCAAGGTGAAGAAATGGCGCGGCCAGATGGTCGGCGTCGATACCGCCCGTGTTCTGCGTTTGGCGGAGGAAGCGCGGGCCGGCGTTCTGCAACGCTGCGGCTTCAAGCGCGATTTGCTGGAGTAATCGCGCTAAATTCCAGTTGCGAAGGCGATTCGAATACCCGATGTGCGAAATCGCACAGTCCGAGCCCGGACAATTTTGTCCAATCCGGGCGCGCGAGACCTTCGCGTCGGCCTGACACCTCTTCGATTCCCGCCCCGTCAGCGACCGTCAAATCCTGACATCTCGGACCATGCGATGAGCATCGAAACCCTGCGCACGACCATCGATCGTCACGTCAGCGCCCTTCTCGACATCTGCCCCGCCTATCGGGCCAGCATCGATGAGATCACGATGGCCGATTATCACGAACTGCTCGGGCAATTGTTTCATCATGTCTCCGCCTCATCCTGCACATTCGCCATTGCCGGCGACAATCTCGGTCCCGAGCGGCCCGAGGCGCGCGACTATCTGAAGCGCCATGCGGCCCGGGAGAAATCGCGCTGGCAGTGGATTCGCAATGATCTGGCGGCCACCCGCTACGAGGGACCGGACCCCGATGGTCAGTTTCCCGGCGTTGAAACCACCGCCTATCTCGCCCTCAGCCACTATGTGGCCTATCGCATGCCTTTGGCGAAGCTCGCCATCGCCGCCATGCTGGACGCGGTCAGCGCGCGCCTCGGCAATGGCTCGGCCCTCCAGATCGTGCAGGCGCTGGGGTTGACGCCCGAGGAAACCAGCTTCCTGCTCGCGCGCCAGACCGGCGACGGCACCGTTACCGAAGAAATCTTCGATATTCTGGGGCGCTCCCGGCTCACCGAGCAGGAATGGCATGACGTGATCTGGGCGACGGAAGTCGCCGCTGTGCTCTATCAGCGCGTGCGTGCGGCGCAGCGCCTTTACACCTTTCACTGAAACGCTTCGAGGGGCCTATTCGGCGGCGCGCGGCACGATCGTCGCCACGATCGAGGCATCGAGCGCTTCAAAAGCCTTGAGGTCGATCAGGTCGTAGAGCTCGGCGCGGGTTTGCATGTCGTTAAGCAGCGCCTTGCTGCTGCCGTCGCGGCGCAAAGTGGCATAGAGCCGCTCCTGCGCCTTATTGGCCATGCGCAAAGACGACACCGGCCAGATCACCATGCGATAGCCCATCGCCTCGAATTCCGCCGCCGTGAAAAATGGTGTGCGGCCGAACTCGGTCATGTTGGCGAGCAGCGGCACGCCGGGCAAGGCACGGGCAAATGCGCGGAACATCTCCGCGTCGGTCAGTGCTTCGGGAAAGATCGCGTCGGCACCGGCTTCCAGATAGAGCTTGGCGCGCGCCACAGCGCTATCAAGGCCCTCGCTTGCCGCCGCATCGGTGCGCGCGATGATGTAAAGATGGCGGCGTGCCCGCGCCGCCGCCGCCACTTTCGCTGCCATGTCGCGCGCATCGGCGAGTTTCTTGTCGTTGAGATGGCCGCATTTTTTCGGCAGCAATTGATCTTCGATATGAACGGCGCCGGCGCCCGCATCCTCGAAGGCGCGCACCATATGCATGACGTTGAGGGCTTCGCCATAACCCGTGTCGCCATCGACGAGGAGCGGCAGACCGCTGGCACGAGCGACCTGACGGATGAAGAAAGCCACTTCATCGACGGTGATGACGCCGAGATCGGGCAGGCCCATGGAGGCCGTCATCGCCGCGCCGGACAGATAGAGCGCTTCGAACCCGGCCGCCTTGGCCTGCAAGGCCGCCATGCCGTTATGGGCACCAGGCATTGGCACGATACCGCCGCGCGCGATCAAAGCACGAAAGCGCTGTCCGGCTGGCTCCTGCGGCAGATCGGAAGCAACGAGATAAGGCATGGTCTTTCCTTCAATTTATAATGTTCCGGGCCTTTCCCGTCATTGCGAGGAGTGCAACGACGAAGCAATCCAGGGGCGCGTGGTAGATTATTAGAGAACGCCTGTGGCGCGGGTATATTCGCGTCCATGATCTATACCTTGGCTCCTGGATTGCTTCGCTCCGCTCGCAATGACGGTGAGGTGTTTGCTAGGCGGCCCGCACGGCGGCTTCCGCCACACCGCGTTTCTCGATCGGCACGAAAACGCGGTTCTCCGGCCCGATATAATGGGCGGACGGACGGATGATCTTGTTGTCGGCGCGCTGTTCCATCACATGGGCGCTCCAGCCCGACGTGCGCGCGATGACGAAAAGCGGCGTGAACATCGCCGTCGGCACGCCCATTCTATGATAGGAAACGGCGCTGAACCAATCGAGATTGGCGAACATTTTCTTGGTTTGCGCCATCACGGCCTCGATCCGCTCGGCAATGTCGAACATTTTCATCGATTGGGCGTCGCGCGACAGGCGCCGCGCCACATCCTTAATCAGTCGGTTACGCGGGTCGGCGACGGTGTAGACCGGATGGCCAAAACCGATCACCACTTCCTTTTCGGCGACACGGCGGCGGATGTCGGCTTCCGCTTCATCGGCATCGCCGTAACGTTTCTGAATTTCGAACGCCACTTCATTGGCGCCGCCATGTTTCGGCCCGCGCAGCGCGCCGATGGCGCCGGTGATCGCCGAATAGATGTCGGCGCCGGTGCCGGCGATGGAGCGCGCCGTGAAAGTCGAGGCATTGAACTCGTGTTCGGCATAGAGATTGAGGGACGTGTGCATCGCCCGCACATGCTCTGGCGCTGGCGGCACGCCGTGCAGGAGATGCAGGAAGTGACCGCCGATGCTGTCGTCATCGGTTTCCACATCGACACGCCGGCCGTTCTGGGCGAAGTGATGCCAGTAGAGCAGCATCGAACCGAGGCATCCCATCAGCCGATCGGCGATATCGCGCGCGCCTGGCGCGTTATGATCGTGCGCCTCCGGCAGCACGCAGCCGAGCGCCGACACGCCGCTGCGCATGACATCCATCGGATGCGCTGCCGCCGGCAGTGCTTCCAAGGTCGTCCGCACGGCAGCGGGCAGGCCGCGCAACGCTTTCAGTTTCGACTGATAGGCGGCGAGTTCCGTCGTCGTCGGCAAAGTGCCGTGGACGAGCAGATGGGCGATCTCCTCGAAGGTGCAGGTCTCCGCCACGTCGAGAATGTCATAACCGCGATAGTGCAGATCGTTGCCGCTGCGCCCGACGGTACAGAGCGCCGTATTGCCGGCGACGACGCCGGACAGGGCCACGGACTTTTTCGGCGGCGGGTTCGTGCGATCGTTCGTCTCAGCGACCATGCTCTCCTCCTATTCGGCCGCGAGGCCACTGGCAGCACCAGCTTTGCGCCCATCGAAAATCCCCGACTTGCGCTGTCCTTGCAGCAAAGCCGGATCGACCGAGAAGGTAAGGCCGCCGATTTCCTGCGCCGTCAGCACCGGCAGCCGCTCGACGAGGCCGAGGAAACGATCCTGTTCGGGGCGCGCGATAATGCCTTCAGCCAGCGTGCGGAACTTGGCGACATATTGCGCCCGCTTGAACGGACGTGCGCCGAGCGGATGCGCATCGGCGACGGCGATTTCATCTTCAATCACCGATCCGTCTGTCAGGGTGATGACGACGCGGCCGCCAAAAGCCAGTTCCTTCGGATCGCGGCTGTGATAGCGCCGCGTCCATTCGGCGTCCTCGGCGGTGGAAATCTTGTGCCAGAGCGCGATCGTCTCCGGCCGGTTGGCGCGCGCGGGCGCGTAAGAGCGTTCATGATGCCAGCCGCCGTCTTCCAGCGCGACGGCGAAAATATACATGATCGAATGATCCAGCGTTTCGCGGCTCGCCTTCGGATCCATCTTCTGCGGATCGTTGGCGCCGGTGCCGATCACATAATGAGTGTGATGGCTGGTGTGGATGACGATGCTGCCGATAGCACCGAAACCGCCCTTGGCATGAACCTGCGGCCCCATGCGCCGCGCCAGATCGATCAAGGCCTGGCTTTGATATTCGGCCGAATGTTCCTTGGTGTAAGTGTTCAGAATGGCGCGCTTGGCTTCGCCGCGTTCCGGCAGCGGCACATGATATTCGGCCTTCGGGCCGCTGAGCAGCCAGGCGACGAATCCATCCTCGCCTTCCCAGGCTGGTGACGGCGCGCCCTCGCCGCGCATGACGCGATCGACCGCCTCGATCGCCATCTTGCCGGCAAAGGCCGGCGCATAGGCTTTCCAGCTCGAAATCTCGCCCTTGCGCGATTGCCGCGTCGTCGTCGTCACATGCAGTGCCTGCTGCACGGCCTGATAGATCGTCTCCGTCGGCAAGCCCAAAGCCGTGCCGATGCCGGCGGCGGCCGAAGGGCCGAGATGGGCGATGTGATCGATCTTGTGCTCGTGCAGGCAGATACCGGTGACGAGATCGACCTGGATTTCATAGCCGGTGGCAAGACCGCGCACGAGCGCCGCGCCATCGAGGCCGCAATGCTGCGCCACCGCCAGGATCGGCGGAATATTGTCGCCGGGATGCGAGTAATCGGCGGCAAGATACGTATCGTGAAAGTCGAGTTCGCGCACTGCCACGCCATTGGCCCAGGCCGCCCATTCCGGCGACAGGCGCTGCGTCGGCGCCAGGCCGAACACCGTGGCGCCCGGCTGGAACGGATGCGCCTCGGCCTGCGCCCGCGCGCTCGCCACCGGCCGGCGATTGAGCGAAGCCGCCGCGACAGCCGCATTGTCGATGATCCGATTGCCGATCATCTCGATCACGTCATCGGCGACATCGACCGGATCGCTCGCCACCTCGGCGATCTTCCAGGCCAACTGTCCCTCGCGCGGCAGGTTCTCGGCGGATTTATGGGTGCGAACGCTGTGCGATTTCACGTTGAACTATCCTTGCATGGGGTTGAATGCGTGATGGGCACCGGTCGGCCCTCAGCGTCGACGGCGACCATTTCGAAGGAGCCGCGCACAGCCAGACGGCGCCGGCCGGACACCAGACCTTCCGAAGTGACTTCGACCACCACGGTCATGGAGGAGCGGCCGACCCGCGCCACATGGGCGGCAAGCTCGATCAATTCGCCGACGCGCACCGGCACATGGAATTCGACCTTGTCGGACCGCGCCATGACGACGGGCGCCCGCGCCCGCCGCGTCGCGGCGATGAAGGCCGCCTTGCCCATCAGCGACAAGGCGTGGCCGCCAAACAAGGTGCCGTAATGATTGGCCTGTTCCGGAAACACCATTTCGGTGAACCGGGCGCCGGTCTCGGTCGATGTGTCAGCCAGGACATCCTGCGCCATCGCTTAAGTCCCTTGCCAATGCCCTTGCCAGACGAAGCTGAGTTCGCAATATTCGCAATTCAAAAGATGGGTAAAGAACTGAAAATGCGTAGATTTGCGAAGACTTGCATCAGAATTTGCAAAGTTTGCGAAGCTCGGAGGTTGCCATGAAGAAGGCCTTCGTCGGCGTGCGGCTCAAGCGGCTGCGCGAGGAGCGGCAGATGACCCAGCAGGCGCTCGCCTCCGCCATCGGCCTGTCGCTCAGCTATCTCAACCAGATCGAGAACAATCAGCGCCCGCTCACTGTTCCTGTCCTGCTCAAACTCAACGCCGCCTTCGGCATCGATGTGCAATTGTTCTCCGAAGACGACGAAGCCCGCCTCATCGCCGATCTCAGGGAAGCGCTCACCGATCCGGCGCTGGGCGAACCGATCGCCTTGGCCGACATGCGCGAACTGGCCAATGCCATGCCCGCCGTCGGCCGCGCCCTCGTCGCTTTGCACCGGCGCTATCGTCGGGCGCTGGAACAATCGGCCGCGCTTGCCGCCCGCTTTGGCGACGACCGGCAAGATCGCACACCCGATCACACGCCCTCGCCTGTCTCGACGCCATTCGAGGAAGTGCGCGACTTCTTCTATGGCAAACACAACTACATCGCCGAACTCGACGAGGCGGCCGAACGGATCGCCCTCGAAGCCGAACTGCCCGTCGGCAATATGGCTGGCGCATTGGCGCAGCGTCTGCAAACACGCCACGGCATCCGCGTCATCTCCGGCACGCCCGATGACGCCTTGCGCCACTTCGACCGCGAAGCGCGCGTGCTGCGCCTGTCCTCCCGCCTGCATCCCGGCCAGCAGATGTTTCAGATGGCCACGCAAGTGGCCTTCCTCGAGCAGGGTCAGACGATCGATCGGATCGTCTCGGAGGGGGCGCTGGCGGACGAAGCCTCGCGCCGTCTCGCCCGCATCGGCCTTGCCAATTATTTCGCCGGCGCGCTGCTTTTGCCTTATACCGCCTTTCGCGACAGGGCCGAGGCCTGCCGCTACGACATCGATGTGCTGAGCCAGCAGTTCGGCGTCGGTTTCGAAACCACGTGCCACCGTCTCAGCACCTTGCAGAAACCCGGCGCGCGCGGCGTGCCGTTCTTCTTCATCCGCGTCGACCGCGCCGGCAATATTTCCAAGCGCCAGTCGGCGACCGACTTTCACTTCTCGCGCATCGGCGGCACCTGCCCGCTGTGGAATGTCTATGAAGCCTTCGCGCAGCCGCAGCGCATCCTGACGCAACTGGCGCGCATGCCGGACGAGCGCACCTACCTTTGGATCGCCCGCACGGTCTCACACGGCCAGGGCGGCTATCATGCGCCGCGCAAGACCTTCGCCATTGCGCTCGGCTGCGACCTGCAGCACGCCGCACGCGTGGTCTATTCAGATGGACTTGATCTCAAAAACCCCGCCGCCGCCACGCCGATCGGCGCCGGCTGCCGCATCTGCGAGCGCGATGCCTGTCCGCAGCGCGCCTTTCCACCTGTCGGCAAAGCGCTGCACGTGGACGACACGCGCAGCGCTTTCGCGCCCTATGGAGCGAATTGACTACGCCACCGCTGGCACGCGCCCAAGCCGCTCCAGTGCATCCTTCTCGACGTCATAGTCATAGAGCGACTTGCGGAATTGCGCCGATGTGGCGATCTCGCGATCGCGCTGTTCAAGACTGCCGCTGCGCGAATCGTAACGCAGACCATTGCGCCGCGCTTCCGCCTGAATGAGATCGGTACGCGGTCGTCGGAAGGCTTCATAATCCTTCAGCACAGCCGGCACATCGGCTGGCGCATGGCCTTCAAGGAAGATCGACAGAGCGCAGCCATCCTCGATCGCCTGATTGGCGCCCTGGCCCAGATGCGGCAGCATCGCATGCGCCGCATCGCCCAGCAGCACGAGGCGGCCGTTGGTCCACGACGACAGCGGCAAGCGATCGTAAAGACCCCACCAGAAGCAGCTTTCAACTTTGGTCAGCAGATCGACGATCGGCGCATGCCAGCCGGCGAAAGACGCCGCCAGCTCGTCACGATCGCCCACCGCCGACCAGGATTCGGCCAGCTCGTCGCCTGTCGGCACGAAGCCGACATAGTTGAGCAGAGTGCCGCCGCGCACCGGGAACACCATGAAATGCTTGCCGTCGCCCATCCACACCTGATGGGTGCGATCGTTCCAGGTGGCGAGCTTGTCGCGCGAGACGAGACCGCGATAGGCACGCGAGCCGGAATATTCCGGCGCCTGCGGCTCGACCACGAATTTCTGCAGCACCGATTGAATGCCGTCGGCGGCAATCACCACATCGGCTTCCGCCTGGGCGCCATGGGCGAAGAACAGGCGCGCCACCTGCTCGTCCTGCTCGAAGCCGGTGCAGCGATGGCCGGTGCGCACGCAGCCCTCCGGCAGTGCCGCCGCCAGCGCGTTCAGCATATCGGCGCGATGCATGCCATACATGCCGTTCCAGCCGTTCGAATCCGTCGTCAGGATGGGGCCGACGACGGTGCCGTCCATGCGATAATATTGCGAGCCCGGGCCGACCTTGGCGCCGACTTGGTTCAACGGCCCTTGAAAGCCGATACGTTCCAAGACCCGCAGACTGTTGGGATAGATGAACAGGCCGGCGCCGACTTCGCCCAGCTTTCCCGCCTGCTCATAGACCGTGACGTCGAAGCCGCGCCGCACCAAAAAATTCGCCGCCGCCAATCCGCCCATGCCGCCGCCGACGATGGCGACGCGGAGTTTCCGTCCCATATTCACGTGCCTGTTCATTGTTTTTGCCTTCAGACTGTTTCGCACATCGTTGCGGGGTTGGCCAGAAGGCCAATGGTTGAGAGCGTGCTCAGCCGGAACCGATTTTGACGTTCGCTTGCTTGATGACACCGCCCCAAAGCTTCTCCTCGGCGGCGATGAAGGTGGCGGCCTCTTGCGGCGTATTGCCGATCGGCTTGGCGGCCTGATCGACGAATTTGCGGGTAATCTCCGGCGAACGGATGATCGCCACCACGTCGCGATTGATCTTCTCGATCAGCGCATCCGGCGTGCCCGGAGGTGCCATCATGCCGTACCAGGCCACCGCCGAAAAACCGGGCAGGCCTTGTTCCGACAAGGTCGGCACGTCAGGCACTTCGGGCGCACGCTCCAGCGCACACACGCCGATCATCTTCAACATGCCGGCGCGATGCTGCGGCAGCGATTGCGAAATGTTGTCGAAGAAAATATCGACATGGCCGGCGACGAGATCAGCCAGCGCCGGCGCCGTGCCGCGATAAGGCACGTGATTGAATTTGACGCCCGCCATGCTCTCGAACAGCGCCGCCGTCAGATGCGACGTGCTGCCATTGCCCTGATTGGCGCAATTGATCCCGCCCGGATTGGCTTTTGCCTTGGCGATCAATTCCGCAATCGTGGAAACGCCGAGCTTGTTGCTGACATCGACCACATTGGTGGCCGAGCCGATGATGGTGATCGGCTTGAACTTGGTCGGGTCGTAGCCGAGCTTGGGATAGAGATTGTGATTGATGGCGATGGGCGGCGGCGGCGCGGCGAGCAGCGTATAGCCATCGGGCGCGGCGAAGGCCACCACCTCGGCACCGACATTGCCGCCGGCCCCCGGCCGGTTCTCGATGACCACAGGCTGTTTCCAGACCTGGGTCAGCACGTCGGCGATCAAGCGCGGCAGGGCATCGGATGTGCCACCGGCTGGAAACGGCACGATGACGCGCACGGTCTGTTTCGGCCAATCGGCCGGTGGCCCGCCTTGGGCGCGCACGCCTTGCGGCAGCAGCGCCACGGCGCCTGAAGCCAGCAGCGCCGTGTTGAAGCGGCGACGATCCATCATGTTCCTCCCCAGAACTGCATTACCAACGGCCTCGGCGGAGGCCTCATCTGAAGGGCGGAATTAAGGGCTCGACATCTATTAAACAATCGGCGATTAATTGATCAATTGATATGGAATTTATATCAATGTCATCCCGCATCACATTGCGCCAGTTGCAAGCCTTCATCGCCGTGGCGCAGGCGCAAAGCTTCACCCGCGCCGCCGAACGGCTGAACCTCGCGCAACCGATCGTCTCCGGCCTCGTGCGCGATCTCGAGGCCGAGGTCGGCTTTCGCCTGTTCAACCGCACGACACGCCGCGTCGAACCGACCGATGCGGCGCTGGAATTCCTGCACGACGTCGAACGGATCAACGACAATGTCGAAATGGCGCTGCGCCGCGCCCGCGATATCGGCCTGCGCCGTCGCGGCCATATCGCCGTCGGCGCGCCGCCCCTGTTGGCGGCGGCGCTGATGCCCCACGCCATGGCCGACTTCGCGCAGCATTCGCCCGACATCACCGTGACCCTGGTCGACCGGCCGATCGCCGATCTGCATCAGATGCTGAAGGATGGCGAATTGCATCTGGCGATCGGCACGTTCCTGCGCGTCGATCCGTCGATCACGCGCCGTTCTCTCGTCACCGATTCCTTCTCGCTGCTCTGCCGCATCGATCATCCGCTGGCGGCGCTGAAGCGGCCGCGCTGGCGCGACCTCGAAGGTCATGCTCTGATCGCGCTGCGCGGCGGCAACGGCATTCGCGAACAGCTCGAACGCGGATATGCCGCCGCAGGCCTGACCGCCGAACCGGCACATGAGTTCAGCCAGCTCGCCACCGTCATCGCTATGGTCGAAGCCGGTTTCGGCCTCACCGTTCTACCGCTCTATGGTTTGACGGCCCTCCCCTCGGAGCAATTGATCGCGCGCCCGCTCAGCAATCCCTCTCTGAAGCGCGAATTCGACGTGGTCCATCGCGCCGACCGCACGCTGTCACCGGGCGCCCTCGCCTTCATCGAAAGCCTCGGCCGCGCGGCGCGCGATCTGAAACGGCGCCACACCACCGCGGTGACGCGCGACTGAGACCTAACGGCCGAACGTCACTTTGTAGAGCGTGATCGGCCGTGCCGCGCGCAGTGCTTGCGGCTGCACCGGGGGCGGCTTGACGCAAGGCCCATCCCAGGCCGTTTGGCCGAATGTATCGACCGCCCATTTGATCAGCCGGCGCGCTTCGCCATTGCTATCGGCTTTGCCTTGGGCCACCAGAATGCCGATGGCGTCATAAAGCACCGCATTCGCTTCGATCAGACTATAGCCGTTAGGCGCATCGGGCAGGCGCCGGCAACGGTGTTCGTTGAACAGCCAATCGTGCAGGATATAGGCGGGTCCGTAGGCCCAGGGCGAGAAGCCCTTGACACTCCAGAACACGCGCGGGATCGAACCACCATCCGTATAAATGCGCCCCGGTTGGATCGGCGGCTTGCCGGCGATGGCGTAAATCAACGGATCTGTTGGGTCGGGCACGTAGATGAATCCGTCCTCGGAGGTCCATTGCAAAAGCAACGTGCCCTGCAGGCGTCCGCGTGGCGGATCGAACAGGCCCCCATCCAGGGAGGCGCATCCACTCATGATCACGGCGACACCAAGACATGTCGCGGTCGACCGCAATCCCCGCATGATCAGCCCTTCCCACCGCCTCAGAGACGGCAGGGATCGTAGCCGATCGGCAGGCAGGGGTGAACAGGCTTACACCGCCGATGCCACCGGCACGGCTTCCGGCACCGGCCCCTCGACCACATCGCTGACGTCGGTCGCCATGCCGTTCAGCACCTGACGTGCCTTCTCGTGATCGAGATCACCCTCCCAGGCCGCGACCACCACGGTTGCCACGCAATTGCCGATGAGATTGCCCAGCGCCCGCGCCATGCCGATGAACCAGTCGACGGAGAGCACCAGCACCAGGCCTATGGCGGGGATCGACGGCACGGCGTTGAGCGTCGCCGCCAGGATGACGATGGCCGAACCCGGCACGCCATGCGCCCCTTTCGAGGTGATGAGGGAAACACCCAGCACCAGCAGGAGATCGCCGAAGGACAGCGGCGTGTTGGTCGCCTGGGCGATGAACACCACGGCCAGAGTAAGATAGATCGAAAAGGCATCGAGATTGAACGAATAGCCCGTCGGCACGACGAGGCCGACCGTCGATTTCTTGATGCCCATCACTTCGAGCTTGCGCATGATCTGCGGCAGCACCGCATCCGACGAGGCGGTGCTGAGCACGATCGTCAGCTCTTCGCGCATGTAGGCCAGGAATTTGAACAGATTGATCCCAGCCATGCGCATGACCGCGCCGAGCACGACGAAGACGAACAAAAGCACCGAGACGTAGTAGAGTACCACCAGCGACAGAAGCTGTTTCAGCGACCCCACGCCATAGCGCCCGACCGTATAAGCCACGGCACCCAGCACGCCGAACGGCGCCACCCGCACGATCAGGCTCATCGCCTTGAACAACACGCCCGACACGGCCTCGATCATGTCGGAAACTTTCTGCGCCTGCGGACCACGATACAGCGCCAGGCTGACGCCGAACAGGACGGCGAAGAACAACACCTGCAACACGTCGTTGCGCGCCAAGGCATCGAACGACGTGCTTGGAATGATGTTGAGGATGAAGGCGGACAGCCCGCCGCCCTGCAGCTTGTGGGCATTGTCGGCATAGCTGCCGAGCGCCGTGCCATCAAGCGTTGCCGTATTGATGTTCATGCCGTGGCCCGGCCCGAACAGATAGGCCAGCACAATGCCGAGCGCCAAAGCGATGGTCGTCATCACTTCGAAATAGACGAGCGCCTTGACACCGACACGCCCGACCTTTTTGAGATCGCCGGCACCGGCGATACCATGCACCACCACGCAGAAGACGATCGGCGCGACGATCATCGAAATCAGCTTGAGGAAGCCGTCGCTCAGCACTTTGAGCTGCACGGCGAAATCCGGCGCCGCCATGCCCAACACGATGCCGAGCAGGAGCGCGACGATCACCTGAACGAACAGGGATTTATAAAGCGGCGCGGAGCTTTTCACCGCTTCCGCTGGAGCGGCCATTGAAGCTGACATCGCATCCCTCCTGGGTAGTCGCCAGGCTCCTCTGCAAGCCCGGTCAGGAGGATGAGAAAGCAAGCGATATGCCACGCGATCGGAGCGCTCTTGCCCCAGTTCAGCCGGTTTCTCTTGCCATGAGTCGCCTCCTAAGACGCGGGCTGATTTGGATTTTCAGCGACAACACGGATCAAGCGGGCCATTGAATGTTCTATACACGACGCAATTTTATGATCGCCGCCGGCGGCCTCACCCTCGCTGCCACAAGCGTTTCCGCGCAAGACAGCCTGCATGAATTGACCGACGACAGCGGCAAACCCGTGATCAATTACAAGCTGCCCTCGGAACTCTCCGTCGATGGCCTGCCGGGCATCCTCTGGATCGGCCCGGAATCGCCCGACGTGATCCTCACCGAGTTTTCCGATTTCAACTGTCCCTTCTGCAAGCGCGCAGCGCGCGATCTGGAGAGCCTGCGCCAGAAGGACAAAGCGCTGCGCATCGGCATGGTGCAGAACGCCGTGCTCGGCCTCGATTCCTTCCAGGCCGCGCGTGTCTTTCTCGCCGTGCTGCGCATGCATGGACCGCAGCCAGCCCATCGCATGCGCACCGAGCTTTTCGCTCATCGCGGCACGGTCGGCGGCCGCACCGCGCTCGATGTCGCGGAGAAACTGAAACTCGATGTCGGCAAGGTCGAGGCCCAAGCCGACGATCCCTTGATCGGCGAGGCCCTGAAGAAACATATCAAACTGTCCGAGAATCTCGGCTTCAACGCCACGCCATCCTATACGCTCAATGGCGTCGGCATTTTGGGCTATCCCGGCCCCAAGACGATCGCGCGGCTCGTCGCTTCGGTACGTGAGTGCGATGATCTCACGTGCGGGTAGCCTCTCGGTGTCATCCCCGACAGCCGCACAGCGGCTGAGCGGGGATCCAGAGCGAGCGGTAAAATGCTGTTTGCTCTCATGCGATTACACGTAACCGTCGCGCAACGCTTTACCACGCGCTCTGGATTCCCGCTCGCGCTTCGCGCGTCGAGAATGACACTGAGGGCCTTCTGCAATCCGTCAGCCCGAACCGCCGCTTCCCTGCGCCTCAAGATTGGCGCGGTGGCGGGCGCGGATTTCGCGCGGCGATGAGCCGAAGCGGCGGCGGAACGTGCGGTTGAAATAGGACAAATCGTCGAAGCCGACATCGAAGGCGATGCTGCTGATCGGCCGCGTCTGCGCTTCCGAGGATTGCAGCAGCAGGAGCGCCCGCTCCAACCGCCGGCGCAGCACATATTCCGAGAAAGTGCCGCCTTCCGCCTCGAACAGCTTTTGCAGATAGCGCGTGCTGACGCCGTGCTGGCTCGCCACCTCCTGCGCCGACAGCGAATGCTGATCGAGCCGCGCCTCGATCTCAGCCATGATGGCGCGCAGGCGCATGGCCGGGCGCGGCGCCTGTTCGATGGCCGGCGTCTCGAACATATTGGCGACGAGATCGCGCATATAGCGCATCGACAGATCCTGCAGGCCGTCGCTGTTCATCGGCAAAAGGCCGCGCATCAAAGCCGCCGCGTAATGGCCGAGCAGTAGAAGCGCGCCATTGTCCTGGCCGAATTTGCGCAAGGCCACGTCGGCGAACGGATCATCGCCATCGCCGCGTGGCAGCAGAAAGCAATCGAGCCGATCGACATCGGTGAGGATGAAACGCGCCGCCTTGGTGCAGGAGACGATCGCCGCCTCGCGCGAGGCCACGACCACCTGCGCGTCCTCCTGATGCACAACGATGATGCCGTTCGACGGCCGCACGACCAGAGCACTCGCCTCCGCTAAGGCCTCGAAAGCCCAGAGCGGCGCGGGATCGAAGCAGGACATCAGCCCGACATCGGGCTCCATGCGCAAGATCGCCTTGGCTTCGAAGGGTACGTCACGCGAGGACTCGAGCCGGCGCGGCTGCCCCGCCAGCCCCGGCGTCTTGAAGTCAGGCAGATTGCGATGGGTGCGCGCGCTGTCGGCAACGAGCCAGATCGGCATCAGCCGCGCGGCACTGCCCTGTCGCCCGGCCGCCACAGGCGCGTGCCGCGTGCGCTTTGTTCGCCTGAGTCCGCTTTCCAATTCGCCCATGTCCAAGATGCCGAAGCGTCAACGCTCTAGTGCAATTCACTACATCTATGGCGATGGGCGACGTTTGGAAAGCATTGCGGCAGTAGACGCAAATTAAAACAGTTCCAAACAACAACACATCCGCCGCCATAACAGCCGAAAGCTTGCAGACAGCATGGGCTGAAAAGAAATACATAAGGGGCGTGCTGATGATGATGCGAAGAATCCTTTTGTCGACCACGGCGTTTGGCGTGAGTTGCGGCCTCCTGGCGCTCCCGGCTCTGGCGCAGCAGAGCAACGGCCAGAACAGCAGCTATGTCGAACTCGACACGATCACCGTGACGGCGGCCCGTGCCGAACGCTCCCTGTCGGACATTCCCCAGTCGGTGCAGGTGATCGACAAGAAGGAAATCGAGACGCAAATCCAGCAGGCGGGCAGCGCCTCGGCGGCGCTCGCCAAGATCGTGCCCGGCTTTTCCATGTCGAACCAGACGGTGTCCGGCGCCTCGGAAACCTATCGCGGCCGCGATCTCCTGGTGCTCGTCGACGGCGTGCCGCTGAACACGCCGTTGCGCGACGTCTCCCGCATTCTCTCGCTCATCGATCTCAATTCGGTCGAGCGCATCGAAATGGTGTCGGGCGCATCGAGCCTCTATGGCGCCGGCGCCACCGGCGGCACGGTCAATTTCATCACCAAGCGCGCCGAGGCCGGCCCGCCGAAGATCACCATCAATTCGGCGCTGCGCGGCTTCACCGCCCATCCGGCCGAATCCATTTCGCCGGAAGTGTCGGCGACCATTTCCGGCAAGGTCGAGAACGGCTTCGACTATGTCTTCGTCGGCTCCGGCCGCGTCGCCCGCCGCACCTTCGATGGCGCAGGGCGCGAACTGCCGTCCGATTCCATGCTCGGCCAAGGCGGCGGCGACCGTTTCAACAGCGGCAATCTCTTTGCCAAGATCGGCCGCGACTTCGACGGCGGCAAGCGTTTCGAAATGTCGGCCAACTGGCTCACCTTCAACCAGTCGCCGCAATATATGACGAACTATGCCGGCCCCTATGCCCGGCCCGATTACACGCAGCCCTATACGGGCCTCAGCGTGCTGGAGAACACCAAGTCCTTCACCGCGCGCTATAGCGATAAGGAATTCTTCCTCGGCTCGCTCAACGCGGTCGCCTTCTATAACGACATCGAGAAGCGCTTCAATTATTCGACCTTCTCCTATCCTTACAACTCGCAGGTCTATTATTCCTTTGACCCGCGCAATCCGACGAGCCCCTTTAACCAGACGACGCTCTATTCCAAGCGCGGCGGCGTCAATCTGACGATCGATACGCCGCTCGATCCGGTCTGGCAGGGTGCCAAGTTCACCTGGGGCGGCGATGTCATTCACGAACGCACGCACCAGACGCTGACCAACGGCCAAGATGTGTTCACACCGCTCAGCCAAACCACCAAGGCCGTCTTCGGCCTGCTGCAGGTGCCGCTCACCGACCGCCTCACCGTGCGTGGTGGCGTGCGCTACGAACATTTCGCTTTGGATGTCGACGGCTTCACCCGCCCCGCCGCCTATGCGGCCGTGGCGGCGCGCACGCCGCTCGGCTATCAGGCGTTCGTCTTGCCGGCGCTGAACGTCATCGGCGGCAATTTCAATTATGCCTCGCCGACCTTCAACATCGGCGCGACATTCAAACTGACCGACACGACGGAAATCTTCGGCGGCTTCTCGCAAGGCTTCGCGTTGCCAGACGTTGGCGCCTATACGCGCCGCGCCGGCCTCTCCACCGCCTATGCCTGCCCGGTCGCCATGCCGAATTGCCTGCCGGCCTCACGCAGCACGATCAGCTATGCCTCGATTGGGCCTTCGGCGCAGATCGTCAACAATTACGAACTGGGCGTGCGCGGCTCCATCGGCCGCTTCAAGGGCAGCCTCACCGGCTTCATCAGCACATCCGACAAGGGCGTCACCTTCGATCCGCTGACCAATGTCATCTCGCAGCAGAAGGAATTCATCTACGGCGCCGAATTCACCGGCGAATATGCGCTGACCGATCAATTCACCTTCGGCGGCATGCTCGGCTATCGCGAAGGCCGTTACGACAGCAACAGAGACGGCAAACTCGACAGCTGGCTGCCCAACAACCGCATCGCCACGCCGCTGCGCGGCATGGCCTTCGGCAGCTATCGCTTCGACAATGGCATCACCACCCGCGTCGAAGTGGAAGCCTATAGCGGTCGCAATCAGGCGATTGATCTCGCCGGCACGCGTTATAAGATTCCCTCGGGCGCCACGGTCAATCTCGCCTTCACCGCCCCCGTGCTCGATGGCGAGGCTTATCTGTCGGTGAACAATCTGTTCAACGCCAATCTACAGAACCCGACCGCCACATCCGTGCGTAATCTGCCGATCTATTCCTGGGGCCGCACGGTGACGCTCGGCTACCGCAAAACGTTCTGAGAACCCCATGGTGACGTTGGAACAACACGGCGGCTGGCAGATTTTACGCTTCCTGCCGCCTTATGCCGACACCGACGAGCGCGCCTATCTCGACGCGCTCGTCGAGATCGCGCGCTACGATGGCGATTTCGTCCTGCTGACGATTTTCGCCGGCGGCGGCCGGCTGTCGCAAGCCGGCGAACGCGAACAGGCGCTCTGGTTCAAGGCGACGCGGGCTTATTTCGGCAAGCATTGCAAGGCCATTGCCATGGTGCGTCCGGGCGCCACCGAGAAAATGGCCGAAACCTTTCGCAAGCTCTGGCCGATGCCAATCGCCGCCACCCATGACGAGGCGGAGGCCCGCGCCTTCCTGGCTCAACATATGGCGACCACATGAGCACGATCACGACATCAGCCCCACCCATCGGCCGCTGGCGGCTGTTCGTCGTGCTCGGCGGGCTCTATCTGGCGCAATCGATCCCGTCCTATCTCATCGCCGCCGCTCTGCCGCCAATCATGCGCGAGGCCGGCGTGTCGCGCACCGCCATCGGCTATCTCAGCCTGCTGTTTCTGCCTCTCGTGCTGAAATTCCTCTGGGCGCCTTATGTCGATCGCCTGCGCCCCTTCGCCCGCGCCCATCGCGCCGGCTGGATCATCGTCACGCAGACCGGCGTCATTCTTTGCATTCTGGCTTTGCTGCCGCTGGGTCCCACCCATGTGATCGGCATCATCGCCGTCGGCTTCGTCGCCTCGCTGCTCATCTCGACGCAAGACATCGCCACCGACGGCTATGCGGCGAAATATCTGCCGCCCGAGGATCGCGCCATCGGCAATGCCATTCAAGGTGGCTCCATCGCTTTCGGCGTGGTCATCGGCGGCACCTTCGGCCTACTGCTCTATCATTATGCCGGCTGGACGACGATGCTGCTGGTCATCGCCGCCTTTTCCCTACTGCCGCTGATCGCCGCTTTCGCCATGCGCGAGAGCGATCCGGTCGCGCCGCAGCAGGCGCCACGCCCCTCCATCATGGCCTTCCTGCGCCGCACCGAGGTGCGGCAAGTGCTGTGGATCGCTTTGATCTATCGGGTCAGCGAAGGCCTCGTGAAGGCGATGGAAGGGCCTTATCTCGTCGATGCCGGCGTGCCCTTGAATCAGATCGGCTATCTCTCCGGCATTTCGGCCACCACCGCCGGCCTCGCAGGCGCGGTCATCGCGGCGGTGCTGGTGCGCCGCTTCGGCACGGCGACCACTCTGGGCCTACTCGGCCTGTTGCGCACGCTCTGCTTCGCGCTGTTCGCCGCCCATGCCTTGGGCTGGATCACCGGCGCGCTGCCTTTGTTCGGCGCCGCCGGCTTTCAGACGCTCATCCGCTATATGGAAATCGTCGCGCTCTATTCGCTATTCATGTCGGTGACGTCATCGAGCCAGCCGGGCACCGATTTCACCATTCTCGCCTGCGCGCAGCTCATCGTCTATCTCGTCGGCTCGATGCTGTCAGGCAAGATCGCCGACCTCATGGGCTATGGTCCGCTCTTCAGCCTCGCCACGGCACTGTCCGCCATAGCCGTGCTCGCAACCTTGCACATCCTCGCCTCGCTGCGGCGCCAGGAGACAGGCGCCTCCTAAAGGGTCCGTCCCGCCGCGCGCAGGGCCGTCGACGACAGATCCGAGCGCGGACCGTGCAGGAAGGTGAAGGCTGGCGCCTTGAGATCGGGCAGGATGGAACTGTCGCCTTCATCGATGCGATGCGGCGCGAGCCAGGCGGAGGCACGGCTGTGCGCGCCCTTCAAGGTCGATTGCGGCCGATCGATCACCGCGATCGGAATAAGCGAGGCAATGTCCTGCCAGCGCTGCCAGCGATGAAAGCCGACCAGATTGTCGGCGCCCATCAGCCAGACGAAACGCACGGTGGGGCAGCGCAAGGTCAGATAGCGCACCGTGTCATAGGTATAGCGGGTGCCGATCTCCGCCTCGACGCCGGTGACGATGATGCGCGGATGGGCGGCCACCGCCTGGGCCGCCGCCATGCGCACGGCCAACGGCGGCAGGCCCGCGTTTTCCTTCAACGGGTTGCCCGGCGTCACCAGCCACCACACCGCATCGAGCCCCAGCCGCTTCAAAGCCGTGGTGCTGACCAGCCGGTGGCCGTCATGGGGCGGATTGAACGTCCCGCCGAACAGGCCGATGCGCTGGAACGCCCCATGCGGCGGCAGGCGCGCCGGCACCCGCCCCGGAACCGGGGGCTGGACCCGCGCCAGGACGGGCTCTGCCATGCGATCGGGAGGATCGCCGCCTCCAGGTGCCGTTATGCTCATTTGGAACATATTTATCGCCGGCTCCGAGGCCTGCGCAAGAGGCGCGGCCGTCACGGTGAATCAGGGCCGCGTCTGGCCCGAACCGTGGATGCGGTATTTGAAGGAGGTGAGCTGTTCGAGCGCCACCGGGCCGCGCGCGTGCATCCGGCCGGTGGCGATGCCGATCTCGGCACCAAACCCGAACTCGCCGCCATCGGCGAATTGCGTCGAGGCATTGTGCAGCACGATGGCGGAATCGACCTCGCGCAGGAAGCGATCGGCCGCCGCCTGATCCTGCGTGATGATGCAGTCGGTGTGATGCGAACCGTAGTGCTCGATATGCGCGATGGCCGCGTCGAGCCCATCGACGACTTTGGCCGAGATGATCGCGTCGAGATATTCGGTCGACCAATCCTGTTCGCTTGCCGGCACGACGCGCGGATCGGTGCCGCGCAGGGTTTCGTCGCCACGCACCTCGCAGCCGAGATCGAGCAGCATTTTCACCAGCGCCGGACCGTGGCTCTGCGCCACCTGGCGATCGATCAGCAGGGTTTCCGTCGCGCCGCAAACGCCGGTGCGGCGCAGCTTGCCGTTGCGCAACAGCTCCAGCGCCATGTCGAGCTTTGCCTTGTCATGCACATACATATGCACGATGCCTTCGAGATGCGCGAAAACAGGCACGCGTGCTTCATCCTGCACGCGCGCAACAAGCGACTTGCCGCCGCGCGGCACGATCACGTCGATCGTGCCATCGAGACCTTTCAGCATTTCGCCAACAGCGGCACGGTCCGTGACCGGCACGATCTGAATAGCCGTTTCCGGCAGACCGGCGGCGCGCAGACCCTCAGCGAGACAGGCATGGATGGCGCGTGACGAATGGAAACTGTCGGAGCCGCCGCGCAGGATCGCCGCATTGCCGGCCTTCAGGCACAGGGCACCGGCATCGGCCGTCACATTGGGGCGGCTTTCGTAGATCACGCCGATGACGCCAAGCGGCGTGGCGACGCGTTCGATCTTCAAACCGTTCGGTCGCTCGAAGGTCGACAGCACGCGACCCACCGGATCGGGCAGTTCGGCGATCTCGTCGAGACCACGCGCCATGGCCTCGACACGGCCGGCATCGAGCATCAGCCGATCGAGATTGGCCTTCGACACGCCAGCCTTGGTGGCCGCCTCCATGTCGGTGCGGTTGGCGGCGATGATCTTCTCGACGTCACGCCGCAGCGCCGCGGCCGCCTTGGTCAGGGCCAGGTTCTTGGCCGCCGTCGAGGCAAGGCCCAGGGCATGGACAGCCGCGCGGGCCTGCGCGCCCAGGCCCTTCATCAGGGCGGGCACGTCGACGGGCACTTGGCCAGGCGCTTGGGCAGACGTGGAAACGGGCTGAACGTGGCTATTCATGGCCGTGCCTATAACACCGACGCCGCAACAGCGCCACCCGCGGCACCCTTGCAACGGCTATGCGTGGATCGGGGGCCATGGCGCTTTTGTAAGAAAGCGCGTCAAAAGCCGAGGTCTAACGCGTTTCGACAGTGATATGCGCCAGTTCGTGCACCGGCCGCAGCCGGCGGCGGACGGTGTCGCCGTCGACACTGCCGGTCACGCTGACGATGGCCGCATGGGCGCCCGGCCCGACGCGCCAGATGTGCAGATCGGTAATCCGCGCATCGCCCGGGCTTTCGACCTCCTGGCGCACCTCCGCCTCCAGATGCGGATCCGAGGCATCGAGCAGGACCGTGGCCGTATCGCGCAGCAAGCCCCACGACCAGATGGCGATGACAAGCGCGCCGACGATACCCATCGCCGGATCGAGCCAGACCCAGCCGAGATAACGGCCGCAGAGCAAAGCGGCGATCGCCAGGACGGAGGTCAAAGCATCCGCCAGCACATGAACGAAAGCGGCGCGGAAATTATTGTCGTGGTGGCGATGATCATGTGCATGGTCGTGATCATGGTCGTGGTGATCGTGCCCATGGCTATGACCATGACTGCCCGCCAGCAGGAAGGCGCTGACGAGGTTCACCACCAGACCCAACACCGCCACCAGCGTCGCTTCAGTGAACGCCACCGGACGCGGATCGAACAGCCGTGCCACCGATTCGATGCCGATTCCCAAAGCAATCAGCGCCAGCACCAGCGCCGAGGCGAAACCCGCGAGATCGCCGACCTTACCGGTGCCGAAGCTGAAACGGCGATCATGCGCATGCCGGCGCGCGAAACCATAAGCGGCGGCAGCCACCGCCAAAGCGCCGGCATGGGTCGCCATGTGAACGCCATCGGCCAGCAAAGCCATCGAATTGAAAATCGCACCGGCGATGATCTCGCCGACCATCATCACGGCGGTGAGCGCGACCACCCACAAGGTGCGCCGGGCGTTCTCGTCGTGCCGATCGCCCAGAAACACATGGTCATGAAGCAAGGCGTCGGTCTCGGCGGGCATGGCAACGCTCCTCACGGTCTACTTGCTACTTGGCGTAACGGCGCACCACGGCGATCAACTCCTCGGCGCCGGCCGAGCGTGCCTCGTCCGAAAGGCCGGGATGAGCGACATGCTCGCGGACATGATCCTCGATCAGCTCGTCCATCAGCCCATGCACAGCGCCGCGCACCCCGGCCACCTGATGCAGGATGACGGAACAGCCAGCTTCGGCCTCGATCGCCTTCTCGACGGCAGCCATCTGCCCGGCGATGCGCCGAACCCGCGCCAGAAGCTGATCCTTGTTCGATGCGGTATGTGACATAGCATACCCCCCTATGCTATATTGACGACACGAGCAAGCCACCAAGAAAGTGGTCCGGCCGCCCTCGCGGGCAGCCGGACCACTTAAACCTGACCTTATAAGCGCGGGAGCGCCTTACATCATGCGATGCGAGACGGTCTTGACCACGGTGTAGTGCGACAGGCCCTCGGCGCCGCCCTCGCGGCCATAGCCGCTGTCCTTGACGCCGCCAAACGGCACTTCCGCCACCGAAGCTTCCAGCGTGTTGATCGACACGTTGCCGGCCTCGACCCGGTCCATGATCTCATCGGCATTGCGCGACGAGCGGGTGAAGGCATAGGCGGCGAGGCCGAACGGCAAGGCGTTGGCTTTCTCGATCGCCTCGTCCAGCGTCTTGACCGGATTGATCACCGCCAGCGGACCGAACGGCTCTTCGCGCATGACGCGCGCATCGTCGGGCAGATCGGCCAATACGGTGGGCGCGAAGAAATAGCCACGATTGCCGATGCGATCGCCGCCGGCAAGCAGACGCGCGCCCTTGGCCGTGGCATCGGCGACCAGCATTTCCATCGCCTCGATGCGGCGATGATTGGCGACCGGACCCATTTCGACGCCGGCGTCGAAGCCACTGCCGACCACGATCTTCTTGGCATGTTCGGCGAAGGCCTTGGTGAAGGCGTTATAGATCGGCTCTTGCACATAGAAGCGCGTCGGCGAGGTGCAGACCTGGCCGGCATTGCGCATCTTGCGCGACACCGAGGTGATCGCCGCTTCGATCGGATCGACGTCGTCGCAGACGATGACCGGCGCATGACCGCCAAGCTCCATCAGCACCGGCTTCATATGTTGTGCGGCCAGGCCCGTCAGATGTTTGCCCACCGCCGTGGAGCCGGTGAAGGCAATCAGCCGCGTCTGCTCTTGCGGAATGAGATAGCTCGACACTTCCGCCGGCACGCCGAACACCAGATTGAGCACGCCCGGCGGCAAGCCAGCATCCTGCAAGGCGCGCGCGATATGCATCGCACCGGCCGGCGTTTCTTCCGCCGCCTTGATGATGATCGAACAGCCGGAAGCCAAGGCACCGGCGATCTTGCGGCACGGCTGGCTCATCGGGAAATTCCACGGCGAAAAGGCCGCGACCATACCGATCGGCTGATGCAGGGTCATGTATTTGATGCCCGGCTCGCTCGGAATGACATGGCCATAGGTGCGCTGACCTTCGGCCGCATCCCATTCGAAGAATTCGGCGCCGCGCACCACTTCGAGCTTCGCTTGCGGAAACGGTTTGCCATGTTCGAGCGTGATCGATGTCGCGATTTCGTCGGCGCGTTCGCGCATCAGCGCCGCCGCCTTCACCATGATCTCGCCGCGCACGCGTGGCGCCACCTTGCGCCACACCTTGAAACCGTCGGCCGCCGCCTGCAACGCATCGTCGAGATCGGACTGATCGACCAACGGCACTTCGCCGAGGACACTCTCGTCGGCTGGATTGAGCACCGGCTGCGACCGCTTGGTCTTGCGCCAGGAGCCGCCGATATAAACTTGAAGATCAGGATAGCGCGTCATAGGAACCTCGACGAAACAACCAGACAGCGAAAGCAGATATGTCGGACAGGAGCGGGAAACAGGACCTATACGGCGGCTTTCGCGGCTTTGGAATTGTCTTGCTTGGTCGCACCGCCCCCTGCAAGATGTGAAACGAGTCTCAATTTATAATCAGGGCTGATGAATATTACTCTGCGCCAACTCTATGGCTTCAAGGCAGTGGCGGAAGCCGGCACGTTCACGGCAGCGGCCCAGCGGCTGGGGCTTGCCCAGCCGGCCCTGTCGCAGATCGTGCGCGAGCTGGAGGAAGAGCTCGACGCCCGGCTTTTCGACCGCACGACGCGACGCGTCGAACTGACCGCCGCCGGCCGTGAATTCCTGCAAGCGGTGGACCGGCTGATCGAGGATCTCGAACATGCCGTTCACAACACGCGCGAACTGGCGCACCGCAAGCGCGGCCGCCTCGTCATCGCCGCACCGCCGCTGCTCGCGGCGATGATCGTGCCGCAGTCGATCCAGCAATACAGGCGCAAATTTCCACGCATCGAAGTGGTGGTGCTCGACATCGCGCCAGAACTGATCGTCGATCGCGTGCGCCGCGGCGATGCTGACTGCGGCATCGGCACTTTCCCTGACGAACAGCAGGGCGTGCGTCGCGAATTGCTTTTTCAGGACAGTATGATGGCCTGGTGCGCGCCGTCCTCGTCCTTCGCCGGACAGAAAAGCCTGAACTGGTCCGACTTGCCCTCAACCGACCTGATCACCCTGACGCGCGAAAGCCGTCTGCGCTTCCTGCTCGATCACACCTATGAATCGCTGGGCCTGTCGGTGCGGCCGGCCCATGAAGTATCGCAGGTGACGACCGCCGTGATGATGGTCGCCGCCGATCTCGGCATCGCCGTGCTGCCGTCTTACGCCTGGCGCTTCGCGCAGGCCTTCGGTGTGATGGCCAAACCACTGAAGAATCCGGAAGTGCGCCGCGACGTTTCGGTGATCTATTCGGAAACTCGCGCACTCTCGCCAGCCGCCATGTCGTTCCTGCGCCTGTTGCGCGCGCAGAAGGCCAGCCTGCTTCCGCCGAACTCAATTTAAGCGCGATTATAAATCCATAAGCGATCGCCTCTTGATGCTTTGGCCTATTGGCCGAGACTGCGCGCGGATCGTTCGCCACGAACGACAAGAGACAGCGGATTCGAATATGTCTTTCTTCAAAGGCGTGATGCCTTACCTCGTCACGCCCATCGACGCCGATGGTGCCATCCGCACTTCGGTACTTGCCCGGCTATGCGACGATCTCATCCGATCCGGCGTGCATGGCCTGACACCCCTGGGCAGCACCGGCGAATATCCCTATCTCAACGACGCACAACGCGAGCGCGTCGTCGCCGCCACGATCGAGGCCGCCCATGGCCGCGTGCCCGTCATTCCCGGCGTCGCGGCACTCAGCACGAAGGACGCGATCCAGCAGGCCAAACTCTATCAAGGCCTGCGCGCCAACGGCATCCTGCTCGTGCTCGAGTCTTACTTTCCGCTCGGCGAGGATCAGGTCATCGACTATTTCGCCTCGGTGGCGTCACACATCGACATCCCGGTGATCATCTATACCAATCCAAATTTCCAACGCACCCACCTCAGCCTGAAAGTGCTGGAACAGCTGTCGCGCCATGACAATATCGTCGCGCTAAAAGATGCTTCGACCAACACCGGCCATCTCCTGACAGTGGCGCGGCGCTGCCAAGACCGGCTCGATATTTTCGCGGCCTCCTCGCACATCATCACCAGCGTGATGATGATCGGCGGCAAGGGTTGGCTCTCCGGCCCCGCCTGCCTCGCACCAAAGCAGAGCGTGAAACTCTACGATCTGTGTATCGCCGGGCGATGGGAGGAAGCCGCGCGCCTGCAGCGCGATCTCTGGGCGCTCAACGAAGCCTTCGCCAAATTCAATCTCGCCGCCTGCATCAAGGCCGGACTTGCCCTGCAAGGCTATGACGTGGGCGACCCCATCGCGCCGCAACGCGGCCTCGCGGGCGACGACCGAGATAGCATTGCTCGCGTGCTCGAAAGCATCGCCAACCTATAATCAGTGCTGGACGGAACATCCTACCATTTGCCCCTGGATCCCGGATCACGCTGCGCGTGTCCGGGAAGACGCAGAGGCTGCGGGGAAGATCACGAACATTGAAGAATAGTCCGACACCTTGGTGTCATCCCGGACGCGCCATCGGCGCGATCCGGGATCCAGGGGCGTGCGGTAAAGCGCTACATCACTTCATACTTTGCACCAAGCAACAACCCACTAAGCCGCCGACTTCGGCGTCGCCCTCGACTTGGCCCAATAGCTGGCATCGGCCTTCGAACGGGAGAGATCGTCCATCGTCTCGAAGCCCGGCGCCATCGAGGCATCGGTGCCGGAAAGAATCTGGTGGTGCTCGATGTTCAAGGTGCGCAGCCAGCGCTGCTGGCCCATGGTGATGGCGACGAAATAGCCGATCTCGACAATCTCTGGCTCGCTGAAATGCGCCCGCAGGCGCTCCCACATTTTATCTTCGGACGGCAGATCCCAGGTGATGCATTCGGCATAGGCGAGCGCCGCCTTCTGCCGATCGTCATAGCGCGTCGAACTCTCGAAATTGATCAGGTCCTTGTAGTCGGCCTCTTCGAGCCCGGCCTTGGCCGACTTCATCGAGCGTTGATTGCCGCAATATTCGCACAGCACCGAACGCGACACATAGACCCGGCACAATTCCTTGATGTTGTGATCGGCGACACCTTCGCGAAACACCGTCTGCCAGGTGTTGGCAAAGGACCAGAAGGCGGCCGGCACATGGGCGCGGATCGCCTGGCTCTCTGGACGCGGCGTGCCTTCGCGGCGGCAGCGATCAAGCTCCCGCAACATCGCCTCATCCGTCATTGTGGCTGGCTCGACATAGCTGATGCGTGGCGCCATCGGTGCCTCCCTGGTTTTCGCAAGGCATTCTTGCAAACGTTTGTAGACGAATATTCCGCCATATCCCGAGATATTGTCAATAGGCTCTTGGGTTTTGCGGAAAATTTGCTACAAACGTTTGTAGAGCTTCATTTTACGGGCACCGAATGCCGGCCGATCCCAAAAATCCCGTCACCCTGAAGGACGTCGCCACGGCGAGCGGCGTGCATTTTTCGACCGTCTCGCGGGCGCTGAACCCGGCGACGCGCAATCTGGTCAAGCCGCAGATCGCCGCCCGCATCCTCGAAACCGCCCGCACGCTCGGCTATCGACCGAATTCGCTCGCCTCCAGCCTGCGCACCAAACGTTCCGGCGTGGTCGGTGTCGTCGTGCCCGACATGGCGAGCCTGCTGTTTCCGCCCATTCTGGAAGGCATCGAACACAACCTCCTCAAGGAGGGCTACATGACCATCGTCGCCAATTCGGCGAATGATCCGCAGCGCCATCGCCGCATTCTCGAAGGCATGATGGAGCGGCAGGTGGATGGTCTGATCATCGCTTCGGCCACCTTGCGCGATCCGATCCTCGACGAATGGCTGCAAGGCCACGCGCCGATCGTCCTGATGAACCGCACCGATGAATTCGGCCGCGCGCCCGCCGTGCTCAGCGACGACATCAAGGGCATCGGCCTCGCCGTGCATCATCTCGCCGGTCTCGGCCATCGCCGCATCGGCCATATCGCCGGCCCGGCTTCACTCTCGACCGGCGCAGCGCGCCTCAATGGCTTTCTGCTCGCCTGCGCCGAACTGTCGATCCCCGAGGCGCAACGCCCCGTCGTCACCTCAGCCGCCTTCTCGCGCGAGGAAGGCCGGCGCGCCTGCGTCACCCTCCTCGCGCAAAATCCCGATCTCACCGCCATCGTCGCCGCCAACGACATGATTGCGCTGGGCTGTTACGACGTGTTCGCGCAGCAAGGCCTTGTCTGTCCGCGCGACATGTCGATCACTGGCTACAACGATTCGCCCTTCATGGATGTCGTCTCACCACCGCTCAGCACGGTACGCATTCATCAGCGCGACATGGGCCTCGAAGCTTCGCGCCTTCTGCTGGCGCGCATCGCCGGCCAGGACATGCCGGGCGACGTTCTGCTGCGCCCGCAATTCATCGCCCGGCAATCGACGGCGGCGCCCTGAACAGGTCTAACGCCCGGCCTTCTTCAACACGTCGAGAAACAGGCTCAACACATTGGAGCGTTGCCCCGCACGGTGCATAACGCTGATCGGCGGCAACAGATCGCCGATGGCGAACGGCAGGACGGCAAGCTTGCGGCGCGCCACATAATCGGCGGTGGCATCGGCCGTCATGACGCCGATCATGTCGGACTGGCTCAACAGTTCGTAGTTCAGCCGGATCGACGTGGATTCGACCAAGGGCAGCGGCGGCACGAGCCCGGCCTGAATGAAAATCTTGTCGATCGCCACGCGCACCGGCGCATTGTCGCGCGGCAGCACCCACGGCCATGCGATGAGATCCACGAGATCAAAACGTTTGCGGCGCGCCAGGGGATGACCCGCCCGCACGACGAGGCTCGGCGCCAGATGAAAGGCGATGCTTTGCACGTCGACGCCGCTGAGGCCGGTTTCAAGCCGGCCGATCACGCAATCGAGTTCGCCCCGCTGCAAGGCATCGAGCAGCGCGCCATAGGTGCCCTCTTCGATGCGCACGCGCAAGGTCGGCGCGATCTTCTGCAGCGCCAGCAGGCTCTTCGGCAGAATGTCGCCTTCCGCCACCGACAGCATGCCGATGCGCAGATGGCCACGCAGCCCCTTGCTGACCGCCACCGCCTCCTGCCGCGACTGCTCGACATCGTTGAGCAAAGCCTCGGCGCGGCCGATAAAGGCCTGGCCGCTCTCGGTCAGCGCGACGCCACGCTTGCTGCGCACGAACAGCGACACGCCGAGGATGGCCTCGATCTCGCCGATCAGTTTGGAAATCGCCGGCTGCGTCAAACGCACGCGCTGCGCGGCGCGCTGCATCGAACCCGCCTGGGCGACGGCCAGAACGACTTCCAGATGGCGCATGCGCAGAGACGAAATCATGCCGGAAACCTCCAACTGCATAATATTCCAATTGGTTATCATGTCATGCCAAAATTCCGTCTTCTCTTATCAAGGGGTGATTTCATACTGCGATCCGCAGATTGAAGGCGACGCGGGAGATTGAGAGATGCGGATCGTGATGCTTGGAACCGGCGCGGCTTTGCCCGATCCCGATCGCTGCCACACCTCCATCCTCATCACCTTGGACAATGGCCGGCATCTGATGCTCGACTGCGGCCATGGCGCGACGCGCCAATTGATGCGTGTCGACGTCAATCCCGCCGATGTCGGCGATCTCTTTCTCACCCACCTGCATCACGACCATGTCTGCGAACTGCCGTTCTTCGTCATCTCGCAATGGATCCTGAGCAAGCGCGGTTCGCTCAACCTGCATGGCCCCGCCGGCACCAAGGAGCTGGTCAGCCATCTGTTCGAGAACGGCGCCTTCGCCGCCGACATCAAGGCCCGCAGCGCCTATCCAGCACGCCAGGCCAATATGGAAGCCATTCGCCCGGCCGTGCGCGAATATAAGGAAGGCCTCGTCTTCGAGGACAAGGACATCCGCGTCACCGCGGCGCTAATGGACCACATCCCGGTCGAGATTTCGCCCTGCTATGGCTTTCGCATCGAGGCGGAAGGCAAGATCGTCACCTTCAGCGGCGACACCGCGCCCTGCGAAGGCATCCGCAAGATTTCACAGGGCGCCGATCTCCTGATCCACGAATGCACCTTCACCGAGGCCTTCATCGAACATCGCCGCAAATCGGCTGTCGGCACCTTCTCGCACACGAGCCCCGCCGAACTCGGCAAGCTGGCGGCGGAAGCCGGCGTGAAGGAAGTGATCGCCACCCATATCGGTCACGTCGATTCCCTGTCGCCCGTGCTCAAACGCGCGGCCGGCAAGCATCTGCCGGTCGACATGATGGGACCGCATCAGATCGACGCCTATGTGAAGGAAATCCGCAGCACCTATAAAGGCCCGTTGCGGATCGCCCACGACCTCATGCGGATTGACCTATAGCAAATCGCGTCCCGCGATTTGCTGAGAACCTCCATTTCCATCCGGTATTGAAGCATCCGAAGCGGAGAAAAAGAAATGAGTGCGATCAGCCGCCGTGCCGTTCTGACCCTCGCTGCTGCTGTTCCTCTTATTTCGACACGAAGTTTCGCCGCTTATCCGGAACGGCCAGTCATGGTCATCGTCCCCTATGCGCCCGGTGGCGCCGGCGACATCACCATTCGGCTTTTGTCGGAAGTGATGGAAAAACAGCTCGGCAAGCCTCTGGTCATCGACGCGCGCGGCGGTGGCGGCGGCATGATCGGCGCCAAGGCGGTCGCAAGCGCGGCGCCTGACGGCTACACGCTGATGATGGGCGCGACCAACAATTTCGTCATCAACCAGTTCATGCTGCCGAAGTCCGGCCTCGATCCGCTGCAAGCCTTCGACCTGATCACCCGCGTCGCCGTGGTGCCGTCGGTCATGTACACGCATCCCTCCGTGCCGGCGAAAACCTTGGGCGAATTCATCGCCTATGCGAAAGCCAATCCCGGCAAGCTCAATTATTCTTCACCCAGCGCCGGCACGGCGCCGCATCTGGCGGTCGAGCGGTTGAAACAGCTCACCGGCATCCAGATCACCCATGTGCCGTTTCGCGGTGCGCCGGAAGCCTTACAGGCTGTGGTGCAAAACGACGTGCAGCTCTATCTCGCCGGCTGGGGCGTCGGCCGCGCGCTCGTCCAATCCGGCCAAGTGAAGGCGCTCGCGGTCGCGGCCGAAAAGCGCCTGCCCAATGTGCCCGATCTGCCGACCGCTGGGGAAAGCGGCCTGCCCGGCTACGTAATGGAAAACTGGTGGGGATTGGCCGCGCCGCACGGCACGTCGAAGCCGGTGATCCAAGCGATCTACAACGCCACGCGCGCCGCCTTGCAGGACAAAGCCGTGCTGAAACGCTTCGATGAACTGGGCTTCCTGCCCGGCGGCGAAACGCCCGAGCAATTCGCCCGCAACAGCGAGAGCGAAGCGAAGATGTGGCAGGACATCGTCGCCAAAGGCGGCTTCGCGGTGAAAGAGTGACCACTCACTTGTAGGCGCGCAGGAAGAACACCGCCGTCACCACGCAGGCGAACAGGATCGTGCCGCCACGCACGATCTGCGGCGGCAATCGACGGCCCAAATGCGCGCCGCCATAACCGCCCGCCAGAGCGCCGATCGCCATCGCCGTCATCTCCGGCCAATAGACGATGCCGGAGAACGCGAAGATCACCATGGCGATGGTGTTGGCCGACGTCGTCATCAAGGCGCGGGATGGATTGAGCGTCTTGATGTCGGCGGTATCGAGCAGGCTCCAGGCGGCCAACATCATCAGGCCGACGGCGCCGCCGAAATAGCCGCCGTAAACGCCCAGGATGAACTGGATCGACAGAACGGTGAAGACGCCGGTGGAGAAATGACGCCGCAGCAGAGGCCCAAGCCTGGGCCCAAAAGTCAGCATCAGAGTGGCGACCAACAGCAGCCAGGGCAACACATGGTCGAACAGGCTGGTCGGCGTCCAGAGAAGGAGCAGCGCACCGATAGCGCCGCCAATCAAGGTCATCAGCCATGTCGGCAACAGCGGCACGCCGGCCACTTGACCAAGTCCGTCGCGATAGACCCACACGCTCGCCACCCCGCCCGGCCACAAAGCGACGGTACTCGACGCATTGGCCGCGACCGAAGGCACACCGGCGGCGATCAAGGCTGGCAAAGTGACGAAGGAGCCGCCGCCAGCCAGCGCATTCATCGCACCGGCGAGGAAGCCGGCGGCACAGAGCAGGAGATAAGTGGTCATGCGTCTCCATCCCTGGCGGCCGCGAAGTTCAAGACTTCGCCAAACCCACGACGACCGTCAAGGCAGCGGTCTGCCCAACTAAGGTTGATTGAATGAGGCGATTGGCAGCCTTCCTGACCTTCGCTAACCTGCCGTTCCGTTGCGGAAAAAGTCGAAACCAAATCCGGCCTCAATCATTGGCTTAACTTCTAGCCCGCAATCCTGCTGGAGACGTCCCCATGTATGCGCGTCGCACCCTCCTCCAATCTTCCGTCGGCGCCGCGGCGCTGGCTTTCGCCCAGTCTCTGCTGCCGCGCGCAGCACAGGCACAAGCCCCGGCACCCGCGGCCCCCGCGCCGGCCGCCCCCAGCGGCCCCTTCCATCTGCCGAAACTCGGCTATGCCTATAACGCGCTCGAACCGCATGTCGACGCCATGACCATGGAGATCCATTACTCGCGTCATCATCAGGCCTATGTGAACGGCATCAACGCGGTGGCCGAACGGTGGCCGGAGATCGCCAAGATCCCGATCGTCGAGACCCTGCAGGATTTGGGCAAAGTGCCGGAGAAGGAACGCACCGCCGTGCGCAACAATCTCGGCGGCCATTGGAACCACAGTTTCTTCTGGGAATTGATGACGCCCGGTGGCGCAAAAGAGCCGCAGGACAAGCTGCGTTCCGGCATCGACGCCGCCTTCGGCGATGTCGCCAAGATGAAACAAGCAGTCAATGCGGCCGCCGCCTCGCGCTTCGGCTCCGGCTGGGGCTGGCTAATCGTCGACAAGGACGGCGCGCTGCGCATCGTCTCCACCGCCAACCAGGATACGCCATTTGAACTCGGCGCCCGCGCCGTCGTGCTCGGCGTCGACGTGTGGGAACATGCCTACTACCTCAAATACCAGAACCGCCGGCCGGATTATCTCACCGCTTGGTGGAACGTAGTGAACTGGGACAAGGCGGCGGAAAATTACGCCAAGGCGAAGGGGTAAACCGAGAAGCGTCTTAATGTAAGCAGTGAGTGAAAGACATCGCAGTCTTTCGCTCAGTAATTAATTCAAGGGCTCCCTAACTTTCAGGACAACCATCATGGAGCCTACTGGCAAAGTCGAGCGCCTTGCCAACCCGGAGCTAATCTCTCTTTTTGGAGGAATCTCAGGCGTTACCCTGTCCACCACAGAATTCGAGATTGCTTCGGGTTTGTTTGTGCGAGACACGTATGCTCACGTGATGGCGCCCTACATCATGGCTTTCAAAAAGCCGACGGAAAAAGGCGCTGCACACCCCGGTCCATGGCATGCCGCCAAAGGTGGCGGCCTTGGCTTCGACGTCACTATTGAAATATTTCTTGATCAACAAGTTCGACCATCTAATTTCGATCGGCTCAATACCCTGTGGTTTGTGCTGTCTTTGCTCAGACTTGTTTCCGGCGCCCCCATTCGAATGCCGGTAATTTCAGACACCTCTTTTGCTAACGTCCAAAACAGTTCAAGAGAACCCAGTCTGTGGCCGCTAGAAATGTTACCTCATCAGCTTCAACTGATGAAGAAGCCTTCTACTGAGATTTCTATCGCTCACCTGCAATGGATTCGGAAGCATCTGAACACGAGTTCTCTTCTACTTAGACATGCGTCACTCAACAGAGCATTTCAGACCTTTGACTCCACGAACTGGGCTCACTCATCAGGAAGCGCCCTTCTCATGATATGGGCAGCTGTCGAAGCACTCTTTCAACCTGGCCGTCTAAATATAACCAAGACGCTCGCGGCAACTGTAGCAACTTATTTGCACTCTCCGGGCCCCGAACGGGATCGAGAATATGGGCATATTGCGCAACTATATGAGGCACGAGGGAACGCAGCTCACAACGCTGAACTTCCAGAACAAGATCAATTGCTGGCAAGCTCCGATATAGCTCGACGGTGCTTTACTAAATGCTTCGAGAACGAGAAGCTGCCACAAAGAGTTGAGCTATTAGAAGCCTGGAAGCAACGACGATGAACTGAGACTACACCCCAAGCGGTACGTCGCCGGCGAGCGCCATGTCGTCGCGATGAATCATTTCGGCGCGCCCCGGCGCACCGAGCACGCTTTCGATATCCTTGGAATTGCGCCCGACCAGTTGCCCCGCTTCCGCAGCATCGTAAGCGATGAGGCCGCGCCCAAGCTCGGCGCCCTGCGCGTCGCGGATGACGACGCAATCGCCGCGCGCGAATGCCCCCTCGATGCGGGTGACGCCCGCCGGCAACAGGCTCGATCCGCGCTTCAAGGCCCGCGCCGCGCCCGCATCCACATGCACGGTGCCGCGCGGTTCGAGCGAACCGGCGATCCATTTCTTGCGCGACGTCACCGGATTGGACGGCGTCAGGAACCAGGTACAGCGCCCACCCGCCGCCACATGAGCGATCGGATGTTTGATGCGCCCATCGGCGATCACCATATGGGTACCGCCGGTGGTGGCGATCTTCGCCGCCTCGACCTTGGTGAACATGCCACCGCGCGAAAATTCAGACGCCGCACCGCCGGCCATCGCCTCGATCTCAGCCGTCACCCGCGGCACGACGGGGATGAGCTGCGCATTGGGATCGAGATGCGGCGGCGCCGTATAGAGACCGTCGATATCCGATAGCAGAACCAGAAGATCGGCGCTCGCCATGGTGGCGACGCGCGCCGCCAGACGATCGTTGTCGCCATAGCGGATTTCGGTGGTCGCCACCGTATCGTTTTCGTTGATGACGGGCACGGCGCGCATGTCGAGCAGACGCGCGATCGTCTCGCGCGCGTTGAGATAGCGGCGGCGTTCTTCCGTATCGTTGAGGGTGACGAGAATCTGCCCCGCCGTGATGCCGCGCGCCGACAGCACTTCCGACCAGGTGCGCGCCAGAGCGATCTGCCCGACGGCGGCCGCCGCCTGGCTATCTTCAAGCCGCAACGGGCCGCGCGGCAGTTTCAGGATCGTGCGCCCGAGCGCGATCGAGCCCGAGGAGACGACAAGCACGTCCTTGCCGTTGCGATGCAATTCGCTGAGATCGTGCGCCAGCGCTTCAAGCCAGTCGCGGCGCACGGCGCCTTCACCCTCGCCCTTGCCCTGATCGACAAGCAGCGACGAGCCGACCTTGACGACGATACGACGAAACGAGACGAGGTGCGGAATGGTTGTCACGGGACGTTGATGCCAATGTAACGTAAAGAAACGATAACCACTTTCTCCGGGGTTTGATCCGTCACCCCGCCCGATGTGGACAACCTGCTGAAAACCCTCAGCGCGGTTGCCAGCCTATAACGGTTGCCGACCTATAACGGTTGCCAGGTCGGCTCGCGTGATGCCGCCGCCTCGGGATCCGCAGCGCGCACGACGCCGATTTCCTTGTAGAGCGCCCGCAAGACCTCGGTGACCCCGGTATGCGTTGCCGCCGAGAGCAAGAGCAGCGGTCGCGGCTTCTCGCCCTCGGCGCGCGCCGGACCGGCCGAGCGGATAGCGCGCTTCAAACGTTCCACCTGCTGTTTCAACGTGTCGGCATCGACCGTATCGGTCTTCGACAGAGCGACGATCTCCGGCTTGTCTTCCAAGCCGCCGCCATAGGCTTCGAGTTCGCCGCGAATGATCTTGTAGGCCTTGCCCGCATGTTCGCCGCCGGCATCGACCAGATGCAACAGCACGCGGCAACGCTCGACATGGCCGAGGAAGCGATCGCCAAGGCCATGGCCTTCATGCGCGCCTTCGATGAGGCCGGGAATATCGGCGAGCACGAATTCGCGTTCGTCGACGCGCACCACGCCGAGGCCCGGGTGCAGAGTGGTGAAGGGATAATCGGCGATCTTCGGCTTCGCTGCCGAGACGGTGGCAAGGAAAGTCGATTTGCCGGCATTGGGCAGGCCGACGAGACCGGCATCGGCGATCAGTTTCAGGCGCAGCCACAGCGTCATCTCTTGCCCCGGCTGGCCCGGATTGGCGCGGCGCGGCGAGCGATTGGTCGAGGTGGTGAAATGCAGATTGCCAAAGCCGCCATTGCCGCCCTTGGCGATGACGAGGCTCTGGCCGACCTCGGTGAGATCGGCGATCAGCGTCTCGTTGTCTTCCTCGAAAATCTGCGTGCCGACCGGCAGTTTCAGGATCACGTCGGCGCCCTTGGCACCGGCCCGGTTGCGGCCCATGCCATGCACACCGGTCTTGGCCTTGAAATGCTGCTGGTAGCGATAGTCGATGAGCGTGTTGAGGCCATCGACGCATTCGGCGATCACATCGCCGCCACGACCGCCGTCGCCGCCATCCGGCCCGCCGAATTCGATGAACTTCTCACGCCGGAACGAGACGCATCCGCCGCCACCGTCACCGGAGCGGATGTAGATTTTCGCCTGATCGAGAAATTTCATCTTACTCTTCCAAAACAACCACAGCCGCGGCGCCTCTCGAGCGTCGCGGCTGCACTTCTATAACCCCAAAACCCGCCAATCGGCAGGCCCAACGAAAACTAACAGGCCAGGCGCATGTCGCCCGACGCCAGGGGCGCCGTCTGGCGCGCCTGCCAGCTCTCCCGGTCGAGACCGAAATAGCGGCAGACGAACACGCCGCCGCGCTCGGCCATGTCGACCGGCTTTTCGCCTTCGACCGAGAAACCGGCGTTGAGCAACACACCGCAGGAGCGCGGATTGTCGACCATCGCATGGGTCTCGATCTTCTCGACTTCGCTCGCCCGGAAGGCCAGGTCGACCAAAGCATTGGTCGCCTCGGTCATCAGCCCCTGGCCCCAGAAGGGCTTGCCGAGCCAGTAACCGAGGAGAGCCCGGCCCGCGCGGGTCTGATGCACGCCGATGACGCCGATCAGCTCGCTGGGCTTGTCCTTCAACGTCAGCGCCAGAACCACGGCGCTGCCCTGGGCATTGCCGACCCGACTCTCGAAAATCCAGCGATCCGCCGCCGCCTGGGAATAGGGATGGGGGATGCGCGCCGTCATTTGCGCGACGTCTTTGTCCCCGGCCAAGCGTACAATCGCGGCCGCGTCGGCAATTCGTGGCCAACGGAGCCACAAACGCTTGGTTTCGAGCCGAAAAATGTCGTCGCGTAGCAAATCCGGGAACATACCCGTTCTCCAGTCCAACGGGCGCCTCCGCGCCCAAAAACGCGAAGGGGAAATGGAGCCCCATTTCCCCTGGCTTGGCCATTTTGGCCTTGGACTGGATTTCAGGAGGTTCCTGAAGGACGGTCCACCGGGGTTTGGAGCCGGTGAAGTCCTTCGCTGACCTTCACCTTACTCAGCGGCCTGCAGTTTTTGGGCCGCAAGGACGTTTACGTAAGCTCGTTTGCCTTTCGAGGCGAAAGCTACCGTGCCGTCACAGAGCGCAAACAACGTATGGTCCTTGCCGACGCCCACATTCGAGCCCGGATGCCACTTGGTGCCGCGCTGACGCACGATAATATTGCCGCCGAGGACAGACTCGCCGCCGAACTTCTTCACGCCGAGACGGCGTCCGTCTGAATCGCGGCCGTTACGGGACGAACCGCCTGCCTTTTTGTGAGCCATAACCTGCTCCGAACCTATCTCTGTAAGGCGCGCCACCCATGGGGCGCGGCCTCAGATGAAATCTGTATCCCGGGCACCATACCCGAAACACGCGGGAAAGGGAATCACCGAAGGGCTTATCAGCCCAGGGAAATGCCCGTGATCTTGACCAGGGTCAGGTCCTGACGGTGGCCACGCTTGCGCTTCGAGTTCTTGCGGCGGCGCTTCTTGAAGGCAATGACCTTCTCGCCACGCGTCTGCTCGACGATCTCGCCGGACACCTGGGCGCCGCTGAGGAACGGTGCGCCAAAATTCGTCTTGTCTCCGTCGACGCTCATCAGAACGTCGTTGAAGGTCACCTTGTCGCCCGCCTCTCCGGCCAGCAACATCACGGTAATCACGTCGTCGGTGGCAACTTTATACTGTTTGCCACCGGTCTTGATCACTGCGAACATCGTTTTTCTCCGTGTTCAATCCCGGTTCTGCGACAATCGCGACCGGCTTCTTTGCAGGGTCTAACCAGCGAAAATGTCCCGATTTTCAGGCTTGCCGACCCCAAAAGACCAGCAAAACACGAAAAACGCGGCCTTCGCCGCGCTGGAACGGCGCTTCTATAGGCGCATCCGCGCCATTCTGTCAAACCTTTAGGCCCGATTTCGATGGCCTGGACCCGAGCTTGGCTCGACGGAACCGGCCGAATCCATAATCATCGCGACATCATGTCCGACACTCCCCCGACCCATACGCCCAATGGCGCCGCCGTCACCCAACTGATCCAGACGGTTTTCCTGGTCAATGCCCAGCTCATCGCCGATGGCGATCACTTGACCCGGGACCTCGGATTCACCAGCGCCCGCTGGCAGGTGCTGGGCGCCGCCGGCAGCGGCCTGCGCTCAGTCGCCCAGCTTGCCCGCCACATGAGCCTGACCCGCCAGAGCGTGCAGCGCCTGGTCGATTGGCTGGTCGCCGGCGGTTATGCGGTTTTCATCGACAATCCCGATCACCAGCGCGCCAAACTGGTGCAATTGACGCAAAAGGGCATCGACATCCGCCGGCAATTGCAACTGCGCCAGACCAGCTGGGCAAATGAAATGGGCGCCGCCCTTTCCGCCGAGGGGTTGCAAACCACGCTCGAAACCCTGCGCGGCTTTCGCCAGGCGCTGGCGGCGGCAAAACCTGGCCGCAAAGCGAAGCGCTAACCCCAATATCAATAATCCTGCTGCCAGCGCGTCAGATGGCGCTGCGCCGTTTCCATGATCGCATTAATGACGAGGCCGAGCAGGCCGAGGGTGATCACGCCGGCGAACAGATCAGGGCTGTTGAAGGAGCGTGCCGCATGCAGGATGTTGGCGCCAAGCCCGACCTCCGCTGACATCATCTCGGTGATAACAGCCAGGATGAGCGACACGGTGAGGCCGAGCCGCACGCCGGCGAAAATATCCGGCACGGCACTTGGCAACACGATCGAGGTGATCACCTCCCGCGACGACAGTTCCATCGTCCGCGCCATTTCGAACAAACGCGGCTCGACCGATTTCACCCCCTGAATGGTGGCGAGCAGGATCGGCCAGAGCGAGCCGAAGGCGATAACGAAAATGATCATCGTCTTGGTCAGGCCGAGCATCAGAATGGCCACCGGAATGATCGCCGAGGCCGGCAGCGGCCGCAGGAACTCCAGGCTCGGTTCGATATAGGCGCGCACCGTCGGCGACAGACCGATCAGCAGGCCGAAGCCGCAACCGACGACGACGGCGAAAGCGAAACCCACAAGCATGCGCCCTGTCGTGCCCAGAATGGCTTGCACCAACGAGCCATCCTCCACCTGCCGCCAGAGCGCATCGAAGGCGTCGGTGACGGGAGGCAAGAAGACGCGCGAGACGAGATCGGTCACGGCGGCGAATTGCCAGAGCGCCAGGAACAAGAGCAGGACAACGACGCTGCCGATGTTGAGAAGAATGGCGCGCGCCGTCATGCGATATCCCAACGCGTAAAGAGACGCCGCTGCGCCTGCAACAGGCCGAAGTTCAACAGCCAGCCGATCAGGCCGACCCAGATCAGATAGGCGAACATACGATCGGGATGCAGCGTCTCCTGCGCCACGATCAAGGCATAGCCGAGCCCTTGCGGATTGGCCGTGATCTCCACCGTGACAGCGACGATCAGGGCCACGCCCGCCGCCAGCCGCAAGGCGGTGAAGAGATTGGGCACCACGTCGGGCAGGACGATGGTGAAGAGCTTGCGCACCCAGCCGAGTTCGAGGCCACGCGCCACTTCGAGCAATTCACGCGGCACCTGCTTCACTGCCGTCTGGGTGATGATCAACGCCGGCCAGATACAGGCGAAGGCGACGACCGCGATCGTCATGCCATAGCCAAAGCCGAACACCAGCATAGCGAGCGGGATCAGCGCCACCGAGGGGATCGGCCGCACCGTTTCCACCGACACGCGACCGAGCCGATTGGCCGCGTCCGACATGCCAAACCAGGCGCCCAGCGCAATGCCGATACCCCCACCAATCAAAAGACCGATCAGAGCACTGACAATGGTCTGCTGCGTCGCCTTCAACATGCTGCCGTCGAGCAATGCGGCCGCGCCGGCCGCCGCCACGGCGCTCGGATAAGACATCATGTCGGATTGGATGAGGCCGGACTGGCCGACGAATTCCCACAACAGCAAGAGCAGGACGGGCAGAACGAGCGCGCGCAGCATCTCAAGCCTCCCGTCAATGCTTCTTCGGCAGATATTGGAACAGCTCGTGACGATAGCGCAGGAATTGCTCGTCCTCGCGCGTGGTGAGCTGGTCGCGCGGGAATTTCAGATCGATGTCGAGCACCGCCGAAATCCGCCCCGGCCGGCTTTCCATGGCGCAGACGCGATCGCCGAGATAGATCGCCTCCTCGATGTCATGGGTGATGAAAATCACCGTCATGCCGGTTTCCTTGGCGAGTTTGGCGATCTCGTCCTGCAAGGTCTGTCGCGTCATCGCATCAAGCGCGCCGAACGGCTCGTCCATCAAAAGCATTTTCGGCTCGAGCGCCAGGCAGCGGGCGATCTGCAGACGCTGCTGCATCCCGCCCGACAATTGGCGCGGGAAACGATCCGCCGCCTCGGCGAGGCCGACCTGTTCCAGAAGCCGCCCGATGATCTTCTTCTTGGTCGCCGCATCGCGCGGCGTCGGATCGGTGTCCAAGGCCAGTTGCACATTGCTTGTCACCGTGCGCCACGGCAGCAATGCCTTGCTGTAATCCTGAAAGACCACGGCACGACGGCGCGACGGCTGTTCGATCGGCGCGCCATCAAACATCAAGCGGCCTTCGGTCGGCCGGTTGAGGCCGCCGATGAGACGCAGCAATGTCGTCTTGCCGCAGCCCGATCCGCCGATGATCGAGACGAACTCGCCCTGCCGCACGTTCAGCGAAATGTTCTGCAAGATCGTCAGCTTCCCCTGCGCCACCGGCACGGAGAAACTGACATTCTCGATCGACAGCAGCGGGCTCTGCATGTCCGTGGCCCGCTGCATCGGCTTATCTTGAACCATGGTCATTTCCACAGAACCCGCGCCGGATCGGTCGGCTTCTTGGTCAAACCCTGGCTGACGCAAATCTTCGACCAGTCGTTGATCTGCTCGGGCGTGACGGCGGCTTGCAGCGCCGGCAGTTGCACCTGCGCCAAAACGCCTTCCGGCAGTTTGATATAGGCGCCGATCGCCTTGCGCAGGATCGCCGGATCCTTCTTGGCGAGCTCGGTGGCTTCACGGATCGCGTCCTGGAACCCCTTGGCCGCTTCCTTGTTCTGCGTCGCCCATTTGCGGGACGCCACATACCAGCCGGTGGCAATGCCGTCGCCCATGTCGCTGACATAGTTGGCGACGAGGTAGCCCTGTTTGGCTTCAAGCGCCCGCGTCTTGAACGGGTCGCCGGTGACAACGGCATCGACCTGACCCGCCTTCATCACGTCGCCCAACTGCGCGAAGGGCGATTCGACGAACGTGGTTTTCTTCCAGTCGGCGCCGTTGCGCGTCATCCATTCGCGAAACATCACATGCAGGAAGGCGTTCAAGCCTGGCGTACCGACCTTCTTGCCTTCGAAATCTTTCGCCGTCTTGATGCCTGAGCCTTCACGCGCCAGCACGCCGACTTCGCTCGCCGTGCGATCGGTGACGCCGCCACCGGCGAGGATGACGAGATCAAGGCCATTCTCCATCGCCTGCAAAGTGACGGGCGCTGTCGGCGGGCCGACCTGTAAACTGTCGGCGATCAAAGCCGCCGGCGTCGTCGAGGAATTGGGCACAAGCACCATTTCCACATCGAGACCATGCTTGGCGAAAATGCCTTGATCGGCGGCCACATAAGCATTGGCGAAAGCCGTCGAGGCCGAATAACCGATTTTGACTTTCGTCGCCGCCATGGCGCCGCCCATCAGGGCCAATGCCAGGCCACTTACGCCTGCATAAGACAGAATGCGTTTGAACATGGTCTCCCTCCCGGTGTTCGCGCAAAAATAAACGTCAGTTCATGTTCATCCAGTGCTGCTTCAGTTCAATTTGGGCGCGACGATCTTGTTGCGCAGAACGCCAAGCCCCGTCACTTCCAGCTCGACGACATCCCCCACTTCAAGGAAACCGCCGATTTCGAGGGCGCAACCGCCACCGACCGTTCCCGAGCCGAAGAACTCTCCCGCTCGGATTGTTTCATGTTTCGAGACATGCGCAAGTATGTCCTCGAATTTATGATGCATGTCGCCGCTATTGCCGCTTGAGCGTTGCTGGCCGTTCACCCGTACCGTCATGGTAAGGTCATAGGGATTGGCGACTTCATCAGCGGTGACGAGCCACGGGCCGATCACATTGCCAGTGTCGAAGTCCTTGCCCTTCGCCGGCCCCAGCATGCCGGTCATTTCCTCGGCCTGCGCATCGCGCGCGCTGACATCGTTGAAGATCGAAAAGCCGAAGATATGTTCGCGCGCCTTGTCGCGAGCGATGTTCTTGCCGCCCTTCGAGGTGAAGATGCAGAATTCCATCTCGTAATCGAGAACGTCCGAATAGCTCGGCCATTCCACATCGGCTTCCGGCCCGACCACGCTGAAGCGATTGCACTTGTAATAGATCGGCTGCTTGTACCAGACGTCGGCTACCTTGATATCGGCCGGCGTGATGTTGGCATTTGGATCGTCGCGCATCATGCGCGAGGCCCGCGCTTGGCGCAGATGCTTCTCGAAACACAGGCAATCGCGCATCTGCCGCGGCTCCGGCACCGGCGCTAGCAATCTCTGCTGGGCGGCCGATACGACGACGGAGCGGGCGCTGTCGCGCATTTTGCGTGCCGCATCGAGCGCCCGATCGCCGCCATCGATCAGCGCCAGCATGTCGCGAAAATGCTGCGAAGGATCGGTGGCGGTGAAATCGACGATGGTGCTTTCATCGGCGCCGAGCGCGCCGATATGCTGTTCGCCTTTAGGGGTGATGAAAGTGACGAGCTTCATGATGCCTCACACCGCCTCGGCCTTGAAGCCACGATGGAAACGGGCGCAATTGCACAGCCCGGCTTTATGGAAGCGCGCCATGTCGCCCCACAGATCGATCGGCGCCCATGTTTCCTTGGAGCCGAACTCGCGATAGAGCGAGGCGACGTTGATGACGATGCGCTCGGAATCGAGCCAATCGAGATAGGGATCCATCTTGATCATCGTCGCGGCGGTATAGCGATCGACGCCCGCATCGTAGAGCTTGCGCGCTTCGCCATGGATATATTCGAGATAGCTCTTGAAGCTGCGCACCGCCGCCTTGTCGGCGATCGGCCCATGGCCCGGCACGATGACATCGACATCGAGACCGAGGATCAGATCGCAAGCCTTGATCCAATTGCCGACCGGGCCGGCCCAGATCACCGGATGGCCGCCGACGAAAAGCAGATCGCCCGCATAGAGGATTCTATCCTTGGGCACATGGATCAGCGTATCGCCCTTGGTGTGCGCCGGGCCGGCATAGATGAGCTTGACCTCCTTGTCGCCAACCTTGAGATCGAGATTGCCGCTGAAGGTCTTGGTGGGGGCCGTATAGCGCACGTCCTCCCAGGCGAAATGCTGGCCCATCATCTCGTAGAGAAAAGCCCCGCCCTCGCCCAATTGCTTGTAGTTGCGCTTCAAGTCGGCGATGGCATCGGGCTTGCGTTCGAACATTTCCTCGGCGGTGGCCTCGGTGGTGATGATCTCTGCGTCGGTGATGAGCTGATTGCCGAAGGTGTGGTCGCCATTGGCGTGGGTGTTGACCAAGGTCTTGATCTTGCGCGCCGCCGGCACGGCATCGCGCATGACGTCGAGCATCTCCTGGGTCAGCTTCAGGTCGAACAGGGTATCGACAAGCAGGTTCTGCTCGCCGTCGACGATCAGACCGGCATTGCTCCAGCCCCACCCGCCGTCGGGCAATAGATAAGCATGGTTGCCGTGTCCCAGGTCATGCAGACCTTTCGTATATTGCCACTTGCTCACGCACGCTCCTCCCTCAATCTCTTTCTACGTATCGAACCCCTTCACCCAGAATTTGATGCCCTCTTCCACCAGCTTCCGGCGATCGGATGTATCGGCCACCCCCTCCGACAGACGCGCCATGCGATTGTTGGGTCCGCAATCGGACACGGCCGAGAGAACCGCGCCGAGGCCCAGCGAATAGCGCCACCAGATGTCGGCATCGGAAAGATGCGGGCGCGCCTTCTTGAGCAGGCGCACGGTGCGCAGTGCCACTTCGTCGAAATAGGTGATGATGCTCGCCGTCGTCAGTTCCGGCCGGCGCACGCTGGCGAGCCGCAGCTGGTGCAGAATGTAGATGACGAGCAGACGCGCATGTTCCTCGCCCTCCACATAGGGACGGATGAAGGCGCGAAACAAATCTTCCAGGTCGACCGGGTTGTCGCCAGCCGCGGCTTCGAGCGCCTCATATTCGGCGATACGAGCGTCGCGCACGTCCTTGGCGAGGCGCTCCAGCACCTCCTGCGCCAGCCCGAGTTTGGAGCCGTAATGGAAGTTCACCGTGCCCAGGCTGATGCCGGCGGCATCGACGATCTGGCGCATGGTGGTGTTCTCGACGCCCTGTTCGGCAAACAGCCGCAAGGCCGATTCCGCTATGGCATCGCGGGTCGGGTTGGGCTTGGCGTTGAACACACGTTTTGAACACATGTTCAAAATCTGGCCCAGAACCGCGCCGCCGTCAATCGATCAGCGGCGCGCCGAAAAGAAATTTAACACCATGGACTTGGCCGTTGGACGGTGGCGACCACTGCCTGCCCTGGGCTTGGCATTTAAAGCCCTATCCTGTCATCTTGACAGAATGCTGTCATATAAGGCATGACTCTCGAACTGGCCGATCGCACGTGCCGAGACCCGAGGGAGAAACATGCGCCGCAAGAACCGGGCTGATCTGTTTGCCGAGGCCACGAGCCGCGGCAACTACGATGAAATGCCGATCCTCGAACTCGGCATCGATCCGCAACTGCATCTCAGTCGCAACGAGGTGGTGCAGCCCTTCTTCCTGATCTGCGAACATGATTGCGTGCTGGTGCAGATGTCGGGATCGGCACGTATCGAATTCCGCGACGCCTCGGTCAATTATTTCGATCTTGCGCTCGGCGACTTTGTTTACGTCCCCGGCGGCACCCCGCATCGCCTGCTGCCGCGCGAAGCCTCCGTCCATCTGCGCTACAAGGCCGATGATCCAGGCCTCGAAGCCGTAGCCTGGTTTTCGGAAGAAACCGGTAGAGAGATCAGCCGCGTCACCTTCGATTGCGCCACTGAACTGCCGCAGGAAGGCTATCTCAGAGCCTGCGAACTCTTTAATGCCACGCCCTCCATGCGCACATGCCCGGCGACAGGCAAGGTGCTGCCACCCATCGATCTGACGCCCTTCAACTGGCAGGACTTGGCACAAGACATTCGCGCGTCTGAGAAGAGCGAGCGCGAGCGCGCCGCCAAGCGCGGTTTGTCTTTCGCAGCATCGAAGCCCCGCGCCGATCGCATCTTCCGCGCGCCGCCGAGCCATACCGAGCCGCTGCGCGTCAATGTCTACGATGCCGTGCGCTCATCAACGACACAGCTCAATCCCCTGTTCCCCTATCTCGGTGCCGGCTGCATCGTGCCCTGCACCGCCATGCACGATCCCGAATTCAAGGGCACCATGGGCTACTTCCTGCACGAGAACACCCAGCAGGAAGTCAATGTCTGCTTTGGCGCGCGCAGCAGTTTCCGCGCGCCGGGCCAGGTCTTCGTCGGCCCGCTGCATCATGGCGTCGGCGACAAGCCTTCGCCTGACGACGATCACGCCGGCGACAAACATGGTGTCGGCGAACGGCCGGGTAATGGCGATCGCGCCGACATGATCGCCATCGCCGTCATCACCCAGCGCCAGGCGATCGACACGCCGCAGCGCGAAGCCTTCTCCATCATCTGCGCCAAATGTGACACGGAGCTGCATCGCTATCCCTACGATGCCCATGACTTTCCCGATGCGATCGAAACCAACGATCCGGTTCTGATCGGCCTGCCGACGATCACCCAGGATGCCTTCATCGTCGAGCAGATCAACCGCGACCCCGCCATGCGGACTTGCAAGAGCTGCGGCCACCTCAACGCGCCATTCCCGACGCAATATTGGGGCTGGGCCGATTATCGCCGCCGCACGCATGTCGTGGTGCAAGCGCGCAAGACCATGATCGAGGCCGCCGCGAAAACCGCCGCGCCCGCACCTGTCGCCTGAGAGAAGATCAATGACCGAATTGGCTTATCATCGCGTCGCGTCCGCTGCAGATCTCGACGACGGCGATGTGCGCGAGGCACAGGTGGGCAGCACTCTGTTGGCCATCTATCGCCTGGGCGAAGATTTCTACGCCACCGCCGGCATTTGTACCCATGCCTATGCGCGCATGGCGGAAGGCTATGTGGAAGGCGAGATCATCGAATGCCCCTATCACGGCGGCGCTTTCGAGATTCGCACCGGCAAGGCGGTCGCCGCGCCCTGCACGCATGACCTCAAGACCTTTCCCGTGCGCGTCGACGGTGACGACGTACTTGTCGGCCTGCCCGTTGGCCTGCCCGCATGACGGCGCTTGTGAAAATTCCGCCACCCGCACTGGGCCGTTCGCTGACTTTGCATTTCAAGGGCGATTGGGGCCGCGCCAATCTGCATCGCGTCATGGGCTGGCTCGGTTACGAACTCGGCCGTCTCGCCGGCCCGCGCTTTCGCTTCGCCATCTGGAACGGCTTGGGCGGTTTGGACGCGGCGCGCGCCGTCGGCCGTGGCGAAGTCGATGTCGCCATCATGACGCCGGCCCATTGCGCCCGCATGGCCCTTGAGGGCACCGGCTTTTGCACCGGCGAAGCCTTTCCGCATCTGCGCGCCTTGGGCCTCGTGCCGCAGAACGATCGCCTCATCCTGGCGATCCGTCGCGAACACAATATTCGCAGCTTCGCCGATCTGCGCGCCCAGCAGCCGCCGCTACGCATCATCGCGGCGCGCGACGACGGCCTAAATCTCATCGGCCAGGTGACGCAGGAATTCATGCGCGCCGCCGGCATTCCCCGCGAAACGCTCGAAAGCTGGGGCGGCCGCTATCTGGAGCGCGACGAGCCGGTCGATTGCTTTCATGACATGACGGCGGGCCAGGCCGATGCCATCATCATGGAAGCGGTGATGACCGATTGGTGGCACACCATGGCCAAGAAAGTGGACCTCCACTATCTGCCGATCGAACCGGCCACCAAGGATCAGCTGCACCACGCCTACGGCTGGCCGAGCGCCACCTTGCCGGCGAACTATCAGCCGGGCCTCGACGTCGAAACCGAATTCCTCGACTTTTCCGATTTCATTCTGCTGACGACCACCGATCTGCCCGACGATGTCGCCTATGCCATGGCCTGGAGCCTGATCGAGCGTTACGAGGGCTTGTCGCGGCAGTATGCGCACATCCCGCCGGAACGCAGCTCCGTGGGTTACCCGATCGACCCGAAGGCGGCCTGCCGCACGTCGATCCCGCTGCACCCTGGCGCTGAACGCTACTATCGGGATGCGGGGCATCTTAGAGATTAGTCAGAGACGAACGTCGCGGAATTCTTGCGTAGAAATCTTGGGGAGGGATTTCATGGAAGCCAAACAGACCGTCCACATCGCGCCTTTGCTCGACGACATGAAGATCGGCCGCTACCACATCGGCATCTTCATCCTGTGCTTCGTCACTCTGTTTCTCGACGGCATGGATTTCGCCGCCGTCCTCGTCGCCGCGCCGGCCATCCTGCGCGACTGGCAGCTTGAGCCAAAGGTGATGGGCACGATCTTTGGCGCCGGCAATCTTGGCCTGCTCATCGGCGCGGTCGCTTTCGGCAAGCTTGGTGACGTCTACGGCCGCCGCATCGGCATCATCGCCGGCGTTCTGACCTATAGCCTACCGGCGCTCGCCACCGCTTTCGCCGATTCCTACGAACATCTGCTGGCCCTGCGCTTCCTCACCTGCATCGGCATCGGCGGCGTCCTTCCCAATATCGTCACGCTATTGACCGAGGGCGCGCCGAAGCGCGTGCGCGGTAGTTCGGTCATGCTGGCCCTGATCGGTTATGCCCTCGGCCCCGCCGCTGTCGGCGGTCTCGCCGCTTTCCTCATTCCGCGCACCGGCTGGCCGTCGGTGTTTCTGGTCGTCGGCATCGCCGGCACCTTGCTCGGCATCCTGCTCTATTTCGTCCTGCCCGAGTCGATCCGCTATCTCGCATTGAAAAAGCCGCAGTCGGAGGAATTGCGTCAGGCGCTGCGCCGCATTGCGCCCGATCTCGCCATCGCCCCGCAGACCCAATTCGTCCTCGGCGATACGAGCCAGAAGAAACTTGTCCTCGCCGATCTGTTCCGCGACCGGCTGGCGACGATCACGCCTTTGCTCTGGGCCGTGTTTTTCGTCGAAACCCTCACCTTCATGACCTTGGTCAGTTGGGTGCCGATCCTGCTCCAGCGCAGTGGCGTATCGCCGGCCATGGCTTCGCTGGCTTTCGCCTATGGCGCGGTCGGCGGCGTCATCGCGCAACTGCTGCTGTCGCGCTTCATCGATTCCTTCGGTTGGCTGACGACGCTGTTCGCCACCATCGTCGCGGTCGGCGCTCTCTTCGCGCTCGGCATGCCCGACCTGACGCCGACCGTGGTCATCAGCCTGATCGTCGTCGCCATGTCGTTTGCCACCAGCGCGCACAATTCGCTCTACAGCCTGGTCGGCCCGTTCTATCCCACCGCCATTCGCGGCAACGGCGTCGGGCTCGCCAGCGGTGCCGCGCGTGTCGCTGCGATCATCGGTCCGGTGGTCGGCGGTCTGCTGGTCTCGCAACTGTCGCTGAGCGGCATGGGCATCGCCATGGCGATCCCCTACATCGCCACCGCCATTCTCTGCCTGGTCTTCTACGCGTTGCGCACCCGCCCGGCGCCAGGTGTCAACGAACGCGCACACGCCTGAATATCGACATCACGTTTTAACTGGAGGGGTAATTATGAAGCCTGTCAAAACGGCGCTCGTTGGCGCCGGCGCTATTTTTTTGCCTGCCGCCATGGCTCATGGCGCCGACTTGCCGTCGCGCAAGGCCGCGCCTGTCGAATATGTACGAATCTGCGACGCCTACGGCGCGGGCTTCTACTGGATACCCGGCACGGACACCTGTTTGAAGGTCGGGGGCCGCGTCCGCGTCGACATGTGGTACACACCGGCGAAGAATGCCGTCGTCCACCGCTCAACAGCCAGCGCCGCCGTTCCGGCGAACACATTCGTTTCGTCGAACGGAGTTGACCAGTACGGCTGGTATGCGCGCGGCATCGTCAACATGGATGCCCGCACGCAATCCGCCTGGGGCACGGTGCAGACGGTCTTCGCTCTGCGTCTGATGTCGAGTTCCGGCCTCGCCAATACGCCACCGAGCTACACCGCAGGGACCTTTGCCGCAGGCAATGCATCTTCGGCAACGGTTGAAGCAGCCTACATCCGTTTCGCTGGCTTCACCATCGGTCAGGCTTCTTCCAATTTCACGTTCCTGCCGCCGGTTCAGTATCATTCGATGTTCTCCGCCATTTTTCCAGGCGGCATCCGCCAACTCGCCTATACGGCGACGTTCGGCAGCGGCTTTTCGGCGACCATCGCACTGGAAAATAGAGCTGAGTTGATCAGTGGGAACTCGGTCAACACACTCGGCGCCAATCCGTTCACCGTCACCGCGGCAACGGCAGGCCCCGTTGCGCAGCGGCTGCCGATTCTCGTCGGCAACATCCGCGTCGACCAGTCATGGGGCGCCGCGATGCTGTCGGCCGCGGTCTTTGAGAACACCGCCACCTTCGGCAACGCCGCCCTTGCCGTGGTCGGCAATGCCGGTCCACGCGTCAGCCGCACGGGCTGGGCGGTCAGCGGTGGCTTGAAGATCAACCTGCCGATGCTTGCCCAAGGCGACAGCATTCAAGCGTGGATGGCCTACGGCGTCGGTGCGCTCGACTATGTAACGACTTCAGGCAGCAATTCGAATCCGCTTTTCGCCACCAACTGGCTCGGTGGCTTCCTTCGCGCCGACCGCAACCTGACCCTCTATTGCGTGAATGCCGCTTGTACGATTGGCGGCGCGGAACAGACCAAGGCCTGGTCCGCGGCAGCGGTTTTCACCCACTATTGGACGCCGTCGTTGCGCTCGAATTTCATTGGATCTTACGCGCGAATCATTCCGGGTCAGGTCGCCCGGAATACGGCTTGGGCAAATGGCGGCCTGTCGGAGGCTTCGGTTTGGGGCGTCATGGGCAGCCTGATCTGGTCGCCCGTCCGCAACTTCGATCTCGGTGTCGAACTGTCCTACGCGAAACTGAATCAAAGCCTGCCGCTCTCGGTTCCCGTCGGCCTCGGCACACTGGCGCAGGTCAGTCCCAGCAACTGGACGGGCCGCGTTCGCGTCGAGCGGACGTTCTGATCGGCATTTGCTTGACCAACGAGAACGCCGCCGGATTTCGGCGGCGTTTTCTATGGTCGCGCCATCATTGCGAGGAGCGTAACAACGAAGCAATCCCTGGCTTCACAGGTTGACGGCTGGATTGCTTCGCGGCGCTCGCAATGACGATGATGCACTCACCTCATCCGCCCCGAGGCACCCCAATCCGATCAGCGTCGCGCGGACAGCGGCATCAAGCGGCGTATTTGGCTCGGCTCCAAGCACGGACAGCAACCGCGCGTTCTGCAAACGCACCGGCACTTGCCAGAGATATTTCATTTCGCTGAGTTCGCGGAACAGCGGCACGAAGGGCGAGGCCAAAGTCACGGCCAGCCAGGGAAAGCGACTGACGCGCATGTTGGGGGCGCCGACCACTCGCGCGATGGCGTCCACCATCTGCCGGCCATCGTGATCCCAATGGCCTTCCATATGAAACTGCGCGAAATCATCGAGGCCGTCATGTTCGGCGAGGCGCACCATGGTCTCGGCGACATCGGGCAGATAGGCCCATTGGTGTCCGACACCGGGCCGACCCGGATAGGAAATCGCGCGCACCGGCCGGCCCGGTTTCACCAGCCCTTGCGAGAACCAGTTGTTGGCGGCCTGCGGACCGAAGAAATCGCCCGCGCCGACGATCAGGCCTTTGACATCTCCCTCCGCGACGGCGGCGCGCAGCCGCTCTTCCATCTCGACGCGGATTTTGCCTTTCCGGGTCAACGGATGTTGCGGCGAGTTTTCATCGATGAGCGGAAAGGCGTCCGGCCCGTAATTGTAGACATTGCCCGGCAGCAGAACGCGGGCACCGACACCGCGCGCCGCGGCCAGCGTATTGTCGAACATCGGCAGCACCAGCTCGCCCCAATTGCGATAGCCCGGCGGGTTGACCGCATGGACGATCAACGACGTGCCCTCGGCGGCGGCCAGGACATCGCCGGCCACCATGGCGTCGCCCCGCAGCCAGGCGAAGTCGCCGCGCCCGTCGAACTGCTCGGGTTTGCGATGCAGGGCGCGCACGCGCCAGCCCCGCTTGTTGAGCCGGCGGGCGACTTCGCCGCCGATGCCACCCGTGGCGCCCAGAACTAATGCGATTTTGTTTTGCATAGCCGTCACTCCAATTTCTGAAAGGAGGATGCGGCAAGGCTCATCAAAACAAAATTGCCGAAATATCTGGATATGCTATACGAAAATATATGAACACCGATCCAAGCTGGGATCTCTATCGCAGTTTTCTCGCCGTCCTGGACGAAGGCTCACTGTCGGGCGCCGCCCGCCTCTTGGGCCTGACCCAGCCGACGATAGCCCGGCACATCGATGCCCTTGAGGCCGCCACCGGCTGCGGCCTGTTTCTGCGCTCGCAGCGCGGATTGATCGCCACCGACGCGGCGCTGGAACTCAAACCCTATGCGCAAACCCTCGCCGCGACGGCCACCGCGCTGCTGCGGACCGCGTCAGGCTACGGCGAGACGGTGAAAGGAACTGTGCGCATCACCGCCAGCGAGGTCGTCGGCGCCGAACATCTGCCGCCGATCCTCGCCCGGCTGCGCGAACGCCACCCAAAACTCGAAATCGAACTCGTCCTCTCCAATGCGGTCGGCGATTTGTTGCGCGGCGATGCCGACATCGCCGTGCGCATGGTCGAACCGCTGCAGGACGCGCTGATCGCCAAGCGGCTCGCCAGCATCGGCCTGGGCCTTTATGCCCATCGCAGCTATCTCGCACGCCGTGGCGTGCCGACGTCGATGGCCGATCTGGTACATCACGACTGCATCGGCTTCGACCGGGAAACGCCTGCGCTGCGGGCATTTCTGCAATCCGTTCCAGCCATGAACCGATCGCTCTTCGCGCTGCGCGCCGACAGCGATCTCGCGCAGCTCGCGGCGATCCGCTGCGGCTTCGGCATCGGCGGCTGCCAGGTTCCGCTGGCGGCGCGCCATCCCGATCTCGTGCGCGTATTGGCCAACGAATTCGATCTCGAACTGGGAGTCTGGATCGTCATGCACGAGGATCTGAGAACAAGCCCGCGCTGCCGGGTAGTCTTCGACGCCCTCGTCGAGGGCATGGCGATGTCGATCAGGCCGGATTCGCCGTTCGCGCCAATCACCCCTATGTAAAGTGCATGAACACCTTCGGACCCCGATTCTTTGGCGGCGAGAAGCGCGGCTACCACCACGGCCATCTGAAAGAGGCCCTGCTGGAAGCGGCGCGCTATCTCGCGGCCGAGCGCGGCCCGTCCGGCTTCACTTTGGCCGAGGCGGCCAAAATGGTCGGCGTCACGCCGGCGGCGCCCTATCGGCATTTCGCCGATCGCGGCGCCCTGATCGAGGAATTGGCCAAGCGCGGTTTCGAGGCTTTCGTGCAGAAGCTGGAAGCCGCCTGGCAGGACGGCCAGCCGTTGCCCGAAGTGGCGTTCCACCGCATGGGCACCGCTTATCTCGAATTCGCCCGCGAGGAACCCGGCCTCTATGCGGCGATGTTCGGCAACGTGCAGACCCTGAACGCGCCGGAACCGGGTGCCGCCGCCGATCGGGCGCTGGAAAGCATCCGCCAGGCCTGTGCCAGCGTGCTCGAATACCACGGCGCACCGCGCGAAGGCGCCAAGGCGCTGGCCTTTGAAATCTGGTCGCTGTCGCATGGCCTGGCCATGCTTATGCTCTCGGGCCATCTCGATCCCCAGCGCACTGGCGCCAATCCAGCGGCGATTCTGGAAACCGCCGCGCAAAGCCTGGTCGAGGGCGCCATCCGCCGCACCAGCCGCAAGGGGCCGTGGTCGCGGTAACGGCGAAGTTCACGCTCACATTAAATCTGCGGCCAAGCCGCCAGCCCGCCTTGCACCGTCAACGACAGCCCCCACCTCCTCTGATGCCGGAGTTTTGAGACGCCGGGATGAATCGGCAAAGCTGTCCTCCCGTTGCAAAATTTTCCCTTCAGCCCCCTTGCGGGCAATGGACTCCCGCCTCATGTTAATGTACGTTACATTCACATCAGGCCCGATGGGCCGATATGGAGAGCGAAAATGAGTGCGACTGCGGAATGGGCGGATAATGATCGCGGCCAGGGTCGCCGCGGCCGTTGCGAATGGAAAAGCGGCAATTACAACCGGGTGCCCTGGCGCCCGCTGGAATTGGTCGCGATGATCCTCGGCTTCATCGTCTTCTGGCCGATCGGCCTGGCGATCCTGATGCTGAAGATCTGGCAGAAGAGATCGGGCCAGCAGGGCGATCTGGTGAGCTTTGCCAACATGCGCTTCGACGAAGCGCGCGAGCGGGCCAGAAGCAATTGGCGCGGCCCCTGGCAGTTTGGCAATCGCGAAGGCGGCAACGGTGGTTTTGGCGGTGGCCCGAACTGGGGTCGCGGCGGCGATAACACCGGCAACCGGGCTTTCGACGAATGGCGCACGGCCGAACTCGAGCGCATCGAGGAAGAACGCCGCAAGCTTGAGGCCGCCCAGCGCGAATTCGGCGAATATCTTGCCCATCTGCGTATGGCCCGCGACCGCGACGAGTTCGAACGCTTCAAGCGCGAACGCTCCGCCGCCCAGGCCCGTGGCGAAAGCGGCTGGAAGCCCTTCGACGACACCAAGTCGGACGGCAACGGCCAGCCCCAGTAAGGCCCCAATCCTCACCAATACCGATGCCGTGGCGGCCAACCGCCACGGCATTTTTCGTTCAAACGGCCATCACAATCCTGCGGGATGGGTTCCACCGGTAACTCCACGGCTTGCTGCCAAGCCACCAGCCAGTTAGGCCTTTGCCAACTCTCGGCCTTTAAAGCTGAGTCCCGCCACTGACGTCTTGCCCTGATTCCCGCCGCACGGAGCCCATGTTCAAACGCCTGTACGACTGGACGCTCTCTCTCGCCGGATCGCCCCGTGCCACGCCGGCGCTGGCGGCGATCTCCTTCGCGGAATCCTCGTTCTTTCCCATTCCACCCGACGTGGTGCTGGTGCCGATGGCATTAGCCAAGCCGGAAAAGGCTTTCTATTACGCCACCGTCTGCACCATCGCCTCGGTGCTCGGCGGCATCGTCGGCTATGGCATCGGCTATCTGCTCTACGAGACGCTTGGCCAGTGGCTGATGAATCTCTACGGCTATACCGACAAGGTCGATGCGCTGCGCGCCTTCTATGCCGAATGGGGCTGGGCCTTCATTCTGGTGAAGGGCGTCACGCCCATCCCCTATAAGCTCGTCACCATTGTCTCCGGCCTGCTCGAATATAATTTTCTGCTGTTCGTGCTGTTGAGCATCATCACGCGCGGCGCGCGCTTCTTCATCGTCGCTGGCCTGTTGCATCGCTACGGCGATCAGGCCCGCGCCTTGCTCGACCGCCATTTCGGTGTCTTCATGGCACTCATCATTGCTTTCGTCGTGCTCGGGTTCTGGGTGGCCATAAAGGTGTTCTGATGCTTACTCCCTTCCGCATCGCCTTGGCGATCTTCGTTATCGCCTTCGCCACCATCGCCGGTGCCTGGATCTTCGAATATGCCGGCTATCTGCCCTGCGAACTGTGCCTGCAGCAGCGCTGGGCCTATTACATCGGCGTGCCCGTCGCGGCGCTGACCGTTGCCAGCACCGTATCCGGCAAGCCCTCGCCAATCGCGAAACTGCTGTTCGTCCTGCTCGCCCTGATCTTCATCGGCAGCGCCATTTTCGGCGCCTATCACGCCGGCGTCGAATGGGGGTTCTGGGAAGGCCCGACCGGCTGCACTGGCGCCATTCCGCAGCGCGCTTCCGACATGAGCGATTTCATGCGCCAGCTCGAGACCACCAAAGTGGTGCGTTGCGACGCGGTCGCCATCCGCATTCTCGGCCTGTCGCTGGCTGGATGGAACGCGGTGATCTCGGCGGTGCTGGCAGTGCTGGCGCTGCGCACCGTCTCGCGCGCTTAACGCTTCAACCTCAATGATCACGCCGCCTGGCGCGGCGCATTGAGGCTCTTGGCCACCACGAGAATGAGCGCGCGCACCGACTGGCGCAGCTCATCGACTTCGCCGCGCAATGTCTCCGAACCTTCTTGCGGCGCGGCCGGTTCAGCCGCAGCCATCTTGGCGACGATTGCGCGCAGTTCGGCGATCTCTGCTTTCATCTCCGCCACATCGGCCTCGCTTGGCAGATGAACGACAGGCGCCGACTGAACGGGACGAACATCCTCGGGGCGCGGAATCTGCGCATTGCCGCGCATGGATACGCCGAGCTTTTCCATCTCGGCGCGAATGTCGGATAGATCATTGGCGGGCGGCGAAGAGGGCGGCGCATCGCCATCCGTGACATCGCGCACCGCCTGCGCCAAAGCCGCCACTTCGCCGCGCAGCGAAATGATTTCCGGACCATGATCGTTGGGCGTCAGTGCCGCATTGACGCTCGCCATCTCGGTCAGCGCCCGCACCGACGTATCGAGCCGGCTCATCTCCGCACGAATGCCGGTAAAATCCTTGGCGATGTCTTCGGCCAGCTCCGCGACGGGTTGCTCAGCCGCGGCACTCATCTCTTGCAGCCGCCCATGCAATGCCGAAACATCCTCGCGCAGCGAAGCGATCTCCGGCGCATGCTCGACCGGCTCCGGCACAGCCGCACGCGCATCGAACAGCGAGCGCAACTCGGTAAGGCCTGCCGCCAAAACATCGATCCGCGCTTCAAGCGCGGGAAGGATCGAAGCATCCGCTGTGTCGACGGCGTGCAGCGGCGCTAAACGTTTCACATCGGCAAGCGCCGTTTCCAGACGCGCCAGGCGTTCCTGGATCGATTGCACGGCCTGCGTGTCCTGCTGCCGCGCCTTGACGAAGGCAATGGCGACGCCATCGTCCGTCATGCGCCGCACCCTGGCCTGCTTGGTCTCGTCGCGCGAAGGAATGTAGAGATCGAAATCTTCCGGACAGTCGAAACCGTCAGGCAGCGTGAGGCGAGCGCCCACGGCGCTGATGTCGATGATCGTGCATTCGATCGGCGGGCGCCCATCGGAGAAGCGCAGCTCAGCCCGCATCTGACAGGTCTGGCGCATCGCTTGGCGACGGCCGACCCATTCGTTACGCACACCCATCACTCACTCCAACGCAGAACTCGCCAACGCGGAACTCACCAACTCAGAACCTGCGATAGACCACAATACACGCTTGGCCGGCGCAAACTTCGCCGGCCGATATCCCACGCCAACATGGTGGACAAATGTTTAATTTACGTTGCCGGCTCAAAGAAAAGCTCAAGCCAGAAACATAAAATCAGCGAGACAGCTGAAAGGTATAGCTGGCGGCAACGCCGACGGTGAACTGATTGCGGCTGCCGGTCTGGCGCACGATCGGGCTCGACGCCGCCCCGCCGGTCAGCCGGTCATAGCCGCCGTGCAAGGTAAACGCCCATTCCGGCGAATAGCGATAGGTGAGCGAGGTATAGAGGCCGGCCGAGACGAGCCCCGCGCCGGGGCTATGCGGTGCGTAAACCGGGTTGGCGAGGAAGTCGGCTGTGGTCACGCCAAAGCGCGAGCGCATCGAGCGGGCATCGGCGAAATTGAAGCGCGGGCCGATGGCGAAGGTGAGATTCTGCCAGCGCGTCACCCAGTCCGCGCCGAGCAGCGCGACGAAACCATCCTCGCCACGAAAGCCGCGCCGGATTTCCAGACGCGCACGCAACGTATCGGGGATCAGCCAGAGCTGGCCGAACACGCCGGGCTCCAACGTCCAGCGCACATTGTGCACGCCCCACAATTCGCGATTGCCACGATCGTAACGGCCACCGCGATAGGCGACCACCGGACCGGCGCTGAAACCGCTGCTCGAAAACGCCGCATAACTGATGTTGTCATCGGGCGAAGACCATTCCGGCGCCTCGCCCGGACGGCGAAACGATACGGTCGGAAACGCGATGAAGCTGTAATCGTCGGAGCCCGTGAAACGCGGCGAGACGAAAGTCTTGGCGTTGACGGTGATCAGCCAGCCATAAGGCGAGAAGAAGGAGGGCGCAGCGGGCTCGACCGCCGGAGCCGGCATCGGCGCTGGTGCCGCCACGTAACGCGGTGCAGAGCGATAGACCTGACGCGGCGGCGCGTGATGCCGATGGACAACCGGCTTCGGCTTTTTCTTCGCGCTCTTATGGACGTGGCGCTGCCGCTCGTGGCGCGGCGCGGCTTCGGCAACCTGGATGAGAAGAGACGGAAGAACGACGGCAGTGACCGCGAAAACGGCGGACGACAGACGTAGAGGACGCATGAACAATCCAATTCAAATGAACGGCAAAGATCAATGAATCGACGAGTAAGCCGTTTACGTTAACGGCCACCAAAGCAACGTGGCTAACAAAGTATGAAAACTATTTTAGGCGGCTGTTTTATTTGGATTCAAGATGACTTTCGTCATGCGTTTCCATCATCCGCGCTCGTGCCCGCAGCTTTTCCGTCTCGCTCTTCAACTGGCCGCAGGCGGCGAGAATATCGCGGCCGCGCGGCGTGCGCACGGGGCTGGCATAGCCAGCATTGAAGACGATGTCGGAGAATTGCTCGATCGTATCCCAATCCGAACACTCATATTTCGTGCCCGGCCACGGATTGAACGGAATGAGGTTGATCTTGGCGGGAATGCCCTTGAGCAGCCGCACCAGCTCCTTCGCCTCGGCTCTCGAATCGTTGACGCCCTTCAGCATCACATATTCGAAGGTGATGCGCCGCGCGTTCGACAGGCCCGGATAATTGCGGCAGGCGTCGAGCAGGTCCTTGATCGGATATTTTTTATTGAGCGGCACCAGCGTGTTGCGCAGATCGTCCCGCACCGCATGCAGCGAAATCGCCAAAGCCGTGCCGGTCGCCTCGCCCAAAGGCCCGATCTGCGGCACGACGCCTGAGGTCGACACCGTCACGCGACGCTTCGACAGCGACAGGCCTTCGCCATCGGTGAGCACCGAAATCGCATCGGTGACATTGTCGAAATTATAGAGCGGCTCGCCCATGCCCATGAAGACGATGTTGGAAACGGCGCGCACGCCTTCGCCCGAAGGAATGAGGCCATTGGTCGGTGGCGTGAGACCCGGAAAATCGCCCAGCATGTCGCGCGCCACCACCACCTGAACGGCGATCTCCTCGGCGGTCAGATTGCGCACCAGCTTTTGCGTGCCGGTGTGACAGAACGTGCAGGTGAGCGTGCAGCCGACCTGGCTCGACACGCACAAAGTGCCGCGATCGCTTTCAGGAATGTAGACGCATTCGACTTCCGCGCCCTTATCCTTCGCGTCGACCGGATTGAGACGGATGAGCCATTTGCGCGTGCCGTCGCTCGACACCTGCTCGGCGACAACCTGCGGCCGCGTCAGGGAATAATGCTCGGTCAGGCGGGCGCGCAGCGGCTTGCCGATGTTGAGCATGGCGGCGAAGTCGCGCGCGCCATGGAAATAGATCCACTGCCAGAGCTGGCCGACGCGCATGCGAATTTCGCGTTCCGGCACATCGATGGCGCGCAGCGCTTCGCCGAGACGGGCGCGCGTCATGCCGACCAGGGACGGCAAGGTTGCCGCTGGTGCCATGGTCGACCGAAGATCGGTCTGCGCTGTCATCGTCTCGTTCATCGTTCCAACCACATTCGTATTAGCCGCCGTATCCCTCGGCAACAATCAGATCACCCAGGCTAGCTTTGTCCCGCAGGGCCCGCGCCGCCGTATATTCCGACGAGTGATAGCAAGCGAGCGCCGTCTCATAGTCCTTGAATTCCAGAACCACCGTCCGGGCCCGGAAGCGGCCTTCCAGTGTCTCCGTCCGGCCGCCGCGCACCAGAAACTTGGCCCCGTATTTCTCGAAGGCCACGGCATTGGCCGCGACATAATCCTTATAGGCGTTGGGATCGGTCACATCGACGGTACCAATCCAATAGCCCTTTAAAGGCAATTCCTTATCGGACATGAGACATCTCTTTTGGGCCTAAATTCGACGGCTTCCCACTAACACATAGTGCTTTTCGTCGATTTTCGCACCCAGGCCCTAAACCGGCTCCAGTTTCCGCGGCGCCCCTTGCGGCAGTTCGACACCGATCGTGTCGCCCGGCCGCACCTCGCCGCCGGCAAGCACGATCGCCATGACGCCGGCCTTGCGGATCAGGCCGCCTTGAGCATCGCGGCCGAGCGTCGCCTTCATCAGGCCCGGCTGAAACTTATCGATCTGGCTGCAAGGGTTGCGCAGACCCGTCACCTCGACCACCGCTTCGTCGCCGAGCTTGAGCCGCGTACCAACTGGCAGGGCCAAAAGATCGACCCCATGGGTGGTGACATTCTCGCCCATGTCGCCGGCCTTGAGCGAAAAGCCCAACGCCTGCAATTCATCGAACAGTTCCGCATGCATCAGATGCACCTGGCGCAGGTTCGGCGCCGACGGATCCTTCGCCACGCGCGAGCGATGTTTCACCGTCACGCCCATATGCGCATCGCCTTCGACGCCGTGACCTTCGATGAGCCGGATCGACAGCACGTTCGCCTTGCTGAACGCATGGCGCGAGCTGAGACTGACGGCTTTAATCACGGCGTTCATGCATCGCTTCCTTTCAACTGTTCCAGCACTGCCCGCACGGCAGCGGGAATCGGCGTCGACGTGCCTGACGCACGCTCCACATAGACATGGGTGAAATCACCGCGCGCACTGGTGATTTCGGCATCGCCTCGGAAAATACCGACGTCATAGCGCACCGACGACGTGCCCAGATGCACCACTTTGACACCGACCTCGATCGGATCGGGAAAGGCGATCGGCGCGAAGTAGGAACAGCGCGTTTCGACCACGAGCCCGATGATCGCATTGCTCGCCGGATCGAGGACATTGGCCTCGACCAGCAATTGGTTCACCGCCGTGTCGAAATAAGAGTAGTAGATGACATTATTGATGTGGCCGTAGACATCATTGTCGTGCCAGCGCGTCGAGATCGGCACGAAGGCAACATAGTCGGCGCGGCGGGCAAGTTGCGGTCTCTCAGCCATCACCCAACACCTCGCCACTTATTCGGTTGACTGCGCCTCGTCTTCGCCGTCGATCTCCTCCGGCAGCACCACATGCACGGCGCCCCCGGCGATATCGACCTTCGGCACCACCAGTTTGGTGAACGGCAGCAGCGCTTCTTCGCCCGCGCCGGTTTCGATCACCAGAATGTCGCCGGCGCCGAAATTATCGACCGCGCGCACCGTGCCGAAGCGGCTGCCGTCGGGCAGCACGACAGCCAGCCCGATCAGGTCGGAGAAATAGAATTCATCGTCGTCGGGCGCCGGCAGATTGGCGCGCGGCACGAAGATATCAGCATTGGTCAGCGCCTCGGCGGCGTTGCGATCGGCAACGCCCTCGACCTGCGCCACCAGCATATCGTCCTTCACCGGGCGCACGCGCTTGAGCGCGAAGCGGCGCGTCCCCGTGACATCGGTCAGCCCGCCGTAAGAGCCAAGCGCCAGGGGATCGCCCGTGTAGGATTTGATGCGAATCTCGCCCCGCACCCCGTGCGGCGCGCCGAAGCGGCCGACGAGTACGAGGCCGGAAGCCGGCGCGACGAATTTGCCGTCGCGCCCGCTTGGAGCAGCCATCAGGCGGCCGGAGCTTCGGCGGCCTTGGCAGCGGCGGCGGCTTCAGCAGCGGCGCGTTCCTGCGCCTTCTTCTTCGGCTGCGCCTTTTCCGGATTGTTGCGCGCTTCGCGCTTCAGCAGGCCGAGGCCATCGAGCAGACGCGAGACGCGATCGGTCGGCTGGGCGCCCTTGCCCATCCAGGTCTTGGCCTTCTCGGCATCGAGCACGAGACGCGCCGCATTGTCCTTGGCCTTCAGCGGATCGAACGTGCCGATCTTCTCGATGAAGCGGCCGTCGCGCGGCATGCGCGAGTCAGCAACCACGACACTGTAGAACGGACGCTTCTTGGTGCCACCGCGCGAAAGACGAATTTTAAGAGACATAGGTACTTCCTTTCAGATCTTCATTTGACGATGCGCGGCAGTCCTGCCCGCATCACACATTTCACTTCACTTCTGCATTTTCACTTTTTCTTGCCGAACGGGTTGAACCCGCCAGGCGTTCCGCCACCAAGACCAGGCAGTTTCGGCCCGCCTATTCCTGGAAGTCCGTTCGGCAGAAGCGGACCACCGCTGGTCAAACCCGGCGGTGGCTTCTCGGGGAGCTGCGGCGCAGCGCCCCCCATCTGCTTCTGCAATTCAGCCATCTGCTCCGGCGAGGGCATGCCGCCACCACCGAGCCCGAACATCTGCGCCATCTTGCCCATCGGGCCACGCTTGTTGGCGCCACCCATGGCCTTCATCATGTCGGCCATCTGCCGATGCTGCTTGAGCAAGCGGTTGACGTCTTCGACCTTCATGCCGGCGCCGGCGGCGATACGCTTCTTGCGCGACGCCTTCAGCACGTCCGGATTGCGCCGCTCGGCACGGGTCATCGACAGAATGATGGCGCGCTGGCGCTTGATCATCTTGTCGTCAATACGCGAGGCGATCTGGTCCTTCATCTTGGCGATGCCGGGCAGCATGCCCATGATGCCGCCAAGGCCGCCGATCTTTTCCACCTGCGCCAATTGTTCGGCCATGTCGTCGAGGTCGAACTTGCCCTTGCGCATCTTCTCGGCGATGGCCTGGGCTTTCTCGGCATCGATCGACGCCGCCGCCTTTTCGACCAAAGCGACGATGTCGCCCATGCCGAGAATGCGGTTGGCGATGCGCTGCGGATTGAAATCGTCGAGGTCCTCGACCTTTTCACCCGTACCGATGAGCTTGATCGGCTTGCCGGTGACGGCGCGCATGGAAAGCGCGGCACCGCCACGGCCATCGCCATCGGTGCGGGTCAGCACGATGCCGGTGATGCCGACGCGATCGTTGAAATTGCGCGCCAGATTGACGGCGTCCTGGCCGGTCAGCGAGTCGGCGACCAAAAGAATTTCATGCGGGCTGGCGGCGCGCTTGATCTCCGCCATTTCCTCCATCAACGGCTCGTCGATGTGGGTGCGGCCGGCGGTGTCGAGCAAGACGACGTCATAGCCCTGCAGACGCGCGGCTTGTTCGGCGCGCTGCGCGATCTGCACCGGCGTCTGCCCGGCAACGATCGGCAAAGTGTCGACGCCGACCTGGCGGCCGAGCACGGCAAGCTGTTCCTGCGCCGCCGGACGCTTCACGTCGAGCGAAGCCATCAGCACCTTGCGCTTCATGCGGTCGGTGAGGCGGCGGGCAATTTTGGCAGTGGTCGTGGTTTTACCGGCACCCTGCAAGCCGACCATCATGATGGCGACGGGAGGCGAAGCGGAGAGATCGATCGTCTCGGCGGTGGAGCCCAAGGTTTCGATCAGCACGTCGTTGACGATCTTGACGACCATCTGGCCCGGCGTGACCGATTTCACCACATTGGCGCCGATGGCCTGGACGCGCACCTTCTCGGTGAAGTCGCGCACCACATCGAGCGCCACGTCGGCCTCAAGCAGGGCGCGGCGCACTTCGCGCATGGCGGTATTGACGTCGCTCTCGGAGAGAGCGCCGCGCCGCGTCAGCGTATCGAATATGCCGGAGAGCTTGTCGGAAAGGCCCTCGAACATGCAAAAACTCCAATTCGCTCGATTGAAACGTTCCAAAGCGAAGCGCGCCCGGGGGCGCATTGCGCTGCCGGGCGTTGACCCCGAACCTCAAGGGGTTCCACGGGGCTGTGTCAAAAGAACGTCTCTGACGAGAGTGAGAGGCTTTTAGGTGGGGATGGGGGGAGAGTCAACGTTCGCCGGCCAAGCTCGTGGCCAAACTCTTGATCAAACTCTTGGCCCTACTGCGCTTCCATGGCGCAAAGCCCCGTACACTCCTTCCTCTCGAAAGCCGCCTTGAAGGCCAGCGCCTTGGCCCGCTCCGGCCCGCTCAGGCTGGCCAGAACCGTGTTGACCTGGGCGACCAGTGCCGTGCGGTCGGCCGGCGCGGTCGAGGCGGCCAGGGTTGCCGCGCCCTCGGCCAGCGCATCGAGCAAAATCGCCTGGTTTTCCGAGCGCAAGCCGGGGGAGCGCAGCATCAGCACGATGCCTGTCACCATCTCGTTGATTCCAAGGCGTATTTTGCGCAGCCCATCACGACGGGCGGCATTCATCTGGGCCGCCGGCAGCGTGGCGAGGAAATCGCTGATGGCTTCAAGCCCGGCCGCCTGCACACGCAGGAGATAGGCACCCGCCCGGGCGATTTCGTCCTGATATTTCGCGGTATTGGCCGCCGTATCCGGCACCATTCCCGCTTGCGGCGCGAACAGAACATAGGTCTTGAAGAGCGACCCTGCCCGATCGATGACGGGCAGCAGCGCCGGCACGTCGGCAGGTCGATAAGGCGGCGCACCCAAAGTCGCCTTCACATCCCAGAACCGCCCGAGCACCTTGGCGTGGTCCGGGTTCGACCAGCGCGGCAGATCCGCCGCCGCCCGGGTCTGGCGCGCCAAGGCATCGACCGCCTGGAAGGCGGCAGCCGATTCAGCCTGGTTCGCCTGCGAAATCTCGGCTTGGCTTGAAGAGGGGGAGAGACCCAACCAAAGCGAAATCAAAACCGCCGGAAATACAGTCTTCAAAACAATCACCATCGCAGGAGCCCAACGCCCCTGCGGCATTACACCTTCAATGCCAGAATTTTTCCAGCTTGCGGAAGGTCTTCCAGCTCTGCGCCAGATGCGTCTCGGCATCGGCCGCGCCGCGCGCGCACCAGCCCAGCACCATGCCCGCCGCACCGTCGATCGTGCCCTCGCCTTGCAGCGCCGTCACGATTGTGTGCGCGGTGATCGTGTCGTTATAGGCGCCGAACACGTCCTGCAGTTTTGAAATCGTGCGGATGAACGATTTCGCTCCGGCTTTGTGCGGATAGAGCGCGGTGAAAAATTCGGCGGCGTACCGCAGATCCTTGAAGGCGATGCGCAGGCGGTGGCGCTCGTCCACGGTCAGGCGTTCGAGATCCTTGCCGCGCTTGCGCACGCGCTTGTGCAACCGGTCGAGAGTTTCGGCGGCAAAGGTCTTGGCCGGCATGGACAGGCGGCCAAGCGCCTCCACGTCGAGCGCGCCGCGCCAGCCCCGCCGCAGCACGAAACTATAAAGTTCCAGCACGAAGCCCGTGGTCATCGGATCGAGCAGAACCGCACGCACCTTTTCATAGCCCTCGAAGCGACGCACCGCCGCACTTTCGAGCAGCGGACCGAAATCCGCATCGTCCTTCAACGTGCTGCCCGGCCCATCCTGCACCAAGGCGGTGAAGGCATCCATGTCGCGCGCCTGCCCCATGGCCGACGCTATATCGGCGGCGCGACGCTCGAGAATGGCGAAGTCGGCACATGGGAATTCGCGCTGGAACAATTTGATCGCCGCGCGCAGACGGCGCAGCGCCACGCGCATCTGATGCACGGATTCCGGTAACTCAGCTTCGAGAAGCCCCGGCCAATTGGCGACGAATTGCTCCACGGCCGCAATGAGAATCGAACCCATCGCCACTTCCGTCGCCGCATCGTCGGCAAGCGACAGCGGCAGCGCCTTCACGCATTGCGGCAATTCACCTGCCGCCAAAGCATACCCGCGCTCCGACTTGGTGCGCGAACCAAGCCGCAGGCCGCAAGCGTCGGTGAGACGCGCGGCCAAATCGATGAGATCGCCAATATCGCCGTCCGCCAGTTCGAACTCGATCTCCTCGACTTCGACGCTACGATCCCCAGCGAAGACATGGCCGCGATCGACGGCCACTTTGATATTCGAGAGGCCCGGCAAGGCCACCGCGTCGCGCCGCTTCAACTCGGTGGTGAAGCGCGGCTCGAGCGGCGCTTCACCACAAACACCGCGAATGAGTGCTGCCGTATCGGCGCCAAGCGCGTCGATGTCAGGCTCGGGGCCAGCGAGACGCGCTTCCGCTTCGCCGCGTTCGAACGCGGTCGCCGCATCATCGCTGCGCCATTTGAAGGTGAGCACATGGCGTCCACGCACCTTGCGCACGCGCAACGCCATGCCGGCGGCACGCAGCCGCTCGTCGGCGGTGTCGAAATAAACAGAGTGCAGGTTTGCCGCGCGGGGCCGAAACGCCGCACCATTGCGGGCGAGCCAGTCGCAAGCATCAACGATTTGTCGCGTATCGCCAGTCAGCTTGATTTCAATTTCTCGGCCCACCGTCTGCGGGGCTTCCGCAACAGTATCGGGGGCCGGCGCGACCATATCGGTCGTGTCTGTCATGGTTTAATCGGGTCCTGAAGCGCAGGGGGTTCATGAAGAACGCGTGCGGGCGGTCCGCTGCCGCCGGCACCATAGGCCGTCACCTCCATGTCATAATCAAGCCGCGCCGCGCGGCTTTTTGCAAGCGCAATCAGAAATCTCGTCGCTCGGATTGTCATGCTCCCAGCGATCTCCGCATCCATCGCCATCCGCCAAAACTGCGTATAGGATGGAGCCAACAACGAATTTTGGGATGGAAACACGATGATCAGGCGCATGGCCGGCGCTGATGCCGGCACTTTTCGCATGTTTTGCACCGCCTTCGCCTTTAGTCTGCTGACCGCAGTGACATCGGCGCAAGCCGATCCGGTCGCGGACTTCTACAAAGGCAAAAACCTGCAGTTTCTGGTCGGCGTCAGTGCCGGCGGCGGTTACGACCTGCAAATGCGCCTCGTGGCGCGTCATATCGTCCGCTTCATTCCCGGCAATCCGACGCCCGTGCCGCAAAACATGACCGGCGCGACGGGCTTGGTCATGGCCAATTATCTTTATCGCGTCGCGCCACGGGACGGCACGGCCATCGGCCTGATCCAGAACGGCCTTCCCACTTATCAGGCGGTCGGTAAGGAAGGCGTGCAATTCGATGTGCGGCAGTTCCAATGGCTTGGCGCACTGACGCCAACCACCGAAACCATGATCGCCTGGAAGACCACCGGCGTTCACACGATTGCAGAAGCGCGGAATAAGGAGATCATCGCCGGGTCCAATGGCACGTCAGGCATCACTTACATCTATCCGGTGATGCTGAACGATCTCGCCGGCACCAAGTTCAAGATGATCACCGGCTATCCCGGTTCCAGCGCGCTCAATCTCGCCATGGAACGCGGCGAAGTCGAAGCGCGCAACAATTCCTGGGACAGCATCAAGAGCACCAAGCCGAACTGGATCGCCAATCGCGATGTGTCGATCTTGGTCTACTCCGGCCTGAAGCCCGACGAGCTGAAGGACGTGCCTGAACTCGACGACGTGATCGCCGATGCCAACGATCGGCTGGTGGCGCGCGTCGTCACCTCGGGCAATCGCCTCGGCTATCCCTTCACCGTCATGCCCGGCGTGCCGGCCGAACGCGTCGCCGCTTTGCGCTCAGCCTTCGCCGCCATGACCAAGGATGCGGAATTCTTGAAGGAAGCCGCCGCCGCACAGATCGAGGTCAAGCCGATCGCGCCGCAACGCATGCATGACACCATCGAAGCTTTGTTCGCCGTGCCCGAACCGTTGAAGCAGCGGGCGCGAAAATATTTCGAGCAATAACCGTTACGCCGTGGCATAGAGCCGAAAACAACACGCCCGATAAACTTTGGAGAAAACGCCATGGACGATACGACCAACACGGTGCGCGCGCCGATTCAGGATTTGCGCGAATGGCTCGCCCGTGTGGAGGAGATCGGCGAACTGGTGCGCGTCGACAAGCCGGTCGATCGCGACGAGGAAATGAGCGCCATCTCCTATCTGCTCGCCAAGCAGAAACCTTCGCCCGCCGCACTGTTCAGCAAGGTCGTAGGCTTCGACAACAACCCGATCGGCGCACGCCATCTCTGGTCGCCGTTTGGTCCGAGCGTGCGCCGTATCGCCATTTCGCTGGAGGAAGACCCCGATACGCCGACGGTCGAGTTGATCCGCCGCACCAAGGACAAATTGAAACGGCGCACGCCGCCGCGCGAGGTGCAGCGCGCCGAAGCGCCGGTCTATGAGAACACGCTCACCGGCAAGGACATCGATCTCGATCTGCTGCCGATCCCCAAACACTGGCCGCGCGACGGCGGCCGCTATGCCGGCACCTGCGATGCCGTCATCACCCGTGATCCCGAGACCGGTTATCTCAACATCGGCACCTATCGGATGATGCAGCAGGACAAGAACCATGTCGGGCTCTATCTGTCGCCCGGCAAGGACGCGCGCTTGCACATTCAGAAGGCCTGGGACAAGGGCGAGCCGCTGCATGTCGCCGCCGCCTGGGGTATCGATCCCTTGTTCATGCTGGTGGGCTCGCAATCCTTCCCCAAGACCGTGTCGGAATATGAATACGCCGGCGGCATCAAGGGCCAGCCGATCCCCGTCGTCAAAGGCACGACCACCGATCTGTTGATCCCTGCCAATGCCGAACTCGTCATCGAAGGCATTTTGCGGCCCAACGCTTTGAAGGCGGAAGGCCCGTTCGGCGAATTCACCGGCTATTACGGCAAGCCGGAAGCCGCCTGCCCGCTCGTCGAAATCACCGCGGTTCACTATCGCACCAGTCCGGTGCTGACGAATGCCTTGATGGCCGACTATCCCTCCTGCGAGCAGAGCGGCTTTTTCGCCATCGTCCGCTCGGCCAAGATTTGGGACGATTTCGACAAGCTCGGCGTGCTTGGCATTCAGGGCATCTATTCGCATCCCGCCGCAGCCGGTGGTTTCGGCATGACCATCATCAGTTTGCAGCAGCGCTATGCCGGCCATGCGGCGCAGGTGCTGGCACTCGCCGCGCAAGTCCCCGGTGGCGCCTACTACACCAAATTCATCATCGCCGTGGACGACGATGTCGATCCAACCGACATCGACCAGGTGCTATGGGCCATGGGCAGCCGCTGCAATCCGATCGACGACATGGACATCCTGCGCAACACCTGGAGCACGCCGCTCGATCCGTCGCAAAATCCGCCGGAGAAACGGCCCTATGGCTCGAAAGTGCTGATCAACGCCTGCAAGGATCACCGCTACCTGCCGGTGTTTTCGGCCCGCACCACTTTGCGCAAATCGACCTACGACAAAGTGGCGGCGCGCTGGGAGGAATTGGGCTTGCCCGGCAAGGCGCCGCAGGTGCGCGCCTTCGAGAGCGAAGAACGGTTCGTCTATCAGGAAGAAGGCCAGAAGAGCCGCTAAGGTCTTTGCCCGAACAAGCGTAGAATCAAAAACGGCGGGAAAAGTCCCGCCGCTTTTTTACTTCTTGGAAGAAGCGATCAATTGTCCGGATAGGGACAGGTTTCTTCGTTTTCCCATTGCAGGCCACCGCCAACCGTCGGCACTTGCATGCGGGTCGGATAGCAATTGCCATCCACCGTTTCCGGGCCCGGCGGGACGGTCGCCACGAAGTTCTGTTCCTGCTGGATTTGGGTGGCGTGGTGATGACGGGCACGGGCTGCGGAAGCGGGCGAAGCGGCGAGACCGGCAAGCACAGCGGCCGCGGCAACGGCCGGAACGAGGCGTGTGCTGAAAATCAACATGGTGTTTTCTCCGTGATAAAATGATCACGGCTTCCGAGGTGCGCCGCAATTGCGATTGGATTCCGGCTCAATTTTGTCCGTTTCGCCACAAGCATGTATTTCCGGTAATGTCGCATCAAGATTTGTCTTTCACTTAAGCCCTGTCTCGCAAGGGTTTTCATGATCATGATCTCAACACGATCTATTCCGTCAGTCGCGGCTTCGTGAAACGACCCATGGGTAAAGTCACGCGCTCGTGACTTAATTTTGCCTCCACATGCGGCAGCCTTCACAAGGAAAACGGCGAGATCGCTCTCGCCGCTTTGCCAAACATCATCTGCTTACGACTCATCATTCATACGGGCAGGTCAATTCCGGCACCCACTGCAGACCAGCACCAACGACCGGCTCTTGAATGCGCGTCGCATAGCAGCCACCACCCGACTCACTGTCGCGCATGATGGCCGGCTCCGCTGTTGGCGCCGCCTCTTCAGGCTGCAGCGCCTGATAGGATTGTTCCGTCTGTTGCTGCTGATGACGATGATGGCGCGTGGCGGCCGAGGCCGGCGCCGACGCCAGACCGCCCAGCAAGGCGGCGACGGCGATAACGGGAATAAGACGCTTATGGTTCAAGCTTAACATGATCGTGCTCCACGCGGTCGATGATCGACGATCTAAGTCGATCGATGTCTCCCACGCGGGTCGGATTGCTCCGCGATTGCGGGCGCAATCCGGCGCAACCTTGGCAGTCATGCCACAAGCCTGAAGATCCGGTAATGTCGCGCCCAGATGCATCTTGGCCTAAGCCAAGCGGCACAAGGACTTCGTGCTTAAAAGCCAAAATCGCGACGTTCATGCGCTCTCGGCTTCGTGAAAAGACCTATCGCGATGTTCACGCGCTCGTGCAAAGTTCACATGGACACCATCGCCCGCGATGCCCTATCGCAATTCATGGAACGCGACGAATCGCCTGCGACTCAATCACAACCGAGCCGCACGGCGATTCATCTCGCCCTTCTACTAGGCGAATTTCGGCATCACTTCGGAACGGAACAGTTCGAGCGAACGCAGGGCGTCAGAGAGCTGCATCGTGCCGAAGAACAGATAGGCCATCATGTAATTGAGGCCCATGGTCTCGACCTGCTCGGCGATCTTCTCGGCCACGGTCGCCGGCGTGCCGACGATCATGCTGCCATCGGCCATCTGCTCTTCGAGGCCGGCGCGTGTCGGCACCTGAAAGCGTTTCGCCGCTTCGTCACTGGCATGAACGCGCAGCAGATAGGTGAGATTGGCGTGATGATGCTCGGCCGCCGGCTTGGCGATGCGCAGCGCCTCGGCTTCCGTTTCGGCGACGACGATCTGCCGGCCGACGCCGACCACGACACCGCCCTCGAATTCGGGCTTGGGATGCGCCGCCTTGCCGTGCTTGGCGAAATGTTCGCGGAAGACCTGGATATTGCCCTTGGCCCGTTCGGTCGGTCCATTCGAGGCAAAGTGCAAACCGTGATCGCCGGCCCAGGCCGAGCCGGTGGCATTCGACGAGCCATACCACATCGGCGGCGTCGGCTGCTGCAACGGCCGCAACGGCATCGGCACGTTCTTATAATTATAGCGTTCGCTCTCGTAGCTGAAGAGCTCGCTCGTCAGCGCCGTATTCAGCGCCTTATAGGCATCGGCGAAAATATCGCGGGAGTCGTCGTGCTTGATCTTGTGATAGGCCAGTTCGAACGGCGACACGCCACGGCCGACGCCGACATCCAGCCGGCCCTTGCTCAGATGATCGAGGATGCAGATTTCCTCGGCGAGCCGCAGCGGCGAATACAAAGGCAGCAGATAGACCAGGGGTCCAAGCCGCATACGCTTGGTGACGCGGGCGAGCGCGCCGAGCCAGATGCCGGGCACCGGCACGGTGTTGAGCGGCGAAGCATGATGTTCAGCAATATGCAGGCAGTAGAATCCGGCCTCGTCGGCCGCCTGCGCAAAGGTCAGGCGCTCGTCATACTGCGTCGCCAGCGGCCGGTCGCCCGCCATATCGATATGGTCGAAAATGCCAAACTTCATTTTTTCCGCCCTAGTTGAAATGATGTGCTGGACCTTAACGGGTCGCCCCGCCGCGCGAAAGAGCGGGCTGACCTGATGACATTCGCGTCATCGCCTTGACGAACAGCCGCTTCTCTCCCAAGTCCCATGGGCCATGAGTTCTGACGCGCCATGAATCGCCGCCGCCTCCTCACCCTGCTCGGCCTTCTCGGCGGCGCCGGCTATGCCGGATACGCCAGCTTGCGCAATCCCTATTACAACGGCCCCGTCAGCGACCATTTCGATGGCCTGCGGTTTCACATCCCTAATATTACGAGCGATAAATCGACGGGCGATTTGCTAAAATGGCAGATCGACCGCAACAGGCAGAAATGGCCGGAACGCGCGCCTGGCGCCGCGCAAGACAAGCCGCCGGTGCGCGTCGATGGCGCCGATCTGAGAGTGACCTACGTCGGCCATGCCTCGCTGCTGATCCAGACGCATGGCGTCAACATCCTGGTCGATCCGGTGTGGTCACAGCGCGCCAGCCCCTTCCGTTTTGCCGGGCCGAAGCGGGTCAATGATCCCGGCATCGCGCTCACCGATCTGCCTCCCATCGACGTGGTTCTGGTCTCCCACAACCATTACGACCATCTCGATCTCGCCACCCTGTCGGCACTCTCGGGCAATCCGCGCACGCGCTTCCTGACACCGCTCGGCAATGACGTGATCATGCGCGGCCACGACAGCGCCATCCGCGCCGAGGCTTTCGATTGGGACGCCCGCGTCGAGGTGGGCCGCGGCGTCTTCGTGCATTTCGAACCGGCCTATCATTGGTCGGCGCGCGGCCTGTTCGACCGGCGGATGGCGCTGTGGAGCGCTTTCGTCATCGAGACGCCGTCGGGCAATATCTATCACATCGCCGACACCGGCTTTGCCGATGGAGCGATCTTCCAGCAGGCGCGCGACAAGCATAACGGCTTCCGCCTCGCCATTCTGCCGATCGGTGCTTACGAACCGCGCTGGTTCATGCGCGACCATCACATCGATCCGGATGAAGCCGTCCGTATTTTCCAGATCTGCGGCGCCGAGCGCGCTTTGGCGCATCATTGGGGCACGTTTCAACTGACCGATGAGGCGATCGACGAACCGCCGCAGCGGCTGACGGCGGCCTTGCAACGCGAAGGCATCGCCGCTTCGCTGTTTCAAACGAAGCGGCCGGGTGAAGTGCTGGAATTGGCGGTGGTTTAAAGACGCCGCTATTTCACGAAGACGTAGATATCGACCTGTAGGTCTGTATCGTCGGAGCCTTTGCCTTCGTTGAGATATTCCTCGATGAAGAGGTCGCGTGAATCGAGGCCCTTCTCGTCGAGCCAGGCGGTGATCGCCTCATAGGTCGACTCGATTTCCTCATAGGACGAGCGGTGCTCGAATTTCACTGCTTTGCCCGCCGGCGTCTGCATGATCTTGAAATCGGCGCCAAGCTGCGGATCGGCCGGCGGCTGATCGACCACCAGCATCGCATCGAAGCGGAAGCCGACATCGTCGGTGGAGCGGAACACGGTCAGCGGATAGCCGGTGACCTTCAAACCCGCCCGCTTCGCCTCGGCGCGCAGTTTGGCGATCGCCTCCATGATCGTCTTATAGCCATCGTCCCAATCGGCCTTGCCGGAGAACGTCAGGGCCGGACGGGCGGTCATTTCGATCGGCTTGACCGAGGACGCATCGCCCGAGGGTTTCTCCGCTTCGGCGGAAGGCGCCGGTGGCGTCGGCACCGGGGCGGGCGCGGGTGTCGCCTGGTCGGCGGGTGGCGAAGCTGAAGGTGGTGACGGGGTTGCCGGGGCGGCCGGCGAAGCCGGTGGCGCGGGAGCCGGCGTTTGCGCCGCGAGCGGCGCGGCCAGCAGCAGCAGGGCGGCCACCGCCAGACTGAAATGCGAGTGGGGCAGCCGAAAAAGGGGCCGAGGCATAGGCACGTTCATGGTCGCTCCGAAGGGCGCGCGATTCGTCGAGTGCAGTCTAACCTTACGGCGAATCCAAGACAGCCGTGTCAACGCTTGAACTCATCACGTTTCGGTTGCGGGACGCACATAATTTGGCCTCCCAGGCTCCTATCCTATATAGAGCGCCGGGAAACACCCTCCCTGACAACCCCGGAACCCGGAATTCGTTCGCCGCTTCGCTCATGAATCCACTCGCGCACCGCCCCTTTTTGAAGATGAACGGCATCGGCAACGAGATCGTCGTTCTCGACCTGCGTGGCACCGGCCTGGCCGTGCGGCCGCAGGACGCGCGCGCCATCGCCCGGGGCGAAGGTCTGGCCTACGACCAGCTCATGGTGCTGGGCGACCCGCATCAGACCGGCGCCGACGCCTTCATGACGATTTTCAACAATGACGGCTCGGAATCCGCCTCCTGCGGCAATGGCACCCGCTGCGTTGCCTGGGCACTGACCCGCGACACCGACCGCGACCGCCTGCGGCTCGAAACCAGCGCCGGCCCGCTCGACATCAGCCGCAACGGCGAGCGCAATTTCACCGTCGACATGGGGCCGCCCCGGCTTGGCTGGCGCGACATCCCGCTACGCGATCCCGTCGACGACACGCGCGCCGTTGCCGTGCCCGATGCCCCGTCCGCCATCCAGGCACTCGGCCCCTTCTCGGCCGCCAGTATGGGCAATCCGCACGCCATCTTCTGGGTGAAGGATGTGGCGGGCGTCGATGTCGCCGGCCTCGGCCCCCAGCTCGAACATCACCCGCTGTTTCCGGCGCGCGCCAATATCTCCTTCGCCGAAATCGTCAGCCGCGATCATATTCGCCTGCGCGTCTGGGAACGTGGCGCCGGCATCACCCAGGCCTGCGGCTCGGCCGCCTGCGCCACGCTCGTCTGCGCCGCCCGCAACGGCTTCACCGGCCGTAGCGCCACCGTCTCCCTGCCTGGTGGCGATCTCGTCATCACCTGGCGCGACGACGACCATGTGCTGATGACCGGCGATGTCGAACTGGAATTCGAAGGCCAGTTCGATCCCGCGCTCTTCACCGAGGCGACCGTATGAACGCGCCGGTGCGACACGACCAGCCAGATTTGGATGCGGTCGATGTCGTCACCTTCGGTTGCCGCCTCAACACCATTGAGTCGGAAGCGATCCGCCGCGCCGCGACAGCGGCCGGCCATCGCGACGTGGTGGTGTTCAACACCTGCGCGGTAACGAACGAAGCGGTGCGCCAGGCGCGCCAGGCGATCCGCCGTACGCGCCGCGAACGGCCCGATGCTGAGATCGTCGTCACCGGCTGCGCCGCGCAGATCGACAGTGCCGCTTTCGCTGCCATGCCAGAAGTGAGCCGCGTCATCGGCAATGGCGACAAGACCAAGCCCGCCACGTGGAAGACGCTCGACTTCGGTGTGGCGGAAACGGCAAAGACCCGTGTCAACGACATCATGGCACTGCCGGAAACGGCACACCATTTCGTCGCCGGCAGCGGCATCGATGCCATCGAAGGCCACACGCGCGCCTTCGTCGAAATTCAGAACGGCTGCGATCACCGCTGCACCTTCTGCATCATTCCTTACGGCCGCGGGCCCTCGCGTTCGGCGCCGATGGGCGATGTGGTCGAACAGATCCGCCGCCTCACCGGCAATGGCTATCGCGAAGCGGTCTTGACCGGCGTCGACATCACCTCCTATGGCGACGATCTGCCGGGCAAGCCGTCACTCGGCCGCCTGGTGCAGCACATCCTGCATCATGTGCCCGACCTCGAACGGCTGCGCCTCTCGTCGATCGACTGCATCGAGGCCGATGCGGCCTTGCTCGACGTCATCGCCAGCGACAGAAGATTCATGCCGCATCTGCATCTATCCTTGCAGGCCGGTGACGATATGATCTTGAAGCGCATGAAGCGCCGCCATCTGCGCGACGATGCCATCCGCTTCTGCGCCGACATCAAAGCAGTGCGGCCCGACATGGTGTTCGGCTGCGACATCATCGCCGGCTTCCCCACCGAGACCGAAGCGATGTTCCAGCGCTCGCTCGATCTCGTCGACGACTGCGGCCTCACCCATCTGCACGTCTTTCCGTTTTCGCCACGCCCCAGTACGCCGGCGGCGCGCATGCCACCCGTCGATGGCACACTTATTCGCGAGCGCGCCGCGCGCCTGCGCGCCAAGGGCGAAGAACGCCTGCGCCTGCATCTCGACAGCCAGGTCGGCCGCACGGTGAGCGTTTTGGGTGAGCGCGGCGGCATCGGCCGCACGGAGGATTTCACGCCCGTGCGCATCGGTGAGCGGGCACGCGGCGAAATCATCGCAGCCACAATCACCGGCCACGACGGCACGGCGCTGTTGGTCTAGGCGGCGGTTTCCGTCGTTTCGCGCCAGCCGCAGGCCGAAAGCCGCTCCCGCATATGGGCCGGGGCCGGGGCCGTCACCTTGATCGGGTCCTTGTTTTTGTAGAGCGGCACGATCACTTCCCGCGCCAGCAGTTGCAGACCGGGGCCTGTGCCCGGTGCGGCCGAGCCGTAAACCGGATCGCCGACGATGGCCCAGCCCATCGAGGCGCAATGGACCCGCAACTGGTGCGTGCGCCCGGTGAGCGGTTCCAGCGCCAGCCAGGTCAGCGCCTTGCCGTCGCTGTCCTGTCCCCGGCCCATCACCTGCCAGCGGGTCTGGGAGGGCAGGCCCAGCGGATCGACCTTCATCCACCAGCCGCGCGTCGCATCGAGCCGGCCCAGCGGCAGATCGATCAGACCCTCCGCCTCCTTCGGACCGTCCTCGACAACAGCCCAATAGAGCTTGTCCACCTGCCCGTGCTTGAACAATTTTCCCAGTTTTTCCAGAGCCTTATGGTGACGCCCCAGGACCAGGCAACCGGCCGTGTCGCGATCGAGCCGGTGGGCCAGCGCGGGCGGACGCGGCAGGCCGAAGCGCAGCGCATCGAAATAGGCTTCCAGATTTTCGCCGCCTTTCGGGCCCTTATGCACGGCAATGCCCGCTGGTTTGTCGACCACGAGCATCAAACCGTCGCGATAAAGAAGGCGATTATTAAGTTCTTCCGGCGTCATGGAGAACAGGCTATCGAGGCGCGACGAATGGCCGTCAAGCCCGCGCAGGTCAAAAGGTCCGGATGGACCAAATCGGAAGGCGAAATGTCGGACGACGAAAAGAAGAAACCGGGCTTTTTCGGCCGTCTGTTCGGGCGCGACGCCGCGCCAGAGGACGTTACGGTCACCGAGCCGGCCGAGACAGCCGTCCCTGAGGCCCAATCAGAGGTTAAGCCGGAAAAGAAATCCTGGTGGCAGCGGCTCAAACAGGGCCTGTCGCGCTCCTCCTCGGCGCTCGGCCAGAGCATCGGCGACATTTTCACCAAGCGTAAGCTGGGTAATGACACCCTGGAGGAACTCGAAGACGCGCTGATCCAAGCCGATCTCGGCGTCACCATGGCCGGCCGCATCGCCGAAGCCGTCGGCAAGGGCCGCTACGACAAGGAAATCGCGCCGGAAGAAGTCCGCTCCATCATGGCCGGCGAAATCGAGAAGGTGCTGACGCCCGTTGCCAAGCCCCTCGAAATCGACGCCAGCCAAAAGCCCTTCGTCATCCTCGTCGTCGGCGTCAACGGTTCCGGCAAGACGACGACCATAGGCAAACTTTCCGGCAAGCTCGCAGCCGAAGGCCGCAAGGTGATGCTCGCCGCCGGCGACACCTTCCGCGCCGCCGCCATCGAACAGTTGAAAATCTGGGGCGGCCGCATCGGCGCCACTGTGGTCGCCCGCGCGCAAGGCTCGGATGCCGCGAGCCTTGCCTTCGAGGCCATCGAAGAGGCGCGCGCCGAAAATGCCGACGTCTTGATCATGGATACCGCCGGCCGGCTGCAGAACCGCGCCGAACTGATGGCCGAACTGGAAAAGATCGTCCGCGTCATGAAGAAAGTCGATGCGCAGGCGCCACATGCGGTGCTGCTCGTGCTCGATGCCACCGTCGGCCAGAACGCCATGTCGCAGGTGGAAATCTTCGGCCAGAAGGCTGGCGTCACCGGCCTGGTGATGACCAAACTCGACGGCACGGCGCGTGGCGGTATTCTGGTCGCCATTGCCGAGAAATTCAGCCTGCCGGTGCATTTCATCGGCGTCGGCGAACAGATGGACGATCTCGAACCCTTCGCGGCACGCGACTTTGCCCGCGCCATCGCCGGGCTCGACGAAGTACAGGATATTTGATGACCACCGAACCGACGACAGCCGCGCGCACCGCGCCACCCAAACAGAATCCGATGCTGAAACTCGTCCTCGAAATGGGGCCGCTGGTTCTGTTCTTTCTGGCCAATTCACGCCCGGCGCTGTTTCGCCCGCTGCTCGAACCGATCATGCCCGCCTCGCTGCTCGAAGGCGAAAAGGCCGGCATTTTCGGCGCCACGCTCGTCCTCATGATCAGCGTGGTCGTCTCACTGTTCATTTCCTGGCGGCTGACCAAACATCTGCCGGTGATGCCGGTCGTCACCTGTATCGCCGTCGTATTCTTCGGCGCGCTGACCTTCTTCTTTCACGACGATCTGTTCATCAAACTGAAGCCGACCATCGTCAACGTCATTTTCGGCACCATTCTGCTCGGCTCGTTGGCCTTCAACAAACTGCTGCTGCCGGTGGTGCTCGATTCCGTGATGCATCTGACGGAGGAAGGCTGGCGCAAGCTGACCATTCGCTGGGGCCTGTTCTTCTTCGTCCTCGCCGCGCTCAATGAAATCGTCTGGCGCACGCAGACGACGGATTTCTGGGTGAGCTTCAAAGTGTTCGGCATCATGCCGATCACCATCATCTTCGCGCTGGCGCAGGTGCCGTTGATCTTGAAGCACGAGATCAAGGATCCAGCGGCAGAGTAAAAGACTCCTGCCTTTGTGTCATACCGGACGCCGAAGGCGATCCGGTATCCAGGGGCGTGTGGTAGCACTTACCGAAGTGCCTATGTCTATCGTTGCAATGGTGGCCCTGGATCCCGGATCACTTACTACGCAAGCGTCAGGCATGACACCAAGACTTCGGCATAATCGCCTTAGCGCAGCGCCTTCTCGATTTCCGGCATCAACACGCTGCGCAGGCTCGTCTCGCTCAACGGCCCGACGAATTTGAAGGCGATCGTGCCGTCGCCTTTGACGACGAACGTCTCCGGCACGCCGTAAACACCCCAATCGATCGAAGCGCGGCCCGGCTTGTCGCCGCCAATGAGCGCGTAAGGATTGCCCAGCTCTTTCAGAAAGCGCGCCGCATTGGCCGGCTCGTCCTTGTAGTTGAGGCCGATGAGGCGCACGCCTTTGGCATTCAAGACTTGATCGCCGGCAAGCTTGCTCAACACCGGATGTTCGTCGCGGCAGGGCACGCACCAGCTGGCGAAAATATTGACGATCGAGACGCGTCCCTGGCGCAAGTCCGCATCGCCGAAACCAGGACGATCGGTTCCCTCGACCGCCGGCAGGGTGAAGGACGGCACTTGTTTGCCGATCAAAGCCGACGGTACTTTCGAGGCATCGCCCGCGCCGAGCCGGAAGAAGAACAGCACCGCCAGGCCCAAGAACGCCACCAGCGGAATCAGCGCCAGCAGGCGGCGCGAGGATTGGCCGCCTTCCGGTTTGACCTGATCGGTCATGCGCCACCATCCATATCGCCGCGCGCCGGAAAGCGCTGCAGCGCCCGCTTCAATCGCGCATGGTCGAACAGCGTCCAACCGATGACGCCAAGAAGGACGGCGACGGTCACCGCATAGGCGGCGATGATGAAACCCGCATGCTCGCCCATCACGCCACCTTTCCCGCCGCCAGCGGCGCACGTTCGCCGCGCTGCGCCGCCACGATGGTGAGCCGCCGCAACCGGCGCCGCAGCACTTCGTTGCGCGTCGCCATCAGATGCAGGGTGAGGAAAAGCAAGGTCGCGCCAAGCGCCATCAACAGCAGCGGCCACAGCATCGAGGGATGAATGGTCGGGCCGCCGAGACGGAACACCGAGGCCGGCTGATGCAGCGTGTTCCACCAGTCGACGGAGAATTTGATGATCGGCAGATTGACGCAACCGACCAGAGTGAGGATGGCCGCGGCACGCCCCGCCAGCGCCGGCTCCTCGATGGTGCGCCACAGAGCGATGAGGCCGAGATAGATGATGAACAGCACCAGCACCGAGGTGAGCCTGGCATCCCACACCCACCATGTGCCCCACATCGGCTTGCCCCAGAGCGAACCGGTGACGAGGCAGATGAAGGTGAAGGCCGCACCCAAAGGCGCCGCCGCCTGCTGCGCCGCATCGGCCAGCGGATGGCGCCACACCAGAGTGCCGAGCGCCGACAGGCCCATCAGCCCGTAGCAGAACATCGACAGCCAGGCGGCCGGCACGTGGATGAACATGATCCGCACCGTCTCGCCCTGCTGGTAATCGGCCGGCGCGACAAAGAACGCCAGATAGAGACCGACCGCCAGCACCAAAGCGGCGGCCGCCCCGAGCCAGGGGATCAAGCGGTCGGCAAGCCAGAGGAAATTGGCAGGATTGGCATATTTCAGCATCGAGAAACGTCTATTGCTCCCGGGCGCCCATGGCAACGCGCCCTCTGGTCACGGTTCGATCAAATTACGGCGGCAAATTACACCAGCCGGATCATTTGTTTGCCGACTTTAGGGTTTCTTGCTATCGCTGCCCATTATCGGATGGGCAACACCCGTAGAGGCCGCCACATCAGCGATATAGGGAGGGACGCATGACGATTTCGAGGGTTTCGCGCCAAGCGGGTTGGAAGCTGGCGCTCGCCGCAACGGCCATGTTTATCGCCGGCCAGGCTCTGGCTCAGGACAAGCTGAAACTGGCCGTGGGACAGCGCGGCAACTGGGACACGTCGGTCTCCGAAATCGGCCAGCGCGCCGGCATCTTCAAGAAGCACAACCTGGAATTGGAGCTGCTCTACACCCAGGGCGGCGGCGAGACCCAGCAGGCGGTCATCGGCGGTTCGGCCGACATCGGCATCGGCGCCGGCATCATGGGCACGCTCAGCGCCTTCTCCAAGAACGCGCCCGTGCGCATCATCGGCGCCGAGACCACGGGCGCCGGCGATCTGTTCTGGTACGTGAAGGCGGATTCGCCGATCAAATCGCTCAAGGACGCCGTCGCCGGCAAGACCATTTCCTATTCCACCAACGGCTCCTCCACCCATGGCGTGGTGACGGCCTTCGTCAAGGAACTCGGCGTCAAGGCGACGCCGACCGGCACCGGCGGCCCCTCGGCCACTTTGACCCAGGTCATGTCCGGCCAGATCGACATCGGCTGGTCGGCGCCGCCCTTCGGCCTCGATCTGCTCGACCAGAACAAGATCCGCATCATCGCCACCGGCAATGACACGGGCTTCAAGGGTCAGACGGTGCGCCTCGTCATCACGAATGCCTCGGCGCTGCAAGGCAAGAAGGCGGCGATCGACCGCTATATGAAAGCCTACCGCCAAACCATCGACATGATGTACAAGGATCCGGCGGCGCTGAAGATCTATGCCGACTTCGTCGGCATTCCCGAACAGGTGGCCAAGCGCACCCGCGATCAATTCTTCCCGCCCGCTTCGATTGATCCCGACAAAGTCGTCGGCCTCGCCGAAATCATGCCCGACGCGGTCAATTTCAAATATATCACGGCGCCGCTGACCGATGCGCAGCTCAAGGAACTGATCCAGATTCCGCCGCGCTAAAGCAAAACATCATCGAACCGATCGCATAAGCCGATCGGTTCGATCTGACTGCGCGAGATTGCCGCTGCGCGGCTTTCCTGTTATGGCGCTCGCGATTTCAACAACCACAACAACAATCGTGTGGAGGGAACTGAAGATGATGGGTTCGAAACTGATCCGCGCTGGTCTTTTTCTCGCTGTCGCTTTGACGGCTTTGCCCACCTTCGCACAAGACAAATTGAAACTGGCCGTGGGCCAGCGCGGCAATTGGGATTCCGCCGTTCCTGAAATCGGCCAGCGCGCCGGCATCTTCAAGAAGCAAGGCCTGGAACTCGAAATCCTCTGGACCCAGGGCAGCGGCGAAACCATTCAAGCGGTGCTGTCGCAATCCGTCGATGTCGGCGTCGCCGCCGGCATCATGGGCACGTTGGGCGCCTTCTCGAAAGGCGCGCCCATCCGCGTGATCGGCGCGCAATCGACCGGCGCCGGCGATCTCTTCTGGTATGTGCGCGAAGACTCGCCGGTGAAGACGATGAAGGACATGGACGGCAAGACCATGGCCTATTCGACCAACGGCTCCTCGACCCATGGCATCGTCACCGCCTTCATCAACGAGATGAAGCTGAAGGCCCGGCCGGTCGCCACCGGCAGCCCGTCCTCGACCTTGACGCAAGTCATGTCCGGCCAAGTCGACATGGGCTGGTCGGCGCCGCCCTCCAGCCTCGATTTCATCGACCAGAAGAAAATCCGCGTCATCGCCACCGGCAACGACACCGCCTTCAAGAACCAGACCGTGCGCCTGCTCGACGTGCATGCGCAAACCTTGCAGAGCAAGAAGCCGCAGCTCGAACGCTTCATGAAGGCTTACCGCGAAACCATCGACCGCATGTATGACGATCCGGCCATGCTGAAAACCTATGCCGAATTCGCCGGCGTGTCGGAGGCGATCGCCAAGCGCACGCGCGACGAATTCTTCGCCAAATCCGCCATCGATCCCGACAAGGTCGTCGGCCTCGCCGAGATCATGCCCGATGCCGTGACATACAAATATATCGCGGCGCCATTGAGCGAGGCGCAGACCAAGGAACTGTTCCAGATCATCCCGCGCTGATTGAACAACAACAAGAAACGGAGAAGACCATGGCTGAGATCGTCCTGGGCATTGGCACGTCCCATTCGCCCATGCTCGCCACGCCGGCCGAGGATTATCCGAAACATGCCGAGATCGATAAGAGCGGCCGCAAGCTGATCGATCGCGACGGCAATCCGCGCACCTTCGGCGAGCTGGTCGAACTCGCTCGCCCGTCGCTCGCCGAACAGATCACGGCGCCGGTGATGCAGCAGCGCGCGGCGCGCTGCACGGCCAATATCGAGAAACTGGCGAAGGTCATTCAGCTGCACGAGCTGGATACGCTGATTATCGTCGGCGACGATCAGCACGAACAGTTCTTCGACGACAACATGCCGTCGATCCTGATCTATTCCGGCGAGACCATTCTCAACAATCCGCTGCATATGGATGAGGATGCACCGGATTGGTGGCGCACGGCACGCCAGCAGTATCACGTCACCAACGGTTCGATCGAATATCCCGTCGATGCCAGCCTGGCCCGCCATCTCACCAATGCGCTGATGGAGGCCGATTTCGACATCAGCCATGCCAAGCGCCTCGGCAAGGACCACGGCGAGGGCCATGCCTTCGGCTTTGTGCATCAGCGTTTGATGCCGCAGGAAATCGTGCCGATCGTGCCGATCGCGCTCAACACTTATTTCCCACCGAACCAGCCGCGCCCGCGCCGCTGCTACGATCTCGGCCGCGCCATCGCCGCCGCCGTGCGAGCCTGGCCGGAACAGCGCCGCGTCGGCATTCTCGCCTCCGGCGGCCTCAGCCATTTCACCATCAACGAAGAGCTGGACCTCGCGCTGCTCGAAGCTTTCCGCAACAAGAACGCCGACTGGCTGCGCGCCATCCCGATGAACAAGCTCAATTCGGGCACGTCGGAAGTGCGCAACTGGCTGACGGTGGCGGGCGCCTGCGAACATCTCGACACGCAGTGGCAGGACTATGTGCCCTGCTATCGCTCGCTCGCCGGCACCGGCTGCGGCATGGGCTTCGCGATCTGGGGGTGACGGGTTGCCGAGGCCCTCGGTGTCATCCCGGACACTTGCACAGCAAGTGATCCGGGACCCAGGGGCGTGTGGATGAATCTTGGATTGCACCCGAGGGCGCCTTCAACGAGCAGCATTTCGTTTGTTGCCCCTGGGTCCCGGAACGCGCTTTCAGCGCATCCGGGAAGACACAGAGACAGAGCCGGACCTACCGCCCCATCGCTTCATCGGCTTTGCGCAACACCTCCGGCGGGAAGCCAGCGAATTTCGCCAGTATCGCCTGGATTTCATCGCCGGTCGCCGGATCGACGTCGAGCCCGGCCTTCGTCGCCTCGGCCAGAAACTCCTTGTCCTTCATCGTCGCCATGAAAGCCGTGCGCAGTGCCGCCAGCCGATCGGCCGGCACATTGGGTGGCGCCGCGAAGGGACGCGACAGCAGAAGCTGGCCGAAATGCACGTCGAGGATCTGCCGGTCTTCTTCCGTCTTGGCGAAATCGAAGACGCTCGGCACCTTGCCGTAGCGATCGGTGGTCTTCGATCCCATCTGCAACACCAGTTTAAGCTGACCGCTGGCGACCTCCTTGGCCCATTGCGTCGCGATCGACGACACGAACAGGCCGCAGGAACCGTGCACCTCGCCGCGTTGCATGGCGAGATTGATCTCGCGCGTGCCGGGATAGCCGGGAACGATCTTCAATTTGGCGCCAAGCACGTTCTTCAACACCATCGGATGCTGATAGGTGATGGCGGAGGTGGCGCCGCCACCGAAGATCACCTCCTGCTTCATCGCATCGGCCCAGGAGGTGGCGACACCCGGCCCCTGCCAGATGCCGCAATAGGCCACTTCCTGCGCCATCGAGCCGATCCAGGAGAACTTCGCTGGGTCGAACCGCGCCGTCTTGTTGCCGAGGATCGGCTCCATCGCAGTCGACGGCGCGAAAATGCTGAAGACCGTGCCATCGGCCTGCGCCACGTTGTAAGTGTAGTTGGCGGCGACGAGCGAACCGGCGCCCGGCATGTTGGACGGCACCAGATTGGGCTCGCCGGGAATATAGCGACTCATGTAGCGCGCCAGCAGGCGCGCATTGGCGTCATACCCCCCGCCCGGCGGAAAGCCGATGAGAATCGAAACGACCTTGCCTTTGTAAAAATCGGCGACCGGCTGCGCCTGCGCAACCGGCGCAGCCGCAATCGCTGCCAATGTCAGAATGACTCTGGCTTTCAACATTATTCCCTCCCGTTTTTGTTTTTTAATAAAGCTCGCCAAGCAGATCGCCACAACCGGCCTCCCGCGCCCAATATTCCCAGCCGCGCAGCATGGCCGGCGATTTCGGATCGAGCGCCAGGCGCGCTTCGATCTCGCCCTGCGACAGAGCCCTGATCTCGTTCTCGTCGTCACCAAGACACATGCGCATCGCCGCCATCTGCACGCGCGCGTTCTTCGGGATATAGACGGCAAGGCGCACCAGATCCTGGATCGTCACGCCGGTGCAGACGAAACCGTGGCCGCGCATCAGGGCCACGCGATTGCAATCGAGACAGCCAGCCAGATCGCGGCCCTGCTCCATATTGGTGACGAGCAAAGTGGTGCGATCGCCGAATTTCTCGGCGATATCCCACACCGGCACGGTCGAGCCCATATTGCCGACCGCATGCAGGACGGGCCGCAGCTTGCGCCGCGAAATGGTGAAGGGCAGCACGTCTTCCGCATGGGAATGGATCACCGCCATCACGTCGGGACGCTTCTCGTAGACGCCGCCGTGAATGAACCGCTCGAGATAGAGCGGCCGCTTCTCGTCCGGTGACACGGGCGTGCCGTCGAGATGGAATTCGATGATGTCGGCCTCGGTGACGATGCCGGGGCTCAGCGAACGCGCCAAGAGATAGCGTTTCGGATCGAGCGGATGACGCATGCTGACATGGCCATAGGCATCGAGCACATGCTCATAGGCGAGGATGCGATTGGCGATGACGACGTCGCGGATGGCGGTTTTGACGATATCCATGGTTCAAGCTCCGACATCCACGAAGAGTTCATCCATGGCGGGTTTGCGCGCGATCATGGCGTCGCGATGCATATATTCGATCGCCTTCGTCAAGGTCGGCATATTGGCCTTGAGCCCATAGGGCCAGGGATCGTCGCCGAACGTCTGCTTGATCGTATCGATCTCCGCATAGAGCCAGGGCAGCATGACGCGCTGCGCGCCGGAATATTGCAGCTTCTCCCACATGCTGCGTTTCGAGGCTTCGAACGCCTCGTAAAGCGGCTTGGCCATCCACGGGTTCTTCTCGAACACGCTTTTGCGGATGACGATGAGATGCATGATCGGATGGATTTTCGTGCGCTTGTAATAGTCGATCTCGACCTCGCGGAAGTTCGGGAACATCCGCACCACATCGGGATCGACACCCAGAGTGTCCGGGATCAAAGCACCCAAGGTCGCGTCGATCTCGCCGCGACTGAGCAACTGGCTCAACGAAGCGGACGCATTGTTTTCGAGCTTGATCGGCCGCAGCAGCGGCGGCGCATGCGGATTACCATGCGTGCCGGCCGAATGCATATTGCCCTGCACCCAGGTGACGTCGGAGAGGTCGACGCCATATTCATCTTCCAGCATGCCGCGACACCACAGCGCCGCGCTCATCGTATAGAGCGGCACGCCGATGCGCTTGCCGGCGAGGTCCTTCGGCGTCTTGATGCCGGACTTGCGATTGTAGCAGATGAAGCCGTGGCGATAGACCTTGGACGGGAACACCGGCAGAGCGACGAACGGGCTGGTGCCGGCTACCGTATTGGCGATGTGTTCCGACGACGACATTTCCGCCATGTCGAAATCGTCGCTCGACATCAGCCGGTCGAACAATTCGCGCGGGTCTTCCATCGCCCGATAATCGAGATCAATGCCCTCCGGCTTCACCTCGCCGGTCGCCAGCGCCTCCATCCGGTCATACGGGCCGCAAGCGAAGGTCAGTTTCAACTTGGACATCGTTCCTCCTGTTGTTGTGATTTGCGGGCGACAATGGCGCAGGACGTCGTGGGACGCAATCAATGCGTGAAACAATAGAGATGTGCTAAATTGATGCTTGTCGTGACGCTAGCGCGACGAGTTATCGCGACATGGCCCGCAAAGCCGCCGCTGCGGCAAAAGGCGCCAGAACGATCGCGCCCAGCGATAAAGCGACCAGAATCAGGAAGGGCGAGAGAAACGGCACGGTGCCGCTGGTCGCCTGCGCCGCCGAAACGCCGAAGATAAGCACCGGGATCGTCAAGGGCAGAACGATCACCGCCATCAATAGCCCGCCGCGCCGCAGGCTCGCGGTCAAAGCCGCGCCGATCGCGCCAATGAAGGTCAAAGCCGGCGTCCCAGCGAGAAGTGTCGCCGTCAGTGCCGCCAGCGCCAGCCCGTCGACAGCGAGCATCAGGCCGAACAGCGGCGCGGCGATGACCAGCGGCAGGCAGGTCGCCACCCAATGCGCCACGCATTTGACCGCGACGATCAGCTCCAGCGGCAGATCAGCCATGCGCAGAAGATCGAGCGAACCGTCTTCGGCATCCGATTGAAACAACCGGTCGAGACCGAGCAGGGTCGCGAGCAGAGCGGCGATCCACAAGATCGCCGGCCCGATCCGCGACAGGAGATTGAGATCGGGCCCGATGGCGAAGGGCACGATGGTGACGAGAATCAGAAAGAACACGACGCCGATCGTCGCCCCGCCGCCGAGGCGATGGGCAATGCGCAATTCGCGCAGGAACAGGGCGCCGCAGGCGGCCATCATGGGCCGTCTTCCTCGTCGATCTGCTCGCCGAGCCGCAATGTCTGCGCCGCGATGCCGAGTTCGTCATGGGTCGCGGCGACGATCAGGCCACCGGCATTCAGATGTCCCGCCATGACCTCGGTGAGTTTTTTCACCGAGGCCGCATCGAGCGCCGCCGTCGGCTCGTCGAGCAGCCAAAGCGGCCGCGACACCACCAAAAGCCTGGCCAGAGCGGCCCGGCGGCGCTGCCCGGCCGAGAGATAACCTGCCGGTGTATCAACCACATGCGCGAGACCGAACCGTTCCAGCGCGGCCGCCGGCGCCAAGCCCTGTGCCAAGCCTTCGGCGGCGCCCGCGCCTTCGGAACGCAGCATCCGTGCCCAGAAGTGCAGGTTCTCGCCGACGGTGAGCGCCGGCTTCATCGCCTCCTGGTGTCCCAGATAGTGGGCCAGCGCGGCGATCGGCATCTCGCCTCGGCCCTCCAGCTCTATGCTGCCGCGCTCGAACGGCAGCAGGCCGGCGATGCAGCGCAGCAAGGTCGACTTGCCCGACCCATTGGCGCCCACCACCACCAGAGCGGTGCCGGCGGCAACCGTGAACGTGAGCTGGCGGGCAAGCTGCTGCTCGCCCCGGATCAGGTCGAGACCCGCCACATAGAGCCCGGCAATCGGCGGGGCGACGGGCGCGGCAGAAGAATGAGCCGAGAAATCAGGCAAAACGGTCCCAGCCTGTCATGAGAGATGTCTTGAGAGATGCCTTGCGACATGAGACGAAAAATCAACTCATCAGCGTGTAGCGCGGGCCGCAGGAATTATCTATAAGCCCCGTCAATCCCTCCCACCATCCAACCGGGATCATCCAATGACCTCCCTCGACAGCTTCAAATGCCGGAAAAAGCTCACCGTTGGCACCAAGACTTATCATTATTATTCATTGAAGGATGCCGAGAAGAACGGGCTCAAGGGCGTTTCGAAACTGCCGTTCTCCATGAAGGTCGTGCTTGAGAACCTGCTACGCTTCGAAGACGGCCGCACCGTCACCAAGGCCGACATCGTCGCCTGCGCCGCCTGGGCCTCGAACAAAGGCAAAAAAGAGCACGAAATCAATTTCCGCCCGTCGCGCGTCCTGATGCAGGACTTCACCGGCGTTCCCGGCGTGGTCGACCTCGCCGCCATGCGCGACGCCATGACCAAGCTCGGCGGCGACGCTGAGAAGATCAACCCGCTGATCCCCGTCGATCTCGTCATCGACCATTCGGTCATCGTCGACGAATTCGGTTCGGCCCGCGCGTTCAAGAAGAACGTCGAGCTCGAATATGAGCGCAACGCCGAGCGTTACAACTTCCTCAAATGGGGCCAGGGCGCGTTCGATAACTTCCGCGTCGTGCCGCCGGGCACCGGCATCTGCCACCAGGTCAACCTGGAATATCTGTCGCAGACCGTCTGGACGAAGAAGGAAAAGTACAAGCCGGCGCGCGGCCCGGCCGTCAACGTCGAACTGGCCTATCCGGATTCGCTGGTCGGCACCGATTCGCACACCACCATGGTCAACGGCCTCTCGGTTCTCGGCTGGGGCGTCGGCGGCATCGAAGCCGAAGCCGCCATGCTCGGCCAGCCGCTCTCCATGCTGCTGCCTGAAGTCATCGGCTTCCGCCTCGACGGCAAGCTGAAGGAAGGCGTCACCGCCACCGACCTGGTGCTCACCGTCACGCAGATGCTGCGCAAGAAGGGCGTCGTCGGCAAATTCGTCGAATTCTACGGCCCCGGCCTCGACGCCCTGACCCTCGCCGACCGCGCCACCATCGGCAACATGGCGCCGGAATATGGCGCGACCTGCGGCTTCTTCCCGATCGATGCCGAAACCATCGACTATCTGAAAGTGTCGAGCCGCGCCTCGGCCCGCATCGCGCTCGTCGAGAAATACGCCAAGGCGCAGGGCATGTTCCGCGTCAAGGCGACGCCGGATCCTGTGTTCACCGACACGCTCGAACTCGACCTCGCTTCCGTCGCCCCGTCAATGGCCGGCCCGAAGCGTCCGGAAGGCCGCGTGCCGCTGGAAGGCGTCAGCGCCGGCTTCACTTCGGCGATGACCACCGACTATCGCAAGATCGACGACATCGCCACGCGCTACAAGGTCGATGCCAAGAACTACGACCTCGGCCACGGCGACGTGGTGATCGCCGCCATCACCTCCTGCACCAACACGTCGAACCCTAACGTGCTGATCGGCGCGGGCCTGTTGGCGCGCAACGCCATCGCCAAGGGCCTCACCGTCAAGCCGTGGGTGAAGACCTCGCTGGCGCCGGGCTCGCAGGTGGTCGGCGAATATCTCGCCAAGTCCGGCCTGCAGAAGGATCTCGACAAGCTCGGCTTCAACCTGATCGGTTACGGCTGCACCACCTGCATCGGCAACTCCGGCCCGCTGGCGCCGGAAATTTCCGAGAGCATCAACAAGAACGGCATCGTCGCCGCCGCCGTTCTCTCCGGCAACCGTAACTTCGAAGGCCGCGTCAGCCCCGACGTGCAGGCGAACTATCTCGCCTCGCCGCCGCTGGTCGTCGCCCATGCCATCGCCGGCACGGTGACCAAGGACCTGACGAAGGAGCCGCTCGGCCACACCAAGAAGGGCGAGCCGGTCTACCTGCGCGACATCTGGCCGACGAACAAGGAAATCGACACCTTTATCCGCAAGTTCGTCACCAAGAAGACCTACAAGGAACGCTACGCCGACGTGTTCAAGGGCGACACCAACTGGCGCAAGGTGAAGGCGCCGGTGGGCCAGACCTACAAGTGGAACATGTCGTCCACTTATGTGCAGAACCCGCCCTATTTCGAAGGCATGACGATGACCCCGGCGCCCGTCGCCGACGTGATCGATGCCCGCATCCTGGCGCTGTTCGGCGACAAGATCACCACCGACCACATCTCGCCGGCCGGTTCGATCAAGCTCACCTCGCCCGCCGGCAAGTGGCTGGCCGACCGCCAGGTGCGCGAGAAGGACTTCAACCAGTACGGCACGCGCCGTGGCAACCATGAAGTGATGATGCGCGGCACCTTCGCCAACATCCGCATCAAGAACTTCATGAACAAGGGCGAAGACGGAAACGTGCTGGAAGGTGGCAACACCATCCACTATCCGTCGGGCGAAAAGCTGTCGATCTACGACGCGGCGATGAAATACGCCGCCGAGCAGGTGCCGCTGGTCATCATGGCCGGCGAGGAATACGGCAACGGCTCGTCGCGCGACTGGGCAGCCAAGGGCACCCGCCTGCTTGGCGTGCGCGCCGTCATCGCCCAGAGCTTCGAGCGCATTCACCGCTCGAACCTGGTCGGCATGGGCGTCCTGCCGCTGACCTTCGAAGCCGGCACCTCCTGGCAGACGCTGGGCCTGAAGGGCGACGAACAGGTCACCATCCACGGCCTCGGCGACACGCTGAAGCCGCGCCAGGGCATGGAAGCGCTGATCAAGTTCGCCGATGGTTCGGAGAAGAAGGTGGCCGTCGACTGCCGCATCCTCACCCTCGACGAGCTGGAATACTTCCGCCACGGCGGCATCATGCAGTACGTGATCCGCCAGCTCGCGGCCGCCTGATCAGGCACCGCATCAGGCAAACCTTTGAAAAGCCGCAGGGCTCGGTTCTCAGAACCGAGCCCTTTTCTTATGGGCGCATTTTCTTCACGCGAACCGGCATCCACTTCGCTTGAAAATGCTTAAAAGGGGCGGCTTTTTGCATATCAGCCCCGCCCTGGAAGCGGGTCGCTTGCCAATCCGGCGGCGGGCCGGTAGCAAAGCCGCGAAATTCAACGTCAAACCGAGGATCCCATGGCCACCTATAATCTGTTTCTCCTGCCCGGCGACGGCATCGGCCCGGAAGTGATGACGGAAGTGGAGAAAGTGGCCCGCTTCCTCGATAAGAGCGGCATCGCCTCTTTCAACATGGAACGTGGCCTCGTCGGCGGCTCCGCCTATGACGCCCATGGCCAGTCGATCAGCGAAGAGCATATGGCCCTGGCCCATGCGGCCGACGCGGTGATCTTCGGCGCCGTCGGCGGCCCGAAGTGGGATGGCGTGCCCTATGACGTGCGCCCGGAAGCGGGTCTCCTGCGCCTGCGTAAGGATCTCGCCCTCTACGCCAACCTGCGCCCGGCCGTCTGCTATCCGGCGCTCGCCGATGCCTCCTCGCTGAAGCGCGAACTGGTCGAAGGCCTCGACATCATGATCGTGCGCGAACTGACCGGCGGCGTCTATTTCGGCGAACCGAAGGAAATCATCGACCTCGGCAACGGCCAGAAGCGCGGCATCGACACCCAGGTCTACGACACCTATGAAATCGAACGCATTTCCCGCGTCGCTTTCGAACTCGCTCGCAAGCGCCGCAACAAGGTGACCTCCACCGAGAAGCGCAACGTCATGAAATCGGGCGTGTTGTGGAACGAAGTCGTCACCGCTCTGCACAAGCGCGACTATGCCGACGTGACGCTTGAGCATCAGCTCGCTGATTCCCTTGGCATGCAGCTCGTGCGCACGCCCAAGCAGTTCGACGTCATCGTCTCCGACAATCTGTTCGGCGACATGCTCTCCGACGTCGCCGCCATGCTCACCGGCTCGCTCGGCATGCTGCCGTCGGCGTCGCTCGGCGACATCGACCCGAAGACCAAGAAGCGCAAGGCGCTCTACGAGCCGGTGCACGGTTCGGCGCCCGACATCGCCGGCAAGGGCATCGCCAATCCGATCGCCATGATCGCGTCGCTCGCCATGTGCCTGCGCTATTCCTTCGGCCTCGGCGACGCCGCCGACCGCATCGAAAAAGCCATCGCCGACGTGCTCGACCAGGGCCTGCGCACCGCCGACATCAAGGGCGATGCCTCGTCCTATATCTCGACCGGCGAAATGGGCGACGCCATTCTCGCGCAACTGCAAAAGTCTGCATAAAATTTTACGCAACGCATCGTCGCAATGCCCGGCTCTGCCGGGCATTGTCGTTTGTGACGACTGAACAAAACAAACAGCACGATCCCAGGTTATCGCTGCAACCAAGCACCAGCCTCGGCGTTATCTCCTTCGATATCCTCACAGCCAGGAAGGAGGGTCGCGATGAGCGGCAAGCGCATCGTGGGTATGATCGGCGCGTTGATGGCGGTGCTCGGCAGCGGCCAGGCGCTTGCCAATACGCGCACTGGAATCAGTGCCTACCAGCGCGGCGATTACGCCACCGCTTTGCGCGAATGGGAGCAAGGCGCCCGCGCCGGCGATCCACAGGCCCTTTACAATCTCGGCGTTGCCTATGCGGAGGGCAAAGCCGTGCCGCGCGATCAGGCCCGCGCCGTCACCTATTATCAGCAGGGTGCCAGCAAGGGCAGCGTTCTGGCCGCCTACAATCTGGGCCAGGCCTATCGCAAGGGCGAAGGCGTCGGCGTCGATCATGCGCAAGCCGCGAAATGGTATCGCTACGCTGCCACGCGCGGCCATTTCCGCGCCGCCAATGAGTTGGGCATTCTCTATGCCGAGGGCAAAGGCGTCCCACGCGATCCCATCGAAGGCTTCGCCTGGATCTACACCGCCACCCATGTCGAGATCATGGACTCGCAGGCCCTGAACAATGCGATGCAGCTGGCCCGCACGTTCAATAGCGATCAGATCAAGGTCGCGCAGACCCGCGGCCAAACCTATTATCAACGCTACATGGCGCCGAACCGCGCGACGGTGCGCGCCTTGATGGCGCGATAAGTGGCCTGAGGCCTCCGTGTCATCCCGGACACGCGCAGCGTGATCCGGGATCCAGGGGCAACGGCTTCAATGTCGGCAGCACCCTTCCGTCACACAGCCCGACTCGTTCGTTTCTACCACACGCCCCTAGATCCCGGATCGCGCTTTCAGCGCGTCCAGGATGACACCGGGGGTTGCGCGTCGTGATCAACCAAACAACTGCTTCGAAGCCAGCTTGGCGCCTTCGGCCAGGCTTTGCAGTTTTGCGGTGACGATGCTCGGAATCACCTCCGGCACGGCGCGCGGCGACGAGGCGAAGCCGCAATCGGTCGAGGCGATGACATGATCCTTGCCGACCACATCGGCGAAACGGACGATGCGCTGCGCCACAAGCTCGGGATGTTCGACGAGCACGCTGGCATGGGTGACGACGCCGGGCAGGAGTGCCTTGCCATCCGCCAGTTTCACCCCTTCCCAGATGCCCGCTTCATGCTCGTGGCGCGGATTGCCGTATTCAAACGAATAGTAATTCGCCTTGATCGACAGGATGATGTCGGTGAGATGTTTCATCTCCAGATCATGGGTGCGCGGACCGATGTTGATGCCGTAGCAGGTGTGGTGGCGGATGCGGTCGGCCGGAATGTTGCGCACCGATTCATTCATCGCCTCAACGCGGCGGCGCGCCCAGGTCTGCGCCTCCTTCACCGTCATCTCGGGGTTGAGCATGTAGTGCATGGCGAGGCGCGGATCGTCCAATTGCACCGAGAAGCCCGCCGCGACGATGGCCTCATATTCGACCCGCATCGCCTCGACAATCGCCGCCAGATAAGCCTCTTCATTATTGTAATGCCGATCGACCACGGCGCCTTCGACGGTGGCGACGGAAGCCGCCGGAATGAACACGTCGACCGGCTTGCGCCCAGCGAGCGCGGCTTTCAGATTGTCGAGATCAGTTTTCAGAAGATCGGTGCCCGCATAGGTCATCGGCCCGATACATTCAAAACCCGCCGGCTGCGTGCCGGAATGGCCGGCGGTGTAGAAATCCGGAAAGGCATCGAGTTCTTTTGTATGCGTGCGGCCCTGCGGCGAACCCGTGCGCCGCTGAATGCCGCCGAGACGCTGATGCACATAGGCATAAAAGCTCGGCTTCGACTGCTCGCCGTCGCTGACGATGTCGATGCCATTGTCGATCTGATAGGCGACGCAATCGACCACCGCGCGCTTGACCGCATCGGCATATTTCGCCGCATCGACCTTTTGCCCATCCATATGCGCCACCATGAAGGCGCTGAGCGAATCCGGGCGCGGGAGGCTGCCCACATGGGTCGTGAGAATGCGACGTTGGCTTTCGGTGGCAATCGACATGAGCGTTTCCAATCGTTTCTTGATGAATTGAGATTCGCACGATGTCGCCAAATGCCCGCGCACGCAAGATGCACGAGCTTCGCAGCAGGGCTGATAAAAAAGCCCCCGCCGCAACGGCGAGGGCTTCAATCGTTTCAAATACGTGCGGCGATCAAACCGCCACTATCACGCCGCCTTGGCGCGCGGCTTGATCAACTTCTGCGCGATCAGCGCTTCGGCGATCTGCACCGCGTTGAGCGCCGCGCCCTTGCGCAGATTGTCGGACACACACCAGAAGGCGAGACCGTTCTCCACGGTCGCGTCTTCGCGGATGCGCGAAATGTAGGTGGCATCTTCGCCCGCCGCTTCGTGCGGGGTGATGTAACCACCCGGCTCGTGCTTATCGATGACGAGGCAGCCCGGCGCGTCGCGCAGAATGTCGCGTGCCTCTTCCGGGGTGATTGGCTTTTCGAATTCGACGTTGACGGATTCGGAATGCGAGATGAACACCGGCACGCGCACGCAGGTGGCGACGAGCTTGATCTTCGGATCGAGGATCTTCTTCGTCTCCGCCATCATCTTCCACTCTTCCTTGGTGTAGCCGTCTTCCATGAAGACGTCGATCTGCGGAATGAGGTTGAAGGCGATGCGCTTCGGGAACTTCTTGTTCTCGACCTGATCGGAGACGAAGACGGCGCGGGTCTGCGCGAACAATTCGTCCATCGCATCCTTGCCGGCGCCCGACACCGACTGATAGGTCGACACCACCACGCGCTTGACCTTCGCCACGTCATGCAGCGGCTTCAGCGCCACGACAAGCTGGGCGGTCGAGCAGTTCGGATTGGCGATGATGTTGCGCTTGGTGAATTCCGGCAACGCGTGGGCATTCACTTCCGGCACGATCAACGGCACGTCGGCGTCGTAGCGCCAGGCCGAGGAATTATCGATGACGACGCAGCCCAGCGCGCCGATCTTCGGCGACCATTCCTTGGAGACGCTGCCGCCGGCCGACATCAGGCAGATGTCGGTGTCGGAGAAATCGTAGGTGTCGAGATGGCGGCACTTCAGCGTGCGATCGCCATAGGACACCTCGACGCCGATCGAGCGGCTGGAGGCGAGCGGAATGACCTCATCGGCGGGAAAACGACGCTCGGCGAGAATGTTGAGCATCTCCCGGCCTACATTGCCGGTTGCGCCTGCGATTGCGACCTTGAAACCCATTTGCGTGGACCTTGCGTAGGAAAATCTGTCTCCCCGGGATGGCGCCCAGCTTTCGCGGGCTTCGCCTCTTCTCCCGCCAGGGGAGAGACCCGGAAGCGAGGACGTGCGTCAGTCAGCCGTGCCGCGTTTGGCGGCCGGTTTCGTCGTCGGTTTCGTGAAGGAAGCGATGACCATGATCTGAACGTGTCCCGGCGCAAATGCCGTGGCGCCCAAAAACACGCGATCTGGAACAATGTCAATGATCCAGCGGCGTCGCAGGGCGCCCGCCCGGACGCAGCTTAACCGGTCGTTCACTGTGCGACCAATTGGACCCGGGTCGGTAACCCGCCCGTTAAGAGCTTTGCTCAAAATGGAGACATCGCGGGCTTGGTGGGCCCAAAGGATAGACCGGCGATCGGCATGCTGCCGCTTGTATCGAGAGTTCGTGTCATGAGTTTTATCGTCTTCGGTGCGCCCGACGGACCGGGAAAGGCTGCGGAATTGACTGTCCGCACCCGGCTGCTCTGGCACAAGACGACCCGTTCCTTCGGCCTCTACCTTGGCCTTGGTATCGGACTGATTGCCAGTCTTTTCATAGCTGTAGCCCTCATTCCGACCCAGCCGGCGGCGCCGCCCGCGCCCGAACCGCTGCCGCAAAGCCCGTGGGCAGCCATCGAACGCCCGGCCGAGATGTACGGCCTCAACGCCCCTGAATATGGCCGCGATCCCGTTTCTTTCACCGCCAAGCGCCACCGCGAGGGCCGCGGCCGCATCGACGTGATGACCTGGGGGCGCCTCGATGACGACGCCCACCCCTATCTGCGCCTCGCCGTCCACCGGGTCGGCCGGGAGCCGACCGAGGACACCTCCTTCTTCATTCATATGGTCCGCGAAGCCGCCGGTTTCGGCGCCGCCGTCACCCGGGGCAACGTCGCCGATCCGCTGCCGACCCGGTTCGGCCTGTTCGAGGCCGCAGAGGTCATGCTCGACACCGGCAGCGCCAAGACCGGCAGTTCCTCGGCCAATTGCATGGGCTTTCGCTTCGCCTCGCCCGAACGCCTCATCCGCATGACCGGCTTTGCCTGCGGGACACAAGCCCAGCCGATCGACCGCCAGACGCTCGCCTGCACGCTCGAGCGGGTCGAACTGGTCTCGGCCGGCGACGACCACGACCTGGCCCGCTTTTTCGCCACCGCCGCGACCCATCGCGATCCGGCCTGCCTGCCCCGGCGCGCCGCTCAAGCAAATGGTTCCGCGAACGGCCCCATGAACATTTTGCCGAACTGGATCGACCAGACCGGTACGGCGGCACCGCTGCGCGGCGTGGCGGCCAAACCGCGGCGCAGATAAATCTTAAACATCCCCGTGAAAAGCTCTGTGCAGGCGCCGCGCAGATGACTACCTATGGTGACATCAACACCAACCGGGGGATGCAATGCGTATCGTGGCTATGGTTTCTCTGGCGCTCGGCGCCCTGGCAATGACCGGCCTCACCGTCACCTCCGCCGATGCCCAGACGCGCAAGAAGCGCGAAGTGGTCATCAAGGGCCACAAGGCCCGCAGCTTCCTCGACAGCGGCCGTGTCGTGCCCGTCGGCAGCCTGAGCAATTACGTCTATGTCGGCACGATCTTCAATTCGATGCCCTACGACGCCCATCGCGGCCGCTACGGCGGCGAGACCCTGCCGCGCCGCTGGGATCTGCCGGGTATGTGAGCTGAGTAAACCTTGGTGTCATCCCGGACGGCTGCGCAGCAGACGATCCGGGACCCAGGGGCAAACGGTAGAGCCGTGAACACGGGCTCTACGCAAAGCATCATAAGCAACATCGCGCCTTTGGCCCTGGTTCCCGGATCACGCTGCGCGTGTCCGGGATGACACCAAGAGAGCGGCTATTTCTTTAGGCCGACTTCATCCCCCGAATAATCCGCCACAGGCGCGGTGGCGTCGCCGGCATCGGCACGTCGCGCACGCCCAGATGACGCAGCGCGTCAACCAAGGCATTGGCGACCGCCGGCAGCGCGCCGACACAGCCCGCCTCGCCTGCGCCTTTCACGCCAAGCGGATTGGTCTTGGTCGGCACCGGATTGCTCTTCACCTCGAAGGCGCAGAGATTGTCCGCATGCGGCATGGCGTAATCCATGAACGAGGCGGTCAGCACTTCGCCGCTCTCGTTATAGACCATGTCCTCCATGAGCATCTGGCCGACCCCCATGGCAATACCGCCGTGGATCTGCCCTTTCAGCAGCAGCGGGTTCATCACCACGCCGACATCGTCGACCACGTTGTAATTGACGAGTTCGACAGTGCCCGTCTCCTCGTCGATCTCCAGTTCGACGATGTGGCAGCCATTGGGATAATTCGGCTGCCGCCCGTTATAGACCGCCGTAGCACTTAGCCCCGGCTCGATATCGTCAGGCAGATCCGACGGTTTCGAGGCCGCCAGCGCCACGTCCTTCATCGTCAGGCTGCGATTGGTCTTGCGGCTTGAGAACACGCCGTCGTTGAATTCGATATCGTCGACCTTCAACACGTGAGCGGCGATCTTCATGGCCTTGGCGATGATCTTCTCGCTCGCCAGCACCATGGCGCCACCGCCGATGGCTGACGTGCGCGAACCACCGGTGCCCTCGCCATAAAAGATCACATCGGTGTCGCCCTGTTCATAATGCACCTCATGGGGATCGATACCGAGCCGGTCGCAGACGAGCTGTTTGAACACGGTCTCGTGGCCCTGCCCCTGCGTCACCGAACCCGACAGGATCGTCATGCTGCCGGTGCGGTCGAAGCGGATTTCAGCCCCTTCGATGCCGGGCGCGCCGGCCTTCTCGATTGAATTGGACAGACCGATGCCGCGCAGCTTGCCGCGCCGGCGTGCCTCAGAACGACGGGTTTCAAAGCCCTCCCAGTCTGCCATTTTCAGGCACAGGTCCATATTCTTCTCGAACGCGCCGCTGTCGTAGATGAACGACAGGCCGGTCTTGAAGGGAAAGGCATCCTCGGGAATCAGATTCTTGCGGCGCAGCTCGACTTTGTCGAAGCCCAGTTCATCGGCGGCGATGTCGATGATGCGCTCGATGATGTAAGCGGCTTCGGGCCGGCCGTTGCCGCGATAGGGCCGCATCCAATGGGTGTGGGTGAGCACGCCGGTCGTATCCACATGGATGGCCGGTGTCGTATAGACGCCCGCCAGCGTGCCGATATTGCTGAACAGCGCCGTTTCCGATCCGGTCTGCAGATAGGCACCGAGATTGACCAACGTGGTGACGCGCAGTCCTAAAAATTTGCCGGATTTATCGAGCGCCAGCTCCGCCGTCGTCAGATTGTCGCGCGCCGCCGCATCGGAGAGAAAGGCCTCGTTGCGCGTCGAGGTCCATTTCACCGGGCGATGCAGTTTCTTCGATGCCAGGATCGCCAGCGCCACCTCGTTGAACACGCCCGACTTCATGCCGAAACTGCCGCCGATATCGCCGGCGACGACGCGAATCTTGCTTTCGGGGATGCGCAACGATTGCGACAGCCGCTCGCGATAATCGAGCGCCCGCTGCAAGGTCGTGTAGACGGTGTAGCGATCGGCGGCGGGATCGTAATGGGCGACGCAGGCACGCGGCTCCATCGTCGCCGCCATGACGCGGTTGATGGTGAATGTATGTTTCACCACATGATCCGCCTTGGCGATGGCCGCATCGGTCGCGGCCTTATCGCCTTCCAGATGGGTGAAGCTGACATTGCCGGGATTGTCCGCATGCACCGCCGGCGCGCCGGGCTTGATCGCCTCTTCCGCCGTCAGCACCGCCGGCAGAACCTCATAATCGACATCGATCAGTTCCAGCGCATCCAGCGCCTGCCAGCGCGTCTCGGCGACGACGAAAGCGACGAAATCACCGACCCAGCGCACATAGTCCTTGGGAAAGCCCGGCAGCGGCGGCGCATACATCGGCGAGCCGTCGCGTTTGGTCTTGCCTTTCGGCCGCGGCAGATCGCCATAGCCAGACTCCGTCCAATCCCGATGGGTCAGCACCGCCAGCACGCCCGGCGCCGCCAAGGCGCGGCTCGTCTCGATCTTCAGGATTTTCGCATGGGCATGGCGGGCACGCAGCACGACACCGTGCACGAGGCCCTCCATCGAAACATCATCGGTATAGCGTCCGCCGCCTTGAATGAGGCGCGGATCCTCGAAACGCGGCACCGGCTGCCCCAGCGCATAATCACCCATGGGATTTCCTCCAGGTTCTGTTTTCTTGATTTTGTATTTTAGCGTCTCGGTGACGGCGCCAGCCAACGCTTCGCCATTTGCTAGACATCACCACAAGATGTCCTTTAGCAGGCGATGGGCCGGTTTTGAAATCTCACGAACGCAGGGATGAATTATGAATCATGTCACTGTCATCACCGGTGCTTCGAGCGGCATCGGCACGGAGCTTGCCCGCGTTTTCGCCCGCAACAATCATCGCTTGCTGCTGACCGGGCGCAACACCGTGGCACTTGAGGCACTGGCCAACGAACTCACGGGCGCCAAACCCATCGTCCTGGTCGCCGATTTGACGGAACCCGGCGCCGCCCAGCGTCTGGTCGACACCTTGCGCCAGAACGACGTCTCCGCCGGCATCCTGGTCAACAATGCCGGTTATGGCCTCGCCGGCCGCTTCGCTGACCTCGAAGGCGCCAGCCAGCTCAACATGCTCGATCTCAACATGCGGGTGCTGACCGAGCTCACCTATCTGCTGCTGCCCGATCTCGTCGCCGCCAAGGGCCGGCTGCTCAATGTCGCCTCCACAGCCGCCTATTTTCCGGGGCCGGGCATGGCGGCCTATTACGCCAGCAAGGCCTATGTGCTGTCGCTCAGCGAAGCCCTGCATCAGGAGTTGAAACAGCAGGTCGGCGTCACCGTGCTCTGCCCGGGAACCACGGCCACCGTCTTCTTCGACCGGGCCGGCATCAACCCCAAACTGATCAAGGCGCTGCGGCCGATGTCGCCGCTCCAGGTGGCCGAAGCCGGCTATCGCGGCCTGATGGCTGGCCGCCGCGTGGTGGTGCCCGGCTGGCACAATCGCCTGCTTGCCGGCGTGTCGGGTGTCATTCCTCACTTTCTGTTCATGTCTTTTTTGCAACATTTGCAAACAGGCCGCAGAAAATAGATTCGCTGCCGGGTTCTCGCCACGATAGCCGTCTATTCGACCCCGGCACGATGTTTGCTTGATTTTGCACGCAACCGCCACGAGAACAGCACGATCATGTATCTGCCCGTCCTTGATTCTCCTTCCGGCACAATTCTCGTCATCCTGCACCAGGAATCGTCCTCGGCTGCGCGGGTCGGCCGGATTTTGCAAAATCAAGGCTACCTTCTCGACGAGCGCCGCCCGAGCTGCGGCGACCCGCTGCCCACCACGTTGGCCGGCTATACCGGCGTGGTGATCTTCGGCGGCCCGATGAGCGCCAACGACGATTTCGACTACATCCGCCGGGAGACCGATTTCGTCGGTCTCGCGCTGAAGGAAGAAAAGCCACTGCTCGGCATCTGCCTGGGCGCCCAGCTCATCGCCCGGCATCTGGGCGAACGCGTCGGTCCGCATCCGCAGGGGCGCGCCGAGATCGGCTACTATCCGATCGACCCGACTCCTGAAGGCGACAAGCTCTGCCCGATGCCCTGCCCGCGCACGGTCTATCAGTGGCACCGCGAAGGCTTCGACCTGCCCAAGGGCGCCAAGCTGCTGGCGCGCGGCGGCGAGGACTTCCCGATCCAGGCTTTCTCCTATGGCAGCGCCGTCGCCCTACAGTTCCATCCGGAGGTCAGCTATTCGACCATCTGCCGTTGGACCACCCGGGCCGGCGAGCGGATGATGTGCGCCGGCGCGCAACCGCTCGATCATCATTTCGACGGCTGGTTCCTCTACGACCGCGCCATCGCCCAGTGGACCCACACTTTCCTCGCCGCATGGGCGACGAAGCAGCCGTTGTCCCTCAGCGCCTGAAATCAGCGAACCGAAATCCTGGTTTCCGGATCACGCTGCGCGTGTCCGGGATGACACAAGGTCACGTCAATTGGCCAGCACCAGCGCCCAATAGACCTTGTATTTGCTGTCGGGCGCATAGGCCGTGGCGATGCCCATGCGCGTCGCCGAGCGGTTGAGCATGTTGGCATTGTGCGAAGACGACTGGCGCCAGCCCGAAAAGGCTTCGGCCAAAGTGTGATAGCCGGCCGAGACATTCTCGACCGCCACGCCGGCGGATATGCCTTCCGAGGCGAGCCGTGCTTTCAGCTTCTGCGGCGTGTCGGGCGAGGCGGCGCCCGCCTTCACCATCTCCTGCGCCCGCTGCTGCGCCGCCCGCTGCAAGGCGGGATCGACCGTCAGCACCGGCAGACCGTTGTTGGCGCGATAGATCGAGATCATGTCGCGCGCCGCCGCCGGATCGATCGTCGCGCCTTGTGCGGCGAGCGAACGATAGAAGGTCGGTGTCGCCGATTGCGGCGCGGGCTTCTCGGAACAGCCGGCAACGGCCAGGCCGAGCGCGGCGAGGAAGGGAATGCAGGGCGTCATACCGCCGGTGTGAGCAGACAGGGTTAACATTCAGTTACTCAGCTTGACGACAACGGGGGCAGGTGCCGGCGCGTTCATTTCGATCTTGGCGTCGCGCAGGCAGCGCAGGATGCTGAAATTGAGGTCGCTGCGCACCTTCGCCGATTTCTCCACATCGCTCACGAAGCAGATAAGTTCAAACTTCAGCACGTTTTCCATCGAGGCGAACACCACGTTCGGGGCCGGTGTTTTCAGCACCATCTCCTGCCCCTTCACCGCTTCGAGCAGCACATTGCGCACCTGATCGGGATCGGCGGCCATGGTGACGACAACCGGAATTTTGATGCGCCCCACCCGGTCGCTGCGCACCCAGTTCTTCACCACGCCCGAAACCATGTTGGAATTGGGCACGATCATCGTGGCGCGGTCGAAGGTTTCGATCTCGGTCGAGCGCACGTTGATGCGCCGGACATAGCCTTGCTCATCGCCGACGACGATCCAGTCGCCGACCCGCACCGCCCGCTCCCACAGCAGGATCAGGCCCGAGACGAAATTATTGACCACGGACTGCAGGCCGAAACCGATACCGATGGAGAGCGCGCCGGCGACGATCGCAAGCTTCTCCAAACCAAGGCCGACATGGGCAAAGGCGATGCCCAACGACAACAACACACCGGCATAGCCGACGCTGGTGCGGATGGAGGCGCGCAAACCGAGATCGAGATGGGTGTGCGGCAGCAGGCTGCCTTCGAGCCAGTTCTGCACCGCCCGCGTGATCAGGAAACCGAGGATGAACAGAAGCAGCGCCGAGAAAACGGTCGCCAGCGAAATGGTGAGATCGCCGACCTGGAAGCCGAAGAAGGCGGCGCGCACGCTGCCGAGCATGTCGTCGGATTCGATACCCCACGGCGCCAGAACGAGAAGGGCCGCGACGATCCACAGAATGACGCTGACGAGGCCGCGCAGAACCACGGAAAGCTGCAACAGCCCGTCGCCCTTGAGCCCGATGCTGTTCATGATCGCCCGTCCGACGGCAGCCTGCGGCTGGAAGGCCCCGGCCAGACCATCGTCGGCGATGATATGCAGCAGGAAGGCGGCGGCACCGACGAACGTCACCCAGATCAACTGATCGACGAAGAAGGTCGCCAGCGCGATATAGCCGATCAGCGACGCCCCCAGGATGATGACGATGACGGCCCAGGCGCAGACACGCCAGATCGCATACCAATCACGCTGCGGCACGATCGGCGGGCCGAAACAATCGTCCGCCGGATCGGGCGGCGGCGCGACACCGTAGAGCGCCCGGATCATCAGGACGGCGACCATCACCGAAACGACGGCCCGCAACAGCACCGACACGCGCACGTTGGCGGCGACGAGATCGTTGAAGGCTTCGATGACTTTCAGGCCCGACACGATGAAGGCGACGGCGATGGCGAGCCGCGCCAGCCGTTCGACGGTTTCATCGGTCAGATCGAGCAGGCGCCAATCGCCATTGTTGGGCGCCAGCAGGCCGCGCACGACGCCGGCGGTGATGGCAATGCGGCGCACCGCTTCGAAAATCACCTGCGCCACCGGTTCAGTGCGTGGCGTGACGATGCTGAAAGCGCGCGCCGCCTCGATCAACAGCATCATCGCCACAATAGGCACGACGGCCGTCACCATCGCCACCCAGATCGCCGCCAACGCCTTGGCCAGGCGCGACGGCTCCTTGATCGTCGGTTTGCGCGACAGAATGCGGTTCGCCACTATTTTGGCGATGGCATAGCCAAGCGCGATCGCCGCGACCATGAGCGCCATGAACCAGCCGTTGGCACCGCGCAACTGCGTCATCGCATTGTCGAGCCAGTCGCCGATCACCGAACGGGCCGCTTGCGCATCGCGCGGCAATTCGCTCACCGCTGAAATCCACAGCGACGGGCTGAGAATGCTCGACGACAGTTGAAAGAGCGCCTGACGGAAGGTGGCACGCCGGCGGTTGACGATGGAATTGCCGACCTGCTCGGTCTCCACCAGCAGCAAGCGCGCGCGCTTCACCTGCTCGTCGATATCGTTGAACCGCTTCTGCTGCTCGTCCCGCTCGCCGGCGACAGCGGCGGCCTCGGGCGGTGCGCCGGCCGCCGGCTTGGGACCAAGCTGATCGAGACGGGTCTTGATTTCATCGAGCCGTGGCTGCAACTCGCTCAGCGTGTCCTGTGCCGATTGCGTCACCGGATCGAGGTCGTTGCGCAGGCTCTGCAACGCCGTGTCCGAGATATCCTGACCGGCGAGCATCTTCTCGACGACGGTCAGTTTGGCGCGCGCCGCATCAAGCTTGGCGCTGGCGGCCTGGGCGACGGTCGGCTGCTGCTGCGCCGATGCCGGAGCGGCGACCAGCAGGCAGGCGGCGAACAAAAGACACACCGCAGCGAGCAGCGGCCGGAACCTCGTGGACAAGTGTCATCTCCCGCGAATCAGCCGCGCCAGTTTAGCGAAGACCCGTTCCGCTCGCGCGACGCTTTCAATCCGTCGAATGTGGTTTTGCCGAGGCGTCACGATAGACATGGCGCCGCTCTTGCCAGTCCTCGACCGCCACCGCTCCGTCCCGGGTTCCCTCCGGCAGATCGCCGAGATAGCGCGGACCGATCGGCGATTTGCCGTGGCCGCCCGGAATATCAAGCACATATTCGGGCACGCAGAGCCCGGAAACATGGCCGCGCAGGGCGCGCATCAAAGCCTGACCGGTGGCGATGTCGACACGCAGATGCGACGTGCCGGGCGCCAGATCGGGATGGTGCAGATAATAGGGCTTGATGCGGTTTTCGACGAAGGCGCGCATCAAGGCGGAGAGCGTCTCGATATCGTCGTTGACCCCCCGCAGCAGCACGCTCTGGCTCACCAGCGGAATGCCAGCCTCGACCAGCCGGGCGCAGGCGGCGCTGGCCGTCTCGGACAGTTCGCGCGGATGATTGGCATGCACGGCCACATAAACCGTCTTGCCGCTGGCCCGCAGCGCGCCGATCAGCGCGTCATCGATGCGGCTGGGATCCGCCACCGGCACACGCGTGTGGATGCGTATGATTTTAACATGGGCGATGGCGCCGAGGCGCTGCATGACCTCGCGCAGCCGCCGGGGCGACAAAAACAGGGGATCGCCGCCGGTGAGGATCACTTCCCAAATATCAGGCGTCGCTTCGATATAGCCGAGCGCCGCTGCAAGGGCCTGCGGCGACAAAATATTGCTGCCGCCATCGCCAACGCTTTCGCGCCGGAAACAGAAGCGGCAATAGACCGGGCAGGCGTGCAGCAGTTTCAACAGCACCCGGTCGGGATAGCGGTGCACGATGCCCTCGACCGGCGCATGCGCCTCATCGCCGATCGGATCGTCCAGCTCCTGCGGCAGACGGTCGAGTTCGCGCGCGTCGGGCACGAACTGGCGGGCGATCGGATCGTTGGGATCGTTCGGATCGATCAGGGCCGCGATATCGGGCGTGATGGCGATCGAATAGACCTCGTTGACCCGCGCGACCGCATCGCGCCGATCCGGTCCGATCAGATGGGCATCGATAAGATCGGCGGCGCTGCGCAAGGTGCGGGTGAGGGCACCGGGTCTGTCGTCCATGGCCGTCTGTGTAGAAGAGGCGGGCGGACGGCGCAAACCTATGGCGGCTTTCAAGGAACCGGCGACCAGATCACCTGCTCAATCCGTTGCGCGCCGGCCGCCAGCATCACCAGGCGCTCGAAACCGAGCGCGATGCCACTGGCCGGCGGCATGGATGCCAGCGCCGCCAGAAAATCCTCGTCCAACGGATAGCTCTCCCCGTAAATCCTTTGACGCTCGGCCATTTCCGCCTCGAAACGGCGGCGCTGTTCGGCTGCATCGGTCAATTCGCCGAAGGCATTGGCCAGTTCGACGCCGCAGGCATAGAGCTCGAACCGCTCGGCCACCCGCCCGTCGCGGGCGCTGGGCCGCGCCAGCGCCGCTTCCGACAGGGGGTATTCATCGAGCACGGTCAGGCGGCCAAGCCCCAGATTTGGCTCGATTTTTTCGGAAATCACCTTGCTGAAGATATCCGACCAGCTGTCGTCCACCGTGATCCGCAGACCCGATCTGGCGGCGGCCGCCGCCAGCCTGTCGCGATCATCGAGCAAAGCCAGAAGGTCGATCCCGGCATGGCGCTGGAACGCCTCCGCCACCGTCAACCGCTCGAAAGGGGCGAACGGGTCGGCGCTCTGACCGCGCCAGGCGAGGACTTGCGCGCCGGCGGCCCGGGCCACGGCAGCGACCAGGCCCTGACAGTCGGCGATCAGCTGATCATACGGCGCCCGCGCCCGATACCATTCCAGCATGGTGAATTCCGGATGGTGCAAAGGGCCACGCTCATGGTTCCGGAACACCCGCGAGAGCGCAAAAATCCGCTCCTCGCCCGCTGCCAGCAGCTTTTTACAGACGAATTCCGGCGAGGAATGCAGATAGAGCGGCCGCCTGGTCCCGTCCGGATCGACGATTTCCGTGGCAAAACCACCGATATGCGCCTCGTTTCCCGGCGAAATCTGCAGAATTCCAGGCTCCGCCTCGATAAATCCCGCCCCGGCGAACCACGCCCGGCAGGCGCCCACGATCCCCTGGCGGGCCAGGAGGAAGGGCCGACGGTCGGCATGGAGGGAGGGGCTCCACCAGGGCGAGGCAGCGGGGGGCTGTCGTTTATTGGTCATGGACGGCTAGCGATTCGCGCCTGAATGAGTATTGTGCGCCCGATTTCACCGGGCAGAAGATCCATCTGCCCGGTCATAGGCCGTTCCGGCCTGGACCATCAAGGGCATAGGCCCAAGGCATGGGCCTTGGCCGGTTACATCAAAGGAAGACCTCGTGAGAGTCATCGCCAGTTCCATTCGCAAGGGCAACATCCTCGAGCGCGAGGACGGACAGTTGTATGTCGTGTTGTCGGCCGAAAGCTTCCATCCGGGCAAAGGCACGCCGACCACCCAGATCGACATGCGCCGCCTGTCCGACGGCGTGAAGACGACCGACCGCTACAAGACCACCGAACAGGTTGAGCGCGCCCATGTCGAGGATCAGGATTTCGACTTCCTCTACAACGATGGCGACGGCTATCACTTCATGAACAACACGTCGTTCGAACAGATCGCCGTGCCGGAAGACACGATCGGCGCCAGCGCCGTCTATCTTCAAGAAGGCATGAAGGTCATGCTCTCGATGTTCAACGGCGTCGCCGTTGGTGTACAACTGCCGCAGCGCGCCACGTTCGAAGTGGTCGAAACGGAACCGGCGATGAAGGGCCAGACGGCCTCCTCGTCCTACAAGCCGGCAAAGCTTTCCAACGGCGCCCGCGTCATGGTGCCGCCGCACATCCAGACCGGCACGCGCATCGTCATCCAGACGGAAGACGGCGCCTATGTCGAACGCGCCAAGGATTGAGCCAAGAACTGAGCTAAGGCATTAAAGCGCTCACATCGTGTCAGCCCCCGAACATCTGACGATCGCCTGCGATGGCGCTAGCATTCTGGCGCGTCGCTATCGCAAGGACGGCGCGCCGCGCCTGTTGCTGTCGCACGGCAACGGCTTCGGCATCGACGGCTATCGCAAGTTCTGGGAACAACTGACCGATGATTACGACGTCATCGTCTACGATCTGCGCAATCACGGCCGCAATCCGCTGCATGACGTCGAGCAACACACGATCGAGAACATGGCGATCGACCATGGCCGTGTGCTCGAAGCGGTGAACGCGGCCTTCGGCAAGCGGCCGACCGCCGGCCTGTTCCATTCTGTCTCGTCGATCGCCGCGATCATGGCGGTGCATGTGCATGGCACGCCCTGGGATGCGCTCGTACTCTACGATCCGCCATTGATAGCGCCCGACGGCAATGCATTGCGCGCCAACGGGCAAGGCGTCGACAACATCTTCGCCGACAATGCCCGCAAGCGGCAGCACCGTTTCGAACGCGTCGAGGAACTGGCCGACATCTACAGCGCCCGCCTTGCTCGCGATTGGGTTGAGGGTGCCGCCTTCGACATGGCCGACGGCACGACGCGACCATCAGCCTCGGGCGGCTTCGAACTGTCCTGCCCTGGCGAATATGAGGCGCGCATCTATCTCAACAATGCGCGCACCGAATCCTGGGCGGCCATGGCCTCGCTGCCGCGCGCCACCACGATGATCCTCGGCGCCGATCCCAACGGGCCGCGGCCGCTCGCCCCCGCCAAAGTCGGCCCGGCGGCCGCCGCGCACCACGGCCTCCGCCATGTGATCGTGCCGGGCACCAATCACATGCTGCAAGTGGAAAAGCCCGACGTGTGCGCAAGAGAGACGAAAACCTTCCTGCGCGAAGTGGGGCTGTAGAGATTTCGGCCGCCACCTTGGTATCATCCCGGACACGCGAAGCGTGATCCGGGAACCAGGGGCACGTGATGAAATCTCGGATGCTTCTGCATGGCAAACGCTGCTTCATCGCTGCGATTGCAGGCTCTACCACGCGCCCCGGGCTCCCGGATCGCCTGCGGCGTCCGGGATGACACGGAGGCCGAGGCCTAACCCCTAAACCTGCTTATCCGGCCGCGCCGCTACGAAAGCCGGCAGGGCCTCACAGGCTTCCGCGATGCGTAGGATCGTCGGATAGGGCGACAGGTCACGCTGGCTCAATCGCGCATTGGCAACTTGCGGTACGAGACAGGCATCCGCCATGGTCGGCGTATCGCCATGACAGAAACGGCCGGTCTCGGTGTCGCTGGCGAGCCGCGCTTCCAGCGCATCGAAGCCCGCCTTACTCCAAATCTCCATCCAGTTCGCCACCGCGTCAGGATCGCCTGGGAACAGATCGCGGATGTGATTACGCACCCGCATGTTGTTGATCGGATGAATGTCGCAAGCAACCATCTGCGACAGCGCGCGCACCCGGGCGCGGCCACGCGCATCGCGCGGCATCACCGGCACTTCCGCATGCATGTCGTCGAGATATTCGATGATCGCCATCGACTGGTTGAGCACGGCACCATCCGAGCAGACCAGCGCCGGCACAAGGCCTTGCGGATTCACGGCGCGATAGTCCTCCTTGTTCTGATCGCCGCCGGCAAGATCGAGAAAGATCTCGCGATAAGCGAGACCTTTCAGCTTCATCACGATGCGGACGCGATAGGCCGCCGAAGACCGTACCGCGCCGTGGACGATGTAAGTATCGACCATGATCTACTTATAGATTTCGACGGCCGCTTTCAGCATGGCCTCGCGTTCGGTATAATCGATCTCACCCATCAGCTTGACGTCCGCGTAGCGCTTGGCGTCCGCATCGGTGAGCTTTTCGGCGACGCCCTTCACCACCGTGCCCATCCAGGCATTGGCGTAGCGCACTTGCGAATCGAGTTCCAGGAAATGGTTGATGAAGACCCGCGCGGCGTTCGGGTGCGGCGCGCCCTTCAGGACGGCGCCGCGAATGCCCGTATAGGGACAGCCATCGGTCGGCAGCAGCACTTTCACCGGCAGGCCCTTCAGCTCGGAGGCGAAGGCGATGATCTGATGGATGAAGATGGCATTCTCGCCGCGCGCGATGCGGCGTGAATTGACCTGCAGATCGCGATTGAACACGAGATCCTGCGTGTTCAGCTTCTTGTGAAACTCGGCACCGTATTTCTTGAACGTGACGCCGAACATGGTCTGACCGGAACCGACCGCGCGCATATCGTCGGCCAGCAACTTGCCCTTGTATTTCGGATCGAGCAGGTCGGTCCAATTCTTCGGCTCGTCCTCCGGCTTGATCAGATTGGTGTTCGACAGCATGCAGACAATCTGGCTCCATGCCGGAACCGAATATTTGTCGGCCGGATAGTCCTCGCGCAGATTCTTGGCGTTGGGAATGTTGCCGATATCGGCGATGAAATCGTTCTCGATCTGCTGCTGGGCGATGGAGGCCTTGCCGTGGAACTCGACGTCGGCGACATAGCGCTTCGAGGTCTGCTCGACACGGATGCGCTCGGTCAATTCGCTGGCGCGCGCATCATATTCCTGCACCTTGATGCCGTATTTGCTCTCGAAGGCGCGCACCACGTCCTTCCAATGCGCCGCACCGAGCTGCGCGTGATAGACGACGATCGACCCTTCCTTCTTGGCCGCCGCCACCACCGCATCCCAGTTCTCCTGTGCTTGTGCCGGCAAGGCAGCAAACAGCGCCACAAGGCTTGTGGCGAGCATGCGGTTGAATCTAGCGGTCATTGGTATCCCTCCCACTCCGGAAAATTGGGCCAAAAAATTTGGGCCAAAAATTTGGGCCATGTCACGCAAGCCGGTGCCAACAGGCGAACCGCATGACGGGTCGGCGCGACATTAACATTGTCAGTCTGCCTGTCTAGCGCGCTGGTTTCATGAAAACGGTTGCGGTAAGATCACGGCAACCAGAGGGCCGCCAACGCCAAGCTGGCGCAAGCCGCGTGACGTTTCAGCACCGCCCCAAAGGAAACGTGGAAACCAGGAGCCTCTATTTTGGCAATGCCAAACTCCATCTTCGGCCATCCGGCGATCGATTGCGACGTGCATATCGCCGTGCCGAACACCGCCGCCTTGATGCCCTATCTCGATGCCTATTGGTACGACGCCTTTCGCTCGCGCGGCATCGAGAGAACGAGCTTCACGCTGACCGGCGATCCGCCGAACACGCCGCTGGCGGCGCGCCCCGATTGGCGGCCGAAATCCGGCAAGCCTGGCAGCGATCTCGAGCTTCTGCGTAGCCAGGCGCTTGATGGCTTCGGCTCCAGCATCGCCATCGCCAACTGTCTCTTTGGCGGCATGGCTTTGCATAGCGAGGATCTCGCCGCCGTCATGTGCAAGGCGGTCAACGATTGGGTCGCCGACACCTGGCTCGACAAGGAACCGCGCTTGCGCGCTTCGATCCTGGTGCCGCAGCAATCGCCGGAACTCGCCGTCGAGGAGATCGAGCGCCGCGCCCATGACAAGCGTTTCGTCCAGATCACTCTGCTCGCCATGGGCAATGAACTGCTTGGCCGCCGCAGCCTCTGGCCGATCTATGAAGCGGCCGTGCGCCATAACCTGCCGATCGGCATTCATGCCGGCGGCCTCTATCACCATCCGACCCTGAACGGCTGGGGCTCCTACTTCCTCGAAGACTATGTCGCCAATGCCTTCGCCTTCGAAAATCAGGTGGTGAGCCTGGTGTGCGAGGGCGCCTTCGCGAAATTTCCCGAGTTGAAAGTCGTGCTGATCGAATCGGGCGTCACCTGGCTGCCCGCCGGCATGTGGCGCCTCAACAAGACCTGGCGCGGCGTGCGTCCGGAAATTCCGTGGGTGAAGCAGGTGCCGAGCGAATTGGTGCGCCAGCACATTCGCCTGACCTTGCAGCCTTTCGATGAGCCCGAAGGCAGCGGCCGGTTGGAACGGTTCGTCGAACAGATGCAGTCCGATCAGCTCATCCTGTTCTCGACCGACTTCCCGCACTGGCATTTCGACGGCAAGGACGCTCTGCCGCTCAGTCCGTCCTCGCCGCTGGCGCCGAAGATTCTCTACCAGAACGCGCTCGACACCTATCCGCGCCTCACTGAGGCGAAGGCGACCGCCGCTTTCGCGCCGAAGGAGATTTCGCCATGAGCATCGTGACAGCCGAACGGCCGCAGGCCCAGCGCCCGCAGCGCCAGAAACTCAGCGTCGTCGATTGCGACATCCATCCGGGCTTCTCGACGCCCGAGGAAATCCATCCTTTCCTGCCGGAACGCTGGCGCGAACATGTGAAGACTTTCGGCGGCCATTATCGCCAGGCCTTCGCCGACACGCTCTCCCATCCGCGCATGGCACCGGAAGTCTCGCGCGCCGATGCCTGGCCGCCGAAAGGGCCGCCCGGCTCCGATCTCGAATTCATGCGCGCCCAGCATCTCGATGCCAATGGCGTCGCCTATGGCATGCTGATGCCGCTCAATCGCGGCCCCGGCAATCAGCGCAATCTCGGTTATGGCGCGGCGCTCGCCACCGCCGTCAACGATTGGCAGATCGCCAAATGGGTGACGCCGGAGCCGCGCCTGCGTGCGTCCATCGTCGTCACGCAGGAAGACCCGGAAGCCGCCATCGCCGAAATCGAGAAGCGCGCCGGCGACGAACGGTTCGCGCAGATCATGCTGCCGCCGCGCTCGCTCGAACCGCTCGGCCGCAAGCGCTACTGGCCGATCTATGAAGCGGCGGTCGCCGCCAAGCGACCGCTCGCCTTGCATGTCGGCGGTATCAACGGCTATCCCGCCTCCGCCGGCGGCTATCCCTCCTATTACATCGAGGAACAGCACACCAACGTGCAGGGCATGCAGGCTCTCGTCACCAGCCTGGTGCTGGAAGGCGTGTTCGAACGCTTCCCGCAATTGCGCGTCGTGCTCGTCGAAGGCGGCATCGCCTGGATGCCGGCGCTGAAATGGCGGCTCGACAAACATTACAAGCGGCTCAAGGCGGAAGTGCCGCATCTCAAACGCCTGCCCTCCGAATATATCCACGATCACATCTGGCTGACGACGCAGCCGCTCGACGAGCCGGACAAGGACAGCGACCTCGCCGAGACCTTCGAACTGGTCGGCTGCGATCGCATCATGTTCTCGACCGACTATCCCCACTGGGATTTCGACGACCCGCGTTTCGTTCTGAGCAAGCTCACCCTAAGCCCGGAGAAGCAGCAGGCGATTTTGGCGGGCAATGCCAAAGCCCTCTACGGATTGAAGTGATTATGGACAGGCATGTTGTTGCAAAGGTCGCCGACGTTCCCCCCGGCGACCGTAAGCTGGTGACGGTGAAGGGGCGCCCCATCGCCGTATTCAATCTGAAGGGCGAATTCTTCGCCATCGGCGATAAGTGCCCACACGAAGCAGGCTCGCTGTGCGCCGGCCGCATCGTCGGCCTCGCCGAATCCGACGTGCCCGGCGACTATCGCCTGACGCGGGCGGGCGAATTCATCAAATGCCCCTGGCATGGCTGGGAATTCGACATCCGCACCGGCCAGTCCTGGTGCGATCCGACGGGAACGCGCGTGCGCGCCTATGATGCCAAGATCGAACCGGGCGCCGAACTCAACAAAGGCCCCTATGTCGCCGAGACCTTCAAAGTGACGGTCGAGGACGATTACGTCGTCATCAATCTCTGATGTACCAAAACAGGAGCGTTTGAAGCGGCCGGCGTTTACCTCTCGTTAGAGATAATAAATCCTGACCGCCTTCAATTAACTCCCGCGTAAAGTCCGCCCCCGATAGTCGGCCCCAAGACCAAGGGTTCTTTCGCCGGAATGCGCCGGCAAGCACCGGGATGGGTACGGGTTATCGGCGTGATGCGTTGTCGAGTTCTCATTCTTTCCGCGGCTCTTCTCGCCGGCGCCACGAGCGCCCAGGCGCAGGAGTGGTACACGGGCGCGGCGCGCACGCCGCAGAACGACACGCGGCCCAGCGTCGCCATCGACCTGTCGCTGACCGGCAGTTCGCAGGATTCGAAGACCGGCACTCTGATCGGCACGATCGCGCCGTTCAGCAAGCTCGAAGAAACCGGCTTGCGCCTGCGCCTCAGCGGCCTGCTCGGCTCTTATAATTATATATCGACCACGGCCGGCGTCGGTCGCGTCCAGGGCACGCAGGCGAGCGGTTCGCTCCTCGTCGGCTATGAATGGGTGACCCGCACCGCCACCTTCGCCGGCTATATCGGCGCCGAAATCAACAATAACAATCTCGACAAGGTCGACATTCAGAACAAATCAGCCGGCATGGCCGGTGGCCTGAAGGTCTCGGCCGATTTCTATGCCAATCCGACCGATTACACGATGGTCTCCGGTGTCTTCTCCTTCTCGACGGCGCATATGTCCTATTATGCCCGCCTGAAGGCCGGCATCGCCATCGTCGATCGCATCTTCGTCGGCCCGGAAGTGCTCTTCCTCGGCGATAATTTCTACAGCCAGTGGCGTGCCGGCGCCCATGTCAGCGGCCTGCGATTCGGCGCGCTGCAATTTGGCCTCTCCGGCGGCTATGTCAGCGATCGCGTCCGCGGCACCGGCTTCTACGGCATCCTCGACGCCCGCATCACCTTCTAAAGCGGCCTTTCGTAACAAACGCACGATGGCGTGACACCTTGTTATGACTCGCCTTTGTGGCCTTGAACGCCATCAAAGAGCGAAACGCCCGAGCGGCGATTAACAGACTCTTAACCCGAAGCCCTCTCACTGGTGGATGCGAAATAAGGTGCCTTGCCGGCATGAGGCAATACACCGTTAACAATAAATATCGCCCGAAATCCGAAGAGAGTCAGGGCATTAAGTCCTTCGTTACATCTTTCCCAGTAGGGTTAACGGGTCGCGTTGGAGTCGGGTTAGATGCATGTTGTGTTGCGTACCGCAGCCTGGTTGACGTCCGGACTGGCCGCGCTTCTATTTTTGACTCAGCCTGTCAGTACCGGCGCGCAATTCACGCTCGGCTGCTTCGTCATCGTCGCCATGATCGCGGTGTGGAAGTTCAGCCACGGCAAACTCTCGCGACAAATCTTCCTGGCCCTCGGCACGTTCGTGGTCCTGCGCTACCTCTATTGGCGTTTCACCAGCACGTTGCCGCCGGCAACCGACATGATCGGCTTTTCTCTCGGCCTCTTCCTGCTCCTTGCCGAGATGTATTGCGTGATGATTCTGTTCATCAGCCTGATCATCAACGCCGATCCCTTGAAGCGCCAACCGCTGCCGCGCGAGGAAGACGCGGAGCTGCCGACCGTCGACGTGTTCATCCCCTCCTATAACGAGGACGAATATATTCTCGCCACCACCATGGCCGCCGCCATGTCGATGGATTATCCGCGCGAAAAGCTGACCGTCTGGCTGCTCGACGATGGCGGCACCGATCAGAAGTGCAACGACCCCAATCCGGCGAAGGCCGAAGTGGCGCGCCAGCGCCGCGCCGATCTGCAGGCGCTCTGCGCCCAGATGGGCACGAAATATCTGACGCGCGCCCGCAACGAACACGCCAAGGCCGGCAATCTCAACAACGGCCTGAAAGCCTCGCGCGGCGAGGTCGTCGTCGTTTTCGATGCCGATCACGCGCCTTTCCGCGCCTTCCTGCGCGAGACTGTCGGCTATTTTGCCCGCGATCCGAAACTGTTCCTGGTGCAGACGCCGCACGTCTTTCTCAATCCCGATCCGATCGAGAAGAACCTGCAAACCTTCAACCGCATGCCCTCCGAGAACGAAATGTTCTATTCGGTGACGCAGCGCGGTCTCGACAAATGGAACGGCTCGTTCTTCTGCGGCTCGGCTGCCCTTTTGCGCCGCACGGCGCTTGAATCGGTCGGTGGCTTCTCCGGTGTTACGATCACCGAGGACTGTGAAACCGCGCTCGATCTGCATTCCTCCGGCTGGACCAGCGTCTTCGTCGACAAGCCTTTGATCGCCGGCCTGCAACCGGAAACCTTCGTGTCCTTCATCGGCCAACGCTCCCGCTGGGCGCAGGGCATGTTCCAGATTCTCATCTTGAAGAACCCGCTGTTCAAGCGCGGCCTGCATGGCATCCAGCGCCTCGCCTATCTCTCCAGCATGTCCTTCTGGTTCTTCCCACTGCCGCGCCTCACCTTCATGCTGGCGCCGCTCTCCTACATTTTCTTCGACGTGAAGATCTTTGTCTCCAACGTCGACGAGGCCTTCGCCTATACGACGACCTATATCGTCGTGAACCTGATGCTGCAGAACTACCTCTATGGCAATGTGCGCTGGCCGTGGATGTCGGAACTCTACGAATATCTGCAAGGCGTCTTTCTCTCGAAGGCCCTGTTCTCCGTCGCGCTCAGCCCGCGCAAGCCGACGTTCAACGTCACCGCCAAGGGCCTGTCCCTCGACAACGATCATATTTCCGAACTGGCCTGGCCGTTCTTTGCCTTGCATGGCCTACTGTTCGCCGGCGCGCTGATGGCCGCCTGGCGCTATATGTTCGAGCCCGGCGTCAGCGATCTCATGCTGGTGGTCGGCGCGTGGAATGCGTTCAATCTGATGATCGCCGGCGTCGCCTTGGGCGCGGTCGCCGAGCGCAAGCAGCTCGACCGTCACCCGCGCCTCATCATCGACCGTCGCGGCGAGATCGACATCGACGGCAAGAAATATCCCGCCAAGATCGTCAACGTGTCGGCGGGCGGCTGCGCCATCACCTTCGAAGACGAGGCGCCGCCGCAGGCCGATGAAGGCGCCGTCGGCCGCTTGAGCATCACCCCGATGGGCGAAATCATCACGACGGAAACCCTGCCGGTGCTCATCAAGCCCGGCCGCTCGGTGAATGGTGTCGTCGTCCACGGCCTCGCCTTCGCCGACCTGACGCCGCGCGAATATTATGTGCTCGCCGACCTCATGTATGCCGATTCCGATGCCCTGCCGCGTTTCCTGGCGACGCGTCGCTCGCACAAGAATGTCTTCTCGGGAACGTTCGAATTCATCTGGTGGGGCCTGCTCGAACCGTTCCGCGCTTACTCGTACCTGCGCAAGGAAATCGGCGGCCGCAAGACCGTCGAGAAGACGGAAACCTCGCCGGAAATGTCCGTCGAAATGCTGAAGAAGCTCGTCGAAATGGCCAACGGCGGCAAGCCTGCCGCCAACGACGGGAAGCCGATCGAAACCAAGGCTGCGTGACACAGGATCAAGGGACCAGACACAAGAAAATGCCGATCAGCAGGTCCATATCGTTTGCAGCGACGCAAACGCTCGCGGCGGTCATGCTCATGGCCGCGAGCGCCTTTGCGCATGCGCAGCCGATATTCACGACGGCACCGCCAAGCCTGCAACGCCTCCAACCGACGTCGCCGCAGCCGGCCGAGACGCAGCCGCAGAAGCCATCCGATCTCTACGGCGTGCAGCAATTGCGCCGCTCGCTGCCGCCGACAGCCAGCACCGAGACGCGCCCGCCGCCGCGGCAAATTCCACTTGGCCCCGTGCCCGCGCCAGCCGAAGCACCAGCGACCGCGCAATTGCCGGTGCCTGTGGCGCCCGCTCCTGTCGCGCAAGCCCCTGTCGCTCAAACGCCTGTCGCTCCTGCCCCCGTCGCGCAGGCTCCCGTTGTTCAGCCGCCGCCGGCCACCCAGCCGGCACCGGTCGCGCAAGCACCCGCTGCACCTGCCGCGCCCACATCCGGCATGGCCCCTATCGCCATTCCGGTGACGCCCCAGATGGCGGCGCCGAAACCATTCACGCCGACCACCCAGCCAAAGCCGACCATCGCCACCCGCGGCGGGTCGCTGAAGGAGAATGGCGTTCTGCTGCGCCATCTCGCCAACAATGTGCAGGGCTTCCGCCTGTCCGGTGAAATCGGTTCGTCCGAATGGCCGCTCTATCTCACCGAGAACCAGATTCAGCGCGGCCTGAAATTCCAGATCGGCTTCCTGTCGGCGGTCTCGGTCATGCCGGAAGCTTCTTATCTGACGTTGATGGTCAACGATCAGACGGTTGGCCGCACCAATATTACCGGCTCGCGCGGCGTGCGCACCGCGGTCTTCGATATTCCCGACGGCTTGATGAAGGCGGGTTTCAACTCGATCCGCATCATGGCCGAGCAGCGCCATCGCGTCGATTGCTCGCTGCAAGCGACCTATGAATTGTGGACGCAGATCGATCCGACCCAGACTGGACTGGTGCTGAGCGGCACCGGCGCCGTCACCAATATCGCCGATCTCGCCGCCCTGCCGGTCGATGAACAAGGCGCCATGCCGATCCGCGCCGTCATTCCCGGCAAGACCAGCGTCGCCAGCATCGATCGCGTCATCCGCGCCACCCAGATGCTGGCGCTGCATGGCCGCTTTCAGCAAACGTCCGTCGATGTCGGACCGCTCGCCGACGGCCTGCATGGCATCAATCTCGCCATCGGCACCATCAACGACATCGGCAGCCAACTCGGCGCGATGAATGTCGGGCAGGTGCTGGGACCGCGCGTCGTCATCATCCCCGCCTCCGGCGGCAAGCGCACCACCGTGGTCTTCACCGGCCGCACCGAAGAGGACGTGAACGCCGCGCTGCGCCAGTTCGCCATTTCATCGGAACTGAAAGGTACGCCGCAGGGCATTCGCGCAGCGCAGGCCTTCCCCGGCTATCGGCTGTTCGGCGGCGAGCGCATCAAGCTGCGCGACCTCGGCGTCATCAGCCAGGAATTCAGCGGCCGCATGTTCCGCGTCGGCTTCAACATCGTACTGCCGCCGGATTTCTATTCCGCCGATTATGCGAAAGTGACGCTCGATCTGGCCGGCGGCTATGCGCCGGGCCTGCGCACCGGTGCGCAGATCGTCGTCAACGTCAACACGCGCACCGCCGTCAGCCTGGCCCTGCCGAAGAGCAGCGGCGACGTCTTCCAGCGCAATCCGATTCCATTGCCGCTCGGTAGCCTGCGGCCAGGCCTCAACCGCATCGAGATCGAAGCGCAGCTCGCCGTGCCAAGCGACACGGCCTGCGATCCCATCGCCGCCATTTCCGGCCGCAAGCGTTTCCTGCTGCTCGATTCCACCGAGATCGAACTGCCGAAGATCGCCCGCATCGGCCGCATGCCCGATCTCGCGGTGACGGCGACCGGCGCCTTTCCCTATGCCAGCTCCGAGAAGCGCCCGGTGCTTTATGTGCCGGCACCCAGCAAGGAAGCGATCGGCGCGGCGGCGACCTTGGCCACCCATCTCGCCACCTCGGCCGGCAAACCGATCGACTTCGAATTGACCTTGAACGAGCCGACACCTGAGCAAGGGCCGGCCTTGATCATCGCACCGGCGCTGTCAGTACAGAACGACACCTATAAATCCGTCGGCTTGCAACAGCAGATCATTCTCGACAACTGGAGCGAGGCGACGAGCGCGGAAGCCGTGCCGCAGAGCGAACAGTTGTCGCGCACCGAAGCGATGGCACGCCATCGTCTCGTCCTGCAACGCAATTTCCCCGCCGCCTGCCACATGCCGACGCCGCAAGGCGGCTTCCGCAGTGCCGAGGCCTCCGCCAAATTCCGCGTCGACCCAACCGCCGTCGGCGCCATCGGCGATGCCGACAAAGGGCTTTATGACGAGTGGGACAGCAACATCCGCAATCAGGACGGCATGTTCGGCAAGGCCGTCAACACCTATCGGCGTGCGCTCGATTGGGGCAGTTCGCTCTACGGCGACACGCGTAACTGGATCGGCGATCATTTCGAAGTTCGTGTCCGCCGGCCCGTGTTGACGCGGCAGGCCTCGCTTGTGATGGCGCAGGATCTGACCGGCAGCACGCCCGACAGCGTGCGCACTCTGGTCACCGCACCCAATGCGTCGATGCTTGCCCAGTCGGTCAACTGCCTGGTCGATCCGCGCGTCTGGCAGCAGATCAGCGGCAAGGTTTCCGTGTTGAACGCCGCCGAAGGCGCCATCGTCGACATTCCCGTCGAGAATGCGCGACTGGTGGCGACGCAACCGCTTTCCATCGACAACATGCGCCTGATCGCCGCCGGCTGGTTGTCGCTGAATCGAAATATTTACGTTCTGTTGGCCTTCATACTGGCGCTGGTTCTGGCGTGTGCCACGCACTGGTTCTTGAAGGGCGTGGGTCGGAGTACATGATGCGTATCCTGAAGGCGATCGCGACCGCCTCTCTGTTGCTCGCGTCCTCGACGATCCCGTCCTGGGCGCAGGCACAAGGTGTGACGCCGGCCAATGTGCCGGTGAGCGAGCCGCGGCGCGTTCTGTCTCTCGACGCCCGCGCCATGCCGCTCGGCGGCACGTTCAAGACGCTGCAATATTGGCAGGCCTACAAGGCGCGCTTCATCACCAACACCGGCCGCGTCGTCGATACCGCCAACGATCTCATCAGCCACAGCGAGGGCCAGGGCTATGCCATGCTGCTGGCGGTGGCAGCCAACGACCGCCCGACCTTCGATCGCATCTGGACGTGGACGCGCGCCAATCTGATGGTGCGCGACGATCAGCTCATGGCCTGGCGCTGGTCGCCCAATCATCGCCCCGGCGTATCCGACATGAACAACGCCAGCGACGGCGACATTCTCGTCGCCTGGGCACTCGCCGAAGCGGGCGAGCTGTGGGCCGATGTCTCCTATTATATTGCCGGGCGGCGCATCGCCGTCGAGGTCGGCCGCAAACTCGTTCTGTTCAAGGCGCAACAGGGCGCGCTGCTCCTGCCTGCCGTCAACGGCTTTTCGGCCGGCGAGCGGCCTGATGGCCCCGTGGTGAACCTGTCCTATTACGTCTTCCCCGCCTTCGCGCGGCTCTATCTCGTCGCGCCGGAACTCGATTGGAACGGCCTGACGCAGACCGGCCTCGACCTGATGAAGGCGGCGCGCTTCGGGCCGCAAAGCCTGCCAACCGAATGGATTTCCATCCGCGACAACGGCATCAAACCGGCTGACGGCTTTCCGGCGCAGTTCTCCTATAATTCGATCCGCATTCCGCTCTACATGGCCTGGGCTGGCGTCGGCGATTGGGACAGCTATGCGCCCTTCTATGCCTGGTCGACGCGCAAGCGCGGCAGCGTCGCCGCCATCGAAGTGAGTTCCGGTCGCGAAGTCGAGCAGCTTGGCGAAGCCGGCTATTCCAGCATCGCCGCGCTCCTGTCCTGCGCCATCGATCAGGCGCCGATTCCCGCCAATCTCCGCGCGACGCGCGATGCGGATAATTACTATCCGACGACGCTGCACATGATGGCGCTGCTGGCGGTTCAGATGAGGTATGCTGCATGCCTCAGAAACTGAAATCGCATCTTCTGAGCCTGGGCCTCTGCGCCGCCGCCTTCGTCGCGGCGCCGGTGGCGTTTGGCCAGAGCGATTTCATTGTCGAGGGCGCGCGTCCGCGTCCCAGCATTGCGCCGACGCCTGCACCAAACAACCGCCCCATCGACGCACCGCGCGCGGCGCCGCAGGCGATCCAGCCTGTTCCGGGCCTTGGCCTGCCGCTCGGCCCCGGCGAAACGGTCGACGATTCCGCCTTGCGCTATTACGCCTCGCTCAATCAAACGCAGCGCGTGCAGACGGAAATGCGCCGCCTGCAACGGCTTTATCCCGGCTGGGAACCGCCGGCCGATCTCTATGAGCAGAACAGAGCGGGCGGCGAAGACGAACAATCCTTCTGGGATCTGTTCGCCGCCGATCAGCTCGACGATCTCAGAGCCGCCATCGATTTGCGCATGCGCGCCGAACCCGGCTGGCAGCCCTCAGCCGAACTGACGCAGAAGCTCGAGCGCAAGACATTGCGCAATCAGATTCTGTCGCTGTTCAACGGCGGCAAACTGCAAGACCTTCTCGACACGCTCAAGAAGGACAATTTCAATCCGGAAGAGACCGATGTCGACGTCCTCTGGGCGGTCGCCGAGGCCTATGCCAAAACCAAGCAGACCCAGGACGCGGTTCAGACCTACAAATCGATCCTGACGATGAACCGTGAATCGGACGTGCGCCTCGCTACCATCCAGAAGGCGATGGCGGCCTTGCGCATGTCCGATGTCGAGCCGCTGATCGCCATGGGCCGCGCCAACGAATGGGCGCCGATCCAGGCCGACATCACACGCATGCGCATCAGCGCCTATCTGCACGATGAGCGCAAAGACGAAGTGCCCGGCACGGAGCTGAAAGCCTTCGAGGACTATGCGCGCAGCGCCAGCGATCCCAACCAGGCCGGCCTTGTCGCCTGGTACTATTACAAGGCGAAAGCCTTCCGCGAAGCGCTGGAATGGTTCAAGCTGGCGTTGGAGCGCGGCGGTGATGCGATGATCGCCCATGGCCTCGCCCATTCGCTGCGCGAACTCGGCATGTATCGCGAGACCGAGGAAGTCGCCTATGCCTGGCGGCAACCGCTGATCAATAATGCCATCCTGTTCATCGATATTCTCGAACGCGATCTCACCAAAGAAGTCCCGCCCTATATCGAGCCCGAGCGGCTGTTGCGTTACGCGCAGGTGACGATGGATCTGGGCTCCGGTGAAGGTGCCCAGGCGCTCGGCTGGTATGCCTATAATGCCTGCCAGTTCGACACCGCCTACGAATGGTTCTCGCGTGCCGCCGCCTGGTATCCGAAGGAAGGAACCATTTACGGCCTCGCCGTTTCGGCGCGCCGCACCAAGCGGATGAAGGAATATGTCGAGCTGATCAATCGCTACGACGGCCTGTTTCCGAAAGTCGTCGAACTGGTCTTCCCCGACGGCATCCGCCGCCCACCGACGCCGTGCGATCTGCAAACCGCCTCGCCGAAACAGCGCCAGCAGATGTTGAACAGCTATTACGCGACGCAGAACGCCTATGCCGGCCAGCAGAACATGTATCTCGGCCAACAGGCGCCACGCGCCGCTGGCCCGGGCCCCGGCGGCATGCGCAGCGGCAACGTGCAGCAGTTCACGCCGATGCAGCAGGGCTATGCGACGTGGCAGACGGCAGCACCGCCGATGCCGAAATTGAATCCGCAGGAATTCCCCGTCGCCATCGGCCCGGAGAATCCGCTGCGCTTTGCTTCGTCGGGCCGATTGTTCGGCAAGCCGATGGCGATCGCCGCCAGCGGCACGATGGCGATGACGCCGATGGCGCCTGAATATTATCGCGGCCCCTTCCCGCTCGTGGCGCGTCGTGTGCCTGGCGTCGGCGCCATGCCCTATGAGCGTTACGGCTTCGCTCTGCTGCCGGCCTGGAACGGCGCCACCCAGGCGAGCGAACCGCATACGGCGGAGAAAGCGCCGGAAGGCACGATCTGGACGACGCAGCAGGCGGAAGATGCGCGCGCCACCCGGGGCACGTCGCAGGGCGCCGGCGGCGGCGCACTGCGCCAGGATCTCGAAGGCATCGCCGGCATGCTCAGCCAGTTGCCGCGCGTGCCGCCGCCCGCTGCCGCCACCGGCACTTCGGCGCCCTTCATGCCGATCCAGCCGCAGCCGACCATGCAGCAATTCTCGCCCGGCGGTGGCCGGCGCTCGCAGATCGACATGACGCCGACGGGCGGCGTGACCAGGATCGCGCGCAGCATGAGCGACCCCAAACGCTCCTCGCCGGCGGCCCGCACCCTGTCGCTCTTGGCTTTCCTTGAGCCGCGCCCGACCGATCCCGATGCGCTGCCGGCCGCGCCCATGCGCGCGCCGCTCGCCAAGGTCAGCGACGACACCGGCCGTGAAGCCGTCGCGCGCTATAACGACAAAAATTACGCCGCCGCGCTCGCCATGCTCGACCGTCGCGCCAAAACTCTGTTCGAGCCGCTGGAGCTGCGGCTCGTGCGCGGCTGGTCCCTGCTTAATCTCGGCCGTCTCGGCGAGGCGCGGCAGGTCTTCGACCACCTGAATTCGCCGCCGCCGCTCGCCACGGCGGAATTCATCGTCACCACGCCCACGCAAGAGGAGGGCCACTAAACATGAAACGCTGGCTGATCCTGCCTCTGGCGTTGCTCGCCGCTGCCTGCGGCAGAACTTCGAGTGAGCAACGCTTCCTGTCGCGCGACGAAACCGCCGCCGCGACCACCATTCCCGTCACCGCCAATCCCACCGGCGATGCGAGCTTCCAGCAGGCGCTGATGCTGCTGCCGATCGAGGCCGGCGCGGTGACGCGCATCCGCGAACGCAACTATCCCAACGGCACGCGCCAGGACATCGTGATGGGCTTCGATGCCGGCACCAAGTCCGAGAACGTGCTGGAAGTCAGCATCGAGACCGAAGCCTCGCCCGGTGGCCCCAATATGCTGCAGATGGGCAAGCCGTCGGAACGCGGCATCCAATCGGAAATCCTGTCGCGCTTTCGCGGCATCCAGATGAACATCGTCACCAGGCCGATGCAGAACGCGCTGGGCCCGTTCGGCCTCGCCATCGGCAAACAGGGCAACGGCCATCGCTGCATCTTCGCCTGGCAATGGGTCGACAATATCCGCGACGCCGGACCGAACCGTTCGGGCATGGCCCGTTTCGGCGCGGTGCTGGCCGGCCGCGGCGCGCCCGCTTCCATCCGCATCCGCCTGTGCAGCGGCACCAAGGACCTCGATCAACTGGCGGGCTATGTGGAAGCCTTGCAGGTGGGCGAACCGGAAGCCGTCGTCCGCATCCTGACGATGGATCGCCGCAACATCGACCCCGGCGCTTTCGTCGACAACAATGGACGCGGCGGCCGCACGAGCGCGGTGACCGCGCCGGTGACCCGCGTCGGCAGCCTGGAAAGCGCCTTGAGTGGCGGCGGCCGCCCGGCAGCCGAAAGCCGGCAGCAGGTCGCCGCGCAGCCGCGTCCGGCCCGCCGTGTCGTCCGCCACAAGCCCAGGGAACAGCAGGACGAGCCGCGTGAAGTCGCCGCGCCCGCCCCGCAGGCGCCGCCGCCGGCCATGACCATCGTACCGCAGCAGCCGGCGCAGCCGACCGGACCGCGCTATCTGGCCCCGGTGCCGCAACAGGCTGGAACCCCGCCACCGGCACCGACGGGCGGCTATGGCGCCTCCGCCGCCCCGGTGCCGCAGCGGCTCAACCCGAACCTGCCCGCCCAGGCCTATCGCGGCCCAACGTCGCAGGAGCCGTATCGGCCGCCAAATTTCCGTCAATAAACTGACAAAAAAGGGATTTTATCGCCGCTGCCCATCTTTGCGGCAAACTTGACCGAAACCAAACCGTCGGTCGAACGTCTTATAGCTGTTGCATTCGGCGGCGGAGAGCCTATTTGGCCCGGGTTCGTCGCGCCTGGGAGTACCCATGTCGATACCTGAGTTCGAACAGATGTTGCACGCGGTCCTGCCGAGTACGGGCAAGACGTCGCTGACATTGACGGAAGTGCCGCGTCACGAGGGCGAGCTGCTCGTCCTGCTGGAAAAGGCTGTTCTGTCCGGCGAGCGTGCCAACACGCCGCTGACGGAAATCCATCTGTCGAAGGAATTCTATCCCGACATGGACGGCGAATTCGGCGACATCCCGGTGGTCGATTCCGGCGACGCCGACATCATCCGCCTGTTCTTCGAACCGTAGTCATCCCACCGTTTGCGCCTTGCGGACCCGCGCCAGGGCGCGGGCCGCCGTCGCATGCCGGATAGCGTCCTTATCCGCGTCGGAAATCCTGGCCTCGGAAATCGCCTTGTTGGTCCATTCCATGCCGAAGCCCGTGCCGTCGGAACCATAGACGATCCGCTCCGGCCCATAGCATTCGACAGCCAGTTCGATCGAGCGCGCGCCGAGCGAATTGCAATCGACCAGCACCGAGGCGTCGCGGATCCGCTTCGACGGCAATTCGTCCTGCGGCCGGTCGAGCAGGCTGCGATGATCGAGCCGATCGACCTCGAAGGGAATATTGCCGCCGAGATTGTGCGACAGCACGGTGACGTTGGGAAACGCCTTGAGAAAATCGGTCATGCAGAAGGTGACCATGTTCGACGACAGGCGCGCCTGCATGTCGAGCGTGCCGACCCGCGAATGGCCATTGTCGGAGGCATCCACTTTCGGCGCCTCCGGATCGTCGGCAATCTTGGCGTAATGCACCAGGAAGATGGCGCCCAGCGCATCGGCGGCCTCGAACAGCGGCTGAAATTTTTCCGCCCGCTTGATCGACAGAAAGCCGTCGCCGGGCAGCAGCGCACCGACCATGCCGGGCATGGCCATGGCGCGACGGAATTCCGCCAAGGTCTCGTCCATATCGGCCACCGGCAGGGCCGCCAAACCGTTGAAACGATCGGGATATTGCGCGCAGGCGGCCGCCACCGCGTCGTTGAACGCCTGGCAGAGTGGCACGGCCTCGGCGCTGGGCAGACGCTCGACGCCATAGACCGTGGTCAGCGAAAGAACGCCACGTTCGACACCGGCCTTGTCCATTTCGGCGATGCGCTGCGCGGCGCTCTCGCGCTGCGCCAACGGCGAGGAATTGAACGAGGATTCAAGATATTCGCGGCCATCCTCCTTGCGGCGGATGAAAGGCGGCGTGCTGCGTGCCCGCATGGCATCGCAAAATGCTTCCGGAACCCAATGCGCGTGCATGTCGATGGTCATGGGCGTGCTCCCTGAACGTCCTGCCAAAATCGCGAACGCGATTTGGTCTGGGACGCCGTTCCCCTCTGTTTATCCGCTGGTTGATCCAGCTTGGAAAACCGTGCCCGCCGGAGCGGGCACGGTCTCAGTCGTATTAATCGACGATCTTGTTGCGCAGCACGCCGATGCCTTCGACTTCGGCTTCGACGATATCGCCGACCTGCAGGAATTCCGGCTTCGGCATGCCGGCGGCAACGCCCGACGGCGTACCGGTGGCAACGATGTCGCCCGGCTCGAGCGTCAGCGCGCCCGACAGGCTTTCGATGATGCGCGGCACGCCGAAATAGAGGTCGGACGTGGTCGAATCTTGACGGATCTTGCCGTTGACCTTGAGGGTCAGACGATGGCCATCCGGCTTGCCGAATTCGTCGGCTGTGACGATGTACGGACCGATCGGGCAATGCGAGTCATAGCTCTTGCCCTTGAAAAACTGGCCGTGATTGCGCTGCGCATCGCGCGCGGTGACGTCGTTGACGACCGTGTAGCCCCACACGTGCTTGAGCGCATTGGCTTCGGAAATGTTGCGGCCCTTCTTGCCGATGACGAGGCCCAGTTCGACTTCGTAGTCGAGCTCGTCGGTATATTTGGCGTGACGCTCGACCTTGTCCTCGTGACCGACGATGGTGGTCGGCGGCTTGGAGAAGAATTCCGGCATTTTCGGATAGTTCACCGGACCGCCGCGCTTGGCGGCCATTTCTTCGATGTGCAGCTTGTAGTTACGGCCGACGCAGAACACGTTCTTCGTGGCGCCCGGCAGCGGCGTCGCGATCTTCACTTTCTTGAGCGGCGTGAACATGCCCTTGGGCTTCGCCTGCGCCGCCTTGAGGGCCTTCTTGGCCGTCGACAGAGCGCTCGGACCGGCGGCGATGATTTCGCGCAGCGTGTCCGGCAGTTCGGTCTTCAAAAGCTTCTTGGCCGCCAGCACGACGTCGAGCACACCATTCTCTTCGTCCAATACGCCGACCTTCAACTCTTTACCGGATTTGTAAGTCAGAAACTTCACGTTTTCGTCCTCATCATTGCGATCCGGTCACGATGACCGTCCCGAATTTCTTTCAGTTCCAAGGCCCGAGATAGACCTCGCCATTAAAGCTGTCGCTCTGCATCGGCAATGTCTGCGGCCAGTTCGCATTATCGACCTTGCGACGCAAGTCTGCCGGCATCGGCCGGCCATCCCAGCCAATCTGCTCCATGTGGTGATAGAGCTGAATGGCATGGCCGTCAGGATCGATGGCGAAGGCGCTGAAATCGATACCGGGAAAAAGCTCCGGTGGCAGTTTGCGCACCGTGACGCCCTGCTCCTGCAAGAAGCCCACCGCGTCGCGCAGCTGCGTATAATCGCCGACCTGAAAGCCGCAGGAGAACAGCGACGTATGGGCGCTCAGCCCCAATTCCTGGCGCAGCGCGATTGGATAGAGCGCCAGCGAATGATGCTCCGTATTGGCGCGCAGGAAGGTGCAGCGATGGCCGTTCCACGTCACCTCCTCGGTAAAGCGCAGGCCCATCGTGTCCCGGTAGAAGGCGGTGACGGCGGCCACGTCTTCGACGAAAAGCCGGATCGGCCCGATCTTGGTCACCTTGAACGGCCGCCCGAGCAGAATGCCGCCGACATCGTATTTTTCGTCCAGCGGTTCCTTGAAGCGATAGCCGTCGGCGACGGCGATATTCGCCGCCAAGCCTTCCTCGACCTCGGCAAATTCGGAACGATGCGGCAGGGTCGGTGAATCGTGATAGTCGCGCCGGTGCATGCCCTTGGGCTTGCTCAGCCCGTCCCAGCCGATCTGCTCGATGCCATAGTAGATTTCATTGGTATGGCCTTCCGGATCGACCGGATAGGCGTGCCAGTTGGAACCGGGATTGTCGCGGCCCGCCCGGGCGACGCGCACGCCGCCACCCTTCAGCCAGGTCGATCCCTCGACCACTTCGCGCAGGCTGCCGACCTGCCAGGTGATCTGATTGACGGTCATGTGCGGCGCCAGATGCTTCAACAGCACGCGGCGTACCCGGCGCGGAAACAGCACGAAGGAATGATGATCGGTGCCGTGGCGCATGAAATAGCCGATGCCCGAGCCATGCTTGCCCTGCTCTTCGGCCGGCATGCGGGCACCGAAATCGATTGGATCGGCGATCTTCAATCCGAACATGCGCGTGTAAAACGCAATGCCGGCATCGACGTCATGAACGTCCAATCCGAAATGACCCAGGCGCCGGATCTGGAACGGCCGGTCGAGCACCGTGCCACCGACGTTAAACTGCCGTTCTCCCACGCGAATATCTTCAGGCATATCGTCCTCCCTCGTCGCGCGCAGGACCCTCGATTTTGGTTTCCAGAGGAGATCATTTCCGGTTCGAGTGGGTCATCCGCGCCGCGCGGCCTGCGATCCACTCGCATTGGCAGCGCGCGAACCTAGCGAGTCACACCCGGTCTTGTCCACAGCCAGAAGGCACAAAGCCCACTGCTGCCGACACTTTCGGCAGAGCGATGGCCGTTGGAATGCGATTTTGCTGCATCGACAAAGCCGCCGATATGGCGAAACTGGCGACAAGCTCGAACGGGAGCAAGGATTGGAGGACACCATGGGTCGCCGCATTGTCGATATTTCCGTGCCATTGGAAGCCGGGATTGCCTCGGACCCGCCAGGTCTCGAACCGAAAATTCAATATATCGATCACAAGGAACAGGCACCCGCCGTCGCCCGTTATTTCCCGGGCCTGAAGCCCGAAGATCTACCTGATGGTGAAGGCTGGGCGATCGAGCACTGCCAGATCACCACCCACAACGGCACCCATCTCGACGCACCCTGGCACTATGCCTCGACCATGGATGGCGGCAAACGCGCCATCACCATCGACGAAGTGCCGCTCGACTGGTGCTTTCAGCCGGCAATCAAACTCGACTTCCGCCATTTCGCCGATGGCTATGTCGCCACCGCAGCCGATGTCGAGAAGGAACTGGCCCGCATCGGCCACACGCTGCGCCCGCTCGACATCGTTCTGGTCAATACGGCGGCGGGCACCCATTACGGCCAGCCCGATTATGTGCCGACCGGCTGCGGCATGGGCCGCGAGGCAACCCTGTATCTGACCTCGCGCGGCGTGCGCGTCACCGGCACCGATGCCTGGTCATGGGACGCGCCTTTCGGCTTCACCGCCAAGCGCTATGCTGAGACCAAGGATGCCAGCATCATCTGGGAGGGCCACAAGGCCGGCCGCGAGATCGGCTACTGCCACATCGAGAAGCTGCACAATCTGGAAAGCCTGCCGGACAAGGGCTTCATGGTCGCCTGCTTCCCCGTCAAAGTGAAGGGCGGGTCCGCCGGATGGACCCGCGCCGTCGCCATTTTCGAGGACTAAGTCACTGGCTTATTTAGCCAGTTGCACGAGGCGATCGAGCGCCGGCGAAAAGCCCTTCATGGAAATGCGGAACACCACCGGCTCGTTGTTGGACAGGTTGAGCGAGGCGATGCTGATGTTCTGCGCCTTGCGCAGGGTGTCCACAGAGGCGGCCGGCACGGTCAGAGGCGCGATACAGCCCTGGGCGACGCAGGCCGAATAACGCAGGCCCTGGCCGAACGGCTTGTCGTCGAGCCGCACGATGGCGCCGGCATCGAGCTTGACGCCAAGCGGCATCAGCACGGTGCCGCTGAGATTGTTGTCGCGCGGCACGTCGAGATCGATGGCGAACACCGTCTGACGGGTCTGGCCGTTGCCTTGCGCCTGCGACAGGCGGCAAAGCTTGCGCTCGTTCGCCACCCGGCAATCGACGGTCCAGTCTTCATAGACTTCGTTGATCGCCGAGGCGCCATTGGCCAATGTATTGCCCGTGGGCGCCAAAGTGCCGGCCGGAATGTTCTGCGCGGCGCGGCGCAGCCGCTCCATGGCAGCGGCCGTATCCTCGCTCGACGGCTCGGCCGCTGGCTGCTGTTGCTGCGCCAGCGCGACACTGCTTACCAACAGCGCTCCAGCAATGGCGGCGGCAGTCTTGCCGGCAGTTTTGAATGAGAAAAATGAAAGCATATCAACGGTTCCCGCTACTTTTGTCCGCTGCGCGATAAGCCATATCGGCGGCGAATGCCAGTGCGTCATGCCGCGCATCCTCGACCCAAGCAAATCCCTGCCAAACCCCAATCACGGCCCTTGACAATATTTTAAGCCTAGATATTTTAAGCTTGAAATAATTCAGCAGCGCCCAGACTGGGGAGATGCCGTTGCGTATCGTCTGCATTGGTGGAGGACCGGCCGGCCTTTATTTCGGCCTGCTGATGAAGAAGCTGCACCCCGAACATTCGATTTCGGTGGTCGAGCGCAACCGTCCCTATGACACGTTCGGCTGGGGTGTCGTCTTTTCCGACGCCACCATGGAAGCCATGCGCGCCTGGGACCCGGAGAGCGCCGCCGAGATCGAGGACGCCTTCAACCACTGGGACGACATCGAACTGGTGTTCAAGGGCAAGAAGCTGCGCACCACCGGGCACGGCTTCGTCGGCATTGGCCGCAAGAAATTGCTCAACATTCTGCAGCGGCGCTGCGAGGCGCTTGACGTCGAACTGGTGTTCGAACGCGACGTCAATTCCGATCTCGAATTCCCCGACGCCGACCTGATCATCGCCTCCGACGGCGTCAATTCGAAGATCCGCAACCGCTACGTCGCCGATTTCAAGCCCGATCTCGTGGTGCGGCCCAATCGCTTCATCTGGCTCGGCACGAAGAAACTGTTCGACGCCTTCACCTTCGATTTCCAGCGCACCGAACACGGCTGGTTCCAGGCGCATATCTATAAGTTCGACGCCGAGACCTCGACCTTCATCATCGAGACGACGGAAGAAACCTATCTCGCCCATGGCCTCGACAAGATGGACCAGGACGAGTCGATCGCCTTCTGCGAAAAGACCTTCGCCGACACGCTGCAAGGCGCACCGCTCCTGACCAATGCGCGCCACATCCGTGGCTCGGCCTGGATCAATTTCAGCCGGCTGATCTGCGGCCAATGGAGCCTTTTCAACGGCCAGTCCCATGTGGTGCTGATGGGTGATGCCGCCCATACCGCTCATTTCGCCATCGGCTCGGGCACCAAACTCGCCATCGACGATGCCATCGAGCTGACGCGCCAGTTCCAGACCCACGGCCACGGCAAAGAGCACATTCCCGAAGTCCTCAAGGTCTACGAGGAAATCCGTCGCGTCGATGTCGCCCGCATCCAAAATGCCGCGCGCAATGCGATGGAATGGTTCGAAGTGGTCGGCGAGCGCTATGCCGACACGCTCGAGCCGGAACAATTCATGTATTCCATGCTGACGCGCTCGCAGCGCATCAGCCACGAGAATCTGCGCCTGCGCGACAAGACCTGGCTCGAAGGTTTCGAACACTGGTACGCCGAACACGCCGGCCTAAAGGGCGAGAATAAAAAACAACGCGGCCTGCCGCCGATCTTCACGCCTTTCACGGTGCGCGGCACGACCTTGCCGAACCGCATCGTCATGTCGCCGATGGCCATGTATTCGGCCAAGGACGGGCTGATCAACGACTTCCATCTCGTCCACATCGGCTCGCGCGCCATGGGCGGCACCGGCCTCGTCTTCGCCGAGATGACCTGCACCTCGCCCGATGGCCGCATCACGCCGGGCTGCCTTGGTCTATGGAACGAGGAACAGGCCGCCGGCTGGCGCCGCCTCGCCGATTTCGTGCATCACAACAGCAGCGCCAAGATCGGCATTCAGATCGGCCATGCCGGCCGCAAGGGCTCGACCAAACTCGCCTGGGATGGCATCGACCAACCGCTCGAGAGCGGCAACTGGCCGCTCTATTCCGCCTCCGCTTTGCCGTATCTGCCCAACAGCCAGGTGCCGCAGGCGATGACGCAAGAGGACATGGCGCGCATCAAGGCCGATTTCGTCCGCTCGACCGAACTCGCCGCCACCACCGGCGTCGATTGGCTCGAACTGCACTGCGCCCACGGCTATCTGCTCTCCAGCTTCCTCTCGCCGCTGACCAATCTGCGCAACGACGAATATGGCGGCAGCCACGAGAACCGCGCCCGCTATCCGCTTGAAGTCTTCAAGGCGATGCGCGCGGTGTGGCCGAAAGACAAGCCGATCTCGATACGTCTGTCCTGCACCGATTGGGCTGATGGCGGCAATACGTCCGACGATGCGGTGATCTTCGCGCGCCTGTTCAAGGAAGCCGGCGCCGACATGATCGACTGTTCGACCGGCCAGGTGGTGAAGGACGAAGCGCCGGTGTTCGGCCGCATGTGGCAGACACCCTTCTCCGATCGCATCCGCAACGAAGTAGGCATCGGCACCATCGCGGTGGGCGCCATTTCCGATGCCGACCAGGCCAATTCGATCATCTCCGCTGGCCGCGCCGATCTGTGCGCCGTCGCACGACCGCATCTGTCCGATCCGGCCTGGACCCTGCACGAAGCCGCCAAGATCGGCCTCACCTCGATCCCCTGGCCGAAGCAATATTACTCCGGCAAGTCGCAATACGAGACCCTGCTGGCCCGCGCCGAACCGGTGCGCCCGAAGTAAGCGAGCAAGAACTTAAGGAATAACCATGCATCAGATCCTGCAACCTGACGGCTGGAAGAAGCCCATCGGCTATGCCAATGGCGTATTGGCCGAAGGCCGCACCATTCACATCGGCGGCCAGATTGGCTGGAACGGCAATTGCGAATTCGAGACCGACGACTTCGTCGGCCAGGTGCGCCAGACCCTGCAGAACATCGTCGACATACTCGCGGCAGGTAACGCCAAGCCGGAGCACATTGTCTCGATGACCTGGTATTTCACCGACAAGCGCGAATATCTCGCCAATCTGAAAGGCATCGGCGCCGCCTATCGCGACGTGATCGGCCGGCATTATCCGGCCATGGCCGGCGTCCAGGTGGTCGCGCTCATCGAGGATCGCGCCAAGATCGAAATCCAGGCCACCGCCGTCGTTCCATAATCGACAGCACAAGGGAGGGATGATGAACGGCAAACGGCATGCTCTTGTGACGGGAGGCGGCACCGGCGTCGGCAAGGCGGTGGCTTTGGCGCTGGCGCAAGCCGGCATCGACGTCACCATCACCGGCCGTCGCGCTGGCCCGCTCGAAGCTGTGGCGAAAGACAATCCGCGCATCCACATTGCCGTGGCCGATGTCACCGATGAAGCGGCCATGGCGGCCGTGCACGCCAAGGCGGAAGCCGACGGCGCGCCCTTCGATATCATTATCGCCAATGCCGGCATGGCGATGAGCGGACCCGCTGCCCGCACGTCATTGGCCGATTGGCAGGCGAGCCTCGCCGTCAATCTCACCGGCGCTTTCCTCACCGTGAAGCCGGCGCTGTCGGGCATGAACAAGCGCAAGAGTGGCCGCATCATCTTCATCGCCTCGACGGCCGGCCTCAAGGGCTATGCCTATGTCGCGCCCTATGTCGCCGCCAAACACGGCGTCGTCGGCCTGATGCGGGCGCTGGCCACCGAGACGGCCAAAAGCGGCATCACCGTCAACGCCATCTGCCCCGGCTTCACCGAAACCGAACTGTTGGCGGACTCCATCGAACGCATCACCGCCAAGACCGGCCGCAGCGCCGAAGAAGCGCGCGCCGAACTCGCCGCCGTCAATCCGCAGGGGCGTTTCGTGCAGCCGCAGGAAATCGCTTCCGCCGTGTTGTGGCTGATCAGCGACGGCGCCCAATCGATCACCGGCCAGACCCTGTCCATCTCCGGAGGCGAAACATGGTAGCAGCCCGTCATGCCACGCTGGCTCCGCAGCAAGGCAAGGAACGGCTGCGGCTGTGGGTTCGCATTCTCCGCGTCTCGCGCCTGATCGAAGCGGAACTGCGCGACAAGCTGAAAACCGAATTCGACACCACGCTGCCGCGTTTCGACGTGATGGCGGCGCTCTATCGCGAGCCCGATGGCATGCTGATGAGCGATCTTTCGCGCTATCTGCTCGTCTCCAACGGCAATGTTACCGGCATTATCGATCGCCTGGTCGCCGACGGCTTTGTCGTGCGCGCCTTGCGCGAAGGCGATCGGCGCACCTCCGTGGTGAGCCTCACCAAAACCGGCCGCACGTTCTTTTCCAAAATGGCCGCCGTTCACGAAGGCTGGGTCAACGCCCGTTTCGCCGACATCGACGAAGACGAGGCGCGCGAACTGGCCTCCGTCTTGCAATCATTCCGCAGCAATTGGGAAGCCGAGACATGACATCCATGGCCACACGCAAGCCGCAACATTTCTTCTGGGAAGTGGCCGATCGCATCGCCCGGGTGAAGCTATTGCGACCCGAGCGCAAGAATCCGCTGACCTTCGAATCCTATGCGGAGCTGCGCGATACGTTCCGCGATCTCGTCTATGCCGATGACATCGACGCGGTGGTGTTTCTCTCCAACGGCGGCAATTTCTGCTCCGGCGGCGACGTGCATGACATCATCGGCCCGCTGATCAAAATGGACATGAAGGGCCTGCTCACCTTCACGCGCATGACCGGCGATCTCGTCAAGGCAATGATTCATTGCGGCAAGCCGATCATAGCGGCCGTCGACGGCGTGGCGGTCGGCGCCGGCGCCATCGTCGCCATGGCCTCCGACATTAGGATCGGCACGCCGCAGGCCAAGACCGCCTTCCTGTTCACCCGCGTTGGCCTCGCCGGTTGCGACATGGGCGCTTGCGCCATCCTGCCGCGCATCATCGGCCAGGGCCGCGCCGCCGAATTGCTCTACACCGGCCGCACCATGAGCGCCGACGAGGGCGAGCGCTGGGGCTTCTTCAACCGCCTCGTCGCCCCTGAACAATTGGATGCCGAGGCGATCGATCTCGCCAAACGCATCATCGCCGGCCCGACCTTCGCCAACGGCATCACCAAGACGCAGTTGAACCAGGAATGGTCGATGAGCCTCGACCAGGCGATCGAATCGGAAGCGCAGGCGCAGGCGATCTGCATGCAGACGGAAGACTTCAATCGCGCCTACGAAGCCTTCGTCGCCAAGCGCAAACCCGTATTCGAAGGAAACTGAGGGAGACAATTGATCATGTCGGATCGTTCCTTTCTCAACTGGCCCTTCTTCGAGGATCGCCATCGCGCCCATGCCGACATGCTCGACGCCTGGTGCGCCAAGCACCTGCCCGTCGATCACGGCGATGTCGATGCCGCCTGCCGCGAACTCGTCGCCATGCTCGGCCGCGACGGTTGGCTCTTGCCAACCGCCATCGATCCGGCTGATCCCAAGCCGCTCGATGTGCGCACCCTCTGCCTGACGCGCGAAACTCTCGCCCGCCACGACGGCCTCGCCGATTTCGCCTTCGCCATGCAGGGCCTCGGCACCGGCGCGTTGAGCCTTTATGGCACGGCCGAACAGCGCCAATGGCTCAACAAGACCCGGGCCGGAAACGCGCTCGCCGCTTTTGCGCTCTCGGAACCGCGCTCCGGTTCCGATGTCGCCAATATGGATATGACGGCGCGGCGCGACGGCGATCACTATGTGCTCGACGGCGAGAAGACCTGGATTTCCAACGGCGGCATCGCCGATTTCTACATCACCTTCGCCCGTACCGGCGAAGCGCCGGGCGCCCGCGGCCTCTCGGCTTTCCTGGTGCCGGCCGATGCCAAGGGCCTGAACATCGCCGAGCGCATCGAAGTGATCGCGCCCCATCCGCTCGCCCGCCTCGAATTCAAAGATTGCCGCGTGCCGGCGTCCGCCTTGATCGGCAAGCCGGGTGACGGCTTCAAGATCGCCATGTCAGTGCTCGACGTCTTCCGCTCGACGGTCGGCGCCGCCGCGCTCGGCTTTGCCCGCCGCGCACTCGATGAGAGCCTGACGCGTGCGACGAAACGCGAACTGTTCGGCGCGCCGCTGTTCGATCTGCAGATGGTGCAAGGCCATCTCGCCGACATGGCGCTCGATGTCGATGCCTCGGCGCTGCTGATCTATCGCGCCGCCTGGACCAAGGATAGCGGCGCGCCGCGCGTCACCCGTGAGGCGGCGATGGCGAAACTCTATGCCACCGATCGCGCTCAAAGCGTGATCGACAAAGCGGTGCAACTGCATGGCGGCGATGGCGTCCGCCACGGGCATATCGTCGAAAGCCTTTATCGAGAAATTCGTGCGCTGCGCATCTATGAAGGTGCGTCGGATGTGCAGAAAGTCGTCATCGCCCGTCAGATCATGGGAGGCACCTAATGCTTGGCCCCACCGCGCATATCGATACCTTCTCCCGCGACAATCTTCCGCCGCCCGATCAGTGGCCGCAACTCCTCATGGGCGGCTTCAACTATCCCGACTATCTCAATGTCGGCGTCGAACTCACCGACCGCATGGTCGAGCGCGGCTTTGGCGACAATACGGCGCTGATCGGCAACGGCCGGCGCCGCACCTATAAGGAACTGTCCGACTGGACCAACCGCCTCGCCCATGCGCTGGTGGAAGTCTATGGCGTGAAGCCCGGCAATCGCGTGCTGATCCGCTCCGCCAACAATCCGGCCATGGTCGCCTGCTGGCTCGCCGCCACCAAGGCCGGCGCCGTCGTCGTCAACACCATGCCGATGCTGCGCGCGGGCGAACTGGCGCAGATCATCGACAAGGCAGAAATTTCGCTGGCGCTCTGCGATACGCGCATCAAGGATGAACTCGTCGCCTGCGCTAAGGACAGTCAATTCCTGAAACAGGTGGTCGGCTTCGACGGCACCGCCAACCACGATGCCGAACTCGACCGCATCGCCCTCGACAAGCCGGTGAAATTCGACGCGGTGAAGACCGGCCGCGACGATGTCGCTTTGCTCGGCTTCACCTCGGGCACGACAGGCAAGCCCAAGGCGACGATGCATTTCCATCGCGATCTGCTGATCATCGCCGATGGCTATGCCCGCGAAGTGCTGAACGTGCAGTCGAGCGACGTGTTCGTCGGCTCGCCACCGCTCGCCTTCACCTTTGGACTTGGCGGCCTCGCCATTTTCCCGCTGCGCTTTGGCGCCGCCGCGACCTTGTTGGAAAACGCCTCGCCGCCCAACATGATCGAGATCATCGAAAACTATAAGGCGACGGTGAGCTTCACCGCGCCGACGGCCTATCGCGCCATGCTAACCGCCATGGAAAAGGGCGCCGACCTGTCGTCGCTGCGTGTCGCCGTCTCGGCCGGCGAAACCCTGCCGGCGCCCGTCTTCGAGGATTGGGTGAAGAAGACCGGCAAGCCCATGCTCGATGGCATCGGCTCCACCGAAATGCTGCATATCTTCATCACCAATCGCTTCGACGACATGGCGCCGGGCTCCACCGGCCGCCCCGTCAGCGGCTATCAGGCCATGGTGGTCGACGATGACATGAAAGAAGTGCCGCGCGGCACGCCCGGCCGCCTGGCTGTGCGCGGACCGACGGGCTGCCGCTATCTCGCCGACGACCGCCAGAAAGCCTATGTGCGTGACGGCTGGAACCTCACTGGCGACACCTTCGTGCAGGACGAGGACGGCCGTTTCCATTTCGCCGCTCGCTCCGACGACATGATTGTCTCCGCCGGCTACAATATCGCTGGCCCGGAAGTGGAAGCCGCGCTGTTGTCACACGAGGACGTGAAGGAATGCGCCGTCGTCTCCGCGCCCGATCCGGAGCGTGGCCAGATCGTCGCCGCCTTTGTCGTTCTGTGCGAAGGTGTGACGCCGGATGCCTTGGAAATCAAGAAATTGCAGGATCACGTCAAGGCAGTGATCGCGCCCTATAAATATCCGCGCGCGGTCAAATTTCTCGACGCTCTGCCGAAGACGCAGACCGGCAAGATCCAGCGTTTCCGTCTGCGCGAAGGGGCGTAAGTCGGCCCGCGACCCATCGGATTCGCTCAAGGCCTACAAGCCCTTCGCGGGAAACCTAACAAATTCAAAACAGACGCCCATGAAGGGCGTCTGTTTTCTAGCGCACATCGCGAATATGGCCTGTCATCCAAATTTCAGCTACGAATCCCAAAGTTTCGTAGAACCAAAATGATTTTGGAGACAGACAATGACACGGACGAAGGCGCGCGCCCTCGGATTGCTCTCGACGGCCGCCGTGCTGGCCCTGCCCCTCTTCGGCACGGTCTCCGCTTCCGCGCAAACACAGTCTTATGAAGACCTCAAGAACCTGTGCAACAGCGATGATTCGACCGACGATCAAACCATCTTCGGCTGCAATGGCGTGATCGCCAGCAAGGCCGGACGTCGCGATCTGGCGACCGCCTATAACAATCGCGGTTATGCCTATGACAACAAGGCGCAATATGATCGCGCCATTCAGGACTACAGCGAAGCCATCCGCATCGATCCGAAATATGCGCTGGCCTTCAACAATCGCGGCTTCGCCTATCAGAACAAGGGCGACTATGTTCGTGCCGTGCAGAACTACGATCAGGCGCTGAAGATTCAGCCGAATTATAAGAAGGCGCTCGACAATCGGGCGAGCGCACTGGTCATCCGCGATGCGCAGGCGAAAGGCGATCTGCCGCAGAACTACGGCGAGCTCAGGGCGATGTGCAACAGCAACGCCTCCAATGACGATCAGACGATCGCCGGCTGCAACGGCATCATCGTTCCCGGCAAGACGCCGCCCGACGATTTGGTGCCGGCCTACAACAATCGCGGCTATGCCTATAACAACAAGAGCCAATACGATCAGGCGATCCGCGACTACAGCGAAGCGATCCGGCTGCGGCCCGACTATGCGCTGGCCTTCAACAACCGTGGCCTCTCCTATCAGAACAAAGGCGATTATGCCCGCGCCATCGAGGATTTCGATCAGGCGATCAAATTCCGGCCGAATTATCAGAAGGCCATCGACAATCGTGCCCGCGCCGTCAAGGTGCGCGCGGAGCAGGCGAGTGGTGGCTTGCCGACGAATTTCGGTCAGCTCAAGGCGATGTGCAACAGCGACGCCTCGACCGACGATCAGACCATCGAGGGCTGCAATGGCGTGATCGCCGCTGCCGCGAATGTCTCCGCCGGCGACATGGCGATCACCTACAACAATCGCGGCTATGCCTATAACCGCAAGGCGGACTATGACCGCGCCATCGGCGACTATAGCGAAGCGATCCGACTGAAGCCCGACTATGCCCTGGCGTTCAACAATCGCGGCATCAGCTATCAGAACAAGAGCGATTTCAATCGCGCCCTGGAGGATTTCGAACAGGCGCTGCGCATTCAGCCGGAATATCAAAAGGCCACGGAGAATCGCGCCGAGGCCGTGAAGCTACGCGAAGCCACCGCCATCGGCGATATCCCGCAGAATTACGGCCAGCTCAGAGCTTTGTGCAACAGCAACGCCTCGACCGACGATCAGACGATCGAGGGTTGCAGCGGCGTCATCACCGCCGTTCGCGCGCCGCAGGACGATCTCACCAAAGCCTTCTACAATCGCGGCATCGCCTACAATAACAAGGGCGACAGCGACAAAGCGCTGCTGGATTACGACCAGGCGATCAACCACAAGCCGGATTATGTCATCGCCTATAACAATCGCGGCCTCATCTACAGCCGCAAGGGCCAGCAGGATCGCGCCATCATGGATTACGATCAGGCGGTCCGCATCAATCCGAACTATGCGCTGGCCTATAACAACCGTGGCCTCGCTTATTTCCGCAAAGGCGACTATGACCGCGCCATCGAAAACTACGATCGGGCGATCAAGCTGAACCCGGACTATCTGCGCGCCATCGAAAACCGCGCCGACGCGGTGAAGCGCAAGGCGCAGGCCGGACGGTAAAGACCGTCCACACGCCCCTGGATCCCGGATCACTTGCCGTGCAAGTGTCCGGGATGACACCATGGCAATCGAGAGGCGTTCAGCAAAACGCAGCTCAAAGAATGCGTTGAAACCTCCGTGTCATCCCGGACGCCGCAGGCGATCCGGGATCCAGGGGCGAGCGGTAGAAAGACCGAGACGGAGAATAACCATTATGGAACTGCCCGCCGCGCTGCGCCAGGCGGTCGACACCCTGCTGGAGGGCGTGCCGCTCGCGACGCTGAAGCAGGCGGCGGAGACCTTGTCCCAACGCTATCGTGCCGAGACCCGCGACGGGCGGCTGCATCTGGCTGACGATCTGGCGGCGAAAGCCTATCTGGCGACGCGCCTGCCGGCGACCTATGCGGCTGTGCGCGCCAGTTTCACGGCAGTGGAGGACGCGCGCAATGATTTCGTCCCGCGCACGCTGATCGATGTCGGCGCCGGCCCCGGCACGGCGCTATGGGCGGCGCGCGACTGCTGGCCCCATCTCGCGGAGGCCGCTTTGCTGGAAACGAGCCCGGCGATCCGCGCGATCGGCAGCGATCTCGCCCGTCATGCCGCGCCGGTGGCGAGCACATATCTCGCCGCCGATGTCACCGGCCGCTGGCCGGATCTCCAGGCCGCCGATCTCGTGACGCTGGCCTATGTGCTCGACGAACTGCCGCCCGCTGAGATCGAACCTTTGATCGATCGCCTGTGGGCGCTCACCGGCGACATGCTCGTCATCGTCGAACCCGGCACGCCGGCCGGCTGGCAACGCATTCTCGCGGTCCGCACCCGACTGCTCACTCAAGGCGCCCATCTCATTGCGCCCTGCCCGCATCGGGAGCCCTGTCCGCTGACGGAGCCCGACTGGTGCCACTTCGCGCGCCGTGTCGCGCGCTCGCGCCTGCATCGGCTCGCTAAAGGCGGCGACGTGCCGTGGGAAGATGAAAAGTTCATCTTCATCGCCGCTTCACGCCATCCCGCACGCGCAGCCGCAGCGGCGCGCGTGCTGGCGCCGCCGCAGACGGCCAGCGGCCGTGTCCGCCTGAAACTCTGCGAAGCCGACGGCAACCTGCGCGATCAATCGCTGACCCGACGCGACGGCAACGCCTTCAAAGTGGCCCGCCGGCTCGACTGGGGCGATGCCCTGCCGGCCTTGCCTCCGTCCACTTGAGCGAAACTCAAGTTCTGTTCGGGAATCGTCAATTGATCTTCCGCGCTCGAATTTTAAGCATCGGGGCGGATGATCCACCTCTTTCGTCCGCGCCTATAAAGCGTGTTGAACGTCGCGATCATCCTGATTGATATGAGGATGACGTGATGGAAAAGAATGCGCTGCCCGTCGTGATTGCTGGCGCGGGCCCCGTCGGCATGGTCGCCGCCGCCGATCTCGTGCGCCAGGGTGTGCCGGTGACGGTGCTGGAAGCCGGCGCTGAACTGAGCGGCGAATCGCGCGCCTCCACCTTCCATCCGCCAACCCTCGATATGCTCGACGATCTCGGCTTCGCCAAGACATTGATCGCGCAGGGGCTGAAAGCGCCGCAGGTGCAATATGCCTCGATGATCGACGGCCAGCTCGGCACGTTCGATTTCGCTGACATCGCCGACCTGACGCGCCATCCTTTCCGCCTGCAGGCCGAGCAGTTCAAGCTGACGCGCATCATTCTCGAGGCGCTGCACGACAATCCCTTGTTCAACATTCGCTTCGGCGCCGAACTCAAGGGCCTCAAGCAGGACCAACAGGGTGTCGACCTCACCTTCACCGGGCCGAACGGCGACGAGACGCTGCGCTGCGCCTGGCTCATCGGCGCCGATGGCGCCAACAGCATCGTGCGCCGCAGCCAGGACATTCCTTTCGAGGGCTTCACCTGGGCCGAGCGTTTCCTCGTCATCACCACCCCGGCCGACGTGGAAGCGGAACGCCCGGGCGTCACCTCTGTGAGCTATTGGGCCGATCCGCAGCGCTGGCACTTCTTCCTGCGCATCATGGGCGCCTGGCGCATCATGATCCCGGTGCCGCCGGATATTCCAGACGACACGGTCACCAGCATCGGCTTCGCCCGCGACATGCTGGTGAGCATTCTACCTGAGGCCAAGGATGCGCCGATCCTGCACACCACGCTCTATCGCGTGCACCAGCGCGTCGCCGACAGTTTCCGCAAGGGCCGCACGTTCCTGGCCGGCGATGCCGCCCATATCAACAATCCACTTGGCGGCATGGGCATGAACGGCGGCGTGCATGATGCGTTGAACCTCACCCATCTGCTCGGGCCGGTGATCAAGGGCGAAGCCGATGTGTCGACGCTCGATGCCTATGAACGCCAGCGCCGCGCCGTGACCATGGATGCGATTCAGAACGGCACCATCCGCAACAAGCGCAATCTCGAAGCGAAGACGCCGGAAGATCGGCAGGCCTTCCGCGACGAAATCAAGACCGCCCTGTCGAGCCGCGACAACACCCGCGCCTTCCTGCGCCGCATCGCCATGTTCGATAGCCTCGAACGCGCCGCGAAACTCTAGTGGGATATTGCGAAACTTTTGGTGTCATCCCGGACACTTGCTCAGCAAGTGATCCGGGATGACACCGAGGCTTCGAACCGATTATTCAGCGCCTCGAAACAGCCGAACCTGGTCTTGCAGCCAGGTTCGGAAATGCTTCAGCAATGGCTCATCCGCGCGCCACTCCGGATAAGCGAAATAATAAGCGCCCTTGCTGCGCACCGCTTTGTCCGACAGAATTTTCAGCGCGCCCGAGCGCAATTCCGCTTCGATCAGAAATTCCGGCAGCAGCGCCACGCCCTGGCCGGCACAGGCCGCGCCGATCAGCATGGCTTGAATCTCGAAGCGTGGCCCGCTCATGAAATTGAGATCGGACAGGCCATTGGCGAGACACCACGCTTGCCAGGCGCCGGGACGCGTCTTCAGATGCAGCATGCGCGTGCGGATCAATCGCTCCAATTGGCCGCTGCGCCGGCCAGTCAAAATTTTCGGGCTCGCCACCGGCACCAGATCTTCCTCGAACAGGAAATCTGACAAGGCGCCCGGCCAATTGGCATCGCCGAAGCACAGCGCGCCATCGATATCCGTGCCATCAAATAGAAAGCGCTCGCTGCGCGCGCTAACATTGATGGTGACATCAGGGTGCTGCTCATAAAAGCTCGACAGCCGCGGCACGAGCCAGGACGAGCCCACTGTCGGCAGGGCCGCGATTTCGAGATTGCCGCCCGCCCCTTCCAGCGACATCACCTTCAGCGTGTCGCGTTCGAGCCGTTCCAAGGTGCGGCTGATGTCATTGGCATAAGCACGGCCGGCGCGCGTCAGCGACAGACGCTTCTTCACGCGATTGAACAGACGCACGCTCAGATGGTCTTCCAGCAGGGAGATTTGACGAGAGACGGCGCTTTCGGTCAAAGACAGCTCATTGGCGGCCCTTGTGATGCTCTCGTGGCGTGCAGTTGCCTCAAAAGCGAGCAACGCATTCATGCTAGGGATGCGGCGGCGAATGGCTCTTTCCCGAGTGGTTTTTGAGATCTTGCCGAAAACTCAAGACCTCTTCAACTTAACTTGTTTGCCCGCATTGTACAGCAATTTTAGGCTTCTCTCAGCCAGAGCCATTAGAACAACAAAGAGAGCAATCATGAATTTCAGGGCGTTTTGTGTCGCGGCCGCAGCATCCCTTGCAACGTTTGCTTCCATGCCAATGGCCAAAGCGGAATATCCCGACAGGCCCATCGTTCTCGTCGTGCCCTTCCCGGCCGGCAGTTCAAGCGACACGATCCCGCGCATGCTGGCGCCGCTGATTTCCAAATCGCTCGGCGGATCGGTCGTCATCGAGAATCGCGCCGGCGCCAATGGCTCACTTGGCGCGACGCGCGTCGCCAATTCGCCGGCCGATGGCTATACGCTGCTGCTCGCCACCACCGGCGTGCTGGCGATCAATCAGTGGATCTATGCCTCGCCGCAATATGCGCCGGAGAAAGATTTCGCGCCGATCGTCAACATTGCCTCGACGCCCAACATCATCGTCGTCAATCCGACGGTCAAAGCCAACACGCTGCAAGAGCTGATCGCCGAGGCGAAGGCGAAACCCGGCACGCTCACCTTCGCCTCCGCCGGCAATGGCAGCACCAGTCACATCTGCGGCGAAGCACTGAAAGTGATGGGCGGCGTCGATCTCGTGCACGTGCCCTATCAGGGACCGGCGCCGGCCATTCAGGACGTGCTCGGCGGCCGCGTATCGATGATCTGCGACAACCTTTCCAACGTCGTACCTTACGTCAACAGCAACCACCTCAAAGCCATCGCCGTCACGGCGGGTGAGCCGAACGCGCAATTGCCCAAGGTGCCGACATCAAAACAAGCTGGCCTGCCGGAACTCGAAGCCGGCATCTGGTATGGCATGGTGGCGCCGGCCGCCACGCCGCGCGACATCATCGAGAAGCTCAACAAGGCGACGGTCGAGGCATTGCAGGACCCCACCGTCAAGGAACGCCTCGACACACTGGGCCTGACCGTGATCGGCGACACGCCCGACCATTTCAAAGCCTTCATCGCGCAGGAATCCGCTCGGATGGAGAATGTGGTGAAGCTGTCCAAGGCGCGGATTCCCTAGTCCCTTCTTCGATCCAGCTTTCCACAACCCGGCGGAGCCGATCCTCCGCCGGGTTTTTTGCGGCCTTTCGGACCGATATCGCCATGGTTCGCCTGGCGACAGACGCTGTGCCGGCGTCGCCATGATCGCCAAACTCCTGTATGACCACTTTCAGGGGAAGGTGATGGACGTTCAGGATCTTGAAATACGGCATTTGAAGCTGATCGATGCCTTGCTGCGCTATCGCAACGGCACCGTGGCGGCGAAACATCTCGGCATCAGCCAGCCGGCGGTGAGCCAGTCTCTGAATCGCCTGCGCGTCCTGTTCGACGATCCGCTGTTCATGCGCACCGAGCGCGGCCTCGAACCCTCGCCGCGCGCGCTGTCGCTCGCCGGACCCGTGGCGGAAATTCTCAATCTGGTCGATGGCGGCCTGTTGCAGAAAGAAACCTTCGATCCCCTGAACGACGGGCGCCGTTTCGTCGTCTCGACCGGCGAATTGGGTGAATTGTCCTGCCTGCCCGACCTGATCAAACAGATCACGCATTTGTCGCCGCGCTCCTCGCTCATCGTCGTACCGGCCGATACGCAATCGATCGACGACCTGCTCGACAACGGCACGGTCGATCTCGCCATCGGTTATCTGCCCGAATTGACCAGCCCGAATTACATGCAGCAGTCGTTGTTCCATCACGGGCTCGGCTGCCTCGCCAGCGAATCGCTCGATGTCCCGAAGGAAGGGCTGACGCCGGAAGCGTTCGGCACGTTCGATCACGCGCTGATCGGCATGGAAGGGCGTCTGCGCACGCTCTACGATCAGATGGTGCTGGAACAGGGGCTGCGTCCACGCATCGTGCTGCAACTGCCGCATCTGGTCAGCATTCCGGTGATTCTCCCCTCCGCCGGCTTCCTCGTCATCGCCTCCGATTTTCTCTGCAAACACTTTTCCAAACAGAAGGGTATCGTGCGTTATCCGCTGCCGTTCCCCTCGCCGATGATGAACATTCGCCAGATCTGGCATCGACGGAAGCATCAGGACCCGGCGCACAAGTGGCTGCGCCAGCTCACCGCGCAGCTCTGGATGCGCAAGTAGCGGCCGGCCCTGCACGCGCCATACTGATTGATTTTATTGGTCTTTCATCGGTTTCGCGGCTGCGAAATTAGCTTTGCTAATTCGCGTCATTAGCCCCCGTTATTTGCCCCTCGTGTTTGGCGTGTGGTTCCTCTGGTGGCAGATCGTGGCCATCCGGCCAGGGAGGACTTATGCAACTGCCATTCGCGGGCGCCATCGACTGCGACACCCATCCGGCCGCCCCGTCCATCAAGAGCCTGCTGCCCTATATGACGCCTTATTGGCGCACGCAGCTCGTCGAGCGCTCGCTGCATACGGTGAATTTCACCTTCACCAGTGCCAAACCGAATGTGCCCCTGTCGCGCCGCGCCGATTGGCGCGCGCCCTTGGAAGAAGACGCCAACATCGTCCCGACTCTGCGCCAGGAATTGCTCGACCCGTTCCAACTGCGTTTCGCCATCTGCAATGTGCTGCATGGCTCGATCGCCTTGTTCCATCAGGACATGGCCGCCGCCATCATCAGCGCCGTCAACGATTGGACGCGCGACCACCTGCTCGCCAGCGATCCACGCCTGCGCGCCTCGATCCTCGTGTCACCGACCGATCCGGCCCATGCGGTGTCGGAAATCGAGCGGCTCGGCGAAGACAAGCGCTTCGTGCAGATCCTTCTGCCGGTCATGGGCGAACTGCCGCTGGGACGCCGCATCTATTGGCCGATCTTCGAGGCGGCACAGCGCCTGCAACTGCCGATCTGCATTCATGCCGGCAGCCTGCATCGCATGGCGACCACTGGCGGCGGCTGGCCGTCGCATTTCGTCGAGGATTACATCGCCCAATCGGCGGCCTTCGAAAATGTTCTCGTCAGCCTGCTCGCCGAAGGCGTGTTCCGCAAATTCGACCGGCTCACCTTCGTTTTGGCGGAATCCGGCGTGAGCTGGTATCCGGCGCTGTTGTGGCGCAACGATCGCATGTGGCGCGCCACGCGCCGCGAAGTGCCGTGGATCGAACGTGTGCCGCACGAAATCATCAACGAACGCGTGCGCCTGACCTTGCAGCCCTTTGATGGCCCCGAGGATGCGGCGGCGATGAAGCGGCTGATCGATCATTTCGATTCCGATCGCGTCATTCTGTTCTCGACCGATTATCCGCACGCCCATTTCGATGGCCTGAACGCACTGCCCGACGGCCTGTCCGACGCCTTGATCCAGCGCATCGCCATCGACAATCCGGCCGAGACCTATACGCGTCTCGCGCTTGCCCCCCAGCCGGCTGGAGCTTCCGCATGACCCTCACGCTCGATTCAGCGGCACCGGCCGCATCCACGCCGGCGAAACTTGCCACCGTCGATTGCGATCTGCATCCGACACCGCGTTCGCCCAACGATCTGCTGCCCTTCCTGTCGCAACGCTGGCAGTCGCATCTGCGCGACTACGGCAGCCACATCCGCCAGGGGATCAGCGGTCAGGAAATCCATCCGCGCATGGATGGCCGCGGCATGCGGCTCGACGCTTTTCCCGAAACCGGCCCGGCCGGCTCGGATCTTGGCCTCATGCAGCGCCAGCATCTCGATGCCAACGACATCGGCGCCGGCACGTTGATCGCGCTGGGCACCAGCGTCAGCGACGAGCGCAATCTCGATTACGGCGCGGCCCTCGCGCGCGCCGTCAATCAATGGCAATTGGCCGCCTGGGTCGAGCCCGATCCGCGCCTGCATGCCGGCATCATCGTCACCCAGGAAGACCCGGCGGCGGCCGTCGCCGAAATCGACTACTGGGCCGCCGATCCGCGCTTCTCGCACATCATGCTGTCGCCAAAGCCGATCGAACCCTTGGGGCGGCGACGCTATTGGCCGATCTATGAAGCGGCGTGCCGCGCCGGCCTGCCGGTTGTCTTTCATCCGGTCATTCCCGGCGGCGGCCATCCCTCGTCCGGCATCGGCTGGCCGACCTTCTACATCCAGGACCATTACACATCCGGCCCGCTCTACCAGAACATCGCCATGAGCATGGTGTTCGAGGGCGTGTTCGAAAAATTCCCTGAACTCAAAGTGGTCTTCGTCGAAGGCGGCTTCACCTGGGTGCCGCATATGACCTGGCGCTTCGATCGCCAGTGGGAGCGCATGCGCAGCGAAGTGCCGCATGTGAAGAAGAAGCCCTCCGAATATCTGCGCCAGAACACCTGGTTCACCACGCAGCCCATGGAAGAATGCCGCACGCCCGGCCAGTTGCGCGAAATCATCGAATGGATCGGCTTCGATCGCGTGCTCTATTCGAGCGACTATCCGCATTGGGATTACGACGACCCCAAATATGCGTTCAAACTGCGCCTCAGCGATGAGGAACGCCAGATGATCTTCTCCGGCAATGCGCGGCGGGCTTACAGACTATGACAGCGTCTCAGGTGATTTCTCATATCGACGATTTTCCGCCTAACACGCGCAAGGTCGTAGAGGTCAACGGCCGTTCCGTCGTCGTCTTCCGCGTCGAGGACGAATTCTACGCTTTGTTGAACCGTTGCCCGCACGAAGGCGCCGAACTCTGCAAAGGCCGTCTCGGCGGCCTCGTCGTCTCGTCGGAACCCGGCGAATACGACATGACGCAAGAGAACCAATTCCTGCGCTGTCCGTGGCACGGCTGGGAATTCGATATCAAGACCGGCCAATCCTATTGCGATCCCAGGAAGACGCGCACGCCCCGCTATGACGTCGCTGTGAAGTCAGGCGGCGCGCTGCAGGAGGGGCCGTACAAGGCCGAACCGATCAAAGTCTCACTCGATGATCTCTACGTGGTCGTGCACTGCTGAGGGGGCAGTACACGACCAAGGACTAAATGGGAGGAAATTATGCAGGCGCAGCCCATCAACGTGGCCGACGTTGTCGCCACGCAATCCCGCAATGCTTTGGTTACCCGCCTGATCGTCATCGCGACGCTTCTGATGCTCGTCGACGGTTTCGACCTGCAGACCATCGCTTTCGCGGCCCCCTCCATCATCGCCGACTGGAAGGTCGATCGCTCCTTGTTCGGCCCGGTGTTCTCAGCCGGCCTTGCCGGCCTGATGGTCGGCAGCATTCTCTTTGGCTATCTCGGTGACCGCCTCGGCCGACGCCCGATGATTTTGATCGCCATCGCGATCGTCGGCATTTTCACCACCGCGACAGTCTTCGCCTCGGATATGACGCATCTGCTTGTCCTGCGCTTTCTCACCGGCATCGGCGTCGGCGGGCTGAGCCCGATCTGCTACGCACTGTGCATCGAATACGCGCCACCGCAGCGGCGCGGCTTCTTCGTCGCGGTGATCATGTTCGGCTATGTACTTGGAACGAGTTTGGGCGGCCTGCTCGCGGCCTGGATCATTCCGAGCTACGGCTGGCACTCGCTCTTCATCGTCGGCGGTATTCCGGCCCTCATTCTGCTGCTCGTCGCCTATGTCTGGCTTCCGGAATCGCTCGAATTTCTGGTCCGGCGCGATCCGCGCTCGCCCCAGGCAGCGTCCATTGTCAGCGCCATCACCGGCCGTCCCGTTGCGGCCGGCACCACTTTTGTCTCCGGCCAGGAAGCGAAAGCGGCGGCTGATACCAACATCATCGCGATTGTCCGTTCGCTGTTCTCGCCGGACTTTCGCCTCGCAACGGCGGTGATCTGGTTGGCCTATATCGCCAGTTCTTTGACCATGTTCTTCCTGATCAGTTGGATGCCGGTGTTGATCGAATCCTTCGGCCGCAACGTCTCGGAAGCCGCCATCGCTTTGACCGTTCTGTCGATGGCCGGTGCGCTCGGTGGCTTGCTCGCCGGCTATATCGTCGATCGCTACGGCGCCCGCGGCCTGATGATCATGCCGCTGATCGCCGGACCGATCGCCGCCAGCCTCGGCTACATCCGGCTCGACAACCTGCTTTACCTGGTCGTTATCTTCGTTACCGGCTTCTTCGTCGTCGGCGCCCACCAGGGGCTGAATAGCACCGTCGGCAAACTCTACCCCAGCGAACGCCGCGCCAACGGCGTTGGCCTGGCGCTGGCGGTCGCCAAATTCGGCGCCATTTTCGGGCCACTGCTCGGCGGCCTGCTGATAGCGGCGCAAGTCGACCGCAGCACGCTGTTCCTCGTCGCCGCCCTGCCCGAGATCATCGTCTTCCTCTGCCTGTTCCTTCTGAGCACGAGACAACGCGCGGCCGCGAGTCAGCCAATATTGCAGCCAGCGAGCCAGCGCTAGCCAATGCCGAACGGAAGGACTCTCCCATGGGCCGCACCTATCCGCTCAATCATTGGTATGCGATCGCCACATCGGCTGAACTGACGGACAGACCGCTTGCCCGCATGATCTGCAACATTCCGCTTGTCATGTTCCGTGACAAGGATGGCGCGGTCGCGGTGCTGGAGGACATCTGCCCGCATCGCAAGGCGCCGCTCTCCTCGGGCTTCGTCGTCGATGGCGCGATCGAATGCGGCTATCACGGCGCACAATTCGACGCTCAGGGCCGCTGCATCCATATCCCGAGCCAGGATGTGATCCCGCCGCGCGGCATGACGGTCACGCGTTTCCCGGCGCTGGAACGCCACGACATGATCTTCGCCTGGATCGGCGACGACAAGCGCGCCACGCCGGACGGCATTCCCGACATCTGGAGCGCCAATACCGATCCCGGTTGGACGGCGGTACACGGCTATCATCACGTCAAGGCCAATTACCTCTTGGTCCTCGACAATCTCGCCGATCTCACCCATCTCGCCTTCGTGCATCGCTCGACCATCGGCGCCAGCGGCCGCACCGGCTGGTTCAACAATCCGCTGCGCGTCGCCATCGATGGCGACACCGTGCGCACCTCCCGCACCATGCGCGATATCTCACCCTCCGGTTTCATGCTGATGACCGGCCGTTTCGCACCCACCGACAGGATCGACCGCTTCCAAACCTCCGACTTCTTCGCGCCAGCCTTCTTCACCGTGGTGCTCGGCGGCGAGCCCGCCGGCACGCAGGAAGAGATGCAACGGCCGCATCACATCGTGCTCAATTCCGTAACGCCGGAGACCGAGGAAACCAGTCACTACTTCTGGTCTGTCTGCCGCACCGCCGCTCTGGGCGATCAGCACATCACCGACGAAATGTACCGGCTGACTCGCCTGGCTTTCGATGAAGACGCCGACATGCTGGAGCGCCAGCAACAGGCGATCCGCACCGATCGCAGCGGCCGGCCGCTGATGAATTTTCAGGGCGACCAGGGCGGTGCGGCCATGCGCAAGGTCATCGCCCGACTGATCGAAGCGGAGACAGAAGAACAGGCCGCCTGAGCGATACGACACGCCAAGACACCCGCAGCTTCAACAATTTAGACCGGTTCCAGCACTGGGCTCCCGCGACCCTCCAGGCTTGTCGGCGTCTTCACGAGACAGCGAGGTGCCGGCGCGCTCCATGTACTTTCGCCGCCGCGTGATCTATCACCTTCAGCTTCACAGCGAGACAAGGACGGCGCCCGATGGATTTCTCGACCATGGTTTTGACGATGTACACCGCGGTCGACGACAGCCCGGCGAATGACGAGCGCATTCTCGGCATCGCCGTCGAGCAATCATTGCTGGCCGCCGAGCTCGGCTACAATCCCTGGTTCACCGAGCATCATTTTCGCGGCGCCTGGCACAGCAATCCGATCCAGTTCGCCGCTTACATCGCGCCGCAGATCGGTCCGGATCGCTATCTCGGCTTCGGCGTGCTTTCCATTCCCTATTATCACCCCGTCCGTCTGGTCGAGAGCATGAACCAGCTCGACCAGTTGACGAAGGGCCGCACGCTCTATGGCCTCGGCAGCGGCTTCGCCGGTCTCGAACCCTTGGGGATGGGACTGACCGCCGAATATCACAGCTCGGGGAAGGCGGCGGAAGACGCTTTGGTCGCCATGGAACGCCTGTGGGATTTCAAGACCGGCGATCCGGACCTGATCATCGACACGCCGGTCTACAAAGGCACGATCCGCCGCCGCGTCACGCCAGCGCCCTATCGCAAGCATCACCCAACCGTCATCCGCACGGCGAGCCGCGATGCCTCCGTCGTCAAGGCGGCGCAACGCGGCCTGCCGGCCTTCCTCGGAACCTTCGGATCCGAGTCACCGCTCGAAGACCAGATCCGCATGTATCGCGAGACCTTGCTCGCCGCGCAGCATCCGCAGCCCGTGATCGACGAATGCCTGCGCTGGTGCACGTGCGACTGGCTCGCCGTCGTCGTCGCCGACACCGAGGAGGAAGCGCAGGCGCGCGCGGAGCTGGCGCGGGCCGAGCATCTCGCCATGCGCCAGAAATACATCAGCGAACATGGCCCGCTGCATGGCCCCGTCGTGCACAAGAAGGCGAACGAGTCGACGCCCAACGCTTATGCCGCCGGCGGCGACATGCACGAACTGATCGCCGGCACGCCGGATATGGTCGCCAAGCGCGTGCAGGAACTGGCCGATCTCGGCATCAATCACCTGCTGGTGCGCTTCCTTGGCGAATGGCCCGGCGAAACGCGATATATTTCCGAAGCCTCCATGCGCCTGTTCGCGCGCGAGGTCATGCCGCGTTTCACCAGCGTGGCGCCGCACAAGCACGTGCTCGACCCGATCAACTGAGAGGATCTAAGCAAAATCACGTTTCTACCGAAACGTGATTTGCTCTAGAGATCCAGCGCCTGTTTCAGGAAAATATCTTCCAAGGCACAGGGCGCTGGTGTCAGTCCCTGTTCGGCGAGATAGCGTGCCAGCGTCTCCAGAACGGTCCTGTTGCGCTTGATGCCATAGGGCATCGGATCGCTCTGCAGGAGCGGGCCGGCCGAGGCATCGAGCGAACTGGTCTGCCACGGCTCCGCCATTTCGATCATCCGGCTCTGCGTCAAGGCTTTCGCGCTCTCGAAGGCCTTTAGGATATTCAAGCCAAGCCAGGGATTTTGTTCCAGAAGGGATCGCCGCACGACCAGCGTATGGTTGACCGGAAAGATGCCGGTGTCCTTGAGATAGTCCTGCCCCTCACGCAGATTGTCGGCGAACATCGGCCCGATATGGGCGTCCTGCGTGATGTCGATGCGGCTGCGGTCGACGAGATTTTTGTCCGTCAGATAGAGCAGCGTCGCATCGAGCTCGCCCTTGACAAGCATTTCGCCGATATTCGTGGTCGATGGTATCTGCTGGATGCGCACCCCTTGCGGCGGCTGGAATCCGGTCGAGCCGCCATGGCTCTTGCCGGGTACGCGCTCCATGAACCACTCGACATCGCGCTGATCGAGACCATAGCGGTCCTTGAAGATGCCGCGCGACCAGATCGCCGAGGTCTGCTGATACTCCGGCACGCCGACGCGCTTGCCGACGAGATCGACCGGCGTGACGATACCGCGATCGAGCCGCTTGAACCCCCACGTCTGGAAGAAACTGCGCATCGTGAAGACCGGGATGGCGACCCAGGTGCGATCGCCCTTCGACGCAGCGATCATCAGCGAGGAGATCGACATTTCGGAAATATCGAACTCGGCATATTTGAGCTGACGCCAGAACATCTCCGAGGGATGCAGAACCGTGGTCCGCACGTCGACACCATCGATCGTGACCCGCCCATCGATAACGGGCCATGTGCGTGGATTATCGGAAATCGCCAGACTGGCGACGAGCCTTGACGGCTTATTATCGGCCCCCATGGGGCGTCTCCTCCCGTTTGACTGTTATGGATTTATTGCAGCGGGCTGACGGTGCAATGGATCGCGCCGGGCAGCCCTTTACCGATGAGACACTGAAGCGCCGTGTCGGTCTCCGCCAGCGCGAACGTATGCGTGCTCAGCTTGCGCAGGTTGTGCCGGTCGGCCGCCAGCATGGCGAGCGCGTGCTCCACCGCCTGATAGCTGTGGCCGCGCACGCCTTTGACGGTCAGATATTGCGCGACGATCCGATTGGCATTGAAGTTGGAAACCGGAGCCTTGAGATGGCCGCCGAGAATCACCCGCCCATAGCGCCGCACGAGATGAAACGATGCCAGGAAGGACGCTTCGACACCGGCGCAATCGAGAACCAGATCGGCCATCTGGCCGCCGGTCAGTTCGGCAACGCTCTCCAGCAGATCTTCGTCGCCCAGTTCGATCGTGTGGTCGGCGCCGAGCAGTTTCGCCATCTGCAAGCGCGCGCGATCGTTCGGCGTCGACAGCCCGGTAACGATGACCTTGGCGGCGCCCGCCTCCTTGGCGGCGGCGACGCAAGAGAGGCCCTGCTGGCCCGGCCCCTGAATGATCACTGTCTCGCCCGGGCCGGCACGGCCTTGCAGATAGGTCCACTCGATCCCGTTGGCCACCGGCAGCGCCAGCGCCGCGTATTTCGGATCGAGGCCGGCGGGAACGCGATGGAAGACCGTGTTGGGATGCAGATATTGCGCCTGTGCATAGCCGCCCCAGAGGCCCGGGTCGCGGCCCAGTTCCGTCGCGCCATAGCGCAAGCCGCCCGAGCGCCATTCGGTCGCGCGGCAGGAGCGAAACTCGCCTGAGCGGCACGCCGCGCAATGGGTGCAAGGGATATATTCTTCCAACGCGACGAGATCGCCTTCGGCGAGCCCCCAGCGATCGAGGCTCGAGCGGCTGGCGCGTTCGATCCAACCGACCGTTTCATGGCCGAGAATGACGGCACCGCGCTGCTTCGGAAACGTCTGGTAGAAATCCCAATCGCTGCCGCACACGCCCGTGACGGCGACCTTCAACAGGCCGCCATCGAGCGCTTCCGAGGGACGTGCGACTTCCCGCAGCTCGATCTGTCCCGGTGCCGGTGTCACCGCGGCAAGAACGCTGGACGCTGTCATGGCCATCACACGGTGACCTGTGGCTGTCCCAGCTTGGCGATGAGTGCTTCCTTGGCGCCCTGCTGGAACGGCGCATCCTTCGGCAAGAGGAGAGCGGCCGAGCGGATTTTCTGATGCTCCACATCGACACCCGGCGGCAGCGTGCCTTTTTCGGCGAGCTGTTTGGCGGCGCGCATCAAGCGATGCCGCGCCATGATGATGCCGTTGTCGGTGCCGACAAGATTTTCTTTCGTCCGGTCGCAGATCGCCCCCATGCTTTCCTGCAAGGAAGCGTCCTGCATCGCGATGCCTTCGATGCCGCTGAAATAGCGGCCCTCGCGCTGCGCCACGCGATCCATCAGATAATTATTGTGCTTGTTGGCGAGCGGCGTGAACGTGCCGGGCACATATTTCACATGGATGCCGAGGCCACGGCGCATCGCATCGCGCTCCGCATGGGTCAGATCGCGCGCCGGATGATAGTCGTAGCTCCACACCCAGCAGTTCTCGTCGTCGATGGGAATCCAGAAATGGCCGTGCATCGGGTGGTCGCCGCGTGGCGGCACCGCCGTATAGCTCGGCATCACCCAGGGCGTGATACGCCAATAGTAATTGTCGTTCTCCGCATTGCGGCGCGCGCCGATGAAAAGGCCGCCCGAGCTTTCGACCACTTCGAACACCGGCGCCAGATCGCCGAAATTATATTTGTTGCCGCCGGCGCCCTTCATCAGCGGATCATGTTCGAAATCACCGCGATGCAGCCAGGACGAATGGCTGGAATCGATGCCACCTTCCATCGCCTGCAACCAATTCGTTTCCTGCAAGCGCTTGCTGACGAAACGCTGTTCGTCGCGCACCACGCAGAATTCGAACTCCGGCAGTTCCGGCTGGCGCTCCGGCGGCCCCAGATAGGTCCACAGAATGCCGCCGCGTTCGACCAGCGGATAGGACTTCAGCTTGATCTTCTTGGCGTAGCCTGATTCTTCCGGCTCCGAGGGCACATCGACGCATTGACCGTTCACGTCGTATTTCCAACCGTGATAGGGGCAGCGCAAGCCGCAATCCTCGTTGCGGCCGAACCACAGCGAAACGCCGCGATGGGCGCAGAACTCGTCGACGAGACCGAGGCGGCCTTGCGAATCCCGGAAAGCAAGCAAACGCTCCGACAGCAGTTTCACGCGCACCGGCGGACCATCCGGCTCCGACAGTTCGCTCGCGAGCAGTGCCGGAATCCAATAGCAGCGGAACAAATTGCCCATCGGGGTTCCAGGCCCCGTGCGCGTGATGAATTCGTTTTGCTCTTGCTTCAGCATCGACACACCCCGAGGTGACCTCCGGCGATCGGAGGGGACGTTTCCTGGAATGGGTATGGGCGCGGTGGCGCGTCGTCACAATCGAGCCAGCTGCAAACGAAACTATAGCCAAAGGCTATAGCAGGCGGGCTGAGACGGACGACCTATAGCAACTGGCTATATGAACCTATGGGCCCGGCGGGGTTTTCGGCGCATTTCCCCCTGCTAAAGATTTTTCGCATTCAAAAATGCAAAAAATCCAAAAAGAGAGGAAACGCCTCGTGTCCCGTAAAGCTCTGGCCGTCGCCGCGGCAAGCATCTGCATCGCCTCAGGCCTCACTGCCGTGCGGGCAGATGAGTCCGAGGCTGCCCGTTTCTACAAGGGCAAGCAGATCAACATCATCGTCGGCTCGTCCCCCGGCGGTGGCTATGATCTCTACGGCCGGCTGATCGGGCGATATATCGCCAAATACATTCCCGGCGCACCACGCGTCGTCGTCAACAACATGCCGGGCGCCGCCAGCGTCGTCGCGATGCAAAACATCTACAACATCGCGCCGAAGGACGGCACCGTCATCGGCGCGGTCTATCCGCAGGCCATCATGGAGCCCTTGCTCGGCGATCGCGGCAAGGCACGTTACGACGTCAGCAAGCTGAATTTCGTCGGCAGCGCCAATAGCGAACTCTATGTCTGCATCGTGCGCACGGACACCGGCGTCAAATCCCTCGACGATTTCCTGGGCAAGGACATCGTCGTCGGCGCAAGCGCCTCGGGCGGTTCGACGCATGATTTCCCGAATCTTCTCAAGGATGTCCTGGGCGCGAAGTTCAAGGTCGTCAGCGGCTATCCGGGCTCCAACGAAATCGCCCTCGCGGTTGAAAAGAACGAAGTCAACGGCGCCTGCGGCATGGGCTGGTCCAGCGTCGCCTCCACCCGTCCGCAATGGGTCAATGGCAGCGACGTGAAGGTGATCGCGCAGGAAGGTATTTCCTCGGCGAGCGAACTCGACAAGCTGAAAGTCGAGATGACCATGGCCCGCGCCGGCGACGATCAGCAACGCCAGGTCATGAACATGTTCTATGCGCCGCTGCGCTTCGGCCGTCCCTTCGTGATGGCGCCCAATGTTCCCGATGATCGCGTGGCGGCGATCCGCGCCGCCTTCATGGCAAGCCTGAAGGATCCCGATCTCCTGGCCGAAGCCAAGAAAATGAACATCGACGTCGAAGGTCTCGATGGCACGGAGATGCAAAAGCTCGTCACCGATCTGTTCCAGGCACCGCAGGACGTCGTCACCAAGGCGCGTCAGATCATCGGCGCACGAATGTAGGCGCGGCCGTCATTGCGAGAAGCGCAGCGACGAAGAAATCCTGTATGTTGTGATGGCTTCGCTGCGCTCGCAATGACGGATATTCCGCCACAGTCCTACGGGTCGGGAGAGCGCCAGCCGAACACATCGTCCTTGATGTTGGCGTGAACGAGCTGTTGCAGCAGATCGCGCAGGCCCTCGAAAGCGCGCTGCTTGATCGCCGAATTGACGACCAGCCCCATCGTCATGCTGAGCACCGGATCGACGACGCGGCGAAAGCCGAACTGCCCCGAGCGGATCGCATCGATATACAGGGCTTTCGGCACCACCGCGCAAAAGCCCTGACCTTCGATCATCGCCCGCTTGGCATTGGCGGGCTCGACCTCGAGCTTGATTTCCAGATGCAGCTTGCGCTTGAACGCCACCTCTTCGATCCGGCGGCGCGTCGCATGGCTGCGCGGATCGAGCACCAGAGGGAAGCGCGCGATCTCATCGAACGGCACGTCGCCGGCACCGGCATCGACCAGGCTCGAGATGCCGACCAGGACGAGATCTTCCGAATACAAAGGCACGGTCACGACCGTCTCATTGTTGATGACGCGGTAGCACAAGGCCGCGTCCAATCGTCCGCGCGCGACGAGGTCCAATAGCTCGTCGCTGGAACCTTGCTGCACTTGAATGGTGAGCGGCGGATGCGATTGCGCCGAGACCGTCAACAGTTGCGGCACCAAGGTCACGCCGGGCGTCGGCGTCACACCCAGAGAAAGCGCATAGCCCATCTCGCCCTGCACCGCCTTTTCGGCGCGGTCCATGGCGGCCAGCAATTCGCGCGCATGCGGCAGCAGCCGATCGCCGGCCTCCGTCAGCGCGACGCCCCGCGCCAGGCGACGGAACAAAGGCTGATTGGCCCAAGCCTCGACTTCCTTGATCCGGCTGCTGAGAGAAGGCTGCGAAATACCCAGCTCGCGCGACGCGGCGACGAAACTTCCCGCCTCGGCCACTTTGACGAAATATTTCAGATGCCGGATATCCAAACGCGTTTCCTCGGAATGCTGCTCTGTTTTACCGTGGGGCAGTCGATGCGGGCTAGGCCGCGTCGAAGAGCGAAGGGCGTGGGGTGATACCACATGCGTTCACCAGTCTCCCTGCGCTGCTTGGCAGCTTCGGGAGATCACCCTACGCCTTCGGTTTCAGGTGGCCTGCCACCCGAAGCCGAAGGCGTAGGATGGCGTCCCGGAAGGGATTCGAACCCCTGACCTACGGTTTAGGAAACCGTTGCTCTATCCTGCTGAGCTACCGGGACGGGCGCGGAGGACCCACGGCGCATGCTGTTTAGCACAGGGGCTGCAAATGAAAAGTTGCGGACGGCGCTGTTCGCCGCCGCGCTGCTGGCGCCGATAAGCTTCGCCACGGCGCAAACGTCGCAAGCCCGGCAGGAAACCTGCGATCGCCCGGTGGGGGAACCCGTCGACGTCACCGATGTCACCGTCCATCTCGAATTGAAACTCGCCGACAAAAGGCTCATCCGCATTGCCGGCATCGAGCCCGCGCGGGCGACCAAGACCGATCCGCGCCTGGCCGAGAAAGCCCGCGCCGATCTGGCGCTATGGACGGTCGGCGCGCAGGTGGCGCTCACCGCGCTTGATCCGGCGACCGACCGCTGGGGCCGGGAACGGGCGCGCGCCTTCTTGGCGCCCGAACAGCTTTCGCTCGCCAATGCCCTGATCGAGGCCGGCTGGGCGCGGGTCGATCCGCTGAGCGAGGCTGGCCCCTGCCTGAAACCGCTCCTCCAGGCCGAAGCCGGCGCGCGCGCCGCCCGCCACGGCCTGTGGGCCGATCCGGCCTACGCGCCTCTTGATCAGGCCCAAGATCCCGACTTTTCCGGCGTCGCGGGGCGGGTCGCCCTGGTGTCCGGCGTGGTCGCCAACGTCAATGCCGGGCGGGCCAGAACCTTCATCAATCTCGGCAAAAGCCGGCAAAAATCCCTTACTTTGACCGTTTCGGCTCGAAATCTCAGGACTTTCACGGCCGCCGGGCTCGATCCCAAGAGCCTCGCCGGCAAGACCATCCAGGCGCGCGGCCTGATCGACACCCGGTTTGGCCCGCGCATGGAACTGCACGTGCCCGGCGCCGTCGAAATCCTCAAAGACGCCGCCAGCGACGGCTGGCATCGCGCTGTCCCGGCCAAGTCCGGGCCTTAACGTCGCGCCTCATAATCCCGGCTTGGCGGCGGTTCCCCTAGCCACTATGGTCCGCCGCATCGCAGCCGGCGGCGTCGCGGACCTGCTGCTCAATCATACAATCGCCCCGGATGCTGTTCCAAAGCCAGCCGTTCATTCTGATCTTCATGCCGCTGACGCTCGCCGCCTATTGGCTGGCGGTGTCGAGCGAGCGACTGCGCCATTACGCTTTGATCGCCGCCTCGCTGGTGTTCTACGCCTGGTGGGACGTGCGCTTCCTGCCGCTGCTCCTAGCGCAGATCGGCCTCACCTGGCTGTTGGCGCGCTGGTCGAACAAAGGCCGCCGCCTGCCGGTGATCGTGCTCGGCATTCTCATCAATCTCGGCTCGCTCGCCACCTTCAAATATCTCGACTTCCTCATCAACTCGCTCGATGCGATCACCGGCTGGCATTTGCCGCGCTCCGGCCTGATCCTGCCGATCGGCATCAGCTTCTTCTCGTTTCAGCTCATCTCCTATCTGGTGGATCTGCGTCGTGGCGATGCGCCGCTCTATCCGCTGCGGCCGTTCGCGCTGTTCGTGCTCGTGTTCCCGCATCTGATCGCCGGGCCGATCGTGCGCCACAACGAGCTGGTGCCGCAATTCTCACTCGATCCGCGCCGGCCCGGCCTCGCGCAACGCTTCGCCATTGCCGGCGTCTTGTTCACGCTCGGTCTCGCCAAGAAAGTGCTCGTCGCCGATCAGCTCGGCCCCGTTGCCGATCGGCTCTATGAGAAGGCGACGCATACGGTGTTGACCTTCGGCGAAGCCTGGACGGCGGCGCTGGCTTTCACCTTCCAGCTCTTCCTCGATTTTTCCGCTTACACGGAAATGGCCATCGGCATCGCCTTGATGTTCGGCCTGCTGCTGCCGGAAAATTTCAACCGCCCCTATCTCGCAACATCGCTGCGCGATTTCTGGCGGCGCTGGCACATCTCGCTGTCGAACTTCATCCGCGATTATCTTTACATTCCGCTGGGCGGCAGCCGCCATGGCGAGCTGCGCTATGTCTGGGCGACGATCATGTCCATGGCGATCTGCGGTCTGTGGCATGGCGCCGGCTGGACCTATGTGGTGTGGGGCGTGTGGAATGGCGTCGGTCTCGTCATCTGCCGCTATTGGCAGCGCTTCGGCCGCCCGATGCCGGTGCTGCTGGCCTGGTTCGTCACCATGCTGTTCGTCATCGTCGGCTGGGTGATTTTCCGCGCCGTGGACTTCACCTCCGCCGGTTCGATCCTGGCTTCAATGGTGGGCGCCAACGGCTTGACCGGCCGGCTCGAAGCCTGGCGCATGATGCTGGTCGCCACCGCCATCGCCATGCTCATTCCCTCCGCTCATCAGTTGAAGGAGCGCTATATTTTCCCGAGCGTACCGCTCGCCATCGTCGTCGCCGTCATCGCGGTCATCTGCGTCCTTGAAATCGGCAAGGGCGCGCCGACGCCCTTCATCTACTTCCAGTTCTGATCATGCAGTTCTAACCATGCTCACCACATTGCGCACAGGATTGACGAACTGGATCGCCACCAAACGCGGCGACGCCGAACATGATGCGGCCGACGGCGCACGCTGGCGCCGCTTCGGCAAGGCTCTGTTCGGCACGTTTATCGGCGGGCTTGCCGCCTGCGCCGCTTTCATTCTGATCGTCGATCCCTATCAGGTGGTGCCGTTTTCACCACCGATGCCGCGCCCCAACATCGACACCAGCCAGCGCCATTTCTATCCGGCGATCATCCGCCACGGGAACTACGATTCGATCATCGTTGGCAATTCGATGATCCGCCTGTTCGATCCCGACCGGCTCGACAAGACCTTCGGCAGCCGCCTCGCCAATGTGGCGATGAATGCCGCGACACCGTGGGAGCAGATGCAGATGGCCGATCTGTTCCTGCGCGTCAAAGGTCCGCCGAAGGTGATGATCGTCGGCCTCGATCACTGGTGGTGCGACGAGCGCGCCGATCAGCCCGATCGCAAGCTGACCATCCGCGCCTTTCCCGACTGGATGTTCGACGACAATCCGTGGAACGATTTTCTTTATCTGTTGAACGGCAAGACCATCGAGACGGCGGCGCGCATCGTCATGACCAATCTCGGCCATGGCCGCATCCGCCTGCAACCGAACGGCTTCAGCGTCTACACACCGCCCGACGACACCTATGATCTCGCCGCCGCGCAACAGCGCATCTGGGGCGATCGCCCGCATGTCATCACGCCGGTGACGCCGCCCGTCGTCCTCACCGAGGCGGAACGCGCCACCTTGCGCTTCCCGGCGCAGGATTGGCTCGATGCGATTTTGAACCGCGAAGGCGATCGCACGCGCACCGTGCTGATCTGGCTGCCGACCCATATTTCGACTTTGCCGGCGCCGGGTTCCCGCGACGCGGCGGTGGAAGCCGCCTGCAAGGCCGACATGGATGCGATCGCCCGGCGCCATCAGGCCACCGTCGTCGACTGGCGCATCGATTCGCCGCTCAACCGCAACGACGCCACCTTCTGGGATCCCTATCATCACAGGCTCCCTGTCGCTCAGCGGATCGAGGACGATCTGGCGAAGGCACTCGCCGGCAAGGACGCGGCCGATGACGGCGCCTGGACCGTGCGCGTGCGCGGTCGTTAAAACCGAAGTGAAGAAACATTCACCCGTGCAGTGCGTCAGCGCACATCGAAACGAGCGTCCGGCTTTATGAAAACTGAAAAAGCTCTGGAGCAACGGTAAGAAATCTTCCATCGTGCCATGGCAGGATGGAATTCCTTCGTTCTGCCGTCGCGGGAGCCCGTTCTCACGCCATGAGTTGCAACCTCGACCATTTTCGCGCGCGGATCGGTCGATTTTCGCCACAGGTTGAACTCAATCCTATGGTCTGCCGTTATAAACCTATGAATTCGTTCACCTACCCTTTTTCCCGATCATTCAAGACCCGGCTGGCCTGCGTGGCTCTTGTGCTGGCCTTGGCCGGCTGCGCCACATTTGACCCCGACAACAATCAGCAGCCGCAGGGGCCGGCCGTGCCGTCGCAGGCGCCGCGCACCACCGGCAACGAACCGCGCGGCACTGCCGAACATCGCCAGCTCGTCTCCATGTTCGGTGGCGAATACAGGGCACCGGCGGCCGAACAGCTGCTGAATCAGATCCTCGCGAAACTGGCGGCGGCCGAAGAAAATCCCGGTCCTGCCTATCGTGTCACGATCCTCAATTCGCCCGTCGTCAACGCCTTCGCTCTGCCGTCCGGCAATATCTATGTGACGCGCGGCCTGCTGGCGCTCGCCAACGATTCCTCCGAGGTCGCCGCGGTGATGGCCCATGAGATCGGCCACGTCACCGCGCGCCATGCTTTCCAGCGCGAGGAAGCGCTGAAGACCAGCGAATTGCGCAGCCGCGTCACCAAACAATTGCAGAGCCGCGAACGCAGCGAGGAAATCACCGCCTTCGACAAGCTCACCCTCGCCGGCTTCACCCGCCAGCAGGAATTCGACGCCGATCTGATCAGCGTGCGCAATCTCGGCCGCGCCGGCTACGATCCCTATGGCGCTGCGCGCTTCCTGCAGGCCTTGAGCCGCTCGACGGCGATGCGCGCCGCTCTGCTCGGCAATCGCAACAGCGATCAGCAGCCCGACATCATGTCGACCCACCCCTCGACGCAGGAGCGCATCGAGCGCGCCCGCAACGCCGCCCGCCAATTCGGCGCGCCGGGCATGGGCGCCATCGATCGCGAGGCCTATCTCAACGCCATCAACGGCATCGACTTCGGCGACGATCCGGCCGACGGTATCGTGCGCGGCCGCCGCTTCGCCCATGGCAAGCTCGGCTTCGCCTTCACCGCGCCCGATGGCTTCACCTTGGAGAATACGGCGCAGGCGGTGCTTGGCGTCGCCGCCGGCGGCTCGGAAGCGCTGCGCCTCGACAATGTCCGTCTCGGCGAAGAGCAATCGCTGGAGGCCTATCTCGGCACCGGCTGGGTCGCCGGCCTCGATCAGGCGACGATCCAGACCCTGACCATCAACGGCCTGCCGGGCGCGACCGCCACCGCGACGGAAAACGACTGGCGCTTCCGCGTCGCCGTCATCCGCATGGGCGGCGATGTCTTCCGCATCATCTTCGCCAGCAAAAATCTGACGCCCGATACGGACAAAAAGTTCCTGGCCGCCATCAACTCGTTCCGGCGTCTGCCGCAGCAGGAAGCGCGCGGCCTGCGGCCCCTGCACGTCGCCATCGTCGCGGCGCAGGGCGGCGATACGATCTCCAGCATGGCGCAGCGCATGGCCATGACCGATCGCAATCTCGACGTCTTCCTGCTGATCAACGGCTTGCAGCGCGGCGCCAGCCTCGAGCCCGGGCGCCAGTACAAGATCGTCGTCGAATAGAAGGCCTTGCAGGCAACAAAAAACCCGGCTCGCAAGCCGGGTTTTTCTTGAGCGTTGCAGCGCGGATATCCGCGCAATTTGCCTTAAGCGGCGGCTTCGATCTCGCCGTCGTTATCCGCATCGCTATCCGTATCGCCATCAGCATCGGAAGCCGCTTCGGAACGGGAACCGCGACGCGGGCCCTTTTCGAGATGTTGCTCGATCAGCTTGAGCGATTCGGTCTCGGTCAGTTTCTGCACGACACCGACTTCGCGCGCCATGCGATCGAGCGCGGCTTCATAGAGCTGCCGTTCGGAATAGGACTGCTCGGGCTGCGCTTCGGAACGATAGAGGTCGCGCACCACTTCGGCGATCGCGACGAGATCGCCCGAATTGATCTTCGCCTCATATTCCTGCGCGCGGCGCGACCACATGGTGCGCTTGATGCGGGCACGACCGGTCAGCGTGTCGAGGGATTTCTGCACGGTCGCCGCATCCGACAATTTGCGGATCGCGCCCGACAGAACCTTCGGCAGCGGCACCTTCAAGGTCAGCTTATCCTTGAGGAAGCTGATCACATAAAGCTCCAGCTTATGGCCGGCGACTTCCTGCTCCTCGGTGGCGATGATCTGGCCGACACCATGGGCGGGATAGACAATGTATTCATGCGTCTTGAAGCCGGTCTTGCCCGGCTTGCCGCCAGCAACGGCGGCGGCCGGCTTGACGATCGGCGGGAAGGGCTGACGCGACGCGCCAAAGCGGCCCGGCGGCAGACCAGGACGCGACGGCACGGGCGCGCCGGCGACAGGGCGCGGCGCGGCCGGTTGAACGGACGGTTTCACCTCAGCAGCCGGTTCGATCTTGGCCTTGGGCGCAGCCGCCGGCTTCGCGGCTTCGGTTTTCACCGGCGCGGGCTTGGCGGCGGCTTTCACGGCCGGCTTGGTTTCGACCTTGGCTTCCACTTTGGCCTCGGTGGCCTTGGTGGAGACTTTCGCCGCCGGCTTTACCGGAGCGGCGGATTTGGCCGGCACCTTGTCCTTGGCAGGGGGCGCCGCGTCTTTCGCTTGCTGAGGTTTCTTCACGATTGTTGTCTTGTTCTCTTGCTTGGGAGGTGCCGCAGGCTTCTTGCCAGGAACAGGTTTAAGAACCTGTACTGGAGCAGCCTTAACTGTTGTTCCGGCGGATTTTTTGTCGACCTTGACCTCGGCAGGCGCCTTCCCCGTCACCGGCTTGGCAACCGGTTTGACTGTCGCCGACTTGGCCGCCGGCTTCGTGACATGCTTGGCCGCTGCCTTGGCGACATCTTTCGCCTTGCTGACCGTTTTTTCCGTCGCCGCCGCCTTCAACTTGACCTTTTCCGCCTCGGACTTATTGGTTTTCCCGGACAGCCCGGTTTTGACCTTTTCCTTGCTGGACGAACGTGCCATAGCCTTGGCTTTGACAGTCTTGGTCGTTTTCTTGGTCGACGACATACTCGATACTCCTGGTTACCCCGCTGTGGAGACGGGGTGATTTTCCGGATGACAGAGGCCATCCGGTTAGGTAGAAGCAGCGCTCACATGGGAACTGAGCGCCGATTACCCAAACAAAAACAGTAATTAATTGCTCGCTCGTTCGGACCGACAACAGCGCCCACCAAAGGGCTGTCACATGTCGGCAAAAAAACAGCCCCGGAAAACCGGAGCGGCCTCCTGTAGCGGCGGGTCCTCGGTAAGCGGAATTAACGACTGTTAAAAAGAGGTATAGCACAAAATACTGCTGGAATCAAAGAATTCCAGCATGGAGCCGTGGTTTGGCCATGTGCAAAGGTTAACGCCTTACCACCGCAATGGCGTTGATTGTCGCAATTCACTGGAATTGATGGCGGAACTTCGCCGGCGGCCTCGGCCACCCGGCACCAGGGGCCGGGGCGGCAGGGTCAAAATGCCGTAATTTAGTCGCCGTCGCCCGGCTTATCCGAGAAATAAGCCTCGAATTTTCCCTCTTTTCCGTCGAATTCCTTGGCGTCGGCCGGCGCATCTCGCTTGATCGTGATGTTGGGCCAGTTCTTGACCATGTCGGCGTTCAGCTTGAGCCATTTGTCGAGGCCAGGCTCCGAATCGGGCTTGATCGCCTCGGCCGGGCATTCCGGCTCGCACACGCCGCAATCGATACATTCGTCGGGATGGATCGCCAGCATGTTCTCGCCCTCGTAGAAACAGTCCACGGGGCACACTTCGACGCAGTCCATATACTTGCACTTGATGCAATTCTCTACGACGACATAGGTCATCAGTCTCTCCTCGCGCCCACGGCGCGGTCATTCACAGGGGCTTTACGCCTGCTGGCTGACTTCGGCCAGCCTCTTGGCGCAATGCGGCGGCGATTGCAACCCTGATCGCCTTAATCAACTTTACCCGAACCGAAGCCGTCGTCACCGAACAGGGCATCATGGCTGCGCCGTTCCTTCTTCGTCGGCCGCCCCGCACCCGGTTCCCGTTCGCCAAATCCCCTCGTGGTTTCGGGCGTGGCAGGCGGCGGCGAACAGTCTTCGTAGAGGGTGCGTGCCTCCTCGTAGGGACCGCGCCGCGCCCCCGGCGCCAACACTTTGAGCACCCGCACCTGCCGCTCCAGCGCGATCGTCAGAACGTCGCCAGCGCCGACCGCCTTGGCCGGCGCATCGGCCTTGGTGCTGTTCACGCGCACGAAGCCATCCGTCACCAGCTTCGCCGCCAAGGTGCGCGATTTAACGACGCGAGCGAACCACAGCCATTTATCCAGCCGTTGTCGCCCCGCGATCGTCACCTGCTGCGATCCTTGTTTTCCAATTGCTCCTTCAGCGCCGCCAGTTTGGCGAAGGGCGAATTCGGATCGGGCTGCCGTTCCTTGGGCTTGGGACGTTCGAAGCGCTGGCCGTGCGACCGCTGTTGATCGCCACGCTGCTGATCGGGCCGGTCGCGACGCCCCTCACCCGGCTTCTGTCCGCCACGGCCTTCGAACTTCTTCTTGAAGCGATCGCGGCCACCGTCGCGCCGCTGCTGCTGTGCCGGCGCCTCCGCGCCATCGGCCGGCGCGGCCGCAACACCGGCTTCACCGGGACGTCCTTGCGGCGGACGCTGACCCTTGTTGTTGCGATTGTCTTCGCGACGCGGCCGACGCTGGGTGAAGTCGAACTTGCGTGGCTCGTGCCGACGATGCGGCGTCCACACTTCGATCATCGCCTCTTCAGCGGCGACCTCAACCGCTTCACCCGTCTCGGCCGCCGGCGCATCGCTGGCTGCGGCTTCCGCGGCGGGCGCTTCAACGGTTTCCGCCGGCGTCGATGCTTCCGGCGCTGTCGTCTCTTGTTCTTGCGTTGCTTCTTCTTGCGCCGCTTGTTCCTGCACCTCTTGCGGTGCCGCCTCGGCGGCTTCCACAACCGGTGCCTCTGCCGTCACTTCGACGACAGGCCCCACCGCTGCCGCAGCAGTTTCTGTGGCCGCTGCCTCGACGGTCTCGGTGACGGCTTCGCTCGACGCAGCCGCTTCGGTGCCGCCTTCAGAAGACGCCTCTGCCGCAGCCGTTTCCGCCTCCGCCGGTTTCACCGGCTCGGTCGCGGCTTTCGGAATCAACGGCACGGTGATCGCCGGACCCTTGCGCTGCTGTCCGTGATAGCCGAGCGAACGCAGGATCGACGCGAAGGTTTCGCCCGAGCAGCCGGCCAGCGACGTCATCGCCACAGTGACGACGAAACCGTCGCCATCGGCGGTCCCCGGCGGCGGATCGCCCGGCGTCGTGCCGGGACGATAGGCGATCGCCGGACGAATGAGATCGGCCAGGCGTTCCAGAATGTCGACGCGCACGGCGCGTTCGCCGGACGCGCGGAAACCGGCGGCGAGATAGAGCCCCTTCGGCACATCCTTGTCGACACCGAAGGAGGTGCGGCCGGACGATGCCAGATGCGCCACTTCATCGAGACCCTTCACGGTCTCGATGCCGCCATGCTTGAGCGCCCACAATTGCGCGGCAAGCGCGCGCGGCGCCGGCTTCAACAGTTGCGGCAGATAGATGTGATAGGCGCCGAAGCGCATGCCGAACTTGCGCAGGCTGGCGCGTGCCGTCTGATCGAGATTCTTGATGTCGGCGGCAACGCGCTGGCGTTCGAGCACACCGAGCGCTTCTCCCACCTGAAAGGCGATGCCGCGGCCGATGCCTTCAAGCCCCTCGCCGGCCTCCAGTTCGAACAGCGGGCCGAGCAGTTTCTTCACATGCTGCGCCACCCACAGATCGAGCCGGCGTTGCACGGTCTCCAGCGAGGCGCCGGTCAGCCGCTCGTCGGCGAGCACGCGCACGACCGGCTTAAGGACGTGATCGCCCGCCGCGATCTTGCCGACCGCTTCGCCCAGCCAGCGCAGGGTGCCGTCATTGGCGAGCACGAAGGCATCGTCGACCGCATCGCCGACGCGCGTGGCGCGTCCGTCGATCTCGCTCGCCAGCGCCTTCTGCGCCGCCGCGTTCAGGGTTTTCTGCGCCTCGCCCTCGGCCTGCGGGTCAGCCGTGAAACGGAACCCCTGCAGGCTGCCGACATGCTGCCCCTCGACAAGCACATCGCCTGACGTCGTCACTTCCGCTTCCAGCATTGCATTCTCTCTCAGGCGGCGCATCAGCACGCTGGTGCGCCGGTCCACAAATCTATGGGCGAGCCGCTCATGCAGCGCGTCCGAAAGCCTGTCCTCTACCTGACGGGTAATCCCCTGCCAATGCTCAGGATCCTTCAGCCAGTCAGGACGATTAGCGATGAAATTGAAGGTGCGTATCTGTGCAATACGCGCCGACAATGTGTCAATCTCACCATCGGTGCGATCAAAAGTGGAAAGATGGCGCTGAAACCAGTCATCCGGCACTTTTCCCGCCCGAACGATGAAACTGTAGATGGTCGACACCAGTTCCGCATGGGCTGCCGGGGACAGCTTGCGATAATCGGGGATCTGGCATGCGTCCCATAGACGCTCCACGTCCTTGCGCGTGGCCGCGACCCGGCGAACGGTCTCGTCCCGCGCCAGAACGTCGAGCACCAGGACGTCCTCGGCCAGCGGCGCGCGCGTCAGCCCCTGCGTCCGCGGCTCGCGCTCGAGCGAGGCCTGCAAACTGCTGATCGTCGCGAAATCGAGATCGGTATTGCGCCACTGCAAGGTGGAGAGCGCGTCGAAACGATGGGTTTCCAGCGCCTCGATAAGCTCCTCGTCGAACGGCGCGCACCGCCCGGTGGTGCCAAAGGTCCCATCATTGGTATGCCGGCCGGCACGACCCGCAATTTGTGCGAACTCGCTAGGGTTGAGCCGGCGATATTGCCAACCGTCGAACTTGCGATCCCCGGCGAAGGCGATGTGATCGACATCGAGATTGAGGCCCATGCCGATGGCATCGGTGGCGACGATATAATCGACGTCGCCGTTCTGATACATCGCCACCTGAGCATTGCGCGTGCGCGGACTGAGCGCGCCGAGCACGACGGCGGCCCCGCCCTTCTGGCGCCGGATGAACTCGGCGATGGCGTAGACTTCCTCAGCCGAAAAGGCGACGACGGCGCTGCGCCGCGCCAGGCGCGAAATCTTGCGTTCGCCGGCGAAGGTCAGATTGGACAGGCGCGGCCGCGACACAATGACCGCATCGGGAATGAGCCGTTCGATCAGCGGCCGGATCGTTTCGGCCCCGATCATCATCGTCTCCTCGCGGCCGCGCCGGTGCAGCAGACGGTCGGTGAAGACATGGCCGCGATCGAGATCGGCGGCGAGCTGGATTTCATCGACGGCGACGAAATCGACATCGAGATCGCGCGGCATGGCCTCGACCGTCGACACCCAATAACGCGGCCGGTCCGGCTTGATCTTTTCCTCGCCGGTGATCAAAGCCACCTGCGCCGGGCCGACCTTTTCGACGATGCGGTTATAGACCTCGCGCGCCAAAAGCCGCAGCGGCAGACCGATGACGCCGCTGGCGTGGCCGACCATCCGTTCGATCGCCAGATGGGTCTTGCCGGTATTGGTCGGCCCGAGCACCGCGGTGACCGGCCGGTGGCGAGACTGCGGGAGACCGGCGCGACCCGCCGGCAGCGGAACATTCATCGAAACGAACCTGCGGCACGATGCCGAACGATGGGAACGGAGCCGTGCCGAAAACCTGATGACAACAGCGCCGATGTATCATGCTGCGACGGCTGGCGGCGAGATTTCTTCAGCACTCGAACGGGGCGGGAACGAATCGGCATCGAATCGGCGACTCTTCTTGAGTCTTCCTTTGTTCCCCACAAGATTTCGTTCCATCCCACCCAAGCATTACTATGTATTGCGAATCCGCTCGACTCGGCACGCGCATCCCTAGACTCGACGCATACTTTCGTACGGACTCCGAAGGGCGCTTCTGTCAATAGAGTTTCCACAGGGACCAGAACATCCACCGTTTACCTCCGGTACGCAGCACGAACGGATCGGGCACGAATCGCTGCAATCAGGCTTTTCGCGACCCGTTCACGCCATATGTGGGTGGCGATCGCCCCAAATACCACTAGCCGAGGCTTTGCCGCACTTAGGCGACAGGCTTTTGAAAAGACAAGCGTTAACAATTGCGATCGATTTGGCACGGCCCTACCCGCCAGCCCGTCGCGCCCATGCAAAAAACCCGCCGGCCAGAGGCCGGCGGGTTTGCGAAAACAGGACCGTCGAGACGGCGGAAAAAGTTAACGGGTCGAGGCCGTCGTCGACGGCGAGGTCTGGAAGCGCGTCGCCTCGATCACCAGCATGCCGATCATGGTGGCGACGGAAATACGCACCGGCGCCAGGGCGCGCGCCTCTTCGAGCGGCGCCAGCCAGACTTCCATCTGCCGGTTGTCGGCCATGAACTTGGTCGCTTCCCGGTTGGCACGATGGCCGGAAATCGGCCGATAGCGCGCCGAACAGACCGCCACCGGACCGATGTAGCCGGCGATCTCCATGCGGCGCGTACCGACATAGGAGAGCGGCACGTCGAACCGGGTGATGCCGTCATAGATCGGAATGGTGCGGGCGCAGGCCTCGGGTCCCACAAGCGGGCCCGGCGTGCTGACCGGCATGATCAGCGCCGACAGCGGATCGATAATGCCGCGCTTCTGCGCCTCGGTGACGGGAATGCGATCGGGATAGGGATCGGGCGGCGGCATGATCTCGGCGCCGCTGACATTGCCGGCGTTCAAGGCCATCCGCACCGTGCGGGTTTCCTTGGAATTCTGCGAGGCACTGGCATAGGTCGCCGGCAGCACGCGGCCGCGCACGATCGATCCGGTGGAAGTGGCGCCGCCTTCCGATTTGGTCACCGCCGAGGCGATGCCGGCCAGTTTAGCTGAAGCCTCGAGCCGATAGCCGTTCGGCTCGATCGAGCCGACGAGGCCGGCTGTGCCCAAGGTCAAGCCAATGATGCGCACCGAATAGGCCGCCTGCAGCGTCTCGGCCTTTGCGCCAAAACCTGCAAAAGCCAGCGGCAGCGCCGCCAAGGACAGCGCCAAAACCCGCGTCCCGACCCGCGCCTTGGGCAAAATCGTCTTAATTTTGAGTGTCCTGCTGATCATGAAACTCTACATCCGATACTGTTGTCGGATTTGAAGCAGCTTATAGCTTACACTTCGTAAATTCGTCGGATTCGCGGCCGAGACAACGCCTGCTCATCACCTTTTCTAGCAAAGTGCGACTTTAGCGCCAGCCATTGCTGTCAAAGTCTTGACGCCACAGCACCTCTCCCCTATAGAGCCGCGACCGAATTCCGGCGAACCCGGAACGATTGCGGTTTGTCGCGCCTTCCATTCAGTCGTGGACAAATGCATCCGCCCTCCGGCGGCGTTCTCAAGGCTATCGCCCAGTCGAAAAGCGTTTGAAAGGAAGTTCCCATGTCGCGCCGTTGCGAACTGACCGGCAAGGCAGTCCAGGTTGGCCATCTCGTCAGCCACTCGAACATCAAGACCAAGACACGGTTCCTGCCGAACCTGTGCAACGTCACCCTGATCTCCGACACGCTGCAGCGTTCGGTGCGCCTGCGCGTCGCCGCCGCCGCTCTGCGTTCGGTCGAGCATCGCGGTGGCCTCGATGCCTTCCTGCTCAAGGCGCGTGACGCCGAGCTGTCGCAAGGCGCGCTCACCCTCAAGCGCGAGATCGTCAAGAAGCAGGCCGCTGCCGCCGCCTGATTTTAGCGAACATCGCAACAAAAAAGCCCGGTCTCGCGACCGGGTTTTTTTGTTGGTTGGCGTTGAGGCGAAGTCCTACTTCGCCTTCGCCGGCTGCGCCGCTTGGCGCGCGGCGCGCACCATATGCGCCGACGGAACGATGGTCGGCGTGGAATCCTCGTCGAACAGTTCGGCCAGCTTCTCCGTCATCGCGCCACCGAGTTCTTCCGCATCGACGATCGTCACCGCGCGACGATAGTAGCGCGTCACGTCGTGACCGATGCCGATGGCGATGAGTTCGACCGGCGAACGGTTTTCGATCTCGTCGATCACCCAGCGCAGATGCTTTTCAAGATAATTGCCCGGATTGACCGACAAGGTTGAATCGTCGACCGGCGCACCATCGGAGATCACCATCAGGATGCGACGCTGTTCGCTGCGCGCGAGCAGGCGACGATGCGCCCAATCGACCGCCTCGCCGTCGATATTCTCCTTCAGCAAACCTTCGCGCATCATCAGGCCGAGATTGCGGCGCGCGCGGCGCCACGGCGCATCGGCCGATTTGTAGATGATGTGGCGCAGATCGTTGAGGCGGCCCGGATTGGCCGGCTTGCCGGCCTGCAACCACGCTTCGCGCGCCTGGCCGCCCTTCCACGCCCGCGTCGTGAAGCCGAGAATCTCGACCTTGACGCCGCAACGCTCCAAGGTGCGCGCCAGAATGTCGGCGCAGGTGGCGGCGACCGTGATCGGGCGGCCGCGCATCGAACCGGAATTGTCGAGCAGAAGCGTCACCACCGTATCGCGGAAGTTCATATCCTTCTCGCGTTTGAACGACAGCGGCTGCTGCGGATCGATGATGACGCGCGACAGGCGCGCCGGATCGAGAATGCCCTCTTCGAGATCGAATTCCCACGAGCGGTTCTGCTGAGCCATCAAGCGGCGTTGCAGCCGGTTGGCGAGGCGCGCGACGATCGACGACAGATTGCTGAGCTGCTTGTCGAGATAGGCGCGCAGGCGCTCCAGCTCTTCCGGCTCGCACAGATCTTCCGCATGCACGGTCTCGTCGAACTTCACCGTGAACGCCTTGTAGTCGGGACCGCGATGTTCGATGGCGCCATGGGTCGGCGGGCGCTTGTTCTCGGAGGCTTCGTCGGCGTCGCCCATGTCGGCGTCCTCTGGCATTTCGCCAGCGGGCGCGTCGTCGGCGTCCATCTCGCCTTCTTCCATGTCCTCGGTCGAATCGTCGGCCTGATCCATTTCGACGGCATCGCCGGTCTGATCCTGCTCGCCCTCGCTTTCGGCGTCCTCGGGCTGCGCATCGGGCTCGGAATCGCCCTGCTCGTCGCCGGTCTCGTCCTGATCCATCGCACCCTCGTCCAGCATGTCGAGGGACTGCAACAGTTTATGGACCATCTTGCCGAAGGCACGCTGGTCTTCGATCGAAGCACCGAGCGCATTGAGATCGTCGCCGGCGCGATCCTCGATGATCGGCCGCCACAGATCGACGATCTTCTGCGCCGCCGGCGGCGGCGCAAGACCGGTGAGCCGTTCGCGCACCATCATCGCCACCGCATCCTCGAGCGGCGCGTCGGAGCGATCGGTGACGTCGGCATAGGTGCCGCGATGATAGCGATCATCCAGCATCGCGGTGAGATTTTCGGCGACGCCCTGCATGCGCCGCGAGCCTATGGATTCGACCCGCGCCTGTTCCACCGCCTCGAAGACGGCGCGCGCCGCCTGATTGGTCGGCGTCAGCCGGCGATGCACATTCGCGTCGTGACAGGCGAGCTTCAGCGCCAGCGAATCGGCATGTCCGCGGACGATAGCCGCTTCATGCGCGGTGAGCTTGCGCGCCGGCTCCGGCAGCCGCGCCTTCGGCGTGTCGCCGGCGACGAGCGCCGGACGTTCGGCCGCGAAGGTCACTTCCAGATCGCGCGCCCCCGCCATGGCACGCATGCAGCTTGCCACCGCGCGCTTGAACGGCTCCTGCGGGGCTTCGCCTTTGACGGCCGGCTTGCGATTGGAACTCATGAAAGGGCTATCCCATTACCCGCCGCCCGCAACCCGCATCGGTCACGATGCGGGCCTGCCAGCGTGCTTCGGCTCTCTCAGCTCAGCGCGACATTCACCGTGCTCTCGGGCAGTTCCTGCCCGAAGGCGCGCTGATAGAACTCGGCGACCAGGGCGCGTTCGAGTTCGTCGCACTTGTTGAGGAAGGTCAGGCGGAAGGCGAAGCCGATATCCTTGAAGATGTCGGCGTTCTCGGCCCAGGTGATCACCGTACGCGGGCTCATCACCGTCGACAGATCGCCGGCCATGAAGGCGTTACGGGTGAGGTCGGCGACGCGCACCATCTTGTTGACGATGTCGCGACCTTCCTTGCTGCGATAGTGCGGCGCCTTCGCCTGCACGATGTCGACTTCCTTGTCGTGCGCCAGATAGTTGAGCACGGTGACGATGGACCAGCGGTCCATCTGCGCCTGGTTGATCTGCTGCGTGCCGTGATAGAGGCCCGACGTATCGCCGAGACCCACCGTATTGGCGGTGGCGAACAGACGGAACGCGGCGTGCGGCCGGATCACGCGGCTCTGGTCGAGCAGGGTCAGGCGGCCGGAGGATTCGAGCACGCGCTGGATGACAAACATCACGTCCGGACGGCCGGCGTCATATTCGTCGAACACGAGGGCGATATTGTTCTGGTAGGCCCAGGGCAGGATGCCGTCGCGAAACTCGGTGACCTGCTTGCCTTCCTTGAGCACGATCGCGTCCTTGCCGACGAGATCGATACGCGAGACGTGGCTGTCGAGGTTGATACGCACGCAAGGCCAGTTCAGCCGCGCGGCAACCTGTTCGATATGGGTCGATTTACCGGTGCCGTGATAGCCGGTGACGATGACGCGGCGGTTGCGGGCGAAGCCGGCGAGAATGGCGAGCGTGGTCGGTCGGTCGAAGAGGTAATCTTCATCGAGATCCGGCACATAAGCGTTCGCGGTCGAATAGGCCGGCACTTCCATGTCGGAATCGATATTGAACAGCTGACGCACGGACACCTTGATATCGGGCAGACCGTTCGTTTCTTTTGTATCCGCTTGCATCATTCCTCCAACGCCGCACGCAATGAGCGCGTGCGCGCAACCTGAAAGGCCTCAAGCCGTAAGCCGGAAAATCCAGCGACCGATAGCTTACGCCAGCTTGACGCTGCGCAGATGCTTATAGGCCTGGATGATCTCGCGCAATTTTTCCTCCCTGGACCGATCGCCGCCATTGGCGTCCGGGTGGAGGCGTTTGACCAGTTCCTTGTAGCGCGCCCGAACGGTTTGCGCATCGGCTGATTCTTCAAGATTCATGACCGCCAGAGCCTTGGCCGTGGCCACAGGCAGGCGCGGCCGGGCGGTGGCTGCCTGATGCGCCCGCTCCTGCGCCCGGAACAGGCCCATCGGGTCGACGAAACCGGCCGGATCGACCCCGTCCTCGCGGAACCCGCTGGCGCCGCGCTTGGTCCCCATGGTCCAGGTCGGGCGATGGCCGATCAGCGCGTCCTTTTGGTAGCGCGCCACGTCCTCGTCACTCATCCCCTTGAAATAATTGTAGGAATTGTTGTACTCGCGGACATGGTCCATGCAGAAACAGAAATACTGCCCTTCCCGATCGCGGCCCATCGGCGCGCGATATTCGCCCGCGAGGTCGCAACCGGGATGGTTGCACCGGACGCGCACCGGCTCGGCCGGCCGCTCCTGCGGCTCGCCCTTGGTCCTGATGCGATCAAAGAGTGGCGAATTGAGATTCATGCCCGAAACATTAGGTAGGTGGAGGGTCTGCGGCAAGCACTGCCGGGCCCGGAAAGTACAAATGGTGTTGCGCTGCGAAAATGGCAAAGCAGGAATGCAAATTTGATGGTCTGCTCTGCTAAGATTTCCTACGCGACGGACGACCCTAGAGTGGAGATGCGAAGTGACGGTTAAGGACACGATGATTGCGAAACTCACCGCCGCTTTGGCGCCGGTGTCCCTCGACGTCATCGACGATTCCGCCAAACATGCCGGACATATGCTTCATCCCGGTGGCGTCGAGCCGCGCGGCGAAACCCATTTCACCGTCCGCGTCACCGCGCCCGCTTTCGCCGGCAAGTCGCGCCTGCAGCGCCACCGCCTGGTCAACGACGCCTTGGCGCAGGAACTGCAAGACGGCGTGCATGCGCTCGCCATCGAAGCCAAGGCGCCGGGAGAAGCATAACGACGAACGTCAGCCGCAGTTGCGCTTGCCGTCCGCTTTGCAGCGAAATTTTTCGGCGAGCCGGTTGGTGTCGCGGATGACGTTCTCCATCTGGATCGTCAGGCAGGAGCGATAGTCGAAGGTCGCCTTGACGAAGCGCGCCATTTCTTCGTCGCAAGCCTTGCGCGACGCCGGTTTCGTATAGGTATCGTTGTCATCGACGCAGACCGGACGCACCGGGCGCGGGCAGAAATCGAACGTGCCCGGCGGCAGATCCGGCAGGGCGGTTGGACTCCGAGTTTGTGCCCGTGTCTGCGCCCAGACTGAGGATGATACGACAAGCGCGGCGATAAACGCCGCGCCGATCAGAGATTTCACCTGACGCGCTCCAGAATGCTGACGTAATTGGCCACCGCAGCGCCGCCCATGTTGAAAACGCCGCCGAGCTTGGCGCCGTTGATCTGCATATCGCCGGCCTCGTTGCACAATTGCATCGATGTCAGCACATGCATCGACACGCCGGTGGCGCCGATCGGATGGCCCTTGGCCTTCAATCCACCGGACGGATTGACCGGCAGTTTTCCGGTCTTCGCCGTAATGCCGTCGGCCAGCGCCCGCGCGCCCTGCCCCGGCTTGGTCAAGCCCATCGCTTCATATTCGATCAGTTCGGCGATGGTGAAACAGTCGTGCGTCTCGACGAAGGAAAGATCGTCGAGACCGATCCGCGCATCCTCCAGCGCCTTGCGCCAGGCGAGCGCGCAACCTTCGAAGGCGATGATGTCGCGATGGGCGCGCGGCAGGAAATCCTGCACATGGCGCGTGGCGCGAAAAGCCACCGCGCGCGGCATGCTCTGCGCCGTTTCCATGTCGGCGATCACAAGCGCTGCCGCGCCATCGGAGACCAGCGAACAATCGGTGCGCTTCAGCGGGCCGGCGACGAAGGGATTCTTGTCGCTTTCCTGACGGCAGAAGGCGAAACCGAGATCCTTGCGCATCTGCGCATAGGGATTGGCGACGCCATTGGCGTGGTTCTTCGCGGCGATCATCGCCAGGGCGTCCGACTGGTCGCCGTATTTCTGATAATAGGCCTCGGCAATCTTGCCGAACACGCCGGCGAAACCGCCGACCGTCTCGCCATCCTCAGGCAGATAGGAGGCGCGCAACAGGTTGCGGCCGATCTCGGCCGGCGGCGTGCGCGTCATCTGCTCGACACCGACCACCAAGGTCAGCTTCGCCCGGCCGGCCTCGATCGAACGAACCGCCGTATGGACCGCCGCGGAACCGGTGGCGCAGGCATTTTCCACCCGCATCGCCGGCTTGAAGCGCAAACCCGGATCGGCCTGGAGCACCAGCGAGGCGGTGAAATCCTGCGGGCTGAACCCCGCGTTGAAATGACCCAGGAAAATCTCGTCGATCGCCTCCGCCGGCACGCCCGCATGGGCCAAAGCCTCGGAAGCCGCCCGAACCACCAGGCTTTCGACCGTTTCCGCGTCATGTTTGCCGAATGGCAGATGCGCCCATCCCACGATTGCCGCACTCATAATCTGACCTCCTCGGGCATATTCTCAGTCTATATACGCAAATCGGCCACAGTTTGGACAGCAATTACAAGGCTGATCTGCTTGCTCCGGCGTGAAGCCGTTTCAAGCCCGCCGTGTCGGATCGCTGTGGCCCGACTTTCATTTTAAGATGTTCGGGATTAGGACAGGCGCTCAGGCTGTTCGGCCCCGTCCAACATTGCGATTCGGATTTCTGAATGAAACGCATCACTTTTGCGATCGTGGGCCTTCTGACCTGCATGTCCGGCCCGCTGTCCTCGGCCAGCGCCACGCCCGCTCTGGTCATCGATGCCGCCTCCGGCGAAGTGCTCTACCAGGAAGAAGCGACCCGCCCCTGGTATCCGGCTTCCACGACCAAATTGATGACCGTCTATGTCGCCCTCAAGGCGGTGCGCGACGGCCGCATGTCGCTCGATACGCCAATGCTGGTCTCCAATCGCGCGGCGCGCATGCAACCCTCGAAAATGGGGTTCAAGCCGGGCACCGAGATCACGCTCGACAATGCGCTGAAGATCATCATGGTCAAATCGGCCAATGACGTGTCGGTGACGATAGCCGAAGGCGTGTCAGGCTCCGTGCCGGCCTTCGCCGCCGAGATGAATTCGGTGGCGCGCCAGCTCGGCATGCGCGAGTCGCATTTCGTCAATCCGAACGGCCTTTACAACGACGACCACTACAGCTCTGCCCGCGACATGGCGATCCTCGGCCGCGCGCTCTATCGCGACTTTCCCAATCATCGCGACCTCTACAGCATCGGCGCGCTGCAGCTCGGCACCAAGATCATGACCAATCACAACGGCATGCTCGGGCGCTATCCCGGCGCCGACGGCATGAAGACCGGCTTCGTCTGCGCTTCCGGCTTCAATGTCGTCGCCAGCGCAACGCGCGGCGGCCGCCGTCTGATCGCCGTCGTCATGGGCTCGCCCAATGCCAAGGCCCGCACCCTGAAAGTGATGTCGATGCTTGACGCCGCCTTCATGGGCCAGACCAACAGCGGCGGCAATGTCGTCTCGCTCGCCGATGCCTCCGACCCCAATCCGCCGAACATGCGTCCGGAAATCTGTGGCCGCAATCGCAACCGCGGCATCGAGGAAGATTTCGGCATTCCCGTCGCCGGCGATCCCGCCTCGCAGAATTATCAAAACGACAATCCGGCTGCCTTCTTCGCCGCCGATCGCGCCCGCGCCATGGCACCTGTCACCGCCTATGCCGCCGCCGGCATGGACCTCGGACCCCGCCAGGTCTTTCAGCCGATCCCGATCTTCATCGGCCGCGCGCCCGGCTGGAACGGCGCCGTCGCCCATGCCGACAATGACGAGGCGGTGGATCCGGCGGCCGACGCGCCGCGCGGCAAGAAGGGCCGCCGTGGCCGTGCCGTCGCGACAGCGCCGGCGACAGACGTCGAAACGCCTGCCGCACAGACGAAACTCGGCGCCAAGCCGACCAGGCCCGCCGCCAGAACGGCAACGCGCGGCGATTCCAAGCCGCTCGATCTGTCCGGTCACGTGCAGTCTTCGACCGACAAGAAGGCCGTCAAGAAAACCGACAAGCCCAACAGCAAGGCGGCGACGGCCAAACCGGCCAATGCCAAGCCGACGACTGCAAAGCCCACGGACAAGAAGGCCGTCGACAAGAAGCCCATCGACAAAAAGAAACAGCAGAGCGCCAGCAGCCGTCCGGCTGCCGACAAAGCCGATTAATTTAAGCGCGATTCACATAAGCGAATGACCTCGCCACTGCAGCGCCGTCCACCGCCTCCGGTTCCGCTCTCGGTCCTCACCGGCTTCCTCGGCGCGGGCAAGACGACCTTGCTCAATCGGCTGCTGCGCGATCCCGCCCTTGCCGACACGCTCGTCATCATCAACGAGTTCGGCGAGATCGGCCTCGATCATCTGCTCGTCGAGAAGATCGACGGTGACATGCTGATGATGGCCTCGGGCTGTCTGTGCTGCACGATCCGCGGCGATCTCGTCTCGACGCTCGAAGACATTCTCAAGCGTCTCGACAACGGCCGGCTGAAACCGTTCGCGCGCATCGTCATCGAAACCACCGGCCTCGCCGATCCGGCGCCCGTGCTGCACACGATCATGTATCATCCCTATCTGATGCTGCGCTTCCGCCTGCAGGGGATCATCACCGTGGTCGATGCGGTCAACGGCGCCTCGACATTCGACAACCACATCGAAGCGGTGAAACAGGCGGCCGTCGCCGATCGCATCGTGCTGACGAAAAGCGACATCGCCACGCCGGCGGCCCTCCACGACATCACCGAACGCCTGCATCGCCTCGCGCCCTTCGCCACCCTCATCGACGTGAACGAAGCGAGCGCCGCCAACCTCTTCGACACCGGCCTGTGGAACCCGGAGACGAAACATCCCGACGTCGCCAAATGGCTGAATGCCGAGACGCAGGCGGCCGAGGCGGATCATCACCACGATCACCATCATGGGCACGATCACGGCCACCACCATCATGACGTCAATCGTCACGATGCCAGCATCCGCGCCTTCTGCCTGACGAGCGAAGCCGCCCCGACACCCGGCGCCTTCGACACGTTCATCGAAATGCTGCGCCAGATTCACGGCCCCAATCTACTGCGCGTGAAGGGCATTCTGGCGCTCAGCGACGATCCAAAACGGCCGGTGGTCATCCACGGCGTCCAGCATGTCTTCCACCCGCCGCAGCGGCTAGAGCGCTGGCCCGACGCCGACCATTCGACGCGCATTGTCTTCATCGTCCGCGACCTTGAGCCAGACCATTTGCGCGGCCTGTTCGCCGCCTTTTCCGGCGAATCCCGGATCGACACGCCCGATGCCGCCGCCACCGTCGATAACCCGTTGAATCCCCGCCCCGGCGGCCTGTTACGTTAGAATCTCGACCCCAGGCTCATTGGCCCGGTTCTTGTCCCTTTGTTCGCTGAACGACGTTTGCGTCCGGTATCTGCGCCAAAATGGCACAGCCTGTTCGGTTTAACGTGGGGGCATCGGCGAAGGCCGATGAGTGGGGTATGGGTTCACAGTCGCTTCCCTTCGGACTTCGGCGCCGCCGCTCCGCGGCAGCGGCCGCACTGGCACACCATCTGACGATCGCCGATCTCGGCCGGACACCCTCCATGCCGCTCCTGCTCGAACGCACCAGCGACGCCGCCAAGCCGGTTCAGGTCGATCTCATCGACTGGACCCAGGCGATGAGCATGGTCGACGACTGGGACGATCTCGCCAGCCGGGCGCTCGACCGCAACGTCTTCGTCGAACCGGCTTTCGCGGCCTCCGCCGCACAACATTTTCCGGAAGCGCATCGGCCGATGTTTCTCATCGTCCGCGACCCGCGCCCCGGCGCCCTACCAAATCGCCTGATCGGCCTCTGCCCGGTGCATGTGCCCAAGCGCGGCCGACGCGCCATCGCCAAAACCTGGCGCGCCCCGCAAATGGCGCTGGGCATTCCGCTGCTCGACAAGACGCTGGGCTTCGAGGCGCTGGAACTCATCCATCGCTGGATCGCCGCCGTCTGGCCGCAGGTCGGCGCGATCCTGTTTGCGTCCGTTCCGACCGCGACGGAGACGGCCCGGCTGATCCAATCCCATGCCGCCTCGCGCAAGCTGCAATATCAGACCTTCGACGCCCACCATCGTGCCGTCCTGCATGGTGGCGACAGCCGCGAGCTGATCGAATCCCATCTGCCGCAGAAACGGCGCAAGGAGCTGCGCCGGCAACGCCACCGCCTCGAAGACAAAGGCACGCTCGCCTATGTCTCGGCACGCGAGCCCGAAGCGGTGCGCGACGCCATCGAACGGTTTCTGAGTCTGGAAGCCCAAGGGTGGAAAGGCGAACGCCGCACCGCCCTGCTGTGCGATCCCTCGCTCGCTACCTTCACCCGCACCATGACGCGGCTGTTGGCGCATAAAGGCCGCTGCTGGGTCGACAGTCTCGAGATCGACGGCCAGCCGATCGCCATGGGCATCGTTCTCTTCGCCGACGACCGCGCCTATTTCTGGAAGGTCGCCTATGATGAGAGCCTGGCGGCGCTCTCACCCGGCGTTCACTTCACCCTCGATCTGAGCCATCGCCTGGCATCAGAAGCCGGCATCAAGCTGATCGATTCCTGCGCCATCCCCGATCATCCGATGATCAATCGCCTCTGGCCCGACCGCATGCCGATCGCCGATCTCCTGGTCGGCACCCAAAGCGACGGCGCCTCGTTCCAAGCGATCGTGTCGCGCGAACTGATCCGCCGCCGCGCCCGCGAATTCGCCAAACAACTTTGGTATCGCCTGCGCGGCCGCAAAGCCTCGTAGGCTGGAGCAAATTGCGTTTCCATCGAAACGCCATTTTGCCTAGGCCCTTTGTTTTAATGCGTCTTTGTGGCGTTTGCCTAAGTCAAACTGCAAAACGCTATGATCACGCCTGCGAACGGCTCGGCCAGCCAATGCGCACGAGCAAATCGTCAGGACCGTTGAGCGCGAATTCGTACATACCCCAGGATTTATGTTCCGGTGCTTTGGTAGGGCCAAGGATCCGATCGCCAGCGACGGCGGCCAGTTCATCGACGCGCGGCGTATAAAGATAGATGCCAAACGGGTTTCGTCCGGGCACGACCCAACCTTCGACCGCCGTTTGCAGATGCACCTCGGCGCCCTTGCCATCGGCAAGCATCCGATAATCGTCATACCCCTGATCCAGCGGGCGCGAGAAACCGAGCTCGTTCCACCAGCGTTCGGCCGCATCGAGATCGTTGCACGGAATGATCGCGACCGCGCTGCTTGACGTTCTACTCCCCATCGCCAACTCCATTCCGCGTCTCTGATGCGCGAGAACCGATAGGAGAAACGCAGAATTATGTCAGGCCGTGGGCAATCTGCATTTGCCTCGCCTGCCTCGTCATACGAGCTTGCCAGCACCCACGTGAACTCGCACAGTGCGTGCGGGAGGTTGCCCTTGATTGAACTCACCACCCAATGCTGCATCGTCGGCGGCGGCCCTGCCGGGCTCGTGCTCGGCACCCTGCTGGCGCGCAGCGGCGTCGATGTGATCGTTCTCGAAAAACATGCCGACTTCCTGCGCGATTTTCGCGGCGACACCATTCATCCCTCCACCTTGCAGGCGATGGACGAACTGGGCTTCGCCGACGAATTGCTGCACCTGCCGCACGAAAAGGCGCATCTGCTGCGCGGCATCCTCAATGGCGAGAATATTTTGATGGCTGACTTCTCGCATCTGAACACGCGCTATCCGTTCATTGCCTTCATGCCGCAATGGGACCTGCTGAATTTCCTGGCGCGCAAAGCCAGTGCCTATTCCCATTTCCGCCTGCTGATGCGCAGCGAAGCCAAGACCCTGGTGCGCGAGGGCGGGAAAATCGTCGGTGTCGAAGCCACCTCGCCCGAGGGCAATGTCAGCATTCGCGCCGATCTCACCGTCGCCTGCGACGGTAGGGATTCGCACATGCGGGCGCAGGCCGGCCTGCAACCGACCGTACTTGGCGCGCCGATGGACGTGCTGTGGTTCAAGCTCAGCCGCCGCGACAGCGACGGCTCAGAGCCGATGGGCCGTTTCGATGCCGGCCGCATCTTCATCACCATCAACCGCAACGACGTCTGGCAATGCGGCTATGTCATCGCGAAGGGCTCTTTCGGGCAATTGCAGCAACGCCCCATTAGCGATCTGCAACAGACGATCGCCGAGATCGCGCCGCCTCTCGCCGACCGTGTGCATGAAATCGCCAGCTGGGACGATGTGAAACTGCTCACCGTCGCTGTCGACCGCTTGCCCGTCTGGCACAAGCCCGGCCTGCTCTGCATCGGCGATGCCGCCCATGCCATGTCACCGATCGGCGGCATCGGCATCAATCTCGCCATTCAGGATGCCATCGCCACCGCCAATCTGCTGGCGCTGAAATTGCGCGACGGCGCCGTGCAGGAGAGCGATCTCGCTGCCGTGCAGAAGCGGCGCGAATGGCCGGTGCGATTAACGCAATGGGTACAGGTGACGATCCAGAACCGCATCATCGCCCCGGCGCTCGGCACGAAGGCCCGCGGCCGCGCGCCCTGGCTGCTGCGTCATCTGCATCAAATTCCCGTGCTGCGCGACCTCCCAGCCCGCTTCGTCGGCATCGGCGTGCGGCCGGAGCATGTGACGGCACCAGCGATGCCGCCGAAAAAATGACGGCTCAGTTTTTGTCGCGCAGCACGCGGCGCATGATCTTGCCGGTGGTCGTCATCGGCAGTTCGGTTTCAAACGCGATCTCGCGCGGATATTCATGTGCCGACAGGCGCGTGCGCACGTAATCGCGGATCTCGCCGGCCAGTTCGTCCGATGGCGCATGGCCCTCGCGCAGCACCACGAAGGCCTTGACGATCTCGCCGCGCAGATCGTCTGGCTTGCCGACCGCCGCCGCCAACGCGATGGCTGGATGGCGCAGCAGGCAATCCTCGATCTCGCCGGGACCGATGCGATAGCCGGCCGAGGAGATCACATCGTCGTCGCGGCCGACGAAATGGATATAGCCGTCCTCGTCGCGCTGACCCTGATCGCCGGTGATCAGCCAGTCGCCGATGAACTTCTTCTCCGTCGCCTCCGGATTGTTCCAATAGCCAAGGAAGGTCGTCGGATCGGGCCGCGCCATGGCGATCTGCCCTTGTTCGCCGACCTCGCATTCGCTGCCATCGGCGCGCAGGATCGCCACGCGATGACCGGGGATCGGCTTGCCGATGGCGCCCCGCCGGCTCACGCCGAGCTCGGCACTGGAGCCGAGCACATAATTGCATTCGGTCTGGCCGTAGAATTCGTTGATCGTCATGCCCAGCGCATCGTGACCCCAATCATAGGTCTCGGCGCCCAAAGATTCGCCGGCCGACGAAATGGTACGCAGATTGAAGTTGAAACGTTTGCGCGGCTGATCCACCGAGCGCAGCATGCGCAAAGCGGTGGGTGGAATGAAAGCATTGCGCACGTCGGCACGCGCCATCAGATCGAATGCCGCCTCCGGATCGAAACGTTCGAACTTGCGCGCCACCACCGGCACGCCGAAATAGAGCGATGGCAGCAGCGCATTAAGCAGGCCCCCGGCCCAGGCCCAGTCGGCCGGCGTCCACATACGATCGCCCGGCTGCGGCAGAAAGGCATGGGTGAATTGCAGGCCGGGCAGATGGCCGATCAGCACCTTGTGGCCGTGTAGTGCCCCCTTCGGCTGGCCGGTGGTGCCAGACGTATAGACCATGAGGGCTGGATCGTCGGGCGTGCTGTCGACGGGCGTGAACGCCGCATCGGCCTCGGCCATCGCCTTGTAGAAATCGACCGCATCGCCATCGTCGCCATCGGTCGACAGAATGATTTCGAGGCTCGCCGGACGCGGGCCGCTGCGTAATTTCTGCAAGCCGGCATCATTGGTGATGAGCGCCTTGGCGCCCGCATCGCGCAAGCGATATTCGATCGCATCGGGGCCGAACAGCACCGCCAGCGGCACGGCGATGGCACCGAGTTTGTAGAGAGCGAGATGGGCGACGGCGACATCGCTCATCTGCGGCAGCAGGATCGCGACACGATCGCCGACGCTCACGCCACGCGCGATGAGCGCCTGCGCCACGCGATTGGAGCGCTCGCGCAGAAGCCCATAGGAGATCGGCTCGAATTCGTCGCCGCGCGCTTCCAGAATGGCGACACGCTCGGGCTCCTGTTCCGCCCAGCGATCGCAGGTCGCAACGCCCATGTTGAAGCGTTGCGGTATCTGCCATTCAAAGGCGCGGATCAGCCGATCGTAGTCGCGGATTTCCGGCAGCAAGTCGGGGTCAGCTCCGATAGTCGCCGTTGATGGCGACATATTCCTTCGTCAGATCGCAGGTCCACACCCGGCTTGTGGCCTTGCCGACGCCGATATGAACGCGCAACTCGATCGCCTCGCCCTTCATATAGGTCGAGACCTTCCCCTCGTCATAGGAGGGATCGCGCAGGCCCTTGTGGGCGACGCGGATGCCGCCGAACCAGATGGCGAGCTTGTCGCGATCGGCCTTTTCGCCGGCCTTGCCGACAGCCATCACGACGCGGCCCCAATTGGCGTCCTCGCCGGCGATCGCCGTCTTCACCAGCGGCGAATTGGCGATGGCGAAAGCGACTTTCTTGGCCGCCGTCGCGGTGGCCGCGCCTTCGACGATCACTTCGACGAACTTGCGGCAGCCCTCGCCGTCACGCACCACCTGATGCGACAGATCGAGCAACACCGCATCGAGCGCCTTGCGGAATTCGACGAGGCGGCGATCCGTGGCACTGGTGATCTTCGGCGCGCCGCGCTTGGCGGCGGCGCCCGTGGCGAACAGCATCAGGCTGTCGGAGGTCGAGGTGTCGCTGTCGACGGTGATCGAGTTGAAGCTGCCCTGCACCGATTTCGACAGCATGGCCTGCAGAGCGGCGGCGGCGATCGGCGCATCGGTGAAGACATAGGACAGCATGGTCGCCATGTCGGGCGCGATCATGCCGGCGCCCTTGGCGATGCCGTTGATGGTCACTTCGACGCCGCCGATCTTCACTTGCGCGGTCGCCACCTTCGGGAAAGTGTCGGTGGTCATGATCGCACGGGCCGCATCGAGCAACCCGTCGGGCGCGGCATCCTTCACCAGCTTGTCGAACACGCCCTTGAACTTAGAGGCATCGAGCGGCTCGCCGATGACGCCGGTGGAAGCGAGGAAAATCTCACCGATCGGCGCGCCTGTCGCCTTGGCGGCGAGTTCGGCGGTGAACTTCGCCTGTTGCAAGCCGGTCTTGCCGGTGAAGGCATTGGCATTGCCGGAATTGACGACCAGCGCGCGCGCCTTGCCGCCCTTCAGCTTCGAACGGCACCATTCGACCGGCGCCGACGGGCATTTCGACTTGGTGAAGACACCGGCGGCCTGGGTGCCCTTGTCCATCAGGGCCAGCATCACGTCGGTGCGGCCCTTGTATCGGATGCCGGCGGCGGCGGTGGCGAAACGCACGCCCTCGATCACGGGCAGGTCGGGATAGGATTTCGGCGCGAGCGGAGACACGGCAGCGGACTGGGCCATGGAATTTTCCGGATTTTGGCCAAGAGGGCCAGATGGGCGAACGCCGAATTCCAAAACCGATCCGGCGCGCCAAAGCAAGAGGCAGATGCGCTTTCGAAGCGCCTATTTCTTCGGCTGCTCCGGTTTCGCCGGATCGGGCTTGGCGTCCGGCTTGGCGTCGGTCATGCGCTCGATCTTGGCGGCGCTGCGCAACTTGCTGATCAGATCCTGCTGGGCGCGCTGAACGACATATTGCTTCACCTGGTCCTTCACCTGCTCGAAGGGCGGGAAGCTCTTGGTGCGCTTGCCCTCCACTTTGATGATGTGCCAGCCGAACTGGCTCTTCACCGGCTCGGAAATCTGGTTCGGCTCCATGGCGAAGGCGACATTGCCGAATTCCGGCACCATCTGATCCTTGCTGAACCAGCCCAGATCGCCCCCCTGGGAGCCTGGATCGCGCGACACTTCCGTGGCCACCTTGGCGAAATCCTCGCCGTCGCGCACCCGTTTCAGCGCCGCCTTGGCCTCCGCCTCGGTCGCCACCAGGATATGGCGGGCCTTGACCTCCGGCTCGCCGGACTGCGCCTTGGCGGCCTGGTCGTAGACGGCCTGCAGGGCAGCATCGGTCGCGGCTTCCTTGCCGAGCGTGCCAAACAGGGTCTCCATCAGCGCCCTTTCGCGCAGATAGGTCAGGCGGCGCCGGAATTCGGCCGCATCGGCCAATTTGTCGGCCTCGGCCTTTTTGGCCACCAGAATCATGTCGATGAGGTAGTCGACCACGTAATTTTCGCGGTCGGCGCCCTGCAATTGCTGCGGCAGGGTGGCGCCAATGTCCTCAAGCGCGAGCTTCACATCATCGTCAGTGATCTCCTGGCCATCTACCTTGGCCAGAACCTTGGCCATGGCTGGAGAAATCCCGGCCAGCATCAGGGCCAATCCAGCCGCGCCAAGCCAGGGTCCAAGGCGATGAAAAGTCATGAAAAGCTCCAGTCGCGGCCAAAACTGGCCGTAGGTCTACCAAGGCACAATCTGTCAAATCCCTGAGTCGGACAAGCAGATGGCAAGTTCAAGACAAGCTTATGTCCAGACTGCGCCGATTGGACCACTGTTTCAGGGCGGTCGTTTCATTGACAAGGGCATACCCCGATCTTATTTCTCGCCCGTTTTGCGGCTCTCTGTGCCGGAGAGCACTGCGCCCGACGTCTGGGCAGCGGAACAAGCTGTAGCGCCGCCCGCGCCCGCCGCAAACCGGCCGCCGGATCAGAAGGGTTTTTGAATGCTCGCCGCCATTGCGAAGAAAATCTTCGGCTCCGCCAACGATCGCCGCCTGAAACGCTATGCGTCCAAGGTTGACGAGATCAATGCGCTGGAGCCTGAAATCGCCAAATTGAGCGACGACGAGCTGCGCGCCTCGACGGAAAAATTCCGCGCCGAACTCGCCGCCGGCAAGACTCTCGACGACATCCTGGTTCCGGTGTTCGCCACCGTTCGCGAAGCGGCCAAGCGCTCGCTGGGTCAACGCCATTTCGACGTGCAGTTGATCGGCGGCATGGTGCTGCACGAAGGCTCGATTTCCGAAATGCGCACCGGTGAAGGCAAGACGCTGGTCGCCACCCTCGCCACCTATCTCAACGCGCTTTCCGGCAAGGGCGTCCATGTCGTCACCGTCAACGACTATCTCGCCCGCCGCGACGCGGAATGGATGGGGCTGGTCTACCGCTTCCTTGGCATGACCGTTGGCATCATCGTCCACGGCATCGACGACGAGCAACGCGCCGCCGCCTATCAAGCCGACATCACCTACGGCACCAACAACGAATTCGGCTTCGACTATCTGCGCGACAATATGAAATACGAGCTCGCGCACATGGTGCAGCGCGGCCACAATTTCGCGATCGTCGACGAAGTCGACTCCATCCTGGTCGACGAAGCGCGTACGCCGCTGATCATTTCCGGCCCGTCGGAAGACAAGTCCGATCTCTACAACGCCATCGACAAGCTGATCCCGAACCTGGTGCGCGCCGATTACGAAATCGACGAAAAGCAGCGCACCGCCAATTTCACCGAAGCCGGCAACGAGCACATCGAGCAATTGCTGCGCGAAGCCGGGCTGATCGGCGAATCCTCGCTCTATGAGGCCGCCAACGTCACCGTCGTCCATCACGTGCAGCAGGCGCTGCGCGCCCACACCTTGTTCCAGCGCGACAAGGAATATATCGTCCGCAACGACGAAGTGGTGATCATCGACGAATTCACCGGCCGCATGATGCCGGGCCGCCGCTTTTCGGAAGGCCTGCACCAGGCGCTCGAAGCCAAGGAACATGTCTCGGTTCAGCCCGAGAACATTACCATGGCCTCGATCACCTTCCAGAACTATTTCCGCCTCTACAAGAAGCTCGCCGGCATGACCGGCACGGCCTCGACGGAAGCCAATGAATTCGCCGAGATCTACAAGCTCGACGTGGTCGAAATTCCGACCAATCGCCCGGTCGCCCGTAAGGACGAGGACGACGAAGTCTATCGCTCCGCCGACGAGAAGCTGAAAGCGATCGTCCGCGAGATCGAAGCGGCCAATGCCACCATGCAGCCCATGCTCGTCGGCACGACCTCGATCGAAAAGTCCGAACAGCTCGGCGAGTTCCTCAAGAGCCACGGCTATAAGCAGATCGACTTCGACGATCCCAAGCAGCTCTCCAAGCTCTATGCCGCCGCCAAGGCCGGCAAGCCCTCGAAGCTCTTCGCCATCCTCAACGCCCGCTTCCACGAACAGGAAGCCTATATCGTCGCCGAAGCCGGCGTGCCGGGCGCCATCACCATCGCCACCAACATGGCCGGCCGCGGCACCGACATTCAGCTCGGCGGCAACGTCGAGATGCGCGTCGCCCACGAACTGAAGGACGTCACCGATCCGCAGCAGCGCGAAGCCCGCGAAGCTGAAATCCGCAGCGAAGTGGCCGCCTTCAAGGAAAAGGCGATCGCCGCCGGCGGCCTCTACATCGTCGGCACCGAACGCCACGAAAGCCGCCGCATCGACAACCAGCTGCGCGGCCGTTCCGGCCGTCAGGGCGACCCGGGCCGCTCGAAGTTCTTCCTGTCGCTGCAGGACGACCTGATGCGCATCTTCGGCTCCGAGCGCATGGATTCCATGCTCACCAAGCTCGGCCTGAAGGAAGACGAAGCCATCGTCCATCCCTGGGTGAACAAGGCGCTGGAAAAGGCGCAGCAGAAGGTCGAAGCCCGCAACTTCGACATCCGCAAGAACATCCTCAAGTACGATGACGTGATGAACGACCAGCGTAAGGTCGTGTTCGAACAGCGCCGCGAAATGATGGCGCAGGAGTCGCTTGAGGAAACCGTCAACAACATGCGCTCCAATGTGGCGGACGAACTGGTCAGCAAGCATGTGCCGGCCGATTCCTATCCGGAAACCTGGGACATCGCCGGCCTCAACGAAGACCTCAAAAACATTCTCAGCATCGAGCCCCCCATCGCCGACTGGGCGAAGGAGGAAGGCATCGACGAGGAGCAATTCTCCGAGCGCATCGAGAAGGAGGCGGATGCCGCCTATGCGGCGCGCGTCGAAAAGAACACGCCCGATGTCATGCGCTATGTCGAGAAGCAGGTTGTTCTGCAGGTGCTCGACCACTACTGGCGCGAACATCTCGTGCAGCTCGACCATCTGCGTCAGGTGATCGGCTGGCGCGGCATGGCGCAGCGCGATCCGCTCAACGAATACAAGTCGGAAGCCTTCGACCTGTTCAATTCGCTGATCTCACGCTGGCACGAAACCGCGACGCAGCAGCTCATGCGCGTCGAGGTCTCCTTCGATCCGAACGCCAATCAGGATCCGCTCGCGGGCCAGGGCTATATCGATGCGCCGCCGAGCGCCGAAGACCTGGCGTCGATCGAGGCCATCAATGCGCAGATCGCGGCCGGCGAATTCTCGGCAACGTCCTTGGCGCCCTTCACCGCCGCGGCCGCCGCGCCGGCCCTGCGCAATCCCGACGATCCCGCCACCTGGGGCAAGGTCGGCCGCAACGAAGCCTGCCCTTGCGGCTCCGGCAAGAAGTTCAAACACTGCCACGGCGCGCTGGTCTGATCTTAAACCTGCGCCTGCTACGCAAAGAGCCCCGGTTCTGATCGAACCGAGGCTCTTTTCATTTCACGTTGTCAAAGGGCGCTGAAACTCAGCGGATGGCATCGCCCACGCGCTTCACCAAGGCCGGATCGACCGCATAGGCATCCTTGATGATGCTCTCCATCTCGGCGCCGGAGATCGGGGAAATCTCGAGCTGCATTTTGTCGGCGGCCTGGACGAATTCCGGATCCGTCATCGTCTCCGAAAAGGCCTTTTGCAGCGCGGCCAGACGATTCGCCGGAAGGCCCGGCGGAGCGAAGAACGGCCGGCCCATCTTCTGCGGCGCCAGCACCAGAGACAGCATCTTGCGCTGCTCTTCGGTTTTGACGAAGTCCATGATCAGCGGCACGTCGGGCAGATCGGCATGCTTCTCCAGCGAGTTCTGCACGATGATCAGCAGGGAGCCATCCTTGATCTGCTTCATCTGCTCGGCACCGCGAATGCTGGTCCACGACCAGCCGCAGCGGCCCTGCACCTCGCCCCGCGACAGAGCCAGGTTCACATCGTTGCCGCCGGGATAGCCCTTCACCAGTTTGAAGCGCGTGCCGAGCACGGCGTTCGAGATTTTGACATGCTGTTCGGATTCCGTGCCGGCACCGAAGCCACCGACAATGACATCCTTGTTGAAGAGATCGGAGAAGGTCTTGATCCCCGCCTTCGCATCGACGCCGCAGACGGACACTTCGTTATTGGCACTGCCGATATAGGTGAACGCCGAAGCGTCCTTGAATTGCGGGCCGGGATTGCCGAACAGCGGATCGAGCGGCACGCCGCGCGCGATCATGCCGAACACCGTGCCGTCCTTCGGCGCGATCGCGTAAAGCCAGTTGGCAAGCCGGACGCTGCCGGCGCCTTCCATGTTCTTGACGACGATATTGGGAGAGCCTGGAATATGACGCCCCATATGCCGGGCGATCAGCCGCGCATAGACGTCGTAGCCGCCACCGGAGGAAAAGCCGACATACATGTCGACATTCTTGCCGCGATAAAAATCCTCGACGCTCTGCGCCTGGGCCAAACCGCCGGCCAGGCACAGGGAAAGCGTCAGCAGTCCCCGTCGAAACATCCGCAACGTCTTCATGTCGGCCACCCCATCGCGCGTGAAAACGAGTCTCCCATGACAGCTTCAAGATCGGAATTGGACAGACCCATCTCCTCCGTAAACATTGTCACCGCCTGACGATAATTGCAGCTATCGGGCAGGCGCGAATAATCCGTGCCCCAGAAGCACCGTGCGACGCCAAAGCCATCGATGGTGCGCTTGATCGGATCATACAGATTGCGAAACGGATAAGCTTCGCTCGAAAAGCACGGCATGGCTGACACTTTCACGGACACATTCGGCAGCGGCGCCAAGGTCAGTAGCCGATCGACGGCGGCCTGAGCCTTGTCATCCATCGTTTCGCGGGCAAAACCCATGTGATCGATGATGAGCCGCAAGCGCGGATATTTTTTCGCGATCTCGCCGACTTCGGCGATGCGCTCGGGCGCATGCACCATGACGGGAATATCGTGCCGCTGCGCCACCGGCCAGAACCAGTCGGCGACGCCATTGGTCATGAAGGGACGATCGTTGTCGCGATGAAACGTCAGGCGCACGCCCAGCATGCCCGCATCGTCTTTCCAGCGTTCGAGCCGGGCCGGCGCGCCGGGCTTGTCGATGAGCAGGCGCCCCATCACGGCGAAGCGATCGGGAAACCGTTGCGCCGCCGCAAGCGCCAGGTCGTTACGGTCGCCATCGAGCGACGGCGGCACGAGCACCGCATGGGTCACGCCCGCTTCGTCCATGGCTTGCAGCACCATTTCGGCGGAAAGCGGCTTGTCGCGATGGGCGCGCTTTTCCATGCCTTCCATCCACGGCCGTTCCGGCGTGCTGGCGGCCCAGATATGCACCTGGGTATCGATAACCTTCATGAACTCTGTCCTTACTCCGCGACAACAGCATTGCTGAGCGTGCCGATGCCTGAGATCGTGATGTCGAGGCGATCGCCAGGCTTGATGTTGACCGGCAATTCGTCGGTCCCAAGCCAGACCACGTCGCCTGGATGCAGCGTATTGGTCTGCGAAATGGCGCTGATCACCGCGCCCGCATCAAACAGCATGTTGCCGGTGGCGAAATCGTGCAGTTTCTTGCCATTGAGAACGACCTGCGTGCGCATATCTTTGGGATGAATGCCGGTGGCGATCCATGGCCCCATCGGCTTGAACGTATCGCTGTTCTTGCCGCGCAGATTGGTCGGATCGTTCTTCTGCCAATCGCGTTCGGTAACGTCATTGCCGATCGTCCAGCCGAAAATGCACGACCACGCCTCTTCCGGCGACACGCGCCGTGCCTTCTTGCCGATGACGGCGACGAGTTCCCCTTCATACTGGAACTGTTCGCCGGAGCCTTGCGGCTTGACGATGTTCTGCCCGGTCGGCAGCAGCGCTGAATTGGCCCGATAGCCGACGCGCGGCACGTCGTAATATTTCGCGCCCGTACCGCGCACCTTGCCACGCTCTTCCACATGCGAGGCATAGTTCGAGCCGATCGCATAGAAATTGCCCGGAACGACGGGAACATCCAGCGCCACATCCGCCATCGCGAAAATGCGCCCCGAATAGTCCCATGCGCCAAACGGCGAACCGGACACCTCTTTGATGCGCCCGTCTTCGACGACACCGTAGGACACGGCGTCATCGCGCAGGAAGCGGCACCAGATCATTGTTGTCTCCCTAGACCATTTTCCTTGGCGCGGACCTTCGCTTGACGCCCCGTGATGAATCAAATGGAAGTTTCTGCTAAATCCATGAACAACGTTCATGAATGGGAGAGACAGATGAAATTCGATGTGCTGGGGATCGAGGCCTTCGTCAGCGTGGCCGAGCAGGGCAGCTTCAGCCGCGCCGCCTCCCATCTGAACGTCTCGCAGACCGCCATCAGTCATCGCCTGCGCAAGCTCGAGCAAAGCCTCGATCTGCAACTCTTCAATCGCACCACCCGTCAGGTGACGTTGACGGAGGCCGGTGCCGATCTCTTTCCCAAGGCACGCGCCTTGATGGGCGACTTCGAGCAACAGCTCTCGCACGTGCGCGCGCGCCATCGCGACAAGACCGAGGAACTGGCCTTCGCCTGCATGCCAACCATCGCGGTTCACATTCTGGCGCCGGTCTTCAAAGAGTTCAGACGACGCGAACCCAATGCGCATGTGCGCCTGTTCGACAAATCGGCGACCGAGATCGGCGAGACGGTGTCATCGGGCCGTGCCGAATTCGGCATCGCCATTCTCGCAGCCAATCGCTGGAACCTCACCGCCGAACCGCTCTTCACTGATGACTACGTCTGCATCTGTCCGAAGAGCCATCCCTTCGTCGGTCGTACATCGGTGAGCTGGGCCGATCTGGTCGACATGCCTTTGGTGCGCTCCACACCGTCGATCGCCAATCGCATCATTCTCGACGGCGCACTGGGCGCCCGCGCCGAGCGCTATCGCTGGGATTTCGAAGTGCAGCACACGATGACGGCGCTGATGCTGGTGCAAGCAGGTCTCGCCCTGGCGCTCGTGCCGCGCCTGTCGTCGCGCCAACTGCCGAAAGGCCTCGCCGTGGTCGATCTGCGGGGACCGCGCATCACCCGAACCGTCGGCCTGCTGCGCCGGCGCAACGAGCAACCTTCACGCTTGGCCCGGGAATTTCAGGACGCCCTGCGCCAGCATTTCCATTCCTAGGATCAAATACCCAGCGCGCAGGTCCCAGCGATGAACCGAAAATGAATATCTCTGCCACGCAGCGTTCAGCCAGCGCCTCCTAATGTCGCCCCATCGTTTCAGTTGCCTGCGGACACACCAGGGCTGAGACAGGCATAGGAGAGTTACATGAGAACGATTATCCGCAAGACCGCGATGGCCGCTGTTGCCGCCCTTGCCCTGGGTTCTGCGATGGTCGCCTCGACGACCGCTGACGCCGGCTGGCGCGGCCGTGGCTGGGGCGCCCCCGTCGCCGCCGGCATCATCGGCGGCCTGGCCCTGGGCGCGATCGCCGCGCAAGCCGCGCAGCCGCGCTACTACAGCGAGCCGTCCTACCCGGCTTATTACCCCGTCGCCGAGCCGCAGGCCTATTGCTACGTCGACCGTCGCCCGGCCTACAACGCTTATGGCGATTTCATCGGCTGGCGCCCGGTTCGCGTCTGTAATTAAGCGCCTTCTTGGCGTCACCGATCGTCGGTCCTGAACTTCAGCCCGCCCCGCACCGCACAGGACCGTCGCGCCCCTCCGGATCACCCCGTCCGGAGGGGTAATTTTTTATGCGCACGATGACGCGCAAAAAATGATGCCGCTGACTCTGACGAGCAGCGGCATATAAAATCAGATCGACCCTGATCGCAATTTTAGCGCGCGAAGGACAAGACGCCCGACGGCAGCGGCTCGTGCGCTCCAGTGATGATGCCCGGCAGCGACGACGTCTTCTGTCTTGGATCGACGACTTTGGAATTCTGTTGCGGATGCTGCTGCGCCGGCGGCTGGCGCAACGATGAACGCGCGGCCGGACGAGACGGCGGCGCGACAACCGGCGTAACGGCAGGTGTCGAAGCCGTCGTATCGGCAGCGGTCGGAGCCGCAGCCGGTGCGGCCTCATCCGCTTTCAGAACATCGGCAATGCCCATCCAGCGCTGATAGAACGGCTTGTCCGCGGCGGTCGCGGTCGCAGGCACGGCGACCGGCGGCGTGGCCGGCGCAAAAGCAGTGGCGGTCGGCACGGCTGGCGCCACGGGCTGCGCGGTCGAGCGGGCGACGGCGGTGGCGGCCGGTTGCACGGACGTCGCGGCCGGCGTTGCCTTGGCGACAGCGGTGCGCGGCGCCGGCTTGCCCTTATCGTCGAGATCGATTTCGACCGGACCGGCGGCGAGCGCCTCGGGACGGCTGACCATGGTGACGTGAGCGAATTGCGGGTTCTGGCCACCGTCCGAATAGACGACCTTGACCGGCCTCACGCCATTGGCGACGAGTTCGGCGACCTTGGCGTCCTGATCGCGACGACGCTCGGCAACAAGTGCGCTCGTTTCGGCATCTTGAACCGGTGCGCAACCAGCGCCGTTCATCGAAGCCGAGCCGAAAGTGTAACGGCCATTGCAGACGGCCACGCGCGGCTCGCGCTTGGACACTTCGAACTGGTCGTAGCCTTCCTTGATCTCTTTCCAGAACGGCATGTTCGGATCGACGCGATGCTTGGCCAGATTTTCCGGCGACATGCGGAACGGCATCGACTGCATCTGGATGGCTTGCTGACCGCCGGCGAAAGCCTCGCGCGCGATCGCATAGATTTCGGCGATCTGTTCGTCGGTCATGGAGAAGCAGCCAGCCGACGAGCAGTCGCCGTGCACCATGATCATGCTGCCGGTATAGCCCTTCGACCGATCATAGGCGTTGGGATAGCCGACGTTGAACGACAGATAATAGTTGGAATTCGGATTCATCTGCGCCGGCGTGATCGAATAGAAGCCTTCCGGCACCTGCCGGTCGCCTTCGCGCTTCTTCGGACCGAGCTGGCCGGACCAGCGGCACATCGGATAGGTTTTCAGATGAACGTAGGAGCCGTCGGCGGTCTGTTTCCAGATCTCGAGTTCGGACTCTTTCTTGTAGGTGCGAATGAGGATCGGCGCGTTCTTCGACGAGCCCTTGCTCTGGATCAACGCCAATGTGTCGGCGGGAATCGGCTGATAGGCCCTGGCGCTGCGCAGCCCGTTCGAATCCTGACAGGCCGCAAGCACGCCAGCCACCACGAGCGCTGCCGCGATCTTAATCGCCTTTGCTGAGGTGGCTCTGGAAGCAAACTTCTTCGAGATCATTGCGCAACAAATCCGTCTAAACGACGTTTAAGGAAACTGAGCGGCTCGAACCGGTTTACGGCCGTTATCGTTACACGCAGGTTACTGGAGCAGGACCGAATTCCCGGACAGGGTAAACGGTATGTTAACTGTGCGGCATCCCAGCGCAAATACGTTTCATCAGAAACGGATTTGCGCTTTTACTTCTATTCGACGCGTCCTTGTTCCAAAACGCTATGCTTTCAATAGGTCAAAGCCGACGGCCAATCGCTAGAAACTTTTCCTCGCGCGCCAACCGGATCGCCTCTGGCGGCATGTTGTCCATGCTGCGCAGCGACGTTTCGATGGCGTCACCCGTCCACTGTATCGCCTTTTCCGGATCGCGGTGGGCACCCCCCGTCGGCTCCGGCACGATGGCATCAATGATGCCGAATTTCAGCAAATCTTGGGCAGTGATCTTCATATTTGTCGCCGCGTCCTGTTTGCGGGCGCTGTCGCGCCACAGGATCGAGGCCGAGGCTTCCGGCGAAGCGACTGTATAAATGGAATGTTCCAGCATCAGCACGCGATTGGCCGTGGCAATGGCGACGGCGCCGCCCGATCCGCCTTCCCCGACAATCACCGAAATATTCGGCACGCCGAGCTGCAGACAGGCATCGGTGGAGCGGGCGATGGCCTCGGCCTGGCCACGTTCTTCCGCATCGATGCCCGGAAAGGCGCCGGCCGTATCGACCAGCGAAATGACCGGAATCCCGAACCGGTCGGCCAGTTCCATCAGCCGCACCGCCTTGCGATAGCCCTCCGGCCGGGCCATGCCGAAATTGTGCCGCAGCCGGCCCTCGGTGTCGGAGCCCTTTTCCTGGCCCATGATGCAGACCGACTGGCCGCGGAAACGACCGAAGCCGCCGACGATGGCTTCGTCCTCGGCGAATTTGCGATCACCGGCGAGAGGCGTGAAGTCCTCAACCAAACTATTGATATAGTTGCTGAAATGTGGGCGGCTCTGGTGCCGCGCGACCTGCGTCTTCTGCCAGGGCGTAAGCTTGCCGTAGAGATCGGCCAGCGCCTTGGCGGCCTTGGCTTCAAGCTGCGCCAGTTCGTCGCCGATGGCGATACTGCCATCACGGTCGGCCACGGCGCGCAATTCGTCGACCTTAGCCTCGAGCTCGGCGACAGGCTTTTCAAAATCCAAATAGGAACGCATCGGCACCTGGAAAAACTGAAGCTAGAGCGTTTTGCAGTCGGATGAAGTCAAACGCTACGAAATCCAAACAATGAGCCCGGGCAAAATGGCGTCTCGATCGAAACGCGATTTGCTATGGGTTGGCTCGGCGCGCGGAAACTGGCCTCCAGCCCCCTCGAAGTCAAGAAGATAGCCAGAAATAGCCAAGTAGCGGTTTATCTGAACGGTTTATCTGAACGGCTTATCCGGCCTGATCGTCACTGAGCGGATGCAGGTCGCGCACCATGGCCTTGGTCCGCTCGTCCAGCACATGGGTGTAGATCTGGGTGGTGGAAATGTCGGCATGGCCCAAAAGCTCCTGAACCACCCGCAAATCGGCGCCGTTCTGCAATAAATGGCTGGCAAAGGCGTGGCGCAGCACGTGCGGGCTGATCTGCGCGGCCGCGATGCCGGCGGCGGCGGCCGTCGCCTTCAGGTCCCGGGCGAAGGCCTGGCGGGTCAGATGACCGCTCTCGCTGTCCGACGGAAAAAGCCAAGGCTGTGTCGCAAGACCCGGCTGAAGCTGATCGAGCAAAGCCCGATAGGCGGCCATGGCCTGGCGCGCCACATCCGAGATCGGCACGATCCGCTCGCGCCCGCCCTTGCCGCGGATCGTCAGCCATTGCTGCGACGAAGCCGCCGTGAGCGGCAGCGACACCAATTCGGAGACGCGCAGGCCCGTCGCGTAAAGCAATTCCAGCAGGCAGGACATGCGCGCCGCCCGCAGCCGCTCGCCAGCCGGGCGCGCCGGATCGTCGAGCCCTTCATGCGCCACCCGCAAGAGACGATCGACATCGGCAATGGTGAGCACTTTCGGCAGTGGCCGGCCGGTCTTAGGCGCGTCGATCACGATGGTCGGATTGTCGGTGCGCCGCCCCTCCGCGTGCAGAAACTTGTGAAACTGACGTAGGCACGACAGCCGCCTGGCCGCCGAAGCAGGTTTCAGGCCGCGCGCCGACAGATCGGCCAGATAAGCCTGCACCCCAGCGCTATCCACCTCGACCGGCGAGACGCCCTGCTCTTGCAGAAAGCTCAGATAATCTTCGAGGTCGCGGCCATAGGCTTCGAGCGTATTCTTGGCGGCGCCGCGCTCGGCCGCCACCATTTCCAGGAATTGGCGAGACAGGACGGAGGCGGGAAGCGGTGGCATGAGAGGCTACCGGTTGAGCCGATTGGGCGGGATAACCTGGATCATCTCACGCGGTTGCGGCTCGACGAAGGCAACGAGCGCGAGCATGCCGCCCCAAACGAGGCCGACCAGGATCGCGATGACGAGCAGGAACCGAATCAGGCTCGGCACGGGTGTCTCCACGCCAGAATCGGCGTCTTTGACCACCAATATCAACCAATTGCAAACATCCTGGGCAGGGCGAGCCAGGGGCCAAGTTTGGCTTGGCTGTTGCAGGGACAGGTTTAATTTTCCCGCGCCGACGTGATAGAGGCTCGCCCATGCTTACTGAAGTCGACCCCCGCGCCGCCTCCATCGTCCGCAAGCTCTGCGGCCGATCGATCGTGCTCGTCGGCATGATGGGCTCGGGCAAGACCTCGGTCGGCCGCCGCCTGGCCCAGCGCCTCGGCCTCGATTTCGTCGACGCCGATCATGAGATCGAAGCCGCAGCCGACATGACCATTCAGGAAATCTTCGCCCGCCATGGCGAGGGCTATTTCCGCGATGGCGAGCGCCGCGTGATGGCGCGTCTCCTGGCGGAAAAGCAAAGGGTGCTGGCGACGGGCGGTGGCGCCTTCATGCAGGCGCTGACACGCGAGAACATTTCCCGCCACGGCGTGTCCGTCTGGCTCAATGCCGATCTCGACGTACTGGCCCGCCGCGTCCGCAAGCGCACCAACCGGCCGATGCTGCACACCACCAATCCGGAAGACACCCTGCGCAAGCTCATCGACGAGCGCTATCCTGTCTATGCGCAGGCCGATGTCTCCGTTCTCTCCATCGACGGCCCGCATGACGTGGTCGTCGATGCCATCCTCGAACAACTCGAAACCAATCTCGATCGTCTCGTGCGCCAAGAAACTCCCACCCAAGCCACCGTCCGCGTCGAACTCGACAACCGCGCCTATGACATCGTCATCGGCCAGGATCTGATCGTCTCCGCCGGCCGCTATATCTCCACCCTGTTTCCGAAATCCGCTTGCGCCATCGTCACCGACGAGAATCTGGCGCGCGAACATCTGCCGGCGCTGGAGCGTGGCCTCGATGCCCATGGCATTCGCCACGCGCGCATCGTCATCACGCCGGGCGAACCGTCGAAATGCTGGAGCACGTTCGCCCGCGTCTGCGACGACATCATCGCCGCCAAGATGGAACGCGGCGATCTCGTCGTCGCGCTCGGCGGCGGTGTCGTCGGCGATCTGGCGGGCTTCGCCGCCGCCACCGTGCGGCGCGGCATGCGCTTCATCCAGATCCCCACCAGCCTGCTGGCGCAGGTCGATTCCTCCGTCGGCGGCAAGACCGCTATTAATTCCGACCATGGCAAAAATCTGATCGGCGCGTTCTATCAGCCTTCGCTCGTGCTGGCCGACACCGGCGCGCTCGCCACGCTGCCGCCGCGCGAATTCCGCGCCGGCTATGCCGAGGTTGTCAAATACGGGCTGATCGACGACGCGCCGTTCTTCGACTGGCTCACCACCAACTGGCAGGCGATTTTCGCGCGCGGCCCCGAGCTGATCGAAGCCATCCGCAAGAGCTGCGCCTCGAAAGCCGCGGTCGTTGCCCGCGACGAGACCGAACAGGGCGACCGCGCGCTGCTCAATCTCGGCCACACCTTCGGCCATGCGCTGGAAACCCTGCTGCACTACGACAACGAACGGCTCGTGCACGGCGAGGGTGTCGCCATCGGTGTGGCCTGTGCCGCCCGTTTCTCGGCAAAACTTGGTTATGCCAGCGCCAGCGATGCGGAACGCGTCGAGGCGCATCTCAAGGAATGCGGCCTGCCGAGCCGCATCACCCAAATCAAGGGCTGGAACCACGGCCCCGATCAGATTCTCGAAGCCATGTATCAGGACAAGAAAGTGCAGCGCGGATCGCTGACCTTCATTCTGATGCGCCGCATCGGCGAGAGTTTTATCGCGCGCGGTGTCGAGGCCGAGAAGGTGCGCGCCTTCCTCGACGAGGAACTGGCGCACCACTAAGCTTCGCTCTTACGGCGCGAGCATGATCGTTTTCGCCCGCGCGATCACATCCGGCGGCGTATCAAGAATGCGGTTGGAGATCTCCTGTGACTGTTCCCCGGTCAAAGGGCTCATATCGAGCCCCATCTTGCCCGCTTCCGCGAGAAAGGCCGGCGACACCACCGTCTGATCGAAAGCCCGCCGCAGTGCGTTGAGGCGATCGGCGGGAACGCCAGGTGTCGTCACGAGTGAACGCGACAGGGCGACGCTCGCCGACAGAAAATCGAGGAGTGCCCGATCGTCGGCATTGGGCGCCAGCTCCAGAAGCAGTGGCACGTCCTTCATGTCGGGATGGCGCGTCAGGCCGATCTGAACGAGCGGGATGATCGTCTTGTCCTGAACCCAATCGGGTTTCGTCGCCTTCCAGGCGGCCCAGGCATTGGTCGCACGGCCCTGCACTTCGCCGCGCTCCATCGCCAGATTGACCTGCGCGCCGCCGGCATAGCCCGAGACGACAGAAACCTTATATCCAAGCTGTTGCAGCGCCCGCACATAATAAACCCCGCTATCGCCCGACGTCGTGCCGAGAACCAGCGGATTGCCTTTCAAGGCGTCGATGGAGGTGACGCCGGCGGTATGCCAGGCCACCATGACATTGGGGCTGGTGCTGGTGTTGCCGACGAAGTTGAACGCCCGCAGATCGAAAGCCACCTCCGGCGTGCCGATCGCCTGAAGCGTGCCGACGCTGGGAAACATCATGTGCAAGGTCGCGCCATCGCGCGGCACGCGCGTGGCCATATGGTTCATCGCGATGATGCCGCCGCCACCGGGCATATTGCGCGTGATGAAGGACGGATGGCCGGGGATGAACTCCGGCATGAAACGGGCGAGCAGCCTGGCGCGCAGATCGAAGTCATTGCCGGCCGTCGTCGGCACCAGCATTTCCATCGTCCGGCTGCGATAGAAGGATGCGACAGTGTCCTGAGCCTGGGCCGGGAGCACGATCGGCACCCAACACAGCGCGAGAAGACCAAGCAACCGCGTCATGAGACTTTCCAACGGCGCATCCTCATCCCTGTTTCTCGATACCGGCCCGCTGAAAATAATCGGCCCAGTCCTTGATCTCCTTGAGATAGAAGGCCTGCGCATCGGCGCGCGACATCGGCCAGGGCTCGTTGCCGATGCTGAACAGAAAGCGACGGGCATCGTCGGTGCGCACCACATCGGTGATCCAGCCATGCAGGGGATCGAGAATGCTGGCAGGCGTGCGCGCCGGTGCGAACACGCTCCACCAGCTGGCGATATCGATATCGAAGCCCTGCTCGCGCATCGTCGGATATTGCGGCATCGCCGCCGACCGCTCACCCGTCGAAACCGCGATGATGCGTACGCGCCCCGCATTGGCGTGACCGACGCCGGAGGCGCTGTCGATGAAAGCGAAATCCAGCGCGCCGTTGCCGAGATCGGTGATCCAATCGGCCGAAGTGCGATACTGCACGTCCAAGGGCTTGGCGCCGATGCTGTCGGCGTAGAGAGAGCCCAGGACACGCGCCGTCGGAAATGCCGTGCCGTAGCTCGCCTTGTCGCCCTTCTCGCGCAGCACCTTCGTCAGCTCGCCTAAGGTCTTCACGGGGGACTTTGGCCCGACGACCATCAAGGTCGGCTGACGCGAAAACATCGCCACCATCGTCAGATCGTTGGCGACATCGAAGGACATTTTCTTGAAAGTGGCCGGGCTCGCGGCCAGCGAGCCGCCGCCGGTGGGATGCAGCGTATAGCCATCCGGTTTGGACCGAGCCACATATTCCGCCGCGATATTGCCACCCGCGCCCGGCTTGTTCTCGACCACCACCGTTTTCAGCACCGGACGCAGCTTCTCGGCGAAGAAACGGGCGATGACATCGGGGCCGCTTCCGGGCGCATAGCCGAGAACGAAATGCACGTCTTTCGACGGATAGGCCTGGGCATTGGCGAGCGCGGGATACGCTGCCACCGCAAGGCCCGACATGACGAATGTGCGCCGATCGATCATTTTGTTTCCTCCCCTCTCTATTGATGCTTTTCCCAACCCGATCGGCTGGCTCTAAGTGGTTCTCTCAAACGAGCCATGCCCGGGCTTGAAGGACTTGTCGTCCAGGAACTGCGACAAAGCCTTGCCTCTCCCTCTCTCCGGATCCGCGGCGATGAGCGCATCGTTCTTGCAGTCGAGGAAATCGAGCGCCTGCTCCTTCGACATGCCGCGTACCGTGCGAATGGCTTCCTTCGTGTAACGCACCGCCGCCGGGCTCTTGGCTTCCAAGGCGCGCGCCAGCACCATCGTCTCCTCCCTCAGCCGATCGTTGGGCACGGCTTTGTTGACGAATTTCATTTGAGCGGCAGTGGCGCCCGAGAATTTCTCGCCGGTGACCGAATAGTAGAGGGCATCGCGGTAGTTCATCACCTGTGTCACCGCCCAGGCCACCAGGCCGCCGGGAATAATCCCCCAATTCACCTCCGAAAGCCCGAACGTCGCATCCTCGGCCGCGATGGCGAAGTCGCAGGCAATGACCGGCGTGAAGCCACCACCGAAGCAGTATCCGGGCACCATCGCGATGGTTGCTTTGGGAAAAGCAACAAGCTTGTTCCAGCGCCATTCATGCGCCGCGCGCCGGGAGCGCCGCCGCGCTTTGGGATCGTCTTCCGTCGCCCGGAAGAAGAGCTTGAGATCCTGACCCGCGCAAAAATTTCCGCCGGCGCCGGTGAGGACGACCACTTTCGTGGCCTCATCATCCTCGGCCCAATCGAGCGCGGCACACATATCGATGTGCATCTGCGGGCTCATGGCATTCTTCTTTTCCGGGCGATTTAGAATAAGAAATGTCGTGCCGCCATCGCGCTCGATCTTCACGGTTTCAAAATTCGGCACGTCATCCATTATCATGCTCCGTCAAGTGTTCTGTTCGATCCAGCCGCGTCGAGGAATTAAGTTCGTCGAGAATGGCTTGCGTGTGCTCGCCCAGAAGCGGTGGTGCCCGCATGTTTGAATTGAGCCGTCGGCCATCGGCGAGAACCGGACAGTCGATGCCGATGACATCGCCGCGTTGCGGGTGCTTCATGGTCACCGTGGTTTGCAGCGCCGCAACCTGCGGATCGGCAAGCACCTCGTCCACACGATGGATCGGCGCATAGGGCACGTCGGCGACGGAGAGCCTTTGGCTCCATTCGGCGCGACTGCGCCTCTGAAACAATTGCGCGAGTTCATCGCGCAACACGCGATAATTTTTCGTCCGATCAGAATGTCGCAGAAAGCGGTGATCGCTCAGAAGGTGGGGAGCCTCCAGCGCCTCGATCAAAGACCGCCAGAATTTCTCGGTCGTCGACAGATGCAGTGAAATCAGCCCGCCGTCCTTGCATCTGAGCGAAAAACACTGCGAACGAGAGGGGCGCGTGTATCGATCGCTGACGGTGCCGGTCTGCGTGAATTCCGCAAACCGATCTTGGATGAAGGCGATAGAGGCTTCCAGCATATTGACCTCGAGACGCTGGCCGAGCCCGGTGCGCGATCGCTGATGCAGTGCGCCCATGATGGCATAGGCTGCATACATCGCCGTGGCCGTGTCCGAGATCGTCGGCCCAATCGACTCTGGATGATCGGGATCGACGAACAGGCTGCTGATGCCGCTCAATGCCTGGCCGACGGAATCGAAGGCTGGCCGCGCGCGATCAGGCCCGGTCGACCCAAAACCCGTAATGGAGCAGTGAATGAGCCTGGGATATTTAGCGCGCAGGCGCGCGGGCGAGAACCCCAGCTTTTCAAGGGCTGCGGGACGCATATTGTCGATCAGGATGTCGGCTGTATCCAGCAACCTGTCTTGGATGGCGCGACCGGCAGCGGTGGTTGCGTCAATGACGATACTGCGCTTGTTGCGATTGTAAGCGCAGAAGGTCGGACCGTAGTCATCGCCGTGGCTGCGCCGAAAGGGATCGCCAGCCGGCCGCTCAAGCTTGATGACATCGGCACCGAAGTCACCAAGCATCATGGCGGCCAATGGCGCGGTGATGAACGAGCCGACATCAATCACACGAATGCCAGTCAACATCGTCTTGTCCCTGCGTCCAGAAGGCATGTGCGATGGAGATGAAAATGCGCCGACGCCCCGTCACACGACGGACGCCGGCAAAGTTTCATTCCTCCCAGATGATTTTCTTTATGGTATGCCTACCATACGGATTTTGTCAAACGCGAACCGACCAGTGGTCGAGCGTTAGCCATGCACCCGATGAAACGATCAGCGCGCGGCTTCGGCTGGCTCGTCTTCGTGCGCGATCTCGGCAGCACGCTGCTTCGATGCGGCGTTCAAATTCGAAGTTACTTGCGCTAACAGATCAAACAGTTGACGGTAGGCCTGCTTGCTGAGTTCACCACGCGCGGTCGTGTTGGTCACCGCCGCATGGTCGGCCAAACGGGTCACCATGTCATTTCCCGCTGCTGTCATCGACAGGATGATTTTCCGCTTGTCGGTGGCGTCACGGCGGCCGCGGATCAACTTGCGGCTCTTCAGGGCTTCGATATCGTCGGTCGCGGAAGCGCGCGTGATCCCCGCTCTCTGGGCGAGTTCGACTTGCGACAGGTTTTCCTCAATGCTCAGAATCCAGAGAAAGGTGAATTGCAGCGGCGTGATCCTATGCGCCGCGAATCCCGCCTCAAGCTCTTTCGTGTAGGCGCGATGCGCTTCTCTCAGAAAAAAGCCCAGTCCTGCTTTCCCAAGCTTAGATGAAACCGAAAGTGTTTCCATGGAAAGGCACTCAGTTACAGCCGAAACAAACCTACATCCAGGCAGACCTAATGCGCGTCGGCCATGAACTGCGCCCGCGCCAAAGCGGCGAATTTACCGTTCAGCGCGACCAGCTCATCAAACGTTCCGCTCTCGACCACCCGGCCCTGATCGAACACCAGAATGCGCGAGGCATTGCGGATCGTCGCCAGACGGTGGGCAATGATGAAAGTGGTGCGGCCCTGCATGGCGGCTTCCAGCGCCGCCTGCAATAATTTCTCCGTCGTCGCATCGAGCGCGCTCGTCGCTTCGTCGAAAATCATGATCGGCGGATCTTTGAGCAGCGCACGGGCGATGGCGACGCGCTGACGCTCGCCGCCCGACAAGGAACGACCACGCTCGCCGACAACGGTCTTGAGCCCGTCCGGCTGGCGCTCGATGAAGTCCTTCGCCTGCGCCCGCTCGATGGCGATCTGCACTTCTTCGTCGGTCGCATCGGGTTTGCCGACGCGGATGTTTTCCTCGATCGAACGGGCAAACAGCATCGGCTCCTGGAACACGACGCCGATATTGCGACGAAGCGATTCGAGCGTCATGGCGCGAATGTCGACACCATCGATTAGCACTCCGCCCTTCACCGGATCATAAACCCGGTGCAGCAGACCCAATGTCGTCGATTTGCCCGAGCCGGTGGCGCCGACCAGGGCGATGGTTTCGCCAGGCGAAACGTCGAAGCTGACATCATCGACGGCGACGCGGCGCGTGTCATAGTTGAACGTCACATGATCGAAGATCACACGCCCTTCCAGCCGGCCGATGTCGCGCGCACCCGGCAGGTCACTCACCTGCGGCTTGGTGTCGAGCACATCGAAATATTCCTGCATCTTCGGTGCCACCATGAACATCCAGTTCACGAAGGTAACCACCTGTTCGAGCTTGCTGACGAGCAAGGCGGCGAAGCTCATGAAGGTGACGATCTGGCCGATGGTCGTCAGCCCGTGCATGTAGAGCCAGGTGCCGAGCAGAAAGATCGACAGCAAGGTCAGGGTCGCCGCGGCGCGCGTCGCCACCGCCGCCAAGGCCCACCAGGAGAGCACCGGGATCTGCGCCTTCAGGAACATGTCGCTGATGCTGCGCAATGCCTGCGACTCGCGCTGGATGCGCGTGAAACTCTGAATGACCGGCACATTGCCCAGCGCGTCCGAGGCGCGTTCAGCGAGATCGGTCGACAGCATCTCGACCTGGCCCTGCAGACGCTCGGTGTGATGCAGCACCCACCACATCACGGCCGCGAACAGGAACACCAGCACCACCAGCAAGGCGCCCAGCCGCCAATTGATGAACATGGTCGCCGGCAGCAGGATGAACAGGCCGACGAAGGACGAACAATTGTCGCGAAAGAAAGTCAGCCACAGGCCGGCCATCGAGGTCGCGCCGTCGAGCATGGTCTTCAACAGGCGGCCGGAATGAACCGAAGAGTGGAAGCCGAGCGGCAGATGCAGCACGTGCTCGAAATATTGTCCCATCACGACCAGGCGGCGCCGGTGCGACAGCCGGTCGGCATGCATGGCGACCAGCACCGAGGCGGCGATGGTGAAGAAGCCGAACGCGCCCCAAGCGCCCATCAGGACGCTCAACTCGTTCCAGCTCACCGCCCGCGCCTCTTTCTGGGCTTCCGTCAGCTTGTCGATGATGCGGCCGAACAGGACCGGCTCGGCGAAGGCCGCGACCGCCAGCGCCATATTGGCGAGCACCAGGGCAATGGCGAGGTTGCGCTCGCTGCCGAGCTGGCCAAGGACGCGGATATAAAGCTTAAAAATCTTCATTCGCCGTCTCTACCGGGTCTTTCGCGACAAGATAATCCATACATGAATAACCCGGCTATAATCGAGCCGCGCCGGCTGCGCCAGCCATGGCCGCTCGGCGAGAGCGCATCAGAATCGTATTACATGGCGGGTCAACGGCCCCCTGACATCCCCCGTTCCCCGCCGGCCGATAAATGGCTTGGATTCAGCGGGGCTGGCGGGTATTCATCTGCGGTCACTTTCCGACATTTTCCGGTGGTTCCATGAACAAGGTATATCCTGACGCCCGTAGCGCCATGGCCGGTCTGCTTAAGGACAACATGACGATCATGTCCGGCGGCTTTGGTCTCTGCGGTATTGCTGAAGTTCTTGCCGACGCGATTCTCGAATCCGGCGTTAAGGGCCTGACTGTCATTTCCAACAATGCTGGCGTCGACGGCATTGGCCTCGGCAAGCTTTTGGAAACCCGGCAGATCAAAAAAATGATCTCCTCCTATGTCGGCGAGAACAAGATTTTCGCCCAGCAGTATCTGGCCGGCGAGCTGGAGCTGGAATTCACGCCGCAAGGCACGCTGTCGGAGCGCATCCGCGCGGGTGGCGCCGGCATCCCGGCCTTCTTCACCAAGACCGGCGTCGGCACGATCATCGCCGAAGGCAAGGAAGTGCGTGAATTCGACGGCGAGAAATATGTGATGGAGCGGGCGCTGCGCGCCGACCTGTCGATCATTCACGCCTGGAAGGCAGACACCGAGGGCAATCTTGTGTTCCGCAAGACGGCGCGCAATTTCAACCCGATGATGGCGACCGCCGGCAAGGTCACCGTGGTCGAGGTGGAAGAGCTGGTCGAAGCCGGCCAGATCAATCCCGACAGCATTCATACGCCCGGCATCTTCGTCAATCGCATCGTGCTGGCGAAGGACGCCCCCAAGCGCATCGAGTTCCGCACCACGCGCAAGCGCGTGATGGCATAGCTATCGTAAAGGGAGAGGCACTATGGCCTGGACACGCGAACAAATGGCCGCCCGCGCCGCGAAAGAGCTGCAGGACGGGTTTTACGTCAATCTCGGCATCGGCATTCCGACGCTGGTTTCCAACTACATTCCCGCTGGCATCAGCGTGCAATTGCAAAGCGAGAACGGCATGCTCGGCATGGGTCCGTTCCCCTATGAAGGGGACGAGGACGCCGATCTCATCAACGCCGGCAAGCAGACGATCACCGAACTGCCGACGACGAGCTATTTCTCGTCCGCCGACTCCTTCGCCATGATCCGCGGCGGTCACATCGACCTGTCGATCCTCGGCGCCATGCAGGTGGCCCAGAACGGCGATCTCGCCAACTGGATGATCCCCGGCAAGATGGTGAAGGGCATGGGCGGCGCGATGGATCTCGTCGCCGGCGTCAAGAAAGTCGTCGTCGTCATGGAACATGTCGCCAAGGACGGCCCGAAACTGCTCAGCCGCTGCACGCTGCCGCTGACCGGCGCCGGCGTCGTCGACATCGTCATCACCGATCTCGGCGTCTTCAAGGTCGATCAGAAGGGCAAGGACGGTTTGACCCTGCTCGAACTGGCCGACGGCGTCACGCTCGAGGAAATCAAGAGCAAGACAGAAGCGCCGTTCAAAGTGGCGCCGGGTCTCGCCGTCGCGGCGTGATTTTAAGCGTCAAACACGTCTTTTCGCGCCGGGCTCAATGCCCGGCGTTTTTTGTTGGAACCGTTCGTCCGGCCATGCATTTCGCCAAGTGGCGGGACGAGATAGACTGGCGCCAAAATCCATAAATTCGTCAGGGAGTTTTCAATGTCATATCTGGGCATGGTCACCGAGGTTGTGCCGTTCGCCGCCCACGGGGGCGAGGCGGGACAGGCCTATTACGCGCGGCCGACGACGCAGCAGACCGTCGGCGGCGTCGTGCTGATCCACCATATGCCCGGCTGGGACGACTGGATTCAGGAGGCGACGCGCAAGCTCGCCCATTTCGGCTTCGCCTGCATTGCCCCCGATCTCTACTTCCGTGAACGGCCGGGCTCACCCGACGATTGCGCCGCCCGCGCCCGCGCCAAGGGCGGCGTCAGCGACGACCAGGTGATGGGCGATGTCGCCGGCGCCATGGCCTTTTTGCGCGCGCAATCCAACAGCAACGGCAAGGTCGGCGTGATGGGCTTCTGCTCCGGCGGCCGCCACACTTATCTCGCCGCCTGCCGGCTCAAGCGCATCGATGCCGCCGTCGACTGCTGGGGCGGTCGCGTGATCGTCGAGGATCCCGCCGACATCACGCCGGCCCGGCCGGTGGCACCGATCGAATTGTCGGCCGGCATCTCCTGCCCCCTGCTCGGCATTTTCGGCAATGACGACGCCAATCCGAGCCCGAAACAGGTCAACGACACCGAAGCCGTGCTGAAAAAACTCGGCAAAACCTACGAATTCCACCGCTACGACGGCGCCGGTCACGGCTTTTTCGCCGCCGATCGGCCGGCCTATCGGCCCGAACAGGCCACCGACGGCTGGCGCAAGGTCATCGATTTTCTCGACCGCACCATCGGCCCGCGCGCCCGCTTCGCCTGAAGAACATCAAGGAAACCCGCCATGTGCTCATACATCGTCGAAAAGGTCGCCCTCTACGGCAGCGCCAAGGCGCAAACGGACTGGCGCAGCATCGACACCGCCCATGTCTATTTCGACCATCCGTTCCACACGCCGCTCGACCACGCCCTGTCGATCGACTTCATCAACGAAGCGGCCGGCGGGCGTGAGCGCATCGCCGTGGAACTGTCGGCCGAAACCGCCCGCGAACTGGTGAAGGCGATCTCCGCCGCTCTCGATCGCGGCGAGATGGAACACGCCGGTCTTAACCAGTATTGAGGCTTTCCCGTCACAGTAGAAAGTTACGTTCCGATCCGGGATATACAGTTCTTCCCGGGTACTATATGGTTTAGCTGGGGTTAAGCTGGCCTGGACAGCCGGCTAACGCGTGTAAGGAGCGTAAGGGGTGGCTGCGAAAATCTCGCCGGATTGCGGGCCGGCGAACGTTTGGGGGCGTGGCGATCAATCGGGGACGCGCCTCGGCCGATGGATTCAACGTCAGGCCGTCACCGCGCTGGGCGCGGCATTTCTCGTCCTTTCAACGGCTTCCTCGCAAGCGCAAACGGCGCAGCGAGCCGAGTTCGAACAGTTGTTCCAGGCCTCCCTGCGCAATCCCAGCGACGCCGCCTTGGCCTTCCGCTTCGCCGAAGTCGCCTCCCAGATTCAGGATTACGAAGCCGCCATCGGCGCGCTCGAGCGCATCCTGTTTTACAACAGCACCCTCGGCCGCGTTCGATTGGAACTCGGCATTCTTTACTTCCGCCTCGGCTCTTATGCACAGGCCAAATCTTATCTTGAAACGGTTCTGGCCGAGCCGAACGTGCCCTTCGAAGTGCGCGCCCGCGTCCAGCCCTACCTGACCGAAATCGAGCGCCGTAACAGCCGGCACGGCTTCCAGGCTTTCGCCCAGATCGGCGTGCGCCATCAGAGCAATGCCAATGCCGGGCCGGACGGCGGCAATGTCCGCATCTTCGGTTTCGACGGACAGATCAGCCAGAACTTCGCCCGCCGGCCGGACTGGAATCTCTTCGCCCTCGGCGGCATGCGCTATGTCTATGACTTCGACAATCAGCGCGGCGACACCTGGGAAACCTTGGTGCAGGGCTACGCGACGCGGCAGAACCGCTTCACCCAGCTCGACGTCCTGCTCGGCGAGATCAACACCGGCCCGCGTCTCGCCATCCTGCCGGATGTGCTGACCGGCTGGACGTTCCGCCCCTATGTCATCGCCAACGGCTTCCAGCTCGGCGGCAATCCCTACATGCGCACCTTGGGCTATGGCGCCAGCGTCGCCGCGCCGACGCCATTCGGCGGCATCATCGAAGTGGGCGCCGAAAGCCGTCGCCGCACCTTCTCCAATTCCTTCACCTATCCGACCGCCTTCGGCCAGACCGGCCGGCTCGACAACGCCTATGCCACCTTCGTCTATCCGGTGGCGCCTTGGGCGCGGTTGAACCTGCGCGCCGTGCTCGGCCGCAATGCCTCGATCGAAAGCTACAATTCCTTCAACCAGAACGGCTTTGAAGCATCGCTGTCGATGGACTTCGAACCGCCTTTCGCGGCAATCCAGAAGCGCTGGACGGTGACGCCTTTCGTCAGTCGCTACGCCACCCGCTATACGACGCCCAACATCATCATCGATCCGTTCGTGCGTCGCAACGATATCGACTGGCGTGCCGGCGTCGCCTTCGACATGCCGGTGCATGAGAATTTCGGTTTCGGTGCGCAGCTCGTGTGGTCGAAGACCACGTCGAGCCTGGCCAACTACCGCACCAATAATTTCACCATCGTGATGGGCCCCACGGCTCGCTATTGATCGGAGACGATGATGAAGCTGCGATCGACCCTTCTTTCCGGCCTCTCGCTTCTGGCACTGGCTTGCACGCCAGCGCTGGCGCAACAGAAGGTCGGCACCGCCGGCGCGGTCAATCCGGCGACGACATCGCAACGCGGCACGACGAGCCGCACCATCGACATGGGCAGCGACGTCATCTTCCGCGAGCGCATCGTCACCTCCGGCTCCGGCTCGCTGCAGGTCACCTTCGTCGACAAATCGACGCTCAACATCGGACCGAACAGCCAGCTCGTCATCGACGAATTCGTCTATGATCCCAATGCGCAGACCGGCCGCACGGCGATCAGCCTGACACGCGGCGCCATGCGCTTCGTCGGCGGCCAGATCAGCAAGAGCGGCAATGTCGCCATCAAGACGCCGACAGCGACGATCGGCGTGCGCGGCGGTGTGGCGATGATCTTCCAGACGCCGCAGGGCACGCAGGTGACGAACCTGTTTGGCCGCACCACGGTGTCAACCGCTGGTGGCACCGAAGTGATCTCCAGGCCTGGCTTTGGCGTCGAGATCGTCGACCCCAATCAGTCGCCGCCGACACCCGAGCGCGTGACGCAAGCGCAGCTCGACGCGGCCAACAAACAATTGACCAGCCGCACCGCGCAGACCGGCGGCTCCAAGAATCCGCCCAGCGATACCACGGCGACGCAAAGCGGCCTCGGCCTCACCAATGCGATGACCGAGCCGCGCAACACCATTCCGCAGCAGCAGGCGAGCACGTCGACCAACGGACCACAAATCCTGTCGAGCTCACCGCAATACGTCAGTCAACTGACGCAAAACGCCACATCGGGAACCGCGGCCTCGCAGCGCCCCAACCCCAACGTGGCGCCGCCACCTCCGCCCCCGCCGCCGCCTCCACCCCCGCCGACCGCGCATAAGCCACGCACCTATGCGCTCGTCAGCGCCGGCGGCGCGCCCTATCTGATGGGCAATTTCATCACCAACGGTGCCGTCGTCATCACGCCGGCCTATGGCTATCGCAACGGCGGCGAAGGCACCGCCGGTTCGCGTACGCGCTTTGCCACGGCCGCTCTCTCGATCAATGGACAGGGTGCCAACCAGCGCTCGACGCTGGCCGGCGCGACCGGCAGTTTCATCAGCGACGGCACGCCGGAGGGCTCGCGCTTCACCGGCGGCTTCGTCGCCGCAAGCCGCCAGAGCGCGGGCCAGGGCGCCGGCTTCTCCAGAGGCAATCTGACATCCGTGCCCGGCAGCATCGCCCTCAACAATGATACGCTGCCGACGCAGATGGTGCTCAACCAGAACCGCTACGTGCCTTCGAGCGGCCAGATCGTGCCCGATCTCGCGACCCAGCATCTCGGCGACATGTCGCCGACCACGACCTACGGCTATCAGATCCCGGTGGCGGGCGGGCCCGCACCGAGCAACGTCGGCAACAATCGCGCCGCCGGCGATTGGCAGGGCTATGCCGCCGGGACGATGCAATCCTTCACCATCGACTCGAACGGCAATGCATCGTCGAACGGCGACGCCGCGATCATCTATGGCCAGACGCAACTCAAATTCAATCCGGGCAATTCGACGGCCTCCGGCTCCATCACCTTCGTCGAGGCTTTGGGCGGCTCGATCGGCGCGCTGGTCGGCGGCATTTTCCAGTTCGGCGCCAATCCGGCTGATCCGGCCGCACCCGTACGCTCCGCCTATATCGATCAAAACAATTGGGTGATGCGCGAGCAGGTCTCGCGCAACGGCACCACTGTCACGGGCAATTCCTACGCTCTCGAATACGAGCCATCGGAAACCTTCGCGCCCAGCAACAGCGGCAGCAGCGTCGCCCGTCCGTCCGATCCGAACCGGCCGAACAACATGGTGCTGGTGCCCTGGAGCATGTTCGAGGCGCAGGACGCCGCGACGGCGCGCAGCTTCTTCCCGACCATCACCCAATGGCGCAATTACGAATACAGCCAGTGGGGCTTCTGGGCCGGCGAGATGAACTACACGTCGAACGACGGCACGCGCCAGCAATTGCGTACCGGCAACCTCAACACCTGGGTCGCCGGTCAGCCAACCGACATCGCCTCCATGCCGACCACGGGCTCGGGCACCTATACCGGCCATGCGGTCGCCAATATCCGCGCCGGCAGCAGCGAATATGTCGCCGGCGGCGATTTCTCGCATACGGTCGACTTCGGCGCCCGCACCGGCACCTTCGCCATCAACAATCTCGACGGCCGCAACTACACCGGCACGTCGAACTTCCTCTCCAACAGCGTGAATTTCTACGGCGGCCTGACGGGCACGAATGCCGTTGGCACTTTCGACGGTTCGTTCTATGGCCCTAATGCCATCGAGACCGGCGGCCGCTTCATGTTCCAAAACACCGGCTACTCATCACCTTACATGGGCTCGGGTATTTTCATCGGCCGGCGCTAAGCACATTGCGTTTCGATAAAACGCCTGGAACGATGGACTTGCTCCGCGAGTTTGCCTTTGGGCAGCGGGTTCCACGGTAACGGTCGCAAGCCGCGACGGTGAAGACGAAAGGAATGCACCATGACGGAGCTTTCCGAGAGTCGAGACAATACGCTCATCGAAACGCCCGGCTGCAGCGCGGCCGAAGGCACCGTGCACTGGGACCTCGTTCATTCCCTCTGGAATGGCGGCATGCTCGCCGCCGCTTTAATCCTGGGACCACTGTTCTTCACCTGGAGCGCCCTGGCGGTTTTCTTGGCTTTGACCGGCGCGGCGCTTCTCCTCGGCCACAGCGTCGGCTTCCACCGCCGTCTGATTCACCACAGTTTCGATTGTCCGTTGTGGCTCGAACGCACGCTGGTATGGGTCGGCACTTGCGTCGGCATGAGCGGCCCGTTCTGGATGATGAAAACCCATGACCTCAGAGACTGGGCGCAGCGCCAGCCGGTCTGTCACGATTATCTCGGCCATGGCCGCCCGATGCTGATCGATGGGTTTTGGCAATTGCACTGCCGGCTCGAACTGACGCGCCCGCCTACTTTCGATCTCGGCGCCGCCGGTCGCGATCCCTTCTATCGTTTTCTTGAAGCCACCTGGATGCTGCAACAAGTGCCGATTGCCGCACTGCTCTTTCTCGCTGGCGGTTGGCCTTGGGTGATCTGGGGTGTCTGCGCCCGCGTCAGCCTGTCAGTGACCGGCCATTGGCTCGTCGGCCATCTCGCCCATCGCCACGGGCCGCAGAGCTGGCTGGTGCAAGGCGCCGCCGTGCAGGCGCACGACGTACCCTGGGCCGCTGTACCAACCATGGGCGAAGCCTGGCATAACAATCATCACGCCTTCCCCCGGTCGGCGCGGATCGGCCTTTATCCCGGACAAAGCGACTGGGGCTATCGTTTCATCCTTCTGCTGGAACGTCTCGGCCTCGCCTGGAACATTCTCCTGCCCACGGATTTGCCGCACCGACAGATGCTGGTGCCCGCCCCGTCGGAAGGCTCGCATCACGCCCATGCGGCAGTCGCACGCGCGCCTGGGAGAAGCTGACGGGATGCGCGCAGTGTTTTCCCTGAAAGGCGAACTGTCTCAGCCGCTCTATGCGCTGACGGCGCCAATTCTGCTGCTGATGCAACATCTCGTGGTTGCCCTCGCCACCAAGGCGCTCGGACAGACACCGAACTACGACATCGGATTCTGGCTGCTGCCGCTGCGCCGCCTTGCCTTCCTCGCCGACTTCGCGCCCTGGGCCACGGCGCTGGCTCTGGTCTTCAGCCTGGCGGTCGCCTGGGCGCTCGCCGTTCTGTCGTTTCAACGCGCCTCGCGCGCGCACGGCGGCTATACACTGGCCGCCCTGGCGATCGTTCCCGGCGTGCAAATCCTGTCGGTGATCCTGCTCGCTCTTTTGCCCGATCGCCCGGTCACTCCGACCTTGGATCAAAAGACCGGCGTGAACGTCGCGCATATCCTGCAAGGCGTTTTCGCCGGCGGCGCGATCATCGTTCTGGCGGTGCTCATCTCCGCCGTCACGTTCGGCACCTATGGCTGGGGCCTTTTCGTCGCCACGCCCTTTCTAGTCGGCGTCATCACGGCCTATCTCGCCAATCGCGACAGCGCGCTGACGTTCAAGCAGACCGCGCTGCTCGTTGTGCTGGCCGCCGGCCTCGGCACTTTGGCGCTCGTCATGCTGGCGCTCGAAGGCATCGTCTGTATCGCGCTCGCCGCGCCGCTGGGCGCGCTCGTCGCCATCGCCGGTGGCGCGCTGGGACGCATGGCCGCCTTGAGGGGCCGCAACCAGGGCCGACCACTGACGAGCATCGTCTTTCTGCCGGCGGTTTTCTTCGTCGAGACGGTCGTGCCGCCGGCACTCCCCATCGCCATGCACGAGACGATCGACATAGCGGCACAGCCATCAACCGTCTGGCAGGCGCTGACCAGCGATGCGCCGATCGCCGCCCCGCCCGGTCTCGTCGCCTATGCCGGCCTCGCCTATCCGATCCGCGGCCGCGTGATCGGCGAAGGCGTCGGCGCCGAACGCATCGGCGAATTCTCGACCGGCCTCGCCTGGGAACAGGTCACCGCGTGGGAGCCGGACCGCAAACTCGCCTTCACCGTCCTGATCCAGCCGCCGATCATGAAGGAGATCAGCCCCTATCGCCATGTGCACGCGCCGCATGTCTCAGGCTATTTCGAGACGAGCACCACGAGTTTCGAATTGCAGCCTCTGGCCAATGGCACCACGCGGCTGACGGCGCGCGCCGCGCATATGCTGCGCATGGACCCGGTGTTCTATTGGGAGCCGATGGCACGATGGGCTATTCACGCCAACGTCACGCGCGTTTTGCAAGACATCAAGCAGAAGGCCGAAACAGCGCCGCACTAAAACCGGGAATTTTTCGCCGAAAAATGCCCTTGCATGGGGTTGTTCCTCAAAATCTCGCACCCCCCTCCCCAAACACGATTCTGGGCGCCAACCGCCACAGTGAAACCGTACTTAAAATACGAAGGGAGGACGGCGGAATTATGCTCTCGAAACGCGATGATCCTACAGCCCTGAACGGGCCGCCAGCTTGTCGATCTCGCGCGCCAGAGCGATATCGCGCTCCGACAGGCCCTTGGCATCGTGGGTGGTCAGCAGGATCGAAACGCGGTTGTAGACATTCGACCATTCCGGATGGTGATCGGCCTTCTCCGCCAGGAGCGCCACAGCGGACATGAACGAGAACGCCTCGACGAAATTCTCGAACTTGAAATCGCGCGTAATGGCATCGCGTTCGAAATGATAATGCCAGGCGCCTAAGCCCGCCAAAGCCTTGTCGCGCGCCGCCGCATCGAGCTTCTTGACCATCATCCCGCCTTTGACTGCGTTTGTCCCTTGGCATGCGCATAAGCCTGCGTGCCCAGATGATAGACGATATCGTCGGGCAGCACCGCATCGGTCGCATAGGGCTCCGAGCCTTCGAGCTCTTCGTAGATCGGCCCGAAATCGGTCTTCTCGGTCTTTTCGAGCAGATCTTCCAGACTGTCGATGACGAAATAGGTCTGCTGATAATCGTCGATCTTGTAATTGGTGCGCATCAAACGCTTCAGGCCGAAACCCAACCGATTGGGTGAGGGATCGTCGAGCGCGAACACCGATTCGCCATAGGACGAGACGATGCCGGCGCCATAGATGCGCAGATGATCGCCGTCACGGATCAGGCCGAACTCCACCGTGTACCAATAGAGCCGCGCCAGCTTTTCGATGGCACCGCGTCCGGCGGCGCGCAGGCCGCCCCGGCCATAAGCCTGCATGTAATCGGCGAAGACCGGATGGGCGAGCAGCGGCACGTGGCCGAAGACATCGTGAAACACATCCGGCTCTTCGAGATAATCGATCTGCTGCGGCGTACGAATGAAGCGTCCGGCGACGAAACGTCGATTGGCGAGATGGTCGAAGAACACTTCGTCGGGCACGAGGCCCGGCACGGCCACCACCTGCCAGCCGGTCGCCTTCATCAGCCGATCGCTGAGTTCGTTGAAATCGGGAATGCCCGGTTTCGACAGACGCAGAATGTCGAGCCCTTCGAGGAAAGCCGGCGTCACGCGCTGCGGCAGCATGGCCGACTGTCGCTGAAACAACCGATCCCACATGGCATGCTCGTCCGGCCGATAGCTGGACCAGTCTTGCGGAATGGTCCAGTCCGTGGCCGCACCCGGCGGCGGGGAAGATGACAAGACCGTCGTCATGCGCAGAGCTTAGCAGAAAATGCGGCGCTTTTCCACGCGGTCGATGTCAAAGTGATCCCGCAAATTGACCCTGGTCCTTATCGCAGCAACGATCGTTTGCAATGTTTGTTCGCGCCGCACCGCACAGTGGCTCGACAAAGCCAAAGAGGCAGGCGAAACTCCGCCGCAGACGAGCCCTCTGCGGGGTTCGACACTGAACTAATTGATAAGTCCCGTTCCTACGGGTTTTGCTGAAGAGTGGGAGATCACGAAGGCTTTGCGCCAAGGCAAAGTCCAACCGGGACGAAGGGGCCGGCCCGCCATCATGTCACTGCATCCGTGCCGTCGACAGCCACTTCACCGTCCCAAACAATAACGCGACCAGATCGCCGCCTTAAAGCGCGGCGGGGCAGGAGGGATCATTCATGTTGATTGACCGTTCGAAGTTCAGCCGGCGCACCGTTCTTGCCGGTACCGCCGCCGGCACGGCCGTGCTGGCCACCCCATCCATTCTGCGCGCTCAGGCGCAGACCCTGAAAATCGCGGTTCTCCTGCCACGCTCCGGCTATCTCGCCCAGGCCGGCCAGAGCTGCCATCGCGGCGCCTTGGTCTCGGCGCCCGTGTTGGCCGATCTCGGTTACAAGGTCGAAATGGTGCATATCGACATCGAGTCCAATCCCGATGTCGCACGCACGCAGGCCGAGCGCGCCATCAACGAAGGCGCCCATTGCATCGTCGGTGCTTTTGACTCGGCGGGAACGCTCGCCATCGCGCAGGTGTGCGAACAGCGGCAGGTGCCGCTCATCGTCAACATCGCCGCCGCGCCGCAGTTGACCGAACAGGGCTATAAATTCCTCGTGCGCAATTTCCCCACGGGGCAAATGCTGGTGAGCGGCGGCCTGCAACAGCTCAAGACGCTGATCTCCGCCACCAAGGTTGAGCCGAAGACGGCGGTCTTCCTGCATGCCAACGACACGTTCGGCATGGCGCAACGGCAAGGCATGGACAAACTGTTCCCCGCGGCCAACATGCCGTTCAAACTGGTCGAATCGATCGCCTACGATCCCAAGGCACAGGATCTGTCGGTCGAAGTCACCAAGATGCGCAGCCTCAACCCGGACGTTCTGCTGGTCGTGACCCGCGCCGCCGACGCGATCAAGCTGATCCGCGACGTTGTAAGGCAGAAGTTCCAGCCGATGGCCATCCTCTCGCCCGGTTCGCCCGGCCTCTATGACGAGGAATTCTTCAAGGCCCTCGGACCGCTCGCCGATTTCTGCGCCTATGCTTTGCCCTGGGCCAATCCCAAGTCGAAATCGTCCCAGGCGCTGGAAGCCGCCTTCAAGAAGATGCAACCGGACTTCCGCTTCCCGATTGAATGTTTCAACGTCGGCTTCACCTTCGACGCCTTGCTCACCGCCGCCGATGCTTTCAAGCGGGCCGGCTCGACCAATGGCGTCGAACTGATGAAGGCGCTGAAGAGCACCAATCTCGTCGATCATGCCATGATCGGCCCGCCGATCACCTTCGACGAGAAGGGACAGAACAACAATATCCCGGCCGCCGTCGTGCAAAACCGTGGCCGCGTGCCGACCGTCGTTCTGCCCGCCGATGTCGCCACCATGACGCCGGTTCTTCCCGCGCCGCCGTGGCAGGGTCGCACCTGAGCCACGGCGCCCAGCCTCAGTGTCATCCCGGACACGCCGAAGCCTTCGTGTCATCCCGGGCGCCGGAGGCGACCCGGGAACCAGGGGCCAAAGGTGCAAAAGCCGATCGTCGACGGCTATGATGGAACTGACGTAGCATTCGCCTTTGACTCCTGGCTCCCGGATCGCGCCGATGGCGCGTCCGGGATGACACCGAGACTTCGGCCACCGCCATAAGCCCACCGGCGAGGACAAAGAATTTGAGGATCAGCACATCATGACGGCCATCACCTTGAATATCATCGTTCAAGGTCTGCTGACCGGTCTCGTCTATGGTTTGATGGCGCTCGGCCTGTCGGTCATCTTCGGCGTCATGCGCGTCGTCAATTTCGCCCACGGCGAATTTGCTGTGGTGGCGATGTATGCGGCCTTCATCCTGTTCGAGCGGCTCCACCTCGATCCCTTGATCTCGCTGCTGCCGATCGCCGTGGCCTTTTTCATTCTCGGCTATGGATTGCAGCGCACTTTGATCAATCCGTTCATCGGCCGCGCCGAACACGAACAATTCATTCTCCTCGTCGGCCTGGCGACGGTCGTCATCAACGTGCTGCTGATCGCCTTTGGCCCGGACGCGCGGCCGGTCAACCTGTCCTATAGCTTCGACAGCTATGACGTCGGCCCACTGATCATCGACAAGGTGCGGGTGTTCGCCGCGCTCGCGGCCCTCGCCGTCTCGGCGGCGCTGTTTCTGTTCTTTCGCTATACGCGCACCGGCACGGCGATCCGCGCCTGCGCCGACAATCTGACGGGTGCGGCCGTCGTCGGCCTCAACGTCAAACAGCTTTATGCGGTCACCTTTGGCATCGGCTTCGTCTGTATCGGCGCGGCCGGCGCCCTGATGGAGACCATCGCCGACGCCTCGCCCAGCCTCGGCCCGTCTTACACCCTGATGGCCTTCGTCATCGTCATCATCGGCGGCCTGGGCTCGATGGCGGGCGCCCTCGTCGGCGGCGTCCTCATCGGCGTCTCGGAAGCCTTGGCGGGCTTCTTCATTCAGCCCTCGATGAAAAGCATGTTCTCCTTCGCCCTGTTGATCCTGGTGCTGATCCTGCGGCCGCAAGGCCTGATGGGGCGCCGCCTATGACCGCGCTCTGGAATGAAATCCCCCGGCATGGCAAGTGGCTCACCGCCTTGCTGCTGCTCGTCTTCATCGCCGCGCCGCTGGTGGTCGACCGCTATCTGCTGTCGGTCCTCGTTTTGGTGCTCTATTTCGCCTATCTCGGCCAGGCCTGGAATCTGCTGATGGGCTTCGCCGGCCAATTGTCGCTCGGCCATGCCCTCTATCTCGGCCTCGGCGCTTATACGGCGACGACGCTCTGGCTGTTGTTTGGCATCGGCCCATGGATCGGCGTCTTCGTCGCCATTGCGGTTGCGGCGGCCGCCGGCCTGATCGTCGGCTGGCTCGGCTGGCGCTTTGGCGTCGAGGGCGTCTATTTCGCTTTGCTCACCATTGCCTTCGCCGAATTCACCCGCATCGGCTTCGATCATCTGGGCCTCACCGGCGCGTCGGGCGGCCTGTTCCTGCCCGTCAGCCCGACGGCGCATGACTGGTGGAATCTGAACGGCGGCGTGCATCTGTTCTACTACGTGGCCTTGATCCTCGCGATCGCCGCCACCCTGCTCGCCGCCTGGCTGCGGCAATCGCCGCTCGGCTATCGTTGGCTCGCCGTGCGCGAGGATCCGGAGGCGGCGCAAGCGGTCGGCATCAATGTCTTTCGCGTGCGCATGATCGCCATGCTGATCTCCGCCGGCATGACCGCTGTCGGCGGCGTCTTCTACGGCTTCTATTATCGCAACCTGTTTCCCTCGCAGATTTTCGACATCAGCCGCTCCATCGAATTGATTCTCGGCCCCATCATCGGCGGTCTCGGCACGATCTTCGGCCCGATCGTCGGCGCCATCATCCTGACACCGGTGGGCGAAAGTCTCACCACCTTCATGCAGAGTTCCGGCCTCAACGTGCCCGGCGCCAAATCGATCTTCTACGGCATCATCCTGATGATCATCATTTCGTTGCGGCCATCGGGCGTCTGGCCCTGGCTCGCCAAACATCTGCGTCTCGACAGGCCGAAGTCATGAGCGGCCTGCTTTCCGTCAACGGCGTCAACAAGCGCTTCCGCGGCCTCGCCGCGGTGAGCGATGTCAGTTTCGAGGTGCAACCGGGCGAAATCTTCGCGGTGATCGGGCCCAATGGCGCCGGCAAGACGACGCTGTTCAACATGATCGCCGGCGCCATGGTCGCCGACAGCGGCACGATCCATTTCGACGGCCGGCCGATCGACGGACTGCGCGCCGACGAAATCGCCCAGCGCGGCATCGGCCGCACCTTTCAGATCGTCAAACCCTTTCCAGCGCTCTCCGTCGAAGAGAATGTCGTCATCGGCGCCCTGCTGCACACCGCGACGATCGACGAGGCGCGCATGGTGGCGCGCGACATTCTGCAACAGCTTGATCTGAGCGCCAAACGCAACCAGATCGCCGCCAGCCTCACCTTGCCTGACCGCAAGCGCCTGGAAGTCGCCCGCGCCTTGGCGACCAAACCGAAACTGCTGCTGCTCGATGAAGTGATGGCCGGTTTGCGGCCAACGGAAACCGATCGCATCGTCGCCATCCTCAAGGATCTCAACCGCACCGGCCTCACCATTCTGCTGATCGAACATGTCATGCGCGCCGTCACCGCGCTCGCCTCGCGCATCCTGGTGTTGCAGCACGGCGCAGTGATCGCCGAGGGCACGCCCGAGACGGTGCTGCGCGAACGCGCGGTGATCGAATCCTATCTCGGCGTGGAGGAACTGTGATGCTCACAGTCGACAACCTCAGCGTCTTCTATGGCGATGCCCAGGCCCTCGATGACGTGAGCCTTGCCGTCGAGGCCGGCACGATCGTCGCCATCGTCGGCGCCAACGGCGCGGGCAAGACATCGTTGATTCGCACCATCGGCGGCATGATCAAGCCGGCAACGGGCCGTATCCGCTTTCGCGATCAGGAGATCGCCGGCTGGCCCAGCCATCTCGTCTGCAATCTCGGCATCGGCCAGGTGGCGGAAGGCCGCCAGGTTTTCCCCTCCCTCACTGTCGCGGAAAATCTCGACATGGGCGCCATGCTGCCGCGCGCCCGGGCCAATCGGGCGCGCAACCGCCAGCGCGTCGAAGCCATGTTCCCCAAACTGTCGGAGAGACTTGGTCAGGCGGCGGGCACTTTGTCGGGCGGCGAACAGCAGATGCTGGCCATCGGCCGCTGCCTGATGGGCGAGCCGGAGCTGATCATGTTCGATGAGCCCTCCCTTGGCCTCGCCCCCTCCATCGTCCATGACGTGCTGAAGGCCATTCGCGATCTCAATGCGTCGGGCATGACCTGCGTCCTGGTCGAGCAGAATGTCGCCGTGTCGCTGAAAATCGCCAATCGCGCCTATGTGCTCGAAAACGGCCGCGTCACCCTGTCGGGCACCGGGGCGGAATTGCTCGCCGACGAGCGCGTGCGCCAAGCCTATCTCGGACTTTAACAAGCCCCGGCAAGCACTGGCTTGTCAGCATCTTGGCGTATCTCGTATTATGGCATTCGAAAAACCATCGCGAGACGCAAAGGCCGACATGCCTCCCCCGAAGAAAGCCGCCGTCGAACCCTTGTCGCTGAATGTCGGCGGGCTCTCGCGCAGCTTGCGCGAGCTGGCGCTGGAAAAGATGCGCGACGCGATCATCGAATCGCATTTCAAACCGGGCGCGCGCCTGGTCGAACGCGATCTGTGCACGCAGCTCGGCGTCAGCCGCACCATCGTGCGCGAAGTGTTGCGCCATCTCGAATCCGAGGGGCTTGTTTCAACGACAGGCACGCGCGGTCCCATCGTCGCGCTGACGACGCCCGAGCAGGCGATGCAGATCTATGAAATCCGCGGCGCCCTCGAAGGCATGGCCGCCAAGGCCTGCGCGCAAGGCAACAAGGCTGAAATCGCCGATGCGCTCGACGCGGCATTGGAACGGATCAGAAGCGCCTATCGCAAGCGCGACATGAACCGCGTGCTGAGCGAGACATCGGAATTCTACCGCACCTTGTTCGAAAGCGCCGGGCGCGATGTCGCCTGGGGCGTGGTGAGCGCACTCACCGCCCGCATCAATCGCCTGCGCTCGATGACGATCCGCACGCCGGGACGCGACGCCAACGGACCCGCCCAAATGCAGCGCATCGTCGATGCCATCCGCAAGGGCAATGGCGACGCCGCCGCCCGCGCCGCCCAGGAGCATGTCGCCCAGGCCTCGGCCATCGCCCGCGACGTGCTGGCGGACAGCGCGACGGCTTAAACTTCTTAACTATCTGATTTATCTAAAATCTGAGTGTCATCCCGGACACCTGCGCAGCAGGTGATCCGGGACCCAGGGGCGTCCGGCTGAAGGCCCTACCACGCGCCCCTGGCTCCCGGGTCGCCTGTCGGCGCCCGGGATGACACCGGGGTTTAAGCAAGCCTCCCCCAATTCGGCCGATTGACGCCTGCCATTTTGGTATGCCATAATATAATAGTATTGAATGGCACAGGAAGAAGCCCGTGGCTTTAGCGCTCCGTAAAACACTGCTGCAGGTCGAGACGACCTTCATCGAAGGCCAGAAGGCCGCCGCGCAACCGCTGAAACTGTTCGCGGCCATGGCGGTGCTCACCAATCCTTGGGCCGGCCGCGGCTTCGTTGAAAATCTCAAACCCGAAATCCACGAGATCGCGCCGGTGCTCGGCCAGCTCCTCACCGGCATGATCCTCGAGGCCGTGGGTTCCGGCGAAGCGGTCGAGGGCTATGGCAAGGCGGCGGTCGTCGGCCTCGATGGTGAGGTCGAACACGGTTCCGCGCTCATCCACACGCTGCGTTTCGGCAATCACTATCGCCAGGCCGTCGGCGCCAAATCCTATCTCGCCTTCACCAACACGCGCGGCCCCGCCAACGCGCCGCTCATGATCCCGCTGATGGACAAGAATGACGAAGGCCGTCGCTCGCATTATCTGACGATCCAGACCGCCATTCCCGATGCGCCGGCGGCCAACGAAATCGTCATCGCGCTCGGCGCTTCCGTCGGTGGCCGGCCGCATCACCGCATCGGCAACCGCTACGAAGACCTCAAAGACCTCGGTCATGACCTTTCCAATCCCGCCGCGGTCTAAAACGCGCGGCGGCGCGGCCTACATCGACATAGGCAGCGGCGCCCCCCTGGTTCTGATCCACGGCGTCGGCCTGCGGCTCGAAGCCTGGCTGCCGCAGATCGCGGCGCTTTGCACCGACCATCGCGTCATCGCCATCGACATGCCCGGCCATGGCGAGAGCGACCGCCTCCCCGACGACGACGCACCGCTTGAAACCTTCGTCGCCTGGTGCGGCACGGCGCTCGATGATCTCGGTCTCGCTGAGGTCAACCTCGCCGGTCACTCCATGGGCGCCATGATTGCCGGCGGCATGGCCGCCACCTTTGGCAAACGCGTCAAGCGCGTCGCGCTGCTCAACGGCGTCTATCGCCGCGACGATCAAGCGCGTGCCGCCGTCATCGCCCGCGCCGACGCCATCCGCGCCGGTGAGATCGATTACGACGGCCCCTTGCAGCGCTGGTTCGACGCGGGTTGCCAGGCGAGCGGCGCCTATCAACTGACCAAGACACTGCTGCGCCAGCTCGATCCGAAAGGCTATGCCACCGCCTACAGCGCGTTCGCGCGCGGTGATCGCACCTTCGCCGATGCCTGGCCGACCGTTGCTGGCCCCGCGCTGTTTCTCACCGGCGAAGGCGATCCCAATTCGACGCCCGCCATGGCGCGGGAGATGGCCGCCGCCGCGCCGGCCGGCGCCGCCGAAATCATCGAAAACCACCGCCACATGGTCAATCTGACCGCGCCGCAGACCGTCAACAAGCTGCTGCGCGACTGGTTGGCCCGCGCAGCTTGAGGGCGCACATCTTGAGGGCGGACATCTTGAGGGAAAGCCTGCCGTCGCAGGCGCTGAGAAAGACCGGGAGGGTCGCATGCGTTTTTGGACAACATGGATCGCCACAGCCGTCGCCACGGCCTGCGCTTTCGCGCAACCCGCCGCCGCCGACTATCCCGATCGGCCCATCACCTTGATCGTGCCTTATGCCGCCGGTGGCTCCTCCGACATCGTCGGCCGGCTGTTCGCCGAACGGCTTGAGCGGCAGATCGGCCAACCCTTGGTGATCGAAAATGTCGGCGGTGCCGGCGGCGGGGGCGGCGCCCATCGTGTCGCCACCGCCAAGCCCGATGGCTATACGCTGTTGATCGGTTCGGGCTCGGAAGTGCTGATCCGCCAGCTCCTGCAGCCGACACCCTATGATGGCCTGAAAGACCTCACCGCCATCAGCATGATCGGCACCGGGCCGATGGTGGTCATCGGCAAGCCCGGTCTCGCCGCCACATCGCTCGCCGACGTGCTGGCACTTGCCCGCGCCAAGCCGGACACATTGTCTTATGGCAGCGCGGGCGCCGGCACCTTCATGCATCTCGCCGGCGAAGCGATCAAATTCCGCACGCAGACGAAAATTTCCCATGTCGCCTATCGCGGTGCCGCCCCGGTGATCACCGACGTGATCGCCGGCCATATCGATCTCGGTGTCGCGTCTCTCGCCTCGGCCCTGCCCTTCATCCAGGCCGGTCAGGCCAAGGCTTTCGCCGTGACCTCGCCCGGACGCACCGAATTCGCGCCGCAAGTGCCGCCGCTGTCCGATACGCCAGGCCTTTCGGGATTCAATCTCGAACTCTGGATCGGCTTCTTCGGCCCAGCCAACATGCCCGCCGCCATCACCGACAAACTGCGCGCCGGCACTTTGAAAGTTCTCGACGATCCCGAGCTGAAGAAGAAACTCGCCGATCAGGCCATCGCCGTCCGCAAGCTCGTCGGCGACGATCTCACCCACTTCCTGACCAACGAGAACGATAAATACCGCACCATCATCAAGGATGGCGACATCAAGATGCAGTGAGGGGACGATCGAGCGCGGCGCGGAAGCGAAGCACCACCGCTTCCGGATCTTCCGCGCGCATCACATCGCCCATCACCGCAACACCGGCAGCGCCGGCGGCCAGACAAGCCGGCGCCCGATCGCTGGTGATCCCGCCGAGCGCGATCACCGGCAAGCCGATGGCCCGGACGCGCTGCAATGTCGCCGTGCCCAAAGCTGGGCCATAGCCGGGCTTGCTGGCGGTGAGGAAGATCGGGCTCAAGGTTGCATAATCAGCACCGGCCGCTTTCGCCGCTTGCACCTCGGCCTCATTGTGAGCGGAGAAGCCGATCAGCGCATCGGCGCCGAGCAACGCGCGCGCCGCACCTATATCGTCTATCGACGACAGATGAACCGCTGGCGTGCCCACCTCGACCGCCAGCCCGGCATCGCCGCCAATCGTCAGCACCGCGTCATATATTCTCGTCAAATCGCGTAGACGCCGTGCAATGTCCCGACGCTCGCCGGCCGCCAGATCGCGATCGCGAAACCAGATCCAGCGTGCGCCGCCGGCAAGCGCCGCAGCGACCACATCGATGAGATCGCGCGGCGCCTGATGCCGGTCGGTGACAACCAGCAGTCGGTCCGGCAGGCTCACGAACCGACCAGCCCGAGCTGCGGGCTCGATGGCTCGGCGCGGCCACGGCGCGCGATGCGGCCGGCCTGGCGCGCATTCCAGCCCGCCTCCACCGCATGACGCATGGCATGCGCCATGCGCACGGGATCATCGGCCTTGGCCACCGCCGTGTTAAGGAGAACGCCGCTCGCGCCGCATTCCATGGCAATGACCGCGTCCGAAGCGGTGCCAATGCCCGCATCGACGATCACCGGCACCGGCGAGCGCGCACAGATCAGTTCGAGATTGCCGGGATTGGCGACGCCCATGCCGGAACCGATGAGCGAGCCCATCGGCATGACGGCGGCGGCGCCAAGATCGGCAAGGCGCGCGCACACCACCGGATCGTCGTTGCAATAGGGCAGCACGACGAAACCGTCATCGACCAGCTCGCGCGTCGCTTCCAGCAATTCGCCGACATCGGGATAGAGCGTTTCGCGATCGCCTATCACTTCGACCTTGATCCAGTTGGTGCCCAAGGCCTCACGCGCCAATTGCGCGGTGAGAATGGCATCGCGCGCCGTCTCGCAGCCCGCCGTATTGGGCAGGAAACGCCGGCCGGCAAGCAGGCGCACCGTATCCGATCCATGGCCCTGCAAGGAGATGCGGCGCACCGAAAGCGTGACGAGATCGGCACCACTCGCCTGAATGGCATCGACCATGATGCGCTGGTTGGGATAGCCCGCCGTGCCAATGAACAGCCGCGACGACAGAGTGACGCCAGCTATGGTGAGAGCATCGCTCATATCAACCTCCCGCAAAAGCGCGGATGATTTCCACGCGGTCATCATCGGATAAAGACGTCTTGGCCCACTCGGGCTGACGCACGACCTTGCCGTTCAGCGCGATGGCGAAGCCCTTCGTATTCGGCAGATCGAGCTCGGCGGTTTCCTCGCGCCAGAGCGCATCGAGCGTCGCGGCGGCGCTGTCGCGTTCCTGGCCATTGACGATCAGTTTCATGCGTGTGCTCCCATCAGTTCGTTGAAGCGGGCCGGGCCGAAGTCCGCGGCCGGGCCGGTGATCCGGCCATCGACAACGCATTGCTCGATCGCCGCCGCCGTGACGGGCGCCAGCAAGTAGCCGTTGCGATGATGGCCGGTGGCGACGAGCAGGCCGGCGACACCGGTCTCGCCGAAAATCGGGGCATCGTCGATCGAGGTCGGCCGGAAGCCGCTCCACACTGCTTCCAGCGGCATGTCTTCCACACCCGGGAGGGCACGCCGCGCCGCTTCGAGCAGAGCATAGAGACCGCCGGCGGTGACATGATCGTCGAAGCCGCATTCCTCCATCGTCGCGCCGACGATCAGCGTGCCGTCGCTCTTCGGCGCCAGATGAATCTGTTCGGTCCAGACCATGCGCGACAGGGCTGGCGCCGTGGGGCGCAACGCCAACGATTGCCCCTTCAGCGGCCGTACGGGAATGTCGAGGCCCATATGATGCGTCCAGGCCCCTTCAGCCAGAACGACGATCCGCGCCGAACACGTGCCACGCTGCGTCGCAACGCCGATCACGCGGCCTGACGCCAAATCCGGTTGCGCCTCGCATTGCTCCATCAGCGAGCCGCCTTGCGCCAGAAAGGCCTGACGCAGCGCCGCCATGACACGCGGCGGATCGACCTGATGATCGGCGGGACAGAAAATACCGGCGATGACAGACGGTTTGAGACCGGGCTCTAGCGCCCGGCATTGCGCGGCGTTGAGCCATTGCGCGGCCAGGCCGCAACGCTGTTGCAGATCGTAACGCATGCGCAGACGGTCGACCTCTTCGCGGCCGAGCGCCACCAGAAGCACGCCATCGGCGCGATAGTCGACGCTCCCGCCGCCATCACCTTCAAGCTCACGCGCGAACAGCGGCCACAACCGCTGACTTTCGAGCGCCAGAGCCACATGCGTTTCGCCGCCCGGCTCCAGTTCAGCGGCGGCGGCAAGCATGCCGGTGGCCGCAAGGCTGGCGCCCTGGCCGACAGTGCCGCGCTCGAACAGCGCAACATCAAGACCGCGGCGCGCCAGACGCCAGCCGATCGACAGACCGATCAAACCGCCGCCGATGATCGCCACGTCGCACGAAGACGGCTGTGCGCATGCGGGGGTCTGGGCGTCCGGTCGGACACGTCGAAAAGCAGTCTGGGGTGGGCCTCGCATCGCATCTCCTCGGCCGGTGTGCCGGCGGAGATGATCGGTATGGCTTGCGCGCGAAATCCAATCCCTCCGCCGGTATGAACCGGATCAGGTTCTAAGGATTTCCGCGCGTTCATCCGGATGATCCGGCGTGCCAGCGGTTTCTCAGCCCCTTGCCGGGGATCTCCCTGGAATGGACGCAGTGTGAAACCACGCCCGCCGCGATGTCAAGACGCGAGCGCGCTTTCACCGATGGCTGCGAACAGATCAGCGTCTTCGCCCAGATCGGCATTTGGCGTCGTCAGCAGCGTATCGCCATAGAACAGCGAATTGGCGCCGGCGATCAGACAGAGAATCTGCGCTTCACGGTTGAGATATGAACGACCAGCCGACAGCCGCACGGTCGATTGCGGCATGACGATCCGCGCCGTCGCCACCATGCGCACGAGTTCCAGCGGATCGATGCGCGAACGGTTGGCGAGTGGCGTTCCCGCCACCGCAACGAGCGCATTGATCGGCACGCTTTCGGGATGCGGGCTCATCTGTGCCAGAACCTGCAACATCGAAGCGCGATCGCGGATCGTCTCGCCCATGCCGATAATGCCGCCGCAGCACAGATCGATGCCGTAGGAACGCACGGTGGCGAGCGTGTCGAGGCGATCCTGATAGGTGCGCGTCGAAACGATCTTGCCGTAAAACTCCGGGCTCGTGTCGAGATTGTGATTATAAGCGGTGAGACCGGCCTCGGCGAGACGTTCGGCCTGATGCGGCTGCAACATGCCCAGCGTCACGCAGGCTTCCATGCCGAGCGCGCGCACGCCTTTCACCATATCGATGACCGCATCGAACTCCTGGCCGTCGCGCACCTTGCGCCAAGCCGCGCCCATGCAGAAACGCTGGGCTCCGGCCGCTTTCGCCGTCGCCGCGAGCGCCAGCACCTGTTGCGGATTCATCAGCTTTTCACGCGTCAGCTTCACCTCGCGGTGATGCGCCGATTGCGAGCAATAGCCGCAATCTTCCGGACAGCCGCCAGTCTTGATCGACAGCAGGCTCGCGCGCTGCACTTTGTTGGGATCGTGATGCTGGCGATGCACCGCATTGGCGCGGCCCACCAGTTCGAGCAGCGGCAGATCATGCAGCACGACGATATCGTCGATCGTCCAATCGTGGCGGATCGTTCCGTCGGTGCTGTTCATGAGCGCAGGCTCCGCAGATGCGCGAGCAAAGCCGGCAGGGTCGAAGCGCCAGCGGCCACCAGAGCGATCTTCACGAGATCGCCGAACAGGAACGGCGCGACGCCGACGGCGAGAAGTTGCCCCGCCGGCACGTAGAGCGCGAGCCACGCGACGCCGAGCCCATAGACCAGAGCCAGACCGACGAGCATGGCGGTGAAGCGGCCGAGCAGAGCTTTGCCCGCCGCGAGCCAACCGACCACAGCGGAGGCCAGAAGATAGCCGGCGAGATAACCGCCCGTCGGGCCGGCCAGATAAGCCAGGCCGATGCCGCGCTCCGGCGCGCCGGAAAACATCGGCAGGCCTGCGGCGCCGGCCGCCAGATAGGCGAGAAAGATCGCCATGGCGCGACGCGGCCCGAGGGCGACGGCAAAGCCCATCACCGCCAGGGTGTGCAGGGTCATCGGCACCGGCCAGAATGGAATCTGCACCTTGGCGGCGAGCGTCAGAACGGCTGCCCCAGCGGTGATGAGAACAGGAAGAGACCAGGAGGCGCGGCGGTCAGCCGTCCCAGCGCCAATGTCGTGCATGTCAGCCCACCCAAAATTATAGATAATTTATGAACTCTATCGCTAAAAGAGTCCATAGACGGGCGAGGATTGCAAGAGCTTGGCCGCAAAAAGTCGGATCAGCCGCGTGTGGTAGCCTTCAACCGACTGGTTTGCCAGGGTTTTTGCCCAATGGTCTGAACATGTCGGGCAAGCACCTGCGCCGCGGTCTCCACCTGGCCCGCGCGCAGCGCGTTGAGAATCGCCCGGTGATCGCGGTCGGTCGGCGCTTCCCATTCGGCCCGCCAGCCCGAAAACAGAAAGCGCGCGCTGGCGGTGTGCAGATCATCGATCGCCCTGAGCAGGCGCGGCATGGCGCAGGGGGTGAGGATGAGGCGATGGAAATGCCGGTTCGCCAGCTCCCAGGCCTGCACATCGGTTGCCTTGTCGCCCGCCCGGGTCGCCTCTTCCGCTTGATCCAGCAGGGCTTTCGTCAGATGCGGCGCGGCCTGGCGCAAGGCCAGCACTTCGAGCGCGGCGCGCATTTCAGCGACCTCCCGCACCTCCTCGACGGTGAAACCCGCTACCCGCACGCCCCGGCGCGGCTCGCTGACCACCAACCCCTGCGCCTCGAGCCGGCGGAAGGCCTCGCGCACCGGCACATGGCTGGCGCCAAATTCCTCGGCGATATGATCCTGCCCCAGCCGCACGCCCGGCGCGATGGCACCAGCAATGATGCGCTCCGCCAAAACCTTGCTGATCCGCACCGCCAGGGTGTCGTCTTTCGCCGTCGTCATGATTTTATAGATAATTCGATGGGATGGAGAATGGCAATGCCGGGCTCCGAAGCGGCGAAACCGCGCTGGGATCAGGAGCTGAGGCTTCAGCGCCGGAAACGAAGGCTCAATTCTACAGATCCGCTTCCTGAGCAAGGATGATCAGAACCAGCGACCGCGCGATTGAACTGACTGGCTCTCCGCGTCGATAGGCGCTGGAGATCATCTCGGTCACGGCCCGAGCCTCCAGATAGGGATTGGCGATTAAGCCAAGTTCCGCACATACGATCTTGCGCACCCGATCATGATAGCCGTTGCTGCGCACGGCGATGATGACCATCCGCGCAACAACGGCGGCGGCCAGAAAGCCGATAACAGTCAGAACTATTGTCACTGCCGCCCCCACCCGACGGGCCACCATTTTTAAGGCGTTGATCGCCTTTTAAAAGGGATTTCGCGCGCCGGCTGGGTAGCTTTTACACGATTTCCGCGCGGCCATGGCGTTCGGATCTGATGGCAGATCAATGCAGCGCAAAAGCATCAAGACAAGGAGCACATCGCGCTTCCGGCGAAACGCGACCTAGCCTCGATGGCTCACGCCCTAAACGCGCTCGCCATCTGCCGTGTCCTCTTGAACGATATGGCCCGCCGACGCGAAAGAGCGTTCAAGCCTCAAGGCCTCGATCAATCCCGTAAGCCGCGCCGCCAGCGCTTCATAAGAATGATCCTGACGCCACTTGTCCGCCGCGCGTACCTTCTCCTCGACCACAGAACCACCGGTTCGCAGCTTGGAAATAATATCGCGCAATCCAGCCGCGAGTATCTCCGGCGCGCCATCTGTGACTTGGAAGACAGCGGGCTTAACATCGTCAAAAATCGGCAAGCTGGTCGTGGCCACCGGCCGTCCGCTGGCAATACCGAAACGAACGGCACCGCTCGCCGACTCTCCGGTGTTTTCATAGGGAAACACGATCAGATCACAAGCACGCAGATATCCGAGCGCTTGATCGTCCGGCAGGAAGTCGCCCGTAAAGCGCGCGCGCGCGCCAACACCGAGTTGCGCGATCTCGGCACGCAACCTTCGCGCAAGTTCATGGGACACATCGACAGGATATTCGGCATTGACCAGGTGCAGATGTAACGAAGTATCCTTGCGTGCGAGCAAGCCATAGGCGGCCACGAGAGCGTGGAGCCCCTTATGCGGCAGACAGAAGCCATAACTGCCGATCGTGAAAGTCGAATTGGATCTCCGCGCCTTGAAGTCAGACGGAGGGCCATCGATGATGCCGTGAGGAAGCAACGTCGTATTCCCCACGACCCCGATCGCCTTCAAGCGATTGAGGTCATGATAGGAATGAACCAGAACACGATCGCAGGCTTTGAGCGTTTTCGTCAGAAGCGAAAATATTTTGGTTTCGTCGTCAGGATTGCCCCACGTCGAATGCATCACCATGAGAACGGTCCGGCCAGACTGCTTCTGAGCTAGGACAAATTTCTCAAGCTCCATGAAATCGAAGAAACTATTGTTGAACTGGATGACGAGCGTGTCGACACCAGATTTTTCGACTGCTTGAGCAAGACCCTCGAGGCTGGCTCCCGACATATATTTTTGCCAGGCGCGAACGACATCCTCGTCATCGGGCGTGATGACATCATCATTGGTCGCACCAAAGATAATCGGCTTTTGCGGCAACCATCGGATCAAATATTCCGAATAGGTCGCGATACCGCATTTGCAGTTCCATGTCGTGACCCAGCCGACGCGACCTTGCAGCGGTTCGCGCGGCTTTGCCCATCTGTCGACAGCGGCGGACAGACGATTGACGACCGCATTCCAAGTATGACCCTTGAGTAATACGTCGCGACCCGCAGCCGCTTTCCCGGTCCTTTCCGTCGCCGAGGCCGCGTGGGCTTCACGCATGCACAAGGCGAGATGATCCCGATCGGGCTCAGCCCAGACGGACGATGACAGCTCAAGATGGGTTTGAGCAGGAGCAAAACTGTAGTCGACCAACCACGCCGTCTGTTCATTGCAAAAGTCGGCCTGACCGCCCCAAGCGGTCACGATCACGGGAAGTCCGGACAGCGTCGCTTCTGCGATCGGTAGCCCATAGCCTTCCGCGCGGCTTGGAGCGACGAGCACATGACAATGTTGATAAAGCGCCTTGAGTTCGGGATCAGGCAGATCCTCGAAAATCAGAGCGACATCCGGAAATTCCGGATCTTGGGTGCGGGCAGCAGCGAGCCGCGCCTCGATATCATTGTGCGGGTTTTTGAAAGTCTTGATGATGAGCGTGACATCGTCAGAGCGTCTGAATGCCTGTCCATACGCGGCCAACAGTACGTCAGCACCTTTCCTCGGAAAACACGAGGAAACATGAAGGAATCGAAAGCTCTTTCCCGGCAAGCTCTCAAGCTTCGCCGCCTTCACACGTTCCCAATGATCGACACCGTTTCCGACCACGCTTAACGGTACGGCGACGCCGCTGTCTTGCAGAAGCTTCGAGACATGCGACGAGACGCTGCCGATGCCATCCAAATGGAGATTGAACTGATCTACCCATTCGGACGGAAAGCGACTCTCTTCCCAAGCATAGGAATGCAGGATGTTGACGGTGCCGCCGCCATTGTCGACGCGCGGCGGATAGAGATTTCGCGATGCAATGACGGGCCTGTCGCGCATATCGATTTCGGCGCGATCTCGCCAAAGCGTCAGAATGTCGGGATGATTTAGCGCGAGGAAAGACTCATTGGGTGGATAGTCGCCGGGTCCCTCGGATGAATGCAGAAAAACCTCTTCTCCCTGGGCCTTGAGCGCCCGGGCGGTTTCCCGATTGACGAGGGAGAGGCTGTAGTTCGAGTCAAACGGCCCCTCAATACGCCAGACACGCTTCTCGTTATGAAATGTCAGGACAGGAAGCGCATCGATCGCGTTCTGATTGAAGGCAACGACATTAGCGATTTGTCTCAGCTCGTCAGCCGTTGGATGCCCCTGCGCCTTTGCCAAAGCCTTGAGCGCTTTGATCAGCGCCTGGTAACGTGCCGCCCGATTGAGTCTCGGTCGATTTAGAAAATCACCGGACGCCAATGCGTCTTCAAGGGCACGCCAAGTGGCGATCGCGGATCGGTCCCAGGTAAACAAGGCCCGGCGCTGAACGGCGTTCTCCTTGAGGCGCTGACGAAACTGATCGTCGCGAACGATCCGGAGCATTTTGGTCGCGATTTCTTCCGTCGACGTCGGATCGAACTGCGCTTCATCAAGACCGATGATCTCGGGAATGCTGGTAACGTTCGAACCGATCACCGCGGCGTCAAGATGCATGGCCTCAAGAATGGGAAGGCCAAATCCTTCATGTAGGGAAGGATACACCATCGCAACGCATCGGCGATAAAGTTGCGTCAGGTCTGTATCGCTGATCTGACCTGTCACGATAACGTCGGAATCGCCTAGGCCAGCCTCGCTGGCAAGCGATGAAATCATAGCCAGGACTGCGGGCTCGTTGGACGTGACCAACACCAATTGATGTTGCCCGCCCATTTGCGAGGCAAAACGGCCGAACGCGGCGATCAGGCCTTCGAAATTTTTCCGTTGCTCGAACGAAGCCGCATAAACGAAGAACGGCTTCGTTATGCCCAACCTCGTGTCTAAGTCTGTGCCGCTCTCTTTCAGTTCCGTCGCGCGGACAGCGAATTCATCACCGCCCGCCATGACGCTGATGGCGCGACCGGGATCGATCTTGGCATCTTCAATGATCTCGAGGCGGGTGGAATCCGAGTTCGTGAGAAACAGATCGCAATCGCAGAACGCCGCAAGCTTGTCATAGTACCAGCCGCGAACCTCCGGCGCATCGAGATACTTTTCCGGATTGCGCAGAGGTATCAGATCATGGGCGATCACCGCGCGGAGCGACTCGCCGCACAAACCTCCGCCCGAGGTGATGACATCTCCCTCGAAACCTTCAAACAAGCTTGTAAATAAAATGGCGTCCGCCTGCAGGCCCGCAAAAAAATGCTCCCTCGTCAATTCTCTGGCTCTGCGCCAGTAAACCGAAGACCGGGGATAAGGGCCACCATCAAGCGTGCGATACGTTACGATGCGATGCGGAGGCGCAAGATCGCCAAAATCCGCACGAATGGCCTCCGCCGTACCAGAAGGATTCTCGCTGACCGCCAGCCAGACTTCATGTTGTCCGGCGGTGCGCAGCAAGCCGGCAGCAAGACCACGCGCATATCGACCAATGCCTCGAAAGCGACTCCCGCTTTGCAAGCCGGTTAGATCAATAACCAATCTCATTGAGGCTTCCACTACTCGTGATCATTGAGATCGTTGAAAATCTGCCTGGCCGGCAGCGAAAGCGGCCGCGTGGGCGAGCCGGGCTCCGCAGTTGGAGACATCGGCTTAACCGACCGCGCTTTGCTCGACGAAGATTGGGAGGATCCTTTCAATGACAGCAGCCGGCTCATTGTATCACGCAGCATTTGCCTCGGCCCCGAAGCGATCCAGCGCAACGGCGCTGTTATGCGCCAGGAAAACGAGGAATGTACGGCGTGAAGCGCATCCAAGGCATATTTGATTTCAACTTCCTTCTGACGCAGGATCGCTTTGATATCAGCCTCTTTTTGACGCAGAAGCGCGACATTCGCCGTATCTCGCTTGATTAGTTGCACAACGCCACCTTCGAGCTGATGCAAGACTTCTGGTAGCTCCGCGTGTGTTATCGCTCTTGAAGAGCCGAACATGTGCGAATGGAGAGCCGCATCAAGCGCCGCCGTCTTCGCCTTTGCCGCATCAACAACGGACAGCTTTTTCGCCAGCTCAAAATTGAAATGCGAATGCTCATCGAGCTGGAAGAAATCAAAAAAGTTTGGCCCCGGGCCGAATGGAGCCTTGAGTTCGATATGCTCCTGGCTCACATAAAATCGGTTTACGCCATCGAAATACGCGAACTCATAACCGAGAGCGATCAGCTTGGGCTCCCAGTTCGCGTAGCTTGGCTCCTGCGTGTTTGGCTTTGTGCTCTCGACAACCACGATCCAAGGCCTGACGGGCGACGGACGCCAGCTGTCAATGACATCGTCTTCCCGACCTTCGACATCGATCTTGAGCCAATGAATCGGCCGATCGGCATAGGCGTCGAGAACTTGCGACAGCGGCATGCACGGGACTTCAATCTGCAGGCACTCATGATTGTTGCGCGCATGTTCGGCGGCAATCGCGGGATCACCCGTGCTCAAGCCCGTTCCCGGAATCTCCCAAAACGGTATCGTCCCCTCACGGGTTCCGATCGCGGCTTGGATCACCACGTCGCCTTGACGGTAGAGGCGGAGCTTCTCGGCGTAGTGCGGCGTTGGTTCAACATGCACGCCACGCCAGCCCTGGTGGTGAAATGCGATGCTGACGGAATCGATGACCGGATCCTGGGCACCGATATCGATAAAGAAGCCGCGCTCGACATGCTTGAGCGCACGCCAGAGGATAACGTCTTCAAAATTCTGGGCGTTTGAAAAGAAAGTCACCGGCGAGCAAGTAGCGAATCCGACCCGATATTGCAACTGAACGCTGGCATTGCTCCCCGGGGTGCAAGAGGGAGAATGCTGCGCCTAACATGCTGTTCATATTGATTTATTGCGCCAAAGAAGCACTGTCGGATCGGACGCCAATCTGGCGAGGTGTCGCGGCGCGCGTCAAGCGGACGCCAACGAGCAGAACCTCGCCCTCTATGGCGCCTTTGAGGAGCTGCAAGCGAAGCTCAAGAGGCTTGTGACTTTCCGTGACCTCAAACGATATATCGATCGCAAAAGACCCATTCCTCGGCCAGCGCATGGAAACCGCACCTAAAATCTCGCCATTGAACACGTCCAGAAGCGCCAGCGTGTCGGTGCCGCAACCGGCCAACTCAATCTGCATCTCTCCATGCCAGATGCCGGCTGGGAGGTGCATATAGGGGCCATAAGAAAGAATGCGCGCGGGACCGACCAGAAGCTTGGAGCCCACAAGGCGATGTCCTGGAATATCGCCGTCCAGAAAACAACGCCGCGGCCAATAAAAAGTCGACTGAGATCGTTCGTCGCCGATGAAATTGTAATCCTGGCCCACGTGCTCGATGAGGGAGATATCTTCATCCGAAAGCATTCCGGCAAAACTCTTCACCGAATGCCACTTCGGAAACTGGGCGAGAATAAAATCCAGGAAACTCGCTCGGCTGCCCTGCTCTCCGCCCAATGCGGCTTTCACAAGCTCCAACTGTTGTTGTTCAGCCGGAATGCCGAAAAAAATCATGATCTCTCGAGATAAATCGAGAATTGACGTAGCGTAACGGCCGGAGTCCAAGACTAAAGATCTACTGCAACGCGTCAAATGAGCCGATTGCACCGTCGTATTGGAAACATTTTGCAGCGCAGTCGCAAGATCGAAGCCGCAATCCAATATAAGATACTTCAGAATATCCTCGGCATCCTGGTGACACACGAGAACGGGCAGTTTTGTTTCAACAAAAACGTCCGTGAGATCAGCGGATGGGGCATTACTTAAGAGGACGAAAGTCTTATCCGGATTACTCCGGATATCATGCCAATGATCGCGCAGTTGAGCTCTAGATACGACATATAATTCCTGCGCATCTCCAATTACTGCCTCTGTAATAATCGAGATCAGGCGTTGGGTCGCCGCGAAGACTGCCGAATTCGTACCGAAAACGCTGAGAATCATGACAAAACTGGCACTTTCATCTCACGATCCTGCATTTCACGAGACTTGATTGAGAAATAGGCTGATCGTAGAGCGACTATTTTCCGACGGGCTGGTCATGATGTTGCTGAGGCTTGCCTGAATTCAACATCATAAAGCAGCATGAGAACTGAATATACTGGGCAAAATTACGTCTCCAAGGAAACGCGATTTTGCCCGATGAAGACATCTCGATTTTGTAATGCGCGGGCGTTCATCCGCTGACACAAGCTTCAGGCTCTCCGCCCCGGGCTTTCGGCGCCGTCCATGGCGTCACTCACGCCAGATAGACCATCCAGTCGGAACCGACGTTCTCAGACGACAATGTCTCCACGGTCGTCGAATAAACGTGACCATCGTCATGAACATACCGGATGGATCCATAGATGGCGGCCAGTTCAACAAGCATCGGTGTCGGGTTGTATCCTCGACCAAAATTTATCTCGGCGACAATTTGCGGCTTCTGGGCGCGGATGAAATCCATCATTCCCTGCATGATGACGAACTCGGCGCCCTCGACATCGAGCTTGACGAAATCAATCGCGCCCATCTCCTTGGCGACATCCGAAAACGATTGCGTACGAACGGCAATCACGTCGCCTTTGGTCAGCAGCTCATCCGTTACGTCGGCCACGAAACGCGCATTCTTGGGTTCGGCACGCGGAACATAAAACGTACTATCGTCGCCGGAATGTTCGGCCAAAGCTATCTGCTTCACCGAGGATCTGCTGTCGAATCCGTTGACCGACAATGATTGCTGCAAAAGGCCAGCTGCGCGCGGGTTTGGCTCAAACGCGTAACAATAACCGCCCGGGCCGACCAGATCGGACATCAGCAAGGAATAATAGCCAAAATTCGCGCCGATATCGGCCACGCGCATCCCCGGCTTTACCGTGCGGGTGATGAACTGGGTGAGGCCCATTTCCCATATACCCCGCATGAGGAGGTGCGTGGCGAAGCCGACATCGCGCGTATCGACAAAGACCATATATTGCCCGAGGACACGGCACAGCGCCGTGTAATCGCCGAGATAGCTCGAATAGCACCTGCCTGCTATTTTGTTTTCGATGTCGATGCGATCTCCGTTGATCAAATCGGCCGGCGAAAGTCTGCTATAACCTGACTTCTCTGCCGCGACCGGAGAAAGCGCATCAGACGATACCCCACCCAAGAGCTGTTTTAATTTCGTTGTGATGGACATTCCTCTCTCCATTCGTCAGCCAGCATAAAGTCGCCTGCCGCATATCATTTAAATCCACTCATCGGGAGGGTTTTAAGCGAAATGCCGGCGAGATCTAAGGCTTTGTTCAAAGCCGAAATCAGGGCTGTTGACCGGCACCGGTAAGCTCAAGTCGTTCATGGACTTGAATGTACGAGCCAAACCTACTGCCCCTTCAGCGACGCCGGCGGCTCGCTCCAACCTCCGCCCAGCGCCTGGAAGAGGCTCGTCACCGCCAGCATCCGGCTCAGGCGCACCTGCGCCAGCGTGGTCTCGGCGGTGAACAGCGTCTGCTGTGTCTGCAACACCGACACCAGATCGGCTGTGCCGCCGCGCAACTGCGTTTCCGCCACTTCGAAAGCCTTGCGCGAACTGGCGACGACCTGGCCTTGAAGCTGCAACTGCTGCGTCGTTTGCTGCAGAGTGACGAGCGCCACCTCCACGTCCGAGAAAGCCGAGACCACCGCCTTGCGGAAGCTTTGCAGATATTGCAACTGCACGCCCTGCGCCTGTTTGAGCTGGTTCTCGAGCTGGAAGCCATTGAAGATCGGCTGCGCCAGCCCCGCCGCCATCGTGTAATACCAGGCGCCGGGCACGAACAAAGACGACAGCGAATTGCTCTGGAAACCGGTGGTGCCGGTGAGCGTGATCTGCGGGAAGAAGGCGGCGCGCGCCGATTCGACCGAGAAATTCGACGACGCGAGTTGTGCCTCTGCCAGAGCGATATCCGGCCGGCGGGTGAGCAACTCCGAGGGCAGGCCTGGCGTGACGCGCGGCATTGTGATGCGGGAGAGGCTCGTGCCCTTGATCCTGAAGCCCGTCGCCGGACGCGCCAGCAACACCGCCAAGGCCGCAAGATTCTGTTTCAAAGTCACTTGCAGTGGCGGGATCGAAGCCTTCACCTGGCCGACCAGAGCTTCCTGTTGCGACAGTTGCAATTGCGACGCGGTGCCGCCGGCCATCTGCTTGCGGATCAGATCGAGGATGCGGTTGGCGGCGGAGAGATTGTTTCGCGCCACTTGCAACTGATCGAGGGCGGCCAAGGCCTGGAAGTAGGCATTGGCCACCGAGACGGTGGTGGTCAACGCCACCACATCGCGATTATAGCGGCTGCCGATGGCGGTTTCCGAAGCAGAGTAGAAAGCGGCGCGGTTCTTGCCCCAGAAATCCAGCATATAGCTGGCGGAAAGACCGAGACTGAAGGTGGAGGTCAGCGTACCGCTCGAACGCATGCGCTCGGCATTGCCGACGCCACTGAGGCTCGGCAACAAAGGCGCACCGGCAATGCCCGCTTGCGCTTCCGCCTGGGTGATCTGCGCCACGGCAACGGCGATATCGAGATTGTCGCTTTGCGCCTCGACGATGAAATCGCTCAATTCGGACGAGCGAAAACCACGCCACCAATCAGGCTTCGGCAGCGCCGCATCGGGCTTGCGGGGCGCCGTCTCATAGGCAGCGGGCACTTCCAGGCCGGGATCGGGATGTTCGCTGTTCAGGATGCAACCGGACAGGCCGATGGCGATCATCGGCACGACGACGAGACGAAATCCTCTCGCAGCTGCGCCTTCTGAAAAACGCATGGATGCTGCCATCAACGCAGAAACCCCACGCACGCCGACTCCAGAACCCATCCGTCACACCTTCAGTTCGGCGACCCGCTGCCACGCAACACCGGACGCGCCGGCCGCCGCCAGCTTTGTGCCCAGAGCCGGAAGCGATCGATGTAAATATAGATCACCGGGGTCGTATAGAGTGTCAGAACCTGGCTCAGGATCAAGCCGCCGACGATCGCCACCCCCAGCGGCCGGCGCAACTCGCTGCCCTCGCCAAAGCCGATCGCCAGCGGCACCGCCCCCAGCAGCGCCGCCATGGTCGTCATCATGATCGGGCGGAACCGCAGCAGGCAAGCCTGATAGATCGCATCATGCGCCGACAGATTTTCGGTACGCTCCGCATGCAAGGCGAAATCGATCATCATGATCGCATTCTTCTTGACGATACCGATCAACAGGATGACGCCGATCAAGGCCATGATCGAGAACTCAAGACCAAAGACATCCAGCGCCATCAGCGCGCCGACACCCGCCGAGGGCAAGGTCGAAAGGATGGTCAGCGGATGGACATAGCTTTCATAGAGAACGCCGAGCACGATATAGACAGCGATCAGGGCGGTCAGGATCAGCATCGGCTGGCTGGCGAGAGAATCCTGAAAGGCACTGGCCGTACCCTGGAAACTGCCGTGAATGGTCGCCGGCATGCGGATGCGCACCTTGGCTTCGTCGATCGCCGCCACCGCATCGCTTAACGCAATTCCCGGCGCCAGATTGAAGGAAATGGTGCTGGCGACGAAAAGACCCTGGTGGTTGACCGATAGCGGCGTGCTGCCGGGCGCGAATTGCGCCACCGCCGCCAGCGGCACCATGGTCTCGGCCGTTGTACTCACCGCCGATCCCGTGGAGCTGACAGTCTTGCCGACGGCGCCGATGGAATTGTTCGCCTGGTTGATCGCCGCTTTCGCATTGGCAGACGCGGCCGCCGCCGATTGTCCGGGCGCAGCATAGGTGCCGGCCACCGCATTGGTCGCCTGCGAGCCGGTGACCGAACCGCCCGACGTACTGATATAGACTTGTTTCAAGGTTTCGGGGTTCTGCCAATATTGCGGCGCCACCTCCATCACCACGTGATACTGATTGCGCGCGACATAGATGGTCGACACTTGGCGTTGGCCGAACGCGCTATAGAGCGTGTTGTCGATCTGGCTGACGGTGATGCCCAGGCGGGAGGCCGTATCGCGATCGATCACGATATTGGCCTCGAGGCCCTTGTTCTGTTGATCGCTGTTGACATCGCGCAGGCCGGGCTCCTGCTGCAGAGCCGCCGTCAGCTTGGGAGCCCATTCGGCAATCTCCGCCGCATCGTCGCCTTGCAGCGTATATTGATACTGCGCGTTCGATTGCCGCCCGCCCATGCGGATATCTTGCGCCGCTTGCAGAAACAGCGTCGCGCCCGGCACGACCGCGAGCCGGCCGCGCAACCGCGCGATCACCTGATCGGCGGTGACGCCGCGTTCCGCCAAAGGCTTCAAGGACACGAACATGAAGCCGGAATTGGTCTGGCCGCCGCCCGTGAAGCCCACGGCCGTATTCACCGCCGGATCGCTTTTTACGATATCGGCGAACTGCGTCAGCTTCTGCGACATCGCCTGGAAGGAGATCGCCTGGTCGGCCTGGATGGCGCCCATGATCTGCCCGGTATCCTGCTGCGGGAAGAATCCCTTCGGGATCGAAACGTAGAGATAGCCGTTGAGGCCAAGTGTTCCCAGCAGCAGCAGCATGATGAAGCGCGGATGATCGAGCGCCCAGGATAAGGTGCGGCGGTAGAGATCGAGCATCGCCTCGAAAGCCCGTTCGCTTGCCCGATAGATGCGGCCGTGTTCGCCGCTTTCCTCGCGCAGCAACACCGAACACATCATCGCCGTGGTGGTCAGCGAAATCACCAGCGAGACCAGGATGGCCGCCGACAAGGTGATGGCGAATTCCCGGAAGAGCCGACCGACGAGCCCGCTCATCAGCAGGATCGGAATGAACACGGCGATGAGCGAAAAACTCATCGACACGACCGTGAACCCAACCTCCTGCGACCCCTTGATGGCCGCCTCGATCCGCGAAAGCCCCAAGGAGCGATGCCGCGAGATATTTTCCAGAACCACCACCGCATCGTCGACGACGAAACCCGTCGCCACCGTCAGCGCCATCAGCGACAGATTGTCGATGCTGAAGCCGAGCAGATACATGATGCCGAGCGTACCGATCAATGACGCCGGCACGGCAACAATAGGCACCAGAGTGGCGCGCCAGTCGCGCAGAAAGGCGAACACGACCAGGATCACCAGGATGATCGAAATCATCAAAGTGCGTTCGACCTCTTTCAGCGAGGCGCGAATGGTGGTCGAGCGGTCGAGCGCAACCGAAAGCTCGATGGCCGGCGAAACCGAGGCTTGCAGTGTCGGAATGAGGGCGCGGACGCGATCGACCGTATCGATGATATTCGCATTGGGCGAGCGAAACAGCACCAGCAGCACCGCCGGCTTGCCGTTGGCAAGGCCGGCATTGCGCAGGTTTTCGACGGAATCGTTCACCGCCGCCACGTCGCGCAGATGCACCGGCGCATTGTTGCGATAGGCGATCACCAGATCGCGATAGTCGGCAGCGACGATGCCCTGATCATTGGCATAGATCTGATAGCGCAGCGGACCTTCTTCGATCGCGCCTTTCGGCGCGTGCGCATTGGCGGAACCGAGCGCCGCGCGCACGTCTTCCAGGCCGATGCGATAATGATAGAGCAGTTGCGGATTGAGCTCGACGCGCACCGCCGGCAGCGAGCTGCCGTTGACATCCACTTCGCCGATGCCGCCGACCTGCGACAATTTCTGCGCCAGCACCGTGCTTGCCGCATCGTAGATCTGGCCACGCGTCAGCGTGTCCGAGGTCAGCGCCAGAATGAGGATCGGCGCATCGGCCGGATTGACCTTGCGATAGGTCGGATTGGAGCGCAGGCTCGTCGGCAGGTCGGCGCGCGCCGCGTTGATCGCCGCCTGCACGTCGCGCGCCGCGCCGTCGATATCCCGGTTCAGCCCGAATTGCAGCGTCACGCGCGTGCTGCCGACGCTGCTCGACGAGGTCATTTCATTGACGTCGGCGATCTGCCCGAGACGGCGCTCCAGGGGGCTCGCCACCGTATTGGCCATCACCTGCGGGCTGGCGCCGGGCATGGTGGCGCGCACGGAAATCACCGGATAGTCGACCTGCGGCAGCGGTGCCACCGGCAACAGCGGAAAGGCGACGAGGCCTGTGGCGATCAACCCCACCGTCAGCAAAGTCGTCGCCACCGGGCGGCGGATGAAGGGGATCGACAGGTTCATGGCGTCAGATCCGCCCCCCGTCCCTCCGGCAGTTCCGGATGCCCGCGCAGCCGCGTCGCCAGCCCGTCGAACCACAGATAGATGACCGGTGTGGTGAACAGGGTCAGCACCTGGCTCACCAGGAGGCCGCCAACGATGCTCACGCCGAGCGGATGACGCAATTCCGAACCGACGCCGGAGCCGAGCATCAGCGGCAGCGCGCCGAGGATCGCCGCGGTCGTCGTCATCAGGATCGGCCGGAAGCGCAGCAGACAGGCTTGATAGATCGCCTCGCGCGGCGAGCGGCCCTCATGGCGCTGCGCTTCCAACGCGAAGTCGATCATCATAATGGCATTTTTCTTGACGATACCGATCAGCAGAATGATGCCGATCAGCGCAATGATGGTCAGGTCTTCGCCGGCCAGCATCAGGGCCAGCAGCGCACCGATCCCGGCCGACGGCAGGGTCGAGAGAATGGTGATCGGGTGGATGAAGCTCTCATAGAGCACGCCGAGCACGATATAGACGGTCACCACCGCCGCCAGGATGAGGAACAGCTCGTTGCCCAGCGCCGCCTGGAAGGCCGCGGCCGTGCCCTGGAAAGTGGCGATAATGCTGGCCGGCATGCCGATCTCGGCCTGCGCCTGTTTGATGGCATCGACCGCATCGCCCAGCGAGGCATTCGGCGCCAGGTTGAACGAAATGGTCGTCGAGGGAAATTGTCCCATATGGGTGACTTGCAGCGGCGCCGTCTCGATGCGCGGCTTGGCGACGACCGAAAGCGGGATCGGATCGCCGCCCGTCGAGGTCGGCAGATAGATCGACGACAGCGACCGCAACGACTGCTGCATGTCGGGCGACGCTTCGAGAATGACGCGCTGCTGGCTCGACGCGGTGAAAATGGTCGAGACGATACGCTGGCCGAACGCGTCATAAAGCGCATTGTCGACGGTCGCCGGCGTCACGCCGAAACGGGCCGCCTGGCTGCGATCGATATCGACGAAGACCGAAAGGCCACGATCGGACAAATCGCTGGTGACATCGGCGAGCTGCGGCAGAGTGCCGAGCTTGTCGACCAGTTTCGGCGCCCATTCCGACAGCTCCGCCGCATTGGCATCCTGCAGCACGAATTGATACTGCGTGCGACTGACCGTGCCGCTGATCGTCAAGTCCTGCACCGGCTGCATGTAGAGCGTCATGCCCGGCACCACCTGGGCGCTCTCCTTCAGCCGGTCGATCACCGTCGTAATGTCGGACTGGCGCTGTTCGCGCGGCTTCAGATTGATCAGCATGCGCCCGACGTTAAGCGTCGTATTGGTGCCATCGACGCCGATGAAGGACGACAGGCTGTCGATATCCTTATCCTTGAGAAGCACCGCCGCCAGCTTCTGCTGCCGTTCGGCCATGGCGGCGTAGGAGGTCGCCTGCGGTGCCTCGGTAATGGCCTGGATGACGCCCGTGTCCTGAACGGGGAAGAAGCCCTTCGGGATAATGATGTAGAGATAGGCCGTCAGACCGAGGGTCGCCAACGCCACCAGCAGCGTCGCAGCCTGCCGGTCGAGCACCCAGGTGAGCATGTGGCCATAGCCGCGGATCACCCAATCGAAGAATTCGCGGCTGGCGCGCTGAAAGCGATTCTCGCGCACCTCCGCCTGCGCTTGCAGCAGCTTGGCGCAGGCCATCGGCACCAGCGTCAGCGACACCACCGCCGAAATCAGGATGGTGGTCGACAATGTGACGGCGAATTCGCGAAACAGCCGCCCGACCACGTCGCTCATGAACAGAAGCGGGATCAGCACGGCGATGAGCGAAACGGTGAGGGAGATAATGGTGAAGCCGATCTGCTCGGAGCCCTTCAGCGCGGCTTCCAGCGGCGTATCGCCCTCCTCGATATAGCGCGAGATATTCTCGATCACCACAATGGCATCGTCAACGACGAAGCCGGTGGCGACGGTCAGCGCCATCAAGGACAGATTGTCGAGGCTGTAGCCGAACAGATACATGACGCCCAAGGTGCCGACCAGCGACAGCGGCACCGAAAGACTGGGAATGAGCGTGGCGCGGGCGCTGCGCAGGAAGACGAAGATCACCAGAACGACCAGGATCACCGCCAGGGTGAGTTCGTATTCGACATCGCGCACCGAGGCGCGGATCGTCGTCGTGCGGTCGGTCAGCACCGTCACCTCGATGGCGCGCGGCAGCGAGGCTTCGAGCTGCGGCAGTAACCCCTTGATGCGATCGACCACGTCGATGACATTGGCGCCGGGCTGGCGCTGAATGTTGACGATAATAGCCGGCGTCTCGTTCATCCAGGCGGCGAGCTTATTGTTCTCGGTGCCGTCGACGACCACGGCCACGTCGCTCAGCCGCACCGCCGCGCCATTCTTGTAGGCGACGATCAACGGTCGATATTGATCGGCGCTCTGCAATTGGTCGTTGGCGTTGACCGTATAGCCGCGCGTCGGCCCATCGAAATTGCCCTTCGGCTGATTGACATTGGCATTGCCGAGCGTCGTGCGCAGATCGTCGATATTGAGGCCATAGGCCGCCAATTTGCGCGGATCGGCCTGCACGCGCACCGCCGGACGCTGCCCGCCGCTGAGGCTGACGAGACCGACGCCGGGCAATTGCGAGATCTTCTGCGCCAGCCGCGTGTCGGCCATCTGCTGCACGTCCCGCAAGGCCAACGTCTTGGAGGTGAGCCCAAGGGTGAGCACCGGCGCATCGGCCGGATTGACCTTGGCATAAATAGGCGGCGCCGGCAGATCGGCCGGCAGCAGATTGCCGGCGGCATTGATCGCGGCCTGCACCTGCTGTTCGGCGATATCGAGCGAAATGGCGAGGCTGAATTGGAGAGTAATGACCGAGGCACCCGCCGAGCTGATCGAACTCATCTGCTCCAGATTGGGGATCTGGCCGAGTTGCACTTCCAGCGGCGCGGTCACCGACGAGGTCATCACGTCCGGGCTCGCACCCGGATAAAACGTCTGCACCTGAATGGTCGGATAATCGACTTGCGGCAGGGCCGAGATCGGCAGGAAACGAAACGCCAGCATGCCCGACAGCAGGATCGCAATCATCAGAAGGGTCGTTGCGACCGGCCGCAGGATGAACGGGCGTGACGGGTTCATGGCGATGGACCGCCTTGATTGCGTCGGCTGCCGCCCTGGCCCGTGCCTTGTCCGCCCGGCCCGTTACGCTGTCCATTGCCAGGCTCGCGCGGCGCGGCGTTGGGGGCGCCCGGCTGCGCCGGCACGGCCGAGGCCGGTGCATTGGCATCGCGATGCACGTTGATATGGGCGCCGTCGCGCAGCCTGTCGATGCCGTCGACGACGACGGCTTCGCCGGCCTTCAGCCCGTCGCGAATTTCGACACGCTCGCCATTGGTCGTCCCCAAAGTGACCTTGCGCACCGAGACCGTGCTGTCGGCATTCACCACATAAACGAACGTGCCGGGTGAGCCACGCTGGATCGCTGGCGTCGGCGCGATCACCACATTGTCGCGTCGCTCGACGAGCAGCTCCACATTGACGAATTGATTGGGATAGAGGCCGTGGTTGGCATTGTCGAACATGCCACGCAGCTTGATCGTGCCCGTCGTCGTATCGATCGCGCTGTCGAACGTGCTCAGCTTGCCGTCGGCCAGTTTGCTGTTGCCGGTACGATCGAAGGCCGTCACCGGCAGGGTCGCGCCACTGGCGAGGCGCTGGCGGATCGCCGGCAATTGATCTTCCGGAACGGTGAACAGCACGCTGATCGGCTGCAATTGCGTGATCACCACGATGCCGTTGGTATCGGTCGGTGTGACATAATTGCCCTGGTCGATGAGGCGCAGGCCGGCCCGGCCATCGACCGGCGAAACGATGCGGGTGAAGACCAGATTGACTTCGGCCGCCTTGACGCTCGCCTGATCGGCCTCGACGGTGCCCTGATATTGCGCCACCAGGGCCACCTGAGTGTCCAGCGTCTGGCGCTGCACCGCATTCTGCGCCGCCAATTGCTGATAGCGCTTCAGATCGACCTGGGCGCCTTGCAGCATCGCTTGATCGCGCGTGAGCTGACCTTTCGCCTGCGCCAAGGCCGCCTCATAGGGACGCGGATCGATCTGCGCCAGCAGATCGCCTTTCTTGACTTCCTGCCCCTCGGTGAAGGCCACCTGAACGAGCTGACCGCTGATCTGCGTGCGCACCGTGATCGTCGCCAGCGACGTCACCGTGCCCAGCGCATCGAGCGCGATGTCGATACTACCGGTGCTGATCGCCGCGACACCGACGGAGGCGGGCGGCGCGCCGCGGCGCACCTGGGCGGGGCCGGACTGCCCGGCCGGCTGCTGACGATGCGTCCACCAATAGGCGCCGACCGCGAGCAGAGCGAGAACGATAAGCCAGACGATCCCCGATCCACGCGATCGGCGCTGCGTCGGATTGACGACGTCCTTTTCCTTCGGAGGATCGACACGTTGCTCCAAAGCCGCCATCTCCAACCTGCTTCAGCTTCGATATGTCGAAATTCGCGAGAGCCGTCGAATTAACAGTTTGCAAGAATCACGGGATCGAGAATCGCAGATCGAACGCTTCACTATTCCCCAACCGGGGCCACGCCGCCAACGAAGCCTCCGTGTCGCCGCGCGCCACCCACGCACCAAAGGCTCTAAGCCGATGAAATATCTAAAATATACCGATTGTGGCGGATAGACAAATACGGCTTTGGTCGCGCCACTGAAACGGGCCTGAGCGATCACGACAATGTGCGCTTCGCTGGAGGGCATCGCGGGGCGACAGATTTGCTGGGGTAATCCGACACGAACGGCATTGCTCGCACCATGCTCGGCGAGCCCGTGCTACAGCACATGCATGTCGTGCCAAGCTGGGATTTCGCACCGATGTCGATGATGAGGGACAAGCTTCGCGCTCTGAAATCCTTGGCGGGTCCCTACACGCCCTTCGATCCGTCAACGGCGCCGGATGATCCCACCGACCTGTTCGCGCAATGGCTGCAGATGGCTATCGATGCCGGCCTTCGCGAACCACATGCCATGACATTGTCGACGGTCGACGAAAAAGGTTTCGCCGATGCCCGCGTTCTGATCCTGAAGAATGTCGATGAACATGGCTGGCACTTTGCCATCACCAAATCGAGCCCGAAGGGCAAGCAGATCGCCGCCAATCCAAATGTGGCCTTGACCTTCTATTGGCCGACACTCGGCCGGCAGGTCTGTATCAGGGGCGTGGCTTGCGACATGGGCGCCGCAGTCCGCGACGCTGATTTTCTCGCCCGCCCAGTCGGATCGCGTGCCGGCGCGCTGCTGGAACGCCAGAGCGACGTTCTCGACGATGAAAGCGAACTCGACAATGGCCTCGAACAGCAGCGCCAGCGCATTGCCGCCGACCCGCAGCTCGTTTCAACCAATTGGGCGGTCTATGCGGTGAAACCGGCCGAGATCGAGTTCTGGCAAGGCAATGAGGAACGCCGCCATGTCCGTTTGAACTATCGGCGCGACGGCCACACATGGCTCCGCGAACGCCTCTGGCCATGACCGATGAAGACAGCCCATCGCCGCCTTTGATAGATTTCCACCACCCAGAATCGAACAGGCAGGCGATGGCTCGCCTGCCTGCCTATTAGAGTATCGATCCCAGCCGAAAACCGTGCTTACGGCTTGCACTGCGCGGCGAAGGGATCGACGTAGTTCGTCAGGATCGTGCCCGTCGTCTTCAACGTCGGCGCACCGCTTGCGTCCTTCTCGACTTTCATCGCATACCAATTCTGGATCGGATGCTGATTGGCGCCGAACTTGAAGGGACCGCGCACCGATTCAAAATCCGCTTGCAGCATCGCGGTGCGGAACGCTTCGGTGTCGTCGATCTTGCCACCCGTCTTGCGCAGCGCCGCGCCAATGGCGAGCGCCGTGTCGTAGCCCTGCGCCGCATACATCGTCGGCACACGGCCATAGGCCTTTTCGAAAGCGGCGACGAAGGTCTTGTTGGCCGCATTGTCGAGATCGGTGTTCCAATGTCCGGAAACGTTCAGTCCGACGGCGGCCTCGCCGACCGCCTTGAGAATGGCGTGATCCATCGAAGGCTCGGCGATCACCATCGGAATCGTGCCGAGCAGACCCGCCTGCTGATATTGGCGCAGGAAGGCGATGCCGAGACCGCCGGGATGGAACTGGAACACCACATCGGGCTTGGCGGCGCGGATCTGCGCCATCTCGGCGGCAAAGTCTGTCTGATCGAGGCGCGTATAGATTTCGCCGATCACCTGACCTTCGAAGAAGCGCTTGAAGCCGGTGATCGCATCGCGGCCGGCGGCATAGTTCGGCGCCAGGACGAAAGCTCTTTTGTAACCGAGCTGCGTCGCATTGCGGCCGGCGCTGCCCTGCATCGTATCGGTGAGCCAGGACATCACGAAATAATTGCGATGGCATTCGCGGCCGGCGAATTCCGACGGGCCGGCGTTCGGGCTGATGACGATGCCGCCGGCATCGACCACGTCGGGCACCACGGCGGAGGCGACATTGGAGAAGACCAGGCCGCTGATCAGCTTGATCTTGTCGACGCTCATCATCCGCTCGGCGATCTGCTTGCCCTGGCCGGGCTTGAGGCCGTCGTCCTCAATGACCATTTCGATCGGCGCGCCACCGAGCTTGCCATCGGCCATGTCAACGGCGAGCTTGAAGCCGTCGCGCACGTCCTGCCCGAGATAACCCGCGGGTCCCGACAGCGTCGTGATCATGCCGATCTTGACCGGCTGTTGCGCCATCGCTGCCGTCACCAGCCCTGAGAGGGCCAGCCCTAAAAGCAATCCACCGCGTTTCATCTTGGGCTCCTGTTTTTATTTCAGTTTTGGGCCTCAACACGCGCTACTGATAGCTTCAACGCGTAGGCATACGGGCGCGAAACGGCCACTGCACGCGCACGAGGCGGCCGGATCATGCGATCCGGACCGACCCTTGAGAATTCGACATATTCGTATGAATGCAGATGTTTTGGCGATGAATCGCCAGCCTATCCCGAACCTACAGATGCCGGCCCTCGTCCACCGGCACGACGATGCCCGTCGAACTCGTCAGATTGACGATGCAGGCGATCACGGCGCGGGCAACGTCATCGGGCGTGGTGACATGGGCGAGCGGCAGCCGCTCGGCGGTCTTCTGCAGTTGCTCAAGCGTCCGGCCCGGTACAAAATCCGTATCGACGCCCGCCGGCGAAACGGAGAAGACGCGAATTTTCGGGGCCAGCACTTTCGCCAATGCGATGGTCAGCGCATCGACACCGGCTTTCGCGGCGAGATAGGCCAGGCTGCTGCCAAGGCCCGTGCGCGCCGCGATCGATGAAATATTGACGATGGCCGCGCCGCTGCCGCGCTCCAGCAACGGACGGAAGGCGCGCACCATCGCAAAGGGGCCGCGCAGATTGACCGCAACCGTGCGATCGAAAATATCGTCCGTCAGTTTGTTGAGATCCTGAGCGGGCACGGGCGTCGTCGCGCCGCCGCAATTGACCAGCGCATCGAGCCGGCCGTAGCGCTCCGCGACCACCTTCGCCGCCGCGCCGATAGAAGCTGGATCGTCGATTGCGATCCGCAGGGCAAGATGACCCTTGCCCTGCAGAGCCCCGACGACAGCATCGGCCCGTTCCTTGCGGCTGTTGTAACCGACCACGACGGCTGAACCCATCGCGGCGAGGCGCGCGGCCGTGGCCTGGCCGATCCCGCTGTTGGCACCCGTGACGAGCGCCACCGTCGGGATCGACAGCGCCGGAATATCAAGACCGATCATGCGAATCCTACATGGTGATGTTGGCGGCCTTGATCACCGGTGCCCATTTGCTGAGTTCACCGCCGATGAACGTTTTCAAATCATCCGGCGAGCCGCCGACGCCTTGCAAGGCATTCAGATTGAGAATGGACTTGCCACGCTCGCTCTTCAGAAAGGCGTTGACGCCCTTGTTCATCTTGGCGACGATTTCCGGCGGCGTGCCCGTCGGCGCGACGATCGCATACCAGGCGGTCGCCTCGAAGCCTTTGAAACCCGCCTCCTGCACCGTCGGCACATTGGGCAATTGCGGCGCGCGCTGGCTGGTCGTCACCGCCAAGGCGCGAATCTTGTTGTCGTCGGCCAGCGGCACATAGGTCGGCATGAAATCCATGACCACGTCGACCTGGCCCGAAAGCAGGTCCGCCATCAGCGGCGCCGTGCCGCGATAGGGCACGTTGGTCATCTCCACACCGGCGAACTGCTGAATGAGAACCGAGCTGATGTGGCCGAGCGTTCCGATGCCAGGATGACCGACATTGACCTTGCCGGGATTCTTCTTGGCATAGGCAATCAACTCGCCCAGCGTCTTGGCTGGAAAATCGAGCTTCGCTGAAATGGCGAGCGGCGATTTGGCAACCAGAATGACCGGCGTGAAATCGCGCTCGGAATCATAGGACAAGCCTTTGTACATGAGCTTGTTGAGCGCGATCGGCGCCGGCGTGCCGAACAGGAAGGTGTAGCCATCGGCCGCCGATTTCGCGACCGCCGCGCCACCGACATTGCCGCCGGCACCGCCGCGATTGTCGACGATGAACTGTCTGCCGAAATCCTCGCTCAAGGATTGCGCGACGGAGCGAGCCAGCGTGTCGACAGCGGAGCCGGCCGGGAATGGCACGAGCAAGGTGACCGGCCGATCCGGCCAAGCTTGCGAGGCATGGGCGGTGCCCGGAACGACATATGGCACCAGCGCGAGCGCAAGGCCGAATAAACCCAGAGACAATGAACGCATGCTTTTCCCCTCCCAGTTCAGGCCTGCGTGGCTTGATGGATTCCCTAACTCATGCAGCTCTCCCGCAGCCCCAGCATGTCGCGAGCCTGCCGTGCGGTGGCGACCTCTCCGCCCAAGGATTCGACGATGCGGCGCGCCTTCTCGACCATGAGCGCATTGGATGGCGCGAGAACGCCTCTCTCCAGATAGATCGCATCCTCCAGGCCGACGCGGACATGGCCGCCGGCGAGATAGGATTGCGCCACCATCGGAAAGGCCGAACGGCCGGTGCCGAAAGCGGTCCACACCGTGCCGGGCGGCAAAAGCCCACGCGCGTAAAGCACGGTCTCAGGCGACGGCTGAAAACCGTATTTCACGCCCATGACGATCGAACACAGAACCGGACCATCGAGCGTGCCATCGCCGACGAGATCGCGGCACAGAGCGATGTCGCCTGAATCAAACAATTCGATCTCCGGTTTCACGCCGGCCTGGCGGATCACCGCCGCCATGCGGCGAATGTTGCCCGGCGTGTTGATGACGACCTCCTTGCCGGAGTTCATCGTGTTGAGATCGAGGGTGCAGATATCAGGCTTGAGCAGCGCGATATGCGCCACGCGATCTTCCGGCCGCATCAGCGTCGTGCCGGGGCCGGCGATTTTCGGATCGTCCTTATCGGGCGCGAACCGGCCGCCCGGTCCGGTCGTCAGGTTGAGGATGACATCGGTATTCTTGGCGCGGATACGCGCGACGACATCGCGATAGTAATCGATCTCCATGGACGGCCGCCCGCTCTGGGGATCGCGCACATGAATATGCACGGCAGCGGCGCCAGCCTCTGCCGCGCCCAGGCAAGCCTCGGCGATATCCTGCGGCGTGATCGGCAAATGCGGTGTCATGTCGGGCGTGGTTTGATTGCCCGTCACGGCGCACGTGATGAGGACGCGCGATTGCATCGGCGGTTCCAGCCCCCTCGAATGACCTGTTCGCTCTGGCCGTCCGCGACGGCGGCGCTGCTCAGGCTCTACGATGGGGAGAAGCCGCTGTCCGCGAAACGTCCGACCGTTTCGCATCACGGAACAGCGCGGGCTGCGAGCGATGCCATCCTAGCGCCGCGCCGATGACAACGTAGACTTATCACTTTGTAATTATTGGATTATTATCAATGGATCCGTGTCAGGCAAGACCGGGCAGCATGGCCTTGGCACCATCGAAGACCATTTCGACGGCGATGGCAGCGAGAATCATGCCCATCAGGCGGGTCATCACCACACGGATTTTCGATGACAGCAATTTGCCGATCGTCGCGGCGAAAAAGAGAACGACGAACAAAGCGAGGAGGACGGCCAGCAGCACCACGCCGAACGATATGGAGCGTTCGACCTGATGCGATTGCGCCGCATAGACGATCAGGGTGGCGATGGTGCCCGGCCCGACGATCATCGGAAACGTCATCGGATAGAAAGCGATGCTGCTGTCTGGGCTCGCACTGTCTTCCGCGCGCTTCTCCTGTTCGCCCCGCTCGTGCGACGTGATGGGCTGACCATTGAGCATGGAAAGCGCGATGCCCAGAAGCACCAATCCGCCGGCAACGCGGAAGGAATCGATGGTGATGCCGAAGAAGTCGAGAATGTAGCGGCCCGCCAGGGAAATGATGATGCACATGATCGCCGTGTAAAGCAGGATCACGCGCGCCATGCTGCGCTGCTCGGCCACGGATTTGCCGGCGGTCATCGCCAAGAAGATCGGCAGATTGATGAACGGGTTCATGATGGCGAACAAGGCACCCAGGAACTTGGTGGCAAAAGCAAAATCCATCGCTTCGTTTCTCGTCGAAAATAGCTGTGTCGCTTAGGGCTGTTGCGCATCGACCTTGGTGACGGCGACCAGAAGCGAAAGAACCTGTCGCGCCAACCGCTCCGCTTCTTCATCATTAAGCGACGAAATGGTGGCCTGAAGAAAATCGACGCCCGGCTGATCCCTCACACGCGTCGCCGCGTCGATGAGCATCGCATAGGCTTTCTTGATATCGGGGAATGCATCAAGATCGGCTTCCTCCGGAGCCGGCATGGAGCGAAAAGCAGCCAGCAAGCGCGTTTCGATATCGGCCGCGCCCACGAGGATTTCCGCTGCTGCCAGAAGTTGCTCGGCTTGATAAGACAGTTTCGGCATGACCACCGCCTTGTCGCTCAATTCAACGCATCAGTCTTTCTGTATCGCCGATCGACCGGCCTTTCCCCGCAGAAGAAAATTCCTCAGGGCCACGGCGTTATTGTGCAGCTCATCATGCGCGCCATAGACGAGGGTCACCGTCTGTTTTTTGGCGAGGGCGCGAATGCGCTCAAGTTCTGACGGATGCTGCTGAAGCTCGATCTCGTAACGGTGCTGAAATTCGGCCCATCGATCGGGATCGTGACCGAACCATTGACGCAGCGCCGTGCTGGGCGCGATGTCCTTGAGCCAGTCGCTCACATCAGCCTTGTCGCGGCTCAATCCACGCGGCCAAAGCCGGTCGACGAGAAGACGCGTTCCGTCATCCGAGGCCGCCGGTTCATAGGCACGCTTCACGCGCAGATGGGAGGCGGGAAAAGGCGGCTTCGTCACGCAAGGCTCCTCATCGTCCTGGCGAGAACAATATCAGTTCATGTTGCGGAAGGCATGGCCGTTGGCTTTGATGCCATCCTGCACGGAGGCCGGCAACAGATCTCGCGCGAACGTTCCTTCGAAAACCCAATCTTCTTTGTCGGCGAGATCGGGTAGGTCCTCGCCCTTAGGGACATAAAGACCGACCGAGGGTCTTTTCACATTGAGATAGAGATCGTACTCGTCCACGGCCGATCCTCCCCGCATGTCACAGCGTCAAGTATCAAACGCCCGCCGACGACAACGGTTGCAACAGCCCTACGAACGATCTCATTCCGTGCGTCACAGCTTGACTGGACGGCCGGAAGATTCTTCCTCAAGCGTGACAGCGATATCCGCATTCGCCGAGAGGCGGACTTTGTTGCCTTCGACGCCAGCCACAAAACCCATTTCGATATAATGCGCATGGCCTTCATGACGCCCGAAGCTGTCGCTCTTCTTGAGCTTGATACGATGACCGGCGACACCATCGACCGTTCCCACATGGACGCCATCGGCGCCGATGACTTCCATGTCCTTCTTCACCTTGTCATTCATATCGCTCGCTCCTCTGCTGAACGCGTTGATGCAACAACCAAGGAAACGCATGATAGGGGCCGATCGATGACATCCTGTCCACCCCTCGTTTGATCGAACTTCGCCACATTGACCGGTTAGCCCAGTTGGATAGGATCGCGGCGTCATTCTGACAGGACCGCAAACTCGGCTTCAGATGCACTGGATCAGGCACCATATTCAGCAGGCGGGTTGGCTTGCGTTGATCGCGCTCACGATCAACCTGGGCCTCTCGTTCGGCCATGTGCACGAGATCCCAGGCAGAGTGGCTTATGGCGCTGAAAACGCGTCCTTTCTTTCTGCCCCGTCGCCGAACGATGGACTGCCGTCAGGCCAGACGGACAACGATCTCTGTCCGATCTGCATGGCGATGTCGGAGATGGCCAATGCCATCACCGCGCCGCCGCCGATCCTGTCGGTCGAATTCTCTGTCGTATCAATCGACTATGCCATTACGTCGACGACTGACGTTTGGCCTGCGCATCGCAGCGTCTTCCACTCGCGCGGCCCCCCGATCGCCTGACTGACATTGCCGTCTCGATTGCCGAAGCGAAGTGTCGCGAGACATGTCGCTCTGCGATCGATTGAAGGCCGTCCATCGATGCAAGTGGAGGCGCTTTAGCGCCAACGACTTGCCGTGAACATTCCGGTCAGGACATTCTTATGCACCCTATTGGCTCTCTGCGCTTGAAGCGCGACCTTCTGCTATCTGTCTCATCCATCATTTGGCTCGCCGCGTCGGGCTTTTCTTCTTTCGCGCAAGAAAGCGCCCCACAGGCGCAGCCCGCCCCCAACTCCGCACCGCAAGCCGCGCCCTCGGAGCCGGCTCCGGCCGCCGCACCGCCAGCTCAACCCAATCAGGCACAGCCCAATCCGCAGCCGTCCCCGCCGCAGAACGCGGCACCTCCCGAGGAACCGCAGCCGGCGGCTGACGAGAAGCCGGCGACCGGCGGCAACGTCTTGCCCGAGACCCGTATCGCGGCGCCCGTGGAACGGCGGCGGCCGCGCAGGGTTCCGGCAACGCGCATTGTGGCCAGACGATCTTCTTCAACCGCGCAGGTGCGCACGCCGGTGGACCAGGACCTGCCGCCAGCCAACGAACGGCCAGTGACGCCGACACCCACCCAGGCACAGGTGGTGGCGCAACGGCACGAGGTCTTCAACACGGCGCTGCGCAACATCTATACGCCCGTCGGCACCAATCCTTACCGGCTCAGCCAAGAGAATATCGACATCCTGCCGCAGGGCGCCAACACCAGTCTCGACCGCGTGCTGTTGCAGGCGCCCGGCGTGTCGCAGGATTCGGCGGCCAGCGGCGATCTGCATGTGCGCAACGAGCACGCCAACGTGCAGTATCGCATCAACGGCGTCATGCTGCCCGACAGCGTCGCCGCCTTCGGGCAGATTCTCGACAGCAATATCATCGGCAATCTGTCGTTGATCACTGGCGCTTTGCCGGCGCAATACGGTCTGCGCACCGCCGGCGTCGTCGACATCACGACCAAGCAGAATGCCTTCGACAATTCCGGATCCATCGGCATTTACGGCGGCAGTCGCGGCACCATCTCGCCCAGCGCCGAATATGGCGGCACCGTCGGCAACACGCAGTATTACGTCTCCGGCCGCTATTTCGGCAGTGACATCGGCCTGGAAAATCCGACGCGCGGCACGTCGGCGATCCACGACCACACCGATCAAGGCAAGGGCTTTGCTTATGTCTCGACGGTGATCGATCCGACCCTGCGGCTCACCTACATGGGCGGCGTCTCCAACAGTCAGTATCAAATCCCGAACAATCCGGGACAGCCGCCGCAATTCCAACCCTTCGGCTTTTCGAACTTCAATTCGGCGCAGTTGAACGAGACGCAGCGCGAGTTCAACCAGTTCAACGTTCTGGCCCTGCAATATTCCAACAACAACGGGCTCGACGTGCAGGCGGCCTATTTCAATCGTACCAGTGTTCTCCACTTCCAACCGGATGTGCTGGGCGATCTGATGTTCAATGGCGTGGCCTCCGACGTCTCCCGCCGCAGCGTCGTCAACGGCATCCAGACCGATCTGTCCTATAAATGGGCCGACGCGCATACCTTGCGCGCCGGCTTCACCGTCAGCGTCGAACAGACCTCGGTCAGGAATGCCTCGACCGCTCTCATGCTCGACGACCAGGGGCAGCCGACCGGAATGCCGGTCAATATTTTCGATTCCAGTTCGAAGACCGGCACTCTGTTTGGCGCCTATCTCCAGGACGAATGGAAGATCAACGACAAGTTGACGCTGAATGCCGGGCTGCGCTTCGATCAGATGTCGCAATATGTGAATGCCAATCAGCTCAGCCCGCGCGTCAGCCTGACCTATACGCCGGTCGAGGGAACGGTTTTCCACGCCGGCTATGCCCGCTATTTCACGCCGCCGCAGCAAGTTCTCGCCGCGCCGACCAATCTCGCCTTGGCGCAGAACACGACGCAACAGCCGGAAGTTGGCCTCAACAGTCCGGTTCTGCCGGAGCGATCGCATTATTTCGATGTCGGCGTCACCCATCGGGTTCTACCGGGCTTCGAGATCGGCGTCGACGCCTATTACAAGATCGCCCGCGATCTCCTCGACGACGGGCAATTCGGTGCCGCTTACATCCTCACCGCCTTCAACTATGCGCGCGGCGAGAATGTCGGCGTCGAACTGAGTGCGAAATATACCAACGGCAATTTCAGCGCCTACAGCAATATCGCGGTTGCGCGGCAGGTTGCCACCAACATCGTGTCCAACCAATTCCTGTTCGGCGCTGACGAGCTGGCTTATATCGCCGGACACTACGTCTATACCGATCATGCGCAGTTCGTTTCGGGCTCGGCCGGTGCCTCCTATTTGTGGAACGGCACGCGCTTCTCGCTCGACCTGATCTACGGCAGCGGCCTGCGCAGCGGCTTCGCCAATACCGGCACCCTGCCCTGGTACTCGCAAGTCAATCTCGGCATTTCGCACGATTTCAAATGGCTCAGCGACGCCAAGCCGGCGACCTTGCGGTTCAACGTCGTGAACCTGTTCGACACGGTCTACCAGATCCGGGACGGATCGGGCATCGGCGTCTTTGCGCCGCAATACGGACCGCGCCGCGGATTCTTCGTCAGCCTGACGCAAAAATTTTGATCAGACGATCACATGAAGAAGAGAAGCAGCATGACACATATCGATCTGAAATGGCGCCGCGGCGCACGCTGGTGTTCAGCGATTCCCATTCCGTTGCTCGCCCTCGCCCTTCTGCCAGGACCCGCGCTGGCACAGGCGTCGTCAAGCCTGCTGCCAAAGGACCTGTCGCCTTGGGGCATGTTCATGAGCGCCGACATCGTCGTGAAGGCGGTGATGATCGGCCTGGCTTTCGCCTCCTTGGTGACGTGGACCGTGTGGCTCGCCAAGACCATCGAACTGGCGACCGCAACCCGAATCGCACAGCGGCGTCTTCGTTCACTGGAAGAGAGCGGCAATCTGGCCGAAGCCTGGCGTGCCAGCGGTGACGCGCCAGATGCGGTGGCCCAGTTGATCCGCTCGGCGGCGCAGGAGATCGATTTGTCGAAAGGCCTCTTGGACGATGATTTCAAGGAACGGGTCGCCTTGCGGCTGGAACGGGTGGAGGCCGCCAGCGCGCGCCAGATCTCCAGCGGCACCGGCATCCTGGCGACAATCGGCGCCACGGCACCGTTCGTCGGCCTGTTCGGCACGGTCTGGGGCATCATGAATGCCTTCATCGGCATTTCCGAAGCGCACACCACCAATCTCGCCGTCGTTGCGCCCGGCATTGCGGAAGCGCTGTTGACGACGGCCATCGGGCTGCTGGCGGCCATTCCCGCCGTGGTGATCTACAATCATCTGGCGCGCGTGATCGGCGGCTATCGCGCGCGCCTGACCGACGCCTCGGCGCAACTGCTGATGATCGTCAGCCGAACCTATCTGAATAAATCCTCGGTCCCGGCGCGAGCGGCGGAGTAGCGAACATGGCAGTGCGCCTTGGCTCCCGCGCGAGCGGCGACGATCTGGAAATCCAGCACGAAATCAACGTGACGCCCTTCATCGACGTCATCCTCGTGCTGCTGATCATTTTCATGGTGGCCGCGCCGCTCGCGACCGTCGATGTCGGCGTCAATCTGCCGGCAAGGACCGCGCCGGAACAGCCGCGTCCGGACAAACCGATCTTCGTCACGATCAAACCGGATCTCACCGTGCTTGTCGGCGAAACGGTGGTGTCGCGCGATGCGCTAGGCAGCCAGCTCGATGCGGTGACGGACGGCCACAAGGACGAAACGATTTTCATCCGCGCCGACAAGACGCTCGATTACGGCGGCTTGATGCAGGTGATGAACAGTTTGCGCGACGCCGGCTATCTCAAGCTCGCGCTCGTCGGGCTGGAAGGATCAGCGGCCAACCCATGACCATCCAAACCATGACGCCGTTAGCCTTGCATCAATCACCGCCACAGGCGGTGAGGCGATGGATCGTGGCAGCGGTGGCGGTCGTGCTGGCGCATGCCGCGATCATCGCCGCGCTCGCGATCTATTCCATGCGCGCGCCCAGCGCGCCCAATATCATACCGGCGATCGCGGTCTCCCTGGCACCCGTCGAAGCGAGTTCGCCGACGATCCAGGATCAGGACGTGGCGGTCGGGCCGGCCATGCAGCAAGCCGACGCCGTCCCGCAGGAACCGCCGAAGGACGAGAACAAGCCGGTCGAGGAGCAGGTTCAAACGCCGCCGCAGGAGGCGCAAGCCGCGCTACCACGCGAAGAGCCCAAGGAAACCGAAAAGCCGCAAGAGACCCCTCAGGTCCCCGTGCCTGAAACCCGCGCGCCACCGAAAACGGAACGGATCGGCCAATTCACCGAGGCCAGTTCAAACGCCTACAACGCTTTGGTCTTCGGCCACCTGCAACGGTTCAAGCGTTATCCGCAGGAGGCGCACGGGGCGTTTGGAACGGCGGTCGTCCGGTTCGTGCTCGACCGCAACGGCGACGTGCTCGACAGCGCGGTGACGAAATCCTCGGGCAATGCCGCACTCGATCATGAAGCGCTGGAGATCCTGCGCCGGTCGAGCCCCTTCCCGCCCTTTCCCGCCGCCAAGCCCGGCGCGCGCGACACCTATATCGCGCCGGTGAATTTCGCCCGGCCTCAGCCATCGACCCAGAAAGGACGATGAGGGCGCGAGCCAAAAATGTGAGGGATTGGTGGAGCTGAGGGGATTCGAACCCCTGACCTCTGCAGTGCGATTGCAGCGCTCTCCCATCTGAGCTACAGCCCCGGATCTGTGATCCAGCGCGCGTGGTTTACGGCCCGGCTGGCGCACTGTCAACGCAAGACTGACGCCATTCGCATCCGGCAGCGAACTCGCCACAATCCGGCCAAATCAGGCGCCTCGGGGCCCAAAGCCCCCGTTCACGTCGTGGCTGAACCTCCACCCAAGCCATTCCCCAATGGGAAAAAATGCTCTAAACCGGCGCCAGTGATCCTCTTGCTGCCGGTGGACGCATGCGTGCGATTCTGGACGTTATCCTGCTTGTCCTCGATCTCTATACGTGGGTGATCGTCATTTCGGCGGTCCTGTCCTGGCTGATCGCCTTCAATGTGATTAACTATCGCAATGATTTCGTTCGCGCGATCTGGTCAGGCCTGACCGCGATCACCGAGCCTTTGCTGCGGCCGATCCGCAATATCCTGCCCAATATGGGTGCCGTCGATCTGTCGCCGGTCGTGCTCCTGCTGCTGATCTTCCTGCTGCAGCGGATCATCGCCTATTACATCTATCCCTCGTTCATCGGCATGTAGTTGGGCATGTAATTGGCCGCCCGGCCCTGGACGCTGCGCAGTGGCGAAGTGTGGCTGTCGGTACGGCTGACGCCCAAAGCGGCGCGTGACGGCATCGATGGCGCCACGACATTGAGCGACGGCTCCAGCGTGGCGAAAATCCGCGTCCGCGCGGTTCCCGAAGATGGCAAGGCGAATGACGCGCTGATTCGGCTGGTGGCGCAGGCGCTCGATCTGCCGCGCTCGACGCTCAGGCTGCAAAGCGGCGCGACCGCGCGCACCAAGGTGCTCGCGATCTCAGGCGATGTCCAAGAAATCGATGGGAAGCTGACGGCCGTTTTCGACCGTCAGACATAATCAGGAATTGGCGGCCTCGGAGACCGGCACGCCATTATCCTTGAAATGGGCGGCGAGTTCGCCAGCCTGGAACATTTCGCGGATGATGTCGCAACCGCCGACGAATTCGCCCTTCACATAGAGCTGCGGAATCGTCGGCCAGTTGGAAAATTCCTTGATGCCCTGGCGGATGGCTTCATCGTCGAGCACGTTGACGCTGTTGAAGGGCACGCCAAGGTAATCGAGAATCTGCACAACCTGGCTGGAGAAGCCGCACATCGGGAACTGCGGCGTGCCTTTCATGAACAGCACGACGTCGTTGTTGGCGACTACCTGGGCAATCTGTTCCTGCACATTGGCCATGGCCAAATCCTTTCAAGACGGAGGTCAAGGCTCCGCTGTCATCTGCCTATATAGACGCTCCCCGGCGCCCATTCTAGGGTCCAGACCTATTCCGGGGCGCTGGTCTGCAGGGCCAGGGCATGCAACACCCCGCCCATCTGACCCTTCAGGGCCGCATAGACGATCTGGTGCTGCTGCACCCGGCTCTTGCCCTTGAAAGCGGCCGAAACCACCGTGGCGGCGTAATGGTCGCCATCCCCGGCCAAATCCTTGATTTCGACCTGGGCATCCGGCAGAGCCTCCCGGATGAGCCGTTCGATCTCGCTCGCCTGCATGGCCATGACTTAAATCCTCCGTCTCAGGCTTCCGCCTTGGCGACATAATCGGGCAGCCAGGCCTCGTGCGCCCGCGCCATCGCCCGCACTGAAATCGGCGCGGCACCCGGCAGGGCCAGCATATTGCCCTCGGTGCGGCCGATGACCGCAAACGGCACGCCGGCGGCGCGCAGGTTCGCTTCCACGTCTTCCAGATCGGGCGTCTGGCAGGCCAGAAGATACCGCCCCTGGTCCTCGCCGAACAGCCAGCCGGTGAGCGACACGCCCTCGGCCGGATCGGCGATCGTGGCGCCGATGCCGTAGGGCATGGTCATTTCCGCCAGGCCCAGCGCCAGGCCACCATCGGAGAGATCGTGGCAGGCGGCGACGAGCCCCTTGCCGATCAAGGCGCGCACAGCATCGCCGTTGCGACGCTCGGCGGCCAGATCGACCGGCGGCGGTGCGCCTTCGGCATGGCCGCAGACATCTCTGAGATAGATCGACTGGCCGAGCCAGCCCTTCGTCTCGCCGATGAGCAGAATGGTCTCGCCGATCGAGCGGAAGCCGATGCCAACCGTCTTGGTGACATCAGCGACGACGCCGACACCGCCGATCGAAGGCGTCGGCAGAATGCCGCGTCCCTGCGTCTCGTTGTAGAGCGAGACATTGCCCGACACGATCGGGAAGTCGAGCGCCCGCGCCGCTTCGCCGATGCCGCGCACGCAATGCACGAACTGGCCCATGATCTCGGGCCGTTCCGGATTGCCGAAATTGAGATTGTCGGTGAGCGCGCGGGGCAGCGCGCCCGTGGCGGTGAGATTGCGCCAGGCTTCGGCCACCGCCTGCTTGCCGCCTTCGAACGGATCGGCCTCGCAATAACGCTGCGTCACATCGGTGCAAAGCGCCAAACCCTTCGGCCCGTCGCCCAGGCGGATCACCGCCGCATCGCCGCCCGGCTGCTGCACGGTGTTGCCGAGAATGAGGTGATCGTATTGTTCCCACACCCAGCGCTTCGAGCACTGGTCGGGCGACGCCACCAGTTTCAACAGCGCCTGATCGTGCGGCAACGGCGCATTGACCTTGTCCGCATCGATGACAGGCTGTTTCGGCGTTTCCACATGCGGCCGGTCATAGAGCGGCGCCTGATCGCCCAATTCCTTGATCGGCAGATCGGCCTTCACTTCGCCCTGGTGCTTGATGACGAAACGCAAGGTGTCGGTGGTCTTGCCGATCACCGCGAAGTCGAGACCCCATTTGCGGAAGATCGCTTCCGCTTCTTCTTCCTTGGCGGGATCGAGCACCATGAGCATGCGCTCCTGGCTCTCCGACAGCATCATCTCGTAAGCGGTCATGCCCTCTTCGCGGCACGGCACTTTATCGAGATCGAGTTCGATGCCGAGATCGCCCTTGGCGCCCATCTCGACCGCAGACGACGTGAGACCCGCCGCGCCCATGTCCTGAATGGCGATGACGCAGCCCTTGGCCATGATTTCGAGCGTCGCTTCGAGCAGCAGCTTTTCCGAGAACGGATCGCCGACCTGCACGGTGGGGCGCTTCTCGTCGCTCTTGTCGTCGAATTCGGCCGAGGCCATCGTCGCGCCGTGAATGCCGTCGCGCCCGGTCTTGGAACCGAGATAGACGATGGGGCGTCCGACGCCCGTCGCCTTGGCATAGAAAATCTCATTCGCCTTGGCGATGCCGACAGCCATGGCGTTGACGAGGATGTTGCCGTCGTAGCGCGTGTCGAAATTCACCGAACCGCCGACCGTCGGCACGCCGAAGGAATTGCCATAGCCGCCGATGCCGGCGACGACGCCTTCGAGCAGATGGCGGGTCTTGGGATGATCGGGCGAACCGAAGCGCAGCAGGTTCAAACAGGCAACCGGCCGCGCGCCCATGGTGAAGACATCGCGCAGAATGCCGCCGACACCCGTCGCCGCACCCTGATAGGGCTCGATGAACGAGGGATGGTTGTGGCTTTCCATCTTGAAGATACAGGCATCGCCATCGCCGATGTCGATGACGCCAGCGTTTTCGCCCGGACCCTGGATCACCCACGGCGCTTTCGTCGGCAGCGAGCGCAAATGAAGGCGCGACGATTTGTAGGAACAATGCTCGTTCCACATCGCCGAGAAAATGCCGAGTTCGGTGATGGAAGGCGTGCGCCCGATCAGCGCCAGGATGCGCTCATATTCGTCGGGCTTCAGCCCGTGTTCAGCGACAAGGGCCGGTGTGATTTCAGGTTCGTTACGATGCACTGGTTCCATCCGATTGCGGACCGGGCGTGAGCAAGGCGGCACGCCTCATGCGGCGCGCTTGCCGAACGCGCCAAGACTGTCGAACATGCCGCGGCCGTCGATGCCGCCGATCAGGGAATCGATCAGATTTTCCGGATGCGGCATCATGCCGAGCACGTTGAGCTTTTCCGAATAAATGCCGGCGATGTCGTTCATCGAACCGTTCGGATTGCCCTTGCCGCCGACATGACCGGCCGCATCGCAATAGCGGAAAGCCACACGGCCCTCGCCTTCGAGCGTCTGGATCGTGGCGCTGTCGGCAACGTAATTGCCTTCGCCATGGGCGATGCAGACCTTGATGATCTGATGGTGGCCATAGGCATTGGTGTAAGCCGTGTCGTGGCGCTCGACGCGCAGATGCTGTTCCTTGCAGATGAACTTCAGATCGCGGTTGCGCATCAGCACGCCAGGCAGGAGGCCGCTCTCGCACAGGATCTGGAAGCCGTTGCAGATGCCCAGCACCAGACCGCCGCGCGCCGCATGGGCCCGCACCGCGTCCATGATGTTGGCGCGCCCGGCAATGGCACCGCAGCGCAGATAATCACCATAGCTGAAGCCGCCCGGCACGACGACGAGATCGGTGCCTTGCGGCAGATCGTGTTCGGCGTGCCAGACGATGGTGGGCTTGACGCCCGACTGCGCCAGCGCGCGCGCCACGTCGTTCTCGCGATTGATGCCCGGAAACAGGAGGACGGCGGCTTTCATGCATAAGCCTCAGAGAATTTCGACGCGATAGTTCTCGACCACGGTATTGGCGAGCAGCTTCTCGCAGGCATTTTTCAATGCCGCTTCAGCACTGGCCTTGTCGACGGAACCGAGCTCGATATCGAACACCTTGCCCTGCCGCACGCTGTCGACACCATCGATGCCGAGCGACCGCAACGCACCTTCGATGGCCTTGCCCTGCGGATCGAGAACGCCCGTCTTCAACGTGACGGTGACACGCGCTTTCATGCTTTGCTCCAGATCGCGGCCTCCACCGAGAGGGCGAAGGCCGACTTCAGTTCAAATAAGGCGATTGTGAAACGACTATTCAACCAGTTTGGGGCCCGTGGGACGGACCGCCTCATTGTCGTTCATGATGCCAAGGCGACGCGCCACTTCCGTATAGGCTTCGACGAGACCGCCCATGTCGCGACGGAAACGATCCTTGTCGAGCTTGTCGGCCGATTTGATGTCCCACAGCCGGCACGAGTCAGGCGAGATCTCGTCAGCGACGACGATGCGCATCATGTCGCCTTCCCACAAGCGGCCGGTCTCCATCTTGAAGTCGACGAGACGGATGCCGACGCCCAGGAACAGGCCCGACAGGAAGTCGTTGACGCGGATGGCGAGACCCATGATGTCGTCGATTTCCTGCGGCGTCGCCCAGCCGAAGGCGGTGATGTGCTCTTCCGACACCATCGGGTCGTTGAGCTGATCGTTCTTGTAGTAGAATTCGATGATCGAGCGCGGCAGTTGCGTGCCTTCCTCGATGCCGAGGCGCTGCGACAGCGAGCCGGCGGCGACGTTGCGCACCACGACCTCGAGCGGAATGATCTCGACTTCGCGAATGAGCTGTTCGCGCATGTTGAGGCGGCGGATGAAATGGGTCGGCACGCCGATCTCGTTCAAGTGCTGAAACACATATTCCGAGATGCGGTTGTTGAGCACGCCCTTGCCGTCGATCACCTCATGCTTTTTGGCATTGAAGGCGGTCGCGTCATCTTTGAAATGCTGGATCAGCGTGCCCGGTTCGGGTCCTTCGAAAAGAACCTTGGCCTTGCCTTCGTAGATGCGGCGTTTGGATTTCATCGACGTTACCGTGGTTTGAGGACCGGCATCCGTTTGATGGCGTAACGGGCGGTCGTCCGGCTTGCGGACCGCACCAGCCAGACAAATGATTCGGCCCTTCGCTGATCGTTCCGGAGCGGGTTTTCTCCTATCCCGTCCGGCCGGTTCTGACAATCGCAGAAGGCCCGCCAAAGCCCTTTCTTGCCCATCAAATTGCCGCGCCCGGGCACACCGCTTCAACCCGCCTCAGGAGGATCACCGGCGAACCCGCCACACTTTCAATCGTCACCGTCGGGCCTTATATGGGAACCGCCGATTTGATCCCGCCAACCCCCCTGAGAGGACCCGCTAGGCATGAGCACGTTTGACAAGCGCGAGGATGGCTTCGAGAAGAAGTTCGCCCACGATGAGGAGCTTCGCTTTAAGGCCAATGCCCGGCGCAACAAGCTGCTCGGCCTTTGGGCTGCCGAAAAACTCGGCAAAAGTGGTGACGACGCCGAGGCTTATGCCCGGGCGGTCATCGCCGCCGACATCGAGGAAGCGGGCGACGAGGACGTTTTCCGCAAGCTGCGCAAGGATTTCGACGCCGCCGGCGTGACCCAGTCCGACCACCAGATCCGTCGCACCATGGACGAATTGCTCGCCCAGGCCATCGACCAGATCAAGAACGGCAAATAAGCCCGTTTCGCTGGGTTCCGACCGGGTCGGAACCCAGTTTTTGTCGGTTCCGGCCTCGCCCGAAACCGAAAATTAGCCGGCGCCGGCGAGGCTGGCGCTATGACCGGCGCCCCAGACACCCCGACCCCTTTCTCCAGCTTCGTCCTGCCGGGCGCCGATGCCGCCTTTGCCGCGGAAGTGCGCCGCTGGCTGACGGCGCTCGCCAGCGAACGACGCCTGTCCGACCACACGCTGACCGCTTACGGCCGCGATCTCAAACAATTCGTCACCTTCCTGCAGGGCCATTTCGGCGAGCCGGTGTCGCTCACCCTGTTCGCCGCCCTGGCTCCGGCGGATCTGAGAAGCTTCCTGGCCAGCCGCCGCGCGACCGGCGTCGAAAGCCGCTCCCTGCTGCGCGCGCTGGCCGGCCTGCGCTCCTTCGCCCGTTTCCTGGAAAAGCACGGTAAGGGCTCGGCCTCGGTCCTGGCCCTGGTACAGACGCCGAAAATCGCCCGCTCCCTGCCCAAGCCCGTATCGCCGGCCGCTGCCCGCGACATGACCCAGACCGAGAGCCGAGCCGGCGACAGCAGGCCGCCCTGGATCCTCGCCCGTGACGCCGCCGTGCTGGCCCTGCTCTACGGATCGGGCCTGCGCATTTCCGAAGCCCTGGCCATCCGCCGCCGCGAGGCGCCCGTTGGCGCCACCGACCAGCTCACGGTCATCGGCAAAGGCCGCAAGACCCGCATGACGCCGGTGATCCAGCCGGTCCGCCGCGCGATCGAAGCCTATCTTGAACTGTGCCCTTATCCCCTGCCGCCGGACGGACCTCTGTTCGTCGGCGCCAAGGGCGGTCCGCTGTCGCCGCGCATCATCCAGCTTTGCGTCGAGCAATTGCGCGGCGCGCTGGGCCTGCCCGAGACGGCGACGCCGCACGCGCTGCGCCATTCCTTCGCCACACACTTGCTCTCACGCGGCGGCGATCTCCGATCGATCCAGGAATTGCTCGGCCACGCCTCACTGTCGACGACGCAAATCTACACCGCCGTCGACACCACCCGCCTGATGGACGCGTGGCGCAATGCGCACCCGCGCGCAAGCTCATAGCCTCACGACTGCAAGCGCTCGAAAATACGACTTGCGGCATCCGCCGCCGTCAGTTGCGTGACGTCCAGCGAGAAAGTTTCGACACCTTCAGGGCGGAGCAATCTGTATTTGTGCCGCAGCTCTTGCAGAACATCGGCACGCATCAGTTTACGATGATCGGCGCGACCGGGATTTTCGAGCCGCCGCACATTTTCAGGCGCATCGATTTCAAGCGTTACCGCAACGAGCCGCGCCTTGCGTTGCGTCGCCAGGGCACGGAAGCGCTCGAACACCGCCGTATCCACCACATCGTCGCTGAGCGGATCGGTGAGAACGAGCGCCACCGTGGACGGCAGTTAGCCGCATAGTCGAGCGTGATATCCCTAACCGCTCGATGCAGTTCGCGATGCAACGGATCGAAGCGTGAGAACAAAGCTTCGGCGGGATTAAGCATGGCATGGTTGTCGAGCAAGCGGCCACCAATCTGGGTCGCCAGAATTTGTCCGATGCTGCGCTTACCGCTGCCCGGCCAGCCGTTGATATGAATGACATTGTTCATGGTGGCAAAAATCTCAGCTTTGCACGTACCTCTTGGGGCCGTGCATCAGAGAAGTCATGTGGTGAGTTTAGCTCGCGGAGCGCCGTCGAATACGTCGCCTTAAACGCATCACCAGCCGATTGAAGCCCGGCGTGCCACTCCGATCACCGACCAGACGCAACGCCCACTCCCGTTGCGCCCGCATGAAGTCCGCGAGCTGCTGCTTGTAGGGATCGACGAGACGATGCGCCCAATCGCGCCAGCTCATGACCAGAGCATAGAGCCGGCGGAACCAATCCAATGTCATCAGCTTTTCAGACGTCAGATTGTAGAGAAAGGCCGTGACGCCGAGGCCCGTCACCTTGGCGGCGAAGAAGGCGCAGCCGCCGAACACCAGATGGCCTTTGGCGATCAGCCACAGCGCCGCGATCTTGAACGGAAAGATGACGAGGACCGGAATGCAGAACAGACACAGCGCCGCATAGGGCGGCAACCGTTGAATCTGGCCTGATATCCAAGCCTTGAACCGCTCGAACGGAATGATCCGCGCCAGCCGATCGCCGAGCACGCGAAAGAGATCCCAGAGCCATGCTTCAAAGAGAAACAGCAGGGCGAGAATGTAGAGCGGGATACGATGAAACTGGCGCATGGGCTGATTGCGTCATGAAATTGTGGCGAAGTTGCATCGCGGTCCGACTTGATTGCGTTCGGACGGCAAGACAGCCTGCCTCGATCAACGATTCGGACTATGGAGACTCTTGAATGTCAGGTCATGCACATGCGCCGGAAGGCGGCAACAAAGGGGTGGCGCTGTTGATCGCCATCCTTGCCCTCATGCTGGCCTTCGCCGAAATGGGTGTCAAATACGGCGAACGCGAAGCGGTGGCGCATAATCTGGAAGCCTCCAATCTCTGGTCCTTTTTCCAGGCCAAGACCGTGCGCCGTACGACCGTTCAGGTGGCGGCCGAACAGATGGAAACCCAATTGCCTTTGGCTACCGATCCGACGGTGAAAGCCAACATGGAAAAACGCATCGCCGATTGGAAGGCGACGGCCGAGCGTTATGAATCGGAACCCTCGACCGGCGAAGGCCGCAAGGAACTCGTCGCGCGCGCCAAACACGCGGAAGAACGGCGCGACCACGAACGCGCGCGCAATGAATTGTTCGAGATCGCTTCGGCTCTGGTGCAGATCGGCATCGTGCTGGCGTCGGCGATGATCATCACCGGCATCGGCGCCCTGGCTTGGGCCGCCGGCGGTCTGGGCGGTCTCTCGTTGATCGTGATGCTGTTTGCGATGCTGAAGCCGGAAGTGCTGCATATGGTAATGCACTAACGCGACGAGGCCGAGGCCTTGGTGTCATCCCGGACACGTGCACAGCAAGTGATCCGGGATCCAGGACGCGTGGTAGCGCGTTTAATCGCAACAGCGCGGCACCCATCAATGAATAAGGCGAGCAACATACGTCGCTCGCCCCTGGGTCCCGGATCGCGCCGTTGCGCGTCCGGGATGACACCCTCCAACGATCAAATATGGATCGAGCGCTTCTCGACGCCGAGCGCCGCTTCCTTCACCGATTCCGACAAGGTCGGATGGGCGTGGCAGGTGCGCGCCAGATCTTCCGACGAACCTCCGAATTCCATCAGCACCGCCGCTTCGGCGATCAGCTCACCCGCCGCGAAGCCGACGATGTGAACGCCAAGCACCTTATCGGTCTTGGCATCGGCCAGCACTTTGACGAAGCCGTCGGTGGCGCGCATGGCGCGCGCGCGACCGTTCGCCGACATCGGGAACTTGCCGACATTGTAAGCGATGCCCGCCGCCTTCAGTTCTTCCTCGGTCTTGCCGACACCGGCGATCTCCGGCGTCGTATAGACCACGCCCGGAATGACATCGTAGTTCACATGGCCGTGCTGGCCGGCGATGATCTCCGCTGTCGCAACGCCTTCGTCCTCGGCCTTGTGCGCCAGCATCGGCCCGCGCACCACGTCGCCGATCGCATAGATCCCGGGAACATTGGTTTTGAATTGACTGTCGATGACGACGCGCCCGCGCTCCAGCGCGACGCCGACGGCTTCGAGACCCAGGCCATCCGTATAGGGACGACGGCCAGTCGCCACCAGCACCACGTCGGCATCGAGCTTCACCGCTTCGCCGCCCGCCACCGGCTCGAACGTCACCGACGCGCCGGACTTGGTTTTGCTGATCGCCGTCACCTTCGACGACAGTTTGAAGGTGACGCCCTGGCGTTCCTGCAAGCGCTGGAACTGCTTGGCGACTTCGCCATCCATGCCCGGCAGAATGCGATCGAGGAATTCGATCACCGTCACTTCGGCGCCGAGCCGCTTCCACACGGAACCGAGTTCAAGGCCGATGACACCGGCACCGACGATCACCAGCTTGCCCGGCACTTTGGCCAATGACAGCGCGCCCGTGGAGCTGACGATGGTCTTCTCGTCGAATTCGACGGTGACACCCGGCGGCGTTGCGACATCGGAACCCGTGGCGATGACGATGTTCTTGGTTTCGAGCGTCTGCGCCTTGCCGTCTTCGCCGGTCACATTGACCTTGCCGGCAGCGGCGATCGTGCCCGTGCCGAAGACCACGTCGATCTTGTTCTTCTTCATCAGGAAGGCGACGCCGTTGACGTTGCCCGCCACGGTATCGTCCTTGTGCTTCATGAAGGCCGGCATATCGAGCTTCGGCTTGCCGACGACAACGCCCAGCGCCGGGAAATCATGGCCCGCCTGTTCGAACATTTCCGAGGCATGCAGGATCGCCTTGGAGGGAATGCAACCGATGTTCAGGCAGGTGCCGCCCAGCGTCTTGCGCTTCTCCACCACGGCGACCTTCATGCCGAGCTGCGCCGCGCGAATGGCGCAGACATAACCGCCAGGGCCGGTGCCGATGACGACGAGATCGTAAGTGCTCATGGTTTGGGTTCCTGCGTTCCAGTTTGGGGTGCGGGTCGATCGTCCGCGAGGGGAATTTTGCCCGCTTCCCAGCGGGCGACAACGTCCAAGAGTTCCGCCGAGACCGGCCCTAAGCCGTTTTCGGCGCGCTTGCGCGCGGTTTCCGGATCGCGCGAGCGCTCGGCCAGCCAGCGCGTGAAGGCGGGATAGGTCTTCTCCGGCAACCAGTCATAGGACGCGGCGGGCGCTTCAGGCTTGGCGCCATAGCGCACCAGCATTTCAAGCACGGCCGGCTTGTCGAGCCGGATCGCCTCGGAGATGAAGTTCTCGCCTTTGGCTTCGATATAGGTGTCGGGACGAATGCGGCCCGAAGCGAGCAAGGCCTGCAATCGCGGCAAATCGTTCTTTTCGAGCGCCTCAGCGCCTTCCCGGCTCGCTTCGCGCTCGTCGGGCGACATGGCGGCGATCGCCGCTTCATGACGCTTATCGTAGTCGCTGCGTCCGTCCGCATTCGTCATGACGCTGAAATCGGTGACGAGCACCAGCGGCTTGTTCTCAGCATCGAGCCCCCAATAGGAGGCATAGAAACCGTCGCCCCAGCCGCTCTGAAACACCGCGATATTGAGCGGGCTATCGGGGAGCGGCCGATGCATGACATAGGTATCGCCATTGGCGGCTAGGTCTTCGGCCAGTACGTCGTCGTAATAATTGCTGTAGTTACGTGCTTGCGCCTTCTGCTGCGCCTCGCGCTTTTCGATGGCGAGATTCGCGCCCGCATCCATGAAACAGCCGAGCCCGGCATCGACGCCATAGCCGTAGATTTCATCGGCCTTCAGCGTGGCGAGATCCTGGCCGGGGATGGTCGCCATCTCCCAGCGCACGACCTTGCCTGGTGCGAAACGCAGGCCCGCCAGCGCGATCCGATATTGCGCCTTGTAAAGCGTCACCGGATAGCGGCCAGGCGGAACCTTGCGCGCAAAGGCAGGCCGCTCCGGCTGCACCAAAGGATCGGCGGCAACCACCTGCCCGCTCGGCAGTTCCACATCGCCGAGCGCGATCGGCTCGATCTTGTGCGCCTGCAACTCCGCCGCCGTCATGTCGACGACGACGAGATTGCCGTCGCTGAGCGGCTTCTCGTCGGCGGCTTCACTCGCTGTGTTGGAAAACATCATCGCAGCCATCACCATGACGGGCGCCAGACCAAGTCGCAAACCAAGTCGCAAGCGCCGGCCAATCACGGCCGCCATGCCCGATCAGAGATCGAGCACGAGCCGGGCGGGATCTTCCAGGGCTTCCTTGACGCGCACCAGGAAGGTGACGGCTTCCTTGCCGTCGACGATGCGGTGATCGTAGCTCAGCGCCAGATACATCATCGGGCGGATTTCGATCTTGCCACCAACGACCATCGGCCGTTCCTGGATCTTGTGCATGCCGAGAATGCCCGACTGCGGCGCGTTCAGGATCGGCGTCGACATCAACGAACCGTAGATGCCGCCGTTGGTGATGGTGAAGGTGCCACCCTGCATTTCGTCGATCTTGAGCTGGCCGTCGCGGGCGCGCTTGCCGAAATCGGAGATCGCCTTTTCGATGCCGGAAATGCTCAGGTGATCGGCGTCGCGCACCACCGGCACGACCAGGCCCTTGTCGGTGCCGACGGCGATGCCGATGTGATAGTAGTTCTTATAGATCAGATCGGTGCCGTCGATCTCGGCATTGACGGCCGGCACGTCACGCAGCGCCTGCACGCACGCCTTGACGAAGAAGCCCATGAAGCCGAGCTTGGCGCCGTTCTTCTTCTCGAAAATATCCTTGTACTTGGCGCGCAGTGCCAGGATTTCCGTCATGTCGACTTCGTTGAACGTCGTCAGCATGGCGGCGGTGTTCTGCGCTTCCTTCAAGCGGCGCGCGATGGTCTGGCGCAGCTTGGTCATGCGCACGCGCTCTTCGCGCGACGCATCATCGGCGACCGACGGCGCACGCACAGCAACCGGAGCTGGCGCTGCGGCCTTCGGCGCGCTGGCGGCTTCCAGCACATCGCCCTTCAGCACCTGGCCGCGCTTGCCCGAACCCTGAACCGTATCGACATCGACACCCTTGTCGGCGGCGACCTTGGCGGCGGCCGGCGACGGCGGCATCTTGCCGTCGGACTTCGGTTCAGCCTTGGCTTCCGCCTTCGGCGCTTCCTTGGCAGCGGCAGGCTTGGCCGCCGGCGCGGCGGCGGCACCCGCGCCACCCGGCGCGATCTGGCCGAGCAGAGCGCCCGGCTCAACCGTCTCGCCATCCTTGGCGGTAATTTCGGCGAGAACGCCGGCAGCCGGCGCGTTCACTTCCAAAGTGACCTTGTCCGTCTCGAGTTCAAGCAAGGGCTCGTCGGCCTTGACCACGTCACCGGCCTTCTTGAACCACTTGCCGATGGTCGCTTCTGAAACGGATTCGCCGAGAGTAGGGACGCGGATTTCTGTTGTCATCGGTGTTTCCCGCCCACGGGCGGCCTTTCAAATGATCGTTCGCAAAACATCGTTCAGACGAAACGGTCGCGGCGTTATTCCGCGAATGCTTCGTCGAGGAAGGACTTGAGCTGCGCCAGGTGCTTCGACATCAGGCCCGTGGCCGTCGCCGCCGATGCGGGACGTCCGACATAGCGCGGGCGCTTCGAAACGCCGCCGGTCTGCGACAGAACCCATTCGAGATAGGGTTCGACGAAAGCCCAGGCACCCATGTTCTTGGGCTCTTCCTGACACCAGACGATTTCCGCCTTCGGGAAACGGCTGAGCTCGTTGACCAGCGCCTTGAGCGGGAACGGATAGAGCTGTTCCGTGCGCAGGAGATAGACATCGTCGACGCCGCGCTGCTCGCGATCCTCGTAGAGATCGTAATAGACTTTGCCGGTGCACAGCACGACGCGACGGATCTTGTCGTCCTTGACCAGCTTGATCTTGTCGCCAGCGATCGAGCGCTCCGCATCGTCCCACAACAGGCGATGGAAGGACGAACCGGTGGCGAGATCGGCCATGGTCGACACGGCGCGCTTGTGGCGTAGCAGCGACTTCGGCGTCATCAGGATCAGCGGCTTGCGGATGTCGCGCTTGAGCTGCCGGCGCAGGATGTGGAAGTAGTTCGCCGGCGTCGAGCAGTTCGCCACCTGCATGTTGTCTTCCGCGCACATCTGCAGATAGCGCTCGAGACGGGCGGAGGAATGCTCCGGGCCCTGGCCTTCATAGCCATGCGGCAGCAGGCAGACGAGGCCCGACAGACGCAGCCACTTGCGCTCGCCCGACGACACGAACTGGTCGAACACCACCTGCGCGCCGTTGGCGAAATCGCCGAACTGCGCTTCCCACATGGTGAGCGCGTTCGGCTCGGCCAGCGAGAAGCCATATTCGAAGCCGAGCACCGCTTCTTCCGAGAGGATCGAATTGATCACCTCGTAGCGGGACTGACCGTCACGGATGCGGTTGAGCAGAACCAGCCGGTCCTCGTTCTCCTGGTCGATGAGCACCGAATGGCGCTGCGAGAACGTGCCGCGCTCGCAATCCTGACCGGACAGACGCACCGGATGGCCTTCATCGAGCAGCGAACCGAAGGCCAGGGCCTCGCCCATCGCCCAATCGATATCGGTGCCGGTTTCGACCATCTTGCGGCGGTTCTCGATGAAGCGCTGGATGGTCTTGTGGATGTGGAAGCCTTCCGGGATCGTCGTGATCGCGGTGCCGATGGCCTGCAGTTTCGACAGTTCGACGCCGGTTTCGCCACGGCGCGGATCGTCGGTGATGCCTTCGCCAGCCTTCAGGCCAGCCCAGCGGCCGTCGAGCCAGTCAGCCTTGTTCGGCTTGTAGCTCTGGCCCGCGTCGAATTCGACATCGAGCTTGGTGCGCCATTCGGTGACCGCCGCATCGACTTCCTCGCGGCTGATGACGCCCTCGCCGATCAGCTTGTCGGCGTAAAGTTCCTGGATCGGCTGATGATTGCGGATGTTGCGATACATCAGCGGCTGGGTGAAGCCCGGCTCGTCGCCTTCGTTATGGCCGAAGCGGCGATAGCAGAACATGTCGAGCACGACCGGCTTGTGGAACTTCTGCCGGAACTCGATCGCCACCTTGGCGGCGAACACCACCGCTTCCGGATCGTCGCCGTTGATGTGGAAAATCGGTGCTTCGATCATCTTCGCCACATCGGAAGGATAGGGCGAGGAACGCGAATAGCGCGGATAGGTGGTGAAACCGATCTGGTTGTTGACGATGAAGTGGATCGAACCGCCGGTGCGATGACCCTTCACGCCCGACAGCGCGAAACATTCCGCCACCACGCCCTGGCCGGCGAAAGCCGCGTCGCCATGGATGAGCAGCGGCAGCACCTTGTTGCGCTCGGTGACGTCGCCGAGCTGATCCTGCTTGGCGCGCACCTTACCGAGCACGACCGGATCGACGATTTCCAGATGCGACGGATTGGCGGTCAGCGACAGATGCACCTTGTTGTTGTCGAACTCGCGGTCCGACGAGGCGCCAAGGTGATATTTGACGTCGCCCGAACCTTCCACTTCGTCTGGCGTGAAAGAGCCGCCCTTGAACTCGTGGAAGATGGCGCGGGTCGGCTTGTGCATCACGTTGGCGAGCACGTTGAGGCGGCCGCGATGCGGCATGCCGAGCACGATGTCGCGCAGGCCGAGCGCGCCGCCGCGCTTGATGATCTGTTCCAGCGCCGGAACCATCGCTTCGCCGCCGTCGAGGCCGAAACGCTTGGTGCCACGGAAGCGCAGGTCGCAGAACTTCTCGAAGCCTTCCGCCTCGATCAGCTTCTGCAGAATGGCGCGCTTGCCCTCGGCGGTGAAGGTGATTTCCTTATCCGGACCTTCGATGCGCTCCTGAATCCAGGCCTTCTCGGCGGGATCGGAAATGTGCATGAACTCGAAGCCGATCGTGCCGCAATAGGTGCGCTTCAGGATCGCCAGCATTTCGCGAATAGTGGCGAATTCCAGACCCAGCACATTGTCGATGAAGATCGGACGATCCCAATCGGCTTCGGTGAAGCCGTAGTTCGAGGGATGCAATTCCTCGTCATCCTTCGGCAGCGCGATGCCGAGCGGATCGAGATTGGCGTGCAGATGGCCGCGCATGCGATAAGCGCGGATCATCATCAGGGCGCGGACGCTGTCGCGGGTCGCGCGCAGCGTGTCGCCTTCGCTGGCGGGAGCGCCCTTGGCCGCCGCCTTGGCGACGATCTTCTCGCCGATCGCCTTTTCGACCTGCACCCAATTGCCATCGAGCGCGGAGACCAGTTCGCCATTGGCGGGAATGGGCCAGTTCGGCTTCTTCCACGATGCACCCCGCGCGTTCTCGGCGATATCCTCCGCATCATCGCCAAGGCTGGCGAAGAAGTCGCGCCACTCGGCGTCGACGCTCGACGGATCCTTGCGATATTTGTCGTAGAGGCTCTCGATGTAGCTCGCGTTGGCACCATCAAGAAACGATGTCCTGCTCAGCGCAGCGTTTGAATCCTGACGAGACATGGCCGTTTTCCTCGCAGCGTTTGACGCCGTTTATGTCAACCGAAAGGGCCGGGCTTGTGGCCCGGCCTTGAAACTCAACCCTTCAACAACTCGGCCAGCGTGTGACCAAGCCTGGCGGGCGACGGCGAGACCTTGACACCCGCGGCTTCCATCGCCGCGATCTTGTCTTCCGCCCCACCTTTACCGCCTGAAATAATGGCGCCAGCATGACCCATGCGACGTCCCGGAGGCGCCGTGCGGCCGGCGATGAAGCCGACCATCGGCTTCTTGCGCCCGCGCTTGGCTTCGTCCTTGAGGAACTGTGCCGCGTCTTCTTCCGCCGAACCGCCGATTTCGCCGATCATGACGATGGACTTCGTCGCCTCGTCGGCGAGGAACATTTCCAGCATGTCGATGAATTCGGTGCCCTTGATCGGGTCGCCGCCGATGCCGACCGCCGTGGTCTGGCCGAGGCCTTCCTGGGTGGTCTGGAACACCGCTTCATATGTAAGCGTGCCCGAGCGCGAAACAATGCCCACCGAGCCCGGCTTGAAGATGTTGGCCGGCATGATGCCGATCTTCGATTCGCCGGCGGTGACGATGCCCGGGCAGTTCGGGCCGATCAGCCGCGACTTCGAACCCGACAGCGAGCGCTTGACGCGCATCATATCGAGCACCGGCACGCCTTCGGTGATGCAGACGATCAGCGGGATTTCCGCGTCGATCGCTTCGCAGATGGCATCGGCGGCGCCCGGCGGCGGCACATAGACCACGCTGGCGTCGGCGCCGGTTTCCTTGGCCGCTTCCGCCACGGTGTCGAACACCGGCAGGTTGAGATGGCGCGAACCGCCCTTACCCGGCGAAACGCCGCCGACAACCTTGGTGCCGTAAGCGAGCGCCTGTTCCGAATGGAACGTACCGTTCTTGCCGGTAAAGCCCTGAGTGATGACGCGGGTATTTTTATTGATCAGAATGGACATCGGGGCTCCTTACGCGGCGGCCTTGACGGCGTTCACGATTTTCTGCGCCGCATCGTCGAGATCGTCGGCCGGGATAACGTTGAGGCCGCTCTCACGGATGATGCGCTTGCCCTCTTCCACATTGGTGCCTTCGAGGCGAACCACCAGCGGCACTTGCAGGCCGACGGTTTTCACCGCCGCCAGCACGCCGCGCGCGATCACGTCGCACTTCATGATGCCGCCGAAGATGTTGACCAGGATGCCCTTCACGTTCGGGTCAGCCGTGATGATCTGGAACGCCGCCGTCACCTTCTCTTCGCTGGCGCCACCGCCGACGTCGAGGAAGTTGGCCGGCTCCATGCCGTAAAGCTTGATGATGTCGAGCGTCGCCATGGCGAGGCCGGCGCCGTTGACCATGCAGCCGATGTTACCGTCGAGCGCGATATAGGCGAGATCGTGCTTGGAGGCCTCGATCTCCTTGGCGTCCTCTTCGGTCTCGTCGCGCAGAGCGACGATTTCGGGATGCTTGTAGAGCGCGTTGCTGTCGAAGGAGACCTTGGCGTCGAGCGCCTTGAGCTGACCCTGCTTGGTGACGATCAGCGGATTGATTTCCAGCATCTCCATGTCCTTGGCGACAAAAGCCGCATAGAGCTGCGTGACGATCTTGCCCGCCTGCTTGGCGAGATCGCCGTCCAGGCCCAGCGCATCGGCGACCGTGCGGCCATGATGCGGCATGATGCCGGTGGCCGGATCGACAGAGAAGGAGACGATCTTTTCCGGCGTGTCATGCGCGACGGTTTCGATGTCCATGCCGCCTTCGGTCGAAACGACGAAGGAGATGCGGCTGGTGGAGCGATCGACGAGCGCCGAGAGATAGAATTCCTTCTCGATGTCGGAGCCGTCTTCAATGTAGAGG
>MKVW01000009.1:395743-486726 GCA_001898965.1 Rhizobiales bacterium 62-17
TCTGCGACTTGACGACCCACAACGGTCCGCCCAACTCCTTGGCCGCCGCTTCCGCGTCGCTGGCCTTGAGAATGGCGACACCTTTCGAAACCGGCACGCCGAATTCCTTCAGCACTGCCTTGGCCTGATACTCGTGAATGTTCATGCAAACCCCCGGATGCCGCTATGGCGATCGGCTTCAGTTCAAACCGTCACGAACCATGGCAGCGGTTCGTGACGGATCGATTGTGATCAGGCGAAAGCCGGATTGATGGTCTTGCAGGCGTCAACCAGCGTCTGCACCGACTTCACCGACGTCGCGAACATTTCTTTTTCTGCCGCATCGAGCGAGATCTCGACGATCTTCTCGACGCCGTTCGAGCCGATCACCACCGGCACGCCGACATACATACCCTTCACGCCGTACTGGCCAGAGAGATAGGCGGCGCAGGGCAGCACGCGGCGCTTGTCGCGCAGATAGCTTTCGGCCATCGAGATCGCCGAGGAAGCCGGCGCGTAGAAAGCCGAACCGGTCTTGAGCAGGTTGACGATTTCGCCGCCGCCGCCGCGGGTGCGCTTGACGATGGCGTCGAGCTTTTCCTGCGTCGTCCAGCCCATCTTGATGAGATCGGGTAGCGGAATGCCGGCAACCGTCGAATAGCGCACCGACGGCACCATGTCGTCGCCGTGGCCACCGAGCACGAAGGCGGTGACGTCTTCGACGGAGACGTTGAATTCTTCAGCGAGGAAGTAGCGGAAGCGCGCCGAGTCGAGCACGCCGGCCATGCCCACGACCTTGTTGGCGGGCAGACCGCAGGCCTTCTGCAAGGCCCACACCATCGCATCGAGCGGGTTGGTGATGCAGATGACGAAAGCGTTCGGCGCATATTGCTTGATGCCCGCGCCCACCGATTCCATCACCTTGAGGTTGATGCCGAGCAGATCGTCGCGGCTCATGCCGGGCTTACGCGGCACGCCGGCGGTGACGATGATGACGTCGGAGTCCTTGATGGCGGAATAGTCGTTCGCGCCGGTCATCTTGGCGTCGAAACCTTCGACCGGAGCGGCTTCGGCAAGATCGAGCGCCTTGCCCTGCGGCGTGCCTTCCATGATGTCGAAGAGAACGACATCCCCCAATTCTTTAATGCCGGCGAGGAGGGCGAGCGTGCCACCAATTTGTCCCGCTCCGATCAATGCAATCTTATTTCGCGCCATAGGTTGACGTCCTTCGCAGTTGAATCTGGGGCCTCTACTCGGGCCGGCGGCGCGTCTTTGACTCTTTCTGGCGATCCAGGCAAGCTAAACCCGCCAATTCAGTTGCATGGAAGCCGAGCGAGGAGCGCGGGACAGCTTCGGTAAGGCGCGCTATTCGCCCGTTAATTCATATTCTTAGGACAATTTTCCCGGTCCCTCCCGAACACGGAAAATTTATGTAACAAATTTCAATTTTTGTAATTTGTCACAGCGTGTTTTTGGCCGTTTTAAAGCACTTGGCGAAGCCCGCCGACCAGCGCGCGAGTGACCAAGGCGGTCACCCGATCCAAGCGACGCTGAAGCTGGTCGCGCGGCACCTCCCGGTCGTGCCAGATGGCGGCCGGGTGAATAAAGCGGTGCAGCACGTCGAAAACCAGCGCCATGGCCCGGCGCAGATCGGAAGCCAGGAACACGCCGGCAGCGATTCCGTCCTCGATCACCTGCTGCACTTCCTGCTGCACGCGGGCGCGGTGGCGCCGGGCACCGGCGCGGCCCTTCTCGACCGATTCGACGAAGATCGCGAACAGTTCCGGCTCGCTCTCCACTTTGTCGCGATAGGCCCGATGCAGCAGGCTGACGAGCCGCTCCAGCTTGTCGTCGGCGGGGTCCGGCCCATCGGCCACCTCGCGCAGCCGCGCCTCGACCGGCTTCAGCCAGCGATCGCCGAGCGCCTCGAACAGCGCCCATTTCGACGGGAAGTAGCGATAGACATTGGCATGCGACATGCCGGCCTCGGCGGCGATCGACACGATCGTCGTCTTGGCGATGCCGTGACGGCGGATATGCGCCGCCGCGATCTTGAGCAGGCGGGCATCAACCGGTTCAGGCTGAGCGCGACGCGCCATGCGAACCTCCGCTCAATAGCGTTTCGCGGTTTGATGGCCCCATCAAACGCCACGAAGACGCGTCAAAACAAAAAACCCACGTATCCAAAACCCTACGTATCGATCAGCCCGGTCGTATCGCCGGAGGCTTCCGACGTGACATGGCCGTGCGGCAAAGCCAGATATTCTTCCGAGCGCATTTCGATCAAGCGCGAGACGGTGCGTTCGAACTCGAACGCCTCGCGGCCTTCCGTTCCCAAGAAGAGATTGTGCGGCTCGGCTTCCGCCGACGCAATCAGTTTGACATGGCGATCGTAGAACGTGTCGATCAGGTTGATGAAGCGCTTGGCTTCGTTGCGCTGGTTGGCCCTGATGACCGGAATGTTCTCGACGATCACCGTATGATAATGCTCGGCGATGGCGAGATAATCCGCAGCTGCCAGCGGTTTCTCGCAAAGATCGCGGAAAGTGAAACGCGCTACGTTGGCAGCCTGTTCGGGCACCGGCACGTCGCGGCCCAGCACGCGCAAAGTGGTCGGCGTGCCCTGTTCGGCGCCGCTGAGCGATTTGAACATGCGATCGATCGCGTTGCGCGCAGTTGCATCTGCCGGCACATAGTAGACCGGCGAACCGCTGAGCTTCTCCAAGCGGAAGTCGGTACGCGAATCGAGCGACACCACGTCCATCTTCTTGGTCAGCAGCGCGATGAACGGCAGGAACAAAGCCCGGTTGAGGCCGCCCTCGTAGAGACGCGACGGCTCGACGTTCGACGTCGCCACGACGATGATGCCGCGCGCGAACAGCGCCTCGAACAGACGGCCGAGCAACATCGCATCGGCGATGTCGGTGACGGAAAATTCGTCGAAGCAGAGCAGGGTCGCTTCGTCCGCCAGATCGTCGGCGATCGGATGGATCGGCTCCTCGCCCTTGGCGGTGCCGGCCTTGCGCGCCTGGCGCCAGGCATGCACCCGCGCGTGTACGTCGGCCATGAAGGCATGGAAATGGACGCGCTTCTTGGCGGCGATCGGCGCCACTTCGAAAAACAGGTCCATCAGCATGGTCTTGCCGCGGCCGACCGAGCCCCAGATGTAGAGCCCGCGAGTCTCGTTGTTGGCTTTGGCTTGGCGGCGGCCGAAAAGCCAGCCAAGCGGATTGGATTTACCGGCGAGCCGGGTTTCCCGCAGCGCGTCGACCAATTGATCGAGCCGGCGCACCAGCTGGCGCTGCGCCGGGTCGTCCTCGATATGTCCGTCGCGGACATGCTGGGAATACAAATCCGAAACGGTCTGGGTCACGTGACAACGAGCGGTGAAATGAAACCTGATCCACTTACCGGCGCGGACACGCCCCACGCAAGCGCGACAAATAGTCGAGCTTGATTTTCAGGCGCCCTGCCATCATTTGAGCGATATTGCAGTGCAATATCTCCTTAGGATATCAAGGATATTGAACTCACCACTGATTCGAAAGGGAGTTACCTTCGTTCGATCGCCCGGGAGCGGGGACGATCGAGAGTGTCGATAGGAATTTGACGCAATGCAGCACGTACCGCCGCCTTTTCCGCCTCCCGCGCGCCCACCGGCGCAGAGCCGCTATGCACCGCAGGCTGGCGAGCAGTTCCGCCGCATCTGGCGGGCTGACGAAGCCGCCTTCCGCGACCATCTCCTCCGTCTCGACCCGCAAAGCCGCCATGACCGCTTCGGTTTCGGCGTTTCCGACGATTTCATCGCCCGCTACGCCGAGCGCTGTTTCGGCATGGACGACGTGATCCACGGTTTCTTCGTTGACGGCGTCCTACGCGGCGCCGGCGAATTGCGTGGCCTCGGCCATGGCCTGCCGCTCGCTTTCGGCGGCGCGGCCGAAGCCGCTTTCAGCGTCGAAAAGGACTGGCGCGGCCGTGGCATCGGCACCGAGCTGATGGAACGCATCGTGCGCGCCGCGCGCAACCGCCGCGCCGGCGAGCTCTACATGAGCTGCCTGCCGCACAACACGCCGATGCAGCGCATCGCCCGCAAGTTCGCCGCCGTCCTGCAACACGACGTCGACCAGGTCGACGCCGCCTTCAAGCCGCTCGCCGCGTCACCGGCTTCGGTCTGGCAGGAGATGGTCGAGGACAGCGCCAGCTTCGCCATCGCCATGGTCGATCTGCAGAAGCGCACTTGGCTGAAGGACAAGCCGGCGGAGTAAGCGCTGCGATACACCAAATGAAAGAGCCCGGTTCTGCGATCAGAACCGGGCTCTTTTTTCGTCAATGACGCGAACCTTAGATCTGCCGCGCCACCATCATGTTCTTGATCTCGGCGATCGCCTTCGCCGGATTGAGACCCTTCGGGCAGGTCTTGGCGCAGTTCATGATCGTGTGGCAGCGATAGAGGCGGAACGGATCCTCGAGATTGTCGAGGCGCTCGCCCGTCGCTTCGTCGCGCGAATCGATCAGCCAGCGATAGGCTTGCAGCAGAACGGCCGGGCCGAGATAGCGGTCGCCATTCCACCAGTAGCTCGGGCACGAGGTTGAGCAGCAGGCGCACAGAATGCACTCGTAGAGACCATCGAGCTTGACGCGGTCTTCATGCGACTGCCGCCACTCCTTCTCCGGCTGCGGCGACACGGTCTTGAGCCACGGCTCGATCGAGGCGTGCTGCGCGTAGAAGCGGGTGAGGTCGGGCACGAGATCCTTCACCACCGGCATGTGCGGCAGCGGATAGATCGCCACCGCGCCCTTGATGGTCGCCATGTCCTTCGTGCAGGCCAGCGTATTGGCGCCGTCGATGTTCATCGCGCAGGAGCCGCAGATGCCTTCGCGGCAGGAACGGCGGAAGGTCAGCGTCGGATCGACCTTGTTCTTGATCCAGATGATGGCGTCGAGCACCATCGGCCCGCAATCGTCCATATCGACATGATAGGTATCGATGCGCGGGTTCTGCCCGTCGTCCGGATTCCAGCGATAGATGCGGAACTCGCGCACGTTCTTGGCGCTGGCCGGCTTCGGCCAGGTCTTGCCCTTTGTAGGCCGCGAGTTCTTCGGAAGTGCGAATTCGACCATTGCGGAATTCTCCGGCTCAGTAAACGCGAGCCTTGGGCTCGATATAGCTAATGTCGTTGGTCATCGTGTAGGTGTGCACCGGACGCGAATCGATCGTCACCTGACGCTTCTCGTCGTCGGCCCACGCCAAGGTGTGCTTCATCCAATCCTTGTCGTCGCGGTTCGGATAATCCTCGCGCGCATGGGCGCCGCGGCTTTCCTTGCGCTGCACCGCCGAGTCCATCGTCACCACCGCCTGGATGATGAGATTGTCGAATTCCAGCGTCTCGATGAGATCGGAATTCCACACCAGCGAGCGATCGGTGACGCCGATATCCTGCACGCCGCCCCACACATCGTGGATGAGCTTGGAACCTTCTTCCAGCACTTCGCCGGTGCGGAACACGGCGCAGTTCGACTGCATCGTCGTCTGCATCTTGTTGCGCAGCTCGGCGGTCGGCGTGCCACCCTTGGCCCAGCGGAACTTGTCGAGACGCGACAGCGCCAGATCGGCCGAATCCGCCGGCAGATCGGCCTGCTTCTCGCCGGGCTTGATCAGCTCGGCGGCCCGCAAACCAGCGGCGCGGCCGAACACGACCAGATCGATCAGCGAGTTGGAGCCGAGACGGTTGGCGCCATGCACCGACACGCAGGCCGCTTCGCCCAGCGCCATCAGGCCCGGAATGATGAAGTCCGGATCGCCGTTCTTCTTGGTCAGCACTTCGCCGTGATAGTTCGTGGGAATGCCGCCCATGTTGTAGTGGACCGTCGGAATGACCGGGATCGGCTCCTTGGTCACGTCGACGCCAGCGAAGATGCGCGCGCTTTCCGAAATGCCGGGCAGGCGTTCGTGCAGCACCTTCGGGTCAAGATGGTCGAGATGCAGGAAGATGTGATCCTTCTTCTTGCCGACGCCGCGTCCTTCGCGAATCTCAATGGTCATGGCGCGCGAAACGACGTCGCGCGAAGCCAGATCCTTGGCCGACGGCGCGTAACGCTCCATGAAGCGCTCGCCTTCCGAATTGGTAACGTAGCCGCCTTCGCCGCGCGCCCCTTCGGTGATCAGACAGCCCGAACCATAGATGCCCGTAGGGTGGAATTGGACAAATTCCATATCTTCGAGAGGCAAACCCGCGCGAAGCGCCATGGCGTTGCCGTCTCCGGTGCAGGTGTGCGCCGAGGTCGCGGAGAAATAGGCGCGGCCGTAGCCACCGGTGGCGAGAATGACCAGATTGGCGCGGAAGCGGTGGATCGTGCCGTCATCCATCTTGATGCAGACGACGCCGCGGCAACGGCCTTCCTGATCCATGATCAGGTCGATGGCGAAATATTCGATGAAGAATTCGGTGTTGTTGCGCAGCGCCTGGCCATAGAGCGTGTGCAGGATGGCGTGGCCGGTGCGGTCGGCGGCGGCACAGGTGCGCTGCGCGATGCCCTTGCCGAAGTCGGTGGTCATGCCGCCGAACGGGCGCTGGTAGATCTTGCCTTCCTCGGTGCGCGAGAACGGCACGCCCCAATGTTCGAGCTCGTAGACGGCGGCCGGCGCGTTGCGCACCAGATATTCGATGCTGTCCTGGTCGCCGAGCCAGTCGGAGCCCTTGACCGTGTCGTACATGTGCCAGCGCCAATCGTCCGGACCCATGTTGCCAAGCGAGGCGGAGATGCCGCCTTGCGCCGCCACCGTGTGCGAGCGCGTCGGAAACACCTTCGAGATACAAGCGGTGCGCAGGCCCGCCTGCGAACAGCCGACGGTGGCGCGCAGGCCAGCGCCGCCGGCACCGATGATCACCACATCGAATGTGTGATCGGTGATCGGATAAGCCTTACCGTTGGCGGAAGGGGCCGTGCCGTTTGCGGCGGAAGAAGTGGCCATGGGTCTACCCTTTTCGTGATCTTGCGGCGCAGGTCTTCAACCCTGCGCTCGAAACGAAGTGCTCAGACGAAACTCAACCGCAGCACCGCATAGGCGCAGGCCAAGCCGACGGCGATGGCGAAGCAGGTGTTGAGGGCCAGCAGCCAGAATTTGGTGTGCTCGCCATACACGTAATCTTCGATGACCATCTGCATGCCGAGCATCATGTGATAGATGCCGGCGATCAGGAACAACAGCAGCGTGACGGAGACGAGCGGATTGCCGAGCGTCGCGCGCACCGTGTTGTAGTCCTTGCCGACCAGCGACACGACGATCCACACGAAGGCGATGGACAGCGGCAGCAGAGCGATCGCGGTCAACCGGGTGTGCAGCATGTGGCGCGTGCCGGACTTGGCGGAGCCCAGGTAGCGAACCTTGCCCATCGGCGTGCGCATGGAGTGGGGGGTGTTTGTCATGATGGCGTTCCCGATCTCAGCGAACCGCGTAAGCGATGACCCAGACGATGAGGGTGAGCGCGAGGCCGCCCCAGATCGTCATATGCGCGAGATATTCACGCTCCGGATGTTCCATGCCGATGCCGGCATCCCAGATGAAGTGGCGGACGCCACCGAGCATGTGCGTGAACAGCGCCCAGGTGAAACCGAGCAGGATCAGCCGGCCGATGATCGACGACATGACCCAGGACACGGTCTCGAAAGAAGCCGCATCGGTCGCCGCCGCGATCAGCCACCAGGCCAGAAGCAGCGTGCCCAGATACAGACCCATGCCGGTGATGCGGTGGATGCCCGACATCATCATGGTGAGTGTCAGGCGGTAGACCTGCAGGTGCGGCGACAATGGACGGCGCGCTTCTGCGGCCAGCGGGCTCGGATTTGGTTCGGCCATGGGAGGGCCCCTTCGCTCTGAATTCGTCGGGGTTTCACTAATCGAAGAGTGTGCACCGCGCAATCCGAACCTTGAGCCGGGCATTTCAGCCATGCTTTCAGGTCCTGAGAGCATCAGAACCAGGGATTTACGCGAAGATTCCCTAAGTTCCCGGTTTCAGCGCCGTCGCCGCCCGGATCAGCCGCTGCGCATCCTCGGAGGCCCATTCGGCGGGACCTGACATGATTCCCAGCTCGCAGCCGCGCGAATCGATCAGCAGGGTGGTCGGCAGTCCGACCACTTTGCCGGCCTGACGCAGGGTCTGGAACACCGCCGCCTTCGGATCGGCATAGAATCCAAGGGATTTCACCCCCGCCTCATCAAGGAAAGCCTGACGCTTTTCCAGCCGGGCGGTGTCGATATTGACCGCCACCACCTCGAAATTGTCGCCGCCAAGCTTGGCCTGGAGCTGGTCGAGCGCCGGCATTTCCGCCCGGCAGGGCAGGCACCAGGTGGCCCACAGGTTGAGCAGCACGGTCTTGCCCTTGAAGTCGGCGAGCGTCTTGCGCGTGCCGTCCGGCCCATCGAAAGAGATGTCGGTGGCCGGTTTCATCGCCTTGCTGACCGTCAGTCCGGCGACCTCGCCGGTGGCGGCGGCGCGCAGCGGCGCCAGGCCGGCCTCGCTCACCGCGCAATTTCCGGTGCCCGTTTCCTTGCCGCCGACGGCGATGATCCCGTATACGACAGCCGCGATCGCGACGGCGGCCACCCCCGCCAGCACGATTGCGCCGCGGGGCGTTCCGGGCTTGCCCGCCGCGCCGTCCGCAATGTTCTTTTCCGCTTCAGCCATCAGGTTTCGTTCCAAAGGGCGCAAGATGAGTAACAAGATGTGGGGCGGCCGGTTCGAAACCGGTCCCGACGCCATCATGGAAGAAATCAACGCTTCGATCGGTTTCGACTACCGGTTCGCCGCGCAGGATATCGCGGGCTCGAAAGCGCATGTTTCCATGCTGGCCAAGACCGGCATTCTCACGGAAGCCGATGCCCAGGCGATCTCGGCCGGTTTAGATCAGGTGAAGGCCGAAATCGAGGCGGGCACGTTCACGTTCTCGCGCGAACTCGAGGACATTCATATGAATGTCGAGTCGCGGCTCGCCAAACTGCTCGGCCCCAACGCCGGCCGGCTACACACGGCGCGCTCGCGCAACGACCAGGTGGCGCTCGACTTCCGCCTCTGGGTGCGCGACGCCATCGACCAGATCGACAGCCAGATCAAGGACTTGCAGAAGGCCCTGGCGGAACGGGCGAAGCAGCATGCCGATGCCGTCATGCCCGGCTTCACCCATCTGCAATCGGCCCAGCCGGTCACTTTCGGCCATCACCTGCTCGCCTATGTGGAGATGCTGGCGCGCGACCGCGGCCGATTGTCCGATGCCCGCGACCGGCTCAACGAATGCCCGCTCGGCGCCGCGGCGCTGGCCGGCACGTCCTTCCCGATCGACCGGAACATGACCGCCGCCGCGCTCGGCTTCGACCGGCCGACGGCCAATTCGCTCGACAGCGTTTCCGATCGTGACTTCGTGCTCGAAACCCTGTCGGCCGCCTCGATCTGCGCCGTGCACCTGTCGCGCCTAGCCGAGGAATTCGTGCTGTGGACCACGCCGCAGTTCGGTTTCGTGCGCCTGTCCGACAAATTCACCACCGGCTCGTCGATCATGCCGCAGAAGCGCAATCCCGACGCTGCGGAACTGGTGCGCGGCAAGACCGGCCGCGTCATCGGCGGCCTGAACGGCCTGCTGATCGTCATGAAAGGCCTGCCGCTCGCCTATTCCAAGGACATGCAGGAGGACAAGGAGGGCACGTTCGACGCCCTGCACACCCTCTCGCTGTGCCTGGCCGCCATGGCCGGCATGGTGCGCGACATGACGCCGGATACGCAGCGCATGAAGGCCGCCGCCGGCGCGGGCTTCGCCACCGCCACCGACCTCGCCGACTGGCTGGTGCGCACCTTGAAAATGCCGTTCCGCGACGCCCACCACGTCACCGGCTCCTTGGTGAAACTGGCCTCCGACCGCAATATCGGCCTGGAAGCGCTGTCCTTGGCCGACATGCAAACCGTCGAGCCGCGCATCACGGCGGAGGTTTTCGACGTGTTGGGCGTCGAAAAATCGGTCGAAAGCCGCACCTCGTACGGTGGCACCGCGCCCAGCAACGTCCGCCAGCAAGCCGACACCTGGCTGAAGCGCCTTGGTTGAAACGCCTCGGCTGATGCGGCAAAACGCCGCAGAATGGGCCGCTCAAGCAGGGCGGCCCATGACGGGGGTGGGAGCGCCTTTCGCCTTCGCTTGTGATACTCACGTCGCCTGATCTGGAGATGTCAGTGACGCCGCACACCAAATCGCGCCTGTTCGTATTCGCTCCGCTGCTGGCGGTGCTCGCCCTTGGCCTGTCCGCCTGCGGCCGTCGCGGCCCGCTGGAAATTCCCGGCGGCGGCGCCAGCCAGCCGGCGCAGAGTTCCAACGTCTATTCGCCGACACGGGCCTCCGACAAACCGAAAGTGATCGTGCCGTCGAAAGAACCGTTCATTCTCGATCCCATTCTCTGACAGACCGCCAACAGCGCCACCATGACACCTTTCGAATATCGGCACGGCACCTTGCATGCCGAAGCTGTCGACGTGCGTGACATCGCCGCCGAACTGCCGACGCCGTTCTATTGCTATTCGACTTCGGCAATCGAAGCGCGCTATCGCGCCTTCACCCAGGCCTTCGCCGGCACCGACGCGCTCGTCTGCTTCGCCATGAAGGCCAATTCCAACCAGGCCGTGCTGAAACTCCTGAGCCGTCTTGGCGCTGGCATGGACGTGGTGTCGGAAGGCGAATTGCGCCGCGCCATCGCCGCTGGCGTGCCGGGCAAGAAGATCACCTTCTCCGGCGTCGGCAAGACCGAAGCGGAAATCAACTTGGCCCTGCAAACCGGCATCTTCTGCTTCAACGTCGAATCCGAGCCCGAACTCGAATTGATCTCGCGCATCGCCAAGGCGCGTGGCCAGACCGCGCATGTCTCGCTGCGCGTCAATCCGAATGTCGATGCCAAGACGCATGAGAAGATTTCGACCGGCAAGTCGGAAAACAAGTTCGGCATTCCCCTTGTGCAGGCGCGCGAAGTCTATGCGCGCGCTGCCAAACTGCCCGGCATCAAGGTGACGGGCATCGACATGCACATCGGCTCGCAGATCACCGATCTCACGCCCTTCGATGAAGCTTTCGCTCTGCTCTCCGACTTGGTGCGCACCTTGCGTGGCGATGGCCACGCGATCGATCACATCGATCTGGGCGGCGGTCTCGGCATCGCCTATCGCGGATCCGACCCGGAAGACGAAACGCAGCCGGAGAAGTATGCGGCGATCGTGCGCAAGCACACCCACAATCTCGGCTGCAAACTGGTGTTCGAACCGGGCCGTTTTCTCGTCGGCAATGCCGGCATTCTCGTCACCAGCGTGCTCTATCTGAAGCACGGCGACGGCAAGAATTTCCTCATCGTCGACGGGGCGATGAACGATCTGATCCGCCCGACGCTCTATCACGCCTACCATCGCGTCCGGCCGATCAAGGAAACGGCTGCGGATGCGGCGATGATCTATGCCGATATCGTCGGCCCGGTCTGCGAGACCGGCGACTATCTCGCCCTCCACCGCCGGCTGCCGGAAATGGACCCGGGCGACCTGCTGGCGGTTCTCTCCGCCGGCGCCTATGGCGCGGTTCAGGCCGGCACCTACAATTCGCGCCTGCTGGTGCCGGAAGTGCTGGTCAACGGCGACAAATGGGCGGTGGTGCGCCCGCGCCAGACCTTCGACGATTTGATCGGCCTCGACCGGACGCCGAACTGGCTCGCCTAGAGCAAATGACGTTTCGGTAGAAACGTGATTTGCTTAGATTCTCTTATTTGGACGCGTCTTCATGGCGCTCGACTACGTCGAGCTGTGAAACGCTATAAAACCGGCAAAACCCCGGAATAGGCTCAGAAATGTCCCGGTGCCACGCTGGCGACGCCGGGTGAACACATTCACGTCAAGACCTGGCGAACAATATGCATCCGTGGGGAACGCGTGTTAGCCTACCCCCATTAGCTTTGTGCGGCGCGATCGCCGCTCCAGGAGTTCCTATTGCAGGACCGGAACGCCAGTAGCTCCTTGACCCAACGGCTCGATCGCCTGGCCCGCGTCGCCGGGCTGACTTTGTCATGGGAGCGGCTGTGGCCGCCGCTCCTGGCGCTCGGCGTCATCGTCGCGCTGTTCCTCACCGTGTCCTGGCTCGGCCTGTGGCTGCATCTGCCGCGCTGGGGCCGGATTTCCGGTCTCATCGTCTTCGCCGCGCTGCTCGCCTGGCCGGCCTGGCTGTTCTGGCGCGTGCGCCTGCCCTCGCGCGCCGAGGCGCTCGACCGTATCGACCGCGATTCCGGCCTGCCGCATCGCCCCGCCGCCACCCTCGACGATCAACTCGCCAATGCCACCGCCGATCCCGCCACCCGGGCGCTGTGGCGCATTCACCTGCAGCGGGCGGCACAGACGGCCTCGCAATTCAAGATTGCCTCGCCCTCGCCCGGCGTTTCGCGCTTCGATCGCTATGCGGTGCGCGGCGGCGTGCTGCTCGCGCTGATCGCCTCGGCCTTCATCGCCGGACCGGAGAAATATCCGCGCGTTCTCGCCGCCTTCGATTTCAACGCCGCCGGTTCCATTTCGCAGGGCTATCGCCTCGACGCCTGGATCGATCCGCCGGCCTATACGGGCCGCGCACCGCAAGTGCTACGCCTGCAGGATGAAACCGGCGCCCGCCCGGGCAATGTCGCGCAGAAGATCCAGGCGCCGGCCGGCTCCACCATCATCATGCGCGCGTCCGATGGCGCCGGCGTCAGCGCCGAGATCAAGGGCGGCATCGTCGACAAGGCAGACGAAGAAAAGGCCGAGGACAAGAACAACGACAAGACCAAGCCGGCAACCAACCGCGCGGTCGCCGATGCCAAGCGTTCCGATCAGGAGAAGCGCTGGTCGCTGCGCGCCGACGGCACGCTGACCCTGCGTCGTCTCGGCTCCACCATCGCCACCTTCGACATTTCAGCCATCGCCGATCGGCCGCCGGTGATCACCTTGAAAGGCGAACCGAAGAGCAACGCGCGCGGCTCCCTGACGCTCTCCTACAAGATCGAGGATGATTACGGTGTCGTCGGCGCCGAAGCCGAATTCAGCAAGCCGTCGCTGCGCGGCAAGCCGGTCACCGGCCGCATGCTTTACGACGCACCGAAAATGCCGCTCGCTCTCGCGCAAGGCCCCGGCGGCCTGGGCGATGGCGAGACGACGGGCGATCTCTCCGAACATCCCTGGGCCGGCGCACAAGTCACCATGAGCCTGATGGCGCGCGATGAAGCCGGCAATACCGGCCATAGCGATCCGGTGGAATTGACGCTGCCGCAACGCACTTTCGTCAAGCCGCTCGCCCGCGCGCTCGTCGAACAGCGCCGCAATCTCGTCTTCGCGCCCGACAACCGCGCCCGCGTCATGGCGGCGATGGAAGGCTTGATGATCGAGCCGGAAAAATTCCAGACCGGCACCTCGGTTTATCTCGGCCTCTATGCCATCGCCAAACGGCTGCAAGCGGCACGCACCGACGATCAATTGCGCGACACCGCCGACCTGATGTGGGAAATGGCGCTGCGGCTTGAGGAAGGCGATCTGACCGGCGCCGAACGCGATCTGCGCGCCGCGCAGCAAGCCTTACGCGATGCGATGAATCGCGGCGCCTCCGACGAGGAATTGCGCAAGCTGATGGATCAGCTGCGCGCGGCGCTCGACAAGTTCATGCAGGAACTGGCCGAGCGTCAGATGCGCGACGGCGACCAGCAAGCCGACAATCAGCAGCCCGACCCGAACACGCGTTTCATCACGCCGCAGGATCTGCGCTCCATGCTCGATCGCATGGAGGACATGGCGCGCAACGGCAATATGGCCGACGCCCAGCGCATGCTCGATCAATTGCAGAACATGCTCGAGAATCTGCAAACGGCGCGCCGCCAGAGCCAGCAGAATTCCGCGCAGCGCGAAATGAACCGCGCGCTCAACCAGCTCGACCAGATGATGCGCGACCAGCAGGAATTGCGCGACGACACCTATGGCGAAAGCCAGGGCCGGCCACGCCAACGCGCCCAGCGCAATCAACAGCAGCGCCAGAACGGCCAGCAGCAGCGCGGCCAACGCCAGCAGGGCCAGCAGCAGCCGGGCCAACAGGGCGAAGGCGACGAACAGGACAATGCCGACAACCCGAACGGCCAGGGCCTGCAACAGCGCCAGGAAGCCCTGCGCAAGCAGTTGCAGGATTTGCAGCGGCGCATGCGCGAAATGGGCCTGCCGCCGGAACAAGGTTTCTCCGACGCCGAAGACGCCATGAACGAGGCTGAACAGCAGCTCGGAGAGGGCTCGGGCGAGGGCCAGGGCAAGGCCGTGGGTTCGCAGGGCCGGGCGCTCGAAAGCCTGCGCAAGGGCGCCCAGTCGATGGCCCAACAGATGCAGCAGCAGGGCGGCCAGCCCGGCGAGCAGTCTGGAGGACCGGGCGATCCCAACGGACCCGGCCAGCGCGGCCGCGACGCCGCCCGCTCCGATCCGCTGGGCCGTGAATCGCGCGATCGCGGCGACAATTCCCGCAGCCGCTACGATCCGCTCGGCGTGCCCGCCGCTCAGCGCGCCCAGCAGGTGCTGGAGGAGCTGCGCCGGCGCCTGGGCGACCAGACCCGCCCGCGCGAGGAACTGGACTATCTGGAGCGGCTGCTGCGACGTTATTGAGACTGTCGCGATCGGCTAAATTGCTGCACTTCCTCGCCAGCCATTCGAGCCTATAATGAACTTCGCCGTGAGGAGCCGGCTTCCATGATGACATCCGGCATACTTCCAGGGATCGCGGTCGGCGCCGTCGTCGTCGTTTTACTGCTCGGCCTGTTCAACATGCTGCGCGGCGGCGACCCCAATCTGTCGCAGAAATTGATGCGCTGGCGCGTCATTCTGCAATTCTTCGCGATTATCGTCGTGTTGGCCGTTCTGTGGTTTCGCGGCGGCTAGAGCACGTTTCAAGCGAACGCCTCACCCATTCCATCGCACGCCGAAACGTTATAGGGCGTTAGCGGGTCTGCGAGACCGGGTTGGTCCGCAGATAAGCGCCGGGAGGTCAGCATGGTCGTACTCAACCGCATCTACACGCGCACCGGCGATGACGGCTCGACCGCCCTTGGCACCGGCGAGCGCCGCGCCAAATACGACCTGCGCATCGAAGCCTTCGGCACGATCGACGAGACCAATGCCGCCATCGGCGTCGCCCGCCTCACCGCGCCGCAGGAAGACGAAACGCTCGACGCCATCCTCGGCCGCATCCAAAATGATCTGTTCGATCTCGGCGCCGATCTGTGCACGCCGCCCGTCGATCGCGATCTCGGTTACGAACCGCTGCGCATCATCCAGACACAGGTCGAGCGCCTCGAAACCGAGATCGATCAGCTCAACGGTCATCTCGAACCGCTGCGCTCCTTTGTGCTGCCCGGCGGCACGCCGACATCAGCCGCATTGCACGTGGCACGCACCATCTGCCGGCGCGCCGAACGGCGCATGGTGGAACTGGTGGCCCGGCCGGACGAAACGGTCGGCGCGCCGGCGCTGAAATATGTCAACCGCCTCTCCGATCTGCTCTTTGTCGCGTCGCGCTATTGCAACTGGAAAGCCAAGGGCGACGTCTTGTGGACGCCGGGCGGAAACCGCTAGCTTAAACGCTCCTCATATCCAGTATTGACGCGTTTTCTTCACGCGAACCGGCATCCACTTCGCTTGAAAACGCCATAGGAGTGTCCGTGTTCATTCCGCTCTACGACGGCGTGGAACTGCGCTATCTCAAACGCCCGATCGCGACCTATGTTTTGCTCGGCCTCAACGTCTTCGTCTATCTGACGATCGCCACCGGCCTCATCGGCAGCCCGCAAAATGTTGGCCTCGGGCTTGGCATGATCCCCGCCGTCCTGTTCGGCACGGCCGTCATCGATCAGGCCATCGCCCATGTGCCGACCTGGGCGACCCTGATCACCAGCCTCTTCGTCCACGGCGGGTTTTTTCATCTCGCCGGCAACATGCTGTTCCTTTGGGTGTTCGGCGACAATGTCGAGGACGCGATGGGCTCGCTGCGCTTCACCCTCTTCTATCTGCTGAGCGGCATCGCCGGCTGCCTGCTCTATGCCTTCCTCGATCCGCAGTCCCAGGCGCCGCTGATCGGCGCCTCGGGCGCGATTTCCGGTGTCGTCGTCGCCTATGTAATCTTCTATCCGCGCGTCCACGTCTTCGTGCTGGCTTTTGCCTGGCTGCCGCTGTCGATCACCGCGCTCTACATCATCCTCGCCTGGATCACCCTCCAGGTCGGATCGGCGCTGTTCAGCGCCGATCAGGCCACCGGCTGGTGGGCGCATGTCGGCGGCCTCATCGCCGGCGCCGCGCTGACGCCGCTGCTGCGCCGGCCGCAAGTTCCGCTTTTTGGCAAACGCACCGCCTAGAGCAAATTGCGTTTCGACAAAAACGCAATTTTGTCTAGGGCCTTTGTTTTGACGCGTCTTTGTGGCGTTTGACGCTTCCGGCAAACTGCAAAGCGCTATGAAACAAACGGTTGGCCAGGCTAACTTCACGTGCTGGCTTGGTGCGTTGACTTGGCCCCAGGCCACATTTACCAGAAACCCCCTACCATACGGGATCGCCTCCGGGAGAACGCGGAATGAAGATCATTGTGCCGGCGAAACGGGTCGTCGACTATAACGTCAAGGTTCGGGTCAAATCTGACGGCAGCGGCGTCGAACTGGCCAATGTAAAAATGTCGATGAACCCCTTCGACGAAATCGCCGTCGAAGAGGCGCTGCGCCTGAAAGAGGCCGGCAAGGCGACCGAAGTGGTCGTCGTCTCGATCGGCCCGGCGCAGGCCTCTGAAACCATCCGCACCGGTCTCGCCATGGGCGCCGACCGCGGCATTCTGGTGAAGGCCGACGGCGTGGTGGAACCGCTGGCGGTCGCCAAGATCCTCAAGGGCGTCATCGACGCCGAACAGCCCGGCCTTGTCATCTTGGGCAAACAGGCCATCGACGACGACAGCAATCAGACCGGCCAGATGCTCGCCGCGCTGCTCGGCTGGAGCCAGGGCACGTTCGCCTCCAAAGTCGTCATCGGCGACGGCTCCGTCGACGTGACGCGCGAAGTCGACGGCGGCTTGCAGACGGTGACGTTGAAACTGCCGGCGGTGGTCACCACCGACCTGCGCCTCAACGAGCCTCGCTATGCCTCGCTGCCCAACATCATGAAGGCGAAGAAGAAGCCGATCGATGAAAAGACGGCGGCCGATTACGGCGTCGACACGGCGCCGCGCCTGAAAGTGCTCAAGACGACGGAACCGGCCGGACGCAAGGCCGGCGTGAAAGTCGGCTCGGTCGCCGAGCTTGTCGCCAAACTGAAAAACGAAGCGGGAGTGATCTAAATGACCACGCTTGTTCTGGCCGATCTCGCCAAGGATGCGCTCGGCGATGCCACCGCCAAGACACTGACCGCCGCCAAGGAACTCGGTGCGCCCGTGCATGTTCTCGTCGTCGGCCACAATTGCGCCGCCGCCGCCGATGCCGCCGCGAAACTCGACGGCGTGGCGAAGGTGCTCGTCGCCGATGACGCCATCTACGATCATCAGCTCGCCGAGCCTGTCGCCGCTTTGATCGTCGGCCTCGCCAAGGACTACATGGCCATCGTCTCCGCCGCGACGACGAGTGCCAAGAACATCATGCCGCGCGTCGCCGCTTTGCTCGACGTGATGCAGATTTCCGAAATCATCAAGGTCGTCTCACCCGACACGTTCGAGCGGCCGATCTACGCCGGCAACGCCATTCAGACCGTGCAGAGCGGCGAGAAGATCAAGGTCATCACCGTGCGCACCGCCGCCTTCGCCGCGACCGGCGCGGGCGGTTCCGCACCCGTGGAGAAGGTCGCCGCCGCCGCCAATCCGGCGTTGTCGACGTTCAAGGACGAAGCGGTGGCGAAATCTGATCGTCCGGAACTGACCTCCGCGAAGATCATCATCTCGGGCGGCCGCGCCATGCAGAACGCCGAGAATTTCAAGAAATACATCGAGCCAGTGGCCGATCGCCTCGGCGCCGCCATGGGCGCCTCGCGCGCCGCCGTCGATGCGGGCTATGCCCCCAACGATTGGCAGGTGGGCCAGACCGGCAAGATCGTCGCGCCGCAGCTCTACATCGCGGCCGGCATTTCCGGCGCGATCCAGCATCTGGCCGGCATGAAGGACTCCAAGGTGATCGTCGCGATCAACAAGGACGAGGAAGCGCCGATCTTCCAGGTGGCGGATTACGGCCTTGTTGCCGATCTGTTTACCGCTTTGCCCGAACTTGCCCAAGAGTTGGACAAGATCAAGGGTTAGTCTGGCCCATAGCGTTTTGCAGTTTGACGCAGTCAAACGCCACAAAGACGCGTCAGAACTAGTATCCTGGGCAAAATTGCGTTTCTGTCGAAACGCAATTTGCTCCAGCGGAGAGGCTGGCGCTGGACCTTCCCGGCGCTTGCCTTATGATTATGGCGATCAAGAAATTCGCCAGGCAAAAGGACACCATGGCCCTCGACGTCAAAAAGATCGGCATTATCGGTGCGGGACAAATGGGCAATGGCATTGCTCATGTCTGCGCGCTCGCGGGCATCGATGTCCGGCTCAATGACGTGTCAGAGGAGCGGGTGGCTGCCGGGCTGGCGACGATCAACGGCAATATGGCCCGTCAGATCGGCCGCGGCCAGCTCAGCGAAGTCGATCGCAAGGCCGCGCTCGATCACATCGCGCCGTCGACCGATTTCAACGACCTGTCCGACTGCGATCTGGTGATCGAAGCCGCGACCGAGAACGAAGACACCAAGCGTAAGATTTTCGTGAAATTGTGCCCGTCGTTGCGGGCCGACGCGATCGTCGCCTCGAACACGTCGTCGATTTCGATCACCCGCCTGGCCTCGGTCACCGACCGGCCGGAGCGTTTCATCGGCATTCATTTCATGAATCCGGTGCCGGTGATGCAGCTCGTCGAGCTGATCCGCGGCATCGCCACCGACGACAGCACGTTCGAGAGCGCCAAGGGCTTCATCGAGAAGCTCGGCAAGACCTCCACCGTGTCGGAGGATTTCCCCGCCTTCATCGTCAACCGCATCCTGCTGCCGATGATCAACGAGGCGATTTACACGCTTTATGAAGGCGTTGGCTCGGTCGAGGCGATCGACACCGCCATGCGTCTGGGCGCCAACCACCCGATGGGTCCGCTGCAATTAGCCGATTTCATCGGCCTCGATACCTGCCTGTCCGTCATGCAGGTGCTGCATGAGGGGCTGGCGGATTCGAAATACCGGCCCTGTCCGCTGCTGGTGAAATATGTCGAAGCCGGCTGGCTCGGACGCAAGACCAAGCGCGGTTTCTACGATTATCGCTCCGGCAGCCCGGTTCCGACCCGCTGATTCCGGCTGAATCTGCGAAATTCGGCCGCGACATCTAGGGCCTTCACAAAGCCGTCATCCCACCTGTAGATTAATCTTCAGCGAGACCGGACGCGATTCTACTGTCCGGGTATCGAGAGGATTGCGGGAGTGACGGTTCACGTCCATCCGGCGATTTCGCCGGAAGCCTGTCCAGCTCTGGTTCTCAACGCCGACTTCCGGCCGCTGAGTTACTATCCCTTGTCGTTATGGTCCTGGCAGGACGCCATCAAGGCGGTCTTTCTCGATCGGGTGAACATCGTCTCTCACTATGAGAAGACGGTGCGCAGCCCCAGTTTCGAAATGCAATTGCCCTCGGTGGTCTCGTTGAAGACCTACATCAAGCCGACGCGGCAACCAGCTTTCACGCGCTTCAACGTTTTCCTGCGCGATCGCTTCTCCTGCCAATATTGCGGCGCCCGCGACGATCTGACCTTCGACCATGTGATCCCGCGTTCGCGCGGCGGCATGACGACGTGGGAGAATGTCGTCGCCGCCTGCTCGCCCTGCAATCTGCGCAAGGCCGATCGGCTGCCCGACGACGTCCATATGTGGCCGGCGCGCGAGCCGTTCCAACCTTCCATTGGCGATCTGCATCAAAGTGGCAGATTGTTCCCGCCGAATTATCTGCACGAAAGCTGGATGGATTATCTATACTGGGATTCCGTTCTGGAGCCCTAGTAGACACGATGCGGCGGTTGCTTGTTGCCCTTTTCGCGCTCGCCTTGGCGATCGCATGCAATGTTGTTTTTCTTTTTATCGCGATCGTCTCCGATCCGATCGCGGGCGGCGCCACCGTGCAACTTCTCGCCGGCCTGTTCGACGAAGCACTCTCGCCCAATCAGGACTGGCAATCGGGCGCGTCCTTGATTCTCGTCGCCACCGTGCTCTCCCACGCGGTCGTCGCCATCTGCGTCGTGCCGCATGTGCTCTCGGTCGTACTGGCAGAAGCCGCGCGTTTGCGCTCGTTTCTCTGGCACGTGCTGGCGCCGGGCATCGTCTCCGCCGCCATGCCGTGGATCTTGCGTCTCACCTTGCGCGGCGACACCACGCAGGCGACGAATCAGACGCCGGTCGAAAACCGCTTCCTGGCGTTGTTCTTTATCTGCGCCGCTTTATCGGGAGCGATTTACTGGGCTTTCACCCGCCGCCGCGAAGCGCCCGCCAAACGCTGAACGTTCGAGCTGGAAGCTGGCTTCACTGACATAGGGGCCACCACCCGTCGACGCGCGCGACGAGAACAACACGAAATTGGTGACGGTGAATGTCTTCGGCAGCAGCGCGCGCGAGCCGAGCCAATCGGCCGCCAAGACCGCCGACCCATTGCGCAAACGCGCAATCGTCACATGCGGCACGAACTTGCGTGTCTCCGCTGGCAAGCCGAGGCGCCGCATGGCGCGTTCATGATCCTGCTGCAGCTCAGTGAGTTCTTGTGTTGGCCTGGCCCGCGCGACGATGGCGCGCGGCTTGTCGCTACCAAATGTCATCAGCCCTTCGAGCGTCACGGTGAAGGCCGAACGGCGGATCGACGACAGGGCATCGTAGACTTCGTTGGCCATCGCATCGCCGATGTCGCCGATGAAGCGCAGGGTGAGATGATAATCTTCCGGCTCGATCCATTTGGCGCCGGGCAAGCCGCCACGCAAGAGAGCCAATTCATCGGAGAGATTGTCTGGAAGCTCGAGTCCGGTGAAGAGTCTTGGCATGGCTCGCCCTTTCGTCAGAAGCGCCGTCCGGCCCGACAGGCCGAATCAAATCGGCAAATCCACAGTTGCAGCATTTCACTTTGCTGGGGGGAACAAAAGCATCCTTTCATGACGGCTTGATTCACCTCACTCCGTCGCCTTTGCGCGCTCCAGCAATTCCACCACTTTCGGCAGCATGCGCTCGACGATGACCTCCACGCCAGCACGCGTCGGGTGCATGCCATCGGCCTGATTCAACGCGCCGTCGCCAGCCACCCCATCGAGAAAGAAGGGATAGAGGATGGCATTATACTTGTGCGCCAGGCGCGGATAAATCGCCGCGAACTGGCCGCCATATTCCTTGCCGAGCCCAGGCGCCGGCAACATGCCGGCGAGCAACACCGGGATCTTGCGCTGGCTCAGTTTACGTAAAATTTCATCGAGTGACTTTTCCGTGAGCGCCGGATCGATACCGCGCAACATGTCGTTGGCGCCCAGTTCGACGATCACCGCATCGACCTTGTCGCCCAACGCCCAGTCGAGCCGCTCGAGACCGCCCTGCGCCGTATCGCCCGAGACACCGGCATTAACCACTTCGACATCATGGCCGGCGGCGCGCAGACGCCGCTCCAGCACCACCGGAAACATGGCATTGGCGGGCAGATTGAAACCAGCCGTCAGACTGTCGCCGAAGGCGAGAATACGCGTCGCTGCCTCGGCCTTGACCGTAGTGCTCATCACGCAAATCGTGAGCGCGACAAGCAGCCACGCCACATGGCTCGAAACCCGCTCCGCCATCTGCTGGACGAAATTACGCGACACACCATATGACATCGACTGGCCGCTCCCATAGCGCTTTGCAGAAAGCGCGTGGAAATGAGAACCCTGGGCAAAATCGCGTTTCTTCGAAACGCGATTTGCTTGAGCGTCCACATTGGGGACATCCTGCCGTTGACTCAACCTGTTATCGCCATCGAAAACGTTCATCTCAGCCTCGGTCAGGGGCGGGCCCGTGTCCATATCCTCAAGGGCGTGTCATTGGAAATTGGCCGTGGTGAGGCAGTCGGCCTCGTCGGCCCATCGGGATCGGGCAAATCGACCCTGCTGATGACCATGGCCGGCCTCGAGAAACCGGATTCGGGCGCCATTTCCATCAACGGCGCCCGGCTCACCGACATGGACGAAGACGCGCTGGCGCGCTTTCGTGGTGCCAATATCGGGATCGTCTTTCAATCTTTCCACCTCATCCCGACGATGACGGCACTCGAAAACGTGGCCGTGCCGCTGGAACTCGCCGGCATCGCCGATGCCGATCGCCGCGCCGCCGCCGAGCTGAGCGCAGTGGGCCTGGGCGAACGGCTCGATCACTATCCCGCGCAACTGTCCGGCGGCGAGCAGCAACGCGTCGCGCTGGCCCGCGCCATGGCGCCCAATCCGGCGATTCTCGTCGCCGACGAACCGACCGGCAATCTCGACGAAACCACCGGATTGTCGATCATGGATCTCCTGTTCGCCATGAAGCGGGAACGCGGCGCCACTCTGGTGCTCGTCACCCACGATGCCAATCTTGCCGCGCGCTGCGACCGCCGCATCCGTCTGCGCTCCGGCGTGATCGATCAAGAGCACGCTGCCGCCAGGGCGGATGCCTGACATGGCCAACGTCCAGACGGCCGAGGCGTCCTTCAAAACCACCGCTCCCACATCCGGCATGACGCGGCTTGGCGCGCTCTTGCGCTTTGCCGTGCGCGATCTGCGCGGCGGCCTGCGCGGCTTTCGCATTTTCCTCGCCTGCATCGCGCTGGGTGTCACCGCCATCGTCGGCGTCAATGCGACGTCGCGCGGCCTCTCCGATTCTCTCGCCGAGGAAGGCCGCCGCATTCTTGGCGGCGATATTTCCTTCTCGCTCATTCATCGCCAGGCCAATCCGCAGGAAGAGGCGTGGCTGAAAGAACAGGGCAAGGTGTCGACCATCGCCACCATGCGCGCCATGGCGCGCGCCGGCAACGGCACGCCCTCGCTCGTCGAGTTGAAAGCCGTCGACAGCAGTTATCCGGCGCTCGGTGATGTCGAGATCGATTCGACACAGCCGCTGACGCAACTGCTCCAACCGCGCAACGGCCTGCCCGGCGCCATCGCCGATGCGGCACTGCAAGCCCGCTTCGATCTGAAACCCGGCGATCGTTTTTTTCTCGGCGACGGCGAATTCGAATTTCGCGGCACCTTGCTCTCCGAGCCCGACAAACTGGCCGGCGGCATTGGCTTTGGCCCGCGCGTGATCCTCTCGCAAGACGCGCTGCAAGGCACCGGCCTGCTGGCGCCGGGATCACTGGTGCGCTGGTCCTATCGCATTCTCGTCGATGACCGCAGCGGCGGCACGGCTCCCGATCCCGCCATCGATACGATCATGCGCGCGGCCGAGAAAGCCTTTCCCGACGCGGGTTGGCAGGTCCGCACCCGCAATAACGTCTCGCCGCAATTTCAAAAGAACATCGAACGTTTCACGCAATTCCTCACCCTCGTCGGCCTCACCGCTTTGATCGTCGGCGGTGTCGGTGTCGCCAATGCAGTGCGCGCCTTCATCGACCGCCGCACGCCGGATTTCGCCACGCTGAAATCCCTCGGCGCCACCGGCCAGGATGTCTTCGTCGTCGCCTTGACTGAAGTGCTGTTGATGTCGGTGGCCGGCATCGCCATCGGCATGGCGCTGGGGCTCGCGCTGCCCTTTGTCATCTCCTGGGGCTTCGGCAATATCATCCCCGTGCCGTTCAAGGCGGCGATCTATCCGACGGAGACTTTGTCGGGCCTGCTCTATGGCGTGCTGACGACTTTGGCCTTTTCGCTGGGACCGATCGGCCGCGCCCATGATCTGCCCGTCTCGGCGCTGTTTCGCGACCGCATCGATCATCGCACGACGCGGCTGCGCTGGCGCTATCTCGCCATGATCACAGTCGTCGCGGCTCTGCTGATCGCCACTATTGTCGTGCTCGCCAACGATCGCCGGCTAGCGCTGATCTACATTCTCTCCACCTTCGGCGGCATGGCGCTTCTGCGCTTCGTCGGCACGGGCATCATCGCTTTGGCACGTCGCGCGCCGCGTTCGTCGAACACCGCCTTGCGCATGGCGATCGCCAACATCCATCGCCCCGGCGCGCTCACGCATTCCGTCGTGCTGGCGCTTGGTCTCGGCCTCGCGCTGCTGACCACCTTGACCCTCATCGACATCAACATCCGTGGTCAATTGCGCCAAGGCATGCCCGGCCAGACGCCGAGCTTCTTCTTCATGGACATTCAGAACCGGCAGACGGCGGACTTCGATGCCTTCCTGAAAACGCGCGCGCCGGATGCGAAGATCGAACGCGTGCCGATGATGCGCGGTCGCCTCGTCCAGCTCAACGATACCAGAGCCGAAAACATCAAGGCCAAGGAAGACGCCGCCTGGGTGCTTGAAGGCGACAGAGGCATTACCTATTCGGCCGATCTGCCTGACGGCTCGACACTGGCGGAAGGCGAATGGTGGCCGGCCGATTACAAAGGTCCGCCGCTCGTTTCGATGGAGCGCGATGCCGCCAACGGTCTTGGCGTGCATGTCGGCGACACGCTGATCGTCAACGTGCTCGGCCGCAACATCACCGCCAAGGTCGCCAATCTGCGCGCCGTCAATTGGCGCACCATGGGCATCAATTTCGTCTTCGTCTTTTCGCCCAACACATTCGCCGGCGCGCCGCATACCCATCTGGCAACAGCGACCTTTCCCGACGGCGACCATGGCGCGCAGGAAATCGCTCTGCTGCGCGATCTGGCGGCGACCTTTCCGACGATCACCAGCATCCGCATCAAGGACACGCTCGCGGCTGTGTCGAAGATCGCCGATCAGCTCGCCTTCGCCATTCGCGGCGCCACCGGCATTGCCTTGGCGGCAGCGCTGCTGGTGCTGGGCGGCGCCTTGGCGGCCGGCCAGCGGGCGCGCATCTATGATGCGGTGATCCTGAAAACCCTGGGCGCCACGCGGCGACGGCTGTTGAGCGCGCTCGTGCTCGAATATTCGATCCTCGGTGCCGCCACCGCCGTCTTCGGCGTGCTGGCCGGTTCGATCGCCGCCTGGGCGATCATGACACGCGTGATGCGTGTCGAGGATTATAGCTTCGCCTGGGGTGCGGCTTCCCTCGGCGCCCTCGCCGCCTTGGTGGTCAGCGTGGTGCTGGGCCTGGCTGCCACCGTAAGAATACTAGGGCAGAAACCAGCGAGACATCTGCGGGACCTCTGAGCGTGAAGCCACGATGAGGCGATTTCGCTTTGATTTTAGCCATTAACGCAGGCGCTTTATCGCGTCTTGCGGCGCAAACTCCCCTTGTGTGTAACTTCGCCTCTCTCCATATTATTGGCAATTCGATTGCCACCGTGGCGTCGGACCGGCCCGGCAGGACGTCGGACGGAATTCAGAGAGGGACACATGTCGGACTTCGATCGCAACGCAACCGTCTGGGGCCGGACCAGCACCGCCCGCGCCGGTACTGCCGAATACGACCTCGGACTCCGGTCGTATATGCTCGGCATCTACAATCACATGACGCTGGCGCTGGCGATCTCGGCGCTCGTCGCGACGGGCATCTTCATGCTCGGCCGTGGCAGCCCGATCACGCAGGCGCTTTATGGCTCGCCGCTGCGCTGGGTCATCATGCTTGCGCCGCTGGCCTTCGTCTTCGTGCTTTCCTTCCGCTTTGAGAAGATGAGCTACACCGCGCTGCTTGGCACCTTCTGGGCCTTCGCGGCGACGATGGGTCTGTCGCTTGGCTCGATCGGCCTTGTCTTCAAGGTCGGCAGCATCGTCCAGGCGCTGCTCGTAACGACGATCGCCTTCGGTGGTCTCAGCCTCTACGGCTACACCACCAAGCGCAGTCTGTCGGGCATGGGCTCGTTCCTGATCATGGGCCTCATCGGCCTGATCGTGGCGAGCATCGTCAACATCTTCCTCGGCTCTGGCATGCTCAGCTTCGCCATCAGCGCGATCGGCTTGCTGATCTTCGCCGGCCTCACCGCTTGGGACACCCAGCGCCTGAAGGAAGACTATGATTACCTGTCGCAGGACAGCCAGATGATGGCGAAGTCTTCGGTGATGGGCGCGCTGTCGCTCTACCTGAACTTCGTCAACATGTTCCAGTTCATCCTGTCGCTGACAGGCGCGCGCGACGATTGATCGTCGACGCAGAGCGAATAAAGAAGGCCCCGGTTCTCGCCGGGGCCTTTTTGTTTGCGCTGACCTTCGTGTCATCAAGTCAGTCGAATACGCCGCAACCTCTGTGTCATCCCGGACACGCGCAGCGTGATCCGGGAACCAGGAGCGCGTGACAAAATCTTGGTTGGTTGCGAACGCCGCTTCACCGCTGGGAGTGTAGGCTCTACCGCTCGCCCCTGGCTCCCGGATCGCCTACGGCGTCCGGGATGACACCGAGGCTCACCCAGCGACCAGCTTGATCCGCTTGTCGATCACCGCGATCACCCGTGCCAGATCAGGACCGCGGCGCAGGATCTGGCCCATCGGCGCCACGACGCTATAGGTGCCTTGTTTGCGCGCCAGCTTCGGATCCTTCTCGATGCGGTAGAGCGGCATTTCCGAGGCGCGCCGGAAAATCGAGAACACGGCCTTGTCGGCCGAAAAATCCATCGCATAGTCGCGCCACTCACCGGCGGCGACCATGCGGCCATAGAGATTCATGATCTCGCGCAATTCGTGCCGGTTGAAGGAAACGTTCATCGGGATCGCCGCGCGACCCCCGGAAGAGTTCATGTGAGGATTTTGGGGGTTGAGCGGGCGCAGCCATTCAACCTGCCCCCGACTCCCGTCAGTCGATCCCTGATCGCTGTCGCTCATCCGGCCTCCAAAGTGATCCCGCCGGCCAAGCCATCAAGCCAAATCCTCAGGCCGACGGCGTGCAAATCACATGACCGTATTGTGAACCCGACGGGCCGGCGCAGCAAGCCGCAAGACGACGCATCCCACCCTTTGCCCTGCCTTTTGGCCGCCGCACCAATCCCTCGGATTTCGTGGGATTTTCCCGTGATTCTTTCATTGAAAATATCACAGTTTCGCCGCTTTCCAGCCGAACACACGCCCCGATCGAACGGCATCTTCTGACCATCGCCTCTTGAGTACGACCGCCTGTTCCTGGATTTCGTCAGCCCCCCAGCCCCCCGGGAATGACGGTCGGTAAGAGAGCCCCCAGAGGGCGAGCGATTCCTGGGCCGACAGAGCGCCGCGCGCCTGTCGGCCCTTTTCTTTGTCCTTTCGGTCACGCCGATGCGCGCCGACGGACTTGAAACCTCCCGATAATCCCGCGATATGAGCGCCGAATTTCCCCCGACGCAGCGAGCGAGCTTATCCTTGACTGAAGCAACCGCAAAAACCGAGTCCCATGCTTTCCAGGCCGATGTGGCGCGCCTGCTGCATCTCATGGTCCATTCGATTTATTCGGACCGCGATATTTTTCTGCGCGAATTGATTTCCAACGGCGCCGACGCCTGCGAGAAGCTGCGCTATCTCGCCGTGCAGTCTCCCGCACTGGTCAGTGACGAAGCGCCCTTCCAGATCGACCTCATCCTCGACAAGGACGCGCGCACGCTGACGATCAGCGACAACGGCATCGGCATGGACCGCGCCGATCTCGTTCAGGCGCTGGGCACGATCGCCAGTTCCGGCACCCGCGCCTTCCTCGAAAAGCTCGAAAAGCCGAAAAGCGATGAGGAGCGCGAAGTCGACGGCGGCGGAGAAAATTCTCCCGGCCAGCTCATCGGCCAGTTCGGCATCGGTTTCTATTCAGCCTTCATGGTCGCCGACAAAGTCGACGTCTTCACCCGCAAGGCCGGCGAGAACGATGCGTGGCATTGGTCGTCGGACGGCCTCGGCGCTTATACGATCGAAGCGGCAACCACCGACGACGCGCCCGCGCGCGGCACCCGCGTCGTGCTGCACATCAAGGAAGACGCTGCGACTTATCTCGAAACCTACAAGATCGAGAGCGTCGTCCGCGAACATTCCGGCGCCGTGCAAATCCCCGTCGAGTTGCGCGACAAGCCCGATGCCGAACCGCGCCGCCTCACCGAAGGCGTGGCGATCTGGGCCAAGGCCAAGAGCGACATCAAGCCGGAAGATTATACGGAATTCTATCGTGGCTTCGCCCATCAATACGATGAGCCGGCGCTGACCGCGCACTGGCGTGCCGAAGGCCGCCACGAATATACGGTGCTTGGCTTCGTGCCCGGTTCGCGCCCGATGGATCTGTTCGATCCGATGCGCAAGGGCCGCGCCCGCCTCTACGTGCGCCGCGTCTTGATCTCCGACGAAGCCGATCTACTGCCCGGCTGGATGCGCTTCTTCCGCGTGCTCGTCGATTCCGCCGATCTTCCTCTCAACGTGTCGCGCGAACTGATTCAGCAGAGCCCGGTCTTCGCCACCATTCGCAAGGCCGTCGCCAACCGCCTGGTGCAGGAACTGGTGAAGCTCTCCGAAAACGACGCCGAAAAATTCAACGGCGTGTGGGAGAATTTCGGTCCGGTCATCAAGGAAGGTCTCTATGAGGATCCCGAACGGCGCGATCAATTGTTCAAGATCGCCCGCTTCGCCACCTCGACGCATCAAGACGGCAAGCGTTCGCTCGCCGATTATGTGAAGGATCTGAAGCCCAATCAGAACGCCATCTTCTATGTCACCGGCGACGATGCGAAACAGCTTGCGGCCAGCCCGCAACTGGAAGGCTTCCACGCCCGTGGCATCGAAGTGCTGCTGCTCTCCGATCCGGTCGATGCCTTCTGGGTAACGACGGCGCTCGGCTTCGACGGCAAGTCGTTCAAGTCGGTGACGCAGGGCGCCGCCGATCTGAAGGACATTCCGCTGACCGACGGCCGCGAACCGCCAGCCGCTGAAGCCGACTCGGCCGAAACCGCGAGCTTGCTCGCTTACATGAAACAGACCTTGGCCGAGACCGTGGAAGACGTGCGCGTCTCCGACCGTCTCACCGACAGCCCGGCCTGTTTGATCGCACCCGACAGCGGCCCCGATCGCCGGCTGGAGCGCATTCTGGCCGAACATGGCCGCTTGCAGAACGTCTCCAAGGCCATTCTCGAAATCAACGCCACCCATCCGCTGATCGAAGTGTTGAAACAGCGCGTGCAAGGCGACGGCGACAAGAGCTTCGTCGAAGATGCGACCTGGCTGATCTATGATGAAGCGCGGCTGATGGATGGCGAGAAGATCGCCGACATGAGCGCCTTCGCCAATCGCCTGTTCCGGATGATGACCAAGGCCGGGCATGAGAAATAAGTCGAGGACGTATCGATGAGCCCTGCGGCGCGCGCGCTGACGCAAACTTTGCGCGCGCAGCCCAGCATGGCCGTAGCGCTCGATCGTATCGCCGAAGCCTTCGCTGCAGCCGGCATCGATACGGCACGCCTCGACGCGCGCCTGTTGCTCTCGGCTGCGACCGGCATCGATGCCGCCGGACTTCTGGCGCGGATGAACGAACCGCTCGATAAAGCAGCGCTCGATAAACTCATCGGCTTCGTCACGCGCCGGCTCGATCGCGAGCCGGTATCACGCATTCTAGGCTCACGCGGCTTCTGGACGCTCGATCTGGCGATCGGCCCCGATGTGCTCGATCCCCGGCCCGACACCGAGACCCTGGTGCAGGCGGCCGTCACGGCCTGCCGCCAACGGCGCGACGAGCCCTTGCGCATTCTCGATCTGTGCACCGGCTCGGGTGCCATCCTCGCCGCCTTGCTCAGCGAATTTCCGAATGCCACCGGCCTTGGCACAGACATCAGCCCCGCCGCCTGCGCCATCGCCCAGCAGAACCTCGAAGCCGCCGGCCTTGCGACGCGGGGCGAAATTCGCATCGCCCATTGGGCCGACGGGATCGCCGGCCCCTTCGACCTTGTCGTCTCCAACCCGCCCTATATCGAAACCTCGGCCTTGGCCGGGCTCGACCCTGAGGTGCGACATTTCGACCCCCAATTGGCCCTCGATGGCGGACCGGACGGCCTGACCGCCTATCGGGCCATCGCCGCAGCTCTGCCCAAGCTTCTGGCGGCTGAGGCAGGCAAAGGCACCGGCCTGGTTTTCCTGGAGATCGCCGCCGCCCAGGCCGCCGACGTCTCGGCCATTGTCGAAGCCGCCGGGCTTACCCATATTGAGGTGATCAAGGATTTCGGCGGCCATGACCGGGTGGTGTCGGGCCGGGGACAAACAGAGGGTGAACGCGTAAACTTGCCGCTTGGCAGACGCGCAAAAACCGACTAGGGTTTTGATATTGAATCGTCTTGACGGGCGAGCTTGCCGCTAAAGGCAGCGCCGAAACGACGATAAATGTTTCTCCTAATCTATCGGTTCGGTGTGACGGACCGGGAAGATGGTTCCACGGCGGGGCCGTGGCGAGCGAACCTTGGCCGGAGAGCCTCATTATTCGCAATCGAATGATCCAGTGATCCTTGAATTGCGGACGCACATGGCACAGTCGCCATGCAGGGCGCCCGTCGTGATTGGTATGCCTTAGGAAAGATCCATGAGACCAGGTCAGAACAAGCGGATGCGCGGTCGTAATAATAACAACCGCAAGGGTCCTAATCCGCTCACACGTACCTACGAATCCAACGGTCCAGACGTCAAAATCCGAGGCACCGCCCACCACGTGGCTGAAAAGTACCTTCAGCTTGCCCGTGACGCCCAGTCTTCCGGCGATCCGGTCATGGCCGAGAGCTATCTCCAGCACGCCGAACATTATTTCCGCCTGATCGCCGCCGCGCAGCTTGCCCAGCAGCAGGCGCAGATGGGCGCCAGCCGGCCGCCGGGCGAAGCGCCCGACACCGCCGACGAGAGCGAAGACGACGACGATTTCGGCGTCATGCCCGACCGCTTCGCCTCGCCGCTCGAGCGCCAGCAGCCGCAACAACAGCAGCCCTATCCGCAGCATGCCCAGCAGCCGCAGGGCCAATATCCCAACCAGCAGCCCTACGGCGGCCCGCAGGGCGACCAGCGCCAGCCCGGCCAGCAGATGGATCGGCAAGACCGGCAAGATCGCCAGCAGGGCGACCGCCCGTATCAGGATCGCGGCCCGCGCCAGGATCGGCAAGATCGACCGTTCTACGACCGCAACCAGAACCGCAACCGCAACCAGAACCGTGACAACTATCGCGGCAATGGCCAGCAGCGCGATTACCAGCAACGCGACTATCAGCAGGAACAGCCGCGCTTCGACGCGCAGCCGGAGCAGAATGGCAACCGCGCCCCGGCGGTCGAGCCGGACATCCCCGTCGGCCTGCCCTCCTTCATCACCGCGCCAAGCCGCCCCGTGCCGCAAGACGCAGCCCCCGCCGCCGAAGCCACCCCCCGGGCCGCCGCGCCGGACGCCGGCACCGAGCACGAGGAAGCAACCTTCCACCTGCGCAACCGCCGACGCCGCCGGCCCAAGGCCGGGTCCGAGGGGGAAACCCCCGTGGCCGATGACGTGCCGGCCGGCGAATAATCAGGCGAAGATCAGAAGGCCCGGTTCCCGAACCGGGCCTTTCCTTTTAGGGGCCGCGGTAACATGCAGATTTCGGCCCAAATTTTTGGCAGAATAGAACCCGCGCGTCTTTTACTTCGTCGAATGCTCCTTACATCATAGTCGACGGCTGCCAATCGGGGCCGAATCAGTATGCGTGACGCGCAACGGTCGCTTCGGGGCCAGGGTGCGGGCAGGAGGATTTGATGAATTTGGACAAATACACCGAACGGGTGCGGGGCTTCATCCAGTCGGCGCAATCGCTGGCTTTGCGCGAAGGCCATCAGCAGTTCGCGCCCGAACATCTCTTGAAAGTTTTATTGGACGACAACGAAGGTCTCGCCGCCGGTCTCATCGACCGCGCCGGTGGCCGTTCGCGCGATGCGCTGGTCCAGACCGAACTGGCGCTGTCAAAATTTCCCAAGGTACAAGGCACCGGCGCCGGCCAGCTCTATCTGGCGCCCACCACGGCGCGTGTTTTCGACTCGGCCGAAAAGATCGCCCAGAAGGCCGGTGATTCCTATGTCACCGTCGAACGGCTCCTGCTGGCGCTTGCCATGGAGAAGTCGAGCGACGTCGCCAAGATTTTGAGCAATGCGGGCGTCACCCCGCAGACGCTGAATGCCGCGATCGAAGATCTGCGCAAGGGCCGCACCGCCGACAATGCGACGGCGGAAAACGCTTACGACGCGTTGAAGAAATATACCCGCGACCTGACCGATGCCGCCCGCAACGGCAAGCTCGACCCGGTGATCGGCCGCGACGAGGAAATCCGTCGCACCATTCAGGTGCTGTCGCGCCGCACCAAGAACAACCCCGTCCTGATCGGTGAGCCCGGCGTCGGCAAGACCGCCATCATCGAAGGCCTAGCGCTGCGCATCATCAATGGCGACGTGCCGGAAAGCCTCAAGGATAAGAAACTGCTCGCCCTCGACATGGGCAGCCTGATCGCCGGCGCGAAATATCGCGGCGAGTTCGAAGAGCGCCTGAAAGGCATCCTCAACGAAGTCACGGCGGCCGAGGGGGAAATCGTCCTCTTCATCGACGAGATGCACACCCTGGTCGGCGCCGGCAAGGCGGACGGCGCGATGGACGCGTCCAATCTGCTGAAGCCCGCCCTGGCGCGCGGCGAACTGCACTGCGTTGGCGCCACGACCCTCGACGAATATCGCAAATATGTCGAGAAGGACGCGGCCCTGGCGCGGCGCTTCCAGCCGGTGTTCGTCAACGAACCCTCGGTCGAGGACACGATCTCGATCCTGCGCGGCTTGAAGGAAAAGTACGAGCTGCACCACGGCGTGCGCGTCACCGACGCGGCGATCGTCGCGGCCGCGACCCTGTCGAACCGCTACATCTCCGACCGCTTCCTGCCCGATAAGGCCATCGACCTTGTCGACGAAGCTGCCTCGCGCCTGCGCATGCAGGTCGATTCCAAGCCGGAAGAACTCGACGAATATGATCGTCGCATCGTCCAGCTGAAAATCGAACGCGAAGCGCTGAAGAAGGAAACCGATGCCGCCTCGCGCGATCGGCTCGCCAAGCTCGTCAAGGAAATCGATGAGCTGGAAGAGAAGTCGACGGTTCTGACCAACAAGTGGAAGGCCGAGAAGAGCAAGCTCGGCGACGCCCAGAAGCTCAAGGAGCGGCTGGAAGCGGCCCGCACCGATCTCGCCAATGCGCAACGGCGCGGCGATTTCGCCGAAGCCGGCAAGCTCGCCTATGGCGTGATCCCCGAGCTGGAAAAGACCCTCGCCGACAACGAGAACGCGGCCTCCGCCGGTCTCGTCGAGGAAGCGGTGACGGCCAACCACGTGGCGCAGGTCGTGTCGCGCTGGACCGGCGTGCCTGTCGATAAAATGCTCGAAGGCGAACGCGAAAAGCTCCTCAAGATGGAGGAGGATCTGTCGCGGCGCGTCGTCGGCCAGAAGGAAGCGGTGCACGCGGTTTCGACCGCCGTGCGGCGCGCCCGCGCCGGCCTGCAGGACCCGAACCGGCCGATCGGCTCGTTCATGTTCTTAGGGCCGACCGGCGTCGGCAAGACCGAGCTGACCAAGGCGTTGGCGAACTTCCTGTTCGACGACGAGACGGCGCTCGTGCGCATCGACATGTCCGAATATATGGAGAAGCATTCGGTCTCCCGTCTTATCGGCGCGCCTCCGGGCTATGTCGGCTATGACGAAGGCGGCGCTTTGACGGAAGCGGTGCGGCGCAGGCCCTATCAGGTCGTGCTGTTCGACGAAGTCGAGAAAGCGCATCCCGATGTCTTCAACGTTCTGTTGCAGGTTCTCGACGAGGGCCGGCTGACGGACGGGCAGGGCCGCACGGTCGACTTCCGCAACGTGCTCATCATCATGACGTCGAACCTCGGCGCCGAATATCTCGTCATGCAAAAGGAAGGCGAGGATTCGAGCGCGGTGCAGACCGAAGTGATGAATGTCGTGCGCGCGCATTTCCGGCCGGAGTTCTTGAACCGCGTCGATGAAATCGTCCTGTTCCACCGGCTGCGCCGCGAGGACATGGGCGCCATTGTCGACATTCAGATGAGCCGTCTGGCGAAGCTGTTGGAGGATCGCAAGATCAGCCTCGACCTCGACCCGAAGGCCCGCACCTGGTTGGCCGACAAGGGCTACGATCCCTCCTATGGCGCGCGCCCGTTGAAGCGCGTCATCCAGAAGAGCGTTCAGGACCCGCTGGCGGAAGCCATTCTGTCGGGCGAGATCCACGATCAGGAAACCGTGCGCATCTCGGCCGAGCGCGGCGCCATTGTCATCAATGGCAAGGCGCAGAGCGAGAGCGCGGCCGAGAAAGCCAAGAGCGGCGGCGCCACGGTGGTGAATTTCCCGAAAGGCGCGTAATCGTTCCTGATGTTTCCTTTCAAGCCGGGCGGCGTGTTAGCGTCGCCCGGCTTTTTACGTGGGGGGCTGCATGTCAAATCCAAAAATGTTCATCTCTTACAGTTGGACAACACCTGAGCATGAAAAGTGGGTTCTTAAGCTCGCAGAAGAACTCGCGTCTCAAGGAATTGATGTCAGATTGGACAAGTGGGATTTGAAAGAGGGACACGATGCCTACTCCTTCATGGAATCTATGGTGTCCGATCCGAGCGTTACAAAAGTTCTTCTGATATGCGATAAAAAATATGCGGAAAAATCGGATCGACGTACCGGCGGAGCCGGCGCAGAAGCTCAAATCATAACGCCCGAGCTGTACACAAAAACGGAACAAAATAAATTTGTAGCGGTGGTGCGAGAGAGAGATGAGGATAACAATCCTTTTTTGCCGCGCTATTACAAAGGACGAATTTTTATCGATTTGAGTGACGATGCTATCTACGCTGCGGAATATGAAAAGTTACTCCGATGGGCATGGGACAAACCGCTTCATATTCGTCCTGCATTGGGAAAAATGCCATCTTTCCTCCAGGAAGATAAGGAAAGCATAACGCTACCTACATCGGTGGAGTTTCGCCGCGCTATCGAAGCTGTAAGGAATAGTCGACCGTATGTTAAAGCAGCTACGGTGGAATATCTTGAGAAGGTTACATCGGAATTCGAAAATCTAAGGATCAGAATCGAGAATAAAGGAGATGCTGAGACGTTCGATGATCGAGTAGTTCGAAGCATCGACAATTTTATACCGACGCGAAACGAACTGATAGAATTCTTTCTCGCGGTAGCTACGAACTCATCCGATTCTGACATTCTACAAAGCTTGCATCGATTCTTTGAACGACTGCTACCATACACGGCCCGACCGAACATTGATGGTACGCATTGGGATATAGATCAAGATAACTATAAATTCCTGGTGCACGAACTGCTTCTCTACTGCTTGGCCGCTTTCATTAAGCGCGAACGCTTCAATGAAGCAGCATTCTTCATAGAGACGGAATATTATTGGCCAAATACGAGGTCGTCGGAAACCATGTATAGATTCACGGTATTCCGGCAATTTATGCAATCCCTAGCAATCAGAAATGACCGACTGGAGCTTCGTCGTTTGTCTCTAAGAGCCGACTCTCTGAGTGAACGCTCAAAAAGTACCGGGTTTGATTTCAGAGACATTATGACAGCCGATCTTATCCTGTATTTGCGGGCTTTAACGTTTAATGATCGTTGGTGGCCTGAGACTCTCTTATATCTAACGTTTTCCTCTGCAGGCCCGCTCGAGCTATTTGCGCGGTGCAGATCGAAACGATATTTCGAGCAAGCCAAGGTGCTATTTGGTGTAAGAGATAAGGATCAACTCGCGCAGCAATTGGTCAAGCTTGAAGCGAATCCAGATCAGATTCCAAGCTGGCAGTTTGAAAGATTGAATCCTCGCCAAGCTATTCAATTTGAATCGATGGCGACAACAATCTAACCAACAGATCGTTGACCACTAATAGAATCGATCGATACGATAGAATCGTTATCGGAGAGGATGATGCAAGCGGAGAGAGGCGAACCACATGACAACGTGGAAGCCCCTCTTACGCTTTTGCCGGAAGCGGTGACGACCCTGACCCGTTTCGAAGATGCGGCGCGGACCCGCGTACGGCGAAAGATCGAGATGTCGGCGGGCGGTATCGATGCCGAGCAACGCGCCCTGCATGGCCTTGCCTGGCTCGCCACCTATCGCCAGACCCTGCAGGAAGTCGCCGATCATCTGGCGCAAGCCAAGGCGCGCGGACAGACGAGCGCCGTGATGCAGGCCATGGGCTTGATCGCCGCCAGCGAATATCTGGCGCAATGTTTCGGCGGCCTGCCGATGAGCCAATTGGAATTCGCCCGTCCGCATGATTTCGGCTTCTCGGCGGCGGAAGCGGCCGCTTACCAGACGCCGGCTGTCGAACGGCTGATCGCCCATGGCAATACCGCCGCGACTCGCGCCGCGCTGACGCGTGCCATACGGCAGGCGGAACCATCACGCCTTTTCGACGGCGATCTCGATAGCGATCTGGCGGCAATCACCGAAACGATTCACCGCTATGTCGACACGAAGATCGCGCTACAGGCGCACGGCTGGCATTGCGACAATGCCTATATTCCCCTCGACATCATTGCCGATCTCTCGCACCTGGGTGTCTTCGGCCTGACCCTGCCGGAGGACTACGAAGGTCTTGGCCTCGGCAAAACAGCCATGTGCGCCGTCACCGAAGAATTGTCGCGCGGCTATATCGGTATCGGCTCACTCGGCACGCGCTCGGAGATCGCCGCCGAATTGCTGCTGGCCGGCGGCACCGAAGAGCAGAAACGCAAATACCTACCGGGCATCGGCTCCGGGCAGATCATCACCACCGCCGTCTTCACCGAGCCCGAGGCCGGCTCCGATCTCGCCAGCCTGCGCCTGCGCGCCACACGTGTGGACGATCATTATCTGCTGCGCGGCGCCAAGACCTGGATCACCCATGCGGCGCGCGCCGACCTCATGCTGGTTCTGGCCCGCACCGGCACGGCCGAGGCACGCCACGACGGGCTGTCGATGTTCCTGGTCGAAAAGCCGCGCGGCGACGATGCCGAACCGTTCGCGCTGCAAGGGCTCTCCGGCAGCGAAATCGAAGTGCTCGGTTATCGCGGCATGAAAGAGTTCGAACTGGTGTTCGACGATGTTGCCGTACCGAAGGCAGCTTTACTTGGCGGGGTCGAAGGCAGGGGCTTTCGCCAATTGATGCAGACCTTCGAATCGGCGCGCATTCAAACAGCGGCACGCGCCATCGGCACGGCGCGCGCGGCTTTCGAACTTGCCGTGCACTATGCCCTTGAGCGGCGGCAATTCGGCAAGGCCCTGATGGATTTCCCGCGCGTCAGCGACAAGATCGCCCTGATGGCGGCGGAGATTTTCGCCGGCCGTCGGCTCACCCACTTCGCCGCTCGCGCCAAGGATCTCGGCCGGCGCTGCGATCTCGAAGCCGGCATGGCAAAACTGTTAGCCGCGCGCATCGCCTGGGCCTGCGCCGACAACACCGTGCAGATTCATGGCGGCACCGGCTTCGCGCTCGAACATCCCGCGTCCCGCCTGCTCTGCGATGCCCGCATTCTGTCAATTTTCGAAGGCGCCGCCGAAATCCAGGCCCATGTCATCGGCCGCCGGCTGCTGGAAGAGACTTAGGGCTGCGCCCTTGACGGTCGCCCGCGACAACCTAGGTGTCATCCCGGACGCGCCATCGGCGCGATCCGGGAGCCAGGGGCGCGTGGTAGAGCGCTGCGTTATACTTTCAGCATGTCGCTTTGTGGATGATCAGCATTCGTGATGTGTACCCTGGATCCCGGATCACTTGCTACGCAAGTGTCCGGGATGACACGGAGAGTGCGGCCTCAGCAGATACAAGACGCCTGACTTCAAGGCTTCGATTTCGCCGCGCCCTTATTGCGTTTGACGAGGTCAGCCCACAGAACGCTATAACCCATCGCGTCCAGCAGGCGCTGGCGCAATTGCCCGGTGATGCGCTGAAACGTGCCCGTGTCGTCGAGCGCACGCGACAGCACGATCGCCCCTTGAATGCCCGCGACCGCCTCCTCGGCCAAAAGTTTCGCCGTCTTTGGCGCCACGCCTCTTTTGACAATCGCCTTGCGCAAAGCCTCGATCCAGCGGCTGAAATACCCGGCCACCGCCGCCGCGAATGGATCGCGCGCCGAGCCGAGCCCAACCACGCCGACGAGACAGACGCGCTGCCCGGAGCGGAAATAGCCATCGACCGCATCGAACATCGCATCGACGACCGCCGGCGCATCCGTGGCATGCGCCAGTTTGGCGAAGATTTCGGTTTCGAACCAGGCGTCGATATCCGCCAGCACGGCCGCCATCATCTCTTCCTTTCCGCCCGGAAAGAAATGATAGAGGCTGCCTTTGCCCAGGCCCGTCGCCGCCGAAATGTGCGTCAGGCTCGCGCCTTCATAGCCGTGTTCGCGAAACACTTCGGCGAGGCCCGGCAATGCATCGGCCCGTTCGGCGACGATGCGCGGCACGTTACAGACCCAGATCGCTCAGCGATGGATGGTCGGCCGGGCGCGTGCCCAGGGGCCAGTGAAACTTGCGTTCGCTTTCCTGGATCGGCAGATCGTTGATCGAGGCAATGCGCCGGGACATCAAACCCGCCTCGTCGAATTCCCAGTTCTCGTTACCGTAGGAACGGAACCAATGGCCGCTGTCGTCATGCCATTCATAGGCGAAGCGCACGGCGATCCGGTTGCCGGCGTGGGTCCACACCTCCTTGATCAGCCGATAATCCAGCTCGCGCGCCCATTTGCGCTGCAGGAACGTAACGATTTCGCCGCGCCCTGCGATGAACTCGGCGCGATTGCGCCAATGGCAATCCGGCGTATAGGCGAGCGACACCCGCTCGGGATCGCGGCTGTTCCAGGCATCTTCCGCCATTCGCGCCTTCTGCGCGGCGGTTTCGGCATTGAACGGCGGCAATGGCGGACGCGACATGCGGAACTCCTGTACCGATTGGATAGCATTGTACCGAACGGTACAATGAGAACCGCACAATGGCAACGTCCGACCGTCTTGGCCGTGCAACGCCGTTCAACTTTTCGAAAATTCAGGCCCGCAACGCGCGATCGAGATCCTCAATCAGGTCTTCCGGATCCTCGATGCCGACCGACAGCCGCAGCAGATCATCGGGGCAGGGCGTGCCGGGCCCTTCAACGCTGGCACGATGCTCGATCAGGCTTTCGACCGAGCCGAGCGACGTGGCGCGTTTCCACAAACGCACCTGCGCCGCCGTCTTGATCGCCGCCGCCGCGCCGCCATGGCAACGGATCGACAGCATGCCGCCGAAACCGCCGTGCATCTGCCGCGCGGCGATCGCATGTTCGGGATGATCGGATAGCCCCGGATAAAGCACCGCATCGACGCGCGGATGCACCGACAGGCTTTCGGCGATCGCCTGCGCCGATTCGCACGCCGCGCGCACGCGCAGATCGAGCGTGCGCATGCCGCGGATCAACTGATGCGCTTCGAACGAACCCAGGATCATGCCATGGGCGCTGCGCACGCTTGATATGCGCGACCAGACATCGGTAACGGCCGCCGTCACCAGCGCACCGGCAATCACATCGCTATGACCGTTGAGATATTTGGTCGCCGAATGCATGACGATATCGGCGCCGAGGCTCAAAGGCCGCGACAGAATCGGCGTCGCCACGGTGGAATCGGCCGCCAGCAATGCGCCGTGTTCATGCGCCAGTTTGGCGATGGCTGCGATATCGCAGACATGCCACAGCGGATTGGCGGGCGTTTCGATCCACACCAAAGCGGTCGGCGCGCGCTTCAGACTGGCTTCGAGCGCCGCCAGATCGCGCATGTCGACGACGTCGACGACAAGGCCCCAGTGGATTGCATCCTGCATCACCCAGCGTCGCAGGCCCCAATAGAAAACCGGCGGCACGATGACGCGATCGCCCGGCTTCAGCGCCAGGAAAACCGCCAGCGCCGCCGACATGCCCGACGACAGCACCAGCGCCGCCGCGCCACCTTCAAGGGTGCGGATGATCTCTTCGGCATGTTGAACGGTGGGATTGTCGGGCCGGCCATAGCTGTAGCCACGGCTGTAGGCATTATCGGCGTCGCGCTCGTAAGTGGTGGCCACATGGACCGGCGGCACGATGGCACCGCTCGCTTCATCGATCCGCCCCAGCGCTTGCGCCAGCAAGGAACGTACGCGCAAACCGTCCTTCTCAGCCATGCTCACTCAACCGCTACATGTTATCCACGCGGCGCGAACCGCACCAAAACGTCGTTGGCCTCGCTGAGCGGCGACGCCAGCCGGCTTTTAAACGTAGCGCTCTGGCCACCGCTGAGATGGGTCACGGGTGCCGCTGCCGACCAGCGATAGATATCGCGGCCGCTCTTGTCTTGCAGAACCAGATTGAGCTCGCCGATCTTGCGGCGCGTCTTCTGCACATTGACGATCTGTCCTTCGACCATGAGATAGGTCTGGCCGTTGGCTTCATGCAGCGTCGCCTTCACGTCGCGCAATTCGACGCCGAGCGTATTGGCGGGCAGTCCGATGGCGCTGAACAGGCCTGCCGTCGGCGGCGCGATGGCCACCAATTGATGACGCCCGGCGAGCGCCGCGCTGGAAAGACCGAGCAGCGCCACGGCGGCAGCCAACGGCAAGCGCGCCGACCAGCGGCGGGCCGGGCGCGCCGGCTCTTCGGCATGCCGCCGCACACGGCGCGTTGGATTTTGCCGCGCGGGAATGTCGCGGATCGTGTCCACAACCGGCGCAACGCTCTTGAAGGGGGCCGAGCGCGGTCTAAACTGCTCGTCACGCAGAATAAGCACGTCGAAGGCCATATCGTCGCGCGCCGCCTCTGCCGGCCAGGATTCGACCGCAAACGGAGGGGTCTCGTCGGCAACGGGCCATTGATCGGGAGAAGCGGTGACAAGCGACTGCGAATTCATCATCGGGAACCGGTTCGGGGACGCCGGGATCAGCCCCGCGACGTTGTGATCATCTGCGGTTATGGTTAATTCCACTTAAAGATTCGCAACGCGCCGAAACGGGGTTGAGCCACGGTATCGACGCACCAGTAACCCTGGTCATAAGAGGTTGGGTTTGGTTCGCTTCGAGAATGTCGGCTTGCGCTACGGCATGGGGACGGAAGTTCTCAAAGACATCAGTTTCTCCGTCGAACCGCAGTCGTTCCAGTTTCTCACCGGGCCCTCGGGCGCCGGCAAGACCACCCTGCTGCGCCTGATTCTCATGTCGCTGAAGCCGACGCGCGGCTTCATTTCGCTGTTCGGCCAGGATGCCTCGCAACTGACGAAGGACGACATATCGGCGATCCGCCGCCGCATCGGCGTGGTTTTTCAGGATTTCCGCCTGCTCGACCACCTCACCACCTATGAGAATGTGGCGCTGCCTCTGTTCGTCCAGGGCCAGGAGGAAAGCACCTACCGCCCGCAGGTGGTCGAGCTGCTGCGCTGGGTCGGCCTCGGCGATCACATCCATTCCTATCCGCCGGTGCTCTCGGGCGGCGAGAAGCAGCGCGCCGCCATCGCCCGCGCCCTCATCGTGCAGCCGGAACTGCTGCTCGCCGACGAACCCACCGGCAATGTCGATCCGACCTTGGCGCGCCGCCTGCTGCGCCTGTTCATGGAGCTCAACAAATCGGGAACCTCCGTCGTCATCGCCACCCATGATCTGGCGCTGATGGATCAGTTCGAGGATGCGCGTCGCTTCGTGCTCGGCGATGGACGGTTGCACATCTATGACTGACGCCTCGCACCGCGAAGCCCCATCCGCGCCCACCAGCGACAACCGGCTGAAGCGTTCGATTCAGGCTTTCGCGCAGCCGCGCCTGACATTGATCCCAGCCGACAGCACCGCCAGCCGCGCGCTCGTCATCGTCATCGCCATCATGACCTTTCTCGCCACGCTCACCGGTGGCAGCGCCATGCTGATCTACCAGGCGTCGCAGAACTGGAATTCGGCGATCTCGCGCGAGATGACGATCCAGGTAAAGCCGCAACTCGGCCGCGACATAGAAGCGGACGTGCGCAAGGCGGCCGATCTCGCACGCATGCCGGGCTTCGCCGACGTGCGCATCTTCTCGCGTGAGGAATCCTCGCGGCTCCTGGAACCCTGGCTCGGCGCCGGGCTCGACCTGAGCGAACTGCCGGTGCCGCGCCTCATCGTCCTCAAGATCGATCCGGGCGGGCGGCCCGATCTGGCGGCCCTGCGCGAGCAATTGAGCAAGCAGGTGCCCAATGCGGCGCTCGACGATCACCACATCTGGCTCGAACGGCTCAGCACCATGTCGCGGGCCCTGGTGGTCGTCGCCGTGATCATTCTGCTCCTGGTGCTGCTCGCCATGGTGCTGGCGGTCGCCTTCGCCACCCGGGGTGCTATGGCCGGCAGCCGCGAGATCATCGACGTGCTGCATTTCGTCGGCGCCCCCAACCGGTTCATCGCCGCCGAATTCCAGCGCCATTTCCTCAAGCTCGGCCTGAGGGGCGGGCTGATCGGCGGCGGTTTTGCTCTGGTCGTCTTCTACCTGGCCGGGCTTCTCACCGCCTGGTGGATCGCCAGCCCAGAGGCCAGCCAGGTCGAGGCCCTGTTTGGCCGCTTTGCCCTGGGCGCGCTGGGCTATCTGACGATCATCGTCCTGTCGGCGGCCATCGCGCTGCTCACCGCCGCCATGTCGCGCTCGGTGGTGCTGCGGCGCCTGCGGCGCATGAATTGACGGGACGCATTTTCTTCCCCTGAAAATGCTATAGAAGCAGCCAACATCAGTTTTGGCCAAAAATGCTCTACATCCGTTCCGCCCTGTTCAACGCCCTGTTCTACCTGAACACCATCGTCCTGATGATTTTGGGCCTGCCCTTGCTGGCGACCAGCCGGCATTCCGTTTTCTTTCTGTGCAAGGTCTGGGGCAAGACGACGCTCTGGCTGCTCGACAAGATCTGCGGCACCAAGGCGGAATTTCGCGGCCTGGAGAACATTCCCAAGGGTTCGCTCATCATCGCGCCGAAGCACCAGTCGATCTGGGAGACTTTTGCGTTGGAAATGTTCTTCACCGACTATTCGATCATCCTGAAGCGGCAGTTGATGTTCATCCCGCTGTTCGGCTGGTATCTCAAACGCGCCGAACTGATCGCCATCGACCGCGCCAGCGGCAAGTCGGCGCTGGAGCAGATCATTCAGCAGGCGAAAAAACTTCTGCCGCAGGGCCGCCAGCTCTTCTGCTTTCCCGAAGGCACGCGCCGGCCACCCGGCGCCAAGCCGCGCTATAAGATAGGCATCGCCCAGATCTATGCGGAAACCGGCATGCCTTGCCTGCCGATCGCCATGAACTCCGGCCTGTTCTGGGCACGCCGCAGTTTCGTGCGCCGGCCGGGCACGATCGTCGTCGAATTCCTGCCGGTCATTCCGCCGGGCCTGTCGCGCGAGGCATTTTTCACGCGTCTGCAAAACGACATCGAGGATGCCTCGAACAGGCTGATGGCCGAAGCCATCGCCAAGGATCCCTCGCTCGCCGAATTGATGGTGAAAGAGGATTAGACCGGCGTCTGGACCGCAAGCTGTTTCGCCAGCCAGGCCAAGGTCGCATCATGCACGCCGATCTCGCGCAGATGTTCGTAGGTGCTGAGCACGTAATCCGGATTGTCGCCCGACACGCCCTTGCCCTGACGCACGAAACGGATGAGCGCATCGCGCTCGAGCCGGCCGGCATATTGCTGGTGCTGCCTATCGACCACGTAAGCCACCGCGACGACTTTCTGGCCATCGGGCAGGCGGACCCGCAACATGGTTTCGAGATAGATCATGGTGACCTGCTCGCGCTCGCGCAGATAGGCGATCACCTCGTCCCAATTGTCGGCCCGCACGCGGAAGGCGACACCCTGGCAGGAGCCGCCCCGGTCGAGCCCGAGCACCAGCCCCGGCACCTCCTGGGTGCCCCGGTGCACATGCGAATAGATGCACAGCGACCGGTGGTAGCCATGGACCATGGCGATCTGCTTTTCCTCAAACGGAAAACCCGGCCGCCACATCAGCGACCCATAGCCAAACACCCAGAAATCCTGTGCCGTCGTCATGAAACTGGACATATCGCCACGGTCCATCGCTGTAAATCGGCCGCTTTTGCACGTTCTGGTGCCTCTGCGGTAGAGACCTGAGCAAACGCAATCTGACCAACCGCACTTGCCGCCCCGGCCAGTGCCCGCCACAGTTCCGCTCGTTCGGATGGAGCCCCGTTGAAATGGCAAGCCGCAAGGCCAGACTACCCGTTCTCGCCCTCGGCCTTGTGATCGCGCTCGCCGCGATCTGGTCCGCCGTCTGGTATGCCGGCCTGCTGCTCACCCGCCACCATCTGAACCAGTGGATGAGCACCGAGGCCGAACGCGGCCGCACCTGGACCTGCGGCGAACAAACCGCCTTCGGCTATCCTTTCGCTTTGGGCATCGCCTGCAAGGACGTGAAAGTGTCGGGCACCCATGCCGGCAAGGCTTTCGCGGCGACCCTGCCCAATCTCATCGCGCGCGCCGAAGCGCAGGCGCCGCGCACCCTGCTGCTCGATGCCAAGGCGCCCTTCAATGTAGAGATCGAAGGCCAGCAAAGCGCCGTCACCTGGCAGGACCTGCGCACGGAAATGCAGTTTGGCGCCGGCGGTCCGGTCGCCGCGCGTCTCACCGGCGATAAACTCGCCTTCACCGGCAAATCGCTGATGCCCGACGGGGAGGTCGAAAGCATCGACCATGTGTCCGTCGACATCGGCCGGGCCCATGACGTCACCGCCGACCAGAATGCCTATGACATCACCTTCCAGCTCGCCGGCGTGATCTCACCGGCGCTGGAATCCTTCATCGCCAACGGCCAGACCGCGCGCCTCGACGGCAAGGGACGCTTGTCGCAATTCCAACCCTTCGGCCCCCGGACGCTCGAAGACCGGCTGGAGGAATTTCGCCTGCTTGGCGGCACGTTCGTCATCAACACGTTGCGCTTCGCCAAGGGCGACACGACGGCGGAAGCGAGTGGACGGCTGGCCATCGATGATTCCCATAGACTGACCGGTGAGATCGATGCGCGCTTCGCCGGCATCGAACCGCTGCTCGCCCGCTTCGGCATTCCCACCGGCCTCACCGCCATCGAAAGCCTGATGCGCCGGCGCCCCTCCGCCAGCGAAGCCCCGCAACCGGCGGGCCTGCGTCTGCCGGTGTCGCTGCGCAACGGCGGCGTCTATGTCGGCCCGGTGCGTGCGCCGCTGCGCCTGCATCCGTTGTATTGAAAGCTAAGTCTTCGGCGGCGGCGCACTGCCGCGACCGAAGTCGGCGGCATTGGTTTCCTGACCCTGCGCAATAATGCTGCGGCGGATGGCGCGCGTGCGCGTGAACAGATCGAACAGGCCTTGGCCGTCGTCCCAGCGGATCATCCGCTGCAGGGAGGCCAGATCTTCCTGGAAGCGGCCGAGCATTTCCAGCACCGCCTGCTTATTGTTGAGAAAGACATCGCGCCACATCGTCGGATCGGAAGCCGCGATACGGGTGAAATCGCGAAAGCCGCCAGCCGAGAATTTGATCACTTCCGACTGCGTCACGCTTTCCAGATCGTCGGCCGTACGCACGATATTATAGGCGATGAGATGCGGCACGTGGCTGGTGATGGCGAGCACCAGATCGTGATGCAAAGGCGACATCACTTCCACATTGGCGCCGCAGGCTTCCCAGAAGCGGCGCACCTTCTCGATCGCCGCTTCATCCTCGCCTTCCGGCGGCGTCAGAATGCACCAGCGATTGATGAACAGCGTCGCGAAACCCGCATCGGGGCCGGAATATTCGGTGCCGGCGACCGGATGGGCCGGCACGAAATGCACGCCCTTGGGAATGTGCGGCGCCACCGCATCGACCACCGCCTGTTTCACCGATCCGACATCGGAAACGATCGCGCCCGGCTTCAACACCGATGCGACAGCGGCGGCAATCGCGCCGTTGACGCCAACAGGCGCGCACAGCACGACGAAATCGCAATCGCGACACGCCTGCGCCGCATCGCCCGTCACCTCGTCGGCGATACCCAGTTCGACCACCCGCTGGCGCACCGCCTCGTCGCTGTCGCAAGCGACGATGTGACGGGCGAGCTGGCGTTCCCGCGCCACCCGCGCGATCGACGAGCCGATGAGACCGACACCGATGATGGCGATGCGGTCGAACAGCGGCACGTGATCGGTGGCGTTGGGCACTCTAGCCGCCTTTCGCGCCCTGCTTGGCGAAATCGCGCAACGCTTCGGCGACAAGACGACAAGCTTCGTCGGTGCCGATGGTGATGCGGATCGCATCGGGCAGGTGGTAGGAGCCGACGCCGCGCACGATCAAGCCGCGCTGCGCCAGGAAAGCTTCCGCTTCCTTGGCGGTGAAGCCCGGCTTATGCGTGAAATGCACGAGAATGAAATTGGCGACGCTCGGCGTCACGTCGAAACCGGCGGCGCGCACTTCCTGCGTCAGCCAGTCGAGCCACTTCTCATTGTGCGCGGCCGACATTTCGACATGCTTGGTGTCGTTGATCGCCGCCGCGCCGGCGACGAGGCCGGGACCGCTGACGTTGAAGGGACCGCGCACGCGATTGATGATGTCACACACTTCTTCGGACGCGTACATCCAGCCGATGCGCACCGCCGCCAGACCATGGATCTTCGAGAACGTGCGCGTCATCACCACGTTGGAGAACTCGGACACCATTTCCAGGCCCGCCGTGTAATCGTTCTTGCGCACATATTCCGCGTAAGCAGCGTCGAGTACCAACAGCACATGCGGCGGCAGGCCAGCGTGCAGGCGCTTGATCTCCTCGAACGGCAGATAGGTGCCGGTCGGATTGTTCGGGTTGGCGATGAACACCACCTTGGTGCGCGGGGTCACGCGCGACAGGATGTCGTCGACATCGGCGGTGTAGTTCTTCTCTTCCGAAATGATCGGTGTGCCGCCCGCCGCCTGAATGGCGATGTAATAGATCTGGAAGCCGTGCTTGGTCATGATGCCTTCGTCGCCCGGCCCGATATAGGCGGCGGCGAGCAAGTGCAGCAGATCGTCGGAGCCGCAGCCGCAGACGATGCGATTGGCATCGAGGCCGAAGCGCGCGGCGATGGCTTCGCGCAGCACGCGCGCCGCGCCATCGGGATAAAGATCGAGCGTCTTGGCGGCGGCTTCATAAGCATCGCGCGCCGCTTGCGACGGCCCGAACGGCGTTTCGTTGGAAGACAGTTTGAACGTCTTGCCGCTGCCCTTGGCCGGGCTCTTGCCGGGCACATAGGCCTCGATATCCAGAATGCCGGCGCGCGGGGCGGGGCGGGACAGGGTGGTGGTCATCAGAAACTCCGGAAACGTCGATACGTCAGAAAGGTTGGATCAGGTGTCGGCGGAAACTTCGGCTGGCGCCGGATGTCGATGCACCTGATGTCGCGCCGCATGGCTGCCGATTTCGGCAAGGCGCACGTCGCGATGGCCGGCCTGGACGAACAGCGCCTTGAGATCGGCGAGGGGAACATTGCCCGGCATGGCCAGCAGGATCGACAGGCCCAATTCGCTGCCGACATTGCCGAGGATTTCGCCACCGGCCCGGCCAATCAGCTCGGGCAGCGCGTCGCGCCAGCGCAGGATCGAGGCTTCGTAGATCACCACATCACGCGAGGCCGCTTCCGCCAAGGGCAGGGAGAGGACGAAAGCCGGCACGCCGGCGGGATGATCCGGCCGCTCGACGAAGGGCAGGCGGGCGATGATCTTGGGCGCCTCGGGCGGAGCCAGGCGGTGCCACCAGGGCTGCGCCATGGCGCCGCTGTCCATGCGCACCATGCCCAGATCGCCCTGCGAGGCCTGCACCGCATCGATCACGCCGAGAGCCCCGTAATGCGGAATGAAGGGAACGGTGAAGCCGAAGTGGAAACGGGCGGAATCGCGCATCATCGCATCGCCGGCCGCCGTATCGACATGGACGCTGTAGGGCGCCTGCACATAGGTGAAGGTGGAGATGATGATGCGCCAGATGCCCTCGACCGTGTCGAGTGGCAGCAACCCCCGGTGGCGCATGGCGATGCGCCGCATCATGTCGGCCTCCCGGCCCGGCCGGAACGCCGATCCGCCGCCCTGGCGCGCCTTGATGGCGATCAGCTTGTCGATGATGGCGCTGCGCTCGATCAAAAGCTCATGCATGTCCTGGTCGATCCGGTCGATATCGACACGGAGCGTCGCCAGATCCACGACGGGATCGGCAGCGGAACCAGAGGGCGACTTGACGTCTGCTGACATGGCTTGCTTCACGGACTGAACACGGAATGGGCGGGCGGATTGTCATAATCAGGCACCCCGCCGAAGGCAAAGGAATAGAACCGGCTTGGGATCGCCGGCCGCAGCTTGCCTTGACTTGCTCTTAACCCGACACCTATATATCGCACAACGCGTTCGAAATAGAGAACGATACGCGATCGAAAGGACTTGAGCGTGGCAGGCACTGGAACGCTCCCGACGGCGGATGCGCCCCTGGCCACGGCCATTCCCGACGATATACCGACGCAATTCGTCCATTTTCCCGAAAATCAGCCCCTGGCCATGGATGCCGGTGTGCTGCTGGCGCCGCTCACCATCGCCTATCAGACCTACGGCACTCTCAACGCCGACAAATCCAACGCGGTGCTGATCTGCCATGCGCTGACCGGGGACCAGCATGTCGCCAACATTCACCCGGTCACCGGCAAGCCCGGCTGGTGGGGCACCATGGTCGGCCCCGGCCGGCCGATCGATACCGACCGCTATTTCGTCATCTGCTCCAACGTGGTCGGCGGCTGCATGGGCACCACCGGCCCGACCTCGCTCAATCCCGCCACCGGCAAGGCCTATGGCCTCGACCTGCCGGTCGTCACCATCCGCGACATGGTGCGCGCCCAGGCCATGCTGATCGACCATCTCGGCATCGATCAACTGTTCTGCGTCGCCGGCGGCTCCATGGGCGGTATGCAGGTCCTGCAATGGGCGGCGCTTTATCCCGAGCGCGTCTTCGCCGCCATGCCGATCGCCGCCGCCGCGCGGCATTCCTCGCAGAACATCGCCTTCCACGAAGTCGGCCGCCAGGCGATCATGGCCGATCCCGACTGGCGCGGCGGCCGCTACATCGATCAAGGCATCAAGCCGCATAAGGGCCTCGCGGTCGCACGCATGGCCGCCCACATCACCTATCTGTCCGACGAAGCGCTGCAGCGCAAATTCGGCCGCAGGTATCAGGACCGCGAAGCCCCGACCTTCTCTTTCGATGCCGACTTCCAGGTCGAAAGCTATCTGCGCTATCAGGGCTCGACCTTCGTCGAGCGCTTCGACGCCAATTCCTATCTCTACGTCACCCGCGCGATGGATTATTTCGATCTCGCCGAAGACTATGGCGGCGTGCTCGCCAATGCCTTCAAGGGCAGCCGCACGCGCTTCTGCGTGACGTCTTTCACGTCCGACTGGCTGTTCCCGACAGCCGATTCACGCGCCATCGTGCATGCGTTGAATGCCAGCGGCGCTTCGGTGTCCTTCGTCGAAATCGAGACCGATCGCGGCCACGATGCCTTTCTGCTCAACGTGCCGGAACTCTTCGCCACCTCGCGCGGCTTCCTCGAAGCAGCGGCCCGCGCGCGCGGCATCGCGCCGAAAGTGAAATCCTCCTGATGAGCGCAGATACCGTGACGCGATCGGGCATCAACGTCCCGCCTCTCGGTGACGAAGGCCGCCTCGATCATCTCCTCATCGCCAGCATGGTCAACGACAACACGCGCGTGCTCGATGTCGGCTGCGGCGACGGCGCGCTGCTGCGCCTACTCGTCGACAAACACGGCGTCGACGGGCGCGGCATCGAATTGTCGAAGAGCGGCGTCAATGAAGCCGTCGCCAAAGGCCTGTCGGTCATCCAGGGCGATGCCGATACCGATCTCGCCGATTATCCCGACGACAGTTTCGACTATGTGATCCTGTCACAGACAATCCAGGCGACACGCCGGCCGAAAGTCGTTCTCGAACACATGCTGCGCGTCGGCCGCCACGCCATTGTCTCGTTTCCCAATTTCGGCCATTGGAAGTTGCGCCTGCAACTGCTGGTCAAAGGCAAGATGCCGATGACCGGCATTCTCTCCAATCCCTGGTACGACACGCCCAATATTCACTTCTGCACCATCCGCGACTTCGTCGGTCTGGTCGATGAAGTGGGCGCCAAGATCGAACGCGCCGAAGCACTCAACCGCTATGGCGCGCCGCTCGGCTTCACCGCGCCCTGGTGGGTCTGGAACATGTTCGGCGAGCAGGGGCTTTTTCTGTTGAAGCGTGGCAAGCAGTCCTAGCATTGCACCCTCCGGAAGTGGCCCGACACCTTCGTGTCATCCCGGACGCGCTGAAAGCGCGATCCGGGAGCCAGGGGCCTGTGGTAGAATGCTTGCCTTGCCTGACGACACGCACAATCCGTTCGCCTAAAGCGGCTGCCCCTGGTTCCCGGGTCGCCCGCTGGGCGCCCGGGATGACACAAAGGTGCTGGCTTCTCCTGCATCAACGCGCGGCCCTGCGGAGGTCTGTCTCATGTCCCCCGAATTCCTCGTCACCACGCTCATCATCGTCGCCTCGCCCGGCATCGGCGCGACCTATACGATCGCAGCCGGCTTGAACCGCGGCGCCAAGGCAAGCCTCTGGGCCGCCTTCGCCTGCACCCTGGGGATCGTGCCGCATCTCATCGCGGCGATGACCGGCCTGGCGGCTTTGCTGCACACCTCGGCGCTGCTGTTCGACATCGTCAAATATGTCGGCGTCGCCTATCTGCTCTACATGGCCTGGGCGACGCTCAAGGAGCGGGGATCGATGAAGATCGAGAGCCGGACCGACGCGCGCGACGGCTGGCGCGGTATCATCGATGTGCTCGTCAACGGCATCCTGATCAATCTGTTGAACCCCAAACTGTCGATCTTCTTCGTCTCCTTCCTGCCGCAGTTCATCAGCCCCACGGAGCCGCATGTTCTGAGAGAGATGATGGCCCTTTCGGGCGTCTTCATGCTGGCGACCTTCGTGGTGTTCGCGCTCTACGGCCTGTTCGCGTCAACGATGCGCGACCGGGTGCTGTCGAGCCCGACGGTGCTGGCCTGGATGCGGCGCGGTTTCGCCGCCGCTTTCGTGGCGCTTGGGGCCAAGCTTGCGCTGAGCCAACGCTAACCTAAATAAAGAGCAACCTTCCTCACTCGGATCCCCTCTTATGACTGATGACGCGACCCCGCGCCCCCTCGAACTCGGCCTCGATACCTTCGGCGACGTCACCTTTGGCGACGATGGCGAGCTGCTGCCGCATGCCCAGGTGATCCGCAACGTCATCGACGAAGCGGTGCTGGCCGACGAAGTCGGCTGCACCTTCATTGGCCTGGGCGAACATCACCGCAGCGACTTCGCCATTTCGGCGCCGGAAGTGGTGCTGGCCGCCATTGCCGCGCGCACCCAGAACATTCGCCTGGGCTCCGCCGTCACCGTGCTCTCCTCCGATGACCCGATCCGCGTGTTTCAGCGCTTCTCGACGCTCGATGCGGCCTCCAACGGCCGCGCCGAAGTGATCCTTGGGCGCGGTTCCTTCACCGAATCCTTCCCGCTGTTCGGCTTCGATCTCAACGACTACGAAAAGCTGTTCGAGGAGAAGCTCGATCTCTTCGCCGCGCTGCTGCCGCAGCAGGAAGTCTCCTGGCAGGGCAGCGTGCGCCCGCCGCTCGACAAGCAACGCGTCTATCCGCCGATCGAACGCGGCACGCTCAAAACCTGGATCGGCGTTGGCGGCAGTCCGCAATCGGTGGTGCGCGCGGCGCACTACGGCCTGCCGCTGATGCTCGCCATCATCGGCGGCGATCCGCAGCGCTTTCACCCCTATGTCGATCTCTTCCATCGCGCGCTGAACGAATTCAAGAAACCGGCGCTGCCGATCGGCGTGCATTCGCCCGGCCATGTCGCCGACACGGATGAACAGGCGCGCGAGGATCTCTGGCCCTGCTACAAGCGCATGCACGACCGCATCGGCGCCGAGCGCGGCTGGCCGCCGACGAGCCGCGCCCAGTTCGATCAGGAGATCGCCCACGGCTCGCTCTATGTCGGCGCGCCGGAAACCGTCGCCCACAAGATCGCCGCCACGGCCAAAGGCCTCGGTATCGCCCGCTTCGACATGAAGTACAGCGCCGGCCCCTTGCCGCACGGCAAGCTGATGCGCAGCATCGAGCTTTATGGCCGCAAGGTCATCCCGATGGTGCACGACCTGCTCGCGGGCTAAAATTAGCGCTCGAATTTATAAGCGACGCGCTCGCACACTTTCGCGCCGAAATATTCCAGCGCTTTGGCGATGGGCTTGCCACCCATCGCCTCATAGAAGCCGGTGGCGAGTTCATTTTCCGCCAGGGCCCAGACGACGAGCGTGCCATAGCCGCGCCGCACCAGATCGCTCTGCGCCGCACGGAACAGCCGGCGGCCGAAGCCGAGCCCCTGGAATTCCGGCAGCAAATAAAGCTCATAGATTTCGCCGCTGCCGCGCGCCGAAGCATCGCGATTGCGGCCATAGCTGATATAGCCGGCGATACTGTCCTCGAAATCGGCAACGAGCAGGCCGGCGCCACGCTGGATCGCCGCCCGCCACCAGCGCCCACCGCGATGGCGCACCATGCGATCGAGTTCACGCCCGGGAATAATACCCCGGTAAGCATGGAACCACGCGGCAGCATAAACATCCGCCATGCCGGCGATGTCGTCGGCCTTCGCAGTTCGCACTGAAAGAAGAGCCTCTTGCATCCGGCAAGAGTGGGCTGAAATGCCCGCAGACACAAGCCTTGCTTTGGCGAACCGCGAGACTTTTGTTTTTGTTTGATTCTTATCGAACGGTCAGGCGCTGCCCACACGCGACGGCGCACGCGATGCACGACTCAAGAGGTGAGTCGCATCCAACGGACGTGGGCAACAGAATTGCGATTCGATCGTCAGCGATCTTGGCAATCTCGCGTCATGCGAATTACTCTGACATTCTCGAAACATAGCAGACGGGGAGATTTTTCGTGATGGCGGGGCTTTGAGCGCGGTGACGGTTTTCAAACATGTTGAACGGCTGCTTGATCGGCCGATCATCACGCAAGACATGGTCCCCTCCAACGAGACCAACATCAACGGCCCGTCGCTGATTCGCGTGCCGTCTTGGGTGCGCAATCCATTGGGCCGCTACTATCTCTATTTCTCATCGCATTTCGGCGATCACATTCGTCTCGCTTATGCCGATGCCTTGACCGGGCCTTGGCGGCTACATGCGCCCGGCGTGCTTCACCTGAACGCTTCGCATTTCAACGACCATATCGCTTCGCCCGATGTCACCATCGACCAGGAGCGGCAGGAGATCCGGCTCTACTATCATGGTGTGGTGGGCGATGTTTTCTCCGATCAGCGGACCCGCGTCGCTCTGTCAAACGATGGCCTCATGTTCGAAGCGCAAGCGCCCATCGTCATGGACTGGTATTCCCGGGCCTTCCGCTGGAACGGCATGATCTACGCGCTGACCATGCCCGGCACGATGTGGCGCTCGCCCGACGGCATCGCGCCCTTCGAACGCGGCCCATCGCTGTTCACCCCACGCATGCGCCATTCGGCTGTGCGCGTGCGCGGCCATGAACTCGACATTCTCTACACCAATTGCGGTGATAACCCGGAATCGATCCTCGCCACCACGCTCGATCTGCGATCCGACTGGCTGTCCTGGCGGGCCGAGCCGAGCACGCTCCTCATTCAACCGGAACGCGCCTATGAAGGCGGCGATCTGCCGCCTGCGCCCTCCGAACGTGGCGGCGTACGCCAGGCCGTGCGGCAATTGCGCGATCCAGCTTTCTTCGAAGAAGCCGGCAAGACTTATCTGCTCTACGCGGGCGCCGGCGAAAGCGGCATCTGCTTGGCCGAGCTGCACACATGACGAACCGTAAGGTGAGGGAGGAATGATGGTAGCGAAGACGAATCTGCTGGCCCTGGCCGGCGCCCTGCTGTGGTTCGGCGCGCAGACAGTTCAAGCCGCCGACGACTGGAATGCGGTCATCGTCGCCGCCAAGAAGGAAGGCGTGGTCAATCTCTATTCAGCGCAGATCGGCGTGCCGGAATTGAAGAAAATCACCCAGGCCTTCCAGGCCAAATACAACATTCCCGTTCAGACTTTAGAATTGCGCGCCAGCGAACTTGTCGAGCGGCTGCGTCTCGAACAGGCGACCAACCGCACCCAGGCCGATGTCGCCTTCACCGGCGGCGCGGTGACCCTGGAAAAGATCGGCGTATTGCAGCCGCGCGGCGCCATTCCCAATGTGGCGCGTTTGGATGAAAAATTTCAGGGCAGCGACTTCCGCGTGCCAGTGTTCTCGCAGAGCTTTGCCATCGTCGTGAATCAGAAGCTCGTGCCGGAAGCGGAGCGGCCGAAGAGCTGGGCCGATCTCGCCGACCCGAAATGGAAAGGTAAGATTCTCTCCGACGATTTTCGCGCACTGGGTGGTGGTGGCCTGTTCTTCGCCGTCACCTACGAACATCTCGGCCAAGCGTTTCACGAGAAACTGGCGCAAAATAGCCCCGTGTTCAGCCGCGACATCAGGGAAAGCTCGCGGCGCATCGCGCGTGGCGAATATCCGCTCTATCTGCCCTATGTCCTGCCCGACGCCCTGCTGACCAAGGGCCTGCCGCTCGCCGTGGTGTTTCCGCAGGAAGGAACGCCCTATGGCAATTTCGACGCGGGCGTCGTCAAAGGCGCTGCTCATCCCAATGCGGCACGCCTGTTCATCGATTTCTTCCTCTCCGACGAGGCGCAACTCATCTATGCCGCCGGCGGCCGCAGGCCGACGGTGAAAGGGCTGGAAGCCTCCTATCCAGCGGAGGCGCGGCCCTATCTCGAAACCAAACTGCTCGGCACTCAGGAAGATCCTGAACAGCGCGATCGCATGCTCAAACTCGCCACCGAGATCTATCACTGATGCAGACTCTGGCCGAACAGACGGCAGACGACGAAGCACTTGTCGCCCGCCTTGCCGAAGACTTGCGCCACCATGCAGGCTTCGGCGAAAAATATTCCGGCGGCCCCGGCGATCAGGCGACGGCCGATTGGATCGCCGAACGCATGCAGGCCGCTGGCCTGCGCGTCGACCGACATCAGATTGATACGCCATACTTCACTCCGCGCGTCTGCACCCTGCGCTGCGCCGGCGACAGCCTCGATGTGCTGCCGCAAGCCCCCGTCATGACCACCGGATCCGCCGGCATCACGGCACCGCTGGCGATCATCCACAGCACGCACGACGCGGCGCGCGCAGCCAATGCCATCGCCATTGTGGTCGCACCCTTCCGCCGCCACGCGGCGATCTGGCTACCGCCGATCGGCCCGCTCGTCTCCGCCGCCGTGGAAGCCGGAGCAAAAGCGATCGTCATCGTCACCACTGGCCCTTCGGGCGAGGCGGTGGCGCTCAACGCCCCCCTCGATGCGCCGTTCACGCCGGTGCCATCAGCTGTCCTGGCGCCGCGCGCCCTGGAACCATTGCTGGCCGCCGCCGCACGCGGCGAGGTGGCGACCTTGATCCTCGATGGCGCGGCTGAGCGGCGACAGACCGCCAATCTCATGGCGACGCTCGACCGCGGCCCGCGCTGGCTCGCCTTCTCGACGCCCCGAACCGGCTGGTTCGATTGCGTCGGCGAGCGCGGCACCGGCACGGCGGCCTTCCTCGCCCTCCTCGACTGGGCCGTGCAGCGCTTTCCCGATCATTCGCTGTTCGCGCTCAATTCCGGCGGCCACGAATATCGCTTCGGCGGCACCCATCACGCGCTCGATCTGGCACCGCCGCCCCAAGCGACCACGCTGTGGACCCATATCGGCGCCACGCTCGCGGCCCGCGATGTGCTGGAATTTCGCGGCCAACAGATTTTGCTGCCGTCAGCCGATCCGCAGCGTGTGTTGATGGTGACGGAGCCGCTGCGCGCGGCGGCGCAGGAGGCTTTCGATGGTCTGTCCGGCCTCGAATGTCCGCAACCGATCGCCGCCGAGGCGGGCGAACTCTCCACCATCACCGCGCGCGGCTATGACAAAGCCTTCGCCATGCTCGGCGTCCACCGTTGGTTCCACACCCGGCAGGACACGCTCGACAAGGTGGATGCCGCCCTGCTGGCGCCCGTGGTGCGCGCGCATATGCGTTTGATCGAAGCCGCAGTTTCATGATCGCCCGTGCCTGGCGCCAGATCCATCACGACGAAATGGTTCATTCGCAGCGCCATGGCGAACCAGGCGACATGCCCGCAAAAACAAAGGCGGCGACCCGAAGGTCGCCGTGCCAAAGCCTTTGATCTTGTCTGAAATTGGAGCGGGCGAAGGGATTCGAACCCTCGACCCCAACCTTGGCAAGGTTGTGCTCTACCCCTGAGCTACACCCGCGTCACGTGGACGCCGTCGCTTCCGGCGGCGTATATGCCGGATTCCTTTCGCGATTGCAACACGCCTGATAGGCCAATTTGCAGCGATTTTTGTCTTCGATCACCGGTGATTTCAGCGGCATTTTGCCCTAAACGGCCCTGAATCGAAGAATCAGCGCAAAAGGCGACACGCACACCCATGGCCAGCACACCGGAGGACCTGTTCCGCTATTTCGACGAAATCGGCGTCGAAACATCGACGGAGCGCCACGGCCCCGTGTTCACGGTGGAGGAATCGCGCCACCTGCACGAGACCATTCCCGGCGCCCACACCAAAAATCTGTTCCTGTGGGACCGGAAATCGAAGTTTTTCCTGGTCACCGCCCAGGAGAACACGAAAATCGCCCTCAACGGCCTGCACCGCAAGCTCGGCGCCGCCGGCCGGCTGTCGTTCGGCTCGGAAGACAAGATGCTGGAATTTCTCGGCGTGACGCCGGGTTCCGTCACCCCGTTTGGCCTCGTTAACGACAAAACCCAGGCGGTGCAGTTCGTTCTCGACCCGGCGCTGGCTGCGGCTGAGGTCATCAACTGCCACCCTCTTACCAATACGATGACCACCAGCATCAAGATGGCGGACTTCCGGCGTTTTCTCGACGCAACGGGCCATCCGCCGCTGGTGCTGCCGCTCGCGGACTAGCGGGACAAAAGGCGGTAGAAGCCGGTAGCGAAACGGTATTCTCGGCGCCATATGTGGCATATGTTTTGAGGCAAGTGGTTTTAAGACAAGCCGGCGGGCCGCGTCCGCGTAAAGACTTCGGGGTAATTGAGATGAACGACCAGATGATCATCGGCGACGGCGCGGCCACGGGCGGTGCGGAGGCCATCAAGGATGTCACCAGCGCCAGCTTCCGCGTCGACGTCATCGCCGAATCGGCGCGCCAGCCTGTCCTCGTCGATTTCTGGGCGCCCTGGTGCGGCCCCTGCAAGCAGCTCGCGCCGGTGCTCGAAAAGGTGGTTCAGTCGACCCAGGGCAAGGTGCGCCTGGTCAAGATGAACATCGACGAGCATCCGCAGATCGCCGGCCAGCTCGGCATCAAATCGATCCCCGCCGTCATCGCCTTCCAGCGCGGCCAGCCGGTCGACGGTTTCATGGGCGCGCTGCCGGAAGGCCAGATCAAGAATTTCATCGAACGACTCATCGGCCCGCTCACCGGCGCCGCCGACGACCTGATCGCCGAAGCGGAAGCCGCCCTTACCGCTGGTGAGAATGAAGCCGCCGCCGAAACCTTCGCCGCCGCCTTGCAGGAAGACGAGGCCAACGCCAAGGCGCTCGGTGGCCTGGTGCGCGCGCTCGTCGCCCTGGGCGATCTCGAACAGGCGCGCGCCGCTTTGGCGCAGACGCCGAAGGGTAGCGAGAACGATCCGGCCATCACCGCCGCCAAAGCGGCCATCGAGATCGCCGAACAATCCGGCAATCTCGGCGAGACCGCCGAACTCGAAGCCAAGGTGCAAGCCAATCCGGCCGACAATCAGGCGCGCTTGGATCTGGCGCTGGCATTTAATGCCCAGGGCAAGCGCGAGGACGCCACCGATCAGCTGATCGCCATCATCAAACGCGATCGCAATTGGAACGATGACGGCGCGCGCAAGCAGCTCGTGCAGTTCTTCGAGGCCTGGGGTCCAATGGACGAAGACACGATTTCGGCCCGGCGCAAATTGTCGGCGGCCTTGTTTTCTTGAATCAGCGAGGGTCCGGTATGGCGATCAACAAACCCTATCGATCCATTTCGGACCTTGCCGATACGATCCCGGTGTTTCCGCTGCCGCGCGCCATCCTGCTGCCGCGCACGCAATTGCCGCTGAACATTTTCGAACCGCGCTATCTCGCCATGTTCGATGATGCGATGAAGAGTGACCGTCTCGTCGGCATGATTCAGCCGAGCGCCACGGAGGCCAGCGCACAGTTCGATCATCCCTCGCTGCATACGGTGGGCGGCGTCGGCCGCATCACGCAGATCGCCGAATCCGGCGATGGCCGCTATCTCATCACTTTGTCGGGCGTGTGCCGTTTCCGCATCGTCGATGAACTGCCGATGCAGCAGCTCTATCGCCAGTGCCGCGTCTCCTATTCCGAATTCGCCCATGATCTGGAAGCCAATGCCGGCGAGGACGAAGTCGATCGGCCGAGCGTCGTCGATGCACTGCGCACCTTCACCAAGGCACGGGGCCTGCGCATCGACTGGGACGAGATTCAACGCGCCCCCACCGAAGCGCTGATCAATGCGCTCTCCATGATGAGCCCGTTCGGCCCGAGCGAGAAACAGGCGCTGCTGGAAGCCGACGATCTCAAGAGCCGCGCCGAGACCCTCGTCGCCATCACCGAATTCGAACTGGCGCGCGACGGCACGACACCGCCCTCCGCCTTGCAATGAACGACAGCGACAACATACCTGTTCCCATCGAGCCCGAGACGCCGCGCGAGCCGCAGGGCAGCGACGATCGCACGGTGATGGACCAGCGTCTGTTGCAGGTTCTAGTGTGCCCGGTGACACGCGGTCCTTTGATCTATGATCGCGAAGCACAGGAGCTGATTTCCGAATCGGCGCGTTACGCCTATCCGGTGCGCGACGGCATTCCGATTCTCATCATCGATGAGGCACGGCGGATCGAGGATTAGGCCGCCGCCTTCTCCGCGCGAAACAAGCGCGGCGGCTCGCCCGAGAGGCCCATTGCTTCGTTGAGCAAGGCGCGCTTCAACAGACGCGAGTTCTGCACCACGGCGACGCCGCTACGGCGCAGATCGGCGAGCGGGCCTTTCATCTTGTAGATGTGATGCAACAGATCGACGCCCATCGCCGAAACGGCGGAATCGAAACGGCGCGAGGATTCATATGCCTTCAGCGTGATGTCAGAACCGATGTCGAGGCCCAACGACGCCTGATCGATGATCGCATCGGTGAGGCAGCCGACATCGCGCAATGCCAGATTGAGCCCTTGGCCCGCCAGCGGATGAATGCGATGCGCCGCATCGCCGACCAGAGCGAAACGCGGCGCGACGAACGTGCGCGCCAGCGCGAAAGTAAGCGGAAAGGTCAGCGGCCGATCGACAAGGCTCAACGCGCCCCAGCGATGGCCGACGCGCCGTTCGACTTCGGCGAGGAAGGCCTCGTCTGAAAGCGCCAGTGCCGTGCTGGCTTCTTCGGGTGTGGCCGTCCAGATCAGCGACGAGCGCCGCCCGGGCAGGGGCAGCATGGCGATCGGGCCGGATTCGAGGAAATGCTGAACCGCCACGCCCTCGTGATCGGCTTCATGGCCGATGGTCGCGGCAAGAGCGGTGCGCTGATAGTCCCAGGCGATCGATTTCAGCCCGGCCTGATCACGCAGCGACGAGCGGCTGCCATCAGCCGAGACGACCAGCCGCGCCGTCATCTCAGTGCCATCGGCGAGCCGCAGCCGCGCCGTCGCCACGCCGGCCTCGAAGGATGTGGCATGCACCGGCTTGAAATCCACGCCAGCGGCGGCCGCCGCGCGCTGCGCCGCCTCTTCCAGATCGGCATGGAAGGCGATGTGGGCGAGAACGGCGCCTTTTACATCGGCGCTGTCGAAGGTGAGATTGGGAATGCGCACCGCATCCGAAAGCCTTGAATCGGAGATTTCCATCCGCGTCACCGGCGCCGCCCGGTCGGCCACCTCGGGCCAGATGCCCAGCCGCTCCAGCATGATCCGCGGTCCCGGCGCCACCGCCGAGGTGCGGTGATGGCGGCGCGGGCGGGAGAGCGCGCCGTCGACCAGCGCGACGGACAGCGCCGAACCGGCCTGGCGCTTCAACGCCGTCGCCAGCACCAACCCCGACAGGCCGCCGCCGACGACGATGACATCATGACTGCTACACATCTGCGAAAATCCCTGATGCGCGCTTGTATCACGGCCTATCCGCACGGTCAGGCTTATCAATGTGAATAGAAAATAGGCACTTTGCCGCGATTCGCTGCACTCGGGCCGCCGCGCATTTGGTCAACCGCCGCGCGATCCTTGAAATCCCGCCCGCTGAACCGCGATTGCGCAACCCCAGCCATCTTCCGCCGCTTATTCGGGCATTTGGCATAAGACTTGCTCATAATTTGCCCAAACCGCAGGATTTTCAGGCAGGGGCATTTCTGATGAAGCGTTTGGTAGGGACGGCCGCCGCGGCAACCATGCTGGCGACGACGGCAGCGCATGCACAAGAAACGATGAAGATCGACCCGGCCGACACCGGCTTCATGATCATCGCCACCGGCCTCGTGCTGCTGATGACCCTGCCCGGCCTGGCGCTGTTTTACTGCGGCATGGTGCGCAAGAAGAACGTGCTCGCCACCATGGCGCAGAGCGCGGCAGCCACCGCCATCGTCTCGATCCTGTGGTTCGCCGCCGGCTATTCGCTGACCTTCGCCGGCGAGGGCAGCATTTTCGGCTCGTTCGATCGCATCTTCTTCGCCGGCATCGGCCTGGAATCGATCAATCCGGCAGCCAAGACCATTCCCGAACTGCTGTTCGCCATCTATCAGATGACTTTCGCGATCATCACCTGCGCGCTGGTCGGCGGCGCCGTGGCCGATCGCATGAAATTCTCCGCCTTCTGCTGGTTCTGCGTGCTCTGGCTGTTCATCGTCTATGTGCCGCTGGCGCATATGGTGTGGGGCGGCGGCTGGCTGGCGAGCCTCGGCGTCATCGATTTCGCCGGCGGCACGGTGGTGCATATCAATGCCGGCGTCGCCGGTCTCGTCGCCTGCTATATGATCGGCAGCCGCCAGGGCTGGGGCCGCGAAAACATGTCGCCCTTCGATCTCACCCTTGCGGTGGTCGGCACCGGCCTGCTCTGGGTCGGCTGGTTCGGCTTCAACGGCGGATCGGCGCTGGGCGCCGGCTCGCGCGCCGTCTTCGCCATCACCGCCACCCATCTCGCCGCCTGCGCCGGCGCCATCGCCTGGAGCGCGCTCGAATGGATCGAGCGTGGCAAGCCCTCGGTGCTCGGCGTCATTTCCGGCGCCATCGCCGGCCTCGGCACGATCACGCCGGCCTCCGGCTTCGTCCTGCCCTGGCATGGCCTGGTCATCGGCGCGGTTGCCGGCATCGTCTGCTTCTATTTCTGCACGGCGATCAAGACGCGGCTCAAATATGACGATTCCCTCGATGTCTTCGGCGTTCACGGCGTCGGCGGCATTTTGGGCACGCTGGCCGCCGGCGTGTTCGCCACCGCCGCGCTCTCAGCCGCGCCCGATGCGCCCGGCGTCGCCGGCCTCCTCGAAGGCAATGTGCGCCAGCTCGGCATTCAGGCGATCGGCGTCATCGTCACCATCGTCTGGTGCGTGATCGGCACGGCCATCGTGCTGAAAGCCCTCGACCTGACCATCGGCCTGCGCGTCAGCGCCGACCAGGAGCGCGAAGGCCTCGATCTGTCGATGCATGGCGAGGCGATTCATCCGTAAAATCGCCGATTTGACGGGCCGGCGCGAACACCCCTAGGTAGAACCGATAAACGGGTGTTTGCGATGGCCAGCGACAATAGCGACAACGACATTGTGCATCTCCTCGATCTCGAACAGATCGAGGAGACCATTTTTCGCGGTGTCGGCCTGCGCACAAGCTGGCGGCGCACCTTCGGCGGCCTGGTGATCGCCCAGGCGGCGACAGCGGCCGCCCGCACGGTCGATCCTGACAAGCCGATGCATTCCCTGCACGGCTATTTCATCCTGCCCGGCGATTCCGTGAAGCCCATCGTCTATCAGGTGGAGCGGGTGCGCGACGGCCGCAGTTTCTCGACACGGCGCTGCGTCGCCATTCAGAACGGCCAGGTGATCTTCTTTCTCTCGGCCTCCTTCCACCTCGAGGAAGAGGGCTTCTCGCATCAGACGCCGATGCCGATGAACGTGCCCGACCCGGATTCCCTGCCGAGTCTCGCCGACATCATGAAGAACTATGGCGAGATCATTCCGCCGGTCATCAAACAGTATTTCACCGGCGAACGGCCGATCGAACTGCGCCCCATCGATCTCGGCCGCTATCTGCCGCTGAAAGACGGTGAGATCCGGCCGGCCGAGCAACGCGCCTGGGTGCGCGCCAGCCGCAAACTGCCCGATGACCCGAGCCTGCACCGCGCCGTGCTCGCCTATCTCTCCGACATGACCCTGCTCGACACCTCGCTCGTCACCCACGGCACCACCGTGTTCAGCCAGGAAATGCAGGCGGCGAGCCTCGACCACGCTTTGTGGTTCCACCGGCCGTTCCGCGCCGACGAGTGGCTGCTCTATGTTCAAGACAGCCCCAACGCCAACGGCGCGCTCGGCCTCACCCGCGGCAGCATCTATGCCCGCAATGGCGATTTGGTCGCCTCCGTCGCCCAGGAAGGCCTGATCAGGCCGAAGGCAGCCAAATAGGGCGCACCGCCGGGCTAAAGCCAAGCTTCACCGGTGAAAAGACCGGATTCTAGGCAATCGCCTCCTGTCTGCTCAAATTTTGGTCATCGACTCCCATCGCCCTGCGCCGAATCGCGGCAGCAGCCCGCCTAAGTCATTTGGCACGCAGATTGATTCCCAAACGAGCACGAGGCCCGTCCGTACGATGCGCCGCGTGACTAGCCGGGGGCGTCGCATTCCGCGCGTCGAATTTGCGGCCAAGCAGGGAAAAGCGAATGAAGATAGTCATGGCAATCATCAAGCCGTTTAAGCTTGACGAGGTGCGCGATGCGCTCACCGCCGTTGGGGTGCACGGCCTCACCGTTTCCGAAGTCAAAGGTTACGGCCGCCAAAAGGGCCATACCGAAATTTATCGCGGCGCCGAATATGCTGTCAGCTTCCTGCCGAAGCTGAAGATCGAAGTCGCGGTCGCCTCCGAACTCACCGACACGGTGGTTGACGCCATCATCGCCGCCGCCCGCACCGGCCAGATCGGCGACGGCAAGATTTTCGTCTCATCCCTCGAACGCGCCGTCCGTATCCGCACGGGCGAAAAAGATTCCGACGCGCTTTGAGCCTTAGCCATTCTCCAGGAGCAACTTAATGACACTGATACCTCACCTTCGCAGGTTTGCCGGCCTATCCGGCTTGGCCTGCACCCTGGCGCTGGGCTCGGCTCTGCCGGCTTTCGCCCAGGCCGCGGCCGCACCGGTTCCCAACAAGGGCGACACCGCTTGGCTGCTCGTCGCCACCGCTTTCGTCATGCTGATGTCGATCCCCGGCCTCGCGCTGTTCTATGGCGGCCTCGTGCGCACCAAGAACATGCTGTCGGTGCTCACCCAGGTCTTCATGATCGTCTGTCTCGTGTCGATCATCTGGGTCGTTTACGGCTATTCGCTGGCCTTCACCAACGGCGGCAGCCTCAACGACTTCGTCGGCGGCTTCTCGAAAGCCTTCCTGATGGGCGTGACGCCTGAAACCACGGCGGGCACATTCTCGAACGGCGTCGTCGTTCCGGAAATGGCTTATCTCGCCTTCCAGATGACCTTCGCCTGCATCACCCCGGCGCTCATCGTTGGCGCCTTCGCCGAACGTATGAAGTTCTCTGCGCTGGTGCTGTTCACCATTCTCTGGGTGAGCCTGATCTACTTCCCGATGGCCCACATGGTTTGGTACTGGGCCGGCCCGGATGCGATCGGCGATGCCGCGAAGGCAGTGGCTGGCGCGGCTGACGAAGCGGCCAAGAAAGTGGCGCAGGCCAAGCTCGACGAAGTCAAGCTCGATGCTGGCATGCTGTTCCAGTGGGGCGCCCTCGACTTCGCCGGCGGCACGGTCGTTCACATCAACGCCGGTATCGCCGGTCTCGTCGGCTGTCTGATGCTCGGCAAGCGCATCGGCTATCCGCGTGAAATGATGGCGCCGCACTCGCTGACGCTCACCATGGTCGGCGCCTCGCTGCTGTGGTTCGGCTGGTTCGGCTTCAACGCCGGCTCGAACCTGGAAGCCAACGGCACCACCGCCATGGCCTTCCTCAACACCTTCGTTGCCACGTCGGCCGCGGCGCTCGCCTGGCTGTTCGCGGAATGGGGTGCGAAGGGCAAGCCGTCGCTGCTCGGCATGGTCTCGGGTGCGATCGCCGGTCTCGTCGCCATCACACCGGCGTCGGGTTTCGCCGGACCGATGGGCTCGATCGTCCTCGGCATTGTCGCTGGTATCGTCTGCTTCTTCTTCGTCGCGACGGTGAAGAACAAACTCGGCTACGACGACTCTCTCGACGTCTTCGGCGTCCATTGCATCGGTGGCATCATCGGCGCGCTCGGCACGGGCATCCTGGTCAACCAGGCACTCGGCGGCGCCGGCATCCCCGACTATGAAAGCAAGCCCGGCGAACTGGCCCTCGCGGCCTATGAGTTCGGTCCGGCTTTCATGGCGCAGGTGAAAGCGGTGATCTTCACCCTGCTGTGGTCCGGCATCGGCTCGGCGATCCTCTACAAGATCGTCGATCTGATCATCGGCCTGCGCGTCGCCCCCGATCAGGAACGCGAAGGTCTCGACATCGCCGAACACGGCGAGCGTGCCTACAACAACTGATCGTCGATCCTTTCGACAACGGACGGCGCCCTTCGGGGCGCCGTTTTTGTTTGCAGTTTAATAAATCGTCTTTCGACAGACATCCGATTCCGCCGGAGATATTTTCTCCGGATATTTTCGCCGCGCGGCGCGCCACTTCACAACGGCGTGAGCCGCACTTGATGGGATCGTTCCGCAACCCCACGATTCCACGCGCGGGGCGCCGCCCTTCTCCCCTCCCTCCGGCGCCGGCGACAACACTCATAAAAGATCGAAGCTCAGAGGAGCGCAGAATGGTTGCTTTCACCCTCAACGGCAGAGCACACACGCTGGACGTTGACCCACAGATGCCGCTGCTGTGGGCGATCCGCGATGTGATTGGCCTGACCGGCACGAAGTTCGGTTGCGGCATGGCGCAATGCGGCGCCTGCACGGTTCACGTCGACGGCGCGCCGGTGCGCGCGTGCCAAACCGAGATCGGCAATATCGACGGCGCTTCGATCACGACCATCGAAGGCATATCCGGCAAGGTCGCCGAGACCGTGCAGAAAGTTTGGGCCGAACTCGACGTGCCGCAATGCGGCTATTGTCAGTCCGGCCAGATCATGTCGGCCACCGCTCTTTTGACCGACACGCCGAAACCCTCGAACGACGACATCGATTCGGCGATGAGCGGCAATCTCTGCCGCTGCGCCACCTATCACCGCATTCGTGCGGCCATTCACGAAGCCTCCAACCGGCTGGGAGGCTGATCATGTTGCACTTCCGCTCGCAAACCGGCGCCGCCCAACCGACACGCCGGCATTTTCTCATCGGCACCGCCGCCGCGACGGCCGGCCTGACCATCGGTTATCGGCTGGCGGTCTCATCAGCCGAGGCCCAGACCGCGACAGCCCCGCAAGCCGTCAATCCGTTCCAGGCCTATGTCGAGATCACACCCGACAACAAGATCATCATCCATTCCTCGCAATTCGAAATGGGGCAGGGCTCCTATTTCGGCATCGCCACCCTGGTGATGGAGGAATTGGACGGCGACTGGAAACAGGTCGACGTGATCGGTGCCTGGGGCCCCACCGCGCTCTATGGCAATCTCGCCATGGGCGGCGCCTTCCAGATCACCGGCGGCTCGACGTCGATGACATCCTCGTGGGAGCGCTACCGCAAGGCCGGCGCCACGGCGCGCGCCATGCTGGTATCGGCCGCCGCGAAGCAATGGAACGTGCCGGAAAGCGAGATCAAGGTCGCAGGCGGCACGCTGACCAATGCCTCCGGCAGAACCGTGACGTTCGGCGATCTGGCGGCGGCGGCAGCCGCACTGCCCATTCCCGCCAACGTGCCGCTGAAGCCGCGCGAGCGCTGGACGCAGATCGGCTCCACCACGCTCAAGCGCTATGATTCAAGCGGCAAGACGAACGGCAAGCAAGACTACACGATCGACGTGAAGATGGACGGCCTGCTGACGGCGGTGATGATCCATCCGCCGAAGTTCGGCGCGCAGGTGAAGCGTTTCGATGCCTCGAAGGCCAAGGCCCTCGACGGTGTCGTCGATGTCGTGCAGATCCCGCGCGGTATCGCCGTGGTCGGCCGCAACATGTGGGCGGCTTTGAAAGGCCGCGACTTGACGACCGTCGAATGGGACGAAAGCCAGGCCGAGCAACGCGGCAGCGCCGAGTTGCTCAACGAATATCGGAAACTTGCCAACGGCGCGGGCGCAGTCACCGCGCGCAACGACGGCAATGTCGCCGGCGCTTTCAGCGCGGGCGCGCAGACGATCGAAGCCGTCTATGAGTTTCCCTATCTGGCGCACGCGGCCATCGAACCGCTGAATGCGGTCGCGCGCATCAGCGAAGACGGCCGCGTCGAGGTCTGGGGCGGCCATCAGATGCCAGGCCTCTATCAGGCGATCGCGGCGCAAGTCGCCGGCACGACGCCGGACAAGGTCGTTCTGCATGTGATGAAGACCGGCGGCAGCTTCGGCCGTCGCGCCGTCGCCGATGGCGATCTGATCGCGGAAGCGGTTTCCATCGCCAAGGCGCTTGGCCCCGGCAAACCGGTGAAAGTGCAGTGGACGCGCGAGAACGACATGCGCGGCGGACGTTATCGCCCCGCTTACGTGCATGCGATGAAGGCGAGCCTCGACAAGGACGGCAAACTGGTCGCGCTCTACGACCACATCGTCGGTCAGTCGATCATGGACGGCGGTCCGTTCGCCATGATGATCAAGGACGGTATCGATCCGACTTCGGTCGAGGGCGCGGCCAACATGCCCTATGCGATCCCCAACCTGAAAGTCGATCTCACCACGGTCTCTTCCAAAATACCCGTGCTGTGGTGGCGTTCGGTCGGCTCCACCCATACGGCCTATGCGGTGGAAACCTTCGTCGACGAACTGGCGGCGGCGGCCAAGCGCGATCCGATCGATTTCCGGCTCGCCATGCTCGACAAGCACCCACGCCATGCCGCCGTGCTGAAACTCGCCGCTGAAAAGGCCGGCTGGGGCACGCCGCTGCCGCAAGGCCGCTTCCGTGGCGTGGCACTGCACGAAAGCTTCTCGACTTTCGTCGCGCAGGTGGTCGAGATCACGGTCAAGAACGGCAGCGACTTCACGGTCGACCGGGTCGTCTGCGCCGTCGATTGCGGCACGGCGATCAATCCCGACCAGATCCGCGCCCAGATGGAAGGCGGCATCGGCTTCGGGCTCGGCGCCATTCTGCAGGAAGAACTGACCCTGACCGGCGGCGTGGTCGACCAGCAGAACTATGACACCTACACGCCCCTGCGCATCAACCAGATGCCCAAGGTCGAGGTGCATATCATGGCGTCGACCGAGCCGCCGACGGGTGTCGGCGAACCGGGCGTGCCGCCGATCGGACCGGCGGTCGCCAATGCGCTGCGCGCCGCGACGGGAAAAACGGTGCGCCAACTGCCGATCCTGAAGCACTTGTCGACCTGAAACAAACCACGCCTCCACCGAGGCGTGGCTACCTAACCGATTATTTCAACAAGCTCTTTCGCCGTTTGACGGGGCCCCGTCAGACGGCGAAATGGCATAGCGCGGGAGGGGTAAGGTTAAGCGCGCATTAACCGCGCGCACCGTAGCATTAAGGCTCACGCGGCGGCCCGCCAGACCATTCCTCGCGACTGATTGTTTGCTTGCACGATGCGCACCCACAATTCATCGGTACTGGAACGCATTCCCGATCCAGTCCGCCTCTATTTCGGCCGTCGTTTGGCCGAAAGCGCCGGCCTGTTGCTGCTGGTGCTCGCCGGGTGTTTCGTCGTCGCTCTGGTCTCGTGGTCGGCGCTTGACCCGAGCCTGAACTACGCCGCCTCCGGCCGCGTCCGCAATCTGCTCGGCAAGAACGGCGCCATCGTCTCCGACCTGAGCATGCAATTGTTCGGACTGGCCTCGATCGGCTTCATTCCGCCGCTGCTCGGCTGGGCCGTGTCGCTCCTGTCGCGCCGCCGCCTCGACCGTATCGCGTTCCGCATTCTGTGCATGGTCGCCGGCGTGGTCTGCGCCGCCGGCATCGTCTCGCTCTTCCCAGCCAGCAGCAGCTGGCCGCTGCCAACAGGCCTCGGCGGCGTCATCGGCGATGCCATGCTGGCGCTGCCCCGGCGCGGACTGGGCGGTAGCGCCATCATCGTCGGCATTTTCGCCGCCATCATCGGTGCCGTCGCCATCGTCGCTTTCACCGCCGCCATGGGCCGTGTCGCCGACGATCCGCAGGAAGCCCTGGCCGACGAATACGATCTGCCGCCGAAGAAAAAGCGCGCCCGCGCCGCAGCCGAACCGGAAGACGAGGAAGATCGCGGCAGCGAACCGGGCTTCGCGCTGACCTTGCTCGGGGGTGCCATCCACCTGGCGCTGCGCAGCAAGGCGACACTCGGCCGCCTCTTCACCAGCCGCAAAGCCGCGCGCCCCGCCTATGACGAGCGCGACGAACCGGATTTTGAGCCAAGACCGCGCGCCCGCGTGGCCGCGCCCGTCGAGCCGGACTATGAGCCGGAGCCCGCGCCGCGCAAGCCGCCGCGTCGCATCACCATCGACGCGCCGGTCTCTTTCGACGTGCCCGTTGCTCGCGAAGCCGCGCAATATGATGCCGCCAATCAGGATCTCGAACTGACGGCGGAATCGCGCATCGCCAAGCCGGCGGCCGCGATCAAGCCGGGCAAGCGCGCGACGCGTGAAGCGCAGCCCTCCTTCCTCGACCGTTCGCGCTACGAACTGCCGCCGCTGCTGCTACTCGCCGAAGCCAAGAAACTCTCCGTCGGCAAACTCTCCGAGGATGCGCTCGAACAGAATGCGCGCTTGCTCGAAGGCGTGCTCGACGACTTCGGCGTTAAAGGCGAGATCATCAACGTGCGCCCCGGCCCGGTCGTCACGCTTTACGAACTGGAGCCGGCGCCCGGCATCAAATCATCGCGCGTCATCGGCCTGGCCGACGACATCGCCCGTTCCATGTCGGCGGTCTCGGCCCGTGTCGCCGTCGTGCAGGGTCGCAATGCCATCGGCATCGAACTGCCGAACCAGCGCCGCGAAACCGTTTATCTCCGAGAACTTCTCGCCTCGGAAGATTTCGAGAAGTCGAAACATCGCCTGACCATCGCGCTCGGCAAGACCATCGGCGGCGAGCCGGTGATCGTCGATCTTGCCCGCATGCCGCATCTGCTCGTCGCCGGCACCACCGGCTCGGGCAAGTCGGTCGCCATCAACACCATGATCCTGTCGCTGCTCTATCGGCTCAAGCCCGACGAGTGCAAACTGATCATGATCGATCCGAAGATGCTGGAACTGTCCATCTACGACGGCATTCCGCATCTGCTGACCCCCGTCGTCACCGATCCGAAGAAAGCCGTCGTCGCCCTTAAGTGGGCCGTGCGCGAGATGGAGGATCGCTACAAGAAGATGTCGAAGGTCGGTGTGCGCAACATCGACGGCTTCAACGCGCGCGTCACGGAAGCCGCCGCCAAGGGCGAAGTCATCACTCGCACCGTGCAGACCGGCTATGACCGCGAGACCGGCGAGGCGATTTTCGAGACGGAAGAGATGAATCTCGACCGCCTGCCTTTCATCGTCGTCATCGTCGACGAAATGGCCGACCTGATGATGGTCGCGGGCAAGGACATCGAAGGCGCAATCCAGCGTCTGGCACAGATGGCGCGCGCAGCCGGTATCCATCTGATCATGGCGACGCAACGTCCCTCCGTCGACGTTATCACCGGCACGATCAAGGCCAACTTCCCGACGCGCATCTCCTTCCAGGTGACCTCGAAGATCGACAGCCGCACCATTCTGGGCGAGCAGGGCGCCGAACAGCTGCTGGGCCAGGGCGATATGCTCTATATGGCCGGCGGCGGCCGCATCTCGCGCGTCCATGGACCCTTCGTGTCGGACCAGGAAGTCGAAAAGATCGTCGGCCATCTCAAGACCCAGGGCACGCCGGAATATCTGGAAGCCATCACCACCGAGGACGAAAGCGACGAGGGCGGCGGCGAAGCGGCCTATCCCGGCTCGATGGACGCCGAGGAATCGGGCGATTATTACGACCGCGCCGTGGCCATCGTGCTGCGCGACCGCAAATGTTCGACGAGTTACATCCAGCGCCGCCTGTCGGTCGGCTATAACAAGGCGGCCTCTTTGGTCGAGCGGATGGAGCAGGAAGGCGTTGTCAGTGCGGCAAATCACGCCGGCAAACGTGAAATCCTGGTGGGTGGTGGCGTAGATCGTGGCGCGTTCGACCCGGGACCGGATGACTGAAACGGTCGTGTAACGGCCGAACATTCGCCATAACCGGACCCTATCTAGGCTTATGATCCTTCGAAAGGCATTCGAAATGCGCCATTTTATGCTCGTTCTGGGCCTTGGAGCCGCGATTTCCGCAGCTTCGCCCGCAATGGGTCCTGCCTGGGCGCAGATGGATATTCTGGGCGGCGGCAAAAAGCCGGCGCCGGCCACCCAAGCCATCGACAAGGCCGCCCCGCCGGCCCGTGTCGCCACGCAGGATGCTGCCGCGGCCGTCCGCCGCGCCAACGCCTATTTCAACGGCGTGACCACCCTGGTCGGCGACTTCACCCAGACCGGCAACGACGGCAAGAAAACCTCGGGCACGCTCTCGGTGCAGAAGCCGGGCAAGCTGCGCTTCGAATATGACCGCCCTTCGCCGCTCGAAATCATCGCCGACGGCACCAGCGTCGCCATCCGCAATCGCAAGCTGGCGACCCAGGATCTCTATTTCATCGGCCAGACGCCGCTGAAATTCCTGCTCAAGCAGAACATCGACCTCGCCCGCGACACCAAGATTCTCGATGTCACCCAGGGCGCTGATGTGACCACGATCAAGATCGAGGACAAAGCCACTTTCGGTGGTACGTCGCGCATCTCGCTCGTCTTCAACTCGTCGGATTTCAGCCTGCGCAACTGGGTCGTCACCGACCCGCAGGGCTATGAAACCCGTGTCGTGCTGAGCAATGTCGACCTGCGCAAGGCGCCGGACCCGGGCCTGTTCCGCATCAACTACGACCGTACCGACAACAATTGATCGGTGATCGCTGAAACCTTGGTGTCATCCCGGACACGCGCAGCGTGATCCGGGAACCAGGGGCGAGTGGTAAATTGTAAGCCACAGCGGCGAACTGGACTCATCATCTATATTGCGGACCTTGGCCCCTGGATACCGGATCGCCTTCGGCGTCCGGTATGACACCGAGGCACCGCCCTTTCGACTTCCGCTTTTTCGCATGCTATCCGGTCCCTGATAAAAAACCGGATTGTCGATGACCAAACGTATCGCCACGTGGAATATCAATTCCGTCCGCCTGCGCATGCCGCTGATCGAGCGGTTCGTTCAAACGCATCAGCCTGACATTCTGTGCCTGCAGGAAATCAAATGCCGGCAGGCGGAATTTCCCTCCGCGCCGTTGACGGCCATGGGCTACAAGCACATCGCGATCAATGCGCAGAAGGGCTATCACGGTGTCGCCATCGCTTCGCGCGTGCCGTTTGAAAAATCATTCACGCGCGAGTTCTGCCAGAAGGGCGACGCACGCCATATCGCGGCGACCTTCGATCCCGGCGTGCTCGGCGCCGAGCCGGTGACCGTGCACAATTTCTACATTCCCGCCGGCGGCGACATTCCCGATCCGCAACTCAATCCGAAATTCGAACACAAGCTCAGTTTCCTCGACGAGCTCGAAGCCTGGACGAAGAGCGACGGCCTGGCCAACGGCAAGTCGGTTCTGGTCGGCGATCTCAACATCGCGCCGCTCGAAACCGACGTGTGGAATCACAAGGCGCTCCTGAAAATTGTCAGCCACACGCCGATCGAAGTGGATCGTCTGCAACGCGTCTTCGGCGCTGGCCCCTGGGTCGATGCGATCCGCCATCTTGTGCCCGAGCCGGAGCGGCTTTTCACATGGTGGAGCTATCGCTCGCCCAATTGGGAAGCCGCCAACAAAGGCCGCCGCCTCGATCACATCTGGCTCAGCAAAACCCTGGCGCCGCAATTGAAGACGATGGAAATCCTGAAAGAAGCGCGCGGCTGGGATCGCCCCTCCGATCACGTGCCCGTCACCGTCGATCTCGAAGATTAGTCCTCAGCCTTCCAGCACACCGCGCATCTGCGCCAGATCGCGGCTGGTGCGCGTCAGCCGCTCAGTCATCCGCGTCTTGAGCCGATTGGCGCTCACCGGAAATTCGCCGAGCACGCGGCGAAACAGCGTGCGCGATACGAACAACACCTGCGAGGGTTGCAGCGCCGTGGCGGTGGCCCCGCATTCGGTTTCCGAGATCAATGCCACTTCGCCGATCAACGTGCCGGCGCCCGCGATATGGCGCGCGACGCTGCCGCCCTGATCGAGCGCGACGCGGCCGCTCAACACCAGATAGCCGCCTTCTGATGCATCGCCCGCCTTGAACAGCACGTCATCGGCTTTGAGATTGCGCGTAATCCCCGAGAAAGCGATCAGACGGATCGCCTCGACTTCCATCTGATCGAAAACCGGCACCGCCGACAGCGTGCGGATATCGTCTTCAAGGGACATGGCGAACCACTATTCTCTTGCTCTCACCAAAGCGTTTTGCAGTTTGACGTAGTCAAACGCTACAAAGACGCGTCAAAACAAAACCCGTAAGCAAATTTGCGTTTCTATCGAAACGTAATTTGCTCTACGGCACCAGTTTATAGCCGCCCGCTTCCGTCACCAGCAATTGGGCGGTGGCAGGATCTTTCTCGATCTTCTGGCGCAGGCGATAGATATGCGTTTCGAGCGTATGCGTCGTGACATTGGCGTTATAGCCCCACACTTCGCGCAGCAGCACGTCGCGTGTCACCACCTGCTGGCCGGCCCGATAGAGGAAGCGCAGGATCGCGGTTTCCTTTTCCGTCAGCCGCAGCTTGCTGCCTTTGTCGTTGACCAGCATTTTGCTGCTCGGCTTGAACGAATAGATGCCGATCTGGAACGTCGCGTCGTCGCTCGATTCGTGCTGGCGCAGATGGGCGCGGATGCGTGCCAGCAGCACGGCAAATTTGAACGGCTTGCTGACATAGTCATTAGCGCCGGAATCGAGCCCCAGCACCGCATCGGCATCGGAGGTCTGACCGGTCAGCATGATGATCGGGTTCTTGAACCCGTCCTTGCGCATGATCCGCACCGCCTCGCGCCCGTCCATGTCGGGCAGGCCCACGTCCATGATGACGAGATCGGGCGTCTGGGCGCGGGTCATTTGCAGCGCCTTGGTCGCCGTATCGGCCTCGATGGTCGAGAATTCTTCGTGCAAATCGAGCTGGCTGGCCAAAGCGGTGCGCAAATCGACGTCATCGTCGGTGATGAGGATTTTTCGGATCAAGTGCGGTGCCGGTCCAACTGGGCGCTGGGCGAAGCCACGAAGCGCGGAAATTGCGAAACGCAAATGATTTGCGCTGCACGATATTCGAGGAATTCCGCCCATTCCGCAAGCGATCGGACCTGGAACTGATTGATCTGCCGTCAAATGCCATGCACAAACAGGTGAATGCCCAGCCCCGTGTCGCCGTGAAGCCGATTTCCCGTCTCCGCGTTTTCCAAGCTCCCGGCGGCCGCGCCAACGGCCGGCTGACCGTCGGCACGTTAACCCTTCCCTGCAAGCTCGGTCCGGCCGGGATCGTCCATCGCAAGAGGGAGGGCGACGGCGCGACGCCCGCCGGCATTTACCATCTTTACCGTGGCTTTTACCGCCCCGATCGTCTCCGCCGGCCGGCAACCGCGATCCCGCTCCGGCCGCTGCGCCGTGACGACGGCTGGTGCGACGACCGTTCAAGCGGCCAGTACAACCGCCTGGTCACGCGGCCTTTCCCCGCCAGCCATGAAGCGATGTGGATGGAGGCCCCGATCTATGACGTGGTGCTGATCCTCGACCACAACCACCGGCCCCGGATCAAAGGCGGCGGCAGCGCCATTTTCTTCCATCTGACCCGCACCCCACCGGCCCCGACCGCCGGCTGCATCGCCATCTCAGCGGACGCCATGCGCCGGCTGCTGCCGCGCCTCGCCCGCGACTGCCGCATGATCATCGGCTGAGCCCAGAGGCTGAGATGCGCACCCTGATCATCGACAATTATGACTCCTTCACCCACAACCTCGTGCATCTGGTCGCGGTAGTGAACCAGGAGACGCCCCTCGTTTTGCGCCATGACGCCTGCGACTGGGCGAGCTTGCGGACGATGGCTTTCGACAATGTCGTCATCTCGCCCGGCCCCGGTCATCCGAGCCGGCCCAATGATTTCGGCATTTGCGCCGACGTGCTCCACCACTGCGAAAAGCCGATCCTCGGCGTCTGCCTCGGCCATCAGGGCATCGCCACCATGCTGGGTGGGGCGGTGGTCCGCGCGCCACGCCCGGTCCATGGCAAGACAACGCCCGTGCGCCACACAGAGACCGGCCTGCTGCAAGGCTTGCCATCGCCTTTCCTGGCAGCGCGCTATCATTCGCTCACCGTGCAACGCCCTCTGCCCGATGATCTTATCGAGATCGCCTGGAGCGACGACGATCTGGTGATGGCGCTGATGCACCGCACGCGCCCGCTCTGGGGCGTGCAATTCCATCCGGAATCGATCATCTGCGAAGGCGGCACGCAACTGCTGCGCAACTTTCGCGATCTGTCGCAAGCGGCCGCGCCGCGCAGCTTGCATCCTGTCTCGCGCCCCATGCCGCAGCCGGCAAAAGCCAACCGGCGCTTGCGATTGGCTTGGGCCGAGATCGATAATCCGCCATCACCTGAAGCCGTCTATGCCAACGCCTTCGCGGCAAAGGATTCCTCCTTCTGGCTCGACAGCAGCGCGGCTCAACAAAACCAGGGACGCTGGTCCTACTTCGGCGCCGCCACCGCGCTCGATCTCCACGAAGCGAGGAGCGAAGATCAAGAAACTGCTGGTATTCTTGATCTTCTCGCACATCGGCTTCCAGCCGAGATCGACAATCCGCCACCCTGTCCCTTTGTCGGCGGCTGGGTCGGTTGGTTCGGCTACGAATTGGCGCGCGAATTCGGCGGCGCCACACGCGGCATCAGCACCATGCCCGATGCGCTCCTGCAACACGTCGATCGCTTCCTGGCTTTCGATCACCAGACCGCCAAGATGTACGCAGTCTGCACCGAAAAGCCGGGGCAGGAAGCGCTGGCGCAAACATGGCTGGCCGAGATCGAAACCACCATACGCCAAGAGACGGGGCCGCGATCCACGCCATACACACATGATCGCATCATAAGCTTTCGCCTCGACCGTGATCGCGACACCTATCTACGCGACGTCGAGCAATGCCTCGATTGGATTCATGCCGGCGAGTCCTATCAAATCTGCCTGACCAACACGATCAGGACCGAACTCGATATCGAATCCTTCGGTCTCTATCGCGTATTGAGGCGCATCAACCCCGCACCCTTCGCGGCTTATATAAAATGGCCCGGCGGCGCCGTTCTCAGCGCTTCGCCCGAACGCTTTCTGCATGTCGACAAGCACGGGCATGTCGAGGCCAAGCCGATCAAGGGCACGGTCAAGCGCGATGCCGATCCGATCGCCGATCAAAGGCTCGCAGCGGAGCTTGCCCAGAGCGACAAGGACCGCGCCGAGAACGTCATGATCGTCGATCTCTTGCGCAACGATCTGTCGCGCGTCTGCCGACCGGGCACCGTCACCGTGCCAAAACTCTGCGATATCGAATCCTATGCGACGGTGCATCAACTGGTCAGCACCGTTCGCGGCGAACTCGAAGCGAACAAGACCATCGTCGATCTCCTGCGCGCCGCTTTCCCGGGCGGATCGATGACCGGCGCGCCGAAGACGCGCACGCTCGAACTGATCGACCAGCTCGAAGGCCGCGCGCGCGGCGTCTATTCCGGCGCACTCGGCTGGATCGGCTACGATGGCGCCGCCGATCTCAGCATCGTCATTCGCACCATCGTGCAGGCTGGGCGCAAACTGTCCATCGGTGTCGGCGGCGGTGTCGTCGCGCAATCGACGCCGCAGCGGGAATTCGACGAGATGTTGCTGAAAGCCAAGGCCTCGATCCAGGCCATCGTCACGGCAGCCATGGGATCGTTCGACGAAAACGCCTTCGTCATCGAGGGCGCCGAGGAAGGCGACAGCCTTTGCGCTCCAGATTCATCCCGCAACCTTCGTGTCATCCCGGACATCTGCGTAGCAGATGATCCGGGACCCAGGGGCTAGTGGTACAATGTTCGATCGCTCGTTTTCAGCGCCCTACCGCACGCCCCTGGATCCCGGATCACGCTGCGCGTGTCCGGGACGACACCGAGACCGCAGACAAAGTCGACAACGATGACTTATTACTGGCTCAACGGACATCTGGTTGACGACAGCAAAGCCCGCATCGCGCCGAGCGATCGCGGCTTGCTGCTGGCGGACGGTCTGTTCGAGACCTTCCGCGCCCGCGATGGCAAAGTGCTGTGGCTGAGCGCGCATCTTGAGCGGCTGCGTGCCGGCGCACAGCAGCTCGATATTCCAGTTCCCTTTTCCGATGATACCATTCACGACGGTCTCAACAGCCTCATTCAAACGGCCGGCCTATCGGACGCCGCTTTGCGTCTCACGCTCACCCGCGGCCCGTCGAACAAACGCGGTCTTTGGCCGAGCGAAGAGCCCTCGCGCCCCACAATGCTCGCCAGCATCGCGCTTTATGTGGCTGCATCATCGGCCCAACTCATCGTCAGCCAGACGACGCGCCGCAACGAACACTCGCCGCTTTCGCGCCTCAAGGTTCTCGCCTATGGCGATGCGCTGATCGCCAAGCGTGAAGCGCTCACGCGCGGCGCCACCGATGCGGTGCTGCTCAACACGCAAGGCAATGTCGCCTGCTGCACCGTCGGCAATCTCTTCATCCGCGACGACAACGGCTGGGCAACGCCGCGCCTGGACGACGGCGTGTTGAACGGCTTGGCGCGCGCCCGCGTGCTTCACACACTCGCCGCCCGCGAACGCCGCATCGCCGCCGCCGAACTCGGCACGATCCGCGAAGCTTTGATCACCAACAGCCTCGGCCTCGCCCCCGTCACTCATATCGAAGGCCGGGCGCTGGACGTGACGGAGATTGGCGCGCTCGCGACGCTTTACGCCGATTAGGCCTGCCGCGCGCCGAAGATCGCCGTTCCCACCCGCACTTCGGTCGAGCCCAGTTGCACCGCCTGGCCGAAATCGGCGCTCATGCCCATGGAGAGCCGGCTGAGCCCGTTGCGCTTGGCGATCTCGCCGAGCAGAGCGAAATGCGGCGACGCCTGGTCATCGGCCGGCGGAATGCACATCAGCCCGACCACATCCAGGCCGTGCACCTGCCGGCAGCGGGCGATGAAGGCATCGGCTTCGGCTGGCAGAAGGCCGGCCTTTTGCGGCTCGGCGCCGGTATTGACCTCGACGAACAGTTTCGGCCGCTTGCCGAGCTTGGCGCTTTCGGCGGCAATGGCCTCGGCCAGATGCTCCCGGTCGAGGGTTTCGATGACGTCGAACAGTTTCAGGGCGTCGCGCACCTTATTGGTCTGCAACGGGCCGATCAGGTGCAAATCCACGTCGGGATAGCGGGCGCGCAGCTCCGGCCACTTGGTTTTGGCCTCCTGCACCCGGTTTTCGCCGAACAAGCGATGACCGGCCGCCAAAAGCGGCTCGATTCGCTCCACATCTTGGGTTTTGGAGGCGCACAGCAGCGTGACCCCGGCCGGATCGCGCGGCACATGGCGCGCCGCCCGGTCGATATCCTCCCGCACCTTGCGGAACCGTGCCAGAATATCGGCGGCATCTTTCCCGGAATCATTCTTTTGCGTCAGCGTCATCGCCGTTCCTTAACCGCGCCACAAGTTGCAAGCCATTGTGTTGGACCGTAAAAGAACGCCACTTTCGGCAGCAAGGACAAATCGCGTTTCTCTTGAAACGCGATTTGCCTAGAATCTCTTGTTTTTAACGCGTCTTCTTAGCATTTGATGAGTCCAACAAATGCAGAAACGCTATGTAGCGCCCTCCGTCAGCAGATTGCGATCCTTGAATGTTTTCCGACCGATATAACCCACGTGAGACAGAGCCGAAATGGCAGCGATTCTGGGAGGAATCCGGCACGTTCAAGACGCGCAACGATGGGCCGCAGCCGAAATACTATGTCCTTGAAATGTTTCCCTATCCGTCCGGGCGCATCCATATGGGCCACGTCCGGAACTATGCCATGGGCGACGTCGTAGCCCGCTATAAGCGCGCCACCGGCTTCAACGTGCTGCATCCGATGGGCTGGGACGCCTTCGGCATGCCTGCCGAGAACGCCGCCATGCAGAACAACACCCACCCGGCGACCTGGACCTACCAAAACATCGCCACCATGCGCGGCCAGCTCAAATCCATGGGCCTGTCGCTCGACTGGTCGCGCGAAATCGCCACCTGCGACCCGAGCTATTACCGCCACCAGCAGAAAATGTTCCTGGATTTCCTGGCGAATGGCCTGGTCGACCGCAAAAAGTCCAAGGTGAACTGGGATCCGGTCGACATGACCGTGCTCGCCAACGAGCAGGTCATCGACGGGCGCGGCTGGCGCTCGGGCGCCCTGGTCGAACAACGCGAGCTGACCCAGTGGTTCCTGAAGATTTCCGACTATTCGCAAGAACTGCTCGACGCCCTCCAAACCCTCGACCGCTGGCCGGAAAAGGTCCGGCTGATGCAGCAAAACTGGATTGGCCGGTCGGAAGGTCTGCTGGTGCGCTTCGACATCGCCCCCGCGTCCAACAAAACCGACGCGCGCGAGATCGAGGTCTACACCACGCGGCCCGACACGCTGTTCGGCGCCAAGTTCATGGCGATCTCCGCCGATCATCCGCTCGCCAAGTCGCTCGCCGTCGGCAATCCGGGCTTGCAGGCCTTCATCGACGAATGCCATCGCATGGGCACGTCGGTGGCCACGCTCGAGACCGCCGAGAAGAAGGGTTACGACACCGGCGTGCGCGTCACCCATCCGTTCGATCCGAACTGGACCTTGCCGGTCTATGTCGCCAATTTCGTGCTGCTCGATTACGGCACCGGCGCCATCTTCGGCTGTCCGGCCCATGACCAGCGCGACTTGGATTTCGCCAACGCCTATGGCCTGGGCAATACGCCGGTGGTCTGCCCGCTCGACGTCGATCCCGCGACCTTCGTCATCACCGACACCGCCTATGACGGTGACGGCCGCATGATCAATTCGCGCTTCCTCGACGGCATGACCATCGCGGATGCGAAGAACGACGTGGCGCGCCGCCTGGAAAGCGAGACGCTGGATGGCCGTCCGCGCGCCGCCCGCCAGGTGAACTTCAAGCTGCGCGACTGGGGCATTTCACGCCAGCGCTATTGGGGCTGCCCGATCCCGATCATCCATTGCGATGATTGCGGCAGCGTGCCGGTGCCCGAAGACGATCTGCCGGTGAAACTGCCCGAGGATGTCACCTTCGACCGTCCCGGCAATCCGCTGGAGCGCCATCCGACCTGGAAACATGTCGCCTGTCCGCAATGCGGCAAGCCGGCGACACGCGAAACCGACACGATGGACACGTTCGTCGATTCGTCCTGGTATTTCGCCCGCTTCACCGATCCGTGGCGGGAAGACGCGCCGACGACCCGGCGCGTGGCCGATGAATGGCTGCCGGTGAACCAGTATATCGGCGGCATCGAACACGCGATCCTGCATCTGCTCTATTCGCGCTTCTTCACCCGCGCCATGAGCAAGACCGGGCATCTGGGCATCGCCGAGCCGTTCGAGGGTCTGTTCACCCAGGGCATGGTGGTGCACGAGACCTATCGCTCGCCCAACGGCGACTGGCTGCAACCTGCCGAGATTGAGATGCGTACCGACAACGGCGTGCGCAAAGCCTTCTCGCTCGCCACCGGCAATGAGATCAGCATCGGCTCGGTCGAGAAGATGTCGAAGTCGAAGCGCAACACCGTCGACCCCGACGACATCATCGGTACCTACGGTGCCGATACCGCGCGCTGGTTCATGTTGTCGGATTCGCCGCCCGATCGCGACGTCATCTGGTCCGAAGAAGGCGTGCAGGGCGCGGCCCGTTACGTGCAGCAATTGTGGCGCCTGATCGGCCAACTCGCCGAGATCGCCGCGCCCGCCGGAACGCCGATCAAGGACATCAGTGAAGCGACGGCGCTCGACATTCGCCGCCTGACCCATCGCCATTGCGCCCGCATCGCCGATCATATCGAGCGCCTGCGCTTCAACACCGCCATTGCGGAAATCCGCAAGCTGTCGAACGCGTTGAGCAAGATTCTCGGCGACGTACAGTCGCCCGAACAGATGACGCCGCAGTTCCGCCTCGCCTGTCGCGAAGCGGCCGATGCGCTGGTGCTGATGTTCGCGCCGATGATGCCGCATCTGGCGGAAGAGTGCTGGGAACGGCTCGGCCATTCCGGCGCCGCCGCCTATGCGCCCTGGCCCAAGGTCGATCCGGCTCTGGCCCGCGAGGACACGATTTCCATTCCCGTCCAAGTGAACGGCAAGAAGCGCGGCGAGCTTGTCATCGAGCGCGATGCTGATGCAAAATTGCTGGAAGCCGAAGCGTTGAAACTCGATGACGTGCAAAAGCTCCTGAATGGTCAGGCCGCCAAGAAAGTCATCGTCGTACCCAACAGGATCGTCAATGTGGTCGTTTAACCGACAAGACCTGCGTGCAAGGCGGGTTCGATCTGTGGCGGCGCTGGCTTTGGCCGGCACGCTGGCTCTGTCGCTCGGCGGTTGCTTCCAGCCAATGTATGGCGGCCTCGCCGGCGAACAGCTCCGGGACGATCTGGCGGCCATCAAGGTGGAACCCGTGCCCGATCGCCTCGGCCACTATCTCGGCAACGAATTGATTTTCGCGCTCAACGGCACGGGATCGACGGTGATTCCGAAATATCGCCTGGTCATCACCGCGCGCGAACGGGTAAGTTCGCCGCTGGTCGATACCGTCACCGCCCGTGCCACCGCCGGCACGGTTCTGGTCGATGCCGAATACAAACTCTATTCCGTCACCGACGATCAGAAGCCGGTTCTCGAAGGCGTCGCCGTGGCGGCGCAGAGCTACGATCGTACCAGCCAGCGTTTCGCCAACCAGCGTGCCGCGCGCGATGCCGAAATCCGCAACGCCAAAGTGATCGCCGACCAGATTCGCACGCGCCTCGCGGCGGGCCTGGCCCGCAAAGCCTGATTCGCCGCCATGGTCGCGATTCGCAGCGGCGAAGCGGATCGCCTTCTCGCTTCGCGGCAAGATCACATCCGCTTCTATCTGTTCTTCGGCACGGACACGGGCCTGATCAGCGAGCGCGCCCGCAAGGCGTTGCGCCTGTCGGTCGATGACCCCAAGGACCCGTTCCAGGTGGTCGAAATGACCAGCGAGGAATTGGCCGGCGATCCGCAAAAACTGCTCGATGAAGCCAATACGGTGGGCCTGTTCGGCGGCAAGCGCGCCGTCTTCGTCACCGCCGGCTCGGCCAATCTCATGCCGGCCTTCGAACCGCTGTTCGACGTGCCGCCTGTTGATTCGACCATCATCGTCGAAGCGGGTGCGCTGCGCGGCGATTCGGCCTTGCGCAAACTTTTCACCCAACATCGCCAGGCCGTCGCCATCGAATGCAATCCCGACCGCGAGGAAGATCTCATTCGCCTGATCGACACGGAAGTGGCGCAGGCACAGATGACGATCAATCCCGACGCCAAGGAATTGCTGGTCTCGCTGCTTGGCGCCGACCGTCTCACCACGCGCAGTGAGATCGACAAGCTGCTGCTCTATGCGCATCAGAAAGGCGTCGTCGATCTCGATGCGGTGCTGCAAAGCTGCGCCGATGCCTCGGCTTTGGTAATCGACGAAGCGATCGACGGCGCCTTCGCCGGCAATCATGCAGCGGTCAGCGAAACCCTCGAACGGGTCTTCGCCGCCGGCAACGATCCGGGCGGCTTTCTCATCCAGGCGCTACGACACGCCGTCATCGCCCATCGCGCCCGGCTCGAAATCGACACCGGCGCACCGCCCGATCGCGCCGTCGAAACGGCGACGCGCATCATGCCGGTGCCCTTCCCGCGCCGCGCCCCGCTCGCCGTGCATGCGCGACATTGGAGCGCGCCAAAACTCGCCCGCGCGGTCACCACCCTGGGCGATGCCATCAAACGCTCGCGCCTGGAAGCGCATCTGGCGCCGGAGATCGCCACCCGCGCATTGTGGTCGATCGCACTCGCGGGACGTAATCCCGGACGGTAAACCACCGTCATTGCGAGAAGCGCAGCGACGAAGCAATCCAGGGCGTGCGGTACGGCATCAAGAAATGCCAGTGCCACAGGCTTATTTCACCTGTGGCACTGGATTGCTTCGCTTTGCTCGCAATGACGGCTTGATGTTTATGAGCCCGGATCAGCGCGAACCCGACAGATGCAGGCCCTGCCGCAACCGCTCGATGATCGCGTCGAGCTGATCGAAGGACGTGTAGCGCAACACCACCTGGCCGTTGTCGGGATTATTGGCGTCGATCGTCACCTTGAGGCCGGTGGCTTCGCTCAGCTCGCGTTCGATCTGGCGCGTATCGGCGTCCTTTTCAGCCTTCGGCTTGCGCGGCGCGGCGGCGGCCTTTGGCGCCGATTGCTCCTGCACCATCTTTTCGAGATCGCGCACGGTGAGGCCCTGCGCCACGGCGCGTTGCGCCACCGCATCGGCATCGGGCAGCGACAGCAGCGCGCGCGCGTGGCCGGCCGATAGATGCCCTTCCGACACCAACCGTTTTGTAAGCTCGGGCAAATGCATCAGCCGCAATGTATTGGCGACATGGCTGCGGCTCTTGCCGATGATGTGCGCGACGGCCTGCTGCGTGTAGTCGTAGTCCTGCATCAATTGTTCGTAGCCGGCCGCCTCCTCGATCGGATTGAGGTCGGCGCGTTGCACGTTTTCGATGATCGCCAGTTCGCGCACCATGCGATCGTCGGCATCGACCACGTGGACCGGCACTTCATGCAGATTGGCGCGCTGCGCCGCGCGCCAGCGCCGTTCGCCAGCGATGATCTCATAGGCGTTGTCGGCCGATTTGCGCACGACGATCGGCTGAATGATGCCGCGCTGCTTGATCGACCACGACAGTTCTTCGAGTGCGGCTTCGTCGAACACCTTGCGCGGATTGTGCGCGTTCGGCGTCAGCAGTTCGATCGCCACTTGCCGCGTCGGCACGGCCGGCGCTTTGACTTCCGGATCGGGCGCCGCATCTCCCAAGAGCGCCGCCAGACCCCGTCCCAATCGCTGGCGCGATTCCTCTGCCATCACATCAACCTCTTCTTACTCAAGCCGCGCGCAACCGCCGCTCACGCTGAATCACTTCCGAGGCCAATTTGAGATAGGCCTGACTGCCGGCGCATTTGAGATCGTAAAGCAGCACCGGCTTGCCGTGCGACGGCGCTTCGGAAATGCGCACGTTGCGCGGAATGATCGTGTCGTAGACCTTGTCGCCCATGAACTTGCGCACGTCGGCGACGACCTGGGTGGCAAGATTGTTGCGCGGATCGAACATCGTCAGCACGACGCCATGAATGGCGAGTTCCGGATTGAGCGCCCGCTTCACCTGATCGATGGTCGACAGCAATTGCGACAGACCCTCGAGCGCGAAGAATTCGCATTGCAACGGCACCAGCACGCTGTCGGACGCCACCAGCGCATTGACCGTCAGCAGATTGAGCGACGGCGGACAGTCGAACAGAACATAAGTGAAGGGATCGTCGGTGCCCTCGGTCGCCATGGCGAAATCGCGGATGGCGTTTTTCATGCGGTGGGCGCGATCCTTGTCGGCGGCGATCTCCAATTCGACGCCGAGAAGGTCGAGGGTGGACGGTGCGACAAAAAGTCGCGGCACACTGGTGGGACGGGACACTTCGAGAAGCCCCTTCTCGCCCACCATCACGTCATAGGTCGAGACCTTGCGCGACTGACGGTCGATGCCCAACCCGGTCGAGGCATTGCCCTGCGGGTCGAGATCGATGATCAGAACTTTCTCGCCGATGGCCGCGAGCGCGGTGCCGAGGTTGATGGCGGTCGTGGTCTTGCCGACGCCGCCCTTCTGATTGGCGAGAACGATGACTCTCAGGTTAGCTGGCGTACCCATGATGACGTCTTGCCTCGCCGCAGCTCCGATCGGCCTGTCCGATTGGCTCGCATTACTGATCCAGACCCGCTTTATGCACAGCCACCAGCCGGCCTTGCGGATCCACTTGGCTCTCGATCAGACTCACCTTCAGACTACTAGATATTGTAGCTTCGGTCAACTCTGACTCTACATCTTGTCCTTTTAGGAACAGGCACTTAGCGCCATCCTCGATAAAGGGCGCCGCCAGATCGAGCAATTTCCACAGGGGCGCCAGGGCCCGAGCCGTTACCATATCAACCCGGCCGACGGCTGCGTAGCAGTCTTCAATGCGAAGGTTGTGGACGACGGCCGGCGCCTGCGTTTCCCGCGCCACGTCGCGCAGAAAAGCGCATTTGCGGTGGTCGCTCTCGACCAGGTGCACCCGCGCATCGGTGCCGGCGAGGCAGATGGCGATGACCATTCCCGGAAATCCGCCGCCGGATCCGAGATCGACCCAAGTTTTCGGATAGCCGTCCGCCGTCCGCGCATGGGCCAGAATCTGCTGGGAATCAGCGAAATGCCGGGTCCAGATCTGATCCAGCGTCGAAGGCGCAATCAAATTCTTGACCCGCTGCCATTTTCGCAGCCGATCCTCATAAAGCTCTAGCTTGGCCGATGTTTCACGTGAAACATTCAGCCACTGGGCCGCCCGTTCTCGATCCGTCGCTTGTACCACGTCAGCTCGCCTGCCGCTGGCTCTTGTCGGGCGAATTCTTGTCGCGCGGATTTTTTCGCGAATGGGCAATCAGCAAAGCGATCGCCGCCGGTGTCATGCCCTCAATCCGTCCCGCATGGCCGATGGTCGCCGGGGCGACTTGTGCCAGACGCAAGCGCAATTCCTGTGACAGGCCGGAGATGGCAGCGAAATCGAGATCGGCGGGGATCGCTAGGCTTTCCTCGCGCTGGCTGTCGCGCACCTCGGCGCGCTGCCGGTCGAGATAGACATGATACTTCGCCTCGCAGCCGACCAGCTCCAGGATCTTCGGATCGAGCGTGTCGAGCTCCGGCCAGATCGCCGCCAGCACCGGCGCTTCGATCTCGTGGTACGACAGCAGCTCAAAGCCGCTCCGGCGCACGCCGTCCTGATTGATCATCAAGCCATGGCGGCGCGCCTCGGTCGGCGACAGGCTTCTGGCTTCCAGCATCTGCCGAGCCTCGGCCAGCTTTCTCATCTTATCCTGATGATAGGCGGCCCGTTTCGGCCCGACGACACCCAAGGCCATACCGCGATCGGTCAGCCGCTGATCGGCATTATCGGCGCGCAGCGACAGGCGGAACTCAGCCCGCGAGGTGAACATCCGATACGGCTCGGTAATGCCCCGGGTAATCAGGTCATCGATCATCACGCCGATATAAGCCTCGGTACGACTCAGGATGATGGACTCCGAACCCGCTGATTTGGCGGCGGCGTTCATGCCTGCCAGCACCCCTTGGGCAGCCGCTTCCTCATATCCGGTCGTACCGTTGATCTGACCGGCCAGGAACAGGCCCTCCACCTTCTTCGTCTCTAAAGTCGGGCGCAGTTCGGTCGGATCAACGTGGTCATACTCGATCGCATAGCCTGGCCGGATGATCGCGACCTGTTCGAGACCCGGAATGGTACGCAGAAAGGCCGCCTGAACGTCAGCGGGCAGGGAAGTCGAAATGCCGTTCGGATAGACCGTCGGATCGTCCAGCCCTTCCGGCTCCAGGAAGATCTGGTGGTTATCCCGATCGGCGAAGCGGGTCACCTTGTCTTCGATCGACGGGCAATAGCGCGGACCCCGCCCGGAAATCGAGCCGTTGAAGATCGGTGCGACATGCATATTGTCGCGAATGATCTGGTGGGTCGCATCCACCGTGCGCGTGATGAAGCAATCGACCTGCGGCGTGGTGATCTTCTCGGTCAATTCGGAAAACGGTTCCGGTACCGAATCGCCCGGCTGGCGCTCCAGACTGGCCCAATCGATGGTACGGCCATCCAATCGGGCAGGAGTGCCAGTCTTCAGACGGCCAAGACGCAGACCAAACTGCTCGAACGAGGCGGAAAGCCGAGTGGACGGGGCTTCGCCGACACGGCCAGCCGGCACGCGCTGGTCGCCGATATGAATAAGACCCCTCAGAAAGGTGCCGGTGGTGACCACCACCGAACCGCATCCGAATCGACGTTCGCCCGAGACCACGACGCCAGTAATCCGCCCGTTCGCCTGGCAGATCTCTTCGACATCCCCTTCGACGACAGTCAGATTGGCCTGGTCGGCAATCGCCGCCTGCATGGCCGCTCGGTACAGTTTGCGATCCGCCTGAGCGCGCGGACCCCGGACGGCCGGGCCACGAGAGCGATTGAGGACGCGGAACTGAATGCCGGCGGCATCGGCTACCCGGCCCATCAGACCGTCGAGCGCATCAACTTCGCGCACAAGATGACCTTTGCCGAGACCGCCGATGGCCGGATTGCAGGACATCTCGCCAATCGTTTTGGCTGAGTGGGTGACGAGGGCAGTCCGGGCGCCCATGCGCGCGGCTGCGGCCGCGGCCTCACAGCCGGCATGTCCACCACCAATGACGATCACATCGTAGAACTGGGTCATCACACCGCTTCCGAATCGATCGGAATGTTTCACGTGAAACACTCTGGACCACGACGGCTTGGGTCGCCTCGACCCGGCCGTTAACCAATTATTTACCGAAACAGAACCGGGCAAAAATAGAATCGAGGAGGTCCTCGACACCGATCCGACCCGACACACGCCCAAGAGAGACGGCAACCGCGCGAAGCTCTTCCGCCAAAACTTCCGGCTGCCCCGCAACCCGGACCAATGCCCGGTCGATACCGGCGACGGCATCCGAGAGCGCCGCGAACTGCCGCTCCGAAGTGACCACGGCCGTTTCCGCGAAATTCTCTACAGCAAACAGTCTTTCGCGAACAAGAGCCAAGAGCGCATCGATGCCTTCACCCGTACGTGTGGAGATGGCGATATCGAGCGGAGCGGCGGAGCGGCCAACGAGATCCGATTTGGTTCTGATCCGAATCGATTGTCCTTCGTCATGTTCCCGCACCAGGGGCGCATCGGTCTCGGCGCGATCGCTGAGCCACAACACGAGATCGGCATGTTCGGCCCGCGTGCGCGCCCGTTCGATACCGATCCGTTCCACTGTGTCGGCGGCTTCATGAATGCCGGCGGAATCGATCAGCACCACGGGCAGGCCATCAAGATCGATGGTCACTTCCAAGAGATCGCGCGTCGTGCCGGGAATGTCGGAAACGATTGCCGCTTCTCGTCCGGCGATATGATTGAGCAGGCTCGACTTGCCGGCATTCGGTGGCCCGCTGAGCAGAACCGTAAAACCTTCGCGGACGATTTCGGCGCGACGATAACTGGCGAGCGCCTGCGTCAGGCGCGCCCGCATGTTCTGCAAAAGAGCGGTGAGCTGCGCCGGTTGGAAGGCGGGCGCTTCGCCTTCGTCGGCGAAATCGATACTGGCTTCGACGAGCGCCATGATCTCGATCAGGCTTTCGCGCACTCCATCGACCTGCCGCGCCAACGCCCCATCCGTCTGGCTGATCGCTTGCCGCCGCTGCAATTCGGTTTGCGCATCGATGAGATCGGCCAGACCTTCGACAGCGACGAGATCCATCTTGCCATTGGTGAAAGCGCGCTTGGTGAATTCGCCGGGCTCTGCCGACCGGCAGAACGGATGCGCGCCGAGCACGCGCAGCACCGCGGCAATGCTGGCGCGTCCGCCATGGACTTGCAGCTCGAGACTGTCTTCGCCGGTAAAACTATGCGGACCGGGAAACCACAGCACGAGACCGCGATCGAGAATGTCTTGTGTCTGGGGATCGCGCAGCGCGGCGAGATGGGCGTGACGCGGGGCAGGGAGGGTGCCGATCAGGCTGCGGCAGAGCGCGCCAGATTGCGCTCCCGAGATGCGGATCACCGCGACCGCCGATCGACCCATCCCGCTCGAAACAGCAAAGATCGTATCGGCCATCGCGAGCAAATCCTGAAAAGAAAACGCCGGTCCATTCGTCACGAATCCGAATCGACCGGCGCAAATTTCTTACCAATAAATCGCGTGTCGCGATTTGCCTTAGGTATTCATCGAATCGAAGAACGTCGCATTGCCCTTCGGCGTTTCACGCAGCTTGCCGAGCAGGAACTCGATCGCGTCGATCGTGCCCATCGGATTGAGAATACGCCGCAGCACGTACATCTTCTTGAGGATGTCCGGCGGCACCAGCAGTTCTTCCTTACGGGTGCCGGAGCGGGTGATGTCGATCGCCGGGAAGACGCGCTTATCCGCCACCTTGCGGTCGAGGATGATTTCGCTGTTACCCGTGCCCTTGAACTCTTCGAAGATGACTTCGTCCATGCGCGAGCCGGTGTCGATCAGCGCCGTGGCGATGATGGTCAGCGAACCGCCTTCTTCGATGTTACGCGCCGCACCGAAGAAGCGCTTCGGACGCTGCAACGCATTGGCGTCGACACCGCCGGTGAGCACTTTGCCGGACGACGGCACAACCGTGTTGTAGGCGCGGCCGAGGCGGGTGATCGAGTCGAGCAGGATGACCACATCGCGGCCGTGTTCGACCAGGCGCTTGGCCTTTTCGATCACCATCTCGGCAACCTGCACGTGGCGCACCGCCGGTTCGTCGAAGGTCGAGGACACGACCTCGCCCTTCACCGAACGCTGCATGTCGGTGACTTCTTCCGGACGCTCGTCGATCAGCAGAACGATCAGATAGCACTCGGGATGATTGGCGGTCACCGACTGGGCGATGTTCTGCAACAGCACTGTCTTACCGGTGCGCGGCGGCGCCACGATGAGCGCGCGCTGGCCCTTACCGATCGGCGAGACGATATCGATGACGCGGGAAGAGAAATCCTTGCGGGTCGGATCTTCAATCTCAAGCTTCAAGCGCGCATCGGGATAGAGCGGCGTCAGATTGTCGAAGTGGACCTTGTGGCGGGCCTTCTCGGGGTTTTCGAAATTGATCGAATTGACCTTGAGCAGCGCGAAATAGCGTTCGCCTTCCTTCGGGCTGCGGATGAGGCCTTCGACCGTATCACCGGTGCGCAGGCCGAAGCGGCGGATCTGCGAGGGCGAAACGTAAATATCATCGGGGCCGGCGAGATAGTTCGCATCGGCCGAGCGCAGGAAGCCGAAGCCGTCCTGCAAAACCTCGACGACGCCTTCGCCGACGATTTCGATTTCCTTGCTCGCCAATTGTTTGAGAATGGCGAACATCAATTCCTGCTTGCGCATGATCGAGGCGTTCTCGACCTCGTGTTCCTCAGCGAACGCAAGCAGTTCGGTGGGCGACTTTTTCTTTAAATCTTGGAGTTTGATCTCGGGCATAGAGTGGTGCCGTAGCTAATAGACAGAAATGACACACCGGGCGGTCAGATCGCGAAATGAGGCGGATATGACGATTCGGCGATGGCCGGCAGCGAACCTGAAAAGACAGAGAGGCCGGATTTGGGGAGGGACTTTTCGGATAATGCGATTCCGCGCCGACTTCAAGTGAAACCTTCGTTAAGGCGTCGGAATCACGAATTTAGAATGGCTTGGCAATAACCATGACGACGATGACGATCATCAGCAGAGTCGGTACCTCATTGATGATCCGGTAAAAACGCGACGTATGCGGTCGCTGCCCCTGTTCGAGCAATTTGCGCTCCCGGCTCAAAAATCCATGCATGCCGGACAGAACAAGCACGCAAAGAAATTTCACCGCGAACCAGATATCGTGATACCAGCCGCCGGTTACTGCTAAGGTAATGCCCGTGATCCAGGCGAGGATCATTGCCGGCGTCATGATGCCGTTAAGCAGCCGTCGCTCCATCACGCAAAAGACCTTGCTGGTCTCGGATTCTGCTTTTTGATCAGCGTGATAGACGAACAGACGCGGCAGATAAAGTGTTGCCGCCATCCATGAAATAATCGCCAGGACGTGGATGATTTTGACCACAGTATAGAAAGTCATCATCTGCCACCTGATCTGACTTTACTGATCAAACGCTCGACATGTGCAATCGGCGTCGGCGGCAAAATACCGTGTCCCAAGTTGAAGATATGGGGATACTCAGCGAAATCTTCAAGAATGCTGTCGATCGCTCGGTCGAGAGCAGCGCCTCCGGCCAAAATCGCCAACGGATCGAGATTGCCTTGCAAGGGCTTACCGCCAGCGACCTGACGCGCCCAGCGCCGATCAGCCGTCGTGTCGAGACTGAGAGCATCGAGCGCACCGATCTTGGTGAAAGGCGTGAGCTGCTCGCCGACGGCACGCGGAAAGCCAATTACCTTGGTCTGCGGATGGCGTGCCTTCACTGCTTCGGCGATGCGCTGGATCGGCCGGACGGACCAGGCCTCGAGTTCACCGGCGGTCAGG
>MKVW01000009.1:486751-589808 GCA_001898965.1 Rhizobiales bacterium 62-17
GCATCCACGAGCTTGTCGATGAGCTGGCTGAAGGCTTGCGGATGGCGATAGGCGAAGAGCCGCGCCGGCGCCTGATCGGGCGTGCCACGCCCGGCGATCATATAGGTCGCCAAGGTCCAAGGTGCGCCACAGAAGCCAATCAGCGCCACGTCTGGGGCCAGGCTCGCCCGCACGCCCGCAATGGCTTTGTAGACCGGCGCCAGATGATCAAGGTCGAGCGTACTGGCCAGGCCTTTCAATTGATCGGGGGTCTCGATGGCAGCAAGACGAGGCCCTTCACCGACTTCAAATCTGACGTCCTGCCCCAGGGCATCAGGGATGACGAGAATGTCGCTGAAGATGATGGCGGCGTCGAAACCGAAGCGGCGGATCGGCTGCAAGGTCGCTTCGATCGCCAGATCTGAATTGTAGCAGAATTCCAGGAACGATTTCGTCCGGGCGCGGATTTCCAAATATTCGGGGAGGTAGCGTCCGGCCTGGCGCATCAACCAGATGGGCGGTGGACTGGAGGTCTTTCCATCGAGAACCGTAAGAAGCTTGGGTGTCATTCCCGGCTTCATTTCAGACCTAACCTCACCAGACAGTTTCGTCACTCGGTCGCTCTTTAAGAAAATATATAGATTTGAAGAGTCTGTTTATTAGATTCCTAGCCAGGGGATAAGACTCATAAATTCTTAACCATGTTTCTTCCCCGCTCTCGTCCACAGTCATCAGGCTGTTGCGAGGGAGCGTGCGCACGCCTGTGCGCAGCAAGGTTTCCGTTAGGATTTCATTAAGATACGTTAAGACCCCGCTGTGGATGGGGGCCATGTTTAATTTGCGTTAACGACTTGGGCTGCGGCACTTGGTCTTTTATCCCCAATGGGAGCGGCCCGGTGGAAACCGCCGGCTTTTCCCCGCAGCCTTGCCGATAAGTCCGAAGCAACCAATTCTCGGTTAGTTGTCCACACCAACACACAGCGGTCCCAACCGCCGTCCGTCATTTTTGAGCGAGGCCTCGTGAACCGCAATTACTTCCATCTGCACCTCGTGTCGGACGCGACCGGCGAGACTCTTATTGCGGTTAGCCGTGCGGTCACCGCGCAGTTTCAGGGGATCTCGGCGATCGAGCACGTCTACCCTTTGATCCGCAATCGCGCGCAGCTCGATCGCGCCATGTCGGAACTGTCGGTCTCGCCGGGCATCGTGCTTTACACATTGGTCGACGAAGAATTGTCGACCGAACTCGAACGCGTCTGCGCGGAAACCGGCAGTCCTGCGCTGAATGTGTTGCAGCCGGTGTTGAACCTGTTCCAATCCTATCTCGGCACCGCCTCGACCTCGCGGCCAGGCGCGCAGCACATGCTCAATGCGGAATATTTCAAACGCATCGACGCGTTGAATTTCACCATGATGCATGACGACGGCCAATTGCCGGAAAATCTCGAGGATGCCGATGTCATCCTGCTGGGCGTCAGCCGCACGTCGAAAACGCCGACGAGCATTTATCTCGCCAACCGCGGCATCAAGACCGCCAACATTCCGCTGGTTCCCAATGTGCCGCCGCCCTATGCGCTGACCCAGGCGCGCAATCCTTTGATCGTTGGTCTGCTCGCTTCGCCCGAGCGCATCGTGCAGATTCGCCAGAACCGTCTGCTGACCTTGAACGCCGATCAGGAAACGCCCTATGTCGATCGCATGGCGGTGGCCGAAGAGATCAACAACAGTCGCCGTCTGTTTCAGCAGAACGGCTGGCCGACCATCGACGTCACCCGCCGCTCGATCGAAGAAACCGCAGCCGCCATCATCGATCTTTATCGCGAGCATCGGCTGAAGTTCATTGCCGAGTCATAACAAGGCGATGGCTGCGGACATGCACGCGATGTTCTCGCTCTGGCAGGCGCAACAGCCGCTGGTGCTGGCGTCTGGCAGCGCCTCACGCGCCAAGATTTTGCGCGAAGCGCGCCTGCCCTTTGAAACCTTGAGCCCCGAGGTCGACGAGCGCGCGCTGGAAGAGGCCGTCGCCAGCGGTGCCGACCGTCCTTCCCGTATTGCCGCTGCCTTGGCGCGCGAGAAGGCGCTGGAGGTTTCGCGCCGCCTGCCTGGCCGTCTGGTGCTTGGCGGCGATCAATTGCTCGCTTTGGATGACGACATCATCCACAAGGCCAGCGATCTTACAGCCGCTCACGCCACCTTGCGGCGGCTTTCCGGCCACACCCATCACCTCCATTGCGCCGCCTGTTTCGTCGATGACGGCAAAGTCGCGTTCGAAACTTTGTCGACGGCCCGCATGACCATGCACGCGCTGTCGGACGATTTCATCACCCGTTATCTTGAGACCGTCGGCGAAGATGTTCTTGGCTCCGTCGGCTGCTATCACATCGAAGGCGCCGGCGTGCATCTGTTCGATCGCATCGCCGGCGACCATTGGACGATCCGCGGCCTGCCGCTCCTGCCCTTGCTCGCCTTCCTCAGGGAAAGCGGCTATTTGTGCCGCTGAAGGGACAAGGCATGATCGTCATCGGACTGACCGGCTCGATCGGCATGGGAAAATCGGCGACGGCGCAGATGTTCCGCGACCGTGGCGTTCCCGTGCATGATTCCGACAGCGCCGTGCACGAACTCTATCGCACCACCGCCGTGCCGGTCATCGATGCGGCCTTTCCCGGCACGGTCGTCGAGGGCGTGGTCGACCGGCAGAAGCTCGGCGCGGCCGTGATCAACAAGCCGGAGGCGATGAAACAGCTCGAAAGCCTGATTCACCCCCTGGTTGGCGCCCATCGCGATGCTTTCATGGCCGGCGCTCGGGCCCGGAATGCCCCGATCGTGGTTCTCGATATCCCGCTGCTGTTTGAAACCGGCGCCGATCGCGGCGTGGATGTCATCGTCGTCGTCAGCGCCAGTGCGCAGGTGCAGAAAGAGCGGGTTCTCGCCCGCCCCGGCATGACGCCCGAAAAATTCAGTGCAATTCTGGCTCGGCAGACTCCTGACACGACCAAGCGCGCGAAAGCCCATTATATTATCGACACCGGCCATGGATTCGCCCATGCGGAGCGGCAGGTGGATGGCCTGCTCGCCGCCCTCGCCGGGCGGTAAGGCAGAACGAACGGCAGAAGAGGATTTGGGTGTCGCAGCGCGAAATCGTTCTCGATACGGAAACCACCGGTCTTGATCCCACGACCGGCGACCGCCTGGTTGAAATCGGCTGTGTCGAGCTGATCAATCTCATTCCCAGCGGTCAGACGTTCCACGTCTATCTCGATCCGGAACGCGACATGCCCGAAGAGGCTTTTCGCGTTCACGGCCTGTCGGCCGACTTCCTCAAGGGCAAGCCGAAATTCGTCGAGGTCGCCGATCAGTTTCTGACCTTCGTCGGCAACGATCCGCTGGTCATTCACAACGCCGAATTCGACATCAAATTTCTCAATGCCGAATTGGGCCGCGTCGAGCGTCCGCTGCTCAAGATGGATCGCGTGGTCAACACGCTGTCCATGGCGCGGCGCAAACATCCCGGTGCCTCGAATTCTCTCGATGCTTTGTGCGCGCGCTATCGCATCGACAATTCACGCCGCACCAAGCACGGCGCTCTGCTCGACTCGGAAATTCTCGCCGAGGTCTATGCGGAATTGCTGGGCGGCCGTCAGTCGCATTTCGTTCTGGCCGAAAGTCAGACTGTGATCGTCGATCAGGCGATGGGCAATTTCATGCGCAAGCGCGAAACCGCCCTGGCCTTGACGGTCACGCAAGGAGATCTCGCCGCCCATGCCAAATTGCTCGAAAAGCTCGGCGAAAAGGCGATCTGGCAGCGTTATCTTTGATTTCAGCGGCTGTCGCCGCGTCACACCGAAGCCTTGGTGTCATCCCGGACGCCGTAGGCGATCCGGGAACCAGGGGCGAGCGACGAATGTTTGCCGTCGCAAGTTATCCCTGCGCTATAGTCTCTTTTGCAATTCTACCACACGCTCTGGATCCCGGGTCGCCCGCTGGGCGCCCGGGATGACACGTAGGTACGATCGCGATTACGCCGTCGCGGCACCCGCCTGGAGCTGTTCCATGCGTTGGCGATAGAGCGCGACGAAATCGATCGGATCGAGCAGCAGCGGCGGGAAGCCGCCATTGCGCACCGCGTCGGCGACGATCTGCCGGGCGAACGGGAACAGCAGGCGCGGGCATTCGATCCACACCACCGGATGGATTTCGTTTTGCGGAATGTTCTGCAGCTTGAACACGCCACCATAGGTCAGTTCGAATTTGAACAGGACGTTGTTGCCTTCGCCGGCCGAACCTTCGAGCATCAGATTGACGTCGAAATCGGTGTCGTTGAGCTGGTTGGCGTTGACGTTCACCTGGATGGAAATGTTCGGCGGCTCGTTCTGCGGCGCCAGCGAATTCGGGGCGTTCGGGTTCTCGAACGACAAATCCTTCGTGTATTGGACCAGCACGTTGAGCTGCGGCAAAGCGCCGCCATTAGCCCCGTTCGCCGCGCCGTTCGACCCATTCTCCGCCATTGCTCAACCCTTGTCCGGTCTTGGAGGCAGCCGACGGGCGGCCTCAATTCATCGCGCTGCCGCCTAGCATGATTGCCGGGCCGGGACAAATGCGATCGGGCGAACTTATTGAGGTGTCGTGTTGCGGTTGGACGACCATTCCTCAGGCCGCAGGTCGGTGACGCCGCTGCCCGTTTCGCGGATTGGCGAAGACGCCGGGCTGAAACGGTCGGGCAAAAATTTCAGCCCGAAGCTCGCCACGACCAGCAGCAGGCCGAGGAAATCGGTGAGGAAACCGGGCAGGATCAGCAGGATCGCGCCGGCGATCGACAGGCCGCCCGAAAACAGGCCGCCGAAGGAAAGCTGGACGATATTGCCACCGGCATTGGAAAAGACCCGGCCCATGTCCTGGCCGAGCCGGCTCAGCACCAGAAAACCGAGCGCCAGCGAACCGACGCCGATGCCAAGGGCGGTTCCCCAGCCCCATTCATCGATGACGGCGACATAGGTCGCAATTTCTGCAAGAAACAGCAAAAGAAAGGACAGAGTTCCTACTGAAAATCTGCGCATGCTGTTTTGTCCCATCTCCTTCATCTGGTCGGAAAGTCATGTCACGCCAATATAGAGGCTAACCAATATATAGGGTACGCGCGGCGAAATTTTATGGTTGCGCAACACATGGCCCGGCAAGATAACGAGCCAGGGACTATTTTTAGAGACAGAAGAGATTAGGAAACAGGCCGGTATGCAGGAGTCGTTCGACGTGACAACCATCGTTTTCGCGCTCCTGGCCATTTTCGTGGTCTGGAAACTGCGATCTGTGCTTGGGACGCGGACCGGCCACGAGAAGCGCCCCGATCGGGCGCCGCAGCCCAATGGCGCGGGTCCCAACCGCAATGGCAACGGCAATGATGGCGTCGTGGTGCGCCTGCCCGGCGCCGCCAATGATGCCGGTGCGCCGGCCGCCCCGGCCGAGTCCCGCGACCGTTGGACCGAACTGGCTGAGCCGGGCTCCAAGGTCTGGCTTGGCCTTGACCAGATCGCCGCCGCCGACCGTACCTTCGACGGCAAGGATTTCATCGGCGGCGCCAAGTCCGCCTATGAGATGATTATCACCGCGTTCGCGGCCGGCGACCGCCAGGCTTTGCGCGGCCTCTTGTCCAAGGATGTCTTCGACAGTTTCTCCCAGGCGATCACCGATCGCGAGAGCCGCGGCGAAAAGGTTGAAACCACTTTTGTGTCGATCGACAAGGCCTCGATGGTCGATGCGGTGCTGCGCGGCAAGGTGGCGCAGATCACCATGCGTTTCGTCAGCAAGCTCATCACCGCCACGCGCGACCGCAACGGCAATGTCATCGACGGCGATCCCGAGCATGTGTCCGACCTCGTCGACATTTGGACGTTCGAACGCGACACCAGCGCGCGTGATCCGAACTGGCGGCTGGTGGTCGTCGCCGACGGCGACCGTTGAACGGCGCCTTTAGGATTGATCATAGATCGGTAGGGTTCGGCGTTGTATTTTCTGCCATGGTGATCACCATGGCAGCCCCCGCTTCTCTCTCCGCCGAAAATCTTCCCTCGCCTGAATTGGCGGCGCGGGCGCGTTTGCATGAGATGACGTTCGACAAACTGCCGGGCTTTGCCGGCGACGATCATCTCGCCGCCTGGACCACGCTGCGCAAATCCTGCGAACGTTTGAGCGAGGCCGCGCCCTCTATCCGCATCGGCCAGGCGCCGACCTCAGCCTTTCAAGCCTTCTGTGCCGTCGCGCTCACGGCGAAACCGACAGATGCGCGTTCGGCGCGGGCCTTGATCGAACGCTATTTCGCGCCCTGGCGGATCGAACCCATCGCCGGCGCCGATCCTTACGATCGCGGCTTTCTCACCGGCTATTACGAGCCGGAAGTGGCGGGCAGCCTCGAGCGCAGCGAGGCCTTTCAAGAACCGATCCTCTCCTTGCCCGACGACATCGCCTATACCTCGTCCATCGCCAGCCAGCCGGTATTGCCGACACGCGAGGAGATCGACAAAGGCGCGCTGGCACAGCGCACGCGCCCTGTCGTGTGGGTGCGTGACGGCATCGAAGCCTTCATGATTCATGTGCAGGGCTCGGCGCGCATCCGCCTGCCGGACGGGCGTTTGTTGCGCCTCGCCTATGCCGGCCGCAACGGCCATCCCTATACGTCGATCGGCAAGATCCTCGTCGACACCGGCGCGATCGCCGCCGCCGACATGTCGCTGGCGCGTTTGAAGCAATGGGTGCGCGACAATGGCCAAAGCGAAGGCGAGGCCGGCCGCACATTGCTGCGCAACAATCGCTCCTATGTCTTTTACAAAGCCATCGACAATCTCGGAGAAGACCAAGGGCCGATCGGTGGCGAAGGCGTTGAACTGACGCCGCTGCGATCGATCGCCGTCGATCGCAGCCTCTGGCATTATGGCTTGCCGTTCTGGATCGATGCGGATCTGCCCGATGCGCATGGCCGCAGCAAACCGTTTCGCCGTCTGATGATCGCCCAGGATACGGGCACCGCGATTGTTGGTGCCGCGCGCGCCGATATCTTCTATGGCACCGGCGACAAGGCCGGCGCCCTGGCGGGCGATATCAGGCACACCGGCGATTTCTATGTGCTGCTGCCGCGCACCGGCGTGGGAGCGCCGTGATGGCGAAAGAGATCGCGCGCAAGCGGAGCAAAGGACCACGTGCGCTCGAACCCCATGAAGCGGAACTCTGGAAGGTCGTGACGCGTCACGTCAGCCCGCTGCGCCGTCGCAAGCGCATGGCCGAGGCCGCAAAGATGGAAACCGTTGAAGCCGTCGCAGCGGAGGACGAGCCGAAGAAGCCGGCGAAGCTGGCCAAGGCCAAACCATCTCACACGCCGCCAGCGCCTCCCGCCGCCAAACCGGCCTTGCCGCCTCTGGCGCCGGTCGAGCGGCGCACGCGCCAAAGGCTGTCGCGCGGCCAGATCGAAATCGACGCGCGCATCGATCTGCACGGCATGCGTCAGGCGACGGCCCATGCACAATTGATCGCCTTTCTGCATCGCGCCCAGGCCGCGGGCGGCCGCACCGTCATCGTCGTCACCGGCAAGGGATCGACGCGCGTCGCCGACGATGAAATGCCTTATCGCGAAGCCGGCGTGCTCAAGCGCTCCGTGCCGATGTGGCTGTCGGCGCCGGAGCTGCGCACCGTCGTGCTCGGCTTCGAGGAGGCGTCGATCCGTCATGGCGGCAGCGGCGCGCTCTATGTGCGCCTGCGCAGCAAGCGGATGCGGATGGACGAAGCATGACGCCCTTCGGCCAGAAAATCCGGGATCTTCGCGAAGAGCGCGGCATCACGCTCAAGACCATGGCCCATGCGCTCGGCGTTTCGCCGGCCTATCTGTCGGCGCTTGAACATGGCCGACGCGGCAAGCCCACCTGGTATCTGATCCAGCGCATCATCGTCTTCTTCAACGTCATCTGGGACGAGGCCGAGGAATTGGAGCGGCTGGCGGATCTCTCCGATCCCAATGTCACGCTGGCAACGGCTGGGATGAATCCCAAGGCGACGGAATTCGCCAATCGCCTCGCCAAGGAAATCGGTCATCTCGACAGCGAGGATCTGGTGCAGTTCCTGGAACTTCTGCGCAAGCGGCTGAAGGCCCGCCCGGGTTCCTGAGGGCGCCGAAACTTGACGCAGCGGACCATGGATGCGACACGACCCCACCCAAATTTGCGAAGAGGGAATGCCGCACGATGACGTCCCAATACGATGTGCTTGGTCTTGGTAACGCGATTGTCGACGTCATCAGCATGGTGGACGATGATCTGCTCGCCCGCGAGAAACTCGCCAAGGGCGGCATGATGCTGATCGACGAGGCCCGCACCGAGAGCCTCTACAAGCAGATGGGATCGACCTCGATCATCTCCGGCGGCTCTGCGGCCAATACGATTGTCGGCGCGGCGTCCTTTGGCGCCAAGACGGCCTTCATCGGCAAGGTGAAAGCGGACGAGACCGGCAAGGCCTTCGCCCATGACATTCGCGCCATCGGCGTTGAATTCACCACCAAGCCGGCGCAGGACGGCCCGGCCACCGCGCGCTGCCTGATCTTCGTGACGCCCGATGGCGAGCGCACCATGAACACCTTCCTCGGTGCCTGCCAGAATCTCGGCCCCGACGATGTCGATGCCGATCTCGTGCGCGCTTCGGCCATCACCTATCTCGAAGGCTATCTGTGGGATCCGCCGGCCGCCAAACAGGCCTTCGTGCGCGCGTCCGAGATCGCCCATGCCGCCGGCCGCCGCGTCGCGCTCACCTTGTCGGATCAGTTCTGCGTCGATCGCTATCGCGCCGAATTCCTCGAACTCATCCGCAACAAGACCGTCGACATTCTCTTCGCCAACCAGCACGAATTGAAGTCGCTCTACGAAACCTCCGATTTCGATTCCGCCGTTGCCGCCTTGCGCAATGAAGACATTCTCGGCGCCGTCACCGTGTCGGAAAAGGGCTCGCTCGTCGTCACCCGTGGCGAGACGCTGGCCGTGCCGGCCTATCCGATCCAGAAACTGGTCGACACCACCGGCGCCGGCGATCTCTATGCCGCCGGCTTCCTGGCCGGCCTGTCGCGCGATCAGGATCTGAAGACCTGCGCCCAGCTCGGTGCGCTCGCCGCCAGCGAAGTGATCCAGCACGTCGGCGCCCGCCCGCAGCGCAGCCTCGCCGCCATGGCCAGCGAGAACGGTCTGGGCGTCTGAGGTTTTCAGGTTGCTTGTCCTAAAGGCGGCGGTCCATTGGGCCGCCGTTTGTTTTAGAATGACGTCTAGATAGGCGCGCTACCAAGGCCCATTATGCCGTTACGCATAAATGCCAAGTGGCCACGACTGCATAAAGCAGCCCTGCTGCTGTTTGCCCTGTGTTGCATGCTCATTCTGTGGCGGGCCTCGACGGGCGATCAAGGACATTATTATCAGCCTTCCGGTATGGTCGTCGTTAGGCTTATTCAACTGATCATTGCGGTGCCGGCGTTCCTGACTCTCGGGCTCCCTTTTCAAATTGCAGTCCTGATCATCTTTTCAATGATCTACGGATACAAAATATATGTCGTTTCAGACAGCCCAGGCCGCGCTGGTATAGGCGACTACATATCGCCATTCTATGGTCGGTATTTTGATCACGACATGTTTTGGGACGATGTTGCGCTATGGTCGATCATTCTGTTGCTCCTATGCGATTTCATTGCGAGGTTAGCGGCTAAACTTGCGCAAATGATCGGACATAAGATCAATCCAAAGCTTTGAAGATCGATATCTGCATCCGTTACGCGCGTGGCGCGAAAGAAGACCGTTCATGATCGATTTCCGCCCCGTGCTCACAAGCCAGCGCCTGCGACTGGCTCCTTTGGAAACAACGCATCGCGAAGCGCTGCTGGCCGCCGCCGCCGATGGCGAATTGTGGAATCTGCGCTTCACCGTCGTGCCCGGCCCCGACACCGTGGATGGCTACATCGAAACCGCTGTGCAGGGCCGCGCGGCGGGAACGGTCATTCCCTTCGTCACCGAGGTCGATGGCCGCGTCGTCGGCAGCACGCGGTTCTGGAAGATCGATCCCAACAATCGCACGCTTGAAATCGGTCACACCTGGCTGGCCGCCAGCCAGCAGCGCAGTTTCGTCAACACTGAAGCCAAATTTCTGTTGCTGCGCCATGCCTTCGAAGAACTGGCCTGCATCCGCGTGCAGTTCATGACCGATGAGATCAACGCCGCCTCGCGCGCCGCCATTCTGCGGCTCGGCGCCATCGAGGAGGGCATGATCCGCCATGAACGGATCATGCCCGATGGCCGTCTTCGCAATTCGATGCTCTACAGCATCATCGACAGCGAATGGCCGCAGGTGAAGGCGCGCTTGATCGAGCGGCTGAAGTAAGTCCGATCAAGCGGGCCGTTTTCCCCTTATTGCGGCACGATATTCGCGGCTTTGACGATGGGTGCCCATTTCTCGATGTCGGATTGGATGCGTGCCGCGACTTCCTTACCATTCTCATGGTGCGGAATGGCGCCGACCGTTTCGAGGAATTTCGCCGTCTCGGGCATTTTGCCGATGTCGATCAGCCAGCCGGCGAATTTGTCGACGATCGGCTGCGGCGTGCCCTTGGGGAAGAAGGCGCCCCACCACGGCGCGAATTCGTAGCCTTTGAAGCCGACCTCTTCCATCGTCGGAACACCGGGGAAAGAGGTCGAGCGCTCTTTCGTCGTGACGGCGAGGCATTTCAGCCGGCCGGCCCGAACTTGGCCCGCCGCGAAAGTGCCGTCCATGACCATGAAGTCGAGCGTGCCATTGACGACGTCTGGCAAGGCATCGGGCGCCGTACGGTAGGACACCGGCTCGGCTTTGACGCCGGCCATCGACTTGAACAGTTCGGCGGCCAGTTGCGCGGTCTGATTGGTGTAGCCGTATTTGGCGCGATCGGTCGATTTCAGAAAGGCGGTCAGCTCGGTAACCGAATTATATTTGGAATCCGGCGCCACGACGATCGTGAACACGATCTGGGCAAAGGAGGCCGCCGGTGTGAAATCCGTCACCGTGTCGAACGGAAGGGACTTAAACAGATAGCGCGAGCCGGCCATGTTCGAGTTGGCGACCAACAGCACCGAATAGCCGTCAGGCTTTGCCTTGGCGACCAGACCGACCGCGATATTGCTTGTCGCTCCGGGGCGATTTTCGACGATGATCGGCTTGGGCGAAATCTCGGCGAGCTTGTTGGTGAAATAGCGGCACAGAATATCCGCGCCGCTGCCCGCCGGAAAGCCGATATAGGTGTGAATCGGCTGTGCCGGATATTCGGTTTGACCGAAAGCGCCTGCCGGTACCGTCAGCGTCAAACCGGCGGCTCCAAGTCCTTTGACGATATCTCGCCGATCTAAATCCCGTCGCTTCATGCGTCCCTCTCGTTATGGCCCGCGCGATAGATGCGCGGGTTCGTTGCCCCGTCCTTAACCGGAGGCAGGCATCTCTCGCAAGACCAACAGCGCGAGATGATCCGTGCCGCAGTGACGCGGGACAGGATTCTGGAGAGACGCTGTTGGGAGCTGGCCCGTGGCCGCTAAGCCAGATCGAGCTTGTAGCCGATATGCGAGGCCGTGAAGCCGAGGCGGTCATAGAAGCGATGCGCATCGACACGGCTTTTATCGGTCGTCAGTTGCACGAGCTTGCAGCCGCGTTCCCGGCATTGCGCGATCGCCCACCGGATCATCTGCTCGCCGATGCGCTGGCCGCGAAAGCTCGACGCGATCCGCACGGATTCGATCAGGCCGCGCCAAGCGCCGCGCCGGGACAGGCCGGGAATGAAGCTCAACTGCAGCGTGCCGACGATCTGCCCGCCCGCTTCGACGATGGCAAGAAATTGGTTGGGATCGCGCTCCAGCGCCGCGAAGGCTTCCAGATAAACCGCCGGCAAAGGATCGGCGAATTCTTCACGGGCGGCACCAAGCGGGTCATCGGCCAGCATGGCGACGATGGCGGGCAGGTCGGCGCGTGTGGCCTTGCGGAAGGAGAGGTCGGTCATGGGATGTCCGTATCGGCTTATCGTCTGTCAGCACCACCTTTAGATCAAAGATAGGCCGAGGGCAGCCGCCGGTTCCGGGAAACATAAAACCCCGCCACCGGAGTGCCAGCAGCGGGGCCGCAGTCTCCGATCTCGATGCTCACTCCGCCGCTGACGGCATCAGCGCCCGTTCATCATCCAGCGCCTTTTGAAAAGCACGCCGCGCATGCGTCAAGGCATAGTCGGCCTTGATCGGCACCAGCGGGCGGTCGGGATCGGCGCTGAGGCGTTGCTGCTGCGCTTCCATGATCACCACGTCCTCCAGGAAGGTCGGGTGGATCTCGTTATAGAGCGCTTCGGTGGCCTGCGGATCGTCCTGGCGATAGCCGTTGGCGGCCGACCAGAAATAATGGGTGGTGCTCTCGGTTTCCGGCGTGATGCCATGGAAGAGATGCAGGTGGAAACCCTCCTGCTCTCGGTTTTCGACCGCACCCTGGCCGACATTGAGCGCGCCGGTCCATTGCTTGACGCTGCCGGGGATGACGTATTCGAAATCCATCCAGCGATCGATCTTGCCGGTGAAGCCGACGGCGCGCACATAGGTCGGCGGCGGCGCCACGTCGAGCAGCCAGCGGATGAGCCGTGCGCCCGTCTCGGTGCGCTCCGCCTGCATCTTGGCTTCGACGTGGATTTTCGGATTGCCGCCGATGGTCTTGGTGTGGACGTAACCCAGATGGGTCAGGTCCATGAGATTGTCGACCATCATCATGTAATTGGCTTTGATCGGCATCATCGCCTTGCGATGCGGATATTTCTTCGGGTTGTCGTGATAGGGCCAGTCGACGAGCTTGTTTTCGTCGGCGAGCGCCGGATCGCCCATCCACACCCAGACGAATTCCTGCCGTTCGACGACCGGATGCGCCTTCACTTTCGCCATCGGCGGAATGTTGTCCTGGCCGGGGATTTCGACGCACTTGCCGTTCACGTCGAAGACCAGGCCATGATAGCCGCATTGCAAGCCGTTCTCGACGACCTTGCCGTGCGACAGCGGCGCGCCACGATGACAGCAGCGGTCTTCGACACAGCCGATCTTGCCATTGGCATCGCGAAAGAACAGCAATGGCTCGTTCATGATGGTGCGCGCCAGCATGCCGCCTTTCAGCTCGTCGCTCCACGCCGCCTGATACCAGGCATTGCGCAGAAATGGCGCGTTGACCCTATCGCTCATGCCTTGACCCTCCAGCCGCATTCCGATGGGTCAGCGTACGAAGGGGTTCCCGCGCGCAGCAACGCGGTTTGAAATTATAAATGTAGTAAAGCCACTTATGAGTGCCGGCAGGCAGCTGATAATCGCTGCCTACAACTTGCGCAAGGCCACCTGCTCGATGCTGTGCGTCGCGCCCTTGGTGAGCACCAGGCTGGCGCGCGCCCGCGTCGGCAGGATGTTTTCATTGAGGTTGCGCAGGTTGATGCGCGTCCAGATGTCGATGGCGGTCTGGCGTGCTTCCTCGTCGGTGAGGTCGGCGTATTTCTTGAAGAAGGATCTGGGATCGCGGAAGGCCGTCTGGCGCAGGCGCATGAAGCGCGCCACGTACCATTTCAGAAGATCGTTCTCATTGGCGTCGAGATAGATCGAGAAATCGAAGAAGTCGGAGGCGAAAGCAATGTCGCTGTCGGGCCGCGACGGCTGCAACACATTGAGCCCTTCGACGATGAGGATGTCGGGCCGGTCGACGGTGATGAACTTGTCCGGCACGATGTCATAGGTCAGATGCGAATAAACAGGCGCGTTGACATTGCCCTGCCCGGCCTTGATCTGTGACAGGAAGCGCACCAGCGCCGTGCCGTCATAGCTTTCCGGAAAGCCCTTCTTGTCCATCAGGTGATCGCGCACCAGGACTTCGTTGGGGAATAGAAAGCCGTCGGTGGTGACGAGTTCCACCTTCGGCGTGTTGGGCCAGCGCGACAGCAGCGATTTCAGCACGCGCGCCGTGGTCGATTTGCCGACCGCGACGGAACCGGCAACGCCGATGATATAAGGCACTTTGCCGTCGGCGCCCAAAAAGCGCTGCGTCGCTTTGAACAGGCCCTGCGTCGCCGCCACATAGAGCGCCAGCAGGCGCGACAGCGGCAGATAGATGGCGATCACTTCTTCCAGCGAGATCGGATCGTTGATCGACTGCAGTTTGGCGAGATCTTCGCCGGTCAGGGTCAGCGGCGTGTCGGCGCGCAGCGCCGCCCATTCGGCGCGCGTGAAGTGCCGGTAGATCGAGAAGTCGCTGGGCAAGGTCGCCAGTCCGGAAATTTCGTCCATGGGGTACTCCGCCGCCGGATGCGGGTTACGAACTCTAGCCGCCGGAAGTGCGTGATGCCTTTTCCTGGTGGCCCGACTGTTGGGTCCGGGTTTCTAACTCATTCAGCACGTCGGTGACAGAGATGCCGCGTGCCCGCAAGAGGACCAGCAAGTGATACAGCACATCGGCCGCTTCCGCTTTCACATCCGCGTCACTGCCATCGACCGTCGCCAATGCCAGTTCGACGGCTTCTTCACCGAATTTCTTCGCCACCCGATGCTTACCGGCATCGAGCAGGGACTTCGTATAGGACTTGTCGGCCGTTGATCCGGTGCGCTCAAGGATGATCGCGGCCAGATCCTGCAGGTTGAACGAACTCAAACGCCATGCCTTTCCGCGCTGCCCCTCGAGGGGCAAAAAGCCTGTGACAGTCAGTTAGTTGATCAGTCGTTGCGGACCGCCAGCCCAGCCGCGGCCATATGGTCCTTGGCCTGTCGTATCGTAAACTCGCCAAAATGGAAAATGGAGGCAGCCAGCACGGCGCTGGCATGGCCGTCGCGAATGCCGCCGACCAGATGGTCAAGATTGCCGACGCCGCCCGAGGCGATGAGCGGAATCTTCACCGCATCGGCGATGGTGCGGGTCACGTCGATGTCGAAGCCGGAGCGGGTTCCATCGCGATCCATCGAGGTCAGAAGGATTTCGCCGGCGCCCAGCGCTTCCACTTCGCGCGCATAAGCCACCGCATCGATGCCCGTCGGCTTGCGGCCGCCATGGGTGAAGATTTCCCATTGGCCGTCGCCGACGCGCTTGGTGTCGATGGCGACGACGATGCACTGGCTGCCGAATTTCTCCGCCGCTTCGCGCACGAAATCGCGGTTGAACACGGCGGCCGTATTGATCGACACCTTGTCGGCGCCGGCCAGCAGCAGTTTCCTGATGTCGTCGGTGGTGCGTACGCCGCCGCCCACCGTCAGCGGCATGAAACAGGCTTCTGCCGTCCGCTGCACCACGTCGAGGATGGTGCCGCGATTTTCATGGCTGGCGGTGATGTCGAGAAAACACAATTCGTCGGCGCCCGCCGCGTCATAGGCGATGGCGGATTCCACTGGATCGCCGGCGTCGCGCAGATCGACGAAATTGACGCCTTTGACGACGCGCCCGTCCTTCACATCGAGACAGGGAATGACGCGGCACTTAAGCAACCGATTTCTCCCGCGCCGCGCGGATCAGCGCCAAGGCCTCGGCCGCATCGAGACGGCCGTCGTACAGCGCGCGGCCGGTGATGGCGCCAGCCAGCGCCGCGCTATCGGGCTCGAGCAGACGTTTGACATCGTCGATGGAGGCCAGTCCCCCCGAGGCGATGACCGGAATGGTCAGCGCATTGGCGAGCGCCAGGGTCGCTTCCATGTTGAGGCCCTTCAGCACGCCGTCGCGCGAAATGTCGGTGTAGATGATGGCGGCGACGCCGGCATCCTCGAAGCGCTTGCCGATGTCGAGCGCCGAGAGTTGCGAGACGCGCGCCCAGCCTTCGACGGCGACGAAACCGTCGCGCGCGTCGACGCCGACAGCGATACGGCCGGGATGCAGCCGCGCCGCTTCGCGCACGAAGCTCGGGTCCTTCACCGCCGCCGTGCCGATGATCGTGCGGCTGACGCCCTTTTCCAGCCAGCCTTCGACGGTGCGCATGTCGCGGATGCCGCCGCCGAGCTGCACGGGGATGTCGATCGCCTGCAGGATCGCATCGACGGCGCGGGCATTCTCCGGCTTGCCCGAGAAGGCGCCGTCGAGATCGACCACATGCAGATATTCAAAACCCTGCTGTTCGAACGTGCGCGCCTGCGCGGCCGGATCGTCGTTGAAGACGGTGGCTTGCGCCATGTCGCCATGGATGAGGCGAACGCACTCCCCCTCTTTCAGATCGATCGCAGGAAACAGAATCACGGAGCCCACCTTAAAAAATTGCCGATCAGCCCGAGGCCCAGCTTCTGGCTCTTCTCGGGGTGAAATTGCGTACCGATCATATTGTCGCGTCCGACCACCGCCGTAACGGTGCCGCCATAGTCCGCCGTCGCCAGCACCGAGGCCGGCGCGGCCGCGCTCAGGTGATAGGAGTGGACGAAATAGGCGTGCAGGCCTTTGTCGCCGGTGGCGAGACCGTCGAACACCGGATGCGGCCGGTTCAGCGTGATGGTGTTCCAGCCCATGTGCGGCACTTTCAACGCCGCGTCGCTGGGCTTGAGCGCCACCACATCGCCGCCGATCCAGTCGAGGCCTTGGGTCGTCACATGTTCCAGCCCGCGCGTGGCGAGCAATTGCATGCCGACGCAGATGCCCAGAAACGGCCGGCCCTTGGCGATCACCGCTTCCTGAAGCGCTTCGACCATGCCGGTCGTCGCATCGAGGCCGTGCCGGCAATCGGCGAAGGCGCCGACGCCGGGCAGAACGATCCGGTCGGCCTTGGCGACCGCGTCGGGATCGGAGGTGACGGTGATGGTCGAACCGGCGCCGCTCTCCTGCGCCGCGCGCTCAAAGGCCTTGCGGGCGGAGTGCAGATTGCCGGAGCCGTAGTCGATGATCGCAACGGTGTTGGAAGCGCTCATGGCCGCGAACTCGGAACATCGGGAAACAAGCCGACCGGCGGCACGGCGCGCGCCGGATGGACGGCCACGGTCAGGGTTGGCGCAAGGGCGGATGCCGGCACCGTGGCCGACCGCCGACGGGCAAACCAGGTGATCTCCGCTTCGCGCAGATTTTCAGCGACGGCGATGTCCGACAGCGAAAAGCCGCGTCCGGCCAAAGCCGCGCGCCGCAAAACGGGCGCTTCCAGGCCAAGAAGCAGGCCAACGCCGAAATAATAGGCGGGCATCAGAGCTGGGCTGAAGCCCAGCCGCCGAATGGCGAAGAAAACGCAGGCGAAGGCCAGAAACCATAGGCCGAAGGCGAGCCAGCGCCGGTTCCAGAGCAGCCACAGCGGTCCGAACAGGAAAGCCAGGCGGGAAAAGCCTTCGCGCACGAACACCGCCCCGGCGGCGGGATCGCCACCGGACGGGCTCGCGGAAGGCGTGTGAATGGTGAACACAGGCATGCGAAACTCAAATGATATCAGACCGACAATGTTCCCTTGGTCGAGGGAACTTGATCGCTCTGGCGCGGATCGATCGTCGCCGCGGCCCGCAAGGCTCGGGCCACGCCCTTGAAGCAGGACTCCGCAATATGGTGATCGTTGACGCCATAGGCAGTCTCGATATGCAAAGTCATGCCAGCATTCATGGCGAAGGCCTGGAAAAACTCGCGTACGAGCTGGGTGTCGAACGTGCCGATCTTCGGCGTCGAGAACTGGGTGCGAAACACCAGGAAGGCGCGGCCGGACAGGTCGACGGCCACCTGGGTCAGGGTCTCGTCCATCGGCAGGCGCACGTCGGCATAGCGGACGATACCGCGCATCTCGCCCAGGGCCTTGCGCAGCGCCTGGCCGATGGCAATGCCAGTATCTTCCACCGTGTGGTGATCGTCGATGTGCAGGTCGCCGTCCGCCTTGACCGTGAGGTCGATCAGGCTGTGGCGGCCGAGCTGGTCCAACATATGGTCGAAAAAGCCGATTCCGGTCGAAATCGAGGTTTTTCCGGTGCCGTCCAGGTTGACGGTGACGGAAATGCTCGTCTCTTTCGTCTGGCGCGTGATGGTCGCGGTACGCATTCGGCTTCGCTCTCCAAGAGGATGGCGGGCTTCTAGCAACCCGCAGGCGGCTTTACCACCCTTGGCTGGGATCACCCTTACCAGCGGAATTCTACCATCGCATTCTTAACCTAGACTATTAAGCCCGGCGCGGACAGGTCCCTTGCGCCGCCCGCCCCAGCGCCATAGATGGACGGTCCTAACAGACATGCGCGCCGGCCGGTCCGGCTTCTTCCACGAGATTATATAATGTCCCAGGACGATCATGCCGGCCCGGCGGTCTGGCACGCCACCACCATTCTGATGGTCCGCAAGGGGGGCAAGGTCGTCGTCGGCGGCGATGGCCAGGTCAGCCTCGGCCAGACGGTGGTCAAGGGCAATGCCCGCAAGGTGCGCCGCCTCGGCAAGGGCAATGTCATCGGCGGCTTCGCCGGCGCCACGGCCGACGCCTTCACCCTGTTCGAGCGGCTCGAAGCCAAGATCGAGCAATATCCCGATCAATTGGTGCGCGCCTGCGTCGAGCTGGGCAAGGACTGGCGCACCGATCGTTATCTGCGCCGGCTCGAAGCCATGATGCTGGTCGCCGATCGCAACGCCTCGCTGCTGCTCAGCGGCAATGGCGACGTGCTCGAGCCCGAACAGTCCGAACACGGCAGCGTCATGGCGGTGGGCTCCGGCGGCAATTATGCGCTGGCCGCCGCGCGCGCGCTGTTGCCGATGGAGCTCGATGCCGAAACCATCGTCCGCCGCGCCATGGCCATCGCCGCCGAAATCTGCGTCTACACCAACACCAATCTGGTGATCGAAAGCATCTGACGAGAGCATATGAAATGACGGATTTCTCGCCGCGCGAAATCGTATCCGAACTCGACCGCTATATCGTCGGACAGAAAGAGGCCAAGCGCGCCGTGGCCAATGCCATGCGCAACCGCTGGCGCCGGCTAAAACTTGAATCGCCGATGCGCGAGGAAGTGCTGCCCAAGAACATCCTGATGATCGGCCCCACCGGCTGCGGCAAGACCGAAATCGCCCGCCGTATCGCCAAACTGGCCGGTGCGCCGTTCCTGAAAGTCGAAGCCACCAAGTTCACCGAGGTCGGCTATGTCGGCCGCGACGTCGAACAGATCGTGCGCGACTTGATCGAAGTGGCGATCGCCATGGTGAAGGAGCGCAAGCGCAAGGATCTGCGCGCCAAGGCGCATCTCGCCGCCGAAGAGCGCGTGCTCGATGCACTGGTTGGCGCCACCGCTTCGCCCGCCACGCGCGAGAGTTTTCGCAAGAAGCTGCGCGCCGGCGAACTCGACGACAAGGAGATCGAAATCGAAGTGGCCTCCGCTGGCCCCACGACGCCGATGTTCGAACTGCCGAACATGCCGGGTGCTTCGGTCGGCGCGATTTCCCTGGGCGACCTGTTCGGAAAAGCCCTGGGCGGCAAGGCCAAACCGCGCCGCTCCACCGTGCGCGACATCTATGAACCGTTGATCGCCGAAGAGAGCGATAAGCTGCTCGATCAGGATCAGGTGGTGCAGGAAGCGATCCGCGAGACCGAAAGCAATGCCATCGTTTTCCTCGACGAGATCGACAAGATCTGTGCCCGTGAAAACCGCAGCGGCGCCGATGTGTCGCGCGAAGGCGTGCAGCGCGATCTGCTGCCGTTGATCGAAGGCACGACGGTCGCCACCAAGCACGGCGCGGTGAAGACCGACCACATCCTGTTCATCGCCTCGGGCGCCTTCCACGTCAGCAAGCCGTCCGACCTGCTGCCGGAATTGCAGGGCCGCCTGCCGATCCGCGTCGAACTCGCCTCCCTCAACGAGGACGACCTGCGCCGCATCCTACGCGAGCCGGAATCGAGCCTGGTCAAGCAATACGAAGCCCTGCTGCAGACCGAGGGCGTTCAGCTCGCCTTCACCGACGACGGCATCGAGGCCATCGCCAGGATCGCCGCCCAGGTCAACACCTCGGTCGAGAACATCGGCGCGCGCCGGTTGCAGACAATCATGGAGCGGGTCCTGGACAATATCGGCTTCACGGCGCCCGACCGTTCCGGCGAGACGATCACCGTCGATGCCGCCTTCGTCGAAGCCAATATCGGCGATCTCGCCCGCAACACCGACCTCAGCCGGTTTATTCTCTAAGCTTTGTGTCACCCGGATCGCACCTACGGTGCGTCCGGGAAGCTTCGATATGAACTATCTATCATCGCTGCGGGTGGGCAATGACAATCCGCAGTGCTGTAGCGCACTTGCATTCGAAACCGGCCATTGCCATAAACCGGGCCTTCCAAGTTTCGCGGGCACGTTTCTCGGGCAAGATTCACAGGCAGATTCACGGGTACGACAATGGCCGAATTTCCCCAGCTCGTTTTTTCCGGCGTGCAGCCGACCGGCAATCTTCATCTCGGAAACTACCTGGGCGCGATTAAACGTTTCGTCGAATTGCAGACGACCCACGAATGCATCTATTGCGTGGTCGATCTGCACGCCATCACCATGCCGCAGGATCCCGTGGCGCTGAAGGCGCAGATCCGCGAAGTCACTGCCGCCTTCATCGCCTGCGGCATCGATCCGAAGAAACATATCGTCTTCAACCAGAGCCAGGTGCCGCAGCATGCGGAGCTGGCCTGGATCTTCAATTGCGTCGCGCGCATCGGCTGGATGAATCGCATGACGCAGTTCAAGGAGAAGGCTGGCAAGGATCGCGAGAATGCTTCCGTCGGTCTCTATGCCTATCCGGTGCTGATGGCCTCCGACATTCTGATCTATCGCGCCACCCATGTGCCCGTCGGCGAGGATCAGAAACAGCATCTCGAACTGGCGCGCGACATCGCGCAAAAATTCAACAACGATTTCGCCACCTCGATCGCCGCCAACGGCTTCGGCGAAGCTTTCTTTCCGCAGCCCGAGCCTTTGATTCAAGGGCCGGCGACGCGCGTCATGAGCCTGCGCGACGGCTCGAAGAAAATGTCGAAGTCCGATGCCTCCGATTATTCGCGCATCAATCTCACCGACAGCGCCGACACGATCGCGCAGAAGGTGCGCAAGGCGAAGACCGATCCGGAGCCCTTGCCGTCCGAGCCGAAAGGCCTTGAGACGCGGCCGGAAGCCGACAATCTGGTCGGCATTTTTGCGGCGCTCTCCGACGGCAACAAGGCCGATGTGCTCAAGCAGTTCGGCGGCGGCAATTTCTCGACGTTCAAGAATGCGCTCGTCGATCTGTCGGTCGAAAAGCTCGCGCCGATCGCCGACGAGATGCGTCGCCTGACCGGCGATCCCAGCCATATCGATAGCATCCTCAACGACGGCGCCGCGCGCGCCGAAGCGATTGCCGCGCGCAACATGAACGCGGTGAAGGATATCGTCGGCTTCGTGCGCCGCTGACAAGATTGTCCTCGATCTCCGTGTCATCCCGGACGCATCGTAGGTGCGATCCGGGAACCAGGAGCGTGTGGGTGAATCTTGAACCGCCACTTTTGAACGCATCGCAATCAGCATTCATCATGTGGCCCCTGGATCCCGGATCACGCTGCGCGTGTTCGGGATGACACCGTGATGGATGATCGACAAAATTCTTTCATCTTTCGCCGCGTCGTCGTGCATTTGCCTCATCACCGTCCTGGTGGCACGATGACGGCGGCTCGCAATCGACTATTTTCGAGGAGCGCCAATGGGCGGACGACGCAGTTCATATCAGACGGGACACAAGCCCAAATTTCTCGTCGTTATCGATGGCAGCGCGGAAAGTACGCAGGCGGTGGCCTTCGCCGCGCGGCGTGCGGCGCGCACCGGCGCCATCATGATGATGCTCGCCATCGTCGAAGTGGAACAGACGCAGGAATGGCTCGCCGTCAGCGAGATGATGCGCCAGGAGGGCGAGGATCGCGCCAACGATCAATTGGAACTCGCCGCCACCCGTGCCCGTGAACTGGTCGATGTCGAAGCCGAGCGCGTCGTTCGTTTCGGCCTCAAGCTCGAACAGATTTTGGGTCTGATCGAGGAAGATCCGGATATTTCGCTTCTGGTGCTCGCCGCTTCGAGCGGCCCGGAGGGGCCAGGGCCGCTGGTCACCTTGATGGCGGGCAAGGCGGCGGGAACCTTTCCCATCCCGGTGGTCATCGTGCCGGGCGCTTTAACCGACGAAGATATCGAGGCTTTGGCTTGATCCAGCCGCGCGCCGGTTCCATATAGAGGGTAACTGGGCCGCCCTGGGGCGGTGTTATCCTGGAATTGCGCGATGTTCATCCAGACCGAAGCGACCCCAAACCCGTCGACCCTGAAGTTCCTGCCCGGCGAGACCGTGCTGGGCGAGGGCACCCGCGAATTCACCTCCTTCGACGCCGCCGGCGCCTCGCCGCTGGCTAGGGCCTTGTTTTCCATCGACAATGTGTCGAGCGTCATGTTCGGCCCGGATTTCGTCTCGGTGACCAAATCGGGCGGCGAATGGCAGCATCTCAAGCCGTCGATCCTCGGCGCCATCATGGAACATTTCATGTCGGGTGCGCCGCTGCTCAACGACGGCGAGGCCCCGGTATTGGACGACGAGGAAGAGTTCTTCGCCCCCGAGGACGCCGAAACCGTCGCCACGATCAAGGAACTGCTCGAAACCCGCGTCCGCCCGGCGGTCGCCGGCGATGGCGGCGACATCACTTTCAAGGGCTTCAAGGACGGCACCTTGTACCTGACTATGAAGGGCGCCTGCTCCGGCTGCCCGTCATCCACGGCCACGCTCAAGCACGGCATCCAGAACCTGATGACCCACTTCCTGCCGGAAGTGCGCGCCGTCGAACAGATCTGATTGATCGCTGTCAGCCCGGATAGCCTGCGGCTCCGGGATGACATGAAGGCCTCGGCCAGCTATGCCAGAGACAATGATTCTGGCCTTAGATACCTCGATGTCAGCGGCTTCGGCTTGTGTCAGCCTCGCCGGCGCTGACGAGCCGATCGCCAGCCGCAGCCTGCCCATGGACCGCGGCCATGCCGAAGCGCTGATGCCGCTTGTCGCCGAGGTGATGCAGGCCGCGCCCGGTGGCTTTCCCGCCCTCACGCGTGTCGCCGTCACCATCGGTCCGGGCTCTTTCACCGGCATTCGCGTCGGTGTTGCCGCCGCCCGCGCCATTGGTCTTGCCGGCAATATTCCGGTGATCGGCGTTTCCACCTTTTCGGCTTTCGCCGCGCCGTGGATCGGCAAGGAGCAAGGCCAGATCGTCGCCTGCGCCATCGATGCCCGGCATGGCAATGTCTATATCCAGGCCTTCGACTCCAGCGGCCATATCGTTCTGTCGCCGCGTTTGTCGACACCGCGCGAGGCGCTGCGCGCCATCGGTGCCGGCCCGCTCTGCCTTGTCGGCTCCGGCGCGGCATTATTGGCGGCGGAAGCCCAGACCATCGGTTCCAACACGGTCATCTGCGGTCCTGCCGCCGCGCCCGACATTCATCAGGTCGCTCGCCTCGGCCTAATCGCCGATCCGGCGACGGCGCCGGCCCGGCCGTACTATCTGAAACCGCCGGATGCCAAGCCTGTCCCCATCCGTCGCCTGCGGCAAGTCGAGACGGATCGCGCCGGGCTGCCGGAATGATCAGCTTTCTGCGCCGCACCTTGCAGACCGAGAGCCGCAGTCTCGAAGCCGCCGATGCCATGGCCTGCGCGCGTCTGCATAAGGATGGTTTCGCTTTTCCCTGGGATGTAAGCGAAATCGAACGCCTGATCTTGTCGGAGAATGTCATCGGCGATGGCATTTTCGACAGTGTCGGCGGCACCTTGCTCGGCTTCGTCCTGTCGCGGAAAGCCGCCAATGAAGCGGAGATTTTGACCATCGCGGTCGCCGCCGCCCATCGCCGCCGTGGCGTTGCGCGCGATCTCCTCATCAAACATGCCGAAACGCTTGGGCTGTTGCGCGTCAGCGCGCTGTTTCTCGAAGTGGCGCAGGATAACGAAGCGGCGCTGGCGCTCTATCGCCGTCATGGCTTCACGGAAGTCGGTCGTCGGCCGGGCTATTATCGTGCCGCCGATGGCGGTCGCACCGATGCGCTTGTCATGACAAAGCAATTGTTGTGATTTACGCAAATCGCGTTTCGATAGAAACCGATTTGCTTTCAGAGGTCGCTTTTCCATCTCTTAAGCTATGACGAAGGAACATTCGTGCCGGTTCTGCGCGCCGTGGCGCTTGTGCTGACAATCCTGCTGTTTCTCGTCGTTGTTAGCCCGCTCTATCTGTTGTTCATCCGCTTCCGGCCGTCGGCGCGCGCCGCCATGCCGCTGCTCTTCTGCCGCATCATGTGCCGCCTGCTGCGGGTGCGCGTGCGCCCGCGCGGCGAGATGGCGCGCGAGCGGCCTTTGCTGCTGGTGCCCAATCACATTTCCTGGGTCGATATCGTCGTGCTCGGCAGCACCGAATTCACCGCCTTCCTGGCCAAGAAGGAGGTGGCGGGCTGGCCGCTGCTCGGGCCGCTCGCCAAGGTGCAGGGCGCGCTGTTCGTCGATCGCGGCCGCCGCCGGCAGATTCCGGCGGTCAACAGGCAGATGGCCGAGCGCATGCAGGCCGGCGATCCGGTCATCCTCTTCGCCGAGGCGACCACCGGCGACGGCACCCATCTGTTGAAATTCCACACGCCCCATTTCGAGGCCTGCCGCGACCTGATGAAGGCTTTTCCGGAGGTGACGACGGTCTACGTCCAGCCCATCGTCATCGATTACAACCGCCGCGACGGCCTGGCATTGGGCCGCGCCGGTCGGGCCAATATCGCTTGGTACGGGGATACCGGTTTCACGCCGCATCTGTGGAGCATGCTCAAATCCGGCCCCACCGAATGTCTGGTCGATTATTTGCCGCCCCGGCCTATGGCGCTGGCCGACCATCGAAAAGCCATGGCGGCGATGATTCAGTCGGACATCCGCCAGAACCGCTGGAGACAGGTGCCGTGAGGTTCTCACCCCGGCGATTTTCGCCTAAAAGGAACGAGAATTGCTGGCGGCCAGACTGCCAGAGCAAATTGCGTTTCTATCGAAACGTAATTTTGCCAACGGTCTCTGTTTTGACGCGTCTTTGTGGCGTTTGACGAAGTCAAACTGCAAAACGCTTTGGGCGTGAAGGAATGATTTTGGGCATGAACGAGGTGAAAACGTCAGAGGCGAGAGGGGCCACGCCGGGCGTCGCGCCGCAGACTCGCAAGGTTTTCATCAAGTCGTTCGGATGCCAAATGAACGTCTATGACGCCACGCGCATGGGCGACATTCTCGAAGGCGAGGGCTATGGCCCGGCCGCTTCGCCGGAAGAAGCCGATCTCGTCGTTCTCAACACCTGTCACATCCGCGAACGCGCCTCGGAGAAAATCTTCTCCGAACTCGGCAAATTGCGCGAGATGAAGGAAGAACGCGCGGCGAACGGCAAGACCATGCAGATCGCCGTCGCCGGGTGCGTCGCCCAGGCCGAAGGCGGTGAGATCATCCGCCGCCAGAGTGCCGTCGATATCGTCGTTGGGCCGCAGAGCTATCATCGTTTCCCCGAATTGCTCGGCAAGGCCGGCAAAAACATCGACTTTCGCGGCGGCGGCGTGGTCGATACCGATTTTCCGGTGGTCGATAAGTTTCAGACCATGAAGGCGCCGTCGCCACAGCGTCTGCGCGGGCGCGGTTATGCCGCCTTCGTCACCGTGCAGGAAGGTTGCGATAAATTCTGCACTTTCTGTGTTGTGCCCTATACGCGCGGCGCCGAAATGTCGCGTCCGATCGCCTCCATTCTCGATGAAGTGCGCACGCTCGCCGAAGCCGGCGTGCGCGAGATCACGCTGATCGGCCAGAACGTCAATGCCTATCATGGCGACGATGCCGGCCGCGTCGCTTCGCTGGGCGATCTCATCGAACGGGTCGCCGCCATGCCCGGCGTCAACCGCATTCGCTATACGACAAGTCATCCCCGCGACATGGACGAGCGTCTGATCGCCGCCCATCGCGACATTCCCGAATTGATGCCTTATCTGCATCTGCCGGTGCAGGCGGGGTCGGATCGCATCCTGGCGGCGATGAACCGCAAGCATAAGGCGCGCGAATTCATCGACATCATCGGCCGCGTGCGCGCGGCGCGCCCTGACATCGCCCTGTCATCGGATTTCATCGTCGGCTTCCCGGGCGAAACCGATGTGGATTTCCAGGCGACGATGGATCTTGTGCGCGAGATCGGCTTCGCCAGCGCCTATTCCTTCATGTATTCTGAACGCCCAGGGACACCGGCGGCCGAGATGGACGGACAGGTCGAAGCGCATGTGAAGCAGGAGCGGCTCGCCGCGCTGCAAGCGCTGCTCGAAGAGCAGCGGCAGGCGTTCAACCGCGCGACGGTCGGCCGCGTTCTCCCGGTCCTGTTCGAGAAGAAGGGCCGCCACGCGAGCCAGGCCATCGGCCGCACGCCCTATCTGCAATCCGTTCACGTCGAAGATGCGGAAGCATTGATCGGAACCATTGCTTCGATTTCGATTGAAGACACCTGGCCGAATTCGCTGAAGGGCCGGATCGTCACACCCGAAAGTTCAGCCGCTCACGGGAGCATGCAGACATCGAATGCCTGACAACGACAGTCGTACGGGCGCGCCGCCGTCCATCGAGAATGCTGCGGCAGGGCGAGAACTCAGAACGAAAGTTTTCGATCGCGAGCGATCGGAAGTCACATTCACCCTGGCCGACAATCGCGCCGCATCGGCCACCTTCGGTCAATACGATCAGAACCTCGCCAAGATCGAACGGCGCCTCGGTGTCTCCGTTCACGTCAACGGCAATCACGTCACCATCAAGGGTCCACCGGAGGCCTGCGCCCATGCGCAGCGCGCCATGACGGCGCTCTACGAACGCGCTCGCAAGGGCCAGAGCATCGGCCTTGGCGATATCGACGGCGCGCTGGCCGAAAGCATCGAGCAGGGCAGTCTGTTTCCCGAACAGGCGGCGGCCGCTGCCACCACGCCTTTCTCTTTCCAGCAGATCGCCACGCGTAAGAAAGGCGCCGTGCGGGCGCGCAATGCTTCCCAGCACGAATATCTGCACGCGCTGCGCCAATACGAACTGGTCTTCGCCGAAGGTCCGGCGGGCACCGGCAAGACGTGGCTCGCGGTGGGCCATGCGGTGCTGCTGCTCGAACAGGGCATCGTTGAGCGGCTCGTGCTGTCGCGTCCCGCTGTGGAAGCGGGCGAACGCCTGGGCTTCCTGCCCGGCGACATGCGCGAAAAGGTCGATCCCTATCTGCGGCCGATCTTCGACGCGCTGCATGACTTCATGGACAGCCGCATCGTCGAGCGTGGTCTGGCCACCGGCATGATCGAAGTGGCGCCGCTCGCCTTCATGCGCGGACGCACGCTCACCAATGCCTGCATTCTGCTCGACGAGGCGCAGAACACGACGTCGATGCAGATGAAAATGTTCCTCACCCGTCTGGGCGAGGGCTCGCGCATGATCGTCAACGGCGATCCGACGCAGATCGATCTGCCGCCCGGCCAAAAGTCGGGCTTGCAGGAAGCGGTGCGTCTGCTCTCCGGTGTCGAGGGCATCGGCCATATTGTGTTCAAGGATGCGGACGTGGTGCGTCACGACCTCGTGCGGCGCATCGTCACGGCCTATGAGAGTGCCGGCAAGAAAGCGCCCGGCGCCGAATGAACGTCGTTGTCGATGTGCGTGACGAATTCGAAGGCTGGTCGACCGCCTGGGCCGACAAGGGCGCCGACATGCCGGATCTCGATGCCTTCACCGCGCGCGCCATCGCCACCGCGCTCGAAACGTCCAAGGTGAAACTCATGGACGGCGTCGAAGTCTCGGTGCTCTATTGCGGCGACGGCTTCATGCAGGAGCTGAACAAGCAATGGCGCGGCAAGGACCAGCCGACCAACGTGCTGTCCTTTCCGGCCGCCAGCGGCAAGGCCCTGCAACGCACGCCGACCCTGGGCGACATCATCGTCTCCTGCGACACGGTGGTGCGCGAGGCCAAGGCCGAGAACAAAACCTTCGCCGATCATCTCGCCCACATGCTGGTGCACGGCAGCCTGCATCTCGTCGGCTTCGACCATGAGGTCGATGACGAAGCGGAAGACATGGAGGCGCACGAGCGACAGGCGCTGGCCAAGCTCGGTATCGCCGACCCCTATGGTGAGAGCTGAAAACATCACGCGGCGCGTGTATCTGTTGAGGGCACTGATTCGCGGATAAAGCCGAGCCCCATGACAACAGCGGCGATCACCAGAACAGCCGATCGTTTTGTTCTCTCCGCCGGCTGGACGCGCGCCTTTCTGGCTTTCGTCTGTGGCGCGGCGGGCGCTCTGGCGATGCCGCCGGTGTCGCTCTTTCCCTTTCTCTGCATTTCCATGGTCGCCGCCGTCTGGCTGATCGACGGATCGGCGGCGCAGGTCCGCGACGGCGTGCCCGCTTCGGCCTTCGCCCATGGGCTGGATGCTGCCAAGGTCGGCTGGTGGCTGGGCTTTGGCTATCATGTCGCGGGTCTGTGGTGGCTTGGCGCGGCCTTTCTGGTCGAGGCCGATCAATTCGCCTGGGCGCTGCCCTTGGGCGTCATCGGCCTGCCGGCGGGCCTAGCTTTCTTCACCGCCTTCGGCTTCTTCCTGGCGCGACTGTGCTGGACCACGGGACCGAGCCGCATTCTGGTTCTCGCTCTCGCACTCACTTTATCGGAATGGCTGCGCGGCACCCTGCTCACCGGCTTCCCGTGGAATGATTTCGGCATGGCTTTCGGCGCCAATCTCATGCTGGCGCAGATGGCTTCTCTCGTCGGTCTCTATGGCCTCACCTTTATCGCCGTCTTCATCTGCGCCGCGCCGGCGGTGCTGGCCGATCGCCCGGCACGCGGACGGCGCGGCCCATGGCCGGTCTTCGCGGCGCTGATCCTGCTCGTTGTCATGGTGGCCTTCGGCTTCTGGCGCTCGTCGGCGCCGGCCGTCGCCATGCAGCCGAATGTGAAGCTGCGCATCATGCAGCCTAATCTGCCGCAGGACGAGAAATTCCGCGCCGACAATAAGGAAGCGATCCTCAAGCGCTATTTCGAAATCTCCGATCGCGCCACGTCGCCGCAGACCGCTGGTGTCGCCGATGCCACCCATCTGATCTGGCCGGAGTCGGCCTTTCCCTTCATTCTGTCGCGCGATCCCGCCGCCTTGCGCGAGATCGGCACCTTCCTGCCCGCGTCCACCATATTGGTGACGGGCGCGGCGCGCTTCGAACAGCTCGATCGCACCGCCGGTTCCCGCCGCCCGGCCGGCCGCTATTACAATTCGATCCAGGCCGTGCTGCCGGGCGGCGCCATCGTCGCCACTTATGACAAAGTGCATCTGGTGCCTTTCGGCGAATATCTGCCGCTCGGCTGGCTGCTCGATAAAGTGGGTTTGCGCCAGTTCGTACATATTCCCGGCGGCTTCGAGCCGGGGGCGCGTCGCACTTTGCTGCGTCTGCCAGGCTTGCCGGCCACCGCGCCGCTCGTCTGCTACGAGGCGATCTTCCCCGGCGAGGTCATGCCGCAGGATGGATCGGCGGAGCGGCCGGAATTCATGTTGAATGTCACCAACGATGGCTGGTTCGGCGAGACTTCGGGGCCGTATCAGCATCTCGCGCAGGCGCGGTTGCGCAGCATTGAAGAAGGCATGCCGCTGGTGCGGGCGGCCAATACGGGCATTTCGGCGGTCATCGATCCTTACGGTCGTATCCTCAAACAATTGCCGCTTGGCGTCGATGGCGTGATCGACAGCACCCTGCCCAAGCCGATTGCTGCACCTTTTTTTGCGCAGCATTCCCAATCGGCGCCCGCCGGTTTGTGGTTCGCCGCCCTCATTTTGGCCCTCGTCCTGAGAGCATGGGAAAAGCGCAGGTCTACCTACACCTCTACCTAATAGCCGTTGCAGGGCCGGGTCGATGCGCGTAAGACGCGGGGTGTTCGATCCCCTCAGGGTTTCGAGCGGAAGAGACCTTATTCCTCCTCTGAGTTTCGAGGGTCGCATGGCGAAGGTCCCGAACCCCATCGACAAGCATGTTGGCAGCCGCGTGCGACTGCGCCGGGTGCTGCTGGGCCTGAGCCAGGAAAAACTTGGCGACGCGCTGGGGCTGACGTTCCAGCAGGTGCAGAAATATGAAAAGGGCGCCAATCGCATCGGCGCCAGTCGGTTGCAGGAAATTTCCAAGATCCTCGACGTGCCGCCGTCCTATTTCTTCGAAGGCGCGCCGGCCGGTTCCTCGCAGGCGCAGGCCGATGCCGGCGAAGTGGTCTCCTCCGCTCTCGTCACCGACTTCATCGCGACTTCCGAAGGCATTCAACTGAACAAGGCCTTCGTGCGCATCAAGAGCCAGCAGGTGCGCAAGCGCATCATCGATCTCGTCGTCTCATTGGCGGCCGATCATGATCATGATGCACGCGATGAGAGCGAAAGCGGGAACCCTCCCAAAAGCTGACACCGTGGTAATACGGCCCATGGGAACGTGCCCGTGTTCGCTTTATAGAACAAAACCCCCAATAACGCTTGACCAAACGAACGCTCGCTGCCAAAAAGACGCGCCCTTTGGCATAGGGAGAGGAATCCTGCGTTAAACGGCGGCCGCCACAACGGTCCACACATCACGCAACCACTCAGCCTCGGAGAACGCCTCGTGGCCCGTAAGAATTATCTTTTCACCAGTGAGTCTGTGTCGGAAGGTCATCCGGACAAGGTCTGTGACAGGATTTCGGACGAAGTCGTTGATCTGTTCTTCCGTGAAGGCGCCAAGGCGAAGCTCGACCCCTATCAGATCCGCGTGGCCTGCGAGACCCTGGCGACGACCAATCGCGTCGTGATCGCCGGCGAAGTCCGCGGCCCGAACATTTCCAAGGACCAGATCATCGCGGCGGCGCGCAACGCCATCAAGGACATCGGCTACGAGCAGGATGGCTTCCATCATGCCAATGCCGAGATCGAAGTGCTGCTGCACGCCCAGTCGGCCGACATCGCCCAGGGCGTTGACGCCTCCGGCAACAAGGACGAAGGCGCCGGCGACCAGGGCATCATGTTCGGTTACGCCTGCCGCGAGACGCCCGAGCTGATGCCGGCACCGCTGTATTACTCGCACAAGATCCTGCACCTGATCTCGCAGGCCCGGCACGCCGGCACGGAAAAGGGCCTCGGCCCGGATTCCAAGAGCCAGGTCACCGTCCGCTACGAGAACGGCAAGCCGGTCGGCGCCACCCAGATCGTCGTGTCGCACCAGCACACCATCGAGGACCTGACCTCCAAGCAGATCCACGACCTGGTCGAGCCCTATGTCCGCAAGGCCCTGCCGGAAGGCTGGATCACCAAGGACACCGTTTGGCACATCAACCCGACCGGCAAGTTCTACATCGGCGGTCCGGACGGCGACTGCGGCCTGACCGGCCGTAAGATCATCGTCGACACCTATGGTGGCGCGGCCCCGCACGGCGGTGGCGCCTTCTCCGGTAAGGATCCGACCAAGGTTGACCGTTCGGCCGCCTATGCGGCGCGCTATCTGGCCAAGAACGTCGTCGCCGCCGGCCTCGCCGACCGCTGCACGATCCAGCTCGCTTACGCCATCGGCGTTGCCAAGCCGCTGTCGATCTATGCCGACCTGCACGACACCGGCAAGGTTGACCCCGACAAGCTCGAGAACGTTCTGATGGAAATCATGAACCTCTCGCCGCGCGGCATCCGCGAGCACCTGCAGCTCAACAAGCCGATCTACGCCCGCACGTCCTCCTACGGCCACTTCGGCCGCACGCCGGACAGCGACGGCGGCTTCTCCTGGGAGAAGACCGACCTGGCCGATCAGCTCAAGAAGCAGTTCTGATTCTCCGCAAGAGACGTTTGTTTCGGAGGGGCGCCCTGGGGCGCCCCTCTTTGTTTGAAGCGATCCCTTGACGGGAGCGCCGGCTCGGATCAAACCGCGCGGAAGTTTGACGAGCCGATGTTTGATGAAGAAGCCATGACCGACCGCATGCCGCCGGGAGAGCGCCAGCGCCCGACCCTTTACGGACGCCGCAAGGGCAAGAAGCTGCGCACCCATCACAGCCTGCTGGTGGAAGAGCTGCTGCCGCAGATGACCGTTGCGCCCGAGGCGCTGGCGTCCAGTCCGCGCGACGTCTTCGCGCGCGCCCTCGATGATCTATGGCTGGAGGTCGGTTTCGGCGGCGGCGAACATCTGGCGCATGATGCCGGGCGCCATCGCGATATCGGCTTCATCGGCTGCGAGCCCTTCCTCAATGGCGTCGCCAAACTGCTGGCGCTCATCGAGGAGAATGATCTCGACAACATCCGCATCCACGGCGGCGATGCGCTCGACGTGCTGAAAGCTTTGCCCGACGCCAGCCTCGGCCGCGTCACCATTCTCTATCCCGATCCCTGGCCAAAGACCTATCAGAAGAAGCGCCGCTTCATCTCCGATACGTCGGTGGAGGAAATGGCGCGCGCACTGCGCCCCGGCTGCGAACTGCATTTCGCCACCGACATCGACGATTACAGCGCCTGGGCCCTGGCGCGCATCCTACGTTCGAATCGGTTCGACTGGCGGGCCTCGACGGCGAGCGATTGGACGACGCCTTGGGCGCAGTGGCTCGGCACGCGCTACGAAGCCAAGGCCATCGCCGCTGGCCGCAAGCCGGTCTATCTGACCTTCGTGAAGCGCTGATCTTTTGCAGCCGCTTCTGTGTCACCCCGGACGCGCGCAGCGCGATCCGGTATGACACAGCGTCATCGAAGAAGAAGAAACCTCACTCCGCCTTCTGGCCGTAGCGATGCAACTGCGTGCCGTGCGCGTCGAGCCAGGCTTCGGCGCGATCGGTCTCGGCGCACAGGCGGCGCGTCAGCGTCCAGAATTTCGGCGAGTGATTGAGGTGCACCATATGCGCCACTTCATGGGCGGCGAGATAGTCGAGCACGAAGGCTGGTGCCAGCACGATGCGCCAGGAAAAATTCAGTGAGCCATCGGCGGAGCAGGAGCCCCAGCGGGTTTTCGAATCGCGAATCGAAATGCGCTTTGGCGTCAGCCCGAGCTTGCCGGCATAGGCACCCGCCGCGACATTGAGATCGGCCAGCGCTTGCGTGCGAAGATAATCTTGCACGCGCCGTCCCAGATGTTCGGCCTTGCCGGCGACGCAGAGCGCCAAGGCCGGACCCCCTGCCGTCGTCACGCCTTCCACCCACACCGTGCCACGCGCGCCGGGACGATGCTGGATGATGTGCGGAATGCCGCGCAGCGGAATGATGCAGCCGTCGACGAAGGGCAAAGGATGCGGCAGCTTCTGCAAGCGCTCGCCAATCCATGCCGCATGTTTCTCGGCAAAGTCGCGCGCTTCGATGATCGAGGCGCGCTGCGGAATCGTCAGCACCACATCGCGCGTCGCATTGCGCACGCGCAAGGTGAAGCGTCGCGTCGTCGCCGTGCGCTTCAAGGTGACGACATAGGTCGCGCTCTTGTCCGCGATGCGCATTTGCGTCGCGGCTGGAGGTGCAGAGGAGCGATTCGAAAAGAGCGCCATGACCGGATGATACCGCAAGAATCGTCCGGCGCGCTACTTTCCTATTTCGAACAGATTTGTTCGTCTTAGCTGGACTTGTTCCAGCGTTCCATGGCGCGGGTGAAGGTCTTGATTCGCGGCGCGATGTCACGACGGAAGCGCGAGCCGTTGAACACGCCATAGTGACCGACATGTTCCTGCAAATGGTGCAGCTTGCGGTCTTCGGGAATGTTCGGGCATAGCGCATGGGTCGCCTGTGTCTGGCCGACGCCGGAAATGTCGTCGTTCTCGCCTTCGACGGTCATCAAGGCAACGCGCTTGATCGCCTTCAAATCGACAAGTTGTCCGCGATGCTTCATCTCGCCCTTCGGCAGGTCGTGTCGGACGAAGACGGTTTCGACGGTCTGCAGATAATAGGCTGCGTCGAGATCCATCACGGCCATATATTCGTCGTAGAACTCTTCCTGCTTCTCGTAGGTGTCGCCATCGCCTTTGACGAGATTGCGGAACATCTCCACATGCGCATTGAAGTGGCGATCGAAGTTCATCGCCATGAAGCCGGTCAATTGTAGGAAGCCTGGATAAACTTCGCGACCAAAGCCCGGATAGGGGAAGGGAACGGTGTGAATGCAGTTACGCCGGAACCAGTCGGTGCCGCGCTGCTCAGCCAGGGTGTTGACCGCTGTCGGACTACGGCGCGTATCGATCGGGCCGCCCATCAGGATCATGGAGTCCGGATAGTAAGGCTTTCCCGCGGCTTCAAGCAAGGCGACCGAGACGACCACCGGCACGGCCGGCTGGCACACCGCCAGCACATGCACGGGCGTGTGCGGATCGGCCTCGTGCAGATGTTTGAAGATGGCGGTGACATAGTCGATGTAGTCGTCGAGATCGAAACGGCCCGCTGACAGCGGCACCATGCGCCCGTCGGCCCAGTCGGTGATGTAGACGTCGAAGTCAGGCAGGAAGGCTTCCACCGTGCCGCGCAACAAAGTGGCATAGTGGCCCGACATTGGCGCGACGATGAGCAGCCGCGTGCGCGCCGCCTTAGGAATATTGCCCTGCCGTTCGAAATGGATGAGCCCGCAATAGGGCCGCTCCCAGACGATCTCTTCGCGCACGGGAACGGTCTTGCCTTCGATGACGGTCGTGTCGAGACCGAAAGCCGGCTTGCCATAGCGCCGCGTCAAACGCTCGAACAATTCGGCGGAGGCGGCGATGTTGCGGCCCAGATAAGTATGCGCCAACGGATTGAGCGGGTTCTTGAAAGCAAGCCGCGTTGCATCCGAAACAAAACGTGCCGGCGCGAACGACAGATGCGCCATTTCGTAAAGCTGATAAGACAATCGGTTCATGAGCAACCTACTTCAGCCTAATAGCCAAGCTATATTGCGGTGCAAAATAGCCTATTTATACGGCAGGGACAATCTGCCGCTGATTCGCGCCTGTCGCCCCCCGAGAACTACTTATGATCCGGGCGAATGGTTAGCGAACTGTCCCACGGCCCTCCCGTCCCGGCAATCGCGCCCATGACCCTGGTTGCCCCTCCGGAATCCTCAGGCCGGATCCGCGTCGATACTCTTATTCGCCTGCGCTGGCTGGCGATCGGCGGCCAAACGGCGGCTTTGCTGATCATCGCCTTCGGCCTCGGCTTCCCTTTGCCGATCGCCTGGTGCGTCACGGCGGTTGCCGCTTCCGTCTGGCTCAACATCGGGTTGCGTCTGCGCTATCCGGTGACGCATCGCCTCGCCGAGCGCGAGGCCACGCTTCTGCTCGCCTTCGATATGTTGCAGCTCACCGCGCTGCTCTATCTCACCGGCGGTCTCGAAAATCCGTTCTCGATTCTGTTTCTCGCGCCGGTGATGATCTCGGCCGTATCGCTGTCGGTGACGCGCACTGTCGCGCTCGTCGTATTGATGGTGGCTTGCGCCACCTTCCTCGGCTTCTTCCAGCGGCCGCTGCCCTGGTATCCGGGCATCGTTCTGCAACTGCCCTATCTCTATAAGATCGGCGTCTGGATCGCGTTGGTGCTCGGCGCCGTCTTCATCACCATCTATGCGTTTCGCGTCGCCGAGGAAGCGCGCCGCCTGTCCGACGCGCTTACCGCGACCGAACTTGTCCTTGCGCGAGAGCAGCATTTGACACAGCTCGACGGTCTGGCCGCCGCCGCCGCGCATGAACTGGGCACGCCGCTCGCCACCATTACCCTGGTGGTGAAAGAAATGCGCAAGCAATTGTCGGCCGATGCCACGATCGCCGAAGATCTCGATTTGCTGACGACGGAATTGCAGCGCTGCCGCACCATCCTTGGCAAGCTCACCTCGCTCGGCAATGAACCGGCACAGCATTGGGACGTGCTATCGCTGCCGCAACTGCTCGAGGAGACGGTGGAGCCGTCACGCGACTTCGGTGTCGAGTTGAAACCGGAAATCCAGGGCGAGGGCACGCCGCCGAATTGCCGGCGCAATCCCGGCCTGCTCTATGGCCTCGGCAATCTCGTCGAGAACGCGGTCGACTTCGCCAAGGCCGAGGTCCGCATCAGGGCCAATTGGACCAAGGATCAGGTCGGCATCACCATCGAGGACGACGGCCCGGGTTTTTCCGCCGACGTGCTGACCAAGATCGGCGATCCCTACATCACCACCCGGGGCGGCCACGACGAGCGGCGGGCGAAGTCCGAGCCCGGCTCCGGGCTTGGCCTTGGCCTTTTTATCGCCAAAACCCTGCTCGAGCGCACCGGGGCGACGATTTCGATGGGCAACGCGGTGGCGCCGAAGGCCGGCGCGCGCATCTCAATCCGTTGGTCTCGCGAGGATTTTGAGCGCGGCACGATGTCCGACGGCCCTGTTCATGCTGATTGAACGTGCAATTGCTGCCCCATTTCGGCTAAATTCCAGCCGATCACAGGCCAAACCAATCCCTGGCTAAAAATCAGGAACCGAACGCAAAATGACCACGCCGGAAACCGAGTCTGACGATAAATCCCTTCTGATCGTCGATGACGACAAGCCCTTCCTGACCCGCCTGTGCCGGGCCATGGAAGCGCGCGGATTTACCGTCGCGGTGGCCGAAACCGTGGCCGAGGGCATTGAGGCGATCAAGGTGCATCCGCCGGCCTTCGCCATCATCGACCTCAGGCTCACCGATGGCAGCGGCCTTGATGTCATTTCGCTGCTCAAGGAACGCCGGCCGGAAGCGCGCGGCATCATCTTGACCGGCTATGGCAACATCGCCACCGCCGTCACCGCCGTGAAGCTTGGCGCTTTCGACTATCTCGCCAAGCCCGCCGATGCGGACGAGATTTACAACGCGCTGATGGCCATCACCCATGACAAGGCGCAGCTTCCCGAAAATCCGATGTCGGCCGATCGCGTGCGTTGGGAACATATCCAGCGCATCTACGAATTGTGCGGCCGCAACGTCTCCGAAACGGCCCGCCGTCTGAGCATGCATCGCCGCACCCTGCAGCGTATTCTCGCCAAGCGCGCGCCGCGCTGAACGTTCCGTGTCGTTCCCGACAGCCGCATAGCGGCTGAGCGGGAATCCAGAGCGTGCGACGCATGTATCTTGCGATGAGGCGTCGAAGCGATATGTGCTCGAACGCTCTACCACTCGCCCCTGGTTCCCGGATCGCCTGCGGTGTCCGGGATGACACCGAGGTGTCAGAACATGCGTTCACCGCCGCCGTGCGGTGAGACGATCGAGATCGTCGAAGTAAACCGCGAAATAGCGCAAGGCGAGAATCGAAGCGGCCGACAATTGTCGTTCCGCCGCCGCGAACAATGTCAGCGATGCGGGAGAAATGCCTCTGTCGCTGAGCTCGGCGTAGGAAAAGCCCGGGGCCTTCGCATCGGCTTCCGCGCCGAGCGACGTGACGAAACCAATGCCACGGCCCTGCGCCACCATTAAGCGAATGAAGCTCAGATTGTTCGCCGTCAGCATCGGTTTCAGCAATACCTTCGCGCGCAGCGCCAGTTTCTCGATGGCTTCGCGCAGATAGCCGATCGAGTCGGGAATGATCAGCGGATATTGCGCGCAATGGCTGAACGATATTTCCCGTTGGCCGGCGAGCTTGTGATCGCGCGGCACGAGCGCGCCAAAGCGAAAGCGTGCTTGCCGTTCGATGCGCAATGCTGGCGTCACTTGCGGGTCGAAGGCCAGGCCGAAGTCGGCTTGCCCGTCGAGGACGAGTTGTCGGATGCGATCGGGCTCGGCGACGGTCACGTGCAGATTGATGCGCGGATGGTCCTGCATGAAGCTCGCCAATGCATTGGGCACGAAATCGAACGTCGCCTCCTCAACGACGGCGAGCTTCACTTCGCCGCGCCGCAGGCCGCGCAATTCCTCGATCTCGAATTTGATGCGCGACAGATCCTGCTGCCAGCGCCGAAAGCCGTAGATCAGGATTTCACCGGCGGCGGTGAGGCGTACGCCGCGCGGCAGGCGCTCGAACAGCGCCACGCCGAATTCTTCTTCCGCCAGCAGCAACTGCCGGTCGATCGCCGAGGCCGAGACGTTCAATTCCTCGGCGGCGCGGCGGATTGAGCCGAGTCGGGCCACTTCCTCGAAATAGCGGGCGAAGCGGGAAAACACGAACCGGCTCATCGGCGCCTCAAGCGTTCTAAAAAATGCAACGGTAAGCCCAAAAAACGATGATTGTCAGCAGGTGTGCCGACGGCTCGATTGAGGCCCGCCAGCCAGTGCTACCGCCACAACGGGCGAGAGGCATGGCTTGGAATTTGCAAAGATCAGCCTCAGGAGCGGTGACGTGCGCAAACCGAAGAGACCCCAACTGCCGGTGGTCGGCCTGATCGGCCCGACCAATCTGCGACGTATTTCCGAAGCCAGCGGCATTCCGGAGCGGACTTATCGCGATTTGGCCTATGAAGCGGGCCGAACCATCGCCGAATGCGGGGCCATGCTCGCTGTCGTGCCCGATCGCGGCATCGCCGTGACGGGGATGCGCGGCTACCGCGATGCACACGGTCCCTGGACCATCGGCCTGGTGCCCGACGGCGGTCCCTCAGACACTGTGGCGACGCCCAATTGCGTCGAAAACGCCGCCGCCTGTGACGAAATACTGGACGGTTTCACCTGGCATCATCAGCACGCGGCGATCTGCGAACTGTCGAATTTGCTGCTCTGCGTCGGACTTTCCTGTGGAACGATGGCCGAGATCGCCTGGACAAAATGGGTCCATGGGCCGCGTGTTCTAGTCCTGCGTGAGACCATCAGCCTGATCCCCAAGGAGATCCTCGCGGAAACCGACGTGGTGTTCATCGATGATCTGAAGGCGCTCAAGGGTGCGGTCCAAGCGGCGTTGACGGGTCCCAAATCACTTCAAAACAAGCCTGTGGGAGCGTGAGATGAGCATGGAAATCTCCTATAACGACAAGCAGTCGACAGCCCTTTTCCCGATCGTCCTCGCCGTCATTTGTGGCGTCGCGACGGGGGTTTTGTGGGCCTACGCCAATCCGATCCAGCTCGTGCCCGGTGTCATCCAGTGGCGCATCTTCGCCTTCCTGCCGCCCTTGGTCGGCCTGCTGCTTGGGCCGCGCTCCGGCTTCATCTGCGGCTATGTCGGCACCGTCGTCTGGTCGCTGCTCGCCGGCACCTTCATCCCGCTGCATTCGCTGGTGATTGACGGCATCATGGTCGGTGCGACGGGCGCCATACCGCCGCTCCTGGTCAATCTGCGCAAGACCAATTTCGATCTGTCCATGCCGGTCCTGGTCAAGGTGGCTTTGATCTGCGCCGTGGTCGGCATCGTCATGGTGGCGGCGGTTTCGGCCAGCCTCGCCTATCTCGGCATTTTCCCCTTCTGGTACGCGATGCTTTACATCGGCCTTTCCGATATTGTTCCGATGGTGATCGGCACGCCGCTGCTGCTGCGCCCGGCCGTGCGTATTCTGGCTGGCATCAGCCGCGGGACGCTCCATCGCTTCTGACCGGACAGGTGAAATGTTGCGTTTAGAAGGATTGACGGTCGGCTTTCGAGCCGACCGGGACGTAATCAGTTCGATCGATCTGTCGATTGAAGCCGGCAGCACGGTGATCATCACCGGCGCCGCCGGATGCGGAAAATCCACGCTGCTCGCCGCCATGAGCGGCATCATTCCGAAATTGCTGCATCCGTTGCGCATGCAAGGCGCCGTGACCTTGCAGGGCACCGATTATCGCGCCTTGAAGCCCGCCGATGTCTTCCGTCAGGTTGGCGTCGTCTTGCAGGCGGTGGAGGATCAGACCTGGGACCTGACGGTCGAGGATCTCGTCGCCTTCCCGCTCGAAAATCGTGGCGTGCCGCAGGCGGAAGTGCGCACGCGCGTCGCCGCCGCCGTCGAGAAAATGGGTCTGGTCGAATTGCTCGGCCGCAAAGTCCGCACCCTGTCGGGTGGCGAACGCCGCCGTGTCGCCCTGGCCTCCGCCCTCGTCTGGCAGCCGGCCCTGCTGGTGCTCGATGAGCCGACCACCGGCCTCGATCCCGATGCGCGCCGCCGCATGATCGTCCTGCTGCAGGAGTTGCGCGCCGAAAACCTCACCATCGTCATCGCCGAACAGGACCTCGCCTGGTTTGATGGCTTGGCCGATCGCGTCGTCTTCCTGGCTGACGGCAAGGTCATCGCCGATCAGCCGTGGAGCGAAGCGATCAGGAACACGGCTGCCTTCGACACGGTCGGCATCGAAGCGCCGTTCCTGGCGCATCAAAGCTGCGTGCCGACGGTTCCGACGCAAGAGCCGCAGCGGCTCAAGGTCGAGGCGCTGACCTCCGATCTCTGCCGCGCCGACAAACAGCCCGTGCTGCGCTCCATCCATCTCACCGTCGGTCAAGGCGAAGTCGTCGGCCTGATCGGCTGCAACGGCGCCGGCAAGACCACGCTCATGCGCGCGTTGCTGGGCCTCCAGACCTCCTCGCGCGGCACCATCGCCATCGATGGCGAGCCCTGTCGCGACTGGTCGATCGCGCAGCGCGCGCGCCGCATCGGCTATGTGCCGCAAAACCTGCGGCGCATGTTCTTTCAGCTCTCCGTGCTCGACGAAATTGTGTTCTCGCTTTCCGGCGGCCAGAGCGGTGCCAAACAGGTCGAGCAGCACAAGGCCGCTGCTCTGGACCTGCTCGGCCGCGTCGGCCTTACCGCCAAATCGGCGGAATCGCCGTTCTCGCTCTCCAATCGCGAACAGCTTCTTCTCGCCATCGCCTGCGTCGAGGCGACTGAGCCGTCGCTGATCATTCTCGACGAACCCTTGATCGCCCGCGACAAGCAGTGGCGCGGCGAGCTGATGGCCTTCTTCGCCCGCTGCCGGCAAGCTGGTCGCGGTGTGCTGCTCGTCTCGCACGATCTGCCCTTGATCGACATGGCGGCGGATCGGGTGTTGATCCTCGCCTCCGGTGAAATCGAATTCGATGGCGCCACGCCTTCGGCCTGGACGTCGCAAGCCTTCGTTCGCCTCGGCTGGCCGAGCCCGCTCAACCATCCGCAGTCCACGGAGCCACGTCATGCACTGGCTTGATCGGATCAATCCTTTCCTCAAGCTCGCCATCGCCGCCCTGGTGACGGCAGCAAGCTGGCTCGCGCCCAATGCCATCGTCGCGATGGCTTTGGCGGCGGCGGTCCTGCTGTTCATGCTCTATTGCCGGTTGCCGGCGGCATCGGGTTATTTCAAGATCATCGGCCTCGTCGCCGTCCTCGTCACGGCGAGCTGGGCGCTGACCTTCATCAGCCGAGGCATGGCCTATGACGCGGCCATCGCCGAGGCGATCAGGCTTGCCTGCCGTCTCATCGTCACGACAGGCAGTTTCTTCATCGCCATCGAAACCACCTCCGCCGGCGTGCTGCTCGCCGCCTGCGGCAAGGCCCGCCTGCCGGGCACATTCACTCTGGTACTCTTCCTCGTCGTCGGCATGATTCCGCTGATGCGCGAGGAATTCCAGGCGATCGGCGATGTGCAGCGGGCGCGCGGCCTCGAACTCGATCGCGGCCCCATCCTGCGGCGCGTGCTGCACACCTTGGCGCGTGGCGTACCGCTGATGGTGCAGACCTATCGCATGGCGGAAGCCATTTCCCTCACCTTGTCGCTCTATGGTTTCGACCCGGGCGTCAAACGCACCTCCTGGCGCGATGTCGGTTTGATCGCCGTCCAGAACAATTTTTCTCTGAGATCGTGAGCCGTTGAAAAGATGACCGAACTTTTCCCGAAGACCCACACTGTCGATATTGCCGGCGAGAAGATCGCCCTGCCGATCGTCAAGATCCACGATACGCTCGCCATCTCATTGTTGATGGTGATCGACATGGGCGTGAAGTTCGGCGAGCGCATCGGCGCCGCGATGGCCAAGCGCTTCGCCGCGAAACAGCCCGACATCGTTGTCGGCAGCGCCACTTTGGGCATTCCCGTCGCCATCGAACTGTCGCGCCATCTCGGCCTCGATCAATACGTGATCTTGCAGAAGTCGCCGAAAATCCATCTGGGTGACGCGCTGGTCGAACAGGTGAAGTCGGTGACTTCAGCCGGGTCGCAGCGCCTGCTGCTCGACCGTCAGGCCATCAAATTGCTCAAGGGCAAGCGCGTCGTCATTGTCGATGACGTGGTGGCGACGGGATCGAGCATGGCGGCGGCCGTTCGTCTCGTCCGCCAGGCCGGCGGCGACATCGTCGGCATCGGCGTTATCCTGACCGAAGGCCACGACTGGCGGCCGGTGCTTGGCGACGATGCCAAGCTGGTCACCGGTCTTGGCCACATTCCGCAGTTCAAGATCGCCAACGGCATCGCCACGCCCGATCCGGCGACCGAAGCGGATGCCGTACCTGCGCATTAAGGGTTCAGGGTCGAAGCCTCCCCGGACACAAAGATCGCAGACCTATTCCTATCCAATCGGATCGCGCGTCGGATCGTAAAGCAGGTGCAGACGGCTCGCTGCCTGCTGGCCGAAGGCGATCAGCATCGCCTTGCGCCGCGCCGCGTTGAGCACATGCTCCGATGGCGGGCGAATAATCTCGGCGCCGAATTTGTCGGCGACGATCAGCCCGCATTCCTTCGGAAAAATCTCCAGCGGCACGTCCGCATGGGTGGCGAAGGAGAAGTGATCGCAATAGTCGCGATATTCATGCCATTTCTTGTCGGTACGAAAATCGATGACGCTCGATTTCACCTCAACGATATGAAAGCGCCCGTCACCGCCAAGCCCGATCACATCGGCACGCCGGCCATTGTTCAGCGGCATTTCGACAAGCGATTCCAGCCGATGCGCGCGCATCAATCGCTGCACGCCGCGCATCACCATGGCCGCATGCGCGGACTGGCGTTTGTCTTCGGGCGGAATGGGTGATTCGGTATTCATCTAGGGCTTCTTGATCAGCCCCGATCTAAATCCCGATGCGGCCGCATGGCAAGAATGGGTCCGTCCAGCGTTTGCACCTGTGCCACCGCCACGCCGAAAATATCGCTCAACTGGTCTGTTTTCAGGAGGTCTTGCGGCGGGCCATCGGCCACAAGGCGCCCGTCCTTGAAGGCGAGCAGGCGCGTCGCATAGCGCACGGCGAAGTCGATGTCGTGAATGACGGCGATGACGAGCGCGCCCGATTCGGCGCGCTGGCGGAACAGCGCCATCACCCGCAATTGATGCGCCGGATCGAGTGAATTCAGGGGTTCGTCGAGCAGAACGATCGGTTGCGGCCCGACCATCGCCCGGGCCAGCAGCGCGCGCATGCGTTCGCCGCCGGATATCCGGTCGACGCCGCGCTCGGCCAAAGCCACGAGATCGAAATCCTGCAATTGCCGCTCGACCGCCGGATCATCGCCGGCAGCCTGTGCATCGAACGGCATCAGGCCCAAGGCCACGATGTCGCGCACCGGCACCGGCCAGATCGGTTGGCGCATGTCTTGCGGCAGATAGGACAGGGCTTTGGCCTTCTGCGGCAGCGACAGACGTTCGATCGTCGTGCCATTGATCGCGATCGTGCCGGTGATCGTCATCTGGCCGGCGAGTGCCCGCAGGAACGTCGTCTTGCCCGAACCATTGGGGCCGATCACCGCGACGAACTGGCCGCCATCAAGCGATACGCTCACATCCTCGATGATCGCACGGCCGGCGAGCGACACGCTTAGGCGATCGATGCGGAGCTGGGTGGTTGCGGCACTCATGCGCGATCATCCAGCCGATAGGGGCGGGCGATGACGAGATAGAGGAAACACGGCGCGCCGATCACCGCCATCAAGGCGCCGACGCGAATTTCGCTCGTCGCCGGAATGAGCTTCACCAACACGTCGGCCGCCGTGGTCAGAATGGCGCCAGCCAGAGCCGAAGGCAGCAGCACCGCTTGCGCGTCGGAACGCACGAAGGGCCGCACCATATGCGGCGCCAGCAGGCCGACGAAACCGATGGCGCCGGAAACCGCCGTGCCGGCGCCGACGCCGAGCGCGATGCCGGCGCTGGTGATCAGCGACACCCGCCAGATGTCGAAGCCCAGCGATGTCGCTGTCTCTTCGCCAAGCGTCAGCGCCTTATAGGCCGGGCCGCACCAGAACAGCGCGGCCGCGCCGACGATGATGAAGGGCAGCGACAAAACCACATGCCACATCGAACGGTCGGTGAACGAGCCCATCAGCCAGAAGACGATCTCCGTCACGGCGTAAGGGTTCGAGGAGAGCGACAGGATCAGTGAAATGGCGGCGGCGGCGAGGCTGCCGATCATCAGGCCGATGAGCAGAAGTGAAATCACGCCGCCGACCCGGCGCACGACCAGCAAAGTCGCCAGCATGGCCAGCAGCGCGCCGACGATGGCGGCCAGCGGCAAAGCCAGCGAGAAGGCATCGGCGAGGCCGGAATAGATCATCAGCACGGCGCCGAGCGCCGCCGCCTGCGGCGTACCCAAAACGGCCGGCTCGGCCAGCGGATTGCGGCTCAACCCCTGCACGGCCGCGCCGGCGAGGCCCAGCATGCCGCCGATGGAGAGCGAGAGAATGAGGCGCGGCAGCCGGATTTCGCGCAGGATGATCGCGGCGGTCTCGCTTTGCCCCGTCAGGCCGAGAAAGAGTTCGGACAGCGACAGATGCGCCGGCCCCAGCATCAAGGACAGAACGGCGACGACGACCAGCGCGATGGTGAGCAGAAGCAGAAAGGCTCCGGAGGCGGCCGCAGCGCTCCGGAGCCTGGGTCGTTCAGCAGACGTGACGTTCGTCGAACCTACCATGTCACCTTCAAGCCGGCGTAGATGGCGCGGCCGGTCACGCCATAATCCCGGATCTCTTGATAGCGCGCATTGGTGATGTTTTCGAGCCGGGCGTAAGCGGTGATGTAATCGTTGAACTTATAGCTGGCGCGCAGATCGGCCCGGCCATATTGCGGCAGGGTCACGCGGCCATAGGGGAAGTCGTTGCTGACGTCGGTGCGGGTCGAGGCGGCGTAGATGCGGCCTTCCACTTCCAGGTTCGGGATGCCGGTATAGATGAGCGACAGGCTGCCCTGCTGGCGCGGCCGGCGTAAAAGGCCGATCTGCTTGTCCTCGTCGACGGCGGTCATGCCGGTAAAGGTGGCGCGGGCCCGCCAGGTGTCGGGAACGATGACCGCATCGATCGAAGCTTCGACGCCGCGAATGCGGGCATGACCGACGTTGTAATATTGGCCGATGAAGAAATTGGCCGCCGGATTGAAGTCGATCAGGTTGCGATACCAGCTATCGAACAGGGTCACCGAGGCTTTCACGCGACCGTCGAGTAAGGTCTGGTCGATGCCCGCTTCATAAGAGAAGTTCTGTTCCGGCCGCAGGCTTGGCAGACCATAGATGCTGAAGCGCTGATAGAGCGAAGCGGCATGGGCGCCGGTGCCGGCGCTGACGCGCAGTCGCGTGCCGGTTTCCTCGATGCGATAGGCGGCGGTGGCACGCCAGGTCGGGAACACGGTCTTGTTGTCGATCGCATCGATGCGCCCGCCCAAGGTCAGGTCGAGCCGGTCGAGCAGCGTGATGCTATGCTGGGCGAACACCGAATTGGTGACCTGTGTGCCCCAGAACGGCATCGAAACCGTATAGGGCGCCTGCAGCCAGTTCTCGCGCGTCGAAGCGGTTTCGCGCTCCGACTTGGCGCCGAAGATGAACTGGCCATAGGTGCCGAGATTGGCCGTGCCCTGATATTCGACGCCGAGGCGACGCGAACGGAAGGTCGTGTCGCAATTGTAGCTGTTGAAGAACGTGTCGAAACACGACTGCTCCAGCCGGTTGAACCGTTCGATGAGGCTCGAATAGATGGTCAGCGAATTCTTCAGCACGCCGCCGAACGGATCGAAATTGGCGCGCACGAACGCGGTGGTGACGAACTGCCGCCCCTTGTTGAAGCGCGTGTCCTTGTCGGCCGGCATGAAGGCGCCAGGATTGTCGAAGCGGGCGAAATCGGCGAAGCGCGTCAGTCCGACATCGACGGAGAAACTGTCGGACGGCGTGAAGGTCACCCGCGCCGAACCGGCGAATTTGTCGGTCTTGTCGTTTTCCAGCGGCTGCGTCAGCGTGCTGGTGATGCGACCGATGCGATAGCCGTAGCGCGAGAAACCGTCGCTGTGAAAGCCGGTCAGCGAGAAGGCATAGGACACTTTGTCGGTCGCGCCCGACACGGCGCCGGTCGCCGAAATCGTGCCATAGCTGCCCGCTTCCACCTGCACGCTGCGGCGCATCGCGCGCTCGCCCTTGCGGGTGAGGACATTGATCACGCCGCCCATGGCATCGGAGCCATAGAGCGCCGATTGCGGGCCGCGTACGATTTCGATGCGGTCGATGTCGACGGCCGACAATGCGCCGAAGTCGAGCGCGCCATCGGTGCTGGACGCATCGCCGACGCGAATGCCGTCGATCAGCACGAGCGTCTGGCCGGGCGTGGACCCACGCAGCGAGACATTCGACAGGGAACCGGGGCCGCCGCTTTCCGTGAAATTGAGGCCGGGCGTGCCGCGCAGCACGTCGGCAAGGCTCTTGGTGCCGTAGTTCTGAATCTCTTCGGCCGGAATGACCGTCACGCTTGCACCCAGCCGTTCGATCGGCAGCGGCGTGCGATTGGCGGTGACGACCAGCGTCGGCAGCGGCACATAGCCTGGCGTGGTGATCTGCCCTGGGTTAGCGTCCTGCGCCTGCGCCGCCTGCGGCAGAAACGGTGCGGACAAACAAAAAACGCCAGCCACGATGGCGGCGTTGCCAGGGAAACGATGCGTCACAATAGACCTCCTGCCATCCCACCGACGGCGCGAGAAAAACTGGGATGTTGGCCGGTCTCCTGGCTTGCGGATCATCGCTGGCTTCGCGTCTTCCCGGGCGATCACCCAGTGACTTGGTACGAAGTCAGCTCATCGCTTACAGTTGCGGGGGCAGCTACGGCATCGGTTTCCCTCACCGTATTCCCGTTTCACCCCATCGCTGGGGCACCAACGATTGTGACCCTATAGAGGCGTTTTTGCGAATGCAAGGTGGCAAGGCCCACAGGTTAGGACGAAGAACGGCGCTGCTGGCGGCCATGCTTGTCACGTCAAGCCTGGCGCAAGGGCAGCAGTCCGCGCCACATCCCTCGATTGTCTCTGCCAATCTCTGCGCCGATCAGCTCGTGCTGGCGCTGGCCGATCGCCAGCAGATCGTCTCCCTCAGTCCCTTTGCCAGGGATGCGAATATCTCGTTTCTCGCCCATGAGGCCGCGGGGGTGCCGCGGAATACCGGCGCCGCCGAGGAATTGATCCGTCTCTCCGCCGATCTCATCGTGCTTGGCCGCTACGATAACAGGCTGACGCGGGATTTCCTCACGACCAAGGAACGGCCCTTCGCCATGGTCGATTCCTGGGTCAGTCTCGACGAGACCCGGCAGGAGATCGCCGGCCTGGCCGCCCGCTTCGGCCATGCCGAGCGCGGCGCGGCTTTGATCGCCACCATCGATGCAAGCACCGGCGCGCTGGAAGCCCTGGCGAGCAAGGTGCCGCAGCGCAGCTTCCTCATCCTGCATCGGCGCGGCTATGTCCTGCATGCCGGGCTGGCCGGCGATCTCGCCGTCAAGGCAGGCTTGCGCAATGCCGCCGGCGACGTGGGGCTGCGGGCCAACGGCTTCGTCGATCTGGAACGGGTGGTCGCGGCCAGGCCTGATTACCTGATGGTGGCGGAAAGCGCCGACCGTCCGGAAGACCAGGGCGAGGCCTTGCTCGAACATCCGGCCCTGCGCCGGCTTTATCCGCCCGCCCGGCGCCTGGTCGTGCCCGACCTGCTCACCATATGCCCCGGTCCCGCCATCCCCGCCCTGGCGGCGAGATTGGCCCAGGAAATCACTGCCAAGGTGCGGTGAAGCCGCGTCAAAAGGTTCCGGCCATTTCGACACTCATGTCGCCGATTGCGCCATGGCGGAAACAGCCGTTTGAGCTAGACTGTTCGCCGATCGCCGGTCGGTACAGAAAAACTCCAGCGCGACATGGATCCCGCCGGCCGATCTCGCACATTGGGAGAGAAACATGGCCGCTGAGACCGTCACCGCGCAAATCCCCGCCGAGGAACTGGAAGCGCGGCACCTGGAAGCCGAGAAAAGATATGGCAACTTCCGCTACCAGAAGCCGGAAGGTGTCAGTGCGGGAAAGGGCTTTGTCGCGCTGCACCGGACCGATCTGTTCAAGGCCGTCGTGCAAATCGTCAAAAAGGGCGGCGGCGAAAACAACCTTCACTATCATTCAAGGGTCGATACGTTCTGGATGGTGATCAAGGGCCGCGTCCGCTTCTACGGACCCAATGACGTGCTGATCGGCGAATTCGGTCCCAACGAAGGCACGGTGACGCCGCGCTTTTCGCGCTACTGGTTTGAAAGCGCCGGCGACGAAGAACTCGAGCTTCTGCAAGTCGCCGCCTATGCGCCACACGCCAAGGACGGCGGCCGCACGGACGTCTCCGCGCAACGCTTCGTACCGGGAACGGGCGAGCTCTATTCCGCTGCGGAGAAGAAATAGGTGGAAGACGAGGCTTTACCTGCACAGACACGCGCGGCGTGATCCGGAGCCAGGGGCAGCCCTATCCCTTGATCCACAGCGGCAGCCCCGCCACCACCAGCACCACTTTGACAGCGGTGGCGGCCACCGCCTGATTGAGCCGCCCCTGAGCGTCGCGGAAGGCGCGGCCGAGCGCGTTCTCCGGCACGATGCCGAACCCCACCTCGTTGCTGACCAGGATGAGCGGATGTGGGCAGGCGGCGACGGCTTCCGTCAGCGCCTGGCTCTGGGCCGTAACGTCCTGCCCGGCCAGCATCACGTTGGCGAGCCACAGCGTCAGGCAGTCGACGACGACGGTCACGTCATCAGCGGCGGCCGCCGCGATCGCCTCGGGCAGCGCCAGCGGCGCCTCGATGGTCGTCCAGTCAGCGCCTCGCTCCGCCCGGTGGTGGGCGATACGCGCGGTCATTTCGGCATCGCCAGCCGTGGCGGTGACGATGATCCGCTTCCGCAAACGGGCGCTTTCGGCCAATTGCTGCGCGAAACGGCTCTTGCCGGAGCGGGCGCCGCCTAAAATCAGGGTTGTTTGAGCCGCCATCCGCTCCGTTTCCTTTTCCGTAGCGCTGCCTATGCTAGCAATTCCTCACATCGTCCAGGGCTGCCTTAGAACTCGCAATGAATCCCATTCTCGCTGATCTGCCGACCACCATTTTCGACGTCATGTCCGGGCTTGCCCGCGATCTCAATGCCATCAATCTCGGCCAGGGCTTTCCGGACGATCCGGGGCCCGAAGATGTGCGCCGCGCCGCCGCAGATGCGGTGCTGAACGGCTACAACCAATATCCGCCGATGATGGGTCTGCCGGAACTGCGCCAGGCGATCGCGGCGCATTACCGCCATTTCCAGGGCCTGGAGCTCGATCCGATGACCGAGGTCATGGTGACATCGGGCGCCACCGAGGCTTTGGCCGGGGCGCTGATGGCGGTGATCGAGCCGGGCGACGAGGTCGTGCTGTTCCAGCCGATGTATGACGCCTATCTGCCGCTGGTGCAGCGCGCCGGCGGCGTGCCGAAATTCGTCAATCTGCGCCCGCCGTCCTGGACCATGGCACGCGAGGATCTGGAGCGCGCCTTCGGCCCCAAGACCAAGGCGGTCGTCTTCAACAATCCGCACAATCCCTGCGGCGTCGTCTATGAGCGCGAGCAGCTCGAACTGCTGGCGGAATTCTGCGTCAAACACGATGTCGTCGCCATCTGCGACGAGGTCTGGGAACATCTCGTCTTCGACGGCCGCAAGCATATCCCGCTGATGAGCCTGCCTGGCATGCGCGAACGCACGGTCAAGATTGGCTCGGCCGGCAAGATCTTTTCGCTCACCGGCTGGAAGGTTGGCCTCGTCGCGGCGGCGCCCGCTGTCATGAAAGGCCTGTCCAAGGCGCATCAATTCATCACCTTCACCACGCCGCCGAACCTGCAGATTGGCGTCGCGCATGGCTTGCTGAAAGACGACGCCTATTTCTCCACCATGCGCCAGACGTTCCAGGCGAGCCGCGATCGCTTCACCGCCGGCCTCAAGGATGTCGGTTTCAAGGTGATCCCGAGCCAGGGCACCTATTTCGTGACCATCGATATCAGTGAACTCGCCATTTCCGACGATGTGACCTTCGCGCAAAAGCTGGTGCGCGAATTCGGTGTGGCGACCATACCGGTGTCGGCTTTCTATGCGGAGAATGTCTATCGCAGTGCGGTGCGGTTCTGCTTCGCCAAAAAGGACGATACGCAGGACCGAGCCCTCGAACGCTTGCACAAGGCCGCCCCTGCCTTCGGACTTCCAGGAAAATAAGAAAAGCAAGGACTAAGAAATGCGGAAACTCGTCACCTCTTTTGTCGCGCTGCTGGCTCTTGCCGCGCCTGCTCTGGCTCAGACCAAAGTGGTGAACGTCTTCAACTGGTCCGACTATATCGACCAAAAACTTCTCGACGAATTCACCAAGCAGACCGGCATCAAGGTCGTTTACGACACCTATGATTCCAACGAGACCCTGGAAACGCGCTTGCTCGCCGGCAAGAGCGGTTATGACGTGGTGGTGCCGTCGGGCACTTTCCTGCAGCGGCAGATCAAGGCGGGCATCTATCAAAAGCTCGACCGCGCGAAACTGCCGAACCTGTCGGAAATCTGGCCGGAGATCGCCACGCGGCTGTCGGCCTATGATCCCGGCAACGAATATTCCGTCAACTATATGTGGTTCACCACCGGCATTGCCTTCAACGTGGAGAAAGTGAAGGCGCGTCTCGGCGAGCGGGCGATCGACTCCTGGGACATGATTTTCAAGCCGGAGAATCTCAAGAAAGTCGCCGACTGCGGCGTCTATATGCTCGACAGTCCCGAGGATATTCTGGCGGTCGCGCTGCGTTATCTCGGCCTCAATCCGGAAACGCGCAACCAGACCGAGATCAAGCGGGCGGCCGATCTCGTCATGCAGGTCAAACCCTATATCCGCAAATTCCACTCGTCCGAATATATCAATGCGCTCGCCAACGGCGATATCTGCATGGCGGTGGGCTGGGCCGGCGACAGTTTTCAGGCGCGCAACCGGGCGCGCGAGGCCGGCAATGGCATCGTCATCGACTATGTGATCCCCAAGGAGGGCACGCTGATGTCGATGGACAATCTCGCCATCCCCAAGGATGCCGAACATGTCGACGAGGCCTATGCCTTCATCAACTTCTTGCTGCGGCCGGAGGTCGCCGCCCGCAACAGCACGGTGACCAATTTCGCCAGCGGCGTCTTGAAAGCCAAGGCTTTGCTCGCGCCCGAGATCGCCGACAACAAGTCGATCTATCCCGACGAGGCGACCATGCGCCGCCTCTTCACCGTCACGCCGTATGACCAGACCTTGCAGCGTTACGTGACGCGCGAATGGACGCGGATCAAGACGGCGCGGTGAGCGTGAAGTTGGTGGGCGCTTGCGCGCATCTTGGTGTCATCCCGGACGCACCATAGGTGCGATCCGGGAACCAGGGGCAAAAGCTCCAGCCATTCCACATTCTACAACACGCCCCTGGCCCCCGGATCACGCTGCGCCTGTCCGGAGTGACACGAAGGTCGAGGCCGTCAACAAGTCTTCCGCCTGCGCTCAAATCTTTGATCGTCACCGCCGGCTGTTTGCAAAACATTCATCCCGGAACGCGGGCTGCGTCCGGGATGATATTCGACATCGTTATGGGAAAGCGCGAAACCCTTACTCGGTCAGCATGCGCTTGAGCAGTTCGAGCTCTTCCGACAGCGGATTGTCGGACTTCGACAAGGCTTCGATCTTGCGCACCGCATGCAACACGGTGGTGTGATCGCGTCCGCCGAAGCGGCGGCCGATCTCCGGCAGCGAGCGCAGGGTGAGAACCTTGGCCAGATACATGGCGATCTGGCGCGGGCGCACCACGGTTGCCGTGCGGCGCGACGACAAGATATCGGATTTTGAGACGTTGTAGTGGCTGGCAACGAGCTTCTGAATATCTTCGATGCGCACGCGCTTCGGTTCGCTGGTGCGCACCAGATCGCGAATGGCGCTTTCGGCCATTTCCACCGTCAGCGGCGCGCCGGCCAAGGTCGAATGGGCGATCAGGCGATTGATGGCGCCGTCGAGATCGCGGCCATTGGTCTGAATGGCATTGGCGACATATTTGAAGACGCTTTCTGGCACGTTGAACGCCGGATGGGCCGCTTTGGCGGTGGCAACGAGCGATTCCACCATCTTGAGCCGCAGGCTTTCGTCGAACGGGCGCATCTGCACGCACAGACCGCCCGACAAGCGCGAACGGGTGCGCTCGTCGATGTTCTCGAGATCGGACGGCGGCCGGTCGGCGGCGATCACCACCTGGCGGCGTGCATCGATCAGCGCGTTCAGCGTGTGGCAGAACTCCTGCGGAATCGATTTGCCACGCAGGAATTGCACGTCGTCGATCACGAGCGTGTCGATGCCGCGCAGCTTCTCTTTGAATTGAATGGCGGTCTGCGTGCGCAGGGCCGCGACGAAGCTATACATGAAGCGCTCGGCCGTCAGATAGATGACCTTCTGCCCGTTGGCGGCGGCTGCATGGGCGATCGCCTGCAACAGATGCGTCTTGCCGAGGCCGACCGAGGAAAAGATGTAGAGCGGATTGAACTGTGTCGGTTCATCGCGTGTGCCGCGGGATACTTTCATCGCCGCCGCATGGGCGAGCTGGTTCGGGCCACCGACGATGAAGGAATCGAAGGTGAAGTGTTTGTCGAGCGGCGCGCCGGCGAAAGCATCGTTCGGTTCCACATCGGTCGGCATAACATCGGCCTTGCGCGCGGCCGGCGCGAGAACGGCGCTCGCGCGAACCGGCGATGCTTCGTGATGCGATTCACCCGCGCTGCTCACGGCATTTTGCGGCTGCCCGACGAGAACGGGGCGTCGCACGCTGGAGCGCACGTCGACGATGACATGGGTGGCGCCGGAGAATTCAGCGGCGACCGCGAACGTCAGGCGCTCAAGATAATGCGACTGAATCCAGCTTTTGAGGAACTTCGTGGGAACCGAACAGAACAACGTCGTTCCGTTCATGCGCTCGAATTCGAGCCGCGCGAACCACGAGCTGTAAACGTCCTTGCCGACTTCGCTACGCAGACGCTGACAGACCCGTTCCCAAGCGACATTCATTTCGTTGCGCTGCGCTGTGTCCGCGCCAGCTGAGGCCGGGCGCAGTTCGTGATGGTCTGAAGCGGGTTGCGAGTTGAATGTCATGGCAATGTCCAAAGAATAACCGTCCGTCGTCTGGCATGGCCAAACGGCAACGCACGGAGATGATGAGTGGTTTCTGTGCTGAAATTGAGCCTGATCAGCTATGAACAGCGATCGATGTCAAGGCCCGACAGAGCGCGAACTCGGCAAAGCGGAAAAAACAATTCTTTCGAAACAATCGATGATGAAATTGAGATCCGCCGCCATGTCCCCGTCTCCGTTTGCAGTTGTTCTGCATCTTGCTTGGCCTCTGTCATCGAGCTTGTCCCCAGTCGACAACAGCAATCACTTGCACGTTCCAACGACACGCACCTGCCTCGTTCATTCTTTCTGAAAATGTTTAAACGCTACCGCGAGAGAACATGTTTCTCGTGCGGCAAGCCCGCGCCGTCAGATCAACTTATTCACTGCTGTGAACAACGTGCAACACAAAGCGCAAGCGCGGCTCGAAATAAATATTCACGCGTGTGCGGCTTTTCGATTGACGCGGATAAATGGCTGATTCCGCGCGACAAGAAATTTACGCATTTTCGTCGCAATTGACGCTCTAAAACATTGGAGGCGATGCGACGACGTCAGAGTCACGATTGAACATGGCTTGCACGCAGAGCGTTTTAAGCTTGCCCTGCAAAACGCTGATTCATTGAAGGATTATTTGCTCGGTAAAATTCGCTGCACGAATGCTGCGTGACGACGAAGTGACAATCACAAAACAAAAAGCCCGGATCGATCGATCCGGGCTTTTAGATTCAGTTCAATGACAAAGCGTTTGCGCTCTAAAATCAGAGAGCCTTCACGCGATGAGCAAGACGCGAAACCTTACGCGACGCGGTGTTCTTGTGCAGGATGCCCTTCTGTGCCGCGCGCATGATGATCGGCGCAGCGGTGTCGAAAGCCGACTTGGCAGCAGCGGCATCACCGGAAGCGATGGCCTCTTCGAGCTTGCGAACATAAGTGCGCATCGCGCTGCGGCGCGAGCGGTTGACCGCGGTGCGACGCGCGATCTTTCTGACAGCCTTGCGGGCCGACGTTGTGTTAGCCATGTGTTGTCCTCGAAAAATGCCGGGCATCAGCCCGGCAAGAATTTCAGCGACTGGCCAGACAAGGGCCCGTCATGAGGGGGCCCTTTTAGGCGTAATAGCCCGCCGCGTCAACGTATCAGAGTCCGTCAAAGAGCGCGGTCGAGAGATAGCGTTCGGCGAAGTCGGGCAGGATGGCAACGATATTTTTACCTTCCATGCCGGGCCGCGCCCCGATCTCCAGGGCTGCCGCCACGGCGGCGCCCGCCGAAATGCCGACCGGGACACCTTCCAGCCGGGCCAGTTTCCGGGAGGTGTCGAAAGCGGTCTGATTGCCGACGGTCACCACTTCGTCGATGACCGTACGGTCAAGGATGGCGGGGACGAAACCGGCGCCAATACCCTGGATCTTGTGCGGGCCGGGCTGGCCGCCCGACAGGACCGGGGAATCCTCGGGCTCCACGGCGACGATCTTGAGACCCGGCCGGCGCGGCTTCAGCACCTGGCCGACGCCGGTGATGGTGCCGCCCGTGCCGACGCCGGAAATGATGACATCGACCTCGCCCTTGGTGTCGTTCCAGATCTCTTCGGCCGTAGTTTTGCGATGAATCTCTGGATTGGCGGGGTTTTCGAACTGTTGCGGGATGATGGCGCCCGGCGTCGCGGCGACGATCTCGTTGGCCTTGGCAATCGCGCCCTTCATGCCCTGGGCGGCCGGCGTCAGCACCAGTTCGGCGCCCAGAAGCGCCAGCATCTTGCGTCGTTCGATCGACATCGATTCCGGCATTACCAGCATGAGTTTATAGCCGCGCGCCGCCGCAACGAAAGCGAGTGCGATGCCCGTATTGCCCGAGGTCGGCTCGACCAGGGTGGATTTGCCCGGCTGGATTTTGCCGGCCGCTTCCAGCGCGTTGATCATGGCGACGCCGATGCGGTCCTTGACGCTGGAGATCGGGTTGAAGAACTCGAGCTTGGCCAGGATATTGGCTTTTACGCCGGCATCATCGGCAATGCGCTTGAGACGGATGATCGGCGTATTGCCGATGGTGTCGGTGATGGAGTCGTAAACTCCGCCGCGGCCGGGCGCCTTCGTGGTCTGGCCTGATTTTGCTTCCGCCATGGGAGCCCTCCTTCGGAATTACCATACAAAAATTGTCTAAATAGTAGAATACCAAGCCTAGATCGTAAAATCAATCGTGGCCTTGGCATCGCTGACCGCCGCGGCGGTCTCCGCCTGCCGGCACAAATCCTCCACCGTGGAACGGTCGAGGATGGCCAAAAGCTCCTTGCTGGCATCGGCGATCAGCGGAACGATCACCTTGTCCACCAGTGGCGAGGCCGTCCGGTCCTCGCCCTGATCGTCAAAACTTTCCGACATGGCCGCCCGGACGATCTCGCCCACCGAGATGCGGCGGCGTTCGCGCGCCAGTTCATAGCCGCCGCGTGGTCCCCGTACGCCTTTCAGGATATTGGCATGGACCAGCGCCTGGAGCAGTGTTTCAAGGTGCCGGGGCGGCAATTGATGCCGTCCGGCCAGGGTTTTGGCAGCCACGGGCGAGGGGCGCGCATGCAGCGCGATGTCAACGACGGCCGCAATGGCCAGGACAGCCCGACGCGATAACAGGATCATTTCTCGCCATCCCGCCGGCCCGTCGATCCGAAACCGCCGGCGCCGCGCGCCGAACTGGCCAGGGTCGATGTCTCTTCGAATTCGAGCTGGCTGACTGGGGCGATCACCATTTGCGCAATGCGATCGCCACGCGCAATGACAAAGGGCTCCTCGCCCAAATTGATCAGGATCACTCCAATTTCCCCCCGGTAATCACTGTCAACCGTACCCGGAGCATTCAGCACCGTCACCCCATTTTTAAGGGCAAGGCCAGAGCGGGGGCGAACCTGGGCTTCATAGCCATCCGGCAAGGCGATCGACAGGCCCGTCGGCACCAGGCGGCGCTGGCCGGGCGCCAGCGATACCGGTTCGTCGGCTGCGACGGCTGCGACGAGATCGAGCCCGGCTGCGCCGGTACTCTGATAACGCGGCAGATCGAGACCTTCACCATGGGGCAGGCGGACCACGGGAACACGCACCATATTCATGCGTCGGCCTCGAGACGTTGGGCCAATAAAGCGATGAGTTTCACTGCAACTTCGTCCTTCTTCATCTTCGGCCACGTTTCTATGCCGGCCGCCGTGACGATGTGAACTGTATTTTCGTCGCCCCCCATGACGCCGGTCGCGGGACTGACGTCATTGGCAACGATCATGTCGCATTTCTTGCGCGCGAGCTTCTGGCGCGCATAGTCCTCGACATTCTGCGTCTCGGCGGCGAAGCCGACGACAAGCTTGGGCCGCTGCTGTTTCAACGTCGAAACGGTGGCGAGGATGTCCGGATTTTCGGCGAAGGTCAGCACCGGCGCGTCCTTGCCCTTCTTGATCTTGTTGTCGCTCGTCTGCGCCACACGCCAATCGGCGACGGCGGCGGCGGCGATGAAGAGATCGGCCGGCAGCGCCTGGCGCGTAGCCTCCAGCATCTCTTGCGCGGTCTCCACATGCACGGTCGTCACGTCTCTTGGATCGGGCAGTGTCACCGGCCCGCTGATCAAGGTCACTTTCGCGCCGGCCGCCGCGACGGCTGCCGCGATCGCATGTCCCTGTCGTCCCGACGAGCGATTGGCGATGTAACGCACCGGATCGATCGGCTCGTGCGTCGGTCCCGACGTGATCACCACATGCTTGCCGCGCAGTGCATTCGCCGTTTCGCCATTCGGCAGAGCGATGACGGTAGAATGTTTGAGCATCTCTTCGATGCCACCGACGATTTCGAGCGGCTCGCTCATCCGTCCTGGCCCGAATTCGCCGCAGGCCATCGATCCATCAACGGGACCAACGAAGACGACGCCGTCGTCCCGCAGCCGTTGCACATTGCGTTGCGTCGCCGGATGCAGCCACATGCGCAGGTTCATTGCGGGCGCGACGAGCGTGCGCTTGTCGGTGGCCAGCAGCAGTGTTGAAGCCAGATCGTTCGCCAGACCATTTGCCATTTTAGCAAGCAGGTCGGCGGTGGCGGGCACGACGACGAGCAGATCGGCATCGCGCGACAATTCGATATGGCCCATCTCGGCTTCGTCGGTCAGCGAGAACAGGTCTTCATTGACCTTCTCTCCCGACAAGGCAGCGACCGACAGCGGCGTGACGAAATGGGCGGCGGCCGGCGTCAGCACGGCACGCACACTGGCGCCGCGTTCGCGCAGCCGTCGGATCAGGTCGAGCGCCTTATAGGCGGCGATGCCGCCACCGATTACCAGGAGAATCCGCTTGCCTGTCAGCATGTTCCCACCACGGGCGCCAGAGGATGGCGCAAAGGCCAGAGACTATCGCAGCATGAGCGCGACCGCCAGAAGGGCGGCGATCGCCCATGGGGCCAGCCATTTCCAGGTCTCGCCGGCCGGCGGCGCCTGTTTCTGCGCCCGCTCGCTGTCGAAGATGAAATGCTCGTCGCTGATCCGCCGCGCCACCGCTTCGGCGCGGTCGAGCAGATCAGGCAGTTGGAAGGCGATCTTGCCGAGATTGGCGACGCCGCGTCCCGCTTCCTGGATGATGCCGGCGGGGCCGAGCTTTTCCTTGATCCACTCGCCGATGACGGGTTCCGCCGTCTTCCACATGTCGAGGCGCGGATCGAGCGAACGCGCCACGCCTTCGACGACCACCATGGTCTTTTGCAGCATCACCAGTTCGGTGCGCGTCTTCATCTCGAACAGAGCGGTGATCTCGAACAGCAAGGTCAACAGTTTCGCCATCGAGATTTCATCGGCCTTGCGCGAATGGATCGGCTCGCCGATGGCGCGGATGGCTTGGGCGAAATCGGCGACGCGCTGCGACGAGGGCACATAGCCCGCCTCGAAATGCACTTCGGCGACGCGCTGATAGTTGCGCGTGATGAAGCCGAACAGGATTTCGGCGAGAAAGCGCCGCTCCTTCGGACCCAGGCGCCCCATGATGCCGAAGTCGACGGCGACGAGCCGGCCCTCGCGATCGACGAACAGATTGCCCTGGTGCATGTCGGCGTGAAACAGGCCGTCGCGCACCGCGTGGGTGAGGAAGGATTGGATGACGATACGGCCGAGCTTTTCGCGATCGAAACCGCCGCGCTCCAAGGCGGCGATATCCGACAGTGGCACGCCATCGATCCATTCGAGCGTCAGCACATCCTTGGCGGTGAGGTTCCAATCGACATTGGGCACGCGAAAATCGCGATCCGCGGCGACATTCTCGCCGAATTCCGATGCGGCCGCCGCTTCCAGGCGAAAGTCCATCTCCATGCGCACGGTGCGCGCCAGGGTTTCGACGATACCGATGAAACGCAATCGTTGCGCTTCCGTCGACCAGCGTTCGGCCAGGCGCGCGGCAAAAAACATGTCGCTCAGATCGCGCGCGAAGCGCCGTTCGATGCCGGGCCGCAGCACTTTCACGGCCACTTCGCGGGTGCCGTCGCCATCCGAAACCGTCGCTTTATGCACTTGCGCGATGGAGGCGGCGGCCACCGGTTCGCTGAAGGTGGAGTAGATCTCGGCGAGCTTCTTATCGAACGATCGTTCGATGACCTTGACTGCCTCGTCGCGCGGGAACGCCGGCATCCGGTCCTGCAAAGCTTCCAGCTCGCGTGCCGAATTCATGCCGACGATGTCGGGCCGCGTCGCCAGAAACTGGCCGAGCTTCACATAAGAAGGACCAAGCCGCGCCATGGCGCGCGTCAGGCGCGAGCCGGTGCCACCCGTCGTGCGCCGCGCGATCAATTTGGCAAGTGCCAAGGGCGCGCGCGCCGGCGGCGGCAGCATGCCGGCATCGACATTTGAAAACACGCCCTCGCGCGCCATCACGAAAGAGGCGTGCGCCAGGCGAAAGATATGACCGACCGCTTGAAACAAGGAGGGTTCCTACAGCTTCCAGCCGGAGTGAATGGCCACTATGCCGCCGCTCAGACGTTGAAAGCGGGCGCGCTGGAAGCCGGCCTCTTCCACCATCTGGCGGAAGGTTTCCGGCGGCGGGAACTGCGCGATCGATTCCACCAGATAGCGGTAAGGCTGGCCGTCGCCGGTCACCACCTTGCCGATCGCTGGGATCGCGGTGAAGGAATAGGCGCGATAGATCTTGTCGAGCACCGGCATGTCGACTTCGGAAAATTCCAGGCATTGGAAATGCCCGCCCCGGCGCAGCACGCGCCAGGCTTCGCGCAAGGCCTTGTCGCGGCGCGGCACGTTGCGGATGCCGAAGGCGATCGTATAGCCGTCGAAGGAATTGTCCTCGAAGGGCAACTCCTCCGCATTGGCTTCGACGAAATCCACTTGGCCGTCGAGATGCCGCTTGATGGCGCGTTCGCGGCCGACATCGAGCATGGCGCCGTTGATGTCGGCGACCGTCACGCGCGTATCAGCCCCGCCCGCCTCGGCGATGCGGAAGGCGACGTCGCCGGTGCCGCCGGCCACGTCGAGATGGCGGAAGGCGCGGTGGCGGCTCAGGCCGATGCGCGCCACCAGAATGTCCTTCCAGACCCGGTGCAGACCCGCCGACATCAGATCGTTCATCAGGTCGTAGCGGCCGGCCACCTTATGGAAGACGTCGTTGACCAGCCCCTGCTTTTCGCCGAGTTGAACGCGCGAAAAACCGAAATCGATGTCGGAATCGGTGGTTTCGGCTGGTTTTTGATCGGTTTGCATGATGATCTCCGGCGGGACAGACCATAGCGCGCCTGCCGCCCGGAGGCTATGTAAGTCAATGGACACTTGAAGTCATCGTGAACATCCATAGCGTTTTGCCGTTTGGCGGAGCCAAACGTCGCAAAGACGCGTCAAACGAAAACCAACGCGCCCCGGACCGCTATGCCTGAACTGCCCGAAGTCGAAACCGTCCGCCGCGGCCTTGAGCCGCATATGACCGGCGCGACCTTCGCCGCCGTCGAACAGCGGCGTCCCGATCTGCGCTTTCCCTTTCCCGAACGTTTCGTCGAACGTCTTGAGGGCCGCCAGCTCGTCGGTCTCGGCCGCCGCGCCAAATATCTTGTCGGCGATCTCGATGACGGCACCACGCTGGTCATGCATCTGGGCATGAGCGGGTCCTTCCGCATCGAGCGCGACGGCGAGGAAGCGACGCCGGGTGTCTTCCAATACGATCGCTCCAAGGCGGCGGCGCATGATCATGTGACGTTCAAAATGTCGAATGGCGCGCGCATCATCTATAATGACCCGCGCCGTTTCGGCTTCATGCAACTCATCGCCCGCAGCGAGCTTGCGGCGCATCCGTATTTTGCCGAGATGGGCATCGAGCCTCTGGGCAACGAGCTTGACGGCGCCCATATCGCGGCGATCTTCGCCGGCAAGAAAACTCCTCTGAAAGCGGCACTTCTCGATCAGCGGCTGATCGCCGGGCTTGGCAATATCTATGTCAGCGAAGCGCTGCACCGCTCCGGTCTGTCGCCGCGCCGCGCCGCCGGTACGCTCGCCAAGAACAAAGGCCTCACCGCCGGCAAGGCCGATCTTCTGGCGGTCTCGATCCGCGATGTGCTGATGGAAGCGGTGGCGGCCGGCGGTTCATCCCTGCGCGATCATCGCCAGACCGATGGCACGCTGGGTTATTTCCAGCATTCCTTCCGGGTCTATGATCGCGAAGGCATCCCCTGCCCGACGCCGAAATGCACCGGCACCATTCAGCGCATCGTGCAATCGTGCCGCTCGACCTTCTTCTGCGGCAAATGTCAGCGGTGAGCGATCAGTCTTCGCGCTTATAGATCAGCGAAAACATCTGTTCGGCCGATTGCAGCCAGGCCTGGCGCTTGGCCTGGCTCCAGGTGACGCCGGGCGGCGGCAGGGTCGCCCACAGCGTCTGCATGAGCTGCTGCGCGGCTTCGTTCGAGGGCGCATGGTCGGCTGGGGGCGGTACTTCCGGCTGGATGTCCGCATCCGCCGGCTCGTCGCCGATGCCGATGCGCATGCGCTCCAGCAAGGCTTCCTGCCGGGCAAGGGCATTGCGCCGCTTGTTGGGGTTAATCGTGAAAGCCATGCGAGCCGTCCCAGCGCCGAGTGCGAAAAGGCAAGCTAGAACAAGAACCTTGCTACCCGGTTAAGTCGTAATACGGCGCCAGTTGGCGCCCCAACCGCGCCGCAATCGCCATCGAAGCTCCGACATCTTTCTCGGACTGCCCTCATGTCTAGAATGCGTGATCTGATCAAAACCGCCGTCGGCGCTTTCGCGCTCATGCTGGTGATGCGCTCCCTCGCCTTCGCCACCTATCATGTGCCGAGCGAAAGCATGGTCCCGACCCTGGAGGTCGGCGATCGGTTCGCCGCGCTCAAGTTTCCCTTCGGCTATAGCCGTTTCTCCGTCGTCGGCGGCGATTATCTGCCGCGCTTTCCAGGCGCGAGTGGTCGCATCCCGGCCATCCTGCCCAAGCACGGCGACGTGGTTGTGTTCCGACATCCGTCCGATGGCGACGACATGGTCAAGCGCGTCATCGGCCTGCCCGGCGACCGGGTCGCGATCAAAGCGGGGCGGCTGTGGTTGAACGGCGCCGAAGTGCCGCTCGTGCGCTCCGGTCGTTGGACCTATCGCGATCCGTCGGGATATCTCGTAGCGGTGACTGCCTATCAGGAACGGCTGCCGGGCGCGCAACCGCATACGATCCTGCTGCGCGACAGGCGCAGTCTTGATGGCGACATGGATGAAAAGGTGGTGCCCGAGGGCCGTCTGTTCATGCTCGGCGACAACCGCGACAATTCCGCCGACAGCCGCTTCGCCGAAATGGGCTTCGTGCCGCTTGAGAATTTGATCGGCCGTGCCGATGCGATTCTCTATTCCCTGGCGAGTTGCAGCGGCGAGCAAGGTCTGCGCTGCCCGCCACGGCGCCTGTTGGAGCGCATCGAGTAACGCCTTGTCGCGTCTTGCCACGCGACAAGGCTGTCTTGGAAAGCGCGGTTAAGCCACCGCTTCCTTCGAACGTTCGGCTTTCTTGCGATCGTTCGGATCGAGGATCGCCTTGCGCAGACGGATCGACTTCGGCGTCACTTCCACGCGCTCGTCGTCCTCGATATAGGCCAGCGCCTTTTCAAGGGTCATGCGGATCGGCGGCGTCAGGCGCACCGCTTCGTCCTTGCTCTGCGTGCGGATGTTGGTGAGCTGCTTGCCCTTCAGCACGTTGATCTCAAGGTCGTTGTCGCGGGTGTGCTCGCCGACGATCATGCCGCGATACACTTTCCAGCCCGGCTCGATCATCATCGGGCCGCGATCTTCCAGCTTCCACAGCGCATAGGCGACAGCCTCACCCGCTTCGTTGGAGATCAGCACGCCATTGCGACGGCCCTGGATGTCGCCCTTGAAGGGCGCATAGTCGTGGAACAGGCGGTTCATGATCGCCGTGCCACGCGTATCGGTGAGCAGTTCACCCTGATAGCCGATAAGGCCACGCGTCGGCGCATGGAACACCAGACGCAGGCGATTGCCGCCGGACGGGCGCATTTCGATCATTTCGGCTTTGCGCTCGGCCATCTTCTGCACGACCACGCCGGAATGTTCCTCGTCGACGTCGATGACGACTTCTTCGATCGGTTCGAGCACCTGGCCGTCTTCGTCGCGCTGATAGACGACGCGCGGCCGCGAGATCGACAGTTCGAAGCCTTCGCGACGCATGGTCTCGATGAGAATGGCGAGCTGCAATTCACCACGGCCCGAGACGATATAGGCATCGGAATTCGGTGCCGGCTCGATGCGCAGCGCCACATTGCCTTCCGCTTCGCGGAACAGACGGTCGCGGATGACGCGGCTCGTCACCTTGTCGCCTTCGGTGCCGGCGAGCGGCGAGTCGTTGACCATGAAGGTCATCGACAGGGTCGGCGGATCGATCGGCTGCGCCTGCAGCGGCTCGGTGACGTCAGGCGTGCACAGCGTGTCGGCGACGTTGTATTTTTCCAGGCCCGCGATGGCGACAATGTCGCCGGCTTCCGCCTCTTCGATCGGCTGGCGCTCGATGCCGCGGAAGGCGAGGATTTTCGAGACGCGGCCGGTCTCCACCACCTTGCCGGTGCGGTCCAAAACCTTGACCGCCTGGTTCGGCTTGATGTTGCCGGAAAAAACACGGCCGGTGATGACCCGGCCGAGATAGGGATTGGCTTCCAGAAGGGTGCCGAGCATGCGGAACGCGCCTTCTTCGATCTTCGGTTCCGGAACATGGCGCAGAACGAGGTCGAACAAGGCGGCCATGCCCTGATCGGTGGGACCTTCCGGGGACTCCGCCATCCAGCCTTGTTTGGCCGAACCGTAGATGATCGGGAAGTCGAGCTGTTCGTCGGTCGCGTCGAGCGCGGCGAACAGGTCGAACACTTCATTGACCACTTCGTTGACGCGCGCGTCCGGGCGATCGACCTTGTTGATGGCGACGATCGGCTTCAAACCGATCTTGAGCGCCTTGCCGACGACGAATTTCGTCTGCGGCATCGGCCCTTCGGCCGCGTCGACGAGCACGATGGCGCTGTCGACCATGGACAGGATGCGCTCGACCTCACCGCCGAAATCGGCGTGGCCTGGCGTGTCGACAATGTTGACGCGCACGTCCTTCCACACCACCGAGGTCGCCTTGGCGAGAATGGTGATGCCGCGTTCCTTTTCGAGATCGTTCGAATCCATGACGCGTTCGGCGACGCGCTGATTCTCGCGGAAGGAGCCGGACTGTTGCAGCAGGCGGTCGACGAGCGTGGTTTTGCCGTGATCGACGTGCGCGATGATGGCGATGTTTCGCAGTTTCATTGGTCGTGTGTCTCGTTGGAGATGCCGCTTTCCAGCGTCGGACACGCGAAAACGGACGCGCCGCGAAGCAGCAAAGCATCGCGGACGCGGCACCCCATATACGAAATCAGCGGCTTTGGGAATGTGAAAGAGTGCAGTGCCGCAAAAAGACGCTACTTCCGGGTCTTACGGTTACGCTTTTCCAGGGTCCGCAGGCGCAGGGCATTGAGCTTGATAAAGCCCGCCGCATCCCGGTGATCGTAAGCGACCGCGCCTTCCTCGAAGGTCACAAGCTCCTGATCATACAAGGAATACGGGCTCTCGCGGCCGACAACCCAGGCGCCGCCCTTGTACAGTTTCAGGCGCACCCGGCCGGTCACGAACTCCTGGCTGCGGTCAATCAGCGCTTGCAGCATTTCCCGCTCCGGCGAGAACCAGAAGCCGTTGTAGATCAGCTCGGCATATTTCGGCATCAGCTCATCCTTGAGATGGGCCGCGCCCCGGTCGAGGGTCAGCGATTCGATGCCGCGATGGGCGAAATAGAGGATTGTGCCGCCGGGCGTCTCGTACATGCCGCGCGATTTCATGCCGACGAAGCGGTTTTCGACCAGATCGAGCCGGCCGATGCCATTGGCGCGGCCCAGCTCGTTCAGATGAGCGAGCAGGGTGGCCGGCGACATTTTCTTGCCGTCAACGGCGGTGGCATCGCCCTTTTCGAAGTCGATGGTGATGTAGGTCGGCTGATCGGGCGCCTTTTCCGGGTCGATCGTGCGCGAATAGACGTAATCCGGCGTCTCCTGGGCCGGATCTTCCAGTACTTTGCCTTCCGAGGAGGCGTGCAGCAGGTTGGCGTCGACCGAGAACGGCGCCTCGCCACGCTTGTCCTTGGCAATGGGGATCTGGTTCTTTTCGGCGAAGGCGAGCAGGGCCGTGCGCGAGGTCAGGTCCCATTCGCGCCAGGGCGCGATCACCTTGATATCCGGCTCCAGGGCATAATAGCCAAGCTCGAAGCGGACCTGATCGTTGCCTTTGCCGGTGGCGCCATGGCAGACCGCGTCGGCGCCGACCTTGCGGGCGATTTCGATCTGTTTCTTGGCGATCAGCGGCCGGGCGATCGAGGTGCCGAGCAGGTAGAGCCCTTCATATTGCGCATTGGCGCGGAACATCGGGAACACGTAATCGCGCACGAATTCCTCGCGCACGTCCTCGATGAAGATGTGTTCCGGCTTGATGCCGAGCAGCAAGGCCTTCTGGCGGGCCGGTTCCAGCTCCTCGCCCTGGCCGAGGTCGGCGGTGAAGGTCACGACCTCGCAGCCATATTCGGTCTGAAGCCATTTCAGGATGATCGAGGTGTCGAGGCCGCCGGAATAGGCGAGCACGACGCGCTTGATATCGGACTTGGGCTTCGACATGGGCTGAAAACTCTCTGGAAACGGTCGCGCGAAACCAAGGCTCGGGCGCGGCGGGTTTGGATCGGCCGGGACTATAGTCAGGCGCCAAAGGGGCGCAAGAGGCGCAAAAGCCCAGAATCCGCCTTAGGCCGCCGGCGGGGAGCGACGAAACATCGCCCCATAGACCAAGGTGATCAACAGGCTGGTCAGCAAAGCACCGAGCAGGACGTCGGACAGGAAATGGCCGCCGAGCGCCATGCGCCACACGCTGGTGGCGACCGTCAGGACGATCGAACCGGCGATGGCAACGGCTCGGATCTGCGGCGGCGCGACCAGGGCCGGCGCCAGAGTCCACATGGAGGTCGAGGCCTCGCCGGAGACGAAGGAGCAATTGCTCTGGCACTGGCCGTCGAATTTGTACCACGGTCGGAACGGCCAGATGCCGCCCTTGTTGACCTCCGCGACATGGAACGGGCGGGGGCGGTGCGAATGCTCTTTCAGAATGACATTGGTCAGCAGCCCCGGCCCCAGCGCCAGGCAGATGATGATGAAGGCGATGGCCTTGTTGCTGGGCACCGGCCAGCGCAGCGTGCGCCGCTTGGCGATGAGCCACAGCAGTAAAAGGACGATCGCCAGCGCCAGCGGCGCCACATAGAACACATAGCGTACGAAGATGCCGGCGCGCGTTGCGCCGATGAACAGCCCGTCGCTGCCGACGAAGGCTCTGGCAGCATCGACATCGAGCTGCGGCCACAGGCCGAAGATGAGCGCGACGAGAACAATGGCGGCGATTTGCAGAATAAGGAGGGTTCTGAACATGGTGCCTGCTCTAAACGAGATCAGGCCCTGCGGGAAGCGTATGGCATCAACGGGCGAGAAGCTGATAGTTTGCAGCCATGAAACAGCTTGAAAAACTGAACGAAGAAGAAATCGAGCGCTATGCCCGCCATATCGTGCTGCGCGGCATCGGCGGTCCCGGCCAGCAGAAGCTTAAAAGCGCGCGCGTTCTCGTCATTGGCGCCGGCGCGCTGGGTTCTCCTCTTATTCAATATCTCGCCGCCGCCGGCGTCGGCACGATCGGCGTCGTCGATGACGATACGGTCGCGCTCTCCAATCTGCAGCGGCAGGTGATCCACAGCACTGCCGATGTCGGCCGCCTGAAGCTCGACAGCGCACGCGATGCGGTCGAGCGCCTCAATCCGCATGTGTCCTTCGTGTCGCATGTGCTGCGGCTCGATGCGGACAATGCGCGTGCGCTCGTGCGCGATTATGATCTGGTCGCCGATGGCTCGGATAATTTCGAGACGCGCTATGCGGTGTCGGACGCCTGTTTCTTCGAGGGCAAGCCGCTGGTCACGGCGGCGGTCGGCGTGTTCGATGGATCGCTGACGACCTTGCGCCCGTTCGAACGTGGCGAAGACGGCAAGCCCAATCCGACTTATCGGTGCCTGTTCCCAGAGCCACCGCCAGCGGGCACAGTGCCGACCTGTTCGGAAGCGGGCGTTCTCGGCGCCTTGACCGGCACGATGGGCGCGATGATGGCGATGGAAGTCGTGCGTCAGATCGTCGGCTTCGGCGACGCTTTGATCGGCCGCCTGTTGCTGGTCGATGCCTGGTCGATGCGTTTCGAGACCATGCAGTATGAATGGGATCCGGCCAATCCGCTCAACGGCGAAAAGGCCGGCCCCGTTTAGTGATTATTCAATCGCGGCGATGACGGCGATCTCGACCTTATAGTCGGGGCCGGCGAGCTTGGATTCCACCGTCGCGCGGGCCGGAGCCTGGCCGGCGATCACCCACTTGTCCCACACCGCGTTCATCTCGCCGAAGGTCGCCATGTCGGGCAGCCAGATGTTGGCGGAGAGCAGCTTCGTCTTGTCCGAGCCGGCCTGTTCCAGCAGGCCGTCGATGATCGACAGGATTTCGGTCGTCTGTTCGGTGACGCTCTTGCCCTTGGTCTTGTCCGCGACTTGGCCGGCCAGATAGACCGTGTTGCCGTGAACCACGGCCTTGCTCATGCGTGCGCCGGCTTCGATACGCTTAATCATCACTTGTCCTTCTTTGCTTAGGTAAGTTGCTTTTCTTCAGGTGAGTTGGGTCATGCGCGGAATCGGACCCATGAAATCCCGCTTGCCGCAGTCGATACCGCGGGCCCGCAAGATCGCATAGGCGATCGTGACGTGAAAATAAAACTGCGGCAGTGCCTGATGCAGCAGAAAATCCTTGCCCTTCATCTGCCGCGTGCCGCCGGCGGCCGGATAGACGATGTCTTTGTCCTCGGCACCGTTGATCGCTGTTGCATCGGCGGCGGCGATGAAGTCGAGCGTCTTCTTAATGCGCGCCTGCCAGTCGGCGATGGTTCGCTCCGCATTGTCGAATTTCGGCGGCGTCAGGCCGGCAAGCCAGGCGGTGGTATTGCAGGCCCAATCGCACATGGCCTGCAACTGCCGGCCATAGGTGAACATGTTGGGATAGAGCCGCTCGTTGAGAAACAGCACCGGATCGATCTTCTTCACCGCGGCCTGTTCGCACAATTTATCCAGCAGGGTCGAAACGCCGGTGAGCATCTGCGTGAAAACAGGCACCGATGCCTCGTGGAGCGAAATCGTCATGTCTTTTTTGTCCTCCCTACCGAACCGGGGCGACATTGCCCCGGATTTACAGCCAATGGCAAGCTGGTGAAGACGCGGGGGCGCCTGTGCGCATCCTTTGAAAATCCTGCGGAGAACGGCTGAGATATTTTAAATATTTCAAATGGATGAAACGCCTCTCCCGGCCTTTGACCGAACCGGTAAAACCGGTGGATTGTTCGGGACGGCTTGCCAGCCGCGACCAAATCGTTCACCAGCAGCGCCAAGGCCGATCAAGGAGCCGGAGGAAACGATGACCAAGGACGAAGCCAAGCAGAAACTGATCGATGCGGGCCTGGTGCTCGAGGCTTCAGGCCTCAGCGATTTCACGCGCGGCCATGTGTCGATCCGCGTGCCGGGCGAACCCAATCTCTTCTATATGAAACCGCACAGCTTCGGCTTCGACGAGATGACGATGGACAATATCGTCACCTGCAATATCGAAGGCGAGAAGGTCGCCGGCGGCGGTCCGCGCCACAGCGAAGTCTACATTCATTCGGAAATCTTCCGCATCCGGCCCGACGTGCATTCGGTCATCCACGCCCATCCGACCTATGCGGTCGCCGTCTCGGCCACCGATCGGCCGCTGCGCATGATCAGCCAGCCGAGCGCCGTCTTCGCCGATGGCATCGGCGTTTATCGTGACACGATCGATCTCATCCGTTCGAAGGAAATGGGGGCCGGTGTTGCCAAGGCGCTCGGCGGCAGCAAGGCGGCCTTCCTGAAAAACCACGGCGTCGCCACGGTCGGCGGCACGCTGGAGGAATGCGTGATCCTGACGATCATGCTGGAGAATGCGGCGCAGATTCAGATCCTCGCCGAATCCACCGGCTCGGTCGGCGAAGAATTTCCGCGCGACGACATCATGCGCCTGCACGACAAGATCTGCCGGCCTGAACAGCACAAGATCAATTTCGATTATCTGGTGCGCAAAGTGCGCCGGCAGATGAAGGGCTAGTCCCGCGCCTGCGGCGCGTCGTGCAGGATACGTAGGCTTCGCAGAAAAATCCTGCGCCTCGGTGTCATCCCCGACGCCTGCGTAGCAGGCGAGCGGGGATCCAGGGGCGTGTGACGGTCGCTTGCCGCTGCACGTTAGGCCTGCGCCGCAGCCACTTTTGACACTGTACCACACGCTCTGGATCCCGGATCGCGCTGCGCGCGTCCAGGATGACACGGAGGCCATGCGACTGGCATCTAGCGTGTCTCTATCTCAAACAAACCCCGCCACCGCCGCCGCCACCGCGAGATAGCGCGCTACTTTCACCGCGCCGACAATCAAAACGAAAATCCACAGTGGCTCGCGCAGGAAGCCGGCGATCACCGTCAGCGGATCGCCGATCACAGGCACCCAGCTCAACAGCAACGACCAGCGGCCGTAGCGATGATACCAGCCCTCGGCCCGCGCCAGTGCCGCCGCATCGACGGGAAACCAGCGTTTGTTGCGAAACGCCGTCAGCCCGCGCCCTAGAATCCAGTTGGTGATCGATCCCAGCACATTGCCCAGGCTGGCCACGGCGATCAGCATCGCCCAAGGCCGGTCGCTGGTGGCGAGATAACCGGCCAACACCACTTCCGAGGAAAACGGCAAAATGGTCGCGGCCAGAAAGGCCGTGGCGAACAAGGTCGCGTAAAGACCAGCAATCATGAGGCGATGATTACAGCGTCACGATCATATGGCCGGTGCCGGCCTGCGCTTCCGCCTCGCGATGGGCGCGCGCCAGATCCATCAGCGGCACGCTGTCGGCAATGCGATGCCGCAAGGCTTTGTCGCGGATCGCCTGCAAAATGCCGTCGCAGGTCGTCTGCTTCTGCGCATCCGACAGCAGATAGACGAAGATGAAATGCACCGACATGTTGCGGGCACGCCTGGGAGACAGGGTGATCTCGGCCGTGCCCGGCGCCGCGGCGCCATAGGAGACGATGGTGCCGCCCTCGGCGACGATGTGTTCGTTGAAGCCGATCCGGTTGCCGAAATCGATTTCGATGATGCGATCGACGCCGCGCTCGTCGGTCTCATCCAGGACCGCCTTGGCGAGATCGGCGGCGCGATCGAGTACGACATCGGCGCCGAGCGCCTTGATCTCGTCCATGCGCGTGCGCGATCCGGTGCTGGCGATGACGCGGGCGCCGCCCCAGCGGGCGAATTGAATCGCATAGGCGCCGACGCGGCCGGTCGCGGCCGGCACATAGATCGTTTGCCCCTTCACCGGGCCGTCACGGAAGACGGCGTGATAGGCGGTCATGGCGGGAATGCCCAGGCACGCGCCCTCTTCATAGCTGACGCAGTTCGGCAGAGGCCGCACCTGCATCGAAGGCAGGCTGATGAATTCGGCAGCCGAGCCCATCGGCCGGGCCCATTGCGCGTTGAACATCCACACGCGGTCGCCGACGCGATAATTGCTGACGCCGGGGCCGAGCGCGGCAATGGTGCCGGCGCCGTCCGAATGCGGCACGATACGCGGAAATTCCATGCCGGCCTTCACATTGGCGCGGCGTTTGTAATCCGAAGGGTTGATGCCGGAGGCGTGGACGCGCACCAGCACTTCGCCGGGGCCGGCCAAAGGTTTTTCGATCTCGCCGACGCTGATGACTTCATCCGCCGGACCACAACGTTCATACCAGCCAGCCAGCATGGGTGCCTCTCCTCAAGGGGGGAATCCATACATGTCCCGTCGGCAGGAAAACAAGCTCGCGGGGGTAAAGTTCCTCGGCTGCCAAACGGTAGGCTGTTTTGCGCTGCCGCATAGCTCTTGCTAGAAGGGCGCCGCAGCCGCGCACGCGGCGGTATAGTCAGGCGGCACGACCGGCACCATGACCATTGCAGTGAAGGATGTGACGCTGGCGCGCAATGGCCGCACCGTGCTGCATCAGTTGAATTTGACCATGGACGAACGCCGCATCGGTCTCGTCGGCGTCAACGGCGCCGGCAAGAGTTCGCTGCTGCGCCTGCTCAATGGTCTGCTTCTGCCCGATCAGGGGCAGGTCATCGTGCATGGTCTGGAAACGCAAGCCAGCCGGGCGCAATTGCCAGGCAGCGTCGGGTTCATTTTTCAAAACCCCGAACATCAGATCGTCTTTCCGACGAGCCTCGAAGAAATCGCCTTCGGTCTGCGCGAGCGTGGTCTCGACGCGAAGGCAGCGACATCGGCGGCGCGCGATTTTCTGAAGCTTCACAACTGTGCCGATTGGTGCGAGCGTGCGGTCGCCGAACTTTCCGACGGTCAGAAGCAACATTTGTGCATTCTTGCGGTTCTCGTTTGCGAACCGGCGCTGATCGTGCTCGACGAACCGTTTTCGAGCCTTGATCTCAGAGCCCGCAACATGTTCCTGCGGCTGTTGGCGAGCCTGCCGCAGCAAATCGTCATGGCAAGCCACGATCTCGACGCCATGCGGGATTTCGACCGGATCATCTGGCTCGATGACGGACGCGTCGCCGGCGATGGTTCGCCCGACACTGTACTGCGCGCCTATCGCGCCCATTGCGACGCGCAGGCCGCGCCATGATCGCACCGCATGTCGCGCAACAGACCTGGCTGCATCGCATCGGTGCCGGCACCAAGCTTTTGACCTTGGCCGTCGTCTCGATCCTGCTCGGCTGGACGGCTCAGTGGCTGGCGTTACTGATCGCCTGCGTCATCATCCTTGGCGTTTACATCGTCACCATTCCCGCCGCCGGCACGCGTCTGAAACTCTATCGCCCGCTGCTGCCGCTGCTCGTCGGCATCGGCCTGTTGCAGATCTATGCCTCGGGCTGGGAAATAGCCCTCGCCACCTTGCTGCGCTTGGTGGCGATGATGGCTTTAGCCGATCTCGTCACCGCGACCACGCCGATGCTCGACATGATGGATGCGTTGCAGCCGTTGTTCCGGCTGTTGCGTCCACTGGGCCTCGATGAGCGCCGCCTGTCGCTCGCCGTGGCGCTGATGCTGCGCTTCATTCCGGTGATCATGAGCGAATGGGGCAAGCGCGAGGAAGCCTGGCGCGCCCGCACCGGCCGCCGCCCGCCGCTGCGTCTCGTGGCGCCTTTCCTGAGCGACGTGCTGCGCCTCGCCGATCACGCCTCGGAAGCCTTGACCGCGCGCGGCTTCGACATGGCTCGGTCAGATCGCGTGGACCGGGGGACCCGATGACGGTGCAAGCCCATGCCGCAGCCTTAGTGTCATCCCGGACGCCGCAGGCGATCCGGGATCCAGGGGCGTGCGGTAGAATTTCAAAAAATACTGCGGCACAGGCTCAATATGCGTCAGTAATGTCACACGCCCCTGGTTCCTGGATCACTTGCTGCGCAAGTGTCCGGGATGACACCCAGGCTGCGGCTTCAATAAGAATGAGAGACATATCGTGCAACTGAGAGACCTCGTCCGCGTCAGTCTGTTCGCCGCTCTGGTCGCGGCTCTGGGTCTGTTTCCGCGTCTCGATCTGCCGCTCGCCGGCGGCGTGCCGATCACCTTGCAGACATTGGGCGTGATGCTGGCCGGACTCTTTCTGGGCGCGCGTCTCGGCTTTACCGCTGTCGCGCTGTTTCTTTTCGTCGTGCTCTTGGGTGCGCCGCTGCTGGCCGGCGGCCGCGGCGGATTGGGCCTTCTGTTCAGCCCCTCCGCCGGCTATCTGATCGGCTATCCCGTCGGCGCTTTCGTCACCGGATGGGTATTGCAAAGAACAAACGGCACCGGCGTTTTCCTGCGCGCGCTCTTGGCCTGTCTCATCGGCGGCGTGATCGTCATCCATGCCATGGGCATCGCCGGCCTCGCCTGGAAAACCGGCATGAGCCTGCAGGCGGCCTTGCTTGCCGATCTCGTCTTCGTACCGGGCGATCTGCTGAAGGCTGTGGCGAGCGCCTATCTTGCCTCACTGATGCCGAACCAGACGGTGGCGGCGCCAAGGTCTTCCTCATGATCATCGGCGCAACCCTCGCCGATCATGCCGCGCGCCGCCCTGCGGCGCCCGCCGTGGTCTGCGATGCGACGGAGATCACCTGGCAGGAACTCCTGCGCCAGCGCGATCGCCTGGCGGTCTTGATCGAGGCCACCTCGCCTGATGGCAAAGCCGTCGCGCTGCAATTGCGCAACTGTCCCGGCTTCATGCCGCTACTCCTCGCCAGCATTTCGACCGGTCGCGAAGCGCAGATTTTTGATCCCGATTGGCCGCTGGCCATGAGCCAGCCGCTTATCGACCAAGTCAATCCGGGCCTCGTCATCAGCCATCAACGGCCCGCCCATCCGCATCTGATCGAAGTGCCCGACGATCATCCCGATGCCGATGCGCTGATCGCAGCCTTCGGCGGAATCGAAGAAAAGCCTTTGCCGCAGCGCGAAGTCAGCAATCTCGCGCCGTTCTACGTCGGCTTCACCTCCGGCTCGACCGGTCTGCCGAAAGGCTATCGCCGTCATCATCGCTCCTGGCTCGAAAGTTTTGTCGTCGAACAGGAGGAGTTCGGTGTCAGCGCCGATGACGTGCTGTTGGCGCCCGGCACGATGACCCATTCATTGTTTCTCTATGCGGCGGCTCACGCCATGCAGGTCGGCGCGACGCTGTTGATGTCCAGAGCCTTCCGGCCCGATCGCGCCATCCGCATGGGGCAGGAACACGGCGCGACCATTCTTTACGGCGTGCCCTCGCAGCTTCGCCTGATGGCGGAAAGCGCGCTGTCATCAGGCATTCAGCTGCCGCTGCGGCTGATCCAATCGTCCGGCGCCAAGCTCGGCGAAAGCGATCACGCCTTGCTCAAGCGGGCCTTTCCGCAAGCCGTAATAGCCGAATTCTATGGCGCTTCCGAGCTGAGCTTCATCGCCTTGCGCAAACAAGGCGAGGGCGCACCGGAAACTTCCGTCGGCCGGCCGTTTCGCACCGTCAGGCTCGCCATTCGCGATGCGCAAGGCAAGGAACTCGCCACCGGCGAGACCGGCCTGGTCTTCGTCGAAAGCCCGATGGTGTTCATGGGCTTTGCGACACAGAACGAAGCCAGCCTGCGTCGCCACGGCGAAGCCCTGTCGGTCGGCGATGTCGGCTTTCTCGATGAGCGCGGCTTTCTGCATCTCGTCGGCCGTGCCGATCGGATGATCATCTCGTCGGGCAAGAACATCAGCCCCGAAGTGGTCGAGGCCGCTTTGGCGCGCCATCCGGCCGTCAAAGCTGCCGCCGTCCTGGGCGAGCCCGATCCCGTGCGTGGCCTGCGCTTGGTCGCCGTCGTCAGCCTGCGTGCGCCAGTTTCCGCCAGTGCGTTGATTGCCCATTGCCGCGAAAGCCTGCCTCTGGCCATGATCCCCCGGCATGTCTTTCAAACCGCGGACTGGCCGATGACCCGCTCCGGCAAAACCGATTTCGCCGCCTTGCAGCGCCAGCTCGATGGCGGCGTTCTGGAGCGGCTGGCGTGAGCGGCGCCTGGATCGTCGCTGCCAAACGCACCGCCGTGGCGCCGCGCCATGGTGCGCTGGCGGCGCTCGCCGTCCACGATCTTGCGGCGCCGTTGATCCAGGCGATCCTGGCGGAGACAGGCCTGGCTCCTGACAGCGTCGACGACATCATTCTCGGCAATGCGCTATACGGCGGCGGCAATCCCGCACGGGTCGCGGGCCTCGCGGCCGGCCTGCCGCTGAGGGTTCCGGCGCAGACGATCGACACGCAATGCTGCGCCGGCCTCGATGCGGTGATCGCGGCTTCCGAGCGGATCGCCGCTGGCGCAGCAGACGTCATTCTCTGCGGCGGCGTCGAAAGCTTCAGCCGCTCGCCCCTGCGTCTGCGTCGGCCGCTGCATGACGATGAAGAGGCGGTCGAATATCAGCGCCCGCCTTTCACGCCCTGGGCCGATCGCGATCCCGATATGATCGCTTCCGCGCATGATCTTGCCATGCGGCTTGGTGTTTCACGCGGTCGGCAGGAAGCTTTCGCGATCGAAAGTCACCGCAAGGCACTTGCCGCACGCGATCGTCTGCGACGCGAGATCGTGACCGTTGGCGGCCTCGATCACGATGCGTTCGCGCGCGTGCTTTCGGAAAAAACCTGCGCCCGCCTGCTGGCTTTGGCGGGAACGATCACCGCCGCCACCACGGCGGTCGAAGCCGATGCGGCTGCGGTTCTCGTCATCGTTTCCGATGCGGCATTGCAGCGATTGAATAGCGTCCATGCCGTTCGCATCACGGCATCGCGACGCGTGGCCGGCGATCCGGTATTGCCGGGCCAAATGAGTACGCAGGCCGCGCAAGCCGTTCTGGCACAGGCGCAACTGACGGCCGGCGACATCGCTGCCGTCGAAATCATGGAAGCTTTCGCGGTACAGGCATTAGGCACGGTTGAAGCGCTGCGCTTCGATCCCGCTTGCGTCAATCGCGGCGGCGGCGCGCTGTCGCGCGGCCATCCCATCGGTGCGTCAGGCGCTATTCTGGCGGTGCGTCTGTTTCATGAATTGCAGCAGGAAAAGCCGGGTACACGTGGCCTGGCCACCATTGCCGCCGCCGGCGGTCTCGGCAGCGCGCTGATCGCCGAGAAGGTCTAGGCGCCACGCGGTACCCTGGTGTCATCCCGGACGCCGCAGGCGATCCGGGATCTAGGGGCGCGTGGTACAATCAGCGGTGACGAACGGTCTACCGTTTGCCCCTGGTTCCCGGATCATCCGCTGCGCGGATGTCCGGGATGACACAGAGGCGCTGTCACTTCTTGAATCATTCTCACCGCCCGCTGAAAGCCGGCTTGCGCTTTTCCGCGAAGGCCTTGCGTCCTTCCGCGTGATCCTGGCTGGCAAAGCACGCGGCGATCGCTGTCGCCACCCGCGCCGTATCGCGTTCGCCCGCCGGCTTCACCGCCTCGCGGATGGCGATCTTCGATGCACGCACGGTCAGCGGCGCATTGTCGGCGATGGTCATCGCCAGATTACGCACCGTCGCTTCCAACTCGCTGAAGGAGACGACCTTGTTGACGAGCCCCATCGCCAGGGCCTCCGCCGCCGCATAGCGGTTGGCGCTGAACAGCATTTCGGTGGCATTGCTGGAGCCGACGATTTCAATGAGTCGCTCGACCGCGCGCAGCGGATAGGCGACGCCGAGCCGTCCGGCCGGAATGCCGAATTGCGCCTTGTCCGAGGCGATGCGCAGATCGGCGGCGAGCGCCGTACCGACGCCGGCACCCAGGCAATAGCCCTGGATCATGGCGATGAGCGGCTTGCTGAAACTCGCATAACGGTCGCCTAGCCGCGCCGTCGCAGCTGCCATTTCTTTTTGCCGGTCGGCATTGTTGGCATAGCCGTCGAATTGCGAAATGTCGGCGCCGGAGACGAAGGATTTTTCGCCGGCACCGCGCATCACGACCACGCGAATGGCATCGTCCTTCTCGAAATCGTCGAGCACGTCGATGAGATCGAGGCGCATTTCATGGCTAATGGCATTGTGCCGTTCCGGATCGTTGAAAATGATCCAGCCGATGGCATCGTCTTTCTCGCCAATCAGTTTGCCGTTCGAGGCATTCATGGAGTGATCCTGTTCAGATGATCTTACGCTGGCGCAGATCGGCGATCTCGTCGTCGCCGAAGCCGAGTTCGCTCAAAATCTCGCTTGAATGTTCACCAGCGTCCGGCGTCACGCGGCGCATCTGCCAGGGCGTGCGCGACATGTGAATGGGCTGGCCGACGATCTCGCGAGCGCCCAGGCGCGGATGCTCGATCGGCGTGGCGAGGCCCAGATGCTTCAGCTGCGGATCGGCGAAAGCCTGGTCGATGCTGTAGATCGGCCCGCAAGGCACGCCGCCGGCATTCAAGGCTTCCACCCATTCGGCGCTGGTGCGCGTGCGCAGGATGGCGGAAAGCTCTTCGTTGAGCTTGTCGCGATGGCCGCGCCGCAAGTCCGGATCGGCATAGTCGGGCCGCGCCAGCAGGGCGTCGGCGCCGATGGCCTTGCACAGCCGCGTCCACGAACCCTGCGTGCCCGAGCCGATGTTGATATGCCCGTCCTTGGTCGGAAACGTGCCGGTGGGGATGAAATAGGGATGGTTGTTGCCGGCCTGCGCCGGCACCTTGCGGTCGAACAGCCAGGCGGCCGACTGAAAGTCCATCACGGCGATGAGGGATTCCACCAGCGAGGTCTGCACCCATTGGCCCTCGCCCGAGCGCTGCCGTTCGACGAGCGCCAGCAGGATGCCGATGGAAAGATAAAGCCCAGCCGACATATCGGCGACCGCCGCGCCGGCGCGCACCGGCCCCTGGCCTGGTAGGCCAGTGACCGACATAAAGCCGCTCATGCCCTGCGCGATCTGGTCGACACCCGGCCGATGCGCGTAGGGGCCATCCTGGCCGAAGCCGGAAATGCTGCCGTAGACGATGCGCGGATTGATCTTGCGGATGGAGTCGTAATCGATGCCCAGCCGATGTTTCACGTCGGGCCGGAAGTTCTCGACGATGACGTCGGCTGTCTCGGCAAGTTTCGCGAAAATGCGCTGGCCGTCCTCGCTTTTGAGATCGATGGTCAGGCTGCGCTTGTTGCGATGCAGATTCTGGAAATCGGCGGAATCGCGGTGGCCGTCAAAACCGCCACCCTCGCTGCCTTCGGCCATCTCCACCTTGATGACGTCGGCGCCCCAGTCCGCGAGCTGCCGCGCCGTGGTCGGGCCGGCGCGGGCGCGGGTCAGGTCGAGCACTTTGATCTGCGAAAGCGGCAGCGCATCGACCATCGGCGTTTCTCTCCCCTTATGCCGGTCTATGAAAGCCGGCCTATGAAAGCTCCGTGCGAACGAGGCGCGTGCCTTCGACCATGGCCTGTAGTTTGCCGAAGGCGACGTCGCGGGGCAAATATTTCATGCCGCAGTCCGGCGCGACGACGACGCGCTTGGCCGGTACGAAGGGGAAGATGCGGCGAATGCGCTCGGCGACCACTTCGGGGGTCTCGATGGTCATGTCGTTGAGGTCGATCACGCCGATGACCATGGTCTTGCTCGGCAATTGCTCGAGAATCTTGAAATCGAGCACCGGCTGCGCCGTTTCGATCGAAATCTGGTCGACATTGCAGCGTTCGAGTTCCGGCAGGAAGGAATAGCCGGCCGGCTTGTTCTTCACCAGCGCCGCATAGCCGAAGCACAGATGCACGCCGGTCGTGCCTTTCACGCCTTCGACGGCGCGGTTGATCGCCTCGATGCCATAAGCGCGCGCCTGATCGGGCCGCGCCTGCATATAGGGCTCGTCGATCTGCACGATATCGGCGCCGGCGGCGAACAGATCCTTGATCTCTTCATTGACGGCGGCGGCATAGTCCATCGCCACGGCCGCTTCGTCGTTATAGTAAAAATCCTTGGCCTGGATCGACATGGTGAAGGGGCCAGGCACGGTGATCTTGATGCGCTTGTCGGTATTCTTGCGCAGAAACTGGATGTCGCGCAGTTCCACCGCATGTTTGCGCCGGATCTTGCCGATGACGCGCGGCACGAGATCGGGATTGCCGCTGCGGCTCGGCACGACGGCGGGATTGTCGATGTCGACGCCTTCCAGCGCCGTGGCGAAACGATTGGAATAGCTCTCGCGGCGCATCTCGCCGTCGGTGATGATGTCGACGCCGGCGCGTTCCTGATCGCGGATGGCGATCAAGGTCGCGTCATCCTGCGCTTCTTCCAGCCATTGCGGATCGATGTGCCAGAGTTCCTTGGCGCGGATGCGCGGTGGCGGCCGTTTGCTGAGCTTGCTGCGGTCGATCAGCCAATCGGGTTGCGGATAGGAGCCGACGATCGTCGTAGGCAGCAACATGCACTTCCTCCCCATTCGCCTGGAGCGTTCCAGGCACTGTTGCCCCATTCACGCATGCAGGCAACCGGCGGTTGATGTGGGGTGGGACTTATCCCAACGTCGGCGGGAGAGGCAAGCACATTCCGAAATGCGAGCTTGCAATACTGAACGCGCACGGGGTGTCATCCCGGACGCGCTGAAAGCGCGATCCGGGAACCAGGGCGCGTGACGCAACGTCTGCCGTAAAACATTCAGACGCACTGCAATGACTTTTAAAATTCTACGGTTTGCCCCTGGATCCCGGATCACGCTCCGCGTGTCCGGGATGACACGGAGGTTGTCGCTATGGCGCATCGCCCTGCAGCTTCTCGATCGTCAGCGGATCGGGCACGCCGTTGAAAAATGTCTGCAAGGCGGTGGCGAAAGCCGGTTCCGCCGGCGCGATGAGGGCGAACAGGGTCATCGACGAACGAAATTTCAGATCGTCGGGTGAACCGAAAATCTCGTGCGCGGTTTGCCGGGCATGTGCGTTGACCGCTTCGGTGCACTCGACGAGCCGTTCGCCCAACAGCGGATGCTGCACATAGGCGCGCGCTTCCGCAGGGGCCACGATGGCATAATGCTGCGCCATGGCGCTGGCGCCGAGCCCGGCGATCTGCGGAAAGATGAACCACATCCAGTGGCTGCGTTTGCGCCCGGCCTGCAATTCGCCGAGCGCCTTCTCGTAATGGCCGTCCTGGGCGTTGATGAACCGTTGCAGGTCGAACGGATCATCCATCACAACGTTAGACGTCCAGATTGGCGACGCTGAGCGCGTTCTCTTGGATGAACTCGCGGCGCGGTTCGACGATGTCGCCCATCAAACGCACGAACGTGCTGTCGGCATCCGACACGTCCTTGATGCGCACTTGCAACAGCGAGCGCACATTGCGGTCGAGCGTCGTTTCCCAGAGCTGTTCCGGGTTCATCTCGCCGAGACCTTTATAGCGCTGGATCTGGCTGATGCCCTTCTGGCCGGCGGCCATGATGGTATCGAACAGAGCGCTCGGGCCGGCGATGCGGGTTTCGTCGGATTTGCGCTGGAAGACGGCCGGTTCCGCATAGACCGCATGCAACGAGGACGCGTGTTCATTGAGCCGGCGCGCTTCGGCGGAGGCCAAGAGGCCGGCGTCGAGCACGCTTGCCTGGCGCACACCGCGCACTTCGCGCGAGAAGACGAAACGGTCGCCCTCGATCACACCTTCCCAGCCGCGTTCGGTCTCTTCCGACATGGCATCGAGACGGCGGGCGATCTCTTGTGCCCGTTCGCCCGCCACAGCGCCCAGCGCGGAGATCGGCTGCAAGGCGCCGGCGATGGCCGCCTGTTCCACGGCGACGCGATCGTAGCGCGTATGGAGCTGCGCGAGCACCTGTTTCACCAACCGGGCTTCTTCGGCGAGCGCCCGCAGATCGGCGGCGCTGCGCACTTCGCCATTCGGCAGGCGCAGCAGTGCGCCATCAAGGCCGTTGTCGAGCAAATAGTCTTCGCGCGCCCGCTCGTCCTTCAAATATTGCTCGGACTGGCCACGCTTCACTTTGTAGAGCGGCGGCTGGGCGATGTAGAGATGGCCGCGCTCGATCAGGTCCGGCATCTGCCGGAAGAAGAAGGTGAGCAGCAGGGTGCGAATATGGGCGCCGTCGACGTCGGCGTCCGTCATGATGATGATCTTGTGATAGCGCAACTTGGCGATGTTGAAATCATCGCGGCCGATGCCGGTGCCCAAAGCCGTGATCAGCGTGCCGATTTCCTGCGACGACAGCATTTTGTCGAAACGCGCGCGTTCGACATTCAGGATCTTGCCGCGCAGCGGCAGCACCGCCTGATATTCGCGGTTGCGGCCCTGTTTGGCCGAGCCACCGGCCGAGTCACCCTCGACGATGAACAGTTCCGACTTGGAGGGATCGCGTTCCTGGCAGTCGGCGAGCTTGCCGGGCAGGTTGGCGACATCGAGCGCGCCTTTGCGGCGCGTCAGCTCGCGCGCCTTGCGCGCCGCTTCGCGGGCAAGAGCGGCTTCCACCACTTTGGTGACGACAGATTTGGCTTCCTGCGGATGTTCCTCGAACCACTGGCCGAGCATTTCGTTGACCAGGCTTTCGACCACCGGCCGCACTTCCGAGGAGACGAGCTTGTCTTTCGTCTGCGACGAGAATTTCGGGTCGGGCACTTTCACCGACAGCACGCAGGTCAAGCCCTCGCGGCAATCGTCGCCGGTGAGATCGACCTTTTCCTTCTTGGCGATGCCGGAGGATTCGGCATAGCCGGTGATCTGGCGCGTCAGCGCGGCGCGGAAGCCGGCGAGATGCGTGCCGCCGTCGCGCTGCGGAATGTTGTTGGTGAAGGCCAGCACGTTCTCGTGGTAGCTGTCGTTCCACCACAGCGCCACTTCCACCGTGATACGGTCGCGCTCGCCGCGGATCAGGATCGGTGTGGCGATCTGCGGCTGCTTGGCGCGGTCGAGATAGCGCACGAAAGCCTCGAGGCCGCCTTCGTAGAACAATTCCTCGATCTTCGGCTCGGCATGGCGCGCGTCGGTCAGCACGATGCGCACGCCCGAATTCAAGAAGGCCAGTTCACGCAGACGATGTTCGATCGTCGCGTAATCGAACTCGATCATCGTGAAGGTTTCGGGCGACGGCGTGAATGTCACTTCGGTGCCGCGCTTCGGCCGGCCGTCGATCTGCGGTGCCGGTCCGACGACGGCCAGCGGCGCCACCACGTCGCCGTGCGCGAAGCGGACGATATGTTCCTTGCCGTCGCGCCAGATGCGCAGTTCCAGCGAAGTCGACAGCGCGTTGACGACGGAGACGCCGACGCCGTGCAGACCGCCGGAGACCTTGTAGGAATTCTGGTCGAACTTACCGCCCGCATGCAGCTGGGTCATGATGACCTCGGCCGCCGACACGCCTTCTTCCGCGTGAATGTCGGTGGGAATGCCACGGCCGTTGTCGGTCACGGTACAGGAGCCGTCGGGATTGAGCGTCACGGTGACGAGCGTCGCATGACCGGCGAGCGCTTCGTCGATGGCATTGTCGACGACTTCGTAGACCATGTGATGCAGGCCCGAACCATCGTCGGTGTCGCCGATGTACATGCCCGGCCGTTTGCGCACCGCATCGAGGCCACGAAGGACCTTGATGGAATCAGCGCCATAGGCTGCGGGATCGGTATTTTCGGCGGGCTCGGCCATGAAGGGTAATTCTCTGAAACGGACGGGGAATCTCGAACCCTAATATAGGTTCGATTCGAGCCCGTACCATACCCTGAAACGCCCAGGAAATGCACGTAAAACCGTAGCTTTCGGCGTCATGAAACCGTCGATTTCTGGGGCCTAGGCAACGCCCGCCAAAGCCTCCAGGAAGGCATCGCCGTAAAGCTTCAATTTGCGCTCGCCGACACCGTAGATTTCGGCCATTTGATCGAGGGTTTCGGGGCGCCTTTCGGCCATTTCGATCAAGGTGCGGTCGGCGAAGATCATGAAAGCCGGCACGCCCTGCTCGCGCGCCAGTTCCCGCCGGCAGGTGCGCAGCGCCGCCAGCACCGCATTGTCCTCGTCCGGGCTGTCGCTGCCGCTGCCCCGGCGCCGCCGGGCGCCCTTCGGCGCCTCGGCAAGGGTCGTTTCCCGCAGCAAAAACGGCCGCTCGCCGCGCAAAATCTCCAGCCCGGTCTCCGACAGGGCAAAGCCGCCGAATTCCTCGCTGGCGTTGACCAGGGCGCCGGCGGCGAAGAGCTGGCGGATGATCGAGGACCAGGCCGCCTTGCCGCGATCCTGGCCGACGCCGAAGGTTTTGAGCTTGTCGTGGCCGTTGCGGCGCACCGCATCGGTCATCGTGCCCCGCAGGATGTCGGTGAGATAGCCGACACCGAAGCGCTGGCCGGTGCGCGCCACGGCGGAGAGCACTTTCTGCGCCTCGATCTGGCCGTCGGCGAGGCGGATTTCGTTGCGGCAGCAATCGCACTGGCCGCAGGGTGCGCTCTCCTCGTCGAAATAGCCGAGCAGCAATTGCCGCCGGCAGGACGTCGCCTCGCACAGCATCGCCATGGAGCTGAAGCGGCGATGTTCGACGCGCCGTTGTTCGTCGGATAGATCGCGCTCGTCGATCTGCCGGCGCCGCAGCGCCATGTCGTCGAGGCCATAGAGGGTCAGCGTTTCGGCGGGCAGGCCGTCGCGTCCGGCCCGGCCGATCTCCTGGTAATAGGCTTCGACGCTGGAGGGCATATCGGCATGAACGACGAAACGCACGTCCGGCTTGTTGATGCCCATGCCGAAGGCGATCGTCGCCACCGCGATCACGCCTTCGTCTTGCAGGAAGCGATCTTGCGCCTGGTTGCGCAACCGCTGTTCCAGGCCGGCATGATAGGCGATGGCGGCATGGCCCTCGGTGTTGAGAAAGGCCGATAAATCCTCGGTTTTCTTGCGCGAGGCGCAATAGACGATACCACTCTGGCCGCGTTTGCCGCGCAGGAAATCGAGCAGTTGCCGACGCGGTTGATCCTTGGCGGCGAAGCGCAGATGCAGGTTCGGCCGGTCGAAACTGTGCAGGAAAACGTCTGGCTCGCCGTCGAACAGGCGCGAAGCGATGTCGTTGCGTGTCGCCTGATCGGCGGTGGCGGTAAAGGCGACGATCTGGCGGATGCCGAGCGTGCCGGCGAGCGAACGCAGATCGCGATATTCGGGGCGGAAGTCGTGTCCCCATTCGGAAATGCAATGAGCTTCGTCGACGGCGATGCGCGCGAAGCCGGCGCTGGCGAGCCGCGCCGCAAGGCCCGGCATGGCGAGCCGTTCCGGCGCGATGAACAGCAGGCGCAATTTGCGGCTGCGAATGCCAGCCCAGGCTTCGTCGATCTCTTCCTCGCTGTTGAGCGAATTGAGTGAGGCGGCCATCACGCCCACCTGCTTGAGCTGGCGCACCTGATCGCGCATCAGGGCGATCAAAGGCGAAATAACGATGGTGGCGCCGTCGTCGAGCAAAGCGGGCAATTGATAGCAGATCGATTTGCCGCTGCCGGTCGGCATCACCGCCAGCACCGAGCGGCCGGCGATCACCGCCTCGACCACCTGTTCCTGGCCGGGCCGGAAGCCGTCATAGCCGAAGACGGATTTCAAGAGGTCGCGCGGGCGCGGTTGGCCTTGGGAAGCTGTGGCGAATGCGGTCATGCGCGGTCGATCCGCCCTGGCGAGACATGGAGAAGATCGGCGGTGACGCCGGGCTGGTTCAGATCGACGAATTGGCCGGGGTCGGCGCCGGTCACCCAGACCTGGGCGCCTAAAGTCCGCAGTTCGGCGAACAAGGCCTCGCGCCGCTGCGGATCGAAATGCGCCGCCACTTCGTCGAGTAAAACGATGGGACAAATCCCACACATGGAGCTGACCAGCCGGGCATGCGCCAGAACCAGGCCGATCAACAGGGCCTTTTGCTCGCCGGTGGAGCCTCGGGAAGCTTCGATGTCCTTGGGGCCATGGCGCACGACCAGATCGCTGGTATGGGCGCCGATCAACGTGCGGCCGGCGGCGGCGTCGCGATGCCGGTTCTCGCGCAGGATTTCCATATAGGCGTCCTCGGCCTCCAGCGCCGAACGCTCCGCCACCAGGCTCTCGATGGCCCCGCTGAGAGCGATTTCCGCCCAAGGAAACAAAGCATTGGCTGAGCGGCCGGCCTCTGTCAGGGCGGCCAGCCGGCTGATCGTTTCGTGCCGCGCGGCGGCCACTGCGATGGCCACTTCCGCCGTCTCGCGTTCGGCCGCGTCGAGCCAGGCGCCGGAGCGCGCGCCGTCTTCCAGCAGGCGGTTGCGGTTGCGCAACGCCCGCTCCAGCGCATTCACCCGGGCGCCGTGTTCCGCATCGACAGCCAGCACCAGCCGGTCGAGAAAGCGGCGGCGCTCGCCGGGCGAACCGGTGAAAAGCCCGTCCATGGCCGGCGTCAGCCAGACCACACGCAGATGATCGGCGAAGCCCCGGGCGGTTGGCAGGGGTTCGCGGTCGAGCCGGTAGCGGCGCTGCTTCGTCTCTTGCTTAGCCTCTTGGCCCATCGCCGCCACGCCGGTGCCAAGCTGCACGGGACCAAGGGCCCCCTCCACCTCGGCGGAAATGGCAAATCCGCCGGCTCCGCCTTCCCGCGCCAGCTCCTCAAGGTCGGCGCGGCGCAGCCCGCGCCCTGCGGTCAGCAGGGATAAGGCTTCGAGAACATTGGTTTTTCCGGCGCCGTTCTCTCCGCAGAGAACGACCAGGTCGGAATGCACCGCGAGGTCGAGGGCGGCATAGGAGCGAAAATCGCTCAGCTTCAGCCGTCGCACCATGGGTCGCGCGGCCGCCTCGGGGCGCTGAGGAGATTCGGACAGAAGCATGCGCCTGTCTGCCACACATGCGGGGGCAAAGGCCACCACATGCAGGGGTTGTAAAAGTGGGATTTATCCTCGATTTCTGCCCACTCAGAAAGTGGGATATAATCCTGTTGTCCCATTTTTTTGCCAGGACTAGGCTTCTCTCGAATTCGAAGTTCGGTCATCTGGGAGGAGACTGATGAGCGCTCAGCAGCTTTTGACGGAAATCAGCGATTTTTGCCGCTCGGCGGGTCTGGCCGAGTCGACCTTTGGCCGCGCCGCCATCAATGACGGCAAGCTGGTCAGCCGTTTGCGCAACGGCGGCCGCATCACCACCGACACGCTGGATAAGATCCGCGGTTTCATGACCAATTACACGCCGTCGAGCCGCGCCCGCAGCATGATGGCGAGCATGGTGCCGTCGGCGCCGGCTCCCGCCCGCCCTGCGCCGCCGCCGGCCCCGCCGCCCGTTTCCGCCCCGCCGCCGGGCGGTGGCGACAAGCCGGCCGGCCAAGACGACAACGGCCAACGCAATTTCCGCTTCTACGACAACCGGCAAAAATACCTGCTGTTCGTCAACACCTGTTCGGAGAAGTGGGAAGTTGCGAACCGCATTTCGCAGGAACTCACCAACGTTCATCCCAAGCCCCCGGCCTTCCGTCTGTTTGATGCCGGCGTCGGCGACGGCAGCGTGCTCGCCCATGTGATGCGCTCGATGCACGACCGCTATCCGACCATGCCGTTCTATGTGGTCGGCAAGGAGATCAGCCTTGAGGACGTGCGTCTGTCGCTGCGCCGCATGGTCGATCGCTTCTGCGAACATCCCTCGACCGTGCTGGTGCTGACCAATCTGCAATATGCCGATGCGCCCTGGCTCACGGTGAAGTCGCTCAGCGCCGCGTCGAGCCTCGTCTGGCACGAAGTGAAGCTCACCGGCGACAGCGCCCATACGTTCGACAAGCAGATCACCGATCTCGAACCCTTCCTGGCGCAGAACTGGAATGCCCGTACCAGCCCGCGCACCGGCAATTCGGTTTATGACAGGCCAGTGGTCCTCGTGCTCTATCGCGACGACCATAAGTTCGCGCTCGATCCGATTATTCCGCGCCTCGGCCAGACGCCGGCCGACTACGATCTCGTCATCGCTTCGCAGCCCTATCGCGCCCGTGCCAGCGTCGAGTTCAAGGCCAAGCGCGTCATCGCGCCGTTGACGCGCGCGTTGCGCCCCGGCGGCCGTCTCATCGGCATCCATTCCTGCGGCAACGATCCGGGCATGGAGATCATCGACAAGGTGTGGCCGGGCGATAATCCGTTCAGCACCAACAATCGCCACGACCTGTTGAAACAGGTGAAACACGAATTGGGACCGGCGGCGCGCGACTATAATTTCAACGCCAATGCCGACGGCAAATCGCTGTTCCAATATCACATGCACACTCTGCCGACCGAGGTGGAAGGCGCATCGATCGGCACGTCGACTTTGTTCGCCGCCTGGAATGCGGCGATCTACGTGGCGCAGGTCGAAGACGATCGCTTGGGCCCCGTCGTCGCCAACGACGCTTATCTTGAGGCGACACGCGACGTGTTGCGCAAGAACAACGGTCTTTGGTTCTACGACGAATCCTATGTGATCTCGAAACGGCGCGATTAGCAGCAGCAAGCGGAGTTCGAACATGAACACGGCTTCCGTTGCGGCCAAGTCGGATCCGGTCGACGCCACCGTCGACCAGATCGCCGCTTTCATGCGCGATTGTTCCTTCGAGGCGACGCGCCCCTCGGCCGGTGACATCGCGACCTTGGGTAAAACCCTGGCGCCGGGCACGCAGGTCTATCTGACCATGCTGCCTCATCGCCCGCTCGATGAAATGGTGGCCGCCGCCGTGGCCATCCGCCAGGCGGGGCTCGAGCCGGTGCCGCATCTTTCGGCCCGGCATTTCCCGCGCTTCGACGTGCTCGAACGTCACGTCGGCCGCATGGTCGACGAGGCGGATGTGCGCACCGCGCTGCTCATCGGCGGCGACGCCGAACATGGCGTCGGTGAAATCCAGACGGCGCTGTCGGTGATCGAGAACGGTCTGTTCCAGCGGCGCGGGCTCAAAGCTCTCGGCCTGCCGGGCTTCCCCGACGGTCATCCGAACATGAGCGAGGATGAAATCGAGGCCAATCTCGTCACCAAGCTCGCCGCCGTCCAGCAGGCGGGCCTGGAACCGCATATCGTGACGCAATTCTGCTTCGATTCCCGCACCATCATCGCCTGGCTGCACTGGCTGCGGCAGCGCGGCGTGCATGCGCCCGTGCGTGTCGGTCTTGCCGGCCCGACCAGCCTGATGACCTGGCTCAACTATGCCCGCAAATGTGGCGTAAAGGCCTCGGCCGAGGCTCTGGCCTCGCGCAGCGGCCTGGTGCGCCACGCCTTCAAGGCGGTGTCGCCCGATCCGATCATCCGCACCATCGCGGCGGCGGCCGCCGCCAAGCAGATCGACGGCGTTTCGCCGCATCTGTTCGCCTTCGGCGGCATCGGCGCGACGGCCAAATGGGCCCAGCCGGCCATCGCCGGTGCTATCAGGTTGAATAAGGACGGTGGTTTCGACCCGGTCTGAAGATTAGGCGGCTCGGCTGGCCTTGCGGCGCGACTTTCAGTATTGAAAGGCCCGTTCAGGCCGCCCGGGCGGCCCGCCGGAGCGGCCGTTGCATCCATTTCAGACCTTTTGGCAGACTTACGGACATAATCTGCGCGGCAGCCTGTTTGCCGCCGTGGTCCTCGTCGCCCTACTTTACGCGCTTATTTTCGTTCTGGTCGGCGGCCAGATCGACGTGCCCTTCCTCTACAGCAATCCCGGCCGCTGATGCACAGGCTCGCGTCGCTTGATCTGTTGCGCGGTGTCGCGGCTCTCTCGGTCGCGATCCCCCATTATGTGATGCTCGGCTCGACCGATTGGCCGGTCGCCAATGTCATCTCCATTCTGGCGGTGGAGATTTTCTTCGTGTTGAGCGGCTTCGTGCTGGCGCCGCAGCTCATCCATTGCGCCACTTCGCCCGCGCTCGCCGACACATGGATCTTCCTGGTGCGCCGCTGGATGCGCACCATTCCGCCCTATCTCGTCGCCTTGATCACGATCACCGTCGTCAGCGGCAATCTCGGCGCGGCATCCTTCCCCTACTATCTGCTCTACATCCAAAACCTCTTCCGGCCGCTGCCCGACGCGCAGGATTATTTCGCCGTCGCCTGGAGCCTGTCGGTCGAGGAATGTTTCTATGTGGTGGCGGCCTTTATTGTCGTTGCCGCCAATCTGGCGCGTCTGCGCGCGCGGGGCTTCATCACCCTGATGGTTCTGCTCGCCGTGGTCAGCGCCCTGGCGCGCTCATTCTTCGGCGATTTCAGCCATTGGGATGCGGACGTGCGCCGCGTCACTTTATTCCGGCTCGATGCCATCGCCTTCGGCTTCCTGCTCTATTGCGCCATCGATCCGATCGACACCGTTCTGCGCCGTTTCGGCGGCGTGCTGTCGATTGTGATCGCTTTGGCCTCGGCCGCGCTAGCCGGCGTGCTCGGCTGGCAGGCGACGGTCGATGCCAACCGTGTGGCGCAGCAGCTTTATCCCTTCGCCGCCGCTTTGCTTGGCGCCAGCGTCATCGTCGCGCTCTATGTCTATCGCGCCGCCTTCAACCGGCTTTCGGTGATCGCCGAGCCCTGCTTCTTCCTCGGCAAGGTCTCCTACACGATCTATCTGTTTCACACTTTGGCGATCCTGCTGCTACGGCCGGCCGTGGCGCATCTGCCGCTCACCGCACAGCTCATCATCTATGTGGCGCTGCTCGTCGCCTTCTGCACCGTCTTCTTCTTTGCCTTCGAAGCGCCGATCCTGGCGGCGCGGCCACATTACTGGGGGCGGGGCGAACGTGCCGCCGCGCCCGTATCCGTCCGGGCGCTACGCGCGCCGCTGCCGTGGCTGGCGCTGCTGCTGTCCTTCATCGGCTTCGCCGCTGCCGCCGTCGCCACCCGCTATTTCTTCTTCAACGACTTTCGCGTGCCGTTCTATCTGGCCCTGCTCGTTTTCCTGGGTCTCTTGACGGCGCTGTTGATGCTGAGCGGGCTGTGGCGCTTCGGCCTGGCGCGCACCAGCGCGCTGACCCTGCTGCTGTTCGCTTTGCTGCTGCCGCTAGCCGATGCTTATTTCGCCCGCACCTCGGTCGGCGCGGTGCTGACACGCGCGCAGCCGGTCTATTCCTTCCGCGACGCCAAGGGCGATCCCGATGCCTTCCGCATCTGGTGGGCGCAATATGTCGCCGAATGGGGTCGCGGCGTGCTCGCCAAAATCCAGGCGCCCGATCCGAAGGGCGAATTGCCCTTCATTCTCGAACCCAATGCGCGCGGCCGTTTCTTCGATGCCGACGTGCCGATCAACAATCTCGGCTTCCGTGGCGCCGACACCACGGTCGACAAAGGCAATCGCTATCGCATTTTCGTCGTCGGCGAATCGCCCGTGTTCGGCACCATGTTCCGGCGCGGCGAAACGACCTGGCCGGAAGTGCTGCAAAAGCTGCTCGGCACGCGGCTCGTCTGCCAACGCCCCATCGAAGTGATCAATGCCGGCGTGCCCGCCGCTGGCCTCTCCGACAATCTGCAGCGCATCAAGCGGTTCATCCTGCCGCTACATCCCGACATGGTGATTTCCTATCACGGCTATAACGGCCTTGCGATCGTCGATCCAGAAATCGCCGCCATGCCGCGCCAGCCAGTGTTTCACACGCGCGCGTCGCCGCTGTTAGGCGAAGCCAGCTTCCGCCTCGCCATGCAGGGCTATCAGGCGCGGTTGGACGACTATAATCGCAAGCCGAAGCAGACGCAGTTTCTCGACACCTATGACAAGCTCTATACGCAGCTCGTCAAAATGGGCGCGGACAATGGCTTTCGCGTCGTGCTCGCCAATCTCTCGGCGGTGGTTAATGAAAGCTCGCCGCGCGAGGTGATCGATTTCTACGGCCGCGTCTTCCAGCCGATCGAGCGCATCCTGCCGGCCATCGCCGCGCACAATCGCATGGTGGAGGCGGTTGCCAAGCGCACCGGCACGCCCTTCGTCGACACGCGTCCGGGGCTCGACGGCGAATGGGACAAGGACCTGTTCGTCGACATCGTCCACTTCACCCAGAAGGGCTCCGACCTCATCGCCGCGACCATGTTTGATAAACTGGCGAGCGAGCTGGCACGCGACCCGGCGATGGACTGCAAGCCGGCGAATTAGAGACGATACGCTCTCACCTTGGTGTCATCCCGGACATGCCAATGGCGCGATCCGGGATCCAGGGGCGAGCGACGCAATGCTTGCCGTTGCGCTCAGTGCGCGTTGATGCCAGCTCAAGGTCCTACCGTTTGCCCTGGGTCCCGGATCACGCTGCGCGTGTCCGGGATGACACGAAGGTGTCGGCCAACATCTTCAGTGCGGCAAAATTTTATTCAGAAACTCGCGCGTGCGCGGCTGACGCGCCTCGATATTGCCGAAGAACTCGTCCTTGCTCGTGTCTTCAAGGATATGCCCGCCGACATCCATGAAGATGACGCGGTTGGAGACTTTGCGGGCAAAGCCCATTTCGTGCGTCACCACCATCATCGTCATGCCCTCGGCGGCGAGGCCGACCATGACGTCGAGCACTTCGCCGACCATTTCGGGGTCGAGCGCCGATGTCGGCTCGTCGAACAGCATGACGATCGGGTCCATCGACAAGGCCCGCGCGATGGCGACGCGCTGCTGCTGACCGCCGGAGAGCTGGCCGGGAAACTTGTCCTTATGCGCGGTGAGGCCGACGCGCTCGAGCATTTTCAGGCCGCGTTGCTTCGCTTCGTCCTGGCCACGGCCCAAAACCTTCATCTGGGCGATGGTGAGATTGTCGGTGACGGTGAGATGCGGAAACAGTTCGAAATGTTGGAACACCATGCCGACGCGGCTGCGCAGCTTCGGCAGGTTGGTGGCTCTGTCGTGAACGGCAACGCCGTCGACCCAGATTTCGCCCTTCTGCACGGGTTCGAGCGCATTGATGGTCTTGATCAACGTCGATTTGCCCGACCCCGACGGGCCGCAGACGACGACGACCTCGCCCTTGTCGATATTGAGCGAGCAGTCGTTGAGTACCTGCGTCGCGCCATACCATTTGGAAACGTTTTTCATCTCGATCATCGCGGTCGACGTCCCTTAAATTAGCGCAGGATGCGGATCTTCTCGTTCAGGCGCTTCACCAGCATGGAGAGCGCGAACGAGATGATGAAATAGACCACGGCGGCCATGATATAGGTTTCGACGCGCCGACCGAACGTATTGCCCATGATCTCGAAGCCCTTGAGGATGTCATAGGCGCCGATCGCATAGACCAGCGACGTATCCTGAAAGAGCACGATGGTCTGGGTCAGGAAGACCGGCAGCATGTTGCGCATCGCCTGCGGCAGAACGATGTAGCGCATGTTCTGCGCATAGGTCATGCCGAGTGCCTGACCGGCAAAGGTCTGGCCACGCGGCAGCGATTGGATGCCGGCACGCACGATCTCGCTGAAGAAGGCCGCTTCGAAAATGATGAAGGTGATCAAAGCGCAAATTTCGGCGCGATATTTCTGGCCGATGTCGCCTGGAAACAGATTGTAGAAGGCCGAAGGCATCAGGAGGAAGAACCACAGGATGACCATCACCAGTGGAATGCTGCGCAGGAGGTTCACATACCACAGCGCCGCATATTCGAGCGGCTTGATGCCGGATAGGCGCATCAGGGCGATGACCGTGCCAAGCGCGATGCCGCCGATCGTCGCGGCGATCGTCAGGCTGACGCTGAAATAGAGGCCGCTGAGCAGATAGGTGCTGATGTTGGCCCAGGTGTAGAAGGAGAAATCCAGTGCCGGCATCAGTGCGCTCCCTGTCCTTGCGAGGAGAGGCCGGGAACGCGCGCCCGTTTTTCGAGGATGGACATGAACCAGCTGATCGCCAAAGCGGTGATGATGTAGAGAACGGTGGCGGCCAGATAGACTTCGATGCCGCGGGACGTTTCCTCCTGCGTCTGCATGGCGAAACTGATCAATTCCGGAATCGACACGGCGAAGGCGACGGAGGAATTCTTGACGATGTTCATCGCCTCGCTGGTCAGCGGCGGAATAATGATGCGAAACGTCTGCGGCAAAATCACATAGCGATAGGCTTGAAGCTGCGTGAAGCCCATGGCGAGCGCCGCCTGGCGCTGGCCGCGTGGCAAGGCCTGAATGCCGGCGCGCACCTGTTCGGCGATACGGGCCGAGGTGAAGAAACCGAGTGCGCAGCAGGCCAGCACGAAGCTCGGCACGCCGCGCATGCCAGGCACGATTTCCGAGATGACGAAGAACCACAGGAAAAGCTGCACCAGCACGGGAATGTTGCGGAACAGCTCGACCCAGCCCGTGGCGAGCGCCGAGACGACGCGATGCTGCGAAACCGTGCGCAAGGTGCCGACCAGGCAGCCGATGGCCAGTGCGACGACAAGCGAAACGGCGGCAACGGCCACCGTATAGCCCCAGGCGGAGAACATCCATTGCCAGTAGGTGACGCCGTCGCCCCGGTCATCCCAGAGGAATTGCCAGCGATCCCAGATGTCCTGCCAATATGTCATGCAACCCCGCCCATTCGCATAGCCTCAAAAGACATCAGGCACGGACCATGCCGTGCCTGACAAATTTTGGCTCATTCGCCGGGTTGTTTGTAATCCTCGGTCGGTTTGTCGTTGGGATTGGCCCAGGCTTCCTTCGTTGCATCCGAGGCCGGCATATTCAGCGTCACATTGTTCGGCGGGATCGGCTGCATGAACCATTTGTCGTAGAGCTTGGCGATCGTCCCGGTCTTGATCTGCGCGGCGATGCTCTCGTCGACGGCTTTCTTGAACTCCGGATCGTTCTTGCGGATCATGATGGCGATCGGCTCGACCGCCAGGACCTCGGGAAGGATTTTATAGTCTTTCGGGTTCTGCGCCCGCGCGATATTGGCGGCGAGAATCGATGCGTCCATGACGAAGGCATCGGCGCGGCCGCTCTGCAGCAGCAGGAAGCTGTCGGCATGGTCCTTGCCGAACACTTCGCTGAACTTGAGATCCTTGCCGCGCTTGTTCTTGCGCAGGGTTTGTACGGACGTGGTTCCCGTCGTGGTGGCGATGGTCTTGCCGTTCAGATCTTCCAGCTTGCCGATGTTGGAATTGGCTTTGACCGCGATCTTGATTTCCTCGATGTAAACCGTCGTGGCGAAATCGACGTCACGGCCGCGCGCCTTGTTGTTGGTCGTCGAGCCGCATTCCAGGTCGACGGTGCCGTTCTGCACCAGGGGCACGCGATTTTGCGAGGTGACGGGCTGGTAGCGGATATCCAGCTTTTCGACGCCGAGCTTCTTCTTGATGTCGGCGATGATGTTCTGGCAGACGTCGTAGTGATAGCCGGTGTAGACACCGTTGCCCAAAGTATAGGCTAATCCCGAGGATTCGCGCACGCCTTGGGTGATGATGCCGCTGGACTTGATCTTATCCAAAGTGCCGTCGGCCTGCGCCGCCGCGCCCATGGCTGCAAAAGCGATGGTCGCTGCGATCAGAACTTTCCTCATCCGAACCTCCTGTTCACAGACATGACTATGCTGGCATACGGGCCGTTTGAAAAGCCGCGGCATCGCCGTCGCGCTATGGCCCACCAATGTAACGGCTTTCCCCAGGTCATCAACGTCAAGCCATCAACGCACGAGCGGGGAATGCGTTTCCTACCGGGATTCCGCAGGGCGTTCGACGAAAAGCTACAGCCTAGATTGCGACAAACGTCCTATCGCCGCTGCGGCATGACGATTTGAAAGCGCAGGCGGCCGCCTTTGAGCGGCGTGATGATCACCGCGTGACCATTGCCGCGCAGATTGCGCCGGAAACTGGCGTTGCGGCCGCTGCTGTTGCGGCTGGCGCGGGTCGTGCTTCCCTGTGCGGCGTTTGGCGCACCGGCGCGCGGCGGCGCATCGGCCGCATCGGGATAAGCGGTACTGCCCGAGGGCACGTGCTGGCCTCGCTTCGGTCCGAAGGAGGCCAGGCACCTGTTATAGGCGTCGTCGTTCGTCAGCTTGTCACAATCGGCGAGCGAGCGTTGTGCCAAAGCGCCCTGCGGTGCCAGCAGACCGCAGGTGAGAACACCCGTGACGATGACAGCCGCAATCCGCATTTCCCTTGGCCTCGCCCTCAGCCTCGCAACGTGGCTCCGGTCTTCTTCGTCACTTCGGCGACGATCCGCCCGGCTACTTCCTCGATCTCCGCATCGGTCAACGTCTTCTCGCGCGGCTGCAACGTGACGGTGACGCCCACCGACTTGCGGCCTTCGGGAATGCCGGCGCCTTCGTAGATATCGAAGACGTTGAGCCCCGAGATGAGCACTTTTTCCGCTGCTTGAACAGCGCGCAGAATATCAGCCGACTTGACGCTGCGATCGACGATGAAGGCGAAGTCGCGTTCCAGCGGCATGAAATCCGACAGTTCGAGCTTCGGTTTCACCTTCGTCGGCTTGGCGCGCGGCGCCGGCAGATCGTCGAGAATGATCTCGAAACCGGCCACCGGCCCGTCGACATCGAGCATTTCCAAGGTGCGCGGATGGAATTCGCCGAACCAGCCGATCACGTTCTTCGGCCCGAACTGCATCGTGCCGGAGCGGCCGGGATGCAGCCAAGCGGGAAGATTCGCTTGCCCGCCCGAGACGATGTGCAGGCCGCCGAGCGGCACGCCGAGCGCCGCCAGCATCGCCATGGCATCGGCCTTGGCGTCGAACACGCTGACCGGGGTCGCCTTGGCGTTCCAGGCGCGGCCGCTGCCGCCGCGTCGCACCGTGGCGGCGGCCATGCGCTGGTCTTTTTCGCCGTCGCCCTTGAAGATCTGGCCAACTTCGAACAGCGCAACGTCGCCGAAGCCGCGATCGGCATTGCGTTGCGCCGCCTTCAACAGGCCGGGCAGCAGGGACGGGCGCATGTCGGAGAGATCGGCGGCGATCGGATTGGCGAGCGCCAGCGCCGGCTGTCCGCCGCCAAAGCCTTCCGCCTGTTCCTTGCTGACGAAGGACCAGGTCACCGCTTCGACGAGACCCTGGGAAGCGAGCGCGCGGCGCGCCTGGCGCGTGCGCTTCTGCAGCAAGGTGAGAATGGGCTTGGGCACCGCCGTGTCGATGCGCGGCAGCGGCACGGAAGCGACATTGTCGACGCCGGCGATGCGCACGATCTCCTCGGCGATATCGGCCTTGCCTTCCACATCCGGCCGCCACGACGGCACTTTGACGATGATACGGTCTGCATTGGTCGACTGGCTGATGACACCGAAGCCGAGCTTTTCCAGCGTGCGCACCATCTCTGAGCGTTCGAGTTCGAGGCCGGTCAGGCGTTGCACTTCGCTCAACGGGAAATCGATGGCGGTGTCGCTTTTCGGCTGTTCGCCGGCGACGATCAGTTCCGACGGCTCGCCGCCGCAGAAATCCATCACCAGTTTGGTGGCGAGTTCCGCACCCGGCACGCAGAAGGCCGGATCGACGCCGCGCTCGAAACGATAGCGCGCATCGGTGACGATGCCGAGCGCGCGGCCGGAGCGGGCGATGTTCATCGGATCCCACAACGCCGATTCGATCAGCACGTCGGTGGTCGCGTCGTCGCAGCCCGAATGTTCGCCGCCCATGATGCCGGCGATCGATTCGACACCCTTGTCGTCGGCGATGACCACATTGTCGCTTTTCAGCGTGTAGGTCTTGCCGTCGAGGGCCAGCACCTCTTCGCCGTCCTTGGCGCGGCGCACGACGAGGTTGCCGGCCACCTTCTTGGCGTCGAACACATGCAGCGGGCGGCCGCGATCGAAGGTGACATAGTTGGTGATGTCGACCAGCGCATTGATCGGCCGCAGGCCGATCGACTTCAACCGCTGCTGCATCCACTCGGGCGCAGGGCCATTCTTGACGCCGCGTACCAGGCGTAAAGCGAACATCGGCGCCAGATGTTTGTCTTCGGCCGCGAAATCGAGCTTCACATTCACCGGGCAGGGGAACGCAGCCGCCGCCGGCTTGATCGCATGATCCTTCAATGTGCCAAGGCCCGCCGCCGCGAGATCGCGCGCGATGCCGTGGACACCCGTCGCATCGGGACGATTGGGCGTCAGGTTGATCTCGATCACCGGATCGCCGAGCTTGGCGTAATCGACATAACGCGCGCCGACGGGCGCATCGTCGGGCAGATCGATGATGCCGTCGTGATCTTCCGACAATTGCAGTTCGGCGGCCGAACACAGCATGCCGTTCGATTCGACGCCGCGAATGACGCCCTTGCCGAGCGTCATGTCCTTGCCGGGGATATAGGTGCCCGGGGCTGAGAACACGCTCTTCATGCCGGTGCGCGCATTGGGCGCGCCGCACACCACCTGCACCGGCGTACCCGTGCCGGTGTCGACCATGCAGACGCGCAGGCGGTCGGCATTGGGATGCTGCTTGGCGTCGATCACATAGGCGACCGTGAAGTCTTTCAGCTTTTCCGTCGGATCGATCACATGCTCGACCTCGAGGCCGATGCGCGTCAGCGTCTCGACGATCTCGCTGAGAGAGGCCGTGGTGTCGAGATGATCCTTGAGCCAGGAGAGGGTGAATTTCATTTTTCTCTCCTTACGCGCTCAGGCCGCCGGCAAGCGTCGGCAGATCGAGCGGGCGGAAGCCGTAGTGAGACAGCCAGCGCACGTCGGCCTCGAAGAAAGGCCGCAGGTCGGGCATGCCGTATTTGAGCATGGCGATGCGATCGATGCCCATGCCCCAGGCAAAGCCCTGGTAGACATCGGGATCTAAACCGCAATTGCGCAGCACGTTCGGATGCACCATGCCGCAGCCGAGAATCTCCAGCCAATCCTCGCCCTCGCCGAAGCGGATTTCGCCACCCGAGCGCCGGCACTGAATGTCGACTTCCATCGATGGTTCGGTGAACGGGAAGAACGATGGGCGGAAGCGCATCTTCACATTCGGTACTTCGAAGAACGCCTTGCAGAATTCTTCCAGCACCCATTTCAGATGGCCAAGATGCGCCGACTTGTCGATGACGAGGCCTTCGACCTGATGGAACATCGGCGTATGCGTCTGGTCGCTGTCGCAGCGATAGGTGCGGCCCGGGCAGATGACGCGGATCGGCGGCTGCGAGGCGAGCATGGTGCGCACCTGCACCGGCGAGGTGTGCGTGCGCAACAGTTTGCGTTCGCCCTTCGCGTCCGGCTCGAAGAAGAACGTGTCGTGCATCTCGCGCGCCGGATGGCCGGCCGGGAAGTTCAGCTTGGTGAAGTTGTAATCGTCGCTCTCGATGTCCGGCCCTTCGGCGATCGAGAAACCCATGTCGGCGAAAATCGCGGTCAGTTCGTCCATCACCTGGCTGATCGGATGGATGCGGCCGCGCTCGCTGGCGGCTTCGCGCACCGGCAAGGTGACGTCGACGGTCTCGGAAGCCAGGCGCTGTTCGAGCGCTGCATCTTTCAGGACGGTGCGGCGCGCGGTGAGCGCTTCGTTGACCTTGTCCTTCAGCGCGTTGATGGCGGCGCCCGCGGTCTTGCGCTCGTCGGGCGACATTTTGCCCAGGGTCGCGAGCAAGGCCGAGATGGTGCCCTTCTTGCCGAGAGCGCCGACGCGCACGGCTTCCAGCGCCGTCTCGTCGGTGGCGCCGGCGATGGCGGTCAGGGTGGAGGATTCGAGAGTTTGAAGGTCGGACATGTTCCCGCCTGGACGATGAAACCGGTGAAATACACCAGAAGCTCAACGGCCTTGGGAAACGACCTCAGGCCGCACAATGATCGCCGCGCGGACAGACCGCGCGCGCGAAGGGGCCTCGAAAAGACGGAGGGACGGCGCGAAGGTTTGGAGCGCCGTCCGTCAGATCACGCCGCGGCGGGCAGGTCCGCCTTGACCTTCTCGACGATGGCCTTGAAGGCCGCCGGTTCGTGAATGGCCATTTCGGACAGCACTTTGCGGTCGATCTCAATGCCCGCCTTCGCGAGGCCGGCAATAAATCGGCTGTAGGTGATGCCGAATTCGCGCACGGCGGCGTTCAGACGCTGGATCCACAGCGCGCGGAAGGTGCGCTTCTTATTCTTGCGGTCGCGATAGGCATACTGCATCGACTTGTCGACGGCAGCCTTGGCGGCGCGGATGGTGTTCTTACGGCGGCCACGGAAGCCTTTTGCCGCGTCGAGGGTTTTCTTGTGCTTGGCATGGGCGGTAACGCCGCGTTTAACGCGAGCCATGGCAGATCTCCTTAAAACTCAAAGTGAAACAGGGGGCAAATGCGAGAAAACGTCAGCCGTTCGGCAGGAAGTACTTCTTGACGTTGTCGCCGTCGGTCTTGAACAGGACCGTGGTGCCGCGCAGGTTCCGGATCTGCTTGTTGGTGCGCTTGATCATGCCGTGGCGCTTGCCACTCTGGGCGTAGACCACCTTGCCGGAGCCGGTGATCTTGAAGCGCTTTTTAGCGCCCGATTTCGTCTTCAACTTGGGCATTTGGCTCTCCTGTGGGGCGAAAACGCCCCAATTTCAATTACTTGCCTCGGCGCGGCCGGAAATCCGGCCGGTTTCGGCAATTCGCATCGGAAGTGAGCGAAAAGAACCGCCACGGCAGCCCTAACTGGCCGGGCGGTTCGAAGCCGGGCTTATAAGGGAAAAACCGGAGGGAAAGCAAGGGGGCGTAACGGGTCGGTTCCTCGCTCGACGGCTTCGGCTCAGTCAGGTACGAGCTTGGTACGATTTGTACTTGGCTCTTTGTACCTGGCTCTCCAAAAGGAACGCCGTGAACACGCTCAACGATTTCCTTAGCCGTCAGCCGGCGGCGCCCGAACTGAAATCCGTCATCACCGCCGTGGCCTCCGCCTGCACCGGGATCAGCCGCGTCGTCTCGGCCGGCGCCATCGCCGGCAATCTCGGGTCCGCCGGCCATATCAATGTGCAGGCCGAGGAGCAGAAGAAGCTCGACGTCATCACCAACGACATGCTGAGCGACATGATGCGCTCCTGCGCGCCCGTCGCCGGTTTCGCCTCCGAGGAGCTGGAGACCGTCGAGACGACAGGCCGTACCGGCGGCTTCCTGGTCACTTTCGATCCGCTCGATGGCTCCAGCAATATCGACGTCAACGTCAGCGTCGGCACGATCTTCTCGATCCTGCCCGCGCCTGCCGGCCGCGTGCCGGCCGAAGCGGATTTTCTGCTGCCGGGCCGCCATCAGGTGGCGGCGGGCTATGCGATCTACGGGCCGCAGACCATGCTGGTGCTCACCCTCAGGGACGGCGTCTACGGCTTCACGCTCAGCGCCAAGGACGAATGGCTGCTCACCCATGAGCGCCTGAACATTCCCAAGGACACCAAGGAATTCGCCATCAACATGTCGAACCAGCGTCATTGGGCCGAGCCGATCCAGCGCTATGTCGACGGTTGCCTCAAGGGCAAGACCGGCGAGCGCGGCAAGGATTTCAACATGCGCTGGATCGCCTCGATGGTGGCGGACGTGCATCGCGTTCTGATGCGCGGTGGCATCTTCATGTATCCATGGGACAAGCGTGAGCCGGATCGGCCTGGCAAGCTGCGCCTGATGTATGAGGGCAATCCGATGGCGCTGCTGGTCGAACAGGCTGGCGGCCAGGCCACGGATGCATACGCGCCCATTCTCGACGTCAAGCCGGAAAAGCTGCATCAGCGCGTCGCGGTGGTGCTGGGCTCGGCCAACGAAGTCGAACTGGTGCGCAGCCTGTCGAACGGTTGAAGTTTAAAAGGCCAGCGCGCCGCTTCCGGTGGCGCGCGCCCGGCGCAGCAGCACCGAAATGATCGGCCCGATCAGGAACAGGATGGCGCCATAAACAATGAGAATGCCGGACGCGCCGATCATGCCCATGCCGGCGCCAAACAGCAGCGGTCCCAGCGCCTGGCCGGTGAAGAAGAAACAGGAATGCAAGGCGAAGGCGGACGTGCGCGCCGTGTCGGTCAGTTCCGACACTTCGGCGTGGATGGAATTGTGCACCATCATATAGCCGAAGCCCGACAGGGCGAAGAAGAAGGCGAGCCACGGCAAGGGTGCGGCGAAAGCCAGGGCCAACAGTCCCATCATCGCCAGCGTGCCGCCTGCAATCATCAGTCCGTAGCGCGACATCACGCGCAACAGGCGCCGCACCAAGAAGGTGAAGATGAGCGAGCCGATGCCGCAGGCGGTGATCATGAAGCCCGCTTCCGCCGGGCCGCCCATGCCGCGCGATTGCAGCACCGGCGCGATGAAGGGAAACATGCCGAACAGCGCGATGCCTTCGAACATCACGGCGATGAAACAAATCCAGGCGCGCCGCTTGGTGATGATCTGGCGATAGCTGTCGAAGGCATCCGACAGGCGGATGTGCCGTGTCGCGACCACGGTTTCCTTGAGCTGTAGGGTGACGAGAATCGAAGCGGTGAGCGAAATCGCCGTGGCGACGGCGAAAATCGCCCGCCAGTTCAGCCACACCGCCATCAGGCCGGCGCCGCTGGCCGCCAGGATCAGGCCCGACAAAGAGCCGGTGACATTGCGCGCGATCGCCGCTTGGCGCTGCGACGGCGCCACTTTGTCGGCGACGATGGCGAGCGCGATCGGCATCAGGCCGCCGCCGGCGATGCCGCCGATGAACCGGCCGACCAGCAGCAGTTCGAAAGTCGGCGCCACGGCGACGAGGATCAGGCTTGCCGTCTGCACCCACAGGCAGATCTTGAGAATGCGGATCTTGCCGTAATGATCGCCGGCCGGCCCCAAGACGGGTTGGCCGATGGAATAGGGCAACGCAAACATGGTGACGGCGAGGGCGGCCGCGGCGATGCTGATGCCAAACTCTGTCGCCAGTGACGACACCAGCGGGTCCATCGCGCGCGTCGCGACGGCGCTGGTGAAGGCACAAAACGGCAGCAGAAAATTCATCAGATCAATCCGGATGGCGCGGCGCGGCCGCACATTAAGGTTCGCTCATAGCGCAGTGAGCGTGCGCCGTCTTGACGCAAGTCAGATTCGGGCGAATTGCCGATTTTCATTCGATCCGCGTCTCGTTGGAGGTCAGCAGCGGCTTTTCTTCCATCAAAAGGAGGCCGAGGAAGGCGATTACCAGACAGCCGGCGGTGACCCAGAACAGGTTGCGGAAGGCGGCGGTGGCGCCGTCGCGGTCGGCCGCAAGCGTCGCTGCGGCGCCGCTCAGCATCTCGCTGCCCACCGCATGCAGCACGATGGCGCCTAGAGCTGCGACAAGCACGGCGGCGAACAGGCTGCGCGCGAAACTCATCACCGACACGGCGGTGCCAAGCTGATGCATCATCACCGCGTTCTGCAAGGCGACGCTCGACACCGGCGCGACGGGGCCAAAGCCAAGGCCGGCCAAGGCCAGCACCAATTCGAATTCCAGCATCGAAAGCGTATCGACACGCAGGGCGAGCCAGCCGATGCTGAGAATGCAGATGAACAATGTGATCAGCGGATAGAATTTATAATGTTCCATACGCGCCGCCACCTGCGCGCCGACAAGCGCGCTGGCATTGATCGTCACCATCAGCACGATCAGATTGACGCCTGATTCGGAAGGCGTCTGGCCGAGCACGCTTTGCAGATAGAGCGGCAGATAGATGTTGAGGCCGATCATCGCCGCCCAGCCGAAGGAATTGGCGACGATGGCGCAACGCACGACCGGATTGCGCAGGATGCCAAGCGGGATCAACGGTTCGGCGGCGCGCATCAGACGCAGGAAGAACAAGATCCACAGCAGCGCGGAGACAACGCCGAGCGTCACGATCTCCTTCGAGAGCCAAGCCCAGGTCTTGCCGCCCGTATTCATCACCAGCATCAAGGTCGAGCTGGCGGCGACGATCAGCACGGCGCCAGCGATATCGAGGCGATGGTATCTTTCATAGCGCGGCAGTTTGCGCAGCAAGGTGCTCGTCATCGCGAAAGCGGCGATGCCCATCGGCACTGAAATCCAAAAGACCAGCGACCAATGCAGATGTTCGGCGAACAGGCCGCCGATTACCGGGCCGATGCCGGCGGCGCTCGTATAGATGATCGAGAAGTAGGTGTAATATTTGGCGCGCTGTTTCGGCGGCGCGATGTCGCCGAGTACGGTCATCGCCTGCGCGACGAGGCCGGCGCCGCCGATGCCTTGCAGGCCGCGCGCCAGGATGAGGCTGGTGATGTTGGGCGCCAGCGCCGAGGCGATGGCCCCGGCGACGAAAATGCCGATGCCGGCCAGCATGGTGACGCGGCGGCCGCGCGTATCGCTGATCTTGCCGTAGAGCGGTGTCGCCGCCGTCGAGGTCAAGAGATAGGCGCTCACCACCCAGGAGAGCTGGCCCGTCGCGTCGAAGGCATGGCCGATCGTCGGCAGCGCGGTCGCCACCAGCGCCTGGTCGAGGGAGGCCATGAATACCGGCAACAGCACGCCGGCCACGATCCATAAGGTATCGCGGTGCGTCAGTTGCGGTGCGGCTGGCGCGGGTTTGACGAGCGTTTCCACGGTTCTCTGTTTTGTCTACGACCTCGTCATAGGACGTTTGGCCGAAGCGGCGATAGAGTCCATGGGCCAGCAGGTGCCGTGCAAAACGCACGGCAGCCATGCTGAAAACACAACGTCAAAAGATCTGGTTGGAAACGCGATCCGGGCAAAGGGGGCCGAGGGAATGTCTCTCAGCCCGTTACGGATGCGACGCGCCGGTTATTTCGGCGCGAGGATCATCACCATCTGGCGGCCTTCCATGGAAGGCTCCACCTCGCATTTCGCGATGGCGAGATTCTCCTGGCGTACGCGCTCAAGCAGGCGATAGCCGAGTTCCTGATGCGCCATTTCACGGCCGCGGAAGCGCAGGGTGACCTTCACCTTGTCGCCTTCGTCGAAGAACCGTTTCACGGCTTTCATCTTGGTTTCGTAGTCGTGATCGTCGATGCCAGGACGCAGCTTGATTTCCTTGACCTCGACCACCTTCTGGCGCTTGCGCGCTTCGGCGGCTTTCTTCTGCTCCGTGAAACGGAACTTACCGAAATCAAGAATTTTACAGACCGGCGGATTGGCGTTCGGAACGA
>MKVW01000009.1:589829-656810 GCA_001898965.1 Rhizobiales bacterium 62-17
CCTCTTCGGCGAGCTGCAGCGCTTCGGCTATCGGGGTTGCGCCCCGATTCTGACCTTCGGCATCGATAAGCTGAACTTCGCTGACACGGATTTCCCGATTGGTCCGGGGTCCTTCTTTCTGGGGACCCACGGGTGCTTTCATTGGACGGCGAATGGCAAAACTCCTCTTGTGAATAAGCCGGACCCGGGCGTCACGATGACCGCTTCAACCTGCTTTTGGCAGGACCGGACCCGAATAGAGAATCGGGTCAGACGGGCCGGAAGTCAACCTTGGCCGTGCTGTCAAAGCGTCAGAAACCGCGAATGATGCTTTCGTACAACGCCAATGTCTGTTTGCACATATGGTCGAGCGAGAAATGGCGCTCGACATGCTGGCGGGCCCGCAGCGCCAGCGCATCGCGTTCGACGGCGCCCATGGCGAGCGCCTCGGAGAGCGCGTCGGCCAGGGCCTGCGGATCGCCCGGCGGGATGCGCCAGCCGGTGCGCGCGGCGGCCGGGGCTTCCGGCGGCCCCAGCACGGTCTCGGGCACGGCGCCAAGTTCGGTGACGATCACCGGCGCCCCCATGGCCTGCGCCTCGACGGCGGACCGGCCGAAGGCCTCCGGTTCGGTCGAGGGCACGGCGACCGCCGAGGCGGCCAGGAAGGCGGCCGGCATGTCGTCGCAATGGCCGACCAGTTTCACCAGATCGCCAAGGCCGGCAGTGGCGATGCGGCTTTCCAGGTCCTTGACGAAGGAACTGCGCCCCTGCGGATCGCCGGCCAGGACGAATTTGACCCCGTTGAGCCCCCGCCGGCGCATCAGCGCCGCCGCGTCCACCAGCACCGTCTGGCCCTTCCAGCCGGTCAGTCGCGCCGCGAGCAGAATGATGCGCTCGTCCGGCTCGACGCCCCAGTGCTGGCGCAGGCGCCGCACCCGGGCCGGATCGACGGCGGCCGGCGTGAAGGCGCGAAAATCCGTGCCGCGATGGATGACGGTGACATGGCCGTCGGCGAAGGGATGCTGATCGAGGATGCGCCGCTTGGTGAATTCCGAATTGGCGATCACGTAGTCGGCCCGCGCCATCACCGAATTATAGCGGTTCTTGATGCTCGACGTGCCCGAATAGGCGCCGTGATAGGTGGTGACGAAGGGCACCCGCATGGCCCGCGTCGCGCCCAGCGCCACCCAGGCGGGCGCGCGAGAACGGGCATGAACGATGTCGATCCGCTCGCGGGCGATCAGCGCCGCCAGCCGCCGGATATTGACCATCATAGACAACGGATTCTTGGTTTTCGCCGGAAACGGCAGCCAGACGCCGCCGCGCGCCTGCAATTCGCTGACGAGCCGGCCGCCTTGGCTGGCCACCAAGGCACGCGCGCCGGCCTCGGTGAGCGCGGTGGCGATATCGATGGTCGTGCGTTCGGCGCCGCCGGCCTCGAGGTCTGGGATGATCTGCAGGACCGTGCGGCCGGCGAGGGCCGGGAACTGGCCACTTTCGATCAGATCATGCGGGCCGTAGGGCATCGCTTTCCTATCGTGGCGCTTGGCGGCGTGCTCTGGGCACGCTGCGCAAACGCGTCAAAACAAAACCTGCGGCACAATCGCGTTTGGGTCGAAACGCCATTTGCTCTGATGTACAAGGCGGGCGGGCGCACCAACCCGTTGGATCGCCATCTTCCTGTTTTGGGCCGCCAGACCCGCCGATGGCAATGAATGTGACAGATTTGACCGAGACCCATCCACAATTTGTAACTGTTGGAACCGCGCCGCATACACGCCGCCTGGCCTTCCGGCAACGGCAAGCCGCGAGTTCCCCGACAAGTTCTCCAAGCGCCCCGGGTGTTGTCTGGCTCGGCGGGTTCAAATCCGACATGCTGTCGACCAAGGCTGAGCGCATCGACGAATGGGCCGCCCGCAACGGCCGCGCCTTCCTGCGGTTCGACTATTCCGGCCATGGCGAGTCGGAGGGCCGTTTCGAAGAGGGAACCATCGGCCAGTGGCTCGAGGACAGCCTCGCCGTCATCAGGCAATTGACCAATGGACCGCAGATTCTCGTCGGTTCTTCCATGGGCGGCTGGATTTCGCTGTTGGTGGCGAAAGCGTTCGCGCAGAGCGGCGAAACCGGCCGCCTGGCCGGCCTGGTGCTGATCGCGCCGGCGGTCGATTTCACCGAGGCGCTGATGTGGCGCAACATGCCGGAAGCGGCGCGCCGCGACATTGAGGAAAAGGGCGTCTGGCTGCGCCAGTCCGAATATGCGCCCGATCCCTATCCGGTGACGAAGGCTCTTATCGAGGACGGCCGCCGCCATCTGCTGTACGGCCGGCCGATCCGCAGTCACAGCCCCGTGCATATCCTGCAAGGCATGCAGGATCCCGATGTGCCGTGGGCGCATGCGATGCAGCTTGTCGAACATCTCGCCGGCGATCCTGTCGCTGTCACCTTGATCAAGGATGGCGACCACCGCCTGTCGCGCGACGAAGATATCGCGCGTCTGCTGGCGGCCATCGAGGGCATTGCGCCGTCGAATTAGAGCGGCCGCTGGCGAATCCGCGCGGTGGTCACGAACAGGATCGCCGCGCTGGTGCCCAGGAGCACCGTCACGGCGACGAGCGGCACGGCGCTGGATCCCAAGAGCGTGCTGACGCCTAGGCCGAAGCAGGCCGAGAACATCATCTGCAGAAAGCCTTGCAACGATGTCGCAGCACCGGCGCGTTCGGGAAACGGCGACAGCGCCGAGGCGATCGAGTGCGGCAGCACGAAACCGACGCCGGCGAAATAGATCATTTCTGGAATGAGCAGCGCGATCGCACTGCCGGGAAACAGCCGCAAGCCCAGCACTTGCAGAATGCCGCCGATGAAGAAACAGGCGACGCCGATGGCGATCGTACCGTCGAGACCCCGGCGGATGACCAGTCGCGAGCCGGTCCACGCGCCGAACACGAAGGCCGACGAACAGACCGAGAAGAACAGGCCGAACTGCAACGGCGTCAGTCCGTAAAGGTCCTGCAGCACGAAGGGCGAGCCGGTGATGAAAGTGAATAAACCCGTGTGCCCCAGCGTGTTCAGCGCACCATAGACGCGCCAGCGCGGATTGGCGAAGACGATGCGGAAGCTGCGCAGGATTTCGCGGATTGACAAGGGCGCGTCGCTCTTGTGCCGCAAGGTCTCCGGCAGAAACAACACCGCGATGGTGATCAGACAGGCGGTGATGACGAACATCACGACGAAACTGGCGCGCCAGCCGAACCATACCGCCAGCACGCCGCCGATCAGCGGGCCGACGATCGGCGCCACGCCCATGATCGAACTCATCACGGACATTTGTTGTCCGGCGCGCGCCCCTTCATAGAGATCGCGCACGATGGCGCGCACCACGATGATCGGACCGGCGCCGCCGGCGCCTTGCAGAATGCGCGCCGCGATCAGCATCTCCATGGAGGTCGCCAGCATGCTGGCGAAGGTGGCAACAAGAAAGATCGCGAAGCCTGCGATGAGCAAAGGCCTGCGCCCGAGGTTGTCAGACAACGGGCCATAGAAAATCTGGCTTGCCGCATAGCCCATCAGATAGCCCGACAGCGTCCACTGCACCTGCGTCGGCGAGACGTTGAACTCCTGCGCCAGCTGCGGCAGCGAGGGCACATAGATGTCGGTGGCGATCGGCCCCATCGCGGTCATCAGCGCGAGAACGAAGGTGAGCGCGAACGTATTGGGCTTCAGCGGCAAAGCGGAGGAACTTCTGTCGGGGGAAATGCGGGGTGGGTAGGGCCGAACTCTAAAAGCCTGTTACCAATAAGTCGGTGGGGCAGGCTACCGCGGGACATGGCCCCGCGGCGATCGGCGCCAAAAGCACCTAAGAGAAAAGCCCCATCTGGATGGGACGAGATTCCTTTGCGCGGCGGCGAGGGAAGGAGCGCGAATGTTCGCGAACCTTCTCGGGGCGGCGAAAACGAATACGGACGTATTCACGCACATGCACAGGCTTCACATTTAGCTCCTTTTGCAAGGAGCCTTGAACCGGGAGTCAGCATCCTATATAATTACAACGCGATTACGGGCGGATGCCGCCCTTCCACCAGGCTCCTTTCTCAGTTTTGGTGGAACTCGTGAAACCCGGCCCTGCATGGATCTAGTACATCCTTGTAGGGCCGGACTCGTTCACGATCCGGAACATTTTTATCGGTCGTCTTTGACCGAAATTTCTATCTCCCCTCCCCCTTCGTCAGTGTAGATCAGACCGAAAATAGACGCGGCAGTTTTCAGCCATTTCGCGCGTTCGCGCATCGACCATTCAGACGGCATCTCCGTGGTTGATGCGGCCGGCAACGTCTTAAGCAAGCCCTGGATGAAAGGATGGAGGTCGGATTCTCCTCCACCTCCGCCCCCCTTTCTAGACGGCTCACGTTGCAGCGTATTCTCAGGCACTGCTTCGTTGTCAGTTTTTGAGGGATCGAGACGCTTTTCAGCGTTCTCGAGTTTTGGCTTTACAAGGCGCCCCTCACCAGCCTCGAAGAATCCCGCTTGTCGTGCCGAGCGTTCAAATGCCTGCCGTGCCTTATCTGCCTGCTTTGGCGCGACCCCTAAGGCTTGCATTTCGCGCTCAAGAGCCTTGGCTGGCGGAAGCAGAGTCCCCCGATAGCTGTCAAAAATCCGAGAATAGAGTGGAACCGCAAGGAAGGCATCGACGCGCCCGCCGCGCTCATCTTCTGTAACGACGCGCTGACCAAGAGTGGTCAATCTGAGAGAATCCCGTCCGTCCTTTTCTACCAGCCCGAAAATGCGTGCTGTGCCTGTCTTCAAGCGAAATGCGCCACTTACAGTTTGGCCCATTTCCGCAGCCAAGCCGTCCAGTTCGCATGCACCGCGCCCCGCACGAGAGTAGACCGCTCGGGCAACCTCCACTGCAGTGTCGAGATCAAGGTAGGGGAACGCGATAGTCGAGCGGTCATTGCTCTTATCGCCGCTAGAGGCCGCTTCAACCGCCTCGTCGAAATTGATCTTCTCGCCTGTCATGGGAACACCCAGCGTCTTTGAGACGAGCAGAACATAAGTGGGGCGTAAGGCGCGAGTCAAGGATTTGTTTGGGCCTTATGCCTACTGGCCGGCGACCTTGTTTCGCGCCTTCAAAAAATGGGAACGCGCCCTCTACGACGCCTTGTGCGCTAAAGATTAAGGCAATCAAAAAATTTTTGCAAATATATCAATATATTATGAGTGTAGAATATGCCCTTCAATTTTTCATCCTTGATGTCGACCAAGGAGAAATTGGGTCCTGATTCATAATTTCGGGGTCCGCAGAAAAAATGAACTCCATAAAATGATTGCTAGAAATGCTTTGTTTGGCGCTATCTTTGCGCCTAAGGCTTATTTTGCTTTTCCATTGCGATTCGCAGACCAAGAACGGAAAACACGCTTGCGCCGGTTGGCGGCGTGACCAGCTTTTCCTTGATCACGACCCGGTTTGGGAGTAGAAGCCCCTCACAACAATCTCATCTGGACCGTCATTCGAGGGTCATTATTGAGAGTGGGCCCTGCGGGACCCGCTCTTTTTTAATGCCCGACCGGAGCCCATATAGTGACCGAGACGTCCGGCGGACCCGACGGGCAAACTGCCCGACCGGCGCCTGAAACATCAGATCTCGCGGAACCGCGTCTCATCCAGGAGACGGGGGTTGCGGCCCGTGTCGCGACTTTGGCCGGTCCCGTGCTGGCTGATCTCGGCTATCGCGTCGTTCGAGTAAAAATATCGTCTAATCAAGAAGTTACGCTTCAGATTATGGCCGAGAAGGCCGATGGGACGATGAATGTCGACGATTGCGAGAAGGCCAGCATGGCCCTGTCGCCGGTGCTCGATCTCGAGGAGCCGCTGACCCAGGCCTATCGGCTGGAAATGTCGTCGCCGGGGATCGACCGGCCGCTGGTGCGCCTGTCCGATTTCGTCCGTGGCATCGGCCATGAGGCGCGCATGGAGACCGGCGGCCTGCATTTCGGCCGCAAGCGGTTTCGCGGCTGGATCGAAGGGGTCGACGGCGCTGGCCGTGACGCCGTGATCCGTCTGCGCCGCATCGACGCCAAGGCGGACGAGGAAGCGGACGTGGCGCTGCCGGTGTCGGACATCGAGGAGGCGCGGCTGGTGCTCACCGAAGCGCTGATCCGCGAGGCGCTGCGGGCCGGCAAGGCCGCCTTGTCGGATCCGGAAGAGGACGAGGAAGCCGCCGAGGTGCCGCGTCGCGGCCCTGGCCGCTTCGCGCAGAAAAAGGTTCGTAAGCAGGCGGTCGCCAAGCCGAACCCGCACCGCGGGCCGGGCAAGAAATAGAGCAAGAAATAGAGCCGGATTATCGCCGAAGATTTTTGAAGAAGCACAGAAGAGCAGAAGAGACAGTGAGTTCAGCATCTGAAATTCCCGGCTCCGAAGAGCCGACAGCCAGGAGCAGACCCATGGCCGTAAGCGCCAACCGACTTGAACTGCTGCAGATCGTCGATGCGGTCGCGCGGGAAAAGATGATTCCGCGCGAGATCGTGTTGAGCTCGCTCGAGGATGCGCTGCAGAAATCCGCGCGTTCGCGCTATGGCCAGGAGACTGAGATCCGGGCGGAGATCAATCCGAAGACCGGCGAGACGCGCTATTCGCGCCTGATGCTCGTCGTCGACACGGTTGAGAACGACGCCAAGGAAATCCTGCTGGTCGACGCACGTAAGAAGAACCCGGCCGCGCAGGTTGGCGACTGGATCGCCGAGCCGCTGCCGCCGTTCGACTTCGGCCGCATCCCGGCCCAGGCCGCCAAGCAGGTCATCGTGCAGAAGGTGCGCGAGGCCGAGCGCGATCGTCAGTATCAGGAATACAAGGACCGCATCGGCGATATCATCAATGGTGTCGTCAAGCGCGTCGAATACGGCAACGTGATCGTCGATCTCGGCCGCAGCGAAGCGATCATCCGTCGCGACGAACTGGTGCCGCGCGAAATGTTCCGCCCGGGCGATCGCGTCCGCGCCTATGTCTATGACGTGCGGCGCGAACAGCGTGGGCCGCAGATCTTCCTGTCGCGCACCCATCCGCAGTTCATGGCAAAACTCTTTGCCCAGGAAGTGCCGGAAATTTACGACGGCATCATCGAGGTGAAGTCGGTGGCCCGTGATCCGGGTTCGCGCGCCAAGATCGCCGTCACCTCGCGCGATTCCTCGATCGATCCGGTCGGTGCTTGCGTTGGTATGCGTGGTTCGCGCGTCCAGGCGGTGGTCAACGAATTGCAGGGCGAAAAGATCGACATCATTCCGTGGTCGGTCGATGCGGCGACGTTCATCGTCAACGCTTTGCAGCCGGCGGAAGTGGTGAAGGTCGTTCTCGACGAAGATTCCTCGCGCATCGAAGTGGTCGTGCCCGACGAGCAGCTCTCGCTCGCCATCGGCCGTCGCGGCCAGAACGTGCGTCTCGCCTCGCAGCTCACCGGTTGGGATATCGACATCCTCACCGAGGCCGAGGAATCCGAGCGCCGTCAGAAGGAATTCGTCGAACGCACCAACACGTTCATGAATGCCCTCGACGTCGACGAAGTCGTCGGTCAGCTCCTGGCCTCGGAAGGCTTCCGTTCGGTGGAAGAACTGGCCTTCGTCGAAGTGTCGGAACTGGCTTCGATCGAAGGTTTCGACGAGGAGACGGCGCAGGAAATTCAGAATCGCGCCCGCGAACATCTCGCCCAGATCGAGGCCGCCAACGATGCACGGCGCAAGGAACTCGGCGTCGCCGACGAAATGCGCGAGATCGACGGCCTTACCTCCGCCATGCTGGTCAAGCTCGGCGAGAACGAGGTCAAGACGATTGAAGACCTGGCCGGTTGCGCCACCGACGATCTCGTCGGCTGGAGCGAGCGCAAGGACGGCGAAACGACGAAACATGCCGGCTATTTCGATGGCATCGAAATTTCCCGCGAGGAGGCTGAAGCCCTGATCATGAATGCGCGCGTCAAGGCGGGCTGGATCGAAGCGCCGGTGGAAGAGGAGGCTCAAGAGGCCACCGACGCCGACGATTCGGCGCAGGCCAGCTAATCGGCCCCAGGCGGAGAGCGCGTCGTGACGGCCCGGCCGAACGACATGGACGAGGAGGCAGGCCCGGAACGGACCTGCGTCGTCACCCGTGCGCGCCTGTCGCCAGACGAGATGATTCGCTTCGTCGCCGGCCCTGCCGGTGACGTGGTGCCTGACATTCGCCGGCGTTTGCCCGGCCGGGGTGTCTGGGTTTCGGCGGATGCGGCCACCGTTCGTCAGGCGGTGAAGGGCGGTTCCTTCGCACGCGGGCTGAAAACGGCGGTCAAAGCACCCGAAAATCTCGCCGGGGACGTGGATGCGCTCCTCGAACGGGATGCTTTGCAGAGCCTGGCCATGGCCAATAAGGCGGGTCTGGTGGTGCTGGGCGCCGCGAAAGTCGAGGCGCAGATCGCGCGCGGCGACGTGGTTGGCCTGCTGCAAGCCCGCGATGGCGGGCCGGACGGGGGCCGGAAAATGGCCCAAGCGCTGCGTCGCTCCCTCGGCGAAGCGGCGGAAACGGTTCCGATTGTCGATTTATTTCAGTCGTCGCAATTGGATTTGGCATTGGGCCGCTCAAATGTGATACATGCTGCGCTCCGGCGGGGTGCCGCCAGTTTGGCATTCCTCGCTCGGTGCGGGCGGTTGGCTCGCTATCGTGGCCATCTCTCCGGCGCTCACGGCGCGGGTCAGATCGGCGATGACTCCGCGCACGGCGACTCATCTTTCGGCGGACGGGACGACTGAATTTCGGGCATGGCCCCGGGGATATGAAACGTATGAGTGAAACGAAAGATTCTGGCGACAAGACCCTGCACGTTGCATCGAAGACGCTGACTCTCAAGCGTCCGGTGGAACAGGGCACCGTGCGGCAAAGTTTTTCGCACGGGCGCACCAAGCAGGTCGTCGTCGAAAAGGTGAAGACCCGTACCGTTGGCGCACCGCCGGCGAAGCCTGGCGTGCGCGCCGAGGCGCCGGCTCCCGCACCCGTCAAGCCAGCCGCGCCGCCGCCTCCCGCCGCCACGCCGTCGGGCCGCGCCGCGCGTCCGCAGCCGGGACGTGGCGATCAGGTCGAGCGTTCATCGAGCGGCGTCGTGCTGCGCACGCTGACCGATCGCGAGATCGAAATTCGCGAGCGCGCGCTCACCGACGCCCGTGGGCGTGAAGAGGAAGAGCGCCGCGTTGCCGAGATCGAGGCCAAGGCCCGCGCCGAGCGTGAGGCCGCCGAAAAGGTCGAGCGTGAAGCCGCCGAAGCGCGCAAGCGCGAGGAAGAGACGCGCCGCCACCAGGAGACCGAAGCCAAGCGTCGCGGCGAGGAAGAGGCCAAGCGCCGCCTCGGCACGGATGGCCAGCCGGCCGCGCCGGCTGCCGCCGCACCGGCGCCTGCGCCGTCCACGCCGCCGCGCCGTCCTGCCGATGCGACCGCCGCCATGGCCGCGGCTCCGGCCGCGCCGCGACCGACGCAGGAGAACGAGGAAGAGGCCAAGCGTATCATTCGTCGACCGGGCGTGCCCGTGAAGGTCGTTCTGCCGGCCCGCCCGACCCGTGGTACCGAGCAGAAGAATCGCGGCCGTCTGACGGTCACCAGCGCCACCGCCGAAGACGATGGCCGGATGCGTTCGGAAGCCTCCTTCCGGCGCCGCCAGCAGCGTCTGCAAGGCAAGATGTTCGGCCAGCCGAAGGAAAAGCTGTCGCGCGAAGTCATCCTGCCGGAAACCATCACCATCCAGGAACTCGCCAACCGCATGTCGGAGCGTGGCGTGGACGTGGTGCGCCTGCTGATGAAGCAGGGCCAGATGCACAAGATCACCGACGTGATCGATGCGGACACCGCGGAGCTCGTGGCCGAGGAACTGGGCCATACGGTCAAGCGCGTCGCCGAGTCCGACGTCGAAGAAGGTCTCTTCGATACGCCTGACGTCGACGATCATCTGGTGCCGCGCCCGCCTGTCGTCACCATCATGGGCCACGTCGACCACGGCAAGACTTCGCTGCTCGATGCCATTCGCTCGGCCAATGTCGTGTCGGGTGAAGCCGGCGGCATCACCCAGCATATCGGTGCCTATCAGGTCATCGCGCCCAATGGCGCGCCGATCACCTTCATCGATACGCCGGGCCACGCCGCGTTCACCGCCATGCGCGCGCGCGGCGCCAAGGTCACCGACATCGTCGTGCTCGTCGTTGCCGCCGATGACGGCGTGATGCCGCAGACGATCGAAGCGATCAGCCATGCGCGTGCGGCGAAAGTGCCGATCATCGTGGCGATCAACAAGATCGATAAGCCCGACGCCAAGCCCGAGCGCGTACGCGCCGAACTGCTGCAATATGAAGTGCAGGTCGAAACCATGGGCGGCGAGACCTTGGAAGTCGAAGTCTCGGCGCTCAAGCAGCAGAACCTCGACAAGCTGCTCGAAGCCATTGCGCTGCAGGCCGAACTGCTCGACCTGCGGGCCAATCCCGATCGCGCGGCCGAAGGCACCGTCATCGAGGCGCGCCTCGATCGCGGCCGCGGTCCTGTGGCGACCGTCCTGGTGCAGCGTGGCACGATGCGGGTTGGCGACATCATCGTCGCCGGTTCGCAATCGGGTCGTGTGCGTGCGCTGCTCGACGACAAGGGCAAGAACGTGCAGGCCGCCGGTCCCTCGTTCCCCGTCGAAGTGCTCGGCTTCAATGGTGCGCCCGATGCCGGCGACCGCGTCGCGGTCGTCGAATCGGAAGCGCGCGCCCGTGAAGTCACGGATTATCGCGAACGTCTCAAGCGCGATCAGGCGGCGGCGCGTGGCGCCGGTGCCGGCCGCTCGCTCGTCGAAATGATGAGCCAGTTGAAGACGGCGGGCCTGAAGGAATTCCCGCTCGTCATCAAGGGCGACGTGCAGGGTTCGGTCGAAGCCATCATCGCGGCGCTCGACAAGCTCGGCACCGACGAAGTGGCGGCGCGCATCGTCCATGCCGGCGTCGGCGGTATCACCGAATCGGACGTGGCTCTGGCGGAAGCCTCGGGCGCCGTGCTGATCGGCTTCAACGTGCGCGCGCATAAGGAAGCGCGCGAGGCGTCGGAGCGGCTTGCTCTCGAAATCCGTTACTACAACATCATCTACAACCTCGTTGACGACGTGAAGAGCGCCATGTCCGGCCTTCTGTCGCCGACTTTGCGCGAAGAGATGTTGGGCAACGCGCAGATCCTGGAAGTGTTCAACATTTCCAAGGTCGGCAAGGTGGCCGGCTGCCGCGTCACCGATGGACGGGTCGAGCGTGGCGCGAGCGTGCGCCTGATCCGCGACAACGTTGTCGTCCACGAAGGCAAGCTGTCGACCCTGAAGCGCTTCAAGGACGAAGTGAAGGAAGTCGTCGCCGGCCAGGAATGCGGTATGGCCTTCGAGAATTATCAGGACATGCGCGCAGGCGATGTCATTGAGTGCTACCGCGTGGAGGAAGTGAAGCGCTCCCTGTAAGCGCTTTGTTCCAGGAAGATCGCAAGAAACTCAAAACGCTGATCGCAAAACGCTGATCGATTTGTAGGCGCGGGGAGAAATCCCCGCGCGTTGGAGAATGTCATGTCCCGTAATCATCAAAAGGGCGGCGAGCCGTCCCAGCGCATGTTGCGCGTTGGTGAATTGGTTCGTCACGCCATGTCGGAACTGTTGGCGCGCGGTGCGCTCAACGATGCGGTTCTCGACGCTCATGTGGTCACCGTTCCCAAGGTGAAGATGAGTCCCGATCTCAAGCTGGCGACGATCTTCGTCATGCCGTTGGGCGGCAAGGATGCCACCGAGGTGCTGAAGGCGCTCGACCACCACAAGAAATTCCTGCGCGGCGAAGTCGCCCGCAAGATCAACCTGAAATTCGCACCTGAAATCCGCTTCAAGATGGACGACAGTTTCGACAATTCCGCCCGCATCGACGCGCTGTTGAATTCGCCGCGCGTGCGCCAGGATTTGAATCAGGAGTCTTCTTCTCAAGATCCGTCATCCCAAGATTCGCCCGCCCAAGACGGCCCCGCGCCGCTGCCCGACGCCACCCGCCGCGAGCCGTAGAATGAACGCCCCGAAATCGAAGCGCGTCGAGGTCAATGGCTGGATCATCCTCGACAAGCCCATCGGCATGACCTCGACCCATGCGGTGTCGCGCCTGAAGCGCATCTTCAATGCGAAGAAAGCGGGCCATGCCGGCACGCTTGATCCGCTGGCCTCCGGTCTTCTGCCCGTCGCCTTCGGCGAAGCGACCAAGACCGTGCCCTTCGTGCAGGATGGCGAGAAGGCCTATCGCTTCACCGTCAAATGGGGCACCGAAACCGACAGCGACGATGCCGACGGCACGCCGGTGCGCCATTCCGAGGCGCGCCCGACGCGCGAAGAGGTGGAAGCGCAACTGCCGCGCTTCATCGGCACGATCATGCAGACGCCGCCGGCCTATTCGGCGATCAAGATCGACGGCGAGCGCGCTTACGATCTGGCGCGTGATGGCGCCACCTTCGAGATTGCGCCGCGCGAGGTGACCATTCACGCTCTGCGTCTCGTCTCGTCGACATCAGAGGAAGCCGTGCTCGAAGCCGAATGCGGTAAGGGCACTTATGTGCGCGCCATCGCGCGCGATCTTGGCCGCCTGCTCGGCTGCCTCGGTCATGTCACGGCGCTGCGCCGCACCCGTGTCGGTCCCTTCTATGAAGACGATGCCGATCCGTTGGCGGAGATCGAAGAGGCGGGCGTCGAGGCGCCGGCCTTCATGCTGTCGGTGGAAGCGGGCCTGACGGAACTGCCCTGCGTCGTCGTCGACCGCGATGGCGCCGCGCGCCTGCGCCGTGGCCAGTCGTTGATTCTGCGCGGCCGCGATGCCCCGGCTGAGGGTGTCGCCTACGCCGCCTGCGGCGGCGTGCCGGTGGCTTTCGGTGCGGTTTCGCACGGCGAGCTGGTGCCGAGCCGCGTATTCAATCTGCCGTTCTAAGGCAAATCGTGGCGCGATTTTGCCTCGCGCCTTGGGTCATCTCTCCCGCGGCGTGTTCTGACGCCTCGGGAGACATCCCATGAAACTGACTCGAAAATCCGCTCTCCTTACCGTCGTGGGCTTTAGTGCGATCTTCGCCACGCAAGCGCTGGCCGATCGCTGCAAGGTCATGGACCCGACGGGCACGCCGCTCAACGTGCGCTCAGCCCCGCAGGGCCGCGTCATCGGCCAATTGCCCAACGGCGCCCAGGTGCAGATGGTCGAAACGGAAGACGATGCGCGCGGCAAGATCTGGGCTCGCATCACCCGTATGGACGGCCGGCCGGTCGGCTGGGTCTTCCGCGAATTCGTCAGCTGCTATTGAATCCGGTAACGGACTGGCGCCACGCCGCAATTCGTGTATAAGCGCGCCAGCGCAGCGGGAATGATCCTGCGGCGTCGCGCCTGCTTGTGACCGTGCTGGACGACATCCCGGCCTGGCCCCAACGGTGGATTTTTGCGGAACTAACTGATTTTATTGAAGTTAGCCGCGTTTACTTGATTGAGAAGGACCACCGATGTCGATCACTGCTGAACGCAAGCAGACGCTTGTGAAGGAATATGCCACCAAGGCCAATGACACGGGCTCGCCCGAGGTCCAGGTCGCCATCCTGACCGAGCGTATCGCCAACCTGACCGGCCACTTCAAGACCCACGTGAAGGACAACCATTCGCGTCGCGGCCTCCTAAAGTTGGTCTCCCAGCGCCGCCAGCTTCTCGATTATGTGAAGAAGCGGGATGAAGCGCGTTACAAGGCTCTCATCGAGCGCCTCGGCATTCGTCGCTAAACGAATGCTCATCCCCGCCTGAGGGCAGGCGGGGAGTTTGGATGGCGGCATGGGGCCGCCTTCCTGTCCGGGAAAGAAATCGCGCCATGGCAGGATCGCCGGAAGCTGTCACGATCGGGACATCGCGTCTCACGGACAGCTTCTCGCCGTCTTGCTCATGGCCTTTTGCGTTCCCGCAACCATGAAAGACTGATTGATGTTCGAAATTCATCGCGAAACCCTGGACTGGGCCGGGCGCAAGCTCGTTCTGGAAACCGGCCGCATCGCGCGCCAGGCCGACGGCGCCGTTTTCGCCACCTGGGGCGAAACCTCCGTTCTGGCCACCGTCGTGTCCGCCAAGGCGCCCAAGCCTGGCGTCGATTTCTTCCCCCTCACCGTCAACTATCAGGAAAAGGCCTTCGCGGCCGGCCGCATTCCTGGCGGCTATTTCAAGCGTGAAGGCCGTCCGTCGGAAAAGGAGACCTTGGTCTCCCGCCTGATCGACCGTCCGATCCGCCCGCTGTTTCCGGAAGGCTATCGCCACGACACCCAGGTCGTCGTCACCGTGCTCTCGCACGATCTCGAAAACGATCCGGATGTGCTGGCGATGGTGGCGGCCTCCGCCGCGCTCACCATTTCCGGCATTCCCTTCATGGGCCCCATCGGTGGCGCCCGCGTCGGCTGGGTCAAGGGCGAGCTGAAGCTCAACCCGACCATCGATGAGATGAAGGAATCCGGTCTCGATCTCGTTGTCGCCGGCACGCAGGATGCGGTGCTGATGGTCGAATCCGAAGCGCAGGAACTCTCCGAAGAGGTCATGCTCGAAGCGGTGATGACCGGCCATCGCGGTTTCCAGCCGGTGATCGACGCGATCATCCGCCTGGCCGAGAAGGCCGCCAAGGAGCCGCGCGATCTCAAGGTCGTCGACAAATCCGATGTCGAAGCGGCCGTCAGCCAGATCGCTGAAGCCGAACTGCGCGAAGCCTATAAGAACACCGTCAAGCAGCTGCGCTACGCCGCTGTCGATGCGGTGAAGGCGAAGGTCAACGCCGCTCTGCTGCCGGAAGGCCAGGAGCCGAAATTCGACAAGCAGAAGGTCGGCGAAGCCTTCCACGATCTGCAGGCGAAGGTCGTGCGCGGAAACATTCTCGACACCGGCGTGCGTATCGACGGCCGCGACGTGAAGACCGTGCGTCCGATCCTGGCGCAGGTCGGCGTTCTGCCGCGCACGCACGGCTCGGCGCTGTTTACCCGTGGCGAGACGCAGGCTTTGGTCGTTGCCACGCTCGGCACCGGCGAAGACGAGCAGTTCATCGATTCGCTGGAAGGCACCTACAAGGAGCGCTTCCTGCTCCACTACAACTTCCCTCCCTACAGCGTCGGTGAAACCGGCCGCATGGGCTCGCCCGGCCGCCGCGAAATCGGCCACGGCAAGCTCGCCTGGCGCGCCATTCGCCCGATGCTGCCGACGGCGGCGGAATTCCCCTACACGATCCGCGTCGTCTCGGAGATCACCGAGTCGAACGGCTCCTCGTCGATGGCGACCGTTTGCGGTTCGTCGCTGGCGCTGATGGATGCCGGCGTGCCGCTGAAGCGGCCGACCGCCGGTATCGCCATGGGTCTCATCCTGGAAGGCGAGCGCTTCGCGGTGCTCTCCGATATTCTCGGTGACGAGGACCATCTCGGCGACATGGACTTCAAGGTGGCGGGCACCGAACAGGGCGTCACCTCGCTGCAGATGGACATCAAGATCGCCGGCATCACCGAAGAGATCATGAAGGTCGCTCTCGGTCAGGCGAAGGATGGCCGCTTGCACATCCTCGGCGAGATGTCGAAGGCGCTGAACACGGCCCGTGCCGAGCTCGGCGAATTCGCGCCGCGCATCGAAACGATGAAGATCCCGACCGACAAGATCCGTGAAGTGATCGGCACCGGCGGCAAGGTGATCCGCGAGATCGTCGAGAAGACCGGCGCCAAGGTCAACATCGAGGACGACGGCACCGTGAAGATCGCCTCGTCCGATGGCAATTCGATCAAGGCGGCGATCAACTGGATCAAGTCGATCGCGTCCGATCCGGAAGTCGGCCAGATCTACGAAGGCACCGTGGTCAAGACCATGGAATTCGGCGCTTTCGTCAACTTCTTCGGCTCGAAGGACGGTCTCGTTCACATCTCGCAGCTCTCCAAGCAGCGCGTGCAGAAGACCACCGACGTCGTCAAGGAAGGCGACAAGGTGAAGGTGAAACTGCTCGGCTTCGACGATCGCGGCAAGGTGCGTCTGTCCATGCGCGTGGTCGATCAGGCGACGGGTGAAGATCTGGAAGCCAAGGAAGCGGCTGAACGCAAGGCTGCGGCCGCCGACGAACCGGCTGCCGGCGAATAATCAAGCCTGAAGCGAAAAATCGAATCCCGGCGCCGCCCAGCGCCGGGATTTTTTATTGTGCCTATCGAACGGCCAGAATTTTGATGGCACCGCTCTGATCGCCGACCGGCGTCAGCCACGATGGCAGCCCGTCGCGCAGGGCTGCCGCCAGCCCCTGTGGCGCTTCCTTCGCATAGCCTTTGAATTCGGGGCCGGTTGGGCAATAGACAAGCAGTTTCGCGCCGGCGGTTTCGATCAGCTTGCGCGCCGTCTCGGGATCGGACGTCATCGCCTCGATCAGCAGATGATTGCCGCGGTTGTTGCGATGATAGGCGGCGGCGACCACCGGATGTGGCGAGAAAGCCAGAACATAGGGGCCTTGATCGATCGTCGCCAACGTCAGTTGGCGCGGCAGGTCACGCAGCGGGCGATAGGCGGCGGTGTCGAAACAACTGCCGGCGCCATCCGACGTAGGTTCGGCCGAGCGCAGCGGTTCCGTTGCCATGTTCCACGTGATGACGCTGAACAGGATCGCCAGCGCCGCGCCCTTGAGGGCGACGAACCTGCTGTTGTTTCGCGCGAGATGGGCGCACAAAGCCGAGACCGCCCAGGCTCCCGCCACCACGATGAAGGGCAGGGTCGAGGTACTGACCCGCACCTGCCAGAACGTGCCGAGCGTGCCGAGGATGACGAGCACGGCGATGGTGATCCACGCCCAGCGTTGCGCGCCCGAATGCAGAATGACGGCGGTAAGGACGGCGATCACGCCGCAGGTGAAGGGACCGATATACTGCACGGAGTCGAGCGGCGTTTTCGAGACGATGACCAGCAGTGGCAGCGCTTCGCGCACGCGCGATAACCAGAACCGCCGTACCAGCGGATCGACCGCCGCCAGCGGATCGTGCAGCAAATAGGGAAAAGCCAGCGCTGTCAGCGCCAGGCAGGCCACGCCAAAAGCCACGAGCGAGAGCCAGCGCCGGTGCGTCGTTTCGATCCGCACCGTTGCGGCCGCGCAGCAGGCGATGCCGGCCAGCATCAGCAAGACGACATGCCCCAGGCTGAAAGCATCGGCGACCGGATCGAGATAGCGGCTGGGCGGTACGATGATGACGAAGGCGAGGGGAACGCAGACAAGCAGCGACAGGCCAAGCGGGCGCAGGGTCGACGGCAGGGTTTGCAAGCGGCATGCCCACGCGATCGCTAGCACCGCCAGGAGGGCGGCGATGAAAGGCATGTTCTCGATGGAGATTGCGAACGACAAAGCGATCGCGCCGCCCAGCATCCAGGCGGCGCGTCGATCGCTGTCCAGAATCATGCGCACCACCGTCAAGGCCATCAGCACCAAGAGGAAGATTTGCGGCCCGTGATGATCGATCCGCCCCGGCATGAACTGAATGTTGGTGATCGCCATGAAGATGGCGAGGAAGAGGCCGGCGATCACGCCAACATCGTTCGTCAATCGCCGGATCAGGGCGAAAAGCGCCGCGTAATAGGCGATATGCATCAGGAACGGAAAGACGAGCCGCGCCAGGATTTCCGCCTGCTCACGAGCGGTGAAAAGCGAGAAGAGCAGCACCAGCCCGGCCAAGGGCGTGTCGACGATCCGCGACCAGTGCGACAGCATGCCATCGGGCGGATTGAGACGATGGGCGACGAGATCGTACCAGCCCTGGCCGGCGAGGAAGTCGCGCACCTGCACCAGGCGCATCGCATCGTCGGTGTCGTAGAAGCGGCCCGTCTGCCAGACCTGGGCCAGGATCTGGTTGACGAAGACGAGCGAGACCAGCGCCGCCAGCAGCGCCAGGAGCGGCGTGGCGGCGATCAGGCCGGACGAGGCGTGCGATCGCGGCGCCGTCGGATCGGCGATCGGGGCGGGCTCAGACGCGGGCAGTCCGGAAAGTGAGCTCAAGATGATTTGCCTGGAACAGGCGGGGCCATGGCGCCCGCACGTCCAGACAATCGATCATAATCCTTGCCGTCGGCTTAAATGGATCGGCGATACGCCCTCAGAACCGGTCGCGCCAATCCTCGATGCCATTGCCACGGTCGAAACCGCCGCGGCCATCGCGCATGCCTTCACGCCAGTTGCGGCGGGAATCGCGCCGCTCGTCCGGGCCGCCACGATCATAGGAGCCACGGCGATCATCGCGGTCGTCATCGTCCCGGTCGCGATAGCCGCCGCGCCGATCGTCCATGCCGCGCCAGCGCCGTTCGCCACGCCAGTCATGACCACGCCAGTTATGGTCGCGCCGGTAGCCTTGCTCCCGGTTCATCATCATCTGGCCCATCATCATCTGGCCAAAGCCGCGACCGAGAAAACGCAGCCGGCGCTTCTGATCATCGTTAAGACTTGAATAAAGCGGCAGGGCGGCTTCGGCGAATTTCTTGATCGCTTCGCCGTGCTTCATCTGCGCTTCGCCGCGCATCCGCAGCCGATCGAGCGGATTGGGTTGCGACTGATCCGGCGTCTGGCCGGACGATTGACCCGGCGCTTGATTGCGCGCTTCACGCAGCGCCTCGAATTGCGCCCGTTGATCGGCCCGCAGTTTAACCAAGTCGCGCACGGCGGTTTCCACCTGCGGCCACATCTTGTCCTGTTCGGGCGTCAGCATCAGGCCGGCGCGGATCGAGGCGAGACGGGCATTGAAGAAGGCCATCCGATCTTCCGGCGAAAAGCGCGGCCGATCGGAACGCTCATCGTTACGGGCGCCGTCGGGGCTGCCAGGCTTGGCTGTGTCGTTGGCCGAAGGAGGGGCACCCGGTGGCGGCGAGGCCTGTTGCGCGCCGGCGTGGACCGCCACCAGGGCGAAGGCGCCAACGGCCAAGGGGAAAATGATCTTCTTGGTGGTGGACGATGCGCGGAGGAACTGCGGCATGAACCCGTCTCCTTTCAGGGATTGGTCGGCGAAGGCTAGTTTCGAAGGCGGTCCGCTTCAAATTAAGCTTCGTCCACCTTTATGAACGATCATCCATCGATCACGTTCCGTTTGATTCATTGAGTTTCAACGTTTCCCGCTGATGATGAACGCTCATTGCGTCGCAAAAAAGTCAGTCAGCCGGAGCGTCCGTTGCCCGCACCTCTGCCAATTCATGAGGAAGATCAAGGTCGGTCGTCGCCGGCCTTGGGCGATATCGCCGGTCTGGCGGACGAGGCGGCGCTGGCGCAAGCGCTGCGCCTGGCTTTCCCGCATCTCGACACCAGCACGCTGCGCGGCGAGACACCGGCCGCCGCCGCGCGCTCGCCCTCCGTCGCGGTTGTCATTCCCTGCTTCAATGAAGCCGAGACGATCGCCACGGTCGTTGCCGATTTCCGCGCTGCGCTGCCGCAAGCGCGCATCGTCGTTTTCGACAATCGCTCCACCGACAACACCGCTGACGTTGCCCGTCAGGCCGGCGCCGAAGTGATGTTCGAACCGCGTCCCGGCAAGGGCAATGTGGTGCGCCGCATGTTCGCCGATGTCGATGCCGACGTGTATCTGATGGTCGATGGCGATGGCACTTATGATGCCGGCTTCGCGCCCGCACTCATCGCCAAGATCGTCGATCAGCGTATCGACATGGCCGTTGGCGCGCGCGCCAACATCATGTCGCAGGCGCATCGCTCCGGCCATGCCACCGGCAATCGCCTGTTCAATTTTCTCTATCGCTCGCTGTTCGGCGCTGACTATGGCGATATCTTCTCGGGCTATCGCGCCTTTTCGCGTCGCTTCGTGAAAAGTTTTCCGGCTTTGTCCTCGGGCTTCGAGATCGAGACCGAACTGGCCGTTCACGCCAGCCAGCTCAAACTGCCCTGCGCCGAGATCGACACGCCTTATGGCGCGCGGCCGGAAGGCTCGGCGTCGAAACTGCGCTCGGTGCGCGACGGTCTAAAAATCCTGCGCACCTTCGGTTATCTGTTGAAGGAAACGCGGCCCGCCTTCTTCTATGGCCTGTTGGCCGGCGCGCTGGCGCTGCTGGCGATTGTCCTTGCCGTGCCGCTCGCTGAGACCTGGCTCGAGACGGGTCTGGTGCCGCGCCTGCCGACGGCGATCCTCTGCACCGGCCTGATGCTGCTGTCGGGCCTGATGATGACCTGCGGCCTCATTCTCGACAGCCTGGCGCGTTCGCGGGTCGAGCAGAAGCGCATTCTCTATCTGGCGGTCTCGGGCCTCAGCGGCCGCCGGCGCTCGGTCAGGTTTTAACTCATACCGCGCATCTGTGTGCTATCCCGGACGCGAAGCGACCCAGGAACCAGGGGCGTGTGACGAACCGCCTGCCGTAACAAGTTAAGCCTGCGCCGCAGATGTTTTTTCACGCTCTACCTCGCACCCTTGGTTCCCGGATCACGCTGCGCGTGTCCGGGATGACACCAAGGTGTGTGGTGAGGCTTACTCCGCCGCCTGGTCCTGGCTGTCGTCGCGCAGGTCTTCCGGACGCGGCATCGAGATGATGTTGTAGCCCGCATCGACGAAGTGAACTTCGCCGGTGACGCCGCTCGACAGCGACGACAGGAGATACAGGCCCGCGCCGCCGACATCGTCGAGCGACAGGCTGCGGTGCAGCGGCGAATGGATCGTCTGATAGGTGAACATCGAACGCGCTTCGCTGATGCCCGAACCGGCAAGCGTACGCATCGGTCCGGCGGAAATCGCATTGACGCGAATGCCCTGGCGACCGAGGTCGGAGGCGAGATAGCGCACGCTGGCTTCCAGCCCCGCCTTGGCGATGCCCATGACGTTATAGTTGGGCATGACGCGCGTCGCGCCCTCGAAGGTCAGGGTCAGGAGCGAGCCGCCATTGGTCATCAGCGGCGCGGCGCGTTGCGCAATCTCGGTGAAGGAGAAGCAGGAGATCACCATGGTGCGTGAAAAGTTCTCGCGCGTCGTGGCGTCGATATAGCGGCCCTTCAGCTCGTTCTTGTCGGAAAAGCCGATGGCGTGGACGACGAAGTCCAACGAACCCCAATTGGTCTTGATCTTATCGAACAGGGCGTCGACCGAGGCGATATCCTCGACATCGCACGGCTCGACGATCGTCGCGCCGACGCTCTTGGCGAGCGGCGTGACGCGCCGGCCAAGCGATTCGCCCTGATAGGTGAAGGCCAGCTCGGCGCCGTGGGCGGCAAGCATGCGCGCAATGCCCCAGGCAATCGAGTGGTCGTTGGCGACACCCATGATAAGACCACGTTTGCCCTGCATAAGCTCGGCTGGCATCGCTTTAGTCTTTCTCGTAATGCGGCCTGACGTTGGACCGTCAGGCGTCCATGTGTTTGAAGATCAGAGCGGCATTGGTGCCGCCGAAACCGAATGAATTCGACAATACGGCGCCGAGCTGCACATTGTCCTGGCGTGCCCGCGCGATCGGCATGTCGGCGAAATCCGGATCGAGTTCCTTGATGTTGGCGCTTTCGGCGATGAAGCCGTTCTGCATCATCAGGATCGAATAGATCGCTTCCTGCACGCCGGCGGCGCCGAGCGAATGGCCCGACAGGGATTTCGTCGCCGAAATCGGCGGGCATTTGTCTGCGCCGAAAACGCTGCGCAGCGCTTCGATTTCCTTGAGATCGCCGATCGGTGTCGAAGTGGCGTGCGGATTGATATAGGCGATCGGCGTCTTCACGGTCGACAGCGCCATGCGCATGCAACGTTCCGCGCCTTCGCCCGACGGCGCCACCATGTCGTAGCCGTCGGAGCTGAGACCGTAGCCGACCAGCTCGCAATAGATTTTCGCGCCGCGTGCCTTGGCGTGTTCGTATTCTTCCAGCACCAGCACGCCGGCGCCGCCGGCGATGACGAAGCCGTCGCGATCCTTGTCGTAAGCGCGCGAAGCCACGGCCGGCGTGTCGTTGAAGTTCGACGACATGGCGCCCATCGCATCGAACAGGACCGACAGGGTCCAATCGAGTTCTTCGCAGCCGCCGGCGAACATCACGTCCTGCTTGCCGTATTGGATCATCTCCGCCGCATTGCCGATGCAATGGGCCGAGGTCGCGCAGGCCGACGAGATCGAATAGTTGACGCCCTTGATCTTGAACCAGGTGGCGAGCGTCGCGGACGCCGTCGACGACATCGCCTTCGGCACGGCGAACGGGCCGACGCGTTTCGGCCCCTTGCTGCGTGTCGTATCGGCGGCTTCGACGATGGTGCGGGCGGAGGGACCGCCCGAGCCCATGATGATGCCGGTGCGCTCGTTGACGATGTCTTTTTCCTCGAGGCCGGAATCGGCGATGGCCTGATCCATCGCTACGTGGTTCCAGCCCGTGCCGCCGGCATGAAAACGCATGGCGCGGCGATCGACCACCTCTTCAGGCTTCAAGGTCGGCGCGCCGTGAACCTGGCAGCGAAAGCCAAGCTCGGCATATTTGTCGGCGCGGACGATGCCCGGCCGCGCTTCGCGCAATGATGCCAGCACCTCCTGTGTATTGTTTCCGATCGAGGAAACGATACCCATCCCGGTGACAACTACCCGTCTCATGCCGCTTCTCCGGCCAGACCCGCGGGCCTGGATATTGTTCTCGTAGGATTACGTCGCGGGCGCCGAATTGGCCTGGAACAGGCCGACGCGCAGATCGCTGGCTTCGTAGATCTTGCGGCCATCGGCTTCGAGCCAGCCGTCGGCGATGCCGAGCACCAGCTTGCCACGGAAGACGCGCTTGAAATCGATGCCATAGATGACTTTTTTGACGCTCGGCAGAACCTGGTCGGAGAATTTCACTTCGCCGACGCCGAGCGCCCGGCCACGGCCGGGGGCGCCCAGCCAGCCGAGGTAAAACCCGACGAGCTGCCAGAGAGCGTCAAGACCGAGGCAGCCCGGCATGACCGGATCACCCTTGAAATGACAACCGAAAAACCAATGATCCGGCTTGATGGCGAATTCCGCCCGGATCAGCCCCTTACCATTGGCGCCGCCGGTTTCGGTGATTTCCGCGATCCGATCGAACATGAGCATGGGCGGCAGGGGCAATTGTGCATTGCCGGGGCCGAACAATTCTCCGCGCCCGCAGGCCAGCAGGTCCTCATATTCAAAACTGGAGCGGCGTTCGCTCATCTTCGCCTTCTCTTTCTCGATCACGCGTGGAGGCCCGGACGGGCAGCGCGCGCCTTCCTATCACAGGCCGGCCAGGGGTGAAAACCGCCGCCGGTGGAGGAGCGACGGTCCAAATCACCGCAATTCGCTGCTATTTCGAGATTTTGGGCCCGCGCGTCAATGAGTCCGGCCGATTATTCGACCTTCTCGTCGGGATAGACGCCCCACAGCAGTTTTTGCTGCATGTAGCCGTCGTAGCCCGAGCCGTAAATGCGGCACCAGCCGCGATCGCAGCGTCTGACGTTGGAAATCACGCCGGTTTGCAGGTTGGCCACCACATCGGCCGTGTCGGACGCCCGGCTGTAGAGCGGCTGTTCCGCGCCTTTTCGCCAGGGTGAAATGATGACCGTGCGCCGCCCCGACAGGAGGGAATGCAGCACCCAGCCTTCCGACCCCTCCGAATCGCGGATTTTGCGCCAGGTGTCGAATTCGGCGGTGATCTCGACCGGCAGGCCGGCGCGCTGGAACAGCCACACCGTGCGGTGCTCTTTCGAGGGCCCCTCGCGCAAATTGACGCGGTCCGACTTCAAGCTGACATAGCGGGGCAGGGGCAGGCCGGTGACCGAGCCGACCTGCTGCGCCGTGGCGCTGGGCACCAGGACGCTGGTCATGAGGCCCATGGCCAGGATCGCGGCGGCCGTCAGTTGCGCGAGCAGCGAGACCTTAACGATACCGGCGGAAGCGCGTTTGATTTTGTTCTTGAGGCCGTGTCCGTCAGACCCACCTGAATTCACGCCGGACACTCCTTTCCACCTGACGGTCCGTTCAGGGGAATCATAGTTTCCACGACCGGACGATATTGAGCGATTTTCATCTGCACCTGTTACGGTTAAATCTCGGTGAATCGACAATGTCACCTGACATTATGGTTAGGTGGCGGCAGCTTCGGAGAAGCGTATTTATGGCCGGCCGGAAAGCTCTCGTGGTTGTGACGCGGAAACTGCCGGACAGCGTTGAAACGCGCATGCGCGAATTGTTCGATGCGCAGCTCAATCTGGGCGAAGGACCCATGGCGCCAGAGGCTTTTGCCGAGGCGCTGCGCACCGCTGACGTGCTGGTCCCCACCATCACCGATCGCATCGACGCGGCCGTGATCGAAGCGGCGGGGCCGCGCCTCAAGCTGATCGCCAACTTCGGCAATGGCGTCGATAATATCGACGTGGCGGCTGCGGCAAAACGCGGCATCACCGTCACCAACACGCCGGGCGTCCTCACCGACGATACCGCCGACATGACCATGGCGCTGATCCTAGCGGTCGCCCGGCGCATCGTCGAAGGCGCCAACACCGTTCCCGCGGGCCAATGGGCCGGCTGGTCGCCGACCTGGATGCTCGGCCACCGCATCAACGGCAAACGGCTCGGCATCGTCGGCATGGGCCGCATCGGCCAGGCGCTCGCCAAGCGGGCGCGGGCCTTCGGTCTGTCGGTGCACTATCACAACCGCCGCCGCGTCGCCCCGGCGCTCGAAACCGCGCTCGAAGCCACCTGGTGGGATTCGCTTGATCAGATGCTGGCGCGCATGGATATCGTCTCGGTCAATTGCCCGCACACGCCCGCGACCTTCCATCTGCTCTCGGCACGCCGCCTCAAGCTGATGAAACCGTCGGCCATTCTGGTGAACACCGCGCGCGGCGAGATCATCGACGAAAAGGCCTTGATCGGCATGTTAGAGACCAATGCGCTCGCTGGCGCTGGCCTCGACGTCTTCGAACATGCCCCGGCCGTGGCGCCGAAGCTCGTACGATTGGCCAAGGCCGGCAAGGTGACCCTGCTGCCGCACATGGGCTCGGCGACCTATGAGGGCCGTGTCGAAATGGGCGAGAAGGTCATCATCAATGTGAAAGCCTTCCTCGACGGCCACAAGCCACCGGATCGCGTGCTGCCGAGCGCGCTGTAAGCTGAATCAGCGAGGTAACTCTGACGTGCCGGTGCGAGTTGATTCGCGAATCTATTTGGCTGGTGCTAGCCCATATTCCGCGCCGATCGTGGCGAAAAACTCTTGTGCCTGTTCTGCATTTACGTCCTGCAAAATGGCACGATCGTTCTTGGTGAGTGTGCGCCAAGAGGACATCGAATCGAACGTTCGATAGGCCTTGTCAAGGAAAGCAATGGCTGCTCCGCTCTTCAGAAGCACGACGTATGTTCCATCGGCATTCTTCCAAAGTTCATCGACTGTTCGATCGGGATCGGGCGGGATTTCCTTGGATATCTCGTCGCGTGTAGTCATTTCGGCCGAGCCAGCGCTTGGCGTGGCGACACCAGCGATTGCAACTCTATCCAACAAGGCTTCGCCGTATAATGCGACGGCGGTGATGAGCGCGACAAATCCGTAACAGCAGATGACGATAATCCATTGGATATCGCTAACGGCAATGCTCACCGCGAAACTGCCGAGCAGAAAAAATATTACGGCTGCGATAATCGCCCAAGTTCGCGCCCATGTCGCCATAATGCCCCTCCAAAAGCCGGCTTCAGCTCGCACCGTCGCCGCACTTACATCGTGCCCCGCGATTGTCGTATCACTGTGGAAGCTTTTCGTCACGTTGGTTCGCGCGTTGTCGTTGGTCGGCGGGGTCCAGAAGATTCAAACGACAGGCGCACATCAGCTTACTGTGGCCTGGGCCAAACCGAGCAGCGGCGCGTAAGCCGGCTCCGCGCTGATCTTCAGCCACAACGCGTCGCTCGCCCAACGTTCCTCCGCGCCCGCCGCCTTGGTGCGTCGCAGCGCCGTCATCGCCCATGGGAATTCCTCGCGCGGCAGTTTGTCGGTGCCCATGTCGATCCAGAAGTAGCCTTCCTCGAACAGCGCCGTGGCGGCGAGAAGATGGACTGAGGGATGCAGGCCGGGCAGATCGCCCCAGGCGGGATAGCTCTTGCGCGCGTCGTAAGTGGCGATCCTTCGGATCTCATCGTCCGCCATGCAGCGATTGATGAACGCGGCGAGAACCTGCTCATAGGCGGCGATCGCCGCCGCATCGTTGGCCCACAATTGCGCGCGCAGGCTCACGGCGGGAATGTAGAAATTGCGCTTGAAAATCTGTTGCCCGATGGCCGTTTGCGCCGGCTGCGGTGCATCGAGAAACAATTGTGCCAGGCTCGTCGTCAAAGGGCGATAGCGCGCCACGTTCTCCAGATAATCGTAATAGGCCCGCAGTTGAACCATGTCGGGGCGTTGAACGAGGGTTGCGAACTGCGGCCGGTCGAACAGATTGCCGACGCCATAAACGCTGTAGATGACGGCGCGCCGGATCTCGGCCACCGCTTCGTCTATCTGACCGAGCGCCACATAGGCATGGGCGGCGCGCGCATAGGTCTCTGGAAAGGGCCAGGCGGCGGATTTGATCTTCGTATAGGTCTCGACGACTTTCTCGTACCTCTCCAGGTCGGTGAGGCAATCGAGGTATGTGCCAAGACCATCCCACAGGATGCCGTTGAACGGATCGGCGCGCCACGTCGCTTCGAAATGCGCGTCGCACCAGGCTTCGAAAAAAGCGATGAAAGCATGCCGCGCTTCGTCATCCTCGACGTCCTCGCGGTTCTTTTGTCTCAGCCGATCCAATGCGGTCACGGCGGCGGCGACAAAGCTTTCCCAGCGCGCGGTCTCTTCTGCCCAAGTGGTCTTCGCCGCCGTCGTCCGTTTGATGGTGAGATCGGGCTCCGTCGTGCCATAGCGGCTGATCATCGAAACGATGCAATCGCCCTCGTCGTCGGCGAGCCATAAAAGGCCGCCGTAACAGGGATCGTCCCGCAGCCGCTGCGCCTTCACCAGGCGGCAGGAGGGTGCGTGAATTGGCAGCCGCACGGCGCCAAGATAGATGGCGCCCGTTCCCATAAGGAGACAATCTTTCGAATAAAAAAGCGTTTCGTCCACGCGGGCTTTATCGCCCACATCATCGAGCGGCTGGCCCTTGAACGTGTACCAACGGTTCTTGTCGCGGGCAAAAGCATAGTGAACGAGCTTGAACGTCTTCGGATCGGCACCGGGAATGGCGTTGCCATCGCCATTAAACACGCTGTCGGCGCTGGTATAGAAATAGGTTTCCGACTTGCTCAGCATTTTGAAGTGCGAAGGATCGGTGCGCAGCACATGGCCGCCGAAGACGACATGTTCGGCGTCCGCTGCGCCATAATTGGTTTGGCGAAAACTCTTGGGGTCGAGCTGCGGCAAAGGCCTTAAGCCGCCGCCGGTTCTGAGCATGAAATGGCCGTTATAATGATAGCCATTGCACAAACGCACCGGTTCGAGCGGCGTGGCAAGGGGAATGCGCTCCTTGGCGATCTGCACCCGACGCGCTTCGAGAAAGCGTTCGACCTTGCGCCGCAGGCCCGTATCGACCACGCGGCGGTTGTTGAGCCATTGCGCGCTGCCGGGGTCCATATCTTCAGCGAATTTGAAGAACTGTTTGTCGATGAGCTTGTCGAAAGCCGCGATATCGGCCGCATCGAAAGCATCGTCGCGGTGGAAGCCTCCTTGCTCGAGACGGAAGCCGGCGGACGGCTCGCTCTGCGTGAAATTATTGGCGTCGTGAGAAATGATCGCGCGGTCGACGATGCGCGTATCCTTGATTTCCGCGAGCCGCAGGATCGCCGCGATGCCAGGACGCGCGATCATCGCGTCGAGATCTAAAGGATAATAGAAATAGACATGCGCGAAGACCGCTTGCTCTTTCTTCAGGTAAGTAAAGACGACGATGTCTTTTGACTGATCGACAATGATTTCGGCAATTGCATCCGCCAGGGGATCGAGCGCCTTGCCGCGCATCATGCGGCTGTAAACGTCTGGCGACATGTGGATCAGGGCGGTGAAGGAACTGGGTTCTGACATGCGGCAGCCGTTGTTTGCGAAAAATCAATAGAGCGTTTTCGAGCGAAGTGGATTGCGGTTCGCGTAAAGAAAACGCGTCAAAACAAGAACCTGAAGTCTTTCACCGTTTCACTGAAACGGTGAAAGAGAGAGCCGGGTGGGCCAGCTCCCCTCAACGTGCTTGGGAATAACGTATCTGGGATTTTTATTGTGACGCGTCTTTGTGGCGTTTGATGTGTTCATCAAACTGCAAAGTGCTTCATTCCTGCCGCCGCGCCACGCGGATCGCTTCGGCGATACTGGCTTTATCACCGACGAGCTGCGCCAGGGTCAACGTCAGGCGTACGAGAAACAGCACCTGCCGCTCCGGCGGCACGGTGTCGATGGCCGCAGTGACGGCGGCCGCGATCTCCTCCGCCTCTTGCGCCGAAATCACTTTGCGGACCACATGTGCCTCCTGACGCGATCACTTCATCGCGATCATTTCCAAAGTAACTGCCCAAGTAGAATGAGGGATGGCGTTGGCCGTCTTCGCTCCCTAATTATAGGGCGACCTCACTATGCTTCGGCTGCGGGCCGGCGCAAAGCGTGGGGCAGGAAACGTTCGACGAGCGACGCAGAATCAGGAACACCCACCATGCTCGAGAAGATCGGGCGTCGGATTGCCAATTATCTCACTCAACCGGCGAAGGGCTTCATGCCGTTGGCAACCGGCAATCCGGACGCTTTCGCGCGCACCCTGCGGCCAGGCGACGTGGTTCTGGTGGAGGGCAACACCCGCGTTGCCACGGCGATCAAATATCTCACCCAGTCGACCTGGTCCCATGCCTGTCTCTATGTCGGCCCGATTCAAGGCCGCACCGAGCCCGATGGCGAACCTCATGCCATGATCGAGGCCGACATGGACCAGGGGGTCATTTCGATCCCGGTATCGAAATATGCCCACGCCCACACGCGAATCTGCCGGCCGGTCGGGGTCAGCATGAGCGATGTCGAACAGGTCTGTGAATTCGGCCGCTCGCGCATCGGCTATGCTTACGATCTCAGCAACTTTTTTGATTTGTTTCGCTATTTCATGCCGATCCCGCCGGTGCCGACGCGGCTGCGCCGCCGCCTCCTGGCCTTCGGCGCCGGCGAGCCGACCCGCGCCATCTGCTCGACTTTGATCGCCCAGGCCTATCATTCGATCGGCTATCCCATATTGCCGTCTATCGGCGCGGCCGAAGCGGCAGCCGCCCAGGCGGGCGAGCAATCGCCGCGGGCCGAGCGCAACCGGGAAATCCTGCATATCCAGCATCATTCTCTGTTCACGCCGAGGGATTTCGATATTTCCCCTTATTTTGCAGTGATTAAGCCGACGCTGGAGACCGGTTTCGATTTTCACCGATTCATTCTGGAGGAAGAAGCGCCGCGCTGGATTTCATCTTGATCGCGGCGAAACCATGCCCATATTGATCGGGTGATCCCTTGGGGTCACGGCAAAAGACTACCGGGACGCCGAAATGGGTCCCCGACGAGGCGCCAGCAGGGCTTCAGGAAGTTAACGATGTCCAGGTTACCCACACTGAATTCCCCCTTTCTTCTCGGCTTCGACGATATCGAGCGGGCCCTGGATCGGGTTTCGCGCACGGCGGCCGATGGCTACCCGCCCTACAATATCGAGCGCCTCGCCAAGACCGAGAATTATCCGGAACGTCTGCGGATCACTTTGGCCGTTGCCGGGTTTACCCAAGACCAGCTTGAAGTGACGCTGGAAGAGCAGCAGCTCGTCATTCGCGGCCGGCAGACCGAAGACAAGGAACGGGTCTACCTGCATCGCGGCATCGCCGCCCGCCAGTTCCAGCGCGCCTTTCTTCTCGCGGAAGGCATGCAGGTTTTGGGAGCGGATCTGAAGAACGGTCTTCTGTCCGTCGATCTCGCCCGGCCACAGCCGGAACGGATCGTGCAGAAGATCAACATTGCGGCGCGGGACTGACATGTCAGCGCCGAAGCAGGGCGGGCCCAGACGGGACGCCAGAGTAAGGAGCGTAAAAATGACCGAACATGACACCATTCACAACGCGAGCGTGTCCCTGACGCCGGAGCAGTTTGCTCATCTCGGTGGTGGCATGATCGCTTACGTGCGCCCGATCAAATCGGAAGACGCACAACGCCTGTTTCCGCAGATCGGCGACATTCAGCCGGGCCTCGATCTCTTCGCCCTGCTGTCGGCCGATGGCACGCCGATCATCCTGACCGATTCGAAGGATGCGGCGATCGCCAATGCCTGGGAGCATTCGCTGCAGACGGTCAGCCTGCACTAATCGAATAGATCCTCCGGCAATAGGCGCGGCGGCTGGTCCTCAGCCGCCGAACAATCTCTCCAGAATGCCCGGTTCCCGCGGCGGTGCGATCGAGCCCGTGCGGTCATTGCCGATGGGAGCTGGCGGGATCAGTGGATTGCCGTTATCGCGCCGGATCGACGGCGGCCGGCTCACGCTGCCACTGTTATTTGCATTGCCGACATTTCCATTGCCGTTACGCGCCGCGTTTTGCCCCGCCTGATTGATGGTCATCGGCCCATTGCCGCTCGGACCGATCGGCGCGGGCGGAATGAGGCCGCCGGGCTGCGGCACCGAGGCTGGCGGCAGCGGCGATTGCGAGGCCACCGGCACGGAGCCTTGCGGTATGCTTGCCTGCGGGATCATGCCTTGCGGAATGACACCTGGAGGCGCCGCCGGCGGCACCAGATCGCGCCATGAGCCCGAGGGCAAAGGCTGCGGCACCGCATCCTTCAGCGCTTCGCGCATGAAGCGGCTCCAGATGTCGACGGGCAGATTGCCACCGGAGGTTTTCTTGGTCGGCGAATTGTCGTCGTTGCCGAGCCACACGCCGGTGACGAGATTGCTGGTGTAGCCGACGAACCAGGCATCACGATAATCCTGGCTCGTGCCGGTCTTGCCGGCCGCCTGCCAGCCTTTCAGCTCCGCCTTGCGTGCCGTGCCGGTGAGCAAGGTTTCCTGCATCATGGCGTTCATCATCGCCACGTAACGCGGCTCGATGATGCGTCCGAAGCTCGCGCCCTTGCGTTGATAAAGCAGCTTGCCGGACGCGGTTTTCACGCGCGTGATCACATGCGGCTGGATGCGAATGCCGCCATTGGCGAAGGGCGCGTAAGCGGCCACCAGTTCCAATGGTGTCACTTCCGATGTGCCAAGCGCGATCGAGGCATTCGGCTGCAAATCCGAGACAATGCCAAGACGTTGCGCCGTCGCGACAACGGCTTTCGGCCCGACTTCCTGCGTGAGGCGCACGGCCACCGTGTTCAGCGACAGCGCGAGCGCCTGCGTCAGCGTCACCGGGCCATAATATTCGCGCGACGAATTCGACGGCCGCCAGCCCTTGATGTTGATCGGCGCGTCATCGCGCACGCTGTCGGGCGAAAGCCCGCGTTCGAGCGCCGTCAAATAGACGAAGGGTTTGAAGGCCGAGCCCGGTTGGCGCTTCGCCGCCACGGCGCGGTTGAACTGGCTGTCGGCATAATTGCGGCCGCCGACCAAAGCGCGGATCTGCCCGTTCGGATCGATCGACACGACGGCGCCTTGCGACACACCATAGCGTCCGCCGAGCTTGTTGATCTCTTCGGTCAGCGCCCGTTCGGCCGAAGACTGCATCAGCGAGCTCAAAGTCGTGGTGACGACGATGTCCTGATCGATCGCGCCGACTGTGTCGTCGAGAATATCCATCACGAAATCGGCGGCGTAATTGATTGAGGCCGCGCCACCTTCGCGCGTCACGGTGGCGGGCTTGGTCAGCGCGATCTTCGCCATCGCGTCGGTGATCATGTTTTCCTGCGCCATGGCGTTGATCACCTTGGCGGCGCGCTCGGTGGCGCCGCTCGGGTTGCGGTTCGGCGCCAAGCGCGTCGGCGCCACCATCAAACCGGCGAGCATGGCGGATTCGGACAAAGTGAGCTGGCGCGCGCCATGGCCGAAATATTTCTGCGCCGCCGCCTCGATGCCATAGGAGCCGGAGCCGAAATAGACGCGGTTCAGATAGAGTTCGAGAATCTGGTTCTTCGAATATTTCTGTTCGAGCCAGACCGACAGGATCGCTTCCTGGATCTTGCGCGACATGGTCCGTTCCTGGGTCAGGAACAGATTCTTGGCGAGCTGCTGGGTCAGCGTCGAGCCGCCCTGCATGCTGTTGCTGCCGGTGGCATTGCGCAACAGCGCGCGCGAAATGCCTAAAACGTCGATGCCCCAGTGGCTGTAGAAACGGCGATCCTCGATGGCGACGAAAGCCTTCGGCACATAGGGCGGCAGGTCGCGCAGATGCACGGCCGGGCCGCCGGTGTCGCCGCGATTGGCGAGCAGCACGCCGTCCTCGCTGAGGATGGCGATATTGGGCGGCCGCTTGGGCACGGCGAGCTGGTCGATCGGCGGCAATTGCGCCGCGTGATAGGCGATGATCCCGGCAAGGCCGACGCTGCCCCAGATGCCCAGAATGAGCCCGAGATAGAGAACCGTGCCGAAGGCCGAGCGGCGCTTGCGGCGGCCCTTCTTGGGCGTCGGGGCGCTGTTGCCGCCGCCACCGCCGCTGCCGCCGATCAGGCGGCTGAGAAAGCCCTTTTTGCGCTTCGCGCGGCCGCGCGGCTCGGCCGCCGCGGCTGGCTTTTTGCGGCCAGGCCGCACCGGCCGATCGGCGGGATCGGCGCGCAATTCGCCTGATCGCCGCTTCGGCGAGTCAAAAACCGGCTCTTTCCTGCCAAAAATACCGCGCATTGCACTCCACGCCCGCCCCGCCGGCTGTCTGCCCAAGTCCATCGACGGCAGATCGACCGAGGAAAACGGCGGCAATGAGAAATTACGGCGTCCGGATTAAGCCCCGGTAAAGCATTGACGCTTCTGCCGCAACGCAGCGAAACCTGTTGACAGTCCAACGCGCTATCCACACCGTCGGCGGGCGCGCTTGCGCCGGCTCTTGCAAACGGCGACAATTTCAGCCCTTTGGAACAAGCTGTTTGGGCTGAATATCAGGGATTGGGTCCGGCCATGAAGGTCACGCTGGAGCGCGCTGCGCTTCTGAAATCGCTGGGGCATGTACACAGGGTCGTCGAGCGGCGCAACACGATCCCTATTCTGTCCAATGTGTTGCTGCAGGCGGCCGGCCGTTCCCTGCTGCTGAAAGCCACCGATCTCGACCTCGAGATCACCGAAACCGTGGCCGCCGACGTCGGCCAGGCGGGCGCCACGACCTTGCCGGCCCACACCCTCTACGACATCGTCCGCAAACTGCCGGACGGTGCCCAGGTGTCGCTGGAACAGTCGGGCGAAGGCGGCCAGTTGCTGCTGCGCTCGGGCCGTTCGCGCTTCACCCTGCAATCGCTGCCCGAGACCGATTTCCCCGATCTCAACGCCGGCGATCTCAGCCATAAATTCGTTCTGCCGGCCGGCGATCTCAAGAAGCTGATCGAGAAGACCCAGTTCGCCATCTCGACCGAAGAGACGCGCTACTATCTCAACGGCATTTTCATGCACACCACCGATTCCGGCGGCCACACCATGCTGCGCGCGGTGGCGACCGACGGCCATCGTCTGGCGCGTGTCGAAATGCCGGCGCCGCAAGGCTCGCCCGGCATGCCCGGCGTGATCATTCCGCGCAAGGCCGTCACCGAAGTGCAGAAACTGATCGAAGATGCCGAGAGCGAAATCGGCATCGAAATGTCGACCACCAAGGCGCGTTTCACTTTCGGCAATGTGGTGCTGACCTCGAAACTGATCGACGGCACCTTCCCCGATTACGCGCGCGTCATTCCCACGGGCAACGACAAGCGCCTGACGGTGGAGCGCGGCTCCTTCGCCCAGGCCGTCGACCGCGTGTCGACGATTTCCTCGGAGCGTGGCCGCGCCGTGAAGCTCGCCATCACGGACGGCAAGCTCACTCTGTCGGTCACCAATCCGGATTCCGGTTCGGCGGTCGAAGAGCTGGAAGTCGATTATGACGCGCCCTCGATCGATATCGGCTTCAATGCCCGCTATCTGCTCGACATCACCTCGCAGCTCGACAGCGACACGGCGCTGTTCAAACTCGCCGACCCCGGCTCGCCGACGGTGATCCAGGATCGCGACGGTGCATCGGCGCTCTACGTGCTGATGCCGATGCGGGTGTAGTCGCGGTTCTCGTATCATTCCCGACGCGCGAAGCATCAGCTAAGAGTGGATTGTCGAGCAATGGACGAGTCCGCTCGCATCTTCATTTTTAGGGACAAGCGTTTCGCTCGAAGTGAAACGGTCGTGACTGCTGCCCCTATTGATATCGTTATCTCTGTTTACGGTGGCGGTGGCCTAAAAGGTGCTGCGGGCTTAGAAGCCGTGTTTGGCGGTTCGGCTTATTTCCATGATGAGGGAACTGGACTCGCTTACCTCGGCGTGTGGGGTTCGCGAAATGGCGCTCGCTTCAGAAGCTGCCTTCGCCAAAATGGCATAAAGTTGGAAATAGTCCGCGAACATCCTCCGGCACGCCTGAAATGGTTTAATACGGGACCACGCGGTAGAAGGCCCGCGCATTGAAGCGTGAACATCGACGTCTCTATTTCATGGGCGACTGCGCCGATCATCGCGCAGCCGTTTTGTTTTGGCTTCAACCTCTCCGTCATTGCAAGGAGCGCAGCGACGCGGCAATCCAGGGGCGCGCGGTTAGACATCAGGAAATGCCTGTGGTGCAGGTCTATTGACGTCTAGGCCTCTACACCTTGACTCCTGTTTTGCTTCGCTGCACTCGCAATGACGGTGAGGTTTGCGAACTGCGCCCGCCTCAGCTCAGATTGAGTTCCTTGAAGAAGTCGTTGCCCTTGTTGTCGACAACGATGAAGGCCGGGAAATCTTCCACTTCGATGCGCCAGATCGCTTCCATGCCGAGTTCCGGATAAGCGACGGTTTCGACCTTCTTGATGCAATCCTGCGCCAGCCGCGCCGCCGGGCCGCCGATCGAGCCGAGATAGAAACCACCGTGTTTCTTGCAGGCATCGCGCACCGCCGCCGAGCGGTTGCCCTTGGCGAGCATCACCATCGAACCGCCAGCCGCCTGGAACTGATCGACGAAGGAATCCATGCGACCCGCCGTGGTCGGTCCGAACGAGCCCGACGGCATGCCGTCGGGCGTCTTGGCCGGGCCGGCGTAGTAGATCGGGTGGTTCTTGAAATAATCCGGCAGCGGCTTGCCGGCATCGAGTAGTTCGCGCAGCTTGGCATGCGCCATGTCGCGCGCCACGATCATCGGGCCGCTCAACGAGAGGCGCGTCTTGATCGGATATTTATCCAATGTCGCGAGAATTTCCTTCATCGGCTTGTTGAGGTCGATCTTCACGACATCGCCGCCGAGGCTCGCTTCGTCCACATGCGGCATGAACTTCGCGGGGTCGTGTTCGAGCTGTTCGAGGAACACGCCGTCCTTGGTGATCTTGCCCGTCGCCTGGCGGTCGGCCGAGCAGGACACGCCCATGCCGATCGGCAGCGAGGCACCGTGGCGCGGCAGGCGGATGACGCGCACGTCATGGCAGAAATATTTGCCGCCGAACTGCGCGCCGACGCCGAGGCTCTGCGTCAGCTTGTGAATCTCTTCTTCCATCGCGAGATCGCGGAAGGCATGGCCGTCGTCGCCGCCGCTCGTCGGCAGGCCGTCGAGATAGCGGGTGGAGGCGAGCTTGACGGTCTTGAGGTTCAGCTCCGCCGACGTGCCGCCGATGACGATGGCCAGGTGATAGGGCGGGCAGGCCGCGGTGCCTAATGTCAGGATCTTTTCCTTGAGGAAGGCCACCAGCCGGTCGTGCGTCAGCACGGACGGCGTCTGCTGGAACAGGAAGGTCTTGTTGGCCGAGCCGCCGCCCTTGGCCATGAACAGGAACTTATATTCGCTCTCGCCCTCGGCGTAGATGTCGATCTGCGCTGGCAGATTGGTCTTGGTGTTCTTCTCCTCGAACATCGAGAGCGGCGCCACCTGCGAATAGCGCAGGTTCTTCTTCTCATAGGCATCGCGGATGCCCTCGGCCAAGGCGCTTTCGTCCTCGCCCTCGGTCCACACCAGGCGGCCCTTCTTGCCCATGACGATGGCGGTGCCCGTGTCCTGGCACATCGGCAGCACGCCGCCAGCGGCGATATTGGCGTTCTTCAACAGGTCATAGGCGACGAAACGGTCGTTCGAGGTCGCCTCCGGATCGTCGAGGATTTTGGCGAGCTGCTGCAGGTGGCCCGGGCGCAACAGGTGGTTGATGTCGATCATCGCCTGTTCGGCGAGCAGGCGCATCGCCTCGCGGCTGACGGTCAGGATTTCCCGGTCGCCGAGCTTTTCGACCTTCACGCCCTCCGAGGAAATCTTGCGGTAGGGGGTCTGGTCCTTGGCCAGCGGAAACATCGGCGCATATTGATAGGTCATGGCGTTGAGGCCCTGTTCTGTCAGATAATTTGGAGGCTTTCTAAAGCAAACGGCGCGGGCCGTCACGCGCGGTGCTAGGCGGCTTTGTGACACTCTCGGTGTCATTCCCGACGCGGCGAAGCCGCGAGCGGGAATCCAGAGCCGCCGCTTCACATGTGCCGGAAAAGCTGTTGCGTTCGACCATTTTGACCGAACAATCCGCCATTTGCTCTGGATTCCCGCTCGGCCGCTACGCGGCCGTCGGGAATGACACCAAGGCGGAGGTTACAAATCCAGAACCAGCAGGTCGCTCTTCGAGCCCGAGCAGCAGATCATCATGGTCTTGCTGGCCTTGCGCTCGGCTTCGGTGAGGATGTTGTCGCGATGGTCGGGCGTGCCCGAGATCACCACGGTCTCGCACGAGCCGCACACGCCTTCCTCGCAGGAATAGCTGACGTCGACGCCGGCGTCGCGCAGCACGTGCAGCAGGGTCTTGCCCGGCGGCACGGTGAATTCCTGGCCGGAGCGCTCCAGGCGCACCTTATAGCCACCGTCGAGCGCCGCCGCTTCCTTGGCGGTGAAATACTCGATGTGCATATGGCCTTCGGGCAGGCTCTTGGTCGCCTCCTCATAGGCGTTGAGCATCGGGATCGGGCCGCAGCAGTAGAAATGCGCGCCGGCCGGCGCGCCCGAAACAATGCCAGGAATATCGAGGAACTTGCCGTTCGATTCCGCGTCGATGTGGAGCTTCACATTCGGCAGTTTCGACAATTCGTCGATGAAGGCCACTTCCGGCCGCTCGCGGCAGGAATAGTGCATTTCCCACGAGGCGCCGAGCTTCTGCAGGCGCTGCGCCATGCACCAGATCGGCGTGATGCCGATGCCGCCGGCGAGCAGCACCGTATGAGAAGCCTTCTCGTCGAGCGGGAAGTTGTTGCGCGGGCCGCCCAGCTGCAGGACGGTGCCGACCTTGAGCTGGTCGTGAATGAATTTCGAGCCGCCGCGGCTGGCGCGGTCTTTCTTGATGCCGACCACATAGGCGTTCGGATCGCCTTCCGCCGTCGTCAGCGAATACTGCCGCATCATGCCGTTGGGCAGATGAATATCGATATGAGCGCCCGGCGCGATAGGCGGCATCGGCGCGCCATCGAGGCGGCGGAATTCATAGAGATTGGTATCTTGCGCCGCATAACGGATGGCGGTCAGGCGGACATCGAAAGGAGCAGACTGTTCGGTCACCGGTCACAATTCCGTAGTTTTTGTTCCCGGCGCCTTAGCACGCTCCTTCTTGTTGCGCGAGAAATTTCAACGTCCGGGCATTAAACTCATCAGCGCATTCGATATTACCCATATGGGCGGCGTTTTCAAAGAAATGCAGCTCGGATCGTGGCATTTTCGGCACGAAATCATCCGTATAGCCAGGGTTCCGCAGGGAATCCTGCCGTCCGGCGAAGACCAAAACAGGGATGCTGATGCGTGCATAGTCGAGCGCGTCGCGTTCCGGAGAAACGCCGCTTCGCTGGTGAAACGGCGCTTTGAAGCGGGCCGCCGCAATGGCCTCCCACGCGCCGGTTGCATTGGCCATGGCGACGCGCCGGTCGATATAGGCGTCATCTTCAGCCCATCTCGGATCGACGAACATCGTCGCGATGATGCGGCGCATATGTTCCTTGCTGCCGTCGTAGGAATTCAACACTTTGCGCGCCTCGTTGTCGGGTGCGACGCCGCCGCCCGAACAGCAGGTGACGGAGACGAGCGGCCAGTCGGGCGTCTCGCGCGCCGCCACCATCAGGCACAGGCCGCCCGACATCGAACTGCCCATCACATGCACCGGCCCCGTGCCCATGGTTTCGATGAAGCGTTGGATATGCGCGATGCGGCGCGCCATCATGTTCTCGAAATCGAAAAGCTTGTTGGTGCGCCCGAAGCCCAGATGATCGGGCGCCAGCACGTGATGGCGGCTCGCCAGCGCTTCGATATTGTGCTCCCAGGAAAATTCGGCGCAGCCGCCGAACTCGCCCGAATGCAACAGCACAACGCTGGGTCTTACGCCGCGATGCTGCACACCCGCTTCGTAATAGTGGGTGCGCGCGCCATCGATGGTGACATACTGGCCAGGCGTCATTCGGCCGCCGCGACGTTGAGCGGCTTGGTGCGCGGCAGGTCGAGGATTTGCGGATAAACCTCCTTGGCGAAGAGCGTCATGCTGCGCACCGTCCGCTCATGGCTCATATAGCCGGCCTGCTGCATCATCAGGAGATGATCGAAACCGCCGACAAGATCGTAGAGACGCTTGATCTGCTGGGCGACGTCATCGGGCTTGCCGTAAATCAGCACGCCCTGTTCCTTGAGGAATTCGATCGACTGTTTGCGCATCGCCTCGGAGCGGCCGGAGAACGCGCCTTTCAACGCCTGCACGTTGAAATCCACCGTCACATAGCCCGGCGGATTGCGGTATTGCGGCTCCGACTTGGCATCGAGATACCAAGTCAGTTCGCGCGCGCCTGCTTCGGCCTCCGCATCGCTGTCGGCGGTGAAGACGAGAGGCATATAGGCGGTGCCGCCGCCACCAGGCAGGCCGGTGTCGTGGAAGGCCGAGCGATAGCCGTCGAACATCCACTTCACTTTCGCATGCGGCTGCAAGAACGTCGCGAAGACGAAGCCGCGTGCCGCGGCGCGTTTGATGTTGTCGAGATCGCTTGAGCCGGTGAGCCAGATCGCCGGATGCGGTGTTTGATAGGGGCGCGGCCACAGATTGATGGCGCGCTTGTGAGTGAAGCGGCCTTCAAAATTGAACGGACCTTCGGTCGAGGTCCAGGCTTTCGCGACGAGGTCGATGCCTTCCCACAGCCGCTCGACCGTCTGGGTCGGATTGGTGTTGGCGGCGAAGATTTCATAAGGCACGCCGCGCACGAAACCGACATCAAGCCGGCCGCGCGAAATGCAATCGATCATCGCCATTTCCTCGGCGATGCGGATCGGGTCGCCGCGATTGGCGATCGGATTGCCGAGAATGCAGATGCGCCCTTTGCGCGTCTGTCGCGCCAGGATCGCTGCCGACAAGGGTGCGGCGACATCGATGCAGGTCGCGGTCTGATGATGTTCGTTGAGCAGCAGATTGAGGCCGAGATCGTCGGCGATCATATATTCGTCGAAATAGCGGTTGTAGAGATCGGCGCCGAGGCGCGGGTCGTAATGTTTGCTCGCCAGCGAAACGCGCATGGTGCTCAGGGTTTCGAGCGGCGGCAGATGCGGATAGGGCATTTCGGTGAAGTGCCAGGCGTACATAAGGACGGACCTTTCTCGCGGCGCTGTTCAGTCGAGGAATGGGTGAAGGATTTTGCCGAAGGCGTCCGGCTGTTCGATATGCGGGTAGTGGCCGGCGGCGGCGATGCTTTCGAATCTCGCGCCGGGAATAAGATCCGCATAGGCCTTGCCATAGACCGGCGACGTCAGGCCGTCGTTCTCGCCCCAGATCACCAGGGTCGGTGCCTTGATGCGATGCAGCCGCCGCTTCAGCTTGGGATTGTGCATGTAAGGATCCCAGCAGAAGCGCGCGAAACTCTCGGTGTTGCGCGCGACGATGCCGAGCGCATCGTCATCCATGCTGAGGAAATCGCGCTTGCCCTTGTCGGCATCGTGCCATTTCCACGCCGCCACCTTGTCGGGATGCGACGTCCACATATCCTGAATATCGACGTCGTAAGGGCCGCCGAATTTGATGCCATAGGCGCTGACGAGCGCCAGCTTGGAAAAAACAGCGGGGTTCTTGGTCGCCATCTCAGTGGCGATCCAGCCGCCGAGCGAAAAGCCGATGGCGGCGATGCCCTGCAGGTCCAGCTTGTCGAGAAGTTCCAGATAGAGATAGGCGATGTCGTCGGGATTGCTGATCCAGTCCGGTCGATCCGAACGGCCGAACCCCGGCGCCGATGGCACGATCACCTGATGGCGTCGGGCGAGATCGGCAATGAGCGGCAAATCCTGTTCAAGCTGCTCTTCGCTTGAGAGAAGCAGCAGCGGTCGGCCTTCGCCATGTAGAGCCAGCTCGATATCAATACCGGCAAGCTCAATCCTACGACGGTCTGTCGTCGCGATTGTCATCCAGCGTCCTTTTCGCGTTTCCACGCCGGTTATGGTCCGGCTTCCCTAATCGTTCTGTGCGGCCGGCTGTTGTCGCCGGCTCGTTTCACCTTCGCGGAGTGTCCGTTGCCGGATCACCCCTTGTTGGTGCTCTCCTTGATCGGCAACTGGCCGACCACTGTCAAGCCATAGCCGTCGAGACCGACGATATTATGCTGGGTGTTGGAGAGCAGGACGATGTTCTTCAACCCGAGATCGAGCAGGATCTGCGCACCCAGTCCATATTGGCGCAGTTCCGACACCGGCCCGCGCGCCTGGCCTTCGCGCTCTTTCAGCGCACGGCTGATGAAGGTCGGCGCCGTCTCGCGAATGAAGATGACGACGCCGCGATCGGACTCGGCGATCATGCGCATCGAGCCGGCGAGTTCGCCGCTGCGCGCGCGCAACGTACCACCGACCATTTCCGGCGGCCCGATGTCGCCCAAGCTGTCGGACAGAATGCTCGCCTGATGCATGCGCACCAGCACCGGCTCGTCGCCGGAGATGTCGCCGCGGATGAGGGCGATATGCTCGGCATATTCGACCGAGTTGGAATAGACGCGGATCTTGAACTCGCCGCCATAGCGGCTGTTGATCTTCGATTCCGAGATCATGTTGATCAGGCGCTCGTTGCGCCGGCGATAGGCGATGAGATCGGCGATGGTGGCGATCTTCAGCCCATGCAATTGCGCGAATTGCACGAGGTCGGGCATGCGCGCCATCGTGCCGTCGTCGTTCATGATCTCGCAGATGACGCCGGCCGGGTTGAGGCCCGCGAGTCGCGAAATGTCGACGGCTGCCTCTGTGTGGCCGGCACGCACCAGCACGCCGCCTTCCTTGGCGACGAGCGGGAAAACGTGGCCCGGGGTGACGATGTCGCGGCGGCCTTTCTTCGGGTCGATGGCAACCGCGATGGTCTGGGCGCGGTCGGCGGCCGAAATGCCGGTGGTGACGCCTTCGCGCGCCTCAATCGACACGGTAAAGGCCGTGTGGTGCAGCGTCTGGTTCTTCTGCGACATCAGGTGCAGGCCGAGTTCTTCCACCCGGTCCTGGGTCATCGACAGGCAGATCAATCCGCGGCCGTGCTTGGCCATGAAATTGACCGCCTCGGCGGTGGCCATCTCGGCGGGAATGACGAGGTCGCCCTCGTTCTCACGCCCCTCGTCGTCGACCAGGATGAACATTTTCCCGGCCTTGGCGTCCTCGACGACCTCTTCGATCGAAGACAGCCACGCCAACGTCTCGCTCATTCTATGACCTCTGTATCGTCCAAGGCTCTCAAACGAGACGCGGGCTTGGCCATTTAAAGACAGTTCCTAGAGCTATCAGTCATAAGGTGGGGACGGTCAAGGGCGGGGAAAAGGTCGCCAACCGCCGCTGTCACGGCCCGTCTGGCTTTCAAGGGCCGCCGCCGGACGCTATGTCTGGTTTCGGAAACAGGCCGAGACAAGGCCGCCAGGGAAAGGGAACGCCCCGTGAATCGCAATGAATTGCCTCGGATTTCGTTTGGAAAACGGTTGGGATGGGCCACTGCCGGGCTTTTGGCCACCATCACCGCCGTCTCGGGCCCCGCGCGGGCGCAGGATGCGGTCGAACAGTTCTACCGCTCCAAGAACAATATCGACCTGATCATCGGCTTTACGGTCGGCGGCGGCTATGACGCCTATGCAAGGCTGCTCGCGCGCTATCTCGGCGATCAGATCCCCGGCAAGCCCAAGCTTGTGCCCAAGAACATGACCGGCGCCGGCAGCCGCATCGCCGCCGCCTATATCCACGGCGTCGCCCCCAAGGATGGCACGGCACTGGGGATCGCCGATCAGTCGATCGCGCTCGAACAGGCGCTCGGCGACAGCGGCGTCAAATTCGACAGCCGCGAACTGATCTACATCGGCAATCCGATCGTCGAGAACAATGTCGTCTCCACCTGGTACACCTCGCCGATCAAAACCATCGAGGATGCCCGCAAGGTCGAATCGACCATGGGCGCCACCGGTTACAACACCTCGGCGCAATATCCGCAGGTGCTCAACACCATGGTGGGCACCAAGTTCAAGATCATCCTGGGTTATCCCGGCGGCAACGAGGTCAATCTCGCCATGGAAAAGGGCGAGGTCGCCGGCCGCGGCTCCAACTCCTGGGCATCGTGGAAAGCGACGCGGCCCGATTGGATTCGCGACAAGAAGATCAATCTCCTCGTGCAGATCGGCTTGAAGAAAGCCGCCGATCTGCCCGACGTGCCCTTGATGATGGACCTTGCCACCAACGACATCGATCGCCAGGCCATGCGCTTGCTGTCGGCGCCCACCGTCATCGGCCGGCCGTTCTTCACGTCGCCGCAAGTGCCGGCGGAACGGGTCAAGGCTTTGCGCGCCGCGTTCGAGGCGACGATGAAACTGCCGGCCTTCCTCGAAGACGCGCAGAAGCTGAATCTCGACATCAATCCGGTGTCGGGCGAGGAGGTGCAGAAAGTCGTCGCCGACATCATCGACGCGCCCAAGCCGGTGAAGGACCGCTTGGCGTCAGTGCTGGCGCTGATCGAGCGCGAGCGATCGAAGTAGGAGTGACCTCTCTACCGTCATTGCGAGGAGCGTAGCGACGAAGCAATCCAGGGGCGTGCGGTAAAGTATCGAGTTAGGCCTGCCGTGCAGGCCTAACTGCATCGATGTCTCTACACTGTAGCCCCTGGATGGCTTCGCTGCGCTCGCCATGACGGGGACCACACCTCTCACGCACTGAACTTCGCGCCGAGCCGCTCCATTTCCGGCTGGAAGGTCGGGAAGCTCGTGGCGATCATCGCCGCATCGTCGATGGTCATCGGCTGCTGCGAGGCGAGGCCCATCACGAGGAAGCTCATGGCGATGCGGTGGTCGAGATGGGTCTTCACCGTGCCGCCGCCGCGCACCGGCCCGCCGGTGACGATGAGGTCGTCGCCCTCGATGCGGCAGGTGACGCCGGCGGCGATGAGGCCATCGGCGACCGCCGCCAGGCGATCGGATTCCTTCACCCGCAGTTCGGCCAGGCCGCGCATGCGTGTCTCGCCTTCAGCGAAAGCCGCCGCCACCGCCAGGATCGGATATTCGTCGATCATCGCTGGCGCGCGCGCCGCCGGCACGTCGACACCCTTGAGCTGCGACGTGCGCACTCTGAGGTCCGCCACGTCCTCGCCGCCCTCGATGCGCGGATTGAGGATGTCGATGCGCGCGTCCATCTCCTGCAAGGTGGTGAGCAGGCCGATGCGCAGCGGGTTCATCATCATGCCCTCGATGGTCACGTCGGAGCCCGGCACCAGCAGTGCCGCCGTCAAGGCGAAGGCGGCGGAGGAGGGGTCGGCCGGCACGATCACGTCGCGCGCTTTCAGCTCCGGCCGGCCGTTGAGAACGATTTTGCGGCCGTGCTCGCCATCGGGCTGCGAAACGATGTCGGCGCCGAAATAGGCCAGCATTTTCTCGGTATGGTCGCGCGAGGCCTCGGTCTCGATCACCGTGGTGCGGCCGGGAGAATTGAGCCCGGCCAGCAGGATGGCAGACTTGAGCTGGGCCGAAGGGACCGGGGTGCGGTAGTCGAGCGGCGCCGGATCGCCGGTGCCGCGCAGGACCACCGGGCAGCGCCCGCCCTCGCTCTCGGCCACCACCTGGGCCCCCATCAGCGCCAGCGGGTCGAGAATGCGACGCATCGGCCGCTTACGCAGGGAGGCGTCGCCATCGAAAGTCGCCTCGATCGGATGGCCGGCCACCACCCCCATCATCAGCCGTGTGCCGGTGCCGGCATTGCCGAAATCGAGCACGTCGGGCGGCGTCTGTAGGGTGCCCAGGCCCGCCCCGTCGACGCTCCAGCGGCCCGCGCCGGTCCGTTCCACCTTGGCGCCCAGCGCCCGGCAGGCGGCGGCGGTGCGCAGCACGTCATCGCCTTCCAGCAGGCCTTCGATCGTCGTCTTGCCGACCGCCAGGAGGCCCAGGATCAGGGCGCGATGGGAAATCGACTTGTCGCCGGGGGCACGCAAGTGCCCGCGCAGGGGGCCGGCGGCGGCCGCCGTCAGCGGGACAGGGGCGGAATGGGCGTGGGAGGCGGCGGCCATTGGATCCTCGAAAAATGCGGATAACTTGTGGGAATCTAAAGGGCACGGAACGATCCGCGCGGGGCGCTCCTACCATGTGCGAACAGCCCCTGTCATTATTACGGCCAGCCGCCAACTTCCCATTTGACAGGGGCGCGACAGCCCACTAACGGGAGCGTCCGGAATTTGTTTCGGTGTTCCGCCCGCGGCGCGGCGGTTCCCCCTAGAATTGCAAGAGGTTTTGACAAGTGGCGAAACCGGAACTTGGCGGCAAACGCCAGTGCCAGAGCTGCGGCACGAAGTTTTTCGATCTGAACCGCGACCCGATCGTCTGCCCGAAGTGCGGCACCGTCTTCCAGGCGGTGGCCGTGGCGCCGGCGCGCGCCGCTCCGGCCCGCCGCGTCGAGGCCGATGACGAGACCGAGCAGGATACGGCCAATGTCGAATTGGTCTCCCTGGAGGATGCCGATGCGGCCGAGGCCAAGGCTACGGGCGCCTCGGACGACGATATCGAGATCGAAGACGACGATAGCGGCAACGACGACGAGACTTTCCTCGAGGAAGAAGAGGAAGATAACGACGATGTTTCCGGCCTGATCGACGGCGATATCGAGAACGACGAAGAAAGCTGAGAATTTTCTCTGTCGTCGGCTTGCAACACTTGTGAAGCTGACCTATACACGCGCCGCGCCGCCCGGGAGGGTGACGCCAGCGCCCGGTCCGTCCCAATGGATCGTGTATTCGCAACCGCCGAAAGGCCGGTTTGCGGCGTGGGGCCATAGCTCAGTTGGGAGAGCGCTTCAATGGCATTGAAGAGGTCGTCGGTTCGATTCCGTCTGGCTCCACCAAATTAAACCGCTTAACACGCTCCAGTTGTGACACCTGATGCGCCGAGGCTATTGGCCTTCGGGCACGTAGATCATGCGCCCATCCGGCAGCCGGTAGGTAATGCCGGCGCGCACGCCACGGCCTTCGCCGATTTCGCCGCTGGTCGTGTATTTCGTTAGCTCCTGACCGTCCTTGACGATCATGGTCATGTTCGCTTCGCCGGGATTTTCGACCACCACGACCTTCTTCGCTGAAAAGGGATTCAGCGGATTGGTCACGACGATGACCAGCAGAATGGCGATGACGACGAGAAACAGGTCGATGAGATTGACGACCGAGAGCAACGGATCGTCCGAATCGTCTTCAGTGAGGAAACGCATCAGTTGCCTCGCTGACGTTCGATAGCGCGCAGCTCCTGCAGAAACCAGCGACGTTTGATCGAGAGAACGAAGAAAGTGATCGCCGCGCTGACGAGCGCCAGGATGACGGCCGAGAAGGCGACGACGAGATTCTCGCTGATCGAGCGGCTGTCGTTGGTCGTCAGCGCCAACAGCGCCGGCCCCATCGGAATCATCGTCGCCACCAGTCCCAGCATCGGCGCGCAGCGCGCGACGATGCGCAGCCATTCGAGCTGCTTCATGATCCACAGTTCGAGATCGGCACTGGCCGCGCCGCTCGCCTCCGCATGATGCACGAGACGGGAACGATAGCTGCCGCGCATCCGCAAGAGGGACTCAACGAGGAACGCACCCAGCATCGCCAGCGCATAGACGAGCGAGAGCGCGATCAGAACGAGGACCGGCATCAGAAACAGTTTTGAAACTTCAAAGAGGCTGTGTTCAAGCGCATTCATGGACGGGCATCCGTGGCATTGGTTCTGATATGGGCGAGCGTTTGCAGCAGTGCGCCGGCCAGAACGGTCAAAACGAGAAAGAGGGTGGCGTAGAAGACGAAATTGGTCTGCGTGCCGCCCGGTGGAGAGACCTTCTCCAAAGTCTGGCCGCGAACCTGCTCTCCCGCGGTGGTTTCAGCCGATGGAGCGGGATCGGTCGATGCCGGTGCGTCGGTGCCAAAGCCCGAACCTGCCGCTGCGAGATAGTCCCGCGTCACTGGCTCGGTGATGGCCGCATTGTGCTGCAAGGCAAGCTGTTGCAGGCGCTCGCTGAGTTCGCGTCGGGTTTGCGGCGAAGCATCCCAATAGCCCTTGCGGACGGCCTCGACCATGCGCTCGATGATCTGCGTCTGCGCGGTGGGATTGGTCGCGGCGAACCATGCGTTCAGCCCCAGCTTGCGCTTATCCATCACATAGGTCTCGTGGAACTCCTGCCACTGATCGGCACGCACCTGCGCGGGATCGGTGACCTGCCAGCCCCAGAAATTGTTGACCGCGTTCAAGAGTTCGAGCGTGCCGGCATAGCCTTCCTTTTGCATGCCGCCGATCCAATGCGGATTGACATAGCGCGCGCGGATTTCATCGGAGAGGAAACGCGCCACGGGCGTGACGCGGCTCTCTGTCTGGCGCAGATCGGCGATATAGAGCGAAGGGCTGGCGCCACCTAGATGACGCACCGCCAGCGACAGCCCGCCGAGATATTCGAACGGGTGATCGGTCGACAGCACGCCATGCAATCTGGACGAGCGCGACAACACCGCCGCCTGCACGCCCTTGAGCTGTTCGGCGAACAGATTGACGTCTGTTGCCGTCGTGCCCCAGTCCGCCGCCCCATAGGCATATTGGGTGCGCGCCAGAAAGGCCTCGGCCAAGGGCTTTTCATTCTCCCAGCCAGTCGACTTCAGCGTCATGTTCGGCAGGCCCGTGCCATAGTCGCCGGGTTCATTGCTGAAGATGCGTAGACTAGCGAAGCGTCGCGCCTCCGGTTCGCTCTTGCCTTGCGTCATGAGACTGTCGCCGATGCGGCGGCTGTTGAGGAAGACCGGATTGTCGGGCTCGTCGAGAGCGGCAAGCCGATCGATCGCGCTCGACAGCATGCGCATGAAGACGTCGAATTGATCGCGATAGACGCTCGTTACCTGGAGGACCACATCGACACGGGGCCGGCCGAGCCGTTCGCGTGGCACGATCGTCAGCCCGGTGAGCTTGCCGCCGCTGTTCCACACGGGCTGCAGGCCGAGGGCGTGGAGAACCTGGCTTTCGACGATGCCCAGATGCCGGGTTGTCTCACCGGCCCACAGGCTGAAAGCGAGCTTTGCAGGGCGCTCGCCCGCATGCTCCGCGCGATAAGCCTCGACAAGCTGTTCATAGGCCTTGGCGCCGGCTTCGAACGCCGCTTGCGTCGGCACTTTATCGGCTTCGAAAGCGAAGAGATTGCGCCCGCTCGCCACGTCCGGATTGCGGATCGGATCGCCACCGGCACCAGGCTGCACGAAGCCACCCGACAGGCCCTGCAACAAGGCTTCGATCTCGCCGGGTTCGCTCAGATGCCGGTCAAGCACGATGGCGCGTTCGACCATGGCACGCAGATCGTTATCGGCAATGGTTGCGGGATCGGCGCCATCGTGCAGGAAACGCGTCAGGAGCCTGTAGGGTTCGGTCTCTTTCAATGTGCTGAAATCGCGGGCGAAGAATTCATCCGGCTCGGCGCCGACCCGTTGGTAAAAGGGCTCGCCAAGCTGCTGCATCACCGTCGAAAGACGGTGCTCTGCCGCCGCTGGCATGCCGAACGTATGCAATCCCAGCGGCATGGCATGGGCCGCCAAAGCATGCAAATGATCGTGCAGGGCTGAAAGGAAAGCCGGAAAATCCTTGTCGATCGCCGCTTCGCTCCACCCCATGTCCCGGTGCATGTTCGCGGCGATGGCGAGCTGGCGAATATCGGCTTGCGTCCGCTCTCGCACCGCCCCGTCGTCCAACTGCACATATTCATGCACCTTGGCGTGCACGTCCCGCAGTTCGTCGAACAGGCCCGCCGGTGCGAATGGCGGTGTCTGATGGCTGATCGTCACGGCGCGGCCGCGCCGCTTTGCCTGAACGGCCTCGGCGATGTTGTCCTGGATGTAGGGATAGAAGACGGGGAGGTCGCCGACCGCGAGCATGGGATAATCGCTCGCCGCCAAGCCGCGATCCTTGCCCGGTGTCCACTCTTGCGTTCCATGGGTGCCAAAGTGGATCAGGGCGTCGACCTTGGTGTCCTGCAGGAAGCGATAGGCGGCAAGATACCAATGCCCCGGCGGCTTTTTGCCATCGTGATAGTCGCGGCCGGGTTCGCCGCTACGCGGCAGTTGCGGCAGGATGACGAGACGGCCGAGGCGCAGGCGCGGAATGACGAAGAAGCGTTCGCCATTCTCCTCGATCAATCCTTCATACCGTTCCGGTGGTCCCCATGCCTCGACGATGTCCTGTCTGCGCTCCGCCGGTAGACGGTTGAACCAAGCTTGGTAGGCGGCGAGGGGAAAGCGTTCCGCGAGATCGTTGGCCAGCAGGCCCTGTAAGCGCTCGCGATGATAGATGGCGCCCAACAGGCTCTGCGCCGCTTCGATCAACGCAGGTTCGGTCGAGGCCGGCACGCGATAACCCGCCGCTGCCAGGGCCGCCGTCAGTTGGGCCAGGCTGCGCGGCACGTTGAGATTGGAGGCGGACAGGTTTTTCTCGCCCGGCGGATAGTTCCAAAACATCAGCGCGAGCTGCTTGTCGGCATTCGCACGCGTTTTGAGAGCCGCCAGCCGCCAGGCTTTCGCCATCAGCAGATCGATCTGCTCGCTGATCGGCGTCGGTTCGCCTTTCTCGACGGCGTCGGTGACGATCGGATCGCTGACGCCCCAGGTTTCGGGAACCGCCAGGAAAGGCGCGACGAGCGGCATGGCCATGCCCTGCTGCTTGGTCCGCCAATCGGCGATCGATCCATCGCGATGGGAGATCGCCTGCATCACGGGCATGTTGAGCCTGGCGAATTCGGCCGCGCGGGCCGGGCCGTTCTGCAGATGCGTGGCGATGATGAGCGCCGTGGCCCGCGCCGGCTTCAGCACCTTTTCCAAGCCTGCTGGATCGGCGGCATCGAACCAGAAGACGATGGGTGCCAGGCTCCGCGCCGTGGCCGTCTCGATCATTGCATCGACGACCTTCGTCTCCATGGCCGCGATCAATCCGGAATGGATGGCGATGCCGATCCGTGGTGCATCGCGTGGCCCGTTGTCGTCGAGCCAGCGCAGATAGTCATCCACGTGAGCGAAAAGATGCGGCGCCTTCGGGTGATAGAAACCGGTTGCTGGCAGCGGTCGCGGCGCGGGAATTGTCGATACGTCGCCACCCCGCAACATGGCTGCCGCATAGGCGAAGAAATTCTTGAGATTGGCCTCGCCACCACTGGCATAATAGGTGATCAGCCGCCGCGCATGTTCGGGCGCCAGATTGCCGAAGATCGGCGGCCCGCCGCCCACCCGCAGCCACGGCACGCGCGTCGTCTTCAGCTCGCCCGCCAGCCGCGTTTGCAGCTTCGCCATATCCATGGGGCGCGGCGTATCGAGAATGACGAGATCGGCGCCCTCCATCAATGCGGCGGGCGCCGGCGGCGCCGTTTCCACATAGGCGTGATCGAGCGTCTGGCCGACCGATTGGGCGAGCGCATTCAGTCGTTCGAATTTGCCAGGCAGAACGAAATCGACCGTCAGCACCCGGACGCGCGCGGGCGGCTTCTCTTGCGCACAAAGAGGCCAGGCGCCGAGCACGGCAGCCAGGCAGAAGGCCAGCATCCGCTGACACGCGGTAAGCGGTTGCATGTCAGAACCTCACCGTCATGCCGGCATAGATGGCGCGGCCCTCGCCGGGGCGCACCTGCGGCGACGTGCTGCGCACCAGCGCCGGTCCTTGTTGCGTCACCGGCACGGTCGGCGTGGCCGAGAATTCTGACACATAGGCCACGTTCGTCAGGTTGCGGCCTTCGATATAGAAGGACCACGTTTTATCGGGCGATCGCCAGCCGATCTTGGCACCGAGCAGGCTATAGGCGGGGATAAGAAAAGCCGGTCCGCCTGAGCCGTCGAAGGTGGAGAGCCGTGCGCTTTGATGGCGCAGGTTGACCGAAGCGTAATAGCCAAGCGGATGTTCATAGCCGACTTCGCCAAACAGCGTGTGCCGCGGAATGACGGGCAGCCGGTTGTTGCCGAAGCGCCGATCGTTGTCGAAACGAAAGTCGGAAAAGTTCCACACCAGGTTGGCGAACACGCGATCATCGGGCTGCAACAGATCGACGAAGGGAATCGTCTTGAGGCCGATTTCCAATCCGTTGTGAACGGTGCGATCGGCATTGAAGGCGATCGTCGTCGTGCAGGCGGCCGCGATCTCGCTGGCGCAACGCGTCAGGATCTCGTTGCGCAGACGCATGTGATAGGCGGTGATGTCATATTTGAAGCGCTCCCAGCCGCCGCGAATGCCGGCTTCCCAGGTCCAGGCGGATTGCGGTTGCACCGGCGGCAGGGCGATACCCGTTCGCCCCTGCGCTTCCAGGACATTGCTGAGATCGGCGCCGCCGGGCACTTCGAAACTGCGCGAGACATTGGCGAAGAGGAAATGATCGGGCCGATATTCCCAATTGATGCCGATCTTCGGATTGGCCGCTTGATAGGAGCGGTCGTAGTTGAGCAGGCCGGCAACGCGGCCCGGTTGCGGGCCACCGGGCGACGTCGGCCCGAGCGCCGCAACCGCGCCGCCGCGATAGTCGTCGCGCAGCGTGCGCGTCGTGAACACGCCCTGCAAACCGGTGAACACGCGCACCTTCGGCAGCACTTCGACGGCCGCTTCGCCATAGCTTTCGACGAGCCAGGACGAGAACGCCCAATCGTAGATCTGCCGCGCCTTGGTCGTGCCGGCATTGGCGTGGCGATAGCGGTCGAACCGGCCGCTCGCATAGCCGACGCGCACACCGCCAACGAATTCGGTCGGCAATCCGGCGAGATCGGTCTTGTGTTCGACGCGCCCGGACAGGCCGCCTTCCTGCCATTTGTAGTCGATGATCCCGGCGAAGGGCGAAGGCAGATGATCGAGCGCCGTGTTGAGGAAATGCGCGCCGAATTCGTAGTTGGTGTCGCCACGCCGGATGGTCGTGCGGTTGGCGATGCGCTGATAGGTGAAATTCAATCGCTCGTTGAAGAGATAGGAGTTGGCCGGCGCCATGCGGCGGTTTTGGCGCAATTGGTTCAGCGGAATGGGTTCGGCGAGATCGCGATCGGTGCGGCCCATGGCGAAGAAGGTGCGTGAGTCCACATCTTCGCTCGGCCGCCAGCCGACATTGCCGCTGAACCGATAGTTGCCTTCATGCGTATGCTGCCGGAAGCCGTCGCTCTTGAAGACATTGCCTTGCAGATACCAATCGAGATTGTCCTTGCTGGCGCCGGTCTCGAACTGGGTTTGCAGCGTGCCGAAACTGCCGCCCATCACGCTGATGGCCTGTCCCGGCGCCGTGCGGCCGGTCTTGGAGACGAAGTTCATCGCACCGCCCGTGGCGATCGCGCCATAACGCAGGCTGTTTCCGCCGCGGTAGAGCTCAATGTAATCGGTGGCCAGGAGATCGATCAGCGGATTGGTGAAACCGGCCTCCGTCCGCCCCAACGGGAAGCCATCGATAAAGGCGCGGACGCCGCGACCGTTGCGCGAACCGTCCGTCGAAATGTCGCTGCCGCGGATCGAAATGAAACTGCCGTTGTCGCTCATGAAGACGCCGGGCGTGCGCACCAGAACGTCGCCGAGATCGGCCTTCTTGCCGGTGGTTTGATCGGCGACGGACACGACCGCTTCCGCGCCGGGTCGCCGCAGGAAGCGTTGCTGCTGCACGAAGAAGGGCTGACCCGCCGCGCCGGCGGGGCCAGTGCCCGTCACCACAATGGGGTCCAGCAGCACCGTTTCATCGCTGGACTGCGCGACGGCATCGCCAATGGCGAAAACCTGCAATAAGACCGCCGAGAAGAGACCTATTCCGCTGATTTTATTGAATTCTGCTTGCTTTACCCCAGCCATTTTCGCCCCGGAATGTAAATTCGCCTCACGAATGATATGTTATATAGTTACATCAAATTCGCGAAGTCAACGCGGAGAGGGGGTGATTTGCCGTCGCTTCAAAAGGGAGGCGCGGGCGGCGCCGTGGTCATGAATCCCGACCGTACTTTGGCCGTGAAACGCAGCACCAAAATTCACGCCGCCGATTTGATCTATCCGAAATCTGAATTTGCCTGCCGTGCCCGACGGCGGCACCAATCTGTCAACGGCGTGGCAGGGCGCCGCCTCGAACATGCGGCGACAGCCGTCAGGCGAGGAAGACAGAGGGGGGACGCCGGTGAGCGCTCAAGATCAGGTTTCGGTCCACTATCAATCGACGCCTGTGCCATCCAAGGCACGGCGCTCGGTGGCCATCGCCAGTCTCGGCAATATTCTCGAATGGTATGACTTCACGGTCTACGGCTTCGTCGTCGCCTATATCGCCAAGAATTTCTTTCCTTCGACCCATGAGACGGCGGCCCTGCTCGCCACCTTCGCTGCCTTTGGCGCGGGCTTCGTCGCGCGCCCGCTCGGCGCTGTTATTTTCGGTCGCATGGCTGACGTGAAGGGCCGGCGTTTCGTCTTGCTGTTCGCCATGTTCCTGATGGCGGGGGCGTCCGTTCTGATCGGCATCTCGCCGACCTATGCCGCGATCGGCCTCGCCGCGCCGGCCATCATTCTGTTGGCGCGCCTGGCGCAAGGCCTGTCGGCTGGCGCTGAATTCGGCGGCGCCGCCGCCTATCTGATCGAATGGGCGCCGGAGTCCAAGCGTGGCCTGTTCGCCAGCTTTCATCAGGTCGGCACCTATGGCGGCCTCCTGCTTGGCGTGGCGACGGTGGCGATCATCTCCTCCGTTCTGACACCGGCGCAGATGGAAGCGTGGGGCTGGCGCGTTCCCTTCCTGCTGGGCGGTTTGCTCGCGGTCGTGGCGCTCTACATGCGTCGCAATGTGGAAGAGACGCCGAAGTTCAAGAATTCCCATCAAGGCACTGCGCCGCAGGCGGCGGCAAACCAAAGCTCGTCTCTCTTCGCCGCCTTCCAATCGGTGGGTGTCGTGGCCTTGTGGTCGGTCACCAGCTTCGCCGTGATGGTCTATATGACCACCTATACGCAGCGCTATGGCGGCCTTTCCGCCCGCGAAGCCCTATGGTCGACATCAATCAGCACGATGGTCGGCGTATTTCTGATTCCGATCTTCGGTGCGATTTCCGATCGATTGGGTCGCCGCCCGGTGTTCGGCATGGGCGCGGCGGCGTTCATTCTGCTGCCCATTCCCTTCTATGGCATCATCGCCAGCGCACCTGGGTTCCAGACCATCGTTCTCTTGCAGATCGTCATGTCGGTCTTCACAGCGATGATCGCCGGCGTCGGCCCCGCCATCATTTCGGAACTGTTTCCGACCGAGCGGCGCGCCACCATGGTCGGCATATCCTCGGCGATTGCGGTGACGGTGTTCGGCGGCTTCGCGCCGTTCATCTCGACGATCCTCATCGATAAGACGGGCTCGTCCACGGCGCCGGCCTATTATGTCGTCGCCATCGCTCTGTTCACCACGGCGACGGTGCTCTCGCTGCGCGAGACGTCGCGTGGGCGTTTACAATAGCGATGATGTCATGGGCCGATCGCCCAGGGCGGTCGGCTATCCGTTCACGTTGATGGCGCGCAGCTTGTCGCGAACCCAGATATGACCCTTGTCGCCATCCTGGCGCTTGTGCCAGCCCATGAACAATTGCGTGATCTCGGTTTCAAACGACAGATAGGCCCAGGTCAGCGCGCCGCTGCGGCACAGGCTCGTCACCGCCGGCTGTGGCACCGTCGCCACCAGTTCTGTGTCCGGCAGCAGGCCGGAGAGCACCGACGTATGCGGAATAGTGAGCGCGATCCGGCGTCGCGCGGCATCGCGGCCAAGCGCCGGCGCGATCGGATTGGCCGTCGCGCCGCGTGGCATCACATCGACATGGGCGAAATCCAGGAAAGTGTCATAGGGAATGGTGCTGCCCTGTTTGATGCCGTGCTTGCGCGCATAGGTGCTGCACATGACGGCCACATAGATGCAGGACCCGATCAGCTCGCAACGAAAGGAATCGCTGATCTTGAAGCGGCCGAGGGCGAAGTCGGCTTTGCCGCTGTCGAGCAGCTTTTCATATTCCTCGCGCGAAGCTTCCATGACTTCGAGGTCGATATGCGGCGCTTCCTGTCGCAAGAGGCGCAGAAGCTGCGCCACATAGGTGAGTTCGCCGACGTCGGTGGTGATGATGGTGAAATTGCGCTGCGATATCGCCGGATCGAACACAAGGCCTTCCGACAGCGCCGAGCGGATCGACGCCAGCCCATGTTCGATCGGGTCATAGAGGGCCAGGGCCACGGGCGTTGGTTCCATGCCGTTGCGCGTGCGCACGAACAACTGGTCCTCGAACACGGCGCGCAACCGGTTGAGCGCATTGGAAACGGCCGGTTGGGTGAGATTAAGCCGTTCGGCCGCCAGCGAGACGTTCTGCTCGCGCATCAGGGCTTCGAACACTCGCAACAGGTTGAGGTCGAGCATGTTCATGTTGCGCATGGGGCAGCCTCATATTCACGCCGGAAATAATAATCAACATGAACATAAATTTGCAACGCTATCGGCCGGGCGGCACAGTCAGGCGTTCCGCGGCCTGGCTCAAGGCGCACGTGGGATAAAGGGAGAGAAACATGCTCAGCCTTGATGCGTCGCAGATCGCCGAACGCGCCGCACCCTTCGATTATTCGGAACAGATCCATTGGGCGGGTGGTGCTGCGGCGCGGCACAACTGGCAGATGATGCTCGCCCACACCAGCGCCGAATGGTCCGGCGATCTCGCCGGTACGATGGAGACCATGACGCGCAATGATCCGTTTCAGATCATGTATGCGACAGGCCTCGAAGTGCGCGGCTACGAAGCCATGCGTGAATTTTATCGCGTGCGGCTGACGACCTTTCAGGGCCAGGGCTTTTTCCCGCACCGTTGGGTGGTGTCGGACGATCTCATGGTGGGCAACGGCTATTTCTACGGCACGCCCACGGGCACGTTCTTCGGCATGCCGACGTCGGGCAAGACATTGTGCCTGCCGATGACGGTGTGGATCTATTTCGAGGACGGTCTCATCAAGGGCGAGGTTGCCTATCTCGATGGTCACGAGCTGCGGCAGCAGATGGTGCATGGCACCAGCCGCCGTCCGACCGATCCGGTGCTTTGAGCGACAGGGGCAGAGCCATGAATACAGCCAATGCTGCAAGCAAGCCCGATGCATCACGCAGCTATGATGTGGCGATTATTGGCGCCGGCCTTGGCGGCCTCATCACCGCCGCGAAGCTGAAACAGGCCGGTATCGATCGCATCGTCGTGTTCGAGCGCGCCGACGATCTCGGCGGCGTCTGGCGCGCCAATCGCTATCCCAACGTGGCCTGCGACACGCCGATCGATCTTTATGCCATTTCCTTCTTTCTCGGCCGCAACTGGTCGACGAATTTCGCGCCCGGTAACGAGATCTGGGCCTATCTCAACGAATTCGCCGATCATTACGACGTGCGACCGTCGATCGAATTCCGCACCGAGGTCGCCAGCGCCATCTGGGATGACGACAAGGCGCTCTGGGCCATCGAAACCAAGGACGGCCGCGCCTATACCAGCCGCTTCCTGGTCTGGGCCGGCGGGCTACTGTCGCGGCCGGTCGTACCCAACGTGCTGGGCAAGGATCTGTTCAAAGGCGAAATGCTGCACACGACCGCGTGGTCGGACAAGATAAGCCTGGAAGGCAAATCTGTTGCCGTCGTCGGCGGAGGTGCCACCGCGATCCAGGTGACGCCCTATGCCGCCGGGCACGCCAAGAAAGCTTATGTCTTCGTGCGTACCCCCTCCTATGTGCTGCCGCGGCCCGATCTGTTCTTTGCGGTCGAGGATCGCGAGAGCCCCGAATTCGCCGCCGGGCAGAACGAGCGCCGCGAGGAATGGTTCCGTCTGTTCGAGAAAATCGCCGAAGCCCGCTTTCCGATGAACAGCGAATTGATCGCCCAGCAGGAAGGCGAATGGCGCAAGCATTTCGACAAGGAAATCCACGATCCCAGCCTGCGCGAGATTCTGACACCGAACTATCGCTTCGGTTGCAAACGGCCGCTGTTCAGCAACGATTATTATCCGGCCATGCGTCGGCCCAATGTCGAGGTGATCGGCAGCGGCGTCACAGCTCTCACGGAAAGCGGCATCGTCGATCAAGACGGCAAGTCCTATCCGGTCGATGCCATCATCTGGGCGACGGGCTTCGACACCGCGCATATGCTGGGCGGGCTTGAGATCGCCGGGCGCGGCGGCCAAACGCTCGAGGTATTCTGGCGCGAACTGCCGCAAGCCTATTACGGCACCCTCGTCAAAGGCTTTCCCAATCTCTTTCTCATCAACGGGCCGAATGTCAGCGGCGCCTCGGCGACGGATTTCATCGAAGGCCAGGTCACTTTGATCGTCGAAGCCATCACCTCCATGGCCGAGAGTGGCGCGCGCACCGTCGAGGTGTCGGATGAGATATACGACGCCTACAATCGGGACATTCAGCGCCGCGCCAGCGATAGCGTGTTGGTGCTCGGCAATTGCTCGTCCTGGTATCGTGCCGGTGGCGATGGCGCCGTGTTCACCCATTGGCCCGGTACCATCGAATTGTTCCGCGCCAAGATCAAAGGCGATGCCCGCGCGGGGTTGGCTTTCGATGTAAATGAAAAGGCTACGGAGGAAACCTCATGACGGATATCGCCATAGTGACGGGCGGGACGGGCGCGATTGGCGCGGCGATCGCCGCCGAATTGCAGTCGCGTGGCTGGCACGTGGTGGCGGCCGATCTGGATGCCAAGCCGGTTGCAGCCGGCCAGTCGTTCTTCGCATGCGATGTTACCGATCCGGCAAGTCTGAAGGCCTTGTTCGCCCATGCGGAGGCGCTCGGCACGGTGCGCTGCGTCATCGCCGCCCATGGCATTCTCATGGAAACACCGGCCGGCGCCGCCGATCCAGCTGCGGTCGCCAAGGTTCTCGATATCAATCTGAATGGCGTCGCCTATCTCTGCGATCTGGCGGGTTCGCATTTGGGGCGCGATACCTCAGTGCTCCTTGTCAGCAGCGTCACGGCGTTCATGGGCCGCGCCAAGAACGCCTATGCCTATCAGGCGAGCAAGGCCGGTGTTGAATCGCTGACGCGCACTTTCGCCGTCGCCTATGGACCGCAGGGCATCCGGGTCAATTGCATCGCGCCGGGCTTCATGGCCGTTCCCATGAAGGGTGCCGGTGCCAAACTGCGCCAGCGCCAGGGTGGCAGTGACACGGTCGGCAAGGCGGCGCCCTTGGGCCAGGTGATCGCGCCACAGGAGATCGCGAAGGCCGCAGCCTTCCTGTGTTCGAAGGATGCGGCGGCGATCACCGGCGCCGTTCTGCCGGTAGATGGCGGCTTCGGGGCGCTTTAACGCTGAAAGCTATGAGGCCTGGGTCCACGGCGCTTCCTTCACCGTGGTCTTCACCAGGCTGGAAAATTCGCGGGCCGCGCGGCTTTCCGGGCGGTCCTTGCGGCGAACGAGGCAGCGATTGACGAAGAGGCCGGGAATAGGCCGGCCTTTCAATTGCAGCCGATGGGTCTTGCCGATCAGGCTGAACTTCGGCGCGATGGCATAGCCGATGCCGGCCTCGATCAGATCTTCGTTCAACTGCGTCGAATCGGTTTCGACGACCGGCGTCAGGGCTATGCCGGCCTGCGAGGCATAGCCGTCGAGCAGATCGCGGGTGGCATTGCTGCGCCGCGCCGCCAGCAACGGCACCGACGACAGAAATTTCGGCGTGATGCGGCTCGGCAGATAAGAGTCCTTCGAGGTGAAAATCCAGATCTCCTCCTTGAAAAGACGCTCCGCCAGCAAATGCGCCGGCGCGCTGATCAGGCTGGCGATAGCGATATCCAAGGCGTCGGTGAAGACATCGCGCGCCAGTTGATCGCTGATGCCTTCGCGCACTTCGATGCTGATTCTGGGATAGAGCTTCAAGAAAGATCGCACCGGGCCGGAAAGAAGGCGGCCGGTCAAAGCCGGCGGGCAGCCGATGCGCAGTCGCCCCGAGGGGATCAGCGAGCGGGCGACGATGTCTTCCTGCATCTGATCGAAACTACGGATCTGCAATTCGGCCCGCTCCAGCAGCAGCTTGCCGAAATCGGTCAGTTCGACACCTTTCTGATGGCGCACGAAAAGCGTGCCGTCGAGTTCGTCTTCCAGAAGGCGGATGTGGCGCGTCAGCGCCGGCTGCGCCACATGCAGCTCCACCGCGGCCCGGCTGAAGCTGCGATTGCGCGCGATGGCGACGAAATATCTGAGCTGCGTCAGGTTCATTCTGGCCTCCCAGAGCAAATCACGTTTCGATAGAAACGTGATTTGCTTAAGTCTCCTGTTTTGACGCGCCTTCTTTGCTTTTGATGAGTCCATCAAAAGCAGAAGCGCTATTGCCACCATATCATTTTGCTATGGAGGGGCAAAAAATCTGTATTTGGCGGATAGCCGGGCGACGTGCTTCATCGCGCCATCTGAAGAGGAAACGCCGATGATCATCGAGTGGCACACCCACGTTTATCCGCCTGAAGAAGCCGCCGCAGATAGCCGTGCCTGGGAGGGCAAGAATTTGGGGCCGGCGTGGGACGGCCGCTGCCCGATGACGATTGACAATGTCATGGACGCGCATCGCCGCTCAGGTGTGGCACTCAGCGTGATCAGCAATGCCGCTCACTATATTCGCTACAAAAGCGAAGCTGACGAACTCAAGGCGGTGCAGCGCTGGTCGGATTACGCGGCCGAGCTGCAAACCAAACATGCCGGCGAAGTGCTGGGCTTCGCGACGATCCTGCCGGCGGCGGGCCCGGCAATGATCAAGGAGGCCGAACGTGCCATTCGCCAGCTGGGTCTGCGCGGTTTCTTCATCCACTCGAACCACAAGGGCATCTATCCTGACAATGATGCGGCGCGACCGTTCTGGGAATTGGCTGAAGATCTCGACGTACCGGTTTTTATCCATCCGCCCCATGCCGGGATCGGCGAGGAATTCGTCGGCGAATATCGGCTGGCCTCAAGCATTGGCCGCCCGGCCGATCTCTGCCTCGCCATTTCCAGGCTGATCGTGCGCGGCATCCTGGAGGATTTCCCGCGCCTCAAGCTCGTCGGTTCCCATGGCGGCGGCGGCATCTGTGAAGTCATCGGCCGCATGAACTACGCCTATGAGCTGCAGGACGAGGCTTATTTTCTGGGTTCCTATGCGCCCATGAAGATCAAGCACGAGCCGGGATATTATTTGAAGAAAATGTATTTCGACTCGGTGACCTATCATATGCCGGCGGCGCGCATGGTTCTCGATTCCGTCGGGCCCGACCATTTCATCTACGGCAGCGACGCGCCGCCGCTCACGGTGCTGAAGCCGCGCGCCATTCAGATGGTCAAGGACATGCATTTGCCGCCGGATCAGGAAGAGAAGGTCTTCTGGCGCAATGCGGCCAAACTCTTGAAGCTGAGCGACAACGAGCTCGCCAAACTGCACGCCAAGCAGTCGGAGCCCGCATAACGAAGCGCGGCTCCGCCGCGTTCAAGCAATAGACAGGTCATCGGGAGGGACCATGTTGAGTGCCAAAGCCATCCGCATTTTCGGACTGATCGCTTGGTCCATGCTTGCCTCGGCCGGCATTGTATCGCCGGTCCTCGCGCAGACCTATCCAAACAAGCCGATCCGGGTCATCTCCGGTGTCGGCGTCGGCGGAACGTTCGATATTTTCCTGCGGGCGCTGGCCGAGGAACTGACCCGCAAATGGGGCCAGGCCCTCGTCATCGAGCCTCGGCCGGGCGGTAATTTCATCACCGCCGCGCGCGCCTGCGCCGATGCGGCGCCGGACGGTTACACGTTATGCTCGCTCTCCGGCGACAATCTCGTCTATCCGGAGTTTCTGTTTCGCGATCTCGGCTTCGACATCCGCAACGGCTTGAAGCCGATCGTCAATCTGTTCTTCAATCCGCAAATGCTGGTGGTGACGTCGAGCCTCAAGGCGCGCACCCTCGAAGACGTTGCCGTCGCCGCGCGGCAGCGGCCCAAAACCCTGGCCTATATGGCGCCGGCGCCGCCGAGCCGCCTGTTCATGGAATATTTCAATCGCCAGTATGGGCTCGATATCGTCGGCGTACCGTTTCGTGGCGGCAGTGACGCGCTGAGCAATCTGATGAGCGGATCGATCCATTTCGTGTTTACGGGCGCCGCCAATTTTTCAAGCCTGATCGACGATGGACAGATCTATCCGCTCGTCATCGATACGCCGCAACGCTTGCCGCAATATCCAGACGTGCCGACTATGATCGAGGCCGGCTATAAAGGCGCTTTGGTCCGCAACTATCTCGGTCTCGTCGGGCCGGGCCAGTTACCGGACGCCCTGGTCACGCAGATCAATGCGGCCGTGAACGACATCATGAACGATCCCGCCTTCCGCAAGCGCCATCTGTTCGATCGCGGCTTGCAGCCGGCGAACGGCAGCACCGCCGAGTTTGAAGCTTTCCTAACTCAGGATCGCGTGGAATCGGCAAAAGTGGTGCAGGAAGCGCATCTGCCGGTTCAATAGAGGCGTTTAGGCGAAGCCAAACAGCTTGGTCGGATTGTCGACGAGAATGCGCCGGCGGGTTTTCTCGTCGGGCGCAATTTCGCCCAGAAGATCGACGAGATCGCCATCGTCAGGCATCGGGCCATGCAGATTGACATGCGGCCAGTCGCTGCCCCAGACGACGCGTTCGGGCGCATGGCGCACCAGCCTTGCCGGGATCGCCAGGGCATCGCGATAGGGCGGTCCCTTGATCGACAGGCGGTCGGCGCCGCTGATCTTCACCCAGACATGGCCGCGATCGAGGAGCTTGCGCAACGCCTGGATCGCCGGCCCTTCTGGGCCCTCGGCCAGGGGCGGGCGCCCCATATGGTCGATCACCACGGTGGCGTCGATCTCGCCGATGAAAGGCGCATATTGGACGATGTCATGCCCGGCAACATGGATGGCGATATGCCAGCCGAAGGGTTTGACGCGGGCGATCACCTCGCGCACCGCAGCCAAATCTGGTGCGCCGCCGAGATGGGCGAGGAAGCTGAAGCGCACGCCGCAAAAGCCGGCCGCATCATAGTCGGCTAATGTCTCGTCGCTATCGGTGCGACGGATCAGCGCCACGCCGCGATAGCGCCCGGCGCCGTCGCGCAGGGCTTGCAGCACCGCTCTGTGATCGAAGCCGTGCCCCTGGCTCTGCACGATGACCGCGCGCGAAAAGCCGAGATGATCGTGGAGCTGCCGCAACGCGGTTTCCGGCGCTTCATTGGGCGTGAAGCTGCGGTTGTCGGGCAAGGCGAAGCGCGCGAATGGCCCGAAGATATGGCAATGGCTGTCGCAGGCCTGGGCCGGCAGAGCGATGCTGGGCTGGCGGGGATGGAGAAGCGGTGGCGGGCCGTCGGCGGTCAGAGTCACAACAGATCCTTTAATCGCAGCGGGCGGTCATGCCGCCATCGACGATGATTTCAGTGCCGGTGATGAAGCGCGCTTCATCGCTGGCGAGGAAGAGGGCGGCATAGGCCGTGTCGCGACCGTCGCCCATGAAGCCAAGAGGTATGCGCGCCTGACGCGCCGCGAGCAGCGTCTCGATATCGCCGCCGGTCCGCTGCTTCGCCAAGCGCGTCTCGACCATCGGCGTGTGCATCTGGCCGGGCACGACCGTGTTCACGCGGATGCGCTTGGGCGCATATTCCACCGCCGTCACCCGCGAAAACTGGATGATGGCGGCTTTCGTCGAGGCATAGGCGACTTGCGCCGATCCGGTCCAGCGCAGGCCTGACGTCGAGGCCGTATTGACGATAGCACCGCCGCCGGCCGCTTCCATCACCGGGATCACATGTTTGCAGGTGAGGAAGACGCTGGTCAGGTTGAAGTCGAGCTGTGCGCGCCAACGCTCCTCGCTCAAGGCCACGGCGCCGCCCGGCGCCGAGCCGCCGATATTGTTGACGAGAATGTCGATGGTGCCGAAGCGTTCGCGGCAAGCCTGCACCGCCGCTTCGATCTGCGCGCTGTCGGTGGCATCGCACAGATGCGTGGCGATCGTGCCGCCGTCTTCCTCCACGCGTGCCACGGTCTCGATCATCGTCTCCGCTTTGAGATCGAGCGCGAACACCTCAGCCCCTTCGCGGGCGAACAGCACGGCAGCCGCTCGACCGTTGCCCCAGCCGGAGCCGACACAGCCGGCGCCGGTGATGAAGGCGACCTTGCCGGCAAGTCTTCCGGTTTTTTGTCGTCCGCGTTTTTCTTGAACGCTCATATCAATTGGCTTTCACGCCGGCCGATTTCACCACCTCGGCCCATTTGTCGATTTCGCTGCGGATATAGGCGGCGAATTCGTCCGGCTTGTTGGCCACGACAATGGCGCCTTGCAGCCCCAGCTTCTCCTTCGTCTCCGGCGCATTGAGCGCTTCGACGAGAATGGCATGAAGGCGGTCGACGATCGGCTGCGGTGTCGCCGGCGGCGCGACGATGCCATACCAATTGTCGGCGACCACCTGCGGCAGACCGAGTTCCGCCGTCGTTTGCAGATCAGGCAAGCTCGGCGAACGTTTGGCGCTGCCGATCGCCACCGCGCGCATCGTGCCGGCCTGCACATGCGGCAGCAGCACGGCGATATCCATGAACATCAGATCGACCTGGCCGCTCAACAGATCGTTCACGGCAGGCGCCGCGCCCCGATAGGGCACATGGGTCATTTCAATCTTGCCGTATTGCTTCAACAGTTCGCCGGCGAGATGCGGCATGCTGCCGGGGCCGGAAGAGGCAAAGTTGAGCGTGTTAGGTTTGGCCTTCGCCAGCGCGATCAGCTCCGGCAGCGTCTTAGCGGGTACGGCCTTGCCGACCACCAGCAGCTCGGGCACGCTCGCCGCCAAAGTCAGCGCCCGCAGATCCTTGCGCGGATCATAGCCGATCGCCTCCTGCATGCTGACGCTGATGGCGAGCGCGCCCGCCGTGCTGATGCCGATTGTGTAGCCGTCCGGATCGGCCTGGGCGACGGCGCGCGTGCCGACCGCACCTCCAGCGCCAGCCCGGTTATCGATCACCACGGGCTGTCCGACATTGGCCTGCATCTTTTCCGCGATCACCCGGGCGATCGTGTCGGCCGGGCCGCCGGCCGCGAAGGGCGCGATGAAACGGATGGGCTTGTTCGGAAATGTTTGGGCCGAAGCGGCCGTCGCGCCGCCCAAAGCGGCGGCGAGCACCAGGCCGCGAACCAAAAAATGCATGACGTCCCCCTCCCAGGAGCCAGGCTCTGGCGCCGGCTCGCGCGCGACTGTCCCAGCCAATGCCGGGGAGGACAAAAACCGTCTTGCGATGCTATATCATGCCGTTTTGGCATATCTCTTTGGCTTTCATGCTGGATGGGCAGGAGCGATGGATTCCAGAAAATTGCGCTATTTCGCCGTCACGGCGCGGCTCGGCAGTTTCACCCGCGCCGCCGAGGAATTGCGCATCGCCCAACCGGCGCTGAGCCGGCGCATCCGCGAAATCGAGGAGGAGCTGGGGCAGGAATTGCTGGTGCGCCATGGCCGGGGCGTTCGGCTGACGCCGATCGGCGCCGCCGTTCTGCAGCGCGCCGAGGAAATCGAGCATCTGATGGGTCTCATCAAGCACGAGGCCAATCAGGATCGGCCGGCGCTGCGCGGCAAGATTTCCATCGGCATGCCGCCGGCGGCCGCTTTGCGGATCGGCGCGCGCCTGGCGGCACGCATGGCGCAGGCGCATCCGCACGTCACCTTGCACCTGCGCGACGGCGTCAGCTCGCTCATTCATGAATGGGTGATCGAAAAGCGCATCGATCTCGGCCTCGCCTATAATGCCACGCCCATCGATGGATTGGAGAACGTGCCGCTGTTGCGCGAGCGCGCCGTTCTCGTCGGTCCGCCCGATCAGGCGGCCGTGACGGCGGTGAACGAGCCGATCCGTTTGCGCGACATCGCCGGCCTGCCCTTGATCATGCCGAGCCTGCCGCACAACAACCGCCGCGTTCTCGAAGAAGCCGCCGCGCGCCATGGCGTGCGCCTGGTCATTCGCACCGAGGTCGACAGCGTCGCGCTCACCAAGGCCATGGTGCGTGAAGGCCAGGGCTATACGATCCTGTCACACGCTTCTGTCGACGACGAGGTTAAGCAGGGCGAACTCAGCCGCCGTGTCATCGACAATCCGCCGGTGTTCGCCGATCTTTTTCTCATCGCCGATCGTTCCGCCAAGAGCGAATCGTTGAAGCAGCAGGTCATGCAGGAAATACAGGCCCTGGTGTTTGACCTCTGCGACAGCGGCGCCTGGCCCGAGGCCATTGGCGCCAAGCGGTGAATGCTTATGCGACGAAGGCCGCGAGATTTTCGAGTGTCGATCTCAGCCCTTCGTCATGATCTTCAGGCCGGATGCCGTCGGGCACGTTCTGACACAGAATGGTCACGCGCGTCCCTTCAGGTATGGCGTCGAAGCGCCACGTCATGGTCATGGTGCCGGCAAAGGCCGGATCGTTAGATGCGAATTCAACCTGCCAGACGATCTTCTTGTCGGGGATCAGTTCGATAAATCGCCCTTGCACGACGTCGGCATCTTCGGATGTCTTGCCTGGTGTTGCATGGTCCAGGCTCTCGTAACGTAGAACCATGCGATAGGCGCCGCCGGCGCGCGGCTCGAACGCTTGAATTTCGCAGCTCATGCCTTGCGGCGGTAGCCATGTCTTCAAGGCATCTGCGGTTACGAACGCCTGATAGAGAGTGTGCGGCGTAGCCTGAATGCTTCTTGAAGCTGTGTCCGTTCGCCTGCCCATCACCCACCCTCAATCGGGATGATCCACGCTCGGAACATGCAGGCCGCGCCGCACGAGCGAGGCCCATCCATCCTCCGCGGTCTCGGCGAATTCGATCAGCTTAAGGTCCTCGGCCGCGATCATGCCCTCTTCGATCAGCGCGTCGAAATTGATGATCTTGCGCCAATAGCTCTCGCCAAACAGCACGATGGGCGCGTGCGGCGCCTTGCGCGTCTGCTGCAAGGTCAGCACTTCGAACAATTCATCCAATGTGCCGAAGCCGCCGGGGAAGACCGCGAGCGCATTGGCCCGCATCGCCAGATGCATCTTGCGCATGGCGAAATAGTGGAAGCGAAAACTGAGCTCCGGCGTGATGTAGGGGTTGGGCGTCTGCTCATGCGGCAGCGTGATGTTGAATCCCACAGTCGGCGCGCCGGCATCGACGGCGCCGCGATTGGCCGCTTCCATAATGCCCGGACCGCCGCCGGTGGCGATGACATTGTCGCGCCAGCGGTTGCGCGGCGCGAGCGCGCCGCCACGCAACGAGGCGATATGAGCGAACTCACGCGCGATCCGATAGAATGCGGCGCGCCGCTGCATGATCTCGGCGAGCTGTTTCTCGACGTCGGTTTGCGCTTTCTCGGCCATGGTCGATGCCTGTTCGGGCGAAGGAATACGCGCACTGCCGAAGACGATGATCGTCGAGCGAATGCCCCAGTCACGCAGCGACAATTCGGCTTTGCTGTATTCAAGCGCGAAGCGAATGGCGCGCAGCTCGTCGCGCAGCAGAAATTCGGTGTCCTCCACGGCGAGCAGTGTGCTGCGCGAGCCGTTTGGCGTGGTCGAATCATTCATGTTGGCATCATCCCATTTTTTCGCCGAGTCTGGCGGATACGCAGGGAGAGCGCAAACCACGAATGCGACAGAGCAACGCTTGTCGCGGCAATGCCATCAGATGTTGGAAGGGGCCTGAGCCGGGTGCCTGTCTCAATCAACGCGTGGTGCGTCGTTCAGGCAGAGTGGTCGCAAAGCGACCGGGCATGCATCGCATGAAGAGAAGCGGAGGGCAGGCGAACCCGCCCTCCGGAATTGTCTTACCAGCAGCCGTAGTAGCCGCAGCGGTAGCCATACGGACGGCTGGCAGCCGCGCCGAGCACCGCACCACCGATGACGCCGGCAGCCACGGCCGCGGTCGCAGCGTTGGCAGCGTCCTGCGACTGTGCGCGGTTGGTCTGGTAGGTGGCAGCGACGCAACGGCGATAACGCTCGCTGCCCGGGCGCAGGCCCTGGGCATCGCAGGTCATCTGCGCGCTGGCAGCGGATTCCTGGGTGGTCTGGCAACCAGCAAGGGGGATCGCGAACAGGATGCCGGCGATCGCAGCTTTAAAACGCATTTGCACAGTTTCCCTCCATAGTGGGAATAAATGGAATTAAGGCACGGCCTCTTGCTACGTCGATCGCTTGATTTGTGCAACTAGGGACCCATCGTGATCGACGGATAAATGCTGCGATCCGGGGATAAATCCCGCATTGCGACAGAGATTCAACAGAGATTCCGCTTGACAGGTGCCTGCTCATGGTTAAGGCGCGTTGCGTCGCAATATTTTGCGCGCAACGCGCCATAATGTCGGCGGCTCAGGCCGCGACGGGCGGCGCGGTCCCTTCGATCTGCACGCGGAATCCCGAGCGCACGTTCGGCCAATAATCCCAGATCGCCTTGTGATGGGTGCAGCGATTGTCCCAGAAGGCGATCGAATGCGGCCGCCAGCGGAAACGGC
>MKVW01000009.1:656852-1010667 GCA_001898965.1 Rhizobiales bacterium 62-17
TAAATCACCTCGCGGCCCGTCACCGGATGGCGGATGATCACCGGATGGACGGTGACCGGCGTACCGGGACCGAAGACGCGGGTGCCATCGTGGGTGGCGGTGAGGCCCTTCAGAAAGACCTTCATCCGCGGCGACAGCGCTTCATAAGCCGCATACATGCTGGCGAACATGGTATCGCCACCGCCATCCGGCGGCACCGTGTGATTGTAGAGCATGCTGCCCAGAGGCGGCACCGCGGCGCAGGATTGATCGGAGTGAAAATTCTCGCCGGAAATCTGTTTCGACGTTTCGTCGTAGTGGAACTTGCGCACCAGATCGTTGTCGGTGCTCTTGCTGATCGTCGAAGCGCCGACATGCTTGCCGAGCGGCCCGAAATAACCGGCCAGGCGGATTTGATCCTCGAAGCTGATGCGCTGATCGCGGAAGAAGATCACCTGATAGCGGGCGAAGGCATCGTGCAGTTCTTCGACCTGCTTGTTGCTGAGCGGCTTGGTGAGATCGATGTCGCCGATCTCGGCGCCGATATGCGGGCTCGAAGGCGTGGCGGTGATCGTTTCATAGCTGGCGCTGACGCCATGGGAAGCGATCTTGGCGATCTGAGGAAGATGGGCGGTTCCACTCATATGCGTTTCTCCTGATGTTCGTTCTGTTTCATCGCCGCATCATGCGGATTTGCTGTGTTGATAAATGCTTTGCATCAAGCGGATCAGCTGGGTCTGCTCATTGCGCGTGAGAACGCTGAGCACGCGGGTGTTGGCGCGCCGCACGCGGATCGCGAGATCCTTTTGGAAGGTCCTGCCTGCTGGCGTGAGCGTCAGCCGCCGCTGCGCTTGGTCTTCCGGCGACAAGAAACCCATGGCCAGCAATTTGGCGACGATGGCGAAGGCCGAACCGCGATTGACATCGAGCAGTTTCGGCAGGTCCTTGGTCGCGACCGTTTCGAACGCGCCAATCAGATTGAGCGCGCCGGATTCGATCGGCGTGATGTTGAGCGTGCCGCATTCGAGCGTGAACAGATCGACGGAAATCTGTCGCGCGCGTCGCAGCAGTGCCACGGGGTCGAGCTTGCCATCGAGCAGGTCCATGACGGCGGGGTTCTGCCGGATCGTGCCATTGGCGGAATGGGCCAGCACGAGTTTGGTGAAGATGCGGGTGAAGAGCGGCTTTTCGCGCTCGCTAAGCCCGGCCAGGAACGAGCGTTCCACCGTGGCGATGACGCGGCGCACGCGCGTCAGCACGGCGCGGCCATCCTTGGTCAATGTATAGATGCGTCGCCGCCGGTCGGCCGAGGGCGCGGTGATGGCGGTGAGGCCCGTGCGTTGCAGCAGGCCGATCTCCTTGGCGAAACTGACCGTATCGAGCGCCGCCAGCTCACGCAGCTTGTCGCTGTCGCAAGGGCCGGTGGCGAGGATGCGCACCAGCAGACTGCCCACCGGGCTGATGCCGAGATTGCCAGCCAGGGCCTCATAGGTGTCGAAGGCGATGCGCCGCAAATGGCGCGTCAGCGGGCCGAGGCTTGCTACCGATTGTTCGACCATGAATGGCGGCACGGTGGCCGGCCGTGTCTCCGCTTTGGTCGGCAGCAGCGGATCTGCCTCCGCCGCAGCGCTTTTCTGGCGAATGAGGCCGGCCTTCGCGCCGCTGTCGAGGGAGGATGTGCTGGGTGTTGGCAGGCGTGGACGCGTGGCGGCGGCGCGAAGAGGGCGTCGAACATATCCGGTCATGACGGAGATACCTCTTCTCGAATAGATAGGCCGCGAGCCGGCTGCCAACTGAAATGTTGGATAGCTAATCTAAATCTATAATGGATCTAGGCGGCGATGCAAGCCTGAATTCGATCACATATGCCCTTAAGACGGGCATCAATTGCGAAAATAATTAGCTTTCCAACATCAGTGCTTCCGGCATATGTTAGTTATACAACATCTAAAGAGGCTGGCGAGCCCAATTTGCCAAGGCCAAGAACATTAAGGTCGGAACACCTGGGCCAAGAACGAAGGGGATATGGAGATGAGAAACCGCTGGACCGTGGCGTGCCGGGCGCTGGTACGGGGATTTTTGTTGGCGTCGGCTGCGTCCATGGCCGCACCTGTCGTTTTGGCCCAGGAAAGTCAGATGCGTTTCATCGTGCCGTTCCCGGCCGGCGGCACGCTCGACGTCCTGGCCCGCGCGGTCGCCAATGATCTGGGCCCGGTGCTGGGCGAAAGCATTGTCGTCGAAAACCGGCCGGGCGCCTCGGGTGCCATCGGCGCCGATTTCGTGGCCAAGGCCGCCAAGGACGGTCGCAATCTGTTGATCGCTTCCAACACGCTGGTGACGCTGCCGGCGATGCGCAAGGACATGCCCTTCGACGTGTTCAAGGATCTGGCGCCGGTCATCAAACTGGGCGAAACGCCCACGGTCCTGACGGTTCATCCCTCCTTCGGCGCGACCGACTACGCCTCTTTCGCCGCCAAGGTGAAAACCTTGAAGGAGGGCGCCAGCTATAATTCGCCGGGCATCGCCTCGCCGCCGCATCTGGCGGGCGAATTGCTGGCGCGTGCCACCGGCCTCAATCTGGTGCACGTGCCCTATCGGGGTACCCAGCCGGCGGTCACCGATCTCGTCTCCGGGCAGATCCTGGTGATGATGGCGCCCTTGAATGCGGTGTTGCCGTTCTTCGAAAACAAGCAACTGGTTCCGATCGCGCTCACCGATGCGTCGCGGACCAAATTCCTGCCGGCGACCCCGACGCTGGCGGAAGTCGGCGTCAAGACCATGCCGCCGGTGACGTCCTGGTTCGCGGTTTTGACCACCGGCGGCACGCCGCCGGAGCGGGTGCGGCGCCTGAACACGGAAATTGCCAAGATCCTGCGTGAGCCGAAAGTCGAGGCGAGCCTGGCGGCACAGACCTTCGAGATTAAGACCAGCTCGCCGGAAGATTTGGCCAAGCTGATGCGCGAGGAGGCCGCCATCAACGCCAAAATCGTCGCCGAAGCCCACATTTCGGCGCAATAATTCGCGTTTGACGAAGCCAAAAGCCGCCTCCGGTCTCACCGGGGGCGGCTTTTGCGTGTTTGATCGGGTCTGCTTGATCGGGCTTGATGATCAACAAGACGCTCTGCTGCCCATATTCATATCATTAATGAAGTTGATGGGTTTTGCTGACAAAAATACCGCACCGGCCAAATGTCATTTATGCTGCACACGTGGGCTGTGGACGTCGGGGGATGTTAACGTTCGCTTAACCAGCGACCATAAAAGTCGGGAGTTTAAGTCTATTGCAACAACGGCACGCCAAATTACCCTAAGGAAATCAAGGCGCCTATCGCATGCAGCTGCATATCGCTCATCTACCGAAATTGATCTTGCAGCGTCGGACATCCGCGATTCTGGGGATGATCATCATTGCGCTGCTGTGGGTGGCCGTTGCCGCGATCTATCGCGAGGATACCAAGCAGGACTTGCTCGACTACGAACGGCGCAACCAGAACTACGCCATGCTGTTCGAAGAGAATGTGCTGCGGTCCATCGGCGAGATCGATAAATCCCTGCTCTATCTGCGGCGCAGCGTCGAAGCGGCGAAAGACTATAAAGACTATCAGACCATCGTGATGACCACCGATGTTCTCAGCGAGATCATCGTTCAGATGGCCATCATCGATGCCGATGGCATCAGCCGCGGCTCGAATGCGACGGCTCAGCCAAGCGGCGTGATCAGCGTCAAGGATCGCGAACATTTCCGCGCCCATCTCGACAGCAACGAAGACAAGCTGTTCATCAGTAAACCGGTGATCGGCCGGGCCAGCGGCAAATGGTCGGTTCAATTCACCCGCCGCTTCTCCAACAAGGACGGATCCTTCGCCGGCGTCGTGGTGGCCTCCATGTCGCCGGAACACTTCGCCAGTTTCTACGACAAGATCGATCTCGGATCGGCCACCGCGGTGGCCTTGATCGGCAGCGATGGCGTCGTGCGTTCGAGCGGCGGCGCCGCCGATCGTCTGTCGCTGGGGCAGAGCCTGAAGGGCACCAAACTCTACAGCGCCATTGAGGCGGGCAAGGACACGACGTTCGAAGACGAAGGCGCCTCGCCGGACGACGCGCAGTTCATCACCGTTCACCCCGTTCGCGGTTATCCGCTCTGGGTTGCGGTCGCCACCAAGACCAGCGCGATCTACGAATCGTCCTGGTCCAATCTCAAGCAGAACGTCTGGATCGTCTCCTGCCTGACGCTCCTCACCCTGATCGCGCTCGAACAGATCCTGCGCGCGGAAGAGCGGGCGCAGCAGAAGGCCGAACAGTTGCAGCTCACCCTGGAACATATCAGCCAGGGCATCATGCTCGTCACCAAGGATCTCCAGGTGCCGATCATCAACCGGCGCTGCGGTGAACTGCTGCAACTGCCGAAGGATATGGTGGAGAAACCGCCTCCCTTCCTCGAACTGGCGCGGTTCGGGGCCAACAACGGCAATTTCAGCCTGGCGCTCGATGGCACGGACAACAAGGCCGACGCGCCGACGACAGAGCCGAACATCCAGGACTACAAGCGTCCGGACGGCACCTATATTGAAGTCCGCAAGACCCGGCTGCCCGACGGCGGCGTGGTCCAGACCTTCACCGACATTACCGTGCGCCGGGAGGCCGAGGCCCATATTGCCCGCCTCGCCTCGGAAGACCCGCTGACGAAACTGGCGAACCGCCGCGTTTTCGGTTCCAAGATCGACGAATTGACCCGCCAGCGTCGGATGTCCGGTGTTCCCGAAGAGCGCCAGGCGGATTTCGCCGTCCTGTTCCTCGACATGGACCGCTTCAAGGTCGTCAACGACACGCTCGGCCATCGCATCGGCGATCGGCTGCTGATCGAAGTGGCGCAGCGGCTGAAGTCGACCCTGCGTCGCTCCGACCTGCTCTCGCGTCTCGGCGGCGATGAATTCGCCATCCTGATCAGTTCCTTCGAGAACCAGGAAGAAATCCAGAAGCTGGCGGCGCGGCTCATCGACGTGATGACCCAGCCGTTCCAGGTCGACCGCCATTTGATCTCGACCAGCGTCAGCATCGGCATCGCCATCGGCCCCCACGACGGGAGGACCGATGACGATCTCTTGGTGGCCGCCGACCTCGCGCTCTATGCGGTGAAGGTCTCCGGCCGCGGCGCCTATCGGTTCTATGAAAGAAGCATGCATGACGACGTCAACGATCGTCATCAGATCGAGATCGATCTGCGTCATGCGCTCGAAAACAATGAGCTGGAGCTGTTCTACCAGCCGATCATCGATCTCAAGCGCAATGCGATCGTCGCCTTCGAAGCTTTGGCGCGGTGGCGCCATCCGACCAAGGGCGTGATCGCCCCGTCCACCTTCATCTCCGTCGCCGAAGATTGCGGCTTGATTCTGCCGCTCGGTGAATGGGCTTTGGCCGAGGCTTGCCGGGTGGCCAAGACATGGCCGGCGGAACTCAGTGTTTCCGTCAATCTATCGCCGGTGCAGATCGTCAGCCCGCATGTGGCGCAGACCATCAGCCGCATCCTGCTCGAGACCAATCTTGAGCCGCACCGGCTGACGCTCGAAATCACCGAACGGGTTCTGCTCGACGAGACCGACAAGACCATCTCGACATTGCGCCGGCTCAAGGAGATCGGCGTCAAACTGGCGCTCGATGATTTTGGCACCGGCTATTCGTCGCTGTCTTATCTGCGCAACTTCCCCTTCGATATCGTCAAGATCGATCGCAGTTTCGTCGCCGATCTCGGCCGCGACAGCTCCAGCAATGTCATCGTCCAGGCGGTCGTTCTCCTGGCCGACGGTCTTGGCATCAAGACGGTCGCCGAAGGCATCGAAACCTCGGCGCAATTGCAACTGCTGCAAGGGCTCGGCTGCGGCGCCGTCCAGGGCTATCTGCCCGGCCGGCCGGTGCCCGTCAGCGACGTGCCCGCCGTGATCGAGGAATGGAACGACAAGCGCTACATTCCCGCCTGAGTGATTGTCTCAAGCCGTTATCTTCGCGCGCCGACGGCGTCGGGCTTCGTGCCAGAGCAGGAACAGGCCGGAGGCGATGACGATGCCCGAGCCCGCCAGCAGGCCGCTCGTCGGCACTTCGCCCCACACCAGGTAGCCGATCACCATCGCCCACACGAGCATGAAGTAGAAGAACGGCGAGACGGCCGTGGCCGGCGCCAGGACCAGCGCCTTGGTCCAGAAATATTGACCGATCAGATTGGTGATGCCGCCCAGCGCGAAGAGAGCCAGATCCTGCGGCGGCGCCCATTTGACGCCGAAGAACAACAGGAAGGCGTGAAAGAACGTCACCGTGGTCAATTGCCAGATCAGCAGGGTCTGCGGCGATTCCGTTGACGCCATGCCGCGCACGGCGACCGTCACCGTGCCGAGCATGATCGCATTGAGCAAAGCGAAGATGGCGCCGAGCGTCAGCGTGTCTGCACCTGGATTGGTGACGATCAGCACGCCGGTGAAACCACATAGAAGCACCAACCAGCGCACCAGCCCGGCTTTCTCTTTCAGAAAGATGATGGCGACCAAAGCCGACCAGAGGGGCGCCGAGAAATTGATGGCGATGGCGCCGGCAAGCGGCATCAGGCCGAAGGCCAGCACCGAAAAGGTCTGCGACAGCGATTGCGAGAGACCGCGCATGATGTGGTTGCGCGGCTGCTTCGTGCCATAGACGCCGAACCCATGGATCGGCAACAGAATGGCGCTGGCGACCAGGAGGCCGACCAGCGATCGCGAGAACATCACCTGGCCGATGGGATAATTGGCGATGAGCCATTTGCTTACCGCGTGCGTGCCGGCGAAGGCGACTGTCGCCAGGATCATGCAGATGATGCCCAGCGGCACATTGCCTTCATTGCGAACCGCTGCGGTCGGCGCCGGCTCGGCTTGGCCCGGTAGGGAAGAGGTTTGCGCGGCGGTGTCGTTCATGGGTCAACTATGCGGAAAGCGAGGCGTCGACGACGCCGCTGATCAGGTTCGCGCCGAACAGCCGGCTGGTCATGTCGCCGGGCGTGTAAGGCGTGAGACGACGGGGAATAGAATCGATCTCTTCGAGGAACAAGCGGCGCAAGCGACTGGCTTCCTCCAGCGTGACTTCCTCGAAAGCGATACTCGATCCCAGGCGCACCCGGCCCAGGGCTGGAATGTCGGCTGAGATTACCGTGGCGATCTTGGGATAGCCGCCCGTAGTCTGCCGGTCGGCCATCAGGATGATCGGTTGGCCGTCGCCGGGAACTTGAATGGAACCCGGCGCGATGGCGTCCGAGATAATGTTGAAGCCCTGCGCATGTTCCAGCTTCGGGCCGGACAGGCGCATGCCCATGCGGTTTGAATCGGGCCGCACCGTATATTGGGCGGAAAACAATTGGCGCAGACCCGCTTCCGAGAAATAGTCCGACTGCGGCCCGACGATGACGCGAAAGCGCGGCGGCAGACTGAGATCGAGATCGCTCAGTTCATATTCGCCGCGCTCGGAGGCGGCCTGTCGGTGCAGCGGCAGTTGATCGCCTGCCACCAGGGCGCGGCCGTGCCAGCCGCCCATGCCGCCGCGAATATAGGTCGAGACGCTGCCGAAGACCGGCTGCAACGCGAAGCCGCCTTCCACCGCCACGTAAACGACGGCGGAATCCTGCAACACGCCGATGCGCAGGATGTCGCCGCGCCGGGCGGTGAAACTGCGCAGGGTGCCAACGGCCGTGCCGGTGCGCGCGGTTTCATCGGGAAAGACTTCGACGGAGACATGGGCGCCGACGCAGGCGAAGCGCGCGCTGTCGGCCTCGACGCGAATTTTCGGACCGATATAGGCCACTTCCAGCGCGCCGACATCGGGCGCATTGCCAACGAGGATATTGGCGGCGCGGAAACTCAAGGGGTCGAGCGCACCGCCGACGGCGACACCGAGATGTTGAAACCCTGGCCGGCCCAGATCCTGGATGGTGGTCTGAAGGCCAGGCTCCAGTATGGCCAGCGTCGCCGTCATGACAAAATGGGAATGGGCGTGCTGCCGTTGGCGCGCAATTGCTCGAATTCGCGCAGCGAGACCGGTTGCAATTGCACTTTGTCGCCGGCGGAGAGCACCGCATCGGCATGTCCGTTTTGCGCCCACAGCGCGGCGGGGGACTGGCCGATGAGATGCCAGCCACAGGGCGTCTCCATCGGATAGATGCAGGTCATCTTGCCGCCGATGCCGACGGAACCGGCCGCCACCTTGAGGCGCGGGCTCTCGCGGCGCGGCAGGGCCAAGGTGTCGGGCAGGTCGCCGAGATAGGCGAGGCCGGGCAGAAAGCCGAGCATATAGACGTGATATTTGATGCTGCTGTGCAGTTCCACGACTTCGGCCGGCGGCATGCTGCAGGCTTCCGCCACATAGATCAGGTCAGGCGCCAGTTCGGGATCGTAGCACACCGGCACTTGCCACAACCGGCCGGAACTTTCGACGACCGGCAGGCTTGCCATCGTATCGTCGATCAAGGCTTGCAGCGTGCCGGTCGAAGCAACCAGCGGTTCGTAATAGATGATGAGCGAGCGGATCGTCGGCACGATTTCGGAAATGCCGAGGATCTTCTGTTCGCTCAAACTTTGGCCGAGAGCGACGACCCGTTCACTGATGCGTTGTTCGATGCGGTTGCCGAAGTCGACAACCAGTGCGGTATCTCCAGCCGACATTACCCTATAGTCGGCCATAACCTGCCCTTTCACCTGTGGCCTCAGCCCATCACGATGCCGCCTTGTCCAGTCGCGGGGATGGGCTCGGAAGGAAGAAACCAGGGCTTGTCGCTGATGCCGTGGTGGATCGAAAACATATAGAAGACGGGCAGGTGCTCGGGGAAAATGTCGCGCATTTCGCTGCCGTTGAAGCTGACGAAAATGGCGCGCGGATAGATCAGCTCGACCACTTTCCGCTCGATCATATTGGCCCGGTAATAGCGGGTGGCGCCGTCCTCGACCGTGCCTTCGCCACGGAACCATTTGGCGGCGCAGTCGCGCAAGGTGGTCATCAGATAGCTTGGCACTTGGGCTTGCGCCGCATCGGCTTGCAGCGGCAGGTCGATCTTGTCGATCAGGGCGCTGAGCAGCTCGGTCTTGAAACCCTTCGTCGCCGCATGGGCGGTCAGTTCCGCGTAATAGGAATAGATAGCTTCGCGCTTGTGGCCGTTGAGCGCCGCATGGGTATCGGTGAAGATCAAGGTGACATCGACGCCGGTCGGATAGAGCTGGCGGATGCGCTCCATCATCGCGTTGATATAATCGAGGCATTGCAGTTCCGGCGCGCCGAAGAACGGGCGCGGGCCTTTGCCCCAATAGAAGACGAAGGGCACCGGCGCATTGGCCTTCAATGCATCGTCGATGATGTTGAGCATGAGATCCGGATTGTCCGGCTTCTCGCGTTTGAAAGCGCGCGTGTTGAACGCTTTCAGCACGAGCTCGGCCGTGATCTTGCGCGGAAAGAAACGGTTGTTGCGAACCGGCGCTACAGGACGCTGCGGCTGCGGATTGGTTACGCCCCGATCGGCAATGTCTGGTGCGGATTCAGGTGCTGATAGCGGTGTTTCATACGACATAGCGCGACTACGACCCCACAGACGAACGCCTTTGTTAACACTACATTAACGTTAACGAAAGAGAAGCGTCAACGGCAGGTCATGCTAAAGGTAGGAAAAATAAGAAAAAACCGGCAGTCGTGTCGACGAAGTCAGAAAGAGTGGAGCTGGGTGAAGGGACTTGAACCTATCATCTCACCAGAAACGACCGGTGGCTTTACCAGTTAAGCTAACCCAGCAAACTCTATCGACACTGACCAAATTCTTGGACCAAAAGATTCTGCCGTTGGAGAGCCTTGGACCGAGAGACTTGTCGTACACGAACAAGGGTCTCTGCACTGAAGCTCCAGGTTGTAAAAGTCAATCGCTGCACATCCCTTACGCACCGACTTCTGCACAGATGAGTGGCAGCGAAATATTTCCGTCGCACATCCTCTGAACATGTCCGGTGGAAGTCGTACGCGCGTCATGTTGCATCGCCCGCGCCGTGGCTGACCGTCTCCCCTTTGTTGCCGCGGTGGTGAACGCCCGGGTGTTCGTCTGCCTCAACGCGGCAAACGTGAATCGGTTCGCATGGCGGTACCGTTGACAGTAAAACTACACTGACTAGTATTCTTTTGAGGGAGCCAATGCGGAGGGGCATTGGCTGAGGGAGGGAGAGATGACTCAGATTCCGCAGTCAATGACGGCGCATGCCGTCAAAACCAGCAGCGGCAATGCCGGTTGGTCCACAACGTTAGCATCGACATTCGGCCTGTCCTTCGGCGCCAGTTCGCTGACGGTTCTCGCCTTCGCCGCTTTCATGGCGCCGCTCCAGCAGGAGTTCGGTTGGCGCATTCCCGATATCGCCATCGGCGCGTCGATCATTTCGATCATGATCATGATCCTGTCGCCGATCCAGGGCGCGCTGGTCGACAAATACGGCAGTCGCCCATTGCTGTTGATCAGCATACCGATCTTCGCAGCCTCGCTCGCCGCGATGTATTTCCTGCCTAACAATCTCTACGTCTTTTATGCCGCCTGGGTGGTGATTTCGCTCTGCGGGCTCGGCTGTTGGCCGATCGCCTATCTGCGTGCCACCGCCGGCTGGTTCGACAGGAATCTTGGCTTGGCGCTGGGTGTCGCCAATGCCGGCATCGGTGTCGGCGCGGCCCTGACGCCCTTGATCGTCGGCGCGCTGATCAGCGCCTATGGCTGGCGCGAGGCCTTCGTCGGGCTCGGCATTCTCGCTCTGCTGGTCTGGCCGGTGGTCTATTTCTTTCTGGCGGAACCGGCCCGTGACGGTGCGGTGGCGATCGGCGAGGGACAGGACTTCTGGGAGGCTGCCAAGACGCGGCCCTTCCTGGTCGCGCTCGGGGCCTTCTTCCTGCTCGGCATCTTCAGCGGCACGATGATCGTCCACCAGGTCCGCATCTTCATCGATGCCGGCATTTCACCGGCCACCGCGACGGCCATTCCCTCGGCCTTCGGCATCGCCTTGATCGCCGCGCGCCTCGGCACCGGATGGCTGCTCGATCACGTCAGGGCGTCAATCGTCATGGCGATCTTCCTCACCGGCGGCCTGATCACCGCTCTGCTCTATGCGCAGGGACCCAGCCTCACGATGGCGATCATCGGCACGGTGCTGGCTGGCCTGATCGTCGGCGCGGAATTCGACGTGCTGAGCTACATCATTCCGCGCTACCACGGCCGTAAATCGCTCGGCAAAATCTATGGCGCCATCTTCGCCGTGTTCCAGTTCTCCAGCGCCTCGGCGATCTATATCGCCGGCGCGAGCCGCCAGGCGACCGGCAGCTATTCGCTGATGATGAATGTCATCGCCGGAATCTGCCTCATCTGCATCGTTCTGTTCTCGATGATGGGGCCGTATCGCTATCAGCGCGGCAAGCATTGAAGCTCATTCGCTGCGCTCGCAACACCGTCATTGCGAGCGCAGCGAAGCAAACCAGGGGCCGCAGGTATAGGCGTGGATGTAATGGGCTGCGCCTCAGGCATTTGTTGAGATTATACCGCTCGCCCTGGATTGCTTCGTCGCTGCGCTCCTCGCAATGACGTAAAAAATAAAGGTCGGCACCTGGTGCCGGCCTTTTTGTTTCAATTTCGATTGTCTATTCCAAAACCGACAGCAGCAACCGTGTCGGATGTTCTGGTGAATGGTGGATCGTGTCGCGGCCAACACGGTCCGGCGTATAGGCATGGGAGAAGATCGGATCGGTGAGCAGGGAATCGCCATTGGCGATTTCAAGCCGCAGCCGCGTTCCAGCCTTCGCCAGATAGCCCGCATGCATCAGCGGCACGCGGCATTCGATGATCTCGTTGGGCGGCACCGGCACTTCCCGGCTGTGATCGAGCGCCGGCGCGCGCGGCCGGCTGCGTTCCTTGACAAGCTGGCGATGCGAGGCGCGCAGCCAGCCTTTGGTGATGACATTGGCGCGGCCGCCATCCGGCGCATCGCTCAAGCGCACGATCAGATCGGCATCCTTGGCGGTCGACGACAGATGCACCACCAGTTCGCAGGGGCCGGCGATCTCGATGTCGCGCTCCAATGGGGCCGAGGTGAACGTCAGAATCTCGCGCAAGGGATCGGGTCCCTTGGCGTCGAGGGTGGCGACACCGATCGCCCAATTGGCGCGCGGATAATCATAGCCCGTCTCGCCGTTCTGCGCCGGCGGTGTCGGATCAAGACTGCCGTCGTTGAGCGATTCCACCGTGCCGCTGCGTTGGTCGCCGAGATAGAACACGCGTTCGCTGACATCGCTCGGCGGCCACGCGGTCGAGGCCCGCAACGTGCCCTGGCCACGCACGAAGGTTTCAACCGCCGGCTTGTTCTCGAAACCGTTCTCGATGCCTTTCAGATAGCGATCGTAGAAGGGCAGCAGCACGCGCTCGTGAAAGGCCGGCGTTTCAAACTCGGCGCAGGCCTCGAAGGCATTGGGCGCGCCGGTGATCATCAGCCATTTCGGCCCCTTCACCAGATCCCAACCGGCGATATTGCCGCCGAGATGCAGATCCATCTTGGCCCACACGCCGATGGAATAAACCGGAATGGTGACGTCAGGGAGTTTCGAATAAAGCTCGCGCTCCTTCCAGAAGTCGTCATAGGTCTGATGCAGGCCGATCTGATAGGACAGATCGAAGGGGATATGGCGGCTCTCGCCTTGCGCCGGATTACGATTGATCGGGCGCACCGTATTGTTCCACCACAGCGACATGAATTCGCTGGGAATGCCGCCCGTATAGGCCCAGCCGTTATAGAGATCGATATGCCCGTCATAGGGCGCGATACAGGTGAGATGCGGCGGCTTCTCCGCCGCCATGAACCATTGCGACGTGCCGTAGTAGGATTCGCCGATGCCGCCGACCTTGCCGCTGCTCCACGGCTGGGCGGCGATCCATTCGATCACTTCATAGAGGTCGCGCCGTTCGCGCGCATTGAAGAAGCCATAGTCGCCGCCGGAACGGCCGGAGCCGCGCACGTCGAGCCGTACATAGGCATAGCCCTGTTCGAGATACCAATGGATCGGCCCGGTCTCACGCCACAGGAAGCGCTTGGTATCGGGCAAATCGTCATTGTCGAAGCGATAGGGCGAAACGCCGAACAGCGTTGGAAACGGTCCGGCGCCTGCAGGCAAATGCAGGCGGACGGCCAGCTTCACGCCGTCGCTCATTTCGACAAAAAGATCACGCTGAACAGTCATTGCGCTCCCTCCCAGGACTGATCAAAAGTACACTATATAGTGTAACTAATGTCAATCGAGGAGGCGGCGCTTTTGCAAGGTCAGCCGACGGTGAACCAGGCACGCATCAACAGCGCGCTGCCGGAGACGAGCAGCAGGCAATAGATCGCGCGCAGGAATTGCTCGCGCGACATCGACACGGTGATGCGATGGCCGAGCCAGGTGCCCAGAAACATCGCTGGCAGACAGGCGATGGCCAAGGTCAATGTATGCAGATCGGCATAGATACCGGCGATGGCGAAGATGACGACGCGGGTGAAGGAGCTGAAGCTGATCAGTGCCGCCTGGGTGGCGCGGATCGCATCGCGGTCGAACAGGCGACGGGTCAGATACATCGCATAGACGAAGCCGCCGCTGCCGAACATGCCGCTGAAAATGCCGCCGAAAAAGCCAAAGGGCACGATCCACTTGCGGCTGATCTCGCCTTGCCGTGGGGGGATGAACAAAGAATAGAGCGCATAGCCGATGACGAAGACGCCGAGCGCATACATCATCGGTTTGGCCGGGATGACGAGTAGCGCTTTGATGCCGACGAGGCTGCCGCAGACCATCAGCGGGATCAGCCATTTCATTTCGTCGAAAGCGACCTTGCGGCCGAGCTTCAAGCCGTTGATGACGGCGGCAGCGCAATCGACCAGAGCCAGCACCGGCACGATGGTCGCCACGGGCATCACTTGCGCCAGGGCCGGGGCCGAGATGAAGACGGCGCCAAAGCCGGCCATGGCGAAAATCGTATAGGCGGCGGTGACGGCTGGGAAAGCCAGGAGCAGCAGCCAGATCGAGGGCAGAGAGCCGAAATCCATGTCATTACCCCCGAACGCGGTCCGATTCGGACGCGCGGCCCACAAAAACCATATCGGGCGACGGGGCAAGAGCGGCCAAGCGGAAGAGGGGTGGCGCATGGCCGCCCCTCCCTTGGCGCAAGGCTAATCAGGCAATGGTATTGCGCAGCACGCCGACGTTCTGCACTTCGACCTCGATGACATCGCCCGATTTCATGAACAGTTGCGGGTTGCGACCATAGCCGACGCCGCTCGGTGAGCCCGTGGTGATCACGTCACCCGGCCGCAAGATCAGGAAGCGTGAGTAATACGAGATGATCTGCGCCACGTTGAAAACCAGGTCCGACGTATTGGTCGATTGGACGACCTGGCCGTTCAGCCGTGTCACCAGATTGAGATTGTGCGGATCGGGAATTTCATCGGCGGTGACGATCACCGGCCCCATCGGGCAGAAGGTCGGAAACAGCTTGCCGAGAATATTATGTTCCCAGGCGACGATCGTATTGATCATGCCCTGGGCTTTGAGCGCCGGCGCCACCCAGTCGCGTGCCGACACGTCGTTGACGATCGTATAGCCGCCGACATATTTCAGCGCCTCGTCCTCGCTGACGTCATGGCAGGTGGTGCCGATCACCACGCTGAACTCGCCTTCCCAATCGAGCATGTCGGGATTGCTCTTGGGCGGGATGATCTTGTCGCCCGAGCCGATGATGCTGGCGACGCTCTTGTAGAAACACATCGGCGTTTCCGGCGCCGGTGTGTTCATCTCCTTGAGATGTTCGTGATAATTGGCGCCGATCGACAGCACCATGCCGGGATTGGGCAGCGGCGCGGCGAGTTTGGCGCCGGCATAGGGCTTCAACACGCCGGCCGAGCGCAATTGCGCTGCCTTCGGTCCGACCGACCGCAGCAGATTGCTGACCAGAGTGTGGCCCTCGCTGCCGAGCTGGAAGATTTCCAACAGGCTTTGTGGCGCCGCAACATCGGGCGCGAGCAAGGTCTGTGCCGCAGCGATATCGAGAATTTCGTCGTCGATGAGAACGGCGGGGCGAAGACCGTGACTCGTCTTGACGGTGGCGTAGCGCATAATTGCCCTCCCTGGTGTAGAATGCTACTCTGCCAATGGCCGAGAATGCCTGCAACTGCTTTTACGTGCTATACGACAAAGAGCAGGGAACAAGGCTGGGGCAGGGAAGACTTAGGCAAGGAACACTTGGGCAAACAAGCCCAGGTAGCAAGCCAAGGTGATCAACGAGGAGGGAGAACACCATGAGCATTACGCGCGAGATGATTGTTGACGGCATCGTCGAGCCGGGCGAGGAGCGCAAGTCGATCATCAAACCCTATGTCATGTCGCACGGCACGATGGAATGCCGGAACATGAAGGACAGCCGCAAGTTTTATGAGGAATTTCTCGGCCTGGAATGTGTGCGCCACGCTTTGCCGGCCATGGTCGTGCGCTGCGGCCTGAAATTCCATATCGTCTGCGTCGAAGTCGGCGACAACGTACATCCGCTGAACGTGCTCAACCACTGGGGCATCGATGTCGAGAGCCGTGAAAAGGTCGACGAAGCCTATCAGAACGCGCTGAAATACCAGGAAGCCTACAAGATCAAGCAGGTGATGAAGCCGAACCTGCAGCACGGCGTCTATTCATTCTATCTGGAAGATCTCGATCACAATTGGTGGGAAGTGCAGAGCATCGACGGCTTCCAGCACGACGACATGTTCGATTTCGGCGATCGCTTCACCGACAACGATGCGGCCGATGTCGGCGCGCTCGACGAATTGAAGGTGAAGAACAGCGCCCACTGACGGGCGCTTTTTCACGCCTTCTTCGGCGGTGTGTCGAAAGCGGCGAGCGCCTTAGCGCGCTCGTCGTCGCTCATGAGGGCGGCGGTAAAACCATTGCGCGCCACCGCTTTCACTTCGGCCTCCGATAGATTGAGCGCCGACTGGATGGCGGTGTAATTTTCGCCGACATAACCGCCGAAATAGGCCGGATCGTCCGAGTTCACCGTGACGACGAGATCGCTGTCGAGCATCCGTTGCAGTGGATGATCCGCGAGTTGCGAGACCACGCCGAGCTTGAGATTGGAGAGCGGGCAGACGGTGAGAGGTATGCGGTCGCGCGCCAGCCGCTTGACCAGAGCCGGATCCTCCAATGAGCGCACGCCATGATCGACCCGCTCGACGCCGAGCACGTCGATCGCTTCCCACACATATTCGGGCGGCCCTTCCTCGCCTGCATGGGCAAAGAGATGAAAGCCCGCTTCGCCAGCCCGTCGGAAGACATTCTTGAACTTGCTCGGCGGATGGCCCCGCTCCGAGGAATCGAGGCCGACGCCGACGATCTTGTCGCGATGCGCCAGAGCCAGGTCGAGCGTGCGCTCCGCATCGGCTTCATCGAGATGGCGCAGAAAACACATGATCATCGTCGCATCGATGCCGAAACGCTCTTTCGCCTGGCGGCAGGCGCGATGAAGACCGGCCACCACGGTTTCGAAGGCGACGCCGCGGCTGGTGTGTCCTTGCGGATCGAAGAACATTTCGACGTGTCTGACGTTGTCGGCTTGCGCCCGTTCCAGATAGGCCCAGGCGAGATCGAAGAAATCCTGCTCGGTGATGAGCACCGACATGCCCTGGTAATAGATGTCGAGAAAATCCTGCAACTGACTGAACTGATAGGCACGCCGCAGCGCGTCCACCGAGTCATAGGGCAGGGAAATGCCGTTGCGCCGCGCCAGGGCGAACATCAGTTCAGGTTCGAGGCTGCCTTCGATGTGAATGTGCAATTCGCATTTCGGCAGATGGCGGATCACCGCCTTGATGTTGCTCATGTCGGGCTCGCTCGCATATGATCGGGCGAGGATAAGCGTAAAGCGACAAGGGCGCCAGTTTGCGCGATCAGTGAGCGATCGCCGTTGCCATCACCTTCGCCGTCTCGTCATAGTGCCGCCAAAGATCCGGATCGACCGGATTAGGCGCGCCGAAATAGCCGTCCGGGGTCAGGCGCCGCGCCGCTTCGCCGCCGGTGCGCCACTCCTGCAGATCGGCCAGGGTGAGGCGCGTCGGCTCGACGGTTTTCAGCGCCGCATAATCCACCGTCTCGGGGAAATAGCGCACGATGGCGGCGGTCTCATATTCATCGGCATGCACGCCGAGCAGCCCGGTCAGCTTGAAATCTTCCAGCGCCGGGACCGGCTCCCACGGCACCCAGATCGGTTCCTTGCCGGTGAGTCCCAGCCGTTCGAACATGCGCCAGCGAAACGGCGTGTAGAGCCAGCGTGCGCCGGCATTGCCGCGCGCATGCTGATCGGTCAGCACGTCGCGGATCATCTCGTTATGGATGCGGTCGCCATGGTGGCTGATGAGGAGTACTTCGCGAAAGCCATTGGCATTCAACGATTCGATGACGTCGCGCAGGAGTGCCGCCGCCGTCTCGGGGCGAATGCGGAAGCTGCCGGGAAAGTCGACCAGAATGCCGTTGATGCCCCAGTAGTAGGGCGGCGCGATGAGGCATTCGCGCCCCATCCCGGCGGCGTAGCGCCGCGTCAGCCGGGCGAGTTCCAAAGCGATGAACGCGTCGGTGCCGACAGGCAGATGCGGCCCATGGCATTCGATGACGCCGATCGGCAGCAGAGCGATGGCGCCACGCTCCGCCGCGGCCGTGATGGCCGTCGCGGTCATTTCCGCCATCGTGTCGTGAAAGAGCGATGTGTCCGTCACGCCTTCCTCCGCTGCTTTTGGTTCGCCCGTTCCCGGTCAGTCGTTGACAGAGTTTAGAGCGACATATTGCTCGGCGATAGCGGTCTGTGCCGCCCGCGACCTCGAGAGCGTTTCGAGGTCGGCCAATTGCAGGTTGCGATCCATCGGCGTGTGATCGAAACGATGCAGCAGCGCCGACATATGGGTCGAATAGCGCACCACGCGCCACACCCGTTCGACGCATTCGCGCGAATAGGTGTCGATCCCGGCGGTCGAGCCATCGCGATAGAATTCGCCCAGGGCCTTGGCGAGAACGCGCACGTCGGCGACGGCGGCGTTCAGGCCCTTGGCGCCGGTCGGCGGCACGATATGAGCGGCATCGCCGGCGATGAACAGGCGGCCGTGGCGCATCGGCTCGGCGACGAAGGCGCGCAATTGCGCCAGATCGCGCTGGAAGATCTCGCCTTCGACGATCTCGTTGCCGGTGTCATACATGCGCGTGTGCAACTCGTTCCAGAAGCGATCGTCCGACCAGTTCTCGATCTTCTCGTCGGCTGGCACCTGCAGATAGAGCCGCGACACCGACAGCGAGCGGCGGCTGCACAGCGCGAAACCGCGATCGTGATTGGAATAGGTCATTTCATGCAGCGGCCGTGCCCGCGCCAGAATGCCGAACCAGGCGAAATCATAGACGTGCTGGAAGGTCTTCAGCACATCCTTGGGCATGCTTGCGCGGCCGACGCCGTGAAAGCCGTCGCAGCCGGCGACATAATCGCAGGTCAGTGTCTTGGCCGTGCCGGCGTGTTCGTAATGCACCGTCACCTTGTCGCCTTCGATGCCCTCGATGCGGTTGACCGGAGCTTCGAAGATCAGCGGATCATTGGCCCTGACGCGCGCCGCGATCAGATCCTTCACCACCTCCTGCTGGCCATAGATCATCACGCTGCGGCCGGTCATGGCCGGCAGATCGAAATGAATGGTGCGGCCGTTGAAGCGAATGTCGAGGCCGTTATCGACCATGCCCTCGCGGTGCATGCGCTCGGCGAGGCCGAGCCGCTCCATCGTGTCGATGGTGCCGGCTTCCAGCACGCCGGCGCGCACGCGCCCTTCCACATAGTCGCGGCTGCGGCCCTCGAGGATGACGCTCTCGACGCCTTTTTCCTTCAGCAGATGCGACAGGAACAGCCCCGCGGGTCCGGCGCCGATGATCGCGACTTGTGTATGCATTCTTTTACATATCCATGACCGGTTGTGTGAAAGATCGGCCAAAGTCCTCCCGGAAATCAAGACTGCGGCCTTTCGGGCCCGCTTGAAGCAGAACGGAACCTCCGCTTCTTTGACCTAGGGCAGTTTTTACCCGCTCCGCCATTGCCGAGAAGGCTATGAATAGTCCCAGGCATAGTCCTCGGTGCCCGGCCGATCGATTTCGCCGCCTTGCAGCGATCCCGATATGGCGTTGGCAGCCTGTTTCAGGCGGTCGAGATGCCGCGCGGCAAAGGCCGAGGCATTCATCAAGGGGCGCTTCCAACTGATCGCCAGCGCGCCGATCGGCTGGCGGCCGTCGTAGAGCGCGACGGCGATGGCGTTGCGGTCGCCGGTGCCCGTGCGCGACAGGCGCCGGGTCGCGAAACCGGCGCTGCGGATGTTGACGAGATCGTTGATCAGCAGCGGCCGGGTCAGACCGAACCGTTCCAGCGAGACGGATTTCTCATCCTTCAACGTATCGATCAAAGCGGTGAGCTGCGCTTCGCTCAGCGCCGCCAGATAGGCAAGCCCGGAAGCGGCCGCGAAAACGCTGAGTTCCGTATCGGGTTTCAGCATGTTGGACGATGGAAACGGGCTTTGCCCGTAAGTCGATTCCAGGATGCGCATGCGGCCGCTGGCATAGATATGCAGATCGACCGGCCATTCGGTTTCCCGCGTCAGCGCCAGCATATGCGGCCGGGCCGCTTCCACCAGGGCGCCGATGCGCACGATCATCTCGGCATGGGAACTGTTGCTGGCGGCGATGTTGGACCGGTACAGGCCATCGCTCAGCCCCAGGCGGATGAAACGCCGCTCCATCAGCGTGGCGAGTAAACGGCGCAGGGTACTTTTCGACAGGCCCGTGCCCTTGTGCAGGTGGTGCAGTTCGCAGGGGCCGTTGGCGGCCAGAAATTCCAGCACGTCGAGCGCCCGGTGCACCGCGCGGGTCTGCGGAAGCGCCTCCATTTCCACCCTCCCACCCGGTTTGGTGCCGATGAGCGTGCCATCTAGTGGCACGATACCGCTTTTCCGTTGATCGGGAAGCGCCAAAAATCGATCGTCGGCTCAAGTCGCGCCGGAAAGGTGCGGGAGGAAACGCGCAAGGAGGACCAATGCTGGAGACCATGTGGACGCGCACCGGCACCTTGCCGATCACGGTGCGCACGTCCGATGCGCAGCGCCGCGAGCCGGGCACGGTCTATTTCACCACCCGCCCCGGCGGCGGCGCCGGTCCGCGCACCACGGTCGGCTGGCTGATCGGCGTCGGGCCTGATGGCGATATCGTGCTGGAGCGGCGTTTCGACGGCACGTCGCAGGACGTGCGCTGCCTGCCCAGTGGCAAAATCCTGTTCTCTCAATCGATGCAGGGCATCATCTACGAGGTGAACCCGGACGGCTCGATCCACGCCGGCTGGCATTCGCGCGATAAATGGATCGACAAACAGCCGCCCCTGCGCAGCATCGAACTGCCGGTGAACCACACCCATCACACCGTCAATGTGATGCCGAACGGCAATTTCCTCATCCTCGATGCCGAGGAACGCCAGTTCGACGACTGGCCGTCCGACAGCACCGATCGCGCGGCGCCCCGCCGCAAGGCCGCGGTCGTCGGCGACGTGGTGAAAGAGGTGACGCGCGATGGCCATCTGGTGCGCGCCTATCACATCTTCGATCTCGTCGATCCCCATCGCATCACCCACGGCAGTTTCGACAATTACTGGCATCACCTGGGCTTTCCCGGGACCAATGACTGGTCCCATGCCAATGCGGTGGCCTATGATCCGAACGACGACGGCATCGTCGTGTCGCTGCGCCATCAGGATTGCATCGTCAAATTCGGCCGTCAGGACGGGCGTTTGCGCTGGATCCTCGGCAATCCCAGCGAGTGGCGCGATCCCTGGCGGCAATATCTCTTGAAGCCCGAAGGCGCGCTGCGCTGGCAGTTCCATCAACATGATTGTTCGGTGACGGGGCCAGGACGGATTCTATGTTTCGACAATGGCAATTTCCGCGCTGGCGCCTTCGAGACGCCGCTCGATCCGGCCGAGAATTTCAGCCGCGCCGTCGAATTCGAGATCGACGAGAAAAACCGCACCGTGCGGCAGATCTGGCAATACGGCGAAGAGCGCAAGCCGGCTTTATTCGGCTGCTATCAAGGCGGCGCGCGACGCCTGCCCAAAACCGGCAATACGCTGATCACCTTCGGTGGTCTGTGCTTCGACAAGGCCGGCAAGCCGGCCGGCACGCATGTCGGCATGCGCGGTGCCGCGCGCATCCTGGAAGTGACCTCTAAGGGAGAGGTCGTTCTCGACATCGAAGTGGATGACCGGGCCGCGGCCGAGCCGCGCGCCTTCTCGGCCTTCCGTGCCGATCACATGCCGGCCTGAGGAAGCATGGGAGGTGGAACAGAAAGCGGTTTCGTTGGGAGGGTGGTTGCGATGCAAGTTGGAAAACTTCTGGGCCTGCTGATCCTGGCCGGTATGGGCCAGATCCTGCCGAGTGCGGCCCAGGATCAATTCAGCGGTAAACGCCTGACGATTGTCGTCGGCTTCGCGGCCGGCGGCGGCAATGATGTCGCCGCGCGTCTCCTGGCCCGCGCGTTACCGCGCCATCTTGCGGGCGAACCGTCGGTCATCATTCAAAATATGCCGGGCGCCGCAGGAGCAACCGCGCTGGGTTATCTGGCCCACAGGGCGCCCAAGGACGGGACGGTGCTGGCCTACGATTCTTGGACGCCCCTGGAACAGGTGACGTCCTCACACCGGCCATTCGACTATCTGAAAATGTCGCTGGTGGCCGCCATGCATGGCGGACCCTATGTCGTTTTCGGCCGCAAGGACATGGTGCCCGGCGGCATGACGCGTTCCGCCGATATCGCCAAGGCCGGACAGCTCATCTACGGCGGTCAGCAGCCTTCGCTCACGCTGGATATTCACGGCCGGATCGGACTGAATATTCTTGGCATCAACTACAAATACATCGCTGGCTATGTCGGCGCCGGACTGGTGCGACAGGCGCTGGCGCGTGGCGAAGTGCAGATCACGACCCATGGCTTGCAAGGGTATCGCTCGGGCGTTGAGCCCGATCTGGTGAAATCCGGCGTGGCGATGCCGCTCTGGTATTTCCCGGGCCGTAACAAAAGCGGTGATTTCGTTCCAAGCCCCTTGGTTCCAGACATGCCGACTTTCCAAGATGTCTACAAGCAGGTGCGCGGCGACAAGAAGAATGAACTCGATTGGGCCGCTTTGGAATTGATGTCCGATTTTTATTCGGTCGCTCATTTCCTTTGGGCGCCCCCGGATGCCGATCCGAAGGCTTTAGCCGTCTTACGCTCCGCCGTTCAAAAGAGCATGGCCGATCCGGAATTCATCGACGAGCAGAAGCGGGTCTTCGGCTTCGCCTATACCCATGTGCCGCAGGACGAAGCTGAGAAGATTGTTTCCAGATTGAAGAACGTGCCGCCAGAACTTGTCGAATATTTCCGCAAGCTCATGCAGTGAAACGTTTTATCCGATCTCGCAAACCATGCATTCTGGGAGGGGAAATCATGCTTCTCGTTTTAGGCGCACGGCTATGTTGTGCCACGGCCATTGCCGGCTTCTCGGTTTTGAATGGTCCCGCCGTGGCGCAGGACTATTTCGCCGGCAAGCAGATCCGCATCATTCTGCCCTCGAGCACGGTCGACACCGGCTATGGCCTCTATGGCGTGTTGGCGAGCCAGCATCTTGGCCGGTTCATTCCTGGCAATCCCGCCGTCGTGGTCAGCCTGATGCCAGGCGGCGCCGGCATTTCCTCGCTCAACTATATCGCCAGCGTGGCGCCAAAGGATGGTACGGCCATCGGCGTTCTGGCGCAGGAGGTGGCAACCAATCAGGCGCGCCACTTGAGCGGCGTGCGGTATGACGCCACCAAGTTCAAATATATCGTGCGCGTTGCGCCGAACGTGCCCGTGCATATGGTCTGGCACAGCGCCCCGGTCAAAACCATCGCCGATCTCAAAACCACCGAAGTCCTCACGGCGGCGGTTGGCGTGGGCGGCGTTCACAATGATGTGGCGCGTGCCATGAATGCGCTGCTCGGCATGAAGTGGAAAATCATCAGCGGTTATCCCGGTACCAACGAAACGCGTCTGTCGATGGAGCGCGGAGAAACGCAAGGCACGGTTTCGCCAGCCATTCTGTTCAAGGAACAATTGAAGGACTGGCTCGACCAGAAGAAAGTCCGCGTGGTCGTGCAATATGCCGACTTCCGTCACCCGCTGTTTCCTGATGTGCCAGCGGTTGTGGAGCTGGCTCAGGATCAGGAAGCGCGCGACATCCTCACGTTCATGACGTCGATCTCGACGGTGGGCCGCGGCTTTGCCGGACCGCCCGACATGAATCAGCAGGCTTACGACATCATCCGCAAGGCTTTCGCCGCCATGCTCGAAGACAAAGCCTATCGCGAAGATTCCGAAAAACGCGGCGCCGAAATCCTGCCCATGTGGGGCGAGGAGATGAGCGCCTATGTCAACAAGATCATCGCCACGCCGAAGCAGATCGCCGATCGCGCGACCGCCATCGCCGAGGGCAAATGAAACGAAAAACTGAAAATCGTTAAGTCCGCGCTAGGCCTGTGAGATAAGCGTTTCTTGCGATCGCCTGATGCCACATATTGTGGCGAGGCGGAATGAAACGGCATGGGCAGTCACCGGCAAGATACCTGTTTATTGCGACGCAAAACGTTGCAATTTCGGCAAGGCGCTCGGGCGTCCTGACAAGGCCTATTGCCAAAGACGCGCATCGCGATTTCTATCCGTGTCCTGGCACGCGGCGCCGAACGCGCCGCGAAAAGAACATTGAGGGAAATCGATGACCAAGCAGATGAAGCTCGCTGCCTATTTCAATCCCACCGGGCATCATGTGGCGTCATGGCGTCATCCCCGCGCGCAGCGCGATGCGCATCAGAACATCGAACATTACGTCGAGATCGCCCGTACGGCCGAGCGCGCCAAGTTCGACATGATCTTCCTCGCCGACGGCAATGCGACGCGCGATGCCGACATCGAGGCGATCTCGCGCTCGGTGCAGTTCGTCGCCCATTTCGAACCGATCACCCTGTTGTCGGCGCTCGCCATGGTGACAAAGAACATCGGTCTCACCGCCACCGCCTCCACCACCTATAACGAGCCCTATAACCTCGCCCGCAAGTTCGCCTCGCTCGATCACATCAGCCATGGCCGCGCCGGCTGGAACCTGGTGACATCGGGGCAGCCGGCCGAGGCCGCCAATTTCGGGCGCGATGGCGTCAAGGAACATTCGGAACGTTATTCGCGGGCGCGCGAATTCGCCGAGGTGGTGCAGGGGCTGTGGGATAGCTGGGATGATGATGCCTTCATCCGCGATGCCAAAAGCGGCTTGTTCTTCGAGCCCGATCGCATGCATCACCTCAACCACAAGGGCGAGCATTTCAAAGTGCGTGGTCCGCTCAACGTGCCGCGTCCGCCGCAGGGCTATCCGGTGATGGTGCAGGCCGGCGCCTCCGATGAAGGCCGTGAGCTTGCCGCCCAATATGCCGAGGCGATCTTCTCGCCGCATCTCAACATTCCGGCGGCCAAGGCCTATTACGATGACGTCAAGGGCCGCATGAAGGCCTATAATCGCGATCCCGATCACTTGAAGGTTCTGCCGGGGATCAGCGTTGTCGTCGCCGAAAGCGACGACAAGGCGGCGGAGGATTTCAACACGCTGCAATCGCTCATCCATCCCATCGTCGGCCGCGAGATTCTCTCGACCATGTTGGGCGGCGCTGACCTCACGCCTTATCCGCTCGATGAGCCGCTGCCCGATCTGCCGCTGACCAATGCCAGCCGCGGCCATTTCGAGAGCATCATGGCCATGGCACGCGCCGAGAATCTCACCATTCGCCAGCTCGGCGAGCGCTGCGCCGGGGCGCGCGGCAAGAATTCCATCCACGGCAGCGTCAAGAAAGTCGCCGACTATATGGAAGAATGGTTCGCCGCCAACGCCTGCGACGGCTTCTGCGTCATGCCGCCCTATATTTCCGGCCAGCACGACGACTTCTGCAACATGGTGATCCCCGAATTGCAGAAGCGCGGCCTGTTCCGCAAGGAATATGAGGGTGCGACCCTGCGCGAGAACTTGGGGCTGCCGCGTCCGCCGAGCCGTCATCGCGGCTAAATCGGCGGATACGAACACGGGCGTCGGCATTTCATTTGATGGAATGCCGCGTCCTCTTTCCCATGGCTTGAGCGATGCCCCGCTATTTGAAACCGCATAGGCGGTTGCGGGGACGCGACGGCGCCGCCAGGGGAGGGGTCATGGGACAACATCGTTGGCGATTGGCGGGATTGGTTCTCCTGGTCGCTTCAAGTTCGATGGCTCAGGCGGCCGAGGTCAAAGTGTTGAGCGGCATGGGTATGCGCGCGATTCTGACCCAACTCACGGGCGCGTTTGAACAAGCCAGCGGGCATAAGCTGCTTGTCACCTATGATACGGCTGGCTTGGTGCGCGATCGGCTGCGCCGTGACGAAGCAGCCGATGTCGCCATCATGCAGCGCTCGCTTTTCGAAACGTTACCAAGCGAAAGCCTGCGTGAGCCGCCGACGGATTTGGCGCGCTCGATCATTGGTCTGGTCGGACGCGCCGGCGCGCCGCAACCCGATATTGGTTCCGTCGAGACCTTGAAGCAGGCGCTGCTGGCGGCGCAATCGATCAGCTACACCGATCCGGCCAATGGCGGACTGTCCGGCAGCCACTTCGCCAAGATCATCGAGCGCTTGGGGATTGCCGAGCAGATACGCGACAAGACCAGGCTCGGTAAGCCCATGGCGCGGGTCTCAGAAGGCGAGGTCGAATATTCCGTGCTGCAACTCAGCGAAATCCTGTCCCTGCGCAATGTTCAGCTCGTCGGAGCATTCCCCGATGAATTGCAGGACAAGACGGCGGTCTCCGTCGCGCGTCTTGCTGGAAGCCATGAGCCGGAAGCGGGCCGGGCACTGATCGGCTTTCTCTCCGGTCCAGCCGCAGCTGCGGTCATCAAGACCCACGGCATGGAACCGATCGCGCGGCAGTAGAAACCAATGCGCTTTAAGCCGCCGAGGCCTGCTTGACCGTGGCGGGCTCCTGGCAATCGCGATATTCGATGCGATTGCGCCCCAGTCTTTTGGCGCAATAAAGCGCGCTGTCTGCGGCCGCGAAAGCATCGGCGAAAAGTAGCCGCGGCATCGGCACGATCGTCGTCACGCCGATGCTGGCGGTTATGGCTCTCGGCGCGCCACTGGCGAGATGGGCGATCTCGATCGAGTAGCGGATCGTCTCGGCGATGACATGCGCACCGGCTTGATCGGTCTCCGGCAACAAGACGACGAATTCCTCGCCGCCGTAGCGGGCGGCGAAGTCGGCCGGCCGTTTCAGATTCTTGCGGATGCAGGCGGCCACCGAGATCAGCGCATCGTCGCCGCGCAGATGGCCATGTTCGTCATTGTAGCTCTTGAAGTGATCGACATCGATCAGCAGCAGAGAGAAGGATGTTTGATTGCGAACGGCCCGTTTCCATTCCTTGGCGGCGGTGTCGTCGAATGAGCGGCGGTTGGCGAGAGCGGTCAAGCTGTCGCGCGTCGCCATATGGGCCATGCGCGTGGCGAGCACGGCCATTTTCATTTCAACCCTGCGGCGCAGACGAAATTCCCGCGACAGCAGCACACCTGCCGCCGCCAAGGCGACGAGCAGCAGGATGAGAACCGTGGCCATGACTATGGCCTTCTGATGCCAGCCGGCCAGAATATGCGCCTTGGACGAACTCACCACCACGATCAGCGGCAGATTGGCGATCCGCGCATAGGTCAGAACGCGTTCGGTCTCATCGCGCGCCGAGACACTCTCGAAACTGCCGGAGAGCTTGGCCGGATAATGTTTGAAGAGTTCGTTGGGACCGATCTTTTTGCCGATGTCGGTCAGGCGGAACGGTTGCCGCGTGAAGATCGTGCCGTCGGTGCCGAAAATGGAAAAGCGGCTCTGGTCGCCGATATCGAGATTGAGGAACATCGCCTGAAAATAGTTCAGGTTGATGCTGCACATGACGATACCGCCGAATGTGCCGTCGGCACGGCTGATGCGGCGGCTGAGCACCAGGGACCATTCGCCACTGTCGAGGCGTAGCTGCAACGGCTTGCTGACGAATAGCGCATCGTCGGTGGCGTCGCGCTGGACGGTGAAAAAATCCTCGCCCGAGAGAGTGTCGGTGGGCAGCGGATTGCTGCGAAAGGAGTCGGCGACGATCTTGCCATCGGCATTGACGATCGCCACGCGGTTCAAATAGCGGGCATTGGTCGAGTGGTCGAACAACGCGAGCTGGCGAATGACGTCGCCGGCGCTGGAGAAATCGGGCTCGGTGAGTGCGAGGCGCGCGCCCTTAAGCGACAGATCGTAGCCTTCGAAAGCTATGCCGATGTCTTGCGCGATGGCGCGCGTCAGCGTCGCATCGGCCTGCGCGGCAAAGCGCAACGTGTCGCGGCGTGCATCGATCAGGACATGCGAAAAGAAAGCAAGAAGCCCAAGCCCAGCCAGCACCGCGAGGATCCTGACTGCACGAAAGGGACGATGGTCCTGGGAGGCAGATACGAGGTCTTGAACGTGGGATGGCATTGCGGTGTCCGGAGGACAGACTGTGCTTCAGTCCATAGGACGTGTCTCGTTAATGTGTATTTACCGGGACCATAGCAATTTACGCTTGTCGCACACGGCGAACTGGCGCTTTGCGAAATTCGTTCGGTAGAATAAGGACATCTCGAAACCTTGCTTAGCAACACAACGACGACAATTGTCGACAACAATTATTGCTGTCGTTAATGGCCTCTTTGCGCGAGTGAGTTGAAGAACGAACAACGGCGAGAAGCTCAGGCGCAAGCATAAGCGAGAGATTGATGCAGATTCGAGATGAGCAAGCCGGTGATATCGATGCCATTCGCGCGTTGCACACGATTGCTTTCGGCCAATCGCAAGAAGCCGGCTTGGTCGATCAACTGCGCGCTGATGGCGATAGCGTGATTTCGCTGGTGGCGATCGAGGCTGACAGCATCGTCGGCCACATCCTGTTTTCGCCGATGTCGGCGCCGTTCCAAGCTTTGGGACTGGCGCCTCTGGCCGTGCAGCCGGCTATGCAGGGGCGGGGCATCGGCAGCGCTCTGGTGGAGGCTGGCTTACAGCGTGTGGCAGCGGGGCCGTGGCGGGCCGTCTTCGTTCTGGGGGATCCGGCCTACTATGGCCGTTTCGGTTTCGAGGCAGCGCTGGCGAGCGGCTTCCGCTCGCCCTATGCCGGGCCTTATCTGATGGCGTTGGCGCTTGGCGGCCCCCTTCCCGTGCGGGAAGGGCGGATCGACTATGCGCCGGCTTTCGCGGCTCTGGGCTAGATGCCGGTCAGGCGTTCTTGACCGCCCCGTCCTGGGTTTTGATCTCGAAGAGATCCGAGGCTTCGCCCCACAGCACGCCATAGCCTTTGAACTCGACGTCGACGCGGTCGGGGTGGCGTGGATAACGTTGCAGAAGGCGGTAGCTGCAAAGCACCGTGCCTTCCGCGTCGGGCGGAATGGCCATGTGCTGCGGCGCCCGTGAGGCGGCCTTGAGCTGGACTATCTGACCGGCTTTCACGATCAACCTCCATCTGCAAGTTGCAATGTCCCTCCGTCACCGGAGTGTCATGTAGGCTGACACGGCTTTTTGCGGCGCACAAGTTAAATCTTGCACCGCAGCAGGCGACATTTTGGGCAAATTTTGACGCAGGGAGGGTCTTGTCGGGGAGATTCCGGCTTTGGGAGGAAGTCAGCAGGCGGTTCATCGGCTCAGGGAGGCTCGTGCGCCGAGGGCACCTGCGCCAGGAAGGCCAGTGCCACCGCATGGGCGCGGGTGCGCGCACCAAGCTTGCGCTTGGCGCTTTCGATATGCGCATGAGCCGTGACCGGTTTGATGCCAAGCCGTGCCGCGATGCCGCCGTCCGAGAATCCCTGCGCGACGAGCGCCAGGCAATCGCGTTCGCGCCGGGTCAAGGCCGGTGGCTTGTCAGGCTTGATCGCCATGCGCGCTAGGAAGCCGGCCGCTGGCATCGGCGGCGCACTGTCACCATCCTCAACCGCATCGTCCATCGCGGGGCGTGCGTCGCCGCCATGCCGTTCATGTCTTTTCCCGTTCTCGTCGATCCCAAAATCGCGCCGCGAAAAAGCCTGTCCGCTTCTTCCTTGCGACACGTGATTGGTTCAAATTATCGCCGCGCCGGCCTCTCGATCAGAGGATATGAAGGGACATGACGGGACAAAGCGGGGCTAAAGACGTGGGTTTCGCCGAACAGCACGGCCGGTCGGGCGGGTAAAAGGGAATCAGCGCGGTGTTAGAGGCGAAGCATCCACGGGGCGCGCAGGGGCTGATCACCGGCTGGAAACAGATCGCGCGCCATTTCAGCAAGGATGAGCGCACGGTCAAACGCTGGGCCCAGGCGCGTGGTCTGCCCGTCCATCGCACGCCTGGAGAAGGCCGCAGCGCCGTCTTCGCCTATGTGAGCGAACTCGATGCGTGGCTGACGCGCGAGAGTGCGCTGGACACTCCGCCGCAAACCATCGCGCCGATGTCAGGCGATGTTTCCGCAGCCGTCCTTGCAACGCCACGCGCCGCGATGCGGTCCTCGCGCCGGCTTTGGCTTGCGACCGTCGTGCTTGGTGCCGTCGTGCTGTCCGCCGTGTCGATATGGTTCGCATCGGCGCACTGGCGCAGCCCGGCCGTTGCCGCGGCCGATCCGCTGGTTCTCGAAGCCAGGTTCAATGTTGAAAAACGCACCGGGGACGCCATGCGTCGGGCGATCGATCTCTATCAGCAGGCGATCGTCAAGAATCCCTTGTCCGTCGATGCCCATGCCGGCCTTGCCGATGTCTATAACGTCGTCAGTCAATATACGTTGATCGCGCCCGGTGCCGGTTATCCGCGCGCCAAGGCGGCGGCCGAACGGGCGATCGAACTCGATCCCAACAGCAGCGCTGGCCATGCGGCCCTGGCCTTCAACACGTTCTACTGGTCGCGCGATTTCAAGCGCGCCTTTCAACTGTTCGCCAAAGCCGTCGCGCTCGATCCCAACAACGCCGATGCACACCATTGGTATGCGCTGTGCGCGATGCAGGATCGCGACTTCGCCACGGCGTTGCGCGAGATCGATCTCGCCCAGCAGTTGCGGCCGCAGTCGGCGCTGATCCGCGCCAACAAAGCCCTCATTCTGTTTCACGCCGGCAAAGCGGAGGAGGCGGTGGCGATCCTGCGGCCCCTGCGCGAGAGCGAGCCGCGCCTGCTGTCGCCGCCCGAATATCTCGCGACCATCCATCTGGCCACCGGCCACTACCAGGATTTCCTGCGCGAATATCGCGCCGCCGCGCAGATCGAAAACAATCTCTTCCGTCTCGCGATCGTCGAGGCCGCGCAGACGGCGTTCGATCAAGGCGGTGGCCCGGCGATGCTGGCCGCCTATCATGCCCTGCATAAGAATGGCTATGCGGACGGCAAGGTCGCCGCCTTCAAGCTGGCGCTCGCCACCGCCATGATCGGCGACCGAACAGGCGCATTGGCCTATCTGCAGGTCTCGTTCCAGCGCAACGAACCTGACATCCTCGGTATTCGCCTCGAACCCGCGCTGCTCGCCTTGCATGGCGAGCCGGAATTCAAGGCGCTGGTGCGCGAGGTCGGTCTCTCCGGGCAGGAAGGCTAAAGCGGATGCGGTCGGACAGGACACATTCTGACCGCCAACGATCTACATGATGGATCGTTTCGATCTTTGAGGAGCGACCTATGAGCTACAAGCCCGACGGCTGGGCGACCGTCACGCCACGGCTCTTCACGCAGGATGTTCAAGGCTTGGTCGATTTTCTCAAGCGGGTATTCGACGCGTACGGCGACGTTCCCGCTGGTCGCCCGGCTGAAATCACGATCGGTGATTCACGCCTTATGATCAGCGATGGCGGCGGCATCCGCGCGCCGCTCCCGGCCTTCCTTTACGTATATGTCCCCGATGCCGATGAGACCTATCGCCGGGCGATTGCGGCGGGTGCCGAGACCATCGAGCCGTTGTCGAACACGCCCTATGGCGATCGCCGCGCCATGGTGCGGGATCGCTGGGGAAATACCTGGCAGATCGCGACGCGATCGCCGCCCGCCTAGAGGATGAACACGCGGACATGCAAGATGACCTGACCCGGCAACTAGCGTTCCTGACGGAGATCGACGCGCTCAAATCGGTCGTTCGCCAATCTCTGATTGCCGATCGCAGCCGCCGCGAAAATTCGGCCGAGCATTCCTGGCATCTGGCGATGTTTGCCTTGGTCCTCGCGCCGCAGGCGCTGGATAAGGGCAAGATCGTCTCCATGCTGCTCATCCACGACATCGTCGAAATCGATGTCGGCGATGCGCCGATTCATGGCGTCCATGACAAGGCTGCGCTGGAGTTGGCGGAAGCGGCGGCAGCCAAACGTCTGTTTGGCCTCTTGCCCGAGGGGCAGGCCACCCATCTGCTCGCTCTCTGGCAAGAATTTGAGGCGGCGGCGACGCCCGAAGCCAAATTCGCCAAATCCCTGGACCGGCTGCAACCTCTGATGCTCAACACGCTGACGGGCGGCGGCACCTGGACGGAGAGCAACGTCTCCGAACAGCAGGTGTACGAGCGCTATGGCCCGGCCATCCAAGACGGATCGCCGTCCCTTTGGGCGAGGGCGCGCGAAATGGTGCGCCAGCACTTCGCGCGATCGGGCGCCTGACCACCGCGTCATCGGCAAAAGCGCGGCCATCCCTTGGAAAAGGGCAGGGCGCGCCACGGCCGCTTTGAAATGACAGGACAAATGGTGCTGCCAGAGAGGATCGAACTCTCGACCTCTCCCTTACCAAGGGAGTGCTCTACCACTGAGCTACGGCAGCCTGCTGGCGGCGGCGCAGGGCCGCAAACGCGAAAGCGCGCGCCTTGTGACACACGCGCCCCCCGCTGGCAAGATTGATTGGCGGGTTATGAACTTGACAGCGAAAACAAGTCGCCACAATATTCAACCATAAGGTTGAATATAAGCCATGATCCAGACCGAACCCGCCATTGACGCCACTCTCGCGGCCCTCGCCGATCCCACCCGGCGCGCCATCGTGCAGCGGCTCGGCGGCGGCGATCTCCGCGTGACGGAAATCGCCAAACCCTATGCGATGTCGCTGAATGCGGTGTCGAAACACATCCGCGTGCTCGAAAACGCCCGTCTGATTCACCGCCGCCGTGTCGGGCGCGAGCACATTCTTTCGCTCGATCCGCGCCCCATCGAGGCGCTCGGCCGCTGGATCGCCGATCAGAAGCCCGTCTGGGCGGCCCGCCTGCAGGCGCTCGACGCGCTGCTGCAAGCTGAGGATGCCGCCAAAACCGAGGAACAACCCCATGCAAGGTGAACGCAACGCGGTTCAGGTGACCCATGTCTTCTCCGCTTCGGCCGAACGGGTGTTCGATGCCTGGCTCGATCCGGCGAAGGCGGCCAAATTCCTCTTCGCCACGCCCACCGGCCAGATGGTGAAGGCGGAGATCGACGCGCGAGTCGGCGGCCGCTTCCTCTTCGTCGACCGGCGCGACGGCGCGGATATCGAGCACATCGGCGAATATCTGGAGATCGACCGCCCCCGCCGGCTGGTTTTCAGCTTCGGCGTGCCGCAATTTTCGTCCGAATTCACCCGGGTGACGGTCGAAATCACCTCCCAGGGTACAGGTTGCGTGCTGATTCTGACCCATGAGGGCGTTTTGCCGGATTATCAGGAACGGACCCAGGCCGGTTGGGGAATGATCTTGGACGGCCTGGAGAAGGCTGTTCAATAGGCGTCTCCTGCCTTTTGCTGGCAAGGCGAATCTCCCATATTCAGGGCCATGGCCGCACGCGCAGAATCGCAAGCAAAGACACCCGCCCCCAGCAACGCCGCCGAACTCACGGTTTCGGAGCTTTCCGGCGCGCTCAAACGCACCATCGAGGACCGATTCGGCTATGTGAAAGTGCGCGGCGAAGTGTCGGGCTGGCGCGGCCCGCATTCCTCCGGCCATTGCTATTTTTCGCTGAAGGATGAGGGCGCGCGCATCGATGCCGTCATCTGGAAGGGCACTTACGGGCGCCTGCGGGTGAAGCCGGAAGAGGGCATGGAGGTGATCGCCACCGGCAAGATCACCACCTGGCCCGGCAAATCCGCCTATCAGATCGTCGTCGAATCGATCGAGCCGGCCGGTGTCGGCGCGCTGCTGGCGCAGCTTGAGGAACGCCGCAAGCGCCTTGCCGCCGAAGGCCTGTTCGACGAAGCGCGCAAGCAATTGCTGCCCTTCTTGCCGCAGGTCATCGGCGTTGTTACCTCGCCGACAGGCGCGGTGATCCGCGACATCCTGCATCGCCTCGCCGATCGCTTCCCGACGCGCGTGCTGGTCTGGCCGGTGCGCGTGCAGGGCGAGACCAGCGCCGCCGAAGTCGCCGCCGCCATCGACGGCTTCAATGCCTTGCCGGAAGGTGGCGCGCTGCCGCGTCCCGATGTCATCATCGTCGCGCGCGGCGGTGGTTCGCTGGAAGATTTGTGGGGCTTCAACGACGAGATCGTCGTGCGTGCCGCCGCCGGCAGCATGATCCCGCTCGTCTCCGCCGTCGGCCACGAGACCGACTGGACCTTGATCGACCACGCCGCCGATCGGCGCGCGCCCACGCCAACCGCTGCGGCGGAAATGTGCGTGCCGGTGCGCAGCGACCTGCTGGCGCAGGTCGCATCGCTCGAAGGGCGCATGTTCGGCGCCCGCGCGCGCTATTTCGAGCGTCGCCGCAGCGATTTGCGCAGCCTGGCGCGGGCTCTCCCCAATGCCGAGGATCTCCTGGCGCTGCCGCGCCAGCGGCTGGATCGTGCGGCGGAAATCCTGCCGACGCGCCTGCATCAGGCGCTCAACGCGCGCCATCTGCGTCTCGGCCGCCTTGCCGGTCTGTTGGCGAAACATTCGCCGCAGGCGGAATTGGCGCGCCGTCGCGCGCAGTTCGACGCGCTTGCCAATCGCCACGTCGCGCTCGCACGCCCCGGTCAGTTCACCGAACGGCGCACCAGTGATTTGCGCGTCAAGAGCGATCGCCTGCGCGCCGCCATGCGCTATCGCCTGCACAATGCGGTCGAGCGCATCGACGCGCAGCGCCGGCGCATCGAGGATTTCGACCGTCGGCTGGCGCAATGCGCGCGTGTCGTCGTGCCGCGCCGGCAGGAGCAATTGCGGTCCCTGTCGCAACTGCTGTCGTCCTTCAGCTACCGCAACGTTCTGGCGCGCGGCTTTGCTCTGGTGCGCGATGCTTCGGGCACGCCGGTGCGCTCCGTCGCGGCGGTGACGCCGGGCGCCGTGCTCGACATCGAATTGGCGGATGGTCATGTGAGCACGCAAGCCGAGGGCGAGGCGCCGCCCAAGCCGGCGAAGCCCAGCCGGGCGACGCCGGTGAAGAAGGATCAAGGTTCTTTGTTTTGACGAACTGTTGAAGGAGCGAGGTCATGGGTCTGTTCAGCAAATCCACGCCTGCGGAAGAGAAGACCTTTCCCGTCGCCAAGAGCGATGCCGAATGGCGCGCCGAACTGTCGCCACAGGCCTTTCAGGTGCTGCGCCAGCACGGCACCGAGCGCGCCGGCACCAGCCCGTTGAACGCGGAAAAGCGCAAGGGCGTATTTCATTGCGCCGGTTGTGGTGGCGATCTCTTCAGCTCGGAAACGAAATTCGAATCCGGCACCGGCTGGCCGAGTTTCTATCAGCCGCTCGCCGGCGCGGTCGAAACCTCGACCGACAACAGCCATTTCATGACGCGCGTCGAAGTGCATTGCGCGCAGTGCGGCGGCCATCTCGGCCATGTTTTTCCCGACGGCCCGCGCCCGACGGGAGATCGCTATTGCATGAACGGCGTGGCGCTGCGTTTCGAACCGGAAGACAAATAATCCATGCCTAAAGCTGCCACGCCGGCCTTTCCCGGCTTCGTGCCCGAAACGCTGAAATTCCTCAAGGCTCTCGGTTTCCATCAGACGCGCGAATGGTTCGAGGAGAACCGCGCGCTCTATGTCGGCGCGGTAAAGGAGCCGTTGGAGGCCTATGTCGCGGCGCTCTCCGTGGCCTGTGCCGCGCAGAAACTGCCGCTCAAGGGCGATCCGAAGAAGGCGACCTTCCGCCTCAACCGCGATGTCCGCTTTTCCAAGAACAAGCAGCCCTACAAGACCAATGCCGGCTGCGTGGTGACGCGCACGGGCGGCAAGGGCTCGCCCGGCCTGCTCTACACGCATATTTCGCCGGAAGGCTGTTTCTTTGCTGCCGGCTTCTATCATCCCGAGCCGCCGCAGCTGCTTGCCATGCGCAAGACCATCGTTGCCAAACGCACCGCCTGGCTCACCATCGAGACCAAGTTGAAGGACGCGGGCCTCGTGCTCTCGACCAACGAAGCCTTGAAGCGCAACCCGCGTGATTTTCAGGATGCCGACGAGAAACTGTGGCCGGCGCTGCGCGCGCGCAATTTCATCATCCGCAAGCCGATCACCGACAAGCTCATTCTCGATGGGCCAAAACTGGTGGCGGCCGCCGCCGAGTTCGGCAAGACGACCCTGCCGCTGCTGAAATTCGGCTGGGCGGCGATGGACTAAACTTACTGTTTGACCGTCACGCTGAAATGGCCGTTCTCGACGGCGATCTTGCCTTCCAGCGACACCATATGGGCTGAGAAGACGCCTTCGATCCGCCGGTCGTCCCGCTTGGTGATGGCTAAAGTGGCGGTGTCGTCGATCTTGTAATGGCTGTCGCCGGTGTTCAGCTCGAGACAGGGCGCGTTCTGCTGGCAGCTGCGGCCCAGCGCCTGCGTGCCGGAGGCATCGGCGTCGAATTGCAGGCGCAAAGTCGTCAGATCGACATCATGGCTCTGCGGATCGACGATCGGCGCGGTGTTGACGAGGATGGCGGAGCCCAGTTTCAAAGCGATGATGGAACTGCCGCGCGCTGTCCAGGATCGGTCGCCCAGGCGCGCGCCGACTTCATCGCCAGCTTGCGTCGTGGAGGTGATCTTCTGCGGTTGCGGGCTGTTGGCATGGGCGCCGGGCAGTTGCAGCGTGAAGTTGAACACCTGCCATGTGCCTTCGGCATTCTTGGTCAGTTCGACCTTGGCCGGCAAGGACACGTCTTCGTTGAGCACGATCGTGCCGTTGACGGTGCCCTTGCCGCTCTGAATTTCGCGGCTGGGCCACGACGCGCTCTTGAAGCGATTGAGCCCGGCTCGTTCGACAAAGGCGATGAAGTCGCGCTCGCTCATCGCCTGCTGAAACGCCGACGAGGTCTTGCGATAGGCGGCCTGCGGTCCCGATGTCGCGATGGCCGTGAAGAATTCGGTGGCCGTGTCGGCGACGCCGCGGGTGAAATAATAGATCGCTGTGCCGACGATTCCGCCCACAACCACCAGAGCGCCAAGAACGGACAGAATTTTGCGGGAGCGCGACATGCCGATGATTCCGATGATCGGTCGTCTTGCGAGGACGACGGTGTTTCTCCTGTAAATTCAGCATGGCATCCAGTGCTGAATCGGCTTGTCGTCCTGTTTGTCCCTGCATGTAGGTCAGAGTAAGGCAAGCCGCCTTGGGGCAGATGTGATCTGCCCCAAGGCGTTAACGCGTTGCGATTTGAAATGGTTTCGCTTACTCGGCCGCTTCCGCCACCGCAGCCGGTGGCTGCCAGCGCAGGATCGGTTGGCGTGCCGCCAGCGTTTCGTCGAGGCGGCGGCGCGGTGCCAGATATGGCGCGCCGGAGAAGCGCTCGGCTTCGCCATTGCGCGCGCTTTGGGCCAGATCGCGCATGGTCATGATGAACAGATCGAGCGAAGCCTTCGATTCCGATTCGGTCGGTTCGATCAGCATGGCGCCATGCACGACGAGCGGGAAATACATCGTCATCGGGTGATAGCCCTCGTCGATCATCGCCTTGGCGAAATCGAGCGTTGTGATGCCCGTATCCTTCAGCCAGCGGTCGTCGAACAAGGCTTCATGCATGCAGAAGCGGTCGCCAAACGGCTGCGACATCAGATCGGCCAGGCAGGCACGGATGTAATTGGCGTTCAGCACCGCATCTTCCGAGGCCTGCCGCAAACCATCGGACCCATGCGACAGGGCATAGGACAACGCGCGCACGAACATGCCCATCTGGCCATGGAAGGCGGTCATGCGGCCAAAGCTCTGCGTGCCTTCTGCATCCTCGACCAGCCGCAACGCATCGCCTTCCTTGCGGATGAACGGCACGGGCGCGAACGGCGCCAGCGCGGCTGACAGCACCACCGGGCCGGCGCCCGGGCCGCCGCCGCCATGCGGCGTCGAAAAGGTCTTGTGCAGATTGATGTGCATGGCATCGATGCCGAGATCGCCCGGCCGCACCTTGCCGACGATGGCGTTGAAATTGGCGCCGTCGCAATAGAAGTAGGCGCCGGCTTCATGCACCGCCGCGGCGATCTCGACGATCTCCTTCTCGAACAGGCCGCAGGTGTTGGGATTGGTCAGCATGATGGCGGCGACGTCGGGGCCGAGCGCATCGCGCACCGCTTGCGCGCTCACCGTGCCGTCGGCGCGTGCGGGAATGGCGCGCACCTGATAGCCGATCAGTGCGGCGGTTGCCGGATTGGTGCCATGGGCACTGTCGGGCACCAGCACGATCTTGCGTGTCGCGCCTTCGCCGCGCGCTTCGATGGCGGCCTTGATCGCCATCATGCCGCAGGCCTCGCCATGGGCGCCGGCTTTCGGCGACATGGCGACCGCCGGCATGCCGGTCAAGGTCATCAGCCAATGAGCCAGGGTCTCGATCAGTTCGAGCGCGCCTTGCACCGTCGATTGCGGTTGCAGCGGATGAATGTCGCCGAGGCCCGGCAGCCGCGCCAGCTTTTCGTTGATGCGGGGATTATGCTTCATCGTGCAGGAGCCGAGCGGATAGAGCCCGGCGTCGATGGCATAATTCTTTTGCGACAGGCGCACGTAGTGTCGCAGGGTTTCCGGCTCGCTGAGGCCGGGTAAACCGATGTCGCTCTTGCGCGCGTGTGCGCCGAGACGCGGCGTGAATTCGCCAGGATCTTCGATGTCGAGGCCGGTCGTTTCGAGATGGCCTGTTTCGAAGATCAGCGCCTCTTCCATCTGCAAGGCGCGGTTGCGGGTGAAGGTGTGGCGGCCGGTCACGCCGATGTCGCCGGCATGGGTGGGGCGTCCCTGCGTGTTCAGCATCACATCAATCCTTTCAGCGCGGCCGCATAGGCTGTTCGGTCGGCTTGGGTGTTCATTTCGGTGGAGGCGACGACGATCAGATCGTCGAGGCCGGCGCGCGGCGCGAGCCGCGAGAACGGCACGCCGCCCAGAACGCCGCGCCCCGCCAGATCCTCGATGACACGCGCCGCATGGCCTTTGACGCGGATGGTGAACTCGTTGAAGAACGTCTCATTGAGCACGCTGACATTGGGAATGCGCGCCAGGAGATCGGCCAACTTCACCGCGTTGGCATGGTTGGCGCGCGCGAGCTTCTGCAATCCGGCCTGTCCGAGCAGGCTCATGTGAATGGAGAAGGCCAGCGCGCACAGGCCCGAATTGGTGCAGATGTTGGAGGTCGCCTTCTCACGGCGGATATGCTGTTCGCGGGTTGAGAGCGTCAGCACGAAACCGCGCCGCCCCTCCGCATCGCGCGTCTCGCCGGCAAGACGGCCCGGCATCTGCCGCACATATTTCTGCCGCGTGGCGAACAAGCCGACATAAGGCCCGCCGAAATTGAGGCCATTGCCGATCGATTGTCCTTCGCCCACGACGATGTCGGCACCCATGGCACCGGGCGCTTCGACGAGGCCGAGCGACACCACTTCCGTGAAGACGGCGATCAGCAGCGCGCCTTGCGCTTGGCATTTCGCCGCGATCGGTCGCAGATCCCGCAGATTGCCGAAGACATCAGGCGACTGCACGACGACGCAGGACGTGCCGGCGTCGATCTGGTCGAGAATGTTTTCGCTCGCAGTCGGATCGGCTGGCAGGCTCACCACGTCGTCGGAGGCCATGCGCGAAATCGTTCGCACCACTTCGCCATAATGCGGATGCAGGCCGCCGGAGAGCACGGTGCGTTTGCGCTTGGTCAGCCGGTGCGCCATCAGCACCGCTTCGGCGGTGCCGGTCGAACCGTCATACATGGAGGCATTGGCGACATCCATGGCGGTGAGCGAAGCCACCTGCGTCTGGAATTCGAACAGCATTTGCAGCGTGCCCTGGGCGATCTCGGGCTGATAGGGCGTGTAGCTGGTCAAGAATTCCGAACGTTGGATCAGGTGATCGACGCTGGCGGGAATATGATGTTTGTAGGCGCCGCAGCCGACGAAGAAGGGTGCCGAGCCAGCGTCGATATTGCGCTCCGCCATACGCCCCAAAGTGCGCTCGACTTCGATTTCGGAAGCGTGACGCGGCAAATCCGGTGCCTTGGCGAGCAGCTTATCGCGCGGCACGTCGCCGTAGAGATCGTCGATACTGGCTGCGCCGATGCGCAGCAGCATTTCGGCGCGGTTATCTTGGGTCAGCGGCAGAAAGCGCATGGGGAGTGTCCTGCAATCAATCGAGGGTTTTGACGAAAGCGGCATAGGCCGCTTCGTCCATCAGGCCGGACAGTTCACCCGCATCCTTGATGCGTAGTTTGATGAACCAACCCTTGCCGGTGGCATCTTCATTGACCTTCGCAGGCTCGCTTTCCAGCTCGCCGTTGGTTTCGATCACTTCGCCGCTGACCGGCGCATAGACTTCGCTCGCCGCCTTGACGCTTTCGACGACGGCGGCCTGCTCGCCCTTGCCAACGATCTTGCCGGAAGCCGGCAGTTCGACGAAGACGATGTCGCCCAATTGCTGCTGCGCATGGTCGGTGATGCCGACCGTGCCGACATTGCCGTCGACGCGAATATATTCGTGGTCTTGCGTGTAATAAGTGGTGCTCACGGTCGGCTCCTTGAAAAGTCGATGTTGGTTCAGCGTTTGTAGCGATGGGGCACGAAGGGCATGGCGGCGGTTTGCGCCGGCAGCGCCTTGCCGCGCACGACGATGCCGAGCGCCGTGCCGTTGGCAGCCTGGCCAGTGCCGACATAGCCCATGGCGATCGGGCGATTGAGGCTTGGCGAGAACGTGCCTGAGGTGACGATGCCGGTGGCACTGCCCTGCGCATTGATCTCGGCGCCTTCGCGCACCGGCTGGCGTCCCTCGAGTGCGAGGCCGACGCGCTTGCGGCGTGGCCCCTCGGCGATCTCGCGTTGAATGCGAGCAGCACCTGGAAAGCCGCCCTGTTCGCGCCGCCGCTTGGCGATCGACCAACCAAGGGCAGCTTCGATCGGTGATGTCGTCTCGTCGATGTCGTGGCCATAGAGGCAGAGGCCGGCTTCGAGCCGCAGTGAGTCGCGGGCGCCAAGGCCGATCGGCTTCACGCGTGCATCGGCGCTTAGCAATGTCCACAGATCGGCGGCGCGATCGGCCGGCACGGAAATTTCGAAACCGTCCTCGCCGGTATAGCCGGAGCGCGAGGCTTCGCAGGCGATGCCGCCGAGCGTGATCGGCTGCACGTTCATGAACGCCATGTCGGTGACGGCGCCACCGAGGCTTGCCACCACATCGGCGGCGAGCGGGCCTTGCAGCGCCAGCAAGGCACGATCGTCGCGCTTCATCAGCCGCACGGATTTCGGCAGGGCCGATTCGAGATGCGCATAGTCGTCATCCTTGCGACCGGCATTGACCACAAGCGCCAGGGTGCCGTCGGCGCCGGGCGGACGCGCCACCATGAAATCGTCGAGGATGCCGCCGTCGGCATTGAGGAATTGCGAGTAACGCTGCCGGCCAGGCGCCAGGCCCTGCACGTCGGCGGGACACAGCGCTTCGAGCGCTGCCGCCGTTGTGGCGTGATCGGGGCCGGTCAGAAAGGCCTGGCCCATGTGCGAAACGTCGAACAGGCCGGCGCTGCTGCGCGTCCAATTATGTTCGGTGAGAATGCCGGTGGGATATTGAATCGGCATGTCATAGCCGGCGAACGCCGCCATGCGGGCGCCGAGCGCCTGATGGAGACCGTGAAGCGGCGTGTGCCTGACGTCAGTGGACATGCCCGGAAACACCTCAAACAGGAGTACGACGCACGATCCGGTCATCCTTGACCTCGATCCTGCGCCCCCTCTGTCCGGTGACCTGAGAGATTTCCCGCGTCGCGAATGCGACAGCTGGTTACGCCCGTCGGTGGACCCGCCCTCTCAGGCGAGTCGCTTTCCAGAGTGTCATCCCCCTCGCGGTCCTTTGGCCTGAGCGTTTCCGGGGCGGTTGCGCCTTCGGCGCCGAAACGGCTTGCGCCGGTCCGGTCTCTTCCGCGGAGGGTCTTGATCTGACGGCGGCCAGGGTAGCCGACAGCGACCGCCTGTCAATTCGCGGTGGGCAGAAATTTTTGCGAATTCACAAATGTCGCGGGCGTCTGCCCACGATTTGAGCGCGAGCCTTAGCGATGGCGGCGGGCGGTGCGCGGGCGCGGCGCGCCGCGGCCGGGATTTTCGAAGCCGACGAAAATCAGATAATCCTCGTTGGCGCCTTCGCGCAGATAAGGCACGGCCAATTCGTCGGTGACGACCGTGAACGCGCCCTGGCTCTGGCCCGATGGGATCGAGACCGAGGCATTGTAAAGCTTGCTGGTGACGATCTTTTCGCCGTTTTCGGCGCGCACGCCGACATAAACCGGCACGGAGAAATTCGAAGCCTGGCCGGCGGGGCCAAGCAGCACTTTGCCCTCGACGCCAACCTTGATGAGAATCTGTCCGTTCATCACCCGGCAATCGCGCACCACATCGCCGAGCGAATATTGATAACGCAGCGATTCGTTGGTCTGCGCACCGGCATAGACGCGATAGGCGGCGCCACCCTCGCGCACGTCCACGGTCGGGCAGGTGACTTCGGCTTCCGTCGGCGGGCGCGGATCGACAGGCTGTTCCTTGACGCCGCCGAAGGCGCCGCGGGCCAGCACATTGCCGATGGAGTCGGCCGGGTCGCCGCTGCCGCCACCGGCGCAGCCGGAGAGTATGCCCATGGCGGCCAGGGCCAGCGAAAACCGAAAAGTCCGGGCCGCCGTGGTTGCCTGACGCATGTTTCTACTCCGTGACTCTTGACCGATAGGGCCGGATTTCACACCAGCCGGACGCGATTGCGGGGAGAATTATCTTAATATCCGGCCACTGGCTACCCGGTGACAGGTGTTCCGGCGCGGCGGCGAAACTTGAGCTGCAAAGCAGGTTCGCCGCAAAAACATCACATCCTTCAAGGAGATACGAGCCTGGATGCGCCGCCTCACGGCAGCTTTTCGTAGCCTTCTTTAAACCCTGTTAGGGTTAACGGAATGCCGGTCCCTTGTTCGGGCGTCTCGAAGACGATGAACGTCGCCGTTTTGCCATTGCGCAATTCTTCCAACAGCTTGTCGTCCATCACCACTTCGGCGATGCAGCCCGAGGGGATGCAGCGCACGAAACCGGCGCGGCCCTTGTCGGCCTGGTCGATGTTGAGACCCAGGCCCGCCGGCAGCAGCACGCCGAGCGGCGCGATGACGCGCAGCAGGCGCGACTTGCCGTCGGCCGTCTTCAAGACGATGACGACGAGGTTCATATTCGGCTTGTCTTCAGCCGCAACCGATTGAATCAACGCGCATTGTTCGCGGCTGGCGCCGGTCGGTGTCTCGCAGCGCATCTCCCAGTCGCCGTGCTTGCCGCGCACCACCGGCTGCGCCATGGCCTGCGTGCCGACGAACATCAAAGCAAGCGCGCCGAGCGCGATCCGAACCAAGCGAGTAGGCGTTGCGAGCGTCATAAAGTCTCCAGGCACAGGCTTTCTGCGACCGGCTGAACACAGAAAAACGGCCGAATCACGTTACCGGCGATTATCGAAGGCCACGTCGCTCAAGGCAATTAAGGAAGGCGGCTCAGGAAGGCAATCGTGGTCCGCCCAACCGGGGCCGCGAAATCGACGCGAAACAGTGGCAAATTTACGCGCCCTTATGCCGCACGGATCGCGACTGAACGCCGTGTTGCGCTCGCTGGCGGATTGTGGTTGGAACCGATCCAAAGGAGCCGTGGCAATCGTTTGGCTCCAGGGGTTTGCCTGATGGGCCGCTGGCGGTTTGCCGGCTCGACTAACAGGCTGTAAATCGTCATTCGTTTTGACGGGAGCGGCGACTTTCATGACAACTAAGATTTTTCGCGCGGGTATGCTCCGGTCAGTTGCAGGATCTTTGGCGGCAATTGTGGCAGCGACCGCCGCTTGGCCGGCACTGGCGCAGGGCATGGTCGGTGCGCCGCGCCCCGGCCAGATCAGCCTGCCGGAATCGGTGACCGTGATCGGTCACGAGATCGACTTCTTCCACAACGCCATCCTGCTGCCGATCATCACCGTGATCTGCTTGTTCGTTCTGGCGCTGCTGATCTACGTCGTGCTCAAGTTCAACGCCCGCGCCAATCCGGTGCCCTCGAAGACGACGCACCACGCGCTGTTGGAAGTAGCCTGGACGGTCGTGCCCGTGCTGGTTCTGCTCGGCATCGCCATTCCCTCCTTCCGCCTGCTGAATCATCAGCTCATCATTCCCGATGCGGATCTGACGGTGAAAGTCACCGGCAACGCCTCCTGGGCCTGGACCTATTCCTACCCGAAGGATGAAGGCGGCGGTTTCGAGTTCCAGTCGCGCCTGCTCGATCAGGACACGCTCGCCCCCGGCAAGCTGCGTCTCCTCGACGTCGACAACGAAGCGGTCGTTCCGGTGAACAAGGTCGTCCGCATGCAGGTCACCGCCGACGTCGTCGGCATCATCCATTCCTTCGTCGTTCCGGCTTTCGGCGTGCGTATCGACGCCGTTCCGGGCCGTCTCAACGAGACCTGGTTCAAGGCCGAGAAGGAAGGCATCTATTACGGTCAGTGCTCCAAGCTCTGCGGCAAGGACCACGCCTACATGCCGATCGTCTTCCGTGTCGTCAGCGAGGAAGCCTACAAGGCCTGGCTCGTCGAAGGTCAGAAGAAATTCGCGGCAGTTGAAACTCCGGTCCGCCTCGCGGCGACCGAGAGCAACAACTGAGCGCAACAGTCTTGATGTAGTCGAAGGTTTTCAAGGAATACAAACATGGCATCTCACGCAGCCACCCACGACGATCATCATGGCGACGCGCATCCGCTGCCGACTGGCTGGCGCCGCTGGTTGTACTCGACCAATCACAAAGACATCGGCACGCTCTACATCATCTTCGCGATTTTCGCGGGCATCATCGGCACCGCACTGTCGATCGCCATGCGCGCCGAACTCGCCGGTACGGGCGTCCACATCTTCCCGTGGATTTCCAAGGCGCTGAGCGGCGACGGTTCGCTCGATCACGCCAAGCATCTCTATAACGTGTTCATCACCGGCCACGGCCTGATCATGATCTTCTTCATGGTCATGCCCGCCTTGATCGGCGGTTTCGGCAACTGGTTCGTGCCGCTCATGATCGGCGCGCCCGACATGGCCTTCCCGCGGATGAACAACATCTCGTTCTGGCTGCTCCCGGCCTCGTTCGCTCTGGCCATCATCTCGATGTTCGTTGACGGTCCGCCGGGCATGCACGGCTTCGGCGGTGGCTGGGTCATGTATCCGCCGCTGTCGGCGAACGCCGGTCACCCCGGCCCGGCGATGGATTTCATCATCCTGTCGCTACATATCGCTGGCGCTTCCTCGATCCTGGGCGCGATCAACTTCATCACCACGATCTTCAACATGCGCGCGCCGGGCATGACCCTGCATCGCATGCCGCTGTTCGCCTGGTCGGTGCTGATCACGGCCTTCCTGCTGGTTCTGTCCCTGCCGGTTCTGGCCGGTGGCATCACCATGCTGCTGACCGATCGTAACTTCGGCACCACCTTCTTCAATCCGGAAGGCGGCGGCGACCCGATCCTGTTCCAGCATCTATTCTGGTTCTTCGGTCACCCGGAAGTGTACATCCTGATTCTGCCGGGCTTCGGCATCGTCAGCCACATCGTCTCGACCTTCTCGAAGAAGCCGATCTTCGGCTACCTCGGCATGGCCTATGCGATGGTCGCCATCGGCTTCGTCGGCTTCGTCGTGTGGGCGCACCACATGTACACCGTCGGCCTGTCGCTCAACACGCAGCGTTACTTCGTGTTCGCGACCATGGTCATCGCGGTTCCGACGGGCGTGAAGATCTTCTCATGGATCGCCACCATGTGGGGCGGCTCCATCACCTTCCGCCTGCCGATGATCTGGGCGATCGGCTTCATCTTCCTGTTCACGGTCGGTGGCGTCACCGGCGTCGTGCTGGCCAATGCCGGTATCGACCGCCAGTTGCACGAAACCTATTACGTCGTCGCGCACTTCCACTACGTGCTGTCGCTTGGCGCCGTGTTCTCGATCTTCGCCGCGTTCTACTACTGGTTCCCGAAAATGTCGGGCTACATGTACAACGAGACGCTCGGCAAGCTGCACTTCTGGATGATGTTCATCGGCGTCAATCTGACGTTCTTCCCGCAGCATTTCCTCGGCCTCGCCGGCATGCCGCGTCGTTACGTCGATTACCCGGATGCGTTCTTGCTGTGGAACGAGATCTCGTCCTACGGCTCCTACATCTCCGGCCTCAGCGTGCTGCTGTTCCTCTACATCATCTGGAGCGCCTTCGCGCGTAAGGTTCCGGCTGGTGCCAATCCGTGGGGCGAAGGCGCCACCACGCTGGAATGGACGCTGCCGTCGCCGCCGCCGTTCCATCAGTATGAGACGCTGCCGCGTATCACCGGCTCAGATCACTGAGCCGGCCTCTCGGCCGCATGTAAGTAAACAGGTTGGGTGCAGGTAGACCGGATGAGTTTCGTCAGCGACCAGAAAGGTTTTGATCCTGCGCTCGTTTCGCTGGCGGGCCCGGGCGACTATTTCGCGCTGCTCAAGCCGCGCGTCATGTCGCTGGTCATCTTCACCGCGCTTGCCGGCCTGTTGATCGCACCGGTCAAGATCAATCCGGTGCTCGGCTTCACCGCGCTTCTCGCCATCGCCATCGGCGCTGGCGCCTCCGGCGCGTTGAACATGTGGTACGATGCCGACATCGACGCGGTGATGAGCCGCACGAAGACGCGGCCGATTCCCTCCGGCCGCGTGCAGCCGGGCGAGGCGCTCGCCTTCGGTCTGTTCCTGTCGGTCTTTTCGGTCATGCTGCTCGGCATCGCCACCAATTGGCTTGCCGCCGGCCTGCTGGCTTTCACCATCTTCTTCTATGCCGTCGTCTATTCGATGTGGCTGAAGCGCTCGACGCCGCAGAACATCGTCATCGGCGGCGCCGCTGGCGCCTTCCCGCCGGTGGTTGCTTATGCCGCCGCCACCGGCAGCATTGGCCTGTCGAGCGTTCTGCTCTGCGCCATCATCTTCATGTGGACGCCGCCGCATTTCTGGGCGCTCGCCCTGGTCAAGTCGGAAGACTATGCCGCCGCCGGCGTGCCGATGATGCCCAATGTCAAAGGGCCGGATCACACGCGCCTCGAAATCCTGATCTACACGATCCTGCTGGTGCCGCTCGGCGTTTCGCCCTGGTATTTCGGCTTCGCTTCGCCGGTCTACGGCGTCGTGGCCGCTGTCGCGGGCCTCGCCATGCTGGCTTTGGCGGTTCGGGTCTGGCTGGTGCGCACCGGTGCCGTCGCCGATCGCGCCGCCAAGCAGCTCTTTGGTTTCTCGATCCTCTATCTGTTCATTCTCTTCGCCGTCGTCGTCGTCGAGAACATGCTCGTGCGATGGGGATTCTGAGTGACCGCCATGGCTGATCAACCGACCCAGAAAGACGAAACTTCCGGCATCCGGCTCACCCCGGAGCAGGAGAAGCGTCGCCGCGCGCGCAATCTGGCGATCGGCTTGACCATCGGCTTCTTCGCCGTGCTCTTCTACGTCATCACCTGGGCCAAGCTCGGCGCAGGCGTCTTCGATCGGCCGTTATAGGAAAAGCGATGAGCGAACTTCCGGACGACCAAGGAACGACTAAGGCACGGGCGCATCGCCGGATCGCGATCGCCGTCGCCGGCACGTCGCTGTTCATGCTCGGCATGTCCTTCGCCGCCGTGCCGCTCTACGAGATGTTCTGCCGCACCACCGGTTTCGGCGGCACGCCGATCATCGCCAAAGGCCCGGCGACGGGCGTCGGCGAACGCACGCTGACCGTGCGTTTCGACGCCAATGTCGGCGGCGGCATTCCGTGGACTTTCGAGCCCGAGATCGGCCAGATGCGGCTGCGCACGGGCGAGACCGCCACCGTCTTCTACAAGGTGGTCAATAAGTCCGATAAGCCGGTGACCGGCATCGCCACCTACAACGTCGCGCCCGATCAGGTCGGCGGCTTCTTCAACAAGATTTCCTGCTTCTGCTTCACCGAACAGACGCTCGGCCCCGGCGAGACGATGGACATGCCCGTCGTGTTCTATCTCGATCCGTCGCTCGAAAACGAGGAGACGATGCGGCAGGTGCAAAGTCTCACGCTGTCGTACACATTCATGCCCGTCCGCCAGAAATCGCCCGTTGCTGCGGCGAAAGAGGCGGACAAGGCCAATCTTTAACAAGATCTTCTAGGACCAAACGAGGACGCTCATGGCTGACGGCCACGCCAAACCGAACCACGATTACCACCTCGTCGACCCGAGCCCATGGCCGCTCATGGGTTCGATCTCGGCCTTCATGACCGCGGTCGGTGCCATCATGTGGATGAAGGGCATGGCGATGTTCGGCCTGAAGCTCGGGCCTTATCTGGCCGGCGCTGGTCTCATCGGTATTCTCTACGTCATGGCCGCCTGGTGGGCCGACGTGACCCGCGAAGCGGAAGGCGGCTATCACACCCGCGTCGTGCAGATTCATCATCGCTACGGCATGATCATGTTCATCGCCTCCGAGGTGATGTTCTTCGTGGCGTGGTTCTGGGCCTTCTTCGATGCCAGCCTGTTCCCCAACGAAGTACATCAGGTGGCGCGCGCCGAATTCCTTGGCGGTGTCTGGCCGCCGAAGGGTGTCGAAGTGTTCGACCCCTGGCATCTGCCGCTCCTGAACACGCTGATCCTGTTGACCTCGGGCACCACCGTCACCTGGGCGCATCATGCGCTGCTGCACGGCGATCGCGATGGTCTCAAGAAGGGCCTGTGGCTAACGGTCATCCTCGGCGCCATCTTCACCTGCGTGCAGGCTTATGAATATGCCCACGCGCCGTTCGGCTTTAAGGATTCGATCTACGGCGCCACCTTCTTCATGGCGACCGGCTTCCACGGCTTCCACGTGCTGGTCGGTACGATCTTCCTGATCGTCTGCCTGGTGCGCACCTATGCCGGCCACTTCACGCCGACGCAGCACCTCGGTTTCGAATTCGCCGCTTGGTACTGGCACTTCGTCGACGTGGTGTGGCTGTTCCTGTTCTGCTGCATCTACGTCTGGGGCAATCACGGCGCTCCGATCGCCGTCCACTGACGGCCGCGTCAGACCTGCTATAAAGGGCGGCGACAAGCCGCCCTTTTTTGTTTCGGGGTCGAGATGGATTTCAATAACAACTACCATGCGCCGCAATCGCCCTATGCGACGGGCCTGGCCGGTCGTTGCCCGCGTTGCGGACAAGGGCGCCTGTTCAGCGGCTTCATCAATCTGGCACCGAAATGCGACGTCTGCGGGCTCGATTATAAATTCGCCGACTCCGGCGATGGTCCCGCCGTCTTCGTCACTCTGTTCGCCGGCTTCGTGGTGTTGGGGGCGGCGCTCTGGACGGAACTCAACTACGAGCCGCCGTTCTGGGTTCACATGGTGATCTTCATGCCGCTGACGATCATCGTCTGCCTTGGCATGCTGCGGCCCCTGAAAGGCCTGCTGATCGCTTTGCAATATCGCAACAAGGCCGAGCAGGGGCGCCTCGACCAATGAGTGCCGGCTGGGCCGCGCGCGCCCGTCCGCTGTTGCTGCCGGCGCTGTTCGCGACGATGGCCTTTGCCCTCCTCGTGTCGCTGGGCGTGTGGCAATTGCACCGGCTGACGTGGAAGGAGGGGCTGCTCGCCCAGATCGACGAGCGGCTCAAGGCGAAGGCAGCGCCCCTGCCGCCGGCCTCGTCCTGGCCCTCTTTGTCGCAAGCCGCCGACGAATATCGCCATGTCACCGTGACGGGCGTGTTCGATCACGCCAAGGAAGCCTTCGTGTTTCGCACCGCCGGATCGGGGCTGGGCGAGGCGGGCTTTTACGTGCTGACGCCGCTGCGATTGGACGGCGGCGGCACGCTGCTGGTCAATCGCGGTTTCGTGCCCGAGCGTCTGCGCGATTCAGCACAACGGGTGGCCGATCAGGTGACAGGTAACGTCACTTTGTCGGGCGTGCTGCGCTGGCCGGAAGAGCGCAATATGTTCACGCCGGCCGACGAGCCGTCCCGTCGCACCTGGTACACGCGCGATCCACCGTCGATCGCCAAGGCCCTGGATGTGGCCGATGCAGCGCCGTTCTCGCTCGATGCCGATCCTGATCCCAAAGGCGCGGTGCTGCGTGGCGGCGCCACCACCGTCAACATCCGCAACGATCATCTGTCCTATGCCTTCACCTGGTTCGGCTTGGCGGCGACCTTGGTCATTGTCTTCGGTCTGGTCGTCTGGCGGCGTTTGCGCGCCTGATCAGAGGCTAAGGGTGTAACGTAGCCAGATCATAAATCCGCCGCCCTCCTTTCCTATTTTAAGCCGAACTCATCGCGGCGAATTCTGCGGCGCGCAACGAGGGAACGGCAGGGGAGGGGGTCAGCGAAATTCTGAGGAACAACCCCATGCAAGGGCACTTTCAAGCGGATGCCCACGTCTAGCCCAGCAGGCTGCGCTTGCGTTTGGTGCCGCGTGCCGCCCGCTTGCTGAAAGTGGCGACCACTTCGACATGCGCCGAGTGGCGGAACTGATCGACCGGCGTCACCGTGCCGATCTCGTAGCCGCCGGCGATCAGCAGGCTGGCATCGCGCGCGAATGTCTGGGCATTGCAGGAGACGGCGACCACGATGGGCACGTCCGATTGCGCCAGCGCCTTCGCCTGCGCCTCCGCGCCGGCGCGCGGCGGATCGAACACGACCGCGTCGAAATCCTTCAGCTCGGTTGGCGGCAACGGCCGGCGGAAGAGATCGCGCGTTTGGGCCGTCACCGCCTTGAGGCCCGTCGCGGTATGCGCGGCGCGCGTCAGGGCATTGACCATGGCCGCATCGCCTTCAACCGCATGCACGCGCGCGATCTCGGCGAGGCGCAGCGAGAACGTCCCGACACCAGCGAAGAGATCGGCGACGTGATCGCTCTTGCCGATGGCGTGCTTGACCAGATCGCTCAGCACGGTCTCGCCGGCTTCGGTGGCTTGCAGAAAAGCGCCGGGCGGCGGCGTCAACAGGGCGCGACCCATCTGCAGACGCGGCGGCCTGTTCTCGACGATCACTTCGCCATGATTGGAAAGGCGCGCCAGATCGATTGTCTGCGCCAGTTCGACCATCTGTTGCCGCAGCGCCGGCGCGAGCTTGCCGACACCGCGAATGTCGACGTCGAGCCCTTCGAGGCTCGTGGTCAGCAGAATGTCGAGCGGCTTGCCGGTCTGCGCCAACAATTGCGCGATGCGCCGCGCCACGCGCGGTGCGCTGGCAAGCGCCGGCGTCAGGATTGGGCAGACGTCGATATCGACGATGTCATGGGCGCGTGCACGCATGAAGCCGACTTCGATGGTCGCACGCTCCAGCGCGTCGCGTTTGATGCGCGCATGAAAGGTCACGCGTCGCCGTCCCTCGCCATGGGCATCGACGAGGGGCGCAACCTCTGCCTCGACACGTTGGTGCGTGAGCGCCGCGCGCACGAGATCGGCTTTCCACTGCGCATAGGGCGACGGCGCCAGCGTCTGCACGGCGCAGCCGCCGCAAGCGGTGAAATAAGTACAGAAAGCTTCGATCCGCTCGGGCGACGGCTCGATCACGCGCACGAGCCGGCCCTGGCTGCCCTCGAGTTCTGCCTCCACCACGTCGCCAGGAACGGTGAAGGGCACGAAGACCTGCGCATTGTCGTTCACGGCAATGCCTTCGCCGCGCTGGCCGAGCCGTTCGATGGTGAGGGTGCTGGTCCGAAACATGGTGCTGTCTAAAGCAAATTGCGTTTCGATAGAAACGCAATTTTGCCTAAGATCTTTGTTTTGACGCGTCTTTGTGACGTTTGACGATTCCGTCAAACTGCAAAACGCTACCCCGGGTCCTGAGCGAAAAAGCTCTAGCCGCGCGCGGCGCCGATCAGGAATTCGCGATTGCCATCGCCGCCTTCGATAGGCGAGGGCACGAGACCGAGGCAATGCCAGCCCAGCTCTTCCACCAGCGCCCGGATTTTGGCGCAGACCGCTTCGTGCACCTGGGGATCGCGCACCACCCCTTTGTTCACCTTGGCTGGTCCAGCCTCGAACTGCGGTTTGACGAGGGCGGCGAGCTGCGCCCGGGGCGCCGCCAGGGCCAGCACCGGGGGCAGGACAAGGCTGAGGGAAATAAAGCTGACATCGCTGACGATCAGTTCCGGCGCCCCGTCCGGAAAATCCGCCGCCGTCAGGTGCCGGGCGTCGGTGCCCTCACGGGAGACGACCCTGGGGTCGTTCTGCAGGCGGGCGTGGAGCTGGCCATGGCCGACATCGACCGCGTGGACGCGAGCGGCGCCGCGATCCAGCAAAACCTCGGTGAAACCGCCGGTCGAAGCGCCGATATCCAGGCAAATCCGGCCTTTCGGGTCGATTGTGAAGGCATCGAGCGCCGCCACCAGCTTCAGCCCGCCGCGCGACACCCAGGGGTGTGGGGCACTGGCCTGGATTTCGGCGTCCTCGGGCACATCCTCGGCCGGCCGGCGCACCTGTTTGCCATTGGCGAAGACCAGCCCGGCCTCGATGGCGGCGCGCGCCCGTGCCCGGCTCTCGAAATGGCCCTTTTCGACCAGGATGACATCGGCACGGCGCCGCGACATGGCAATTTTTCCGGATCGGGAACGGTACTCTTGCCCGCCGATCGACGGGTTTATATGTCATTTCCTATGGTTTCCGACACCAAATCCGAGGGCGAACCGGCCGATTCCGCCGCCAAAACGCCCGAGCCCAGCAGCAAGACCGTGGCCGCCGAGGCCCGCCAGCGCCGCCGTGCCCAGGCCCTGCGCGACAATCTCAAGCGCCGTAAGGACCAGTCGCGCGGCCGCAAGGCCGGGGAGGCTCCGGACGAGCGGTAACCTGTCTTGCCGATTGGGGGCCTCGATCCGGCCGGAATCATGTTAGAAAGAGGGCAACAGGCGTCCCTGGCGATGCCATAGATGACGCCACCTATTGAGAGTGCAGATGGACCGGATTCGTATCGTCGGCGGACAAAAACTTAACGGGACAATTCCAATTTCGGGGGCAAAGAACGCGGCACTGCCGCTGATGATCGCCTCTTTGTTGACCAAGGAAACCTTGGTGCTGGAGAACGTGCCGCGTCTGGCCGACGTGCGCATGCTGATCCGCATCCTCGGCAACCACGGCGTCGATCACATGATCGACGGCAAGCGCAATGGCGACAGCGCCCATGCCGGCCAGACCATTCGTTTCACCGCCGGCGACATCGTCGACACGACGGCGCCTTATGATCTGGTCTCGCGCATGCGCGCCAGCTTCTGGGTGCTGGCGCCGCTGGTTGCCCGCATGGGCGAGGCGCGGGTGTCGCTGCCGGGCGGTTGCGCCATCGGCACGCGCCCGGTCGATTTCCTGCTGCTGGCGATGGAAAAGCTCGGCGCGCAGATCGATATCGACAGCGGTTATGTGGTCGCCAAGGCGCCGAAGGGCCTGCGTGGCGGCGAGGTCAACTTCCCCAAGGTTACGGTCGGCGGCACGCATACGGCGCTGATGGGCGCGGTTTTAGCCCATGGCGACTCGCTGATCCGCAACGCGGCTTGCGAGCCCGAGGTGACCGATCTTGCCAATTGTCTGGTCAAGATGGGCGCGCGCATCAAGGGCATCGGTACGTCCGAGTTGGAAGTCTCCGGCGTCGGCTCGCTCAGCGGCGCGCAACATGCGGTTCTGCCGGATCGCATCGAGGCCGGCACCTTCGCCATGGCGGTGGCCATGGCCGGCGGTGACGTATTCCTCGAAAACGTCCGCCCCGATCTCCTGCAATCGGCGCTCGACCACCTGGCGCAAGCCGGCGCCACCGTCACCTCGAACAATCACGGCATCCGCATCCAGCGCAATGGCGCGGGCATCGCGCCGGTCGATGTCACCACCGATCCTTTCCCCGGCTTCCCGACCGATCTGCAGGCCCAGTTCATGGCCCTGATGACCCGTTCGTCCGGCACGGCGCGGGTCACCGAGACGATTTTCGAGAACCGCTTCATGCACGTGCAGGAACTGGCCCGTCTCGGTGCCAAGATCCGGCTCGATGGCGATACGGCGATCGTCGAGGGCGTGCCCAAGCTCAAGGGCGCCCCGGTGATGGCGACCGACCTGCGCGCCTCTGTGTCCCTTGTCATCGGCGCCCTGGCGGCCGAAGGTGAGACGACAGTCCATCGCGTCTATCATCTCGATCGCGGTTTCGAGCGGCTTGAGCACAAGCTGAGCGGCTGCGGCGCGGTGATCGAACGCCTGAGCGATCCGGGCTAAGAGCCTGGCCCGATCGGCGCGGTGCAAGCCGTGCCGATCCATGACGTGGATATGAACCGATGAACGCGCCGACGAAAACATCTGCCGAACCGCTCCGCCTGTTCGCTGTCGACGGCGAGGACGTGGAAGTGCTGTCGGCTGCCATGCAGGACGCCATTTTCCGCGTCGGCGACATGGCTTATCTGCCGGCGCAGCGTCGCTTCGCCATGGTCGGCTGCCGGTTCGATTGGCTGGCCGCCGCCTGCTCTGGCAAGGCCGAGCGCACGCGCGCCGGCCTGCATTTCGACAGTGTGCAGAAGGCGGCTTTGTCCGGCTTCGACCCGAAGAACCGCGAGACCACGCTCAATCTGCTCGGCATCACCTTCTCGCAAGAAGAGGCGCCGGGTGGGGTGGTCGAGCTGGTCTTCTCCGGCGGCGCGGCGGTGCGCTTGCATGTCGAATGTATCGATGCGCAATTGCGCGATCTGGGCGAGCGCTGGTCGGCGCGGGCCGTGCCCGGGCATCCGCTCGGCGAAACCGCTAAATAAATTTGACGACTGAGCGCGCTGAAACTGCGTGCCACGAGGAGTGATCGTATGCCTGTGCGGCTGGATATGCGCGATGCTGAATTCGAACGCGAATTCACGGCGCTGCTCGCCATGAAGCGTGAAGTGTCCGAGGACGTCGATAACGCGGCGCGGGCGATTATCGAAGACGTCATCGCGCGTGGCGATGCCGCTTTGGTGGATTTGTCGCGCAAGTTCGACCGCGTCGATCTCGCCGCGCTCGGTCTGCGCGTGTCGCGCCAGGAGATCGACGCGGCGATCGCCGCCAGCGACAAGGCGGCGGTGGAAGCGCTGCATTTCGCCCATCGCCGCATTCTCTCCTTTCATCAGCGGCAGCGGCCGTCCGACGTGCACTTCAACGATGACGAAGGTGTCGAACTCGGCTGGCGCTGGAGCGCGGTGGAGGCGGTTGGCCTTTATGTCCCCGGCGGTACGGCGAGCTATCCGTCTTCCGTGCTGATGAATGCGGTGCCGGCGAAAGTGGCCGGCGTGCCGCGCATCGTCATGGTGGTGCCGACACCCGATGGCGTCGTCAATCCGCTGGTGCTGGCGGCCGCCGACATCGCCGGTGTCGATGAAATCTATCGCGTCGGCGGCGCCCAGGCCGTGGCGGCTCTGGCCTATGGCACGCAGACCATCACACCCGTCGCCAAGATCGTCGGTCCCGGCAATGCCTTCGTCGCCGCCGCCAAGCGCCGTGTTTTCGGCAAGGTCGGCATCGACATGATCGCTGGTCCGTCGGAAGTCCTCGTCCTCGCCGACCGTACCGCCAATCCCGATTGGATCGCTGCAGATCTTCTCGCTCAGGCCGAACATGACGTGGCGGCGCAATCGCTTCTCATCACCGATGATGCCGCTCTCGCCGATGCGGTGATTGCAGCTGTCGAACGGCAATTGACGACATTGCCGCGCCGCGACATCGCTGGTGCGAGCTGGCGCGATTTCGGCGCCGTCATCCTGTGCGACAAGCTGGCGAACGCGATTCGTATCGCCGATCGTCTGGCGCCCGAACATCTCGAGATCATGGCGGCGGATGCCGATGCCCTGGCGGCCAAGGTGCGCAATGCTGGCGCCATTTTCATCGGCGGTCACACGCCGGAAGCCATTGGCGATTATGTCGGCGGCTCCAATCACGTTCTGCCGACGGCGCGTTCGGCGCGCTTCTCGTCCGGTCTTGGCGTGCTCGATTTCATGAAGCGGACCTCGCTCCTCAAGTGCAGCGCCGAAAGCCTGCGCGTGCTGGGGCCACCGGCCATCGCTCTGGGCAACGCGGAAGGGCTCGATGCGCATGCGCGCTCGGTCGCCATCCGCCTCAACCTTGGATGATCTATGACCGCTGAGAATGCGCGCCGTCTGCTTGCTGTGACGCTTGACGAGGCCTCCATCGGCCGAGGCAGTGCCGATCAGGAGCACGAGCGCATGATCGCGATCTACGATCTGATCGAGGACAGCAATTTCGCTCTGCCGGGCCGTGACGATGGTCCTTATGCGCTGCATATCGCCATTCACGACAAGAAACTGGCGCTCGACGTGCGCAGCCATGCTGGCGAGAGCGTTGTCACCCATATCATCTCGCTGACGCCGTTCCGGCGCATTCTGCGCGACTATTTCGCCATTTGCGAAAGCTACTATGCGGCGATCCGCACGGCGACGCCGGCGCAGATCGAGGCCATCGACATGGGCCGCCGTGGCCTGCACAACGATGGCGCGCATCTGTTTGCCGAACGGCTCGACGGCAAGGTGGAATGCGACTTCGATACGGCGCGACGTTTGTTTACCCTTCTGACTGCGTTGCACTGGAAGGGCTGACCCCATGGCCCCAAAAGCCAAGGGATCCGCCGGATGAGCGATCCCGCCGCCCCGCCCTTTGCCGTGCGCAAACGCCCGCAATCGCTGCTGTTTGCCTGCACGTTCAATTCAGTGCGCTCGCCGATGGCCGAGGCGATCGGTCGCAGCCTGTTCCCGCGCGAGGTCTTTTTCGCCTCCGTCGGCGTACGCCTGGGCGAATTGGACCCTTTTGCGGTCGCGGCCATGGCGGAAATCGGCATTGATATGACCCGCCATGTGCCGCGCACCTTCGACGATCTCGAAGACGACAATTTCGATATGATTATCAGCCTGTCGCCGGAGGCCCATCACACGGCGCTGGACTATATTCGCACCATGGCCATCGATGCGTTATACTGGCCGACGATCGATCCGACGGCCGTTCACGGATCGCGCGAGCAACGGCTCGAGGCCTATCGCCAGGTGCGCGATGGTTTGATGGAAAAAATCACGGATATGTTCCGCAACGGCTAGTCTTGGTATAGGCGGCTGCCTGTGGCTGCGATGCGGCAAAGGTGTTCTGGATAGGTTTGATGAGCGAACGGCCGAAACTTCAGATCCTGCTCTGCGCGCCGCGCGGCTTCTGTGCCGGCGTCGTGCGCGCCATCGACACGGTCGAGCGCGCACTGGAAATCTATGGAGCGCCGGTCTACGTCCGTCACGAGATCGTTCATAACCGCTATGTCGTCGACAGCCTGCGCGCCAAGGGGGCGATCTTCGTCGACCGTCTCGATGAAATTCCCGACACCGAAGCGCCGGTCATCTTCTCCGCCCATGGTGTGCCGAAGGCCGTGCCGGACGCCGCCAAGCGGCGCAATTTCCTCACCATCGATGCCACCTGTCCTCTGGTGACGAAGGTGCATCGCGAGGCTGAGATTCATGCCCGGCGCGGGCGCACCGTTGTGCTGATCGGCCATGCCGGCCATCCCGAGGTCGAGGGTACCATGGGCCAATTGCCCGAGGGCGCGGTCGTCCTCGTCGAGACCGTTGATGATGTCGAGAAACTGACGCCGCCCGATGCGCAAAATCTGGCCTGGGCGACACAGACCACGTTGTCGGTGGACGATACCCGCGAGATCGTCGAGGCGCTGACGCGCCGTTTCCCCGACATCGTCGGCCCGCATAAGGAAGACATCTGCTACGCCACCACCAACCGGCAGGATGCAGTGAAGGCCGTTGCCTCGCAGGTCGATGCCATGATCGTCGTCGGCGCGCCGAATTCGTCCAATTCGCTGCGCCTGCGCGAGGTCGCCGAACGATCCGGCTGCCCGATCGCGCTGCTGGTCGAGCGCGCCGCCGATATCGATTGGGCGATGCTGCAGGGCGTGAAGCGGGTCGGTATTTCGGCGGGCGCCTCGGCGCCGGAAGTGCTGGTCGAGGAAATTCTCGATGGTTTCCGCGCGCATTTCGACGTCGCGGTGGACACCGTGGTGACGGCCCAGGAAGGTGTCCATTTCCCGCCGCCGCGCGAGTTGCGTCAACGCGTCTAAACTCTGAAATCATTAATCAGATGAAGCGGATGGAACCCAGGCCGAGGTAAGCGGTTGTTCCCAGGGGGAGACAACGCGTGAAGCCTTGGACCGATGTCTCTTGCTGAATTTCTGGCGCAAGCCGAACTCGTGATCGCCATTTTTCCTGTCTGGCTGGTTGATCTGACCGGGCTGGCGCTGTTCGCCGTCCTGGCGATTGTCGTCCACCGTTTCGTCTTTCAGCGTCTCACCCGCATGGTCGCCAACCGCGATCTGTTCTGGCGTTCGCTGGTCTCGCGTACTCACGGTCCCTCGCGTCTGTTCGCCATCATGGTGGCTCTAGCGATCGGGCAGGCCGTCTTGCCGCTTTCGCCGGGACTGGCGCAGGTTCTGGAGCGTTGCCTCACCATCGCGCTGATCATCCTGATCGCCTGGATGGCGCAGATCGCCGTGCATATCTGGACGGTGGTCTATCTGCGTCGCTTCAAGCTCGATGCGGAAGACAATCTGCTGGCGCGCAAGCATGTCACGCAGTCGAATATTCTGCGCCGCGTCGTCAATCTGCTGATCATCGTCATCGCCATCGGTGCTTGCCTGATGACCTTCGAGCGTGTCTGGCAATATGGCCTCAGTCTGCTGGCGTCGGCCGGTGCCGCCGGCGTCGTCATCGGTCTGGCTTTGCAGCCGGTGTTGAAGAATCTCTTCGCCGGTATCCAGCTTGCCATCACCCAGCCTATTCGCATCGACGATGCGCTTTTGGTCGAGGGCGAATGGGGCAATGTCGAGGAAATCACCTCCACCTATGTGGTGGTGCGCATCTGGGATTGGCGGCGGTTGGTGCTGCCGCTGAGCTATTTCATCGAAAAGCCGTTTCAGAACTGGACGCGCGAAGGCGCCGCGCTCATCGGCACGGTGATGATTTACCTCGACTATATGGTGCCAATCGATGAGTTGCGCCGCAAGGTCGAAGCCATCGCCCGCAACTCGCCGCTCTGGGACGGCAAGGTGGTCAATGTGCAAATCACCGATTTTAAACAGGCGACGATGGAAGTGCGCATTCTCGTCAGCGCTTCCACGTCGGGGCGTACCTTCGATCTGCGCTGCGAAGTCCGTGAGGAGCTGATCAAATTCCTGCGCGCTGAATATCCGCAGGCCTTGCCGCAGACGCGCCTGCAGGTCACCTCGGATGATTCCCGTTCAGCCGTGCAGCAGCAGAACGATGCCGCTGACAATCAGCGCCATGCCAATATATTCACGCCCTGACGTGCCTTGCCGAAACAGGCGGCGGGTGACGACTTGTGCCATCAGCACTTCCACCAGCGCCAGGGTGCGCACGGCCGCCGCAGATGTAAGGGTGAACGCCATCAGCCACAATTGCGAGGCGAGCGCGCCCATGGCGCCGGCAAAGAGCGACTTGCGCCAGTTGACGGCAATCGCTTTCAGAAGCGCACGGTCGAACAGCGCCAGATAGGCGACGATCAAGGCGCATTGCATGATCTGCGCCGCCAGCAGCGCCGTGGTGGCGATGATGACGACGTTCGATCCTTCAAGCCCGATCAGGCCGCCGCGATAACAGGTCGCCGACAAGGCGAAGAAGGCACCGCCGGTGAGGCCCAGCGCTGCCGATTGCCATTCCTTTGGATCGGGCTTCGCGCCAGCCGCACGCTTGGGCCACGACATGAGCATGACGCCGGCCGTGGCGATCAGCACGGCGGCGATGGCCGCGGGCGAAAGATGATCGCCGAGAAACACGGCGCCGAAAATCGCCAGAATGATCGGTTCGGTCTTTGTATAGGCCGTGACCACGACGAAGGAGCGCATGGTCATGCCGGCGAGCATCAGGCCCGTTGCTAGCATTTGTGCCAGTGCGCCACCCAAGAGCCAGGCGAGGCTCGGCGTCGACATCGCTGGCGGCTTCATGCCGAGAACGACAGTCTCGAACAGGAAGAGGGCGAGAATGAACGGCAGGCTGAAGAGAAAGCGGACGTAAGTGGCGCCGGCCGTGCCGAGGGTGGCGGTAAGGTCGCGCTGCATGGCATTGCGCGCCGTCTGAGCCGCCGAAGCGCCAATGGTGAAAAAAGCCCAGGCCCAGGAAAAGGTCCAGGAAGCAATTCCAGCAAAAGCGGCCGATAAACCCAGCATTCCAACTATCTTCGGGACATCTGTTTGACCTGGCAGGCCCACGTGGCTAACACGGGCACACGCGCACGGCAAAACGGCGCGACCCGCTGCCGGAACTCCAAGAATGGCCGTCTATACTGAAATATCCGACGAGGATCTCGCGGTCTTCCTCGAGGGCTACGAGCTTGGCGGCCTGCTGTCGTGCAAGGGCATTGCCGAGGGCGTCGAGAATTCGAACTACCTGCTCCATTGCGAAGCGGGCTTTTTCATTCTCACCCTGTATGAACGCCGTGTCGTCGAAGCCGACTTGCCGTTCTTTCTCGGCCTGATGGAGCATCTGGCGCGGCGCGGCGTCAATTGCCCGCTGCCGGTTCACAATCGGCGTGGCGCGGCGCTGGGCCGTCTCGCCGGCCGGCCGGCGGTCATCGTCACTTTCCTTGACGGCATGTCGGTGCGTCGGCCGGGCGTGCAGCATTGCGCGCAGATCGGCGAAGTCTTGGCGCAATTGCATGGCGCGGGCAGCGATTTCGAGATCAAGCGGCCGAATGCGCTCTCCGTCGCCGGCTGGGCGCCGCTGTTCCAGGCCGCCGAAGCGCGCGCCGATGGCGTGCTGCCGGGCCTTGCGGTGATGATCGCCGACGAACTGGCGCATCTCGAACAGGCCTGGCCGCGGTCGCTGCCGTCTGGCGTCATTCATGCCGATCTGTTTCCCGACAATGCTTTCTTTCTTGGGGCCCGCTTGTCGGGCGTGATCGACTTCTATTTCGCCTGCAATGATGCGCTGGCTTACGATCTGGCGATCTGCCTCAACGCCTGGTGTTTCGAGCCGGACCTGTCCTTCAACATCACCAAGGGCATGGCGATGATCGACGGCTATCAGAAGGTGCGCCCGCTTTCCGACGCGGAGAAACAGGCGCTGCCCTTGCTGGCGCGCGGTGCGGCGCTGCGCTTCCTGCTGACCCGTCTGGTCGATTGGCTCAATGTGCCCGATGGCGCCCTGGTGCGCCCGAAAGACCCGCTCGAATATGTGAAGAAGCTGCGCTTCCATCAGCAGGTGCAATCGGTGCGCGACTATGGGCTGTTGAAGTGACGGGACGTGTGACGATTTTCACTGACGGTGCCTGTTCCGGTAATCCGGGGCCGGGCGGCTGGGGTGTCATTCTGCAATGGGGCGAGCGTCGCAAGGAATTGTCGGGCGGCGAGCCCGAGACGACCAACAATCGCATGGAATTGACGGCGGCGATCATGGCGCTTGAGACGTTGACGCGGGCCTGCAATGTCGACCTCTACACCGACTCGCAATATGTGCGCGGCGGCGTCATGGGCTGGATCAAGAATTGGAAGCGCAACGGCTGGCGCACCGCTGACAAGAAGCCGGTGAAGAATGTCGATCTCTGGCAGCGCCTCGATGCGGCGGCGGAACGGCACAATGTCGAATGGCATTGGGTGAAGGGCCATGCCGGCGACGAGATGAACGAGCGCGCCGACGAATTGGCCCGCGAAGGCATGGCGCCTTATAAAGCCCGCGCCCGATCAGCGGGATAAGCAATATAGAAAAACCCGAGGATAGAAAAACCCCCGGCTTATGCCTATATTGCAGCGACAGCCTTTCAAGGAACCTGGGAGCATCCCATGGACGCCAAGCAATATCCGGTTACGCATACCGATGCCGAATGGCGCGAGATTCTGACGCCCGAGCAATATCACATCATGCGTGAACACGGCACGGAAGCGCCAGGCAGCTGTGCGCTGAACTATGAGAAGCGCTCGGGCACCTTCACCTGCGTGGGATGCGATCAGCCGCTGTTCGTCTCGAAGTTGAAATTCGAGAGTGGCACGGGATGGCCGAGTTTCAATGATCCCATTGAAGGCGCCGTGGAGACGACGGTCGATCGCAGCTACGGCATGGTGCGCACGGAGGTGCATTGCAGCCGCTGCGGCAGCCACCTCGGCCATGTCTTCGACGACGGGCCGCCGCCGACCTATCTGCGCTATTGCATCAATGGCGTCGCCATGAACTTCCAGCCCGCCTGACGCCATAAAATCCAAAGAGTTGAGCCGCCATGCCGCTTTCGCCTGATTTTCGTCCCGCGAAAGCGCATGCGGCGCTGGGGCCAGATTTTTACGACCTCGTCGTCGCCGCCGATTTCCCCAAACACATCATCCGTCATCGCAATCAGCGCTGGGCCGCAAGGGTCGGCTGCGCCGATCTGACCGATGAAGAATGGATTGCCCATTTCGGCCGCTTCGAACCGCTGCCCGGCAGTTTCGAACAGCCGATGGCGCTGCGCTATCACGGCCATCAGTTTCGCCATTACAATCCCGATCTCGGCGATGGTCGCGGCTTTCTCTTTGCCCAGCTCTATGATCGCGTCGATGGCCGTCTGCTCGATCTCGGCACCAAGGGCAGCGGCCAGACGCCATGGTCGCGCACCGCCGATGGCCGCCTGACGCTCAAGGGTGGCGTGCGCGAAGTCCTGGCCACCGAGATGCTGGAAGCGCTTGGTGTCAACACGTCGAAATCCTTCAGCCTGATTGAAACGGGCGAGGATCTGGTGCGCGGCGACGAGCCATCGCCGACCCGCTCCTCGGTTCTGGTGCGGCTTAATCATTCGCATATTCGCATCGGCACGTTTCAGCGTCTGCGCTATTTGCAGGAAGACGCCAATATCGGCCGCCTTCTCGATTATGCCGTCACCACCTATATGCCGTCACTTTGGCGCGACGATGTCGAGGCGCGGACCATAGCCTTTCTTGAAGAGGTGTGCCGCCGCGTCGGCGTGATGGGCGCGCAATGGATGCTGGCGGGCTTCGTCCATGGTGTTCTCAACACCGACAACATCAACATCACCGGCGAGAGTTTCGACTACGGTCCGTGGCGTTTCCTGCCGGTGCTCGATCCGCGTTTCACGGCCGCCTATTTCGATGAGACCGGCCTCTATGCCTATGGCGCGCAGCCCGATGCACTGTTGTGGAATCTGGCGCGGCTCGCCGAATGCCTGTTGCCGCTTGCTTCGCAGGAGGCCTTGGAAAAGGCGCTCGAAGCGTTCCGTCCGGCCTTTCACGAGACTTTTCTTGGCGCCCTGTTGCGACGCCTTGGCATCGTCAGCCAGGGCGATGAAAAGGACACGGCGCTGGCGCGGGTGATTTGGCCCTTCCTGCAGAAGACACGCATGCCGTTCGAACGCTTCTTTTTCGATTGGTATGGTGGGCCTGCCGCCGCCGTGCGCGCCGAAGCCGGCCCCATGGCGTCTTTCTATGCGCAGGAAGATTTCGCAGCCGTCCGCGCCGATCTGATGAAGCGCCAGACGGCTGCGGGCGCCAAGATCGACCATGCTTACTTCGCCCGGCCAGCGCCGTGCACCATGCTGATTGAAGAGGTCGAGGCGATCTGGGCACCGATCGCCACAGCCGATGATTGGTCCCTGTTTCATGCCAAACTGGCGGCCATCGATGAAATGGCTGAGGCCTATGGCGTGCGTTGATTGACCAAGATCAAATTTCGAGGCCGTGAAGAGCCCCGTTTTGACGATACAGATTTGAAAGACTCAAGACTGCGCGCCGATCCTTGCGCCGGACGTTCTACACGCCTACCTTCGTCTCGATCATGAAGTGAGCGGCTGTGCGCTCAATCGATCATGCTGTGACTTGACCGTGCTGGCCCGCGGCAAGCTCAAGCCCGGCGATCCGCCGGCTCTCGCAAAGGAATTCTCATGTCCGATACTGCTGTTGCACCTTCCGCCGCGTCGCATCGCATCGAGCGCGTGCGTCACGAAACCAAACGCCGCCTGCTGACCGTCGATCGCGTCAGCCATGTCACGCCGAACATGATCCGCGTCACCTTCAAGGGTGAAGATCTCGAAGGCTTTCTGAGCGCTGCTTACGACGATCACATCAAGCTGTTCTTTCCGCGCCCCGGTGAAACGCAGCCTGTGGTGACGGCACCCGGTTCTTCCGAGACCGAGGATGGCGAGAAGCCGATCATGCGCGATTACACGCCGCGCCGTTACGATCCGGTCGCTGGCGAACTCGACGTCGAATTCGCCATTCATGAAGCAGGACCCGCGACGGCCTGGGCGATGCAAGCCAAGCCCGGTCAATTGCTCGGCATCGGTGGCCCGCGTGGCTCCTTCGTCGTCGCCGATGATTTCGATTGGAATCTCTTCGTCGGCGATGAGACGGCACTGCCGGCTATCGCGCGCCGTCTCGCGGAATTGCGCTCCGGCGCGCGCGCCATCGTCGTCGTTGAAGTGACCGACGCGGACGAAGAACAGAAGTTCGACAGCAAGGCCAAAGTCGAGACCATCTGGCTGCATCGCGGCAAGGGCGAACCGGGTAAGACCACTCTGCTCGACGAGGCGGTGGCGAAGCTGAAACTGCCGGCGGGCGAAGGCTATGCCTGGGTGGCGTGTGAATCCCTCACCGCCAAGCGTCTGCGCCGCATCCTCGTCGAGGATCACGCTCATCCCAAGCAATGGGTGAAAGCCGCCGGCTATTGGAAGATCGGCGCCGTCAGCGTGCACGAAACCCACAACGACTGAAGTAGATCGGTTGGCGCTTTACGCGTAAGGCGCGACAGCCATCGCCAGGGCGTGTTGACGCGCGCTGGCGAGGATATCATCCGACGTCTCCGGGCTCGGCGTCGCCCGCGCCAGTTGCAGCATGCCAGACATCAAACCGAGCAGAGCGGTGGCGCGCTGGCGCCGCTGCTCCTCGCTGCCCTCGGGCAGATGCGCGGCGATCAGCTCGACATGGCGGTTGAATTTCGCCGTGAACATTTCGCGCGTTTCCGGTTCGTGGCGGGCGATCTCCACCGCGAAACAGGCGAAGGGGCAGCCGTTCTCCGGTTCGTCGCGATGGCGCACGCTCAGATAGCGTTCGATCACCGGTTCGATGCCCTTGCCGCTGGCGGCCGAGCGTTCGAGGCTGGCATGGCGTGTCTCGAGGACGGTATCGAGCACCTCGCGCACCAGATGTTCCTTGGACGGGAAGTGGCTGTAGAAGCCGCCATGGGTGAGACCGGCATCGGCCATCAGGCCCGCGACGCCAACAGCGTCCACCCCGTCCTTGCGAAACCGTTTCGCCGCGACGTCGAGGATCCGTTTGCGGGTCTCGTCCTTGTGGCCCTTACCGTAACGCATGGCAGCAATAACCTCTGAACCGCTCCTTTACATGATAATCAGCATATAATATGATGCTCGTCATGTAAAGGAAATACGGCCGGATTCGAGGGGTTCCGGGCGTCTCTTTTTTAGGGCTCCTCATGCTGTCCACTCGTCTGGCCGCGTCGCTCACCGGCCGCGGCATCTACTATGGTTGGGTCGTCGCTGCGGTCACCTTCCTCACCATGCTGGTCACCGCCGCCGCCGTTGGGGCGCCCGGCGTCCTCATCGTCCCTCTGGAAAAAGAATTCGGCTGGCAGACCGCCGAGATTTCCTCGGCTTTGGCTATTCGCCTGCTGCTGTTTGGCCTGATGGGGCCGTTCGCCGCCGCCTTCATGAACCGCTTTGGCTTGCGTCGGGTCATCCTCGTCGCCTTGTCGCTCATCGGCGGGGGCATGCTGGCCTCGCTCGCCATGACGAAGGTGTGGCAGCTCATCCTGCTGTGGGGCGTTGTGGTTGGTTTCGGCACCGGCCTGGTCGCCCTGGTCTTGGGCGCCACCGTGGCGACGCGTTGGTTCACCGAGCGCCGTGGTCTTGTCATCGGTCTGTTGACGGCCAGTTCCGCCACCGGCCAGCTCGTCTTCCTGCCGCTGATGGCGCAGGTCACCGAGCATCTGGGCTGGCGTTCGGCCTTGCTTCTGGTCTGCGGCCTACAAGCCGTCGCCGCGATCGCCGTGATCCTGTTCATGCGCGATCGCCCGTCGGACCTGAGTCTCGCGCCCTATGGCGAGGGAGCGGTCGTGCCGCCGCCGGCGAATGCCGCATCGTTGTGGTCGCTGGTGTCGGCGCCGATCGAGGCGCTGCGCGAGGCTTCGCGCAGCAGCATGTTCTGGGTCTTGTTTGGCACGTTCTTCATCTGCGGTGCTTCGACCAATGGTTTGATCCAGACGCATTTCATCTCGCTGTGTGGCGACTATGGCCTCGCGGCGGTCAGCGCCGCCGGCGTGTTGGCGATGATGGGCGCCTTCGATTTCGTCGGCACCGTCGGTTCGGGCTGGCTGTCGGATCGTTACGACAACCGCTGGCTGTTGTTCTGGTACTACGGCTTGCGCGGCCTCTCGCTGCTCTATCTGCCGTTCACCGATTTCTCGTTCTATGGCCTGTCGCTATTCGCCATGTTCTATGGGCTCGATTGGATCGCCACAGTGCCGCCGACGGTGAAGCTGGCGGCCCAGCATTTCGGTCGCGAAAAGGCCAATCTCGTGTTCGGTTGGGTTTTCGCGGGCCATCAATTGGGTGCTGCCACAGCGGCTTTCGGAGCGGGTCTCTCGCGCACCGTGCTCGATAGCTATCTGCCGGCCTTCTTTGCGGCGGGCGCGCTCTGTCTGATTGCTGCGGCGCTGGTGCTGTTGCCGCGCGATCGCGCCGCGCAGCCGGCTCCGGCGCAATAGATCACTCGTCGGATGTCTTGGGCTTCGCAGGCGTCTCTGTCTTCTCGGGCAATGGATTGGCGGGACTGGCATTCAACAGTTCCGTCAATTTATTGCGTCCGCGATTGACGCGGCTCTTCATCGTGCCGACCGCGCAAGCACAGACCTTGGCCGCCTCTTCGTAGGAGAGGCCCGAGGCGCCGACGAGAATGATCGCCTCGCGCTGATCGGCAGGCAGTTTCTGCATGGCGGAGCGGAAGTCGAGGAAGTTCATGTGATCGTCTTGCGCTGCCGGCTCGATGAGCTGCGCGGCGAAAGCGCCGTCGCTGTCGGCGACCTCGCGCCGGCGTTTGCGATATTCGGAATAATAGACGTTGCGCAGAATGGTGAAGAGCCACGCCGATAGATTCGTGCCGGCCTGAAACGAGCCGAGATTGGCCCAAGCCTTCACCAAGGTTTCCTGCACCAGGTCGTCGGCGCGATCCGCATTGCCGGACAACGACACCGCGAAAGCCCGCAAGCTCGGGATGGCCGCAATCATGTCGGCTTTCAACGACGGGGTCGCCGCTTCCTGGATTTGCTGAGGGCTACTTGTCACGCTTGTCGTCTTCCAGTTTCTGCAACAGATCGAGGAATCGATCCGGGATGGGCTGGTTCAGAACATCGTTGTAGATGGACTTCAGTTGCCGGCCGATTTGCGCATGGGCTTCCCGGTTGGCCGGGGATGTACGCCGGCGGGGCGAGCGGCCTGCCTCCGGTTGATTTTCCATGAGCTTGTTATCCACTTTGTCCCGCTGGTCTGTTTTGTCGGGTTCGCTCATCTAACTTCACCCCAATAGAAGCGGCGCCCTCAACCTGTTGAATCTCGCATATTCAGCATCATTTGCTGGTCTGTGAGAGCCAACGCGAGAAGCGTTTGCAGGTTCCCTGTCCAGGAACTATTTTTGATGACAGACGTTTACGTCGCAACGCCTAAGTGTGCTTACAGCAAGCCTAAAGGCGATAAAACGACAACTTGAAGGGCAACCCATGGCCATTTCCGAGACGATTTCCCAGCATGTGCCCTTTTTGCGCCGGTTTGGCCGTGCGCTGACCGGTACGCAGGCTGATGGCGACGCCTATGTCATGGCAACGCTTGAAGCGATCGTCGCGGATCCCGCTGATATCAAATCCGCCGCCGATGTCCGGATCGCCCTTTATCGCCGGTTCCTCCAATGCTGGTCTGATAATCCGATGCGCGCCATTCCGGAAGCCTCCGCCTATGGCGACGAGGCCGGCGCGCAGCGCCATCTTGGCGCGATGTCATTGCGTCCACGCATTGCTTTCCTCCTCGGTACGCTGGAAGGGTTCGATCAAGATCAAATCGCGCAAGTGATGGATTGTTCCGTGGCAACGGTCGATCGCTTGTTGGCCGATGCCGGACAGGAGATCAGCGAACAGATCGCCACCAGCATTCTCATCATCGAGGACGAGCCCTTCATCGCCTTCGATTTGCAAGCCTTGGTGGAAGATCTCGGCCACAATGTTGTCAATGTCGCGCGCACCCACAAGGAAGCCGTGTCGGCAGCGAAAATGCACAAGCCGGGATTGATCCTTGCCGATATCCATCTGGCCGACGGCAGTTCGGGTCTCGACGCCGTCAATGAAATCCTTGCCTCGTTCGAGGCACCGGTGATCTTCATCACCGCCTATCCGGAACGTTTCCTCACCGGCCAGGCGCCCGAGCCGGCCTTCCTGATCGCCAAGCCTTATGTGCCTGGAACGGTCAAGGCGGTGGTCAGCCAGGCGCTGTTCTTCGACCGCAAGTCGCAGCGGCGCGATCAGGCGGTGGCGTCCCGCTGAAACGAAGGTGACGATCCCACTGGGACCGTCACTTCTTTTTCGTGAGCACCTGCTTGATCATCTGCCCGCCGATATAGCCGGCCACCAGACTAGTAGCGACCAGTTGCAAGGGGCTGGCATTCTTGATCGCCTCGGTCGTGGCCAGGAGCGCCAGTCGCTCATTGTCGCGCCCGTTCTCCTGCAGCGCTTGCAGCAGGCTGTCGATGGCCGGCGGAGTGGGCGCGGGCTCCTTCGGCGGCATGGCCGCGTCAGGCGCCGCTGATGGTGCCGCCGCATTCTGACCCGTACTAGCCGCGACCGCTGCAATCACCGCGACGACGATGAAGAAAGCGCCGATGCCGAGAGCGCTCTCCATCGCGCCGTAGCGCGGTGCCAGCCAGAGGTAAGCGCCGGCGGTGAGGAAGCCAACGCCGACGAGACCGAGCAGCACGGCGCTGAACAGAACGATCATGAAGATCGCCAGTTTGCGGCCGTGCCCCGAAGCTTCCGTGAGAAGCGTTGCGAACAGCTTCTGCATCGGTCTAGCGCGAGCGGTTCAGCAGGCCGAGCGCCAGTCCAACGCCGAGCGCGATCAGAACGGCGGAATAGGGATTACGCTCGATGCTGGACTCGATGTCCGCACCAATGCCCTTCACGCGTTCCTGCGCTCTTTCAGCGGAATCGGTCAGGGCTGCTTTCGCCGTTCCCACCACTTCGCTCACGCGGTCGCTGGCAACGTCGGCTTGTCGCGAGACAAGCTTGGACACCGTCTCCGAAAGCTTGGTGATGTCGTCGCGCAGCGCAGTGTAGTCCTCGGCCAGTTTGCGTGCGAATTTCTCTGCATCATCGGCTTGCGCCATCGTTTCTCTCCTTTGGTTTGAAGATCTATATTCGTCCCAGCAACATCAGAATGAGAAGTATGACGAGAATGGTACCCAGCGTTCCCGAAGGAGCATAACCCCAGTTGCGACTATAGGGCCAACTGGGAATAGCGCCCAGAAGAAGCAAAATAAGGATAACGAGAAGAATGGTGCTCAGGGTCATGGCGACTACTCCGGGCGCGCGCAGAAAGAGTCTGCACGGCAGCAAGGCCATTGCGCGTGAAGGGACTGTTTGGAACCGACAGTCGTAGGGCCAACGTCCAGTCTAAAAGTTGGTTCCAAAACCGGGTTTTGGCTCTGCTTGCTGAAGCCATCCGCAAAGAAAGCGGAACTGGCGCTGTGGCTGTGCGTTCGATTCCATGGAAGCTGGCGGCTTTAAGCGGTCGCTTTCGATTGTTAACGACACAAGGAGGACAGGCCATGTTGAAACAAGTCACGCTGAAGCACATCAGCGTAGCGGCGTTCCTTGTCGCCGTCAGTGGTGGTTACGGTATCGCACAATCGACGCCGCCGGCCGCCCCCGCGCAGGCACCTACCGCGCAAGCACCGGCCACGAGCGCCCCTGCCTCGAACTACGTGACGACCCATTCGCCAAGCCAGTCTTTGGCGTCGGGTATTGTGAACAAGAATGTTTATGATCCCAAGGATGAGAAGATCGGCGAGGTTAACGATCTTCTGCTCGATCGCTCCACCGGTGCCGTCGCGGCTGCCGTGATCGGCGTGGGCGGCTTTCTGGGCATCGGCGAGAAGAACGTCGCCGTGCCGTTCCAGAACATCAAGGTGACGATGAAGGATGCGAAGGAACGGCTGGTGCTGAACACGACGAAGGATGAGCTGAAGGCCGCGCCGGAGTTTAAGGTGGTGACCCCCGCACGTCCGGGAAGCTCAGCGCCGACAGCGCCGGGCCTGAACCCGCCGCCGGATCGCTCGACGTCTAAATAGAGCGATGAGCTCTCGATCCGTCTGATGCAACGGCTGCCGGTCACGGCAGCCGTTTTTGCGCTGTGATGAAGCTGTTTTCAGCGCTCGCTCAGGAGTTTCGAAACCAGCCGGTTTATGCAAGTATGAGGTCGTTTTCCGATCAATTGTGTCAATTTAAGTCTGTCGCCGTCGCGTTTCTCCACATCGGGAAATAGCTTCGTGCCATTTGGTAGGCGAGATGTTCGGTCGCGAGAGTTCCGCTCCATCTTTGCAGCATGAGATGATCGGCGGCGAGGAGCCGGCCGCATCCAGCGGCGCTGCAAAGGCGCGCCCGCTCACCATCCGCATGCTGCTCGTTCTGCTGATCGCCGCGGTCCTGCTGCCACTGCTGGCCTTGAGCCTCTATCTCGCCGATCGTTATGCCAGCGCCGAGCGCCGGGTGATTGAGGCCCGGCGGTTTGACGTGGTTGAAAGTATCACCGAGATATTGCATCGCGATATCGAGAAGATCGCCCATACGCTGCGCACGGTGGCGACGAGCGACAGTCTGCGTTCGCCCGATCTCACCGCTTTCCGCAATCAGGTCGGCGCGGCCGCGCGTTTGGCGGCGATCGATGTCGTCATTCTGTCCGATCAGAACGGCAGGCCGCTGTTCGTGCAGGCGCCCACCGGCGGCCCGGCGCCGCCGACGGCGTTTCGCCCCAGCGATATTCCAGCCGGACAGGATCTTTCCGTGTCAGGCTTTCTGCGTGGCGCCAACAATGAGCCGGAATTCACGCTGAGCGTGCCGACCACCTGCGCCGGTGGCGTGCCCTGCGTGCTCAGCGCGGTACTGTTGCTCAAGCGCTATGACCGGCTGTTCACGGAAGCCAATGTGCCAAGCGAATGGACCGCTGGTTTGCTCGACCGCAATGGCATCATGCTGGCACGCAGCCGCGATGCGAACGCATTTATCGGTCGCGCGGCGCGTCCTGAAACCCAGGCCGCCATCCAGCGGCCGGAAAGAGGCGGCGTTTTCGAAGGCGTCAATTTCGACAACATCACCGTTTCCAATATCTATCGCAAATCGGATTTGACCGGATGGGCGACGATCATCGCCATCCCCAAAACGGTGATCAATGCGCCGCTGACCCGCATCTTCATGCTGATGGCCATCGCCAGCGTCGTCCTCGTTGGACTGGCGCTGCTTCTGGCCTCCTTGCTGGCGCGCCGCATCTCTCTGTCGTTGCGTCGTTTGAGTGGCGCGGCGGTGGCCCTGGTGGACGGTGGGGCACCGCAGATCGAAAACCCCGGCATTCGCGAACTGTCGGAAGTGCAGCGCGCCTTTGAATATGCCGGCCAGATTGCCGAGGAACATCGCGAGAGCCAGAACCGGCTGCGGTCCCATGAATTGTTTTTCCGCCTGCTGATCGATTCGGCGGCGGAGGGTATTTTCAGCATCGATCAAAGCGGCACGATCACCATCTGCAACGCGGCTTTTGTGAAACTCACCGGCGCCGTGGATGAAACGCAAGTCGTCGGCAGGCCGCTCTTGGAGGTGATCCATCACGCCCGCTCCGAAGGGACGTTCTACACGAATGTCGACGATCCCATCCTGTCGGCGGCGCGCAATGGCTTCAATCGCCATGCCGAAAAGGAATTCTTCTTCCGCAGCGACGGTCAATCCTTTCCGGTCGAATATTGGGTTCGTCCGATCTATCATGACGATCAGTTGCACGGCGTCGTTTGTACTGTCGTCGACATCACGTCGCGCCTGCGCGCAGAAGCGGTGAATGCCCATCTTGCCGCGATCGTCACCTCGTCCGCCGATGCGATCAAAAGTATCTCGCTCGAAGGCGATGTGATTTCCTGGAATGATGGGGCCGAACGCCTGTTCGGCTACAAAGCCAATGAGATCGTCGGCCAGTCGCTCGGCATTTTGATTCCCGACTCGCGGCGGCATGAATTGCAGGAGAAGATTTCCGCGGTCGCGCGAGGCGAGAACTTTCGCCGCGAAACCGTGCGCCGCCGCAAGGATGGAAGCCTCATCGACGTGCATATCGAAGCGGCGCCGATCCTCGACGCGCAGGGCAATATCGTCGGCGTTTCGACCATCGCCCGCGACATCACCCAGCGTAAACGCATCGAGGTGGAATTGCGCAGCCGCGAGGCGCAGTTTCGCAGCGTCTTCAACAATTCCGCCGTCGGCATGGCTCGCTCCGGTCTCGATGGCCGTTGGTTGATGGTCAATGCGCGGATGTCGGAAATCACCGGCTTCAGCACGGCTGAATTGCTGCGCCGCCGGGCCGTCGATCTGACTTTCGCCGATGATCTTTATTCCGACGAAAGCCAGATGCAGGACCTGCTTGACGGCAAGATTTCGTCCTTCGCGCTCGACAAGCGTTTCATCCGCAAGGATGGCTCCACCATCTGGGTCGGCATCACCGTCTCGCTGGAACGCGACAATGCCGGTCATCCCTTGTACTTTCTGCATGTGGTGCGCGACATCAGCGCCCATCGCGAGGCGGAACAGCATCAGTTCTTCCTGATGCGGGAATTGTCGCATCGCTCGAAAAATCTTCTCGCCGTCATTCAAGCGATGGCACGCCAGACGGCGCGCGCCTCCAATAACGACATCGACGTTTTTCTCGATCGCTTCTCCCAGCGCCTGCAAGGCCTGGCGACCTCGCATGATCTGCTCGTGCATCAGAACTGGCGGCACGTTCTGCTGGTCGATCTGGTGCGCCAGCAGCTCGCCCCCTTCGTCGATATCGATAGCGACCGCCTGGAGGTGGGTGGGCCGATGGTGGCGGTGATCCCGGAGGCGGCGCAGGCTTTAGGCTTGGCCTTGCACGAACTGGCGACCAATGCGGCCAAGCACGGCTCGCTGTCGGCGGCCGGCGGCCGGGTGGCCGTGACCTGGGATTTCGTCACGGTCGAGGGGCAGCAGCGGCTGCGGTTCGAATGGGTGGAAATGGGCGGGCCCAAGGTGAGGCCGCCGACCGGCCAGGGTTTCGGTCACGTCGTCATCACGCGCATGGCCGGGCGTTCGCTCGATGGGCAAGTGGAGACCGATTTCGCTCCGGGTGGTTTGCGCTGGGCGATCTCCATTCCGATGTCCAATCTGGTGCTGTCCTGACTTGACTATTTGGACCTGGGAACGATCGGCGGGGCGCCGCGTTGAATCGGTAAGAACGCCCACCCTATTTGATCAACCGTCAGGTTCGCCCATGCTCATTCGCGCTGGTTTCGATATTGCGATCGGCTGCGCGCAGCCGACACCACTGGTCCTGCTTCTCAACATCCATCCGTTCCGCGCCAAGGATGTGCGGACGTCGACAGGATTGCGCGTCACCTCAGGCGTCGTCACCGCCGAACATATCGATATGTTCGGCAACCGGGTGCATCGTGTGATGGCGCAGCCTGGCACCGTACGCCTGACGAGCGATGCCCTGGTGCGCGACACCGGACTGCCCGATTTCGCCAATCGGTCGGCGCGCGAAACGCCGGTCGCCGATTTGCCCGCCGACGTTCTCGTCTATCTGCTCGGCAGTCGCTATTGCGAGACGGATCAATTGAATGCCGCGGCCTGGGAACTTTTCGGCAATGCGCCGACGGGTTATGCGCGGGTCCAGGCGATCTGCGATTTCGTCCATAACCATATTCGGTTCGACTATGCCTGCGCGCGCGCGACACGCACCGCCCTGGAGGCGTTCAACGAACGGCAGGGCGTGTGTCGGGATTTCGCCCATCTCGCCATTGCCTTTTGCCGCAGCATGAACATTCCGGCCCGCTATTGCACCGGCTATCTCGGCGACATCGGCGTGCCCCAGGATCCAGCACCGATGGATTTCAGCGCCTGGTTCGAAGTGTGGCTCGAGGGTCGCTGGTATGTCTTCGACGCACGACACAACGAACCCCGGATCGGCCGTATCGTCATGGCGCGCGGGCGGGATGCCGCCGACGTGGCGATGATCAGCAGTTTCGGGCCGCACGACCTGGTCCATTTCCAGGTCTGGACGGACGAGGTCGCCGAGACGGAGGCCGTTCCCCGGCTGTCTGTGCGCCGCCCGGTGCCGGTGCAGATCCCCGCGCCTGTCGCAGGCCCCACAGCGATGGCTGGATAATTCCACGAATCCAAGTGTTTACCGCAGCCGACAGGTTTCGACCTGTCGGCTTGCTTGACTCTGGCGCGAAACGGAGTCGTTTATACGGAACAAAACAGGAACATGAAGATGGCCCGCGAAAGCCTTCAGGCGCTGCGGCGTGACCTAGCCGCTTTGGAACGGACGGGTGCGCCGCAGGCCGCCGCGATCTTTTCTCTCGGTTTGCCCGACGTCGATACGGTGCTCGGCGGCGGTCTGGCGCGGGGCGCCCTGCACGAGGTCTATGCGGACAGCTTGCGCGACGTGGTGTCCGCCGCGGGGTTCGCGGCGGCTCTGGCGATCCGGGCGGCAGCGGAGCGCCCGCTGGTCTGGGTGCGCCAGGATTTTGCCGAGACCGAGGCCGGCAGTCTGAGCCCGGCCGGTCTGGCCGAACTCGGCCTCGATCCGTCACGGATCATCCTGGTGCGGGCGCGCGATGCCTTGGGCGTGCTGCGTGCCAGCGCCGAGGCTTTGGCCTGCACGGCGCTCGGTGCTGTCCTGATCGAGCCCTGGGGCGAATCCGGCGTGATCGATCTCGTCGCCACCCGCCGTCTGTCCCTGGCCGCCGCCACCGCCGCCGTGCCGGCGCTGATGTTGCGTCCGGCAGCGACCCCGCTGCCCAGCGCCGCGACGACGCGGTGGTCCGTGCGTGCCTTGCCGTCGCGCGCTTTGGCGGCCGATGCGCCGGGCCTGCCGGCTTTTCAGTTGAGTTTGTTGCGACACCGCGCCGGCCTCGCCGGCCGGGACTGGCGTGTGGAGTGGAACCGTGACGCAGGATGTTTCTCGATCAGACAGCGTCAAATCAGAGATAGCCAGACGCTATCTCGCCCTCTGGGCGCCCTTTCTGTCGACCGACCGGCTGCGGACGCGGACGCATGGCGCAAAAGCGCCTGAGATCCCACAAGCGCCTCTCGCTGTCATCGACAAGCAGAAGGGCGCTCTGCGTCTTGTCGCGGTCGATCAGCGCGCCTTCGCGCTGGGGTTGGCGCCGGGCCTGATGCTGGCCGATGCGCGTGCCCGCGTGCCGGACCTGCGCGTCACGCCGCTCGATGTGGCGGCCGATGCGGCCTGTCTCGAACGGCTGGCCGATTTCTGCGATCGCTGGACGCCACTGGTGGCGCTCGATGCGCCGCATGGCTTGATGCTGGATATTTCCGGCTGCGCCCATCTCTTCGGCGGCGAAGCGGAACTCGTGAAGGACATTCGCCGCCGCTTCCATCGCAGCGGTCTCGACCTGCGTTTCGCCATCGCCGCCACGCCCGATGCGGCGCGCGCGCTGGCGCGTTTCGGGCGTGGCGGCATCATCGCGGCGGGTGCCGAGGCTGAGAGCGTCGGCGCTTTGCCCGTCGTCGCTCTTGGTGTCGATCCGCAGGTCGTGCATGGCCTATCGCGTGCCGGCTTGAAAACCATCGCCGCTTTGGCCGAGCGTCCGTCGACGCCGCTGGCAGCGCGCTTCGGCGATGATCTGATCGCCAGGCTCAACCGTGTGCTCGGGCGCGACGACATGCGCATCACGCCGCGTCGCATGCCGCCCGCCTGCATGGCCGAGCGGCCCTTCGCCGATCCCATCGCCCGCACCGAGGATATCGAAGCGACCTTGGAGCGCCTGATGCAGCGCATCGCCGATCTCCTGCAAGAGCGGGGCGAAGGCGGGCGCCGGTTCGAAGCCAGCTTCTTTCGCGCCGACGGCGCGGTGCGGATGATCGCGGTCGAAACCGGCCATCCCTCACGCGATCCCAAAACCATCCTGCGGCTTTATCGCGAACGCCTCGATGCTCTGGCCGATCCGCTCGATCCAGGCTTCGGTTTCGATCTCATCCGCATCGCCGTGCCGGTGGCCGATCCGCTCGACGCGGCGCAGGTCAGCCTCGACGGCAAGGTCAATGCCGACAGCGAAGTGGCCGATCTGGTCGACAAGCTTGTCGCGCGTCTGGGCCGCGCGCGCGTGCAGCGTTTCATGCCGCGCGATACGCACGATCCACGGCGCCGTTCCTTCACCGTGCCTGCGGCCGAGGTGCCGGCCACACGCTGGGATCGGCCGGAGCCGGACGAACCGCCACTGCGGCCCTTGCATGTATTCACGCCGCCGCAGCCGGTTCTGGTGACGGCGCAAGTGCCCGATGGGCCGCCGGCGCGCTTCGTCTGGCGCCGCGCCGCCCATGAGGTCGTGCTGGCGGAAGGGCCGGAGCGGATCGCGCCGGAATGGTGGCGACGCGAACAGGCGATGCCGACGCGCGATTACTATCGGGTGGAGGATCGAGACGGCCGCCGCTTCTGGATTTTCCGCGAAGGCCTCTACGAGCGCGAAACCAGCGAACCGCAATGGTATCTGCACGGGCTGTTCCCATGACGCGCTATGCGGACTTCGCCACGGCGAGCAATTTCTCCTTCCTGCGCGGTGCCTCCCATGCGCGCGATCTGGTGGCGCAGGCCCTGGGCCTGGGCCATGCCGGCATCGGCATCGCCGACCGCAATACGGTGGCGGGCGTGGTGCGCGCCTATGCGGCGCTCAATCAATTGCGCGGCGCCGGCGCCATCGCCGCGACGCCCGAACGGGAGGGCTCCGGGCCCGGCGAATATGTGTTGATCGAACATCCCGCGCCCATCGTTCTCAAGACGGAAGAGATTCAAAAGCTGGCGAAAGCGTTCAAGCTCGTGGTCGGCGCGCGCCTCGCCTTCATGGACGGCACGCCGGATATTCTCGTCTATCCCGAAGACCGCGCCGGTTGGGGCCGTCTCTGCCGCCTGCTGACGCAAGGCAATCGGCGCGCCAAGAAAGGCGAATGTCATCTGACATTAGATGATCTCCTCGTCGAGACGTCGCATCTGCTTCTCGTGGTGATGCCGGAGCGTCGGCTTGATGGCCTCGCGGAGGTGTTGGCACGTTTGGATGAAGCCGCCCCTGGCGCGGTCTGGCTCGGCGCCACCATGCATCGGCGCGGCGACGATCGACGCCGGCTGAGCCGGCTGATGGATATTGCACGTCAGACACGTCTGCCGCTGCTCGCCACCAATGACGTTCTCTATCATGCGCCGGAACAGCGCGATCTGCAGGATGTGATGACCTGCATCCGCGAAGGCGAGACCCTGGAAAGCATCGGTCGCCGGCTCGACGTCAACGCCGAGCGTCATCTGAAAGAGCCCAAGGAAATGGCGCGCCTGTTCAAGGACGCGCCGGAGGCGATCGAGGAGACGGGAAATTTCCTCGATCGGATTTCGTTCTCGCTCGATCAGCTACGATACGAATATCCCGACGAGCCGATCCCGCCGGGATGGTCGCCGCAGGATTGGCTGGAAGAATTGGTGCGCAAGCACGGCATGATCCGCTATCCGGATGGCGTGCCGCAGAAGGTGCAGGACCAGGTAGATGAAGAACTTGCCCTGATCCGGGAGCTTAATTACGCACGTTACTTTCTCACCATCCACGATATCGTCCGCTTTGCGAATGATAGAGGCATTCTCTGCCAGGGTCGTGGCTCGGCCGCCAATTCAGCGGTTTGTTTTATTCTTGGCATCACCGCTGTTGATCCGAACGAGCACAAGCTGCTGTTCGCCCGCTTCCTTTCGAAAGAACGGAGCGAGCCACCGGATATCGATGTCGATTTCGAACATGAGCGGCGCGAGGAAGTCATCCAATATGTCTATGGGAAATACGGTCGCGATCGCGCTGGCATTGCCGCGACAGTAATCAGCTATCGCTCACGTAGCGCCATTCGCGACGTCGGCAAAGCCTTGGGGTTGACAGAGGATGTGACGGCGAAACTGTCTTCCACCGTCTGGGGCAGCTGGGGCGGGCCGATCCGGGATAGCCAGATCAAGGAAGCAGGCCTTGATCCGTCAAATCCGCTGATCCGTCGTGCCGTCGATCTCGCCATTCGCCTGCTGACCTTCCCTCGTCATCTGTCGCAGCACGTCGGCGGCTTCGTCATGGCGCGCGGTCGCCTCGATGAAATGGTGCCGATCGGCAATGCGGCGATGGATGACCGTACTTTCATTGAATGGGATAAGGACGATATCGACGAGCTCAACCTGATGAAGGTCGATGTCCTGGCGCTTGGCATGCTCACCTGCATTCGTAAAGCGTTCGGCCTGATGCGCGAGCATTACGGCTATGACACGACGCTCGCCGATGTACCGCAAAAGCAGGGCGATGTTTACGACATGCTGTGCCGGGGCGAGTCTCTCGGTGTGTTCCAGGTCGAAAGTCGCGCGCAGATGAACATGTTGCCGCGCCTGAAGCCGCGCATATTCTACGATTTGGTCATTCAAGTCGCGATTGTGCGCCCTGGCCCGATCCAGGGCGATATGGTTCATCCTTATCTGCGGCGGCGAAACAAGATCGAGCCCGTTATTTTTCCGTCGCCCAAACATCCCTATGATCCGAACGAACTTCACAACGTTCTCGGTCGCACCGAGGGGGTTCCATTATTTCAGGAACAGGCCATGGATCTCGCCATGGTTGCTGCCGAATTCACGCCGGATGAGGCCAATGGCTTGCGCAAAGCCATGGCCACTTTCCGTCATAACGGCACCATTCATAAATTCGAGACCCTGCTCGTCGGCCGCATGATCAAGCGTGGCTACGATCCCGATTTCGCCCAACGCTGTTTCAATCAGATCAAGGGCTTTGGCGAATATGGCTTTCCTGAAAGCCATGCCGCGTCTTTCGCCAAACTCGTCTATGTCTCGTCCTTCATCAAATGCCGTTATCCGGCGGCTTTCGCCTGCGCGCTCCTCAATGCGCAGCCCATGGGTTTCTATGCGCCCGCGCAGATCATCGGCGATGCCCGCAAGAACAAGGTCGAAGTGCGCGAAGTCGATGTCAATCACAGCGCCTGGGACAACACGCTGGAAGGCTCCGGCACTCCGGCTCTGCGCATCGGCTTTCGCCAGATCAGCGGCATGAGTGAGGAGCAGGCCCAGCGCATCACCTATAATCGTCAAAAGCCCTTCACCTCGATCGAGGAATTCGCTGTACGCACGGCTTTGCCGAACAGTGTTTTGCGCTGTCTCGCTGATGCCGATGCGTTCCGCTCCATGGGGCTGGATCGGCGCGCGGCACTTTGGGCTGTGCGGCGTCTGCCCGATGATGTGCCGCTGCCTCTATTCCTCGCCGCCGATGCACGTGAGCTGGGCCGAGATGCAGAGGCGCATCTGCCGCAGATGCGTTTGGGCGAGCATATCGCCGCCGACTATCAGACGATTCACCTGTCCTTGAAGGGGCATCCGATGCAGATCCTGCGCGACACTTTCGAGCGCGAACGGGCGGTTCGCTGTGGCGATCTCACGCACTGCAAGGATGGGGCCTGGGTGCGGGTTGCTGGCGTGGTGTTGGTGCGCCAGCGTCCCGGCAAGGGCAATGCGATCTTCATCACCTTGGAAGACGAGACCGGCATCGCCAATCTCGTGCTCTGGGCGCGCACCTTCGAGCGCTTCCGCAAGGAGACGATGGGCTCACGTCTGCTCTTGGCGGAAGGGCGCGTGCAGAAAAGCGTGGAAGGCGTGATCCATCTGATGACCGAACGACTGATCGATCGCACGGCGGAATTGAACCGCCTGTCGGAGGATCACGAGACCAAGCCGGTCCTGTCTCCGGCCGACGAATTCGTCCATCCGCAACCGCCCCGCCGGCCGCATCATCCGCGCAACGTGCGCATCATCCCGAAGTCACGGGATTTTCATTAGTCAGCCCGCACGCCTTGGTGTCATCCCGGACGCACCGCAGGTGCGATCCGGGAACCAGGGGCGGGTGGTAGAGAGTGTGATTTATGTCGGCCAAGCCTTGAAGCCTTTGCTCTGGATACCGGATCGCACTCACGCGCGTCCGGTATGACACAGAGGTTTCGGCCCAATATAAAACTCAGCCCAGCGCGATCATCCGTTCGACCGGGCGGCGGGCGCGTTCGGCGATTTCCGGATCGATCAGCACTTCCTCGCGCATATAGACGAGGCTGTCGAGAATCTTCGGCAGGGTGATGCGCTTCATATGCGGGCAGAGATTGCACGGCTTGACGAATTCCGTGCCCTTGGTCTCCGCTTCCACATTGGAGGCCATCGAGCATTCGGTGACGAGAAGCACGCGTTTCGGCTTCTTGGTCTTGACGAAGTCGATCATCGCCGCGGTCGAGCCGGCGAAGTCGGACACGGCCACCACTTCCGGCGGGCATTCCGGATGGGCGATGATCTGGATCGACGGATCGTCCTCGCGATAGCGCAGCAGTTCCTCGGCGGTGAAGCGCTCATGCACTTCGCAGGCGCCATGCCAGGCGATGATCTGCACTTTGGTCTGTGCCTGGACGTTCTGCGCCAGATAGCGATCGGGCAGGAACAGCACGCGGTCGGTGCCCAGGCTCTCGACCACTTTCAGCGCGTTCGAGGAGGTGCAGCAGATGTCGACTTCCGCCTTCACATCGGCCGACGTGTTGACATAGGCGACAACGGGCACGCCGGGATAGCGCTGGCGCAGCAGGCGCACGTCGGCACCGGTGATCGATTCCGCCAGCGAACAGCCAGCCTTCGAATCCGGGATCAGAATGGTCTTCGACGGATTAAGAAGCTTCGAGGTCTCGGCCATGAAATGCACGCCGCCCTGCACGATGATCTCGGCATCGGTCTTGGTGGCGAGACGGGCGAGCTGCAGCGAGTCGCCAACCACGTCGGCAACGCAGTTGTAGATTTCCGGCGTCTGATAATTATGCGCCAGGATGACGGCGTTGCGCTCTTTCTTGAGGTCGTTGATCGCCTTCACATAGGGCGCGTGGAAAGGCCATTCGACCGGCGGAATGATGCCTTTCACCTTCTCGTAGAGATGCGCGGTCTCGCGCTCGACTTCCGGCGTCCAGGCGAGATTGGGCATCGGCAGCACGCCGAAACGCGCCGCGGCATCCGAGAGCGCCGGCACGGGGCGAACCAGGGTGTGGCTTTCGTTGGCGTTGAACATGAGCGTCCCCTTTTACTCCTTATGAGCATATCCAAGGTCGCAAAAACCCGGCCTGCGCCGGTGACCCCTTATGCTCCATTCGAGCATAAATATAGTCGGTCTGCGTCCATCCGTAAAGGGCTGCGGCTTGCATAGATGGCTCCTGGTTTGCGGGCGGCTCACCGGCCCAACAGGATGCAGGCCAACGCCGGTTTGGCGCGTGGGGTTCCTAGCGCGACGAACAACTCTCGAAATAGCCAGTAATATTGTTGATGATCAAAAGGTTGAGTTGATGGCGAGAGTTGCCGCTCATCCCTTCTTCGCTGCCCGCAGCAGCATGCCGAAAAGGTCGCGCGGCTCGTCCGGGTCGGCCAAAAGGTCAAGCTCCTGATAAAGCCCGGTTGCCGGCAATTGGTCGCGCACATAACGCAGAGCCGAGAAATCCTCGACCGCAAAGCCAACGGAATCGAACAAGGTCACCTGCTGGGGGCTGGTGCGGCCCGGCGCCGCCCCGGTCATCACCTGCCAGAGCTCTGTGACGGGATAATCGGGGGGCAGTTGCTGAATCTCGCCTTCGATCCGGGTCTGCGGCGCGAATTCGACGAAAATGTCGGCGCGCAGCAGGATGTCCTTGTGCAGTTCGGTCTTGCCAGGGCAATCGCCGCCGACGCCGTTGATGTGCACGCCGGGGCCGACCATGTTGTCGGTGAGAATGGTCGCGAAATTCTTATCCGCCGTAACGGTGGTGATGATATCAGCGCCCTCCACCGCGTCCTGGCCCGAGCGGCAAAGGGTGATGTCGAACCCCATGCCGGCGAGATTGCGCGCGCAGCGCTGCGAGGCCGACGCATCGATATCGTAAAGACGCAGCCGATCGATCCCGGCGAGCGCCTTGAATCCAATCGCCTGAAATTCCGACTGCGCGCCATTGCCGATGATCGCCATGGTGCGCGCGCCCTTCGGCGCCAGAAATTTAGCGGCCAGCGCCGAGGTGGCGGCGGTGCGCAGCGCCGTCAGTATGGTCATTTCGGTGAGCAGCATCGGATAGCCCGAGCCGACATCGGCCAAAGCGCCGAAGGCGGTCACGGTCTGCAAACCGGCCTTGGCATTCTTGGGATGGCCGTTGACATATTTGAAGCCATAGAGCTGTCCGTCGCTCGTCGGCATCAGTTCGATCACGCCGTCGCGGCTGTGCGATGCGGCGCGCGGCGTCTTGTCGAACACGTCCCAGCGGAGGAAATCATCCTCGATATAGCCGGCCAATTCGGTGACGAACCGTTCGACGCCGATCGTCAGGACCAGTTTCATCATATGGTCGACGCTGACGAAGGGAACGATGTTCAGATTGGCCGCGGCCACCGTTAAAAACTCCGGGTTGGGCGATCCATGACGCGCCGGCCCATCAGGCTGGCCGTCAGGTCCACCATCAAGGTCGCGGTGCGGCCGCGCTCGTCGAGAAAGGGATTGAGCTCGACCAGATCGAGGCTGGTGACGAGCCCGCTGTCGGACAGCATTTCCATCACCAGATGCGCCTCGCGAAAGGTCGCGCCGCCGGGCACGGTCGTGCCGACGGCGGGCGCGATGCCCGGATCGAGGAAATCGACATCGAGGCTCACATGCAGCCGGCCGTTGGCCGCCTCGACGCGCGCCAGAAACGTGCGCAGCAGCGGCCCGATGCCGTGTTCGTCAATGGCGCGCATGTCGTAGACGGTGATGCCAGCCGTGCCGATCGCCTGGCGTTCCGCCGGATCGACGCTGCGCAGGCCGAGCGTGCAGACATGTTTCGGATCGATCAGCGCCGGCAGATCGGGATAATAGCCGGCAAAGCCCGGCTGTCCGCTGGCATAGGCGAGCGGCACGCCATGCAGATTGCCGCTCTGCGTGCTGTCCAGCGTATGGAAATCCGGATGCGCGTCGAGCCACAACACGAATAGCGGCTGCTGTAATTCGGCGGCGCGTCGCGCGGCGGCGGGCAGCGTGCCGGCGGACAGGGAATGATCGCCGCCGAGCACGATCGGCATGGCATGGGCGCTCGCCTGATAAGTCGCGGCCATGATCGCTTCCGTCCAGGCGACGATCTCGGGCAGCGCCTTGATCGCCGCATTTTTGTGCGAGAGCGAGCGCAGCGGCTTCGGCTGTACCGTGCCGAGGTCTTCTACCTCATGGCCGAGCTCGATCAAGGTCGGGATCAGCCCGGCGGTACGCAGCGCGCTTGGCCCCATGTCGCAGCCCATGCGACCCGCTCCCGCTTGCATCGGCACGCCAAGTATCCTGCACCGCATGTTCAAACCCTCTGAGGCGAAGCGATGGGCCATCATCCCTCGCCAGGCGCCGCGAGGCAATTTCCGAATGAGTGGCCCACCCGGCCAAGTGGGCAAGAACACGATCAGAGTCGGCGGTCGATTTTGTGACACTAATCTTCTAGCATCTGCCGCAACGAGGCCGGATCAATCGGCGAAAACAGGGAGGTGGCGATGGCTTTTGTTCATGTGTTGCAAGCCGTGCGGCGTTTGACGATCGGGCTCCTGGCATCGGCAGCGTTTGGCACAGGCGCCTTTGCTCAATCGGCCGCCAATTACCCCGATCACAACATCACATTCATCTGTGCTTTTCCGGCCGGCAGCGGTTCCGACACTTTGGTCCGCTATTTCGCCGAAAAGCTGCGGCTCGCCACGGGGCGGACGATCCTCGTCGAGAATCGCTTCGGCGCCAGCGGCAACATCGCCACCGAATATACGGCGCGCGCCAAGCCCGACGGCTATACGCTCTATGTGCACGCGGCCAGCGCGCTCGCAGCCAATATGTATTTGTTTAAAAAGCCGCCCGTCGATGTGAGCAAGGCCATCCAGGTCATCGCCACACTCAACCGCCAGGCCTTCATGGTGGCGGTCGATGCCACCAAGCCCTGGAAGACCGTCAATGATCTCACGGCGTTTCTGAAAACGAAGGGCGACAAGGCAACCTATGCGACCTCGGCCTCTACCGGCACGGTGATGGGCGAAATTTACAAGAGCAAGACCGGTCTCGAAGCCTTGGAAGTCGTCTACCGTGTCGGCGCTGATTCCCTGAACGATCAGCTTTCGGGCAAGATCGATTACGGCATGTTCGATCCCGTCTATACGATGACGCAGGTGCGTGCCGGCCGTCTGCGCGCGCTGGCCGTGAGCACCGGCACCCGGCTCGAAGCCAATCCGGATCTGCCCACGATGAGCGAAGTGGGTATTCCCATGGATCTGACGGGCTGGTTCGCCGTTATGGGGCCAACGGGCATTCCACGTCCCATCGTTGACAAGTTGAACGGTTGGTTCAAAGACATTCTCACAACGCAGGAAACCAAGGATTTTCTGAACAAGTTTGGCGGCGATCCGTTCATCAACACGCCGGATCAGGCGCAGGCCTTGTTTCTGAAAGATATCCGCGATTGGGAGGACTATGTGAAAATCGCGAAGATCGAACCGCAATAACAATAATCGATCCTTCCCTTCGTCTCGCCATTCAGGACATCGATGACCCGTTCGTTTGACTACATTGTTATCGGCTCCGGTTCCGCCGGCGCCGTGATCGCCAGCCGTTTGAGCGAAGATCCCGCGGTTTCCGTACTGCTTCTCGAAGCCGGTGGCCGCGACCGGCATCCGTTTCAGCTCATGCCATTGGCCTTCATCAAAGTGGCGAAGAGCCGCTTCGGCACCTGGCGGTTCGAGACCGAGCCAGAGCCGGGCCTGGATGGCAGAAAACTTGAAATCAAACGCGGCCGCACGCTCGGCGGCTCGTCGTCGATCAATGCGATGATCGCCATTCGCGGCAACCGCACCGACTATGATCTTTGGCGGCAGCAAGGTCTGGACGGGTGGAGCTACGATGACGTCCTGCCTTATTTCCGCAAGCTCGAAAATTCCTGGCGCGGCGCCAGCGATTTTCATGGGACAGGCGGCCCCATCCAGGTGAGCCCGACCATCTATCCCGAAATGCTTTTCGAGGCGCATAAGGCCGCAGCCATCGCGGCGGGCTATGGCTTCAACGACGATCCCAATGGCGTGGCTCAGGAAGGCCTCGCGCGCATGGAGCAGACCACGGGGTCAGGCGTGCGCTCGTCCAGCGCCAGGGCCTATCTCCATTCCGTTCTGTCGCGCGGCAATCTCACCGTCGAGACGGGTGCTCTGACCACGCGCGTGCTGATCGAGAAAGGCCGTGCTGTCGGCGTCGAATATGCGCAAGATGGCCGTCTGGTTCGGGCGCGCGCCGAACGGGAGGTCATCGTCTGCGGCGGTTCCTACAATTCGCCGCAGATTCTCATGCTGTCGGGCATCGGGCCGGCTGACCATTTGAAATCGGTCGGCATCACACCGCTGCATGATCTGCCGGGCGTCGGCCAGAATCTCGGCGAACATCCCAATATCCTCAACATCTACAAGGCGCGCGGCAAAGTCGGCTTCACCCGCTTCCTGCGTCTTGATCGCGCGGCGGCGCAGGTGATGCGCTGGTATGCCGATCATGGTGGGCCTTTCGCCACCAACGGCGCGGCGGCCAATCTTTTCCTGCGCACGCGCGACGGTCTTGATCGTCCCGACGTGCAATGCATCGCCATGACATTGAGCAATTCCGCGGAACTGTGGTTTCCCGGTGCGACAGCTGCGCCAAATTATTGTTTCTCCATTCGCGTCGGCGCGCTGCATCCACTGTCACGTGGCTGGGTGAAATTGCGCTCGGCCAATCCGGCCGATCATCCCCGTATTCTCTTCAACATGTTCGCCGAAAAATCCGATCTCGACACGATGGTGCGCGGCGTGCGCGCCTGCCGCGAGCTTTACGCGCAGAAACCTCTGGCCGATATGATCGAATGCGAACTGGCGCCAGGCGATGCCAAACAGAGCGATGACGACATTGCCGCTTTCATCCGCGCCAATGCCGGCCATCGCTCGCATCCGGTCGGCACGTGCAGGATGGGGATCGACGATATGGCGGTCGTCGATGCGCAATTGCGCGTGCGCGGCATCGAAGGCCTGCGGGTGGCGGATGCTTCCATCATGCCGGAATTGCCGAGCGGCAACACCAATCTGCCGACCATCATGATCGGCGAGAAGACGGCGGACATGATCAAGACGGCTGCCTGAATAATTAGTTTAGCTTAAGCCATTGTTATATGACGATTCCGCAATAAGCGTGCAGCACGCGTCGTCCGTGCGCTGGCGCGTCGTGCCTGTCGTTTCCGTGGACACGGCCCTTTGGCGCCGTGCAATGCCGCATTTCGAGTTTGTACGCTTGCGCCGCGATGATAAAGATGGGCGAAGCGGCGCGACGCAAGCCATGCCGTTCGAGGCGTGGGGCCGACCAGCGTCGGCCTCTTTTTTGCGGTTTTCATCCGGGGAGACTGCGACCGGATGAACGCATCTAGCAGCAGCGGTGCCGCAGAAAGTCTATTCGATGTCGATTCGGTTCGATGAAATTGGCGAAAGACTGAAGGCCTATCGTCTTGGCCGTGGCCTGTCCGCCGAGGAAGTCGCTGAAAGCCTCGATATTTCGCGTGCCGCCGTCTATCGCATCGAGAGCGGTGGCGTCGTCAAGATCGAGACGCTCGAACGTCTGGCGGCGATTCTCAAAACCAGCGTGGCGTCGCTGCTCGGCGCGACGGTCGAATATTATTCAAGCCCGCTCGCCTATTTCGAGCGCATGCGGCAGATCGAGGAACAGGCCGATCAGGTGGTGGCGCATTTCCCGCCGCTCTCTTATCTGCTGACCTCGGAGGCCTATCCCAGCCATCTGAAACAGACGCTGGTCGAATCCCTGCCGCCTTATGTCGAAGATCATCGCAAGGCCGAGGCGGAGATCGAAGCCGTCATCGAAATCCTGAACGAACGCAAACAGGCGCGAAAGCGCCGTGGCCTCAGCGTCGTCAATTTCGTCAACGTGCTCGAGATCGAGCGCTGGTTGAAGCTCGGTGTGGTCGGCCGTTTCAATATTTCCGAAACGGAGTTGACCCGGCGCCGGCTGGCCGCGCGCACCGAGATCGAACATCTGATCGCGCTCATCGAAAGTCAGCCGATGGGCGTACAGATTGGCGTGATCGAGGAAAACCTGCCCAACACGACGTTTCAATTGTTCCGGACGAAGGAAAAGACGTCGCTGGGGCTCAGCCCGTTCCGCCTGGGCGGCGATCTGCCCAATATTCGCGGCGGCATCGCCATGCTCACCTCCGATGCGGAGCCGGTGCGCCTCTATGAAGAGCTGGCCAACGATCTGTGGCGCCGGGCCTTGAAAGGCGGCGATGCCAGCGCGCTGCTGCGCACTGTCCTCAACCGCTCGGCGATCGCCAAGCCAGTGCCGAAAAAGTCATCCTCAAAGGTGGCCTGAGATCGGCTCACGGAGTAGGGCGCAGGCGACGAGGTCGAGCGCTTCCTCGGCGCTCGCATAGCTGACCGCACCGGCGACACTGGGCGCATTGTTCAAGACGAACACCGGCCGCTCGAACTGCAGCGCGAACGCGATTTCCGACAAAGTGCCGTAGCCGCCACCGACAGCCACAGCGCAACAGGCCGCGCGCGCGATCAGGGCGTTGCGGGCCACGCCGATGCCGGTTGCGAGCGGAACCGTGACATAGGGATTGGCCATGTCGGCTTCGGTATCGGGCAACAGGCCGATGGAAAGCCCGCCCGCGGCGGCGACGCCGCGGCACACGTCTTCCATGATACCGGCACGGCCGCCGCACAGAACCGTGAGCCCAACCTCGGCGAGCAGTTTGCCGAGATCTTCCGCCAGCGCTGATTGTTCAGGAGTCGGCTTGCGCGTGCCGAGAACCGCGACGGGTGGACGGATCGGCTGGCCGCTTTCCCGTTGCACCCATCGTATCGCCTCGCGCGGCGATACGATGGCGCCGTTCACTGTGCCCGCATGCGCGCTCCAGTTGCGCGATTGCGAGTCGAAAACCTTGGCTTCGTCGTTGACCAAGAGTTGCAGATCGCGGTCGAGCCGAAGGGCCATGGTCTAGAAACTCGTGCCGCTTAAAACTCGGAGATACCGCCATGCGCGGCGGACCATTGCGCCGGTGCGTTGAGGAAGCTTTCGACTTCGGCGAGGACCTTCGGTTCGAAATGGCCGCTATCCTTGGCGACTTTGAGAACGTCCCACCACGTCGTCAAATAGTGGAGATTGACGTTGAGTTCTTCCATCAGCTCGCGGCTTTTCGGGAAGATGTCGTAGTAGAACAGCACGAAGCAATGGTCGACCTTGGCGCCGGCTTCCCGCAGCGCCTGGCAGAAGTTCACCTTGCTGCGGCCATCGGTGGCGAGATCTTCGACCAGCAGCGTGCGGGCGCCTTCCACGACTTCGCCTTCGATCTGCGCGTTGCGGCCAAAGCCCTTGGCCTTCTTGCGCACATACTGCATGGGCAGCAGCAGGCGGTCGGAAATCCAGGCCGCGAAGGGAATGCCGGCCGTTTCGCCGCCGGCGATATTGTCGATGGATTCATAGCCGATGTCGCGCACGATCGTGGAGGCGGCGAAATCCATCAGCGCCGAGCGCAGGCGCGGATAGGAAATGATCTTCCGGCAGTCGATATAGACGGGGCTAGCCCAGCCGGACGTAAAAAAAAACGGCTTTTCCTGATAGAAATGAACCGCTTTGATTTCGAGCAACATTTTTGCGGCTTCATGCGCGATGACGGATTTATCGATCGGCGCAAACAGATTCGACATCAGCGAACACTCCAGGCTGAAGGCCGCCGGTTGGGGGACCGACGCATTGAGAGGTACATTCAGAGGATCTCCCCTGCTTCTTGCGCCCTATCCGGGGCGCGTCAATAGGCGACTCTGGAAGCAAACAACATAAAATCGCTCAAAAATTGAGCAATAGTGTCATTTTTTAGACAGCAGTATCTTTTTTGATATTTGCCCTTGTCAGTGAGATGGGGCTGTGAAATCATCGATCCTTCGTTTTTGTCAGCCGCCGGGCTTAAATCGGCTTATTCAAAAGGGCGACTAAACATCGGGCCGCCGGCCCGAGCGACGAAGCAGTTCTGGACCTGGCCGGCTTGCCGAGCTTTCAGCTCGTCCCGCCGGCGGGCTTGGCAAACGGGGGAATAGGCTGTGAGTGAAAATCAAGCTGCAACGGCGGAGTCTTTCTCCGCACCATCCGAGGTCGACAGCAAGGCGCGCAAGGCGCTGTGGGGCGCGGCCATCGGCTACGCCATGGACGGCTTCGACCTGCTGATCTTGGGCTTCATGCTCAGAGCCATCTCCGCCGATCTGCAATTGAGCCAGGCCCAGGCGGCTTCGCTGGTCACGGCCACCTTGGTCGGCGCGGTGGTCGGCGGTTTGGTCTTCGGCATGCTGTCCGATCGCATCGGCCGCGTCCGCGTTCTCACCTGGACCATCGTTCTGTTCGCCGTCTTCACCGGCCTTTGCGCTCTGGCGCAGGGTTACTGGGATCTCCTGATCTACCGCACGATCGCCGGCCTCGGTCTGGGTGGCGAGTTCGGCATCGGCATGGCGCTTGTCGCCGAAGCCTGGCCGGCCTCCAAGCGCGCCCGCGCTTCTTCCTATGTCGGCCTCGGCTGGCAGTTGGGCGTGCTCGCGGCGGCTTTGGTGAGCCCGTTGCTACTGCCCCATATCGGCTGGCGCGGCATGTTCGCTGTCGGCATCTTCCCGGCGCTGGTGGCCTATTTCATCCGCTACTCGCTGCACGAACCGGAAATCTTCGTCGCCAAGGTCAAGGAAAAGTCCCAGTCGGCTAAGCAGTCGGCGCTCGGGCTCCTGGTCAAGGATTGGGAAACGACCAAGCTCAGCATCGGCATGGTCATTCTCTGTTCGGTACAGAACTTCGGATACTACGGCGTGATGATCTGGCTGCCGAACTATCTCGCCTCGCGCTTCGGCTTCGCTCTCACGCAATCTGCGATGTGGACCGCGGTCACGATCGCCGGCATGGCGCTCGGCATCTTCGCCTTCGGCCATATCGCCGATCGCATCGGCCGCCGCCCGGCTTTCTTCGCTTATATGCTGGGTGCCGCGATCATGGTCGTCGTCTATTCGCGGCTGACCGATCCGACGCAGCTCTTGATCGTCGGCGCCATCATGGGCTTCTTCGTCAACGGCATGCTCGGCGGTTACGGCGCCTTGATCAGCGAGCTTTTCCCGACGGCGGCGCGCGCCACGGCGCAGAACGTCCTGTTCAACATCGGGCGCGGTGTCGGTGGCTTCGGGCCGGTCGTCATCGGTGCGATTGCAGGGCTCTACAACTTCGAGACGGCCATCGCCCTGCTCGCGGTTCTCTATGTCATCGACATTCTGGCCATGTGGTTCCTGATCCCGGAACGGCGTGGCGCGGAATTGGAATGAAGTGGCGTCATGAACCACATGCATCCTCATCACTTCGGTTCACAGACTGAGGCATCCCCGCACCATCCCGTGGTGGCGGAACTGACGGATGTCCTCAAGAACGAGCCGGTGAATGAGGAGTATTACCACCTCGTCGTCCGCTGCAGCCCAGAAGCTGCAGCGGCGCAGGCTGGGCAGTTCTTCCAGCTCCTGTGTCCGCATTCCGGCGAGGCGCAGCCGTTCCTGCGCCGTCCCATGAGTGTTTACGGGATGAATCCGCAAACGCGGGAGCTGGAATTCCTCTACAAGGTCACGGGCGCGGGCACACGCGGTCTGGCCACCTTGCGGCCCGGCGATCAGCTCGATGTTTTCGGTCCGCTGGGCACGGGCTTTACCTTCGATCCATCGTGGCGCTCGATCGTCGCCGTCGGACGCGGCGCCGGCCTCGCCACTTTGGCGCCCTTGGCGAGATCGGCCAAGGAACGCGGCATTCACGTCACCGCTATTCTGAGCGCGCGGCGGCCGGATCTCCTGGTCTCGGTCGACCTCTTCCGCAGTTTTGGCGCCGACGTCGTCACCGTCACCGATTCCCGCCAGACCAGCGGTCCCGCCAATGTCGAGCGTATTCTGCGCTCGCTGATCGCCGAGAACCGCTGCGACGCCTTCTTCACATGCGGCTCCAGCCGGCTGATGCGCGTGCAGCAGCGTCTCGCCCATGAATTCGATCTGCCGGGCCAGGTGGCGATGGAACAGCAAATGGCTTGCGGCATTGGCCTTTGTTATTGCTGCGTGCGCGATTTCAACGTCGACGGCGAAATCGTCAGCCGCCGCGTCTGCTGGGACGGCCCCGTCTTCGATCTCAAGGAGGCGTTGCCGTGAACGCCGTCGAGAGCAAGGTCGATCTCTCCGTCAAGATCGGCGGCCTGACCCTGCGCAATCCTATTATGCCGGCCTCGGGCACCTTCGCCGAAGGTTTGGAGAAGGTGCTGGATTTCGATCGGCTCGGCGCCTGCGTCACCAAGACGATCACCCGCGAATTGCGCACCGGCAATCCGCTGCCGCGCGTCGTCGAGCGCCCCGGCAGCCTCATCAACGCGATCGGCATTCCCTCCAAGGGCGTCGCTTATTTCCTTGAGAAGACCATGCCGCATTATGCCGGCTACAGCACGCCGCTGGTCGTCTCCATTTCGGCGCCGACGGCCGAGGGTTTTGCCAGCCTCGCTGCCGAACTGACCATCCCCGGCATCACTGCCATCGAAGCCAATATCTCCTGTCCGAATATCGAGGAGGACGGCAAGGCCTTCGCCATGCGCGCCGAGTCGACCGAAAAGGTCACGCGCGAGCTGCGCAAGGCAACCAACCTGCCGCTGTGGGTCAAGCTCACCCCCAACACCGGCGAAATGCCGGACGTGGCGCGCGCGGCGGAAGCCTCAGGTGCCGATGCGGTGGTGGTCGCCAATACGATCTTGTCCATGGCGATCGATCTGAAGACCTTTCGCCCCTGCCTCGGCAATGTGATGGGTGGCCTGTCGGGTCCGGCGGTGAAGCCGATCATCCTGCGGCAGGTGTTTCAATGCGCCAAGGCCGTCGACATTCCGGTGATCGGCTGCGGCGGCATTTCCAATTGCGATGATGCGGTTGAATATCTGATCGCCGGCGCCAGCGCCGTGCAGGTGGGAACGGCGACCTTCCTGCAACCCAAGACGATGACGACGATCATCGATGATCTCGAACGTTTCTGCGCCCATCGCGATATCGGCCGCGTCAGCGATCTCATTGGCGGTGTCGTGATCGAGGAAGCTGACGAACCCGACCTCGCTTGGCTGGATCCGATCTCGTGACCGCGCAGATTGCCCCCTCGGCCTATGTGGAAGACACGGCCGATCGCGATTTCGCCGCCGCCATTTTTGACGCGCTGCGGGCGCTGACCAGCGATGGCGAGGGCATCACGCGGCTCGCTTACAGCGAGCTGGAATCTGCGGCGCTCGATCTCGTCGAGGCGGAAGCGCGCCAATTGGGTTTCGCCACCGAGCGCGATGCTGGCGCCAATCTGATCATCACGCTTGAAGGGGGCGATCCGAGCCTGCCGTTCCTCGCCTGCGGTTCCCATCTCGATTCGGTGCCGCAGGGCGGCAATTTCGATGGCGCCGCCGGCGTCATCGCGGGTCTCACGGTTCTGGCGCATTTCAAGCGCGAGGGGTTTCGGCCGCAGCGCACGATCAAGATCTATGCGCTGCGCGGCGAGGAAAGCGCCCGGTTTGGGCGCGCCTATATGGGCTCGAGCGCGCTGTTTGGAAAACTCTCCGCCGCCGATCTCGCCTCCGTCGATGCCAATGGTGAAACCCTGGCGCAAGCCATGGCCTCGGTCGGCATCGCCATGGCGCCGATCGAAAAGGGCGAACGGCTGCTCGATCCCGCTCAGGTCTTTGCCTGGCTGGAGCTGCATATCGAACAGGGGCCAGTGCTGGTCGCCCGCAAGCTGCCGGTTGGCATCGTCACTGGCATTCGCGGCAATATCCGCCACGCCAAGGTCGAATGCCTGGGCGAGGCCGGCCATTCCGGCGCGGTGCCGCGCTGGCTGCGGCGCGACGCTCTGTTTGCGGTCGCCGAACTGATCACCCATCTGGATCGTCACTGGCGCACCATGCTGGAGCGCGGCCGCGATCTGGTCATCACCTGTGGCGTCATCGGCACCGATCCCAAGACCCATGCCCTCGCCCGTATTCCGGAGAAGGTGCAGTTTTCTTTCGAGGTTCGCAGCCAGAGCCAGGAGACGCTGGAGGCGTTCTACGACCTGTTCCTGTCGGAATGCGCCTTGATCAGCGAGGAGCGCGACGTCGAATTCAAGCTCGATCGGCGCATCGATTCCGCCCCCGCCGTCCTCGACCAGGGCTGGATCAAGCGGCTCGAAAAGGCGGCCGGCGACCTGGAGCTGCCATGTGAAGATATTCCCAGCGGCGCTGGGCATGATGCCGCCGTCTTTGCTAATGTCGGAATCCCCGCCGCCATGCTGTTCGTGCGTAACGAGCATGGTTCGCACAATCCGAAGGAAGCGATGACGATCGATGACTTTATTGCCGGTGTCAGCGTTCTCCGCACAGCGATCAAGGACGCGCTAGAATGAGCATTTCCGAGCTCTTTCCCGATCCGCCGGCCAGCACCGTGCCGTCGATCACCATCAAAAGACCGGACGACTGGCATATCCATCTGCGTGACGGCGACGTGTTGAAGGCCGTCATCCCGTTCACGACGTCGCAATTCGCCCGTGGCATCATCATGCCCAATCTGGTGCCGCCGGTGACGACGGTGGAAAGCGCGCAGGCCTATCGCGAGCGCATTCTCAAGGCCCGACCGGAGGGCAGCGATTTCACGCCGCTGATGACCTGCTATCTCACCGAGGCGACCACGGCCGATGAGATCGAGCGCGGGTTCAAGGAGAACGTCTGGGCGGCCGCCAAACTCTACCCGGCCGGTGCGACGACGAATTCGCACGCGGGTGTGCGCGACATTCAGGTGCTGGCGCCGGTGTTCGAGCGCATGGAAAAGATCGGCATGCCGGTCTTGATCCACGGCGAAGTCACCGATTGGAGCGTCGATATTTTCGATCGTGAAGCGGTCTTCATGGAACAGAAGCTGCTGCCGCTGCTCAAGCGCCATCAGGGTCTCAAAGTCGTGGTCGAACATGTCACCACCGCCGAGACGGTGGAGATCGTGCGCGCCCACGCGGGCCGGGTCGCCGGCACGATCACGCCGCATCATCTGATCTTGAACCGCTCGTCGCTGTTCAACGGCGGCCTGCAGCCGCATTTCTATTGCCTGCCCGTCGCCAAACACGAGCGCCATCGTCTTGCCTTGCGCCAGGCGGCAACCTCGGGCGACGGCAATTTCTTTATCGGCACGGATTCGGCGCCGCATCTGCGCAGCGCCAAACAGGCCGAATGCTGCGCCGCCGGCATTTTCTGCGGTGCCACCGCGTTGCAGACTTATGTCCAGGTCTTTGACGAGGAAGGCGCACTGCCGCATTTCGAAGCCTTTGCCTCGCTCAACGGTCCGCGCTTCTACGGTCTGCCGGTCAATACCGGCACGATCACCTTGGAGCGGCGGCCGGATCGCCAGATGGCGGCCATAGAGGTGGCCGGCGAAGACATCGTCATGTTCCGGGGTGGTGAGCAATTGCCTTGGTCGTTGGGCGAGACGCGCAGATGACGTCAATCGCGGCCAAGGAGCGGGGACAAAAGATCGCCGAGATCATGTTCAAGGCTGGCGCCATTCACGTCAGCCGACAACAGCCCTATATCTTGGCCGCCGGCTGGGCGAGCCCGGTCTATGTCGACATCCGTCTGTTGATCGGCGAGCCGGAGTTGCGCCAGCAAGCCGTCGCCCTGGCCACCGACTGGATGAAGGAAGCTTTGCAGACCAGCGCCTTCGATGCGCTGGTCGGCGCCGAGACGGCGGGCATTCCTTTCGCCGCCTGGATTGCCGAACGCACCGGCCTTAAATTTCGCTACATTCGCAAACGCCCGCTCGGCATCGGCCGCAATGCTCAGGTGGAGGGCGGTGCGATTGATGGGCTCAACGCTCTCCTGGTCGACGATCTCACCACCGATGGGCGCAGCAAATTGAATTTCGTGCGTGGCCTGCGCGCTGCCGGTGCCCATGTCGAACATATTCTGACGATCTTTTATCACGATGCCTTTCCCGATGCCGGCGTCCGGCTGGGGCAGGCGGGATTGACCCTTCACGCCTTGGCCACCTGGTCCGACGTTTTGGCGGCGCAGGATGATGGACAGCTCTCGACGCAGGATCGCCAGGAGATCGAGCGCTTTCTCAGCGATCCGGTGGCGTGGTCGGCCCGCCACGGTGGCCGATCGGCTTGACTGACAGCACAACGGATGAAGGAGCGATGGCTATCAAGGCCGCATTCACTATTCGATTCATTGATGAATGGAGAAGCACATGCGTGAACTTCTGGAATGGCTGAAATCGCAGAAAGGTGGCGTGTCCACCTATTGGGAATTTCAACTGCGCGCGTTGAAGCTGCGCGCCACGGAGCCTGAACAGGCCGCCTGCCTCAGCCTGCTCGCCGATATCGCCGGCCGCTTCGCCGACAAATATTACGAAGAACCATTGCCGGTCGATGCGGCGGCGGGCGCGTTGGATCGCCTGGGCAAGCTGCTCGGCAAGGCAGTCGAGAATATCGAGGCCGATGCCGCGACGCGCCTGCGCGTGCTCAACGAAATCAGCGTTTCCGAACTCGAACCGGGCTGACGGCAGCCCAGATCCTTCGTTCTCTTCGGCAGTCTTGACGCGTTATCTTAAAAAGGAGATTATGTCTCATAATTGAGACATAATCGGGCGATGCCCGCTCCACGCGTCAAGGGAATGCTGCCGATGCAAACGCGAACGCCGATCTTTTGCGCTTTGTGTCGGTCACGATGCGGCTCCACGGCCGTGGTGGAAGACGGTCGCCTCATCGCGCAGGAGCCCAATCCCGATCATCCGACAGGCAAGGCGCTTTGCATCAAGGGCCGCGCCGCGCCGGAGATCGTTCACAACGCGCAGCGCCTGCTGCGCCCGCTCATCCGCACATCGCCAAAGACGCAAGCGCCGCAATGGCGCGAGGCAAGCTGGGACGAAGCGCTCGATCTGATCGCGCGCCGCATCGGCGCAACGCGCGATCGTCATGGCGCCGAGGCAGTGGCCTTCGGCGTCACCTCGCCTTCGGGATCGCCGGTGTCCGACGGCATCAAATGGATCGAACGTCTGGTCCATGCCTTCGGCAGTCCGAATCTCTTGCGAGGTACAGAGATCTGCAACTGGCACAAGGATTTCTCGCACGCCTATACGTTCGGCCACGGCATAGCGACGCCGGAATTCTCCAACAGCCGTGCCATCGTTCTGTGGGGCCATAATCCAGGTGCCACCTGGCTCGATCATGCGACCAGCGTCGCCGAAGCCAATGCGCGCGGTGCCGCTCTCGTCGTCATCGATCCCCGCCAGGCGGGCTTTGCAGGGCGCGCGCGCGAATGGCTGCAGGTCAAACCCGGCTCCGACGGCGCTCTGGCCCTCGGCCTTGCCGGCGCGATGATCGAAAACGGTTGGTTTGACGATCGCTTCGTGCGTGACTGGACCAACGGGCCGCTGTTGGTGCGTGACGATACGAAACGTTTCCTGCGCGCCGGCGACATTGGACTTGCGCCAGAGGCATATCTTGTCGCTTGGGATAGCAAGAACCATGCTCCGCTTCTGTTCGATCCGACAAGCGGCGTTTACAAAGCGCCGCAGCATGAGCGCGCTTTACGCGCCGACGTAAGCTTGGAGATCGCGGGCCAGACCGTGCGCTGCCAAACGGCTTTTTCGCTTTATGCGGACGTCTGTGCGCAATTGGGCCCGGAAGAACTCGAAAGCGAAACCGGCATCCCACATGAGCAGATCGTGCGCACGGCCCGGCTGATCTACGAGAATCTTCCGGTCAGCTACTATTGTTGGTCCGGCATCAGCCAGCACGCCAATGCCACGCAGACCGATCGCGCCATCGCCATGCTCTTCGCCTTGACCGGCAGCGTCGATGCGCCCGGCGGCAATGTGCAGCTCACCCATCATGCCATCTTCGATGTCTCGGGTTCTGAACTGATGAGCGCCGAGCAGCGGCGCAAATGCATTGAATTCGACCGCCGTCCGCTCGGCCCCGCGTCGCGCGGCTGGATCGGCTCGGACTCGCTTTATCGCGCCATCCTCGAAGAAGATCCTTATCCGATCAAGGCCGTCCTCTGCTTCGGCGCCAATGTCATTCTATCCCATGCCGATCCGTTGCGCGCGCGGCAAGCCCTGCAAAAGCTCGATTTCTTCGTCCACGCCGATGTGGTGATGACGCCGACGGCGGCTTTCGCCGATGTCGTTTTGCCAGTGAATACGCCTTGGGAGCGCGAAGCCTTGCGCACCGGCTTCGAAGTCAACCAAGCAGCGGAAGAATTGATCCAGCTCCGCCACAAGGTCGTCGCATCAGCCGGTGAAAGCCGCTCGGATGCCTGGATCGTGTTCGAACTGGCGAAACGTCTTGGCCTCGCCGATCGGTTCTGGGGCGGCGATCTCGAAGCGGGCCTTGCCGCGATCGTCGCGCCGCTCGGCCTCAACCTCGATGATCTCAGGGCATCGCCCGGCGGTCTGCGCCAGCCGCTGACCATGCGCTACAGGAAATATGCGGAAGGCGGTGCGACGCCCAAAGGCTTCAAGACGCCGACGCGCAAGGTCGAACTCTATTCCGAAACCTTCCTCGATCACGGTTACGCGCCGCTGCCTGTCTACACACCACAGCCGCAGCTCAAACGTCAGCCGTGTTATCCGCTGGTGCTGACCTCGGCGAAACTGGCGCAGTATTGTCACAGCCAACACCGGCATGTGCCTTCATTGCGTCGTCGCATGCGCGAACCGCTGATCGAAATGCATCCGTCGACGGCCAGCGCCCGTGGCATTGCCGATGGCGATCTCGTCCGCGTCAAAACCCGCGCTGGCGAAATCCAGATGCGCGCCAAGCTCGAAACCCGCCTGAAGCCGGATGTCGTCGTTGGCCAATATGGCTGGTGGCAATCCAACAGCGAGTTGAACATTGCCGGCTATTCGCCCTTCGACGGCGACGGGTCCAACTACAACCTGCTGATCGACGAGCACGATCTTGATGCCATCGCCGGCTCGGCGCCGCATCGTGCTTTCCGGTGCGAGATCGAGTTGATGGCTTGAGCCTGTTAAAGCTCGGCCTTTACCAATGTTCATGAAATGTTCTTGCGCTTCCCCAGGTTGCCCGCTACCTTGAGGTGAGTGAACTGCGGGGGCCGGGATGGTGGTGCGCGTCGCGACGGTGGCATTTGAAGGCGTCGAGGCCCGGCCCATCGACGTGCAGGTGCAATTGTCCGGTGGCTCCACGGGTTTTGTGCTCGTCGGCCTCGCCGACAAGGCGGTGGCGGAATCGCGCGAGCGGGTGCGCGCTGCGCTCAATGCCTCGGGGCTGGCTTTGCCGGCCAAGAAGATCACCATCAATCTGGCGCCCGCCGACATGCCGAAAGAGGGCAGCCACTACGATCTGCCGATCGCGCTCGCGGTCATGGCCGCCATCGGCGCCATCCCGTCCGATGCTTTGTCTGGCTATACGGTATTGGGCGAGCTGGCACTCGATGGCGCAATCAGTCCGGTCGCCGGTGTCCTGCCCGCCGCCGTCGCCGCCAATGCGCGCGGACATGGCCTGATCTGCCCGTTCGAAACCGGGCCCGAGGCGGCCTGGGCCTCGGCCGATCTCGACATCCTGGCGCCACGTTCGCTCATCCAGCTCGCCAATCATTTTCGCGGCACCCAGGTGATGGCGCGCCCGCATCCGGCGGTGCGCGCCAAGGGGCCGCCGCTGCCCGATCTCAGGGACATCAAGGGCCAGGAGAGCGCCAAGCGGGCGCTCGAAATCGCCGCCGCCGGCGGCCACAACCTCTTGATGAACGGGCCACCGGGCTCGGGCAAATCCATGCTGGCGGCACGGCTACCGTCGATTCTGCCACCGCTCGGGCCCGCCGAACTCTTGGAAGTGTCGATGGTGCATTCGCTCGCCGGCATTTTGGCGGGCGGTGAGCTGACCGACCGGCGGCCGTTTCGCGCGCCGCATCATTCCGCTTCCATGGCGGCTTTGGTCGGCGGCGGCGTCAATGCGCGGCCGGGCGAAGCCTCGCTCGCCCATCACGGCGTGCTGTTTCTCGACGAACTACCGGAATTTCCCGCCGCCGCGCTCGATGGCCTGCGCCAGCCGCTGGAGACCGGCGCGATCGCGCTCGCCCGCGCCAATCATCGCGTCGTTTATCCGGCGCGATTCCAACTGGTCGCGGCGATGAATCCCTGTCGCTGCGGCCACGCCACCGACCCAGGTTACGCCTGCCGGCGCATGCCCAACGAGCGCTGCATGGCGGCCTATCAAGCGCGTATATCCGGCCCCTTGCTCGATCGTTTCGATCTGGCGATCGAAGTGCCGGCCGTGAGCGCCGCCGATCTCATCCTGCCGCCGCCGACGGAAGGCTCCGCCGAAGTCGCGGCCCGTGTCGCGACGGCCCGCACCATTCAGGTCGAACGTTACGCGGCGCTCGGACTGCCGCATGTCACGACCAATGCGGCCGCACCGGCCAATATCGTCGAACAGGTGGCGCAGCTCGGTGGATCAGGCACGGCGCTGCTGCGCGACGCCACCGAACGCCTGCGGCTGACAGCGCGCGGCTTCCACCGCGTGCTGAAACTGGCGCGCACTCTGGCCGATCTCGACGGCCGCGACACGGTCTCGCGCCTGCATCTTGCCGAAGCGCTCAGCCATCGCGGTCAGTCGTCGATGCAGACGCAGGCGGCTTAACTGAACTGCAACACCGCGCGGCCTTCGCCACCCGTGCCTTGCTTCAACGCGTTCAAGGCTTCGGTAGCGCGCTCATAAGGCATGGCGATGGTGGCAACGGGCGGCAGTTTGCCGGTCTGCGCCAAAGCGACCAGGTCTTTCAAATCCTGCAGCGTGCCCACATAGGAGCCTTCGATACGCAGCAGTTTGGTGGTGATCGCCAGCGGCGCCAGCGTGGTCGAACCGCCGAACAGGCCGACGATGACGATCTGGCCGCCGCGCCGCGCCGTATCCACCGCCAAGGCAAAAGTTTCGCCCGAGCCGACGAAATCGATGGTTGCGTGCGGGCCGCCGCCGGTCTGCGCCTGAATCTGGCTAACGATATCGGCTTTCGTGCTGTTCAACACCGCATCGGCGCCGGCCGCCTTCGCCAGATCGAGCCTGGCATCGCTGACATCGACGGCGAGAATGCGCGCCGGCGAAATCGCCTTGGCGATGCGGATCGCGCCGATGCCGAGCCCGCCGCAGCCGATGATGCAAAGCCAGTCGCTTTCCTTGCGCGTGCCGATTTTCTTCAAGGCGCTATAAGCGGTAATGCCCGAACAGGCATAGGTGCAGGCGACATCGCGCGACAGGCCATCGTAAGGCACCAGGTATTTCGCGTCGGGCACCAGCACGTGGTCGGCATAGCCGCCATCGCAGCGCAGCCCCAGAGACCTGGCCTGAAGGCACATCAATTCATCGCCACTGGCGCAGGCGGCGCAGGTGCCGCAACCGATCCACGGATAGACGATATAGCTCTGGCCGACGGCAACGCCGGAGGCTTCCGGTCCCAAGGCTGCAACAGTCGCGACGATTTCGTGGCCTAGCGTGAACGGCAGTTTCATGCCGCGATCGGCCATGCGCATTTTGCCTTTGCTGCCGAGATCGAAATAGCCCTCCCAAACATGCACGTCGCTATGACAGACGCCACACGCCTGCGTTTTCATCAGCACCTCGCGCCCCTGGGGCGCCGGCGTTTCGGCATCGAGCAATTGCAGCGGCTCACCCCATTGCGTGATGGCGAGTTTTTTCATCCAAGTCCTCCTCGGCTCCCGGCCAATAATCGGCGAGCCAGCTGATCGTGTTCGTCATGGTAAGCGGCTGGCTTCACTCGTCAATTCAGGTCGATCGAAAATCGCATGTGGGCAGCGATGGGACGTTGCGGAGGCCGCTCATCTGGAGCATTGTAGGACGTGGCGAGCGCGCGTTAAGCAATCCCTTGGATCACGGGTGATTTCCGCGGCGATGCCACTATGAGTGTGAGACAGAGTTGCGTAGTGGGGAAATGTCATGAGAGCCAAGGCGCTGGCCTTCGCCGTCTCGCTTACGGTGGGTTTTGCTTTTGTTTGTGCCGATGTCGCGCAGGCGAAAGGACGACGTAAATCCGCGCCACCTCAATATTCCTATCAGACGTCCCAGTCTCGTCTCCCGGGCCTGCACTTTTGGGGCGAGCCCTATTCATGGCAGACGCCGGGCGCGCGCGTGCGCGAACCCGCCGAGGTCTATCGGTCGCAACGCTATCGCGAAGCGGTGAGCATCTATCGCCCAAGCGAACCGTCAGGCGAAAGCGCACGGCCCGCCACGCGCATCAATCGCGTGCGCATGAACGAGCTGCCGCAAGAGCCGGAAGTGCGCGAAATCAGACGGCCGTCCGGCGTGGCGGAGCCGAAGGCCACCCGCGTCATCCCGCTGTTCAACGTGCCGCAGGATCAGCAAGGCGACTGACCGCTGTTCAGCGCTTCCTTTGTCGCGCGCCGTTCTTGCGCGTGCCGCCGCGTGCCAACTTGGCGGATTCCTGTCGCACGAGATCCAAGAAGCGCTGCACCGCCGCCGTCGGATGACGGTCGATCCACAAGAGCCCGAGCGGTCCCAGCCTCGCATGGGGGATCGTCAACGGCAGGACTGCCAGCGACTTGGTTTCCGTGTGGTAGAGGGCGAGCTGTAGCGACACCAGACTGATCATGTCCGTTTCCTGCAGCAGCCGCTCCGTCGCCAGGAAGGATGACGATTCGATTGTTGTCGGCGGCAGCGCCAGTCCCATGGCGCCCAATTCGGTCTCCAAAAGCTGCCGCATCGGCGTGTCGGGCAGGGGCACGATCCAGGGATAGGTCAGCACCTCGCGCCAGGTTGGAGTTTTCGTCGGATTTTTCCTGGCGTGCAGCGGATGTTTCACGCGGGCGATGATGCAGACCGGCTCGTCGTAAAGCGCCTGCGTGAAAATCTCGGCTGTAAGCGCCTTGCCGTGCAGCCGGCCGAGAATGCAATCGAGCTCGCGTCGTTCCAGTCGCGGCAGCAGATTGTCGAGCGTATCTTCGAACAGGGAGATGCGAACGTCGGGCGCGATCTGGCGATAGGCGGTGATCACCTTGGGGATGAGCGTCGCCGCCGCCGAGCGCAAAAGCCCGACGCGAACCCGTCCAGACTGGCCGGCCTGAAATGTCTTCAGCTCGTCGCCCATCCGCGTCGTGTCGCCCAGCACGCGGTGCGCATAGTGCAGCACGATCTCGCCGTAGGTCGTGGGTGTGAGGCGACGGCCGCGTTCGAACAGCGGTGCGCCGATGTCCTCTTCCAATTCGCGCAGCCATTTGGACAGGGCCGGCTGCGTGATGTTGAGTTGCGCCGCCGTCGCGCTCTGGCTGCCTGTCTCCACCAATGTGAGAAAGACCTCCAGATGACGGATCTTGAGCCGTCGCATCCAGGACGGTTCGCTGGCAGCGAGCTGGCGCACTTCGGCGACATCCTTTGAAAACATCGGACTATCCGCCAAAGTCTACAGCGCCTTCCTCGGCAAGCAAGCCGGCCGTGCCACGAGATCAATCGCTGGGTTTAAAGCCCGATGCTTTGATGGGGCCTGCCCAGAATTTGAAATCCCGCTCCTGAATGGCCGCGAGTTCCGTACTGCCGCGCCCTGTCGGTGTCAGGCCGAGGCGGCGCATCAGGTCCTGTCCCTCCGGCTTCTTGACCGTGTCGATGACGATTTCGCGGACCTTGTCGACGAGCGCTTGCGGCGTCTTGGCCGGCGCATACATGCTGTACCAGCCTTCGGCGGTGATGTCGTAGCCCTGTTCCTTATAGGTAGGCACATCTGGCGTGGTGGTGGTGCGCTTCTGGCCCGTGGTTGCCAGAATGCGCAGCTTGCCGCTCTTGTGCAGTTCGGTGGCATCGGAGGCGGATGTCGAGGCCAAGGCAATCTGCCCGGCAATGAGATCGCCCAATGCTGGCGCTGGGCCGCGGAACGGCACGTGGCGCAATTCGACCTTGGCGGCTTGTGCGAAGAGGATGGCGGAAAAATGCGGAATTGATCCCGCCGCCGGCGAGCCGAACGCCGCTTTGTCGGGATTCGCCCGCAGCCATTTCACCAATTCTTCGAGATTGCGCGCACCGGTCATCGGCCCCGTCGAAAGCGCAAAATCGAAGACACAGGCTTGCGCGATGGGCGTCAGATCGGTGAGGGGATTATAGGGCAGATTGCTGTAGACGGTCGGATGTAGAACGATTGCCGCGAAAGGCGTGAAGAGAAAGGTGCGCCCATCGGCCGGCGCATCGACCACGGCCCGCACGCCGATGCGGCCATCGGCCCCGACGCGGTTCTCGACGATGACCGGTTCGTTCAGAACGGCCCGCATATGTTCGGCGATAAACCGCGCCACGGTATCGGCGCCGCCGCCGGCAGCGTAAGGGTAAATGACCTTGATGACGTTCGATTGAGCGATGGTTGGCTTCGCCAACACACTGGCCGTCGCCGCCGCACCGGCTGCGATCATTGTTCTTCTTGTTAACGCCATCCCTTCTCCCTCCGTGCCGGTTTGGATTTTGCGTCGATGGCGCACAGTCATCGCCGAAGATGATTGGTCCAGCAGAAGAGGATGATAACGCCGCCTCGTATATCTCCTAGGAACTAAAGATTAAACATCGATCATATTTAAGTTATAGCCGGCGCCTCTCCGAATGTGTGGCGCGGGCTTTTGGGCATGATGGCTTGAGCATTGCTGCCTGTTGCGTGAGCCATTGCCTAAGAAGCGACCATCCACCGTTGGCGTCGTTGCAATCTTTCATCGTCGCGCGTGTCGGCCACTTGACAGCGCTATCGACTCTTGCTCAGTTACATCAACATTAAGATAATCAATATAAAGATTAAACTGATGGCGCGACGGCTTATCGGGAGCGAGCCGGCTTGCGTCTTGAGCGGAGCATCACAGACAGACAACAAAGCGCCGGAGCAAAATCATGAGGGGCAAGATCATGAAGGGATTGATTTCGGTACTATCAGCAGCGATCGTCCTCGGCCTGATGTCATCCGCCCCGGCGCGCAGCCAGGATCTTTTGCGCGTCGGCGAGGGGCCGTTCATCACCGGTGGCGGATTTTTGGTCGCCAATGAAAAGGGCTATTTCAACAAGCTTGGCCTGCGCATCGAAACCAAAATGTTCATCGATGGCCAGCAGGCGGTGCCGGCGCTGATCTCCGGTGAACTCGATATCACGTTCATGACCGCCAATGCGAGCCTGTTCAACAGCGTCGCGCGCGGCGCGCCTTTGGTGGCGATTCTCGACCGCGGCAACAACAAGGTTGGTCGCGGCTATTCGGTGATCAACGTCAGCAAGGAAATGGCTGACAGCGGTATCAAGACATTGGCTGATCTCAGCAAGCTCAAGGGCAAGCGGATCGGCGTCAGCGGCACCGGCAGCATCAATCAATATGCCTTCTCGCTGGCATTGCAGAAGGCCGGCCTCGATCCGCGCAAGGACGTGCGCTGGGTCACCAATATCCCGCAGCCAGACCTTATGAAAATGCTCGGACAAAATCAGATCGACGGCACCGATCTCGCCTATCAATTCGGTTTCCTTGCCGCCAAGAGCGGCTGGGGTCCGATCATCGCGACCGACGATCAGATCGACCCGGACGGCACGATCGCGGTTTTCGCCACCCGGCGAAATCTCATCAAGGATAAGCATGACGTTCTGATACGTTTCGCCATGGCCTATCTGCAGGGCGCCAAGGAGTTCAACGCAGCGGCCGCGAACCCCGACCAGCATCCAGACATCGTCAATCTTCTCGTCAAGACGACGATGTTGAAGCCCGAAACCTTGAAGGAGATCGCGCCAAACTGGTCCTACGTCAATGAAGACGGGGTGCCCAACATCGCCTCCATCATGAAGATGCAGGACTATTGGGCCGACTATTTCGACTATGTCGAACGGAAAGTCACGGCCGAGCAATTGTTCGACGTCAGCATCGCCAAGCAAGCCAAGGCACGGCTCGAAGCGGAAGCGCCGTTCGGGAAATAGCGGCGAGACCGTCGCGCTACAGGTGGCCGGCCTCGCGGTAGAACCGGGCGGCGGCGGGATGCAGGGGGATTGGCGTGCGCGCCATGTCTTTTGGTACCAGCGGATAGCTCACCGGGCTGCGATCCTGCGGCAGGTGGCGATACTGCTGTTCCAGCATCTGCCGCGTTTCGCACAGGCACCAGGTGAGGAGATAAGCGACATCGTCGGGCAGATCGTTGCGCACGAGCACGACGAAATCGGAAAAATCCAGCGTCGGCAGATCGCTCGATAGGGTTTCCCAAAAGCCCGCCGGCAGGCTGTTGCGGCGCAGGCCATAAGTCTGTTCGAGATGGGTCAGCGCCTGATCTTCCGCAGGCAAGGCGATCGCCCCGCGCTTGCGGATCATCTCGGCCCACCACGGTGCTAGCACCGCCTCCTGCAAAACCGCATCGACGGCGCCATCGCGCATCCGGAATAGCGATTGCTCCGGCCGCACCGTATTGACGTAGCTGCCACCCCAGGACGTGAGCGTTTCCTCGGAGATGCCATGCGCTTCCATATAGCGGCGCGCGGTGAAGCCGATGAAATTGGTGCCGTCGTCGATCGACGTGGCGATGCGCAGCGGCGGCTTCTTGGCGCGCAATTCGGCGAAGGTCGACACGTCGAAATCCGGCGCGATGGCCAGGACGAAACGATCGTTCTGCGGCAGGGTCGCCAGGGCGCGCAGATCCGGCAGGGCACGATCGCGGAACATGTCCTTGCCCGTCAAAGCCGCGGGCACCAGCCCCACCGGCGTGCAGATGCACATCTGCGCATCGCCATCCTGGACGGCTTGCATGGCCTCCAGGCCACCGTCCCGCAGGCTCCAGATCGCGACGCGGCTGCGGTTGCCCGTGCGGTCGCAGAATTCCTGCGCCAGCCAGGAGCAGATGCGGTGGAAATTGGCCTGGCCCCAGTCGCCGATGAAGTTCAATGTTAGAGAGCGGGTGATGTGTGGCGATGGGATGTGCGATGAAGCGGTCATGATGGTCCTCCCTGTGATGATATGAATGGCTTGGTGGCCCAATATTTGCCGGCACTGACCCGTTCTGTTATGCCGCGCATAAGCTTCGTGAGCCGCGCAACGGCTTTCTTCTCGCCAGAATCGAGAGGTCCGTGAGTAAATTTAAAAAGGTGCAGCACACGCCCGAAGGCGCTGTTATCACCGATCTGATCATCACCATCTTTCGTGCCAACGGTGCGCTTCTGCGCGTCGGCGACGCGTTGATGAAGGATCTGGGCGTCACGTCGACGCGCTGGCAGGTTCTGGGCGCCATTGGCGACACGCCGAAAACCGTCGCGCAGATCGCGCGCGAATTCGGTCTGTCGCGCCAGGGCGTGCTCTGGGTCGTCCAGGCGATGGTGAAGGAAGATATTCTCGAACTGATCGAAAACCCCAATCATCGCCGCGCCCAGCTCGTGCAATTGACGGCTGCGGGCCGCAAGCTTTTCGACGAGATCAATCGCCGCCAGGCGATCTGGTCGAACGGTGTGGCCGAGGGCATGAGCGCGGCGGAATTGAAAAAGGTTCTCTCCGCCATCAAGCGGCTGCACGACAAGGTGCTCGCCAGCACTAAATGATCAGGCGACATCGCCAACCAGCTCAAGCCATGTGTCCGTCCAGGCGGCGGCCAGATCTTCGGGGTAATCCGGGCCTCGCGCATCATGTTCCAGGCGCTCACCAATCCGCACCGCGCCAAGGCTGCTCAATAGCGCGTCGAATTTCTTGCCACCGAAACAGAATGTGTTCGGATAGACGGAATCGCCGAGCGCGATGACGCCATAGCGCAGAGCGCTGAGATCGGGGCGCTCACTATCCAAGGCGGCATAAAGGTCCTTGCCGTTATCAGGCACGTCGCCGGTCCCATAGGTCGAGGAACAGACGATCCAGCGACCGCCTTTGCCGAGCGCCACGGCCGGCTCCTTGAGTTTCTCCATGCGCAGGATGCGGGCGTTGAGGCCGGCCTCCTCGATACGTTCGGCTACGGTTTCGGCAACCATCTCGGCCGTGCCGCTCATGGTGGCGACGAGAATGGTGATGGTTTCGCTCATGATGCTGCTCCCGCCCTCAAGAATGCGCGCAATGGCTTGCTGTCGTCGGCCAAAGCTTCCGGATCGTCGATCGGCTGGGCCTGGCGCAGCAGGCGGCGGATCACCGGCATGTCCTTGCCGCGATTGATCGTGATGCCGCCGACCAGTGCGCCGCACGCGAATTGGAAGATCGAAACACCCGTGCTGTCGCCGCCGCGCTGCACGGTCATATCGACCTGCGCCGGTGCGCCGGCGGCCTGCAGATTCAAATCGCCCTGATCCGACCACAGCCAGGGGATTTCGGCATAAGCCACGCGTTCGCCCATGATGGTGCGGGCGACGGCTTCCGGTTGCAGATTGGCATTCTGCCAGGATTCAAGCCGCAGATGACGTTGCAGCAGCGGATTGAAATGGCGGGTCACGTCGCCGGCTGCGAGGATCGAACGATCCGACGTCTCGCCGAACTCGTTGGTGAGAATGCCGTCGTCAACAGCAAGCCCTGCGGCCTCGGCCAAAGCCGTATCCGGTATTACGCCGATGCCGGCGACGATCGTCTCGGCCTTGATCGCCTCGCCGGTGGAGAGAACGAGCCGCGTGCCATCGACATATGCGATGCGGGTATCGAGCCGGATGTCGATGCCGGCGCGACGGTGATGGTCCAACACTTTCTCGCTGGCGATGGTCGATCCAAGGCGCGGCAGCAGGACGGGAGCCGCTTCCAGCACGCTCACCTGGCATCCAAGCGCCTGCGCGCCGGCCGCCACTTCCAATCCGATGAAGCCGCCGCCAACGATGACGATGGACGAGCCTGGTTGCAGACGAGGGCGCAACGCTCGCGCATCGTCGAGGGTTCGCAGATAGAACACGCGCCGCGAATCGAGTCCCGCCAGGGAGAGCCGTCGCGGTTTGCATCCGGTCGCCAGCACCAATCTGTCGTAGGGATGCTGCGTGCCGTCATCGAGAAGGACGTCGCGTTGCTGACGATCGATCGCGCAGGCCTGTCGTGCGGTGATCAGCGCGATGCGCTGTTCCGTGCAGAACGCCGCATCGATAACGGATGGAGGCATGGCGGCAGCATCGAGCAGACAGGCTTTGGAGAGATCGGGACGCTCATAGGGCGAATGATTTTCCGCGCCGATCAACGTCAATGCGCCGTCGTAACCGATGGCCCGAAGAGACTTGGCTGTACGAGCGCCAGCTTGGCCGCCTCCCACGATAACGACGGCTCGAACGTTCTGATCCATGCTGCGGCCACGCAAAACAAGATTGACAGAATTCAGTCAAACTGACAGAATTTAGTCATCATGGCAAGGGAGGTTGCTCATGTCGACAGCAGCGGATGTCCGCTTAGATCCTGCGGCTAAGGTACCAATGAAGGTGAATGCCTTTGAGGCGGCCCGCCAGGGCAATACGCAATTGCTGCCGCTCTTTCCCTATCAAGGTGCCGGCGACATCGTGCCGTGTGTCGCCGCCTTGGCGAGCGACGGAAAGGGCATGCACATCGGCTATTTCGTTCACACCAACGCTGTCGATGAAGTGGGCGTGTCCTTCGGGTCCACGGGGCGCATACGCTCGGGCGATGTGTTCGTCGGGCATAAGAGCCATGGCGTCGGCGGCGATTCTGATCAGGCCTTTTTCGCCGTCTTGGTCATTACGCAGCGCCAATTTGAAAGCGGCGACCAGCCGGAAGGTGTGACCTTTCAATGCGAGAAATGCGCCACCGAACTGTTCCGCTACGATTTCGACGGCGGTCTCTCCGATGAGGAAAGCCGTGGCGATCTGCTGCCGCTGCCGAGCCTCAAGGGTTCGAACGATGCGGCGATGATGCTCAACACCGATGAAGCCAAGCGCACCTGCAAGTCCTGCGGTCACGTCACGCAGCCGTTTCCGCTGCATATTTGGGGATGGGGACATTACATGCGACGCACGGGGATCACCTCCAATGCGCGTCGCGCTCTGGTGGAGGCCGCTCAGTCATGAATCAGGTCGTCTCTCAACGCGTCACCACGCGCCGCAAGAACAGCTTCAATCTCTTTCGTGAAGCTTCAAAGCTCGCCTCCTTCGACGAGTTTCCCATGTTGCGGCCTGAGGTGGATCCGCAATTGACGTTGAGCAGCAATTCCGTCGATCAGCCGTTTTTCCTTATCTGCGAAAAAGACAGCGTGATCGCGCAGGCCAGCGGCAGAGCGCAGGTCGTCTTTCACGAAGGTCCCGTTCGCTACTTCGATCTTGTGCCGGGCGACTTCGTTTATATCCCCGGTGGTACGGCGCATCGCATTCTGACGAAAGAGCCTGGCAATCAGTTGCGCTACAAAGCGCGTGAGCCGGGATCGGAAACCGTCGTCTGGTATTGCGACAGTTGCAGCCACGAAATGGATCGCCACAGTTGGAATGCCGGCGAGCAATCGCCGCAAGCTGGCTATGCTGCCGCGTGCGAGCGCCACAACGGCGAGACGGTGCGGCGCACCTGTTCGCACTGCGGCCACACCCATGCCGCCGTCGATCTCGGCGCCTTTCGCTGGCCGGCGGTCGCGGCAGCCTTGGCGCAAAGCGAAGACGAATAAATTTCGCTTTGCGAACCATCATGCGGGATCTGCCATGAGCATTGGGCAGCGTCCCGCTTTCCCTTGATTTGAATGTCGAATTGCCTCTTCCCCATTGCCAAACGGCGCGGAAATCAGTGAAACTGATATTCTAATCCGGTTCGGATATGAGGGGAGGGGCACGATGAGGACTATGGTTTCGGCTTTGGCGCTGCTGGTGGCGGCCAGCGCGGCGCAGGCGCAGATCGCCGGCGACAAGGTGCGGATCGGCGTGATGACCGACCTCTCCGGCGTTTACGAATCCGGCGCCGGTCATGGCTCCGTCGAAGCGGTGCGCATGGCGGTCGAGGAATTCGGCGGCAAGATCAACGGCAAGCCGATCGAAGTTCTGGCCGGCGACCATCAGAACAAGCCCGATGTCGGCGTTTCCATCGCCAATCGCTGGTATGACGTCGATAAGGTCGATGTGATCACCGAACTGGTGAATTCGGCGGTTGCCTTCGCCGTCCTCGATGTGACCAAGCAGAAGAACAAACTGGTGATGCTGGCCGGCGCCGGTTCAGCCGATTTCACCGGCAAGGCCTGCGCGCCAGACAACAGTGTCCATTGGGTCTATGACACCTATCAGCTCAGCGCCTCGATCGCTGCCGCCGTGCCGCAGCTCGGCAAGAAATGGTATTTCATCAGCGCCGACTACGCCTTCGGCGCGGCGCTGGAGGCGGGGCTTCGCCCCTCGCTGACCAAGGCCGGCGTCGAGATCGTTGGCGCCGTCAAACATCCGCTCAGCAATCACGACTTCTCCTCTTTCGTGCTGCAAGCGCAGAATTCCGGCGCCGATGTCATCGCTCTTAACAATGGCGGCGACGACACGATCAATGGCCTGAAGGCGATCCGCGAATTCGGCCTGAAGGCGAAGGTCGTCGGTTTCGGCCTCGATAGCCCGCTGGCGGTGAAGGCCATGGGGCTCGAAGTGGGACAGGGCGCCTATAACGTGTCCGCCTGGGTCAACCGCGAGGACGACGAAACCAAGGCCTGGATCGCCAAATTCATCGAACGGCGGAAAGTCTTCCCCGGCTCCTTCCAGGTTGGCGTCTATTCGGCGGTCAAACATTACCTGAAGGCGGTTCAGGCGGCCGACAGCACCGACAATAAGAAAGTAGTCGCCAAAATGCGCGAGCTGCCCGTCCGCGACATATTCACCAATGATGGTTACCTGCGCCCTGATGGCCGCATGGTCCACAGCGTCGCCCTCACGCAGATCAAATCTCCTGCGGAATCAAAAGGAGAATGGGATCTGGTGAAAACCGTCGGCCCGCTGAAGGGCGATGACGTGTTTCGCCCCCTCGACCAGGGCGGTTGCCCGGCCCTGAAGTAACGATTAAGTCGAAGTCCGAGCAACGGTTTTTCAACCTAGGCGATCCAGCTTGGCGTCGGGCCAGTTAAGGTCCAGGCCATGCTGGCGTTGGGGGCTCGGTTTGGTTGTGTCTGGGTTTGTGATCAGCGTCATCGGCCTTTGCGCCGCCCTCCTGGGGGCGGCGGTCGGCTGGGCCGTCCATCGGGCCGCCGGCCGGCGCCATCCGCCGGAGCGGTCGCTCGACGAAGCCCGGTTCGAAAAGCTCCAGGACGAATTGTGGACCTTGAAGGAAGCGGCCGCCGCCCGGCACCGGGCCGAGGCCGCCAATGAGGCCAAGTCGCGCTTCCTCGCCACCGTCAGCCACGAAATCCGCACGCCGTTGAACGGCATTCTCGGCATGGCCGACCTGTTGCGCCACGGCCCATTGGTGGCCGAACAGCGCGCCTATGTGGAGGCGATCCACACCTCGGGCACGGCGCTCGCCAATCTGATCGAGGAAATTCTCGATTTCTCCCGCATTGAAGCCGGCCGGTTGGAATTGGCCACGGAACCCTTCGACGTGGTGACCCTCGTCGAGGGCGTCGCCGAACTGCTGGCGCCGCGCGCCCAGGATAAGGGTGTCGGTATCGCTGCCATGATCGAGCCCGGCGTACCGCGCCGCTTGATTGGCGATGCGGCGCGTCTGCGTCAGGTGCTTATCAATCTCGCCGGCAATGCGGTGAAGTTCACCGAGACCGGCGGCGTCGGCATTCGCGTTACCAGGAAGTCCGGCAGCCGCGTGATCTTCGCCGTGGCGGATACGGGGCCTGGCATATCGTCCGATCAGCAGGAGACGATTTTCGAGGACTTCGAACAGGGCGATGGTTCGGCGACGCGCCGCCATGGCGGCTCGGGTCTCGGTCTCGCCATTTCACGGCGCATCATCGATCACATGCAGGGCGATCTGCGGCTCGAAAGCACGGATAGCAGCGGCTCCATCTTCACCTTCGAGGTCGATCTGCCACCGGCATCCGATCAGGACAGGATCGAAGCGCCGCCCCTGTGGGGACGTCGCGTGCTTGTCGTCGGTCGCGCGCCGTTTGAGACGAGCTATCTTGGCGAACGGCTCGTGGCGGCGGGCGCGGAAACCCTGCGCGCCGAGACGATCGAAGAGCTTCGCGCGGTGCTCGCGCAAAAGCCTGCACCCGATGTGGCGATCGTCGATTGTGCCTTGGGTGAAGACGTCTTGCGCCAAAGTATCGAGGCGACACGTGCCGCGGGCGTGGCCCGCAGCCTCATCCTGTTCTCGCCGTTCGAGCGGCGCACGACGGCGCAGAACACGCTGGCCGGTTTCGACGGCTGGCTGGTCAAGCCCGTTCGCACCACATCGCTGATCGCGCGTCTGCGCGGTGAGATGGCGGGCAGTACATCGGCGAACACGATTGAAGCGAGCGCCAAGCCGCAAATCGAGCTGCACGTGCTGTTGGTCGAGGACAACGAAATCAACGCGCTTGTGGCGCGCAAACATCTGGAGCGCATTGGCGCCAAGACCACTCACGCGGTCGATGGCATCGAAGCCGTCGATATCGTCAGCCGCACCTTGCGCGGCGATCGTTCTCGCTTCGATATCATCCTGATGGACATTCGCATGCCCGGCCTCGATGGCATCGATGCATCGCGCTGGATCCGGCGGCTTGAGAACGAGGCGGGCGTCACGCCGACGCGTATTGTCGCACTCACCGCCAATGCCTTCGAGGAAGATCGTCGCGCCGCGCTGGAGGCGGGAATCGATGATTTCCTGACTAAACCGATCGATCCAGATCAGTTGGCATCGGCCATTTTGCCCAAGCGTCAGGTAGCCCGCGCCTGAAGGATTCTCGGGTTGTAACAAGAACGACGGAAAATCGTCATAATTTCTTCCGATCTGGATGGCTTCTGGTTACATGGGGCGAATCATGGGATCGGGGATTTCACAATGAAACCGACAAGTGAACGTGCGGGCGTGCAGCGTTTCGCCGGTCTTGTCAGTGCGTTCGTTCCGCAGCGCCGCATCGTCCGCGATCTGCACGGCCTGCCGGAGTCGCTGGCACGGGTCGGCTCGCTGGAACTGAAATTCGCGGTGACTCGCAAGGAAATCCGCAAGGCGCAACGTCTGCGCTACCGGGTGTTCTTTGAACAAGGCTCGGCTCAAGCTGATCGGACGACGCAATTACGCCGCCGCGATATCTGCCCCTTCGATATTGTCTGCGATCATCTCATCGTCGTCGATCACGCGGCGAAATCGCACTACGGCCGTATCAAGCCGAAGGTCGTTGGCACCTATCGGCTGTTGCGGCAAAATCCGCGCAAGAGCGACGGCGGCTTTTACAGCGCCCAAGAGTTTGATATCGCGCCGCTGCTGATCCGCCATGTCGAAAAACGCTTTCTCGAACTTGGCCGTTCCTGCGTGCTGCCGGAATATCGCGCCCGCCGCACGTTGGAACTGCTGTGGCGTGGCATCTGGATGTACGTCAGCCATCACAATATCGATGTGATGATCGGCTGCGCTTCGTTCGAGACGGTCGATCCGGCGAAGATTGCCGCGCCGCTGTCGCTCCTGCATTACAAAGCCGGCGTGCCGGCGGAGTGGGCCGTACGCGCGCTTGACGATCGCCGCGTCGACATGGCGCTACTGGCTGATGGCGCGGTGTCGCCGCGTCGTGCGCTCGCCGTTCTGCCGACCTTGATCAAGGGCTATCTGCGGCTTGGCGCGATGATCGGCGATGGCGCCGTGATCGATCATCAGTTCGGCACCACGGACGTGCTGATCGTTCTGCCGGTCGCCAATATCGATGAGCGTTATATCGATCACTTCGGCGGCGGCCATCCGCCGGCCAATGAGATCGCGGCTTAAAGCGGGATTTGCCGCTGTTTGAGAACGCGCGGCGCTGCCGGCGGCGCGCGCCACATTTGCACTCGATAATGATCGTCGCCCTCAAGCCCGTCTTCTGAAAGCGTATTCAAATCGCCATAGGAGAGGCGCACCCGATAGTCGCCGGGTTCGATCTCGATGCGGGGCGCATCAGGCAGATAGTCGGTACAACCGCTGGCAACGAGCCGGCCTGACGTGACGGCCAGATGGCATTCGGCCACGTGATCCCACGTTTCGAAGTCGGTCGCAGGCTCGTTGTCGAGAACTTCGATGGTCAGCGGCACGGTCATGTTGCGCACGGTGCCGATCATCACGAAGCCTTCGCCGATCGCGAACAGGCGATGCAGCACTTCGTCATTCCAGTCGAACGACAGACGATCGATATCGGCGCGTTCGTCTTCCAGATAGAGCTGGAAATAGTCGGCGAACAGATCGAACTGATAGCGGCGAACCGGCATCGCGCTCTCCGAAACGTTCAGCCGAAGCGGTTGCGATCATGCGGCGCGGCAAAGTCGATGTCGGGCCCAATCGGCACGATGCCGGTCGGATTCACCTGCAATTGGCTGCCGTAATAATGCTTCTTGCAATGATCGAGCCGGAAGGTCGAGGCGATGGCCGGTCGCTGGATCAGGTCGCGCGTAAAGCCCCAGATGTTGGGATAGTCGACGATGCGGCGCTTGTTGCATTTGAAATGCGAATAATAGATCGCATCGAAGCGCAGCAGTGTCGTCAGCAGGCGGATGTCGGCTTCCGTCATCGCGCTGCCGCAGAGATAGCGCTGCCGGCTCAAACGCGCCTCGATGAAATCGAGGGTTTCGAACAGCGGCACCACCGCTTCTTCGTAAGCCTGCTGCGTGGTGGCGAAACCGGCGCGATAGACGCCGTTGTTCAGCGTCGTATAGATGCGCTCGTTGACCGCATCGATCTCGGCACGCAGGGCCTGCGGATAATAATCGCCGGGCGTGGCCCCGATGCCGTCGAAAGCGCTGCCGAGCATCCGGATAATTTCGGCGGATTCATTGTTGACGATGGTCCCGGTCTTAAGATCCCAGAGCACCGGAATGGTCACGCGGCCGGTATAGGTTGGATCGGCGCGGTTATAGACCTGATAGAGAAAATCCGCATGGGCCACGGGGTCTGCCACCACGCCGTCGCCGTTCGCGAAGGTCCAGCCGTTCTCCAGCATCAGCCAATGCACCACGGAAACCGAGATGGCGTCTTCCAGGCCCTTCAGCGCCCGCATGATAAGTGTGCGTTGCGCCCACGGGCAGGCATAGCCGACATAGAGATGATAGCGGCCTCGCTCGGCTTTATATCCCGGTTGACCGTCGACGGAACGGCCATCGGCAGTGATCCAATTGCGGAAGGAACTGTCGCGACGCACGAAGCGTCCCTTGTTGGCTGCCGCGATGAGCGGCTGGTCTTCCCACTTGCCGTCGATCAGCATGCCCATCGCATTCTCCTATCGGCCTTCGCCGGCTTCCCATAAAGCCTGTAACCCTTCCCGATAGGTGGGGTGGATCGGTTCGAATCCAAGTTCGAACCGCGCCGCTTCGATGGAAACGCGTTTGCATTCGGCATAGAAACTGCGCGCCATTTCGGAAAGTTCAGCGGTTTCAAAGTCGATCACCGGCGGCGGTTCGACCTTCATCAGGTTTGCCGCATGGGTGACGACATCCTGCGCCGGCGTCGGATGGCCGTCGGCGATGTTGAGCAGCAGGTCTTCGCCGCTTCTGTCGCGCGCCACGCATTTGGCGATGGCTTGCGCGATGTCGTCGACATGAATGCGATTGAAGACCTGATCTTTCTTGACTAGGCGCTTGGCCTTGCCGTCGCGCAATTGCACCAATGCATTGCGGCCCGGGCCATAGATGCCGGCGAGGCGTAGGATATAGAGGCTGCGCTTGCCTTCGCGCGCCACGGCACGCCACAGATTCTCCGCCGCAAGCCGCATCAGGCTGCGCGCATTCGTCGTCAGCGGCGCCGTGGCTTCATCGACCCACTCGCCTTGGCGATCGCCATAGACGCCGACGGTGGAGAGATAGATGATTTTACGCAGACGCTTTGAGCGCGTCAGCGGCAACGCGAATTTCGCCAGCACCGGATCGCCAGCCTCGCCAGGGGGAACGGAGACGAGGACAATGTCAGCCTCACCGAGGGCTTCGACAATGCCATCGTCCGCGCCTTCGTCCGAGAACAGATAGGTCTTGATGCCCGAGGCCGTCAGTTCAGCCTTTCTCTTCTCGGTGGTGACGGTGCCGGCAATGCTGTCGTAATCAGGCGCGTGCTTGCGAATGTAATGAACTGATGAATAACCGAGGCCGAATACGAAAAGATTCATCGCAATCGAGATGCTCCGTGCAATATCCTTATGGTCCGCCAGACGTATTAAATTCGCCAGACCTGGGCGGCCATTTCAAGTGAGAAAGCCCGCTGCGGCCTAGCTCATGTACGACTTGTAACATTCGCGGCCCATTCCGCAAGCACGTCAGGATCCGACTCCTGTGCACGATGGTGCTGACGAAGCTCGTCGAAGTGTTGCGCGGGCAAGAGTTGCTGCAGCGCCCACACGGCCATGGCGCGCACCACCGGTGCGGCATCATCAAGTCCGGCGCGGGCCGTCGGGATGAGGCGCGCGTCGCCGGAATTGCCGATGGCGATCATCACGTTGCGCACGAAACGGTCGCGGCCGATGCGCTTGATGGGGCTACCAGAGAACTTGCTCCGGAAGGCGGCGTCGTTGAGCGCGGCGAGCTCCGCGAGTGGCGGCGCCAGCAGATCGTCGCGGGCTTGCAACTTGGCTTCGCGCGAAGCCTCGGCGAATTTGTTCCACGGGCACGCGGCCAGGCAATCGTCGCAGCCATATATGCGATTGCCCATGGCGGTGCGGAATTGCCGTTCGATATGCCCTTTGTATTCGATGGTCAGATAGGAGATGCAGCGCCGCGCATCGAGACGATAGGGCGCGGGAAAAGCCTTGGTCGGACAGGCATCGAGACAGGCGCGGCATGAGCCGCAGTGATCGTGCTCGGGCGGATCGATGGGCAATGGCAGTGTGGTGAAGATCGTGCCGAGGAACAGCCACGAGCCATGATCGCGCGACACCAGGTTGGTGTGCTTGCCCTGCCAGCCGATGCCGGCGGCGGCTGCCAACGGCTTCTCCATCACCGGCGCCGTATCGACGAAGACTTTGACGTCCATCTCCGCGTCGGCGCGGCTGACGAGAAACTGCGCCAGCATTTTCAGCCGGCCCTTGATCAGCTCGTGATAGTCGCGGTTGCGGGCATAGACCGAGATGGTCGCTTGCGACGTCTGATCGAGCGAGGCGAGCGGATCCGTGTCGGGTCCGTAGTTGACGGCGAGCACGATGACGCTGCGCACCTCGCTCCACAGCACACGCGGATCGCTGCGCCGATCGGCCGTTTCTTCCATCCAGTCCATGTCGCCATGGGCGCCCTCGCCGAGCCATTGCTTGAGGCGGGCGGGAGCTTGCGGAATGGCGTCAGGCGCGGCGATGCGGCATTGATCGAAGCCGAGTTCGGCGGCGCGCTGGCGCAGGGCGTCGATGAAGGATGCGCTTAGAAATCGAGGTTGGCGTAAGCCGGTCCCGGCGTCATGCCCGGCACCCGGTCGTTCAGCAGCGCGCGGAACGACGGTCGCGATTTGATCCTCGCGTACCATTCCTTCGCCGTGTCGTCTTCGGTCCATGGCACGTCGCCCAGATAATCCGCACATGACAGATGCGCCGCCGCCGCCAGATCGGCATAGGTCATCATGTCGCCGGCCAGCCATTTCCGTTTGGCCGTCAGCCAGCCGATATAAGCCATATGATAGCGGATGTTAGCCCGTCCGGCGCGCACCGCGTCCATATCGGGGGCGCCGCCGCCGGCTTCGGCGGTCATATAACGCTTGTAGACCTTCTCGGTGACCAGGAAATTCGACACTTCGGCGAAGAATTTGCCGTTGAACCAGTCCATCAGCCGGCGCACCTCGATCCGCCCGGCCGGATCCTGGGGCAGCAGCCGGTGCCCGCCGAGATGGGCGCCATAGGCCTCGTCGAGATATTCGGCGATGTTGCCAGCACCCGGTATGGCCAGTTGCGACGGTTCCACCAGAACCGGCGTCTCGCCTGCCGGATTGATCATCAGGAATTCATTCCGCCGTTCGAAAGCTCGTTCTTCGATCAACTCGGGCTCTAAGCCATATTCGGCGAGAGCGATGCGGATAAAGCGCGAATGAGGACAAAGCGGATGATGAAACAGAACGGGCATGAGCAACAATGATTTGGGGGACCGCGACGCGAACACGGGTGAGATCTATGCAGGAGGAGACAGGCGCAAGGCCAGACTTTATTTAAAATGCATAGGCCCTAGGTTAAGTTCCGGTTAACCGTCATGGCTTTGGTATAATGGTGGCTTCAACTATAGAGGCTTGAGCTGCGGTGCGCGCGATTCGCGGACTGAGCGTATCTGCGGCCGTAGACCCTTCGATTCCGCGCCGAGGCCTTTCCGGATGTCCACGATTGAAGCCATCAAGGCGCTGATCCTTGGTGTGGTCGAAGGATTCACCGAATTTCTGCCGGTTTCGTCCACCGGTCATCTCCTGCTCCTCGGCCATTTCCTCGGTTTCGAGTCGAAGGGCAAGACGTTCGAGGTTCTGGTGCAGCTCGGCGCCATCCTCGCCATTCTCATCGTCTATTTCAAAAAACTGTGGTCGATCCTGCTGGCGCTGCCCAGCGATCCCAGAGCCCGCTCCTTCGTCGTCGGCATTCTGATCGCCTTTCTGCCGGCCGCTATTATCGGTGCGCTGCTGCATACCTTCATCAAGGACGTGCTGTTCAATCCGATGATCGTCTGCACCACGCTCATTGCCGGCGGCCTCGTTTTGCTGGCGGTCGAGGACATGCCGCTGAAAAGCAAATTCACCGACGTGATGGATTTCCCGCCGCTGATGTGCCTGAAGATCGGTCTGTTCCAATGCCTGGCCATGGTGCCGGGCGTGTCGCGTTCGGGCGCCACCATCGTCGGCTCGATGTTGATGGGCGCCGAGAAGCGCGCGGCTGCGGAATTTTCCTTCTTCCTTGCCATGCCGACCATGGCGGGCGCTTTCGCCTATGATCTGTTCAAGAACTACAAGATTCTCGAGTTCAACGACGTCGCGTTGATCGTCATCGGCTTCGTCGCCGCTTTCATTTCAGCGCTTGTCGTCGTGCGCGGCTTTCTGAATTATGTCTCGCGCCACGGCTTCAAGCTCTTCGCCTGGTGGCGCATCATCGTCGGCATCCTCGGCTGGATCGGCCTTTACTTCGTGCCGGTGCGCTAGACCTCACCGTCATTGCGAGGAGCATAGCGACAAGCAATCCAGGGCGCGTGGTAGGACGTCAAAAAATGCCTGTGAAACAGGCATTTTACGTCTATGGCTCTACGCTTTGACTCCTGGATTGCTTCGCTTGCGCTCGCAATGACGGCAGGACGGTCGCGCATTAAATCCGCTTATCGCCCGACGTACACAGGTCGGCGACGACGCACTTCTCGCACTCCGGCCGGATCGCCTTGCAGATGTAGCGCCCGTGCAGGATCAGCCAGTGATGGGCGTGGCGGCGAAACTCTTTCGGCACGACTTTTTCAAGCCCCAATTCCACTTCGAGCGGCGTCTTGCCGGGCGCGAGGCGCAGCCGGTTGGAGAGGCGAAAGAGATGCGTATCGACGGCAATGGTCTCTTCGCCCCAGGCGATGTTCAGCACCACATTGGCAGTCTTGCGGCCGACGCCGGGCAAGGTCTCCAGCGCTTCGCGCGTGCGTGGCACCTCGCCGCCATATTGGTCGATCAATTGCTGTGAGAGCGCGATGACGTTCTTGGCCTTGTTGCGATAGAGGCCGATCGTCTTGATGTAGTCGCGCACTTTCTCCTCGCCCAAGGCCAGCATCTTCTGCGGCGTGTCGGCGACGGCGAAGAGGCCGCGCGTGGCGCGGTTGACGCCGACGTCGGTCGCCTGCGCCGACAGAACGACGGCTACCAGCAGGGTATAGACATTGACATAGTCCAGCTCGCCTTTCGGCTCCGGATTGGCCTCGCGAAGCCGTTCAAAAATTTTGTGAATGATCGCCGCGCTGACCGGTTTTTTGCCGGGTTTTGCGGGTCTTTTACCAAGAACCGCCGGCACAGCCGCCGGAGCTTTCGGGGAGCGTCGTTTCGGCGCTGCGGGGGTGGATTTTTTCGCGGGCATGATGGGTTTATATTAGAGAGGAATTGGAGGCCGCGAGCGCCGTGACCGCGATCCATCCCAGCGACACACAGATTTTCGCACGCCGCACCGTGCCGCACCGCTCGCTCGACCGGCGCGGCTTTCATCGCTTGCTGATGGTTTTCGCAGGCTTCTCGTTTTGCGTCACCCTGCCGTTCGTCATCATGGGCGCCTGGCCGGTGGCGGGCTTCATGGGCGTCGACGTCCTGATCTTCTATTTCGCCTTCCGGGCCAATTTCCGCGCCGCCAACGCCTATGAGGATGTCACCGTCACGCCGGTGCTGCTGCATATCGAGCGCGTCAGCCATCGCGGCAAACGGCTCGAATGGCGGCTCAACCCGCTCTGGGTGCGGCTCGAGCGACAGGAAGACGAGGATTTCGGCCTGGAACATATCGCGCTGGTGACGCGCGGCCGGCGCATCGAAGTCGCCGCCTGGCTCGGGCCGGAAGCGCGCGAGCAATATGCCAATGAACTGGCGCGGGCTCTGGCGGAGGCCAAACGCGGTCCGCGCTATAACTGAATATCCTTAAACCGTCGCGGTTTTCGGGTGGCGGCAGGGGCCGGAGGGGGCCATGTTACGGCCAGACACAAGGACCAGAACCATGACCCTGCAACACGATCTTCCGATGGGCGCCCGCCCGATCGACCTGCGTGCCCCCGGCACCGTGCAGATCGCGCCCGACGCCAATGATTACAACCGCATCCGCGCCGCCATCGAATATCTGACCCTGAACTGGAAGGATCAGCCTTCGGTCGAGGATATCGCCGCGCATCTTGGCATGTCGGCGTCGCATTTCGCTCATCTGTTCAAGCGCTGGGCTGGCCTGACGCCCATGGCCTTCCTGCAGGCGCTGACCATCGATCACGCCCGCCGTCTGCTGCGCGATCAGGCTTCGGTGCTCGATACGGCCTATGAAGTGGGTCTCTCCGGCCCCGGCCGCCTGCATGATCTCTTCGTCACCCACGAGGCGATGTCGCCGGGCGAATATAAATCCCGCGGCGAAGGCTTGGTGCTGACCTTTGGGTTCCACACTTCGCCCTTCGGCGAAGCCCTGGCGGTATTCACGCCGCGCGGCCTCGCGGGCCTCGGTTGGGTCGACCAGAAGGCCGCGCCCGGCACGGCCGGCACCAGTGGCAAGCCGGCCGGCGGCCGCGAAGGCGCGCTCGCCGACATGCAGCGCCGCTGGCCCAACGCCACCTATGTTCGCGACGATGCGGCGGCTGCCGATTATGTGCGCCGCGCCTTCGATCCGACGGAATGGCGCGCTGACCGGCCGCTGCGCGTGGTCCTGATCGGCTCCGATTTCGAGGTGCGGGTGTGGGAAACCCTGCTGCGCATCCCGCTCGGCAAGGCGACCACCTATTCCTCGATCGCCCGCCACATCGACAAGCCGAAAGCAGCGCGGGCGGTTGGGGCGGCTGTCGGCCGCAATCCGATCTCCTTCGTTGTGCCCTGCCATCGCGTGCTTGGCTCGACCGGCGAGCTCACCGGCTATCACTGGGGCCTCGCCCGCAAGCGGGCAATCATCGGCTGGGAAGCCGGACAGGTTGGTTCGATCGTTTAAATAACATAGTATTGGAGTGGAAATATTCTATTCCGATATCTGGATGTTTTGTTTGACATAACGAACGTATCGTCTCATAAAACATCCACGCGCCGATTTGAGCTCGCAGCTTGCGGGCGCGGAAAAAATGCAGCTAAAGCGCCGGCCGGTCTCACGGGACGCGTCCGCGCAAACCGTGAGGACCGTCATGACTCAATTCTCGACCAAATTTTCCCGTCGTCTCATTTTATCGGCCACGGTCCTTCTGGCTTTGGCCGCACCCGCTTTCGCGCAGGTCAAAGAGATCCGCGTCGATTGGGCGACCTACAGCCCGCTCTCCCTGGTGCTGAAGGAAAAGAAACTGCTGGAGAAGGAATTCGCTGGTGATGGTATCGCCATCCGCTGGGTCTTCTCCGCCGGCTCCAACAAGGCGCTCGAATTCCTCAACGCCGGCTCGCTCGATTTCGGCTCCACGGCCGGCGCTGCCGCGCTGATCGGCAAGATCAACGGCAATCCCATCAAATCGATTGGCGTCTATTCGCGCCCCGAATGGACGGCGCTGGTGACGCGGCCCGACACCGGCATCACCAAGATCGCCGATCTCAAGGGCAAATCGGTTGCCGTGACCCGTGGCACCGATCCGCACATCTTCCTGGTACGTGCGCTCGATAGCGCCGGCCTCACCGAGAAAGACGTGCGTCTCGTTCTGTTGCAGCATCCCGATGGCAAGACTGCGCTGATCCGTAAGGATGTTGATGCTTGGGCCGGGCTCGATCCGATCATGGCGCAGGCGGAAGTCGAGGACGGCGCGCAACTGTTCTATCGCAACGCCGCCGCCAACACCTGGGGCGTGCTCAATACGCGCGAGGATTTCGCCAAGCAGAACCCCGGCATCGTTCGCCGCGTCAATCAGGTTTATGAAGAAGCACGCCAGTGGGCCTTGCAGAACAAGGCCGAACTGACCAAGCTGCTGGTCACTGAGACCAAATTGCCGGAAGCGGTCATCGCCAAACAGCTTGAGCGGACCGATCTCAGCAATGCGGCGATCGATGGTAAAGTCGCCGAGACGATCCAGGAAGCGGGCCTCGCCTTGCAGAAGGCGGGCGTCATCAAGGCCGATGTCGACGTGAAGGCCGCCGTAGCGTCTCTCGTCGACACCAGTTTTGCGCCGAAAGGCCAGTAGCGCCCAAACACTTGGCCAAACACTTGGGAGGAGTGGTGCGGTGAGTGAAGCGGGAACGCTTGAGAAGATCGCGCCGGCCGATCGTCAGCGCGCATTCGTGCCCAGCCCGCGCTGGCTGTTCGGTCTCGTCCTCCCGGTCGGCGCGGCGGTTCTCTACGAAATCACGGCGCGCTTCGGCCTTTTCGAAGCGCGTCTGCTGCCGCCGCCGAGCCGCGTCTTCGCGGCCTTGTGGGAATTGGCGGTCAGCGGCGAACTTCTCACCCATGTCACCGCCACCTTGCTGCGCGTTGCCTTCGGCTTCGGCCTCGGCGCCATCGCCGGCACGTTGCTGGGCGCGCTGACGGGCTCATCATCGGCCGCGCGCCGCTTTCTCGATCCGACGTTGCAGGCGCTGCGCGCCATTCCCTCGCTCGCCTGGGTGCCGCTGTTCATTCTGTGGCTCGGCATTTTCGAGAGTTCCAAGATCGCGCTGATTGCGCTTGGCGTGTTCTTTCCGGTCTATCTTGGCGTCATGGGCGCCATCGCCAATGTCGATCGCAAGATCGTCGAAGTCGGTCGTGCTTTCCGTCTGTCGCGCTGGCAATTGGCGCGGCGCATTCTGCTGCCGGCTATTCTGCCTGATTACATTGTGGCGCTGCGCTCCGGCCTCGGCCTTGGATTCATGTTTGTCGTCGCCGCCGAAATCATGGGCGCTTCGGAAGGCCTGGGCTATTTGCTGGTCGATGGCCAGCAACTCGGCAAGCCGGCGCAGATCCTGGCCGCCATTCTCTGCTTCGCCGTGCTTGGCAAAGTGCTCGACTGGCTTCTGGTGCTGGGCACGAAGCCGCTGCTGACCTGGCAGGATTCTTTCGCGCGGACGGTGTGATGCTGACCCTCGATCGCCTCTCCAAGATTTACGCCAATGGCACGCAAGCGCTGTCGGATGTCACGATGGGCGTGGCGCCCGGCGAGATCGTCGCTCTGGTCGGCGGCTCCGGTTGCGGCAAGACCACTCTGCTGCGCCTCGCCAGCGGCCTCGAACAGGCGAGCGGCGGCCGCGTCGCCGTCGATGGCGATATTATCGCCGCGCCGCATCCCGATGTCGGCATCGTCTTTCAGGAACCGCGCCTGCTGCCCTGGCTCACCGTGGCGCAGAACATCGCCTTCGGCATCGAACATCTGCCCAAGGCCGAACGCGATGCGCGTGTTGATGAAGCGCTGCTGCGTGTCGGTCTCGCGGGCTATGGCCCGCGCTGGCCGCGCGAACTCTCCGGCGGCCAGGCGCAGCGCGTCGCCATCGTCCGCGCCCTGGTGGCACGCCCGAAAGTGCTCTTGATGGACGAACCGTTCTCGGCGCTCGACGCGTTGACCCGCGCCTCTCTGCAAGATCATCTGCTCGCCCTGTGGGAAGCGCATCGGCCGACCCTGCTGCTCGTCACCCACGATGTCGAAGAAGCGGCGGCATTGGCCGATCGTGCCATCGTCATGCAGCCACGCCCGGGCCGGGTGTTCAAGGATATTCCGATCGATCTGCCGCGCCCGCGCGATCGCCTGTCCCATGATTTCGCCGAAGCCAAGCGCGCCATTCTGGCGGCGCTTGACGGTTCGCTCGGCAATCCCCATTCATCGCCGACGCGTATATCAGCGCCGTCTGGCGCATCCTGGTAGTTTTGAGGAGTTGACCAATGGATTCTGCTTCGCTGCGCGCTATGCAGGCGCCCTACAAGGATAAGTATAAGGATAGCCCCGATACGGCTCTGATCACCTTGAAGGCGCAGGGCTCGATCGATGAATCGAAGATCGCCTGCAAGGTCGAAACCGGTCGCGCGCTGGCGGTCGCTGGTCTGCACCCGGCGACCGGCGGCTCGGGTGCTGAACTGTGTTCCGGCGACATGCTGCTGGAAGCCCTCGTCGCCTGTGCCGGCGTCACGCTGAAGGCGGTCGCCACCGCTTTGGAAATTCCGTTGAAGGCTGGTGTCGTGAAGGCCGAGGGCGATCTCGATTTTCGCGGTACGCTCGGCGTCGCCAAGGATGCGCCGGTCGGCTTCCGTGAAATCCGGCTGTCGTTCGATCTCGACACCGACGCACCGCAGGACAAGATCGACTCGCTGATCAAGCTTACCGAGCGCTACTGCGTCATCTTCCAGACCCTGAACAAGCCGCCGAAACTGACCCTCAACGTCGCTCGTAGCTAGATACAAGGGTCACAGAGCCGCCACGATCCTAGCCCTCTGTCGAACGACGCGGTAGTCGTCGATGGAGGGGATCATGATCGATCCTGGCACCGTTCTGGGTTTGCTTTGGTTGGCTTGGATCGTGTCGTGGTTCATCGCAGCACGATGGGCCAGCCCTCCGACGCAGATCGCGAGCGGTAATCTCGTGTTATTCTACCGTGTGAGCTTAGTCGTCGGCATGCTTTTGATTGCCGTGCCAGGCCAACAGGGCTGGACGCAAAGGCTTTGGCATCTCAATTATCGTCAGGGCTGGGCCATCGATCTTCTCGCGTTGGCGGGCTTTGCCTTCTGTTGGTGGGCGCGTGTCCACCTCGGCCGTTTGTGGTCCGGCAACGTGACGATCAAGCCGGAGCATCGCATCGTCGACAGCGGCCCCTACGGCTGGGTGCGCCATCCGATCTATACGGGCCTGCTCGTCGCCATTCTCGCCTCGGTGGCGATCAGCGGTACGTTGCGCGGCGTCATCGGCGGCTTGATCATGCTGGCGGGCATAATCGCGAAGGCCAGGCTTGAAGAGCAAACCCTGCGCGAGGCATTGGGACGCGATGCCTATGATGCTTACGCGGAACGGGTGCCGATGCTGATCCCTTTCCTTCGCTGATGCCTCGCGCTAGCGTTACGGAAACAGAGCGAGGGATCATGTCATCCATCACGGACCATTGGCCGGAACTCCCTTATGCCGCCTGGAAGAGCAGTTGCGAAACCTTGCACCTGTGGAGCCAGATCGTCGGTAAAATCCGTCTGGCGCATACGCCCTGGCAAAACCATTCCTGGCATGTGCCGCTTTATGTGACGGCGCGCGGCCTGACCACCTCGCTCATTCCCGCCCCGCGTGAATTTCAGATCGATTTCGATTTCATCGATCACCTGTTGTGGATTCGCACCAGCGACGGACACAGTCGTCAGATCATGCTGGCGCCGAAATCGGTGGCGGAATTTTATGAGGAAGTGGAGGTCGCGTTCTCCGAGCTCGGGCTGGCGATGGATATCCAGACCATGCCGTGCGAACTGGCCGACTGCATTCCCTTCGATCAGGATCGCATTCACGCCGCCTACGATCTTGATTATGCCCATCGCTTCTGGCGTATTCTGCTGTCGACGCAAGACGTGCTCGCCCGCTTTCGCACGGGCTTCATCGGCAAGGTCAGCCCCGTGCATTTCTTCTGGGGCAGTTTCGATCTGGCGGTGACGCGTTTTTCCGGCCGAACGGCGCCCCAGCATCCAGGCGGCGTGCCCTTTCTGTCGGACGCCGTCACGCGCGAAGCCTATTCGCACGAGGTGTCGAGCGCGGGCTTTTGGCCTGGCGGCGGACCGATCGATTATCCGGCCTTCTATTCCTATGCCTATCCGTCGCCCGCCGGTTTCGGCGAGGCCGTTGTCGAACCGCGCGAAGCGTTCTTCTCGAAGGAGCTGGGCGAGTTCATTCTGCCCTATGAAGCCGTGCGCACCGCCCGCGATCCGCAGGCGATGTTCATGGCGTTCTTGTGCAGCACCTATGATGCGGCAGCCGATCTCGGCAAATGGGATCGTGCAGCCTTGGAATGCAGCTTTGGTCAGCCCGGACGACCGCGCGTCGTATAGCGCTTATAGCGTTTCACAGCTCGACTTAGTCGAGCGCCATGACGACGCGCCCAAATAAGAGGATCTAAGCAAATCGCGTTTCTATTGAAACGTGATTTACTCTAGAACTCCGCATGCGCCCGCATCGAGAACACGGAGGCCGGTCCGCGCGCGGTGTTATAGGCGGGGTTGGAGATGAACTGGTAGTCGAACGTCACGGTCGCCCACTTGTTCACCTTCACCGAATAGAACGTCTCGAAAATTTTCTCGGTGCCATAGTTGAGGCGACCGTCGCCAATCAGCAGGCCATAACCGCCGGCGGCGAGAAAGTTCTGATGCGCCTTCGATAGGCCGTTGATCGCACCGCCGATGCCGATCCGATCGTCCGGCCGTCCCCATGAGGTTCCCTTGATCGAGAAGCCGGCGGAGACGCTGCGATCGATGTCGGTGAACGACAGGATTTCCGACCGCCCGTCGTTCCAGCTTCCACGCGCGAAGAAGCCGACACTATCGGTGATTTCCTGTTCGAGATTGGCATAGACGCCGTATTTGTCGCGATTGCGTCGCGTATTCGCCGCCACGTCGTTGATGTCGAAAGCCGGATTAAGAGCCGCGATGCCGACGACTTGATTGTAGTCGGCGGTGCGGCCGCGCGTCAGGAAGGCACCAAGACGCAGTTTGCCCGGCCTGTCGAAGAGAGTGTAGCGCCCTTCGAATTCGATGGCGCCGCCAGCCCCGCCCTTGAATACGAGGTCGTCGCTGTTGGGCTGCTGCGGCACTTGGAAGAAACCGGCGCGCACGGCCCAGTCCTTGCGGTTCAATTCAACGACGGCACCACGGGTGAGGCCCGGCAAATCGGCGGGGAAATCGTAAGCCGCCGATGACCACATCGACCAGTTCATGAAATCGGCGCGCGGGTCCTTGGCGTAGCTGTTGCCGTCGAAGAAATCGCCGACGGCGAAACGGCCAACAATCACCGTGATACGGTCGATATCGCGTTTGCCGGGCAACTGCAGGGGGCCGTCCTCGACCTCTTCCTGTTCGCCGCCAAGGCCGAAGGTTTGCCGCAGGTAATAGCGCTGCGGGCGAATCTTCGCGTAGACAGCACCACCTTTCTGCGCCTCGCCATTGGGGAAGCCGGCGATGCCGAGGGTGGAATTCAAGCCGAAACCCTGCGCCAGTTCCGGATTGAAATAGAACTCGCCACCGTTCCACAGACGCACGCCGAGAAAGGCGCTTGCGGTCCAGGTTTCGCGGCCAAGACCGACGGCGGGAAGGCTGTTCTGGCCGGCGTAAGCCGAGCGGATGCGCGGATAGGCCTGCATGATGAACGTGGTCTGGCCGTGCACGTTCCAATCCGGCGAAGCTGCAACCGGCGGCGTATTGGTGTCGCCGAACTGATAGTTGAGACCGAATTTCACCGCTTGAACCTGCGGCCGCACGGTCGGAAAGGCGACACCGCCGATGCGATAGGCCCGATTGCCGAGATCCGTATAGCTATATTCGAGCCGGGCGCTCCACGGGCCGTTGAGCGCCATCTCGATGCCGGCGCCAGCCGTCCAGCCGAGATGCCAGAGGTGATTATCGGAGATCACATTGCCGTCGGGAACGGTGACGATGTCCAGCTTGGAACGCCCATAGGCAAGACCGCCAGTCACATAGGGCAGGAATGGACCGAAGGCATAGCCGAGGCGGCCGCGCAGCGTGCCCATTACATCAAGGGTGGTGTGATAGGGCGTCGGCTTGACGCGTGTCTGGTCGGCCGGGCTGGGGAAGGTCAGGTCCGCTTCCGCGCCGATCACCCAATTGTTGGGAAGCTGCATATTGTAGCCGGCCTGCACGCCGCCAACCAGGCCGGTGACCGTCGGTGGTCCGATGACCGCCTGGTTCGGAACGGCATTGACGTTCTTGCCGAGGCTGCCGCCGCCATAGCCGAAATGGCCGCCGATGTAGAAACCGTTCCAGCGCGTCGGCGCGGGCGGCGGCTTGGGCCTCGATGCATCGAGATCCGCTGCTTGCCCCCTGGACAGCGGCGCGATCGCCAGCAGCACGGAAATACCAAGGCCCAAACGACGCCGAACGCTGTCCGCTGGAACTTGGGAGACGGTGGTGAGTTTGCGATGCATGCTGAAACCTTAGGCACGTTGTACCGTGCTACACAGAATGTAGCCTAGGATACATTTCCCCATTACACGGGCGTTATCGAAACCGCAAGAGACCGCGATGCGGATCAAAACGGCGACGTCAGGGTCGATAACAGCGCGGGGTGGCGCGAGACAGTGTCTTTAAGGGTGGCGCCCCTATACGAGAGTATAGGGTGGTTCAGGGCGCTGTTTCGTCCGTGCGCAGCGCGAACAGCGCGATGAGGATCAGCAGGCTGAGCGCCGTTGAAACCAGCAGCGCCCACAGCCCCCACCATTCGATCATGAAGCCGAAAGCAAGCGGTGCGAACGCCTGAACCAGGCGCGCGGGAATGCTCAAAAGCCCTTGTCGAAAGCCGTAGCGATAGGATCCGAAAATCGCCAGCGGCAACGTGCCTTTCGCCGTCGTCAGAATGCCGTTGCCGAAACCATGCAGCACGGCGCAGGGAATGGCGGCGATGGGTCCCAAGGTCAAAAGCGCGATGGCGGCAAGGGGATGACCGAGCGCGGCGATGCGCGCCGAGAACATCGGATGCAGATGGCGCGTCAAGCCATATTCCATCAGTCGCGCCAACACCTGCGCCGGGCCAACAAGCGCCGAGGCGAAGATCGCCGCCGTCGCCGAAACACCGGCGATCTGCAGAAGGTTCGGCAGATGCGAGGCCATCGCCGTAGTGATGAACCAGACTGCGGTGAAGACGAAAGCCAACAGCGCCATGCGCCGCTCGGTCAATCGCGGTTCGTTCTTCTGCGCATCGCGATCGACGGCTTCTTCTGGCGTGTCATCAGGACGCGCGCTGCGCACGCCGCGCGGCGCGAACAGCAGATGCAAGCCCAAGCCAAGCGTCATATGCAGCGCCGCCCAGACGAGGCAGGCGAAGCGCCATCCATATTCGGCTTCCATCCAGGCGGTGGCCGGCCAGCTCACCGTGCTGGCCAGGCCGCCGAGCACGCTCACCATAACGATCGGTCCGCGCGCCGCCTGGCCGTAAACACCGGCGAGCGCGGCGAAAATGGTTTCGTAGAGACCTATGGTGATGCCGACGCCGAGAAGGCTCCAGGCGAGAAACAGCATGATCACGCCGTCGCTCGTGGCGAGCAGCAGCAGGCCGGCGGCAAAGACCACGTTGGAAAAACACAGAATGCCGAAGCCGCCATGGCGGTCGACCCAGCGGCCGGCGGCGGGGCTCAGCACGGCTGAGACGAACAAGGCGACGGAAAAGGCGCCAAAGAACCACGTCAGCGGCAGGTTCAGATCGCGCGACACAGGCGCGGCGATGATCGCTGGCAGGTAATAGCTTGAACCCCAGGCAAGCATCTGTGTGCCGCCGAGGATGATCGAGGAAACGGTGCGCCTGCGCAGATCTGCCGGCGATGTTTCCTCGTTCACGTCTCTATCCTTGCGCCGCCAATAGGGCGGATGCGGAGTTTATCTGAGGACCGGTGGCGGCAGGTCTTCGCCGGGCGTCGGCACCGCCGTCCGCTTCGGCCGAGGCCGCGTTGGGGCGCGCTTCTCGGTGGAATCGTCATCGCGCTCGAAGGTTGCCGGATTGAGCTTGGCGCGCAGCGCCACCGCCCAGGCTTCGGTGACGCGCGAGGCGCAGAAGCCATGCACGTCTTCGCGCTCATAATCGGCGCAGCGCTCGGCGCGGCGCGAGGAAAAGCCGGCCTGTTCGGCGGCGACGGTCTTCACCATCGCCTTGTCATGGCCTTGCGCGGCGAGCAGGGCGCGGAAATTGCTGCGCGCATTGCTCTCGGCCTTGCTGCGGACCTTTTCGATCTCGCGCGCTTCGTTGGGCCCGAGCGAATTGCCGGGTGGGCCCCAGACGCCGGCGACATAGCCGCGGCAATCGGCTTGCTTGAATTCGCAGACGCCGCCGAGCGGCGAACTGGTGGTGGCGTCGCCGACATTCACCTGAATGGCACCGTCCATCACGTCGAAGGTGAAGGGGCAGCTCTCGATCGACACGTCATACCGCCGCAGACCGTCGTGGCGGCCCGAACGTTGCGCCGTGAAGGGGCCACCCGCCACTTCGATCTGGCAGGCTTCGCCGCGCCTCGACAATTGCTCGCCGGCGATCACCAGGGTTTTCAGGGACAGCACGCCGTCCTTGCGTTCGAACACCATCTGGCCCTGGCGACCGTTGAGGCGCAGCGACCGATTGACGATCGTGTCTTCCGAGGGGGAACGGACGGCGACCGGCGTCGAGTTGCGTGGGCCGTCGCCACCGCTGCGCGGCGCGCCCGACGAGGCGGCGCCCGATCCGCCCACCGGCGTGGGCGCGCCGGCCGCGCCCGGCAATTGCAATTGTGCCGCGGCCGGAAGCGTTCCGGTGGACAAAAGAGCGAGAGCAAGGGCGAAACGGCGCATGCAGGGTCCAAAGCCGGCCAAGCGCCAGCGAAATCCTAAACTAGGGCCATGACGTTAAGGCATTCTGATTTTTGATGCGAGTCGGCGCAGGAAAGCCCGATCGCGCCTCCGTAGAAACGCGGTCAGGCCGAAATTTCTAATTTTGATGCGTCGGACCCGACTATTTGACCTTGGCGGGCAGAATTTGGCCGGATGCTTCGCCAAAGCCGATGCGATAGCCCTCGCCCTGGGCGTAGCCGCGCAGGGTCACGGTATCGCCGTCCTCCAGGAAGGTGCGGGTGCCGCCTTCGACCAGTTCGATCGGCTCCTTGCCGCCCCAGGACAGTTCCAGCATCGAACCGTAGCTGCCCTTGTCCGGACCGCTGATCGTGCCGGAGCCGATCAGGTCGCCGACCGACATCGCGCAGCCTGACGACGAGTGATGCGCCAGCTGCTGCGCGCTCGACCAATACATATATTTGAAGTTCGACACGCTGATGATCGTGCCGCGCATCGCATTGGCCGGCTTCAATTCCACCTCGAGGCGGATGTCGTAATTGTGCGGCTTGTCCTGGCGCAGATAGGGCAGGGGCTCCGGATCCTGTTTCGGACCATTTACCGCGAAAGGTTCCAGCGCCTCCTTCGTCACCACCCAGGCGCCGAGCGTCGAGGCGAAGGCCTTGGCTTGGAAAGGACCAAGCGGCACATATTCCCACTGCTGGATGTCGCGCGCGCTCCAGTCGTTGAACAGCGCGAAGCCGAAGATCGAATATTGCGCCTCGTCCACATCCATGATGTGGCCCATTTCCGTGGCACGGCCGACGATGGCCCCCATTTCCAACTCGATATCGAGGCGTTTGCTGGGTCCGAAGGTCGGCATGCTCTCGCCTGCCGCCTTGAGCTGGCCTTGCGGGCGGATCACCGGCGTGCCGCTGACGACGACCGTGCTGGCGCGGCCGTTGTAACCGATGGGAATGTGCAGCCAGTTTTCCTGCAGCGCATTGTCCTTGCCACGAAACATCGTGCCGACATTGGTGGCGTGCTCGCGCGACGAATAGAAATCGGTATAGCCCGGCACATCCACCGGCCGATGCAGCTTCACGTTCTTCAGCGGAATGAGCGCGCGTTTCGCCAGCGCTTCATTGTCGCGCAAGGTCGGCGAGTCATGGCGCAGTAGTTCGCTGATCTTGCGCCGCACCGTGCCGATGCCATAGGCGCCGTTCGCCATCAGCGCATTGATGGAACCGGTGCGGAACACCGGCTTGGCGGAGACGCGCGGCAACAGGCCGGCGTCTTCCATCATGCCGAGGTCGAGCACGTGATCGCCGATCGCCACCGCCACCCGCAGCCGCCGGTCGTCTTGGGTGGAAATCACGCCATAAGGCAGGTTCTGAATCGGAAAATCGCTGTCCGCCGCGACTTCGACAAAAGAACGCAGGGACGGATCATTGGGATGCATGAACGCTCTTCCTTGGATGTTTCAGCCGATTTTGGCGTCGGGATGGATAGGTTGATCCGCTTCTAGCAAAGCTGCGTCATGCGCGACAGTGTGCCGGACACGCTGGTGTCACGCGATTGTTGCTGGCGCGACAGGTAGCCTGACGTTACCATCTAATCATGATGTTGCATCTGAAAACAAAGACTTGGCTGATCGGAACAGTCTTGTTTGCCGTGTTGGGGTCCGCCACGGCACGTGCCGACGGCGCTTCGCCCTGGGTGACGGGTCCCAATTCCCGCGCCCGGCTGGTTTCGGCCGGCCCGCTGGTCGAGGGCGCCTATCGGGCCGGTGTCGAAATCAAGCTCGAAGGCCAGGCTTTGACCTATTGGCGCATGCCGGGCGAAGCCGGCGTGCCGCCGACCTTCGATTTTTCCAAATCGGTCAATCTCGCTGCCGCCGATGTTGCCTATCCGGCCCCCTACCGCCTGGAGGAGGCCGGGCAGGAAGCCTTCGGCTATCGTCACGACGTGGTCTTTCCCATTCGCGTCAAACCGCTCGATCCAACCCGGCCCGTGCAGCTCGATCTGCATTTGAACTATGCGGCTTGCGAAAAAATCTGCATTCCGGCGGAAGCCGATCTGCGCATCACGCTCACCCCCAGTGCGCCGGCTTCGACGCATGCGCAAAAGATCGCCAGCTATGCGGCGCAGGTTCCCAAGCAACTCAACGACGGCGAACCGCCCGTCGCGACACTCGCGCCGATCGAGGGACAGAAACGCAAATGGTCCGTCCGTTTCGAGCCATTGCTGGGCACCGAGAGCGATCTGTTCGTCGAGGGGCCGGACGGCTGGTTTTTCGACACCAAGCGTAAGGATCAGAACTTTGAGATGATTCTCGCGCAAAAGCCGAAAAACGCGGCGCTGCCGGTGCGCGTCGTGCTGACCTATCGCGACGGCACACGCGCATTTGAGCGCGCGATCCAGCTCGACGCCATCGCCTCCAACCCCTAGAGCAAAATCGCGTTTCGAATGAACGCGGTTTTGCCGAGAATCGTTGTTTTGACGCGTCTTTGTGGCGTTTGATGTTTCCATCAAACTACAAAACGCTATAGAAGGTGGCCTGGCCCTGGCCTTAAACCCTCAGTCCCGGCTGATAAACCCGAATAGGGAGAGTGTAATGATTAAAGTAGGCGACCATCTGCCGAACGCGACGTTCACGGTCATGACCGCGGAAGGGCCCAAGCCCAAAACCACCGACGACATTTTCAAGGGCAAGAAGGTTGTTCTCTTTGCCGTGCCGGGCGCCTTCACGCCGACCTGCAGCAACAACCACCTGCCGGGCTTCCGCGATAAGGCCGATGCCATCAAGGGCAAGGGCGTCGATTCCATCGCCGTCGTCTCCGTCAACGACGCTTTCGTGATGGGCGCTTGGGCCGAGCAATCGGGCGCCAAGGGCAAGATCGAATTTCTCGCTGACGGCAGCGGCAAATTCGCCAAGGATATCGGTCTCGAGCTCGATCTCACCGAGCGTGGCCTGGGCGTGCGTTCGCGCCGCTATTCCATGCTGGTCGATGACGGTGTCGTGCGCACGCTGAACATCGAAGAAGGTGCTGGCGCGGAGGCTTCCGGCGCCGACAACATGCTCAAGCAGCTCTGATCGGTCTTCGATTTATAAGCTCTGGCTTTAGATCTATGATCCGGGCGTGGCTTGACTCCAGGCCCGGATCACGGACGGTTAACGTGATGGCAAGCGCCTTGCTTGCGGGAGCAATCAAAAAAATCACGGGAAATCGTTCATGATGCGTATGTTGTCGACGGCTGCGGCCGCATGCATGCTGGGTTCGGCGGTTATGGCGCAGGAAGCGCCGAGCGCTTGGCCGCAACAGCCGGTGAAAGTCGTTGTCGCCGCCGCCGCGGGCGGCCCGATCGACGTGTTCGGCCGCGTCATGGCCGAGCGGATGGGTCAGCTTCTCGGTCAGCAGGTCTATGTCGAGAACGTGCCCGGTGCCGGTGGCATGGTCGGTGGCCAGTCCGTCGCGCGCGCGAAGCCTGATGGCTATAGCGCGATCCTGGGCACGATCGCCACGCACACCCATTCGCAAAATCTCTACAAGGCGCCGCTCTACAATTCCGCCACCGATTTCGCGCCGGTTGGCCTCATCGCCGAAATTCCGCTGGTGCTGATCACGCGCAAGGATCTGCCGGCCGATTCGCTGAAGGATTTTGCCGCCTATGCCAAGGCCAATGCCGCCAAGATGAACTACGGTTCGGCGGGCACCGGCTCGGCCACGCATCTCGGCTGCGCGCTGCTCAACAACGCCATCGGCGTCAACATCCAGCACGTGCCTTATCGCGGCACCGCGCCGGCCATGCAGGATCTGATCGCCGGCCGCATCGATTATCTCTGCGAGATCGTCGTCACCGCCAAGCCGCAAATCGATGCCGGCACGGTGAAGGCCATCGCCACTTTGTCGGGCGCGCGCTCGTCGGTTCTGCCGAATCTGCCGACCGCCAAGGAAAGCGGCTTCCCCAATACGGAGGCCGACACCTGGGCCGGCCTGTTCTTCCCGAAGGGCACGTCGCCAATCATCGTCGAGAAGATGAACGCGGCGATGATCAAGGCCATGGAGACGCCGGACGTGAAGGCGAAGCTCGAAACGCTGGGCGCCACCATCGTCGTGCCGGAGCGGCGCACGCCCGCCTATCTCGCCCAGTTCGTTAAGGATGACATCGTCAAATGGGCGGTGCCGGTGAAGGCCAGCGGCATTCAGCCGGAATAAGGCTGCGAGTCCCGCCGGCAGGGACCTGGCAAAGAGCCTGGCGGGAACGTTCTGATCTGGCGGGCGAATTTTCGGCTCTGTAAATTCGCTCGCCAGGCTGTTAAATAAAGGCCGCCCTTGAGGGGCGTGCCGGCCGTTGCCGGCCTGGAGATGCCGGTCATGCGTTGGGAAGATTTTCGCCAGTCCGACAATATCGATGACCGTCGTGGCGACGGCGGTGGAGGCGGCGGTTTCGGCCTGCCGATTCCCGGCGGTGGCGGCGGTCTCGGCATCGGCACCATCATCATCCTCGGCCTGATCGGCTGGGCCGTCGGCATTGACCCGCGCATCCTCATCGGCGGCGCTGAAATGTTCAGCCGCACCACCGGCGGCGGCTACAGCCAACCGCAGCAGCAGAGCCAGCGCCAGTCCGCTCCGCCGACCGATCAGATGGGCCGGTTCGTCTCCGCCGTCGTGGCGATGAACGAGGACGTGTGGAAGGAAGTTCTGCCGCAGCAGAAGGGCATTCAGTTCAAGCCGGCGTCCCTTGTGATCTTCGATGGTCAGACGCGCTCGGCCTGCGGTGCCGCGCAATCGGCGATGGGTCCGTTCTATTGCCCGATCGATCAGAAAATGTATCTCGACACGTCGTTCTTCAACGACATGAAGCGCAAGCTCGGTGGCGGCGGCGATTTCGCTTATGCCTACGTCATCTCGCATGAGATGGGTCATCACATCGAGAACCTGCTCGGCATCCTGCCGCGCGTGCAACAGGCGCAGCAGCGCGCCTCGAGCCAAGCGGAAGCCAATGGTCTGTCGGTCCGCGTCGAGCTGATGGCCGACTGCCTGGCTGGCGTGTGGGCCCATCACGCCAATCAGAAGTGGAAGATTCTCGAAGACGGCGACATTCAGAAGGCGATCAATACGGCGACCGCCATCGGTGACGATCGTCTGCAACAGGCCGGCCGCGGCCGCGTCGTGCCCGACAGCTTCACCCATGGCTCGTCGGAACAGCGCGTGCGCTGGCTGCAGAACGGCCTGCAAAGCGGCTCGGTCGATTCCTGCAACACCTTCGCGCGCTGAGAACCATGCCGGGCCTCGATGATAAAAGGCCTTTCGTGGCGCTGAAGATCGCGGTTTTGACCGTGTCCGACACCCGCGTTCTGGCCGACGACAAATCGGGCGACACATTGGCCGCCCGCATCGCTCAGGCCGGACATGAACTGGCCGATCGCGTGATCGTTCCCGATGACGTTGAAAAGATCCGCGCTCGCGTGCGTACCTGGATCGCCGACCCGGCTGTCGATGTGGTGATCACCACCGGTGGCACCGGCTTCACCGGCCGCGACGTGACGCCGGAAGCGCTTGAGCCGCTGTTTGAGAAACGGATGGATGGTTTCTCGACCGTCTTCCATCGCATTTCCTACGACAAAATAGGCACATCGACGGTGCAGTCGCGCGCCACGGCGGGTGTTGCCGGCGCAACCTTCATCTTTGTCCTGCCCGGCTCACCCGGCGCCTGCAAGGATGCCTGGGACGGCATTCTCGTGCACCAGCTCGACTACCGCTACATGCCATGCAACTTCGTCGAGATCATGCCGCGCCTCGACGAGCATCTGCGCCGGGGCAAGAGTTAAAACTCTAAACGCGATGATTTTAGCGCCGACGCGCCACCCGCGCCGTGCGTGCGGCCGCTTCGGCCCGACAGATCGCGGCGAGCGATTGATACATCGTGCCCTGCATCTTGCCGTAGCGCGCGTTGCAACGTGCCTGCGCCGCGCGATAGGCGCGGTAGCGCTGTTTGCTGATGCGGCGGCTGAACCGAGCCTCGCATTTATTGACGACCTTCTGCGCCAATTGCACGTCGGCGCTCGAACCGAAGGCGCAGGCCTTCAGGAGGCGCACGGAAGCGCCGCAGGTGGGTGCCGCCAGCAAGGTCTTTTCGATAGCGTCGGCGCCTTGCGTCGGACAATCGATCGGCGCACTCGCAGGCGTCGCCATAGGCTTCGCGGCGGAAGGCGGCGTTTTGGGAGAACTTTGTGCCAGGGCGCTGCCGGCGCCGGTCAGTAATGCGGCGCAAAGGGTGGCAGTGAAGATCAACTTCGACGACATGGATCCCCTCATTCTCAGTCGACACGCCTTGCCCTGGTGCGCATGGTCCGTTTCGGTCCCACGTGCCGCGCCCAGGCGCTGAAACTCGCGACGCTGGCCCTCGAACCGGCGGCTTGCATCAACCTGTTCCTTTCTGCCACGATTCCAGCGAGTGGCGCCAGAAAGGGCAGGGTGCGGTGCAGGGCCGTCGCCGGCCGCTCCAGCAGGCGGGTGGGGCGCAAGGATGCTTCCCAGGCGAGGTCCGAGAGTTCGTCATAAAAGCCGCTTTCCGGCGCGAAGCCCGCCCGCAGGGCGAGCACGCGCGGTTCGCGGGCTATTTTCAACGCGCCTTGCACGGCGTCCAGCCACTTCTCGGTCACGATAAATTCACAGCCGGCATGGTCGGCGATGCGTGCCAGATCCTTGACGTCCTGCTCGGATTGGCCCGTGGCGGCCATCACGACGTCGCGGACGATGCCCGAAATGGCCCCTGGCACCAGGGCCGCCAAAGTCCGGGCGACGGCTTCGGGCGAGGCCGAACCGTGAACAGCCGGATCGCATGTCGTAACGATGACAGAAAACATACGGTCCTTAGGTGTCAGATTGCAGTGCAATAATCCGGTTCCTCAACATGATTGTCCACAGGCTCGTTGACGCGAATCTAAATGTTCTCTATTTGTTCTTTCGGGGACGTCGAATTGCGGAGCCTGTGTATGTTGAGCGTCGAGACCGCAGCGCGGACCGCTGCGACCGTCCCCCCGTCCCAGAGTGCCAAACCGGCTCAGAAACAGAGCCTTGGCAATAATGCGCGCCATGGCGAAAAGCCGGCCCCGCCGACCGAAACCGTCGAGAGCGCGGTCGCTGAAGACCGTCGGCGCGGTCGCGGCGCGTTGACCAATGCCAGCGGCCGCTACGAGCCGCATGCGCGCGTCGCCGAGGATGACGGTTGGGACAGCCTCGGTTCGCTCGAGGCCTTCCAGACCCAGGTTTCCTACGAAAAGCCGCGCACCGTCATCACCCGCAACGATTCCCCGGATCTGTCCTTCGACCGGTCGATCAATCCCTATCGCGGCTGCGAGCATGGCTGCGTCTATTGTTTCGCCCGGCCGACCCACGCCTATATGGGCCTGTCGCCGGGGCTTGATTTCGAGACGCGTCTCTTCGTTAAGGATGGCGTGGCGCAGGCGCTGGAGCGCGAATTGTCGGCTCCTAATTATCAGCCGAAAACCATCGCCATCGGCACCAATACCGATCCCTATCAGCCGATCGAACGGCAGCATCGCAACATGCGCGCCATTCTCGAAGTGCTGTCGCGTGCCAATCATCCCGTCGGCATCGTCACCAAATCGGCTTTGGTGACGCGCGACATCGATATCCTCGCGCCGATGGCCGAGAAAGGCTTGGCGAAGGTTGCTATTTCGGTCACCTCGCTCGATGGCAAGCTGTCGCGTCTCATGGAACCGCGCGCCGCGCAGCCGCAGAAGCGGCTCGATGCGTTAAGGGAGTTGAGTGCCGCCGGCATTCCCACCGCCGCTCTGGTCGCACCGATCATCCCGGCCATCAACGATCATGAGATCGAAGCCATTCTCGATCGCGTGCAGGCCGCCGGCGCGCGCAGCGCCGGCTATGTCATGCTGCGTCTGCCGCTCGAAGTGGAGAATATTTTCGGCGAATGGTTGCTCACCCATTTCCCGGCGAAATATCGTCACGTCATGTCGCTGGTGCGCGGCATGCGCGGCGGCAAGGCTTACGATTCGAGTTTCGGCCAACGCATGAAAGGCACGGGCGCCTATGCCTGGCTCACGGGTCGCCGCTTCGAAGTCGCTTCCGCCAAACTCGGCCTCAATGTGTCGCGCGCCAAATTGCGCTGCGATCTGTTCAAGCCGCCGCTGCGCGGGCCGGAACAGTTGATGCTGTTGTGATGCCCGCCTCTCGACCCGCATTCGGCGTTTTATAGCCGCAATCGCTGAGCAGAAAAGCGCTGCGCACGGGAGCAGGGTTCGAACATGCTCTCATGCGAGTGTGCGGTGATTGCAAGCGATTGGAGAGATTGAATGGCGGCCTTGATAACGAGACGTTGCTTTGCCCAGACCCTGCCCATGGCCGCAACGGCGCTGACGTTTTCGATACCGGCCTTCGCTCAGTCAAATGCTTCATCGAACACCCCTTCAAATGTCTCTTGGGCCGCTCAGCTGACGACTCAGTTCAGACACATCGAACGTGACAGCAAAGGCCGTCTCGGCATTTTCGTGCTCGATACGCAAAGGGATCGATATGTCGGCTATCGGCAAGGCGAGCGCTTTCCCATGTGCAGCACGTTCAAGCTGGTTCTGGCGGCCGCCGTATTGAAACGCGCCGATCAAGGCAAGGAAAAGCTTGATCGGCCCATTCCCGTCAAAGCAAGCGATATCGTTCCCAATTCGCCGGGCACCGAAAAGAAGGTCGGCGACAGTATGACACTGGCGGAACTCTGCGCGGCGACGACCACCTTATCAGACAATGCGGCCGCCAATCTGATCCTGGCGACGCTCGGCGGCCCGAAAGGCATGACGGCTTTCGCGCGTTCGATCGGCGACACCGCGTTCCGTCTCGATCGCATCGAACCGATGATGAGCAATGCGACGCCGCGCGATCTGCGCGACACCACCACACCGCAAGCCATGGCCGAGACCGTTCAGAAACTCGTTCTCGGCGATGTTCTGTCGGAAGCCTCGCGCGCGCAGCTTACCGCCTGGCTCGTTGGCAATAAGACGGGCGATACGCGGCTGCGCGCCGGCGTGCCGGGCGATTGGCGTGTTGGCGACAAGACCGGTGCGGGTGGGCACGGCACGACCAATGACGTCGGCCTGTTCTGGGCGCCGCAGCGCAAGCCCATCATCGTCAGTGTCTATCTCACCGGCAGCAGAGCAACGTCGGACGAGCGCAACGCCGCGATCGCCGCCGTCGCGCGTGCCGTAACCATCGACGCGCGGGTATAGATTTCAGACCCTGATCCAACCGGCGCGCGCCGCGAGATAGGCGAGGATCAGCACCACGACCGTGAGGCCGATCCAGGTGAGCGGCGGCAGGCTGCCGCCGGCAAAGCGCCCGTTGCGCGCTTTGCTCAAACCTTGGTGCGAATAGCTTTGGCCGGTGGCGCCGGTGCCCACTTCCGGTCCGCGCCCGTCGAGCGTCGCCTGCGCCAGGTGGCGATAGGTGGCGAGCCGGCGCGGCGTCGATTCGCCGATGATATAGGCGGTAAGTTCCGCCTCATCGGGTTCGCGGTTCTTGAGCCTGGCGAACGACACGAGCCAGTCGTGCTTGTTCTGCTTATAGATGGAATAGGCGACGAGACCGACGATATCGGCATCCCCGCTGACCAGGCTGGCGAACACATTGTTGCGCTCGGCGTCGCTGTCGGCGGCGGCTGCCGCCGAGGCTTTCGCCAGGTCGAAACTGGCGCTACCAGGCAGTTTCGAGCCCTCCTTGTCCACAGTCATAGACGTGTCGCTCATGGTCTGCTCCCGAGCCCTGTTGTATCCCTTAAGGGATTTTTAATGAAACCGGCCCGCCAGCACAATCGCCGTGGTCGGGCCGAAGCGCAGAACGCCCCTTATGGTTGACCGGTCCCTGGCCCTCGCAGACGTGATTGACGTGGAATCGGCCGAACAAACCCTGCCGGAAGCCCCGCATTTTAATCATGAACGGGCTTTGTTGCGGCGCGGGCTGCGCTTCATCGCCGGGGTCGACGAGGTCGGCCGTGGGCCGCTCTGCGGCCCGGTGGTCGCCGCCGCCGTGATCCTCGACCCAAACCTGCTGCCCGAAGGCGTCACCGATTCCAAACAGCTCGATGCCGATGAGCGCCTGACGGCATTCGATCAGGTGATGCAGCGGGCGCTGGCGGTGGGCATCGGCATGGCCTCGGCGGCTGAGATCGACACGATCAATATTCGCCAGGCGACCCATACCGCCATGCGCCGCGCGCTGGCCGCTTTGTCTCTCGCGCCGGCTTTCGCTCTGATCGATGGCAATGATTGCCCCAAGAACCTGCGTTGCGAAGCATCGACCTTGATCAAGGGCGATGCCATCTCGCTGTCGATCGCCGCCGCATCCGTCATCGCCAAGGTGACACGCGATCGGCTGATGCACCGCATGGGCGAGTGGCATCCGCAATATGGTTTTGCCGATCACGTCGGCTATCCGACCAAGCGACATCGCGAAGCGCTCGCCGCGCACGGACCCTGCGCTTTCCATCGCTTCAGCTTCGGCTCGTTGAAGGGATAAAGGCGCCTTCGCGCGCAAATCCCGTAACCCGCTGTTAAGATTGCTGTGGCAGCCGCGCGGATTTCCTTAATAAATCAACGCGTTTTTTAAGAAAAACGTGCGGAAAAAAGACACCATGTTTTGACGCTCCTAAACGCGGCTTTTACTCGCTGTCGGCCATAGTCACCCCGTCAGTAAGAGTAACCGGTGTCAGTGTTCACATGAGTATCGCGCGCGCCGGATTGGCCGGCTCGAAACTTCGGATTCAGGTCTCGCGTACCGGAGTTTCGACCCGGCGACCGGCGGCGTCTGCGGCATTAGTTCAGCCGCAGCCGCTGCCTCTCAACCAGATCCTCGTTGGCGATTGCATCGCCGAGATCAACCGGCTGCCAGCCGAGAGTGTCGATCTCGTCTTCGCCGATCCGCCCTACAATCTTCAGCTCGAAGGCGCGCTGTCGCGTCCCGATCAGAGCGTCGTCGATGCGGTCGATGACGATTGGGACAAGTTCGCCAGCTTTGCCGACTACGATCGCTTCACGCGCGAATGGCTCGATGCGGTGCGCCGCGTCATGAAGCCCGATGCGACGATCTTCGTCATCGGCTCCTACCACAACATTTTCCGCGTCGGCACGATCCTGCAGGACAAGGGTTTTTGGATTCTCAACGACATCGTCTGGCGCAAAGCCAATCCGATGCCGAATTTCCGCGGCCGCCGTTTCACCAATGCTCATGAAACGATGATCTGGGCGTCGCGCGATGCGCAGGCCAAGTCCTACACCTTCAACTATGAAGCGTTGAAGGCCGGCAATGAGGATCTACAGGTCCGCTCCGACTGGTTCTTCCCGATCTGCACCGGCGCCGAGCGTCTGAAGGACGAAAGCGGTCGCAAGACCCATCCAACCCAAAAGCCCGAAGCGCTGTTGGCGCGCATCATCATGGCGACATCGAAGCCGGGTGACGTGGTGCTCGATCCCTTCTTCGGCTCCGGCACCACCGGCGCGGTGGCACGCCGGCTCGGCCGCTCCTTCATCGGCACCGAGCGTGATCCCGTCTATGCCAAGGCGGCGCGCGCCCGCATCGCCGCCGTCGAACCGCTGGCCGCCGACGTCATTGCCGCACCGCCAGCCAAACGCGCCGAACCGCGCGTCGCTTTCGCCAGCGTCGTCGAAGCCGGTCTCATCAACGCCGGTGAAACGCTCACCGACGATCGCCGACGTTTCAAGGCGGTGGTGCGCGCCGACGGTTCGCTGCTCATGTCGGGCATCGTCGCCTCGATTCACAAGGCTGGCGCTCTGGCGCAAGGCCTGCCGGCCTGCAACGGCTGGGTGTTCTGGAACGTCGAGCGCAACGGCAAGCTCACGTCGATCGACGAAATGCGCGGCACCATCCGCGCGCAGATGAAAGACGCGGCTGAATAATCAATCAGCCCGCGTATTTCTCCGCCGCGCGCCGCATCACAGCCTGCGCATCCGCCCAAAGCTCTTCGACGATGCGCGCGGCCGGTCCCGGTCGCGCCAGTTTGATGGCTTGTCCGGCCCATAGCGAAAGCACATCCGGTGAGCCGGCCTTGGTGGCCGCCGCGCGCAGTTCTTGCGTCAGCGCATTCTGGATCGGATAAGGCGCGATCTCATCCTCGATCGGACGCATCGTCGCCATGAACTCATTGTCGATGCCGCGCGCATAGCGGCCCGAGATGGCACGTGTCAGTCGCGTCGGATCGTCGGGCGCGGTCTCGATCGCCTTGCGCCAGGGCGCCGACACGGTGACTTCCTCGGAGAGTAGAAAGGCGCTCCCCATCTGCACCGCGACGGCGCCCAGAGCGAGAGCGGCGGCGACGCCGGCCCCATCCATGATGCCGCCGGCGGCGATGACAGGCAGGTTCACCGCCTGGCGGATCGTCGGCACCAAAGCCATCGTGCCGATGGCGGATTCGGGCATCGATTTGAGAAATGTGCCGCGATGTCCCCCCGCTTCAATGCCCTGCGCGCAAATCGCATCGGCGCCGATCTCGGCCCAGTGCCGTGCTTCGGCCACTGTCGTGGCGGTGCCGATGAGATAAGTGCCGCGCCCTTTCAGCGCGCGCGCCTGGTCGCGCGTCAAAGCCCCGAAAGTGAAGGAGGCGGCGGGCGGCGCGGCTTCGACCAACGCGGCGAATTGCGGGGCGAAGGCCTGCGCCCAGGAATTGGGAATGGATTGCGCCGGCAGGCCATAGCGTTCGCGCCACGGCGCCAACCGCGCCATGGCTTCCGCCACCATGGCCGGCGGCGGATCGACGGGATCGAGCACGAAGAGATTGACGGCGAACGGCTGATCCGTCGCGGCGCGAATGGCCTCGACGCCGTTGATGATCTGATCGGGCGCCGAGCCCGCAGCTGCATAAGAGCCCATCGCGCCGGTTTTCGACACGGCGATGGCGATCGCCTCAGTAGTCGCGCCCAGCATCGGAGCTTGAATGATGGGAATGCTGAGTTTGTCGAACATGCCGGTTATCTCTCGCGAAGCCATAGAATTGGCCGGCACTAGACTGCATGCGCGGGCAGGAGGCAATGCGACTTCAATCCAAGAAACACCTCATGAAACGCAGCACGGCTATGCGTCCGGCGTGACGTTCTGCTGCATGCGTTTAAGGAGCCGAATAAGGAACACCGTTTCGTCAGGGCTGAAATCGCGCAAAGCGGTTTTCTGGAGCGCGATGGCATCGGGGATGGAGGCTTCCGCCAGCGCTATTCCCTCCGGCGTCGCCTCGACCACAATGCCGCGTGCGTCTTCCTCGCTCGGCCGGCGCAGGACGAGACGACGTTGTTCGAGATCGGCCAGGGTGCGCGACAAGGTCGGCGGTTCGAGGCCGGTGAGATGCAGCAATTCGCGCACCCGCAGCGCGTGCGACTTGTGCAACGTCGCCAATATGCGCCAACCAGCCAGCGTCACGTCGTAGGACTTCAGCGTCGGCTGGAACAGGGGCAGAATCGCCAAGGTCGCTCGATTCAGGAGATAGGGCACGAACTGGCTGAAATCGAAATCAGCCACCTCAGAATTAAGCCCATTTGGAATTTTATTGCCGAGCTTTTCTGTATCCGCAAGATCGTTGGGCATGGCATTATCTATCTGTATTAGCGAGAATATGTGTCGTTAAGGCTAGCCTGGTCTTTTTATTCGATCTAAGAAGCTTGCTAAATCTAATTCCATATGGAATCATATTTCCAGTTTGGTCGTGGTGCAAGCGGCAACGCGTGGCCTGGGAGGGCTGCATCGCGGCGGTGTGAACCTGTGGGAGGGTGGACTCATGTGGCCGAAGAACTGTTGGTACATTGCCGGTTTCGCGCAAGAGGTCGGCCAGAAATTGCTGGCCCGCAAGCTCCTCAATCAGGCGGTGATTCTGTGGCGCACGGCGCAGAATAAACTGGTCGCCATGGAGGATCGCTGCCCGCATCGCCTGGTGCCGCTGTCGATGGGCGAGCTCGTCGAGGATCAGGTGCAATGCGGCTATCACGGTCTGCGCTTCAACGCGCAAGGCGCCTGCACCCATGTGCCCGGTCAGGATAACTTGCCGAAGGCGGCGCAGGTCAAACTGTTTCCGGTCGTCGAGCGGCATGCGCTGGTGTGGATCTGGCTTGGCGCGGCGGAGCTTGCCGATGAATCTTTGATTCCCGACATGCATTGGCTTGATGCGCCGGGCTGGACGCCGACCACCGGCTATCATCACATGAAAGCCGATTATCGATTGCTTACCGACAATCTGCTCGATCTCTCCCATGAGACCTATGTGCACCGGGAAACCATCGGCAATTCGGCCGTCGCGGATTCGCCCGTCGTCACCAGTGTCGAAGGTGGTCTCATCGTACGCGCCCATCGCGAGATGCCGAACATCGATCCGCCGCCGTTCTTCTCGCTGATGCTCAACCATACCGGCAAGATCAATCGCTGGCAGATCGCGGTCTTCATGCCGCCGGGTATGAATATGACCGATGTCGGCGCGCATCCCGTCGGCACCGATCGCGAGAAGGCGGCGATCTTCCGCGTGCTGCATCTGCTGACGCCGGAGACCGAGCATTCGACCCATTACTTCTGGGCCGTGTGCCGCAACTTCCGTCTTGAGGATGCGCCGCTCGGTGAAGGCTTGAAGAAAGCGATCATTCACACCTTCGATGAAGATCAGCGCATCCTCGAAGTTCAGGATCGTTGCTTGCGCGAAGAAGGCATGCCGTCGATTCCGCAAGCGGCGGTGAAAGTCGACATCGCGCCGGTGCAGGGCCGTCGCTTGCTCAACGATGTCATCAAGCGCGAGCAGGAAAATCCCAGTGCGGTGATTCGGCCCCTCCTGATGGCCGATGATGCGAAGGTGGCGCAGCCGCCGGCGATCGCAGCGGAGTAAGCAAACAAGTTGGATGGATTCGTTTTGCTCGCAATGACGGTTCTCGTCATTGCGAGCAAAGCGACGAAGCAATCCGGCCTGCCCAAGGCAACTCACAACAAGCGCCCTCGTAGAACTACGTGATCGTCAGCCTTCCTTGCATTTTCAGAGTTTCCCGTTTGCAAATTGAGCAACACGAGAACGCGTTTTCCTCAGAGCCGTTCGCCGACGAAGCTGCGTGATTCCATCATCGCGAACGACCGTAGGAAGCTATGCATGCGACGCGCCTTCCAGCTCCCTCACATCGTGCTCAACAACGAATAATAACAGTTGGCTGGCTCTGCACATTGCGCGTGCGAAAGCAGTCGCGTTGATCGAACGCGAGCCGCGTTGTCCGCACTCCACACTTTGAAACAAGTGCGCGCATGTGCCCTTCGCATTTCAGCAATGGCTACGAATTAGGCACTGTGTTCTCATTCCCCTGATTGTCGCCTGGCCGCGCAAGACAATCGAACTGTCCTGTGGGGGGATGAATGAGGGTCCTGGAAGGCTTAGCGCTCGCTTTGAGCGGCGCTACATTACTGACATCCGTCACGAGCCAGGCGGCGGATCTGCCATCACGTAAATCTGCGCCAGCCGATTATGTCCGCGTCTGCGACGCATACGGAACCGGCTATTATTGGATTCCTGGCACCGACACCTGTTTGAAGGTTGGCGGCCGCGTCCGTTACGACATGTCCTACGTGCCGGCGAAGAATGCGGTCGTGCATCGCTCAACGGTCGGCAACGGCCTTGCTGCCGGCACTTTCATGTCCGCCAATGGGGTGGATACGATCGGCGACAATCTGCGCGCCAGCGTCACCATGGACGCGCGCACGCAAACCGCCTGGGGCACTTTGCAGACCGCGATGAGCATTCGCGTGTCCGGCCTCTCGGGCATTATGAATGCGCCGCCCGGTTATCCGAACGGCTTTTTTGCGTCTGGCAACGGTCCCGGCAGCGGCATCGAATTCGCCTATATCCGCTTTGCCGGTTTCACCGCCGGTATCGCCTTCATGAACTCTCTCTTCTTGAGGGATACGCCGCTCTTGTCGTCATCGGCGGGCGACGGTCATCCGCCCTTCGTGCCGCAGCTCACCTATACCGCCACCTTCGGCAGCGGCTTCTCGGCGACCTTTGGTATCGAGGATCGCACGCGGCCGATCTCCATGACGACTGGCACCTTGGGCGCCAATCCGTTCACAGCGACGGCTGCGACAGCCGGGCCGAACGCGACACGCCTGCCGGCGCTGGTTGGCTCGTTCCAGGTCGATCAATCCTGGGGTGCCGCCAAAATCGCCGGCGTTGTCGTGCGCAACTCGGCGACATTCGGCAATCTGCCGCTGGCGGTCGTCGGCAACAACGGCAAGCAGATCAGCGCGACAGGCTGGGCGGTGACCGCCGGCCTGCGCGTCAATTTGCCGATGCTGGCCGCAGGCGATAAATTCGAAATCGCCGCCGGCTATAGCGTCGGTGCGCAGGAATATGTCTGGTCCAGCGGCGCCAATGGCGACTGGTTCGATGTGGCCGCTTTCATGGGCGGCTTTCTGCGGGCCGATCGCAACTTCACCATCTATTGCGTGAATGCGGCGTGCAGCATTGGCGGCGGCGAACAGCTCAAGGTCTTCCACGCGATGGCGGTGTTCACGCACTATTGGACGCCGACCTTGCGCACGCATCTCTACGCGGCCTATTCGCATCTCACGCCGGGGCGCGTCGGTCAGGCGACGGCCTGGCAGGAGGGTGGTTTGTCGAAGGCCTCGATCTGGCAGGGCTGGGCGCAGCTCGTCTGGTCGCCGGTGCAGAACTTCAACATCATTTCCGAAGTCACTTATGCGCGCTTGAATCAAAGCCTGCCGCTGTCGGTTCCGGTTGGTCTTGGAACGTTGGCGGCCATCAGCCCCAACAATTGGGGCGCTCGCATGCGTATCGTGCGCTCCTTTTAGAGGCTTGGCCTCAGTCGCGTTGATCAGCCGCCAGCCATCGCGCAAGAGTCTTGAGAAACAAGAGTCTTGAAAACCGAAGTCTCTAAAAACTACGGCGCCTTCGGGCGCCGTAGTGTCTTTCAATCCATCGATGAAGGCCGATCAGTAGTGATGATGGTGGCGATGGCGCCAGCCACCGCGATAGCCGCCGTAATAGCCACCGTAAGACTGACGATAGTAGGGACGAGAATAGCCGTAGCTCGTGCCGGCATAGACCGGGCCATAGCCATATCCATAGCCGTAGCGCGGTCCGTCCGGCGTACAGCCGGCGAGCGCGGCGCCGCCGACAACGACGGCGAGAGCAACACCGAGCGATTTGATCCGTGACATCGTGACCTCCTTGGTGATCGCACAGCCAAGGTGAACTTTCAGTCATGAATGCTTGATGAATGTTTGGTCATCAAAGCCGCGCCGATCCGACAATGACGACAAGGGTTAACGCGTCCACAAAAACGCCGCTTTCAGACCCGCCGATGCCGTGTCATGCTTTGTTCCTCCGGCTTCTGAGCATTTGAGATGAAACAGTTTTGGCTCGCCGCGGTCATGATGAGCTGTTGCTCCGCGCTCGCATCGGCGCAGGGGCCGGCGCGTGCCGCCGCGGAGCGATCCGCCAAACCCATTGTCATCCAGCCCAACACGATGGCTGTGCGCGCCACGGTGGATTCTTTCATCCTGCCGGTGAAGGGTGGCTGGTTCCGCGAAGTAAAGGGCCAGGTCCATGTCGATCTGGAACGGCCCGAGCGCAGCCGTTTTGTGGTCACCGTCAACACGCGCGCCTTCGATGCCGGCGGCCCGCGCTACAATGCTTTTCTGAGCGGCCCCGCCATCCTCAATGTGGCGCAATATCCTGAGATGACATTCGTATCTCGCGCCATGACCCGTCTCGACGAACGCCGCGTACGTTTCGACGGCAACCTGACTTTGCGCGGCGTCACCCGGCCCCTTTCGGTTGTTGCCACGATCTCGCCCGACGATCGACCCGGGCAGGCCCGATTTACCGCCCGAGGCCGCATCAACCGCCTCGAATTTGGCATTGATAAGGGTTATCCCTTGATCACGGCGATGGTCGATTTCGTGCTGACCACGCAACCTCCCGCTGAATAGGACAGGTGATGGCTTCAAAACTCGAGCAACTCAAGGCGATGACCACCATTGTTGCCGACACCGGCGACATGGAGTCGATTCGCGCCTTTCAGCCGACCGACTGCACCACCAATCCGACTTTGATTCTCAAGGCCGCCCAGATGCCGGCCTATGCCCATCTCGTCGACGAGGCGATCACCTGGGGGGCGCGCTCCGGCCGCAACACCGGCGAGGTGACCGATCGTCTGGCCGTCAGCTTCGGCACGGAACTGTCGAAGATCGTGCCCGGCCGCGTCTCGACGGAGGTCGATGCCGATCTGTCCTTCGATGTCGAGGCCATGGTCGCCAAGGCGCGCGCGCTGATCGCCGATTACGCGGCGCGCGGTGTCGGCAAGGAGCGCATTCTGATCAAGCTCGCCTCCACCTGGGAAGGCATACGCGCCTGCGAGATCCTGCAGCGCGATGGCATCGACTGCAACATGACCTTGCTGTTCTCGCTCACTCAGGCGGCAGCCTGCGCCGATGCCGGCGCCTTTCTGATCTCACCCTTCGTCGGCCGCATTCTCGATTGGCATGTGAAGGCAACGGGCCAGACCTTCACCGCCGAGACCGATCCCGGCGTACTCTCCGTGCGCAACATCTATGCCTATTACAAGGCGCATGGCGTCAAAACGGTGGTGATGGGCGCCTCCTTCCGCAACATCGGCGAGATCGAGGCTTTGGCCGGCTGCGATCGCCTCACCATCTCACCGCAGCTGCTGGAAGAGCTGCGCAAGAGCGAAGGCCCGCTGCCGCGCAAGCTCGATCCGGCGACCGTGAAGAATGCGCCGGCGCGCATGAAGCTCGACGAAAAGAATTTCCGCTTCCAGTTCAACGAAGATGCGATGGCGACCGAGAAGCTCTCGGAAGGCATCCGCCTCTTTGCCAAGGATCTGCGCGCCCTGCGCGAACTGGTCGAGACGCGGCTGAAGGCGGCAGCGTAAAGCAAAAACCCGGCTCTGATGGATCAGGGCCGGGCTTCTTATTTAAAGGCACTGCGGCGCAGGCCTTACGTATTGCGCAGGCCCGTCGAATTGGTGTTGCGTTCCGTGCCCGGCGGCACGTGAATGTCGATGACGCAGACGCCACCCTTCATCATCACGTCGACGCCCTTGCGGATGGCATCCGGCAGATCGGCCAATGTCTTGATCGGGCCGATGCCGGTCGCACCTTGCGCCTCGGCCAATTTGGCGATGTCGACATAGGGCTTGTCCATGGCCAGGCCGATCCAGCGATTGCCGACCGGGCGGTTGCGCCGCTTGGCGACACCTTCCTGATGCAGCTCGTCGTTGAAATAGGACTGGTTGTTGTTGATCAGCACCAGCAGCGGAATCTTGTGCCGCACCGCGGTCCACAGCGCATGGTTGCCCATGACGAAATCGCCGTCGCCGAGCACGGTCACCGTCGGGCGGCCCATGTCCGCATTGGCGAGCGCCACGCCGACCGAGAGCGAGGGACCGGAACCGATGCCGCCGCCGCCGTCCTTGCCCATATAGGCACCCGGATCGCGCCATGGCCACTGATCGCACGGCCATTGCCGCGCCAGTGCTGCGAAGGAGATTTTGTCGGGATCGGGCACGTTCTCGCGCAGGGCCTGCGCCACATCCTGCATGCGGATGCGCGAACCATCGCCCGGCTTGAACGGTTTGCGGATCGCCGCGCGCCAGGGCTCTTTCTTGGTCTTGCCGAGCGTCGCGTTGAGATCGTCCACCACGCTGGCGGGCGAAGCCGAGATGAGGAGATCGGTCGGCGCGGTGCCCTGATAGACCATATGCGCGCCGTTATGCAGATGATGATCCAGGCCCACGCTGATCACCTTGCCCGAGAAGTTGGAGCCCTTCGGCGGGCTGATGCTGCCGTTGAGATCGACCCATTCGAAGGCGATGACCAGATCGGCTTCGGCGATCAGATCGAGAATGTCCTTGCCCGGTTGATTGAACGGCTCGATCACATGCGCCGGATGATCGGTCGGGAACATGGCGCCGTTCTTCAGGTCCGTCATCACGCAGGCGCCGAGCGTTTCGGCGAGCTGCACGCGCGCATCCCATTCGGCTTGCGAGCGCGAGCCGCGCCCGTAGAGCAGCAGCGGCCGCTTCGCCGCCTTCAGCATGGCGGCCGCACGATCGATGTCGGCCTTCTGCGCGCGCGGCGCGGCCGGTGGCTGGAAGCGGCTCATATCAGGCAAAGCCGGCACCTTGTCGAGCGATTGCTCCTGCAGGCCGGCGTCGAGCACGATATAGACCGGAGCGCAGGGCTCGGTGCGGGTGGCGATATTGGCCTTCGCCATCGCATCGACGATGGCCTCAGCCGAAGTCGGTAGATTGTCGAATTTGATGATGTCGCGGACGATGCCGGCCTGATCGGCGGAGGTGTGGATCCAGTCGATCCATGGCCTGCGCTGATGGGCATCGACCGGGCCGGTGGCGCCGACGATCATCATCGGCACGCGATCGCAATAGGCATTGAAAATGCCCATATGCGCGTGCATCAGCCCGACGTTGGAATGAACGATGGCAGCCATCGGTTGGTCGGTCGCCTTGGCATAGCCGTGGGCAATGCCCACCACATGGTCCTCATGCAGGCACAACAGCATGCCGGGGTCGCGATTGCCCAAATGGTTGACGAGGGAATCGTGCAGGCCGCGATAGCTCGCTCCCGGATTGAGGGCGGCATATTTGAAACCGCACAGGCGCAGCATTTGCGCCGCGACGTCCGATCCCCAGGCAACCTTGTCGTCGGGTTGGCCTTCGGGCGTATCGAGATAAGGCATGAATGTTTCCTCCGGCGCACCTGTTGAAATCGGCGCGATTTTGTGGGCTGGGTTCCCCGTAACATCCCGTAAAGGGCGAGAAAAGGTGAGATAAAATGCAGGCGTAGCGCTTGTCCATGCCGGCTACGGCTGCGTATAAGGCCCGCGAACGGATAGATCGAAGACATCAGGAGGAAACATGAAGCTTGCGACATTCGAGGCCAACGGCAAGGTCAGCTATGGCGCCGTGGTGGATGGCGGCATCGTCGACTTGGGCAAGAAACTTTCTTTCGCCGATCTGCGCGCTTTGATCGCCGGCAATGGTTTCGCTCAGGCGAAGGCCGCGATCGCCGGCGCCAAGCCGGATGTGGCATTGAACCAGGTGCGCCTGCTGCCGGTCATTCCCAATCCGGACAAGATCATCTGCGTCGGCCTCAACTACGAAGACCACGTGGTCGAGACCAAGCGCGAGCGCACCGAGGATCCGGCGCTGTTCGTGCGCTTTGCCAACAGTCAGATGGGCCATAACGAACCGATGCTGTTGCCGCCGGAATCGAGCCATCTCGACTATGAAGGCGAAATCGCCGTCATCATCGGCAAGGGCGGCCGTCGCATCGCCGAGAAGGACGCTTACGGCCACGTCGCCGGCTTCTCCTGCTACAACGACGGTTCGATCCGCGATCTGCAATGGGCGACGACGCAATGGACGACGGGCAAGAATTTTCCCTCGACCGGCGCCTTCGGTCCGTGGATGGTGACGACCGACGAAGTGCCGGCCGACAGCGTGCTGACCTTGATCACCCGTCTCAACGGCCAGGAAATGCAGCGCGCCACCACGCAGATGATGATTCACTCGATTCCGCGGTTGATCGCCTTCATCTCGGTCTTCACCGAACTAGCGCCGGGCGATGTTATCGTCAGCGGCACGCCGGGCGGCGTCGGCGGTCGCAAGAAGCCGCCGCTGTTCATGAAGGATGGCGACGTCTGCGAGATCGAGATCGACAAGGTTGGTGTGCTCAGCAATCCGATCAAAGCCGAGAAGGTCTGATCTTTCTAGCCCCAGCGCCAGCTATCGATGCCGGCGCTGGCGGCGTGACGCGCCAGCACCATTTTGTGCACTTCGCTGGCGCCGTCCACCAACCGCGCCTGCCGCGCATAGCGGTAGATCCATTCCAGCACAGTATCCTTGGAATAACCGCGCGCGCCGTTGAGCTGGATCGCCGTGTCGGCGGCCAGATGCAGCGTATCGGCGACGTGCAGTTTGGCGCTCGAAACCTCCGTGCGGGCAAAGTCGCCCTGATCGAGCTTCCAGGCGGCGCGCATCACCAGCAGGCGGCCGATGTCGATGGCATGGGTCACATCGCCGATCTTCATCTGCACGCTTTCGTAATCGGCGAGCCGTTTGCCGAAGGCTTGACGCTCGTTGATGTAAGCGGTGGCGATCTCGACGCAGCGTTTCGACAGGCCGAGCCAGCGCATGCAATGGGTGAGGCGCGCGGGACCTAAACGAATCTGCGTCGCCTTCAATCCGTCGCCGACATTCATCAGCACGTTCTCGTCGTCGATTTCGAGGCCTTCGAAGGCGATCTCGCAATGGCCGCCGTGTTCCTCCGGCCCCATGATCGCGATGCGGCGCAGAATGCGCCAGCCCGGCTGGTCCTTATGAAAAAGGAAAGCCGTGAGGCCCTTGCGGGCATCGTCCGATGTGCGCGCGATCAGGATGAAATGCGTGGCTTCGGCGGCGCCGGTGATGAACCATTTGTGGCCATTGATCACCCATTTATCGCCTTTGCGCTCGGCGCGCGTGCGGATCATCGTCGGGTCCGATCCGCCGCCAGGCGCCGGCTCAGTCATCACGAAGGAGGAGCGCACTTTGCCGTCGACGATCGGCTGCAACCAGCGCGCTTGCTGCGCCGGCGTGCCGACCTTGGCGAGGAGATTCATATTGCCATCGTCGGGCGCGGCGCAGTTCAGCGCCACCGGCCCGAAGATCGAACGGTTCGCCTCTTCATAAAGTGCCGCCCAGCCGACCATCGGCAGGCCCATGCCGCCGAATTGTTTCGGCGTCTGCGGCGCCCACAGGCCGGCGGCTTTCGCCTTGGCGCGGACGTCTTCGAGCCGGTCGAGCCGGATGTTCTCATGCTCGTCGAAATTCTTGGGATCAGCTTCGAGCGGCAGGACATGCTCGGCGACAAAGGCACGGGTGCGAACCCTGATGTCTTCGAGTTCGGACGGCAGTGCGAAATCCATGGCTTTCTCACAAGCTGGAAATGAGATGGCCGCCGTCGGCGACCAGGACCGAGCCGGTCATGAAGGAGGAGGACGGCGATAGCAAGAGCAGGATGGGGCCATCGAGGTCTTCCACCTGGCCGAGCCGGCGCAGGGGAATGCGCAGCAACTGCTGCTTGCCGGCATCGGTCTCGAAATGCGCCGCTGTCATCGGCGTTTCGATATAGCCGGGTGCGATCGCGTTGACGCGAATGCCATAGCGCGCCCATTCCAGCGCCATCTGCTTGGTCAGTTGCACGAGCCCGGCTTTCGACGTGGCATAGGCCGTGACATGGCTGCCCTGGCGCAGGCCGAGGATCGAGGCCATGTTGATAATCGTGCCACCGCTTTTCTGCTCGACCATCTGGCGCGCGACTTCCACGGCCATGTGACGGGCGCCCGAAAGATTGGTGGCGATCACTTGATCCCAATCCTCGGCACTTTCGCCGAGCAACGGCCTTCCAGGCGCGACGCCGGAATTGTTGATCAGGGCGTGGATCGGCCCCGCGGCTTTGACGGCGGCTGCGACGCCGTCTCGGATCGAGGTGGCGCTGGTGACATCGACGGTCACCGCATGGGCTCTGCCGCCCTTGGCGGCGATATCAGCCACCAATTCCTCGAGCTTGTCGCGGCGGCGCGCCGTGACGACCACCTGGGCGCCTCGACTCGCCGTCATCTCAGCGAAATGCGCGCCGATTCCTGACGAGGCCCCGGTGATCAGAATGGTCATGCCGCTGAGATCAGCCGTGATTTTCCCCGCCATGGATGGTTCCTTGTGTTAATGGACCAATATTGGCAGGACGGCCGTGACCTGCGCAAGAGGTAACTTGCACTGAACCATTGGCCGATGGGCGCGGCAACCTGGCTGCTGATTTTTCAGAAAGAGAAGAGAATGCCACGCATCATCGTGTGTCATCCCGGACGCCGAAGGCGATCCGGGAGCCAGGGGCGTGTGACGAATGTTGCCGGTATTGAAAACGACGGAAGATATGGAGGATAGGCTCTACCGCTTGCCCCTGGACCCCGGATCATCTGCTACGCAGTTGTCCGGGGTGACACCAAGAGGTTGCGTTCGACAGGAAAATTACTTCCCCCACAATTCCTTCGACGCGCGCCGCGCGCCCTCGGACAGCGCCTCGAACTTCGCCCACATGATCGACGGATGGACGCGGCGATAGAACGGTCCCTGCGCGAAGCCGCAGTCGGTGCCGGCCATCACGTTTTCGCGGCCGATCAGTTTGGCGATGCGCACCAGCCGCTCGGCGACGAGATCGGGATGCTCGACCACGTTGGTGGCATGGCTGATCACGCCGGTGGCGAGCATCTTGTCCTTCGGGAAGCGGCCATTGCCCCAGACCTTCCATTCATGTTCGTGGCGCGGGTTGGCGCCTTCGATGACGAAACAGTTGGCCTTGATCTTCAGGAAGTCGTCGATGATGTCGGTCAGCGGCACGTCGGTCGTATGTGGACCATTCCAGCTGCCCCAGCACACGTGATAGCGCACCATTTCCTGCGGGATGCCGCGCAGCGAATGGTTGATCAGCTCGACCTGTCGGCCGACCCATTTCTTGTAATCGGCCATGCTGGCCGGCGGCACCATGCGGTCATAGGTGACGGCGAGACGGGCATCGTCGAGCTGTACGACGAGGCCGGCGTCGGTGATCATCTTATATTCGGTGTTCATCGCCTCGGCGATGGCGACGAGAATGTCGTCGTCGCTCTTGTAATATTCATTGGTGCGGTCGGGGATCACCGATGTGGGCGAGGCCACCGGCAGAAAGCCTTCCTCGACGCCATTGGCTTTCAGCGCCGCCTTCATATGGTCGATGTCGTTTTGCACGGCGGCCTGGCCGGTATATTTCAGCGGCCCGACGCAGACCGATTCCATCGTCGTCGCCATGCCTTCCTTGCCGTCCATCTCGTCGTAGAAGGCGGAAAAGCGCGTGCGGTCGGCGCCGGTGCGCCAGGCGTTGACGCCGGGCTTGAACGGCCGGCGCTCGAAACCGCTCATGCGCTCCAGCACATATTGCGACCAGGAAATGCCCTTGCCGAATTCGCCGTCGCTGGGAATATCGATGCCGGCATCTTTCTGCTGCTTGATGACTTGCGTCACTTCCTCGCCAAGCTTCTTTTGATGCGCGGCTTCGTCCACCGGCTTGCCGGCCTGCTTGTCGCGCAGATAGGTGACGACGCTGTCGGGACGGATGAGGCTGCCGACATGGGATGTCAGAATGCGGTCGGTGCTGCGCTTCATGGGTGTTTCCTGAACTGTTGTTTTTTGGACGACGGATTTCTAGCGGTCATCGCCTGTATCAGCAAGACTGCCAAATGCCCACGAAAAACGACAAATCTGGCGCTCTCTGTGGGCAGGTTCCCTCGACGGGGCTGCGAGGCGACTTAAGGACTGGCGGCCACGGTGTTGCGCAAGATGCCAATCTTTTCGACCTCGCTTTCGATCACATCACCGGGTTCGCAATAACGCGTCGCCGGCACGAGGCCGGGGGTGGGCGACCATTTACCGCCGAGTTCCGTGTCGGTCGACCAGGCGGTGCCGGCCGGCGTGCCGGTGATGATCATCATGCCGGGCTTGAGCGTGAAATTGACCGAGAAGAAATGAATGAGCTCGGCGCAGCTCCAGATCATTTCGGCTGTTGTCGAGGATTGCCGCAGCTCGCCATTGATGCGTGTCTGGAGCGCTAAGGCCTGCGGATCGCCGATTTCATCGGCGGTGGTGATGCAGGGGCCAAGCGGCGCGCTGGTTTCGAAGGCCTTGCTGCGTCCCAGTTCATACCAGACGAAGCCGTCCTTCATGCGCACCTGCCGGTCGCGCGCCGTGACATCGTTGACGATCGTATAGCCGAACACGTGGTCGAGCGCCCGCTCCACCGGAATATGTCGGCCGGGCTTACCGATAACCACGGCGAGTTCGGTCTCGCAGTCGATCTTCTTGCTCAGCGCGGCGTCATAGAGGATCGCATCGTCGGGGCCGATGACGCAGTCGCTCGTCTTGATGAAGAATTCCGGTTCCTTGCCGCTGATCGCCGTATTGGCCTTTTCGGCATTGTGCGCGCGATAGTTGCTGCCGCTGCACAGGATGGTGCTGGGCATCATCGGCGCTGTCAGTTTGACGTCGCGCAGCTTCAAATTGGCTTTCGGATCGCTTTGCGAAACGATTTTATCAAGCGCCTGGCGGGCCGGCGCGCCGGCGCGGATGAAACTAACCGTATCGGCGAACCAGGCGCGTTCCTCATCGGCTGCCGCGCGCAGAGGATCGATGATCGATTCGTCCCGCAACACGCCGAAACGCGTCACACCATCGATGACGAAATTGACGATACGCATGAAATCTCCAGCCATAGCGTTTTGTAGTTTGATGGATACATCAAACTTTACAAAGACGCGTCAAATAAAGAATCTATATCTTGCCGATGATGTGAATGAGCTTGTTGGTCGCGACTTCCTCACTGTCGTGGAAAGCCTTGAGATCGGTCCCCTGCAGCATTTTCAGGTCGAGACCTGCGCCATCGGCTGCTTTCTGGAAAGCCGGGTCGGCGTAAATGGCGCGCAATGTGGTTTTCAGCTTCTCCTGCACGTCGGCTGGCGTGGCGGCGGGCGCGTAAAGCGCCGACCAGAGCGTGTATGAGGCATCGACGCCCTGTTCCTTGAAGCTCGTCAGTTTCGGATAGAGCTTCAGCGGTTCGTCGCCGCCGCTGCGCGCGATGGCACGCAATTGGCCACCGTCTACGAATTGCGCCGCTACGCTCGGTGCCGCCAAAGTGAAATCAACATCCTTCGAAAGCAATGCCGTCACCGCCGGGCCGCCACCGCGATAGGGCACATGCAGAAAGTCCACCTTGGCGGCGTGGGCGGCGAGCGCCACGGCGAAATGGATCGACCCGCGCGTGCCGGAGGAGGCGAAGGAAATGGCGTTGGGCCGTTTGTGCGCATCCGCCACCACCTCAGTGAAGCTTTTCCTCGGCGCATCGGGCCGCACCAGCACGACGAAGGGTTCGGCCGTCAGGCGCGCGATCGGCGTGAGCTCCGACAATTCATAAGACGGCTTCTTGCCGTCGAGACGGTCCATCTCCGGCAAAGCGATGGTGGGCGAGAGCGCCAGCAGCAGCGTGTGCCCATCGGGCTTGCTGCGCGCCACCGCCACCGCGCCGACGGCACCGCCGCCACCGGGCCGGTTTTCGATAATCACCGGCTTGCCCAACGCCACCTGCAGCGGCGTCTGGATGGCACGCGCGACAATATCGGCCAGGCCGCCCGGCGCCAGTGGCACGATCATGGTGATCTGCTGCGTCGGATAGTCGCTGGCTGTAGCAAAGCCGCTGAACAGCATCGCGGCGCCGATCAAAGCGGAACGAAGCGGGCGCATATGGTCTCCCCCAAACACTCTAGTCTTCGCTTGGTATCGTCCACCCCGCGCCAAGGCAATCCCACAGCTTGTTGGGAAGCGTTCCATATTGCGGCGCACGCCGAACACTGCGACACTGGCGCCGCATCGCCGGTAGGGTGGCGCAAGATCAAGCCGAGACAATCGGCATCATGGAGGAAACGAAAAATGATCCGGAAGGCTGGGACGGCCGGACTGGCTATGGGTTTGGCGTTGGCTGTTGCGTCGGCTCAAGCCAAAGCACAGGAACAACAGCTGCAAACGATTCGCATCGGCACGGTCAATTCGATCGCCACGGTCAACAATTACACCGCCATCGAAAAGGGCTGGTTCAAGCAATATGGCATCAATGTCGAGATCGAAAATCTCGATACGTCGGCCAATGTGGTGGCGCTGCTGGCGACCAACCGGCTGCAGATGATCGAGGGCGGCATTTCCGCTGCTTATTTCAACGCGCTTGAACAGAAAATGCCGATCACCATTGCCAGCGATCGCATTTCAACGCCGCTCAATCACAAACTGCTGGTGCGCAAGGATCTTGAAGGCAAGGTGACGCGCATCGCCGATCTGAAAGGCAAGATGGTCGCCAGTAACGGCACCGCTTCGGTGACGACCTATGAACTGGCGCGGCTGCTCGAATCCGATGGCGGCACCATCAAAGATATCGACGTCAAAATCCTGGCGTTTCCCCTGCAAGGTGCGGCTTTCAAGAACAAGGCCATCGACGCCACCCTGATCATCCAGCCGTGGGGCACGTCGCTCGTCGAAGACAATTCGGCGTTTCTGCTCGCGGACCCCGACAATCATGTGAAAGTCCGCCCGCTGACCATTGCCGTGACGATGATCAACACAGACTGGGCGAAACAGCATCAGAAGCTGATCAGCGATTTCTTCATCGCCTATATGCGCAGCGTGCGTGACTACTGCATCGCGCTACACGGCGGCGACAATCGCAAGGAAATGGTCGACCGCGTCACGCGCAACGGCCCGCTCAAAGATGTCGCCTTCATCGAGAAATATCCCTGGCCAGCCCGCAATATGAACGGCGAGGTCAACATGGCGAGCCTGCTCGACATGCAGGATTTCTTCTACGAACAGGGCTTTATCAAAGCCAAATTCGCGGAGCAGCAGCTTGTGACGCGACAATATACGGACAATGCCATGAAGGTTCTCGGCCCCGTGCCGCAAGTGAACCCGGCCAGCAAGATCGAAGGCTGCCGATAAGCCGCCGCAACAATTCGAAGCCGAAATTCGAAACCAACGGCTCCGGAGGGACGACAAAAAGGGAGGATAAATCATGAAGGGATATGTCGCTGGTGCTCTCATGCTGGGTGCCGTGATGCTGGTTACGCCTGTGGCGCAGGCGCAAACAAGGACCAAGGTGAATGTCGGCACTGTGCAGTCGTTCGGTGCAGTCGGAACTTACATTGCTCTGGAAAAAGGCTACTTCCGTGACGCTGGTCTCGATGTCGAAATTTCGCTGATGAATTCGTCGGCCAACGTGCTGGCGATCCTGGCGAAAGGCGATCTGCAGTTTGTCGAAGGCGGCACGTCGGCGGGTTTTTTTAACGCGTTGGAGCAGAAGCTGCCGGTCATCATGGTCGCCGATCGCGTCTCCACGCCGATCCATCATCAAATGTTGGTCGGCATACAGAACCAGGGCAAGATCACCAAACTCACCGATCTGAAGGGCAAAGTGGTCGGCAGCAATGGTCCGGGCTCGGTAACGACCTATGAAGTCGGCAAGATGCTGGAAGGCGTCGGCATGACGCTCAACGATATCGACATCAAGATTCTCGGCTTCCCGCAGATGGGCCCGGCTTTGGTCAGCGGTGCGCTCGATGCCGCTCTCGTCATTCCGCCCTTCGCGGCGGCCTATCAGGATCAGAAAATCGCGTATTCCATCGCTAGCGTCGACAAGCTCGTCGAACCCCGGCCTCTTACGATCGCCGTCGCCTTCATGAACACCGAATGGGCGGCGAAAAACAAGGAGGCGGCGCAGCGTTTCTTCGTCGCTTACATGCGCGCCGCGCGCGACTATTGCGTCGCCTATCACGGCGGCCCGAACCGCAAGGAAGTGATCGAAATAGCGCTGCGTAACGGCCTCGATAAAAGCGCCGAAAGCATTGAGCGCAATCCGTGGACGGGCCGGCGCATGGACGGTATCATCAATGTCGCGGGGCTACTTGATCAGCAGGCCTATTACCAAAAGGTCGGTCTGGTGAAGACGGCGGCACCGGCGGAGAAAATCTTCGATCGGCAATATGTCGATTATGCCAACAAGCAGCTCGGCCCGCCGCCGCAGGTCAATCCGGACTCGAAGCTGGAGAATTGCCGCTAGTCGCGCTTAAGGGACGGCAAGCATCGTGTCCCTGACTCCTGGATCCCGGATCGCGCTTGCAGCGCGTCCGGGATGACACGAAGGTTTCGGCATAATTCCCTAATGCCCCGGCGTCTGCTTCCATGCCGGCGGTTCCTGCGCATCGATCAGCACGAAGGCGATGCGGCAATTGGCCTTGCTGTTGTTGACCCAGGCGTGATTGGTCGCCTTCTGGATCAGGATGTCGCCAGCCTTCAGATGCACTTCGGTATCGTCCATCAGCATGTCGATCTCACCCTCCAGCACGATGGCGTAATCGATGCTCTTGGTGCGATGCATGAAGGCGCTCCGGCTGGCCGCGCCGCCGTGGGAATCGGCGCTTAGGCCCATTTCCTTCAGCATGGCGGCATTGTCGACGGCTTTCATCTCTGACACCGGCGGAAAATCGACGATTCGCAGGATGTTGCCGTTCGCCGGCGGCGCCACGCCGACATCGCGCAGCGACATGTCTTCGCCCGACGACAGGTCGGGCTGGGCCCGGTCGGTCACCCAGAGCTGGGTTGAGGTAATGCCGGTTGCCTGCCGTAATTTGACATTGGGGGTGGGGCCGTCTGACGTGACGACGGCCTTGCCGGAACTGTCGTGATCGACGATGACACGCCGGGTTTGCCGGACCATGGGTTCCTCCGCTTGATTTGTTATGCGCTTTCGTTGCAGGAACGGCGACGACATTCAAGACCACATTGCAAGTGTGCAACGAACAGATAAGAAACGGAGGAAACTTTGGCGGCCAAACCTCATGTACTGATCGCGGGTGCGGGCATCGGCGGGCTAACGGCGGCGCTGGCGCTGCTGCGCCGCGGTTTCGATGTCGATGTCTACGAACAGGCGCCGCAACTCCTCGAATTCGGCGCCGGCATCCAGATCGCCGCCAACGGATCGCGCCTTCTGATCCATCTCGGTCTCGAAGACCAGATGCGCCGGCTCGCCAAGGAGGCCGCCGGCAAGGAAGTGCGCATCTGGAACAGCGGCCAGACGTTCAAACTGTTCGATTTGGGCGAGGATTCCGTGCGCCGCTTCGGCGCGCCCTATTGGTTCGTCCACCGCGGCGATCTCAATTCCGTTCTGCGCGATGCGGTTCTGGCGCTGAAACCCGATGCCATCCACACCGGCGCCCGCTGCCTCGGCTTCACCGAAAAGGACGGCCGCGTCACCCTGGAAATCGCGGACGGCCGCAAGGCGGAGGGCGATGTGCTGATCGCCGCCGATGGCGTCCACTCGCTGATGCGCCAGCAGATGTTCGATTCGCCCAAATCGGAATTCATGGGCATCATCGCCTGGCGCGGTCTGATCCCGATGAAGTCTCTGTCGGCGGACCTGCAAAGGCCGGTGGGCACCAATTGGGTTGGCCCGCGCGGCCACGTCATCACCTATCCGGTGCGCTCGGGCGAAATCCTGAATTTCGTCGGTTTCGGTGAGCGCGACGATTGGCGCGGCGAATCCTGGAACGAAAAGGGCAGCAAGGAAGAATGCGCCGCCGATTTCCCCGGCTGGCATCCCTATGTCCATGAAATGATCGCCAAGACCGACCAGCCTTATAAATGGGCACTGATCGGCCGGGCTCCGTTGCAGACTTGGACCAAAGGCCATGTCGCTTTGCTGGGCGATGCCTGCCATCCGACGCTGCCGTTCCTGGCCCAGGGCGCCATCATGGCCATCGAGGACGGCGTGGTGCTCGCCCGCTGCCTCGACACCTACGGCGACATCGGCGCAGCGCTCGCTGCTTATCAGAAAGCCCGCGTCGAACGGGCGACCAAGATCGTCGTCGGCTCGACCGAGGCCGGCAAGCGTTTCCACAACCCCATTCTCGCCGATGCGACGGCGGCGGTGGGATATATGGAGCGCGAGTGGGCACCGGAGAAAGTGCGTCTGCGCTATGACTGGCTGTTCGAATACGATGCCACGGCCGTTGCCATTTGACGGCCATGCGAATTGATTGCAGGGTCCCTGATGCTGTAAAAGCTTGAGCGTTCTGCCGGTCAAAAAACTGCGCCAGAAAACAAAACCGAGGAGGAAACATGTCCGCGAAGTCAAAGCCGCCCTTCCGCGCCGATCAGGTCGGCTCGCTGATCCGCCCCGATAATGTGCGCAAGGCGCGCAAGGAGTTCGAGGCCGGGAAGCTGCCTGAAGCGGAACTGATCAAGCTGCAGCGCGAGGCCATCGGCCCGGTGGTGAAACTGCAGGAAGACCTCGGCTTCCGCGCCGTCACCGACGGCGAATATAACCGTGGCGGCTGGCAGCGCGACTTCCTGCTCGGCTTCGAGAACGTCAAGCTCATTCCCTCGAAAGTGCCGGTGCGCTTTCACAAAGCCGATGGCGTCGCCTTGCAGCAGCCGCCGACCATGCAGATTTCCGGCAAGCTCAAGCGCGTGCGGCCGATCTTCGTCGACGATTTCAAATTCCTGAAAACCAAGGTCGGCCCGAATTCGACGCCCAAGATCACCATCCCATCGCCAACGCTGCTGCACTTCCGTGGCGGACGCGAAGCCATTGATAAGGTCGCCTATCCGACGATCGAGGAGTTTTACGCCGATCTCGCCCGCGTCTATCGCGAGGAAATCGCCGATCTCGCCGCCGCCGGTTGCCGCTATCTGCAGATCGACGAAACCAATCTCGCCTATCTCTGCGATCCCGCATTGCGCGCCCATGCGCAGAGCCTGGGTGAAGATCCCGATCAGCTTCTCAAGACCTACGCCAAGCTGCTCAATGATACGATGTCCGGCAAGCCTGACGACATGGTCATCTGCATCCATCTGTGCCGCGGCAACTACGGCGGCGCCTGGGTGGCGGAAGGCGGCTACGAGCCTGTGGCCGAAGTGCTGTTGAGCGAGATCAACGCCAACGGCTATTTCCTCGAATATGACAGCGATCGTGCCGGCGGGTTCGAGCCGCTGCGCTTCCTGCCCAAGGGCAAGATCGCCGTGCTTGGCCTGATCACCACCAAGGATGGCAAGCTCGAGACCAAGGATACGATCAAGCGCCGCATCGAAGAGGCCGCGAAGATCGTGCCGATCGAACAGCTCGCGCTGTCGCCGCAATGCGGCTTCGCCAGCGGTATCGAAGGCATGGCGATGACCATCGAACAGGAAATCGCCAAGTTGAAACTGGTCAACGAAACCGCGCGCGAAGTTTGGGCTGACGCCTAAGCGTCGTTGAACAGGGAGTTTGGTCATGGCCGAGATGGTCGCCGCTTTCGCCTCGTCGCACAGCGTCATGCTCACCTGCACCTTGCAGGATTGGCAGAAGGGCTTTCGCACGTTTGATCCCAAGGGCACCTATTTTGACCGCAAGGGCAATGTGGTGACCTACGATCAGTTGCTCGCTTTGGCGCCGTCCAATGCGAAGGAACTGGTGACGGACGAGGCCATCGCCAAGCGTTTTGCCCAGGTGCAGGACGCCATGGCGCATATGCGCAAGGAAGTGCAGACGGCCAAACTCGACGTTTTGATCATCTGCGGCGATGATCAAAACGAACTGTTCTCCAAGAACATGCAGCCGGCGATCGGCATCTATCATGCCGATCGCATTCGCAACGGCCGCAAGAAAGAGCTGCCGCAGAGCGATCCGTTCCACTGGTACAAGTTCGCGCAGAACCGCCGGCTGGAAGAGGAAGACGGCGTCTTCTATCCGGTCAACAAACCGCTGGCCGAACATCTCATCAAGGGTCTGTGCGATCGCGGTTTCGATATCGCCTCGCTCGGCGGCATGGCCGATCATCAGTATGAGGGCCACGCCTATTCCTTCATGCATAAGAAATATCTCGACGGCGCCCCCAATGGCCAAGTGCCGATCGTGCCGATCTTCCTGAACACCTATTTTCCGCCGAACCAGCCAACGCCGCGTCGCTGCGTCGAATTGGGCAAGGGCATCGGCGAACTGGTGCGCAGTTTCCCGGACAATCTGCGCGTCGGCTTCATGGCCTCGGGCGGCCTCAGCCATTTCCAGGCCGAGGAAGATCTCGACGATGCGGTGATCGCCGCGATGAAGCGCAAGGATCTGGAATTCCTGAGCAACCTCGACGTCAAGCGCTTGCAGGCTGGCAGTTCCGAGATTCGCAACTGGCTGGTGCTCGCCGGCGCTTGTCCCGATCTCGATCTGACCTGGATATCCTATGCGCCGGGCTATCGCACCGATGCGCTAACCGGCACGGGCCTTGGCTTCGCCACCTGGTATCCGCCAGCCGCGCGCGCCGCCGAATAATCACGACAAGACCACAAAAAGACTTCGCGACTGGGAGAACGGCATGGATTTGGGCATCAAGGGCCGCAAGGCGATCATCTGCGCCTCCTCGCGCGGCCTTGGCAAAGCCTGCGCATTGGCCTTGGCGAAGGAGGGCGTCGATATCGTCATCAACGGCCTCGACACGCGGCGCCTTGAAGTCACCGCTGCTGAAATCCGCGCCGCGACGGGCGTTAACGTCGTGGCAGTCGCGGCCGATATCACCACCGAGGAAGGCCGCGCCAAACTGCTTGCCGCCTGTCCGCAAGCCGATATCCTCATCAACAACAATGCCGGCCCGCAGCCGGGCGAATTCCTCGATTGGGATCACGACCAATGGATCAAGGCGCTTGAGGGCAACATGCTGGCGGCGGTGCTGATGATCCGAGGCGTGCTGCCCGGCATGGTCGAGCGCAAATTCGGCCGCATCGTCAATATTCTCTCGGCCATGACCAAATCGCCACGCGATCCCAGTCTCGGCCTGTCGACGGCGGCGCGCACGGCTTTGATCGGCGCTTCGAAATCTCTCTCCCGTTCGGTGATGGTCAATAACGTTACGCTGAACAATCTGCTGCCCGAGCGCATCGACACCGACCGGCAGAAATTCATGGCGGAACGGATGATGAAGGCGCAGGGCATCACCATGGCGGAGGCTCGCCAGCAGATCGCCGACAGCCTGCCGGCGAAGCGCTTCGGCACGACCGAGGAATTCGGCTCGACCTGCGCTTTCGTCTGCTCCGCGCATGCGGGCTTTATGACGGGCCAGAACATTCAGCTCGATGGCGGCTCTTACGAAGGGCTCGTCTGAAGCGTTCTAGTGCGTGCCGCGTCCTATGAAGAAAACGCATCAGTGCGAAAAGCTGGAGCCCAGGTTTGATTCATTTGCGATCACAACGCCCTAGGTAACTCTTAATATATGAACCGTTCGAACTGCCGGCGTTTTGGCGCACGCCTCTCATCAAGGGCTTGCGCTTCGGGTCCGCCCGTTGCATTCCGCCGTCTCTCCGGTCATTGTGCCGCCCGGATCATCCGGGCCGTCCATAAGGGGGAGGAAATTCACCCGACCCGGCCGGGATGCTGCTTTGTCCACCGCAAGAACCACAAAGGTCACGAGTTATGATCATCGATTGTCACGGTCACTACACGACTGAGCCCGCGCCGCTCCAGCCCTGGCGCGACCGCCAGCTTGCTGGCCTTGTCGATTCAAATCGCCCGCTGCCGGGCCCGGCGCCCGTCATCAGCGACGACCAGATCCGCGAGACGATCGAAAAGGGCCAGCTCAAAAAGCAGCGCGAACGTGGCAGCGACCTGACGATCTTCTCGCCGCGCGCCGCTGGCATGGCCCATCACGTCGGCAATCAGAAGACCTCCGAACAATGGGCGACGGTCTGTAACGACCTGATCTATCGCGTCTCCGAACTGTTCCCGAAGAACTTCATCGGCGTCGCGCAATTGCCGCAGTCGCCGGGTGTCGATCCGCGTAATTGCATTCCGGAGATCGAGCGCGTCGTCAACGAACTCGGCTTTGTCGGCGTCAACCTCAACCCCGATCCGTCGGGCGGTTACTGGAAAGAGCCGCCGCTGACCGACAAGTGGTGGTATCCGGTTTACGAAAAGCTCGTCGAACTCGACGTGCCGGCCATGGTGCACGTGTCGAACTCGTGCAACCCCTGCTTCCACGCCACCGGCGCCCACTACATCAACGGCGACACCACGGCTTTCATGCAGTTCATCCAGGGCAATCTGTTCAAGGATTTCCCGACCTTGAAGTTCATCATTCCGCACGGCGGCGGCGCGGTGCCGTTCCACTGGGGTCGTTATCGCGGCCTGGCGCAGATGCTGAAGAAGCCGCTGCTCAGCGAACATCTCCTCAAGAACGTCTATTTCGACACCTGCGTTTACCACCTGCCGGGCATGCAGCTGCTGTCCAAGGTGATCCCGACCGACAACATTCTGTTCGCCTCGGAAATGATCGGCGCGGTGCAGGGTATCGATCCGGAAACCGGCCACGAATATGACGACACGAAGCGCTACGTCGACCAGCTCGGCCTCAGCGCCGAAGACCTGCACAAGATCTACGAAGGTAATGCGCGCAAGGTCTACAGCCGCCTCGACGGCCAGCTCAAGAAGCGCGGCCTGATCTAAGCGATCCGCGGCGTCCCGGAGGGACGCCGCTTTTTCCTTTTCGCAGTCTGCTGACGGCGGGCTGAAATCTCAAAGCCGGCAGCAGTCCGGCTCTTATCTTCAAGAGGACTTTCATGGCACAGCAACGGCTCAACGGCGTCATCCGCGCGCTCGAATCCGGCAAGCCCGCTTTCACGATGTTTTCTCCGGCGACGGCCGATGCCGCCACCGCGCTGCAGGGCACCAAATATGACGGCGTCGTGTTCGAGACCGAGCACAACGTGTGGGACGGCACCAATGTCCGCCACGCCCTGCAATATCTGCTCAACCGCAATGAGATCGCCACCTCCGGCTCGCTCGCGCCGGCGCTGACGCCGATCGTGCGCATTCCCCCGAACGGCGCGGAAATGAACCAGACCTTCGCCAAGCAGGTGCTGGATCTCGGTGCCTATGGTGTGGTGTGGCCGCATGTCGGCACCGCCGAACAGGCTTACAATGCCGTGTCGGCTTGCCGCTATCCGACCATGAAAAACAATCCGCTGCACGAGCCCTTCGGCCAGCGCGGCGACGGCCCGCACGGCGCCGTGCGTTATTGGGGTCTGTCGCAGCAGGAGTATTACAAGCGCGCCGATGTGTGGCCGCTCAATCCGGACGGCGAAATCTTCGTCATTCTGATGATCGAAGACCTCGAAGGCATCCTGAACCTCGATGAAATCCTCAAGAAGGTGAAGGGCATCGGCGCCGTGCTGATCGGCGAAGGCGATCTGTCGCAGGAACTCGGCTATCCGCGCCAGTATGAGCATCCGGTGGTGCTCGATCACATGCGCAAGATCGTCGAAACGGCGAAGGCCAACAATGTGGTCGTCGGCCATCCGCATGTCGATTCCAAGAATGTCGAGCGCGTGCTCAGCGAAGGCTATCGCTTCCTGATGGCGGCGCCGGAGCGCACATTCAACGCGCTCAACAAGGGCCGTGAACTGGCCGGCCGCTGATAAGCAGAACAAGCAAGAAGAAGAGGTAAGGACATGGCGACTTTCCCAGCGACGGGGCCCGTCACGCTGCGCACCAATCTCGCCGATTCGGCGTTGTCGAAGGCGCTGAAGGCGGGCGAGATCGAAACGCCGCTCGTCAGTTGGGATTTCGCCGGTCCGGCCACCGCCAATCAAGGCTTCAAGCCCATGGTGCGCGAAGGCAAGTTCACCGCCGGTGAGCTGGCCATCGTCACCTACATGCAGGCGCTCGATTACGGCAAGCCGCTGGTGCTGCTGCCGGCCACCATGGTCGGCCGGTTTCAGCATCAGTTCTTCGTCTGCCGCAAAGAGCGCTCGCCGATGGACCCGAAGACCCTTGAGGGCAAGAAGGTCGCGGTGCGCTCCTACACGCAGACGACGGGCGTTTGGGTGCGCGGCATTCTGCAGGATGAATATGGCGTCGATCTCAACAAGCTGAAATGGCTGTGCTGGGACGATCCGCATCTTGCCGAATACACCGATCCGCCGCAGCTCGTGGAGCGCGCGCCGCCGGGCGGCAAAAACCTCAATCAGATGGCGCTCGATGGCGACGTCGATGCGGTGATCCCCGCCGCCGATCTCCTCGCCAATCCGGAGATGCGCACCGTCATCCAGAATCCGGAAGAGACGGCGCGCGCCTGGGGCGAGAAATATGGCTGCGGCCATATCAACCACATGTTCGCCGTGCATCGCGATCTGCCGAAGGAACGGCCCGATGTGGTGAAGCAGATTTTCGCCGCGCTGAAGGAGAGCAAGGCCCGCGCCGGCCTGCCCAAGAGCGGCGAGATCGATCAATTGCCGATGGGCCTGGAAGCCTGCCGCAAGTCGCTCGAACTGGTCACGCGCTATGCCTATGAGCAGAAGATCGTCAAAAAGCACTACAAGGTCGAAGAGCTTTTCGACGACGTGACGATCAAGCTGGCCTGACGGCCTTCGCAGGCTTGAGAGTTTTGGGCGCGCTCCAGGGTGGTCGCGCCCTTTGCTTTTCGCGGGCCTCGCCACGCGTAAGCATCTAAATCTTTAATCTTTCTGGCTTTGAAGGAAACTGAACGGTTTCCATTTTATAATAGCTAATAATTTGCTTTTACACTGCCGCTTTTGGTGGCATGGTTTCGTTAGAACCATTCCAGGGCTCCGGGTGTTCGGCTGAAACGCGCGTGCGCTCTTGGTCTTTGTTGATGCGTCTTTGTGGCGTTTAATGACGTCAAACTGCAAAACGCTTTCGTGCGGAGGGAACGATGCCTGACGAACTCAAATCGTCGCTGGTGGGCGAAGTGCGCGAGCTTCAGGAAATCACCGCGGCCACGGACACCCGCGACTATCTCTTTGCCGCCGCCCGTCAGGCGCAGCGCCAGTATGACGATTACGAACTGATCGTCGACGTCGATGCGCACACGCAGGAAGGCCGCTTCTGGCCGGAAATTCTTGAGTTCATGGAGAACGATGTTCTCAAGCACACGGCGCTCAATCAGTTGGCCGGCGGCATCCGCACGCCGCTGATCAACATGCAGCCGGGCATGAGCTTCCAGTCGCTGTCGGGCCGCGTGCCGCATCAATCGGGTCCGCGTGAAAGTGTTTCCAATCCCGATAAGCCCGGTGCCGCCTTCGTCGAGATCGCCAAGCGCAGCATCGACTTCATGGGCGTCGACTATCAGGTGATCTTCCCGACCTCGATGCTGCATCTGGGCATGAACCCGATGGACGATGTCGAAGTCTATCTCGCCCGCGCCTATTGCCGCTGGATGGTGGAAGTGGTTCTGCCGCAGGAACCGCGCCTGACCAGCCTGATCTATCTGCCCCTGAACAATGTCGATCAATGCGAACGCATGGTCCGCGAATTCGGCAATCATCCGCAGATCGTCGGCTATACGATTTGCGCGGTGCGCCACAAGCCCGTGCACCACAATCAATACATGCGCCTCTATTCGATGATCGAGGAGAGCGGCAAGCCGCTGGTGTTCCATGCCGGCCCGCATTGGGATGATCCCTCGTTCACCCAGCTCAACCGCTTCATCTCCATGCACGCTTTGTCTTTCGTGCATTACAACCTGATCCACATGACCAATTGGATCATCAACGCGCTGCCGGAACGCTTCCCGAAGTTGAAGACCGTGTGGGTTGAAAGCGGCGTCGCCTGGATTCCCTTCCTCATGCAGCGCCTCGATCACGAAGTGCTGCTGCGCCAGAGCGAAGCGCCGGGCCTCAAGCGCATGCCCAGCGAATATATGCAGGATATGTATTATTCGAGCCAGCCGCTCGAACGCTACGATCTCAAACTGCTCGAAGCGACTTTTGATAAGATGAAGGCCAGCACGCAATTGCTGTTCTCGTCCGACTGGCCGCATTGGGACTTCGATCCGCCGAGCTCGATCACCACGCTGCCCTTCCTCGACGATCAGGCCAAGCGCAACATCCTCGGCCTCAACGCGGCGAAGCTGTTCAATCTGCCGATCAAGCGCACGCGTCCGCGCGCTGCCGATGCGATCGCGGCGCGTGCCGCCGATCGCGTTTCTTGATCTCCAAAGCACAAGACATCAGGATCCAAGACCATGTCTGAAGTGAATGTTGGCCCCGCTTCGTCTTTTACCGATCCCGGCCGCAAGGTGTTTGAAGTCGGCGGACAGGAAGTCGGCGTGTTCCTGCTGGGTGGCGAGTTCTACGCTTGGGAGAACCGTTGCCCGCATCTTGATGGCCCTGCCTGCCAGGGTCGCTTGCTGCCGCTGGCGACGGAAGCGGTGAATGCCGATCGCACCAGCCGCGGTCGCGAATTCTCCAAGGAGCACATGAATATCGTATGCCCCTGGCACGGCATGGAGTTCGATATCCGCACCGGCCGCCACCCGACCAATCAGGCGATTCGTCTGCGTAAGGTTCCGGTGCGTGTCGAGCGTGGCGAAATCTATGTGACGCTGCGCGCATAATCCCCATCGCGAATGTCACTTACGACATAAGCGTTTGTTTGCAGTTGCCCCACTTTGTTTCTTTTCACGGTTCCGCTGCCTTATCTGTGGCGGAGCCGCATTCTTGTCACATTACGCTGCCGTATAAGGCGCGCGCCTCGGCGCATCTTTCTTCACTTTTTACATTCTGCGAGGATTCATGTTTTTCAGAAACGCTCTTGTCGCCGCTGCCGTTTCGCTTTCGGCCGTTGCCGCGCATGCGGCTGATCCGGTTGGCATTCCGGCTTGCGACGACTTCCTGACAAAATATGAAGCCTGCGTCATGGGCAAAGTGCCCGACGCGCAAAAGAGCACGTTCCAGGGCCAGATCGATCAGATGCGCAAGACCTGGACCGATATGGCCAAGAATCCGCAAACCAAGCCGTCGATGGAAACGATGTGCAAATCCTCGTCGGAACAGATGAAGGCGGCGGTCAGCGCTTACGGCTGCACCTTCTGATCTGACGATAGACACGACATGTGGGAAAAGCCCGAGCGTGATCGCACGCTCGGGCTTTTTCATTGTCACTGAAAGCTGATCTTCGCCGCGCCGATGACACGGCCCCAGCTCTTGATATCCGCTGTCAAAACTTTGGCGAACGCAGTGGGGCTGTCGCCGATCGGTTCGGCGCCCAGCGCCTGCATCTTGCGGCGCAAATCGTCATCGCGCAGCGCCTTCACCAATTCGCCGTTGAGCTTGTCGATGATTGCGGGCGGCGTGCCGGCTGGCGCCATGATGCCGTACCAGGAGGAGACATCGAAATCCTTCACGCCGCTCTCGGCGATGGTTGGCACATTGGGAAGCCCCGAGAGCCGCTGCGCGGAGGTCACTGCAAGCGCCTTGAGCTGTTTGGCTTCGATGAAGGAACCGGCGGTCGCCATCGCCGTCACCAGGAGCGGGATCTGCCCGCTCACCACATCGTTCACGGCTTGCCCGCCGCCCTTGTAGTTCACATGAGTCATGCGCAGGCCGGTGCGGCTCTTCAGCAATTCGCCGGCGAGATGGCCGGTGCTGCCGAGGCCCGCCGAGGAAAAGAACAGATTGGTTGAAGGTTCCTGGCTCAAGGCGATGAGAGCGGGGATCGTCTCGGCCTTCAAGCTCGGATGGGCAACGAGGATCAGCGGCACCAGGGCGACCCGTGAAATGGGCATGAGGTCGCGTTCCGGATCAAAAGGCAGTTTCGGATAAAGGCCGGGATTGATCGCCACCGTGCCGTCGGCCACCAGCACGATCGTATAGCCGTCGGGGGGCGATTTGGCCGCGGCGTCGGTGCCGACATTGCCGTTCACTCCGGGCCGGTTCTCGATGACCACCTGCTGGCCCAGCGCCAGCCCGAGCTGATGGCCGATCAGCCGTGCCAGCACGTCGGTGGTGCCGCCACCGGCAAAAGGGACGATCAGGCGCAAGGGGCGATTGGGATAGTCGGGGGGCGCTTGGGCCGCAGCCGGTGCCAGCGCGGCAAGGCCAGCCAGGATCGCACACAGATTTAGAACATGCCGAAAGATCGCCATGGTGCCTCCTCCCCAAGTGTTTGGGCAGGTTACGCACACGTGTGCATAATAGCAAGAGGCCGGGTAAGGACGTTGAAGATCTGCCGTGGCGGGGAAGGGCGGACGGGCTATGGCCCGTCCGCTTTGAAATCAGTTGGTCGGCGTCGCCCAGACTGCCTTGCTGTCGGCAGCCAGGGTAATGCTCTCGCCAACGGCGGGATTATGGACCGACGGGACGTCGATGTTGAGCCGTCCGGCCGGCGTCTCGGCGACGATCGAGCGATGGGTGCCACGGAAGATCGACTGCACGATGGGGCCGGTCCAGCTCATCTCGCCTGCGCCGATCGAAGCCTTGTCGGCGATCCGCATGTTCTCCGGCCGCACCATCACGAGGACGTCGGTGCCGACGGCCAGCGCGCTTGAGCAGCCACAGGGGCCAACCCAACCCGGCCCGTCGAGGGTCAGCAGGAAGGAGCCGTCCGCTTGCGGCGCGCAGGCCTGCACTTTCGAGGGCAGGAAGTTGGGTGAACCGAAGAAGCCGGCGACGCCGCGATTGGCCGGCCGCCGATAGATTTCCTCCGGCGAACCGATCTGCAGGATATGGCCCGAATGCATCACGACGATGCGGTCGGAGAGCGCCATCGCCTCGCCCTGGTCGTGGGTGACGTAAAGGCTGGTGATGCCGAGGCGTTTTTGCAGGGCGCGGAATTCGTCGCCCGTCTGCGTGCGCAGGCGCGCATCGAGGTTCGACAACGGTTCGTCGAGCAGTAACACGCGCGGTTCGAAGACGAGCGCACGGGCGATGGCGACGCGCTGTTGCTGGCCTCCGGACAAGGCCGGCGCCGGGCGATCGGCATAGTTCTCCATCTCGACCAGGCGCAGCGCCGTCTTCACCTTCTCGGCGATTTCCTGCGTCGACTTGCGGCGGATGCGCAGCGGATAGGCGACATTGTCGAACACGGTCATGTGCGGCCAGATCGCATAAGACTGGAACACCATGCCAAGCATGCGTCGTTCCGGCGGAATGAAGAAGCTGGCGTTGGCGTCGCTCACCACCTGATTGTCGATGGCGATGCGCCCGCCTGTGTTCTGTTCCAGTCCCGCCACCATGCGCAAGGTCGTGGTTTTGCCGCAGCCCGACGGGCCGAGCAAAGTGACGAACTCGCCGGCGTCGACATTCAGATTGACATTGTCCACGGCCGCGACGGAGCCGAAATGCCGGCTCACGTTCTCCAGCGTAATCGCAGCCATTCGCGTTCTCTCCTTGCCTAGATATCTAATTTCTACGGGTGATGGATCGATAAGACTACAGCGTGCTGATCCGGTTCTTGATGAAGCGCAATTGCGCCCAGCGGAAGACGATGACCAGCAGCATCATGAACAGACCGATGACGCTGACCTGCTCCGCTTGTCCGTTCGACCACAGCCGCAGCAACACCACCGAAAGCACTTCCGAGCCGACGGAATAGAGCAGGATCGAGGCCGACAATTCGCGCATGATGCCGAAGAAGGCCAGCACCCAGCCGACGGCGAAGGACGGCCAGGCCAGCGCGATGAGAATGCGCCACAACGTCTGGAAGAACGAGGCGCCATGGACGCGCGAGCATTCCTCCAGATCATAAGACAATTGCGCATAGGCGCTGGTCATGACGCGCACCGAAACCGGTGTTCCCAGTGCCATATAAGCCAAGAGCAGCGCCCAGATCGTGCCGTAGATCGGGATCGGACCGGGCAACATGGCAAAGGCCCACAGGAAGCCGATGCCTAAAACCATGCCCGGCATCATCCAGGGCAGCCAGGCCAGCGCATCGATGAGCCGGCGGCCGCGCCAGCGCGTGCGGATCGAGACGTAAGCGACGACCGAGCCCAGCACCATCGTCGCCGTCGCGCCGAGCAGGCCGAGCAGCATCGTGTTGCTGAAGGCCCGCCACACTTCCGCATTGCCGAGCACGGCGGAATAATGTTCGAGCGTCAGCATGTCGCGCGAGTAGAAGCCGAAGAAGCGGAAGAACGAGCCGATGGCGAGCTGGCCGATCGGCAGCACGACGGTGACAAAGAAGAACAGGATGCAGAAGCCGAACGTCACCCACTTCCACTTGCCGAGCTTCATCACATTGGGTGCATAGCCCTTGCCGGTGACGGTCGAGAAGGTACGGCCGCGCAGCAGGCGCCATTGCCAGATCACCAGGATGAACATCAGCGCCATGATCGCGAAACTGAGCGCCGTCGCATATTGATAGTCAGGCGTCGCGCGATGGTTGATCGAATTATAGATTTCCGTGGTGATGACGGTGATCTTCGCCGGCGTGCCGAAGAACAGCGGCGACTCGAAACTCTCGATGCCACGGATGAAGCTGAGAATGAAGGAGTTGGTCAGCGCCGGCAGCATCAGCATCAAGGTGATGTTGCGGAATGTGCGCCAGCGCGACGCGCCGCACATGCGGCTCGATTCTTCCAGCGACGGATCCATAGCGCGGAAGATGTCGACGATGAACAGGAACAGGAACGGCGTCGAATACTGGATCATGTGCCAGACGACGCCGCCATAAGAATAGACATTGATGATCGATGTCTGCGAACCGGTCGCCCATTTCCACACCTGGTTGAGCAGGCCGACCTGCGGATTGCCGAGCATGCCCCAGGCCATGGCGGTGAGGATCGGCGGCACGAAGAAGGGCAGGGTGATCAGCACTTCCAGCTTGTCGCGATAGGGCGTGTCGGTGCGCGCCACGATCCAGGCCAGCAGCACGGCCATCAACAGAGCCGGAATGGTTTTCGCCAGGGAGATGCCGACCGTGTTCAGCAACACCACCATGTTCGAAGCGGTGAAGATGGAACGATAGCCGTCGAGATTGAACTCGCCTGCCATGCCCGGCGGCGTCGAATGCAAGCTGCCGTAAAACAGCATGGCGAGCGGATAGACCGCCAGGAACCCAAGGATGAGAACGAGAGTCAGCACCGCCGCATCGCGACCGGTGAAATAGCGCGAGAGCCGGAACGCCAATGAATTCGGCCCGGCAAGCGGTTTGTCTGCAAGCTTCGAGCCTCGCAGCGTTCCCGCTGTGTTATCAGTCATGTCCTACCCTCTCGCGGTTCCCCACGCCGATTTCCAGATGCGCTGTGAAAACGGCTTTTAACTGAGTTCTTGTGCTCGGGCCGCTCTGCTGGAAAGCGGATAAGCGAAAACTACCTTACATGGCAAGGCGATAAAAGCCCGTGGCGCGCAAGCATCAAGTGTTGGGACACATCCCGCGTTGAATGTGACAGGCCGCGCGCATTAGGCGTAGCGCGCTGGATGCGGTATAATTTGCGGCAAATAAGGCACGGCCACCGACCGTAAGTCAGCGATATAATCGTTTCTAATAAACGATATAATCGCCGACAATAACGAGGTGATGATAGGATTGCCGCCAAGAATGAGCCGGCTCGATCCGGCGCAACGGAGAGAAGGATGAAACTGCCGCTGGAGGGTGCCATCGATTGTGATGTGCACCTGAGCGTTCCCAATGTCGCGACGCTCCTGCCTTATATGTCAGACTATTGGAGCGATCAGCTTGTCACGCGTTATATCGATCGTGCCGGCTTCAATCTGACGAGTTATCCGCCGCGCTCGCCGCTCACCGTGCGCGATGACTGGCGCGCGGCGCCGGGCCGCCCGACGGGCTTGGCCGCGCTGCAGGCCGACGTACTTGATCCTGGCCGTTTGTCGGGCGCCATCTGCCATACGATGCATGGTGCCATGGCTTTGTTCAACGAGGATATGGGCGCCGAATTCTGCAAGGCGATCAATGCCTGGGTGGCCAAGGAATGGCTCGATCGCGAACCGCGCCTGCGCGCCTCGATCCTTGTCCATGCACAGAACCCGGCCTTGGCCGTGGAGGAAATCGAGCGCTGCGCGGCTGACAAGCGTTTCGTCGCCGTGCTGCTGCCGGTGATGGGGGACAGCCCGCTCGGCCGCCGGATCTACTGGCCGATCTATGAGGCCTGCGAGCGTCACGGCCTGTCGCTGGCCGTCCATGCCGGTTCGACCTATCGCAATCCGCCCACCGCCGCCGGCTGGCCCTCCTATCAGAGCGAAGACTATATGCTGCAAAGCAGCGCCTTCGAGAATCTGATCGTCGGGTTCCTCGCCGAAGGCGTGTTCCAGAAGTTTCCCGGACTAAAACTCGTCTGTATGGAATCCGGCTTCACCTGGATGCCGACCTTCCTATGGCGGACGTCGAAGACCTGGCGTGGTGTGCGCACCGAAGTGCCTTGGCTTGACAGGGTGCCGGCCGAAATCATCCGCGAGCACGTCCGCCTCACCTTGCAGCCGGTCGATGCGCCGCGCGACCCGAAGATTCTCAATAAGATTTTCGAACAGATCGCCTGCGACGACATGATCGTCTATTCGTCGGACTATCCCCATGGGCATTTCGACGGTGACAATGGCCTGCCGGAAGGGTTGAGCCCCGAGCTGTTGCGTAAGATTGCCATCGACAATCCGCGTGCCGCCTTCCCGCGTCTCGCCACCGTCGATGCCCCGGATACGAAGGAGACCGTGTGATGAACGCTCCGCTACGCGCCCAAAAAGCTTCTCAAACCCTGATGATTGTCGATTGCGACATTCATCCGATCCAACGCTCGGCTAAGGATCTCTATCCCTATCTGTCGAAGGCCTGGCAGGAGCATATCGAGAGCTTCGGCGCGCATGTGCGCCAGGGCATGACCGAGCAGATCATGTGGCCGCGCATGATGGCATCGGGCCAGCGCGCCGACGCCTATCCGCCGCAGGGCGGTCCGCCGGGCTCCGATTATGACCTGATGAAACGCCAGCATCTAGATCCCAATGGCGTCGAATTCGGCATGCTGGTGGCGCTCAGCAAAGGCGGCATGGAAGAGCGCAATCAGCCCTTCGCCCGCGCGCTGTCGTCGGCCGTCAATGATTGGCAACTGCACGATTGGGTCGAGCGCGACGCACGCCTGCGCGCCGGCATCGTCGTCACCGGCGAAGATCCTGAACATGCGGTCGCCGAAATCGAAAAACGCGCCGGCGACCGCCGCTTCGCCCAGGTGATCATTTCGCCGCGCAGCAGCGAGCCGATCGGCCGCCGCCGCTATTGGCCGATTTTCGCCGCCGCCGAACGCGCCGGCCTGCCGATCGGCCTGCATCCGGCCGCCGTGCCCGGCGGCAATCCGTCGTCCGGTGCCGGTTGGCCGACCTATTACATGCAGGAACATCACACCTTCACCACCGGTTCGCAGGCGGCCGCCGTCAGCCTGGTGATGGAAGGCGTGTTCGAACAGTTTCCCAAACTGCGCATCGCCATGATCGAATCCGGCTTCAGCTGGGCGCCGGCACTCGGCTGGCGCATGGACCGCATCTGGGAGCGCATGCGCAAGGAAACGCCACATATCAAGCGGCCGCCGTCCGAATACATGCGCGAACATTTCTGGTTCGCCACCCAGCCGATGGAGGAGCCTGAAAATCCGCAGGACATCATCCAGATGTTCGACTGGATCGGCTGGGATCACATCATGTTCTCGACCGATTATCCGCATTGGGATTTCGACGACCCGCGTCAGGTCATCAAGGTCCGTCTCACCGATGAACAGCGCGAGAAGATTTTCCGCGCCAACGCCAAGGCTTTGTATCAACTGTCATGACCCGTCACGTTGTTGCGAAGGCGCGGGACATCGCGCCAGGTTCCAGTCAGATCGTCGAAGTCGGTGGACGCGAAATCGGCGTCTTCAATGTCGCTGGCGATTATTATGCGCTTGCCAACCGCTGCCCGCATGCGGGCGCCGATCTGTGCAAAGGCTTCATCACCGGCCTCGCTCTATCCGATGGCCCCAATAAATACCGGTTGGAGCGCAAGGGCGAATTCTTGCGCTGTCCGTTTCACGGCTGGGAGTTCGAGATCCGCACGGGACAATCCTGGTGCGATCCGAAGTCGATGCGCGTGCGCCAATTCAAGGTCGATGTGGCGCCGGGCGAGACCCTCGTGAAAGGCCCCTATGTCGCTGAAAGCTTCCCCGTGAAAGTCGAGGAAGAATATATCGTCATCGACATCTAAACTCTGGTTCAGGCCTTCTCCAACACCCGGTCACGCAGCTTGCGGAAACGGTAGCGCGGAATCTGATCGAGGTCGGTGCCGGTGACGCGCACCACCCAGCAGGTTTGCGGATGTTCCGTCGAATGGATGTGACCGGGGCCATAGGCCTTGGTATCGCCGGTGCGCATGTCATATTCGGCGGTCTGTTCGAGAATCCAGGCTTCCTCGCCGTCTGGATTGACGCGGCGGAATTCGCGCATGCGCGTGAGGTCGGTGGCATTGCCATAGATCGCCCAGGATGTGCCGTGCGAATGCGGCGAGCCGCGTTTGCCGCCCTCCTGCACATGGGCGAGGACATAAAAATCGAGTTCGGGATCGTGAAAGAGTTCGCGACGGCCGGGCGGCGTATCGGCGCTGAATGTGCTGGCGACGAAATCCGCTTCAAGCAAGAGGTCACCGAGCTTTTGCGCCACCGCGTCGATCCGTTGCTGAAGCGGCACATCTCCCGCCAGAATGTCGTGGCTGTCCCGGCAGAACTGCTGCAGCGTATAGGCCATGGCGACCTCCCTTTGTGTTTGTCGCCAGTCTAGTCCCGCCCGTTCGGCTTTGAAAGGCTGCCGGCAAGTCCATTGCGTTGGCCCCGCAAATGGTCAAAAATCCGGCAAATAAAACATCAATATAAGGGCCAGGAAATGCTGAAGGAAGACAGCGAGCGGCTGGTGCGCATCGGCCCGGGAACCCCCATGGGCGAAGTCTTTCGGCGCTATTGGCAGCCGGCGCTCCTCTCCGAAGAATTGATCGAGAAAGATGGTGCGCCATTGCGCGTGCGTCTTCTCGGCGAGGACCTGCTGGCGTTTCGCGACAGCGACGGCGTTGTCGGGATCGTCGAGGCGTTTTGCCCGCATCGTCGTGCGCCGCTCTTTTTCGGCCGCAATGAGGAACGCGGCATTCGCTGCGTTTATCACGGCTGGAAATTCGATCGGCAGGGACGCTGTGTCGACATGCCGTCGGAACCGGCAGGCACGCCGCTGCAGGCCCGCGTCAAACTCACCGCCTATCCAACCTGCGAAAAGGGCGGCGTGATCTGGATCTATATGGGACCATTGGCCGAGAAGCCGCCGGAGCCGGATTACGAATGGCTGCGCGCGCCGGCGACCCATCGCTTTGTCTCCAAGACCTTCGAATCCTGTAACTATATGCAGGGCCTGGAAGGCGGTCTCGACACCGCGCATGTCTCGTTCCTGCACCGTGACACGACCGATCATTCGATGGCTTTAGCGGCGGCCGATGGCGCGCCGCGTCTCGATGTCGATGTCACCGACTATGGCTATAACTACGTCTCGACGCGCCATATCGGCGACGGTCAACGCTATATCAGGCTCTATCAATACATCATGCCGGCGCAGCAGATGCGCGGCAATGTGCTCGGCCATACCGGCAAGCGCCCGAAAGTGCCGAAGATCGACGGTCATCTCTGGATGCCCATCGATGACGAACACACCTGGGTGTATAATTTCATGTATTCATACGATGCCTCGACGCCGATCGACGAGGATTATGCGATCGACTATGAGCGCAAGTCCGGTCGTGGTCCGGAACATCTGGTCGACGGTACCTATCAGTTGAAACTGAACACGACGAACGATTTCGCGATCGATCGCGACTTGCAGAAGCGCGGCGTCTTCTCGGGTATTCGCGGCGTCAACACGCAGGATTTCGCCTTGCAGGAAGGCATGGGGCCGATCGTCGATAGGACCCGCGAATTCTTAGGCTCCACGGACAAGGCCATTGTCACCGTGCGTCGACTGCTTCTGGAAGCGACCCGCGTCGTCGAGCGCGGCGAACGCCTGAAGGGCCTCGATCCTGCCACCCACGGCCATATCCGCGCCCATGACGACCTCGTTCCGCAGGACGTTGACTGGAAGAGCCGCTTTGCCCAAGACGCCATGGCCCGCTGGTAGGCCAGCCGCCAGCGTTCGCGCTTTGGCATTGGTCAAATGTGCGCAGATGCGCCAGAACAGCGGCATGGGCCGTCGCGTTTCGGCGCGATGGCTTTGGGAATTCATAACGAAGGAAGAAAAATGGCTCTCGACAGTTACATCGCCCGGTTGCGCGCCCTCGATATTTGCGATCTCTCCGATGCGGTGGATGCGCTGGGCCTGCCGCCGGCGGTGACCGGCCTGTTCCAGGCCAGCGCCGGCAAGCCGATCGCCGGCCGTGCCGTGACGGTCAAACTGGTCGCCGGCAATGCGCCGCCCTCGGCCAAGCCCCGGCATTTGTGCACGACGGCCGTGGAAGCCGCCGGTCCCGATCACATCATCGCCATCGAACAGCGCACCGGCATCGATGCGGCCGCCTGGGGCGGGATTCTCGCACGTGCCGCCCAGGTGCGTGGCATCGCCGGCACGGTCATCGACGGTCCGGCGCGCGATATCGAGGAGTCGAACCGCATCGGCTACACGGTTTATGCCCGCACGCAGACCTGCCGTACGGCCCGTGGCCGCATCTATGAAGCGGAATGCCAGACGCCGATCGCCTTCGGCGATCTCACTTTGCATCCGGGCGACTATATCGCCGTCGATCGTAGCGGCTGCGTCGTCATTCCCGCCGCCAGCATCGAAGACGTGCTGTCGCGCGCCGAGCAGATCCGCGATCGCAGCGACGACATGGCCGCCGCCGTCTATGCCGGTATGCCTGTGTCACAGGTCATGGGCGGCAATTACGAGCACATGCTGGAAGAGCTGAAGAAGAAGTAGCCACAAAAGCCGTTCTCGGTCTTAGGTCTCGACCGCATCCAGCAAGACGCGCGCGGTGCGGTTGAGATGTTCCTCCATCAGCAGGACGCAGCGATCCGCATCGCGTCGCACGGCCGCCTCGGCGATTGCCCGATGTTCGGTATCGAGGTCACGTTCCATCCGGGCCAGAGGGCGCGACAGCCAACGATAGCGCTCATGTTGAGCGTAAAGCGACGCGCGAAGCCGCAGGAGCCAATGACTCTTGCAGGCGGCGACGATCGTTTCATGAAAAGCCCGGTGGGCGACGGCATAGTCGTTGGAGTAGCGCGCCGGATCGTCAGCCGCCGCCACGGGCGTTCGCGACAGGCGGTGTGAGGCGGCAACGACCGTCGTCTCCCAATGTATGTCCCCGTGGGTGATGGAGTTGCGGATGCAGAGGGCTTCGATCTGGCATCTGGTCTGCGTGAGGTCGCGCAAGTCCTCAAGCGCGAGCGGCGCGACGCGAAAACCACGGCGCGGCTCGATCGCGACAAAGCCGTCGGAAACCAGCCGCGACAGCGCCTCTCGGACAGCGCTCGAGCCGGCCGAAGTGCGCTTGCACAAGTCATCGATCTTTAGGCGCTGGCCGGGTGGAAGGCGGCCGGCGGTGAGATCGGCACGGAGCTGCCGATAGACAGTTTCTGTGAGCGACAAGGACGCCATCACGCTTCCTATCATATTATGCACGAAGGTAAGATAATATATTATTATTTGACAGATGCATGGTTTTGGCTGACCTTACTCGTGGGAGCGTCCGCGAACGCTAGCCACAGGGAGGGAGCCATGAGGGGCATGAAGGGAGGCGGCCTGTTCGTCTTGGCCTGGTTGGCGGCTGTTTGGCCGTCCGCGCTGGCGGCTCAGGAATGGCCGGTGCGATATGTGCGAATGATCGTCGCGGCTTCCGCAGGCAGCGCCCCCGATGTCATCTGCCGGTTGATTGGCGATCGTTTAAGTCCGCGCCTGGGTCAGCAGGTGGTGATCGAAAATCAAAACGGTGCCGGCGGCAATCTGGGGGCGACCGTCGCCGCCCGCGCCGCGCCCGATGGCTACACCTTCTTTTGCGGTCAGGCGGCGCCGCTGGCGCTCAACCAGCATCTTTTCAAGACAATGAATTTCGACGTGGCGCGCGATTTCGATCCGGTCACGCTGATAGGCATGAGCCCGATGGTAATCGCCGTCAATGCGAAGCGCGGCATTAAAACGCTGCCAGACTTGATCGCTGTCGCAAAAGCCGAGCCCGGAAAACTCTCCTTTGCCACCTCGGGCACCAAGAACGTCCCCCACCTCACCGCCGAACTGTTGAAATCGCGGGCGGGCATCCGCATGGCGCAAGTGCCCTATAGTGTGACAACGCAAGGGGCGATGGATGCGGTGACGGGCGTGGTCGATTTGATGATCGACGGCATTCCCGCCGTGCAAGCTCATGTTCAATCGGGCAGCTTGATCGCCGTGGCGGTGAGCGTGCCCAAACGTGTCCCCGGGCTCGAACAAGTCCCGGCCATCAGTGAAACTGTGCCTGGGTTCAATGTGTCAGGATGGTTCGGCCTCGTGGCGCCGAAAGGCACTGCGCCGGCGACCATCAAACGCATGAACGACGAGATGAAGGTCGTCCTGAGCGAGCCGACCCTTATCGCCAGATTCAGCGATCTCGGCGTCTATCCGGATGCTGACTTTCAATCGCCGGAGGCGTTTGGAAAATTCTTACAATCGGAAGCGGAACTCTACGGCCGTATCGCGGCAATGGCCGGCTTCGAGAAGGAATAGAGGCAAGGCACGGCGATGAGCGAACGGCAAGACGCAGCAACGTTTGATGTGGTGATTATTGGCGCCGGTCCCTCCGGCTTGGCCGCGGCGATCGAGCTCGGCCGGCGTGGTGTTTCCTGTCTCGTTCTCGAGCGCAATGATCGGGTTGGCTATTCGCCCCGTGCCAAGACCACGCACAGTCGCACCCGCGAGCATCTGCGCCGTTGGGGCATCGCCAAGGATCTGCTGGAGGCCTCGCCGTTCGGCGCGGACTATCCATCGGACGTTGTTTTCGCGACGCGCTTGTCGGGACATGTCATCACCCGTTTCGAAAACGCCTTCGCCTGCGCACCGCAACGGCAGGATATTTATAGCGAACACGCGCAATGGATTCCACAATATAAGCTCGAATCGGTATTGCAGGCCTATCTGGCGACGCTCGAAAGCGTGACGCTGCGTTTCAACTGCCGCTTTGAGACGGCGACGCAGGATGAGCGCGGCGTCCAGGTGGTCTTCACCGACGAGGCGGGACGTTCCGAGACGATCAACGCGCGCTACCTGATCGGCGCCGATGGCGCTGGCAGCGGCCTGCGGCGCCTGATGGGCATCGAGATGCGCGGCGAGCACGATCTCTCCCATAATACCGTCGTCATTTGCCGCGCGCCGGGGCTCATGCAGCAGGTGAAGCTGCCGCGCGCCATCATGTACTGGCTGGTCAATCCCGATGTTCCCGGCAATATGGCGCCGATGGATGTCGATGACATCTGGGCCTTCAGCACCCAGCGCCGCGTCGAGACGGCAGCGGAGGCAAGGGCGCTCATCAATGCTGCTTCAGGCATGGAAGTCGATGCCGAGATCCTGCGGATCGATCATTGGACAGCGCACGCGCTCATCGCTGATCGTTATCGCGACCGGAATTTCTTTCTCGTCGGCGATGCCTGCCATCTACATCCGCCTTATGGCGGATTTGGCATGAATATGGGTATCGGCGACGGCATCGATCTGGGCTGGAAACTGGCGGCGGTTCTGCAGGGTTGGGGCGGGAAGGCGCTGCTGGAGAGCTATGAAATCGAACGTCGGCAAGTTCACCAACTGGTGATCGCCGAAGCGGCGACCAATCAGAAGACGACCTCGAAAAATCTCGTCGTTGCTGGCGTGGAAGACGACGGGCCGACAGGCGAGGCCGTGCGTGCCGAGGTCAACAACCGGATTGTCGAAACCAAGTCGCGCGAGTTTCGTACCCTCGGCGTCGTGCTGGGCGCGCGCTACGCAACCTCGCCGATTGTCGTTGCTGATGGATCGTCGCCGCCGCCGTGGGACCAGGCGGTCTATACGCCCAATGCCGTGCCAGGATCACGCGCGCCCCATCTTTGGCTGGAGCCAGGGACTGCGCGTGGCGTGTCGCTCTTCGATCGCTTCGGTCCCGACTATACCTTGCTGGTTCTAACCTCTGCCGCCGAAGCTGCAGCCGAAAGGTTTCTCGCAAGCGCCGCGCGGCGCGGCGTGCCCATGATCAAACTCTCGCTGCATCGCCGGGAAGCCCAGGCCCTCTATGAGAAGCCCCTGGTTCTCATTCGTCCGGATCAGCATGTGGCTTGGCGCGGCGAGGACTTTCCCGACCATGAGGGCCTGCTGGACAGCATTGCCGGTCGTTGAAACGACAGAGGGCCGCCGAAGGGCGGCCTTCTGAATGATTGCTACACGAGAGTCACGCCGCCTTTTGCAGCCCGATAATCTCCCGCGCTTCGTCCGGCGTCGCCGGCTCATAGCCCATTTCGCGGATGATGCGCACCATGCGCTCCACCAGTTCGAGATTATTGGCGAGCCGGCCGCGTGAATAATACAGATTGTCTTCCAGGCCGACGCGCACGTGGCCGCCGAGCATCATCGACATAACGCCGGCCTGCAATTGCGACGGGCCGATGGCACTGACATTGAACACCGCCTGTTTCGGCATCAGCTCGACCATCTGCGACAGTACTTTCGGCGTATAGGGCATGGCGCCCTGAAAGCCGCGATCGGCGCCCAAAACGAAATTGATGAAATAAGGCGGCTTGTCGAGGCCGGCCTCGATACAGGATGTCACGTCCTGCAAGAGATGGGTCGGGCTGAACACTTCCCATTCCGGCTTGATGCCGCGATCCATCATGCTCTTGGCGAGGAAGCGACAGCGCTCCGGCCCCGTGTGCATGAGGATTTCGCGGCCCTCGAAACTGGCGATGATGGTCGTGGCGTCGAGGGTGCACATTTCTGCGCCCGCCTCCATGCCCTTCAATCGCTCCTCCCAGATAATCTCCGGATAGCCGTTGTCCTCGCGCACCATGTCGCCGTTGATGCCGCCACCCGTCGAATTGTTGATGACGATACTGCATTTCTCCCGGATGCGCCGGTTGATATCCCGGTAGATGTCCGGATTGCAGGTGGCTTGGTCATCAGGGCGTCGCGCGTGAACGGCAACGACGCTCGCGCCCGCATTGTAGCAGCGATAGACATCCTCGGCGATTTCGGCGGGCTGCGTGGGGATATTGGCGTTCTGCTTCTTGCTCGCCATGCCGCCAGTCGGCGCGATCGTCACGATAACCTTGTTCGCCATGCTGCCCTCCGCTCGCAATCCATCAAGGATAACCTGACTATAGCGGGATCAAGGACGCGCACCAGTGCCGCATCGTGGGCGGCTGTTCGGCGAGATTGCTTGCCGTTACATTCGCCATCCTCTCCAGAGGTTTAATCCATGTCCGTTTTGATCCTTGAAGATGGCATTCACATCGTCGCCGACGATGTGCGCCGCACCTGCCCGGCACTCTCCATCCTGGCCGCGCCCAATGCGGCCTCGGCTGTTCCCCTGGCACGCGATGCGGAAATTCTCGTCGCCCTCGCCCATGACGTGAGCGACGAACTCGTCGCTGCCATGCCGCGCCTGCGCTATGTCTGCTCATTGACGGCCGGCGTTGATCATTTGCACAGTCTCAAGGCGTTGCAGCCCGATGTGCGCATCACGTCCGGGCGCGGCATTCACGGTCCGCAGATGTCGGAACTGGCCTTCCTTTACATGATTTCCCTGTCGCGCGATTTTTCGGCCATGCAGGCCAATCAGCGCGCTCATGTCTGGCAGCGCTGGCCGCAAAAACTGCTGCTCGGCAAGACGGCGGTGCTCGTCGGCATTGGCCCAATCGCCGAAGAGATGGCGGCGCGCTGCAAGGCCTTCGGTATGACCGTCATCGGCATCAGCGATGCCCGCGCCAGCGCGCCGGGCTTCGACCGGCTGATGCCGCGCGCGCAATTGCAGGAAGCTGCCCATCTCGCCGATTTTCTGATCGTCCTCGTGCCGTTGAGCGAACGCACCCGCCATATGATCGACGATGGCGTGCTGTCGGCGATGAAGCGCGGCGGTGTCGTCATCAATCTGGCGCGCGGGCCGGTGGTGGATGAGAAAGCTTTGATCAAACGCCTGCAGGACGGAACCCTCGGCGGTGCCGGTCTCGATGTCTTCGAGGAAGAACCGCCGCCGGATCAAAGCCCGCTGTGGGATATGCCGAACGTCATCATCACGCCGCGCATCGGCGGCATGAGCGATGTCTTTTCCAAGCAGATCCTGCCGATCGTCACCCACAACCTCACGTGTTTTGCGGAAGGGCGCGCGGCTGACATGATCAATATCGTCAGATAAGGTCGCCGCATCACAAGAACAGGAGGAAACGATGGCGGAACCGACAGCGCTCATTCTCGGGGTTGGGGCTGGGCTTGGCGCCTCGCTGGTCCGGCGCTTCCGTGCTGGCGGGCTGCGCGTTGCCGCCGCCGCGCGTAATGGCGAGCGTCTGGCGGGCCTCTTTCCTGGCGATGATCACATCTCCTGCCATCAGGTCGATGCCACTGACGGCGCGGCGGTGGCCGCTCTGGTCGACAAGGTCGAGCGCGAGTCAGGGCCGGTCGAAGTCGCCATCGCCAATTCGGCCGCCTGGAAAATCGCTCCCGTCATCGATCTCAGTGCGGAAGAATTCACAGCCATCTGGCAAGCCGGCTGTCTGCCCGCTTTCCATCTGACCAAGGCGGTGGCGAAGGGCATGATCGCGCGCGGGCGCGGTACGATTCTTTTCACCGGCTCGGCGGCGCAGATGCGCGCCGGTGCCGGCTTCGGTGCCATGGCGGTGGCGAAGAGCGGTTTGCGCGCCTTCAGCCAGGCAGCGGCACGCGATCTCGGCCCCAAAGGTCTGCACGTCGCTCATATCGCCATCGACGGTCCCATCGATTCAGCCCGCACCCGTGCGGCGAACGGCGATCACAGTCGGCTGGTCGCACCCGATGGCATCGCTGAGGCCTATTATCAGCTTCACGTTCAGCCGCGTGCGGCGTGGAGTAACGAGATCGACGTGCGCACGTTTGCGGAGTGGCTTTAGGAAACTTCGCCTTTGACGTGACGCGAAACCTTCGTGTCATACCCGACACGCGAAGCGTGATCGGGTATCCAGGGGCAAGTGATAGGGCGTTCAAACGTCGAATGCTTCGCTTGTTTCAAGGCAGCGGCATTCTACCACGCGCTCCTGGATCCCCGCTCGCGGCTTCGCCGCGTCGGGGATGACACCAAGATCGTGCTCGTGTCTAAGCGCCACCCGCCGCGCGTCGTTCGGCGCGCCGCCGTTCGATCTCCGCGATCGTCAGTTTGGTGCCACCGACCGACCATAGGCCGTCGGCCACTTCCTCCACCGTCACATTGACGGTGGGGCGAATGCCTTCGCCGCCGGCGCGCACGAAGGCTTCGACGATGTCGTCCATGAGCTGGTTCTGCTGCTCGCGCGTGAAAACGCCAGCGAGATGGCGCACCATGACCTGCGGCATGCGTGTTTCCTCACCTGTTGTTTTAATTAAGCGGCAGCGGCGGCCAATCCGCCCTGCCGCTCGATGAACTGCGCGATCTGCGGGAGGCCGGTGCCATCACGCATATTGGTGAACACATAGGGGCGTGTTCCCCGCATGCGCTTGGTGTCGCTGTCCATCACCGACAGATCGGCGCCGACGAGCGGCGCCAGATCGATCTTGTTGATCACCAGGAGATCGGAACGGGTGATGCCGGGGCCGCCCTTGCGCGGGATTTTTTCGCCCTGGGCGACATCGATCACATAGATGGTGAGATCGGCCAGTTCCGGGCTGAACGTGGCGGCGAGATTGTCGCCGCCGGATTCGATGAGGATGATGTCGAGTTTCGGAAAGCGCCCGCGCATTTCCGCCACCGCATGCAGATTGATCGAGCAATCCTCGCGAATGGCGGTATGCGGACAGCCGCCGGTCTCCACGCCCATGATCCGCTCCGGCGGCAGCGCACCGGCGACGGTGAGAATGCGGGCATCTTCCTTGGTGTAGATGTCGTTGGTGATGGCGCAGAGGTCATAGCTGTCACGGAAGCGCTTGCAGAGCGCTTCCATCAGCGCCGTCTTGCCGGCACCGACAGGTCCGCCGATGCCGACGCGGAGGGGTCCGTTTGTACTCATGATCGGAAAAGCCTCGAATATTGGGTTTCATGATGTAGGGCCGCGAGATCGGCGCGGAAAGCATGGCCGCCGAGATCGTCCAATGTCGCGTGCTCGATTGTATCGGCGAGCGGACCGATGGCCGTGGAGAGGCGGGCGATGATTTTCTGCCCCTCCGTCTGGCCGATGATGCTGAGGCGCACGGCGGCCGAGACGATGTTGGACAGGAAAGTGGAAAGATAAATGTCGAGCGCCGGACGCAGCGGCAAATCGCGGGCGGTCACGGCGGCGGCGAAACAGATGCTATAGGCAGTGTCGGCACCGATGGCAGCCGCGCAAGCTTCCAATTTCGGGCTCGGCCACGCCGCGCGCGTCGCCGCGAGAAAACCCGCGCCCTGCTGCAGGCTTTCGAGCCGCCGTTCGCTGGCGCCCGCAAGGGCGATGGCGAGTTCGGCGATATCCGCAAGAGCGGCAGGATCTCTTCGTGCGGCCTGCCAGGCCGCGACGAAGAGGATCGCGTCGTTGCGGCCGCTGCCGACGTTCAAAATATCCTGCAGCCACGCATGTAGGCTTTCGCCATCGGTGACATCGCCGCCCTCGACCGCCCATTCCACGCCATGCGAATAGGCGAAGGCCCCCACCGGATAAGCCGGCGAGGCCCAGGCCAAAAGCGCCAGATCCAAACCGGAGGAGCCGATCGCGTCAGTCATGCGCGTGTTTGTGCCCGTGATGGTCGTGATCATGACCGTGCTTGTGATCGTGATCATGGTGATGATGATCGTGTTTATGACCGTGGTCATGGTCATGCGCGTGATCATGCTTGTGGCCATGATCGTGTTTATGATTGTGCCCATGCACGTGATGGCCATGGGCTTCGGCCGCCTCATAGGCGCCGCTGTCGGGTTCGAACGGCGCTTCGATATGGGCGACCTTGGCGCCGAGGCCGCGCACCATGTCTTCCAGCACGTGGTCGCGACGGATACGCAGGCGATTGGCCAGCACTTCCACATTCACATGGCGGTTGCCGAGGTGATAGGCGACGCGCGCCAACTGCCGGGCATCGCCGCAGCGAACCTCCGCCAGTTCTTCCGGCGCGGCGACGATCTCGACTAGCCGCCCGTCTTCGAGCACCAGGGCATCGCCATTGCGCAGGATCACCGCTTCCGGCAGGTCGAGCAGGAATTCGGTGCCGCGCACGCCTTGCATGACCACCCGGCGGCGGTGCCGGCCTTCATAATCGAGGACAATCGTATCGGCCGCCTTGGCCTGCCACGATCCCTTGTTGCTGATGAAATTCGCTTTGATCATGTGAGTCTACAGTCCTGTAACCTGAGCCGGATCGATGACTTCAACTGTCCGGTTGGCGACGAAGTCGGCGGCCGCCGCGCGCCAGGCGAGAAAATGTGGTGTGCGGGTATGGGCGGCGAGGTGATCGCGCGATTCCCAACGTTCGACGAAAACCACTTTGTCCGGATCGCTGACGCTGACGTGCAGGTCGTAGGACAGGCAGCCGTCTTCCTTCAGCGTTTCGGCCAGGCAGGGCTTGGCCGCCGCCACGGCTTGCGCCTGCGTGCCGGGTTTCAGGTGAGCCGTTGAAATCACATAAATCACGTCGCCTCCAAACCGGTTGGTTCTCTCGCCAACCGTCACCTCAATACATGAAATATCGCTGCGCCATGGCGAGTTCTTTCGCCGGTTCGCAAACGAGCACTTCCCCGTCCGCCTTCACGATATAGGTTTCCGGATCGACCTCGACTTTCGGTGTCCCGCCATTGTGGATCATCGACGCCTTGGAGATGCCGGAGCGCGTATTTTCCACCGCCACCATGGGTTTGGCAACGCCGAGCCGGGCAGCCAGATTGTCGGCGATGGCAGCGCCGGAGACGAAAGTTAGCGAATGCGACGCGATGGCGCGACCATAGGCACCGAACATCGGCCGATAATGTACCGGCTGCGGCGTCGGGATCGAGGCATTGGGATCGCCCATCGGCGCGGCGACGATGACACCACCCTTGAGAATACAGTCCGGCTTGACGCCAAAAAAGGCCGGCGACCAGACGACGAGATCGGCGAGCTTGCCTTCCTGCACCGAGCCGATATGGCGCGATACGCCATGGGCGATAGCCGGATTGATCGTATATTTGGCGACATAACGCTTGGCGCGGAAATTATCGTTGTCGCCGGTCTCGTCCTTCATGCGGCCGCGTTGCCGTTTCATCTTGTCGGCGGTCTGCCAGGTGCGGATGATCACTTCGCCGACGCGGCCCATGGCCTGGCTGTCGGATGACATCATCGATAGCGCACCGATGTCATGAAGAATATCCTCGGCGGCGATCGTCTCCTTGCGGATGCGGCTTTCGGCGAAGGCCAGATCCTCGGTGATGGAAGGATCGAGATGGTGGCAGACCATCAGCATGTCGAGATGTTCGTCCAGCGTATTGACGGTGAAGGGCCGGGTCGGATTGGTCGACGACGGCAGCACGTTCGGCAGGCCGCAGACGGTGATGATGTCGGGTGCATGACCGCCGCCGGCACCTTCCGTGTGGAAGGCATGAATGGTGCGGCCCTTGAAGGCGGCGACCGTATCCTCGACGAAACCGGATTCGTTCAGCGTGTCGGAATGGATCATCACCTGCACGTCCATGTCGTCGGCGACCGACAGGCAATTGTCGATGGCCGCCGGCGTCGAGCCCCAGTCCTCGTGCAGCTTCATGGCGCAGGCGCCGGCCCGCACCTGTTCGACAAGGGCGGCCGGCAGCGACGCATTGCCCTTGGCGGCGAAGCCGAGATTCATCGGAAAGGCATCGGCGGCCTCGATCATGCGGGCCATGTGCCAGGGGCCAGGCGTGGCGCTGGTGGCGAGCGTGCCATGCGCCGGGCCGGTGCCGCCGCCGAGCATGGAGGTGACGCCCGACATCAGCGCCTCCTCGATCTGCTGCGGGCAGATGAAATGGATATGCGTGTCGAAGCCGCCGGCGGTGACGATCTTGCCTTCGCCGGCGATCACCTCCGTGCCGGGACCAACGATAATGTCGACGCCGGGCTGGGTATCGGGATTGCCGGCCTTGCCGATCTTGACGATGCGGCCGCCACGCAGACCGATATCGGCTTTGACGATGCCCCAATGATCCAAAATCACCGCATTGGTGATCACGGTGTCCACCGCGCCTTGTGCGCGTGAGAGTTGCGACTGGCCCATGCCGTCGCGGATCACCTTGCCGCCACCGAATTTCACCTCGTCGCCATAGGTGGTGAAGTCCTTCTCCACCTCGATGAACAATTCCGTATCGGCAAGCCGTATGCGGTCGCCGGTGGTGGGGCCGAACATGTCCGCATAGGCGGCGCGCGAAATCTTGTTGCTCATGGCTGCCTCACAACTTTCCCATCACGGCCTGGCGGAAGCCGAAGACCTGGCGGTCTCCGGCCAAGGCGACAAGTTGCACGTCGCGCGTCTGTCCCGGCTCGAAGCGCACGGCAGTGCCGGCGGCGATATCGAGGCGGAAGCCCCGTGCCTTGATACGATCGAAGGACAAAGCCGGATTGGTTTCGAAGAAATGATAATGCGAGCCGACTTGGATCGGCCGGTTGCCCGTGTTGGAAACGGTAATGATGACCGTCTCGCGCCCTTCGTTGAAGATGATGTCGCCTGGCTGGGTGATGATTTCGCCCGGTATCATGGTCGTCTCCAAGTCAACGGATGGGATTGTGAACGGTGACGAGCTTGGTGCCGTCGGGGAAAGTCGCTTCCACCTGCACGTCGTGGATCATCTCGGAGATGCCGGACATCACCTGATCGCGCGTCACCACATGGGCGGCCGCCTCCATCAGATCGGCGACCGAGCGCCCGTCGCGCGCGCCCTCCATCACGAAGTCGGTGATCAAGGCTATGGATTCCGGATGATTGAGCTTCACGCCGCGCTGCAGGCGGCCACGCGCCACCATGGCGGCGAGGGAGATGAGCAACTTATCCTTTTCTCGCGGTGTCAGATTCATTGTTTCACCCAATCATCATTTTAGGTTTGCCAAGCGCGCGGCAGGTCCGCGCCGGGAAAAACGGAGAGGCAGTCGACCAGACACGGCCTGAGATCGTGGCCATGCCTGGCGATCATGCGAACGATCAGCATGCCGTCAAAGGATGACACGGCCGCTTCGCAGCGATCGATAGAGTGCCCGGCCAAGCGTTCGCGCAGTGGCTCGCATAAATCTTCAGCATCCGGCGCCACATGGATCAAGGTCGCCATGGCCCGCAGGTCCGCGCCCGTCGCTTTGCTTGAGAGTGCCTGGGTGGCGTCGCCGTGCAGGCGTAGGCGTTCGGCGAAAATCCGCCGTCCGCCGCGCCGCAAGGTCCAGGCCTCGCGCCAATCGATCTCGCGCACGCTCTCGCCCATGGCGGTACGGCCGAGATAGGTCGCCTCGCAGAACGTCAGCCGGGCGGTGGCTGCCATCTCCACGTCGATGCGCCGCGCCAGCCGCGCCCGGTCGAAAATAATGGTTTCCTGCGGCAGCCAGAAGAGCTGCGCATCTTCGTCGAGCCGCAGAGACACGTCGATTCGGGCTATATCGGCGGCACTGCGATAAATCTTTTCGGCCGCCACGGTCGAAAGCGCCGTGCGCGTGCCGGCGCCCGCCATCACCTCGACCTGATAATGATCGCCGCCGGTGACGCCACCTGCCACATTGACGAGAATGCCATCGAGCCGGTTCAGCCGTTCGCGTGGGAAGCGTATGCGGAATGCACCTTCTTCTCTTACGCGTTCGCGTCTGGTCGTGCCGTTCCGGTTCTGGACGGAGAGGTCGATGCGCCCTCGGGCGCGAACGCCAGCAAGAGGATCGATGACCCGCGGATCGACCGCTTGTTCCGCTTCAGATCGCAATCCGTCTGCGGACATCATCTCCCTCGAGCTCGGCAGCGCCGCCGGCCATGACCACTTCACCACGCTCCATGACGACAAAACGGTCGGCCAGTTCACGGGCGAAATCGAAATATTGCTCGACAAGCAGGATGGCCATCTTTCCGCTCCGGCGCAAATAGTCAATCGCGCGGCCGATGTCCTTGATGACGGAGGGCTGGATGCCTTCGGTCGGTTCGTCGAGCACCAAAAGCTTGGGCCGCGTCACCAGCGCCCGGCCAATGGCGAGCTGCTGCTGCTGGCCGCCCGACAGATCGCCGCCGCGCCGGTGCATCATCTGGCCGAGCACCGGGAAGAGGTCGAAGATTTCGTCGGGAATGAATTTTTCGCCGCGCGCCACGCCGGCGAAGCCGGTTTCAAGATTCTCCTTCACGCTGAGCAGCGGAAAGATTTCGCGGCCCTGCGGCACATAGCCGATGCCGCGCCGCGAACGGTCGTAGGGCGCCAGGCGCGAAATGTCGGCGCCATCGAGCGTGATGCGCCCGGCGCCGATCGGCTGCTGGCCGGTGATGGCGCGCAACAGCGAGGTCTTGCCGACACCGTTGCGGCCGAGGACGCAGGTGACCTGGCCGGTCTCGGCCGCGACCGTCACCGAACGCAGAACCTTCGCCGCGCCATAAGAAAGATCGATGGAGTCGACCGTCAGCATTCCATTGTTTCCTAGCGCCCGAGATAGACTTCGATCACGCGATCGTCGCCCGCCACCTTGTCGATGGAGCCTTCCGAGAGGACGGAGCCTTCATGCAGGCAGGTGACCTTGCAATTGAGCGCCCGCACGAAAGCCATGTCGTGTTCGACGACAATGACCGAGTGATCTTTGTTGATTTCGGTGAGCAGTTCGGCGGTCAGCTCCGTTTCATGGTCGGTCATGCCGGCCACCGGCTCGTCGACCAGAAGAATGGCGGGATCTTGCGCCAGCAGCATGCCGATTTCGAGCCATTGCTTCTGACCATGCGAGATGACGCCGGCCATGCGGTCGCGATGATCGATCAATCCGGTCGTGGTCAGAATGGCGTCGATCTCGTCCTGATGCACCCGGTTGCGCCAGCCAAAGAGTGAAGCGGTGGCGGTGCGCGGGCCTTTCAAGGCGAGAAGAATATTGTCGGCCACCGTATGGCTTTCGAACACGGTCGGCTTCTGGAATTTGCGGCCGATGCCGAGTTCGGCGATGGCGGTTTCGTCCAGTTTGGTCAGGTCGTATTTGCCACGATCGAAAAGCACTTCGCCTTCGTCCGGACGCGTCTTGCCGGTGACGATATCCATCATTGTCGTCTTGCCGGCGCCGTTGGGGCCGATGATCGCGCGCATTTCGCCAGGCTCGATATAAAGCGACAGGCCACGAATGGCTCTATAGCCGTCGAAGCTGACGCTGACGCCGTCGAGATAGAGCAGGGCCTGGGTTTCGCGGGCTTTTTCGCTGGTCATCGCTTTACTCCGCCAGCCGGGGAATGCTGGCTTCTCGCACGGGCCGTCTCCGCCATTTGCCCGCCAGGTCGTTGAGCGTGCCGACAATCCCCTTGGGCAGCGCCAAGGTGACGCCGATGAAGATGGCGCCGAGCAGAAACAGCCAATAGGGGGCGAGGAAGCCGGTGGTGAAGACCGACTTCATGAAATTGACGAGCACGGCTCCAACAGCCGCACCCACCAAGGTGCCGCGTCCACCGACCGCCACCCAGATCACCGCTTCGATGGAATTGGCCGGCGAAAATTCCGACGGATTGATGATGCCGACCTGCGGCACGTAAAGCGCGCCGGCAAGCCCCGCCATGGCGGCGGAGACGGTGAAGACCAGCAGTTTGAAGTGCTCGACGCGATAGCCCAGAAATCTCGTGCGGCTCTCGGCATCGCGAATGGCGACGAGCACCTTGCCGAAGGAGGTCGTGACCATCCAACGGCCGATCAGATAGACCAGGATCAAGGTCAGGGCCGTTAGGAAAAACAACGTGGCGCGCGTGCCCTGCGCCTGCACGTTGAAGCCCAAAATATCCTTGAAGTCGGTCAGGCCGTTGTTGCCGCCAAAACCCATGTCGTTACGGAAAAAGGCTAACAGCAGCGCGTAGGTCATCGCCTGGGTGATGATCGACAGATAGACGCCGGTGACGCGCGAGCGGAAGGCGAGCCAGCCGAAGATGAAAGCGAGCAGCCCCGGCACGAACAGGATCATGAAGAAGGCGAAGGGAAATTTATCGAAACCGTACCAGAACCACGGCAGCTCCTTCCAATTCAGGAACACCATGAAGTCGGGCAGGAGCGGATTGGCATAGACGCCGCGCGAGCCAATCTGGCGCATCAGATACATGCCCATGGCATAGCCGCCGAGCGCGAAAAAGGCGCCGTGGCCGAGCGAGAGAATGCCGCAATAGCCCCACACCAGATCGAGCGAAACGGCGAGGATGGCGTAGCAGAGATATTTGCCGACCAGCGCCATCACATAGGTTGGCACATGCAGGAAGGAGGATTCCGGAATGAACAGGTTCGACAGTGGCACGAAAATGGCGACCACCGCCATCACGCCCAGAAAAATCAAACCCATTCCGTCGAAGCGAGAGACGATGACTTTGGTGATCATGCTTCGACGGCCCTTCCCTTGAGCGCGAACAGACCGCGCGGGCGTTTCTGGATGAACAGGATCAGCAGGACGAGGATGAGAATCTTCGCCAGCACCGCGCCGGCGAAGGGTTCGAGAAACTTATTGGCGACGCCGAGCGCCATAGCCGAAACCAAAGTGCCCCACAGATTGCCGACGCCGCCGAACACCACGACCATGAAACTGTCGATGATATAGCTCTGGCCGAGATTGGGTGAGACATTGTCGATCTGCGACAGCGCCACGCCGGCAATGCCGGCAAGGCCGGAGCCGAGGCCAAAGGTCAGCGCGTCGATCATCGGCGTGCGGATGCCCATGGCGCCGGCCATGCGGCGGTTCTGAGTGACTGCGCGCATATAAAGGCCGAGCGACGTCCATTTCAGCGCCGCCAGCAAGGCGAAGAAGACGCACAGCGTGAAGACGATGATCCACATGCGGCCCCAGGTGATGGAGAGCCCCATAAAATCGAAGGCGCCGGACATGTAAGAAGGTGCGCCGACTTCGCGATTGTTTGGTCCGAAGATCGATCGCACCGCCTGTTGCAGGATCAGGCTGACGCCCCAGGTGGCTAGCAAGGTTTCCAGTGGACGGCCGTAAAGGAAGCGGATGATACCGCGCTCGATGGCGATGCCGACCAAGCCCGCGACGACGAAGGCCAGTGGCAAAGCGATGGGCAGCGACCAGTCGAACAGATGCGGTGCGCGCGTGCGGATCAGGTCCTGCACCACGAAGGTCGTGTAGGCGCCGATCATCACCATTTCGCCATGCGCCATGTTGATGACGCCCATCACGCCGAAAGTGATGGCGAGACCGATGGCGGCGAGCAGCAGCACCGAGCCGAGCGACAGGCCATACCAGATGTTCTGCACATAGCTCAGCATCTTCAGGCGGTTTTCGATCGAGGCGACGGCCTCATTGGCCATCTGCCGCAGATCGGGCGCCGCTTTGTCTGACAACGAGCGCAAGGTGGCGATGGCGCCGATGTCACCGCGCGCCTTGAGCAGGGTGATGGAATCGATGATGTCGGCGCGCGGCGTATCGGGCTGGCCGAGCAGAATGGCGGCGCGCGCTTCGGCGAACAGCCGCTGCACACCCGCGTTCTGTTCGCTTTTCAAAGCGCTCTCCAGGGCCGGCAAAGCGCTGGCATCGCGCGATTTGAACAGCGCGTCGGCGGCGGCGCGCCGTTTTGCCGGATCCGATGACAGCAGGGTCAGCGTGCCAAGAGCATTTTCGATGGCGCGGCGCAGGCGATTGTTGACGCGCACCGTCTGCAGGCCCGTGGGCGCGGCGACGCTTGTGCCGGTTGCCGCATCGGTCACGGTGCCGGTGCCGCCGATGTAGATCTTCTTGTTCGTCGGATCGAAGAACAGGCGCGCCGAGCCGAGCGCTTCCAGGATCGCCTGGGCATTGGGGGCGCCCGAAGCCGCCACTTCATCGATGGCCGTCGCCGTCTCGCTGAACTCGTCGGCCGCCAGGCGGCCAAATGTTGCCGGGCTGATCTCGGCGCTCAGCGCGGGTGCCAATGGCACGGCTAGGAAAATCATGGACAGGAATGCGGCCAGGAGCCGAGCGTTTCGCAGCATGGACCGGCCTCTTCGCCGCTTGAACTGTATGAACTTGAAATCGAGGGGTCCGGCGGCCGCCTGAGGAGGAGGGAAAGCGGCCGCCGGAAGGTGCGTCAGCTGATTAGCTGCCGCACTTATTGGTCTTGACGTTGAAGTTGCCGCACTTCTTGGTCACCCAATCAGCTTCGAGATCCTTCGAACCGTCAAGAAAGTCAGACCAGGCGTCGCCCGGCACCAGATCCTTGGTCTGCCACACCACGTCGAACTGACCATCCTTGCGGATTTCGCCGATCATCACCGGCTTGGTGATGTGGTGGTTGGGCAGCATCTTCGAAATACCGCCGGTCAGATTCGGCGCTTCAGTGCCCGGCAGCGCGTCGATCACCTTGTCAGGATCGGTGGTGCCGGCCTTTTCGACCGCCTTCACCCACATCTGGAAGCCGATGACATGCGCTTCCATCGGATCGTTGGTGACGCGCTTCGGATTCTTGGTGAAGGCCTGCCACTTCTTGATGAACTCTTCGTTGGCCGGGCTCTTGACCGACTCGAAATAGTTCCAGGCGGCGAGATGGCCGACGAGGTTGGACGTGTCGACGCCGACCAGTTCTTCTTCACCCACCGAGAAGGCGACGACGGGAATATCGGTCGCCTTGATGCCCTGGTTGGCGAGTTCCTTATAGAACGGTACGTTGGCGTCGCCGTTGATGGTCGAAACCACCGCCGTCTTCTTGCCGGCCGAACCGAACTTCTTGATGTCGGAAACGATCGTCTGCCAGTCGGAATGACCGAACGGCGTATAGTTGATCATGATGTCGGCGTCGGCGACGCCCTTCGATTTCAGATAGGCTTCGAGAATCTTGTTGGTCGTGCGCGGATAGACGTAGTCGGTGCCCGCCAGCACCCAGCGCTTCACTTCGCCGCCGTCCTTGCTCATCAGATAATCGACAGCGGGAATGGCCTGCTGGTTCGGCGCGGCGCCGGTGTAGAACACGTTGCGCTCGCTCTCTTCACCCTCGTACTGCACCGGATAGAAGAGAATGCTGTTGAGCTCTTTGAATACGGGCAGAACCGACTTGCGGCTCACCGAGGTCCAGCAGCCAAACACGGCGGCGACCTTCTGTTGCGTGATCAGTTCGCGCGCCTTTTCGGCGAAGAGCGGCCAGTTCGAGGCGGGATCGACGACGACGGCTTCGAGTTTCTTGCCGAGGACGCCGCCTTTCTTGTTCTGCTCTTCGATCAGCATCAGCATGACGTCCTTCAGGGTCGTCTCGCTGATCGCCATCGTGCCAGACAAGGAGTGGAGGACGCCGACCTTGATGGTTTCTTGGGCCAACGCGGGTAAGGACGCCGACAACATCATCGCGCTGCCGACGATGCCGGCCAGCATGCCGCGGCGGCCGATCGTGAATGAACTCATGAAGCTCCCCTGTACTGGCTGGATTGCCGGCAGGGGATTCGCAAGCTTTGTGCCAAGCCTTTTTAACTGGTCTAGAATATTGAAATATAAAGAAAATATGGAAGTTCGCCGCTTAATACGGCCGATTGTGACGGCCTGAATCGCCGCCTAACTTTTGTGCGTTGCACGGGAATCGTGAGCTGAAAATTGAGGCAGTTTGACCGTGATGCTGCAATCATCGGCAGCAGATTGCCGAGCGTCGGCGCAGCTTGCCAATGAAACGCGCGCCACGTGAGGTGGCGCGCGCAAATTGTCGTCAATCGATGGATTGAAGGGTTAACCGTTCGCTTTCGCCTCGCGGCGGCGAGCGTGCAGGATGAATTCCGTATAGCCGTTGGGCTGCGCCGTGCCCTTGAAGACGAGGTCGCAGGCGGCTTTGAAGGCGACGCCGTCATAGCTGGGCGCCATCGGCTTATAGAGCGGGTCGCCGGCATTCTGCCGATCGACCACGGTCGCCATGCGCTTCATCGTCTCCATCACCTGGGCTTCCTTGACGATGCCGTGCTGCAGCCAATTGGCGATATGCTGGCTGGAGATGCGCAGCGTCGCGCGATCTTCCATCAGGCCGACATCGTGAATGTCGGGCACTTTCGAACAGCCCACACCCTGGTCGATCCAGCGCACCACATAGCCGAGAATGCCCTGCGCATTGTTGTCGATTTCCTGCTGCACGGCTTCCGGCGAGAAGTTCGACTGCGACACCGGCACGGTGAGGATGTCATCCAGCTTGGCGGGTGCGCGCTTGGCCAGTTCTTCCTGCTTGGCTGCCACATTCACCTGCAGATAGTGCAGGGCATGCAGGGTTGCAGCGGTCGGTGAGGGCACCCAGGCCGTATTGGCGCCGGCATTGGGGTGGCCGATCTTCTGCACCAGCATGTCGGCCATCCGGTCGGGCATGGCCCACATGCCCTTGCCGATCTGCGCCTTGCCGCGCAGCCCTTGCGCCAGGCCGACGTCAACATTGTTATCCTCATAGGCCTTGATCCAGGCCATGTTGCGCATTTCGTTCTTGCGCACCATCGGCCCGGCATACATGGAGGTGTGGATTTCGTCGCCGGTGCGGTCCAGGAAGCCCGTGTTGATGAACACCACGCGTTCCGAGGCGGCTTGAATGCAGGCGGCGAGATTGATCGTCGTGCGCCGCTCTTCGTCCATGATGCCGATCTTCACCGTATTGCGAGGCAAACCGAGCATGTCTTCGACGCGCGAGAAAATCTCGCTGGTGAAGGCCACTTCCTCTGGCCCGTGCATTTTCGGTTTGACGATATAGATCGAGCCGGCGCGGCTGTTGCGCAAATCGCCCTTGCCGATGATGTCGTGCTTGGCGATCAGCACGCTGACGGCGGCATCGAGCAGGCCTTCGGGAATTTCGTTGCCGCTGCCGTCGAGCACCGCATCGGTATACATGTGATGGCCGACATTGCGGATCAGCATCAGGCTGCGGCCGTGCAGGGTGAGCGTGCCGCCGGCTGGCTTGGTGAACGTGCGATCCTTGTGCAGGGCACGGGTGATGGTCTGGCCGCCCTTTTCGAGATCGGCGGTCAGAGTGCCCTTCATCAGGCCGAGCCAGTTGCTATAGATTTCGGTCTTGTCCTGCGCATCGACGGCGGAAACCGAATCCTCCATGTCCATGATGGTGGAAATGGCTGCTTCCATCACGATGTCGGCGACGCCGGCCGCGTCACTCTTGCCGATCACATGATTGCGGTCGATGACGACTTCCAGGTGCAGGCCGTTCTTGGCCAGAAGGATCGACGTCGGGGCATCGGCCGATCCGGCATAGCCGACGAATTGCGCGGGATTGGCGAGCGCGGTCGCACTGCCGTTGTCGATGACGATGGCCAGTTGTCCGTCGACCACCTTATAGCCCGTGACTTCCCTGTGAGAGCCGATGGCCAGTGGCGCCGCCTGATCGAGAATCTCGCGGCCCTTGGCGATGACCCTGGCGCCACGCACGGGATTGTAACCTTTGCCGGCCTCCGCGCCGCCGTCCGAGGGAATGGCGTCGGTGCCATAGAGCGCGTCATAGAGCGAACCCCAGCGCGCATTGGCGGCGTTCAAGGCATAGCGGGCATTGGAGACGGGCACGACGAGCTGCGGCCCGGCGATACGAGCGATTTCGTCGTCGACCTTGGAGGTCGCGACAGGCTTCGCCGCCGGGGGCGGCAGCAGATAGCCGATCTCCTTGAGGAAGGCGACATAGGCGGCCTGGTCATGCGGCTTGCCGGTGCGCGCCTTGTGCCATTGGTCGATCTTGGCCTGCAGGTCGTCACGATGGGCGAGCAGAGCCTTGTTGCGCGGCGCGAGGTCGGAAACGAGCCCGGCCAGTCCCTTCCAGAAGGCATCAAGCTCTACCCCTGTGCCAGCGATCGCCTCCTTGGCGATGAAATCCGCCAAAACCGTATCGACCTTCAAGCCGGCAATATCACTACGCGCCATATCTTCTTGCTCCTACCCAGGGATCGGAACCCCGCCCCCATTCTTGCCCATATTATGGAAAGCGGCGCATCTGTCGATGGGCCGCAAGTCTTTCAAAATGTCTTTCAAAATGTCTTCGCAAGATGCTGTTTCAGGGTGCCTTCCACAATACAACCGCGAGGCGGTACAAGCCGATGACGACGGGCTATGTTGGCCGCCCCTGAATTGGACGACAGCCCCCAAGGAAATCTCGAGGATAAACCCGAGAACAACCCCAAGGAAAAATCATGGCAAAACGGCAAAGCATTTATTCCGACAGTTTCGCGCATCAAAATCCCATTCCCGCCGCCTGCCGGATGGGCAATCTGGTGATGACCGGTATCATCACCGGCATCGATCACGCGAAACCCCCGGGCTCGATGGAAGAGCAATGCGAACTGATGTTCGCGCGTATCCCCGAGGTGATGAAGGCGGCCGGCGGCAATACGGGCAACATCGTCAAGCTCAGCATCGGCATCCATGACGTGTCGCAGCGCTCGGCGCTCAACAAGCTATGGACGCAGATGTTCCCCGATCCGGCCAACAGGCCGGTGCGCCAGACCACCCAAGTGGTGATGGACGGCGGCAAGCTCGTGCAATGCGACATCGTCGCCTGGATGGACTGATCGGGACCAGCGTATCGGCAAACAAAAACCCCGGCGCTGGCGCCGGGGTTTCTTTTTTGAGTCTGGGTGCCTGCTTATTCCTGGAACGCGTCCTCGCGCGTCTTGCGGAACGACGGCAGCACGATGATTGCGATCAACGCCGCCGACATCAACAGCAGCACCAGCGAGATCGGACGCTCGACGAAAATGCTCGGGCTGCCGAAGGACAGCACCATCGAGCGGCGCAGGTTTTCTTCCATCAGCGGGCCCAGCACGAAGCCGAGCAGGAAGGGCGCGCATTCGCAGCCGAGCTTGTTGAACGTGTAGCCGAGCAGAGCGATGCCGGCCATCATGATCACCAGGAACGTACTGGAACTGACGGCATAGGCGCCGACGCAGCACAGGATCAGGATGCAGGGGAACAGTAGCCGATAAGGCACTTTCAGCAGCGCCACCCACAAGCCGATCAGCGGCAGGTTGATGATCACCAGCATCAGATTGCCGACCCACATCGAGGCGATCATGCCCCAGAACAAGGTTGGCCGTTCCGTCAGCAGGGCGGTGCCGGGCGCGATGCCCTGGATCATCATCGCGCCGACCATCACGGCCATCACCGGCGTCGAGGGGATGCCCAACGTCAGCAGCGGGATGAACGACGTCTGTGCGCCGGCATTGTTGGCCGATTCCGGACCGGCGACGCCTTCCACCGCGCCCTTGCCGAACATGGCGCGCGATTTCGAGATCTTCTTCTCCAGCGTATAGCTGGCGAAGGAGGCGAGCACCGCGCCACCGCCCGGCAGAATGCCCAAGAACGAGCCGATAAGCGTGCCGCGCAGCGCCGCCGGCACCGCCAGCTTGGCTTCCTCGCGGGTCGGCCATAGGCTTTCGATCTTCTGGGTCTGACTGCGGTCTTCCGCCCGTTTCTCCAGATTGCCCATCATTTCGGCGAAACCGAACAGACCCATGGCGAGCGGCACGAAGTCGATGCCGTCGTAGAGTTCCGATACGCCGAAGGTGAAGCGCGTGACGCCAGCCTGCGTATCCGTGCCGACCAGGCCGAACAGCAGGCCGAGGATGACCATGGCTACCGCCTTGATAACCGAGCCGTGCGCCAGAACCACAGCGGCGACGAGGCCAAACAGCATCAGCGAGAAATATTCCGGCGAGCGGAATTTCTCGGCGAAGCCCGCCAGCACCGGCGCGAAGGCGGCGATGACGATCGTGCCGACGCAGCCGGCGAAGAACGAGCCCAGCGCCGCGATGGTCAGGGCCGCGCCGGCGCGGCCGCGCCGCGCCATCTGATAGCCGTCGATACAGGTGATGACTGATGATGTCTCACCGGGCAGGTTCACAAGGATGGCCGTGGTTGAACCACCATATTGCGCGCCGTAATAGATGCCGGCGAGCATGATGAGCGAGGACAGCGGATCGAGGCCGAAAGTGATCGGCAGCAGCATGGCGATCGTCGCGATCGGGCCGATGCCCGGCAACACGCCGATCAAAGTGCCGAGCAGACAGCCGATCAGGCAAAACAACAGATTGGCGGGCGTGATGGCCGCGCCGAAACCTGTGGCAAGGTTGGCGAACATATCCATGTTCAGAAGCTCCAGGTCCACGCCGGCATGGCTTGGCCGAGCAATTTGATGAACAGCAGAACGGAGAAGACGGAGGCGCCAATTCCGAGCGCCACGGCTTCTTTCCAACGGATTTCCGTGCTCGCCAGGGAGGCGACGAGGGTGACGATGAAAATCGTCGGCGCCAGACCGACCCGTTCGATCAAGAGACCGAACAGCACGATGGCGAGCAGGATGAAGAACTGCGGCCGCAGCTGTCCGCGTGCGATGGCCGTACCGTCAACCGCCAAGCCGCGCACCACGATAATGGCGCCGAGCCCGACGACGATCCACGCCAGCACGGTCGGCAGAAAGCCAGGTCCCATACGGGTCACCGTGCCAAACGCATAGCTCTGGCCGAGATACAGCGCCAAGGCGCCGAAACAGATGAAAAGGACGCCTGCCCAGAAATCCTGGGGGCTTTTCACGCGCAACATCATTTCTCTCCCGAGACGTGTCCCACCATTTTATGTGGTCTCCGTACGCCGGAGCCACCTTTTGCGCCAGATCAAATTTTGATCCGGCGTGCGATGCAATTGTTATTCAGCGAGTCTGATTGAGGATATCGTACTCCAGTTTAGCTGGCGGCGCGTTTCTTGCCGTTCTGGTTGAAATCCTCTGTCTCGCTGGCATTGCCTGCCTGCGCTGCAATATCGGCGACCTCCGTCATCATCAACGGTTCGGTATGGCCGCCGAGTGTGGGACGCAGCGTGCGCAGCATGGTGGCGAGCGTCTTGCGGAAATCCTCCTGGGCGGTGGGCGCCATCCACTCCAGCACGTCGGATTCCACCTGGGCAGCGATCACCGTGCATTGCTGCAGGATGTCGCGTCCCACCGGCGACAAGCGCATTTTCAAAATGCGGCGATTGTCCTCGCTCACCGAACGCTCGATCAGTCCACGTCGCAACATATTGGCGACAATCTGGTTCATCGTCTGGGGCGTCACGAAGAAGCGCCGCGCCAGTTCGGCGGATGACAGACCGGAATAACGGTCAAGCAGGCCGAGGATGGTGAATTGCAGGCCGGTGATGTTGAGGCCACGAAATTCGTTCTCAAGCCTCAGACGCAGCGCCTGGCCGGCTTGATGCAGCAGATAAATCGTGCTGGGAATTTGCTCTTGCACGGGTTGGCTGGCTCCTTGACGCCGTCTGTGGCCCCGACATAAGGGGCCCTTATATAAAATATTAGACTGTCGTTCAAGATGACGGTGCTGGAGCCAAAAAGCCAGCACTAACCGCAATAAGGGCCGCCCTGCGGCTCGAAGGGAGGAAACAGATGAGGCGTGTTCTCGCCGTTATGGCCGGTCTGCTGTCGCTTTGCGCGTCCGCCGTGGCGCAAACCCCGTCGGATGCGGAATGGGCCAAGGTGATCGCGGCCGCCAAGAAGGAAGGCAGCGTCGTCGTCTATTCCGGCTACGTATCGCCCAATACCCATAAGGCGATCGGCGATGCGTTTGAGAAAGCCTATGGCATCAAGGTCGAATATTTCATGGCGCGCGGCGGCGAACTGCGCGAGCGCCTGCGCATCGAGCAATCGACAGGTCGCTTTCTCGCCGATGTGTCGCATAACGCCCTGAGTCAGACCTGGGGGGCGAACCGGGTCGAGAATTCGCTGGTGCCTCATGGCGGCCTGCCCGATGCCAAGCGTTTGAAGCCGGAATTCGCGGCCCGCGCCGACGATACGGTGATCCCGATTTTCACCATCAACTACGGCTTCCTCATCAACGCCAATATGGTAAAGCCGGAAGACCAGCCGAAAGGTTGGCGCGATCTGCTCGATCCGAAATGGAAGGGCAAGATCTTGAGCGACGATCCGCGTGCGTCCGGCGGCGGCCGCGTCATGTTTCACATGACCTACGACAAATGGGGTGCCGAATTCCACGAAAAGCTTGCGGCGCAGGAGCTTGTCTTCGTACGTGATTATAACGAAGCGACCCGGCGCGTCGCCCGCGGAGAATATCCGATCTATATTCCCTTGATCCTCGGCGATTACGCCAAGATCAAACCGCTGCCGGTACGTTACGTGATCCCTGAGGAAGGCGTCACCTACGGCTCCTATGGCGTGGCGATCTTCCGCAATGCGCCGCACCCCAATGCGGCGCGCTTGCTCGCCAATTTCTATTTCTCCGACACGGCGCAGGCGGTCTACGCCCGCGACGGCCACGGCATCGTCATCTCCGACATGAAGGAGAAGCTCGATCCGGAGCTGGAGAAACTCTCGCAAGCCAAGCCGCTCGTGCCCGAGGATTTCTCGCGCATTCAAGAGATGTTCGATCGCGCCAAAGCGATCTACAAATAGCAGCTCACATCAGATGCTGGCCGGCAGCACGTCGGCCAGCACTTCATCGGTCGTGCGCACGTCGCCGAAGCTCTGATAGAACGAGGTGAGGCCGACCATATGGTCTTCCGGGTAGCGCGCGCCGTTGGCGTCCGCCACCATGATCACCTTGTAGTCGAGCATCATCGCGTCGCGCGCCGCGCTCTCGCAGCACATATTGGTCGCCGTCCCGGTGACGATCAGGCTGTCGATGCCGCGCGCCTGCAAGGTGGCGTGCAGATCGGACGCGCCTTCGACGAACGGGCTGAAGCGGTTCTTATACGTGACCGTGTCGCCCGGCTTGATGTCGAGATTCTTGTGGAATTCGTGGCCGGGATGGCCGGGCGACAACTGGTCGCGGTGGTTGGCGCCTTTCTCGGCGGTGAAAAAATAATCGTGATAAACCGGCCAATGGCTGGTGCCTTTTTCGCCCGCCGTCATGCCCACCCAGAAAACCTGGCCGCCCACCGCACGCAGGCGCTGCGCCAGCCGATTGATGTTGGGAATGATGCCCACGACGGAAGCGATTTCGCCGACGTAGAAATTCTGCATGTCGATAACGAGCAGCGCCGTCTTACGGGGATCGAAGCGATCGTAAACGGTCAGCTTGCCGCGCTTGGCCATCACCCGGTCGATCACATATTGCGGAAATCCATAGGGGGTGCCCGGGGTGGTACTCATGCGCGTGCTCCAGAGATTGTACCGAAAGACGACTCATTCAGGCTTTTCATTATTTCGACGCTTGATACAATAGCAGGAACCCTGAAATAGCAGGGCAATGGGGCCGGCATCAAAGTCCGGCGGGAACAGAGAGGGGAGGAAAATGCAGGAGATCTCAAGGCGTAAGGTGTTGGTCGGCGCGGGGAGCGCAGCCTTGGCCGTTTCGAGCGGCTTGACCGGCGCGGCGGCGCAACAATACCCGTCGCAGAATATCACGGTGGTCTGTGCTTTTCCGCCGGGCAGCGGTGCCGATGTGCTGGTGCGCTATTTCGCCGAGGAGCTGCGCAAGAAATCCGGCCGCACGACGATCGTTGAAAACCGGGTGGGCGCCGCCGGCAATATCGCCGCCGAATATACGGTCCGCGCCAAGCCGGACGGCTATACGATGTTCATTCATGCCGGCAGTTCCACCGCCGCCAACTACCACCTGTTCAAAAAGCCGCCGATCAATCCGGCCAAGGAGCTGCAGGTGGCGGCGACGCTCAACCAGCAGCCGTTCATGGTCGTGGTTTCGGTCAACAGCCCTCATAAGACCTTCAAGGAACTCACCGCCGCCATGCTGCAGAAGGGCGACAAGGCGAGCTATGCCCAGTCCAACACCACCGGCAAGGTGATGGGCGAACTCTACAAGACGGCGACCGGCATCAAGGCGCTGGAAATTCCCTACCGCACCACCGCCGACAGCCTCAACGATTTCGCCAGCGGCGCCGTCGACTACGGCATGATGGATCCGCAATCCTCCATGGCCAACACCTCTGCCGGCCGTTGGCGCATGCTGGCGGTTTCGACTGAGAAGCGCATGCAGGCCGTGCCCGATCTGCCGACCATGACCGAGGAAGGCGTGCCCGGCGTCGAACTCTTTGGCTGGTTTGCTGTGATGCTGCCGGCCGCGACCCCGAAGCCGATCATCGACCAGATCAACGCCTGGTTTAAGGACATCGTCGCGACGCCGGAAACCAAGAAATTCCTCAACACCAATGGCGGCGATCCCTGGATCACCACGCCCGAACAAGGCCAGGCGCAATTGGTGAAGGATCAACAAGCTTGGGAAGGCTATGTGAAAGCCGCGAAGATCGAGCCGCAATAGCCAGTTGATTCACGTTTTCGACCGCCCGATTGAGCCGGCGCGCTCGAAAAAACCTATGGGATCAATCGATTGATCGCCGGCGTTCAACGCCAGGGGACGAGAGGGGAAAAATGCAAGATATATCAAGGCGCAATATGCTGATTGGCGCGGGGAGTGCCGCATTGGCCGCATCTGGTGGCGCCACCGGGGCGGCGGCGCAACAATTTCCGGCGCAGAATTTTCTGGTGGTCTGTGCGTTTCCGCCCGGCAGCGGCGCCGACATACCCGTGCGTTATTTCGCCGAGGAACTGCGTAAGAAATCCGGCCGCACGACGATCGTTGAAAACCGGGTCGGCGCCGCCGGCAATATCGCCGCCGAATACGTGGTTCGGGCCAAGCCGGACGGTTATACGATGCTGATCCACGCCGGCAGCTCCACCGCCGCCAACTTCCATCTGTTCAAGAAGCCGCCGATCAATCCGGCTAAGGAACTGCAGGTGGTGACGACGCTCAATCAGCAGCCGTTCATGGTCGTGGTCTCGGTCAACAGCCCGTATAAAACCTTTAAAGAACTCACCGCCGCCATGCTGAAAAAGGGCGAAAAGGCGAGCTATGCCCAATCCAACACCACCGGCAAGGTGATGGGCGAACTCTATAAGGTGGCGACTGGCATCAAGGCGCTGGAAATTCCCTATCGCACCACGGCCGACAGCCTCAATGATTTCGCCAGCGGTGCCGTCGATTATGGCATGATGGATCCCATATCCTCGATGGCCAACACGGCCGCCGGCCGCTGGCGCATGCTGGCCGTCTCGACCGAGAGGCGCATGAACGCCGTGCCCGATCTGCCGACCATGACCGAGGAAGGCGTACCTGGTGTTGAATTGTTTGGTTGGTTCGCCGTCATGGTGCCGGCGGCGACACCGCGCCCGGTGGTCGATCAGCTCAACACCTGGTTCCGCGAAATCGTCGCGACGCCCGAGACCAAGGAATTTCTTACCAAGTTTGGTGGCGATCCCTGGAGCAGCACGCCCGAACAAGGCCAGGCACAACTGTTGAAAGACCAGCAGGATTGGGAACGCTACGTGAAAGCGGCGAAGATCGAGCCGCAATAATTCGACGGTTGTGATCCGTCTGGTTTGATGACATCGAAGCGCGGAAGGCTGCGGCTTCGGTGTCATCCCTGATGTCGGCGCAGCAGCGTGACTTCGGGGACAGAGGGATGACGGATCGGCGGATGGGCAAAGCCACGGCAGTGGGCGCAGCCGCGATTGCTTTTTGGTCAGGGCTGGCGCTTCTCGCCGTGGGCGCCAAGGGAATACCGCCGTTTGAATTGCTGGCGCTGAGTTTCGGCGTGGCCTTCCTGGCGGGGCTTGTCGTGTTGGCCATCAGAGGCCGCAGCGCGTTGGCCCTCTTGCGACAACCGGTTGAAGCCTGGATCACCGCTTTTCTCGCCATCTTTTTTTATCATGCGCTCTATTTCTTTGCTCTGGCCACCATCCCTCCCGTGCAGGCCAGTCTCATCAACTATCTCTGGCCTCTGTTGATCGTTCTGCTCGCGGCGCTGGCCCCCGGCGGCGAGCGTCTTCACATGCGACATGTCGTTGGCGCGATCCTGGGGCTTGGCGGCGCCACGCTCATCCTTGCCGACCAAACGACGGAGCCGCAACTCGTTGGTGGCATCGCCGGCTATCTCGCGGCGGCCGGCTGCGCGGTCATCTGGTCGGTCTATTCCGTATTCAATCATCGCTTCGCGCATGTCCCGAGCGAAATGCTGATTGGCGTGTGCGGCGGCGTCGCGCTCGCCGGCGGCATCGTTCATGCGATGTTCGAGAGCACGGTCTGGCCGACGCCCCAGCAGTCGCTTTCGATCCTGCTGCTGGGAATTGGCCCGACGGGCCTGGCCTTCCTGGCGTGGGACCATGCCACCAAGCACGGCAACCTGCCGCTGCTCGGCGCCCTGTCTTATTTCGCGCCGCTCCTCTCGACCCTGCTTCTCATTGTGGCCGGCTATGCGCCGGCCACTCTTCTGGTAGGTCTCTCCGCTCTTTTGATCGTCGGCGGCGCTCTCCTCGCCAGCGCGCGTCGGAGCACAACGGTCAGACCAGAGGCGACATCGAACTGATCCTGAACGGTTTGACGCGCCGCCGCAGATCGCTGCGCGGCGGAGCGCGGAAATATCGAAGCGCGACCCTTGATCTCAACCGGCGAGGCGAATATCTCCAGCGCCCTTGCGGTGCGCTGGACACGGGTCCGTTTCCTGCTGCCATATCCTGACATTATCGTGGCTGAAACCGTCAGCGTTGGTGTGTCCGGTTTGAAGTGAAGGAAAGCGGGAGCCCGGAGTGGAGAATATCGTTTCGATCACGGGCCTGGAGAAGACCTATAAGTCCGGCTTCCAGGCCCTTAAATCCGTCGATCTGCAAATCCGTCGTGGCGAGATTTTTGCGCTGCTGGGCCCCAATGGCGCCGGCAAGACGACCCTGATCGGCATCGTCTGCGGCCTCGTGCAGCCCACCGCCGGGTCCGTCACGGTGGCCGGCCATGACGTGACCCGGGATTTCCGCGCTTCGCGCACCCTGGTCGGCCTCGTGCCGCAGGAGCTGTCGACCGACATGTTCGAGACCGTGTGGAACACGGTGTCGTTCAGCCGTGGCCTCTTCGGCAAGAAGGCCAATCCCGCTTATGTGGAGCAGGTGCTGCGCGATCTGTCCCTGTGGGACAAGAAGGACAGCAAGATCGGCGCGCTGTCGGGCGGCATGAAGCGCCGCGTGCTGATCGCCAAGGCTTTGTCGCACGAACCGCAGATTCTCTTCCTCGACGAGCCGACCGCCGGCGTCGATGTCGAACTGCGCCGCGACATGTGGGAAATGGTGCGCCGTCTGCGTGAATCCGGCGTCACCATCATCCTCACCACCCATTACATCGAAGAAGCCGAGGAGATGGCCGATCGGATCGGCGTCATCAACAAGGGCGAGATCATTCTGGTGGAAGAGAAGACCAGCCTTCTCGCCAAGCTCGGTAAATCGCAATTGACCGTCCAGCTCAAGACGCCGCTGGAGGCCTTGCCCGCCGGCCTGTCCGATCTGCCGCTGGAGCTTTCGAGCGACGGCACGACGCTGATTTTCGCCGTGCCGAACGGCGAACAGGCCAGTGAAAACGTCGACGTGGCGGAACTGTTCCGCCGCCTCGCGGCCCTCGGATTGGAGTTCGGCTCCATCGAGACACGCCGCAGCACGCTTGAGGATATTTTCATCGATCTGGTGAGGGCCCGCTGATGAACGTCCATGCGATCCGGGCGATCTATACGTTCGAACTGTCGCGCACCTGGCGCACTTTGTTCCAGAGCATCGCCTCGCCAGTTCTCTCCACCTCGCTCTATTTCATCGTTTTCGGTTCGGCGATCGGCTCGCGCATGCAGACGGTCGATGGCGTCAGCTATGGCGCCTATATCGTGCCGGGCCTGATCATGCTGACCTTGCTGAGCGAGAGCATTTCCAACGCCTCCTTCGGCATCTACCTGCCGAAGTTCACCGGCACCATCTACGAAGTGCTGTCGGCACCTGTCTCCGTGGCCGAAATCGTCATCGGCTACGTCGGCGCCGCGGCGACGAAATCGATGATCATCGGTCTGATCACACTGGCAACGGCGCGGCTGTTCGTGCCCTTCGAGATCGTCCATCCGGTCCTGGCGCTTGGCTTTCTCGTTCTGATCGCCGTGACCTTCAGCCTATTCGGTTTCGTGCTCGGCCTTTGGGCTGACAGTTTCGAGAAACTGCAGATCGTGCCGCTGATGATCGTAACACCGCTGACTTTCCTCGGCGGCACATTCTATTCGATCGACATGCTGCCGCCGCTATGGCGCACCGTTACTTTGTTCAATCCGGTGGTCTATCTGGTCAACGGCTTCCGCTGGACTTTCTATGGCGTCGCCGACGTGAACTTCGGCATCAGCGCCGGCATGACCTTCCTGTTCATGCTGGCGTGCCTGGGCATCGTCTGGTGGGTGTTCCGCACCGGCTATCGTCTGCGGCCGTAAGGCGCGCCTTCGGGATTTGGCAGTCGGAGACAAGAAAACTGGCAGGCTCGATCAAGATCGGTGGAAAGCTCTCGCCCTAACTTTCGGGCAGCATTCCACCGGATCACGCACATGACAGCCGCTGCTCAACTGAACGCCTTTCTTGACACCCTGCGCCAATCTCTTGGTCCCGACATCCTGTCTTCCGGTCGGCAGGAACGCGAAGAATACGGGCACCACACGCTGCCGGGCGCCGACCACGTTCCGTCCGCCATTCTGTTTCCGGCCACCACCGCAGAAGTTGAAGCCATCGTGCGGCACGCCAATGCGTTTCGCGTACCGCTCTTTCCGATCAGCATGGGGCGCAATCTAGGGCTTGGCTCCCGTGCGCCGATGCGCTCGGGCCAGGTCGTGGTCGATCTCGGTCGTCGCATGAATCGCGTGGTCGAGATCAATGAAGAGCTCGGCTACTGCGTGGTCGAGCCTGGCGTCACGTTCAATGCTCTCTATGAGGCGCTGCAAAGCCGCGGCTCGGCATTGATGATGTCGCCGACCGCCGGGCCGCCGGATGGCAGTCTGCTCGGCAACGCGCTCGACAAGGGCGGCGGCAGCGGGCCGGCGGGCGATCACTTCGGCAATGTCTGCGGCATGGAGGTGGTGCTCGGCAATGGTGACACGATCCGTACCGGTGATGGCGGGCTCGATATGTCTTCCCATCCCAACTGGCATGTCACGAAATACAGTTTCGGCCCGGCGCTGGACGGGCTCTTCACCCAGTCCAACTATGGCATCGTCACCCGCGTCGGCATCTGGTTGAACCAGCGCCCGAGTGCCATTCGTCCGTTCTTCTTCACCTTCCCGGATGACGACGATCTGCAGGAGATCATCGAATTGATCCGCGCTATGAAGAAGAAAACCTTGGTGCCGACGCTCATTCGCGCCACCAACGATCTTTATTTGTTGTCGTCGCAGGAGCGCCATCCGCGTTCCGGCGCGCCGACGGTGGCGCCGTTATCCTTGGCCGAACGCCGTGATCTGCAACGGCGTTATGGCGTCGGCTCGTGGACAGTTTCCGGCGCGCTCTACGGCGGCAGCGACGAGGCGCTGAAGCCTGGCATCGACATGCTGCGTGCCCATTTCGAAGCCTCCGGCAAAGCGCGCTACATACCATTCGAGGATGCGCAGGCCATGCCGCACCTCCATGCGGCAATCAATTCGAACTCCGGTCGGCCGGCCGATGGCGAATTGGGCATGCTCAAGTGGCGGCCGGGCGGCGGCGCAATCTGGCTTACCCCCGGCGCGCCGATGGACGGACTGATGGTCAACGCCTTCCAGGCGCAATGTCGTAAGATCGCGCTCGACAACGGGCTCGACTACATGGCCTCGTTTGTTTGTGGCCCCCGCTTTGCGCGCAGCGTCCATGCCATCATCTATGATCGCGACAAGGCCGAAGAGGCCGCGCGCGCTGACCGGTGCTATCGCGCCATGTGCGAAGCGTTTCGGGAACGCGGCATTTTCGTGGGCCGGGCGCCGACGCAGTATCAAGCTTTCCATCAGGGCCAGCGCACGCCGCAGGTTGTGAATGCCTGCGCCGCCATCAAACAGGCCCTGGATCCGAATGGAATTATTGCACCAGGGCGTTACGGTATCGAATAATAGGCTTGGGAGGGCTCTCCATGATGATGATCCGCCGTTTCGTCTTCAGTGCTTTGTTATCCGCCTTGATGTGCGCGTCGCCCGTTCTGGCTCAGGAGGCATATCCATCGCGGCCGGTTACTTTCATGGTCGGCTTCGCCGCCGGTGGGGGAAATGATGTCCTCGCGCGCATTCTGGCCGAGCATTTGCAGCAAGCCTTGGGTCAGACTTTCATTGTCGAGAACCGGCCCGGAGCCAGCGGCATGGTCGCGATCAGCGCCGTCAGACGCGCCACGCCGGACGGATACACTTTGTTGGTCGGGTCAAGCAGCGCGATGACCGTCAATCCGCTCTTGTTGAAGTCGGCCAACTACAATCCGGTCGAGGATTTCGTTCCGGTCGCGATGATCGGTCATTTTCCGTTGATCGTCGCTGTCAATCCGTCGGTGCCGGCCAAGACATTGCAGGATTTCATCCGCCTGGCCAAAGCCGAACCGGGTAAGATCAATTACAGTTCGGCGGCCAGTTCGTTCCAGATCGCAACGGAAATGTTCGCGCAGCGCGCTGGGATCAAACTGCAGAACGTGCCCTACCGTGGTAGCGCGCCGGCGGTCATGGCGGTTGTCGCCAACGACGTGTCGCTTACCCTTGGTGACATTTCCACCGTTCTGCCGCAGATTCAGGGCGGAACGTTGAGGGGCCTGGCGGTGACCACGCTGCAGCGCATTCCGAGCCTGCCCGATATTCCAACTGTGGACGAAGCCGGTCTGCCCGATTTTGAGGTCGTTCCGTGGTCCGCTCTTTTCGCGCCGGCGGGCACGCCCGCAGCGGTTGTCGGCAAGCTCGAACGGGAAACCGCACGGATACTCGCCCTGCCGGAAGTGCAAGCGAAAGTGCGTCTATTGGGCATCGAGCCGTCCACCACCTCGGCTGCGCAGGTACCCGAACGGATACGCACGGAGCTTGAGTTGTTTCGCAAGGTGGCTGAAACCGCCGGGATCAAGCCCGAATAGGTTTCGAGCGGAGCCTGGCACGGGTGAGGCTCGGCGCCTCGCCGAACTTGGCGCGATAGGCGCGCGAGAAATGGGCGGAATCGCTCAAGCCGCTGTCGAGCGCGATGGCGGTGAGGGATTGGCCCGCGTCCTTTTCCATTTGTGCGCGTGCATGATTGAGCCGCAAGTCGAGCAGGAACTGGGAAAAGCTCTGCCGCTCTTGCGCGAACAGCCGATAGAGCGAGCGCACCGAAATCCCGAACGACCGCGCAAGCATCGCCGGGTTGAGGCTTTCGTCGGAAAGCCTGGCGCGCATTTCCATCTGAATATCGGCCAGGGTCAGCCGGTTTGTCGAGGCTAGCGGCGCGCGTTGATCGGGCACCGTCCGTAGCAGATGCGACAGCGCCTGCATCATCAAAGTGCAGTCCTGGTCCGACCAGTCGCAGGTCAGATCGGTCAGCCGCAAGAGCGCCTCACGCGCCACCTGCGCGGCACCCGCCTCGCACCGGATGATGTGCGGCGCGTCGTTCCGCGTGCCCGCGCCCAAGTCAAGGAAGGTGCGCGGCACCAGGATCAAGCGGCGTTCGATGAGATCGGGAAATTGAAGATTGAACGGCTTGTTGCTGTCGACCACGGCGATCTGGCCCGGTACGAGCCGCAGTCGGGTGTCGCCTTGTTCGATGAAAGAGACGCCGCGCAACTGCAGTCCGATCATGAGATGGCCGTCGCCGCCGCGGGCTTGCGTCGTCGTTCGATTGATCTGATGCGGCTGCGAGCGGAACGAGACGAAGCGGGCCTTGTCGATCGAACGGCTCGCCAGGAACCCGTCGAAGCACGCCTTGGTGGCCGGCTTCATCGATGCGTCGATCACGCCGCGAACGACGACATCGGACCAGTAGTCGATCTTACTGCCGCTGGCTCTTGCCGTGTCCCAGGATTGCCAATGCGTTCGGCCGTTCATGGCACGAGGCTAGCATGGTGTTTTTCAAACGCCAATCAGGCCGTTTGGCTCTGATTGGCGCTCGCGATGGCCAAGAATTTTCAGTTCTGCGGGATCTTGGCGAGCTTGACGTAGTCGCCCCATTCCTTGATCGCGGCCTGGAACATGGCGTCGGCCTGTTCCGGCGTGCGCAGCATCGGGTCGGCACCTGACAGAGCGAGGAATTTCTTCGTGTCGTCTGTGGTGAGAATGTCGCGAAACATCGCGTTGATTTTTTCCAAAATCGGCTTGGGCGTTTCTTTCTGCACCATCACGCCCCACCAGATGTTGAGATCCATCGGGATGCCGGTTTCCTTCATGGTCGGAACGTCGGGCAGCGATGACAGGCGGTCGGACGAGCTGACGGCAAGAACGCGCATGCGTCCTTCGCGCACCTGCGCCAAAGCGAAGATCGGATCGTGGAAGGCGAAGTCGAGCTTGCCGTCCTGCATTTCGTTGAGCGAATCGGGCGCGTTGCGATAGGAGACCTCGACCGCTTCGATGCCGGTCGCTTGCTTGTAGAGCGCGCCCATGATCGTGCCGGGATTGGCCGCCGTTGCGTAGGTGGCTTTGGTCCCCTTTTTCTTCATCGCCTCGGTCAATTCCTGCATGGTCTTGTAGGGGCTTTTGGCGTCGACCAAGGCCATGAAGGCGAGATTGCTGGTGGTGGCGGCGACCGTCAGTGTTTTGCCGACATCGACAGGCGGTTCCTTGAACAGATGCATGGTGGCGGCAACGGTGGTGCCGGCGAAAGGATAGAGCGTATAGCCGTCCGGCTTCGAGCGGGCGACATAGGTGGTGGCGATATTGCTGTTGGCGCCGACCTTGTTTTCGACGACGACATTCTTGCCGGTCTTCACACGGATCTTCTCGGCGAAATAGCGCGCGAAAATGTCGGCACCGCTGCCCGGCGGAAAACCGCAGACGACGAGAAAGTTCTGGCTCGGATAGTCCTGGGCGAAAACACCGGGTGCGATAGCGACGGTGCCGGCCGCGGCCGCGGCGCCTTGCAGAAACTGTTTGCGGGTGATCGTCATATTCCCCTCCCTTATGTCGGCTTTGAAGCGCGCGAAAATAGGCGATCGCGCGCGCTTTGCAAAGTGTTTGAAAACAGAAGCTTCGCGGTGGGCGTCAGCCCGTCTCCGGTCAGGCGCGGGCGAATTCGCCGCGGCCGAACAGGCGGTCCTTGTCGCGCGCCTGCGCTGATTCGCGCACCGACTGGATTTTGCCGATCTTGGCCAGAGCCCGCTGCACCGCGTCACGCTTCTCGATGGTGGCGAACCAGCGGGCGAGATGCGGCACTTTCTCGCCTGCGCCGGGCGTCGCCATGTAAAGGCGCATCCAGGGCCAGGTGGAGATGTCGACGATGGAATAGTCGGCCCCGCCGAGATAGGCGCTGCTGCTCAGGCGCTCGTCGATGAGGGTCAGGATGCGCAGCATTTCGGTTCTGTAGCGCGACAGCGAATAGTCGTGATCCTGCTCTTGCGGTGCGAAGCGCTGGAAGTGAATGAAATTGCCGAAGGCCGGGCCGACACCGGTGAGCTGGATCATCAGCCATTGCAGCGCTTCGGTGCGGGCGCGCTTGTCGCTGGGCAGCAGCTTGCCGGTCTTCTCGGCGAGATAGAGCAGAATGGCGCCGGATTCGAAAATGGTGATCGGCGTGCCGTCCGGTCCGTCGTGATCGACGATCACCGGGATTTTCCCGTTCGGATTGAGCTTCATGAACTCGGCGGCGAATTGATCGCCTTTCCAGACGTCGACGAAATGCTCCTTGTAGGGCAGCCCAAGTTCTTCAAGGGCAATGTAAATCTTTTGAACGTTGGGGCTGGTCAGCGCATAGAGATCGATCATGGTCCGCTCCGAAGCCAAGGGGTGGGGCGGGGACTATAAGCCCAACACCGGAGCGGAGAAAACGCCTTTTGCTCACCAGTCGACGTTGGTGCCGATGTTCAAACGCGCGGCGTTTTGCAGCGCCAGTTCGGCGGCCGCCAAATCTTCCACCGCCAGGCCAAGCGATTTGAAACAAGTGATTTGATTTTGTGACGTGCGCCCCGGATGGCGCGCCGTCAGCACGTCGCCCAATTCGGCGCGAATGTGATCGGGGCCGATAAAGCCTTCCTGCACCGCGAAAATATATTCGCCGGATTCATTGATCGCCGATTCCCGGCGATCGACGAAAAGCTCCACCGCCTTCATCGTCGGCCCGTCGAGTTCGCGCGCCACCGCCAGGCTCGATCCGACCGCATTGATGTGACAGCCGGGCTTCAGCCAGTCCAGTTTCAGGATCGGCTCATAGGAGCCGGTCACCGTGCAGACGATGTCGGCATCGGCAAGACCTTCCTGAATGGTCGGCGCGAAGCTGCAATGTTTCTCCTCCGCCAGTTGCGCGGCGCGTCCTGGTGAGCGGTTGGCGATGACGATCTCGGCGCTCTCAGGCACGACGACGCGCATGGCGTCCACATGAGCGGCGGCCTGCACGCCAGCGCCGATGATCGCCACCTTACGCACGTCGCGCGGCATGAGCGCGGCGGTGGCGACGGCGGTGACGGCGGCGGTACGGATCGCGGTGATGGACGAGGCATCGACAATGCCGAGCGGGCGTCCGTCATAGCCGTCGTGCAGGATCACCATGCCCTGGTGCGGATCGAGGCCGCGCGCACCATTGGCGGGCGTCACGCAAATCTCTTTCACCGACCACAGGCGCCGGTCGTCGGCGAGCCGCAGCGCTGGCATGAAGCCCATGCGATTGGGCTCGCCTTCCGGCCGGGCCTTCAGGCGTAGCGGCAGATAATAGGCGCCATTGGCGAGATCGATCAGCGCCTGTTTCATCGCCACGACGCAATCGGCCATAGGCAGCGTGCGAACGACATCGTGATGGGTCAGAATGCGCATCCGTTCGCCTTCTCAATTGCAGTTGAAACGTCCGGCGCCATCGCCATGGCAGGGGCAACCTGCCTCAAGCCGGATGGTGTAGCGCGACGGCGGCGTCTGTTCGCTGCGGCCGCTGACAACCGGCTTGCCGTCGATGAAAGCATAGGAAATGCCGGGCAGGTCGCCATGGGCTATGGCATCGGCCAATGTCGTGCCGGCCGACCCCTCCACCGGGCCGCAGATCAGGAAGTCGGCCGGGGCGCCTTCGCGCAGGAAGCCGACATCGAGCCCGTGCGCCAGGGCGGTATTGCCGCTCGCGACAGCGATCGCTTCGCCCGGCGTCAGGTCACAGACCGAGGATAGATAGCAAATGTTACGCAGCATGCCGCGTGGCACCACGCCCGTGCCTCCCGGTGTGTCGGTGCCCAAAGTCATGCGATGCAACTGACCGCGTTCGCGCAGGCGGCGTGCCGCCAGCAGAGTCGAGCGGTAATTGCCGGACGTGCAGATTTCGAGGGCGAATGTCGTTTCGTCGATCACCCGTTCGAGATCGGCGTCGCTCATCGGGATCGGACCGCCCGACACATGTGCGGCAATATCGGGCTGCAGCCAGGAGAGGATCTCGAAACCACAGATCTGACTCAGGCCCGAGCGCGAGACGCCGCCGGTGTGCACCTTGGTGCGGATGCCGCGTTCGCGGCACAGGCGCACATAGCGCTTGGCTTCCTCCGGATTGGTGCCGAGCGGATAGAACAGGAATTTCGCCAGAATGGCGCCGACCTTTGCCAGCCGATCGAAATGCGTTTCATTCATGCCCGGCACCAGCAGCACCGTGCCGGCATGCAGTTTCACATTGCTCCAGCGCACGCGACCGGTGGTCTGGCGTGTTACCTCGGCTAGTGCGGTCACGAGTTCCGGCGTCAGATTGTTATAGTCGAGGCCCGGCGCATGCAGCTCGCCGGCCGAAACCATGGTCGTCGAGCCGCCGTGCAGATAATTGCCGACCCAGCCGATCGCATCCTGTGTCGGCGTCCATTCGCCCAGCACCGGATGGACATGACCGTCGACGAGGCCGGGCAGAACGGCGCTGCCCTTGGCGTCGATCACCGCGTCGACCTTGGTATCGGCCGCCACGTTCAATGCGGCGATGCGGCCGTTCTCGACCAGCAGCGAGCGCACGTCGGCGGTGGGAGCGGCGATGTCGCCGGTGAAAAATTCGCCGATGTTTTCGACCAGCAGGCGCGTCAAATCATTTTTCCTTTTTCACCACGGCACCGCCGGCATTCTTCCAGGCGGTGAAACCACCTTCGAGATGGCTGACGTTGGTCATACCCATATCGGTCAAGGTTTTCGCTGCCAAGGCCGAGCGCCAGGCACTGGCGCAATAGAGAACCAATGTCTTTTTGCCGTCGCCCAGCGCCGGCTTGTAATAGGGGCTCTCGGGATCGACCCAGAATTCCAGCATGCCGCGCGGTGCGCTCATCGCGCCCTCGATCATGCCGTCGCGCTCCAGCTCGCGCGGGTCGCGGATATCGACGAACTGCACGTCATCCTTGCCGCGCAGCACTTTGGCTTCCTCCACCGGCACGGTTTTGACCACCGCATTGGCTTCGGCCAGCAGTTGTTTGTAACCCTTCGTCAGCACGGCGTTTCCTCCCGAATATTTCAGCGATTGGCGTTACGTGACGGCACAGCGTCCGGCTTGTCCGCATATTTGCTCGCTGTGCGGCTGCGGCGCGCTGGCGGTGCGACGGGTTCGTCGGCGGGGCCGGTGCGGCTGACGCCGCGATTGCCGTGCAGCAGTTTGCTGATCAGCGCCTTTAATTTTTTCTGTTCGGCCGGTGTCAGCGGCGCCAGAAGATCGCTCTCCGATTGCCAGACGCTGGGGCGCATGGAATCGAGCAGGTTGCGGCCGCGCGGCGTCAGGCGCACGGTGTAGCGGCGTTTGTCGACAGTGTCGCGCGCGCGTTTCAGCATGCCGCGCTGTTCGAGCTTGTCGACGACGACGCCGAGTGTCGATTTGTCGAGGGCGATCTGCACCGCCAGCGCCGCCTGATCGAGATCGGGATGATCGCGCACGGCGATCAGCACCGCATATTGCACCGAGGTGACGCCGAATGAGCCATTGCAGCGCGTGAAATGCGCCACGGCGGTTTGTTGCAGACGCCGCGCCAGATGGCCGGCGCGATCATGCAGGCCGGTGACGGAATCATAAGCTTCGTTTTTGTCAGCCATTTTGGTTAGCCACGTTTGGGCCTAAACGGCATGACTTCCTTGGCGAACAGGTTCATCGAGGCGATGGCCTTGTCATAGGGCAGCATATTGAAGCCGATCTGCAACGAGGCATGCTCGAACGGGCCGAACTCGTCGAAAAGCCCGGCCACCGTCTCGCGCAACTCCTGCGGCGAGCCGATCCAGGCGGATTTGCCCTCGATCTGATTTTCCATGTTGGTCGCCTTCAACTTGTTCATGATGTTGGCATAACCAGGATAATCATCAGAACTCGTGCCGGAAAGCCAGTCCGACGCGGCATCGACAAGAGAGTGGAAATAACCCTCGATAAAAGGTTTGGCCGTGGCGCGGGCCTGATCGCCATCCGGCTCGCAATACATGTGGAAGGCGAGCATGACCTCGCCGTCGCCCGGGTGGCCGGCGGCGCGCCAGGCATCGCGGTAGATCTTGGTCAGTTCGCGCATGCGCCCGCCGGCGATCGGGATCGCCATGATCGAAAAGCCGTTCTGGCCGGCATATTCGAAGCTTTCCGGCGTGTTGAGCGCCGCAACGTAGAATTTCGGCCGTGGTGTCTGGGTCGGGCGCGGCAGCGAGGTGGTGTTTTCGATGGTGAGGAATTCGCCCTTGTCGTTGACCACGTCTTCGCGCAGCAGAAGATCGATCTGGCGGATGCCTTCGCGGAAGCGGCGCACGGATTCGTTGGGCGAAATGCCGAAGCGGCGGAATTCATGCGGCAGGAAGGCGCGGGCGAAGCCGATATCGACGCGGCCGTTCGACAAGGCATCGGCCATGGCGATTTCGCCGGCCATCTTCAGCGGATTGCTGAACACCGGCAGGAGTGCGCCGGTGATGAGGCGCATCTTGCGTGTTCTTTGAGCAAGCGATGCCAGGAAAAGCAGCGGATTGGGGCTGTAGCCGCCGTAGTAATGGAAATAGTGCTCAACCATCCGGCCATGGGTGAAGCCCAGGCTTTCGGCCTGTTCGGCAATGTTCAAGCATTCCTCGAAATAGCGGGCTGCTGACTTTTCCTCGGGCTTCACGTCCGGAAAGAATTGAACGCCGTATTCCATCGCCATCCTCCGCCAAACAAGTGCGTATACTCACGATCAGTATACGCATAATTTTTGTTGCGCAAGATTTGTTCCTTGGTCTAGCATCGCGCAAGCCCTTAAAGGCCGGCCCTCACAGGCTGGGACAGGGCAGGGAGATCCGTGCATGCGCCTTTGTCGATTTGAACCGAACCGGTTTGGCGTTATCGAAGGAGAGACGGTTGCCGATGTGACCGAACTCGTCCTCGGCAGTTTGCCGCCGCTGGTTTATCCCGTAACCGCAGGCGATCCGGTGATCGCGGCTCTGCCCAGCCTTCTGCCGAAACTGCGCGAGGCCGCCGCCAAGGCGCCGCGCAAACCTCTCGCCGAAGTCCGTTTGCTCAGCCCGGTCGGCATGCCCGGCAAGATCATCGGCGCGCCGGCCAACTATATGAAACATGTCGCCGAAGTCGCCGCCGACAAGCAGATCAACCAGGGCGTCGTCGGCAAGACGATCGACGATCTCGGTCTGTTTCTGAAAGCTGGCACATCGGTTGTCGGCCCCGCCGAAGGCATTGCGATCCATTTTCCCGACCGCCGCACCGATCACGAAGGCGAGCTTGTCGCCATCATCGGCAAAGGTGGCAAGAACATTGCTTACGAAAACGCGCTGGACCACGTGTTCGGCTATACCTTGGGTCTCGACATGACCCTGCGTGGCGCTGAGGATCGCAGCCTGCGCAAGTCGGTCGATAGTTATGCGGTGATGGGCCCTTGGATGGTCACCGCGGATGAAATTGCAGATCCCAATGACGTAAGGCTCTGGCTCGACGTTAACGGGGAAAAGCGCCAGGATTCGTCGACCAGCTACATGATTTTCAACACGCAGAAGCTGATCGCTTACGCCTCGCGCTTCTATACCCTGCAACCTGGCGATCTCATCATGACCGGCACGCCCGAAGGCGTGGCGCCGGTGGTGCCGGGCGATACGATTGCGCTCACCGTGCCGGAGATCGGCACGCTCAGCATCGCGGTGCGCGCCTGATGAGCGGCGCGGCGGCCGCCGGTTTGAACGGATGGGAGGACGGGCTGCGCGCCCGCCATCTCATCCCGTTGTGGCAAGTGATGCGTGGCATGCTGCCGAGCGAACCAACGCCGCCGGCGGTGGCGCACCATTGGCGCGCTGCCGATTTCAATCCCGATCTCGAGCGCGCCGCCCGCGAAATTTCGGCCGAGCTCGCCGAGCGTCGCGTGTTGCTGTTCGAAAACCCGTCCTATCCGGGCGAGTCCCGCATCACCGCCACCTTGCACGCCGGCATTCAATACCTCTTGCCCGGTGAAACGGCGGCGCCGCATCGTCATGCTCAGTCGGCCTTGCGCTTCATTCTGGAGGGCGCGGGCGCCTATACGGAAGTCGGCGGCGAACGCTTCACCATGGCAGCGGGCGATCTGATTCTGACGCCGGCTTTTGCCTGGCATGGCCATGGCAATCCCGGCAATGCCGCCGTCGCCTGGCTCGACGGTCTCGATCTGCCGATCGTGCGCCTCATGGGCACGACCTTTGCCGAAATGAAGCCGCCGGTCGGTGGCGTCCCGAAAACGCCTGAAGGCGCGGCCATGGCCCGTTTCGGCAGCGGCATGCTTCCGGCCGAGCCGCAGGCGATTAGCGTCGCCTCGCCGCGCATTCACTACCCTTACGTGCAGGCGCGTGGCGCGCTGGCCCAATTGGCCAAGGGCATGCCGGCCGATCCGGTGCACGGCTATCGCCTGGCCTATGCGCATCCGCAGACCGGCGGCCCGATCATGCCGACCATGGCCGCCTATCTGCAGCTTCTGCCCCAGGGCTTCGCCGGCGGTTTCTATCGCACCACCGAGGCCCTGGTGTTCAGCGTCGCCGAGGGCGAGGGCCGCACCACGGTCATCGGCCTCGATGGTGCGGAAAAAACATTCACATGGTCGCGACACGACCACTTTGTCATTCCAGGCTGGTTGCGGTTCCGCCACGAGGCAAACCGTGAAGCTGTTGTGTTCAGTTTCAGCGACAAGCCCTTGCAGCATACAATGGGGCTTTGGCGAGAAGTTCGGGAGCATTGATGTCGTCTGCCATATCGTTATCACGCATCGAAAAGTGGTTCGGCGCCGGCACGGAAGCCGTGCATGCTTTGGCGCCGACGGATCTAGCGGTGGCGGAAGGTGAGTTCGTCGTGCTGCTGGGCCCGTCGGGCTGCGGCAAGACCACATTACTGCGCATGATCGGCGGTCTGCTGGAACCGACCCGTGGCGCGCTGAAGGTGGAAGACAAGGAATTGTGGAGCCATGGCGTGCGCCAGGGCCAGGCCCTCTCCGAACTCGGCATGGTCTTTCAGGACGCCAATCTGTTTCCGTGGCTGTCGATCGAGGACAATATCGCGCTGCCGCTGGAGTTGAAGGGCGTCGGCACGGCCGAGCGCCGCGCCAAGGCGCGGGAGCTGACCAAGCTCGTCGGCATCTCAGGCTTCGAGAAGCGCTGGCCGCGTGAATTGTCTGGTGGCATGCGCCAACGCGCCGCCATTGCCCGAGCGCTGTCTTATAATCCCAAGATCCTTTTGATGGACGAGCCGTTCGGCGCGCTCGATGCCATGACGCGCGACACGATGAATCTCGAACTGCAGCGCATCTGGATGGAGACGCGCAAGACCATCGTGCTCGTCACCCATTCGATCTCGGAGGCCGTCTTCCTCGCCGATCGCATCGTACTTCTGTCGCCGCGCCCCGGCCGCATCGACACGATCATCGACGTGCCCATGCCGCGGCCCCGCTCGCTCGACGTGCAGGCGGGCGAGGACTTTCAGGAGATCGCCAAAATGTTGCGCCATCGTCTGGCGGAGATTTCGTGATGAGCGCCGTGAGCAATAACGACATCGTCTCGGCCCCGCCCGCTGCCGCGCGTCGCAAGCCCATGCGCGAAAGCGTTTTGCCGTGGGTCACCACGCCGCTGTTGCTGGTCGTGCTGATCGGTATCTGGCATTTCTATGTGGCGGCCACCAATCTGTCGCCGTTCATTTTGCCGGCGCCGGCGAAAGTCTGGGATGCCTGGATCGACATGTTGATGTCGCGCCGCGCCTGGGGCCACACCTTCCTCACCGTCTATGTCACGGTGATCGGCTTTCTCTGGGCCTTGGTCATCGGCGTCGGTCTCGGCGTGCTCCTCGGCCGCGCCCGCTGGCTGGAGCTGACGCTCAATCCCTTCATCGTCGCCACCCAGGTCATTCCGAAAGTGGCGCTGTTGCCGCTCTTCATCGTTTGGTTCGGCTTCGGCAACACGCCGAAAGTCATCGTCGCCGCCGTGCTCGCCTTCTTCCCCATCCTCACCAATACGGTGCTGGGCGTGAAGTCGGTCGATGCCGGCCATAAGGACGTCATGACCAGCCTCAACGCGACGAACTGGCAGATTTTCCGCCGTCTCGAATTGCCCTCGTCCTTGCCCTACATCATCACCGGCATGGAAGTCGGCATCGTGCTGGCGATCATCGGCGCCATCGTCGGCGAATATCTCGGCGGCAACGCCGGCCTCGGCTTCATGCTGGTTTCGAAAATGAACGGCTATGAGACCGACGGTCTGTTCGCCGTCATCATTCAGATGACCCTGCTGGGCTTCTTCTTCTATTTCGCCACCGGCGCGCTCAGGCGCTTCCTCATTCCGTGGCATCAGTCGGTCAATCTCAAATAAGCGGCAGAAGCCGTCTACAAGCGAGGGGAGCAAGAGATGATGGATAGGCGTAAACTGATCAAAACATCCGCAGCTGCTGCGGCGGCCGCGCCGTTTGGCTTCCCGGCCATTCTGCGGGCGCAGGCGCGCGATCAAGTTTCTCTAATGACGCCCTTCGGTTTCATTCCCGATTTCATCGAAATGATGAATGCGGTCTCGGGCGGCCATTTCGCCAAGCAGAATCTCGATGCCAAGATCATCGGCGGGCAGGGCGGCGCCCAGGCGATGCAACAGCTCGTCGTTGGCCAGGTCGACATTCTGCGCGCCGCCAGCCTCGACGTGATGCTCGCCAAGGGCCAGACAAATGTGCCGCTGGTGGCGATCGCCACCATCTATCAAGGCGGCACGTTCCACATGATCAGTCCGAAGTCGAAGCCGATCGAAAAGGCCGAGGACTTGAAGGGCAAGACCGTGGGTCTCGTGACGCGCGGCGGCACCAGCGACATTCTGCTCGACCTGGTGTTGGCCAAGGCCGGCCTCAAGCCCGATGACGTGAAGCGCGAAGCCACCGGCAACAGCCCGGGTGCGATGCAATTCGTCAAGCAGGGCCGCGTCGATTGCTTCTTCGGCTCGCTGCTGGTCGTCATCGCACTGCAGAACATGAAGGAAGATATCGTCGCCTGGTCGATCGACCGCTACGCGCCGATGCCGGGCCAGACTTATGTGGTCACTCAGCAGACGGCGGAGAAGAAGCCGGATGTCTTGACCCGCGCCGTGCGCGCTTTGCGCGCCTCGGCCGAGGAAATGGTGGCGCAGCCGTTGAAGCCGATCTTCGAGCGCGCCGCCAAGGATTTCGAAATCCCCGGCCTGCGCGATATCGACAGCGTGGTCGCCCAGGAAAAAGCGACCATCGACCAGCTCTGGCTGTCGGAAGGGCGCGAGAACCTGATGCGCAACGTGCCGAAGCTTTGGCAGGCTGGCGTCAGCGCCTTGCGCGAGAACAAGATCGGCAATCCCGGCGAGGCCGAGACGCTCTACACCAACAAATTCCTCGACGCGAAATAGCAAGAAGCCACGCATTTGCGAAACCGCCGCGTCATGCGCGGCGGTTTTTTATTGGCTGCGAGCGATCAGCTATAGGTCAAATAGGTGCTGCCGAAGCGCTTCGAGAGCGCTTGCGCCGCCTTGATGATGACGCCCTCCAACCGTTTCAGGGTCATGTCATCGATGCGGCTTCTCGGTCCACTGAGAACGATGGCGCCCGCCAGTTCGCCGCCGCCCTTGAACACAGGCGCCGCGATCGCCGCCACCCCGTTGCTCACCTCCGCCAGGCTGATCGAATAGCCCGCCTTGCGAATTTGCGCGTGCCGCGGGCTTTTGCCGCCCGAGAACGCCTCCAGCACATGCCCCGCGGCGCCGAATTTCAGCGGAATGACGTCCCCGACCATCACATGGTCGCGCAGCCGGTGGTGCGATTCGATGCGATAGAGGCACACGCGATTGTCGCCATTGCGGATGTTGAAACAGGCGCTTTCGCCGGTTTCCTCGACGAGTTCGCGCAGCGCCGGCAGGATCAGTTCGGCGGGCTCGACGGCTTCCTGATGCAGCCGCGCCAACTGCAGCGTGGCCGCGCCGACATAATAGTGCCCGCTGCCGCTGCGAGCCAAAAAGCCTGCCACTTCAAGCGTCTGGCACAGGCGAAGGATGGTGCTTTTGTAGAGGCCCGTCGCCGCCGCGAGGTCGACCAGCGTCATGCGTGGGCGCTCGGTCGTGAAGGCCTGCAAAACACTCAAAGCGCGCTCGACGGAGGCCACGTGCTTGGCCTCGGCATCATCGACCTGGGTCATTTGGATACCCTCCCGGCACATCCATTTCAGAACATTGTTCTATTTTCTTGCATGAAGGGGCGCCATTCTGTAAATAGCCGGCAAATTAGAATGATGTTCTATTTTCTGGGAGGTCACATGAGCTTGAGGAAGCTGGCGTTCCGTTGCTTCGCCGTTTTGCCGTTGTGCATGCCATTGGCTTCGGCCGCCTGGGCGCAGCAGCCGGGCTTTTACAAGGGCAAGACGATCACCATCGTCGTCGGCTTCTCGCCCGGCGGCGGCTATGATCTCAGCGCCCGCACGATCAGCCGTTTCATCGGCAAATATATCGACGGCAACCCGACGGTCGTGGTGCAGAACATGCCCGGCGCCGGCAGCCTCTCCGCCATCAATTACCTCGCCAACATCGCGCCGAAGGACGGCACCTATCTTGGCACCTTCTCGCGCGGCATCCCGTTCGAGCCGCTTGTCGGCAACAAGAGCGCGCAGTTTGATCCGCGCAAGCTGAGCTGGATCGGCAGCCCCAGCCGCGAGACCAATGTGATGTTCGTGCGTCAAGCCTCGCGCGCCAAAAGCATCGACGATCTGAAGACCGAGGAAGTCGTGATCGCGACCACCGGCGGGGGTGCCGACACCGCGACCTTCCCGCGGATCATCAATACGATCTTCAAGACCAAGCTGAAAATCGTCACCGGCTATCCCGGCGCCACGGAAACGCTGCTCGCCGTCGATCGCGGCGAGGCCGACGGCATGGCCGGGCTTTCGTGGGGTTATCTCAAGGCGAGCCGTCCGGCGTGGATCAAGCAGCAGCAAATCCGCATCTTGATGCAGCTCGGTCTCACCAAAGCCCCCGATTTGGAAAATGTGCCGTCCGCTTTGGACCTTGTCACCGATGAGGATGACCGCCAGTTGCTGTCGTTCTTCCTGGCCCGGCTCGCCATCGCCTGGCCGTTGGCGGCACCGCCGAACGTGCCGGCCGATCGCGTCGAGATGCTGCGCACGGCGTTCGAAAAAATGACGAAGGATGCCGATTTCATTGCCGAGGCCGAACGCCAATCGATCGACGTATCGCCGGTGTTCGGCGACGAGATCGCCAGCATCCTGGCGAAGGTCTATGCCACGCCTCCGGCGGTTCTCGAACGCGCGCGTCAGATTTCCGAAGCGGCCCGTTAGCTCTTCAACCCTTGAAGAAAGCGCGCCGTCATTGCGAGCGCAGCGAAGCAATCCATGCCCCTGCTAATCATCCTGGATTGCTTCGTCGCTACGCTCCTCGCAATGACGGTGGTCAATTCGCCAATCATGAACCGCTCTAGATCCTCAGAGAAGACATCGTGAAAAATCACTATCAGACAATTATCGTCGGCGGTGGTCCTGTTGGCGTTGGCCTTGCGATCGAGCTGGGGCTCAGAGGCATTTCCTGTCTCCTGGTCGAGCCACGAAAAACCCTGAGCAAGGTGCCCAAGGGGCAAAACCTCACCCAGCGCACACTCGAACATTTCGCCACATGGGGTTTGGAGAAGGAGCTGCGCGCGGCACGTCTGATGCCGACAGGCTATCCCATCGGCGAACTGACCGCCTATGGCGATCTGATGAGTGATTATTGGCATGCGCCGGCCGGCCGCGAAATCGTCCGTCCGTTCTATTCGCAAGACAATGAGCGTCTGCCCCAATATCGCATGGAAGAAGTCCTGCGAAACAAGGCGGCGACACTGCCGTCGGTGGATACGCTTTTCGGTTGGGAAGCTGGCCGCCTGTCGCAAGATGAATCCCAGGTGCGGGTCGAACTGCGCTCGGTCGAGACCGACGAACAAGCCACGGTGAGTTGCGATTATCTTGTCGGTTGCGACGGTGCCCATTCGACCGTCCGCACGCAGCTTGGGATCGAGCGCAGCAAGCAGGACTACGAGCAGAACATGCTGCTTGCGGTCTTCCGCTCGTCAGATCTGAGCCAAAGGCTTGAACGCTTCCCGCAACGGTCGACCTATCGTGTGCTCAAGCCGGAGCTAAAAGGCTATTGGCAGTTCTTCGGCCGCATTTCAGAACCGGATGAATGGTTCTTTCATGCGCCCGTGCCGATGGAAGCGAACCTTGAGAGTTTCGATGCCCTTGGGCTCATTCGCCAAGCCGCTGGATTCGAATGCCACTGCGACTTCGAACATCTGTCGTTCTGGAAGATGCGCGTCGCGGTCGCTGAACACTATCAAAAGGGCCGCGTCTTTATCGCTGGCGATGCGGCGCACAGCCATCCGCCCTATGGTGGCTTTGGATTGAACAACGGCTTAGAAGACGTCAGAAATCTCGGCTGGAAGCTCGCCGCGCGCCTCAACGGCTGGGGCACGGATCGCCTTCTTGAAAGCTATAGCATCGAGCGCCGCCCCGTGTTCTGGGAAACGGCTGATGATTTCATCACCGCCCGCATCAAGCGCGATGCGGCCTTTCTCGATCGCTACAATCCGACCGTCGATAAGGCCGAATTCGAAACCGCATGGCATGCGCGCGAGACGGATATCGGATCGCGCTTCCAGCAATATGAGCCAAACTATGAAGGCTCCACTGTGATGTTCGGCCCGGAAGGCGGCGTCAATTCCGCGCACGGGACCCATGCCGTACGCGCCCGCGCCGGGCATCATCTCGCACCCGTCGCGATGTCCTCGGGGGCGAGCAGTTTCGAGGCGCTGGGGAACGACTTCACGCTTCTCGCGTTTGACGCGCCGGAAAACACGGTCGCTGCCTTTACGGCGGCAGCCGAAAATCTGCACGTTCCGCTGAAGATCGTCAGGGACGACCAGCAATCAAATCGCGCCGACTATGCGGCCCGGCTGATCCTCGTGCGTCCCGATCAATATGTGGTTTGGCATGCCGATGTGCTGAACGAGGATGCGGCTGCCGTGCTTGCAAAAGTCGTGGGACAGCACTGAGGGATCACCGTCATTGCGAGCGAAGCGAAGCAATCCAGGTTTGCTCCTGGATTGCTTCGTCGCTGTGCTCCTCGCAATGACGGCAGGCGCTCAGTGAAGCGCCCTATTTTTTCTGTGCTTTCGCCAAATCCAGCGCCACGTCGACGATCATGTCCTCCTGACCGCCGACCATGCGCCGGCGGCCGAGCTCGACCAGGATCGAGCGCACGTCGAGCCCATGGCTGGCGGCGGCATTTTCCGCGTGGCGCAGGAAGCTCGAATAGACGCCGGCATAGCCGAGGCTGAGGGTTTCGCGGTCAACGCGCACGGCACGATCTTGCAACGGGCGCACCAGGTCTTCGGCCGCGTCCATCAGCGCGAAGAGATCGCAGCCATTGGCGAAGCCATATCGCTCCATCACCGCGATAAGCGCTTCGAGCGGCGCATTGCCGGCGCCCGCACCCATGCCCGCGAGGCTGGCATCGACACGGCTCGCACCCAGTTCCAGCGCCGCGATCGTATTGGCGACGCCAAGCGACAGGTTTTGATGGGCGTGCATGCCGGTCTGCGTTTCCGGTTTCAGACTGTCGTTGAACCGCTGGAAGCGTTCCGCGACGCCGGCCATGGTGAGGGCGCCGCCGGAATCGACCACATAGACGCACTGGGCGCCATAGCTCTCCATCAGCTTGGCTTGGCCCGCAAGCGCCTGCGGCTCGAGCATATGCGACATCATCAGGAAGCCCGACACATCCATGCCGAGCTTGCGCGCCGCCTCGATATGCTGCGCGGCGACATCCGCCTCGCTGCAATGGGTGGCGACGCGCACGGAGCGGGCGCCGGCGGCATAGGCATCTTTGAGATCGTGAATGGTGCCGATGCCCGGAATGAGCAAAGTGGTGACAACAGCCTGTTTCACCACCGAGGCGGAGGCCTCGATCCATTCAAGATCGGTGCGTTCGCCGAAACCGTAGTTGAAACTGCTGCCCGACAGGCCATCGCCATGGGCGATCTCGATGGCGGAGACGCCAGCACGGTCGAGCGCACCGGCGATCTGCCTCACTTGGTCGATCGTATAGCGGTGGCGGATGGCATGCATGCCGTCGCGCAGGGTCACATCCTGCACATAGACCGATCGTGACGGATTGAAATCAGGCATGGCTCGTCTCCAAACGTAGAGCCAGATTGCGCGCCGTCGTCATGGCGGCGCTGGTCATGATGTCGAGATTGCCGGCATAGGCGGGGAGATAATGGGCGGCGCCCTCCACCTCCAGAAATACTGTGGTCTTCAACCCGCTGACATCGCCGATGCCGGGAATGCGCATGGGATTGTTGTTGCTGATGCGCTCGAACTGCACGCTCTGTTTCAGCCGATAGCCCGGCACATAGGCGGCGACCTTAGCGACCATCTCTTCGACCGCGCGGGCGATCTTGTCCGGCTCGCCATCGCGCGTCAGGCAATAGACGGTGTCACGCATCAACACGGGCGGTTCGGCCGGATTGAGAATGATGATAGCCTTGCCGCGCTGCGCGCCGCCCAATTGCTCGATGGCCCGCGCCGTCGTTTCGGTGAACTCGTCGATATTGGCGCGTGTGCCGGGGCCGGCGGATTTGGAGGCGATGGAGGCGACAATCTCAGCATAGACGACGGGCGACTGCGCATTGACTGCCGCGACGATCGGGATCGTCGCCTGGCCGCCGCAGGTCACCATGTTGATATTGTCGCTTTGCGCATGCGCTTCGAGATTGACCACCGGCACGACGAAGGGGCCGAGCGCTGCCGGCGTCAGATCGATCAGGATCTTGCCATGCGGGCGTAACAGATCGGCATGGCGCTGATGCGCGCTAGCCGAGGTGGCATCGAAGACGATGCGAATATCCTTGAAATCGGGGCTGTTCAGCAGCCCCTCGATACCATCGGCTGTATGGCCGATGCCGAGGCGCTTCGCCCGCGCCAGGCCTTCCGAATTCGGATCGATGCCGACCAGCATCGCCATTTCCAGCGGATCGCCATGACGCATGATCTTGATCATCAGGTCCGTGCCGATATTGCCGGAGCCGATGATCGCCGCTTTCACTTTTGCCATTGAGTTCACCCGGCGAAGGAAACTTTGACGGAGCCAAAGGCGCCGAAATCGCCCTCGAACACATCGCCGGGGCTCGCCGGCAGCATGCGCGCCAGCGCGCCGCTCATGACGATGTCGCCGGCCTTGAGGCCTTCGCCATAACGCGCCAGGGCCTGCGCCAGCCAGGCAACGGCAATGGCCGGATTGCCGAGGCAGGCTTCGCCGCGCCCTTCCACGGCCACCGTGCCATTGTGCGCGAGCTGCATCGCCACTTGAGGCAATTGCGCGAGATCGGCGGCCGAGCGTTGTTCGCCCAGCACGATCAGGCCGGCGGAAGCGTTGTCAGCCACCGTATCCTCGATCTTGATGTTCCAGTCGGCGATGCGGCTGCCGCAGATCTCCAGTGCCGGGCAGACATAGTCGGTGGCGGCGATGACATCTTCCGCCGTGACCTGTGCGCCGGAGAGGTCGCGTTTCAGCACGAAGGCGATCTCCGCTTCGATGCGTGGTTGCTGCACCGTGCCCTTCGCCACTTCGCCGCCATGCGGCACCACCATGTCGGCGAAGATCGTGCCGAAATCCGGCTCGTCGACACCAAGCTGCTGCTGCACGGCTTTGGCGGTGAGGCCGATCTTGCGTCCAGCGATGCGCCGTCCCCCGGCTAGCCAGTCGCGCACGGTTTTCTGCTGCACCGCATAGGCCTCAGCGACGCCGTTGAGCTGTTCGCGCACCGGCGCGATCGGGGCTTGATCGTAAGCGGCGATGAGATCGCGCGCGGTGTTTTCGATAACCGACATGTTGGGCCTCTAAGATGAAAGTTCGACGAGACCGATGCCGGTCTTCCAGGCGCTGACGGGCTCATAGGCGAGGCGCGTGCCTTTGCTGGCCTGCGCGGCTGCGGCGGCGATCAGCCAATTGCGGATTTCCGCCGCACCATTGCCCGCCTCGGCGATCACTTTGTCGGAATCGAAATCGACGATGGCATCGAGCTCGCCGGCTTCGAACAGGCGCAGGAAGTCCTGATCGAAAGTCTCGTTGATCAGGCCGGTTTGCGGCAGGCCGACCCAATGGCTGATGCCCCCGGTGCCGACGATGGCGATACGCGAAGCCACCGATTGCGCCCGCAGAGCCTGGCCCAATGCTTTTCCGAAGGCGCGGCAGCGCGCGTGGCTGGGCAGCGGCGGCACCGTGCAATTCACGTAAATCGGCAGGAGGGGAATATCGATGTCCTTCATCAGGAAGCTCAATGGACAGCCAAAGGCGTGATCGAGCTTCATCTCCGCGACGGATACGACATCGAATTCGCTATCGATCAGCCGTTTGACGACGTCGTCGCCAAAAGCATCGATTCCTTTGAAGGTACGATCCGGCGTGCCGGCCTCGCCCCAGGACGGGAAAGCCGCGCCGGTGCCTATAGCGAAGACCGGCACGGCCTCGTAGGAAAAGGTCATCATATGGTCGGTGGCGATGATGACCAGGACGTCGGGCCGGCTGGCTTTCAACGTCTCCCTTAAATGCGTGAAGGCCTGAAAGACGCGGTTGGCCTGTGCTTCGTCGGTTCCCTGCGGCATGCGCAGCATGGCGGCCGTGTGAGAGACGCAGCTTTTCCAGACGATGTCTGCCATCATGTTCTCCTGTCGAACGGCTTACGATTGGCCGTCGATGCCGAACCCCGCCTTGCGGTATTCGGCGACGTAGTCGATCTTCTGGAAGCCGGCGAAATTGCGGATCAGCAGGGGGTGCACTTGCCAGGTCAGCAGTTGCGCCACGTCGCGTCGCACCACGGCGCTGATTTCCTCGGTCGCGAGCGCGAACTCACGTGCCACGGAAGCCGGATCGTCATCCAGCCGCCGTTGCAGGTTTGCATCCTTGTCGTAGCGATGCAAAAAACGCTCGAGTCCTCGCCGCCGCACCGCACCAGTCGCTGTCATCGCCCTACCACTTCAACGGATCGATCTTGGAATAGACTTCCGATTGCAGGAGCGCGGCGAATTTCGCTTCGTCCTGCCCGATGTCCTTGGTGAGCGCTTCCCATTTGCGGATGAGTTCGATGTGTTTGGCGATGAGCGCTTCCGGATCCTTCACGCCAAGCGATTTGGCTTCCGCCGCGACAATGCCGATCTCTTCGGCGTTGAAGGTATCCATCACGCCCTTAAGAGAAGCGCCGGGCACGAAGCTGATGCCATGCTTCTTGGCTTCCTCGATGGCATGCTGATCCTCGACGATATGGCCGCGAATGGTCGCCGCCGCCGTTGCCTTTGGCATTTCCGACCACAAAAGCTTCTTCTGATCGGCGCTCAGATTCTTCCAGGAGGCGCCGCTCATGACGAAGAGACCGAAGGCGCGCGGCGTGCCGAGCGGCGCTTCGATGATCGATTTGATGACGTCGAGCCCGTAAATACGCACCCAGACATAGGGGCCGTGTACGCAGCCCAGTGCCCCGCGTTGCAGGCCGGGAATGCTGTCGGAGGGCGACAAAGTAACGGGCGTCGCGCCCATCGCCTTGATGATGCGCGCAGCCGTACCGAGCGATTGTACTTTTTCGCCCTTCACGTCCTCCGGTCCCTTCACCGGCTTCGAGCACAGCAGGCGATAAGGCGTCGGGCCATAGCCCGCGAGGTAGGTCGCGCCCATGCGACGATATTCGTCGAGACATTGCGGGCAGTTGAGCATGATGGTCTCAACGGTCGCGCCGGCGATAGCCGCCGTGTCGGTGCCGAAGCCAAGCAGATTGTAGATAGCGTTATTGGCCGCGAGTTCCTTGGTGTAGACCGTCGGCAGAATGATGCCGGCATCGATGAGATTGTCGCGCAGGGCCTGGCCCGTGCTGCGCGGATTGACGATCTGTCCCCCCGACACGAATTTCCATGTCAGCGCGCCGTTCGTCTTCTCTTGAATGGTCTTGAACAACGGCTCCAGCGCATAATTGCTGCCGTGATTTGTCGGTGCCCAAGAGCCGAACACCAGTTCCTTCGCCGTGCCATTTGCGCCTGTCGCGCAGAGCGCGGCGAAAGCCAGCGCCATCAACCCGCGAAACCTCATGGACCCCTCCCACCCATCGTTGTCATCGTGATGGGCGCGCAGTGTAGCGTTGCCGATCCTCAATGCAACAAAATTATAGAAGACTATACTTTTATCTCTTATGGGCGAGATGAAGGTATGCGATTATGATCGCAAGATATTGAAAAATAGCGATTTAAATAAAAAGCGGATTGTTTGTTTTAGCGTAGCCGTACGCGCATGCGGACGAAATCGCCGCGATGCAGGCCTTCCGATTCATAGACCAGGCATTCGTCCTGATCGAAAATCGAACGCTTCAGGATCACGATCGGCGAGTTGATCGACACATTCAGAAGATCGGCCACCTCCACATCGGCGGAACCGACCGTGACGGTCTGTTCGGCACGTCCCAATCGATTGCCGAGATGATCGTTGAGGATGCGCAGCGGTGTCGTCGTCGTAAAACCCTTCTTGCCCACCGTCTTGAAAATGCTGCGTTCGACATAACTGTTGGCGATGAGATAGGGCACGTTGCCGCGTCGGTGAATGCGTCGCAGGAATTGATATTCGTCGGCGACATGGCCGCCGCTGTGCGAAGGGGCGGGCGGTGCCTTCGCCACGATGCAATCGAGCCATTCCATGGCAATGCCCGGTCGCGATTCCGTCAGTTCTTCCCATTCGGTGGGAATATCCAGCCACACTTCTGATTCGGGCTTGCGCAGAACGAACGTGCCACGGCCACGATAGCGGCCAATCAAACCCTCGTTCTCGAGAAAGCCGACCGCATGGCGCACGGTGGCGCGCGCGACGCCGAGTTCCTCGGCAAGCTCATCCAAGGTCGGTATCTGTTGATTCAACGCCCATTCGCCGGTTTCGATGCGACGACGGAACAGCGTGACGAGCTGAATATAGATCGGCGTTGCGATACGCGTCAGCGCTTCGATCTGACGCGAAGGAGCGGCTGACTTCGCACGACGCTTGATGGCTGCTTTTGACATTACGGAGAAGTCCCAGAAGTCCTGTGTTGCTTATCGCCCAATCATCCGCGTCCTGCAAATGTTGAAGAGCAAATCTTGCGAGGCGGCTAGCGGCGCCGACAAATTGTGATATATGGCTATACTATTGTTTTAATAATCTTGGAACGGGAGGGTCCCAAGTGAAGCCGTGGCTGGACGTTCAAGTCGCCCGCATCAGCAGTTATCTTATTGCTATTGCAGCTATTTCTTCGCTGTTGATGATGCTCCATGTCAGCACCGATCTGGCCAGCCGTTTTATCCTCGGCACGCAGATCGAGGGGACGATCGAGATCGTCTCGGCCTATTACATGGTGAGCCTGGTCTTCTTTCCGCTCGCCGCCATCGATCGCAGTACCGGCCATATCTCCGCTGACGTGTTCACGAATCTGATGTCGACGCGCGTGCGTTGGCTGTCGCTGATGTTTGTCGACGTCATCATCCTCATCTGCATGGCCGCGCTCGTCTGGTTCAGCGCCCGCGAAGCCTATCTGCGCACGCTCGACGGCGAGATGTGGCGCTCCGGCGAATTCCTCATTCCTGTCTGGCTCAGCCGCTGGTTCGTGCCCATCGGCAGCGCCGGCATGTTCCTGACCGTGCTTCTGCGCCTGTGCTCGGGCGGTCGCCGCGCCGCCGCATCCGCTCATCATTGAATCGGAATTCCTCGTGACAAATTATCAGATCGGTCTCGCCGGCATCGCGGTGCTCCTGACCTTCATCGGTCTTGGCATGCCCATCGCCGTGGCGCTGTTCGTCGTTTCCGTCGGCGGCATCTTCTTCATTCGCGGCTGGGACGCGGCTTTCGGCTCCATCGGCAGCATGCCGTTCGACCTGTCGGCGAGCTGGACGTTGTCGGCCGTGCCGATGTTCTTCCTGATGGGTGCCTTCGCGTTCAATTCAGGCATGACGATCTCGGTCTACCGCGTGCTGCGCATGTGGTTCTGGTGGGTGCCGGGCGGCCTCGCCATCGCCACCAACATGGCCGGCACGGCATTTGGCGTGATTTCCGGCTCCAGCGTCGCGGTCACCGCCGTCATGGCGAAGATCGCGATCCCGGAAATGCTGCAACGGCGCTATGACAAGGCGTTGGCCACCGCCGTGGTCGCCGCTTCGGGCACGATCGATGCGCTGATTCCGCCCAGTATCATCATCATTATCTATGGCATCGAGACGGAAGCCTCGATCACGGCGCTGTTTTTGGCTGGCATTATTCCGGGCCTGCTGACCGCGCTGATCTACAGCATCATGATCATCGTGCGCTGCAAGCTCAATCCGGAGTTGGCTCCGGTCGGCGAACGCGATTTCACCGTGGCGGAGCGGCGCGAGGCGACGCGCGATTCCTGGCCGCTGCCGGTTCTGTTCGCCGGTATTTTCATCGGCATCTACAGCGGTGTGATGACGCCAACGGAAGCCGGTGCCGCCAGCGCCGCGCTGGCCTTCATCATCGCCATGGTGCGCCGGCAGATGACCCTGCCGGTGCTGTGGCGCAGCCTCGTCGAATCGGCCTCGGCTTCCGCCTCGATCTTCTTCATCTTCATCGGCGCGGCGCTGTTTGCTCGTTTCATGTCGATGTCGGGCGTACCGTCCTATCTCGGCAACATCGTCACGGAATATTCACCCTCGCCGATGGCCTTCGTGCTGATCATCAGCGCCATCATCATCTTGCTCGGCATGTTCCTGGAGGGTATCGGCATTCTGCTGATCGTCGTGCCGATCATTCTGCCGATCTGCAAACAGCTCAACATCGATCTGGTGTGGATCGGCATGCTGGTGATCAAGCTCATCATGGTCGGCCTGTTGCACCCGCCGATAGGCTTGCAGGCCTTCGTCGTCAAAAGCGTGGTCGGCGATACCGTGCCGTTGATGACGATCTTCCGCGGCCTGCTCTGGTTCCTGGCCGCCGAAGTGGTGATCGTCGGCCTGATGATCGTCTTCCCCGACATCACGCTCTGGCTGCCGCGCCAGTTCGGGCATCATTAGGGCTTGTCACAGTTAATATCGTCATTGCGAGCGAAGCGAAGCAATCCAGGAGCCAAGAGCGAATTCGTAGACGTCAATGTCATTTGTCGGCGTCTCGCTGCACGTCGATGGATTGCTTCGTCGCTTCGCTTCTCGCAATGACGGTCAGACGATGAGCGACAAACAAAAAGGCCGGGCGTTATGCCCGGCCTTCTCGTTTGGCAATGTCTGTTGGATCTCAAGCCGGCATTGGCTTACCGAGGTGTTTCTCGAAGAAGGCCAATGTCTGCGCCCAGCTCACCTTCGACGCCTCGGCGTGATAGTTCGGATGGGTGTCGTCATGATAGGCGTGGTTGGCGCCGGCATGGCGGTAGAAATTGACCGGCTGTTTCGCCTGGGCGAGCGCCAGTTCCAGCTCCACCTGTTCCTGCGGCGGCACCGCATTGTCCTTTTCGCCAAAATGCACGTCGAGCGGGCAGGAGAGATTGGGCGCCACGGCGATGCGTGAGCGCGCCTGATTGTCGAGCCGCCATTGTGGTGGCACGATCGCCGTTGGATAAAAGGCCACGGCTGCCTTCACGCGATCGGTCTGGCCGCAGATCCAGTCGAGCATCGTGCCGCCGCCCATGCAATAGCCGAGCGCGCCGACACGTTTCATGTCGACGCAGCCGAGCGAAGCGAGATAATCGCAGCCGGCTTCGAGATCGGGCACGGCCTGTTCGTCGCGCGCGGCCACGAACGCCTTGCGGCGCCGATCCTCCACATCGACGAAATCCTGCGGCGGACGCCCGCCGACGCGGCTGAACAGGTCGACTGTGAGGGTGACATAGCCGAGATCAGCCAGCCGCTTCGTCACGTCCTGACGGTGTTCGATCACGCCCAGGTTTTCATGCACCATGACGATGGCCGGCAGCCCCTTGGCGTCACCCTTGGGCTTCGCGAAAAAGCCGCGAATATCGTCGTTGCCGCTTTTGAACTCCACCCAGCCGCAGTCGACCTTGCGGTCCCACCGCGGGGGCAAGGGAAATATCGGTGCCATTGCGTCCTCTCAGTTCTTGATTTCCACGTCGAGGAGCGGCGCTTCGCCCTTCAACTTGATTTCGACATCGAGCAAGCGCGCGCAATGCGGGCAGGCAAACCGCATGGCCTCGATTTGATGGTGCAGGGTGATGCGTGGACCAAGCTCGGCTTCGCTCGTGCTGGATTGACGGGCATAGTCCTTCCAGTTCTCGCCAGCGGGCGCGATCGCTTCGCCGCAATCGCAGCGGAAGTAGCTCTGGCCCTTGATGCGCTGGAATGAAGCGGCATCGCCGAACCGGCCGATGAGATCGCCCGCCGCATCAAGCGCCGGCTTACTGGCCAGCGTCTTGGGCGCCGGCCAGGCACGGCGCTCTGCGCGCATGGCGTCACGCAGCTTTTGCGTTTCGGTCTCATTCACCGCGCCGCTGTCTTGCAGCACCACGCCATAGATGACGCGTGCCATATCGGGCGAGACGAAGCCGTAATGCACGTCCTCGGCGACCATTTTGGCGGTGCGTTCGATCGGATCGCCCCAGCCGGCGCCGGCGCTCGGCCCGCATTCATAGATGTCGCTGGCGTTGATCGGGATCGAGCCAGTCACTTTCGCCGGCAGGGTCAGCACTTCGCCAGGAATGCCCGACGTATCGAAGGGCAGTTGCCCGGCGGCGATCATCTCGTCCGCATGGGCATCCTTCAGGAAGCGGCGACGATTGCAGCCGCTCGGATAGCCGCCGAACAGACCAAAGGAGGTCGGCGATTCATAGCAGTGGCAGGCGAGCCGCAGATCCATATGGTCGATGTCATGCAGCACATAGCCGACGCCGACGCTGGCACCGCCGCGATTGCGGCCGGGGCCGGCGGAATCGGCGGTGAACTTGCGATAGAGATAGAGGATAGGCCCGATCTGTTCGTTGGCTTCGACGTTTTGCAGGCGCAGCGCCGGAATATGGCGATGGCCCTGGGGCGTCAGGCCATCGCGATGCGAATAGGCGCCGCCGCCGACATAGATCATGTCGAGCAACGCGCCGTGGAAATGCTCGCCATATTGGTTGTGGCCGAAGAAGGCATAGAGATCGGGGCCGCCGTTCGGCGAAGCCTGCGCCTCGTGGATATAGTCCTTGTCGGTGGCGGCGAGGCGCGACAGCGCCGCCGTCGCCACGGTCTCGACCAGCCACATGGCGCCCAACGGCCCCTGGCTGACGGGCGCGGGAAAGCGGGCCGACACGATCGAGCCCGGACGGCTTACCAGCTTCATCGGGCGGAACACGCCTTCATTCCATGGCAGATCGTAAGCCAGGATCGGCAGCATGGCGGCACGCACGCCGGCCAGCAGGCCGCCTTCCGTGCAATTCATGAAGCGCGGCGCCTGATCGGCCGATTTGGAAAAGTCGAGCGTGATCTCGTCGCCGGCCTTCGTCAGCTCCACGTGAATGCGATAGAGCTTGTTTTCCTTGCCGTCGTGGTCGAGGAAGGTCTGGGCGCGGTAGACGCCATCGGGCAGTTTCGCCAGGCGCTCGCGCACGGCCCGTTCCGACATGTCGATGGCTTCGTCCATCACCGAGAGCACGGTGTCGATGCCATATTGGTCGATGGTTTCCTGCAGGCGGCGCAGTGCCACTTTGTTGGCCGCCATCATGCCGCGGAAGTCGAGGCTCATATTGGTCGACAGGCGCGACATGCCGGTGATCATCGCCAGAATGTCTTCGCGGAACTCGCCGTTCTCGACGATGCGAAGCGGCGGGATCAGCATGCCTTCCTGGAGCACGTCGGTGGCTTCTGGAAAGGAGCCGCCCGGCGCCATGCCGCCGACATCGAGCTGATGGCAGCACACGCCGATCCAGCCGATGCGCTGGTCGCCGTGGAACACCGGCGCCACCAGGCCGAAGTCGGGCGCATGCAGCGAGCCCTTATAGGGATGGTTGACGAGGAACATGTCGCCGGCGCGAATGCCGGGCTTCACCGCACAATCGGCGATGATGCTCTTCACCATTTCCGCCACGGAGGCGGCGTGCAGCAGCACCGTCTTGCCCATGGTGACGATTTCGCCATGAGCGCGGAAAATACCGGTGTTGAAATCGGTCGCTTCGTTGACGAGGGGCGAGCCGGAAATCGCCTGTAAAGTGGCGCCCTGTTCGTCGGTGATCGAGGTTAGGCGATGATGGATCACTTGGAAGGTGATCGGATCGACCTTCACGCGATCATAGTCGTAAACGGCGGAGCGGGGCGGAATCAAAGTATCGGTGCTCATTGTCTCAACCCTTCAAATGAATGAGCAGATTGCCAAACGGTTCGATTTCGGCGCGGTGGCCGACGCCAACGACGATGGTCGTGTCGGGGCGCTCGACGATGGCGGGGCCTTTAACGGGATGGCCGGGGCTCAGATCCTCCCAGCGATAAACCGGCGTTTCCTTGAAACCCTCGCCGTAGAAATAGACCTTGCGCGTGCCGGCGATCTTCGGCGCGGCGCCGCCGCCTTCGCGGGCGCGCGGATCGGGCCGCTGCACCGGCGTCAAGCCTTCGACGCGTTGGGTGATGAACTCGACGCCCGACATGCGCAGCGCCGTGCCCTTGCCGTAGATCTGCTCGTAGCGCTGTTCGAAGCTGTCGACGAGCTGATCGATCGCCGCCGCATCGAGCGGGGTTGATGGCACGTCGACTTCGATCTGATGCACCTGCTGGCGGAAGCGCATGCCGATGAGCCGCTTGATCTGCGTCTTGTCGCCAAGCGCCTTGCGGCATTGGGCGACGAGCTGATCGAAACCGGCGTTGAGCTTGCCGGCATCGATATGATCGGACGCCCGCTTGAACCGGGCCGGGGCATGCTGACCGAAAGCAAGCGAGAAGGAGCGATGCCGGTCGGCCGTCACCGTGCCGAAGGCAGAATGGCCCGAGGCGGTCTTGGGCACCACGACGGTCGAAATGCCGGCCACCGAACTGTAGTGATAGGCGTGGGTGGGGCCGGCGCCGCCATAGGCGAAGACGACGAAGTTTCTGGGATCGTAGCCCGAGCGCGTAGTGACGCGCCGCAAGAGATCGGCCATTTGATTGTTGGCGACCTCGCGAATGCCGGCGGCCGCTTCATGCAGGGAGAGGCCAAGCGGCTTGGCGATGTGATCGTTGATCGCCCGCTCGGAAGCGGCGATATCGAGATCCATCTTGCCGCCCAGAAAATAGGCCGGATCGATCATGCCGAGCACGACGTCGGCATCGGTGATCGTCGGCTCAGTACCGCCGCGGCGATAGCAGGCGGGGCCGGGCACGGCGCCGGCACTTTCCGGGCCAACCATCAGATGGCCAGCATGGATGCGTGCGATCGAGCCGCCGCCGGCGCCGATGGCCGTCACCTTGATCGAGGGCAGGGCAACGTGAAAGCGACCGACCTCGCGGATGTTCTCCAACAGCGGCCGGCCATTGACGATGACGCCGACATCGAAGCTGGTGCCGCCCATGTCGGTGGTGAGAATGTTATCGTAGCCGAGCTGTTCGCCGAGCTTCAGCGAGGCGAGCACGCCGCCGGCCGGGCCTGACGTTAGTAGGTTGGCGGCCTGGAAGGCCGCTTCGCTCGCCGGCAGCACGCCGCCGCCCGATTCCATGATCGAGATCGGCCCGTCGAAACCGGCGGTGCGGATCGAGTTTTCGAGCCCGTTGATATAGCGGTTGATGACTGGGCCGAGATAGGAATTGATGCAGGTCGTCGACGTCCGCTCATATTCGCCGAGCACGGGAATGAGCGACGAGGAAATGGTGACGAAGACATTGGGCGCGATCTCACGCACCAGTTCGGCGAGGCGCTGTTCGTGCGCGGGATTGCGGAACGACCACAGCAGGGTGATGGCGATGGCTTCGACGCCAGCTTCGACCAGCCGCTTGATGCTGGCGCGCGCCGCTTCCTCGTCCAAGGGCACAACGACAGCGCCCTTATAGTCGACACGTTCGATGATCGGCTCGATCAGATCGATGTCGACCAGCGGCTGCGGCGTCGATCGTTCGGAAAAATGCGCGATTTCATGGTCCGACAGGCCAGCCCAGCTCGCCATGCAACGCTGGATGCGTAGCGTGTCGCGGAAGCCGCGCGTCGTCAGAAGCCCGGTCTTGACGCCCTTGCGCTCGATGAAGGCATTGGTCGCCGCAGTCGTGCCATGGGCGAAATAGGCGAGTTCCGAAATCAGCTTGTCGCGCGTGAGGCCCTTGGCCTCCGCCGCCAATGTGAAGGCATCGAGCACGCCGCGCGTGCGATCATCGGGTGTCGTCGGCGCCTTGACGATGGTGACATCGCCCGTGTCATCCAGCATCACCAGATCGGTGAACGTGCCGCCAATATCCGTACCTACGTAATACGCCATTGCGTTTCCCTCTCATGGCCTGACGACAGCCAGAACCAATGTTGCAGTGTTACAAATGTCCGACCTTGCGGTCGCAATTCATGCCCTTCGGCGGCGCTCACGGCGCCAGCGCGATCACATCAAGGGCGAAATGAGCTTTGCCGCCGGGCGCGGCATTGGCATCGGCGACGCAGATGGCGATGCGCGCCGGCGGATCGGTGGGGAAGAACTCCATCCACGCCTGGTGAAAGGGTGCGCGCTTTTCCAGATCGTGCAGGTAGAGCGTCACTTTCACCACATGCGCCAAGGTTGCGCCCGAAGCGGCGAGCACCGCTTCGAGATTTTTCAACGCCTGGCGCGCCTGGGTCAGCGGATCGTCGCTCATGCCGCCGGCTTTGTCGCCACTTTGCGGCTCGCGGCCGCGAATGGCCGATAGAAACAGGAAGCCGCCCGCCCGCACGCCCGGCACCATGCCGGTCATGCGTTCGGGTGCTTGCGGCGATTGCGCCATGGATTGGCGGTCGAGTTTTGCCCCCATGCGTCCCTCCCGCGCTTGTTATTTTCCGAGAACGAACTGGCGGATGATGTCGCCGACGACGTCAGGCTTGTCGGTCTGCACCTGATGGCCGGCGTCGGCGATCCAATGGAATTTCACGTCCGGCAGCAGCGGCTCGAGCTTACGGCCGGTTTCCGGCAAAGCGAACGGGTCTTCGTTGCCCCACACGAAGATCGTCGGCAGCACTTTCGTCAGTTTCGGCAGGCTGTCGCGCAGGTTCATGTGCATCGACAGAATCGGATGCTTGTTGAGGCCGCCGGTGGCTTTCAGGAAGCGATCCATGGCTTCCATGGCGCCCGGCCGCGTCGCGCTCGCCTGTCGCCGGTCGATCAGCTCGTCGGTGATCTTGGAGCGGTCGACGACGAGACCTTCGAGCATTTTGCGCATCGCTTGCGGCGTGCCGTCATAGCCCATCAGGGCGCGCATCGCGTCGGTCGGCGCCTGTTCGATGCCCATGCACTGGCCGATGGTGAGCGAGGAGATCAGCACCATTTTCTCGACCCGCTCGGGATTTTCCAGCGCATAGCGCGCGGCGGCAAAGGCGCCCTGCGAGTTGCCGAGAATGGTGAACCGGTCGAGGCACAGCGTGTCGACGAAATCGCGGGCCTGATCGATGCGGTTGAGCAGACCGTGCGGCGTCGGCGCCGAGACGTCGGTTTCACCGTAACCGCCAATGGAATCCGGCGCGACAACGCGGAAATGCGGAGAGAGGGCTTCCATCAGCGCACCCATGCCCGATTGGCCGGAGGAGCCATGGCCGCCGCCATGCAGCATGACGATCACCGGGCCGTCGCCGCCGGCCTCCATGTAATGCGTCTTGACGCCGTTCACTTTTACCCAGCGCGAACGCAGTCCGCCGCCTGTGCCTCCCTTGCCCATCGCATCCTCCGCGTCGTTGCAGGCATCATTTCTGAGGCGACCGTCGTAGGGGAAGCCGGGCGGCTTGGCAACCTAAATTTACAAAAGACTATAAGATTATCCCTTTGCGGCGAGCGAAACGATTGAAAGTGCTGCGGTTCAGCGGAAAGTCGGAAGTTTTTGATGTGTCAGAAGGAGCTCGAACGGTGTTCTTTCGGGCCTATTGTGATAGCTGGCTAGCACATTTGCCCGGTCGGAGCCGGCTGCGGGCGAGGCGCGCCGGCAGCCGGGATGGGTCAGCCTTCGTATTGCGCCGCGTCGGCGAGCAAGGCGTCGGTGCCGAGCAGGTCGTTGAGGCCGTCGAAATCGAGCATACGGTCTTTCATCGCCGCATTGCTGCCTTGCTGGCGCAGATTGCCGTAATAGTCCTGCGTCAGGCGACCCAACGCGCGCACGATGCCGCCGGGGAAGATCACCAGTTTGAAGCCGATCTTGGCGAGTTCGTCGGCGCTCAAGGTCGGTGTGCGTCCGCCCTCCACCATATTGGCCATCAGCGGCCGCTGGTCGCCAAAGCGCGTGCGGATGGCGGCGAGATCGTCGCGCGATGGCGGTGCTTCGACGAACAGGATATCGGCGCCAGCCTGCGCATAGAGCGCGGCACGTTCGAGCGCCGGCTCCAGGCCTTCCACCGCCACCGCATCGGTGCGCGCGATCACCAGCATGCGCTCGGACGCGCGGGCGTCGACGGCCGCCTTGATCTTGCCGACCATTTCGCCTGACGTGATGACGCTCTTGTTGCGCAGATGGCCGCAGCGCTTGGGAAAGGTCTGATCCTCGATCTGGATCGCCGCCGCGCCGGCGCGTTCGAACAGGCGCACGGTGCGCTGCGTGTTGAGCGCATTGCCATAGCCTGTATCTCCGTCGACGATAATTGGGCAGGCGACGCGCGCCGTGATCAGCGACAGGGTTTCGGCCATTTCCGTCGCGGTGACGAGGCCAATATCCGGCCGGCCAAGCCGCGTATAGGCGACGTTGGCGCCGGAGAGATAAAGGCAGGAGAAGCCGGCGCGCTCGGCGACGAAAGCCGTAAAGGCATCGTAGATGCCTGGCGCAACAACAATGTTTGTGCCGCGCAATTGTTCCGGCAATCCCGAAGTCGCCTGCATCGTCTTTCCCATATTTTGCCTATGTTTTTGGGCTGCCGGCGCAGCCGGTCATGATGTCAGTGCTGTAGCACGTCAGTCTGGCAAACGAAAAACGGGGGCGAAAACACAAAATTGAAAAGTGATAATATCCGGACCGCTTGGATAAAACGTGACTTTCCGCCCTTGCCCGGCCGTTGGCCCGGATGGAACCTTTATCGGGCGATAATGATTGCCTTCTCACCCGGTCCAATCAGGACCCATCGGTCAAATTTGAACGGAGCACACCATGCGGATTTCAGCTTTTGTTGGTGCGGTCGCTTTCAGCACCGCCGTCGCCGTCGCTTCCGTCGCAGGCACTTCGAGCGCCCTGGCCGATAGCGGTTCTGTTCGCATCACGGTCGTCAAGGGCGGCTTCTTCGTCGGCGCTTCGGGCGGCGATGGCGTGCTGCGCTTCCGTGGCCGCAATTATCCCTTGTCGGTCGGCGGTCTCAGCGCTGGGCTGGTTTTCGGTGCCTCGCAAGCCCATCTGCGCGGACGGGTGACCAACATTCGTCGCGCCTCCGATGTGTCGGGCGTCTATGGCGCCGTGGGCGCTGGCGGTGCCGTAGGCGTCGGTGCGGGCGCTATCGTGCTGCAGAACAACAAGGGCGCGGTCCTGCGTCTGGAAGGGCGGCAGGTCGGCCTGATGGCCAATGTCGATCTAAGTGGGCTGTCGATCTCGCTGCGTTAGAGCAAATCGCGAAGCGACTTTGCCCGAATAGGCTCACATCTATCGTTTTCAGCACCCGCTTCGGCGGGTGCTTGACTTTCGGCTCATCATGTAACATATAAAGTTGCATGAAACGAGACAGTAAACTCTCGGGCGTCCTGCACGTCCTCCTGCACATGCTCGGCAGCAAGACGCCGGCGACATCGGAACATCTGGCCCTGATGATGGGCACCAATCCGGTGGTCGTTCGTCGTGTCATGGCTGGGTTGCGCGAACAGGGGTTCGTGACGTCGGCCAAGGGCCACGGCGGCGGCTGGCTCATCGCCTGCGATCCGGCAACGGTCACGTTGGCGGATATTTACGCCGCCGTCGGCGAACCCTCGGTCATCGCCATGGGCCATCGCAGCGAAACGCCGGAATGCCTCGTCGAACAGGCGGTCAATCGCGCGCTCGATGATGCTTTTCGCGAAGTCGAAGACGTCTTCGCCAAACATTTGAAGACGGTGACGCTGGCCGATCTGTCGAAGGACTTCAATCGCCGCCTCGCGGCGCGCGGCCTCACCAAGGAAAGCCAGACCCATGCGCTATGATGCGTTGATCATCGGCGGCAGTTTCGCCGGCCTGTCCGCCGCCATGCAGCTCGCCCGCGCCAATCGCGCCGTTTGCGTCGTCGACGGCGGCGAACCGCGCAATCGCTTCGCGGCGGCCTCGCACGGCTTCTTCGGCCAGGATGGCATGCCGCCAGGTGAGATGTTGGCGCAGGCGCGCGGCAAGCTCGCCGCTTATCCGAGCGTCCGCTTCGTCGACGGACTGGCGCGTGAAGCGACAGTGGAAGGCGATGGCTTCGCCATCAAAGTCGATGGCGGGCCGTCCCTGATCAGCCGCAAGCTGGTGCTGGCTTTCGGTCTCAAGGATGATCTGCCCGATCTGCCGGGCTTGCGCGAACGGTGGGGCGCCACCGTCAATCATTGCCCCTATTGTCACGGCTATGAGTTTCTGCATCGCCCGCTCGGCGTGCTCAACCTGCATGCGCATTCCGCCTTTCAGGCGCAGCTCATCGCCGATTGGGGACCGACGACATTCTTTCTCAATGGCGGTGCCAGGCCCGATGACGAGACATCGGCGCGTCTGGCCGCCCGCAATGTCACGATCGAACCGGAGAAAGTCGTCGCGCTCGAAGGCGAAAGTCCTGATCTGACGGGCGTGCGTCTTGCCGACGGCCGCTTTGTCGAGCTGGCCTCGCTTTTCGTTGCGCCGCGCACGTCATTTCAATGTCCGATCGCCGAGCAATTGGGCTGCGTGCTCGATGATGGGCCCTTGGGCCGCGTCATCCAGACCGATGCGACGAAACAGACGAGCGTGCCGGGCGTCTATGCGGCGGGTGATATCGCCAGGCCGATGCACAACGCCACCTTCGCCTCAGCCGATGGCGTAATGGCCGGCGCTGGCGTGCACCACGCATTGATCTTTGGCTAATTACACGCCGTCGTTGGTCGCCACACGGCGGCCGTTGCGGCGCGAGGCATAGCTTGGCACCGGATCCTGCGCGAGGCCGCTGACGACGACGATGCGGTTCACCTCGCCGCGCAGGAAGGCCTGCAGGAAACGGTTGTAGTCCTTGAAGGAGATGCAGCCGTTGGAATCGCCGCGCGGTCCCAGCATATAGGTGTGCGCCAGAATGCCGGCGCGGCCGTGAATGGCGCCGCTGCCGCCGACCGGGTTCATGCGGATGGCGCGCACGCCGTGGAACAGCGCTTCGCGTTCGACGAGATTGTAGGTGCCGACCGGCGTCGGGCCTTGCATGCGCACATGCACGAAGCGCGGATCGTCCATCTTGTCGCCAAGGCCGGAATGGGCCTCGAGCACGTCGCCGTTCGGCATCGTCACCGTGCGCGCGACGATGTTGTAGACGGCGGTGCCGGCGGCGACCGTCGGATTAGGCGCTGGATTGACGCGCACGCTGGGGCGCAGATTGATGTCGGCTTCCGGTGAAGCATAGGCGAGCGCCGGGCCCGGCGCCGTCGCAGGCTGCGGATTGAACAGCTTTTCGAAGAAGGAGCGATTGTCGGCGGCCTGTGTCGGCGCCGTCGCCGGCACGACCGTCGTCTGCGCCCGTTGCGTCTGTCTGCCGGCGCGGGTCTGCGGTTCGGGGAAACGCAATTCCGGCGGCCGCGGCACCGGCATGGGTACGTTCGGCAGCGGTTCCGGATCGAGCGTCGCCGGCTCCAGGGCGGCCACGGCCTGCGGTGCCGGTTCGGCCGGCGCGACTTCAACGGTTTGCAGGTCGGTTGGCAAGTCGGTCGACAGCTCGACCGGCGCTTCGGGGATGGCGCGCGCGATGCGGAAGCCAGGCGCCGGTGGTGCATCCTGGCGGAAGGCCATGATGCCAGCCGGCAGGGTCGGCGCCGGCTGCATCATCAAGGCATAGTCCTCGGCGGTCGCCGCGATCGCCCGGCGGGCGGGCGCAGCCGTCAGGGTCGGATCGATCGGCTGGTCCGGCGGAATGCTGCCGGTCACTTCATAGGAGACGCCGGGGGCGGGCGTGCTGGCGACGGTCAGGCCAAAAACACCGTTCTGGGTCGCCAGATGGCCGCCGATCCCGATCGAGGCGGCCAGAAGCGCGGAAAAGCCCACTGCTGAGAGAAACGTGCCGCGACGGGTCAGGCGATGGCGGTGCGGAACCGGGCCGCCTGAGACTGGGCTGGACTGCATAGGATTTGACTCAACAGAGACACAAACTTTAATCGCAGCTCATTCAGCGCCCGTTTGGTTAATCTTCGATAAAGTCCAGGCTTATCTCTGGCTTTTTGCTGTCCAGACAGGGCATGGAATGGCCCTAAACCGGCCGATGGACCCTTCGTCACATTCTGGCTGTCACCCGCCCGTGCCATAGAGCGCGCCAATTCCTCGTAAAACTGCCTTTGGTTCCATGATCCGCCTCGACAACATCAGCAAACAGAACGGCCACCAGATTCTCTTCATCGAGGCTTCGGCCGTGCTGTTGAAGGGCGAAAAAGTCGGCCTCGTCGGGCCGAACGGCGCCGGCAAGACCACTTTGTTCCGGATGATAACCGGCCAGGAGCTGCCCGACGAAGGCCAGGTCGGCGTCGATCGCGGCACCACCATCGGCTATTTCAGCCAGGATGTCGGCGAAATGTCCGGCCGCAGCGCCGTCGCCGAAGTGATGGACGGCGCCGGCCCGGTCTCCGTCGTCGCCGCGGAGCTGAAGGAACTGGAAACCGCCATGGTCGATCCCGACCGGGCCGATGAGATGGAAAGCCTGATCGAGCGCTACGGCGAGGTGCAGGCCCGCTTCGAGGAGCTCGACGGCTATGCGCTCGACGGGCGCGCCCGCGAAGTGCTGGCCGGCCTCAGCTTCACCCAGGAGATGATGGACGGCGATGTCGGCGCGCTTTCGGGCGGCTGGAAAATGCGCGTCGCTTTGGCGCGCATCCTCCTGATGCGTCCCGACGCCATGCTGCTCGACGAACCGAGCAACCATCTCGATCTCGAAAGCCTGATCTGGCTCGAAGAGTTTCTGAAAGGCTATGACGGCGCGCTGCTGATGACCTCGCACGATCGCGCTTTCATGAATCGCATCGTCGGCAAGATCATCGAGATCGACGGCGGCACGCTCACCACTTTTTCCGGCGACTACGAATTCTACGAACAGCAACGTGCGATGAACGAGAAGCAGCAGCAGGCGCAGTTTGAGCGCCAGCAGGCCATGCTCGCCAAGGAAATCAAGTTCATCGAGCGTTTCAAGGCACGGGCCTCCCATGCGGCGCAGGTGCAGAGCCGCGTCAAGAAGCTGGAGAAGATCGATCGCGTCGAGCCGCCGCGCCGTCGCCAGAGCGTGATGTTCGAATTCCCGCCAGCGCCGCGTTCCGGCGACGACGTGGTGGCGTTGAAGAACGTGCACAAACGCTATGGCAGTCGCGCCATCTACGAAGCTTTCGATTTCACCGTGCGCCGCAAGGAGCGCTGGTGCGTCATGGGCATCAATGGCGCCGGCAAATCGACCTTGCTGAAGCTTATCGCCGGCTCGACCGAGCCTGACGATGGCACGGTGGCGCTCGGGGGCAGCGTGAAAATGGGCTATTTCGCTCAGCACGCCATGGATCTGCTCGATGGCGATCGCACGGTGTTTCAATCGCTCGAAGATTCCTTCCCGCAGGCCGGGCAGGGCTCGCTGCGCGCGCTCGCCGGTTGTTTCGGCTTCTCGGGCGACGATGTCGAGAAGAAATGCCGCGTGCTTTCGGGCGGCGAGAAGGCGCGTCTCGTGATGGCGAAAATGCTTTACGATCCGCCGAATTTCCTGGTGCTCGACGAGCCGACCAACCATCTCGACATGGCGACCAAGGAGATGCTGATCCAGGCGCTCGCCAATTATGAAGGCACCATGCTGTTCGTCTCGCATGATCGCCATTTCCTGGCCGCGCTGTCGAACCGCGTGCTGGAATTGACGCCCGAGGGTGTCCATCAATATGGTGGCGGCTATACGGATTACGTCGCCCGCACCGGCCAGGAAGCGCCGGGCCTGCGGCACTGAACCAGCTCTCCGTGTCGTTCCCGATGCGCCGGAGGCGCGAGCGGGAATCCAAGCCAACGGCTTCTGTCGAGCGGCAAAAAATCTACCACGCGCTGTGGATCCCCGCCCGGCCGCTATGCGGCTGTCGGGGATGACACCAAGGCTTTCAACAACCTGCTAAATATTTTGCCGCATTGATCTTTTCTGAAAGGATCGGCGCTATGGTGTCGCCTTTCCGATGGGGAGGATGTCATGCGGCGTGTCGGTCTGATCTGTCTTGCGGTTCTGCTGTGTGGCGGCGCTTTCGCCGAAGGTCCGGTGACGTTGCAGGCACCGCAGGCGACACAGCCACCCTTCGTGCCGGCGCCCGTGCGCGTCAAACCGATCATCTCGACGACGATCACCGCGTCAGGTCAGGTGCTGCTCTTTCCGAAGGAGCCGGGGCGGGTGATCGCCGGCGAATATATCATCGCGCCGGGCGCCGTTCTGCCGCTGCACCAGCATCCCTATCCGCGCTTCGCCTATGTGCTGCAGGGCGAGCTCGAGGTCGAGAACCGCGACACCAATCAGATCTATCACTACAAGCCGGGCGAAGTGGTGGTGGAAATGATTGGGCAGCGCCATCTCGGCCGCAATAAGGGCGACGAGCCCGTGCGCCTCATCGTCTTCGATGTGACGCCAGCCGATGTCGAAAACAATGTGACCATGGCCAAATAGGACTGTTGACGCACCGGAGCCGGATCGGGCTTGATGCCGGCCTTCTTCGGCTATCAGAACGCGGACCTATCATGGATATCGTCACCCCCGGCGCCACCAATCTCGGTCTCTTCGCCAGCGCCGCTCTGGCGCTGTTGCTCATCCCGGGGCCCGCCGTTCTCTATGTCGTCGGCCGTTCACTGGCGCAGGGCCGTGGTGCGGGCCTGGTGTCCATCATCGGCATTCACACGGCGACGCTCGTGCACATCGCCGCGGCCGCGCTCGGCCTGTCGGCCGTCCTGGCCGCTTCGGCGCTGGCCTTCGGCATCGTCAAATATGCAGGCGCCGCCTATCTGATCTGGCTCGGCCTGCGCAAGATTTTTGGGCCGGCCGAGCCCATGGCCTTGGGCGACATGCCCTCGCACGGGCACAAGCGCCTGCTGCGCGACGGCTTCATCGTCAATCTTTTGAATCCGAAGACGGCGCTGTTCTTCCTCGCCTTCCTGCCGCAATTCGTCGAACCGGAACGCGGCCATGTCGCCATGCAGATGGCCATCCTCGGCTTCATCTTCGCCCTGCTTGGCCTGATCACCGATAGTTGCTACGCGCTCGCCGCCGGCAGCGCCCGCCACTGGCTGAAAAACAACGCCACGTTTCTGAAGAGCGAACGCTATGTCACCGGCGCGCTCTTCATCGGCCTCGGCGTCACGGCGGCGTTCGCCGGCAATCAGAAGAAATAGCGAGTCGGGATGTTGCCGTCCTTGGTCGTTGCCTATGTCTTCTGACGTACCTGACCAGGATGCGTCATCGCAAAGGGATGACGAACCTTTGGCCTTTGCCGACAGAGGTTGCGAGCCCTTTAGCGGCTGCGCTTGGCGCTTTGCTATTGCGCTACCGACGTTGATTGCTTGCAGCCTTGTCTACTTCGGCTCTCCGATAACTCTGTTTAGCATCTTCGCTTTGCCAAACTGGTATGTCCTCATACCGATACTGATAGCTGTGATCGCGACCGTTATGGTTTCGAGATGGATAAAATCGCGTTGGTCAGCATTTATTTCTGCCGCGATCTTTGGGTTGGTGATCGCGCCTCTCAGTATGTTTGTTCTCGACAAAGTGAAAGAACGGGCCATCGCGCAACTCGAGCCCGAGGCCGCTATCTCTCATTCATTCGCGGAATCCGCTGGGCAATTGGTTTGGGTAGACATGTTTTTTGTTCATGCCTTGGTTCTTAAGAACTGCAAGGTTTATAGCTGGAGCTATCGGGAGATGACATTTTTCGAACTGCAAACAAATCGCGCTCGAATTCTGGCGCCATCAAAATGGGGAATGAATTGTCAGTGGTGGCGCCGAGAGCCCAGCGCTACCAAGAGGTCCAATATTCCACCCGAAACGAGCTATAGCGTTCCTTGATACTTAGCTCACCGGCGGTTCTATCAGGATCAATAAACGTTACGCCACGCTGCCACGCCTGATCGCATTCATGTCCCGCCCAAAGCCACGGTTCAGCGCCTGCTCGATCTCGGCGATGAGCTTGCGCGCTTCGCTCGGCGAGAACAGCACGCGCTCGGGCGCACCGCCATGCAGCGTCAGCGCCACCTGGCCGTCGTCGCTTTCGATGGAGACCTCGCGATGACGGCTTGGCATGCGGATGAGCTCGCGCCTGACATTGGCGACGAGTTCGCGGCGCACGGCCTGTCGAACGGCTTCCTGCCGGGTGAAGGGACGGGCAATCTGTTGGGCTATGGCACGCATGGTCACTCAACCTCGTTGGGGGTTTCGCCAAAGCGGGCGAGGATCACCGCCGGGGCGAAATCGCCGGCGGAAGGATCGCCCGTGCGCGAGAAAGCAATGGCACCGGCACTGACCGCCGCCATCGACCGGGCGCCGCGCAGGGCCGCCTGGCTGTTTTGATAGTCGCGGGCCTCGCCCGCCACCAGGTCGCCCTCTTCATTGGCGACGAAGGGCAAAGCCACGTAATAGGTCACATCGCTCATCACACACCTCCCGCGCGCCGTTCATGCAACGAACGCGCAGAACAGGATCGGCAAGCCCGCCGAAGCGGGCTGTTTGCATGAGAACAAAAGAAGAACAAAAAGTCAAGCGCTCTTCGTAACAGGCCGCCCGCACCCAATCAGGCCGGCAGGGTCAAACGGAAGCTAGCGCCGGGCCCCGAAGGATCGAGGCTGATCGTGCCGCCATGGGAGGCCAGCATGGAGCGGACGATGCCGAGACCCATGCCGGTGCCGCCGCTTTCGCGCCGGGTGGTGAAAAACGTGTCGAACACTTTGTCGCGATTGTTAAGCGAAATGCCTTCGCCATCGTCGGTCACGGTGAGGACGAGGTTGGGTGCCGTCGCTTCCAAACCAATCGTCAGGCGTTGTGCCCCATGGCGCAAGGCATTGTCGGCGAGATGGCCGAAGACGATACCGGCATCTTCCGCCGACAGCCCAAGCCGGATGTCGGCAGCCATGCCCTCGTGCGGCCCGGTTAAAACAATCGACAGGGCCGGATAAGCGGCGCGCACGTCGGCGAGAACCGGGTCGAGCCTCGTCGTGCCGGCGTTCTGCGGATTGTCGGCGCGCGCCAGTTCGCGCAGCCGCTCGAGCAGGTGGGCGAGGCGGGTGGTGTCGGCGATCATATTGTCGAGGAAACGCCGCTGCTGCGCTGGCTCCATCGGCCGCCTGCTGTTGGCCGCGTCGCGCATCAGCTCGGCCGCCCCCTGGATCGCGGTCAGAGGCGATTTCAATTCGTGCGAAACATGGGCGGCGAACGTGCTGAGATAGGCCGAGCGCTCCGAGAGACGCTGCGCCATGGCCTGAAAACTGTCGGCGAGCGCCGCCACCTCGCGCGTGCCGTAGTGCGACAGCGGGGCTTCGGCGCCACGTCCGTCGCGCCCGACGACGGCGGTCTGCGCGATCAATCCGTGGATCGGCCGGGTGATGGTGCGCGAGAACAGAAAGCCGATCAGAGAAACGACGACGACCAATGCGAGACCGGCCAGGATCAGTTTGCGACGCTCGCCGTAAAGGTGTCGTACGACATTGTTGGGCGTGCGCGACGCATAGACCACACCGGCAACGCCCTGGTCGACGATCACCGGCATGGCGACGAAAATGCGCAAGGCCGTGCCCCGGCTCACCGAATAGATCGGCGGTTTCGGCGAACGCGACAAGCGAGTGCGCAAAACGCTGGCATAATGTCCGCGCAGCGCGATAGTGACTTCCTGCACGTTGGCCAGTGAGCGTCCCTGCTCGTCGCGGCTGCCGCCGATGACGATGCCGTTGGGATCGAGCAGGCGGAAGCCGGCAAGCGTCCGATCCTGGGTCGCTGCGGCGATATCGGAGAGTTTCGCCCCTAAAGCCAGAAAGGCCGGATCGACGGGCACTGTCGCTGCCTGGGCCTCGGGCCGGCGCGGCAGGATGTCATCGCTAGCCAGATCAAGACGTGGTTCGATGGGATGATAGGGCCCGACGGCGGGCGGCATGTCTGGTGTCTTGTCCGGCGTCAGTGGGCGCGGCTCTGTCGGACGCAACTCTATCGGACGTACTTGCGCTTGCAGGGCCGGGTTGTCCTTGACGAAGGTCGCGAAGGTGGCGGCCAGCACCGTGGTCTGTCCGATCAGCTCCGCTTCGGTCTGGCGAATGAACTGGTTCTCATAAAGACGGAAGAAGAACAGGCCGAGCAAGGGAAGAGCGGCCACCGTCGCCAGGACGGCAAAGACGATCATGCTCAGGCTGGGCCGCCATTTGCGCGGCAGGGATGCGGTCATTGCGGCGGCATCGTGCAGGGGCCCAGGCGAAAGCCGACGCCATGCACCGTTTCGACGATCGTGGTCGCGCCCAGCGCCGCGCATTTGGCGCGAATGTTGCGGATATGGCTGTCGATGGTGCGGTCCGAAACATGCACCTTGCCGTCATAGGCGGCCTGCATCAGCTGTTCGCGATCGAAGACGATACGGGGGCGTCGCGCCAGCGTTTGCAAGATGGCGAATTCCAACGGCGTCAGATCGAGGTCGTGGCCGGCGAGGGCGGCGGCATGGCGCTGTGGGTCGAGGCTGAGCGTGCCGTGCAGGAGCAGTTGCACGTCGTCCGGCGGCGCCGGTCGCGCGCGTCGCAAGATGACATTGATGCGCGCGATCAGTTCGCGCGGACTGAACGGCTTGGTGACATAGTCGTCGCCGCCAAGCTCCAAACCCAGCACACGGTCGATTTCATCGGAACGGGCCGAAAGAAACAGGATCGGCACGTCGGAAATTTTGCGCAGCCGACGCGACACCTCCAATCCGTCGAGCTCGGGCATGCCGATGTCGAGAACGATGAGATCCGGCGGTCGCCGTTCCACTTGCTTCAGCGCTTCCAGACCGTCGCGGGCGACGTCGATCGTCATGCCGGCCTGTTCCAGGGCAAAGCAGATGACATCGCGGATGTGTGGGTCATCGTCGGCGACGAGAATGCGATGCGCCATGATCAGTTTCCGTCGCCTGGGGCGGTTGTGTCAGGGGCTCCCCGAGGAGGAACCGTTGCGTCTGTAACCCCGTTCTCTGGAGCCTTTATGGCAGCAGGTTCGCTGATCGAGGCCGTTTGCGGCCGCGCCGTGTCGAGATAATGCCACAGCCGGGCTTTCTGCAAGGTCCAGGCGCGCCAGTCACGATGCTTGCCTGGCTGGGCGATGCACCAGGCGAAGTTTGTCCGCAGCTGTTTGGCGTAGGCCAGCGTTCGCGCATCCGGCGGGCTGGTCATCCCGGCTTGCCGGGCCAGATAGCGGTCGAGAGCCGGCAATGCGTGCGGTCCGAGCTCTGCCATGTAGCGCATATCGAGCGCGACGCCGCGGCCGGTGAATTCGCGGGCATGATCGACGTTATAGTCAGCCACCATCGCCTCGAAATTGATGAAGCAGCAGCCGTAAAGCACGGCGACCGCAGCGGCGAGATTGATCTTGATCAGCCAATGGTTCGAACGCCGCCGCAAGATGCGCAACAGAATCAAGATCAGGCCGAAGGCAACGAGCCCCATCCAGATGAAGGCGGAGAGACGCAGGGTCGTCAGCGAATAGACCGCGACATAGAGATCGAGCCGCAGGATCGAGGAGATGACGAGCAACACGTTCTGCCCGACCCAGAGCGTGACGAGCCAGCGGATCGGCGGCGAACGTTCGGCTTCCGAGCCCGGCCGCAACGCCACCAGAACGAAGGCAGCGGCCAGCAGCGCCGTCATCATCAGGGGATAGGCGCCCTGATGGGCATAGGTGGCATAGGTCATACCATTGGGCAGGCGAACGCCGCCCCACAGATAGATGATGTCCATCACGCTCTGCAACGCGAACAGCAGATTGAACAGGATGAGCGCACGCAGAATGGTGCCTGTCGTCAGAAACAGCGATGTGTTGCCGAGGCTGGCCGGGAGTGTGTGTGGTGTGGCAATAATCGGCTTACGGTGACGGCCTTTGATCTTTGCCGTGACACAGAGTAGCGGCAGTGTGAAGATTGCGAGCAGAATCCACAGCAGCGAGCGTGAGGAAAACAGCGGGTCGAGCCAGGTGCGAATGTCAAAATTGTCGAACACTTGGCGAATGAGCGGATTGGCCGACGCAAACAGCAGCAGGAAGATCGCGCCGAGGATGAGTGGCACGCACCAGGTGAAGAACAGGGCCGTATAAGGACGGCGCGGATCGCGCCGCCGCGCGATCTTCATGGCCTGCATCGTGCGGGCTGCCAGCCGCCATGGCCCGACATAGAGCCCGGCGATCTGCAACGCCGTCGCCAGCCGCACGCCGTGCCAGTGTCGCGTGACAATGAGCACGAAGGCGCCGAGCCCGGCAAGGCCGAAGCCGAGCGCCAGCAGATTCTTGTCATTGACCAGGGGCAGAAGCGCGGCGATCAGCAGGAGTACAGGGCCCATCCGCATCCGTCCATTGGTCCGCTCGTTGGCACGTCTTTGCGTCACGGCACTCAAGAGCGCGGTGGCGGCAAGAAAGAGCGCGACGGAAATGCCGAGAGGCCGTTGGAAGAACAGCCAGTCGCCAAGAGCAACGAGGATCAGGCAGGCAAGGGCCGCACGTTGCAGTCGCGACAGGCGAAACGAAGGTTGGGAGGACATGGCAAGATCGGTCATCGGTGAAGCGCTTTCATGAAGGGCAGAATGCGGGCTGAGGTGCGCGGCGTGTCTTCGCGAGCCGGCGGCTCAGCCAACCACCAGCCGTCGTTCAGCAGGCTGGCGGGCAACCGCTTGTCAGGTTTGCGCTGAGGGTGGCGGCGCGGAGAGAGAGGCGGTGGGGCGGCGGATTTCGTCATGCGCCACGGTTTAGAGCACCCCTGTGCACGTCAGGCGGCGCGGTTGCGCAGGCCGTCAGGTGTTTTGTGCAGATTTTCTGCAGACAGGTGTCGGCTTAGCCGGCAAAGGCCTGTTTCAGGCAGTTCAGCATCAGCGCCGTCGCTTCCGGCGGATCGGCTTGTCGCGAGACGGCGCGGACCGTGGCACCAGGGCCGGGCAGTTCGAGCGGCAGCACCGTCAACGTGCCGCCGTAGATCGGATTGCGGGCGATCGAGCCCGGCATCAGCGCCAGGGTCTGCGTGCGCGGCAGGAATTCCGGCAGCGCATGCAAGGCCGACCAGATCATACAGCCCGGCGGCAGTGTGATCGCGTGGGCCGAGAGCATATCCATCAAAGTGCCATGGATGGCGGAGAAAGCCGGGGGCAGCACCCATTTGAAACCAGCGAGATCGCGCCAGCGCACGCGTTGCCGCTGCGCCAACGGATGCTGGCGGCCGCAGACGACCACGTAGGGATCGCTGCCGAGCAGCATTTCGCGAAACATTGATGCGTCGAGCGCAGGCGGTGTGCGGCTGATGACGAGATCGAACGTGCCATCCGCCAGGAGCGGAAACAATTTGTCGGTCGTGCCCTCGACGAGCGTGATGGTGACATCAGGCGTTTGCGCTTGAAACAAGGCGATCGCCTTCGGCAACGAATGCGTGACGGTGGGCACCGCGCCGATCGCCACGCGCCCGGCGGCGCCCGTGACAAGGCCGTCCAGTTCGGCGCGTCCATGTTCGATTTGCAGGAGAATTTCCATGCCGCGCTTGACGAGGATTTCTCCCGCCTCGGTGAAGGCAAGCTGGCGGCCGTTGCGCACGACGAGCGGCATCTGCAAGGCCGCTTCCATTTCGGCGATCTGTTTCGAAACGGCTGGCTGCGTCACGTTCAACGCCGCCGCGACTTTCTTGACTTGGCCGAGCCGCGCCAGGCTGACGAGCAGGCGCAGATGATTGAGGCGCAGCCCCAAGCGAAAGAAGCGTTCGACGGCGATGGATTGCGGGCTTGCTGTCATCGGCCGCCTCCCTGGCATTACCTCTGAGTAATATTCAAACCCAAAAAGTCAATATTGGGTGATGCCACGATGGTCTAGGGTGAGGCTCTGGAGGGATCGCCGGAGGGGACGATGGATCGCAGAGCCGTATTGAAAGCAACGCTCGCCCTTGCGGCCGGCGCGACAAGCGCACCGGTCCGCGCTCAGAGCCAGGCGCAAACGACACGGCTGATCGTCGGCTTCCAGGCTGGCGCTGGCATGGACAGTCTGGCGCGCGTTCTGGCTGAACGGTTGCGCTCGGCGCTCGACACGGTGATCGTCGAAAATCAGGCTGGCGCGGGCGGCGTGATCGCCATTCGCGCGGTCAAAGCCGCGGCCGCCGATGGCCGCACGCTTTTGCTGACGCCCTCGTCGCCCTTGGTGCTCTCGCCGCACACGACGAACAATATCGGCTTCGATCCCTCGCTCGATCTCATGCCCATCGGCCGCGTGGCGACGTTCACCTATGCGCTTGCGGTCGCCGCCAAGACGCCGGCGCGTACGCTCGCCGAATATGTGGCCTTGGTGAAACGTGAGCCGGCCATGGCCTCGTTCGGCACGGCTGGGGCGCGGCTGACGACACATTTCCTGGGGCTGATTTTTGCGCGCGGCGTCGGCATCAACCTCGTGCATGTTCCCTATAGGGGCGCCGCGCCCGCGATCGAGGATGCGGTATCGGGACAAATTCCGGCGGTGATCTCGACGACGCCATCCCTGACGGCTCTGCATGAACGGGGACAGTTGCGCATCCTCGCCATCTCCGATGCGCAGCGCGACAGCGCTCTGCCCGATGTGCCGACCTTCGCCGAACTGGGTTTCGGCAATCTAGTGATGGAGGAATGGTGCGGGATCTTCGCGCCGCCCGGCTTACCGAAGTCTATGGCCGAGACTATCGATGCGGCGTTGCGACAGGCTCTGGCTGACGAACAGGTGCGCCAGCGTTTCGCTTATCTGGGCTTCAAGGCGACGCCACAACCTGGTCCCGCACTCGCGGTCACCTTGAAGGCCGACTCCGACCGCTGGGCCGACATCGTCAAATCATCAGGCTTCACCTCCAATGACTGAAAGATCGTCAAACGTTCTCGTTCTCCTGTCGGATGAACATTGCGCCGATCTGATGGGTGTCGCCGGCCATCCGCTGGCGCGCACGCCGCATCTCGATGCCTTGGCAGCGCGCGGCACGCGTTTCACCAATGCCTATACGCCCTCGCCAATCTGCGTGTCGGCGCGTGCCAGTCTGGCGACCGGGCTTCCGGTCCATCAGCATCGCTGCTGGGATAATGCCATCGCTTACGAAGGCCGTGACAAGAGTTGGGGCCATCGCTTGCAAGAAGCCGGCATTCGCGTCGAATCCATCGGCAAGCTGCATTATGTCGATGCCGCCAAGGATACGGGTTTTGATGCGCAGCACGTGCCGATGCATATTCACGGCGGCATCGGCCAGGTGTGGGGATCGGTGCGCGATCCCTTGCCCGATCAGGCGCCCGCCGGCGGCATGTTTGCAAAACTGGGCGCCGGCGAGACCGACTACAATCGCTTCGATCGCGATGTCGCGACGCTGGCCGTGCAATGGCTGAAAGATCATGTCGAGGCGAAAGAGCCTTGGGTTCTGTTCGTCGGCTTCGTCGCGCCGCATTTCCCGCTGGTCGTACCATCAGCCTATCTCGACCAGTTTCCGGTCGATGCCATGCCGTTGCCGCGGCTGCATCCGCAGAACGGCTATCGGCGTCACCCCTGGGCGGACATCCAGGCGCGTTTTGGCGGCCACGACGAAGAGATCGGCACCGATACGCGCCGCCGTCTCGCCCTGGCGAGCTATCTCGGCCTCACCCGTTTCATGGACGAGCAGGTCGGCCGCGTGCTGACATCCTTGCAGCGCCTGAATCTCGATCGCTCCACCACGGTGATCTATGCCAGCGATCACGGCGATAATCTCGGCGTGCGCGGCATGTGGAACAAGAGCACGCTCTACCGCGAGGCCGCCGCCATTCCGATGATCCTGGCGGGCCCGGGCGTACCGCGAAATCAAATATGCAACACCAATGCCTCGTTGATCGATCTCTATCCGACGATCCTGCAAGCCGCAGGTGTTGCCAGTGACGAAATGCCGGGATTGTTGCCGCGCGGCTCGCTGCGCGATCTGGCCAGCCAGCCCGACGATGGCGCGCGTCTGGCGTTCAGCGAATATCATGCGATTGGCTCCGCCGGTGCCGCCTTCATGCTGGCCGATGGCCGCTACAAATTCCATCACTACGAAGAGTTCGAGCCGGAACTCTTCGATCTTGCGAGTGATCGCGGCGAGACGGCCAATCTCGCGGCAAGGCCCGAACATCGCGACACCGTGGCGCGTTTCAGCCAGCGCCTGCGCGCGCTCATCGATCCGGCGGCGGTGGATCGCCGCGCCAAGGCCGACCAGGCGGCGCTCGTCGCGCGCTTTGGCGGGCGCGAGCAAGCCCTGCGCACCGGTACGCGCGGCGCGACGCCCGTGCCTGCGGCGGGTTGAGTTGCCAGCCGTACAACTCTTCGCGTATCCAGTGTCTCGCTCGATGTGCTGCAGGAGAGAACACATATGCCCGCCGAGAAGGTGAAAGGGCCTGCTTCCTATTTTCCGTCCATCGAGAAGACCTATGGCAAGCCGGTGAGCCACTGGTTCTCAGTCCTCGACAAGCTGAAGGACAAGAAACACGGCGAGATGGTATCCGCGCTCAAGACCGATCACGGGCTGGGCCATGGGCACGCCAATGCCCTGGTGGCCTATCATCGGGCCAAGAACGGCAAATAGTCTTTGAGGCCTCAATGCCCGCCGAGATAGGCGGCAATCAGCTTCTCGTCGTGGATCAGCGTGTTGGCCGGTCCCGATTGCACGATCTCGCCCGTCTCGATGACATAGCCGTAGTCGGCCGTTTCCAGAGCGGCGCGGGCATTCTGTTCCACCAGCAGGATCGACACGCCGGTTTCGCGCAGCGAGGCGATGGTACGGAAAATTTCGCGCACGATCAGCGGCGCGAGACCGAGGCTCGGCTCGTCCAGCATCAGCAGTTTCGGCCGGCTCATCAGCGCGCGACCGAGCGCCAGCATCTGCCGCTCGCCGCCCGATAGGGTGCCGGCCATCTGGCTGCGTCGCTCTTTCAAACGCGGAAAGCGTTCGAACACGCCTTCGAGATCCTGCGGCACCTGCGAGCGATCCTCCCGGCTGTAGGAGCCGAGGATCAGGTTGTCGTAGACGGACATGTCGTGGAACAGCTCGCGCTTTTCCGGCACCAGGCACAGGCCTTGGCCGACACGGCTTTCGACATCGAGCCGCGCCAGATCCTGGCCGAGATATTCCATCCGGCCTTTCGATTTCAGCAGTCCGATGATCGCCATCATCAGAGTTGTCTTGCCGGCGCCGTTGGGGCCGATGACGGTGACGATCTGGCCAGCCTCGATGGACAGCGAGACGTTATGAACCGCCTCGACCTTGTCGTAGGACACGCAGACGTTTTCGATCGACAGCAAAGCCATTATGCGACAGCCCCGAGATAAGCTTCCTGAACGCGCGCGTCGCTGCGGATTTCCTTCGGCTCGCCTTCGCAAAGCTTCGAGCCGAAATCCATCACGACGATGCGGTCGACCAAACCCATGACGAAATCCATGTCGTGCTCGACCAGCAGAATGGTCAGATGATCGGAGCGCAGGGATCGTAACAGTTCGGCGAGTTGCAGTTTCTCCTGTCGGCGCAGGCCCGCGGCCGGCTCGTCGAGCACTAGCAGCAACGGGTCGGCAGCGAGCGCGCGGGCGATTTCGAGCACGCGCTGGCTGCCGAGCGGCAGATTACCGGCCAGCTCATAGGGCTTGTCGCCGAGGCCGACGCGCTTCAGCTGCGCGAGCGCTTCCTGATAGGCGCTCGCCTCCTCTTCCCGGTTCAGCCGCAACGCGCCGCGCCAGAACCCGGTCTTGGTGCGTGGGTAGGTGCCGAGCAGGACATTGTCGATCAGGGTCATGCGCGGCCGCAGCTTCACATGCTGGAAGGTGCGGGCGACGCCGGCACGGGCGATCTGATATTGCCGCTTGTCGGCCACCGATGCGCCTTCGAAGGCAACAGCGCCACCGCTCAGTTTCAGCGCGCCAGTGATGAGGTTGAACATCGTGCTCTTACCGGCGCCGTTGGGGCCGATGAGGCCGAGAATTTCGCCGGAGCGCACTTCGAAACTGACCTCGTTCACCGCGATCAGGCCGCCGAAGCGGCGCAGGGCGGAATCGACCTTGAGGATCGTTTGGCCGGGCGGCGGCTGCGTCCGGCGCGGCAAGGGCGCTGCCGGTGGCGGCGGCTCATGCGCCGGTTCCGGCAGGAACTTGGCGACATAGGGCACGATGCCTTGCCGGGCGCGTTGCAGAAACAGGATGAACAGCGCCGAGAAGGCGACGATTTCCAACTGGCCGGAGGCGCCTTTGGCGATCAAAGGCAGATAGTCCTGAATGCTGTTCTTCAAGACCGTGACGATGGCCGCGCCGACGATGCCGCCGATGATGCTGCCGGCGCCGCCGATCATCGCCATCATCAGATATTCGATGCCCATGCCGGCTTCGAACGGCGTCGGGCTGACGAAACGGCTCATATGTGCATAGAGCCAACCGGAGACGGCGGCGAGCAGCGCCGCGATGATGAAGCTCGCCAGCTTGATCCAGAAGGCGTTGATGCCGAGGCTCTCGACCAGGGTGTCGCCGCCGCGCAAGGTGCGCATGGCACGCCCGACGCGGGAGTTGAGCAGATTGTAGGCGAGAAGTACGGCGATGATGACGATGGCCCAGATCAGATAATAGATCTGCGTGCTGCGGATCAGTTCGATGGAACCGAATGAAATCGGCGGGATCGAGGCGATGCCGTTGTAATTGCCGAGCCCTTCGATATTGCCGAACATGTAGGCGATCGCCAGGCCCCAGGCGATGGTGCTCAGCGAGAGAAAGTGGCCCTTGAGGCGCAGGGTGACGAACCCCAGGAAAGCCGCGATGCTGCACGTCAGCACCGCGCCCAGGAGGAGACCGAACCAGGGCGATGCGCCGCCGGTGGTCGACAGCCAGGCGGACGCATAAGCGGAAACGCCGACAAAGGCCGCCTGGCCGAAGGAGACGATGCCACCGACGCCGGTGAGCAGCGCCAGGCCGATCGCCACCAGCGCATAGATGCCGATGTAATTGAGCAGCGTGATGCTAAACGAGCCGAGAACATAGGGCGCGACGGCGAGACAGATAACGGCGAGGGCGCCGATGAGATGGATCTGAGAGCGTCTCATTCGTCGACTTCCTCTTCGGAGTGGAGCGCGGCGAGCGACCGCCAGATGAGGATGGGAATGAGCATCGAGAAAACGATCACGTCCTTGAAGGCGCTGCTTTGGAACGAAGCGAAACTTTCCAGGATGCCGACGAAGATCGCGCCGATGGCGGTTCCCGGATAGCTGGCCAATCCGCCGATGATGGCACCCACGAAGGCCTTGAGGCCGATGAGGAAGCCCGAGTCATAGAAGATGGTGTTGACCGGCGCGATCAGAATGCCCGACACGCCGGCCATCAGCGATCCCAGGAGATAGGCGACCGTGCCGGCGCGCGCCGGCCGGATGCCCATCAGCCGCGCGCCGGTGCGATTGATCGCGGTGGCGCGCAGGGATTTGCCGACGAGAGTGAAGTCGAAAAAGAGATAGAGCAGCGCGCTGAACACGATGGCCGCCACGACGATCAGGATCGTCTGGCCAGACAACATGATACCGGCGATCTCCATATGGAAGGAGGACAGGGGCTCCGTTCGCACGCCTTCCGGCCCGAAGAACAAGAGACCCAGGCCGACCAGAGCAAAGTGGAGTGCCACGGAAACGATCAGCAGCAGCAGCACCGTGCCGTCGGCGATGGGCCGGAAGACGATGCGATCGAGCAGCGGCGCGATCGGCAATATCAACAGCAGCGCCATGGCGAGGCGTACGGGAAGCGGCGGCTTCAGCGGAATGAGCAGCCACACGACCAGCGCAATTGCTGCCGGAATGACGAGATAATAGAGGAAGGCGTAAGGGATCTCGCGATACGCCTGTTTGCGCACCAGCGAAGTCACCTCGACCAGGGTCGCAAGGCAGGCGAGCGCCACCAGAAGGCCGATTGTGCCGGGAACCTGTCCGGTGTCCAAAGCGGCCAATGTCAAAGCGGTGAAAGCGGCGATATCTCCAAAGGGAATGAAGATGACGCGCGTAACCGTGAAGATGAGAACCGTACCGATCGCAACCAGAACGTAGATGGCACCAGTCGCAATGCCATCTACGCCTAGGATCGCCGCAATATCAGGCGTCATGTGTGAGAAACCTTCTCCCTCGCGGGCCGTTCGCCGATTAAGGCGCGTACTTCCAGGTACCGTTTTCGAGCTTGACGATCACGAGCGCCCGATCATCGACGCCATAAGTTTCGCCCGGCTTGAAATTATAGACCGCGTGGGTGCCCGCCAGTTCCTTCGTCTTGAAGATTTCATCCTTCAAGGCGGTGCGGAACTCCGGCGTGCCGGGCTTGGCCACTTTCAGCGCACGCTCGGCCGCGCCCAGGAAGATCAGCCAGCCATCGAAAGCATAAGCCGAGAACACGTCGGTCGTCGGCATGTTGTTGGCTTTTTGATATGCCTCGCGGAAGGCGAGCGAAATTTTCTTGGAGAAGTGATTGTCGGGAAGCTGTTCGGCGACGATCACCGGGCCGGCCGACACCTGAATGCCTTCCGCCGCCTTGCCGCCGACGCGCACGAAGTCGGGATTGATCAAAGCCACCGTGCCGTAGTTCCTGCCCTTGTAGCCGCGCTCGGCAAGCGACAGCAAAGGCAGAGCGCCTTGCGTGCCCGAACCGCCGTTGAGCACGCCGTCCGGCCGCGCCGCCATCACCTTGAGGATCTGGCCCGTCACCGACGTGTCGGCGCGTGCATAGCGCTCGTTGGTCAACACTTTGATGAGGCCTGCCTGTTCGGCGGCCTTCGCGCCGGTGTAGACGAGATCGCCCCAGGCATCGGAAAAGCCAATGAAACCGACGTTTTTGACGCCATCGCGCACCATGCGGTCGGCGACGACCTTGACGAGCAGCGTCGCGGGCTGCGGCACGGCAATGGCCCATTGCTCGCCGCTGGCGGTCAGATTGATCGGCGATACCGCGATCATCGGCGTTTTCAGTTCGCCGGCGACGGCGGCCATGGCGATGGTCGAGGGCGCTGTCGCCGTGCCGATCAGAATATCGACCTTTTCTTCTTCGACAAGCTTGCGCGTGTTGCGTGTCGCCGACGAGGGATCCGAGCCGTCATCAAGTTGGATCAGGCGAATTTTCTCGCCACCGACTTCGCTGCGATATTCATAAGCGGCCGCGGCGCCGCGGCCATAAGGAATGCCGATCGATGAGCCCGCGCCGCTGAGCGATGTGACGAAGCCAACGCGAATTTCGGCGGACGCGGCTGTCGTCATCGCCAAGGCCGTCGATAAAAGCAGAAGTTTGAACGCGCGCATATTTATCTCCCTCGCCTGAAGCTTTTCGCTTCGCATTCTATCTTTAGAGTTTGCCGGTTCAGCATCGAGTGTTCTAGCTTCCGTTCAAGACATGTTTCGCCATCGGAAAGGCAAGCAAGTGCCGAGCCAAAAGAAAGTGCCTCGAGCTCAGACCTCCTTCGTTGAAACAACGTCTGGGCGCATTCACGTGGCCTGCGCGGGGGAAGGTTACCCCGTTCTTCTGCTGCACCAAACGCCGCGTTCGTGGGATGAATACCGCGACGTCCTGCCGATCCTGGGGCACTCCTTCCGCGCCATCGCGATGGATACGCCGGGCTTCGGCGCCTCCGATGGTTTGCCCGACGGACAGGTCTCGATCGAGGCCTGGGCGCGCACGGCGCTTGCCGTCCTCGATGCGCTTGGCATCGCCGAGGCGGCGGTCGTCGGTCATCACACCGGCGCCGCCATTGCCGTGGAAGTGGCGGCCGCGGCCCCGCAGCGCGTCAGCGCCTTGGTCCTCTCCGCCTGTCCTTATGTCGATGCGGCGCGGCGCGAAAAGCATGGCAAGGCTCAAGTCGTCGACGATGTCGAAGTCAGCGTTGATGGCGGCCATCTGGCGGAGCTTTGGCAGCGTCGTCAGCCGCTCTATCCCGTTGGCGATACAGAGCTTCTGACCCGCTTCATGATCGACGCGCTGCGCGCCGGCCCGCTCGCCGCGGAGGGCCATCGTGCCGTCAATCGCTATGTGATGGAAGAACGGATCGGTTTGCTGCGTTGCCCGACCTTGGTGCTGGCGCCCCGCGCGGATCCCCACGCTTATCCGGCGGCGGCGCGTGTCGCGCAGGCCATTGCCGGCAGCGTTTTGCGGGAGGTTGAAGGAGCAATGGTGCCGTTTCCCGATCAGATGCCCGAGACTTTCGCCGCTCTCGTGCGCGATTTCATCGCGCAGCGGGTGGGAACCTGAACCGGAAGCGACACGGCAGTCCATGCTCAGGCGTCTCCAGCGCGGCGCCAGAGAGTGAGCAATGCCAAGCCCAAGAAGCCCCCTACCGACTGCCTCACGACAGTCTGCTCCAAGGCGTCATATCGGTCCCCTTCCATTGCCGATATCCCGACGGTAATTCCTTTATACATAAAATGATAAATCACCGATCGTCAACATGCCGATCTCCTTTCCGGCGGTTGTCGTCGCAAAATTATCGCGCGTGTTTCGCGCTCGAACGATCCGCTTGTTTGATTACGCCCATCGCGATTGATGAAAAAAGCGATGAATATTGATGTTTTGCGATGCGTTTTGATCAAGCTCTGTGCATGCGGGCCTTGCACCGCGGCTCCTCGCGCATCGATCGTCGCTCCGAACGATTGACGGCAAAACTACTTTATGATTGAAGTTCATTGAATTCGGAGCGTGCTCTTCGCGGTCCGTCGGATCTCGATCCGACACACGCGCCGCCCCGGTTTCGCGACCGACGGGAGGGTCTTCATTCAATCATGAGTGGATGGATCGAGACAGGCCTTCGTGCAATGCGTCATCCTTGGCGCCGCCCTGGCGGATTCTTTCCGCTGATGGGCGAGTGGCTTAAGGGCCTTACCTTTCTCACATATTTGAAAGCCTATCGGCAGCGTGAGCACGCGGATTATGATCCGGGCAGTGCATCAGCATCCGTTCATTCTTGATTTCCAACAGCCGAAAGCAGCGAGGAAGCCATGGACACCTATCGAAACAATATCGATGCCGTCCGCGCGCTGGTTCGTGACGCCGAAGTGCATCGCGACGTCTATATCGACGACGAAATCTTTCAGCTTGAGATGGAACATCTGTTCCGAAACACCTGGGTTTATGTCGGCCACGACAGCCAGGTGCCGAATGCCGGCGATTATTTCGGCACGAGCATCGGCACGCAGCCGGTGCTGATGGTCCGCCACAGCGATGGCCAGGTCTATGTGCTGCACAACCGCTGCCCGCACAAAGGCACGCGCATCACCACGGAAACCTGCGGCAATACCGGCAAAATGTTCCGGTGCCCTTATCACGCCTGGAGCTTCCGCACCGATGGCTCGCTGCTTGGCGTGCCGCTGCGCAAGGGCTACGAACATGCGGGCTTCGACACCAGCGTAGCCAAGCAGGGCCTGAGCCAGGTCAAGCATGTGCGCAATTATCGCGGCTTCGTCTTCGCCAAGATCAGCGACCACGGCCCCGATTTCGAGGAATTCTTCGGCGGCAGCCTGTCGAGCATCGACAATATGGTCGATCGCTCGCCCGTCGGCCGGCTCGAAGTGGCCGGCGGCGTGCTGCGCTACATGCACAATTGCAATTGGAAGATGCTGGTCGAAAATCAGACCGACACCTGCCATCCCATGGTGGCGCATGAATCCTCCGCCGGCACCACGGTCGAAGTGTGGAAGACGGCACCTCCCGGCACGCCCAAGCCGATGGCGGTCGAAATCTACGCGCCGTTCATGTCGCCTTATGAATTCTATGAAGGTATGGGCATTCGTGTCTGGCCGAACGGCCACGGCCACACCGGCGTGACCAAGTCGATCCATTCCGATTATTCCAGCGTGCCCGGCTATACGGAAATGATGGAGAAGGCTTATGGCGCCGAGCGCGCCCATGCCATTCTCAACGAGAACCGTCACAACACGGTCTATTTTCCCAATGTGATGATGAAGGGGCCGATCCAGCTCCTGCGCGTGTTCAAGCCTTTGGCGGCTGATCGCACCTTGGTCGAATCCTGGACGTTCCGTCTCGTCGAGGCGCCGGACATGCTTCTGCAACGTACGGTGATGTACAACCGCCTGATCAATGCGCCGACCTCGATCGTCGGTCATGACGATCTGGAAATGTACGAGCGCGCCCAGGAAGGGCTGCATGTCGACGGCAATCAATGGGTCAACCTGCAGCGGCTCTATGTGCCGGGAGAAGAGCAGGGCGACGAAGCGGTGACCAACGGCACGAGCGAATGGCAGATGCGCAATCAGTTCCGCGCCTGGAACAAGTTCATGACCTTGTCGATGTGAGTGGGGCAGCGGAACAGATGACAGTGCCGTCCAATCAGGATCTCATCGACTTTGTCGTGCGCGAAGCGCGGCTGATCGACCAGCATCGTTTCGAGGAATGGCTCGACCTCTTCGCCGAGGACGGCATCTATTGGATGCCGCTCGAATGGGGCCAGACCGATCCGCGCCTGACCACATCCTTGATGTATGAAGACAAGCTGTTGCTGAAAATCCGCGTCGAGCGGCTCAAGGGCGCACGCACCTTCAGCCAGAAGCCGAAGAGCCGCTGCCATCATGTGCTGCAAGTGCCACAGGTCGATCAGCGCGACGATGCCACGGGCACTTACGTGCTGTGGACACCGATGCATTATGTCGAAACGCGCCTCGATGAGCAGAAGCTCTATGCGGCCTGGGCAACGCATACGCTGGCCTGGGCCGACGGGGCCCTGCGCATCAAGATGAAGCGGGTGGATATCGTCAATTGCGACGCCGCCTTCGGCAATATTCAGCTCTTCATGTAAGGTTGCGGTGATGACGGAACGCAAATTCGCGGTGGTGACGGGCGGCAGCGCGGGCATTGGCGCCGCCATCTGCCAGGCGCTTCTCGCCGCCGATTATGATGTGGCCTCGCTCGATCGGCAAAAACCCACCTGGTCGCATGCGCGCTTGAAAAGCGTCGATGTCGATTTGATGGACGCGGCCGCCACCGAGCAGGCAGCCACCGAACTGGCGAAGACTGCGCCGGTCAGCCATTTCGTTCACAATGCCGGCATCATCCTGCCAAACCTCGTCGAGAAGGCGCAGCCCGACGATCTCGTCGCCTTGACGCGATTGCATCTGGCCGCCCCGCTCGTTCTCCTGAAAGCCTTCCTGCCCGGCTTCAAGGCGCGGCGCGCGGGCCGCGTGATCCTCATTTCGTCGCGCGCGGCTCTCGGCGTCGTCACCCGCACGGCTTATTCGGCCACCAAGGCCGGCATCATCGGCATGGGCCGCACCTGGGCGCTGGAACTGGCGCAGCACGGCATCACCGTTAATATGATCGCGCCGGGGCCGATCGGGACGACGCAGATGTTTCAGGAGCTCGTGCCTGTCGGCAGCGACGTGGAAGGCGCCATCGCAAAATCCATTCCCGTTGGCCGCCTCGGCGCACCCGAAGATGTTGCCAATGCGGTCGTGTTCTTCGCGCAGCCGCAATCCAGCTTCGTGACAGGCCAGGTGCTTTATGTGTGTGGCGGCGCCAGTGTCGGCGTCTCCCCAATCTAAAATTCTATTCGTTCTGAAAGTCTCTCATGCCCGGTTCCTTGCGCAGGCCCTATGATCGGATCGTCGTAGCCGCGCCCGTCACGATTCCTTATGCGCGTTATTCGATCAAAAGTGCCCATTGGTGGATCGGCCGCGCGCTAAAAGCGCTGACCGAGGCGGCCGGTATCACCGTCCGGGATATCGACGGCTTCTGCGTGTCGAGCTTCACGCTCGGCATGGATACGGGCATCGGCCTCACCCAGCATTTTGGCCTGTGCGTGCGCTGGCTCGATCACATCCCGCTGGGCGGCGCCAGCGCCATCGCGGCGCTGCGCCGCGCTGCCCGCGCCGTGGAGGCGCATGATGCCGACATCATCGCCTGCGTCGCCGGCGACACCAATCACACCGATTCCTTCCGCCGGACGCTCGAGAATTTCTCGCGCTTCTCGTCCGATGCGGTCTATCCTCATGGCGCCGGCGGCGCCAACGGCAGTTTCGCCTTGATCGCCCGCAACTACATGCGCACCTATGGCGTCAAGCGCGAAGATTTGGGCCGCATCGCCGTGTCACAGCGCGCGAATGCCTTGCGCAATCCGCATGCGCTGATGAAGACGCCGCTTACCTTGGAGCAATATATGGCGGCCCGGCCGATCGCTGATCCGATCCATTTGTTCGATTGCGTCATGCCTTGCGCCGGCGCCGAAGCCTTTCTGGTGATGCGCGAGGAAACGGCGAAAGCGCTCGGCATCACCGGCGCGAAACTGCTCGGCACCATCGAACGCCACAATGCGTTCGGCAACGATCCGATGCAGGTGCGCGGCGGCTGGGCCATGGATATCGACGATCTCTATGGCATGGCCGGGGTGAAGCCGGACGACATGGATTTCGTCCAGACCTATGACGACTATCCGGTGATCTCCATGATGCAGTTCGAGGACCTCGGCTTTTGCAAGAAAGGCGAGGGCGCGGACTTCGTGCGCGGGCACGACCTGACCATCGACGGCGATTTTCCGCATAACACCAGCGGCGGCCAGCTTTCGGCTGGTCAGGCCGGCGCGGCGGGCGCCTATATCGGTGTCACCGAAGCGCTGCGGCAGGTTCTGGGCACCGCCGGCCCCACCCAGGTCAAGAACGCCAAGATCGGCCTCGCGTCGGGCTTCGGCATGATCAACTATGATCGCGGCCTCTCCTCCGGCGCGGCGATTCTCGCGGGAGCTGCGTCATGACCGAGCCGCTTGTCCGCCCGCGCCGCAAAAATCCGCTCGCTCGCACCCGTCTGCCGACCCTGCCGCCGCAATGGCGCAGCCGCACCTCCCATGAACTCACGCGCGCGGCTGCCGAAGGACGCTTCGCTCTGCAATGCTGCGCGGCCTGCGGCCACTTCACCTATCCGGCGCGCGATGCCTGCCCAGTGTGCCTGTCGGATGAATTGGTGTTCAAGGATGCGCCGCACGGCGGCACCGTTCTGTCCGAGACCACGTTGCACATTCCAGCCGATGTCTATTTCCGCGAACGGGCACCCTGGCGCATCGGTCTCGTCAAACTCGACGCCGGCCCGACCATGGTCGCGCACCTGCATGGCGACAGCAAGGAAGGCGATACCGTTCGCATGAGCTTGCAGATCGACAAGGCCGGCCAGCCGGTGGCTTTCGCCCAACCTCAGACAGAGACGCCGCACATGAGCGATGACAAGCAATGGCGGGAAATGACCGCCGATCCGAAATTCCGCCGCGTGCTCGTCACCAATGGCCGCACGGTGATCGGCCAGGAGGTGGTGCGCGCGATGAAGGAGGCGGGTGCCTCCATCATCTTCGTCGGCATCGCCGATGCCTGGAAGCCTTTCCCGGGTGAAGCGGCATTGCGTGCCATGGAAGGCGTCACCATCGTGCCGCTGAACACGGCGGATGAGAAATCGACCTTCGATCTCGCCGCCGATATCGGCGCCAAGATCGATATACTCGTCAACACCTCCGAACATATTCGCGGCGGCGGGCTGCTTGATCGTCATGGCACCAGCACGTCGGTCGACGAGATCGAGCAGAGCTATATGGCCTTCCTGCATCTGGCCCAGGCTTTTGGCCCGGTGATGCGCATGCGCGGCGCTGATGGCGTCAACAGCGCCGTCGCCTGGGTGAATATTCTGTCGGTCTATGCCTTCGCCAACTGGCCGCAGTTCGGCCAGTATTCCGCCGTTCAGGCCGCCTGCCTGTCGCTGTCGCAATGCCTGCGCGCGGAACTTAGGCCAGGCGGCGTACGCGTCATGAACGTGTTCACTGGCCCGCTCGATACCGAATGGTTTCAGACCGTGCCGCCGCCGAAACTGGCGCCGCGCGTGCTCGCCACCGGCCTCGTGCGCGGTCTGAAGAACGGGCTTGAGGATGCTTTCATCGGCGATGTCGCCGAGGAAGTGCGCCAACGCTTCGCCGCCAATCCGAAGGCGCTCGAACGCGAACTCGGCCAGTAATTTTCAAGAAACACAGTTGGAGACGGGAATGGATAAATCGCCCCTTCAGGATTTCGCCGCGGCGATTGCATCCGGCAAAGTCAGGATCGTCGATCTGACCTTCACCCTGAGCCCGGATTTCCCGGTCATCGTTCTGCCGCCGGAAGTCGGGCAGGCGATGCCGATGCGCATTCAGCGCATCTCGCGTTATGACGATGCCGGCCCGGGTTGGTATTGGAACAACATCACGCTCTGCGAACACACCGGTACGCATTTCGACGCGCCGATCCATTGGCACACTGGCAAGGATCTGCCTAACAATGCGGTCGACACTTTGCCGCCGCAGGACATGATCGCGCCGGCTTGCGTCATCGATTGCTCGGCCGAAGCGGCGAAGGATGCGGATTTTCTGCTCACCGTTCCGATGGTCGAAGCCTGGGAGGCCAAGCACGGCCGTATCCCCGAGCGCCACTGGGTGCTGCTGCGTACCGATTGGTCGAAGAAGAATTTCCGCGACTACGCCAATCTGAAGGAAGATGGCGCTCACACGCCGGGGCCGAATGCCGAAGTCATGCGCTGGCTCGTTCACGAGCGTGGCATCATCGGCTTTGGCACCGAGACCATCGGCACCGACTGGGGCCAGGCCTTCCATCTCGATCCGCCGCTGCCGGCGCATCATTATCTGCATGGCGCGGGCCGCTACGGCCTGCAATGCTTGTGCAATCTCGATCAACTGCCGCCCACCGGCGCGATGATCGTCTCGGCGCCGCTGAAGATCGAAAACGGCTCGGGCAGCCCGCTGCGCGTGCTGGCGCTGGTGTCGAATTAGTTCTTACGTCATTGCGAGCGTAGCGCAGCAATCCAGGGCAAACGGTTAGGCTTGGGAGAGTGCGGAGCATAATTCCGCCGCTCTCCCTTCGTATTCTGAACCCTCATTTCACCGCGTCGCGGTGACGAGGGGAGGGGGTGTCGCGCAATTCTGAGGAACAACCCCATGCAAGGGCCATTACAAGGCCCTCAGGCCTTGCCGGCCGGTGCCTTGCGCAACTGCGCCTTCAAGGCCCTGAAGTCGAAAACGGCTTGATCGCGCAATGCATTGTTCGCCAGCGTCTTGACCTCGCCACGCGCGATCTTCTTGGTTGACGAAAGCGGCAGCGCATCGACGAAAGCGATATAGGCCGGCACTTTATGATAGGCCAATGACGCCGCCGCGCCTTGAACGATCGCTTCGGCCAGCGCTGCATCCGCCTTGGCTGCGGGGTCGGCCTTGACCACGAAGGCGAACACTTCCTCACCTCTGATATCGTCTTGCACCGGCGTCACCGCCGTCGCCTCCACCTCAGGCAGTTTGTGCAAAGCCGATTCGACTTCCAGCACCGCGATATTCTCGCCACTGCGCCGCACGATGCTCTTCTTACGATCGAAGAACGTCAGCAGGCCGTCAGCGCCGGCGGAAACATAATCGCCGGTGTGGAACCAGCCGCCGGCCCAGGCTTCCGCCGTGCTCTGCGGATCGTCGAGATAAGCAGTGAAGAAACCGGCTTTCGGATCATCGCCTTTGGCGCGCACCAGCAATTCGCCGGGCTCGCCCGTCTTCACGTCCTCGCCTTCTTCATTGACCAGCCGATAATCCATGCTTTGCGCCGGGCGGCCGATGCAGCGCGATGGGAAACCGCTTGGCTCCTGCGCCGTCGTCGTCGCGGCCGCGCCGCCGGTCTCCGTCATCGCCCAGGCATCGACGATGGGAAGGCCGTAGCGCTCCTCGAAGGTCGCGCGATGGCGCACGTCCACGGCCGGAGCGAAGGCGAACCGCGCTTTGTGCCGCCGCTCCGCTTCGCTCACCGGCAGTTGCAGCAGAATGGCGGGAATGACGCCCAGGCAATGCACGATGGTCGCCTCGCTGTCGGCGACGCAGGCCCACCAGCGCGTCGCGCTGAAACGGTCGAGCGGCACGACGGCGCCGCCGATCGCCATCATGCCGACGGCGCTGGCGCCGAGCGCATTCATATGGAACATCGGCAGCGGCGTCAGATTGATTTCGCCCTCGCTCTTCACCGCCGCCGTGCCGCCCTGGTTGACGTACCAGTCGGCGACGCCGGTGAAATAGCGGTTCGACAGCACGCAGCCTTTCGGCAAGGCCGTGCTGCCCGATGTGAAAAGCAGAGCGCATTCATTGCCGGACGCATCGTTCTGCCCGCTCACCACGCTTTGGCAGGCGGGAATGGCCGCGCCCGGTTCGATGAGGCGCGTCGGTCCCAGGTCCGCCTGCCGCGCCAGTGCCATCCGTTCGTAGGCGGCGATCAGGAGATCGGCTTTCGATTTGCGCAACTGATAGGTCAGCTCGTCCGGTCGCAGATCCGGATTGATCGGCGCGATCGAAACGCCGAGCGCATTGAGCGCCAGCCAATGCACGAAGAATTCTGGACGATTGTCGAGCAGCAGCGCCACGCGCGCGCCGCAGCCATAGCCGGCGGCTGAAAATTCCGCCTTCAAAGCCTCGACCTGTTTCAGCATGTCGCCATAGCTGATGCGAAAGCCGTCGCGCGCATAGGACAATTCGGCGCTGGCCGGCGCGATCAGAAACGGCGCATCCGGCCGCCGCGCCGCCGCTTTTGCGAAAGCTTCGTATGGAGAGCGGTACTGCATCAGGACATCGAGATGCGACATGAGTTCACCAGAAAGACGGGGCGGTCAAAATCACTTTAGGCATAAAATATCTCGTAATCCATAGTCCTCTATGCCATAGTTTTGGCGAGCACGGTTCCAGGGAGATCGCAAGTGACAGCGGATGTGCGGCAAGCCGCCGAGGCTGGCGTGGCAAACGATCGCTTTCAGGAGATCGCCGCGACCTTCGCCTCCTCCGACCGCGTTCTGCCGACCATTTTGCAGCGCCAAGCGGCGCGCTATAGCGACCGCACGCTGCTGATCGCCGGGGATGTGAGCTGGACCTATAAGCAAGCGGCGTCTGTCGCCGCCGCATCGGCGCGCGCTCTTGCGGCAGCCGGCATCAAGCCCGGTGACCGGGTCGCCATTCTGGCCTCGAACCGCGCGGAATTCCTCGAGATTTATCTCGGTTGCGCCTGGCTCGGCGCCATCGCCGTGCCAGTCAATCCGGCGCTGCGCGGCCCGCAATTGCAGCATATTTTCCGCAATTCCGGCCCGAAACTCCTGGTCGTGGAAGAGATCTATCGATCCAATCTTGAGGCCGTCACCGAAGCCGGTCTGTTGCCGCCTCGGCTGTGGACCATCGACGCCTCTGGCATCACGCGCGGCGCGGCATCTCAGGCGGCGCAGGATGAAGACCTGCCCCTGCCGCGCCCTGGCGACACGGTGGCGGTTCTCTACACGTCAGGCACGACGGGTCCCGCAAAAGGCGTCTGCTGTCCGCAGGCGCAGATGTTCTGGTGGGGCATCTATTCGGCCCGCGCACTCGGCATCCGCGAGGGCGACGTCCTGCTGACGACGCTGCCGATCTTTCACACCAATGCGCTGAATGCCTTCTATCAGGCGCTGCTCAATGGCTGCACTTATGTGCTGGAACCGAAATTCTCAGCATCCGGATTCTGGCCGACGGTGCGCAAATACAAAGCAACCGTCACTTATCTCCTTGGTGCCATGGCGGCGATCCTGCTGGCACAGCCGGAGAGCGCTGACGATAAGGACCATTCCGTCCGCGTCGCTTTGGGCGGCGGCGTACCAGGGCGGTTTCACGATCTTTTCCGCGAACGTTTCGGCGTGCCTTTGGTCGATGGCTATGGATCGACGGAAACCAATTTCGTTTTCGCGAGCCCCATTCCCTCCGATCGGCCGGGCTCCATGGGCTATCTGGCCGATGGCGTTGAAGCCCGCATTGTCGATGCCGACGATGCGCCGGTTGCCGATGGCGAGGCGGGCGAATTGATCCTGCGCGCCCGCGAGCCTTTCGCCTTTGCCTCCGGCTATTTCGGCATGCCCGAGAAAACGGTCGAAGCCTGGCGCAATCTCTGGTTTCACTCAGGCGATCGTGTCTTCAAACATGCAAGCGGCCATTATTATTTCATCGACCGGATGAAGGACGCGATCCGCCGGCGCGGCGAAAATGTCTCGTCCTGGGAGGTTGAAGACGTCATCCAGGCCCATCCCGCCGTCGCCGCCTGCGCGGTTTATCCGGTGCCCTCCGAACTGGGCGAGGATGAAGTGGCGGTTGCCATCCAGCGCAAGGATGGCGTGGATCTGCCGCCGCTCGATCTCATCAAATATTGCGAAGGGCGGATGGCCTATTTCGCCGTGCCGCGCTTCGTTCGCTTCGTCGATGCCATGCCTTTGACGGAGAACGGCAAGATCAAGAAGGTGAGCCTGCGCGAAGCCGGCATCACCGCCGACATGTGGGATCGCGAGAAGTCGGGCTATAAACTGCGCCGATAGAGCGTTTTCAAGCGAAGTGGATGCCGGTTCGCGTGAAGAAAACGCGTCCAAATAAGAGGGACGCCTATTTTCCCGCGCCGTCCGGCTCGCTGTCTTTCAGCACTTTCTTCAGCCGTGAGAGCTGCTGAACCATCGCCTCGATATCCTCGATATCGACGTCCTGGAACATGTCGTTCAGCCATTGGCCGTGCTTTTTCGCCATGCGGCGAAATTTCTTGCGGCCTTCCACCGTGAGGCAAACGATCTGCACCCGCCGATCGAGATTCGACGGGGCGCGCGTGATGTAGCCTTCCTCGATCAGGCGCGTGAGAATGGGCGTGATATTGCCGGCCGAGACCATCAGCCGCTTGGACAATTCGCCCAGCACGAGGCCGCCCGGCTCGAAGTCGAGCTGCGCCAGCAGTTCGAAACGCGGCAGGGTGAAATCGAATTGCTCGCGGAAATTGCGACGCAGTTTGCCGCTGATCAGGGTGGTGCAGGCGAGCAGCCGCAGCCAGAGCCGGATCTCGGCGCGATATTCGCTTGCCTCTTCCGGCTTTGAGGCCAGAGACAGATCATCGCTTTCCACGTTGCTCGCCAAAATAGTCTCCTGGAATTTCCCTCTGATCTCAGATGCAATGCGGCGTTGTCCAGCCCTGAAATCGGATTGGCGCGGCCATCCAGCCGCTCCCGGATTTCAGCAAGCCGCCAACTCTTTTATATCTCAATCATTACCGGGGCGCGATGGGGATGTCGAGTTTGGACGTTCGGCAGGCAGTTCTCCACACGGGAAAGCAGCATTCAGCCGCATTTTTCGGCATCTCGCTCACCTCCTGCCTATCCGCCTTCGCGGGTCGATCATCCCGGTAGACTTGCGCCAAATGCTCAGGTACGTATTAAATAACTTCATGCACAAACTAAATTGAAGGCCCCGATGCCGCGCTTTGCTCCCCTGTCGCTCTCCTCTTTGCCTGGCAGCGTCTGGCGCAGAAGCTTTCTGATCCGGTTTGGCGACTGCGATCCCGCCGGCATCGTTTATACGCCGGAATATTTCAATATTTTCAATGGGGTAATCGAGGATTGGTATGGCCAATGCCTAGGGCTGCCCTATCCCATGCTGATTGGCCAGCGGCGCATGGGTCTGGGCTATGCCCATGTCTCCGCCGACTTCTCCCAGCCCAGCTCCATGGGCGAAGTGCTTGAGGCCGCAATCATCGTCAAGAGCATCGGCCGGTCTTCGGTGGCCCTGTCCGTGCATGCCTTCAAGGCCGGCGTCGAATGTGTACGGGCCAATTTCGTGACTGTGACCACATCCTTGCGCGATCATTCGGTGATCGCAATTCCCGACGATCTGCGTCAGGCCTTCGAAACCTATCGGCAGGGCTGTAATGTGCCGGAGCTTTCAGAGAGCGTGGTGCAATAGCGAATACGCGATCAAGATTTTCTGCGAGATTTTCGCGAGAGTGTCCCAATGGAGGTGCTTCGATGAAACGCATGCTGGTATCCGCCCTCGCGATCGGTCTGATATGGCCGGGCGCCGCCTCCGCCGAAATCGTTGTTGGTTTCGTCACGGGCCTGAGCGGCGCCGTCTCTTCCATCGGCATTCCCATTGGCAAAGGCATTGCCGCCGGCCAGGTCTATCGCGGTGAGATCGACGGCGAGCCCATTCGCGTCATTGAACTCGACGATGCGTCCGATCCATCCATGGCGGCGCGCAACACCCGCAAACTCGTCGAGCAGGAAAAGGTCGACGCCCTGATCGGCACGTCGGGCGCGCCGCAAACCGTGGCCATGGCGACGATTGCGGTTGAACTGAAGGTGCCGATGGTCGCGGTCTCCCCCATCACGCCGCCGCCGACAGGCGAAGGCGGCCCGTGGGTGGTGCAGTCCTTGCAACCGCAGTTGCTGTTGTTCCAAGGCATTGTCGGCCACATGAAGGCGAACAAGGTGAAGACGGTGGCGTTCATCGGCTTCAACGATGCGCTGGGCGATCTGATGTACAGCTCGCTGGTCGAGAGCGCTAAGGAAGCCGGCATCAACATCGTCGCCAACGAGCGTTATGCGCGCACCGAAACCTCCGTCACCGGCCAGATCTTGAAAATCGTGTCGCAGCGGCCGGATGCCATCGTTATCGGCGGCACGGCCACGCCAGCCGCGCTGCCCGCCCTCGCTCTCGCCGAGCGTGGCTACAAGGGATTGGTCTATGGCAACAACGGCATGATCAGCGCCGATTTCCTGCGCGTCGCCGGCAAGGCCGCCAATGGCATCATCTGCCCGACGGGGCCGGTCATCGTCGCCGAACAGCTGCCCGATTCCAACCCGACCAAGAAAGTTTCGATTGCCTATCGTGAGACCTATCAGAAGGCTAATAATGCGCCGGCGATCGATGGGTTCTCGCCCTATGCCTTCGACGGCTGGGTGATCTTGACCGACGCGATCAAGCGCGCCAAAGCAACCGGCGCGAAGTCGGGGACGCCGGAATTCCGGGCCGCGATCCGTGCGGCGCTTTATTCGACGAAAGAACTCGCCGGCGCCTATGGCGTTTATAATTTTACGCCAGCCAGCACCTATGGCGTCGACGAACGTTCGGTGACCTTGGTGAAAATCGACAATGGTGCCTGGAAACTGTTGCCGGCGGCTACGCCCTAAGCAGCTGAAGCGTCTGAAATGACGCTTCAATAGGCATGAAGAAGAGGATGCGGCGGCGGGGTGAAAGCGCCTTGACGCAAACTATTTTAGACATAAAATAGTTTCACTTCGTCGGTGCATCCTATTGCAATCGGTACGAAACAGCGCGCCACAGTAAGATGGCGCAGGGCCGCGAAGGAGCGGAACATGGCAGAGCGTTCATTCGCCAGTGAAGTCGAGGATCTCCGTCTGGGTGAAGGCGAGGTCTTTCGCGGCGAGGGCATTCTCGCCATCACCAAAGCCTTGCTGCAATCGGGCGTCGCCTATGTCGGCGGCTATCAAGGCTCGCCGATCTCGCATCTGATGGACGTGTTGGCCGACGCCAAGGACGTGCTCGATGAGCTGGGCGTCCACTTCGAATCTTCCGCATCGGAAGCCGCTGCCGCCGCCATGCTGTCGGCCTCGGTCATGTATCCGCTGCGCGGCGCGGTGACGTGGAAATCCACCGCCGGCACCAATGTCGCCTCCGATGCGCTGACCAATCTGTCGTCGAGCGGCGTCAACGGCGGCGCGCTGATCATCGTCGGGGAGGATTTCGGCGAGGGGTCTTCGATCCCGCAGGAACGCACCCATGCCTTTGCGATGAAGTCGCAGATGTGGATGCTCGATCCGCGCCCCAACCTGCCGTCCATGGTCGATGCGGTGGAGACCGGCTTCGAACTGTCGGAAGCCTCCAACACGCCGGTGATCCTGCAGGTGCGTATTCGTGCTTGTCACGTGCACGGCCAGTTCACGACCAAGGCCAATCGCGCGCCGCGCTATACGATGCAGGAAGCGCTGCAGAATCCGCAGCGCGATCTTAATCGCATCGTCCTGCCGCCGGCCTCCTACATGCAGGACAAGCAGAAGCTCAACGAGCGTTGGCCTGCCGCCGTCAAATTCGTCAAGGAGCGCCGCCTGAACGAATGGTTCGGGCCGGACGAGGGCGAGGTCGGCATCATTCTGCAAGGCGGAATGTACAATTCGCTGATCCGCGCTTTGCAATATCTCGGTCTCGCCGATGTCTATGGCGATTCGAAAATCCCGCTCTATGTGATGAACGTCACCTATCCTCTGATCGACGATGAGGTGGCGAAGTTCTGTGCCGGCAAGCGCGCCGTTCTGATGGTCGAGGAAGGCCATCCCGAATATCTCGAACAGGCTGTCAACACGATCCTGCGCCGTCGCGACATCAATGCGCGGCTCGAGGGCAAAGGCATGCTGCCGCTCGGCGGCGACTATACGGCCGACGTTCTGACCAAGGGTGTCGAAACCTTCCTCGAAGCCCATGCCAAGCCGCTGCTCGGCAACCGCTCGCCGATGCCGACCGCTGCCGGCGTGCTGAGCAATCCGAAGGTCAAGGCGCTTGCCGATGTGGTGCCGCAGCGCCCGGCCGGCTTCTGCACCGGCTGTCCGGAGCGGCCGATCTTCGCGGCGATGAAACTGGTCGAGCAGGAGCTGGGGCCGCATCAGATCTCCTCCGATATTGGCTGTCATCTCTTCTCCATTCTGCCGCCCTTCAATCTCGGCGGCACGACCATGGGTTACGGGCTGGGCCCGGCCTCGGCCTCGGCCTTCAACGTCGCTTCGAAGAAGAAAGCGGTGTCCTTCCTGGGTGACGGCGGCTTCTGGCATAACGGCCTGTCGTCCAGTGTCGGCAACGCGGTCTTCAACAAGCAGGACCAGGTGATCGTCGTCGTCGACAACTACTATTCCTCGGCAACCGGCGGTCAGGACATTCTCTCCTCGCGTGCCGAGAACGAGCGCCGGTCGACCAACAATTCCATCGTCACGGCGGTGAAGGGCATCGGCGCCAAATGGGTGCGGCAGATCGATCGCACCTATGATGTCGGCAAGATGCGCGACACGCTAAAGGAAGCGCTTACCAGCAACGAACCCGGCCCGAAGATCATCGTCGCTTCGTCGGAATGCATGCTGAACAAGCAGCGTCGCGTGAAGCCGCTGTTCGACAAAGCCGTCAAGAACGGCGAGCGCGCGATCAAGCAGCGTTTCGGCGTCGATGAGGATGTCTGCACCGGCGATCACGCCTGCATGCGCCTGTCCGGCTGTCCCTCGCTGTCGGTGAAACATACCAACGATCCGTTGAAGGATGATCCGGTCGCTGCGATCGATCAGACCTGCGTCGGCTGCGGCAATTGCGGCGAGGTCGCCGAGGCCGCCGTGCTGTGCCCCTCCTTCTATCGCGCCGATGTCATCAACAACCCGACGCGGTGGGATCGCGGCGTGGCTCGGGTGCGCGAGGCCGTCATCGGCTTCCTGCAGCGCCGGCGCGAGGCCCGCCGGCCTGTGTTCATCTGATCAGTCGTAACCAACGACGAAAACGAAAGATACGACTGTGGACCGGACACATCCTGATAAACCGATCGCTCTTGCCATCCTCGCCATGGGTGGTCAGGGCGGCGGTGTGCTCAGCGACTGGATCGTCGCGCTGGCGGAAAGCCAGAACTGGGCCGCCCAGTCCACCTCCGTGCCGGGCGTCGCGCAACGCACCGGCGCCACCATCTACTATGTCGAAATGATGCCGCCCCAGGGCGATCGCATGCCGGTGCTGTCGCTCATGCCGACCCCGGGCGATGTCGATGTGGTGATGGCGGCCGAATATATGGAAGCTGGCCGTTCGATGATGCGTGGGCTCGTCACGCCCGAACGCACGACGTTGATCGCTTCGAGCCATCGCTCCTTGGCGGTCAGCGAAAAGGAACAGGCCGGCGACGGCATTGCCGATTCCGGTGTTGTGGTCGAGGCCACGCCGGTGGCGGCCAAGCGCTCCGTCGTCTTCGACATGCAGACGATGGCCGAGAAGAATGGCAGCGTCATTTCCGCGGTTATGTTCGGCGCTCTGGCCGGCGCCAAAGTGCTGCCGTTCGATCGGGAGGCTTTCGAGGGCGCGATCCGCGCTGGCGGCAAGGGTGTCACCCAAAGCTTGAAAGCCTTCGGTGCCGGCTTCGATCGCACCGTCAGTCCGGTTGCCGAAGTGGCGGAGCCAAGGAGCGGCAAGGAATTTCTGGAGCCGCCGCAATCTCTGAAGGATCCGCGCCTCGACAAGCTGTTGCAGCAAATCCGGCAGAACTATCCGGCGGCTTTGACGCCGCTGCTCTATACCGCCATCACCCGTCTGGTCGATTACCAGGATCCGGCCTACGCGCAGGACTATCTCGATCGCATCGCGGCGATCCATCGCCTCGACACGAGCCTGTCGGGCGAGAGGCACAATTTCGCGCTAACCCGCGAAGCGGCTAAATATGTCGCCATCGCCATGGCCTATGACGATGTCATCCGCGTCGCCGATCTGAAGACGCGCGCCAGCCGTTTCGCGCGGGTCGATGCGGAAGTCGGCAAAAAGCAGGACCAACTGCTTTACATGACCGAGTTCATGCATCCGCGTATGGAGGAAGTGGCGGGCACCATGCCGGCCGGCCTCGGCCGCTGGCTCGAAAATCATCCGGCCGTGTTCAATCGGCTCGACAAACTGGTCAACCGCGGCCGGCGCGTGCAGACCCGCACGGTCTTCTGGTTTTTCTCGCTCTACATGGTCGGCGGCATGCGGCGCTTTCGTCGTGGCCTGTTGCGTCATGAGAAAGAGTTGGCGCATCTCAACGGCTGGCTGAAGCTCGTCACCGAGACGGCGCCGAAGGATTATCCTCTCGCCGTGGAAATCTTGAAATGTCGCCGTTTGGTCAAAGGCTATTCGGATACGGCGGCGCGCGGCAATTCCCGTTTCGAGCGCGTCTTGCAGAGCGTGCCGCAACTGATCGGCAAGCCCGACAGTGCCGGCTGGCTACGCCGCCTCACCACCGCCGCGCTCGCCGATGAGGACGGCACCAAACTGACGGGCGCTCAGAAGACGCTCGAAACCGCTTTCGAAGCGGAGCAGCCGCGCGTCGCATAATCGCGGCGCCCGTCTTCTCAATGAGTCGAGAAGACGTCCTGATAACGCGCCACGGCTTTGCGGATCGCGTCTAGCTCAGTCGAAGTCGGCTTGTCGGGGTCCTTGGCCGCGGGCAGGCTGCCGAATTTCAGCAGGCACGCCATGAGCAGCAGCCGCGCCTTCGTCGCCGTCAGATTGGTGGCGGCGATCTGGAAATCATGCGGATCCGCGAAACCTTCCGGTGCATTGCGACCGACCTTGGCGACGGGAAGGCCGCTGAACGCCGCTTTCAACATGAGCTTATGCCGCGCGGTCGAGGGCAGGGAGCCGTAAGGCACGAGCCCTTCGATGACGATGCCGGTCAACATGCCAAGCGATAGTTTATGTTCGATGGAGGCGATGAGATCGGCTTCGAGCGCCGGGTCGTCGCCAAATTCCAATGTTGAATAGCTGCCGTCCTTGATGATGGAGACCACCGGAATAGCGCTTGCCAGCAGTTTGCCGGCGGCGTCCTTCACGGCGACGTTCACCTGTTCCAATCCGGCGGCACCACGTTTCACCGCGCTGACGCTATGAGGCAATTGGCTGAGACGCAGCTCCGACTGAAACGTATGTTTGAACACCGGCAAGTAGGTCAGCGCCAGCCGGCCGGTGTGGCTGATCTGACCGATGATGCCGCCATGGCCGCCAGTCGCCACATAGCCGCCAGGGCGGGCATCCACTTTGGCGACTTCGCGGGCCGCGAAAATCTGCTGCTCCTGGATGACGACGACACCGCAACGATCCCGTCCCTGATCGTCGGCCCAGATTTTCGATTGGATATAGCTGGCGCTGTCGACGATATTCTTTGGCCCGTCATTGCTGATCTGGCCTTGCGGGCGTTGTGCCGCGTTGCCGCAGATCGGTTTTGCCGTGTCGATCAGCAGATTGAACCAATAGGCTGACTCTTCTACTTGCGGACTGCCTTGCGTCCAGATCACGCCGTCATAGTCGGGGCTGTCGACCAGGGCTTGCATGTCGTTGGTGACCTTCGCCAGCATTGGGCGCGGCGGGGCGGTCGCCAGATGATAGGGCTTGTAGCCGAAGAAATTATGCCCGCGCCGCTCCGGCGCGATGTCGCCCTCGCCTTTGTCGGCGCGCAGATGCGCCGGCTTGCCCTTGGTGAAGCCGCCCGGCGGCGCGCCGCGATAGAAATCGATCTCGGCGATGGAGGACAATTGGCTGGCCACGCCTTCGGTGCCGATGGAGAGTCGATCGATCTCTTCGAAACTGCGCGAGCCGTCGGGGAAGAAGCCTTGCCGTCCGTCCGGCGCGCCGGGTGCCACGCATTCTTCCTCCCAGGCGGTGCCGTTTGCCTGGCGCGCCATATAAGGCAGGGGATAGAGACCGTCCTCCGGCTTCAGTTCGATCTCATAGACAGGCTTGTCGTCGTCACCAGACTTCGTCGTCTTGAACACGCCGTCGGGTCCCATATAGCCATCGGGCGGTCCGTAAAGTTCGGCGACATCGGCTTCAAGCGGATGAGCGGAGAATTGCTCCACATAGATCTTCACGGGCGCCGCAAGACGTTGCGCCCGCAAGGCATCGTATTTCATCGCACTGCCATCGGGATTGGGCAGCAGTGGCAGGCCATATTTGGCGCGCGCTTTGTTGGAGGTGACCAAAGGCGGCGTGTTTTGAATGGTCGCCGTCGGGCCGGCGAGATGGGCGATCCTGGCTTTGGTCATGCGGTCTCCTTGGGCATCAGGCCATCTGCGTCAGCGTGGGATGTACGATCGTCTTGGCGATCATGGCGTGAATGCCTTTCGAGCCGTTGACCGTCTGCGTCACTCTCAGATCACAGGCGAGGCTGCACAGCATATAGGCGTCCTCGCGCGACAGATTGGCCTTTTCGCCGAGGAGAACAATCATGTCGCGCAGCGCCATCACGGCGCATTGGTCGAGATCCGGATCCATGCCCATGGTGATGTAATGGGTCGGCGTTTCGGCACGCGGATAGGTAAATTTTAGATCGTCGCGCACGGTGAGCGTGAATGTCCCTTGCAAGGAGGTTTCGATGGCGGTCACGTTGACCTCGCCATCGCCTTGCGCCCCATGGCCGTCGCCGCAGGTGAACAGCGCGCCTTCGACGAAAATCGGCAGATAGAGCGTCGCGCCGGCCACAAGCTCTTTGTTGTCGAGATTGCCGCCGAAAGCGCGCGGAATGATCGAGGTGACCCTGCCCCAGTTGAGCGGCGGCGCCACCGACATGATGCCGAAGAACGGGTTGAGCGCCAGCTCCAGCCCCCACGGCATCACGCCGACCATCTTCTTGTGATCGAGCGGAATGAGCGTGGCGCGCGTCTCCTCGAAGTCATAAGGCAGCGTGCCGGCCAGCGGGCGGATCATGTTGATCCCCCAGTCCTGCAGCAGGTTTACCGCTTCGATCTTCACTTCGAGAACGGAGCCGGGCTTGGCACCCTCGACATAGACCGGACCGGTGAGAATATGTGGCCCCGGACCCTGCGCGACTTCCGCATGGATGGCGGTCAGTTCGGGGGGAATGAAAAATCGATCGGCCGGCGGCAGATGCGCCTTGTTGCCGGACATGGTGTCGATGGTGACGCGGTCGCCGCTTTTGATGGTCGCGACGGGCTTCGACAGCGGGTCGAAATAACCCCACTGACAGGTGGACGGACCAGCTTTGACGCGATGTTCGGCCATCGACTTCCCCCGCAAAAGCAGCCCTAACGAGGCTTGAATGTATACAATCTAGCCACAAGCTAACAATCGTAGGAAATTGCTGTCAAGCAGAAGGTGTGTGCTTATTTATATGTAATATAAGCATTTATGTTTATATGCACTGCAATAAATCAGTTTGCCTCTCATGCGGGCATCGGCCGTTTAAAGCGTCATATGGGCAGGATTGTATTATAAAGCCCTCATCTCCCTGATTTCGTTGCTTTCCTAACGAATAATCGTCCACCACCGCGCATGGCACCTGCCTTGCACTCATGCCCCTCAGTCTCGCTGACGCTTTGGCACGATGACTTGGACATGATGAGAGGTGGTGCATGAACCGTTCGGGCATGTCTGTTCTCCGATCGATCCGCTTCAGATCTGCGCTGCTCGGCGTGACGTTTGGCTTGGCTGCGATGACAGCGGGCCATGGCGCTGTTGCGGCGCCAAGCGTCCTGCGCGTTGCCATGACCGCCGCCGACATTCCCGATTGGCGCGGCCAGCCCGATCAAGGCTTTGAAGGCAATCGTTTCGTCGGCTTCTCTCTCTACGACACCTTGATCGAATGGGATCTGTCGAGCCGTGACAAGGAAGTCGGGTTGCGTGCAGGGCTGGCGACCACCTGGTCGATTGATCCCGCCGATCACAAGAAATGGATTTTCAATCTCCGCGAAGGCGTCAAGTTTCATGACGGTTGCGATTGGAATGCCGCCGCCGCCGTCTGGAATTTCGAGCGGCTGATCTCCGACAAGCATCCGGCCTTCACGCCTTATAATTTTGGCCGCGCGCGCTCGCGCACCAACAATATCGATCGCATCGAGAAGACCGGCGATTATCAGGTTGCTTTCTACACCAAGACGCCGGAGTCGCTTTTTCACTTCAACATGCCCTTCCTCTTCATGCTGTCGCCCTGCGCGGTGGAGAAGGCCGGCAACAATCTCGATGTCTTTGCCAAGGCGCCGGCCGGCACGGGGCCTTACAAATTCGTCAGCGCCGTGCCGCGCGAACGGCTCGAACTTGCCAAGAACGAGGACTATTGGGACAAGAGCCGCATTCCCAAACATGATCGGCTCGTGCTTCTGCCGATGCCGGAGGCGACGACCCGGGTCGCCGCTTTATTGTCGGGCCAGGTCGATTTCATCGAAGCCCCGCCGCCCGATGCCATCCCGGCGTTGAAAGCGGCAAAAATGCAGATCGTCACCAATATCTATCCGCACACCTGGCCTTACATCCTCAACGTGGCGCGCGGACCGTTCAAGGATATCCGCGTCCGCCAGGCCGCCAATTGGGCGGTCAATCGGCAGGAGATGGTCGATCTGCTTTCCGGTTTGGCGCAGCCCAGTTCCGGCATCTACGTGCCGCAGCAGAAATACTACGGCAAACCGGTGGAATATGGCTTCGATCAGAAGAAGGCGACGGCGCTTTTGAAGGAAGCCGGCTGTTATCCATGCGAAATCATGATCGGCATTTCCACGTCGGGCTCTGGCCAGATGCAGCCATTGCCGATGAACGAACTCATCAAGGAACAGCTCGAAGCGGTCGGCTTCAAGGTGAAATTCGACACGGTCGATTGGAACACCTTGCTCGATGTCTATTTCAAAGGGCAGGAGAAGTTTCCCTATGACGGGGTCAATTTCAGCAGCGGCGCGACCGATCCGCTGAACTTCCTGAAAGGCTCGATGACCAAATATAAGGGGCCCGTCGGCACCAACTGGGGCTGGTACAGCAATCCGAAAGTGGACGAACTGGCGGAAACGGCACTGAACAGTTTCGATCCGGCCGTGTGGGAGCCGATCGTCACCCAAATCCACGAAATCCTGGTCAATGAAGCGCGCAATCTGTTCATCGTCAGCGATCTCAATCCGCGCGCCATGTCACCCCGGGTGAAGGGCTTCGTCCAGGCCCAGAGCTGGTTTCAGGACATCACACCGATTACAGTCGATCCAAAATAATCGAACCGGTGGAGGCGGCACTATGCAGGACGACAAGGATGCGATCGCGGAACTGAAAGAGCGGCTGGCAAACCAGGGCCTGCATCTGCCGGCGGGTGATCTCGAAGGATTGAAGGCGGCCATCCTCGAGATCGAAGCCGGATCGGTGGCGCTGCGGCGCGATCGTCCCTTCTCGCTGGAGCCGGCTTTCGCGCTGCGTCTCGCCAAGGCGGAGAAAAACGCATGAGCGATCTCTGCCATCTGACGATCGCTGAAGCTTCGAAGTTGATCGCCCAGCGCAAGCTCTCCCCCGTCGAATTGACGAGCGCCTTTCTCGATCGCATCGAGCGGCTCGATCCGCAGATCAATGCTTATCTTCTGGTGTTGCGCGATGAAGCCTTGGCGCGCGCGCGTGCGGCGGAAGCCGAAATCGCCGCCGGCCGCTACAAGGGACCGCTGCACGGCATCCCCATCGCGCTGAAGGATATCTACGCCACCAAAGGCATCCGCACGACCGGCCATTCCGCTTTGCTGAAAGACCATGTGCCGGACGAGGATGCGTTCACCGCCGCGGTATTGGTGCAGGCCGGCGCGATCCTGCTCGGCAAGACAGCGACATGGGAATTCGCCATCGGTGGCACCAGTTTCGATCTGCCTTGGCCGCCGGCGCGCAATCCCTGGAACATTGCCCATGACCCCGGCGGTTCGTCGTCGGGATCGGCAGCGGCCGTCGCATCGGGCCTTGCGATGGCGGCCATGGGCACGGATACGGGCGGGTCGATCCGCGGCCCGGCCGCTCTATGCGGCATCGCCGGCATCAAGCCGACTTACGGTCTCGTCAGCCGGCGCGGCATCTTCCCGCTCTCTTTCAGCCTCGATCATGCCGGCCCGATGTGCTGGACCGCCGAGGATTGCGCCTTGATGCTCGATGTCCTGGCAGGCCACGATCCACTTGATAATGCCAGTGCCGATGTGGCGAAGCCCGATTTCTCCGGCATTGCGACGCCGGTGCACGGCCTCAAGATCGGCTTCGCCAGGGGCATGACCGAGGAAGCCGGCGTCGAACCTGACGTGCGCGCCGCGCTCGATGACGCCCTGAAAGTGTTCGGCGATCTCGGTGCCGAAGTCGTCGATGTCTCCTTGGCGTCTTCGCTGGAATATGCCGACGTCGGCACGACGATTTCGCGTTCCGAAGGCTATGCCATCCATGAACATGCGCTGACGCATACACCAGAAAAATTCGGCCAGAGTTTTCGCCAGCGCATCGTGCCCGGCGCCTTCATCCGGGCCTGCGATTACGTCAACGCCATGCGCGAGCGCACGCGTTTGATCGCCGGGATTGCCGATGTGATGAAGAGCGTGGATCTGATCGTCACGCCAAGCTGGGTGTCGGCGGCGCATCCGCTTGGAAAAGGCGCGCCGATGTCGCGGACGCGGCCCTCGTTCATGCGTCCGTTCAATGTCACCGGATCGCCGGCGCTCTCCGTCTGCAGCGGCTTTAGCGCCGCCGGCCTGCCGCTCGCCATGCAGATTGTCGGCCGCCCGTTCGAGGATCATCTCGTCTTGCGCGCTGGCTATGCCTTCGAACAGGCCACGCAATGGCGTCAACGCCGGCCGCAAGATCCAGCGCCGCTGTCGGAGGCGGCGCAGTAATTTACGGCGCCACCGGTTGCGGTGGCGCGCTGCCGTCGGCACGTGCCATCGCAGCCGCATGGGCCGCCTGCATTTCATGTTCGCGCATGCGTTCGACGACGAACAGACCAGCCTTGTAGATGTGCTCACGCGCCAAGGATTCCGCGCGCACCGCCTGCCGCTGGGTGATCGCCTCCAGAATGGTCACGTGTTCTTCATGCGCCTTGGCGATGCGATTGAGATCGAAGCGCCGGAACATGGAGGAATAGACCAGCGGAATGCTGCGTGACTTGCGCAACAGCCACGCCAGATGGTCGTTATGCGCGGCTTCGAGAATGGCGCCGTGAAACCACGTGTTGATATGGCTCCAGAAGACGGTGACATCGGCTTCCCAGCGCCGCCGGCTCAACACCGCCTCGGTCTCGTCGATGGCGCGCTGCATCAGGGCGCGTTGTGCCTCGGTGACGCCGTTTTCGACGGCTTGGCGTGTCGCGAGCCCTTCCAGCGCCGCGCGCGCCTCGAAAATGCCCAGCATCTGTTGCGCCGAATAGGTGCGCACCGAATAGCCGGCGTTCGGCATGTAATCGAGCAAGCCTTCGGAGGCGAGTTCCGACAGGGCCGCGCGGATCGGCGTGCGCGACACGCCGAACTCCGCCGCCAGATCGACTTCGTTCAATCGGCTGCCGGCGATATGATCGCCCCGAATGATGCTGTCGCGTAATTGCGTGCAAACTCGTTCCGCGCGCGTCGACATCGCCTTCTCGTCCTTTTCACTTTGGCGCCGCCGGTCTTTCCCGTGTCGCCATCGCTGCAAACCTGCTCTCTCGCCGGGCGAAGTGCCACCAGAAATGACAAATGATCGTCCCGCGAGCAGTGTAATGTATACACGATCGCGAGACCCATTCTGGTCGTTCAGCTCTGCGGCGGATTTCCAGGGAGTTTAGCATCAAACGAAGCTGAAATCTCTACCTCTGCGACCGCCTCGCTGACGATTGTATTATCGCGGGCTCGGGCAGCCTGAATTGGCACTCATGTTGCATTGCACTCCTGGCGCGCTGACCTGTGGTCCGCCGCCGGAGAAGTCATGTGGTACTACGCCGCCCGACGCATCCTGATGAGCATTCCGATCGCGCTTGGCGTGACGGTCGTCTGCTACGCCCTCGTCCTCCTGGCGCCGGGCGATCCGATCCAGTCGCTGCTGCCGCCCGATGCCTCGCCCGAGGAGATCGCCTATCTCCGCAAGGTCTACGGCTTCGATAAGCCGATCCCAGTGCAATATCTCCTGTGGTTGCAGCGCGCTCTGTCGGGCGATCTTGGCATCTCATTGCAGACCAACCGCCCGGTCATGCTGGAAGTGCTGAACGCGCTGTCCAACACTTTCGTCATTTCCGTCGGCGCGGTGCTACTCGCCTTCTCGCTGGCCTTCATCCTTGGCACAATCGCCGCCTATCACATCGGCAAGCCGGCGGATCGCATCGCCACCGGCGTCGCCGTTGTCGGTGTCAGCGTGCCGAACTATTGGCTCGGCATCGTTCTTGTCATCGTCTTCGCGGTGAAGCTCGGTGTGCTGCCCGCGACCGGCATGGGATCGGCCGGCTCGTCGAGTTTCAGCATTTTCGACTGGAACCAGGCCAAATATGCGGTCCTGCCGATCCTGACCATGTCGCTGGTGCCGCTCGGCATCATCATGCGCACGACGCGCTCGGCCGTGGCCGAAGTGCTCAACAATGATTTCGTGCAGATGCTGCGCGCCAAAGGTTTGGGGCCGCTCGCCGTGCTCCGGCATGCGATCTGGAATGCCTTGCCGCAGGTGTTGACGGTGATGGGCTTGCAGCTCGGCTATCTCGTCGGCGGCTCCATCCTGATTGAAACGATTTTCACCTGGCCGGGCACCGGCTTCCTGATGAGCAAGGCCATCCTCACCCGCGACGTGCCGGTGTTGCAGGGTGCTATCCTGGTTCTCTCGCTCACCTTCGTCTCCATCAATCTCATGGTCGATTTGCTGCAGACGGCGGTCGATCCGCGCATCAAACGCGCCTGAGCCTCAGGCGGAACATGACAAGGACGTAGAATGACGGACGTCAGTGCTTTCCGCCTTCCTCTCTTCCGGCGAAAACGTGAAGCGCGGGAAGTGCGTGGCTACTGGGCTTCGGTCGCCAACCGTCTGCGCTACGACTATGTCACGCTGTTCTTTCTCGCCATCATCCTGACCATCGTTCTGCTGTCGATCTTTGCGCCGCTGCTGGCACCATTCGATCCCACGAAAACCAGCATGGCCTATCGGATGAAACCGATGGGCTTTCGCAATTTCATCCTCGGCACCGACGAATTAGGCCGCGACATGCTTTCGCGCCTGCTTTGGGGCGGGCGCACGTCACTGATGATGGGGCTCGTGCCGGTGGCGGCAGCAACCGTCATTGGTGGTCTGCTTGGTGTCATCGCCGGCTTTCGCGGCGGCTGGGTCAACAGCGCCATCATGCGCACGATGGATGTCTTCTACGCCTTTCCGTCCGTTCTACTGGCGGTGGCGATCTCGGGCACTTTGGGCGGCGGCAGCAAGAACGGCATGATCGCCCTGACCCTGGTGTTCATCCCCTCGATCTGCCGCATCGCCGAATCCGCCACCACCCAGGTGCGCAGCCTCGATTTCGTCGAAGCCGCGCGCGCCAGCGGCGCCTCCACCTTGTCGATCATCTGGCATCACATTCTCGGCAATGTGCTGGGGCCGGTCTTCATCTTCGCGTCGAGCATGATCTCCGTTTCCATCCTGCTTGGTTCCGGTCTGTCCTTCCTTGGGCTTGGTGTCGAACCGCCGACACCGGATTGGGGCCTGATGCTCTCCACCCTGCGAGCCGGCATCTATGTGCAGCCCCTGGTCTGCGCGCTGCCCGGCGTCGCCATCTTCATCACGTCGCTGTCGTTCAACCTGGTCAGCGACGGGCTACGTCAGGCCATGGATGTCAAAGCATGAGCGCTTTCGATTTCATCGGTGCCGATTTGATCTCCCAGGAGGAGCCTCAGGCCGCAAGCCTGGACGAACGCGATCGCGGCGGCAAGCAGCAGCCGATGCTGATCGTCAACGGCCTGCGCAAATATTTCCCGATCCGCAGCGGCATTCTGCAACGCCATGTCGGTGACGTGAAAGCCGTCGACGATGTCTCCTTCTCCGTGTTGAAAGGCGAGACCTTAGGGATTGTCGGCGAGTCCGGCTGCGGCAAGTCGACCCTCGCGCGTCTACTGATGCATCTTATTCCAAGCGACAGCGGCGAGATGATTTTCGACGGCGATCCGGTCGGCGGCATGCGCGGCCTGTCCTTGCGCGATCTGCGCCGTAACATGCAGATGGTCTTTCAGGACAGCTATTCTTCTCTTAACCCGCGCCTGCCGGTCCAGGATTCGGTGGCTTACGGCCCGCGCGTTCATGGCATGAGCCGCACCGATGCCATGGATCTGGCCTGCGATCTGCTCGATAAAGTGGGCCTGCGCGCCGCCATGTTCGGCGCCCGCTATCCCCATGAACTGTCGGGCGGCCAAAAGCAGCGCGTCAATATCGCGCGCGCCTTGGCGCTCAACCCGCGCATGATCATTCTCGATGAAGCAGTGTCGGCGCTGGACAAATCGGTCGAAGCACAGGTGCTCAATCTGCTCGGCCATCTCAAGCGCGAATTCAATCTGACTTACGTATTCATCTCGCACGATCTCAACGTCGTCCAATACATCTCCGATCGCGTGCTGGTGATGTACCTCGGCCAGGTCGTCGAAATCGGCTCGGTCGATGCGATCTACGATACGCCTTTGCATCCCTATTCCAGAGCTTTGCTCGACTCGCGTCTGTCGATGGATCCGGATGATCGGATGACCGAGCCGCCGATCAGCGGCGATCCTCCTAATCCGGTGAATCCACCGTCAGGATGCCGGTTCCGTACCCGCTGCGCTTTCGCCGAGACGGTCTGTGCCGCGGAGGCGCCATCGCTGTCGCAGGCTGGTCCCGATCATTTCGTCGCCTGTCACATGGTGCGCCGGGGTTCCGGCCATAGCCGGCTGTTGAGCTGATGGAGATGCCGATGCAACTCGATCTTGCCGTGGAAGACCGAAAGCCAGTCACGTTTGCGGAGGTATCAGAACCTCTGGTCGAGGTGCGCGACCTCTCGGTGAAATTCGTCAGCCGCGAGGCGGTGAACAGAGCGGTCAATGGCGTCAGCTTTTCCCTGGCGCCAAGCGAAGTGCTCTGCATCATCGGTGAATCGGGCTCCGGCAAATCCGTCACTATGCGGGCGCTGATGAAACTGCTGCCGCCCAAGCGCACCGTCATTGAAGGCGGCATGCGCGTCGGCCCCCATGACATCGTTAAGATGCGCGAAGCGGATATGCGGGCGGTGCGCGGCTCCGCCATATCGATGATCTTTCAGGAGCCGATGACGGCGCTCGATCCGGTCTACACCATTGGCGACCAGATCGCCGAAACCGTGATGCGACACCAGAAGATCGGTCGCGGCGCGGCGATGGAGCGGGCGCTCGAACTTTTGAAATTGGTGCGTGTGCCTTCGCCCGAGCGGCGGCTGAAGGCCTATCCGCATGAACTCTCCGGCGGTCTGCGCCAGCGCGCCATGATCGCGGTGGCGCTGTCGTGCAATCCACAGCTTCTCTTGGCCGACGAGCCGACGACGGCGCTCGATGCCACGGTTCAGATTCAGGTTCTCGTCCTGCTGCGTCGCCTGCAGCAGGAACTGGGCATGGCTGTCATCTTCGTCACCCACGATCTTGGTGTCGCGGCACAGATCGCCGACAAAGTGGCGGTGATGTATGCCGGTCGCATCGTCGAATATGGCGCGGTGGCCGATGTGATGATGAAACCGCGCCATCCCTACACCGTCGGCATGCTGGCCTCCACCGTGCATGGCCATATGCGCGGACATGACATCGATGCCATTCCCGGCAGCCCACCCGATCTCAGAAAACCGATTGTTGGCTGCAGTTTCGCGCCGCGCTGCAAGGTGGTGTCGGCCGTCTGCCAGACCCATTCTCCACCCACAAAGAGCTTCGGCAATGGACAATATGCGGCCTGTTTCCATGCCGAATAGCTGAAATCCCGGCCGCGACAGGGGTTATCAAACCAAGGAGACCACGTGATGCATGAATTCACGATGCCGCAATGGGCCATTGATCGCGTCAAGCAACGCCGCGAGAAAATACACGTCTTCGACGACATGGTGCCAAGCCGGACGGCGCTCGTCGTCGTCGATCTGCAAAACGGTTTCATGGTTCCCGAACACACGCCGATGCCCGTGGCGACGGCGATCGGCACGGTTCCGAAAGTCAATCAACTGGCGGCGACGCTCCGCAAGACCGGCGGCAAGGTATTCTGGATCAAGAACACTATCGACGAAAGCAATCTGGAAAGCTGGTCGAACTGGTTCGCCATGGGCAAGCCGGCGATGAAGGCGCAGCGCGTCGAAACCTTCAAGGATGGCGCGCCGGGCCATGACATCTATGCGGATCTGGAGGTGAAACCGGAAGACGAGATCGTCAAGAAATTCCGCTTCAGCGCCTTCCTGCCGGAATCTTCCGACATCGCCGAGCGTCTGCGTGCACAGGGCTACGATACGGTGCTGATCGTCGGCACCGTCACCAACGTCTGCTGCGAATCCTCGGCGCGCGACGCGATGATGATGAATTTCAAGACGATCATGGTCAGCGACGGCAACTCCGCCTTCAGCGATCATGAACACACGGCGACCCTGGCGGCGTTCTATTCCATCTTCGGCGACGTGATGGAGACCGACGAGGTCTGCATGCTGCTGGAGCGGAATGCCGGCGCCCTGCCGATCGCCGCGGAATAACTCGTTCTCGAAAGTGAACCGACCGCCGGTTCCATCCGGCGGCCGGCGATTGATCAGGCGACGTTGCGCACGGCGTTGATCTTGTCGGCGCCGCCGACAATTCCGGCGAAATCCTGCCACACGCCCTGGGCGCCTTTCTGCCAGTCTTCGAAGGCCTCCGGCTTCAGCAGTTTGCCGCCCTTGGCGAGCGCCGTTTGCACGGAGGTCGTCTCGTCTTCGACGATGAGCTGATTGAAATAGAGCGCGCCTTCGCGGGAGGCTTCGGTCAGCGCTGCCTTTTCGTCGGCATCGAGCTGGTTCCAGAAGCCACGCGCATAATAGATCACGCCGGAGGCCCAGATATGGCCGGTTTCCGTCATGTTGGGCACGACTTCATAAAGCTTAAAACCGGCATAGGCGGATTTCGTCAGATCCATCGCATCGGCGACGCCGGTCGCCAGCGCGTTATAGGTTTCGGTGATCGGAATGCCGACCGGGATCGTCCCGAAGGCGCTCCACAATTTGGTGTGCAGCGGGCTCTGGATGACGCGGATCTTCTTGCCCTTGAGTTGATCCGGCCGGGTGACGGGTTCCTTGGTCAGGAGATGGCGCGCGCCGTAATTGATGAAATCGCCGACGACGAACTGCTGGGCGGCGAGTTTATCCTTCAAGCCGGCACCGGTATCGCCGCTCACCACTTTGCGCACGTGGTCGGCGTCGCGGAACAGGAAAGGCAGATCGAGAATTTGCAATTCCGGCACCCAACCGGTCAGGGAGGAGACAGTCGAGAGGCTGGCCTGGACGGAGCCCAGGCGCACGCCTTCGGCCACTTCCTTCTCGCCGCCGAGTGCACCGCTCTTGACGATGTTGAACTTGAAGCGGCCGGGCAGTTTCGCCTCGACCAGTTCGCCGATCTTCACCCAGATCTTCGTCTCGGGCTTGTCGTCGCCGAACAGCGACGCGACGGTGACGTTACGCGTGCGAGCGCTGGCTGTGTTGACGAAACCGGGCGCAGCCAGCGTGGCGCTGGCGGCGGAGAGTTTGAGGAGCGTACGGCGATTGAGATTCATGATCCTTGGTCCTTGATTAGAAAATGATGGCCCAGGCGCACAGGACGCCTAAGGAAACGAGCAGAGACAGCAGATAGGGCACGACCGCGCGGAACAAAGCGGTGGCCGGCACGCGGGTGACGCCGCTGACCACGAAGATCAGCATGCCAAGCGGCGGCGTCAGCCCGTGGATCATCAGATTGACCACGAGGATGACGCCGAAATGGATCGGATCGATGCCGGCGGCGACGGCAGCCGGCAGCAGGATCGGCCCGAACAACAGGATCGCCGCGCCGATATCGAGCACCAGGCCGACGGCGAAGAGAATGACGTTCGCCAGCATGATGACGGCAAAGGCGCTGCCGCCGAGCACAGTGACGAAATTGGAGACGAGGCCCGAGACGTTGTCAACGGCGAGCAGGAAGGCGAACGGGCCGGCTGTGCCGATCAACAGGCCGATGGCCGCTGCCTCCGTCGCCGCCTGGGTGAAGCTCGCCAGGATGCGGCCGCCGCCAAGCCGCATGCCGAAAGCGAGCAGCAGCGTATAGAGCGCGGCGAGTGCCGCCGCTTCCGTCGTGGTGACGATGCCGATGCGGATGCCGACGACGACGATCACGCCGAGGCCGAAGGCCGGGATGGCCGCGACCGCTGCCTGCCAACGCTCGCGCGCCGGGGCGCGCGGCCGCGTTTCCACATCGCGCACGGTGTAATGGATCGCCACCGCCAGACAGATCGCCATCAAGCCGCCGGCAAAGAACCCACCGACCAGCAAAGAGCCGACGGAAAGATTGGTGGCGGTCGCCAGAATGAGAAAGGCGATCGACGGCGGGATGATGTTATCGAGCACGGAGGTGGCGGCAATGATCGCGCCGGCCTGTGCCGGCGGATAACCGTGCTTCACCAGTTCAGGCTGAAACGTCGAAGCGCCGAAGGCGGCATTGGCAACGGAGGAGCCGGAGGCGCCGGAAAACAGCACGCTGGTCAGCAGCGTCGTCTGGGCGAGGCCGGCGCGGCGATGGCCGACCATGGCGGCAGCGAAGCGCACGAGCTGGTTGGCAACGCCCGACGTGGTGAGCAGTCCACCCGCCAAAAGAAAGAACGGAATGGCGAGCAGCAGGAATTTCGACATGCCGGTGACGGTCGACGAGACGATGGCCGGCTCTGGCAACGTGCTGCCGAAAGCAATGGCGACATAGGCGGCCGCCAGAAAGGCATGGGCCAAAGGCGCGGCGAGCACCAGACCGAGGCCGGCGATCAGCGCCAGGAACAGGCTCGGCGGTAGGCGGGTGTCGATGAAGAGCTGCGGCAGGCCGAAGTAAAGCGCCGCACCCACGCCGATCGACAGGAGGATTGCGATCGCTTTGCCTTCCGCGATCCGCTGCAAGGACAGAACCAAAAGGATCAATCCGCCGCCGATGCCGAGAAAGGCGAAGCGCACCCATTCCGGCAGGCCGAGTGTCGGTGAAATGCCGCCGAGCAGGCTGATGATCTCGCTGCCGCCGAAAAGCAGAATGAAAGCGGCGAGCACCGAGAAAACATCGGCAAGCCCTTCGGCGGTGGGATGCAGCCGCTCCGGCAGCAGCCGCACGAAGACATCGAGCCGCATGGCGAGCGCGCTCTTCAGGCTGAGCGGCGCGCCAACGGCGATCAAGGCGACGTGCAGCCAGATACCGAGATCTTCGGCGCCGATGAAGCCGGTGGCGAAGACATAACGCAGCGTGACATTGGTCAGAACGACGGCGAGCAGCACGGCCAACAGCGCCGCGGCCGCGTAGCCGAGACCGGCCTCGATGATTTTGAGCGCCCGTGTCGCAAGGCCACGGACCGAGACCGCCGGTTGCGCGAGAGTGGGAGAGGAAGTGACGGTCACCGCTTGATCCTTGTGGCAGATATTTAACGTGCCAAGACTTTCGGCGGGGCGTCCGTCGCCATCACCGTCGACAGATCGCGATCGAAGAGCGTCGACCAGGTGAAGTGACGTGCCTGTGAAACCTGACGCGAGACATCGAGGCGCGGCAGCACTTTCTCGCCGAAGCGCCAGGCTTCTTCGAGCAGCGGCATGCCCGACAGAATGAAGGTCTCGACACCGGCCTTGCGATAGGCCTCCAAGGTGCGGATCACCGTATCGGGCGAGCCGACGATGGCGGTGCCAGGGCCGGGACGGACGAGGCCGATGCCGGCCCACAGATCCGGCGCGATTTCGAGATCGCGCAGATTCTCCGGCTTGTGTCCGCCATGCATCGCGGTCATGCGCTGCTGGCCAACGGAATCGCTCTTGCCGACAAAACGCTGATTGGCAGCGATGGCCGTATCATCCATGCGTGCGTAAAGGTCGGCGGCCGCATCCCAGGCCTGCGCATCGGTATCGCGGACGATGACATAGAGACGGATGCCATATTCGAGTTCGCGGCCGTAGTGCTCGGCGCGCGCCTTCACCGCTTTGACTTTCTCGCCGATCTGCTCCGGCGTTTCGCCCCAGGAGAGATAGGTCTGTACGTGCTTGGCCGCGACATCGAGCGCTTTGTCGGAAGAACCGCCAAACCACAGCGGCGGTGCGGCGATGCTGTCGCCGACGGGTAGCGCCAGTTTGGCGCCGTCCGTGTTGAAATATTGGCCCTTGAAGTTCACGGTCTCGCCGGCGAACAGCCGATGCCAGATCTGCAGATATTCGTCCGCCATGGCATAGCGATCGTCGTGCGGCATGGTCATGCCATAAGCGCCGAGCATTTTGGCGTCGCCCGAGACGACGTTGATGAGCAGGCGTCCGCGCGAGAAGTCCTGCAAGGTCGCCGCCATTTTTGCCAGAAGCGTCGGCGCGACCAGGCCCGGATGAATGGCGACGAGGAATTTCAGCCGTTCGGTGTAAGAGAGCAGGGCGCCGGCCAGCACCCACACATCGTGGGCGCCGGTGGCGAACAATGCGCCTGTGTAGCCGAGCTGATCATAGGCCAGCGCCAATTGCTTGTAGTAGCCGAGATCGACCTTGCGCGAGCCTTCCGGCTGCCAGGGATAGGCGCCGTCGGGCGCGCACATATACCAGAGAACGTTCATGCCAGAGGCTCCTTACAAGTCTTTCGCGCCAGCTCTCTCGTCTAGGCGGCGATACCGGCCTGGCCGGTCGCAACCGGCGCCGAAAAATGGCCGTGCCGGAACAGCGTGTCGGCTTCGTCCTGCTGTTCCGCGAGGATCTCCTGATCGGCGGGGACGACGGTGAAATCGCGCGAGCGCAAGACGCGTGCCCAGGAGCCGGCATCGCCTTCGCTGCCGGGCTGGGCGGCAAGCAGCGCCGCCGCCTTGTCGATGTCGGCCATCACGGCGCGGCCGATGCGATCAAGCTCGTGCGCGATGGCGAGACGGGTGTCGGGCGACAATGCGTAACGCTCCAGCGTCCAGAACAGCGAGCGATTGGGGATGGTCGATCCACATCGCACGAGCAGATGCAGATCGTCGCGATCGAGCGCCTTCTCCAGGCGCGGCGACATGGTCACCCAGGCATCGACCTCGCCATCGAGCAGATCCTGCTGGGCATCGCGGGTGGCGCTTTCGATACGGGTGACATCGCCGAGGCCGAGGCCTTCGGTCTCCAGGCTGCGGGCGAGCAGATAGGTATGGAACGAGCCGTCGATCAAAGCGACGCGCTGGCCGGCGAGATCGGCGACGGAACGGATCGGGCTGTTCTTGCGCACGAGGATGGCGCCGTTCGCCGGGCGCGGGGCGGAGCCCGCGATATAGACGACGCCAAGGCCCTGGGCGTCGGCTTCGATCGGCGGTGTCGAGCCGGTGCCGCCGAAGTGGATGGCGCCCTTGTCGAGCAGGGCGCCCGTATCGCGCCCCTCGCCATAGAAGACGAATTCCGGCGCGAAGTCGACGAAGGCTCCGGGCCAGAGGCGGGCCAGCCTGAGATGAAGATTGTTCGAATGAACCCCGATTTTCATGCTTGGGCCTTGCCTTTGCCATTAGTCTATTTTTTCTATATACATTATTTATCGTGTCAATCTATATTTTTATAGAATATATTGTGCGATGCAACGAGAGGAAAAATGCGGCAATTTGAATGACTTCGAGGCAAAGGGCCGGTCGCGCCCGACGAAGCCCTTGAGTCTGTGGGGTTTTAAAAATAGGAAGAGCCTACAATTTACTTTTTTGTAGATCGGATGAGAGGACGCCCGTGACGAAGCCCATCTCCAATCGCATCTGTCACAGCGTCGGCGAGGCGAGCGACCTGCTCAAACTCATCGCCAATGCCAACCGTCTGGCGATCGTCTGCTTTCTGATGGAAACGGAAGCCTCGGTCGCCACCTTGGAAGCCCAGCTCGGCATCGTTCAGCCGACCCTGTCCCAGCAGCTCGCCGAGCTGCGCGAAGCCGGCGTGATCATCGGCCGCCGCGAAGGCAAGACCACAGTCTATCAGGTCGGCGATCCAAGAGTGGAGGAGATCGTTCACCTGTTGCGCGGCTTCTTCGCCGGCCTCGACGATGTGACCAACACCAGTGCGATGCGCAAAGTGCCGGTCGATGAGATGATGTTCGACTAGATGATCGATTGCTATGATTGATTTCTACACTTGGATCACGCCGAACGGCCTCAAGATTTCGATCGCTTTGGAGGAGTTCGGGCTGCCCTACAAAGCCCATGCGATCGACATCACCAAAGGCGAACAATTCGCGCCGGATTATATAAAGATCAATCCGGCCTCGAAAATTCCAGCCATCGTCGACCACGACACCGGCATTACTCTTACCGAATCCGGCGCCATCCTCATCTATCTCGCCGAGAAGACCGGTCGCTTTTTGCCGTGCGATGGCCTGGCGCGCTTGCGCACGCTCGAATGGCTGATGTGGCAGACCGGCGGCCTTGGCCCGACGCTGGGCTATGCACACCAATTTCTCACCTATAACGCCGGCAAAGCGCCATTCGCCGAGCGTATTTTTGCCGACGACACACACCGTCTTTATCAAACGTTGAACGAACGTCTCGCTGGGCGGAACTATATCGTCGATGATTATTCGATTGCCGACATGGCCGCCTGGCCATGGGTGTCGCGCTTTGAGCGGCATAAGATCAATCTTAGCGACTTCCCCGCTGTGAAGCGCTGGTATCTGGCACTTGCTGCACGCCCGCAGGTGCAACGCGGTTATGAAGTGCCGTTCTTCACATCGGCCGTGCCCATTCCCTGACAGGTGAAACGGCGAACGCTGGCCTCACCGGGCCGTGCGCGTTACCATATAGCCTGTCGAGAATGAGGACATGCGATGCGTTGGATGAAGATTATGGCTCTGCTGGTGCCGGTGGCCGCTGCATCGGCGGAACCAATTCAATCCTACGACAGCTATAAGTCGTGGCTCGTCGCCTGCGACAATGGCTTGACCTGCATAGCGAAAGGCTTTGCCGAAGATGCCAAGCGCGCGCAGATGACGATTGAGCGCACCGCCGGACCAGCGGGCACGATCACCGCCACAATCAGCGCCGAAAACAAATTTACGCTCGCGGACGTGCGGCTCGATGGCAAATCCGTCGAACTCAATCCGCAGGATTGGACGCTTGATGGCGGCGATGGCGAGTTTTCGTTGTCCTCCGATCGTCTGCCGGCCATTCAGGCGTTGGTCGCGCGCCTGCGCAATGGATCGAAACTCACTCTGGCCGATGGCGCCCAGGTGCCATTGGATGGTTTCGCCGCCGCGATGTTGCGGGTCGACGAACGCCAGGGTCGTTTGGAGACTGTCACCGCGCTGGCCAAGCCGGGAGCGACACCAGCTTCCCAAGTGCCGTCAGCGCCGGCTCTGCCGCGCATTCCCGCGCATCCCATCGCGGCGAAACTCGCTTCGGGTGAAGCGCAGAAGCTGATCACCAACGTTCGCACCGCGCAAAAGGCGGTCTTCGAGAAGGAAGATTGCGAAGCGGAGGTCTCGGTGATGAAACCCGAGGCCTATGCGCTGGATGACAAGCTGGCTTTGGTGCTACTGCCTTGCATCATGGGCGCCTATCAAGGCTCTTCGCTGGCCTTTCTGGCGCCGCGCGATGGCGGAACGGCCACGCAATTGATCGCGCCTCTGGCCTATGCCGGCAACAAGCCTGATCGCAGCGGCGTCACGATGTTCACCGAATCCGATTTCGATCCCGACACAGGCACGCTCGCCATGGCGGCGCGTGGTCGCGGACTGGCCGATTGCGGCATGTCGGCGAGCTGGATCTGGGATGGTCAGGCGTTTCGCATGGCGTCGCTGTCGCTGCAGACGGCTTGCGGTGGTCTCTCGCCTGGTGACTGGCCGACATTGTTTCGCTCGATCCAATGACGGCGAGGCCATCTACGCGTTCGTCACCAGATGCGTGAACAGATCGCGCGCCGGCGCGGTCAGCGCCTTTTCATCGCGCACGCACACCGACAACTGCCGCTTGGCCCATGGATCGGTCAGGCGTACGGCGGTGATCGGCAGGGATTGCGCACACCGTCGTGCCACCGTCTCCGGCACGATGCCGAGCCCGACCTTGTCGGCGACCAGGCGGCAGATGCCTTCGAAGGTCCGCAGCCGCACCCGCATCTTCAGCCGGGCGCCCGTGCGCGCCGCGTGGGCCTCGATATGATCCTGCAAGGCGCCACCCGCCAGTCCGACGAAGTGTTCGTGTAGAATATCGGCGAAAGCGATTTGCTTACGTGCCGCGATGTCGTGGTCGCGCGGCACGACCACCAATAACTGATCGATCGCGAAGGGCCGGAGCATCAGGCCGCTGGTATCGACCGCGTCGGACAGAATGCCAATCTCCACCAGTCCCGCCGCGACGGCCTTGGCGATCTCGATGCTCTGGCGTTCCTTGATCTCAAGATTGACCTGCGCATGCGCCGCCATCCAGGCGCCGAGCCGTTCCGGCAGGAATTCGGTCATCGCGGCCGTATTGGCGGCAAGCCTGATGGTCGTGCGCAGCCCCTTGGCATGGGCACCAAGCTCGCCGCGCATATCGGCCATTTGCCGTTCGATCCGGCGCGCATGATGCGCCAGCGCTTCGCCGGCCTCCGTCGGCACGACGCCTCGGCGGCCGCGTTCCAGCAGCTTGACCGCGCCGCTCGCCTCCATGTCGCGCAGCCGTTCGCTTGCCGCCGGCAAGGACAGGCCAACGCGCTCCGCACCATGGGTGATACTGCCGGCATCCACTACGGCGAGAAACAGGCGCAGGTCGGTCAGGTCAAAACGCATGAAAGCGAGATTATCCGACGGAGAGCCTTCGGGCCAGCCGAAGCCTGCCTGCGGATCATCCGCATTGTCGATTTCGGCCGATGCCGTAATCCCGATCGCATGATGAATATGTCGATCGAACTCCTCGTCGTGGCTGCCGTGACATTCTTTGTCGCCGGCATCGTCAAGGGTGTCACCGGCATGGGTTTGCCGACGGTCGCCATGGGCGTGCTCGGTGCGCTGATTTCGCCGCTGGCGGCCGCCGGGCTGTTGATCGTCCCGTCCTTCGTCACCAATGTCTGGCAGCTTTTCGCCGGGCCAAGCGTTTACCAACTTGTTTCGCGCCTCTGGCCGATGATGCTGGCGATCATCGTCGGCACGGTCGCCGGCGCCTCGTTGCTGACCAGCGGCAATACGCAACTGACGACGGCCGCGTTGGGCGCCGCGCTCGTCATCTATGCCGCCTATACGCTCCTGGCGCGTCAGCTCCGGGTTCCCGAAAGAATGGAGCTATGGCTGTCGCCGTTGATCGGCGGGATCACCGGTCTTGTCACCGGCGGCACCGGTGTCTTCGTCATTCCGGCGGTGCCTTATCTGCAGTCGCTCGGTCTTGAAAAGGACGATCTGGTCCAGGCGCTCGGTCTGTCCTTCACAGTGTCGACGATCGCTTTAGGCGCGGGGCTGGCCTCGCGCGGCGCGCTTCAGCTCGACAATCTCATTCTGTCAACACTGGCGATCGCGCCGGCGCTCGTGGGCATGTGGGTCGGGCAGATCGCGCGCAATCGCATCAGCCCGACGACCTTTCGACGCTGGTTCCTGCTTTGCCTGCTGGTCCTGGGCGTCGAAATGGTCGTCAGGCCGCTGCTGTAACGGCGATCGCACTCAATAGAGTTCGGGCACGTAAAGCTCCGGCGGCACCGGCTTGCGGTGATAATCCGCATGGCGAACGCGGCCGGGCAGTTCGATATCCGCTTTCGGCACATCTTCGTAGGGAACCTGGGCCAGCAGGTGCGAGATGCAGTTGAGCCGGGCTCTTTTCTTGTCGATGGCCTGCACGACCCACCAAGGCGCATGCGGCGTATGGGTGCGTTCGAGCATGTCTTCCTTGGCGTGGGTGTAGTCTTCCCAGTGGACACGGCTTTCCAAATCCATTGGCGAAAGCTTCCACTGTTTCAGCGGATCCTCGATGCGCATGCGGAAGCGGAATTCCTGCTCTTCGTCGGTGATCGAGAACCAGTATTTGAGCAGGATGATGCCCGAGCGCACCAGCATATGCTCGAATTCCGGCACGGAACGGAAGAATTCTTCCAATTCTTCCGGTGTGCAGAAGCCCATGACGCGCTCGACGCCGGCGCGGTTGTACCAGCTGCGGTCGAACAGAACCATTTCGCCCGCCGTCGGCAGGTGCTGGATATAGCGCTGGAAATACCATTGATGGCGTTCACGCTCGGTCGGCGCCGGCAGCGCCACGACGCGGCAGATGCGCGGGTTGAGACGCTGCGTGACGCGCTTGATCGCGCCGCCCTTGCCGGCGGAATCGCGACCCTCGAACAGCACGACCACTTTCAGCTTCTTGTACTGAATCCAGTCCTGCAACCGCACCAGTTCGTGCTGGAGGCGGAAAAGTTCACGGAAATAGACTTTCCGGTCGAGCGTATCGGCATCGGAGCCCGACACGCCTTGCGCGACCAGTTCGTCCAGCCGGTCTTCGTCGAGCTGCATCTCCAGCTCTTCGTCGAAACTGTCGGCGATCTCGGCTTTGATACGGTCCAGGTCATCGATGCTCATAACGTCGTCCTATGCGGTGAGTTGAAAAGGCGGATCAGGCGTAAACGTCGCTGCGGCGTGTCGAGGCTTGCTGAGCCCGAAGCTGCCAGGCCGTGTGTCGCGCGATCATCAGTTCTTCATTGGTGCGGATGATAAAGGCCCGCACGCGGGAGCGATCGGAGGAAATAACCTCAGTATTTTCACGGTTGCGATCAAGATCCAACTCGATTCCGATCCATTCCATCGCTTCGAGCGCGCATTCACGGATGAGCCGCGAATTCTCCCCGATCCCGCCACAAAAGACCACCGCATCGAGACCGCCGAGCACGGCGGCCATCGCGCCGATTTCGCGGCGCACGCGAAAGACGAAATAATCGATCGCCTGTTTGGCATGCGGATGGTCCGAGGCCTCCAGATCGCGCATGTCGTTGGAAATGCCGGACAAGCCTTTGAGGCCGGAGGATTTATAGAGCAGATCGGAAATCGCCTGCGCGTTCATGCCCTTCTGATCCATCAGATAAAGCAGAACGCCGGGATCGATCTGTCCCGGCCGCGTTCCCATCGGTAGGCCATCGAGCGCCGAAAAGCCCATGGTCGAGGCCACCGAATAACCGTTGCGGATGGCGCACATCGAAGCGCCGGAGCCGAGATGGCAGATGATCACCCGTCCCTTGGCGTGGAACGGCGCGATCTCGGCGAGCTTGCCGGTGACATATTCGTAGGAGAGGCCGTGAAAGCCATAGCGCCGCACGCCTTCCTCATAGAAGGAGCGCGGCAGAGCGAACGTGTCGTTGACGAAGGGATGGGCGCGATGGAAGGCCGTGTCGAAACAGGCGACTTGAGGGACACCGGGAAAAGCCGTTTGCGCGGCGCGGATGCCCGACAGATTGTGCGGCTGATGCAGCGGCGCCAGTGGCACGAGTTCGCTCAATTGCGACAGGATCGGTTCGTCGACCAGCACCGGCGCTGAATGCACCATGCCGCCATGGACGATGCGATGGCCGACGGCGGCGATCTCCGCCTGCGGATAATGCATGGCAATCGTATCGAGTACGAGGCGCATGGCGCCCGCATGATCGTCGATCGCGCGTTCACCCTCCAGCGGATCGGATACGATCTTCTGACCGCTGCCGTCCTTCAGCACGAAATGTGGATTGGTGCCGAGCCCGTCGATCATGCCGACGGCGACGCAATCGAGCGCGACGTCGCTGAAAAGCGCGAATTTAAGCGACGACGAGCCGGCGTTAATGGTCAGAATATGTTCGCCCATGCGCCACCTATTCCGCTGCCTGCGCCAGGGCTTCATCGCCCAGCGCTTCGCCATGCTGCCGCCAATAGTCGTAAAGCTGCGCCACCGCGCAGGAGGCGAGGCGAGCTTTGTCGTTGTCGGCGCGCGAGGTGAGAATGACGGGAGCCTTCGCGCCGACGACGAGGCCGGCCGCCTCCGCCCGCGCGACGAAGGTCAATTGTTTGGCCAGCATATTGCCGGCTTCGAGATTGGGCACGATCAGCACATCGGCATGGCCGGCGACCGACGACACGATGCCCTTGGTGCGCGCTGCTTCCGTATCGACCGCATTGTCCATGGCGAGCGGGCCATCGACCAAGGCGCCGGTGATCTGCCCACGGTCGGCCATTTTGGCGAGCGCCGCCGCTTCCAGCGTCGAGGGCATGTTGACATTGACGGTTTCGACGGCGGCGAGAATGCCGACCTTCGGCGTCTTCAGCCCGCAGGCCAGCGCCAGATCGATGGCGTTCTGCACGATGTCGATCTTGGTGACGAGATCCGGCGCGATATTGATGGCAGCGTCGGAGATGAAGAACAGATTGTTTCGGGTCGGCGCATCCATCACGAAAACGTGGCTGATGCGCCGCGATCCACGCAGGCCGCCGTCCTTCTTGACCACCTGGCCGAGCAATTCATCCGAATGGACATTGCCTTTCATCACGGCGCGGGCCTCGCGCGCATTGACCATGGCGACCGCTTGTTTCGCCGCCGCCGCGTGATCCTCGATGTCGATCAGTTGCAGCGCCGAAATATCGGCTTCGAGACTGTCGGCGGCGCGCAGGATGCGCGAACGCGAACCGATCAGGATCGGCTCGATCAGGCCTTCGCGCATGGAGAGCAGGGCGCCGCCCAGCGAATTGGCATCGTCGGGAACGACGATGGCGGTCGGCATGGCCGGCAGCCGTTTGCAGCGTTCCACCAGGGCGCTGAAATGATCGTGCTGGTCGAGGAGGAGCAGCGGCAGATTGCGCTTTTCCTCGATGATCGTGACGGTCGGCGCTTCGACTTCGGCAACGCCTTCCAGAATGAGCGTGCCGTCGGTCTTCTCGACACGGGTTTCGAAGATAGCGTGCGGCTTCTCGCGCTTTTCCAGGCAGCGCACCGAGATTTTCAGTCGGTCGCCCAGATGGGCGCGTCCGGGAAAGCGAAAGGTCTGGCTGTTGTAGAGCGTGCCCGAACCCGGCAGGACCGTGCCGAGCACCGAGGACACCAGCGAGCCGACCCACAGCGACGGCGCGACCGTGTCGCTCGTGCCGTCATGATTGATGTCGGCGCCGGGCATATGCAGCGGATTGGTATTGCCCGAGGCATGGGCGAAGACATAGAGGTCGTTGGCCGTGACGGGCCGCTCGATGCTCGCCGTCTGTCCGACGACGAGTTCATCGAAAGTGGTGTTCCGGTGCGAGAGGGCGCTCATCATCCGTGCTCCTTGACGGTTCAAAGTTGATGCTTACGCGGCCTGTTCGGCGTCACCGGCATTCGTCGGGCGGCGGCCGAGCATCGCTTCGAATTCGCGATAAAGCGCCAGGGCTTGCGGATGCATGGTTTCTACCGGTCCGGCGACGCGCATCACCAGATCGAGCGCCCGGTGCCGTTCCGCTGGCGTATCGAGCAGTTTCGGCAGGCTGGCCTTGGCGCGCTCGGTCGCGAAGCGGACGATCAGGGATTGCTCATAGATGAGCTTGGCGCGCCGATCCTCGCCCATCGTGGCGAAAGGCTGTTCCGTGGCGAAGAGCTGCAATTCGCGTTCGAGCCGCGAGCGGCGGACATAGCCGCGCGCTTCCGACAGCAGTTCGAGCATGCGCACCGTGCCTTCGGCCTCGCCGCCGGTTTCGATATTGGCGAGCGCGTTGCGCACATCCGGCAGCATCAGCAGGTTTTCATCGCTCGTCTGTTCGCGACCGGCCATTTCCTGTCGGCCGACCCATTGCATCGGCGCCGAACCGTAAAGCGCATGGAATGACAGTTCATGGAAAGCGTCGCGGATGTCGCGATAGAGATCCAGGTTCTGCTCGATCAGGTCCGACATCAGATGTTCAGCCGCCAGGAACGGATTGTTGGCCTCGACAGGCTGGCGATGAGCGCGCACTTGTTCGGCCAGTGCGCCGACCGGCGCCAGCAACGCGTTGCGATCGGAGAGAAGCGAACGCTCAAGCCGCAGCGGGCGCGTGCGGAAGAACTGCTTCGCCGTGTCTTCATTGACCATGGCGCGCACGAACGGACGCACGAGGTTTTCGTAAACGGTGGCGCCGGTTTCGGAGACGCGGGCCACGGCGGCGAACATTTCTTCGTCCTTGCGGCCGTCGTCGAGTTTCAAAATGTCGTCGACGGAACGTGGCGCGAATTTGATGTGCAGTCTGTCTTTGCCCTGTTCCAGTTCCATTTCATAGAGACCGGGCGGCAGGGCCTCGATCGCCCGCATCGTATCGGTGATCGCTTCATGTTCGCGCCCAGCCACTTTCGCCGAGACGAAAATGCCGAGATGGCCGATCGAATCGTGCAGCAGATAGACGATGCGCTGGCCGCGCGCCTTGATCTCATTGACGTTGTGGAACGTATCAGCGATCCAGTTCAGCGCCTGTTGCGGCGGCGTTATGTTGTCGCCATGCGAGGCGAAGACGATGATCGGCGAGCGGATGCTTTTCAGATCGATCCGTTCGTCGCCAAAATAGGCTTGGCCGAAGGCCAACCGATTGCCGACGAAGAGGTTTTCGACGATCCAGCGGATTTCTTCCTCATTCATCATGAAGAAGCCGCCCCACCAACGTTCGAACTCCAGGAAACGTTCGGCCTCGGTGTCGACCTTGGCGTAGAGATTATAGAGCTTCTTCCAATAGCTGTTGGCCGGGTTGAGCTCTTCGAAATTCTGCACCAGCAGCGAACCGTCGAACACGCCATTGCCGAGATCGGCCATCAGCATCGCCGGCCAGACGCCGCCGACACGGCCGCCCGTGTAGCGCATCGGATTCTTGCCGGCCGTGCCGCCCCAATAGGCCATCGGCGCGCCGTTGATGGCGATCGGGCCGACTTTATCGGGATGCGCGGCGGCCAATAGCATGCAGCCCCAGCCGCCCTGGCAATTGCCGATGACCACCGGCTTTTCGACATCGGGATGGCGGCGATGGATTTCGTCGAGGAAGGCGGCTTCCGCTTCGCGCACGTCAGCCAGGGTCTGGCCGGGTTCCGGCCATTGCCGGAAGATGACGAAATAGACCGCATGGCCGTCGGCGAAGGCGTCGCCCACCTGGCTTTCCGGCTTGAAGCCACCGATGCCGGCGCCATGGCCGGCACGCGGATCGACGATCATGAAGGGCCGGCGCTTCGGATCGATGGTGACGCCGGCCGGTGGCGTGATCACCACCAGCGAATAATTGACCGGGCGCGGCAGCGAGCGCCCGTCGATCACCAGTTCGTAGTCGAAATCGAGGACCGGCGGAATATTGCCGTCGCTGTGCGCGTTGAAGGCATTGCCACGCTGGCGCAAGGTGTCGAGCACCAGGATGGAGCGCTGCATCGCGTCGGTCGCATAGCTGCTCCAGGCCGTCCAGGGATTGAGGTTCTGAGCCGGCTTGAACAGTTCGGCGGCTTTGTCGGCGCGCGCTTGAAACAGTTTGATCTGTTCCTGGGCGATCCGCTGTCCGTGGCCGAGCCACAGGCGCGAGAGAATATTGGCGTTTTCGAGATTGATGGCGATGGCGTCGTTCACGACTTTGAAGTTCATCGGCTTTCCAATCATGGTTCAGCCCAGGCGTTGTCGCGGCTGGTCGGCCACCGGCTTGGGAGGGGTGATGCCTGGGTGGCCCTGCACTGCGGCGCAATATCGAAGGGCCAAATGACAGGGCGATGAAGGCGGTTGTCCGCAGGGTGAGCTGTGGGCGGTTGTCGCGACCGCCTGTCATCGGCATGAAAAATGGATCATTGAGATAGGCATCGCGCCGCGTGCAGGGCGTTGAGCCGCTTTTCAAAGAGGATTTTCATGTCGACAGGCAAATCTCGCATCGGCGTCGTCGGCGCCGGCACCATGGGCAATGGCATTGCGCAACTTTTCGCCGCCGCGGGCCATCCGGTCACCTTGCGGGACCTGAAGCCGGAATTCCTCGATCGCGGCCTGGCCGCTGTCGGCGATAGCCTCGGCCGCCTGGTGGCGAAAGAGAAGATGAGCGCTGCGGATCGTGACGCCGTTTTGGCCCGGATCAAACCGACCACCGACGCGGCTGAGCTCGCCGGCTGCGCCGTCGTGGTCGAAGCCGTCGTCGAAAACTATGACATCAAGGCCGGCCTGATCCGCGAACTCGACGCGATCTGCAGCGAGGAGACGATTTTCGCCACCAATACCTCCTCCATCTCGGTAACGCGGCTGGCTGCGGCCTCGAAAAATCCGGGCCGCGTCATCGGCATGCATTTCTTCAATCCGGTGCCGCTGATGCAACTGGTCGAGATCATCCGCGCCTTGCAGACCAGCGATGAAACCAGCCAGGCCATTGTCAGCCTCACCGAGTCGCTCGGCAAAACCGCCCGTGTCTCCAAGGACAGCTATGGTTTCGTGGTCAATCGTGTGCTCGTGCCGATGATCAACGAAGCCATCAATTGCGTGCATGAAGGTGTGGCCTCGCCCGAGGACGTGGACGTGATGATGAAACTTGGCACCAACCAGCCGATGGGGCCGCTGGCGCTTGCCGATCTCATCGGGCTCGATGTTGTGCGCAACATCATGGACACATTGTACAACGGCTTCGACGATCCGAAATTCCGCGCGAGCCCGTTGTTGAAGCAGATGTGCGATGCCGGCTATCTCGGCCGCAAGACCGGCCGCGGCTTCTTCACCTACGCCAAATAGCCTGAGGGCCTGCGGCGGGGATCAGAAAGCCCGCTGCAGGCCTATTGCTCAAGAAAAACAATAAGCTGGAAAGGATGCCGGCCTGACCAGGCGCAAAAATTTCGTACCGCGAAATCTCTGAAACCGGCTGTCCGGGTTTGCCGGTCGCAATTGTAGTGTGCTGCCACATGACGGTGGGCAGACGCGGCAATGACGGCGGACGAACAACAATTCATCATCCAGGACATCACCCAGATGTTGGCGCGTCATTGGCATGACGTCGACCGCAACTGGGGCCGCAACGCGCATCTGGATTATACCCCGGACGGTTCTTATGCGACGAGCCTGCGCAAGCGCACCGGCATCGAGGCGATCAAAGCGTTTTACGCCGATCGGCAGGATCGCGGTGAGCGCGTGGCGCGGCATCTCGTCAACAATCTCCATGTCACCGTGCACGACGCCAACACCGCAACCGCGATCTGGATCTTGAGCCTGTTCGCGGCCGATGGTGTGCCGGTGTTGCCCTCTAAGCCCGCCATCATGATCGCCGATGTCGTCGACGAACTCGTGCGCGAAAGCGACGGCGCCTGGAAATATCGCTCCCGCACGATCACGCCGCTCTTCCGCGACGATACGCCGACAACCGGCTGATCCTTCGACCCTCGTTCTTGAAAGCCTTTCATGTTCATAGATCCAGAAACATCCGTCGATCTCAAGCGCTCGATCTTCAATGCGATCGTCGCGCCGCGGCCGATCGGGTGGATCAGCACGATGAGTGCCGCCGGCCAGGTGAACCTGGCGCCGTTCTCGCATTTCAACATCGTCTCGACGTCGCCGCCGGTGCTCATCTTCTCCTGCAATTCACCTGAGGATCGGCCCGAGAAAGATACGCTGGTCAATGTCAAAGCCACTGGTGAATTCGTCTTCAATCTCGTCAGCTACGATCTGCGCGAAGCGATGAACGTGACCTCGACGGCGGCGCCTCATGGCGTCGATGAGTTCGAATTGGCGAAACTCGAGAAAGCCGCTTGCGTCAAGGTGTGTCCGCCCCGCGTCGCCGCCTCGCCCGCCAATCTCGAATGCCGTCTGTTGCAGATCGTCGAGATCGCTCCGGTGGCGAAAGGTGATACGCCGAGCAATGTCGTGTTTGGTCGGGTCGTTGGCCTGCACATTCAAGATCAGTTCTTCGATGGCGCCGGTCGCTTCGATACGGTGAAGGCGCAGCCGCTTACCCGCCTGGGCGGCATCCAATATGCGCCGCCGGGCCCGATTGTGGAAATGCCGCAGCCGTTCAAGCGCGCTGCCGAAACGAAACGGGAGGCTTCATGATCCGCAACGGCGAATTGATCGATTTTCGAACCGTCGAGACGGTGGCCAAGGACGGACCGCACCGCAGCCAGGCACGTGGCCAGAACTTCATCGTCGAGTTCATCAAAGCGGATGCCGCTTCCGCCGCGTTTACGATTGAAAGCGCCTACGAGGCCATGGTGCTGTTGCCGGATGTCGCCGCGCAGATCGTCGGTGCGAACGAAACGGTCGCCGTCAAAGCCCGCTCACTCGTCATTCTGCCGGCGGGGAAAGCATCCGTTCAATTGGCCGGTGCTGGAACCTGCTGCATATTGACGTCCAATGCGGGCGAGCCGGTGAGCGGCACCGTCGAGAACGCCGCGACCTATGCCACCCGTGACGAGCGCGTCGTCGCTTTCGGCACCTATCAACGGCGATCCGCGCCTGATGCGATCCGTGTTCTCGAGATCGACGCGATCGATGCGCCGCAGGACAATCCGCGCCTGAAAATGTTCCAGAGCGCGACGCTGAGCATCAATTGGGTCGAATATGCCGGCCCGCGCGATCGCACGGCGCTGAGCCCGCATGCGCACAAGAGCTTCGAACAGGGATCGTTGGCGCTGGCCGGAGAATTTAGGCATCACCTGCGCGTCGAATGGGGCAAGAACGCCGAGCTGTGGCAGGAGGATCGGCATGTGGTGGCACCATCGCCGTCCTTGCTTGTCATTCCGCCGCAGATCATCCACACGACCGAAGGCGTCAACGACGAGCGCCATCTTCTCATCGACATTTTCTCGCCGCCTCGGGCTGATTTCATCGCCAAGAACTGGGTCGCGAATTCGGCTGAATACGAGGCACCTCCAGCCCCCTGAAGATCGCCGAATGCTAGCGTAATGGCCGAGCTGCTGGCCTTGGCGGCTATTCCAGGCTAATTTGCGGACGAGGAGCGCGGGACGGTAAGCAGGGCGCTCCTGCGAGGGGCCATGGGAACGTCATCTGAAACGGCAGCGGAAGCATCATCCATTCGAGCGGTGAGCCGGGCCATCGATTTATTGCAGGCGCTGAACCGGCAGCCGATCTCGACGGTGGACATGCTGCATGGCCAGACGGGCATTCCCAAGCCCACCATCGTGCGGCTTCTGCGGACGCTTGCGGCGAAAGGTCTCGTTTGTCACGCCCCCAAGCACGGCGCCTATTATCTGACGTCCCAGGTACAGTCGTTGTCGGTCGGCTATCACAGCGTGCCCAAGATCGTCGAGGCTGCGGCGCCCTTGCTCGATGCCATGACGAGCCGGGTGAAGTGGCCGCTGGCGATCGCCGTTCCGGAGAATAACGCGGCGATCATTCGCTATAGTACGGTGCCGAATTCGCCGCTGGCGCTGCTGCATTCGTCGATCAATATGAGATTGAGCCTCGTGACGCGCGCGCTTGGCCGCGCGGTCCTGGCTTTTTGCGAGGCGGACGAGCAAGACCATATTTTGCAGGCTCTCAGTGTTTCCACGGAGCCGGAAGATGCGTCGGCGAAAAATGTTTCGGATATACGCCGTTTGCTGTCGGACATTCGCGCCTGCGGCTTTGCCATGCGCGATCCCAGGGTGCGTCCCGTGTCCAACACGATCGCCGTCCCGGTTTATGAGAATGGCCGCGTCGTCGCGAGTGTCGGTTTGACCTTCATTTCCTCGGCGCTGCGGCCCGAACAGGCGGTGAAGGACTATCTCGGTCAGGTCAAGGAAATCGGCGATGAAATATCGGACCGATTGAAACAGATCACCGAAGGTGCCGCTTCAGCCGGCTTGGCGCAGGCCCAATCCGCGAGCGGCTTGCGGCATTAATCCGGCCTGCCGCAACGCTCAGCTTATCGGCTTACACTCTTCGAGCACGCGCACTCAGTTGAGCGGCGTTGACTATGGAGGCGCCGGCACGTCCCAGCAGCGCATGCGCCAGATTTTCCGCCGCTTGTCGCCTGCGACCGAAGAAGGCCTCGTCGGTCCAGGAAGCGACATGGGGCGTGCAGAGAATTCGGGGATGGGTCAGCAGCGGATCGTCGGACGCCGGTGGTTCCGGATCGAAGACATCGATCGCCGCCCCTGCGATCTCACCTGCATCCAGCGCGGCGAGAAGCGCATGGCGGTCGATGAGGGCGGCGCGCGCCGTATTGACCAACACCGCGCCTTTCCGCAGGCCCTTGAGGGCGGCTGCATCCAGCAAGGGTTTGCCGTCCGGTGGCGGCGGGCAATGCAGACTTATGGCATCGCTTGCGGCCAGCAGCTCGTCCAAGCTCACGCGCTCGATGCCTGCCGGCAAGTCCCCGGCGTAGGGGTCGTGCACGAGAATCCGAACGTTCCATCCCGACAGGCGCCGGGCGAACTCGCGCCCAATTCTACCAAAGCCGATGATGCCGACCGTGCGCCCGTCCAGAGTGCCAGCGAAAGTGGCGGGGCTTCGCCATCCGCCGCCGATCATATACGGACGCGTCCAGACATGGAGCTGTTTCATCAGGGCGAGCAGGAGCGCCATCGCATGCTCCGCCACGTAGACGGTGTCGTTGCCATGCGGCGTATTGCAGACGGCAATGCCCGCCGCCGTGGCCGCCTCGACGTCAACCGTATCGACGCCAATGCCGATCTTGCTGATCACCCGCAGGTCGGGCAGGGCGCGGATAACATCGGCATTCACTCTGATCCCGCCCGATATCAGCACGCCCTGCGCGCCTTGCAGATCCTCGATAAAGTCCTGGGCGCGATGGGTGCGATAGGCAGGATCGAGATTGGGACGGCCAAGCCGTACCTCGATGCCCTGTGCCTGCAGGAAAGCGGCCGACGTATCGCCGGCGACCACGCGCTCCCAGAGAACGGCGATCGGCTTTGAAGGATACGGATCGTTCATGGTTTCTAAAAGAGGTTTCAGTCCAATAACATGGTGATCGAGGTGGCGCTTGGGGCCAGAATCCGATGCGCCATTTCGCCTGGACATTGGCGCCCGTGCAACGACCCTCCCTGTTCATTCCGTCAGCCGAAATTCCGAAGGGTGGAATGGCGGGGCAGCGCCGTTGACCCACGCGGCATTTCCCTGCCGTTACCATCGTCATGAAGGTATGGGGGAGACAGACATGAATATTTTCGCGAAAGCGCCACGACAGCCGCAGGGTTCTCTTCTGCAATGGACGAAGTCCGGCCTCCGAAGCTTTGCCGTATTGGCGGCCTTGGCGTCCACGGGCTTTGCCGCGCGGGCGGAAACATTTCCGTCCAGGAACATTCGCCTCGTGGTGCCGTTCGCCGCTGGCGGCACTGTCGATCTGTTCGCCCGCCTGGTCGCCCTAGAGATGGGTAAGTCCCTCGGTCAAAGCGTCGTCGTGGAAAATATTCCAGGTGCCGGCGGCGTGATCGGCACCACCAATGTGTCGCGTGCGGCGCCTGATGGCTATTCGCTCTGCTTTTGTGCCTCCGGCAGCACCATGTTGCTGCCCCTGATGGATTCGAAGGTCTCCTATAAGATTCCTGAGGATTTGCCGCCCGTGGGCCACGTGCTCCGCATCGAGCAGACCATCATCGTCAATACGAAAAAGGGTCCGAACGATCTGGCGGGACTGGTCGCCAAGGCGAGAGCAAATCCTGGCGCGATGTTTTATGCCACGCCGGGCCTTGGCACCTCCAATCACCTGGCCGGCGAATTGTTGAAGATCGCGGCGAAGATCGATGTCCGCGCGGTGCATTATCGCGGCGAGTCGGCGGCCGTGCTTGATCTGCTCAGCGGCCAGCTCGACTATATGGTGGCATCCATGTCTTTCGCCGAGCCCTATTCGCGCGCCGGCGAGCTGCAGGTTCTTGCGCTGACCGGCCCCAGCCGCTGGCCCAACAATGCCAGCATTCCCACCATCGCCGAGTCGGGCTATCCGGGCTTCGATGCGACGACGCAAATCGGCCTGCATGCATCCAAGGGAACGCCGAGAGATCGCATCGAGACGATCAATGCGGCCATGAACACAGCCCTGCAAAGCAAGGACCTTCGCGAGAAGTTCGCCTTGGGTGGCGCAACCCCGCAAGGCGGTTCGGTCGACGACTACGCCAAATTTCTCCAGGTCGAAACGGCCAAGTGGGACAAGGTCATTCAACAGGCCGGCATCAAACTGGATTGAAGTTCATGACTCAGCCATCCAGTCCGCAGCGCCTGTTGATGATGGCGCCGTTGCTGCCGATCCATCGCGAATGGGCGCAGCGTCTGCGCGAAAAATTCCAGGACGAGCTGGACGTCGTCGAGATCGAATCCGATCAGGATGCGGACGCTCTCATCGGTGGCGCCGACGCGGCTTGCGGCACCGTGACACCCGAGCTGTTGGCGCGGGCGGATCGGTTGCGGTGGCTGCATTCGCCCATGGCGGCGCCGCCAGCCGGCTATTTCTCGACGGAACTGGTGCAGCACCCGGTTACGGTGACGAATGTGCGCGGCATCTTTAACGATCACATCAGCGCGCATATTCTGTCGTTCGTTCTCGCCTTCGCGCGCGCCCTGCACCACTATGTCCCTCAGCAACAACAGCGGGTGTGGCAACAGCTTCCCCGTTACGAAGGCACGGTGCATCTGCCCGAGGCGGTGGCGCTGATCGTTGGCGTCGGCGGTATTGGCGCGGAAACGGCGCGACTGCTCAGCGCCTTTGGCGTGGACTGTATCGGCGTCGATCCGCAACGCACGGCGCCGCCCGAAGGCATGCGAAAAATCCATCCGGTGGCCGCGCTCGATGACCTGTTGCCCGTCGCTGATTTCGTCATCGTCACCGTTCCCCATACGCCGGAAACCGAACGCATGTTCAATCGGGACCGTTTCGCGCGCATGAAGCGCGGCGCCTTTTTCATCAATATCGGCCGGGGCGCCACCACGAGCTTGGATGATCTTCTCGCCGCGCTTCAAGCCGGCCAGTTGGGCGGCGCCGGACTAGATGTCTTCGAGCAGGAGCCGCTTCCGCCCGAGCATCCCCTATGGACGCAGCCGGGCGTCTTCATCACGCCGCACGTGGCGCTCTGGGGCCCATACTATAACGAACGTCGCTACGGGATATTGGAGGAGAACTGCCGCCGTTTCCTCGACGGCCGACCCTTGTCCAATGTGGTGAACAAGGCCCTCTGGTATTGAAAATCGAGACCACTCCATGAATCAAGCAGAGCCATTCTCCGGTGTGATCGATTGTCATGCCCATTGCTACGATTTGGACCGCTATAATTTTAGCGAGACCTCGGGCTTTGCGCTGGAACCGAACGCCATCGGCAGTTCCCGCCAATATCAGGGCGTTCTCGACGCGCACGGCGTCAGCCACGCCGTGCTCATCAATCCCCTCGGCGGTTACGGAACGGACAATCGCTATCTGCTTGAAGCGATCGCCGGCAGTCAGGGGCGGTTCAAGGGGGTTGTACTTCTGCCCGAGGATGCGACGGGCGCGCAGGTGAAAGCCATGGTCGATGGCGGGATCGTCGGCCTGCGCTTCAACCTGAATTTTCCGTCGAGCCCGTCTTTGTACGGCCCCGTCGGTGAACGCGCTTTGGCGATTGCCCGCGAAAGTGGCTGGGTTGTACTGGTCCATTATGAAGGCGACACGATTCTCGAAGCTCTGCCCGTGCTGCGCCGGAGCGGCTGCCCCGTGATCATCGATCATTCCGGCCGGCCGTCGATCGCGGCCGGGTTGGATCAGCCGAGCTTCCGCGCCCTTCTCGCCTTCGGCCGGGAAGGACATGGGGTGATCAAACTGTCGGGGGCATCCCGCATGTCCAAAACCGGCTGGCCCTTCGAGGACTGCGATCCGTATATGCACGCATTGATCGAAGCTTTCGGTCTGGACCGCTGCATCTGGGGCTCGGATTGGCCCTTCGTCAGGCCGAAATATCGCGTCGATTATGGGCCGCTGCTCGCCTATTTCCGCAGATTGGTGCCGAATGCCGCCGATCAACGGCGCATCCTCTGGAGCAATCCGGCGCGTCTTTTCGGATTCCAATCCTAATCGCCGCATCCGTAATTTTTCACCCGACGAAATTTCGGAACACATGTCTCGAAGACGGTCGGGCCGCTGATTAAGCTGCGTGACGAGTGATAGCGCAACATCGAGAGCGCAAGCGCGGAGGAAACAGCATGTCTCGCCCCTTCTATGCGGCGCTTGGCGTAGCTTTGATGACGATCTTTGGGCTGGTGCCCGCGCAGGCCAGCGAGTGGCCATCGCGAACCGTCACGATTGTCGTGCCGTTTGCCGCTGGCGGTAGCACGGACATCGTCGCTCGCCTGCTCGCCGAGCAACTCCGCATCACGTTCAAGGGCTCGTTCGTCGTAGAGAACCGGCCCGGCGCCACCGGCAATATCGGCGTTGCGGCCGCGGCCAAAGCCGAGCCGGATGGCCATACCTTATTGCTCTCCACATCGGGGCCGATCGCCACCAATGTTCTTTTGTTCAAGAAGCTTCCGGTCAATCCGCTGACCGATCTGACGCCCATCGCCATTCTGGCCGAAGTGCCGCTGATCATCGTGGTCAATGCCAAACTGCCCATCCGGTCCCTGCGAGAGCTTCTCGACTACGACAAGGCCCATCCAGGGAAATTGAATTTCGGCCATGCGGGAACAGGTGGCATGGGACATATGGCGAGCGAACTGCTGGCGATGACGGCAGGCCGCAAGTTCACCAATGTGGCCTATCAGGGCTCGACCCCCGTCACCAATGACATCGTTGCGGGTGTGGTCGATGTGGCTGTCGATCTGGCGCCCACTTATATGCCGTTTATTCAGCAAGGTACTCTGCGCGCCATTGCGGTGACGACCTCGCGCCGGATGCCCGAGCTTCCCGATGTTCCCACGGTCGAAGAGCAAGGGATCGCTGGCTATGAGGCTTCTTCCTTCATCGCCTTGATGGGGCCAGCCAATCTGCCCGACGATATCGTCAGGAAACTGAACGCGGCAGCGGATGCCTGGCTTCAAACCGAGGGCGCCAAGAAGGCTTTGGAAGTACAGACCTTGCGCGCTGTGAGTGGTACACCGGCCATGTTGAAGGAACGGGTTCGTGCCGAAATTGAAAAATGGGCGCCCGTTGTGAAAGCCGCCAATATTTCTCTCGGCAATTGAGCGAACCATTGAGCTTGTGATCGCTCGCTCGCTTCTTTCGCACATTGGCCAAAGATCGTTCAGCGTGCTGCGAAAGTAACAATTTATATCCCTGCTTTGCATAAGGTTGAGGCGTGTGATCGCATTCGAATGCGTCCATGCCATTGCTCCGTCAATGAGATGAACGACCGCTCACTGCGGATCGTCAAAAAATATCGCGACGAGACGGAACCAATGTCGGGTCGCGGCATTCTCACGGTGGAAGCTTTCATCACACCCCAGGAAAGTCTTCCCGTTCCAACTTTTCCCGTCAGTTTGTTTCACAGGCTGACGGGCTTTCCAGGGTCGGTTGGCTGTGTGCAGATCGTTTGCTTTCCGCTTCCTCGGTCAATTTCAGAACGCTTGTCCAAATGTTTGGCCAACTGTTTTGCAAAGCGTTTGGCCAGAAGCCGAGAGGCGCAACAAAACTGACACAATAGCCCGGTAGGAGCACGGATCATGCTCCAGAAGAGGACGTCGATGCCCCTCCTTGTTACTGAGCTGCGTGAGTTGTCACTCGCATTGATGGGCGGCGGAACTTACGAAAAACATTATGCCCGCTTCGTTCAGAAGGCAGCGGACGAACTGGAAGCGGGGATCGAAGATCGCTCCCTTGGCGAATATCTCGAACCCTTCGCCGAATGGTTGACGAAAGACTGCGCAACGGAAGGCCATGTCGTCGCCACCGCTTGCGCCTGCCTCAGCGGGCAAGTTCCGGCAACGGCTTAAGTTTCCGCCTGATCGCTGGCCTTTTCGCCTTTGCTGCGCAATTGCGCTGAAATCCGTCTCGCGCCATAAGCTGGGATATTGAACGTTCCCGGCTCACGCCCGTTGAAGGGCGCGGCCCGAAGGATCAAGCGATGACGCATTTCCTGTTCGATGGTCCCGAAAATGCGCCGGTGACGCTTCTTCTCGCCCATGGCGCCGGGGCGCCGATGGATTCGGCCGCCCTCAACGCGATCGCGACCGTGCTGGCAACGGCGGGCCTGCGCGTGGCGCGTTTCGAGTTCGGTTATATGGCCGCCCGCCGGACTTCGGGCGAACGGCGCCCGCCGCCACGCGCCGAAACCCTGATGCCCGAATATATCGCGGCCATCGATGCGCTTGCGGCACGTGGGCCGTTGATCATCGGCGGTAAATCGATGGGCGGCCGCGTCGCCAGCATGATCGCCGATCCGCTGCATGCATCGCGACGGATTGTGGGACTGCTGTGCCTGGGCTATCCGTTTCATCCAACCGGCAAGCCGCAGCAGGTGCGAACCGCCCATCTTGCCGATCTCAAAACGCCCACCCTCATCGTTCAGGGCACGCGCGATCCCTTTGGCACCCGCGAAGAGGTCGCGACTTATGAGCTTTCAAAGACAATCGAGATTCTCTGGCTCGAAGACGGCGACCACGATCTGAAGCCGCGCAAAGCCGTCTCCGGCTTTAGCGCGGCTGATCATCTGCGCACCATGGGCGATCGCGTCGCTGATTGGTCCAAGGATCTGATACGCTGATCACACCCGTTCGACGATGGACAGGCCCGAGACGCGGTCGAGCAGGTAAACCAAACCGCGATCATCCATGAACACGTCATTGCTGGAAACGCGCCGTCCCGGTGCGTCGGGAATGTAATGGGCGGTTTCGCGCGGTTGCATCGGGTTTGAAATGTCGAGGAAACGCAACCCCTGCGCGAACCAGGCGACGGGAATTTCGGTGCCGCGAATATGTTCGACCGGCTGATGGCAGCCGGTCATCGAGGGGTTTTGCTGGCCGTGGATGCCTTCCACCTGAAACGTCGCGACGGGCACCGGCCGCGTTTCATCGGTGGCATCGACCACCCAGATGAAGGCAGAGAGCTCGGGCGCCATGGCCGGATCGAGTGGGTTCACATCCTCATCGGCGACGATAAGATAGCGGCGGCCATGGATCGCGAACGGCACCGGGACCAGCGAATGGGTTGGCCAAGGAAAGGGCGGGCTCCAGTCGAAGCCGGAGATCTGCTTGGGCTGGCTCATGTCGCTGATATCGAGCAGCACGCCGCCGCCATGCCAATAGCTGACGTATAATCTGTCGTCGCGACGGATCGCATGGTGGCAGCGATGCTGGCGCCCCGGCCAGGACGGCACCTCGCCGCCGGCCGCCCATTGTCCAGGCATCCACCAGCGTCCCACTTCGCGCGGCCGCGTGGGATCGGCCAGATCGAGGATCATGACGATATTGCCGATATAGCCATCGAGCTCCGGAGAAATATAGGCGTAGCGTCCGTCGAAGGTGAAGCGGTGCACGCCCGTACCGCCGCAGGTCCAGCGGGTGATCTCGCGCGGCGCATGCGGATTGCTCACGTCGTAAATGCCGAGGCCGCCCTTGATGCCGTCGCGCGCGGCGATGTCCGGCGAAACGATCTCGTGATTGACCAGCATGAGCCCATTGGCCACTTGCACTTTGTGGGAATGCACGCCCCACGGCACGGTGAGATGCGCGACCACCTTCGGCCGGCTGGGATCACTTAGATCAACGATCGACGTGCCGCTGGGGGCGGCCATGTGACCGATATAGCCATAGTTGCCGTCGACGACGATCTGGCCGCCGCCGGAACAGTCCAGATGCCCGACTTCCCGCACGCCCTTGCAAATGGCCATAGGCTTCTCTCCCTCTTCTTGTTGGCCGACCTTCAGGCCGGACTGATTTCTCGATACATTTCGTTGACATGCCCTTGGCCTTTACGACGCGCAAGGCGGGAAGGCTGTCACCTCTTCATGTGACTGTGCTTTCCCGTGCGATCGCTTAACCCAGGCCCAGAGCCTGTCCAGGGACATCCCATGGATCGGTAAAAAATGTCCGTCGAACGGGCAACATCCACAGGCGATAAGCTGAGAGAGGGAGCCAGCGCCATGATCATTGCCGTGCCTAAGGTTCGTGCGCTTCTGGCCGCCTGCGCCTTGTTCGTCTCGAGCGCGCCGCTTCTCGCGCAAACCTTTCCCTCCGGCCCGGTTCGCATCATCGTCGGCTTTGGCGCCGGTTCGACCGCCGACATTCTGGCGCGGCTGGTCGGCCGCCATATGGAAACGGAACTGGGCCAGCCGGTCATCGTCGAAAATCGCCCGGGCAATAGCAGCATGGTCGCCGCCGAAGCGGTGGCCCGCGCGCCCAAGGATGGGCAGACCCTGTTCATGGCGACGGTCGCCAACACGCTAAACCCAGTGCAGGCCGGCTCGCCGTTCAACCTGGGGCGCGACATGGCGCCGGTGGCTCTGCTCGGCATCAGCCCCAATGTGCTCGTCGTGCATCCCTCGGTCCAGGCCCGTACGGTCAAGGATCTGATGGCCATCGCCAAGAGCAAGCCCGATACGCTCACCTTCGGCACGTCAGGCGCCGGCACGGCCAGCGATCTGGCGACGCGCTTGTTCAACATCAAAGCCGGCTCGAACGTGGTGTCGGTTCCCTATCAGGGCGGCGCCAACCAGGGCATGTCAGATCTGCTCACCGGCCGCATCAACGCCATGTTCAACGTCGGTGTCGCGCTGGCGCCGCATGTCGCCTCCGGTGCGTTGGTGGCTCTGGCCGTTGGGCAGCCGAAGCGCGCGACCATCCTGCCCGATGTGCCGACCATGGAAGAGCAGGGTATTCCCGGCTTCGATGTCGGCATCTGGATCGGCCTGCTCGCGCCGGCCGGGACGCCGGCGGCGATTGTCGATAGACTGGCGCAGGGTGCCAATGGCGCCTTGAAGACGGAAGCCGTGGAGACCGCGCTCAAGACGCAAGGCATCGATCCGATCGGAGCTTCGCCCAGCGAGTTCAGCGCGTTCATCGTGGCCGACATCGAGAAGTGGCGGGCCATTCTCGCCGCGAGCCCAAAACAATAACGGGGAAACAGGCATCCATGCTCTGGCACAAGACGATCGGTGAGGGGCCCGAACGGGTGATCGCTCTGCATGGCTGGTTCGGCGATCATCGCGCCTATGCCGGCCTCTTCGACATGCTGGATACGGAGCGCTTCACTTACGCCTTCGTCGACTATCGCGGCTATGGCCATGCGCGCGATCTCGCCGGCCCCTACACGATCGGCCAGGTCGCGCAGGACGCGCTGGCGCTGGCCGAGTCCCTGGGTTGGAACAGGTTCCACGTCATCGGTCATTCGATGGGCGGCAAGGCAGCGCAGAAAGTCGCGATCGACGGTGGCTCGCGTGTCAAATCCCTGATCGCGATCACGCCGGTTCCAGCACCCGCCATGCCGGTCGACGATGCCACCTTCGGTTTCTTCTCGGGCGTCTGCGACAGCGATGAGACGGGACTGGCGCTGATCGGCGGCTCGGTCGGCGATCGCTTGTCTAAGGTCTGGATGAAACGTCTTCTGGCCGGCGCCCGCGCGACGGCGAAGCCGGAGGCCTTTCGCGGCTACATGCAATCCTTCATCCGCGACGATCTCTCAGCCGGCGCCGACAAGGTCACGATCCCGATCCTGGCTCTAGCCGGCGAGCACGACAATGGTGTGCGCGCCGAAGTGGTGCAGGCGGTATTCCCGCAGATCTTTCCGAAAGCCGCGCTGACCGTCGAAGTGCTCGCCAACAGCGGCCACTATCCGATGGACGAAATCCCGGTGTATCTCGCGACGCGGATCGAGGCGTTCTTGGGCGAAGCGGCGGGCGCCTAGGCAAGCGGCCTGGGGCTTCTCATCGACATGGCGTTGCTGTCATGATGCGGCCACCCTTCTCTTCTTCCGGTCGCCATCGTGGAACTGCGTCATCTCAAATGCCTGGCCGTTCTGGCCGAAGAACTGCATTTCGGCCGTGCTGCTGAACGCCTTGGCATTGCCCAGCCGGCCTTGACGCAGCACATCCAAACCCTGGAGCGTGAGCTCGGCGTCAAACTGTTCCATCGCACCAAGCGTTCCGTCGAACTCACGGTCGCCGGCGGCCTGACCTTGGAACAGGCCTTGCGCACCCTGCAGCAGGCCGAACGCACCGCCTTGGTGGCGCGCCAGGCGGGCCGGGGCGAAAAGGGATTGATCGAAATCGGCTATGTCGGTTCGGCGGCTTTCTCCGGCATTTTGAGCCGGATGATCTCTGCCTATCGCAAGACCTACCCCGATGTTGAGCTGAACCTGCACGAGCTGGGTATTCGCCAGCAGCTCGACGATTTGCAGAATGGCCATCTCGATGTCGCCTTCCTGCGATTGCCCGTCAGATATTGGCCTGTTGGCTTGACGTCGCTGACGCTGCTGAGCGAGCCGATCATCATCGCATTGCCGACCGGGCATCCTTTGGCTAGCCGGCGTGCCATCCCCATAGAAGCCCTAGCCGATGAATCGTTTATCGCCATGCGTTATATGGAGGGCGTCGGCTTCCATGCGCAGATCGCAGATATCTGCCGTGCGCATCAATTCGTGCCCCGCATCACCCAGCATGCGCAGCAATTGGCGGCGCTCGCGAGCCTCGTCGGTGCCGGGCTCGGCGTTGCCTTCGTGCCGAAGTCGCTCGTCAAGCTGCAAATCGCGGGCGTCGTCTATCGCCCGCTGACGAATGTGCGGGAGATTTCCAGTCTTGCGCTGGTGTTCCGCAAGTCCGAGCCGGCGCCGGCCGTCGCTTTCTTCATCGAGAAAGTCCGGCGTACGCTGCGCAGCCGCTGAATTGTAATAAGTTTTACTTATTTATTTGCTCTAAGCCATTATTGGCGCGATCGTTTCGCCGTTGTTAGCGTTCCCGGCGAATGAGCGAGCACTCATCGCCGCTCACGGGAAGGAAACGCTATGACTGGCGCCTCAATGCCATCCGATGTTCTGGAAAACCCTGGATCCCAGCCGTTCCAATGGCCGTCCGAAGGGGTGACGCGTGCGCCCTATCGGCTGTTTTCCGATCCCGATATTTACGCTGCGGAGCAGAGCCGGATTTTTCGCGGCCCGGTCTGGAGCTTTCTCTGTCTCGAGGTCGAGATTCCCAAGCCCGGCGATTACCGCACCACGACAGTGGGCGAGACACCTGTCGTCGTGACCCGGGACCGGGAGGGCGCGATCCATGCTCTGGTTAACCGCTGCGCGCACAAGGGCGCCTTGGTCTGTCTGAAGAAGAAAGACAACGTCGCCAGTCTGACCTGCGTCTATCATGCCTGGAACTATGAACTCGACGGTCGTCTGAAGGGCGTCGCCTTCCGCAACGGCATTCGCGGCCACGGCGGCATGCCCGCCGATTTCAAGACCGAAGACCATCGCCTGCAACCGCTGAAGGTGGAAAGCTTCTGCGGCATGGTGTTTGGCACCTTCGCCGACGAGATCGACAGCGTCGAGACCTATCTCGGCGAGGACATGTCGACGTTTCTCAAGCGCAATCTCGGCCGTCCATTGCGCATTCTCGGCACGCACAGCCAGATCATTCACAACAACTGGAAGCTCTACGCGGAAAATCTGCGCGATTCCTATCACGCGACTTTGCTGCATACTTTTTACACTACGTTCAAGGTCAACCGTCTCGACATGGATGGTGGCATCATTCTGTCGGACCGCAAGTGGCACCACATCAGCTTCGCGCGCCGCGCCAAGATGACCGAGGCGGAGGAATACACGACATCGAACGTTCATTCGGCGAATTACGATTCGGCCCTGGCGGGGCCGGGTCTGTTGGAAGCCTGGGACGAGTTCGACGACGGCATCACGCACAGCATTCAGACCGTCTTTCCGAATCTCTGTGTGCAATTCACGCTCAATTCGCTGGCCATTCGTTTCTTCGCGCCGCGTGGTGTCGATAAGACCGAACTGTTCTGGATCTATCTCGGTTACGAACGCGACACGCCGGAACAAACCGACATGCGCGTCATGCAGAGCAATCTCACAGGCGCCGCCGGTCTCGTTTCGCTCGAAGACGGCTGCATCAACGAATTCGTCCAGCGCGGCACCCGCACCAGCCCGTTGCAGGCCTCGTTCATGGAAATGGGCGGCCGTCAGGTGGCTTCGGAAAAACAGTCGCGCGCCACCGAAACCGCCGTTCGCGGATTCTGGCACGGCTATCGCGAGATCATGGGCTTTTGATGGGGTGGCATATGAATGAGATCGCGCAGCGCAGCGACGAGCGCCTGGACCCGAGCGTCCGGACCCTGCTGGAAGACCTCATCAGCGCCTATGCTTTCGCGCTCGACGACGAGGATATCGACCGCTGGCCGCAATTCTTCACCGAGTCGGGCGTCTATGTCCTGACCACGAAGGAGAATCATGACGCCGGTCTTCCCATCGGCATCATCCGTTGCATCGGCCGTGGCATGATGTCGGATCGTGTGAAGGCTTTTCACACCGCCAATATCTTTGAGCCGCACAGCTATAGCCACATGGTGAGCCGGCCTCTGATCGCGCTCGGCCCGCAGCGGGATAGCTATGTCGCGCGCAGCAATTTTCAGGTCGTTCGCACCATGCAGGACGGCAGGGCGGAATTGTTCGCGACGGGCAAATATCTTGACAGCATGGTCGTCGAGAGCGGCGTTGCCCGGTTTCAGGAACGCATCGTCGTCTTGAATTCGCGGCAGGTGGATATCCTGGTGGTGATGCCGATTTAGCCGGAGCGGCACTATGCAAATCATGGAAGTAACGCCCTTGCAGGCCTGGCAGGCTTTGCTCGCGCAGCCGATGGCGAGGCTGGTGGATGTCCGCACGGAGCCCGAATGGCTCTATGTCGGCGAGCCGGATCTCGCCCGCGCCGCTCAACCGCTTCTCAAGCTGTCGTGGCGTCTGTTTCCAGCGATGGCGATCAGCGAAAATTTTCTCGATCACTTGCGCGCGCAGGTTTCCCGCGAAGATAGCCTCTTCTTTCTCTGCCGGAGCGGCGGCCGCAGTTTGGAAGCCGCCCGCGCCGCCGCGTCGATCGGCTTCGCTTATGCCTATTCGGTGGCGGGCGGGTTCGAGGGGCCTGCTAACGATCAGGGACATCGGGGAGCGCGCGAAGGCTGGAAGTTTGCGGGGCTGCCTTGGAGGCAGCCTTAGCCCGCTCAACGATAAGACGTAACGAGACGAGGGAGGGGACGATGATCAAGACGATTTTGATAGGGTGCATGCTTGCCTGCGCACCGGCTGTGGGGCCTGTGGCGGCGCAGACGTTTCCGGAACGGCCGGTCCGGTTCATCGTTCCCAATCCGCCCGGCGGCTCCAACGACGCCACCGCGCGTGCCTTGGCGCAGGCGCTCTCGGAAATCTGGGCACACGGCATCGTCATCGACAATCGCGCCGGGGCCGGGGGCAACATCGGCACGCAGGCAGCGGCCACAGCGACACCGGATGGCTATACCTATCTTCTCACGCCGCCGGGGCCGATGACCATCAATCCGTCCCTGCATAAGAAACTGCCTTTCGATCCGCAGAAGGATTTTGTGCCGATAGCGTTGCTGGCGACGGTGCCGATCGTGTTGATCATCAATCCCAAGGTGCCGGCGTCGAACCTGCGCGAGTTGGTGGCGTTGGCGAAAGAGCAGGAGGGTGCGATGAATTTCGCATCGTCCGGCGTCGGATCGACCCATCATCTGGCGGCGGTGCTGTTCAGCAAGATGGCCAACATCCGCCTTCAGCACGTGCCCTATCGCGGTGCAGCGCCCGCCATGAACGATCTGATCGCCGGCCACGTGCCGATCCTGTTCGACAATCTGCCGACCGTCATCCCTCACGTGCAATCTGGAACGGCACGCGCCATCGCCGTCGCCAGTCCGCAGCGACTGCCATCCCTTCCCGCAATCCCCACCTTCGCCGAAGCCGGCATGGCGGATTTCGAAGCCTCGTCCTGGTTCGGCCTTTTCGCGCCTTCTGGCACGCCGGCCAATATCGTCGCGAAAGTCACGGCTGACGTGCAAAAGACATTGGCGCGTCCCGATGTCCGCAAGACGCTCGAGGACATGGGCGAACAGGTGGGCGCGCTCACCGATGCGGCCTTCGCGAGTTTCGTGAAAAAGGAAGCGGAGAAATGGGCCGAAGTCGTCAGGATATCAGGGGCGAGCGTGGCTGAGTGAAGGGGTTGTAAGCGGCGGGCTCCTCTCACTTACGCGTAACGGTGGTTCAAGCTACTCTGCAAAACCTGCAAGGGGAGGTTTTGCAGCATGGCGAAATTCGTATTCGGAATGAACCAGTCCTTGGACGGTTACGTCGACCACGATGCCTTTGCACCCGGTCCCGTGCTTTTTCGTCACTGGATCGAGCAGGTGCGCGGCTTGAGCGGCAGCGTGTACGGTCGCCGCATCTACGAGCTCATGCGCTATTGGGACGAAGACCATCCGGAATGGAGCGCGGCGGAACGCGACTTCGCGGCGGCGTGGCGAGCGCAGCCGAAGTGGGTTGTATCGCGTTCGTTGAAGTCGGTCGGCCCCAATGCCACGCTTGTCGCAGATGATGTCGAGATGGCGATGCGTGAGTTGAAGGCGCGGCTCGCGGGCGAGGTGGCCGTTTGCGGACCGGCTCTGGCAGGAAGCCTAACCGATCTTGGCCTGATCGATGAATATCAAATCTACCTGCACCCCGTCGTGCTCGGCCGCGGCAAGCCCTTCTTTACCGGCCCACGACCACGGCTTCGTCTTGTGAGCAGCGATTTGATCGTCGAGGATGTGATCAGGCTGACCTACGTGCCGGCTTGATTGTGTGTCGGATGTTGCCGGAGTGGTGGCTCAATCGCCGTAGCTTGGATCACATTTCGCGAGCAGATGATCTCTTAAGGTCACTTGCGATTTAACCGCGCCTATCGATGCGCCCAGGCACCACGAGTAGTGCAAGCCTTTGTCGTTGTGCCACAGGTTGCTCGGCGGACGTTTGCAGGATGGGGTCGCCATCATCTTGTGGTACTGATAGGCCGCGTCGTTGGAATATTTTTGGCAAAGACCGGCGGGCGCCGCCTCCGCGAGCGCGGTTGAAAAAACGAATGTCAAAAGCGAGAGCTTTGTCAGCGTTGCGATCTGCATCTTAGCCTCCAGACGATAGAAGACTTTTGCCTCGCAAATCGCTCGCCGACTGTGCCACGTCGCACAGAACGATGTTCATGAAAGATCGAAGGTCGATGCCCACATGCGCGCTTCCCTGCGCGCGGTGCGACATTGTAGGCTCGTGGCGATGATCACCGTCGCAATTACATCGGACGACGAATGATGACGCTCCTGCCAAAGCTTCCGCGCACCCGATATGGCGTAATCCTCCTCGTTTTGAATCTCGCCATTGACACGTCTGTTTCGGCAGGTGCCCAAGCGCAGACCGCTGCCGTCAAGGCTGACCAAAACGGTGTCGTTCAGTTCACGACGCCCTCGAACAATATCGAGTGCATTTATGTTCCGGCGGGAGGATCGCCGGTTTACAAACCGCCGGGCAATATGGCCGAGCTGTCCTGTGATCGTGCAGCGCCAAGCTATGTGCGCATCCAGATGAGTGCGCGGGGCACCGTGCAGCAAATCTCCAATCCCGGCGACCAGCCTTGCTGCAGCGTCGGGCCTGTCCTGAACTATGGAGAAACCTGGCGGCTGGCACCCTTCTCCTGCACGTCGGAGAGAACGGGGCTCACATGCCGGCGGGACGACGGCCACGGATTTTCGGTCAGCCGGGCCGGTATAAAACGATACTGAAACGGTCTGGCGGAGGGAGCGGGATTCGAACCCGCGATACGGTTTCCCGTATACACACTTTCCAGGCGTGCGCCTTCAACCACTCGGCCACCCCTCCGGAACTGTGGCGCCTGCATATGGCCAGTCGGGCGGCGGGACAACCCCAAATGACAAAAATTCCTGGGCTTTGCCCAACCTGCCGGGAAAAGCTGCCGGAGCGGCTCCCGATGGCGGCTTTTTCTTCCCGAAATCAGGGCGCTGTCACCTGGGGGCTTTCCGTCGCAGGTCCTCTCATGGACAAGCCCGGCCGGCGTAGTTAATCACGGTATCAACGAAAACCATTGGTCCGGCCATGTTTCGCTTCTTCCTGCGCACGATCGGCGTCCTGTTGCTGGCCGGCGGCTGCGCCATGCTCATCATCGACGGCACCCAATCGATCGCCGCCTCGCAGCTCAAGATGACGCCCTTGGGCGAAACCTGCTTCAAGCTGTTTCCGACCGTTTTTCCGCTGCTGCAGCCGGCGGTGGAGCGCAATATCCATCCCCTGGTCTGGGATCCGTTCCTTTTGGGCTTTTTCCTGATGCCGACCTGGCTGGCGCTGAGCCTGTTCGGCCTGCTGTTCTTCTGGGTGGCGCGCCGTCGCGCCGAAGCCATTGGGTTTTCGAGCCGGCCGTAACTATATAAGCTTCGAACCAATATTTTTGACGCGTCTTCGGGACGTTTGGTGATTTCGCCAAACTGCGAAGCGCCATGCAAAGGAGGTCGCCGATGCTCTTTTCCCGCAAGCCTCTCACCATCCCCACCAAGGACGAGGCGCTGCCCGGCCGGCCGACGCCGCTCCCGACCGCCACGACGCATTTCGTCAACGGCCATCCGCTGAAGGGGCCGTGGCCGGAGGGCATCAAGACGGCGATTTTCGGCATGGGCTGTTTCTGGGGTGCCGAGCGCAAGTTCTGGCAGTTGGGCGATGGCGTCTACGCCACGGCGGTCGGCTATCTCGGCGGCCCGACGCCCAACCCGACCTATGAAGAGGTCTGCTCCGGCATGACCGGCCATAACGAAGTGGTTCTGGTCGCCTATGATCCGGCGAAGATTTCCTACGATGCGCTGCTCAAGGCGTTCTGGGAGAACCATGACCCGACCCAGGGCATGCGCCAGGGCAATGATATCGGCACGCAATACCGCTCCGGCATCTATCTCACCGATCCGTCGCAGCGCGCGGCGGCGCAGGCGAGCAAGGAGGCCTATGCCAAGGCGCTCGCCGGAGGTGGCTATGGGGCGATCACCACCGAGATATTAGACGCCGGACCGTTCTATTATGCCGAGGATTATCACCAGCAGTATCTGGCGAAGAATCCCGGCGGCTATTGCGGCCTCGGCGGCACGGGCGTCGCCTGCCAGATCGGCACGGGGGTTGCCGCTTAAGCGGCTGCCTCGCTCTGCTTGATCGTCGGCAGGATCGCGGCTTCGAGCGCCGGCCGGCGCTCGTAGAGACCCAGCACCTGGCCCTGCAAGCGCACCAGCGTCGCCACGGCGTCGAGCGTCGGCGTGGCGATGTTCAAGCGCCGCGCCAGTTCCAGCACAGAAGACACCAGGGGATCGATTTCCATCGGCCGGCCGAGTTCGACATCGTGCCGGGTCGAGGGCTTGTGGCCGACGATATCGGTGCCGCCCTTGATGCGTTGTTCGATGCTCACCGAGAAACGCGCGCCGATGGTTTCGCCCACCGTCTTGCATTCGGCCATCATGGCGTGGATCAGCCGATAGCTGGCTTGATCGTCGCCGATCACGTCGAGGCTCGCGCCGGTCAAGGCGGAGACCGGATTGAACGAGCAATTGCCCCAGAGCTTGATCCAGATCTCGTCGCGCAATCGCGCCTTGCGCGGCGCGCGCAGGCCGCCGGCGATCAGCAGTTCCGATAGGACGCGCAGGCGTTCGCTGTCGGAACCATCCGGTTCGCCGAGGGTGAAACGATCGCCGCTCGTATGATGGATCACGCCGGGCTCGGGCACGTCGCAGGCCGGATAGACGACGCAGCCGATGGCCCGTTCCGGCCCGAAGAATTTCCATTGCGCGCCGCCGGGATCGACGCTTTCAAGCCAGGTGTTGTCGAGCGCCGTGCCAGTTTTGAGGCCATGGAAATACCACCAGGGCAGGCCGTTGACGGCCGGCACGATCGCCGTCTTGGCGCCAAGCAGGGGCGCGAAACGTTCGACCACCGGCGGCACCGAATGCGCCTTCATGCCGACGATCACATAATCCTGTTCGCCGAGATCTCTGGGGTCGTCGGAGGCTTTGATGCGATAGGTTTTCTCCTCGCCATCCTTGCGCAGCTTGAGGCCCGAGGCCTTGATGGCGTTAAGATGCGGACCCCGCGCGACGAGCGAAATCTCCGCGCCCGCCTCGGCCAGCGCCGCCGCCATATAGCCACCGATGGCGCCGGCGCCGAATACGCAGATTTTCACCATTTCATGCGTCTCCCAAGCCCAGCAGTTTCGCCAGGCCGATGCGCTGCACCTTGCCGGTGGCGCCCTTTGGCACTTCGTCGAGGATGACGATTTTCTTTGGCACTTTGTAGGGCGCCAATGTCTGCCCGGCAAAGGCCTGGAGTTCCGATGGCGTCAGGCTCGCGCCCTCGACGAGAACGATGGCAACCGCCACCTCTTCGCCCAGCGCCTTGTGCGGCATGCCGAAGGTGACGCATTGGCCGACGGCTGGATGTTCGAGCAGCACGTCGTCCACTTCCAACGGCGACACTTTCTCGCCGCCGCGATTGATGATTTCCTTGATGCGTCCGGTGATCTTGAGATAGCCGGAGGCATCGAGATAACCCTGGTCGCCGGTGCGGAACCAGCCGTTGGTGAAGCTCGATGCATTGGCCGACGGATTGTTCTCGTAACCAAGCGTCACATTGGCGCCGCGAATGCAGACCTCGCCTTCGGTGCCGGCCGGCTGGGTGGCGCCGCCCACATCGAGAATGCAGATTTCCGGGCCAGCCGCCTTGCCGACGAAGCCCGGCTTCTGTTCGCCCGGTGGCAGCGGATTGGAGGCCATCTGGTGCGCCGCTTCCGTCATGCCATAGGCTTCGATGACCGGGCAGCGGAAAGTCTCCTGCAATTCCTTGAACACGGGCGGCGGCAGCGAGGCGGAGGACGAGCGCACGAAGCGCAGCTTCATCGCATTCACCGCTTCGCTATTGCGCTCGGCCCGTTGCAGGATGGCCTGATGCATGGTGGGCACGGCCGAATACCAGGTCGGCTTTTCTTCCGTTGCCCAGCCGAAGAAGCGCAGAGCATTGAAGCCCGGCGTGCAACAGACCGAAGCGCCAGAGGTCATCGACGCCAGCACCACGGCCATCAATCCGTGGATGTGAAAGAGCGGCATGACGTTGAGGCAGTGATCCTGCGATGACAGCCGCAGGGTTGAGGCGATGTTGTTGGCCGAGGCGAACAGATTGGCCTGCGACAGCGGCACGACCTTGGGGCGCGACGTGGTGCCGGATGTATGAAGGACCAGCGCTTCATCGCTCGCTGCTGGCGGCGTGCTGTCGGCTTCGTCGGCCCACAGCGTGAAAGCGCCGGCCGGCGCGTCGGGAGCGATCTGTAGTTCAGCCACGGGAATATTGAGACCGGCCGCCGCGGCGCGCACCGGATTGTCGGAACCCGGTTCCACCAGAACCAGTTTCGGCGTCAGGTCGGAGAGATAGAATTCATACTCGGCCTGCTTATAAGCCGGGTTGAGCGGCGCGGCCGAGAGGCCGGAGGCCACGGCCAGGAAGGACGAGGCCATTTCCGGGCCGTTGGGCAGCACGATGGCGACGCGGTCGCCCGGGCCGATGCCTTTCGCCGCCAATTGCCGATGAATTTGCCTGATGAAGGCGCGCAAGGCGCCATAGGTCATCGGCGGACGTCCCGGCGCTGTCAGTGCGGTCGCGGCATCTGGCGCTGCTTGCAGCAGAGTCAAAACAGTCGTGCTCAACTCAAAAGCCCTCCCTGGCGCGTGCGTGGCCCATAGCGTTTTGCAGTTTGGCTTAGCCAAACGCCACAAAGACGCGTCAAAACAAAGATCCTAGGCAAAATTGCGTTTCTATAGAAACGCAATTTGCTTTGGCCTGCCTTCCCTCGCGTGCCATGCCCACGCTTGCAGGATGCAGCAGATGGGCAGAGGCCGCAACGCCGGAAAGGCGGGTTTCTCAAGCGGATCGGTTATGCGCTGAAAGGATAGGTGCTAATGCACGGGCAAGCTTGCGCGGCTTGGCGGAACCCGACTAATCCGCGCGCGGGCCTTCGAGCGAGATGACGAGCCGTTGCAGCAGATCGGCCAATCGATCCTTGTCACCTTGGCCCAGAACGCCGACCAGTTGATGCGACATGGCGAAATGGCCCGGCACCACTTTCTTCACCGTATTGCGGCCCTTGGCGGTCAAGGTGATGCGCGCGCCGCGTCCGTCGCTGGGATCGCGGCGACGCAAAATATAGCCTTCCTCTTCGGCGCGGCGCAGGCGTGCCGTCAGGCCGCCTGATGACAACAGGCATTCGCTGTAAAGATCGGTCGGCCGCACGCCGGGTGAGCCCGTGCCTTCCCAGCGATAGACGGTGAGCAGGAGATCGAACATGTCCCAGGCGAGGCCATGTTCCGCCAGGGCTTTCTCGATGCGATCGCGCATCAGCAGCGACAGTCGGACGATGCGTCCGACCGTTTCCAGATGATGGGCATCGAGATCGGGCCGGCATACGTCCCAGCCGGCGACGATCTCGTCGATGGAATCTCTCAGGTCAGTCTTCACGTCGGTCATATGCCTATTCATAAGCTTATTCCTGGCACTTCGCGAGGCAGGAAGTGCAAAAATTTTCATCGAGCATTTATCTTGACACAAAGATAAATCGAGATGATCCTCTCTACCAGGGCTAAATCTGCTGCGAGAAAAGAGCGGATGGCCAAGCGTTGGTGAGGGAGCGCGTCCGGGAGGCGGGCGCTGCAACGTCAGCTTCGCTCATGGGATTCTGGGCGTCTGACTTAGTCGCTTGAAGACTTGGCGCGCGAACAGGGAGCATTACGATGACACGCAAGCCTGCGTTTGCCGTTTCGCCATCCAATCCGGCGCTCAAGGAGATTCAGACGGAGCCGAAGCGCAAGCCCGACATGCCCTATGCGCCGGCCATGCGCATCGAAAGTCCCTGCGGTCTCTTGTTCATTTCCGGTGCCACGCCGTCACCGCTCTATCACAAGCATCCGCACGACATTTCCGAACACGTCCATCCCAATGCGATCGAGGATCAGACGCGCCGCGCAATGGAAACGATCAAATCCATCCTTGAGCATGAAGGACTGACCTGGACCGACATCGTCAAGGTCACGAAATATCTCACCGACATTCGCGACCAGGACGGCATGGTGAGCGTGCTGAAGGAATATTTCGGCGACTGGACGCCGGCCAGCACCACCGTCTGCGTCAATCAGCTTTCTACGCAAGGGGCGCGAATCGAACTCGATATGATCGCCGCCTTCCCCGTCGGCAAATGACCATGGGCCCGGCACCGGCCATCGATGGTCGGCAGGCAGCACCTTTGCTGCGGCTGAGCAATATCAAGAAATCCTTCCCGGGCGTCGATGCGTTGAAAAGCGTGTCGTTCGAAATCAGGGCGGAGGAGGTTCACGTCATTCTCGGCCAAAACGGCGCCGGCAAATCCTCGCTCATCAAAGTGTTGTGCGGCGCCTATCTCGCCGATGGCGGCGAGATGGAGGTGGAAGGACGGCCCGTTGCGATCCGCGGCCCAGCCGATGCCAATGCCTTGGGCATTGCCGTCATCTATCAGGAATTCTCGCTCGTTCCTTATCTCGATATCGCCCAGAACATTTTTCTCGGCCGCGAGGGTGCTTTCTCGAAGGCTGGATTCATCGACAAGGCGGCGATGCACGCGGCGGCGCGCGAGGTGTTGCAGCAACTGGGTCTCGCCTACGACACAAACACCTATGTCCACGATCTCGGCGTTGCCCATCAGCAGATGGTCGAAATCGCCAAGGCGCTGTCGCAGAACGCGCGTATTCTCGTGATGGACGAGCCGACGGCGGCCATTTCCGAGCGCGAATCCGACCGTCTGTTCGAGGTCATCGCCCGGTTGAAACAGCGCGGCGTGGCGATCGTCTATATCTCCCATCGCATGAAGGAAATCATGGCGCTGGGCGATCGCATCACCGTGATGCGTGACGGCGCCGTGGTCGGCAGTTTCCTGCGCGGCGAAGCCACGAGCGGCGAACTGGTTCGCCTGATGATCGGCCGTTCGCTGGACGGTATGACACGGCGTGCCCCGGCGAATGCTGGCGCCTGTGTCTTGTCCGCCGACAATCTACGAACGGCGAAACTCCAGGATATTTCGCTTGATGTTCGCGCCGGCGAGGTCGTCGGTCTCGCGGGATTGGTCGGCTCCGGCCGCACGGAAGTGGTGCGGGCGATTTTCGGCGTCGATCCGCTGGCTGGCGGCCATATCCATCTGAACGGCGCGCCTTTCACCTTGCGTCCCGACGCAAGCATCCGCGCCGGCATTGCGCTTCTGCCGGAAGACCGCAAGCGCCAGGGCCTCGCGCTGCCGTTGACGGTCGGTGACAATACGGTTGCCGCCTCGCTTTGGCGCCTGTTTCGCTATTTCCGCTTCATCCCGACGACCGCGCGGCAGGTTTGCGACGACCTGATCGCAAGGCTGAACATCGCGACGCGCGGGCCGGGTCAGCAGGTGCATGATCTCAGCGGCGGCAATCAGCAAAAGATCGTGCTCGGCAAATGGCTGGCGGCCGGCGCGCGTCTCTTCCTGCTCGACGAGCCGACGCGCGGTGTCGATGTCGGCGCCAAGGCGGAGATTTATCGTCTCATCGATGGATTGGCGAAAGACGGCGCCGCCGTTCTGGTGATCAGTTCCGAATTTCCGGAACTCGTTCATCTTTGCGACCGCGCCTATGTGATGCGCGATTATGCCATCGTCGGCCATCTCGATCACGGCGATCTGTCGGAAAAGGCCATTCTCGATCTGGCGGTGCACCCATGACCGACCATACCGCCGACAGCGTTTTACGGCACGAAGCCATCTGGCGCCGCATTCCCGGCGTTGTCTTGATCCTCATCGCCATGGTCGCTTGGTTCGCCATCGGCAACCCGCGCTTCCTGTCGGGCGACAATCTCGCCAATCTCGGCTTGCAGGCCTCGCTGCTGCTGATGTTGGCCCTGCCGATGACATTAATCATCCTCACCGCCGGCCTCGATCTGTCGGTTGGCGCGCTGCTCGGTCTCTGCGGCGTCGTCATTGCGGCACTGCTCGTCGCCGGCTGGAGCCTGATCGTCGCGGTCGGCGCGGCGCTGGCGGTCGGGCTCATCATTGGTCTGATCAACGGCTATCTCGTCAGCTATCTGTCGCTGCCGGCCTTCGTCGTGACACTGGGCACGCTGGGCATCAGCGAGGGATTGGCGCTCGCCATCAGCCATGGCGATCCGATCGGCGGGTTCACGCCGTCGATCGAAGCTTTCTATCGTTCGACCGCTTGGGGAGTGCCGACGCCGGTCATAGCCGCCGCCCTATTCTGCGGCCTGCTCTGGCTCGTGCTCTATCGGACGCGCTTCGGCAATTACATTTTCGCCCTCGGTGGCAATAAGGAAGCGCTGCATCTGGCCGGCGTGAAGGCCAATTTGGTGCATATGGCCGTCTATGTCCTGTGCAGCCTGTCGGTGGCGCTCTCGGCCCTGCTGCTGCTCGGCCGCACCAATTCCGCCCATCCCTCGGTGGCGGTCGGCATGGAATTCGAGGCGATCGCTGCCGTCGTGCTGGGTGGAACGTCGTTCGAGAAGGGGCAGGGTTGGCTGCTCGGCACCGTTCTCGGCGTGCTCGCCATCACCGTGCTGCGCAATGGCCTCAACGTGCTCTCGGTCGAGCCATCGCTGCAGGTGCTCTGCGTCGGCCTGATGCTGATCGTCGCTTTGCTGATCGATCGCGGCCGCAAGGGCGAAATGGCGGGAGCGGCCGGATGACCATCGTGACCCATCACGCGCCCGCCACAACCGTGAGCCGCTCTCTCAGTTCCGATAGCATCGGTCTCCTGGTGCGCCTCGGATTGATCGCTGCAATCTGCATCTTTCTCACTTTCGTGAGCGAAGGCTTCGCGACCACGGACAATCTCCTTAACATTCTGCGCCAAGCGAGCCTGCTGTTTCTCATCGCCTCGGGCCTGACCTTGGTCATCATCGGCGGCGGGCTCGATCTGTCGATCGGCGCCAATCTCACGCTCTGCGCCTGTCTCGCCGCCGCAACGATCAAAGCCACGGGCCAGCCGATGGCCGGTGTCGTCGTGGCGCTCGGCTGCGGCACTTTGGTCGGTCTCACCAATGGCGTGCTGATCAATCGTCTTAAGCTGCCGGCGTTCCTCGCCACCTTCGGCATGCTGTGGGTGGCGCAGGGGCTCGCCTATCGCTTCATGGCCGGCCAGACCATCTACGGCTTCCCGCCGGGTTTCCGCACATGGGGCATCGGCTTTTTCCTCGGTGTGCCGGTGCCGATCTGGATCGCCCTGGCGGTCGGCCTCTGCGGCCTCGTGTTTCTGGCGCGCACGACCCTTGGCCGCGAAGTCTATTTCATGGGCGCCAATGAGACGGCGGCGGTGCTGTCTGGCATTCCGGTCGGGCGGCGCCGCACTCTGCTCTATGCGCTGAGCGGCGCCATGGCCGGCCTGTCGGCGCTCGTCTATATCGCGCGCCTCAATGCGGCCGAGCCCGGCATCGGTGAACCGCTTCTGCTGCCGGCCATCGCCGCCGTTCTGGTCGGTGGCACATCGCTCTTTGGCGGGCGCGGCACGATCGTCGGCACGTTTCTCGGTGCTTTGATCCTCACCCTCATCGTCAAGGCTCTCAACGCCTTGAACGTCGATGCGGCCTGGCATCCGGTGGTCACGGGCGTGACCCTGTTGCTGGCGCTGCTCGCCGATGCCGCTCTTAATCGTGGTGGACGGAAATAGGAACGGAAGGGGTGTGACATGTTGAACAAGCGCATCGTGACTTCGATTATCGCGGCTTCTGCGGTCGCCATGCCGTTGACGTGGAGCCAAGCCCACGCCGCCGGCGAAGTGGTGGCTGCCTTCACCAAGAACCAGGTCGATCCGCATTTCGATGGCGTGCGGGCCGGAGTCGAACAGATGGCCAAGAAAATGGACGCCAAGGTCCGCAACTATATGCCGACCAAGCCCAACAACATCACGGAAGGCATGGCGCAGCTCGAAGATGTGGGCGTCACCAAGCCTAATGTCATCTTGTTCATGCCGATCGATCCGAAGGCACAACTGCCGACGATCAAACGGCTCATCGAGGCGGGCACGCCCATCGTCAACTACAACGACCGCGCGGGCGATGCACCCTATCTCGCCTTCGTCGGCCAGGACGATTTCAAGCTCGGTCACGACATCGCCAAGGCGTTGTTCGATCACCTCGGCGGCAAGGGCAATGTGGTGATCCTCGAGGGCATCAGAGGTTCCAACACCGGCGACGAGCGCAAGCGCGGGTTCGACGCCGCGCTGAAGGAATATCCCAACATCAAACTGCTGGCGTCGCAGCCGGCGAATTTTCAGCGCCTGCTCGGGCAGCAGGTGATGGAAAACCTGATGCAGCAGTTCAACAACATCGACGGCGTCATCGCTGCCGCCGACGCGTCGGCGCTGGGCGCGGCGGAGGCCCTGAAATCGGCCGGTCGCGACAAGGTCGCGGTGGTGTCGATCAACGGCGTGCCGGAAGCGGTGGAAGCGGTGAAGAACGGCAGCCTGCTGGCCATAGCCGAATTCAACGGCTTCAAGATCGGCTGCGTCGCCACCGAGATTGCGCTGAAGGCGATACGTGGCGAGAGCGTGCCGAAGCAGATCCTGATTCCCGGCGCCATTATCACCAAGGCCAATCATGCCGAATGGCTGGTGCCTTACACGCAGCGCACCTGCCCGACGGCGGCGAGCTTCGCGGGGAAGTAGGAAACCTCGGTGTCATCCCGGACACTTGCGCAGCAAGTGATCCGGGATCCAGGGGCGCGTGACGAAATCTTGGCTGATTTCGAACACCGCTTCATCGCCAGGATTGCTGGCTCTACCGGTTGCCCCTGGATCCCGGATCGCGCTTTCAGCGCGTCCGGGATGACACCAGGGTTCTTCAACAGCCTTAGATCGTCTGGTTATATTCGCCGACTTCCGGATATTGCCGCAGCACGCCGTCGACGGCCTTGAACATCTCGCGCATGCGCGCTTCCGCCGCCGGGCTTTCCACCACGACCACCAGTTCCGGCTTGTTCGAGGACGCCCGCACCAGACCCCAGGTGCCGTCCTCGACCATGACGCGCACGCCGTTGACGGTGATCACGTCGGTGATCTTCTGTCCCAGCAGCTTCTCGCCCTTCTTGTGCATGTCGGTGAAATGCGCCGTCACCTTGTCGACGATGCCGTATTTCACTTCGTCGGCGCAGTGCGGCGACATGGTCGGCGAGCCCCAGGTCTTCGGCAGCGCGGCGTAAAGATCGGCCATGGTCTTGGTCGGGTTGCGGTCGAGCATGTCGATGACATGGATGGCGGTGAGAATGCCGTCGTCATAGCCGCGACCCACCGGCGCGTTGAAGAAGAAGTGGCCCGACTTTTCGAAGCCGGCCAGCGCCTTCAAATCGGTGACGCGGCGCTTGATGTAGGAATGGCCGGTTTTCCAATAGTCGGCGGTGACGCCCAGTTCGCGCAGCACCGGATCGGTGGCGAACAGGCCGGTCGATTTCACGTCGACGACAAAGGTCGGGTTCTTGTGCAGCTTGGCGAGATCGCGCGCCAGCATCACGCCGATCTTGTCGGCGAAGATTTCGTCGCCATTGTTGTCGACGACGCCGCAGCGGTCGCCGTCGCCGTCAAAGCCCAGGCCGACATCGGCGCCGACTTCGCGCACCTTCGCGGCCATCGCGTGCAGCATTTCCATGTCTTCGGGATTGGGGTTGTAGCGCGGGAACGTGTAGTCGAGATCCACGTCGAGCGGCACGACCTCGCAGCCGAGCTTTTCCAGCACTTGCGGTGCGAAAGCGCCGGCCGTGCCATTGCCGCAGGCGGCGACCACTTTGAGCTTGCGCTTGATCTTCGGCCGGTTGGTGAGGTCGGCGATATAGCGGGCGGGGAAATTCTCGATGAACTGGTAGCTGCCGCCGTCGCGATATTGGAAGCGGCCTTCCAGCACGATGTCGCGCAGGCGGCCCATTTCATCCGGGCCGAAAGTCACCGGGCGCTGCGCACCCATTTTCACGCCGGTCCAGCCATTGTCGTTGTGCGAGGCGGTGACCATGGCAACAGCCGCGCAATCGAGTTCGAACTGGGCGAAATAGGCCATCGGCGAGAGGGCAAGGCCGATATCCTTCACCCGCACGCCGGCCGCCATCAAGCCGGTGACGAGGGCATATTTGATGGAGGCCGAATAGGAGCGGTAGTCGTGGCCGGTGGCGAGTTCCGGTTTCACGCCCATTTCGTGCAGCAGGGTGCCCAGGCCCAGGCCCAGGGCCTGAATGCCCATCAGGTTGATTTCCTTGCCGAAAAGCCAACGCGCGTCATATTCGCGAAAGCCGGTCGCCTTGACCATGGGGCTCGATTCGAACGCATAGGTATTGGGCGTGAGGCTCGGCGATGGCTTCGGATACATGGCAATCCTTTTTTGATCGTCTGACAGGCGGGTCGAAAAGTCGAAATCGTGCGAAATCAACGTAACACGTTGATAACACGCTTCTGTCTGCAAGGTTCAGTCTGAACGGTGGGTTAATGGCACAGTCACGGGTTCAGCACCATGCTGCCGTCCGCCACTTCGAAACTCCGCAACTTGCTCAGAAAGCTCATGCCGAGCAAGCTGGCGGTCTCGATCCCCGGCGGCAGGATCGCGGCGGGCACGTCGCGCACCAGAATGTTGCTGAGGCGCACTTCGCGCAACTGCGTCCGGGCGACCATGATCTCGCCGTTCGCCGTGACGACGCGGTTCTTGAAATCGGAAGGCAGCGGCTGCAGGCCCAATGTCGTCGCGTCGCGGTGCGACAGCGAGATATAGGTGGCGCCGGTGTCGACGAGCATGCGCAGGCTACGCCCTTCGATCTCGACCACGGCGAGATAATGACCGCTCTTGTCGGCTGGCAGGCGCACCGGGCCAAAGCCGAAGGCTGGTGCCGCTGGCGCCTTCGCCACCGCGACTTCAGGTTTGGCCGTGCTGCGCGATGGACCACTTGAGAAAAAGCGATCGGCGAGGCCCGCAAGGGGGCCATGACCCGGCTCGCGTGAGGAGCCGAGATAAGTCGCGACGATCACGGCGATGATGGCCGAGATGGCGGCAAGTTTAAGAGGACCGTTGAACATGATCGGTTTGCCGGTGAAGCCGTGCTTCTACCATGGCCATCCCGGCGTGGCGGTTAACGGGCCGCCGATGTCTCGATGCAAGGTTAGAGGATTCTTAACCGCTACTTGTCCTCGGCAATACGCTGTTTCTTCAAGGCATAAAGCGCATCGAGGGCTTCACGCGGGCTCAGATCGTCCGGGTTGAGCGCGTCGAGCGCCTTGCGCAGATCGTCGGTCTTCGGCTTGACGGGTGCCGGCGCCGGCTTGGAGATGGCGAACAGCGGCAGGTCGTCGATCATCCGCTCCACCGGCGCGCGCCGCTCGTCGGCTTCGAGTTCCGCGAGGATCGCTTGCGCCCGATCGACGACATCCTGCGGCAGGCCGGCGAGGCGCGCCACCTGAATGCCATAGGAGCGATCGGCCGCGCCTTTCACCACTTCGTGCAGGAACACCACTTCGCCATTCCAATCGGTGACGCGCATGGTGAGATTGATCAGGCGCGGCAGTTTCTTGGTGAGCTGCGTCAGCTCGTGGAAATGGGTGGCGAAGAGCGTGCGGGCGCGATTGCGCGCATGCAGGAATTCGACGGCGGCCCAGGCAATCGACAGACCGTCGAACGTAGCGGTGCCGCGCCCGATCTCGTCGAGGATGACGAAGGAGCGCTCGCCCGCCTGGTTCAAGATAGCGGCAGTCTCGACCATTTCGACCATGAAGGTCGAACGCCCGCGCGCCAGATCGTCGGCTGCACCGACGCGCGAGAACAGCCGGTCGACAATGCCGATATGGGCCGAGCGCGCCGGCACGAACGAACCGATCTGCGCGAGAATGGCGATCAAGGCGTTCTGGCGCAGATAGGTCGATTTACCGTCCATGTTCGGGCCGGTGATGATGGCGATCAGCCCATTGGCGTCTTCCGCCTGCGCCAAGGTGCAATCATTGGCGACAAAACTTTCGCCGCGTTGGCGCAGCGAGATTTCAACGACGGGATGACGCGCGCCTTCGATGACGAAAGCCAGACTGTCGTCGACTGTAGGCCGCGACCAACTCTGTTTTTCGGCGAGTTCGGCGAGCGCGGCGGCAACATCGATCGTCGCCAGCGCTTGCGCCGCGGCCTTGATCGGCTCGCCGGCATCGAGAAGGCGTTGCGCCAGCCGGTCGAAAATCTCCAGCTCCAAGGCCAGCGCGCGATCGGCGGCGGAGGCGATCTTGGCTTCCAGCTCGCCCAGTTCGCGCGTCGAGAAGCGCATCGCATCGGCCATGGTCTGGCGATGGATGAACTCGGTATCGAAGGGCGGCCGCAGCATTTTCTCGCCCTGCGCCTGCTGCACTTCGATGAAGAAGCCGAGAAAATTGTTGTGTTTGATCTTGAGCTGTTTGGTGCCGGCGATCTCGCTGTAGCGCGCTTGCAGACCGGCGATGACGCGCCGGCTCTCGTCGCGCAGCGCGCGCGTCTCGTCGAGCGCGGGTTCGAAACCCTTGGCGATGAAGCCTCCGTCGCGCTTGTTCAGCGGCAGGTCTTCGGCCAACGCCTGTTGCAGTTCTCCAGCAACGCTCGGATCGATCTCGCCGCCAATCCGCGCGGCCGCGCCGAGATGTTCAGGCAGATCGCTGACGTTTTGCAATTGCGCCGAGACGGCGGCGGCGGCGTTCAATCCGTCGCGTAGCGCAGCGAGATCGCGCGGGCCACCACGTCCCAGCGCCAGGCGCGAAAACGACCGGGCAAAATCCGGCGCCTGCCGCAATTGCATGCGCAGGCTGTCGCGCAGATCAGTCTGCGCCAAGAGAAAGGCCACGGCTTCGGCCCGTTCGGCAATGGCTGCGGGATCTGTCAGCGGCCCGGCGAGGCGTTCGGCGAGCAGGCGCCCGCCGGAAGGCGTCACCGTCATGTCGATGGCGGCGATCAGCGAACCGTCGCGATGGCCTGAGAGCGTGCGCGTCAATTCCAGATTGGCGCGCGTCGCCGCGTCGATCTCCATGGTCGTTCCACGCTTGAAACGCGTGGGGAAAGCCAGCGCCGGTTTGGCGCCGATCTGCGTGCGCTCCACATAGATGAGCGCCATGGAAGCGGCCGCGATCTCCGCCCGGCTCAGGGCGCCGAAACCATCGAGCGTGGCGACGCCAAACCAGGAGGTCAGCCGCCGCTCGGCCGAGCCGTCGGCCACATCGCGGCCGACGGGTGCGACGGCGATGCGTGTGTCCTCGATGATGCGGCGCAACCGGTCGTCGTTCCAAATCGCCTCGCCGACAACGATTTCAGAGGGTTCGATCCGGGCGATTTCGGCGGCCAGGCCGCCATCGGTGGTTTCGCCGAGAATGAAGGCGCCGGTCGAAATATCCACCGCCGCCAGGCCGTAGCCCCAGCTCTCGTCGGAGGCGCGCACCCGCGCGATGGTCAGAAAAGCGTTGGCGCGGCCGGGCTCCAGCAGCCGATCCTCGGTGATCGTGCCGGGCGTGACCAGTCGCACCACACCGCGCTGCACCACGCTCTTGCCGCCGCGTTTGCGCGCTTCGGCCGGGTCCTCCGTCTGCTCGCACACCGCCACGCGATGGCCGAGCCCGATCAGCCGTTGCAGATAATCGTCGGCGCGCTCCACCGGCACGCCGCACATGGGAATGTCATCGCCCAGATGTTTCCCGCGCTTCGTCAATACGATGCCAAGCGAACGGCTGGCGATTTCCGCATCTGCGAAGAACAATTCGTAGAAGTCGCCCATCCGGTAGAACAGCAGGCAGTCCGGATTGGCGGCTTTGATGTCCATATATTGCGCCATCATGGGCGTGACGCGCGTTTCGGCGTCGCGGGCGCTGGATCGGGTGGCGGCGGGGGCTGACATTAACCGACGCTATCAAAGGCCGGCCCGCGTTGCACCGCCGCATGCTTGCGTGCTTGTGGATACGTGCCTCATCGGCGTAAAGTGGTCGTTCTCACCTGAAAAATAAGGGATTTGGAACGAGCCCATGGCCGACGATACCGCCAACCGACCGCAACACCACAAACGGCCTAGGATCACCGAGCAGGAAGCGCTTGATTTTCACGCCGTGGGCAAGCCGGGCAAGCTCGAAATCGTTCCAACCAAGCCGATGGCGACCCAGCGCGATCTGTCGCTGGCCTATTCGCCGGGCGTCGCCATTCCCGTGCTTGCCATCGCCGACAATCCGGCGACCGCCTTCGATTACACGACGCGCGGCAACATGGTCGCCGTCATCACCAACGGCACGGCCATTCTCGGCCTCGGCAATCTCGGTGCCTTGGCGTCGAAGCCGGTGATGGAAGGCAAGTCCGTCCTCTTCAAGCGCTTCGCCGACATCGATTCCATCGATCTGGAAGTCGATACGGAAGATCCCGAACAGTTCATCAATGCGGTGCGCTATCTCGGGCCCTCGTTCGGCGGCATCAATCTGGAAGACATCAAAGCGCCGGAGTGCTTCATCATCGAGGAGAAGCTGCGCGAGCTCATGGACATCCCGGTGTTCCATGACGATCAGCACGGCACCGCGATCATCGCCGCTGCCGGCATTCTCAATGCCATGCAGCTCACCGGCCGCGACATCAAGAAGACCAGGCTGGTGTGCAACGGTGCCGGTGCAGCCGGCATCGCTTGCCTCGATCTGATCAAGGCCATGGGCTTCGCGCCGGAAAACATTATCCTGTGCGACACCAAGGGCGTGGTCTATCGCGGCCGCACCGAAGGCATGAACCAGTGGAAATCGGCCCATGCGGTCGTCACCAATGCGCGCACGCTCGAAGAGGCGATGGTCGATGCCGACATCTTCTTCGGCCTGTCGGTCAAGGGGGCGCTGACGCCCGACATGGTGCGTTCCATGGCCAAGGACCCGATCATCTTCGCCATGGCCAATCCCGATCCGGAAATCACGCCGGAAGAGGCCCATGCCGTGCGCGAGGATTGCATCGTCGCCACCGGCCGGTCCGACTATCCCAATCAGGTCAACAACGTCCTCGGCTTCCCCTATCTGTTCCGCGGCGCGCTCGACGTGCGGGCGACGACGATCAACATGGAAATGAAGATCGCCGCCACCATGGCTTTGGCCAAGCTGGCGCAGGAAGACGTGCCCGACGATGTCGCCGCTGCCTATCAGGGCGCGCGTCCGCGCTTTGGCCGCGATTACATCATCCCCGTGCCGTTCGATCCGCGCCTGATCAGCGTCGTGCCGGCGGCCGTCGCCAAGGCGGCGATGGAAACCGGCGTGGCGCGCAAGCAGATCACCGACATGGCGGCTTATCAGAGCCAGTTGTCGGCCCGGCGCGATCCGGTGGCGGGCGCCTTGCAGCGCGTGGTCCAGCGCGTGCGCCGTTTCCCCAAGCGTGTCGTCTTCGCTGAAGGCGAGGAGGAGCAGGTGATCCGGGGCGCGCTGTCTTTCGTCGCGCAGGAAATGGGTACTGCCATTCTGGTGGGTCGTGAGGACCGCGTGAAGGAGGCGGCCGAGCGCATCGGCGTCGATCTCTCCGACAAGTCGATCGAGATCCACAATGCGGCGCTGTCGAAGCGCAACGAGGCCTATGCCGAATTCCTCTATGAGCGGATGCAGCGCAAGGGCTATCTGTTCCGCGATTGCATGCGCCTGATTAATCAGGATCGCAATCACTTCGCCGCCACCATGGTGGCCTTGGGCGATGCGGATGCCATGGTCACCGGCATGACGCGCAATTTTTCGACCGCGCTCGAGGAAGTGCGCCGCGTCATCGATCCCAAGCCCGGCCATCGGCTGATGGGCGCCTCGCTGGTTCTGGCGCGCGAGCGCACCGTTTTGGTCGCCGACACGGCGATCACCGAAATGCCGACCGCCCAGGAGATCGCCGAGATCGCCATCGAAGCGGCGGGTGTGGCGCGCCGTCTTGGCATGGAGCCGCGCGTCGCGCTGCTCGCCTTCGCCACCTTCGGCCATCCGCCGGGCGAACGTTCCGCCCGCGTGCAGGAAGCGGTGAAAATCCTCGACGGCATGCGGCTCGATTTCGAATATGACGGCGAAATGGCGGCCGATGTCGCGCTCAATCCCGATCTGATGCGCGCCTATCCGTTCTGTCGCTTGAAGGACACGGCCAATGTATTGGTCATGCCGGCCTTCCACTCCGCTTCGATCAGCACGAAAATGCTGCAGGAGCTGGGCGGCGGCACGGTCATCGGCCCGCTGATCGTCGGTCTCGACAAGCCGGTACAGTTCATTTCGATGAGCGCCAAGGACAGCGAGATCGTCAACATGGCGGCCTTCTCGGCCTTCAACATCGGCGGCTAAAACAAAACCCGGCTCATCAGAGCCGGGTTTTCAGTTTTTAGAGCGGGCGAAGCGGCGACGCTTCGCCCGATTTTTTAGAAGCCGACGCCTTGCTGCGCGTCGGTGCGGAAGCCGGTGTCGATCGAGATGGCGCCGCCGGCGACGCGCGACACGCAGGCGCAGATGCGCGTGTTCTCGTGCCGCTCGTGGTCCGAGAGGAACACGTCGCGATGATCGATCTCGCCTTCGCAGCTGACGATATCGACGGCGCAGAGGCCGCATTCGCCGCGCTTGCAATCGGTCATCACGGCAACGCCGGCATCTTCCAGGGCGTCGGCCATGGAACGGTCGGCGGGCACGTCCACTTCGATGCCCAGCGCCGGCACCCGCACCTTGAACGGCTCGGCGGCGAAGGCGCCGGAGGAGCCGAAGGTTTCGCTGCGCAAGCGTGACATCGGCCGGCCGCCGTCGCGCCAGGCCTTGCGGAAAGCATCGACCAGCGACAGCGGGCCGCAGAGATAGATTTCCGCGTCGGCGGGGAGGGCGGCGACTTCGGCTGTGGCATCGATGCGCTTGCCCTCGTCGGAGACGAAGAAGCGGATGTTGTCGCCAAGCGCCGCCGACAGGTCGTCGGCGAACGCGAGTTCGGCGCGGCTGCGCGCCGCCTGTAGCACGGTGACCTTGGCGCCGCGCTTGGCGAGCGCCAGCGCCATGCTGTGGATCGGCGTCACGCCGATGCCGCCGGCAACGAGCACATAATGGGTGCCCTGCCAGGATAGATCGAAATTATTGTGCGGCTCGCTGACATTGAGCCGAGCGCCGACCTCGCAGCCATGCATGTAGCGCGAGCCACCACGGCCGTTGTCATCGCGCTTCACGGCGATGCGATAGACCTGCGGATGAGCTTCGCCGATCAGCGAATAGGAACGGGTTTCGCCGCTGTCGCCGATCGGTAGCGACAGATTGATATGGGCGCCCGGCGTCCAGGACTGGGCGCCGCCTTCCGGCGCGATCTCGATCATACGGACGGTCGGCGAGATATCGCGGGCCGCGACGATGCGTGCCGGAACATAGTGGACAGAAAAACGCATGCTCCCTCCAGGAATTCGGTACGACAGCGTTTTCAAGCGAAGCGGATGCCGGCTCGCATGAAGAAAACGCGTTAAGACTAGCTGCGGCGGCGGATCAGCGCGGCGCCCGGCACGAGGTCGAGAACCTTCTGATTGCGCAGCGCCATCATCAGATTGCGATAGGACAGCCGTGCATGTTCGCGCATGATCGCTTCGGCGCGCGCGCCTTCACGGTTTTCGATGGCATCGACGACGGCACGGTGATGTTCGTTGGCGATCGGCAGAATGCTGCGCGATTCCGGCAAGGCCGCTTCGGCTTTGACGAAAGCGCTGGCCGAGGCAAAGGGCAGGCTGCTGACCCGTTCGAGCTCGCGCCGCAAGGTCGGGCTGCCCGACAATTCCATGAGCAGGGTATGGAAGCGTTCGTTGGCGCGCAGATAAGCCTCGAAATCTTCTTCGCTCAGGCTGCCGGCGGTGATCACCGTATCGATTTCGGCGACGCATTCGCGCAATTCGGCAAGCCGCATGGTGGCAACGCCACGCTCGGCCGCATAGCGCGCGGCGAGGCCTTCCAAGGTGCCGCGAATTTCGATGGCATCGAACACGTCGGCTTCGCTGAAGGCTTTCACCGCATAGCCGCCGGAGGGAATTTCCTCGATCAGCCCTTCCTGTTCGAGTTTGACCAGGGCGGTGCGCAGCGGCGTGCGGGACACGCCGATGCGATCGACCATGGCCAGCTCGGAAATGCGCTCGCCGGACTTCAAAGCACCTGAGACGATCAATTCACGCAATGACAAAAGCGCTGTGACCGTTTGCGATGGGCTCCGTTCACTGGAGCGATCACTGGGTTCGGCGAGCGACATATGCTTCCTCCTATTCCGCCGCCTGCAGTTTGGGGCGTTGTTCCTTGGCAATCATCTGGTCGATAAGGCGACGGGCCCACATCGAACCGGCATCGATATTGAGGTTGTAGAAAATCCGGTCGGGATGTTCTTCCATCGCTTGCTGCTGGCGTTCCAGCACGATCTCGTCTTCGCGGAAGATCGAGGAGACGCCTTCGCGCAACTGTGTCGTCAGGGTCTGGTCGTCCTTGCGATAGTTACGGGCGTTGGCCCAGAAATACATGCAGGTGTTGTCGGTCGACGGCGTGATCGTGTTGAGGATGAAATTGTTCACCCCTTGCGAGCGATCGCCTTCCGGCGCGCCGGTGCCCGTCGGCGCGACGCCGACGTCGATGGCCACCGTGCAGGGCGCCTCGAAACGGATGATCTGCCAGCGATCGACATTGCCCGGCTTGCCGAGCTGGCCGCGCCAGAACGGCGGCGCGTCGATGTCCTTCATCCAGCGCGTCACCGTGGCGAAACGGTCACCGTGGGTGGCGACGAAAGGCGATTCCGCCACGGCGTCATTGCCGATGCTCGACGCGTGGACGAAGGTTTCGTGGGTCAGGTCCATCAGATTGTCGACGACCAGGCGGTAGTCGCATTTGGCGAAAATGGTCTTGCCGTCGCCAGCCCAGTCCGGATCCTGGTTCCAGTGCAGGTCGGGCACCAGCGACGGATCGGCCAGAGCCGGATCGCCCGGCCACACCCAGACGAAGCGATGGCGCTCGACGGTCGGATAGGAGCGCACCTGGGCGGAGGGGTTGAGCTGGTCCTGCGAGGGCATGTGCGTGCAGCGGCCGGAGCCATTGAAGCGCAGGCCGTGATAGCGGCAGGTCACTTCGTCGTTTTTCAACACGCCCATGGAGAGCGGCAGCAGGCGGTGCCAGCAGGCATCTTCCAGAGCGGCGATCGATTTATCGGATTTGCGGAAAAAGACGATCTTCTTGTTGCAGACCGTGCGGGCGAGAAGCTCGTTCTTGATCTCGTAATCCCAGGCCGCGACATACCAAGCGTTGAGGGGAAAAGCCGGCGCTTTCGTCATCAAAACCTCCCTGAATGCCTTCTGTATACATAATGTGTTTTAGAATGGCAACAGATTAAGAAAACTTGGCAATAACACACGTGTTCTAAGTCTATAACTAGAAATCAATTGACAAAATCCGACCAGCGAGCACGGGCTTCTGGGTAGCCAGTGTATTCATGTATACAGATATAGGAATATCTTTGCGGCACTTCCTGTGATCTGGCACGCCCTCTGCTTGACCCGGCCCCGAGACCTCCGCAGAAAGCCGACATGATCATTGCTATCGATGGCCCGGCCGCGTCCGGGAAGGGCACCATTGCGCGACGGCTGGCCGCTCACTTCGGCCTGCCGCACCTCGACACCGGCTTGATTTACCGGGCGACGGCGCGCACCGTGCTGGATTGGGGCGACCGGCTCGACGATATCCAGCGCGCCGTGGCTGCCGCGCGCGGATTGGCTTTGACCGATTTCGATGAAGAACGGTTGCGCGGCGCGCAGATGGGCGAGGCCGCCTCGGTGGTCGCCGCCATGCCACAGGTGCGCGCCGAACTGATCGATCTGCAGAAGCGTTTCGCCGCCCGTCCCGGCGGCGCCGTGCTCGACGGGCGCGATATCGGCACCGTGGTCTGCCCGCAGGCCGACGTGAAGATTTTCGTCACCGCCAGTCCGGAAGTGCGGGCCCAGCGCCGGGCGCTGGAATTGCACGGGCGTGGCGAGAGGACCGCTTACGAAGACGTTTTGGCTGACATTCGCCGTCGCGACGAGCGCGATTCCCACCGCTCGACCGCGCCTTTGAAGCAGGCTGCCGATGCGGTTCTGCTCGACACCAGCGATCTCGATATCGAAGGCGCCTTTGCCGCCGCGCGTGCCATCGTGGAAGAGCGCCGCGCTTTAGCGAAATAGCGGCTGCGTCTGTTTATTTCGACCAGACGATGGTGGGGTTGACGGTAAAGACCGGCTTCACGGCCGCCACTGGCGCATAGGCGTCGAGAGACGTGCTGTCATGGGCGGCTTTCTTCTGCCAGTCGCGATCGCAGTTCGGAAAGAACGTCGGCAAGGCCGTGCACAATGCCTCCCATCCCCGCAGGCCGCTGTGAACCACGACCTGATCTTTTTTACGGTTCGAGGCGGAGAAGGCGAGGCAGAGTTTGGGGGTGAGCTTTTCAAAGCGTGTATAGCCGGCAATCTGCTGCACCTGATCCCAGGGCATGCGAAAGACGATTTCGCCCGCGCAGGTGAGTGCGAAGCCGTCGGACTCCACCTCAATCCTTGCGTCTTCCGGTGGCGATGTCCGCCTGGGATCGTCTTTCGGGCTGATCTTCATGGCCGATGCTTCAGGTAAATCGCACGTCGATAGACGTTCCTAGATATCCGACATCGAACGGGCAGGCTAACGCGTGGATTTATGCGCGTCCAACTGATAGCCGAGCTTTTCCGACAATTGCGCCCCGGTCTGGCGCAGAATGTCGATTACCGGTTTGAGATGCGTATCGTCGGTTTTCGCGCCGGATGCGAGGCGATCGCGGCCAATGGTCAGCAATGCCGCTTCGAGCCGGCCGCGATGATCGAACACCGGCACGGCGATCGCATCGATCCCCGCCACCCAGCCGGAATGGATCGAAGCCCAGCCTTGCGCGCGTATGATCTCCAGTTCTCGGTCCAAAGCCGCTTCGCTGCGAAAGCCATGGCGGCGCGGCCGCTCCTTGAGTTCCATGGCGATGGCGGTATTGGTCAGTCCGCGCGGCGCATAAGCCGCGAAGACGAGGCCGGAGGCGGAGGACAGCACCGGCGCCACCGTGCCGGGCCTGATGTTCATCGACACCGGATCGGCGGTCTC
>MKVW01000009.1:1010846-1086925 GCA_001898965.1 Rhizobiales bacterium 62-17
TGCGCTTTCGACGCCGACATGCCGGCCCGCGCCGCCACATCCTTGAGCTTGATCGAACCGCCATGCGCCAGAATGCGCATCACGTCGAGCCCTTGATCGAGCGACTGAATGCCGGCGCTGGCACGGCTCTGAAATTGCGCGGAATGCAAAGCGCCGCCACGGCGCGTCGCGGCCGCAGTAGCACTTGTGCCTGTCGCAGAGGGACTTTTGCTGTTTCTCGCCATGGCTATTTATTGCAGGATAAAAAAATTGCTTGCCAAATAGTAAAATCAGACAATCGGCAGTGCAAGAGCCTGGCGAAGACGTTGAAGAGGCCAAGGCTCAAACGACAGTCCGTGAGAGGAGGGCTCTGTCATGAACGCACCCGAACGCATCGATCCCAAGACCGCGCAAGCGCAAGCCGATTCAAACGGCGAAAGCAAACTCGCCGAAGCTTTGATGATGACCGACGATGAATATTATCCGCACATCCTGCCGAAAAACATTCGTCCGTCGATCTGGCGTTTCAAAGCGATGCAGCCCAAGATCGACATGCTCATCGCCGATCCGTTGAAGCGGGCCGACCGCCGCTTTCTGTCTCTCGTCAACGGCGATACGCCCAAGGACAATCCTGGCGCTTTGCCCGGCATCTTTCTCGGCATCCAGGCGTTCAAGTCGGGTGAACATATTTTACCGCATCGGCATAATTCCTTCGCCATCTATCACATCATGCAAGGCACCGGTTATTCGATCGTCGAAGGCGAACGCATCACCTGGGAGCGCGGCGACACGTTCGTCTGTCCCGCCTGGGCCATGCATGAGCACTTCAACGACGGCACCGAACTGGCGATCCAATATGTCGTGCAGGACATGGTCGGGCGTGCCTATGAGCGCAATCTGATGTGGGAGGAGCCCGTCGGTCATTTCGGCCATATGGTGAAAGGTGGCTTCCGTCCGCATAATCCTGAATTGGGCGATTGACGACACAGGCGAACGTTGCGGTCCGCGTGGGCATTTCCTATTCAGGATGTCCCGCGGACGGCGAAGGACGAGGCCTGTGATGGAAGACAATCCGAAAGCGGCGGCTTTGCGCGCCAAGTTGAACATCCATCGACCGGCGCTTGCCATGGCCGCGCACAATCCCTTGTCCGCCAAACTGGCCGCCAATGCCGGCTTCGACGCGATCTGGGGCAGCGGCTTCGAACTGTCGGCTTCCTACGCCGTGCCCGATGCCAACATCCTGTCGATGGACATCCATCTCGACATGATGCGGGCGATGGGCGAGGTGCAGGACGCGCCGGTGATCGCCGATCTCGACACCGGCTTCGGCAATGCGGTCAACGTCTCTTACGTCGTGCCGCGTTATGCGGCGGCCGGTGTGGCCGCCGTCGTCATGGAAGACAAGACGTTTCCCAAGGACAGCAGTTTGCGTCCCGGCGGCCGCCAAGAGCTGGTGCCGATGGAAGAGTTTCAAGGCAAGATCGCGGCCGCCAGAGCGGTCGCGGGGCCGTTGGTGGTGGCACGCACCGAGGCGCTGATTGCCGGCCTTGGCGAGGCGGAAGCGCTGCGCCGGGGCACCGCCTATGTCGAGGCTGGCGCCGATGCCATTCTCATCCACAGCAAGCAGAAAACGCCTGACGAAATCGTCGCCTTCTGTCGCGCCTGGCCCGGGCACGCCCCCTTGGTCCTCGTGCCGACGAGCTATCCGCAACTCTCCTTCGCCGATGTCGCGGCCCTGGGCAAAGTCGGCCTGATCATCTGCGGCAATCATGCCATCCGCGCCGCCGTCGCCGCGATGCAGGACACTTTCCGGCGCATTCTCGCCGACGGCGGCATCGCCGGCGTCGAGGCGGACATCGCTTCCGTCGCCGATGTTTTCGCTTTGCAGGGCGATGTGCATATGCGCGCGCTGGAGAAGGCCTATCTGCGCTGATAGGATGCTGGAGCTTTTTGAATCGGTAGCGGGGCGAGGAAGACGATGTCCACATCCGCGCGCATTGCGGCGATTGTCGTCGCTCTGGTCACCTGGATCGGATTGGCCGTCCAGCTTCAGGCCTCGACGGAGCTGGCCGGCACGGTGCCTTCCGCTATCTGGGCGATGCTGCGCTTCTTCACCGTCATTGCCAATCTGCTCGTGGCGATCGTCTTCACCATCCTGGCCCTCAGTGGCCGCGTGGCGCCCAGCCTGCTCGGCTGCATCACCTTGGCGATACTGTTCGTCGGCGTCATCTACACGCTCTTGTTGCGTGGTCTCATCGAATTAAGCGGCGGCGCCAGATGGGCCGATCTGCTACTGCATCACGTCACGCCGGTTCTGGTGCCATTGTTCTGGCTGGTCTTCGCGCGCAAGGGCGGTCTGCGGTCCGTCGATCCCTGGCTTTGGGCTCTGCTACCGCTCGTCTATTTCATCTATGCCATCGCCCGCGCCGCGCTCGATGGCCGCTATCCTTATCCGTTCATGGATGTGGCGACGATCGGCTGGGCACAAACCGCCATCAACGCCGCTGTTATGGCGTTGGGCTTTGTGGTCGGCGGCTATGTGTTCTACGGCCTCGATCGTTGGATGAGCCGCAGGACAGTCGCGGCTACGCCCTGAAATGTTTCGACAGTTTGAGGCCCTGCGCTTGATAGTTTGATTTCAGGTCGGCGCCATAAAGCGTGCGCGGTGTCTCGGCCATTTTCTCATAGACCAAGCGTCCAACAATCTGCCCGTCTTCCAGAATAAACGGCACGTCATGGGAGCGCACTTCGAGCACGGCGCGCGCGCCTGCGCCACCCGCTTCCGCCGCGCCGAAGCCCGGGTCGAAGAAGCCGGCGTAATGGACGCGGAACTCGCCGACCAAGGGATCGAAAGGCGTCATCTCGGCCGCATGGTCCGGCGGCACGCGCACGGCTTCCTTGGAGGCCAGGATGTAGAATTCGCCGGGATCGAGCACCAGATCGGCGCGGCCATGCCGGTGAATGGGTTCCCAGAAATCGAGCATCGCATGGGCGGCGGGCTTGTCGACATCGATCAGGCCGGTGTGCCGCTTGGCGCGATAGCCGATCAAGGTCGAGCCATCGAACCCCGCCAGATCGACCGAGACCGCCACGCCGCCTGAAATCGACGGTTCGGCCGAGGTCACCAGTTTCTCGCGCTTGTGCAGGTCGAGATGGCCTTGATCGTCGAGCCGCGCCTGGCCGCGCCGGAAGCGCACCTGCGACAGGCGCGAGCCGCTGCGCACCAGCACCGGAAAGGTGCGCGGTGAAATTTCCGCATAGAGCTTGCCGTCGTAGCCGGCTTCGATCTGGTCGAATTCATGGGCCCGGTCGGCAATGACGCGGGTGAACACATCGATACGGCCGGTGGAGCTTTTCGGATTGGCCGAGGCGGCGATTTCGGCCGGCAGAGCCAGGCTTTCCATCAATTCGGCGATATAGACGCAGCCCGTTTCCAGCACGGCGCCCTGGGTCAGGTCGATTTCATGCAGGGCCAGGGCCTCGATGCGCGCGCTGACGGGCCGCTCAGGCCCCGGCAGGAAGCTGGCCCGCATGCGCCACGCCCGGCCGCCCAGGCGCAAATCCAGGCTCGCCGGCTGGATCTGGCCGGTCGCGAAGGGGGCAGCGATGCGGATCGCGCCCGCGCCATGCAGGGCCTCGATCTCGTGGGCAGGCAAAATGCCGCGGTTCTGGCTCATAGGACTGGCGTAACTGATGGCTTGGTTGACGCCAAGTCGGCGCCTGGGCTAGACCACAATTATCGTGGTCATTTGGGCCGACCGGCTTGCCGCCACGTAAAACAAGGGGCTAAGGGGTCGTGTCCGCACTCGATAATTCCCGTGCGCCCGGCTCGAAGGAGCCGGGTTTTCTTTTGGGCGGCGGTCCGCCCCGGGTGGAGAAAAAGCATGAGTCAGAACAAGTCGCCGCGCAATCTGCGTCCCGCCACCCGCCTGGTCCATGGCGGAACCCTGCGCTCCCAGTTCGGCGAAATGTCCGAGGCCATGTATCTGACCCAGGGCTATGCCTATGAGAGCATGGAAAGCGCCGAGCGGCGCTTCAAGGGCGACGAGCCCGGCTTCATGTATTCGCGCTTTTCCAATCCGACCGTGGCCATGTTCGAGCAGCGGATGGCCTTGCTGGAGGGTGCTGAATCGGCTCGCGCCACCGCCACCGGCATGGCGGCGGTGACGGCCGCCATCGTCGGCCAGCTCAAGGCGGGCGATCATATCGTCGCCGCCAAGGCGCTGTTCGGCTCCTGCCGCTATGTCGTCGAGGATCTGATGCCGCGTTTCGGCGTGGCCTGTACCCTGGTGGATGGCACCGACCTGGAACAATGGCGTGCCGCCGTCCGCCCCAACACAAAGACCTTCTTCCTCGAAAGCCCAACCAATCCGCAGCTCGAGATCATCGATATCGCGGCCGTGGCGAAGATCGCCCATGATGCCGGCGCGACCTTGGTGGTCGACAATGTCTTCGCCACGCCCATTCTGCAGAGCCCGCTGCAGCTCGGCGCCGACTGCGTCGTCTATTCGGCCACCAAACATGTCGATGGTCAGGGCCGCGTGCTCGGCGGTTGCATTCTGGCATCGGAAGCCTTCATCCAGGCGCACATCCACAATTTCCTGCGCCAGACCGGCCCGGCCATCTCCCCCTTCAATGCCTGGGTGATGCTGAAGTCGCTCGAAACCCTGCCGCTGCGCGTCACCCAGCAGATGCGCAATGCCGAGCGGGTGGCGGATTTCCTGGCCGAGCAGAGCGCTATCAATTACGTGCTCTATCCTTCGCGCAAGGATCATCCGCAGCACGAACTGGCCATGCGCCAGATGTCGGGTGGCGGCACCGTGGTGGTGATCGACGTGAAGGGCGGCAAGCAGGCGGCCTTCCGCATGGCCAACGCCTTCTCCATCATCAAGATTTCCAACAATCTTGGCGACGCCAAGAGCATCGTCACCCATCCGGCGACGACCACCCATCAGCGTCTGCCACAGGCGGATCGTGAAGCGATGGGAATTGGCGAGGGCATGCTGCGTCTGTCCATCGGTCTCGAAGACATCGAGGACATCCTGGAGGATTTCCAGGCCGGCATTGACGCGATTTAGCGCGGAATTTCTGATCGTAAAGCCGCTGGCTTGGCACTTGATGAGCCCATCAAAGGCAAGCCAGCGGGCAATAAGGCGCTACAAAAACCCGCCACACTTGCCGTTTACGGTTCCTTCGGCGTGAAGGCAGTGGATAAGTAGAGGCTTGTTTGCTCGCCTCAACGCTCTGCATCCCAGCGTCGGCAAACTCAATGTTTGCATGGAGTTGATACCGCCACAGCCGGCGCCGGGATCGTCGAAAAGCAGCGAAGGGCTTGGGGAAAACGGATTTCACCCACATGAACATTGATCTGAGACTCTTGCGCGTGATTCTACGGCTAGTGTAGATTCAACGCTGTCTACTACGACATTTCGTGCGGCGGACCTTTCAGCAAGCGTGACATGCGTCAAACGCTCACCGGCACATCCGGGGAGCGGGCCAGACGGATTCACGGCAAAACGGACTTAGGAGAACAGCATGTCCTGGACCGATGAGCGCGTTGAGACGCTCCGTAAGCTCTGGTCAGAGGGTCACAGCGCCAGCCAGATCGCAGCCGAGATCGGCAACGGCATCACGCGCAACGCGGTGATCGGCAAGGTGCACCGGCTCGGTCTGTCGGGCCGCGTCAAGGCGCCGTCGACGGCAGCGCCGCGTCCGCGCGTGTCGCAACCCCGGGCCCACCGACCAGCCGCGGTTCAGCGATCGAGCGCCATGGGCGGTGGCATGGTGCGCGGCAATACCGCGCTCGCCTTCGCACCGCGTGCCTATGAAGCGCCGGTGCTCAAGCCGATCGAGGAAGTCCTGCTGCCGATGTCGGAGCGGGTGACGATCATGGAGCTCAAGGAATCCATGTGCCGCTGGCCGCTCGGCGATCCCGCGACCTCCGAGTTCCGCTACTGCGGCGGCAAGTCCGATGCCGGCGCCACCTACTGCCCCTATCACTCGCGCATGGCCTATCAGCCGGCGCAGGACCGCCGCAACCGCTCGAAGATGCAGGTTCCGCGGCTGACCTGAACGAACGACTATCCTCAAAGAAAAGGGCGTGTGATCCGATCACACGCCCTTTTCTTTTGATCTTCGTAGTTGCGCGCAGACTAATCCCGCTCGAAAGTCTCGTCGAAGGAATAGCCGGCGCCGCGCACCGTGCGCAGCGGATCGCGTTCGCGGCCACGGCTGATCGCCTTGCGCAGGCGGCCGATGTGCACGTCGACCGTGCGCTCGTCGATGTCGATCGACAGGCCCCACACCGCGTCGAGCAGTTGTGCGCGCGAGAAGACGCGGCCGGGCTTTTCCATCAGATGTTCGAGCAACCGGAATTCGGTCGGACCCAGATGCAGTTCGCGGCCGTTGCGATGGACGCGGCGCGTTTCGCGATCGAGTTCGATCGGTCCACGCTGCAGTTTGGTGGCGATGCGCTCCGGCCGCGAGCGGCGCAGCAGCGCATGCACCCGGGCCATCAGTTCCGGCACCGAGAACGGTTTCACCACATAGTCGTCGGCGCCGACCGAAAGGCCACGCACCCGTTCCTGTTCTTCGCCGCGCGCGGTGAGCATGATCACCGGCAGGCCTTTGGTCGCTTCCCGCGCCCGCAGCCGGCGGCAGATTTCCAGGCCCGAGACACCCGGCAGCATCCAGTCGAGGATCAGGAGATCGGGCACCTCCTCGGCGAGGCGGATTTCCGCCTCGTCGCCCCGTTCGATCCTTTCCACGGTGAATCCAGCCGCTTCCAGATTGTAGGCAAGCAGCAGCGCGATGGCCGGCTCATCCTCGACGATGAGGATGCGCGGTGCGGTCGCCTCGTTGCGGGGCCGCCTGTCGTTCACAGACACGGGTTTCGATTCATTCGTGAAAGTCTGCATGGATCAGCCTCTATTTTGCCGCCGCTGCTTGAGACTCAAGACCCGATGATCCACCCTTGGGTCGTTCCACCGGCAGCGGTTCGCCGGTGACGAGATAATGTACGGTTTCCGCGATGTTGGTCGCGTGATCGCCGATCCGTTCGATGTTCTTCGAGCAGAACAGCAGATGGGTGCAGAACGAAATGTTGCGCGGATCTTCCATCATGAAGGTGAGGAGATCGCGGAAGACCGAGTCTTCCAGCGCGTCCACGTCAGCGTCGCGCCGCCACACTTCGTCGGCCGCCGCCACGTTCTTCTGAGCGTAGGCGTCGAGCACGTTCTTGAGCTGAATGGCCGCGATATCGGCCATGTGCTTGAGGCCGACGAGCGTACGCGGCACGCGCATATCGCCGGAAATCTTCGTCGTCCGCTTGGCGATGTTCTTGCAGAGATCGCCGACGCGTTCCAGATCGCTGGCGATATGGATGGCGGCGACCAGTTCTCTGAGATCGACGGCCATGGGCTGGCGCCGGGCGATGGTCAGCACGGCCTTTTCCTCGATCTCGCGCTGCAAAGCGTCGAGCTTGGGGTCACGTTCGATGGTGCGGCGAGCCAGGTCCGCATCGAGGCGCGACAGCGCGTCGATAGCGTCATAAAGCATCTTCTCCGCGATCCCGCCCATCTCGGCGAGGCGGCTGCCGATGAAGTGCAGCTCCTCGTCGTAGGCTTTCACGGTATGTTGGTCGGTGGTCATGGTCATCTCCGGAATCCTACTCAGCCGAACCGGCCGGTGATGTAATCCTGCGTCTGCTTCTGTTCCGGCGACATGAAGATTTTCGAGGTCTGGTCGAATTCGATCAGATCGCCGAGATACATGAATGCCGTTTTGTCGGAGCAGCGCGCTGCCTGCTGCATGTTGTGCGTGACGATCGCGATCGTGTAGCGCGTCTTCAGTTCGTCGATCAGCTCTTCGATCTTGGCGGTCGAGATCGGATCGAGCGCCGAACAGGGCTCGTCGAACAGGATCACTTCCGGGCGGATGGCCACGGTGCGGGCGATGCACAAGCGCTGCTGCTGGCCGCCCGAAAGGCTGAGGCCGCTGGCATTGAGCTTGTTCTTTACTTCTTCCCACAACGCCGCGCCACGCAACGCCGCTTCGACACGGCCGTCCATCTCGCTCTTCGGCAGCTTTTCGTAGAGGCGGATGCCGAAGGCGATGTTGTCATAGATCGTCATCGGGAACGGCGTCGGCTTCTGGAATACCATGCCGACGCGGGCGCGCAGCAGGTTGATGTCGAGCTTCGGGTCGAGAACGTTCTGCCCGTCGAGCAGAACCTCGCCTTCGGCGCGCTGGTTCGGATAAAGGTCGTACATCCGGTTGAGGATGCGCAGCAGCGTGGACTTGCCGCAGCCCGACGGTCCGATGAAGGCGGTGACCTTGTTGGTCTCCAGCTCGAGGTTGATGTTCTTCAGCGCTTTCGTCGTGCCGTAATAGAAGTTGAGGTTACGGATCGACAATTTGATGTCCGAAGGCGAAGGCCGATTGGCCGGCTGCGACTCGACGGGCTTGAGAACGGTGGCACTCTCACTCATTTCGGCTTCCTTTCGGCGCCCAGGGTGCGGGCAATAATATTGAGGCTCAGAACCGTCACGGTGATCAGCAGGGCGCCGGTCCAGGCGAGCTGCTTCCAGTTCGGGTCGGGGTTGTTGACGAAATTGTTGATAGTGACCGGCAGGTTGGCCATGGTCGACGTCAGGTTCACGCTCCAGAACTGGTTGCTCAGGGCGGTGAACAAGAGCGGCGCCGTTTCGCCGGCCACGCGGGCGGTAGCGAGCAGGACGCCGGTGATGAGACCGGCACGCGCTGCCGAATAGGACACCTTGGTGATGACATAGGCGCGCGGCATGCCGAGCGCCGAGGCTGCTTCACGCAGGTGGTTGGGCACCAGGTTCAGCATGTCCTCGGTGGTGCGCACCACCACGGGGATGACGATCACCGCCAGGGCGATGGAGCCGGCGATCCCCGAGAAGCCACCCATAGGCACGACGATCGCGCCGTAGACGAACAGGCCGATGATGATCGACGGCGCGCTCAGCAGGATGTCGTTGACGAAGCGGATCACGCCGGTAAGCTTCGAATAGCGGCCATATTCGGCGAGCCAGGTGCCGGCGAACAGGCCGAGCGGCGTGCCGATGGCGACACCGATCGAGGTCATGATCAATGAGCCGACGATGGCGTTGAGCAGACCACCGTCCTGGACACCGGGCGGCGGGGTCATCTGCGTGAAGATGCGCGGATGCAGGCCGACCAGACCGTTGACCAGCAGCGTGTAGAGGATCAGGCACAGCCAGCCGACACCGAAGATGGCGGCGGCATAGCACAGAACCTTGATGATCTTGTCGGAGCGGCGACGGGAAGCATAGATGGAGTTCATCGATCACGCTCCCGCTTTGCGTTCGAGACGGCGCAGCATCAGGCGGGCCGCCGTCAGCACGCAGAAGGTCAGGACGAAGAGCAACAGGCCGAGCAGGATCAGCGCGGACTGATGCAGGCCGTCACTTTCGGCGAATTCGCTGGCGATGGCGGCCGAGATCGTCGTGCCGGGCGCAAACAGCGAGCCGGAGATCTTGAAGGAATTGCCGATGATGAAGGTGACCGCCATGGTCTCGCCGAGCGCGCGACCGAGCGCCAGCATGACGCCGCCGATGACGCCGACCCGCGTATAGGGCAGCACCACGTTGCGCACCACTTCCCAGGTCGTGCAGCCGACACCATAAGCCGCTTCCTTCAACACTGGCGGCACCGTCGCGAACACGTCGCGCGAGATCGCCGTGATGAACGGCAGGATCATGATCGACAGCACCAGCGAGGCGTTGAACAGGCTGAGGTTGGAGGCCGGTCCCTGGAAGATCGTATTGAGGATCGGCACGTTCTCGAAGGCCGAGACGATGGCCGGCTCGAAATGATCGGCCAGGAAGGGGCCGAGCACGAAGAAGCCCCACATGCCGTAGATGATCGAAGGAATGCCGGCGAGCAGCTCGATCGCGACGGCGATCGGCTGGCGCAGCGGCATCGGGCAAAGTTCGGTGAGGAAGATGGCGATGCCGAGGCCCACCGGAATGGCGATGGCCATGGCGATCAGAGAGGTGACGATGGTGCCGTAGATCGGGCCCAGTGCGCCGAGGATCGGCGTCGGCTGCAGCGACGGCGCCCAGCGTTGCGTGAAGAGAAAGTCGAAACCATAGGTCCGGATCGCCGGCCAGGCCCCGATGATGAGCGACAGGATGATGCCGCCGAGAATGATGAGGACGAACAGCGCGGAAACGCGCGTCACCCAGTAGAAAGTCCTATCGCCCAACTTGAAGGCACTGAGCGCGCGGGCGCGATCGAATGCGGGTTCGGCCGCTGCTCGTGCTGGTTCTAACGCCATGTCGGTCATGTACGCCCCTTGTTACATTTGCCGCACCGCCAATGCGGGCCCTCCATGAGGAACGAGGCGGGTGTGAACCCGCCTCGCCAGCGTCAAATTACTTGGACTTGATCTCGTCCGCCCAGGTCTTCTTGACCAGACCGACGACCGAAGTCGGCATCGGAATGTAGTCGAGTTCCTCGGCCATCTTGCCGCCCTTGTCATAGGACCAGCCGAAGAACTTCAGCGCTTCGGTGGCAGCCGCTTTGTCGGCCGGTTCCTTGTACATCAGGATGAAGGTGGCGGCGGTGATCGGCCAGGACTTGTCGCCCGGCTGGTCGGTCAGGATCTGGTAGTAGCCCGGCGAATGCGCCCAATCGGCGTTCGCAGCGGCGGCCTGGAAGGCTTCGATCGTCGGCTGCACGTGCTTGCCAGCTTTGTTGACCATGCCGGTGTAGGTCAGCTTGTTCTGCTTGGCATAAGCGTATTCGACATAGCCGATCGAGTTCTTCGTCTGCGCGACATTGCCGGCGACGCCGTCATTGCCACGGGCGCCGACGCCCACCGGCCATTCGACCGCCTGGCCGGAACCGATCTTCGACTGCCAATCCGAGCTCGCCTTGGCGAGATAGTCGGTGAAGTTGAAGGTCGTGCCCGAACCGTCCGAACGACGGACCACGGTGATCGCGGTGCCCGGCAGGGTCACCTTCGGGTTGAGCTTCTTGATCGCGTCGTCGTCCCACTTCTTGACGTTGCCGAGATAGATGTCGGCCAGCGTCTTGCCGTCGAGAACGAGTTCGCCCGGCTTGATGCCGTCGATGTTCACGACCGGCACGATCGCGCCCATCACCATCGGCCATTGCACGAGGCCGGACTTGTCGAGGTCTTCCTTCTTCAGCGGCGCGTCGGTGGCGCCGAAGGTCACAGTCTTCGCCTGGATCTGCTTGATGCCGGCGCCCGAGCCGATCGACTGGTAGTTCAGGCCATTGCCGGTTTCTTTTTTATAAGCGTCCGCCCACTTCGAATAGATCGGGAAGGGGAAAGTGGCGCCGGCGCCGGTGATGTCGGCGGCCGTAGCGACGGAAGCCGCTCCGGTCAGACCAGCCACCAGGGCAAGGCCGAGGAACTTGTTGAGGTACATGCAACGCCTCTTGGGTTTGGTTTTGGATTTCGCGGGCCGAGATGGCGTTTCCGTCACCGGCCTGAATGTTCCTTAACGCGCCCGCATAGGCTTTTTGCGACAAACAGAAGACACTATTATGACATAGTATGTCTTTGATCAAAATGACTATTTTTTGAGGGTCACGCGGAACGTGCTGCCCGAACCGAGGGTGCTCTCAACCGACAACCGGCCGCGATGTCGTGAGACGATATGCTTCACAATAGCCAAGCCAAGGCCTGTGCCACCTTTAGCTCGACTGGTCGGCGCGTCGACCCGATAAAACCGTTCCGTCAGCCGCGGCAGATGCTCCGGCGGGATGCCGGGGCCGTTGTCGCGCACTTCCAAAGTCGTTAGGCCGCCGCTCTCGGTCACCGAGACGGTGACCCGTTGCGGTGAGCCGCCACCGGCGCCGTATTTGATCGCATTCTCGACCAGGTTCTCGGCGACGCGAATCAGCTCGTCGCGATCGCCGGCGATCATCGCCGCCTTCGGCGTCGAGACCATCAATTCGACGCCGCCTTCATTGGCCACCGGCGCCAGCGTGTCGACCACATGGCGCACGATGGCCACCAGATCGACCGGCGTCTGCGGTCGCACATGCTCGTTCTGTTCGATGCGCGACAGCGACAACAGGTCGTCGACCAAGCGCGTCATACGCCGGGCCTGATCGCGCATGATGCCGAGAAACTGTTCGCGCGCCGCGGTATCGTCCTTGGCCGGTCCCTGCAGGGTTTCGATGAAGCCGAGCAGGGAGGCGAGCGGCGTGCGCAATTCGTGGCTGGCATTGGCGATGAAGTCGACGCGCATGCGCTCAACCCGCCGTGCCTCGGTCAGATCGCGAAATTCAATGACGGCAGCGCGATAACCTTCATAGGTGAAGGCCGACACATAAACCTCGAACAGGCGCTCCACCGGCACCGGCTCGCTCCACAGCACGCATTCGCGTTCGCCGCCATCGAGGATACGCAGCACCGCGTCGAGAATGTCGGGCGCGCGCACGCTCAAGGTCAGTGCGCCGCCGACGGTCGCATTGGTGAACAGGATCCGCGCGCCGCTGTTGGTGGCGATGATGCGGCGGTTGCTATCCACCACGAGCACCGGATCAGGCAGGGCTCCGATCAAAGCGGAGACGATCTGGCTGTGGTCGGCTTCGGCGGAAGTTTGCAGTTTGGCGTCGTTCATGCCTGTCCTGTCGCTGCGTGCCGCTGCGTGAGGGGTAGAGCCAAGCGCCCTGCTTCGCAAGACCCTGGCGCCGTTTCGCGGCCGTTGCGGGTGTATGTCAGCGACGTGACGGGTTTGCGTCAGTGCGGGGAGCTGTCGGCGCGGCTCAGGCGGACCCGCAATTCGTGGCCGAGGAAGACCAAGAGGCCAATGACGAAGGGGCCAAGATAGTAAACGAGCCGGAACAGCAGCAGGCCGGCCAAAAGGGCTTCCGCCGAAACGCCCGGCAGCGCCTTCAGGAACGTCGCTTCGAACGGCCCGATACCGCCGGGCACGTTGCTGGCGGCGCCGGCCGTCACGGCGAAGACGTAGACGGCGATATAGGTGAGGAAATCCAGGCCATGGCCCTGCGGCAGCAGCACGTAGAGGGCCGAGCCGGCGCACAAGAGATCGCAGCAGCTCACCAGGATCTGCGCCAGCGTCAACTTCAGTCCCGGCAGCTCCAGGGCGACCTTCTTGATGCGCAGCTTGCGCGGGCGGCTGCCGACATAGAGGCACCACAGCACGACGGCCGCGAGCACGGCGATGCCGAGCGCCAGATTGACCGAGACGGCGAGCTTGTCGAACGTCGCCAATTGCGGCGCGCGCAGAATGAGGCTCACGCCAACCAGGACATTCATGCCAAGCCAGAATTGCAGGCTGCACAGCATGACGAGGCGCGCGATATTGCCGGCCGAGACCCCGGCACGCGAATAGATCGCGTAACGCGCGGCGCTGCCGGTCAACAGCGGGAAGCCGAGGGTAAACGACATCGAATAGGCGCTGAAGGATGCGACTGCGGCGGTGCGATAGGGCACGGGCTCGCGCAATTGCTTCAGCGCGATGAAGTCATAGAAGGTCAGCGCGAAATAGGAGCCGCAGCCGAAGGCGATGGCCCAGGCGATATGGTTCAGCGGCGTGGCGGCGACGGCGGCGGCAACCTGGCCGAAATCGAGATGGGCTACGACCTGCGCCACCACATAGACCGAGAAAGCCAGAATCGCCAGGCTGACCGCCATGCCGGCAATGCCGAGCCAGCGATTGCCGTTGCCGCCCTTGTCCGCTTCCGCGTCGGTCGTGTTCGTGTCTTTGGCCATCGATACGCTGAATGCTTTCGAGGGACGTGGTCTGAGGGTGAGACGCGGCGGGCGCAGCGTTAGCTGGCGCGGACCAGCGGTTCATCCGGCGGGGCACCGACGAGCTTGCGGGCATCGAGCGCGCTGATCGGCTGGCCGAAGGCATAGCCCTGCGCATATTCGCAGCCGAGCTGGTAGAGTTCGATCGTATCGCCTTCGGTCTCGGCGCCTTCGGCGACGACTTCCATGCCCAGATCATGCGCCATGGCGATCACCGAGCGCAGCAGCACCGGGCGGGCGCCACGCATGTCGGGTCGCACGAAGCTCTTGTCGATCTTGATCGTGTCGAAGGGGAAGCGCTGCAGATAAGCGAGCGACGAATGGCCGGTGCCGAAATCGTCAAGCGCCAGGCCGGCGCCGAGTTCGCGAATCCGCTGCAGCATTTGCGCCGCGTATTCGGGATTTTCCATCACGAGGCTTTCGGTCAGTTCGAGCTTCAAGGTGCCGCGATGCACGCCCGAACGGGTCAGCACGGCTTTCACATCGTTGAGAAGGTCGTGTCTGAGCAATTGTCGTGACGATACGTTGACACTGGCGAAAATCGGCGGCGTCACGTCGAGCGCGCGTTGCCAGGCGGCAAGCTCCCGCGCCGTCCGGTCGAGCACGAAGATGCCGAGGTCGATGATCAGCCCGGTTTCTTCGGCGATCGGGATGAAATCGGCCGGGTTGAGGCGGCCGAAGCGCGGATGGTCCCAGCGCAGCAGCGCTTCGAAACCGGCGATGGTGCGGTCTTCCAGGCGTACGATCGGTTGGAAGACGATCTTGATTTCGCTGCGTTCCAGGGCGCGTCGCAGGTCGGTTTCGAGCGCCAGCCGGTCGGTCTGTTGCGAGCGCATGCCGGGGCGGAAGAATTCGACCCGGTTGCCGCCGAACTTCTTGGCATGGGCGGCGGCCAGCATCGCATCCTTCAGCATGTCCTCATGGCGGCGATGCAGTTGCGGATCGAACAGCGCGATGCCGATCGAGCCGGTGAGGGCGAATTCGCGGTCGCTGATGGTCACCGGCGTCAACAGATTGCGCCGCAGGTTGTCGGCGATCTGGATGATGGCGTTGCTGTCCTTTTCGGACGTCAGGATGATGCCGAACTCATCGCTCGACAGGCGTGCCAGCGTGTCCTGCGGTTTGACGAGGCGGGTCAGGCGGCGGGCGATGGTGAGCAGAACCGAGTCGCCGCCCGGAATGCCGAAGGCCTCGTTGACCTGGCGGAAACGGTCGATGTCGATGGCGATCACCGTCGGGCGCATTTCGCGATCGACATGCGCCTGGGTCAAAGCGGTGTCGAGACGGTCGAAGAAGATTTCGCGATTGGGCAGGCCGGTCAGATTGTCGTGGACGGCATCGTGCAGCAGCCGTTCCTCGGCGGTCTTGGGCTCGGTGATATCGCTCAACGTGCCGATGACACGGATGACCTCGCCGTCGGCGCCGACCACCGGCCGGGCTTTCAGATGATACCAGGAATAATGGCCGTCGACGGCGCGCAGGCGGAAGTCGAGGCTGATGCGGCCGCGCCGCTGTTCGAGCACCGCGTCGAGGCAGGCGGTGTATTTGTCGCGGTCGAAGGGATGCAGCACGTCGAACCAGCCGGTGGCCGGCCCTTCGAGGGCGCCGCGTTTCAGGCCGAGCAGCACTTCCAGTTCCGGGCTGGCGTAAATGCGATCCGACACCACGTCCCAGTCGAAGACGATGTCGCCCGAGCCGGTCAGGGCCAGAGCGCGGCGCTCGCTGTCGGAGACGCTGCCATGGCCGATGCCGCCACCGGCGAACGCGATCTGCATGACGGTGAAGCCGATCAGCATGACGATCAGCACCAGGCCGCCGATCAAAGCCGGCGACACGAGATCGCCGACGAGCGAGCCCGTCACCGTATAGCCGGCGGCGACCATCCACACGAGCAGCAGGAACCACGTCGGGATCAGCATGATGGCGCGGTCGGAACCGAGCGTCGACAGATAGATCACCAGGATGAAGCCGGCGACGGCGATGGCGGCGAGCGAGATGCGCGCCACGCCGGCGGCGACCGGCGCGTCATAGACGGCAAGGCCGACGAGCGCTGCCAGGAACAACAGCCAGACGGCCGTCACATGCGAGGCGCGCACATGCCAGCGGCTCAGATTGAGATAGGCGAAGAGGAAGACCAGCAGGGTTGCGGCCAAAACCGTTTCGGCGCCGGCGCGCCAGACGCGATCCGAATCGCCGACGATGCCGACAAGCTTGGTCCAGAAGCCGAAGTCGATGCACACATAGGCGAGCACGGCCCAGGCCAGCGCGGCGGCGGCGGGGAAGATCACCGCGCCCTTGACGACGAAGACGATGGTCAGGAACAGCGCCAGGAGGCCGGCAATGCCGATGACGATGCCTTTGTAGAGCGTCAGGCTCGTCACTTTGTCTTTGTAGGCATCCGGTTCCCACAGATAGATCTGCGGCAGGTTCGGCGTGCGCAGCTCGGCGACGTAAGTGACGGTGCTGCCGGGATCGAGGGTGAGACGGAACACGTCGGCGTCGGCGCTGTCCTCGCGCTCGGGCGGAAAGCCCTGGCTGGCGGTGATGGCGGCAATGCGCGATGCGCCGAGATCAGGCCAGATGACGCCCGAGCCGGCAAGCCGGAAATGCGGCGCCACGATCAAGCGTTCGATCTGCTCGGTCGTGTCGTTGGTGAGCGCGAAGACGATCCAGGCCGGTTGCGTGCCTTGTTGCGCGGCGCTCACTTCGATGCGCCGCACGATGCCATCGGCACCGGGCGCGGTCGACACCTGCAGACGGTCGCCTTCGCCCGAATAGTGCTCGACCTGCTGGGTAAGGTCGATGGCCTTCGAGTCGAGCGGTACGCGAATGGGTTCAACCGCTCCCGCGCCGGAAACGGCGACGAAGCTTGAAATCGCAAATAGCAAAAAGACGAGAAACCGGCGCAAGTGAGCCCGTCGTGGTTAACGCGGCCGCAGCCGAGGGGTCCGAAATTCGCCCTAGCCAGGGCTGAATGGCCTTGGCGCAGAACGGTGTCTTTAATGTGATTGGTAGCCTTTGGCGAATAGCTGAGCAAGCTTTCCCGTCCGGCCTGTGGAATTTGTCTCGATCGTGGTTTCAGGCCCTTCGGGCAGGGGGTCGCTGTCGAGAATGGCGAACAGCACATGGTCCTGCCAGGCGCCGTTGATTCGCAGATACGCCCGGGCATAACCCTCCCGTTTGAAGCCGCAGCGCTCCAGCAGTCGAATCGAGCGGTCGTTGTGCGGCAGGCAGGCGGCCTCGATGCGGTGCAGCCGCAAGGTGGCGAAGGCCCAGACCAGGGTGGCGCGCACGGCGCGCGACATATAGCCCTGGCCGGCATAGGCCTCGCCCATCCAATAGCCCAATGTGCCGGTTTGCGACACGCCGCGACGAATCTGGCCAAGCGTCAGCCCACCGAGCAGCGTGTGGTCGCTTGAGCGGAACACGAAAAACGGGAATGCCTCGTCGCGCTCCATTTCCTCCGCCTGGCGGCGCAGCCGGCGGCGATAGGCGCTGCGGGTGAGATCGTCGACCGGCCAGGTCGGCTCCCAGGGCACCAGGAACGTGCGGCTTTTCTCGCGCAATTCAGCCCAAGGAACAAAATCCTGCGGCAGGGGCGGTCGCAGATAGACCCCCTCGCCACGGATGAAATTGGCCGGCTCGTTCGCCGGCCCAAGCCGAAACAGCGCCATCCTTATCCCCTGCGCGCTTCGGCCGGTTTAGCGGGCGGCGCGGGCTCGCTCGCGGACAAACCGTTCGATGGCGCCCTGGTCATTGGGCAGAACGGTGAAATGTTCGCGCGCTTCGGTGAGTTTCGCAAGATGTGGCGGCAAAGGTGCTGTCAGGCCGGTCGCCTTCTTCACTGCATCGCCGAATTTGGCCGGATGGGCGGTGCCGAGCACCACCATCGGCACGGACGGATTTTTCTCCAGGGCCTTGCGGGCGGCATGGACACCGACCGCGGTGTGCGGATCGATCAAAAGGCCACATTCGGCGTGGACGCGGCTCATTTCCTTGGCGGTCCCGGTTTCGCCGGTGCGCAAGGCATCGAATTCGGCCTGGATCTTGGCGAGCGTGTCCGACGGCAGGGTGAAGGCGCCCGCTTGCTGCAGCGAGGCCATCAGGCGGCGCACGGTCGCCGCGTCGCGGCCGCAGGCATCGAAGATCAGCCGTTCGAAATTCGACGACACCTGAATGTCCATCGACGGCGACTGCGTCGGCACCACGCCGCGCACTTCGTAGGTGCCGCTGGCGAGCGTGCGCTCGAGAATGTCGTTCTCGTTGGTGGCGACGACCAGCCGGTCCACCGGCAGGCCCATGCGCTTGGCGATATAGCCGGCGAGAATGTCGCCGAAATTGCCCGTCGGCACGGTGAAGGACACCGGCCGATGCGGCCCGCCGAGCACGACGGCACTGGTGAAGTAATAGACGGTCTGGGCGACGACGCGCGCCCAATTGATCGAATTGACGCCCGACAGCTTCAAGTCGTCGCGGAACCGATGGTTGTTGAACAGGCCCTTGAGGATCGACTGGCAATCGTCGAACGTGCCTTCGAGCGCGATGGTGTGGATATTAGGCGCATCCACCGAGGTCATCTGCTTGCGCTGGATGTCCGAGACGCGGCCGTGCGGATACATGATGAAGACGTCGACCTGGTCGAGCCCACGGAAGGCCTCGATGGCGGCGGCACCCGTATCGCCCGAGGTGGCGCCGACGATGGTGGCGCGCTGGCCGCGCTCTTTCAGCGCATGATCCATCATGCGTCCCAGAAGCTGCATCGCCACGTCCTTGAAGGCGAGCGTCGGGCCGTGGAACAGTTCGAGGATGAAGAGATTGTCGCCGATCTGCGTCAGCGGCGTCACCGCTGGATGGCGGAACTGCGCATAGGCGTCGTCGAGCATCGCGCGGAAGGCGGCCGGTTCGATTTCGTCGCCGACGAAGGGGCCGATCACCGTTTCCGCGACTTGCGCATAGGGCCGGCCGGCAAAGCCGGCGATGGTCTCGCGCGGCAGGGTCGGGAACATCTCGGGAACATAAAGCCCGCCGTCACGGGCAAGGCCGGCCAGCAGAGCATCGGTGAAGGAAAGCGCGGGGGCTTCGCCCCGCGTCGAAATATAGCGCACGGTGAACCTGTCAGAGTGGATTTCGGCGCTGTCTTAAAGCAAATCGCGTTGCAATAGAAACGTGATTTCGCTGGCGACGCGTTTCAACATGGGCGGTAAAGCCACTTAAAGCCCGAAACTGCTCCAATGAGAAATTTCCCTTGCGTTATCAGGGTATTAAAAAGGGCGAATGGCCCCAGGTTGGAATCTAACGGATCGAAGCGGCCCTGAATGCGCGCCATTCCGACTTCGTGAGCTTGAAAAGCTCTCTTTCCATATACGCCGGATCGACGAACCCTGAGGGTTCGCGCTTGATGAACGTGGCGCCGGTTTTCTCTTTGACCCGTCTCGATCGTTCGTTTCCGGCCGCGCTGGAGAAAATGAGTTCGTCAAAACCCAATTCATCGAACGCGTAGTCCATGACGGGGATGACGGCCTCCGTCATCAGGCCGCGTCCCCACAAATGTTGAGCCAGCCAAAAGCCTCGGTTTTCTGGGGTGCCGGGTCCCCACAAGGCTATGCCGCCGACGACTTCGTGCGGTGCGTCCTTGAGAAAGAGGCCCCAGACCCATTTGTCCTTGCCTGATGGGGCAAGATGACGTCGGTGAGATAGTCACGGACGCCATGTTCGGGATAGGGCCAGGGCACTTTGTCCGACAGATGGCGGATCACCTCGTAGTTCACGAAGTGACGCGTATAGGCGGGCTCGTCTTCAAGCGTGACGGCTTTCAGGAGGAGCCGTTTCGTTTCGAAGATCGGTAGCATGCCCATGACTGTCAGACATTCCTTGCAAGCCTACAACGCCCGTTTCACCCGCTCCGGCGTCAGCGGCAGTTCACGATAGCGCACGCCGATGGCGTCGAATACCGCATTGGCGAGCGCCGCGCCCGTCGGCCCCTGCGACGCCTCGCCGGCGCCCAGGAACGGCTGGCCCGGCCGGTCGATCAGCTCCACCTCGATCTCAGGCACTTCGCTGAAGGTGAGGATCGGATAGCTCAGCCAATCCTCGCTCAGCACGCCGCTGTCGTCGAAGCGCACCGCCTCCTTCAACGACCAGGAGAGCGATTGCACGATGCCGCCCTCGATCTGGTTCTTCACGCCATCGGGCGAGACGATCTCGCCGGCATCATTGGCTGAGACCGCGCGCAGCACTTTGATCTGGCCGGAGCCGCGATCGACCTCGACTTCGAGCGCGACGGCGCAATAGGTAGCGAGATTTTTATACATGGCATAGGCGATGCCGCGGCCATGGTTCGGCTGTTTCTTCCACGTCGACCAGCCGAACATGTCGGCGGTCTTCTGCAGGACGGCACGGGCGCGCTCGTTCTTCAAACTGCGCAGACGATATTCGACCGGATCGGCTTTGGCGCGATGGGCCAGTTCGTCCACGAAGCTTTCGATGGAGAACACATTGGCATAAGCGCCGAGCGCGCGCGTCGAGGAGGCGCGGGCCGCGAACGACGTGATGAAATGCGTCGTCACTTTCTGGCCGGGAAACTCATACATCGGGATGGCGTTGCGATCGGCCGCATAGTTTGGTCCGCCGATGTTCACCGGCGTCGGCAGGGGAAAGGCCTTGGCCAGCACGCCTCCTGCAAGCAGATTACCGGCGTTGTTGTTCGGCCGCGTCAGATGCGACGTCGACCACAGTTGATAATCCCAGTCGAGCACATTGCCCTCGCCATCAAGGCCGGCCTTGATGCGCGTCACCATGGCCGAGCCGTAGGGCTCCCATTTGTGCTCGTCGTGGCGCATCCATTGCACACGCACCGGCCGGCCAGAAAAAGCGCGCGCCAGCAGCGCCGCGTCGGCCGCCACGTCGTCGGCGCCGTTATGGCCGTAGCAGCCTGAGCCCTGCACATGCTGGCAACGCACTTTCTGCGGCGCGATCCCCAACAACATGGCGATGGCATTGCGCGTTTCGAACACCGATTGGCTGTGCGTCTGGATCGTCATCACGCCGTCATTGCCGAACGCGGCGAGCGCGCAAGAGGGGCCGATCGAACCGTGCATCTGATAGGGCCGGCGAAATTCCGCTTCGACCGTGGCGACAGCGGCGCTGCGATCCTTGCGCGGTTGATCCTTGATCAGAATATCTTGCGGTGTCTGCGCCAGCAGCCAATCATAGACGGTCTCCGATGTCGGCTGGCCCTTGAGCAGGGTCCAGCGCGCCGCATCGCGCAAGGCATCGGCGGCGGCGATGGCCTGTTCCTCCCGCTCGGCGATGACACCGAGGAAAGAGCCGTCGCGCACCACTTTCAGCACGCCGGGCAGTTTCTCGATTGCGCCGGTGTCGACCGATTGCAGGGTGGCGCCATAGGCGGGTAGCCGCACGACGCGCCCATGCACCATGCCTTGCGGGCGCAGATCCTGCACGAAAATCGCCTGGCCGGTCATCTTCGCCGGCAGGTCGATGCGCGGATGGCTTTTGCCGATGTAGCGGCGTTTATCTCGCGGCCGCAGCGGGCCTTGCCCGGTGGCTTCAACTTCCAGTTCCTGGCCGCTGACGAGATCCCAATAGCTGATGGCCTTGCCATTGCCCTTGATCGTGCCGTCCTCGACATCGAGCTTGCTCGCATCGACCTGCCATTTCTCGGCGGCGAGCTTGACGAGGATTTGTCGCGCGTCGGCCGCTGCATGGCGCACGGCGGTGCCGCAGCCCGGCATGGAGAGCGAACCGGCGGTCGCGCCTTCGTTGGGCACCAGTTCGGTGTCGCCCGAGGTGAGGACGATGCGATCGAAATCGACGCAGAGTTCGTCGGCGCAGATTTGCTGCACGGCGGTCAATGCGCCTTGGCCGATTTCGACCTTGCCGACCAGCAGGCGCACCTTGCCGCCGGCTTCGATGCGCAGCCACATCGACAGTTTGCGATTGGTCTGCAGATCGCCGGGCAGGCGCGGCGTGCCCGCCGGCGCTTGCGCGAAAGCCGGAACGGTGAACGCGATGGCGAGCGAGCCGCCGGCGACGAGGAAAGTGCGACGCGAGGGTTTGAACACAGCGTTCATGGCTCAAGCCCCCTGTGCGGCGCGCAGTACGGCGCGGACGATGCGTTGGTGGGCGCCGCAGCGACAGAGATTGTCGTCGAGCGCTTGTTTGACGTCGGCGGCGTTGGGATTGGGCTTGCTGTCGAGCAGCGCCTTGGCGCGCATGATCATGCCGTTGGAACAATAGCCGCATTGCGCGGCCTGTTCGTCGATGAAAGCCTGCTGGAGGCGATGCGGCTTCTCCGGCGTGCCGAGGCCCTCGAGCGTGGTGATGGCGCGATCGTTCACTGAACCTGCAGGCGTGATGCAGGAGCGTGTTGGTTCGCCGTCGATCAGCACCGTACAGGCACCGCATTGCGCCAGGCCGCAGCCGAACTTCGGCCCGTTCAAGTGCAAATCGTTGCGCAGCACATAGAGCAGCGGCACGTCGTCGGAAATGGCCAGATCATGCCGGCGTCCATTGACCGTGAGAACGGGCATCCTTTTCCTCCTCGATAGGGGCGGACGCCGTTCGAACGCGTCGCGCTCAGTTGCCCCTGACTATACACGATGCGACGACCGCGACACCGTTGAGATCAAGGTGTCGGAGATCGCCACCGGCAAGAGCGACCGGCGTGTCAGTGTCGCTGATCGTTACGCCCGTGGCGGTGAGGGATATGGCAATCTGAGAGGGGTTGCGGGTCAAGCCGTCGCCCAGGGCTTTCAGATAGGCTTCCTTGGCGGTCCATATCTCCAGGAAATGCCGGTCGCGGGCGGGGCCGTCCAAGGCGGCAAGCGCGGCCCGCTCGTGCGGATGCAACACGTCGAGGATCGGCTCGGCACTTGTGTCCGGCTCGAAATCGACGCCGACCGGCGCGGAGGAAACCGCCAGCAGGGCGCGCGATCCGCGTGCCGAGACCGAAATGAATGGCGATGGGATGCTCCGAACCCGTGGTGCGCCGGCCGTGTCATAGGCGATTTCAACCGTTTCGGCGGCGACACCCCCATGCCAGGCGACCAACGAGCGCAGGGCCGCGCGCCGGGCGCGGAAATAACGCCGATCGGCGGCACCGGGCCGCGCCTCGTCGGCAAGATCGCTCGGCAGCGGCGCCAGCCGTTGCAGCACCGCCGTGCGGGGATCGTCCAAATCCACAACCAGAACGCGAGTCGCCGCGGCATCCTTCGTCGGTTGCATCAGACGATCGATCCCGTCGGCGAAAATCCATTCGATCCTGGCTGACACGCCCTGAAAGCCCCTGTTGTCACGGTTGCATTTGGCGTCTTCGGGAGACACCCGTCAAATTGCAAAAATTTTCGTCATCTTACTGGTAATACGATACTTTTTTCTGCCTGACTGCGCGGTTGAGGTAACCTTCGGGTAAGGTTGGCCGGTTAGGTTTCGCGTCGTGGCCGCGCCGGATGTTGGGCGGCCGTGGAATCTTGACCCGGTCGCGGCCCGCGACGGAGACCCTTCATGACGCTTGCCACCTCCGAGCCGATCCTGATTGTCGACGACTACGCGACGATGCTGAAAATTGTCCGCAGCCTGCTCAGACAGCTCGGTTACGAGAATGTCGACGATGCGCCCAATGGCGCCGCGGCGCTCGAAATGGTGACGACGAAGCAATATGCGCTGGTCATTTCCGATTGGAACATGGAGCCGATGACCGGCTACGACCTCCTCATCAAAATGCGCCAGAGCGAAGCCAATGCCGATACGCCCTTCATCATGGTGACGGCGGAATCGAAGGTCGAGAACATCGTCGCCGCGCGCAAGGCCGGCGTCAGCAACTATCTCGTCAAGCCGTTCAATGCCGCCACTCTGAAGGCGAAGATCGACCAGGTGTTCGGCAAACAGGCGGCTTAAGCCGCCTTCATTTCACCAGATCAACTGGCTCATCGAAGCCAGAGGCTCGATTTCATGCTGGCGCAGCAAGGCTGCGAGTGCCGCCTCATCGGGCGGATTGGCGCGCGGATCGCGCTGGCCGTTGTGCAGTTCCTCGCGATGGATGCCGGATGTGACGAAGATCACGTCGAGCCCTTGTGCGCGTGCGCCCTTGATGTCGGTGCCGATGCCATCGCCGATCGCCAGGACGCGGCGGCGATCGATCGGCGTGTCGCGTTTCGCCTGCGCCAATTGCAGTGCCCGCTCGTAGATCGGTGCGAACGGCTTGCCCGCCTGCAATACTTTGCCGCCGTAGTTCTGTTCATAGCGTTGCGCCAGCGCGCCCGAGCACCACACTTCATGATCGCCGACATGCACGACGATGTCGGGGTTGGCGCAGATCATGTCCATCTTATGCTGGCGCATCAGGTCGAGGCGCGTGTCATAGTCGGAGGGTTGTTCGGCATCGTCGAACAATCCGGTGCAGACCACATAGTCGGCTTGATCGAGCGGCACGAGCGGCGGCCGCACGCCCGTGTCGCGTTCGAGGATGTCGAAAAGGGCGATATCGCGTGGCGGCCCGATATGATGCAGCGGCTTCAAGCCATGTTCGGCGATGAAGTTCAACGTCACGTCGCCGGAGGTGACGATGCCATCGAAACTGTCGTGCGGCACCCTCAGTCCGTCGAGCTGCCGCAGCACCGGCGGCGAGGGGCGCGGTGCATTGGTGAGCAGAATGACCGTCGCGCCGTTGGCGCGAAAGCGCGCCAGTGCCTCGACCGCGGCCGCGAAATGTTCCCGCCCATTGTGGATCACGCCCCAGATGTCGGAGAGGATTACGTCATAGGAGGCCGTGATTGGAGCAATGCTCGTCAGAACGCGCGGGTGGGAGAGGGGCGTGGGCGTGGTGGGCTGGGAATTCATGGCATGGCGCTAGTGGTCCGATGTGACGGTGTCAAGAATTCTCAGCTTGGCTCAGTCCACGGTTCAGCGTTACAACAGACATAATAAAATACGATAGGGAGGCTCGATTGCTAGCAATTCGGCACGACTCGACTGTTTTTGCCTGCGCTCTGACGACTTTTGTCCTGGCTTCGGCGATCGGAGCAGCAACCGCGCAGGAAACGCCGCAAGATGTCGAAAACTTCTATCGCGGCAAAACCGTTCAGATCATTGTCGGATCCTCGGCCGGTGGCGGCTATGACACCTATGCGCGGCTGATCGCCCGCCATATGGGCAAGCATGTGCCTGGCAATCCCAACATCATCGTTTCCAACATGCCGGGCGCGGGCGGCAATGTCGCCGCCAACAACGTTTACAATGTCGCGCCCAAGGATGGCACGGTCATCGGCGCTTTCCAGTCGGGCGTCATTCTTGAACCGCTTCTCGGCCTGACGCCGGTGAAACATGATCCCAGCAAGTTCCATTATCTCGGCAGCGCCAATGACGATGTTTACATCTGCATCGCGCGCACGGATTCGCCGGTGCAGACTTTCGACGACATCTTGAAGAAGGATTTGATCGTCGCGGCGAGTGGCTCGAGTTCGACTTCCGATTATCCGGCGGTGCTGAACGCCGTGCTGGGCGCGAAATTCAAAATCGTTCTGGGTTATCCCGGCAGCCGTGAAATCTCGCTCGCTATCGAGCGCGGCGAAGCGCAGGGCGCCTGCGGGCTCGCCTGGCCGTCGATCTCGGTGACACAGCCCGGCTGGTTCGACAGCGGCCGCATGAAGGTGATCGTCCAGACCCATGCGACGGGCTATCCCGAATTGAATGCCAAGGGCGTGCCGCTCGCCGCCACTTTCGCGAAAACCGACGAGCAGAAAGCCATTCTCTCCCTGTTCTTCAGCCAGTCGCGTTTCGGCCGGCCATATGTGTTGGCGCCGGAGGTGCCTGCGGCGCGCGCGGCAGCCATGCGCAAGGCTTTTGCCGACACGATGGCCGATGCGGATTTCAAGGGTGAAGCAGCCAAAGCGCGTCTCGATGTCGATGCAGTGCCGGGCGCCGACGTTCAGGCGCTGGTGAGCAAGGTCTATGCGTCGCCGCCACAAATTATCGCGCGGACAAAACACGCGATCCACGGTAAATAGCGGGCTCTCAATTTTCTTTAGGAAACACCATGCCGAAATTCATCAATCCGCCGACGCTCATGAAGCCGACCGCCGGCTTTTCGCAAGGCGTCATCCATGGTGCCAATGCGCGCCGGCTGATCCTGTCGGGGCAGGTAGGTCAGAAAGCCGACGGCACGCTGCTGGAAGGCATCAAGGCGCAGACCGAACAGGTGTTCGACAATATCTACGCCCTGATCGAAGCGGCCGGCATGAAGCCGACCGATCTCGTCAAGATCGTCACCTATACGACCGTGCCAGAGGAGATCGGCGCCATTCGCGAAGTGCGTCAGCGCCGGCTCAACGGTCATGAGCCAGCGAGCACGTTCGTCGTCGTGCCGCGCCTGGCCAATCCGAAATATCTGATCGAAATCGAGGGCGAGGCGATCAGCGAGGGCTAGCCTCGCTGTGGTCTTTACCCTGATCAAGACTTGATGTCGCGGCGGACGAAGCGCCGCGGCAATGTTCGTTCTGCCGGGGCCTGCTCTGTGCTACACCGGTCGAAGAGTAGACAGTTCGAGGGAGCGCGTCATGGCGAGTACAGCGACAACCGTACCGAATGATCTTGAAGCCTTCTGGATGCCGTTCACGGCCAACCGATCCTTCAAGAAGGCGCCGCGCATGCTGGTGCGCGCCAAGGACATGCACTACTGGTCGGGCGATGGTCGCAAGCTGATCGATGGCGCGGCGGGCCTGTGGTGCGTCAATGCCGGCCATTCGCGCGACCCCATCGTCAAGGCGATCCAGGATCAGGCGGCAGAGATGGATTTCTCGCCGCCGTTCCAGTTCGGCAATCCGAAAGCCTTTCAGCTGGCGACGCGTGTCGCCGCCATGGCGCCCGGCGATCTTGATCACGTCTTCTTCGCCAATTCCGGTTCGGAGGCGGTCGACACCGCGCTCAAGATCGCCATCGCCTTTCACAATGTGAACGGCCAGGGCGCGCGCCAACGTTTGATCGGCCGCGTGCGCGGCTATCACGGCGTCGGCTTCGGCGGCATTGCTGTGGGCGGCATGGTGCCGAACCGCAAGATGTTCGGCTCGGCCCTGCCGGCGGTCGATCATCTGCCGGCCACTTACAATCGCACTGAACAGGCTTTCTCGCGCGGCGAGCCGGAATGGGGCGGCCATCTCGCCGACGACCTCGAAAACATCGTCGGTCTGCACGATGCCTCGACCATCGCCGCCGTCATCGTCGAACCGATGGCTGGCTCCACCGGCGTGCTGCCGGCACCTAAGGGCTATCTGCAGAAGCTGCGGCAGATCTGCGATAAATACGGCATTCTGCTGATCTTCGACGAAGTCATCACCGGCTTCGGCCGTCTCAGCGCGCCCTTCGCCGCCGAGCGTTATGGCGTGGTACCGGACATGATCTGTTTCGCCAAGGGCGTGACATCAGGCACCGTGCCGATGGGCGGCGTGATCGTGCGGCGCGGCATCTACGAGGCTTTCATGAAAGGCCCGGAACATGCCGTCGAACTGTTCCACGGCTATACCTACTCGGCGCATCCGCTGGCCTGCGCGGCCGGTCTTGCGACGCTTGACGTCTACGAAAAGGAAGATCTGTTCGGCAATGCCAAGCGGCTCGAGAACCGCTGGGCCGATGCGGTGCATTCGCTGAAAGGTCTGCCCAACGTCGTCGATATCAGAACCATCGGCATCGTCGGCGCGATCGATCTGGCGCCCAAGCCCGATGCGCCGGGCAAGCGCGGCTTCGAGGTGATGGACGAAACCTTCCATCGCCAGGACGTGCTGATCCGCATTGCGGGTGATTCCATCGTTCTGTCACCGCCACTCATGCTCAACGAAAACAACATCGACGAAATCATCGACAAGGTCGGCAAGGCGATCAAGGCCATCGCCTGATCGACCGGCGCGACATCAATCTGTGGGGGGAGAGAATGAAACGCCGCGCTTTCTTTGCTGCCATTGCATTGGCCATGGCGACCGCCACAGGTGCCCTGGCGCAGGATGCCTATCCGTCGCGGCCCGTCACTTGGGTCGTGCCCTATGCGGCGGGCGCGCCCGCCGACATCGCCTTTCGTAAGATTGCTGAGGGCATGACGGGGCCTTTAGGCGCCACCATCGTGGTGATGAACCGTCCCGGTGCCGCCGCTACCATCGGCACCACCGAAGTGGCGAAAGCCAAGCCCGACGGCTACACCATTCTGGCGACATTAAACGATCCCCTGGTCTCGCTCGTCGCGCTGATGGATCCCTTGCCTTACGATCCGGCGAAGGATTTCACCTTCGTCACCAAGCTCACCCAGAGCAAGGCGGCGATGATCGCGGGTCCTCACATCAAAGCGCGCACCTTGCGTGAGCTGATCGACGAGGCGAAGAGCATGCCGCAGGGCATGGCCTATGGTTCGTTCGGCGTCGGCTCGTTTCCGCATATCATCATGGAAGCGCTCGGGCGGCGCACCGGCGCGAAATTCGTCAACGTCAATTATCGCGGCAGCCCGCAAGCCATTCAGGAATTGCTGAGTGGCCAGATCGGCGTCACCTTCGGTGCGGCCGCCGCCATGCAATATATCAAGGAAGGCAAGATCAAGCTGATCGCCCAGCTCGGCGAGGACCGCGGCCTGTTGAGCGACGTACCGACCTTCTCTGAATCGGGTTTCAACGACGTGCTGCTGACCACGCCGCTCTGGTCGGGGCTGGTGGCGCCCGCCGGCACGCCGCGCGCCGCGATCGATAAACTCGTCGCTGCCGCGAAAGTCTCGCTCGCGCGCAAGGACGTGCAGGATTTCCTGGTCGCCATCGCTTTCGAGCGGGTCGGCAATTCGCCTGAGGAATTTGCCGCTCAGTGGCGCAAGGAATATGAGACCGTGCCGGCGGCCATCAAGAGTTTAGGCATTACCGCCAATTGACCGGCCAAATAATCGGTCTTGCCTATTAAAGTGCGACAAATGATCGATTAGACATATTCCAATCTTTAGGTCATTCTCGCCCCAATCTTTGAACAAGCAGATCGCTGAAATGTCCGAGAAAAAACTAACCACCACAGCCGGTTCGCCCGTCTCCGACAATCAAAATTCGCTGACCGCCGGCGCGCAGGGTCCCGTCCTCATGCAGGACTGGCAATTGGTGGAAAAGCTCGCCCATCAGAACCGCGAGCGTATTCCTGAGCGCGTCGTTCACGCCAAGGGCTGGGGCGCTTTCGGCACGTTCACGGTCACCAACGACATTTCCAAATACAGCCGCGCCAAAATCTTCGCGGAGGTCGGCAAGACGACGGAAATGCTGGCGCGTTTCTCGACGGTTGCCGGCGAACAAGGTGCCGCCGATGCCGAACGCGACGTGCGCGGTTTCGCGCTGAAGTTTTATACCGACGAAGGCAATTGGGATCTGGTCGGCAACAACACCCCGGTGTTCTTCGTCCGCGACCCGCTGAAATTTCCCGACTTCATTCACACGCAGAAGCGCCATCCGCGCACCAATCTGCGCTCTCCGACGGCGATGTGGGATTTCTGGTCGCTGTCGCCGGAAAGCCTGCATCAGGTGACGATCCTGTTCTCGGATCGCGGCCTGCCCGTCGCGCCGATGTTCATGAACGGCTACGGCTCGCACACCTATTCCGTCTGGAACAAGGCGGGCGAGCGTTTTTGGGTGAAGTTCCATTTCAAGACCCGCCAAGGCCATCGCCATTACACCAATGCGGAAGCCGCCAAGATCATCGGCGAGTCGCGCGAGACCTATCAGGAACATCTGTTCGGTACGATCGAGCGGCGCGAATTCCCGTCCTGGGACGTCAAGATCCAGGTCATGCCGGAACTCGACATCGACAGGCATTGGTACAATCCCTTCGACCTGACGAAGGTCTGGCCGCATGGCGACTATCCGCTGATCGATGTCGGCGTGATCGAGTTGAACCGCAATTCCGAGAACTATTTCACCGAGATCGAGCAGGCGGCCTTCTCGCCCTCCAACGTGGTGCCGGGCATCAGCTTCTCGCCCGACAAGATGCTGCAGGCGCGCGTCTTCTCCTATGCCGACGCGCATCGCTATCGCCTCGGCACGCATTATGAATCGCTGCCGGTCAACGCGCCGCGTACGCCCGTCCATAACTATCACAAGGACGGCGCGATGCGTTTCTTCAAGAACGACAGCGGCAATCCGGACGCCTATTACGAGCCCAATTCCTTCGGCGGCCCGGTTGAAGATCCCTCGGTGAAGGAACCGCCGCTGCTCATCACCGGCGATGCCGATCGTTGGAATCATCGCGACGGCAACGACGATTATCGCCAGCCGCGTGCTCTGTTCGAACTGTTCAATGCCGGGCAGAAGCAGCGCCTGTTCTCCAACATCGCTGCCTCCATGGGGGGCGTGCCGAAGGAGATCATCGAGCGGCAGCTTTCCCAGTTCGAGAAGGTCCATCCCGATTATGCAGCCGGTGTGCGCCGGGCCTTGGGGCTCGAGCTCGTCGGAGCGGAATAAAAAAGGGCGCCGCGCGGCGCCCTTTCCTTTTCAAACTCGATCATCTCATTCCGCCGCTTGCGGCATGGACGCCCGTTCCTCGTCGAGCGCCTTCTGGAAGGCGCGGCGCGCATGGGTGAGCGCATTATCGGCCTTGATGGCGAGCAGCGGGCGATCCGGATCGGCATCGAGACGCTGCTGCTGGCCTTCCATGATCACCACGTCCTCCACGAAGGTCGGATAGACTTCCGTATAGAGTTCGTCGGTGGCCGTGGGATCGTCTTGCCGGTAGCCGTTGGCGGCCGACCAGAAATAGAACGAGGTGTTTTCCGTCTCCGGCGTGATGCCGTGATAGAGCAGCAGGTGAAAGCCGTCCTGGTCGCGATTTTCATAGGCGCCACGGCCCACTTCCAACGCGCCTGACCACTGCCGCACGCTGCCGGGCACGATATATTCGAACTCCTGCCAGCGATCGATCTTGCCGGTGAAACCGGCGCCCTTCACATAGGTCGGCGGCGGCAGTGCATCGAGCATCCAGCGGATATAGCGCGCACCATGTTCGGTGCGCTCGGTTTCCATCTTGGCGTTGACATGCGCCTTGGGATTGCCGCCGATCGTCTTGGTGTGGACGTAGCCCAGATGAGTCAGGTCCATCAGATTGTCGATCATCATCATATAATTGATCTTGATCGGCATCGTTGCCTTGCGATGCGGATATTTCTTCGGATCGTCGTGGTAGTGCCAGTCGACGATCTTACTTTCGTCGGCGAGCGCCGGATCGCCCATCCATACCCAGATGAACTCCTGCCGTTCGACGACCGGATGCGACTTCACTTTTGCCATCGGCGGAATGTTGTCTTGACCGGGAATCTCGACGCACTTGCCGTTCACGTCGAAGACGAGGCCGTGATAGCCGCACTGCAGGCCATTCTCGACGACCTTGCCGTGCGAGAGCGGCGCGCCGCGATGGCAGCAGCGATCTTCAACGCAACCAACCTTGCCGTTGGCATCGCGAAAGAACAGCAGCGCTTCGTTCATGATGGTGCGTGCGAGCATGCCGTCTTTCAGCTCGTCGTTCCACGCGGCTTGATACCAGGCGTTTCTCAGAAACGGGGCATTCACCTTGTCGCTCATGTCTTGACCCTCCCGTCGCGACCGATCGTGGCGGGAGATTAGAAGGCCAATAATTTAAGCGCAAGCGGCGCTGTTGATCGCATCAGCGATCAGCGGCGAAGAATACGGGCCAATCCCAACGGGATTCTGCCCATATCCGGATATCGGACAGCTTTGAGTCTGTGGTGCGCCGGGCTTTTAGGAGCGCCAGGCTTTTAGTAACGCCAAGCGAAACGTTCGGCGCGCGTATCGATATGGGTAACGGCGACCCAGCGATAGGTGCCGACGCCGTTGATGCCGGGAACCGTCTTGGCGAAGCTCGCCAGCGCCGAAGGTGAAACGCCAGCGACGCGGATGTCGGCGGCTTTGCAATAGCGGTGCATGGAATAGCGCCGTCCGCGATTACGCATACCCGAGGTCACTTCCACCGGGCGGTTGTAATGCCGGGCGATCGTGTCGAGCGCGCTGCGCAAATCGGCAGGGAAACAGTCGGTTTCGACGGTGGGATAGGCGGCGTACCAGCGCTGGTTGCCGCTGGCGAAGGGCACGCCGTTGGTGCTGGTGCCGGCGGTCGGCAGCGCGCCGAACGAGGCGGGCGTGGGGCCTACGGTGATCTGCTGCGCCGGGCCCTTATCGTTGGCCGGGATGCCGGCTTCCTCGCGCTCATAAGCGGCGATGGAGCGGGCCTGGGCCGCAGGTTCGGCCACGGCGGGAATGGCGGCGGGTTGTTCAGGAGCGGCGAAAGCGGTGACGATGCTGGGCGTCGCTTGGCTCGGGGTGGCTTGGCTGGCGGTGGCTTGCGCCGGCTCGGCCGAGGCGTGGGGTGCGGCTGTTGCCGGAGCGGCGGCCACTTCAACCCGGTCGCCAAAGTCGGGGCGGGCAACGGGGAGCGGCGCTTTTTTCGGGGCAACGAAGGTGGAGGCGATGACTTGTTCTGGTTCGGCTTGTGCCACTTGGGTGGGCTGGGTCGGGAATAACGCACCGAAAAGACCGCCGGTGGGCTGATTTCTGGCAGCCGTGCCGGCCGAAGCTCCGGCTGCGACGCCGGCCTGCGGCGTCCCATCTGCGGAGAGATTGGCTTGGAGTTCGGGTTGGCCGGAGGGAGAGCAGGCTGCGAGTGAAAGACCTGAAGCGGCTACGGCAAACCAACAATAAATCCGCAATTCCTGACCTCTGCTGTTCGTGACGGGCGAACTCGGCGCGAAAAACGCAGCGCGACAAAACCGGCGAACGTACTCGGACGAACACTCAGACACGCGGGGCGAACATACCCGGTGACCGGGATGCGTCAACTCCCAGGCGCTCTTTTGACGATTTCGCGGCAGGGTCCCAGAGCAAATTGCGTTTCGATAGAAACGCAATTTTGCTTAAGGCCTCTGTTTTGACGCGTCTTTGCGCAGTTTGACGAAGGCAAACTGCAAAACGCTTTGGTCCGCAAGTCGCCCCGAAACCATAAGCGTGACCATGGTCAATTGGTTCCCACCGTCCCCTTTTCATTGACCGTTTCCGGCAAATTTCGTAAATTAAAACCTCCAGAGCGGCCGTCCCCCAGGGGGCGGCGCTTTGGTTTTTCCAGCCCTTCCAACCACATAGTGATCCATGGCCGATCCAGTACACGTCTCGTCCGACGCAGAATCCGCCATTCTGCCGACCTACATTAGAGCCGACGTCGCCTTCGAGCGCGGCGAAGGCGCTTGGCTGACGGCGACCGACGGCTCGCGATGGCTGGATTTTGGCGCCGGCATTGCCGTGGCGGGCTTGGGCCATTCCCATCCGCATGTGCTTAACGCTCTGAAAGAGCAGGGCGAAAAGCTCTGGCACGTGTCCAATCTGTACAAAATTCCGCAGGCCGAGAAGCTTGCCCATCGGCTCGCCGACGCGACCTTTGCCGACTATGTCTTCTTCACCAATTCCGGCGCCGAGGCTCTGGAAGGGGCGATCAAGACAGCGCGCAAATATCAATTCGTCAGCGGTCACCCGGAGCGGGTCGAGATCATCACCTTCGACAACGCCTTCCATGGCCGCACGCTCGCCACCATCGCGGCCGGCGGCAACGACAAATATGTCGAAGGCTTCGCCGCGCCGGTCGAAGGCTTCCACCGCAAGGTCCGTTTCGGTGACATCGAAGCGGTGAAGGCCGCCATCGGCCCGCGCACGGCCGCCATCATGGTCGAACCGATCCAAGGCGAAGGCGGCATCCGCGTGCCGCCGGCGTCGTTCTTGCGCGATCTGCGCAAACTTTGCGACGAGCACGGCCTGCTGCTGGTGCTCGACGAAGTGCAGAGCGGCATGGGCCGCACCGGCAAGCTGTTCTCCTACATGTCTTCCGGCATTGAGCCGGATGTCATGGCGGTGGCCAAGGGCATCGGCTGCGGTTTTCCGCTCGGCGCTTTCCTCACCACCAAGGAAGCCGGCAAGGGCATGGTCGCTGGCACCCATGGCACCACCTATGGTGGCAATCCGCTCGCCACGGCGGTCGGCAATGCGGTGCTCGATGTCATGTTGGCGCCGGGCTTCCTCGAAGAGGTCGGCCGCAAGGGCCTTCTGATGAAACAGAAGCTCGCCGCGCTGAAGGATGCGCATCCGCGCGTCATCAAAGGCATTCGCGGCGAAGGCCTGATGCTGGGCATCCAGCTCGACGACGCCATCACGAGCGGTGATTTCACCGTCGCCGTGCGTGATCAGCACATGCTGGTGGTGCCGGCGGCCGAGAACGTGGCGCGGCTCTTGCCTCCGCTCACCATCGGCGAAACCGAAATGAACGAAGCCATCACGCGGCTTGAAGCGGCGTGTAAGAGTATCGAGGCCAAGCTGCCCGCATTGCAGAGCGCATGATGCTGACCACCGTGACCAAGCCCCGCCATTTCCTCGATCTGACTGAGTTCGATACGCAGGAACTGCGCCGCATCCTCGATCTCGGTTCTGCCATCAAGGCGGCGCGCCGCAAGGGGCAGCTGGCGGCCGACCGTCCGCTCACCGGCAAGGTGCTGGCGATGGTGTTCGACAAGCCGTCGACCCGCACGCGAGTCTCCTTCGACGTCGGCATGCGCGAACTCGGCGGCGAGACGATCATGCTCACCGGCACGGAAATGCAGCTCGGCCGCGGCGAGACCATCGCCGACACGGCGCGCGTCCTGTCGCGCTATGTCGACGGCATCATGATACGCATCCTCGACCATGACGACCTGATGGAACTCGCTCAGCACGCCACGGTTCCGGTCATCAACGGCCTGACCAAGCGCTCGCATCCGTGCCAGATCATGGCCGATATCATGACCTTCGAGGAACATTGCGGGCCGATCAAAGGGCGCACGATCGCCTGGACCGGCGACAGCAACAATGTGCTGGCGAGCTGGATCCATGCGGCGCACAGCTTCGATTTTTCCATCAATGTGGCGACGCCGGCCGAATTGGCGCCGCCGAAGGCGCTTGTCGATTGGGCCCAGCGTCACCATGTACGCCTGCAGTTGACCGAGGATCCCTTCGCGGCCGTGACCGGCGTTGATGCCGTCGTCACCGACTGCTGGGTCTCGATGGGCGACGAGGAAGAGGCGCGGCTGCGCCAGAAATTGCTCTCGCCCTATCAGGTCAACGGCAAACTGATGGCACAGGCGGCCAAGGGCGCAGTGTTCATGCACTGCCTGCCAGCCCATCGCGGCGAGGAAGTCACCGACGAGGTGATGGACGGGCCGCAATCGGTCGTCTTCGACGAGGCGGAGAATCGCATGCACGCACAAAAAGGCATTCTGGCCTGGGCGCTCGCCGATCCACGGCGGGACGATGCAAGGCGGCCCAATGCAAGCCGGCCCAATGAATGAGGTCCAGCCGGCCTCCCGGCCGGTTTCAGATACCGTCAATGACGATCGGGTTCTGCCCTATGCGGTCGCGCCGCTCGATGCGCGCGGCCGGCTGGTGCGGCTTGGCCCGGCGCTCGACGATCTGTTGCGCAATCACGCCTATCCGCCGGAAGTGGCGCGCGCCGTCGGCGAGGCGGCGGCGCTGAACGTGTTGCTGGGGTCCGCTCTCACCTTCGAGGGCCGGTTCCAGTTGCAGACGCGCACCGACGGCATCATCGACATGCTGGTGGTCGATTTCGACTCGCCCGATCGCATCCGTGCCTTCGCGCGCTTCGATGCCGCGCGCCTCGATGCGGCGCGTGCGGCGGGCGAGGCGACGCCGGCGGCCTTGCTGGGCCGTGGTCATCTGGCCTTCACTGTCGATCGTGGTCCCTCGACGCAGCGCTATCAGGGCGTCGTGGCGCTCGATGGCCAGGGCCTGGAAGCCGCCGCCCATCAATATTTTCAGCAGTCCGAACAGATCCCGACCCTGGTACGTCTGGCGGTCGGCGAAGTGGTCAATGGCGCGAACGAGCCGAGCGCCTGGCGCGCCGGCGGTCTCATCGTGCAGTTCCTGCCGGATTCGCCGGAACGTCGCCGCATGGCCGATCTCGATCCGGGCGATGCGCCGGAAGGTGCCGCCAAGCCGGAAGCGCTGGAGGACGATGCCTGGCTCGAAGCCAAGGCCCTCGCTGGTTCGGTCGAGGATCACGAACTGGTCGATCCCGCGCTGTCGAGCGAGCGGTTGCTCTACCGGCTGTTCAATCAGCGCGGCGTCACTGTCTTTGAGCCGCAGGAAATCCGTCACGCCTGCCGCTGTTCGCGCGACTCCATTGCCACGATGCTGAAAAGCTTCACGCCGCAGGAACGCCGCGACATGGTGGCCGACGACGGCTTGATCAGCGTCACCTGCGAATTCTGCGGTGTCCGGCGCTCGTTCGAACCGGCGGAAGTCGAGCCCGAACAGTCTCCGGAATAGACCGGAGGCTGCTCTGTCGGTTAAGCTCCTGCATGGCTGACAACGATCTCGTTCACAATCGCTCTCCTCTCGCCGCTGGCGTCGTCGAACAGGTGTCGCCGCTGCTGCGGCGGCTGGTGGCGCCCAATCCCTCGCCTTTCACCTTCACCGGCACCTGTTCCTACATCGTCGGCCAAGGCCGCGTGGCGATCGTCGATCCAGGCCCGGAGAACGAGGAACAGCTCGCCGCGCTTTTGAAGGCGGTCGAAGGCGAGAGCGTGAGCCACATCGTCGTCACCCACACCCATCGCGATCATTCGCCGGGTGCCCGGGCTTTGCGCGCGGCGACCGGCGCGCCGATCTTCGGGTGCGCCCGCCATGTGCCGATCAAGGACGATGCTTCGGGCCGGCTCGATGCCAGCCACGATCTCGATCACATGCCCGATCAGGAAATGCGTGACGGCGACGTGCTGCGAGGCGATGGCTTCACATTGGAAGCTATCCACACGCCCGGCCACGCCTCGAACCATCTGTGCTTTGGTCTCGCGCAGGAAAACGCTCTGCTCTCGGGCGATCACGTCATGGCCTGGTCGACCAGCATCGTGGCGCCGCCCGATGGCGTGATGAGCGACTACATGGCCTCGCTGGAAAAGCTGCGCGGCCGCGACGATCGCATCTACTGGCCGGGCCACGGTGGGCCGGTGACGGAGCCGCAGCGTTATCTGCGCGCGCTCCTGCATCATCGCCGCCAGCGCGAAATCTCCATTCTCAATCGCCTCTCCGAAGGCGAGAGCGAGATCGGCCCGCTGGTCGAGAAAATCTACGAAGGTCTCGACCCGCGCCTGAAACCGGCGGCGGCGCTGTCCATGCTGGCGCATCTGGAAGACCTGACGGCACGCGGCATTGTCGCGGCCGACGGGCCGGCGACGTTGAATGCGCGCTATCGCAAGGTTTGAAACCGTCATTGCGAGGAGCGAAGCGACGCGGCAATCCAGGGGCGCGTGACGAAGCGCTTGCCGTTGCCAAGCGTGTCGCAGAACAAAATTCCGCCGCCCTGCCGGGCTAACGTGCGTTCGGTGTGATCGCGGCGGACGTGGCGAGAACGGTTCGGGGAGGGGGTGTTCCGAGATTCTGAGGAACAACCCCATGCAAGGGAAATTTATCGGGCGATTTTCTCGCTCACCCCATCGTCGGATCGAGCACGATCTTGCCCATGCCGGGATCGGCTTCGATCATCGCATGCGCCTTCGCTGCCTGCGACAGCGGCAGCACATGGGCGATGCGCACCTGAATCTTGCCCTCGGCCGCTGCCTGAAAACATTTCGGCAGATCGCCGTCGCGCGCGCCAGGCGAGCCTTTGATCATGATGCGCTTGTCGTAGAGATGATGGAAGTTGATCGTCGCATTGGGGCCGCCATGGGCGCCGGCCGTCACCATGCGCCCTTCCATGCCCAGCGCCATGAAGGCTTTCGGCAGCACGTCGGGATTGGCGATGTTGTCGTAGAGAACGTTCACGCCCTTGCCGCCGGTGATCCTCATCACCTCAGCGGTCACGTCTTGCCGCGATGAATCGATGCCATGGTCGGCGCCGAGTACAAGACCGACATCGACGCTGGATTGGCGGCCGGCGGCGCAGATCACCTTGGCGCCGACCACGTTCTTGGCGATCTGAATGCCGACCGTGCCGAGATTGCCGCTGGCACCGAGGATGAGCACCCATTCGTCCTTCTGCAATTTGGCGATGTTGACGAGCAGGTTCCAGGCCGTCGGGCAGTGGCGCATGACGACGGCGGCTTCGTGAAAGCCGAGGCCATCGGGCAGGCGATGCGCCGCCATCGCCGGCACGCAGACGAGATCGGCAAAGCCGCCTTGCCGCTTGATGCCCATCATGCCGCGCGGCCCCGTATAGCTGCTGCCGTCTTCGTCGACGATGTCGAGCGGCATGCCGCCGGCGGCGGCGACGCGGTCGCCGACCTTCCAGCGCGTCACGCCGTCGCCGACCGCATCGACGGTGCCGGCGCAATCGACGCCGGGGATCAGCGGCAGCACGGGCGTGCGCTGCATTTCCTCGCCGCGGCGGAGCGAGACGTCGAGCACGCGGTTGACCGTGGCGCCGCCGACGCGAATGCGGATTTCGCCAGCACGCGGCTGCGGGTCCGCCACGTCTTCATATTTCAGCACGTCCGGCGGCCCGAACTCTCGAATGATCGCGGCTTTCATGTTCCCCCCTGTCTTTTTGTCTGGCTTCCATAGCGTTTTGTCGTTTGCCGGAAACGTCAAACGCTCGGAAGATGCGTCAGGCCATTTGCTCTACTAGAGCGATTGCCGAGCGGCAGGCAAGAGGCAAGCAAGAGGCAAGCAAGAGGCAAGCAAGAGGGACCGGCAAAGTCGGGGAACCGGTCGCGTGCCGGTCTTCATGGCTGCAATGCGTGCTGGCGGATTGCGCCGCGCACGGCCGTCGCTCAAACTGCGGATGAACGGGACTGACATTCGGTGGGGGAAATGCCAAGCGATCCAGCGTCCGCACGACAAGGACGCGAGCCAGAAGAGCGTGTCGACTGGCTGTCGCTGTCGCCTTTCCTCATCCACGCGATGCTGATCCAATTCATTCTGTCGCTGACGCGCGTCACCACGTCCTATCGCGTCATCGAGCTCGATCTGCCCCTGGTCTGGTACGGCTTGATTTCGTCCGGCTATGCGCTGCTGCCTATTTTTCTGGCGGTTCCGCTCGGCCGCTATATCGATCGTGGCAATGATGCCCGCGCCATCTGGATTGGCTCGGGTTTGCTGGTCGCGGCCGGGCTCGGCTTCTGCTTCGTGGCCACCGCCGCCGTGCCGATCCTGTTGCTGACGGTGTTGAGCGGCATCGGCCATCTGTTCCTCATGGCGGGACATCAGATCTATTCGGTGCGCTGCGCCGGGCCGATCGGCCGCGAAGCCGTGTTCGGCAATTACATGGTGGCGCTCGCCATGGGGCAGATGTGCGGCTCGCTGACGATCAGTTGGCTGGCGCAAGGCCTGGTCGTGCCGCCAACCTCCATGTTGTTCATCCTCGCTCTGCTCATTGCCGTCGTCGCTTTCGCGGTCTCCTTCGCGATTCGGCCGGAAGTCGTCTCGCTCTCTGATTTCGCGCCGCCGCCGGTTTCTGGTGTGGCGGAAATCCTACGCGTGCCGGGCCTGGCCGTCGTGCTTCTGGCGAGCGTGGTCACTGTCTCCGCCATCGATTTGCTGGTCGCCTACCTGCCGCTGCTGGCCGTCGAACGCAATATCACCGCCGGCCAGGTCGGGATTCTGCTGACGATCCGCGCTGTGGCGACGATGGCCGCGCGTATCTTTCATTCGCGGACCTTGCGCCTGCTCGGGCGTGCTTCCGCCACGCTGGTCAGCATGCTCGCCGGCGCTTTGGGGTTTTGGATTCTGGCGGCGCCCGTGCCAGTCGAGCTGATGTATGCCGGCATGGTCATGCTTGGCATGGGCATGGGGCTGGCCGTCACGCTCTGTCTGTCGAATGTCGTTGATGTTGCTCCTGTTCATGCGCGCGGCATGGCGATGACCTTGCGTTTGACGGGCAATCGGATCGGCCAATTCATCGTGCCTTTTGGCGCTGGCGTCGTCGCTTCCTCCACGGGCGCGGGCGGAATCCTGTTCATCATCGGGTTGAGCGTCGCCGCTTCGGGGCTTGCCGTGCGCACCGCTTACATCAGGCGATAGGCATTATTGTTCCTATTCGCAGCGGTTGATTCTTCTGTCCGCTTCTGCGCATGGTGGGCGCATTCAATAATGACTGGCGCATCGACGCTGGCTGGGCAGGAAATCCAACAGGGGGGAAGAGCCAACCGGCGCAAGGGAACTGTTTCGCGTTACCGATCCGAAAAAGGATCGTTGACGGACTCAGAGCGCGCGGGCGGCGACAGATCGAATGACCGAGCGCCTACTCAGTCTTCTCGACCGATTTGTTTATTCTGCGGCACGGCACGGCTCCTATCTGCTCGTGCTGTTGGCGGCGCTTGCCTATAACGCCGAAACGGTCGCGCCGCAGCGCGGCTATGTGGTGCTTGAAAACGCCGACCACGGCGAACAGACGCAAAAGACCGTCATCACCGTTGGCCGCACGCATCACGATACGGAGCAGATCGTCTTCGGCTTGAAGAACGATCTTATCCTCACCGTCGGTCTCGATCGCACCGGTTCCGTGCGCGCGACCGTCGAAACCTATTCCATCTCCAAAACCATTCGTCATTTTGACGCGCGCGGTCCGCCTGCGAAGGCGAGCCGCGCCGTTTAAAGACGGCGCGCCCGGATCTTCGACTGAACCGTCAACGCGCCGAGAGGCCGCTGGCGGCAACTGAACATATCCAGCGTTCCGAAAGGCGAACGATTATGGAAGCAAATATGTTGGATGCGGCGAGCACTGCGCTCATCACGCTCCTCGACCCTTGGCGTCTGTTCCTGCTCTCGGCAGGCGTCATCATGGGTCTTGTTCTGGGCATTCTGCCTGGCATCGGCGGTCTCGCCGGCACCGCGCTGCTCTTGCCCTTCACCTTCAATATGGATCCTTACGCGGCCATGGCGCTGCTGCTGGGTCTCGCCTCGACAACGGCGACAGGCGATCCCATACCGGCCATTCTCTTTGGTGTGCCAGGAGGTGCCGGCTCAGCTGCGACAGTGCTCGACGGTCTGCCGATGGCCAAGCGCGGCGAAGCCAGCCGCGCTTTGTCGGCGGCATACATGTCGTCCATGCTCGGCGGCATTTTCGGTGCCATCCTGATGGGCATTTCTCTGCCGATCCTGCGGCCGATCATGCTTTATATAGGATCACCAGAACTCTTAGCCTTCGCGGTGCTCGGCATCTCCATGGTCGCGGTGCTGTCGGGCAATACGCCATTGCGTGGTCTGACCGTGGCGGGCATCGGCCTTCTGATCTCGATGATCGGTTCCGATCCGCAGACCGGCACCCTGCGCTGGACGCTCGACACGCTCTATCTGTGGGAAGGTCCGCCGCTGGTGCCGATCATACTCGGCCTGTTCGCTCTGCCCGAACTCGCCGACCTCGCCATCGGCCGCACCGCGATCGCCGGCAATATGGCCAAGACCGATGCGCGCGGTATGTTCCAGGGCGCCAAGGATTGCTTCACCCATTGGTGGCTGGTGTTGCGTTGTTCATGGCTTGGCGCGGCCCTGGGCGCGGTGCCGGGTATCGGTGGTGCCGTGATTGACTGGCTCGCCTACGGTCATGCGTTGCGCACTGAAAAGGGCGCGAGCCAATCGTTCGGCAAGGGCGACGTGCGCGGCGTCATCGCGTCCGAGAGCGCGAACAATTCGCGCGAAGGTGGCGCGCTTGTGCCGACCGTCGCTTTCGGTGTGCCGGGCTCAGCCGGCATGGCGATCCTGATGGGCGCCTTCATGATCCACGGCCTCGTGCCGGGACCGGACATGCTGTCCAAACATCTCAACGTCACCTACGCCATGGTCTGGTCGGTGGCTTTGGCCAACATCCTCGGCGCCGGCCTCTGCTATCTGTTCTCCGAACAGTTCGCGCGGCTCGCGACCCTGCGTTACACGCTGATCATGCCGACGGTGCTTGGCATCATCTACATCGGTGCGTTCCAGGGCGCTCGTAACTGGGGCGACCTCTGGACCCTGCTGATCTTCGGCCTCCTGGGCTGGACGATGAAGCAGATGAAGTTCCCGCGTCCGCCGCTCGTGCTCGGTATCGTGCTCGGCGAGGTCGTGGAACGTTATCTGTTCATCTCCATCCAGCGCTACGGCGTGCAATGGTTCTCGCGTCCGATCGTGATCGTTCTGTTCGCGATGGCGTTGTATGGACTGCTGCGGCCGCTGCGTCAGGACATCAAGGGACATGGTGGCATCAAGGGCATGCTGTCGGGCTTTGGCATCACGCCGCAGCTCAACCCCAAGCAGCTCTTCCATGTCTTCTTGCTGTGCGTCATCGGCTGGGCTCTGCTGGAAGCGTCCTCCTGGAACTTCAGCGCCAAGATCGTGCCGTTGATCGTCGGCGGTCTGGCCTTCGCCTTCTGTCTGTTCAGCCTCTTGAACGAGGTGTTCCGACAGCCGGGCGAGGCGGTCTCGACCGGATTGGCCTCCGCCGTGCAGAGCGATGTGCAGCAGAAGATCCATATGGATCTGGAGTCCGATACCGATCACGTGCTGACCCGTACCTTGGCCATACGTGGTTTGATCTTCTTCGGCTGGCTGTTGGCGTTCATGGGCTCGATGGCGGTGATCGGTCTGATCCCCACCGTGCCGCTGTTCGTCATCCTCTATATGCGGCTTGAAGGGCCGGAACCGTGGAAGCTCGTCATTCCGCAGGCGATCGGCCTGACGATCTTCGTCTACTTCCTGTTCGATCAACTGCTGACGATCCCCTGGCCGCCGACCTATATCGGCGCCTGGTTCCCGGCACTGAAGGGGCTCATCCCCTCGGTCTGATCCAACGCCACGAAAAGAAACGGCCGGGCATTGCCCGGCCGTTTTTGTTTGCGAGGGTGCGAAAACCTATTCCAGCCGCACCAGCACACTGTCGCTGGCGCCCTTCGCATCGATGATCGACACGCGTGCGAAGCCCGAGCCATCGGGCCGCCACATGGTTTGCCGGCGAATGTCGGCTGCACCGACCGGCGCGCCGTTGACCATCCAGGTAAACGGCGCCACGCCGCCTTGCGCTTTCAGCGCCAAAGCGCTCGCGTTGCCAAGACCAGCGCCGGTCAGGCCGAGATCGACCCGCGCGCCATCGGGCGGATAGGCGATCTTCAGCGGTGCGCCTGCGGCGGCCGCGACCGTCTTGGGCGCGTCCTTGCGCAGATGGCGCAGCGGCGGCGGCAGGTTGCTGGTCGTCGAAATGATGGCGCCCGGCGGCTGCGGGATCGGCTCATAGGTCGCTCCGGCGCGGGAGAAGGCATCGAACAACACCGGCGCCGCCACTTGGCGTGCCACTAGACCGGGTACGGCGCCATTGTCGGCGCGACCAAACCAGACCGCGATCGTCAGCCTGCGGTCGAAGCCAACGGCGAAGGCATCGCGATAGCCATAGGACGTGCCGGTCTTGAACGAAATGCCGCCGGACAGCGCATTGGTCGGCGGCGGTGCGCCGCGCAGGATATCGGCGACATACCAGGCGGCGACGGGCTCGGCGATATGCTGTTGCGCTGGTGCTGGCGGTGGCCGGTCGCGCCGGTCGATCAGATCGGGCACGTCGCCGCGCCGCGCCAAACCCGCATAGAGGCGGGCAAGATCGCGCAAGGTGATACCAAGGCCGCCTAGCGCGATGGCGAGGCCGGCCGGAGATTCAGCTGGCAGAACCACCGTGGCGCCGGCATTGCGCAGCCGTGCCAGCAGACGGGCGGGGCCGAGATCGTTGAGAAGCGCCACCGCCGGCACGTTGAGCGAATTCTGCAGCGCCTTGCGGGCCGTGATCTGACCCTGGAAGGTCATGTCGAAATTTTCCGGCGCATAGATGCCGTAGCGGGCGCGGCGGTCTTCCATCAGCGTTTCGGGATGGGCGAGACCATCCTCGAAGGCCAGCGCATAGATGAAAGGTTTCAGCGTCGAACCTGGCGAGCGCAGCGCCTGCGTCATGTCGATGGCGCCGGCGCGTTCCTGCGACAGGTGATCGGCCGAGCCGACATGGGCGAGGATTTCGCCGGTGGCGTTGTCGATCGCAAGCAGCGCGCCGGTAACTTTCGGCCCCAGGCGATCGACATTCTCGCGCACGAGCTGTTCGAGCGAGGCTTGCAGCCGCTGATCGATGGTGAATTGCAGCACGCGCCGTTGCGGCTCGGCCGCATGCGCGGCAGCCGCCGCATGGCTCGCGTAAGCGGGGAAAGCTTTGCGCTCGCCCTTGAAGGCTTCGCGCAACGCGCCGATTTGTTCTTCGCGGCTCAGGAGGCCGGCTTGTTGCGAGCGCGCGAGAATGCGGTCGCGAGCCCGCAAGGCCGCCGCGAGGTCGCGGTCCGGCCGCCGCGCTTCGGGCGCCTGCGGCAAGCCGACGAGCAGTGCCTGTTCGGCGAAGGATAGGCGGCGCGGTTCCTTGCCGAACCAGGAGAGGGAGGCGGCGCGCAGGCCTTCCAGATTGCCGCCATAAGGCGCCAGCGCCAGATAGAGATCGAGAATTTCGCGCTTCTTGAGTGTGCGCTCCAGTTCGAGCGCGCGCACCACCTGTCGCAGTTTGGCAGCGAGACTGCGCTGATCCTGCGGTGGGTCGATCAGACGGGCCACCTGCATGGTGATGGTCGATCCGCCCGAGACGATGCGGCCATGGCGCAGCATCTGGCCGGCGGCTCGCGCCAGCGCCTGCCAGTCGACACCATGGTGGCTATAGAAACGGCGGTCCTCGTAAGCGAGCAGCATGTCGATGAAGCGCGGATCGACATCGTCGACCGTCACGGGCAAACGCCAGCGCCCATCCTCGGTGGTGAAGGCGCGCAGCAGCTTGCCGTGACGATCGACGGCGACCGTCGATCCTCTTAACGCGGCTTTCAGATCGAGCGGCGGAAGCGAAGCTTCATAATTTTTCCAGACCGCCGGCACACCAAGGCCGAGCGTGGCCACCACCGCCATGGCGATGAGATAGCCACGTCCGCGCCGAGGCTGGCTCTTGGTCACCGTTGCGCCTCGCCGATGTCGAACGTGCCCGTGCCCGTGCGGCCGAACCGTTCGGGCCGGTACATGTCTTCCACGATTGCCGGCGGCAGCACGTAGCGTCCCGGCGTCACTGCCCGCACGATATAGGCGATGTTGAAGGTCGCCCGATCGCTGCCGCTGCGGTCGAAGGCCGCGACGAAACGGTCGTCGCGGAATTCCTGGTGCGTCGGTTCCACCGTCGCCTTGGCGAAGGCGAGATCCGACACCGAGCCGCCATCGAACAGTCTGGGATTATCGATCTCCAGGCCTGCCGGCAGTTTGTCGACGAGCATCAGGCGCGCATAGGCCGCTTCCAGCTCGGTGACTTTGAGGACCACGACGAGGCGGTCGTTCTGTTTCACCTGGGCGAGATCGGCCGGCTTGCCGTCGAGCTTGTAGTATTGACGCTCGACCTGATAGCCGCGCGACGCCGCCGGTTCCGGCGTCGCCGGATGGCCCGACGTGGTGATTACGACTTGCGTCGCGCCCTGGCCGGTGTTGCCGATGGCGATGTCGCCGCGCTCCAGCGCCGTGCCGCGCCAGGTGCGATAGAGCGCCCCTGTCTGCGGCACGCCGGCGACGGAGAGCTGCATCGTCTGCGCTTCCTTGAACAGGGCCTGCGCCGCCAGCACCATCCAGGTGTTCTCCTGGGTGCTGGTGTAGCTCGTGGCGGCGCGTTCCTCCTGCACGGCGGCGCCGGCCAAAGCGAGCAGGTTGCGGTCGCTGTCGTCGGTTTCTGCCGCCAAGGTTAAGAGGCCGGCGCTGTCGCGCAGGCGCGTACCGTAGTCGGAGCGCGAGTAGCGGTTGCGCTGCTGTTCGCGCAGCCGCTGCGCCGCCGAGGCGAAGGCCTGCTGCGCCCGGCCGCGATCCCCCAGCATCGCAAGTGCCGCGGCGATCTGCGCCCGCGACAGCGCCGTGTCGAAGGACGACAGCTTGGTGTCGGCGAAATACCGCAAGTCGCCCATCACCGGACGGCCGTTGCGCGCCAGCACATAGACCGCATAGGCGATGCCCGCCGCTTCGCTGGTCTTGATGTCACCCGCATTGGCCACTTGGTTGCGCAGCCGGTCGAGCGCCTGATCGAAGGAGCGTTGCGGCACATCGTATTTGGCCTCGCGCGCCCGCGTCAGGAAGTCGGTGATGAAAGCGTCGAGCCACAGGTCGTCGCCGGCATTGTTGGCCGACCACAGACCGAAGGCGCCGGACGAGGCTTGCCGCGACAGCACGCGCTCGATGGCGTCGCGCACCCGTTTCTCCGCATCCGTATCGAGCGCCAGCATCTGCGATGAGGCGAGCCGATTGACATAGAGCAGTGGCATGGCGCGGCTGACGATCTGTTCCGAGCAGCCGTAGGGGTAACGATCCAGCGCTTGCAACAATGCGCCGACATCGATGCCGCCGTAAGGCGTGACCGCCACTGACACCGCGCCGGTCCCGGGCAGGAAATTGGCCAGGAGATCGTTCGACAAAGTGATGCTGCTGCCCGCTGGCAGCGGCCGCACCGTGCGCTGATAGAGTTCGGTCGAACCTGGCTGCACGTTGATCGCCAAGGTCTGCGAGGCCGAGATGTTCGGCCCCGACAGTTTCAGGTCGATCTCCGCCCGGCCCATGCCAGCGCCCGTCACCGGAATGGTGAACTGCGTCTTGCCGCCCTGCGTCAGGCGGAAGGCGCGGCGCGCCGCATTAGCGGCCAGCGCGATCGGGCCACGCACGTCGAGATCGACCGCATAATCGCCGGCCGCACCTTCGACATTGTCGACCTGGATGTGGAACTGCGAGCGGTCGCCCAGCGCCAGGAAGCGCGGTAGCGTCGCCTGCACCACGACCGGATCGCGGATGATCACGTCCTTCGAAGCCGCGCCGACCTTGTCGCGGCTCCAGCCGACGGCCATCACGCGGATGGAGCCGTTGAACGGCGGAATCTCGAAGGTGACGCGCGCCACGCCATCCTGATCGACCTTCACCACGCCGGAATAGCGCGCCAGCGGCTCTTGCGTTGGGCGATTGCCCTCAAGGCCAGGACCGCCGGCGTCACCGCCGGAGCGGATGGCGCCGCGCGAACCCTGCATGCCGTCGATCAACAGGCCGTAGAGATCGCGCACTTCATTGGAGAGCTGGCGCTGGCCAAAGAAGTAGCCGGTCGGATTGGGCGATTCATAGCGGGTGAGATTGAGAATACCGATGTCGACGGCGGCCACCGTCACATAGGCTTCCTCGCCGGCGCTCAATCCCGCCAGCTTGATCGGCAGGGTGAGCGCGCGGCGCGGTTCGATCTTCTCGGGCGCGTCGATAGCAACATCGAGCTTGCGCGCGCCGGGATCGACTTGGAACCACGACAAGCCGAGCGCACGGCCCGGCATGCGCTTGGCGGCCTGATCGAGCGGACGATGCGCCAGCGCCACCGCATAGGCACCGGCGCCCCATTCGGCCTTCACCGGCAACGTGATCTGATTGTCGCCGACAACGAGATCGCGGACGGTGATGTCCTGCACCTTGTCACCGACGATGGCGAGCGTCGCCTTGCCGGCGAAGCGCGAGGCGATCTTCACGCGCATCTGCTCGCCGGGTTTGTAGTCGGTCTTGTCGAGGGTGAGATCGAGCAGATCGGGCGTTTCCGCCGTGGCATCGCCAGACCAGCCGACGTTGAAAGTGATGCTGGTCGGCGTGAACGTACCGTCGTCGGAGGCGAGATCGAGGCGATGGGCGCCCCAGCTCACGCCGGCGGCGATGCGTGCCGGTTCGGTGCCGGCGACATCCATCTTACCGTCGGCGATGCGCCGCGACGACTTCACCCGTTCATAGCCCCAGCGGCCATCGTTGTTGTACCATTGATAGTCGTTGGTGACGCGATAGAGCGACCATTGCAGGCCCTTCACAGGCACGCGTTGGCCATCGGCGGTAATCGCGACGACATCGAAGGTCGCGGTCGAGCCTTCCGACAGATCGTCGAAATTCTTCTTCACCGCGATCATGCCGTTCTTGGCGCGCACCGGCAGGGTGACGACGCGCTCCACGGCGCGCCCGCCCGGTTCGCCGGCGCGCAGGATGATGCGTGCTTCGACCGGCTGCGAGGCTTCCACCTCCGGCACCGTGAACGTCACAGTCGCCTGGCCCTTGGCGTCGGTCTGCGTGTCGCTGTCGATATCGTTGCGGACGGTTTCGAACTCTTCGTCCTGCAAGCCGGCCTGATAACCGTTGAGGCCGGGAAGATTGAGCGAGCCAGCCTTGGAGATCGAAATCTCGCCGCTGATATCGAGGTTGGAACCAGGCGCGCCGTAGAGATAGCGCGCCGCCGCAGTGATGCTGGCTTCCTCGCCCTGCACTAGGACCTGATCTTTCGGTGTCAGCGTCAGATCGAGCCGCTCCGGCACATAGTCTTCGACGAGGAAGGTGGCCTCGCCGATCGCCGGCAGTTTCGGATCGGCATAGGCCTGCACGCGCCAGGTGCCGGTGGCGACACCCGACAGCAGCGCGACCGACCAGGCCCGTCCGCCAAGCCCTTGATCGTTGACCAGAGCGCGCTTGTATTCGACGCCGTCGGGCCGCTTGACGACGAGGGTGAGCGGCAAGGCGCTGGCGCCGCCGCGCCCGTCGCGCAGCAAGGTGGTGACATTCACCGTTTCGCCCGAGCGATAGACGCCGCGTTCCGGATAGACATAGGCATCGAGCGCCTTGACGGCGGTGCGGCCCTTCACGCCGCGATCGGTGAGATCGAACGGCGCCTGCACCAGATCGAGAAAGCCGTAGTCGCCGTTGCGGTCGCTGGCGATCAGCAAGCCGGGCGCCATGCCGCCATTGCCGCGCGCCAGACCAGGATCGAAACGGATGTGACCGTCGGCGCCGGTGGTCTGCGTCGCCAGCACTTCGTTGTTGCGCGCCAGCAGGCGCACTTCGACGGAGTTCAGCGGCGCGGCGCTGGCGAGCGAGCGCACGAAAACATGCACGCCATCGTCGCCGGAGAAACTGGTCAGGCCGAGGTCGGATACGACGAACCATTGCGTCGCCGCGTTCTCAGAGGAGTAATCATCATCGTCATCCGATCCGATCGACTGCGAGATCGGCTTCTCGCCGGCGCGCGCCAGCATCACATAGACGCCGGGTTCCAGCTTGCCGACGGCTTCGAGCACCGGAAAGGCGGTGACGACATCCTTGTTGAGGTCGGTGCGCGCATCGAGCGTGCCGGTCCACACCTTGACGCCCTTGTCGTTGATGATCTGGCGGGCGCGATAGCTGCCGAGCTGCGACAGGAAATCGTCGGAGCGAACCGTCGGCACGAGGTTGCGATCGCCGATGCGCAGAATATCGACGGCGATCTTCGGCGTATTCACGGAGACGACGGGAACGCCTTCCTGGCCGACGCGGGGCAGCACGTAATTCTTGCCGGTGAAGCGCACCTGCGGCGAACGATCGCGTACGTAGATTTCATAATCGGCGGATTTCAGGAGGTTTTCGCCGACCGAAGAGGGCAAGCCCTGGCGCACGACGATGGAATATTTCTCGCCATGCTTCAGGCCTTCGGCGCAGAGCTGCTGGTCTTCCGAGGACACCGCGCTGGCGGCGGCACCGGAGATGGCGATGTAGGGCGAGAAGTCGACCTTGCCGCGTTGCAAAGGCTCGGAGAATTGGAAGCAGATGCGCGGCGAGGCGGCATCGTTATCGACTTTATAGTCGAGAATGCGGAAGCCATATTTGGCGCGCAGATTTTCGTAAATGCCGCGCACGGAGCGATTGTCCGATGCATCGAGGCTGGCGCGATAGGCGTTCAGCGACAGCCGATACAGCGTCTGCGCGTCGTAGATCGAACCGAGGAAGGCGAGCGTCGTGGCTTCCTGATCCTTGTCGTTAGCGCGTTGATAAGCGGCGTAAGCGGCGGAGATCGCGGTTTGATTCAAGCGCCAGCCATCGTTGGGATTGGAGGTGGCCGTGGCCCGCGCGGCACGCGCATAATCGAGCCAGGCCTGGCTGTCGCGCGGTGTTGCGGTGATGACGGCGCCAAGCGGCAGGAGCGCGGCGCGCGGATTGCGCGAGATCATCGCGAGGCCATCACGACGCAGATCAGTCGTGGATCGACCGGCAAGCGTCGCGCTGTCTTTCCGGATCTGTTCTTCGAGACGAATGACGTTGGAGGCAAGATCGTCGCGAACATAGGCTTTTTGCTGCGCAAAAGCGGATGTGGCGATGAGAAGGGTTAGAGCCGTCGCCAGACCGCGGAGCAGTTTGCGCATGAGAACCTCCATATTCGTGCTCGCCCAAAGTCACCGAGCGCCGTGACGCCGCCAGCATGTCACATTTCAGGCACAGGACCTATGGCAAGAACCACCAGATAAGTGCAACATCTGTGCGATGCCGCACTTCCGTTGCGGCGGTTTTTTGACCATGATCACGCGGGCGGATCGCGATTATTCAATTTTTTCCAATTGTGACCGGTAGGTTGCAACTCTGCACGGGGGCGAAGGATGGCATTCACAACGGCAAGCGCGCTGCGCGTCCTTTCGCTGTTGCTCGCCGGCACCGTGCTGTCCCATCCCGCCTGGGCGCAACAGCCGGCCCCTGCCGCCGCCGCGCCCGATCCAGCCTTTGAAGCGGCCAAGAGCGCCTTCGAGGCGCTGCCGGAAGCCGACCGCCGCGCCATTCAGGATGCGCTGGTCTGGACCGGCGATTATAAAGGCAACGTCGACGGCAGCTTTGGTCGCGGTACGAGGGATGCCATCGTCGCTTATGCGCGGCGCGGCAAACTGCCGACCGATGGCACACTCGATCAGAAGGCGAAGGCCGCGCTGGTTGCCGCGGCCGACAAGGCTCGCAACGCCCAGGCTTTCCGCAAGGTCGTCGACACGCGTTCCGGCATTGCCATCGGTTTGCCGACCAAGGCGATGAGCAGGAAAACCGATACCAAGACGGGTACGACCTGGAGCACCACCGATGGTGCCGCCGCCATCGACACGTTCCAGAATGCCGAAGCCGACAGTGACCTGCCGCGTCTGTTCGAAATTCTGCGCGGCGATGCGCCAGGACGGAAAGTGACCTATCGCGTGTTGCGGCCGGACTTCCTGGTCGTCACCGGCGAGGAAGGCGAACGGGTTTTTTACACGCGCGCGGCGCGTGGCATGGCCAATGGCGTGGCGACGGTGCGCGGTTATACCTTGTCTTACGCACGGCGCCTGCGGCCGACCTATGATGTCCTGTCGATCGCCATCGCCAATGCCTTTGAGCCTTTCCCTTCGGCCGCTTCCACGCCGTCCACATCGACGTCTCCCGCCACGGCGGGACCAGCGCCGTCGGCTTCGGGCGTGCAGCTTGCGGCCAGCGCCATCGCCATCGGCCCCGGCCTCTTTCTCACGGCCTTGAGCGGCGATTGCGTCGATCCGAAGATCGCGGCGCGCGCGGCGACCATCACGCGGCGCGATGCGGAAACCGGCCTCGCTTTGGTCGAAGCGCGTGGCGCGGAAATCGCGGCCGTTGCGCCAACGGCCTCCACGCCCAATGCGGGGGACAGCCTCGTGGCTCTGTTCGCCGCGCAGCTCGGCGGTCGCGATGCCGAGATCACCGTGGCGACAGGTGAGTATGTTGCACCTGTCGGCACAGGCGCGGCGCGTCTTGTCGCGCCGTTGCAGGGGCGCATTGGCGGTACGGCGATTTTCGATCGTTCGGGCGCATTGGTGGCGATCGCGGCCGCACCGGCCGCTGAGCCCGCACGCTATGCCGGCATCGTGCCGCAAGCCGCATGGAAAATCATTCCGGCTTCCGTCGCGCTGAAATTGATGAATGATGTTGGTGCGAAGCCCGTGGTGCCGCCGACCGGTGTGCCCGCGCCGCGTCCCGATCGCACCACCGGCGATATCGCGGCTCAGCGCGGCCGCTCCATTCAGCCGCTGATGTGCACACGCTAGGTAACATGCGCTAAAGTGCATGTTATGGCCTATTCCCAGGCAAATCTTTGATCGCTCGTGAACGCTGCGCGCTTGGCAGCTTGGATGAAGGCTGCTACCACCCCATCAAGATAAAGCCTTGATCCCGGACATTCCATTCCGGCAACGATCCGGGTGGGGAGGTTATGACGCGATGTCCAAGAAGCTGGCGCTGACTCTGGCTTGCGGTGACTATGAAATCGTTCGAGCCCTGAAAGAAGGCACCGTTCAGCCCGATGGCATCGAGCTGACGATCATCACGACGATGGATTCGAGCACGCGGCACTGGCGTTTCTTGCGCAACCGCGAATTCGATGTCGCTGAAGTTTCGAGCTCGTCCTATCTGCTGGCGCGCGATCAAGGCCAGCCGTTTGCGGGCATCCCCGTCTTCCTGCATCGCCGCTTTCGCCACGGCTTCGCTTTCGTCAACACCTCGAAAAATATCAACGAGCCGAAGGATCTGATCGGCCGCAGGATCGGCGTCAAATCCTTTCAGGTGTCGGCGATCCTGTGGCTGCGCGGCATTCTCGAACATGAATATGGCGTGCCGCACAGATCGATCGAATGGGTGACGGAGATCGATGAAGATGTGGAGTTCACGCCGCCGGAAGGATTGCGTTTGTCGCGCATGCGTCACGACCAGACGTGCGAAGAACTTTTAGTGGCCGGCGAGCTCGATGCGGTGCTGCACGCCGATCTGATCTGGCCGATGGTGGAACGCCATCCGGCGGTCAAGCGTCTGTGGCCGGACTATAAGCAGGAGGAACTGGCTTATTTCCGCAAGACCGGCATTTTCCCGATCATGCATGTGACGGGCATCAAGCAGGAGATCGTCGACAAATATCCTTGGGTGCCGGTCGAGCTGATGAAGGCGTTCGAGGCGGCCAAGGCCGTCGCCATGAAGCGTATGGAAAACCCGCGCATCGTGCCACTGGCCTGGTATCGTGAGGCCTGGGAGGAGCAGGAGGACGTGCTCGGCCGCGATCCCTGGCAATATGGCATGACCGACAGCAATCGGCATACGCTGGAGACCTTGATCGGCTATTCTTTCGAACAAGGATTGATCAAGCGGAAGATGGGGCTCGAGGAATTGTTTCTCGATGTGAACCAAGGACGCAAGCGCGGCACCAATCGCATCTGATCAAAAACGGGAGGGAAGGATGAGGAGGAGTTTCGCCATTGTCGCAGGGGTTTTGGCCCTGCAGGCGCCTGCGGCAAGTCTGACCCAAAGCCTGGCTCAAGACGCCGGCCCGTTCGCGAGCGGTAAGCCGCTGACCATGATCATCGGCTTTGGCCCCGGCGGCGGTTATGACCTGTGGGGCCGCGTGGTGGCCCGCCACATCACCAAACATCTGCCCGGCAAACCCAATGCCATCCCGCAGAACATGCCTGGCGCTGGCAGCTTCACCGCCGCCAGCAATATTTATGCGATCGCGCCCAAGGATGGTTCGACCATGGGCATCATCGCGCGCGATGCCGCGCTTGGGCCCCTCACCGGCCAGGTCGGTGCCCGCTTTGATCCGTTGCAGATCACCTGGATCGGCACGCCGACCACAGAGACCAACGTCTGCATCGCCAATCAGAACGCCAAGGTGAAGACCTTCGACGATCTCCTGAAGACCGAGCTGATCGTCGGCGATACCGGGCCTGGCACCGGCACGCGCGCCTATCCCCGGGCGCTGAATGCCATCCTTGGCACCAAGTTCAAGCTGGTGGCCGGTTTCCCCGCGTCTTCCGATGTGTTCCTCGCCATGGAACGCGGCGAAGTCGATGGCATTTGCGAAAGTCTCGACAGCGTCGACGGCAAGCGGCCGGATTGGATCTCTCAAAAGAAAGTGAACTTGATCTTTCAGGGTGGCACGGAGCCCAGCCCCGAGATAAAGGACACTCCGTTCATTCTCGATATGGCCAAGACTGCCGAGCAGAAACAGGCGATCGAGTTCCTTTATGCGGGACAGGGTATTGGTCGGCCGTTCGTCGCGCCCCCCAACATGCCGCCGGAGCGGGTCAAAATGTTGCGTGATGCGTTCAACGCGACGATGAAGGACGAAGAATTCATCGCCGATGTGAAGAAGCAGCGGCTTGATCTCGAACCGCATACGGGTGAACAGCTCGAAGCATTGATCCGTAAGATCTATGCGACCCCCAAGCCCATCGTCGAACGCGTCGGTGAGCTGATCAAATAGGACTTTGGCGCGCTAGATGGCATTTTCGGTCAAGGGCCTGGAGCCGTTCCAGTCGCGCGAATATTCCTGTTTCTTCTTCTCGCGTTTCTTCGCCGGGTTGGCGATCAGCATGGTCGATGTCGCCGTCGGCTGGATGGTCTATGAGATGACCGGCAGCGCGGTGGCTTTGGGCCTGATTGGCCTCGCCGCCTTCGCGCCCAACATTTTGTTTCTGTTGATCGCCGGTCATGTCGCCGATCGTTACGATCGCCGGCAGGTGTTGATGGTGTGCTACAGCATCTCGGCCGTGGCTTCCTTTGGCCTCTATTTGAGTGCCGTGCTGCAGATCGAGAGATTGCCTCTCATCTATGCTCTGGTGTTTCTGGCCGGTGCCGCACGAGCCTTTTTTAGCCCGGCCTCTTCGGCGCTTCTGCCGAACCTGGTGAGCAAGGAACAATTGGCCAATGCGGTGGCGCTCGGCTCGACCGCCACCAAGACCGCTTCGATCATCGGCCCGGCGGTGGGCGGTTTCGCTTATCTGTTCGGCGCGCCCTTCGTGTTCCTCTGCACGACGTTTCTGTCGGCGACCTGCGTCGCACTGCTCTACATGCTCAAGCGTCGCCCGCCGGCCGACAACACGTCGCAATTGTCGTGGGAATATATGACGGCGGGGCTCAAATCGATCTGGTCGAACTCGACCTTGCTCGGTCTGATCTCGCTCGATCTCTTTGCCGTTCTGTTGGGTGGCGCCACGGCGCTGCTGCCGATGTTCGCCAAGGATATTTTCGATGCCGGCCCGGTTGGGCTCGGCCTGTTGCGCAGCGCGCCCTCGGTCGGCGCCATCGGCACGGCGGTGGTGCTGGCGCGCTTCCCGCTCAACAGTCGGGTGGGGCTGCGCATGTTCCAGGCGGTCGGTCTGTTCGGCCTCGCCACCATCGGCTTTGGCTTGTCGTCGCATATCGGCGTGGCGTTGGTGTGTCTGGTCATCTTGGGGGCGGCCGACATGGTGAGCGTCTATGTCCGCAGTACCCTGGTGCAGTTGGAAACGCCCGATGAGATGCGCGGCCGCGTCTCGGCCGTGAACAGCCTGTTCATCGGCGCGTCCAACGAGCTTGGCCAGTTTTATTCCGGCATCGTTGCCAGTTTGACAGGCCCGGTGCTGGCCGTGGTCATCGGCGGGGGTGGGGCGGTCGCCGTCACCCTGGCCTGGATGCGCCTGTTTCCAGGGTTGAAGGAGCGGGACAAGCTGGTCTGAGCAAATATTTGCACCGGGCAGCCGGCGGGCGCAAAATTGTCTAGACTGCGGGAAGGAGTCGGGAAACGGCTCAGCTTAGGACGAATGATGAACGAACTTCTTGACGCAGAACGGGTGTGGTTTCGGCTTTTGCGTGTGAATACACGCATGAACAGCGTGATTGCCGACCGTTTGCGCGAGATCGGTTTATCCGTTCCCCAGTGCGATATTCTCACCACCCTGACCGAACAGGAGGGCATGAGCCAGCAGGATCTCGCCCGCAGGCTCTATGTCACCAAAGGCAATATTTCCGGCCTCGTCGACCGCCTGGTGGCGGCGGCGCTGGTCGAACGGCGGACGATTCCCGGCGATCGCCGCTCGCACGCCATCTTCCTCACCGAGGACGGCCGCCGCATGGCCATGGAGGCGATCGCCGTCCAGAAGCGCTTCGTCGAGGAGACCTTCGCGAAAATGCCGGCCGATCGGCTGGCCGATTTCGAGAAACTGGTGATCGAGGTGCGCGATCTGGTGCGCGCCGCCGCCAATGTGCAGGAGCCGGCGATCGGCACGGCGATGCAGAACAAGGTCCGCACCACTTCGCCGCCCCGCGCCCGCATTCGGTCTGTCGGTAGCTAAAACCGCTCATTTTCGGATTATTATCGTTCCATATCGGACGATTTCTGTGCTTGATTCCTAACGATATATATGTGTGAATATAGCGTATGGAGTGACGCTATGTTCCCGCACGCCCAGCCCAAGACTGTCTTGCGCCTTGACGCCTCGGCCGCTTTCGCCTTTCCGGCCAGGGGGCCATTGGTCAATGTCGCCGAACCGCGCCGTCGCAAGCTGTGGGACTTCAGCACGTCGCTGCATTGCTCGATCGTCGGCACCTGTCTGACCCTGCCGGCGCTGCGCAAGGTCGTCGGCAAATCCATCGGTCCGGCGGCGATCGCCAATCAGTCCGACCATGAAATCCATAAGGAAGGCGTGCGGCTCGCATCGACAGCGGGCGGAGCTGGCAAACTGCTGCAGAAGGCGCTTGAGGCCGAACATGCGGCGGCCATCCGGCGCTTCGAAAGTGCCGCGACGCCGGCGGACATTCTCACACTCTGGCGCGAGTCGCGTGCCATGGGCGACGTCGCGGGCGGCTATTGGGCGGCACTGACCCATCCGGCCACCGACACGACGCTGCTGAAACAGATCTTCGGCGAGATCCATATGCTGTCGCATCTGGTCGGCGCCGCCAATCGCGCCGACATTCGCCGCCTCGCTGATCTCGAACAGGAGAACGTCCGCCTCAGCGAGAAGGTTGAGCGGCAGGAGAGCCGGCTGCGCAGCATGGTGACCGAGCGCGACGCGCGGATCATGCGGCTGCAAGCGATGCTCGCGGAAACGACATCCGCCGCGCCAGCGCCGACGGATCGCGATGGCGAGGTGGAAGAGCTGCGTGCCTTGGTGGCGAGCCTGAGTTCGAAACTCGATCGCGAAAGCGCTAGGCGCACCAAGCTCGAAACGCAGCAAGCAAATCTGCGCGCGGAAACGCAAACGGCGCGCGAGGAGCGCGACACCGCCGTCGATGCGAAGGATCGCCTGGCCGAAGAACTGGCGGCGCTTGAAGATTACATGCAGGCCGATGCGTCGGCGCCTGCAACGCAGCCTTTATTGTCAGGCCAGACCTTTCTCTATGTCGGCGGCCGGGCGCACACGCTCGCCGCCATCAAGGAAGCGGTCAGCGCCGCTGGCGCACTCTTCCTGCATCACGATGGCGGATTGGATGAAGCCACGAGCCTGCTGCCGTCCCTGATCGGCCGCGCCGATGTGGTGGCCTTTCCGGTCGATTGCATCAGCCACAATGCGATGTTCACGGTGAAACGCCTGTGCAAGCAGGCGCAGAAACCATTCGTGCCGCTGCCGAGCAGCAGCCTGGCGGGCGTTCTGCGCCTGCTCAAGGCTTGGCCTGCCCTGCGGCCAAACACGGTTGCGATCGACGCCTGAGCGCGTCGATCTTCCACGTCTGTCTGAGGAGAAACCCATGGATGATATCGCGTTTTCGGGCGATCAATTGGCGTCGGCCTTTCTGAAGCGCTGCGGCAAACTGCTGATCGACGGCAAGGAAGTGCCCGCCGTGTCGGGCAAAACGTTTGAGGTGGTCAACCCGGCCACCGAACAGGTGATCGCGCGGGTCGCTCACGGCGAAGAAGCCGATGTCGATCTGGCGGTCGTGGCCGCACGCAAGGCTTTCGACGGTGGCCCGTGGGTGCGCATGGCGCCGGCCGAACGCGCCAAGCTCATCTACAAACTTGGCGAAGCGATCGAGCGGCACGCCGATGAACTTGCGCTGATCGAAACCTTGGACAACGGCAAGCCGCTTAAGGCGTCGCGCACCATCGACATTCCAAGCTCGGCCGAGAAGCTGCGCTACTACGCCGGCTGGGCCACCAAACTCTACGGCACCACCGCCGATGTCTCGCTGCCGGGCGATTGGCACGCCTATACCTTGCGCGAGCCGGTCGGCGTCGCCGCCTTGATCGTGCCGTGGAACTTCCCGCTGATGATGGCGGTCTCGAAGATCGCACCGGCGCTCGCCGCCGGCTGCACCGTCATTCTCAAGCCGGCAGAACAGACACCGCTGACGGCGCTGCGTCTTGGTGAACTGGTGCAGGAAGCCGGCTTCCCGCCTGGCGTCATCAACATCGTCACCGGCTTTGGCGAGGCCGGCGCGGCGCTGGTCGATCATCCCGGCGTCGACAAGGTCTCCTTCACCGGCTCGACCGAAGTCGGCAAGCTGATCCTCAAGGCGGCCACCGGCAATCTGAAGCGCGTGACGTTGGAACTCGGCGGCAAGTCGCCGGTCATCGTCTTTCCCGATGCGAACATCGATCAGACGATCGAAGGCGTGTCGCGTTTCATCTTCACCAACGCCGGTCAGGTCTGCGCGGCGGGCTCGCGGCTCTATGCGCATAAAAAAGTGTTCGACCGCATTCTCGAAGGTGTCGCCGAACGGGCGCAGAAGCTGAAGGTCGGTCCTGGCGTCGATGCGGCGACCGAAATGGGTCCTCTGGTCTCGCAGGAACAGCTTGATCGCGTCACCGGCTTTCTGCAATCGGGCCGTGAAGCCGGCGCCTCGGTCGTCACCGGCGGCAAGCGTTTCGGCCAGTCCGGCTATTTCGTCGAGCCGACAATTCTCGCCGACACCACGGCCGATATGGCGGTGCGGCGCGAGGAAATCTTTGGACCGGTTCTCTGCGCCGCGACATTCGATGACGACAGTCTTGATGCCATCGCCGCGGAGGCCAACAACACGACCTACGGTCTGTCGGCCTATGTGTGGACGCAGAACCTCAGCGTCGCCCACAAGATGGCGAAGCGGTTGAAGTCCGGCTTCATCCGCATCAACGGTGGCGGCCTCGACAACGCTTTGCCCTTCGGCGGCTACAAACAGTCTGGCTGGGGTCGCGAGAATGCCAAGGAAGGCGTTGAGACCTTCACCGAGGTTAAATCGGTGATCATCGGGCTTTAAGCACACGGGAACCGACAAGAGGGGCGGCGGGTTTATCTTTTGATGAACTGTCGTCCCTTTCGTTTTTGGCTTTCTTTATGTCTTTTCGGAATGATCGGCGCTGAAGTCGCAGCCTTGCCGCGCGACCCGCCCTTGCCGTGGCCGCGTCCGCAATCCCTTATGGAGGATCAGTCGCGGGCCATCGAGCCTGACACGGCCGGACCCAAACAAGCAGCGCTGCCCAAGCCGGAAGTCGCTCACCCTGATGCGGCCAAGCCGGAGGCAACGAAGCCAGAAGCCACGAAGCCGGAGGCGAAGCCCGAGCCGGTCGAACCTGTGCTGCCGACGGTCTCCACCACCTGCCGTGATTTTCTCAACAGCGGTCAGGTCGAGGCCAAGCGTGTGGCCGCGCCGCGCGCCGGGCCGGGATGCGGGATCGACGAGCCGGTGCTGTTGACGGCGATCAGGCTGGCCGATGGCCGGCGCGTCGCCGTGACCGATGCCGGCGCCATGCGTTGCGACATGGCGCGGGCTTTTTCATCCTGGGTCAAAGGCGAATTCGCTGCCGTCCTGGAGCAGGATGGCCGCCGGCTCGAGACCATCGTCTCCGGGGCCTCCTATGACTGTCGCGGCCGCAATCGGGTGAAGGGCGCCAAATTGAGCGAGCACGGCAAGGGTAATGCGCTCGACATTCGCGGCGTCCGCTTTGCCGGCGGCGCCACAGCCCAGGTCGGCGATAAAGCCAAGCCAATCCCGATGGCGCTCTTTGAATCCGCCTGCCGGCATTTCGCGACGGTGCTGGGGCCGGGGTCCGATGGCTATCACGAAGACCATATGCACATCGACCTGGCGTTGCGCCGGCCGGGATCGCACTACTGCCGCTGGCAGGGTTCGTCGAAGTAGCCGCGGTGCGTGCTGCGGCGCACAGCCTTTATCCACATCTCCGGTTAGCAAGATTAAAGCCGTCTTAACCGATGGCTCACATTTTTAACGAGCCGGCGCCAGTGGTTCGGGCCGGCCGTGCCCAGAGTGAGTTGCCCCAATGTCGTCCCAATCGATCGAAGACAGCCGTCAAGAATCCCCCGTCGAAGCTCCGCTGCGCAAAGTTAAGGACGCGCGCGATCTTCTGACCCACCTCTACCGTGAAATCGGTATCGCGGCGGTTGCAGCCGCCTTGCAGATTCGCTCCGACAAGCAGGAAGCTTTACGCCCGGGTGGTCCGCGCCCGCAGGTGAAGGACATTCCCGCATTTTTGCGTGGCGACGACATGGCGGCGTGATAGCTTCTTGTCCAGCGTCTGCACGAGGGAGCAGGCGGGAACGGACAAGAACTATAAATGGCACTTGTAACACGACGCGGTTTCCTCCGCGCCGCCGCGGGCGGTGCGGGCCTTCTCAGTGTGGGTGGTTATGCTTTCGGCATCGAGCCCGGTTTCATCCTCACACGCACCACCTATCACATGACGCCGCCGGCTTGGCCGGCGGATCTGCATCTGCGCATCGGCGTCATTTCCGATGTTCATGCCTGCGAACCTTGGATGCCGGCAAGCCGCGTGCGCGCCATCTGCAACAAGGTGAACGCACTTCATCCCGATATCGTCGTTCTGCTCGGTGATTACACCGGCGGCCATATGATGGTGACCGGCCCAGTGATGCCGGAAGCCTGGGGCGAAGCGATGAGCGTGCTGCGCGCGCCCTATGGCGTCTATGGTGTGCTCGGCAATCACGACCTCTGGCATGGCGCTCTGCCAAACATGCCGGCGCTCAACGGCGATCCGGTGCGCAAGGCCTTGCGCGATGCCGGCGTCACGGTGATGGAGAACGACGCGGTGCGCGTGGTCAAGGATGGCCATGCTTTCTGGGTCGTCGGCCTCGCCGATCAATTGGCCCTGCGGCGCAGCCACCGCGAGTATATCGGCTTGGACGATCTGCCGGGTTCGCTCGCGCAGGTCACCGACGATGCGCCGGTCATCCTCCTGGCGCACGAGCCCTATATTTTCCCGCAGGTGCCGCAGCGCGTGGCGCTCACTCTATCGGGCCACACCCATGGCGGTCAGGTGCGCCTGCCGGAATTCGCGCAGCCCTTGATGAGCCCGCGCATGCGTTGGTCGCAAACCTATGGCCATATCGCCGTCGACAACAAACACATGATCGTCTCCGCCGGTTTGGGCACGTCGCTCGCGCCTGTGCGCTTCATGCGCCCACCTGAGATCGTCGATATCGTACTTGGGTCGCCGCGGCGGATTTCGTAACGCGCAAACAAAAGGCCGGGTCACCCCGGCCTTTTTAAATTCGTCCTCGCTGACTGCTTCAGCGCACGATCACTTTCGCGTTCATCGGCGTGCGATTGTAGAGATCGACGATGTCGATGTTGCGCATGCGGATGCAGCCCGACGACACGCTGCGGCCGATCTTATCGGGCTCGTTGGTGCCGTGGATGCGATAGAGCGTGTCGCGGCCGCCTTCGTAGAGATAGAGGGCGCGTGCGCCGAGCGGATTGTCCGGGCCGCCATTGAGACCGCCGGCCGCCGCCGTCGGCTTGAGGTGCGGCCAGCGCTCGACCATGTCGGCGGGCGGCATCCAGCGCGGCCACTCGGCCTTGCGCTTCACCTGCGCCGTGCCGGTCCAACCATAGGCTTCCGCGCCCGTGGCGACGCCATAGCGGATGGCGCGTTTGCCGGGCAGCACGAAATAGAGAAAGTTCTGTTTGGTATCGACGATGATCGTGCCGGGCGCTTCGCCGGTCGGATCCTGAATCTCGTAACGCTGATGTTCCGGGTCGAGCTCGAACGGCGGCACCATCGCCATCCATTCGGCGTCCTTGGCGGTAAGGGCCGGATCCGGCACCGACTTGTAATTGCAACCCGCAAGCAAAGTCGCGCCCACCAACGCGACCACAAAAGCCTTCAGTTTCATGAGATTAGCCCCGATTCGGCACCGCCAGGCCCGAATTTATTAGGTCTTTTCTTACCATATCATTGTCTTAAGGTGAGATACGGACGCAAATGTCCAGATTGTGTTGCATCTAGGACACAGTCCTGCGCCTTTTTAAGCTAAGCTTTTCACCCCAGCCGCATCCGGTACTTCACCTTGAGCACACTTTATCTCACGCATCCCTCGGGCATCGGCCATGACATGGGCTATGGCCATCCCGAACAGCCCAAGCGGCTGGTGGCGATCGAAGAAGCGCTATCGGCGGAGAAATTTCAAAGCCTGATCCGCGAGGCAGCGCCCCGCGGCACGAGTGCCGACATTCTGCGTGTTCACCCGGAAGCCTATCTGCGTGCCATCGAAGAGGCGGCGCCGACCGATGGTCTGGTGCAGCTCGATGGCGATACGGCGATGAGCCCTGGCACCTGGGAAGCCTGCATGCATGCGGTGGGGGCCGCCAGCCAGGCGGTGGATGAGGTGATGGCCGGCAAGATCGCCAATGCCTTCGTCGCCATGCGCCCGCCCGGCCATCATGCCGAGACGGCGACGCCGATGGGCTTCTGCTTCTTCAACAATGTCGCCATCGCCGCCCGCCGCGCCCGTGCCGTCCATGGCGCCGAACGGGTGGCGATCATGGATTTCGACGTCCACCACGGCAACGGCACCCAGGAGATTTTCTGGAACGATCCGAGCGTGCTTTACGCGTCCACCCATCAGATGCCGCTCTATCCCGGCACCGGGGCCAAGAGCGAGACCGGCGCCCACGACACGATCGTCAACGCGCCGCTGCGGGCGGGCGACGACGGCGAACGCTTCCGAGAAGCCATGATCGACGTGGTGCTGCAGCGGATCGACGCCTTTTCGCCCGATCTCGTCATTATCTCGGCGGGTTTTGATGCCCATCGTAAGGACCCGCTGGCACAGCTCGGTCTGATTGAGGAAGATTTTGCTTGGGCGACCCGACAATTGCTCGACATCGCAGAGCGGCGCTGCAAGGGGCGCCTCGTCTCCGTGCTGGAAGGCGGCTATAATCTCGACGCGCTCGGCAAGTCGGTGGCCGCGCATGTGTCCGCGTTGATGGAAAGAGTTTAACGGGGAACAATGCGACTGATCCGCTCTCTTCGCCTGATCGCCATCGGCGCCGTTTTCATACTCAGCTTTGCCGCGCAGTCGGCAATGGCGCAGTGTGAATCGACCGCCTGGGAAAATGCTTCTTATTCGGTCTGCACGTTCATCTCCGGCAAATCCGACATCCGCCTTTTTCTCGATGATCCCGATGGCACGGTCTATGGCTCGTTCAACGCTTTGTCGGATGCGCTGGAGCGTGACGGCGAGAAGCTCGTCTTCGCGATGAATGCCGGCATGTATCATCCCGATTATCGGCCCGTCGGCCTGTTCATCGAAAGCGGCGTCGAGAAGGCGCGGCTCAACACGCGCAACGGCCCCGGCAATTTTCATCTCAAGCCGAACGGCGTCTTCTACGTCACGCGCACCGGCGCCGGCGTCGTTGACAGCGATCGCTTTGCCTCGCGCCGCGCCGACGTGCGCTACGCCACCCAGTCTGGCCCGATGCTGGTGATCAATGGGCGCCTGCATCCGCGCATCCAGGAAGAAGGCACGTCGAAAAAGACCCGCAATGGCGTCGGCGCCTGTTCCGGCGGGCGCATCGTCTTCGCCATTTCGAACGAGCCGGTGACCTTCTACGACTTCGCCACGTTCTTCCGTGACAAGATTGGCTGTAGCGATGCCTTGTTCCTCGACGGCTCGATCTCGTCGATGTACGCGCCCTCGATCAGCCGTCACGACCGCTGGCGGCCGATGGGCCCGATCGTAGGCGTGGTCGAGAAGAAAAAGGGCTAGCTCGCGACGATGGCGGTGGCTTCCGCGTCGATCGTCAGGCCCGTCGTATCGACCGTTTGCAACGCATCGGCCACTTGAACGCCCGCCACCACCATCTGCGGCGCGATCTCGGCGAGCGGCGCCAGAACGAAGGCACGCTCCAGCATGCGCGGATGCGGAATGGTCAGGCCCGGCTCGTGCAGCGCCACGTCGTCATAGGTGAGAATGTCGATATCGAGCGTGCGCGGCCCCCAGCGCTCCAGCCGCACGCGCCCGGCCTGGCGTTCGATCGCTAGGCAAAGATCGAGCAGGGCGCGCGGCGACAGATGCGTGCGCACGATCACCGCGATGTTGCGGAAATCCGGTTGATCGGTCTTGCCCCACGGCGGCGTCCGCCACACCGACGAACGCTGTTCGACTTGAGCGCCGCCCGCGTCCAACGCCTGCAAGGCATCGGCGAAAGCATGCGCCACATCGCCGGTATTGCCGCCGAGGCACAGCGCGGCGAGAACCGGTTCGCTCACGGCACTCAACGGCTTTTCAATTGATCGCGCGTCATACGCAGATCGACACCGACGGCGCCGATCCGCTCGGGGATCGGCGGCTTCAGCTTGCGGATGCGCAGATGCACCGCATCGACGCGTGCAAACTGATCGAGCAAACCGGCCGCCAGGGCGGCGGCGGCAGCTTCCACCAGCTTGTAATGGGATTCGACGAACAGCCGGCGCACGGTGGTGACGATGGCGTCATAGTCCAGCGCGTCCTGCAATTGATCGCTGGCGGCCTCGATCGCCATATCGACTTCGAATTCGATGTCGATCGCGAAGGCTTGGCCGAACTCCTTCTCGTGCTTGTGCCAGCCATGATAGGCGTGCAGTTCGAGCTGTTCGATAATCACTTTGCCTGGCAAGCTCATCGGCGTTCTGTTCCTTTGCCCAGGATGGCGTTCAAGACGGCGAAGGCTTCCACATGAGCCGCCACATCGTGCACGCGCACGATATCGGCGCCATGAAGCGCGCCATAGACGTCGGCGGCGACACTGCCGATCATTCGTTCCGCCGCGATCGTGCGCGTTGTGGCGAAACCGATGAAACGCTTGCGCGAGATGCCAAGCAGCAGCGGAAAGCCGAGTGCCTGTTTCAGTTCGGCGAGCCGCCGCACCAGTTCGAAGCTCTGATCGTGGGTTTTGCCGAAGCCGATGCCCGGATCGATGAAGATCTTGTCTCTGTCGACACCGGCCTTCAGCGCGATGTCGATCGAGCGCGACAGAAAATCCTTCACTTCGGCGAACATATCGACGCTGGCGTCATCCTGCCGGCGGTTGTGCATCAGCACGCAATGCACATGAGCATCGGCGCTGACCCTGGCGATATCGGGATCGAATTGAAAGCCCCAGACGTCATTGACGATGGTGGCGCCGGCCTCGATGGCCGCGGCGGCAACCTTCGCCTTCATCGTGTCGATGGAAATCGGCAGCCGCGTGCGCGCCGACAGGCTCTGCACGACCGGCACGACCCGCGCGATCTCTTCGTCGATCGTCACGGTGGCGGCGCCGGGCCTCGTTGATTCGCCGCCGATGTCGAGGATGTCGCAGCCTTCGGCTGCGAGCTGTTCGCCATGCGCCACGGCGGCGGCGTGGTCGAGATAGCGGCCGCCATCGGAGAAGGAATCCGGCGTCACATTGACAATGCCCATCACCAAAGCGCGATTGGCGAGCCGCAACGGCGTGCGGGCCGGAATGACAGACGACACGTCAACGCCCGCAGCGGGTTCGGTAACACCGGTATCGTTGGGCGTCACGTCGCGCGGGGCATTCGGATCGGCGGTGGCTTCCTTGCGCGCTTCTTCATCCAGCGTGCGCCGGACGCTGCGAACGCCTTTCCCCAATGCATAGAGATATTTCTCGAACATGGGTTCCCCTCACGCGGGACGGGGGAAGGGCCAACGCGTGGACGGCGCGCCCGTCTGGCCGCGATGGCGCAGGAAGGCATCCGCCAGCACGATGGCCATCATCGCTTCGCCGACGGGCACGGCACGAATGCCGACGCAGGGATCGTGACGGCCCTTGGTGCGAATGTCGACTTCGGCGCCGAAGCGATCGACCGAACGACGTTCGGTCAGGATCGAGGACGTCGGCTTCACCGCGAAGCGCGCGACAATCGGCTGGCCGGTGGAGATGCCGCCGAGAATGCCGCCGGCATGGTTGGTGACGAAATGCGGCAGGCCTGTATTGCCGGTGCGCATTTCATCGGCGTTGTCTTCGCCGGAAAGCGCTGCCGCCGCCATGCCCTCGCCGATCTCGACACCCTTCACCGCATTGATCGACATGAAGGCGGAGGCCAGTTCCGCATCGAGCTTGCCGTAGATCGGCGCGCCCCAGCCGGGCGGCACGCCCTCGGCCACGATCTCGATCACCGCGCCGCAGGAGGAGCCCGCCTTGCGCACGCCGTCGAGATAGGTCTCCCATTCGCGCGCAGCTTGCGGATCGGGGCAGAAGAAGGCGTTGTCGTCGACGACGGCCCAGTCCCAGCGCTGGCGATCGATCTTGTGCGGACCCATCTGCACCAGAGCGCCGCGAATGCGCACGCCGTCCAGAACCTTGCGGGCAATGCCGCCGGCGGCCACGCGCATCGCTGTTTCGCGCGCCGAGGAACGGCCGCCACCGCGATAGTCGCGGATGCCGTATTTGGCGTCATAGGGAAAATCGGCATGGCCGGGCCGGTACTGCTGGCGGATTTCGCCATAGTCCTTGGAGCGCTGGTCGACATTGTCGATGATCAGGCCGATGGGCGTGCCGGTGGTAAGCTGCCGGCCGGTCGCCTCCTCGGTCATCACGCCCGAGACGATGCGCACCTGGTCGGGCTCCTGCCGCTGGGTGGTGAAGCGCGATTGGCCGGGCCGGCGCTTATCGAGATAGCCCTGCAGGTCGGCCTCGGTCAGTTCGATCAACGGCGGGCAACCGTCGACGACGCAGCCGATCAGCGGCCCGTGGCTTTCGCCAAAGCTCGTGAAGCGGAAAAGATGACCGAACGTATTGTGTGACATGGTGCGCCTGGCTGAACGCGGGCGTTGTAGCAGGGACGCAACCGGGGTCAAACCCCGGCTGTATCACTGGGTTTTCGAGCGAATTTTCAGGCCGTCCGCACCGCCGGAGCGCCCATCCAAGACGAATTGCCCGGAATCTGCTCGCCCTTCATGACGATGGTGAGCGGCCCCAGCCGGGCGAAAGCGTCGACCTTGGTGTCGTAGAGCACGGTCGAGCCGGCGCCGACGGTCACGGCCGGGGCCAGTTCCACCCGGCCCACTTTCATCACTCGGTCCTCGTAGAGATGGGTCTGCAGCGCCGACAGCGCGTTGATGGCGCAATGATCGCCAACCTTGACGCAGTCGAATTCGGTGATGTCGGTGGAATCCATCCACACGCCCTTGCCGAACTTGGCGCCAAGCAGACGCAAGGTCCAGGGCAGGAACGGCGTGCCGCGCATATGGTCGAGCAGCACGCGCGCGCCGAGGCCCCAATACATCACCGCCACCGCTTCCGTGCGCATCGCCCACCACGACCACATCGGCATGGTGGCGGGGCGATAGGTGCCCATGGTCAGCCATTTGACGGCGATGACCACACCCATCATGGCGCAGGAAATGGCGATCGAGCAGGCGATGAACAGCACGCCCATCAGGAACCAGTCGCGCGCTTCCAGCGCCGGGCCCAGCACTTCCACGGCCCAGGTGCCGAAGGTGATGAACAGCATGGTCGGTAGCGAGATATGCACGGCCTCGAAGACGGCGCGGGCGAATTTCTTCCACTTGGGCGGCTCGTAGGTCCAGTTGGAGCCGGTGTCGAAACGCTGGCGCACGGGCAGGCGGATCGGCGGCGAGCCGAACCACGTGCCGCCGGCCTCCATGTCCTCGTTCTTGGGCGGCTTCGATTTGATGCCGATCAGCGCGCCGGTCGGGATGTCGGCACCGACGGGCACCACCGCATCATTGCCGACGAAGACGCGCGCGCCGGTGCGCACCTTGCGCAAGGTCATCCAGCCGCGCCTCGTATCCTCGTCGCCCAGCACCACTTCGTCGGCGATGAAACATTTCTCGCCGATCTCGACGAGATCGTAGCGGCCCGACAGATTGGTGGAGATTTCCGCGTCCTTGCCGATCTTCGCGCCCATCAAGCGATACCAATTGCGCATGTAGATGGTGGCGTAGAGCGACGACAGGGTTTCCAGCGTCACTTCGGTGGCGAGCGCCACGGTCCATTTGCGGAAATAGAAGCCGGAATGCACCGAATAGCTGCCTTCGCGCACGCGCGGCAGGATGATCCAGCGGAAGAGCGCGATTAGCGCCACGGTGACGAGCACCATGACGAAAGCCGTCGGCCAGGCCATGATCGGGATCGAGGCCAGATAGGCGAGGCGGTCGCCGGAACCCGGCATCACCCATTCGTCGATCCGGTCGAATAGCCAGAATGCCGGGAAGATCGGCAGCAGGCCGAGCGGCGGGATCAGGGTCAGCAGGATGACGTAGAGAACGCCAAAGCTGTTGCGGCGCAGCGCGCTGGCTTCCGGCGGGTTGTCCAGGGCGGCAACATTGACCGAACCCGTACGGCGGCCCGGCGAACCGTCCCAGATTTCCGCTTCGCCGATCTCAGTGCCCGCCGCGATGGCGGTGAGATCGTGCAGTTCCGCATGGGCGCCGATCTTGACGTTGTCCTCGATGACGCAGGACGTGCCGATATAGGCATCCTTGCCGATGTCGATCGTGCCAATGATCAGTTCGTTGCCCTCGACGCGGGCATTGGCGAACTTCACCTTGCCGCCGATGCTGCAACCGTCACCGATGGTCATGAGATCCGGCGCGCCGATATCGACTTCGGCGATGATCGCATCATCGCCGATGCGCGCGCCCAGCGCCCGCAGGTAGAAGCGCATCACCGGCGAGCTTTGGAAATATTTCATATGGGTCAGCGCCAGGAAGCGCTGCGCCACCCACCAGCGGAAATAATAAGCGCCCCAGAGCGGATAGCGCCCCGGTTTGGTGCGCCCCAGCACTAACCATTTGATGGCGATGGCGAGAAACACCGTCGCCACGTTGATGCAGGCATAGACCGCCAGCAGCGAGAAGATTTCTTCGAACAGGGTGGCGCTGGCGCTGGTCAGCAGCATGTAGCTGACAAACACGCCAAGCCATTGCGCCGTGGTCACCGCCAGGATGAAGGGCAGGACGCAGGCTTGCGCCAGGCCGCAGAAGAAGCGCCGCAGCACCGGCGTCGGCTCGAACGCCAGATCTTTCGCCGGCGGCGCCGTGCTGGCGCGCTCGTCGAGGATCTGGCCCATGGCGCGCAGGCTGCGCGCCGCATAGACGTCTTGCAGGGTAATCGAGGCAAGCTGCGGCGAGCGGCGCACGACCGAGATGAATTTCGCGGCGAGCAGCGAATGGCCGCCAAGATCGGTGAAGAAATCGGCTTCGAAACCGATCGGCTGCGGCGGCAGCACTTCGCGCGCCGCATCGAGCAGGATCGCTTCGGTCGGCGTCGTCGGCTCTTCTTGTTCGTTGGGCGCGACGGCGAGTGGCGCCAGCTCGATCTTCTTCAGGCGATTGCGGTCGGCCTTGCCGGAGGGCAGGCGCGGCAGTTCGGTCAGCACTTCGAAGCGCGACGGGATCATATAGGCCGGCAGCACCCGCTGGAGATCCTGACGCAGCGCTTTCGCCTCGATCGCGGCGCCACGTTCCGGCACGATGAAGGCGATGAGCTGATCGACGCCGTCATGGTTCTGCAACACCACGGCGGCCTGGGCGATCTCGTCGCGATGGACGAGCTTGGCTTCGATCTCGCCAAGTTCGACGCGGAAGCCGCGAATTTTCACCTGATCGTCGATGCGGCCGCGAAAGACGATCTCGCCTTGCTCGTCGAGCAGAACGGCATCGCCTGAACGATAGAGCCGCAGATCGGCGCCGTCGCTGTCGAACGGATTGGCGATGAATTTTTCCGCCGTCAGCTCGTCGCGATTGAGATAGCCGCGCGCGACGCCGGGACCGCCGATCAGCAATTCGCCTTCGACACCGGGCGGCACGAGAAGCAGTTCGTCGTCGACCACATAGCAAGTGTAGTTAGGGATCGGCTTGCCGATGGTGACGGGCGTGCCGGCCTGCACTTCGGCTATCGTCGCGACAACCGTGGTTTCGGTCGGGCCGTAGGAATTGAAGACGCGACGGCCAGGTTTGCACCAGCGCTCGGCGATAATAGGCGGGCAGGCTTCGCCGCCCAGGATGATGATGCGCAGCGTGTTGATGTCGCGCGGTAGCATGGCGAGCAGGGTCGGCACCGTATCGAGCACGGTGATGCCGTTGACTTCCATCAGATCGGGAAGCCGCTCGGTCTCGCCCATGATCTGCGGCGTGGCGACGAACAAGGTCGCGCCGACGAGATAGGGAATCCAGATTTCTTCCATCGACAGGTCGAAGGCGACGGAAGCGCCCTGGAAGACCACGTCGTCGGCGGTCAGGCCGTAGATTTCGTTGGCTGAGCGCAGGTAATGGCAGATGTTGCGCTGGGTGACGACGATGCCTTTCGGCTTGCCGGTCGAGCCCGACGTATAGATCAGATAGGCGGGATCATCCGGCGTGCAGCCGAGTGCCCGCGCACTGACGATTTCCGCCGTCTCGTCGCTGCCGACTTGCGCCGAGGTGAGGGCCGGGCAGGAAACCGGGCTTGCGATGGCGCCGGCGGCGAGATCGGCGAGGCGCGCCTTGCGATCCGCATCGGTGAACAGAGCGACGGCGTTACAGTCGGCGAGACATTCGGCGACGCGCTCGGCCGGCACGTCCGCATCGAAGGGCAGGAAAGCCGCGCCCGTGCGCGTGATGGCGATCTGCGCGATCAGGAGATCGGCGCCGCGCCCCATCCACAGGCCGATGACCGCGCCGGGCTTCGCGCCATGGTGCAACAGGCCGCGCGCCAGCCGTTCGGCGGCGCGGTCGACGTCGCGATAGGTCAGCTTGACGCCGTCGGCGATCAGGCAGGTGCGGGTCGGATGTTGATGCGCCGAAGCGGCGAACAATTCGCCGAGCAGTTCGTCGTGCAGCAGATCGGGGCGGACAGGACCACGGGTCACGGAAAACACCGCAGCCGTCGTGGCCGCGGGGGCCGGCTCGGCTGCGGAGACCGCGCCGTCAGGTCGCGGCGCACGTTCTGCATCAAGGGCGAGCTCATCGCTCGGCCGTGGTGCATTTTCCATATCCATAGTCCTTTCCCAGCCGAACACCCCACGCCGCACATTGGCTTGCGATCAACGGGCTGAACCGCTCATGAATGGGCGGTTTGGCACGGGATGGGCGCCAGGACAATGCAAAGAAGAACAATGCAAGAAAAGTCGTTACTTTGCGTTCAACACCGCCCGGCAGGCGTCCGGGAGCTGGGCCATGGTCAGCGGCGGGCGCGGTTTCCAGTTCGGATTGGGCTTGGGATGCAAAACCGCATCGGAAAACCACCAGTCGAGCTGGTCGCACCCATCCCCTGACGGCGGCGGATCCTGCGGCGTACAGCCCTCGACGCCGGCTGGGCAGGTCATGCGGACGTGGAAATGGTAATTGTGCTGATAGTAGGGGCGCACCTTGGCTAGCCAGGAACGATTTCCTATCGTCATACGACACATGGCTTTCTTAATGGCGGCGTTGACGAAAATCCGCTCGACCTCGCGCTGCTGCGCGGCGATGCGGATGAGTTCCACCTGTCGTTGGGAAAAGCTGGCATTCACGTCGAGCTTGTCCGGCCGCACCATATCGACGGCGGACATCTGTTCACGCTCGGCGCGGCTCAAGGTCCGGTCCGGCATCGGGGTCAGCCAGATGTCGGCATCGAGGCCGATCTGGTGTGAGGCATGGCCGGTGCGCATCGGGCCGCCGCGTGGCTGCGACATGTCGCCGACCAGCAGCCCGTTCCACACGCCCTCGCGCTGCGCCTGCCGGGCGATTCGTTCTAGCAGGGTGACCAGGGCCGGGTGGCCCCAATTACGGTTGCGTGACAGGCGCATCACCTGCCAGGCGTCACCGTTGACGGGCAAAGCGGTGCCGCCGGCGAGGCAGCCTTTGGAATAGAAGCCGATCGAACGGACGGCCATGTGGGCCGGATCGGTCTTGCGGCCGAAAAGTTCCTTGGCCGGTGTCGAAGGACTGTTCGGATTGGCCAGCGGCGGCAGCGGCTGCGGATTGACCGACCCAATATCCTGGCCCAGCGCCTCGGCGGCGAAAATGCCAGCGATCGCGGCGGCGATGAGCCCACACGCCTGTCCGCTCCGTTTCAACCCGTCGATCATCTTTGCCATCATTGATTCTCATGCGTCCCGGAGAGGGACAACTTGCGAGCCTAGATGCTTACACTTCGTTAAGCATCCACCGCCCGGCTTGACGGGCGAGGGAACTGCCTTTCATCCTCCTCATAGCCGTTGCGCATGACGACGGCACAGGGAGGAGCCCATGTTCAAGGGCATGAACGTCTATGGCGCGCTCGCCGCCATCGGCCTGATGGCGTTTGCCGGGCCGGTCACAGCGCAAACACCGTCGAATCCCGCCGCCCATTATCCGGAGCGTCCGGTCACCTTGATCGTGCCCTTCGCGCCGGGCGGCGGCACCGACATTCTGGCGCGTCTCATCGCCCAGAAACTGGAACAGGCCTGGGGCAAGCCGTTCATCGTCGAGAACAGGCCGGGCGCCGGCAGCGTCGTCGGTGCCCAGGCGGCGGCGCGTGCGGAGCCGGATGGTCACACCTTATTCCTCGCCTCGGTGTCGAACCTCTCCGCCAATCCGACGCTCTACAAAAAGCTGCCTTACGATCCGAAGGATTTCGTGCCGCTGGCGCTGGCCGCGGCAACGCCGTTCGTTCTGGTGGTCAATCCGTCGCTGCCGGTCAAATCGGTGGCGGAGCTGATCGACTATGTGAAAGCGCGCCCCGGCCAGATCAACTATGCTTCGTCGGGCCCCGGCGTGCCGCATCATCTTTATATCGAGATGTTGAGCGGCATGACCGGCATCCACATGACGATGGTGCCTTATAAAGGCAGCCTGCCGGCCTTGAACGATGTCGCCGCCGGTCATGTGCCGTTGATGATGGTCGATCTCGGTCCGGTGCTCGGTGCTATTCAGGGCAATCTGGTGCGCCCGCTCGCCGTCAGCGTGGCACGACGCATCGATGTGCTGAAGGACGTGCCGCCGCTTGCCGACACGGTTCCGGGTTTCGACGCCTCAGGCTGGTTCATGATGGCGGCGCCGGCGGCGACGCCACGGCCGATCGTCGACAAGCTGCATGACGAACTGACCCGTCTGCTGGCGACATCGGACGCGGCGGATCAATTGCTGAAGGCCGGCCTGTTGCCGGTGCCGAACCGCTCGGTCGAAGACCTGCGTAAATATATCGCCGATGAGACGGCGCGCTGGGGCGAGGTCATCCGCCGGGCCGGTATCGCGGGAACCTTTTGAGTTTACGCTTTACGCTGCGCATCGGTCTCGCTAGGTCATGAACCATGGCCGATGCTGCATCCGAGCCCAACACCGGACTGAAACGCCTGCGCGATCTCTTGCGCAAGCTCTATCACGGACGCTCGCCGGCGGCGGTGCGCTTTCAGCTCGCCGTCATTCTTGTCGATCTGGCGATCATCGCTTTCTTCATTGCCTCGCCCGTTCTGCAGGATGAGCCGGCCTTTCTCTGGCTCGATTATTCCATCGCGGCACTGCTGGCCGCCGACATCATTGCCCGCATTCTGGCATCGACGGATATCGTGCGCTGGCTGCGCCAGCCGACCGTCTGGGTCGACATCTTCATCCTGGCGACGCTGCTGTTGCCGACGACATTCGCCAATCTCGGCTTTCTGCGCATTCTGCGGCTGTGGTCGCTGTCGCGCAGCGGTTTTCTCTGGCGTCCGTTCGAGGAAATCGGCTGGCGCGAATGGCGCGCGACCGGTCAGGCTGTAATTAATCTCCTGACCTTTCTCTTCATCATCACCGGCTTCGTTTACACGTTCTTCTTTCGCGCCGTCGGTGGTTTGAACGGCTATATCGATGCGCTCTATTTCACCGTCGCCACGGTGACGACCACAGGTTTTGGCGACATTGTTCTGCCCGGTGTTTGGGGCAAGCTGACATCGATCGCCACGATGATCATCGGCATTTCCCTGTTCGTGCGGCTGGCGCAGTCGATCTTCCGCCCGGCGAAGGTTCATTTTCCTTGCCCGCAATGCGCATTGCAGCGGCACGATCCCGACGCCGTTCATTGCAAGGCCTGCGGTCACATTCTGAAAATTCCCGATCAGGGCGATTGAGCGCGCTCGTCGCTCCCCAACTCCTGCGTGATCCACGCAATAAAGGCTTTTGCCGCCGGTGAGCTGGCGCGATCGGAGGTCGGCACGATCGCCAGACCGTCCTCGAACGCCACGAAGCCGCAGGGCGCGATCAATCGGCCGGCACCTAAGTCTTCGCGCACCATCCGGCTTTCCACCAAGGCGACGCCCAGTCCGGACAAGGCCGCTTCGATGCACAAATGCGTATGCGGAAAGCGCAGTTCCGTTTCGTGCGAGGCGGTGAAGCCGCTGTTCTCCTGCCACACCGTCCACGCCCGCTGCGTGTAGTCGTGAACGATCCAGGTGGCGCAGGTGAGATGATTGCCTTTGACCTTGAAGCCATAGCCCGGCGCGCAAACCGGGCCGAAGGCGACATCGGCGATGCGGATCGCCTGCGCCTGATCTTGCGCCGGGTAGGACAGGCGATCCCAGGCCAGCAGGAGATCCGCGCCCTGGTTACGGATTTCCTGGGCTGACGTCATCGACAGGCGAATGCGCACGTCGGGATGCTGGCGATAGAAGCCGGCGAGATGCGGCACCAGCCAGCGCATGGCGAAGGTGGCGCTGCACGCCACGTGCAGGCTCTGGCCCTGCGCCTCCTCCAGCACCCGCCCCCAGCCTTGCTCCAAGGAGGCGAGCGCGCCCGCCACCACCTCACGCAATTTCTCGCCATGCGCGTTCAGGCGGATGCCGGTTCCCGCCTTGTCGAACAGCGCCAGGCCGGCGTGATCCTGCAAGGCGCGAATCTGCCGGCTGACCGCGCCGTGGGTGCGGCCAAGTTCGTCGGCGGCGCGGGTGATCGAGCCGAGCCGCGCGGCGGCTTCGAAGGCGCGCAGGGAGAACAGTGGTGGCAGGCGGCGCGACACGGCAAACTCCGTGAATTTAACTCACGTATCTGACAATCGAACTCGTTATCAAAAATCGCCCGATTGCCATAGATCAAATCGCATAAAGGCCGAAATTCAGAGCTTCCGACACGGGCGGCATCGATCGTTCGACGGAACAGGGTGACCATTTGTGCAAATTTATCACGAATGGTTGCGGCTTTCGGCGCCCTTTCGCAAGGAGAAACCTGAAGTGACCGCGATTACGCAGATTGAGGCGAACGAAATTCTCGACAGCCGCGGCAATCCGACCGTCGAGGTGGATGTGGTGCTGGCCGACGGTTCGGTGGGGCAGGCGGCCGTGCCTTCCGGCGCGTCCACCGGCCTGCACGAAGCGCACGAACGGCGCGACGGCGGCAACCGCTATCACGGCAAGGGCGTGCAGCAGGCTGTGGCGGCGGTGAACGGCGAAATTTTTGACGCCTTGCGCGGCGCCGATGCCTTTTGCCAGAGCGGGATCGACCAGATCATGATCGATCTCGACGGCACGCCCAACAAGAGCCGGCTGGGCGCCAATGCGCTGCTCGGCGTCTCGCTGGCCGTCGCCAAAGCCGCCGCTGCCTCGGCGCGCCTGCCGCTCTATCGTTATCTTGGCGGTGCCAACGCCCGGCTGCTGCCCGCGCCCGGCATGAACGTCATCAATGGGGGCGCCCATGCCGATAATCCCCTCGACTTCCAGGAATTCATGGTCATGCCTTTGCGCGCGCCAAGCTTTCGCGAGGCGGTGCGCATCGGCAGCGAAATCTTTCACACTTTGAAAGGCGGGCTGTCGCGGGCCGGGCATCAGACCAATGTCGGCGACGAAGGCGGCTTCGCGCCGAATGTCCGATGCGCCAAGGAAGCGCTGGACATGGTCACCGAAGCCATCGTGAAATCAGGCTATGCACCGGACCGGGACGTGGCGATCGTGCTCGATCCCGCCTCGTCCGAATTCTTCGAGGATGGCGCCTATCATTATCGCGGCGAAGGCGTGGTGCGCAGTGTCGACGAACACGCGCAATACCTTGTCGATCTGGCGCGCACCTATCCGATCGTCTCCATCGAAGACCCGATGGCCGAGGGCGACGTGCGCGGATGGAAGCTGATCACGCAGGCCCTGGGCAAGACCTGCCAGCTCACCGGCGACGATGTGTTCTGCACCAATCTCGATCTGCTTCAGGACGGCATGCGCGAAGGCCTGGCCAATTCCATCCTCGTCAAGGTCAATCAGATCGGCACGCTGAGCGAAACCCTGCGCACCGTCGAATATGCGCAGAAACACGGTTATACAGTGGTGATGTCGCATCGCTCGGGCGAGACGGAAGATACGACCATCGCCGACCTCGCCGTCGCGACCAACTGCGGGCAGATCAAGACAGGCTCGCTGTCCCGCTCCGATCGCACCGCCAAATACAATCGGCTGATGCGGATCGAACGCGAGTTGGGCCGCAACGCGGTTTATGCCGGGCGCGATGCGTTCAACGTGACGTTCACGCACGCGCACCCGGGAAACGCATCCTAAAACT
>MKVW01000009.1:1086963-1300165 GCA_001898965.1 Rhizobiales bacterium 62-17
GGATCGGCCATCACCTTGGCGTTGATGGCATCGCGTTGTTCACGGGACTCGTAGACGATCCAGGAAAATACCACCGTTTCTTCCTCGGTGGCCTGGACGGCGCGGGGGAAGGAGGTGAGTTTGCCATAGGGCACGTCGTCGCCGACGCATTCGACATATTGCTTGGCGCCGTTCTCCATCCAGATTTTTCCGGCCTGGGTCGACATTTCCTTATAGGCTTCAATCTTGTCCTTGGGGACCGCGACGATAAATCCATCAACGTACATGGCATCCTCCTGCTGATTGCCTCGTTGCAAGAACGTTTGAAGCAGGAGAATGCCGACAGCGTGACAGAATTTTTTTCGGCTATTCGAAGCGCGGCGTGACCTTCAGGTAAAATTTGCTCATTTCCGGCCGCAACCGGTCCATCACCTCTTTGTTGAGGTCGGTTTGCGGCTTGGCGGTGTCAGGCAGGAGCGAGAAATATTTCGTTTCCTTGGTGTCCTGGGCCAGGCCTTCCTTGGCCTTTTGCACGAGTTCCGGCGAGGTCAGCATGTCGAGCGCCGTCGCTGCCATCACCTTGGCGGCGGCGACCATGCCCTTGTGGGTCATCGTGCTGGTCGGCGTCACCGCCGCCGGCCAGGCGTGATAGCCGATGCCGGGCACGCTGCCGGGGAAGGTCATCAGGCCGAACGGCACGTTCCAGGTGTAGTCGCCGATGTCGTTGGAGGCGAAGCCCTGGGGGCGCGGACCGGACGGCGGCAGTTCGGTGTTGAGGCCGACCTCGCGCTGGTTGTTGGCCTTTTGGAATTCCTTGGCGAAGGCGACTTCCTCCTCGCTCCATTTCGGCAGGCCGACCGTCTCCATGTTCTTGCGCAGCGCCTCGCTCAGCGGCCGGTTGCCGAGCGACGGCCAGGCCGAGGCGATGACGTTGGGCGGGTCCATCGTCGTGCCGGTCATCAGCGCCGCGCCTTCGCCGATCTTCACCAGCTTGTCGAAATTGTCTTGGGCCGCCTTGGCCGACGCGTCGCGCACGAACCACCAGATGCGGCCGAGGTCGGGAATGATGTTGGGCTGGATGCCGCCGTTCATGATGGTGCGGTGGGCGCGATAGGTCGGGCGCAGATGTTCGCGCAGTTTGTCGAAACCGATGTCCATCAGTTCGACGGCATCGACCGCATCCTTGCCGTCCCAGGGATTCATCGCGCCATGCGCGGTCTTGCCGTGGAAGGTGAAGATGGCGCTGATCGCCGCATAGTTCTGCAGTCCCCAGCCGGTGGAGAAATTATCGCCGATATGGACGATCAGCCCGGCATCGACATCTTTCAGATAGCCGGCGCGCACCAGGAAGGGGCGGCTCGCAAGCTGCTCCTCGGCGGGGCCAAGCGACAGCATGATCGTGCCCGGCAGTTTATATTGCTCCATCACCTTCTTGAGCGCGTACATCGCGCCAAGCGTCACGCCGGCATGGGTGTTGTGCCCTTCCATATGGCCCGGCGCGCCGGCGACGAGCGGCTTGCGCGGAATGGAGCCCGGCGTCTGCGATCCTTCCGGCAGAGCGTCGATCTCGCTGGCGATCAGAATGGTCGGCTTGCCGCTGCCCCATTTCGCCCAGAGATTGGTCGGCATGTCGGCGCCGCCGAGTTCCACGGTGAAGCCGGCCGCTTCCAGCGTGCCTTTCAGGAGCTTGGTGCTCTCGAACTCCTGCATGCCGGGTTCGGCGAAGAAATAGACCGCGTCGCCGAGGTCGGCGATCTGCTTGGCGTTCTTGTCAATGATCTTGAACGCCGCTTCCTTGCGCTCGTCGGCGGATGCCGGTGTGAAAGCTGCGACGGCGCAGGTCAGTGCGCAAGTCATCAGCAGCGTATCAAGCAAACGAGTGGTGCGGCGCATGTGTCAGCTCCTTTGAACGATCCCCCAGGCAAGACTAGTGGCGGAACAAGGGATTGCAATCGCGATCTTGCATGGCCGCTATTCGATGAAGCCGATGCGGTGCGTTTGACAGGGACGGGGCACCGCGCTGCATAATGGGGCCGAAGGAGCGACGACTATGCGGCCTGTGTTTTCTGGTGTAGCGCGTCTGGCGCTGGCCTCTCTGCTTTTGTGCTGTGCACAGCAAGCCCGAGCCCAGTCCTTATCGCCTGAATTGCAGGCATTCCGCGACATTTACCGTGAATTGGTCGAGATCAACACGACCGAGTCCGAAGGCGACACCTTGCAGGCGGCGCAGGCCATGGCGGCGCGCCTGAAGGCTGGCGGATTCCCGGAAGACGACATCAAGATCATCTCCACCGCGCCGCGCAAGGGCAATCTGGTGGCGCGTCTGCGCGGCACGGGCGCGCGCAAGCCGCTTCTGTTGATGGCCCATATCGATGTCGTCGAAGCCAAGCGCTCCGACTGGGCTTTCGATCCGTTCAAACTGCAAGAGGTCGACGGCTATTTCCGCGCCCGCGGCGCCGCCGACGACAAAGCGATGGCGGCGATCTTCGTCGCCAACCTGATCGAATATGTGAAAAGCGGCTACAAGCCGGAGCGCGATATCGTCCTCGCGCTGACCACCGATGAGGAATTGTCGGATTCGCCCCATGACGGCGCCAAGGTGCTGTTGAACCAGCATCGCGATCTCGTCGATGCGGAACTGGCGATCAACGAAGGTGGCGGCGGCATTCTGCGCGACGGCAAGCCCTGGCGTCTGACCGTGCAGCTCGCCGAGAAAGTCTATCAGACCTATCGGCTGGAGGTGAAGGATCGTGGCGGGCACAGCGCCTCCGGCCGCCGCGATAGCGCCATCTATCGCCTGGCCGATGGTCTGGTGCGGCTTGCCCGCTTCGACTTTCCGGCCCGGCTCAACCCGGTGACGAAAGCCTTTCTGGAAAACGCCCTGAAGGACGAAAGCTTTCAAAACGCCGAAGCCATTCGCGCGCTGCTCGCCGGCAATGCCGATGCCAGCGCGCTCGCGGTTTTGACCGGGCTGCCCTCTTATAATGCCATTATCCGCACCACCTGCGTGGCGACCATGCTCGAGGCCGGCCATGCCGAGAACGCTTTGCCGCAGACGGCCGCGGCCACCGTCAATTGCCGCGTCCTGCCCGACGCCGATGTCGCCGACGTGCAGAAAACCCTCGTCCGCGTCCTCGACGACCCCAATATTTCGGTGACGCCGGTTGGCACGGCGGTTCTCAGTCCGCCGTCGCCGCTGAACCCGGAGGTGATGGGCGCGGTCGAGCGGATCGCCGGCAAGATGTGGCCGGGCGTACCGGTCATACCGACCATGTCGGGCGGCTATACCGACAGCCGCTGGGCGCGCAGCGCCGGTATTGCCGCCTATGGCGTCTCCGGCATTTTCAACGATCCGGCGACGAGCGGCGTCCACGGCCTGAACGAGCAGGTTGGCGTGCAGGCGCTGTATGACGGCAAGACCTTCCTCGACCGGCTGGTGCGCGAACTCGCCGGACCGGCCCGTCCGGCCGGTCCCTAAGCCGTGGTTTTGGTGGATCGGACACGGGCGGCGCGCTGGCTTGCCACCCTGGCCGTGCTTGGCGCGGTTTACTTTCTGATCGCCTATCTTGTGCTGCCCTCGATCTGGAAACAGTATGAACATCAGCCAGGTATCGCCGATCGGCCGATGGTGACGCAGACCGCTTCAGGCATTCCGGGCGATCCGATCAACATCGGTCTCGTCGGCTCGCGCGAAGATGTGGTGAAGGCGCTGCACACCGCCGGCTGGTTTCCCGCCGATCCAATCACTCTGCGCACCAGTATCGAGATCGTCGGCAGCGTCCTGCTCGACCGGCCCTACCGGCAGGCGCCGGTCAGCCCGCTGCTTTACGAGGGGCGCCGGGAGGATCTGGCCTTCGAGCGCGAGGATGGTGCCAGCGCGCGGCGGCGCCATCATGTCCGGCTCTGGCAGGTGCTCGCGGCCGGCGCCGAGGGGCGGCCGGTCTGGTTGGGCGCCGCCACCTTCGACCAGGGCGTCGGGTTGAGCCATTACACCGGGCAGGTCACCCATGTGATTAACCCTAATGTCGATACCGAGCGCGATTTCTTCACCCGCAGCCTCATCGAGGCCGGAATGGCCGAGGGGCTCTATCAAGTATCGGGTGTCGGCCCGACCCTGTTCGGCCGCAATGGCGAAGGCAGCCGCTATCAGACCGATGGCGAGGTACGGTTTGTTCTTTTGGTGAAAGACGGTTTGCGCCGCACGGCGCCGCCGGTGACGCAGGATGCACCGATGGCGGTGCAGGTGAAAGACGCGCTGTGGCAGGCGCTGCAATCGGCGCTCCCCAACGGTCAATAGCCAGAGCGTCGTGAATCGGTTCTTTGGCTAACTGCTTACGTCAACCAATCACACGGATTCGACTTTACGGCGGTCGGATTCGGCGCAATTCTGTCGCTGTTGCGGCCCTCAACAGCCGACCGCGTGTCAAAAACGCGGCGGCTTTGGTGTGCGGGAGTTTTGCGTCATGCGTTTTCTGGCATTTGTTTTAGCCCTCGTCGGCAGTCTCTTCGCTGCCCATCGCTCTGCCGAAGCGGCAGTGCGCATCAGCATTGATCTGTCCACCCAGCGTATGCACGTCACCAATAGTGCCGGCGAAAGCGCGACATGGGCGGTCTCGACGGCGCGGTCGGGCTATGTGACGCCGCGCGGCACGTTCCGGCCCTACAGCCTGCGGCGCATGCATTATTCGCGCAAATACAACATGTCGCCGATGCCGCATTCGATCTTCTTCCTCGGCGGCTATGCCATTCACGGCACCGGCTCGGTGAGCCAGCTCGGTCGTCCGGCTTCGCACGGCTGCATCCGTCTGGCGCCTGGCAATGCTGCAAAGCTCTTCGCCATGGTGCAGCGTGAAGGCGCCTCCATCTCGATTTCGGGCTCGCCTCCGGGCAACACTCGCTATGCCGCCAAGTCGCACGGCAAGAAGAAGACCTATTTGGCTTCCAAGATGAGCAAGAAGAAGCACATGATGGTCGCCAAGCGGCGCACCCATGCGCATCCGATGGCCTATGCACCGGTGCACCGCGCGCCGTCCATCAAGACGTGGCAGAGCAATCCGGCGCTGAGATAGGCGTCTGAAGCTTTCGTGTTCGGCTATTCGCCGAACACGACCGTCTTGCGTCCGTTGACGAGGACACGATCCTCAAGGTGATAGCGCAGCGCGCGCGCCAGCACGCGCCGCTCGATGTCGCGTCCCTTGCGCACCAGATCGTCTGGCGTATCGCGATGGCTGATGCGCTCGACGTCCTGTTCGATGATCGGACCTTCGTCGAGGTCGGCAGTGACGTAATGCGCCGTCGCGCCGATCAGCTTCACGCCGCGTGTATGCGCCTGCGTATAGGGGCTCGCGCCCTTGAAGCCCGGCAGGAAGGAATGATGGATGTTGATGCAGCGGCCTGACAGTTTCGCCGACAGGCCGTCGGAGAGAATCTGCATGTAGCGGGCGAGCACCACCAGTTCCGTGCCATTGGCTTTGATCAGCTCCCAGAGCTGCGCCTCCTGCTCCATCTTGGTCTGTTTGGTGACCGGCAGATAGTGGAACGGCGCGCCGCCGAAATCGAGCGCGCCATAGGTGTCGCGCGGATAGTTGGAGACGACGGCGGTGAGGTCCATCGGCAATTCGCCGAGACGCCAGCGATACAGAATGTCGACCAGGCAATGGTCGAACTTCGACACCAGGATCATCACCTTCTTGCGGTCTGAGCGATCGCGCAGCGTCCAGGTCATGCCGAACCGTTCGGCGACCGGCTTGAAACCGTCGCCCAACGCGCCGCTTTGGCCCCCCTCGCTCTCGAACACCACGCGCATGAAGAACAGGCCGGTGGCCAGGTCGTCGAATTGCTGCGCGTCGAGGATGTTGCAACCGCCGTCGAACAGATAGGTCGAGACGGCAGCGACAATGCCGGGTTTATCGGCACAGGAGAGGGTGAGCACGTAATGCGCGGTCATTTCGGTCAGCCTTTGACTGGGATCCGCGCACATGCGCGGACCGCGCGGGTCTTTTATACGGTTGTGCATAACGGCTCAACTGTCATCGAATGGCGAATCTGCTTGCGACTCAGTGTGATTCTGCCCAAGTCTTAAGGTGGGTATCGGAACGCGAATGGGGCGTTCGCCCATTGAAGGAGACCGGCGCTGGGCGAGACGAACGATCCTGTGTTCGATCTTTTGATCGTCGGCGGCGGCATCAATGGCTGTGGCATCGCGCGGGATGCCGCCGGCCGGGGCTTGAGCGTTGCCCTGGTCGAGATGAACGATCTGGCCAGCGGCACGTCGTCGGCTTCGACCAAGCTCATTCATGGCGGCCTGCGCTACCTCGAACATTGGCAGTTCTCGCTGGTGCGCGAGGCGCTGGTCGAGCGCGAAGTGCTGCTGCGCATCGCGCCGCATCTGGTCTGGCCGATGCGCTTCGTCCTGCCGGTTCTGCCGGGCATGCGCCCGGCCTGGATGCTGCGTACCGGCCTTTTTCTCTACGATCATCTCGACTTCCATCGCACTCTGCCGGGAACTACGACGCTCGATCTGCGCAACGATGCGGCGGGGCGGCCTCTGCGTTCCGGCATGACGCGTGGTTTCGAATATTCCGATTGCGCCGTCGACGATGCGCGCCTCGTCGTGCTCAACGCGCGCGATGCGGCGGCACGCGGGGCGCTCGTGCGTCCGCGCACGAAACTGCTGTCGGCCGTGCCGCAGGAGGGCCTGTGGCGTGTCGAGGTCGCGCGGCCGGATGGCGCGCGCGAGGAGATGCGCTGTCGCGCATTGATCAATGCCGCTGGCCCCTGGGCCGGCGATATCGCCAACAAAGTGGGCGGGCCGGATCGCACCACGCGCACCCGCCTGCGCTTGGACCAGGGTAGCCATATCGTCGTACGTCGTCTGTTTGATGGCGACCGCAGTTACATCTTCCAGAACGGCGATGGCCGCATCGTCTTCGCCATTCCCTATCAAGGCGAATTCACCTTGATCGGCACGACGGACCATGAATTCTCGGGTGATCCGACGCAGGCCGCCGCGAGCGAGGCGGAGGTCGATTATCTGATCGCCGCCGCCAATCTCTATTTCACCAAGCCGATCGCGCGCGCCGATGTGGTCTGGTCCTATGCCGGCGTGCGCGCTTTGATCGAAGGCGAAGGATCGGCGGCCAGCGCGACGCGCGAATATCGTCTGGAGAAGGTCGGCGATCCGCCCTTGCTGCATGTCTTCGGCGGCAAGATCACCGCCTATCGCCAACTCGCCGAAAAGGTGATGGCGCTGCTCGCGCCGCATTTCCCGGCTATTGCCGCGCGCGGCACTTGGACAGGGCATGAGCCTTTACCGGGCGGCAGGCTCGGTGATGGCGGCATCGCCGCGCTTGAAGCCGGTCTGGCGGCGCGTCATCCCTGGCTTGATCGTGCATTGCTGGCGCGCTGGTGCCGCGCCTATGGCGCCGACACGCGCGCTCTGCTCGATGATGCATCGTGCATGGAAGATCTCGGTGAGGCGTTCGGCGCCGGCCTCTTCGCGCGCGAAGTCGATTGGCTGGTCCGTCACGAATGGGCGATGAGTGCCGACGACATCCTGTGGCGCCGTTCGAAACTCGGTTTACGCATGAACGCTGAAGAGCGCGACGGGTTGATCAAATATCTGGCAGGACGCGCCTGATAAGGCAGCGATTGCAGCTCTTTCTCATCGCGGACGATCGTAAGGCGACTTACAAAATCTTCGACCTCTCGAACATGTGTTCGATCCTGTCCATTTCGTAAGGTTCGGGCCATCATTCTGACAGGTCGCGTGGACCTTAATGCGCTTTGACCGCCGCACGTTCGGTGCGGGGCGGGTCAGGGCTGACATCGATGCGATCGAACCCCTTTTTGAACCAAGCGAGTTGTAGCCCGTCGGGTCGGCGCCCGTCGGCATGTCTCACGCGTGTGGCCGTTGCGGCAACAGAGAACGCGTGGGCGTGTCCCGCGCCCGCCGCTCGGCCGGCCAAAACCTTGCCTTTCCTTCGCCGCTCATAAGCTGAGGCTCCGTTTCCATGAAATCGCCGAATGATGCGCAGAAAAAAGAAGTCCTGGCAGACGCGGACCTCATTCCCTTGCCGACGCACAAGAAGACCGGTGAATCGACCAAGGCTTTTCTCGACAGCCGGGAAAAAGCCCGGAAACCCGCCGCGCCGCGGGGCAAGGCGAGCGCGACAGGCCGGACCATCGCGCTCCTGCTCGTTGCCGCCGCCGGCTATGCGGGATGGACGTGGTGGTCGCAACCCAATGTTTCGCAGCAAGCGACCAAGGTCGCCGTCACCGCCGTCCCGGTCGATGCCGCCATGGCCGCGAAGACCGATGTCCCGGTCTATTTCGGCGGACTCGGCACGGTGCAGGCGTTCAATACGGTTTCGGTCAAAACCCGCGTCGACGGCCAGATCCAGACCGTGGCCTTCACGGAAGGACAGCATGTGAAGCGCGGCGACCTGCTGGTGCAGATCGATCCGCGTCCCTATCAGGCGACTTACGACCAAGCCATCGCCAAGAAGGCGCAGGACGAAGCCCAGCTCGGCAATGCCAAGCTGGATCTCGGGCGCTATACCGAACTGGCCAAGAAGAATTTCAGCACCCGCCAGCAGCTCGACACGCAAACGGCTTTGGTGGCGCAGCTTGAAGCGACGATCCGCGCCGATGCCGGCGCCATCGACGCGGCGAAAGTGCAGCTCGATTACACCAAGATCGTTTCGCCGATCGACGGCGTCGCCGGTATCCGCCAGATCGACATTGGCAACATCGTTCATGCAGCCGACAGTACGGCGATCGTCGTCGTCACTCAGTTGCAGCCGCTGTCGGTGATCTTCACTCTGCCGGAAGAGCAGCGCCAGCAGGTGGCCGATGCCATGAAGGCAGGGTCGGTGCAGGTAACGGCTTTGGCGCGCGACGGCACCACCGTGCTCGACCAAGGCACGCTGCTGTTGATCGATAATGAGATCGATCAGGGCGCGGGCACCGTGCGGCTCAAGGCGACATTCCCCAATGCGCAGGAAAAGCTGTGGCCGGGCCAGTTCATCAATGTGCGGCTGCTGTTGCAGACGCAGCAGAATGTCCTGACCATTCCCTCGGCGGCGGTGAACCGGGGGCCTGAGGGCTTCTATGCCTATGTGGTCAAGCCTGACGCGACAGTCGACATGCGCGGCATCAAGATCGGCCAGGACGTCAACAATCTCACGGTGGTCGAGGAAGGGCTCGTGCCCGGCGAACAGGTGGTGACAGGCGGTCAATACCGGCTGCAGCCAGGATCGCATGTGGCGGTCAATCCGCCTAAGCCCGTCACGGCCGCCAGCGTCGAGGGGACGACGCCATGAGCATCTCCTCGCCGTTCATTTCGCGGCCGATCGCCACCTCGCTTCTGATGGCCGGTCTGCTGCTGGCGGGTCTCGCGGCCTATCCGTTTCTGCCGGTCGCGCCCCTGCCGCAGATCGACTATCCGACCCTGCTGGTGTCGGCGTCTCTGCCCGGCGCCAGTCCCGAGACCATGGCTTCGTCGGTCGCGGCACCGCTGGAACGTCAGTTCGCGCAAATCGCCGGCGTGACGCAGATGACCTCGACCAGTGCGCTCGGCACGGCGCAGGTCGCCATTCAGTTCGATCTCAACCGCAACATCGACGGCGCGGCCTTGGACGTGCAGACGGCGATTTCCGCTGCCGGCGCGCAATTGCCGAAGAACTTGCCGAGCAATCCGACGGTCCGCAAATTCAATCCAGCGGACGCGCCCGTTTTGGTGCTGGCGGCCCATTCCGACACGATGCCGCTGACGCAGGTGGACGATTATGTCGAGAACGTGCTGGCGCAGCGCATCTCGCAAATTTCAGGCGTCGGCTATGTCACCTTGGGCGGTCAGCGCAAACCGTCCGTGCGCGTGCAGGTCGATCCGGCCAAACTGGCGGCGCTGGGCATCGGTCTGGAAGATGTCGCCAACACCATCAGCAGCGCCACGGTGAATGCGCCGAAGGGTTCGCTGAACGGCATCACGCGCAATTTCACCATTTACGACAACGACCAGTTGTTCCTGGCCAAGCCCTGGAACGATGTCATCATCGCCTACCGCAACGGCAGTCCGGTTCGCGTCAAGGATATCGGCACCGCCATCGACGGCCCCGAGGACGTGACGCTGTCGGCCTGGCAAAATGGCAAGCCAGGCATCCAGTTGCAGATTTACAAACAGCCCGGCGCCAACGTCGTCGATACGGTTCAGCGCGTGCAAAGCACCATGCCGCAGATCAAGGCGGCCATGCCGGCAGCCTTGCAAGTCGATACGGTTGTCGATCTGACGCGCACCATTCAGGCTTCCGTCAAGGATGTGCAGTTCACCCTGCTGTTGACCACCATTCTGGTGGTCATGGTGATCTTCGTCTTCCTGCGCACGCTTTGGGCGACGATCATTCCTGCGGTGACCGTGCCTCTGGCCCTGCTCGGCACGACGGGCCTGATGTATATTCTCGGCTACAGCCTCGACAATCTCTCGCTGATGGGACTTTCCATCGCGGTCGGCTTTGTCGTCGACGACGCCATCGTCATGCTGGAGAATATCCACCGCCATATCGAGGATGGCCTCAGTCCGATGCAGGCGGCCTACAAAGGCTCGGCCGAAATCGGCTTCACCATTCTGTCGATCAGCATTTCGCTGGTGGCCGTGTTCATTCCTTTGCTGCTGATGGGCGGTATCGTCGGACGCCTGTTCCGCGAGTTCGCCGTCGTCGTCACCATGACGATCCTGGTGTCCGGTATCGTCGCCTTGACGCTGACGCCGATGATGTGTTCGCGCTTCCTGCGCAGCCATGCGGACGAGGAGGCCCATCACGGCCGCTTCTATAATATGACGGAACGTGGCTTCGATTGGGTGCTCGGGCGCTATGCGGCGGGCCTCGATCTCGTGCTGCGCTATCAGCGTCTGACCCTGGCGGTCTTTGTCGCGACGGTCGTGGCCACCGTCGGCCTCTATGTCGTCATTCCGAAAGGCTTCTTCCCGCAACAGGATACCGGCGTCATCGTCGGCCTTCCGGAAGGCGGCCAGGACGTTTCGGCGACCGAGATGTCGCGGTTGACCCATGCCTTGACCGATGTGATCGCCAAGGATCCCGACGTGGAGAGCTGGTCCGCCTCGACCGGCGGTTCGCGCGGCACCAACGCCGGCTTCGTCTTCATCAGCCTGAAGCCGCGCGACGAACGCACGTCCACCGCCGATCAGGTCATCGCGCGGCTGCGGCCGCAACTGGCGAAAGTGCAGGGCGCCGCGCTCTTCTTGCAGGCCCGGCAGGATCTCAATGTCGGCGGCCGGCTGGCGCGCACGCAATTCCAATATACGTTGAGCGACGTCAGCCTCGACGAACTCAACCAATGGGCGCCGCGTCTGTTGGCGAAACTGAAGACGCTGCCGGAGCTGCGCGACGTCGCATCCGACCAGCAGACCAATGCGACGATGATCTCAGTGAAGATCGACCGCGATCAGGCGGCGCGCTTCGGCATCCAACCTTCGCTCATCGACCAGACGCTCTATGATGCCTTCGGCCAGCGCCAGGTGACGCAATATTTCACCCAGCTCAACGCCTATCACGTCGTGCTTGAGGTCGATCCGAAGATCCAGAGCGATCCGAACGCGCTCGACAAAATCTACGTCAAATCGCCGGCGACCGGCCAGCAGGTGCCGCTGTCGGCGATGGCGAAGTTCGACACGAGCGGCGTCAATTATGTGGTGGTCAATCACCAGGGCCAGTTCCCGGCGGTCACTTTGTCGTTCAACCTGGCGCCCGGCGTGGCATTGGGTGACGCTACGATAGCGGTCGAGAAGGCGGCGGCGGATATCGGCATGCCGGCTTCCATCACTGGCGGCTTCCAGGGCACGGCGCAGGCTTTCCAGGCCTCGCTGGCAAGCCAGCCCTATCTGGTGCTGGCCGCCCTGATCACCGTCTACATCATTCTGGGCGTGCTCTATGAAAGCTATATCCACCCGCTGACCATTCTCTCGACCCTGCCGTCGGCCGGTGTCGGTGCGCTTTTGATGCTGATGGCCTTCCATTTCGATCTGTCGGTGATCGCGATGATCGGCATCATCCTGCTCATCGGCATCGTCAAGAAGAACGGGATCATGATGGTCGACTTCGCCATTCAAGCCGAGCGAAAGCAAGGTTTGACGCCGGTGGAGTCGATTCGTCAGGCCTGTCTGCTGCGCTTCCGGCCGATCATGATGACGACGATGGCGGCGATGCTGGGCGCCGTGCCGCTGATGCTCGGCAATGGCACCGGTTCGGAACTGCGCCAGCCGCTGGGCTACACCATGGTGGGCGGTCTGATCTTGAGCCAGATGCTCACCTTGTTCACCACGCCGATCGTCTATCTCTATCTCGATCGTCTCGGCGGCAATTTTGGCTGGACGCGCCGCCATCGCAAGCAGGCGCCGGCGGCGCCCGCCATGCGGGAACTGCCCGAGCCGGCGGAATAAAGCTTTTCAAGCGAAGTGGATGCCGGTTCGCGTGAAGAAAATGCGTCGAACAAGAAGCTCGCACAAAAAACAAGCCCTCCGGCCAGGGCCGGAGGGCTGTTGGGAAGAGGCCTATCGGTGCCTTAAATCGACGACCTCGCCCCAATTCTCAGTAGCAGACGCGGACCGGGCGGCGGTAGCCGACCACATCGCCCCAGGCGTTGTAGATCGGGCGCTGGCGGATTTCGCAGCCGCCGTAGCCATAGGCCGGCGCCGCATAGGCGGGCTGGGAGGCGGCGATGGCGCCACCGACGATGGCCGCGCCGAGCAGGCCGACAGCCAGACCGCCGCCGTAGCCGTGGTGATGCTTCCAGCCGGCCGAGGCCGGGGTCGAAGCGGCGAAGGTCGCGGCCAGGGCGAGGGCGCCGGCGGTGGCAGCGAGGGTCTTTTTGCTGATCATGACGCTCTCCTGATTTCTGTGGCCGGCGGGTTCGAACCGGCGATGAAATGACCTTAGTCACAGGACAGGGGAGCCGATGTGCGCTCCCGCACACGTCTGTGGAGTGCGGGGAAAGCGGCTATTTTCCAGGGCAGTACCGACTAGGTCTGCTTTAAAGACATAAAGAATTCTTTATATCGCCGTTGCATCTCCCGGCGGGCCCTGCTATAGGCGCGTCCGCACAGATTTCTTTTTCTCAGAAGCTGGAAAAATTCCATGGCCGTGAAAGACAACGATTACGCCGTCGCCGACATGAAGCTCGCCGAGTTCGGCCGCAAGGAGCTGGACATCGCCGAGACCGAAATGCCGGGCCTGATGGCGACCCGCGCCGAATTCGGCAAGTCGCAGCCGCTGAAGGGCGCCCGCATCGCCGGTTCGCTGCACATGACCATTCAGACCGGCGTGCTGATCGAGACCCTCAAGGCGCTCGGCGCAGACGTCCGCTGGGCCTCCTGCAACATCTATTCGACCCAGGACCATGCCGCCGCCGCGATCGTCGCCGCCGGCACGCCTGTGTTCGCCATCAAGGGCGAGAGCCTGAAGGACTACTGGGAATACACCCACAAGATCTTCGAATGGGCCGACGGTGGCACCCCGAACATGATCCTCGACGACGGCGGCGACGCCACGGCGCTGATCCATCTGGGCGCCCGCGCCGAAGCCGGCGACACCGCTTTCCTCGACAAGCCGGGCAATGAGGAAGAAGAAGTGCTGTTCGCCGCCATCAAGGCGCGCCTGAAAAGCAAGCCGGGCTGGTACACGGCCAATGCCAAGGCCATCAAGGGCGTCTCCGAAGAGACGACCACGGGCGTGCACCGCCTCTACAACATGCAGAAGGACGGCACGCTGCTGTGGCCGGCCATCAACGTCAACGACTCGGTCACCAAGTCGAAATTCGACAACCTCTATGGCTGTAAGGAATCGCTCGTCGACGGCATCCGCCGTGGCACGGACGTGATGATGGCCGGCAAGGTCGCCATGGTCGCCGGCTTCGGCGACGTCGGCAAGGGTTCGGCCGCTTCGCTGAAGAACGCCGGCTGCCGCGTCCTCGTCTCCGAAATCGATCCGATCTGCGCCCTGCAGGCGGCGATGGAAGGCTATGAAGTGACGACGATGGAAGATGCCGCGCCGCGTGCCGACATTTTCGTCACCGCCACGGGCAATGTCGACGTCATCACCGTCGACCACATGCGCGCCATGAAGGACCGGGCCATCGTCTGCAACATCGGCCACTTCGATTCGGAAATTCAGGTCGCCGGCCTGAAGAACTTCAAGTGGAACAACATCAAGCCGCAGGTCGACGAGATCGAGTTCCCCAACGGCAACCGCATGATCCTGCTGTCGGAAGGCCGCCTGGTGAACCTCGGCAATGCCACCGGTCACCCGTCCTTCGTGATGTCGGCCTCCTTCACCAACCAGACCCTGGCGCAGATCGAACTGTGGACCAAGCAGGGTCAGTACAAGAAGGAAGTCTACACGCTGCCCAAGCACCTCGACGAAAAGGTCGCGGCGCTGCACCTCGACAAGATCGGCGTGAAGCTCACCAAGCTCTCCAAGCAGCAGGCGGATTACCTCGGTCTGCCGCAGCAGGGCCCCTACAAGCCTGAACATTACCGCTACTGAGTTTTCAGCTTGTGGGTTGGCGAATGCCGACCCACTACATGCGGTAGCTTTTCCACGCCCTCGGATCGGTAACGATTCGGGGGCGTTTTCGTTCGGTTAACCACATTCTCAGGGAGTCCTGTTCAAGCTACATTGAGATGATTCGCGGGGTGGCAGGGGCCAAATTGCCATTCGCGATCAAGCGGACGGAGATCAACCAAAGCATGGAATCGCGGCACGGCTTTGGACGCGCTTTGTGGGGAGCGCCTGCGCGCCTGCGCGCGCGCTTGCGGGCAAGCGTCAGCCCCGCCGGGCTGCTGGGTGGCAGCGTGCCATTGCTGTTGGGAACCCAAGCTGTTTTCGCCCAATCGGGCTTTGCCGGCGACATGTTCAACGAGACCCAGGGCGTCATCGGCTTTTCGGCCTTCGTGGCGCTGGTCATCTTCTCCGCTAGCACCGCCATTCTGCATCTGACCGGGCGTCGTGCCTGGAGCCAGCGCGAGAGCCGGCTGGTCGCCGACCTCACCTCGGCGCGGGCGGCGCTCGATCGCGCCAATGTCTTCCTGTCGGCGGAATCGCAGATCGTCGTCGCCTGGGGCATGTCGAACGGCGAACCGGATATCGAAGGCGATCTGTCGATCGTCATGGACGTGCCGGTGCCGCGCCGGGTGTTGGGGTTCGGCTCCTGGCTGCCGCCGGAAGCGGCGCGCAATGTCGAAGGCTGCGTCGAGCGGCTGCGTGCCCGGGGCGAAAGTTTCCGTCTGTCGATGGCAAGCCTCACCGGCCGCCAGCTTGAAATCGAAGGCCGCGCCGTCGGTGGCCGCGCCGTCATGCGCATCCGCGATGTCTCGGGCGATCGGCTTGAGCTGGCGCGCCTGCGCGAGCGTCATATCCAGGCGATGATGGAACTCGATTCCCTTCAGGCGATGCTCGACGCGCTGCCGAGCCCGGCCTGGATGCGCGACAAACAGGGCCAGCTCGCCTGGACCAATGCCGCTTATGCCCGCGCCGTCGACGTGGTCGATGCGCGTGAAGCCATCGCCCGCAATGCCGAACTGCTCGATACGCAAGCGCGCGAAGCGGCGCGGCAGTTACGCGGTGCCGGCAGCATCTGGCGTTCGCGCGTGCCGGCCGTCGTTGCCGGCCAGCGTCACGTTCTCGATGTCACCGACGTGCCGACGCGGGGCGGATCGGCCGGCTTTGCCGCCGACCGCACCGAGATCGAAGCCATGCGTGCCGATCTCAGCCGCCAGATGGAGGCCAATGCCCGCACGCTTGATCAACTGGCGACAGCGGTCGCGGTTTTCGATCGTGCCAAGCGCTTGGTCTTCTACAACTCGGCCTATCGCCAATTGTGGGGTCTCGATGCGGGCTGGCTCGACCAGCAGCCGACCGATTCGGAAATTCTCGATCGCCTGCGCGCCGAGCGCAAACTGCCCGAACAGGCCGATTTCCGCAGTTGGAAAGCGGCTTTGCTCGCGACCTATCAATCGACCGAGACGGTGCAGCACATCTGGTATCTGCCGCGCGAGCGCAATCTGCGCGTCGTCGTCAATCCCAATGCGCAAGGCGGCGTCACCTATCTGTTCGACGATGTCACCGAGCGCGATCAGCTCGAATCGCAATTCAATTCGCTCATCGGCGTGCAGGCCGAAACCCTCGACGCTTTGAAAGAAGGCGTGGCGGTGTTTGGCAGCGATGGTCGCCTCAAACTGTCCAACCAGGCCTTCGCCGACCTGTGGCAATACGACCGCGCGCAACTGCATGTGTCGCCGCCGAATGCATCGGGCACGCAACCGCGCCCGCCGCATATAGACGACATCATCGCCCATTGTCGCGATCTCTGTCCCGACGAAAGCCTGTGGACCACGCTCCGCTCCGCCGTCGCCGGCCTGCACGATGCGCGCATGCGCTCCGAATATCGCGTGCAGCGTCAGGATGGCCGCGTGCTCGATTGCGCCGCCGCGCCGCTGCCGGATGGCGCGACGCTGATCACCTTCCTCGATGTCACCGCCAGCATCAAAGTGGCGCGCGCCCTTACCGAGCGCAACGAAGCGCTCGTTGCCACGCAGGAACTGCGCGACAATTTCGTGCACCACGTTTCCTATGAGCTGCGTTCGCCGCTCAACAGCCTGAGCGGCTTCGTCGAGCTTCTGGCCGATGGCCGCACCGGTCCGCTCAACGCCAAGCAGGGCGAATATCTCGGCTATATCCAGAAATCCTCTGCCGCCCTGATCGCCATCACCGACAATATCCTCGATCTCGCCACCATCGACGCCAATACGCTGGAACTGTCGATCAGCGAGGTCGATATCGCCAAGACCATCAAGGCGGCGTCCGAGGGCGTGCAGGATCGGCTGGCGGAAGAATCGATCAAGCTCAACGTCGTCGCCTTCGACGACATCGGCAGTTTCGAAGCCGACGAAGCGCGTGTGCGCCAGGTGCTTTATAACCTGCTGTCGAATGCCATCGGCTTCTCTGCGCCTGGTCAGTCGGTGACCTTGGCCGCCTTCCGGCGCAGCGACGAAATCGTCTTCAAAGTGTCCGACGAAGGCCGCGGCATGCCGCCGGAAGTGCTCGACCGTATTTTCAACCGGCTCGAGACCAACAGTATCGGCGCCCGTCATCGCGGTGCCGGGCTTGGCCTCTCGATCGTACGCTCCTTCGTCGAATTGCACGGCGGCCGTGTTCAGATTGAATCGGTGCCGGGCGAAGGCACCGTCGTCACCTGCTTCTTCCCTGCGCGGCACAGCAGTGGCCGCGTCGCAAAGGCATCGTAATGGCCGAGGCGATCGAACCGGTTGTCTGGCATGTTGATCTGGCCGGCGAGAGCGAAACCGCCGCGCTGGCGAGCGATATCGCCGAACTCGTTGGGGCCAATGATGTCGTCACCTTGTCTGGCGATCTTGGCGCCGGCAAAAGCACGTTCGCGCGCTCGCTGGTGCGCCAGCTCATCGAGGATGAGCGCGCCGAAGTGCCGAGCCCGACCTTCACCTTGATGCAGATCTATGATGGGCCGAAATTTCCCATCGTCCATGCCGATCTCTATCGCATCAAATCGCCCGACGAGCTGGTCGAGCTGGGTTGGGAGGAAGCGGCCGACAACGCTTTGGTCCTGGTCGAATGGCCGGATCGCGCCGGAACGGCTCTTACCCCCGATCGGCTTGATGTCGCTTTCTATATCGACGCGTCGCGACCGCTCGATTTCCGCCGTGCCATCGTCACCGGCCACGGCGCCTGGGCCGAGAAGTTGCAGCGTGCCAATGCCATTCGCAATCTCTTGCAGGTGGCCGACTGGGCCGATGCCAGACGCACCTTCATGCAGGGCGACGCCTCGACGCGTGCTTATGAACGGCTGATCAAGCCCGATGGCAGCCGCGCCGTTTTGATGATCTCGCCGCCGCGTCCCGATGGGCCGCCGGTGCGCTACGGCAAATCCTACAGCGCCATCGCCCGGCTGGCCGAGGATATCGTTCCCTTCATCGCCATGGCCAAGGCGATCACCGAACAAGGCCTGTCGGCGCCGCGCATCTATGCCAGCGATATCGAGAACGGTCTCGCCATCATCGAGGATCTCGGCACCGAGCCGATGATCGGTGTCGATGGTCCCGATCCGGAGCGCTATGCCGAGGCGGTGCGCGCCCTCGCCCACCTGCATCACAGCGACCCGCCGCGCGAAGTCGCCGCCGACGACAGCCATCTGCATCGCATCCCGCCTTACGATCTCGATGCCATGTTGATCGAGGTGGAACTGCTGACCGAATGGTATGCCTCGCATGTCGCCAAGGTGAATCTCGCCTCCGGCGCCAAGGCGATGTTCGTCAATTTGTGGAAGGGAACCCTTCGCGAAATTGTCACATCGCCGACCACCTGGGTCCTGCGCGACTATCATTCGCCCAATCTGCTGTGGCTTGACGGGCGGGCCGGCATCGAGCGGGTCGGGATCATCGATTTTCAGGACTGTGTCATCGGTCCCGCCGCTTATGATGTCGCATCATTGTTACAAGACGCGCGCATCACGGTGCCCGACGAGCTGGAACTGAAACTGCTTGGCCAATATGCGCGCGCCCGCAAGGAGGCCGATCCTGCCGTCGATATGACCGCGTTCGTGCGTGCCTATGCCATCATGGGGGCGCAGCGGGCCACGAAGATTCTGGGCATTTTCGCGCGTCTCGATAAGCGCGACGGAAAATCGCAATATCTTGCCCATATTCCGCGCATCGAACATTATCTATCCAAAGGCCTGAAGCACCCGGCCCTTGCCGACCTGAAAAGCTGGTATAAAACTCACCTGCCGCATATCGTCGGCGATTAGTTTCGATCCAGCTTTCTTGGTTTCTTGATGCCCTCACCACAGATGCCGCATACCGCCATGGTGTTCGCCGCCGGTCTTGGCACGCGTATGCGCCCGATCACCGATAAACTGCCCAAGCCTCTGGTGGAGGTGAGCGGCAAGCCGCTCATTGATCACATGCTCGATCGCTTCGCCGAAGCCGGCGTCGAGAAGGCCGTGGTCAACGTGCACTACATGGCCGACGACATCGAACGCCATCTGAAAGAGCGCACGAAGCCGCAGATCGTCATTTCCGACGAACGCACCAAACTGCTCGATCAGGGTGGCGGCATCGTCAAGGCTTTGCCGGAACTGGGCAAAGAACCGTTCTTCATCGCCAACACTGATTCGCTGTGGATCGAGGGCGCCAAATCCAATCTCGACAAACTCGCGGAACATTGGGATCCGCAGAAGATGGATGTGTTGCTGCTGGTGGCGGCGACGGCCTCCAGCATCGGTGTCGATTGGCCAGGCGATTTTCACATGCTGCCCGACGGCCGTCTCGTGCGACGCGACGAGCGCGAAGTCTCCGCCTTCATCTATGCCGGCCTTGGCATCCTCAAGCCGGAACTCTTCGTCGGCGAGACGCGCGACGTGTTCCGCCTGGCACCGATCTTCTTCGCCGCCGCTGAAGCCGGGCGCCTCTATGGGGCGCGGCTGGAAGGCACGTGGCTGCATGTCGGCACACCGCAGGCGATCAACGACGCCGAACAGGCGATCGCGAGGTCGGCATTGTGAGTGAGCGAGCCGCCTCGCATCGCAGACGGCTTTTCACCATCCCGGCCAGCGCGCCCTTCCTCGCCACATTCGCGCGCGCTCTGCTCGACGGCACCATCATTCCAGGGTTTCCCGATCGGGGCGATCCGCTGGCGCTGAGCAGCGCGACGATCTATGTGCCGACCCGCCGTGCCGCCCGCGCCCTGACGGCGGAGCTGACGCGGCTCGTGACGGAGCCGGCGATCTTTCTGCCGCGCATCCTGCCGCTCGGCGCGCTCGATGATTTCGAAACGGGCCAGATTTTTACCGCCGAAAGCGAGGCCTACGATCCCGATCTGCCCGAGGCGATCGGCGAGCTGGATCGCCGTCTGGCGCTGACGCGGCTGATCGAAGCGTGGAGCGCGCGCATCACCCATGCCATCGTCACCATGGGTGACGGAGGCGAACCGCAGATGGATGGCGATGAGCCTTTCGTGGTCGCCGCGACACCGAGCCATGCCTTCGCGCTCGCTTGCGAACTCGCCGGTGTGATCGATGAATTCCGCATTCAGGGTATCGCGCTCGACGATCTGCAAAAACTCGTTCCTGATGATTTCGATCGTTATTGGAAGATCACGCTCGACTTCCTCAAGATTGCTTTCGAATATTGGCCGGCCTATCTCGACGAGCAGGGCCTGCTCGATCGTGTCGAGCGGCAAGGGCGCTTGATCGAGCGGCGCGTGGGCGAACTGAAGCGGGCGGGCTCTCCCGGCCCGCAGATCGTTCTGGGTTCGACCGGCACCAACAAGGCAACAGCCGATTTGATCGATGCGATCGCGCAACTCGCCAATGGCGCGGTCATCCTGCCGGGCCTCGATCTGACCATGGATGAGAAAGCCTGGAGCGAAGTCGGCGAGGGCGTGGCCGAGGGACATCCGCAGACAGCGCTGAAACATCTGCTGGGGCGGCTTGAAGCTTCCCGCGAAGACGTTGCCATTCTAGCCGGCGAGAGCGCTTCGCCCGCTTCGCGCGAAAAGTTTCTCGGCGAAGCACTCTTGCCGGCGCAGGTCACCGGCGCCTGGCAGGATTGGCGCGCCAAATTCGATGCGGCCGCTATCATGGCTATGTTGAACAACATATCCCTGATCGAGGCGGCCGACGATGGCGAGGAAGCCCGCGCCATCGCGGTCGGGCTGCGGCACGTTCTTGAAACACCGGGTCGTACCGCGGCCTTGATGACGCCCGATCGTACCATCGCGCAGCGCGTGCGGGCGGAACTGGCGCGCTGGAATATTGAGGTTGACGATTCCGGCGGTGATCCGCTGTCGGCCATGCCGCAAGGTGTCCTGGCGCGGCTGCTGCTGATCGCAGCGCAAGCCAATCCGCTGCCAAGCGATTGGATTGCTTTGCTCAGCCATCCACATCTGCGGCTTGGATTCACCGCGCAGGACATGGCGCGGATCGCCCGTCACGCCGAGATCGCTTTGCTGCGCGGCCGCAGCTTCCATATCGACGAAATCGAAGCGGCGCTGAGTGTGGCGCATCATGCGGCGATGGATCGCCATGCCCATCCGGCCTTGAAGGCCTTGACCGAGACCGACTGGCAGGACATCGAAACCGTGCTGCGTCGCCTGGCGCAGGCCGTGCGACCGCTGGCGCAGGTGCCCACGGGCGATCTCGCCGCCTGGGCCCAGGCGCATCGCCAGGCTTTTGAAGCGTTGCGCGCCGGCGATACGATTCTCTTTCCCGGCGACGACGGCGAGACATTGCAAAACCTGTTCGAGACTATGCAGGTCTCGACCGCCGCCGGGCTGGCGTTCACCTATACGGACTATGCCGGCGTGTTCGAGCGACTGGCGCAGGAGGCGATCGTGCGTGGGCCGCGCCGCGCCCATCCGCGTCTCAAAATTCTCGGTCTGCTCGAAGCGCGTTTGATCCCGGCCGACACGGTTTTCGTCGCCGGTCTCGACGAAGGCGTATGGCCACCGCAAGCGCGCACCGATGCCTTCCTCAATCGGCCAATGCGCAAGGCGCTGGGCTTGAATTCGCCGGAACGGCGCATCGGCCAGACGGCGCATGACTTTGTGATGGCGCTCGGTGCCGAGGAGGTCTGGCTATCGCGCGCCGCCAAGCGGGGCGGGTCGCCAACCATTGCGTCGCGCTTTCTGCAGCGCATGGAAGCGCTCGCGGGGCCGGAAGCTTGGGAGGCCTGTCGCGGTCGCGGCGAGGAGCTGTTGCATTATGCGCAGGCGCTCGATCGCGCGCCCGACAAATCGCAGCCGGTGCGCCAGCCTGAGCCAAAACCCCCAATCGAGCTTCGCCCGACATCGCTCAGCGTCACCCGCATCGAAACCCTGCGTCGCGATCCTTATTCCATCTATGCCGAGCGCATTTTGAAAGTGCAGCCGCTCGATGAAGCCGGCGAGGAGGATGGCGCACGGCTCACCGGCACGTTGACCCACAATGTGCTGGCGCGCTTCCAGCAGGCCAATCCCGATCCGGTGCTGCCGCCCGATGCCGAGGCGCGGCTGATGGCCATTGCGCAAGCCGAATTCGCGCCTCTGCTGAACGATGCCAATTTCGTCGCCTTCACATGGCCGCGCATCGAGGCGCAATTGCGCGCCTTTCTCGCCTGGGATCTCGACGAGCGGGCCGAGGTGACGCGCCTTCTGATCGAGGAACGCGGCCGGCTCGCCATGCCGCTTGCCGATGGCTCGCTCTTCACTTTGACAGCCGAAGCCGATCGCATCGAACGACGCGGTACGAGTTTTCGCATCATCGATTTCAAGACTGGCTCCCTGCCTACGCATAAGCTAATCGAAGCAGGTTTTTCCGTGCAAGTGACACTGGAGGCAGCGATGTTGGAACGGGGGGGCTTCTCAGAAGCCCCTGTCGGTTCAACCGTGAGCGGCGCTGCCTACATCAAATTTCGCGGTCTCAATGCTAAACCTGACAGGCCCGTGGAGGTTGGCACCGGATCAAAAACCTTGGCCGAGCTTATCGTTGAGCATCACGTCAATTTGTTAGCGATGATGAATGATTTCCGCCGACACGAAACCGGTTATCGGTCGCGACCTTATCCGCAGTATCGGCTACGCTTCAACGCTTTTGATCACTTGGCGCGGGTGCGAGAATGGTCGTTTGGGAGCGCTGAGGAGATTAATCCATGAGCGGCGCGCGCGCTTCGAGCCGTTCCTCGGCGAGCCAGGCGGCGGCGTCCGATCCGTCGGTCTCCGTCTGGGTGTCGGCCAATGCCGGCTCGGGTAAGACCCATGTTCTCGCCCATCGCGTCATTCGGCTTCTGTTGAACGGCGTCGAGCCGGGCAAAATTCTCTGTCTCACCTTCACTAAGGCCGCCGCCGCCAACATGTCGCGGCGCGTCTTCGACATTCTATCGGCCTGGACATCCTTCGATGACGCGACCTTGCGTCAGGCCTTGCAGGACATGACCGGCCGTGGTGGCCACGATCTGGAATTCGCGCGCACGCTGTTCGCCCGCACCATCGAGACGCCGGGTGGCCTCAAGGTGCAGACCATTCACGCCTTCTGCGAACGCCTGCTGCATATGTTCCCCTTCGAGGCGAATATCGCGGCCGGCTTTTCGGTGATCGAAGCCGACGCGCAGGAAGAGCTGTTGCAGCGTGCTCGCGAGGATGTGCTGGCCCTGGCGATCGATGTGCCCGACAGCGTCACGGGGCGGGCACTGCAACTCATCTCCGGCCTGACCACCGAAGCAAAATTCGATCAACTGCTGAAGGGCGGTCTCGCCAAACATGCGGAAATCGAAGCCGTCCTCGGCCGCCTGCAAGGCGGCTATCGAGCGCGGCTCGCGCAGGAATTGGGACTGCGTCCTGACGAGACGATCACCGCGCTCGAAGCCGAGATGATCGACGGCGGCCCAGGCTTCGATCGCTGGTCGGAGGCGGCGGCGCTTCTGGAAACCTCCGGCAAGATGGACGTCGCTCAGGCGCATCGCATCCGTGCCTTCGTTGCCGCACCCTCAGTCGCGACCCTGCGCGGCATCGTGCTCGGCCATGATGGCGGTGCGCGCAAAGCCTTCGCCACCAAGGGCGCGCAAGCCCGCCTCGATCCGGTTATCGTTGAGGAACTCGATCGCCTGCCGCCTTTGCTGGAAAAGTATAAGGCGGCGCGGTGCGTCGAGCGCTCGCAAGCGCTGCTGGAACTGCTCAACGCCATTCTGTTGCGCTATCGCAACCTCAAGACGGCGCAAGGCAAGCTCGATTTCGCCGATCTGATCGAACGCACCACGATGCTGCTCGATCGCTCCAGCGCCGCCTGGGTGCTTTATAAGCTCGACAACGGCATCGATCACGTCTTGGTCGACGAGGCGCAGGATACGTCGCCCAAGCAGTGGCACATTCTCCAGCGCCTCACGGAAGAGTTTTTTGCCGGTTCGGGCAGCGGCGCACCGCGCCTGCGCACGCTCTTTGCCGTCGGCGACGAAAAGCAGTCGATCTTTTCGTTTCAGGGCGCGCGGCCCGATCTCTTCGCCGGTATGCGTAGACATTTCGAGGACCGCGCCGGGCCCGGTGAACTACGCACTGTGCCGCTCACTGTCTCCTATCGCTCGGCGAGCCTGGTGCTCGATCAGGTCGATCGCACGTTTCAGTCTGGCGAGACTTGGCGGAGCGTTGTCTCCAGCGGCGATGACTGGCTGCGCCATGGTGCTCATAAGACGCAATTGCCGGGCCTGGTCGAAATCTGGGATGTCATCGAGCCGGTGGAAGTCGAAGCGCCGACCTCCTGGCTGTTGCCGGTCGATGCGGTGCGCGAGGACGCGCCGGAAGTGCGGCTGGCGCAGCGCATCGCGAGCCTGATCCGCGATTGGATCAGGCCGGGCAGTGGCGAATTCGTTCACGATGCCAGTGGCGCGCCACGCCAGGTCCATGCCGGCGACGTCATCATTCTCGTGCGTCGCCGCAACAATTTCTTCGATGCGATGATACGCGCCTTGAAAGCCGTCGGCGTGCCGGTCGCCGGTGCCGACGTGTTGAAACTCACCGATCATATCGCCGTCATGGATCTGATGGCGGTCGGCCGTTTCGCGCTGCTGCCGCAGGATGATCTGTCGCTCGCCTGCGTGCTGACATCGCCGCTCGGCGGCCTTGATGACGACGACCTGCTGCAGTTCGCGCCGCAGCGCACGGGCAATCTCTATGACGCCCTGCGCGCCTCACCCGATCCTAAACATCGTGAAGTGATGGCGCGCCTCGAACGCTGGATTATCAATGCCGCCGAAATGACGCCCTATGGCTTCTACGCCCATCTGCTCGGCGCCGACGGCGGCCGGCGCGATCTGCTGCGCCGGCTCGGCGGAGAAGCCAACGATGCCATCGACGAATTCCTCAATCGCGCTCTGGCGCATGAGAAATCGCAGCCGCCCTCGCTGTCGGCCTTCCTGCACACATTCGCGGCGACGGAAGCCACGGTGAAGCGCGATCTGGAAGCGGCGGGCGAAGTGGTGCGCGTCATGACCGTGCACGCCGCCAAGGGTCTCGAAGGCAAGATCGTCTTTCTGCCCGATACGACCGGCGCGCCAGGCTCCCATTTCGATCCCGACATCGTCTTCATCGAAGGCGGGGATGGCCTTCCTCTGCCGGTCTGGCGCCGCAACCGGGACGAGGATCCGCCCGCCGTCGAAGTGGCGAAGGGGCTGTCGCGGCAGGAGCAGCAGAACGAATATCTGCGCCTGCTCTATGTGGCGATGACGCGGGCCGAGGAACGGCTCTACATCTGCGGCTATCGCGGGATGCAGAAGCTGAGCGAGGATTGCTGGTATCAGATCGCCCGCTCCGCCCTGGAAGAAGGCATGAGTTCTGTGCCGGCGCCTTGGAATGGCGAGGAGCAGGTTTTGCGGGCTGGCGGCACCGCCATGGGTGGCCGCCCGGCGCAGGCGAACACGGTGCGCGAGCGGACGGAACCGGTCTGGCTGCGCCAGGCCGCGCCGCAGGAGCGGGCGCCGCTGCCGCCGATCAGTCCCTCGCGGGCGCTGGCCGCCGCCGACCAGCTCGAGCCCCTGGTGCGCGACGAGAGCGGTTCGATCGCCTTGGTCGTCGGCACGCTGATGCATGGGTTGCTGCAATATCTGCCCGATCTCGCCCCGTCTCTGCGGGCAGCGGCCGCCCGGCGGTTCCTGGCGGCCAAGGGGCGGGCATTGCCACAGGCAGAGCAGGACCACCTTATTGGTCAAGCTTTAGCTCTTCTGAATAATCCGGCGCTGGAAGCCCTGTTCGGGCCGCAATCCCGCGCCGAGGTCGCCATCGCCGGCAAGGTGTCCCGCCGCTCGGGCGCCTTGGTCGATATCGCCGGGCGGATCGACAGGCTGGCGGTGCGCGAGCAGGACGTCTTGATCGCCGATTTCAAGACCGGTGCGCCGCGCCTGCTGGCCGACCTGCCGGCCGCCTATGTCACGCAAATGGCGCTCTATACCGCCGCCATCGCCCCGCTTTATCCCGGCAAGGCCATCCGCCCGTTCATCGTCTGGACGGCCAATGCCCAGGCGGTCGAAATCCCGCCGGAACGGCTCATTTCGGCCCTGGAAGGGGCGATTATCCGGTAAGCGCAATCGTGATCGGCCCTAGTCCTTGACCGGACCCGGCCCGGTTCATACTTTCCACGACGAATACGGGATTCGGTCCCGGCTAAGTGCGCTGGCCAAGGACGCCAGCCAAGTTGAGGATTTTCAGATGGCTACCGCGAAAGTCACCGATGCCACGTTTGAAAGCGATGTTTTGAAGTCGAGCGAACCGGTCGTTGTCGATTTCTGGGCCGAATGGTGCGGCCCCTGTAAGATGATCGGCCCATCGCTCGAAGAGATTTCCGGCGAGATGGCCGGCAAGGTCAAGATCGTCAAGATGAACGTCGACGAGAACCCGGGCGTCCCGGGCAAGATGGGCATCCGCTCGATCCCGACCCTGATGCTGTTCAAGGACGGCAAGCTCGCCTCGCAGAAGGTCGGCGCTTCGCCGAAGGGCGCGCTCGTCAAGTGGATCGAAGACGCCATCGCGTAATTGAAAACGCCGGCTGGCGCCGGCGCGAAAAATCGGAATTCAAATGGCGCACCTTTGGGTGCGCCATTTTTGTATTAAGCGACGCGTTTGATCTTTTTCGAGCGGGCGCGCTCGATGCCGGCGGAGATGATCGCACGCGCTTCGGCGGCATCGCCCCAGCGCAGCACCTTCACCCATTTGCCCGGTTCCAGATCCTTGTAGTGCTGGAAGAAGTGCTCGATCTGCTGCAGCGTGATCTCGGGCAGATCGGTGTAGTTGGTGACATTCTCATAGCGGCGCGTCAGCTTGGTCGACGGCACGGCCAGAATCTTTTCATCGCCACCCGCTTCGTCTTCCATCAGGAGAACGCCGATGACGCGGCAGCTCATCACCGCGCCGGGTACGACGGCGCGCGAATTGGCGACGATCACGTCGCACGGATCGCCATCGTCCGACAGCGTGTGCGGAATGAAACCGTAATTCCCGGGATAGCGCATCGGCGTGTAGAGGAAGCGGTCGACGAACAGCGCGCCGGAGTCTTTGTCCATTTCATATTTGATCGGCTCGCCGCCAACAGGAACTTCGATGATCACGTTGACGTCGTTTGGCGCATTCTTACCGATGGAAATCGCTTCGAGATTCATAAAAGCCCTCTTGGAGACCAACAGTCATTGTCGGTGTTTTATGGCGCGGTATCGGCCTTGCCTTATGGCGTCGGCACTATGGAAGGGGGGAGGTTAACAAGCCTTGCGACGGTCGTGGGAACCCGGAGGCTTGGTAAAAGCGATCTGAAAATAATGGCTTTTGCCTAATCGGGAGGCGTTCCGTTGGCTTTCAGCACTTCACCGGCGAGATAGAGCGAGCCCGTGATCAAAACGCGCGGCGCCACCGGCCAGGAGCGGGTGGCGATGGTTTGCAGCGCCGCCTCGAAACTCTCCGCCAAGGTCGTCGAGAGACCCGCCGTTTGTGCCGCCGCCGCCACATCGGCGGCGCTGCGCGCCTGATGTTCGCCGCCGATCGGCACGGCGATCACTTCGCGGGCGAGGTCGCGGAAATTGGCGAGGAAGCCGGCGGTGTCCTTGGTGGTGAGCGTGCCGCAGATCACAATCAGCGGCCGCGGCGCCTGCTCCTCGAAGTCGGCCATGGCTTCCGCCAGCACCCGTCCGCCGGCGACATTGTGGCCGCCATCGAGCCACAGCTCGCTGCCTTGAGGCAGAAGCGCGATCAGCGGGCCGTTGCGCAGCCGCTGCAAGCGTGCTGGCCACACGGCCGTGCGCACGCCAGCCTCGAAACATTGCGCCGGCAAATTGGGCATGAATTGGCGCAGCGCCGCGATGGCCGTGGCGGCGTTTTCGAGCTGATGATGGCCCGGCAGGCGCGGCAGCGGCAGATCGAGGAGGCCGATCGTGTCTTCATAGACGAGGCGGCCGCGCTCTTCGTAGCAGTTGAAATCCTGCCCAGCGATGACGAGCGGCGCGCCGACTTTCTCAGCTTCGCGCTCGATGACATCGCGCACCACCATCTCCTGCCAACCGATCACGCCAGGCGCGCCGCGCTTCAGGATGCCGGCTTTCTCCAGCGCGATGCCCTCGATGGCGCTGCCGAGAAATTCGACATGATCGATCGACACCGGCGTGATGACGCTGACGGCCGGCTTATCGATGACATTGGTGGCGTCGTAGCGGCCGCCGAGGCCGACTTCGAGCAACAGCACGTCGGCTGGATGTTGCGAGAACAAAAGCAAAGCGGTCGCCGTGATGATTTCAAACACGGTAATCGCTGCGCCGTCATTGGCGCGCTCGCACGCTTCGAGCGCCGCGATCAACGCCTCTTCATCGACCAGCTTGCCGCCGCCGTTGGCGCCGAGCCGGATGCGCTCATGGAAATGGACCAGATGCGGTGACGTATAGACGTGGACGTTTTGTCCCGCCGCTTCCAGCATGGCGCGCATGAAGGCGACGGTCGATCCCTTGCCATTGGTGCCGGCGACATGGATCACCGGCGGCAGTTTTTTCTCGGGATGATCGAGCTTGGCCAGCAGGGCTTCCAACCGTCCCAGCGACAGATCGATCTTGCGCGGATGCAGATCGAGAAAGCGCGTCAGGATGGCATCTGAGGTCGTCGCTGTGGCCATGCAGGATTAGGCTGCCTCGGCCGGTGGCGGCAGGGCCGGTTGCGCCGGCTGCTTGGTCAGCAGGCGGCAGAGCCGCGCCAGGGTCTGGCGCATTTCCGTACGCGGCACCACCATGTCGACCATGCCATGCGCCTTCAGATATTCGGCGCGCTGGAAACCCTCGGGGAGTTTCTCGCGGATGGTCTGTTCGATGACGCGCGCGCCGGCAAAGCCGATGACAGCGCCGGGCTCGGAGATCTGCACGTCGCCCAGCATCGCATAGGAGGCGGTGACGCCGCCGGTCGTCGGATTGGTGAGCACGACGATATAGGGCAGTTTCGCCTCGCGCAGGCGGCGCACGGCCACCGTGGTGCGCGGCATCTGCATCAGCGAGAACATGCCTTCCTGCATGCGCGCGCCGCCGGATGCGGTGAAGATGATGAAGGGCGTGCGCCGGGCGATCGCCGCTTCCATGCCGGCGATAATGGCTTCGCCCGCCGCCATGCCGAGTGAGCCGCCGATGAAATCGAAATCCTGCACGCCGACCGTCACGGCCAGGCCGCCGAGTTCGCCAGCCGCCAACGTCACGCAGTCGGGCTTGCCCGCCTTGGTGCGATAGTCCTTCAAGCGATCGGTGTAGCGCTTCACGTCGCGGAATTTCAGCGGATCGAGCGGCACGTCCGGCGTCGGCAACTGTTCATAGAGGCCGCCGTCGAACAGGCTTTCCAATCGCGCTTTGACGGGCATGCGCATGTGATGGCCGGAACCGGGAATGACATAGAGATTGTTCTCGATGTCCTTGTGGAACACAAGCTGGCCGTTTTCCGGATCCTTGACCCAGAGGTTTTCGGGCGTCTCGCGGCGCAGAAACGAGCGGATACGCGGCGGAACGACGTTGGAAATCCAGTTCATCGGTATCCCTTCTACTCGGCGGCGGCCTGGCGTGCCGAACGCACGCCTTGCGCGAGATCGGCGACGAAAGCCATCACCGTGTCCACGGTGGCCGCCGTCGCGCGGCCCTCGGCATCGAACGAGCTTTTCAGCGCGTCGACCAGAGCCGTGCCCACCACTACACCATCGGCATGTGCCGCAATTGCGGCGGCCGACTGGGCGTTTTTCACGCCAAAGCCGACGGCTACCGGCAAAGCCGTATGCCGCTTGATCCGCGTCACGGCCTCGGTGACGCGCGAATAGTCCGGAATGGTCGAGCCGGTGATGCCGGTGACCGAGACATAATAGACGAAGCCCGACGTGTTCGCGAGGATCGTCGGCAGCCGCTTGTCGTCGGTGGTCGGCGTCGCCAGCCGGATGAAATTGAGGCCCGCCTTCAGCGCCGGGATGCACAGTTCGGCATCTTCTTCCGCCGGCAGATCAACGATGATCAGGCCGTCGACCCCGGCGGCGCGTGCATCGGCCAGGAAACGGTCGACGCCATAGATATAGATCGGGTTGTAATAGCCCATCAGCACGACCGGCGTGTCCGGGTCGTGCTTGCGGAATTCCGCCACCACGCCAAGCACTTTGCCGACCGTCGTGCCGGCTTTCAGCGAGCGCAAGCCTGCCGCCTGGATCGAAGGACCGTCGGCCATCGGATCAGTGAACGGCATGCCGACTTCGAGAACATCGGCGCCGGCGCGGGGCAGTGCCTTGATCACCTCGAGCGAGGTGGCGAGGTCGGGATCGCCGCACATCAGATAGGTGACGAGGGCGGCGCGGCCTTCGGCGCGGCAGAGGGCGAAACGCTGGTCGATACGGGTTGTCATGGGGGCAGCCGGTAGCACGGCGGCGGGAAAAGCGGAAGGTTTCCGCTGTCCCGCCGCGCGCTGATCCCCGCTAGATCAGGGCTGTCACGCAGCGCCGGGCCAGAACCTGGACGAGATTCGCCCGATATTCGGCGCTGCTGCTGATGTCGGAATTCAACCCGTCCGCAGAAATTTCAATAGAAGCAATGGCTTGCGGGCTGAAATCCTGCTCCAGAGCGGCCTCGAAGTCGCTTGCCCGGAAGGCGCAGGGCCCGGCACCCGTCACCCCGACCCGGACCTTGCCCTTCGTTCGCGACACCATCACGCCGGCCACTGCATAGCCCGAGGCCGGGTGGCGGAATTTGATGTAATGGGCCTGGTCGGGCACCGGGAACCGCACGGCGGTGATGATTTCATCCGGTTCCAGGGCGGTTTCGAAGAGGCCGAGGAAGAAATCGTCGCCCGATATCTCGCGCCGGTCCGTGACGATGGTGGCGCCGAGCCCGACGACCGCGCCCGGATAATCGGCGGCCGGATCGGAATTGGCGATCGAACCGCCGATCGTGCCGCGATGGCGCACGGCCGGATCGCCGATGCCGCCAGCCAGAGTGGCGAGCGCCGGAATGGCCTTTCTCACCACGTCGGAGGCGCCGACATCGGCATGAATGGTCATCGCCTTGATGGTCAGCACGTTGCCGTCGAGCGCGATGCCGCGCAGAGCGGCAATGCCGTTAAGATCGATGAGATCGGTCGGCGCGGCGAGATTTTGCTTCAAGGTCGGCAGCAAGGTCATGCCGCCGGCGATGAGCTTGCCGTCTTCACTGGCGCGAAGCTGTTCGAGCGCTGCTTCGACATCGGCGGCGAGGTGATAATCGAAATCGCGCATCAGTGATGTCCCTTCACCGCGCCCGGATTGGCGACCGACAGGATGGCTTCGACAATGCCCTGATAGCCTGTGCAGCGGCAGATATTGCCTTCGAGCTGATGGCGGATCAGCTCTTCGTCGGCGCCTGGATTGCGCCGCGCGATGTCGACGCCCATCATCACCATGCCCGGCGTGCAGAAACCGCATTGCAGGCCATGATGTTCACGAAAGGCCTCCTGCATCGGATGCAAGGTGCCGTCGGGCTGCGCGAGACCTTCGATCGTCGTCACCGCTTTGCCGCGCGCCTGCACGGCGAGAATGGTGCAGGACTTGATCGCCTTGCCGTCGAGATGGACGACGCAGCAGCCGCATTGCGTCGTGTCGCAGCCGACATGGGTGCCGGTGAGTTTGAGATGATCGCGCAAGAGTTCGGCGAGCAGGGTACGGGCTTCGACCTGAGCGCTGTGTTCAACGCCATTGACGGTCAGTTTCACTTCGAGGGTCAAATGTGCCTCCGTCCAGGGATGGACCGATGAGAAGGGATCAAGCGGCTTTGCCGGCGCGCGCCGCGCGAATGGCGCGCCAGACGGTTTCCGGCGTCAGCGGCATGTCGAGATGGCGGATGCCATAGGGTTTCAGCGCGTCGCAGACAGCCGAGACCACGGCCGCCGGTGCGCCGGTGGCACCCGCTTCGCCGGCACCCTTGACGCCCAGCTCGTTGGTCGTCGCCGGCACCACGTTGAATAGAGCTTCCACATGCGCCATCGTATGCGCGCGCGGCATGCCGTAGTCCATGTAAGACGCGGTGAGCAATTGACCGTCCTCGTCATAGACGACGCTTTCGGTCAGCGCCTGGCCGACGCCCTGCGCCACGCCGCCATAGACCTGCCCGTGGACGATGAATGGATTAAGCACGACGCCGCAATCATCAACCGCTGTATAAGCGACAATCTGGATCACGCCGGTGTCGGGATCGATTTCCACTTCGACCACATGGGCGCCGTTGGGGAAATTCTCCACCTCGTTCTTATAGGTGACTTCCTCGTCGAGACCGGGCTTGAGACCTTCCGGCAGCTTGCTCGGATCGCGCGCGGCCGCTGCCACTTCTTCGATCGTCATGCTGCTGGCGCCGGCGCTGAACACGCCATCGGCGAAACTCACCGCTTCCGCATCGGCCTGCAGCAGATGGCCGGCGATCTTCCGGCCTTTGGCGATGATCAGATTGGCGGCGCGGCGAATGCCGCCACCACCCACCATCGATGAGCGCGAACCAAATGTACCGATCGAGGTTTTCGGCGCCGTATCGGTGTCGCCGTTGATCAGCTTCACCTTGTCGTAGTCGACGCCGAGCCATTCCGTCACGAGTTGCGAATAGACCGTCTCGTGGCCCTGACCGTGCGAATAGGTGCCGGCGATGACGCTGACGTCGCCATTCTCCTCGAAGCGCAGACGCATGCCTTCCATCGGCCGGCTGCCGGCGCCTTCGATGAAGACGGCGAGGCCGATGCCGCGCAATTTGCCCTGGGCTTCCGATTGCTTGCGGCGATCAGCGAAGCTGTCCCAATGGGCCGCCTTGATCGCCATATCCATCGTGCCGGCGAAGTCGCCGGAATCGATGGTGAAGCCGAGATGGGTGCGATAGGGCATCTGCTGCGGCGTGATGAAATTGCGGCGGCGGATTTCGTCGCTGCTGAGGCCGGTGGCGTCAGCGGCCGCGTCCATCAATCGTTCGGTGATGTAATTGGCCTCCGGCCGCCCAGCGCCGCGATAGGTATCGGTGCACACCGTATTGGTGAACATCGGCTTCACGGAAAAGTAGAAGTCGGGCACGTGGTAGCCGCAAGGGATGATGCGGCCGCCGCCTTCCATCGGCAGGCGAATGCCGTTCTCCGACAGATAGGCGCCGACGTTGAGGAGGGTCTCGACTTTCAGCGCGACGATCTTACCGTCGGCATCAAGGCCCATTTCGGCGTGGTTGATCTGGTCGCGGCCGTGATAGTCGGACATGAAGGTCTCTACGCGGTCGCCGCGCCATTTGACAGGACGGTTGAGGGCCTTGGCGGCGAAGGCGATCGCTACCGTTTCCGGATACATCTTGCTGCGCACGCCAAAGCCGCCGCCGGTGTCGCGCGAAATGAAGCGCACATGGTCGACGGGCATATGGAAGAGATCGGTCGCCAGTTTGGCCTGCAGCCGGCGTCCGCCCTGCGTTGGCGAATAGATGGTCAGTTGATCGTCCGGCGCCTCATAGGTAGCGACGACGCAGCGCGGCTCCATCGGGCTCGGCGCCACGCGATTGTTGATGAGATCGACCGTGACACGGGTTTTCGCGGCTTTTAGTTTTGCTTCGACCTCAGCTTCATCGCCATATTCCCAATGGACGATGAGATTGGTGCCGAACTCCGGCCAGACCTTCGGCGCATCGTCGTCAAGCGCATGCGCTGTCGAAGCGATGGCCGGCAGCGGATCGAAATCGATCTGCACGAGATCGGCGGCTTCGCGCGCCAAGGCACCCGTCTCGGCGATGACGATGGCCAGCACTTCGCCGACGAACCGTGTCTGCTCCGTCGGCATGATCTTGCGGTCCGGCTTATGCATCGATGAGCCGTCGCGATTTTTATAGTCGGCTTCGCTCGGCAGCGTGCCAATGCCCGCCGCATCGAGATCGAAACCGGTGTAGACGGCGACAACGCCAGGCAGCGCCAGAGCATCTGTCGCATCGATGCCGTTGATCTTTGCGTTGGCGTGCGACGAACGCACGAAAGCCGCCCACGCCTGGCCGTCGATGTTGATGTCGTCGGTATACTGACCCTTGCCGGTCAGCAGCCGTACATCTTCTTTGCGTCGGACAGGCTGTCCAATGCCGTACTGGCCCATCGATTCCTACCTATGAAATTTATTGCTTACGCCGCTGCGGGCTGGGCTTGCAAAAAGCCTAGGTTTTTGCGGCTCTTTTTCGTATAGGGGAGCACCTGAACTGACGCAAGGGCCGTCGCCCCATGATCGATGCTGGCCATCTCTTCGCCTTCGCCGCCATCGCTTTGAGCATGGTGCTGACGCCCGGCCCCAACATGATCTATGTCGTTTCGCGCTCGGTCTCGCAGGGGCCTGCGGCTGGCTTGATCTCAGTTGGCGGCGTGGCGCTGGGTTTTATTGTCTACATGTTCTGCGCGGCCTTCGGCATAACCGCTTTGATCTTCGCCATACCGTTTGCTTATGACGTACTGCGCGGTGCTGGTGCGCTCTATCTTCTATATCTGGCTTGGAAGGCCGTGCGTCCCGGCGGTGGGTCGCCGTTTCGCGTTGAAGCCTTGCCGCCCGACAGTCCACGCCGCCTGTTCGCCATGGGCTTTCTCACCAATCTGCTCAACCCGAAGGTCGCCGTGCTTTATCTGGCGCTGTTGCCGCAGTTTATCGATCCGACGGGGCCGGTGCTGATGCAATCACTGCTGCTGGGTTCGGTGCAGATCGCCATCAGCGTCGCGGTCAATGCTTTGATCGCGCTGGCGGCCGGGTCGATCGCTTTATTTCTGACGCGCAACCCGCGCGTCGCCCTCATTCAGCGCTGGCTGATGGGCACGGTGCTCGCCGCGCTCGCGGTGCGTATGGCGACCGAAGCGCGGCGCTGAAGCATATGCCGCAGCCTCCGTGTCACCCCGGACGCGCCAGCGATCCGGGGGCCAGGGGCGTGTGGTAGAATGATTGCCCTGCGCGACGACGCACACAATCCGTCAGTCTAAAGCCGTTGCCCCTGGTTCCCGGATCACGCTTCGCGTGTCCGGGATGACACGAAGGTCTCGCCAAAATTTCAGATCACATGCCGCCGAGATAATCGGCGACAGAGAAGATGTCCTTGTCGCCACGGCCTGACAGGTTGACCACCATCAGGTGATCGCGCGGCTTGTTCGGCGCGAGATCAGCGAGCTTGGCGAGGGCGTGCGAGGATTCGAGCGCCGGAATGATGCCTTCCTGCTTGCTGAGCAGTTGGAAGGCGGCAAGCGCTTCCTTGTCGGTCGCCGAAAGATAGGTGACGCGGCCCGATTCCTTCAGCCAAGCATGTTCCGGGCCGATGCCGGGATAATCGAGGCCGGCGGAGATCGAATGACCTTCGAGAATCTGGCCGTCATCATCCATCAGGAGATAGGTGCGATTGCCATGCAGCACGCCGGCGCGTCCGCCCGCGAGCGAGGCGCAATGGCCGTCCTTCACGTCGAGGCCATAGCCGGCCGCTTCGACGCCATAGATTTCAACCGACGGATCGTCGAGGAAGGGGTGAAACAGGCCGATGGCATTGGAGCCACCACCGACGCAGGCGATCAGCGAATCCGGCAGCCGCCCTTCGACGGCCTGCATCTGCACCCGCACTTCATTGCCGATGACGCTTTGGAAATCGCGCACCATGGCCGGATAGGGATGCGGGCCGGCGGCGGTGCCGATGCAGTAAAAAGTGTTGTGCACGTTGGTCACCCAATCGCGCAGCGCATCGTTCATGGCGTCCTTCAGCGTGCGCGCGCCCGACTGCACGGCGACGACCTTGGCGCCGAGCATTTCCATGCGGAACACGTTGGGCTTCTGCCGTTCGACGTCGACCGCGCCCATATAGACGACGCATTCGAGGCCGTATTTGGCGCAGGCGGTCGCGGTGGCGACGCCATGCTGGCCGGCGCCCGTCTCGGCGATGATGCGCGACTTGCCCATGCGGCGGGCGAGCAGGATCTGGCCCAGCACATTGTTGATCTTGTGCGAGCCGGTGTGGTTCAGCTCTTCGCGCTTCAGATAAATCTTGGCGCCGCCGAAATGCTCGGTCAGGCGTTCGGCGAAATAGAGCGGGCTTGGCCGGCCGACATAATGGGTGGCGAGATGGTCGAGTTCGGCCTGATAGGCCGGGTCGGCGCGCGCGTCCTTGTAGGCCTTCTCCAGCTCAAGAATGAGCGGCATAAGTGTTTCGGCTACGAAACGACCACCGAAATTGCCGAAATGGCCGGTGTCGTCCGGGCCTGTTCTGAAGGAGTTGGGATTCGTGTGCTGCAAGACCAATGCCTCGTGAAGTTGCGGCTGTCTTAGACAGTCTTGGCGGGAGAACCAAGCGAAACCGGATTCGCCAGCCGTTCCCGTGCCGCCGCGCGCGCCTTGGCGATGAAATCCCGGATCAGGCCGATATCCTTGACCCCCGGCGCGCTTTCGACACCGGAGGAGACGTCGAGACCCGGCGCTCCGGCTTCCACCGCCGCCACCACATTCTCGCCGTTGAGCCCGCCCGACAGCATCCAGGGCAGGCGCGTGTTCACGTCTTTCAAGATCGCCCAATCGAAGGCCATGCCGTTGCCGCCGGGCAAAACCGCGTCCTTGGGCGGTTTGGCGTCGAACAGCAGCCGGTCGGCGACATTTTCATAGGCGGCGGCCGCGGCGAGGTCGTCGCGGGTCGAAACCGGGATCGCCTTCATCACCGGCAGGCCGGTGCGGGCCTTCAGGTCGCGTACCCGCTGCGGCGTTTCGCGGCCGTGCAGTTGCAGCATGTCGGGGTGGAGGGCGGTGATAATTCCGTCGATCAGCGCATCGTCGGCGTCGACCGACAGCGCCACCTTGCCGGCCCGCCCGGCCACCAGCGGTGCCAGCGCGGCAGCCTGTTCAAATGACAGATGGCGCGGGCTCTTGGGAAAAAACACAAAACCGACCATGTCGGCGCCCCCATCCAGGGCGGCCTCCAGAGTTGGCGCGGTGGAAAGCCCGCAGATTTTGACCAAAAGTGACATGGCCGGCTCTATCGCACAGCCCCCTGCGCCTCGCCAATGATATTCCGAGGCGCATTCCCCGCAGGGAACCGGCTGGCGGCGCCCGCCAGCCGGATATCAATCGTCAGGCCGCGGCCTTCTTTTGGGCGCCGAAGCGGCCGTAGAAGGTGTCGCCCTTCGCCGCCATGTCGAGGAGCAGCGGGTTCGGCTTGAAGCGCGGCCCGTATTTGCTCTCGAGCTTCTGGCACAGTGCCACGAAAGCGCGCGTGCCCATGCCGTCGATCAGGCTCAGTACGCCGCCGGTGAAGGGCGCGAAGCCGAAACCGAGGATCGAGCCGACATCGGCCTCGCGCGGATCAACGATCACATGATCCTCGACGGTGCGCGCCGCTTCCAGCGCCTGGGTGACGAGCAGGCGCTGTTTCAGCTCCTCCTTGTCCAAGCTGTCGGGGTCGAGATGTTTCGGTTGCAGGGCGGCGAGGCCCGGCCACAGCTTCTTCGGTCCCTTGTCGGCTGGATAATCGTAAAAGCCCTTGCCGTTCTTGCGGCCGAGGCGGTTCTGCTTGACCACCATTTCCTCGAGCAGCTTTTCCTGGTTCGGATCGACCGCCTGCGGACCGAGATCCTTCTTGGCCGCCTGCAGGATTTTCCAGCCCAGATCGAGCGCCACTTCGTCGTTGAGTGAGAGCGGCCCCACTGGCATGCCCGCCTTGCGGCCGAGATTTTCGATCATCGCCGCCGGCACACCCTCCATCAGCATCAAATGGCCTTCGAGGATGTAGTTGAGCACGCAGCGGTTGGCGAAGAAGCCGCGTGAATCGTTGACCACGATCGGCGTCTTGTTGATGGCGCGCACGAAGTCGAGCGCCATCGCCAGCGCCTTGTCGCCCGTCTTCTTGCCGAGGATCACTTCGACCAGCATCATCTTCTCGACCGGCGAGAAGAAGTGAATGCCGATGAAATCGTTCTGGCGCGAGAAGTTCTCCGCGAGCGACGTAATCGGCAGGGTCGATGTATTGGAGGCGAAGATGGCATCGGGCTTAAGGTACTGCTCGATCTTCTTGGTCACCTCCGCCTTGACGGCGCGATCCTCGAACACCGCTTCGATCACCAGCTGGCAATCGGCCACCTTGGCGTAATCGGGCGTCGCCTCGATATGGGCGAGCAGCGCGTCGCGTTCGGCGGTCTTGGCGCGGCCCTTGGTGATCAGGTCCGTCATCAGCTTGTGCGAGAGCTGCTTGCCTTTGTCGGCTGATTCCTGATCCTTGTCGATCAGCACCACGTCGATCCCGGCGCGCGCGCTGACATAGGCGATCGAAGCGCCCATGAAGCCGGCGCCGACGACGGCGATTTTCTTGGGCGCCATCGGCGGTTGATTGGCCGGGCGGCGCGCGCCCTTGTTCAATTCGCCCATGGAGACGAACAGGGTGCGGATCATGGCGCGGGCTTCCGGCGAGCGCAGGATTTTCGCGAACCAGCGGCTTTCGACCTTCAGCGCCAGGTCCATCGGCAGCTGCAGGCCTTCATAGACCGTATGCAGGATGGCCTTGATCGCCGGATAATTGTCCTGCGTCTCGCGGCGATAGATGGCGTTGGCGGCTGCCCACACCATCATGCCCTGCGCCGAGAACACGCGGCCCGACGGCGGCTTGAACTTCGGATCGTCCCATGGCGCCACGCCCTTGCCGCCGCCTGATATCCAGGCCTTCGCCTTGGCGACGATTTCGGCGGCCGGCGCCACTTCATGGACGAGGCCCATGCTCTTGGCGGCGGGCGCGCGCAATTGATCGCCCTTGAACAGCATCTGCAGGGCATCGCCCGTCTGCATCAGGCGCGCGATGCGCTGCGTGCCGCCGGCGCCGGGGAACAGGCCGACCTTCACTTCCGGCAGGCCGACGCGGGTCTTCGGATTGTCGGAGAGCACGCGATAATGACAGGCGAGCGCCAGTTCGAAGGCGCCGCCCAGCGCCACGCCATCGATGGCGGCGACGAACGGTTTGCCGCAGGTCTCAAGCCGGCGATAGAGCAGCGACAACGAACGCGTGGCGTCGAAGAAGAACAGCATCGCCTTCTCGTAGCCTTCTTCGTTGATCTTCGCCGCGAGCTGGCTGCCGAAGCCTTCCAGCATGGTGAGATCAGCGCCGCCCGAGAAATTGCTCTTGCCTGAGGTGATGACGCAGCCCTTGATGCCGGCGTCGCTGGCCACTTTTTCGATCACTTCGCTGAGTTCGGCGATCACGTCCTGGGTGATCACGTTCATCGAACGATCGGCCATGTCCCAGGTCAGAACGGCAATGCCGTCACCATCGACATCGAAACGGAAATTCTTGAGGTTCATGATCTTGGCTCCCCGTTTCGCTTAAACGCGTTCGATGATCGTGGCGGTACCCATGCCGGCGCCGATGCACAAGGTGATCAGTGCCGTCGATTTGCCCGAGCGTTCGAGTTCGTCGATCGCCGTGCCGAGGATCATCGCGCCGGTCGCGCCGAGCGGATGGCCGAGCGCGATGGCGCCGCCGTTGACGTTGACCTTGGCGTGATCAACTTCAAACGCCTGCATGAAGCGCAACACCACCGAGGAGAAGGCCTCGTTGATCTCGATGAGGTCGATATCCGACAATTTCATGCCGGCGCGCTTCAATACTTTCTTGGTCACGTCGACCGGGCCGGTCAGCATCAGAGCCGGATCGGAACCGATATTGGCGAAGGCGCGAATGCGCACGCGCGGCTTCAGGCCCGCCGCCTTGCCGGCTTCCGCATTGCCGACGAGAACGGCGGCCGCGCCATCGACGATACCCGACGAATTGCCGGCGTGATGCACGTGGTTGATGGCTTCCACTTCCGGATGCGCCTGGATCGCCACCGCGTCGAAGCCGCCCTGTTGCGCCATCATGGCGAAGGACGGTTTCAGCGATGCCAGCGACTGCATGTCGGTCGAAGGCCGCATATGCTCGTCCTTGGCGAGAATGGTCAGGCCGTTGACGTCCATCACCGGCACGATCGACTTGGCGAACCGGCCTTCATTCCAGGCGATGGCGGCGCGCTTCTGGCTTTCCACCGCATAGGCATCGCAATCGTCGCGGGTGAAACCGTATTTGGTGGCGATCAGATCGGCCGAAATGCCCTGCGGCATGTAATAGGCGGGAATGGCGATGGTCGGATCGACCGGCCAAGCGCCGCCCGAGGCGCCGATGCCGACGCGGCTCATCGCTTCGACGCCGCCACCGACGGTGAGGTCATGCTGGCCGGCCATCACCTGCGCGGCGGCGAAATTCACAGCATCGAGGCCCGAGGCGCAGAAGCGATTGATCTGCACGCCCGGCACGTGATCGCCATAGCCGGCGGTCAAAGCCGCCATGCGGGCGATGTCGCTGCCGGCTTCGCCGACCGGATCGACGCAGCCGAGCACCACGTCATCGACCAGTTTGGTATCGATCTTGTTGCGTTCACGCAGCGTCTTGAGCGCGGTCGTCGCCAGGCCGAGGGTTGAGACCTCGTGCAGCGCGCCGTCAGCCTTGCCGCGGCCGCGCGGCGTGCGCACGGCGTCATAGATATAAGCTTCAGGCATTGCATCCTCCATTCGTTACGGCACGCCTTCCGCTTGAGCGGAAGGCCGTAGTTCTGATCTGAACGCGATGCTGCCGCGTTCAGTCGTGTCGGTCAAAACGCGTCGGCCGGCAGCGCCATCATCGTGTCGGCGCCGGTCGAAAGCCGCGCCAGATGAGCCGCCGTTTCCGGCATCAGGCGCTCCATATAGAATTTGCCGGCGATCAGCTTGGCATCCATCGCCGCCGCTTGGCTGGCATCGGCGGCTTTCTTTTCCTGCGCCGCCTTGGCGATCTTGCACCACATGTAGCCCATGGCGACCAGGCCGAAGAGATGCATGTAGTCGTAGGAGCCGGCGCCGGCATTGTCGGGCTTGGCCATCGCGTTCTGCATCAGCCACATGGTCGCCTGCTGCAAATGGCCGACGCCGCTCTTCAGACCTGCAAGATAGGGCTGCATCGCCGGATCGGATTCTTCCTGCTTCAGATAGCCGCCGACTTCGTTGAGGAAGGCGGTCAGGGCGCGGCCACCATCCTTCGGCAGCTTGCGGCCGACGAGGTCGAGCGCCTGAATGCCGTTGGCGCCTTCATAGATCATGGCAATACGCGCATCGCGCACGAATTGTTCCATGCCCCATTCGCCGATATAGCCGTGGCCGCCGAACACCTGCTGCGCCTTGACCGCATTGTCGAAGCCGCGATCGGTGAACACGCCTTTCAGCACTGGCGTCAACAGGCCCAAAATGTCTTCGGACGCCTGGCGCTGCTTTTCGTCGGGGCTCTTCTGCGACACGTCGGCGTGCAGCGAGGCCCACAGGATCAGGGCGCGGGCCGCTTCGTTGAAGGCGCGGATTTCCAAGAGCATGCGGCGTACGTCCGGATGCACCATGATCGAATCGGCCGGCTTGTCGGGCGATTTCGGGCCGGTGAGCGAACGGCCCTGCAGGCGCTCCTTCGCATAGGCGACGGCGTTCTGATAGGCGACTTCCGACTGGCTCAAGCCCTGGTTGGCAACGCCGAGACGGGCTTCGTTCATCATCACGAACATGGCGTTGAGGCCGCGGTTGGCTTCGCCGACCAGCCAGCCCTTGGCGCCGTCGTGGTTCATCACGCAGGTGGAATTGGCGTGAATGCCCATCTTGTGCTCGATCGAGCCGCAGGAGACACCATTACGCTCGCCCGGATTGCCCGACGCATCGGGGATGAATTTCGGCACGATGAACAGCGAAATGCCGCGCGTGCCAGCCGGTGCGCCCTCGATGCGCGCCAGCACCAGATGGACGATGTTCTCGGTCATGTCCTGTTCGCCGGCCGAGATGAAAATCTTCTGGCCGGTGATGGCATAGGAGCCATCGGCATTGGGCACGGCCTTGGTCTTCAGCAGGCCGAGATCCGTGCCGCAGTGCGGTTCCGTCAGGTTCATCGTGCCCGACCAGGTGCCGGCGATCATTTTCGGCAGATAGGCCTGTTTCAGCTCAGGGGTGGCATGCTTGTCGATGGCCGCGATCGCGCTCTGGGTCAGGCCTGGATACATGGTGAAGGCCATATTGGCGCTGGCGCTGAACTCGTTGACCAGTGTCGCCAAGGTATAGGGCAGGCCCTGGCCGCCGAAATCGGGATTGGTGGCAAGGCCGATCCAGCCGCCCTCCGCATAAGCCTTGAAGGCCTCCTTGAAACCTTTGGGCGTCGTCACCGAGCCGTCGTCGTGGCGCACGCAGCCTTCGCGGTCGCCGGACAGATTGATCGGTTGCAGAATTTCCTCGGAAATCTTCGCCGCTTCCTGCAACACCGCCTCAACCACATCAGGGGAGGCATCGGCAAAGCCGGGCAGGTTGTTGTAGCGGTCCCAATGCAGCACGTCGTTGAGAAGGAACAGGGCGTCGGCGACGGGGGCCTGATAGCTGGGCATGATGTTCCTCGTTTCGCGGCTCGTGCGGCCGCGTCTGTGACTTATATAGGTGGATCATTCCGCCTGTCTGCGGCGTCCGTACGACGGACGATGGTTTACATATAAACTATCTCCGTTTTCGTCAAGGGCGGGCCGTGGGGCTGGACGGAGCCCAGGCCGGAAGGCAAGATTTTCCCAACGCGGGCAAAAGCCTGCATGTTGGGGAGGATCTCTGATGTGGGCGTGCACGCGACTGTTGTCGATGGCGGTCCTCTGCGGCCTGGTGACGCCCGCCGCCCAAGCGGACCCGGTGGCGGATTTCTACAAGGGCAAGGAGATCCGGCTCATCATCGGCCAGCCGCCGGGCGGCGGCTACGACACCTTCGCCCGCCTGTTCGCCCGTCATCTCGGCCGGCTGATGCCCGGCAATCCCATCGTCATTCCGCAGAACATGCCGGGCGCCGCCGGCATGGCCATGACCAATTCCCTGGTCGCCATCCAGCCGCGCGACGGCACGGTCATCGGCGCGGCTTCCGGCCAAATCGGCACCGCCGCGCTATTTGGCGCGCCGGGTGCCCGCTACGACGCGCGGGAACTCGGCTGGATCGGCAGTCTCAACAGCGAGGTCGGCCTGGTAGTGGCGCGCAAGGACGTGCCGGTGAAGCGTTTCGCCGACCTGCTCGACCACGAGCTGATCGTCGGCGCCTCCTTCGCCACTGACAGCAATGTCATCTATCCCACGACGATGAATGCCGTGCTCGGCACCAAATTCAAGATTATTCCGGGCTATGGTGGCACCAGCAATGTCGCCATCGCCATCGAGCGCGGCGAGGTGCAGGGCACGGCGAGCTGGCATGTCTCCTCGATCATGACGGCCAAACCGGACTGGATCGCCCCGGGTGGCTTTCTCACCGTCCTGCTGCAACTGGCGCTGAAGCGCCATCCCGCCGTTCCCGATGTGCCGACGGTGATCGAAGTGGCGAAAACCGACGAACAGCGCGCCGTTTTGGAGCTGATTTTCGCCCAGCAAGACATGGGACGCCCGGTTTACGGGCCGCCGGGCATGCCGCCCGAGCGGCTGGCCGCCCTGCGCGCCGCCTTCGACGCCTTCGTCACCGACGGCGAGGTGCGTGCCGAGGTCGAGAAAATGCGCCTGGAAATGCATAATCCGATGCCGGGCAAGGAGATCAAGGCGATGATCGACCACCTCTACGCCATGCCGCCGGAGGTGATTCGGAAGGCCGCGACAGTCAGCCGCCCGGCGCAATAGCCGGTCCGGTCGATAGCCTTTTTAAATCTATCTTGCCGGAGTCTTAACTCTCTGTCTCAAAATCGATCAGCCTTAACGACTTCTTTACCATAGTTCCGCGAAATTGGGGGTTAGATGGCGGGCGAATGATTCACCAGTCTGTTCCGCCGTCTGCGCAGAAAATTTCAACGGGGCAACCCTCGGCGGGCGGTAATGAACAAAGCGGTTCCCTGGAGCATCAAAGGGGTCGATTTCAACGCGCGTGAAGCCGCCAAGGAAGCGGCGCGCCGGTCTGGAATGACCCTGGGCGAATGGCTGAACAGCGTCATCGCTGACCAAGCCGAAGAACTCGGCATCGATCCCGACGAGGTCGATGACACCCAGAAGGTCGAGGCCGTCAGTCGCCGCCTCGCCCGCATGGCCCCGGACGGGGGCTACCGTCAGGACCGTGTCGAGCGGCAGGACCGGCCGGAGCGGCAAGAGCGTCGCCAGGACCGGGCCGATCGCGCGCGTGAACCGCGCTTCGTCCGCGAGGACGAGGCGCAGGAAGCGCGCTGGGGTGATCGCCGCCAGCCGCGCCGGCGCCAGTTCGACGACCAGGATTTCGAACGCGACGAGCGGCGTGAAGAGCGGGAAGAGCCGCGCTACGCCCGCGCCGCGCGTCCGGAAACCTATCGCCAGGAAACCTTCAGCCAAGAAACCTACCGCCAAGACGCTTATCGGCAGGACATGGCGCGCCAAGAAGCGCATTACCAAGACGGCTACAATCAGGACGGCTATCGCCAAGAGGCGCGTCGCGAAGAACCTCGTCGCGAAGACACCAGCCGCCAGGAAGCTTATCGCGAACCTGCTCGGCCGGACGCGTATCGCGCTGAAGCCTATCGCCAGGAGCCATCGCGCCAGGAACAGCCGCGCCAAGAGCGTCAGGATTTCGGCCGTGAAGACTCCGGCCGGCAAGACTTCGATCGTCAAGAAGCTTCGCGCCAAGAACCCGTTCGCCAACAGCCGGCTCGCCAGGAGCCGGTTCGCCAGGAGCCCGTTCTTCAAGAGCCGCCGCGCCAAGAGCCCGTGCGTCAGGAGCCGCCGCGCTACGAAGGCCTGTATGTGGTGAATTCCCGCGGCGATCTTGGATCGCCGCGCGAGGCGGAGGCTTTGCTCGACGATGCCATCCGTGGCCTCGAGCGCGGTTCGCGCCGCTACCAAGTCCAGACCAATGCGACGCTCGACAAATTCTCGCGCCGCCTCGCCGAACTCGAAGCGCATCTGAACGAGCGCGCTGAACGGGCCGCCGCCACGCGGGACGAACAGCGCATCGAACGCCGCGCCACGCCACCCGCCGCGCCGGTCATTACGCCACCTGCCGCGCGTCCCGAAGTTCGTACGGACGAAAGCGAACGCAGCGGCTATTTCGCCGAAATCGATCGCAAGCTGTCGCAGCTCGTTGAACGTATGGAAGGGGGCGGCCCCACCGCCAAGGCGATCGAACCTGATCCGAACATGCAGCGGATCGAGGAGAAGCTGAACGCGCTCTTGAACCGGCCCGTTCCGACACCCGAACCGCCTGTGGCCGCCGGTCCGCGCTATGCGCGCCCGCCGCGCTTGCAGATGTCGGACGCACTGTCGCAGATCACGCGCCGTCAGCGCGACCTCGATCAGCAGGCCGAGGCGCCGGCGACGATCCAGCCGATGCGCTTCAGCGAGCCGCGCCCCGATGCGGTGGCTGCGGCCGCCGTGGTGGCGGCGCAAGAGCGTGAAGCCTCGGCCTTGCGCAACGACATTGCTGCGCTCTCCGCCAGCCTCGAAGCCCTGCGCGGCGACATGAAGGAGCGCGAGAGCGCCCAGAGTGCCCAGATCGCCGCCGCCGCTGCCGCCGTACCGCCGGTCGAAGCGGGCGCGGTCGAGCAATTGCGCCAGCAGATCGCCGAGATGAAAACGGTGGTCGCGACGCTGCCGCAGCGCGAATCCTTCACCGCGCTCGAAACCGCGACACGTGACCTCATCAGCCGCGTCGAGACGTCGCGCCAGGAAGGCGTGCGCGAAAACATCCTGCAGCCGATCGAGGCTCTGGTCGAACATATCCAGCGCATCCTCACGGAGTTCTCGCCGCGCGCCACCATCGACGCGATCAAGCGCGAAATCGGCACGATCGCCGAGAGCGTCGGCTCGGTCGGTAAGGGCGTCGATACGGCGACATTGACGCGCCTCAACGAGCAGACGCGCGAAATCCGCGAAATGCTTCAGGCGGCGGCGGCGCGGCCGATGCCGGTGGAAAACATCGAACGCCAGATCGCCGATCTCGGCCGGCGCGTCGATCTCATCGCTCAACGTGGGTCGACCAAGCTCGGCGGCGATGCGGTCGCCGAAAGCGTTCAGGCGATCCGCCAGACCGTCGAGAACGCGTTGCCGGCGTCGCTGCTGCACACGCTCGAACAGCGCATCGAAGGTCTCGGTCGCAAGATCGACGAAGCCGTGCAGCAAGAGCTGCCGCCTGTCGAAACACGTGCGCTCGAAGACATGATGCGCGACATCGCCGCGCGTCTCGACCGGCCACAGGTGTCCACGGTCGCCGATTTCTCGCAGCTTGAGGAATCGGTGCGCGAACTGGCGCAGCGTGTCGACACCGCCGGCCGTCCCGGCGCGCCGTCGGCCGCCTTCAACGCGCTTGAGGAACAGATCGCCCGTCTCGCCTCCCGTCTCGATCAGTCGGACGCGAGCCTGGGCCGTCTGCCCGACGTGCAACGTTCGCTCGGCGAGATCGTCGGGCTGATCGAACAGAGCCGCTCGCAGGCGATCGAAGCCGCCGAACAGGCCGCCCGCACCGCCGCTCGCGAGGCGATGAGCCAGATTGGCGCGTTGACCAGTGCCGCCGAACCGGCGCGTGGCCAGATCGTCAACGAGATCGCCGGCCTGCGCGATGGTCAGGAGGCCATGGATCGGCGCACCCGCGCCACGCTGACGGCTGTTCACGAGACGCTCGAAAAGGTCGTCGATCGCCTCGCCATGATCGAGAGCGGCCATACGGCCGCGCCCGTACCCGCCGCACCCGCACCGGCTGCGCCGGAACGGTCCGCGCCGCGTCTGCCGCAGGCGACGCCAGACGAAGAACTGCTGGCCTCCGGTCCGGCGCCGTCCTTCGTGCGTTCCGGCGCGCCGCAATTGCAGACCGGCGAGCCAACGGCCGAAGGATTGAAGCGGCAGGTTTCCGCCGATGACATCATGCGGGCCAGCGGCACGCGGGCGGCTGCGCCGCGCCCGGCGCCGGAACCCGTCGTTCCCGAAGAAGACGTTCTGCTCGAGCCGGGCACGGGTTCGGCACCGCGCAAGGGCTCGGCGCAACGTCGGGCCGCCTCGTCGTCCGTCATGGTCGAACTCGATCCCCAGGAGGAACCGGGTTCGGCGCAGCAAAGCTTCATTGCCGCGGCCCGCCGCGCCCGCGAAACCGCCGTCGGCGACGCCCCGGCGCGCACGCCGCGCGGTTCCGGCGACGACGCACTGGCGGAAGCGCGCGCCCGCGCCAAGGCGGCGGCCGCCGCTTTGGCCGCCGATAGCGATAAGTCCGACGAGAAGGGCCCCGGTGCCCTCAGCCGCGCCCGCGCATTCATCTCCCAGCGTAAGCGGCCGATCCTGCTCAGCCTCGCCGGCATCGTCCTGGCGCTCGGCGCGCTGACGGTGGTGCGCTCGATGAACGAACAGGCGCCGCAAGGCCGTCAGCAGGTCGGCGCCCTGCAACCGCCGACGCGCGAGCCATCGAAGATCCAGATGCAGGCGCAGGCGGTCGATAAGGCGGCGCGTCCGAACGTCGGCACCACGTCGCCGGTCACCGCCAGCGAATTGGCGGCGCTGGGCGACAAGCTCGGACCGGATAAGCCCATTCAGGGGCCGGCGACGCCCGAGAGCAAACCCGCCGCACCATTGCAACAGGTGCTCGGCAATACGGACGCGGCGCCGGTCGGCTCGATCACGCCGCCCGCTGCCCCGCCGGCCAAAGCCGTCGACCTGCGCGCCGCCGCCAATGCGGGCGATGCGGCCGCGCAATACGAACTGGCCACGCGCCTGTTCGAAGGCCGCACCATGACGCGCGACCTCGGTCAGTCGGCGCTCTGGTTCGAGAAAGCGGCCTTGCAGGAACTGGCGCCGGCGCAATACCGGCTCGGTTCGCTCTATGAAAAGGGCGTCGGCGTCGCGCGCGATACCGCGCGGGCCAAGACGCTCTATCAACGCGCCGCCGATCGCGGCAACATCCGCGCCATGCATAATCTCGCGGTGCTCTACGCCGAAGGTTCCGGCGGCAAGCCGGACTATGGGGCGGCGGCCCAGTGGTTCCGCAAGGCCTCGGAACATGGCGTGCGCGACAGCCAGTACAACCTTGCCATTCTCTATGCCCGTGGCCTTGGCATCGGCCAGGATCTCACCCAGTCCTGGGTTTGGTTCTCGCTCGCGGCCGTGCAGGGTGATGAGGATGCCGGCAAGAAGCGCAACGATGTCGCCGCGCGGCTCAATGCGCAGCAATTGGCGGCCGCCAAGGCGATTGTCGACGGCTTCCAGCCGAAGGCGAACGACAAGGCCGCCAATGAAGTGGCCGCCCCGGCGGGCGGCTGGGAACTGGCGACGCCGGCCGCTGCCGCGCCCACGCCCAAGCCGGAGACCAATGCGGCGAAGCCGGAACGGCGTCTGCCCTCCATGGCGCGGCCGAAAGTGAGCACGCTCTGATCCAAAGCGTTTCGACAGAAACGCGATCCGTCTTTCTCGGATGCATGCGATGGGATGTGCTCAAGGCACAATAACTTGATCGGATCGATCAGTTTATGCGTTTTTAAGTTACGCAAAGCAAAGTGAACACCGTGTCGCCTCTCCCGTCGCTTGCAGCGTTGTTTGCAATTGATGGCGATAGGCGATCGTGCTTTGTGACGCCCAATTCTCAGCGTCAAAATCAAAGATCGCGGAACAGCGCGTGCAAATCTATCTGCCTATCGCCGAAATGCCTGTCGATGTGTTTCTCATTCTCGGAATGGGCGTCGCGGTGGGGTTCATATCGGGCATGTTCGGGGTCGGCGGCGGCTTTTTGCTGACGCCGCTCTTGATCTTCGTCGGCATTCCGCCGGCGGTCGCCGTCGCCACCCAAGGCCCGCAGATCGCCGCCTCCTCGACCACCGGCGCGCTCAGCTATTGGCGACGCAAGTCGATCGATTTCAAACTCGGCGGCGTCTTGCTGGTCGGCGGCTTCATCGGCACGATTCTAGGCGTTCTGTTCTTCAACCAGATGCGCCGCATCGGCCAGCTCGAAACGGTCATCACTTTGTCCTATGTGGTGCTGCTCGGCAGCGTCGGCACCTTGGTCTCCTGGGAAAGCCTGGCCGCCGTGATCAAGGCCGGCAAGGTGCCGCCGCGTCGTCGCACCGCCGGCCGCCACAACTGGTATGAAGGCCTGCCTTTCAAACTGCGCTTTCATCGCTCGGGCCTCTATATCAGCGTCATCCCGATCGTCTTCATCGCCATCCTCATCGGTTTTGCCGGTGCCGTGCTCGGCATCGGTGGTGGTTTCATTCTCGTGCCGGCGCTGATCTACATCTTTCGTGTACCGGCGCAGGTGGTCGTCGGCACCAGCCTGTTCCAGATTCTCTTCACCATGCTGGGCGCCACGGTGCTGCATGCGGCGACCAACCATTCGGTCGATCTCTTCCTGGCCTTGCTGCTGATGGTCGGCGGTGTGTTCGGCGCGCAGTTTGGCGCGCGGGCCGGCGCGCAAATCCGTGGCGACTACTTCCGCGTTCTCTTGGGCCTGCTCATCCTCTCGGTCGCGATCCGCTTCGCCGGCGATGTCTTCACCCAGCCGAAGGAACCCTTCTCGACCACATTGACGGAAACGGTCCGATGAGCGCGCGGCTGATCGCAACAGCGCTCCTGGTGCTGGCGCTGATCGGCACGGCGGGCGGCGCGCGCGCCGAAACGCTGATCGTCTCGCTGTCGCGTGACAACATTCTCATCCAGTCGAATTTCACCGGCGAGCGTCTGTCGCTGTTCGGCGTCATCCAGCGCGAGGGCGACGAGAAGGGTGCATCGGCCGCCTATGATGCGGTCGTCACGGTGCGCGGCCCGCGCGGCGCCGTCACCGTGCGTCGCAAGGAACAATATGGGCCGATGTGGCTCAATCTCGACGAGCGCAAATATATCGCTATTCCCGCCTTCCTGGCGGTGCAGTCGAACCGTTCGCTGACGTCGATCGCCTCCGCCTCGGTGCGCGAGGATTTGCGGATCGGCATCAACGCCCAAGTGCCCCAGCAGATCGTCGCGCGCGGCGCCAATGACCCACGTTTCCGCGAGGCTTTGCAGCGGCTGCGCATCGCGCAAGGCCTGTTCCGCGAAAATCCCGAGGCCGTGCGCTTCATTGCCCCGAACGTCTTCCAGGCATTTGTCGATCTGCCGGGCACCGCGCCGCTGGGTGATTATGATGTCGACGTCATGGTCTTCGCCAACGGCGCCATGATCGCGCGCGGCAACACCAAGTTCCGTGTCGCCAAGACCGCTGCCGAGCAGACGTTGGCGACGATCGCCGCCGAACACGGTGTCTGGTTCGGCATGGGCACGTCGATCCTGGCGCTCTTGGTCGGCTGGTTGGCGAGCGTGATTTTCCGCCGCGACTAAATTAGTCGTGGCCGCAGGCGCTCCACCCCACCGCATAGACGCGTGATTGGCCAAGCACATGGGCCGTCGGCGCCGCGTCACCGAACAGCGGCGCGAAAGCGCGGTCGCGAATGTTGAGTCCGCCCGCATAGGCGCCGAAGGCCGGCATCACGCAGCGCGTGCCATCGCCGACGAAACAGCGCCGGCGCACGCTGCCCGAAGGTGAAGTGACGCGCGCGGCGGGATGCAGATGGCCGGCGATCTCGCCGAGCGCCGCGCCAGCCTGCGGCTCATGGCGGAAGGTCAGCGCGCCGACGCGCAAGGTCTCCAGCATTTCGCCGCCGATATCCTGGGGCAAAGCCGGATCGTGGTTGCCGGCGATCCAGATCCACTGCCGGCGTTGCATCAAGGCCTTCAGCGCCTCGCGATCGGCAGAACTGATACGCTCGCCGGCACGCACGTCATGGAAGGAATCGCCGAGCGCGATGACGGTCTTGGGGTCATGGCGCATGATCAGCCGGGTCAGCCGTGCCAAGGTGGCGGCCGTGTCATAGGGTGGCAGCAATTGCCGGCGGCTGGCGAAGGCCGAGCCTTTTTCGAAATGCAGATCGGCGACGACAAGCAGGCGCTCGGTTTCATGCACCAGCACGCCGCCCGGGTCGGCCAGCAGGCGCACGTCGGCGACGGCGATGTGAGCCGTGGTCTCCGTTCTGATTCGCGCCTGCATATTCATCGGCCTCATACCTCAACTCATGGCTTCGCGGATCAGATCGTCCGCCGCTTCCTTCAAAACCTGCTCCTGCGCCTCTCCGTAAATCGGCTCGCGGCCAATTTCCAGCATCACCGGCACCGCGAGCGGCGAGACGTGATCCAGCCTCTTATGGACGATTCGCCCCTGGATGCGCGAGAGCATTCCGGCGAGACGGCTGAGATCGAGGAGGCCGGTCAGGGCGTCCTCGCGCGCCGCGCGCAGCAAAATATGGTCCGGCTGGTGCCGGCGCAGCACGTCATAGACGAGATCGGTCGAAATCGTCACCTGCCGGCCGGTTTTCTCCCGGCCCGGTGCCCGGCGTTCGATCAGGCCGGCAACCACGGCGCAATTGCGGAAGGTGCGCTTCATCAGTGCCGATTCCTGCAACCATTCCTCGAGATCGTCGCCCAGCATATCCTCGTTGAAGAGGGTGCTGAGGGCGAGTTTGCCCGAAGCAAGCTGCTCGCCGACATCGCCGAGCGACCAGATGGCGATGGCATAATCATTGGCGACGAAACCCATCGGCCGCAGCGACAGCCGCTCCATGCGCCGGGTCAGCAACATGCCGAGCGTCTGATGCGCCAATCGTCCTTCGAACGGATAGGCGACCATGAAATAGCGCTCGCCGCGCGGAAAGGTCTCGACCAGGAGGTCGCTTGCGGGCGGCAGCATGGAGAAATGCTGTTGCAGCTTCAGCCATTCGCCGACCTGCGACGGCAGGGTTTTCCAGGAACGCGGATTGGACAGCATCTGCCGCACGCGCTGCGCCAGCCAGGTGGAGAGCGGAAACTTGCCGCCGGCATAGGAGGGCACTTTCGGCGTGTCCGAGCGTGCCCGCGCCACCAGAGCCTCGTTCTCGACGATGCCCTGCAAGGCGAGGATTTCGCCGCCGAAGAGAAAGGTGTCGCCCGGCGCCAGCGTCTCGAGGAAATATTCCTCGATCTCGCCAAGCACACGTCCACCGCGCATCAAGGGGCCGGTATAGGCCGCGCGCGTCTGTTCACCCTGCAGGCGTGTCGGATACCAAAGGCCGCCGGAACCCGAGGGCGCTGACGCCGCCGGCACGGCGCGTTGTTGCGCCCGCCCGCGCACCAGCCGCACTTTCAGCATGTCGGATTCGACGATCGTGCCGACATTCATGCGATAGGATTGCGCCACCTTCGGATTGGCGACGCGCCACAGGCCATCCTTGGTCTGTTTGATCTTGGCGAAGCGATCGTAGGTCTTCAGCGCATAGCCGCCAGTGGCGACGAAATCGAGCGCGTCGTCGAAATCCTTGCGCGGCAGATCGGAATAAGGCTCGGCCGAACGGACTTCCTGATAGAGGGCATCGGCCTGAAACGGTTCGGAACAGGCCATGCCGAGAATATGTTGGCACAACACATCCAAACTGCCGATGCGCCGAGGTGGCGTATCCTGTTCGCCGGCCTTGGCGGCATCGATGGCGGCGCGGCATTCGAGCACTTCGAAGCGATTGGCTGGCACCAGCAGCGCGCGCGACGGCTCGTCGAGGCGATGATTGGCGCGGCCGATGCGTTGCGCGATGCGGCTCGCGCCCTTCGGCGCGCCAACATTGATGACGAGGTCGACATCGCCCCAGTCGATGCCAAGATCGAGCGTCGACGTGCAGACCACGGCTTTGAGCTGCCCCGCCGACATCGCCGCCTCGACCTTGCGGCGCTGGCCCGCATCGAGCGAGCCGTGATGCAAAGCGATGGCGAGATTGTCGTCGTTGATCGTCCACAATTGCTGGAAGATCGCCTCGGCCTGGGCGCGTGTGTTGACGAAGACGAGAGTCATTCGCGATGCCTTGATGGCGGCGTAGATTTCGCGCATCGCATGCAAAGCGCTGTGGCCCGACCAGGGCAGGCGCTCGCGCGTGTCGAGCATCTGGATATCGGCTTGCGCACCGGCCGGTGTCGTCACCAGGCCTGCCAGCGGATTGGCACCGTTCTGATCGACGAGATAGCGCCGCAGTTCGTCGGGATCGCGCACCGTGGCAGAGAGGCCCACGGCCGTCATCGCCGGAGCGATGGCGCGTAGCCGCGCCAGACCCAGCGCCAACAGATCGCCGCGCTTCGAGGTTACCATGGCATGCAATTCGTCAAGCACGATGCGACGCAAGGTCGAGAACAAAGGTTGCGCGTCGGCGGTAGCGAGCAGCAGCGCCAATTGCTCCGGCGTCGTCAGCAGAATGTCGGGTGGATGACGGCGCTGGCGCATGCGCTTGGCGGCTGAGGTGTCGCCGGTGCGCGTTTCGATCTTCACCGGCAGGCCCATCTCCTGCACCGGCGTTTCGAGATTGCGGGCGACATCCACCGCCAGCGCCTTCAAGGGGGAGATATAGAGTGTGTGCAGGCCGCTGCGGTTACGCGGCTGTTCCAGGTCGATCAGCGAAGGCAGGAAGCCGGCGAGCGTTTTGCCGGCCCCGGTCGGGGCGATCAGCAAGGCGCTCTCGCCCTGTTGTGCCTTCTCCAGCAGCGCCATCTGATGGGTGCGCGGTTCCCAGCCGCGCTGGGCGAACCAAGCGGCGAAGCGTGGCGGCAAAAGGGCGCGAGAGAGGAGGGCGGGCGGCGGTTTCGGCTTCTTCACCACGCGAGGTTACGCGCGCCTCAGGATCGCGACCAGCCCCGGCACGTCATGGCCGGCATCCTTGCGCGAAGACGCCGCATCGAGCGAAATCACCTCGAAGCCGGCCGTGGCGCCCAGGCGCGCAAGATAGGCGCGGGAATGGAAATAACGCATGTCCTGGCCCAGCACCCAGCCCTGCGCATCGCCCTGTTGCACGCTGAAGCCAAACAGGCCGCCCGAAGTCAGCACCCGCGCGGCTTCTGCAAATGTCGCCTCAAGCGCGCCGAGATAAACCAGAACGTCGGCGGCGATCACGAGTTCCGCCGATTGCGCCGGGCGCTCCTGCAAAAAGGCGACGAGTTCGCCGACATGCAGGCTGGCATAGAGATGGGTGTGGCGGGCTTCCTCGATCATCAGGGGGGAGAGGTCGACCCCATGCATTTCGTCGAAGTGTGGGGAGAGCGATCGCGCCATCAATCCGGTGCCGCAGCCCAGATCAATGACGCGCGGGAAATGGAAGATCTGGCGTCTCCGCTCGCAAGCCGCTCGTAGGGCCTGCGTCAGCAGTTGCGGCGCGCGATAGGCGAGATCGCCGGTCAGATGCGCGTCGAACCGGGCGGCATAGGTGTCGAACAGGCCCCGCACATAAGCATCCGGCGCGCGCTCGGGCGCCGCGCCGGCACCGAGCCGGGCGAGATGCAGGTCGGCGCCCAGGAGCCCGGAGGGGTCGGCCGCGGCGAGGTGCTGAAAGGCGAGGATCGCGCCGGGATGGTCGCCCGCCTTTTCGCGCGCCTCGCCCAAGGCGAACCAGGCAGCCGCCCAGCGCGGTGCTTCGGCGAGGATCTGTTCGAGAATTTCGGCCGCCGCCTCGTGGGCGCCCTCATGCGCCGCGGCCTGCGCCCAGGCGAACCGCCGGTCGAGCACGAGATTGCCCGAACTCTGATTGGCCGTTCCGTTCACGTGGCTTGGCGCTCCGCCTGCAGGGGCGGCGGTTAAGCCATAGGGGTGGGCCTCTAGGCAAGGAAAATGACACGGGCCCGGGGACCCCGCCCAGAGGGGACACGGGAAAGTGAGCGGGGTGCGTCAGCGCACATCAAAATGTGAAGGGAACCGCCATGGTCCCTCCTGCGTTTAATTACCAAATCCGCAAAGCGGAGATGAAATCATGGCTAGCACAGTCAAAAACCCTACTCTTCGGATGGTTTTGCCCGTCGCTCTCGGCATGGCTTTCGGCATCGGGCTCGGCGCGGTTTCCCTCGCCAACGGATTGTTTCCAAACGTCGTTTCCCCCATTCAAGTGGCGGGTCTGACGTCGCAAAAAATCGCCCTTCCGGCGCTTGGCGGCGGCGCGGGCCTCCGTTTTGAACGCACCATCCAGAGCGATACCCGCTGCTGGAACACGGCTCGCTCCGGTATTTCCGAGGGCATGATCTGTCGCGAATAGTTTTCTGCTCCGGGTCGCCTCCTCCCGGATCAGCCCATGACCGCCGTCCGAGCCCCCGCGGACGGCGGTTTTGCTTTGCAGTCGCTCACGCTTATCTGAATGGTGATGGCTTCGTCCCTCCTCGTTTCCGCGCCCGAAGGGCTCTATTGCCCAACGGGCGATTTCTTCGTCGATCCGGTGCGGCCCGTGCGGCGGGCGCTGATCACCCACGGCCATTCCGATCACGCCCGCGCCGGCCATGGCGCCGTGCTCGCCACCGCTGAAACTTTGGGCATCATGGCCTTGCGCTACGGTGCTCAGTTTGCCGGCACGCAGCAGCCGGTGCGCCTGGGCGAGGTTTTGCGCATCGGCGAAGCCGAGGTGTCCTTTCATCCCGCCGGCCATGTCTTGGGCTCAGCCCAGGTCGCCATCGGCAACACCCGCGAGCGCATCGTCGTCTCCGGCGATTACAAACGCGCCGCCGATCCGACCTGTCCGCCGTTCGAAGTGGTGCCCTGCGATATTTTCATCACCGAGGCGACCTTCGGCCTGCCGATCTTCCATCATCCCGATGCGGGCGAGGAAGTCGGCAAGCTCATCGCTTCGCTGCGGCTGTTTCCCGAGCGCACCCACATGGTCGGCGCCTATACGCTGGGCAAAGCGCAGCGGCTGATGGCGCTCATCCGCCAGGCTGGCTGGGATCGGCCGGTCTATATTCACGGCGCCGCCGAGAAGATCACCGATTTCTATATCGCGCACGGCATCGATCTCGGCGAGATCCGCAAAGTCGCCGATGCGGGTAAGACCAAGCTGCCGGGCGAAATCGTCATTTGCCCGCCCACATCCTTGGCCGATGCCTGGTCGCGTCGTTTTGCCGATCCGGTGTCCTGTTTCGCCTCCGGTTGGATGCGCACACGGGCGCGGGCCCGCCAACGCGGCGTCGAACTGCCTCTGGTCATTTCCGATCATGCCGATTGGCCGGAGCTGACCCGCACCATCATGGAGACCGGCTGCCGCGAAGTCTGGGTCACCCATGGCGAGGGCGATGCGCTGGTGCATTGGGCGCAAACTCAAGGCTTGAAAGCCATGCCGCTGCATATGCTGGGCTATGGCGATGAGGAAGAGGGCGGCGATCAAACCGAACCGGCGGCCGAGACATGAATCGTTTCGCCGAACTTCTCGATCGTCTCGCCTTCGAGCCATCGCGCCACGGTAAGCTGCGCCTGCTGACCGACTATTTCCGCCACACCGGCGATCCCGATCGCGGCTATGCGCTGGCGGCGCTGACAGGCGCCTTGAGTTTTTCCAATGCCAAGCCGGCGCTTATTCGCGGCCTCATCGCCGAGCGGGTCGATCCCGTGTTGTTCGCCTTGAGCTATGACTATGTCGGCGATCTCTCCGAGACGGTGGCACTGCTCTGGCCGGCATCGCCGCGACCGGCTGACCTCGCCCGAAATTCCGATGCGGGGGCCCTTGCGACGATCGTCGAAACGCTCAACAGTGCCGGCCGCTCCGAATTGCCGCGTCTCATCGTCGCCTGGCTCGACCAACTGGACGAGAAAGGCCGTTGGGCGCTGCTCAAACTGATCACCGGCGGTCTGCGCATTGGTGTCTCGGCACGGCTGGCGAAGACTGCGCTTGCGGCGCTCAATGGTAGCGACGTCAACGAGATCGAGGATGTCTGGCCGGGCCTGTCGCCGCCCTATCTGCCGCTCTTTGCCTGGCTCGATGGCCATGGCACGAAGCCTGCCGCCGACAATGCGGTGCAGTTTCGTACCCCCATGCTCGCCCATGCCATCGAGGACAAGGATTTCGAAACGCTCGATCCCGGCGATTACAGCGCCGAATGGAAATGGGACGGCATTCGCGTTCAGGTCGCCTGCGGTGCGGGGAAAGACGGCCGTAATCTCGTGCGGCTTTATTCGCGCACCGGCGAGGATATTTCGGCGGCCTTTCCCGATCTCGTCGAGGCGATCCATCTGTCGCGCTTGAGCGATGTGTGTTTTGACGGCGAATTGCTGATCGTGCTCGATGGCAAGGTACAGCCGTTCGGCGTTTTGCAGCAGCGGCTCAATCGCAAAACCGTGTCGGCCAAATTGATGGCCGATTATCCGCCGCATGTGCGCGCCTACGATTTGCTCTACGAGAACGGCGAGGATCTGCGTCCGCTGCCGTTCTCGCAAAGGCGCGCCCGCCTGGAAGTCTGCGTGAGGCAGGCCGCAGCCCCCTGGCTCGACCTCTCGCCGCAGATCGCCTTCGCCGATTGGCCGGCTTTGGCCGCCGCGCGCGCCGATCCGGCCGCAGCCAATGCGGGTGACGATGCTCTTGCTGTCGAAGGCGTCATGCTGAAGCGGTGTGACAGTGCCTATGTGCCGGGACGCCCGAAAGGTCTGTGGTGGAAATGGAAACGCGATCCGTTCGTGCTCGATGCGGTGCTGATGTATGCACAGCGCGGCCATGGCAAGCGCTCGTCCTATTATTCCGACTACACTTTCGGTCTGTGGCGGGATGGCCAAAGCGGCGATGAACTCGTTCCGGTCGGCAAAGCCTATTTTGGCTTTACCGACGAAGAGCTAAAACAGCTCGATCGTTATGTTCGCGATCACACGATCAATCGTTTCGGTCCGGTGCGCGAAGTCACCGCCACTGCGAAGGAAGGGCTCGTGCTGGAAGTGGCGTTCGAAGGCGTGCAACGCTCGACCCGGCACAGGTCCGGCGTGGCCATGCGCTTCCCACGCATCTCGCGCATCCGCTGGGACAAGCCATCGCGCGATGCCGACCGGCTCGAGACGCTGGAAAAATTGATTCCCGTTTAGGCCTTGGATCTCTCAGGCAAACTGTGTTCGTCGCGAAAGCGGGCTCTCGCCGCGTTGCCTTGCGTCTGTCCCCAGGCGTAGAGCGCTTCAAGCGCCGGGCCCAGCGTCAAGCCGCGCGCCGTCAGCGCATAGACGGAAACTCCATCACGATCGGTGCGCTCGACCAGGCCGCTGTCCTCAAGCTCCCGCAGCCGCTGCGTGAGCACTTTGTCGGCGAGCGTCGGGATGGCGCGACGCAGTTCCCCATAGCGCAGAGGTGCATCCTTCAGTCGCGCCAGGATGACGGTTTTCCACTTCCCGCCGATCACATCCAACGCGAGCTCGATGGGACATCCATATAAACGGCCTTCTGGCACCACCATCGGACGACCTCCCAATTACAGCGCAATCCACTTACCAATCGGTGCGTTGAATTTCGATATCAAAGCCGATTGTCTAACCCGCGCAGTCTTACCGGAGCGCGTTCATGAAGATCATCGCCTATGACAATTTCAAGGCAGGGGTGTCGCTCGACGACCTAAAGCCTTACCTGCGCGACGAAGTGTCGAACGTTTGGCGGCTCTGGAAGGCCGGAATCGTGCGTGAAAACTACGCCCGCGCCGATGTCGGCGGCGTGATCATCGTGTTCGAACTCGACAGTGTCGATGAAGCGAAGCGTTACACCGACGATTTCCCGTTGTCGAAGGCCGGATTGCTGGAATGGCATTTCCTCGCGTTCGATGCGCCTTTGCCGCTCGAATTCCTGTTCGATCCGACCGTTGACGTCAACACGCCCTGGGATCGGACGGTGGCCGCATGATCCGGTCGGAACACGGTATCGAGGTGCCGACGACATTGGCCGAGTGGTGCGATCCCAGCCGTGCCGCGCTGCTCATCTATGACATGCAAATTGGCATTTGCAGCCAGGTGAAAGGTGCCGACGCGATCATCGAACGCGCGGCGGCAGCGCTCGATGCGGCGCGCAGCCATGGCATGCGCGTCGCCTTCACGCGCCATCTGTCGCTGCCGCGCGCCTGGATGGGCACGACGCAATTGCGCACTGCCATGGCATGGCAGCGCAAGGACGATCCAGACGCCGTCGAGCCGTGGTTCCTCCCCGATGCGCCGGCCACCGCGATCGTCCCGGAACTGGCGCCACGCGCCGACGAGGCGGTGTTCGACAAGCTGACCATGTCGGCTTTCGATTCGACGTCCTTGGGTTTCGCCTTGCACGATTGCGGCATTCGCACCGTCGTTGTCGCCGGCATCGCGATGGAAATCGGCATCGAACCAACGGTCCGTCAGGCGACCGACAACGGTTTTGCGGCGGTTCTGCTCTCGGACGCTTGCGGCTTCGGCAACCGGGAGGCGCATGATCGTTCGTTGGCGACCTTGGACTTCATCGGCGAGACGATCGTCACCGATACCGCTGCATTTTGCGCTGCCTTACAGGCGCTCTAGAGCAAGTCGCGTTTCGATAGAAACGTGATTTTGCCTAGATTCTCTTATTTGAACGCATCTTCATGGCGCTCGACGATTCCGTCGAGCTGTGAAACGCTTTAGCCGCGATCGGTGTTGAGCAGATCGCTGTCGCCATGCAGCACGCCTTCGACGAAGATGCGGCCGCTGCGCGATTGCTCTTCGTTGCGCCGCAGGCTGGTGGCGAGGCCGGTGGCGAGCGCGGCGGCGAAAGCCGCCAGCGCGCTGGCCGCCAGCCGCTCCGGCGAGGGATTGCCGTCGCCCAAGCCGATCACGACACCGGCCACCAGCAGGCCGACTAGGAGCGCGATTGCCGCATCCGGCGCCGCTGCACGCGGCCACAGCGACAGCGCCGTCAGTGGCGCCACCACGGCGGCGGAAAAGACGAGCGCTAAGCTGATCATCGCGATGGGGTTGAGGGGTGTGCGCGCCGCGACCACGCCGATGAAGACGATGGCGCCGGCCATTGCCAGGCGGCTCACCGCCAGCCGGCGGCTGCCGAGCGCGCCGATGTCCTGCACGCGGAAAAACAGATCATGGCCGATCGCCGTGCCGAAGGCATGCACGCCGCTGCTCGCCAGCGTAATGGCGACGGCGGTCAAACCGGCGCCGACCAGGCCGGCGAAAGCGGCACCGAAACCTTGCAGGCGCGGCAGGCCGGCGACGAGGCCGGCACCGGATACGGCGATGTCCTGCGGCCGCAATGTGCCGGCAAAGCCGGACTGGGCCTTGCAGGCGGCAAGCGCCGCGTCGGGCGTGGCCGCAACCTGCCCGCAGATCGTCAAAAGTCCCTTGCCCGAGGCGATGTAGAAATAGCTCGGCAGCGCATCGGCGGCTTGGCCGGCGGCCATCATGTCGACGGCGAGCGCGGAACTCGCCATGCCGATCGCCACGATGATGATCAGTGCGCCAGACCAGCCAAGTGCCGCGAAACCGGCGCGGCGGGCCGCGGAGACGTCGTTGCAGGTCATCGCCGGTTGCAGCAGCGGCCCGAGTGCCGCGATGCCCAGCGCAATGGCGACGATGGTCATGAGGCCGCCATTGTCGAAAACGCCGGGCGTGGCGCCGTGCCAGGCCGCCATCATGTCGGAAGCCTGTTGCCATAGCGCCCGATCGCCGACGACGGGGAAGGGCAGGGACGCGCCCTGCACCAGCAGAATGGCTAGCGGCAACACCAGGCTGGCGAGGAGAATGCCGGCCGCTCCAGTGGCCGCCCAGACCACGCCGGCAATGCCGCCCGGCGCCACGATGAACACCAGGATCAGCCCGACGAGCGGACTGGCGAAGGGGCGCGGCATGTCGATGATCAGGATCAAGCCGCGCACGGCCATCTCAAACCCGGCGGCGGCGATCAGCAGGGCCACCGCGCCGACCACGGTGACGACACCGAGCCGCAATCCGAGCTGCGGAAAACGCCCTGATAAAAGGTCGGGCAGGGAGAAGGCGCCGGTTTTGCGCAACAGCGGTCCCGTCACCAGGGCGGCCAGCAGGAGGCCGAGGCCAAAGCCGATCAGCAGCCCGGTCAGCGACGCACCGCCCGGCACCGGCGGCAGGAAGGGCAGGAACAGGCCGGCGCTCAGGGCCATGAAGGCGAGGCCGGCATAGGGCGCGGGCACCGCCCGCCCGCCCGCGTGGAAACGGGAAATGCGCATGCTGCGCAGCAACAAGCCGACGATGGCAAGGCCGGCCAGCAGAACGACCGGCGCCAGCACGCCGACGATTCGCTCCGGCACGCCGACCCGGTCGAGCAGGGCCACCAGGCCGACCGCCAGGACGAAGGCGGTCACGGCAAAGGCGACACGCCCATCGATGCTGGCGCGTTCCAGCAGATCTTCGTCGGTCAGAGGCTTCCGCACGTGTCGCGCTCCGGGCCGCAAACGGCTATCTAATAACTATCTCAAGCGAGCGGCTTGCGCCGCCTGCCCGCTGGGTCCAACAATAGAATTGCCGGAAGAAAAGCAAGACCGGTGGGGGACGAGCCGGGAAGGGGTCGTGGCAGAGGGGACACGTGTTGCAGAACGCCAGAATAGTGATTGCCGACGATCATCCGTTGGTCCGTGGGGCCCTGCGCGAAGCAGTGAGCGGCGCGGTGGCCGGCGCCGAAATCGTCGAATGCGGTGATCTCAATCAGTTGACGACGGCGCTGGACGAATCGGGCGAGGCCGATCTGGTGCTGCTCGATCTCGCCATGCCCGGCGTGCGCGGCTTCTCCGGCCTGCTCTATCTGCGCGCCCAGCATCCGGACGTGCCGGTGGTCGTGGTCTCGGGCAATGAGGATCGCGACGTGATTCGCCGCTGCATCGATTTCGGTGCGTCGGGCTATGTGCCCAAGACCACCGATATCGTCGGCATGCGCCAGGCCTTCCGCGATATTCTCGACGGCAAGACCTGGACGCCGCCGGATGTCGATCTGTCGACGCCCGCCGACAAGGACACGACCGACATCATGCGCCGCCTCGCCACACTGACGCCGCAGCAGGTGCGCGTGCTGATGATGTTGTCGGAAGGACTGCTGAACAAGCAGATCGCCTATGAGCTTTCCGTGTCGGAAGCGACGGTGAAGGCTCATGTCTCGGCGATTTTGCAGAAGCTTGACGTCGACAGCCGCACGCAAGCCGTCATCGCCGCCTCGAAGATCGAGGGCAATTGGCACGGCGCTAAAATAACGGAATAGACTGACGGGATAGGGCTTTTCCCCAGCTTCGCGCGATCGTCTCATTCTTGCCGCTTGAGCGCGCCATAGTGACGGGTCGCACAAGGGTGTCGCGATTGGAGTGAGCCATGCACGCATCCTCTCTCTGCTTCGTCATTGTCACGGGCTTGGCTACCATCTCGGCCGGAGTTTCGCCGGCTCTGGCGCAGTCGCTCGAGACCGATACGCAGAACGGCCGCTATACGATGACGCCGGCGCCCGATGGCTTCCTGCGTCTCGATACGCGCACGGGCATCGTTTCGCGCTGCACCTTGAAGGGCGATGGCGTGCAATGCCGTGCCGGTGCCGACGAGCGCGGTGCGCTTAACGAGGAGATCGACCGGCTGACCCGCGACAATGCGGACTTGCGCCGCAAGCTCGCCGAGGCAACCGACCAGGCCCCCTCGGCGCGGTTGCGCAATGCCTTGCCGACCGAAACCGAGATGAACAGTGCCCTCGACGTGATGGAGAAATTCATGCGCCGGATGATGCGCGTGTTCCGCGAGGAGCCGGCAGGCGACAGGATTTAGGTGCTCGAAGTTGCGTGGTCTCGTCCGGTGTTAACTGTGGCCGTGGGTCGGCTGGAAACTTGGCCTTTGTTGCCGCATAATGGCCCGCGTCGGCGCCTCCTGCCGTCATCCGAGAGGGTAGACCATGACCGATCGCCTTGATCCGCCGAAATCCCAATCCCAGGGTTCGACCGGCTGGGGCGGCGCAAGCTGGTCCGGCTCGCGCCAAGAGGGCACTGGCGGGGTGACAGACGCGACCCCCAGCAACACGCTGGAACAGTTCATCGGCGGCTCGCCTGCCGCCGTGGCGGTGCGCCTGCTGGTGGTCTCGCTCATTGTCGGCGCGCTGCTGATGTGGCTCGACATCAGGCCGATAGACGTTTTCTACGGCTTGCAGCGCTTCCTCACCCGGCTATGGAACCTTGGTTTCGATGCGGTGCGCGAAGTCATCACCTATGTGATCGCCGGTGCCGCCATCGTCATTCCGGTCTGGATCGTGCTGCGCCTGCTGAACGCCGGCAAGAAGCGCTAAGCGACACGCTGAACAATTTCGCTCAGACGCCGTCTTCCTCGCATGCGGGGAGGGCGGCGATCGCTTGTGCCCACACGCCGCTGATGAGGGGCCGTATCCCAAGTGTTGGCAGAAGCGCCGATCCGTGCTTCTACCTGTTGCTGAAGCTGATGCTTTCTGTGCAATGAACTGAAGCGAACGGGCGCTTGCGGCGCCAATGTCTAGGGAGATGAACAAAGATGAGCGAAGCTCGCGCGCCCTTCCGCGCCGATCATGTTGGCAGCCTGCTACGTCCCGCCGAACTGCGCGCCGCGCGCGAACTGGCGATCGTCGGCCAGCGCACCTATGAGAGCCTGCGCGATCTTGAGGACGAGAACATCCGCAAGGCGGTGAAGCTGCAGGAGGAGGCTGGCCTCCATGCGATTACCGACGGCGAATTCCGCCGCACCTCGTTTCATTTCGACTTCCTTGGCAAGCTCGATGGCGTCGAAGCCAAGATCGCCGACCGGCCACAAGACCCCAATGCGCCGAAAGTGTTTCGACCGCCGCAGCTCGCCATCACCGGCAAGGTGCGCCATGCCAAGCCGATCGAGCTTGAAGGATTCAAATTCCTGAAATCGGCGACCAAGCGCACGCCGAAGATCACCATGCCCTCGCCGACCATGTGCCTGCGCGGTGGCCGTGCCGCGATCAGCCAGGAGGCCTATCCCGATCTCGATCTTTATCTCGAAGACGTGGCCAAGGCCTATGGCGCCGAACTCAAGCAGCTCGCTGATGCCGGCTGCACCTATGTGCAGTTCGACGACACCAATTTCGCTTATCTCTGCGATGAAGGTATGCGCGCCGACATGAAGGCCAAGGGCGACGAGCCGGCCGATGTGCTCAACCGCTATATCAAGCTGTTCAACATGGTGCTGGCGCAGAAGCCCGCGGGCATGACCTTCTGCACCCATATCTGCCGTGGCAATTTCCAGTCCGCCTGGGCGGCATCAGGCGGCTACGAGCCGGTGGCCGATAAGCTGTTCGGCGAACTCAACGTCGATGGTTACTTCTTGGAATATGACAGCGAACGGGCCGGCGGTTTCGAGCCGCTGCGCTTCGTGCCGAAGGACGGGAAGAAGCGTGTCGTGCTTGGCCTGATCTCCTCGAAGGTCGCCGACATGGAAGCGACCGATGTCATCGCCAAGCGCATCGACGAAGCGGCGAAATTCATGCCCTTCGATCAGCTCTGCGTCTCGCCGCAATGCGGCTTTGCGTCGAGCTTCCGTGGCAATGCCTTGGGCGAGGACGTCGAGCGCCGCAAGCTCGAACAGGTGGTGGCCGTCGCCGAGAAAGCCTGGGGCACGGCGCACTGATCATCCAAGTAACACGGCAAGTAAAATGACAAGCAAAAATGGCCGGGCATCGCCCGGCCATTGTCGTTCAGTCCGTCGTCCCGATCAGCTCTTGAGCGCCGGGATCAGCTTTTCCGCATTGCCGTATTCGATGGCGGTCATATCCGCGTCGCTCAAGCCATTGCCGCGCAGATTGGCGAGATTGTACTCCGACGTCACATAAGGGAAGTCGGAGCCGTACATCACTTGCGAGGTCGGCACGAGTTTCAGCAGTCCGGCGATGGCCGGCCCCGAGGCGGCATTCGCCGTTTCGTAATACAGTTTGCGGAATTCGTTGAGCACACCGTCGGGTGCGATTTCCTTGAGGTTCTTTAGCGGCCGGCTCTGATAGTCGACGCGATGCGACAGATAGGGCAGGGCGCCGCCGCTGTGCGAGAATATCCAGCGGATGTCGCGGAACTTCGCCAGCGCGCCGTTGAACAAAAGGCTCAGGATGGCGCGGCCGGAATCGTAAGGATATTCGATCCACGAATCCTGCACGCCGCTGACGAGATTGCCGCAGCAGAACGGCGCCAGCGGATGGAAATAGACGATCGCCTTGCGCCGGTTCAATTCCTCGAAGACAGGCGTAAAGGCTGGATCACCTGGCCATTTATCGCCGAAGCTTGTCGACATCTCGATGCCGTCGGCTTTCAACGTGTCGAAGGCATAGGCGATCTCTTGCAACGAGCCATCGACGTCCTTGCACGAGACATAGGCGAACAGGCCATGGCGGCCCTTGTTGTCCTGCACCAGTTTGGCCGCATATTCGTTGCAGGTGCGGATGATCGGCCGCAGCTCGTCCGTCGTCATGCGGAACCAGCCGACCGGCACCGAGGCGAGCGACAATACGCTCTTCTCGATATTGTTCTTGTCCATCTCCTCGATCATGCGCTGCGGCGACCAATCGCGCACGAACGGCGGCAACGGTCCTTCGCGTGCCGAGGATTGTTTGAAGACATCGGGGAAATAGTGGTGATGTACGTCGATGACGCGCCGCTTGGTGGCGGGAGTCGTCTGGGCAAAGCTCGATGTGGGAAGCGCCGTGGCGGCGCCCGCCGCCGCGAAACTCGCCAGGAAACCACGACGCGAGACGCCGCAACAGGGACCAGTGCATAGAACAGAATCGTCGGCGCCGACGGCGCTTGCGCTGAATTTCGACATGCAGTCCTCCCTTGGGATGTCTTGCACCCCGCGGTGAAATCTAGGGCTGCCTTGCCATACTGGCAATTGTCATTTCGCAATGCCTGTCGACACGTGGTGGCTTCATCCTCTAAAACGAGGGCGGGACGACTGCAAAAATTTGCGACAAAAATTTGCGACGGCGGAAAAAGATCGTCGCTGGGGAGGAACGAATGATTCAACGGCTTGGACTGCCGCTTATGGCTGTTTGGCTCGCGGTTTCGGCTTTGCCGGCACAGGCGCAGAGCAAGGTTAAAGTCGGCAACGTCAACACGGTCAGCGACATTTCCATCTATATCGCGGACAAGAAAGGCTATTTCAAAGCCGAGGGGCTCGACATCGAATTCGTCGGCTTCTCCTCGGCAGCCCGGATGATCGCGCCCCTAGGCACGGGGGAACTCGACGTCGGCGGCGGCACCGTTTCGGCCGGGCTCTACAATGCCTTCTCGCGCAAGATCGGCATTGCCATCGTGGCTGATAAAGGCTCGAGCAAGCCCAGCTATAACTTCTCGCAGTTGATGGTGCGCAAGGATCTCGTCGACAGCGGTCGCTACAAGACCTTCGCCGATCTCAAGGGCCTGAAACTGGCCACCGTTGCCAAGGGCACCGGCAATGCGGCGACGCTCAACTTCGCGCTGAAACTTGGCGGCATCGCGTTCAAGGACGCCGATGTGGTGGAGCTGGGTTTCCCGCAGCATTATCCCGCCTATGCCAACAAGGTGATCGACGCCAGCATCACCAATGAGCCGACGCTGACCCTGATCGAGCGCGCAGGCCTCGCCGTGCGCGTCGACAAGAACGAGCAGGTCTATCCCGATCATCAGACGGCCGTGCTGCTCTATGCCGACAAATTCCGCAAGGAGCGGGCGGCCGACGCGCTGAAATTCATGCGCGCCTATATTCGCGGCGCCCGCGACTACAACGATTCCTTGAAAGGCGGCCGCATCGCCGGCAAGGGCGCCGAAGACGTCATCGCCACCCTCGTGCAATATACCGAGGTCAAGGACGCCAATCTGCATCGGGATACGACGCCCAGCGCGTGCGATCCCGATGGCAATGTCAATATCGCCAGCCTCGATGACGATCTTGCCTTCTTCAAGACCGAAGGTCTGATCCAGGACAAGAGCATCAGGGCCGCCGATGTGATCGATATGAGTTTCGTCAAGCAAGTGCAGGCGGAACTCGGTCCCTATAAGAAGCCTGATTGAGGAAACGACGGAGGCAAACATGCATATCGCGATTGCGGGCGGCGGCATCGCCGGTCTGTGTCTGGCGCTGAACCTGAAGAACCGCGGCATCGATTGCACGGTTTACGAGCGCGTGCCCGATGTGAAGGAATTGGGCGTCGGCATCACTTTGCTGCCCCACGCCATGCGCGAATTCGCGGCGCTTGGTGTGGCCGACGAACTGCAGAACCAGGGCATCACCAATATCGATAGCTGTTTCTTCAACCGTTTCGGCCAACTCATCTACAAGGAGCCGCGCGGCAAGTTCGCCGGCTATCCGCAGCCGGAAGTCGGCATTCATCGCGGCAAGCTGCATCTCACTCTGTTCAAGGCAGCCAAGGAGCGTCTGGGTGCCGACAAGGTGATCACTGACTGGTCCTGCGCCGGTTTCGAACAGGACGAAAAGGGCGTCACCGTCCATTTCAAGACATTCGGTGGCGAGGCGCGTCCATCGATCCGCGCCGATGCGCTGATTGCGTGCGACGGCATCAATTCGGTGATCCGCAAACAGCTCTATCCCGACGACAAGGTTGCCTTTGGCGGCATCAACACCTGGCGCGGCGTCACCAAGCACAAGCCGATCCTGTCCGGGCGCAGCTATATGCGGGTGGGTTCGATCAAGACCGGCAAGATGGTAATCTATCCGATCATCGATAATGTCGACGGGCAGGGCAATCAGCTCATCAATTGGATGGCCGAGATCGAACAGCCGGAAATCGGTAAGAAGAACGACTGGAACCAGTCCGGCAATCTCGACGATTTCAAACATATCTACAAGGATTGGCGCTTCGACTGGCTCGATGTCGCCGACATGATCGAGAAGTCGGAGATGATTCTCGAATATCCGATGGTCGATAAGGATCCGGTCGATCGCTGGACGTTCGGTCGTGTCACCCTGGTGGGCGACGCGGCCCATCCGATGTATCCGCGTGGTTCGAATGGCTCGGCCCAGGCGGCGATCGATGCGCGCACGCTAGCCGATTGCTTGCAGCGCGAGAGCGACGTGCCCTCGGCGTTGATCGCCTATGATACGGCCCGCGTCGCGGTCGCCAATAAAGTGGTGCTGACCAACCGCTCCAATCCGCCCGATTTCATCAACATCAAGGTCGAGGAATTGGTCGGCGACAAGCCGTTCGACAATCTCGACAAATACATCACCCAGGACGAGCTGCGTGCGCTCTCCGACAATTATAAGAAAATCGCCGGTTTCGCGGCGCCGCAGCCGGTCTAGTCGAAAAACCTTCGGTGTTATCAAGTCAGGTGAAGAGGCCGCAGCCTGCTAGCGCGCCAAGAGTTCGTAGACAGCGCTGCCGGTGGCGTTGACCACGTCGCCGACCGTGCCGCCGCGCATCTGTATGGAACTGTTGGCATTGACGGAGACGAGCCGGCATTCGCTTTTGTAGACTTCGCTCAGGATGGCGCATTCGGCGGCCGTGCTCTGATAGAGGCGCTTGCGTGCGTTCTCGATCAGCAGCATTTGCGCATCGGTGGCCGTATTGGCCGGGATCGGTGTCGTGATCTGAATGGTGACGCTCACCCGCGTTCCCAAGGCGCGTGGATTGACCGGCATCGGCGGCGAAATCATCTGCGCTGAACTGGCGGTTGCGAGCAAAGCCGCAAGAGCGACGACACTGATCAAGGGGATAATGCGCATGTCTTCCTCACTGGGCCGGATGGCGAGCGGCCACGGCATCAATAATCGTTAAAGCACGACAAGAGATTGAATCTTTTATCGTCTTCTTACACGCTCGCGAAACGATCGCTTTACGAACATGACGATCGCAAGACGTTCGTACTACGCTCTCTTGGCTTGCCCCTGCGGTTGCCTTGGGCCACATTGCCGTGGGATGAGGCCACTGACGAATAGGGGAGGATGCCGTTCCATGCTGACCAGACGCGAACTTTTGGCGACCACGGTTGTTGCTGGAGCGGTGCAAGGCCTCGGGCTTTCGTTTGCCCAGGCGCAGACGCTCGACATGCTTAAAATGTTCGTGCCGGCGGCGCCAGGCGGGGGCTGGGACCAGACGGCGCGGTCCCTCGAAGCGGCGCTTCGGGCAACCAAGGCGGTTAATGGTGTCCAGATCACCAATGTGCCGGGCGCCGGTGGCGCGGTCGGCATGCCGCAATTCCTCAATCAGTGGAAGGGCCAGGGCAATGCCCTGATGGTCGCCGGCATGGTCATGGTCGGCGCGCTGATCGCCAACAAGAGCCCGTTCAGCCTGACCCAGGTGACGCCGATCGCCCGCCTGACCGGCGAGTTCCTGGCGCTCTGCGTGCCGGCCGGTTCCGCCTTCAAGTCGGCCAAGGATTTTGCCGATGCCTTGAAGGCCGACCCGACCAAGGTTCCGGTCGCTGGCGGCTCGGCCGGTGGTTCCGATCACATTCTGCTTGGCATGATCGCCAAGGCGGTGGGGGCCCAGCCGGCCAAGGTCTCTTATGTGGCCTTTTCGGGCGGCGGTCCGGCGACAGCCGCCTTGCTCGGCAGCCAGGTGGCCGCTGGCATTTCCGGCTATGGCGAATTCGGCGAGCAGATCAAGGCGGGCAAGCTGCGCGTTCTGGCGATTTCGGCCGACAAGCGGGTCGACGGGATCGATGCACCGACCTTGAAGGAACAGGGCATCGACGTCGAACTGTTCAATTGGCGCGGCGTTTTCGCCCCTCCCGGCGTCAACGACGCGCAGCGCACCGCGATGATCGCCGTCATCGAAAAGCTCGCCGCGTCGAAGGAATGGGCCGAGACCTGCAAGCGGCAGGACTGGACGCAGATCACCTTGACCGGCGCCGATTACGGCAAGTTCATCACCGAAGAGACCGCCCGCATCGGCGGCATTCTCAAGGAACTCGGCCTTGCCTGATCCGACCGGCGATCCCGTGGTGGCGCCGCGCGGCGGCTTCGCCGTCGGTGAATTGTGCATTGCGCTGGGCGCCATCATCCTGGCCGCGGTCATGGTGTGGCAGGTGTTTGAGATTCCGGTCTCGCCGCTCTATGCCCAGGTTGGTCCCACCGTCATGCCGTTCTTCGCGGCGCTCGGTCTGGGCGCGCTCGGTGTTCTGCTGCTGCTCTCCGCCGTGCGCGGCGGCTGGCAGCCGGAGGAAGAGCGCGAAGCCCGGCCCGATTGGCAGGCGCTGGCCTGGATCATCGCTGGCCTCGTGCTCAACGTGGCGTTGATCGGCCCGCTCGGCTTCACCATTGCATCCGTCATTCTCTATGTCTGCGTGGCCAGAGGCTTTGGTTCGCGCAATCCGTTGCGCGATGCCGGTATTGGCCTCGCCTTTGCGCTGATCGCCTATTTCGGTTTCGCCAAGACGCTTGGCATCAACATCGGGGCCGGTCTGCTCGAGAACTGGCTGGAAAGCATAGTCTTCGGCGTGGTGCCGTCATGAACGCCTTCGATCAATTGCTGCACGGCTTCGCCGTCGCGCTGACGCCGGTCAATCTGATGTGGTGCCTCGTCGGCACGACGCTCGGCACCGCCATCGGCGTTCTGCCGGGTCTTGGTCCGGCGCTGACGATAGCGCTCTTGCTGCCGATCACCTTCAAGGTCGATCCGGCGGCCGCCTTCATTCTCTTCGCCGGCATTTATTACGGCGCCATGTATGGCGGTTCGACCACGTCAATCCTGCTCAACACGCCGGGCGAAAGCGCCACGATCGTCACTGCCCTCGAAGGCAACAAGATGGCGCGCAATGGCCGTGCTGGCGCGGCGCTGGCGACCTCGGCCATCGGCTCTTTCGTGGCCGGCACCATCGGCACGTTGGGCATCACCTTCCTGGCGCCTGTCGTCGTCGATTGGGCGTTGCGCTTCGGCCCGGCCGATTATTTCGCGCTGATGATCCTTGCGTTCGTCACCGTCTCGGCGGTTCTGGGCTCGTCGGCGACGCGCGGTCTGGCGACCTTGTTCCTCGGCATTTTCTTGGGGCTGATCGGCGTTGACCTGCAGACGGGCCAAGCACGCTTCACCTTCGGCGTTCCCGAACTGCTCGATGGCATCAATGTTATCATCGTCGCGGTCGGTCTCTTCGCCGTCGGCGAGACGCTCTATGTCGCCTCGCGCTATCGCAGCGGTGTCGACGAAATCATCCCGCTCAAGGGCTCGCTCTGGATGACCCGCGAGGAATGGGGCCGCTCCTGGAAGCCGTGGCTGCGCGGCACGGCGCTCGGTTTTCCCATAGGTGCCATGCCGGCGGGCGGTGCCGAAATTCCGACCTTCCTCAGCTATTACGTCGAAAAGAAACTTTCCCGGAAGCCGGAGGAATTCGGCCATGGCGCGATCGAGGGCGTAGCGGGCCCTGAGGCTGCCAACAATGCCTCGGCCGCCGGCGTTCTCGTGCCGATGCTGACGCTAGGCCTGCCGACGTCGGCCACGGCAGCGATCATGCTGTCGGCCTTTCAAAGCTACGGCATCAATCCGGGGCCGCTGCTGTTTGAATCCCAGGCGACCTTGGTGTGGGGGCTCATCGCCTCGCTGTTCATCGGCAACGTCATGCTGCTGGTGCTGAACCTGCCGATGATCGCCATCTGGGTGAAGATGCTGCGCATCCCCGCGCCGCAGCTCTATGCCGGCATTCTCGTCTTCGCCACCATCGGCACCTATGGCATCACCCAGTCGCCGGTCGATCTCATCCTACTCTATGTGATTGGTGGTCTCGGCTATCTGATGCGGCGCTACGATTTCCCCACCGCGCCGGTCATCATCGGCATGATCCTGGGGCCCTTGGCTGAGCAAAATTTCCGTCAGGCTATGACTATTTCGGCTGGCGACTGGACGGTGTTCTTCACCCGGCCGATCTCGGCGACGATCCTGGTCCTGGCGCTTTTGGCTCTGGCCGGCCCGAGACTCTTCGGCCTCTGGCAGACGATGCGATTGAAAAATCAGGCCTTGGCCGGTGATTCCTGAGAGTCGATCGCGTTTCGATGAAAATGCGATCGTGGCCCACGCGTTGTGGTGCGGCGCCTTCGTAAGACGAGATTAATTTTCCTCCACTTTTAGTTATGCACTCAGCTCATACGTAAGCGCATATCTGCACTGTATTGTTGGGTGTGGCGCATGGCCGCAGCCTGGGCTAAACCAATCCAGTCCAAACGGACGCATGATTCCATGGGACGGAGGATCCGGCCATGCCCCATGCAGCGGATGTGGGCCTCAAGGCCACTGCAATTTTTGCCGGCCTGGCTATCTTGGCCATCGGCCTTTTGATCGGTTGATCGTTCGGCTTGCCGCTCTGTGAGCGCAGGCGCTCGAAGCGCGCGCGTGATGCGCGCTTATTTATTTGATCGGCGGTCTCTACTTGATGGGTGGTCTCGGCAGTTTCGATTCACCCGGCTCAATCGTGAAATTGAAATCGAGCGAATACCAGGGCGTCGGCACATCATTGGCCGGCGGCGGCCCGTCATGGCGCACGTAATCGCCGACGAGCGCCCGCGTCACGCCGAACTGCGGATCCTTGTCGAGTAGCGGATCGTCGTGGACGTAGACTTGCGAGATCAGCGTTTTGAATCCCGGCTTGACGATCATCACATGCAGATGCGCCGGCCGATAATGCTGGCGTTTTTGCGCCCGCAGAAGATCGCCGACGACGCCTTCGACGGGTAGCGGATAGCCGGCGGGCTTGACCGAGCGGAACCAGAAATGGCCGTTCTTGTCGGTCTTGAACATGCCGCGCAGATTCCACTCGGCCTGTTCGGGATCTTGCTGCTCATAGAGGCCGACAGGCGAGGAGTGCCAGATGTCGGCATCGGCATCGGCGATCGGATTGCCCTGCGGGTCTTTGACATAGCCGTTGACGAACATGGTCGGGCCGGGCGTTTCGCTGCGCAGCAGCGTGCCGCCATTGTCAACCCGCGGCGCGTTCAGGCGCCAGAACGGGCCGAGCAGATTGGCCGTGGTTTCGGTCGTGCCGTTGTTGCCATTGTTGAGCAGGCAGACGAGCGGCGAGACGCCAAGCGATCCAGCCATCACGGACGCTTCGTTGTGCGTGTCGCTTGATTGCTGGCCAATGGAATTGATGATCGCGAGCGCGGCCTGGAATTCCGGCTCTGTGAGTTTCACGTCGCGAACGAAACCATGCAGATGCTTGACCAGCGAGACCATGATCTCGCGCAGACGCGGGTCGGGCGTCTTTTCCATCACCGCCAGAGCGGTTTCCGTCAGATGTTGATGATCGCGGATAATCATGCCGTTCCTCCCGCTCGAGCAAATCACGTTTCGATAGAAACGTGATTTTGCCTAGATTCTCTTATTTGGACGCGTCTTCATGGCGCTCGACTAAGTCGAGCTGTGAAACGCTATAGAGCTTTCATCAAATGCAATGAAGACGCGTCGAAATCAGAGATTGGAACGGTTTTAAGCGCGCCGTTCGCGCCAAGTCGATAAAAAACGGCGGGCAAGCCCGCCGTTTATGACGCCAGTCAAATTGGCGCACGTTATTTTTAAGGGTTACTTCTTCTCGTTGGCCATGGCGGCCTTCAGAATCGGCGTCCAGCGCGCCACTTCGTCCTCGACTAGCTTTTGCAGCGCTGCCGGCGTGCGGCCCGCCTTGTCGGGGATCACACCACCGAGTTCGGCCAGGCGCTTCTTGGTGTTGGCGTCGTCGAGCGCCTTGTCCAAAGCGTCGGAGAGCTTGGCGACGACCGCCGGCGGCGTGCCCTTCGGCGCGAAGATCGCATTCCAGGCGCTGACCTGATAGTCGAGGCCGAGCTCCTTGGTGGTCGGCACGTCAGGCAAAGCGGGCGAGCGTTCCGGCAGCGCGATCGCGAAAGCCTTGATGTTGCCGCCCTGGATCTGCGAGACGACGTTGACGATCTGGTCGGTCATGTAATCGACCTGGCCGGAGACCATGTCGTTGAGCGCCGGACCCGTGCCCGTATACGGGATCATCGTCGGCTTCGTGCCGATGGTCGAGTTGAACAGAATGCCGGTGGAGTGCGACACCGAGCCGACGCCGGCGAAGGCATTGTTGGCCTTGTCGCCCGCCTTCTTCGCCCAATCGATGAATTCCTTGAGATCCTTCGAGGGATGGGTCTTGCGCGCGACGATCAGGATCGGCGTGCCGGCGGCCAGGCCGACCGGCGCGAAATCGGTGGCCGGATTGTATTTCAGATTGGGGTAGAGCGCGGGCGCCGCCCCATGAGTGCCCATATGGCCCATGACGATCGTATAGCCGTCCGGTGCCGCAGCGGCGGCGCGGGTGACACCCGTCGTACCGCCGGCGCCGGCGACGTTTTCAACGATGATCTGTTGGCCGAGCACGCGCGACATGTGTTCGCTGACGATGCGGGCGATGATGTCGGTGGGGCCGCCGGCGGCGAACGGCACGATCATCGTAATCGGCTTGGTCGGATAGTCCTGTGCCAGCGCCGGCGACGCGGCGACGCCCAGCAGGGCGGCAAGTCCGATGAGATAGCGTTTCATGGTGTCTCCCTTCGCCCGGCAAAGTGCTTGCGGGCTCTAAACACGGGTTAAAAACTAAGCCCCTTCCGGCAGGACCGGAAGGGGCAAAATATCGCGATACGTCCAAAGTTGAACGGATTATTCCGTAAAGACTTCTTCGCGTCGCTTACTGAACGATGGCAACAACGCCAAGCACAGCATGGCCACGGCCACGATGAGCAGGCCCGCCGACACGGGGCGCTCAATGAAGGTCGTGAAGCTGCCGCGCGACAGGATGAGCGCCTGGCGCAGCTTTTCTTCCATCAGCTTGCCGAGCACGAAGCCCAGCAGCATCGGCGCCGGCTCGAAGCCGAACTTGAGCAGGATGTACCCGCACATGCCGAAGAAGGCCGCGAACATCACGTCTTCCGCCGAGTTGTTGATGGAATAGATGCCGATGCAGCAGAAGATGCCGATCGCCGGGAACATCAGGCGATAAGGCACTTTCAACAGCTTCACCCACATGCCGACCATCGGCAGGTTGATGATGACGAGCATCAGGTTGCCGATCCACATCGAGGCGATCATGCCCCAGAACAGGTCGGGGTTCTTGGTCATGACCTGCGGGCCGGGGATGATGCCGTGGATGGTCATCGCGCCCACCATCAGCGCCATCACCGCGTTCGGCGGAATGCCGAGCGTCAGCAGCGGAATGAAGGCGGTCTGCGCACCGGCGTTGTTAGCCGATTCCGGACCAGCGACGCCTTCGATGGCACCCTTGCCGAAGCGGCTCGGATCCTTGGCGAGCTTCTTCTCGACCGTATAGGACGCGAACGGGCCAAGCACCGCGCCATTGCCCGGCAGAATGCCGAGAATGCCGCCGATGAAGGTTCCGCGCAGCACGGGCGCGATCGACTGCTTGATGTCATCCCAACCGGGCAACAGACGGCCGATCTTGCCGCGCACGACGTCGCGCGCTTCCGGATTTTCGAGGTTTCTGACGATTTCGGCGAAACCGAAGATACCCATGGCGAGCGGGGTGAAGTCGATGCCGTCAGACAGCGACTGGATGCCCATCGTCATGCGCTCTTGGCCCGTCTCAAGGTCGGTGCCGACGGTAGCCAGCAGCAGGCCGAGCAACACCATCAAGATCGCCTTGAAGATCGAACCGCGGGCGAGAACCGTGGAGAACACCAGGCCCATCACCATCAGCGAGAAATATTCGGCGGGACCGAACAATTGCGCCAGACGGGTCAGCGGTTGGCCGAGCGCCGCGATGAAGATGGTCGCGACGCAACCGGCGAAGAACGAGCCGATGGCGGCGATGCCGAGCGCGATACCGGCGCGGCCTTGCTTGGCCATCTGGTGGCCGTCGAGTGTTGTCACGACGGCGGTGGCTTCACCGGGGATGTTGACGAGAATGGCCGTGGTCGAACCGCCATACTGCGCGCCGTAGTAAATGCCTGCGAGCATGATGAGCGCGCCGACGGGCTCGAGGCCGAAGGTGATCGGCAGCAGCATGGCGATCGTGGCGACGGGGCCAACGCCCGGCAACACGCCCACCAGCGTACCCACCATACAGCCGATGAAGCACAGGCCGATGTTCTTCAGCGTAAACGCAACACCAAAGCCCAGTGCGAGGTGGCTAAAGAGATCCATATTCCCCCCGCTCACATAAATTGAAAGATCGGGATCGGAAGTCCCAGAAGATATTTGAACAGAAGGATGCAAGCGGCCGTCATGCACACCGCGAAGATCACTGCTTCCTTGAGGCGGAATTCACTGGTCGCCAGCGATGCAAAGACCATCGATACAGGTCCAGCGACAGCGAGACCCGCGGTGCGGATCAGCAGGCCGAACAACACGATGCCGCCAAGCACGAAGAAAGGCCCGCGCAGATGCCACTTCTCTTGCAGCAGGCTGCCCTTGCGCAGCCCGTTCAGGGCCAGGATCAGACCACCGACGCCGACCATCGCGGCAATCGTCATCGGCAACATGCCGGGGCCCATGGCGCGCAGCGATCCGAGCGGAAGCGGCCATGCCTTCCACGCGAAAAATACGGCTATGAGAAAGAGAAAGATGCCGCCGCATAAGTCTTGCGGGACGTTATACGTATTGCCGGACGTGCCTCCCGGCGCGTTCGTTGTATTACCTGTATCAGACATTGTTGTTTCCCCTGAGCGCCCGCCGGACCCCCTCAGCCAGACGGGAGACGCCTCCGCAATCATACGGACTGCGGTTACCTAGGCCAACGTTAAACGTCACGCAAATGTAAAAAATGTGCAGCCTGTAAGGGCTGCACGTTTTGCGATGTCGTCGCGTTGGCCGCTAAGCTAGGTTCTTCGCGAAGAACTCCAGCGTACGAGAACGAGCGAGATCCGCCCCTTCCTTCTGATAGCTGGCCCGTTCGTCACAGTTGAAACCGTGACCGGCGCCCGGATAGACGTAAACCGGAACATCGGGGAGCGCAGCCTTAACCTTATCCACGTCGGTCAATGGAATACCGTGGTCGTTTTCGCCGAAGTGCATGATGATCGGCGCAGTCGGCTTCATGTCGAGCATCTGGGCGATGCCACCGCCATAATAGGCCGAACCGGCGGCGACGCCTGGCAGCTTGCAAACCGCGGCGAACACCAGCGTGCCACCCCAGCAATAGCCCACGATCCCAACCTTGCCGGCGCTCTTGACGTGATCAATCGCCGCTTCGATGTCGAGCAGGGTCTTGGGCAGTTCGGTCTTGGCGCGGATGGCCATGCCGGTCTTGGGATCATCGCCCGTATAGCCGAGTTCGACATCGGGCTCGACGCGGTCATAAAGCGCTGGCGCGATCGCCAGATAGCCTTGCTCCGCATAGAGGTCCGCCGTCTTGCGGATATGCTGGTTGGCCCCAAAAATTTCCTGCAGCACGATCACGGCGCCCTTGGCGGTGCCGGCCGGCTTGGCGACGTAAGCGCCGATTTTCTGCCCGTCCTTACAGGTCAGCGTGACACGTTCTCCCATAGTATCCTCTTGTTAGTGAGTGACTGAAAACGATGCGCCGCGTCGCCCCCGCTGAAGGCGTGCCGCCACCAAAAAAGTGGGAAGACGGGGCGCATATAAAGAACATCCGAACCGGTAAGGCTAGGCCTGAATCCGAAAAAAATGCCTGTTAACCCATCAAAATCGGCTCAATCGGCCATGGCATGGACCATGCCGGGGCCGCCAAGGCGTGCGGGCCGGCGCATCAGGATCAGCATCAATGCCGGGGGAATTACAACCAGGGCGAGCAACAGAAAGTCCTGGGCATAGGCGATCTGCATGGCCTGGCGGGTCACTTCGCCGTTGAGAGCCGCCCGGCCGCGCCCGGTGGCACTGTTCCACAAGAGGTAAGCCCCGCCGGTCTGGATCATCCGGTTGAACGGCGTCAGGGTCTCGGCGATGCGGGCATGGGCGATCTGGGTGGCGTTCGACAGCACGAATGTGGTGACGGAAATGCCCACCGCGCTGCCGACATTGCGCACCAGGCTGAAAAAGGCCGTGCCGTCCGTGCGATACTGCGGCGGCATGGTCGCGAAGGCCAGAACCTGCAGCGGCACGAAGATCATGCCCAGCGCGAAGCCCTGCACCATGGTCACCCAGACGATGGTGAAACGGTCGATGTCGGGGGTCCAGGTCGCCATCTGCATCAGGCCGAAGCCGAGCGTGGTAAAGCCGAACAGCATCACCAGGCGCGGGTCGAACCGGTCGGCGAGGCGCCCGGCGAGCATCATCGCCGCCATGGTGCCTAGGCCGCGAGGCGCGAGCAGCAGGCCCGCTTCCCACACCGAATAGCCGCCTAAGGTCTGCAAATAGGTGCCCAGCAGCACCACGCTGGCGACCAGAATGGCGCCGATGCACAGCATCATCACCAGGCCGACGGAGAAATTCGTGTTGGCGAACAGGCCAAGCGGAATGAGCGGCTTCTCAGCCAAACAAATATGCACGACGAAGAGATAGAGCCCGAGGCCGGCGATCACTGTCTCGGCGACGATCTCCAGCGAGGCGAACCATTCGTTCTGCGCGCCACGGTCGAGCATCAGTTGCAGCGCGCCGAGGCCCGCCGCCAGCACGACGAAGCCGGTCCAGTCGAAGCGCAGCGAGCGATTGGCGGCGGGGGCCTTCAGGAAGGTCCAGATGCCGAAGACCGCGGCAATGCCGACCGGCACGTTGATGAAGAACACATAACGCCAGTCGTACATGTCGGTGAGCCAGCCACCGAGGGTGGGGCCGATGATCGGCCCGACCATGACGCCCATGCCCCACATGGCCATGGCCGATCCGCGCTCTTCGGGCGGATAGAGATCCATCATGATCGACTGGGACAGCGGCACGATCGCCGCGCCCGTCATGCCCTGAATGACACGATAGAGCACGATCTGCTCAAGCGACTGCGCCAATCCGCAGAGCGCCGAAGCGACGGTGAAGCCGGCAAGGCAGAAGACGAAGAAATTCTTGCGGCCGAAGCGGGTCGACAGCCAGCCGACCGGCGCGGTCATGACGGCGGTGGCGACAATATAAGAGGTGAGAACCCAGGTGATCTGATCGGCGGTCGCCGAGAGCGAGCCCTGCATATGGGGCAGCGCCACATTGGCGATGGTCGAATCCAGCGTCTGCATCAAGGTCGCGGCGATCGTCGACATGACGACGATGCCGCGATGAGGGACGGGCGACGCGCCGGCCATGGATCAGCGTTTCTCGGCGCGAGTCTCGGGGCTTGCCGTGCGGCTGCCGAGGCCGACCAAGTGCCACATATCGGAAATGCTGCGCGTGTGCTCGGTATCGATGTCGACCACGACGCTCATGCCCGAGCGCAGCGGCGGATCATCCGGCGAGCGGTCGATGGCGATACGCACCGGCAAGCGCTGCACGATCTTGACCCAGTTGCCGCCGGCATTCTGCGCCGGCAGGATCGAGAATTCCGCACCCGTTGCCGGATAGATCGTGTCGACATGGCCGCTCCATTCATGGCGCGGATAGGCATCGACGGTGAAGGAAACATGGTTGCCGGGCCTGACATAGGTCAGATCGGTTTCCTTGATATTGGCGTCGATCCACACGCGCTCTTCCGAGACGAGGCCGACAGCGCCCGTATTGGTCAAAGCCGCCGTCTGCGACACGAGATAGGTGCCCACCTGCAATTGCTCGACGGCGGTGACGATGCCGTTGAACGGCGCGCGCACCACGGCGCGATCGAACATGCGCTGCGCTTCGTCGGTCTGCGCCTGCGCCTGCATGACCTGCGGATTGTTGGCGATCGGCGTGTCGAGATTGCCGCCGAGGCGCACGAGGGCCACCGCCGCTTGCTGTTTCAAGGAAGCAAGCTTGCTCTCCTCGGCCGCCAGCGTGTAGCGCGTCTGATCGAGCTGGGCGCGCGTGCCGAAATTGCTGCGCGCCAAGGTCTGCGCGCGCTCGAAGGCGGAGCGGGCGAGATCGACCAGCGCCGCCTCTGTGGCGATGTCTTCCTGGATGCGCTTGTAGTCTTGCCGCAACGCTTCGACATTGAGCTTGGTCTGCGCCAGTTGCGCGCGCGCCTGTTCCAAGGCGTTGCGGAACTGCCGATCGTCGAGGCGGAACAAAACGTCTCCGGCCTTGACGCGCTGGCCCTGCTTCACGTCGATCGAAGCAACGATGCCCGATACGTCGGTCGACACCATCAGCTTCGCGCCGCGCACGTAAGCGTCATCGGTGGAGACGTAACGGCCGCCGCGCAGCCACATGACACCCGAGACGATAAGGACGGCGGCGATGCCGCCGAGCATCAGGATGCCGCGCAGGCGCTTGCGGCCGGGACGCGCGGTGTTGGCCGCGAGGCTGTCGCGCACCGCATCCGCCGCGCGCTCGTCGGGCGCATTGCGGCCGGACGCATCGGCGCGTGGTGCGTCGCTGTCCTCGCGTGCTTCGCGCAGTTCGACGACCACGGCGGAAGCATTGGAATTGTCACGGGTGGACGTCATGTAGGCTATCCGAATTTATGAAAGAGGGCGGAGTCATCGACGATCTGCGCTTTGAGCTTGGTGAGCGATTGGCGCAACTGCGTCCACGCTTCGGGCCCAAGAATCTGCGCGCATTGCGCGTTGAGGTTGGCGCGATAGGCCTGGATCTTGTCGAGAGTCGGCTTGGCCTCGTCGGCGAGATGCAGGCGATGAATGCGCCGATCCTTGGGATCGTTGCGCCGCTCGATCATACCACGGGCTTCCAGCCGATCGACCAGCCGACCGACCGTGATCGGCTCGACTTCCACCAGGCTGGCGAGTTCGTTCTGCGACAGGCCGGGCCGCATCTCCACCCAGAGCAGGATGACCCACTGGGCGCGGGTCATGCCCATCGAACGCGCGGCTTGATCGGCACGCGTGCGCATCAGCCGGCCAACGTCGTATAAAAGGAAAAGCGGCTCGTTTTCGGGGTTTTTCTCGGGACTCATGACGCCGTTCGTAACAGGCGAGATAATAACTCGCGTTATCGTATAGCTGGTAAATGGCTGCAGTGCCATGCGCCAATTTCCAGGTGGCGCAACCATATGTGAGGGGAGATAATTGATATTGATGAAGATTTTCCCATTTCCGCTGCTGCTCTGCGATGTTGGAGGCACAAACATGCGTTTCTCGCATGTCGACGTTCCAGGCGGCGTGCTGCGGCGCCTGGCGACTTTACCGACGCACGAGTGGGACGATCTCAGCGAAGCCGCCGCGCATGTGTTGGGCGAGGCCGGGCTTGTCGCCCGGTCGCTGATCGTCTGCGCCGCCGGGCCGATGGCCGGTCGGCGGCTGCAACTCACCAACGCGGCCTGGGCGATCGATGGTCCGGCGATCGCCACCCGCCTCGGGCTCGATCAAGGGCTACTGCTCAACGATTTCGAAGCGCAGGCGCTGTCCCTGCCGATCGTCGGCCCCGCCGATGCCCGGCGCATCGGCGGTCCGGAGACGGGGACCGGCACGCGTATCGTGCTCGGACCCGGCACCGGCATGGGCATGGCGGCCCTGGCGCAGACGCCCACAGGTCTGCTCGTGTTGCCCAGCGAGGCCGGGCATATCGATTTCGGCCCGGCTTCCGAGGAAGAAGCACGGATCTGGAGCCATCTCGACAGGGCGCTGGGTCGCATATCGGCTGAATGGCTGCTGTCTGGCCCGGGCCTCGAGCGCCTGCACACGGCCCGTCTGGCAGCGGCGGGCCTAGCCCCCGAGCCTTTGACAGCGGCGGTGCTTGGGGCGGCGGCTCGCGCCGCGCCGCAAGGGCCGGAAGCAGCGACCTTGCGGCATTTCTGGCAATTGGTGGCGCGCTATGCAGGCGACCTTGCTCTGGTGTTGATGGCGCGCGGCGGCGTGACGCTGGCCGGCGGCGTTCTGCCGAAATTGGTCGATTTTCTCGACGAAGCGGCTTTCCGCGCCGCTTTCGAGGCCAAGGCGCCACTGCAACATGTCATGCGCGCCATTCCCGTGCGACTGTTGACCGAGGAGACGATCGTCGTGCGTGGCATGGCGCGCGTGGCCGCTGCACCTCAGGATTATGTGATCGATTATCCGGCGCGCTGCTGGGTTTGATCCGGCGCATCAAAACAACACGTCAAAACAACACGTCTTGGCTGGCCGGTGGCGGAGTGATACCCGTGTCGGCCCTTCGTTCCGCCGGCCTCCCATGCAACCCCGCCCATTTCGCTCGCCTTCCGTGATCCCTCATGTTTGAGGTCGAGATCTCTACGCTCGTCGTCTTGACGTTGACGGCCATGGTCGCGGCCTGTCTCGATGCCATTGCCGGCGGTGGCGGGCTGATCACGCTGCCCGCTTTGCTTCTCGCCGGGCTCGATCCGGTCACGGCGATCGCCACCAACAAGCTGCAGGGTTCGGTCGGCACGCTGTCGGCGGTCGCGGCCTTCGCCAAGCGCGGCCTGATCGAATGGCGGCGCGCCCTGCCGATCGGCGCCGCGGCATTGTGTGCCTCGCTGCTCGGGGCGCAATCGGTCAATCTCATTCCGCCGCATGTTCTATCGGCGGTCATCCCCTTTGTGCTCGTCGCCGTGGCCGCCTATTTCATTTTGTCGCCGCAGCTCACCGATCACGGCGCGCATCATCGCTTGTCGCCGCTGCTCTTCAATCTGACGATCATTCCGCTCATCGGCTTTTACGACGGCATCTTTGGGCCGGGGGCGGGCTCGCTCTATATGGCGGCGATCGTCGGTCTGCTTGGCTTTGGCGCGGTGCGCGCCACGGCGCTGACCAAAGTGGCGAATGGCGCCAGCAATGTCGGCGGCCTCATCGTCTTTCTGGCGATGGGCGCCGTTCACCTGCCGATTGGATTGTGCATGGCCGCTGGTGCGTTGATTGGCGCGCAGATCGGTTCGGCGCTGGCTGTCACCTTCGGCAAGAAGATCATCAAGCCGCTTGTGGTGATCATCGCGCTGATCATGGCCGCGAAGCTATTTTCCGCCGCCGACAATCCCGTGCGCGTTTTTATATCACGAATGTTCTGATCAAGCCGCGAATGGCTTGGCATCCTGGGTCATCAACAGATAGAGCCCGTCGATGTCCTTGGTGGCGCGCAGTTTCCCGGTGATCTCGGGATCGCGCAGCAGGCGCGCAACGCGCGACAGGGCCTTCAGATGATCGGCGCCCGCGCCTTCCGGCGCGAGCAGCATGAAGAGCAGATCGACGGGCACGCCATCCGGTGAATCATAATCCACCGGCTTCTCCAAACGCGCGAAAACACCCACGATACGATTGAGCTTGGCGAACTTGCCGTGGGGAATGGCGACGCCATTGCCCGCGCCGGTGGAGCCGACGCGCTCGCGCTGCGTGATCGTGTAGAGAATTTCGCGCTCCGGCAGCCCGCTATTGAGGGCTGCCGTCGCGCACATTTCCTGCAGGACCTGCTTTTTGCTCGACGCTTTCAGCGCGGGCAGAATCGAGGCCGCGCTGATTAGATCGCTTATGCGCATGATGGAATGTCCGAACTGGCTCGACGTGCGATGTTGTTGCGCTTCAGTTGCTCTTGGCCGCACCGGCAGGATCGATCCAGCCGATGTTTCCGTCGCGACGCCTGTACACGATGTTGACGCGATCACTGCCAGCATTGCGGAACACCATCACTGGTGCGCCGGTAATATCGAGATCCATCACCGCCTCGGAAACCGAAATCGTCTGCAAGGCTTCGGTCTTTTCCGCAACGATGATCGGATGGAACTCCGCATCGTCATCATTATCGTCTGCTGGCGCTTCGAGGATGTAGCGTGCCATCGTTTCGAAGTCGCCGTTGCCGTCCACCCCATTGGGGCCGTGGCGGTCCTTGAGGCGACGCTTGTAGCGCCGCAACCGCTTTTCAAGCCGCTCCGCCGCTTGATCGAAACATAAATAAGCTTCGTGCGCGCGACCTTCCGAATGCAGGGTCGTGCCGGAGGAAAGATGCAGCGTGCAATCCGCCTTAAAGCCTGTGCCTTCGTGATCGAGGATCACGTGGCCCGCGACGGAACCGTTGAAGTACTTATCTACGGCTGCGTTGACGCGCTCAAGCACGTGCTGACGCAGGGCTTCGCCGATGTCGAAGTTCTTGCCGGAAACACGTAGATCCATTCGTCGCCCACTCCTCATTGCATCAACATAATGTCGATGCATTGGCTGTTGCATCAGCTTGGCCAAAAATGCTTGGCCTCATTGCGCAACACCCCGTTGCGTCCGAACACCCTTTCCGAAGCGGCGCTGCATAGGCGACCGGGAGCGCAGATGCAAGTGCCGCCGGTTGGGCTGGCGGGACCCTCTTGCCGGGAAGGTTTGAAGGAACCCCCACGACACCCTGATTATAGCATGAAATTCAACGGAATGGCTGCGGGGACTTTTAAGAATTTTTGCGGGCGGCGGCGAGTTTTTCCCTACGTCTTTCGACGGAGGAAGCGATCCGCAGGCTTTCCCTGTATTTGGCCACCGTGCGTCGCGCGATCTCCACATTTTGCTGTTTTAAGCGCAAAACGATGGCGTCGTCGGACAGAACGGAATTGGCATCCTCTTGATCGATCATCTGTTTGATGCGGTGCCGCACGGCTTCCGCCGAATGCGCTTCGCCGCCCGAGTGCGATGCGATAGCTGCCGTGAAGAAATATTTGAATTCAAATAAACCACGTGGTGTCGACATATATTTGTTGGATGTGACACGCGACACCGTGGATTCGTGCATGCCGATGACGTCGGCGACCATCTTCAAGTTCAGCGGTCGCAGATGTTCGACGCCCTTGGCGAAGAAGGCGTCCTGCTGGCGGACGATTTCGCTGGCCACTTTCAAAATGGTCCGCGCACGCTGCTCCAGGCTGCGCGTCAGCCAATTGGCGCTCTGCAAACATTCAGCAATGTAGGTTTTGTCGGCGGGCTTGGCGGCACCATTGCCGCCGACGCGCGCCGCATAGGTCTGGTTGACGAGAACGCGCGGCAAGCCTTCCGCATTGAGTTCCACAAGCCAACTGCCGTCCGATGCCGGGCGTACGGTGACGTCTGGAATGACCGGCTGCATCGGCGCACCGCCGAAAGCGCGACCGGGTTTCGGATCGAGCCGGCGAATTTCATTGAGCATATCGGTCAAATCTTCATCATCGACCCCGCACAATTTGCGCAACTGCGCAAAATCGCGCCGCGCCAAAAGCGGCAGATGCGCAAGGAGCGTCTGCATGGCGGGATCGAAGCGATCCTTCTCGCGCAACTGGATCGCCAGGCATTCGGAAAGATCACGCGCGCCGATGCCGCTGGGCTCGAAAGTATGAATGACGCGCAAAACCTTTTCGACTCGCTCGATCGCGGTGCCGAGGCGGTCGGCGACATCGGCGACGGGTTCCCTGAGATAACCCGCTTCATCGATCGCATCGATCAAGGCATGGCCGATGAGCCGATCCATCGGATCGGTGACGGCGAGCGCCAACTGCTGTTCGAGATGTTCGGAAAGGGAGAGCTGGCTGGCGACATAGGCTTCGAGATTGGGGCTTTCGCCGTCGCCTGAGGCCGAGCCTTGCGTGCCTGTCCAGGATGTTGCTGAGAGCGACGGATCTTCGCTCGCGGCGGAAACCTGCGGTGCGGCCATGTCGGCGTCGTAGGTGTTGGAGATTTCAGTGCCGAGATCGTGTTCGAGCGTATCGGCCGACGTGGCAAGATTTTCACTGGCCCAATCGGGCGCATGATCGTCATCGCCAGAGGAATAGTCGGAGCCGTAATCGCCGCCCTCATCCGATGCGCCGTCGAAATCGTCGCTGGACGAGCCGCTGTCGGAAGCCGCTTCGCCGCTATTCGGCGCCTCTGGAGCTTCATCGGCCCGCTCCAGCAGGGGATTGCGTTCGAGTTCCTGTTCGACGAAGGCCGACAGTTCAAAACTCGACAATTGCAGCAACTTGATCGCCTGCAGAAGCTGCGGCGTCATCACCAGGGACTGCCCCTGACGCATGACGAGGCGAGTTGAAAGCGCCATTACTCGATCCACGCTTGATCATGGCCGCACACCAGTTCGGCCCGTTTCTTGCTTCCTTATAGCATAAGGAATCCTGTCAGGGGGAACTCGCGCGGATTTTATCGAGCGAAACCGGCCGGCGGTTAAGGGCTGGTGAAACCGATCGCCCTGGATCGGCCAGAAGCAGCGATGGTCCAGCCTACATCGCTGATTTAGTTGTCATATTCATGACAAGAGGAAAGCCGGGCGCCGGCCCTTACATGCGGAAATCCTGGCCCAGATAATAGCGGCGCACGTCCGGGTCGGCGACGATGGCCTCGGGCGACCCCTCCGTCAGCACATGGCCGCTGTGGATAATATAGGCACGGTCGATCAGCCCCAGGGTCTCGCGGACATTGTGATCGGTGATCAAGACGCCGATGCCGCGCTGGGTCAAATGGCGCACCAAGGCCTGAATATCGCCGACGGCGATCGGATCGATACCGGCGAAAGGCTCGTCGAGCAGCATGAAGGTCGGCTGGCCGGCCAGGGCGCGGGCGATTTCGCAGCGCCGCCGCTCGCCGCCCGACAGAGCGATGGAGGGCGATTTACGCAGCCGCTTGATGTCGAATTCCTCAAGCAGGGCGTCGAGTTCCGCCTCCTGCTCGTCGCGGTCCTTGATCGTTACCTGGAGCACGGCGCGGATATTGTCCTCGACCGATAAACCCCGGAAAATCGATGCTTCCTGAGGCAGATAGCCAATGCCGAGGCGGGCGCGCTGATACATCGGCAAGCCGGTGACGTCATGGCCGTCGAGTTCGATCGAACCTTTGTCGGCCTTTACCAGGCCGGTGATCATGTAGAACACCGTGGTCTTACCGGCGCCGTTGGGGCCAAGCAGGCCGACGGATTCGCCGCGCCGTACGTTCAAGCTGACATTGGCGACGACCTGACGGCCTTTATAGCTTTTGCCTAAATTATAGGCGCCCAGCGAGCCGTCGCCGAGATGGGCGACCTCGCGCTGCGGCAGGTCCCGACTGGCCAGCGCATCGAGGGCCGGGGCCGGCTCATCGTCGGTGTCGACCTTTTCGATCAGGCCAGCCTGTTCGGCCTGTTCACGCATGCGATCGCTCAGCCCGCGCCCAAGGCGAGCGGCCGGTCGGAAAAGGTGAGAGAAAAACGTCATGGGGAAGCGCGATCAGTGATGGGCCGCAGGGCTTTAAATGATTCCGCGAAAAAAGCGAATCCGGGGAGGCGCTAGCGCGCCGGCTTGTTGGTGCTGCAATTGCCGCCGCCGGGCACGAAGGTGCTGGAGACGCGGCCGGTGATCTGCGCGCGATTGTTGGTCAGATCGTAGATGAGGCGGGAATCCTTGTCGCCCTTCACCACGTTGCCGCATTCGCTGAGCGTCGGATTGCCGATCAGATAGACCTTGTTTTCGGCGCGTTCATAAATGCCGCGATCGCCGGTGCCGACCCGCTCCTTCTCGACGACGGTGACGGGGCCTGTGGCTTCGATGCGCTTGACCTGGTTGCCGGTCGCGCCGGCACCAGCACCACCACCGCTGCTCGCGGTGCTGCCTTCTCCGCTCGCCGGATCACGCTCGAAGATGACGGTGAGCGTGGACGCGCGCATGGTCGCTTCGCCCTGGCGCGCGACGACGCCGCCCGAATAGACCGCCTTCTGTTCCTTGTCGAAATATTCGAGCTTGGCGGCATCGACATTCACCGGCGATTTGGAATTGCCGCCGGGCAGCACAGGGCCCGCGCGCTGGGCGAGAGCCGCATTCGCGATCAGTACGGCAAGCCCGAACCCAAGCCCGAATCCAATTGCTACGCGCTTCATCGTTCGCCTTTCACTTGATCGGCTTGCAGACCGAGGTCGGGCACGATCGTTGATTTCACATTGCCGGAAAAGATCACCACCGAACCTTTATCCGCGATCTCGAGTTTGTCGGCGGAAACCGTATTGTTCTTCATGCGCACGGTGACAGGCTCGTCCGAGGTCATCGTGCTGTCCTTGAAGCGCACGTCAGCGCTGCGCAGAACGATATCATATCCCGACGAACTGGTGATGCGGATGCGCCCTTCGGCGGCATCGGAGGCGAGCGCCATCGTATCGGCGGCGCTGTCATAGACGCCGCGCGGCGCGCTGATGTTGACGTTGGTATCGTCGGCGGTGCGAATGCGCGCTTCGATTTCGTTCAGCTCGATGACCTTAGGCGTGCGTACGTCCTGCACGCCGGATTTGGCTCTGACTTCATAGGGCCGTCCATCCGGACGAAAGCCGCTGAGCTTGGGCAGTTCCATCGTCACCTTGGTGCCGTTGAGCGTCGCCTGGCCGATCGAGACGTTACCGGGCAGATCGCGGAACGGATTGAAGATCAGGGCGCCGAGGAAGGCGACGATGGCGATGCTGGAGCCGACGATGATCAGCCGCCGCAGCCGCCGCACCCGCCGCGAATGGCGGTCGGCCTTGACGAAGGCTTGCGCGCGGTCGACCTGCGGGCGAAGCAGCGTGCTGTCGTTCACCGGGATCAATGTGTCGGTCATACTGGTATGCGCGCCCCATTCGGCTCCTCGCCCCAACATTACCTTTGGCGGCCGCCAATGGCAAAGTTGAGGCTGAATGACGGCTCCTTTCGCCGCCCGCCGCTCTAAACTGCCCTATTCGTGCGAAAAGATGTCGCTGTCCGGCCAGCCCATCAGGTCGAGCTTGGCCCGGGAGGGGAGGAAGCCGAAACAATCGGCGGCGATCTCGCGGCGGCCTTCGCGCGCCAGCATGGCGTCGAGTTTGCGGCGCAATTCATGCAGATGCAGCACATCGGAGGCGGCATAGGCGAGCTGCGCCTCGGTCAATTTGTCGGCGCCCCAGTCGGAGGATTGCTGCTGTTTCGACAGATCGACGCCGGTCAGCTCCCGCACCAGGTCCTTCAGGCCGTGCCGATCAGTATAGGTGCGCGCCAGTTTGGAGGCGATCTTGGTGCAATAGACCGGCGCCGGCATGACCCCGAAGGCATTGTAAAGCACGGCAATATCGAAACGGGCGAAGTGGAAGATCTTCGTCACGTTCGGGTCGGCGAAGAGCTTTTCGAGATTGGGCGCCCGGGTCTGGCCCTTTTCGATCTGCACCACGTCGGCCGTGCCGTCGCCGCGCGACAATTGCACCACACACAGCCGGTCGCGGTGGGGGTGCAGGCCGAGCGTCTCGGTATCGATCGCGACGGCGTCGCCGAAGCTGGTATTGGCGGGCAGGTCACCCTTGTGCAGGCGGATGGTCATCGCTTGGGCTCATGTCACGCCGGCCCAGGGGTTCAAGTCGAGTTGACGTCGGGCCGGCCGGTCGCCGCTTATGGCGTCCGGATACGCCCGGCGTCAACTTGGGCGTTAACGATGAGGGTCCGCCCTCACTCGGCGCCGGTATTGCGGAAGCCGGCGACGCCGCGTTCGACCTCGGTGACGTGATGGGGCGCGAAATCCTGCGGCCCGGCCAGGCCGCAGCTATGGGCGATGATCTCCACCTCCTCGATCATCCGCTTGGCGTAATTGGCAGCGCGCACTGCCTTGTCGGCTGGGTCGAGGCCGGAGATCAGCCGGGGTTCGGACGACGTCACGCCGGTCGGGCAGCGGCCGGAGCCGCATTTCATCGCCTGGATGCAGCCGATCGAGAACATGAAGCCGCGGGCGCTGACGACGAAATCGGCGCCGATGCACAGCGCCCAGGCGACCTTGTCGGGCGTCACCAGCTTGCCGGCGGCGAAAATGCGGATGCGGTCGCGCAGACCGTGCCGGTCGCGTGATTCCACTACCGCCGGCAAAGCCAGCGTGATCGGCATGCCGACATGTTCGATCAGCGCGGCGGGCGCCGCACCCGTGCCGCCTTCGCCGCCATCGACGTGGATATAGTCGGGGCAGCCTTCAGGATGGCGCAGGCAATCCTCGAACCATTCGTCGAGCGCCATCGTATCGCCGACGACGAATTTCACGCCGACCGGCTTGCCCGTCACCTCGCGCACGCGCTGCACGAACAGGCCGAGTTCGCGCACATTGGCGATGTCGCGATGGCGGTTGGGGCTGATCGAATCCTCGCCGATCGGAATGCCGCGGATTTCGGAAATCTCCTTGGTCACCTTGATGCCGGGCAGGATGCCGCCTTTGCCGGGCTTGGCACCCTGCGCCAGTTTCACCTCGAACATGCGCACGGTGTCGTGTGCTGCGATGGCGCGCAGCCGATCGTCGGACAGATTGCCGGCGGCATCGCGCACGCCGTATTTGGCCGTGCCGATCTGCATGATCACGTCGCCGCCACCGATCAGGTGATAGGGCGACAGCCCACCTTCGCCGGTGGCAAGCCAGACGCCGGCCATTTGCGTGCCTTTCGAAAGCGCCGTCACCGCCGCCGGGCTCAAGGCGCCGAAACTCATGCCGCTGACGTTGAAAAAGCTTTTGGCGAAATAGGGTTTGGCGCAGGAACCCGGACCTTCGGCGATGCCGATCATCTTGCCGGGATAGGAGCGGCGGTCTTCTTCCAGCACCGGGAAAGCGGCGTTGCGAAAGGCAAAGCTTGGCGTCGCCGAACTGCCGAAACTGATCAGATTGGGCACGCCCTTGGCGGAACGGTAGATCCAGGAGCGTTCGAGCCGGTTGAACGGCCGCTCGCTCCAATCCGGCAGATATTGATACTGCCGCATATATTCGCCCCAGGTTTCGGCGAAATAGCGGAAATGGCCGATGACCGGGAAATTGCGCAGGATGGCGTGATTGGTCTGTCTGATGTCATGAATGAAAACGCCCAAGACGAGGCAGGCGACGACGATCAGCAGAATGATCATGGAGAGCTCCGGACGTTTCCTTAGCGTGCGCGCTGGGGAAGCGCGGCAAATGCAATGTCAGCACAGATAGTGTTGGGCTGACCACCAGCCAAATCAGCCGCGCGGGTTCTGCCCAAACATTGCGTCAATCTGGTGAAGGTCGAAGATGTTGCAAAGCAGCATTCTGGCGGCGCGCGCGGCACTTTACGAAATTGTGCACACATCCTAGATAAGTTTTCACAAATCCGTCATGTGACGGACAAAAGACACGCGTCCGTCCGCCATGGTGCCAGTTCCCAGTACCGAGCGCGTCACCAGCTCTGATACCCGCAGCAACGGGGCATCGGCGCCACTCGGCTGGACTTTCATCATCGCCCTCGCGCTCGGCTGGTGTGCCTTCATCGCGGCGACCGAACCTGACCGCACGCTGTTCGCGCTCGTCGCGGCTTTCTTTATCGCCTTCGCTACGCTCGTCGCGGTGCTGACGCGTCGCCCGGGCTTCGCGCTCGTCGTCGCGATCTTTCTCTTCGTGCCGGTCTATGCGGCGTCGATCTTCAAGTTCGATATCACGGCGATGAACCTGCATGTCTATGACGTGGTGTTCTATCTGTTCTCAACCGCGCAGATCGCCTTCTTCGCCCAGACCTTTCCAGTGCCGTCGCTGTTGTGCGCTATCGCGCTCGCGCTCGCGCTGGTGCTGCTCTATGCCAGCTATCGGCTGGAAACGCCGCGCCGCTTTCCCCTGTTGACGCGCCCGCTCGCCGGCCTCGTCGCCTGTGCGATGCTGTTTGCCAGCGGCTGGTCGCTGGCGGCGCGCAAGCCGACGTTCTTCGATGAAGGGCGCTACATCTTCTCCGCTTTCATCGGCTCGCTCGCCGATATGCCGGTGTTGCTGCAGGCCAAGGGCTTTTTCGAGATCAGCGCGCATGCCACGCTGTCGCCGACGAAATCTTCGGCGATCACCTGCGCGGCGGGCGCCAATGCGCCCGACATCGTGCTGTTCCTCAATGAATCGGCGATGCCCGAAGGCGTCTATCCGCAATTGCGCTATCCGGCCGAACTGGCCTCGTTCTTCCGCTCCAGCGACGGCAAGACCCATCGCCTGCGCGTCGAAACCTTTGGTGGCGGCACCTGGCTGTCGGATTTCTCGGTGCTCACCGGCCTGCCGACCAATACGTTCGGCAATCTGCGCAATTTCGCCACGCAATTGATGACCGGCCGGCTGCGCCATGCCTTGCCGCAATATCTGAAGGCCTGCGGCTACGACACGTCGATCATTTATCCCTCGCTCGCGGGCTTCGCCGGTTCGGGCCGCTTCTACAAGGCTATTGGATTCGATCAGGTCATCGATCGGCAGGTGCATCACGCGCCGAGCGATCGTCAGCGCGACGAATTCTATCTCGACCAGGTGATCAAGGTGCTGCAGGGGGCACGTGACGACGCCACCGGTGGCAAGGCGCGGCGCCCGCAGTTCATCGTCGCGTCGAGCATGGCCGCGCATTCGCCGTGGAATTTCCGCTACGCGCCGGAAATGCTGAAGCCCGGCGAAACGACGCGTTGGACCGGCGATGTCGAATTCGACGAATATCTTTGGCGCCTGGTGCTCGCCAAGCGTGATCGCGATGCCTTCCGCGCCAAGCTCGCGGCCCGTTTTCCGGGACAGCCCTTCCTGTTCGTGAATTACGGTGATCACCAGCCAGCTTTGGCGCGCCTGCCGCTCTCCAATGCGGTCGAGATCGCGGACAAGGGCGTGGCCTGGCAGCTCGATCCGACCTCCAAGGCTTTCGAGACCTATTACGCCATCGACGGCTTGAATTTCTCGCCCAAGACGGCGCTGCCGAACGTGCCGGTTCTCGAAATCCCGCATCTCGCCGCTTTGACCGTGGCGGCCGCGGGCCTGCCCCTCGATCAGGTGTTGCAGCGGCGTCTGTGGCTGATCGACCGCTGCAACGGCCTCTATGTCAGTTGCGAGGACCGGGGTGCCGTCCTCGCCTACCAGCGCTTCTTGATCGATTCCGGCTGGATCGTTCAGCCCTGAACCAAATTGGCATCCGCCAAGGCCCGTAGCTCACCCACGATCACATCGGGAACTTCCAGCGGGCTGAGATGGCGCGCATCCGGCACGATCGTCAGCGTCGAGCCGGCGATGCCCTGGTGCAGCACCTGCGCCATGGCAACCGGTGTTGCCAGATCCTCGGCGCCGACCAGCACGCGGGTCGGCACACGGATTTTAGGCAGATGGGCGCGCAGATCGGCTGCGCCGAGCATCCGGCAGCTTGCCGCATAAGCCTCGAGATCGTTGCGCAGGAACACGTCGAGGCACTGATCGACCACATCCGCGTGATTGTCGCGGAAGTCATCGCCGAACCAGCGGATTTTCTGGAAGCCGACCAGCGCGGTCAGGCCATCGGACAAAGCCTTGTCGGCGCGTTCCGCCCATTGTTTCGGCGCATCGGCACCGTACCAGGCGGTCGTGTCGAAGAGGCCGAGCCCCTTTGTGCGCTGTGGATAAAGGCCGGCGAAGGCCAGGCTGATACAGCCGCCCATGGAGGCGCCAGCGAGAATGGCATCGGGCCATTTGAGATGATCGAGAAGGTCGGCGAGGTCACCGGCGAACTGCTCGACCGTATAGGCCTGCCGGGGCTTCGAGGACTGGCCGTGGCCGCGACAATCCCAGGTCAGGATGGCGGCCTCTTGGCCCAGCGCGGCGCTGAGCTGCGCGACGACCGGCGCCCAGAAATCGTGGTCGAGGGCCAGGGAATGGGTGAGGGCGAACCGAAGCAGCGCGCTGGGATTGCCGGTCACATTGTAGGCGAGGGTCTCGCCATCGCCGCTCCGGGCTTGCTGCAGTTTATCCGAGGGCTTGCTCATGGGGCGCCGTGATCCTCCGTTTGCGTTTTCGCCGCTGTCCTGACGTAAGGCGACCAAGATGTCCACCGCTGCCGGTTTCCTGATGCGCCGGCCCTTGGTAAAAGCCCGCCCCAGTGGCTGATACAAAATCGTCATAAATGTCGATTCGGCCTTGGTTCAACGTTGTTTTCGGGGGCACGCATGCTCGGCTGGTTTCAAGCTCTCATGCCGAAGGAGGAACGCTTCTTCGACTTTTTCGATCGGCATGCGCGGATCTCTGCCAGCGCCGCCGAGGCGCTGCGCGCCCTGCTGGAAGGCGGCGAGGCCGTCGCGGCCAACAGCGCGCGCGTCAACGATCTCGAGGATCAGGCCGACGAGGTTTCGCGCGAGGTGCTGCTGGCCGTGCGCCGCTCCTTCATCACGCCCTTCGACCGGGGCGATATTCGCGAATTGATCACCTCGATGGACGATGCCATCGACCAGATGCGCCAGACCGTCAAAGCCATTTCACTGTTCGAAGTGACCACCTTCGAGCCGGAGATGCGCCAGCTCGGCGATCTGATCGTTGATTCGGCGAAATTGACCATCGATGCGGTCAACCGCTTGCGCACCATGCGCCACGACGCCGCCAAGCTTGCCGCCATCGCCTCGCGCATGACCCAGCTCGAAGAACAATCCGACGAGTTGCACGACATCGGCCTCAAGGGCCTGTTCAAGACCTACGGCAACGCCAGCCCCATGGCCTATATCGTCGGCAGCGAGATCTACAGCCATCTCGAGAAAGTGGTGGATCGATTCGAGGATGTGGCCGACCGCATCAACGGCATCGTCATCGAACATTTGTGAGGCAACGTGGACGCCAGCCTCACTCTCTACCTGCTCGTCGCGCTCATCGCCGTGGCCTTGCTGTTCGATTTCCTGAACGGCCTGCACGATGCCGCAAATTCCATCGCTACCATCGTCTCGACGCGCGTGCTGCGCCCGCAATATGCGGTGTTCTGGGCGGCTTTCTTCAATTTCATCGCCTTCATCTTCTTCGGCCTGCATGTCGCCACCACGGTCGGCACTGGCATTATCACGCCCGAGATCGTCGATGATCGCGTGATCTTCGGGGCGCTGATGGGTGCCATTGTCTGGAATGTCGTCACCTGGCTCGGCGGCATTCCTTCCAGCAGTTCCCATGCGCTGATTGGTGGCCTTCTGGGGGCGGGTGTCGCCAAGGCCGGATTGAGCTCTGTCGTCTTCAGCGGCGTCACCAAAACCACCTTGGCGATCTTTTTATCGCCCCTGGTTGGCTTCATTCTTGCCCTTTTGCTTGTGCTTCTGGTGTCATGGATTTGTTATCGATTGAGCCCATTTGCTGTCGATGGCGCCTTTAGAGGCTTGCAGTTTGTCTCCGCTTCGCTCTATTCCCTGGGCCACGGCGGCAATGATGCACAAAAAACAATGGGAATTATTGCCGTTCTGCTCTATTCGCATGGCCAGCTTGAAGGCGGCTTCCACGTTCCGTTCTGGGTTGTCCTCTCCTGTCAGGCCGCGATGGCGCTCGGAACCCTTTTTGGTGGCTGGCGAATCGTGCATACCATGGGTTCAAAGATTACACGCCTGTCGCCAATGCAGGGATTTTGCGCCGAAACGGGCGGCGCGATGACGCTCTTCATGGCAACGGGTTTGGGCATTCCGGTATCGACAACTCATACGATAACGGGGGCCATTGTAGGTGTTGGTGCCGCGAGGCGGGTGTCCGCCGTCAGATGGAATATCGCACGCGGCATTTTGGTGGCGTGGATTGTGACGATGCCGGCCGCGGCTTTGATCGGAGCGGCCTTCTACTGGATGTCAGGAGTTTTCGGCTGAAATGGCAACGAGCACGGCAGTCAGAAGCACACAGAAGAACAGCGAACCGCATCTGCAGTTCGCCGCGCTGCCGTATCGTCTCGATAACGGCCTCGAGGTCATGCTCGTCTCCTCGCTCGACTCCGGTCGCTGGATCATTCCCAAAGGCTGGCCGATGGACGGCCTGACCGGCTACGAGACGGCGGCGCGCGAGGCTTTCGAGGAAGCCGGCCTCATCGGCAACATCGCGGCCAAGTCGATCGGTCAATTTCATTATCAGAAACGCCGCAAGAATGGCGCCGTCTGGCTTTGCCGCGTCGAGGTCTTCCCGATGGAAGTCACCCAGCAGCGCAAGAAATGGCCGGAGAAGCACGACCGTACCACCAAGTGGTTCACCGTAGAACAGGCAGCTGAACTCGTGCGCGAGGAAGAGCTCGCCGAAGTCATGCGCCAGTTCGCGGCCACGCAACGCGTGCCGCAGGGCTAAAACGCAAAGCCCGGCTTCGAGGAGCCGGGCCTCGGTTTGGTCGCTGAGCCGCAGGAATCGTTCAGTCTGGTTGAAACCCGCGCCTTCGTGCTGAAAGCGCGGGTTTTCTCATGTCAGTATGTCTGGCCGAGATAGTCGGCAATGGCTTTCGCGTCCTTCTCGTCGATCGGCGCCTTATAGACTTTGATCATCTTCTGCACCTCGGCGTCCCAGAAGGCATGCCCCTTCTTGGAGGGCTGCGAGTTGATGTAGTCGAGGGAATGGCAAGCCACACAGTTGTTTTTGGCAGCCTCGAAGCCAGGTTCGGGGCCCGGCTTGAGAACAGCCGTTTCGTCCGGCAGTTGATAGGTCTTGGGAGCGGCGGATGCGGTTCCGAAACTTGCAAGTCCGACATTTGCAAGCGCGAGAACAAGCGCGACACCGAGCCTGCGGGAATGGCGAGTGATCATGATGATATCCCTCCTCACGCGGCCGTGACGCGCGTCGTCTCGACGACGTTGCGCATGTAGCCGGATGGATTCCAGAGCGGCTGCATCGGTTGCGACTTGCCTTTGGTATTGGTGGCCTTGACCATCAGCTTCTGCTCGCCGGCAGCGACGGCGACATCCGCTTTCCATTCGCGGAAAGAATATTTGCCGAGATTCTTGCCGAGGCGGGCCTTGACCCATGATTGGCCGCCGTTGCCGGAAACCTGAACTTCGGCAATACCGTCGCCACCGTCGAAAGCGATGCCGCGCAGCGCGAGTTTACCGGTCTTGACCTTCGCTCCATCCGGCACGTTGGTGATGAACGAACGCACATTGAAGCGGTTGATCGGAATCGTCGCGATGGGCGCTTTTCCGGGCTCGACGCAGGCACACTCATTGTCGGGGATTCGATAAGCGGTCTTCATCCAGAAACTGTCGAGTTCCTTGTCGAGCACCGTGATCTCGTTCAGATGCTTGACCCAATAGGTGCCGTAATAGCCTGGCACGATCAGGCGCAGCGGATAGCCGTTGAGCCAGGGCAGATCCGTCCCGTTCATGGAATAGGCGAGCATGACTTCGCCGTCGCGGGCATGATCGAGCGTGAGCGCCTTGGTGAAATCAGGCGTATCGGGAGAGGCCGGCCCGTCGAGCCCCGCGAATGCGACTTGCACCGCGCCCGCTTCGACCCCGGCCCGTTCGAGCACGGCCTTCAGGGGCACGCCGCGCCAGCGCGCATTGCCCATGGCGCCGTTGCCGAGTTGGCCGCCGGCGACGCGCGGCTCGACGAAGCCTCGGCTATTGCCGGAACATTGATTGACCGCAACGACCTCGATCGCCGGGAATGTGTTTCGCAATTCGCGTAGCGAGAGCGAAAGCGGCTTGGACACCTTGCCCTTCACCTCGAGGCGGAACAGGTCTGGATCGATTTTCAGCGGAATATCGGCGAGATGATAGCGAACGAAGAAAGCATCGTTGGGGGTGATGACGCTCTCGTCGAAGACCGAAAACGGCGTCTCCAACTGCGGCGGGCGGGCTGTCTGTTGGATGAGAAGACGCTTACCTGGCACTTTGACGAGTTGGCGTTCACCGTTGTCGAAGGGCAATTTGATGGATTCGGCGGCTAAGGCCGAGAGCCGCGAACCACCGATCGCCATCGCTCCCAGGCCCAATGCAGCGCTGCCGGCAGATGTCAGCATCTGTCGTCTGTTCAACATGGTCTTTCTCCCGAGGACATATTCCTCGGTAGTGAGACGCACGAGAGCCTAGATTTATTCCATCATGGCGTTTCAAAGCTCGGCGGCATCGCCGAGGAAAATGCGGCTCAGGCGTCGCAAGCCTGTCCGATATTCGGAACGTCCCTGAGGGCTGCGAGCTGCTCCTCGGTCGGCATCTGCTTTTGATGCGTCAACTTGGCAATGAGGTCGGCGAAGCGGTCGAGGCGGGCCGGGTCCATGCCCCGGCTGAGCAGCGCATAATCGGCGTCCGGCGTGCTCCAGGCGCGTATGCGCAATCCATCGCGGTCGGCCGGCGATGGCGTCTCGCCCCAGTGCCGCGAATGGGGCGCCACCCACAGCCCGAGCCGACAGCCGTGCTGTCCGCGATAGCCGGCGAGCAACCCGCCCTCGCGCGACGTCGGGTCGAGCGACAGATAGCTGAGTTCCAACGCCGAGGCGCGCAGATCGGGAAGACGTCCGATTTGCGCTGAGGGGAGATCGACCTGGATGCGTTGGCCGGGCGCTCCCGCTGGCTGCCCTGCTATCCAATGACGATGGGCTGCGATCGCCGCGGCGAGTTCGCCGCCCGTCGTTGGCGCCGGATTGAAGAAACGCACGGCAATGAAGCCGATGCAGGACACAAGAACCAGAGCGGCTGCCATGGACAAGACCCATTTCGGACGGCGCTGGCGCGGCAATATCAATGCGGGGGGCGGCACCTCGGGGTGTTGGAGCTGCGTCGTGGCATGGAGATGCGACAGCGTTGCCAAGCGTTCGGCCAGCCGGGGATCACGCGCGATCGCCGCAGCCACCTCGGCCGCTTCGCTCGGGGCAAGCTCGCCGTCGAAATAGGCGTTCAACGTGTCCCAGGAAATTTCGCCGTTCGAAACTGAATTGTTATCGCGCATGTCGGCGCCTCGTTTCGAGGGGCCGCAGGTTCTCGTGTTCGATGACGGCCAGCAGCGCCTGCCTTGCCCGACTGATGCGGCTCATGATCGTTCCCTGCGGCACACCCAGGATGGAGGCGACCTCTCCATAGCGGAAGCCGGCCAGATCGACCAATTCAATGATCTCGCGATGGGCGGGTGCGATCTGCTTCAACGCTTGTCGGACAGTGATCTCTGCGATGATACCGTCGGCATAGCGATGATCGAAGCCGATACCCTCCAAAGCCAAACCTCCTTCCTCTTCCTCATCGAGGTGATGGTTTCGCCGATAGTTATCGATCCAGGCGTTGCGAACGATTTTAAACAACCACGCGCGCACCGTCTCCGGACGTGGCTGTGCGCTCAACTTCCCGAGAGCTTTGAGGGCGCAGGACTGAAGCAGGTCCGCGGCTGCGTCGGGATTGTCGGTCAGGCGGAGCGCGTAGGAAAAAAGACTTTTCCAATTGTCACGCAACGCGGCTTCTATGATGTCTCTCAGACCAGCACCTTTGGTCCCTAGAGCGCTTTCAAGCGAAGCGGGCACCGGTTCGCATGAATAAAACGCGTCAAAACAAGAGCCTTAAGCCCTTCACCGTTTCAAGGAAGCGGTGAAGGACAAAGGACATCACGACCGGATGAGATCGTCAACTCAGCCGGCGGACAAGGCTGTCTCTCACTTGGGCCACAGCACCTGACGCACCGCCTGTGGCCACTGCGCCGTATCGGTGCCGTGATGCTTGAACAGCGCCAGTGCCACCCGCTCCATGCCGAAACCGACGCAGGCCGTATGCGCCACGTCGCCGTTGCTGGTGGGAATGTTCCACAGCGAGCCGAAATGATCCTGGTGATAGTTGAACGACAGGCAGGCCGTCGGCTTTTCCTCGCTCGTCACCGGGATGAGCAATTCGAACTTGAGGCCGGTGTCGCGCTGGTTGTTGGCGAGCATACGGCCGGCGCGGCCGAAGAACGGATCATTGGCCAGATCGACTTTCAGCGGCACGCCGAGCGAGCCCATCATCGCCTGGCCGCGTTCGAGCCAGGTTTCGCGGAAGGCTTGAACCTGTTCGGGCGACCCGATGCGGACATATTCGCGCATCCGGAACATCTGCATCCGCGCCGGGTCTTTCGAGGGTTCGTGCCGGAAGCAGTAGGACTGTAGATCGTAGAGCCGGCCGTCGACCGGCAACGGGCCGCGCTTGGCGACCGTCGGATAAAGTGGATAGCAGGCGGCTGGCGTCAGCACGATGTCGGTCGCGGTCTGCTGGCCGGTCCAATCCTGGCCGGCTTCAAGTTCGGCGAGCAAGGTGCAGTGGTCGGCTTCACCGCCCATGAAACTGTGCACCGTGCCGGCAAGCTGCGGGAAGCTCTTCATATAGCCGCTCTTCTCGAACAGCGGCCTGGAGATGCCCGGCGGGAAATGGATCGGCGTGGCGCGATCTTGCGCGCCATAGCGCGTGATCAGCCGGTCGAAAGCCTGAATGACATCTTCGAAGACGTCGGAACGGCCGTAGAGACCGTCGACGCCGGTGTCGAGGAGAATGCCCTTGTCGAACAATTCGTCGAGATAGGCTTCCTGCGCCGAAACCGGCGAAGTGGACGCGGGGGCAGACGCGGCAACGCTCATCACTACGGCTCCAGTTGTTCGTTCAGGCGGCGGTCTGTGTCAGTTCGGCGATGGCGCTTTGGATCGCCTTGATGCTCGCGAAGGTGCGGCGGTTGAGCATCTGCTCGGGAAATTCGATGTCGAAGGCGTCTTCCAACGCCAGCATCAATTGCACCGAGGCAAAGGAGGTCAGGCCTGCTTCATGCAGGTCGGCATCGTCGGACAAGGTCGCGGCCTTCACCGGCAGTTTGGCGGTTTGGTCGAGAATGTCGCGAATTTTATCGTTCATGTGTCCAGTCCCCTAGTTAGGACAGGGTTTACCGGAGCCTCCGCTCTTAAAGGGTGAATGCGCCGGGGCCTTTACGGATCGCGGTTTATAGCTGGTTAAGCGGCTCTCGGGAATTCGACGGGTCAATAGCAGACGAAGCCGCCGCCAGCCGCCGGAGCCGCATTATTCATGGATTCAAGGGTGGTCCGGATATCGGTGACCAGACGTCGCAGGTCCTTAGGCTCGAGCGGTGCGGCGTCGATCTGGCTCAGCCAGGTGCCGAAATCGTTGGGATGCGGGTCCGCCAGCCGGCCGGCGATGAAGGATACCAGGGCGTCTCGGCCATCCTGCCGGTAGCGGTGCTGCAAAAATTCCAGAATGTCCTGTTCCACCGCCGCTGGGTCGAGGGGCACATGGAACCCGCCGGCGCAGGTGCAGCCGGCGATATGCGGGGCGAAAATCATCGCGCCCTTCCACAATTCCGCTAACGCCCGGCCGATGGTTGGCTCTTGCACCTGTGTCTCCCGATCGACCTCTAAATCGGCTCTTTTGCCCGGTGTCGCAAGCCCAGGGCCAGTCTCGACGCCGGTGTTCGTGGCAAAGCTCTTATTCTGGGCTTGCATTTCGCCGCGTCGCCGGGCAGTCGTGACCTAAATCCGCTGCCATTGCCAGGGCAGGGGCAAAAAATGGAGGAAACGGCACAGCCCGCTGCTGCCGGCGTTGCAATGAACAAACCCGAGAAACTGCCCAACCGCCGCTTGCGGCTCGCCGCCGACATTGGCGGCACCTTCACCGATGTGGCCGCTTTCGATGAACGCACATCCCGTCTGTTGCTCGGCAAGACCTTGTCGACCCCCCGCCATCTGGTCGAGGGCATATCGGAAGGGGCTGGCAAATCCGGTGCTCGCTTCGCCGATGCCTCGATCTTCCTGCACGGTTCGACCGTCGCCATCAACACCATGCTGGAGCGCAATGGCGCCAAGGCGGCTTTGATCACGACGGCGGGCTTCCGCGATGTCTATGAGATCGGCCGCATCAACCGGCCCGACGCCTATAATCTCTACTTCCGCAAACATGACCCTTTGGTGCCGCGTTCGCGCCGGTTCGAGGTGAACGAACGTCTCACCGCCGAGGGCGATGTCCATCAGCCGCTCGATGAAGCGAGCGTTCACGCCGTCTGCGATCGCCTGATCGAGATCGGCGTCGATGCGGTCGGCATCATGCTTTTGCACTCCTACCGCAATCCGACGCATGAAATCCGCGTCCGCGAGATCGTGCGCGAGCGTCTGCCGCAGGCTTTCGTCTCCGCCTCCCATGAACTGTCGCAGGAATATCGCGAGTTCGAACGCTGCTCGACCGTGCTGGCCAATGCCTATGTCGGCCCGCGCGTGCGCGATTACATTCAGGAAATCGACGGCCATCTGAAACAGGCCGATTTCGACGGTTCCTTCCTGCTCGTGCAGTCGACGGGCGGTCTTTATGAATCGGCGCAGGCGCAGCAGCAGTGCATCCGCATGCTGGAATCAGGCCCCGCCGCCGGTGTCGTCGGCACCCAAGCGCTCTGCCACGCCATGGGGCTTGGCGAGGCCATCGCCTTCGACATGGGCGGCACCACCGCCAAGGCCGGCGTCATCTATGACGGCCATGCGCTGACGACGAGCCTTGCTCTGGTCGGCGGTTATGAGCGCGCCCTGCCGGTGCAGATGGCGATGATCGATATTTTCGAGGTCGGTACGGGCGGCGGCAGCATCGCCTGGCTCGACGAGGGCGGCGCTTTGCATGTCGGCCCGCGCAGCGCCGGCGCCGAGCCGGGCCCGGCCTGTTACGGCCGTGGCGGCGAACAGCCGACTGTCACCGACGCCAATCTGATCCTTGGCCGCCTCGGCGCCGACCGTTTCCTCGGCGGCGAGATGAAGCTTGATGTCGCCGCCGCCCGCCAGGCCATTCAGGACAAGATCGCCGGCCCCCTCGGCCTCACTGTGATCGAAGCGGCCGCCGGCATTCTGCGCATCGCTGCCACCACCATGTCGCTTGCGGTGAAGACGGTGACGACCGAGCGCGGCCTCGATGCAGCCTCTTTCCCGCTCGTCGCATACGGCGGCGCCGGTCCTTTGCATGCGGTGGCAATCGCCCGTGAGATCGGCATGGAGCGGGTGATCGTACCGCGCGCGCCGGGCCATTTCTGCGCCTTCGGCATGCTGCATTCCGATCTGCGCTACGATTATGTGCGCACATGGCCGGCGCGGCTGGCGCAATTGTCCTTCGCCGATCTCGAACGCATCTACGGCGAATTGATCACCGAGGGCGAAGAAGCCCTGGCGCGCAGCGGCGCCAGCAATGCCAAGATGAAAGTCGTGCGTGCCGTCGACATGCGTTACGTCGGCCAGGAACATGCGGTGACGATCGAGTTGCCGGAAAAGGTGCTGCGCAAGCAGGACCGTGCCGCCATCAAACAGCTCTTCGATGCCGAACATCTGCTGCGCTACGGCACCAATGCGCCGACTGAGGCGGCGGAACTCGTCAGCCTGCGGGCGACAATCAGCGGCGTCATGCGCAAGCCGAAGATGGAGAAGATCGCGCGCGGAACGGCCAAACCGCCGGCGGCGGCGCTGCGCGGCACGCGCTCCGTCACCTTCGGCCCAAGTGCGTCTGGTCATGGCGCGGCGAAGAAAACCACGGTCTATGCGCGCGACGCGCTGAAGGCCGGCAATCGCATCGCTGGCCCGGCGCTCATCGAGGAACATGCCTCGACCACGGTCGTCTTTCCCTCTGACAAATTGGAAGTCGATCAGTTCGGTAATCTGGTTGTTGAAATCGGGAGGGCGTGATGGCCAAGCAAGTGAAAAAGGCCCAACGCCGGCCAGCCAAGAAGACGGCAATCAAGAAGGCAGTAATCAAGAAGGCGGCAGCGAAGAAGCGCGTCGCGCGGAAAGTCGCGGGCGCCGCAAAACAGGCCGAGAAACAGGCCAAGAAACAAGCCAAGAGCCAGCCGAAACGGCGCTTCGCCAAGAGTGATCCGATTTTGACCGAGATCATTCGCAATGGCGTGCTGGCGGTGACCGAAGAGATGAAATCCAATCTCATGCGCACCGCCTATAATATGATCATCTACGAGGCGCTGGATTTCACCGTCGGCCTCTACACGCCCGAAGGCGATACGATCTCGATCGGCCTCGGCCTGCCGATGTTCATTCGCGGCATGGCTGAAACCGTGCGCGCCAAACTGCGCCATTTCGGCAAGGATGGGTTGCAGGAAGGCGATATCCTCGTCACCAACGATGCCTATCTCACCGGCAGCCATCTCAACCATTTCACCTTCAGCCTGCCGATCTTCTTCGAGGGTGAATTGTGTGGCTTTGCCTGCTGCATGGCCCATTGGCCCGATGTCGGCGGCACGCTGGGCGGTGTTACCACGGATATCTATTCCGAAGGCATTCAGATTCCGATCGTCAAATATCAACGTGCCGGTGTGGTCAATCAGGATCTCGTCGATATCATTCGCATGAACGTGCGTCTGCCCGATCGCGCGATGGGTGATCTCCGAGCGCAGATCACCGCCGTGAAGACCGGCGAACGCCGTTTCAAGGAATTGCTGGCGCGCTATGGCCGCGCGGAAACCCTCGCCGCTATCAGCAACATCATGGCCCAGTCGGAACGCTCCGCCCGTGCCCGCACGCGCGAGATTCCTGATGGCGTCTACGAAGCCACGTCCTACATGGACGATGACGGCGTCGATATCGGCAAGCGCGTGCCGATCAAGGTCAAGGTCACCGTCAAGGGCGATGCGATGACCATCGATCTCACGGAAGTCAGCGCGCAGGTGCGCGGCTTCTACAATTCCGGCGAGACGACGGGCGTCGCCTGCGCCCAGGTTGCCTATAAATGCCTGACCTCGCCGACTGACTATCCCATCAACGAAGGCAGTTTCCGCACGCTCAATGTCGCGCTGACCAAGGGCACGATCATCAGCGCGGTGAAACCGGCGCCGATGCGCTGGTGGATGACCTTCCCGATGACCATCGTCGACACGATCTTCAAGGCGCTGGCGCCGGCCGTGCCCGATCGGGTTATCGCCGGCCATCACGCCGACCTGCTCAGCACCAACCTGCACGGCATTCATCCGCGCACGGGCGGCTTCTTCATGGGCGGCTTCGGTCCGCTTGGCGGCGGCTGGGGCGCCAAGATGACGGAAGACGGCATGAGCGCCACGGTCTGTCTCAACGATGGCGATACGCACAACAGTCCTGTTGAGTCCGTGGAAGCTAAATTCCCCTTCCTGATCGAGGAATTGTCGCTGCGCAGCGGCTCGGGTGGCGCCGGCAAGTTCCGCGGCGGCCTCGGCATTGCCCGCAAGGTCTCGGCCCGCGTGCCTCTCACCCTCAATGCTCAGGTGGAACGCATGCATTGCGCGCCCTGGGGGCTTGAAGGCGGCCACGACGGCTTCGGCAATGAAGTGACGGTCTATGACGCCGATGGCGAAAAACGCGATGTGGCGAATGCCAAGGTGTTTCTGCGCCGTTTACAGCCCGGCGAGGGCTTCTATTCTCGCTCTGGCGGCGGCGGTGGCTTCGGCTCGCCGCTGGCGCGTGATCCCAATCGCGTCGCGTACGATGTTGCCGAGGAATATGTGAGTGCGGAGGAGGCACGCGAGGTCTACGGCGTCGTCCTCGATGCCGAGGGAAGGGTCGATCTGGCGGAGACGCAGAAGCTCCGCGCAACCATGGGGGAAAAGCAAGCATGAGAACACTGGCACTGGCCTTCACCGCCATCCTGGCGACCTCGGCCGCTTCGGCGCAGCAGAGCGTCGAGGATTTCTATCGCAGCAAGCCGATCTCCTTCATCATCGGCACGGGCGAGGGGGGCGGTTACGACTTCTCGTCGCGCCTCGCCGCGCAATATCTCGGCAAGTTCCTGCCCGGCAATCCGACGGTCATTCCGCGCAACATGCCGGGCGCCGGCAGTATTGCGGCCGCCGAATATGTCTATTCGGTCGCGCCGAAGGACGGCACCACATTGGCGATGTTCCAGCCGACGTTCATCCTGGAAAAGCTGAACGATCCCAACCGCAAATATGTGTCGCAGGATTTCACCTATATCGGCCGCATGGATTCAGCGACCCTGGTCGGCCTCGTCTGGCATACGTCGCCGGCACAGACGATCGAAGAGGCCAAGAAGACCGAGGTCATTCTCTCGGCCAATGCGGCGGCGGGCACGTCGGCGACCATTCCCTGGGCGCTCAACCGGATGATCGGCACCAAGTTCAAGGTCATCCTGGGTTACAATTCCAGCGCCGCCATGGGCCTGGCGGTCGAGCGCGGCGAAGCCTTCGGCAATGGCAGCACGAGCTGGGATTACCTGCTCACCAAGCCGGACTGGTTCGAAGGCAACAAGATGAAGATCTTGTATGTCATCGCGCTGGAGCGTTTTGCCAAACTGCCCGACGTGCCGACCGTGTTGGAACTGACCAACGATCAGCGCAACAAGAATGCGCTCAAACTGATCGCCTCGACCTCCTCGGTCGGCCGCGCCATCGTCGCGCCGCCGCAGAACGAGCCGACGCGCACGGCGGCGCTGCGCCAGGCCTATGCGGCGATGATGAAGGATGCGACCTTCCAGGCCGATGCGGACAAGCGCAAGCTCGGCGTCGATCCGCTCGATGGCAAGACCTTGCAAGGCCTCGTCGCCGACGTTGCGACGCAGCCACAGGACATTGTCGATCTTTTGAAGGAAATGACGTTGCCGCCAAACTAGCCGTGTTTCAGGGCGCCGGCGGGGATCAGGTGATGATCGGCCAGAAAGCTTATCATCGCCGCATCGAACGCCGGCGGGTCCTCGATACAGCAGGCATGTCCGGTATTGGCCAGCACCACATGCCGGGCATTGGCGATGCGAGACGCGGTGAGCCGGCCGGCTTCGAGCGATTCATCGTGTTCGCCATTGATGACCAGCGTCGGCGCTTTCACATCGCCGAGGCGCGAGGTCATGTCGAAATTGCCGCGCGTGCGAAAAATCTGCGCGATGCATTTTGACGACAGATGAGCCGAGTTCTCGACGAAAAGATCGAGCAGCCATTTGCCGTGCGGTGTGTCGGCAAAGCCGGGCGCCACATAGCCGCGCATCAAGGTCATCATATGGGCGCCGGGATCTTGCGGATCGAAACCGGCGACAATAGCTTCGGGATCTCTGGGGCCGCTGCTGGAGCCGCCGACGAGCACGATCGCTTTGGTGCGCTCGGGATGATCGAGCGCGGTCAAGAGCGCGATACCGGAACCGACGCTGACGCCGGCGAAAATCGCTTCCCCGATACCCTGGTCGTGGCAGACGCCGAGCACGTCGTCCATCATGTCGCGCAAATTGAACGGCGTTTCCGGTTTGTCGGAGAGCCCATAGCCACGCAGGTCAATGGCGATGACGCGGAAGAACGGCGAGAAGCGGGCGATCTGATAGAGCCACAGGCGCCGATCGAAGGGATTGGCATGAATGAGCACGAGAGGCGCGCCCTCGCCATGAACCTCGTAATGGATTTTCAGGCCGTTTCTGGTCGAATAGGGCATGACATGCGCCCGCGGTTCCGTTGCGAAGCTGATTTGAAGCAGGTTAGCAGGTCACGGCGCGAGAAACAAAAAAGCCGGCGGGGGAACCGCCGGCTTTTGCAATAAGCTGTTGGAACTCAGTTCATCGTCGGGATGACGAAGCTGGCGCCGTCCTTGACGCCGCTCGGCCAGCGCGAGGTCACCGTCTTGGTCTTGGTGTAGAAGCGGATCGAATCCGGACCATGCTGGTTGAGGTCGCCGAAGCCCGAACGCTTCCAGCCGCCGAACGTATAGTAGGCGATCGGCACCGGGATCGGCACGTTGACGCCGATCATGCCGACCTGCACGCGCGAAGCGAAATCGCGCGCCGCGTCGCCGTCGCGGGTGAAGATGGCGACGCCGTTGCCATATTCGTGATCGTTGCACAGGCGCAGCGCATCCTCATAGGCATTGGCGCGGACCACCGACAGCACCGGCCCGAAAATCTCTTCCTTGTAGATGCGCATGTCCGGCGTCACCTCGTCGAACAGACAGCCGCCGAGATAGAAGCCGTTTTCATAGCCCTGCATCTTGAAGCCGCGGCCGTCGACCAGGAGCTTGGCGCCTTCCTTCACGCCGATATCGACATAGGATTTCACCTTGTCGAGATGGGCGCGGCTGACGAGCGGGCCGTAGTCGGCGGCGACGTCGGTGGAGGGGCCGACCTTCAAGGATTCGACGCGCGGGATGAGACGTTTCACCAATTCGTCGGCCGTGCCCTTGCCGACCGGCACGGCAACCGAAACCGCCATGCAGCGCTCGCCGGCCGAGCCATAGCCCGCGCCGATCAGTGCATCGACCGCCTGGTCCATGTCGGCATCGGGCATGATGACCATGTGGTTCTTGGCGCCGCCGAAGCATTGCACGCGCTTGCCCGAGGCTGCGGCGCGCGCATAGACATATTCGGCGATGGCGGTGGAGCCGACGAAGCCGACGGCCTTGATGTCGGGATCGTCGAGCAGGCAGTCGACGGCTTCCTTGTCGCCGTTGATGACATTGAGAATGCCCGGCGGCAGACCGGCTTCGATCATCAGTTCGGCAAGGCGCAGCGGCACACCGATGTCGCGTTCCGACGGCTTGAGCACGAAGGCATTGCCGCAGGCGATGGCCGGTGCGAATTTCCACATCGGGATCATCGCCGGGAAGTTGAACGGCGTGATGCCGGCGACCACGCCGAGCGGCTGGCGGATCGAATAGATGTCGATGTTGGGGCCGGCGCCTTCGGTGAATTCACCCTTCATCAGATGCGGCACGCCGATGGCGAATTCGGCCACTTCGAGGCCGCGCTGAATGTCGCCCTTGGCATCGGGAATGGTCTTGCCGTGTTCGCGCGCCAAGAGTTCGGCGAGAGAGTCCATGTCGCGATTGAGAAGATCGACGAATTTCATCATCACGCGGGCGCGGCGCTGCGGATTGGTCGCGGCCCATTTCGGTTGCGCGGCGAGGGCGTTTTCGATGGCGGCGCGGACTTCCGCTTTCGAGGCCAGGGGCACTTTGGAAATGGTCTCGCCGGTCATCGGCTCAAAGGCTTCGGTGAACCGCCCGGACGTCCCCTTGACGTGTTGGCCACCGATGAAATGTGTCAGTTCGCGCATGATGGTTTTCCTTCCGCTGGCCGTCTTCTAGCGCGGAGGAATTGTTAAGGGGAAGGGATAAATCAGTGCATCTCGCCTTATAAATAAGGCAGTCAGGAGCGCCGGAAGCTCTTCAGGGAGACGCGCGCGAGCCGTGCGCTACCGGCCGAAAGCACGGTAGCGATGATCTGCGGGCGTTGCAGCACGCGGCGCTTTGGCGCAGCCGCCAGATCGACCTTGTTGCCGTTCCAGGTCACCGAGCGGCCGAAGAAGGCGCAGAAATAGAGCGCCGGCAACAGGATATCGCGCAGCAGCATGGCCGGCAGCAGGGCCGCCGATCGCGGCCAGCCGGCAATGCGCGTGAGGAGCCATTCGGGAATGTACCAGACCGCCAGAAACACGACCGTGGCAGCCAGGAGATTGATCCCGGCGCCATGGGCCGCGACCAGAGCCGCCGCCAGCGGCGGCAGCACGCCGCTGAAGATTTCCGGCGCGAAGAGCACGGGGAAGCTGGCACGCCGCAGCCGCGCCCAGCGCAGATGGCGGCCCCACACCTGCGCCAGGGAGCGGCGGCCGAGCAATTGCGGATAGGGCGGTCCGGCGACGGCGATGCCCCGTGCCTTGCCGCGCATCATCTTGGTGGCGGCGGCATCTTCCGCCGGTTCGCTGGCGAGGGATTCGAGGCCGCCGCGTTCGAGATCGGCGCGTCGGAACATCAGTGATTTGCCCTGGGCGAAACCGGAGCCGAGCGTGTCGACCGCATATTGGATGCGCGCCTGATAGCTGTTGAGCATGGCGCATTCGAGCAGCGACCAGAACCCCTCCGGCCGATCGCCGAAAGCCGGCGCCGTCACCATGCCGGCATCCGCGCGCCAGGCGCCGGTCAGGCGGTGCAGATAATCGGGCGCGACGAGCAGATTGCTGTCGACGAAAACGATGATGTCGAAGCGGGCATTGCGGAAGCCCTTCGCCATGTTGTTGAGCTTCGGATTGGGGCCGAGGCGCTCCATGCCGAAGAGCAGGCGGGCGGGGACATGCGGATGCCGGTCGATGGCGGTTTGCGCCAGCGGCACGATGGGATCTTGCGCATCGGCGACGCAGAAAATCAGCTCGTAGTCGGGCCAGTCGATCTGGAAGGACGCTTCGATCGTTTCCTGCGAATAGGGCTCAAGGCCGCAGAGCGGGCGGACGATGGTAATGCCCTTCAAATTGTTTTTGGACTTGCTTGTCGTGCCTACGGGCGCGCCTTTCCGGCACCGGACCATGGCGATCGCCGCGCTGGCGACCTGGATGGTGAGAAGCGAGGCGGCGAGTGCTGCGGCGGATTGCGCGAGAATCGACATTGCAACTGCTGGGTAACCCGTCCGATTGACGGAAGTATGACGCGGCCTGTCACGAAAGTGAGATACAAATCACGCATGCCGCTTTCGTCAGCCATGCATGAATCGTCTGACTATCGAATGGGCGAGACCGAAGCGATGTCCGAAACCAGACATGTCCGAACCCTCTTCCTCTCGGATGTTCATCTGGGAACACGTGGCTGCCAGGCGGCGGTCCTCCTCGATTTCCTCAAGGTCTACGAGGCCGATACGATCTATCTGGTCGGCGACATCGTCGACGGCTGGCGCCTGCGCCAGAGCTGGTACTGGCCGCAGAGCCACAACGACGTGGTGCAGAAGTTGCTGCGCAAGGTCCGCAAGGGCACCCGCGTCATCTACATTCCGGGCAATCACGACGAGTTCTTCCGCGACTATGTTGGCTCCAATTTCGGCGGCATAGAAGTGGAGGAGGAAGCCATTCACCGCTGCGCCGATGGCCGCTCGATGTTCATCCTGCACGGCGACAAGTTCGACACGGTGGTACGCAACGTGCGCTGGCTCGCGCTGCTGGGCGACTGGGCTTACGACTTCGCCATCTGGCTCAACGGCCATATCGCCCGCGTGCGGCGCCACTTCGGACTGCCTTACTGGTCCTTCTCGCAATGGAGCAAGGACAAGGTCAAACGCGCTGTCAGCTTCATCAGCGCCTTCGAACAGGCCGTGGTGACGGACGCGCGCCGGCATGGCGTCGACATGGTTCTGTGCGGCCACATCCATAAGCCGACGATGCGCACCATCGACGGCGTGCTCTATATCAACACCGGCGATTGGGTGGAATCCTGCTCGGCCGTCGTCGAGAACGCGGATGGTCGCCTGGAGCTGATCCACTGGCATCAGGTGGCAGATGCCTTCGCGCCGGTTTCGGTGAAAGAGCTGAGCGGTGAATTGGTCGCCTAACACCCGTCATTGCGAGAAGCGCAGCGACGAAGCCCATCCAGGGCGCGTGGTAAAATGTTAAGAAATGCCTGTGGTGCAGGCATTTACGTGCCTCAAATTGTACATCTCGGCCCTGGATTGCTTCGCTGCGCTCGCAATGACAGCGCTTTAACCCCAAGGCAGGCTGGTCGCCGCCTTGGCGTTTTCCACGATCGAGAGAAAGCTGCGCGCGCTGCGCTCCAAACTGTGCGATGCGCCGACCTTGCGACACAATACCTTGTCGATGCGCAGTGCTGAAAGCGCAGCCTGGCGTAGATCCGTGCCGATCACGCCGCAGGCCTCGCCATCGAAAATGGCGCGTGCGCCATCTGAAGGATAGCAAGCGACCGGCAGCCCGGCCGCTAAGGCTTCCGCCATGACGAGACCGAACGTGTCGGTGCGGCTGGGAAAGACGAAGACATCGGCGGCGCGATAGACGGCGCCAAGATCGGCGCTCGACAGCGCACCGAGAAAACGCACCTGCGGATATTTCTGTTGCAGCATCGCGCGCGCGGGGCCGTCGCCGGCGACGATCTTGGTGCCGGGCAGATCGAGTTCGAGAAAGGCTTCGATATTCTTCTCCACCGCCAGCCGGCCGGCGAAGAGAAACCACGGCCGCGGCAGATCGAGCTGCGCCATCGGGCCTTCGGCGAAGACTTTGGTATCGACGCCGCGTTTCCAATGCACCATGCGGGCGAAGCCGTGGCCGCGCAATTCGCCAGCGAGTGCCTGCGTCGCCGCCATGGTCGCGGCCGCGCCATTGTGAAACCAGCGCAGCGCCGCATAGCTCCAACGCTCGGGGATCGGCCAGCGCGCCGCGATATATTCGGGATAGCGCGTGTGGAAACAGGTGGTGAAGGGAATGCGGCGGCGGTGGCAATAGAGCCGCGCCAACAGGCCGATCGGCCCCTCGGTGGCGATATGGACGATATGGGGGGCGATGGCGGCGATGCGATGGGGCACGCTGCGCGGCGGCGGCAGAGCCAGCCGGATGGCCGGATAGGAGGGCATCGGTATCGTGCGATAGCCCTGGGGTGTCAGCAGATGCAGGTCGACACCCAGGTCCGGCAGCGCCCGCGACAGCCATTCATAGGTGCGCGAAACGCCGTTGATCTGCGGCGTCCAGGCGTCGGTCACCAAAAGCAGGCGGAGCGGATCGGGTTGATCGGCGGCCCGCACCTGGGGCCGTGCCTGTCGCTTGCGCGCCGCCGGCCGGCCGGCATCGACGAAAGAAAGCGCCATCCGCAGTTCTCCGCCCGGACTTTCCGAGGATCACTGCGGTCCCAAGAACATATTCGCACTGCGGTTATGTGACAGTGCCTATCGGAAAGAGGGCGTTTCGCCGTCGTACCAGGCACGCAGCAGATGGTGGGCGATGGCGATCGGATTGGGCGCCTCGAAACCGTCGGGATGGCTGTGCTTCAGCATTAAATCGACGTCCTGCCGGGTGAACCAGCGGCAATCCTCCAGCTCGGTCTGGTCCACCACGATGTCGCGGTTCAGCGCCTGCGCCACGCAGCCGATCATCAGCGAGGAAGGGAAAGGCCAGGGCTGCGAGGCGACATAGGCGACGCTGCCGATTCGGATGCCCGATTCCTCCAGGATCTCCCGGCGCACCGCATCCTCGATCGTCTCGCCCGGCTCGAGAAAGCCGGCGAGCGCCGAATACATGCCCTTGCCGAAGCGGCCTGAGCGGCCGAGCAGGCAGTCGTCGCCGTCAACGGCGAGCATGATCACCACCGGGTCGGTGCGGGGAAAATGCTGCGCGCCGCATTTCGGGCATTCGCGCCGCCAGCCGGCACCGACGACATTCGAGGGCGCGCCGCAATTGCTGCAGAAGCGATGCCGCGCATGCCAGAACAGCACGCTCTTGGCCTGGCCGAGAAAGCCGATCTGGACGATGGGCAGCAGGCCTTCGGTGGTGACCGAACGCAGGTCGCGCACCATCAGATCGGGCCGACCGGGGATGATCTGCCGGCGGGTGTCGATCAACCCGCTCGGGCTCACCGTCTCCTCGACGGCGATGGCGCTGTCGTCGATCATCAAGGCGAAAATCGCCCGTTCGTCGTCCTTCCCGAGCAGGACGGTTTCCCGCGCCTGGCCGATCGCCAGCGCCTCCGCCCGGGTGTGCAGCGGATCGAGCTGGCCGTCGGCGATTTTCAGCACCGGCCGATCGCGGCCGATGACGACGAAACGGCTGTTGGGATCGTCGAAAAACCGGTCGAACAGGCCCGGTTCGTCGCGGCGTTCGGACATCCTGTCGATGGGATTGAAGGCAAAGCCGGTGGCGGCGGACAGTTCCCCGGCGGGTGCGTGCTTTAGCATTCGAAAAAGGCTCACGATTCTTTCACGGCAGTTTCGCCCGCCGCTCTGGCGGCGGCAATCGAAACTTGGCCGGTCGGTTTTGGCTGAATCGGCGGCGTGACGACGCAACCTTGGATTCCTGAGCCTGGCGGCTTGCGAAACCCGGTCCGCCCTGCCAAATAAGGGCCGGGAGGTTGGCGGTGGACGTTCCACTCGCCAACCGGGTCAGGTCCGGAAGGAAGCAGCCCTAACGAGATCGGGCGGGTCTCTGTCCAGCCTCCCACTAGCAATAAAATCCGGCCGTTTTGGCGGGGCAAGGCTCCGAAATTCGGCCTGTTCCGCCCGCCAGATGGCGGGCCGGGTAGCGAGGCTCATGAACGACGGGCGCGACGAACAGACATCGGGAGCGTCCACGGACGAACCGGGGCTCGGGCTTGATCTTGGCCTTGATCTCGGCACGCCACCTCAGACCGCGGGTTCCACGGGCGCCTATCGCGTCCTGGCCCGCAAATACCGGCCCTCGAGCTTTGACGATCTGATCGGCCAGGAGGCGATGGTCCGCACCCTGACCAATGCCTTCAAGCTCAACCGCATTCATCAGGCCTATCTGCTGACCGGCGTGCGCGGTGTCGGCAAGACGACCACGGCGCGCATTCTGGCGCGGGCCTTCAATTACGAACTGCCGGCCAAGGACGGCCATCCCGCCATCGATCGCCCGTCGATCGACATGCCGGAGCTGGGCGTCCACTGCCAGGCGATCATCGAATCGCGCCACGTCGACGTGATCGAAATGGACGCCGCCTCCCACACCGGCGTCGACGACGTGCGCGAGATCATCGAAGGCGCCCGCTATCGCCCGGTGATGGCGCGCTACAAGGTCTATATCATCGACGAAGTGCACATGCTGTCGAAGTCCGCCTTCAACGCCCTGTTGAAGACGCTCGAAGAGCCGCCGGAGCATGTGAAATTCCTGTTCGCCACGACCGAAAGCGAGAAAGTGCCGGTGACGGTGCGCTCGCGCTGCCAGCGCTTCGATCTGCGCCGCGTCGAATCCGACGTGCTGATCGGCCATCTCGGCAAGCTCTGTTCCAGCGAGAAGGTCGACATCGACGAGCGGGCGCTGTCGCTCATCGCGCGCGCCGCCGAGGGCTCGGTGCGCGATTCCCTGTCGCTGCTCGATCAGGCGATTGCGCACGCCGCCGACGGCCAGGCCGTCACCGCCGAGAGCATCCGCGCCATGCTCGGCACTGGCGATCGCAGCCGCATCCTCGACCTGTTCCAGGCGGTGATGAAGGGCGATATCGCCATTGCTCTCGAAGGGCTGAAGGAACTCTACGACCAGGGCGCCGACCCGGCCCTGGTACTGACGGATCTGGCCGAATTCATCCATTTCGTCACGCGGCTGAAGCTCGCGCCCGATTCACGGCTCGATGCCTCGATCAGCCAGGACGAGCGCACGCGTGGCCGCGACTTCGCCGATACGCTCAGCATCGGCGTGCTCACCCGCGCCTGGCAGATCATTTCCAAGGGCATTCTCGACGTGAAGTCGTCGCCCAGGCCTTTGGCGGCCGCCGACATGGTTTTGGTGCGCCTCGCCTATGCGACCGACCTGCCGAGCCCGGAAGACGTGCTGCGGCGATTGACCGAGAGTCCGGGTGACGGTCCGGCGCCGGCGCGCGTCATGGCCGGCAACGGCAATGGCGGTGGTGCCGTCGCGGTCGCTGGCGGCGCGCGCCCCGTGCTGGCCACATCGGCGCCGGCCCCGCGGGCGCAGGTTCAGGCCAGTACCGCGCCGCGCGTACAACTGGCGCGCTTCGAGGACGTGGTGGCCTTGGCGCAGGTCAATCGCGACATTCAGCTCAAGATCGCTCTGGAGCGCGACGTGCGCCTGGTGCGTTTCGAACAGGGCTCGATCGAATTCGCCTTGGCGCCGGGCGCCTCGGCGCAGCTCGCCGTCACCTTGTCGCGCAAGCTGCAGGACTGGACCGGCCAGCGCTGGATGGCGGTGGTGGTCAAGGACGAAGGCGCGCCGAGCATCGTCGAGCAGCGCGAAGCGCGGCGGCAGGATATTCTGGTGGGCGTGCGCGCCGATCCGTTGGTGCGCAGCGTTTTGGAACGTTTCCCCGGCGCCGAGATTGTCGGGGTGAAGTCGGTCGACGATGCGCTGCCGGCGCCCGAGCCGATGCTGCCGGCCGGGCCGAGCGATGACGAAATAGGCTATGCCGACGACAGCTACACCGAAGACGATCTTTAAAGGATAGGCCAAGCCATGAAAGACATCATGGGACTGATGAAACAGGCGCAGGAGATGCAGACCCGCATGCAGGACATGCAGGCCGAACTCGAGCGCACCGAAGTCGAGGGCCAGTCGGGCGGCGGCCTGGTGAAGGTCACTCTCACCGCCAAGGGCGCCATGAAGGGCATTTCCGTCGATGCCTCTTTGCTGAAGGCCGACGAGAAGGAAATCGTCGAGGATTTGATCCTCGCCGCCCATGAGGATGCGCGCAAGAAAGCCGAGCGCACCATGGAAGAAAAGATGAAGTCGATCACGGCCGGACTGCCGCTGCCGCCCGGTATGAAACTGCCGTTCTGACCATGGCCGAACGGGTCGCAGGGCCGGAGATCGAGCGGCTGATTCAGTTGCTGGCGCGTCTGCCGGGCCTCGGTCCGCGTTCGGCGCGCCGCGCCGCGCTGCATCTCATCCGCAAGCGCGAGGAATTACTGGGGCCGCTGGCCGATGCCATGCAGGTCGCCCAGCAGCGCGTGCGGACCTGTTCGTCCTGCGGCAATGTCGACACGATCGATCCCTGCACCATATGCGCCGATCCGCGTCGCGATCAAACGACCATCGTCGTCGTCGAAACCGTTGCCGATCTGTGGGCGCTGGAGCGCTCGGGCGCCGTGCGTTCGCGCTATCACGTGTTGGGTGGCACCCTGTCGCCGCTCGATGGCGTCGGGCCCGACGATCTCAACATCGGCATGCTGGTCGAGCGCGTCGCCACTGGCGGCGTCAGCGAGGTGATCCTGGCGGTCAATGCCACGGTCGATGGCCAGACGACGGCCCATTACATCACCGATGTGCTTTCCCACACCAACGTCAAGCTGACCCGCCTCGCCCATGGCGTGCCCGTTGGCGGTGAGCTCGATTACCTCGACGAAGGCACGCTTTCGGCCGCCATTCGTCAGCGCACAAGCTTTTAAGCGCCTAATGCAAAGTAATGCCCCGCTGCCATATGAGGAAGCGGGGCGACGCCAGGCCGATATGGTCAGGCCAGCGTGTTCTTGTAGATGCGCCCGTCCTTCATGATCAGTTTCAGGTTCTTTTCCGGATCGGCGAGGAGCTTGATATCGGCCATGGGATCGCCGTCGACGAGCAGAACGTCAGCATAAGCGCCGGCTTCGATGACACCGATCTTGCTCGGATAGGGATTGCGAGGTCCCGACATAGCCAGAAGATTGGCGTTGCCGCCCGTCGCCATCAGCAGGATTTCGTCGTTGGAGTACCAGCGTGACATCGTGGTTAGGATCGCGCCCTGGTTCTGGGTCATCCTTGGGTCGAAGAGAATGTCGGTACCCCACGCGGTCTTGAGCTTATACTTCTTCGCCAAGCCGTAAGCCGTGTCGGTGCCCGCGAACATGGTCATCTGCTTGGCGCGATTGGCCGAGCCTTCCGGATAGGGATTGGCATATTCATTATTGATGAAGGCCTGGGACGAAAACCAGATATCCTTGTCGGCCATGATCTTCGCCGTCTCTTCATCCATGAGCTGACCATGGTCGATACAGCGGACACCGCCTCTGATGGCGGTCTGGATGGCACGCGGCGTATAGGCATGCACCGTGACATAGGTGCCCCAGTTCTCGGCCGCATCGACAGCCGCGCGGAATTCGGCCTCCGTATATTGGCTGACATCGATCGGGTCGAAGCTTGAGGCCACGCCACCGCCGGCGGCGAGTTTGATCTGGCTGGCGCCCAGCATCAATTGTTCGCGCACGCGCTTCAAGACGGCATCGACGCCATCGGCGATCATGCCGCCGCCGACCGCTTCGCCCCGGCTGAGTGGCCCGTTGGGCTGCGCCGGTACTTCATAAGGAAAGCGGAAATCGCCATGGCCGCTCGTCTGCGAAATCATCGCGCCGGACGGCCATATACGCGGGCCGGACGTTACTCCGCTATCGATGGCGCGTTTAAGGCTGAAGGACGGGCCCGCCAGATCGCGGATGCTGGTGAAGCCACGCAACAAGGTTTTGCGCGCTTCTTCCGATGCGACCAGCGTGATGTAGCCGACATCCGCGGTCAGCAGATCCATCATCGGAACAGGGGCCATCATCGAATGCCAATGGGCATCGATCAGCCCCGGCATCAACGTGCGGCCGCCGCCATCGATGGCCTGAATGCCTTGGGCCAACGGTGTATTGCCGGGTTCGATCGCCTTGATCTTGTTGCCTTCGATGAGAATGCGCGAACCAGTGATGAGTTTGTTCGACTTGCCGTCGAAGATTCGAACGTTGGTGATCGCGATCGGCGTGGCCGGAGCATCGGGGATCGCCGCGGCGGCGCCTTTCGGCCAGAAAGCGGCAGCGCCAATGGCGGCGGCTCCGCCGAGAAAGGCGCGGCGGGAGAATTTGGCGTCGAGCTGGGCGTTCAGCCGTGCGAAGGCCGGGCTGTGGCAGATGCAGCGGCCGAACGGATCAGTCTCTGTCGAATTCACGTCGGAACATTCAAACATCGCGACCCCCAAGATCACCGTTGGAATGGGCGAACATTAGGGAGGTTTATGTTAATATTCTAACGTCGCAGATGACGCATTTTAGTTCACGTGCGAACCCTATGGGAGGCGCCGATGCGTGCGGATCGAATTGTCCTGAGCGTCCTGAGTGCCTTTGCGCTGGCCACGATCACCGTGCCGGTTGGCACGGCACCAGCCGAAGCCCAAATCCAGAAACATCAACGTGCCCAGCGTCACGCGGCACCGCGTAAGCCCTCAGCACGCCGGCATCATGTACCGCGCCAGCGCTGGGCAGCGCCGCCCTATCGAGCGGCCCCTGGCGGCTATGCGCCCGTGCCGCGCGGCGGCCCGTCAATGGTGCGCCGTTTGGCTACAGCGGCTGCTATGGCAGCCGCGTGCAGGTTTACGTGCCGGGCCGCGGGCTTGTCTGGCGCCCGCAGGTGGATTGTCCCTATCAGGACTTTCCGTGATCGCTCAGCGCTTGGCGATCAGCACCGCATCCGAGGGTGTGGCGCTGTAGAGATCGTCGACCAAGGCGCGGCGCATATCAAGTACCGAGCGCTGGTTGATCGAGCCCTTGTCGGTCATCTCACCCTTGTCCATTGATGGCGGCGTATCGAGCAAGATCAGCCGTTCGATGCAGGTGGAGCTGCCGGTGCTGCGCTTGCGCATCGCATCGAGAATGTCCTGCATGCGGGCCCGCACTGCCGGATGTTTCACCACGTCCGCCGGCGCGGCATCGGCGCAGTCCGGCGCGCACAGGGTCTTCAGCGCCGCGATGTCGGGGAAGGCGAGAACGCCGATGTAATCCTCGTTGAGGCCGGCGATCACCGCGTCCTGCACATAGGGCGCGAAATTGTCGATCACGGCGCCGCGCATATTGCCGACACTGACCCAGGTGCCGGTCGACAGTTTGAAATCCTCGGCGATGCGGCCGTCGAAGAGAAAGCCCTTCGTCACATCGCCTTCGCTGACGAATTTTAGCGCGTCGCCGATCTTGTAGAAGCCTTCCTCGTCATAGGCCTTGGCGGTCAGTTCGGGCTGGCGCCAATAGCCTGGCGTCATCGAGGGCCCGCGAAAGCGCGCTTCCAGTTTGCCGCCCACGGGGGCGAGCTTGAGTTCGACGCCACGGGCCGGCAGGCCGATCTTACCGGCGCCGGCCATCGTCAGATCGGCACCCATGGCGAAAGGCGCGGTTTCCGTCGAACCGAGGCCCGAGAGAATGGCAATGCGCTCGCCGCAGGTTTCGACGGCGATCTCGTCGAGCGTTTCCCACAAATGGTGGGCCATGCCGGCGCCGGCGTACCAGAGCATGCGCAGGCGGCTGTAGAAATTCTCGCGCAACTGCGCATCCGCCTTGAAGAACGGCACCAGAGCGTCGAACCCTTTCGGAACGTTGAAATACCAGGTCGGCGCGACATCCTTGAGATTGCGCACGGTGGCGGCGATGCCGCCCGGGGTCGGGCGGCCGTCGTCGATATAGAGCGTGCCGCCGTTGTTGAGGATGACGTTGAAATTGTTGTTGCCGCCGGCGGTGTGGTTCCACGGCGACCAGTCGAGCACGATCGGCGGCTCGTCGCGCATGAACGCATAATGCCAGGTCGCCATCTCGATGTTCGAGCACAGCATCAGCTGCGTATTGATGACGCCCTTGGGCACGCCGGTCGAGCCGGAGGTGAACAGGATTTTGGCGATGGTCTGCGGCTCGACGGCGGCATGGGCCGCGTCCACCGCCGGGGAAACCGGCGTCGCCAGCAGATCGTCAAACAGCGTGCAGGGTCGGCCCTCGATCTTGCCGGTACGTACGATCAATTCGACATCGGGCGTGACGACAGCGGCGATGGCATCGGCGAAGGCGTTTCCATCGCTGGCGTAGACGAGGCCCGGCGTCAGCAGATTGTAAATATGGCGCAGCTTCTTGTAGTCGCGCGAGATCAGCGAATAGGCCGTCGAGACCGGCGAATAGGGAATGCCGGCATAAAGTGCGGCAAGCCCGAACAAGGCGTGTTCGATCTCATTGCCTGACAGAATGAGCAGCGGCCGCTCCGGTGACACCGGGCGTTGCAGTAGGGCACTCGCCAGCGCGCGCACCTTGGCCAGCGTCTCGCCGTAAGTGACGCTACGCCAGTCGCCGGTCGTGGGATCGCGTTCGGCGAGATAGATGCGATCGGGCGCGACACGCGCCCAATGTTCGAGCCGCTCCGTCAGCTTGCGCGGATAGGCGCCCAGCGGATGGATGTTGCGCACGATGAAGCTGCCGTCGGCGCGCTTCTCCATCACCGCATCGACGGCGCCGAGTTGCGGATCGCGCACCGGGGCGGTCTTCTGCAAGGTCGTCTCCATGGTCATTTTCCTGAACGCCGGTCGAGCCAGTGCTGGATTTCTCCCACAATGCCGCGCCGGAACAGGAGAATGCAAATGATGAAAATGGCGCCGATAATAGCGGTGATCGGCGGCAGCCGGAACAGGCCGAAGACGGCGAAATCGGCTGGCAGGCTGGACAGATGGTCCTCGATCGCTTGCACGACGCCGGCACCAACCACCGGGCCGAGCAGGGTGCCGAGGCCACCGAGCAAAGTCATCAGGATGACGCTGCCCGACGTCGCCCAATGCACGTCGGTGAGTGCCGCGATCTTGAGCGCGATCGCCTTGGTCGAGCCGGCGAGACCGGCGAAGGTCGCCGACAGGACGAAGGCCATCAGTTTGTAGCGGTTGACCTCATAGCCCAGCGAAATGGCGCGGGGCTCGTTATCGCGAATGGCGCGCAGCAACTGCCCGAAGGTCGAATTGGTCATGCGGTGCATGGCGATGAAGCCGAACAGGAAGATCGCCGCCGTCGTATAATAAAGCACCATGATGTTATCGAGGTCGAAGAGCCCCAACACCTTGCCGCGCGGAATGGCGCTCAAACCGTCTTCCGCATGGGTGAACGGCAATTGCCAGGCCAGGAAGTAGATGAGCTGCGCCAGCGCCAAGGTGATCATGGCGAACTGCAGGCCGGAGCGGCGCACCGACACATAGCCGAAGAGGAAGCCGAGGACGGCGGCGGACGCCGTGCCGCACAGAATGGCCAGTTCGAACGGCAGGCCCCATTCCTTCGCCGCATGACCGGCAACATAGCCGGCAGCACCGAAGAAAGCCGCGTGGCCGAAGGACAGGAGCCCGCACGAGCCGAGCAGCAGATTGAAGGCACAGGCGAACAAGGCGAAGCACAACAGCTTCACCAGGAACACCGGGTAGAATAGAAACGGCGCCGCCAGCAGGGCGATGAGGCCGAGGCCATACCAGATCAGCGTGTGGTTCGACGTTGTCGGCTTGGTAACGGTATCAGGCAGGTGCGTCATGATCAGCGCTCCCGGCCGAAAAGGCCCGCCGGCCGCACCAGCAGCACGATGAGCATGATAACGAAAATGACCATATTGGAACCTTGTGGATAGACCACTTTGGTCAGTCCTTCGAGCAGGCCGAGCATCAGGCTGGTGACGATTGCGCCCATGATCGAACCCATGCCGCCGACGACGACCACGGCAAAGACCGTGATGATCAGTTCAGCCCCCATCAAGGGACTGACCGGATAGATGGGTGCGGCGAGCACGCCGGCCGCGCCAGCCAGCGCCACGCCGATGCCAAAGCCGATGGTCATCAGCGCCGGCACGTTGACGCCGAAGGCGCGGGTGAGTGTCGGATTCTCCGTGGCGGCGCGCAGGGTACGGCCGATCGAGGTCTTTTCGATCGCATACCAGGTGACCAGACACAGGACGAGGGAGGCCAGCACTACCCAGCCGCGATATTTCGGCAGGAACATGAAGCCGAGATTATAGCCGCCCGTCAAAGCAGAGGGCACCGTATAGGGCCGGCCGGCGGTGGCGAAGAAATGAACGAACATGCCCTGGATGAACATCATGATGCCGAAGGTCAGCAGCAATCCGTACATGTGATCGAGATTGTAGATCTTCTTGAGCAGCGTTTTCTCGATCGCCGCGCCGATCAGGCCGACGATGATGGGCACCAGGAGCAGCGACCAGAAATAGCCGATCCCGGCATAGTTCAGGAGCATCCAAGTGACGAAACCGCCGAGCATATAGAAGGCGCCCTGGGCGATGTTGACGATGCCGAGGAGGCCGAAAATGATCGCCAGCCCCAAACTCAGCATCGCGTAGAACGAGCCGTTGATCAGCCCGACCAGTAGTTGTCCGAAAAGTGCCTGCATCGACACGGGCGTCTGCTCCTAGATGCCGAGATAGGATTTGATGGAATCCATGCGCGCCTGCACCTGCGCGCGATCGATCACATCGACGATTTGACCGTGTTCCATCACATAATGACGGTCGGCGAGGCGCGAGGCGAAGCGGAAATTCTGCTCCACCAGAATGAGCGTCATGCCCTGCCGTTTCATCAGTTCGATTGTGGCGCCGATCTGCTGCACGATGACAGGCGCGAGACCCTCGGTCGGCTCGTCGAGTAGTAGGAATTTCGCGCCCGTGCGCAACACGCGGGCGATGGCCAGCATCTGCTGTTCGCCGCCCGACAGGCGCGTGCCGGGGCTGCGCCGCCGCTCGTAAAGATTGGGGAACAGTTTGTAGATGTCGTCGAGGCTCATGCCACCGGCCGCGACACGCGGCGGCAACATGAGGTTTTCGGTGACATCGAGCGTCGCATAGATGCCGCGCTCTTCCGGCACGTAGCCGATGCCGAGCCGGGCGATGCGCTCGGGCGGTAGAGCGATGGTCTCCTGTCCGCGCACGACGATCGAGCCGCCGCGCTTGGTGAGAATGCCCATGATGGCACGCAGCAAAGTGGTCTTGCCGGCGCCGTTGCGGCCGATGATGGTGACGACTTCGCCCTCGTTCACATGCATGGAGACGCCATGCAGAATGTGCGAATCGCCATAGTGGCCGGTAACGTTGTCGACCGTCAGAACGCGTTGATCACTCATGCTCGCTGCCCACATAGGCTTCAATGACGGCGGGATCCTTCGACACGACGTCATAGGAGCCTTCGGCTAGCCGTTCGCCGCGCGCCAGTACCGTGATGCGGTCGGAGAGATCGGCGACGATGGAAAGATTGTGCTCGACCATCAGAACGGTGCGCTCGCGCGCCACGTTCTTGATCAAAGCGGCGATGCGATCGACATCCTCGTGGCCCATGCCGGCCGTCGGTTCGTCGAGCATCAACAGTTCCGGCTCCAGCGCCAGTGTGGTGGCGATTTCCAGGGCGCGGCGACGGCCATAGGGCAGTTCGGACGCCCGCACATGGGCATAGCTTTCGATGCCGACGTCATGCAGCAGCGCCAGCGCCCGCTCGTCGAGATCATGCAGCACGTCGGCCGATTTCCAGAAGGCAAAACCGTCGGAGCGGAAGCGCTGCAGGGCAACGCGCACGTTTTCCAGCGCCGTCAGGCTGGCGAAGACCGCCGAGATCTGGAACGAGCGCACCATCCCTAAGCGCGCCACTTCGCTCGGGCTGCGCTTGGTAATATCGATGCCCTTGAAGGAAATGCGTCCGCTGGTCGGCGGCAGCGTCTTGGTCACGAGGTTGAAGATCGTCGTCTTACCGGCGCCATTGGGGCCGATCAGCGCATGGATGGAGCCACGGCGAACGTCGAGAGAGAAATCACGCACGGCATAGAAGCCGAAGAACGATTTCGACACGTTTTCCAACCGCAAAATCGGTTCGTCACTGGGTGCTGACATGGATTCGATCTGATGAATGGGCAGCGGCCCGCGATGCTTCGTGGCATCGCGGGCCGCGCTCCAGCCTTAGTTCTTGGCGAGGGCCGGGCAGGCGTTGTCGGAGAGCGGGCGGAACACGTCCTCGCCCTTCATCTCCTTGATCACCTTCAGCATGTCCCACTCGCTCTTCGACTCCTGCGGCGATTTCACCTGCACGAGATAGACGTCGTGGACCATGCGGCCATCGGCACGCAGCACGCCATTGTTGGTGAAGGCGTCCTTCACCGGCGTTGCCCGCATCTTGGCGATGACCGTCTTCGGATCGGTCGAATTGGTCGCCTGAACCGCTTTCAGATAGTTGAGAACCGCCGAATAGGTACCGACCTGGAAGGGGCCGGGCGCGGTCTTGCGGCGCTCGATGAATTTCTTCATGAACGCCTGCGCCTCAGGGTTTATTTCCGGATACCAGGTGGTGGCGAACATGCTGCCCTGCGCCACTTCCAGGCTGGCGCTCTTCAGCGCCGGCAGCGCATCGAGGCCGAGCGCGGCGACCTTCATGCCGCCGGCGAGAAGGCCGAACTCGCGCACCGCCTTCATCGAATTGATGCCGTCGTCGCCGCCATTGTTGAGCGCCACCACGTCGGCTTTCGAAGCCTGCGCCTGCAGCACGAAGGAGGAGAAGTCGGTGGTGCCGAGCGGCGCGCGCACCGAGCCGACGACCGTGGCGCCAGCCGGCTTGATGGCGGCGGTGACGCCTTGTTCCAGCGCGATGCCGAAGGCGTAATCGGCGGTGATGAAGAACCATTTGTTGCCGAGCTGCGGCACTGCTTGGCCGATCGTCCGGCCAATTTGATAGGTGTCATAGACCCAATGCACCGAATTGTCGGGCGCGCAGGCCTTGCCGGTGAAGTCGGCCGAGCCGGCGCTCGTCAGCATCACCATTTTGTTCTTCGCCTTGGCGGCGTCGAGCACGGCGAAGCCGACGGCGGAGTTCACCAGATCGGTGACCATGTCGACCTTGTCGACATCGAACCAGCGATTGGCGATCGACACGCCGACATCAGGCTTGTTCTGATGGTCGCCGGCGAGAACCGAAATAGTCGCGTCGCCGATCTTGCCGCCGAATTCCTCGACGGCCATGCGTGCCGCTTCGACCGAGCCGTGGCCGGAGTTTTGTTCGTAACCGCCGGACAGGTCCGTTAGGACGCCGATCTTGACAGTTTTATTGGCGATCTGCGCCTGCGCGCAAACGGTCGCCAGCATCAATGCCGCTATGGAAACGGCCCCTCCCAAAATGCGCATGAAAACCTCCCTTCGCATCACCCTCTGCGAATGGCGCAAGATAGGAAGTTCATACCTTGAATGTCAACAACCCTGATATTGTCTAGTAACAGCCGGCGACCCGGGCACGCATGGCCAGGAGCGGCGTGACAACGTCAAGCGCCGGCGTGGCAATACCGGCCTGGCGGGCGAGGTCCTGGAGGACGAGATACGTACTCTCGATCTCCATCCGTCTGCCACGTTCAAGATCCTGTAGCATGGAGGGCTTGTGCGGTGAAGCGACTGGATTGGCCCGCACCTGTTCGGCGTTGAATTTGGTGTCGGTGATGCCATGGGCGCGGGCGATCCGGTCGGCTTCCGATTGAACGGCGAGCATCACGGCCTGGGTTTCCGGGTTGCCATGGATTTGGCCGATCGTCGCGCCCGTCAGCGCGCACAGCCCAAAGACGCCGCTGACGCTGATGAATTTCTCCCACATGGGCACGCGTACGTCGTCGGCGATCTCCACCGTCAGGTCGGTGATGTTCATCGCTTCGACCAGCGCCCGCGAGCGCGCGGCATTCTGCGGCAGGGCCGGGCCTATGGCGACGCGGCCGCCGGCGCGGCTGGCGCGGATCACGCCGGGCTCGCGGATTTCGCCGCCCGACCAGACGACGACGCCCAGCGCCCGCTCGGCACCGATTTTCTTGTGCAGCACGCCGTTGGGATCGAGACGGCTGACATCGATCTTGGCGCCATGGGGCTGGAAGCCGTCGCCGTAGAACCAGAACACGCCATTGACCGAAAAGCCGACCATGGTCTGCGGCCCAAGCAGCGGCGCAATGTGCTCGGCCACGTCGTCGAGGGCCGGTGTCTTGGTGGTGATGATGACCAGATCCTGCGGGCCGAAATCGGCGGGCTTGTCGGAAACCGGCAGTTGATAGGTAGCACTCCCCGACGGATTGACGAGCGTGAGGCCCTTGTCGCGCAGCGCTTCGAGCTGCGGGCCACGCGCGATGGCACAGACCTCGTGTCCGGCCTTGATCAGCGAACCCGCCAGCAATCCGCCGATGACACCGGCGCCGTAAATGCAAACTTTCATATCAATGTCCTGCCCAATGTCTCGCGGACGTTTCCGGTGTCCCTGTTGGTTTTCTTCTAACCACGTGACGATGCCGTGGCTACTTAAGTCGTTTGCAATTTCAGCAAACGTTTGGCATTGCCCGACATCACTTTCGCGAGATCGTCCTTGGAAAGACCGAGGCCTTCGACGGCCTTGATCGTCTCGTTGATCGGCCCCAGCGGCGCATCGGTCGAAAACACCACGTGGTCGGCGCCGAAGAATTTGAGCCCGCTGTGCAGGCCGGTCTGCGCGCCAAACATTGCCGTGTCGCCATAGAAATTATGAAAATACTCCAGGTGCGGCCGCTTCAGCGAGGACAGGACCTTCGAATAATCCTCGTCCGCCGTGCGGCTGCCGAGCACTTCAAGCCCAGGCCCGATGCGACCATCGTAAGTCGGGATCATGCCGCCGCAGTGATGCGTGATGATGTTGAGATCGGGATAGCGATCGTAGACGCCACTGAAGACGAGACGCGCCATCGCCACCGAAGTTTCATAAGGCCAGCCGAAACACCACCACATTTCATAACGTGATTTCTTTTCACCGGCATAATCGGTCATGTCGGATGTACGCGCCGGATGCAGCCAGATCGGCAGGCCGTGCCGCGCCATCGCCGCGAACACCGGATCATATTCGGGCTTGTCGAGCGGCTGGCCCGCGACATTGGTGAAGATCTGAATGCCCTTGGCGCCCAGCTGCGTCACGGCGCGGTCGATCTCCTGCAAGGCGCTATCGATATCGAGCATGGAAATGGCCGCGACGAATGCGGGAAAACGGTCTTTATGCTGGTTCACCAGTTCGGCCATCGCATCATTGCCGACACGCGCCAGATGCCGCGCCACATCGGGCGTGGCAATGTCTTCCAGCGGCGGATTGGGCAGCGAGATCACCTGCTGATAGCCAGCGCCCGCCTTGTCCATCGCTTTGAAGCGCACATCGAGATCGAACAAGGGCGGAATGCCGCGCAGACGCTGGCCGATGTTGCCCAGTTTCGGCGAGGCCTTGCTCAGTTCGGCAAAGAATTGGTCGGGAAAGATATGGGTATAGATATCGATGGCCTGCATAAGCGTCCTCCCGACGACCGGATTTTTCCGGCGGATTGCGAAAGGACGCTAACATGCGATGCGAGCGCTTGCTACGCGGACCGCATGATGAGCTGCTATTCGGCGGCTGTTGCCGCAAACGCCTTAGGCGGCGCACATTCAAGAGCGAAATCGCGCAACACCGGGATCAAGGCGGCGCGGTCGCGCGGCGAGGTGAAATTGTGGTCGAAGGCCTCGATCTGCGTGAAGCGCAGGTTGGGGCCGGCGACATGGCTGGCGTTACGGCCGAGATGCAATGTCATCTCATCGATGCCGCCATCGCCGATCGTATAGCCGATCAGGATCTTCAGGTTGCGCTGACGAAAATCGGCGAAGCCGCGCAAGATCCGCGCATGTTCGCTGTCTTCGCCGACCGAGCCGACGACACGCTGCAGGCGAAAGCGCAACGTGCGCGACAGGCGCTGGCCGATGGTGCGCAGAATGCCGCTCGTATCCACCTCTCCGCGCAAAAGCCTCGACCAGAGCGCCGGCTGCCAGAGCTGCGAAAGATAATGTTCCGTCGAGGAATAGATGGTCAGGCGCTGGCTGTCGTCCCAGAAGAATTTTTGCAGGTTGATCATCGCCAGGGCCGACAGGCGCGGTTCGATGAGCGCGGTCTGAAAGGCGAGATAGGCGCCGCTGCATGTGCCGGCCACCATTGGATGGTGATGGCCTTGGCCTTCGAGCCAGTCGACGGCGGCGACCACGTCGGCGCTCGATGTCGGCACATAGACGACCCGGTTCGGGCGCCCCGGCAGATCGGGCGTTTCGCCGATGCCGCTGGTGTCGATGCGCAGGCTGGAAATGCCGCTGGCCGCCAGCTGCCGCGCCACCTCCACGCTCTGGCGGGCCCAGCCATAGTGCGGATTGGCGCCGGTATTGAGGAGAATGACGGCCGGCACGTTCGGCTGCGGCCGGCGCGCCTGGCAGAACAGGCCGAAAACCTGGTTCTCCGGCCCAAAAGCGGCTGCCGTTTCAATGAAACTCTCGGTTTCGAGCCGGGCGGGCGTGACGGCGGCGGCCGGCCTGGGCAGTGGGGCGGCGACGCCGAGCCAGCCGGCGACCTGGGTCAGGTCGGTGCGCGGCGGTTCGGCCACTGTCGGATCGGCGATCAGGGCTGCGAAACCCTCGAATGGGTTCAAGGTGACGCGCGTACCACCGGCTCTCCAGGTGTCGCCCAGGTTCGCCATCGCCGGCTGGCCTTCGGGTGCCAGGATCAGGACGTCGGAGGCCGGCGCCGGCAGGGTGGCCAGATTCAGGGCCTTCAGCGAGGCCAGCGAATTTTCGCTGAAGCGAAAGCCGTCGAATTCCTGGTCCGCGCCGTCGCCAGCCACCAGCGCCTCGGCGCCCTTGGTCAGTTGCACCAGGGATTTCAGTTCCCGCAGATAGCGCTTGCCTGAGACCACCGGCGCCATCAGCACCACCCGTTCCGCCTGGACGGCCGGGCCGACCAAGGCGGCGATGGAAGCCCCCAGCCGCAGGCCGACCAGCACGACTTTGCTGAGGCCGGTCTGTTGGCGGATCCAGGCCACGGCCTGCTCAGCCGCCGCGCTGCGGCTGGCGATCAGGTCGACATCGGCTTCATCGCCCAGCGCATTGGCCGTGCCGGGACAATCGAACCTTAAGGTGGGAAAGCCGCGCCGGGCACAGTCCTCGCCCAACAGCCGCAGACTTTTATGGGCCGCCAGTCCCTCGACGCCGAAAGGCGCAAGCAAGACAATGGCCGTATCGCCACTGGCGTCGTGGAACATGCCGAAGCAGGTATCGAAGGCAACGGCATGCACGGGACCAGACAACTCCACTCAGATCCGCTGAGGCCTCAGAAGTGATGCATCTAACCGCAATTGGCGGTAAATACGCGCTTGGGCCTCGGCGGAGACTTAACGGGCAGTTAATGCTGCCGGCGTCGGAACAACATCAAAACCTTAAGAGGTAACTTGCTAACGATAAGACACGGACGCCGGATCGCCCGCAAGTCGACTTAAGGGATTCTACAGTGTCCCCACTTAACATCTCAATACCAATTAAAATAACGGGACGGCGAAATGAGTGTGGCGGTCAAACCAAAGGTTGAGGAACTGCTCCCGCGGAGCTTGGTGCGGCAACGGGCCGAAGCCGCCGCCACCGTCGCGCGGGAATTTGCCGACGACGTCGATCGCAACAGCCGCTTCCCGAGCGAAGCCCTTGAGGTGATCAAGGAAGGCCGGCTGCTCAGCCTGATGATCCCGGTCGAGCTTGGCGGTGAAGGCGCATCGACCGCCGAAATCGCCAATGTGTGCAGCATTCTCGGCCAAGCCTGTTCGTCGACGGCGATGGTCTTCGCCATGCATCAGATCAAGACGTCGAGCCTCGTCACGCACGGGCAGGGCTCTGCCTGGCATCGCGGCTTCATGCAGCAGATATCCGAAAAGCAATTGCTGCTCGCGTCCGCCACCACCGAAGGCGGCGTCGGCGGCGACATGCGCAGCAGCATCTGCGCTTTCGAAGATGATACCGATGCCGCGTCCTTCCGTCTGCACAAGGAAGCCAACGTCATTTCCTATGGCAAGACAGCCGATGCCATTCTGATCACCGCGCGTCGCAATGCCGAGGCGCCAAGTTCCGATCAGTTGATGGCCGTCGTGCAGAAACATCAATATGTGCTCGAGCCAACCCTAGCCTGGGACACTCTGGGCATGCGCGGCACCTGTTCGGAAGGCTTTCGCTTTTCCGCCCGCGCGCCGCGCGAACAGATTCTCGACAAGCCCTTTGGCGAAATCGCCGCGCAATCCATGCTCGCCATGGCGCATATTCTGTGGAGTGGCGTCTGGTACGGCATTGCATCCGATGCGGTGGCGCGGGCGCGCGCCTGCGTGCGCGCCGATGCGCGCAAACATCCCGGTGCGACGCCGACGGCGGCGCGGCGCCTGACGCAGACCGTGGGCGCTTTGCAGCAGATGAAAGCCGATGTGCTCGATGGCTTGCGCCGGTTCGAAATCGCCAAGGCCGACGAAGCGGAATTGTCGTCGGTGGCTTTCGCCGTCGCCATGAACAATCTCAAGGTGACGACCTCGACGGCGGTCGCCGATATCGTGCGGCAGGCCATGCTGGTCGCCGGCATTGCCGGCTATCGCAACGATGGCGCCCATAGTGTCGGTCGTCACATGCGCGATGCCTTGTCGGCCGCCGTCATGGTCAACAACGATCGCATTCTGAGCAATGTCGAAAAACTGATGCCGATCAGCCGCAACGAAAGCGGCCTTCTCGGCTAGAGGTATAAGATGGCCGCCGTCATTCCCGGTCTCAACGCCGACAACTATGTGCCGCATGCGATGCATCGCGGCGAGCGCGATTGGCCGGAAACCAATTGCTACGCCGATCTGTGGATCGAGGTTCTGGCGGCGCTCGGCCATGCGCCGGAAGCCCTGATGGGTTTCACCTTGACGCAGGATTTCGAAGGCGATCAGTTCACCTTCTTCAAGCCGCCGCTCGAAGCCGTCGAAGCGCTCTATGGCCTTTCGACCTTTGAACTCTCCATGTTCGACACCTGTGAAAAACATATCGTCGAGCAGAACGGCCGTGGCCGTCTGGTGATGATGGAGGTCGACGGTTTCTTCCTGCCTGACACGCGCGGCGTCACCTATCGCACGGGTCACAGCAAAACGACGATCGGCATCAACGAGATCGATCCGGCGGCGCGCCGTCTCACCTATTTTCACAATGCCACTTACGGCGCTCTGTCCGGCGAGGACTATGACGGCATCATGCAATCGGGCGGCCGCACGCTCGATGGCCATGCTGTGCTGATGCCCTATACCGAATTCGTCAAACTGCCGACGAGCCGACAGCCTTTGGATATCGCCGTGGTGCTCGACTGGCTGCGGCGCTATCTGGCACGCCGGCCGACGAGCAATCCGCTGCGCCAATACGAAGCCCACTTCGAGGCGCAGGTCGCCGATCTGTTCGATCGGCCGCAGGATTATTTCCACCTCTATGCCTTCAACACGTTGCGCCAATGTGGTGCCAATTTCGAACTGCTCGCCGGCCATCTCGATTGGCTAGGCCGCGAAGCGCAGATCGATTTCGCTGAAGCGGCCGTGCATGGGCGCGCCATTTCGAGCGGCATGAAGGCGTTGCAGTTCCAGGTGGCGCGCGCCGTCGCCCGCCGCAGGCCCGGCGGCCTCGCCCAGCCCGTCGCCGCGCTGGCCGAACATTACGATCGACTGATGGAAATGATCGACCGGGCCATGGTCCGTCGATCGGCGGCCGCGTGAATCCGGCTTTCGGCATTGGCATAGGCACGGGCGATGCCGAGCGCATCGATCCCGCCTGGTCCTTCAGGCTGACCTCGCCCGATGCCTGTGCGGATGCGGCCTCGGCCCTGCGGCAGAAGGACTGGACGCCGCTGCCGGCCCTGGCGCCGGCGCAAGCCGTGGTGCGCGATCTCAATCTGCCCTTGCCCGAGGGCGCGGCCTCGCTGCACGACTGCGACGCCTGGTATGCGGCGACCCTGGTCGGCAATGGCGAGGTTCGTCTTGTGTTCGAAGGGCTCGCCACCTTTGCCGAAATCTGGCTCGACGATGTGAAACTGGCGTCGTCGGCCAATATGTTCCGGCCGGTCGAATGCGCTGTCACCTTGAACGGGCACCATCGCCTTGCCTTTGTCTGCCGCAGCCTGTCGCATCGGTTGAGTCAGGTCGAGGGTAAGCGGGCGCGCTGGCGCGTCGCGATGATTCCGGAACAGAAACTGCGTTTCGTGCGCACGAGCCTGCTTGGCCATATGCCCGGCTGGTGCCCAGCGGTGGCGATCAGCGGCGCCTGGCGGCCCGTACATATTCTGCCCGCCCGCATTCCGCATCTGCGCGGTCTCTCCATCCAGACATCGCTCGCCGATGACGTCGGGCGCCTCAGCGTCAGTTTCGATGCGACGAGCGTGACGGCGCAGACGATCGCCTGGACCTGTGCCGGCCAGACGGCGCAAGCCGAATTGCGCGACGGGCGCTGGATGCTGGAGATGGCGATCGGCGGCATCGCGCCCTGGTGGCCGCACAGCCACGGCACGCCGCAGCTTTATCCGCTCGATATCAAGATCGATGGCACGGGCCACGCGGTCATGCGGATCGGCTTCCGCAGTTTCGAAATCGATCCTGGCTCCGATAGCCGCGATTTCCGCTTCATCGTCAATGGCGCGCCGATTTTCGCGCGTGGCGTCTGCTGGTCGCCGCCGGATGTCGTCGGCTTTCCCGTCGCACGCGATGTTTATCTGCGCGAACTCACTTTGGCGCGCGATGCCGGCATCAATCTCATTCGCATCTGCGGCACCACGGTCTATGAACCGCGCGTGTTCCACGATCTGGCCGATGAGCTCGGCATCATGATCTGGCAGGACGCCATGCTCGCCAATTTCGATTATCCGGTCGGTGATGCGACTTTCCGTGCCGAACTGCGCCAGGAAATCGAAGCCTTTCTTAGCGCCCGCCAAGGCTCGCCCTCGCTTGTCGTCTATGGCGGCGGCAGCGAAGTTTTGCAGCAGGCGGCCATGCTCGGCCTGCCGACCGAGCGCTGGAGCAATGATTTTATCGACGGCGAATTGGCTAAGATCGTTGCCGCGCAACGTCCCGATGTCGCTTATGTCGTCAACTCGCCGTCAGGCGGCGAACTGCCCTTCGTCGTCGATCAAGGTGTCGGCCATTATTACGGTGTCGGCGCCTATCGCCGCCCGCTCGAAGATGCGCGTCGTGCCGATGTGGCCTTTGCCGGCGAATGCCTCGCCTTCGCCAATCTGCCGTCGCGGGCGCGGCTGGCGAAGCGGCGGCTCGATGCGGCAACGCCTTTGGAGCAATGGAAGGCCTTGGTGCCCCGTGATCGCGGCGCCGACTGGGATTTCGAGGACATTCGCCATCACTATATGGCTTTGTTCTATGGCGCCGATCCGCAACGCCTGAAGGCGGAAGATTTCGATCGTTATGTCGCTATGGGGCAGGCGGCGGTTGCCGAAGTGATGCAGGCGGTGTTCGCCGAATGGCGTCGGCCGGGTTCGCGCACGGCGGGCGGGCTGGTGTTGATGTGGAAGGATCTCGCGCCGTCCTTCGGCTGGGGCATCGTCGATCATTCGGGCGAACCGAAATCCGGCTATTACGGTTTGAAGCGCGCCTTTGCGCCCGTGCAATTGATCGTCAGCGACGAAGGCGTCAATGGCCTGCGCTTGCATGTGGTCAACGAAACCGATCAACCTCTCGACGTTCTCTTGACGCTTGATTGTCTGGCCGATGGCCGGCGTCCCGCCGCGTCCGGCGAGCACGCCGTCACCGTGCCGGCCCGTGGCCACTATTCCGTCGCGGCGACCACTTTGCTCGGTGCCTTTTTCGACGCGACCTATGCCTATCGTTTCGGGCCGCCGGCGCATGATGCCAATGTGGTCCGATTGATCGACAATGGCAGCGGTACGCTCTTGCAGGAAGCGGTTCACTTTCCCCTGGGGCCTGGCGACGCGCGTCACGACCTCGGCCTGCGGGCGGGCGTCATTCGAGAGGGCGAGAGCTTCTATCTCAAACTGGCGGCGGAGCGTCTGGCGCAGACGGTGGTGATCGACGTCGCCGGCTTTCTGCCGGAGGACAATTATTTCCACCTCGCACCCGGTCGCGACTACCTTGTCGCCTTGCAGGCCCTGGCGAGCACAGGCACGCCAAAAGGCACCGTGTCGGCGCTGAACGGCATCGGAAAAATCAGTTTTTAGAATCGCCGTCATTGCAAGGAGCGCTACGACAAAATCGAAGCCTCAGTGTCATCCCGGACACGCGTAGCGTGATCCGGGAACCAGGGGCGTGCGGTAGAGTGAAGCGTTGCAATGACACGCCTTGTACCGTGCAAGTCATGATCCTGCCAGGCACGTGAAGAACCAACCACGGCATTGTACCGTTTGCCCCTGGTTCCTGGATCGCACCTTCGGTGCGTCCGGGATGACACCGAGGCTTCGGCTCAGATCTTCACCTGCGCGCCGAGTTCGACGACGCGATCGGACGGGATCGAGAAGAAGTCCGTCGCATTGGCCGCCTGTTTCGACAGAGCGATATACAGGCGATCCTGCCAGATCGGCATGCCCGATGTCGGCGATTCCTTCAGGGTTCTGCGGCCCAGGAAAAACGACGTGGTCATGATGTCGAATTTCAAGCCGCTCTTGCGCATCAGGGCCATGGCCGCCGGCACGCGCGGGCTTTCCATGAAGCCATAGTGCAGGCGGATCTTGGTGAAATCTTCGGAGAGCTTCTCGATCTCGTAGCGATATTCGCGCGGCACGCGCGGAATATTCTCGGTCTGCACCGAGACCAGGAAGACACGTTCGTGCAGAACCTTGTTGTGTTTGAGATTGTGCATCAGCGCCGAAGGCGCGCTGTCGACGTCCTGGGTCAGGAAGATCGCCGTTCCCGGCACGCGGATCGGTTTCGACTTCTCCAGCATGCGGATCAGGTCGCGCGTTGGAATGGCGTCGCGTCGCGTTTTGCTCTCAAGGAAGTGAGTGCCGCGCAACCATGTCCACATGGTCAGCACCATCACGCCGCCGATCAGCACCGGCACATAGCCGCCGTCCATCAGCTTCAGGATGTTGGAGGCGAAGAAAGCGAATTCCACGATCAGGAACACCGAGGCGAACAGGATCGAGCCGGCGAGCGGCCAGCGCCACAAATGCCAGGCGACGAAGAAGATCAGACAGGAATCGACGATCATCGAAGCGGTGACGGCGATGCCATAGGCCGAGGCCAGGGCGCTCGACGTGCGGAAGATCAGCACCAACAGCACGACGCCGATGAGCAGGATGCGATTGACGCGCGGGATGTAGATCTGGCCTTCCTGGGTGTCCGACGTGTGCTGGATTTCCAGACGCGGCAACAGGCCGAGTTGGATCGCCTGGCGGGCCAGTGAATAGGCGCCGGTGATGGTCGCCTGGCTGGCGATAACGGTCGCGGCCGTCGCCAGAACCACCAGCGGCAGCAGTGCCCACTCCGGCGCCAGCAGGAAGAAGGGGTTCTCGATCGCCTTGGGATTGTCGAGGATCAAGGCGCCTTGGCCGAGATAGTTCAGCACGAGCGCTGGCAGCACGAAGCAAATCCAGGCCAGTTGAATCGGCTTACGGCCGAAATGGCCCATGTCGGCGTAAAGCGCCTCGGCACCGGTGACGGCGAGGAAGACGCTGCCCATCACCACGAAGCTGATGATGCCGTGGCTCAACAGGAAGGCGAGTGCGTTAAGAGGATTGAAGGCATTGAGAATGCGCGGCGCATCGCCGACATGCATGATGCCGAGGATGGCGATGCAGACGAACCAGACCATCATGATCGGGCTGAACCAGCGCGCGATGCCGGCCGTGCCTTTGCTCTGCACGAGGAAGAGCGTGATCAGAATGACCAGCGCGATCAGCGTGACGTAATGTTCGAGATGCGGCGTTACCAGTTTGACGCCTTCGACCGCCGAAAGCACGGAGATGGCCGGCGTGATGATGGCATCGCCGGTGAACAGCGCCGCTCCGACGATGCCGAGGACGAAAATGGCGCCGGATCGTCGGCCGGTGACCTTCTGCGCCAAGGCCATGAGGGCGAGCGTGCCGCCTTCGCCCTTGTTGTCGGCGCGCATGATGAAGATGACGTATTTGATCGTGACGATCAGGAAGAGCGCCCAGATCAGCAGCGAGACGACGCCGATGACGTCCCGTTCGCTGACGGCGCCATGGCTGCTCGCATGCACCAGCGATTCACGCAGCGCGTAAAGCGGACTGGTGCCGATGTCGCCATAGACGACACCCACCGAGCCGAAGGCCATTGCCAACAGGCTGTTGGAACCATGCGACTGCGCGTCCTGGTGGCCGCCGGGGGCGGTCGGCTGTAACGCATCTTGGCCCGGCGTCATTCGGTAGCCTTGTCAAACAAACGAAACGCGCAGGTCTGGCGCAGTCCCCATAGAAGCCCGCGATATACTCTTTTCCGCAGACGGAAACAAATCCCGCCCGGAACATTCCGAAAACCGCCGTAGGAACATCCTTTTAGGATTAATCTTGCTCGGTGGCGGGCGGGCTGGCACACAGCGACCGTGGGTCTATCGGGTTCCGTTGACAAGGTTCGATTGAATTGGCTGGAATGGATTTCGCGTTGCCGATCGACGAGGTGTCCGGCGCGCTTTGCGACGCATTGATGACGCATGTGCGCGCCGTGCTGGTGGCACCGCCCGGCGCGGGCAAGACCACGCGCGTTCCCTTGCTGCTCGCCGAACAATCCTGGGCGGCGGGTGGCCGCATTGTCGTGTTGGAGCCACGCCGGCTGGCGGCGCGTGCCGCGGCAGCGCGCATGGCACAAACTCTGGGCGAAGCCGTCGGCGCCACGGTCGGCCTGCGCGTGCGCATGGAATCGCGCGTCAGCACGGTGACGCGCATTGAGATCGTGACGGAAGGCGTGTTCGCCCGCATGATTCTCGACGATCCGTCGTTGGACGGGATCGCGGCGGTGGTTTTCGACGAATTTCACGAGCGCTCGCTCGATGCCGATCTGGGATTGGCCCTGGCGCTCGATGCGCAAGCAGGCCTGCGCGAAGATCTCCGCATTCTCGTCATGTCGGCAACGCTCGATGGCGCACGCGTCGCGTCCTTGCTCGACGATGCGCCTGTCATCACCAGCGAAGGCCGCGCGTTTCCCATCGTCACCCGATATGTCGGTCGCGATCCCAGAGCGCGCATCGAAGATGAAGTGGTGCGGGTGATCGAACAGGCGCTGCGTGCGGATAGCGGCTCGCTGCTGGTGTTCCTGCCGGGCCAGGGCGAGATCACCCGAACGGCCGAGCGTTTGAAGGAGCGCATCCGCGACGCGACGATCGACATCGCGCCCTTGTTCGGCGCCATGGATCGCAAGGCGCAAGATCTTGCCGTCTCGCCTTCGGTGTCGGGCCGCCGCAAGATCGTGCTTGCCACCTCCATCGCCGAAACCTCGCTGACCATCGATGGCGTGCGCGTCGTCATCGACAGCGGTCTGGCGCGCGTGCCGCGCTTCGAACCCGATCTCGGCCTGACCCGTCTGGAAACCGTGCGCGTGTCGCGTGCCGCCGCCGATCAGCGGCGCGGCCGCGCCGGCCGCACGGAACCGGGCATCTGCTATCGGCTGTGGGAAGAAGCGGCCACCGGCGCCTTGCAGCCGTTCGCGCCGCCGGAAATTCTCAGCGCCGATCTGTCATCTCTGGTGCTCGATCTCGCGCAATGGGGCGCGCGCGATCCCATGCAATTGCGTTGGCTCGATCCGCCGCCTGTCGCCGCACTCACAGAAGCGCGAACCTTGCTGCGGGCGCTCGGCGCACTCGATGAGGATGGTGCGATCACACCGGAAGGCCGGCGCATTCGCGGCCTCCCCTTGCCGCCGCGATTGGCGCGCATGGTGCTGGAAGCAGCACGCGCCGGCGCGGCGCGGCTGGCGGCCGACATTGCCGCCGTGATCGTCGAACGGGGCGTGGGCGGCGATGGTGTCGATCTGACCGAGCGTGTCGAACGGTTGCGTCGTGACCGTGCGGGCCGCGCACAGGATGCGCGCCGCCTGGCGCGCGGCTGGGCGGATCAGGCGCAGGCTTTCTTTCCCGTCGTGGAAACGATCGATGATGTCAGCCATGTCGGCCGCTGGGTGGCGGTGGCCTTTCCCGATCGTGTCGCGCGGGCGCGTGGCAAGCTCGGCGAATTCGTCATGGTCAACGGCCGCGCCGCCGCTTGTGAGGCGCATGATGCCTTGGCGCGAGAACCCTATCTCGCCATCGCCGAAATTTCCGGCCGCGCCGGTGCCTCTCGTATTCTCGCCGCTGCGCTCATTACCCTTGAAGACATCGAGAGCCTGATGGGCGATCGCATCGAGACGCGCGACGAAATCAGTTTCGATCGCGCTTCCGCCAGCGTGCGGGCGCGCCGCATGCGCCGTCTCGGCGCCGTCGCCTTGAACGAACAGCCGCGCAGCATTGAGGGCGCTGAAAGCGCCGTGGTTCTGGCGAACGGTCTGGCCGCGCTCGGTATCGAGCGCCTGCCGTGGAGCAAGGCGCAGAAGCAATTGCGCGATCGCGTGCTGTTCCTGCGTCGCGCCGAGGGCGAGGCTTGGCCGGACCTTTCCGATACGGCTCTGGCGACCTCCGCCGAAACATGGCTGGCACCGTTCATCGAAGGCCGCGCGTCTCTATCGTCTATCACGGCGGATGATCTCGATTCCGCTTTGCAAGCGCTTCTGCCGTGGGACATGCGCCGCCGTCTCGACATCGAAGCGCCGACCCATTTCGAAGCGCCGACCGGCTCGCATATCGGCGTCGATTATGAAGCCGAGGGTGGGCCTGTCCTGGCCGTGCGCGTGCAGGAGCTGTTCGGCCTGTCGCAACATCCCTCATTGGCCGGCGGGCGTGTGCCGCTGACCTTGCATCTCTTGTCGCCGGCGCATCGGCCGATCCAGATCACCCGCGATCTGCCGGGCTTCTGGAAGGGTTCATGGACGGCGGTGAAATCGGAAATGAAGGGTCGCTATCCCCGTCATGTCTGGCCGGACGATCCGGCCAATGCGACGGCCACCACGCGCGCCAAACCGCGCGGCACATGAAAAAGCCCGGCTGCGATAACAGCCGGGCTTGATGCAAATATATGAAATCTCGTTAGGCGGTGGCGAACAGGCCGCAGGTGTCGACCACCGTCTGGCCATCGCGCGGCCGGAAGACGCGGAACGCCTTGTGCGAGACCAGCGCGACGACGAGATCGGCCTTGGCCGCCTCGGCGAGATCGTTGGTCACCTTGAACGCCGGCCGCTTCTTGCCCGCGAGCAGAGCCGAGGCGAACGGATCGATCGCGATCACCTGGTCGCCGAGCTTGGCATGCAGCGCTTCGGTGATTTCGAAGGCCGGGCTTTCGCGGAAATCGTCCACGTCGGCCTTATAGCTCAAGCCGAGGCAGGCCACGGTGCCGCCGCCGTTCTCAGCATGTGCCTTGAGGATTTGCTCGAGCACATAATGCGCTTTGTTGTCGTTGACCTGGCGAGCCGTGCGGATGAGCGGCGCGCGTTCCGGCATGCTCTCCCACAGGAACCACGGATCGACCGGAATGCAGTGACCGCCGACGCCGGGGCCGGGGGTGAGGATGTTGACGCGCGGATGGCAGTTCGCCAGTTCGATCACCTGCTTGGTGTCGACGCCGAGGCCCGCGAACAGCATCGACAATTCGTTGGCGAAGGCGATGTTGACGTCACGGAACGAGTTTTCGGTGAGCTTCACCGCTTCGGCGACCTTGGCCGAGGTGAGATGCACCTTGCCGTTGACGAAGGAACGATAGAGCGCGGCCGCCTTGTCGGCGCAGCGCGGCGTCATGCCGCCGATCACCCGGTCGTTCTCGACGAGTTCGGTGATCATGCGGCCGGGGATGACGCGCTCCGGGCAATAGGCGATGGCGACATCGGACGTATCGCCGGCCTGGTGCGGGAAGCTCAGATCGTTGCGCAGCCGCGCCAGCGTTTCGGAGACACGGTCGCAGGTGCCGATCGGCGAGGTCGATTCGACGATGACGAGATCGCCGGACTTGAGATGCGGGGCGATGCTCTCGGCTGCTTCCAGCACGTAGGAGAGGTCGCACACCTTGTTGCCGTGGCCATCGGGAACCGACGGGGTCGGCACGCAGATCATGAAAATGTCGGCCGGGGCGACATTGACCGAGGCGGAGAGGTTGCCGTTCTCGACGGCGGTGTTCACCAAAGCGTCAAGGCCAAGCTCGTGGAAATGGCAGCGGCCGTCGTTGATGGTGGCCACGGTGCTGCGATTGATGTCGACGCCGCGCACGTTGAAACCGCGCGAAGCGACGAGGGTTGCCGTCGGCAGGCCGATATAGCCGAGTCCGATGATGCAAACGTTCTGAAACCAAGAATTTGTGGCGTAAGTGAAAGGAACGAAATCGCGAATCGCCTGCTTCGGAAAATTCATGACGGCCTCGGTGTTCGTCCGCCTTCGATGGCGGAGCTTGCGATCACCGTTGCACAGGCCATTCCACGAAAAATCGGCTGATTTTTCTTAATTTGAAGCAATCTTACGGGAATGTCGGCGGATTCGCTCAAATCGTCCGAAATTTTCAGGACAGGCTGTGCCGCTTCGGGACAGGGAAGGGCACGCAGTCGTGCCGCCCTAGGACGGTGGAAGTCCGAGCCGAATTGGCAGCAAATTCCATGCCCGGAAGCAGGAAATTCTTAACCACGCGCGCCCCGAGTGGCCCGCCATGCGGTTCAGCGCCTGGAAAAACAGCTTCCCGGTGGGGACGGCAGGATCTTGGTTGACCAGAGAATCTGGAGGCTTCCTAATGGCTATGAGCCGTAATATGAGAACAGCGCGGAAAAAATCCGTGCAAGAGCACATATCCGGCCCGTGCATATCCAAAGGATAGGAAATGACCCAACGTAAGCCTTATATCGTCGGCATCGGCGGCACGACCCGCACGGGCTCGTCTTCGGAGCAAGCGCTGGCGCTGGCCTTGTCTTATGCCCGCGAGAAGGGCGCCGAAACCAAGATGTATGGCGGTAACGACCTGCTTTTGCCGATGTACGATCCCGATCCCGGCACGATGACCGATGCCGGCCGTCGCCTGATCGAGGATTTGCGCAAGGCCGACGGCATCATCCTGTGCTCGCCTTGCTATCACGGCGGCGTCTCCGGTCTCGTCAAGAACGCCATTGATTACACGGAAGAAATGAACAAGGACGCGCGCGTCTATTTCGACGGCCGGGCGATCGGTTCCATTGGTGTCGGCTTCGGCTATCAGGGTCCGACGGCGGTGCTGTCGCAACTGCGCCAGATCGGCCACGCGCTGCGCGGTTGGAATGTGCCGCTTGGCGTCTCGATCAATTCGGCGGTGGTCAAGTTCAAGGACGGCCAGTGCTCCGAACCGGCGATCGCCGGCCAGATCCAGATCATGGCGGGTCAGGTGGTGCAGCAGGCCGGCAAGATGATGGCGTAAAGCAAATCGCAGCAAAACCCTGCCGAAGTCGTCAAGCCGTCAGCAGCGCGCCGCATTTTTGCCCGGAACCCCATCGAATTTGCACGGGTCTTTACGATCATCGGGGTGTTGATCATGGGTGCGGCGCGGTCCCAGATACAGTCGCAAGCGCAAGCCGAAGCGCAATCCTTGTCCGCCTTCGAGGCGACCTTGCCGCTCGTCTTCACGGCGGTGGCGATCGCCGTCCTCGGCTGGGGCGCCAATCTCTATGGCAAATTGCATCCGGCGCCGGCCGTCGAGCCGACGCAGATGTCGAGCACCATGTCTAAGCGCCAGGAAGAGAAGCTGGCCGCCGACATGTCGGCCTTCGCCTTGACCAAGGTGGCGCCGGAGCGGCTGGTCAGTGAAGCGACCCGCGAGGTCTTCGACGGGCCGGCCCTGCCGCCGCTGAAGCTTGCCAATGCGACGCCGGTGCCCCGCGCCGAGCTGAAGGCAAGGAAGCTTGATAACAAGCTTGATAAGCACACCAAGGTGGCGAGCGTTCTGCCGCCGCCGCGCCCGACACTGATCCGGCCGCATGTCGCTTCGGCGGCGCCGATGACGGTGAACGAAGCCGCCGGCATGCCGCAACGCGGCGTCGTCGCGCGCGTCGCCGAATATGTGCCCTCGCCGCGTCAGATGTTCGATGGCGTCTGGTCGCTGGGTGGCACGGTGAGCGGGCAGGTCGCCAAATATATTCCGCGCATTTAACAAATCCCGCGCGTTTATTGCGGTTTTCTGACGTCCGTCGCGATTCCATTCGCATCAGAATCATGTAGGGATGATCTGATCAAATAAACGGACGGACCATTGGCGACCCACAACGAGCTCGGGGACTATCGCGAGATTTTGCTGTTTCTGGTGACGGCGGGCGTCGTCGTCCCATTGTTCCGTCGCTTGCGTATCTCGCCGGTCTTGGGCTTCATCTGCGCCGGCCTCTTGCTCGGTCCCTATGGTCTTGGCCGTCTCGCCTCCCTGCATCCGTGGATCGCGGCGATCAGCCTGTCCGACATCGAAGGGCTGGCCAAGGTTTCCGAACTCGGCGTCACCTTCCTCCTGTTCATGATCGGCCTCGAACTGTCGTTCGAGCGCCTCAACCGCATGCGCAAACTGGTGTTCGGCCTGGGCGCCTTGCAGGTGTTCATTTCAGCCGTGGCAATCGCGCTCGTCGCGATCTGGCTTGGCCAGCCGGCGCCGGCCGCCATCATCATCGGCGGCGCGCTGGCGCTCTCGTCCACCGCCATCATCGTGCCGGTCATCGCCGAACGAAAGCGGCTGAACACGGCGAGCGGCCGCGCTACGTTCTCGATCCTGCTGTTCCAGGATTTGATGGTCGCGCCGCTCCTGTTCCTGGTGGCGATGCTCGATCCGCGCACCAACATCGGCTTTGGCATGGGCCTGCTGACGGCGCTGTTGCCGGCCATGGCGGCACTCGCGGTCATCGTCGGCGTCGGCCGCCTGATCTTGCGTCCACTCTTTCATCTGGTGGCGGCGACGCGCTCGACCGAATTCTTCATGGCCGCCTGTCTGCTCGTCGTTCTGGGCACCGGCGTTGCCACCGCCATGGGCGGCTTGTCCATGTCGCTGGGCGCTTTCATCGCCGGCTTGCTGCTGGCGGAAACCGAATTCCGCCGCGAAGTGGAAGTGACGATCGAGCCGTTCAAGGGCCTGTTGCTCGGCCTGTTCTTCGTCTCGGTCGGCGCCGGCCTCGATCTGTCTTATGTGGTGCGCCAGCCGGCTGAAACGCTCGGTCTCGCCGTCGCGCTTTTCGCCGGCAAAGCGGTGCTGCTCTATGGCATCGCTCGTCTCGTCGGGCTCGCAAGCCCGGTGGCCAAGGAAACGGCTTTGTTGATCGGTCCGGGCGGCGAATTCGCCTTCGTCATGTTGACCGCCGCCGTGGCCGAGGGCGCCGTGGCGGCGGTGACGGGCGCGCAGGTGATGGTGGCCGTCACCTTGTCGATGATCGCCATACCGTTCATCGCCTCGCTGACGTTCAAATTGGCGCCGGCGCGGTCGGAAGTGAAGTTGCCCGATGAATTCTCCGCGCCGGTCGATGTGGTGGCGGGCCAGGTGATCATCGTCGGCTATGGCCGTGTCGGCACGCTGGTGGGCGATATGCTGGTGCGCCACAAAATTCCCTTCATCGCCATCGATGACGATATTCGCCTCGTGAAGCGCGAGCGCGAGCGCAATCCCAACATGCAGATCTATTGGGGCGATGCGACCCGCGCCGAATTGTTGAAGAAATGCGGCGTCGGCAGCGCCCGCGGCATCGTCGTGACGATGGATTCACCCAAGGCCGTCGAACTGGTCGTCGAAGCGGCGCATCGCGAACATCCGGAATTGACCATCGTGGCGCGTGCCCGCGATGCCAACCACGCCACCCATCTTTATGAAATCGGCGCGACCGACGCAGTGCCGGAGACCATTGAAGCGAGCCTGCAACTGGCGGAAGCCGTGCTCGTCGATATGGGCGTGCCGATGGGCTATGTCATCGCCTCGATCCACGACAAGCGCGACGAATATCGCTCCCTGCTGCAACCCAAAACCGAAGGCGCGCGCCAGCGCCGCGCCATTCGCATGTCGACGCGCGTCAAGGCGATGGGGCGGCCGAAGGCTGACAAGAGCGAGAAGACGGAAAAGAGCGAATAGAAAACGCCACACCGTCATTGCGAGGAGCGTAGCGACGAAGCAATCCAGGGCGCGCGACAGGGCTTTAAGATAAGCCTGTGAAACAGGCTTATTTGCGTCTATGGCGCTACACCTTGACTCCTGGATTGCTTCGCTTCGCTCGCAATGACGGTATTCTAACGGCCTTTCAACGCCGCTTCGCGAATCTTCGTCAAGGTCGTTGCGGGCGTGATCGCGTCGCGGTCGATCTTCACATGCACGATCGCCGGCTTATGCGCAGCAACCGCACGTTCGAAGGCCGGCGCGAATTCATCCGTCTTCACCACGCTCTCGCCATGGCCGCCATAGGCGCGCGCGAGCGCTGCGAAGTCGGGTGAATTGAGCAGGGTCGCCGAGACGCGGCCAGGATATTCCCGCTCCTGGTGCATGCGGATCGTGCCATACATGCCGTTGTCGATGACCACGACGACAATAGGCAGGTCATATTGCACGGCGGTGGCGAATTCCTGGCCGTTCATCAGGAAGCAGCCGTCGCCGGCGAAGCTGACGACCATCCGCTCGGGATGCAGCCGTTTGGCGCCGACCGCCGCCGGCAGGCCATAGCCCATCGAACCCGACACGGGCGCCAACAGGCCGTCGAACTGGCGGATGCGCAGATAGCGGCCGAGCCAGGTGGTGTAATTGCCGGCGCCGTTGGTAACGATGGCATCGGCGGGCAGGCGCTGGCGCAGCCACAGCATGATCGTGTTGAGCTGCACATCGCCCGGCACCGGCGCATCGAGCCCCGAGAAGGCGAGATAATCGGCGCGCGCCGCTTTTGTTTCCGCACTCCAGGGAATCGTCTTCGGCGATGCGAGCGTGCTCAACGTATCGCAGAAGCCCTGTGGCGTCGCATTGATGGCAAGTGTCGCCTGATAGACGCGCCCGAGTTCGGCTGGGTCGGCATGGACATGCACGAGCCGCTGGCGCGGCACCGGCACGTCGAGCAATGTGTAAGCTTGCGACGGCACCTCCGCGAGCCGTCCGCCGATCAATAGAACAAGATCGGCAGTCTGCACCCGCTTCACCAAGGCTGGATTGGCACCGAGGCTCAATTCGCCGGCATAGTTGGCGTGTTCGGCGTCAAACAGCATGGTGCGGCGGAACGAGGCCGCGACCGGCAGATCGAAGGCCTCGGCGAAAGCGCGGAATTGCGCGCAAGCCTCTTTCGTCCATCCGCTGCCACCAAGAATGGCGATTGGACGTTTGGCCTGTGCGAGCAATTCGCCGAGCCGCGCCAGTTCCGTCGCACCCGGCGCGGCCTGCGCCGCTTCAACGCGCAACGCGTCAGTGACACTGGCCGTCTCCACCAGCATGTCTTCCGGCAGCGAGATCACCACCGGGCCGGGGCGGCCCTGCATGGCGACGTGGAAGGCACGTGCCACCACTTCGGGAATACGCTGCGGGTCGTCGATCTCCGTCACCCATTTCGCGGTAGAAGCGAAATAGCGCTCATAGTCCATTTCCTGGAACGCGCCGCGCCCCCGCATGCCGCGCTCCACTTGGCCGATGAACATGATCAGCGGCACGGAATCGTGTTCGGCGATATGGATCGCATGGGCGCCGTTGGTGGCGCCGGGACCGCGCGTCACGAAGACGATGCCGGGCCGACCGGTCAGCCGCGCCGTCGCGTCCGCCATCATGCCGGCACCGGCTTCCTGGCGGCAGACGGTGATGTTGATCTTGGCATCGTGGAAGGCATCGAGCACGGCGAGATAGGATTCGCCCGGCACGCAGAAGACATGCTCGACACCTTGGATGGTCAGTTGATCGACGAGGATCTGCGCGCCCGTGCGGGCATTGGTCGGCGCGGCGGTCATCGGCTAACCTCCCCAGGCCTTGTCGCTCAGCACGTCTTGCGTATGTTCGCCCAGCGCCGGCACGGGCCGTTCGGCGGCGGCCGGCTGGCCGTCGATGACGATGGCCGAGCGCACGCCCGGCGTCGTGCCGCCCTTGGCGCGCGGATTGGGCTGATCGATGCGCATGCCGCGCGCGATCACCTGCGGATCGTCGAACACGTCGACGACCGTGTTGATCGGCCCGGCCGGCACATGCGCGACTTCCAGCTTCGCCAGCAAGTCGCTGCGCTGAAATTTGCGCGTCAGATCGTTGAGAAGAGCCGTCAGTTCGGCGCGCCGTGTGACGCGACCCTTGTTGACGAGAAAGCGCGGATCGGTGGCAAGCTCCGGCGCGCCGAGGATGTCGCACAATTTGCGATACTGGCCGTCATTGCCTGTCGCGATAATGACGTTGCCGTCGGCGACCGGATAGACGTCGTAAGGCACGAGATTGGGATGGCCGTTGCCCATGCGTCCGCCGACCTTGCCGGAGGCGAAATAATTCAGCGCCTGATAGCCGAGCACGGCCACTTGTGAATCGAGCAGAGCGCAATCGATATAAGCGCCTTCGCCGGTTTCATGGCGCCGGATCAGCGCCGCCTGCACCGCATTGGCGGCATAGAGACCGGTGAAGACGTCAGCGATGGCGACGGCGGACTTCAGCGGCGGGCCATCGGGCTCGCCCGTCATATGCATCACGCCACCCATGCCCTGGATCAGAAAGTCATAGCCGGCGCGCGGCGCATAGGGGCCGGTCTGGCCGAAGCCGGTGATCGAACAATAGATGAGGCGCGGATTGATCGCCTTCAGGCTCTCGTAATCGAGACCATATTTCTTCAGGCCGCCGAATTTGAAATTCTCGATGACGACATCGGCATGTTGCGCCAGCCGGCGCACCAGGGCTTGTCCCTCCGGCGTTTCGAAATCTGCTTCGATGCTGCGTTTGCCACGGTTGCAGCCGTAGAAATAGGCGGCGGCCAGCGGATCGCCGTTCACGTCCTCGATGAAGGGCGGGCCCCATTGGCGCGTGTCGTCGCCGGCACCGCTGCGCTCCACTTTCACCACGTCGGCGCCGAGATCGGCAAGCAATTGGCCACACCAGGGGCCGGCGAGAATGCGCGCAAGTTCAAGCACACGGACGGAGGCAAGCGGAGCGGTCATGGGTCTCCAGAAGGGTCAGCAGGTGAGGTTTTGTCTATATCACCGGTCAATCGACCGATCTAACGCCGACTAATAGGACTTGGGCAACCCCAATACTTTTTCGGCGATGAAACTCAGTGCCAACTGCGGGCTGACGGGCGCGATGCGGGGGATCATCACTTCGCGCAGATAGCGTTCGACATGAAATTCCTTGGCGTAACCGAAGCCGCCATGGGTCATCACCGCCTGTTCGCAGGCCTGGAATCCCGCTTCGCCGGCGAAATATTTCGCGGCGTTCGCCGCCGCGCCGCAGGGCAGGCGCTGATCATACTGCCAGGCGGCCGACATCACCATCAGCCATGCCGCTTCCAGCTCGATCCAGTTTTTCGCCAGGGGATGCTGGATGGCTTGGTTCTGGCCGATGGGCCGATTGAAGACGACACGGCTCTTGGCATAGTCGGCGGCGCGCGCGAGAGCGAGCTTGCCCAGGCCCACGGCCTCGGCCGCGATCAAGATCCGTTCGGGATTCATCCCCTCGAGAATATATTTGAAGCCACGCCCTTCCTCGCCGATACGATCCTCCATCGGAATCTCGAAATCCTCGAAGAACAATTCGTTCGAGTCGACGCTCTTGCGACCCATCTTCTCGATTTCATGCACCTTGATCTGCTGGCGATTGAAGTCGGTATAAAACAGACTCAGGCCCTCGGTTGGTCGTTTGACGTCCTCCAGGGGCGTGGTGCGCGCCAGAAGCAGAATTTTATGCGCCACCTGCGCGGTCGATATCCAGACTTTTTGGCCGTTGACGACATAGCGATCGTTCTTGGCGATCGCACGTGTCTTGAGTTGCGTCGTGTTGAGGCCGGTGTTGGGTTCCGTCACGGCGAAACAGGCTTTCTCGCGGCCGGCGATCATCGGTGGCAGCATGCGTTGGCGCTGTTCCTCCGTGCCGAATTCGACGACGGGGTTGAGGCCGAAGACATTGATATGCACGGCGGATGCCCCCGACATGCCGGCGCCTGATTCCGCGATGGCGCGCATCATGACGGCCGCTTCCGCGATGCCAAGCCCCGATCCGCCATAGGCCTCCGGCACGCAGATGCCGAGCCATCCACCCGCCGCCAGGGCTTGATAGAAGTCGTGCGGAAAGCCGCCGTCGCGATCCTGCTTCAGCCAATAGGCATCGTCGAAATCGGCGCAGATGCGCGTGATCGCATCCCGGATGTGTTCTTGCTGTTCGGTGAGCGCGAAATCCATGAGTGTCTTCTTGCGGTGCAGAGTGATCCAAATCTTTGCCGGCCTATCAGGTATTCCATGTGGGAGGTTTAGTGAGCATCTTCACCGAATGCACGGGATAGTCTAGGTTTCATGCGGAAGATCTTGAACCGGATCATTGGGCGAAAGAAGACAGCACGTGACTGTTGACGACGATTTCGATGCCGGACACATCAAGTCCGTTTCCATGACCATTCGCCTGCTGCGTGAACTCGCCGCTTCGCGCGAGCCGGTGGGAGTGAGCGAATTGGCGCGGCGCGTCGGCGAATCGAAAGCGCGCATTCACCGCCATCTGGTCACGCTTCGAGACGAGGGGTTGCTGGCGCAAGAGGCCGTCGGCGATCGCTATCGGCTGGGCTGGGTGCTGTTCGAATTGGGGCAGGCCGCCGCCGCGCAATTTGACGTCGCGGAGGTCGCGGCGCCGGCGTTGCGCGCCTTGCGCTCGACGACTGGCTTGACAGTCGTGCTTAGCCAACGGGCTGGCGACGAGATCATCATCACGCATACGTTCGACAGTGAGAATATGATTGCGGTCACGGTGCGCAGCGGCCTGCGCGTGCCGGCGCATGGGTCGGCCGCGGGTCGCGTCATACTCGCCTTCATGCCGGATGAAGATCGCAAGCGAATCCTTGCCAAGCCATTGGTGAAACTGTCGCCGCATATGATGACGAGCAAAACAGAGATCGCCGGACGGGTCGCTGAAATTCGCGAGCGGCATTATGATTATGCGGTCAACGAATCTCAGTTCGGCGTCTGCTCCATAGCAGCGGGAATTTTTGACGGTGCCGGCAATATAGCCGCCGCGATCTCCGTGGTCGGCACTGAGTTGCAGATGCCCATGCCGCCGCGTGGCAAATTGCTGGAAGAACTGCTGGCCTGCGCGCGCGAGATTTCGCAGGCCTTGACGTCGCACCGGGCGTAGACGGTCTCGTCGCGCCATCAGGCGCTTACAAACCACATTCAAAACATCACGCTTTGCCCTCACGACGAACTCGAACGGTGTGAGGGCGCAGCCCAATTGCACGCCGTGACGCGCCGCGCGTTGCGCTTCTTCGGCATGCTCCGATCGATCCTCCGTGCCAAGGAATGCGAGGCCAAAACAGCCTCGCATGCCCGTGTCTTGATTGTCGCTACGTCGTGGATATTGTCAACTATAAATATACGCCGTATAACAATACGAAACAAGGAGGCGCCTGTGAACATCGCCGAATGCGTCGTGGAGGGGTTGATCGAGGGCGGGATCGCAACCGTCTACGGATTGCCGGGCCTGCAAAACGATCCCTTCTACGATGCTCTGTTCAAGGCGCGGGACCGCATCGGTTCGCTGCATGTGCGGCATGAACAGAGCGCGGCCTATATGGCGCTCGGGGCGGCGCTCGCGACGGGAAAGCCGCAATGTTGTTGCCTCGTGCCGGGGCCAGGCTTTTTGAACGCCGCCACGGCGCTGGCGACGGCTTATTCGACAAACGCGCCAGTGCTGTGCCTGGTTGGGCAGATTCCCTCGCACGAGATCGGTAAGCGGCGCGGCACTTTGCATGAGATCGTCGATCAGTCGGGCATACTGGGCACGCTGACCAAATGGTCCGCGCGTCTTGAGCGGCCGCAGGACGCGGGCGCGCTGATGGGCGAATGCTTTCGCCAGCTTCGCACCGGCCGGCCAAGGCCGGTGGGTCTCGAAATCCCGACGGACCTCTGGCTGAAAGAGAGTAGGGCGCCCGCAACGCCCGCCGCTTCGCCTCGCTTTGCCATAGCGGGCGAGGGCGATCTATCGCGCGCCGCGCAACTGCTGCACGCCGCGCGTGCGCCCATGATCGTGGTCGGCGGCGGCGCGATGCATGTCTCCGATCAGGTGCGCATCCTGGCCGAAAAGCTGGCGGCTCCAGTCCTGTCATTTCGGATGGGACGTGGCGTGATCGATTCCCGCCATCCCCTCGCCGTAACACCGCCGGTCGGCCATCGCCTTTGGCCGCAGGTCGATGTCGTCATTGGCATCGGCACACGCCTGCAAACGCCGATGTCGGTCTGGGGCCGCGACGAGGCCTTATCCGTCATCCGCCTGGAGGTTGACGAAGACGAGATGAATCGCTTCGGGCCGCCGACCATCGGTCTTGTTGGCGATGCGGCGGAAACCCTGCCCCGGCTGATCGCGGCGCTGGAGCGGCTCGAACCGATTGACCGGAAGCCGCCCGCCATTCAGCTTCTACGCGATAGGATCGATGCGGACATCGCCGAGAAATTGCCGCCGCAGGTCGCGTTTCTGTCGGTCATCCGCGAAGAACTGGGCGAGGATGGAATCCTGGTCGACGAGTTCACGCAGGTCGCCTATGTCGCGCGCTTTGCTTATCCGGTCCATCAGCCCAGGAGCTATATCAGCAACGGCTATCAGGGCACGCTCGGATGGGGTTATCCGACGGCCTTGGGCGTCGCGCATGCGCATCCGGGACGGCGCGTCGTATCGCTTTCTGGCGATGGTGGCTTTCTCTTTGGCGCGCAGGAACTGTCCACGGCGATGCATTTCGACATTCCGCTGGTCGTGGTCTTGTTCAACGACGGCCAATACGGAAACGTCAAACGCTACCAGAAGGAAAATTTCGACGGTCGCCATATCGCCGTCGATCTGTCCAACCCGGATTTCATTCGCTTCGCCGAGAGCTTCGGGGCGCTGGCTTTGCGCGCGCACAGTCCGCAGGATTTGCGATTAGCGCTGCAAGAGGCGTTCAAGCAACGCCGCCCCGCCGTCATCGAAGTGCCCGTGGGCGAGTTTCCCAGTCCATTCGAGTTCATTCAACTGCCGCGTAACAGGGGCAGCCGATCTCCGTGAGGTCTTGAGAAAACAAAGCAGAGGGAGGAGAGGACGGTGGCGATCAGCAGAAGGACATTCACGCGCGGTGTCGCGATGGCTTTGGCGGTTTCCGTGGGCGGCCAAGTCCGCGCGCAACAATCCCGACCGATCAAGCCCGTCAAGATGATCACGCCTTATGGCGCTGGCGGCGGGGCCGATGCTGTGATCCGCGTGATCGGGGCTGATTTGGAGCGTCAGTTGGGACAGCCCTTCCTCGTCGAAAACCGGCCGGGCGCGGGCACGCTCATCGCCGCGCAGGCGGTCGCCAATGCCGAACCCGACGGCCACACGTTTCTGATGACAGGCCACAATACCCATACCGTCAATCCGTTCATCTATGCGAAGCTGCCTTACGATCCGGCTAAGGACTTCACGCCCATCACGATCGTCAGTTTTGCCAGCATTCTATTCGCGGTTTCCAGCAGCATTGGCGTCAAGACCGTACCGGAGTTCATCAATTGGGTACGTTCGCAAAAGCGCGACGTCACCTTCGGAACCTGGGGCGTTGGCGGCTCGCCGCATTTGTATGGCGTGCTTTTGGCCAAGCAGTACGGTCTGCCGCTGATCCCCGTCGCATTTCGTGGCGAACATGAAACGATACCGGAGGTGCTGGCGGGACGGGTGGATGCAACATTCGGCAGTCCGATGGCCATTGAGCCCCATGTGCAGTCCGGCGCTTTAACGGCGCTGGGCATGCTGGGCGCGCAAAGGTTTGAGACCATGCCCGATCTGCCAACATTCACCGAGCAAGGCTTGGTTGGCTATGATCTCAATGGTTTCATCGCATGCTGGACCACCGCGAAAGTCCCGACACCGCTGCTTGAAACCTACGTCGATGCTTTTGCCGTGGCGGGCCGGCAGCCCGGATTGCTCCGTCGTCTCGTCGAAGTCGGCCAAGTGCCGGTGTTTTCTGGTCCTGCGGAGTTGAAGAAACGGGTTCAGGAAGATGCGCCGCGCTGGAAGCAGTTGGTTGAAAACGCCGGTATCAAGCCGAGCTGATCGCCTACCCCCGCACGCCCACCCGCAGGCCTGCCGCTGGTCGCTCCTGAATGACCTCGCGACGGAAGCGGAACAGCGCCGCTGGTCGCCCGCCGGTGCGGGTCGAGGTGCCGCCGGTCGGTTCCACCACGGCGGCGTTTTCGACGAAGCGGCGGAAGTTCTGTTTGTGCAGCCGTCGTCCTTCCAATGCTTCCGCTGTGCGTTGCAGCGCCGTCAGCGTGAAACTTTCCGGCATCAGTTCGAAAATCACCGGCCGGTATTTCATCTTGGCGCGAAGCCGTCCCATGGCGGTGGCGAGGATGCGGCGATGGTCGTCGCGCATCGGCTCGCCGAGCGGGCCGGTTTCCTCGATCAACGGGCTGGCGCGGCCGTCGCGACGCGCCTCCTCGACGAGGCCCGCTTCATAGAGAAGCTGGTAGCGATCGAGCACGTTCTCGTCGTTGAAGCGGCCGCCGTCGTCCTCGAACAGCATGCGCACCCGTTCCGTCCGCGTCAGCCCATAGGCATTCGGTCGATTGGGATCGCGCGCCGCCCATTTGCGCAGCGCCGGCACGATATGGGCGTCGATGATGTGAGGCTTGCGGCTGCGCCAGTCTTCCCAGGGAAAGAAACCATACCAGGGCCGGAAACTGGCACCCGACGCCAGGGGGATGGCGCTCTCCTTCGCCGGCCCCTGGCGCGTCAGCGCCAGATAGCCGACCGACACCACATGTTTGCGGTCGCCTTCCTGCGCATGCCGGCCGCGATCGCCGAAGGTGTAGAGCTGTTCGACATAGCCAAGCGGCACGCCGGTCTGTTCGCCGACCCAGGTGCGCAGGCCGATGTCGAAGGTGCGGTGCGCCAGCGGATCGAACGGGCCGGAGGGTAAAGCTGCTTCGCCGCGATTGCGCCCGGCATTGGCAACCAGAATGGCCGGATCGTCCCCGACGACCGTCGCGATCGCCGCGGTAAGCGTGATTTCGACGGGCAGACTGCGGGGAGAGGGGGCTTTCGTCACGATCAATCGATCTCGAGCATGAAGGGCACGCCTTCGTAGCACATTTCGCCCATGCCGATGGCGGAGACCGCCTGGCTCATCCGTCCGCCCCGGCTGAGCGCCTGGTCGGCGAGGGAGACGAGCAGCGCATTGGGAGTGGCCGTCGGCGAACGGGTACGGATCAATTGCGCCAGTTCGCTCTCATCGCGCTCCGGCCGCAGTGCGCAGGCGGTGATGAAGGCGGCCGCCGTCGACCGGCTCACTCCGGCGAAGCAATGGATCAGCAGTGGTTCGCGCCGGTCCCAATGGCGCACGAAGCTGAGCAGGGTATCGACATGGGCCGAGTGCGGCGGCAGATGGCCTTCGATTGGCTCGACGATATCCGACATCGACAATAGGAGATGCCGCTCGGCGGCGATGATCGCCGGGCGCGTCACCGGCGTATCGGCGTTGATCAGCGTGATCAGACTGCGCGCGCCGGTTTCGCGCACCGTGTCTTCGATCTTCGCCAGCGAGCAGACGTGAATGCGGGACATGGATCAGCCTTTGCTTATTCAGCCTTTCGTCGTGCTGTGCATTTCGCTTTCCAGTTCCACGAATCGTTCGAGGAACACAGTCTTGGCGGTGGTCGCGTCCATAGATGACACCAGTGCGTCGATATTGCGGGCGCTGATCTTTGGGCGGCCAAAAAATTGCTCCGCCTCGTCGACCGAGAAACCGGCGAGCCGCGTCGCCTCAATGAAGGCGGCAGCGCGGTCGGCCTGTTTGGTCATTTTGACGAGCGCCACCGGCGGCGTGGCGGGCAGGCCATAGCGCAGGTGGATCGCCGCCAGGATGCGGTTCTCGACGCTCTTGTAATCCTCGCCGATCACAGCCTTGAACGGCGAGATCATGTCGCCGATCACATATTCCGGTGCATCGTGCAGCAGGATCATCAGGCGCCAGCGCGCCGGCAGGCCGGGATCGAGATCGGCGGCGATGCGCTCCACCAGCACCGAATGCTGGGCGACGGAAAAGATATGCGGACCCGTCGTCTGACCGTTCCAGCGCGCCACGCGCGCTAGGCCATGGGCGATGTCTTCGATTTCGACATCGAGCGGCGAAGGGTCGAGCAGATCAAGGCGCCGGCCAGACAACATGCGTTGAAAGGCGCGCGGCGCAACAGCAGGGCGTCGCGCCATCATTTTGTCCCGCGGCTCGGCCTGTAGGCGAGTTGGGCGCAACGCTCATAGCAATGGCAGCCGACGAGATGGTCGTTGACCATGCCGACCGCCTGGGCGAAGGCATAAATGATGGTCGGGCCACAGAAGTTGAATCCGCGCCCTTTCAGGTCCTTCGAGATTTTCTGCGAGATGTCCGACTCGGTCGGGATCTCGCCCATATGCCGGCGCCCGCCTTGCAGCGGCTTGCCGTCGAAGAAATCCCACAGATAGTTCGAGAAGCCCTGCTTGCTCTCGATGTCGAGCCACACCCGCGCCGATTTCACCGTGCTCTCGATCTTGGAGCGGTTACGGACGATGCCTTCGTCCTGCATCAGCCGTTCGACTTTCGCTGGCGTATAGCGGGCGATCTTCGCCGGATCGAAACCGTCGAAGCCTTTGCGGAAGGCATCGCGTTTGCGCAGAATGGTGATCCACGACAGGCCGGCCTGGAAACCGTCGAGAATGAGCTTCTCGAACAGCGCCCGGCTGTCCCACTCGGGCACGCCCCATTCCTCGTCGTGATAGGCAACGTAAAGCGGGTCTTCGCCAGGCCAGGGGCAGCGGGCGATGCCATCGGCATGGGTGACGGGCGGCCGCAGCGGCTTTGGGCCAGGGGCAGGTTTCGCTGCCGATTTGGCGGCGGCTTTCGCTGCGGGTTTGGCCGTTGCTTTGGCCTTGGCCTTCGGCGCGGGCTTGGCGGCGGGTTTCGGAGCGGTCTTCGCGGTTTTCTTCATCGGCGGCATGGTGAAAAGCTTACAGCATTTTCACACGAAGCGGATGTCAGATCGCGTCAACAGGCGACGTCCATCCACAAATCAGCCGGCCGATTTGGCCCCCTGCGGCTCCAGCGCCGAGCGGTAGCGCTGCAGCATGCGCCGGAAGGTCGACAGCATGGTCTTTTCGATCTCCGGCCGATTCTCCAGCCGGCTCAGGGTGAAGGCGGCCGCTTCCAGGGTCGAGAGGCCCTCGCGGCGCGGTTCCTTGCGCAGCTTGCCATAAAGCGAGGGCTGCGTCGGGCGTAGCACCAGCCGGGGGCATTTCAGCACCCAGGCATTGCGCCACCACAGCGTCTTGGCCTGGCTCCATGAACCGTCGAACAGGATGATGCCGTCGATGGCGCGCATGGCGGCCGCCTGGTTGCCGGCTGGGGCGCCGTGGCGGTCGAGCAAGGCGATATCGCGATCCTGCGGCGCGTCCTCTTCAGGGGAAGCGCCCATGTGCAGCACCGCCCAGCGTTTCGGATCGACATCGCGGTCGAGCGCCGCCGACAGGCTCGGCCAGGACAGGCCGATGCGGAAGGTGGCTTTGGCGAGATGGGTGACGGCGACGCGCGCCGTGCCCAGGGTTTTGTCCTGTTCCTGCGGATGTTGCAGTACCAGGAGTTCGACGCGATTGTTGATCGGCTCGATGGCATCGCAGACGCACAGCGCCTCCGGCTTGCCGCAATGGGCGCAGAGCGGCCCTTCCAGCAAGGTGGCGGGCAAAGCGGGACGGGGAGCGGGTTTGCGCCGGTGCGGGCGCCGGCCTTCAGCTTGGGTCACGGGACACGCTCAATGTCACGCCGTCAGCGGCCACGGGCGCGGCGGCATCGTCCAGCCGGTCGAGCCGCAGCAGCGCCAGTCCTTGCGCGCCGGAGGACGAGCCCATCTGGCCGATCACGATGTCGCCGATCCGCACCTCGCTGCCGGGCTTCGGGGCGGCGCCGGTAAAACCGACGCGGACGATCCGCTTGCGCGCCGTGCCGCGATGCTCGACCCGCGACACCACTTCCTGGCCGATATAGCAGCCCTTGCGGAAATCGACGCCGTGCAGCCGGTCCATATTGGCTTCATGCGGAAACGCATCGCCATAAGCGAAATCGGCGCCGCCTTCCGGCACACCGAGCGCGATGCGTCTGGCGGCATAAGCCGCCTCGCCGCCGGCTTCGACGCCCATCTGGTCGAGTTCGTCAGGCGGTCCGATGACGCGCCAGCCAAGCCCTTCGTGGCGCGGATCGCGGAAGGCCAGCGCCTGGCCCGGCGGCGGTTCCTGCGCCCAGGCGGCAACAGCCAGCGTGGCGCTTTCGTCGGCGATGCGCACGTCGGCACGCAGCTTGTAGAAACCGAGCCTTTTGGCGAGATCGGCCGCCTGCGCGGCATTGCAGTCGATCAAAAGTCCGTCGCCGTCGGGAACGACGAAGAAATCGAACAGGATTTTACCCTGGGGCGTCAGCAAGGCGGCGAAACGACCTTCGCCGGGTTGCAGCTTCTCGATATCGCTGGTGACGAGATTGTTGAGGAAATCGCGGTTGTCGCGGCCGGTTACGCGCAAAACCGCCCGTCCGGTCAACAGGGTCGCCTGAGTGGCGGTGTCGGTCTCAGCGTTCATGGTCATGGACCCTAGTTAAGCCCGATGGCGAGAACTGCAAGCGCCAACTCAAGTGGGTTTCGGCGTGGCTGTGCGAAATGGCACAAGTCCTTGATCTCGTTCTAAGCTATGGGCGACGTTTCAGCGGATCGGGGGATGTCATGGCGTGGATGAAACTGATGCAGGCGGCCGTTCTCGGCCTGGCATGGATCCCGGCCGCCCAGGCCGCAGAGGGTGACAGTTTCCGCGCCCCGTCGGGCAATATCCATTGCAGCTATGATGAAGACAGCGCGTCCTTGCGTTGTGACATCATGCAGACGACCAACCGGCCGCCGCCGCGCCCGCGCGAGTGCGATCTCGATTGGGGCAATGCTTTCGAAATCTCGCTGCGATCGACGCGCGGGGCCCGCATCTGCCACGGCGATACGGTCGCCGATCCGAACCTGCCGGTGCTGCCCTATGGGGCCGTTTGGTCGCGCGGCGGTTTCACCTGCCATTCGGCCGAAAGCGGCATGCTCTGCCGCAATGGGCGTGGCGCCGGCTTTGAATTGTCCAGGGCGCGCCAGCGCCTGTTTTAATTTTTCAAGGACAGGTCCCAGCACGGCGTCAATTCCACCGTGCGCCGGTTGCGCAAGGCCGGTTCGAAGCCGTCGCGAATCTGATCGCGGAAACTGGTGATCGGACATTTGGGGATCAGAATGGCCCCCATATTGGCGATCTCCGTGACCGTCTCCGGCGTCAACGCAGGGAACGTGCGGGTCGGATCGATGCCGATCGAAACATTGCGGATCGGCTTGCGGTTGAGCAGGTAGGAGAACGGATCGACGAAGTCGAGCGAGAACACGCTGTCGAAATGCACGCTGTTGCGCGTTTCATAATCGACCAGCGCTTTCGCCGCAGCGTCGACATTCAACAGCCAGGCGACCTGATAGTCGGGCTCGGCATGCAAGGCGAGGGACGGCAACTGGTCCTGTTTGGCTAAAGACCGATAGCTGTCCTGGAAGCGGGCATAATGATCGTTGAGGATCTGCGCCCGGGCGATGAGTGCCTTGCCGGCGCTGGCGCGGCCGAGACGGTCGAGATATTCGGCCGGCAGCGGCTGATAGGCGATGGCGGCAGCGGTGGCGCGGGTGGCGCGATAAAGCGTATGCAGGGCCACCGGCAAGGTGATCGCCGCGATGAGCAGCAACACCACCGGCCGGCGCTTGTCAACGCTGGACTTCCACTTGCACAGGATGCCGAGCAGCACCGGCCAGATGAAGATGAACTCCTGGCTGCCCGTGTTCTGGGTTTCGAAAATGATCGCGCCGGCAGCGGTAACGGCGAGCCAGGCAGCGCTGGAATTGAGGAGTTTGCGCGCCGCGCCAAAGAGCGTCTGAAAACTGCCGCTCGTCACCGCCGCCGCATGGCGCGGCAAGGCTTCCCAGGCGGTGATGGCGAGCAGGGCTGCGATACAGGCGATCATGTCGAACTTCAGCGTCATGACGCCGGCCAGGCGCGGCAGGAACGTGCCGCGATTCATCGTCACCAGTTGCAGGATATCGGCGAGATACTCGCTGTACATGCCGTTGATCAGCTCGATGGCATAGTTGATCGCTAGAAAGCCGAAGAGGGCGAAGAGAAAATCGCGCCAGTTGATACGCCCGCAAACGAGCGCATAGGCGACGAGCGCGAAGCCGACGACGAAGCCGGTCACCTTGATGAACAAGAGAGCCGAGAGCAGGATGGCGATGACGACGTTGCGCAACACGCGCGTCTGCACGAACATCAAAGCCGAAACCAGCACGTAGAGCAGCAGCACCGATTGCCGGTTGTAGTTGCCGAAGGCATCGAAGGTGGAAGACGGATAGGCCTCGATGCCGTTGATCGGCAGGAAGCCGAACAGGATGAACGGCAGGATCAAGCCCAGCGCCTGCGGCCGCGACAGACGATCGACCTGGGCGACGATCAAGGCCATCAACGGCGCGGCGATGATGAGCGTGCTCCACTGCACCGCCAGGATCGGATTGGCCTGCGGCCAAAGCTTCTTCACCGCGACGAACAGATAGTAGCCAAGGCCACCCACCGGGGTGAAGAAATCCGTATGCGGGGTCTGGCCGTTGTTCAGCCGATGCGCCGCATCGAAATAGACGATGATGTCCCAGTAATTGCCGCCGACCGGCAGGCGGATCGGCAGGGCCAGCAGAACCATCGCGACGAGAAGGCACACCGCCAACAGGGTCAGCGGCGAAACCTTCAGGATCGCGGCGGGCTTGGTCTCCGACAAGGGCATGTCGTTGGCGGTTAGCACGGGTTTCACTCGGCGGCCAGGATGGTTGAATTGGGATGATGGGTAAAGCCGACGCGTCGGCTGAATTGCGAGGCTGCCAGCGGATCGAGCCAGGGCTGCATCTGCGCCAGGGCCGGGAAGGATGCTTCGAACACCTCGCGGGGCAGGCGACTGTCCTTATAGGGGTTCACGGCGCCCCCGGCGCGCAGGGTGATCTGGTCGAGCCGGCTGAGCAGCCGCAGCGTCGCTTCCCCGTGATTGGGTAGGTCGAGCGCCAAGGTCGCGCCCTCGCGCGGGAACGAGAGAAGGCCGGGCGAAGCCTGCCGGCCGAAGATTTTCAGCACGCTGATGAAGGAATGGATGCCGGCCTCGTGCAGCGCGTTCAGCATCTCGGCGATGGCCTGTTCGGCCGCGGGCAGGGGCAGAACGCTCTGATGCTGATGAAAGCCACGCGGGCCGTAGGCTTTGTTCCACCCGCCGATGCCGTCGAGCGGATAGAAGAACTGCGCGTAGCCGCGCCGCCGTTCGCCTTCTTTCGCCAAGGCAAACTGCGCGGCGTTGAACAGGCCGATGCTGGCGCCGTTCATCAGCGAGAGAGGCGGCGTGAAGGGCAAAGCGAGGCGCAGACCCTGGCGCTGCGCGGCCGGCGCATCGGCATGATTGGCGCGCATGAACAGGCCGCGCCCCAGCGCCGCGCCGCGCGCCGAACTGTCGATCCAGGCGACGGAATATTCGTGGGTCGCGTCGCTCTCCGCACTCAGCGTGAAGAACCGGCCGAGTGTTGGAAAGCGGATGGTCTCCTCGATGACGTCGGGCGTCGGTGTCGGCTTCAGCGCCAGTTCGATCCAAGTGACGAGGCCGGTCAGGCCCATGCCGCCGATGGTGGCGGCGTAAAGCCCGGCGTTGCTCTGCGGCGAACAGAGCAGGCGCGCGCCGTCGGAACGGATGAGTTCGAAGGCCCGCACATGGCAACCGAAACTGCCGGCGCGATGATGGTTCTTGCCGTGTACGTCATTGGCCAACGCGCCGCCGAGCGTGACGAATTGCGTGCCCGGCGTCACCGGCAGAAACCAGCCGCGTGGCGTCACATGCGCGATCACGTCGCTAAGGAGAACGCCGGCCTCGGCGCGCAGGAGGCCGCTGTCCGCATTGAAATCGAGAATGCGACTGAGATCGCGGGTGAGGATGGCGGTGCCGGCCGGCATGGCGCTGTCGCCATAGCTGCGGTTGTTGCCGACGGGCAGATAGGCATGCGTTGGCAGGCTGGCCGAGGCGCTGTCGCGTGGGATCAGGGCCACGACATCGGCCGTGGCGATCCGTCCCCAGGCGTGCAGCTTGACGCTCATGTCAGAACCACGTCGCCGCGAGCATCACGACGATCGCCGCCGCGCCGATCAGATGGCTGCGCCAGTCGCGGAGCAGGAAATGCACGGGATCGTCGATCAATTCGCGTCGTTTGGCGAGAAACCACATGCGCGCCATCAGATAGAGCAGCATCGGGCAGATCAGCCAGATCAGCTCCGGCGTTTTATACAACCCGTTGCGGCCGGCGCGATCGACATAGAGCGCCAACACCAGAACCGCCGAGAAAGCACTGGCAACGCCAAGTTGTGACACCATGTCGATGTCGCCATAGCGATAGCCACGCCCCATCACTCGCTTTTCGTTGATGTCATCGACCGTGACCGTATCGAGCTCCACATAGCGTTTCACCAGCGCCAGGCTGAGAAACAGGAACATCGACAGGGCGAGCAGCCAGAACGACAGTTCGATGCCAGTGGCGGCATTGCCGGCGAGAATGCGCAGCGTGTAGGAGGCCGACAGCGACAGCACGTCGACCATCAGCCGCCGTTTGAGATAAAACGTATAGGCGAAATTCAGCACCACATAGGCACCGATCGTCGCCGAGAACAGCGGTGGCAGTTGCGAGGCGATCAAGGTCGCGCCGATCAACAGCACGGGGATCAGCACGAGACCGTGCGAAACCGGCAAGGCACCGCTGGCGAAGGGGCGGTTGCGCTTGGTCGGATGGCGGCGATCCTGCTTCAGATCCATGATGTCGTTGAGCAGATAGATCGACGAGGCCACCAGGCCGAGGCAAAGGAAGGCGAGCAGGGTAGCGATGAAAACCGGAATTTCTTCGAGCCTATGCGCCAGCACGGCGGGCGCGAAGACGAGAATGTTCTTCGACCACTGCTCCAGACGCATCGCTTTGGCATAGGCGCGTAGTTTCGCCCGCAGCGATCGTGCCGGCCCGCTCGTCAGTTGAATCTGAGATGAGGTCGGCGGCGCGGCGTCGCTCATGCCGAGATCGGAGTTGCCGAGGCCCAGATGTCGCGCGATCGGATCCGACCAGGCGGCGGGCAGTGTGCTTTCCACGACGACCTTGGCGCCGTTGGCCTGCGCTTCGTTCACACGTTGAATTTCGGCGGCGTTATAGACAAAGGCAGAGGGATCGATCGGCAATTCATCCGCCAGGGCGGCGGTGAGGCTTTGTTTGCGGCGGAAGACGCGGCCGAGCGCCCGCAGCAGGGCCATCGGCTTCGCTTTGAGCGAAATCGCCCATGTTTCGACGGGCGCGTTGGAGCGCAAAAGGTCACGGTCGAGATTGACCGCGATCGTTTGGCCGCCGCCCTGCAGTCCCTGTAACATCTGCGTCAGCTCGTGAATTTGTATGGCCGCACAATAGCATGCCGGCTCGCGGAAAAATGAATTCTCAGCCGGATGGTGAACAAAATCGGGATTTTGTCGGGAGACGGATGGTTAACCTTTTGTTAACGTTAACAATTGGTTAAATCGCTCGTTCCCTTGCTCCGCGCACGCTTCCTCAAATGACCGTGCGTGCCGTCGGCTTGGCCGTGGACGAACGCTGAAAAACGGCGCAAGAATTGGAAAATACGAAATAGAAAATATCCAAGCCAAAACATCTGGGAGGCGCCAATGGCCAAAATGTCACTCAACGTGGACGGCCGCGTCCATGCGATCGATGCAGACGGCGACATGCCGCTGCTCTATGCGCTGCGCGATGATCTCGGTTTGAAAAATCCCCGCTTCGGCTGCGGCCTGGCGCAATGCGGCGCCTGCACGGTTCTGGTCGATGGCGAGCCGGTGCGCTCCTGCATCACGCCCGTGGAGTCTCTGGGCGCGTCGAAGGTGACGACCCTGGCCGGCCTCGGCAATGGCAAGGCGCATAAAATCCAGGAGGCCTTCATCGCCGAAGAGGTGCCGCAATGCGGCTACTGTCTCAACGGCTGGCTAATGACTGCTGCCGCCTTCCTCGAAAAGACGCCGAAGCCGAGCGATGCGCAAATTCGCGATGCGATGAGCGGATTGAAATGTCGCTGCGGCACCCATGTTGCCATCCTGCGCGCCATCAAGCGCGCCGCTCAGGCTTGAGGAGGCGCACATGACCCTGCAACTCAATCGCCGCAATTTCCTTGCTTCCACCGGCGCTCTCACCGTCGCCGTCGTTCTGCCGGGCGCTGCGGCCCGTGCCGCCGTCTTCGGCGCCGACAAACGTCCGCCGCTCGATCCGAGAAATCTCTCCTCCTATATCACCGTCAATGCCGATGGCTCCGTCATCGCCTATTGGGGCAAGATGGACATGGGCCAGGGCACCGATCTCGGCTGCGCCCAGATGGTCGCCGAGGAACTCGATCTGCCGGTGGCGAAAGTCTCCATCGACCAGGGCGACAGCGGTACCAGCGTCAATCAGGGCGGTGCCTCGGGCTCGACCGGCATTCAGATGGGCGGTGTGGCACTGGCCAGCGCTGCCGCTGAAGCGCGCTTCCAGCTCGTCGCCATGGCGTCTAAACATCTCGGCGTGCCGGCCGAAGAGCTGACAGTCACCGACGGTGTCGTCCATTCCCGCGCCGATGCGAACAAGAAGGTCTCCTATGGCGAACTGATCGGCGGCCGTTTCTTCGACACGCAGCTCGAATGGAACAAGCAGATCGGCAATGCTTTGTTCGTCAAAGGCCAGGGCCAACGCAAGAAACCCGCCGATTATAAGGTGATCGGCACCTCGCCGGCGCGTCGCGACGTCGGGCCGAAGGTGATGGGCACCATCGATTATGTGGTCGACATCAAAGTACCTGGCATGGTGCATGCGCGCGTCATCCGCCCGCCGGTGGCCGGCGCCGAGCCGGTGACTGTCGATGAAGCCTCGGTGAAAAATATTCCCGGCGTTCAGATCGTGCGCGAGAAGGCCTTTCTCGCCGTACTGGCGCCGCGCGAATATGATGCGGTGAAGGCGGCGCGCGATCTGAAAGTGACCTGGTCCGACGTTAAGCCGCCTTTCCCGGACCAGAACAAGCTCTACGACCATATTCGCAATGCGCCCGTCGTTGCCAAGGGCGGCGACAAGGATGTCGGCGATGTCGACGCGACGTTCGCCGGCGCCGCGCGGGTGATCGAGGCGACCTACGAATGGCCGTTCCAGTCCCATGCCAGCATGGGGCCAGCCTGCGCCGTGATTGAAATGGGGCAGGGCGAAGCCACCCTCTACACCGGTTCGCAGAAGCCGCATTTCGCCGGCGAAGGCGCGGCCGTCATGCTCAATCTGCCGAAGGACAAAGTGCGCGGCATCTGGGTGCCGGGCCCCGGCTCCTATGGCCGCAACGATGCCGGCGACGCGGTGGCCGATGCCGCTTTGATCGCACGGCTCACCGGCAAGTCGGTGCGCGTCATCGGCACGCGCCAGGATGGCACCGGCTGGGATCCGAAAGGCCCGGCCTCCGTGCACAAGGCGCGCGCCGCCGTCGACAAGGACGGCAATATCATCGCCTGGGATTTTTCTTCGAAGGGCTTTTCGCGTCTCGATGTCAGCAGCAATGAGAGCGCCGCCGCCGACACCTTGGCCGGCCAGGCGATCGGCGTGCCACTGAAGCCGACCAATGTGTTCAACACGCCGGAGGAAAGCTATCGCTTCACCGCCAAGCGCAAGACCTGGGAGACGGTGCCGCCACTGCTCGATCGCGGCTCGCCGCTGCGCGGTGCGCATTTGCGTGACCCGCTCGGGCCGCAACTACACTTTGCCAGCGAAAGCTTCATCGACGAGATTGCTTTCGCCACCAATCAGGACCCGGTGGCCTTCCGCCTGAAACATCTGGCCGAGCCGCGCGACATCGCCGTGGTGAAAGCTGCCGCCGAGAAAGCCGACTGGCAGCCGCGCACGTCGGCGCGCAAACAGGTGAGCGGCGAGATCGCGCGCGGCCAGGGCATTGCCTATGCGCAGCGCAGCGGCACCCGCTCCGCCATCGTCGCTGAAGTGGAGGTGAACCTGAAGACCGGCAAGGTCTGGGGGCGCAAATTCACCGTGGCGCATGATTGCGGCGTCATCATCAATCCGCGCCAGCTCACCGCGACCATCGAAGGCAATGTGGTGCAGGGCATGTCGCGGGCGATCTGGGAAGAGGTGAAGTTCGACGACAAGAACGTCACCAGCATCGATTGGCAGACCTATCCGATCCTCGACATGACCGAGGCGCCGGAGACGATCGACGTGGTGTTGATCAACAGGCCGGAGCTTGCGCCCTCGGGCGCCGGGGAAAGCTCCATGCGCCCGCTCGCCGCCGCCGTGGCCAATGCCATCTACGACGCCACGGGCCTGCGCCTGCGGCAGGCGCCGTTCACGCCGGATCGGCTGAAGGCGGGATTGGCGTAGCACGCGTAGCGCTGCTTTGGAGCACGTGGCCGAAGCCTAGGTGTCATCCCGGACACGCGCAGCGTGATCCGGGATCCAGGGGCAAACGCTTCAACGTGCCTTTAAAGCGCAAACACTCTACCACACACCCCTGGTTCCCGGATCGCACCTGCGGTGCGTCCGGGATGACACTGAAGCGCACAAAGCGCGCTGCGTCATGTTGTTAGGGGAAGTGGCAGCCTCAGTGCGCCTCGTCCCAGTTATGCGCGGCCTTGGCGTCAACCTGCAGCGGCACGGAGAGCTGCACGGCCGGATGTGGCGCCTCGACCATGATCTGCCGCACGACCTTGATGGTCGCATCCACCTCGGTCTCGGGCACTTCGAACACCAGTTCGTCATGCACCTGCAGCAGCATCTGCGCATTCAGCTTCGCCGCCGCCAGGGCATCATCCATGCGCACCATGGCGCGGCGGATGATGTCGGCGGCCGAGCCCTGGATCGGCGCGTTGATCGCGGCGCGTTCGTTGAAGGCACGCTCTGAAGGGTTAGAGGCGGTGATGCGCGGATAGTGGCAGCGCCGGCCGAAGATCGTCGTCACATAACCCTGTTCGCGGCAAATCTTCTTCGTCGCGTCCATATAATCACGGATGCCGGGGAAGCGTTCGAAATATTTGCGGATATAGGCGCCGGCTTCTTCACGCGGAATGCCGAGCTGGTTGGCAAGGCCGAAAGCCGACATGCCGTAGATGATGCCGAAATTGATCGCCTTGGCGCGGCGGCGCACTTCGCTCGGCATGCCCTCGATCGGCACGTTGAACATTTCAGAGGCCGTCATCGCGTGAATGTCGAGGCCGTTGTCGAAAGCCGTCTTCAATTGCGGAATATCGGCGATATGAGCGAGCAGTCGCAGCTCGATCTGCGAATAGTCGGCGGAGATGAGCTTGTTGCCCGGCGCTGCGATGAAAGCCGTGCGGATCTTGCGGCCCGCCTCGTTGCGCACCGGAATATTCTGCAGGTTCGGTTCCGACGACGACAGGCGGCCGGTCGTCGTCGCCGCCAGCGCGTAGGAGGTGTGAACGCGATGGGTTTGCGGGTTCACATATTCGGGCAGAGCGTCCGTGTAGGTCGATTTCAGCTTCTGCAATTGCCGCCAGTCGAGAATGCGCGCCGGCAGCTCGTGGCCTTCCTCGGCGAGGTCTTCGAGCACGCCGGCGGCGGTGGACCAGGCGCCGGTGGCGGTCTTCTTGCCGCCGGGCAGGCCCATCTTGCCGAACAGAATGTCACCCAGCTGTTTCGGCGAGCCTAGATTGAAGCTCTCGCCCGCCAGTGCCTGGATTTCCGCTTCGAGCCGCGCCATGCCTTGCGCGAATTCGCCCGACAGCCGCGACAGGATTTGGCGGTCGATCGAAATGCCGCGCCGTTCCATGCGCGCCAAAGTGTCGATCATCGGCCGTTCCAGCGTCTCGTAGATGCTGTTCATGCGCTCGGCGACAAGGCGCGGCTTCAGCACGTTCCACAGCCGCAAGGTGACGTCGGTATCCTCAGCCGAATATTCGGTCGCCTTCTCGATGTTGACGCGGGCAAAGCCAATGAAATTGCGGCCGGTGCCAGCCACTTCGCCGAAGGGAATGGGCTTGTGGCCGAGAATCTTTTCCGACAGCACGTCCATGCCGTGATCGCTGCGGCCGGCATCGAGCACATAGGACATGAGCAGTGTGTCTTCGACCGGCGCCATGGTGATGCCGTGCTGGCGCAACACGATCCAATCGAATTTGGCGTTATGGGCGATCTTCAACACACTCGGATCTTCGAGAATCGGTTTGACGCGGGCGAGCACCGCATCGAGGGTCAATTGCCCCGGCACCAGTTCGCCGCCGCCGAAGAGATCGCCGCCACCTTCGCCGCGATGGCCAATCGGCACATAGAAAGCTTCGCCCGGCTTGGCGCAGAAGGAGAGGCCGACGAGCTGCGTCTGCTGCGGATCGAGCGAGGAGGTTTCCGTGTCGATGGCGACGCGGCCGATGTCATAGGCGGAAGCGATCACCGCATCGAGCGCATCGAGCGAAGTGATGGTCTGGTATTTTTTCAGATCGAAGGCCATCGAACGGAAGGCTTCGGCGCGCGCGCTGGCGAGCGCGCCGGGGCCGGTGGCGATGACGGCTGATGGCGCCTGCTCGCCATAGCGGGCGTTCTTGCGTGGGCCGTTGCTTTCGCTCTTGCCATTCGAAGCTTCGGCCGCGACGGGCGCTGCCGGTTCCGGTTCGGCGGCGGCCTCGCCGTTGCGGCCTCGCCAGCCGCCAGGGCCGACGAGGCGCGGATCGGCCTCGATCTCGTTGGCATCGACGGAGAAGATTTCCGCCGCGCGCCGGGTGATGACGGAAAATTCCATTGCCTTGAGGAAGGACACGAGGGTCTTGCCGTCGGGTGGATTGAGCGTGAGATCGTCGATCGGCGTCAGCACCTTCACGTCGTCGACCAGGGTCACCAGCTTTTTCGAGATGCGGATCTTCTCGATGTTTTCCGGATTGGTCAGGGTCTCGCGGCGTTTCGGCTGCTTGATTTCGCCGGCCCGCGCCAGGAGCGCATCGAGGTCGCCATATTCGGTGATGAGCTGCGCGGCGGTCTTGATGCCGATGCCCGGCGCGCCCGGCACGTCGTCGGTGGAATCGCCGGCGAGCGCCTGCACATCGATCACCTTGTTGGCCGGCACGCCGAAATAATCCTGCACTTCCGCTTCGCCGATGCGCCGCTCTTCGCGCGCCCCCGCATTGCCGGCGATGCCGGAGGCGGGATCGTACATGGAAACGCCCGGCTGGATGAGCTGCATCAGATCCTTGTCGGCGGAGACGATCAGCACGTCGGCGCCGCGCTCGCGCGCCTGGCGCGCATAGGTGGCGATCAGATCGTCGGCCTCATAGACATCCTGCTCGACCGGCAACAGACCGAAGGCGCGCACCGCTTCGCGCATCAGCGGGAATTGCGGAATGAGATCTTCCGGCGGTTCGGAGCGGTTGCCCTTGTAGGGCGGATAGATTTCCTTGCGGAACGAGTTTTCCGACTTGTCGAAAATGATGGCGAGATGGGTCGGCATGATGCCCATCGCGCCTTTTTCGATGAACTGGAATAGTTTCGTGCAGAACAGGCGCACGGCGCCATTGGGCAGCCGGTCGGAGCGATAATTGTATTTCGCGTCCTGGCGCATCGATTGGAAATAGGCGCGGAAGACGAAGGACGATCCATCGACGAGGAAAATGTGGTCGCCCTTGGACAGGGGCTTGTGCGTCGGAGCCATGGTCTCGCTGCGGGAATGTTGCGGCAAATGCGGGCCCGCAGTTTAGCCGCTCCGCCGCAGCGATGCTATGCGTGGAATGCCGCTATCCCCGTCTCAGACCGAAAAACGCGGGGTAAAATCTTCGGCAAAACCTCAAGATTGCGGCGTGCTGCTGCCATTCAACTGCCGCACGGCCTGCAATTTCACCGTCGTGGCAAGCTCTTGCGGGGCCGGCGTCTGGGTCAGCCCGAAGAGGCGCACGACGGCGACGGTGACAACGGCGGTGAAACCCATGACGGCCAGCACCGCCAGGGCACCGGCATGGCTCGGCGCCAGCCGCGTCGTGACGAGAAGGCCGCTTAGAAGGCCGAAGACGAAAGGCGTCAGCAGGATCACCGGTCGCCACAGATGGGCGATCCGCGGTTCAGTGGCGAGGGCGCGAACGGATTGCACATGGCCGATCAGCCCCGACAGCAAAGTGACGGCCCCGATGCCGGCCAGCGCCAGGCCGAGTTTCGCGAAGGGCAGGCTGGTGAGCGGCGCGCCGGCGAGCGGCAAACTGACGAGCGCCGGGATCGCCACGGCGGTGGGATAGAAGGCGGTGAGTGCGTTGTAGAGGCACCAGACGCACAGAAACAGAATGGCCAATGTCGGATGTTTCGAGGCCCAGGCGGCGAGCATGCGCAATTGCCGCGCGTAGAGCGTGCCGATCACGAAATAGATGAAGCCACTCAAGGCTGCATCGATGAAGGCAAAGCCGGTGCGCGGCTCCATCACGTGCAGGGCGATGGCCAGGAGCAACAGCAAGAGCGGGCGCGGGCCGATGAACCGTTGCACCGTCAGCATAAGCGCGGGCAGCGCCAACAAGGCCGGCACTTCCCAGATGCCGATGGTGGCGCGCAGCGATGCGGCCATGGCCGGCAGTGTGAGAAAGTTGGCGCCATAGATCGCTGCCGCGTTCAACGCCACCCACAGCGCGCTGTAGATGATCGCCGGTTCGATATAATCGCGCGACATGTCCTGCCATTTCGCGTGCAGCAGCCCATGACAGGCGAAACCGGCGAAGGCGAAATAGGCGGGCCAGGCGAAAGGTTCGAAAAAAGCCGCCAGCCGTGCGAGCCAGCCGAAACCCGATGGCAGCGCGCCGGCATGGGCCAATAGGGACATGAGCAGGCAGAGGACGAGTGCCAGCAAATGGCCGTTCAGAGCAAAGTTCTGGACCGGTGCGGGCGCAGCCGCGGCAGAGCCGAAGATCACGGGATTTGATCCCGGCTTTGGGCCGATCTGTGCATTGCCTTGCAACGACATCTGTCCTGTTTCCGTGCGCTGTGTTTCGTTGCGGGACAAAGCCCCGCGTGACACAGGCACGGCTGCAAGCCCCGGTCCGTCGCGCGGCCGGTGCGGATGTCGCTGTCCGGTAAGGTTAATCAGGCGGTTGCGCGCGAGGGCCGGTTGAACCACAACACGGCGAGCGCCAGGCCGATCGGTAGGCATGCGAACACGCTGCCGAGCCCTGTCAGCACCATCGCCACCGCCCAGAGCAGCGACAACAGATGTTCCATCATGCCGATGAGCTTCGATTGCGAATGTCGCCGCATCACCATCGCCCGTCGTCCCGGCATCGGATGCCACAGATTGAGCAGCGCCGTTGACGATGCGGCGCAGATGGCGAAGACGACAGCCCACAACGCAGCACTGGGCGAAACGAAAGCGAGGCCGATGAGCGGCAGTGCCAGGAACAGACCAAGTGGCAATGCGACCGCTTCCAGCTTGCGCCATTCGATTTCAGCGCGTGTCACCGGCGCGCTGGCGAGAAATTCCGGCGCGTCCTCGCTCGATATGGTGATCCAGGCGAGAGAGGCCGAGAGCTGCGACGCGATGACGACGATGGCCGGCGCCACGGAAACGGCGGCGGCGCTTTGCGTGCCGAGACTGCGCCAGATGATGAGCGCCACCGGCAGCGTATAGATCACTTGCAGCAGCAATTGGCTGAGCAGCCAAGGATCGCGCGCGATCAGCCGCCATTCCTTGTGGCGAAGAATACGACCGCGCTGTGCGCGAAAGCGGATGGCCCGTGGCTTGGTGCGCGCCGCGCCAAGACCGGCCGATTGCACGGCGCTCGTCGTAAAAGCTCGCCCCATGATCAGACAGGTGAGGGCAAAGAGACCGACGGCAAGCGCAAACCAGAAGATCAACGCTTGCAGATCGCCGGCGGCTGCCCGCACAGGCAGCCACAACAGACCATGGCGATTGAACAGACCAGGCTCCGATCGCTCGATCGCGGCGATGATGTTTTCCCGCGTCTCTTCCGGAAACAGATTGAGCACTTGCAGGCTGAGAACGAAGGCCGCGCCCACGCAGGTCGCCACCACCTGCGAGACGACACGGGTGCGGCGTGGTCCAAACAAACGGATGAGAGCGAGCGCCAGCGCGATGCCGATGGCCGTTGCGAACAGGCCGCCGGCCAAAAGAGTTGGATAGATCGTCAGCCATCGCCAGCCATTGACGAGGACGTTCATATTGGCGATGGGCAGCACGAGAATGGCCACCGCGCCCATCGCCTCGGCGGCGATGGCGATGGCGCGGGCGCCGAGAATATGCGTCGGCGGCAAGGGCGAGGCGAGCAGCAGATCGAGATCGCCGCGCGTATAAAGCGCCCGCGTCGCGCCTGTCAGCGATTGTGAGACGAGCCAGAACAGGACGAAGAGCACGCCCGCTGCCAGGCTTGGATAGAACAGGCGCTGATCGCCGTCCTCGCCCAGCCAATGCGCGACGGGCCAGGCGAGGCCATGAAAGGCAATGAGCGCGGCGAGCAGGATCAGGCTCGCCGTGCGTGGCTTCAAGGCGCCGAACATGCCCTGCAAACGGCGCAGCGACAGCCGCAGATCCTGGGCGATCAGCCAGCCGAAAGAGCCTGGCGTGAAGAAACGGGTGAAGTCTCGCCTCATGCGTCGATGGCAGTCGGCTGCGCCGCTGGGCCTTGTCCCGCTGGGCCCTGGCCCGTCAATTCGAGGAACACGTCTTCGAGTGTCGAATGGTTTTGTCCTGCGAGCTGGCGTAGCTCTGCGAGCGTGCCTTCGGCGATCAGCCGCCCGTCGTGAATGATGCCGATGCGGTCGGCGAGCCGTTCGGCGACATCGAGAATATGCGTCGTCAGCACGATGGCGGCGCCGGCGCGCACGCGCTCCATCAAGAGATCCTTCACCTGCCGGGCGATGGCGGCATCAAGTCCGGTCAGCGGCTCATCGAGCATCAGCAGATTGGGATCGTGGATCAGCGCGCCGGCCAGCGCCACCTTTTGCTTCATGCCGCGCGAAAAGCTTTCGCAGCGCTCGAAACGATGCTCCCACAGACCAAGCGTGTGCAGCAAAGCGACGGCGCGCTCTTCCGCGATCTCAGGCGCGACACTCCACAGGCCGGCGACGAATTCGAGATATTCGAGCGGATCGAGCTTGTCGTAGAGCATCGGCTCGTCGGGCAGCCAGGCCGTGATCCGTTTGGCGGCGATGGGATCGCGCCGCGCATCGATGCCAAAAACCTCGATCGTCCCTTCATCGGCCGGCAACAGGCCGGCGACCATGCGCAAGGTCGTCGTCTTGCCGGCGCCATTGGGACCGAGCAGGGCGTAAAGCTCGCCGGCGCGCACGGTGAGATCGAGCCCGCCGACGGCGATGCGGTCGCCGAATCGCTTCGTCAGGCCGCGCAGGCTGACGGCGGCAGGTATGGTGGAAAAATGGTCTGCGGGACCCGTCATGAGCGATCCGTCGCGGCATAAGGCCGGCGGCCGGACTATCGCGCCGCCCCGCTTGCCCGCCGGTTAATGTGATCGCCGAAAACGGCCTGTATATGATTGGGAAGGCTTGGAATGCGCTCTGGCTCTACGCGCCGCGGGCCGGTTGCGGGAGAGATTATGGGGATTGGCCGCTTTCGTGCTGTCATGCGATTGACAAGGCGCCATCCCGCCCCGTAAGAGACCCCCCGTCGCCCAGGTGGTGGAATTGGTAGACACGCAGGTTTCAGGTACCTGTGCTGCAAGGCGTGAAGGTTCGAGTCCTTTCCTGGGCACCAATTCTTTCGGAAAATCAGTAAGGTAGTTCGAAGCTGGCAACAGCCGGCCGACGGCTGCCTCGCCGTTGCGGCTAAGACCTAATCCAGAAACGGCAATCCGGCGCATTCCAGCTGCCCGGAAGCGGCATCGAGAACCAGCGTGCCGGCGATCGTCGCCGGGCCGGCCGGATTCTCGGCGGCGGGCACGACCACGTGGAAGGACCAGAGCGGCTTGGCGACCGGTCCGCAGATGGACTTGCCGGCGCGCAGCAGTTCGGCCTTGCGAATGTGTTTGGAAACGTCCGCCGTGGTCTTGCCGTAAGGATCGCCCTTGAGAATGGCGACGGCTTTGGCCTGCGCCTGCCGCTTCGTCAGCAGCGTGTCGGCGAAAGCGGGAACGATCGCGCAAGAGATGAAATAAGAGATGACACAAAAGACGAAACACGTCGTCGCAAGCGTTCGCGCGCCGATCTTCCACAGAGTTGCACGGGCTTCACTCATGGCGGCGAGCCTATCGGTTGAACCGGAACTTTGCTCGGAACGACAGGGCTTTCAGTCGTTTCTGATATGAGCATCGCAATGCAGACGATCATCACAAGCAAGGCGATCGCGAGGTAACAGATCGTCCGATCGGACATGGCTCTCGATTTTGTTTGAATCCATCGCTGGCAGTCGTGCTCTGAAGATGAGCGTGCGATGGCATGTGGCAATTTCGGTTCTGCAAAGTCGGTTTTGTATCCGCAACGTCGACAGGCGGACAAAGTTCACGGCGCTCTCGCGATTTGTCGGATTTTTTTGGATCGAAAAGCTTCGCCGTTCGTTGAGTCCTTGGTGCGTCACGAAAAGGGGCTCGCGCGGGCGACAATCCTCTTGATCATATGGATTTCGGTGGTCGCAACCTATTGATAATTTGATCTTATCCGATGGCCGGTTGAAACCGGTGGGGGCATCGGCTAGGTCTAATCGTCATACGACTAAATTCTTGGAGGCCGTCACTGTCGCAGAGGCGTCAGCAGAGGAGAGCACGCATTTGTCTGGAACACTCGCCAGAATTAATCAAAACAAGGCCGTCTTTGACGACATCTACACACAGAGCGATCCGAGATCTTACTTTTCGGTGCTGGGCGCTCTCGATTACATGATCCCCGATGTCGCTGAACCGGTGATCAGGCAATTGCTCGATGCAAGAGCCCGCCATTACGGCCATTCCAACACCGTGCTCGATATCGGTTGTTCCTATGGAATCAATGCTGCCATTCACCGTTTTCCGGTGAACTTCGCCAATTTGCGTCAGCGCTATGCGCGTCGCGAGATCATGGAACTCGATGACGACGAGATGATCCGCCTCGATCGCAATTTCTATGCGAGCTGGCCCGACATCGGCCTTGGCCAATTCATCGGCGTCGACATTTCCGAAACCGCCATTCGCTATGCCAATGCGGTTGGATTACATGCGAACGGCATCGCGGTCGATTTGGAAAACGAAAAGCTCTCGGCCCGCAACGCCGCGATTGTGAAGCCCGCCAATGTGCTGCTGTCGACGGGCGCGATCGGCTATGTCACCGACCGCACCTATCAGCAGCTTCTCGATGCGGTTGAAACCACGCCGTGGATCATCTCCTTCGTTTTGCGCATGTTCCCCTATGATGATTTCGTCGATGCGTTCGACGAGCGGGGCATGGTGACGGAGAAACTCGCTGGATCGACCTTCGTGCAGCGTCGTTTCCGCGACGAACAGGAATTCGAGCGCAGCCTGCATACGCTGAGATGCCGCGGCATCGACACGTCGGGCTTCGAAGCGGATGGCCTGTTCCAGGCCGAACTGTTCGTCACCCGGCCGAAGAGCGATGCCGAAGCCATGCCGCTCACCGATATCGTGACGGTGACCAGCGGCCGCTTCAGCAATTTTGGCGCCCGTTACGTCGAAGTCGGTCAGCGCAACGACATTCGTGTCGCCATCGGCGCCTGACGCGCGATCAATCCTTCCGCGCCGCGAGTGCGTCCAAAACGCGCTCCGGCGTGAAGGGCTGTTCCGAGAGAACGACGCCGAAAGGTGTCAGCGCATCGTTGACGGCGGTCCAGATGGCCGCCGCCGCGCCCACCGTGCCGGCTTCGCCGACCCCGCGCGCGCCCAGCGTCGTCGCGCTGGTCGGTGTCTGCACATGGGCGACATGGATGTCAGGCATTTCGCTCGCCATCGGCACGAGGTAATCGACCAGGCTGCCGTTCTCCAACTGGCCGTCGGCGCCATAGATGCACTGCTCGTAAAGCGCCGCGCCTATGCCCTGCACCACGCCGCCACGGATCTGCTCATCGACCAGAAGCGGGTTGATCACCCGCCCGCAGTCGTCGACCACCCAGAAGTCGAGCACGCGAATGGTGCCGAGTTCGACATCCACCTCCACATGCGCGGCCTGAATACCATTGGCGGCGACATAAGGCAGATCGCGCGGCGCGAAGCTCTCGGTGATTTCGAGCGCAGGCAGTTCCGTAAGCGCCACGAGATGCGCCTTGAAATAAGCGGTCGTCGCTATGTCGGCGAGGCTCATCTGCGGCAGGGGGCTGGCTGTATTGTAGATGCGACCGTCTTCGATCTTGAGGAGATCGGGCTCGGTCTGCAGCAAAGCGCCGGCGATCCCCAGCACGCTCTCTTTCAACTTTCGCGCGGCGCGCAACGCCGCTTCGCCACCCAGCGCCGTACCGCGCGAGGCCCAGGCGCCGCCGCCAAAGGGCGTCAACTGCGTGTCGCCGGTGGCGATCTCGACCGTTTCGATGTCGACGCCAAGCGCATCGGCCACGATCTGCGCCAAGGCGGTGCTGGTGCCCTGGCCTTGGTCGGTGATGCTGGTTGCGCAACGGATGGCGCCATCGGCCTCCAAGGTCAGCCGGCAGGTTTCCTGCGCCGACGCGCGCACATTCTGCGCGCCATAAAGGGTGGGACCGACGGCGGTCTGTTCGATGAAGGCGGCCAGGCCGATGCCGCGATAGATGCCTTTGTCGCGATGCATTCGCTGCTGCTGGCGCAGCGTGGCGTAGTCCATGAGCTGCAGCAGCCGATCGTGGCAGCGCTCAAGCGACAGTTCGGCGAGTACGATGCCGCCGGCCGACCGAGCGGTGGCCGTGGCGGTGTCGACATAGTTGCGACGGCGCAATTCAGCGGGATCGAGACTGAGCCGGCGCGCCGCGAGATCGAGCAGTTGTTCAGTGACGGTGGTGGCGATCGGCTGTCCCACCGCGCGCAGCACGCCGCTTGGCGGCTTGTTCTGGAAATAGCCGCGCACCCGTCCGCGCAGATGCGCCATCTTGTAGGGGGCCGCCACCATATGGACGGCTTGCAGCGCTTCGCCGACGCTGCCGCGCGGGTAGGCCGAATAGGCGCCGAAGCCCGAGACGACGGAAACATCCATGGCGGTCAGCCGACCGTCGGCATCGACCGCCATGCGGCCATGCACCTTCGCTTCGCGCGCATGATTGTCGCTGACGAAGGCTTCCAGCCGGTCGGCGCAGAATTTTACCGGCCGTTCCAGCAGAACGGCGATGGTGGCCACCGCCATTTCGTCGGGATAGGCGGCGAGCTTGAGGCCGAAGGCGCCGCCGACGTCAGGCGCGACGACGCGCACGTTGGACAGCGGCAGTTTGAGCTGTGCGGCGAAAATATCGCGCATCTGGTGCGGCACCTGATGCGAATGGTGGATGGTCAGTTGCTGCAGGCGCGGATCGAATTCGGCGAGAATGGTGCGCGGTTCAAGCGTCACACCAGTCTGGCGGTCGAAACTGAACGTGTGCTCCACCGTGACGGCCGCCTGGCGGAAAGCCGCCTCGGCATCGCCGGTCGAAACCGTGTGATCGAGCCCGAGATTGCTGGTCATGGCGCTATGCACCACGGGCGCATCGGCCAGAGCCGCCGCCTGCACGTCGGCGACGACGGGCAACTCCTCCCATTCAATCTCGACGCTTTCGGTGGCATCCTCGGCCAGCGCGCGCGAGGTCGCGACGACGGCCACGATCGCCTCGCCCTGCCAGCAGGCTTCACCCTGCGCCATCGGCATTTGTGGTGGCGACAAATGGCTCGGTAACAGCGCGAGCTGCGTCTGCCAGGGCGCGCAGACCTTGGCGAGATCGTTGCCGGTCAGCACGGCGACGACGCCGGGCATATCCGCAGCCGCGCGCGTCTCGATTCGCTTCAGCCGCGCATGCGGATAGGAGCTGCGCACGAAAGCGACATGCAACAGGCCGGCGACCTGAATGTCGTCGGTATAGCGGCCTTTGCCCGCAACGAGCCGCGCTGCGGTGCGGCGGGGGAGGGAGGCGCCGGTTTTCAGGTTCGCGGTCATGGCGCACCACCGTGCCGCTTGCCGGCGACTGTCTCGATGGCATCGACGATGGCGTGATAGCCGGTGCAGCGGCAATAGTTTCCCGACAAGGCGTCGCGGATTTCATCCCGCGTCGGCTTGTTGCCGGTCAGCAGTTCGGCGGCTGTCGCCAAAACGCCAGGCGTGCAATAGCCGCATTGCAGAGCATTGCGGGCGGTGAAGGCCGCTTGCAGATCGGCGATCTGGCCGCTCGCTGTCAGGCCCTCGATGGTTTCGACATGGGCGCCATCGACCTGAACGGCGAGCATCAGACAGCTTCGCGTCGAGCGGCCATCGACCAAAACATTGCAGGCACCGCAGACGCCATGTTCGCAGCCGATGTGCGTACCGGTCAGGTGCAGCGTGTGACGCAGAAAGTCGGCGAGGTGCAGCCGCGCATCGACGTCCGCCGTGACGGATTTGCCGTTGAGCATGAAGGCGATGCTGTGCAGATCAGTCATGCCCGTTGCCTTTCCCCGCAAAAGCCCGCGATTGCATATCCCTGAACGTGCGCCGCAGCAGCACGGCCGCCTGCTTGCGCTTGGTATCGGCGCGACCCTGGTGGTTTTCCATCGGTTCCATAGTGGCGGTGATGGCCTCGGCCATGTCGGCCAGCATCGGCGCTGTCGCGTCGGCGGCGATGCGCAAAGCGGACGTCGCCGGACTGAGCAACGGCGTTGCCTCGGAGCCGAAGATGACGACATCGAGGTTTTCCAGCGTATCGCCAGAACGGCGCGCCCGCACCGCAATGCCGACGGTGGCGAAATCGCCATGCCGCCGGGCCAGTTCGGCAAAGCCGAACACCTCGTCATCGGCAGCGCGCGGAAAGATCACTTCGGTGATCATTTCATCGTCTTGCCGGTCGGTCTGATAAAGCCCTTGAAAGAAATCGCGGGCCGCCACCGTGCGCCGGGCCCCCTGCTTTTCAAGAACGATTTTGGCATTGAGCGTCACCGCCAGTGCCGGCATTTCCGCCGAAGGATCGGCAAGCGCCAGGCTGCCGCAGGTGGTGCCGCGATTGCGCACCGCCATATGCGCCACGTGGGGCAAAGCCATGGCGAGCAGAGGTACCTGCCGGGCGATGACCGGCGAATGGAGGACATCGACGTGCCGCACCAGGGCGCCGATGCGAATACCGTCTGCACGGTCCTCGATGCCGCGCAGGGCGCCGATCCGGTTGATGTCGACCAGCAGGGCCGGCGCCGACAGGCGCATGTTCAACGAGGCGATCAGGCTTTGCCCGCCGGCCAGCACTTGCGCGCCATCGTCAGCCAAAAGCGACAGCGCCTCTGCAAGCTCGTCCGGTCTTCGATAGGCAAAAGCCGGCGCTTTCATGGGCTCGCCACGAAAGCCGTGACGATGGCCGGGAAGACGAAGATCAGCACCATCATCAAGATCGTCAGCCAGACATAGGGAATGGCGGCGCGATAGATCAGCCCGACCGTGATGCCGGGCGGCGACACGCCTTTGAGCACGAAGAGCAGCAGGCCGAAGGGTGGCGTCAGCAGGCCGATCTGCATGCACAGCAGGTAGAGAATGCCGAACCAGACCAGATCGACGCCCATGGCGCGCAGGATCGGCATGTAGAACGGCAAAGTGATCATCATGATGCTGGTCTGATCGATGAAGAAGCCGAGCACCAGGAGAATGGCTAGCATGCCGATGAGAATGACGGTCTGCGGCAGGTTGGAGCTTTCGATCAAAGCCACCAGACCGGCGGTGGCGCCGGAGAAGCTCAGAAGCTGCGCGAAAGTCGTGGCGCCGACGATGATGAAGAGCAGCGCGCCGGAGATCGAGGCCGTGCCCATTAGTGACTTTTGCAGGCTCTCCCACGTCAATTGGCGATAGAGCAGCGCAACGAGCACGGTGGCCAAAGCGCCAAGCGCGCTGGCTTCCGTCGGCGTTGCCCAGCCGCCGATCATCGAGACCACGACGAGGGCGAAAATGCCGATCAGCGGCAGCACGGTGACGGCGAGATTGAGCCAGGGATGGGCCACTGGCGCACTGGTGTCTTCATAGGTCGGCGCCAGTTCCGGGTTGAGCCAGCAGCGCAGGATGACATAGCCGATGAACAGCGCCGCCAGGATGAGGCCGGGCACGATGCCGCCGACCAACAGACCGGTAATCGAAATGCCGGCGAGGCTGCCGAGCAGAACGGCGAGGCCGGAGGGCGGAATCAGGATATCGACGCCGCCGATGGCGAGGATCGGCCCCATCGCCGTTTTCGGCTCGTAGTTGCGTTGCAGCATCTGCGGCAGCAGCAGGGAGCCCAGCATGGCGGTGGTGGCGATGGTCGAGCCGGAAATGGCCGAAAAGATCGTACCCGCCACCAGGGTCACCACGGCCAGGCGGCCGGGCACGCGGCGGATCACCGCGTCGACCGCATCGATCGACTTCATCGCCAGGCCGGTATGAAAGAGCACTTCGCCCATCAGCACGAACAGCGGAATCGGCACCAGCGAGAACTGGGCGACGGACAATTGTTCGTTGCGCACCATCTGTTCGAGGCCCGGAAAGCCGCCGAAGATCAGATAGGAGCCGACGATATTGATGATGAAGAAGACGAAGGCGACGGGCAGAGCGGTGAGCAGCAGGCCGACTTTCGACGCGAACATCAGCGTCAGGATGGATCCCCAGCTCACGGCAGTTCCTCCGCTCTCAGGCCCGGAACATGTTCGGAAGCCTCGGTACTCACGCGATGGGATTTCAACATGACCATCAATTCCAGCGCCTGCACGCCCATGACGAGGCAGGTGAGCGGGATGATCCAGTCAAGCCACCACTGTGGGAAAATCAGATCCTTGAAGATCAAGGTGGCCGATTGAATATTGCCGATCATGATCATGGTGCTGACCACGCCGGTGATCACGCAAATCAGAATGATGCAGGCCAGCGCGAAATATTCCAGCGCTCGCGCCGTCGCCTGATCCACCCGCGACATGAGGATGTCGACGCGGATGTGCTCGTTCGTGCGCAAAAGATGCGGCGCGGCGAAGAACGTCGAGATGAAGAGGCCATATTCGGTCAGCTCGATGAGGCCGACGATCGAAGGAAAGCCAAATATCCGCAGAATGACCTCGGCACTGATGCCGAGCGTCATCGCCGCGATGGAGGCCACGGCCAGGATGCAGAGAAGACGCACCAACCAGCCGTTGAGCCGAAAAATCATCTGCATACCGCGGCCCCACGCACTCTGTCTGAAGACTTATTTCTTGGTCAGCAGCGGTTGCAGCTTGCCGATGGCGTCGGGGCTGAGCTTTTTCAAATCGTCCCAGTAGAGATCGATCGCCGTCTGCTTGAACTGCGGCCCGAAATCGACCGACTTGATGCCGGCCTTGGTCTGGGTGGCTAATGTCGCCTTGGTGGTGTCGGCCGTGTATTTCTCATTGTCTTGTTCGAACCAGACGACCGCGTCGTCGATGACCTTACGCTGCGCCGCATCGAGCGAATCATACTTACGCTTGTTCATCAGGATATTGACGATCACGTTGTAGAAGCCGGGATCGACGCGGACTTTCGTCAGCTTTTCCCAGCCGAAGTCCTCGATGCCCCACAGCGGCCAGCCGTAGCCCTGCACGGTGCCGCGTTCGAGGGCGGTATAGACTTCCGGTGCCGCGATATTCACGCCGGCGATGCCATAATGTTTGAAAATGGCATTGTAATTCGGCTGGCCGCGAAAGCGCAGACCCTTGAGATCGTTGATGCCGGAAACCGCCATCTCCTTGGTGAGATAGAGATGGAACGGCACGCCGATGCCATAGGTGGTCAGATACATCGAATCCATCCGCTGGATGGCGATCTTGTTGAGCGTTTCATACGCGCCGGACTTGCGCTGTTCGGCGAGCGACATGTCGGAGAGGATCTGCGCGTCGCCCTCCACCATCACGCTCTTGTAATAGGTCGGCGGAATGGAGGCGATGTCGAGCACGCCGGTGCGCACTGCCTGCGCCTGGCCATCGGCGGGAACCGCTTCCGGACCACCGACGATGCGGATTTGCAGCACGCCCTTGCCGGTTTCGTTGACGTGATCGACGAAGCGCTTGAACGGAATGCCATAGGTGGTGGTGGGCGGCACGAAGACGGCAGCCTTCAACGTGATTTCCGCCGCCGATGCACCGCCGACCGCGAACAGACAGCCCAGGGCCGTCGCTAAAAACCGAAGGGGAGGGGAGGCCAAGCGGGGCTGCGCACGCATAACAAAATCTCCTTCGGTTTTGAAGAATTATGGTAATAAACAATGTTTGCGTCTCATAATTCAGTCAAGAGGCTTTTTTCAGCAAAACCGATTATTATTCGAGCAGTATATGCTGCATTGCAGCGCAATTCGTTTGCGGCGATCATTTCTTTCGCGGTGCCGCAAGGTGATCGCGTTACGACGGATATCGGTTTCTGGAATTGCCAAGTAATGCTTGTAAGGCAGGCATTTCTTTTGCGAGCATTAGGCGATCTGGCCTGAGGAGCATAGTGAGGACGCTGAGGCGTCATCCCGTCTGCCTGAATTTTTCGCTTTCAAAACCGAAGAAGATTCTATTTTATGATACAGTATAGAGCCGGCGCAGTGCCGCTATCCTCAGTTTTCCGCCCTTTGCGCGGGCCTAACGGAGAATGTCATGGCCAAAATCAGACATATTGCCATTCAAGTGCCCGATCTTGAGAAGGCCGCGGCCTTCTATGAGGGCGCGTTCGAGCTGAAACGGGTCAGCCAGGTCGACAGTCCGATCGGCAATGCCATCTCGCTGTCGGACGGCGTGATGAACCTCACCCTGCTGCACTTCCCCGAAGGGACGATCGGCGGCAAGGGCGGCCCGGAGTGGGCCGGCCTGCATCATTTCGGCTTTGTCGTCGACAACGAGGACGAGACCGCCGCGAAGATCAAACAGCTCGGCGGGGAATTCTTCATGCAACTGCCGAGCTATCCCGGCGTCGATGCCGAGAAGAAGTTCAAGGACATCAACGGCATTGTCTTCGACGTCTCGGCGCACGATTGGCGGCAGTCGAAGGACGTCTGATGCGTATCCTGGCCATCAGGGAAAAGACGGTCGCGCTGGGTTCGGCCAGCCGCAATTCCAGCATCGGCTTCGGCGGCATGACGGCGAGCGCGCTCGCCATTCACACCGATGCGGTGCGTGATGGCCGGCCCGTCGTTGGCCTCGCTTTCGATTCGATCGGCCGCTATGGCCATGGCGGCCTGCTGCGCGAACGCTTTATCCCGCGCCTTGCCGAGGCTTCGTCTGAATCGTATTCCGATGGCAGCGGCGGCATCGATCCGCATAAAGCCTGGGCGCTCGTCATGGCGGACGAGAAGCCGGGCGGTCATGGCGAGCGCTGCGGCGCGGTCGGTCTCATCGACGCGGCGCTCTGGGATCTCAAGGCGAAACTGGCCGGCGTGCCTCTGTGGAAATTGCTGGCGGAAGTATCCGGACAGGCAGCCGATGGGCACGTGCCTGTCTACGCCAGCGGCGGCCATTACCGTGATGTTGATGACATCAAGCTTCTTTGCGCCGATATCAGTCGCGCCGTCGATGAAGGCCACCGCCGCTTTAAGATCAAGATCGGCGGCGTGGCTCTGGCGGAAGACGTGGCGCGTGTCGCAGCGATCCACGCATTGCTTGGCCCGGGCATGTCGCTCGCGGTCGATGGTAACGGCACGTTCGATCGCGAGAAAACCCTGCGCTATGTGGAGGCCCTGGCGCCTTTCGCGCTCGCCTGGATCGAAGAGCCCGTGCATCCGCTCGATTACGATCTGCATCGCGAGATCGCCGCTGCCTCACCCTTGCCGCTGGCGACAGGCGAGAATCTCTTTTCCCGCGACGATGCGCGTAATCTCTTGCGCCATGGCGGCCTGCGGCCCGAGCGCGACATGCTGCAATTCGATATTTCGCTCAGCTACGGCCTCGTCGAATATCTGCGCATTCTCGACGATCTCGAGACGCACCGCTGGAGCCGCCAGCGTTGCGCGCCCCATGCCGGCCATCTGTTCGCCGCCCATGGTGTTGGCGGTCTCGGGCTTGGCCTCGCCGAAGTGGCGATGGATCAAGCGAGCCTGTTCGGCAGTCTGACCGCGCATTTGGTCGTGCGAGATGGCAAGGCCGTTCTGCCCGATCGGCCCGGCGTTGGCCTGGAAACCTGCCCGCCCTTCCAGATGATTTTCGAAAACCTTCTCCAGTGAGGCCCACCATGATTGAACCTCATGCCCTCGATATCCCGACCGCCGACGACATTCGCGGTCTCGTGCGCCCCGATCATGTGCATCGGCGCGCCTATGCCGATCCCGCCGTGTTTCAATTGGAACAGGAGCGCATCTTTGGCCGGCTCTGGATCTATGTCGCCCATGAAAGCCAGGTGAAGAAGCCGGGCGATTTCGTGCGCACGCGGCTCGGCGGCCACGAAGTTCTGGTGACACGCGGCGAGGATGAAAAGATCAATGTCTTGATCAACCGCTGTCCGCATCGCGGCGCGCGGCTCTGCATGGTCGATCAAGGCACGAGCCGGCTGTTCAGCTGCCCTTATCATGCCTGGGTGTTCAAGCCCGATGGCTCCCTCTCGTCGGTACCGCACCGCCAGAGTTATCCTGCAAGCTTCGATCTGAACGATCCTATTAATCACATGCAGCGGATCAAGCAGATCCAGACCTATCGCGGTTTCATCTTCGCCACGCTGAATGAAAACCCCGCGCCTTTGCTCAATCATCTCGGCGCGATGACTGAGGTGATCGACAATCTCGTCGATCGCGCGCCCGATGGCGAAGTGGAAATGGGTGAGTCCTATTTCTCGGTGGAATATCGCGGCAATTGGAAGCTGCATATGGAAAATGCCGCCGACATTTTCCACCCGAGCTTCGTTCATGCCTCCTCGGTGATGCCGGCGCGCAAGGCGCCCGCCAATGCCTCGATCCTCGATCAGGATCAGACGCGCGAAATGCTGCTCGCCAACGGCTTCGGCTTCAAGGAATGGGAAGGCATTCAGCTCAACGGCCTGCCGGGCGGCCATGCCTATATGACCAATATCTATTCCAACGGCGTGCTGGTGCAGAAGGAAGCCGATACTATTGCGACGCAATATCGGGCGGCCCTCGTCGCCAAGGTCGGCGAGGAGCGTACGGCTGAGATTCTCGGCATGAACCGCTTCAACAACATCGTCTATCCCAATCTCATCATCAACGCGCAGTATCAGCAGATGCGGGTGGCGACGCCGATCGCCGTCGATCGCACATTGGTGCGCATCTATTGCTTCCGCCTCAAGGGCGCGCCGGACGAAATGTTCCACCGCTCGGTGCGCTTCCTGACGACATTAGGCTCGCCGGCCTCGATGATCTTCTCCGATGACATCGAAATGCTCGAGCGCTGCCAGCAGGGCCTGTCGAAGGACGAAGGCCCCTGGGTCGATTTCTCCCGCGGCTTCGACAGCGATCGCCGCGATGCCAATGGCATGCTTTCGGGCGCGGCAAGCGAAATGCCGATGCGCGTCCAATTCCAGGCATGGCTCAACTATCTGACCGCCGAGGCTGCCTGATGCTCGACCCGACGACCCAAAGACAGATCGAGCTCTTTTTGTTCGAGGAGGCTCGTCTCCTCGACAGCGGCGATTTTCAAGGCTGGCTGAAACTCTATGAACCGCAGGGCATTTATTGGATGCCAAGCAAGCCAGGCCAGACCGATCCGCTCAACGTCGCCTCGATCATCTACGAGGATCACGGCATCCTGTCGATCCGTGTTCAGCGGCTTCTGGAAGAGCGCGCCTTGGTGCTGACGCCGATGCCGCGCACCACCCACGTGGTCGGCAATATCGAAGCCGAACCGGCGGGGCAGGAGGCGGGTGAAGCGGCCTTCAAGGTCGGCGCCACCTTCATCTGCATCGTCCATCAAGGCGACAAACAGACGCTCTATTCAGGCCGCCATTCCTATGATCTGGTTCGCTCGGGCGAGGCGTTTCGAATCAAGATGAAGCGGGTTGCCTTGATGAACAGCGACGCCACGCATGCACCGATGACGATCCCGTTATAGGGATGCCCATGAGGGACGAAGGAGAGCATGGTTCAGGTCAAGAAGAAGGAAATCCGGCAGGCTATCCTGGATAGCGCCTATGACCTCTTCTCTGAGCGCGGCTATCACAGCACCACCCTGCAAGAGATCGCTGATCGGACGGGGATCGGCGTCAGCAGCGTCTATTCCTATTTTCCTTCTAAAATCGATTTGCTCTATGCGGTCCTGGTGCCCTGGTACAAGGAGGCTTTCGAGCGGCTCGAAAAGCGTGTCGGCAAGCAGAAAGACAATCGCGAGAAGCTGCGCACCATCATGCTGGGTGTGTGGCGCGATATGCCCGAGGAGAATGTCGGCCTCGTCAACAGCCTGATGGAGGCCCTGGCCTCGGCCGACCCGAAGAAACCCAAGCCGGCTCCGCTGCTGAAATGGACCGAAGACCGTTTGATGGAGATGCTGAAGGGCGTTCTGCCGGACAATGGCTTCGACTATGACGTGCTGCCGAACCTGTTCATGATGGCCAACGACGGTTTCGTCATTAACCGCCGCCTCAACGACCTGCGCGACATCGAGCGCCTGTGCAACGCCATGTGCGACATCATTCTGGGGCCGGCCGCGAAGAGCTGAGTTGCTGCCCGTCTCGGTGCCGTTCCCGACGCGCCCAAAGGGCGCGAGCGGGAATGACCGAAGGAGTCTCAGATGGCTTGCGTTGCGATGGCGCGGCGCGCCTCGCCAAACGAGATCAGTTGCCGCGTCCGTTCATCCCACAGCGTCTTGCGCACGCATTTCAGGCTTTGCAGCAAGGTAATACGATGAACCGCGATGAGCTGCGGGTGGTCGCGCAGGACATTGGGCAAGCGATAGAACGGAATTTTGCTGCTGAGGTGGTGAACGTGGTGGATGCCGATATTGGCGGTGAACCAGCGCAGAACGCCCGGCAGATCATAGTGAGAGCTGCCGTGCAGCGCCGCCTCGTGAAAGCTCCAGGCTTCGTCGCGTGCCCAGAACGTGTCCTCGAACTGGTGCTGGATATAAAACAGCCAGACGCCGACGGACGCGGCGAGAATCACGATCGGCATGTGCACCAGCAGGAATGGCCCGATGCCCACGAGCCAGATCAGCGTTCCCGCGAGCGCGGCGATCGCAAGATTCGTCCCCATCGTGCTGAGCCAGGGCCGCCATCCCCCGCGCATCATGCCCTTGGGCAGGCGATGCTGCAGAATGAACAGATAGGCCGGACCAAGGCCGAACATGACGAGCGGATGCCGGTACAAGCGATAGAGGGTGCGCCGCCATCTCGGCAGGCTGTAGAATTCGCGCACCGTCAGCGTGTCGATGTCGCCGATGCCGCGATGATCGAGATTGCCGGCATTGGCGTGATGGGTGGAATGCGTGGAGCGCCAGAAGCCGTAAGGGGTCAAAGTCATGACGCCGATGGTCCGGCCGATCCAGTCGTTCGCCGAACGGTTGCGGAAATAGGCGCCATGGCTGCAATCGTGCTGGATCATGAACAAGCGGACGAGGAAACCGGCGGCTGGCACCGCGAGGAGCAGGGCGATCCACCAATAGCCAAGGGTATAGGCGGCCCAGGCCAAGGCCCAAAGCGCGGCCAGAGGCACGATCGTAATGCCAAGTTCTAGAATACTGCGGGCGTTGCTGGGGGTGCGATAGCGGGCAAAGAGACGTGCCAAGGCGCGTATTTCGACAGGATTCTGAACCATTGACCCTCGTGACCCCAAACGGGCTTCGCGCCCCGGCACGAGATGTCGCGCGCCGCCGATGGGGAGGATATATGGCGTACTGTCGCGCCTGCCGAGGCCGGCTTAATGCGTCAAACTGCCCGGCACGGCGGGAGGCGCCTCCACGGGGGAGGTCTGTTCCTGGGGGGCGGCCGGTCCGTTGGCTTTGATCACGGGCGCATCGCCTTGTCCCGCCAGCGCCAGAGCCACGGCGGGGTTCATGCTGTCGACCATCGACGAGGGCATGAGAATGGTGGCGCCCCGTTCCTTGGTGGTCTCGTAGATGATGTTCATGGCGCGCAGGTGTAGGGCGGCCGTCTGGCTGCCATAGGTCGTGGCGGCGGCGACGAATTGTTCGGCGATCTCGGCCTCTGCCGACGCCAGAATGACGCGCGCCTGTTTCTCGCGCTCGGCCTGCGCCTGCCGCGACATGGCATCCTGCAAGGCGACGGGAATGGCGACGTCGCGGATTTCGACCGACTTCACGGAAATGCCCCAGTCGGCGGTCTTGCGGCCGATCTCGTCGCGCAACAGCGCATCGGCGGCCGTCCGCTCGGAAAGCAGCGCCGAGAGCATCGACGATCCAATCATTTCACGCAGCGATGTCTGCGCCACGCGATCGATGGCTTCGCGATAGTTGGTGATGTTCAACGCGGCGTTTTGCGCATCGTGGACGTACCAGAAGATGATGGCGTCCACATTGACAGGCACTGTATCCTTGGTGAGCGCCGCTTCGGCGCTGAAGGCGGTGGTCTGAATGCGTTCGTCGATCACCGCCACCACATTGTCGATGATCGGAATGATGGCGAACAGGCCGGGCCCCTTGACGCCATGCAATTTGCCGGCGCGCAGGATCACGAACTTCTGCCAGGTGTTGGCCATCTTCAGCGCGAGCGCGATGATGATCGCGGCGATGATGAAGGCACCCGCCCAATAGGGATGGCCGCTGGCGCCCAAGGCGACGCCAATGGCGATGCAAGCCAAAGTGAGAAACAGGGTGATCGGGTTCATGGGGGAACTTCCGAACAAATCGGCCAGTCCCCAGTGCCAATATTATACCCGCTTCCAAGCGATGTCTAAGCCATGGTGTGTTAAATTAAGTTCATGATCGCAAAGGCTTTATGCGCAGCAGAAGGCTGCGTCAGCCCGGGCGATATTCCATCTGGTGAAACGCGGCTGCGTCACCCCTTCATCGGGTCGGCAAAAGTGGGAGACATCAGCATCCTCTTTCATTGAAGAAGTCGATGCTCAACTCCACCCAATCCTCTTTCCGCCGTCGTCTGCTGAACCGCGAATGCCTGGTCGGCAGCTTCATCAAGACGCCCACCAGCCACGCGATCGAGATCATCGGTGGCACCGGCTTCGATTTCGTCGTCATCGATCAGGAACATGCCCCCTTCGATCACGGCTCGACCGACGTGTCGCTCTTGGCGGCGCGCGCGGCGCAAACGGCCGGCGTGGTGCGCGTGCCGGTGCTCTCAGCCGATGCTATCCAGTCGGTGCTCGATTGCGGCGCCGTCGGCGTGCTGGCGCCGCATGTGGCGAGCGTCGCCCAGGCGCAAGCCTTGGTGTCGGCCTGCCGCTATCGTGGCGGCGCGCGCGGTTTCTCGGGCGTCACCCGGGCCGGTGGCTATGGCGGCAGCAAAATGTGGAATCTGGTCGATGCCGCCGATGCGAGCGTCGCGACCATCGCCATGATCGAGGATCCGGCGGCGCTCGATGTGATCGATGCCATCGTCGCGGTCGAAGGGCTCGATGCGGTGTTCATCGGCCGTGGCGATCTCACGGTGGCCTTCGGCGCGCCGACCCGCGATGCGCCGGTCATTCGCGATGCGGTCGATGCCATCATCGCGGCGGCCAAGAAGGTCGGCAAGCCGGTCTGCGTCATGGTCGACGGGGCCGAGGAAGCCGCTGATTTCGCCGCGCGCGGCGCCAGCGCTTTCATCGTGTCGTCCGATCAAGGTTTCCTGCGGAAGGCCGCGGCCCAGGCCCTGGCCGAAATGTCCGCCTTGAAAGTGGCGAGCTAGAGGGAGAGACGCCATGGCTTTTCATGCCGATGATCCACGCGCCAAATTGGCCCCGGCGGCGCCGGCGAAAGCCGCGCCGGTAACGGCCTTTGCCGGCGCCGATTACGCCCGTTTCTATTTCGAGCCGCCGCAGGACGATGAACCTTTGGTGCGCACCTGGTATGCGCGCGGCCAGAATTTCCTCGTCGCCTTCTCCGACGTGAAGGCCGGCGCCAAACTGGCGCGCTCCAACCACCCCGATGAATATTGCGTCCTGCTGCCGGACGCAGCCACCGGCGCAAGCCTGTCGGCGCGCGGCGAAACGGTGCAATCGCCGGGCAATTCGATCGCCTTCATGCCGCCGGGCGATTCGGAAGTCGTCGCGGCGAACGACGGTCGCATCATCCGCATTTTCTCGACCGTTGCGCCCGATCTCGCGGCGCGTTGCAGCAATGCTGCTTCCTATGCCAAGCCGCATGCCAACGTGGCGCTGTTGCAGCCCTGGCCTGAGCCGCGCGGCGGCTGGAAGATCCGGCGCTACAGCCTGGAGGTCACAGGTGGCGAAGGCCGCTTCGGCCGCATCTTCCGCTGCACCAATCTGATGATCAACATGCTCGATCCCAGAGACGGTCCGCGCGACATCGCCAAACTCTCGCCGCATCACCACGACGATTTCGAGCAGGGCTCCTTGGTGATCGACGGCGCCTATATTCACGACATCCGCTGGCCGTGGACACCCGACATGCGCATCTGGCGCGACGACGAACATGAATTCATGGCCGCGCCGTCGCTCACCGTCATTCCGCCGCCGTCGGTGCACACCTCGCGCTCGGTGGTGCCCGGTCTCAATCAGATGATCGACATTTTCTCGCCGCCGCGCCTCGATTTTTCCAACAAGCCCGGCTGGGTGATCAATGCCGAGGATTATCCCATGCCCGGCGAAACCGCTTAACAGAAGCCTTCAAAGGAGGATTTCATGACCACCACCAAACAAGCCCATCCCCGCGCCGCTGAAATCGAAAAGCTCCTCGTCGGTGCCATCGATCTGCATTGCCACAGCGGCCCGGCCGCCATGCCGCGCATTCTCGACCATCACGATGCGATGATGGATTGCGCCGAGGCGAAATTCCGCGCGCTGCTCTACAAGGATCATTTCTATCTCGGCACGCCGCACGCCATCATTCTGGAAAAGCTGGTGCCGAACACGGGCGTCAAACTGTTCTCCGGCATCGTGCTCAACAATGCTTCCGGCGGCTTCAATCCGCATGCGGTCGATCACGCCATCAAGATCGGCGCCAAGCAGGTGTGGATGCCCACCCTCTCGGCCAAGAACCATATCGACGTGCTGGCAGCGGGGACTGTGAAGACTTTCCCGACGACCGCCAAGAAAATGCTGGATCCGATTCCACTGACGGTGTTCGGCGCCGACGGCAAGCTGATCGACGAAGTGAAACAGATTCTCGATCTGATCGCCGAAGGCGACATCATTCTGGCCGGCGGCCACCTCTCCACCGCTGAAATCTTCGCCGTCTTCGAGGAAGCCAAGGCGCGCGGCGTCAAGAAGATGCTGGTCAACCACCCGACCTATAAGGTGAACAGCATCAACGATGCCGAGATTCGTGGCCTTGCGGCGCTCGGCGCTGTGATGGAACATTCGATCTGCATGTTCGTCGAGGGCGGTTCGAAGAAGTTCGAGCCGGCGGAATTGAAGCGCGTCATCGACGTGGTCGGCCCGGACAAGACCGTTCTGTCGTCCGATCTCGGCCTCAAGAACGCGCCGCGCCCGGTCGACGGCTATCGCGAGATCGTCGGTCATCTACTCGACCTGCAATTCACCGATGCCGAGATCAAGGCGATGACGGGCGATAACGCGGCGGCGCTGCTGAACCTGGAAACGAAGCACTAGCAGGCTACGGAAAAACCCTTGGTGTCATCCCGGACGCACCGCAGGTGCGATCCGGGAACCAAGGCCTCGGCATAAACAAAAAGCGCGCCGGCGAAACCGGCGCGCTTTCCTTTGTAAAACCGGACGTCGTCAGTCGAGCGAGATCTTCGCCTCTTTCACCACTTCGGCCCATTTGGCGAATTCGCTGGCCTGCGCCTTGCGGATTGCCTCCGGCCCGCCGCCGATCGCCCGCATGCCGACCTTTTCGAGCTGCGCCTTGCCTTCATCGCTGCGCACCCAGGCATTGGCGGCCTTGCTGAGACTTTCGACGACTGGTTGCGGCAGGCCCTTGGGACCAACGAGTGCGAACCAGGAGGCCGCGTTGAAGCCGGGCAGGCCGGATTCGTTCAAGGTCGGCACCTCAGGCAGTTGCGGCGCGCGGGCATCGGCGGTGACGGCGAGGGCCCGCACATTGCCGGCTTTCGCCAGTTCGATATAGGGCTGCAGGAAGTCGATCGCCACATTGACGACACCCGACGTGACGTCGGCGGCCAGCGGCGCCGAACCGCGGTAGGGCACGTGCGTCATGGTGAAGCCCGCCGTCCGTTGCAGCAGTTCGCCAACCATATGGCCCATCAGGCCATAGCCGGGGCTGCCGAACGTGAGCTTGCCGGGATTGGCCTTGCCATAGGCGATCAGCTCGGCCAGCGTTTTCGCCGGCACGGACGGATGCACCGCGATCACCACATTGACGTCGCCGATCAAGGCGATCGGTTCGAAATCCGTGGTCGGATCGAAATTCATCGACTTGTAGAGCAGTTTGTTGGTGGCCAGCGGGCCGGAGCTGGAAACAAACAGGGTGTAGCCGTCGGGCGTGGCGCGCGTCACCATGCCGGCGGCGAGATTGCCGCCCGCGCCGGGGCGATTGTCGATGACGAAACCCTGGCCGAATTCGGCGCGCAGTTTCTCGGCCAGAAAGCGGGCGACCACGTCGGTGGAAGCCCCGGCCGGAAACGGCACGAACATCGTCACCGAGCGCGCCGGCCAGCTTTGCGCGAAGGCGCTTTGGGTCAGAAGGCTCGGTGCCAAGGCACCGGCGCCAGCAAGTGTAGCCGCGAAAGCGCGGCGCGACATGATCGGCATATTGATCCTCTCCTCGGAACGCGGCCTAAGGCGCGTTATCAGCGCGACGATATGGCGGATCGCGCCATTTCAGAGGGAGAAACCCGCCGTCATTTCTCATCCTGAAACGCGCCGGGCAGGGGCGCCGATAATTGCTCAAGCTGAGCCTCGATATTGGCGGCCGCTTTTTTCAAGGGATGGATGATGCGGGCGCGGTCCTCCGGCGTGGTGACGACGGAGCGGAAATAGGTGACGCCGAAGGTGGCGACCACCCGTTCGCCCTGCATCAGCGGCACGGCGATCGTGTCGGAATTGCGCGGCTCCACATTGCTGTCGCGGTCCGTATAGCCGCGAAAGCGCGCCTGCGTGATCATCCGCTCCAGATCCTCATCGGTGAGGCTGCGGTTCTCGGGATCGGAAGACGTGCGCATGGCGGCGCGCAGAATCTGCCGTTCTTCCTCCGGGCAAAAAAGCAAATAGGCGCGGCCAAGGGCACGTCCGCCCAAGGTCAAGCGATAGCCGAGCGTCGCATGGAAAGGCGAGATCGGACTGTCGGGAATGGTGCTGTAGCGCACGACCACCGCGTCGCGATCGAGCAGGCAGACCGCGCAGGGCCATTTGATCTGCGAGGTCAGCGCCGTCGCCCAAGGCCGCGCCGCCTCGATCACCAGCGGTGCACCATGGAAGCCGGCGCTCAAGCGCTGCACGGCCGAGGTCACTTGATATCCACGCATGCGCTCGTCGCGCACCACATAGCCAGCGGCCATCAGGGTTTCGAGCAGGCGCACGATGGTCGGCTTTGGCAGGCCGGTGCGCTTATGCAATTCGCCGACGGTCGCCAGGCTCGTGCGGTTGACCTCGGCCAAGAGCTCGAGCGTTTTGACGACCGATTGAACCGGGTGAAACGACAGCACGCGCGCACCAGAGCTGGCAGGAGAGGACACGGCCTGATCTTAAGGTCTTTCGCCGCCGTGAGAAACGGCAAGCGTATCAATTGGGATGGCGCAGGCGCGCAGCGCCGTCAAAGTGCTGCGATCGATCTGCACGGTTTCTTGCTGCGTTGCAGCGGTACGCCATTTCATCTCGCCGGGTGTGCGGATCGCCGCTGTATTCGGTGCCCGCCGGGCCTTGCGGATATGTTCGCGTTGGGCCCGCGCCCGTTGTGGCAGATCGTCGGCGCCGAAGGCTTGCGGGTTCAAGGCGAGAAACAGAAAGGCGCAGTCATTGGGCTTGCTCGTATCGCCATAAAGCGCATTGATTTCGCTGCCCACGGCTCCGCCCGAAAGCAGGCCGCAGGCCATGTCGATCGCCATCGCCAGGGCAAACCCCTTCGGCCCACCGGTCGGCAGCAGCAGCCCCTTGATCGCGTCCGCCGCGCTCGTCGTCGGCAGGCCCTCGGCCGTCACCGCCCAATTGCCGGGGATCGGTTCGCCGCGTTGATGATGATGGCGGATGCGCCCCAGCGCGCCTTCGCTCATCGCCACGTCGACGACAACCATCGGCTCATCGGCGGTGGGAATGGCGATGGCGATGGGATTGTTGCCGACCACCGCTTCGGCGCCGCCTGGTGCCGGCATCAGCGGCCGGGTGTTGGACATGGCGATGCCGACCATGCCGGCTTGCGCTGCCTGCGCGACATAGCGGCCAGCGGCACCAAAATGAAAACCATGCCGCACGGCGACGGCTCCGATGCCGAAACGGCTGGCCTTTTCGATCGCCAAAGCCATCGCCTGTTCGGCCGCGAGATGGCCGAGCATATGGCGGGCATCGAGCACGGCCACGGCGCCATGGTCGCTCACCATCTCGGCGCGATCATGGGTCGAGACGGAACCCTTGCGCATGCGCTCGAGATAGACCGGCGCATGCATCAGGCCATGCGATTTCAAGCCCTGCTGCTCGGCCTCGATCAGCGCGCCGGCGATCCGCTGCGCACCGGCCGAAGACAGACCCGCATCGGCGAACAGGGCCGCGACCTCGGCGGTCAAGGCGGTGACCGACAACTGCACGCTTTCAGATTGTGATGACAAACTCGCTCCCTCCCCATGGCAGGCCGGACAGAAAATAGGCCGGCTTTGGTCCGCCATGGGCGACTCCCGGGTTATTTCACCCAGCGAAACGATAGCGCCTTTTGACGGCGGCGCAACGGGCGCTCGCTAGATGTGGCGCTCTGTCCTGCCGGGGTGGGCCACGAGGGGCTAGGGTTGGGCTGCGGAGGAGGGCTGAATGGCGATCACCTATGATCTGGTCAAAGAGGTCACGGCCGATCTCTACAATTGGTCGCTGCGCCGCATTCCCGAAAGCTCGAAAGCCAAGCTGCGCGAAGCGGTGGCGACGGAAACCGTGCCGCACGCCCGCGAAACCCTGGCTCTGATGTTGGCGAGCGCCGAGACGGCGGAGACGACAGGCCGCTTCCTCTGCTCCGATGCCGGCGTGCCGAGCTATACGATCAAGATCGGTTCTCGTGTGCGCATGGAAGGCGATATTCGCCAGGCCATCGTCGATGGCTTCGAACATCTGGTCGAAACGATCCAGCCGCCGATCATGCGCTTCGTCACCCATCCGTTGACCAATGAGCGCAGTTTTAAAGGCAAGGACATGCCGCTGGTCTCTTATGATCTGCTCGGCGATGTCGATTACATGGACATCACCTGCGCGCCCAAGGCGCTGGGCGGTGGCCGTTGGGCGGCGATCGAAACCTTGGTCAGTCCCAGTCTTGAAGACATCGAGCGCTGCATTCTGGAGATGGTGATGCGCGCCGGCGGCCAGCATTGTCCGCCCGTGGTGATCGGCGTCGGCATCGGCGGCACGTTCGATCACGCGGCGAAACTGTCGAAGGATGCGACCTTGCGACCTTTCGGTACCCGCCATCCCGATCCGATGGTGGCCGATATGGAAGAACGTCTGACCCGCGCGGTCAATCAGACGGGCTTTGGTCCGATGGGCTGTGGCGGCACCACAACCACATTCGGCGTTCACATCGATTATGCCTCCGGCCATGGCTTCACGCCCATCGCCGTCTCGTTCAACTGCTGGATCAACCGGCGCACGCGGGCGAAGATCTACAATTCCGGTGTCGTGGAGCGCATCGAATGAATACGTCATCCCTGCGCCGTCTGCACTTGCCCTTGACGCCCGATGAAGCCCGCACTTTGAAAGCCGGCGATCTCGTTCTGCTCGAAGGCGAAGCCGTCGCCACCGTTGGCATGCCGACGCAAAAGCGCATGGTGGCGGAAGTCGAGGCGGGCCGGGAGATGCCGCTGCCGATGCGCGGCGGTGCCTTCTTCCACATGGGCGTCTGCTACGACGAAGAGAACGGCCGACCGACGCGCATGCACTACGTCAATCCGACCACGTCGAGCCGCTTCAACGCCTTGATGCCGACCTTGATCCGGGGCCTCGGCCTCACCGCACTCGGCGGCAAGGGTGGTTTGTCGCGTGAAAGCGTCGAGGCCATGCGCGAGGTCGGCTGTATCTATTTCTCCTTCGTCGGCGGCGCTTCGGCGCTGCTGAGCCAGGGCGTCGAGAAAGTGGTCGATGTCGCGTGGACCGATCTGATCATGCAATTTCGCCTCAACCAGATCCGTTTGTCGGGCTTCGGCCCTGTGACGGTCGCCATCGATGCCCATGGCGAATCGATCTATGAGCGCATCATGGTGTCGGCGCAAGCGCGCCTGCCGGATATTCTGGAAACCCTTCGCCGTCCTTCGCAAAGCTGAACGAGAAACTGATGAAAGCCATTGAGATCACCCGGCCGGGCGGGCCTGAAGTGCTGGCCTTCTGCGACCGGCCGATGCCGCAGCTAGGTCCCGACGATGTGCTGATCCGCGTCAAGGCGGCGGCGGTGAACCGGCCCGACGTGCAGCAGCGGCGTGGCCTTTATCCGCCACCGCCTGGCGCCACCGATCTGCCGGGGCTCGATGTGGCGGGCGTCATCGAAAAGGTCGGCGCCAGCGTTACCCAGTGGCGGGCTGGCGATGAAGTCTGCGCTTTGGTCAATGGCGGTGGCTATGCCGAATTCTGCGCCGTGCCGGCGCTGCAATGCATGCCCTTGCCGAAGGGCAGCAGCTTTGTTGAAGCGGCGGCCCTGCCGGAAGCCTTCTTCACCGCCTGGAATAACGTCATCTGGCTCGGGCGATTGAGCGATGGCGAAACGCTTCTGGTGCAAGGCGGCACCAGCGGCGTCGGTATGGCGGCGATCCAGATGGCCAAGCAATTGCGCGGCGCGCGTGTCATTGCCACCGCCGGCACGGACGAGAAACAGCGCAAGTGCCGCGAGATCGGCGCCGACATCACCGTGAGTTATCGCGGCGATTGGGTCGCCGACATCGTCGCCGCGATTGGCAAGGAGAAAGTCGACGTCGTGCTCGACGGCCAGGCCGGCCCTTATACGGAAAAGCAGTTGCAACTGCTGGCGCCCGATGGCCGCGTCGTCCTCATCGCCAGCCACTTTGGCGAAATGGCGGATGTGAATGTGCGCAATATCGTCCGTCGCCGCCTCACCTTGACGGGCTCGACCCTGCGGCCGCGGCCGGCGGCTTATAAGGGCCGCATCGCCACTGAGCTGGTCGAGCAGGTCTGGCCGTTGCTTGAGAACGGCCGCATTCAAAACCACATCTGCGCCACGTTCGACTGGCGCGATGTGCGCGACGCCCATGCCTTGATGGATGCGGGCGAACAGGTCGGCAAGGTGGTACTGCGCGTCGAAGCGTAACCGCCGAACAGAGCCGTCATTGCGAGGAGCGTGTGGTAGGTCGTCAGGAAATGCCCTATGAAGGCCTATTACGGCGATCTGTTCTTTTGCCACTGGATTGCTTCACTGCGCTCGCAATGACGGTGTGGTTTTATGCCCGATTTACCTCCCGCCATGCGGCGACCGATCCCGGCTGTCCTCGCTGTCGTCATTCGCGACGATCGCGTGCTGCTGGTGCGCCGCGCCAATCCGCCTGACGTCGGCCTGTGGGGCTTTCCCGGCGGCAAGATCGATCTCGGTGAATCCATCGAGGCGGCCGCCGTCCGCGAGCTTTTCGAAGAGACAAGCATTCGCGGCGAAGCCTGCGATGTCGTCACCGCCGTCGATGCGTTGGATCTCGATGCGGATCAAAGCATCCGCCATCATTACATTCTCGTCGCGGTCCGGTGTCGTTGGCTATCTGGCACTCCAATTGCGGGCGACGATGCGCTGGAAGCCGCGTGGTTTGATCTCGACACCTTGGACAGCGCCGATCTCGCCATGAGTTTCGGTGTTGCCGATGTGGCGCGGCAAGCGGCGAAACGGGCCTGATTCCCTTGAGCGGGATCCAGAGCGAGTGGTCAAATGCCGGCAGAAACTATGTCGCGTCGGGAACCTAACCGTCATTGCGAGCGCAGCGAAGCAATCCAGGGCAAAGGGCAGTGTGAAATACAGAAATATCTGCGCTACAGGTATTTCTCGACAGATTACCACACGCCCTTGGATTGCTTCGTCGCTGCGCTTCTCGCAATGACGGTGTAGCATTCAGGGATTCCATCGACATATGAAACGCTTTATAGCTTTATCACTTCAAAATGATTGCCGACCGGAGAGTTTCCTGCATGGGCCGAGCGACGCACCTCTTCTGGCGCATCAGCGGCGTCATCTTGGGAATCCTCGTGATCCTGCTCAGCGGCGCCTGGGGCGCTCTGGCGCTTTGGTATCAATTCCCAGGGCCACCGACGGCAAAAACTGTTGCGGTGGTGGTCTGGGCACTCCTCGCGCTCGTCGCCATTGTCGCTTTGATCATGGGCCGTCGCAAAATCTCGCTGCTTTATGTCGGCGCCTTTGCGGTGCTTCTGCTCTGGTGGGTCAATATCGCGCCGCGTAACGATCGTCTCTGGGCCGATGATGTCGCGCAAACCACGCGGGCGGAGATCGATCCCGGCACGCCTGACATCGTGCGGTTGACACAGGTGCGTAATTTCGATTGGCGCAGCGAAACCGATTATACGCCGCGCTGGGAAGCGCGCACTTATGATCTGTCGCGTCTGTCTTCGGTCGATCTCGCTCTGTCCTATTGGGCCAGCCCCTCGATCGCGCACACGCTCGTCTCCTTCGGCTTTGAAGGCGGTGATCACGTCACCTTCTCGGTGGAGATTCGTAAGGAAAAGGGTGAGGACTTTTCAGAGATCGGCGGTTTCTTCAAGGAGTTCGAGCTGAGCCTCATCGCCGCCGACGAACGCGACATCATTCGTCTGCGCACCAACGTCCGCAAGGAAGACGTCTACCTCTATCGCATCGGCCTGACGCCTCAGGCCATGCGTTCGCTCTTTCTCGCTTATGCAGCGAAAGCCAATAGCCTTGCCGACACGCCGCGTTGGTACAATACGATCACCGCCAATTGCACCACCATCGTCTATGAGATGGTCAAGCACATCGTGCCCGGCTTGCCGCTCGACACGCGTCTGCTGTTTTCCGGCTATCTGCCCGAATATATAAAGGACGTTGGCGGCCTGGTGCCCGGCCACAGCCTGGAGGAATTGCGCCGGACGGGCCGCATTGCTGATCGTGCCATTGCCGCTGATCGCGATCCGCGGTTCTCCCAGGCCATCCGCACCGGCATGATCGACTGAAAGCGCCCCGCGCAAATCACCGCTTCCCTCCATTTACAAAGATCAATTATATAGGTTATAGGTTGAAAGGGAGCCTGAGACCGTCCTTGTGACGGCAGAGGCGGGAGAGGGAGAGATGCCAATGTTTCGCCGAGGAGGCGCCGTTCTGGCGGCATGGATATGCGCGGCAACCGCCGTCGCCGCGCAGGACGCGCCGCGCACCCGCACCATGGTTGAAGCCGGGCCGGCCAAGATCGACGTCATCGCCGAGGGGCGCGGTCCGCTGATCGTCATGCTGCCCTCGCGCGGGCGCGATTCGGAAGATTTCGACGCGGTCGCCGAAGGCCTGGCGAAGGCGGGCTTCCGCGTGGTGCGGCCGCAGCCGCGCGGCGCCGGCGCCAGCACGGGGCCGACCGAGAATGTCCGCATGCAGGATCTCGCCGCCGATGTCGCCGCCGTTATAGCGCAAGAGAAGGCTGGTCCTGCCGTCATCGCCGGTCATGCCTATGGCAATTGGGTGGCGCGCATGGTGGCGACCGATCATCCGCAGCTTGTGCGCGGCATCGTGCTGATCGCCGCCGCCGCGAAAACTTTTCCCGATGAATTGCGCGCCGTCGTGCAACAATCCGGCGATCCGAAACTACCTGACGAGACGCGGCTCGCTGCGCTTAAGCGCGGTTTCTTCCTGCCGGGGCACGATGCCTCCGTCTGGCTGAAAGGCTGGGCGCCTGCCGCGAACCGCATTCAGGGCGCGGCAGCGACGGCAACGAAACAGGCCGAATATTGGAACGGCGGCGGCGTGAAAATGCTCGATCTCGTGCCCGACAGCGATCCGTTCAAGCCGAAGGAAAAATGGAACGAGAGCCGCGAGGAATTCGGCGATCGGGTGACGGTGAAAATCATTCCCAACGCCAGCCATGCGCTGATCCCGGAACAGCCGGCGGCGGTGGTGGAGGCGATCGCGGATTGGGTGAAGGCTTTGTGAGGCCAAGTTCCTTGTGAGGATATGCTTCGGCTGAGATCGAGGCGAAGGAGGGAAATATGAAACATATGGCTTCGGGTCTGCTGGCCACCGTGTTGCTGGCTTGCGCTGTTCCCGTTCACGCGCAGGACTATCCGTCCAAAGCGATCAAGATGATCGTGCCGTTCGCGGCCGGCGGTCCCGCCGATCTCGTGGCGCGCGTCATCGGCGAAAAACTGTCGAGCGTCGCCGGCCAGCCCGTGGTCATCGAGAACCGTGGCGGCGCCGGCGGCATGACCGGCATCGGCCAGGTGGCGAAAGCCGATCGCGATGGTTACACGATCGGCATCGCCAGCTCCGGCACCTTGGCGCTCAACGTCGCCCTGAAACAGGCGATGCCTTACGATCCGCTGAAGGATCTGTATCTGGTGACGCAGGCGGTGTCCGCGCCGGAACTCCTCGTCATCGGGCCCAAGGTTCCCGCCAAGGATTTCAAGGAATTTGTCGCTTTGGCGCGCGCCCAGCCGGGCAAGCTCAATTTTGCGTCCTCGGGCAATGGCGGCATGCCGCATCTCGCCGCCGAACTTCTCAAGATCGCCACCAAGACCGACATGGTCCACGTGCCTTATCCAGGCGCGGCGCCGGCCGTGAACGATCTTCTCGGCGGTCATGTGCAATTGATGTTCGCCGACGTACCGGTGCTGCTGGGCGCCGTGCAAGCGGGACAGTTGCGGGCGATCGCGGTCGGCAGCAAGAGCCGCGTGCCTTTGCTTGCCGACGTGCCGACCACCGCCGAGGTCGGCGAGCCGGATGTCTTGGCCGACAACTGGTATGGCGTCGTCGCGCCCGCCGGCCTGCCGCAAGCCGTGGCGCAGAAGCTCTATGACCTCAGCATCGCGACCTTGCGCGCGCCCGACGTGAAGGATCGCCTTGAGAAACAGGGCCTCGGCGTGGTCGGCAGTTCGTCGGCCGAATTCACCGCTTATGTGCGCAGCGAGATCGAACGCTGGGGCAAGGTTGCGGAAGTCGCGAACGTCAAACTCAACTGACGTATTCTTGGATAAAAGAAACCGCCGCGATCATCGATCGCGACGGTTTTTTGTTGCCTACCCGTCATTGCGAGCGAAGCGAAGCAATCCAGGGGCGACGAGTGTTGTTATGGTCGCGAATGCTCTACAATGCGCCCTGGATTGCTTCGTCGCTTTGCTCCTCGCAATGACGACGTGGACATTGCGAAGCGACGATAAAAAGCGCGACAGACCCTAAAACTTCAGCCCCATCTCCTTGACCAGCGGTTCCCAGGTCTGCCGCTCGTCGCGCAGATATTGCCGCGCCTGATCAGGCGAGCTGTCGATCGACGTCATGCCTTGCAGATCCATCCGATCGAGAAAGGTCTTGTCGGTCTTGGCATCCGTCAGCGCTTTGCTCAAACGCGCGACGATATCGGCCGGCAGGCGCGCCGGTGCCATCAGGACGGAGAAGTTGCGCGAGACCAGGCTCGGATAGCCTTCCTCGGTCGCATTGGGCACGTCGGGCAGAAGATTCGAGCGGCGCGGGCCGCCGATGACCAGCGCCGTCACCGCTTTCGATTGTACGAACGGCCGCAACGTCGCGATGTCGCCGAAGATCATCTGCAATTCGCCGGAGACCACGTCGGGCACGGCGGCGCTGGTGCCGCGATAGGGCACGTGAACGGTTTTGATGCCGGTGGCGCGATTCAAGAGTTCGGCGGCGAGATGCGGCGTCGTGCCGATGCCGGCCGAGCCATAGTTCAGCGCGCCGGGTTTCTCCTTGGCATAGGCGATGAATTCCTTGAACGTCTTCGGCGGCAGTTTGGCCGAGACGACGAGCACCTGCGGCGATTCCGCGATCACGCCGATCAGCGAAAAATCTTTCTCGATATCGATCGAAGCCGGATCGGCGCTCGGCGCAATCACCAGAGGACCGGGCGAGCCAAGCAGAAGCGTATAGCCATCGGGGCGCGCGGTGCCGACATAGCGTGTGCCCACAAGGCCGCCGGCGCCGGGCTTGTTCTCCACCACGACGCCCTGGCCGAGTTGCTTCGACAAAGCCTCCGCCGTCGAGCGTCCGGCGATGTCGACGGGGCCGCCGGCCGCATAAGGCACGACCAAAGTGATCGGACGGTTCGGATAATCCTGCGCCATGGCGGGCGCGACGACAGCGCTCAGCGCCGCCGCGAGCACGGCGCGTCTACACATCAACATGGTTTCCTCCTTCAAGATTTATGATCGATGGCGCGCATCCAATCGACGACGGCGCGCGTCACGGCTTCCGGTTGTTCGGGGATCAGCGCATGGCTGGCGTCGCGGACGAGCGCGACGCTCACGCGCTCGCCGAAATCCTCGCGCATTTCATTGCGCCGCTCCGGCGGCTTGAATGGATCGAACTCGGCCTGCAAATCGAGCAGGGGTCCGTTGCCGCCCGACCAATAGGTCTCCTGCGCAATGGCGGCGCGGGCCGCGCGCTGCGGCGCCTGCATATGCGGATGCCAGCCGGCAAGCCATGGTGTCGGATCATTGCCCGGCGCGAAGAAAGCCCTGCGCAGAGCCGCGAGCCTCACGTCATCGGGCAGCGTGGGATCGCCGGCCTCGGTCACCGCACGCGACAAATCGGACGGGTAAGTTTTGGCCGCCGAAGCCGCGACCACGATGCCGCGCACGGTTGAAGGAAAAGCCACGGCCAACTGGCGCGCCACGTAATGGCCGAAGGCATGACCCAGCACGACAGCGGGGCCGCCTTTTTCAGCGCCGATCACTTCGGCGACATCCTGCGCCAGATCGCGCAAGGTGATGCCTTCGAGCGGGCCTTGGCTGTCGCCGATGCCGCGCGGCTGCGGCCGCAACACGCGATAGCCGGCCTGCGCGATGCCCTGCGCCACATCGTCGTAATCGTCGGAATCGCGCGCCTGGGACGGCAGCAGAACGATCAGCGGCCCTTGCCCTTCGGCGCGCACGCGGATCGTCACGTCGCGGTAGCGATGCAGATATTCCTCACGGACCCCAGACACGGCGTCTCCCCGCTTTGCAGTTGCCAAGTTGCATTTCGGCTGTATATCAGACCTAATAATATAGGTTTATGATTTTTGTAAGAGGAAATTTACGGCGCTCGATTGACGTCGCCGGGCCGTTCGCCTTTGGGTTCAATATCAAACGGATGCTCCTTGATGATCGCTCTGCCTCCCCGCTTTAGCTCAAGGCCTCGTCGCGCCGAGAAAGGACTTGGCGCATGATGAAGCTGCACTGGTCGCCGCGCTCGCCCTATGTGCGCAAGGTCATGCTGGCCGCCCATGAACTGGGTCTGGCCGATCGCATCGAGCGCCTGCGCACGGTCGTCGCCATGTCCTCGGCCAATGCCGAGCTGATCCCCGACAATCCGTTGAATAAGATTCCGACGCTCGTCCTGGAGGACGGTCGTGTCCTGTTCGATTCCTATGTCATCCTCGAATATTTCGATCAGATCTCCGGGCGCCGTCCATTGATCCCAGCCGATGGCGACGCGCGTCTCGCCGCCTTGCGCCTACATGCGCTCGGCAGCGGCTTTCTCGATCTGCTGATTCTTGCCCGCAACGAACGCGACCGGCCGGAAGGGCAGAAGTCGCAGGCCCATATGGAAGCCTTCGCCTTCAAGCGCGCGGCAACCTTGCGTCATCTGGAGAGCGAGGTAGCGACCTTCGCCACAGATGCGATCGGCATCGGCGAGATCGCCATCGGTTGCGCGCTCGCCTATAGCGACTTCCGCTTCGCCGCCGATCCCTGGCGTGATCGTCATCCGCGCCTGGCGCTGTGGCACGAAGCTTTTGAGGCGAGGCCGGCGGCGCGGGCCTCGCAATTCAAGGATGGCTGATCCGATGGCTGATCCGCTTGCAGGTGTCTGCGATTGCCATGGCCACGTCATCGGCCCGCGGCCGCGCTTCGCTCAGGCCTCGTTTTCCGGCGATGTGCCTGAGGCGTGGCTCGACCGGCATCAGACGGCGCTCGCAACCATGGGCGCGACGCGCGCGGTGATCGTGCAGCCGTCATCGGTCTACGGTTTCGATCACGCGGCCTTTCTCGACGCGCTGCGCCTGCGGCCGAACGCCTATCGCGGCGTCGCTGTCGCTGGTGCCGAGGTCAGCGATGCGCAATTGCAGGCCTGGCATGCGGTCGGCGTGCGCGCCTTGCGCTTCGTCGACATCAAGACCGCTTCCGGCGGGCCGCTGCCCGGCAGCGTCGGTCTCGACGCCTTGGAAAAGCTGGCGCCGCGCCTGCGCGCTCTGGGGCTGCATGCGCACATTTGGGCCGACTGCGCGGCGATCGTCGCCAACGAACAGCGTCTGCTGGCGCTTGGCCTCGACATCGTGCTCGATCACATGGGCAAACCTGATGTCGCCCATGGCGTCGAGGACCCGAGCTTCCAACGGCTCTGCGCTTTGGTGCGCGACGGGCGCCTCTGGGTGAAGCTGGCGCTCTGTCGCAATTCGCGCGACTTGCCCGATTATCCCGATCTAAAGCCCTTTCACGATGCGCTGGTCGAGGCCAATCCCGATCAACTGTTATGGGGATCGGACTGGCCGCATCTGCGCATGGGCGACCTGACGCCCGAAGTCGGCCATCTAATGGCGCTGTTCCGGGCCTGGGTCGGCGACGAGGCCCTGGCGGCCCGTATTCTGGTCGACAATCCGGCCCGGCTGTTTGGCTTTCCGGCCTCTTAAGGCTCTGCCGGTTTGCCGCATTGACCTCGCCCCGGCTTTGCGTCTAAGGGAAGCGCCATGAGCACCGCCACCTTCCAGCATTCGTATTACGCGCCGCGCATCTAGCGGCAGGAAGGGCTTTGTCTTTTTCAACCGCTGTCGAGCCAGCGGTTGGAGCGTGACCTCTGGCGTAGTCTCAAGAGGTCCATCGTGTTTCCTGACAAACTTTCTGAACGTCCTCACCAACGTCCGCGTTTGGGCATCATCGGTTTTGGCGCATTCGGCCGCCTGATGGCCGAACATCTGCATCCGTTTTTCGATCTGCGCTGCCACGATCCGAAACACGCGGCAGGGGATGCCGATGCGCCGCAGGGCGTCACCTTCGTCGACCTGGCGGAAGCCGCGCGCTGCCCGATCGTCGTTCTGGCCATGCCGGTGGCGGCCATGGCGCAGGCGGTCCAAGCCATCGCGCCGCATCTGGCGCCGGGCGTATTGGTGCTCGATGTCGGTTCGGTCAAGGCGTTGCCGGCCGAAATCATGACGGCCGGCCTGCCCGATCATGTCGATGTCGTCGGCACGCATCCGCTGTTTGGTCCGCAGAGCGCGCGCAACGGTCTCGCCGGCTTGAAAATCGCGCTCTGTCCCATTCGCGGCGAGCAGGCGCCGCGCATCGCCGCCTTCCTGCGCCGCCACTTCGCACTCGATGTCATCATGACGACGCCGGAAGCGCATGATCGCGAAGCCGCCGCCGTGCAGGGTTTGACCCATCTCATCGCCAAAGTGCTTGTGCAGATGGAGCCTCTGCCTTCCACCATGACGACGCGCAGTTTCGATCTGCTGATGGAAGGCATCAACATGGTGCGCGACGACGCGCCGGAAGTCTTCGATGCCATCGAACGGCTGAATCCTTTTGCCGCGGAAATGCGGCGCAAGTTTTTCAGCCTCGCGGCCGAACTTGCCGATGAACTGGAAGGCGCCGACGCGGCGCGCCGCTCTGTTGCCACGCGCCAGGAGAACGACGCGTCGGTGGCTTAAAATCTCCCACCGTTTCAATGAAACGATGAGAGATGTGAAAGGGCTCTATTTCAGCGGCAGAAACAATTCGCAGACCACATCAGGCACCGGCACGTTCGGGAATACCGAAAAGTGCCGTTGGCAATAGATCGGAAAGTCTCGTGCTTCCTCGCCGCTGGCTGGAAGCCAATCACGATAAAGGTAGAGCGCGGCTGGCTCGAGGTTGTTGGTATTGTGGGCGACGCGCAACACGGCGCAGCGTCCCCCGGGGATCACGCCTGCCTTCATCTGCCTATCATGAGCATCGATCGGCTGGTCGGTCCCGACACACAGGTCCATGCTATAATCGGCTGGGTTCGCGGGAATCCGCTCGGAACGGAAGACGTTGAAAGTGGGGCTCGTCTCGGGCGACAGGCCGGCGGCCTTACGCCACGCGATGAACCGCTGGATGGTGTCGGGCAGTCCCGCTCGATCGCCTCGATGCTCCATGATCGCCACCGGCGTTGGTGGCACGTTGCGGATCGTCACGTCAGCGGGTTCATAGGTAATCTGCATGAGCTTGCTCCTCGCGTTGTCGAGAGGCCCGAAGGCCGCAAGCCACGGCGCCCAGTCGGGCGATTTCCGGAACGACGAAGGCGATTGCCCGAACCGTTGCCGAAAGGCGCGGGCGAAGGCATCCGGTGCATCGTAACCGGCATCCATCGCGATATCCGTGACGCTTTGAGCGTCCATATGAGCCAGCCGGTGCGAAGCGCGCTTCATACGGGCAAGCTGGACATAGCGATGGACCGACAACCCGAAGGTCGCCGTGAACTGCCGGTGGAAATGATATTTCGAATAGGCCGCGACGCTGCTCAGCGCATCCAGGTCCAGATCGTCGTCCAGATGCTGGTCGATGTGGTCCAGCACCCGCTGCATCCGGGCATGGTAGCTTTGAAGCGCCGCCTTTATCACTCTGTTCTCCGTGGCGGAGCCAGCTAACCGCAGGCAGACATGACGTGCTCGACCGATCTTGCGATTCTGGCCTGCGTCCCTCCTCGCCCGATCACCGTGTCGTCGCGACGAGCAGGTCCTCGGCGTGATGAGGCGGCCGCAGGCCGTCGGTTCGTCCGGTGAAATAACGCTCTGCCAGCATCGCGCCCGAGACGTGTTGCGCCTCCTTGAAGCCGGCTTCGCGGGCCAAAGCGAGAAGTTCGTCCGGTGCGAAAAAGCTGAGGAAAGGCGTACCGGCGGCACGAGCCCCTTTGGCGGCGATTTCAAACCCAGGCCGCACGTCTTCGTCCATCATGTCGAGCGGCAGCAGGAAGGTCATGGCGAATGTCGAGCCTGGCGCCAGCGCCGCGACCTGATGCAAGGTCGCGGCCACTGCCTCTTTCGTCAGATACATGCTGACGCCGGTCGAGGCGACGACGGCCGGGCGGCTCGTGTCGAAGCCGTTCTGCACCAGCCGCTCCTGCCAATCATCGCCCGCTTCGAAGTCGACCGGCACGAGATGCAACCAGTCGGGCACGCCATAGCCGCAGTCGATCAATCGCTGCCGCTTCCAGGCTTGCGTGCCAGGTTGATCGATTTCGAAGACGTGCAAGCCGGAAGCCATCTCGGGCCAGCGCTGCGCGAACGTATCGAGACCGGCGCCGAGGATGACATATTGGCCGACGCCTTCGCCGGCCTGTGCGATGGCGAGATCTTCGATGAAGCGGGCACGCGCGACGATGGAGGCACGAAACAGCCGCGTGAACCCCGGATCCATGTCGGGCCGCTGCCGCCAGTTCGCATCCGGCGCCACCAGTTTGAGGCCGACGTCATCGGCAAGCACCGGCGGTGGCGCATCGGCCACCAGATGCAAGGCGCGCCACAGCGCCACGCGCACCGCTGTATTGTCCGGCTCGGTGGATTGTTCAGACATCGTTCCCCCCAAGTGGCTAGGGATGCTTTTCCATCGGCAGCATCAATCGCCCGCGCCCGCTCATGGGCCGATCATCTTGGAGATTGTTGCTAAGCGGTCGCGGTCGTTGTTCATCGGGTGTTTCGCCAACCATCAAGATACGTAGTCGAGCCCGATGTCGAGCGCCCGAGCGCTCTGCGTCAACCAACCGAGAGAGAGCAGATCGACGCCGGTCGCCGCCAGAGCGGGGGCGGTCGCAAGCGTGATGCCGCCGGAAGCTTCGGTGATGGCCCGGCCGTCGACGAGAGCGACCGCCCGGCGTAGCTCTTCGGGGGTCATATTGTCGAGAAGGACGGCGTCGATGTCGAAGCTTAGCACCTCTGCGAGCTGCTCCAGCGTGTCGACCTCGATCTCGATTTTGACCATGTGGCCGGCCGCCGCCCGTGCGCGCTCGATTGCTGCCCGGATGCCGCCCGCGACCGCGATGTGGTTGTCTTTGATGAGAATGCCGTCGTCGAGGCCGAAGCGATGGTTTACCCCACCGCCGGCGCGGACGGCGTATTTTTGGACGGCACGCAGGCCGGGAAGCGTCTTGCGGATATCGATGACGCGCGCCTTCGTGCCACGCACGGCCTCCACGACTTTGGCGGTGGCCGTGGCGATGCCGCTCATGTGGCAGAGGAAATTGAGTGCGACGCGCTCGGCTGTGAGCAGGCCGCCCGCAGGACCTTCGAGAGTCGCGATCGCTTCGCCCGCCGCGACATGGGAACCGTCCACTCGGATGACGGAGGCGACGATCGCAGGGTCGATGAGGCGGAAGGCCATGAGCGCAAGATCGAGGCCGGCGACGACGCCGGCCTGGCGTGCGGCGAGTGATACCTTGGCGCGCGCGTCGCTCGGCACGATGGCGTCCGTGGTGACGTCGCCGGCGCGGCCGAGATCCTCAAGCAGTGCTACGCGGACGATTGGTTCGATGAGGACTGGGGGAAGAGGGGCGAGCGGCATTTCAGGCTCCGGCGGACGTGATTGAGGGAAAGCGGGTCGCATCGACGATCTCTTCGCCGTCGAGGCGGACCTGCTCATTCAGGGTATAGAGACGATATACTCAATATGAGTATATGTGGCACATGCATGAGATGTCTAGTCGCCGTCAGTACCCGAGCGCCGCGCCATCGCTGCGTGGGTCCGAGGCGCCTTTGAGTTGCCCATCGGGTGCGCGCGTGATCGCACCGGCATGGCCCATGGTGTTGCTGTAGGGCTCGATCAGCTCGACATCGTGGCCCGCCTGGCGCAGTGCGGCGACCAAAGCCGGATCGAAACGGTTTTCCAGGCGCAGGTTCACTTTGTCCTCGCCCCAGGTGCGGCCGAGCAGCCAGCGTGGCGCCGTAATGGCGTCCTGCAAATCCTGATCGAAATAGACATGGCGTGTGAACACGGCCGATTGAGTCTGTGGCTGGCCTTCGCCGCCCATCGTGCCATAGACCATACAGCGGCCGTCGCTGAGATGCGCCATGGCCGGGTTGAGCGTGTGGAAGGGCTTGCGCCCGGGCGCGAGCGTGCGCGGCGAGCCCGGTTCGAGGCTGAAGCTGGCACCACGATTCTGCCAGATGATGCCGCTCTCCGGCAGCACGACACCGCTGCCGAATTCAAAGAAAGTCGATTGGATGAAACTTACGGCGGTGCCGGTGGCATCGATCGCGCCCATCCAGATCGTATCGCCGGGCGCAGCCGGTTGCGGCCAGGGCAGGGCCTTGCGGCGATCGATGCGATTGACCAGAGCCTGCACGCGAATGTCGCTGAGGAAAGCCGTAACGTCGGTCGTCATCGAAGCGGGATCGCCGATATATCTGTCGCGCAGCAGGAAAGCCTGTTTGGTCGCCTCGATCAGTCCGTGAATGTGATCGAAGCTCTCGCCTTGCGCCACTTTCAACCGATCGAATTGCGCCAGAATGAGCAGCGAGGCGAGGCCCTGCGTCGGCGGCGGCATGTTGTAGAGCTGGCCGACGCCGGTCGTGATCGAAAGCGGCGCAACCTGCTTGGCTTCATAGCTGGCGAAATCCTCGCTCGTCAGCGGTGCGCCACAACGGGCGAGATCGGCGGCGATCGAACGGGCGAGTTCGCCGCGATAGAAATCCTGCGTGCCCTTCGCCGCGAGCTGCCGCAGGGCGCGTGCGAGGGCGGGAAAGCGCATGGTCTCGCCGCAGGCCGGTGGGCGCCCGCCGACGAGATAGGACTGGGCGAAGCCCGGTTGCAGCGCCAGCTCGCCGAGCTTCGACGTGGTCAGCGCCGCCTGGCTTTCGCTCACCGTGATGCCTTGTTCAGCCCGCGCGATGGCATCTTCCAACAGTCGCGCCAGCGGCATGCGCCCGCCCATCTCCTGCGAGACGGCAAGGGCCGCACCCCAGCCGGCGACCGTTCCAGCCACCGTATTGGCGGCGAAAGGCCCGCGCGCCGGAATGGCGTTGAGCTTTTTGTCGGCATAGTAAGCCAGCGTCGCCTTGCGCGCGGCGCTGCCGCAGGCATCGATGGCGATTGGCGGCGTGCCGGCGCGCGAGATCAGCCAAAAGCCATCGCCGCCGATCGAATTCATATGCGGATAGACCACGGCGATGGTAGCGGCGGCCGCCACCATCGCTTCGATCGCATTGCCACCCTCTTGCAAAATGCGCAGGCCAGCTTCGCTGGCAAGCGCATGAGGCGCGGTGACCATGCCCTGTCCGGCATGGCTGGTGGTCAAAGTGCGAGGGGCCATGGTCTGATCCTCTTATGCAGCGGACGGTGGATTATTTGCTGATCTCGTCGAGCAGATTGCGCCCACCGCCGACATTGATCTCGCTGCGCAAGTTGACGAAGCGGCTGCGCGGCCGCTGCTCGCCATATTCCTGCAACAGCTTCGGTCGTTCCTTGATCTCGCGCACGGTCTTGCGCAATTCCACCGCGACATCCTTGTTGAGATCGCGATAGAAGCGCGACGAGGCCAGCGCCGGATCGGCGATGCGCTTCTCGACCATTTCGGAGAGCGCTTTGGTCTTCGCCTCCAAAGCCGCCAGATCGACCTTGGTGCCCTTGGCGAGTTCGGTCGCGAGATCGCGCGCCATCTGCCAATCCGAAACGCGCTGCTGTGCGCCCGGCTTGTCGGCGGCTGTGCCAGCCAGCTCGCCCGCGCGCTTCTCGGCATAAACCGTATAGATGTTTTCCATCTCCTGGTTGACGTCGAAACATGCTTGACCGGCCGCGACCAGGCGCTTGTTGATCTCGTCGCCCTTCTTGTATTTGTCGTCCTTGAAATCCTTGGCGTTGATATAGTCCGCGAGCGTGCTGAAATCGGGGCCGGTGGCCTTCAGAAGGTCGTTGGCTTTCTTCATCGCTTCGACCGCCTGGCCGCGGGTTGGCTCAGGTATGGCTTGCGGTCCCGGCGGCAGGGTTTGATAGAAGCGCGACGAATAATGCATCGTCAGCATCGGCGACTTGCCGGTGCGCCAGCGCTCATAAGAATTCGATTGCCACAAGGTCCAGGCGGCACTGCCGCATTCGCTCCGCAAGGTGCGATAGGCATCCCAGAATTGCGAGACGGCGCGCTCATCAGGCTTCGGCTGCGCAAGTGCCGGAACAGCAGCGAGGCCAGCAGCAAATGCGAGGCTTGCGATCAGTGTGTTGTGAAATAAGCGCATCTTTTATCCCATTAAAAGCAATAAGGCGGCGATCTAGGCAATCATTGGCGCGGCAAGTCAAGGTGATGCCCATGCATGTGTTGCATGCTTCTGCACGGCCTTCGTTCGATATTGATATTGCTGCTGTTTATTCACGCGCATCGTCACTGTTTGACGCTGTGGAACGATTCAGAAATGTCATGAACGCTGGCAACCCAGCCGAAGAAGCTGGCGATGTTGAACTCGGTCGCTTCCTGCATGAAGGGCGGTCCGACGGCCATGCACGCATCGGCCACCATGATGCCGAAATAGCCCAGATGATAGGCTGCGCGCAGCGCCGACTCGACGCCGACATTGCTGGAAATGCCGCAGACGAAAACCGTGTTGATGTTGCGGGCGCGCAGCAGGCGGTCGAGATCGGTGCCGGCAAAGCCATTGTCGGCCGCTTTTTGAATCAGGAGATCGCCGGATTGCGGGCGCAGCGTTTCGATCAGCTCGTAATCCCAGGTGCCGCGCGTCAGAATGCGGCCTTGCTCTTCTGGATGGGCCCGCATGTATCGCAAGGCGTTCGATTTATGCCAGAGCGGCGAAGCGGGGCCGGGCGCTTCGTGATAATCGGGCGAGAAGCCGTTCTGCATGAGCACGACAGGCAAGCCGGCGGCGCGGGCCGCCGTGCAAAACTGCTCCACCTTGCCGGCCGTCGCGGCCGCGGGCGCAATGTCGAAACCGATACGGTCGAGATAGCCGGATGGCGCACAAAAGGCATTCTGCATGTCGTTGACGAGCACGGCGGCGCGGGAAAGATCCACCTCCACTGCCGCTGGCTTGGCGTTGATCGACACAAGAGGCATTCGGATCCCTTCCTGGTGGCATTGTCTTGAGGCGAGCAAGCCCGCCCTCTCGGCCGCTGTCAATTGCAAGCTTGCGAACAGGGCCGGCAAATCGCTTATGCTGGCGGGTGGTGCGAGTCGGGAGCCAAGGCGAATGATGCGCTTGCCCGTATTGAAAGGGATACTGCCGCTCGATCGTGCGCAAGCGCTGCGCGATATCGTGGCCGGCGCCACATTGGCGGCGATGAGCATTCCGCAGGTGCTCGGCTATGCCCGTATCGCCGGCATGCCTCCGGTCTGCGGCCTTTACACGGTGCTGTGGCCGACGCTGGCTTTCGCCGTCTTCGGCGCCTCCCGTCATCTGGTCGTCGCGGCCGATTCCGCCACCGCCACCATTCTGGCGAGCCGCCTCTCCGCCATGGCGCCGATGGGCAGCGCCCAATATGTCGCGCTGGCCGGCATGGTGGCTCTGCTGACCGCCGGTCTGCTGCTGCTGGCGCGCATTTTCAAACTGGGATTCTTGGCGGACTTCCTGTCGCGCACGGTGCTGGTCGGCTTCCTCGCCGGTGTCGGCGTGCAGGTCGGCATCGCCATGCTCGGCGACATGCTGGGCCTGCGCGAGCAGCCGCATGGCACGTTGGCGCAGGTTTGGTCGATCGCGCACTCCCTCGACAAGATTCATCCGCCGACGCTCGCGGTCGCGGCCGCCGTCGTGGTGGCTGTGCTTGGCTGCAAATTTTGGCTGCCGCGTCTGCCGGGGCCGTTGCTCGCCGTCGTGTTCGGCATTGCCGCCAGCTATGCCTTCAATTTCGCCGGCCATGGCATCTCGGTGCTGGGGCCCGTGCAAGGTGGTTTGCCCGGCCTGCATCTGCCACTCGTGAGCTGGCAAGAAGTCTTGGCGCTGCTGCCGGTGGCCGGCGCCTGTTGCGTGATGATCATCGCGCAGAGCGCCGCCGCCGGCCGCGCCTTCGCCGAACGTTATCGCGAACGCGTCGATGCCGATGCCGATATTCTGGGCCTCGCCACGGCCAATGCGGCGGCGGCCGCCAGCGGCACGTTCGTCGTCAACGGCAGCCCGACACAGACGGCCGCCGCCGATTCCGCCGGCGCGCGGAGCCAACTGGCGCAGATCGCCTTTGCCGCGATCGTCGTTCTGGTTCTGCTGTTCTTGAGCGATTGGCTGCAATATCTGCCGCACGGCATCCTGTCGGCTTTGGTCTTCACCATCGCCATCGGGCTCATCGACATCAAGAGCCTGCGCGCCATTCTGCGCGAAAGCCCCGGCGAGTTCTGGCTGGCGTTCACCACGGCCGCCGCCGTGGTGCTGATCGGTGTCGAACAGGGCATCCTGCTGGCGATCACTTTGTCGCTCCTGCGCCATGTCCGCCACAGCTATCATCCGCATACGATCGTGCTGGCGCAGGGCAAGGACAGCAAATGGCTGCCCGTGCGCGCAGTGCCCGGCATCGAGACGGCGCCGGGTCTGATCGTGCTGCGCTTCGGCGCCGACCTCTTCTACGCCAACGATCATTTCTTCACGCAGAAGGTCCGCGCTCTCATCGATGCCGCGCCGCATAAGGTGCATTGGCTCGTGCTCGATGCCGGCGCCATCACCAATATCGATTATTCCGCCGCCCGTTCGGTCGATGAGCTCTGCAAGGAACTGCTTCAGAACGGCGTCGAGGTGATCTTCGGGCGTGTCAGCCCCTATCTGCGCGCCGATATGGAGCGCCATGGCCTTGTTGCGCTTCTCGGCGATAAACGTATTTTCCCAACATTGCACGAGGCGCTGGCAGCGGCAGGCGTCAAAGCACCCTTCGAGGCCGGGCCGGAGACTTGAAGTGCCGTGATCACGGCAGCGGATCGAGCCAGCCCTTGTAGTGCACCACCATGCCGATGTTGGGCAGAGCGATCGGTACGTCGAAGTGGAAACGCCCGTCCTCCTGCCATTCCCGCGCGATGCCTTGCGGGGCGAGCGCCAGCGGCAAGGGCAGGCCGAAGGCACTCCAGCCTTTGATCGGCATGGTCAGGCCTTTTTCGTCGCACGGCAGATCGAAGCGAAAGCGCAACGGCCCGAACCGCTCCGTCAATTGGCCGCCCTTGGCGCTGAGATGGCTCTTGAAGCGATGTTCGCCGAAGGCGCGCGTCCAGCATTCGACACCATCGTGTTCGCTGAACGCCACATGCACTTTATGCTGGCCTTCAGGTGGAAAGCCCATCATCCACGCCACGCATTTCGCCAGAGGATGATCGCCGCGTTTCACTTCGGCTTCGCCCTCGGCACCGCCATCGCCGCGCAGGTCATGCATCGCGCGCACTTTTTCGGGCAGGCGCGCGAAATCCGTGCCGGCGACGCGGGCATAAAGCGGTGGCGGCAGCAAGGTCTGGCTCTGTTCGTGACGGATCGACAGGCTCGCGAACAAAGGTTCGAAATCGGCCAAGGTCAGCAGGGCGCCGGCATCGCGCGCGCCCGGTTCGATCTCGCGCGCCAGAATCTTGTCGGCCAGGATGGCGGCCGCGAGTGTCGGAATTTCCGGTCCGTCGCCGTCGGCGGCGATCAGGGTCCAGCGTCGTTCGACGAAGCGTCCGTCCATCTCGCCGATCATCGTCACGGCCATGGCGGAACGCGTGTCGCTGAAGCGCTTGGTGAGACGCTGCAACGGCGCCAGGAGAGGCGCGAGCGGCAGCAGCGAACCGTGGCCGATCCAGCGCACCGGCCAGCTCAACAGCCAGAGCCCGAGCGTCTGGCTGGCGAATTCGGTGCCGGCGCGAAAGGTCACCGCCGGCCGGCCGGGCAGAGCGGCGGGCAGAAGGTCATGATCGGGCACGTCGGCGATGGCGAGCCAGCGGTTGCGCAGCACCGTGCCGTCGCTCAAGCGGAACGTTTCGCGGCGCAGCTCCTGCCAGCCCCACGTTCGGCTCCAGTTTTGTCCGCGCCAGAGCTGCAGCGGCTTGCCGACATAGCTGAGGATTGCGCGGGCAACCGAAGAACCAGCCGTGGCGCGGTTCGAGGCGCTGATGGCGATCTCGATCCGCCGCACCCGCGACAGACCTTGCGCCAATTGACGGGCAACGGCGCCCGACAGGGCCGGCACACTTGACGCGCCGGCGATGATGGGGATGCCGGCATCGCGCGCCGGCGCATCGAGCGCGTGAATGTTGGTGACGAAATCGCGCGCATCGGCCAGATCGAGATAGGGGATCGAAGCAGCGATACAGGCGCAGGGCAGGCGATCGTCTCCGGTCTGAAACGGGCCGGCCGCGTCGATCACCAGATCGGGGCGATGGGCGGCGAGCAGGGGGCTCAGATCATCGTTGCGGTCGGCGACCACAGCGGTGGCCATCGGCAGGGGCG
>MKVW01000009.1:1300176-1466409 GCA_001898965.1 Rhizobiales bacterium 62-17
GGCGCGTCAACCGCGCGCCAAAGCCGCCATATCCGCCGATGACGAGAATGGCGCTCAGAGGACACGCTCCCTGTCTTCGGGCCGCGGCACCCAGCAGGTCTCGCGGCGGCCAAACAAGCGATAGCGGTTGCGCGCGATCAGCCGATAAAGCGGATCGCGCACCGCTCTGGGCAAGAAGCGCAACACGGTCAAAGCGCGCCATGGCCAGCCGAGGCCTTCGCAAATGCTGAGAATGGCATCGCTGTCGCGGCGCAGCCGATCGCCCTCGACGACGATGAGACTGTCGGGATTGTCCGGGTTCAGGCCGAAACGCCGGTAAAGCCCCGCACCGGTCGCCCCTTGCAGTGTGGCGAGCTTGAAGTGGCGACGGCGATCATGACGCAGCACGAACTGCGCGTTGGTCGAACACAACACGCAGTGCGCGTCGAAGACGATGATCGGCTCATGAGTCGATCCGGTCATGAAGGCATGATGCGGTGCGTCGTCGGACAGATCAAGAGCCGTCGCGGCTGTGCGCACAGGAGAGAGCGGCCATGCGCAAAAAACATGGAACCTGGAAGGGAGAGCGAGCCTCCACCTGAGTTTTGCAGCCGAACGCGGCGAAAGTCAGGTGTAGGCTTGGTCGCAGGTAAAGCCTATCGCATCGCGTTTATGTCGATGATCTCTCATGCAGCGAAGGGACTGCGCGCCGGGCGCTGACACGTGTCTTTCGACGTCGGCATATGCATCGCAACAAAAGTAAATGCGCGCATTCGCTTCAATTCGAGGAATGAATTCGCTTGACGATGCGGCGGAAGCGGAGTGCTTTTCATTCGTCTGATTCAAATCTTGGTGAGGCTGACGTGACCCACGATGCAGCACCGCCGGTGTCTGTCACGCGCCGGCGTTTTTTGGCATCAACGGCAGCGATCGCCGTTCTGGCTTCGGCCGGTGGTCGCGCGCATGCCGCGAGCCTGTCCGGCATCCTGCCCTGGCAACCCTATAGCGCCACGCCACCGACGCCGGTCGTGCCCGGCGGCTGGACCTTCTTCACGCCGGCCGAAGCGCGCGCCGTCGAAGCCATCGTCGATCGGTTGATTCCGGCCGACGATGTCAGCGTCGGCGGCAAGGATGCGGGCTGTGCCGTGTTCATCGACCGGCAGCTTTCCGGCTCCTATGGCAGTGCGCAAAACCTCTACATGCAGCCGCCGTTCGCAAACGGCACGCCGTCGCAAGGCTTCCAATCGCCGCTGTCGCCCACCGGCCGTTACCGCCAGGGGCTCGCCGGGCTCGATGCCTATTGCAAGGCCAATTTCGCCGGCAAGAGCTTTGACGGCTTAAGCCCGGCCGAGCAAGACGACCTGCTCAAGAAAATGGAGGCCAACGGTATCAAGTTCGAGAGCGGCGATGCCAAGAGCCTGTTCGAACTCTTGTTGCAGAACACGATGGAAGGTTTCTTCGCCGATCCGATCTATGGCGGCAACAAGGACATGGTGAGCTGGCGCATGATCGGCTTCCCCGGCGCGCGCTATGACTATCGCGACCATATCGACAAACACAATCAACCCTATCCGCTTCCGCCCGTGTCGATCATGGGCAATTCCACCTGGGTAAGGCGGTGATCCATGGCTCGTAGACTTCCCCGCCGCGATGTCGTGATTGTCGGTCTCGGCTGGACCGGCGCGATCTTGGCCCATGAGCTGACCGATGCCGGCTATGATGTCGTCGCCATCGAGCGCGGTCCGTGGCGCGATACCGCCACCGATTTCAACGTCGGCTACATGCCCGACGAATTGCGCTATGCGATCCGCCAGGATCTGTTTCTCAAGCCGGCGCAAGAGACCTTCACCTTCCGCAACAACACGACGCAGACAGCGCTGCCTATCCGCGAGTTCGGCTCCTTCCTGCCGGGCAATGGCGTTGGCGGCGCGGGCGTGCATTGGAACGGCCACACCTGGCGTTTCTTTCCCTCCGACTTCAATCTGAAGAGCCATCTCGATCAGCGCTATGGCCCGGGCTTCGTCCATAAGGACCTGCAAGTCCAGGACTGGGGTTTCACTTACGACGAGATCGAGAGTGCTTACGATCGCTTCGAATATCTCGCCGGCATTTCCGGCAAGGCCGGCGTGCTGAAAGGCCAGGTGCAAACCGGCGGCAATCCGTTCGAGGGCCCGCGCGCCCGCGACTATCCGCTGCCGCCGATGAAGATGACTTTGGCACCCACCATGTTCGCGCAGGCCGCGCAAGGCATCGGCCTGCATCCGTTTCCCACGCCGTCGGCTAATCTGTCGGGCGCCTATGTCAATCCGCTCGGCATCGCCATGGGCGAATGCACCTATTGCGGCTTCTGCGAACGCTTCGGCTGTTCCAACTATTCGAAGTCGAGCGCGCAGACCACGATTCTGCCGCTCCTGATGCGCAAGTCGAATTTCGAGGCTCGCACTCTGTGCGAGGTGACGCGCGTCAACATGCATCCGACCGGCAAACACGCCACCGGCGTCACTTATGTGGACGTCAACGGCGAGGAGTTCGAACAGCCGGCCGATCTCGTGCTGCTGTGCGCCTATGGCCTGCACAACGTCCGGCTGATGCTGCTGTCGAAGATCGGCCAGTCCTATGATCCCAATACGGGCGAGGGCACGGTCGGCCGCAATTACTGCTATCAGACCAATTCCGGCGTCCAGCTCTTTTTCGACGACAAGATTTTCAATCCCTTCATCGCCGCCGGCTCGCTGGGCCAGACGGTGGATGATTACAACGGCGATGCTTTCGATCACACCGGAAAAGATTTCGTCGGCGGCGCGGGCATCAATTGCATTCCCACCAATGGCCGGCCGATTTCCTTCCGTCCGGTGCCGCCGGGCACGCCGCGCTGGGGCTCGGCCTGGAAGAAGGCGACGAAGGACAATTATCTGCGCGCCTTCGGCTTTTCGAGCCAGGGGTCGAGCTATGCCATCCGCGGCAATTATCTCGACCTCGATCCGACTTATAAGGATCGCTTCGGCAATCCGCTGATGCGCATGACCTTCGACTTCCCCGACAACGACATCCGCATGTCGAACTGGGTCACCGACCGCATGCAGGAGATCGCCAAGGCGCTAAATCCGCGCCAGGCCGTGGTGTCGCGCCGCACCAAGCCTTACAATATCGTGCCCTATCAAAGCACGCACAACACCGGCGGTGCCATCGTCGGCGCCGATCCCAAGACCAGCCCGCTCAACCGCTATCTGCAAAGCTGGGACGTGCACAATGTCTTCGCCATCGGCGCTTCGGCTTTTCCGCAGAACGCCGGCAAGAACCCGACCGGCACGGTTGGTGCGCTCGCCTATTGGGCGGCTGATGCGATCATCCAGAAATACATGCGCAACCCCGGTCCGCTGGTGCAGGCATGAGGACGACAGCTCTTCACTTCGCAAGCCTTCTCTTAGCGGGCGTTCTCACCTCGGCGATCACCCATAGCGCGCAGGCGGTCGACGAACAGAATTTTCCGCAGATCGAGGCGGGGCGTCGCATTGCCACCGAAGGCGATTGCGCCGGTTGCCACACGCTCGATGAAAAGAAGCCCTTCGCCGGCGGCGTCGTGTTGCAGACGCCGTTCGGCGCGCTTGTGGGATCCAACATCACGCCCGATCCGGAAACCGGCATCGGCACGTGGAGCTTCGCCGATTTCAAGAACGCCTTGCATACGGGGCGCGGCAAGGACGGCAAGCGGCTCTATCCGGCCATGCCCTATCCGGCCTTCACCAAGATGACCGATCGCGATGTCGCGGCGCTCTGGGTCTATATGCGCAGCGTCAGTCCGATCCGTAATCGCATCGAGTCCAACCAACTGCCGTTTCCGTTCAGTATTCGCCTGTCGCTGTTGGGCTGGAACCTGCTGAATTTCTCGGAAGGACGTTTCAAGCCCGATCCCGCGCGCTCGCCCGAATGGAATCGCGGCGCCTATCTCGTCGAGGGGCCGGGCCATTGCGGCACCTGCCATACGGCGAAGACGACGACGGGGGCGGACGATACGAGCAAGCCGCTGCGCGGCGGCGTGTTGCAAGGCTGGTACGCCCCCGACATCACCGGCGACAATCGCAAGGGCCTCGGCGGCTGGAGCGATGACGAAATCGTCGCTTATCTGAAGACGGGCGCCAATGGCCGCACCGTGGCCTCTGGCCCGATGATCGAAGTGGTGCAGAAGTCGACCTCCAACATGCCGGAAACGGATCTGCGCGCCATCGCGACCTATCTCAAGCAGGTGAACGCGCCGTCGTCATCGGCGACGCCCGTTGCTGCCAACGATCCAAGCATGGTGGCGGGCAAGGCCATCTACAAGGATTCCTGTGCCGCCTGCCATAAGGACGACGGCACCGGCCAGCCGCAGCTGTTCCCGCGTTTGGCGGGCAGCGCCGTCGTGCAATCCGATGATCCAGCCACCCTGCTGCGTGTCGTCATGGCGGGCACGCAGGGCGCTTACACCAAGGGCGCGCCGACGACGCCGGCCATGCCGTCCTTCGCCTGGCGGCTGAACGATCAGCAGGTCGCCGACGTTCTCACCTATGTGCGCAATACCTGGGGCAATGCGGCCGCGCCCGTCGACAGCACGCGTGCCAAGGACAGTCGCGGCGCGCCATAAGGCCTCACTGGCTGATGCTGACGCCCGTGCGCTCGATCGGCCCTTTCCACTTGTCGACTTCTTGCGCGACGAAGCGCTTGAGATAGTTAGGCGTCATCCGCTCGGGCGAGACGACGACGGCGCCGATGGCTTCGAGCCGCTGGCGCGGCTCATCCGCCGCCAGCACTTTCGCGGTGGCTTCATTGAGCTTCTTGACGATCGGTGCCGGCGTGCCCTTCGGCAGGAACAGCGCGAACCACGTGCCGGCCTCGAAATCAGGCAGGCCTTGTTCGGCGGCTGAGGGCACGTCGGGCATGACTTTCAGGCGATCGCGGCCGAGGATCGCCAGGGCGCGTGTCTGCTTGGTTTCCTGCGCGATCGGCAGCGCCGCCGTGCTGGTCGGGCAGAAATAGTCGATGCGGCCGGAAATCAGATCCTGATAGAGATCGGAGGCGCCGCGATAGGGCACGTGGGTGACATTGACCCCGATGGCGGCGTTGAGAAAGACGCAGGCCAGATGGTTGGAGGAGCCGGCGCCCGGCGAGCCATATTGCATCTTGGCCTGGTTGGCCTTGGTATAGGCGATGAAGTCCTGCAGGTTTTTCACCGGCATGCCATTGGTGGCGAGCAGGACGATGGGCACTTCCACCACGAGACCGACCGGCTCGAAATCGGTGCGCGAGTCATACAGTGGCGCTTTGTAAAGTGTCTGGTTCTGCGCATGGGTGCCGACGGTTCCGAGCAAGGCCTGATAGCCATCGGGGGCGGCCTTCGCCACGCGGGACGAACCGATCATGCCACCGGCGCCGGTGACATTTTCCACGACGACCGATTGGCCGAGCACCGGGCTCAGATAATTGGCGAGAATGCGCGCCACGATATCGGCGCCACCGCCGGCCCCAAGCGGCACCACCAGCGAGATCGATCGTGTCGGCCAGTCCTGGGCCTGTGCGGGTTGGGTGATGTTGAGAAGACCGATAAAGAGGAGCGAGGCCGCGATACGCTTGCTGAGGGGGCGCGTGTGGCGCGCGAACGGCGTCGTCATCGGTGCGGTCTCCAGTGTTGGGGAGTTCAGGCACGCATCTTCGGGAAGACGCGCAAGCAAGAGCCGCACCATCTAAACATCGCGCGCAGGCGCGACCTAAGGAAAAGAAGTTTCGCTGGGCACAACCAAATGTTGGGGCCGCCGTTTCTACCGCAGTCTCGGTGTCATCCCGGACGCCGAAGGCGATCCGGGAACCAGGGCAAACGCTCGAATCTTGAAAGTCTCTGTGCCGCAGCTATCCCACGCATACTACCGCACGCCCCTGGATCCCGGATCACGCTGCGCGTGTCCGGGATGACACCAAGGCTTCGGTCTTTCTCACAATGACGGTTCGTCACGCACCGCACGTCGTTCTACGCGCAACTACATGCCCTCCGGCCACTTGCGTGTCGCTTCGAAAGACTCACCAGTCTCCAGCAGGCTCTTAAGGCTGGCGAGGATCATCGGCCAGCCGCTGGAAACGCCTTCGATCAGCTTCGATCCGTCGCGCTGCATCTCGTGGACGAGCGACAGTCTCACGACTTCGCCTTGCTGCTCCAGTTCGATGGTCAACAGAGAAAAGCCTTCTTCCTTCATGGCCGGTATAAATTCGTTGCGCCAGGAAATCACCAATCGCTTCTCCGGCTCGATCTCGACGATCTCGCCGGCATCGCCGACGCGCCCATCGGGGATCATCAGTTTCCACGAGGCGCCGGGCTGCCACGTGCTGTCCTGCCAGGTTTCGGCCCAATATTGGCGCGTGAATTGCGGATCGATCAGCGCCTGCCACAGTTTGGCCGGCGTGGTGCGGATGAAGGTGACATAGACGAAGCGGGAACTAGACATCACTCTCTCCTTCGAGACGCTTCTTCAAATCGGCGAGCAAGCGCAGGCGGCCTTGCTCGTATTTGCCGATCCAGCGATCGGCGATGGCATGGATCGGCACGGGGTTGAGAAAGTGCAGTTTCTCGCGCCCTTGCCGGCGGGTGGCGATGAGATGAGCCTCTTCGAGGATCGCCAGATGTTTGGTGACGGCCTGCCGGGTCATGTCGAGGCCGGTGCAGAGCTCGTTGAGCGTCTGGCCATTGCGGGCGAACAGCCGGTCCAGCAATTGCCGCCGGCTTGCATCGGCCAGCGCCCGGAAGACCGCGTCGAGATCGTCCATGGCTTATAATAGGCAACTAAAAGGTTGCATGTCAAGGTCGCGAAAACGCGTCTGCCGGATTTGAGGCGAGGCGCGTTTTTTAAAGCCGATAACGGTCAGGATTTTCGCAGCGCCGCGTAGGCCACCACCATCAGCGCGCCGATGACGCTGATGTGCTCGGTCACCACATGGAATTCCATGGTGCGCATCGGCTCCTGCATCGTCCAGAACGGATGGGCCAGCGGAATGGTCAGGGCCGTGAACACGGCGAGCGCGCCGGCGCCCAGCCACGTCCACTTGTTGAAGATGATCAGGGCCGAACCGATGAGCTGCGTGGCGGCCGTGGCGATGTTGAAGAGCGCCGCCGGCTGCAGGCCGAAATGCGCCATCTCGTTCATGCCGCCGTTGAAGTCGATCAGCTTGGCGAGACCGCTGCCCCAGAACATGAAGGTCAGGACGATGCGGGCGAGATAACCGAACCAGGTGGCCGACAGAAGCGATTGGATGATCGATGGCATGACGCAGGCTCCCCCAAACTGTTGCTGCGGATGCTTGCATCGCATCGCTCCGCTGCCTTGACCAGAGCCGGAGTGACGCAGCACGACGCTTTCAACAATTTGTTAGGCCCCTATGCAAAAAGGGCGCGGTGACCCGCGCCCTTTCCGTCAAAGTCGAAGTGTTTCTACGGGCACGGATGGCGCAGGCCGTCATAGCCCAAGAACGTGCCGCTGACGGCATCGTAGGAACGGTAGCGCTGCATGCAATAGGCCACGCCGCCGCCTCCCGAATAGGCTGGCGCTGCGCCGCCGTAATAGCCGTCATCGTAATAGGGCGCGCCGCCATAATAGCCGCCGTAGTAATAGGGCGCCGCGAGCGCCCCGCCGAGGAGCGCGCCACCGGCGATGCCAAGGCCGATGCCAGGCCCCCAGCCGCGACGATAATAGCCACCGCGCCAGCCGCCGCCCCATCCGCCGCCGCGCCAGCCACCGCCATGCCAACCACCGCGAAAGCCGCCACGGAACTGCGCCTGGACGATGTTGTTGTCGGTCGATTGTGCGGTGAAGGCACCCAGCGGGCCGGCCACTTGCGCGGAACCCGGTGTGGCCGCGACGCAAAGGAGGCCGGCGGCTGCGGCCGAAGCAAGCAGGAATTTGTTCATAGCCTTATCCTTTTTCAGATACCCGCACGCGCATCGTCGGCTCCAGCCGACGTTCCAAGGCCAATGCAAACAGCAAATCGCAGCCGTTTCAGGGCAAAGGCCTCATCTGTGTCGATTGACGAAGTTGGTGCCCAAGTTGGTGGCAAAGTTGGTGCATTGCGAAAATTTGCCTCACGGCAAATGGCTCTGTTGACGACAGGACGTCTCGACGCTGCCGGTGGGACATGGCAAGTTCGACGGCAGTTTTTGGGCTGAAATGAGATGTTTAGCTGGTGAAACGCGCTGCGGCTGTAGGGCGTATGCATGTGCGCGCAAGGGCTGTTCCTTACGCTGTTCATCACGCCGTTTCGGCTGGCTTCGAAGAAAGGAAAGAAAACATGACGCACAAGATCGATCGGCGCCAATTCACCGCGGCGGGCGCTTCGCTGGCCTTGTTGGCGGGTGCCGGGCGCGCCGTGGCGCAGCCGCTGCGCAAGGTGCGCTTCGTAACGCCGTTCAACTTTTCCCTGTCCTATGCCTCGGTCTTCCACGCCAAGGTGGCCGGCTTCTTCGAACAGGAAGGTCTCGACGTCGAGGTCATCAACGGCAAGGGAGCGACGACGGCGGCGCAATTGGTCATCGCCGGCCAGGCCGAGATCGCCCGCACCGGCGGCGCCAACTATATCACCAGCCGTGTCGATGCCGGCGCGCCCCTGATTTCGATCGCCACCATCGCGCAGATTTCGCCCTTCTACATGGTGTCGGCGCCCGACGCGCCGTTGAAGGACGCCAAGGACCTCGCGGGCAAGACCATCGGCGTCGCCAGCCTTGGCGGCTCGATGGAAGGCACGCTCAATCTGCTGCTGCGTGGCGGTGGCGTCGATGGCAGCAAGGTCGAGCGCGTGCGCGTGCCTGACGTGGCGGCGAGCTATGGCCTGATTCAAGCCAAGCGCATCGCCGGCTTCATGGCCAGCATTTCCTCGCTGGTGAAGATCAAGGCGGCGATCCCCGAGGTCGTCACCTTCCCGATCGACGACGGCATTCCCGGCCAGGTCTATGTCGCCGCGCCGCAGGCCTATGCTGCCAATCAGGATCTCTACGTCCGCTTCCTGCGCGCCGAACACAAGGCGATCGACGCCATCCTCAAGGCTTCCGATCTCGAGCCGATCGTGCGCGGCATCGGCAAGGCGTTCGAAGTGCCTGGGATCGACGACATCAAGACCTCGATCTCCGATCTCAAGCAGAATGCCGAGACCTGGACGGCCAAGGGGCCGCAGAACATTCTGCGCAACGTGCCCGAACAATGGGCCGAGGCGGAGAAGATCATGAACGGCTCCGGCATGCTCAAGGGTAACATTGCGCCGACGGCACTCTATGACAACACGGCGCGCGACAAGGCGGTTGGCTGAGGATGCGAGCACAGTCTGAATTACAACCGGAATTACTCGTCGATAATATCGGCAAGACATTCGAGAGCGCCGCCGGCAGCGTCAAGGCGATCGATCGCATCGACATCAGTGCCAAGGCCGGCGAGTTCATCAGCGTGCTCGGACCCTCGGGCTGCGGCAAGACTACGTTGCTGCGCATGATCGGCGGCCTTGAGCGCCCGACCCAAGGCGACGTATCGATCGGCGGTCATTCGGTGTGGAAGTCGCGAGGCGATAAAACTGCCGGCGAAGCTGTCCGCTCGCTCGCCTTCGCCTTTCAGGATTCGCGCCTGTTTCCCTGGTTCAGCATCGAGGACAATATCGCTTTGCCGCTGCGCCTGCGCGGCGAGCCCAAGGATAAGCGTCTCGCCCGGGCGCGTGAGCTGTGCGCCTTGGTCGGCCTGCAAGGCTTCGAGAAGGCGCAGCCGCGGCAATTGTCAGGTGGGATGCGCCAGCGCGTGTCCTTGGCCCGCGCGCTCGCCATCGATCCGCGCCTGGTTCTCTTGGACGAGCCGTTCGGCGCGCTCGACGCCATGACGCGCGACCAGATGAACCTCGAACTGCAACGCATCTGCAAGGCGACCGGAGCCACCGTTCTCTTGATCACCCATTCCATTGCCGAAGCGGTTTTCCTCGGCGACAAGGTCGTCGTGCTGTCGCCGCGCCCAAGCCACGTGCATGCCGTGCACGAGGTTCATCTGCCGCGCCCGCGCACCATCGCCATGCAGGAAACCCCAGAATTTCAAAACCTGGTACGCGCCATTCGTTCCGACATCGCGGGGTATCCGGCATGAAGCGCAACAGCGAAACCATTCTGCGCATCGTCCTGCCGCTCGCCACTTTGGCGCTGTTCTTCGGCGCCTGGTCCTATTACGTGCACGGCGCGACGATCTCGCCCTTCATCCTGCCGCCGCCCGAAAAGATCGGCCGCGCCTTCCTCACCCAGATCGCCGATCCCGGCGTGTGGCGCCACATTCAGGTGACGTTGACGGAGACCCTGGGCGGCTTCTTCTCGGCCTTGATCGCCGGCATCACGCTCGGCGCGCTGATGGCGAAACTGCCGCCGGTCGAATGGGCGTTCAAGCCCTTCATCATCGCCTTGCAGCTCATCCCCAAAGTGGCGCTGGCGCCGCTGTTCATCCTGTGGTTCGGCTTCGGCCTGGAATCGAAGATCGTCATTTCCGGCGTCCTCGCCTTCTTCCCGATCTTCGCCAATACGCTCGTCGCCATCAAATCGACCGACGCGGGCGATCGCGAGGTCTTCGCCTCGATGCGGGCGACACCGCTGCAATCCTTCCTGCTGCTCGAACTGCCCTCCGCTCTGCCGGTGATCCTCACCGGCGCCGAGGTCGCCATCGTGCTCGCCATCATCGGCGCCATTGTTGGCGAGTTCATCGGCGGCAATGCCGGCCTGGGCTATCTCGCCGTGGTGCGCCTGCAGGAATTGCAGGTCGACCAGCTCTTCGGCGTGATCCTCATCCTGGCGCTCATCGGCCTCTTGCTCTATGGCGGCGTCGCCGTTTTGCGCCGCATCCTGGTGCCCTGGCATCAGTCGGCCGCGACGCAGATGTGAGGGAAAGGACGGCGCTTCTTAGCGCCGTCCGCTCGAAGCTGGATAGAGTTCCGCTACTTCGCCGACAGGAAGAACGAGTGTGATTTCGCTCCTGTCAGATACCCTGTGTGTGGTGTAGCGGCCATAGACGAAGACGATGCGGTAATTGCAGGCACGAGAAGTGCTCTTGCTCAGGGTGTCGCAACGATCTTCGACCCATTGCCGTCCTTCAGCGTTTGCTACCCGACTGACATCGATCCTGGTGCCGCCGCCGATACAGCGATAGTCGTTCCGATCAGCGTAGAAACAAGACATCGTCGTTTCGATCCGCTGCCCGTTCCACTTGCTGGTTTGCGCGGCAAGGTCTCGCGCGAGGAGTTTCTTCGTAGGGCCCGTCAGATCGGGCATTGCTTGCTCCGATTTCTTCTGCGGTTCCGGAGGCGGGGATTGGGACGCAACGACCTGCTCAAACCCCCCCTGATTGGTATTACCGAAATTGCAAATCAGGCGATTGGGCTTGGGAAGCCAGTGGGTGCCGGTGGATGGCAGGCCAAGATCCAGTTTAAAAACTTCGGGCACCATGGCGCATAGGCTTGCGCGTCCCTTTTCGCTGGCGGCATCTTCGGCAAAGGCTTTACCTGTCGACATATCGCCGAAGGTGATTTGAACTTGTAGCCCCTTGGGGGCGCCGTCTCGCGAAGCGCACATCCTCAAGTCGCCAATTTGCGTTGACTCCAGGCCCTGACAAACGGCGCTTGGACTTTGGGCTTGCACGCCAGACAAAAGCCATCCCGTACCCAACCCGAGCACGAGACAGCGAATAAAATTTCTCGCCATTCACTTCAACTCCCAGCCGCAGCAACGCTATCTCGAAATCGACTGGCTCTCAACATGCCCGTCGGCTGGAAAGGTGTTCGAGCGCCGTGCCTACCTCGAAACCGACTTTATCAACATCTTGGGGCGGCGCTTCTTAGCGTCGCCCACTCGTTGCCGGATAGAGTTCTGCAACCTCGCCGACGGGGAGAATGAGCGTGATTTCACTTCTGTCGGACACTCGGTGTGTCGTATAACGGCCGTAGACGAAGACGATACGGAAATTGCACGTGCGCGAAGAGCTTTTCGTCAGCGTGTCGCAGCGGTCCTCGATGAACTCGCGTCCTTCGGCGTTTGACACGCGGCTGATATCGATTCTGGCGCCGCCGCCGATGCAGCGATAGTCGCTCTTGTCTGCATAGAAGCAGGACATCGTTGTTTCAATTCGTTGCCCATCCCATTTGCTGGTCTGCGCGGCGAGATCGCGCGCGAGAAGCTTTTTGACAGGGCCAGAACTTGTGTTTGGCGTTGTGTTGGCCTTTTGCTGCTCGAGTCTCTTGGTGATTTCCGGCAGGCTTAGAGATGGGGGCGCTTTCGCGATCTGTTCGAAGCCGGACAAAGCAGTCGAGCCGAAATTGCAAATGAGGCGGCGGGAGCCGGCAAGATAGGAAGAGCCAGAGGCTGGCAAGCTGTTCTTGAGAGTATCGCTGATCGATGCGCAAACCATCTCGCGCCCCTCGTCCGTCCCGGAGGCCTCAGCGAGCATATTACCGTCTTTTGAATCGCTGAAGACGACTTGGGCTTGCAGACCCTTGGCGGCTCCACCTGGAGACTCACATATACGGATTGAGCCAAGGCTCGTTTTATCCGTGGTTCCTTCGCAAATGGCGCTTGCGCCTTGAGAGAGCGCACCAGACGACAGCCATCCTGCGCTAAGGGCAAGCACGAGGCTTCCGATCAAATATCTCGTCATTCATTTCCACTCCCAGCCCTGGCGACGCTAGCGTGGAACCGGCAGGCTCTCAATAGGCCTGCCGGCCGAAAGGTTTGCTTGGCCCGTAGCTTAACCAATTGACGAAAGGCCGGCAGCGGGCTTAATTAAAGCCGCTGCCGGCCGTGTCTCACGGCACGGCTTGGTTGACCGTCCCGGGGCCCTCAAGTGCCTCCTGGCGCTGCCTTAGAACCCCACGGCCACCAAACGTGGGGTTTTTTGTTTCACCATTCAGTTTGCGACCAGCTCCCAGGTCACTGACATGGCCGCTTCCGATTCGACCTCGCCCGGCTCAAGCGGGATCGGTGTTTCCTCGGCGCCACCGGCATCGGCCTTCATGCGCATGGCGGCGGGGGCGGCGGCGTAATGCGGCCCACCGTCCGCCGGCTGCATCATCATGATGCGGCCGAGCTTCAGGCCCATGGCGTTCGCATAGGCTTCCGCCTCGGTGCGTGCCGCCTTGGCCGCTTCAGCGCCGAGCGCAATGCGCCGCGCCTTCGGATTGGCCAGTTCGAAATTGACGCCGTTGAAGATGTTGGCGCCGTTCTGCAAGGCGCGGCGGGCCACATCGCCGGCCTTCGCCACGTCGCGCACGCGCACCGAGAAGGTCTGCATCGCCATGAAGCCGCGCTGCTTGCGGATCATATTGCCGTTGGGCGCGCGTTCCTGGTCGAAGATCGGCGCCACCTGCGACTGCTGGGTCTTGATGTCGGCATCGGTGACGCCCTGGCTGCGCAGATCGCTCAAGAAGGTCTTGGACGCCTTCGAGGCTTCGTCGGCCGCTTCCTTGGCCGTCGGCTTCTCGACGCGGATGCCAAGATAAATGGTCGCCTGATCCGGCTTGTCGGTGGCGCGCGCCGTGCCCGTGGTGGTGATCTGCGGAAGGCTGTCTTTGGTCAAAGTCATCTGTTGCGCCAAGGCTCCTGTGGCGATGGCCGCCCAGCTCGCGAAAGCGAGGGCGGCGATGGAAAACGGTTTCAGCTTCATCGAAATTCCTTTCATCAAACCAGGCTCCTATGCCGCAGGCACGTGGCGGCTCCATGGCAGGCCCATGGCAGGATGCGGATGAACGGGGAATGAGTGGATCGTCAGCCCTCCTGTTGCTCCTCTTCGCGTCATGATGCCGCAATTTGCTGGCGCCGACATCCCAAATCGCGCGTGCTAAGAGGGATGAAGGGGTACTGACGGTGAGATTGAAGTCCATAGGCAAATGGGTTGGAGCGCTGGCCAGCGCCGCCGGTGCCTATGCGCTCGTCCTCAATCTGTTTCTCTTCGGCGTTCTGTCGGCGCCACGTGCTGACGCGCTCGCCGAGGGCTACGTTCTCTGTCTCACCTCGCCGGACGGGCAGCATACGCCCGACGGCAAGACGGGCGCGATCCATTGCCCGATCTGCATCGCGCGCGGCATGGCCATTGGCCTGCCGCCGGTGGTGGCCGCCTTTGGCGTGCGCCTCGGCGCGAGCCATGCGATGGGCCTGCCCGTCGTATCAGGCGATCCCGCGACGCAACTCGTTCTCGCTGCGCAGCCGCGTGGCCCTCCTGCTCTGAGCTGAATCCGCGCGCTTATCGCGCTCGTCCTTCCTTCAGCTTCGGAGTTTTCCATGTTGTCCGTTTTTCAGCGGTCACGCAGCCTTTGGCTCGCGTCCGCCGCCTTTCTCGTGCCGTTCGCGGCCTCGGCTCAATCGAGCCCTGAATCCCTGCCATCCGTCACCGTCGATGCGCCGCAGCGCGCCCGGCCGGTGCAACGCACCGTTCGTCCGGCCACGCCTCAACGCGCGCCGCGCGTGGCGCGCAGTCAACGCCAGCGATCGGCACCCGTCGTCGCCGCGCCTGTCGCACCGGGCCTTCCAAGCGCAGGCCCGTCCGATGAACCGCGCTCGCTGACGGCGCCCGGCACCGCGCAGGCGCAGCGCGAGGCGGCGCAAGCGCCCGGCAGCGTTGTCGTCATTCCCGCTGAAAGCTATCGCAACTCGACGCCCTCCAACACGATCAAGGATGTCCTCGACTATGTGCCTGGTGTCTTTGCCCAGCCGAAATGGGGCGACGACACCAGGCTGTCGATCCGTGGCTCCAGCCTGTCGCGCAATTTCCACCTGCGCGGCGTGCAGCTCTATATGGATGGCATTCCCATCAACACAGCCGATGGCTACGGCGATTTCCAGGAGATCGATCCGACGGCCTATCGCCATGTCGAAGTGTTCAAGGGCGCCAATGCGCTGCGTTACGGTGCCAATTCGCTGGGCGGCGCCATCAATTTTGTCACCGCCACCGGCCGCGATGCGCGGCCGAACGGCATCAGCATCGATGGCGGCAGTTTCGGCTTTCGCCGCCTCCAGTTCAATCTCGGCGGCACGCAAGGCAATTGGGACGGCTATTTCACCGGCTCGGCCCAAGGCGCCGACGGTTTTCGCGATCACAGCCAGGGCTCGTCGTTCCGCGGCAGCGGCAATATCGGCTACCGCTTTTCCGACGATGTCGAGACGCGCTTCTATTTCAACGCCAATACGGTGCGCCAGCGCATTCCAGGCTCGGTGACGCGCGCTTCGGCGCTGACCATCCCTGAAACAGCGGCTCTCAACAACATCACCGGTGATCAGCAGCGCAACATCGACACTCTGCGCCTTGCCAACAAGACGACGTTGCGGTTCGACAAGACGGTGGTCGAATTCGGCGCCTTCTATGTCAACCGCCATTTGATGCATCCGATCTTTCAATATCTCGACTATCGCTACAATGATTACGGCGGCTTCGTGCGCGCCACCGACGATCGGGTGATCGGCGGCATCCGCAATCGCTTCGTCGCCGGCGTCAATCTGCACAACGGCGCGATCAACAATCAGCAATTCGCCAATCTCGGCGGCAACAGAGGCGCGCTGCTGTCGTCGTCGCTCGATCGGGCGCAGAACACCACGCTCTATGCGGAGAACAGTTTTTACGTGCTGCCGACGGTCGCGATCATCGCCGGCACGCAATTCGTCCGCGCCACGCGTAGCCGGCAGGACCGTTTTCTCAGCGACGGCAATCAGTCCGGTGCCACGAATTTCAATCTGTGGAGCCCGAAGGCTGGCCTGCTGTGGAACGTGACGCCGGCCTGGCAGGTCTTCGCCAATGTCTCGCGCAGCGCCGAAGTGCCGAGTTTTGGCGAAAGCTCCAGCTTTCCCGCGCCCGTCATTCCCTGGACGAGCATCCGCCCGCAACGCGCCACCACTTATGAAATCGGCACGCGCGGCCGCACGCCCGATTTCACCTGGGATTTCGCCGCCTATCGCGCCGACATCCGCAACGAGCTGCTGTGCCTTTACAGCGCCTTTGGCAATTGCAACGTCACCAATGCCAACGGCACCTATCACCAAGGCATAGAGGCGGCGTTGGGCGCGACCTTGCTGAAGAACATCCTGACCCTGTCGGACAATCCCGACCGGCTCTGGCTCAATCTTGCCTATACGTTCAGCGATTTCCGCTTCCGCAACGATCCGCTCTACGGCAACAACCAACTGCCGGGCGCGCCGCGTCACTATCTGCGCGCCGAGCTGCTCTACAAACATCCAAGCGGGCTCTACATCGGCCCGAATGTCGAATGGGTGCCGCAGGCCTATTTCGTCGACAGCGCCAATACGCTGAAGACGCAAGCCTATGCTTTGCTCGGCCTGAAGGCAGGCTATGACAACGGCGGCAATTGGTCGGCCTATGTCGAGGCGCGCAATCTCGCCAACGTCAAATATATCGCCAGCGCATCCATCATCGACAAGGCGACGGCGGCCTCGCCCTTGTTCGAGCCGGGGACGGGCCGGGCGATTTATGCCGGGCTGAAATATCGCTGGTAAACGGTCGGGCCGCAGTCCCAGGCAATTGCGAAACGCAATTTGCCTGGGATATTGGTTTGACGCGTCTTTGTGGCGTTTGACTAAAGTCAGACTGCAAAACGCTATAACCGATGTTTTGCGGGACTGGCTGCGGCCCGCTCAGCTCATGCTATTGGGCTACTCATCCCTGGCGGCACCTGCTAACGTGGCAGCAAGCTGGCGGGAATGGTTCTGGACACGATCATATGCAAGTCAGGTTCTTGCAAATCAGGCTTTCGCAAACCCGCCACGCCTCCCTTCGCGTCGGTGCTCGCCAAGCGCTGTTCGTCTGCGCGGCGATCTTCGCTGGCGTTGGCATGGCGCCCGTTCGCGCGGAAACCATTTCCGGCGCCCTGACGCGCGCCTATGGCAACAATCCCGACCTCAACCAGCAACGCGCCGCGACCCGCGCTGTCGATGAGAATGTGCCGAAGGCGACGTCGGGCTATCGTCCGACCATCACCGGGCAGGCGCAGGCTGGCGTGCAATATCTCGGCACCAATGCGACGAGCGCCGGCACCGGCGCCGTCTTGCAGTCGCATACGACGCCGGGCATGTTCGGCGTCACCGTTTCGCAGAATATCTGGAACGGCAATCGCACCATCAATGGCGTGCGGCAGGCCGATTCGCAGGTGCTAGGTTCGCGCGAACAATTGCGCCAGAGCGAACAATTGCTGCTCGCCAATGCGGCGGCAGCTTACATGAACGTGTTGCGCGATACGGCGACGCTCAATCTCAACAACAACAATGTCGAAGTGCTGGCCGAGCAATTGCGGCTGACGGAAGGCCGATTCCGCATCGGCGAATTGACGCGCACCGATGTCGCGCAGGCGCAGGCCGCGCTCGAACAAGGCCGCGCCAGCGCCATCGTGGCGCAAGCCACCTTGGCGGCTTCGCTCGCCGCCTATCGGCAATATATCGGCGTCGAGGCGAAAAGCCTCGATCCGGCGCGCCCGCTCGATCGCCTGGTGCCGCGCTCGCTCAACGACGCCATCAATCGCGCGCAGGCCGAGCATCCGCTTATTCAAGCGGCCCTGCATAATGTCGATGTCACGGCTCTGTCGGTGAAGATCAACGAAGGCGCGCTGATGCCCTCCGTCGATGCCAGCGCCAATGTCAGCCGCTCCTATGAGCAGCAGGGCCTCGTCGGCATGCATGCGACGACCGCTTCGGTTACCGGCGCCTTGACCCTGCCGATCTACGACGGCGGCCTTGCCTATTCCTCGATCCGCCAGTCGAAGGAATTGCTCGCCCAGGCCCGTCTGCAGGCCGATCTGCAGCGCGATCAGGTGCGTGCCCAAGTGGTTTCGGCCTGGGGCCAGTGGGATGCTTCGGCCCGCGTTATCCAATCGACGCAAGCGGCGGTGCGCGCCGCCGAAATCGCCTTGAATGGCGTGCGCGAGGAAGCCAAGGTCGGCCAGCGCACGACGATCGAGGTGCTGAACCAGCAGCAGGCGCTGCTGCAATCGCGCGTCAATCTGATCTCGGCGCAGCGCGATCGCGTCGTCAATTCCTACGCGCTGTTGTCGGCCGTCGGCGAGCTTTCGGCCCGCTCGCTTGGCCTGCGTGTCAGCTCCTATGATCCGGGCGTGCACTACGACCAGGTGAAGGGCAAATGGTTCGGCACCGGCATCCCTGACGGGCGCTGATCACCATCCACAATTTCCAGGCAAATGATCTTAAGTCGACATTCCCTCTCTCCTGAGCGGCTGCTAGAGCTTTGGAGATTGGGGGGATTGGATGATTATTCATGTAGTTAAGGCAACGCTCGTCGTTGCGCTTGCGACGCTTTTGGCCGGATGTCAGACGGCCCTCGTCGATCAGTTTGGTCCGTTGTCGGTGCGCAGCGTGTCCGTATCGACCAAGCCGACGGTGCAAAGCGCCACCGACATCAGATCGGTCGTCGCCAAGGCGGCAACCGCGACCGTCGTCAAGGATATGCCCAACGGCCGACAGGCGAGCGTACATATCACGGTCAACGGCGTGAATTATAAGAATGCCGTGATGTCGCTGCTCGTCGGCAGCGCCAACATTTTGGGCACGACAGTATCCGTGACGGACAAGAGCGGCAGCGTCATCGCGGAGTTTCCGCTCAACGAGCAGGCCGATTACATTTTCAACGGTGTCATCGGTGCAGCGATCGCCGCCACGCAGGATTTGGCTGACGTCGATCGCAAGCTGTCGGAACAATATGCGAAATCGCTCGCGAAACGCATCTACGGAGATCAAGCGGAGCAATTGCCAAGCGCTGCGCCAGCGCCAACCGTCGCGCCATCGGATGAAACCTCCGCGCGCAAGCCGACGAAACGGCGCAAAGTCCCTGTGTCGTAACCGGATCGGGCCGAAAGACTGAGTTCAGCCCTTCGGCTGCCATCTCTGCCCAAACGCCTGAGGCCCGGCTTGCACCACCTGCGCCAGGATGGCGCCGAAGCGCAGCGCGGCCGAGGTCGGTTGCGAGCCCACCGGATGAATGAGCCCGACAGGCGAGGGCGCGATCTCCAGCCAGGGCAGGAGCAGCGTGTCCGGCGAGAGGGCCGCCGTCGCGGTCATCGCATCGGCGATGGTGATGCCGGCGCCACGGCTCGCCAGTTCGCAGGCGGCGCGCACGGTCTGCGTCTCGACCATGATGTTGAGGCGCAGGCCTTGCGCCGCGAAATGCGCATCGAGCATCTGCCGCAGCGGCGTGTTGCGCACCAGAGCGATGAAAGGCCGTTCGCAAATCTCGGCGGCCGTCACCGTTTTCTTGCGCGCCAGCGGATAGGTGCGCGGCATGAACACGCTCATCGGCACATGGCCGATTTCCTCGATCCGCACACCCGGCCCATCGAAGGGCAATACGGCGACGCCGATGTCATAGTTGCGATAGGAAACGATGGCGCCCATCGCATTGCGCGAGACGATCTCCAGCGCGACGCGCAGGTCGGGCCGCTCGCGGCGCAGATGGGCGATGGCGAGCGGCACGATGGAATAGGCGGCGTGCGAAAGCGCCAGGATGCGCAATTCGTCGGAGGCTTCGCGGCGCAGATCGTCGGCCATCTGGTCGACGCGATCGAGCCCGTCGAGCGCGCTGCACACTTCCTCGTAGAATTTGACCGCCCGTTCGGTGGGGACGACGCGGCGGCCCTTGCGCGTGAACAGCGGAAAGCCGATCTCGGCTTCAAGCTCCGCGATCGACCGGCTGATCTGCGGTTGCGCACGGCGCAAGGCGGTGGCGGCGCTGGTGACGGCGCCGGTTTCCATGACGGCGCGAAAGGCGCGCAGGTGAGAGGGAGAGCTCATATATCAAATATGCTATGTGAAGATGTAAATTTCGTATTTTTCGTATGAGTGAGCAAGTCTTAAATGTGCAGCCCTCGAAAAGAGGGGAGGGCACATGTCTTTTGGGATGAAATCCGCACTTTTGGCGGCTGCGGTGGGGCTCGGCAGCCCGGCCCTAGCGCAGGGCACCTATCCGTCACGGCCCATCACCTTGGTGGTTGCTTATCCGGCCGGCGGCGGGGCCGACATCACGGCGCGGGTTGGCACGCCGTTTCTCGAGAAATATTTCGGCCAGTCCGTCGTCGTTGAAAATGTCGGCGGCGCCAGCGGCGCGATCGGCGCCATGAAGGTCGCGAGCGCCACGCCCGATGGCTATACGCTGCTGTTCGGCACCACCAATGAAATGATCGTCACGCCGCTGGTCAATCCATCGACGCGATATCGCGTGACCGATTTCGAACAGGTGGCGCTCATCGCCAGATCGACGGCGGTTCTGTTCGGCCGCACCGGCCTGCCGTTCGATTCGCTCGACGGACTGATCAACTATGGCCGCGCCAATCCGGAGGGCCTGTCGCTCGCCCATCCCGGCGTCGGCACCTTCCAATATCTGGCGGCGGCGATGTCCATGCAGAAGGCCGGGCTGAAAGTGCGCTATGTCGCCTATCGCGGCGCCGGGCCGATCCTGCAGGACATTGGCGCCGGCCATGTCGATCTCGCCGTGGCGGTGCTGGCCTCCGTCGATCAGCAATTGACCACGGGCCAGATGAAGGCCTTTGGCGTGCTGCGCGCCGAGCGCGATCCGCAGCGTCCCGATCTGCCGACGGTGAACGAGAGCAAATATCTCAAAGGCATCGACGCCTCGTTCTGGACGGCACTGTTCGCGCCGAAAGGCACGCCGAAGGAGATCGTCGAAAAACTGAATGCCGCTGTGCGCGCCATGAATGCCGACCCGGCTACTTTGGAACTGCGCAAGACCTCGCTGGAAACGCCGGCCCCGCCGTCGACGCCGCAGGAGTTCGTGCAATTCCTCAAGCAGGAGACGGACAGTCTTGCCGCCGTGGTGGCCGCCGCCAATCTCGGCACGGAGACGCCGCGTTGATCAAGGATTCGGGGCGCGCCACCGCGCCCGATGCGTTTCATTGGCTCGTTGAGATGAACAAGGCCTCGGCGGTGATGCTGGTCGAGCGCGGCCTGCTGCCGCCGGCGCTCGGCCGCACCATCGCTGAAGCGATTGCGCAAGTCGCCGTGCGCGGCGAAGCGGGTGGCGAGCGCCCCGGCGATTATCTCGAGTTCGAGAAGGCGATGGTTGCCCTCGCCGGGCCGGATGTGTCGCGCGTCCATATCGGCCGCAGCCGGCAGGATCTCGGCGCCACCTTGCAGCGCCTGGCCTTGCGCCGCGACTATCTGCATGTCTTCACCCGTCTGATCGAAACACGCGCCGCGCTGCTCGACCTCGCGTCCCGGCATCCACATGATGTGGTTCCGGCCTATACCTGGGGCGTGCAGGCGCAGCCGCTCACCCTCGGTCATTATCTCCTCGGTTTTCTGAGCGCCTTCGCGCGCCTGGCCGAGCGCATGCGCGAGGCTTATCCGCGCATTAACCGTTCGCCCTTCGGCACCGCCGCCATGGGCACGTCCAGTTTCGACATCGACCGCATGCGCCTGGCGGAGTTGTTGGGTTTCGATGGTCTCATCGAAAACTCCTTCGATGCCGGCCAGATCGCCCCCATCGATCTCGGCGCCGAACTGGCGGGCCTTGCCACCTCCTGCGGCTTGACGATCGGCGCTCTCGTCGCCGATCTCACCGCGCAATATGCGCAACCCCATCCCTGGCTGCTGCTGGCATCGGGCGCGCAGACCGGCGGCAGCAGCATCATGCCGCAAAAGCGCAATCCCTTGGGACTCACCTTCCTGCGCGGCCGCGCCAGCCGCCTGATCGGTTCGGCGCAATCTTTCACCCTCGTCGCCCATAATGTCGCGACCGGCATGGGCGACTACAAACCCTTCATCGATCCCGAACAGGGCAACCAGCCGCAAGCCACCATCGAACTGATGGCGCTGGTGCTCGACAGTCTGGGCGAGGTGGTGCGCGCGCTGCATTTCGATGCGGTGCGGGCGAAGCAGGAAGTCGACCAGGAATTCTCGACCATGACCGAATTAGCCGACGTGCTGCAGCGCGACGGCGACATCCCGTTCCGCATCGGCCACCATTTTGCGGCGCGCCTCGTCGAACATCTGCGGGCGCAAGGGCAACGTGCGAGCGAGATTGCGTTCAGTGAAGCGCAGCGCCTCTGGCGCGAGGTGGCGGACGAACTGGATTTTCCTGTCGGCGCGCTACCGCTGTCGGAATCCATGTTCCGTCGCGCGCTCGATGCCGACAACATGGTGCAATCGAGCAAGGGCATGGGCGGGCCGCAGGCGGTCGAGGTGAATCGGATGCTGGCCGCGGCGCGCAACGACCTTCTCGACATTGATCGGCCATGGCAAAAGGCGCGTATCGCGGATTTGGCGCGTGCGGAAGAAGCTCTGAATAAGCGTTTTGAGACGCTGCTGGCGCACTCTGATGACTAGGGATGCTGGCGGCGCCTGCTAGGGACGGCCAAAGCCCAATGCAACTTCTCTGATTGCCGAAGATTGTTCCTTATAGCTTGTGAAAAGGAACGGCATCATGCAGCCAGAGCGCAGCGTAACAGCGGTCGGTCATGTCGATCTCAAGAGATATGGAGGCGACTGGTTTGAAATCTGCCGCCTTCCGTTGAAATGGGAGGACGAACGCGCAACCGATATCACCGCCACCTACAGCCTTGCCGAGAATGGGAAAATTCGCGTCGATAATCGATGCCTGAATAACGAAGGAAAGCCGGTCCAGTCGGTCGGCGAGGCCGAACCGGTCGACACCACGAATGCGATCCTGACTGTCTCGTTCCTGCCGGAACTGTTGCGCTGGATACCCTTCACCAAAGGCGACTATTGGATTTTGAAGCTCGCCGGCGATTATTCCGTCGCCCTTGTCGGGACACCCGACCGGGCACACCTCTGGCTGCTTGCCCGACAGCCCAGGCTGGATGTTGAAATCGAGCGCGATTATTTGGAAGAAGCGATTGCGCAGGGGTTTGATTTAAGCGAACTCATCCATCCGGTTCAAAGCGGACGCAAAGTCGAGGACGTCTCGTTCAAATAAACGGGCGTTCTTATGGGCGGGTCCGGATAGCTCATCCCGTTGGCTGGCTTCGGCCTTCTTCTCGCTCCGAGACGGCGCCGGCTAAATCATAGATCGCCGTGTCGAGAATGCCGGGCTGGTAGCGGCGCACGATCATGCCGCGTCGTTGTCTGTCGACGATCTCGGCCACCAGATTGCCGTCGAGCGCGACGCGGGAATGCTCTGTGCCCGTTGACGTATGGCGAACGAGCATGGTCTCACCGTCGCATTTTTCTTCCCGCAGATAGCCTTCGCCACTTTCGATCCACTCACTGATGAAAGACATGTCCGATCGCAGCCAGATCTATGTCGCGATCAGGAAGAGAACAGTGCCGGCAAGAAAGAGCACGCCTGCCAAAGCCATCAGCGGGATCAATACGAACGGGTTGATCTGCCCGTGTTTTATAATCGCAACTCGCATTCCGCACCTCAATCGTCTGATGGGAGCAGAATAGGCCGAAGCTTGGCGATGCGCGCGATGCACGGGTATCCAGGGTCATGATGCATGTGCATCTGGTAGACTTGCATCTGGTAGAAGTGCCCCGTCGTTCGGCCGGCACGTCAGCACATGTGGTCGAACGACGGGGCGGCGAGCCGAGGGCTTATTGGATGACCCGCCATCTGCAATGCGAGCTGCAGATCAAGACCAATGCCTGTAAACGATCGTCGTTCCGTGCTCAGTCGGTATGTTCAGGCAAGGCTTTCAGTTGCTCGGTGGTCATCTGCGTGATCGCATGAACGGCACCGTTCTCGTCGCGCATGAAGTCGAGCTGGCTTGCGAAAAGCGCGACGCGCTTCGAGCCGATGCCGAGAAATCCGCCGACATCAAACACAACTTGCGCCTTCTCACCCGATCCGTGCAGATGATCGACGCTGCTGATGGTCTCCTCGTCCCGCCCATAAATGGTCGCGCCTTCAACGACATCAGGCGTGATTTCGGCGAGCGTGAGACGCACATGTTGGCTATGGTCCATGGCTCCCTCCTTTGATGAAGGTTTAACGCGCGAGTAGTTGCAGGCGTTCCAGGAGGAGATTTGGCTGGCAGCAGAAGCGCAATCCGCTCGGTCTCGCCTTTCTGTGCGACCGCGTCAGCCGGCTGATCGGTCCAGCGGTCTTTACAGGTTGAGGAGGGCCTAAGGCCTGTTCTCGTATGCTCTAAGTAGTCGATAAGTAGACTCAGCCTCTTCAGGATTAAATCCATTTATACGCAGGGCCGATGCCATCGCTTCTATCGATGCCGTTGGGCGTTCGCCTTCCTCTTGCCGGCGAGCATAATCAAAAAGAGATGAAGCCAGAGCATAAACTTCGGCAGCATCGAGAATCGCTTGATCGAGGTAAGGGGGGAAGACCCCACTAGCTCCTCGCCGCAGCACCTCTTCTTGTAGATCCCTTAGTCTAGCCTGTTGGACTTGGAAGTGTGCAATCAGATCGGCAATTTTTTTAGCGTAAGGGCTTTTCGAATAGCGGACAGCGTCGCGCAGATACCCAATTAGGCTGGGCGACAGCTTCGGAAAAACTATATCGGGGTTGTCACCAGTTCTAATGGCATCGAAGATGGCTTTTTGTTGCTTCAAACAGGATGCGCTATATTCACAAATTTCGCTGAGAGCGAGCGGGAGGATGGATCGAGCAGCATAGCTCTCTGCGTCCCGCTCACGATCGGAGAGCATCTGACTTTGAGAGATTTGCTTTCTGATTTGCCACACTGTTACGGCAGCACCTGCTAAGGCGAAAACACCTGCAATCAGCGTTGACCATCGAAAAAGCCAATCACTAGCTTCGCGATCAGCGACAGCAACACCCAACATACAGCCAAAGATGAAGGAGAATACAGTGAAGAACCACCCAAATATTCCCCGTGGTGGGGCGTCATTCAGGGTTGGAGATTCTGTAGACACTACTCGTCTCGCTTCGGTTCCCAGTTGACCGCCCACGGATTGCGATTATCGGAAAATTGAAAATGGGCTTTGGAGCGGGCGAAGGGAATCGAACCCTCGTATGAAGCTTGGGAAGCTTCCGTTCTACCATTGAACTACGCCCGCGCGCGGCGACGATAGTCATAGGCGGCCGATTTGCGCAAGATGGCGGCGGCCGATCAGCCCGAAAATTAAGCCAAAACCGCGAGCTTCCGGCCCGTCCGGCCGCTGGTGCCCTTTGCCCTGCGGTTCTGCTAGAAGAATCCCGGCCCGGGACCGGGCCGAAACCCGAAAATTTGTCGGCCAGCCGCCGCCCGGAGACAAAAATGCAACGCCTCACCATCAGCCTCGACGATGCCATCGCCGCCGCGATCGACAGCTTCATGGCCCGGAACGGCTATTCCAACCGCTCGGAGGCCATTCGCGACCTGGTGCGCGACGCCCTGGTGCGCACCGAAGCCGGCAGCGAGACGCCGGAATGCGTCGCCGCCGTCAGCTATGTCTATGACTACGACGGCCGCGATCTGGCGTTGCGCCTCGACAAGGCCCAGCACGATCATCACGACCTCACCATTTCCTCCATGCGCACGAGGCTCGATCATCGCCATTGCATGGAGGTGACCTTGCTCAAGGGGCCGACGGCCGACGTGCGCAAACTGGCCGAAAGCACCATCGCCGAGCGCGGCGTGCGCTTCGGCCAGATCAATGTGGTGCCGGTGGTGTCGGGCGGCCATCGCCACAGCCACGGCGACGGCCACAGCCACAGTCACTCCACTCCGGCTCTGTAGCGGCGAAGAACAATAGGGAGGAAACCATCAATCTTCGCCAGCTCAGCTATTTCATCAAGGTGATCGACGCCGGCACGATGACGGCGGCCGCCGAGGCGTTGCATCTGGCCCAGCCGGCGCTCGGCGCGCAGATCCGCCAGCTCGAAACCGAACTCGGCGTCTCCCTCATCTTGCGCCACTCGCGCGGCGTCACCGCGACGCCGGCGGGAAAATTGCTCTATCAGCGGGCGCAGCGCATTTTAGGCGAAGTCGATCAGGCGGCGCGCGACGTGCGGGCGCTCAATGCCCGGAAGCAGGAGCATCTGCGCCTCGGCGTCAATTCCGGCATGGTGGTGATGCTGGGTCCCGACATTCTGATGGACGCGGAAAAGCGCCTGCCCGATGTCGCCATCTCCCTGGTGGAAGAGCGCACGCCCGTCCTCCTCGATGCGCTCGATCACGATCAGGTCGACATCACCTTTCTCTACAATGTCGACGAGCGGCCCGATCTCATCCGCCGCGCCTTGATCGAGGAAGACCTGCTGCTGATCACCGCGCCCGACAAGCAGCCCGTCACCGAGACCGTCTCCTTCGCCGAGGCGCTGCGTTACGATCTCGCCATCGGCGGCGAGCGCGGCATTCTGCGCCACATCGTCGAGACCGAGGCGCGGCGCCTGTCGCTCAATGTGCACGTCGCCTATGAAGTGCATTCGATGCTGACCATGAAGACCATGGTGGCGCGCGGCACCGCCGCCACCATCCTGCCTTACAGCCTCGTTGCCCGGGAGGTCCGGGCCGGCACCTTAGCGGCGCGGCGGATCGACCGGCCGGCGCTGACCTGGACGCTCTATATCGCGCGCCGCCGCAACGGCCGCTGGGCGCTGGATGACGGCCAGGTCGATGCCCATATCGAGCGCTTGGTGGAAGCCATGCTCGAGCTGACCCAGCCCTGGGCGCGCCGGCTGACGTAGCGATCCATCGAAGCCTCGGTCATCCCGGACACGCGCAGCATGATCCGGGACCCAGGGGCGTCCGACTGAGACCCTGCCATTTGCCCCTGGTTCCCGGATCGCCTGCGGCGTCCGGGATGACACAAAGAGCCGTGATCTTACCTGCTGGTGCGCCGCAAAAAGGCATGGGCTGGATTTAGACCAAAGAAAAACTTTGGGCTCACAGACATGGATTGTTTTGGACATCGGCGACGGCAGGACGATACTTCACCCTCATAGAAAGCTCGCCACGGCAAAGTTTGGCGGGAAATTTGGGAGAGAAGGACAATGCCTGAGCAGTTCGTCTGCAAATCGTCTGAATTCAAGAACGGCGAGCGCCAGATCATCCGTCTCGGCGAGGACGAAGTCGGGGTGTTCAAGCATGAGGGCGAATATTACGCCTACAGCAATTACTGCGTTCACCAGGGCGGCCCCGCCTGCGAAGGCCTGACCATCGCCAAGGTGGAAGAGCACCTGCGTCCCGACAAGACCTCGATGGGCCTGTCCTTCTCGGAAAAGGACATGAACTTCGTCTGCCCATGGCATGGCTATGAATATGACATGCGCACCGGCTGCCATGTCGCCGACAAGCGCATTCGCCTGCGCAAATACAAGGTCGTCGAGAAGGCCGGGGATGTCTATGTCGTCGCCTAAGACCGGCAAGACAGCCAGCAAGACAGCCACCCGGGCCTCCGCCAAAAGTGGTGCCAAGAGTGGCACGAAGCGCGGCGGGAAGGGTAGCGCGACGACCGCGGCGCGTTCGATGGCCAAGAAGCTGATGAGCGCCGAACCACCGTCGGAAGCCAAGGCGGCTTTCGCCAAGGCGATGCTGCAGGGCGTGCAGCCCGGCACCGAGGCGGCGCGCTCCGTCGCGCGCAAGAAGAACGGCGGCGATGTTCCGCAAGTCCCGCATGTCGAAGTGCTGCGCAAGATTCCAGCCCCTGACGAAATCGTCGAGAACGAACCCTCGGCGCGGGCCGTGGCTTTGGCTCAGGAGATCGAAAAGGCGCTGCGCGACGGCGACTTCGAGAAATTCCAGCCGCATGCGCAACAGGCGCTGATTGCTGCCATCTGTCGGCTCTACAGCGCCAACAACGATATCGGCAATCGCTTCGGCGCCATCGGTCAGCCCTCCGCGGTCAATGCCACGGACGTCATGATTTTGTGTGGCGCGCTGTTGAAAGCGGTCGACCTGCAAGTGTTCGAACTGGGGCTCTGGCAGAGCTGGAGCTCCCGCTGAGTTCGCAGTGAATAAGATTTGGGCAAGAATAGCCTGGGAAGGATAACGTCATGGATCTGATTTCTGATCGCGGCCGTCGCGTATCGGTCGAGGAATTGAACACCAGCAAACTGCTGGCGCATGCCGCCAAACAGGCGCGCGACCGCAAGTTCGAGGATGTGATGATCGTCGACTGCGACGCCCATCACTACGAAAACGAGCATATGTCCGAAATTCTCCCCTTCATGGAGAACGAGGTCTTCAAGCAGCTGGCGATGGCGGCGGGCGCCAAGGGCAGCCGCGGCGCGGTGGCGCCGGGCACCTTCGGCTATCAGGACATGGGCGGCCGCGTGACGCGCTATCCGCTGCGTGCCTCGGAGAAGACGGAGAACAACCGCGTCCGCGACGTGCAGCTCGGCGAGCGCTGGATGGACGCCATGGGCGTCGATTATTCCTGCCTGTTCCCCACGGGCATGCTCAACATCGGCTTGCATCCGCAAAAGGAAATGGAATTCGAACTGTGCTGGGCCTATGCGCGCTGGGTCACCGAAAAGGTGATCCCGGAATCGGGCGGGCGCCTTTACACCATGCTCTGCCTGCCGTTCAGCGATCCGGAAGGCTGCCTGCGCATGGTCGAAACCTTCGGCGACCGCCCGGGCGTTGGCGGCTTCATGATCACCACCGTGCGTGAACGCATGGCCGTTTACGACAACGCCTATATGAAGCTCTACCGCGCCATCGAGGAACGCGGCCTGGCGCTGTCGTTCCACTCGGGTCCGAACTGGGGTAGCCAGACCTTCCAGAGCTGCAATCGCTTCATCTCGGCCCATGCGCTGGGTTTCAGCTGGTTCAACATCCTTCACTGCACCAATTGGGTGGTGAACGGCATGGGCGAGCGCTTCCCGAAACTGCCGGTGATCTGGATCGAAGCGGGCCTCGCCTGGATTCCGTTCCTGATGCAGAAACTCGATCACGAATATCTGCTGCGCCCGTCCGAATGCCCGATCCTGAAGAAGAAACCGTCGGACTATATGCGCGACATGTTCTATTCGTCGCAGCCGATGGAAATTCAAGACATGGGCGCGCTGGAGACGACGTTCCGCATGATCAATGCGGAAACGCAATTGCTCTACGCGTCCGACTATCCGCACTGGGATTTCGATCTGCCCTCGACGATCTGGGATCTGCCCTTCGTCAGCGAGAAGGCCAAGCACAATATTCTGGGCGGCACCGCCGCGCGGCTGTTCAAACTGCCGCCGCGCAACGACGGCCAAAAGCAGAACCTGATCAAGTTCGGCAATCTGAAGGCCGCTTGATCATTCCACCATCATTTTCAAAGGCCCGCTCGCAGGAGCGGGCCTTTTTGTTGGAATCGCTCCAATTCAAGATGCAAAAATTTCCGCTTTGACCCGTCGCCGCGCTTCGGCAAGACTGTCCTCAAGCCCTGCACCATGCTTGGGGAGGAAGCCATGCAAACTGCGAAACCACCGTTCCGCGCCGATCATGTCGGCAGTCTGTTGCGTCCCGCGTCCTTGCGGCAGGCGCGCGAGAAGCGCGCCGCCGGCAGCATCAGCGCCGAGGATTTACGCAAGGTCGAGGATGCGGAAATCCTCAAGATCATCGCCAAACAGGAAGAGGTCGGCCTGCAGTCGATCACCGATGGCGAATTCCGCCGCAGCTGGTGGCATCTCGATTATCTCGAAGGGCTGAACGGCGTCGAAGGCTATGAGATGACGCAAGGCGTGGCCTTTTCCGGCATGAACACGCGGCCCAAGGGCATCCGCGTCACCGGCAAGGTCGGTTACTTGCGCCACCCCATGCTCGATCACTATCGCTTCGTCCAGGATCATACCAAGCGCACGGCGAAAATGTGCATTCCCTCGCCGTCGGCCATCTATGGCCGGACGGGACGCACGGCGGTGCCGGAGACGGTCTATCCCTCGCTCGACAATTTCTTCGCCGATCTTGGCGCGGCTTACGCCAAATCGGTGCGCGATTTCGCCGATGCCGGTTGCCGCTATCTACAGCTCGACGAAGTCTTCATCGCCATGCTCTGCGACGAGAAATATCGCCACGGCCTCAAGGAGCGTGGCGACGATCCCGACTATATCGGTCGCGCCTATGGCGATCTGATCAACGCCGCCATGTCGGATATTCCCGCCGACATGACCGTCACCATGCATCTGTGCCGCGGCAATTATCGCTCCACCTTCATGGGCGAGGGCGGTTACGAGCCGGTGGCTGACATTCTGTTCAACCGCATCAAGGTGCACGGCTATTTCATGGAATATGACAACGATCGCTCCGGCGGCTTCGAACCGTTGAAGATCGTGCCGAAGGATCGCTCGGTGGTATTGGGCCTGGTGACGTCGAAGACCGGCAAACTGGAACCGAAGGACGAGATCAAGCGCCGCATCGACGAGGCGACGAAATACATTCCGCTCGATCAGCTCTGCCTGTCCTCGCAATGCGGTTTCGCCTCGACCGAGGATGGCAACACCCTGAGCGAAGACGAGCAATGGGCGAAGCTGCGCATGATCGTCGATGTATCGAAAGAGGTGTGGGGTTAAGTTAGCGGAGTGCCGTCATTGCGAGCGAAGCGAAGCAATCCAGGGGCCAAGGCTACATTCTACTACGCGCCCTGGATTGCTTCGTTGCTTTGCTCCTCGCAATGACGGTTACACATCCGGCGCTTCCGCTCACCCCTCCGCCCGATAGGCCCGATACCAATCGACGAAAGCCGACACGCCCTCGCGCACGCTGGTGTGCGGCCGATAGCCCGTGAGGCGTTCCAGCAGGTCAGCGCTGGCGAAGGTCGCTGGCACGTCGCCCGGCTGCATGTCCATATAGTTACGGATCGCCTTTTTCCCGAGCTTGCGCTCGATCTCCTCGACGAAGTCGAGCAGGTTGACCGGCGCACCGCGCCCGATATTGACCACGCGATAAGGGGCAGCGGGCGACAACGAGGGATCGTCGGTCAGGTCGGCCGCACCGCCAGCGGGCGGGATACAGTCGATCAGCAAGGCAACCGCCTTCACCAGATCGCTGACATAGGTGAAATCGCGGGCCATCTTGCCGTGATTGTAGATGTCGATCGGCCTGTCATTCTCGATCGCATCGACGAATTTATAGAGTGCCATGTCGGGGCGCCCCCAGGGGCCGTAAACCGTGAAGAAGCGGAAGGCCGTGGTGGGGATGTGCCACAGATGCGAATAAGAGTGCGTCATCACCTCGCCGGCTTTCTTGCTCGCCGCATAAAGCGTAAGAGGATGATCGGTGCGCTCTTGTTCGACGAAAGGCATCACCGTGTTGGCGCCATAGACGGAGCTGGTCGAAGCAAAGAGAAAATGTTTCGGCTTCAGTCGGCGTGTCAGTTCCATGACATTGAACGTGCCGACGAGATTGGTGTTCACATAGGCTCTGGGATGTTCGATGCTGTAGCGCACGCCGGCCTGCGCGGCGAGATGGACGATGACATCCGGATTGGCCGCATCGGCCGCAGCATTCAGCGCCGCTTCGTCTTCCAGCATGCCGATATGGGCGCGGAAATTGTTGGTCGTGCCGAGCAGCGCGTGCCGCTTCTCTTTCAGTCGCACGTCATAATAGGCCGTCATCCCGTCATAGCCGTCGACCTGGTGGCCGAGATCGAGGAGATGGCGGGCCAGGTGAAAGCCAATGAAGCCGGCCGTTCCCGTGACGAAAACCTTCATGAACAATCCTGCGTGCGACTGGAACTCCGATCGAATGGCGACCGTTGACGAAGTCGGCGCAGCGCGCAATGGTCACACCGGAGCCGTCATTGCGAGAAGCGCAGCGACGAAGCAATCCAGGGCGCATGGCAGGTTGTCAAGGCGCGCGTCCATATAGTCTACACCGTGGCTCCTGGATGGCTTCGCTGCGCTCGCGATGACGATATGAGGTGACGGATGGACCGCGATCCCGATTTATTCCCTGGTTTTGCTTCCCATTGGATCGATACGCGGGCCGGTCGCATTTTCGCGCGCAGCGGCGGCGAGGGACCGCCGCTGGTGCTGCTGCATGGCTTTCCGCAATCGCTCGTCATGTGGCGCGACGTGGCGCCCGTGCTGGCGAAATCCTTCCATGTCGTGGTGATGGATTTGCGAGGGTATGGATGGTCGTCGGTGCCGACGAGCCGCGGCGGCGAAGCCTATACCAAGCGCGCCATGGGCGCCGATGTGGTTGCCGTGATGGAAAAGCTCGGTCACGTCCGCTTTCATCTCGCTGGCCACGATCGCGGCGCCCGCGTCGGCTATCGCCTGGCGCTCGATCAGCCGGGCCGCATCGACAAACTGGCACTGCTCGACATTCTGCCGACAGTGCAGGTGTGGAAGAACATCAAGGCCGGCGTCACGCCAGCGGCGCATTGGGCCTTTCTGTCGGAACCAGAGCCGCAGCCGGAAGAGGCCATTCGCGCGCAAGGGCCGGATGTTTATTTCGAAAGCCTGCTGACGAAATGGTCGAAGAGCGGCGCGTTGAGCGCCTTCGGTGCGGAAGCCTTGCAGGCTTATCGCAATGCCTGGGGCGATACGTCCCGCATCCATGCCTTCTGCGAGGATTATCGCGCCGGCGCCGTGCAGGATCTCGCGCTCGATGAAGCCGATCTCGGTGTCGGCCGCACCATCGCCGCGCCGGTGCACGTGCTGTGGGGCGATTTCTATCTCACCGCCAGCGCCGGCTCGCCGCTCGACGTCTGGCACAAAACCTTCGCGCCGAAAGCGACGGGCCAGGCTATCGACAGCGGCCACTTCCTGGCGGAAGAGAATGCAGAGGCGACGGCCCAGGCTTTGGTCGAGTTCTTTTCGAGCTAATCCGTCATTGCGAGGAGCGCAGCGACGAAGCAATCCAGGGGTGCGTGGTATAGCCTACACCGTGGCTCCCGGATTGCTTCGCTGCGCTCGCAATGACGGTTGGATATTCGCGAGAGTCCCTAAGGCGTCATCAACTCGCGCGCTCGCGCCACCACGTCGGCCGGCGTGGCATAGAGCGTCTCCACCACCTTTTGCACTTTCTCGCCGGAAGACGGATTGATGTCGATTTTCGCCTTCGCGGCATCGCTCAAAAACTCCGGATCGGCCAAGGTGCGCGCGAAAGCCTCGCGCAGCATTTTGACCTGCGTTTCGGGCGTGCCCGGTGGAGCGATATAGGAGCGCAGGAACACCTGCTGGCTGACGATCAGTTCCAGCGCCTTGCGATCGTCATCCTTGGTCACGAAGTTCCAGAGGATCGGCACGTTGAGCTGATTCAGCTCGGCATTGGGCTCCAGCGCGATCTGGAGAAGAATGTTGATCTTCTTGTCGCGCAGCCAATCCGGCTTTTGCGATTTGAGGCTGTTCCAGTCGAAGCCGCAGAGGCCATCGACCTCGCCGCGTTCCATGGCGAGCAGAATGTCGGTCGTGCCTTTATAGCCGCTGACGATGCGGAATTTCGCACCCGCCGTCTTGGCGATCATCGCCGCATAGTCGCGCGTCGAGCCGCCGCCAGCACTGGCGCCGAAGATCGCTTCATGCGCCCGCGCGCTTGCCATGTCCTTTACCTTCGACGTGTTGAAGGTGATGCAGACGCGTGTACCGCTGTCGGCGCTGGCGAGGTAAGCGAATTTCGACGGTACGAAATTGCCGGCGGTGCGGCTGTCGAAGACGCGATCGAGCACGGCGCCCGGCATTAGGGCGCCGATGGCGGTGCCGTCCTTGGGCGAGATGTTGTAAAGCGTCGCCGCCGCGACGGCACTGCTGGCGCCGGGCATGTTCTTGGGCAGGACGTTGGGATGGCCCGGAATGAAGCGAGCGAGATGACGGCCGATGGTGCGGCTGTAAATATCATAGCCGCCGCCGACATCGGCACCGATGATGAAATCGATGGTTTTGCCGGCATAAAAATCCTGCGCCTTGGCACTGGCGGCGGAAAGCGCCAGCACGGCGCAGGCAAGATGAAATGAACGTCGGAACGTGCGTCCTCGCAAAGGTGTCCTCCCAGACTGATTATTTGGCAGCGATGTTAAACGATTTTTCTGGGAAGGAAACGTGCAGGAAAGTGCGTGTGTTGTCGTCTGTACGGAAACATCGGGCCGTCATTGTGAGCGTCAGCGAAGCAATCCAGGAGCCAGGGTGTAGGATCGTCGATGTAAATGGCGCTTGTAACGTAGGTGTTTCTTACTCTACCACGCGCCCTGGATTGCTTCGTCGCTGCGCTTCTCGCAATGACGGAAAGCTAAATCGAGAGCGGCGAGGGGTTCGTGCGCATCGCCAGTTCGATCGTCGCGGCGGCATCCTTGAGCTGCGGCACGATGGCGGTTTCAAGCTTGGCGGCCATTTCGGGGAACTGCGTGCTGACACCGAGCCCGGCGATGATTTCGCCGGCCGCATTGCGGATCGGCACCGCGATGGCGGTGAGGCCGAAAATCTGCTCGCTGGCGGAGAAGGCATGACCCTGTCGGCGGATCTTGGCGATCTCATTCATGATGAGGAGGGGATCGATGATCGTATCGGGCGTGTGCCGCTTGAGCTGGATCGTCGTCATGATGGCGCGTAGTTCATCGTCGCTCTTGCCGGATAGGAGAACGCGGCCCAGGGCGGTCGAAAAGGCCGGTAGGCGGTCGCCCACGCGAATGGCGGCACGCAGCGGCTGGTGATTATAGGCGCGCGCCACATAGAGCACGTCCGTTTCGTTCAACACCGCAAAGCTGCACGGCTCGCCGGTGCGATCGAGCATGGAGGTAAGAACCGGCTGCACCACTTCGTTGAGGCCAAGCGACGACAGATAGGCGAAGCCCAGCGTCAGCACCGAAGGCTTGAGGAAATAGCGTTGGCCATCGGCGGTGCCGACATAGTCGAGCGCTTCGAGCGTCTTCAGGAAGCGGCGCGCGGCGGCGCGCGAGATGTCGGTTCGTTCCGCCACTTCGGAGACAGTCAAAAAAGCCCGCCGCTCGCCAAAGGCGCGGATGACCCGCAGCCCGCGATCCATGCTGGTTACGAAGGACCGCGCGCGGTCCTGAGCAGCTTCTGCTCCTGGCTCTTCCCTTGACTTCTTCAAAACTGCGGCTAACCTGTGTGCGCAAAATAAAAACTATGTGCGCATAGCGCACAATTGGCCACAAGTCTAGGGAGACTTCCAAGAACGCCCAGGCGTGCCTGCACGCTAAGGTGTCCTAGACCGGAAACGGTCCCGGCGCTTTGGTGAGCAGCACCCTGTGCGGGACGGGTCTGATCCCTGATCGCCCGCCGCTGTTTTGCCTCTCATCGCCGCTGTTTGAAGAAGTCCGTGAGTTGGGCTGCGGCCTCGCTGGCGCGGATGCCGCCATAGACCTCCGGCGCATGGTGGCAGGTGGGCTGGGCGAAGAAACGCGGGCCATTTTCGACTGCGCCGCCCTTTTCATCGCTTGCCGCGAAATAAAGCCGGCGAATCCGGGCAAAAGAGATCGCTCCGGCGCACATGGCGCAGGGCTCCAGCGTCACATAGAGGTCGCAGTCCAAAAGCCGTTCCGAGCCGATGGCGGCAGCCGCCGCCCGGATGGCCAGGATTTCCGCATGGGCCGTTGGGTCGCGGTCCGCAAGGGTGCGGTTGCCCGCCACCGCCAGCACGGCTCCCTGGCGCACGATCACGGCGCCGACAGGCACCTCGCCCCGGGCGGCGGCGGCCTCGGCCGCTTCCAGCGCCATCCCCATCGGATCGATCCGTTCACCCGCAGACATTCTGTTCCTTTATCGACCCCGGCATCTCAGCCAATCGCGCAACGCGATCGGCTGAGAATCCTTATTTTGACGCGTCTTCATGGCGTTTGGCGACCCGCCAAACTTTGAAACGCTATGGCGCTCTGCTACAGGTCCACCAAACGCGAGACATCCATGACAAGAGACACTGACCACGAAGGGCGCGGGCGCCGCAAGCCCGGCGCTCCGAGACCCGGCGCCAGCAAGGCCCGGGGCGCCCGATCTGATTCGTTTAAGCCCGGCGCGAGCAAGCCCGGATTCAGCAAGTCCGGGTTCAAACGGCCGCGCACCAATGCCGCGCCGGCCGAATCCGCCCATGACGGCGAGCGCATCGCCAAGGTGATGGCCCGCGCCGGCCTGTGCTCGCGCCGCGACGCCGAATTGTGGGTCGCCGAAGGCCGCGTCGCCGTCAACGGCACGGTGCTCGACAGCCCGGCGCGCAACGTCACCGAAAAGGATTTGATCACGGTCGATGGCAAGCCGTTGGCCCAGCGCGAACGCACGCGCCTGTTCCTGTTTCACAAGCCGCGCGGCCTCGTCACCACCGATAAGGATCCGGAGGGACGGCCGACCATTTTCGAAGCCCTGCCGCCGGAATTGCCGCGCGTCGTCAGCATCGGCCGTCTCGACATCAACACCGAAGGCCTGCTGCTGCTCACCAACGACGGCGGCTTGGCGCGCGTGCTCGAACTGCCGGCGACCGGCTGGCTGCGCCGCTATCGCGTGCGCGCCTTCGGCGAGACCGATCAGTCGATCCTCGATCGCCTGAGCGAAGGCGTCACCATCGATGGCGTCGACTATCGCGGCATCGAAGCGCATATCGATCGCATGCAGGGTGACAACGTCTGGATCACCATGGGCCTGCGCGAAGGCAAGAACCGCGAAATCAAGCGCGTGCTCGAACATCTCGGTCTGCAGGTCAACCGGCTCATCCGCATTTCCTACGGTCCCTTCCAGCTCGGTGAATTGGGCGAAGGCGCCATCGAGGAAATCCGCACCCGCGTGCTGAAGGATCAGCTCGGCGAAAAACTCGCCGAGGATGCGGGCGCCGATTTCGAAGCGCCGATCTTTTCGCCCGATGCCGATCGCACGCGCGAGCGTCGCGGCCGTTTCGTCGAGGAAGAACCGGGTCCTGCCGAGCCGCATTCGCCCGATCGCAAGCGCAAGCATGTCTCCACCCTGCGCGACGAACGCACGACCCAGAATGCCAAGGGCGCGCGCAAGCGCGTCACGCGTGACAACACGCAGGATCGCCACGGTCGCGCCGTGACGGTGGAACGCGTCACGCCGGCCGAACGGCCGAAGCGCGGCAAGGGCGCTTCGTCGCGCAATGCCCGGCGTTTCGCCGAAGCCGCCGGTGGCGAGCGGCCGATGCGCAAGCCCGGCGCGCGCCCGACTTCGGACGCACCCGCGCCTTATGTGGCCGGTCGCGGACAAGGCCGCAGCGACGTGACGAGAGGCGATCGCAACCAAGAGGGCGGTGAACGGCCGCAGCGCCGTTTCGAGCGTGGCGGCGATCGGCCCGCACGTGGCTTTGCTGGCGCCGGCGACCGTCCGCGTTTCGAGAAGCGCGATGGACCGCGCGGCGACCGTCCGACGCGTGGCGAAGGGCCGTCGCGGTTTTCGCGTGATGGCGATCGTCCCCGTTTCGACAGGCCGGACGGCACGCTGCCTTCGCGGGCGCCGCGCACCGAAGGTCGTCCCCGTTTCTCCCGCGATGGAGACGCGCCCCGCGAAGGCCGCTCGGCCCGTGGCGCTCCGTCTGGCGATCGTCCGCGCTTCGAGAAGCGTGACGGTCCGCGTCGTGAGCCACGGGGCGAAGGCCGTTCGCGCATTTTCCGCGAGGGCGAGCCGCCCGTGCCTTACCGTCCTGCGCCGAGCGACCGTCCGCGGTTTGAGAAACGCGATGGCCCGCGTGGCGAGCGTCCTGCCCGTGGCGAAGGTCCGTCGCGCTTTTCCCGCGATGGCGACAGGCCGCGCACCGGTGATCGGCCAGCCGGCAAATTCGGCGGCAAGTTCGACGGCAAGTTCGACGGTAAGCCCGGTGGCGGTCGTCCGAGTGGTGGCCGTCCAAGTGGTGGAGGACGCCCTGGCGGCAAGCCCGGCGGTCGTCCTTCGGGCAAGCCTGGCGGTCGCCCGCCGCGTGGCGATCGCTAAGCGGCGATGCGGATCGTCGGGGGCAGTCTGCGCGGCCGCGCACTGAAAGCGCCGTCGTCGCAGACGGTGCGGCCGACGTCCGACCGGCTGCGCGAGGCGATGTTCAACGTGCTCGCGCATGCGCATAGTGATCCGGCCGATGGCGCGCGCGTCATCGATCTCTTCGCCGGCACCGGCGCGCTCGGCCTCGAAGCTCTGTCGCGTGGCGCACGCTTCGCTCTGTTCGTCGATGACAGTGTCGAGGGTCGCGCCTTGGTGCGCGCCAATGTGGAAAGCCTGGCGCTCACCGGCATCAGCAAAATCTTCCGCCGCGATGCCACGCGCCTCGGCGCCATGCCGCCGCAGGAGCCGTTTACATTGGCCTTTCTCGATCCGCCCTATGGCCGCGATCTGGCGCCTTTGGCGCTGGCATCCTTGCGCGATGGCGGCTGGCTGGCGCCGGAAGCCTTGCTGGTGGTCGAGGAAAGCGCCAAGGCCGATCTGCAAGCGCCGGAAGGTTTTGTGCTGCTCGATCGCCGTGACTATGGCGACACGCAAGTGGCCTTCATGCGGTTTGGAAAAGCCTGAACGCTACTTCCGCCCGAACAGCCGTTCGACATCCGAGAGCTTCAGTTCCACATAGGTCGGACGGCCGTGGTTGCATTGGCCGGAACCGGGCGTCGCTTCCATCTCGCGCAGGAGCGCGTTCATCTCTTCGCCGTTGAGCCTTCGGCCAGCGCGCACCGAATGATGGCAGGCCATCGTCGCCAGCACGTGATCGAGCTTGCGCTCGAGCGACGTCGCGGCGCCATCTTCCGCCAGAGTGTCGGCGATGTCGCGCACCAGCCGCACCATGTCGCCATCCTTCAAGAGCGACGGCGTTTCGCTGACCGCGACCGCGCCGGGGCCGAACGGCTCTACGATGAGGCCGAGGCTCGCCAGGGTGTCCGCGTGATCGACGAGGCGCTGAACCTCGGCCGGATCGAGTTCGACGATCGCGGGGATCAACAGCATCTGCCGCGCGATACCGCTCGCTTCACGCTGCCGTTTCAACTTTTCATAGACGAGGCGTTCGTGCGCCGCGTGCTGATCGACGATGACGATGCCGTCGCGGGTCTGCGCCACGATATAGGTGTCATGCACCTGCGCGCGCGCCGCGCCGAGTGGCGCATCGACAGCCGCCGGCGCCATCGGCGCTTCATGCGCGCGCATATCGGCGGCGGGCGCCTGATCGTGCGCGAAGGCGGCTTGCGCGGGTTCTTGAAAAGCGGGCGCGGCCGGCGACGTCGTCCAGTCCCAGGCCCGTTGTGGCATCGGCCGCGTGTAAGGGGCAGGGCCACCGAAACTGCGCCGCGCGAAAGCGGTGATCGTGCGTTCGCCGCCGGTCGTCGTTGCCCGCTGCATCGCATTGGCCAAGGTCTGTTTCAGCGCGCCGACGATGAGGCCGCGCACCAAGCCCGGATCGCGAAAGCGCACTTCGGCCTTCGCCGGATGGACGTTGACATCGACATCGCGCGGTTCGCAGTCGAGATAGAGCACCAGCGCCGGATGCCGGTCGGACGGCAGATAATCCATATAGGCGGCGCGCACCGCGCCATGCAGCAGCTTGTCGCGCACCGGGCGGCCGTTGACGTAAAGATATTGGCTCTGCGCATTGGCGCGATGGAAGGTCGGCAGGCCGGCATAGCCGGTCAGGCGCAGGCCCTCGCGTTCCGCGTCGACACCCAACGCATTGTCGCGAAACTCCTTGCCCAGCACCTGCGCCAGCCGCGCCAGCAGACCTTCGCCGCCCTCCGCGCAGGCGACATGATCGAAGCCGGTGAGATTGTCGCCGTTGAGCGCGAAGCGTACCTGCGGATGCGCCATGGCGAGCCGGCGCATCACATCGGCGACGGCCTGCGCCTCGGCGCGCTCGCTCTTCAGGAATTTCAGCCGCGCAGGCGTCGCCGCGAACAGATCGCGCACCTCGACCTTGGTGCCCAGCGGATGCGCCGAGGGCATCACCTCGCTCTTGCGGCCCTGGTCGACGCGGATGGCGTGACCTTGATTGCTGCCCTTGGCGCGGGTGGCGATATCGAGCAGGGCGACCGAGCCGATCGATGGCAGTGCTTCGCCGCGAAAGCCCAGGGTGGCGATGTTGGAGAGATCGCTATCGGGCAGTTTCGACGTGGCGTGGCGCTCGACGCACAGGGCGAGGTCTTCCGGGCTCATCCCTAAGCCATCGTCGACGACGCGGATCAGCTTGCGCCCGCCCGCTTCGATCGTCACCTCGATCCGCCGCGCCTCCGCATCGAGCGCATTCTCGACCAGTTCCTTGACGGCCGAAGCCGGCCGTTCGACCACCTCGCCGGCGGCGATGCGGTCAACGAGAATGGGATCGAGGCGGCGGACGGTCATGGGGGCACTCGGGGATTCGGACCATATTCTAGCCCGGCAGGCCGCCCATCTGAACCCGAATACCGCTGAAATTGCGACCGTCCACTATTCCGCCACCCCGATCAGCCGGTCGAGCAGGGCATGGTCGGCCAAGAGTTCGGCGCTGGCGGAGGTGTGCACGATGGCGCCGTGATCGATGACCAGGCAGCGGTCGGAATGGGCGAGCGCGATATCGTGTTTCTGCTCGACCATGATGATGCTCATGGCGCTTTCGCGGCGCATTTTGTGGATGGCGGCAATCATTTCCTGGACGATGAGCGGGGCCAGGCCCTCCACCGGCTCGTCGAGTAGCAGCAGGGATGGATTGGTGGCGAGCGCGCGGGCGATCACCAGCATCTGCTGTTCGCCGCCCGAGAGCTGGCGCGCGTAATGGCTGCGTCGTTCGGCGAGGCGCGGAAAGAGGTCGTAGAGCGCGGCCCTGGTCCACGGGCCGCCGCGATAGACGACATCGAGATTCTCCGCGACGCTCAGGGTCGGAAACACTTCGCGCTCCTGCGGCACCCAACCGATGCCGAGCCGGTTACGCCGGAAGGGCGACAATTTCTCGATGCGCGTGCCGGCAAAGGTGATCTCGCCGCCCTGCCAGGTCGTCAGCCCGCACAGGGTCTCGATCAACGTGGTCTTGCCGACGCCGTTACGGCCGATGACGACGAGCATTTCGCCGGGCGCGACATCGAAACTGACATCGTGCAGCACCTGCGCCGGGCCATAGCCGGCGGCGAGATTGCGGACGCTGAGCACGGCAGATTCAATTCCCAAGATAGACCTCCCGCACGCGCGGGCTCTTGCGCACATTCTCCGGCGTATCGCTCAGCACCAGCGCCCCGGCGGCGAACACCGACACCACGTCCGCATAGCTGAACACCAGGTTCATATCGTGTTCGATGAACAGGATGGTCGTCTCATCAGGCAGATGGGCGAGACGCGCGAACACCTCATGTCCCTGCTGCGTCGAAAGCCCGGCCGCCGGTTCGTCGAGCAGTAACAGCTTTGGGCGCAGCGCCAGCGCCAGCACGATCTCGAGCAGGCGTTGTTTGCCATAGGGCAAAGCCTCGGTCAGCGCATAGGCGTCCCGCTCCAGACCGAATTGATGCAGCAGTTCCATCGCTTCGCCGATGAGTTCTTTCTCGGCGGCGACGTGACGGAGCGACAAGTGCGCTTTGCCTTCGCGCTCCAGCAGCGCCAGCGCGACGGATTCAAGCGGATTGAGCGCACGGAAAAGGGAATTGATCTGGAAGGTGCGCACCATGCCGGCCTTCACCCGTTCCTGCGGCGACAGGCGCGTCACGTCACGGCCCTCGAACATCACCGCGCCGGACTTCGGCTTCAACAAGCCGGTGACCAGGCTGACGAACGTGGTCTTGCCGGCGCCATTGGGGCCGATGATGGCGTGACGTTCGCCACGCTTGAGCGTGAAGTTCATGCGCTCAAAGATGACGAGGCCGCCGAAGGCCATGTGCAGGTCGCGCGTTTCCAGCACGAGATCGGCTGAAGCTGGCGTCTCTGTCATGGCGATGCGCCTCGTCGGCCGCGCCAGCGGGTGTAAACATCCTCGATCGTCGGCAGGATGCCCTTGCGGAAGAAGGACACGACGACGACAAGGAGAAGGCCGATCCAGAAATACCAATAGACCGGGCTGATCGCTGCCAGCCAATCGCGCAGGAACAGGAAGATCAGCGCGCCGATGAAGCCGCCATAGAGCCTGCCGGCACCGCCGATGATGAGGATGACGAGCACGTCGGCGGAGCGCTGAAACGACAGCGACGAGGGCGCGACGAATTGCGTCGTCTGGGTGAGCAGCGCGCCGGAGGCACCGGCCAAGGCGGCGGCGAGCGCGAAGGCGCGGGACACATCGCCTTCCACGGGCGCGCCGAGCATGATCATGCGCCGCGGATTCTCGCGCGCGCCGGTCAAAGCGAGACCAAACGGCGACTTGATGATCGCCCGCGTCGCGACGAAGAGGACGAAGGTGACGATCAAGGCGTACCAGAAGGCGGTGCGGCCGAAAATGTCGAAGCGGAACAGGCCCAGCACCGGATCGATGACGATGCCCTGCAAACCGTCGTCGCCGCCGGTGATCTCGGTCGAACGATGCACCAGATCGTAGAGAATGAGATTGAGCCCGAGTGTCACCATCAATAGTGCGACGCCGGCCACCCGTTGCACCAGCTTGCCAGTGAGCCAGCCGACACCGGCTGCGACCAGCATCGCGAGGACGAGGGCGCTGATCGGCTCGGTCCAGCCAAACTTGCCGCAATAGCCCGCCACATAGGCGCCGATGCCGAAGAAAGCCGCGTGGCCGAGCGAGGGAATGCCGCGATAGCCGAGCAGCACGTCGAGCGACATGGCGAACAGGCCCCAGATGAAAATCTGGCTCATCAGCACCAGATCGGCATGGGGCCAGAAATACAGACTGGCGAGCGCCAGCCAGAAAAGGATCTCGAAAATGTTCCAGCGCGACAGGCTGGCGAAATAGCCGGTGCCGGATGCGGCGCGGTTTTGCGGGCTGTCGAAAGCGCTCATGCTTTGCGCCCCATCAGGCCTTGCGGACGCCACAGCATGCACAGCACCGTCAGCACATAGATGACGAAGCCGCCGAACTGCGGGAAGTAATATTTGCCCATCACATCGGCGACGCCGAGCGCGATTCCGGCGATCAAAGTGCCACTGATCGTGCCCATACCGCCGACCGAGACGATGATCAGAAGATAGACGAGATAGCGCAGCGGAAAGTTCGGATCGAGGCCAAGCAGATTGGCCGACAGCGCGCCGCCCAGCCCGGCAAGGCCGCCACCGACCGCGAAGGTGAGCGCGAAGATCAATCCGGTGTTGAGCCCGCAAGCCCCGGCCACCCGACGATTGTCGACGCAGGCCCGCACCATCGCGCCAAAGCGCGTGCGCTCGAGCCCCAGGATCAAGGCCAGCGCCATGGCAAGGCCGATGACGATCAGGAAGATGCGATAGGTTTCAAGCGTCAGGCCGAAAATCTCGCGCTGGCCGATCAGCCAAGGCGGCATGTCGATGCGCTGATAGGTGCCGCCCCAGAAATAAGTCGCGGTGGCGATCGACATGAACACCAGGCCGATGGTCAACAGCACCTGGGTCAAATCGTCGGTGTTGTAGAAATGCCGGAAGACCAGCCGTTCCATGACGACCGAGAGAACGCCGATGACAAGGAAGACCAGCGGTAGGGTCAAAAGGAACGGAACGCCGAACCACTGCATAGCCATGACCATCACATAGCCGCCGAACATCGAAAAGCTGGCTTGGGCCAGATTGACGAAGTTCATCATGCCGAGCGTCACCGAGAGCCCGACCGACATGATGAACAGCAGGAAGCCATAGGCGATGCCGTTGAAGAGCACCGTCAGAACAGCCGACATGAGCGGTTCTCTCTCTCTAGCGTTTCATTCTTACCGTCATTGCGAGCGCAGCGAAGCAATCCAGGAGCCAAACTGGAAATCTTGGATATTGATACGCCTGCGCCGCGGGCATTTCTTGAAGCTCCAGCACACGCTCCTGGATTGCTTCGTCGCTGCGCTCCTCGCAATGACGGCATGGCGCTTTTCTATTTAAACCCGACGTTGCTGAAACTCTCGATTTCGACGTTCTGCAACACGCCGTCCACCTTGTCGACGCGACGGATGTAGATGTTCTGGATGATGTCGCCGTTGTTCTTGTCGATGGTGACGGGGCCGCGCGGGCTTTCGAACGTGCGGCCATGGACGAAGGAGATGAACTTGTCCGCATCGAACTTGCCGGCGCCTTGGGCGTTCAAGGCGTCATAGGTGAGGCGCATGGAGTCATAGACCGCCAGTGCCCCCCAGCCGATCCGCTGTTTGCCGTTCAGTTCCGCCCATTCCTTGACGAACTCCTTATTCAACGGCGAGTTGTGCTGGGTCGAATAAATGCCGGTGGTGATCGTGCCGATTGCCGCATCGCCGACCGCATCGATATAGGTCTCGTCGGTGATGTCGCCGGTGCCCATGATCTTGATGCCGGTGCTCTTGAGGCCGGAATCATTGATGGCGCGCAAAATGCCGATGCTCAATTCGCCGATCGGCATGAAGATGAACACCGCATCCGCCTTGGCATCGCGCATGCGCTGCATATAACCGGAGAATTCCGGATTGGAGACGGGGATGCGCACATTGCCGGCGAGTTCGCCATTGGCTTCTTTCAGCGCTTCCAGGAAATACTTTTCGCAATCATGGCCCGGCGCGAAATCGGCGACGGCGACATAGACGCGCTTCCAGCCGTTCTTCACCGCATAGGATGCCAGCGGCCGGCACAGTTGCGGCACGGCGAAGAAGGTACGCGTCGAATATTTCGATTTCTCGCCGATGATGCCGGTCGTCGCCGCGCCGGTGACGAAGGACGGCACCTTGGCTTCCATCAGGATCGGCGCCGCGGCCAATGTATTGGGCGTATAGTCCGGCCCGATCAGCAGATTGACGCGCTCGCGGGTGACGACTTCCTGCACCAGCCGTTTGGCGACTTCCGGATTGGGACCTGTCGTATCGCGGCGAATGAGTTCGATTTTCTTGCCGCCGGCGGTATCGCCGTATTTCTTCATGAACAGTTTGACGGCGCCGTCGGCCTGCTGGCCGCCCAGCGACGTGATGCCCGAAAAGCTTTGCAGAATGCCGATCTTCACCGTCTCTTGCGCTTGCGCGGCAAAGCCTGCCAGCGTGAGTGCGGTCGCCGCCAGCGCGGAACATACGATCCTCATGGCTTCCCTCCCCATCGGACCGGCGCGTCATGGCGCGCTCGGTACCGACAGGTTCGCCGGAAAGCTGGGTGCTGTCCAGTCCAGACGTTAGTGGTTTAAAGCCCCGACGGCTTGCCGGCCACGGCCACCAGCAGGCGTTCGTGATCGAACAGGCGCTTGGCGACGCGGCGCGCGTCGTCGAGGGTGACGGCGGCGATCAGGCCGTTGCGGCGATCGAGGTAGTCGACTGGATAGCCGTCGGTCTGCAGCGACACGAGATTGGCGGCGATCTTGGTCGACGTGTCGAAGCGCAGCGCATAGGAGCCGATCATATATTTCTGCGCCTTCGCCAGTTCCTCGGCGGTCGGTCCCGTCTCGGCGATCTTGTTGATCTCCTCCTCGATCACCTGAAGCGATTCGGCGGCGCGCTCGTTCTTGGTCGACGTGCCGCCCGAGAACAGTGCGGTATGGTCGTTGGCGTGCAATTGCGTCCACACCGAATAGGCGAGGCCGCGCTTTTCGCGCACTTCCTTGAACAGGCGGGCGGAGAACACGCCGCCGCCCAGAATGTGGTTGACCACGGCGCCGGTGATGAAATCGGCGTCATGGCGGGCAATGCCCGGCAGGCTGAAGCGCAGGGTCGATTGCGGCACGTCGATCTCTATCACCTTGCGCGTGCCGGCGCCTTGCGGCGCAATGTCGGGAATGGCGGTCAGCGACGGTGCGGCCGGCAGCGTGCCGAACACGTGATCGATGAGTTTCGCCAGCCGGGCGGCATCGATGGCGCCGACGACGGCGACCTTGAGATTGCTCAGCGCGAACAGCCGTTGCCGCAGCGCCGCGATATCGCCACGGCCGATCAGCGGCACGCTTTCCAGGCTGCCGCCGGTCGGCAGGCCATAGGGATGGCTGGGGAAGGCGGCTTCCCGCCACGCCTTGCCGGATACCGCATTGGGATCGTTGGTTTCGTGGCGCAGGCCGGCGATGAGCTGGCTGCGCACCCGTTCGATCGCATCCGCGTCGAAACGCGGCTCGTTGACCGCGAGGCGCAGCATCTCGAACGCCGCGTCGATGTTCCGCGACAGGGTTTTCATCTCGCCATGGAAATTGTCCTGGCCGGTATGAAACGACAGTTCGATGGCCTTGTCGTCGAGGGCGCGATGGAAGGCATCGGCATCGAGCGTGCCGGCGCCTTCGTCAAGCAGGCCGGCGAGTACGGTGGCGGTGCCGGAAAGCCCGGCGGGATCCTGGGTCGAACCACCCTTGAAAGCAAAGTCTACGGCGACAAGCGGGACGGCATAATCTTCCACCAACCAGACTTCGATGCCGCGCGGTGTGACGATTTTCTGGACGGTTTCGGCGCGGCTCTTGCTGCGGATTTCTGCTGCTGCGTTCATGATCAATCCAACTCGAAACAAGCAAGGCGTCCGCGCACAACGGCGCGGACACGCATGAAATGGGGCGTGGCGGTCAGGCCGCCTGCGCCTCGCTGTCGTCTTTCATCCGCAGGAAGCCGGTCACGGCCCGATTGGGCGTCAACCACTTCGCCACCGCGGCGCGCACCTGTTCGGCGCTCACGGCGTCGATGCGATTGGGCCATTCCTTCACGTCCTTGACCGTATGGCCGGTCGTCAGCGCCGCGCCATACCAGCGCGCCAGCGACGTCTGGCTGTCCTGCGCATAGACCGCATCGGCGATGAGCCGGGTCTTGGCGCGGGCGAGATCGGCTTCCGGCACCGGCGTTTTCGCCATCGCATCGATGACGGCGCCGACTTCCGCGTCGAGTTCTTCGAGCGAGACCTCGGGGGTGGGCACCGCATAGGCATAGAAGCGCGTGTCGTCGAGCGACGTGCCCATGTAGTAGGTGCCGGCGGCGACCGCGATCTTCTTGTCGACGACCAAGGCATGATAGAGCCGGCTCGTCGGACCACCGCCCAACAGATGCGAGGCGAGTTCGAGCGCTTCCGCTTCGCCCGGCTCCGCCGTCGTGTAGGAGGGCACCAGATAGACGCGCTGTTCGCTCGGCTGCTCGACCTTTTCATCGGCGAGCTGGACGAGACGATGGGCGCGCGGCGGCGGCTCCTTCGTGCGGGTGCGACGCGGCGCTTCGCCACGCGCCGGAATCTTGCCGTAGGTGTCTTCGGCGAGCGCGCGCACTTCGTCGCTGGTCACGTCGCCGGCGATGACGAGAACGGCGTTTTCGGGTGTGTAGAAGCGCTTATAATAGGTCAGCGCATCGGTGCGATCGAGGCCTTCGATCTCATGCTCCCAACCGATGATCGGCTTGCCATAGGGATGATGGGTGTAGAGCGCGGCCTGCACCGCTTCGCCAAGCTGCGCGGCGGGATCGCTGTCGGTGCGCATGCGCCGCTCTTCCAGCACCACGTCGCGTTCCGGCGTCACCACGTCGTCGGTGAGCACCAGATTGGTCATCCGGTCCGCTTCGAAGTCCATCACGACCGGCAGATGCTCTTTCGGCACGCGCTGGTAGTAGGCGGTGTAGTCGATCGAGGTGAAGGCGTTTTCCTGGCCGCCGAGTTCGGCGACGATTTCGGAGAATTCGCCCTTGGGATGACGGGCCGTGCCTTTGAACATCAAATGTTCAAGGAAGTGCGCTATGCCGGATTTGCCGACCGGATCATCGGCGGAGCCGTTGCGATACCACACCATATGCGTGGCGACAGGGGCGCGATTGTCGGGAATAACAACGACTTCCAATCCGTTGGCGAGATGGAAGTGGCCGATATCGGGGCCTGCGCCTTTCGCGTCGGGGGCCGTCGCATGGGGCGTGAGGGCGGCGCTGGCGCCTTTTCCCTGGGCTTGAACTGTCAATTGCGTTCCTTCCGCATGTCGCCCCGCCGTTTACCCCTGGCGGGGAACGACGGTTCGGAAAGACGCAATATAGGTGCTCGAATGGCGTTCGTCATGCCCCGTGGCGCGCGGGAGCGACGGGCCTGTTCGTAGGGTTACCTCAAGCGGATTGCCCAAAAGAAAAGCGCGTTTCGCTGGAAACGCGCTTTTCGAAGATTTTCCGATCTGACGATCCGCCAAACGGCGAAACGCCAGGATTATAAAGATTACTGATTCTCGTAGCGCTCGCGGCGGATACGGGCTTCCTCGCGGGCCTGGCCGGCCGCATCCAGAAGCGGCACTTCCTCGCGCGGCGCTTCAACGGTCGCCTTGACCGTCGTGGTGGCGCGGCGCAGGCCGGTCGGCGGATCGGTCAGGGCCTTGCGGTCCGGCTCGACACCCGCCTGCAGGTCGCGGCTGGTATCTTCCTTGCTGCGGGTGTTCTTCATCACATACCAGTAGCGGGCCTGGTTGCAGATTTCGCCATAGCTATTGGTGCCGCCGGCGCCGCATTGCTCGTCGCCGGGGTTGCGCGGACCGGGGCCGGCGGTACGGCCGCGGGCCAGCTCCTCGTTGCTCATGCGATTCGTGCCGAGATAATCGGTGTCCCGGTTGCGATTCTTGGCGGCATTGGCCCTCAGGCGACGGCCTTCGTCGTAATCCTGCGGCCAGTTGGGATTGCGGGCTGCGGCGCCATTGCCCGGCGCCGGCAAAGCCGTCTTGTCGCGCGGCAGGACCAGCGGTGCGCGCTCGCGATATTGAATGCGCGGCTTTTCGTCCTCGTCGCCGGCGCCCATGCCAAAACCGATGGCATAGCCGGCAAGACCTTTCATGGTCTCCAGAAAGCTTTGGTCGCCATCGTCGAGTGCGCTCGCCGGCGTCACCGCCAGAAAGCCTCCGGTCAGGGCGGCGGCCGCCGCCAGCGTGATCGTGCGGCCCAGGGCCGGCATGCGAAGGGTCATACTCATCCTCACTCGCGCAAATCGAGCCGCCGAACCTGCCCGCCATTGAGGGCGATTTAGTGGCGCTACGGCTCTGCTTTAGCCGGCTGCGCCATCCGCGCGATCCTGCCGACTTTCTCCTGTAAAGAGTGTTTCATACAGCAAGAGGGCCACACCGGCAACGATGGCGACATCTGCGAGGTTGAAAACATACCACGACAGACGCCCATAACGCTCTGTATCCATATGGAAATAAAAGAAATCTGCGACGGCGCCATATTGCCAGCGATCATAGGCATTGCCGAGCGCGCCGCCGATGATCAGGCCGAGGCCGAAGGTGGTGAGCGCGCTGCCGGCCCGCCACAGCCAGATCGCCAAAAACAGCACGGCGGTCGCCATCAGCGCCAGCAGAATCAGCGGATGCACCTGCAGCCAGGAATAGGAAATGCCGGTGTTGAAGACCAACACCAGATCGAACCAGGGGGTCACCGACACCGGCTGCCGGGCGCCGATGTCGTAGGTATAGAGCATCCAATGCTTGTGGCCCTGGTCGATGACCAGGGCCAGGAAGACGGCGAAGAGACCGAGGACGCGCGGCGTCACGGCAACCGTCCGGCGGCTTTCAGCTCGCGCAGCGCCTGGGCATCGCGCGGCGTCACGCCCGGATAGTCGGCTTCAGCGGCTGCCGGGTCGAAATATTTCCACGAGCGGGCGCATTTGATGCCCGAGGCCGGTGCCGAAGTCACGGCCACGCCCTTCACGTCGTCGGCGCGGAAAGCGTCCGCCGGACCTTCGCCCAGTTTCACGACGATGCCGGAGGTGATGCAGACTTCGGCGAAATCGACGCTCATCACCGCGTCATAAACCGCCTGGTCGGCGATATAAACAACCGGGCAGGCTTCCAGCGACGAGCCGATGCGCTTTTGCGCCCGCTCGATCTCGAGCGCGCCGGTGACCACCCGGCGGACAGTGCGGATGGTGCGCCATTTCTGCGCCAAAGCCTCGTCGCGCCACGCCGCCGGCGTGTCGGGGAAGGCTTGCAGATGCACCGAACCGTCCTGCGAGGGATAACGCGACAGCCAGGCTTCCTCGCAGGTGAAGGCGAGGATCGGCGCGAACCATGTCGTCACGCGCTTGAAGATTTCGTCGATCACGGTGAGCGCCGCCTTGCGGGTGCGGCTCGACAGCGGATCGCAATAGAGCGCGTCCTTGCGCACGTCGAAATAGAAGGCCGACAGGTCGCTGGTCATGAAGGCGGAGAGCGCCGCGATCACTTTCTTGTAGTCGAACTTCTGATAGGCGTCGCGCACCTCGCCATCGAGTTCGGCGAGGCGATGCAGCATCAGCCGTTCAAGCTCCGGCATGTCGGCTGGCTTGACGCGATCGGCTTCGCTGAACGGCGCCAGCGAGCCCAGCATCCAGCGGATGGTGTTGCGCAGCTTGCGATAGGTTTCGACGAAGGTGGTCAGGATATTCTTGCCGATGCGCAGATCGTCCGAATAGTCGGACGCCGCCACCCACAGGCGCAGGATGTCGGCGCCCGAATCCTTGATCACCGTCTGCGGCGCCACCACATTGCCGAGCGACTTCGACATCTTGCGGCCGTTCTCGTCGAGCACGAAGCCGTGCGTCAGCACCACGTCATAGGGCGCATGGCCGCGCGTGCCGCAGCTCTCGAGCAATGACGAGTGGAACCAGCCGCGATGCTGGTCGGAGCCCTCCAGATACATCACCTCGTCGGGGCCACCATCGCGCACGCGCTTGATGCCGGCAAGGCCGGGGAAGTGCACGGGATCTTCGAGCGTGAACGCGTGGGTCGATCCGGAATCGAACCAGACGTCGAGCACGTCGTCGATCTTGTCGTAATCGTTGGCGTTGTAGTCGGATCCAAGAAAACGCTGCTTGGCATCGACGGCGAACCAGGCATCGGCACCTTCTTTCTCGAAGGCATCGGCGATGCGCTTGTTCACCGTCTCGTCGACCAAAGGCTCATGCGTGCCCTTCTTGACGAAGACGGCGATCGGTACGCCCCAGGCGCGTTGCCGCGACACCACCCAATCGGGCCGGTTGGCGATCATGCCGTTGATACGGTTTTCGCCCGCCGCCGGCACCCAGCGCGTGTCCTGGATCGCCTGCAAAGCGATGTCGCGCAAGGTCGCGCCATTGCTCGGCTCCTGGCTCGCAAAGGGCTTATCCATGGCGATGAACCATTGCGGTGTATTGCGGAAGATCACCGGCTTCTTCGAGCGCCAGGAATGCGGATATTGATGCTTCAGCTTGCCGCGTGCGATGAGGTGGCCGGCCGCGATCAGCGCTTGGATCACCGCATCGTTGGCATCGCCCTTCTTGCCCTTGTCGTCGATGACGCGCTTGCCCTCGAAGCCTGGCGCTTCCTTGGTGTAGAAGCCGTCGGGTCCCACCGTATAGGGGATGCGCGTGTCGATGCCGCGCTCGGCCAACTGCCGGCCATTGGCCATCCAGATGTCGAAATCTTCGCGGCCATGACCCGGCGCGGTGTGGACGAAGCCGGTACCCGTATCGTCGGTGACGTGATCGCCATCGAGCAGCGGCACCTCGAAACCATAGCCCGGCAGATGGCTGAGGGGATGGCCACACGCCGCGATGTCGGTTGGATCGACATCGCGCACGCGCTCGAATTTTTCCACCCGCGCCGCCTGGAAGACGGCGGATGCCAGCCGATCGGCCAGCACATAGCTGTCGCCGGTCTTCGCCCAATTGTCCTCCGGCGCTTCGACGACGCGATAGAGGCCGTATTCGACCTTGTGCGAGAAGGCGACGGCGCGATTGCCCGGCAGGGTCCACGGCGTCGTCGTCCAGATGACGACGGAGGCCGCCTGCAACTCCTCGTTGATCGCATCGACGCCGGCGATGTCCTCATCGCTCTCACCGGAATCGCGCATGGCGCGCTTGGCGGCGTCGCCGATGCCCTTGGCGAGCTTCTTCACGGGAAAAGCGACATAGACCGTGTCCGATGTCGTGTCTTCGTATTCGATCTCGGCTTCGGCCAGCGCCGTCTGTTCGACGACGCTCCACATCACCGGCTTGGAGCCGCGATAGAGCAGGCCGTTGGCGGCGAATTTCATGATCTCGCGGGCGATCTGCGCTTCCGCCGGAAAGCTCATGGTCAGATAGGGATGCGCCCAATCGCCTTCGACGCCGAGGCGCTTGAATTCCTCGCGCTGGATCGACACCCAGTTTTCGGCATAGGCGCGGCATTCCTTGCGGAAGGCGATCATCGCCGCCGGGTCCGACCAATCGGGCTTCTGCTTGCCTTTGGCGCGGTAATTGTCTTCCTCGATCTTCCATTCGATCGGCAGGCCGTGGCAGTCCCAGCCCGGCACATAGTTTGAATCCTTGCCCAGCATCTGCTGGCTGCGCGTCACCAGGTCCTTGAGGATCTTGTTGAGCGCATGGCCGATGTGGATGTTGCCGTTGGCATAGGGCGGGCCATCGTGCAGCACGAATTTCGGCCGTCCGCGACCGGCCTCGCGCAGCTTGCGGTAGAGGTCGATCTTGGCCCAGCGGGCGAGGAGTTCCGGTTCCTTCTGCGGCAGGCCGGCGCGCATCGGAAAATCCGTCTGCGGCAGGAACAGGGTTTTGGAGTAATCGGGACCTTTTTCGGACGTATCGTTCATGGTTTCAGAGCCAATTCAGGCGTCGGCACCCTCGGGCGCCAAGAAATCGAAGGCAAATGTGCGGAAAGCCGCCAGCGAGGTACTTGCCGGCGCTTAAACCCGGCCCGCTCAGCGGCGTGCCGGGCCGATAATTCGCGATAGGGGGCGGAAGAAGCGCAAATGGAAATACATGGCAGGCGTTTTAGCACCGCTTCCCGGCGACGCAAGGAACCTGCGGCCAGGAAGCGAGAAAAGTCAGCGAGAAGCGCAGGCCAATCTATTTTTTCAGAATGAATTTCGGCTCCTCGACCGTCATCGGCCGGCCAATTTTCGCGGCGAATTCGTCCGCCGCCTGGACGATCTCGGGCCAGGCTCCCGCGTGGTAGTCGTCGCCGATCAAAACCCCGCCCTCGGCCAGGATCGACCAATAATCCTCCAGATCGTTGCGCACCTCCCGATATTCATGGGCGGCGTCGATATGCACCAGGGTGGGGTGAATCTCCTGATGCTGGAGAATTTTGCAGGCCGTCGACGAGGTCTGCGGCATCGGAATGACGTAGTCGGTCAGCCCCCGCGCCGCGACATTCGACAGAAACGTCTCGTATAAATTGGGTAGCCCCTGGGTTCTTTGAAACATATCCGGGTAATAAACCCAGTGTTCCAGCGAGCCGAGGAACGTATCGACCGACAAAACCACGCCGTCGATGCCGTTTTTCTTGAGGTTTTCCGCGAGATTGATGGTCGATTGCCCCTTCCAGACGCCGACATCGACGATAATCGGTCGGGCGCCCTGACTGGCGAGGCGCGAGAGCGCCGGGTGGTCGCCGTTCCAGCCCTGAATGTCGTCTTCGGCCGGGCCGGGGACGAAACCGTCCCAAATGTTCCGGCCATAGAGCTTCTGCATCAATTCCTGGCAAATCGCGGACATGGAGCCTCCTGTTTGGGGGTCAACCGCCCAAGGCTCACATGGTTCAGGAAACCTGCAAAATCGCCCGCGCCTGCGCCTCGTCCTGACGCATCTGCACCATGAGGGGATCGAGGCCGTCGAATTTCAGCTCCGGCCGCAGCCAGGCGACGAAAGTGACTTCGACGGTCTTGCCGTAGAGATCGCCGGAGAAATCGAAAACGAAAACTTCGAGCAGGGGGGCGCCATTGTCGACGGTCGGGCGCCGGCCATAGCTGGCGACGCCATTATAGGTGCGCCCGTCCACGCTCAGGCGCACCGCATAGATGCCGTGCGCGACATGCATCGAGGGGTCAAGCTCGAGATTGGCGGTGGGAAAGCCCAAGGTGCGGCCGAGCGCTTGGCCGTGAATCACTTCGCCGACGACGAAGAAATCATGGCCGAGCAGCCGGCCGGCGAGCGTCATATCGCCTTCGGCCAGAGCCTTGCGCACGGCGCTCGAATGCACCGCGTCGAGCGAGCCGTTGGCGTCGGCCGCCACTTTGGCGACGATATGGACGCTAAGCCCATGGCGCTGGCCGATGTCTTTCAGGGCCTCAGGCGTGCCCTGGCGGCCCTTGCCGAAATGATAATCGTAGCCGGCGACGATGCCAGACGCGCCAAGCCGCTTCACCAGAACTTGCGCGACGAAGGTTTCCGCATCGAGCTTGGCGATCTCGGCGTTGAAATTCAGCACCACGACGCCGTCGATGCTGAGCCGTTCCAGTGCACGCGCCTGCGCCTGCGGCGGGGTGATGCGCTCGACCACCCGCTTGCCAGCCAGGAAATCGGCCGGATGCGGCTCGAAGGTCAGCACCGCGCAAGGCTTGCCGAGCTGGCGGGCCAAGGCCAGGGCCTCGCCGATCACCGCCTTGTGGCCGCGATGCACGCCATCGAAATTGCCGAGCGCATAGACGGCCCCCCGCAGCCCGGTCGGGGGCACCTGCGGGTCGTGGACAATCTGGAACGTATGGGCGGCGGCGGTCATGAAATCCGGAAAAAGCGGCCGATTGGCTGGACGATAGCGTTTTGCAGTTTGACGCCTTCGTCAAACGCCACAAAGACGCGTCAAAACAAAAATTCCAGGCAAAATCGCGTTTCCAGCGAAATGCGGTTTTGCCTAGGGGCGCGAAACACCACGGGGGAGGCCGCGCGTCAATACGCAAAGCGCGGGCGAATGCACGGGTCTGTCACTGTCGCCATATTGCGGCTATCGCAACGGGGTGAGAAAAGGCGGGCGCGCCGGCAGACCGCCCGGCTTAAGGATACGAATCTCATGACCGCCGCCGCTGTTGCCGCCGATCCGCTGTTGTCCCGCCTGGCCGCCATCGTCGGCGAGCGCCACGTGCTGCGTGAAGCAAGCGACATGGCCGCTTATCTGGCGGAGCCGCGCGATCTCTTTCACGGGCAGGCGCGCTGCGTCGTCCGCCCCGGCTCGACCGCGGAAGTCGCCGCCATTTTGAAGCTCTGCGCCGAAACTGACACGCCGGTCGTGCCCCAGGGCGGCAATACCGGCCTGGTCGGCGGCCAGATTCCGGGTCAAGCGGTACCCGGCAAAGAAGCCCGCAAGGACGAAGTGGTTCTGTCCTTGAAGCGCATGGACAAGGTGCGCGAGACCGATCAGGCCTCCATGACCATGACGGTGGAAGCGGGCCTGACGCTGCTTGCCGTGCAGGAAGCGGCGGAGAAGGCCGGCGCTCTGTTTCCGCTGTCGCTGGCGGCGGAAGGCTCCTGCACCATCGGCGGCAATCTCTCCACCAATGCCGGCGGCACGGCGGTGCTCGCCTATGGCAATGCGCGCGATCTCGTCACCGGCCTCGAAGTCGTACTCGCCGATGGCCGCGTGCTGTCCAATCTGTCGAAGCTGAAGAAGGACAACACCGGCTACGACCTGAAACATCTGTTCATGGGATCGGAAGGTACGCTCGGCATCATCACCGCCGCGGTGGTGAAGCTCTATCCGCGCCCCAGAGAAATGCACACGGCCTTCATCGGCCTGAACTCGCCGCACGAAGCGCTGAAACTGCTCAATCTCGCCCAGTCGCTTGCCGGCGCCGATGTGAAGACGTTTGAACTCATGTCGCGCTTCTGCCTCGACATCGTCGTCAATCATGGTGAAGGCACGCGCGATCCGCTGGCCGGCAAGCATGCTTGGTATGTGCTGCTGGAATTGGGTTCCCAGATCGAAGGCGGCGAAGCCGCTTTGATGAACGTGCTCGAACAGGGCATGGAGCAGGGGCTGATCGAAGACGCCGTGGTGGCCGCCTCCCTCGATCAGCGCGCCGATTTCTGGAAGCTGCGCGAACTGCTCTCCGAACTGCAGAAGTTCGAAGGCGGCTCGATCAAGCACGACGTTTCCGTGCCGGTGGCGAAAGTGCCGCAATTCATCGACGAAGCCGGCCCTGCGGTGGAAGCCTTTATGCCCGGCGCCCGCCCGGTGCCCTTCGGCCATCTCGGCGACGGCAACATCCACTATAACGTCACCCAGCCCGTGGGCATGGACAAACAGGCCTATCTCGACCGCTGGTACGAGATGAACGCGGTGGTGCACGGCATCGTCACGCGCTTGAACGGCTCGATCTCGGCCGAACACGGCATCGGCACCCTGAAGCGCGATCTCCTGCCGACGGTGAAAGACCCGGTGGCGCTGGAGGTGATGCGCACGTTGAAAAAGGCGCTGGACCCGCAAGGGATATTGAACCCGGGCAAGGTGCTTTAACGTCGCTACCTCACGAACAGCCAGATCGCCATCAGCGACGCTACCAGGGTCACCAGCATCGTGCCGCCGGCGCCGATCAGGCGGCACGTGCTGCGCATCGATTCCGGCTTCAGCCCGAAGGGATGAATGACCCGCGCGATCACCAGGATTATCCCGAGGACGTGCACCCACAGATGTGGCGCGCCGTTGGTTTCGATGATCGCCAGCAGCACGAGCGCGAGCGGCACGTTCTCGATGAAGTTCATGTGCCTGCGGTCGGCGATAAGAAGCGCGCGATCTTGGCCGGCATTGCCGAGAGAAACGCCCGTCTGGCCGCGCAGGCGCCCGACATTGGCGATGAGAGCCAGCATGATCAGGCCGAGAAGGCCGGCATAGAAGCCGGTGATATACATGCCCATGATGAACTCCCCTGCTGGACCGATATGGTTACTGCGACCTTAATCATTTTGCTTCGATTTGAAACAGGGCGCCGCGCGGCCCAGTAATAAGCCGGCAAGCCTAATGAGTGATAACTTTTTGAAGCCGCCGCGGCATTGCGGGTCCAAATCGCTCTCGCGGCAGAATCACTGTTTTTCGCGCCATTCTTTTCGGCGCGCCGTGGTCACGCAGGGTGCGTATGGGCCGTTCGCGTTTCGGTTGGGCGTTGGGTGCAATGGCGCCGTGGTGCCTCGGGCTGGTGCTCGCGGTGACGGTGGCGGCCGACGCTGGGCAGGATGCCTCCATCGGCTCGTCGCTCGCGCCGATGACCGCTTTTCAGCGCGCCAATGCCGGCGATCTCATTCTGCCGAGCGGTTCCAGCCTGCGCAATTCGATCGCTCTGCCGCGTGTCTATGCGGCGTCGCTGGTGCGCGAGGCGAGCCTCACCGTCGGCGACAAGGAAGATCTGATCGCCAGCGATGAGATCGAACCGCGCAAGGTGCTCAAGCGCCACGCGACCCAATTCCCCACGCCCGATCGCAGCCGCAAGGGCGATCCGGTCGTCGGCCTGCGCCCCTCTTTCGATGCCAAACTGCGCAAGCCGGGCGATACGGCGAATTTCATCGCGCGCAGCCAGATTTCGGGCGACAGCTATCTCGCCTTCGACGGTTTCGAACAGCCGGAAGACGGCCTTGGCGTCGGCGCAGTGCTCGCCGCGCCGCTCGGCAGCAACAGTCCGCAAAATCGCGATCATGGTCCCGATGGCGCTTCGCCGACCCATGCGGTTTTGCGTACCTTGCTGCAGCCGGAAGCCGCGCCGCTGCATCTCGATGGTTCGACGCCCTCGCCCCGCCGCGCCGTGATGCTGAGTTCGACCACGCCGCTGCCCTCGGGCGCGCAGGTCGAAGTCGTCTATGTGCCGATCGGCGCGCCGGTCGCCGAAAAGGGCGGTATGACCGTGATCGCCCGCAACGAACGCCCCGATTATGCCGCCATCATCGAACAGGCGCGCACCGAGAAGGAACAGCGCTGCCTCGCCGAAGCGGTTTATTTCGAAGCGCGCAGCGAACCGGAAGAAGGCCAGGCCGCCGTCGCGCAAGTGGTGTTGAACCGCGCCGTCAGTGGTCTCTATCCCGCTTCTGTCTGCGGCGTCGTCTTCCAGAACCGCCATCGCTACAAGGCGTGCCAGTTCTCCTTCGCCTGCGAAGGCAAGTCCTTGCGCATCACCGAACCGGAATCCTGGGCGACCGCGCAACGCATCGCCGAGGAAGTGCTCGACGGCAAGACCTGGCTCGCCGATGTCGGCGGCTCGACCCACTATCATGCCAATTACGTGCGCCCCGGCTGGTCACGCCGCCTGCTGCGCATGGATCGCATCGGCGCGCATATTTTCTACAAGCTGAAACCCGGCCAGACGTAGAAACTTAAAACTCCAGATCGGCGCGCACCGCTTCAAAGCCGGCGCGCGCGCAGGCATCGTCCGCTTGCCCGCCTGGACCGCCGGAAACGCCGACCGCGCCGAGCAGACTGCCGCCCGCTTCCACCGGCACACCGCCGCCGACCGGCAGGAAGCGCGCGATGGAGCGCAGGCCCGAGAGACCGCCGGAAGCCGTGGCCTCCGCCAATTGCAATGTGTCGAGACGGAAACTGATGGCGGTCCACGCCTTGTTGGCGGCGACATCGACCGTATGCGGCCCAGCGAGCCGATCGCGCAGCAGCACCTGCGTCACGCCGGCGCGATCGACCACGGCCACCGCCACCTGAAAGCCCTGTTTGCGACAGGCTTCGAGGGCTCCTTGCGCGATTTTCAACGCGCTTTCCGGTGTTAGTTGCTTGACGGTGAACGTCGCATCCTGCGCCGCCACCGGACCGGCGCAAAGCGACAGCAGACTGAAGCCCAGCAGCGCGCGACCCATCGATGTCATCTTTCCCTCCATCTCGATCCGCTGAGTTTTGCGGCGAACGCTTCGGAATTCAAGACGGCGTTTCGCCTCAACTGTTGGTGCGCAGGAAGAACAGGAAGATGGTCAGGCCATACATGATGTAATTGCCGATATTGGTGATCAACGTTTTCCAATTGGCCAATTTGTCGATCTGCTCGGAGAGTTTGTTGTTTGCGGCCTGCAGCGCGGTGAGCCGGCGGCCGGCCTCAATGGAAATCTCATTTTCCATGGCCTGGAGCTTCTGCACCGTTGCGGCATCTTCATAATCGGTGGCGGTGATCTTCTCGTAATCGCCCATTCGCGCCTGCCAATCGGCGGGATGGGTGATCGACACGATACGTCGCATCGAAGCCTGAGCGTTCAGCCGATACAGTTTATCGAGCATATATTTGAGTTTGTCCTCACTGTTCGCCCCTGAAAGAACGATGAGGTTGGCGGCGCGCTGCAGCCGGTAAGCGTCAAAGTCGCGCGTGAAGTTTTCCAGCTTGCCGCTGCTGCTGGTGATCGCTTCACGGTCTTTATTGAGCTCCGCCACCCGATTGTCGATCGACACCGACATGGCGGTCGAGCCGATCGAGGTCAGGATCGCCGGCGACAGGAAAAGAATGGCTTTGAAAGTGGTGGTGTTCCAGACGTATTTTTTCAGGAACTGAACGAGTTTAAGCGGCAACCGCATGGGAGCTCCATCGTAAGGGGCTGATGCGATTGTGCGGTGTCCACAAGCGTCCCGCAAGCGACCAAGGGCTCGGCCTTGGCCGCAAGCGAGCGCAGGCCGCTACTTCCAGCGAAACTCGTTGGCCTCGATACTATAGGGACTGAGCGATCCCGGCCCGATGTCCAGTTCGTTCAGATGGACGAAGACATCCGGCCGCCCGGAGATCGGCAAAGCATAAGCCTGCTCGTTCACCCGGTCATAGATCTTGGCATAAAGCGCCTTGCGCTTCGCCTCGTCGTTGGTGCGCATCGCGTCATCCGCCAATTGGTGGATCTGGTCGTCGCGGGCGAAGTCGCGCGGTCCCTTGCCGAAGAGGAAATCGACGGTCGAGGAGGAATCGGGCAGGCCGCCCGAGGTCCACAGCGCCACCACCGCCTGCAATTTCCCGTCGCGCTGTTTCTGCCGATAGGCCGCCAGGGTCACCGGGCTCACCTTGGTGCGCACGCCGATCTTGTGAAACTCGCCGGCAATCGCTTCCGCCAATTGGGCGGCGGAGGCAAAGGCGGTGAGTTCCAGGTCGAAGCCATTGGGATAGCCGGCCTCCGCCAGCAGTTTCTTGGCGGCGGCGCGGTCGAAGGGCGGCGGCGTCGTATTCCAGGCGCAGGCGATCTGCACCGGGAAGCACAAGGCATCGGTCTTGAGCGGCGGCTTCTGCCCCGGGGTCACGCTTGTCGCGATGGCCTGCCGATCGATGGCCTGCACCAAGGCGCGACGCACGCGCACGTCGGACAGAATCTTATTGCCCGAGCGATTGGCGGCATCGAAGGAGATGTATTGCACCATCATGCCGTCGATCGAGGTCATGACGAAGCGTTTGTCGTGCTCGAAGGTTTCGCCGGCTTCGCGCGTCGAAATGCGCATCACGTCGAGACCGCCGGTGAGCAATTGCGCCGCTTGCGTCTGCACGTCGGGCATGGGCAGGCCGACAACCCGCCCGACTGTCGCTGCCGGTTTACAGGGGCTCGCCTGCGGATAGGCGGCCGCGCGCGTGAGCGTAACGCCCTTGGCGATGTCGACGCTGTCGATGCGATAGGGCCCGGTGCCGATCGGCGTGCGGCGCCCGAAAGTGGATTTGTCAGCCAGCGCCGCATGCACATGCTTGGGCAGGATGTAAAGGCTGCTGGCGAGCCGGGCCAGCGCGGTCGGATTGACCTCGCGGAAGGTGATGCGCACCGTTAGCGGGCTGACCACAACAGCCTCTTTCACCCAGGAGAAATTCTCCTTGAAGCGATAGGGCGAGGCCGGATCGATCAGCCAATTCAGCGTATAGGCGACATCCTCGGCGGTCAGAGCCACGCCGTCGTGGAATTTCACGTCGTCGCGCAGATCGAATTCCAGCGTTTTGTCATCGGGCTGTCGCCAGGCTTTGGCGAGGCTCGGCACGAAGCTTTTGGAATCCGGTGCATAGCAAATCAGCGTGTCGAAGGCGGCGCGGGTCGTAAAAGCGTTCTGCGGCTGCGGGTCGTCGTAAACGAGCACGCTGCCGATCGGTTCGTAGAAGCCGATTCGAACCGTGTCCTTGGCCTTTTGGGCGGTGGCCGCCCCGGTGCCGATAAATGTGCTGACCAGAATCCCAGCCAAAAGCCGCGCCTGCGGCCCACGGATGTGCATGTTTCCTCCCATTCGCGTTGCTTGAGCAACCCGCAGGGCAGGGTAAGAGACCGGACTGGCTTGATCCATTGCCAATGGGCGAAAGGGGCGATTGACAAAAAACAAACGTCGGCTCAAATGGGTGCAATTGCACGCAATTCGATTGGGAGGTTCGCGATGCAGGGTAAGATCGGACTGGAGGAACATTTCGCGCTTCGGGAGACACTGGGCGATTCACTGCCCTTCGTGCCGCCGCAATTCGCCGACGAATTGGAAGCCCGCCTTCTCGACATTCAGGACATGCGTCTGAAGCTGATGGACAAGCACGGCATGGAGATGATGCTGCTGTCCTTCAATGCGCCGGCCGTTCAGGCTATCGCCGATGTGAAGAAGGCCGATGAGATGGCGCGCCGCGCCAATGATTACCTGGCCGAGGAAGTGGCCAAACGCCCCGATCGTTTTCAGGGCCTTGCCGCTCTGCCGTTGCAAGATCCCGATCTCGCCATCCGCGAATTGCAACGCTGCGTCAAGGATCTCGGCTTCAAGGGCTCGCTCGTCAACGGCTTCTCCAATGCCGGCGACATGGAAACCTGCCTCTACTACGACCTGCCGCAATATCTTCCGTTCTGGGCCGAATGCGAAAAGCTCGACGTGCCGTTCTATCTGCACCCGCGCAATCCGATCGATAGCTGGGCGCAGATCTACAAGGGCGCCGAATGGTTGCTCGGCCCGACCTGGGCTTTCGGCCAGGAAACGGCGGTTCATTCGCTCCGCCTGATGGGCTCGGGCCTATTCGACAAACATCCGAACTTGAAAATCGTCATCGGCCATATGGGTGAAGGCCTGCCGTTCTCCATGTGGCGCGTCGACAATCGCAACCTGTGGGTCAATTCCAAGAAGCACAAGGGCGAGAAGTCGATCGGCTACTACTTCCAGAACAATTTCTGGATCACGACTTCGGGCAATTTCCGCACCCAGGCGCTGATCAACACCATGCTGGAAGTGGGCGCCGACCGCATTCTGTTCTCGACCGATTGGCCGTTCGAAAACATCGACCATGCCTGCGATTGGTTCGACGGGGCGACGATCGGCGAAGAAGATCGCCGCAAGATCGGCCGCACCAATGCGTCGAAACTGTTCAAGCTTGGGTTGGACTGAGCGTTCAGAGTCCCCAAGCAAAATGGCCGGGCGTTGCCCGGCCATCGCGTTTCAAGAGCAGCACCGTTACTTCGACAGTGTCACCTGCGAAATATAATCCTTCACGATACCGGCGATGCCGCGCGACAGGATATCGTCAAGTGCCGTGATGAACTCGTCGATGTGGGCCTGTTCGACGATCAGCGGCGGCTCCAGCCGGATGACGTTGCGGTTATATTCGGTGAAGGCGACGAGTACATTGTGCTGCGCCAGGAGCAGTGCGCCAACGAAGCCGCAGATCGAGCCCTTCAACTTGTCGTCGAGCAACGCCACCATGTGGCGCAGGCCGAACGGCATCGTATTGCTGATATCGGCGAATTCGACACCGATCATCAGGCCGCGTCCGCGCACGTCCTTGATCAAGGTCGGATATTTGGCTTTCAACTCGTTGAGCCGGGCGATCAGATAATTGCCCTGCGCTGCGGCATTTTCCATCAGGCCTTCGTCATAGATGATGTTGAGGCCTTCGATAGAGGTGACGCAGGCTTCGCCGATGCCACCGAATGTCGCTGGCGCATGCACCAGGGCTTTCTTGGGCTGGCCATAGGCTTTCATGAACACGTCGCGACGCGCGATCATCGCCGCCATGGCGCATTTCGAACCGCCGAGCGACTTCGCCAGCGCCGTGATGTCGGGAATGACGCCATGGTGCTCGAAGGCGAAGAAGCGGCCGGAACGGCCCATGCCGCATTGCACTTCATCGGCGATCCACAGCACGCCGAATTCGTCGCACAGCTTGCGCACCCCCTTCCAATAGGCGGTCGGCGCTTCGACGATGCCGGCACCCCCTTGAATGGTTTCAAGCACCACGGCGCCGATGCTGCGATCTTCCGCGAACAGTTTGCGCAGTGCCTCGATATCGCCGAACGGCATCCGCCGCGCATTGTCAGCGAGCTTGAATTGCGAGCGATAGAGCGCACCGTCGGTGACCGCCAGGGTGCCCTTGGTCTTGCCGTGAAACGAATTCTCGGCGTAAACGACGGTCGATCGTTCCGGCCCCTGCGCCTGTTCGGCGATCTTCAACGCCGCTTCCATGGCTTCCGAACCGGAGGAGCCGAGGAAGACCATGTCGAGATCGCCGGGCGCGATGGCGGCGAGGTTTTTGGCCAGCGCGCTCGCATATTGCGACATGAACGCCATGCAGATTTCCTGGCGCTGCTCGTCCTGGAACTTCTTGCGCGCTTCGATGATGCGCGGATGGTTGTGGCCGAAGCCGACCGAACCGAAGCCGCCGAAGAAGTCGAGGATCTTGCGGCCGTTGGTGTCGATGTAATGCATGCCTTCGGCGCGCTCGATCAGCACGCGATCGAAGCCGAGCAGGCGCATGAAGTGCAATTGGCCCGGATTGAGATGAGCCATCGTCAGTTTGCGCACGGTTTCGAGGTCGAGCGTCTTCGCCTGTTCGACCGAAAGCAGGTTCGGGCGCGCAGCAGTCGTATCGGTCGTCTGAGTCATCGTCATTGCTTGGGCCTTGTTATTGGCGATGGAGGGCGACGGAGGACGATGAAGCATCCGATTTGGTGCGGCTCGTCCGATATTCGCGATAGGCAGCCTTCAGCATGTCCTCGTCGCGATAAAGTGGTTTCCAGTTGAGATCGGTCTTGGCCGCCGTCGTGTCGAGAATGCACACTTCGTCGGCGATCAGATATTGCTCGGGATCCATCAGCGGCATGTTGATGAGATCGAGCGTGGTCAGCGTCAGTTTCACCAGCGGCGCCGGCGTCGGCAGCAGGATCGACTTGCTGCCGGCCTCGTTGATCAGGTCGCGCAGCAAGGTGCGCACAGGCGGTGGATCGTCGGAGCCGAGATTGTAGGACTTGTTCGGAAAGCCGGCCCGCCAGGCCGCTTCCGCTGCCGAAGCGCAGTCGAACACCGAGATGAACTGATAGGGATTGTGGCCGGAGCCGATCATCGGCACGGGCAGATTATAGTCGATCAGCTTGAACAGCTTTTCGAGAATGCCGAGCCGGCCGGGCCCGATGATGAGGCGCGGGCGGAAAATGGAGATGTCGAAGCCGCGCGTGCGCCAGTCCGCGCACATCCATTCGGTTTCGAGCTTCGACTGGCCGTATTCGCCGAGCGGTTTCGCGGGCGCATCTTCCCGGGTCGGCACTTCATGGGTGTGGCCATAGATCATGTCGGTGGTGAAATGCACCAGCCGATGGGCATTGGCCTTGTCCATCCAATCGAGGATATTGGCGACGCCGTGGTAATTCACCGGCCAGAAGAAATCGCGGCGCTTGGCCCGTGGCATGATCGGGCTGAGCATTTTCGCCGACAGATTGTAGACCACGTCGTCCGGCGTGACGGCGATCCGGTCGAGGCTGGCGCGGCTCGTCACGTCGATCCGGACGAATTCGACCTGCGATGCGTGAGGCGTCTGTTTTTCCTCGATATCGGCGACGACCACCTGGCGGCCGTCCTTGACCAGATTGGCCGCCAGTTGCTGGCCGACAAATCCGTTACCGCCGATGATGATGTGTTTCATGTTGTGTCGTGTCCCGCTTTTCCACGGCGTGATGGCAAAAAGCGTGCTCAGCTCATGGAGATAAGCACTGTGCCGAAACAGATCAGGGCGATGCCGGCGATGCGTAGCGCGCCGACGTTCTCGCCGAAAGCGAAATAGGCCCAGGCCGTGACGATAACATAAGCCAGGCTCAGGAACGGATAGGCGAAGGACAGCTGCACCCGCGACAGCACCACCAGATGCGAGGCCATGCTGATGACAAAGGTGCACAGCCCCAGGAACACCCAGGGGTTGAACACCACCGACAGCACCGTCCAGATCAGACCGTCCGACGAGATCGTCAGGGGGCCGTGGCGGGTCATGCCGTGCTTGAGCATGATTTGCGCCGCCGCATTGGTGGTGACGGTGAAAAGGATCAGCAGGATCGACAGGCCGGTCGGCTGTGCCATGGTGAAACAGGTCCAAATCTTGGGGCGGCGGGGCGCATGGCCCGCGAGATGGCCGGCAGGCTAGGCGCCAAAAGTTAATGGGAAACGGCTCGGTCTCCCTGAAACCATTGGCTTAACCCTGGAATCTCCCTTACGGTCCTGCCAAATCTCACAACGTCGTTAAGCGGAGGCAACGGATGGCTGGGAGCGGAGGGTATGACTACGTAATTGTCGGTGCGGGTTCTGCCGGGTCGATTCTCGCCAACCGCCTCACCGAAGACGGCCGCCACAGCGTTCTGATCCTCGAAGCCGGCGGCTGGGACACCGATCCGCTCATCCGTATTCCCCTCGGCCTCGGCAAGCTGCACCAGCACCGGCTGCATGATTGGGGTTATGACACCGACCCCGAGCCCAACCTGCACAATCGGCCTATCGAGGCGATGCGCGGCAAGGTTGTGGGCGGCTCGCACTCCATCAACGTCATGGCCTACACGCGCGGCGACCGGGGAGACTACGACCGCTGGGCGCGCGAGGAGGGCGCGGACGGCTGGTCCTATCGGGAGGTGCTGCCCTATTTCAAACGCAGCGAAACCTGGGAAGGCGGCGAAAACACCTGGCGCGGCGGTTCAGGCCCGCTGCACACCCAGTGGGCGCGCGCCAAGGACCCTTTGTCCGATGCCTGGATCGAGGCCGGCAAGGCCTGCGGCTTTCCGGTCAATGCCGATTTCAACGGCGCGACCAGTGAGGGCTTCGGTACGGTCCAATTCACCATCAAGGACGGCAAACGCCATTCGACGGCGCGTGCCTATCTGCATCCCGCGCGCGGCCGTAAGAATCTGACGATCGAAACCAAAGCCCAGGCGACGAAAATCCTTTTCGATGGCACGCGGGCCACGGGTCTTGAATATCGCCGCGACGGCCAGATCCATAAGGTTACGATCAACAAGGAGCTCATCCTCAGCGCCGGCACCTTCAACACGCCGCAACTGTTGATGTTGTCGGGCGTCGGTCCGGCTGCGCATCTCAGTGAGGTCGGCGTCTCGCCGTTGATCGATCTGCCGGTTGGCACCAATTTGCAGGATCATCTGGCGGCTTGGTTTTCCTGGGCGCGCAGCGGGCCGGGGCCGTTTCATGCCCTGATGCGGGCCGATCGTATCAGCCTCGCCATGGTTCAGGCCTATCTCTTCGGCACGGGGCCGGCGACCACGGTGCCGACCAGTCTCTTTGCCTTCATCAAGAGCGACAGCGGGCTCGACTATCCCGACATCGAATACATTTTCCGCGGCACGTCCGGCGCTGCCGATCTGTGGTTTCCTGGATTAAAGGCCGCGTTCGAGGATTCTTTCGCCATCAGGCCGACCCTTCTGCATCAAAAGAGCCGCGGTCAGGTGTTGTTGCGCTCGACCAATCCGGACGATCATCCGCGCATCAAATATAACTTCCTCAGCCATCCAGACGATCTGAAAACGATCATCAAGGGCACGCGGCATGCGCTCGATATCACGCATCAGAAAATGATGGATGCGTTCCGGGGCCGGCCGGTGGGGCCGCCGCCGGTCAACAGCGATGCCGATATCGAGGAATGGTTCCGCAAGACGGCGATCACCGTGCATCATCCCTGCTGTTCGGCGCCGATCGGTACGGTGCTCGATCCGCAGATGCGGGTGCGGGGTGCTGAGGGCCTGCGCGTGGTCGATGCGTCGGCCATGCCGAGCATCGTCGGCGCCCATATCAACGCTTGCGTGATCATGATGGCGGAACGTGCCGCTGACATGATCCTGGGCAAGCCGCTGCTGCCGGCGGCGCAGAACGCTTGATCGTTTGCAGGTTTCTGAAACGCTCGGTGTCATCCCCGACAGCCGCGTAGCGGCTGAGCGGGGATCCAGGGGCGAGCGGTAGAATGCTGCTTGGCACTGGTGAAGCGCGGTCATCACGCAACGTTTTACCATTTGCCCCAGGTTCCCGGATCACGCTGCGCGTGTCCGGGATGACACCGAGGCTGCGGCACAGGCGGATGACGTTGAGGCGTCTGCTACGTTAGACCTTGGCGCCGAGCCGTTCCATCAGTTGACGCGCGGCGCGCAAGAGACGCGCCTCGCCGCGCCGGGGCCCGACGAGCTGTACGCCAACCGGCATGCCATCGACTTCAAGCAGCGGTAAGGTCACCGCCGGCACGCCGAGATAAGTCCACATCGCGTTGAAGATCGGATTGCCTGTTGCCTGAAGCCCCAGGGGGGCTGGGCCTGGTGCCGCCGGGCAGATGATCGCCGCGTAGCGATGCAGCGCCGGCGCCATGGTGGCATAGAGCACGTCGCGGGCGGTTTCCGCTTCGAGATAGGCGCGCGCGGTCACCTGTTTCCCGGCATCGAGCCTGTCGTGCATCGCGGGACTTAGCCGGTCGCCATGGCGATCGTGGATCGCGCCATACCAGGCGGCATTTTCGGCGCTTTGCACGAGATGTTGATAGGGGATGAGATTGTCGCAGTCCTTCGGCAGTTCGATCGTCTCGCAGGCGGCGCCCAGTTCGCGCACCAATTCATCGAAAGCCGCATGCGTGCCGGCCTCCGCATGCGCCCAGGCCGGCGTGCGCCAGAACGCGAATGAATCGCCCGACGCCGTTTCTTCGTTGAGGAAGGCCAGCAGGCGCGACGGCGCGCGGGCATAGCTGATCTCATCGCTGCGATCTTGCGCGCCGAGGCAATCGGCCGTCAGCGCTAAGTCCTGCAGGGAACGCGCGAAGATGCCGACCGTGTCGAGCGTGTGGGATTGCAGGAGCACGCCCGAACGCGAAATGAAGCCCAGTGTCGGCTTGAAGCCGAACAGGCCGCAGAAGGAAGCCGGGCGGATGACCGAGCCGGCGGTTTGCGTGCCGAGCGCCAAAGGCATCATGCCGCAGGCCACCCCGGCCGCCGAACCGGACGACGAGCCGCCGGGCGTGCGGCCATGATCGAGCGGATTGCGCGTCGTGCCTGGCGTCAGCGAAGCCAGCTCCGTCGTCACCGTTTTGCCGAGGATGAGGGCGCCGGCGCCGCGTAGCGCCGCCACGCAGGCGGCATCCTCCTCCGGCTGGCGGCCCGCGAAAATCGGCGAGCCGAATTGGGTTGGCTGATCGGCGGTGTCGATCACATCCTTGATGCCGACGGGCACGCCGTGCAGTGGACCACCAAGGGCGCCGGCCGCCTGCTGCCGGTCGGCTTCATGTGCCTGCGCCAGCGCCCGCTCTGCATCGAGAAAGGCCCAGGCATGAATATCGCCGTCCAACGCTTCGATCCGGTCGAGACAGGCGCGCGTCAGCGCATAGGCGCTGAGTTCGCCGGCCCGGATTTTTTGCGCGGCCGCGACGGCGGAAAGTTGGAACAGGTCGGTCATGGAGATCCCGATGGCAGGAAGCGTCGTCGGTAAAATCTAGCGGCAAAGTGGAGGCTGTCCAGTGCTCAGAGCGCTGGCGCTACACGCGTGCGTCCAGTAGATTGTCGTGCTTGTTTTGACGAGGAACCCCCTTCATGGCGATCTCTATGTATAAGGCGTCGGTGCCGATTTTCGTGCAGTTTCTCACCGCGCTTTCCAACGTACTCGACAAGGCCGATTCCCATATTGAGACCAAGAAGCTCGATCCGGTCTACTTCCTGAATATGCGCATGTATCCGGACATGTTTCCCTTCGTCCGCCAGGTGCGCGCGGTGACGGATCATGCCGTGTCGGCATGCAGCCGTCTGGCTGGCATTGAGCCGGTCAAATTCGACGGCAATGAAAATTCGATCGCCGATCTCAAGGTGCGGATCGGCAAGACCATCGACTTCATCAAGGCGATCAAGCCGGAGCAGATCGACGGGACGGAAGACAAGGAAATCGTCATCGCTTTCCCGAGCGGCGAGCGCAAGTTCACCGGCCAGTCGCTGCTGTTGAATTTCAGCCTGCCGAACTTCTATTTCCACACGACCACTGCTTACGATCTCCTGCGCAAGAACGGGGTCGACATCGGCAAGCGCGACTTCATGGGCGTGCCGTCGCAGCTTTGAACAATGATTTAAAAAACCGCATGTTGCGCCGGACATATCCGGCGCAACATTGGCTCTTCTAGCGAGCCATGAAGATCGGCAGCGTCATCGATTTGAGGATGTCGCGGGTCGTGCCGCCAAAGAAGAACTGGCGCATGCGCGAATGGCCATAGCCGCCCATCACCAGCAGGTCCGCGCCGGAATCGGCGGCATAGGACAGGAGCGCGGAAGAGACATCGCTCGCCGCCGGCAGCATGCGCAACTCGGCATTGATGCCATGGCGGGCGAGATGCCGGCTGATGTTATAGCCCGGCAGCTCTTCCGGCGGCGTGCCTTCCGGCGTGATCCGCACCAGCTCGACCTTGCCGGCCCGGCGCAGCAGCGGCAGCGCATCGTTCAAGGCGCGCGCCGCCACGGCGCTGCCGTCCCAGGCGACGAGGATATGTCCGAACTTCGCCGGCTGCTTCTGGATGAACGGGACGATGATGACGGGCCGGCCGGAGTCGAACAGAGTGACGTTGATCAGGCTGTCGTCGCTGCTGGAATCAGGTCCGGCCTGTGCCGTGATCGCCAGATCGAAATGGCGGGCGAGGCCGCCGACCTCCGATTGCGCCAGGCCGCTGATGCCATCGACACTGACCATCTGCGTCTGCACATTGGCGGGCGCCTCGGCCGCGATCTTGTCGTAGGCCTGTTTCGCGTCGGTCTTGGCCTCCTCGGCGATCATCGCGATCAGCTCATAGGGATAGTCGCCACCAGCGCTCATCGGCGTGATCAATTGCGCCGGCACCGCGGCGATCGACAGATGCGCGCCGAGCTGCGAGGCGAAGGACAGCGCATAATCCTTTGCCGCTTGCGGCGCGCCCGTTTCCAGAACGAGCAGCACATCCTTGATCGACATTTTCGCCTCCGGGTTTTGTCTTCGCGCGGATCATTCGCGTCAGTGTCTTAGTCTTGCAGACCGGATGGAAGAAGGAAATCATAATTGCAACGCAGGCGTGCGGCATCGGGTTCCAGGGTAGGTTGAAAGGGCATGGACAGTCGGCCGCAAGGCTGGCATTGCTCCTTCCAAAGATATTGCCAAGGGTCTTGCTAAAAGTCCTGCGAAAGGTCTGGGGAGTTTTCATGAAAATTGTCGTTTTCACGCCCAACGATATTATCCGGCGGCGCTTGACCGATATGCTGGGTGCGGACGCCGTCGTGGCGGCAGACGACGCCGCGGTCTGTGCTGAACTGGCGGACGCGGATGCTCTGATCATCACCGTCTTCGATTATTCCGAAGCCATCGGCCGCGCGGCCACGCAATCCCAGACCTTGCGGTGGGTGCAGCTTCTCTCTGCCGGCTTCGATCGCGTGGAAAGGCATGGCGTGCGCCAAGGCGTGCAGGTGACCAATGCCGGCGATGCGCTGACCCCCTCCGTCGCCACCCATGCCGTATCCCTGGCGCTGGCCCTGCAACGCGATGTGCCGGCCATGGTGCGGGCGCAGGATCTGGGTCAATGGCGCAAGGGCGCCGGTGCGCGCTTGGTGACCCCTGCGGAATCCACATGCCTGATCATCGGTTTCGGCAGTATCGGCCAGGAGATCGGCCGCCTGATGCACGCCTTCGGCGCTCGCATCGTCGGCCTGTCGCGCACGGCCCGGCCCAGCGCCTTTGCCGAAACGGCAACGATCGATCGTCTGGATGAGTTTTTGCCCCAGGCCGATACGATCATGGTCGCGGCACCGCTCGATGCGAAGACGCGCGGCCTCATCGGCCGGTCGCAATTGGCGCTGTGCAAGAAGACGGCTTTGATCGTCAACATCGCACGCGGCGGCATCATCGATACGGAAGCACTGGCCGATGCGCTGGAAGGCGGCGTCATCGGCGGTGCCGGGCTCGATGTCACCGATCCCGAGCCCTTGCCCGATGGCCACAGGCTTTGGCGCGCGCCCAATCTGTTGATCACGCCGCATGTGGCGGCCGCCTGCGGCCCGTTGCTCTATCGGCGCATCGCCGAGAAAGCCTGCGCCAATGCGGAACGGTTCCTGCGCGGCGAGCCGCTGCACTACGTCGTCATGTAGAGCGATTTAACGCGCGTCTTGCAGCATCATCATCGCCGCCTTCTCGGCGATCATCATGGTCGGCGAATTGGTGTTGCCGGAGGTGATCGTCGGCATCACCGAGGCATCGGCGACGCGCAGGCCCTGAACGCCGCGCACGCGCAAGCGCTCGTCGACCACCGCCATCGGATCGCTGTCGATGCCCATTTTCGCCGTGCTCACCGGATGGAAAATGGTGGTGCCGACGGCGCCGGCCGCCTTGGCGAGATCTTCGTCCGATTGAATGTTCGCGCCCGGCAGATATTCCTGCGGTTCGTAGCCGCGCAATGCCGGCGCGGCGGCGATCTGACGTGCCAGTTTGATGGAATCGATGGCCACCTGCCGGTCGGCATCGGTTGATAGATAATTCGGCTTGATCGACGGATGCGTCTGCGCGTCGCGCGAAACCGCATGCACGCTGCCACGGCTCGTCGGCCGCAGATTGCAGACGCTCATGGTGATGGCGGGAAAGCTGTGCAGCGGGTCGCCGAATTTATCTAACGACAGCGGTTGCACGTGGAATTGCACGTTGGGCGTAGCGTACTGCGGGGCCGAGCGGGCGAAAATGCCGAGCTGCGACGGCGCCATGGTCATCGGGCCGCGCCGCAAGAAGGCATATTCCACACCCATCCAGCCGCGTTTGATCAAGGATTGATAATCGACATTGAGCGTACGCCCGCGCGAGACTTTATAGATCACCCGCAATTGCAGATGGTCCTGCAGGTTTTCGCCGACACCCGGCAGATGATGCACCGGCGTGACGCCGAGCTGCTGCAAGCGTTCGCCGCTGCCGATGCCTGACAGTTCGAGAATCTGCGGCGTGCCGATGGCGCCGCTGCTCAGCACCACTTCGCCGGCCGCACGCGCGGTGCGCGTCTCGTTGCCGATCTTGTAGCGCACGCCGGTCGAGCGTTTGCCCTCGAAGAGAATCTCCGACACATGCACGTTGCTGAGCAAGGTCAGGTTCGGCCGGTTGAGAACGGGCTTGAGAAATCCGCGCGCCGCGCTCCAGCGTCGCCCGCGTTTGTGGTTCACCTGAAAATAGGAGGAACCGAAATTGTCGCCGGTGTTGAAGTCGTCGACCTCGGGAATGCCGACTTCGGCGGCCGCTTCGCGCACCGCGTCGAGCAATTGCCAGCGAATGCGCGGTTCCTCGATGCGCCATTCGCCGCCCGCGCCATGCATGGGCGTTTCGCCAGCATAGTGATCTTCCTGTTTACGGAAGAGCGGCAGTACATCGTCCCAGCCCCAGCCGTTCAGGCCCATCTGGCGCCAGCCATCATAATCGGCCGCCTGTCCGCGCATGTAGATCATGCCGTTGATGGCCGAGCAGCCGCCGATCACCTTGCCGCGCGGATAGGCGAGGTCGCGGCCGTTGAGGCCCGGCTCTTTCTCGGTGCGAAACATCCAGTCGGCGCGCGGATTGCCGATGGCGAAGAGATAGCCGACGGGAATGTGAAACCAGATCCAATTGTCGTTGCCGCCAGCTTCCAGCAGCAGCACGCGATTCTTCGGATCAGCCGACAATCGGTTCGCCAGAACGCATCCAGCCGAGCCGGCACCGCAGATAATATAATCGAACTGCGCGCCATCGGACACGATCGCCGTCATCGATGTCAGCCTCCCTGTTGAGTAGAGTCAGATGTACGCGTCTTTGTCGGGCTGCGGAAGTCCTCCTTTTTTCCGAGCAGCCTTGCGACAAGATGTGTCAGGCACATGTCATCGATCAACGTGCGCTGGGCGCGGTGTCATAAGCTTCTTGCGCGGCAAGCACCGCATCCATGTTGTGTTCCGCCCAGTGGGCCAGCGCGGCGACGGTTTGCGTCAACGTGCGACCGAGTGGCGTCAGCGTATATTCCACGGTGACGGGCACGGTCGCAAAAACGGCACGCGACAGCAGTCCATCGCGCTCGAGCTTCTTCAATGTCTGCGACAGCACCTTTTGCGAGATACCTTTGATGTCGCGGCGCAGATGATTGAAACGCACTGGGCCGCTTTCAAGCCGGTCGAGAATGAGTAGCGCCCATTTGTCCGCGAGCCGATCCAGGACCAGGCGCGTTGGGCACCGGTCCTCATAGACGTTGTAAGCCTGAAGCATGGTCATCATGGGCCTGTCCGTATCGATCGGTTTCCTCGCGGAAACTATGTGAGCCAAAAGTGCTCTCTTTTGCCCTTCCGGGATCGCGTGTATCTATCCACCAGAAACATGGTTTCAAGTAGATACTATAGGAGATCACGATGGTTGGCAAAATTCTCGTTCTGGGCGCCACCGGCAATGTCGGTACGCCGCTCGTCAAAGCCCTGCGGACCCAGGGGCAAGCGGTGAAGGCGGCCTCGCGCTCCGGCAAGCCGGTGGAGGGCGCCGAGGGCGTGGTGTTCGATTACGCCGATCCCTCGACCTTCGGCCCGGCTTTCGAGGGCGTCGACCGTGCCTATGTCATGCTGCCGTCGGGCTATGTGAACGCCAAGGAACTGCTGCTGCCGGTGATCGAGGCGGCCAAAGCGCGCCAGGTCAAAGTGGTGTTCCAGAGCGTCTTCGGCGTCGATGCCGACGATTCCATTCCCTATCGTCAGGTCGAGATTGCGCTGGAAAAATCCGGTCTGCCCTATGTCATTTTGCGGCCGAATTGGTTCTCCGACAATTTCCAGACCTATTGGAAAGCCGGCATCGATCACGGCCAGATCGCGGTGCCCGCCGGCGAAGGCAAATCCAGCTTCATCGATGTGCGCGACATCGCCGCGAGCGCCGCTGCCGCGCTCACCTCCGATCGCTTCGACGGCAAGGCTTTCAATCTCACCGGTCCCAAGGCCTTGAGCTACGGCGAAGCCGCCAAAATTCTCTCCGATGTAATTGGCAAGCCGGTCGCGTACACGGCCATCAGCGACGAAGCCTTCATCGGCATTCTCACCGGCGCTGGCGTGCCCAACGACTACGCAACCTTCCTGGCGTCGATCTTCTATCCGGTGCGCGAAGGCTGGACGGCCGCCGTCACCGGCGATGTCGAGACGCTGACGGGCAAGGCGCCGCGTTCATTGGAAACCTATGCCAAGGATAATGCTCAGGCCCTGAAAGCCTGAATCAGTTAGGCACTCTGTCGCGGTCCCAGCGCGAAGCGGATGGCGCGATTGATCGCCACCGGCAGCAGCGACATATGTGTCTCGCCCGCAAAGACGGCAAATTCCGTGTAACAGCGGAATTGCCGTTCCAGGCGCTCGGCCATGGCGCGTGTTTCGTCCATGGTCTTTGCCTCGTCCTGGCGCTTGCGGCGCTGCGCTTCATCGGTTGCACCGACTTGAAAGGGCGCGAGTTGCTGTTCGTATTCGCCGGCGCCGAGCAGGACGCGAGGCGCCGGGTCGTCGTGTAAGTCGCGCGGCGTGGCAAAGCGCAGGAGATTGTGCTGTTCCCACCAGATCGCCGGACTGATCGCGATCCAATCGCTGAAAGCTTTGGGCTGGGTAAAGAGCGCGAAAAGCGCGAAGAGCCCGCCGAAAGAATGACCGAACAACGCTTGGCGGTTTGGATCGAGCGACGCGCGACGTCTGATCTCCGGCTTGAGACGGTTCTCGATAAAATCCAGAAAAAGTGCGGCGCCGCCGGTGCGCACGTCAGGACCGCCGACGCTGTGCGGCGGATAAGTTTCGCCCGGCGGCGGGCCATAATCCCAGGAGCGGCGCACGCTGTCATAGGCAGCATCTGTCGGATATCCGATGCCGACGACAACCGCGTCGCGGACGCCGGTGCCCAACGGATAGGCCGCCTGCACGCGTAAAGCTTCGACGGTCGTGGCGATCACCGCATTGGCATCGAGCAGATAGAGCGAAGGCCATCCGTCCTCCGGCGGTGGTCCGGCCGGCAGGCGCAGGAAAATGCGATAGGCCGGGCCGCCGCCGTCAGGCGCGAGATCGAAGTGAACGGTGTCGGGGATCGGGCTTGTCTGATCCATGGTCATCTCCGTGCGAGCAGTGTCATGAGCACAGGGCCGCCGATGAGCGTGGCGATCAGCCCGGCCGGCATTTGCCAGGGAAAGGCGACGATGCGGCCGAGCCAGTCGGCGCTCACCATCACCAGGGCGCCGAGCAGCACCGCTCCGGCCAGCTGCGGTGCCGCCCGCTGCAAGCCGAGAAGCCGCGCCAGGTGCGGGGTCATCAAGCCAACGAACGTCAGAGGGCCGACGACAAGCGTTCCCGCCGCCGTCAATCCGGCGGTCAGGAGGAGCAGCAGAAGCCGGACGAGTGACAGTCGCAGACCGAGCGCGACGCTGGCGGCGTCTCCCAGCGCGATCAGATCGAGCCAACGCAAGGCGAGCGGCGCCAGACCGAGAAGCACGGCGGCGGCGCCCGCCGCCCAAAACATCTGCGTCCAGTCGACGCCATAGGTCGAGCCCGTCATCCACGTCATCAGCAGCATGGCGCGCGGATCGCCGCTGGCCGCGAGCGCACCGACGAGAGCGTCGAGAAGCGCGCCAAGCGCGATGCCGGTGAGCAACATGCGCTCGGGAGAGAAACTGGAACTGCGCCCCAGCAGCAGCATCGCAACCAACACCGCGCCGGCCCCCAGCGTGGCACCGAGGATTTGCAGGTCGCGGCTGGCGACGCTGGTCAGGAACAGCACCGCCAACAATCCAAATGACGCGCCGGCGCTGATGCCAAGCACCTCGGGGCTCGCCATCGGATTGCGCATCAGCCGTTGCAGGATCGTGCCGGCCGCGCCGAGCATGGCGCCGGCGCAAAGCGAGGCGAGCGTGCGCGGCACGCGCCAGGGCGACAGATCGGCGAAGGCCGTACCGACCGCGAAGGACCAGCCGCCATCGGGGCCGCGCCCCAGCGTCAATGCGAGCGTGAGGATGGCGGCCAGCCCGAGCGCCAGCGCGCCAAGCAGCAAACCGGAGCGGCGGATTCGCCGCTCGGCGCGCGCCTCGGCCGCCCCGAAGCTTGCCGCGATGCGTTGCCGCATCAGCCACAGGATCATGGGGGCGCCAAAGAGCGCGGTCACCGTGCCGGTTGGCAACAGGCTGCCCGCGGGGCCGCCGAAGATCTGCACGCTCTGGTCGGTGAGCCATAGCAGGGCCGCGCCGAAGAGCGGTGCCCAAAACAGTTGAGCGCCGAGGCGTCGTGCACCGGCGAACCGCGCCACCGCCGGTGCCACAAGTCCGATGAAACCGATGACGCCGACAAGGCTGACGACGACGGCCGTCAGTCCGACCGCGACGGCAAGCGCGGCCACGCGCATGAGTTGCAGCGAGAGGCCAAGGCTGCGTGCGCCCGCGTCATCCAGCGTGAGCAGCGTCAACGGCCGCAGCAGCAATCCCGCACAGACCGCGAGAACGGCGATCCGCCAACCGAGGCCCTGCACGACATCCCAACCCTGCTGGCTCAGCGAACCGCTGCCCCAGATGAAAAGTCCCGTCAGGTAGTGTTCCTTGAACAGCAGCAGGATGACCGACAGCGCCCCGCAATAGAGACCCAGGATCATGCCCGCCAGCACGACCGCCAGGGGCGAAAGTCCCCGCCGCCAGGCGAGCGCCATCGTCGCGGCCATGGCGATGACACCGCCAATCATGGCGACGCCGTCGCGCCCGAGGCTCAACAGCGCTGGCGCCCCCCAAAGCGTGGCAAGACCGAGCGCCAGCTTGGCACCGGCGGCAATGCCAAGCGTGGTTGGGGCGGCGAGCGGATTGCGCAAAACCTGCTGAAAGATCGCGCCGGCTAGAGCGAGAGCAGCACCGCACAGCAGGCTCGCCGCAACGCGCGGCAGAAAAGATTGCGTGGCGATGAGGAAACGCATGTCGGTGATATCTGTCGCCGACAGCAGGGTGCGCCAGTCCGAGAGCGGCAGCATCCGCGACAGGCTCCAGACCGTCGCCGTCAATGCCAGTCCAGCCAGAATCGCGGCCAAGGGCCAGGGCCTCGGCGCGCGCGAGGCGAGAGGCATGGTCATCCCGGCTCCTTGAGCTTTGGCAACCGCTCGGCCATCAGCCGTGCGAACCGCATGGCCGAGGGAACGCAGCCAAACATCAGGGCCGGCGGTAGGCCGCAAACATGGCCGGCCTTCACGAAGGACAAGGCGTTCCAGATCGGATTGCGCGCGAGCGAGGTGAGCACACCGGGCGGAACCGGATCGAGATAGACGAGCTGCGCTTCGCCGTCGTGTTGCAACGCTTCGATACCGACCGTGGCAAAGCCCCAGTAATTGGTCGCGCCCGTCCAGGCATTGCGCAAGCCGATCCGGTCGAGCACGTCTTGAAAGAGGCCCTTGGCACCGTAGATGCGAACATGGCGCTCATCCATGAGGTTGACGAGGAAGACCGGCATGTGGGCGCGTCCGGCCAATTGCGCGCGTGCCTCGTCGAAACAGGCTTGTTCTTGCACGCGCAGTGCTTCGCCCGCTTCCGGTGCACCGATCATGAGGGCAAGCTTGCGGGCGGCTTCCTCGGCCAGCGCGAGGGGCGTTCCTTCGGGCACATAGAGCGGCAGCGACACCACGGGCGCGATGGCTTCCAGCCTGTGATGGATGCCGGCCAGATAAGGCGTGCTCAAAATGGCGTCGGGCTTCAGTGCTTGCAGTAGTTCGAGGTTTGGCTCGCGGCTCGTGCCGAGATTGACCACGCTTTCGGGAAGCGGCGGCTCGACGACCCAGCGTCCCCAATCTTGGGCTGCGACGAGTGCGATCGGCGGACAGCCAAGACAGATGAGTGTCTCGGCCAGTCCGTAATCCATCGAAGCGAAGCGGCGCAGCGGCTTGGCCCGCGCCGCCCGTGGCATGAGCGCGGTGCAGGCCAATGACGCGGCGAGCTGCCGCCGCGTCATTCCTTTCAAGTGGATGTTCACCACTTGTAGGTCAGCGTGCCGATCACGGTTCGGCCCTGGCCGAGATAGCAATAGCCCGCGTTGCAGACACTGGCCTGTTTGTCGGCAATGTTGTTGGCGGCGACCGAGGCGCTCAGGCCAGCGAGCTGCGGGCTCGCCTTGCCGAAATCGTAGCGCAGCACCGCGTCGAACAACGTATAGGCATTGTTCTTGGCGGTGTTGGCGTTGGAGGTCCAGGTATCGCCGACATAGCGGACGCCAAAGCCCGCGCCGAAACCCGCGAACGGTCCGGTTTGAACATTGTAGTTCAACCAGAGCGAGGCGACATGGCGCGGCGTCACTGCGGGAATCTTGCCGTATTCGCTGGCCACCGTGGTGTTCGTGATCTTGGCATCGGAGAAAGTATAGGCCGCGACCGTATCGAAGGAATCGGTCAATCGCGCGCGCGCTTCGAGTTCGATGCCGCGCACCGTCACTTCGCCGACGGAGACGTAATAAGGCAATCCGTTGACATAGCCGCCGAGTTTCGGGGCGTTCTTCTCCTTGAGTTGGTAAGCGGAGAGCGTCAGCAGCATCCGCCCATCGCCAGGCTGATACTTCACGCCGGCTTCGACCTGTTCGCCTTTCGAGGGCGCGAGGATCGCACCGCCAAAGCCCTGGCTCGTCACCGGCTGGAAGGAGGTGGAGTAGCTCGCATAGGGGGCGATGCCATTGTCGAAGAGATACAGCAGGCCCGCGCTATAGGTGAAAGCATTGTCTTTGCGCGCGCCTGTCACCGCGCCGGTGATCTGATTGTTCTGCGTGCGATCCGTCCAATCCTGGCGGCCGCTCAACGCCAGGCGCCAGTTGCCGAAGCTGATCTGATCCTGGACATAGACACCGACCTGTTCCTGCCGCGAGCGCGAGCGGGTCGTGTAAGCCGGCGTCGGCCCCATCACGCCGTAGACTGGGTTGAGGATGTTCAGCGCGTAAGCTGGGACCACCCCGCTATAACCATAGGCGAAGCGCCAGAGATTGTAGTCGTAGTTCAGGCCCAACAGCACCTTGTGGGCGAGGGGACCGGTGTTGAATTTGGCTTCGAGATTGTTGTCGACCTGAAAGCTGGTGAGCCGGTCGCCCACCGCCGCGGCGCCGCGATTGTAGATGGTCGAGTTGGCGCTGGCGAAGCTGCCGGTCAGGTAGCGCGATTCGGCTTCGATCGCGCTGTAACGCACTTTCTGGCGGAAAGTGAAAACCTCGTTGAATTTATGCTCGAGGCTGTAGCCGATCTGTCCCTGCTTCTGCTTGAGATAGTCGTAGTTCGGATCGCTGGCGCGCATTTTGAGAACACGGCCATTCCAGTTGAGCGCAGCCGCGCTCGAATCCGTTTCGTCTTGCTGGTAGAGCGCGTAGATCGTCAGCGACGTTGCCGCCGTCGGCCGCCAGGTGAAGGACGGCGCGATCATCATGCGTTTGTCGGCGATGTTGAAATTTGTGTTGCCATCGCGTCCCAGTCCGACGACGCGGTAAAGCATGGTCTTCTCGGGGTCGATCGGTCCGCCGATATCGAAGGCGCCCTGCAGCCGGCCAAAGGTGCCGCCTTGTAATGAGATTTCGCGAATGGGCGTGTCGGTCGGCAGTTTGGAGCGGCGATCGATGAGACCACCGGGCACACCCTGGCCGTAGAGTACGGACGCCGGCCCCTTGATGATCTCGACGCTTTCAAGCCCGTAAGGCTCGGTGCGGAACGTGGTGAAGCCCGCCGGGAACTGCTTGAGCCCGTCGCGGAAATCGCCGAGCGTCGTGGTCGGGAAGCCGCGAATGTAAATCTGGTCGAAGCGCGGGTCGAAGCCGTAACCACCCGTGGTCGTGCCGGCCGAATAGCGCACCGCATCGGCCATATTGGTGACGACGCGGTCGTCGAGTTCCTGCCGGGTGATCACACTGATCGAACGTGGTGTTTCGATCAGTGGCGTATTGGTTTTCGATCCGGACGCGCTGTTGCGCGCGACATAACCCATTGTCTCGCCGCGACCCGTGACGTCGATGATGTCGAGCGTCATCGCATCCGATGGGATCGCGCCGTTCACGCCCGGTGTGGACGCACTGGCGGAGGTGATCGTCACCGTGCGTGGCCCGGTCATGCGGTAGCTCAATCCGGTTCCCGCCAGGAGACGCGCCAAGCCCTGTTGCGGCGAGAAGTTTCCGCTGAGGCCGGGGCTGCGCAGGCCACGCGTTGTGACGCCGCTGTAGACGAGCTGGAGCCGCGCGGCATCGGCGAAGCGGTTGAGAGCTTGCGCCAGCGGGCCCGCCGGAATCGCGAAACCTTGCAGCGCGTTAGCAGCTGGTTGCGGTGCCTGAGCGAAGGTTGCTTTGGGTAAGGCCAGACCGACGAGCATCGTCGTCGCGCTCAGAGCCAGCATCAACGGCAAGCGCCGCCCTTCGTTCAAGATATGCATCCCCATCTCCGGTCAGTCCAGGACCTTGAGACAGGCCCGTTATGGCTGTGACGAAGGGGGGATGCGAAACAGGAGGTCGCGGATCGAAAAAAATCAACGATGCAGAAGCACGAGATAGCGCGTGAGCCGTGTCGAGTGCAGGCCGAGCGAAGCTTCGAGCGCATCGACCACGGCAAGCGGATCCCCCGTCGAGAAGACGCCGCTGACGCGATGCGAGCGAATGGCGGGGTCGATGATCTGCAAGCGCCCGCGATGGTAGCGATTGAGTTCGTCGATGACGTCTCCAAGGGGGCGGTCGACGAAGATCAGCTTGCCGCGCCGCCAGGCGGTCCGTTCGTCGATGTCGACGGATTCCACGGGCCCGAGGCGGCCATGCGCGTAGCTGACGGCCTCGCCAGGAGAGACGGTGACAGCTCCTGCGGCGTCCGCGGGATAACGAACCGCGACGCGGCTTTCGACGACGGCGACGGTCGCACCGTCATCGTCATCGCGAACCGTGAAGGCGGTTCCCAAAGCTTCTGCCGTGCCGCCTTGCGTCTCCACCGTGAAGGGACGTCCGGCGTCCTTGGCCACCGTGAACAGGGCTTCGCCCCGCAACAGCCGGATACGCCGCTCGCCGGTATCGTAAGCGATGGCGATGGCACTGTCGGTATTGAGCGTGACGATGGAACCGTCCGCCAGGGACACTTCGCGGGTTTCGCCGACAGCGGTCGTGGCATCCGCCTGCCAGAGCAAAAGCCAGCCAGTTTGAGGGATGATCAGCGCCAGCGCGATCGCTGCCGCAAGCGCCGCGCCGGCCAGGCCGGTGCGGCCGCGCCAAACCGGCGGGCGCTTCGGGACGGCGGCAGTGGCCGGACGCGGGATCGCGCCGAGCGCCGTCCAGGTCGCGGCCAACTCCTCATAGGCGCGGCGATGCGCGGGTAGGGTGAGCCAGAGCTGGAATTGAGCGTCTTCTTCCGTGCTCAGTGCGCCAGCGTCACGGCGAAAATACCACTCCGCTGCTTCCTGCCGTGCCACTTCTTTGTTTTCCACCATCGCCGGGGCGTCCCGCGAGAACCGAATCCGTCTGCTCCTATAGCACGGGCTCAATGCTGTGACGCTTCAAGCGCTTGGAACAGGAGCTTCTCGCCGGAAAAATTTGAAAGGATCAGCCGTTTTCGCTCAGGCGCTTCATGCAATGCAGGGCGGCCGCACGCAGATGTTTCTCGACCATGTTGCGCGAGATCCCCATGCGCTGGGCAATCTCCTCCTGGGAGAGGTCGTCGAAGCGGCGCAGCACGAAGCACTCGCGACACCGTGGCGGCAATTCCTCCACCGCACGCGTCAGCAGAAGCAACCGCTCACGCGAAATGATGGCGCGTTCCGCATCCGCCGTTTCGTCGACGAGATCGGCTTCGGTTTCGATGGCAATCGCGCGTTCGCGTTGTTGCTGGCGCTGATGGTCGACAACGAGATTGGAGAGGATGCGATAGAGAAAGGCCCGTGGATTGGCGAGCGTTGCCGTCTCAACGCGGGTGAAGCGCAGGCAGGCTTCCTGCACGAGATCCTCCGCCGCCGGCGCGCCATGAAGCCGCCGGCGCGTGAAGCGCCGCAACTCGTCATAGTGGGCCTCGATGATCCTCGAGGGCGTGAGGGAAAACGTATCGGACATGGCACCCAGGAGCGGCGAGCCGCGCATGCTGTCCTATAGCCACCAGCGTAATTGCTTGCAATATCAATAGTTTAGAATTATTCAAAGAAAGCACAGGCAGTGCGCCAGGGCGCATGCAACGTCTTGATCCACCTTGCATCTCTGCCAGCGGTGATCGGAAGAACTAGTCCGAGCGCCGCTGCGGCAGCATGCGCCAGATGAGATCGTTGCGATCGATGATCGTGTGTTTCAGCGCGCCCGCGATATGGGCCAGGACGAGCAGCGTCATCAGGATGCCGCCCATCTTATGAATGGTCGACAGGACTTCGTAAGTCTTGTCGTTCTGCGGCATCAGATGCGGCAGGGTGAATAGCCCGAACACCGAAACATCGACCCGATAGGCCGAGGTCATCAGCCAGCCGAGGATCGGCATGACGATGATCAAGATATAAAGAGTGTGATGCACGGCGGTGGAGGCAATCCGTTCCAGCCGCGAAAGCTCGGGATAGGGCGGTGGCGCGCCGCGGCTTTGCCGCACGTAGACGCGCCAGACCGCCAGCGCGAAGATCAAGACGCCGAACGAGCGATGCAGATCGAAAAGCTGGTTCTGCAACGCGCCTTCCGGCAGGCGCCCCATGACGATGCCGGCTGGAATGACGAAGAGGATGCAGGCGGCGATGATCCAATGCAGCCATTTCGCCGTGGGGGCATAACGGGTGGGCTGGCTTCCAGTCACACTCATGGCTTTGCTCCTGGCTCAGTGGATTGATCGGTCTGCGCGGCGTTTGATCGTAGATCACAATCGAACAGAATGTCGCCGTCACCAAAGGCGAAGGTTTGGACGCGGGGGCGGCGCGCATCGGCGAGCCGGGCCAAGGGCGCGAGGTCGAGCCCGATCCGGCCCGATCCGATGATCACGGGCGCGATCATCACATGCAACCGGTCGAGCGCGTCCGCGTCCAAAAAGGCTGACAAAAGCCGGGACCCGCCTTCCACCAGGACGCGCCGCAGCCCCCGTTCGGCGAGCAGTTGGACGATCTGTCGCGGATCGAAGGGGGCATCGCCTGGCGGCTCGAAAGCCAGCACCTCGTCGCATTCTACCGGCGCCTTGCCGGTCGGGCTCAGCGCCAGGCGCAGGGCACCGTCCGGCGCCAGCCAGCGGCCACCCGGAATGCCGCGTCCCGAAGGATCGATGACGATCCGGGCCGGATTTTTACCATCACAGAAGCGGACCGTGAGCTGCGGGTCGTCGGCCACCAAGGTGCCGGCCCCGATCAGCACCGCATCGACGCTGGCGCGCAGCCGGTGCAGGTGGGCCAAAGCGGCTTGGCCATTGATATATTTGGATTCGCCGCTGGCGGTCGCGATGCGGCCGTCAAGCGATTGGCCGATCTGGCCTAAAACGATCCGGTCGGCTCGCCCAACGGCCGCCAGAATCTGTTCGTAGTCATGGTCGGTCATTCTTCGAGAACCAGTCCCTTCTTTCCAGGTTCTTGTCCAAGTTCTTGCTCAAGTCCCTGGCCGGTCCCTACCCGGATCGTGATCGCATTCATTGGCTGTTCAGGGATTTTCTGGAGAATCCTCGCTATATAAGCTATTGAAATGTCAACTTGCGCAACTAGTTCATGGCCAGCGCGTTTGAAAGTGCCGCGAGTTTATACGTAACGAGGATGCGCGTGTCTGACATTAAGAGCCTTCTCCGACCGGACCGGGATTTCGCCTCGATCGCCGTCGAGCGGGCTATTTCGGAAATTCGCTCTGGCCGACCGGTGCTGATCCGCGCCGGGCGATCGCTGGCGATCGCCGTCGGCGTCGAAGGGCTGGATGATGGCGCCGCATATCTGCTCGAAAGCCTGGCGCGTGGCCGGGCGCGGCTGGCGCTGACGGCGCCACGCTTGAAGAAGCTCGGCTTCGATCGCAGCGGCCCCGGCGTGATCGCTCTGCCGCTGATCGACGTCAAACGCATCCAGACGCTCGCCATGGATATTGGCGCTCGCTACGACGCGCCGGCTGCCCATCTGTCCAAGCTCGACAAGGCGGCGATGGAACTCGTGCGCCTGTCGCTGGTGGCGCCTGCCGTGATCGTCGTGCCGGTGGCGGCGAAGTCGATCGCCGGCACCATGCTCGCCACCGTCGACGCCAGCGCCATCGAAACCTATCGCGCCCATCAGGTCACCGAACTGTCGATTGTCAGCCGCGCCCCCGTGCCGCTGGAAGGTGCGCCGGAGACCGAATTCGTTGTCTTCCGCGGCGGCGAGGGTCTGCGCGACCAGGTCGCCGTCATCATCGGCAGGCCCGATTTGTCGAAGCCGGTGGCGGTGCGTCTGCACTCGGCCTGTCTGACGGGCGATCTGTTCGGCAGCCTGAAATGCGATTGCGGCGATCAACTGCGCTACACCGCGCGGGCGATGGCGGAGAATGGCGGCGGCATCCTGCTCTATCTCGATCAGGAAGGGCGCGGCAACGGCTTCTCCAACAAGATGAAGGCCTATCATCTGCAGGCGCATGGTTTCGACACCTATGATGCCGACGAAGCCTTGGGCTTCGGCCATGATCAGCGCCGCTTCGATTTCGCTGCCGACATGCTGAAACAGCTTGGCATCAAATCGGTGCGCATCATGACCAACAATCCGGTCAAGATCGCCGCGCTGGAAGAGGCTGGCCTTGAAGTCGCCGCCGACGAGCGCATCATCGGTCGCATGAACGATCACAACGTCCGCTATCTCACGTCCAAGCGTGACCGCGCCGGCCATTTGATCGATGCGGATCAGCTCACGACCCAACCCACGGTCCATGGTGTCAGCAAAGACTGACCCCAAGAGTTTCCGCGCATGAGTGTGTCCAAACGTCCGGCATCGCAGCCGCTCTATCCCGCTCGGCACTATGGGCTGGCGATCCTGGCTTTTGCCATTGGCTCGCTGGTCTTCGCCTGGCCCTGGCTGTTCGGTGGCCTGACGATCCCCTGGGATGCCAAGGCGCATTTCTATCCGCAGCTCGCTTTCCTCGCCCGTTCGATCCATGAAGGGCAACTGCCATTCTGGACGCCGAATGTTTTCGGTGGGCATCCGCAGATCGCCGATCCGCAATCGCTGATCTTCTCGCCGCCCTATCTGTTGTTGGCGCTTCTGTCGCCGACGCCGAGCTTCGCCGCTTTCGACGGCGTGCTCTTCTTCATGCTGTTTGCCGGCGGCGTCGCCATCATCCTGCTGTTCAAGGACGAGTATTGGCATCCGGCCGGCGCTACCGTCGCGGCTTTCGCTTTTGCTTTCGGGGCGTCCAACGCCTGGCGCATCCAGCATGTCGGCCAAGTGCTCTCCATGGCTTGGTTCGCCATCGCGCTCTGGCTGCTGTTGCGCGCCTTGCGTCGCCGCTCGGCCTTCTATGGCGCGCTGGCGGGACTGGCTGCCGGTCTCATGATCATCGATCGCGATCAGGTCGCTCTGCTCTGCGCCTTGCTGCTCGCCATATTCGCCGCCTGGCGGCTGATCGAAAATGACGGCGAAAGTTTCGGCCGCCGCCTGCGCACAGCTTTGCCCGCGCTGTTGGCGGGCGCGATCACCGGCGTAGTCGTCATCGCCGTGCCGATCGCCTTCACTCTGGCCTTGGCCGAACAGTCGAACCGCGCGGTGATCGATTTCGCCGGCGCCGTGCGTGGTTCCCTGCCGCCGGCCTCCTTCTTCACTCTGATCAGCGCCAATCTGTTTGGCACCGACGGACCATTGGACGCTTATTGGGGGCCGCCGGTGGCGGAGGTCTGGGGCGCGAACGATCTGGCGCTCGCCCGCAACATGGCTGACATCTATCTCGGCGCTTTGCCGGTCGTCGCTATCCTGACCTTCGGCCTCGTCCGTGGCGGCATCTTTGCGCGCGACATTCGCATGTTCACGGCCGCCTCCGTTTTGATGACGCTTTACGCGCTCGGCGGCTATACGCCGATGTTCGAACTGCTGTTCAAAATTCCAGGCTCCGATTTATTCCGCCGTCCGGCCGACGCGACTTTCCCCTTGGGAGCCATGCTCGCCATCGTCGGCGGCTATCTGGTGCATCGCCTGGCGACGGCGGAACAGGGCCTGTCCCGGCGTGCTATCGCCATGGGCGCGGCGCTTGTCGCCGTGGGCTTCCTCGCTTGCGTCGGCATCGCTTTCGACAAAGGCCGCTTGGCGCAAGCCACACAGACTTTGACATTGACCGCGCTCTGCCTGGTCGGCGCCATCATATTGGCCGTCGTCATGCGACCACTGGCGCGCAATACCTTTGCCTGTATCGTTCTCGTCGCCGTGTTCATGACGGCCGATCTGCGCCTCAACAACGGGCCAAATGAATCGACAGCTCTACCGTCGCAGAATTTTGACGCACTCATTCCTGGCAGCAACGATCCGACACTGACCTTTCTGCGGCAAAAGCTGGCGGAGAACCAGGCGCCCGATCGGCGCGATCGTGTCGAACTCGCCGCCATCGATTTCCATTGGCCCAATGCGTCGCTGTCGCAGAACATCGATCATTGGCTCGGCTACAATCCGGTGCGCTTGAAATGGTTCGCCGATGCCACCGGCGCTATCGATCATGTCGCCATTCCCGATCAGCGCCAGTTCGCGCCTTTGTTTGCCTCCTATCGTTCGCCTATGGCCGATCTGCTCGGTCTTCGCTACATCGCCACGGGCGTGCCAGCCGAGCAACTCGACAAAAATCTAAAGCCTGGCGATCTGATCCCGCTGACGCGCACCAAGAACGCCTACATCTACGAAAATCCCAGGGCCTTGCCGCGGGTGCTCTTCGCCACCACGGCGCGCAAGGCCGATTTCGCCGCGATGATCGAGAGCGGGCAATGGCCCGACGTCGATTATCGTTCGACCGTTCTGCTGGAAAACCCGCCTGAAGCCGTGATGGCCAAGGCGCCGGGCTCGGCCCGCATCATCAGCTATCGCAACACCGAGGTCGTCATCGAGGCGTCCTCGCCGGAAGGCGGCTGGCTGGTGCTCAACGATGTCTGGCATCCCTGGTGGCAGGTCGAGGTCGATGGCGTGCCAGCGACACTGCTACGTGCCGACGTGATCTTTCGTGTCGTCGAACTGCCGCCCGGCCAGCACCAGGTGCGCTTCGTGTTTCGCCCCTTCGCCGGTCTTTGGGCGCAGCTGAGGGGGCGCGGCCCATAAAGTTGCGCAGGCCAGCCTGCTTGCGCCTGTGTCTCCGCTCATAGAAAAAGGACGGGAGCAGGGAGCGGACATGGCCAAGGACATAGCAAAGCGAGCGGCAGGGGATCTCGACGGCATTCTGGTGGTGTCCATTGAACAGGCGGTGGCGGCGCCCTATGCATCGGAAAAACTGGCAGATGCCGGCGCGCGGGTGATCAAGGTGGAACGGCCTGAGGGTGATTTCGCCCGTGGCTACGATCACTACGTCAACGGAGAGAGCGCTTATTTCGTCTGGCTCAATCGCGGCAAGCAGTCGATCCGTCTCGATCTGTCGCAAGAGCGCGACAAGGCCATCCTGCGCCGCATGATCGCCAAGGCCGATGTCTTCATTCAGAATTTGGCGCCCGGCGCCATCGCGCGCCTCGGCTTCGCACCGGAGGATTTGCGCCAGGCTTATCCGCGCCTCATCACCTGTTCGATCTCGGGCTATGGCGAGGCAGGACCGTTCCGCGACATGAAGGCCTATGACCTGTTGGTGCAGGCGGAGAGCGGTCTGTCGGAGATCACCGGCAATACCGCGGGCCAAGCCCGGGTCGGCGTTTCCGTGTGCGATATCAGCGCCGGCATGACGGCGGTGCAAGCCATTCTCACGGCGCTTTATGCGCGTGAGCGCACCGGCCAGGGCCGGCATATCGCCGTCTCCCTGTTTCACGCGTTGGCCGACTGGATGAACGTGCCATTCCTGCAATTCACCTATGGCGGCTACACACCGGCGCGGTCCGGCCTCAATCATCCGACCATCGCGCCCTATGGCGCTTATATCTGCGGCGATGGCAAGGCCGTGCTTTTCTCCATCCAGAACGAACGCGAATGGGCGTCTTTCTGCGAAACGACGCTCGGGCAACCGGATGTGGCGGTCGATGCGCGCTTCAATTCCAATCCGGCGCGGGTGGCGCATCGCGTTGAACTCGACGCGATCATCGATCGGGTTTTTAAAGCACACCCCCGCGAAGGGGTGGTCGAACGGCTGCAAAAGGCCAAGATCGCCTATGGCCGCGTCAGCACCATGGAGGATCTGGCGGCCCATCCGCAGAACAGGCTGATCGTTGTGAAGACGCCGGCGGGCGTGATTCGCATGATCGCGCCGGGCGCCTTGCATGATGGCGAGCCGCTTTATGCCGGTGCGACGCCAGCGCTGGGTCAGGACGATCACGCCCTGCGGATGGAGTTCGACGAGGCAGCCTCCAAGCAATAAGAGGCTGATGTCGCAATAGTTTTCGCATCGATCGCAGTAGAATTAAATAATAAAAGTAATTTAAGAATATGCGGCTTGTTTTGCGCAGGTATTTCTGCCGATTGGCGCGCGCGTGAGATCAGTTTAGGCTTCGGAAATCTCGCGTTATAGGTATATTTACAGTGATGAATATACAGATATTGCGGAGATTTAATACGCTTAAGGCTTGGATTACATATTTGTGATTTTCTTCGCAGGCCGGGCCATGTTACGAATTGTGCAATGCGATATGAATGTGTGCATCGCAATATAGATCGGCCGCAGTGCAGTGAGCCGACATCGCCGAGAAAATATTTGGCGCGCCAAACTGTTGCCCTATCCCGCCGGTAGGCGTGTCGTGTTGCGATGCAATTGGGGACATTAGGAGCTTTTAGATGACAGCCCGCTGTCGTGCATTCTTTCTTGTGGCCGTTTCTCTGTCGGCTCTCGCCCTCGCCGGGTGCAATGAGCCGCAGCCGGCTCAAACGGCCGAAGTCAAGGCAGTGCCGCAGGTCGCTGTTGTCACCGTGGAGCCATCGGCACGTTCCTTCGTGCGCGAACTGCCGGGCCGGGTCACTCCGGCCCGTATCGCAGATGTGAGGGCGCGCGTCGCCGGCATCGTCGTGGCGCGCACCTTTACCCAGGGCGCTGACGTCGAAGCGGGCGAAGTTCTCTTCCGGATCGATCCGGCGCCGTTCGAGGTCGAACTGTCGGCGGCCAATGCCGCTCTCGCCAAGGCTGAAGCCGCCCGGCAGCAGGCCGAAGCGCAGGTCGGCCGCGTCAACAAGCTGGTCGCCACCAGCGCAGCCTCGACCGTTCAGCAAGAGACCGCCGTCGCCACCTGGAAACAGGCGGAAGCCGACGTGGCCGCGCGCCGCGCCGATGTGGCGCGTGCCAAGCTCAATCTCGAATATACGACCGTGCGGGCGCCCATTAAGGGCCGCGTCGATGCCGCTCTGGTGACGGAAGGCGCGCTGGTCGGCCAGGGTGAGGCGACACGCCTCGCCACCATTCAGCAGCTCGATCCGATCTATGCCGACTTCACCCAGTCAGTCACGGAATTGCAGCAGCTGCGTCGCGACCTGGCCGACGGCACCTTGGAAAAGGTCGCCGCCGACACCGCCAAGGTGCGCCTCGAATTCAGCGATGGCACGGCCTACGAACATCACGGCAAACTGCTGTTCTCCGGCGTGACGGTTGATCCGACCACCGGCCAAGTCACCTTGCGTGGCGAATTCCCCAATCCGAAGCGCGATCTGCTGCCGGGCATGTATGTGCGCGTGCAGATCGAGCAGGGCATCGACCATGACTCGATCGCCGTGCCGCAGCAGGCCGTGCAACGTGACGATGTCGGCAACGCCTATGTCTTCGTCGTCAATTCCGAGAAGCGTGTCCGCATTCAGCCGGTCCAGGTTGGTTCGGCCTTCGAGGATAGCTGGCTGATCATGGACGGGTTGAAGCCCGGCGATCAGGTGGTGGCGGAAGGCTTCCAGAAATTCGTGGTCGGCGACGCGGTCGATGCCAGCCCTTGGCAATCGCGGCTTGCCCGCGCCACCAATACTGGCCAGCAACCCACGACCGTTTCCACGACCGGCGCCGTACGGTAGCCGAGCACATCCATGGCACGCTTCTTTATCGATCGGCCGATCTTCGCGGCTGTCGTCGCCCTGTTCATTTGTCTGGGCGGCCTTCTCTCCTTGCCGTTTCTGGGGGTGGCGCAATATCCCATCATCGCGCCGCCGTCGATTTCCATCAGCACCAGCTATCCGGGCGCGACGCCGGAAAATCTCTACAACAGCGTCACCCGCTTGATTGAAGAGGAGCTGAACGGCGCCAACGGCATTCTGAACTTTGAATCGACCAGTGATTCCCTGGGTCAGGTCGAAATCATCGCCAACTTCGTGCCGGGCACCGATTCCAGCATGGCGGCGGTGGAAGTGCAGAACCGCATCAAGCGCGTCGAAGCGCGCTTGCCGCGCGCCGTCATCCAGCAGGGCATCCTCGTCGAGGAAGCTTCCAGCGCCGTGCTACAGATCATCACCCTGCGATCCACCGACGGTAGCCTCGATGAAGTCGGCCTCGGTGATTTCATGGTGCGTAACGTCATCGGTGAAATCCGTCGTATTCCCGGCGTCGGCCGCGCAACCCTGTTCTCCACCGAGCGCTCGCTGCGCATCTGGGTCGATACGGAAAAGCTGATCGGCTACAATCTGACTTCGGCCGATGTCACCCGCGCCATCGAGGCGCAGAACGCGCAGGTCGCCTCGGGCAGCGTTGGCGCCGAGCCCAGCCGCGATTCGCAGCAGATCTCAGCCCTCGTCGTCGTCAAAGGCCAGTTGTCCTCGCCGCAGGAGTTCGGCTCCATCGTGCTGCGTGCCAATGCCGATGGCTCGACCGTGCGTCTGCGCGACGTCGCGCGCATCGAAGTGGGCGGCATGGGCTATCAGTTCACCACCCGGCTGAACGGCGAGCAAAGCGCCGGTCTGTCGGTGTTGATGTCGCCGACGGGCAATGCGCTCGCCACCGCCAATGCGGTGAAGACGAAGATGGAAGAGCTGTCCCGTTTCTTCCCTGACAACATCAAATACGACATTCCCTATAACATCACGCCGGTCATCGACGCCTCGATCAAGAAGGTTTTGATGACTCTCGCCGAAGCCATGGTGCTCGTCTTCGCCGTGATGTTCATCTTCCTGCAGAACATCCGCTACACCATCATTCCGACCCTCGTGGTGCCGGTGGCGCTGCTCGGCACGTGTATGGTGCTCTTGCTCGCCGGCTTTTCGATCAACGTCTTGACGCTCTTCGCCATGGTGTTGGCGATCGGTATTCTCGTCGACGACGCTATCGTCGTCGTCGAAAACGTCGAACGCATCATGTCGGAAGAAGGCTTGCCGCCCAAGGAGGCGACACGCAAAGCCATGGGGCAGATCACCGGCGCCATCGTCGGCATCACTTTGGTGCTGATCGGCGTGTTCATTCCGATGGCCTTCTTCCCCGGCTCCGTCGGCATCATCTACCGCCAGTTCTCGGTAACCATGGTGGCCGCCATCGGCTTCTCGGCTTTGATGGCCTTGTCGCTGACGCCGGCGCTATGCGGCACGCTGTTGAAGCCCGTGGCCGCCGGTCATCATCATCGTGGCGGCGTCTTTGGCTTCTTCAACCGCACGGTCGATGGCGCCAAGACACGCTATTCCTCCTATGTGCGTTGGGGCTTGGCGCGCACCGGCCGCCTGATGATAATCTATCTGGCGCTGACGGTGGCCATGGCTTGGGGCTTCATGCGTCTGCCCGCCGGCTTCTTGCCGGTGGACGATCAGGGCTTCATCACCACCGACGTGCAGACGCCATCCGATTCGGCCTTTGGCCGCACGCGTGATGTCATCCAAACGGTCGAGGCCTATCTGAAGCAGCAGCCGGCGGTCGATAACGTCACCTTCCTCACCGGCTTCAGCTTCCTCGGTCAGGGCATGAACACGGCGCAGGCCTTCATCACCTTGAAGGACTGGTCGCAACGGCCGCCCGACCAATCGGCCGAAGCCGTGGTCAATCGCATCAATCGCGATCTCGGCTCGATCAAGGACGCGAAGATCAACGCCCAGCAGCCGCCACCGATCGACAACTTGGGCAATTCCTCAGGTTTCAGCTTCCGTCTGCAGGATCGCGGCCAGCGCGGCTATACGGCGCTGATGCAGGCCAAGGATCAGGTATTGGAAGAATCGAAGAAGAGCCGCATCGTTCGCGATGTCTTCGTCGAAGGCCTGCCGCCCGCGCCGCAGCTCGAACTCGTGATCGATCGTGAGAATGCCGGCGCCCTGGGTATCACGTTCCAGGATATCAACGACGCCATCTCGACCAATCTCGGCTCGGCCTATATCAACGACTTCCCCAACCGGGGTCGCATGCAGCGCGTCATCGTGCAGGCCGATGTGGAAGGCCGCATGCAAGCCAACGACATTCTGGGCTTCAACGTCCGCAATGCCCAGGGCAAGCTGGTGCCGTTCTCCTCCTTCGCTTCGGTGAAGTGGCTGACCGGCCCGACGCAGCTCGTCGGCTTCAACTATTATCCTTCCGTGCGCATGAGCGGCACGGCGCAGGCGGGCTTTACCAGCGGCGACGCCATCCGCGAGATGGAGCGCATCGCCGGCACCTTGCCGCGTGGTTTCGGCTTCGAATGGACCGGCCAGTCGTTGCAGGAAAAGCTGGCCGGTGCGCAGGCGCCGCTACTGCTCGCGCTGTCGGCGCTGGTGGTCTTCCTCATCCTCGCGGCGCTCTACGAAAGCTGGACCATCCCGATCTCGGTTCTGCTCGTCGTGCCGCTTGGTATGTTGGGCGCCGTGCTGGCTGTGACGACGCGCAGCATGCCTAACGACGTCTACTTCACCATCGGTCTGATCACCATCATCGGGCTAGCGGCGAAGGACGCGATTCTGATCATCGAATTCGCCAAGGATCTGCGCGCCCAGGGCAAGGCACTGGTCGAGGCGACGGTGGAGGCCTGCTTCTTGCGCTTCCGCCCGATTCTGATGACCGGCTTCGCCTTCATCTTCGGTGTCGCGCCGATGGTGATCGCGACGGGCGCCTCCTCCAAGAGCCAGCAGGCTCTCGGCACCGGCGTGATCGGCGGCATGATTTCGGTGGTGATCCTGGCGCTGCTGTTCGTGCCGATCCTGTTCGTCTTCATCCAGGCGTGGTTGACGCGCCGCGGTCGCAACGAAATGGCGGCATTCAAAGAGCAGCAGGCTGCGGAAGCGGCGGCAGCAACGGCCGAGTAATCGGAGGGGATCGTCTCAAGCGAATCGCGTTTCGATAGAAACGCGATTTTGCTTATAACGGTCCCCTTACGTTTATGGGTTGCCTGCTGAGAAAAAGGGCGCCCGTCGCGAAATCCGGTACACCGCCGCCGGCGGCAGGTTGCAATAAGTGCCGCCGATGCGCACGGCTTTCAGATCGAGCCGGTCGAGCAGCGGGCGCGGCACCGGGCAGCGCGGACCATAAGTGAATTGATAGAATGACCCGCCCGGCTTCAGATGCGTGAAGGCGCCGGCAAGGATCGCGATAACCTTACGCGAGCGCATCGACAGCAAAGGCAAGCCGCTGACGACGGCGCCCAGCGATGTGTCCTGGAGCTGATCGCAGCGTCTCAGCCGTGCCGCATCCATGGTCAGAACGCGAGCTTTTGGGAAGCGCTGATCCAGCAGAAGGGCGAACTCCGGCCCGTTCTCGACAAGGGTCAGATCGCTTTCAAGAACGCCGCGCGCCAAAAGGGCACGGGTGAACACGCCTGTGCCGACGCCCAATTCGAGTACGGGTCCAGTCGTCGCTGAGATTTCCGACGTGATGAGATCGGCCAGCGCCTGTCCTGACGGCGTGATCGATGCGACGCGCAGAGGGGCCGACAACCAGGCGTGGAAGAATGGCAGGATGTCGCTCGCACTCATATCGAAGTCTCCGTTGCAAAAGATGGTTTGATGCCGGTGAGCTGTTCCGAAAGCGCCCAGAACTTCGCGGCGACATCGGGGTCGCGGGCAGATGCGATCGGCTGCACCACGGTCGGATAGCCTTTCATCTCGGTGCGGCCATCTGGCCCGATGAACTGGCCGCTTTCCGCCTGCGGCGCAGTGGCCGCGTAGAGTTGCGGCAAGGCGCCCATTTCCATGCTTTGCGCCATGAAACGGTTGCCGATGCGCATGAATAGGTTGAGCAGGCCTGTGGGGCCGCTTGTTTGCAGATTGGTCGCCGCATAGCCTGGATGAGCCAGGAGACTGCGGACGGGCAGGCTCGCCGCGCGCAGACGCCGGTCGAGTTCCAGCGCAAACAGCACATTGGCGAATTTCGATTGCGCATAAAAGGCGATGCGGCCGTAGTTCTTCGCGCCGTCGAGATCGTCGAAGTGAATATGTCCGCGTCGATGCAGATCCGACGATACGGTGACGACGCGGCTCTCTTGTCTCTTGGCCAGCGTTTCAAGAAGCAGGCCGGTCAGCGCGAAATGCGCCAGGTGATTGACGCCAAATTGCAGCTCGAAGCCTTGGCCGGTGAGCGTGCGCGGCGGCATCATCACCCCGGCATTGTTGATGAGGATGTCGAGCGGAACCTTGTCGTCGATGAGCTGTCGGGCGAAACTTTTCACCTGATCGAGATCGGCGAGGTCGAGCCGTCTCAGCTCGATCGAAGCCTTGGGCACGGCGGCGCGGATGCGGGCGAGGGCATCTTCGCCTCTGGCGGGGTCGCGAACCGCCATCAAGACATGGGCGCCTTTGCGCGCCAGCTCCCGGCTGGTCACGAAACCCAGCCCGCTGTTAGCCCCGGTCACCAGAATGGTGCGCCCGCTCTGGTCGGGCATGGCCTGTTCTGTCCATTTGCTCATCGCGTCTCTTCCAGATCGATCTGAACACTGATAAGATTGTCATGACATGGAATCTAAACACTGTATAGATGGCATCATTGCGGCGCTGAAAAAAACAGCCCGGCCTGGAAAGCAGGCCGGGGAGCGCAAGGGCTATCACCATGGCGACCTGCGCACGGCGCTGATCCACGCGGCCGAGGATTTGCTGGCCGAGCGCGGCGCCGAAGGCTTTTCCTTGCGTGAAGTGGCGCGCCGTGCCGGTGTTTCGCCCGGCGCGCCGGCCCATCATTTCAGCAGCGCGGCGGGGCTTCTCACCGAAATCGCCATTTCAGGCTTCGACCAGCTCGCCGCCGATCTGCAACGGATCGCTGAAACCGATCTGCCGCCGGCCGAGCGGCTGCAAGCGCAGGGCATTGCCTATGTTCGCTTCGGCCTCAAGCAGCCAGGCCGCTTCCAACTGATGTTTCGCCACGATCTCTTGTTGCCCGACAATGACCGCCTGCATGCGGCCGGCAAAACGGCGATGAAGGAATTGGAAGAAACGGTTCGCCTCTACAGGACGGCGCAGGGGCGTCCCGCTGACGACGCCGAAGTCATGCGGCTTTGCCTGGCGATATGGTCCATGGTGCATGGCTTTCTGCAGCTGACATTGGACGGCAAATTTGCCGCTCTGGCGCCCGATGGCTCCATCGATGCGTTCGTCGTCAGCGAGTTGCCGGCGATCATCAAAGCCACTTGGCCATAGTATTCCCCACAAACATCATCGTGTTGGCCGTGCCGTCTCGATGGTGAGTTCCACGCGATCAGCGGGAAAACGGGTAAAGGAAAACTGGATGGGAACGCCATCCGGATCGACGTTGAGCGCCCGCGTGACGATGACGATGGCGCCGGGAGAAAGTTGCAACTCATCTGTGTCCGCTTCATCGGCATGGCGCGCCTCAACGCCGGTCGACGCACGCAGATAATCTTCGATGCCCAAGCGGGCGAGCGACGCTGTGATCGATTTCGTTTCGAGATAAAGATCGACGATTTTTGGAAAGCGTTCCGCGCTGAACCAGGATGTGGCGCGCGAAACGGGCAGGCCGTCGGCGATGCCACGCATTTCCAGACGCAACACCTCTTCGCCTGCTTTGATTCCAAGTGCTTCCGCCACTTCGGACGCCGCTGCTTCGCGCGCATGATCGAGAAGTTCCGTTTGTCGATCGCGCGTCTGTCGGCCAAAGCCTGAGGAAAAGCGCGTGCGGGCGCCGATCGGATAGACCAGGCGCTTGCGGCGCCGCACGAATGTGCCGCTGCCTTGCACGGAGTGCAGCACGCCTTCATGCGCCAAGGCCGAAATCGCCGCGCGCACCGTGTGGCGATTGACGCCAAAGCGTTCGGCCAGCTCGCTTTCCGGTGGCAGCCGGCCGTTGTCGTCAACCAGGCCATTGGTCAGGCCCGAGCGGATTCCATCGGCGATCTGTCGCCAAAGTGCGACGCCGACGCCGCGCTGCAAACCGGCTCTCTGCACTTTTTCAACTCCCTTTCGACGCGCTGTCACGCCGTCGTCATCAAGACTCGGTACGAAAAGATATCTTGTCTATTTGTCTATATCAATAGACAAATTTTGGAGCCTACATGAGCCTGGACATCATCCCCCTCCCGCGCAGGGATCGCATGGCGATCCTGGCGCGCAGCAACGGCGGCAGGCTGCGCGATCTTTGGTCAACGCTGGGCCTCGACCCCGCCTACAAATCCGTACGTGGCCCTGAGTCCGGCCTCGTCATGCTGCGGGGCCGCGTTGGCGGCACGGGCGAGGCGTTCAATGTCGGTGAAGCCACGATCACCCGCGCCAGCATCAAGCTGGAAGACGGCTCCATCGGCCATGCCATGGCGCTCGGCCGCGATGTCGAGAAGGCGCGCCTGTCGGCCGTCATCGATGCGCTCTGTCAGGACACGGCGATGGCGGCTCGGATCGATGCCGCTTTGATCGCGCCGATCAAATCCGAACTCGATGCCGCCGATGAAGAGCGTCGCCAGGAAACGGCGGCGACGCGCGTCGACTTTTTCACGATGGTTCGCGGAGAGGATCAATGATGGATCAGGCCGTGACTCTCGACGGCGGATTCGCCGATCCCGTTTTCAACGCGCAATCGGCGTTTCGCATCATCATGGACGCGATGGCGCGGCCTGGGCATGTGCTCGCCATCCCCGCATACGCCACGCCGCCGGTGCCCCTGAGTGCGATCGCCGGCACGGTTGCCTGCACCTTGCTCGATGTCGATACGCCGTTCTGGCTCGATCAGGCCTTGGCGGCCAATCCGGCGCTGCAAGCCTGGCTCACCTTCCACACCGGCGCCCGTGCGGCGGCAACGCCCGTCGAAGCGCATTTCGCTCTTGTCGGCGATCCCACATCCATGCCGTCGCTCGAGCGCTTCGCTTTGGGTTCGCACAATTATCCCGATCAATCGACGACGCTGATCCTGCAGGTGGGCAGTCTAGATGGCGGCGTACCGCTGACCTTCGCGGGACCCGGCATCAAGGGCCGCAAGACCATCGCCCCGCAAGGTCTGCCGGCGGGTTTCACCGCGCAATGGCACGACAACGGCAAGCGCTTTCCCTGCGGCGTCGATCTCATTCTGACGAGCGCCGATGCGATCGCTTGCTTGCCGCGCACCGCTCGTCTTGTCGAAACGGAGAGCTGAGCCATGTATGTTGCTGTTAAAGGCGGCGAGGCCGCGATCGACAATGCCCATCGGCTCCTCGCCGATCGCCGGCGCGGCGACCGTTCGGTGCCAGCCCTTACCCTTGAGCAGATCGCCGGGCAATTGGCGTTGGGTGTCGATCGGGTGATGAGCGAAGGCTCGCTCTATGATCGGCGCTTGGCGGCGCTGGCGATCAAGCAGGCACGCGGCGATATGATCGAGGCGATCTTTTTGCTGCGCGCTTATCGCACCACGCTGCCGCGCTTCGGCCATAGCGAGCCGATCGATACGGGCGCCATGCTGGTCGAGCGCCGCATTTCCGCCTGCTACAAGGATTTGCCGGGCGGTCAGCTTCTCGGCCCGACGTTCGATTACACCCATCGCCTGCTGGACGAAGAGCTCGATGGCGATCCGACAATCGAGGCCGGCGACAAGCGCACCGATCCGCAGGAGCCGGTCACGCGCATCGCCGATATTCTCGGCGCCGAAGGGCTGATCGAGGAAGATGAGACCGCCTTTGGCGAGCCGGGCGACATCACGCAGACGCCGGTCGAATTTCCGCTGTCGCGCGCCATGCGCCTGCAATCCCTGTCGCGCGGCGACGAAGGCTTTTTATTGGCCCTCGGCTATTCGACCCAGCGCGGCTATGCCCGCTCTCATCCTTTCGCCGGCGAAATCCGCATCGGCGAAGTCGAGGTCGAAATCTTCATGCCGGAGCTGGGATTTGCCGTTCCCGTCGGCCGCGTGCAACTGACCGAATGCCAGATGGTCAATCAGTTCAAGGGTTCGGCCAAGGCACCGCCGCAGTTCACCCGCGGCTATGGCCTGGTGTTCGGCCAGTCCGAGCGCAAGGTGATGGCGATGGCTCTGTGTGACCGTGCGCTGCGGGCCGAGGAACTGGGCGAAGACATTGTCGCGCCGGCACAGGATCAGGAATTCGTACTGTCCCATTGTGACAACGTGCAAGCGACAGGCTTCGTCGAACATTTGAAGTTGCCGCATTACGTCGACTTCCAGTCGGAGCTCGGTTTGGTGCGCACCATGCGGGCCGAGCACGATCAAGTCGCGAACGATGTTGCTTTCGAAGCCAAGGAGGCGGCGGAATGAACCAGCATCACCGAGCGGCCAATTACAATTTCGCCTATCTCGACGAACAGACCAAACGGATGATCCGCCGCGCCATTCTGAAGGCGATCGCGATCCCCGGCTATCAGGTTCCCTTCGCCAGCCGCGAAATGCCGATGCCCTATGGTTGGGGCACCGGCGGCGTACAGGTGACGGCGTCGATCCTGGGACCGGACGATGTCCTCAAAGTGATCGATCAGGGCGCCGACGACACCACCAATGCGGTGTCCATCCGAAAATTCTTTGAGCGCGTTGCCGGCGTCGAGACCACGACGAAGACAGCGGAAGCCTCCATCATTCAGACGCGCCATCGCATTCCAGAGGAAGCGATGACGGAAGGGCAGGTGCTGGTCTATCAAGTGCCGATCCCCGAACCGCTGCGTTTCCTCGAACCGCGCGAAACCGAAACGCGCAAGATGCATGCGCTCGAAGAATACGGCCTCATGCATGTGAAACTGTATGAGGACATCGCCCGCAACGGTCATATCGCCACCACCTATGCTTATCCGGTGAAGGTCGAGGGGCGCTACGTGATGGACCCGTCGCCGATCCCGAAATTCGACAACCCGAAAATGCACATGTCGGAGGCTTTGCAGCTCTTCGGTGCCGGCCGCGAAAAGCGTATCTACGCGCTGCCGCCGCACACCGAGGTCGTCAGCCTCGATTTCGAGGATCACCCCTTCGAGATCCAGAAGTTCGACAAGCCCTGCGCGCTTTGCGGCGCCGAACAGGTCTTTCTCGACGAAGTGATTCTGGACGATCGCGGTAATCGCATGTTCGTGTGTTCCGACACGGATCATTGCGAAAGCCGTCGGGCGGATGGCCATACCGGCGCTGTGGTGCAGGAGACGATCTGATGAACATCGCCGTCTCTCAAGTGCGTCATCTTCAGGATCGCAGTGCCGAACAGCCGCTCTTGTCGGTGCGCGATCTCAGCAAATATTACGGCGCGCGCATGGGCTGCGCCGATATTTCCTTCGATGTCTGGCCGGGCGAGGTGCTGGCGATCGTCGGCGAGTCCGGATCCGGCAAGACCACTTTGCTCAACTGCATTTCGACGCGCCTGGAACCTTCATCCGGGTCGGTGACCTATCGCCGGCGCGATGGCGCCATGCCTGATCTTTATGCGCTCAGCGAAGCCGAGCGCCGCTATCTGCTGCGCACCGATTGGGGATTCGTGCATCAAAACCCGGCCGATGGCCTGCGGATGAGCACGTCGGCCGGCGCCAATGTCGGCGAACGGTTGATGGCTGTCGGTGGTCGTCACTATGGCCGCATTCGCGAAACGGCGATCAACTGGCTCGACCGGGTCGAGATCAGCGCCGATCGCATAGACGATCAGCCGCGTTCCTTTTCCGGCGGCATGCGGCAGCGCTTGCAAATCGCCCGCAATCTCGTCACCGCGCCGCGGTTGGTCTTCATGGACGAACCGACCGGCGGTCTCGACGTGTCCGTGCAGGCGCGCCTGCTCGATCTGCTTCGTGGATTGGTCAATGACCTCAATCTGGCGGTTATCATCGTCACCCACGACCTCGCCGTTGCCCGGCTTCTGTCGCATCGCATGATCGTCATGAAGGAAGGGCGCGTGGTCGAACAGGGGCTGACGGACCGGCTGCTGGACGATCCGCAGGCGCCCTATACGCAGCTCCTCGTCTCCTCCATTTTGCAGGTCTGAGCCATGTCTCATGCTCTCGTTGCCACGGGCATCGTCAAAACCTTCACCATGCATCTGCGCGGCGGCATCGAATTGCCCGTCGTCACCGACGCGGCCTTCACGCTCATCGCGGGGCAATGCGCGGTTCTTGGCGGGCCGTCTGGTGCCGGCAAAAGTTCGATCCTCAAAATGCTCTACGGCAATTATGCGGTGAATGCGGGCAGCATTCTCGTTCGCCATCATGGCGAGGAGATCGATCTGGCGAGTGCTGGCCCGCGCAAGATTCTCGAAATTCGGCGCGACACCATCGGCTATGTCAGCCAATTCTTGCGTGCCATGCCGCGCGTCAGTGCCCTCGACATCGTCACCGAGCCGCTGGTCCATCGCGGTGTCGATCGCGAGAAAGCCGCGCGACGTGCCGCCGATCTCCTGCATCGCCTCAATCTGCCCGAGCGCCTCTGGCATTTGCCGCCGGCGACCTTTTCCGGCGGCGAGCAGCAACGCATCAACATCGCGCGTGGCTTCATCACCGACCATCCGATCCTGTTGCTCGACGAGCCAACCGCCTCTCTCGATGCTGTCAACCGGGCCGTGGTCGTCGATATGATCGCTGAGAAAAAGACTGGCGGCACCGCCTTGCTCGGCATCTTCCACGATGCCGACGTGCGCACGGCCGTGGCCGACGTCGTCATCGACGTCACCCGTTTTTCCCCCGACAAAAAGGCCGCCTGATATGCCGCGCCTCTCCGTAACGCCCTTGATCCATCCGACCGCTCGTCTCGAGAACTGCCAGCTCGGCCGCTACACCGAGGTGGCGGAAGGTGGCCGTCTGACTGAAACCGTGCTGAGCGACTATTCCTATGTCATGGAGAATTGCCAGAGCTGGTGCGTCACCATTGGCAAATTCGCCAATATCGCGGCATCGGTCCGTCTCAATGCGACCCATCATCCGATGTCGCGCGCGACGTTGCACCATTTCACCTATCGCGCTTCCGACTATTTCGATGATGCCGAATACGAAGAAGATTTCTTCGCAGCCCGGCGCGCCAAGCGCATCACCATCGGCCACGATACATGGATCGGCCATGGTGCGACCGTTCTGCCCGGCGTCACCATCGGTAATGGTGCGGTGGTAGGTGCCGGGGCCGTGGTCACCAAGGATGTCCCGCCCTACACGATCGTTGGCGGCGTACCGGCCAAGATCATCCGTCAGCGTTTTTCCGACCGGATTGCCGAGCGCATGGAGGCGCTCGCCTGGTGGGATTGGCCGCATGACCGCCTGCGCGCCACCCTCGATGACTTCCGTGATTTAACTGCCGATGAATTCCTCGAAAGATACGAAAACAGTGCATCAAATCAGCCTTCTGTGAACGATCATCAAACTGACATAACAGCGACAACCGCCCGTCATGTCGCGCGCTTAGCCGAATAGAGGCTCGGCTTGAATGGCCGGAATTCAGGTCTCCCAAATGGTGATGACCGTAGTCGATAAACCCACATCGCCCAGAACACTCCGTCGTCTTCGGACCCAAGCTTAGGAGCGACTTCATGGACGCCATTTCCATTCGTCATCTTTCAAAAACATTTGGCAAGAAACGCGCGCTGGACGACATCAGCCTGGACATCAAGAAGGGTGAGATGGTCGCGCTGATCGGCGCGTCGGGCTCCGGCAAGAGCACACTCATCCGTCACATCTGTGGCCTCGAAACCGCGCAAGCCGGCCAGAGCACCATCGAAATCCTCGGCAGTCCGATGCAGCGCGGCGGCCGTCTGGTGGCGCGGGCGCGCGAAATGCGCCGCAACATCGGCGTCGTCTTCCAGCAGTTCAACCTGGTGGGCCGACTGTCGGTTCTCTCCAACGTCCTCTTGGGCAACCTCGGCCGCATTCCCATGTGGCGCGGCACGCTCGGCCTGTTCACCGCGGAGGAGAAGCGCTTGGCGCGCGAGGCTCTCGCCCGCGTCGGCATCGCCGAAGTGGCCTGGCAACGCGCTTCGACTCTCTCCGGCGGTCAACAGCAACGCGCCGCCATCGCCCGCACGCTGGTGCAGCGCTCGAATATTCTGATCGCCGATGAGCCGATCGCTTCGCTCGACCCCTCGTCGGCCCGACGCGTGATGGAGGTTCTGGCGACGATCAATCGCGAAGCGCAGATCACCTGCATCGTCTCTTTGCATCAGGTCGAATATGCCCGCCGCTATTGCCCGCGCACGATTGCCTTGCGCGACGGCCGCATCGTTTTCGACGGTCCCTCCTGCGAGCTGACCAATCAATCCTTGATGGAACTCTACGGCGCCAATTCCGAGGAACTCATCCTGCCGGAAATGCCAGCGCCCGCAGCTCCGTCCAACCCGTTCGGCCAACCGCTGATTCCAACCGGCGCGTTTGCCACCGCATAGTCTGTTGTCAATCAAAAACAGGGAAGCCAAGCCATGACGTTTTCGTTCAAGACTATCGCGGCGCTATCCGTCGCTTTGACGCTCACCACCACGGCCTATGTTCAGGCCGAGGACATCAACTTCGGCATCATCTCGACGGAATCGCAGCAGAACCTGCGGCCGAAGTGGGAGCCCTTCCTCGCCGATATGAAGCGCGAGACCGGCCTCGACGTAAAACCCTTCTTCGCGTCCGATTATGCCGGCGTGATCGAAGGCATGCGCTTCGGCAAAGTGCAGATGGCATGGTACGGCAACAAGTCGGCCATGGAAGCAGTCGACCGTGCCGATGGCGAGATTTTCGTCCAGAGCGTCAGCTCCGACGGCAGCCCCGGCTATTGGTCGCTGATCCTGGTGCCCAAGGACAGCAAGCTCGCCACGCTCGATGATCTGTTGAAGTGCGACAAGACCCTGAACTTCGGTCTGGGCGATGTGAATTCCACCTCAGGCTATCTGGTCCCGACCACGTTCGTGTTCTCCGCCAAGGGGATCGACCCGAAGCAGTGCTTCAAGAATGTCACCAACGCCAACCACGAGACCAATGCCATGGCAGTGGCCAATGGCCAGGTGAACGCGGCCGCCAACAATACGGAAAATCTGGCGCTGATCGAAAAGAACAATCCTGCCGCTTTCGCCAAGCTGCGCATCCTCTGGAAGTCGCCCCTGATCCCCTCCGATCCGATCGTCTGGCGCAAGAATCTGCCGGAAACGACCAAGGAGAAGATCCGCAATTTCTTCCTGACCTACGGCACCGACAAGTCGAAGGGCAATGCGGCCAAGGAGCGGGAAGTCCTCGCGGCTCTGCAATGGGCGCCGTTCAAGGCGTCGACGAATGATCAACTGCTGCCGATCCGCGTGATGGAACTGACCCGGACCATCGCCAAGATCGAAGCCGACAGCAAACTCTCGGCCGAAGAAAAGAAGACCCAGCTCGACAAGCTGCGGACTGAGAAGGCCGATTACGAAGCGCGGATCAAGAGCTCGCAGAGCTAAGCATTGTTGAGGCAATGCCGGCCACCCGTTGTGGTGGTCGGCAGGCCGCATGTCCATGAGAACCTCACGATGAGCCAGCTCGCCAATCTCACCGCAGCCGGTCAGCCCCGTGTCGAAGTTGCACGGGATTGGACGCGCACGATTTGGAACGCCGCGACCTGGGCCGTTCTGGCCATCCTGCTCGTTTGGAGCTGGGGACCGGTGGAAATGTCGCGGTGGACCTTTCTGTTCACCGATGCCAGCAATATGGCGCAATATGCGCGCGGCTTCAGCCATCCCAATTTCGCCGAGTGGCGCTATTACCTTCACGAAATGGGCGTGACCATTCAGATCGCGCTCTGGGGCACGTTCTTGGCGACAGTGCTCGCCGTTCCCTTCGGCATTCTCTCGGCGCGCAATATCACGCCTTGGTATATCGTTCAGCCGGTTCGCCGCTTGATGGATGCCTGTCGGGCGATTCACGAACTGGTGTTCGCCGTGCTCTTCGTCGTCGCGGTCGGCCTTGGCCCCTTCGCTGGCGTCATGGCGCTCTTCGTGCACACCACGGGCATTCTCGCCAAACTGTTCTCCGAAGCGGTCGAGGCGATCGATCCTCGTCCCGTCGAAGCGATCCGCGCAACGGGCGCTTCGCATCTTCAGGAAGTGATCTTCGGCGTCATTCCGCAAGTCCTCCCCTTGTGGATGTCCTATGCGCTTTATCGTTTTGAATCCAACGTTCGCGCCGCCACCGTGCTGGGCGTGATCGGCGCTGGTGGCATTGGCCAGGTGTTGTTCGAAAACATTCGTGGTTTCTACTATCCGGAAGCCTCGGCCATGTTGATCATCATGCTGATGACCGTCTCGGTCATCGACGTTCTGTCGCAACAACTGCGGAAGGTGTTCATCTGATGCGTTACGCGGTGTATTTCACGCCGGAAAAATCCGATCCCCTGACGATTGCCGCGCAAAACTGGCTCGGCCGTGACGCTTTCAGCGGCGAGGCCATACCCGCGAGCGATCACAACAGGCTGCCGGCCCGAGATTTGTGGCATCATACGGCCGAACCGCGCCGCTACGGCTTCCATGCGACACTGGTTGCGCCGTTTCACCTGTCGCCCAATGTTTCGGAGCAGGATCTGCTGCGCTCCATCGCCGCCTTCGCAAGCACGTGCCGGCCGTTTCATATTCCACGGCTTGAAGTGAAGCGTCTCGGTAATTTCTACGCTTTGACGCCGGCGGAACCCTGCCAGTCGCTCGATTCTCTGGCTTGGTCCGCGGTCGATCATTTCAACGGTTTGCGCGCGCCGCTGAGCGAAGGCGAAATCCAGCGCCGCAGCTCCGTCGGCCTTTCGCTGCGCCAGTTCAACTATCTGGTGCGCTACGGCTATCCCTATGTACGCGACGAGTTTCGCTTTCATATGACCCTGACGGGTTCGGTCAGCGATGCGCCCGACGGAATCGAAGCCGCGCTCACCGACCATTTCACGCCGATCATCACCGCACCGGTCTGCGTCGACAGCATCACTTTGTTCGTCGAGCCCGAGCGGGGCGCTCCCTTCACCGTTCACAGCATGCATCGCTTCGAAACTGTCGAAGCCGGAAGGTTATCCTGAAATGCCCATCGAAACTGTTTTCAGAAATGCGCGGCTCGTCCTGGAAGACGAAATCGTCACCGGATCGATCCTGCTGCGCGATGACGTGATTGCCGCGGTCGACCGGGGCGCGAGCAATACTGGCGAGGATATGGAGGGCGACTATGTCATGCCCGGTCTCGTCGAACTGCACACCGATCATCTGGAATCGCATTATTCGCCGCGTCCCGGCGTGCGCTGGGACAGCCTCGCCGCGATCCAAGCCCATGATGCACAAGTCGCGGCGTCCGGAATCACGACAGTGCTTGATTGCCTGCGGCTCGGTTCTGACGAGGAAGGTGGCTTTCGCCGCGGCGAAATGCGAGAGGTCGCCGATGCGTTGGAGACCGCGCGCGACGAACGGCGTTTGCGCGCGGATCACTTGATCCATCTGCGTTGCGAAGTTTCGTCCGAAGACGTGCTGGAGCAGTTCGAGGACTTCAAGACCGATCGCAACGTCCGTCTGGCATCGCTCATGGACCATGCGCCCGGCCAACGGCAGTTCCAGACATTCGAGCAATATGCGCTCTACTATAAGAAAAAGCGTGGATTGAGCGATGAAGCCTTCACGGCTTTCGCCGACCGGCGCCGCGCCGCCTCCGACCTTTATTCGGCGCGGCATCGGCGCACCATCGCCGAATATTGCAACGACTGCGGCATCGCCACCGCGAGCCATGACGACGCGACGCTGGAGCATGTGGCCGAATCAAAGGCTTTCGGCGTTCAGGTCGCGGAATTTCCTACCAGTGTCGAAGCAGCGCAGGCCTCGCACGAGGCCGGCATGTCGGTGCTCATGGGCGCCCCGAACATCGTGCGCGGCAAATCTCATTCCGGCAATATTTCGGCGCGGGAATTGGCGGGCATTGGTGTGCTCGACGTCCTGTCGTCGGATTACGTGCCCTTCAGTCTGATCCACGCGCCTTTCGTCTTGTCCGATGGCGAGAATGCCATGCCGCTGGCCAAGACGATCCGGATGGTGACGGCGACGCCGGCCCGCGCTGTTGGTCTTGATGATCGTGGCCGGATCGCGGCGGGCCTGCGCGGCGATCTCGTGCGCGTGAAGCGCGTTTCCGGCGTCCCGGTCGTGCGCTCGGTATGGCGCGAGGGGCAGCGCGTTGCTTGACATTGCCGCCGACCTCAGCGACGCGCAGGCCAAGAGCAAACCGCATGGCGTATTGATTGTTGTCGTCGGTCCCAGCGGGGCCGGCAAGGATAGTTTGATCGGCTTCGTGCGGCAACGGCTTGGCGCCGATCCGGTCTTTCTGTTCGTGCGGCGCATCGTGACACGCCCGACCGATGGCGCGACCGAAGATCATGACACTCTGACGCCGGACGCTTTTGCTGCCGCGACATCCCAAGGGCAGTTCGCCGTCACCTGGGAAGCCCACGGTTTATACTACGGCATTCCTGCGAGTGCGGCTGATCATGTGAAGGCGGGGGGCGTAGCCATCGCCAATGGTTCGCGCGCGGCTTTGCCGGCGATCTCGAACGCATTCTATCAGATTGCTGTCGTGCATGTCACGGCGCGACCAGACGTTCTCGCGCGCCGGTTGGCTGGACGCGGCCGTGAGGATGCACAGAGCATCGAAGCGCGGCTGCGCCGCAACCTGCCGGAAATGGAAAAGAACGGTACGTGGATCGAGATCGACAATAGCGGCGACCTCGAAACGGCTGGTGAAGCTTTGCTTTCCACCATTCGTCGGATCAAGCAGTCGGCAGGCTGAGAGGGTCTATCCCTCGCTCGCCGACATCATATAACCGACGCCCCGCACAGTGTTGATTTTCACTTGCGCGCCGAGATTGGTGAGCTGCTTTCTCAAGCGATGGACGTAAACCTCCACGGCATTGGAGCCGACCTCGCCGGCCAGGCCGAAGAGCTGATCTTCCAAATGCTTTTTGGAGACTACGTTTCCCTTGCGTCGCAGCAGCAATTCTAAAATCGCGAGCTCGCGCGCGGAAAGAAGTTGCAACTTGTCGTCGATCAGAACCTGTCGATCCTCGGTGTCGAACGTGACGTTCGATAGTTGCAGGGAACGTCCCAAGATCTGGCCCGGACGCCGGAGAAGCGCTTCAAGGCGCGCCACCAACTCTCCAAACTCAAACGGCTTCACAAGATAGTCGTCGGCGCCGACGCGCAGTCCGTGGATTCGATCATTCACACTTCCACGCGCGGTTAAAATCAAGACCGGCACTGAATCCTTGCGCTGTCGCAGCTCGCGCAGAATGCTAAGGCCGTCACCGTCAGGCAAACCCAGATCGAGGATCAAGGCCGCATAGCGCGAATTGCGCAGCGCTTCGCGGGCAGCTATCGCACTGGCGAGATGATCACTGTCGAAGCCTGCGAGTTTCAAACCGTTCTTCACGAGCTGAGCGAGTTCTGGGCTGTCCTCTACGACGAGCACCCTCATATCCAAACTCTCCTTTGCGCTTACTGGCATAGCAAAAGGACGCCTTGGATGTCACGTGTTCCGACATAATTCCATGCGCAACATCTCCAGTCAGTTTGGTGTAAGTTTTAAGGCAAAGCCGCGCGCGTAAGGTGGCTGTAATCCGTGCGGTCTATAGTCGGGTCGCGAGATATTGCCGCGGAACCAAGCTTTGCAAAAAGCGCTCGAGCTCCTCGGAAGCGGTTGTCCGCGCATATGGGATGGCATGAGACGCAAGCGAGTTGCATCGGCGCGGTCATCGCACCGAAACCGAGCGGCTGCGCCGTCGCAAAACGAAAAGAATCGGCCGATAGGCGGCGCATGGAGTTGAAGATGGTGCATTTCTCTAAGTTGCGCGGTCGGCTCGGTCGCCCTCAAATGGTGATCGCGATTGCCGCTGTTTGCTTGGTCTCCACCACGGCTCTCTTCTCTTGGCGTGTCAGCGGGGTTCAGCGCGCGTCTGCTGCTGTCGGCAACTCAAAGAATGAGAACGGTTTGTTCCAGCCGACGCAGGCGCAATGGGCCGCCTTATCGGTTGAGCCGGTTAAAGCCGTATCTTTTCGCTCGGAGTTCTCGACCGAAGGAAAAATCGCGATCGATGAAGACCGGGCTACGCGCATCTATTCCCAATACGGCGGGCGGGTTCTGCAGCTTGCCGTGGGAACAGGCGACAAGGTTCGGAAGGGACAGCTGCTGCTCACCATCGAGGCGGCGGACTCGATCGAAACCCAGAAAGATTTCGTATCCGCGCTGGGAGATCTCAACAAAGCCCGCTCTCAGGTCAATCTGATGACCATCGCCGAGCGTCGCTTGAACCGGTTGTATCGGGACAAGGCGATGGCGCTTAAGGATCTCGAAGAGGCGCAAGCCAATCTAACCGCAGCGCAAAACGACGTCAGGACGGCGGAAATCGCGCTACAAGCGGTGCGCAACCGTCTGCGGCTGCTCGGCAAAACCGATGAGGAAATCCACGCCTTCGAGAATACGGGAACCATCACGCCGGCGGCGCCCGTCTATTCGCCGATCATGGGTACGGTTCTCCAGCGTCACATTGGACCGGGCCAATATATCGATGCGGGCGCGAGCAGTGCCGAACCCGCCTTTCTGATCGGCGATGTCTCCAAGGTTTGGTTGGTGGCTTATGTGCGAGAAGCGGATGCCGATCGCGTTCGTGTCAATCAGCCTCTTTCCTTCACGGTTCTGACTCTGCCAAACGAAACGTTCGACGCGCGGGTCAGCTATGTCGCTTCCTCGCTCGATCCGACGAGTCGGCGTCTCTTGGTTCGAGCTTCGGTCGACAACCCCCATGGCCGACTGAAGCCGGAGATGTTCGCGCATGCGCGCATCGTCACGGACGAAACGGGGAATTCTCCAGCGGTGCCACGCGACGCGGTGATCTACGAAGGTGACGCGGCGCGCATATGGGTCGCAAGGAACGATGGCGCCATTGAATTGCGTCACGTCAAACTGGGGCTGGCCAACGGCGATCTTATTCAGGTGACGAACGGAATCGCTGTCGATGAGAAGGTGATCACGAGAGGAAGCCTGTTTATCGACCGCGCCGCTTCTCTCGGAAGTTAGTCGACCTCGCGTTTGTGCTGCTGCCAGAAAGTTCCTGAACGATGCATACCATTATTGAGTCCGTGCTGCGGCTGCGAACGCTGGTGCTCGTCTTGTTCGCCTTGCTCCTGGTGATCGGTGGAATCACGTTTAGCCGGTTGAACATCGAGGCATATCCGGACCCGGTTCCACCCCTTGTCCAGGTGATCACGCAAAATCCAGGACAATCGGCCGAGGATATCGAGCGCTACATTACGATTCCGATCGAAACCGGGTTGACGACGGCTCAGCATCTGACATCGGTCCGCTCGATTTCCCTGTTCGGGTTGTCCGATATCCGGCTGCAATTCACCTATGATTTTACTTATGATGAAGCGTTGCAGCGTGTCCTCAATCTGCTCGGACAGCTCCCGCCTCTTCAGAACGGCGCGCAACCCGACATATCGCCTTGGAGCCCGATCGGCGAGATCTATCGTTACCAGCTGGTGGGACCGTCGAACTTCAGTGTGATGGATCTGCGGACGTTGCAGGACTGGGTCGTCGCCCGTCGGTTTCGCGCCGTTCCCGGCGTCCTCGATGTCTCGAGCTGGGGCGGCAAAACCAAGACATTCGAAGCGCAAATCGACTTGAATAAGCTGACGGCTCACGGCCTGACGCTGGCCGAGGTGGTCGAGACGCTCAAGAAGAGCAACGTCAATGTTGGCGGTCAAACGATGAACGTTGGCATGCAATCGGCTGTCGTGCGCGGTGTAGGCCTCATTCAGACCATTGACGATATCCGCGATACGATGTTGTCTCAGTCGGGTGCTAACCCCGTGCGCATTCGCGATATCGCCGATGTGCAGGTAAGCCATCTGCCGCGTCTGGGCATCGCCGGCCGCGATGCGGTTGACGATATCGTTCAAGGCACCGTGCTGATGCGGCGTGGCGAACAGAGCACGCCGGTCATCGAGCGCGTGAAAGCTGAGATCGAGAAGATCAACAGTTCCGATCTTCTGCCGCCAGGCGTTCAGATCGTTCGCATTTACGATCGCAGTGAGCTGATCGGTGTCACCACCCATACGGTATTGTTCAACGTCCTCTTCGGGATCGTGCTGGTCTTTCTGGTTCAATGGCTCTTTTTGGGGGATCTACGCAGCGCTATCGTGGTAGCGTCGGCCATTCCATTCGCTTTTTTCTTCGCCATCATCATCATGGTCATACGTGGAGAATCGGCGAATCTCCTCTCGATCGGTGCAATCGATTTCGGGTTGATCATCGATGCGACCGTCATCATGGTCGAAAATATCTTCCGACATCTCTCGCATGCCGTGGGATTGCGTAGGGCCGGGGAGGCAACGGGTGAGCCCTCGCGGTCCAAGCTTGCCATCATCTATGGGGCGGCAATGGAAGTCAGCCGGCCGATCTTCTTCTCCGCGGCGATCATCCTTGCCGGCTTCCTACCGCTGTTCACGTTGAGCGGCGTCGAAGGCCATATCTTTGGACCGATGGCCAAGACCTATGCCTATGCATTAGCCGGCGGTCTCTTGGCGACGTTCACGGTGGCGCCGGCCTTGAGCGCTTTCCTGCTGTCGGATCGGGTGAGCCACGACGATACGTTTTTTGTTCGGATATTGCGCGGAGCCTATCTGCCGGTCCTGCGTGCGGCGCTGCGCAACAAGATGCGAACGGTCGTATTTGCTCTGCTCATGGGCGCGGTCTCGATCATCGCGGGGCGATCGCTGGGGCTCGAATTCCTTCCCACCTTGGAGGAGGGAAATCTCTGGCTGCGTGCCACGATGCCGTCATCCATCTCTCTTGAGGCCGGCAACGACACGACGAACCGCATTCGCCATTATCTGATGCAATTGCCGGAGGTGGATACCGTCGTTTCCCAGCAGGGTCGCACGGATGACGGGACCGATTCCAATGGCTTCTTCAACGCCGAATTCAACGTGCCCCTGGCACCGAAGTCAAAATGGCGCTCCGGCATGGACAAGCCGACCCTCATCAAGGAGATCGGTGAGACCCTCGGCGCGCAATATCCCGGTATCGAGTTCAACTTCTCCCAATACCTTCAAGACAATGTCGCCGAGGCGATTTCCGGCGTGAAGGGTGACAATACGGTCAAGGTTTTTGGTCACGATCTGAATATGCTGAGGGATACGGCCGAGAAGATCAAAGCCGTCATGAGCACTGTTCCCGGTATCACCGATCTCAGCGTCTATACTTTGCTGGGCCAGCCAACGGTGAAGATCGATATCGATCGCTTTGCCGCGGGGCGCTATGGCTTGGCGCCCGGAGATATCAATACGGCGATCCAGACGGCGATTGGCGGCGAGGAAGCCGGCAATCTCTACGAGCCGACGAGCGATCGTTTCTTCCCGATCATGGTTCGTCTCGCGCCGGAATATCGCAAGAGCATCGAATCTCTGAATCAACTGACGATTGGCGTAAAGAACGGCGATACAGACCAGATTTCGCAAATTCCCTTGCAGGCGGTGGCGAAGATCAGCTTGGTCTCGGGCCCATCTTTCATCTATCGCGAACAACAGCAGCGTTACATCCCAATCAAGTTCAGCGTCCGCGACCGGGATCTGGGTAGCGCGATCCGAGAAGCGCAGCAGCGGGTGGCAGAGTTGAATATCCCGGCGGGATATCGCCTCGAATGGGCCGGCCAGTTCGGCAATCTGCAAGATGCGATCAAGCGTCTTCAGGTCATCGTGCCGATTACCGTCCTGTTCATGGCGGTTCTGCTGTTTGTCAACTTCTCTTCCCTAACGGATACGCTGCTCGGCTTGAGTGTGATACCGATGGCGATGATCGGCGGTATCCTTGCCTTGTTCGCCACCGGTATTCCATTCAGCGTTTCGGCGGCCGTTGGCTTCATCGCGCTCTTCGGTATCTCGGTGATGGAAGGCATCATTCTTCTCACCCAGTATAACCAGTTGATTCATCGCGGCGTCGAACGCTCGGTTGCCATCTATGAAGCGTGTGAGGTGCGCTTCCGGCCTGTCATGATGACTTGCATGGCGGCTGGCGTCGGTCTTCTGCCCGCCGCATTTTCGACGGCGATCGGTGCGCAGGTGCAGCGTCCGCTGGCGATCGTGATCGTCGGCGGCATCATGATCGCGCCGCTCTTCATCCTGATCGTCTTCCCGGTGCTGATCGAGCGGTTCTCTCAACGCACCGTGGTGGCCCAGAATGTCGAAGGATTTGCCGCGCCGGCGGAATAAACGGCATGGCGAAACCGAGGGACGGCGCCCGCGCCGTCCCTCCAACCACGCTCGGTATCCGCAGGGATCAAGGTCAGAGCGCTAGGGCGCGGTTCGATCCGGCATGAGCATGATCAATTTCCCACGCATATGCCCGGTCTGCGATTGCTCATGCGCCGTTTTGAAATCGGCGAGAGGGAGCTGCTCTTCCACGGGAACCCGCAGGGCGCCGGACGCCGCCAGCTCGACCAGAGCTACGAGGCTTTCCTTCTTGGGCACGATCTGCGCGACCATCACTTTGACGCCAAATTCAGCACTTCGGTCTTCGAAAGGCGCGGCCACCAGGCAAACCATGGTGCCGCCGCGCTTGAGAACGGCATAGCTGCGCTTGTGCACATCGCCGCCCAGCAAGTCGAAGACGACGTCGATGTCGCGCAACTGCGATTCAAACGGCGCCTGGTCGTAGGCGATCACCTCATTAGCGCCCAGGCCGGTGACGAAATCGCGGTTACGCGCCGAACAGGTGGTGATGACATGAGCACCGCGCGCGCGGGCGATCTGAATGGCGAAGGAACCGACGCCACCGGCCCCGGCATGAATGAGAACACGCATGCCAGGCGTAATATGCGCCGTCTCGACCAACGCGATCCACGCGCTGAGGCCAGCCAGCGGCAGCGCCGCGCCGTCCTGCATGGAAACCGTATCGGGGAGAGGGGCGACACATGAGCTGGGCAGTACGATCTGCTGCGCCCATGTGCCGACACCGCGTGGAGCGAAAAAGCAAATGCGGGTGTTCAACAGCGCTGGATCGACGCCGGAGCCGATGGCGCTGACGATGCCGGCGCCATCGCGCCCGACCGTCGCTGGCAGGGTGAGGGGAATGACGGCGCGCAGCAGGCCGGCGCGAATCTTCCAATCGATCGGATTAAGACTAGCCGCATGAACGTCGATCAGAACTTCATGGGGAGTGGGTTGAGCGACATCGATTTCCCGCAACGCGAGGACGTCGGGGCCACCGTATTCAGCGAATTGCACAGCAAGCATCAGGGGACTGCTCCTAAATAAGGCGTCTGACCAATCGTTCATCTGCTCGATCCGCATTCGCACGCGGACCATCATCTTTTCGCGTTCGGCGCTTGACTTGCCAGATTGGAGCATAATAGCATTTCAAAAAACATACAGTATATTGTTACGGAGAGGGGATAGCTTGACCGTTTCGTTCGCAAACCGCTTGCGCGGAAGAATGGCGGCGCGCTCGTTTGGGAGGGGAAGGCTCACAGCACAAAAGAAATGATGACACGCCACACGGCGCGAACCTTGCAAGGTGCGTTCGTGGGTGAATCCGAGAAGATTGAGTCGGCGCAACACAGCTTTCGTTCGATGAGGTGTCTGATGAGCGGGATAGATCAGCTTTCAAAGCGGGAATTCGTTTCATTGATGTTGGGGCTTCCGGCGACGGCGCTTCTGCCGGAGTTTTCGAGCGCGCAAACAGCCGCAGCGCTCAACATCGCTTTCCCTGTCGACGTGCAGAGCTGGGACCCCACGGCGGTGACCTTTCCGCTCGGGCAATCCATCTATAAGAGCGTGTTCGACTCGCCGCTTCACTACTCGCCGGATCAGAAGCTGTTGCCGCGTCAGATCAAGGAGCGGAAATGGCTTGACGACGAGCGGACTCGGCTGGAGTTCACGCTGCAGGACAACATCCTGTTCCACGACGGCACCAAGTTGACGACGGAGGATGTGAAATACAGCCTGGTCGATCGTCCGCAGAAGGACAAGAAACTGGCTGTTGCCGGGCTTTTGCAAGATCTCAAGGATATCGAAATCCAATCGCCGACAACAGGCGTCATGGTGTTCTCCAAACCCTCGCCATCGGTCGAGTTTTATCTCGGCTTCCTATGCTGTTACATCCTGCCGAAGGCTTATCATCAGAGTGTCGGTGACGATGGCTTCCTCGCCAAGCCGATCGGTGCAGGTCCCTATAAATTGGTCGACTATCAGCGCGGTTCGCGCATCGTCCTGGAAGCCTTCGACAAATATTGGGGCGGCGTCCCGCCGATCAAGAACGTCACTTTCCAGGCCTTGACGGAAGCCTCGACCCGCGTCGCGGCGATTGAATCCGGCCAGGTCGATATTGCCGTGCAGCTGCCGTTCCGCGAAGCCATCCGCCTGCAAAGCAAGCCGGACCTGACGGTTAAAATCTACCCGCAGGCCGAAATCTACATGCTGCAGGTTCCAAGCTATGTAGAGGTTCTGCAGAACAAGGACGTGCGCACCGCGCTGCACATGGCCATCGATAAGCAGGCTTTGTCGAAGGGCTTTTTCGCCGGCACGGCAAAACCCTTGTCCATCCTGACGACGCCAGGATCGAGCGCCGATATTCCTGGCTATAGCTTCCCATTCAATCGGGCGCAGGCCGCCGAACTGTTGAAGAAAGCCGGGTACAGCCAAGCGAAGCCGTTGCGCCTCACCTTCCTGTGCCCGAACGGCTCGTTCCCGAACGATTATGAAATCTCCCAGGCCATTGCGGCGATGTGGCGTCAAATCGGCGTCGACGTGAAGCTGGAAGAGACCACGATCGCCAAATATCTCGAGCTCAATCATGCGGCCAAACTGCCGGGCATCATGTTCTACAGCTGGGCCAATGCCACCGGCGATCCGGAAAACTATGCCGGCCGCATTCTCAATCCGAACCTGCGCTTCTCGGCGTGGAAGGAACCGAGCCTCGTCGAGAGAATCGACAAACTCTTCGCCATGAAACTGTCGGAAGAACGGCTCGATGCCTATCGCGCGCTGATGAAGGATGCCTCCGACAATTCCTGGTCGATTCCGCTGCTGCAAACGGTCGGCAATATCGTGACCAAGAAGACGGTTGAAATCCCGACCTATACGCCGGGTTACGTTCTGCCGGCCGAAGCGACGCGCAAAGCCTGATCGATCCTGGATGTGAAACGGCCATCCGTTCGGCGGATGGCCGTCTTGGAAGTGGTGCGACGGTATCTATGTTTCAGGCTTTGCTGAATGTTGCCTTGAAGCGATTGGTAGGGGCCATCCCGACAATGCTTCTTCTGTCCATGATCGTCTTTGTCGTTCTGCGGGCGCTGCCGGCCGATCCTTTGGCTCTGCTGCTGCCGCCCAATGCGACGCAGGCCGATGCCGATGTGGTGCGGAAGGCGTTGGGTCTCGATCAGTCCATTCCCGTGCAGTATGCCATCTGGCTGAAGAATGCCTTGCATGGTGATCTCGGCAGTTCGATTTCCTTCCGCGAGCCCGTGACGCGGCTGATCGCCAACACCCTGCCGGCTACGCTGGAGCTTTCCTTCATCGGCCTACTGTTTGCCTTGCTGATCAGCATTCCCGGTGGGCTCCTGCTCTATGCCGCGCGCGGCACGCTGGGAGAGCCGCCGCTCGAAATCGCCGTCATCTGCATGCTGTGCATCCCAGCCTTCCTCTGGGCGATTTTCCTGATGCTGGGTTTTGGCGTCGCCTTAGGCTGGTTGCCGATCGCCGGGCGCGTCGATTCCGGCATGGCCATTCCCGGTGGAACGGGCTTCCTGCTGATCGACTATCTGATCACCGGGCAATGGCGGAGCTGGCTGAATGCCTGGTCGCACCTGTTGCTGCCGGCGTCCGCGCTGGCGCTGGGATTCAGTCCTTTGGTGATCCGGGTGCTGCGATCCTCCCTGCTCGAATCCTCCGAAGAGCAATATGTCATGGCGGCGCGCCAGCGCGGCCTGTCCGAGCGCAAGATCATCATTTCGCACATGCTGAAGAATTCGGCCCTGCCAACCATCACGCTGATCGGCGCGCAATTCGGCTTTCTCTTCGGCGGCACGCTGCTGGTTGAATCGATCTTTTCGCTGCCGGGCCTTGGCAATCTGATGGTCCAGGCGGTACGCAATCACGATCTGCCGCTCATCCAGGGTATCGCGCTCGTCTTCTGCGTCATGACGCTGCTGATCAATACGGTGGTCGATGTTCTCTATGTCGTTCTCAATCCCAAGCTGAGGCGCGCGCAATGAGTGCCGAAGAGAGGTCCTTCGCCGCCGAGGCCTGGTATCAGTCGATCCGTTCGCCGAAAACCATTGTCGGCGCGTTGATTGTGATCACGATGATCGTCCTGGCCATTTTCGCGCCGCTAATTGCGCCGAATGACCCTGCTAATCAGGATCTCGCGAATATGCTGCTGCCGCCCATGTGGGCGCAAGGTGGTATATCCGACTATCCGTTCGGTACGGACAGTCTCGGCCGTTGCATCCTGTCGCAAATGATCTATGGCGCCCGCGTCGCGCTGATGGTCGGCTTCCTGGCCGCGATCGGCGCCATGCTGTTTGGCACCACATTGGCCCTGATCGCCGGTTATTTCGGCGGCTGGGTCGATCGTCTGATCGGCTATTTCGTCGATCTATGGATGTCGCTGCCGCCGGTCGTTCTGTCGTTGACCTTGATGGTCGGCTTCGGCACGGGCGTTGGCAATGTCATTTTGTCCATCGTCCTGGTCGATTGGACGCGCTTCTGCCGTGTCGTTCGCTCAGAAGTGCTGGTGGTGCGCCGCAAGGATTTCGTATCGGCGGCGCAGCTTCTCGGCTTCAGCCACGCGCGGATCATTCTGCGTGAAATCCTGCCGAGCGTCGCGCCGCTGGTGATCACGCTGTTCAGTCTGCAGGTCGGCATCGGCGTCATCGTCGAAGCCATTCTTAGCTTCGTGGGTTTAAGCGTTCCGGCCGATGTGCCGGCCTGGGGCATGATGATCGCCAGCGCGCGCAGCTATATGTATCAGGCGCCTTGGGGCATTCTGCTGCCGATCCTCGCCATGTTCGTGACGGTTCTCGGCTTCAATCTGTTGGGTGAAGGGCTGCGTGTGACGCTGGATCCGCGCTTCCGGCGGAGGACCAGCTGACATGGCCGTTCTGTCGTTTGAATCCGTCACCGTCACCGCTCATCTGAAGACGGAGAATGTCGAACTGCTGCGCGACATTTCCTTTGCCTTGGAGAAAGGCGAGGTGATCGGCCTCGTCGGTGAGTCCGGCGCGGGCAAGAGCATGATTGGGCGCGTTATCTCGGGCCTCCTGCCGGACAATTTCAGCGTCTCGTCGGGAGAGGTGAGGTTCGAGGGGCTGAATCTTCTGACCCTGAACAAGGCGGCGCGGCGCGATCTGCTCGGCCGTCGCATCGCCTTCATTCCGCAAGAGCCGCTCAGCGCTCTCAATCCCGTACGCACGATCGGCGACCAGTTCCGGGAGCATTTAAAGCATCTCGGCATTGCCAAGGAGGCCATTCGCCCCTTGATGACCGAGCGCCTGCAGCAGGTCGGCCTGGCCAATGCCGAGGAAATTCTCCTGCGCTATCCGCATGAGCTTTCGGGTGGCCAGTGCCAGCGTGTCCTGATCGCCATGGCTTTCAGCGGCGAGCCGGCTTTGGTCGTGGCTGATGAACCGACGACCGCGCTCGACGTGGTGACGCAGGCGCAGATCATGCGGCTGATCGCGGCTCAACAGGCCCAGCATGGCACCGCCGTTCTGTTCATCACCCATGATCTGAGACTGGCGGCCAATGTCTGCAAAAGCGTCGGTGTGATGTATGCCGGCGATATGGTGGAATACGGACCGGCGGCGGCGGTTCTGCAATCGCCCTCGCATCCCTATACCAAGAGCCTGCTGGCGGCGATTCCGCGCATGACGGGCGAACGGCGCATGCTGCCGACACTGTCCGAGCAGATGCCGGGCGTCAAAACCTTCGCCAGTCTCGCCGGATGCCGCTTCGCTCTGCGCTGTCCGGCGAAAGACCCGTCTTGCGTCAGCGCCACATTGCAGCGCCGCTTCGTGGAAGAAGGGCATTGGACCCGCTGCGGCGATGCCTGCGGCGGTTTCGAGTTCGCCAGCGGCGAGCCCTTGCTGATCGAGACGGTTGGCATCGACGAACGGGAGGCGCCGGCCGTCGAATTCAAGAACGTTCGCCTACAATACAAGGCGCGGCGCGGCTTCCTGGGGCTGCGCAAGAGTTCTTTCGATGCGGTGCGCTCGGCGAGTTTCGCCGTCCGGCCCGGCGAGATTTTGGGCATTGTCGGCGAAAGCGGCAGCGGCAAAAGTTCCGTTGGCCGCCTGATCGTCGGTCTCGAACAATCCACCGAAGGGACGATCCGGATCGCGGGCGAGGAACGGGGCGCTCGCGGCAGCACGCTGCATCTGACCCGCCGCGATACCCAGTTGATTTTCCAGGATCCGCAATCGGCACTCAATCCGCGTCGCAGCGTTCTGCAACTGCTGACCCAGGGGCTGGAGGTCGGGCCGAACGGGTTGTCCCCGCCGCAGCGGCAGGCCGCCGCCGGCAATATTCTGCAAGATATTGGCCTTCCGGCGGATTGCCTCAGCCGCTTTCCGTCGCAATTGTCGGGCGGACAGCGGCAGCGGGTCAACATCGGCCGCGCTCTCTGCCTTGAGCCGAAACTCGTGGTGGCCGACGAAATCGTCTCGGGTCTCGACGTCTCCGTGCAGGCTCATATCTTGAACTGCCTGCTGGAGCTCAATCGCCAGAAGAATCTGACCATGGTCTTCATCAGCCACGATCTGGCGGTGGTGCGCTATCTCTGCAGCCGCATTCTCATGATGTATCGCGGCGAAATCGTCGAGGAAGGCGAGACCGAAGAGGTATTCGCCAAGCCGAAACATCCTTATACCAAGCTTTTGATGGAATCGGTGCCGCCGGAAACGAAAGGTGGAGGTTGGCTTGGGAGCTCGGCCGGATAAGCGTGCGGACCTGACGGCCGCGAAGAAAGGTCTCGCCCGGGGGCGTAAGGCTCCGCGCGGCCCCATGGTGACGAAGCCCAAGAACCTGCGCGAGCAGGTTTACGACCTGATGCGCGAGCGCATCGCCCAAGGGCAATTGACCTTCGATGAACGTCTCGTCGATCTGGACATCGCCGCGGACCTGAACATCTCGCGCATGCCGGTTCGCGAAGCGCTGATGCAGCTCGTGCATGAGGGCATGCTGGAAAGCACCTCACGCGGTTTCGTGCTGCGCCGGATCAGCCGCCAGGAAATGGAAGATATTTTCGAGATCAGGCGGTTGCTCGAACCGGCGGCCGCGGCCAGTGCGGCCGCACGTATGACGCCAGCCGTCTTGCAGAAGCTGGAAGCGGCGATCAATGATTGCGCGCGGGCGAGCGATGCCGGCGACACGACGGCTTTCATTCTGTCCAACGCGGCCTTTCGCGGTGCCTGGTTGGCGCAAGTGCCAAATGTCAGCTTGGCGCGGGCGATCGCCCGTTACATCGATCACGTTCAGGCCGTGCGTCTCAAGACGCTGTCGCGGAAAAGCGTCCGCCAGGATGTGCTGCAACGTTTGCGGGCGATCTACAAAGCCTTTCGCAGTGGCAAGGGGCCTGATGCGGCCGCGCTCTTTATCAAACACGTGGATGCGGCCGTCGAAGCCTTTCAAGCGGAAGGCGAGGACTGATCTTCGGTTTTCCGAGCGCGCCGGCTGCGGCGTGCCTTGACAAGGTTTGCGGGCGGGCATTTAATATACAGTATATTGTTTGACACGGGAGACTATGGTGCCGATCTCCAACCCAATGTCTGATCCCGACCAAAAAGGCTTCAAGCTCGGCGTCTTTTCCGCCAATGCGGATCGCGGGCTGAGCTTTTCGGTCGTGCCCGAAGCCTGGAAAGCGGAATGGGATGACGTGGCCGCCACGGCGCAGATCGCCGATCGGGCTGGCATGGATTTCTTTCTGCCGATCGCGCGCTGGCGCGGCTATGGCGGATCGACCAACGTGCGGGAATGGTCGTTCGAGACGTTCACCTTCGCCGCCGGTCTGGCCTCGATCACCGAGCGCATCGCTTTGTTCATGACGGTGCACGTGCCGCTGCTGCATCCGCTCTATGCCGCCAAGGCGCTGGCGACCGTCGATCATATCAGCCACGGCCGCGCCGGTCTGAACATCGTCTGTGGCTGGAATCCGGACGAATTCGATATGTTCGGCGTGACCCTGCAAAAGGAGCCTTACGCGCAAGCTAAGGAATGGCTCGACATCATCGTCAAGACCTACAACAGCGACAAACCCATCGATTTCGATGGCGCGATCTATAAGCTCAAAGGCGCCGTCAGCCGCCCGGCGTCCTTGCAGAAGCCGCGCCCCGTGACGATGAACGCGGCGTTCGGCCCAACGGGCCGGGATTTCGCGGCAGAGAATTGCGACCACCTCTTCACCAGCTTCACTGACCTGGAAACCGGCAAAGAACACGTCACCGATATCCGTACCCGCGCTCAGAAATTCGGTCGTTCGGTCGGTGTCTACACGATCGGCCACGTGGTCTGCCGGGCGAGCCAGGCAGAAGCCGAGGATTATTACGATTATTATTCGCGCGACATGATCGATGAGCTGGCCGTCGATTATCACATGCAGCAGAAGAAGAATTTCAGCCGCAGCCACGAGGATGAAGCCTTCCGCCTCTATAAGCAGCGCTTCGCTGCCGGCACCGGCAGCTATCCGCTTGTCGGAACGCCCCGGAAAATTGCGGAAGATTTGGCCAAGTTCGCGGAGGTCGGCTATAGCGGCGCGGCGCTGTCCTTCGTCAACTATAAGGATGAGCTGCCTTACTTCTGTCAGGAGGTGATGCCGCTCCTGAAGGAGGCAGGGCTTCGCCCGTCGTGACTGAAACGATCGACCTGCCGTCGGCATTTCCTGCCGCTACACGCGTGGTGCCGGAGATGTTGCGCCGTCAAGCGCAGCATCACGGCGCGCGTCAGCTTTTTGTTTGCGGCGAAGACACATGGTCGTTCGCCGATGCGCCCGACATCGCGGCGCGCTGCGCGGGGGCACTCAAATCGGCAGGGATTGGTGTCGGCGATCGGGTCGCTCTCCTGTGCAACAACCGCTCCGAATTCCTCGAATTGTTTTTAGGCTGCGCCTGGCTCGGCGCGGTGTCCGTTCCGATCAACACGGCGGCGCGCGGCTTTCAACTCCAGCACATCCTCAATGTCAGCGGCAGTCGTCTGATCGCCGTCGAGCGGGAGCTGTTGCCAGCGCTTGAGGGGATCGATCTGCTCTCCGCCGGTGTGCGGACGATTTGGATCATCGATCACGCGCTTGATGTAGCGGACGTGCCCCGCTTTGACGGAATCACTGTCGCGTCTTGGCCGCGCAAGGGCACGCCGATCGAGCCGGCGAAGCTCCAGCCCCATGATCTTCTGACCATTCTGTTCACGTCGGGGACCACGGGACCCTCGAAGGGCGTCTGCTGTCCGCACGCGCAATATTTTTGGTGGGCGTTCTATACCGGCCGTCAATTGGGGGTGATGGAAGGCGATGTGCTGCACACGACGTTGCCTTTATTCCACACCAACGCGCTGAATTGCTTCTTCCAGGCCCTGCTGCACGGCGGCACGCAGGTGGTGGAGCGGCGGTTCTCCGTCTCGCAATTCTGGTCCCGTCTTGTCGCATCGGGCGCCACGGTCACCTATGTCTTGGGCGCCATGGTGCCGATGTTGCTCTCGCGTCCGCACAGCGAAGACGAGAAGCGCCATCGCGTCCGTGTGGCTCTGGCGCCCGGCGTTCCCGAACATTTCCACGAGGTGTTCACTGAGCGCAGCGGCATTCTTCTGCTGGATGGCTATGGCGCAACCGAAAGCAATGCGGTGATAGGCACAACCGTCGACACACTGCGGCCGGGCCGGATGGGGCGGCTGGCGGATGGATTTGAGGCCAGGGTTGTCGATGAAGAAGACAATCCGCTGCCCGATGGCGAAGCGGGCGAATTGCTGCTGCGTGCTAACGAGCCATTCGCCATGGCCGCGGGCTATTTCGGCATGCCCGAGAAGACCGTCGAAGCCTGGCGCAATCTGTGGCTCCACACGGGCGACCGGGTGATCCGCGATAGCCAGGGCTATTTCAAATTCGTCGATCGGATGAAGGATACGATCCGCCGGCGCGGCGAGAACGTTTCCTCCTTCGAGGTCGAGCAGGTGCTGTCATCGCATCCGGCGGTCGAAGTCGCGGCCGTCTTTCCCGTGCCATCCGATCTCGCCGAAGATGAAGTGATGGCGGCGATCGTTCTGAAGCAGGGCGGCAAGGTGGACCCCGCCGATCTCGTGCGCTTCTGCGAGGGCAAGCTCTCTTACTTCGCCATTCCACGTTTCATCGAATTCCTGGACGGTCTGCCGCGCACCGAAAGCGGCAAAATCCAGAAATTCAAATTGCGCGAGCAGGGACGCTCGTCAGCGACATGGGATCTCGTAAAAGCCGGTATAGAACTGAAGCGCTAAGCTTTCGGTTCACAGCAAACAAGAACGACGGTGGGGCAGGCGCATGACGATTTCTTGGTTCTGTCAATGGGATCGCTCGAAAGAGACCAGTCCCGCCCTCGATCCCTATGATCGGCAGGCTTTGGTCGCGCTCCTGCGTGGATGCCCAGGCCTGATCGAAGGTCACGTCTTTTCGCCGGCGCAGGCTCACGATCCCCATTACGCCGATCTCGGGGGAGCGCCGGCTCTCGTTTTGCAACTTGAATTCGCCGAGATCGCCGATCTTGAAAATGGCCTGCAAGCCGGCGGCTATCTGTCTTGCCTAGCCGACCCGCATTTCCTGCCGAGCATCACAGGGGCGGTAGCCTCGCACCAAGCCATGCTCACCCGTCGCTATCCCGTCGCCGAGCCGCAGCCCGTCGCCGCAGCGCCTGAAGGTTTGCTCAGCTATCTCGTCGAATATGCCGGCCCGGCGGAGGACGAACAGGCCTGGCATCGCTTCTATGTCGGCAAACATCCGCATCTGTTGTCGAAATTTCCCGGCATTCGCGGCATTGAAATTTATACGCCGGCCGTCGTCATCTCCGGCCTGCCATTCCCGTTCCGCACTTCCATGCAGCGAAACAAGACTGTGTTCGATAGCGCGGATGCCATGAATGCCGCGATGCTGTCGCCTGTCCGCGATGCGCTTCGGCAGGATTTTCATAGTTTTCCGCCGTTCACGGGTGAAGCAGCACATTATCCGTTTCACACCCTTTCGGTGCGCGGTGGCCGCGCCAGATAACATTCGCCTGTTGCGCTTCAACCGCGCTATGCTGAAGATGATCGGGCGCAGGAGATAGGAATGACCGGTGCGGAGAAGGCATATCTGCGGCGCCAGATTGGTCGCAATGCGTCCGTCGGTCTTTTCTGGATGTCGATGGGCACGCCGACGATCGTCGAATTGGCGCTCGAATCCCAGCCTGACGCTGTGGTCATCGACGCGCAACACGGGCTGTGGGAACGCCGCACCATTGAAGAAGCGATCGGCACGGTCGGCACGCGCGCTCCCGTTCTGGTGCGCGTAGCTGAAAATTCCGCACTGGCCATCGGTCAGGCGCTGGATGCCGGCGCCGAAGGTGTCATCGTTCCGTTGATCGAGACGGCAGCGGAAGCGGCGGCCGTGGTGTCAGCCGCGCGCTTTCCGCCGCAAGGCAGCCGTTCGGGCGGGGGCGTGCGTCCTTTGGGCCGTAATTTCGCGGCTTATTATCAGGCGGCGGTGGAGCGGACGGTCGTTGCCGTCATGATCGAAACCGCGCAGGGCGTGCAACAGGCCGAAGCCATCGCGCGCACGCCTAGCATCGATTTTGTTTTTATCGGAACCGGCGATCTGGCGATTTCTCTGGGCTGTTTCCCCGAAATCGATGATCGCCACGAAGACGCATGCCTTAAAGTGCTCGCGGCGTGCCGGAAAGCCGGCGTGCCATGCGGCATTTTCACCGGGCAGGCGGAAGCCGCCCTGAAACGGCGGCAACAGGGATTCGATATCGTGGTCGTTGCCAACGACATCGATATTGTGAGTGGTGGTTTCGCGGCGGCGATGAAGCAGTTTTCGGGTCGCTCCACGAAGGTTCAGTCCGGTTACGGTCAGTCGAAGGAGAGCAAGGATATGTCAGCAGCGCTTCTCACACAGCTCGTCTCGGTCATATCGAGCGGGCAGATCCGCATGGTCGATCTGACGCAGACCTTGCGGCCGTCGACGCCGGTCATTCAATTGCCGCCGCCCTTCGCGCAGTCCGATCCGTTCAGCACGTCTGAAATTTCCCGTTACGATGAGCGTGGCCCCGCCTGGTATTGGAACAACATTGCCTGCGGCGAACATACCGGCACGCATCTCGATGCGCCCTGCCATTGGGTCACCGGCCAGCACAATGCGAATGGCTATACCGACACGATCCCGATCGATCGCTTCATCGCGCCCGCCTGTGTCATCGATTGTTCGAAGGAAGCGGCGACCGATGAAAAGTTTCTGCTCGAGCCGGCCGGCATCGAAGCGTGGGAAGCGCGCCATGGCCGCATTCCCGATGGTTCCTGGGTGTTGATGCGTACCGATTGGTCGAAGCGCGAGGATCCGTCCGCCTTCCTCAATATGAAAGAGGATGGTCCGCATGTGCCGGGTCCGTCGGCCGCGGCGGTGAAATTCCTCGTCGAGCAGCGCAACGTCAACGGCTGGGGCGTGGAAGCGGTGGGCACCGATGCGGGGCAGGCATTTGCTTTCGAGCCGGCTTTCCCGGCGCATCATCTCATGCATGGCGCCAACAAGCTCGGGCTGGCGAGCCTGTGCAATCTCGACAAACTGCCGCCGACCGGCGCTGTCCTGATCACCGCGCCGCTCAAGATCGAAAAGGGCTCGGGCAGCCCCTTGCGCGTGCTGGCTCTGGTGCCGGCGTAAGGTCAGATCAGACCGCCGTCATCTCGGCGACACCGGATGATGGCGGTCTCGCACTAGGGGCTGTCCGCGCCGCCCAGCTCTTGGGTGAGAGCGGCGGCGATCTCGACCACTTTCTTGATGAGAACCGTTTTGCGCTGCTGCGTCGCCGCGCGCAGCGGCAGCGCGATCGCCAGCACGCTGTGCAGTTGCTGCTGCGTTCCAAAGACAGGCACGGCCAGAACGACGCCACCGGGAAGAATGGTCTGGCTCGACCAATAGTATCGATCCTTGCGGATTTGTTCGAGCCGCTGCTGCACGGCTTTATCGTCTTCCGCCTCGATTTCATCCCCCTTCTGCTCCAACACCAGCGGCATAGTGTGGGTCTCGGCAAGATAAGCGAGAAAGACATGGCCGACGGCGGAGCGGCGGAGCGGAACGGTCGATCCCAACCGCAGCATCATCGGCATCGGATGCACACCGGTCTGCTGGCCGATGAGCGTCGCGCCATGTTCGGACCAGATGTAGAGCAGCGCATCGTGTCCGGTTTCATTGACGAGTTCGACGAGGCGCTCCTGCGCGATTCCGAAACTGTCGAAACGGCTGAAGGCGGCGACGCCGAGCTGTCGTGCTGCGGGGCCAAGATCGTAGAGGCCCGTGGTCACTGATTTTCCCGCCATGCCCGATCGCACCAGGCTGACGAGATAGCGATGCAGCTTGCTCGGCTGCAGACCCGTGGCGCGCGAGAGATCGCCGAGGCTGGTGGCGCCGTTCTGCCGCATCAGCGTTTGCAGTACGCGCAAAGCGATTTCTACCGATTGAATGCCTGACGGATCGCGTTTGCTGGTGGGTTTGGCGGTTTTGATCCCTTTGGCGGGCATGCGGTCTCCGAAATCTCCATGTCCACCATGCGGGCCAGGCGCGGCGGATGCATCACGATGCGATCAAGCGGGGCCTAAAAAGCTGAGTTGCCGGGGCAAGTCAAAAGACAAGTCGAAAGGCTTGACGCCTCCGCGGTGGTTATGCATCTATAGTGAATGATTTCATCATAGATGAAAATAGGAAACGCCGCTCGTAGCCGATTTGGATGCGCGTGACTTGAGTGAGGAACGATTGATGTTGAATGCGGGGAGGGAGCCTGCGCAGCCCAGTTTGCGGATCGCGGTCGATATCGGGGGGACGTTCACAGACCTTGCAGCCTTTGATGAGCGCGGCCGGATGCTGTCCTTCGGCAAGGCGCTGTCGACGCACGGGGCTTTGGTCGACGGCATTCAGCAGACGGTGGAAGGCGCCGACGTTTCATTCGAAAACGCCTATCTGTTCCTCCACGGTTCAACCATCGCCATCAACACGTTGCTGGAGCGCAACGGTGCCCAGACGGCGCTGCTGATCACCGAAGGCTTCCGCGATATCTACGAGATCGGCCGCATCAATCGGCCGGACGCCTATAACCTCTTCTTTCAAAAGCATGATCCGCTGGTGAATCGCTCCTGGCGCTATGAAGTCAGCGAGCGTCTGCGCGCCGATGGCGCCGTCCACAAAGTGCTGGATGAAGAGCGCGTGCGCACCGTGGCGCGCGAGCTGCGCGAGCGCGGCGTGGAAGCCGTCGCCGTTTTGTTGCTGCACTCCTATCGCAATGCGCAGCATGAGCAGCGGGTGAAAGAGATCATCCAGGAAGAGATTCCGGATGTCTTTGTCAGCGCCTCCCATGAATTGTCGCAGGAATATCGCGAGTTTGAGCGGACTTCGACCGTCGTCGCCAATGCTTATGTCGGGCCGCGCGTCGGCACTTATCTCGGCGAGCTCGAGCGCCACCTTGAAGCAAAAAAATTTCCGGGCGATTTCTTCGCCGTTCAGTCGACGGGCGGCCTGTTTCCGGTCGCCCATGCGCGACGTGATTGCGTGCGCATGCTTGAATCAGGCCCGGCCGCCGGCGTCATTGGCACGCAGGCGATCTGTGCCCAGCTCGGTCTCTCCGATGCCATCGCCTTCGACATGGGCGGGACGACGGCGAAGGCGGGCGTAATTAAGGACAACCAGCCACTGACGACGGGCAGCGCCTTGATCGGTGGCTATGAACGCGCGCTGCCGATCCAGATTCCCATGATCGACATCTTCGAAGTGGGGACGGGCGGTGGTTCGATCGCTCGGCTTGCCGAAGGCAATGCGCTGCGCGTCGGCCCGCAAAGCGCAGGCTCCATGCCAGGCCCCGCGTGCTATGGGCGCGGTGGACAGGATCCGACGGTGACCGATGCCAATCTGGTGCTCGGCCGTCTGGATGCCGGGCATTTTCTGGGCGGCGAAATGGCTTTGGACCTCGAAGCGGCGCGGCGCGCCATTAAGGAACGGGTGGCCGATCCGCTCGGGCTCGACATCGATCAGGCGGCCGAAGGGATCATCCGCATTGCCGTGACGGCCATGTCCTATGCGGTCAAGGGCGTCACCACCGAGCGCGGTCTCGATGCTGGCGGTTTCGCCATGGTGGTTTATGGCGGTGCGGGGCCGCTGCATGCGTCGGCCATCGCGCGCGAAATCGGCATCACGCGCGTACTGATTCCCTTCTCGCCAGGGCATTTCTCGGCTTACGGCATGCTGTTCAGCGATCTGCGTTATGACTATGTGCGGTCCTGCTTTCAAAAGCTGGCGACAGCGCCCTTCGACGCGATCGAAGGGCTCTATCGCGACATGGAAGAGCAGGGGCGCGATGCGATCGCCGGCTCCGCCGTGCGTCCGGAAGCTGTCCTTATCACGCGCTATGCCGACATGCGTTATGTCGGCCAGGAACATGCGGTCACCGTCGAAGTGCCGAGCGAACTGTTCGAGCACCAGAATCGCGATGGCATCAAGAAGCTCTTTGATGCCGTGCATCTGCAAAGATATGGCACATCCGCGCCCAATGAGCCGGCCGATCTCGTCAGCGTCCGCGTCACGGTGATCGGCACGGTGCCGAAGCCGCCGCGCAGCGAAGTGCTGGAAGGGACGGACGTACCTCCGGCCGAAGCGCTACGCTCTCATAAGGATGTTTATTTCCGCGAAGCGGATGGCTGGGTCTCGACGCCCATCTATGGGCGCACGAAGCTCCTGGCTGGAAACCGCATCTCGGGCCCAGCCCTCATCGAAGAACATGCCTCCACGACGGTCGTTGCACCCGGCGACAAGCTCTCGGTCGACCGTTTCGGCAATCTCAACATCGCGATTGGAACTTTGTCATGACTGTGCGTTCGGTCTCCGCCGCTCTCGATACGGCGGGTGTGGATCCCATCACGGTTGAAATCGTTCGTAACGGCGTGATCGCCGTCACCGAAGAGATGAAGACCAATCTGATGCGCACCGCTTATAATATGATCATCTATGAAGCGCTTGATTTCACGGTCGGTCTGTTCACCGCCACCGGTGAGACGATCTCGATCGGGCTCGGCCTGCCGATGTTCATCCGCGGCATGTCGGAGACGGTGAAGGCCAAACTCCGTCATTTCGAGACGCGCGGCGGCATCCAGCCGGGCGACATTCTGGTCACCAACGATGCCTATATCACCGGCAGCCATCTAAACCACGTAACCTTCACGCTGCCGATCTTCCATGAAGGCGAGTTGATCGCGTTCACCTGCTGCATGGCGCACTGGATCGATATCGGCGGCGCCATCGGCGTGGTCACCACCGATATTTATTCGGAAGGCCTGCAAATCCCCATTCTGAAGTATCAGAAAGCGGGCGTGGTCAATCAGGACTTGCTCGATCTCATCGCCATGAACGTCCGCTTGCCCGAATTGGGCTTGGGCGATCTCAGGGCGCAGGTGACGGCGGTGACCACCGGCGAGCGCCGTTTCCTTGAACTGGTGAACCGTTATGGTCGCGGCCCGGTTCTCAATGCCATTCGTATCATCATGGATCACACCGAGGCCGCGGCGCGCGCCAATACGTTGACCATTCCCGATGGCGTCTATGAAGCTGAATCCTTCATGGACGACGACGGCATCGACATCGGCAAGCGTGTACCGATCAAAGTGCGTGTCGAAGTCTCTGGCGATGAAATGACCATCGACCTCAGCGAAGTGGCGCGGCAGGTGCGTGGATATTACAACTCCGGCATCACCACCGGCTATGCCTGCGCCCAGGTCGCCTATAAATGCCTGACGACGCCGACCGATCATCCGGTGAACGATGGCAGTTTCCGTTCTCTGAAAGTGGTGATGCCCGAGGGGCGCGTCATCAGTGCCCAGCGCCCGGCGCCTATGCGCTGGTGGATGACGTTTCCGATGACCGTCGTCGATACCATTTTCAAGGCGCTCTCCGGCGCCATCCCCGAGCGTGTCATCGCCGGCCATCATGCCGATCTGGTGACGTCGACCTTGCACGGTGTCTCGCCGGCTGACGGCCGCTTCTACATCGCCGCCATTGGTCCGGTCGGCGGGGGTTGGGGCGCCAAGTCTTCGGAAGACGGTGTCTCGGTGACGGTGTGCATCAACGATGGCGATACGCACAACAGCCCCACCGAACAGGTCGAGAGCAAATATCCGCTGATGATCGAGAAGTACGAGTTGCGTCAGGATTCCGGTGGGCCGGGTCGGCAGCGCGGCGGCTTGGGTGCGGAAATTATCGTGCAGGCGCTGGCGCCCATGTCGGTCAATTCCACCATCGAACGGGCGCATTGCCGTCCGTGGGGATTGCATGGCGGCTTGGAAGGCGCCGGCAATGGCATTGCCTTGCGCACCAATGGTGTGTGGCAGGAGGATTTGCCCAACGCCAAGATCGCCGCGCATCGCCTCAGGGCCGGCGATGCCTATCGCATCAACTCCGGTGGTGGCGGTGGCTTTGGCGATCCTCATGAACGCTCCGCCGATGCGGTCGCCCGCGATGTGGTCGAAGGCTATGTCAGCCGCGAAGCCGCTGCTTCGATCTATGGCGTGGTGGTTGACCCGAGCGGTCAGGTCGATCGGGAGCAGACACGCGCTCTGCGCGCACGCCGAACGGCTCAGGAGGCGGAGGCACTCGTGGCGCCCACCGGCTGAAAAAGCCGGAGGGCGGAGGGAAGATGACAAGGGGAGGGAAGTGATGACTTTGGTGACCGGCGCAACCGCGCAGGATGAAATCAAAATCGCCGCGCGCATCGAGCGCCTGCCATATTCGCCATGGCATGTACGGATGCGTGTCATTCTAGGCGTGGCGACATTCTTCGACGCCTTCGACGCGTTGGCGATCGCCTATATCGTGCCGCAACTGCTGGGGGAGTGGAAATTCTCGCCGGCGCAGATCGGGCCGTTGTTCTCCATCGGCTTTGCCGGCCAGGCTATAGGCGCTCTGCTGTTTGGCTGGCTCGGCGAGCGCTATGGGCGTGTGCGCATGACCATGGTCACCGTGCTGATCTTCGCGATCATGAGCCTGGTAGCGGCCCACGCGCAGAACTACGAGCAATTGTTCTGGTGCCGCTTCGTGCAGGGCATTGGCCTTGGCGGCGAGGTGCCGCTCGCAGCCGCCTATATCAACGAGATTGCCAAAGCCAAAGGGCGCGGGCGCTTCTTCCTGTTCTACGAAGCCGTCTTTCCGGCCGGCCTGTTGGCGGTCGCTTTGCTGGCCTCCTGGATCGTGCCGACCTATGGCTGGCGCTGGATGTTCTATATTGGCGCCATTCCGGCCTTCATCGTCATCGCCATGCGTATGTGGTGCCCGGAATCGCCGCGTTGGCTCGCCTCGCGCGGTCGCCAGGCCGAAGCCGAAGCGTCGATGGCGAAAATCGAAGCGGCGGTATCCGCCAATGGCGCGCGCCCATTGCCACCGGTTCCCGATCTGCCGGTGCCACCGGCCAAGGCTTCCCTTGGCATCATGGAGCTGTTCCAGGGTATCTATCTGATCCGCACGATCGTCGTCAGTACGCTTTGGATCTGCGCCTATATGGTCACCTATGGGCTCATCGTCTGGCTGCCGACGATCTATCGAACCGTCTACAATCTGTCGGTGCAGGATTCGATCAACTATGCTCTGCTGCAGCAGGTCATGAGCATGATCGCCTTCGTGGTCGCGGCGATGATCATCGATTGGACGGGCCGCAAGCGCATGTTCGCGTTCTGCTTCATTGTCGGATCGCTGCCTCTCTTCGTACTATGGTACTTGCAAGGTGGTACGGCCGATAGCGTGCGCATCATGGCGGCCATCAGCATGCTGTTCGTCTCGATCTGTTCGGGCGCGCTTTATCTCTATGTGCCGGAACTTTATCCGACACGCATGCGGGCGCTCGGCACGGCCTGGTCGACGTTCTGGCTGCGCGTGGCATCGATCTTCGGTCCGCTGATTGTCGGCTGGATTCTGCCGATTGGTGGCACCGCAGGCGTGTTTCTCTTCGTCGGCCTAGTGTCGCTAGCGGGCGGCATCATATGTGCGCTTTTCGCTGAGGAGACATCGGGGAAAGTACTGGAGGAAATCTCGCCCTAAACGGCGAGCGGAGATCAGGGTGCAGAACGGTGAAATTGGGATTGCGATATGACCGAACCGATCCATGGCGATCCGTTGCGGAGCTATGGGATCAGGTTGTCTCTGATCCAATCCATTCGCCGTTCTGCACCTGTCTGAGCCCTGGAGATATCGCGCCGGATGCCGTGATTATCGAACAGGGATTGATCGGCTATCTCACACAAAAGTATCAATCGGAAGGATCGCAGATCAGCCTTATTCTTGCCGACCGGCTGGAAGCTTCGGATGGCGACTTCGTCGGTTGGTTGCGCAAGATCGGGAACAGGCTTTCCGAGGACGAAAGACAGCGCCTGATGGAAGACGTGCGAGAAAGTCTTCTATCGATGCGAAATGAATCATCCACAAGCCGCTTTGCCTGCGCCTGAGCTAAGCCATCTCACCGGTGGCGCGCAGTCGACGGACTTTAAGAGCACCATCTCAGCGTTTGGCGCGAATGGCTACGGGCTGCAGCATTGGCGCAGAACGATCGAGTTCGGCCACGCGGACCCGCACCCGCGCGCGCCGCTTGCGATACCAGATCACGACGCCGGTGATCGCCAGGGCGACGCAGACGAGCCCGGCCAGGGAAATCAGGATGCGGCCGGGTATGCCCAGGATGCGTCCTGAATGCAGAGGGAATTGCGCTTGCACGAAGATGTCGGCGGCCGTTCCCTTCCAGGGTGTTCGGCGGCCCAGGGAGCGGCCGTCGCCCTGATCGAAGGTGAGAAATTCCGGACCGACGCCGCCGGTGCCATGGCCTTCGCCCGGCTCGAACAGGCTCACGCCATAGACGCCCCAGCGAGGCGCATAAAACAGCGCGCCCGGCGGTTCCTTAATGCCGAGCGCCTTGGCTTCGGCTTCGCCCTTCCGCAAAATCTCGGAGAAAGTCAGCTTTGGAACAATCGGTTGATCGATGGGCGTCGGCGGCCGTGTCGCAAAAATATCCGGCGTGACTTTCGAGACCATCGACATCACTGGATAAAACACTTCGCGATAGAGGTTCAGCGAAAAGCCGGTGAAAGCGACGACGAAGAGAACCAGCCAGAACCACAGCCCGAAGGCGCGGTGAATGTCGAAGTTGATGCGATAGGCGCTGCCATTCGTCTTGATCTTCCAGGCAGGCTTCCAGCGCTCCCAATAGCTTTTGCCGGATTGGCGTTCGGTCTCCGCCGCGCGATGCTTTCGCTTCGCCTGTCGCAGAGGCAGCGTCAGATAAAAGCCGATGAAACAGTCGATCGTCCAGACCAGAGCGACGATGCCGAGAAGCCAATAGCCCCACCGGTCAGTGCCCCACATGGCCGGGATGTGGTACATGTAATGCAGTTTGTAGAGAAACGAGATGACCGTTTCGCGCGTGACGGGCCACGCGGCGCCCCAATTGCGCCGGCCGACTTCCGCGCCCGTGACCGGATCGTAGTAGAGCCGGTTGAAATCGAGATCGTAGAGTCTGCCCGTTACCGGATCGGTCTTGGGCTCGACGACGAGCTCATAGGTTTTCCCGGCTTCCGGATTCAACGCCATATAAGTGATGAAGACGCGAGGTTCGGCTGCCTGCACGCGCCTGATAATCTCGAGTGGCGGCAGTCGCTCGCCCTGTTGGGCGCTGTACATGAGATGTGGATTAATGAGATCGTCGAGTTCATGATCCCAGGAGATGATCGCACCGGTCAAGCCGCTGACGACGATGAACGAGGCGATCGACAGCCCTATCCAGCGATGAATGAGCGTGAAGAGCGCGCGCACGTTTTTCTCCTGGGAATTTTCGCTGAATAAGAATGTCAGGGCTTGGCAAGCGCGCATCGCTTGCCGAGCCCTGGGCTTACCAAGTGTATTTCAGGCTTCCGAGCACCGTCCGGCCTGGGTCTGGATAGCAATAGCCAGACGTGCAGGTCGTATCGCGTCGATTGAAGAGATTGGTGGCGTTCACCTGGAGGCTCACGCCCTTGAGCTGCGGACTCACGGCCTCGAAGTCGAAGCGCAGGGACGCATCGAAAACGGCGCGGGCGCTGTTCTTCAGGCTGTTCTTGTCGTCACCATAGCTGGAGCTGGTGAGGCGGGCACCAACGCCACCGCTGAGCCCATAGAGGACGCTATCCGTCGGCAGCTTGTAGTTCGTCCAGAGCGACGCCGTGTGCAAAGGAACGCTCGACACATATTTGCCGAGCGTACTCGATGGTCCTTCGAGAACTTTAAGCTCGGTATAGGTATAGGACGCGGCGAAGGAGAGGCCATTGTCGAGGCTGGCGACGGCTTCCAATTCGACGCCCCGGGAGCGAAGTTTGCCGCGCTGCACCTGCATATTGATGCCGTTGATCACCTCATAGAATATGCCGTTCTTCTGATCGACGTTGAACAGAGCAGCCGACAGCATGATGTTGGTGTCGGGCAGAAGATATTTGACGCCGATCTCCTGCTGGACGCTGGTCGTCGACTTGAATGTGGATTGGGTCGTTTTGTTCCAACCGATGTTGGGCGAGAAGGCGGTCGAGAAACTGACGTAAGGAACGAGACCGAACGGCGTTTTATAGGAGAGGCCAACACGGCCGGAGAACGCCCGGTCGTCCTGTTGCGCTGAGGTTAGCGTGGCCGTCGTCAGGTCGGTCGTGTCCGTTTTCGTCGACACCCAATCGTGCCGTCCGCCGATCGTCAGGGTCCAGCCGCCGAGGCGAATCTGGTCCTGTACGTAGACGCCGGTTTGCATCTGCCGCTGGCTGGCGAGCGATGTGAGCGCGACCGGTGCGATATAGCCTCCATAGTTGGGGACCAGCATGTTCAACGGCGGCGCCGCGCCCGTTCCCGAAGAGGCGCGGAAACGTGTCCAGGTAATATCGACGCCGGTCAGGATCGTGTGATCGAGCGGCCCCGTCGCAATCTTGGTTTGCAGCTGATTGTCGATAACGAAGGCATCGAGCCTCTGCACGTCGCGTCCGGAGCCGCGGTCGATCAGCGTCGGATCGAGCGCATGGGCCGCGCCATTGTAGGTATAGACATATTTGGCGTCGATATCCTGGGTCGAATAGCGCGCGTTCTGCCGGAACGTGAAAGTCTCGTTGATCCGGTGTTCGAATTCCCAACCGATCCGCGCCTGCTCATGAGTCATGCCACCGTAAGCCGGATCACCGGATTCAATGCGGGTGACGTGACCGTAATAGTCGTTGTAATAGCCTGGGCTGCCGCCGGTTTTTGCGCGTGAATATTCGCCCAGGATCGTCAGCTTGGTGTCTTCATTGGGCTTCCAGGTCAGCGCCGGCGCGATATAGACGCGATCGTCGGGCACCGATTTGAATTCCGTACCGGCCACGCGACCGACACCGGTCAGGCGATAGTAGAGCGTGTCGACACCCTCGACCGGGCCGGAGAGATCAAATTGCGCCTGCCGCCGATCATAGGTGCCGTATTGGATGCCGATTTCGCGCAATGGCGTCATGGTCGGCCGTTTGGTGATGACATTGTAGAGACCGCCAGCGCCTGTGGCGCCATAGAGCGCCGAAGACGGACCGCGCAGAATCGAAATGCCTTCGATGCCATAGGGCTCGGTCATGAAGATGCCATAGCCGGCAGTGGGCTGGCGCAGATTGTCGCGGAAAACACCCGTGTTGGTGATATTGAACCCACGCACGAAGAAGGAATCGTAGCGTGGATCGGTGCCATAGGCATTCACGCGGACGCCTGGCGTGTAGGAGATCGCATCGAGCAGCGATTGTGGCTTGCGATCCTCGAGCTGTTTTTCGGTGACGGAAGAGATGGACTGCGGCGTTTCGACGAAGGGTGTGTCGGTCTTCGTGCCCGTCGCGCTACTGCGGCCGACATAGCCGCTTGCGGTGATGACGCCGCCGCTGCCGCCATCGACCTGAATTTCGTCGAGCATGATGCCGCCTTCAACGGGCGGAGTGCCGGAATTCTGTGAGCGCTGTTCGCTACGCCGTATGGTCACCGTGCTGGCATTGGTGAAGGAATATTGCAGACCGGACCCGGACAGGATGCGGTTCAGCGCTTCCGTTCGGCTGAGCGGCCCCTGGGCGCCGGGCGACTGGAGGCCTCGGGCGAGATCCATATTGAAGAAGAGTTGCAGGCCGGTAGCGTTAGAGAATTGCACCAGGGCTTGGGACAGGGGCTGGGGGCGGATATTGAAATTGGTCTTCGTCGCCGTGTTCGCTGTCTGCGCAACTGCCGAGGCAGGGATCGCGGCAACCGCGACGAGCGCCGTCGTGACCGAGAGAGCGAGAAAAAGAGACCGCTTCCTCAACCGCTTGAGAGGCTGGTCCTGGAACCGTGAAACATCATTCTGAGAGAAAGAGTGCATTGCCCTGCCTGCGCGCTGACCCGCGTTGGGCGGGAGTGCTAACCAAGAGGGCGATCTGATCGACGGCCCCCATAAGGTACGACACCGGGGCACGCCCAGCTAATGAACGCCTTTTGAATTTTTTTTTGCGGGAGAGGGCATTTATGGGCTGGCAGATATGAAAGCCAGATAATTGGTGGCGTAGAAAACGCGGATCGGCAGGGTGTCGGCGATCGTGCGCAGGGCGCTGTCGGCTTGTTTCGTATCGAAAATGGCCGTCACCGGTATGGTGCCGACCTGCTTGTCCATCAGGACGATACGGCCGCGGCGATAGCGGCCGAGCTCGCCGAGGACACGTCCCAGCGGCACATCCTGAAAAACCAGCCGGTCCCGCCGCCACGCTTCGACTGTCTCTAAATTGGCGGGGGAAGGTAGGCCGAGGCCATCGCTGCCATAGCTCACCTGCCAGCCGGTATCGACCTGCACGCCCGGCCTCGATCCGGCCTGGACGAGCACGGCATGTTGATTGACGGCCACCGTCGCGATGCCGTCGACATATTTCAAATTGAAGCGTGTCCCCCGCGCCGTCGCGGAGCCATCGGCGGCTTCGACGACGAAGGGCCGCCGGCTATCCGCGGCCACATCGAAGAAACCCTCGCCGTGATGCAGCACGAGCCGCCGGGCGCTGTCGCTGTACTTGATCGAGAGCGCCGAGGAACTGCCCAATTCGACCGTACTGCCATCCGCGAGGGGGAATGTCTTGCGTTCGCCCACGCCCGTGACGCAATCCGCCGACAGATCGGAACTGCTCAATATATAGACACTGCCGCCAGCGACCGCGACGATCGAGCCAAATAGAATCTTGCGGCGCGACAGGCTGCGCGCATCCCGCGCCCGATCGAATTCCGGCTGTGCAATGTCAAAGCGTTTCCACAGGGCTTCGGCGTGCTGCCAGGCGGCGGCGTGGGCTTCGTCGGCGGCAAGCCAGGCGTCAAAAGCCTGTTGGTCGGCGGCGCTGACTTTGTCGTCGCGCATTCGCACGAACCATTCCAGCGCCTCCATGACGACGGGATCTGTGGCTTCTTCTTTCATATCGTGACCGGCGCGATCCCTGATACGGGCCATTCTATCCGAGCTGGCGATCGAGGTCCGCAAGCGCGATGACGATATGCGAAATCACCGTATTGCGCGAGATACCCAGCCGCGCAGCGATTTCATCGTAACTCATCCCTTCGAACTTATTCAGGACAAAGGCTTCCCGGCGGCGCGGTGGCAGGGCGGCCACCGCAGCAAGAACCCGGCGCAGTTCGCAGCGATAGATAGCCGTGGTTTCTGGCGACGGACTGGCATCCGCCATGCCATGCAGCTCGATATCGGCGACGACGACTTCGGCATGCCGGGCCTGGTCGCGCAAATGATTGAGCGCGAGATTGCGGACGGTGCAGGTGAGATAAGCCGGGCAGTTGTCGATAGAACGTGCATCGGCGACCCGCAGCAGTTTTTCGAACGCCTGCTGCACCAGATCGTCGGCGGTGGCTCTGTTGTCGACGAAGCGACGGACCAGTTGTCGCAATCGCCCGCGTTCGGACGCATACAGATAGGCGATGTCGATGGCGCGCACACTCATACAGGTCACTCACGTCGGAGCCCGCCGCGCGGATCGACACAGGTCCGTAACATGAACCGGAATTTCCTCGCAATCCGTTGTTTCCATTTAATAATTTGAATGATTCGAAACTGTGTGGGAAGTCTCTGGAGGCATGTGCCGTATCGGCGTCTTGCCAATGGCAAGTTTACAACGGCCGCAAAATCATCAATCAAAACGCAGGAAGGACGTCGCGAATTTTCCGAGGCCAGCGCCAAAGGGTGCCGGCATCAAGACGGAAAAGCGCGTGACGTAGCGAAGGACATAGATAGACGCGAATGGTCAAAAAAGCTCGCTTGGCTGAAACCGATAGTGCCTCGGAGAAGTTGGACGATCCGCGCGCGCGCATCATTGCCGCCGCGCGGGAGGTTTTCATCGAGCAGAGCTTCGATCTGGCGACCGTGCGCGAGATTACCTTGCGCGCCGACGTCAATCTGGCGGCGGTGAACTACTATTTCGGCTCCAAGGACGAGCTGATCAGCGAAGTTCTCAATCTCATGATGGAGCCTTACACCAACGCGCGTCTGAGGTCGCTGGAAGCCTGCGAGGCTGCGGCCGATCAGGACGGGCCGAGCGTGGCTGCCGTCGTGGAAGCACTCGTGCGCCCGATGGTTCGGCTCAGCCGGGATGAAACCGGCGCGCGTCCGCTGACGCGGTTTCTCCTCCAGGTGCGTTCGCGCCCGCGCGAGATGACGACGCGTTTCTTCATTCGCCGCGTCGATCCCGTCGTGTTTCGTTTCATCGATGCCTTTGCCCGCGCGCTGCCGTCGCTCGGCCGCCGCGATATCTTCTGGCGATATAATTTCGCCATCGGCGCGATCATGCAGGTGCTGATCGATTCCGAGCCGTCGACTTCGCGTCTGAAACAACTCTCGGGTGGGCTGTGCGATACGACAGACGACGAACAGATCATCGCCCAGCTCGTCAGCTTCGTGTGCGCGGGCTTTGCCAGCCCCGCCGCCGATCCGACAGCCAAGTTGTTCCGCTGAACGACCATTAGGCCTGGCTGCATCAAGCTTGACCAGGCCGGAGGCTCAATAACCCGAAGAGAAGCATTAATTGGCCCGTAAATCGAGCATTCCTGCCCGATTTACGGGCGTAATGCTTCGAGAAAGACGTTGACGACGGCCGAATTTAAACTACGTTTGAAAAACTGTTTTAAATCCGTCACGGAGCGTCCCGATGTCTGCTGCGATCCCGAAAATCACCGGTTCTTTCGTTGCCCTGATCACCCCCTTCGACCGCTCGGGCGGCGTGGATTTTGGCGCTTTCCGTGAGCTGCTGCAATTCCACGAGACGCATGGCACTTCCGCGATCCTGATCATGGGCTCGACCGGTGAAGTCTCGATGCTGTCGCCCGACGAGAAGAAGAAGATCATCGTCGAAACCGCGAAGATGAAATCGGCCAAAATGCCACTGTTCTTCGGCTGCACCGGCAACAACACCGACACCACCATCGAAAACGTTCGCTTCGCGCGCGCCAACGGTGCCGATGGCGCCATCCTCGCCGCGCCGGCCTATATCTGCGCGCCGGAAGCCGACATCGAAAGCTATTTCCTCGAAATCGCCGATGCCACCGATCTGCCGCTCGGCATCTACAACAATCCGCCCCGCGTGAAGAGCGATCTGCACTGGGATCACCTGCTGCGTATCTTCAAACATCCGAACTACGTCATTCACAAAGAGTCGACCACGCGCGTCGGCCAGGTGGCGCAGATTCTGGCGGCCAAGCCCGATGTATCGGTGATGTGCTGCGACAGCCCCAATCTCGGCCTCGTCGTTCCCACCATGAGCCTTGGCGGCCACGGCACGGCCAACATGGGCGGCAATATCGCGCCGGCGGAAGTCGCGACCATTTCGAAGCCCTGGACGTCCTATGCCGAAGCGGAAGGCTTCAAGGAAACCTATCTGCGCCTGCTGCCGCTGTTGCATTTCAACTATTCGGCGATCAATCCGGTCGCCATCAAGTCGCTGATGAAGGCCGTCGGCCTGCCGGCCGGCGAACTGCGCCGTCCGCTGACTGGATTGGAAGGCGAGGCGCTGGCGCGCGGTGTTCGCATCGTGCAGGAACTCGGCCTCGACAAAGTCTACGGCTGGAATCTCAAGCGCGCTCTGGCCGCCGCGGCGTAAGGGCGCGTCTGATGGATTTCGGCATTTCCGGCAAAAAAGCCCTTGTCACCGGCGCGAGCCGGGGCATGGGCAAGGCGGCAGCCTTGGCACTCGCGCACGAAGGCGTGGCATTGACGATTCTGGCGCGCACGCCGGAAACGCTTGAGAAAGCCGCCGCCGATATTCGTGCGGCAACAGGCGTTGAAGTGAAAGCCGTCGCTGGTGATATCACGACGCCGGCCGGCAAGCAGGCGGCCTTGGCGGCCTGCCCGGAGCCGGACATTCTCGTCAACAATGCCGATGGCGAACTGCCAGGCGATTTCCGCAATTGGAGCCGCGAAGACTGGATTCGCGGCGTCGATCGCATGATGCTGACGCCGATCGAAATGATCCGCTTGACGCTCGATGGCATGATGGCGCGGGGCTTCGGCCGCGTCGTCAACATCGTCTCGCGCAGCGTCAAGATCGCTCAGCCGGAGCTCGGCATGTCGAATGCCGCCCGTTCCGGCCTCGTCGGCTTCGTCGCCGGCATCGCGCGCCAGACGATAGCGCATAACGTGACCATCAACAATCTTCTCCCCGGTATTGTCGCCTCCGACGGACAACGTCAGCATGTCGAAAGTCTGGCGCAGACCACGGGGCGGCCCTTCGAGGACATCTGGCGCGAGCGGGCGTCCCAGAACCCGGCGGGTCGTTACGGTTCTCCCGACGAGATCGGCGCCTATATCGCTTTCCTTTGTTCCAAGCAGGCTGGCTTTGTGACGGCACAGAACCTGCTCGTGGACGGAGGTCAGTATCCGGGCACGTTCTGACGGGATCGATCGTCATTTGGCGGCGGTTTGAGGCCGGCGCGAACCGTTGCCCCGTGCGGGCGCGGCAGAACCATATATAATCAAAGATGGAACAGGAGCCATTCATGAAGCGCGTCGGACCATTATTGCTTTCGCTGCTGCTTGCGGCACCGGTGGCAAGCACTGCCTTGGCACAGGAGTTTCCGTCTCGTCCGGTCAGCATCGTCGTTCCGTTTCCGCCGGGCGGTTCGGTCGACAGCGTGGCGCGCGTTCTCGCTGCGGAACTGGCGGAGACGACGGGCAAGGTCTTCGTGGTCGACAATCGTGCAGGCGGTGGCAACGGCGTTGTCGGTGCTAACGAAGTCGTGAAGTCGACGCCCGATGGCTATACGCTGTTGTTCAATGCCTCGATCCATGTCGTGACGCCGCTTCTCAACAAGAAGGTGCCTTTCGACGTCATCAACGATTTCACGAGCATCGCTGGCGTCGCCGCCGGTCCGTTGATCATCAGCACGCCGCCGAGCACGAAGGCGAATACGCTCAAGGAATTCTTCGCCGCGGTGAAAGCCGATCCGGACTCGTTCAATTTCGCCACGTCGGGCTATGGCTCTGCCGGCCATCTGGCGATTGAGTCCTTGAAGGCGCAGGCGGGCATCGACACGGACGTCGTGTCCTACAAAGGCGCGGGCCCCGCTCTGTCCGATCTGATGGGTGGTCAGGTGCAGCTCATGGCCGACCCGATGATGTCCTCGCTGCCGCATGTGAAGTCCGGCCGTTTGAAGGCTCTCGCCGTCACCAGCGCCACCCGTTCGCCGCTGGCGCCCAATGTGCCGACCGTTGCCGAAAGCGGCATGCCGGCGCTGGAAATGCTGTCCTGGTACGCGGTGTGGGGGCCGAAGAATCTCGATCCGAAGGCCGCCGCTTACCTGAGCGATGCCATCGCCAAGGTGGTGAAGTCCGACAAGTTCAAGGATAAGCTCACCGTCTTCGGCTTCGAACCGATGTACAAGAACAGCACGGAGCTGCAGGCTTTCGTCGTCGATGAAAGCAAGCGCTATGCTGATATCATCAAAGCCGGAAATCTGAAGGTCGAGTGACGATGTCGAAGTCTCCGGACATGTCCACGCACCAGAAGGATCGCCCGGAGCCTTCGTCTTCCAGACTGATCGGTTCGCATTGGGGCTTCTACGAGCATCGAGGCACCCCCGAAACACTGCGTCCGTTTTCAAAGGACGATGATCCGGCGGCTTTTGCCGCCGGTATGACCGGCGACCGGCTCGCGCCATGCCGGATCCTCAAGCCCGCCGTGCGGCGCTCCTTCCTCGAACACGGGCCAGGAACAGCCAAAGGCCGCCGAGGCGCCGAGCCGTTCGTCGAAGTTTCCTGGGACGAGGCGCTCGATCTCGTCGCCAGTGAAATCGCCCGGGTGCGCGACACCCACGGTAGCAAGGCGATCTTTTCAGGTTGTTACGGTTGGTCGAGCGCCGGGCGCTTCCATCATGCGCAAAGCCAGCTCAAGCGTTTTTTTAACATGGTCGGCGGCTCCGTCCGCTCTGTTCAGACCTACAGCTATGCTGCCGGCGAAGTGGTGTTGCCGCATGTGATCGGCACGACCGAGAGCATGACCACGGGCCATACGCCATGGTCGCTGATCGCGGGACATGCCGAATTGATCGTCATGTTTGGCGGCACGCCTTTGCGCAATGCACAGGTCAATTCCGGTGGCATCGCCCATCACACAGCGCGCTCGGCTCTGCTCGCCTGCCGCGATGCCGGCGCGCGTCTGGTCAATGTCACGCCCGTGCGCGACGATACCGCCGACGAATTAGGTGCGGAATGGCTGGCGCTGCGGCCCTGCACCGACACCGCGCTGCTGCTCGCCTTGGCGCACACGCTCATTGCAACTGAGCGATACGACAAGGCGTTCGTCGATCGCTATACGGTTGGCTTCGATCAGGTGCGGGCTTATCTGACGGGCGAAACGGACGGCATCGTCAAGGATGCCACATGGGCGTCCGCGATCACCGGACTGGATGCGGACGCCATTCGCGATCTCGCGGCAGACATGTCCTCGCGCAAGACCTTCCTGATGATGTCATGGTCCTTGCAGCGGGCCGATCATGGCGAGCAACCTTATTGGGCGCTGGTCGCGCTGGCTGCTCTGCTCGGCGGTATCGGTCTTCCAGGTGAAGGCTTCGGCTTTGGCTATGCCTCGGTCGGCAGCATCGGTCAGCCTTCGTCTCCCGTGCGGTGGCCGTCTCTGCCGCAGGGGCGAAATCCCGAGCGCGAGATCATTCCGGTGGCGCGCATCGCCGACATGCTGCTCTCGCCCGGCTGTGAATATGAATACAACGGCGCGAAGCGCATCTATCCCGATATCAAGTTCATCTATTGGGCCGGGGGCAATCCCTTCCACCATCATCAAGACCTTAATCGGCTGACGGATGCCTGGCAGCGCCCCGAAACCGTGGTCGTGCACGAACACTGGTGGAATCCGCTCGCCCGTCATGCCGACATCGTATTGCCGGCCTCGACCTTTCTCGAACGCGACGATGTGGTGGCCAGCGGCCGCGATAGTTTCATCGCTTATTCCTCGCGCGTCGCCGAAGCCCCTCAACAGGTGCCGACCGATCATGAGATTTTGCGTCGACTGTCCGCGCGCCTCGGTGCTGAGGAAGCTTTCACCGAAGGTCTGAGCGAAGCCCAGTGGCTTGAACGGCTTTATGGGGAAGCGCGCAACGATGCCGCCGGCCGTGGCATCGAACTGCCGGACGTCGCGGATTTTCGTGCCGCCGGGCTGATCGATCTCGTCGAGCGTGCGACCTCGCGCCCCTTCCTCGCGCCGTTTCGTGCCGATCCGCAGGCCCATCCGCTGCGCACCCCATCGGGCCGCATCGAACTCTTCTCCGAGCGGATCGCCAGCTACGGCTACGACGACTGCCCCGGCCATGCCGCCTGGTTGGAGCCGGCGGAATGGCTGGGCGCCAAGAGCGCACAACGCTTTCCGTTGCATCTGCTCTCCTGCCAGCCACACGACAAGCTGCACAGCCAGTGGGATCATGCGGCGCCCTCGCGCAAGACCAAGCACGGTGGCCGCCAGCCGGTGCGCATGCATCCGCGCGATGCCGCCGCGCGCGGGCTCGCCGAGGGCGATCTGGTGAAGGTCAGCAATGATCGAGGGGCGTGCCTTGCCATCGCCGCTTTGACCGAGGCCGTGATGCCGGGCGTCGTCCAGCTCGCCACCGGTGCCTGGTTCGATCCCTGGAAGTCTGGCACGCCGGAGGCGATCGAGCTGAACGGCAATCCGAACGTGCTCACGCCCGACCATGGCACTTCACGTCTGTCGCAAGGACCGAGCCCCAATGCCTGCCTCGTCGAGATCACGCGATACGCCGGCGAAGCACCGCAGGTCAGGGCCTACCAGCCGCCGGAGTTTGTGGCGGATGGACGCAAAACAATAACGAAGGGGAATAAGAATGAATTCGCGGCTTAACAGCGAAACCATCGCCGGGCTGTTGTTCGTTCTGATCGGCGCGGCCTTTCTCATCGGCAGTTATGGTCTGTCCTTTGGCACCTGGCGCAAAATCGGTCCCGGTGGCTTTCCCGCGATGGTGTCGGTCGCGCTGATCGGCATGGGCTTGTTCGTCGCCATCAAATCCTTGCGGACCAACGGCGGAGAACCGCTTTCGTTTCAATTTGGCAATATCGCCGTCATCGTCGCCTCGATCGTGGTGTTCGGTCTCACGGTGCGCGGCGCCGGTCTGCTGCCCGCTGTTCTTGCCTGCTCCCTCGTGTCCGCGCTGGCCTCAAAACCTTTCCGTCCCCTGATCATGATCGCCTATGGGCTGTTCATGGGCGCGGCTTGCAGTCTTGTGTTCGTCAAAGGGCTTGGCATGCCCGTGGCGATCATCGGTCCTTGGTTCGGCGTCTGAGGAGCGAGCGCGATGGAAATCTTCAGTGCTCTGCTGCTCGGTCTCGATCAGGCCGTCATGCCGGTCAATCTGCTCTGGTGTTTCGTTGGCGTGTTGCTGGGAACGCTTGTCGGCGTTCTGCCGGGCCTTGGGCCGGCTGCGACCATGGCGATCCTGCTGCCCTTCACCATGGGCCTGCAACCGGTCACCGCTTTGATCATGCTCGCCGGCATCTATTACGGCGCGCAATATGGCGGCTCAACGACTGCGATCCTGCTTAATCTTCCTGGCGAAACCTCCTCGGTCGTGACGGCGATCGACGGCTACAAGATGGCGCGCAAGGGTCGCGCCGGCGTGGCGCTTGCCACCGCCGCCATTGGTTCGTTCTTCGCCGGCACCGTCGCCACACTGTTGCTGGCGCTGTTTGCGCCCTCGCTCGCCGAAGTCGGCCTGAAATTCGGTCCGGCCGAAAACTTTTCACTGATGGTGCTGGGCCTCCTCGCCTCTGTCGTTCTGGCGCGCGGTTCGCTGCCCAAGGCACTGGCCATGGTTTTCGTCGGCATTCTTATCGGCCTGGTTGGGCAGGATGTGCAGACAGCCGAGCCGCGCTTCACCTTGGGCCTCGATGAAATGACGGGTGGCATCAACTTCGTGGTGGTGGCCATGGGGTTGTTCGGCATCGGCGAAGTGGTGAAGGATCTCGAACATGCCGAAAGCCGCTCGGCGATTTCGGCACCCTTCCTGTCGATGTTCCCGAGCCGCGAAGATTGGCGTCGCATGGTGCCGTCCATCCTGCGCGGCACCGGCATCGGCACCGTCCTCGGGCTTCTGCCCGGTGGCGGTGCTTTGCTGGCGGCCTTCGCCGCCTATGCGATCGAGAAGCGTGTCGCCAAGCCGAAAGAGGGCTTTGGCAATGGCGCTATTGAGGGCGTTGCCGCGCCTGAGAGCGCCAACAATGCCGGCGCGCAGACCTCCTTCGTGCCGCTGCTGACGCTCGGCCTGCCGGCCAATGCAGTGATGGCTTTGATGTTCGGTGCGCTCATCATGCAGGGCATCGCGCCAGGGCCGACGCTGATCAGCGATCATCCCAAAGTGTTCTGGGGCGTGATCGTTTCCATGTGGGTCGGTAATCTGATGCTGCTCGTTCTCAACCTGCCGCTGATCGGCATTTGGACGAAGCTGTTGACGCTGCCCTTCAGGTATCTCTATCCGGCCATTCTGATCTTCTGTGCCATCGGCACATTGTCGCTCAACAATTCCGTTTTCGATCTTTGGCTCCTGGCCGCGTTCAGCATCGCCGGCTATATCTTCGTCAAGCTCGATTGCGATGCCGCGCCTCTGGTCATGGGCCTGTTGCTCGGGCCGATGATGGAAGAGAACTTCCGCCGCGCCATGTTCCTGTCGCGTGGCAAGGTGAGCATTTTCGTCGATCGGCCGATTTCCGCAGGGCTGCTGATTGTTGCCGTTCTCGTTCTCATCCTCGTCATCATGCCGCGTTTCCGCGCCACGCGCGAGGAAGCGTTTCAGGAATGAGGCATCCGTTTAGTATCTTAAGGCGGGGTCCGCGATGCGCGTAGTCGTGATAGGCGCGGGCATTGTCGGCGCATCGACGGCCGTGGAACTGCTGCGCGACGGGCATGACGTCACCATCGTCGAACCCGAGACGCCGGGCGGCCGGCAGGCGGCAAGCTATGGCAATAGCGGATGGCTCAGTCCGGCTTCGGTCGTGCCGATGTCGATGCCCGGACTCTGGAAAAAGGTTCCGGGCTATATTGCCGATCCCACGGGCCCGCTCGCCATTCGCTGGCGTTACCTTTTGGGCTTGGCGCCCTGGCTTCTGCGTTTTGTCACCGCTGGTTCGACGGTGGCGAAAGTCGAACGCACGGCGGCCATTCTGTCGAGCCTGCTTCATGATTGTCCGCAGCGGCATGCGGCCCTGGCTGAAGAAATCGGCCGGCCCGATCTCATTCTCAGAGAAGGTTTGGTCTACGTCTACACCGATCGCGCAGCCTTTCAGCAAGAGGCATTGGCCTGGCGGTTGAGAGCCGACAATGGTGTGGCCTTTCGCGAATTGTCTCGCCAGGAGGTGGCAGCTCTCGAACCCGATCTGTCAGCGCGTTACACTTTCGCGATCCTGGTCGAAAAGGGCGGCCATTGCGTCGATCCCGGCGGCTATGTCGGCGCGATCGCGGCGCATGCGATTGCCAAAGGCGCCAAGCGCGTGACGGGCCGGGTCACCGGCTTTGATCTCACAGGCGGCCAGTTGCGTGCCGTCCGTACAGAGAAGGCTTCGTTGGCTTGTGACAAAGCAGTCATCGCCGCCGGCATTCGTGCCAAAAGCCTGGCGACGGCGGTCGGAGACACTGTGCCGCTGCAAAGCGAGCGCGGTTATCACGTCGTCATCCCGCCGGACATCGCCCGCGGCGCCATGCCGATCATGCCGGGCGACGGCAAGATGGGGAACAATCCGACGCGCGCCGGTTTGCGCATCGCCGGCCAAGTGGAGCTTGCCGACGTCGATGCTGTGCCCGATTGGAAGCGTGCCGATATTCTGCTCGGTCACGCGAAACGCGCCTATGGCAAGCTGTCGAGATCGTTCGACGAAAGCCGCATCGATCGCTGGATGGGCCATCGTCCCTCAATGGCCGATGGATTGCCCGTCATCGGTCCGGCGAGCGGATGCGCCGATGTCATCCATGCTTTCGGTCATGGGCATGTCGGATTGGCGACGGGGCCGGCCACGGCGCGCATTGTCGCCGATTTGATCGGTGGCAAAACACCCCACGTCGATATCGCGCCGCTGTCTGCCGCGCGATTCAAAGGCAGTTAGTTGCCCGTGATGCTCTCGCTGATGTTACGGCGCAACCAGGAGACGAAGACGCGCACCTTGCGGTCGGGCTCGCGATCCTTGGACCAGGCGGCGTAATAAGCGAGGCCACGATCAATCGGACGATCGAAGAGGGGCACCAAGGTGCCATCAGCGAAATCGTCGCCCAAGAGCTGAACCTGGCCAATCGCCACGCCGATGCCCTTGGCAGCGGCTTCATAGGCCAACAGCGAGTTGGGATAGTAATTGTCCTGATCCTTCAGGAGATCCTTGCGCCCCGCTGCGGACAGCCAATCCGACCAGTCGTTGCGGCGATAGTGCGAGTGCAGCAAACGGTGATGACGGAGATCGTCGAGCGTGGCGATCGGCTTCTTCTTCAACAATTTCGGCGAGCAGACTGGCTGTATGATGTCCGGGAAAAGTTCGATCAACTCCGCCTTCTGTCCATCGGCGCGGCCGAGCTGGATGGCGAGATCCACATTCTCGCGGGCAAAGTTCACGGGCGTAACGATGGTGCTCATCTGCACGGTGATGCCGGGAAACTGCGCTTCGAAATCCGGCAGCCGCTTGATCAGCCATTTCATGGCGAAGGTCGCATAGATGCGGATGCGCAGCGGCTCCAACCGGACGTCCCGTTTGACGCGTTGGGTCGCCGCCGCGATCATGGCGAAAGCCGGCGCCACTTCCCGCCAATAGGCATTGCCGGCATGCGTCAAGGTGAGGCCCCGGCGGCCACGTTCGAAAAGGCGAATGCCCAGGCTGCCCTCGAGGGTGGCGATTTGCCGGCTCACCGCCGATTGCGTCACGTTCAACTCCACGGCGGCTTGCGCAAAGCTACCGACACGGGCCGCGACGTCGAAGACGTGCAGCGGATTGAGTGGCGGGAGGTCCTTCGAATTCATCGATGGTGAGGGTGACCTGAGGAAAACTCATGGGACACTAAGAGCTGAGGCGAAGCCGGGCAATGCCGGCATCTACAGCGAAAAAGGGTGGTCTTTGTCCCAAAATTGGCCCTCAATCCATGAGTTTTGGGGGCATCGCCAATCGAGCGCCCGATTCCATTCTGATCGAGCCATGACAAAAACTCAAGTGACCCGCCGTTTCGGAAAGCGCCACCGCCCTCAGCCCATACTAGGATCGCGCCACTTATCGATGTGGCGAACCGCATGATCGGTGCCGGGTCCGCCCAGCGCCTCGCGGACGCGCGAGAAAATGGAAACGTCTGAAGTGAGCAAGACACTACCGGTCAGAAATCCGCGCACGGGGAAGTATGATTTCAATCTGGAATTGACGGACCCGGCCGACTTGCCGGCCATCGCGGAAAGGCTCCGCAAGAACCAGGAGCGTTGGGAGCAACTCGGCCTGGAAGGCCGGCTGGACGTGCTCAATGCCTGGCGCCAGGAAGTGGCGAAGAAACACGATGCGATTTTGGCGGCGCTCATCGAAGACACCGGCCGTGTCGTCGAATCCGAAAAGGAGATGCTGCGGCTTCCAAGCTCCATCGACAAACTGGCCATCATGGCGCGGGAAGTCTTCGCGGGTCGCAAAGCCACATTACGCTCGATGAAGAACGTGGAAGTCCAGGGCGGCCTCAGTGCGTTTCCCTTGGTCGGCGTCATCAGCCCATGGAATTTCCCGTTGTCGAGTTCTTTGCTCGACACCATTCCAGCTTTGGTTGCCGGCTGTACGGCGATCGTCAAGCCGAGCGAGGTCACGCCGCGTTTCGTTCAGCCGTTGGTCGACACGATTCGCAAAATTCCCGAGATCGAAGCCGTGCTTCACTATGTTTCCGGCGGCCGGGAGGTCGGCGAAGCGCTGATCAACACGGTGGATGCGGTCTGCTTCACCGGCAGCGCTGCGACCGGACAGAAGGTCGCCGAAGCAGCCGGCAAGGCCTTCATTCCGGCTTTCCTGGAATTGGGCGGCAAGGATCCGGCCATCGTCACCGCCAGCGCCGATCTCGACAAAGCGGCAGCGTCTCTGCTGGCGGGTTCGGTCGCCAATGCCGGCCAGGTCTGCGTGTCGATAGAACGTATCTATGTGGCGCAAGATGTCGCCGATGCTTTCGTCGACCGGCTCGTCGACAAAGCCCGCCAGGTCAAGATCGCTTATCCGACCGTGAAGGACGGTACGCTCGGGCCGATCATCACCGAGAGCCAGGCGCATATCATCAACCGGCATTTGCGCGATGCCGTGCAAAAGGGCGCCGCGATCCGGTGCGGCGGCGAAGTGACGGAGCGTGCAGGCGGCTGGTGGGCCGAGCCGACCGTCATCACCGGTGTCGATCATTCGATGGAGCTGATGACCGACGAGACCTTCGGTCCGATCATGCCGATTATGGCCTTCACCCATGTCGACGATGCCATCAAGCTCGCCAACGACAGTAGTTATGGTCTGAGTGCTGCGGTGTTTGCGGGCTCGACCGATGAAGCTCTGGCGATCGCAAAACGCGTGCAAGTCGGCGCCGTCAGCATTAACAGCACGGGGCTGGGAACAGCGGCGATCGGGGAAGGCGACTTCCACGAGAAGAATGCCTTCAAGCGCTCGGGGCTATCCGGATCGAGGCTGGGATATGACTCGATCACGCGCTTCACGCGCAAGAAGGCTTATCTCATCGCTCACGCCTAATGGCGCGACAGCAAAGAGGATAGAGGACAGGAATGTTGGATTTTTCGGGAAAGGTCGTTCTGGTCACCGGCGCGAGCGGTGGGATCGGCAGTCAGATCGCGCGCGATTTCGCTCGTTGCGGCGCCACCGTCGTCGTCCATGACTTCGGTCTGCCCGATGCGGCAAAAGCTTTGGTGAAAGAACTCGGTGCGAAGACTTTGCTCGTCGACGGCGACCTTACCGACGAAGCCACAGTGACGCGTATCGCTGGCGAGATCAAAGCCAAGTTCGGTAAGCTCGACGTGCTCGTCAACAATGCCGGTGCCTCGCCCAATAAAATGCCGTTCCAGGATTTGCCGGCCAATGTCTGGGACAAGGTGATCAATATCAATCTGCGCTCCGTATTTTTAGTGACGCAGGCTTGCCTGTCGCTGCTTGAACAAGCGGGAAAAGGTCGCATCATCAACATCAGCTCGACAGCGGCGCGTAATGGTGGCGCGCCTGGCGGCAGCGCCTATTCGGCGGCCAAGGGCGCCGTGTCGTCGCTGACGAAGGCTTTCGCCAAGGATTTTTGCAGCAAGGGGATTCACGTCAATGCGGTTGCGCCGGGTTTGATCGACACGGCCTTCTACGGCAACGTCAACGTGGCCGACAAATACGCCGAGCGTATCAAAGGCATTCCTGCCGGCCGCGTTGGCGCCCCGAGCGATATCGCTGGGCCAGTGCTGTTTCTTGCTTCACCGCTCGCCGATTACATCACTGGCGAAGTCATCGAAGTGAGCGGCGGCCTCTCGATGATGGCCTGAGCTGAACCACACGAGAACTGTAACCTAAAGTTAGGTCAGCGTGACTCCTTGGAAGGTGTGCCACGTTGGCCTCGACTCTATAGCTGATCGACCACGCGTCTCAGCGTTCAGGCTCGTCCATCCTTGGTCGATCCACATCTTGCTGAACGACACGGCTTCTAGGGGAGGGAGGATCCATGCAATCGAGTGGGTATGGCCGCTGGGCCGTCGGTATGTTGGCTGCGCTGGGACTGCACATGATGGCTGCTTCCGCTCATGCGCAGGCTCGCTATCCGGACCGCACCATTCAAATGATCGTGCCTTATGCGGCCGGCGGAACGACCGATCTCGCCGGACGCATCGTCGCCAAGGAGCTAGGTGAGCGCCTGGGCCAAAGCGTCGTGGTCGAGAACAGGGTCGGCGCTTCCGGATCGCTTGGCGTCGGGCAGGCTTTGCGTTCGCCACCCGATGGCTATTCCATGGCGGTCTCGGGCGTGTCGCCGACGATGCTGCAACATTTGCTGGGGCGCAATCTGCCTTATGATCCGTTGAAGGATCTCAAGGCCGTCGGCTATCTCGGTTCTTCGGGCATGGTGTTCATCACCCGCAAGGACTCGAATTTTAAAACGCTACGCCAGGTGATCGATGCGGCGAAAGCCAAGAGCGGTGCCATTACCTTTGGCTCGGCCGGCGTTACATCGCCGGGGCATCTTGCCGCCGAATATTTGAGCAGCATGGCGTCGATCAAGATGACCCATGTGCCTTATGCCGGCGACTCGGCGCTGATGGTCGATCTGATGTCGGGCCGGCTCGATATCGCCTCGGTCGGCATCGCCAGCGTGTTTCCCATGCTGGAGAATGGCGATGTCCTGGGCCTTGGTTTGACGTCGCGCGAGCGGCTGCCGACCTTGCCCAATCTGCCGACTGTCGCGGAGGCCGCCGGCTTGCCGACTTATGAGGCCGACATCTGGAACCTCCTTGTGCTGCCGGCCAGCACGCCGGCGGAGATCGTCAACAAGCTCAACACGACCGTCAGCCAGATGATGAGCGAGAAGAAGGTTCAGGCCAGCCTGCTGTCGCTGGGCTTTACCGGGCGGCCGATGTCGCTCACCGAGATCGAGAGCTTCATCACCGTCGAGCGCGACAAGTGGGGCCGCGTTCTGCGCGAAGCCAATATCCGCATCGATTAAACGCCTCTCAAAAGAACCAGCCAAAGGGGGCGGGGCCGGGTTTCCGGACCCCGCTTTTTGCTGTTTCGGCACTGGATAGTACCCACCGTTCGGGCGGACCGGGTGCAACCTGATCAAAAATATATAAAAATCTATCTTGCCGGGATTTACCATTCCTGTAGATACGCCGACCGAATGACGCTGGTCGTTAGTCGCCCATTGGGCGGACACCTTGGGGGACATGTCGGGGCATGATCCGTTTTTCGACCGACGACATTCCCCCCGAAGACCGCTTCGACCAGTGGCGCGAGGTGCGCGGCAAGAGCCTGTTCGGCGTGACGATCGAACTGCCTCCCGACCGCCGGCACACTTTCAAAGGCTCGTTTCGGGCGCAGGCCGTGGGTGGGGCCGTGGCGTCCGAAATGCAGGCCTCCGCCTATCGGGTGAGCCGCACGACAGCCGATATCGCCCGCATCGCCGGCCACAGCCTGTGCATCTCCCATCAGGTGAAGGGCCCAGGGATGCTTGATACCGGCGGCGGCCGCATGCAGGCGGTGCGAAACGGCGACATTGTGATCTGCCATTCCGATCTTCCCTATGCGGGGGTGCCGGATAGCAGTGACGATTTCCATTACCAGATGCTCAAAATTCCGGTCGATGACGAGCTGATGCTCGGCCAGCCGGCGCATGATCTGTTTGCCACCCGCTATATGGATGAGACCACGTTCTCCCGGCCCTTCCGGGCGCTGTTCAACGCGCTCAACGCCGAACAGGGCAAGCTGATTGATCCCGTCCGCGACGTGACCCATATGGCCCGGCTCGCCATGATGGCACGCGGGCGATTGTCGCCGGGCATGCCCGAAGTGCGCGCGGCACTGCGTTCCGGCCTCTGCTATGCGGCACAGGAAATCATGACGCAGCGCAAGCATCAGCAGAAGCTGACGCCGGCCGCGGTCGCGCTTGCACTGGGCATTTCCGTGCGCCAACTGCACGTGGTTTTCGAAAGCGCGGAACTGACGTTTTCGCGCACCCTGGCTCTGATGCGGGTTGAGGAAGCCAAACGGCTGCTGCTTGAATTTCCTGCTCTACCGGTGATTCAAGTGGCCTATGCCTGCGGCTTCGACAGTCTCGCCACCTTCTATCGCGTCTTCAACGGCACTTACGGGATGTCGCCCGGAGACGCCCGTGACGCTCATTTCCGAGGGTGAGATGGAGAAGCTGATCGGGAGGGAGGCGTTCCGCGATGCGATCCTGTTCCTGGCGCGCAGCTTCATCGCCGTTCACGAGGCGTCCCCGCGTGTTGCCGCGCTGTTTGCCACGCAACAGCGTTGGCTTCTGTGCCATGCGGGTTTGGACCATTATTTTCGGGCGCTTCAGACCGGCCAGCCCGGTTTGACCCGCAGCGCCATGGGCCATCTGGCACTGCGGCATGGGCTCTCCAGTCGCAATACGGCCTACGCCTTCTTCGACGAAGCGCTGAAATACGACGTCATCCGCTTGGCCGACGGTTCGGGCGAAGCCCGAACAGACCCCGTTGTGCTGGCGCCATCGATTCTGGCCTGGTTGGCCCATTGGTATAGCCTCCACTTTCAGACGCTCGACCGCATCGATGGCGCAGACAGGGCTCTCCGCTTTCAGTCTCGCCTGGACACTCTGTTGCCTGTGGTCGCACCGTTTGCCGCGCAGGCCTTGCTGGCGACGCCCGAAGTGCGCGGCGCGGGGCCGCTCTATACGATCTTCACCTGGGCCGATGCGGGCGGCCTGTTGGTGGACCGGCTCATTTCCGGGATCGACTGGGAAGCGAGCGCCGAGCAGGGCCAGCTTCTCACCGATGTGACGTCGATTTCTTCTCTGGCACAGGCTTTCGGTCTGTCTCGCGCCCATACCAGCCGCAAGCTTGCAGCAGCCGAATCGATCGGCGGACTGGGCTGGAGCGGACAGCGGGGTCGGTCACGCCTTTGGATTTCAGTGGGCTTTTATGAGGAATATGCCGGCGTGCAGGAGCGCAAACTGCTCCTTATCGACCGCGCACTCGCCAAAGCGGTCGCGGTGATTGGGTCGTTGCCCGATAAGCCTGCCATTGCGGACGCCTAGCAGAGCGCGGATTCCTTCAAGACCTTGGCCATTGTCAAAAATGGACGCAGACCGTGATGCGGCCTGTCCTTAGCTTTTAGCCCTGAAAGGCGCCTGGGGGGCGCCATAATCATGCAATCGCAAGCAGAAGCCGCATTTTGCGGAGGGGGATTCCGAATGCCCCTGCGCTCAGTGAGAAGCGTGCCGCATGTGCATTGCGTAAGGTTACTGTGCGGCTAGGGCAGGGGTTGGACTTTGCGTCAGGTAATTGGGCGTGCGTGGCGGATCGGGCTGTTCGCAGGAACGGCGGTTGCCTTCATTGCGGTTGGGCCAGTGCTGGCGCAAACCGCCTCGCAGGTAACGCCGCAGACATTCGAACCGCAGCTCCAGAAGCGCACGAGCGGTATCATTATTCCCGAAGGCATGGGGCCGACCGCACCGGCAGGTGCGGAAAAACTGCACGTGCGCATTGCGGGCGTAACCATTGAGGGTGGCCTGCCAGCACTGGCCGACGAGGCAGCCAAGGTGAAGGCTAGTCTATCGGCCAAGACCGTGACCGCCGCCGATCTGTTCGCCGCCGCCCGTCGCTTGGAACAGGCCTATGCCGCCAGCGGCTATGGGTTGATCCGCGTTGTTCTGCCGGCGCAGCGCCTGACCGACGGGGCGACCTTGCGCATGGTCGTTATCGACGGTTTCGTCGAGAAGATCGATACGTCGCATCTGCCGGCTAATATCCGCGGTCGGATCGAGAGTGTGCTGGCACCGCTCGTTGGGCAGAGAGGGCTCACCAATGGCGTGATCGAACGCCGGTTGTTGCTGGCAGGCGATATGCCCGGCACCGTGCTGCGCTCGACGCTCTCGCCCGGCAAGCAGTCGGGCGCCAGCATTTTGACCATCGAAGCGCGCTACAAGCCCGCGACGGGATCGCTGTCCTTCGACAACACCATGTCGAAACAGCTCGGCACCTACAATCTCGGCATCGGCGCCGAACTGAACTCTGTCTTCAGTTTCGGCGAACTGATTTACGTGCGCGCTTCTGGCGCGCCGCGTTTCGATTCCTACAATGGGTTCTTCTCGAACCATCCGCGCAATCGCACGCTCGCCGGTGGCGTCGTCGTGCCGCTTGGTATCGACGGTCTGACGTTCAACTTTGAAGGTACGGTCTCGCGTACGCTGCCGGATTCGTCGACCGGTCTCTACTTCATGTCCGATTTCACGCGCTATTCGGCGCGCCTCGCCTATCCGGTGATCCGCTCGCGCAACCTGACGGTGAACGTGAGCGGCGCCTTCGATGCGCAGGACGAGACGCTGACACTCTTGAATGGCGGCGGCTTCACGATTTCGCAGGATCGCCTGCGCATCTTGCGCGCGGGCAGCAATCTCTTCTGGTACGTGACCGGCGACAGCCTCCTGACGGCGGGCTTCACCGCTTCTTTCGGCATCAACGGTCTTGGCGCGCGTAGCGCCGCCAAAGCGGCGATCAGCGGCACGCCGCTGTCGCGCCAGGGTGCCGATGCCGATTTTCAGAAGATCGACGTTACTCTCGGCTACCGTCAGCCGGTTCTCGAACATCTGACCTTCGATCTGCGGGCCAGGGCGCAAACTTCGTTTGGCCAGCCGCTTCTCAACTCCGAACAGATCGGTCTCGTCTCGCCCAGCGGCTTGTCCAGTTTCGCCCTGGGTTCGGTGCAGGGCGATTCGGGCTTTGTCGTGCGTGGTGAGGCGCAGTTCCCCTTCAGCACCGCTTTCACGTTGCCATTCGGCCTGCCGGAGTTTCCGGCGCAACAAGGTACCGGCTTGCCCTCGGCAAGCGAGACGAGCGGCATGGTCCTTATCTCGCCCTATCTGTTCGGCGCCTATGGCGGCGTCAAACGCTACGCTCCGACGGTGCTCGAAGCCGCTTACCTGCGTGGCGCGGCCTATGGGGTCGGCGTGCGGTTCGGCGGTGCAGCGCAGTCCAGCTTCAGCAACATGAACCTCAGCCTCGAATACGGCCGCGTCGAACGCTTCGGCAAAGGCGCCAACGGCAATCGTTTCACGCTCTCCGCAGCGTTTCAGTTTTAGAGCCATCTCCATGTTCCGTTCTTCTGATCGCCGTTCCTACTCGCACAAGTCCCGCTTCGCGGCCTTTCTGGCCTCGACGGCACTGATCAGCAATTCCATCTTTGCCAATGTCGTTCTCGGACAGGCCTTGCCGACGGGCGGCCAAGTCGCGGCCGGCAGCGCGACGATCAACGCGCCTTCCAACGGCGCCATGACGATCAATCAGAACAGCAACAGCGCGATCATCAACTGGCAGAGTTTCAATATCGGCCAGAGCAATAGCGTCACCTTCATTCAGCCGGACGCTTCCTCCGCCATTCTCAATCGCGTCACCGGTTCCACATCCACGACCATTGCCGGCGCACTGAATGCCAATGGTCAGGTCTATCTCGTCAATCCCAATGGCATCGCCATCACATCGACGGGTACGATCAATACCGGCGCTTTCGTCGCTTCGACCCTGGGGATATCCGACGAAGACTTCATGTCGGGCAAGCGCACCTTCACCGGCAACGGGGCCTCGGCACCGGTGACCAATGCGGGCACGATCACCATCAACCGCGGCGGTTACATGGCGCTGATCGGCGGCACGGTCGCCAATTCGGGTGTCATCAACGTGCCGATGGGCAAGGTGGCGCTCGGCTCCGGCGAGCAGGCGACGCTGGACATTTCAGGCGACGGCTTCCTGCAGGTAGCGATCCCCACCAAGGCCGAGGGCACCAATCCGCTTGTCAGCAACAGCGGCAGGATTTCGGCGCGGGGCGGCACGGTGCAGCTCTCGGCGGCCGCCGCGCGCGACATGGCCCGCCAGGCCATCAACATGTCGGGCACGATCGAGGCCCGGGGGGTCGCCGGCAAGAGCGGCGACATCACGTTGTTTGGCGGCGATGGCGAAGTCGCCGTGTCGGGCCGGCTCAATGCGCGCAACACCAAGGGCACGGGCGGTAAGATCACGGTCACCGGCCGCAAGATAACGCTTGCCGGCGCCAAGATCGACGCTTCGGGCCGCACCGGCGGCGGTACAATCAACATCGGCGGCGAGCGCCAGGGCAAGGGCACGCTGAAGCGCGCCGAAACCCTGAGCGTCGATGCCAATACGGTGATCAAGGCCGATGCCATCAAGAGAGGCAACGGCGGCAACATCGTTTTGTGGTCGGACAATCTGACGAATTTCGCCGGCACGATCACCGCGCGCGGCGGTGCCGACGGCGGCAATGGCGGCGAGGTCGAAGTCTCCGGTAAGGAGAAGCTCGTCTACAACGGCTTCACCGATCTGTCGGCCCCGAAAGGCTCGCTCGGCAATCTGCTGCTCGATCCCTATAACGTCGTCATTTCCAACGGCACCGATACGTCGGGCTTCACTGCCAGCGGCGACGATAGCGTTATCAACGTCAACACGCTGATCACCGCGCTGTCGGCGGCGAATGTCACCGTGTCCACCGGTTCATCCGGCACCCAGGCCGGCACCATCACCGTTGCCGATCCGCTTTCCTGGGCCTCCGCCGGGACGCTGACGTTGAACGCAGCGTCCGACATCAACATCAACGCGGCGATCAACGCGCCCAGCGGCGGTCTCTCGCTCACCTCAGGCGGTACCATTTCGGCTACCGCCGGCGTCAATGTCGGCACCTTCGTGCTCAATGCCGGCGATTGGGTGCAGAACAACGGCACGCTTCCCAGCTTCTACGCCAAGGACTTCCAGATCAACGGCGGCTCCTTCCTGCGTGTCACGGGTGGTTACGGCACCAGTGCTAACCCCTACCAGCTTACCGACATCTATGGCCTCCAGGGCGTCGGTTCGTCCTCAAGCTACCTTCAGGGGTACTGGACGCTCGCCAACGATATCGACGCCTCCGGCACGGTGGGGTGGAACGCCGGCGCCGGCTTCAACCCCATCGGCGGCGGATTGCCTTTCCAAGGCAGTCTCGATGGCGGGGGGCATGTCATCTCCAATCTGACAATCAATCGACCGAGCCAGGCTAACGTGGGCCTCTTCGCTCAGATCGATGGCTATCCTATGCCGGGGGCCCTCGCCAATATCGGCCTCTCAGGCGGCAGCATCACAGGCGGCGATCGGGTGGGCGGTCTGGTCGGCTACATCATTTGGGGGCAAGTCTCGAACGCCTGGTCGAGCGCGAATGTGACCGGTGGCAGCACTGGAGCGGTCGGCGGTCTCATCGGCTATACCGACGGCGAGACGAACGTCTCTTCTTCTTATGCGACGGGGACGGTGATCGGCGGTACTTATGCCGGTGGTCTGATCGGCCAGTCTAATAGCGGATCGATCACTCAGTCCTACGCAACCGGAACGGTTTCCTCCTCGGGAAATGCGGGTGGTCTCGTTGGCTCAGCCGCAAGCACTATCATATCCCGGTCTTATGCGACGGGAGCGGTTACCGCCGGGTATGCCGGCGGTCTCGTTGGCCTCGCCACGAACGCAAATATCAATCAGTCCTATGCAACCGGGTCGGTGTCCGCAAGCGTTTCGGCTGGCGGTCTGGTCAGCCAAGCCCAGTCCACGTCCATCAGCCAGTCCTACGCGACGGGTTCGGCTTTAGCCTATGGTAGCTTTGGTTACGCGGGTGGCTTGATCGGGTCGACCATCATGAGCACCGTCGATACATCCTACGCGACTGGTGCGGTGTCGGCTCCCAACGGCTCTGCCGGCGGCCTTATCGGTCAAGCCTACGCAGGCACGCTTTCGAATAGCTATTTCGATATCGGGACGACAGGCCGAAATGCAGCCATTGGGCTGAACCAATCCTTCGGCCCGATGACTGTCACGAACGTCGTCGGACTGACCACCGCGCAGGCGCGCACCCAGTCCAGCTATGCGGGCTGGGATTTCAACTCGGTCTGGTATCAGAGCGGCGACATGCGCCCCATCCTGCGCTCGGAAGCCGCAAACGCCGGCAGCGATGGCTATATCCCCATCTCCAATCTGCATCAGCTCGCCTTGATGGGCGCCAATCAGACGGCCAACTACAAACTGACCACCGACCTCGACGCCAGCGCCACGGCGGGAGGCTATGCGGCGGGCATCTGGTCGACCAGCGGTTGGGTGCCGATCGCAGGCTATTATGGGCTGCTCGACGGGCAGAACCATACGATCAGCAACCTGTACATCAATCGGCCAAGTACGGATAATGTCGGCCTGTTCTCCGGCATTGCCGGCTGGAATACGCCTTATCCCGGCATCATCCGAAACATTGGCCTTGTCGGCGGCAGCATCACCGGCCGCTCGAATGTCGGCGCTCTGGTCGGTGTCAGCGATACGGCGACGATCACCAACGCCTGGTCGAGCGCGAACGTGACGGGCAATGGCTCGTCGATCGGCGGTCTTGTCGGCTTCAACTATTGGACGACCATCAGCAATTCTTACGCCTCAGGAACCGTGACCGGCAATACAGGCGCTTCGGATATCGGTGGCCTCGTCGGTCTCAATCAAGGTGTCATCGCGCGCTCCTACGCGACCGGCGCGGTCACCGCTATCTCCTCAGCAACCGACGGCGGTGTCGGCGGTCTGGTCGGGTTCATGCAATCAAATGGGCGCCCGGCTGAGGTCAACACCTCCTACGCGACGGGTAACGTCACAGCGTCGGGCGGAGCGGCTGGCACCCAGGCCGGCGGATTGGTCGGCCGCATGATCTCTGCGACCGTCAATCAATCTTATGCGACCGGAAACGTCTCGAGCACGGCTACGGGGGCATTGTCCAACTCTGGCGGCCTTGTCGGCCGTGCGCAAAGCTCGACGGTCAATCGGTCTTATGCAACGGGATCGGCATACTCTGCCAATGGTTTTGCCGCGGGTTTGGTCGGCTACCTCATTACGAATGGCGTGGTCAACGAATCCTATGCGACAGGCTACGTCAACGGAGGTAACGGATCCGGCGGCCTTGTCGGTTACATCGGCTTCAGCAGTGTGGCTCAAAACAGCTACTTCGACGTCAATACGACCGGTCGAAGCAATGAGGTTAGCTACAACGTCATTTCAACGGTCACGAATGTTGTCGGGCTGAACACGGCACAAGCACGCGTTAAGTCCAGCTATGCCGGCTGGGATTTCAATTCTGTCTGGTATCAAACCGGCGATATGCGCCCCATCCTGCGCTCGGAAGCCGCGAGCGCCGATGCCGACGGTTATGTCGCCATTTCCAATCTGCATCAGCTCGCTCTGATGGGTGCCAACGTCGGCGGCCAGTACAAGCTGGTCGCCGACATCAATGCCAGCGCTACGGCAGGCAGCAATGCTGCCGGCATCTGGTCGACGAGCGGCTGGCTACCGGTCGGGGATATCGTGAGCGGAATGTTCACGGGCACGTTCGACGGCCAGAACCACACGATCGCCAATCTGTCGATCAATCGGCCGGGCATGGACGGCGTTGGCCTGTTTGGCACGACCTACTACGGCACAATCCGCAATGTCGGCCTCGTCGGTGGCTCGGTCACCGGCAACAATGCCGTCGGCGCCCTGGTCGGCAATGCGAACAACGGTTCGTTCCAGAACGTCTATGCGGCGAATGTGACGGTCAGCGGGAACAACAACGTCGGCGGTCTGCTGGGCATCAGCAACTCCGCGATCAATGGCGCCTATGCGACGGGCAATGTCTCCGGTAACCAATTCATCGGCGGGCTGATCGGAATAGCTTATAATTCGATTACGAATGTCTATGCGACCGGCAACGTCTCCGGCAGCCAATATGTCGGCGGACTGATCGGGCAAAACCAGGCGACGGTGGGAAACGCTTATGCGAGCGGCCTCGTCACGGGGACCAATGGTGGTGGCTTGGCTGGGATGGCCATTGGCACCGGCTCTTTCGCCAATAGCTTCTGGAACATCCAGACGAGCGGCCGAAGCAATGCTTGCGGCGTCAACAATAGCAGTTGTACGGCCACCGGCCTCACCACCACCCAGATGAGAGATCCCTTCACTTTCATCGATGCGGGCTGGGATTTCGCCTCGGTCTGGGCCACGCCGAAGGCAGGGGGGGCTCCGGTTCTGCGCAGCCTGACCGCCGCGCCGATCTACAGCTATTACGCGCGTCTTAGCGGAAATCTCTCCACCACTTACGGCGATGTCGCGTCACCGAACGGCATTTCGCTTCAGGGTGCCGGCGTAAATAATCTCATCGTCAACTGGGGTAGCGCTATCGGAGGTTCCACGAATGTGGGGACCTATGCCTGGAATGGCGCGAACGTTCTGTCGTTCGCTTATGCCAAGGGCTCGGCCAGCGACTATTATATTACTTACGGCACCGGCGCTCTGACGGTCACCCCGCGTACCATCACGGTGGCGGCGGATGCGCAAAGCAAGAGCTACGGCGATGCCAATCCGTCTCTGACTTATACGGCCACAGGCCTCGTCAACAACGACACGCTCTCCGGCGGTCTGTCGACATCCGCCGGCCAGTTCTCGGGCGTCGGCACCTATGCCATCAACCAGGGCAGTCTGTCCGCCTCGAACAACTACATTCTCAACTATACCGGTGCTGACTTGTCGGTGACGCCGAAGGTGATCACGGTGACGGCGGATGGCCAGAGCAAAGTTTATGGCGATCTCAATCCGTCATTGACCTATACGGCGACCGGCCTGGTCAATAACGACACGCTGAGCGGCGCGCTCTCGACGAACGCGGCGCAGTTCTCGAGTGTCGGCACCTATGCCATCGACCAGGGCAGCTTGTCCGCCTCGAGCAATTATACGATTGCCTACACGGGTGCCGATCTGTCGGTCACCCCACGTACCATCACGGTGACGGCGGATGCTCAGAGCAAGGTCTATGGTGATCTCAACCCGTCGCTGACTTATACGGCGACCGGTCTTGTCAATAACGACACGCTCTCCGGCGCCCTATCGACGAGCGCCGGCCAGTTCTCTGGTGTTGGCGCCTACGCCATCAACCAGGGCAATTTGTCAGCCTCGAGCAACTATACAATCGCCTATACAGGTGCCGATCTGTCGATCACGCCGAAAGCGATTACCGTGGTGGCGGATGGCCAGAGCAAGGTTTATGGCGACGTCAATCCGCCACTGACCTATACGGCGACCGGCCTTGTCAATAACGACACGCTGAGCGGCGCGCTTTCGACGAATGCGGCTCAATTTTCGGGTGTCGGGACCTACGCCATCAATCAGGGTAGTTTGGACAACGCTAACTATACGATCACCTATACGGGTGCCGATCTTTCGATCACGCCGAAGGCGATCACGGTGTCAGCGGATGCGCAGAGCAAGGTCTATGGCGACGTCAACCCGTCGCTGACCTATGTGGCGACGGGGCTGGTCAACAACGACACGCTTTCCGGTTCGCTATCGACAAATGCGGCGCAGTTCTCGGGTGTCGGGACCTACGCCATCAATCGGGGCAGTCTGGACAACGCGAATTACACGATCACCTATACAGGCGCTGACCTGTCGGTGACGCCGAAGGCGATCACGGTGGCAGCGGATGCGCAGAGCAAGGTTTATGGCGACGTCAACCCGTCGCTGACCTATGTGGCGGCAGGGCTGGTCAATAACGATACGCTCTCCGGCGCACTGTCGACGAATGCGGCGCAGTTCTCGGGTGTTGGCGCCTACGTCATCAACCAAGGGACTTTGGCGAACGCCAACTATACGATCACCTATACGGGCGCCGATCTGTCGATCACGCCGAAGGCGATCACGGTGGCGGCCGATGCGCAGACGAAGGTCTACGGCGATCTCAATCCGTCGTTGACCTATACCGCCACGGGCTTGGTCAACAACGATACCTTGACAGGTGCGCTCTCCACCTCAGCCGGTCAGTTCTCGGGTGTCGGCACCTACGCCATCAACCAGGGAAGCTTGGTGAACGCGAACTATACGATCACTTATACGGGTGCCGATTTGTCGGTCACGCCGAAGGCGATCACGGTGGCGGCGGATGCGCAGAGCAAGGTTTATGGTGACGCCAATCCGTCCTTGACCTATATCGCCACGGGCCTGGTCAATAACGACACGCTCTCCGGTGCGCTTTCGACGAGCGCCGGCCAGTTCTCGAGTGTTGGCGCCTACGCCATCAACCAGGGAAGCTTGGCGAACGCCAATTATTCGATTACTTATACTGGTGCCGATTTGTCGGTCACGCCGAAGGCGATCACGGTGGCGGCCGATGCGCAGAGCAAGGTTTATGGCGATCTCAATCCGTCGCTGACCTATACGGCTTCGGGCCTGGTTAACAACGACACGCTTTCCGGCTCGCTCTCGACCTCCGCGGGCCAGTTCTCGGGCGTCGGCGCCTATGCCATCAATCAAGGTTCGCTCGCCAATGCGAACTACTCGATCACCTATACGGGCGCCGATCTGTCGATCACACCGAAGGCGATCACGGTGGCAGCCGATGCCCAAAGCAAAACCTATGGTGATTTCAACCCATCCTTGACTTATACGGCGACGGGCCTCGTCAACAACGATACGCTCTCGGGCGGCCTGGAGACCTCGGCAGGCCAGTTCTCCAATGTCGGCGCCTACGCCATCAACCAGGGCACTCTGGCCAACGCCAATTACGTGATCACCTACACGGGTGCGAACCTGTCGGTCACTCCGAAGACGATCATAGTGGCGGCGGATGCCCAAAGCAAAGCCTATGGTGATGTCAATCCGAGCCTGACCTATGTAGCCACGGGCCTTGTCAACAACGATACCCTTTCCGGTTCGCTGGAGACCTCGGCGGGCCAGTTCTCGGGTGTCGGCAGCTATATTATCGAGCGGGGTAGCTTGGCGAACGCCAACTACAACATCGTCTATCTCAGCAACAATCTGTTGATCACGCCGCGCACCATCACGGTGGTGGCCGATGCCAAGAGCAGGGCCTATGGCGACGTCAATCCGTCGCTGACCTATACGGCGACGGGCCTCGTCAACAACGACACGCTGAGTGGCTCGCTGGAGACAGGGGCGGTGCAGTTCACCAATGTCGGCAACTATGCCATCAACATCGGGTCGTTGGGCAATGCGAATTACAATATTGTCTACACTGGCGCCGATCTTTCGATCACGCCGCGCACCCTCACGGTGACGGCCGACGCCCAGAGCAAAGTCTATGGCGACGTCAACCCCTCGCTGACCTATACGGCTACCGGTCTCGTCGCCAACGACACGCTGAGCGGTTCGCTGTCGACCTCGGCCGGTCAGTTCTCCGGTGTTGGCGCTTATGCCATCAACCAGGGTTCCCTATCGGCCTCCAGTAACTACACGATCACCTACACTGGCGCCGATCTTTCGATCACGCCAAAGGCGATCACGGTGGCAGCCGATGCGCAGAGCAAGGTCTATGGCGACGTCAATCCGTCGCTGACCTATGTGGCGACGGGGCTGGTCAACAACGACACCTTGAGCGGTTCGCTGTCGACCTCGGCCGGTCAGTTCTCCGGTGTCGGGGTTTACGCCATCAATCGGGGTAGTCTGGACAACGCGAACTATACGATCACCTATACAGGCGCCGATCTGTCGATCACGCCGAAGGCGATCACGGTGGCAGCCGATGCGCAAACGAAGATCTATGGCGATTTCAACCCGTCCTTGACCTATATCGCCACGGGCTTGGTCAATAACGACACGCTCTCCGGTGCGCTGTCGACCTCGGCGGGCCAGTTCTCGGGTGTCGGCGCTTACGCCATCAACCAGGGAACTCTGGCGAACGCCAATTACACGATCACCTATACGGGCGCCGATCTATCGATCACGCCGAAGGCGATCACGGTGGCGGCAGATGCGCAGAGCAAGGTCTATGGCGACCTCAATCCGAGCCTGGCCTATGTAGCGACGGGGCTGGTCAACAACGACACGCTAAGCGGTTCGCTCTCGACCTCCGCCAGCCAGTTCTCGGGTGTCGGGACCTACGCCATCAATCGGGGCAGTCTGGACAACGCCAACTACACGATCACCTACACCGGCGCCGACCTGTCGATCACGCCGAAGGCGATCACGGTGACAGCGGATGCGCAAACGAAGATCTATGGCGGTCTCAATCCGTCCTTGACCTACGTGGCCACGGGCTTGGTCAACAACGACACGCTTTCCGGCGCGCTATCGACGAGCGCCGGTCAATTCTCGGGTGTCGGGACCTACGCCATCAATCGGGGCAGTCTGGACAACGCCAACTATTCGATCACCTATACCGGCGCCGATCTGTCGATTACGCCAAAAGCGATCACGGTGGCGGCCGATGCGCAGAGCAAGGTCTACGGCGACGTCAATCCGAGCCTGACCTATGTAGCGACGGGGCTGGTCAACAACGACACCCTTTCCGGCGCGTTGTCGACTTCGGCCGGCCAGTTCTCCGGTGTCGGTACCTATGCCATTAATCGGGGCAGTCTGGACAACGCGAACTATACGATCACCTACACCGGCGCCGATCTTTCGATCACACCGAAGGCGATCACGGTGGCGGCCGATGCCCTGAGCAAGGTCTATGGCGACGTCAACCCCTCCTTGACCTACGTGGCGACGGGCCTGGTCAATAACGACACGCTCTCCGGTGCGCTGTCGACCTCGGCGAGCCAGTTCTCGAGTGTCGGGGCTTACGCCATCAACCAGGGAACTCTGGCGAACGCCAATTACACGATCACCTATACCGGCGCCGATCTTTCGATCACTCCGAAGGCGATCACGGTGGCGGCGGATGCCCAGAGCAAGGTCTATGGCGATCTCAATCCGTCGCTGACCTATACGGCTACGGGCCTGATTAACAACGACACGTTAACGGGTGCACTTTCGACCTCCGCTGGTCAGTTCTCCAATGTTGGTACCTACGCCATCAACCAAGGCACACTCGCTAACGCCAACTATTCGATCACTTACACGGGCGCCGACCTGTCGGTCACGCCGAAGGCGATCACGGTGGCAGCGGATGCGCAGAGCAAAGTCTATGGCGACATCAATCCGTCGCTGACCTATCTGGCCACCGGCCTGGTCAACAACGACACGCTCTCCGGCGCGCTGTCGACGAATGCTGTGCAGTTCTCGGGTGTCGGCACTTATGCCATCAACCAGGGAACTTTGGCGAACGCGAACTACACAATCACCTATACAGGTGCCGACTTGTCGGTCACGCCGAAGGCGATCACGGTGGCGGCGGACACCCAGAGCAGGGTCTATGGCGACGTCAATCCGGCCTTGACCTATGTGGCCACGGGCCTGGTGAACAACGATACGCTCTCCGGCGCGCTGTCGACTTCCGCCGGCCAGTTCTCGGGCGTGGGCACTTATGGCATCAACCAAGGCACGCTCGCCAATGCCAACTACACGATCACCTACACCGGCGCCGACCTGTCGATCACGCCGAAGGCGATCACAGTGGCGGCCGACGCGCAGAGCAAGGTCTATGGCGATCTCAATCCGTCGCTGACTTATACGGCGTCGGGTCTCGTCAACAATGACACGCTCTCCGGCGCACTTTCGACGAATGCGGCTCAGTTCTCGGGTGTCGGGACCTACGCCATCAACCAAGGGACTTTGGCGAACGCTAACTATACGATCACCTATACGGGCGCCGACCTGTCGATCACGCCGAAGGCGATCACGGTGGCAGCGGATGCGCAAACGAAGATCTATGGCGATCTCAATCCGTCCTTGACCTACGTGGCCACGGGCTTGGTCAACAACGACACACTTTCCGGCGCGCTATCGACGAGCGCCGGTCAGTTCTCGGGCGTTGGCGCCTATGCCATCAACCAAGGGACTTTGGTGAACGCCAATTATTCGATCACCTACACGGGCGCCGATCTGTCGATCACGCCGAAGGCGATCACGGTGGCCGCCGATGCACAGAGCAA
>MKVW01000009.1:1466521-1532400 GCA_001898965.1 Rhizobiales bacterium 62-17
ACCTACACGGGTGCCGATCTCTCGATCACGCCGAAGGCGATCACGGTTGCGGCCGATGCGCAGAGTAAGGTCTATGGCGACGTCAATCCGTCCCTGACCTATGTGGCGACTGGCCTGGTCAATAACGACACGCTCTCCGGCGCGCTGTCGACGAATGCGGCGCAGTTCTCGGGTGTGGGTACCTACGGCATCAACCAGGGAACCCTGGCCAACGCCAACTACTCGATCACCTATACCGGCGCCGACCTGTCGATCACGCCGAAGGCGATCACGGTTGCGGCCGATGCGCAGAGTAAAGTCTACGGCGATCTCAATCCGTCGCTGACCTATATGGCCACGGGCCTGGTCAACAACGATACGTTGACAGGTGCGCTGTCGACTTCCGCTGGTCAGTTCTCCAATGTCGGCACCTATGCCATCAATCAGGGAACCCTGGCGAACGCCAACTATTCGATCACTTACACGGGCGCCGATCTGTCGATCACGCCGAAGGCGATCACGGTGGCCGCGGATGCGCAAACGAAGATCTATGGCGATCTCAATCCGTCCTTGACCTACGTGGCCACGGGCTTGGTCAACAACGACACACTTTCCGGCGCGCTATCGACGAGCGCCGGTCAGTTCTCGGGCGTTGGCGCCTATGCCATCAACCAGGGTTCGCTCTCCGCTTCAAGCAATTACACGGTCACCTATACGGGCGCCGATTTGTCGATCACGCCGAAGGCGATCACAGTGGCGGCCGATGCGCAGAGCAAGGTCTACGGCGACGTCAACCCGTCCTTGACCTATACGGCCACCGGGCTGGTCAACAACGACACGCTCTCGGGTGCGCTGTCGACGAGCGCAGGCCAGTTCTCAGGTGTTGGCGCTTACGTCATCAATCAGGGCACGCTCGCCAACGCGAATTATACGATCACCTATACGGGTGCAGACCTGTCGGTCACGCCGAAGCCGATCACGGTCGTGGCGGATGCCCAAAGCAAGATCTACGGCGAAACCAATCCGTCGCTGACCTATACGGCGACAGGTCTTGTCAATAACGACACACTCTCCGGCACGCTGTCGACGAGCGCAGGCCAGTTCTCGGGTGTCGGCACCTATGCGATCAACCAGGGCACGCTCGCCAACGCCAATTATGCGATCACCTATACGGGTGCGAATCTCACGGTGAATCCGCGCGACATCATCGTTATCGCGAACTCCGCCAGCCGCACCGCCGGTGCCGCCAATCCGGCTCTCACCTATACGGTTGGTGGGGCAGGCCTGGTCAACGGCGATACATTGTTTGGAAGTCTCGCGACATCGGCGACCAGCTTCAGCGAGCCGGGCGAATATGCGATCGCACAGGGAACGTTGGCTGCATCGGCGAACTATCGCATGAGTTTCATTCCCGGTGTGCTGACCGTGAAAGGATCGCTAAGTCCCGATCCTGGTACATTGGCGGGATCGATCGTCGCCGCGTTCGATGCAGGTCGTTCCGCGCCCATCCAGCCTGTCTTTGCCGAGGGTGGAGAAGGCAACCAGCTTCGCATCGCCGATCCGCGTTTCGATGGAACACTGATCTGTCTCGAGGGCCAGGCCGGGTGTCGCCCACTCCTCTCGCAGGCCAGGCCATAACCATTTCGCCATTCATCGCGCGACGCAGGACCTGTGCGGATGAATTTGCGGAGTTTTGTTGATCCAATGCGCAATGCGCGAATGAAAGAAAGGTGTTCTCATGAGTAAGACGAACCGCGTTCCTGGCCGTTCCATGGCCGCGGCCTTCACGATCGCTGCGGGTGCGATGATCTCCCTGGTGCCGGGCATCGGGGCGGCGCAGGCTCAATCGGGGAGCCAGACCGCGAGCGCGGCGTCCACCCTTCCGGGCGGCGCTTCCTCGCTCAATGAAACTTACAGGGATTGGCGCGTGGCCTGCGCTCAGCAGGGCACGCAGAAACAATGCGTGCTGTCGCAGATCCAGTCGCAGCAGAACGGTCAGCGCGTCTTGGCGATCGAACTGAATGCGCCCAGCAGCAATGCGGTTTCCGGTGCGCTTGTCCTGCCATTCGGGCTTGCGCTTGATTCCGGCGTGACCTTCCAGATCGACGAGAAGCCGGCCATGCAGCCGATACGCTTCCGCACCTGCATGCCCGGCGGCTGTCTTGTTACCGTCAATTTCGATGCGCCGACGCTCGCGGCTCTGCGCGCGGGCTCAGCATTGAAAGTGAAGGCGACGGCCGATGGCGGCGCCATCGCTCCGTTCTCGATCTCACTGCAGGGCTTTGGCACCGCGTTGGATCGGGTGGGCACGTTGTCGCGTTGATCGATACCGGATGGGAGGGGTGAGCCCTTCCCATCCACGAGGCCGAAAACAGATCGCGTGCGAGCTATGCTGAAGGACTATCTGAAGTCTGCCGCCGGATGCCAAGGACAGGCAACGGAGCGCTTGATCCATCTCTGTCAGGCCCATACCGATGCCAAGGCAGGTCTGCTGCACCTGGTTGATCTGTTGGAAAAAGGTTTGATCGACGCCGATGACCCCGACATGCGCGGGCGACTGGCCTGTCTCAAGCTCAAATGGGACGATCTGCGCGGGTGGATCGTCGATTTGCAAAAGCAGATGAGCCCGGCGCGTGACGAGGTGGGAAAAGTACGAGCGTCTTCAAACACTTGATTTTATCGAGACGTATTCCTTGGAATGTATATAAATCATTGAGTTTGCTTTTGTTTTCCCGGTTCGCTACAGGGCTGTTGAAGCCGAGGCGCCAAGGGATTGTGGGCGGTCCTCATTCGGGTTCTCGTTCTGTTTGAGCGTACTGATGTCCGCGATCATCCAAAGTTCCACGGATCTGGACGATCTATTCCGGCGCTATCACCGGGAACTGCATCGCTTTGCCTATGGCAAGCTGCGCGATCGCGAAGTGGCGTCGGATATCGTGCAGGACGCGTTCCTGCGCTATCTTGCCCATGATCAGGGCAACAACGCCGACACCGCGCCGACGACGCCCAAGTTCTTTCTGTGGCGCATCGCCAGCAATCTGATCATCGATTTGGTCCGGCGTGATCGCCGCCGCGGAGTGATCGCGCCAATCGAGAGCATCGCCCAGGACATGGCCGATCCGGCGCCGACCGCCGAGCATCGCCTGGCGGCGCGCCAGGAGTTTTTGCTCCTCAAGGCCGCTCTCGATGAGCTTCCCGCCAAGACAAGAGCCGCACTGCTCCTGAACCGGCTGGAAGGCCTGACCCATGCCGAGATCGCTGCGCGCCTGGGCATCTCCAGCAGCATGGTTTGCAAGCATATCATGCGCGCGCTCTGCCATTGCGCGACCCGGCTGGAAGCGGTGGCCGGCTGAGGCGGCACGAAAAATGATGTTTGTCCCGACCGCAGACTGTCATTCGCCGCTTTTCATACGTCTTCATGGGTAGGACCGTCGCGTCGCTCTACGCGACGAGGGCGTCCGCAGGAGACCGGGCCATCGCAAATCAACCACTCGATCCGCTGACGGAAGAAGCGCTGGCTTGGCTCGTTCGGCTGCATTCGGGCGAGGCGGCCGAGCGCGACTGGTCCGACTATCATGAATGGAAAGCGGCGAGCGAGGCGCAACGCGGCGCGGCGGAGCGCGCCGAGCGTCTGTGGCAACGGTTAGGGCCCGCCCTCAAACCAACGCGTTCCCGCAAAGGCGGGGGGATCGTGGCAGCGCTGATCCTCGTTGTCGGACTGGCGGGCTTGAGCATCGCGACGAACATTTTCGGGCCTCCGCAAGCCTATTTCGCCGACGAGCGCACATCGTTGGGGGAGCGACGTTCGGTCGTACTCAGTGATGGCAGTGTCGTGGAACTCGATTCGGGGACGAGTTTCGATGTGGACTTTACCAGCTCGCGCAGACGTCTCGTGCTCTATACGGGACAGATCTATGTCTCGGTCCGGTCCGATCCCGCACGGCCATTCACCGTCTCGGCGGCGGGCGGCGACACGCGAGCGCTGGGCACGGCGTTCGATGTTCGCCTGATGGATGAGGGTGCGCGCGTGCTTGTCACGGAACACGCGGTGCGGGTCTCCTACAAGGTCGAGGCCGACGAAGCCACGGTGGACCTCCGGGCAGGCGAACAGGTCGCCTATACGTCAGCCGGTTTAGGACCGGTGCAACAGGCTGATGTGCGCAGTGCCACGGCCTGGCGGCGCGGGCAGATGATTTTCGACGGCCTCTCGCTCGGTCATGTTGTTGCTGAAATGGCACGCTACAGGCACGGGCGGATCGTCATCACCGACAACGCGCTCAATGATTTGCCCGTCACGGGTATCTTCAATTCCAACGACGCCGATGCGCTGCTCGACGCGGTAACGCAAAGCCTGCCGGTACGCGTCACCCGATTGCCTTGGCTGACCTTGATCCAAAGAGACCCGAGCCGTCCGATCGAGCCGTTTCAACATAAGAACTAGAACAATTCTTATCTTTCATCCGCCGTTGTCATGTTGCGAACGTCCGTCGTCTTTCCCTGTAAGGCCAAGCGTAGGCTGGCCACTTCAAGGATAAGGCTGGGACTTGCAATGGGTGTGATGGATCGATCTGTGACGATGTCGGCTGGCCGGACGCAGCTGGCCGTCTTGCTGTGTTCAACGGCGCTCTTCGGCCTGCCCCTGAGTAATCCCGTCGCAGCGCAGACGCTGCAGGAAGCGCCGTCCCGCAGATCTGCTGTCGTTGCGTTCAACATCCCTGCCGGGCCGCTTGGTTCGGCGCTCACCCTGTGGGCTGACACGGCAAAGCTGCGCTTGCTGGCGCCGTCAGAGGTGCTTCGCGGTTTGCGCACCGCCGGTGTGTCCGGTTCTTATGCGCCGGAGCAGGCGCTTCGGCAGCTCCTGGCGGGAACGCCCTTGAGCTATCGTTTCGCCAATGCCTCGACTGTATCGATCGTGCGTTCAGGCGCAGCGAGCGCCGCCAATGCCGCGCTGCCCGAGGATGCGATCCGCCTCGACACCATCGACGTGCAAGGGCAGGGGCTCGCCGCGACCTTGCAGAACGACGGCTTGGCGCGCGACGGTTATCGTGTCAGCACACTCTCGTCGGTCGGCCCGCTCGGCTCCATGGCGCTCAAGGACACGCCTTACTCGATCAGCGTGATTCCGCGCGAACTGTTGCAGAACATTCAGGCGCAGGCGCCCGAAGACGTTCTGAAAATCAATCCTACTACGCGATCGGCAACTCCCCAGGGAAGCGGCTGGGCGCCGATGATCAGCATTCGCGGCTTCCAGACCTATGACACCGCCGAGGACGGTCTGCGTCGCGCCAACAGTTTCGCGACCGTTCTGGAAGACAAGGAACGTGTTGAAATTCTCAGCGGCCTCTCCGGCTTTCTCTATGGCGCCGCTTCTCCTGCGGGCATGGTCAATTATGTCTACAAGCGGCCGACTTTCGAACGTCTGAACAGCATCACCATCGGCACCTATGGCGGCGCGCAGAAATATGTTCACGGCGATTTCGGCGGCCGGATCGATGAAGCCGGCCGTATGGGCTACCGCCTCAATGTCGTGAGGCAGTCAGGCAACACTTCGATCGACGATCAGGCGATCGAGCGCGGCCTGATCAGCGGCGCTTTCGACTGGCAGATCACCGATCGCCTGAAGTTGGAATTGAACGCAACTTACAACCGTTATCGTCTGGAGGCGCCATCCGCCTATTGGAGCTATGCGGCTGGCGTGCCGCGCTCGCCTGTGCCGGACGCGAGCAAGAATTGGTCGCAGCCCTGGATTCGCGATCAGTTTGAGAAGACCCGACTTGCCGCTCGCGTGCTCTACGACATCACCGACAATTTCAAATTCCGCGGCGGCTATTCCTTCGAGGACTATCGGCGCCCCACGCAAGATCACACGATGAACAGTGTTCCGGCGCCCGGTGTCTATCGCCAGATCTCCATCCATTCCGGCCCCTCGCGCGCGCGCTATGATGCTGCTCAAGCTTTGTTCGATGCGTCTTTTGATACCGGTGCGATCAAGCACAAGGTCACTTTCGGCTATTACATGCATGCCGACCGCAACTGGACGAGCGACTATAGCCCGAACTCTGGCTGGCTCGGCCCCTTCTCGATGGCCTATCCAGTTCGGCTCCCGGTTCCCAAGGTCCCCGCGAATTTGATGTCGTCCTATTATGGCGGCGGATCGCAGAACCATAATTTTGTCATCGGTGATCAGATCGATTTTACCGACCAATGGTCGGCATTGGTCGGTCTCAACTATAGCCGCATCCTCAGCGAGGACGTCGATTCCACCGGTCTTCTCACGCAACCCAGATATAATGAAGCGCGGGTCTCGCCATCGGCCTCCTTGCTCTATAAGCCGCTCTCCTGGCTGACGCTCTACGGCACCTATGTCGAGGGCCTTGAACAGGGCGGCATCGCTCCAGCCACGGCACTCAACTACGGCACCGTGATGAAGCCGATGGTCAGCAAGCAGAAGGAAGTCGGCGTCAAGGCGCAGGTTGGTGGCGTTCTGCTGACGGGCGCGTTGTTTGAAATCGAAAAGGCCTATGAACTGACCAATGCCGCCAACATCTATGTTCAGGACGGCATTCAGAGACATCGCGGTGTCGAATTCACGGCGACGGGCAAGGTAACGGAAGCTTTGACCGTCATCGGCGGCGTTACCCTGCTCGATACCAAGATCAAGGGCGGTGCCTACGACGGTCTGAATCCGATGAACGTCGCCAAAGTCTTGGCGAAGCTTTATGCGGAATATGAGGTTGGAGCGGTACCCGGCCTGGTCCTTACCGGCGGCGTCTATCACACCGGCCAGCAATGGGCGAACGCGGTCAACAGGGATCGTCTCCCCGCCTACACGACCTTGGATCTCGGCTTGCGCTACACCACCGAGATTTCGGGTAAGCCGTTGACCCTGCGTCTCAACGTCAACAACGTGACCGATAAGAGCTATTTCCAGAACAGCTATTATCTCGGCGCGCCCAGAACCATCGCCTTGTCGGCGCAGATGAAGTTTTGATGTGGCGTGCGAATGAGCTGAGTCGGCGAGCCTTCCTCGCCGCTTCGGCCTGTGTTTGCGGACCAGCGCTGTCGCAACCGCGACCGGCTGGCCGCATTGTCGCCCTCGACTGGGTGAGCGGGCAGAGTCTGCTCGCACTTGGCATCGTGCCGCTCGCTATGCCCGAGCTTGAGCGTTATGCGCGGCTCGTCGTCGAGCCGGCGGCACCTGCGAGCGTGCGCGAGCTTGGCTTGCGCTCGGAACCCAATCTCGAATTCGTCGATCAGCTCGCGCCCGATCTCATTGTGTTGCCGCCACAATTGGAGCCTGTGCGCGCTCAGATCGATCGCATCGCACCGGCGATGGTTTTCGATCCTAATGGATTTGGTGAAACCGATCCGCTGAGCCACGGCGCGCGGGCTTTGCAGGCGCTCGCGGCGCGGCTCGATGCCGTTCAGGCCTATGAAGATTTGGCCCGCCGCCTGGAAATGCGCTTCCGCGAAGCCGCCCAACGGTTGCGCGATTACGATGGGCGCCCTCTCTATCTGGCGACGATCATCGACGGCCGGCGCATGCTCGTCTTCGGTCGTGGCAGCCTCTTCCAGACCGTGCTCGACCGCTTGGGTATCGAAAACGCCTGGACCGGAATGACGTCTCGCTTCGGCCACGTGACGCTGACGGTCGACCGACTGTCACAACGCCCCGAAGCGCGCCTTCTGTGCATTGGCGACAGCAGTCGCGCTTCGATCGCGACGCTGCTCGCTTCGCCCGTCGTCGCGAGCCTGCCTTTCGTCGGCGCGGGACGGATCGCCTTGATCCCCGATGTTCTGTTTTACGGCGGCCTGCCGTCCGCCATCCGTTTCGTTGAACTCGCCTCCGCGGCTTTAGCGCAGAGGGTCGGGTAATGTGGTTCGCCACGCCGCTATGGCCGGTGCTGACGTTGGCCGCCCTTGCTCTGCTGACGATCGCCCGCAACATCGCGACGCTGTTACCCGAGGGCGTCGGCATCGGCACGCTTTTCATGCCAGATCCCTCCCTCCCGTCCCAGATGCTGTTGCACTACACCGTGTTACCGCGCATCGTAGTTGCGCTGATGGCGGGCGCGGCGCTCGGATTGTCCGGCACGATTTTGCAACGGATCCTCCGCAATCCTCTGGCCGAACCCGCTACGCTTGGTATTGCTTCAGGCGCCTATCTCGCCATGGCGATCGCGACGCTGTTCTTCCCCGCCGCATTGGCCTATCGCGACTGGGTCGCCTTCGCTGGCGCGGCTGCGGCATTGGCGGCGATCCTTGCCTTGTCCTGGCGGCGCGGACTTTCGCCTGTCACGGTGATTCTCGCCGGCATGATCGTCAGTCTTTATTGCGGTGCCGTCAGCGCGGTGCTGACGCTGTTCAATCATGATTTTCTCGTCGGACTTTTCCTGTGGGGCGCCGGACATCTTGATCAGCAAGATTGGCGCGAAGCGATCTTTCTCGCGCCGCGTCTGCTCGTCGTCGGGGCCGTGACGCTGCTGATGCTGCGTCCTTTGACATTGCTCGCGCTGGATGACGCACATGCGCGCAGCCTGGGACTGTCGCTGGTTGCCTGGCGGCTCGTCGCTTTGACGGCCGCGGCTGCGCTGGCGGCGATCGTCACCGCCGCGGTCGGCGTGATTGGTTTCATCGGTCTTGCCGCGCCCACCCTGGCACGGGCCTGCGGCGTCAGGCGTTCGGGTGCCCTTCTTCTGTGGTCCGGCGTGCTCGGCGCCTTACTGCTTCTCGCCACCGACCAGTTGGTGCTCGGCCTGCCCACGACCTATCGCGTATTTCCGACCGGTGCCGTGACGGCGCTGCTCGGCGCGCCGTTGCTTTTTCTGCTGATCCGCAGACTGAAACTGCTCGCGCCCCCCCATCTGGCGTCGGCCGCGCCCACCTTCCGGCTATCGCGTCCCGTGACGGCGCTCATTCTATTGGCGCTGCTCGTGCCATTCGCGCTGTGGGTGGTGACCGCGCTTGGCGAAAGTTCGCGCGGCTGGTCCCTCGCGCAGGGAAACGAATACGTCCATCTCTTGAGCTGGCGCTGGCCGCGCGCGATCGCCGCTTTCTCCAGCGGGGCCATGTTGGCGCTGGCCGGTGCGATCATGCAGCGGATGACCGGCAATCCCATGGCGTCTCCCGAAGTGCTTGGCGTTTCTTCGGGTGCGGTCCTGGCCGTCGTTGCGCTGCTCCTGGTCGATCCGGCGCCAACACGTTGGGGCCAGATTCTGGCCGGTTCCGGTGGCGCCATGGCGGTACTGCTCCTGATGCTCGCACTCTCGCGCTGGCCAGGCTTTTCCGGCGAAAGGCTGCTGCTGATCGGCATCACGCTCACCTCCGTCTCCGGTTTCGTGATGGCCGTGCTGATGACGGCGCAGGATCCGCGACTGGGGCAGGTGCTGGCCTGGATGTCGGGCTCAACCTATGCGGTGCGCCCGGTCGAAGCCATCAGTGGCGCGCTTCTCGCCGGCATCACTTTGTTGTCGGTGCCCGCATTGCGACGCTGGCTTGATCTCATGCCCTTGGGCGAGCCGGTTGCAAAGGCGGTTGGAGTGCCGGCGGAATTGTCACGGGGCGTTCTCTACGCACTGTCCGCGGTGTTGACGGCGGGAGCGACCATTGTCGTCGGTCCCCTCAGCTTCGCCGGGTTGATGGGTCCGCATCTGGCGCGGCTCGCCGGCTTTGAAAGAGCCAGCATGCATCTGACGGCTTCCGCGCTCTGTGGCGGGCTGGTGCTGCTTGTCGCGGATTGGCTCGGGCGCAATCTGATCTTCCCGTTCCAAGTGCCGGCCGGTCTGTTCGCGACGATCGTCGGCGGACTGTTTCTACTCGTGCTCATCGGGAGGGGGCGATGACGGCGCCAGACGATGGTTTGCGCATGATGCGCGTTTCCGCTTCGACCCGCATCGCGCCACGGATGCAGCGTCTGCGCCTGGAGGGCGAGGCGCTGGAGCGTTTCGACACTACCGCCAATCTGCATGTCCGCTTGCATCTGCCGGCTTCACCCGCCACGGCCGCTGTCGTGACGCGCTATTATACGATCCGGCACATCGACACGGCGGCGGGCTGGGTTGATATCGATTTTGTGTTGCATGAGGCACCGGGGCCCGGCGGCGACTTCGCCCGGCTGGCCAAGGTCGGTGATATCTGCGGCATGTCCGGGCCCTGCGGGCTAGGCGCCAAACCGGCGCCGTTCTACCTTCTCGCGGGCGATGAAACCGCGCTGCCCGCCATCGCTCGCATTGCCGAAACGCTCCCCGTGCAGGCACGGGGGAAAATCATTCTCGAAATCGGCGGGCGCGAGGATCAAATCGACTTCCGGCATCCGGCCGGTATCGCGGTGTCTTGGCTCTATCGCGGCGAAACAGCCGTCGAGGAACAGGGGCTTTTCACCAAAAACCTGGCGCAAGCTCTGGCGGAAGTCGAAAGCCGCCGCGATTCCTTCGTTTGGATTGCCGGGGAATACAGCGCGGTCATGCCTTTGCGCACGCCCCTCAAGCGTTCTCACGCCAAACGATCTCTGTGCGTTCCCTACTGGCGGGCCGAGGGGAGATTTTCGCAAACATCATCAGTCAGTTAAGGCGCAGCTCCGAACGGCGCTGGCCTTTTCTTATTAAAAGTTGCGATCCGGGGTCAGATTTTCCGGCCCTCATACGTCTAACAAGTAAGGGGGTGGTTTGCCCCTCAAAGTGTGAGTCAAAGCAACCGTCTATGTTCAGTTTGAAGGTTTTTGCGACACAGGGTTGGTTTCGACACCGTCTCAGGCCGTTTTCGGCCCTTATTGGCGCTTCGGTCGTCATGGGCTTGGTGTCGGGGCTTGGCACCGTCTACCTGTTGTCATTGATCAATCAGGCATTGGTGGGTGAGGCCGGCCTGGCCGGCGGTCTCCTGCTGGCCTTCGCCGGTCTCTGCGCCGTAACGTTGCTCACCCGTGCCGGATCGGATATCGCCACCAATCTCATCGGCCAGAAGCTCGTTGCCGAAGTCCGTACCTGGCTCGGTCGCAAAATCCTCAGCGCGCCGGTCGAGGCGCTGGAGCGCTACAAGGCCCACAAAATCCTGCCGGTGCTGACGCATGATGTCGACATGATCAGCGATGCCGCCTTCATGGCGACGCCGCTCGCCATCTCACTCGTCATCGTGACCGGTTGTTTCGCTTATCTCGCCTGGTTGTCGTGGCCGCTGTTTCTGATCGTGCTCGTGGTTCTGGGCGTGGGCATGTGGGTTCAATATCGTGCCCGGTTGATCGGCATCAAAGGCTTCGAGGCGGCGCGTGGCTGCGAGGACGATCTGCATCGGGCCTACCGTACGATTTCGGAAGGCGCGAAAGAGCTGAAGGTCAGCCGCGCGCGTCGGCGCAAGGTCTTGCAGGACGAAATAGCGGCGCCCATCGCCGCCATTCGCGCCATCAATGCCCGGGCTATCAATATTTTCGTCGTCGCCAATGCTTTTGGTTCGGCGCTGTTCTTCCTGGTCATCGCGCTGGCCTTGATCTGGCACGGCTTGCAACCGATGGAACTGCGGGTTCTCTCCGGCTTCGTCCTGGTCTTGCTTTTTCTCAAAGGACCGATCGATCAGCTGATGAACATGCTGCCGACCATCGGCAAGGCACAGATCGCCCTGCGGCGGGTCGCGGATCTGTCGACTTATCTCGCCACCTCTGAGCCGGATGTCTGGGACGATGAGGTCGATGCTGCGAACCGCGTATCCGATCGCGAGGTTTCGGTACGCATCGAACTGGAACGCGTCGCCTATGCCTTCCCGGCACCCGAAGGCGCGAAATCCTTCGCCTTGGGGCCGATCGATCTGACGCTTCAGCCGGGCAAGATCACCTTCATCGTTGGCGACAACGGCTCGGGCAAGACCACGCTGATCAAACTGCTGCTGGGTCTCTATGTGCCCCAGGAAGGCGCGATCGTCGTCAATGGCAAAGCCGTCACGTCCGCCACGCGCGACGATTACCGCCAGATGTTTTCCATCGTTCTGTCGGATTTCCATCTGTTCGAAACGGTGCAGACCCCGTCGCGTTTCGTCCCGGCCGAGATCCACGGCTATCTGGAAAAGCTCGAACTGGCCGACAAAGTCTCGGTCGAAGGCGATCGCTTTACCACCACCGCGCTGTCAACCGGGCAGCGCAAGCGTCTAGCTCTGATCCATGTCTGGCTCGAGGAGCGCCCCGTCATCGTTTTCGACGAATGGGCGGCCGATCAAGATCCGACCTTCCGGCGCGTCTTCTATGAGGAGCTGCTGCCCGATCTCAAACGGCAGGGAAAGACGCTGATCGTCATCTCGCATGACGATCGCTATTTCGGCATCGCCGATCGCATCGTGCGCTTGCAAGCGGGTCGGATCGTTGCCGACGAGCATGTCGCGCGCGTCGCCATGGCCGCTGGGGGAGAGCAGGCGTGAGTGGGGGGATGCGCGAACTCACGCGGCCTGACGACGATCAGCCCGGACAGATGTTTGTGCGGTGGAGCCTTGCCGCTGCGGCGGCGGTGGTCATCCATGGCGGTGCCGTATGGCTGGCTTTGGCGGCGCAGCCGGAATCCTCCGCCTCGGCCGAGCCGCCCCCCGCCATTATGATCGAACTGGCGCCCGTCGCGGTCGCGCCAGAGGAGGAGCCGCAAGACATCGCGCCTGGGCCTCAGATGACCGAAGCCCAGCCTGAGCCGGTGGAGCCGGAGCCGCCGGAACCGGAAGAAGAGAAGCCGGAAGAAATCACGCCGCCGGCGCCGGTGGCGGAGATCAAGCCTCCCGATCTGCCCAAGAACGATGAGGCGGAAGCCCTCATCGCCGCACCGCCGCCAAGGCCAAAGCCACGGCCCCGCAAGCCGCCGCCGAAAGTGCAAGAGGTGGAACGGCGCCGGCCGATTCATCCCGACCGTCCGCCGAGGCGCCAGACCACGGCACCGCCGGCGAGTCAGGCGCAACGCGCGCAGACCGCGGCCGCTCCGGCGGCCGGCGCCTCGGGGGCCTCGTCCGTTTCTCCCGCGACCTGGCGCAGCAGCCTGGTTGCCCATCTCAACCGTTACAAGCGCTTTCCGGCCGGTGCGGCCGGCGCTGGTACGGTGACCATCGCTTTCACCATCAATCGTTCCGGCGCCGTCGTCGGGGCGCGTCTCGTGGCGGGCTCCGGTGATTCCGCGCTCGATGCCGAGGCGGTTTCGCTGCCGCGCCGCGCCAGCCCCGTTCCCGCGCCGCCTGCCAATATCGGCGGGGGCGCCATTACCCTTGCCGTCCCCATCAGGTTCAACAGATGACAGATATCGGCTTACTCGACCGCACCTCACCCATGTCCGAAACCGTCATGAGCGAACCACTCTTCCAACTCGACGATGTCACGTTCGCCATCCCCGAACGGCGGCTGCTGGAGCCGCTGACCATGACCTTGCCGGCGCGCCGTGTCGTCGGCCTTATCGGTCATAATGGTTCGGGCAAGTCGACCCTGCTCAAACTGCTGGCGCGCCAGCAGCCGGTCTCGAGCGGCACGGTTCGTTTCGAAGGTAGAGCGTTGAGGGACTGGGGCGACCGGCCGTTCGCCCGCAAGGTCGCCTATCTGCCGCAACAGACGCCGCCGGCCTCGGGCATGCTGGTCAAGGAGCTTGTGGCGCTGGGCCGCTATCCCTGGCATGGCGCGCTGGGTCGTTTCGGCCAGACCGATCGCGACAAGGTGGCGGAAGCGATGAAGTTGACCGATGTCGAGCCTTTCGCCGATCGTCTGGTCGATACGCTTTCAGGCGGCGAACGCCAGCGCGTGTGGCTCGCCATGCTGGTGGCGCAAGATGCCGAATGTCTGTTGCTCGATGAACCGATATCGGCGCTCGATGTCGCCCATCAGATCGAAGTGCTGGCGCTCGTCCAACGTCTGGCGCGCGAGCGCGGTCTCGGCGTCGTCGTCGTGCTGCACGACGTCAACATGGCGGCGCGTTTCTGCGACGAGATCATCGCGCTGCACAGCGGCAAACTGATCGCGCGCGGTGCGCCTGCCGAGATCATGACGCCGGCTGCTTTGCAGTCCATCTACGGCGTCGCCATGGACATCATGCCCCATCCGGTCTCGGGCCTGCCCATCAGTTACGTCAGATAGGCACGATGCCGGGAAGGCGACGTGCCAGCCCGGCGTTCCTGGCAAGCCGAGCCGCCTCAGGCAATGCTAGGGCCTGCCGCGGCGATATCCTATAGTCACCATACTGTCATCTAAGGCGGCGACAGATCGATATTCATTCGATCGGGGCAGATATGGACTATTTCAGACGTTTCACGTTCCTCTTCTCGACGCCCATCTTTGAAGCGGATGATCTCGAGGGCGTCCGGGTCAATCAGATCGTCACCGAAATCGAGCGCTCCGGCTTCGAAGTCGTCAAGGCGCGCAAACTCGAGGATGCCGAAATCGCGGTACAGACCGACGCCGCGATTGGCTGCATGGTCGTCGACTGGGGCAAGAAAGGCCTGGAGGGCAAGACAGCGGCGCTCATTAACCTGATGCGCCGTCGCGGCCTCGATTTTCCGATCATATTGCTGATCCGCCGCAAACGGTTCGAGGACGTGCCCGTCGAAGTGCTCGATTTCATCGACGGCTATGTGTTCCTTTCGGAGGAGACGCCGCCCTTCATCGCCAAGAACCTCATCAGTCGTCTGAAGCAATATGCCGAGACATTGAAGACGCCGTTCTTCGGCACGCTTGTCGACTATGCGGAAGAGGGCAACCAGCTCTGGACCTGTCCCGGCCACAATGGCGGCATGTTTTATAGCCGCAGCCCGATCGGCCGCGTGTTCATGGAACATCTCGGAGAAGCCGTCTTCCGGGACGATCTCGACAATTCCGTGCTGGATCTCGGCGACCTGCTGACCCATGAGGGGCCGGCGCTTCAGGCGCAGAAAGAAGCGGCAAAGATTTTCGGGGCGGAAAAAACCTATTTCGTCCTCAATGGTACGTCGACCTCCAACAAGGTCGCGCTCGCGGCCTTGGTGACCGATGGCGATCTCGTGCTGTTTGATCGCAACAACCACAAGGCCGCCCATCACGGCGCGCTGATGATCAGCGGCGGCATCCCGGTCTATGTTCCGACGGTTCGCAACGCCTGGGGGCTGATCGGTCCCATGGCGTGGGACGCGTTCGACGAAGACACATTGCGTCAGCGCATCCGCAATCATCCTCTGGTCAAGGACCCGGAGGCGTGGCGCAAGCCGCGCCCCTTCCGTGTCGCGGTCGTCGAGCAATGTACGTATGACGGCACGATCCATAATGCGCAGATGATCCTGGAGCGCATCGGGCACCTCTGCGAATATATCTTGTTCGACGAGGCCTGGGCGGGCTTCATGAAATTCCATCCGCTCTATGCCGGCCGTTTTGCCATGGGGCTCACGAACCTGGGTCCCGATGCGCCGGGCATTATCGCCACGCAATCGACCCATAAGCAGCTCGCGAGCTTCTCGCAGGCATCGCAAATTCATCTGAAAGACCGGCATATCCACGGCCAAAAGCGGCGCGTCGAGCACCGACGCTTCAATGAAAGCTTCATGCAATATGCCTCGACTTCGCCTTTCTATCCGCTCTTCGCCTCGCTCGATGTCGGCGCGCAGATGATGAAGGGCCGTTCCGGCGAAGTGCTGTGGGACGACACGATCCGGCTCGGCATTGAACTACGTAAGAAAATCCGCGCGGTGCGTCGTGAGTTCGAAGAGAAGGAGGCGCGACCGGAGCGCCGCTGGTTCTTCGAACCCTTCGTGCCCGATCGCGTCGCCATTCCTGACGTGTCGCGCGAAGGCGGCAGTCACAATGTCGCCTGGGAGACGATCAGTACCGATCAACTGGCCAGCAATCCGGCCTATTGGCAGCTCGCGCCTGGCGAGGCCTGGCACGGCTTTCCCGATATGGCGGCGGGCTTCGCGATGACGGACCCGAACAAGCTGACACTGCTGACGCCGGGCTTCGACCGCGCGACCGGCAGTTACGCCGAACATGGCATCCCGGCCCCTATCGTCGCGCAATATCTGCGCGAGAACCGGATTGTCGCCGAGAAGAACGATCTCAATTCTCTGCTCTTCTTGCTGACCCCGGGTATCGAAGCAAGCAAAGCCGGCACCCTGGTGAGCGGGCTCGTTGCTTTCAAAAAGCTGCACGACGACAATGCGCTTCTGGAAGAGGCCATCCCCGAATTCTACAGGCGCAGGTCTGCGCGCTATGCGGGCGTGCGTTTGCGCGATCTGTGCGGCGAGATGCATCGCTTCTTCCGCGCCGCCGGTGTCAGCGCCCTTCAGGCGAAGCAGTTCTCTGCCGATCATCTGCCCGAAATCGTTCTGTCGCCCCGCGACGCGGCACGTTGCCTTGTGCGCAACGACGTGGACTACCTGCCCATCGATGCCATAGCTGGACGTATCGCGACGACCCCCTTCGTCGTTTACCCCCCGGGTATCGCTACGATCGTGCCGGGCGAGCGGCTCACCGAGCGGGCGCAGCCGATGATCGACTATCTGAAGATGTTCGAGGCCAGTTTCAACGCTTTCCCGGGTTTCGAGGTGGAAATCCAGGGCGTCTATCGCGAGGTCGAAGCGTCGGGCCGCATCCGCTTGCATACCTACGTCGTCTCCGAATAAAGCAATCGGCAGGACATCACGCTAGGCCGATAGCGCTCATGGAAAACGATTCGTCGATTATCATCCGTCCCTCCCGCGACGGCGATGTCGAGCCGATGCTGGCGATTTACCGTCGCCACATCCGCCGGGGCGTCGAGGAGGGTGTGGAGGAAAGCGGGCTGCCGGAGCCGGACGATCTGAAGGACCGGCGCAAGAACCTGCGCAGCCACCGCCTGCCGCACCTGGTCGCGACGTCCGGCGGCGAGGTGGTTGGCTACGCTTATGTCGTGCCGTTCCGCAAACGCCCGGCCTATCGCTACGCGGCCAAACATTCGATCTATGTGCATCATGAGCATCAGGGCCGGGGGATAGGACGGCTTTTGATGCAGGAACTCATCGATGCCTGCGCCGCCGCCGGCTTCCACCAAATGATCGGCTATATCGACGCCGATAATACGGCTTCGTTGGGTCTTCACGAGCGGTTCGGGTTCGACAGGGTTGGTCTGCTGCGCGGCATCGCCTATCGATATGGTCGCTGGGCCGACAGCGTCATGGTGCAGCGCTCGCTGGGCGCTGGTTCAACAGCCCCGCCGATACCGCGCCCGGCGCGATGAAGATGTTGGCATCAGGCCGGGGAGACCCTTCCTCCTGATTTATGCGGAGCGTCCGTTTTTCTTGCCACTGGATTTGCCGTTGGCGGTCAGGAATTGCGGTTGCGTAGCCGGGCGATAGCACAACTGTTCCGAGACTTGCGCAGCGGCCTGAACCAGTGTCTCGACGGAGGAGTCGTGGCCCTTGGCGTCGCGTCGATCCGGCCCGGCGATGGCGAGAACCGCCACCAGCTCGCCCTGGGAATCGAAAATAGGTGCGCCAGCGCCACGAATATTGTCGACGAAATGGCCTTTCAGCCAACCATAGCCGGATTGCAGAACACCATTTTTGATCGTTTCCAACCGCTCGCGCAGCTCGACGGATGAAAGGGCGGGACCACTGACTTCACGACGCAGTTTGTCGCGCGTCATGTCGCTTGGCAGATGCGCGAGAAAGACATGTCCCGTCGCCGACGAAAGAAGCGGAAAGATCGTGCCGAGCCCAAGTGAGGTCACGCCGATGCCGCCACCGCGCAGCCAGCGGATCACGGTCGGGCCTTCATCGCCCCACACAGACAGCGTGCCGGCCTCGTGAATTTTGGCGACCATGTCCTTCAGCGCGGAACTGGCCAGATCGATCGCATCGACCCGCGCCAAAGCGGCGAGGCCGATGCGCAGCGAACGCGATCCGAGATCATAACGGCCGGTGGCCGTATCCTGCGTGGCGAGGCCACAGCGCACCAGGCTGACGAGGTAGCGTCGCGCCTGGCTCGGCGACAGGTCGCTGTTTCGTGCCACCTCGCCCAAGCTCAGCGGGCCCTCGCCATTGGCGAGCGCGTCGAGCACGGCAAAGCCCGTCTCGACGGACTGTATGCCTTGCAACTCGCTGGCGACCGCAACGTCGCTTTTATCTTTCGCGGACCGCGCCTCGCGGGCGGCCTTGGCTTTCGCCATGTCAGGGCCTCGTGACTTGTCTGAACACGATGAGATTACCGAACGCGACGGCCGGATCGACGAAAACCGCCTCGCCTTCGACGCGATGTTCGACGCCGCCGTCGCGCAGGGCGGCTTTCAGCCGGTCCAGGGAATCGACGTCGATGCTATAGCCCAGATAGGCGGCGCCATCGAGCGGCGTCCGTGTTTCGATGCCATATTGCGCTTTCGCGGCGGCCGGCGCGAGGGCGATCAGATCCATGCCGGCATGCACCCTCGTGGACTGCTCCTCACGGATCTTGGGCTGTTCGAAAAGCCGGGAAAACGTGTCCGCCAGTGCATCTGGCGTGTCGGTGACGGCAAACACGCTCGAAATGCGCCAGGCGCTATTGGCATGTTCGGTCCAGTCCGGTCGCAGGTAGAGGTCGACATTGAAATAGCGGCAGCCGTTGAACGTCAGGGGTGCGGGGAAAGGCAGGATGACGTCGAATTCCGGGAACACGGATTGCCCCGGCGCGACCACCCATTCGCGTTTCACATGCACCGGCGGCGGCGCGGCAAAACCTTGCGCTACCATGGCGGCATGCGCCGCGTGGGCATCGGAGCCCCCCAGGACCATCGACTTGATGCCTTCATGGTCGGTCAAAATGTCTGCCATCGGCGGTGGTAGCAGTGCGCGGTCTCGCGCAGCCATCAGTTCGATATAATTGGCGAAGCCGGGCTTGATCGAAGGCATCAGCACTAGATGGTTCGAAATGCCCATCGATTCGATATTGCTGATCGGCGACAAGGTGAAGCCCATGCGGCGGAACAGCGAGGCGGCCGCATTGAGATCGTGAACATAGGTCAGAAGATGGTCGATGAGTTCAATCGGCTTAGACATGGTTTTCGCTCAAAAGAAGTTTGCAGATTGCGTTGACGTGAATCTGGACGCTGTCGAGAAGCGGAATGGGCGCACCGGGCAGAGGCAGCAGCAGGGGAAGCTCGGTGCAGGCCAGGACAATCGCCTCCGCACCCTGCGCCTGGAGCTTCTTCACCGCCCGCTCCAGAACCGCGCGGCCTTCCGCGATGGGGCGCCCGGCGGTGAGGATGTCCTGGATAAGCGCATCGATCTCCCGTTGGTCGTGGCCGTCGAGCAAGGTTAGCCGGCGGGGCGCGCCGTTTGAGGAAAAACGTGCGAGACGGTTCGGAAGAAAGTCGGATTCGCAGGTCAGGCTGGTGCCGAGCACACCCACGTTTCCGACTGCTCTTCTGTCGAGCTCTTGCGCGACTCCCGCCAAAACATGCGGAATATCGGCACTCATACTGTTGCATACGGCTTCATGCCAGAGATGAGCCGTGACAGCCGTCAGAACGACGACGTCACAGCCGCTGGCTTCGAGGCCGCGTGCAGCTTCGACAAGAATGCGTTCCACGGCCGCCATGTCGCCGGCCGAAGCATGCGACAGCAGTTCCGCGTAATTCAGGTTCCACACGACGCCCGAGAAACTGTGGTGAGCGCCGAGGGCGGTCTCCATGGCCTTGTTCAGCCGCTCGTAGTAGAGCGCTGTCGAATGCCAGCTCATGCCGCCGATCAGGCCGACCCGGCGGCGTTGTTGATCGAGAGGATCAAGCATGGACATCACGCGCCAGCCGAAACGGCCGCTCGCCCTTTGGTTAAAAGCGGCAGGCCCAGCGTGATCAGTACGAACGCACCGGTCAGCAGCTTCAGATCGGAGGGATGCAGGCCCGTGGAGAGGCCAAGGGAAATGAGTTGGTAGTAGACGATCGAGCCGACGATCGGTGCGATGACTTGGCGCTGAATGGTCGAGCGGCCGATGATGGCTTCGCCGATGATGAGCGCGGCAAGGCCATTGACGAGAATGCCGAAGCCCATCGTCACGTCCGCATAGCCTTGCTGCTGCACGACGATGGCTCCGCCGAGCGCCGCCAGCCCATTGGCGAGGCCAAAACCGACCGTGGTATAGAGCCTGGCATTGATGCCGATGGCCGGAGACAGGCGCGCATTCGCACCGACGCAGCGCAGAGCCAATCCGACCTCGCTTTTGTAGAAAGCAATCAGGCCAAGCACGACCAGACCGACGAGCGCCGCGAGCAGGGCGATCTGTGACCAGATGCCGAGCAGAATTTCGGGCGAAATGGCATCGAAGGCGGTCAGTTCCGGGCGTACCGATTTGTTCGGCATGCCCATGACGCGCAGATTGACGCTCCAGATCATCGTCGCCACCAGAATGCCGGCCAGCAGCGAATTGATCTTGAAATATTGGTGGATGAGCGCCGTGGAAATGCCAGCAAGGAAGCCGCCGGCGATCGCAAGCGCCATGCTGCTCCACGGGTCGAGGCCGGCGGTGAGAACCGCAGCCGCCAGACAGCCGCCGAGGGGAAAACTGCCTTCCGTCGTAAGATCGGGCAGGGACAGGGTGCGAAACGGCACCATGATTGCCAAAGCCACGAAGGAATAGATCAGGCTCTGGGCCAGCGTGATCGGAATGAGGTTGATAAAAGCCTGGATCATGTGCTGAGCACCATTCTGTCATCTTTGATGCGGAAGCGGGCGACAAGATCGCCGACGGTCAATCCGCCAATCTCGTCCGATCCGATGTCAGCGACGATGCGGCCGGCATCCATCATGATGATGCGCGAGGCATAGGACAGCGCGTGCTGCATATTGTGAGTGACCATCATCGTGGTCAGCTTGCCATGTGTGACCATTGATACGGTCGCTTCCATCACATATTCGGACGTGCGCGGATCGAGCGCCGCCGTATGTTCGTCGAGCAGCAGCAGTTTCGGCGGACAAAGCGTCGCCATGGCGAGCGACAGGGCTTGTCGCTGGCCGCCCGATAATTCGCCGGCGCGGGTGTCGAGCCGGTTTTCGAGGCCGAGGCGCAGCACCGAGAGTGCCTGTTTGAACCGCTCGCGTCTGGCGGCCGTGAGGGCCGGGCGCAGCCGCCGGCCTTCCGATCGCATCAAGGCGAGCGTCATGTTCTCCTGAACGGTGAGGGTCGGGGCGGTGCCGACCATAGGATCCTGGAAGACGCGCGCCACCAGAGCGGCGCGCGCATGTTCGCGCATCTGCGTCACGTCAACGGCATCGATGTCGATACGGCCGCGATCGGGCAGGAAGGCTCCGCCGAGCAGATTGAGCAGCGTGCTCTTGCCCGCGCCATTGCCGCCGATGATGGCGACGAATTGGCCCGTGTCGACCTTCAGGTCGAGCCCGGCGATGGCAATCTTCTCGGAAGCGGTGCCGGCGTTGAATACTTTATGAAGACCAGTCGCAACGATCATCGGTGGTTCAATCGCTCACGCATTTGCAGTCGGCCAAAGCCGGCGGCACGGTCAGGCCGAGGGCCTTGAGCTTGGCGCCGTTGATCATCGGCTTGTGTTCGGCGGCGCTCGCCCGATAGGGCGGGATTTTGGCCGGATCTTCGCCTTTGAGAATGCGTCCGGCGATCCGTCCCGCCGCCTCGCCCGACTGGCCGAAGGAAACAGCGAAGGCAGCCAACGCATAATTCTGCTGCACCGCCTGTGGAACCGAGGTGATGACCGGCAGTTTGGCGCGATCGGCCGTGGCGGAAACAGCGGCCATGCCCTGCTGGATGCGGCCTGAAGCAACGGTGAAGAGCGCATCGACACGGCCGACGGCGGATTGCACGCGCTGCGCCAGCTCGTTGGGATTGTCGACGCCGATGCGCACGAAAGTGAGACCGCTCTTGGCAGCATCGGCTTCCATGCCATCGACCGCAGCCTTCGAACTGTCGTCGCCGGTATCATAGAGTAGGCCGACACGCTTCATGTTCGGCAGCAGCTTCTTGAAGAAGTCGAGCACGGCCGGATAGTCGAGCGCCACGGAAGAGCCGGTGATGAGCCGGTCGCCTTTGTCCCATGAAGGTACGAGGCCGGTATGCACCGGATCGGCGATCGGCAGGAAGACCAGCGGGAAGGTGCGGGTGCGCAACTGATTGCGCGCAGCCACCGAAACGGGCGTGGCGATGGTTGCCATCAGATCAGGCTTCGCGCCGGCGAGGCGTGTCAGCATTTGTGGAACGAGTGCGGCGTCGAAATTCACATTGCTTTCGTCGAAGGTCACTTTGTCTGCCGTGAAACCCTCGTCCGCCAGGCCTTTCTTGAATCCGGCAATGGCTTCATCGAGCGTCGGATGCGGTCCCCAGCCGGCAATGGCGATGCGTTTCGTTTGCGCCGATGCCGCTGACGTTGCGGCCAGTGCGAATGCGACAGCGAAAGCAATTCCCTTCAACATCGTGCCCTCCTTTAATTATGTGCTATTGCACATTCTGCAAGGATATGCAGAATATGCAAGACAATAATTTGAGCATCGAGGACAGCATGAGGGCAGTCTTCTTCCGCGAATCCTGCCGCGGTACGCCCAGCGTTACAGTCGAGCTTACTGGCGCCGCCGCTGCGGATTGTGCCGGTTCGATCAACCTGTTGGGCGCGGTCAGAAGTGTCGTGAAGCCATGACGCTGGAGTGTCGCGCACCGCGCTTCGCCGATGCGCACGATATTGCTGCCTTCGCGGCGACACCGCTGGAGAAGCGCCTAGCCGGGGCCGACATTCTCGCCATGCTGAAGGCTCAGGCCCGACAAGATGGTGATGCAGCCGCCATCCATTATTTGCCCCGTGGGCTTGCTGACGATGAGGGCATCACCTTCTCAAGGCGGCAATTGCTCGATGGCGTGGCGGCTCTCGCGACGCAACTTGTCGAACATGGGCTGGGACCGACCGATACGGTGGCCGTGTTGCTGCCGAATGGTCCCGGCACTCTGGCCGCGTCTCTCGCGGTGATGGCCGTGGCGCGTCTGGCACCGATCAATCTCTTTCTCGAACCGGACCAGATTGAGAAATTGTTGCACGAATGCGAAGCCAAAGCGGTTTTGCTGCCGAAGGAAGCGCCTCCCGTCCTCGCCGATGTTTTGAGCGCGGTAGCCGCCAAGGCGAATGGCCCAAAGGTGATTGTCGTCGATACGGAGACATTGCCGGCTGGAGTCCGCGGCGATCCGCCTTCTCGCGATCTGTCGGATGTTGTCGCGCTGTTTCACACAGGCGGCACGACCGGTCTGCCAAAATTTGTGCCACTAACCGCGCGCCATCTAGCGGCAACGGCTGTCATCTCGCGTTTCGGCTATGGCTACGGCACGGACGATCGGGTGCTCTGCGCCATGCCGATGTTTCATGTCGGCGGTCTCTTCGCCTGTTCGTTCATTCCCCTGGTCAGCGGTAGCGAAGTCGTCGTGCTCGGGCCCCTTGGTTATCGCGGCAAGGGCGTGGTGGACGCGCTGCCTTCGACCATCGAGAAACTCGATCTCAGCGTCGTCGTCGGGCCGCCGACCATCATGGCGCAATTGGCCACGCGGCCGCCGGATCGGCAGCGCGCCCAGCATCTGCGCCTGTTCGTCAATGGCGCCGCGGCTTTGCCGCGCGTTGTGGGCGAACGTTTAAGTGGCGCGACTGGCATCAGAGTGGTCGAACCTTGGGGGTTGACTGAATCCACTCTGGCCGTGACCTCTGGGCCGCGAGACGGCGTCCATCGACAGGGTTCGGTCGGTCTGCCGCTGCCTTATTGCGCCGTCAAGGCTGTGCGCGTCGACGTTTCAGGCCATCGCATCGGCGATTGCGCGATCGATGAGATCGGCGTTCTGGCTATCCATGGTCCGATGGTCTTCGATGGCTATCTCAATCGCACGCGTGCCCAGCAACCCTTTTTCGACGATGGTTGGCTCGACACCGGCGATCTCGGCCGCGTCGATGCCGATGGCTTCGTTTGGGTGACAGGCCGCGCGAAGGAATTGATCAAGCGCGGCGGTCACGGCATCGACCCGTCGATGATCGAGGATGCGCTGAACGCTCATCCCGGCGTGGCCCTGGCTGCGGCGATCGGCAAGCCCGATGCCTATGCCGGCGAATTGCCCATGGCCTATATCCAGCTTCAGCCGGGCGCTCAGGTGACCGCCGAGGGGCTGCTCGACTTCGTGCGGACGCGCATTCCCGAGCGGGCCGCCATGCCGAAGGAAATTATCATCCTTGAGAAGCTGCCGGTGACTGCGATCGGCAAGGTTCACAAGCAGACGCTCAAATTCGATATCACCCAGCGGGTGGCGCAGGCCGTTATCGCCCAGATCGTCGCCCCCTCGGAGGCGCGCGTCGAGGTGCAGCCGCATGCGCTGCATGGGCTTGAAGTGCATGTGGAAGTGCCGGCCGCGGCCGTAGCAGCCGTGCGGGAGCAATTGTCGGCTTTCGCCTTCCGCTCAAACGTTATGTCGATAACTGAAAGGTGAACCATGCCGGACGATCGGTTTCAAAGCGAGGAACGTTTCATGAAAGCTGTCTATTTCGAGGAACACGGCGATCTTTCTGTCCTTCGCTACGGTGATCGGCCGATGCCGGACGTGGCCGATGGATGGGTGCGCATTCGCGTTCGTGCGACGAGTTTCAACCATGCTGATCTCTTTGCCAGACGCGGCATGCCGGGGATCAAGGTCGAATTGCCCGGGATCACCGGCATGGATTGTGCCGGCGACATTGATGCGCTGGGAGCTGGCGTAAACGGCTGGGGGGTCGGAGATCGCGTATTGCCCATTTCGCATCATGTCGATTGGGACAACGGCAAGTTCGACATGCTCGGCGAAAATCGCAACGGCGCCATGGCGGAATATTGCGTCGTGCGCGCCAGCCAGCTCATCAAACTGCCAGACAACGTGTCGTATGAGGATGCGGCCTGCCTGCCTTGCGCTTATGGCACGGCCTATCGCATGTTGCATACACGCGGTCAGATTCAGGCTGGCCAGTCCATTCTCATCCTCGGTGCATCGGGCGGCGTGGGCAATGCCTGCGTGCAATTGGCGAAAGCAGCCGGTCTTCATGTCGTCGCCGCGGCTGGTGACGATGCAAAATGTCAGCGTCTCCTTGCTTTGGGTGCCGACGAAGCCATCAACTACTCGACCACGGCGATCGACGGGTGGGTCAAGAAAAAGACCGGCTCTCTGCTGCGCGGCGGCGGGATGGACGTTGTTGTGAATTTCACGGCGGGCGATACATGGATGCCGTCCATGCGCTGCGTCAAGCGTTTCGGCAAGCTGCTCTGTTGCGGCGGCACCGGGGGCTATCAGGCCGTCACGGACATTCCCTATCTCTTCATGTCGGAAATGAGCATCATCGGCTCAACGGGCTGGACGATGGAGGATCAGAAGGCCTGCATTGATCTGGTGGCCAGTGGCCGTCTCAAGCCAGTCATCGATCGGGTCGTGCCCCTGCCTGGCGCCATTGATGCCTGCGCGGCGTTCGAAAAGCGCGACTTTTTCGGCAAAATCATCGTCGCGCCATAAGGATTAAGGATCAATCATGCTCGATGTCGAAGCCTTCAAGCGCATCGTCGAAACTGCGGCCTTTCATCAGTTGATCGGTCTGAAACTGGAACGCGCCGATGTGGAAGCTGGCATTGCGGTATTGCGCCAGCCCTATGATCCCCGCCTGAGCATTTTCCCCGAGGCCGGCGTCTATCATGGCGGCGTCATCGCTTCGCTGATCGATGTGGCCGGTGCGGTTGCCTGCGGCTTGCAGGTGGGGCGGCCGACGCCGACGGCGAATTTTCGTGTCGACTTCCTGAAGTCGCCGGCCAAGATCGATCTGCTCGCGACCGGCAAAGTGGTGCGCGCTGGGAAATCGGTTTCGGTCGCCGACGTCGAGATCACCGACGATAAAGGCGAGGTCTATGCCGTCGGCCGTGGCACGTTCAGCATGTCCGCCGTCTTCAAGGCCATCGAGGGCGGCGGCGAACACGCCAAACGATAGGAGCCGCTATGCCGGTTATTGCGGAAATCGCCAGTCGCCAACCCATTCTCGCCGAATGGCGCCGCATGCTGCACACCATCCCGGAACTCGGCTTCGAGGAGGAAAAGACGGCGGCTTTCGTCGTCGACCGCCTGCAAGCCATGGGGATCGAGGCGCATACCGGCATGGCCCGCACCGGCGTCGTCGGCATCATAGAAGGACGCCCGGGGAACAGGCGGATTGGCCTGCGCGCCGATATGGACGCGCTGCCGATGGAGGAGCTTGGCAAGCCGGCATGGAAGTCGAAAAATCCGGGCCGCTTCCATGGCTGTGGCCACGATGGCCATACGGTGATGCTGCTGGCCGCTGCCGAATATCTGGCGCGCACGCGCGCTTTTGCCGGCACGGTCGTGCTCATCTTCCAGCCGGCGGAGGAAGGGCTGGGCGGTGGCCGGGTGATGGTCGAGGAAGGTCTCTTCGATCGCTTTCCCTGCGACGAAATCTATGCGCTGCATAACATGCCGTTGCTGCCGGTGGGGCAGGCAGCGGTGCGTCCGGGGGCGGCGCTCGCCGCTTTCGATCGTTTCGACGTGACGATCACCGGGCGCGGGGGGCATGCGGCCATGCCGCACAAGACCATCGATCCGGCGATCGTCATGTCGCAAACGGTGCTCGCCTTGCAGGCGCTGATCTCACGCGAAACCGATCCGATGGAATCGGCGGTTCTCAGCGTCACCGAAATGCACGTCGGTACCACTCACAATGTGATCGCCTCGGAAGGCCGCATCGCTGGCACTGTGCGGGCCTTGAACGAAGCGGCGCGGGCACGAATCGAAGCCGGCTTCCATCGCACCGTCACCCATGTCGTGGAAGCCTATGGTGCGTCAGTCCGCATCGAATATGCGCGCGAATTCCCCGTTTTGGTGAACGACGGCGGGGCGGTCGAGCGTGCGATGTCGGCGATCGCCGATGTCCTGGGATCAGACGGTCTGGCGAAGACCTTTCCACCCCTGATGGCGGCCGAGGATTTCGCCTTCATGTTGCAAAAGCGGCCTGGCGCCTACATTCTGGTGGGGCAGGGCACGGGGCCGGATAGCCCCATGGTGCATCATCCCGAGTATGATTTTAACGATGCCATCATCGCCACCGGCGCGAGCCTGTTCGTGAGGATCGCCGAAGGCGCTCTCAAGGCCGATTAGGAGCTCACAACCTCGCCGCCGCGATGTCGGCACCTTCACGGAGCGCCCGCAGCTTTTTCCATGTCACGGCGGGATCGATCTTGCCGTAGCCAGCGAACGTACCAAAGCCGCAGTCGGTGCCCGCGATCACGCGTTCAGGGCCTACGAGTTTGACGAAGCGTTCGATGCGCTGCGCGATCAGTTCGGGGTGCTCGATATAGTTCGAGCATGTGTCGATAAGACCTGGAACAAGAACCTTGTCCGCCGATAGTTTCGCGTCGCGCCAGACGATCCATTCGTGCTCGTGGCGTGGATTGGCGGCTTCGAAGAGAAGCTGCGCCGGCCGCGCTTTCAGCACGATCGACATGATTTTCTCGAGTGGAATGTCGAAATCGTGCGGGCCTTCGTAATTGCCCCAGCAAATATGCAGGCGCATACGCTCGGCCGGAATATTCGCCGTTGCTGCGTTGAGCGCTTCGACATTCTGTTCGGCGCGTTGCAGGAACTCTTCTTCGCTGAGATTCTGGAAGCCGGTATGGGCGGCCATCGCGAGATCGGGCGCATCGAGCTGCAGGTCGAACCCCGCCGCGATGATCGCTTCATATTCCGGCCGCATCGCCTCGACGAGATCGACGAGATAGGCTTCGTGCGTCGGATAGAACTTGTTGGGCTGAAAAGCGGTGATGAGACCCGGTGAAGCCGCGTTCAAAAACCCGCGAACATTTGCGCTTTGGCTCATGGCGGTCTTGAAACGGCGAATATCGTCTTCCGCCGGCTTAAAATCGACAAGCCGCACGGGGCCTATGCAGGCCGCGCGGGTGAAGGCCTGCGTGCCCATGATGGCCGCGAGCTTCTGGCGCAGATCAGGCAGATCGGCGAGATCCTTGGCGGGGATACGGTCGACATGGCCACCGAAACCGGAGAGGCGCCGCGTGATATAGGTTGAATAGCCAACCTTGCCGAGTTCTCCGTCGCTGACGATGGTCACGCCAGCCTCGATCTGCGCACGCACGGCCCCTTCAATCTCTTTCGTGACCAGCGCATCGAAGGCGGCTTCGTCGACGGCGTCGCCGTGATCGCGCCTGATGAGCGCGGTCGTCAGCTCGGCGGAACGCGGCAGGCTGCCGACATGGGTGGTGTCGATGAACGTCATGCGAAGGAAACCTTGAGATCGAGAAAGCCCGTGCGTTCCGCGAATTTCCAGCCCTCGGACGTACGTACGAGCCGGTCGCGGAAGCCCCCGATGAGCGCAGGAGATCCAGCCTCGGACGCGCCGGCGGGCGCGGCATAGAGTACGAGCGTTGAGCGGGCCGAGGCTTCGTTCGTCGAGATCACGTCGACGACGATGTTGGTGATGAGGTGACAGGATTTGCGCGGCGGACGACTTTCGAACGAAGCGCGGATCGCGTCGTGCCCCACCACAGGATCGCCGCCGGCGGGACGCACGAACCGTGCGTCGTCGGTAAACATGGCGCTGACACCAGCCCAGTCGGCTGAATCGTTGAGCAACCCAAACTGCGTGATGAGGCGGGTGATGTCCTGTTCGGCGATGAGACGGTCGATCGGTGTCATGAGACTCATGTCTTTGTAGGCGCGAACCGCCCGGCATTTCGATTGGCGAAATGCTCCCTGCAATTCGCATTCTGCGAACGCTGCCCACACTATAGATGGGATTTCCAATCGACAAGCATGGCTCGGTCGGGCGCAAGCTCAGGTGTACCACGGATACGGGCATGGCCGCGGCCCACTGGCCTAAGGCGTCGTGTTTGGCGCACGCCGATAATGGGTCGCCTGTTCGTAGGCGTAGGCCAGGCGGATCATCTTGGCGTCGTCATAAGGTCTTCCGAGAAAAGTAATGCCGGCCGGCAGATTATCGCGCGTGAAGCCGGCTGGAACGACGATCGACGGTACAAACATCAAGTAAGTGTTGATGTGAGGCGCCCCCTTTTGGTCGACGAAGGGTGCGTTCACACCATCTTTGATTAAGGTGGGCTGATGCTCGACGGCCTTGTGAATGATTGCGTCGAGACGGCGATCGGCCATGACTTTCAACATGTTTGTCATCAACGTTTCGCGCGCCATCATATACGCATAATGTCGTTCGGGTGTGTCATCGTGCGCGATGCGCCGCTGGGAGCCGGGAACGACCTGCTTGAAGAGTGGTGAGTTGATCACGTCCTGACGCGTCCGGAGTGGACCGGATCCCTCTTTCAAATAGCCTTCGAACATCGCATCATCGATCACAGCGCTACGAGCTCTCTGCGCGAGAAGGCTGCGTAGATCGGGAATGACGATCGGATCAATAATCTCGGCGCCGGCAGAGCGCAGCTCACCGATGGCGCGGCTGAACACTTCATCCACCTTCTTGAAATCATCTGAATCCGGCTCGGAATCATAACCTACTGATTCTCGCAGAATACCAAGTCGCGCCCCTTTCAGCGCCGTTGGATCAAGGCCTTCGGTATAGCTCTTCGCTGCGTGGCCGACGCCATATGCTGTGGAGGGATCTGCTGGATCATAACCGACCATGACATCGAGCAAGGCGGCGAGGTCGCTCACGCTCCGGGCCATTGGGCCCAGGGAGCCATTCATGGTTGGCCAGCCACCGTAGATGCCAGAACGGCTGACGAGACCGATCGTAGGACGCATCCCTGTGACGCCGTTCCAGATCGATGGGCGGCGGATGGAAGAAAAGCCCTCTTGCCCGATTGCGACGGTGCAAAAATTGGCTGAAACGCTGGCGCCGGAGCCGCCCGAAGAACCACCAGCCGTTCGGTCAAGATCGTAGACATTGCGCGTCGAGCCGAACAGGGAGCCGTGAGTATCGCCACCACCTAGTTCACCCAGCGTGACCTTGCCAAGAAAGATCGCGCCGGCTTTGCGCAACTGCTTAACGACGAACCCTTCGGGGCCCGGCCGATAATCCCTAAAAAGTAAAGATCCAAGTGTCGTCGGCAGGCCGTCAATGTCGATCTGATCCTTGACCAGAATCGGGATGCCGTGGAGCGGACCAACGAAACCCGAGGTCCTGAATGCGGCATCAAGTCGGTCGGCATCTTCGAGTGCGCGCGCATTCAGTGTGATAACCGAATTGATGCATGGGCCCTTCTGATCATAGGCTTCGATGCGGTCGAGGTAAGTCTGCACCAGCTGTCGGGCGCTCAACGTTTCATTTCGGTAGGCCTCATGGATGCCGGCAATTGTCGCTTCCTGGATTCTAAAGGCGGCTTTCTGATCCATAGACTTTTCCTCGAATGTTCGCTCGTCAACCGGCTGACCCGGCTCTGAAGTTCGATCCGCTTATTGCTCAGCGTGGGGCGATCGGTGTTGTTGGTGGGCGGCGGTTTTCGGGGTTCATCGTTCTGTACTGAAATGGCGCGCCGCATCGGATGAAGATGACCGCTACGTCCACGCTATAGTCCTTTAAATTCGAGGATATCAATCGGACTAGAAGCCGCTCGGCCGCCTCGGCATATCATCGATGCGCAGGAGCGCGGGGCGCCTGTAAAATGCAGCCGGTGCGGAGGTCGTTGCGCGCCGAAATTCATGCGCCAGAATGGCTGTAGAACTCTCTCAAATCTCTGAGAAATGAGACAGTGCACGTTCTTAATCGTGTCTACTGCTTACGTAATGCTTACGCGGCAAAAATGGCTTCAATAGATGAAGAGCTTTCGTCGATATAAGCTATTGATATAAACAGGGAAATGGCGCACCCGAAGGGATTCGAACCCCTGGCCTCTGCCTTCGGAGGGCAGCGCTCTATCCAGCTGAGCTACGGGTGCAGGCGCGGGGAGCCCCGCGTCGGGCCAGGAATGGACCGTTCGCTGGTCATCGTCAAGCCAATTTGGGGGTAATTCAGGTTCTCCATGGTGGCAGATGGCGTGCCGGTGGGCAGGGCGGCCGAAATAGGCTAAATCGCTTCCAAACAAGGAGAAGCCGGTTCAGTGCCGACGACGACGGAGATACGCGCCGGCGAGCGCCTGGGACAATTGCCGGATAGGGGCGATGAAACCTTGTTTTTCATCGGCACCATCCGCACACCCTGGCCGAGTCGCCGGGATTGTCCGCGCAAGGGCGATTTGGACGGGCCGCCCTGCCAGATTGTAGTCGATCCGCGTTGGCTGGAGGCCCTGGCCGATATCGCCGGCCACGAATATTTGCAGATTCTCTATTGGATGCATGAGGCGCGTCGCGACCTGCTGCAGCAATCGCCGCGCTCGAACGGTCAGGCAACCGGCACTTTCGCGTTGCGTTCGCCCAACCGCCCCAATCCGATTGCTTCCTCGCTGGTCGTGCTGAAGAAAGTCGAGGGCAATGTGCTCACCGTGCGTGGCCTCGATTGTATCGACGGCACGCCGCTCATCGATATCAAGCCGGACACGTGTCCGCATTGGCTTGGACAAGAGGCTGGGCAAACTCAGAAAAAGGTGGGGGAAGCGTGACGCCGCGGGTGACGATCAGGATCGATTTCAGTCCGCAGCAGCAGCTCGGTCACGGCAAGGTCAAACTGCTTGAAATGATCGACACGCATGGGTCGATCTCGTCGGCGGCGCGCGCGCTGGGCATGTCCTATCGGCGCGCCTGGCTGTTGATGGACGAGGTCAACAGCATGTTCGAAATGTCGGTTCTGGAGACGCAGCTTGGCGGCAAGGGTGGCGGCCATGCGAGGCTGACCGAGTTCGGCCACAAGCTCGTGGCCCTCTATCGCGAAATGGAACGCGACACGAGCCGGCGGTTCAGCGATGAGATTGCCGATCTCACGGCGAAGCTGCGCCCGCTACCCGTCGAGAGCGACTGATATTGTCCCATCGCGCCGCCGCTCTATCTCCTGAATCTTGCCGTCGCGTAGTTTGACGATTTCATCGCCAAGCCGTTCCGCCTCGTCGGCGGAATGGGTGACATAGACAATCGGCACTTTATAGCGGTCGCGCACGTTTTCGATATAAGGCAGCACTTCGGCGCGCCGCGCTTCGTCGAGCGAAGCCAGCGGTTCGTCCATAAGCAGCAAATCCGGTGAGGCGAGCAGGGCGCGCGCCAGCGCCACCCGCTGCCGTTCGCCGCCTGATAGATTGCGCGGACCGCGATCGAGCAGCGGCGTGATGCCAAGGAGATCCGTGACGTCGGTGAGTGCCGGCGATCGGCCGTTCGGCTTGCGAAACCAATGGCTGAAGGTGAGGTTGTGGCGCACCGACAAGTGCGGCAGCAATCGTCCTTCCTGGAACACATAGCCGATGCGGCGGCGATGCGGCGGCACGAAGATTTTCTGAGCGGCATCGAACCAGACCGTGCCGTCAAAGCTCAATTGGCCAGACTGCGGCCGCACGAGTCCGGCGATGATGTTGAGCAGGGTGGTTTTGCCCGATCCGGAGGGGCCCGAGAGTACGCTCACCGGGCCATCCAGCTCGCCCTTGGCGATCAGCGAGAATTCGCCCTGTCGATGATCGATGTCGAAAGCAATGCGGCTCATCGGCGGCTTTCGCTCTGGGTGCGGCGCGCCAGAACTTCCGACAGGCCGAGCGCCGCGGCGGCGATGATGATGGAGATGATGGTCAGCCGCAGCGTCGCTGCTTCGGCGCCCGGCGTCTGCGTCGTCGTATAGATGGCGGAAGCGATCGTTTGCGTTTCGCCAGGAATGTTGGAAACGAAGGTGATCGTCGCGCCGAATTCGCCGAGCGCCTTGGCGAAGCCAAGCACCGTGCCGGCGAGAAGGCCGGGCAGGGCCAGCGGCAGAGTGACCGTCAGAAACACGAGCAGAGGGCCGGCGCCCAGCGTGCCGGCCGCATCCTCGAGCTTTGAATCGACCGCTTCCAGGGACAGGCGGATGGCACGCACCGTCAGCGGAAAGGCCATGACGGCGGCGGCCAGCGCCGCGCCGGTCCAGCGAAAGGCGAGAACCAGGCCGAGCCAGGATTCGAGGAATTCGCCCGCCGGCGCGCGTCGACCGAAGGTGATGAGCAGCAGGTAGCCGGTGACGACAGGCGGCATCACCAGGGGCAGATGCACCAGCACGTTCAACAGCCCTTTGCCAGGAAAGCGGCAGCGCGCGAGCAGCCAGGCGACCACGATGGCCAGCGGCAAACTCGCCAAGGTCGCCACAAGGGCGACCTTCAGGCTCAGGACGATGGCGGTGGTTTCGACGTCTGAAAGCTGAAACACAGGGAAAGGCTTCTATCTCCGATCTATAGCGCTGTATATCAAAGGATATAACGGAGCAAGAGACAGTTGCGCGCAGGGTTCAGCGCAAGCTTGACGCTTTATGGCGTTGGCGGGCGCGGCGGAACAGTCTATCAGGCCGGTACGAAAGGTGATGCGCCGCCGACGCGGCCTCGGGACGAGAATTTGACTTCGACAACGCTGCCGCCAGAGGAAACCTCAGGAGCTTTTCCAGCCGACACGCGCGGCATGTTTCTGCGTGTCTTCCCCTCGATCATGCTGCCGATGTTTCTGGCAATCGCCGACCAGACGATCGTCGCGACCGCCTTGCCGGCGATCGCCGCCTCGCTCGGCGATATCGAACATATTTCCTGGATCATCGTCAGCTATCTGATCGCCTCGACCATCGCCGCGCCGCTCTATGGCTATCTCGGCGATCGCTTCGGCCGCCGCCGGCTGATGTTCGTGGCGCTGGGCATTTATATGCTGGGCGCCGTTCTCAATTCGCTGGCGCCATCCGTCATGGTTTTGGCGATCACTCGTTTCGTGCAAGGCTTGGGCGGCGGCGGCTTGATGAGTATGTCGCAGGCGCTGATCGGCGAAGTGGTGCCGCCGCGCCAGCGCGGCAAATATCAAGGCTATCTCGCCGCCATTTCCGTCAGCGCCACCGCCATCGGCCCGCTGCTCGGTGCCTACCTTACGCTGACGTTCGGCTGGCGCTCGGTGTTCTTCATGAACATCCCGGCCGCCCTCATCGCCATTGTGCTGACCATGCGGTTGCGGGCGCGCCCTGGCAACAAGGGCGAATGGAATTTCGATTTCCTCGGCCTGATATTGTTTACCTGCGTCGTCATCCCGACCTTGCTCGCTTTGCAGAACGCTCGCACGTTCGAGGTTTCGGCACTGCCGCTGATCTTCGGTCTGTTCGCTTTCGCGGCTGCGGCGCTGTTTTTCCTGCTGCGGCAGGAGAGGAGCACGCCCTCGCCGCTGTTGCCGATCGATCTCATGCGCCAGCGCGGTGTGTGGATGACGCAACTCGTCGCCGTCGCCCACGGTGCGACATTGACCGCTTTTATCGCCTTCATGCCGCTCTATCTGCACATCATGAATATCGCGCCGCTGCAGCAGGTCGGCTGGATCCTGCTGACCTCGACGGCGTCGATCGCCACGGCCTCGATGTTGACGGGCCGTTTCATCACCCGCACCGGCATGACCATGATCGCCCCGTCGGTGGGGCTGATCGTTGCGTGCCTCAGCATGATCAATTTCGCTTTTAACGCGGCGCATATGTCGTTCTTGCAGGTGGCGATCGCCGTTTGTATCGCCGCGCTTGGCATGGGCACGGTGATGAGCGTCGTGCAGGTGACGATCCAGACGCTTGCCGGTCGTCGCCGGCTGGGTGCGGCTTCGGGATCGATCCAGCTTGCGCGTACGGTCGGTGCGGCGCTCGGCACCACTTTGTTCGCCACCGTGCTCTTTGCATCCCTGGCCTTGTCCGATGCGGACGCGGCGCAGATGTTCGCTGGCATCCTCAATCATGGCCCCGAAGCTTTACAGACCTTGGCTAGCGAACGGCGCGCGATCGTCATGGGCGAGATCGGCGCTGCCTTCCGCAACGCTTATTTGCTGCTGGCCATTCTCAGCGGCTGCGGCGCGGTGCTGGCTTGGTTCAATCCGTCGCGGCGCGTTTAGGAATATGAAAAGCCCGGCTCTGGCGATCAGAACCGGGCTTGATATTTGAAAGAGCGTTTGCGAGTCGGCTTAGTTGGCCATGAACACCGGCATTTTCGCCTTCGCCAGAATATGCGCGGTCGCGCCGCCAAAAATCATCTGCCGCAGGCGGCTCTGCGTGTAAGCGCCCTTGATCAAGAGATCGCCGCCAAGCTTTTCCGTCTGATCGAGGATGTCTTCGCCGGAACTCTTGCCGCCGGGATGGCTTACCGCTTCGACGGCGATGCCGTGGCGGGCCAGCATTTCGGCGCATTGCGCGCCGGTGGGGCCGTCGACGACAAAATTCTCGACCGTCAGCACGATCACTTTCTTGGCTTTCTTGAGCAAAGGCATCGCGAAAGCCGTGGCGCGCGCCGTTTCCGTGCTCTGATTCCACGAGATGACGATCGTGTCACCGAAGCTCGCCGGCGTCTTCGGCGGCGCCAGCATGATCGGCCGGCCGCTTTCGAACAGCGCCGCTTCGGCTGTGGCCATGCGAGGGTCGCCACGCTCAGAGCCAGGACGGCCCAAGACGGTGATGTCGAAGACGCGCGCGAGGCTCGCCACCTGGCTGTCGCCAAGGGAATGATCGCCGGACCAGGCCTGGGAGGGGCCGCTGCCATCGGGCGATTTACCGCCGATGCCGGCGGCCGACATGGTCGTGTCGAACTTGCGATGCGCTTCCTCGGCCAGCTCCTTCCAAGAGTTCTGGTCGTTGATCGTCCAGCTCACGGGCATGTCGAAAGCCACGAGGTCGGGAAGATCGGGCCCCAATGGCGTGCCTTCGATATAGCTGTCGAATTTGCGCGCCAGCACCAGAGCGGTCTGCAGAACAGAATCGACCGTCGAGTGCATCTCGATAGGCACCAGAATGTTTTTCATTGTATCCCCTTCCAACGTCCACTGCCGTCGGCCCCTTCACCGGGACAGCACATGTAAATTACACCCGCCGCGCGTTTGGCAAAAGAGTGTGTTCACAACGTCGGGAAGGCCCGATTAGTTGCCATGCTCTTTTAAAAATTTAGAAAAAGCGGCGAGCGATACGTCGGATACATGATGTTCGATGCCCTCGGCATCGGCTTCCGCCGCCTCGAGGGGAACGCCGATGGCGACAAGCACATCGACCACCAGGCGATGGCGCGCGCGCACGCGGTCGGCGAGCTGATGGCCCGCGTCGGTCAGGAAGACGCCACGATACGGCTTGGATGTCGCCAGCCCTTCGCGCTTCAGGCGCGAGATCGACTTGATGGCGGTTGCGTGGGAGACGCCGAGCCGGCGCGCCACGTCGGTCGGCCGTGCTTCGCCCTGGTTGGCGAGAAGATCGGCGATCAGCTCGACATAGTCTTCCATCAGCGCGGTCGACTGGGCCGTCCGCGTTTTGCCGAATCGACTCGCCTGGGTTGTCTCGGCGGGCATGGCAACCGGCGCCGCCGCAGGCTGCGGCTTTCCTTTCAATACCATACCCTTCAAAGCCATATCCATCTCCGGCCGATCCGGCCGCCGTTGGGGCAACAATGGCCAAATCCGCGGCGCCGTCAACTTTAGCGGATCGCGGGCAGGATGTCGTTCAGTCTGGCTGACATTGGAAATATTCTCAATGAGGGCCTGCCGCTGCCCGAACCTCTGCTTAGGCTACCCTCAAGGCAAAGGACTGGTCATCGGCGGGGTGGCCCCGTAAAAGGCACCCAGAATGTCGGTGGCCCGGCAATGTGAGCTGTGGCCGGCAGAAATGGAGCGGGTCGATGAATGACGTTTTCCTGTGCGCGGGTGTCCGCACGCCTGTCGGCCGTTATGGCGGTTCGCTCTCTTCCGTTCGGCCGGACGATCTGTTGGCACATGTGCTCAAGACCCTGGTGGCGAAAGTGCCGCAGGTGCCGGTCTCAGCCATCGAAGAAGTGTTCGCCGGCTGCGCCAATCAGGCGGGCGAGGACAACCGCAACGTCGCCCGCATGGGCCTTCTGCTCGCCGGCATTCCGCTTGACGTGCCGGGCGTTACCTTGAACCGGCTGTGCGGCTCGGGCCTTGATGCCGTGGGTTCGGCGGCGCGCGCCATTCGCGCGGGCGAAATGGAAGTCGCCATCGCCAGCGGTGTCGAGAGCATGTCGCGCGCGCCCTTCGTGATGGGCAAGGCGACGGAAGCCTTCTCACGTCAGGCGTCGGTGGAAGACACGACCATCGGCTGGCGTTTCATCAATCCGCAGATGCGCGCGCAATATGGCGTCGATGCCATGGGCGAGACGGCGGAAAATCTCGCCGCCGAGCGGCAGATATCCCGTGAAGATCAGGATGCCTTCGCGTTACGCAGCCAGAACCGCGCCGCCAAGGCAATCGAGAACGGTCGTCTTGGCCGCGAGATCGTCGCCGTCGAGATCAAGGACCGCAAGGGCAATGTGACCGTGGTCGACCGCGACGAACATCCGCGCGCCACCACGCTGGAAAAGCTCGCGGCCTTGAAGGCGATCTTCCGCAAGGATGGTTCGGTGACCGCAGGCAATGCCTCTGGCGTCAACGACGGCGCGGCCGCCGTGCTGATCGCGTCGGGCAAGGCGGTGCAGAAATATGGTCTGCAGCCGCTCGCCAAGATCACAGGCCTCGCCACGGCCGGCGTGCCGCCGCGCATCATGGGTATTGGTCCGGCACCCGCGACGCGCAAGCTGATGGAGCGGCTCGGCCTGAAGATTTCCGATTTCGATGTCATCGAACTCAACGAAGCTTTCGCCGCGCAGGCGCTCGCCGTCACCCGCGATCTCGGCCTGCCTGATGACGCCGAACACATCAATCCGAACGGCGGCGCCATCGCCATCGGTCATCCGCTGGGCATGTCGGGCGTGCGTATCGCGCTGTCGGCCGCCATCGAAATGAACGATCGCAAGGCCAAGCGCGCGCTCGCCACTATGTGCATCGGCGTCGGCCAGGGCATTTCGCTCGGCCTCGAAAGCGTCAACTGATTTGAACTGAGGATCGTGCCATGAAGGTCGCGCTCATCCAGATGAATTCCGGTTCGGACAAGGCGGCCAATTTGGCGCAGGCGCAGAAACTCATCGCGCAGGCCGTCGCCGAGGAAAAGCCCGATTGGATTTGCCTGCCTGAAGTCTTCGACTTCATGGGCGGTTCACGGGCGCAGAAGCGCGAGGCGGCGGAAAAGCTGCCTGGCGGTCCTGCCTATACGATGTTGCAGACCATGGCCAAAACCCATGGCGTGTTCATCCATGGCGGCTCGATCCTCGAAGCGATCGACGGTGAGGAGCGGATCGGCAATACGACGGTCGCTTTCGATCGCGAGGGGCGCGAACTGGCGCGCTATCGCAAGATCCATATGTTCGACATCACCGCGCCGGACGGCCAGCAATATAACGAGAGCGCGGCTTTCCGTCCCGGCGATGCGGTCGTCACCTATGAGTGCGAAGGCGTCACGATCGGCTGCGCCATCTGCTACGATCTGCGCTTTCCCTATCTCTTCCAGGCCTTGGCCGAGAAGGGCGCCGAGGTGATCGCGCTGCCGGCGGCTTTCACCTTGCAGACCGGCAAGGATCATTGGGACGTGCTGTGCCGGGCGCGCGCCATCGAGACGGAAACTTACTTTTGCGCTGCGGGCCAGACCGGCACGCATATGCAGGGCAACGAACCGCGCATGACCTACGGCCATTCGCTCGTCGCCGATCCGTGGGGCCATGTGGTCGCCAAGGCGTCCGATGGCGTTGGTTATGTGGCGACGCGCATCGATGTGGAGCGCGTGAAGAAAGTGCGCGCGATGATTCCGGTGGCGCAGCATCGGCGCAAGCTGGGATAAGGCCTGCATCTTCGTGTCATCCCGGACGCCGCAGGCGATCCGGAAACCAGGGCGAGCGATGAACACCACACCGTCATTGCGAGAAGCGTAGCGACGAAGCAATCTAGGGGCGTGTGGTAAGGCGCCTGGATTGCTTCGCTTCGCTCGCAATGACGGTGAAGATTCTACCGTTTGGCCCCTGGATACCGGAGCGCCTGCGGCGTCCGGTATGACACAGAGGCTTCGGCGCGCCGTTATCCCGCGATCTTCGAGAAATCCGCCACGCCATGCACGGCGCGCCGCAACGCGTTGAGCAGGCGCAGACGGTTGAGGCGTTTCGCTGGATCGGGATCGTTGACGGTCACGTCGGTGAAGAAGGCATCGACCGGGGCGCGCAGTTTCGACAGCGCGCCCATGGCGCCGGCGTAATTTTCCTGCGCGATGGCTTGCGTCGCTTCCTTCGCGGCGACATCGATGCCGCCAGCCAGCGCCGCTTCCGGCGCGCTCGCGGAGGCATCGGCGGCATAGGCGCCTTCGAACGCGCTTGCGTCCTTTTCCTTCTTCTCCTCGGCGCGAATGATATTGGCGGCGCGCTTGTAGCCGGCCAGCAGGTTCTTGCCGTCTTCCGTATCGAGGAAGGAGCCGAGCGCATCCACGCGACGCACGATCGTCAGCAGATCGTCATTGGCCGAGCCGTCGCCCATCGCCAACACAGCGTCGATAAGATCGTGCCGCGCGCCCTTGTCGCGCAGATAGACTTTCAGGCGATCGTGGAAGAAGGCGAGGAGATCGGCATGGGTCTTCTCCGCTCCGGCATTGCCGACGGAAAGATGGGAAGCCGCATCGGCGAAAGCCGGCAGCAGTTTCAAGCGCACGTTGTTTTCGAGCACGAGCCGGATCACGCCCAGCGCCGCGCGGCGCAGCGCATAAGGATCCTTGCTGCCGGTCGGCTTTTCGTCGATGGCCCAGAAGCCGATGAGCGTATCGAGTTTGTCGGCGAGTGCCACGGCGATGCTGGTCGGCGTGTTCGGCACGCGATCGGTGGGGCCTTGCGGCTTATAGTGTTCCTCGAGCGCCGCGCAGACATCAGCGGCTTCGCCTTGCAGCTCCCCATAGCGGCGGCCCATCAGGCCTTGCGTCTCGGGAAATTCGCCGACCACTTCGGTCATCAAATCGGCTTTGCATAACGCTGCGGCGCGTTGGACACGCGCGACATCAGCACCGACGAGCGGCGCCAGTTTGCCGGCCAGCGCCTTGATGCGTTCCACACGCGCACCCTGCGTGCCGAGCTTCTCGTGGAACACGACGTTGAGATGGGCGAGCTTGCCCATGCGCTGGTCGAGCGGCTTGTCGAGATCGAGGCCGAGCGTCTGCGCGTTATCAGCATAATCCTTCGCGTCGGGCAGGGGCTTGCGGTCCGTCTCCCAGAAATACAGGGCATCGGACAGGCGCGCGCGTACCACGCGGCCATTGCCGGCAGCGATCTTGGTGCCGCCATCCGTTGCCTCGATGTTCGAGGTCAAAAGGAATTTATTGGCGAGCTTGCCGTCCGGCTTACGCAGCACGAAACATTTCTGATTGGCGCGGATCGTCGCGCGGATCACTTCGCCGGGAATGTCGAGGAAGGCTTCTTCGAACGTGCCCATCAGCACCACGGGCCATTCGACGAGGCCGGCGACTTCCTCAAGCAGGCTTTCGTCCTCGACGAGTTCGAGTCCTTGCGCGAAGGCGAGTTCCTTCGCATCGTTGAGAATGATTTGCTTGCGCCGCTCCGCGTCGAGAACGACCTTGGCTTTTTCAAGTGCCGGCACGTAATCGTCGAAGCGCCGTACCTTGATGTCGCCCGGCGCGAGGAAGCGATGGCCCTTCGTCACATTGCCCGCGCGAATGCCGTCGACTTCGAAGGGAACGATCTCCGGCTCTTCGGTTTCCAATCCGAATGTGGCGAGGATCGAATGCAAGGGCCGCACCCAGCGCAGCGCATCGCTGCGCACGGAGGCGGCGCCCCAGCGCATCGATTTCGGCCAGGGGAAGGTTTTGATGATGCCGGGCAGGATGTCGGCGAGCACATCGATGGTCGCGCCGCCGCTGCGCTCGATCACCGCCACGTAGAATTCGCCCTTGCCCTTCGGGTCCTTCTCGATCTTGGCTTGATCGAGCGAGGCGAGGCCGGCGCTTTTGAGAAAGCCCTGGACGGCGGCGTCAGGCGCGCCGACGCGCGGCCCCTTCTTTTCCTCGCGGGTGTCGGGCTGGCGCGCCGGCAGGCCGGCGATATGCAAGGCGAGACGGCGCGGCGTCGCGAAGGCGACGGCACCCTCATAGGTCAGGCCGCGCTCGACCAGCGCATTGGTGACGAGGCGCTTGAGGTCGTCCGACGCCTGCTTTTGCATGCGGGCCGGAATTTCTTCGCTGAACAGTTCAAGAAGCAGATCGGGCATTGGACGCGGCGGACCGCGAGACCGCCCCTTTCAGAAAAATGACGGCCGGACGTGCCGACCGAGTGCTGCGCTGCTGTTCGCAAACGCGCGCCGCCGGGTCAAGTGCGTGCGCAGCCTGTCGAAAAAGAGGAGGAAAATGCCCTTGCATGGGGTTGTTCCTCAGAATCGCGCGATACCCCCTCCCGGATGGCTTCGCTGCGCCCACCAAAGCCCCTGTGCCGCGACGTCCGCCTCGATGACGACCGGCGCAAAAATACGATGAGCCGGCGGCGGAATTATGTTCTTGATTTGTTCTTACCGATGATCCCTGAAGACAATGTGCCGGAGCCTTGGTGTCATCCCGAACGCGCCGACGGCGCGATCCGGGAACCAGGGGCGAGCGGTAGAGTCTGCAATCCCCAGCGGTGAAGCGGCGCTCGCGATCAACCAAGATTTCGTCACGCGCCCCTGGTTCCCGGATCACGCTTCGCGTGTCCGGGATGACACTGAGGTTGTGCAAAAAGCGATTCCCTCTAAGCGCCGCCGCCGTCGGTCTTCAGCCAGGCCGCGCCGCAGGCCTTGGCCAGTTCGCGCACGCGCAGGATGTAGCTCTGCCGTTCCGTTACCGAGATCACGCCGCGTGCGTCGAGCAGGTTGAAGCGGTGCGAGGCCTTGATGCACTGGTCATAGGCCGGCAGCACCAGTTCGTGCCGATTGCCCTTGTCGCCCTTTTCCAAAAGCGCCTTGCACTCGGTCTCGGCGTCGCGGAAGTGCTGAAACAGCAGCGCCGTGTCGGCATATTCGAAATTGTGCCGCGAATATTCCTGCTCGGCTTGCAGGAAAACGTCGCCATAGGTGACTTTCGCGTCGCCTTCGCCGCCGTTGAAATTCAGGTCGTAGACGTTCTCGACGCCCTGCACATACATGGCGAGCCGTTCGAGACCATAGGTCAATTCGCCGGAGACCGGCGCGCATTCGAAGCCCGCCACCTGCTGAAAATAGGTGAACTGGCTCACTTCCATGCCGTCGCACCAGCATTCCCAGCCCAGGCCCCAGGCGCCCAAGGTCGGGCTTTCCCAGTCGTCCTCGACGAAGCGGATGTCATGCACTTTGGCGTCGACGCCGATGGCGGCGAGCGAGCGCAGGTAGAGATCCTGCAAATCCGGCGGCGATGGCTTCAGGATCACCTGAAATTGATAGTAGTGCTGCAGCCGGTTCGGGTTCTCGCCATAGCGGCCGTCCTTCGGCCGGCGCGAGGGCTGCACATAGGCGGCTTTCCAGGATTTCGGGCCAAGCGACCGCAAGGTCGTCGCCGGATGGAACGTTCCGGCGCCCACTTCCATGTCATAGGGTTGCAGGATGACGCAGCCCTGTTCCGCCCAGAAGGTCTGCAAGGTCAAAATGAGCCCTTGGAAGGACTTGGACGGATCGAGAGAGGCGGACATGGGGACCCTATGAAAGCATTTTCAGGCGAAGGGGAGACCGGTTCGCGTGAAGAAAATGCGGCGAAGCGACGAAAATCGCGCGCAAACTAGTCGGCGATGCCCTCACGGTCAAACGACACCGGAACCGGCCATATGAATGCCATATGAACAATTACATAAGTAGTTATTCAGGTACGATGGCTCAGGGTTGTCGCATGGGCTGAATGCCCAGCGAACACTCCAGGGATGGAGGTTGTCATGTCTCTCATCAATCGCGTTGCAATCAATCGTATCGCACGGGCCGGTGCGATCGCTGCCATCGTCGCCTTGGGCGCGGTGAGCTTCTCCGAAACGGCGTCCGCTGCGCACGGCGGTCATGGTGGCGGCGGCTTTCACGGTGGCGGGGGCTTCCATGGCGGTGGCGGCTGGCATGGCGGTGGAGGCTTCCGCGGTGGCGGTTGGCGTGGTGGCGGGTTCTATCGCCCCGGTCCCCGTTTCTACGGCGGCGGCTACGGCTTCTACGGTCCAGTCTATGGCTACAGCTGCATTCGCCGGGTCTGGGCGCCAACCCCTTGGGGTTGGCAGTGGGTGAACCGTCGCGTTTGCTGAGATCGACGCGTCTTCATGGCGTTCGGCGAGTCCGCCGAACTGTGAAACGCCCGAACTTTGAAACGCTGTGAAAAGCTAAGGCCATCCGATGGCGGCCTCGCCGCGATGGATGGCCTCGGCGCGTTCGGTGAATGTGCCGCTCGCATCATGCAGGACCAAAGGCGGCGCCAGCCGCATGGGCGCGCGGTTGCCCTTGATGCCGCGCATCAGAATGCGGATCGCCGGTGCATCCGGCCGCGCGTGTACCGGCATGATCGTGATCGCGCCGAAGCGTCCTTCGCTAGCCGATAAAATATCGCCGAGACGCTCGACGCGATGGATCATCGTGAAGGAGCCGTCCGGCCGCAGCACCGCGCTCGCCGCGCGCAGCCAGGGAGTCACGATGTCGCCGCCAGCTTCGACTGCATGAGCGGCCGCCTTCTTGGCGTGCGGAGAGACGCGATGGCTGCGCCCGTCGTACCAGGGCGGATTGCAGATCACGTCGTCGAGGCTGTTGTCGGAGAGGCCGGCGGCATGCCGGGCGCGGGCGCTCAAAAGATCGCAAACCACCACCTGCGTCGCCATCGTCACATTCGCGGCGGCGTTCCGTTGGGCCAGCGCCGCGATCTCGGCATCCTGCTCGACCAGCACGAGCGCTTCGGGATGCAGGCGCAGCGCGGCGGCGAGGCCGGCCGTGCCTATGCCGGAGCCCAGATCGCCAAGCTTCCGGCCGACGGGCTCACAGGCGGCGGCCAGCAGAATGGCATCGGTTCCCGCGCGATGGCCGGTGGCGGGCTGCAGCAACCGCAGCCGGCCGCCAAGAAGCGCATCTTCCGTTTCAGCCATGTTTGAGCTCTCCGCCATATCCGGCCTCGGTCAGGAGGCGGCGGGCCCGCTCGGCCTCGTCGCGGGGCACGAGAATCCGGCGCGGCAGGAAGCCGATCGACCCCTCCAGCACGCTCATATGGCCGTCCGCAACGAAGTGATTGATATCAGCGGCGTTCAAAAGCGCTTCGATGGCTGAAATCAGCACCATGTCGTTGGTGCGCATAAGCTCGATCACGTCTTTGTCAGCCGGACCGCCGCTCCGGCGGTTCCGCTCCGTTTGGGCGCATTTGGCGCGTTGCACACGACCCTTTGCCCGTGCGAAAAGTGCGCGAGCCTCGCACGTGGGTTGTGGCGCCGCAAGCGCTGCCCAGTGGATTTGGCCGGTGAATTGGATCTGCGGGTTGATCGGAGTGAATGCTGTGGGTGTCGTCGTTCCCCTGGAAGAAAAGTCCACCGGTATCGAGCGTCTCAATGGCCTGGTGGCCGAGGCCATGGCCGGGGTCAACAAGACCATTCTGGCGCGCACCGGCTCCGACGTGGCGATGATTCCAGAAGTCGCCAACCATCTGATTTCCTCCGGCGGCAAGCGCCTGCGCCCGATGCTGACCCTCGCCACGGCGGGGCTGTGCGGCTACACCGGCGAAGGCCATATCAAGCTCGCCGCCTCCGTCGAATTCATGCACACGGCGACGCTGCTGCACGACGACGTGGTCGACGAGAGCGACATGCGCCGGGGCAAGCTCGCCGCCCGCATGCTGTGGGGCAACGAAGCCTCGGTTCTGGTCGGCGACTTCCTGCTCGGCCAGGCGTTCAAAATGATGGTCGAGGTCGGTTCGCTGCAATGCCTCGACGTGCTGTCGAGCGCCGCCGCCGTCATCGCCGAGGGCGAGGTGATGCAGCTCTCCGCTGCCAAGGACACCCAGACCTCGGAAGACGCCTATCTCGAAGTGATCCGCGCCAAGACGGCGGCGCTGTTCGCCGCTGCCTGCGAAGTCGGTCCCATTCTCGCCGGCCGCGCCAAGGCTGATGTCGAGGCCTGTCGTGGCTATGGCGCCAATCTCGGCATCGCCTTCCAGCTCATCGACGACGCACTCGACTACGGCGGCTCAGCCGCCAAGCTCGGCAAGAACGTCGGCGACGATTTCCGCGAGGGCAAGATCACTCTGCCGGTGGTGCTGTCGTTCCGCCGCGGCACGGAAGCCGAGCGCGATTTCTGGCGCCGCACCCTGGAGCGCGGCGAAATCGCCGATGGCGATCTCGAAACGGCACTCGCGACCATGAAGAAGCACCGCGCGCTGGAAGACACCGTCGAGCGCGCCCGCCATTACGGCGCCATGGCGCGCGACGCGCTGGAACTCTTCCCAGCCTCGCAGTGGAAGCGGGCTTTGTTCGACGTGGTCGATTTCTGCGTCAGTCGCGCGCATTGACGGAAACGCGGGCCCTCGGTGTCATCCCCGACGCAGCGAAGCTGCGAGCGGGGATCCAGGGGCACGTGGTAGAGCGCTGATTGAAACGGCGATGCGCGGTTGTTGCGCAAGATTTTACCGCTCGTCCCTGGATTCCCGCTCGCGCCTTTGGCGCGTCGGGAATGACACGGAGGTTGTCGACCGATCTGTTAAGCTCGCACCTCGATATCCACCCGCTTGAGATCGCAAGGTCGCGCGCTCGTGCCGATATGGATTTCGATGGGGCCGTCGTCGAGGCGCGGCTTCAGATCGAGCCCGGGATAGGCGAGCTGATGCGCATGCAGTTTGAAAGCGACGCGCTGGCGTTCGCCCGCCGCCAGCGCGACGGTCTGAAAGTCCTTCAGCTCCAAGGCCGGCCGCGTCACCTGCGCCACCGGATCGCGGATGAACAGAAAGATCGTGGTCTCACCATCCATCTTGCCGGCATTGCTGACATCGATGGACACATCGAGCGCACCATCGCGCTCAATTGTCGTCGCGCTCACCTGCGCCTCGCTCAGATCATAGCGCGTGAAGCTCAACCCTTCGCCAAAGCTCCAGCGCGGCGTGATCGGCGCGTCGAGGAAGCAGGTCGAGAAACCGTTCTTCGGATCGTTCGGCCGGCCGGTGGTGCGCAGGCTGTAGTAGATTGGAATCTGGCCGACTTCGACCGGCCAAGAGATGGCGAGCCGGGCTGAGGGATTCCATGCGCCCTTGATGATGTCGGCGATGGCATTGCCGGCTTCCGTGCCCGGAAACCACGCGGCGATGATCGCCTGCGCACCGTCGACCAGCCACTGCGGCAGAACGAAAGGCCGGCCGCCGACCAATATGAGCAACAGCGGCTTGCCGGTGGCGACGATGTCGCGCGCCAGTTTGAGTTGGCTGTCAGGCGGCGCCGGCCTGGTGCGGCTCGCCGCTTCGCCGGAGATGTGGCGGGATTCGCCGATGCACAACACCACCGCATCGGCGGCTTGCGTCACTTTCACGGCTTCGGCCACGGCTTGCGCGTCGCCGGTTTCGATGCCGCCGCCCGCCGCATGGGTGATGGTACTGCCGGCGAAGGCCGTGCGCAGGCCGGCGAGAATGCCAACCGTTTCGTCGATCTCGCCCGCCATGCACCAGGCGCCCATCAATTCGCTCGGTGCATCCGCCAGCGGGCCGACGACGGCAATGTTCCGCGGCGCTTGCGTCCAGGGCAAAAATTGATCGCGGTTTTCGAGCAGCACGATCGAGCGGCGCGCCGCATCGCGCGCCGAGGCACGGCGCGAGGGATCGCTGTCGGGCGTCGGTGAAATGTCTTCGAGGCCGCGCAGCGGATTGTCGAACAGGCCGAGCGCAAATTTCAGTTTGAGCACGCGCCGCACGGCACGGTCGATCTCGTCCATGCTGACGGCGCCGCGTTCGAGCGCGACGGGCAGGCCTTGCTCATAGGCGCCAGCCATCATGTCGATGTCGACACCGGCCTTCAGCGCCAAGGTCGCGGCTTCCGTGAGATCGGCGGCGACGCCATGCGGGATCAGTTCGGCGATGGCGTTATAGTCGCTGATGACGACGCCATCGAAACCCCAGTGCTGGCGCAGCAGATCGTTGAGCAGCGGCTTGTGCGCCGTCATCGCCACGCCGGCCACATCGGTGAACGACGGCATGATGCCGAGCACGCCGGCCTCCACCGCCGCCTGGAACGGCGGCAGATAGATTTCCGCCAGCGCGCGCTCCGAAACATCGACCTCCGCATAGTCGCGCCCGGCATTCACCGCGCCATAGGCGACGAAATGTTTGGCGACGGCGGCAAGGCGGCGCTCGGGTTGCGGCGGCGTGTTTTGAAAGCCGACGACTTTCGCCTTGGCATATTCGGCGTTGATGAACCCGTCCTCGCCGGCGCATTCGCAGATGCGGCCCCAGCGCGGATCGCGGCTGACGTCGAGCATCGGCGCGAAGGTCATCTGAATGCCGTCGCGCGTCGCTTCCTCGGCCGCTTCCTGCGCCGTGCGCTGCCACAGCGCGCGGTCGAAGGCGCAGGCTTCCGCCAAGGGGATCGGATAGATGGTGCGATGGCCGTGCAGCACGTCGACGGCGAAGAACAGCGGGATTTTCAGCCGCGTCTCTTCCATCGCCACCCGCTGCGCCTCGCGGATTTCCTTGGCGCCCCAGGTGTTGAGAAGGCTGCCGGCGCGGCCTTCGCGCACCATGGTGGCGGGATTGTGCGGGCCGGGCGGGCCGGTTTCGACCAGCGACGCCGCCAGCATGGTAAGCTGGCCGAGCTTTTCGCTGAGAGTCATCTGCGCGATGAGGTTTTCGATCCGCCGCGCGATCTCTGTCGTCATGGTCTTCCCAATTCTTCGTTGCGCGCGTGTCTTCCAACGGATCGGCGTGGGAGGCAAGTCCCAGCAGAGATCAGCGCAATACGGTCGATTTCACCCACCAACCAGGATGATCGCGTCGGATCACCGCCGCCGCCCGCGCCGCCGCATGGCAATTTTCGAACAGACCGAAACAGGTGGCGCCGGAGCCGGACATGCGCGCCAGCCGGCAGCCGCGCCCCGCCGCCAGGACCGCCAGCACATGACTGATCTGCGGTGCCACCATGCAAGCGGGGTCTTCGAGATCGTTGCGTGCCTTGCGCAACTGGCCGAGCAGCGTCGCGGCGGAGGATGTGTCGATGGCCGGATGCGCGCCGTAGCCGAGGGACGCACCGGGTTTCAGGCCCAGTTCCGAGAACACCGCCGGCGTCGCGACGGGAACGCCCGGATTGACCAGAACGGCGAACAGGCGGGGCAGGGCGAGTTCCGGCCCGAGTTCGTCGCCGCGCCCAAGCATCATGCGCGCGTGCTGCGCGAGACAGACGGGCACATCCGAGCCCGTGGCGGCCGCGGTCCCGTGCCAGCGCGGATCACCAAGCGGAATGTCGTTTAAGCGCGCCAGCAGGCGTAGCGCTGCCGCGGCGTCCGACGAGCCGCCGCCCAGACCGGCGGCCACCGGCAAGGTCTTGATGAGATGAAAAGTGCCGGCGCGCAGATTTGGAAACGCCGTCATCGCGTGCCGCGCGGCGCGCAACACCAGATTGTCGTCATCGGGGCCGGCGGCGCCAGCCGTGGTGCCGCTCGTCGTCAGCGACAAGCCATCGCCTGGCTCAAGCGACAGTCTGTCTCCGGTGCCGGAGAAGGCGACCAGGCTTTCCAGATCGTGCCAGCCATCGGCGCGGCGTCCGCGCACATGCAATGTCAGATTGATCTTGGCCGCAGCCTTTTCGACGAGCGCGGTCATAGGCCTCTATCAATATCTGCTGCGTGGCGGCTGGACCTAGCCGCCATCCGTCTTCGGCTTGTCGGAGCCGACCGCTGGTGTGACCGTCGGGGCGGCATTGTCCTCGTCCATGCCCTTTTCGATCTTGCGCAGGATCTTCGGCATCTCTTCCGGTTCTGGCCCCAGGTCGCGCGCATGGTTCCACTGGAACTGCGCTTCGAGCCGGCGGCCGACCTTCCAATAGGCATCGCCCAGATGGTCGTTGATCACCGGATCGGACGGCTTCAGCTCGATGGCGCGCTCAAGCTCGCGCACCGCATCGTCATATTTGCCGAGGCGGTAATAGGCCCAGCCGAGGCTGTCGACGATATAGCCGTCGCGCGGCCGCAGTTCGACGGCGCGCTTGAGCATGCGGAAGGCTTCGTCGAGATTGGTGCCCTGGTCGACCCAGGAATAGCCGAGATAGTTCAGCACCACCGGGTTTTCCGGCACGGCTTCCAGCGCGCGCCGGAAGTCGGCCTCCGCCAGCGGCCATTGCTTCGAACGCTCATAGCTCACCGCGCGATAGTAGTAGATCGTCCAGTCGCTCTTGCCGCGCTCGGCCGATGTATCGAGCGCGCGGCTGTAGGATTGCGCCGCTTCCGTATAGAGCTTGCGCGAACGCTGCAGATTGGCGAGTGCGATCAGCGCATCGGGATCGTTAGGCTGATCCTTGACGATGGCATTGAGATGTTCCAGCGCCTCGTCCTTGCGGTCGAGCTTTTCGAGCACGAAGGCGATCTGCAGATCGGCGCTGGAGCGCAGCGGCGAATTGGCCGGCATGCTCTCGAACACGTCGATGGCGCGCGCGTCCTGCTTGATGCGCTCATAGGCATCGCCCAGGCTGATGATCGCCAGCGCATGGTTCGGTTCGAGCCACAGCGCCAGGCGCAGATAGATGATGGCGGCGAGTTCGTCGCCGCCCTGGCCGCCACCGGCCGAGGCCAGTCCGTAAAGCACTTCGGCGGCGCCTTCGGTCGCGTTGGAAACGACCGAGTCGAGCGTCTTGCCGGCATTGATCTGTTGCATCGCCTGGGCGATCACCGGATGGCGCGGCAGTTGTTCGTCGAAGGCGCGATAGGCGCGCAACGCTTCGTCCTTGCGGCCTTGCTTGGATTCGATGCGCGCATAGGCATCGACCAGGCGCAAAGTGCCGTTCTCGACGTCATAGGCCGCCTTCATCCGGCGCGCCGCTTCCTGCGGCCGCTTGCCGACATCGGCGATCAAACCGGCGTGATAATCGCGAAACAGCGACAGGCGGCGATCGGTGAGCTTGTCGGTGGTCTCGAGCGCCCGGCCGTATTCGCCGGCGCCCGCGAAGGCCCAGGCCGACAGCAGGATCGAAGTGATCTCGCCCTGGCGGAAGCCGCCGCCCTTGGCGAGATAGGTGCGCGCCGAGGCGAACTGCCGGGTTTTGATGGCGCGCACGCCGAGCGCCAGATTGGCGAGGCCGTTCTTGGGATCGATGCGCACCAGCCGTTCGGCCAGGGTCATCGCTTGCGGCATGTCGCCATTGGCGATGGAGGCGATGAAGGCGCGCTCGATCAGCGCCGGATTGCGTGGGTCGAAGCGCAGCACTTCGCGGAAATAGGTCGCTGCCGCCAGCGTATCCCGCTGGGAGGCGGCGGACAGGGCGGCGAGATAATTGCCGGCCGGACTGGCGCCGACTTCGAACGGGGTCGCCACCGCCCGCGACGGGCGCACGCTGGCCGAACCGGCCGAGGCGAAGCAGAGGAGGGCCAAACCGGCCAGGGCGGCGCGGCGAAGGGGGCGGCGGTGAGCGGACAGAGCTGTAAGGGGCACGCGCGTCTCTTGCTTGGTCAGGGGCGATGATTGCCGGCAAGGATCGAAAGCCGAGCAATTCCCGGAGAATCTTCCGCGAACATGGCCTTTTTAGGCAAAGGCGGCAAGGGTAGCTATTGGGTGGGGCAGAAAGCAGCGCGCGGCAGGAAAAGCGATTTCCCTTCGTCGGAAACCGCTCTAAAAGCCGGTCATCTTCTTATTTCAGGCCCCATTTTCAGATGAACGACGCAGAAACCAAATCCGCCACCGTCAAAGCACGCCTGCCGCGCGGTCTCGCCGACCGGACGCCGACGGATATCGCCGCCACCAACCGCATGATGGCGGCGATTCGCGAAATCTATGAATTGTATGGGTTCGAGGCCGTCGAGACGCCGTTCATCGAATATACCGAGGCGTTGGGCAAGTTTTTGCCCGATCTCGACCGGCCGAACGAGGGGGTTTTCTCGTTCCAGGACGATGACGATCAGTGGCTGAGCCTGCGCTATGACCTGACCGCGCCGCTGGCCCGCTATGTCGCCGAACATTTCGACCGGCTGCCGAAACCCTATCGCAGCTATCGCGCCGGCTTCGTGTTCCGCAACGAGAAGCCGGGCCCGGGCCGTTTCCGCCAGTTCATGCAGTTCGATGCCGATACAGTGGGCTCCGCCTCCGTCGCCGCCGATGCTGAAATCTGCATGATGGCCGCCGATACGATCGAAAAGCTCGGCATCAAGCGCGGCGACTATGTGATCAAGGTCAACAATCGCAAGGTGTTGGACGGCGTGCTCGAGGCCGCGGGTCTCGGCGAGGGTCAGAATGCCCAAAAATTGATCGTGCTGCGTGCCATCGACAAGCTCGATCGTCTCGGCCCCGAGGGCGTGCGCCTGCTGCTCGGCGCCGGACGCAAGGATGAGTCGGGCGATTTCACCAAGGGCGCGGAACTCGCCCCTGCGGCGATCCAGCGCATCCTCGATTTCACCGCCGCGCGCGCCAGCGACAATGCCGGCACCCTGGAGCGGCTGCGTAAGACCGTGGGCGATTCCGCCCGTGGCCTCGAAGGTGTGGCGGAACTTGCCACCATGGCCGACCTGTTCGGCACCGCCGGCTATGGCGATGGCCGCGTGGTGATCGATCCGGCCGTCGTGCGCGGCCTCGAATATTACACCGGCCCCGTCTACGAGGCCGAGCTGACTTTTGAGGTGAAGGACGAGAACGGCCGGCCGATGCGCTTCGGCTCGGTCGGTGGCGGCGGCCGTTATGATGGCCTCGTCGCGCGCTTCCGTGGCGAGCCGGTGCCGGCAACAGGTTTCTCCGTCGGCGTGTCGCGTCTGCTCGCGGCGCTGACGGCGATCCATTCGCCGATCGTCGCCGGCGAAGCGCAGCGTGGCCCGGTCGTCGTGCTGGTGCTCGATAAGGATCAGGTGGCGCGCTATCAGGGCTTCGTTTCGGCGCTGCGCGCCGAGGGCATCCGCGCCGAACTCTATCTCGGCTCCGCCGGCATGAACGCGCAGCTCAAATATGCCGACCGTCGTCGCAGCGTCTGCGCCATCATTCAAGGTTCGAACGAGCGCGAGAAGGGCGAGATCATCGTCAAGGATCTCGTCCTCGGCGCGCAGGTCGCCAATGCCGCCAAGGACATGGACCGGGCCGAATATCTGGCGCTGAAAGAGCGGCAGCAGACGACGGTGGCGGAAGCCGATCTCGTGCGCGCCGTGCGCGAGACCTTGGCGCGGCACGGGTAGAGCTTTCCGTCATTGCGAGGAGCATAGCGACGAAGCAATCCAGGGCGCGAGGACGCACGTCAACAAAGCCTATGGCGCATGCCAAACGTCGATGGCTTCGCGTGCGACTCCTGGATTGCTTCGCTTTCGCTCGCAATGACGGTACGGCAACGTCACCTCTTGCGCCCGTCCAATGCGTCCTTGATGAGCGCCAATGTTTCCGGCGTTTGATCGAGCGCCGGGCGCAAGCTCTTCAAAACATCATCGCCGATCAGCGGTTCGACGGCGCGGCCGAGTTTGGTTGCCTCAATGCGGAAGTCCGCATCGTCGAGCGCCCGGCGATAAGCGGTACGCAAGGCGTCCAGCAGGGGAGCGGCGACACCGGGCGGGGCGGCGGTGATCCGCGCCAGATCGGCCTGGGCTTGAATGAGCGCGACGATGTGGCGACCGCGCGCTTCGCTGACGAGCGTGGCGAGTTGCGGCGCATCTTTTTCGCCGCCGCCGATCTGCGCGACGATGCGGGCGAAACCATCGCGCACGAAAGGCTCGTAGACGGCGCGTGCCGCGACCGCGCCGGCGATGTCGCCACGTCGCATGGCCTGCTGGTCTTCGTTGCCTGTCAGGCCCGGCCGTAACCGGATCGGCAGATTGAGCGCGCTCGTCAGCAGGCTCGTCTCCACATAGGAGGCGCTGCCGATATTGGCTGTGCCGAAGGTGACCGGCTGGGGCTGGGCGGCTAGCCCTTTCCAATCCATCACCGGCGATTGCGCCGCAAGCACGACAACACGCGGATCGGACACCGCATTGCCGATCCAGGAAAAGCGCGCCAGATCGAATTTGACCTCGGGACGGCCAACGAGCTGATCGTAGATCAGGCCGATGTTGAACGTGCCGATGGTGAGCCCGTCCGGCCGCGCCGCGTAAAGCATATTGGCGCCGATCAGATGGCCGCCACCCGGTACATTCTTCACCGCGATTGTCGCGCCGGGCAGATATTTCTGCATCAGCCGCGCGACCAGGCGACCGTGGGAATCGTAGCCGCCGCCGGGGCCTGTCGCGACGATGTAGGTCACCGTCTTGCCGCGAAAGGCTTCGTCCTGCGCCAGGGCGGGCGTGAGGAAGCTGGAAAATAGACAGGCGAGGAAAGCGAGAGGGCGCGCGCGGATCATGCGCCATCTATACATATTCGGGCTTTGCGAAACAGAGGCCTCGGTGTCATCCCCGACAGCCGCGGAGCGTGTCCGGGATGACACCAGGGATTCCGGACAACCTGCTTTACGCCCGCAGCGCCGTCAGCATAGCCTCGATGTAATCGGTGCCGCTGGCGATGACGAGCATGCGGGTATAAGGCCGCAGATATTTCATCGATTCCGTCGTTGCCGCATCGCTGTCGTCTTGGCCCGGCACGATGAGGCCGACCAGGGACTTGTTGAACAGGGCGCAGGCATCGGCGATCACGGAAACGGCGCGCGCATCGGCGCCGGTTGTGGTGATCACCACGACGAAATCGCTGTGCTCGACTTCGGCGACAAGATCCATCGTGCGGCCGGCGAGATCCTTGAGCCAGGCTTTCAGATCGCCGCCGACGGCGCCGGGATTGCCCTCGGCGGTGAAAGCCAGCGAGGTGAAGAAAGCCGCGCCGTTCCAGGATTTCTTCGAAATCTCTTCGACGATGGCGGCGCTCGCCGGATCGAGGGCGATGACTTTCGCCGCTCTCTGCTTCGAGTTGGGATATTGCACGCGAAAGCCGGCTTCGTGTGCGGTGGTCATCTTGGCCGATTCGCTTTGCATGGCACTCTCCACAACACTCAGACCGAGGTCTGGCGCACGCCCTTCTTGGCCTTCAAAGCTTCCTTGGCGCCGTCCTTGTATTGCACGTCGCGCTTCAACAGCAGCGCGGCCTGGCGCACCGTGTGATGCTCCGGATTGACGCCCGGCGGCTGAACCCCTTTGTCGTTGAAGGCGCGCGCGGCGCGCAGCAAGCGATGGCGGGCCATGATGATGCCGTTGTCGGTGCCGACAAGGTTTTCCTTGGTGCGATCGCAGATCGGCCCCATGCTTTCCTGCAAGGATGCATCTTGAATGCCGATGCCCTCGACACCACTGAAGGTGCGGCCGGCCTTCTGGCCGGCGCGGTCCATCAGATAGTCGTTGTCCTTGTTGGCGAGCGGACGATAGGTGCCGGGCACATATTTGACGTGCACGCCCTTGCCGTCCTTCATCGCCGCCACTTCACCGTCGGTGAGGGCGCGGGTCGGGTGATAGTCGTAAGACCAGGCCCAGCAGTTCTCATCGTCGATCGGCACCCAGAAATGGCCGTGCATCGGATGGTCGCCACGCGGCGGCACGCCGGTGTAGTTGGGCATCACCCATGGCGTGATGCGCCAGTAATACTGATCGTCCTCGGCATTGCGGCGCGCGCCGATGAGTAGGCCGCCGTCGCTCTCCACCACTTCGAAGACCGGCGACAGATCCTGCATGTTGTATTTGTTGCCGCCGGCGCCCTTGAAGAGCGGATCGTTGTGCAGGTCGCCGCGATGCAGGAAGGAGACGTGGCTGGAATCGATGCCGCCTTCCATCGCCTGCAGCCAATTGCACTCCTGAATGCGCTTGGTCATGAACGTCTGGTTCAGCGGCACGGTGGAGAATTCGTACTGCGGCAGGGGCGGCTGCTTCTCCGGCGGGCCCATATAGGTCCACAGCACGCCGCCCTGTTCGATCAGCGGATAGGACTTCAGCTTGATCTTCTTGGCGTAGCCGGATTCGGTCGGCTCGGACGGCACTTCGGTGCACTGGCCGGTCACGTCGTATTTCCAGCCATGATAGGGGCAGCGCAGGCCGCAATCCTCGTTGCGGCCAAACCACAGCGAGACGCCGCGGTGGGCGCAGAATTCGTCGATGAGGCCGAGCTTGCCCTCGCTGTCGCGGAAGGCGAGCAGCCGCTCGCCCAGGAGCTTGACCCGCACGGGCGGGCAATCGGGCTCCGGGAGCTCTTCGCTGAGGAGCGCGGGCTGCCAGTAGCACCGGAAGAAATTGCCCATGGGCGTGCCGGGGCCGGTCTGGCAGAGATAGTCGTTCTGTTCCTTTTTCAGCACGTTAGCTTCCTCCGAACTGTTTTTTCTGGTTATCGCCGGCGATCCGCCTGCGCGCCCGGCCTCCCGTCATTCTAACCATTTTGTCGGTTGACCGGGATGCTGAGCCCTGTTAAAAATAATGTTCCCTTATGCGGAACAATGTTCCATTTTCATAAAGACCAATACCCCGCTGGGTTGATAAGGTCAATAACGAGAGAGGAAAGTCGGGAGCAATGGCGAGAGTCGATTTGTGCAAAACCTCCGAGGTCGACGAGGGGTCGGCGATCCGGGTCGAGACCGGCGATTTGCTGGTCGCCGTGTTTAATCTGAATGGCGCTTTCTACGTGACGGACGATACCTGCACCCACGGGCCGGGATCGCTCTCCGAAGGGCCGATCGTCGGCGATACGGTCGAATGCGACTTTCACAACGGCGTCTTCAACATCAAGACCGGCGAAGTGGTCGAGCCGCCCTGCATGATCCCGATCAAGACCTATCCGACCGCGGTGGACGGCGACACGGTCTATATCGAAGTCTGAACCTCGAAAGCTGGAGCGGCGATGGCGCAGCGTATCAAGGTTCCCATCCTCATCCTCACCGGCTTCCTCGGCAGCGGCAAAACCAGCCTGCTGGCGCAATGGCTGCGGGCGCCGGAATTTTCAGGCGCCATGGTGATCGTCAACGAACTCGGCGAAGTCGGGCTCGACGATCGTCTCGTCGAGACATCGAGCGACGCGCCTTTGCTGCTGGAAAACGGCTGCGCCTGCTGCGCGGCGAGCGAAGATCTCAATGCGACGCTCGAACGCCTGTTCTGGCGGCGTCTGCATCGCACCATTGCGCCGTTCTCCTGGGTGCTGATCGAAACCACCGGCATCGCCGATCCGCAGCCCATCATCGCGTCCCTGCAAGGCCACGCGCTGATCAGCGAGCGCTACGAAGTGGCCGGCGTTGTAACCACATTCGATACGCGCCGCGGTCCCTCGCAGCTTTTGCGCCATCCCGAATGCGAGAGCCAGCTCGCTCACGCCAGCGCCATCGTTCTCACCAAGGCCGATCTCGCGACGGCGCAGGAGATGGATCATGCGCGCGCGGCGATCCGCTCGGTGCGGCCGCACGCTTCGATCATGACCTCGGCATCCTCTGCTTTGCCAGCCGCCGCCATCGTCGCGGCCTTGCACGAGGCTGGCCCTGAGGCGCATGTCTGCACGCCGGCCTGTCACGATGGGCATCATCATCACCACGATCATGACCACGCGCACGATCACGCCCATCATTCGAGCGACGTGACGAGCGCCTTTGCGCCTTTGGTCGCGCCGATTGCCTATGCGGCTTTGGCCGAAGCTTTGGAGGCGGTTCTCGTCCGTCACGAGCAAGCGATCCTGCGCGTCAAGGGCACGGCGCGCAGCGCGGCCGATGGCGCCATCGAAATCATCCAGGCCATGCCGGGCGAAGAGCTGGCGCGTTTGCCCCTGGCGGCGCGCGTCGAGGATCGCCCGGTGGGCATGACATTTATTGCACAAGGCGTCTCGGCCAGCGCCATCGCCGCCGATTTTCTCGGCCATCTCGGCCTGACCGCGACATTGAGCGAAAATACGATTGGAGCACATGCCCATGGCTGACGATCGCATTGCCCAGGGATCGCATGAGCTGTCGCAATCGGAGCCGTTGGCGAAAACGGGACGCCGCGAGCCGCAGAGATTGTCCTCCGTCGCCATGTCGATGCGGCTGCTGAAGGCGTTTTCCGAAGGCGAATCCGAAATCGGCGTTACGGCTCTGTCGCGCAAACTGGGCGTCGCCAAGAGCACGGTTTATCGGCTCGCCTCCACCCTCGTGGCCGAAGGCATGCTGGAACAAAACAGCGAGAATGAAAAATATCGCTTGGGGATAGCGCTTTTCGGCCTGGGCGCGCTCGTGCGCCAGCGCATGAACGTTTCGACCGAAGCGCGTCAGCATATTTTCGCCTTGCGCGAAGCCACCAACGAAACCGTCCATCTGGCTTTGCTCGATGGGTCAGAAGTTATCTATGTCTATGACCTGGAAAGCACGCAGGCGATCCGCATGCGTGCCAATCTGGGTGAGCGCAAGCCGGCTTTCTGCGCTTCGGAAGGGCGCGCCATGTTGGCTTTCGCGCCGGAAAACAAGGTCGAAGCCATCATCGCCGCCGGGCTCGTGCAGCGCACGCCGCAAACCGATGTCGATCCCGATCATCTCAGTGCCGCGCTGGCCGAGATCCGGCGGATCGGCTATGCGCTCGAGGATGAGCAATGCGAGCCGGGCATGCGTTCACTCGCTGCGCCCGTCAGGGACGCTGAGAACCGCGTTGTGGCGGCGGTGGGAATCGCCGGTCCGCGTCAACGCATGGACGATGAAGTGCTGGCGCGCTTTCTGCCGCTTCTGCTAGATACGGCGCACACGATCTCGTCGCGTCTGGGATACAAAGCCCCAGCGATCTATTAAGCGACCTACTGATAACAAGGATACGGGGGGTATATGCCCAAGATTACTATCAGCAATGCCAATATCGCATATGTCTGCGAGGACGACACTTTGGCACGTGCGGCTCTGCGCGAAGGGCTGGGCTTTCCCTATGAATGCAATGTCGGCTCCTGTGGCAATTGCCGGTTCGAACTGCAATCGGGCGAAGTGGTTCATCTGCGCGCCAATCCGCCGGGCCTGAACGAGCGCGATATTGCACGCAACCGTTATCTCGGCTGCCAGGCGCAACCGAAAGGCGATTGCACCATCAAGGTCAATCTGCGCGACAATTACAAAAGCCACCATCTGCCGCGCAAAACCGAGGCGGAGCTGGCGGGCATCGACGATCTCACCCACGACATTCGTGAGTTCCGTTTCAATCTGAAGAAATCGAACCTGTTCCTGCCCGGTCAATATGCTTTGCTGTCGCTGCCTGACGTCGAGGGGGCGCGCGCCTATTCGATGAGCAACGTCACCAACCTGGGTGACGAATGGCATTTCCAGATCAAGCGTGTGCCAGGCGGCGAGGCAACGACCAATCTGTTCGACAAAATCAAGCTCGGCGACACCATCACCATCGATGGTCCCTATGGCATGGCCTATCTGCGTGAAGATGCGCCGCGTGACATTCTCTGTCTGGCGGGCGGTTCCGGTCTGTCGCCGATGATTTCCATTGCGCGGGGCGCCGCCGCCAGTCCGGTGCTGCAGGGCCGGAATATCGAATTCATCTATGGCGGCCGTTCGCCCAAGGACATTTGCGGCGAGGGCATTCTCAGCACGCTTGAGGGCTATGGCTCGCGCATCCATTACCATCCGGCGATCTCGATGCCGGAAGGCACCGAAGGCTGGACCGGCCACACCGGCTTCGTGCACGACATTGCCGAAATGCTCTTTGGCGCCAATCTGCCCAATTTCGAAGTTTATTTCGCCGGGCCGCCGGCCATGTCACAGGCGGTGATGAAAATGCTCATCACGGCGAAAGTGCCTGTCGGCCAGCTCCATTTCGATCAGTTCTATTGATCGCCTTCCAACCGTCCAATCATCGATCAGACGCTGCGGCCAGAGACCGTGGCGCAGGGAGAAAACCATGTCGAAACTAAAATTGACCCTGGGCTGCTGGAATTACGATCGCACGCGCGGCCTGCAAGACGGATCGGTGCAGCCCGATGGCATCGACATCAATTTCCTCGACATGCCGGTGGAGGAAACCTTCTTCCGGATGGCGCGCTACCGCGAGTTCGACGTCTCGGAAATGTCGCTGTCCTCCTACACGGTCTCCTGTCACCGCGACCCGAAACCCTTCGTTGCCATCCCGGTGTTTCCGTCGCGCTTCTTCCGCCACTCGTCGATCTATATCAACGCCAAGTCCGGCATTCGCGAGCCGAAGGATCTGGTCGGCAAGCGCATCGGCGTGCCGGAGTTTCAGATGACGGCGCCGGTCTGGATCCGGGGCATTCTCGCCGACCATTACGGCGTGCCGATGGACAGCGTCACCTATCATACCGGTGGCGAGGAAGAGCCGGGCCGCATCGAGAAGATCAAGCTCGACCTGCCGAAAAACATCAAGGTCACACCGATCCCAGAGGACAAGACCCTGGCGCAGATGCTGCGTGACGGCGAGATCGATGCCTTCCACACGGCACGCAAGCCCTCGACCTATGACGGCGTCAACGTCAAGCGCCTGTTCGAGGACTATCGGCCGGTCGAACTCGACTATTTCCGCAAGACCCGCATTTTCCCGATCATGCACACGGTCGCCATCCGTCGCGAGGTCTATGAGGCCAATCGCTGGATCGCGCAGTCGCTGTTCAAGGCTTTCGTCGAGTCGCAGCGGCGCACCTATCACGACCTGCAGGAAACGGCGGCGCTGAAGGCCATGGTGCCGTGGCTGTCGCACGATATCGAGGAAGCGCGCCGCGAAATGGGCGAGGATTACTGGCCCTATGGCTTCGACAACAACTACAAGGTGCTGGAGACCTTCCTGCGCTATCACCACGAATGCGGACTGTCGCCGCGCCTGTTGAAGCCGGAAGAGCTGTTCGCGCCGGAAACGCTGGAAGCTTTCAAGATCTAAAACATGCCGTCATTGCGAGCGTAGCGAAGCAATCCAGGGGCAAGTGGAAGATCATCGACAAAATGCCTGTACCGCAGGCATTCCGTAAAACTCTACCACGCGCTCTGGATTGCTTTGTCGCTACGCTCCTCGCAATGACGCGAATGGCCCGGTTCCGAGAACCGGGCCTTTTCACGTCACGCAGCCTTGGGCGGCAGCGTCTCCAATTCGGTCTTATAGGCCTCGTCCATGCGTGGCGTCAGGCCGTTCTTCGACAGCTCTTCTGAGAACATGTCGCGGACCAACGGCTTCTCATCGGCATAGTCGATCTGGTCGCCTCCGACACGGCGGCTGATCCAGGCTTTCGGCACGCCCTGGCCGTTGCGGATCGACACCACCTCGTGTTTGAAGGCGAGATAGCGCGCCGGCGAATTGCCGGTGTTGAAATGCTGGTGAAACCACATGTTCGGCGGCACGATCATGGTGCCGACCTCCCAATCGTAGCGGCGCGGCTCTTCGCCTTCCGGCCACATCAGCGAATAGCCTTCGCCCGACAGGATGATCACATGGGCGCCCGGGCCATGGCAGTGGCCCTTCTTGTAGGTGCCGATCGGGAACTGCGAGATGTGGCTGTTCATCGAGCCCTTGGCCATGTTGAAACGGATGTGGCCGCCGCCGGCGCCGCGCTCCTTGGCCGAAATCAGCGGCAGGTTCACCGCATCGGGCACGAAATTGGTTTCCAGCAACAGGCCCTTCTGTTCGCCCTTGGCGCTGAAATAATCGGGCTCGCCGGCGAAACGGCTCTTGAAATCGTGCTGGGTGTTGAAGACGAAATCGATGTCCTCATAGAGATTGATCACCGGCGGTGCATTGGTCACCGAGACGAACCGCGCCGGCTCCTGGCCCGAGCCATTGAAATGCTGGTGCCAGGCATTCAGCGGAATGGCGAACAGTGCGCCGGCCTTCCATTCGAAGGTGATCTTCTGGCCGGCATCGTTCCACACGCTGGTTGAGCCGCGTCCGTCGAGCACCAGGATCATTTCTTCGAACAACTGCCGCTGCGGCTCCAGCTTCTTGCCCGGCGCGATCTCGCAGACATAGCAGTCGTTCGAGGTACGCGACGCCTCGTGGTTGATGAAAATGCCCTTGCCGCCGCGCCGCGCCCAGGGCTTGAGTTCCACCGTACGTAGATTGCGCACGTAATGGGCGCCGATGATGTCGAGGCCCTCGTCGCGCACCCACCTCAAATAAGGCGTGTCCTTTTCGGTAGCGAATTTCTTCGCGAGATCGTCGGATACGACTGCGTCCTTGGCCATTTCCTACTCCATCCTTCTTGTTTGAACGCCGTTAGGCGTGTCTGTTGAATTCGTCAGCGATAGCGATGCATTTCTCCGGATCGATGCGCAGATAAAGCGGCGCGCCGTCGGGCGCGCGCAGTGAGGGGTGGGAGCGTGATTGCAGCAGGGCGGTGCCGACGCGCACTTGCACGTCGAGGAAATCGCCGAGAAACACCGTGGCATCCGCTATCCCGGCAAGCCTGTTCCTGTCCGCCGCGTCGAACGGCTGCTCCGACAATTCGATATCTTCCGGACGGATCGAGACCGAGGCTTTGGAGCCGGCTTCCAGGCCCGTTTCGCTTTTCACCAGAATGTCGCCGGCCGGCGTTTCGACCAGCCAGCGCTGGCTCGTTTGATCGAGCCCCTTGACGCGGCCTTCGAGAAAATTGGTCGTGCCGATGAAATCGGCGACGAATTTGGTGCGCGGGCGGTTGTAGATATCGTGCGGCGAGCCGATCTGGACGATCCGCCCTTCGTTCATCACGGCGATCTCGTGCGAGAGCGCCAGCGCCTCGCCCTGATCATGGGTGACGTAGATGGTGGTCAGGCCGTTGTCGCGTTGGATGCGTTTCAATTCGAAGCGCATGCGGTCGCGCAGCTTGGCGTCGAGATTGGACAGCGGCTCATCGAGCAGCAGCAGTTCCGGTTCCATCACCAGGGCGCGGGCCAGCGCCAGGCGCTGCTGCTGGCCGCCGGAGAGTTTGGTGGCGTCGCGCTCCGCCAGATGATCGAGCGCCACCGCCTGCAGCACGCCCATCACCTTGTCGCGGATCTTCTGCTTCGACGGGCGGTTGGCGCGCACCTCCAGCGGGAAAGCGGCATTGGCGAACACGCTCATATGCGGCCAGATGGCATAGGACTGAAACACCATGCCGAAATTGCGTTTGTTGGGCGGAATGAAGATCTGGCCTTGCGAGGCATAGACCAGTTTGCCGTTCACTTCGATCTCGCCGGAGGTCGGCCGCTCCAGGCCAGCGATCGAGCGCAAGGTCGTCGTCTTGCCGCAGCCAGAGGGGCCAAGGAGTGTGAAGAACTTGCCTTTCGGCACTTCGAAAGAGATGTCCTGGGCCGCGCGCACGGCAGGCCCCTTCGGGGTCTTATACTCCGTATTGAGCCGTCTGACGCTGAGCACCGTTTCCTCCTCGCCTGATTTTATGCGCCCGACAGGTGGTTCGCGCAAGCTGGCCGGTATCGGTCAGTCCTTGCGATGATGATGGTCGTGATGGTGGTCATGGTGATGATCGTGATCGTGTGCGTGACCATGGTCATGAGAATGTCCATGCGAATGGTTATGCGTATGTCCGTGGTGATGGTGGTGGCCGGCCTCGTGCTCGCGGTGATGAATGATCTCTCGCGCGCGCGGGCCGCGCGGGTCTTCGCTGAACACTAGGGATTTGATGGTCACGGGCACGGTGTAAGAGGGGATGCGCAACTTGCCGAGGTCGATATAGTCGAAGTCGGCCAGCATCACGCCGTCGATGACGAGGATTTCGCTGGCGATGCCGCAATCCTCGCGCAGAACCGCGCCGAGCGTCTGCGCCACGTCGCCATCGAGCATGAGATAGAGCGGCTTGCCGGCGGCGATCCGATCAGCCAAGGCCAGAGCAATGCCCTTGGCGAAACCGAGGATACGCTCATAGGCCGGCGCACCGGTCCAGCGCAGCGCCAAAGCGACGTCCTGCTCGATGTCTTCGAGATCGAAGGCTTTGAGATGGGCGGTGATCGCCTTGGCGAGCCCAGCGGAATCGACCTCTTCGCTGAGTTCGAACGGCGGCTGCACCACTTGCAGGTTGCGCCTTGGCAACAGCACGCCCGGGTTGGAAATATAGCTGGTGTTGCCGGAGAGCTGGACGCTGTATTCGGAGGCGCCGAGCGCCGTGGCGCGAATGCATTCGTGCGCCGGCAGCAGCGGCCACGGGAATCGCCCGGCCGCGATCCGCTTGCGGATGGCGGCACCAAGCCGGCGGCCCATGTCGTGAAAATCCTGCTGCTCGCGATCATAGACATATTCGCCGACGCCGCCGGAGAACATCATGCCGGCCACATCGCCGAAATCGACGATCGGGTCGGTGAGATAGAGATGTTCGACATCATGTGGCATCGGCCGTGTCGCTAGGGCCTGGAGCAGGGTCTCGGCCATGCCGTCGGCGACTTGATCGAGGTCCGCTTCGCTGACGGCCTGGCCGAGTGCCCAGTCGAAACCGGCACGGCGCGCATGGGTCCGCCCGGCCGGATCGAGCCGCACGATGTGGCCACCTTCGGTGACTTGCAGACGGCCGCCGATATGGACGGCGGCGGTCGAAATCACCTTGCCGCCTTCGAGCACGCCGATCTTGGTCGTGCCGCCGCCGATGTCGATGTTGAGCACGCGCTTGCGCAGATCGAGCGAAGCCTGCGCGGCGCCGGAGCCATAGGCGGCGAGCATGGATTCCATGTGGTGGCCGGCGGTGGCGCAGACGAATTCGCCGCCCTGCTGTGACAGCAGGGCTGAGATGGCCTGCGCATTCTCCCGCCGCAGCGCTTCGCCGGTGAGGATCACCGCGCCGGTATCCACCTCGGCGGCGGCGATGCCGGCTTGCTGATAGGCCTGCGTGATGATCTCGCGCAGCTTGCCATCGTCGATCCGCGTTTCGCTGGCATAGGGCGTCAACGCCACCGGCGAGAGATAGAGCGTGTCGCGCGAGACGACATAATAGCGGCTGGTCAGGTCTTCGGCGAGGCGGCGCAGATGAATGCGCGAGAAGATGACCTGCGTGCCCGATGAACCGATATCGATGCCGACGCTGGTGAGATGGACATTGTCCTGAATCCAGAGTGGATTTTCTTCCAGGGGCCCGTCGAACTCAAAATCGTCGTGTTCGTGATCGGCATCGCCGTCGCCGTCGTGCTCATGATTATAATATTGACCCATGGCATGTTCGGCAAGGCTATGCGGCGCAGGCTTCTTGTCGCTCTCTCCCATATCGTTCCTCATTCGGCACAAGCATTATAATTCAGCTTGCTGTGCGCGTTTTCATCTTACCGCCTTCCTCGCGCGCTATCATGTTTTCGTCAACTGCCTGCCGGCGGATCACGGTGTGTTGACAGGACCCGCCCCATGGTCGATCTAGCGCGGCAGAGATTGGCCGATAAAACGAGCCGAAGCCACTTCACAGGAGGAACTCATGCCCCACGATTCCAAAGACGGTGTTCATTGGCACGAACCCTCCGGCGTGAAGAAGGCGGGCTTCGGCGAGTTCAAGAAACAACCGACCCCCTATGATGCCTGGATGGAAGCGGAAGGAATTCCTGTCTTCCGCGATATCGGCATTTCGAAGGTGCAGAACTTGCCGCTGATGCCGTGGAAGCGGCGCGGCGGCAAAGGCCATTTCATCCAGCTCTATGGCACCGAAACCAAATGGGGCTGCTATGTGGTGGAAGTGCCGCCGGGCGGCGCGCTGAATCCTGAAAAGCATATGTACGAGGAAATCTTCCTCGTCGTCGAAGGGCGGGGCACCACGGAAGTCTGGCAGGAAGGCGATACGAAGAAACATGTCTTCGAATGGCAGAAGGGCTCGATGTTCTCGATCCCGATGAATGCCTGGTATCGCGTCGTCAACGCCACCTCCGGCGGCGCGCTGCTGCTGGGCGGCACGACCGCGCCGAATGTCATGAACATGCTCAACAATGCCGACGCGGTGTTCAACAATCCATACGTGTTTCGCGATCGCTTCAACGGCGCCGACGATTTTTTCAAGTCCAATGACGATATCGAGCCCGATCCGGTGCGTGGCCTCGCCATGCGGCGCACCAATTTCATTCCCGACGTGATCAATTGCGATCTGCCGCTCGATAACCGCCGCTCGGTCGGCTATCGCCGCGTCGAACCGTTCATGACCAACAACCAGTTCTATTTCTGGATCGGCCAGCACGAGAACGGCCGCTATTCCAAGGCCCATGCCCATACCTCGGCTGCCATCCTGATCTGCCTCAAGGGCAAGGGCTATACCTATTCATGGCCGGAGCGTTGCGGCCCGACGCCGTGGAAGGATGGCCATGCCGCGGAAGTGCGCCGTCTTGATTATGAGCCGATCGGCATGGTGACGGCGGCGCCTGGTGGCGCGCGCTGGTTCCATCAGCACTTCAGCGTCTCCAAGGATGACTTCCGCCTCACCGCCTGGTTCGGCCCGCACAATCCGGGCCGCGATCCCGGCGCGCCGGGCGAGAAGCACACGGACTATACGGCCATCGATCTCGACAAGGGCGGCACGGCCATTCCCTACTGGCAGGAAGATCCGTATCTGCGCCAGGAATATGAAGCGACGCTCGCCAGCAATGGCGTGCCGAGCCGCATGGATGCGAAATGGTATGTGGCGCCGAACACTGACAAGAGCGACGCCGAGAAGCGCGACACCGTCGTGTAAGTGAGCCAGAAGCTGATGAGCGAGAGCGACGAGGCCCAGGGCGGTCGGGTTTTCTTTTCCAGTGTCCGCCGATCCCTTGAGGAAGAGGACGAGATCCGTCTCGTCAGTGTCGGTGTCGACATTGGGTCCTCGACGTCCCATCTCGTCTTCTCGCGCCTGGTGCTGGAGCGGCTCGACAACCGCTACATCGTCTCCAAGCGCGAGGTGTTTCACGAGTCCGACGTTCTGCTGACGCCCTATGCCGATGACATGACGATCGATGCCGCCAAGCTAGGCGCCTTCATCGATCGTCAATATGAGGCGGCAGGGATCGATCCGGCCGCCATCGATACCGGTGCTTTGATCCTGACCGGTGTGGCGGTGCGCCGCAGCAATGCTCGC
>MKVW01000009.1:1532478-1920225 GCA_001898965.1 Rhizobiales bacterium 62-17
GGCGGGTGATGAACGTCGATATCGGCGGCGGCACGTCGAAGATCGCCGTGTGCAGTGCTGGCGAAGTGGTCGCTATGACCGCGATCGACGTGGGCGCGCGCATCGTGTCTTTCGATGCGCAAGGCAAAGTCGTTCGCCTCGAAGAAGCCGGGCGGCGGTTCGCGACGGAAGTTGGTTTCGATTTGGAAATCGGCACCGTTCTGCCGGAAGCGCAGCGCGTCGCCATGGTCGAAGCCATGGCTGGGCGGCTGTTCGAAGCCATGACCAAGGCCACCTTGTCGCCGGAAACCGCCGCGCTGTTGCGGCTGGAGCCGTTACGCAACGATGTGGCGCCCGCCTGCATCACGTTTTCGGGTGGCGTGTCGGAATATGTCTATGGCGCGCAGGCCTCGGCCTTCGGCGATCTCGGGCCATTGCTGGCGCAGGCGATCCTGCGGCGTGTCGAGGCCTTGGGAATTCCCGTCGAGCGCCCGGAGCAGGGCATCCGCGCCACCGTCGTCGGCGCGTCGCAATATACCATTCAGGTCAGCGGCGCGACGATCTTCGTGGCGCCGATGGAGACGTTGCCTCTGCGCAATCTGCCCGTCATCGCGCCCGATCTGCCGCTCGATGACGAGGAGCTCGATCGCGCGGCGATCGCCGCTGCCATCAAGACGGCGCTGCGCCGGCTCGATCTGCACGATGGCGAGCGGGCCGTGGCGCTGTGCTATCGCTGGGCTGGATCGGCGACCTTCCGCCGGCTCGACGATTTCTGTCTGGCCGTTATCGACGGTCTTGGCGCCGTGACCGGCCACGGCCATCCGGTGATTCTGGTCGGGGAGGGGGATATCGGCGGCCTCGTCGGCATTCACCTGCGCGAGGAAAGCAAGCTCGCCAACGCGGTCGTGTCGATCGATGGCATCCAGCTCAAGGAATTCGATTTCATCGACATTGGCGCCATGCTGGAAACCTCGGGCGCCGTGCCTGTCGTCATCAAGTCCTTGGTTTTCCCGACCTCAACCGCTTTGGGCCGGGCCAATGCGCCCTTGAATGCGCCGTCCGACACCTCATCTCTTGGCAATATCGGGGCGAAGGCCGTAGTCTGACGGCGAGAAAGATCGTCCCAGAAAGTCCAGATGAGCGTTGACGAACACATAGGCCATCGCACGGCCAGTTTTTATCCGTCGATTCAGCCCTATGAGAGCGGCATGCTCGATGTGGGCGATGGCCACAGCGTGTATTGGGAAGTCTGCGGCAATCCCGATGGCAAGCCGGCCCTGTTCCTGCACGGCGGCCCGGGCGGTGGCTGCCATCCGGACTATCGGCGCCTGTTCGATCCGCTAACCTACAAGATCGTTCTGTTCGATCAGCGCGGCTGCGGCCGCTCGACACCGCATGCGGGCATTGAGGCCAATACGACCCAGCATCTGATCGGCGATATCGAGCGCCTGCGTCTGCTGCTCAAGGTCGACAATTGGCTGATCCTCGGCGGTTCATGGGGCGTCGCTCTGGCGCTGGCCTATGCGCAGCAGCATCGCGAGCGCGTCAGGGCCTTGGTGTTGCGCGGCGTCTTCACGGCGCGTCAGCTCGAATTCGACTGGCTCTATAAGCATGGCGCTTCCTCTATGTTCCCGGAGGGCTGGGAGCGTTTCATTGCGCCGATCCCGGAAGCGGAGCGCGACGATATCATCGCCGCCTATCATCGCCGGCTGGTGAGCGACGATACGGCCGCGCGTCTCGAAGCCGCGCGCACCTGGTGTTCCTGGGAAAGCGAGTTGCTGACCTTGAAACCGCGCATGCCCCGCACCGGCCCTGCGACACGCGGCGAAATCGCGTTGTCGCGCATTGAAGCGCATTATTTCATTCACAAGGCTTTTTTGGCTGAAAGTGAGCTGATCGCCAATATGGGCAAGATCGCCGATATTCCGGGCGTCATCGTTCAGGGGCGTTACGACGTGGTGACACCGCCGCGCACAGCGCTTGACCTGCACAAGGCCTGGCCGAAGTCGCTGTTGCATATCGTGCCCGATGCCGGCCACGCGACGAGCGAGCCCGGCATTCTGGCCGCGCTGGTCGAGGCGACGGATTCGTTCCGCAATCTTTAGCAGGTTGTCGAAACCCTTGGTGTCATCCCGGACGCCGCAGGCGATCCGGGAGCCAGGGGCAAGCGGTAAAGCCTGTACCGCGGCGATGAAGCGGTGTTTGCAACCAATCAAGATTCATCACGCGCCCCTGGTTCCCGGATCACGCTTTGCGTGTCCGGGATGACACGGAGCCGTATCAGGTGACGCGGCCACGAATCTCCAGCGCCGAGGTGGTTGCCTCCCGTACGATCTTGTCGACATCGAAACCAACGGCCTTGCCACCACGACTGACGATGCGCCCGTCGGCGATCACCGTGTCGATGTTGGAGGGCTGTGCCGAAAAGACCAGCGCATAATAGGGATCGAATACCGGCGCCATATTGATGTCGGTCTTGCGCACCAGAAGAATGTCGGCGCGTTTTCCGGCTTCCAGCGATCCTGTGACATCGCCGAAGCCCAGAACCTTGGCGCCTTCGATCGTCGCCAGTTCGACGGCCCGGCGTGGCTTCAAGCGCAAGGGCGCGCCGCTGCGCTGCCAGTCCGACCACAGCAGCGCCCGCATGACGTTGAAATAATCGGCATTGGCTGAAGCGCCCGAACTGTCGATCGACAGGCCCATGGGCACGTTCAGCTGTTTGAGTTCTTCATACTGGATATAGCCGCTGCGCACCGCCGAATAGGACATCTCGATCACCGGTGAGGTGCTATAGGGCGACTTTGAATTGACGACCTGCTGCCGCTCCTGTTCCGACAAGCCTTGCGGATGGACGAGCAGCATGTCGGGGCCAAGGCCATCGACGCTGGCGACCGCATCGACAAGCCCCTTGGCGCCGCCATGCATGGTCATCGGCAGGCCAAGTTTGCGAATGCCGGTGATTTCCTGTTTCAGGACATCGAGCGGGATCGCGCCGCGCGCGCCCGGTGTCGGGGATCGCAGGGCGGCACCGATCGTCAGCGATTTGCGATCCTGCCCCCATTGACGCTGCACGCGGCCGAGATCCTCGACATTCATCGGCGAGGTCAACGGCAGTTCCTGGCCCCAGCCATAGGAAAAGCGTCCGCGCACACCCGTATCCTTCATCGCCTGGATTTCGGCATCGGCATGTTCAGGCGTGCGCGTATTGTGCGACCAGTTGTGAACCGTGGTGATGCCGGAGAGCATCGCTTCCGCGACGCCGAGGCGCACGGAGGCATAGGCATCCTTGGCGCTGCAATGCGGCCCGACGCGCAAGGTGGTCGGGAAATAGCCGAACTTCGGATCGTCGGCGCGGATGACGCCGCGCAACGCCGTGCTCCACAAATGCCAATGGGTGTCGACGAAGCCGGGCAGCACGATCATGTCTCGCGCATCGATGACCGCGATGCCGGGGGCAGCGATCGCTTCGCCGACGGCGACGATCACGCCATCACGAACGTGGACATCGCCGGTCTCCAGATCTCGCCCCGCGCCGTCCATGGTCAGCACATGGCCGCCGCGGATGATGTATTCGCTGAGATTGGCTGGTGCCGACGGCGCTGGAGCTGGGCTCTGCGCACGCGCTGCAGCGGGTGCCAGCGCGCCGGCGGCCAGAGCCGCCTTCATGAAGTCGCGGCGCCGAAGATTGCAGACCTGGCACATGAGCCCCTCCCCAAAAGCGCGCTGTAAACCAGCGCCGAGAATCGAAACGCGGACCGGGCAGCCATCTGCATCCGGTCCGCGTCAGATAATCAATCAGGGCCGCACCCGTTTCGTCAACGGGTGCAGGTTATCAGCGCGCGGCCTTCCAAGGTACGAGGTAACGCTCGACCTCGTTGAGGATGAGCGAGAACAAGACACCGAGCGCCGCGATCACGATCAGGCCGACATACATGGTTTCGACCGAGAGAATTTCCCAGGCGTTCCACATCATATAGCCGAGACCGGATTTGGCGCCGACCATTTCCGACAGCGAGATCAGGATGAGGCCCATGCCGACGCCCAGTTTAACGCCGGTCATGATCAAAGGCAGCGCGCCGGGCAAAGCGACGGTGCGGAACACCTGCAGTTTGCTGGCGCCGAAATTCTTCGACACGTCGAAATGAATTTTCGGAATTTCGAGCACGCCGGCGACGGTGTTGATCAGGATCGGATAAAACAAGCCAATGCCGACCATGACGATCTTCGAGGCTTCGCCCAGACCGAAGATCAACAGGATCAGCGGCAGGATGGCGCTTTTCGGGATCGGATAGGTGGCGGCGACCAGAGGATCGCAGATGGCGCGCAAGGTGCGCGACAGGCCCATGCTGATGCCGAGCACGAGGGCCGGAATGCCGCCCAGCAGGAAGCCCCAGAACAGGCGATACATGCTGGCCTTGAGGTGGATCCAGAGCTGGCCGTTCTCAATCAGCGTGAACATGGTCTGGAAGATTTTTGACGGCGCCGGGAAGAAGCGCACGTCGATCCAGCCCATGCGCGCCGCGACCTCCCAAAGCAACAGCAGGAAGACGGGCGAGGCGATGTTCATGAGGCGATCGACATTGCCGGCGCCGATCGAGAAGGAAAAACCGCTGCCACCGGCCGCTTTCGCCGCGGGCTTTTGGACGACGTCGGTCATGAGCTGCTCCCTTCGTCCTGCGCGCGGGCGCGATGCACTTCTTCACGCAGGTAGCTCCAGATATTATAGACGAATTCGCCATATTCGGGCCGGGCCCGCAGCTCCAACACCTTGCGCGGACGCTCGAACGGCACGTCGAGGGTCGCCTTGTCGCGGCCCGGATGGGCGGTCATCACCATGATGCGGTCGCCGAGCGTCACCGCCTCATCGACGCTGTGCGTGATGAACAACACGGTTTTGCGGGTCTCCTCCCAGATGCGCAGCAGCTCTTCCTGCAACAGCAATTTGTTCTGTTCGTCGAGCGCCGAGAAGGGCTCGTCCATCAGCAAAATGTCGGGATCATTGGCGAAGGCGCGCGAAATCGAGACGCGCTGGCGCATGCCACCGGAGAGCTGATGCGGATAGAGATCGGCGAAACGCGAGAGGCCGGTGCGGTTGAGATAGTGGCCGACCCGGTCCTTGATCTCAGCCTTCGGCAGCCGCCGGATCGTCAGGCCATAGGCCGCATTGTCCCAGACCGTCATCCAGGGAAACAGCGAGTCGCCCTGGAAAATCATCGAATTCGACGGGCGGTCGTCGGCCGGCTGGGAAATCTCCACAGTGCCTGTCGAATGGGTCTCGAGCCCGGCGAGAATGCGCAGCAAGGTGGTTTTGCCGCATCCCGACGGGCCGACGATCATGAAGAAACAGCCGGTGGGGATATCGAGGGTGAGATTGTCGAGCGCCAGAAAGGGCCCGCGCTTGGTATCGAACGTCTTGGTGAGATTGCGCAGCCGAATTTTCACCGGGTCAGCGGTGGTTGGCTGGGCTGTCGCCATGGCCATGGACATAGGTCCTGCATCCTCCCTGGGAGCGGCTCCTGTTGATCTGGAGCGTATGTTTCTGTCTGTCCATCACCCGCCAGCCTCAAGAAATCAAGCCGGATAATGGACTTAAGCAGGCCTATGGGCTCTTGTCGGCCAAGTTGTGGCGCCGCAGGATCACGGCCGTGTTTCAGCGGTCCCTTTAACTGTTTTGCCATCACAATGGGTTACGGGCTGCCATCCACCCGGCAAGCCACCCGGAATGAGCGCGACCATGACAATCCGTATTCTCTCGATCATCGGAACTAGACCCGAGGCCATCAAAATGGCCCCGGTCATCCAGACCCTGGCGGCCTCACCCGCCGTGGAGGGCGTGGTCTGCGCCACCGGCCAGCACCGCCAGATGCTCGACCAGGTGCTCGAGATTTTCGCCATCAAGCCCGACTACGATCTGGAGCTGATGCGCCCCGGCCATACGCTGAATTCGCTCTCGGCCCTGATCTTCGAAAAGATCGACGGCCTCTATGACAAAGTGGCGCCCGATGTGGTGCTCGTCCATGGCGACACCACCACGGCCATGACAGCGGCGCTTGCCGCCTTCCACAAAGGCATTGCCGTCGGTCATGTCGAAGCGGGCCTGCGCACCTACGACATGCAGCGGCCTTACCCTGAAGAGATGAACCGCCGCGCCATCGATCTCGTCGCCAAACATCTCTACGCGCCGACGCAATCCTCGCGCCGCAACCTCATGCAGGAACATCTCATGTCCGACCGCATCGTCGTCACCGGCAATACGGTGATCGACGCGCTTCTGCAGACGATCGACCGCATCCATAACGACACGGCGTTGCGCGCCAGGCTCGACAAAACCTTCGATTTCGTCGACCGCTCGCGCCGCCTGCTCTTGGTCACCGGCCATCGCCGCGAAAGTTTTGGCGGCGGCTTCGAGCGCATCTGCGAAGCCCTGGCGAGGCTCGGCGCCCGCGGCGATCTCGAAATCGTCTATCCGGTGCATCTCAATCCGAACGTCGACACGGTGGTGCGCGAACGCCTGAGCGGCCTCAAGAACATCCACCTCATCGCACCCGTCGACTATCTCTCCTTCATGTATCTGCTCGACCGCGCCGAAGGCATCCTCACCGATTCCGGCGGCGTGCAAGAAGAAGCAGCGGCCCTTGGCAAACGCGTCGTCATCATGCGCGAAGTCACCGAACGCCCCGAAGGCGTAGAAGCAGGCTTGGCCGAGCTGGTCGGCACCGATGTCGAGAAGATCTGCACAGCCGTCGAGCGCGCCATGGCGAGCGCCGGCGACCAGGCCAAGCTGCGTCTGATCGGGCAGGGGCTCTATGGCGATGGCAAGGCGGCGGGGCGGATCTTGGCGGACTTGGTGAGGTGAGGCCCAAGCATATTGAAGCTTTTTAGTTAGCTTTGTTGCCGTTGATGTAGGCTTTTGATTATATTAACACGCTGATATTAGTGAATATACATCAGGTTTCCGCTTTTCCGGAACAGCCCGGAAAGACCAAATAACAGGGGTGATTTTCTACGTTATCAGGGCCACTTCAAGCGATAATAGGCAGCCTTTCTTACTGTTGCAGGGGCGAATTTTCGCGGATTTCAATTCCGGCGGACAGGGGCGCCGGCGCCGCAGGTGCCGTCGATGAAGTTGCAATTTGTGGGTAGACGTCGGCTATGACCGATCAATCCAAAACGCGACCTATCGCGTATCGCAAGTCGAAGCGGTCATCAGAGTTCTATTTGAAGGACCTTATCGAGAGGCTGCCGGCAAAATTATTTTAGATGCGAAGTTTTTTCATCGTGTTCGCCGCATGCTTCAGATTGATCGCCAGCATGGGATGAATATTGGCTCAAAGCTCTCCGAACATCTGATGGCTTTCTTCGACGAAGTGCCCGAGGGAAAGGGCATCCGGTTCGCTTTACGCCACAAAAGGCTTTTAATTTGGTCATTGCCTGTGAGCTTTTGAGGTTCGGTTTCAATCAAAGGGAGGTGGTTGAAGCAGTAGGCATCGTTGACGGCGGTTTGCGCCAGGCTTTCGATCGTTCCGTCGCGTTTCTGGAGACCGCCGGTTGGATGAAAGGGCACAAGCCGTTAAGGAGGACAAACAGTCGCCGATTTGCATTGGTTCCTTTTGATGATGGGCGTAGTCATGCCGGCTGATACCGCAGAACGGTCTGGCGGTATGTTTAGAGACGGTGAGCGGATTCCCAACCTGGAGATGGCGCGGGCGAGGGCTATGCGATGAAGCGTCTGCTAGACTTGTCCAACGAGCGTCTGCAAGCCATCGCCGTCCTTGAGCTGAGCCAACTGGCGGCCAGAGGGCAGGGGCCATTCCATTGTCCGCGAAGGGCTTGGCATGGCGGAGGGGATCGCCTCCACCGTGGGACAGGCGCATGAAAGGGCGTCCAAGGCGGCCGAGATTGATGCCACCAAGCGGGCGCTCTGTACTTTTGGGAATTCTTCCGGGCTTTCGCTCTATGGTGAGAAGCGCGAAGTCCCACCGCGGAGACGCAAAGCTAAAGACATAGCGGTGGAGGTGGAAGCCTCATCGGCACCGCTAGCTCCCGACCGGAAGGTCGCCTATCTACCGGTTCATGTGCCAGCTCGGATCGATAAGAGCGAGCTCACCTTCAGCGAACCTAAGCGCCGTCGCAACAAGGACCATCTACGGTTCGTCGCAGGTCATGCTTGTCTAATTTGTGGGAGAGCCCCGTCCCAGGCACATCATATCCGCTTCTCGCAACCCCGAGCGTTTGGACGAAAAGTCAGTGATGAATTTACCGTGCCGCTTTGTTCGATCCACCATAGCGAACTGCATATAGCAGGACATGAAGAGTGCTGGTGGGAGCGTCACAAGATTGATCCCTTGAGCCATGCTGCTGAGTTATGGGCTGAAAGTAGAGGAGAGGAAAATTTGGATCGGAGCGATGCGACGGAAAACGCACAGATCGAAAGTGCGTCGCCTCAGTTAGAGCGGGGCAATGTATAGTTGTGTGCTTGCGTTGTAATGCCGAGTTTCATGTTTTGCGGATAATGATGCTCTCCGCTCCTGCATCATAGCTCAGGTAATCTTCTGAGCTATGAATCTCGGGGAGGCCAACTTCCCTATTTGTTGTCGATATCGTTTGAGAAAAATCCTTGGAGTATCGAGAAGCTCAATCGGTATCGCGTTCCGAAGACATTAGTCCGCATCTGCACGTACACCACCGCAGTAACCTAACTCTTTGACTAAGCCTTAGCCTCGAAACTTGCGGCAGGAGGTTCAACGTCGCTAGTCCGGTCGCGCTGACTTTCATGCCACCGACACGCACGAAGCACGCCATAAATCGCTAACGCGCCGACTGCCCATCCAACCAAAATATCGACTAAGTAGTGGCTGCCAACAAAGATGGTCGAGGCGGACATAAATAGATTCCAAGCCACCAGAACATATTTGACCACCGGTATGCGCCAGCCAGCCCAAGCGCAGATCAGTGCGGTGCCGGCATGGACCGATGGCATACTGATAATGCCGCCTGCGCGAGCAAGGTCGAACTCAAAAGTTTCCGCCGACCGAACGGCCAAAAGCTGCGGAACCCAATTGTAAACGCCAGCGGCTCGGATGCTTGTAAGCTCACTTGCCAGCATTCCTGAAGAATGGAACGCGCCAATGGCAGGCATCCAAATGAAGATAAAGCATGAAATCAGCACCAGTAAAAGGAAGGAGGCCAGCATGACATAGGCTCTCGGCGCTTGCTTGATGATAATTAGCAAAACCGGGATGAACAGGAGCTGTTTCGCCATAGAGGCATACGCATGGAAGAACCATTTTACTAAGAACGGTGAAGCATCAACCGTTCTTGCATAACTTGCCCAATCAAAGCCCAGCGCATGGTCAAAGCTTTTCAGCAAATCATCAGTCATAGGCTGGTTGAATGAAGCGGCAAGATAACTCAGCATGATCGCCATAATTGATGCCGCTAAGCCGATCGCCCAGCATTCGCAGATCATTTCCAAGGGGAGCATTCTACGTACGCGGCCATACATCATGGCGAGTAGGAAGATAACGAGAATTAGCCCTATTGCAGAGAGATCGGACATGTCGGTCTTAACCGAACTGACCGGTGTGCCTGCCATTATCAAAAAGATCATCAGGCCGAATAGAGCGCGCAAAGCAGTACGTGTCGAAGCCAAATCCGGCATACGCGTTCGAGCATAACTATCACCGCTCATCTGCACTGCATTTCTCCATCCTTCAAACGAGCCATAGCGGAACGCCGCCCACAAGGATCTGCGTGGTGGATGCGGCAGATGAGATCATTCGTATGACCCGTGTAGCCCGCCCATCGGCTTTGAGGTCATGGGCCATGCGGCTCGTCAAACGCGGCGGACGAAAGAAGGCCATGGTCGCACTGACGCGGAGAATGAAGGCATTCCCCATCCCACGTGGGTCGACGGCATCGATTTCCGCTGGGCTGCGCAGGAAGCGTGATGACCATGTACTGACCGGTTTCCGCACCAGCGGAAGAAGCTCCCGTACGGGACGTTGGGACGGCGAAGTCGCATTATCAACTGGCCCAGAAGCACCAGCTTTACAGGCCGCATTATAGATAAGATCCGCCGACCTTTCCGACCCCATCTTGCAGCGGCCACACGCCGTCTGCGCGGAGCAGCATAACCCCAGGCGGGACTTCAACCAGATCCGGCGCACCACAAACGGCTCTCCAAGACGACGTTTGTTGAGAATACTCCGTGGTTAGATACTCATCAAGTGCGGTTTTTTGGATCATGGAGATCCGGGAGATATTTGCCGCCAATCTACGCAAATGTAGGCACGCCGCTGGCTTGTCGCAGGAAGAGCTTGCACATCGTGCTCAGATTGACCGCACCTATATCAGCGCTCTTGAGCGTAGCGTGTATGCAGCCAGCATTGAGGTGGTCGATCGTCTGGCTAAGGAGTTGGGCGTCGAAGCTTCGGATATGCTGCTTCGACCAAATCGAAGTCAGGGAAAAAAGCACCGATAAACCATCGGGCGTGACGAATAGATATGCGCAAATTGGTCGGCAGAAACTTCGCTCGGCTGCGCCAGAAGAACGGACTGACGCAGGAATCGGTCGCGGAGCGCTCGGGAATAAGCTAGCAGTATCTGAGTGGGGCCAGAGAAATCCGACGGTGATTACGTTGTATGAGCTTGCTCGTGCTTTGAGCGTCAGTCCAATAGATCTCCTGAGATCTGATGGAAATACTGAATGGTAGCCGTTAACGTAGGTACCACCTCCTTTCGGATTTGTTGCACCGATCAATTTACGGTCTCGTAAGGGCAGCCCTGGGCGGAATTTCCGCAGGAATGATGTTCTCTCTCCACTATTCGCTTAGGTCTTTGCTGCGCCTTCGGAACGATACCAACTAGTATCAGTTAGTATTGGCTGGATTGCTTCATATAGGCTAGGATGTAGCTCATGGGTAAGGACATGTTTAGAGCTGCGATGTGGCTATTGGCGCTCGCCGTTGCTGGTGCTGTTTCAGTTGTGGCTGCAGCAGAGGGGCGATTAAAAATAAAAAATGTATCTCAATTGAGAGTATTTGAGCCCCATGTCGATGTAAATCTAAAGCCCAGGCCAATTTTTGAAGTAAATCCCGTTTTTATTCGTTCTCCCGCGAGGAGTGTTGTTGTCTCAACAAGTTACTCATGGATATGTTCATATCCTGAACGGGCGGCGTTTTCGCAGATCATTTCTTTGCGAAACTCCGTGTGTCATCTGGTCTCGCTGCCCGCAACAATCAGCAACATGTCCGCGCCATTGCGTGCTAACAACGACGATATGTGGCGAAGAAACTACAATGGAATAGTTGCCGCCACAATCTTAGATGGCTCGAACGTTCATCCGCGGATATTTTTTGCCGTACAAGGAGAAAATAAAAACGAAATAATAGGAGGGCAAAAGATCCATAATACCGTTATGGATGATGATAAATCAGATTGTTTCTCAGAGGCGCGTAACGGCGCGTATTTCGATTGCTGGAAATTTTATTTTAGCTTTGTGAATGCAGCGATAGCTACACCTTCAAGCGATGGATCCGTTTCAGCTGCGGACATGGGCCCCATTATTTGGCCGTCAGCCGGATATCTGAGAAATGGAAAGCGCATATCGGCAGGAGTTCGATCTCCAAGTCTCTTTTCCGATAGTCGGTGGATTTATGTATTTTACAACGACACTAGTTCAGAAAAAGAGCAAGGGAGAGGCGGGGGATTAAAGGTTGCGAGGGCCTCGGCTTCCGATCAAGCTCCAAACTTTGTTCCCTTTTTTTCCGGAACATTTGACGTAAACAATCGAAGTTTGCCCCCGAACTTTGACAAGAAAAATATCGCGAAATTTTTGGAGTTATCAGGAGGGAAAGCAGATCCACTATGGTCCCCCGCCCTACAAACCACTAAATTTAGAGTCGCAAAAATCAAGAATTCTAAATTTTATATAGGTGTTTCCGAAAGTGGGGGCTTTAACAACATGATTTGGTCACTTGATCTGCGGCTTTCGCCAGATCTGGTACATTGGTCCGAACCCGTGCGAATTCCCGGCGCTACGGCGGCCGATTGGAAAGGCGGAAATCTCCACTATCCCGATTTTTATTGGGATGATGTTGCAGCAGGCGGAATAGACATTGAAGCATTCTCCATAATTGGGAATGGTGGACATGGTCGCATAGTAAAAATCGATATCTCGGCCAGCTTGGAGAATTGAGAATAAACGCAGACATTCCAGCCAATTGTTAGCTTAGTATCTTGCCGCGAAAAATGCGCTCCGCGAATAATCCTAAGAAAAGCGCAGCTGCTCCGAAAGCTAATGGATACCAAGTCATTAGAAGGGTAGAGTTATAGTCGCTATAATAGCCAGTTCTAAACCACTCTATGGCCTGCAAAACAGGATGATAAATCAATATTTGTTGGGCCTGTTCGGGAAGCGCACTGGGAACAAACATAATTCCCGAACTTATCCAGAGCACAACAATGACAAGAGCATATCCAGTGGCCCATGCAGGCGCAAACGCGGCGATAATTCCATTTAGAATACCCACTCCCAGACCAAGTAAAATGGTAGCAAAGATAGCTGAAAATACTATCGATGCCTTGGCGGGCTCAACATAAATGCCTTCAATTTTAAATATCAGAATCAAAAAAATAACAACAATCGCAGAGTTAAGTATCTCTATAATCGCGCGCGCAAATAAAATATCAGTTATGAAAATTACAGGAAAATACAAAAGCGGACGATTGTGAAGTACGCTTAGCATCATAAATCGCGACATATACGAAAAAATCATAAATGGGACTGCTCCAGTAGCTACCCATAGCGGTATACTATCTCCAAACGGAGCTAGCCTACCAAGTGCTGAATGCAAAATGACAATCAGTAGAATATGAGATAATGGCCACGCTATAACTACTAAAAAACCCCAGGATGAGCCCAACATACGAGTACGAATATCTCGTAACATCAAGGCTGATAGCACATTAAACTGAGTTGATAAGAGCCGGGGCTCCGAAGTTCCAAGCATGGGATTTTATCCGATGTGGTCTCTTATAGCTGCGGCGGTTAGAGCTATGATGCCCCACAAGATTAGGCAGATAAAGAAAGTCATAATACTGAAATAACCGCGTTGCGGAAACAATGAGAGTTCAGGCAGAGCCGGAGGGACGAATACTGACAAATAAATGCTCTGCCATTCTGCTCTTTGCCTTGCTCGTTCTAAAGCGCTTTGAGAGATCATATATAGCTTTTCGGCGAATTGGCGTTTGAGTTCTAATTCTTCAAATTGAGTTATTGCAGCTGAAATAGTTCTAGGATTATCATTTCCAGTCATCTGATTTTTTAGTCGCGCTATTTGATCGTCTATAGCATCAAGTTTTGTTTTTAACACCGTAACGGATGGAGCGTCGGGAGACATTGCTCTCGTGGCCACGAAGTATTCGGCTTGCAGATTTATTCGTTCGCTCATAGCCTGTATTAAAAGCGTGCTAGTCGAGCTTGCCTCGCTGCTAGGCGAAATTAATTTCTCTTTGTCGCGATATGCCCGCATTTCTTCCATAGCAGTACGCACACGTTGCTCATTGACGCGGACCTCCTGCTCCGCTTTGCCCATCGCATCGCTTCTTGCACGCTGAGACAACCGGTTTACCAACTGTTCACTTGCCTTAATTATCGCTCCTGCTAAATCCAGAGAGTCCTGCGGTCTAAATGTTTTGACGCTAACTGTTACTACACCTGACATAGTATTGACGCTGGCATCGACCATCGAACGCCAGTAGCGCGTTAAATCTTCGCGGGGAGAATTTTGTGCTAAGCGGGCCCAGAAATCAGCTTCTGGACGAGTAAACAGACTGCGTAAATCTATCGCGTTTGATAGATCATCCAAAATTGCGGGGCTACGGATATAGGCAGCCACCACATGGGCTTCCTGGCTTGCTAGTGACGGCACGAGAGAGGCCATTGAGCCTGAGGTTCCTTTGGTCGATGATTTGTCATTTGCATCTCGATCAAATGCAAATTGAGCCATACGAACGGCAAATCGTGTTTCCAATGGGTATTGATCCGTCGCTATAAAATATAGATAGAATGCCGAAGCTGCTGTCGGAACTATGACGCACAATAGAAAGCTTAATCTAAGAATTATACGACTCTTTATTCTAATATTTACATTCGGTCCGCGATAATTTTGAAAAGCATAACGGAAAAATATATTAATTTGGCGCTTGGAAAATTGGTATAGATTTGGGGCAGGTGCATCAGAATGCCTGACTTCCACAGGGCGAGGATCTTGCTGGAGCTTAGAATGTGGGAGGTCTATTGGTTTTGACATGATCTCATCAACTGACCTGGGCTGCCGCTAAGACGTGTTGGTAAAGTTCTATATCTTTCTCAAGAAATGTGTCTGCGACTCCTGTCTCTTTCAGCAAATCGCCCAATCGGTTGACCATTAAAAACGGAGGAGGAAGATTTGTGTTCATTCCGCCCCCACCCGCGTGCAAGAATGCTGCTCGCTGGAAGCTCTCCATATCATGGCGAAAGCCTATCACATCGCACAGAGAAAGCATGTCTAAGGCGGTTGCTATGGGCAGCCCAGATGGCATTTCGTCATAGGAAGACGTCGTTAGTTGGCGGATAACCGGATTTGCTAAAACCATTAGTATCTTAGATGGCATAGCTAAAATTCCACGCTTTACCGACTTAGGGTCGTCTAACTGCATATTTTCGAGGTACCTGACGACCGGAGCAAAGACCATTTTGTCTCGCTCACCGAGGAAACTCTGTTTTTGCTGATTTAGCGACTTCAAGATTATTAAACGCTCCGCTAACTCATAATACGGATCCTGAAGCGTTATAAATATGGAAAATATATCGTCTATATACTTCTGATAATTCTTGTAAATTATTCTTCCAGACAAAAATATTGAATCAGATTTATTCAATAGAAAAAGCTGCGCATTTGTTTCTCCGCCGAAGCGCTCAATGCCTAAGCTATAATATTGAAATAGTCGACATAAGGAAGTATCAAATCGACGTAAGGGATAAAGATGAGTTTCAATTCTTAATACTTTCTTTTTAATTTTATTTCCAGTATTGCGTCTATATATAAGAATTCCGCTTTCATTATCAAATATCTCGAGATCAGTCATCGTCTCAATGCCCGGCAAAGATACTTTATCTAAAATAAAGCCGCATTTGCCTGTTTCATGTCGCCCTGCGGCAACCAATGCTGGCCTTGCTTGATCTGTCTCCATCTCACGAACAAGTTGTCCGCCAGAGTAAACCCGCAGCTGCGCCAGGCTAGAGTATCCATCAGGAACTACATAGCCAATTATGCAGTCTTCGCTTTCGTGCTCGATATTGAATAGCATTAATTTCTAGGCATATGATTTCGGGCCAAAACCATTAAACCAACTAATAAGCCCCAAGAGGCGAGCGATCCAGCAATTATGACTGAGGCCCACAAAAATCGCTTGGGGTATAATGCGTATTCAGGCTTAATAGGCCAAACAAATGTATTGAGATACATAGCTTTCCGTTCGGCTGCCATTTTTGCAACTTCTAATGCTACAACGGAACCGGTGTAGAGCCGCTCTGCTATTTGTTTTTCCAGATCAAGTAATGCAAATTTACTCATAGAACCCGATATTACCCGGCTATTGTTCGGCGCATTGGTAGCTGTGAGCTTTGCCTCCAAATCCGCTATCTGAGCTCTAACGGCAGCTATTCTGCTGGTCAAAATGCGCATTTGAGGGGAGGACTCCTGCACATATTTCAGCTGCGTTGCCCGCTCCTGCTGAAGTGCAATAAGCGATCCCCTAGCGTCGGTTATTAGCTTATTGAACAATTCAGCAGTCCGGTCAGCATCGAGGATTCCTTCGTCATTGCGTGCCGTTTCCAAAGCAATTCTTGCCTGCTTTAGGCGGTCTACGGATCGGGAAAGTTCCGCTTCAGTATTCGCCACCATGTCGGCGTTAGTTCTCGCATTAAGTTCATTTATCAGCTTCTCGCTGCTTTCAATAATAAGCTTGCCTATTTGTGCTGCGTCGACGGGAGAAAATGCTCGTACCTCTACTTTCACAATGCCGGAAGGCATGGAAATTGAAACGGAAACCATATCCTTCCAGTAGCGTAAAAACTTCTCGATAGGAGCCTTCGTTGGAAGGCGTGCGAACCAATCAATATGATCAGATCCATAAATTTTTTGAAGATCAATGGATCTTTGCAGATCTTCGATCATAGCGCGGCTATGAATATAATTGGCAACAACATAAGTATCTTGAATAATTGCTGCTAACGGAATGCCCGTAGTTGCGCCCACATTGTCATCATTTAACCGTACTTCTCCACCCATAATTGTAAATTGTGCTTCGGTTGCATACTGATCAGATGCAATTAGGCTGTAATATATTAGGGCACATAACGTTGGTACGACGACTAAGGCAAAAAAGCTGCCCCAAACAAAAATTTGCATTTTACGCTGTCCGCGACGTGCTTGAAAACCGCCGCCAGTAAGCAAATTCTTATTGCGCGAAAGTCGGACCTTGCGTGCTGCATCTGCCAATGCTTGAGACATATTTCGCGCGCGATCAGCGGCGCGAAAATTGCCTTCTTTATTTTGATCGGCTTCAATTTCCATCGTCAATCCAAGTCATCGATTCAAACGATTATAGGCTTCGATCGCTTTGTCTGCTGAATCATACATCAGTATTTGCCCATCAACCAAAACGGCTCCAAGATCACAATACAATTTTACGGTGTCCATAGAATGCGAAACTACAATTAAATCAGCATTAGCTCGTCTCTCTTCAAAGACAGCCTTGCAGCGAGCCTGAAAGCGCGCATCACCGACTGCGGTAACTTCATCAATTAAATAACATTCAAATTCGATGGCCATAGAAAGACCAAATGCTAATCGGGCCATCATTCCAGAAGAATAAGTTTTAAACGGAACGTCTATGTAATCTCCCAATTCTGCGAAATCCTCGACAAAGCGCAAAACTCGATAAACATCTTCGCCATAAGCCCGAGCTACAAACTTGACATTTTCGCGACCTGTCATGGCCGGATGAAAGCCTCCTGAAAACCCAAGCGGCCAAGAAACTCTCACCGAGCGTCTTATTCTGCCGGAGTTTGGCAACTCGGTGCCGGCAATAAGCCGCATAGTTGTTGACTTTCCGGCGCCGTTCACTCCGAGTAAGGCATACGAGCGGCCGCTTTGAAATGTCACTGAAGCATTGTCCAGGACGATTTTCGTATAGCCGCTGTTTTTGTAAAACTTAAAAACTTTATCGAGTTGTATCATGGAGTCCGCAATTAAGTGCCGTGATCGTGGATGAGGTTCGCTTATATAGAAACAGAACGTTGCGATTGAGGTGGGAAAGGCAAGTTATTTTCAAATTAATGTCTTTACAGATTATATCCCAGAGCAGGGCAATTTCTCTATCTTTGACGTGCGCCGGCGTTATTCGAAAAATTCCCAAAATCTATATTTGGAGCCCGACCTATATTTACCTTCCGGTTTCATTTATTCGATTTAGATGCTATAGAAGTAAGATCGGCCATGCTGGTAGATTTTTAAATATTTGAGATATTTTTATTATTCCCTATTCGAGCGTCTTAGGCTTTGCAAATGTGTAGAATTTTCGAGTATTAGTGGGTCTTTCTCGTTCATGTTTTGTTGACGGTGCTAGATGAACAAGTTTAGCTTTGAGCCACTGGGGCTACCTGGGCCCATACTTGTCAAAAGTCGTCGCTTGGGAGATGCGCGTGGTTATTTCATGGAAACCTATAGTGCGGAATCCTTTCGGCGTGCGGGGATTGATACTGCTTTCGTTCAAGATAATCAGTCCTTATCCGTGCAGAAGGGAGTTGTGCGGGGGTTGCATTTCCAACGCCCTCCGACAGCGCAAGCTAAATTGGTGCGTGTACTAAAAGGCGCGATTGCCGACGTGGTTGTAGACATTCGCGTCGGCTCTCCAAGTTACGGATGCTCATGCATGGTGATATTGGATGCAGCAAATGCAGGCCAACTTTTCGTGCCGCGAGGTTTCGCTCACGGCTTTTGTACTCTCGAGCCCGACACAGAAGTCGCTTATAAGGTTGATAATCCCTATTCTGCAGAAGACGATGGGGGGATTTTTTGGGCCGATCCAGCATTGGCTATTGATTGGCCTGTCACTCCAGTCGATGCCATCGTGTCCCCTAAGGATGCCGCGCTTCCGCTACTAGGTGAGCTCTCCAATCCATTCCATTTCGAGGAAGTATTTTGATGCGCGTTTTAGTTACTGGAGGAGCGGGCTTCATCGGCTCAGCCGTTGTTCGTGAATTGGTGCTCAATCAAGAGGCCGAAGTCCTCGTGGTGGATGCACTGACGTATGCCGGCAATCTTGAAAATCTGTCGATTGTCGCGTCCAATCCGCGCTATCGCTTTCTTAAAGCAAACATTGCCGATGAAATAGCAATGCGGAGAGCTTTTGCTAGTTTCCAGCCTCATGCGGTGATGCACTTGGCTGCTGAAAGCCATGTTGATCGTTCGATCGATGGACCGAGCGCTTTCATTCAGACCAATGTGGTTGGAACGTTCGCGCTTCTGCAAGCCGCCCTGGACTATTGGCGTGAACTCAACACTTCTGAGCAAGCTGCTTTCCGCTTTCATCATATTTCGACCGATGAAGTTTTTGGCTCTCTCGGATCGGAAGGTTTGTTCTGCGAAACAACGGCCTACGATCCCCGCTCTCCTTATTCAGCATCTAAAGCCGCTTCCGATCATCTTGTTCGCGCCTGGGGACATACCTACGGCTTGCCGACCTTGGTCACCAATTGCTCGAACAATTACGGCCCCTATCATTTCCCCGAGAAGCTTATCCCGCTCATGATTTTGAGCGCATTCGAGGGGCGTGAACTGCCGGTCTATGGAGACGGCGCCAATGTGCGCGATTGGTTGCATGTCGAAGATCATGCAAGGGCTCTCGTCACGGTCATTCAGAGAGGTGTGCCAGGCGAAACTTATGCCGTCGGCGGCAGAGCTGAGCGCACAAATCTGGATGTGGTCAAAACTGTTTGCTCTCTCATCGATGAGCTTGCCTTCGATACTTCACGAGGGCCTGCAGAGAATTTGATCCGATTTGTAAAAGATCGGCCGGGACATGATCGACGCTATGCGATCGATTGCTCAAAAATCGAGGCTGACCTCGGCTGGCAGCCACAAGAGAGCTTCGAGAGCGGGCTTGCAAAAACCGTGCGCTGGTACCTCGACAATCAGGAGTGGTGGCAGCGCATCCGTAGCGGCGTCTATCGTGGTGAACGTTTGGGCGTGGCGTAATGGCTGGTTCTATTCTGCTGTTTGGAGCAGAAGGTCAGCTTGGTCGAGAGATAACCGCGCTTGCTGGCGCGCGCGATGTTTCACTCATCCCGCTCGGCCGTGCCGCCTGCGATATTACTGACCAACAGGCTCTCCGATCAGCGATCGCAAGTCATCGTCCAAGTTTGATCGTCAACGCGGCCGCTTATACAGCCGTTGATCGTGCGGAATCGGAACCGCAAGCAGCGCACGCCGTCAATGCCGTTGCTCCAGAGCTCATCGCGATCGCCGCAGCCGAGGCCGATGTGCCTCTGCTCCATATCTCGACTGATTATGTCTTCGATGGCACGAAAACAGAAGCTTACGACGAAGAAGACAGCGTCGCGCCACTGGGCGTTTATGGGCACAGCAAAGAGGAGGGAGAGCGGCGGATACGCCAATCATGTTCGAAACATATTATTTTGCGCACCGCGTGGGTCTATGGCATCTATGGTGCCAACTTCTTGAAGACCATGCTTCGATTGGCTAACGAGCGGAGCGTATTGAAAGTCGTGGCCGATCAACGCGGCTGCCCAACATCCACGACCGATCTCGCTGAAGCTGTTCTCGCTGTTCATGGAGAACTCGCTCAAGGCAATGAAAGCTGGGGCACATATCATTTCGCAGGACAAGGCGTTGCCACCTGGCACGAGTTTGCCCAAACGATCATGAGCGAACGAGCGGCCATATTGGGAGCAGCGCCCAGTGTCGAGCCGATTACCACGATGGATTATCCAACGCCTGCCCGCCGCCCTGCCAACTCTGCACTGGACTCCAGTCGTTTCGCCAAGACCTTCGGTCTCCGATCCAAGCCTTGGCAGGAGCGAGTGAGCGAAGCCGTCGTATCTTTAGTTAAGTGACGAGGAAATGATGAAGGGTATTATTCTAGCTGGGGGAACAGGCACCAGGCTCCATCCAGTTACGACGGTCGTCAGCAAGCAGCTTCTTCCCGTCTACGATAAGCCGATGATCTATTATCCGTTGTCGACTTTGATGCTCGCGAATATCCGCGAGATTTTGATCATCACAACGCCGCACGACGGGCCCGCTTTTCAAAGTTTGCTCGGGGACGGTTCGCAACTTGGCCTGCAAATCTCCTATGCCGCTCAACCTGAACCGCGTGGGCTTGCCGATGCGTTCATCATCGGGCGCGATTTCGTCGGATCTGATTCCGTCGCGCTCGTATTGGGAGACAATATCTTTTACGGGCACGGCCTCGCCGGTGAACTCGTCAAAGCCACCGTGAGATCCAAAGGTGCTACCGTATTTGGCTATGTTGTGAATGACCCCGAACGTTACGGCGTGGTCGAGCTCGACGCCAACGGAATGGCGATTTCTTTGGAAGAAAAGCCCAAAAATCCGAAATCTGATCTCGCAGTTACAGGGCTCTACTTCTACGACAATTCGGTTCTCGATATTGCAGCCGACGTAAAACCTTCTCCGCGTGGAGAAATTGAAATTACTGATGTTAACAGAATTTATCTCGAACGGGGCGAATTGCATGTCCAGGTTATGGGCCGTGGCTTTGCGTGGCTTGACACCGGAACTCACGACAGCCTGCTAGAAGCAGCTCAGTTCATCGAAGTACTTGAGAAGCGACAAGGCCTCAAAATTGCCTGTCCTGAAGAGATAGCTTGGCGAAAGGGTCTAATAAGTGATCGGCAACTTTCAGATTTGGCGTATCGATTTAAAAAATCTGGATATGGGCAGTATCTCGAAAGATTATTGGTCGATCGTAATTAATTGAATCGAAAATAGAAAAAGATCTATATTCATTTTACATGTATATCGTAATCTAATATCCAATTATATATAATAGCGGACGACCGGTTGGTTGTGAAAATATAAATTCGAGCGTATTGTTGGACTTGGGACGATGGGGGAATACTAAACTGTATGTGGAGCTAAATGATGGCCATGTTGTCTGATGCCGAAGTAGATGATATTTGGACGTTGGGAAAGGCGGTGGATTTATCTGATTGTCACTACGGTTTGTTTCATGACAATAAGACTTATTTGCATACATCACCTTACTATTATTTTTTGTGCGGTGTTGCCAAGTATAGCTCTGCGGAAAAGATAGTGGAGATCGGTACTTATCGAGGGGGGTCAACCAAAGCTCTGTCAAAAGGAATGGCTGAGGGAGGTAAATTGTTGACATTTGATGTTTCCGATTTTGAACCAGACTTTCGGAAATATCCAAATGTAAAATCCATTGTAGCAGATCCATTAGATGCGTCGTCTATAATGGAATGCCGAGCTTATCTTGGAAATACCGTTGATCTTATTTATATAGATGGCACACACAACGGAGCTATCACTCTGAAGCAAATGAAAACTTATGTAAAGGCGTTCTCTCCGAGATGGGTCGTGTGTGATGACGTTGGATTAAGTCAGTCTATGCGTGATTTTTTTTCTGCGGCAGAGCGAGCATTTCCGGGATTTCGAGATGTTTCTCGAACTCATCCGCACATTCGCAGGCCAGCAGAAGGATTTGGCGTGTGGAAAAACAGTAATAAGTGATTGTCCGCTTGGCTGATCCAGATGGGCTGAGCTCGGCTCAGTCCATACTGAAATGCTCTGAGAGACTAGAGTGATTCCTTGTGCATCAATCTTGTGTTGCACCATCGCGCGGTTCCACTACTTGCCTCTAGCTAAAAGCTGGAAACTTATTATTGTCTCGGGTGTAAGGGAAAACTCTCTCGTTATTTCGTACAAACCTACTTATTTAATTCCTGTATAGAGGTCAAAATGGCCGTACTTGTACTTGGTGGCAGCGGCTTCATAGGGTCATATGTTGTAGATGCTTTGCGTGAAGAGGGGCATGAGGTCACTGTTTTGGGAAGACGGCCAGAACCTTTTCGTCATCCACAGGCGGGCGTTAAATACATTACCGGTGAATTCTCTAATAAGAATGCGATTTTAGAGGCGCTAAAAGATACAACAGCTGTCGTGCATCTTATTAGTAGCACAATCCCTTCCACGTCTAATATAGATCCGGTATTGGATATTAATGAAAATCTAATATCTACTGTCAATCTTTTGCAGTTAATGCGAGATTGCAATGTAAATAAGCTTATATTTCTGTCATCTGGGGGCACTATATATGGAGTCCCAGAGAAGTTGCCGGTCGTAGAGAGCCATAAATTAAAGCCAATCTGTTCTTACGGCATCGTGAAGGCTGCTATTGAGCATTACATCGAGATGGAACATTTTCTTCACGGGTTAAACTATGTAATTCTTCGCGTTTCAAATCCATATGGTCCGCGGCAAGCGCGTGTTGGGGTTCAAGGATTAATCAATACATTGCTTTGGAATACGGTAAGGTGCCAATCAACAAAAATTTGGGGCGATGGCAATTCGAGTCGTGACTACGTGTATGTAGAAGATGTTGCGCAGGCATGTGTATCCGCACTCGCCTCCAGCCACTGTGGAACGTATAACGTCGGCAGCGGAAAGGGACAAACTGTTAATGAAATTATCGAGGTGGTGGGCGAGATTACTAAGAAGAAGCCCAGTATTGAGCGATTACCTGCGCGTGGTTTTGATGTTCCGCGTATAGTATTAGATTGCACTGCGGCTGCACGAATATTGAAATGGCAGGCGGCGACCTCCATTACCGCCGGTATTCATGAGACTTGGGAATGGATGAAGGACCGGGAAGAAAAATAAAAGCTAAAATTCAGATTTTTGGAATAAATGAATATAAATGTGCTTTTGAAGGGCTGGTCTTATAGTAGACACGCAGGCACGAGAGTTTAACTAAGGTGATGCAAGGGCAAATTATGAACTTCCTAAGGAAAGTTTTGCCAAATCAGAGATCAAAACTTTCTGGACAAATTGATGCAGTCGAAGGCCGAACCATTAGGGGGTGGTTACGTGTTGCAGGGCGCGAGCGGGCTACGGTCCAGGTCTTTGCAGTCGACAACGGTCAGTTGCTGACGGAAGTGGTCGCCGATCTTCCACGTGATGATCTTCTTGCTGCTGGTATCGGTGACGGCAAATACGCATTTGATATTACAATTGATCACCATGGCGACGAAGCGTTGCTTGTGGAGGTGCGAGAAGCTGTTAGCGCATTTAGTCTTGGACGCGTGCAATTTGGCCCTAAACGCCCCTATATCGATGGATATGTTGATGGTGTTTCCGGACGAACAATTTATGGTTGGGCCCGCGAACCTAAACATATAGATCAACGCGTTTCGGTTCGCATCATAGCTGTCGATAGCGGCGAGGTACTCGCTGAGTCTTGTGCTGACATGCTGCGCAACGATCTTCTTTCTGCGGGAATCGGAGATGGATGTCATGCATTTTCTGTTACTGTGAACGCTCGCGACGACGAAGCTCTCCTAGTCGAGGTTCAGGAAGCTAAGAGTGGCTATAGTCTTGGGCGAGTGCAGTTAGCTGCAGCTGAAGCTTATTTTGAAGGTCATATTGACAGGATCTCTGGACGGACAATTTTTGGCTGGGTTCGTAATCCAGCGCGACCGGAGCAGCGGGTCTCAATTCAAATTATCGCCGTTAGTGACGGTGATGTACTAGCTGAAACAGTGGCCGATCTCTTACGTAGTGACCTCACCGGTGCGAATATTGGCGACGGTCGTCATGCTTTTTCGGTTTCGGTGGAAGCTCGCAGTGAGGAGACTTTACAAGTTGAAGTGCGCGAAACTGAGACCGGATTTAGTCTTGGCCAGGCTGAATTAGCTGCGGTACGTGCAGTAATCGACGCGGGGCCCCAAGCTCAGGAACGACGCAATCAGCTGCTTGCGAGTTTTATAAATTCCGTTCGGATCAATCGACTCATAAAAGATAATAATACAAACATACACGTTTTGTATGCTGATATCTTGTCTAGATATAAGCTTTTGGATGAGGCGTTTTACAAGGCAAAATATGGGAAATTACTAAACGGTGACGATCCGCTTGTTCATTATATAACAGTTGGATCTAATAAGTCATTTTTGCCTAATGCGTATTTCGACCCTGCGGAATATCTGGCGCTTAATCCCGACGTGAGGCCAGCCGGGATTGATCCAATTGTCCATTATTTCCTATTTGGTTGGACTGAAGGGAGAGCGACAGGGTCTTTCTTTGATGGTGCATATTATCTAAAGCGGTACGATGATGTCCGAACCACCGGAATAAATCCGCTGTATCATTTTCTTGCTTTTGGACAATATGAGGGGCGCTCTCCAAAATATTCAGTCACATTGCCAACGACAACGCGGGACATGCAATTTGGTGCAAGGACGAGCGGTAGGATAGTGCTTGTTTCCCATGACTTTGATGTTGGTGGTGCGCAACAACTATTACGTAGTTTAGCTGAATGGTTGCTCGCAACAACCAAATACGATGTTTGCTTTGTAGCGCCTCGTGACGGTGGCCATCGCCATCTTTTTGAGGCGATTGCGCCAGTTCATGTTTTGCCTGAAGCATTATCTGATCAAGCCGTTACTGAACTGAGAAATTTTATTGGTCCTACGATACGAGCAGTTTTTATTAACTCCATAGTAAGCGCGCGGTTTTTTGACTTCTGGGAAGAAAATACGCCGGCAGTGTGCTACGTTCATGAGCTGCAAAAAATTATTGATATGTTTCCCCGCAGCATTGAGCTGCTTAAACAGCGCTGCATTACCTTTATAGGTGGCAGCGAAGCGGTTACGGCTAATCTTAAGCAAAATCACCATATTGATGAGAAACGAGTTCGTCTAATTTACGATTTTATTGGCTCGGTTTCTTCGAAGGGGCGATCTTCTGAAAAATACGTGGAACAGCGCAAAGCGCTTGGAGTCAGCCCGGATGACTTTTTGGTCATGGGCTGCGGTGTCATGCACTGGCGCAAATCTCCGGATAAGTTCATTGAAGTTGCATCACGAGTAGTGCAACAGACGAAGCGTTCTTGTCGGTTTGTATGGATAGGCGGAGGGCCGGATGAAGAAGCGTGTCGGGAGTTGGTAAAAGAGAAGGGATTGAGTGAAACTGTTTCTCTAATCGGTTATAGGGAAAATGTTCCAGAGCTCTTGGAGGCAGCGGACCTTTTTCTTTTGCCGTCAGAAGAAGACCCTTTTCCGTTGGTGTGCCTCTACGCTGCTTCCAAAGAAGTGCCAGTTGTGTGCTTCGACGACGCTGGAGGAATACCCGAGTTCACCGCAAAAGGATGCGGTATTTCGGTGCCATTTGGCGATGTTGTCGCAATGGCCAGTGCTGTAACTACGTATATCGATGACCCAGATTTAAAAGACTCCCACGGAGCCGAGGGGCTGAAACAAGTACGAGACGGTTTTACCGTTACGACGGCTGGTCCGCGAATTCTAGAAATTTTACGAGACGCTATGGCTACACCACCACATATCAGCGTGGTCGTACCTAACTACAATTATGATCGATATCTTGATCAGCGTCTCTCAACTATTTATTCGCAAACATTTCAAGATTTCGAAGTTATTTTACTTGATGACGCTTCGCCTGATAATTCTGTCGCGGTTCTTACTGACTGGGCAAAAAAATATCCGGCGACCCGACTTATCGTCAACGAACGAAACTCAAACTCGCCGTTTGCGCAGTGGCTAAAAGGAATGGCTGCAGCTCGCTCGGATTTGATTTGGATAGCGGAAGCTGACGATTTCTGTGAGCCTCAGTTACTCGAAGCATTAGTTCCAGCGATGGATGACCGAAACGTCTTCTTAGCGCACGTGAAGTCCGTGCCTGTAGATGCAGAAGGTAAAGTGCTTGGCAATTACGAGCAGCTCTATTTGAACCGTATCGCGGAAAACCGATGGTCTCGATCCTACTCCGCCACGGATCATCGTGAAGTTGATGCTGGCTTAGCGATAGGCAACGTTATTCCAAATGCGAGTGCGGTTGTGTTTCGCCGATTTAAGCCGGAAGATGATTTCGTTAAGCAAGTGACAACAATGCGTATGTGTGGTGATTGGTATTTTTACCTTCGAGCACTGCGTGGCGGGAATGTTGCGTTTGAAAGCCAACCGCTTAATTATCATCGTCGCCATTCAAATACGGTTACTCACCAGACGGAAGGAAGCTTGCGATACTTTGATGAGCTTGCAGAAATAAGGAGATACATAAGCAATACGTTCTGCGTTTCAGATGATACTCGCAGAAAGGCCGATACCTTTAGCGTGCAAGATCTCGATCGATTTAGAGTGACGGATGAAAGGACCAGGCAACATATCCGGGAACTGTCGAAACTGGTCTGTAACAAAGTTATGCCAACTATTCTGGTTGTAATCAGCGACCTTTCACCTGGAGGCGGCCAGATGTTTGCTATTCGCCTCGTTAATGCCTGGACGCATGCCGGCGGCCGCGCCATACTTCTCAATGTAGGCATGTTTCCCGATCACAAGAAGGTGGTAGGAAGAATCGACCAGCGCGTTTCAATATATGATGCGCGTACTCCGGACTTTTCGCTCGGCCGCTTGATCGCCGATTGTGATATCGATGTTGTTCACTCCTCGCTTTGGTGGTCTGATCGTTTCGTTCATGAACACAGGCATGAACTTTCGGAAAAGGTTGCTTGGTGTATAACGACGCATGGTTGTTACGAGACGCTAATCGACAAGCCACATACAGACGCCTCGTTTCCAAGGCGCTTCCCTGAGATGCTTGAGCGAGTTGATGAATGGATTTACATCGCAGATAAAAATCTTGGCGTGTTTGATAGATATGGATACCCCGAAAGGCTCTCGAAGATTAACAATGGTTTTGAGCCGGAAGAGCCTGTCGAATTGAGCAAAAAATCTTTAGGGGTGCGGGAAGATTCTTTGGTCTTGTTACTGGTTAGTCGCGCGATTGCTGAAAAGGGCTGGTTCGAGGCAGTCGAAGCAACTAAACGATTGAACCATGCTGGGGTGGCAGTGGATCTCATGCTTCTGGGAGAGGGACCTGCAGCAGAAGCACTTCGCAATGAGGAGACATCGCCGTTTGTGCATCTCTATGGCCATGTCGAGAATGTACAAGATTACATTAAAGTTGCGGATATAGGAGTTTTACCAAGCTATTTTACAGGGGAATCCATGCCCCTCGTGATTATTGAAATGATGGCACAGGGCAAGCCAGTCGTTGCTTCGAACGTGGGTGACATTGCAAGTATGCTCACGACTAGTGATAAAGGTCGTGCACTGATTGCCGGTTCAGTAATTCCGCTGGCGGATGGCAAGCTGCCGGTAAATGCATTAGTCGACGCTATTATGCTCTTGGCGGATCCGGAAGCTCGCGAAAGTGCTGGCGCAGTTGGAAGTCGTATTTTTTATGAACGATTTACAATGTCCGCTATGTTGAAGCATTACGATCGGATATATGCAGCCAATTTAACGAAGCGCAGATTGCAGGTAGGATGACAAAAACAGAACGTGCTGTGTAATGTTGAATTTTAGGCCTTGATATAACATTGCCGAGCAATGGAATTTTAGATAAGCTGTTGAATAGGCGTAGGAAAAGAAATAGATTAGGCTCTATAATGAGCTGGCGGAAATTGCGCTTTAATCTGTAACAATCGGGAACTTGATAAATGTTTGAGAGGCCGCTCGTACTCGGAGTCACGAAAGTATTAACTCCGGCCTCTATACCAGTCACCGATGCGTTATCAATGCTTGGTCGGAATTCGGGAAATCTTCTCTTCACAGAGGCGCTTTATCAATGCATCGCAAACGCTGAGTTCTCTCACTATGATGTGAGGCCGAGCACAGTTGAAGGTCGAGACTGTATTGTCATTGCTGCAGCCAATTGGTTGGCGAGTGATCAGGATTTCTCGTGGCTCTCTGATCAACTTGAACAGGTTGATTTACCAGTATTTATCGTCGGGCTGGGTGTCCAAACAACTTTAGAACAGACTATCCCGAAGCTAAAACCGGGAACTCGGAAACTACTTGATATTTTAAATGAACGTTCAAAATATATTAGCGTTCGGGGGCAGTTTACTGCTGAGGTGCTGGAGCATTATGGAATAAATAAAGCGGTTGTAACAGGATGTCCTTCATTGCTTTTGGCCGGCGGCAAGGGGTTTTCGATTGAAACTCCTTCGAGCTTGTCCCAAGAAAAGATATGCGTCCACGGCACGCGCCATCAATTTAATGATACTGATGAGTTTCAAAAATATATATACAGACAAGCTTTCACACGTGGAATAGATATTATATTGCAGTCTGAGCTCGCGGATATGTATTACGCGTTGGGCCGAACTGGGAATGATGCTGTTCTGCAAAAAGCTGCTCCTCCGCTTTTGGCAAGCTACGGAGCTTCGCAGGTTTCAGATATTGCAATTTATCTTCGACGACACGGAAAGGTTTTCTTCGATTTACCAACTTGGCTTAATTATCTCAAGTCGAGGTCATTTTGTGTTGGTACGAGAATTCACGGTACGATTGCAGCTCTTTTGGCGGGAGTTCCAGGCACTCTTATTGTGCATGATGCCCGCACTAAAGAATTGGCCGAGGCGATGAGTATTCCTTTTCGTCTCGCATCTACGATCGATACAAGTAAAGATATCATATTTAACGACTTGTACGATGGAGAGCAAACTGATCAGTTTGTTCAGTCGTATCCTGCGTATTTATCTCGATTCAGAAGTTTTTTTTCCGACAATGACCTTCTAATTTCGCAGCATCTAACTCTTGCAGCGCATCCCGTTTGACCCGTCGTTAAACTCTCTCGTCGAAAGAGCTATTTGTTCTGAGCGCCTTTTGCGGGATGGTAGATGGCTTAGTAGGAGATTTTTTTGGGGGGCTGTGGGCGAATGTTGTTGTCATCGTCCATGACGCGACCAGGCATCGCGCGAGCGACGTGAACAGCGTCTCGTTGAGTAGCTCGTCGCACAGCCGTCCATTGAAGCTTTCGATGAATGGGTTATGGGTACGCCGGCCCGTCATGACAGTGAACTCGGTGCTTTGTCGGAGAAGCACATGACTGAATGGCCGCGCCGGACCATGATGGTTTCGAGCTCGGGCACCACTCGCAGGTTCTGGTAACGAGCTGTCTGCTATCAGTGCCAAGCATTTTCGGGTGAAGTCCACTACCGCAAGGATACGGAAGCGGCAGCCATCAGTGAATCCGACAGGAAGTAAATGCTCCAGCGCCGGTTCGGCCCTGCAGGATCACCAGCGGCGCCCGTGCGCCAAGCGTCCGCTTGCGCCGCTGCGCCCACGCACCTGCAGCCGCTCGTGGTAAAGACGGCAGATATCGTGATACCTATTTCAGCGGTTGCGCTAAGTCTAAAAAATGCCGTTAAGGTAGGTTGATCGCCAATTTATCGTTGACCTACATTTCATCAAAGCAATAAAAGGTAGGCTTTCTAGATATGTATTGAGGTGGAATAATTTTGTTGCAGCAAGAGTTTCACCCTATTGATGGATTCTCTAAAGTTGAAACACAGGGGTACGGATTGCCTCTGCCCAGTCATATTTATGCTTATGGTATCGACAGTATCCGTCCATTTGCCGACGCAGAGCGTCACCCTACGAATAAAAGCGTTTGGATCGCGAAATCGAAGCAGCCGTGGGTAGAGCTCCTCGTCGATATTAGTATAATATCAGGTTGTTCGGTGGAAATGGTCTTTGAAGCAAGCATAATTGATTGTCTAACCCGCCCTCTTATTCGGTTTGTATTTCAGGATTATTTTTATGATAATGTTTTGCCCGCTCCCGTTAGGGGAAAAGGGACATGGACAGGGCATGTTCCTAGCGAAGTGAAGCAAATATTGATTTCCCCGGTTGACATGCCTGGACCCTTTGGGTTCAGAGTTATAAGCTGTTATCCTATTGGAAAATGGCGAAAAACTCAACGTGCCTTAAAATATCATCCTTTCAGTATTAGTTGGGCTGCCGTACAGCGTGTCGCTGGATATTCAAACAAGGCACGTCGGCGCCTCCAGCGAGCCTGGGGCGCAACCCCACTAAGCGCTCATCAGAATTGGCTCACAAGTCGAACTCGAGTACTTGAATGGAATGGATTAGACGCGCCGCGTACGGCTGAGGCCCCGCATCTGCGAGTAATCCTGATCGACGGTACAGCGGAACAAGAAGCCGAAGTAGTTGACGTTCTTGCCGGTCAGCCACGATCCGAATGGTCGGTGCTGCGTGCCTCGACAGGCACAACGGTCCAACAACTGGTCGAGGACCGTGATCCAGATGATTTCCTCATCGTGTTGAATGCGGGCGATGCCATTATGCCTGAGGCGCCTGCGGTCTTCGCAGAAATGCACGCTCGCAACCTTGCCGACCTCTACTTTGCTGACGAATTGGATTCAAACTGCGGTATCCCGCGTTTTAAGCCTGATTGGGGCCCGGTACTCTCGCAGAGTATCGATATTCTTGGGAGCGCTTGCTTCTATCGTGTTGGTTGGCTGAGAACACGCGTCGGTGAACGGACCATCGGAGCCTTTCGTCCAGTGCAGTTATCTTCTGACGACAAGATTGTACATATCAAGCGACTGCTTGTTGCTTGTAAGGCAGTCACTCAAATGCGCGCGCCACCTGCACTACCGACAATGGACATTCCGGCTTGCTCAATCATTATTCCTATTCGCGACCATCATGATTTGTTACGCCAATGTTTGGATAGCATTCTTTCAAATGTGAAGAATGTTCGTTTCGAAATCATCGTCGTCGATAACGATAGCACCGAGGCTGAAACAACAAAGTATTTGTTGGATATCTCGCGTGAACCGCGCATTCGAATCCTGCATGCGCCCGGTCCCTTTAATTTTTCAGCTTTATGCAATGCTGGCGCGAAAGCAGCTCAGTTTGATATGCTAGTGTTTCTCAACAACGACACTAAAGTTTTGAGCTCCGATTGGTTGGAGAAGCTCACGGCTTGGGCGCGTCGTCCTGATATTGGAGCCGTGGGAGCCAAATTGCTTTTCCCTAATGATAAGGTTCAACATGCCGGCGTCGCACTCGGATTGCATGGGACGGCAGCCCATTTCGAGGCTGGGAGTTCTCCTGATAGCATCGGGTATTTTGGTAGGCTGGAAGTACCGCATGAGCTTTCTGCGGTCACCGGCGCCTGTCTGGTGATTGAAAGAAGCAAGTTCGATCTTGTAGAGGGCTTTGACGGGGTCAATCTGCCTGTTGAATACGGCGACATTGACCTGTGTTTAAAGCTGCAGGAACGCGGTCTTCGCAATCTCATTGAGCCTCGCGCGCGATTGGTTCATCTTGAATCCGCTTCGCGTGGCAATACTGTTCCTCCAGAGATTCGGTACAAAGACGAAACCGCCTATTTCAAGCAGCGCTGGTTTTCCGTCATTCGCAATGATCCCTATCTGCATCCAGCACTATCGATCGAGACGACGGAGGCTGCCCTCGGATAAGAGTTTCTGGTGCCAAGTCACCAGAATAAGCAGAATATCGGTCTGTTGATCATGACGCTGATCCCGCGTTCTAAATCATTATCTTCGAGTTCATCGGAAGGGGGGGCAGCTTTGGCCGGCGTTCAACCCAATATACTTGCCAAAGAACAATGGAACTCTGAGCTTTCCAAATGGAACCCGTGCTTTTTGAGGCACAGTTGACTAGCTTTCAGTAGCTTGGAACTACTTTGGCATTGTCGCGTTATGATTCTGGCAATAATATCTGCGTACGAATGTTTTTAAATATACGGGGTTAAGGAGTATTCTAATGATTCGAATTGCTCGAAATTCAGCGATTTTGCTGGCACTTGCTGCGCCGACGGTCGCAGCCGCGGCCGATTTGCCGCGTCGTACGGCGGCTCCGCCCCCGGCTCCGATCATTGCCGCCCCGATCTTCACCTGGACCGGCTTCTACGTCGGTGGCACGCTGGGCGTGGCTTTCGGCGGCAACAATTCTCCGGTGTTCACCGCGGGCGGCCTCTTCCCGACGCCGAACAGCAATCTGGTTCCGGGCAAGGGTGGCGGCAACGCGGCTTTCACCGGCGGTATCCAGGCTGGCTATAACTGGCAGGTCAATCAGTTCGTCTATGGTCTCGAAACGGACCTCAACTACCGCACCGGCGGCAACCGTCTGAACGGCACCTATCCGACCAATCCGATCGGCTACGGCGCGGCTTATCCGAGCTACACGCTGAGCGGCTTTGATCGCGGCCGCTGGTACGGCACCTTGCGTGCCCGCGCCGGTGTTACCTTCGATCGCGCTCTCATCTATGCTACCGGTGGTTTGGCTTATGGCGAAGTCAATGGCGGTGGCGCTGTTGTCGTGAATGGCGCTGGTGGCTTCCCGCCGGTTCCCTTCGGCAACGTCGGCGGTGGCCGTGGTTGGCGGGCCGGCTGGGTGCTGGGTGGTGGTGTTGAATACGCCATCAACAACAACCTGACGGTCAAGGCGGAATATCTGCACGTCGACCTGGGCAAGACCACCTCGATCTATGCCTTCGGCGGTGGTGCATTGAACTATCGCGTGCGCAACACCAATACCGACAACATCGTGCGCGTCGGTCTGAACTACAAGTTCGGTGGCGCTGCCGGTCCGGTTTTCGCCCGCTACTGATCGATCGTAAGTCGAAGCTTTTAAGGCCCGGCAATGCCGGGCCTTTTTTGTTGCGCATCGCCGGCATTAATTCCGTCAGGTCTGCGTCAGGCATCGGCCTTAGATAAGCCTCCCCTCGGGCTGGGAAGTGAGGCTTTCGATGAACACCTATGAGCTTCTTCTGGCTTGTTGGCTATCCGGCCAGATATCGGATCAAAAATGGCTCGAACACTTGAAAGATGAAGTGTTCCGCAAATGGCTCGCGCGTCGCGATCGCCGCGCCAAGTTGGCGCCGCAGAAGCGATAGAGCGCTCTTCAAGCCGGCGCGGTTGTCTGGCGCGCGAATACGAGGAATGATGGGCCGTTCTGGTGGTTCGGCTCATCCATGGTGATCCTGACATCGTCGAAGCCAAGATGTTTCAGGTAAGCGATGATGTCGTCTTTCTCGAGCCAGCGGTGGAGATCATGCATGCCGCCGCAAAAGGATTTGTCTTTCCAGGCGCCCCAATAGCTGCGGCGATATTGGCGCAGCTTCATGCCATTGCGCTCGATGATCTCCGGTTCACCGACAAAGACTTGTCGACGAGGATCGCCCTTGGGCATGGCCGCATCGCTGACATAATGCGTCCAGATGAGAACCGATTTGGTCCGCTTCGCCATGGCTTCCAACAGGCTGGCGGGATCCTCCATGTGATAGAGAACGCCTGAGGCGACGATGAAGTCATAAGTCTCGGGCCGGGTTTCGAGCCAGGTCATGAAATCGCCGAGGAAGAACTTCGCGATATGCAGGCCCAGCAGTTCCTTGACCACGAGGCAGCGCAGAAACGACAGCCGGTTTGCCTCGATCGCATGTAGTACGGCAGGCTTTCGCTGCTCCAGCATGTAAGTGTGGGAGGCTTCCAGGGGCCCAAGCTCCAACACGCGTTTACCCGCGAGCGAACCCATCTGTTCGATGCCCCATAGAATGCGGGGGTCGTTGTAGAGCGCGACGTTTCCAGCCACGACACCGATATTGGGCGGCAGCGCCGTATTCCAGCCGGCTAAGGCATCGATCGCATGCTGGGCACGCGGCATGCCGCTGACATATTCATCGAGCAAATTTGCCGCTGATTTTTTTTCTGTGTCAGGCTGATCTACAGGCGCTTGCTCATCGCGTTCCAAGGCGCTCGCCATGTTCCTCAGCAGATGTACGATTTTTGTTTTCATGGACATGCTCATTATCTTGGCTGAGGCAGTTCAGGAAGCAGAACGGGGACAGCGTTGGATCTGTCGGTTGAATACCAGGGATTGATCGCGCGATCGCGATAGCGGTCCGTTGCGTGTGCCGTTCTGAGATTATTCTTCTCGCGCTCGAAACGCGCGACGTTCTCCGGCTTCTCGTCGCTGCCGCGCGAAAGGGACTCGTGATGGATCAACTGGGCGAAGGGCGTCCAGATGATGCGATGGCCCGCCGCAACGGCACGGATACACAGATCAACGTCATTGTAGGCCACTGCAAACAGCTCTTCATTGAGCGGTCCCACTTGCTCGATCAGCTTGCGCGACACGAGCATGCAAGCGCCGGTGACGCAGGACATCGACTGTCGCACCCACAACCGTCCCATCGGGCCGGGGAAATTGGCCGGCTCCTGAATATACCAATGGCCGGCCAGTCCGCCGAAACCGACGATGACGCCGGCATGTTGCAGCGTGCGGTCGGGATAAAGCAGTTTCGCGCCGACGATGCCGACACCGTCATAGGCAAAGCAACTTACCATCTCGTCGAGCCAATAGGGATCAAGCGGCTCGATGTCATTGTTGAGCAACAAGAAGAGATCGCCTTGCGCCAGCCGCATGCCTTTGTTGACCGCGCGGGAGAAATTGAAAGCCTCGGGCTGGACCTCGGCTCTGAACTTGAGCCCGGAATGGCGCATCTGCTCATACAATTCCAAGACTTTCGGATCGGTCGACCCATTGTCGATGACGATGATTTCAAAGTTGCGGTAATGGAGCTTGTCGCGAAGCTCGTCGAAGAGCGTCTTGATCATCTCATACTGATCGCGGCTCGGAATGATGATCGAAACCAGCGGCTGCTTTCTATCGGTCAGATCAAATCTGATGCGATGCAAATTGCCATCGATCGCCTCGGTCACCTCGATGGATTGGCCCGCGGGCGCATAGGCTTCCGCCAAGGCGCGCCGGGCATTGTCGGTCGCCTGTTCCATGAATTTGGCGCTGTAGCTGCCGCCATCGCGCCGCCAGAGATAAGCGGGATAGGGCAGGTGCAGACACTGATGCGGCTTCAGATCTTTCGTATAGCGCAGGAGGAGATCGTAATCCTGCGATCCGTCAAATCCGAGACGCAAGCCGCCGATATCGAGAAGCCGTTCGCGACGATAAAGAGAAAGGTGATTGATATAGTTCACACCTGAGAGCAGAACCGGATCGAACGCCGGCTTCAAGAACACGTCGACTGGATTGAGCTCGCCGTCGGCGATGATTTCGTCCGTATAGAGGAACTCGCAGTCCGGTCTAGCGGCGAGTGCGCGCAGAATGCGATCGACCGCATGAGGCGCAAGGGCGTCGTCGTGATCTATGAAGCCGATCCAAGGCGCTTGGGCCGCTGCAATGCCGGCATTGGTCGCCGCGGCGATGCCGCGATTGTCCACGTTCCGTAGAACAGTGAGGCCAGGCGCCAAGCGATGCTTGTCTAGCCAGGTGATCGTGGCGCGGTTGGTCGATCCGTCATCGGACAGAACCAATTCCCAGGCGCCCGGGACTTGGACCCGCAGCGAGCGGACTAAAGCCTCCAGATAGTCGGGCGGCGTGTTGTAAACCGGCACGATGAAGGAAAGGGCCGGGGCGGAGAAAGACCTGTTCAGAGGTATCTGGCTCTCCTCTTGCCCCGCCAGGCTATAAATATGTTCCAAGAAGATGGAGGTGCCGGAGGACGGTAGATGTCGCTTCGATCGCAATATTTTTCTGAAAAAGAATAGTCTAAATTTACGTGTCCTTTCAAGAAGAGCTTTATATTTGCTTCTTGGTACGAGGATATTCATATAGACGGGCCTTTGGGCGGGATTAAAAACGAAGAATCCACCGTGCCTTGAGCGAGGGAAACCGATAAATACCCAATTCGCCAAAGAAATCCACGGATATTAAACGCTTGAATACTCTGATCACTTATCTGGCTGGAGCACGCAATATCGAATCTCTGGGCAATCGCCGTTAAGCCCATAATAGCAATTAGTTAATCCAATTCAGGGACAATATCGGGTCGATGGGCTGGGCTGCGCCCGCGCGCAAGCGTGAGCGTTGCTGGTCGATCGCGAAATCCAGACTTAGGATTTTTGTATGTCGCTGATCGTGATCGTCGACGACCGGATCACCAATCGCAATATCTTTGCGAAATTGGCGGCGTCTATCGAACCCAATGTTCAAGTCGAGACCTTCGGCGATCCGCTGCAGGCCTTGGATTGGCTCGTCGATCAGCAGCCCGATCTGATCATCACCGATTTCAAAATGCCGACGATCGACGGCGCGGAGTTCATCCGGCGCTATCGGCAGTTTCCCGGCGCCGCCGAAATTCCGATCATCGTTCTGACGATCTATGAGGAACGCAGCTTCCGGCTGCGGGCGCTCGAAGCAGGTGCCACCGACTTCCTGCATTCGCCCGTCGATCACCACGAGTTCGTCACCCGCGCCCGCAATCTGCTGAAGCTGCACAAGCATCAAAAACTGCTTGCCGATCGCGCCACTACGCTCGAGCGTGAATTGGAGCGCAGCGAGCGTTCGCGCGAACAGGCGCTGCGGGATTCCTCCGAACGGCTGGCGCAGGTGATCGACACGTTGCCAATCATGATCAATGCCACCGCATCGGACGGCACGCTGATCTTCGCCAATGCCTATCAGGCGGCCTTTTCCGGCAAGGATCTAGCGAAGTTCGTCGGCAAGCCGATGAACTCGCTCTATGGTCCTGAGCAATCGGCGCGCAATCTGGCACTCGACCGCTTGGTGCTGCAGACGGGTAAGGCCGTGCCGGCCTATGAAGAGGAAATGACCGATCTGACCGGCACGACCCGGCATTTCGTCACCACCAAATCGCCGCTCACCAACGACGAGCGGCAGGTGACGGCGGTTCTCACCAGTTCGCTCGACATCACCGCGCGCAAGCGATCGGAAGCCTATCTGCGTCATGTGGCGCACCACGACGCTTTGACCGATCTGCCCAATCGCGTCTCGCTCATCGAGAGCATGCGCAAGATGATCACCCGTTCGCGGCGCGGCGATCATATGTTCGGCCTCTATGTGGTCGACCTCGACGGTTTCAAGAAGATCAACGATCTTCTCGGCCATGCGGCGGGCGATCGCTATCTGAAGGCGCTGGCGGAGCATGTCAGCAAGGAAATCCGCGAAGGCGATGTCTTGGCCCGCCTCGGTGGCGACGAGTTCGCCTTGTTGCAGTCGGACATGCTTTCGACGACGGAAGCGGCCGATTACGCCAATCGCATTCTCGATACGATCTCCGGTTTCGAAATGCCGGGGCACAATCTGGCGCCGATGAAGGCGTCGATCGGCGTGGCGCTTTATCCTTCCGATGCGACGGATGCGGATCAATTGTTGATCAATGCCAGCCTGGCCATGTATCGCGCCAAATCGGACAACGGCAACAGCTTCGCCTATTTCGCCTCCGACATGCAAACGCGGGCGCGCGTGGCGGCGCAGCTCGACAACGAATTGCAATTGGCGCTCGAACGCGGCGAATTCCAGCTCTACTATCAGCCGCAGATCAATCTCGCGACGGGGCAGGTTGACGGCGCCGAGGCACTGCTGCGCTGGGATCGCCCCGGCCAGGGTATCGTCTCGCCGGGTGTCTTCCTGCCGCGGGCGGAAGAAAACGGCATGATCCTGCCGATCAACGAATGGGTGTTGTTCGAGGCGTGTCGCGCCGCGCGGCGCTGGCAGGAAAAGGGCCATCAATATCTGCGGGTCGCCATCAATCTGTCGCCGATCCAGTTCCGCAAGCGCACGATTCCACTGCTGGTGACGCGTGCGCTCGGCGAAACCGGGCTCGATCCGCGTCGCCTCGAACTGGAGCTCACGGAAAGCATCGTGATGCAAAACATCGATGCGGTGGCGGATGATCTGCGCCAGCTGATGGACATGGGCGTCCATATTTCCATCGATGACTTCGGCACCGGCTATTCTTCGCTCGGCTATGTGAAGCAATTGCCGCTCGATCGCCTGAAAATCGATCAGAGTTTCGTGCGCACCGTCGCGACTGATCCCAACGATGCCGCCATCGTCCGGGCGATCACGACACTGGGCAAGAGCCTCAACATGCAGGTGCTCGCCGAAGGCGTGGAAACCGAGGAGCAGTTGCAGCGTCTGCGGGCGGAAGGATGCGATCACGTCCAGGGATTTTATTTTGCTAAGCCGATGCCGGAACACGAATTCCTCGCCTATCTCGTCGGTGAAACCGCCATTGCTTCCAGTGCGTGAGTAAAGTGTGAGTGCGCGTCAGTCGTCTGCTCGGAAAGTGAGTCCCGGCCCAATCCAGCGGCTTTACGCCTGGATTCGCCAGCGGCTGGCCGATCGGCCCGATACCGAACATGAGATGAGCTATAACCGCTATGCGGTGCATCTCGTGCTGATCGCCGCTCTGTTCGCCGGCGAAAGCGCCGGCTATGTCGGCGCGCGCGAAATTTTGGAATCCTGGCAGCCGGCGCTGATCGCTTATCCGATCATCACGACGCTGATTTTCGTTCACATCCTGATCTTTCCCGGTGTCTCGCACGTCCGGCGCGGTTTCGCCATCCTGTTCGACATCGGCAGCCTGACCTTGCTCGCCCACGTCGGCGGCGCTTCAACGGCTTTGGTCTATCCGGTCTATCTTTGGATCATCTTCGGCAACGGCTTTCGCTTCGGCCTGTCGTATCTGTTCGGCGCGACGGCGGCTTCCGTCGTCGGCTTTACCGCGGTTCTTTTCACCACGCCATTCTGGATATCCTACCCGTCCTTCGGCATCAGTCTTCTCATCGGCCTGATCGCCTTGCCGGCTTACGTCTCCGTGCTGATCCGTCGTTTGTCGGCGGCACGCATCCAGGCGGAAGAGGCCAATAAGGCCAAAAGCCTGTTCATGGCCAGCGTCAGCCACGAATTGCGCACGCCGCTGAATGCGGTCATCGGTTTCAGCAAGTTGCTGGCCAGCACCAGGCTCGATGCCGAGCAGATGGACATGGCGGTATCGATCGGCGAATCGGGCAGCACCTTGCTGGACCAGATCAATTCGATTCTGCAGTTCTCCCGTCTCGAGGCGGGCAAGACGCCGATGAATCGCGAGGCCTTCGATCTGTTCGCGCTGATCGCGCGTGTTGCGCACATGGTGTCGATCCAGGCGGCCGCCAAGGACGTCGCCGTGCGGCTGCGGATCGATCTCGCCGCGCCGCAGGTGATCGTATCGAGCGAGCGGGCGATCGGCGACATTCTGACCAATCTGATGGCCAATGCCGTCAAATTTACCTCCGCCGGTTCGGTGACGATTTCGGTGCAGGAGATGAACCGCAGCGATAGCCGCCCGACGCTCAAGATCGCGGTGACGGATACGGGGATCGGAATCGCGAAGGAGGCGCAGGCGCGCATCTTCGAAAGCTTCACCCAGGCCGATGAAACCATCATCGATCGCTTCGGTGGCACGGGGCTCGGTCTGGCGATCACCAAACAGCTTGTCGAAGCGCTGGGCGGCCGCATCGCCGTTGAAAGCCAACCGGGGCGGGGCAGCACGTTCAGCTTCCAGTTCCCCACGGAAATCGCCGCCACCGCGGCCAGCGCCGATAAATGCGATCTGCTTCTCCTGTCCCCCGATCTCGATCTGCGAAGGGTTTGCGTCGAAGCTGGTTTCAAACTGCATCCCGCCGGCAGTATCGCGACGGCGCAGGCCATTCTCGCCGACGAGATGAAGGATGCGCTCGCTGGCGCGGTCCTGATCGATCAGATGATGGTTGGCCTCGAGACATCGGAAGCTCTGGTCGCTTTGTCTATGCAGTTCGCCGAACGGCGCACGCCGGTGTTCGTGCTGCGTCGCGAGCAGGACGATATGGAAATCGAGGCGCTTGCCGACGCCTGTGTGGCGGTTTTGACGGAGCCTGTGAAGTTAGCGCATCTGCACCAGATCATGCGCATCGCGCATTCCACGGGTCCTGGCCGTCACCGGCTTGGGGCCGACGAGGAAAAGAACGAGGAGATGACATTCGCCGGCGTGCGCATTCTGGTCGCCGAGGACAATCGCACCAATCAGAAGGTGATCGGGCGTTTGCTGGAGCGCTCCGGTATTGTCGTGGAATTCGCCGACGATGGCGAAGCCGCCATCAACAAGCTCTCCACGGCGCCGTTCGATCTGGCGTTCATGGATATCAACATGCCGGTGATGAACGGCATCGAGGCGACGAAACTCTATCGCTTCGCCGGTCTGGAGCCCTATGTCCCGATTGTTGCCCTTACGGCCGACGTGCGCGACGAGATCCGCGAGAAATGTCTCGAAGCCGGCATGGATGATTGCTTGCCCAAGCCGGTCGCGGTGGAGCAGATGCTGGCGGCCATTCGGCGCCTGGTCAAACTGAAGCCGGCCTCGGCCGTGCTACGGATGGAGGAGCCGGCATACGACATGCCGGTTGCGGAGGTGGCTTCCGCCGCACCGATCGATCATGAAGCGATCGACGATCTCAGAAATCTCGGCGGGCAGGACTTCGTCAACGAGATCGTCGATCAGTTCGTCTCGGATTCGGTGGCGATCCTGCGCAGTCTCAGCGATGCGGTGGCCAAGGGTGACGAAACGACGTTCCGCGATCAGGCCCATGCATTGCGCAGTTGCGCCGCCAATGTCGGCGCGCAGCGCATGCGCAAACTCTGCCTGGATTGGCGGGAGATCGACGCGCACGAACTGGCGATCGATGGCGAACGCCACGTGCGTGAATTGGAAAACGAACTGAACCGCGTCGTGATCGAACTGGCCGCGCTCAAAGCCGCCTGAAGTCTTTTCACAGCGCTCTAGCTGGCTTCCGACTGACGGCGGGCATTCTGCGCATTGGCGAGATATTCCATGCGTCGCAGATCGATCGCATCGAGCGACAGCGTATGCTCGATCCAAAGATCGGTGATGTCCTTCAGATCGCTAAGCGCCATCGGGAACATCTTCTTGTTGATGCTCGAGATCGTGGTGCGCGCGGCGTGCTTGCGCTGGTTCTCTTTCATGAAAGTGCGCGCCGCTTCGATCGCCGTGCCCTTGTCGACGAGAATGTCGACGAGGCCCATTTCATAGCCTTCCTCGGCCCGGTAGATGCGGCCGCTCAGCATCATGCGCTCGGCCAGGCGCGGCCCGATCCGTCGCGCCAGGAAATTGAAGGCACCCATGCCGGGAAAGGAGCCGAACATGATTTCCGGCAAGCCGAGTTTGACGCCCTTTTCGGCGATGATGACGTCGAAGCTCAAGGCGCATTCGAGCCCACCGCCCAAAGCATCGCCTTCCAGGCAGACGAGGGAGATGACCGGCGCCTTGAAGCCGCAGGCATTGTTGTACATGGCCTCGACACAGGAATAGGCATACTCGCGCAACAGCGTGCGGTCGCGATGGCGGATGGCATCAAGGAACAGCGGCAGGTCGCCGCCGGCGTTGAACGTGCCCGGATAGACCGAACCGCCGACATAGAAGCGGATGGGTTGCGCCGCCGGCTCGGGCGCCGCCGCATTGGCTTCGTTGATCAGGTTATGCACCGCGTGCAGATCTTTGAGCAGCTGCGGCGTGAAGCTCGGCGAGCGTTTCAGCCGCATGCGGCACCACAGCGCCCGCAGCAGCGGATCATAGTCGACCTGCGTCTCGTCGAACGACTGCGCCGCGAAGCGCAAACTGACGGGCAGGGGCGCCGCCGGTTTGAACGTGTGGATGCGAGCTGAATCTTGGCTGCTTCCCGGCGAACCGCCGCCATCGGGCAGGCTGGTTTGCGCCGTTCCTAAATCTGTTCCCAAGTCACCGGCCTGCCGCGCCATGGCCATGTCCTCTGCGGCAAGTGAAGCCAGTGCCGCGCTGCCGCCCACCAAGCGGATTAATGAAACTTTAACACAAATTTTCCGCCTGTTTTTGGTTTGTTAAGAAGTGGTTAATGATGATTCAAGCGCCATCCGACGGATCGGCCGGCTGCGATCCTCCGGTGGGCCGAGCACCAAGAATGTCTTGTCTGCCAATAGCTTGGCCGTCCTCCCATTTTGTTAAGCTGGAGTAGGTGATGGCCCGCGCCGAGGCGACCGAACTGGGGACGAAAAAACAATTTGTCCGCCGTGAGGACCGTCGGAGGGGGTGGACTTTAAGAAATTGGTCCCGCCCGAAAGCTTTTTGGGAGGTCAATGGCGACCTCCCCAAATAATGCGTTGAAAATCCTCCGTCCGAACGTCATTGGGGCGTTGCATTAGCGAGAGGAACTCGCTAAACGAGCCTCGCACACGGCGTCTGGTACAAGTTCAAGCTTGAGCCCGCCGGCGCAGGCGCCCGTAGCTCAGCTGGATAGAGCACCAGACTACGAATCTGGGGGTCAGAGGTTCGAATCCTTTCGGGCGCGCCATTTAAGAGTTTGAAATATCAAAATTATTTCCGGAAAGCTAGGCGGTGAGACTTCCGTCGACCTAGTCAGAATTCATATCTATACCACCCTCATACCAAGTCTCATATGTATGCGGTGTGGCTAGGTTTGGGTGAAGGCCTATCTCCATGCGCATGGGCACCAAACATCCCACAAGAACATCCTTCGATTGCGCACGTCATTCGATCTGCGGCTTGCATTACGCAATTTTTTATGATGATTTTCGGTTAATGCGCACATTGGAGATTCGCTCATGATCGAGCCTTCGACTCTTCGTTTACTTCGGCTCACGTTTGCCAAAGGCTTTCTTCTCAATTTGGAAGATGCTCTTCGCGCTGACGCGATGAAGGCGCGCGATATTGTTAGAGACCATTCCGGACTGAAGGACCGACGACGCGCACGAGGGGCAGAAGGGCAGCTCCGCTTTAGAATGATGGAAGAGCGCTTTGAGGAACTCTGCAAGGAATACGGCGGCAAAATTCTTGAAGGTGGTGTTATTCCCGACACCGACCTGAACGTCTTTCAGCCCTTTTGTCGATTTGAAACAGAAGGACGTGGTTTTATTTTCGGCCTTGCCGCGATGCCGGAACCAAAGGCGATCCCTCCAAAGAACAAATCACGTCTTGCTGGTGTAAGCATCAACTGCCACCTGCTTCCTGGCTTATTCGATACTGGTGGTCCAAAGATCGGTGACGTTTTCGTCTTGCTGTTGGTTGCGCGAGATCGTGATCGCGCTGGCCTTATTGAAGAAATGGCTATCGGAATCCTAGACTCAAAATATGAGAGCTTCCTCTTCTATGAGCCATTGGAGAAGTTCGTAAGCGACCATCTTGAAGTGCCGACCGAGCCTTCGCTGTCTCCCGTATCTGCTGCTCCGTCGGTCACCCTGAAGAAGGGTGTGGCTCCGTTTGTTCCGCCAGAGGCGCCAGCAGTTGCAGATAAGAAGAACACCGGGACGAACTAAACCTCCCACGCCGCGAGTGGGAGAGAGGAATACAAGGCAATGCGTGTCGGAACCCCCGGATTCGTGCCAGCCCGGCTTGAAGAAGCTCGGGCCGCTCGTCGTATCAAAACACAAAAGAAGTTGGCGGAATGGTTGAACGTGGCCGCCAGCACTGTGAGCCGATGGCAGCAGGGGGAAATTGCCCCGGATACCGAGGCGCTGGCAGCTCTCGCGTCGGCATTCGAAGTGCGTCGAGAATTCTTTCTGCGCCCAGTCTACAATTCTGCACGACCGATGTTTCATCGAGCACTCTCAAGCACTCTTGCATCTGATATCCGGTATCAGAAATCTCAGATGAACTGGCTACACGAGATCAGCTCCGTCTTGCAGCATTATGTCGATTTCCCTCCGATCGATATCCCCGATGTGCTTGGCGGTGCATCTTGGAAGCAACTCCGCGAAACGGATATTGAACGTATTGCGCTTGAGCTTCGTGCCCACTGGAAGATTGGGGAGGGGCCATGTGGGGATATCATCGCCCTCCTTGAGCGTGTTGGTGTAATCGTCGGTACGATAGAGATGGGCACAGCACGGCTTGATGGCTTATGCAGTTGGTCCTCTAATGAGCAGCGCCCACACATCCTGCTTGCAACCGACAAAATGTCGTTCCCGCGTCGTCAAATGGATGGTGCGCATGAACTGGCCCATGCCGTTTTGCATCGCGGCGTTACTGAAGACGAATTCCGCGAAAATTTGAAGGACATCGAGAGACAAGCCTTCCGACTTGCAAGCGCCTTTCTGATGCCCTCGACAACTTATCCGCACGAGGTTCGGCGGCCGTCGCTGGCCAATTTTCTTTCTCTGAAAGAGCGGTGGCGGGTCTCAATCAAAGCCCAGATTCATCGACTGGCCGATCTCGGTATTATCCCAGACGAATATGTGACCGATCTCTATAAACTCCATTCAGCTAAGGGCTGGACGAAAGAAGAGCCGCTCGATCGTGAATGGTCACTTACCGAACCACGAACCCTTCGAGATGCGCTCAATCTGCTGGTTGGTTCGGGCATTCGAACAAAGGAGGATCTTTTAAGGGTCGAGTTCACCATGTCATCCGCTGATATAGAGCGCCTTGCCGCATTGTCATCTGGTTGGTTTAAGGAAAAGGCTGGTGAATTGGTTCAGCTCAGGAGTGAACGCGGCAGATCAAGAGAAAGTTCTGCTGAAACGGGTACGGTTATCCCGTTTACGAAGAGACCGAACTGATTTTTTGGGGCAAAATGAGCCTGCTTATTGATTTGCCCGTCGCAGAGCTTTTGGACCTCTGCTCACCATAGCGATGGTCACCGAGGTTCAGAATCGCACAAGTGCGACTTCGAAATATTCAATCCCTGTTCATTGCGGCAAACGGTAAGCCGCTCTCCGGCGCGATCAGATCTTTTGAGCTATATAGATATCGAGCACTTCGTCGTCATCTTTCAAAACTTCCGAGATTTTCTTCGATCTAATTTGTGGGAGATCGCTGACGTATACGTGGTCAAAGCACTCCATCAGCATCCCAACACTTGAGATCATGGCTGTCTGTTGATCGAACGGGAGGATTGTTGATGGCAAGAATAGGGATTCTCCCGAAGACAAATCGAACCGTGCTTTTCCAACCACTTCCTCATCGGTGGACTTTCTGAACTTTACTGCCCAGAGGTACGACGGAACGATGAAAACACATCTTCCAGACGGCTTTAGGGCTCCTGCAATATGTCTCCAAGCCTTGATGTCGTTATAGGGATCTCCCAGCACGGCGAAAATCCAATCGAACTCCGTGTTCCCGAACGGAGCATTGATCACGTTGATTCTGCGTTTCTCGTTATGGCCGATGTTCAAATTGAGCATCGATGCAGATTCATCGATGAGAACAAGGCTGTCGCCGGCGAATTCCCGCACCAAGGATCGGCCGCAACCAATATCCGCTATTCGTCCTTTTGGAGCGTTCAGTTCGAAGATCTTTTTCAGGAAAACTTGAGAGGCGGCTCGGAAGTCAGCGCACGTCGGGTGAAGCTGATCATCGTAATATTCTGCCCCGACCACTTCATAGGATGCCTGTTCCGGAATTTCGGATAATTTGAATGCGACCGGATAAGGGAGCGAGTTCATTGGTCATCTCCACCAATTTTGTAAGTAGAGGCATTTCGTTCAGCGCATTGGAGATCGTTTGTTCGAGTTCCTTCCAATGGCCCGGTTCACAGAAAGCGTTCTTTAATTTGGAGTCAAAATACAGAAGGCCAATTTGTTTGTCTGCCCGCTCCAAGCGAATAGCTCCATAAGAATTGTAACTCTTTACGTGGATAGCCTCAGACAATGTCAAACCCCAGCGCCTCGCTATAAAGCGCTCCATTTCTGCATCGGTAGGCGATTCGGACATCTGGACCGCTTCCGATTTTGAGATGAGTTCCCCCTCAATCTCTGCAACGCCGGAACGCCAAACCCTGCCGATAATTCCGTATCGGATCGAAAACGTTCTTCCCACAACGCCGTTCGAAATTGGTCGGCCCTCGCGATCGTAATACTGAGTGAACTGATATAGTCGGTCACTGAAAACGAGGTCTGGAATGTAAATCGTCAGCCTGAAATCCGGAGGACATCGATTGCCAATCAAGCTTGCGACCTTTACTGCGGCCAAACTCGCGAGCGATGGGATGTCGTAATGGGTTCGCAGCTGAGATGCGAAGGTGTGAGCAGCGGAATAGGCTTCTTCCAATTCTCTATTCGCTCGTTGGACAATTCTTTCAGCTTCGCCTAGTTCCTTCTGGAAAGATACGGATGCCTGTGAACCGTCGAACTTGAAGCCGCCTGGTAGTTCCCATTTTGAAGAAGAGATAGTGGATCTGATCCAGTCTGGCCCCCAAAGTAATACGCAGATCACGATGATAGTGATCACGCCCCAAGGAGAAAGTGACTTTAACATTTCTCCAATAACAGTGAGTACCGGTACAACGCCATTTGCAAAAATGAAGGCTATGCTTCCACCCACCGAAATGGGCGGCGTGCCCGCTGGAATGCCAAGTGCTGAAAACAGTACGGTGAGAAGTAAAATAACCGCCAGTATTGAGAAGGCGAGGCATAGTCCGCAGATACTGGTTGCCTGACACAGTAGCCGACGCAGACGGGTCGTTTCACCTTTGCGAGTGTCCATAGGTGCTCAATTCTTCTTAGAGACGTTTCATGATTGCGGCATGACAGCCAGTATAAGATCCTCGGTTGAGGCTGGGATGTTGGTTTGAAGGGAACGATCAGTAAGGGAAGTTCTATAATTGAGATTGTCGTTCTTCGACCAGTTTGATGAACTGAGAAACGTTCATAAGCCTCGATTTCTGTGCTGGTTTGTAGGTAGTCTGTATTGAGTCCGGAACGACAAGCTGCAATTGCTTCGCCTGCATTTCGTCGGTCTGGTTTTCGCTGATACCCGGCTCCAGCGTCAGAAGATGTTTGTGTGCAATACGTGATGCCTCGGACAGAACCTGACGCCACCTGTCCTTACAGGTGGATTTTGATCCAAGCATTGTAAGCTTCGCGGTATCGAATTCTGGATTTCGGTACTCTGTCTGTCCGGGAAACAGGAAGTCCGGCTTGTTCTTGTTTTCGGTTTCGACGCCGCGCTGAAATTTGATCTTTCGTCCAGTCAGGAGGGCTTCAAGATGGTTCTCCAATGAATATCCGGCGCGGGACTTGCGGCGATTCTGCACGCTAAGGGAAAAAGCAATAAAGCCGTCAACGTCGGCGGCGTCAGCCGACATGAATCCACTCTTGAGGCGATCCGTCACGACACGCCTTTCCATGCGTCGGAAGAGGAGCTCCTCTCTCTCCATCCACGCCATCAGGACCTTGTCGGCATCGTCCTCAGCGGAAACGTCCTTCAGGCTTTCACGCGCCAGCTTTGAAAACTCTGCGGTGGTGGGAAATTTGGTGCCGTATTTTTCAAGCAAACCGTCGAGTTTGTCAGCCTCGGGTTCTTCGGCATCAATACCGATTTCATCGAGAATGTACCTGGCTGCAAAATCGAGTCTGGAATCATCCACCTCATTCTTTGCAAAGAAGTCTTTCTCGGACTGCGTTTCGATACCGAACAGCCAGACGAGCTGGCTTTCGACAGTGCTTCCCGCAGGCACAACGATCACCATGACGGAGCCGTCCGGCCTTGTGGCGACGAAAAACGAGTCGCCCGGTCTCATCAGGGACGCCACCGGATTATCGGCGTAATAAAGCCGATACTCTGGTCCTCTGTGTGTCTGTTTGCGCCGTGAGTCGTACCAGCTCACCATTCCCGGCTCGGAGATTCCCTCCTGTTCATCATTGAGCCAGATGAATCTTGTCGGGATGTCCTTGCGGTCGTCCTCTCCGAAGATTCCGCGGAGATGTCCGCCTGCAAACTCATGCTGGTGGGACTTCTGGGGATCGGCCTCCACCGCGGACAGCCGTTTCACGGCGATGCCGTCAAAATAGTCAGACAGAAGGCCTTGTTTCATCTGAACCTGCCACCTCAAGCGACTGCTTGCTTGACCTCAACCATGACGAGCATGTCTGGATAACATGAGTCGGCGGAAGGCGCGTCCTCCCCTTGAGGGCACATTCCCAAACAATTCCAACGCGCCAGCCCGAGGACCTGAGTGTATCGACACTTTTGCGATCGCGAACGATGTTGCCGGTGATCTTGTCCCGCCAGAACTCATCGCGGGATTTTGGCCACCTGAACAGATGGCAGTCATGGCCATGCCAGAAGCAGCCATGCACAAAGAGCACCGCATTGAGGCCAGGAAAGACCATGTCCGGACGGCCAGGCAAGCGGGCGTGCAGGCGATATCTGAACCCGAGAGCGTGAAGCCCCTTCCGAAGCATCAGTTCGGGCTTTGTATCCTTGCCACGGATTCTGGACATCATCCGGCTGCGGACTTCCGGAGAGACTATGTCAGCCATTAGCGGCACGGCGCTTTGGCGCCGGCCGTGCATCTTCCTTCAGCGCCTCGACAAGAAACGGCTTGAGCGCCTCGGCAACAAACTCGACCACAGGAACGACGACGGCATTTCCGAACTGACGGTAGAGCTGGGTATCGGACACGTCCTTCAGGATGAAAGGCTTGCCTGGTCGATCAAAACCCATAAGACGAGCGCATTCACGAGGCGTCAGACGTCGTGGCCGATTGTTGGCCTGCGCGATGAGGATTTCCGACCCGTCCTTATAGTAACGCTGCGAAAGCGTGCGCGCGACATCATTCGGCCCGAACAGGCTGTAGCCAAATCCGTTGCCCTTGCCAGCGTGCTTGGCTTTGTAGCCCTGCAGGTATTTCCAGAGATGCTCGGTCAGCGTGTATTTCGGATCGACGTTGCTGTCGAGGATACTGCCAAGCTTGGGGCCACTCTCCGGATCAGGCAACTCAACCTTGTCAAAATCGAAAGCGGATTTCTTCTTGAATCCCACGATAAAGATGCGCTGGCGCTTCTGCGGTACCCATGCTTCGGAGCTGATGATCCTCGACTGCACATGATACCCCAGTTCGTTCTCCAGCACGTTCATCATGGTTGCAAATGTGCGACCCTCGTCATGGCTTTTGAGGTTCTTCACATTCTCAATGAGAAAAACTGCAGGCTTGTGGTGTTTGATGATCTGCGCTGTATCGAAGAAGAGGGTGCCTTGGGTATCGCACAGGAAGCCGTGCGGCCGACCCAGCGCATTTTTTTTCGAGACGCCCGCGATTGAAAATGGCTGGCACGGCAGCCCGGCGAGAAGCACATCGTGATGGGGAATGAGGGAGGGCTTCTTCGAGAACTCCCGGACGTCGCCTTCGATCTTGTGATTGTCCGGAAAGTTGTTCGCGTAAGTCGTCTGGCTGTTCGTATCCCATTCGGATGTGAACACGCAGCGTCCGCCAATGTGTTCAAATCCCTTCCGTAGTCCGCCGATGCCCGCGAACAGATCGATGAAAGTGAATGCCCCTGATGTAGTGTCGACACGTTTTGCTGCCGCATCTTCAAGCAGCTTCAATGCGGCTCCGGACGGCTGGCTCGTTCCTGCCTGATAGCGAAAGCCTGTCGACCGGGAAACATCGATTAATGCGATCGCCTCATTGAAGGAGAGGCCCGCCTGTTGATGGAGCCGTGTGAATTTTGTCGTTTTTGTTTGGCCCACGTTTGTCCCCGAATCTCTGTGTTAACGAGTCGCACCGTGACACAATCCTTCCCAGAGAACAATTAAAATGTTCTTTATTTGTTCTCATTGGTCACAGGATTCACTGCAATTTTCAACGACAGCATGGACTTGCCATTCTGGCGCCCGAGAACCGGAAAGCTGGGTAGCCGCAGGAGCGTTGCGGGACCGACTGCCCCCGGGCGAGGGTCTATCCTCGTCCTGTTACCTGACTGGTGGGTATGAGCATATGCATGCGCTCCTCACCAGACGGCCAGTAGATCAGAAATGTCGCATCATCTGGAAACTGCTCGGCCCTGCACCGAAGGTGAACAGGCTCATCCCGGATGATCTCCATGCCATTAGCCGCTGCCTGGCGGCGAAACAGCTGTTCAAGTTCGAGTGGAGCCTCGACCATTGTCATTTCGGACAACGGCAGCATCTGATCGATAAAGGGATAGTCGCCATCCGGAAGCTTTTTCATGATTCACTATACCGTGGCTCGTTGAGCTAGGAACGAGTTTTCGGATTCGGAATGTTCGTGGATAGGCACGATCCACCAGCGGCCGCACGTGCGCGAAAAGCTCGTAATGTCGCGATCCGAACATACTGGTAAATCAGTTATGCTGGTCATTCTCCCTTGGACCGGCCATTTAGGTACTGAAGCACCGATTTCCAGGCATTCGAGCGGGGATGTCCCAAAACTGTACAGGTTAAAACGCGCATTGAATGGGGTCGGCGGGGTCCGGGTGGATGATTGCCCACGGGAAAAAGACCCCCGCCATTCAACGCCGCAGGAGACTGCGTTGCCCCGCTCCGCGTGCCCTAGGCCATCCCGCAAGCGGTCCTGGCGTTCTGGAAACGGCGGATGTCGTGACATCGGAAACAGCAGCGATAATGCGCGTGCCGGTGGCGGTCCACTCACGCAGGCAGCGCGTCGAGTGCTCCCGAACGGCGGCGGCGAGTTGCGGCCATCCTTCCGGATCAATCGTCAGGAAGAACACCTGCAAGGCCTCGTCGTCGCGGACATCTGTTCGGTGACCAAGAACAGCGCACCATGGTAGCCCCTCGGTCCGGATACGCCGATGATGCTCGTGCCGACGCGCCGTCATTTCGTCACAACGGATCCAGGAGCCGAGCATCGGCTCGTAGAACGCCCATTCGGCGCGCGGTGTCCGCCCGCCCGCTTTCTCGATAACGTATCTGCGGAGGTGATGAGGCGCCGTCATCGTCACAGTTCAAGATCGTTCTTGTTGTCGTCGCGACGATGATGCTGCGGCTTCGGCACTGTGAACGTGCGGCCGGTGCGCTCGAATTCTGCGAGTTCGTCGGCGCCGAGGCGGCGGAAGCGCTCCAGTTCCGGAATGATGAAAGCAACACCCTGCGCGGAGAGATGTTTCCGCTGGTCATCATCCAAATGCGAAACGATGAACGCCTGCAAGGGCTTCGGAAGACGGTCGAGAGCTTCCAGATCGCTACCCGCTGCGGCCTTGACATCGGCAGCAACGGCAACGGCGGATCGCGCCGCCGAAATTGTTCTCGTTGTGGTCGCGACGGCTTCCTGCTCGCGTTGCCAGGCCGCCTGCGCACTGGCGGACGGTTTGCAATTCTGAATTTCGATGCCAGCCCGCTGCGCGGCGATCCACATCTGGTCCTGCTCGTGCTGGGTCCAGTAACCGTCGAGATAAACTCGGCCATCCCACGCCTCACGGGCTTTCAGGATCGTAGCCGCAATCGCCTCGTCGGTGAGCACACCGTGGATTTCGAGACGGTCACCGGTGTCGTGGATTCGCGAACGACCGACGTTGACCCAACAGCCGTCCGGCGCCGATGTCGCGGAGTAACCGCGCGCGCTCCACCATGCAGCGAGGTCTTTGATCGTGTCTTCCGACACGCGGGTGACCTTCAAGGTGTCGGCATCCGCGCTGAACCCTGCGGATTTCGCGAGGTGTTCGACCTCGCAACCGATCTCCGCCGCAAGCGCTGCGGCAAGCACCTGAGCCCGGCCGACAAGACCCCATGTCCGGACAGTCGCATTCCGGGAATCGAGTTCGATCCAGCCGCCATCGTTCGTGAGGATGCGCGATATCGCATTGCCCGGCGACGGCATTTTGATCATGCGCAAATCGTCGATAAATGCGTGCGCGTGGAATCCCTTCGGCGCGATCTTTTCGAGCAATTCCGCTTTATAGTTCCGGGCTTTTATCGCCTTCATGATTACCCCCTTCGCTGCAGTTATGTCTTGAACGTCGATTTGACCTGTGCGGTATGCGGCGGCGCGGTCGCGCAGGTGCTTTCGAGCCGCGACAAGACCATCGTGTGGTGGCCCAGAATCTCGACGATCCCCGCCAGCAGACCCTTCAACTCGTCGATCGGGCTCGTCTCGTCGGACGTCTCGTTCAACAGGTCCAGCAACGGAAGCAGTCTCTCGGTGTTCTGGCGCGCGCCTGTCGCTTCCCTGAGGACCAGGGTTTCCTCGTTCTGCCCGACCATGTTTTATGTCCTCCACTCCTGGGAAAGTGATGCCCGCGAGCCGTCGCCGGACCATCGCGGCGGTGATCTTCCCGGCCCCCGCCGCGCGTGCTGCCGCGGCGAGGGTCCGATTCAGAGAATGCGTTCCGCCGGCGCAATCCACCAAAACGAGCCCGTGGTCGCCGGTGGCGACGGAAGACCCCCAGGCGTTGAGCGCGACCGCAAAGCTCCTTGCGTCGTCCGATGCCAGCCATGCGGCCAGAACCTGATTCCGGATTTGATCGAGCGGCACGCCCGTGCGTTCCGCCTGTGCGCGCTGCCGTGGTGTCGAGTGTGCGACGGGGCGGCGTCCTTCAAGGAGTCCCGCCGCCTCCATAGCGTCCGCGACATCGGCGCGGCCTTCCTCTCGAAGTGCCTTCGCAACAGTCCTGTTGTGCTTGCCGCGCACGAACGGAAGCCCGCATTCATGTTCGGTGATCCGGGAAATCTTTTCCCGGCGCGCGTACTCGTGCCGGAGGTCGGCAGCACGGCCGTCTTCCCCGACCAGCGAATACACGACGTGCGCGTGGCGCCGACTGCCTTTCCGATGAAAAACACCGCAACGCTGGTTTCCCCGCAGGCCGAATTCGGCTTCGTAATGACGGAGGAATGTCGCGATGATCTCGTTCGGATTCGACGCCTCGGGCGGAGGGTCCACATGGATATGGTGGACTGGCCGCGACGTCCGGCCGTGCGCAGCGTCGGCAACAAGCTCCGCGATCTGCCCTTTCAGGGTTTCCGCCGCCAGACCGCGGGACGGCATCACAAGCACCTGCTGGCCGTCTGTCGTTTTCAGAAGATGCCGCGCAAGGGCCGCGCCGCCGGCGCCTCGTGTTGCCCCGGCAATCATTTCGTGGACGCCTCGGCTACGCGCAGCCGTTGAACCAGGGCGACGACTTCGACCTTGGCAGCCCGCAGATCCCGGATTTCGGATTCCAGGGACTCGTGTTCCCCGATACGGCCAGTTTCGCGGCAGGCTTTCGACAACTGGACAATGGCGCCGGTCAGGCGACCAAGGTGACCGCCGAAACGGGCGATGGCGGCAATGTCCGCATCAGGAATGATGGCTGGTCGTCGTGGAGGCGGCGATGGCGATGGAGGCAATGGCGGAAGTGTCGCGGCATCCGGAAGAACGGCGACGATGGCGGATCGCGCGTACCCGGAAACGGAGACACCCGACGCTCGCGCGGCAGCGTCAAGTGCTGCGCCGATGACGGGAGGCAGGCGAAGCGTCAGGAAGCCGGGATTCTTCATTGCAGATTCTTCCGGCCGAAATCCTCGCCGAGGAAGATTTGCAGCGTGGCTCCCCCAAGCTCCCGGACTTCCGCGAGTTCATCGCTCCGCGGAACATCGCAATACGTATGCGTGACGGTGAGGATTCGATTGCCTTCGGATGGATAGAACAACGTGATCAGCCAGATCCGAACCGGGCGTCCCTCGAAAACAGCCGAGCCCGCTGCCATCGCCCGGATCTGGAAGCCGCGATCGTTCTCGATGAGTGCGGTGCTCATTCCGGGAAGGATGTCTTTCGCCACGACGTCGGTGTGACAGGAAATTGCAGGTGGATCGTCTGAGAAGTGAATCGGTTTCATTGCGAGTACCTCGACCGGTTTCGCAATGGTGTGTCCGCCGGCGTGATTGAAACAAGTCGACAAGCCGTGGATGTTACGGGGCGACATGGCGGACAAGCCGTGGGTGACACGGCATAAAAATAAAAGGGATGTGGAGACGGCGATTGGAGGGGGTCCACGGGGGAGGCTTTGCCTCCACCTGGCCAGCATGGAGGACACGGCGAAGCGTGTCACCCACGGCTGGCTATCTTCGGATTCCGATCTATCGGAAATTTCTGGACGTCATGAGGGTTGACGCCGATTCCAATCCGGGACCATCATTGGCTCGTTGCAGATGTGCTATCGCAATCGCCGTGGGTTTCCTGCCAGCGGTATAGGGAAAGGCCCCGATCACTCGGAGCCTTTTTCATTTCGCGAATTCGTCGGGGAACTACACGTCAAATGATCGCGAAGGCGGCGAGAATGCCCGCCATTTTGTCAACAATAGGCGTTTAGGCTGCCATTTCGGCGTTAGTGACGGACTCGTACTGGTCGAGCGCGGCCGTCGCTTTCGCGATCGCCTTTCGCACTTCCTCGATCTGATATTTTTCGTCGTGGTTACCCAAATCACGGGCGTACCAGAGCGCTTTGAGGAATCCAGCACTCTCGATTAGATCGCTCCCAGCAACTCGAATGCTGCAGATCAAACTAGTAATCGGTTCGCACTTTTCCTTCGTCATCACGCGACCTCCTTCTCACGGTTGATTTCAGATTCTACGGCAACGGCTGCGATGCGGATCGGTCCTGGAATTCTCGGCTTCGCCTGCAAGTAAAAAATCGTCCGGCGACAGACGCCAAGGGCGGCGGCGGCTTCCGGAACGGTCAGACCGCACCGGAGACGCCATGATCGGAAGTCGTTACCGGTCATATTGTGCATCACGCTCAAACCAGTGTGTGCGATGACGGTCAGCCCAATCGACCGCATCCTTCCGAAGGCTACGATCCTTTGACCAGTAGCAATAACGGCTCCCGTCCTCGTAGTCGTAGAACTCGGAATTAGCTTCGCCGACATCAGCGATCGGAACCTTAAAAACAACGATCTCGTTGGCGAATCCGCGCGGTGAGACTTTCAAGTATCGATGCCGCTTTGTTTCCATCTCCAAACTCCTTCTCATACTCGTGACGTCATCGGTCACACAAAAATGCTCGCTGTGAAATTTGCACGGTGCAACCCCTGCACCCGCTGCGATACGAGTTTGATCGGTGATTTCGGGAAGTCCGATCCGAGATTTCGCAGACAAACGCTGGCGGTTTTCGACGTAAAAATATTTCAGCGTGTAAGCGCCGAAATTTCCATCGCTGCGTCCAGCGCGGCTTTCTTGGCCCATCGCTCGCTCGGAAATGCGCCAAGCACATGGACTTTTGCGCCGTCGACAACTTCCGCCGCGAAGCCGATCCGGAGAGGTTGAACGACAAGATCGATTCCGGAATAATCGGAGACGTAGGCGTAGACATCGGGTTCATATTCAAAATTCAGATCGTCAATTCGCATCGGAGCTTTCCTTTTTCGCTTGCGATGATGACAACCAAGCCCTTTTTCGTTTCGACGTCAAAATTCAAAAAGTGCCTGTGCCGCAGTCGCTTGCAAGGACTCAAAGGATTCGATCCTTGCGAGATTCCTTCGCGAAATCTTCGCGAGTCCTTTCGCGGCAAGGATTCGGCTGGACATCCGCGGCGACGTGTCGCGGTCATGCTGCGCGGTTGTTGAGTCATCCAGTCCGTCGCAGAAAGCGAGGCGGCACCCAGGCAGGATCGGGAGAGGGTCTGGAAGGCGCTGGAGTGTGCCTCTCGTCGCATCGATCGGTCTGGGTGGATGGATATGTCGTTTTCCGCTTCGACCCCATTCGTTGCACGCTCTGAGACCGTTGCACGGTCCGGTGCGCTTTCGCGCCCGTTCCGACGCCTGAGACGTCGGCGGACCGCGTGTATGGCGAGGCCACACCACCTTCGAAGGGCAGTGTTTGTTTTTCTGTTCTAGTCGAGCGGGGTGCAAGCACCCCGGGCCCCGATGTACAGGTACCTCCCCCTTTCAGGGGGAGGATACCACCATATACAGCACGAATCGCGGCCTTGCTGATTCTCTGGACGTTTTGGCTCGTTGACGAAGATGCGTTGCGGGCTTCTTCAATCGACTTGCCAATCGTGGCTTTCGACACGTTGAGTTCGGCTGCAATCTCCGCGTATGTGAGTCCGTTCCGGATATGCATCCACGTCGCGCGCTTGCCAAGCTCGATGCGCTCGGCGCGTTTTTCATCGTGCGATGTTGCGCCCTTCGTTTTGCGGCGATCACGAGCGTCTTGGGCCTTTCTCTCGCGCCGCGCATCTGGACTCAACAAAACACGCAAGCCAGCCGCGTGCATCTCGTCTTCCTCGATCGCCAACCACTTGACGATGGTTTCCGCTTTCATGCGGTAGCGCGGGTCGACTTCATGCCCGTTGAACTCGATCAGCTTCCCCGCTGCCGCGTCCTTGGCACGGCGGATGATCGAACCCATGCGCGATTTCGCCTCTCGACCTCGCCAGTTCGAAACCTCACAGGCAAGCGCCTCGATCTGGCTTTGCAAAGCGGGGGCTGGCGTGATCCAGGAGAGTGCTATTGATGCGATGAACAGCCAGTCATTGCGAGCGCCTGACGGGAGACGTCCAGATGTCCGCGGATACCGGTGTCTGCGGAGACGGTGGAGGTCTTCCAAGACCGTTTCCGCATAGCTTGCAGAATCCCGTCGTGCGGCCGGCTTTCGACCTTTCCGGAGACCAGGCTTTTCCTTTGCACGGCGCTTTGCGCGTTCCGCGCGCAGGGACACGATTTCGCCTTTGGTGAATGGCAGGATTTCGTCCGCGATCGTATCGAAGTCATATCGGAATGGTTTGGCGATTTCTTCGCCTTGAATCCAGACGAGATGGACAAGACCGCGTGTCCGATCGCGGGCTTGCGGGTTCCAGCTTCCGGATAGTCGCAGCACGCGGGCTGCGTCTTTCGCGCGCGGGTCTGCGCCAAAAGATTTTAATGCTTCAAGTAGCCGCTCTTGCACGAGATTCCAGCGCGGGAGTGCATGCGGCCTCACCAGATTATGAAGCCAAACCAGATGAAGACCGTTTCCGGAATCCACCGCGAATGACGGTGCGGGGAATCCGGCCTCATCGAGAGCAGCAAGGATCATGCTCATGACAATACGTAGATCCTGGCCGCCCCATTTCGTGTCTTTGTAGTCGACATCAACGAAGAGGCATCCGAGCGCCGAGAGATTCCAAATCTCACGGCAATTCGGTTTCCGGAACGGCTGCATGGAAAAATACAGATTGTCGACGGTGCGGTGTTTGCCGTTGGCGATAAAATGTTCCGCCGCGAATTCAGCGTCACTACCGATCTTGTTTGACGATCGCTTCCATGGTCGTTCTCGACCTTTGTCATCGATCCACTTGATTTTTTGTCCCCAAATAACGAATCCATGGCGAAGGCCAGTACCCTGAGCGTTGGGGGGGTGAACAGCGCGCATGTGCTGGGTTGGCCCAAACGCTCGACTTTCCGCGTCATTACAAAAACGGAATCGCGGAAGTGAAATCGTTGTTGGTTGCGTGTCGTTGACACGCTCTTCGCCGAGCGCCACCATGAATCCACCTCTTGATGACCCTCCAGGAGCGGTTTGCAGCCGCGGTGATCGGAGGGTTTGTCATTCAATGGTTCGGCCAATCCTCGCACCAGTCAAACGCGCGATAAGACGTCAGCGCATTCGACATGCAAAGCGTCGATAAAACCTGGGAAAGATAAATTCCGGGAAGTGGCTGCGGCAATGATGCTCGCCGAAGCTAACCACATAACCAAATTTCAACCCGAAATGGCGTAGCGGACATGAACGCTGCGATTTTGGGCTGGGTTGACGTGCGAATTGTTGAACTTTTCTGCGGGGCGGGCGGGATGTCGCTCGGCCTGCGACGTGCCGGTTGCGAGATTATTCAGGCATACGATTCCTGGGACAGGGCAGTCGAGGTCTATCGCCGCAATGTCGGTAACCATGTCTGGCAAGCTGACCTCAAAAACATTTTCCGGGTCGACCCGATGTTGGTAGCGCTCGCTCCGGACATGATCCGCGGTGGACCGCCATGCCAAGATTTTTCGGCAGCGGGTGAACGGGTCAGGGCGAGCGCGCCGCACTGACCGGAGCATTCGCCATGCTGGTCGCGATTGTTCGTCCGCGATGGCTCCTCACGGAAAACGCCCCCGCCGCCCGCTCGCAGGCATGGGCGGATGCCCGCGCGATGCTGGATATGGGCCGACGGAATCGAAACTCGATGCCTCGCTGTACGGCGTTCCGTAGCGGCGACGACGCCTGGAGGTCGCGTTAGTACCCTTTGTCGCACTTGGTTGAATCTAAACGATTCGTCCCTAGATAAAGGTCATGCTCTAGCAACGCTCATTTCTAGCTTCATGCGACTGCCATTATCGGCGGAATATAGAGCACTCCCCGTTCCGAGAACGTAACCCGCTACGTCGGCACTGATCTGTGCCAACGCGGCGCAAGATCGTGCGAGGTGTACAGATGATGCTGATCAGTTTGGGTGCCATGCTGTTAGCCTGGGTGGCTTTCATTTGGCTATACGATCCTGACGGTCTTAAGAAAACCTCGCATGAACGATCATCGCTGCGCGATGGCAAGAGATTCAGATACTACTAGGAGATTGATCGATGATTACTGGATCACAGTGCCGCGCCGCTCGAGCGCTCGTGGAAATCTCACGCCCAATGCTTTCGAGGCGTTCAGGCGTCGATGTTCGCGTCATCGAACGCTTTGAGAATCTCATGGGGCGCCCGCAGATGTATGAGCTTGAAGAGATCAGGAACGCTCTGGAAGAACTTGGGGCAGTCTTCATTCCCGAGAATGGGTCAGGCTATGGCGTGCGCTTGAAGTTCAGCGACGTCGAGGCCGCGCAGATCGCTCGCCTCGAATGCGAAGGCGGTATCGTTGCGAACGATCGCGTTCCCTAATTGAATATCGCTCATCTGATGAGCGACACGGCAGATCACGGATGTACTGACTGCTACAAGGCCTCGCCAGAAATGGCGGGGCTTTTCTTTTTAAGCAGGACTTCCACACCAATAGAAAACCCCGCCGGAGCGGGGCAACGGCGATCCGCGCAGCGGGCGGCCAAGTTCGATGATCTCTCCGGAATTGTCGTCGAGCCACACCAGATAGCGCTCGCGATCCAATTGGAAGGGGTCATGGCCGAGCTTTTCCAGTCGGCCGACAATGAACCTTGCCGCCTTCGATGTCATGCGTCACAAGGCCCCGAAAAATCCCCTCGTAACCAAATTTCAACCCGAAATGGCGTAGCGGACTTGAACGCTGCGATTTTGGGCTGGGTTGACGTGAGAACTGTTGAGCTTTTTAGCGGCGCGGGCGGCATGTCCCTCGGCCTGCAACGTGCCGGTTGCGAGATCATTCAGGCATACGATTCCTGGGATAAGGCGGTGGAGGTCTATCGCCGCAATATCGGTAGCCATGTCTGGCAAGCCGACCTCAAGGACATTTTCCGGATCGGCCCGATGCTGGCGGCTCTGGCTCCGGACCTGATCGTCGGAGGGCCACCGTGCCAGGATTTTTCGGCCGCCGGCGAGCGGGTCGAGGGCGAGCGGGCGGCATTGACGCGTGCGTTCGCTATGCTCGTCACCATCGTCCGCCCAAAATGGTTCCTGATGGAAAATGTCCCGCTTGCCGCCCGTTCGCAGGCATGGACGGATGCCCGTGCGATGCTGGTCAATGCTGGATACGGATTGACGGAATCGAAACTTGACGCCTCACTGTATGGCGTTCCGCAGCGGCGGCGACGTCTGTTCGTGATCGGGAGACTCGGTGAACAGAATGGATTTCTGGAATCCGCCCTGGCCTCGGCGCGATCCGCGCAGCCGATGACGATCCGGGACATGCTCAGTAACGCGCTCGGCGATGCTTGCTATTTCCAGCCAAGGGTTTCGGGCAATCGCGGGATCTGGAGTACGGACGGACCTGCCCCGGCGATCTGTCGATCCTCCAAGCGGCCGATCCCGCCGAACTATAAGCCTCACCCTGCCGACGCTACGCTTGTCGAGACGGGGGCTTTCTTTACGCGACCATACTATGAAGGGCGTGGCGTTCGGACGCTCGACGAACCTGCGCCGGCCGTCATCCGGACAACGCGGGAGCGGCCCCGTCCGCACTATCTCGCCAACCCACACCCCGCCGATCCCGTCCCCGCGACACAGGCAGCGGTGCTCACCCAGGAGCAAGTGTCGAGGATTCAGGGTTTTCCCGTCGGGTGGGATTGGTCCTCGGCACCGTCGCGGGATGTCGATCAAATGATTGCAAACGCGGTCCCTGCGGCATTGGCCGAAGCGATTGGCCGCGTGATCCTCGCGCGGGAGGCTGGCGAGAGCATTCCGGGAATACCTGGTCAGTTCGGCCAATGGCTGCGGCGTCGGCATGGCTTTTCCAAACTCGCTATCCGGAATGCAAAGAGCCGCCTGAATCGGGCGCGACGTTTCCTGAACGGGCGGACGTTCGCGGACGTGGCCTTGGAATTGGCTGCACTCGAATCGACCGCTGCATTTGCTACGCTATCAAAAGGAATGCGGTCAGACCTGCGGGCCGCCCTACGACTTTATCGGGAATGGCAGTCGGAGCTGACGGAAAGAAAGCGGACAAAAATGAAAGAGGCTACTGCCGCTATCGATGCGATGGCGGCATAGCGCAATTTCGCGATCCGCGATGGATTTCACTCGGTGAAGCCATTGAAGGCGAATTCGTCTTCTTCGTCGGGAATTGCGCGGAGCTTTGCGAGGTTCATCTTCGACGGAGCCGCCGCTTTTTCTCGTTCCATAGTGACGTACCATGGATCATGTCGCGGTCTCCGACGTGAGAGTCCTTGGCGTGGCCGATTGCGCTCCCATTCCTGATCGCAGGCGGAAAAGAGTGCATCCGTCCAAGCTTCAACCGCCAGCCGCTTCAGATCGAGCTTCTGACTATAGTCATACGCGATGCGCGTGATTTCCGCCGTGCGAATAGGTGCCTCACCTGTTGATTCAGATTCTGTATGGTCCAGTACGGCGGAGATGGCGTCACCTCTAACAGACATGTTGGCACATGTCGTTGCGAAGGTTCTGCGGAGATCGTGCGGGGAAAACTTGGAGATGCCTTCGAGAAGGTCCGGCCCATTAAATTCCGCGCCCGCCTTCGGGTTCGAGGATCGTCCACGCAGACGGTCAATGGCGGTTGCGACGGACCATCGGGACAATGGACGATCCTTTCCGTCAAGGTCGCGCGTTGACGGGAAAACGAATGCGGAATCTCCTGGAGATGCCGCGCGTTCAAAAAGTAGTGCGACACGGGGAGGGACGGGCAAGGAATGAGGGCGTCTTCCCTTCATTACAGATGGTGGAAAAAACGCCACGCGCCAGCCTTTGGGGCCGTCTGGCCACGGTAGGACGTGGATTTTCCGAAGAGACAAGCCCGCTGTTACACGCTGTGCCGTCAACGCGATCCACCACAAGGCGGCAAGCACCGTGTCGGACGTTTCCTTGGCGATTTTCCGATCGGGAATCTTTTTGACATTTTCCGCGATGTACAGGACGCGTGCCAGTTCCTTGACTGATGGAAACCGTCCTCGCGGTGCCGGAATCGTGCTGTCCAATTTCTCGACTTCAAGCCACCATTTCGGCAGCCCCTCAAGCCCGGCGATACGGGAGTGCTTCCGACGGGCATAAGACAGAGCACCTTTGGAATAGGCGACGAATTGCCTGCTCGCCGTCTTTCGACCAGCATTTGCGCAAGCATCCCGAATTTCTTCAAGGTCTCCGACGTAAAGCTCTGCGAGAAGTCGCCCCCAAAGAGGCTTGGTCTCGGGCATCAACAGGTAACGTCGCGCTTCTGCTGCACCCCTTAAGGAAGGTTCTCGACGTTTGCCGCGTGCGTTTACGCGTGGATTTGAAAGATAGTCATCGGCGTATTGTTTAACGAGAGTTTCCCATGTCCATTTGCCTGCGGCGCGCGCGGCGGTGATGTCGACCTTGTTGGTGGCCTTCACATGGTCGCCGCCGGCTCGCCGCGAAGTCAGATAGACGTCCAAGTTTCCGCCGTCGCGAATAATGGCTCGTGCCTGTGCGGCGACTTCACGGGCCGTCGTTGCCGTGCGGATTTCCGTCAGGTTGCCAAGCGTTCGCGTCATTCCGCGGAATTTAAGAATCCATGATGCGGCGGCACCCTGCACACGAAGGGAAAGACCCCGCTCGATGTTGTCGGCAAAGATGAGGGGGTCGCGACTGGTGTATTTCGATGCTGCGGCGGCGGCTTTCGCCTCCTGGACCTCATCGGGTCCAATGTCAGTACGATGTGACGGCAACGGCAGGTTCCTCGTAGTTTGGGGCCTGAAGGCAGCTTCTCATACCACATTCATACCACGATCAATTAGCAAGGAAGGCCCGGTCGCGTAATTCTGGAAATCAGTTGATTTTTTAAGTTATTGATTTATGTATATAATTGTGTCGCGCCTCAAGCGCTACGAGACGGCAGAAATTACTGAAAAAAGCTACGAATCTGGGGGTCAGAGGTTCGAATCCTTTCGGGCGCGCCATTCTTTTCAAGACATTAGCGAGATCACGCCGTTTCTAACCGCTGGTTTGAAACGGTTTCGGCCGCGATTGGCGACACGGACCGAAGCCGAACCGATTTTACGCCGCAATGCGCTTTGGATCTGCGGACGAAAGCTCGTCGTCCAGGGACTGGCCCGATCATCGTGCGCGTCGTGTTGAACGCTATCTGACTTGCCAGCTATGCCGCTCTCGATAGGGCGCAAATAAGCCGTGATCCAGCTGCCTAAGCGCGGTCTCATCCTTCCACAAATTTCGCCCGATAATGCGCGCGCACCAAGTTGAGCCTGACGCGGAATGGCCGCGCAACATATTGCCGTCTGATTGCTGCTGCCGCTGAGCCAGGTGAGTAGATGAGGCCGTATTGCGGATTATCGACTGGCGCCGGGCCCGACGTAGAACATAAGAATAGACAGTGCGGTCTCGCGCTCATCAACGCTTAGCTTATTGGTGAACTGGTTCACAAGCGGCCGCACCTCGGCATCAATCCGATGGCAGACATCCCGGCCGGCTGCCGTCATCCGCAATACGGTCACACGCAAGTCGTTGGGCACGGATTCCCGCTTGATGAACTTTTGTTTAACCAGCCCCTTGATGAGATTTGAAGCGAAGGCGGGCGCAATGTCGAGCCGGTCGGCGAGCTCGCTGACCCGAAGCTGCTGCTGAGGGCTGCCGTAAATCTGTAGAAGAGCCTGATGGGCAAGAGGCTCCAGGCCAACGTCTTTGGCCTTCTCCTCGATCATCCGGAAGACCTTGCGCAGAATGAAGCGGACATGCGCAACGGCCATAAAGTAGTCGTGCTTATTGGCGCCATCGCGCGCTCGCACCGCGTCGCGGGTCCGCTTCTTCACTCGGCTGAAATCGACACTTTCGAGCATGGCTAAATCCCAGTCGCGCTTGGCCTTCATACCTTTGTCTTTGTACCGCCGGTGAATTGAAAGTCGATAGCCTTTCGTCCAGGCCAGAACAAATTTGCCTCTTCGCCGAGCAATTTGGCCAGAAAACGATCTCTGTCGGACGTTGCGCTATTCATGTAAGTTTACTAATATAATACGTTAAATAACATTTCAATTGGAGTTTGCCCAATGTATCGCGATTTGCGGGATTTTATCGGCCTCGTCGACGATCTGGGCGCTTTACGACGGATCGACGGCGCCGACGCCTTTCTGGAAATCGGCGGTGTGACCGAGCTTGCCGCGGGTATGCCGGATGGTCCCGCGTTGCTGTTTGATAATATTAAAGGCTATCGACCCGGGTATCGCGTGTTCAGCAATGCGACAACGAGCGCGCGCCGCGCTGCGCTGGCGCTTGGTCTTGATGCGTCCCTGCGGCCAATCGAGGCGTTGAAAGCCTGGATCGAAAAGCGTCAGACATTGAAAATGCTCGACCCGATCGAGACGAAAGACGCTGCGTTCCTTGAGAATTCAATGAGCGGTGCGGATGTCGATCTCGGCCAGTTTCCTGCGCCGCATTGGCATCCCAAGGATGGTGGCGCTTATATCGGTTCCGGTAGCCTGGTCGTCATGGGGGACCCAAGCGACGGTTGGGTCAATGCCGGCATCTATCGTGTCCAGGTCCATGGGCGCAATCAGGTGACGATTCAGTTCGATCATCTGGGTCGCCACGGCGCCATGATCTCAGCGAAATACTGGGAGAAGGGCAGGGCTTGTCCGGTTGCCGTGGTCAATGGCGAGGATCCAGCGCTGTTCATCGCCGGATTCGAGTATTTGCCGGCGGGACAGTCGGAATACGCCTTTGCCGGTGCGATCAAGGGCGCGCCGATTGAAGTCCATAAAGGGCCAGTGACCGGGCTCCCGATCCCTGCCTATGCGGAGAGCGTGCTCGAAGGCGAACTGCTGCCGAGCGATCAGTCAAACCTGCTGGAAGGGCCGTTCGGCGAATTTACCGGATATTACGCGGCCGATAAACGCGCGTGTCCCGTGATGAAGGTCAAGGCCATTCATCATCGCACCAACCCGATCCTGCTTGGATCGCCGCCCATGAAGCCGCCCCGTTTCCACTTCGGCCTGCCGCTGCGCGGCGCAGGCATCTGGAACAATCTGATCGCCTCGGGCATCACCGATGTCACGGGTGTCTGGCAGCACGTCTCTCAACTGATGACAGTGATTGCAGTCAAGCAACGTTACGCCGGCCACGGCAAGCGCGCGGGCCTGATCGCCGCAGCCAATAGCTATATGGGCCGACTGGTCGTGATCGTGGACGATGACGTCGACCCGTCCAATCTGGCAGACGTGATGTGGGCTGTGACGACACGGTGCGAGCCGGCGGAATCGGTCGATATCATCCGCAACGGCTGGAGTTCGAATCTCGATCCGCGGATCCCCGCGGAGAACAAGGAAAAAGGCATCACTTCAAATTCGAAGATGATCATCGATGCCTGCCGGCCGTTCGGCTGGCGCGACCAGTACCCGGCGACATCGGCTCTGTCGATCCAGGAGTTGCGCCAGATCGAAGATAAATGGCTGCCCGCGTTGGTTGGAGCGCGATCATGAGATTTGCCGCTGTTTGATATGAAGCGGTAGCCATCGCGGGGGACGTGCGCGTGAAGAGATCGCCGGCGATAGCGACATCCGCCGACCTATGCATCGCGATTCTGGAATAGCAAAGCTTCTATGCGGTTCGCGAGCACGCTTCGCTTCTTATTCTCGCAGAGCCGCAAGTTCCCGCTGCCTTCGTCCATAGACGGATGAAGGTCAGTCGATGTCGATGAGGCCACCATTACGCGATCCAGGAGGCAACGCGTCGTCGGCCACCAGTGTTCAAGAATGGCTATCGATTGGAGGCGTGTGACGTCTGCCTGATGCAGCGGCTAATATGCCCTATGTGATGCACCATATGCCTATTTAAGTAACTTGACATGATATTTAAGTTTTGTAAGCTATTTTCATCTTCTTAGGCTAAGCGAAGGCGCATCTTGCAACGCAAGATGATCGAACAGCTCCACGGCAAGTGTCGCTGAGAACAATAATTCGATGTGGGAAGGGCGGTATGAAGCGATTTATCAATTTAGCGCTTGTCGTGTCGGGCGTTCTGTTTGGCGCTATCCAGGCGGCTGCGGCCAAGGACATGATCCGCGTGGGTTATGGTCCCTTCCTGTCAGGCGGTGGCCTGTTTATCGCCAAGGAGAAGGGCTATTTCGACAAGATGGACGTGACGGTCGAGTTGCGTCGCTTCGACGATGGTTCCCTGGCTGTACCAGCGATGATCGCAGGTGAACTCGAAGTGACGAACCTGCCGGCGGCGGCAAATCTCTTCAACAGTGTGGCAAAAGGGGCGCCACTCGTCGTTTTCGCCGATTGGGGCAACAATCGAGCTGGCTTCGGCTATACGGCCTTCAGCGTCTCGCAAAAGCTCCATGACGACGGCATAAAGACCATTGCTGATCTTGTGAAACTCAAAGGTAAGAAGGTTGGCGTCGGCGCGCTCGACAGCATCAATCACTACAATGCCGCTCAGATATTGCTGAAGGCCGGTCTTAATCCGTCGAGCGATGTCGAGTGGATTACAAATATAGCGCAGCCTGATTTGATGAAAATGCTGGGTCAGGGGCAAATCGACGCGACGGATCTTTCGTTCAATCTTGCGGTCTTCGCGCAGGCGAACAAGATGGGCAGCATTATCGCTAATGGCGATCAAATTGCGCCGGGCGCGCAGATCGCGGCTTTCGTCGTCCGCAAGAATTTTCTCAATGAAAAACGCGACGCCATGCTGCGTTTCATGATCGCTTATTTGCAGGGCATCAAAGAATTTAACGCGGCGGCGAAGGACCCGGATAAATATCCGGAAATCGTCACCATCATGGCGAAATAGACGACGCTCAACAAGCCGGAGTTGGTGAAGCAGATCGCGCCGAACTGGGCCTATCTCAATGAAGATGGCATGCCGCAGGTCGATTCGATCATGACGATGCAGGACTTCTGGAGCGGCCCATACTTCCGCTATGTTCAGAAGAAAGTGTCGCGCGAACAGCTGTTCGATTTGACGGTCGCCAAGGAAGCCAAGGAACGCTTCGATCGGGAGAAGCCTTTCGGCAACTGATCCGTTGCAAAGTCTAGGCATCGCTCATCGATCATCAAGCCAACTACCGGGCACACCTTTGAGGTGGAAGCGCGTTCGAGAGACACATGGATATCTCCGTAGAGAACGTGACGCAGATCTGGAAGAGCCGCAACGGTTCCAAAGTGACCGCGTTGGATCAATTCTCGCATCAGTTTAAATCCGGCCAGTTTTCTTGCATTCTTGGCCCAAGTGGCTGTGGCAAGAGCACTTTGGCGCAGATCGTCGGAGGAATCGAGAAGGCCACAACAGGCACGGTCTCCATTGGCGCGGCGGACAACCCGGCGGTGACGTCCATTGGCGGGCCATCCGTCATGGTTTGGCAAAGCCAAAACCTTTTTCCTTGGCGAACGGTCATCGACAATGTTGCTTATGGCCTCGAAATGGCCGGCGTATCGCGCGCCGAACGCTATGAGCGGGCGAGAGTTCTGATTGCTTCCGTCGGCTTGAAAGGGTTTGAGAGCCATTTCCCCAGTCAGCTGTCTGGCGGCATGCGACAGCGCGTGGCGCTGGCACGGGCCCTCATCCTCGATCGTCCCATCTTGCTGATGGATGAACCGTTCGGCGCTCTTGATGCGCAGACCAAGATCGTCATGCAGGAGGAATTGCTGCGCATATTCGATGAGACGCACAAGACAGTGATCTTCGTCACACATTCGATCGATGAGGCTATTCTGCTCGGTGATGAGGTGATCGTGATGACCGCGCGACCTGGCCGCATCAAGGAAGTTCTGCCGGTCAATCTACCGCGCCCCAGGTCCGTCGAGATGATCGGTACGCCGGAGTTCGGCGCATTGTTCGATCATGCGTTCCATCTCATCCGGGACGAAGTCACTAAGGCGATGGCCGAGCAGAATGCCGCGGCGGGGGCAAAATTATGAACGAAGAGCGGAGCTGGAGCGGCCTTGCCGAGAAAGTTTTACCGGCCCTGAGCATTGTCGCCTTTATCGGGGCGTGGCAGATATTTGTCGACTATAACAAGATTGCCCCGATCTACCTGCCATCGCCTCTCGCCATTTCTGAAGCGCTTCTGGCGATGATCGGCGATGGAACGCTGTTTACGAATCTCGGCGCCACGCTGTTGCGCATCTTCGCTGGGTTCGCTCTTGCTGCGGTAACGGGCATTTTCTTCGGCCTGTTGATGGGCATGTCGCGGATCGTCGCGCGCGTGGCAGATCCTTGGATCGCCGCACTTTATCCGCTACCGAAAATATCTCTTATACCGTTGTTGATTATCTGGCTTGGTACAGGCGAAAGCTATAAAATCGTCATTAGTGCGATAACGGCGTTTTTCCCCATCGTCATGAGCACCTATGCCGGGGTGCGCCAAGTGGATCGAGGGCTCGTCAAAGCAGCTCTGGATCTTGGCGCGAACGCCTCGCAGGCGCAGCTCACCGTGGTTCTCCCCGGGGCCATACCGACTATCTTCGCTGGCCTGCAGTTGGGTATGGGCGTGACCATCATTCTCGTTGTCGCCGCCGAGATGATCGGTGGTTCGGCGCGAGGCGGTATGGGCAGTCTTCTCATTCAGGCCGGGCAGGTCATGGAGACCGAGAAAGTGTTTGCCGCGCTGGTTGCGTTAACATTGATGGGCGCGGCAATCATGAAGGGCCAGCAATGGCTCGATCATCGGCTCGCGCCCTGGGCGGATCATCGGTGACGCTCAGGCGGCAGATGCCGGCGACCGACGCATTCTGGCGCTGGAGCGCTGTCGATCTGGCCCGCGCGATCGCCGCGCGGCAGATATCCTGTCGGGAGGTGGTCGGCAGCGCGCTGCAACGGCTTGATGCGGTCAATCCCCGCATCAATGCAGTCGTCGACGTTCTGGCGGATGAAGCCCTGGCGATTGCCGACGATGCCGACGCCAAGGTCGCGCGTGGTGATGCGCTTGGGCCACTGCATGGGGTTCCGGTCACCGTCAAGATCAATGTCGATTACGCCGGTCGGCCGACCACCGTGGGTGTCGTCGCTTTTAAAGATGACGTCGTCGCCGACGACAGTCCATCGGTCGCCAATTTGCGCCGTGCCGGCGCGATCATCATCGGGCGAACCAACGTGCCGGCTTTCTGCGCGCGTTTCTTTACTGATAACGATCTACATGGACGTACGATAAATCCGCTAGCCGCGGATCGTACGCCCGGCGGCTCCAGTGGCGGTGCCGCAGCGGCGGTTGCAACGGGTATCGGCGCCATTGCACACGGCACCGATCGTGCTGGTTCAATTCGCTATCCGGCCTATGCCTGCGGCGTCGTCGGCCTGCGGCCGTCGTTTGGCCGGTTGCCGAGCTACAGCGCCAATCCGTCGGTTGAAGCGACGATGGCAAGCCAGCTCATGAGTGTACAGGGTCCGCTGGCCCGGACGGTTGCCGACGTTCATCTCGGCCTTCGAGCGCTCAATCAACCGGATGCCCGCGACCCCTGGTGGGTGCCGGCGCCACTGCCCGCGACACTTACGGCGAACGCCGGGCTCAAAATCGCTGTCTTTGAAGGCGGCAAAGACGCCGTCATAGATCCCGTGGTCAAGGCAGCGGTCGGGCAGGCGGCCCGGATTTTCGAGCAGGCTGGTTGCCAGGTGGAAGCTGCTGAGCCCCCGCATTTTGCCGAGGCAGCCAGTATCTTCTTCTCGCTCGTCAAGACCGAGGAAAGCGATAGCACCTCGATGGCCATCGACCGTCTTGGCGATGCGGCGCTTCGGTGCGCGCGCGCCGGCACCATGGCGGGGGCAACCAAATTCACGCTCGAACAATATGTCGAAGCTCTGGGGCGCCGTAGCGCCCTCATCCGGGCATGGCAGCGCTTCATGGAAGCATACGATGTCCTGCTTCTGCCCGTTTCATATCGACTGCCATTCCCGATCGATGAGGATCAAAAGGGTGAGGCTGCTGTTGCGGCGCTCGTCGCTGCGCAGGCGCCGCTGCTGGCCGTTTCTACGGTTGGCTTCCCCGCCCTGGCGATGCCAGTTGGAAGAGAAGATGGCCTTCCCATTGGTGTTCAACTTGTAGCGGGACGCTTCAGAGAGGATCGCTGTCTCCAGGCGGCTGCGATGATCGAAGAGCACTATGGCCCTTGTGCGCCGGTTGATCCGTCAGCATGAGCGTCACCCAGGGTCGATCCTTCAATCGTCATTGCGATGCAGCCTTGAAGACCGCCAGTTGCGCCGCAAAAGCCCGTTGAAAGGCGGGGCGAGCCTCGGCGCGGGCGAGATAGGCTGAAAGATTGTGATGTTCCTCCAGCAGGCCTGAGTCTTTCAGCCTGAGCAGCACCGTCGCCATCATGAGATCGCCGGCCGTGAAGCTGCCATCGAGCCAATCGGCTTGGCCAAGATGAGCGGAAAGCGCGCTGAGCCGCTTACGGATGTTTGTTTCCAGACTTTGCAGCCGCGGCGCGTACCAGGCCTCATCGCGTTCCAGGATCATCGCCATCGTACGCTCGAAGATGGGCGGCTCCACCGTGTTGAGGGCGGCGAACATCCAGGCGATGGCGCGCGCACGCGCCTTCGGATCGTCGGGCAGCAATTTCCCATGGTGCTCCGCGATATGGAGCACGATCGCCCCCGTTTCGAACAGCGTGAGATCGCCGGCTTCATAAGTCGGAATTTGCCCAAAAGGCTGGATCGCCAGATGCGCGGGTTCCTTCATCGCCTCGAAGGTCAGAAGGCGGGCTTCATAAGGCTGACCGACTTCTTCGAGCGCCCAGCGCACCCGCATGTCACGCGCCAGCCCCCGGCCACGATCAGGTGACTGTTTGAACGCGGTTATGGTGGGGATCATGTGAAGCCTCCGGACTGCGATAGCCTCCTGAGGACGAACGGCGGGCGCCATCGCCGACAGCTTCCCTGAATAATTTTTGGCCAGGCTTCCATGGGCAATCGAGACGCTCCCGTCGGCGCGATCGATGCTGCTGCCCCGGTAAAGGCGATACGGAACGGTTATGTCCTTTAGACAAAAAGGAAGTAGCGGTGATGGGCGGAGGCTGATCAACATAAATAGGAATTGGCAATAAGACCCGTCCGAAAGCGGCCCGCAACATGTCGGCACATGGGAGATGCTCTTGGCGCACAGGCGCGGGGGCTCGGTAACAGGATCGGAGAAAACGCCCATGGATGACGCGCCGACCTATCTGCAATGGGAGAGGAATACGCGCCGTCCTCGCCCGGCACCGCCACCGCACAGTTGCGACTGCCAATTTCATATCTATGGCGATCTAAACCGCTATCCGGTCAAGGAGGGGGCACTCTACGATCCCCCAAAGGCCACTTTCGAGGACATGAGGGGCGTGCTCGGGAAACTTGGTTTTGAGCGCGGCGTCATCGTACATCCCATGCCCTATGATACCGATCACCGGCTGTTGATCGATACGCTGGCGGGCATTCCCAACAACGATCACATCCGCGCCGTCGGCATCATCAAGGATCACGTCAGCGATGGTGAGCTTGAGCGGTTGAATGCGCTCGGCGTGCGGGCCGCGCGCTTCAATATCGGCAGATATTACAAGGAGCGACGTTCGCCGGAGTCTTTAGTCCGTTCGCTGGAGCGGGCCCGTGAAATCGGCTGGCATGCGCGGCTGCATGTCGCCGGTCCCGATATCATTGACTATGCGGATATCCTGTCGTCGGTGCGCGATCTGACGTTTGTCGTCGATCACATGGGCCATGTCGATTTCAGCAACGGTCTACAGGCATCCACATGCCAGTGGCTTCTCGACAGATTGCGCCATCACGGCTGGTGGATGATGCTCTCCAACGGCGCCAGGCTGTCGCGGATGACGGATGATTGGGACGATGCCGTACCGTTTGGGCAGGCCTTTGTCGAAGCGGCCCCAGATCGCATGATCTGGGGATCGGATTGGCCGCATGTGCGCTGGCGCAAGAGCCGGATGCCGAACGATGCCGAATTCGTCGAGCTGATGTATCGCTACGTCGATCATGATGCCGGTCTCATCCAGAAAATCCTGGTCGACAATCCGGCGCGGCTGCATGGATTCCCAGCTTAGCGCAAACAGGCTCGATAGAACGAGCACGGAGGATGGAAAGATCGACGTTCGACGACAATGACATCACCCTGGGGAGGAGCGGATGTATAAGCTCATTCTGGCCGGATTGTTGGTCGTGTTCGCATGGGGAAATGCCGCGCGCGCCGAGACCGTTGAGGACTTCTACAAAGGCAAACGGATCACGATCTACGTTGGCTCGTCGCCAGGTGGAGGAACCGACACCTACGGTCGTGTGATCGGTCAGTTTCTCGGCAATCATCTGCCGGGCAAGCCCAGCATCGTCGTCGCCAATGTGCCGGGCGCCAATGGCCTGGTGGTGGCCAATCAATTGGCGAAATCCCTGCCGAAGGATGGAACGGCGCTTGGCACGTTCGATCGCAACGCCGCGCTTCATTCGATCTGGGGCAATCCGGCGGCGCGTTTTGTCGCCGCCGATCTGGCGTGGATCGGCAGCGCCAATGTTGACACCAGCACCTGCGTGACATGGCATACGACGGGGATCGACACGCTGGAAAAATTCATGACGCGCGAGATCGTGCTCGGCTCATCGGCGGTCTATCACGCCAATCTGCTGAATGCCTTGTTCGGCGCCAAACTGAAACAAGTGTTGGGCTATCAGGGTGGCAACGACGTCGTTCTCGCCTTGGAGCGGGGCGAGGTGCAGGGCCGTTGCAACTGGTCCTGGTCGTCGATCATCGCGACGCGGCCGGCCTGGGTGCGGGACAAGAAGATCAACATCATCCTGCAATTCGCCGAGGAAAAGCATCCTGAACTTCAGGACGTGCCTCTGGTCAGGGAACTCGCCAAGACGCCGGAGCAGAAACAAATTCTTGATTTGGTTCTCACCAGCCAGACCATGGCGCGCCCCTTCGCGGCGCCGCCGGATGTCCCGCCGGAGCGGGTGGCGGCGCTGCGCGAAGCCTTCATGGCGGTGTCGAAAGACCCTGACTTTCTTGCTATGGCCCAGGCGCAACAGCTCGAAATCTCATTCGTCGAGGGCGCTCGTATTCAAGACAGCATCCAGCGCATCTCCCATGCGCCGAAAGAACTCGTCAGGACGCTCCGCGATGTTATGTTGGGACCTGAAGCCTCCGCCGAGATGGATCGTAAATAGGTCTATCCGATCATATCCGGGGCTTTCCGAAAAAGACGACGCAGCTCGTCGGATAAGATGAATTGGAGGATCGATGCCTGAGCCGGTTGAATTGCCATCCAAAAGCATGACGCGCCTGGCGGCTGAACTTGCCGCCGTCTCGCGAATGCTCGAAACCATGAATATTCTGAGTTACAGCGGCCATATCGCCGTGCGTATCCCGGATCGCGAGGCCTTGATGGTTCAACGGCGTACCGATAGCCGCGCTGAATTGACGCCCGATCGCATGTTGCTCGTCGACTTCGACGGTAAGGTGATTCAAGGCGACGGTAAACCGCCGTCCGAGACGTCGATCCACATCGAAGCCTTCCGGGCGCGTCCGGACGTCAATACCTCGCTGCACAGTCACATGGATCTGGCTATCGCTTTCACGATGATGAAGGGCGTGCAGCTGCTGCCGATGCGGGCGCGCGCGACGCGCTGGAAAAGCGGCATCCCGACCCATCCCGATCCGAGCCACATCAAGTATCCGCAGCAGGGACGCGAACTCGCGGCGACGCTTGGGCCACACCATGTGGCGCTGATGCGTGCGCATGGTCTGCTGCTCGTGGCGGAATCACTGCCGGCGCTGTTCAGCGACGCCGTGCATTTTCAGGAAAATGCGCAAGCCCAAATGGACGTGATGCAAGCTGGCGCCGCGCCAGAACCGCTGAGCGATACGGAAATCGATAAGATCCTCGCGCTGGAAGATCGCCCGCATCATGTGGCCAAGTTGTGGAACTACTATATCCGCAAAGGCCTGGCGGCGGGCTCGGTGGACAAGGGCTGGAACTTGCTCGCGGCATAGAGAAGAGAAATCGCATCAGCAATGCGGGCGGGGTTTGATAACTGGATTGCTTCGTCACTACGTTCCCCGCAATGACGAAGCCCGTCATTGCGAGCGAAGCGAAGCAATCCAGGGCCGTTCGCTGCAACCCAAAACCATCATGGTCCAGAACTACTTCTTTTGCCGCGTCTTCTTGGCGTCGTTCACCTCGCGGCAGACGGGAAAGAGCGGCGCGGATTCGACCAGGAACGCAATCAGGGCTTCGACGCGCGCGGGGCGCGGGCCGCCCGGCGGCATCACTAGATGTAACCCCGCAGGCGGCGAGGGCCAATCCGGGAGCAGCACTTCGAGCTTCTTCTGATCGAGGGCTTCATACAGCAGAAAATCCGGCAGGGCCGCGATACCGCAGCCGGCGATGGCAGCTTCCACCATGGCTTCGCCACTATTGCTGACGAGCGGGCCGTTGATGCGCACGCTGGCTTCCTCGCCACGCGTATTCTCGAAGCGCCAGGTGCGCGGATTGGGGACGTTCGTGTAGACGAAACATTGATGTTCCGCCAATTGCAGCGGATGCGTCGGCCGTCCGTGTTTTTCCAGATAACTCGGTGCCGCGACGATATAGCGATGCACGTCGGCAAGACGGCGCGCGACCAAAGATGAATCCGGCAACACAGCGATGCGCAAGGCGAGGTCGAAACCCTCGCCGATCAGATCGACCATCGTGTCGCTGAGCTGCAGATCCACCGAGACATGAGGATAGGTTTCAAAAAACCTCGGCAGCAGCGGCGCGATGGTGCGCATGCCAAATGACATCGGCGCAGCCAGCCGCACCAGGCCGCGCGGCGAGGAGGATTCCGCCTGGGCGTCGCTTTCCGCCGCCTCGCCCGACACCAGGATATGTTCGGCCCGCTCCGCCAGCCGCCGCCCGGCGTCGGTGAGGGACAGGCGTCGTGAAGTGCGGTTGAGCAGGCGCGTGCCGAGCTTCTGTTCGAGCCGGCTCACCGCTTTCGAGACGGTGGCTTTCGAGGCGCCCAGTTCGGTGGCCGCACCGGCAAAGGAGCGGGTGCGGACGACCAGGGCAAAGATAGCCAGAGCTTCGAGATCGGGTAGGCGCATGGGTCAATTCCGGAAACGATGAGTTTCATTAGTTTCTATTTTTATACCACACGTTCTGGCTTAAGTCTTCGGTCAACGAGGGCGCCATTTCGGGGCCTGAAGGAAAGCCACAATGATCGAGACCCGTCCGTTCGACCGCTTGATGAGCGCCGACCACGGTTGGCTCAAGGCAAGACATCACTTTTCTTTTGGGGATCATTACGACCCTGATCGCGTTCATCATGGCGCGCTGCGGGTCTGGAATGACGACGAGATTGCGCCGAATTCGGGCTTCCCGCCGCATCCCCACGCCAATATGGAAATCATCACTTATGTTCGCGAGGGTGCCATCACGCACCAGGACAATCTGGGCAACAAGGGCCGCACCCAAGCCGGTGACGTTCAGGTGATGAGTGCCGGCACGGGCATCCGCCATGCCGAATACAATCTTGAGCCGGAGACGACGAAGATCTTTCAGATCTGGATCATCCCGACGCGCGAAGGCGGCGAGCCTTCCTGGGGATCGAAGCGGTTCCCGAAGGGCGACAATGCCGGCAAGTTCGTCACTCTGGCGAGCGGCATTGCCGGCGACGCCGAGGCGCTGCCGATCCGCGCCGATGCCCGCGTGCTCGGTGCGACGCTGAAGAAGGGCGAGAGCACCGAATACGATCTGCGTGGTCGCAACGGCTATCTCGTGCCCGCCAGCGGCGCGGTTGAAGTCAATGGCGTCAAGCTCGGCACCCGCGATGGTGCGGCGATCGCCAACGAAAACGTCGTGCGCGTCACCGCGCTTGAGGATGCTGAACTGGTCCTCGTCGACGCTGCCTAACACAAGGCTTTGTCATGCGCGGGTTATGCCCGCGCATGATGCTTGTCTGCTCACCTCTCACTCTCTGAATGTCAAAAGGAGCCTGTCATGGCGAAAGTTCTGGTGCTGTATTATTCGGCTTATGGCCATATCGAGAAGATGGCGGAAGCCGTTGCTGAAGGCGCGCGTGCCGCCGGCGCGACCGTCGACATCAAGCGCGTACCGGAACTGGTGCCGGAAGAGATCGCCAAGAAATCCTATTACAAGCTCGATCAGAAGGCGCCGATCGCCACCATCGACGACCTTGCCAATTACGATGCCATCATCGTCGGCACGGGTACGCGCTTTGGCCGCATGGCCTCGCAGATGGCGAACTTCCTCGACCAGGCCGGCGGACTCTGGGCCAAGGGCGCGTTGAACGGCAAGGTCGGCGCGGCCTTCACCTCGACCGCCACGCAGCACGGTGGTCAGGAGACAACGCTGTTTTCCATCATCACCAACCTCTTGCATTTCGGCCTCGTGATCGTTGGCCTCAACTATGGTTTCGCCGACCAGATGAAGCTCGACGAAGTCGTCGGCGGCGCGCCCTATGGTGCGACGACGATTACGGGCGGCGACGGTTCGCGTCAGCCCTCCGATGTCGAGCTGGAAGGCGCCCGTTATCAGGGCCGCCAGGTCGCCGAAGTGGCGAAGAAACTGTTCGGCTGATTTTCGTTTCATCCCGCATTCCGAAAGCCCGGCTGGTTCGTCCCGCCGGGCTTTCTTTTGGCTTGGCGAGAAAACTCGCAGCCAGACCATTTACACCGTTGCGCAAGTATGTAAGATTTTTTATGAAATATCACGTGCAAGGGCAGGCAACTGCCGTGGCTGGACAGGCAAAGGGGCTTGTTCGGGCTCGGTTCCGTGCGCGCCAACAACGAGGGCTTTCGTGCGGTCCAACTCACGCAATGGCATCACTCGGCGTATCGCCATGTCTTGGGGCATGTCTTGGGGCTCGTCTCTGGCTCTAGCCGGCTTGGCGAGCACGCAGCTTCGTGCCGCCGATTATCCAACGCGCACCGTGACTTTGATCGTGCCCTATGCCGCCGGTGGCACCGCTGACATTCTGGCGCGCATCACCGCCGAAATTCTTGGCGAGAAACTAGGCCGAAGCTTCGTCGTCGAGAACAAGCCCGGTGCCTCCGGCATGATCGGCTGCAATGCCGTCGCCAAGGCCGCGCCAGATGGTTACACCTTGCTGTTCACCGCCGGTGGCCCCCTCACCATCGGTCCGCATCTGACCAAGAACGCGCAATACCGCACGGAAGCGGACTTCACGCCTTTGGCTTTGATGACGGAAGTGCCGAGCTTCCTCGTCGTCAATCCGAACAATCCGGCGAAGACCGTTGCCGATCTCATCGCGGCTGGCAAAGCGCAGCCGAAGAAGCTGAACTTCGCTTCGCCCGGCGTCGGCACGTCCGTTCATTTGCTTGCGGAGCTGTTTCGCCTGGAAGCGGGCTTTGAAGCGACGCATGTGCCTTATCGCGGCGGCGCGCCGGCCGTGAACGATCTCATCAGCGGCCATGTCGATTTTCTGTTCGAGAATGTGCCGCAGCTTCTGCCGCAGGTGACGGCGGGTACTTTGCGCGCGCTGGCCGTGACCGCGCCGTCGCGATTGCCCTCCGCGCCTAATGTACCGACGCTCGAGGAAGCGGGCTTGCGCAATATTGGTGTTGGCACGTGGTACGGCTTGCTGGGACCGGCCGGACTGCCTACGGAAATATCGACGCTCGTTGCTCAAGCGTTGCGTGGCGGCCTCACGGAAGCGACGCAGGTGAAACGCCTCGCCGATCTCGGTGTCACCGCCGATCTGAAAACCGGCAAGGATTTCGCCGCTTTCCTCGCGGGCGATGGCGCGCGTTGGAAATCCGTTATCGAGCGCGCCCGGATCGAAGCCCCATGATGCCGAGGCGTGTCTGCCTCTTACGAACACTTGAGGATTGGAGCCTGATGATGAGGAAGCAGTCGATGCGGCGACAGAGCGGTATGAAACAAGCGTTGCGCGGATTGGCCTTCGCTGCCCTTGGTTTCGCCGGTTTGGGCATGGCGCAGGCGCAGACCTTCCCGTCGCGCAGCGTCACCATCGTATCGCCCTATCAAGCTGGTGGGACGAGTGACATCATCTCGCGTCTGCTGGCGCAGAAATTAGGCGATCTCTGGAAGCAGTCGGTCATCGTCGAAAATCGCCCCGGCGCCAATGGCAGTGTCGGCGTTCTGGCGGTGGCGCGCGGCCCGGCTGATGGCCACACGCTGCTCGCGGTGGCGTCCAGCGCCTTGACGCTCAATCCCTTACTCTATCGTTCTCTTGGCTATGATGTTGGTCGCGATCTGGCACCGGTGACGCGCACCGGTTCCGTGCCCAACGTGGTCGTCGTTCACCCGTCCGTTCCGGCGAAGACGATTGCCGAATTGGTCGCTCTGACGAAAGCCAAGCCCGGCAGCCTCAATTATGCCTCGCAAGGCAATGGCTCGAACGGCCATCTCAATGGCGAAATGTTTCGTCAGTTGACCGGCGCCGACATGGTCCATGTGCCTTATAAGGGCAGCGCGCCGGCGGTGGCCGATCTCATCAGCGGCCATGTGCAGGTGATGTTCGACAACCTGCCGTCGGTGCTTGAGCAGATTCGCGCCGGTCAATTGCGGGCGCTGGCGGTGACGACGGCGCAACGCGCCGAGCCCTTGCCCGACGTGCTGACGATGGCCGAGGCCGGTGTCGCCGGTTTTGAAACCAGCGCCTGGTTCGCCGTCCTTGTTGCCAAGGGAACGCCCGAGCCACTGCGTGCGGATTTGGAAAAGGCCATCGTGCAGGCGCTGGGCGATGCGGAACTGCGCGGCAAGCTGGCGCAAGTCGGCATCACTGCCCTGGGCGATGGTTCTGCCGCCATGGTTCAGCGGATCGATGCGGAAACGCGCGTGTGGCGCGAGGTCATTCAACGCGCCAAGATCAGTATTGAATGATTAAAAACGGCGTTGGGCGGGCGCTTCGACAGATATTTCATCAGTTATTTTTAGTGATGACTAAGTCTTGCGCTGACGCTGCGTAAGGAATAGTCATCGGGCTATTTCCCGGCGGACGATTCCCGTCGCTGATGAGGAGCTGGGCCGATGGCCGCGACCCCGAAGCCGAAAAAAGCGGCCTCTGCGCCGAAACGACGATCTGCTCCGGCGACGGAGCGGAAGGTCGCGGGCGGTGTTTCGGTGGGTCAATCAGAGAGCAAATCGGAAGCGAAGTCGCTCGTTCAGCAGGCTTATGAAAGCATCAAAGAGCGGATCATCAATCTGCACTTTCTGCCTGGTCAGTATTTGAACGAAGCGGCGATCTGCGCACAGCTTAAATTGGGCCGCACGCCCGTCCATCAAGCGTTGCAGCGGTTACAGATGGAAGGGCTTGTCGACGTGTTGCCGCGCAAGGGCATCATCGTTCAGCCTGACAGTCTCGCCGAAATCATGAAGATCCTGGATTCCCGTGTGACCGTGGAACCGGAACTGGCGCGCTCCGCCGCGCGCCGCGTGAAGGCCGGGGAGATCACGGCGGATCAATTGAAGCGCGTGATGGAAATCGCTACCGCAACCGCCGATGAAGACCCGCCCGATATCGGCGCCTTCACGGCCAACGATCGCTGGTTCCATCGCGAAGTCGCGCAAATGTCCGGCAATGCGATCATGAGCGATTTCGCCCGCCTGCTGCACGAGCGCTCGACCCGCTTCTGGTATCTCAACCTGTGGCAGACGATCGACGTGCCGCTGACCAATCGCCAGCATGCCGAAATCGCCGCGGCGGTGATCGCCGGCGATGGCGAACTGGCGGCGCAGCGCATGCTCGATCACATCTCGGCGCTGCGCTCGCGCCTGGAAAAACTGCAGCGCATGTCGCCCAACGCCTTCCGCCAGCCGCCGTCCATCTGACGCGGTTTTCCAGGGCTTTCGCAGGGACCGCGCGGCCACGGCCATGTAGCTGATGACGCGGCGTTTCCATCGCTCGTGAAGCTGTCACGCGGAAGCATTTCAATGTGTCGCCAGTGGAAGCCTACGGACAAAGCACTTGCTTTTTAAATCACCTGAAATATCATCTAATCTGTTTAGTGATATTTGGATGACAAGATGACCAGCAAAGTGCCGCCGACTCCGCCGGGCATGCCCTCCTTGAGTGAAATTCTGATCCAGACGGCCGACGTGCCCTGGCGTGAAAAATCGCTGAAAGGCGTGCACGAGAAGATGCTGTGGCGTGACGAGGAAACCGGCGCCACCATCGCTCTGATCCGCTTCGACAAGGGCACGAGCATTCCGACGCCGCATCTGCATGCGTCCAACCAGTTCATGTTCTGCCTGGAAGGCCACTACGAATATACCAACACCGGCGTCACCCTGCGGGCCGGCTCGTTCTACTGCAATCCGAAGGGCAATGTGCATGGCCCGACGCTCGCGCATGAAGACACCATCGTCGTCGAGATGTACGACGGGCCGCACTATCCCGAGCGCCCGTCCTGGTACACCAATGACGAGGACGCGCGCTGATGTCGAAGGGCGCTGACGGCGGAATTTCCGCTGCGGCCCTGACGGAAGCTGTCGCCAAGATCTTTATCGCGACGGGCATTTCGCCCGCCGATGCGGCAATGGCCGCTGAAGATCTGGTCGCTGCCGATGTCGAGGGCGTTGCATCCCATGGTGTGATGCTGATCCCGATGTATGTCGATCGCCTGCGCGCCGGGTCGGTCTCGACCGCATCGGCCGGTGAAATCGTCTCCGATCGCGAGGCGGCGGTGGTGATCGATGCGCAGAATGTGCTGGGGCAGTTGACGGCCCGCCAGGCCGTCTCGCTCGCCGTGGCGCGGGCCAAGCGCTATGGCCTTGCGGCTGTCACCGTGCGTAACGCCTTTCACTTCGGCTCTGCTGGCCGCTATGCCCGCATGATGGCCGATCAGGGCTGCGTCGGCATGGTGATGGCCAACACGCGTCCCTTGATGCCGGCGCCTGGCGGCGCCGAACCGCTGACCGGCAATAACCCGTTGGCGATCGTCGCGCCCAGCAATGCGCCATTCTCGCCCGAGATCGACATGGCGTTGAGCGCGGTGGCGATGGGCAAGATCCGCAATGCCGCGGCTGCTGGGCAGCCGATCCCCGAGGGCTGGGCCGCCGATAAGAGCGGCGCGGTGACGACCGATCCCAAGGCGGCGATCGAGGGCATGTTGCTGCCGGCCGCTGGCCCCAAAGGCTTTGGTCTGGCCTTCCTCATCGATCTACTTTGCGGCGGCCTTTCCGGCGGCGGCATCGGTGCGGAAGTCGCGCCGCTCTATGGCCCGCCGAGCAAGCCTTATGGCAGCGCCAGCTTCTTCCTGGCGATCGACGTCGGCCATTTCGTGCCGGCCGATACGTTTAAGGCCCGGACGCAAGCCGAGCTTGCCCGCGTCGCCGCTTCGCGTCGTGCGCCAGGCATCGAGCGCATCTATGCTCCGGGCGAACTGGCCTTTGCGGCACGCACGGCGGCCGGTGGCCGCTGCAAGGTATCGCCAGCCGCTCTATCGAGCCTCGTTGAGACGGCGCGTGGCCTTGGTGTCGACATCAGCTCACTTCTCTCCAACTGAAAGTCAAAAACATGAAACAACAAATCACCAGCGATAAACTCGCCAAGCCGAACGGCCATTTCTCCCAGGCCACCACCGTGGAAGCCAAGGGCAAGCTGGTTTTCATTTCCGGCATGACCGCCCGCCGCGCTGATGGGTCGATTGCAGGCGTTGGCGATATCGATGCGCAGACGCGTCAGGTCTGCGAAAACCTCAAGGCGGCGGCGGAAGCGGCCGGCGGTTCGCTCGACGATATCGTGCGCGTCGACGTTTATGTGCGCAACATCGAACATTTCGCCGCCATTCACAAAGTCCGCCAGGAATATTTCAAGGCGCCCGTGCCGGCCTCCACCATGGTCGAAGTCGCCAAAATGGTGTCGCCAGACTATCTGATCGAAATCAGCGCCATCGCCGTCCTGCCGAACGGCTGATCGATCATGCGTCTGTGTACGGTTAAAGTTTCAGGGCATCCGCGTGTCGGCCTCATTGAGGCCGACCGCATTCGTCTGCTGCCGGCGCAGGCCGGCGACATGGTTGCTCTGATCACACAAGGGCGTGCCGCGATCGATCGCCTCGCCGCGCGCGGCGATCTCGAAGCCGTGCCCCTGGTGCAAACCGATCTGATGGCGCCGATCCAGCGTTTTGGCCGCGACGTGCTGTGCACGGGCTGGAACTATTGGGATCATTTCGAGGAAAGCCGGGGTAAGCGCGACGGCCAGGACGTCGATCGGCCGAAAGCGCCGACTTTCTTCACCAAGAGCCCAAGCACCATCGTCGGTCCCTATGGCGACATCGGTCTCGACGGTCACATCTCGGCCAAATGGGACTATGAGGCGGAAGTCGCTTTGGTCATCGGCAAGCGCTGCCGCAGCGTGTCGCAGGCGGAAGCGCTCGATTGCGTCTTCGGCTATTTCCTCGCCAATGATGTCTCGCAGCGCGACTTGCAGCGCCGCCACGGTGGCCAGTGGCTGAAGGGCAAGAGCATCGATCGCACCATGCCGATCGGTCCCTGGATCGTCACGCCCGATGAACTCGATCTGCCGGAAGCGCAGCTCGAATTGCGGCTGAACGGTCAGGTCATGCAGAGCGCTTTTGTGAAGCAAATGGCCTTTCCGATCGCCGAGCTGATCGCGGAACTGTCTTTTGGCATGACCCTTGAGCCCGGCGACGTGCTGATCACCGGCACGCCCTCTGGCATCGGCAATGCAAGGGAGCCGCAAGTCTTCCTCAAGGCCGGGGACGAAATGGTTGTGTCTGCCACCGGTCTTGGCGAGTTGCGCAATCGCATTGTGTCGGCGAACCTGCATGGCACGACCGATATTCCATCCATGAGCGAGGCCCTATGAAGGCGAGTTTCGATGCCACCGGCGATGTGATCGCCATCACCGGTGGTGCCAATGGGATCGGACGGGCTTTGGCCCTGGCCTGCGCCAAGATCGGCGCCCGGGTCGTGGTCTGCGATGTGAACGACGAGGCGCTGGCGAGCCTGCAAACTGAGGCGCCGTCGATTGCGGTGCGCCGCCTCGATGTCAGTGACCGCGCTGCGGTCACGGCCTGTTTTACGGAGATCGCCCAGTCGATTGGCCCGATCGACGGTCTGGTCTGCGCGGCGGCGATCCAGCCGCGCACTTTGATCCACGAGATGGACCCGGCCGAATGGCAGCGCGTCATCGGCATCAATCTCAATGGCGTCATGTGGTGCTATCAGGCGGTCATCGGTTCGATGATCGCGCGCCGCAAAGGCTCGATCATAGCCTTTTCGTCGGGACTGGCTCATCAAGGCTGGCCGAAGGCTTCGGCCTATGCCGCGACCAAAGGCGCGCTGATTGCCTGGGCCAAGAGCGCCGCCAAGGAAGTCGCCGAACATCGCGTGCGCATCAATCTGATCGCGCCCGGTGTCATCGACACGCCGCAATATCGCGCGGCCAATGCCGGCGCCGATCACGCGAGCTGGAAAACATCCACGGGCGTCGGTAGCCCGCAGGATGTCATCGGCCCGCTGATGTTCCTTCTGTCCGATGCGGCGACCATGACGGCATCGCTGATCAGTCGCGACATGGCTTATACGCGAGACGAAGACTAGGAGACGAGAGCGGATGAAACCGGTTCTTGTGGTGGGAGCCGGCCCGGTGGGGCTGATGACGGCTCTCGCCCTTAAATTCTATGGCATCGACTTCCGCCTCTTTGAGGAAGATCGCGAATTTTCGAGCGACACCAAGGCCGGGACGATCCTGACCCGCACCATCGAGGCCTTTCGCCGCTATGGCGTCGATCGCGCCGTGCTGTCGAAGGCGTTGCGGCTGGATGAAATTGGCGAGATCGAGCGGGCGACAAATGCGCGCCGCGCCTCGGTGCTGACGGAAACGCTGATCGAGGAAACGCGCTTCCCCTTCGTCATCAACATGCCGCAGCATCATCTCGAGCCGATCCTGGCCGACAATCTGTCCGATCTGCCGCCGGGCGTCGTCAATCTGCGTCATAAGCTTTTGTCGTTCGAACAAACCAAGGATGGCGTTATCGCGCGCTTCGAGACACCGGACGGTCCGCGCGACGTCGAAGGCTCCTATCTCATCGCCTGCGATGGCGGCCGCAGCACGGTGCGGGGCCAGCTCGGCATCGAGGTCGAAGGCACATCGTTCGATGTGCGTTACATGCTGGTCGACATTCTGGTCGATCTCGATAAGTCCAATCCGCGCGATTATCCCTATCTGGCTTATTTCGCCGATCCGACCGAGTGGATGATTCTCGTGCGTCAGCCCCATTGCTGGCGCTTCCTGTTTCCACTGGCGCCGGGTGCCGATGCGGCGACACCGGCGGAACTCGAAAGCAAGGTGCGGCATTTCATTGGCGATGTCACATCGCTCGAAGTCATCAACACCGTCACTTACCGGGTGCATCACCGCATCGCCTCGCAATGGCGCAAGGGCCGGGTGTTCCTGGCTGGCGATGCGGCGCATCTCATCACGCCGATGTGGGCGCTTGGACTGAACACCGGCGTGCTGGATGCGATCAATCTGCCCTGGCGTCTGGCCTGGGTCTTGCGTGGCTGGGCCGAAGACAGTCTGCTCGATGGTTATGAGCGGGAGCAGCGGCCTCTGGCGGCGCATGGATCGGGCGAGATGGCGGAAGCGGCCCGCAAGCTGATGGGCGGTGAAAAGGACGGCGCCCGCGCCATGTCCGGCTCCGATTGGGCCAATGCAATGACGCGCTCCATGCTCGGCGTCCGCCTCGATGTCGACGGCTCCGGCCTCTGGTCGATCGTCAAGACCGAGCGGGAAGCCCTTCGTGTTGGCGACCGCGTGCCCGATATGCCGTTGTTCAACGGGCAGGGCAGCCAGGTGCATCTGCACGATCTGTGCGACAACAGCTTTGTCGCGCTTTATTTCACCGACGTGCGCCGTCGTCCGAACCTGCCGGCCGACGATCAGCCGGGCTTAAAGAGCTTCGTCGTCTCGCGCTGGGACGCGCCGCTCGATTCCGGCTTGCGCGACCGGGCGCTGCTCGACATCGGCAACCGGCTGCGCACGCGGCTGGGCTGCGCCGAGGACACGGTTGTTTTGCTGCGACCGGACGATCATGTCGCCGCGATTCTGCCGATCGGCTCACGCATGATCGCCGACATCTATCTGCGGATCAGAGGAAAGGCTCAATGAGCAAACAACTTATTCCGCTCGACGTTCACGCGCATCTGGCGCCTGTGGTGCCGGAAAAGCTGGCGCAGCTTGACGGCGTATCCTGGGATGCCGACAAGGGCGTGATGGTGATCGACGGCCATGTCGTCGGCATGAAGCCATTGTTCAAGCCGCAAGCCCTGAGCCAATGGATGCACGATCAAGGCGTCGCGCATGCCTGGATTTCCGCGCCGCCGCCGCTCTATCGGCAACAGTTGCGTGGCGCGCAGGCACGGGCCTGGGCGACCTATGTCAACGAAGGCTTGCGCGATCTGGCGGCTGCTTCCGATGGCCAGTTTTCCGCGCTCATGCATCTGCCGATCGAAGACCCGGCGGTGGCCACCGAGATTGCGCAAGAGTGGATCGGCCGTGGTCATGTGCTCTTCGCCATGCCGACGGGGACGGGCGACGATCGCACGCTCGGTGATGCGGAATTCGCGCCTTTGTGGCAAGCGCTCGATCAGGCCGGCGCCTTCGTCTTCTTTCATCCCGGCGAATGCGCCGATGGCCGGCTGCAATCCTTCTATCTCACCAATCTGCTCGGCAATCCTTACGAGAGCACGGTGGCCTTGGCGCATCTGATCTTTTCGGGGGTGCTGGAGCGCCATCCCAATATCACGCCGTGCTTTGCCCATAGCGGCGGCCTGTTGCCGATGGTCGCTCCCCGCTGGGATCGCGGTCATGCCACGGCTCGGCCCGATATCGATACCAAACTGGCCCGGCCATCGACGTTGATGAAACGCATCCTCGTCGATTGCATCTGCCATAGCGATGCGGCGGCCGAACTGGCCGATCAGACGTTCGGGCGTGACAATGTCGTCTTCGGATCGGACTGGCCGTTTCCCATGGGCGTGATCGAGCCGCAGCAGCAACTGGCGGATTTTTCGGCGGAGCGCCGCCAACGATATCTGGCCGATAACCCGGCGCGCCTGCGGGCGCGCTTCAACTGCAAAGAGGTATGAGCATGAGCGAAGTTCGCATGCCGGAAGGCACCGTTCTTGGCGCCATTGGCGACGAGGTCATTTTCGAGAATGAGACCATCCGCGTCTGGCGGCTCAGCTTGCCGCCGGGCGGCATCCAGCCCTGGCACAAGCACGATATGCATTATCTGATCGTGCCGCTGACACTAGGTGAAAACATCATGCGCTTTTCCGATGGCCGCGTGCGCGAGACCAAGGAAACGCCGGGCGAGGTGATGTGGCGCGAACCTGGCATTCCCCATGAACTGGAGAATGCCAGCAAGGGCGTCTATTCGAACATCCTGATCGAATTCAAACAGGTCGTGAAAGCCTGAAACGAAAATCCCCGGAGCAGGCTCCGGGGATTCTTTTGTGCGGTCCGCTGCCGAATTACTTCTGTGCCGGCAGAATTGGCGTCTTCGGCAGGAAGCCCGGCACATAGGTCTGATCCGCTTCGAGCTTGCCGCCGGCGACCTCGACATTCGAATTGATGAAATCGAATGTCTTGGCCATTTTGGCTGGAATGATATGGCCGAAACCATTGGCTTTCACGTCGGCATTGACGCCGATGCGTTCCAGAAGGTCGATTTCTTCCCGCACGATGCCGCGGTCGAGCGCGGGCACGCTCTTGACGATGATCGCGGTCGCTTCGTCGCGATTGGCCAGGGTGTATTGCCAGCCACGCAGCGCTGCGCGCACGAAGCCGCGCACCGCATCGGGGTTCTGATCGAGGAAGCTCTTCTTCACGCCGATCGAATTGGCATAGAGATCGAGACCATAATCAGCGGCGAACAAGCACACCGGCTCCTTGCCTGGCGCGGCGCGGCGAATGGCGGGGGCGGCCATCAGGAATTGGTCGACGCCACCCACCTGGCCGGCGGCGAGCATGGGCACGCGGGCGGCGGCATCCACATTGACGATCTCAAGCTTCGAACCGTCGAGGCCATTCATCTTCATAAACGCGCGCCAGATCTGCGGCACGAAGGAGGCCGAGCTCGAACCGAACTTCAGGCCTTCCAATTGCGCCGGCTTGGTGACATTGGCGCCGGGATTAAGCGAATAGACGCAATAGGGTGCTTCTACGTAGGAACTGGCGACGATCTTGACCTCGCTGCCGGCCTTGCCCGAGGCAACCAAGCTGGGCACGTCGATGAAACCCATCTGTGCGATGCCGGTGACGACGCCGCGGATGGCATCGGCCGTGCCTTTCGACGGCATGATCTCGACGTTCAATCCCTCCTCTTTGAAGAAGCCCTTCTCCAGCGCGACATACCAGGGCGCGTGGCGGCCGAGGCTGATGAAATCGAGCATGAATTTGACATTGGTATCGGCCGCAGCCGCGCCTGTAGGCGCTGCGGCCAGGCACGAGAGCGTGGTGATGACGCCGGCCATTCTTTTCAACATCGAGAACTCCTCTGGTGTCTGCCGGGCTTATGCCGCGCGGCTTCCTGGTTTTCATTGACCACAGAGACATCATAAGATATTTCAGTAGACATTCAAGCTGATCGCGTTATGCGAAAACACCGTGCCGTCCGCAGGTTGTCGTCGGCGAACGGGAATGAGCGTGCAGAAAGGAATGGGATGGGCTTCGTCGAGATCACGAACGTCCGCAAGGTTTTCGGGGGCAAGGAAAAAGAGGTCGTCGCCCTCGACGAGGCGAGCCTGACGTTCGACGAAGGGGAATTCGTCGCTCTGATCGGGCCAAGCGGCTGCGGCAAGACGACACTTTTGACGATAGTCGCGGGCCTTGCGTCGAAAACATCCGGTTCGGTGAAGGTCGGTGGCAAGGAAGTGACCGGCCCTTACCCCGATTACGGCTTCGTCTTTCAGCAGCCGAGCCTGATGCCGTGGCGCTCGGTGCTGCAGAATGTTCTCTTTCCCATGGAAATCCTCGGCCGCAACGATGCGCAGGCCAAAGCGCGCGCCGAACAACTCCTGGAGATGACTGGTTTGCATGCGTTCGCCAATGCGCGTCCGCATGAACTTTCCGGTGGCATGCAGCAGCGCGTTTCGCTTTGTCGCGCGCTGATCCACAAACCGAAACTTCTCTTGATGGATGAGCCGTTCGGCGCCCTCGACGAATTCACGCGCCTCGACATGAACGATCTTCTGCTGAAGATCAAAGCCGAGACCGGTGCTTCGGTTCTGTTCGTCACCCATTCGATTTCGGAAGCGGTTTATCTTTCCGACAAAGTCGTCGTCTTCACGCGCCGGCCGGCGCGGGTCAGCGCCGAATTCCAGATCGACATTCCCGCTCCGCGCACGCAGGCTTGCCGGTTTACGCCCGAATTTATTGAGGCGGAACGTCGCGCCAGCGAAGCCCTCGGCCTTCTGGTCGGCACGCACTAAGTATTGAGAGCAACGAGAATGAATAGCACGACGACGACCACTCAGATCGCTTATCCCCTGATTGGCGTGGCCATCCTGTTTGCCATCTGGGGCGCTTACTGCTGGCTGTTCAGCGTTCCAGAAGTGGTTCTGCCATCACCGGGCCAGGTGGCTGTCGCCTTCTTCGACAGTTTTGGCGTTCTGATGCGCGAAGGTTGGGTCACACTGGTCGAGACGGTGTTGGGCTTTGCGCTCGCCATGGCGGTCGGCCTGCCGCTGGCCGTGGCGATCGCCAATTCGCGGCCATTGAATCTGATGTTCTATCCGCTGCTGGTGGCGCTGCAATCGGTGCCGAAAGTCGCTTTGGCGCCGATCGTTCTCGTCTGGCTCGGCACGGGCTTGGAGTCGAAACTCGCCATCGTCTGGCTGGTGGCCTTCTTTCCCATCATCATCGACACCGCTGCCGGTCTGCGTTCGACGCCGCGCGAACTCATTCAATTGGCGCACAGCCTGAAAGCTTCGCCCTGGCAGATTTTCTACAAGGTGCAGTTTCCGGCAGCGCTACCCTTCGTGCTCACCGGCGCCAAAGTGGCGATCACGCTGGCGGTCATCGGTGCGGTCATCGGTGAATTCATGGGTTCGAGCAGTGGGCTCGGCTATCTGTTGCTCAGCGCCACGTCGCAGCTCAATACGCCGCTCGCCTTTGCTGCGCTGTTCGCCCTTTCATTCCTCGGCCTCGGCGTTTACGCGGTCGTGGAGCTTGTTGAAATCGCCATCGCCCGCTGGCTCCCGCCCCGCGCGACGGGGCACTGAGAAGCCTTCTCCGTCCCATAAATCAAAAGGCCGGCTCAACAGCCGGCCTTTCTTTTCAGTTCGTGCCCAGCGCATCCTTGATCAGAAGCGGGATGGTTTCGAATTCCCGTTCGAAAGCGGCGCGGAACTCTTCCGGCGTATTGGCGATCACGTCGAAGCCCTGTCCTTTGACGAAGGCGTTGAGTTCCGGATCGGCCATTGCCTCCCTGACGCTGCGCGCAGTCTGCTCGATGATGTTTTGCGGTGTCTTGGCAGGTGCGGCCATACCCAGCCAAGTCGGCGCCAAGAACACCGGATCGGCATATCCAAGCTCGGCGAAGGTCGGTACGTCGGGCAGCAGGGCCGAACGATTGGGACCATTGGTGGCGATGGCGGTGAGCATTTTCTTTTCGACGAAAGGCGCGGCGAGAATGGCACCGGTATAGGTGATCTCGACATTACCGCTCAGAACATCCTGCACCGCCGGTGCCGAACCCTGATAGGGCACGGTGTTCAACGAAATGCCAGTTTTCTTCGCCAACGCGCGCGTAATCAAGTTTTGCGGCGAAGCGGGCCCGGTGACCCCGACGTTCCAGCCGGCGGGCGTGGAGCGCACCTTGGCGATCAATTCGCTCAAGGTATTAACACCCAGTTGCGGGCCAACCAGCATCACATAGCCGGCCGAGCCGATCTGGCTGACCAAGGCGAAATCTTTTTTCGGATCATAGGTGACCGATTTCATCGAAACCGCATTGGCGACCAAGGCATCGCCAGTGGAGACGAGAAAGGAATAACCGTCGCCGGGAGAACGGGCGACGTCGGCGGCGCCGATCGTTCCCGCAGCGCCGGTCTTGTTCTCGATGTAAATCTTCCAGCCGGTCTTCTTGCTCATCACGTCGGCGAGCTTGCGCGCCACCGTATCGGTGGGTGCGCCGGCGGGATAAGGCACGACCCAACGGATCGGCCGGTCGGGATAGGTGTCGCTGGCATGCACGGTGCCGACCTGTGTCAGCGCCGCCAAAGCAAAAGCCGAGGCCCCCAAGATACGCTTCATCGCATGTCTCCTTCTATGCACGCTCGATCGAGAGCCGCGCCGGTTATTGCCTCTCGGGTCCTCTCCTGAGACGATTTTGGAATGCTCTTAAAAGCTAGGCCGCGGACATCTCGACCGGCGGCTTGATGTCGTCGGGCATTGGGCTGCGATAGCGCGCCTTGCCGGCACGCTTGGCGTGATCGGCCTTGGCCTGTTCGATGAGGCCGTGGTCCTGGAACAGATCGATGGCGGTGGCCGCCATCACTTTGGCGGCATGGACCATGCCCTTATGTGCCGCCGGGCTTTTGCCTTGCGCGACCATCTGCCAGGTGTGGAATTGCGTGCCGACCGCGAATGTCGCGCCGAAAAGCTGTGCCGTGGGCACGACCCAGCTCACATCCGAAATATCGCCGGAGACCGTGAGAGGCGAGGCCGGCGTAAGGCCTTTGGGAACGAGAATGTCGCCGAGAGGACGATTGGTCTCGGGATCGAGCCCATATTGCGCGCAGGTATTGGCAATGTCGGTGTCTTCGAGCGTCGCCTGAATCTCGCGGGCGAAAGTCACGTCGGCATCGTCGAATTGCGGCGGCCCGATTTCATCGAGCTTGCGGCGCATCACCTCGTTGAGGCTGGCGGTGTGAACCAGATTGGCGACGCCGCTCAAGGCTTCGATGCTTACTTGCGTTTCCGTCATCAAAGCCGCGCCCTGTGCCACGGCTTTGACGCGCTCGATCAAAGGCAGCAGGTCGGCCAGCGAACTGGCGCGAATGGCGTAGCGTACCTTGGCGCGTCGCTGCACCACATTAGGGGCAATGCCGCCGCCATCGATCATGGCATAGTGAATGCGCGCATCGCTCGGCATATGTTCGCGCATGTAGTTGACGCCGACATTCATCAGCTCGACGGCATCGAGCGCGCTGCGGCCAAGATGCGGCGAGGCGCCGGCATGCGAAGCCTTGCCGTGGAAGGTGAAGTCGAACCGGGCATTGGCGAGCCAACTGCGCGTCATCACGTCGGCGAAGCAACCGGGATGCCATGAAAGAGCGATATCGACATCGTCGAAGAGACCGGCCTTCACCATGAAGACTTTCGCCGCGCCACCTTCTTCGGCCGGGCAACCATAATAACGCACCGTGCCGGGCAAGCCGTTCGCGGCGAGCCAGTCCTTCACGGCCGTCGCCGCCAGCATGGCACCGGCACCGAGCAGGTTGTGGCCGCAACCATGCCCCTTGCCGCCATCGGCGAGCGGGATCGGCTGGGCGACGCCGGCCTGTTGGCTGAGATCAGGCAAAGCGTCGAATTCGCCAAGAAAGGCGATGATCGGGCCGCCCGATCCGGCCTCGCCCACCAGGGCGGTCGGCATGCCAGCGCAGCCGGCTGTCACGCGAAAGCCTTGTGCTTCGAGTTCGGCCACATGGGCGGCGGCCGATTTGACCTCGGCGAAGCATAGTTCTGGGGTCTCCCAGATCTGATCGGAGAGCGCGGTCAGGCGCGCTTGCTTCTCGTCCACCAGGGTCCAAATTTCAGGGATATTGCTCATCGCCCGCCCACAGCCTTCGTTGTTCCGATGACTGGATATTGAGGCGGGAGTTGAACTTGCAGACAAGTGAATTATGCTAAGCCAAAATCAACTAATTGGTTAAGTTGCACCATGAGCATTCGCGACCGGTTGACGCTCAGGCATTTGCGGCACGTGCTCGCCGTGTCAGAGCTTGGCCGTCTCAATCTGGCGGCTAACCGTCTTCACATCAGCGAGGCCGCCGTCTCCAAATCCTTGGCGGAAGTGACGGCCATCGTCGGCGTGCCGATCTTTCGGCGCGAGAGAACCCGCTGGGTGCCGACCGAACCGGGTGTGCGCCTGATCGCCTTCGCGCGCCGTGTCACCGCTGAATTCGATGCCTTCGATGGTGTGATGCGCGATTTGCGCAGCGGCGTGCAGGGCACGGTGGTCATCGGCCTTCATGTCATCACCGGTCAATTGTTCATCGCCGAGACCCTTGCCAAAGCCAAGCGCGATTATCCCGGCATATTCGTTCGCGTCATCGAAGGGGTGCTTCCCGATCTTGTCGACGATCTACGCAATGGCACGGTGGATCTCGTGTTCGGTCGGATCGGGCAGGTGGCCTTGGACCGGGACTTCGACAGTGTCGGCATAGCCAACGAGGCGGCGCTGGTGGTGGCGAGCCCCGATCATCCGTTGAGCAAAAAACGCAAGCTCACCTGGGCCGATGTGGTGGAAGCGGGTTGGATCTTACCGCCGACGGGCACGCCGACGCGCGAAGCGCTCGCCGATTATCTGTCGCGGCAGGGGTTTGATCTGCCCGCCAACAGGATCGACACGAAGTCGATTTCCCTCATCCAATCGCTGCTGAGTGCGGGGTCCTTCATTTCGATCGCGCCGCAATCCGTCGCCCGGCACTGGGCTGAGCGCTTGTCCATGCACATTCTGCCTTTGCCGCCCATCGACGTCAGCACGCCCATTGGCTTGATCTGGTCGAAGACCAATCTGTTGCCGGCCGCTGAGATCATGAAGGATTACGTTCTCGATAATCTGAAAGCGGACGGTCCGAGGCGCTCGAGACGAGCCTCGCGTTAAGCGCTTTCACGGCAGGCGATCGAGAAATCCTTTGATGGCCGCGATCGTCTCGCTCGGGGCCTCCCGATGCGGTGAATGCTGAATGCCAGGCAGAATGACGCGCTCGAAATGGCCACCGGCCGCGCCAATGGACGATTCCAAAACGTCGATCTGCGCCAGCGTTCCATATTGATCGGCATCGCCCTGCATGCCCAGAACAGGTATGCGAAAGCCAGTCAGCTCTTCGCGCATCTCCAGCGCCGCGCCGAAATCGGGATTAAGCCAGACATCGTTCCAGCCGCGAAAGGCGCCATCGACATCCTTATGCCAGCGCGCGAGTTTTGCGCGCAGATCCGTCGTTTCGTAAGCGACTTTCGTCTTGGCGATCTCCCGGATCGAAAAATCTTCGACGAAGAAGTGCGGCGCGATCAGCACCGCGCCACACACGCGGGGATCAGGCTTCGCCGTTGCATAAAGAGCGGCGATGGTCGCGCCATCCGAATGGCCGACGAGGAGAATACGCGTTGCATCGATCCCGGCAATGACGTCGGGAAGAACATCGCGCACATGTTGGCGCATATAATCGAGCGGACGCGGCAATTGAATGGGGCTGGAGGCGCCATAACCCTCGCGCGAATAGGCAAAGGCGCCGGCGCCGGTGGCCTCGGCCAAAGCGGTTCTGAACCCACCCCAAAGCTGTGCGCAGCCGAGCCCTTCATGCAGCAGAAGAATGACGGGGGCATCGGCGGAAGCCGGTGGCTCGAACGTATATTCGAGCGCATATCCGCCCGCTTCGACGAAGCCAGACTTCGTTGTTGCTGTGGAACTGGTCACGCTTTCTGGCCCGTGAATTCGATCGCGCCTTCAGGCAGCAGATAGAGGATACAGGCTTTGCCGCCGGTGACGGTCGGGAAATGCGATGATCCCGGTGGATAGACATACCAGCCGCGTGGCTTCCCATCGAACAAAGGGTTTCCCGCGACCGGCATGATCATGCCGATCTCGCCGGTCGTATGCACATGGTGCGGCCCAGCGATATCTTCCATCACGACCACGTCGACGCTGAAGGTGCCGGTGTCCTGTCCCGGCTTGACGGCGCGGCCATAAGCGATGCCGCCAGCCGTGCGTGCGCAGAGCCAGCCTTCTTTGACGCCGTTGAAGACGAGCTGTTCCAACGCATCGAACGGCGCTTCTCCGGGCGGAAAGCGGCTTTGCAGAAAGTGTTCGAGATCGGCGTTCAGCGGCTGTGTGCCAATGGCTTCGGCGATCTGGCCAACAGCCGAACGGAATTGGTCTTCTCCGGTTGACGGCATGGCCGCTCTCCCTCAGAAATATGCAGAATAATGCAGATTTCTTCCGTTAGAATTTCTCAAAGTCAAGAAGAAATGCATTATATGACATCACGACGGGTGTCTTGCGTCTAAGGAGAAGGTTATGGCGGAACAACAGGAGCCCAGCATTCTCCTGCGCAAGGATGGTCCTGTCGGGCGCATTATTCTGTCTCGTCCGCAACGTCTCAACGCCTTGACCGCCGACATGCTGGACGCCTTGCAGGCGGCGCTGCGCGATCTCGATGGGGATGCAAGCATTCGCGCCATTGTGCTCACGGGCGCTGGCCGCGCGTTCTGTGCAGGTCAAGATCTCTCCGAGCGCGATCCCCGCCAGCGCAGCGAGCCTTTTGATCTCGAGGCGATCCAACGTCGCAGCTATCACCCGATCCTGCGGCTGATGCGCTCGACACCCAAGCCCATCGTCACGGCCGTGAATGGCCTCGCGGCGGGTGCCGGCGTGGCGCTGGCGCTGGCCGGCGACATTGTGGTGATGCGCGAGAATGCTCGTCTGGTCTTCTCCTTCGTCAAAGTCGGGCTGTCTGTCGACGCCGGTTTGGGCTGGAGCCTGGTCAAGGCATTGGGGCCGGCCAAAGCGCGGCTGCTGTTGATGCTGGGCGGCGAACTGGCGGCACGCGACGCATCGTCGTCGGGGCTTGTCAGCGAATGTGTGGCCGACGATGCCTTTGAGGCGCATGTCGAAACGATCGTCCAGACGCTGTCAGCTGGCCCAGCGACGGCGCTGGCCGGATTGAAGCGGGCGGTGGAGGCAGCGGCGGCCGCGCCCGATTGGGAAAGCTATCTCGACGTCGAAGCGAAATGCCAGGGCGCGGCAGGCTTTGATCCTGATTATCGCGAAGGCGTGCTGGCCTTTCTTGAAAAGCGCGCGCCCCGCTGGCGTGGGCTGGCCTGATCAAGCATGCGTTAAAGTCGCCGGCAGATCGAGAATTCGGTCGATCTCGTTCAGGCACGCTTCCGGCGAGAGATCCGTAGTGTCGACGACGAATTCGGCACGCGCATATTCGTCCTCGCGCGAGATCAGCAGATTGCGGACGTGTTCGAGCGCGCGTGGCGCCGCCTTGATCGGGCGCATGTCGCCTTGATTGATCACGCGCTGCAAATGCGCTTCTGGCGAAGCCTTCAGCCAGATCGTGCGGAATGACGAAATGATCGTACTCATCGCTTCTTTGTTGGCGACGATACCGCCGGCGGTCTCGACGACGATGAAATCGCCGCGATTGAGAAGAGCATTGATCGCCTCGTTCTCCATGGCGCGATAGGCATCCGGGCCACCAAGATTGAACAAATCGTCGAGGGAAATGCCGGTGCGCCGCTCGATCTCGCGTGTGACGCTGACGAAAGGCACGTTGTGGCGTGCCGCGAGCTGGCGACCGAGAGTCGATTTGCCGGCACCGCGTAAGCCGAGCAGCGCCACGCCGCGTTGACCCCGCCGCCGTTCGGCGAGCCAGGTCTGGAGCGCGGGAATGCAGCTCTGCTGCTCAGCCCGCGACATGCTGCCGATCAAAGCGCCGAGATTTTCATCGATGGAAAGGTCCGTGGGGCGGGCGAAGGTGTCGCTGCCATCGTTCAGCAATTGCGTCAGCTCGACATCGAGCGCGGTCGCAATGCGCGACAGGACCGAAAGGCTGACATTCGATTCCGCCGCTTCAAGCTGAATGAGATAGCGCTCGGATATTCCGGCCGCCTCCACCACCTCCCGGCGGGACAAGCCGCGCAGGTCGCGCAGCGCCCGCACCTTCCGCCCGACGCGAACAGCCAAGTCTTCAGAATCGAGCGTTTCATCAGATTTTATCGTCATTCATGAACCATAGTTCAGAAAAAGCAGGCGATCAAGAGCCGAAAGCAGGCTGGAACGAGAAAAATCACAAACTGTATTGACTCTCACGCGCTGCGGTGCGTAGATAATATGCATTATATCACCTGTTTTGGGTCGGTGGGAGGGTTAATTCATGAACTATCGCGCAGATCGGCCAACGGCCGCCGCCCAGCCTTCCGAGACGACGATCGACTTCCTGACGTCGCCCGATCGCTATCGGCACTGGAAGCTCACCGTGAACGGCGATGTCGCCGAACTCGTCATGGACGTGAACGAGAACGCGCCCCTGATGCAGGGCTATCAGCTCAAGCTCAATTCCTACGATCTGGGTGTCGACATCGAGCTGTCGGACGCGCTGCAGCGTCTGCGTTTCGAACATCCCGGCGTCAAAGTGGTGCTGCTCAAGTCGGGCAAGGACAAAGTGTTCTGCGCCGGCGCCAACATCCGCATGCTCGCTGCGGCGTCTCATGTGCACAAGGTGAACTTCTGCAAGTTCACCAACGAGACCCGCAACAGCATGGAGGATTCATCCGAGAACACCGGTCTCAAATTCCTCTGCGCCATTCGCGGAACGGCTGCCGGCGGTGGTTATGAACTGGCGCTGTCTTGCGACCACATCATTCTGTCCGACGACGGTTCATCTTCCGTCTCTCTGCCGGAAGTGCCGCTGCTGGCGGTTCTGCCGGGCACCGGCGGTCTCACCCGCGTCACCGATAAGCGCAAGGTGCGCCGCGATCGCGCCGACATTTTCTGCACGGTGGAAGAGGGCATCAAGGGCAAGCGCGCCGTCGAATGGCGCCTCGTCGATGAAGTGGTGCCGAACTCCAAGTTCGAGGCCGCCGTGCAATCGGCGGCGGCGGCACTGGCCGCCAAATCCGACCGTCCAGCCGACGAGAAGGGCATCATCTTGACGCCACTGTCGCGCGACATCGGCGCCGATCGCATCGCTTACTCCCTGGTCACGGTCGATCTCGATCGCGCGGCGCGCCGTGCCACCATCAAAGTGCTGGGCCCGCAGGATCCTGCGCCCGCCTCGGTCGCCGATGCCAAGGCGTTGGGCGCGCAATTCTACAGCCTGCGTGTCGCCCGCGAGATGGACGACGCGATCGTCCATCTGCGGCTCAATGAACCGGAGATCGGCACCTGGGTGTTCCGCACCGAAGGCGACGCTGATCTCGTCTGCGCCTATGACCGCTTCCTGGAGCAGAACAGCAAGGATTGGTTCATCCGCGAAACCCTGCATTTCTGGAAGCGGGTGCTCAAGCGTATCGACGTTACCTCGCGCTCGCTGGTGGCTTTGATCGAAAGCGGATCGTGCTTCGCAGGTTCGCTCGCTGAAATCGCCTTCGCTTGCGACCGTTCTTACATGTTCGCGGGCACGGTCACCGGCGGCAATCAATCCATGGCGCATATGACGCTGACGTCGTTGAATTTCGGCCAATACCCGATGTCCAATGGCCTGACGCGTCTCGAAACCCGTTTCCTCGGCGAGCCCGAAACCGTGGCGAAGGTGAAGGAGAAGATCGGCGAATCCCTCGACTCGTCCGATGCCGAACTGCTTGGCCTTGTCACCGAATCCTTCGACGAAGTCGATTGGGACGACGAAGTCCGTATCTTCCTTGAAGAGCGCACCAGCTTTTCGCCCGATGGTCTCGTTGGTCTCGAAGCCAATCTGCGTTTCGCTGGCCCCGAGACGATGGAAACCAAAATCTTCGGCCGTCTCACCGCTTGGCAAAACTGGATATTCCAGCGTCCCAATGCCGTCGGCGCCGATGGTGCGCTGAAGCGCTACGGCACGGGTCTCAAAGCCGAATACGACATCAAGCGCGTCTGACGCGTTAACGGCCTCATATTCAGGGAGCATATCATGTCGAGTTCCTCAGCAGCATTTGTCGAAGGCGCGGTGGATTATTCGACCCGGATTCCGAACAATGTCGGCCTCGTCAATGACGCGCGCGTCCTCAAGGCGATGGAGCAGTGGTATCCGAGCTACATCGATTGGTGGATGAACATGGGGCCGGACGGCTTCCAGACTTCCGACGTCTATCTGCGCACCGCGGTGTCGATCGATCCGAAAGGATGGGCGCAGTTCGGCTATGTCAAAATGCCGGACTACCGCTGGGGCATTCTGCTGGCGCCGCAGGAAGAGAACCGGCTCGTCAATTTCGGTTCCAACAAGGGCGAGAAAGCCTGGCAGGATATTCCCGGCGAACATCGCGCCAGCCTGCGCCGGCTTGTCGTGATCCAAGGCGATACGGAACCCGCTTCCGTCGAACAGCAGCGGGCGCTCGGCGCCACCGCGCCATCGCTCTATGACATGCGCAATCTGTTCCAGGTCAATGTGGAAGAAGGCCGTCATCTGTGGGCGATGGTCTATCTGCTGCAGAAATATTTCGGCCGCGACGGCCGCGAAGAGGCCGAGGGTCTGTTGCAGCGTCGCTCCGGCGATCCCGACAAGCCGCGCATGCTCGGCGCCTTCAACGAGGCAACGCCGGACTGGCTGTCCTTCTTCATGTTCACCTTCTTCACCGACCGTGACGGCAAGATGCAGCTCGAAAGCCTGGCGCAATCCGGCTTCGATCCGCTGTCGCGCACCTGCCGCTTCATGCTGACGGAAGAAGCGCATCACATGTTCGTCGGCGAGACCGGCGTCGGCCGCGTCATCGAGCGCACCTGCGAAGCCATGAAGGGGGCGGGGATCGACGATCCCTATGACATCGACCGCGTGCGCGCCCTGGGCGTCATCGATCTGCCGACCATTCAGAAGAAAGCCAATCTGCACTTCTCGCTGTCGCTCGATCTGTTCGGTTCGGAAATTTCGACCAATGCCGCCAATTTCTACAATGCCGGCCTAAAAGGCCGGTTCATGGAAACCAAGATCGACGACGATCACGTTCTGACCAATGCGACCTATTCGGTTCTGAAATATGTTGATGGCCAGATCCGCTATATCGATGAGCCGGCCTTGACCGCGCTCAACATGCGCCTGCGCGACGATTACGCCAAGGATTGCCAGGGCGGTGTCAATCGCTGGAACAAGGTCATCGAGAAATACGGCATCGACTTCAAACTGACCTTGCCGTCCGTCGCCTTCAACCGGCAGATCGGTGAATTCCGCAGCGTTCATACGTCGCCGGAAGCGCAGATCCTCAGCGACGAGGAATGGATTAAGAATCGCGACAAATGGCTGCCGTCATCGGACGATGGCGCCTTCATCCATACTTTGATGAAGCCGTGCTGGGAAAAGGGCCAATACGCCTCGTGGATTTCGGCGCCGAAGGTTGGCGTCGACGGAAAGCCGGGTGATTTTGAATATGTCGCGATCCATCGCGGCTGAATAGGGCTCCGCCAAGGCCGTGGGCTCAGCCCGCGGCCGATCACGTGGAGGAGGAACGCGCATGCCAGAGGATGTGGTTTCGTCGGAGCTGCGCAAGCAGCACCTTATCGACCCTGAGATCTGCATCAGGTGCAACACCTGCGAGGCCACTTGCCCCGTGGGCGCTGTGACGCATGACGACAACAACTATGTCGTCGATGCGGAGAAGTGCAATTTCTGCCTTGATTGCATCGCGCCATGCCCGACCGGCTCGATCGACAACTGGCGCGTCGTGCGCGCGGCCTGGTCTCTCGAAGATCAATTGGGTTGGAATGAACTGCCGCCGCAAGAGGACATTGCCGGCGATACCAGCCAACTGACCGGCGATGCGGTCGAGGATGAGATCGAGGCGCTGCTTGCCACCGCCCATGCAGGCGCCGGTGGTAAGGTCGGGCCGCCGGAATCGGCGGCGAAGCCGGCGGTCAATCTGTTCCGGCGGCCGAAGCCCGCCATTGCGGTGGTGCAGGGCAATTATCGCATCACGGCGCCGGACACCGAAAGCGATGTCCGCCATATCGTGCTCGGCTTTGGCGACACGCCGTTCCCCGTGCTGGAAGGCCAGTCGATCGGCATCGTGCCGCCGGGTACACGCGCCGACGGCAAGCCGCATGATGTGCGTCTCTATTCCATTGCTTCGGCCCGCGACGGCGAAAAACGCAGCGCCAACAATCTGGCGCTCACGGTGAAGCGCGTTCCTGGCGGTGTCGGCTCCAACTACGTCTGTGATCTCAAGATCGGCGACAAAGTGCAGGTGACCGGACCATTCGGCGCCACCTTCCTGATGCCCAATGCCCATGATGCCAATGTCATTATGATTTGCACGGGCACGGGATCGGCGCCGTTCCGCGCCTTCACCGAGCAACGCCGCCGCACGGGTCAGAACGCGACCGGCAAATTCGTGCTGCTCTTCGGCGCGCGCACGCCGCAGGAGCTGCCTTACTTCGGCCCTCTGCAAAAGGTGCCGGATTCGCTTCTGGAGAAGCATCTCGTCTTTTCCCGCGTGCCAGGCAGCGACAAGGAATATGTGCAGGATCGCATCCGCCGGGAGGCGGCGGATATGGGCGCGCTTCTGCAATCCCCCAAAACCCATATCTTCATCTGCGGCCTGAAGGGCATGGAGGCAGGCGTCGACGAGGCTTTGGCCGATGTCTGCCGCAAGCACCGGCTCGATTGGACGGCATTGAAACCGGATATGCGCGCGCAAGGTAGGTTCCATGTTGAAACCTATTGAGCAGGACGCGCCGCCGCGCCCCTTCGTCCATGCCATCGCGCCCTATTGGGCCGACGCCGATCCCGCCGGCATCGTCTATACGGCGCGCTTCACCGACTATGCCCTGCGCGCCATCGACGCCTGGATGATCGATCGCATCGGCGCGGGCTTCTATGTGATGAACACCACATGGGGCATTGGCACGCCTTTCGTTCATACGGAATGCGATCTGCGCGCGCCGGCGCGGCCGGGCGAAAATCTCAACATTTCGGTTTCCGTCGAACGTCTCGGCAAGACGTCGATCACGTTCGCGGTGCAAGGCCATGGTGCCCAACGTGGCCTGCTGCATTTCGAGGGGCGTTTCATCTGCGTATGCGTGAGTTCACTGGAGGAGAACGTCGAGGTGCAACCGATCGCGCTCGATATACGTATTCGATCGGCCGCCGAGGCGGAACTGAGGGTTACCTGAAACGGACCATGTAACGATCAATCGAGGAGGGGAAAGCATGCTCAATCATGGGTCTATCAATCGTCGCCGCCTGCTTCGCGTCGGTGGCGGTTCACTTGTCGCGGCCACGATTCCGACGACTTGGGCCATCGCGCAGGCCAAGCCCGTCAAGGTCGGCCTGATGCTGCCCTATTCGGGCACGTTCGCGCAGCTTGGCGAAAACATCACCCATGCGGTCGAAATGCTGGTCGCCGAAAAGGGCGGCACTTTGGGCGGCCGTCCCGTTCAGTTTGTGCGCCTCGACGATGAATCAAAGCCCGAAGCGGGGCCGCAGAATGCCGAGCGCCTGGTCAAGAAAGACAATGTCGATGTGTTGATCGGCACGGTCCATTCCGGCGTGCAGATGGGCATTCACAAAGTGGTGCGCGAAAGCGGCACGCTGACGATCATTCCCAATGCCGGCAATAACGATGTGACGCGCAGCCTGTGCGCCCGCAACGTCTTCCGCACGTCCTTCACCAATTGGCAGCCGGCCTATGGCATGGGTCTCGCTTTGGCGAAGAAAGGCGTCAAACGCGCCGCCTTTATCACCTGGGATTATGCGGCGGGCCAGGAATCAGGCGCGGGCTTCAAGGAGGGGTTCGAGAAGGGCGGCGGCACGTTCGTGCGCATGCTGACCTTGAATTTTCCAGAAACCAATTTCCAGCCGCTATTGGCGCAGGTTCCCGGTCTCGATGTCGATGCGATCGGCGCCTTCTTTGCCGGCGGCGGTGCGGTGCAGTTCGTCAAGGAATATGCGGCCGCGCAGCTCAAGCCGGCTCTGTGCGGCGCGGGCTTTCTCACTGAAGGCACATTGCCGGCGCAGGGCAAGGCGGCCGAGGGCATCGAGACAGCGCTGCACTATGGCGACAATCTCACCGGCGCCAAGAACGAAGCCTTCATGAAGGCCTTCCGCGCCAAGGCGGGCCGCGATGCGGATGTTTATGCGGTGCAGGGCTATGATGCCGCGCAATTGCTTGCCGCCGGTCTGGACGCTGTGAAAGGTGATCTCGACAACGAGGCCGGCCTTTACAAGGCGATGCGCGGTGCGAAGCTTGAAAGCCCGCGTGGCCCGATTTCCTTCTCGGATTCGCAGAACGTCATCCAGAACATCTATCTGCGTCGCGTCGAGAATGGGCTGAACAAAGTGGTCGGCGTCGCTGTCGAATCGCTCGCCGATCCTGGCACCGGTTGCAAAATGTGAATGAAACGGCCGGCTGCGCGCAATCGCAGCCGGTCCTGTCCTCGCTCGAATGAAGGACTGTCATGAGCGCCGCTTTGCTCTCGCAGCTTTTGAACGGCCTGCAATATGGGCTGTTGCTCTTTTTGATCGCCAGCGGTTTGACGCTGGTTTTTGGCGTGCTGGGGATCATCAATCTCGCGCACGGCAGCCTGTTCATGATCGGCGCCTATATCGTCTTCTTCGTCGTCAGCAAGGTCGGCTCGCTGTGGATCGCCATTCCGGTGGCGGTGATCTGCGGTCTGGCGCTTGGCGCACTTCTGGAACGCTTTCTGTTCCGTCATTTCTACGATCGCGAACATCTCGATCAGGTGCTGCTCACCTTCGCGCTGATCCTGATCTTCGAGGAAGTGCGCTCGCTGCTCGTTGGCAATGATTTCCATTCCGTGCCCGTGCCGGCCATTCTCGATTTCTCGGTGCCCATCACCGGCACGTTCAGCTATGCCGCCTATAGGCTCTTCGTCATCGCCATGTGCCTGGTCGTGGCTGCGGTTCTTTTCTATTGGATCGAGCGTACCAAAATGGGCGCGATCATCCGTGCGGCGGCGGAGAAACCGGAGATCGTCGATATTCTTGGCATCGATGCACGCCGCATCCATCTCGTCGTCTTCGCCGTCGGCGCCGCCTTGGCGGTGATGGCCGGCGGATTGGCCGCGCCGCTCACCTCGGTTTATCCCAACATGGGCTCGGGCCTGCTCATCATTTCCTTCGTCGTCGTGGTGGTTGGCGGTCTTGGTTCCGTCAGCGGCGCTTTCTGGGCGGCTTTGCTCATCGGCCTCATCGACACGTTAGGCAAAGCTTATGGCTCGTCCCTGGTCAGCCTTCCTCTTGGTCAGGTTCTTGCGGCGCTCGCCTCCATGTCGGTCTATATTGTGATGGTCGCCATTCTTCTGTTCCGGCCCACGGGGCTGTTCGGGAGGCGGGCATGAGTTCATCGCATATGTTGCCGCAGTCCTGGATCGGCTGGTGCGCGCTCGCCGTCGGCGCGCTGGTGCTTGCCATTCTGCCGTTTTACGTGCCGTCTTATTATGTCGGCCTGACCACCGTTGCGATGATCGCCGCCATGCTGGCGCTGAGCGTGCATCTGTTGGTGGGCGGCGCAGGCATGGTCAGTCTCTGCCACGGCGCTTTCTATGGCGTCGGCGCCTATACGGTTTTCTTCCTCTCGCCGGAGGGCTCGCCCCAGCCGACATGGCTCACTCTGCCGGCGGCCATGCTCGTTTCCGGCCTTTGCGCTTTAGTCGTCGGCGCGCTGTCGATCCGCACCAAGGGGTTCTTCTTTCTGATGGTGACTTTGGCCTTCGGTCAGATGCTGTTCACCGTCCTGCATGACACCAAGCTCGGTGGTGGCACCGACGGCGCCTATCTCGCCAAGCCGATCCTCTCGCTGTTCGGTTATACGTTCGATCCGATGTCGCTGCCCCGCAGCCAGCGTTCATTTCCGGCCTATTACGTGGCGCTCGGCCAGCTCGTCGTGACCTATCTGGCGCTGGCTTTCCTGTTGCGCTCGCTGTTCGGTCGCGTGTTGCATGGCATCAAGCTGAACGAACACCGCATGGAGGCGCTGGGTTACAATACCGGCCTCTACAAGCTCGGCGCTTTCACCATCGCCGGCGTGTTTGCGGGCGCCGCCGGTCACATGTGGAGCTTGCAGTCGGGCTTCGTCAATCCGGAGCTTCTGGCCTGGCATAAATCGGCCGAGGCTTTGTTGATGATCCTACTTGGCGGCATCAATTCGCTGGCTGGCGCCATTATCGGCGCTTTCGCCTTCACGGCCCTGGGTGAAGTGGCGCTGAGCCTCACCGATCGCAAGCTGCTAGTCCAAGGCCTGGTCGTTCTGCTTGCGGTGATCGTCCTGCGTCACGGCATTGCCGGCATTCGCTTGCGCGATCCGCGCCGATGGCTGCAATCGATCCGATCATCGGGCAAATGGCCGAACCTGACCGTTCGCAAGCCCGTGCAGGAGGCGCGTCAAAATGATTGATCAGCCGATCCTGCAAACGGAGGATGTCTCGCGCCGTTTCGGCGGTTTGTTCGCCGTTCGCAATGTCACCTTCGCGCTCGCCCCGCGCGGCCTGCATGCGGTGATCGGGCCGAACGGCGCCGGTAAGTCGACCTTTGTCAATCTGCTCTCCGGTCAGGTGCAACCCTCCGCCGGTCGCATTCTGTTGCGCGGGCAGGATGTCTCGGGCCTGCCGGCCTGGCGGTTTCCGCATCTGGGCGTGACGCGATCGTTTCAGCGCACCAATATTTTCAAATCCTTCTCCGTCCATGAGAATGTCCGCCTGGCTGCCCAGGCGACGCGGGTCTTCGGCAAGGACATTTTCTCGACGGTGCGTCGCACGGCGCATTTGAACGATGTCGCCGATCGGGCGATCGAGCGCGTCGGCCTGGCTGATCAGCGCGAGACGATCGCCGGCATTTTGAGCCATGGCGCGCAACGCCAGCTTGAAATCGCCATGACGCTGGCCGTCGAGCCACAGATCATCCTGCTCGATGAGCCGTTGGCCGGCATGGGGCAAGATGAGAGCGAGCGCATGGCGGCGCTGATGGGTGGCCTGGCGGAGGATCATGCGGTCCTGCTGATCGAACATGACATGGATTTCGTTTTTCAGGTCGCAGACCGCATGACGGTGCTGGTCGAAGGCAAAATCCTCGCGACCGGAACGCCAGAAGAAATCCGGCGCAACGCGGCGGTGCAGGCGGCATATCTGGGGGACAACGATGTCCACTAAGCCGCTCATCGCCGTGCACGGCTTGAACACATTTTACGACGCGAGCCATATCCTGCGCGACGTCACGCTCGAACTCCGTGAAGGCGAAACCCTCGGCCTCATGGGCCGCAACGGCATGGGCAAGACGACCCTGTTGCGCACCATCATGGGGCTGGTGAAACCGCGCTCGGGCCGCGTCAGCGTGGCCGGCCGAGACGTCACAGGCGAAGCGAGCTTTCGCATCGCCCAACAGGGCCTCGCTTATGTGCCCGAAGGGCGCGGCATCTTTGCGACGCTCAGCGTTTTGGAGCATTTGCAGATCGCCGAACGAACTGGCGTCGATGGCAGCCGGGATTGGACATTGCAGCGCGTGCTCGATCTTTTCCCGCGCCTGCGGGAACGGCTCGGCCATCGCGGCGATCAATTGTCTGGCGGCGAGCAGCAAATGGTGGCGATCGCCCGCGCGCTGCTGACCAATCCGCGCGTGCTCATTCTCGACGAGGCGACGGAAGGCCTGGCGCCGCTTATCCGAGAGGAAATCTGGAAAATCATTCGCCTGGTGAAAGGCGCCGGCCTTTCGAGCCTGATCGTCGACAAAACGGTTTCGGAAGTGGCGGCGGTGTCCGATCGGATCGCGATCCTGGTGAAGGGCGAGGTGGCGTTCAATGCGACGCCGGATGTTTTGAAGGCCGATCCGGATCTCATGCACCAGTATCTGGGCGTGTGAGAGGGAGGCCAGAGGGAGGACTTGCAGATGAACGCGATGACGATGGATCTGACCTGGGCGCCCCCGGCGGGCGAATATAATGCGGCGAGCGATCTGGTCGATCGTACCGTGGCGGCAGGCTTCGCCAACAAAGCCGCCTTCATCGATCCGACGCGGCAGATTACCTATCGCGAGCTGCAGCAGCGCTGCAATCGGTTCGCCAACGGTTTGCGCCGGCTCGGCATCCGCCGTGAAGAGCGCATCGCGCTGATCACGCTCGATACGGTCGATATGCCGGTGGTGTTCTGGGGCGCCATCAAGGCCGGCATCGTGCCCATCCCGATCAACACGCTTCTGACGCCGGAATTCTGGACCTACATGATCGAGGATTCCCGTGCGGCGGCCGTTGTCGTCTCCGCCGAATTGCTCGATCGTGTCGGCCCGGTGCTCGAAGCCATCCGCCAGCAGCGGCCGCTGCATGTGATCGTCAGCGGGCAGGGCGTATTCCCAGAGGCTGTCAATCTGGAAGCCTTTCTTGGCGAAGGTTCCGATGAAGCCTTGGCCGCGCCGACGCGCGCCGATGAAGTGGCCTTCTGGCTCTATTCGTCTGGCTCCACCGGCGCGCCGAAAGGCACGCGCCACTTGCACGCCAGCCCGATGTACACCGCGCGGCTCTTTGCCCAGAACGTGTTGAAATTCTCGTCGGAAGACGTGGTGTTCTCCGCCGCGAAACTGTTCTTCGCTTATGGGCTGGGCAACAGCATGTCTTTTCCCATGTCCGTTGGCGCGACGGCGATCTTGCTGCCGGATCGCCCGACCCCAGACAGCGTCGTGAAAGTGATGCGCGATCACCAGCCGACGATCTTCTGCGGCGTGCCGACCCTGTTCGCTTCCATGCTGGCGAACAAGGACATCGGCCAAGGTGCCGGCTCCGATCGCCTGCGTCTGACGACGTCGGCCGGCGAAGCCCTGCCGGAGGAAATCGGTCTGCGTTGGCAGGAGAAGGTCGGCACCGAAGTGATCGACGGCATCGGCTCGACCGAGATGCTGCATATCTTCGTTTCCAACCGCCCGGGCTCCGTGCGTTACGGTTCGTCGGGCACGCCCGTTCCCGGCTACGAGGCGAAACTCATCGACGACGCCGGCAATCTCGTGCCGCAAGGTGAGATCGGCGAACTCATCATCAAGGGGCCATCCTCGGCCGAGGGCTATTGGCTGCAGCGCGCCAAGACCCGCCGCACGTTCTGTGGCGAATGGACGTACACGGGTGACAAATATCGGATCGGCGAGGACGGCTTCTATTATTACTGCGGCCGCACCGACGACATGTTCAAAGTATCGGGCATCTGGGTCTCGCCCTTCGAGATCGAGAGCGTCTTGCTCACCCACGCGTCCGTTCTCGAAGCGGCTGTCGTCGGCAAGGAAGATACGGACGGGCTCGTCAAGCCGAAGGCCTTCGTCGTCTTGAAGCCCGGCGCCGCCAACAGCGAAACGCTGTTTGAAGATCTCAAGGCGCACGTCAAGAACAATGCCGGCGCCTGGAAATATCCGCGCTGGATGGAAGTGCGAGAAGACCTGCCCAAGACGGCGACGGGCAAAATTCAGCGTTTTAAATTGCGTGAGGAATCATGATCGAGCTTTCCAGTCATGTGTTGGGGCGTTGGCTGCCGCCGGTATCAGGTGGTGCGGAGATTCGCAGCGCTGTTACCGGCGAGCCAGTGGCGCGGGTGGCGTCGGAGCCGATGGCCATGGCGGACGTGCTGGCCTATGCCCGCAAGACTGGCGGCCCGGCCTTACGCAAGGCGACGTTTCGCGAACGAGCGGAACAGCTCAAGAAGCTCGCCGAATATCTGAATGCCCATAAAGAACAGCTCTACGAACTGTCGCGCCATGCCGGCGCCACGAAAATGGATGCCATGCTCGATGTGGACGGCGGCATCGGCGTGTTGTTCGTTTATGCGTCCAAAGGGCGGCGCGAGCTGCCGGCATCCAATCTGCTGCTCGATGGTGACGTTGAACCCCTGACGAAGAGTGGCAATTTCATCGGCCGCCATGTGCGCACGCCCTTACAGGGCGCGGCGGTTCACATCAACGCTTTCAACTTCCCCTGCTGGGGTCTGCTCGAAAAATTTGCGCCGGCTTTTCTGGCTGGCGTGCCCGTCATCACCAAGCCGGCGACGGTCACGGCCTATGTAGCCGAACGGCTTGTGCGTCTCGTCGAAGCCTCCGGTGTATTGCCCCCCGGTGCCTTGCAGACGGTGATCGGATCGACGGGCGATCTCTTCGATCATCTCACCGGCCAGGATGTGGTCTCCTTCACCGGCTCGGCCGAGACGGCGCAGATCTTGCAACGCCATCCCGTCATCGCGCGCGAGGCCGTGCGCTTCATCGCCGAGCGGGATTCGGTCAATGCGGCGCTGCTGGCGCCAGATGCGGCACCCGGCACGCCGGAGTTCGATCTTTTCGTCAAGGAAGTGGCGCGCGAGATGACCGTGAAGGCCGGCCAGAAGTGCACAGCCATCCGTCGCGCTTTCGTGCCGCGCGGTGCGCTGGCGGCGGCGACGGAGGCATTGCGGGCGCGCCTCGCCAAAGTGGCGGTCGGCGATCCGGCGCTGGAGAATGTTCGCATGGGGCCTTTGGTCGGCCTCAGCCAGCGCGGGCAGGTGCTCGATCTCGTCGGCAAGCTCAGGCAGGAATGCGAGCTGGCTTTCGGCGATCCGCAAGCCTTCGAAGTCGTTGGCGCTGATGCGAAGACCGGCGCGTTCCTGCCGCCGCTTTTGCTGAGCTGCGCGTCGCCGGCCACCGCCAAATACGTTCATGACGTGGAAGCCTTCGGCCCGGTTTCGACGCTCATGCCGTATGACGATCTCGATCAGGCGATGGAACTGGTCAATCGCGGCCAAGGCAGCCTCGTTGCCTCCGTCTACACCTATGATGCGGCGGCCGCGGCGCGCATCGTGCAGGACATCGGCTCGTTCCATGGCCGTCTGCTGTTCATCGATCGTGATTGCGGCGCCGAGCAGACCGGCCACGGATCGCCGATGCCGCATCTGCTGCATGGCGGCCCGGGCCGCGCCGGCGGCGGCGAGGAACTCGGTGGCCTGCGCGGGATGATGCATTACTTGCAGCGCACGGCTTTGCAGGGATCGGCGGCACGCATCGCATCGATCACGGGTGAACCGCTGGCTGTCCCGGCCTCATAAACGGACCTCCAAGAGGTCAGGCCAAGCCAGCGGCTTTGCTGCCGCTGGCTTGGCTTTGGACGGACAAAATCGCAGTTTAGATTTTCGAAAAATGTAAAAAGTATATTATTGACATAAAGACCCTCCCTCCCTAGTTTGCCGGCGTTTTTGCCGGGGTTCGAGAAAAGCCTGGCCGGATTTGAACGATCCGGACCGCTGGTTGGCTTTCCGAAGGGGATTGGACTCGCCCCGGTCCAACCAGTGGAGGGATGTCGATGAAATCCATACGCCTATTCGCTCTGGCCGCCGTTTCGGCCCTGGCTCTTGGAGCGGGCGCGGCCAAGGCCGATCCGGTGAAGGTCGCTTATCTGACCCCGAAGACCGGACCGCTGGCGTTCATCGGCGCGATGTACGAGCCGACCGTGGATTTCGTCGCCAAACCGTTCAATGCCGCCGGCGGCTGGAACGGCAACCCGCTGCAAGTGACCATCTATGACGATGCCGGCACCACCCAGGGCGCGGCCGATCGCTTCAAACAGGCTATCGCCGATGGCGCCCGCATTTTCATCGGCGCCGGCACGTCGCCTTTGGCGTCGCAGAACCTCGCCGACGTACAGCGCTGGAACCAGCGCAATCCCGATGATCCGGCCGTGCTGCTCATCGTCGGCGCCGAAGGGCTCAACTTCACCGGTAAGGACTGCAACTACTATTCCTTCCGCTTCACCACCACGCCCTACATCCGTCAGAACGCGCTCGCGAAAGTGATGAAGGACAAAGGTATGCTCGGCGAGCGCATCTATTCCCTGCAGCCCGACTATACGATGGGCCGAGAGATGGAAGCGGCTTCCGATGAAAACGCCAAGACCTACGGCTATGAAGTGGTCGGCAAGGCGCGTCACGACGTCTTCAAGATCCGCGACTTCTCGCCCTTCATCGAAAAGGTCCGTGCCGCCAAGCCCGACACGGTGTTCACGGCGAGCAGTGGCAGCGATCTTCTGCTGATCCTGCAAGCGGCTTCCGCCTCGGGGTTGAAGACCAAATTCGCCGGCATGTTCCTCGACGAGCCGGGCAATCTGGCGAGCGCCGGCGCCGCCGCTCTTGGTGGTTACAGCGCGCAGATCTTCAATGCCGAAGCGGGCGGTGAAGCGGGCGAGGCCTATCGCGCCGCGTTCAACACGGCGACGGGTCGCGATCCTGTGGCCTTCATGAGCAACGGCCTGATCACCATGACCATGTTGACCAGCGCCGTGAAGTCGCTGCCGGCGGGAAGCAAGATCAACATCAAGCAGCTCATCACCGCGCTTGAGAACAACAAGGTCGAATGGCCGATGGGCACGCTGTCGATGCGCGCGCAGGACCATCAGCTGCAACTGCCGCTGGTTGTTTCCATCGTGTTGAAGGACGCCAAACACAAGCTCGATGGCACCGACATGGGCTTCCAACCGGTCAAACTGCTGAGCGCCGAGGAAACCTCGGTGCCTGTCAGCGCCGAATGCAAAATGGTCCGTCCCTGACCGGAGCGAACGCGGCTGGGCATCGTCGGCGATGCCCAGCTTGAACGCTCCCGGAGCTTGAAAATATGGATACTGTTGTTGTCGCGTTGCTGAACGGGGTGATCTACGGGCTCTTGCTCTTCATGATCAGCTCCGGTCTCACGCTCATCTTTGGCATGATGGGCATTTTGAACTTCGCCCATGCGTCGTTCTATATGTTGGGTGCCTATCTTGCCTTCACGGCAGTGACGATTTTCGGCTTTTGGGGCGGCATTTTGGTCGGCACGCTCGGCGTGGCGCTGATCGGCTTTGTGTGCGAGCGCTATTTGCTGCGGCATGTGCGCTCCTTCGGCCATGTGCAGGAATTGCTGCTCACCTTCGGCCTGTTTTTCGCTTTCGAAGAGCTGGTGAAACTGTTTTACGGCCCCTATGCGGTCGCCTATTCGGTGCCCGAAAGCCTGCGTTTCGCCGCGTTCACCATTGGCGATGCGTCTTATCCGTTCTTCCGCGTGCTCATCGGTGCCACCGCGATCGTGATGTTCGCGGCGATCTTCTGTCTGTTGCGCTTTACGCGCATCGGTCTTGTCGTACGCGCGGCCGTTCTCAATCCGGATATGGTGCGGGCGCTCGGTTATAATGTCTCCGCCATTTTCTCGGCCATGTTCGCGGTCGGCGCCGGATTGGCCGGCCTCGCGGGTGCCATGGGTGGCGCCTATTACACAACGAGCCCCAATATGGCGACGGAACTCGGCGTCATCGTCTTCGTCGTCGTGGTCGTCGGTGGTCTGGGCTCCGTCGGCGGGGCGCTCATCGCCTCATTGCTGATCGGCATACTGGTCAACGCCGTCGTCTATCTCGACGTCACCTTTGGCCAGATCCTGGCGACGATCGGGCTCGTCTCGCAAAAGACCGCCAGCGATCTTCTCGCCGTGCCGCTGTCCAGCACGGCCGGCGTTCTGCCCTTCCTGCTTATGCTGTTGGTGTTGATGTTCCGTCCGCAAGGCATTGCGGGCGACGATAGAGCTTAGGTCATGAAGAGCATTTCCTACATCCTGATGGCCGCCGTGGCCGCCCTCCTGATCGTCCTGCCCTATGTCGGCGATCTCGCTAGCCAGAATCTGGCGATCAAGGTGATGATCGCGGCGATCTTCGCGCTCGGCTTCAATCTGCTGTGGGGGCAGGCGGGCCTGCCGTCCTTCGGCCACGCCGCTTACTATGGCATCGGCACCTTCGCGACGATCTATGCGATGGAAGCGATCGACAAAGGTGGCTTCTTGCCGACGCCTTTGCTGCCACTCGTCGGCGCCGCGGCCGGATTTGTCTTCGGCTTGATCGCCGGCTGGTTCGCCACCATTCGCACCGGCGTTTATTTCGCCATGATCACCGTGGCATTGGCGGAGCTCGTCAGCGCCATCGCGGTGAAATGGGAAGGCGTGTTCGGTGGCGAGTCGGGCCTGCGCTCGATCCGCTCCGATTGGGGCCCGTTCGCCTTTCAGACCACCACGTCGGTCTATTACCTGACCTTGGTCTGGGCGGTTCTGGTGATGTTGTTCCTTTATTGGCTCCAGGGCAGCCCCTTCGGCCTCATCGTCCGTGGCATCCGCGAGCGCGAGTTGCGCGTCAAGTTTCTGGGTTACGATGCGCGCAAGGTGAAGACGCTGGTCTTTGCTCTGTCGGCCGCTGTGTCAGGCCTGGCCGGTGGGCTACTCGCCATCTCCGATGAATCGGCCAACATGGTTCTGTTCCAGGGCGCCGGCTCGGCCTTCGTCGTTCTCAACACGGTCATCGGCGGCGCCAATGTCTTCTTCGGGCCGGTGATTGGCGCGGCCCTGACCACCTGCTTCGGCTATTTCGGCGCCAATCTCTCGCACTTCTGGATGTTCTATCTGGGCGTCGCTTTCGTCGCCACGGTGCTGTTCGCGCCGGAGGGCATTGGTGGCGCCATCGTCGAGCGCGCGCGTCAGGTGCGTGCGGGCGAACGAGCGCTGCTGAATCTTTCGGACATCGCCAATCTGTCGGCTCTGATCGTCGCGATCGTCGGTCTGATCATTCTCGTCGAAGTGACCGGCACGATTTGTTCCGAGTCTTATCGCGCGGCTGTGGCCTCTGGCCAAGGCGTCTGGCCGGCGGTGAAACTGATGGGGCTCTCGTTCAATCCGCTGTCGCCGCTGACGTGGATTGCCGGTATCGGCGGGCTGCTGCTCGGCACATGGGTGCTGTTGAAACAGGGCCTGGCGAAATGGCCGTCCTTCCTGCGTCGTACCGAGCTTGCCCAACCCGTCGGCACGGGAGAGGCGAAATGAGCGACATCACCCTCAGTCTCGCCTCCGTCGCCAAAAGCTTCGGCATTGTTCGCGTTCTGGAAGCGATTGACCTTGAGATCGCGCGCGGCGAGCGCCACGCGTTGATCGGCCCCAATGGTGCCGGCAAGTCGACCCTGTTCAATTTGATTTCCGGGGCCTTCGCCCCGACATCGGGCACGATCACGCTGAATGGAGCCGCTATCGGCGGTCTGGTGCCCCATAAGATCAATCGGGCTGGCCTCGGCCGCTCGTTTCAGATCACCCATGTGTTCGACAAGCTGACAGTGCGCGAGAACATCATGCTGAGCGTGATGGGGCGCTTCGGCAAGCGCTGGAGCCTGCTGCGTCGCGGTCCGGTCTGGACCGACATCGCCCGTGAGACCGATGCTATCCTTGAAGGCGCCAATCTCACCACCCGCGCCCATAAGCGTGCCGGCGATCTCGCCTATTCTGAACAGCGCGCGGTCGAAATTTGCATGACCGTCGGCACGGGTGCTGATCTCATTCTGCTCGACGAACCCACCGCCGGCATGTCGCGCGAGGAAACCGAACATGTCATCACCTTCATCCGGCGCATGACCGAAGGGCGCACCCTGGTGATGGTCGAGCACGACATGGACGTGGTCTTCAATCTCGCCGATCGCGTTTCGGTTCTGGTGAACGGTCGCATTCTCATGACCGGCACGCCCGCCGAGATCCGCGCCGATGCGCGCGTCAAGGAAGCCTATCTGGGCGAGGGGGCGCACTGATGCTCGATATTGCCAATCTGCACGCTGCCTACGGCCATATCAAAGTCTTGAACGGCGTCACCTTCCAGGTGCCGAACGGTTCGATCGCCACCATCTTGGGACGCAACGGTTCCGGCCGTTCCTCGACCTGCAAGGCGGTGATGGGCCTCTTGCCGCCCTCGCGCGGCACGGTGAAACTCGGCGGCCGCGAACTCGCCGGTATGCCCGCCCACGAGATTGCTCATGCCGGTATCGGCTATGTCCCCGAGGATCGGCAGATTTTCCGCAACCTCACGGTCGATGAGAATATGACCATCGGAGTCAAGGCCGGCGTCTCGCCGCGCCCGGCCTGGACGCGCGATGAACTCTACGATGTGTTTCCACGCCTGCGCGAACGGCGCAACATCAAGGCCGGCTTTTTGTCGGGCGGCGAACAGCAGATGCTCACTCTGTTCCGTTCCCTGCTCGGCAATCCCGATGTCATGCTGATCGATGAGCCGACTGAAGGGCTTGCGCCGAAAGTTATCGACGCCCTGGCCGAAACCATTCTGGAGATGAAACGGCGCGGCCTGGCGATTCTTCTGCTCGAGCAGAAACTCTCCATGGTCATGCGACTGACCGACAAGGTTTTTGTCATGGGCCGAGGCGAGATCGTCTTTTCTGGCTCCGTCGCCGAATTCCAGGCGAATGATGTCGTGCGGAGCACCTGGCTGGAAGTAAGCTGAATCCTAAGGCACATTCGTCGAACCGTTTCGTCATGCATTCAAAGGGTAAATTGTGATCACCTGGGCCCGGACGGAAGACATCGCCGTCGTCACCATCGATAATCCGCCGGTGAATGCCGGTTCCCATGCCGTGCGCCAGGGACTGTTGCAGGCCTTGACCGAGATCGCCGCGACACAGGGACTTGCAGGCGTCGTGCTCATCGGTGCGGGCAAGACCTTCATCGCGGGCTCCGACATCAAGGAATTTGGCGCGCCGCTCAGCGAACCACAATTGCCGGCGGTGATTGCCGCCATCGAGGCTTTGCCGCTTCCTGTTGCTGCGGCCATTCATGGCGCGGCGCTTGGCGGTGGTTATGAGCTGACCTTGGGGTGCGATCTGCGCGTCGCTCATCGCAAAGCGGTGGTGGGCCTGCCGGAAGTCAGCCTGGGCATGTTTCCGGGCGCCGGCGGCACGCAGCGTTTGCCGCGCCTGACCGGCATCGCCAAGGCGATCGAAGTGATTTGCGATTCACGTCGGGTGCCGGCGGAAGAAGCTTTGAAGATCGGCATGATCGACGCGATCAGCGATGGCGATCTGTTGCAGGACACGATCGCCGCATTGCGCAAATTCAACCGCAAGCGGCGTCTGGGCGACGAACCGGTGCCGGCCTTCGACCTCGCGCAGGCGAAAGATGTTGCCAAAAAAGCCGTTGCCAAAGCCAAGGGGCGCCCTGCGGCCGTGCAGGCCGCCGATCTCGTTCTCTTGGCGTCGCAAAAGCCTTTCGGCGAGGCGCTGACGATCGAGCGCGCGGCTTTCCAAGAGATTCGCGTGTCGCTGGAAGCCTTCGCGATCCGGCATTTGTTCTTTGCCGAGCGCAAGGCGAGCAAGATCGACAATGTGTCGGACGGCAAGCTGACGCTCGAACGCTGCGCCGTTATCGGTGCCGGCACGATGGGGGCCGGCATTGCTTACGCCTTGTTGAATGCGGGACTTACCGTCACCGTGGTCGAACAAGGGCGGGATGCACTCGCCGCGGGCAAGGCTCGGTTGGAAGGGTTGTTGTCTGTTGATCTTGACCGCAAGCGTTTGACCGTCGAGCGGGCCGAGCAATTGCGCGGCCGCCTTGCTTTCGCCGACGATTTGGCAGCCGTGGCAGCAGTCGATCTGGTGATCGAAGCTGTCTACGAGGATATAGCGGTCAAAAAGCAATTGGTTGGTCGCCTCGGCGAAATCGTCAAACCCGGCGCGATCGTTGCCACCAACACATCCTATCTAGACGTCGATGAACTGGCTGCGGTCCTGCCGCATCCCGAGCGTTTCCTCGGCCTGCATTTCTTCAGCCCGGCGCATATCATGAAATTGCTCGAAGTGGTGCGCGGCAAAGCCACCAGTGATGCTACTTTGGCGATCGGCCTGGCGCTGGCCAAACGGCTCGGCAAACAGGCCGTCGTCGCCGGCAATGCTTATGGCTTCATCGGTAACCGCATCTACAATGCCTATCGCCGGCATTCGGAATTCTTGATCCAGGACGGCGCGACGCCGGAGGCCGTCGATCGAGCCATGACCGCCTTTGGCATGGCGATGGGGCCTTTCGCCGTTACCGACCTTTCCGGGCTCGATATCGCTTATCGCATGCGCAAGGCCACGGCCGCTTCGCGCGATCCCAAGGCGCGTTATGTCGATATCGCCGACCGTCTTTGTGAGGCAGGGCGGATCGGCCGCAAGAGCGGCGCCGGCTATTACACTTATGCCGACGGTAAGCCGGCGATCGATCCGATTGTGGCGGGGATCATCGCGACATCGCGTAAAGAAGCCGGCGTGACGCCGCGCGCCATCGATGACGACGAGATTCGCGCCCGCTGTCTCGGCGCCATGGTCAATGAAGCCGCGCTACTGCTATCGGAAGGCGTGGCGCAGCGCGCTTCCGACATCGACGTGACTCTCGTTCATGGCTATGGCTTCCCGCGTTGGACGGGCGGACCGCTGTGGTGGGCCGCGCATGTATCGCCAGATGTACTGGCCGATGCCTTGGCGAAGACGGCTAAGGCCGAAGGGGCGACATTCCGCGCGGGCGATGTCGCCTCCGCGCTCAAGGACCTGGCGCCGACGCGCGCCGATCGGATTAAGGAGACCGTGTGATGGCTTTGATCGTCGACAAGAAAGACAAGGTGGCAACGGTGACGATCGATCGGCCGCCGGTGAATGCCATCACTCTGGCGATCTACGAGGAGATCGCCGAGACGTTCGAAGCCGCCGCTGGTTGGGCCGACATCAATTGCATCGTCTTCACCGCTGTCGGCAGCAAGGCATTCTGCGCCGGGCTTGATCTCAACGAATTCCTTGCCGCGAAGGTGGAAGATGATCCGGCACGCGCGAAAATCATTCGCCGCTGCTTCAGCGCCGTGCGCCAGGCCGCCGTGCCGGTGATCGGCGCCATCAATGGCCCGGCGTTGGGTGCGGGCTGCGTCCTGGCCTCGGTCTGCGACGTGCGCATCGCCGCCGAGAATGCCACCTTCGGCATGCCGGAGATCAACGTCGGCCGGTGCGGTGGCGCGGCTCACATGGCCCGTCATCTGCCGCAAGGCCTGCTACGCAAAATGTATTTCACCGGCCGTCCGATCGATGCGCGAGAAGCCTGGCGCATCGGTTTCGTCCAGGATGTCGTGCCCTTCGATGATCTGTCACGCACCGCGCAGGAACTTGCCACGCTGATCGGCTCTAAGGCGCCGATTGGCCTACGCATGGCGAAGGAAGCTTTGAACAAAGTCGAATTCATGCAGACCGAAGAGGGCTATGAACTCGAACAAGGCTATTCGACCAAACTGATGGCGACGGAAGATGCGCGTGAGGCGACGCGCGCCGTCGTGGAAAAGCGCGCGCCGGTTTGGGTGGGACGCTGATGCTCAATCATCGTATCGAACGCGCCGCTCTCGAACACGGTGGCGATACCGCGCCCTGGATTGTCTTCGGCAATTCGCTGATGACCGATCTGAGTCTTTGGGACGCGCAGGTCGCGGCGCTCGCCGGCCGCTTCAACATCTTGCGTTACGATCAGCGCGGACATGGCGCTTCCGCCGTGCCGGACGAATTGCAGACGATCGAACTGCTGTCGGACGACCTCATCGCTCTGCTCGATCACTGCAAGATCGCTACCTGTACCTATGTCGGCCTCTCCATGGGCGTGCCGACAGGCCTCGCCGCTTATCGCAAGGCGCCGACGCGGTTCGAGCGGCTTATCCTGGTCGACGGGCAGGCGAGCAGTTCCGCCGCGAGCAAGGCAGCTTGGGAAGAACGCATCGCCTTCGCAAAGGCCAATGGCATGGTGGCCATGGCGGATCAGACGGTGCGGCGTTGGCTGCGGCCGGAGCGGGTCGCGCAGCCGCTCGGCGAACGGCTTCATGCGATGATCGCCGCGACGCCGCTGGACGGTTTCGTCGCCTGCGCCACCGCGTTGCAGAACTATGATGAAGTGGCGGTGCTCGCGCGCGTGGCTGTGCCGGCTTTGTTGCTGGTCGGCCAGGAAGACGGCGCCATGCCGGCGACCATGCAGGCCATGGCGGCGGCGATTCCCGGCGCCACCATCCAGGAGATCGCCGATGCGGGCCATCTCCCTAATTACGAGCGTCCGGACATGTTCAACGAGATTCTTCTGTCATTTCTGAAAGTTAGCTGATCAAGCATTAAAAATCATAAACATAACTTATTGACTATTTGGCGGCCCTGTTTCTACAGTGCCGCAGGTTCACCAGGCGGTACGCCCGCCCAGTTCGGATTCGTCGGTTTTGAAACTCTATTGGTCCCCCAAATCGCCGTTCGTGCGGAAGGTCATGATCGTGCTTCATGAGCTGGGCTTGGCGGACCAGGTCACGCTGGTGCGCACCGTGGCGACACCGCGCGGGACACCCAATCCGGTCATTCTCTCCGAGAATCCGTTGGGCAAGATTCCTGTCTTGTTTGTCGATGGTTTGCCGCCGCTGTTCGATTCCGCTGTCATTGCCGAATATCTCGTCGGTCTGGCGCGCGAAGGTATGCGCCTTCTGCCGGCAGCGGGGCCGGAACGCTTCGCGCAATTGCGTTGGCAGGCTTTGGGCGATGGCCTCACCGATAATCTGTTGTTGTGGCGGATCGAGCGGCAGAGCGCGTCGGGTGGCGATCTTGAAACCATCCTGTCCTATCGGGCCAAGGTCTATGCCGCGATGCGAGTGCTGGAAGCCGAAGCGCCTCGTCTGCGCGAGTCGTTCGGTGTGGGTCAGATCGCCATTCTCTGCGCCTTGGGGCAGCTTGATTTCCGCTTTGCGCAGTGTGGCTGGCGCGCGGCGCATCCGACACTGGCGCAATGGGAAGCCGATGTCGCCAAGCGGCCTTCGCTTGAGGCTTTGCCGATCGTCAATGATCAAGAGGCCGATGCCGGCCCGCACATGCACTTGAATTTTGGGGAGGACTGATTTTGGCGGGACCGCTTTCGCACATCAGGGTGCTCGATTTGAGCCGCATCATGGCGGGGCCATGGTCGGGCCAGATTCTGGCTGACCTCGGCGCTGATGTCATCAAGGTGGAACGCACTGGCGAAGGCGATGACACGCGTCGCTGGGGACCGCCGTATCTCAAGGGCGCCGACGGCAACGCGACCAAGGAATCGGGCTATTATCTTTCGGTCAATCGCGGCAAGCGCTCGGTCGAAGTCGATATCTCGACACCAGCGGGCCAGGAGGTCATTCGCGCATTGGCGAAGACCTCCGATATTCTGCTCGAAAATTTCAAGTCGGGCACTTTGGCGCGTTATGGCCTCGGCTATGAGGATTTGAAAGCGATCAATCCCGGTCTCATCTATTGTTCGATCACGGGCTTTGGCACGACCGGTCCGAAACAGGCCGATGTCGCTTATGATTTCATGATCCAGGCGATGGGTGGCCTGATGAGCGTCACGGGCGAACGCGATGGCGTTCCAGGCGGCGGTCCGCAAAAGGTCGGCGTGCCGATCGTCGACATCATGACCGGCATGTATGCGACCATAGCGGTGCTCGCCGCTCTGGCGCGTCGCAGCCAGAGCGGCGTCGGCGATTTCATCGATATCGCCATGCTGGATGTTTCGGTGGCGATGCTCGCCAATCAGGCGATGAACTATCAGGTGTCGGGCCGGACGCCGATCCGTCGCGGCAACAAACATCCCAATATCCAGCCGCAGGATGTTTTCCCGGTGGCGGATGGTCACATCGTTCTGGCCGTCGGCAATGACGAACAGTTCCGCCGCTTCGCCGAAGTACAGGGCCGGCCCGAATGGGCCGACGATCCCAGATTCTCCACCAATGCGGCGCGCGTCACCCATCTCGATATTCTGCATCCGATGATCTGCGAACGTTTCGCCACGCAGCCATTGCAGTATTGGCTGGAGCATCTCGGTGCGGCTAAAGTGCCGTGCGGGCCGATCAACACCATTCCAATGGTGTTCGAGGAACCGCAGGTGAAACATCGCGAGATGCTGCGACATCTGCCGCATCCGATCGCTGGCACCGTGCCTCAGGTGGTGAGCCCCATGCGCTTCACCAATGCACCGCTGGCCTTTGAAAAAGCACCGCCGCTGCTGGGGCAGCACACCCTTGAGATTTTGAACGAGCTCGGTCTCGCGACAAAGATGGATAAAGTAGGCCGCGCATGAAAACCGGAGCACGCATTTCTCTGCCTGACACCGACGGCATGAACGACGCACAGCGCCGGGTGTTCGATGGCATCGTCAACGGCAAGCGTGGCGAGTTGGTCGGCCCACTCCGCGCGGCGTTGCACAACCCGGAATTGGCGGAGCGCTGGAGCAAGCTCGGCGAGAGCCTGCGTTTTCAGACGCGCATTCCGCCACGCCTGAGCGAACTCGCCGTGCTGATGACGGCGCGCGCTTGGAATAGCGACCTCGAATGGGGCGTGCATCGCCGCGCCGCCGAAAGCCACGGGCTCGAGGTCGGGATCATCGACGCGCTGCGCGATGGCCGTGTTCCTCCCTTCAAGGAAGAAGCCGACCGGGAAGTCTATCGCTTCGTCGCCGAGCTTTTGACGCGCGCCTATGTGGAAGACGCGGCTTATGCCGCAGTCGTCGCGCGTTGGGGCGAGGGCGGCGTCATGGAGCTGACGGCGCTCGTTGGCTACTATTGCATGGTGGCGATGACGTTGAACGTCCATCGCATTCCCTTGCCGACAGGTGTTAGCGCGGAATTGCTGCCGTCAGGCCGTTTTCCGGCAAGCTTCACGGCTCTGCCGCCCTTGGCGGAGTGAGGCCGCGCGCCGGTAGTCGCTCTTGCTTCTTGCGTTCCTGCTTTTGAATGCAAAAACAGCATATGCTATACAATTGCTGTTTAGCACGGCCGCCGTTTTGAGTGTCGGATAGGTGCAGCCATCAAGGAGGAGCGTTTGTCCAGCACGGTAGTCCGGTCTGCCTCGACCGCCGAAGCGCTGAAAAAAAGCGCGGTTGCCCGCTATATTCAGCTCGCCACCCTGTTTCGCCGCCGCATTGAGACCGGCGAGTGGAGTGTCGGCTCGAAAATGCCGACCGTCGAGGAGCTCGCCCAGGAATGCGGCGTCGCCACCATGACGATTCGTCAGGCGCTGGACATTTTGGAGAATGACGGTCTCATCGAGCGCTACCGCGCCAAGGGCACGTTCGTGCGCGAGCGGCCGGCGCAGGATCTGTGGTGCCAGGTTCAGACCGATTGGAGCGGCATGCTGATCGCGCGCGACAATGCGCGCATCGAGGTGCTGTCCGACGAGCGCAACGTGAAATTGCCGCCGGGTCATCGCCAGCTTGGGCGCCCGGCCGAGGCTTATCGTCATCTGCGCCGTCGCCACACCCGTGATGGCGAAGCTTTTCTTCTGGCCGATGTCTATGTCTCCGAGCGGGTCTGCCCGCTGATCCCGGAAGAGGCCTACACGTCCAAGACCGCGATGCGTTTGGTTGCCGACATTCCGGGCATCGAGATCACCGACGCCACCCAGACATTGACGATCGGCAGCGCCGATCTGATGACCTCCGATCTTCTCAACATTCCCTTGAGCCATCCGATTGCCAAGGTGGAGCGTTGCGCTGTGGATGGCGAGGGCGAACTGGTCATCGTCGCCGATGGCATCTATCGCGGCGACAAGGTGCGCGTCGATCTGAAGCTGCGATAGATTCCTGTTTCAATGCGTTTTCTTCGCTCGAAAACGCTATAAGCCACCCGAAAAGTACCTCTCTCCCAACGCGATTTCGCGTGATCGCATGCATTGACGGCCGTCGAGTGGCGTGTATTATTTTGCATGAAGATGGCCCGGGCGTTGAGGGAATTCTGCACTATTATGCAGAATTAGCGTGAGGGTATCTCCGAGGCCGAGGGAGGGCTGCCGGCGATGACTATGTCCGTGGAAGCAGGGGACGCGCGCGCACGACATCTCTTCGCTCAGCCGCGCATCACTTCTCGTCAAAGCGCGGATGGCAGCATCGTGCTGGCCTCCGCTGAGCCCTTGAAGGACTACGCCCGTTGCGCTGGCGATTGGCTCGAGCAAGCGGCGGCGCGTGTGCCCGACCGCATCTTCATGGCGGAAAGAGCGCGCGCCGATGCGCCTTGGCGGCAGCTGACCTATGGCGATGCCCTCAGTCAGGTGCGCACGGTCGCCGGCTGGCTTCTGGACAACGGCTTGGATGCCACGCGGCCCGTTGCGATCCTCTCCGAAAATTCCGTCGATCACGCGGTGCTGATGCTGGCCGCCATGCATGTCGGCATTCCCGTCGCCTCCATCTCGCCGGCTTATTCGCTGATCTCGAAAAGCTGCGAGAAGCTGAAAGATATGATCGCGTTGCTCGATCCGGGCATCATTTTTGTCTCGAACGGAAGCGCCTTTCAGCCGGCGCTCGCGGCCATCAATGGCTTGCATCGCGCGCCCGTATTGGCCAGCGTTCCGGCAGGGCCAAAGCAACAGCCGTTTTCGACACTCAGCTCGAACAGTCACGATGCCGTCGAACGCGCCTTTCGTGCCGTGACGCCGGATACGATTGCGAAACTGCTGTTTACTTCCGGCTCGACGGGCTCGCCCAAGGCGGTGATCAACACGCAACGCATGATGACGTCCAATCAGGCGGCCAGGGCGCAAGTTTGGCCGTTCCTCGAGGAGACGGATGATCTCGTTATCTTGGATTGGTTGCCGTGGAGCCATACCTTCGGCGCCAATCACAATTTCAATTGCGTGCTCAGGAATCAGGGTACGCTTTACATCGATAGCGGTAAGCCGGTCCCGGGCCTGTTCGAGCTTTCATTGGCCAATCTACGCGATGTAAGCCCCACCATCTATTTCAACGTTCCTCTCGGCTTCGAGATGTTGGTGCAAGCGCTTGCTCAAGATACCACGCTGCGGCAGCGCTTCTTCGAACAAACCCGCCTTGCTCTTTATGCCGGCGCCGCGCTTCCCCAGAACATCTGGAAAGCTCTTGAGGCCATGTCGGTTGAAACTGTCGGCTATGTCATGCCGTTGGTGTCCGCATGGGGGTCCACAGAGACCGCGCCCATGGCGACCGACTGTCATTTCCAGGCGCCGCGTTCAGGCAATATCGGGGTGCCTGTTCCAGGCACGGAACTGAAGCTGGTTCCTGCCGGTGACAAACTTGAAGTGAGAGTGCGCGGCCCGAATGTCACGCCCGGCTATTGGAAATCGCCTGAGCAGACCAAGAATGCCTTTGATGACGATGGCTTCTATATGATCGGCGATGCGGTGGCCTTCGCCAGTCCGAACGAGCCCGAGAAAGGCCTGTTCTTCGACGGCCGCGTTTCTGAAGACTTCAAGCTTTTGTCAGGCACGTGGGTCAGTGTCGGGCGGCTGCGTATCGATGGCGTCGCGGCTCTTGCACCGATCGCGCAGGACATCGTCGTCACCGGCCATGACAGAAAAGACATCGGTTTCCTCGTCTTTCCCAATCTCGCGGCCTGCCGCACGATCGGTCAGTTCGCCGCCGATGCCCCCGCCGATGAAGTTCTGAAATCACCGGCGATCCGTGATCGGATGGCGCAAGGACTGGCGGCGCTCAAAGGGCGCGGCGGCGGATCATCGACTTTCGCGCGCTATGCGTTGCTGCTCTCTGAACCGCCCTCGGTCGATCAGGGCGAGATCACCGACAAGGGCTACATCAATCAACGGGCCGTGCTCGCGCGGCGCGCGGAAGCGCTGACGAGGCTGTATGATGACAGCAGCCTTGAACGGATAGAGTGCCCGCAGCAGTAGCGGCTGGATTGCGAATATTTTCAAGTGCTTGTGGTCACTGCCTCTTTAGAATTAAGTAAAAAGATATATTATTGACTTTTAAGGGGATGCATGCGATCTCCGCCCGATAGGTAGGTGACGCGAGTGGTCGGGCCCAACGACACTTGCTGCGTGGGTCGAACGGCCTCTCGGAGTCGAGTTTTGAAATTCGTACAGCTTGGACGGACAGGAACCCGAGTTTCCAACATCTGCTTCGGTACGATGTCCTTCGGGTCCTACAGCGACGCGAAAACCGCGCGCGCTATGTATGACGCGTGCCGCGACAAAGGCATCAACTTCTTCGACTGCGCCAATTCCTATGCCGGCGGCGGCAAGGCCGAAACCATCCTCGGCGAATGCATGGCGGCGGATCGCCAGAACGTGGTGATCACCACAAAAGTCTGCCGGCCGATGTCGAAAGACCCGAACGATTCAGGCCTGTCGCGCCGCCACATCATGCAGGAGGTCGAAAACAGTCTGCGGCGATTGAAGACCGACTACATCGACGTCTATTTCGCCCATCATTACGATCCCTTCACGCCGCCCGAAGAAACTTTGCGCGCCTTCGACGATCTGCGGCGCCAGGGCAAGATCATCTATGCCGGCGTTTCGAACTGGTCGGCTTGGCGGATCGCGCAGGCGATTGGCATCTCTGAACGCGAGGGGCTTGCACGCTTCGATGTCGTTCAGCCCATGTACAATCTGGTCAAGCGCCAAGCCGAAGATGAACTTTTTCCGCTGGCGCGGGAGATGGGCCTTGCCGTCATGGTCTTCTCGCCCCTGGCAAGCGGTCTGCTGACCAAGGCCAACGCCGATGTGAGCGGGCCGCGCACCGGCCGCCTGGCGGAAGCACGGTATCTGAAGCGCTACGAGGATCAGCGCAATTTCGAGATTGCCGCTGCATTCTGCGCGATCGCTGCCGAGATCGATGTCGATCCGGCCATGCTCGCCGTCGCCTGGGCGGCCTCGCATCCGGCGGTCACGACGCCGATCATCGGTGCCGAAACAGTCGAGCAGATCGACAATTACGTCGATGCCGTTGCTTTCGACATGACACCCGAGCTGCGCGCACGCATCGCCGCGCTCGCGCCCAGGCCCGATTACGAAATCGAGCGCACCATCGATTGACGGTCCGACGGGCGTTTCTCTCGCTTGCCGTTGCGAACGCACGCCCAAATTCAAGTTCGAAAGCAAATTCGAAAGAAAGCAATGACTATGGCAGCCCTTGAACTCGACCATCTCATCGACAATCAGGACGTGGCTTCGCCCACGCGCGATGATCTCAGTGACCCTGGTCGTCTTGATGACGTGGTGGCGCGTGTCGCGCGTGGCGGCGCTAGCGAAGTCGACGCGGCGGTCAAATCAGCCCATCGTGCCTTTCAGAGCTGGAAGAAAACCACCTATGCCGAGCGCGCCGAACTGCTGCGCAAAGCGGCCGACCTGTTGGATGCCGAGGCTGAAACGGTCGTCGAGCTCATGGCACGCGAGTCCGGCATGTTGGTGCCGACCAACAAGGCCGAAATCGGCATGGCCGCCAATATCGTGCGCGACAATGCCGAGGCGGGCGAGACATTCCTCTCGGCTAAACAGGTCGAAGACAACGAAAGCTGGGTCAGCGTCGAGAAGCGCCCGATCGGCGTGATCGCCGCGATCATTCCCTGGAATGCGCCGATCATTCTGGCCATGCGCAAAGTATCGCCGGCCCTGGTCTGCGGCAATACGATCGTCGTCAAGCCGGCCCCGACCGCACCGCTTGGCCTCTCCATCCTGCTCAAGAAAATGGCGGCGCTGTTTCCGCCAGGGGTCATCAACGTCGTGCATGGTGGCGGCGATGTCGGTCATGCCCTGACCGTTCATCCGCTGGTCGGCAAGGTCTCCTTCACCGGTGGCGGCGCGGTGGCGCGCATGATTATGAAGGACGCGGCCGACGGCATCAAAGGCGTGCAGTTCGAACTCGGCGGCAATGATCCGGCGATCCTGCTGGACGATGCCGATCTCGACGATGCTTTGCCAAAATTGCTCGGCGGTGCTTTTCGCCGTTCCGGCCAGTTTTGTTTCGCGGTTAAGCGCGTCTATGTGCCGTCGTCGATCTATGAAGAAGTCGTCAAGCGCATCGAGGCTGAGGTCGATAAGTTCAAGGTTGGCCATCCGCTGACCAAGGGCGTCAACTTCGGGCCGATCAACAACAAGGGCCAATTCGATTTCCTGAAAGGCCTGCTCGAGCGCACCCGCAAGGGCGGCTATACGGTCAAAGAACTCGGCAGCGTCGTCGCGTCGGAGACCTGGGAGCAAGGCTATTACATGCGCCCGGTCGTGGTGTCCGACATCGATCTCGAAGCCGAACTCGTCCAGGTCGAACAGTTTGGCCCACTGCTGCCGGTCGTGCGTTACGACGATCTCGATCAGGTGGTCGACAGCATCAACGATTCAGAACTGGGGCTCGGTTCCAGCATCTGGACGCGTGATTTCGACAAGGCGCTGAAACTCGCTCAACGGCTCGAAGTCGGCATGACCTTTATCAACAACTCCGGCACGTCGCGGCTCGGCCAGAAGAACATTCCCTTCGGCGGCGTGAAGCAGAGCGGCATCGGCCGCGAAAGCTCGCCCATCGGCCTGCGTGAATATGTCGAATATCATGCGATCAATTTCCATAAGTGAGGCATCCGTCATGACCAAACGCGTTACACCGGCCACGTTGACGGTGGACAATTTCATCGACGGAGCCTGGGTCGGATCGGACGAGCGTTTCGACGTCCGCGATCCCGGCCGGCGCGCGGACGTTATCGCGCGTGTCGCCGTCGCCGATGAGGCGCAGGTCGATCGCGCCGTCGAATCCGCCCATAAGGCATTAAAACCTTGGGGCGCCATTTCGATCGACGATCGCGCCGCCGCCGTTCTGCGTGCGGCCGACCTCATCGAGGCGGAGGCGGAGAAGGGCATCGAAGGCTTGGCCGGTGTCGTGGTGCGCGAGACTGGTATGCTGCCCGTCGAAATCATCATGGAGCTGCGTGGCGCGGCCTATGCGGCCCGCGACAATGTCGAAGCCGCCAAAGTGGCGCTCGAACCGGTCATCGTCGAAGACAAGGCGAGCATCGTGCGCATCGAACATCGCCCGATCGGCGTCGTCGCCGCCATCGTGCCGTGGAATGCGCCCATTGTCCTCCTCATCCGCAAGTTCGCCCCGGCACTGGTGGCCGGCGACACGCTGGTGATCAAGACGCCGCCAACGGCCCCTGTCGGTGTCGCCATTCTGATGGAAAAACTGGCCGGTCTGTTCCCGCGCGGCGTCATCAATGTGGTGCACGGCGGCGCTGAGACGGGTGCCGCGCTCTCGGCGCATCCGAAAGTCCGCCTGATTTCCTTCACCGGCGGCGGCGCGGCGGCCAAGCAGATCATGAAGACCGCGGCCGATACGCTGAAGAACGTACAGTTCGAACTCGGCGGTAATGATGCGGCGATCGTGCTCGACGATGTCGACATGAACAAGGCGATCCCGACTTTGATCGCCGGTGCTTTTCATCGGTCGGGGCAGTTTTGCTTCGCCATCAAGCGGCTCTATGTGCCTGAAAGCATCTACGACGCCTTTTTCGACAAGCTGGTGGCTGAGATCGATGCCTTCCGTGTCGGCCATCCCATGGATCCCCGTACCACCTTTGGTCCGATCAACAATCCGGGGCAGCTCGCCTATCTCAAAAGCCTCGTCGAGAAGACCCACGCCGCTGGCGGCGAATTGATCGAATTGGGCCACAAGGTCGATCCGGAAAGCTGGGACGAAGGCAATTACATGCTGCCCGTTCTGGTCAGGAAGCCGGCCGGCGATTTCGATATCGTCACCTGCGAACAGTTCGGCCCGGTCCTGCCGGTGATGAGCTACAAGAGCGAGGACGAAGTCGTCGCTCTGGCCAACGGCACCGAATATGGTCTCGGCTCCAGCATCTGGACCAGCGATTTCGAGCGCGGCGTCGCGCTGGCACGTCGCCTTGAAGCCGGCATGACTTATATCAACAAGAACGCGCAATCGCGTCTCGGTCGTCGCCACATGCCGTTCGGCGGCATCAAGCAGAGCGGGATCGGCACCGAGAATTCCGAACTCGGTTTGGCCGAGTTCACCGAAATTCACGCGATGAACTTCCATAAGGTGTGACCATGGCGCTTCCCGCATTTCCCCTTAACGAAACGCCTGGCCTGTTACGCGGCAAAACCGCTTTAGTGACCGGTGGCGCCTCAGGCATTGGCCGCGCCACTGCGGCGCTGTTTCAGGCGAGCGGCGCCAAGGTCATCGTCGCCGACATCGGCGCGAAGGAGAGTGATCGGGCCGTGGACGGCGAATTCGGCCCGCTGTGGCATGCGGATGTCGCCGATGAGAACAGCGTGGCGCGACTGGCGACGCGCATCGGGGCAGGGCGGAGCACGCTCGATATTCTGGTCAATTGCGCTGGCGTGCCGCAATCCTATACGCCGATCGAGACCATGACCGTTGAGGCATGGGATCGCATCATGAATGTCAACGCGCGCTCGCTGTTCCTGATGGCGAAACATTTTCTGCCGCTGCTGCGTGCCAGCGGTCATGCATCGATCGTCAACATATGCTCAGTCATCGCCGTCCGGCCGAAGCCTGGTCTAGCCGCTTATGGTGCCTCGAAGGCGGCCGCTGTCGCGACCACTCAATCCCTGGCGCTGGAACTGGCGAAGGATGGCATCCGCGTCAACGGCATCAATCCTGGCGCCACCGAGACGCCGATGCTGAGCGGCTTTACGGGCGGCAAGGACGTGCAGGAGGTGGTCGGTTCTTTCGCCAGCCAGATTCCGATGGGGGAGATCATTCGTCCCGACGACATCGCGGGTGCGGCGCTTTACCTCGCCTCCGATCTCGCGCGTCTGGTGACGGGTGCGACGCTCAACGTCGATGGTGGTCGCACCGTGTAATTCTTCGGACGTGATTGCCGATGGCCGGCATGGTTGCGCGGCGCGGCGAGACGACTTACCAAAGGGCCTTCGATCATTGGAGAGGAAGCCCGCATGTCGATCACAGTCCGCCGCGTCGTCACAGGCCATACGAAGGACGGCAAAGCCACCGTCATGATTGACGAGACGGTGACAAGCTCAGCGGAAAGTCGGCCGGGCGCCAATCCGACGGTGATCTGGACCTCCGAGGGCTTTCCGGTCAGCAACGATGGCAATGTTGACGAATCCAAGCGTAAGACCTCGACGGCCCATCCCAATGGCACGGTGTTTCGCGTCATCAGCTTTGCGCCTGGCGTCCACCCGCGCAACCACCGCACCGATTCCCTCGACTACGCGGTGGTCATGTCCGGCGAAATCGTCATGGACCTTGACGGCGAAGAAGTGCTTCTGCGCGCCGGTGATGTTCTGGTGCAGCGCGGCACCATTCACAATTGGTTCAATCGCGGCACCGAACCCTGCGTGATCGCCTTCGTCCTCATCGCCGCCAATCCCGTGACTGTCGATGGCAAGGCTTTGACCGCCCAGGGGTGAATGGACTTAGGCGAAGCCCTCATACCGGACACGCTGAGCATGATCCGGTATGAAGGGGCATGCGAGCGACGGGCATCCCCCCTTTGCTCGCGGTTCCAGCAGCGCTATTGCGCCGCCTGCTGATTTGACTTGCCCTCGTCGCTGGCTGCCTTAGGCGCTTTTGAGCGTTTGGCCGGCGACGCCGGTTTGGCGGTGGCGTCGCCGTTTTTGAGGACGGGAGCCGCCTGTTCGATGGTGAAGGCCACCTTGTCGGTTTTTGCATCAAAGGTGCAGACGACGCGATTGCCTTCCTTGATGTCGCCCTTCAACATGGATTTGGCCAATTCGGTCTCGAGCTGCTGCCGGATCTGCCGGCGCAGTTCGCGCGCGCCGAACTCGGGCTGATAGCCTTCCTTGGCGAAGTGATCGACCAGGCTCTCGTCGAACACCAGTTCGATCTCCTGTCCTTGCGCGATCTTCTGCACCCGCTGCAATTGCAGCCGGACGATCTGCTTGATCTGTTCCTGATCGAGCGATTGGAAGATGATGATCTCGTCGATCCGGTTGATGAATTCTGGCCGGAAATGCGAACGCAGAACGCTCATCACGTCGTCGCGCACCGATCCTGTTGACGTCGGATGGAAGCCGACTTGTCCACGGCGCCCCATCACCACATCCGAGGCCAGATTGCTGGTGGCGATGATCAGCGTGTTGGAAAAATCGACAACCCGGCCTTTACCATCGGTCAGACGGCCATCGTCGAAGACCTGTAAAAGAACGTTGTAAACGTCCGCATGCGCCTTCTCGATCTCATCGAGCAGGATGACGCAATAGGGCCGGCGGCGCACGCGCTCGGTGAGCTGCCCGCCTTCGTCATAGCCGACATAACCCGGAGGCGCGCCGATCAGGCGGGCCACCGCATGGCGCTCCATATATTCGCTCATGTCGATGCGCACGACGGCATCTTCGTCGCCGAAGACGACCTCGGCCAGAGCCTTGGCCAGCTCGGTCTTCCCGACGCCGGTGGGCCCTAAGAAAAGGAACGTGGCGATCGGGCGATGGCCTTGCTGCAAACCGGCACGCGACAGACGCACCGCGTCGCTGACGGCGCGGATCGCTTCCTCCTGTCCAATCACGCGCTGATGCAGCCGCTCCTCCATGCGCAGCAGTTTGGCCTTCTCTTCTTCCGTCAGCTCCGTCACGGGAATGCCGGTCAGTTTCGAGACGATCTCGGCCACCTGTTCGGGGGAGACGCCCGCTGTGCTGGAACCGACTTTCCGCGTCCAGGCATCCGTTGCCTCAGTCAGCGTTTTTTCCTTGGCGGCGAGTTGGGCGTCGAAGTCCTTGACGCGATCGAATTGCTTGCGCGAAGCGGCATAATCATGCTCGCGCTTCAATTGCGCGATCTCGGCTTCCAGTTCGTGGATGTCGGCTGGCCGCGACGTCGTCGACAAACGCACACGCGCCGCCGCCTGATCGATCAGGTCGATGGCTTTGTCCGGTAGGAAGCGTCCGGTGATATAGCGGTCGGAGAGTTCCGCTGCCGCGACAAAAGCTTCATCCTGGATCGTCACCTTGTGATGCGCTTCCAGGCGGTCGCGCAGGCCACGCAGGATGGCGATGGTCTGTTCCACCGTCGGCTCGGCGACAAGAACAGGCTGGAAGCGTCGTTCCAGCGCCGCATCCTTCTCGATATACTTTTGATATTCGCTGAGCGTCGTCGCACCGATTAGATTCATTTCGCCGCGCGCCATCGCCGGCTTAAACACATTGGCGATGTCGAGCCCGCCTTCGCCGCCGCCTTGCCCGGCCCCGACGATGGTATGAACTTCGTCGATGAACAGCAGCAGTTCGTCGCGCTTTCCGGCGATCTCGTCCATCACCTGTTTGACGCGCTCTTCGAATTCGCCGCGATATTTCGAGCCCGCGACGAGCGAATTCACATTGAGTTCGACGAGGCGTTTGTCGCGCAGGACCTCGGGAATGTCGCCATTGACGATGCGCTGCGCCAAACCTTCGACAATGGCGGTTTTGCCGACGCCGGGCTCACCGATCAGAACGGGATTGTTCTTTTTGCGCCGCGCCAGGATTTCGATCGTCGTCTCGACTTCTTTAGAACGGCCGATCACCGGATCGAGCTTGCCTTCGCGCGCCATTTTCGTCAGGTCGCGACTGTATTTGTCGAGTTGCGGCGTGTTGGTGGGGGTGTCGACATGGCCTTTCTCGGCACCTTTGCCGACCACTTTCACCGTCTGCTGCCGCAGAGCTTGAGGCGTCAGGCCATAGCGCTGCAACAGGTTGCCGGCAAAACTGTCGGGAATTTCAGCCAGGCCCAGCAAGATATGCTCTGGCCCCACATAGGAATGCCCCAGTTCGCGCGAAGCGATGAAGGCGCGGTCGAGCGCGCTTTTGACGCGCGGCGAAACGCCGATACCACCTTCGCGCGGTTGCGCCGGAGCCTCGCTCTTGGGTGCATGGGTTTCGATTTGATGGCGCAGTTCGTCGACCGAGATCTTGAATTGCTTGAGCAGCGTCTGCACCACGTCGCTTTCCGGCAGTTCGTAGAGCAGATCTTCCGTATCGACGAGTTGCCGGCCCGATTGTACGGCACGCTCGGCGGCGCGCTGTAATATCTCTTTGGCCTGGTCGCTGAAATGATCCTGGAGATTGACCGCATCCGTGCCCGGAGTGCCTCGCCGTCCACCCATGCGCGGTGTGTTGGCGCCTCCCCCTTGCATGAAGTCGTCGAGCAGGCCGCCCTGAAACAGGGATTCGAGCGGCGACAAAGTTCGCTGATGGCGCATCAGTTGCGCATAGTGATAGTCACAAATATCGAGTTCGCGTTCTTGATTGTTCTGGAGGACCGCGACCCGAATGGCGGCGGGGCGAACCCCGCATATATCACACATGCGCTGCGCCATACTCGCCTCCCTTTCGACTCCAACTATCGCCTGACGACGACTGAACAACGAAAAGTCTGGCCCAGATGTTCCCCGAAGGCGCGCGTCATTGTCAAGGCGAATGCCCTTTTTGCGATCATGCGCGTGCTTGGGTCAAATCAGAAGAATTCGTCCAAGAGCCGATAGAAACTCAATAAATCAGCGTCTGCCTGCGCGCCGTAACGGCGCAGGAAGGGAGCAATCCAATTCTCTCCGAGATTATAATGAATGCTCCAGCTCGTCAGTGCCAAATCTTGATGGCGATCCGCCACGCCCAGGCGAGCACAATCGATGAAGCCAGTGAAGCGATTAGCAGTGGCCATGAGATTGGGCAGGCAGGCATCGCCGTGGGTCACCACCAGGTCTTCGCGGGCTGGACGGCGGCGCACAAGCTCCTCAAAAACTTTCGAAACGGGCCAGCCCAAACGCTCGTCATCGAAATCGCTCTCGTCGACCACGCCTGCTGTCATCCGTGCTTCGGCCGCCGCGATACGGCGCTCAAGCCGCTGATCGAAGGGGCAGGCGGACGCATCGAGACGATGCAGATCGCGCAACGCGTCGGCAGCGATTGTGACAATCTGTTCCGCGGTCAAATGCGGCGAGGAGGCGAGGTCCTGGCCGGGCAGGGCCTGCATCAGCAGCCAATTGCGGGCACCATCACGGCTCTCGTTCAAGACGTCTGGGCACGCTATGTCGCAGGCCCTTAGCCAGCGTAAACGCCGCGCCTCATCCGGCAATTCGCCGAACGCATCGGCTGGCTCCGTTTTGACGAAAAGTGTCGGCTTCCCGCTGGCCTCAAGCCGATAGATCGCCGCCGTCGAGCGGCCGATGGTCTGTTGTGTCCAGCGATAGCCGGCAAGATCGCTCTGCCAGCTTGGCGGCATATCGAGCGGGGCAAGGGTGTCGGCCATGGTCCTGCATCACATCCATGAAACGGCGGCCGTAAAACGATACCAACGTATAGGTTCGCTACACCCTGGTGCCATTGACGGTCCTTGTCCTGGCGTTCACAAGGACTATGTCATTACGGCGTTAAGGCCTCGATTTATCGAGGCAATCGACTGGAAAGGCAAATGGACAACGACCCGAGTAGTCGTCCGGCCGCGCCTTCAGGCTCAGGTCGGACTCAAAAACCCATTTCGACTGCTGCTGGCGCCGCCCGCCGGTTGAGCCTCGGCCAGGCTTAGTCCTGTCCCGCTCGCATCCGGGCCCGTGAGAAGCGGTCAAGGAGGTGAGCCATGAACAACATCATTTTCTTCCCCCGCAAGGTTGCGGCCCCCGCGCGCGGCTGCGTCATCAAAGAGACGGTGCGGCCGGTGCTCGTCGCCGTCTGGCATCGCAACCCGGTCAACGGTCGGCTGGAATGCCATTGGGTCGCCGATCATGCGCCAGGCCACGGCGAAGGCCTGCGGTCCGGCACGTCGGATCGACGCGCGGCTTAAATTCATTCTGAAGCCTGGCCGCGCCTGCGCGGCCAGGCTTCGCTCTGCCTCTTTATGTTTTTGGTCTGAGGTCGATCCATGGCTCTGCTGTCCGACGATCGTCGCCGTCCAAGCGCTGTCATTGCGCTGGCGCGTGCCCGTATCCTGCCCAATGGTTATGATCTCATTGCCTTCGCGCTGATCCTGGCGCTGGCCGTGCTGGCCGCGCACGGCATGCAGGCGATGCGTGCGCCGCTGGCCGTTCTCGACGCACAGCCGGTGACGCTCGATCCCTGGCTGCTGCCTGAATATGCCTTGCGGTCGACCTTGCGCATGTTCGCGGCAATCATCGCCTCGCTGCTCTTTACTTTCATTGTCGCGACGCTCGCCGCCAAGAGCCGCCGCGCCGAAATGGTGATCATTCCAGCTCTCGACATCCTGCAATCGGTGCCGGTGCTGGGCTTTCTCACCTTCACGGTGACCTTCTTCATGGGGCTCTTCCAGGGCAACCAGCTTGGCGCGGAATGCGCGGCGATCTTCGCCATTTTCACCAGCCAGGCGTGGAACATGGCGTTCTCCTTCTATCAATCGCTGCGCACCGTGCCGCGCGATCTCGATGAAGTGAGCCGATCCTTCGGTCTGTCGGCCTGGCAGCGGTTCTGGCGGCTCGAAGCGCCTTTCGCGACGCCGGGGCTCATCTGGAACACGATGATGTCCATGTCCGGCGGCTGGTTCTTCGTCGTCGCTTCGGAAGCGATCACCGTCGGCGATACCACCGTGCGTCTGCCGGGGCTTGGCTCCTGGTTGTCTCTGGCCATCGAGAAGCAGGATTTCGCGGCGGTGGGCTGGGCGGTTCTCGCCATGGGCATTGTCATTGCTCTTTATGATCAACTGCTGTTCCGCCCCATCGTCGCCTGGGCCGATAAATTTCGCTTCGAGCAGACCGCGAGCCAGGAGAAGCCGGAGTCTTGGGTCTATTCATTGCTCACACGCGCCCATGCCCTGCGCCGCCTGTTGAAGCCGGTCGCTTACCTGTGGGGCCGGCTGATGTTGCTGCGCCTGTCGAAAAAGCCGCTGCTCGCCTTGAGCAAACGGCGCGACAACAAGGCGGCGAGCACCTTCATCGATTATCTCTGGCTGGCATTCATCGCCGCCGTCGGGGCCTGGGGCGTGTGGAGCGTCATCGGCTATCTCGGGCAGACGCTGGCTTGGGCCGATGTTGGCGAAGCCGTCGCCGGCGGCTTTGCGACCCTGCTCCGCGTGGTGGTGCTGATCGCCATCGCGAGCCTGATCTGGGTGCCGCTTGGCGTGTGGATCGGCCTGCGCCCGGCGCTGGCCGAGCGGGTGCAGCCGCTGGCGCAGTTCCTGGCGGCTTTCCCGGCCAATGTGCTGTTTCCCTTCGCCGTCGTCGCCATTGTTGCTACCGGCGCCAGCCCGAATGTTTGGCTGTCGCCGCTGATGATCCTGGGCACGCAATGGTACATCCTCTTCAATGTCATTGCCGGCGCCAGCGCCTTTCCGACGGATCTGCGCGAGGCCGCATCGGTCTATCGGCTGCGCTCGTGGACTTGGTGGCGCCGCGCCATTCTGCCGGGGATTTTTCCCTATTACATCACCGGCGCACTCACCGCCTCGGGCGGTTCGTGGAATGCCAGCATCGTCGCCGAAGTCGCGAGCTGGGGCGATACCAAGCTCGAAGCCTTTGGCCTTGGCTCCTATATCGCCAAGGCGACGGAAGGCGGCGACTTTCCCCGTGTTGTACTCGGCATCGCCGTGATGTCGCTGTTCGTCACCCTGTTTAACCGCACGCTATGGCGGCCGCTCTATGTCTTCGCCGAGCGTCGCCTGCGCCTCGATTAATCGTCTTGCTGGAGAACCGAACATGAGCACCGTCATCACCCGCAAGGCCGATACGGCCACGCCGCTTGTCTCCGTCGCGCGGGTCTCGCAGATCTACGACAAGGGCGCGGCCGGTTCTCTGACCGTTCTGGAAAATGTCGATCTCGATCTTCGTCCGGGCGAAATCGTCGGACTGCTTGGCCGCTCGGGCTCGGGCAAATCCACCTTGCTGCGCGCCATCGCCGGTCTCGTGCGCCCCAGCAAAGGCACGATTTCTTTCGCTGGCTCGCCGCTCGTCGGTCCCACCGCGGGCATTGCCGTGGTGTTTCAAAGCTTCGCTCTGTTTCCTTGGCTCACCGTTCTGCAGAACGTCGAACTTGGACTTGAGGCTCAAGGGGTTTTGCCGGCGGAGCGGCGTAAGAGCGCTTTGGCCGCCATCGATCTGATCGGTCTCGATGGTTTCGAAAGTGCTTATCCGAAGGAATTGTCCGGTGGCATGCGCCAGCGTGTTGGCCTTGCCCGAGCTCTCGTCGTTCATCCCCGCGTGCTGCTGATGGACGAACCGTTCTCGGCGCTCGATGTCTTGACCGCCGAGACCCTGCGTACCGATCTCATCGATCTGTGGACCGAGGGGCGCATGCCGATCGAGTCCATTCTCATGGTCACGCACAACATCGAGGAAGCGGTGCTGATGTGCGATCGCATTCTGATCTTCGGCTCCAATCCGGGCCGGATTATCGCGGAAATTAGGGTCGACATGCCACAGCCGCGCAATCGCCTCGATCCGGCGTTCCGCACTTTGGTGGAAGATATTTATGCGCGCATGACGGCAAGAACCGGCGCGCCGACGCGCGATGGTCATTTCCCTGGCACGGGCATCGGCATCTCACTGCCGGATATTTCCACCAACCTGCTCGCCGGTCTGATCGAAGCGGTGGCGGCCGAACCCTATCGCGGCAAGGCCGACCTGCCGCCGCTCGCCGCCGAACTACATCTGGAAATCGACGATCTCTTCCCGGTGGCGGAAACCCTGCAGCTTCTGCGCTTCGCCGAGCTTGAAGGTGGCGACATCAAGTTGACGGCGCCGGGCCTGCGCTTCGCCGGCGGCGACGTCGATGAACGCAAGCGGCTCTTCGCTCAGCATCTGGCGATCTATGTGCCGCTCGCCGCGCATATCCGGCGGGTGCTCGACGAGCGGCCCAGTCATCAGGCGCCGGCGCGTCGCTTCCGCGACGAGCTGGAGGACCACATGTCCGAAGACTATGCCGACACCACCCTAAAGGCGGTGATCACCTGGGCGCGTTACGCCGAATACTTCGCCTATGACGAAAACGCCGATCTCTTCACGCTCGAGAATCCGAGCTGAGCGGTCGCCACCTGCTCGGCGGCGCAGGCCGCAAGAGAGGCTGCCATGTTGAAAGATAAAGAAATCCCTTGTCGTGATCCTGTCATGTCCGTGCCTTTGCGTGGGGCGAAGGACGAACGTCCGGATCGAAAAGCTACAACACGGCTTTTGACCGAGCTGTCTCCGCAGGAGGCGCGAGCGTCATGGCTTGCGATGCGGACGTTCGTGCGAACCGGGGATCAATTGCTGCGCGTGACGGCGAAACTGTTTTTTCTCGGCGTTCTCTCCAAACCGCAGGCCTATCGGTTGATGCGCATTGCGGGACGTTTCACCGAAGCGGGCCTCGCCATTTCGCCGCGCCGCCGGCAGAACCGCTCTCATTCTGGACGTTAAAGATGTTGATGGGACTTGAACAAGCAACTCTCAATCTCGCTGTCGCCTTTGCCTTGGGCGCGCTGATCGGCTTTGAGCGCCAATGGCGCCAGCGCCTGGCGGGTTTGCGTACCAATACCTTGGTCTCGCTGGGCGCCGCGACCTTTGTCATGTTTGCCAGTTTGATTCCGGGCGAGGGGAGCCCGACGCGCGTCGCCGCGCAGGTGGTGTCGGGAATCGGCTTTCTGGGCGCGGGCGTCATCTTCAAGGAAGGGCTCAATGTTCGCGGGCTCAACACGGCCGCGACCCTGTGGTGTTCCGCCGCCGTCGGCCTCGTGGCGGGGGCCGGATATCCCTTGCATGCCCTGCTGGCCACGGCCTTCGTCATCATGGTCAATCTGGCATTACGGCCGCTCATCTGGTTTCTCTCCCGTCATACGATGGAAATGACGGAACTGTCGGTACGCTACACCATCACGACGATCTGCCGGAATGATGGGGAAGCGCATACCCGCGCGCTCATGCTGCAAGGCCTAAACTCCGCCAAGCTGCATCTGCACCAACTGCACAGCAGCAATATCGAGGATTCCGACCGGGTCGAAGTCACCGCGATCGTCACCGCCGACCATCGCGAAGACGCCGCGCTCGAACATATCGTCGGCCGATTGAGCCTGGAGCCTTGTGTCACAGCGGCCCGCTGGCGTGCCGAGGCTGTCGACATCGATCTGGCCAGCGCCGAAGCGGTCGGCTGAGACGATCGATGAGCCGGCCCGGTTTTCATCTCGCCCGAATGGGCTCTACCATCGGACTGCCGAAAAGCATAAGAAGGTAGATATGAGGCGCTGGCTGGCCCGATATTCCATCGACATGCCCCTGCTGTGGCTGGGGATCGCACTCTCGTCGCTGCTCATCTTCGTTGCCGACACACTGACGAATTTCGAGATCGCCTTTGCGGTGCTCTATGTCGCGGTCATTCTGTTGTCGGCCCGCGCTGGCCGGCCGCGAGCCGTCATTGCCGTTGGTATTTCCTGCGGGCTTCTGACCGTCTTGAGCTACGCGCTGACCCGCTATGGCAACCCGGATTCCGGCCTGACGAATGGCGCCTTGAGCCTGCTCGCCATCGTCACGACCACCTATTTCGCTTACAGGAGCGAAACGGCGGAGGCATCGACCCGCGAGACGCAAGCGGATCTCGCCCGCATGGCGCGCATCACCTCGATTGGTGAACTGGCAACCTCGATCGCCCATGAAGTGAGCCAGCCTCTGACCGCCATCGTCGCCAATGCCAATGCGGCCATGCGCTGGCTGGCTGCCGATCCACCACGTCAGGACGAGGCCAAGCAAGCTCTTAATCGCGTGGTGGCGGATGCGGCGCGCGCCGGCGAAGTGATCGGCCGTGTGCGCCAGCTGGTCGCCCGCGTTCCGCCCTCCAAGGTCGAAGTCGACATGATCGACGTGATCGAGGAAACCTTGGCGCTGACCCGCGGCGAAATGGTTCGCCACGGCATCGTTCTGCGCACCGATCTGGCCGATCATCTCCCGGCTATCGTTGGCGATCGCGTGCAGCTCCAGCAGGTCGTCCTGAACTTCGTAGTCAATGCCATGGAGGCGACGCAGAAAAGTGAAGAGAAGGAAGTTCTGGTCAGCGCGGCGGCGGATGAGCGCAAGATCACGGTGAGCGTGCGCGATACTGGCATCGGCGTGCCCTCCGATGTGGCGGACCAAGTCTTCGAGGCATTCTACACCACCAAATCGACGGGCATCGGCATGGGGCTTGCCATCAGCCGGTCGATCATCGAGGCTCATGGCGGCACCATTTACGTCGCGCCGAACTATCCCCATGGTGCCGCGTTTGGTTTTACCTTGCCGATCGCGTCGCGGGCAGAGGATCGATCGCGTGTTGAATGAAACCGTCTATATCGTCGACGACGACCCGTCCGTGCGCGAGGGGCTCGATAGCCTCCTGCGTTCAGCCGGTTATGAGACCCATTGTTTCGCTTCGCCGCGCGAATTTCAGCTTCATCGCCGCGCCGATACGCCAAGCTGTCTCGTGCTCGACGTACGCATGCCGGGCGCCAGCGGGCTCGATTTCCAGGTCGAGCTTGCCCATGCCGATGATGCCATACCGATCATCTTCCTGACCGGTCATGGCGATGTGCCGATGTCGGTGCGGGCGATGCGGGCGGGTGCCATCGAATTTCTGCTCAAACCTTTCCGCGAACAGGATCTGCTCGACGCGATTCGCTTAGCGATCGAGCGTGACCGGACGCGTCGTGAAAGCGCGACCGTCGATAGTGAGCTCAACCAGCGCCTCAACACTTTGACGGCGCGGGAACGCGAAGTGATGGCGCTCGTATCGACGGGGCTCCTCAACAAACAGATCGCCGGAGAACTCGGCCTGAGCGAGGTGACCGTCAAGGTCCATCGCGGCCAGGTGATGCGCAAGATGCAGGCGGCCACTCTTGCTGACTTGATTCGGATGTCGGATCGTCTCGGGTTGTCCGTGAAGTAACCGTCATCGCTTCTTGGCTGCGATGGTACCGATCATCTCGCGCATCCATCGATGCGCGGGGTCGTGCGTGCGACGCTTGTGCCAGATCAGGCGATAATGAACGACCGGTGTCGGCTCCGAGATTTCGAGAATGGCGGCTGCGCCCATGTCTTCGAATTTGCGGGCCGCAAGGCGCCCCATCACGCCGATACAATCGCTGTCCTGCAACATCGACGGCACGATCAGGAATTGCGGCACGCTGACCATCGGCGACCATTTATGTCCGATGGCTTCTTGTTCCTCGAAAAAGGGTCGCATGATGGTGGTCGCGATCGAGACCTCGATCAAGGGATAGGCCGTCAGGCGCGAAAAAGCCTGTGCGCGCTTGCGGCGCAAGGGATGCGTCTTGGAGGCGACGAAGATCAATTCGTCATCGAACAAATGTTCGGATTCGTAGAGTCCTTCGTCGGCGCTATAAACGACGACGGCGGCATCGATCATGTCATTGCGGAACCAGTCATAGAGACGTGAGCGGTCCAGCGCGATGAATTCCGCCGCGGCAGACGGCGCTTTATGGCGCAGGTCCTGGACGATGTCGGAACCGAGCGTGAAGCTGGCGATATCGGTCATTGCCAGACGAAAGCGGCCGTCGAAAGCCTCCGGCCTAAAACTGTCCTGCGCTTCAAGCGCCTGCGCCACTGCGCGCAGCGCATCCTTGATCGGTTGGCGCAACGCACTGGCGCGCTCGGTCAAAAACATTTCGCCGCGGCTGCGAATGAGCAATTGATCGTTGAAGCTGGCTCGCAATCTCGCCAATGCGGCGCTGGTCGCTGGCTGGCTGAGCGACAGGCGCGCGGCGGCGCGCGTCACGCTTCTCTCGTCGAGCAGGATGTCGAAAGCGATCAGCAGATTGAGATCGAGCCGCTTTAGAATATCCATCATATCGATAATTAAACATTCAAAATATCAGTTTGACAACTGTTCGGAGCCGCCGGACGCTTGCGCCGTCTTCAAGTGGAAGGTGCCGTCATGGTTCAAGATCGCAGAAAGCCACCGTTCAGGGCCGATCATGTCGGCAGCCTCAAGCGCCCCGCGCATTTGCAACAACAGCGCGAAAGACTTCTTGGCGCCCATACGCCCAACAGCAATCTTGGTCGCCATGACAATGCCGAGCTGAAGGCAATCGAGGATCAAGCCATCATCGAGGTGATCCGTCTGCAGGAAGACTGCGGCCTTCTTTCCACCACCGATGGCGAGTTTCGTCGCCGCAGTTGGTGGACGGATTTCATGCTCGGCTTCGAGGGGATCGCGCAAAGCGCGCAGAAGTCCAAGCTTGAATTCCGCGACAGCCAGGGCCAGGTGCGCTCCAATTCGAGTATCGAACTGACCGGGCCCATCCGCTGGTCCGGCGATATTTTCTCCGACCAGTTTCGCTTCGTCGCCGAGCACACGCGCGTGACGCCCAAACTCACTGTACCCGCGCCGACCAACCTGCTGTATTTTCTCGGCGGCGAGATCGCCAAGTCCGTGCCGGCCTATCGCGATCCATCCCTATTCTGGAGCGATCTGGCGCAAGCCTATCGGCAAGAGATTGCCGCGCTCCACGCCAGCGGCTGCCGCTATCTGCAGCTCGACGACATCACCCTGGCTTTCCTCTGCGACGACGAGCGCCGACAAGAGGTGGCGTCCTGGGGATATGATCCAGATCGTCTCCTGGCGGATTACATCCGCTCCGTGAATATTGCCGTGGCCGATCGTCCCGCCGATATGGTGGTGACGATGCACATCTGCCGTGGCAATTTTAGCGGCGCTTTCGGTGCGCAGGGCGGCTACGAGGCGATCGCCGATAAACTGTTCCATGAAACGGCTGTGGACGGCTTCTTTCTTGAATATGACTCGCCACGTGCCGGCTCTTTCGAACCGCTTCGCCATCTGCCGCGCGACAAGTCCGTTGTGCTCGGGCTGATCACCTCCAAGACCAATGTGCTGGAGGAGCCCGACGCGGTGCGGCGCCGTATCGATGATGCCGCGCGCTATGCCGATCTCGATCAACTTTGTCTGAGCCCGCAATGCGGCTTTGCCAGCAACTATCTTGGCAATCCCGTGACAATCGACGACCAGCGGCGCAAGCTCGAACTGGTGGTCCGGATTGCGGAATCCGTCTGGGGCAAGATCGGTGCGGATGCGGGAGGCGTGTCATGAAACACTCAGCCTGGCTCACGGCCGGCGTCAGCCTTCTGGCTCTGCTGGCGCCACCGTTGTCGGCTTCCGCCGCCGACAAAGTGTCTCTTCGCTTCGGCTTTGTCGCGACGGGTATCGATTCGCCATGGACCTATGGGATCGAGAAAGGCTTCTTCCGCGATAATGGCATCGAACTGGAGCTGCGCGAGGGCAAGGGCTCGGCCATCACGGCGCAGACCGTGGCCGCCGGAACCGACGATTTCGGCGTCGATATCGATGGCGGCACCTTTCTCAACCTCGCCGCCAAAGGATTGCCGGCGACTGCCGTTCTCGCCAATGCCGCCAAAAGCCCGCTGGTGATCTTTTCCGCTGCCGATAAGCCACTCAAGACGCCGGCCGATCTGATTGGTGCCAAGATTTCGATTACGGCTGGCGACGGCCCGTCGGCGCTTCTGCCGGCCTTGCTGAAGCGCAATCATATCGATGCCGGCAAGGTGACGCAGATCAACATGCAGCCCGGGCCAAAGCTGACGAGCCTTTTGACCGGGCGAGTCGAAGGCGTGGCGACCAACTATGCCTTGAAGGCGACGCTCGAATCGAAGGGCCTGAAGGTTCATTCGCTGATGTATGCGGATTTCGGCGTCGTGACGCCGGGCATGTATATGATCGTCTCGAACACGCTTCTGAACGGCAAGCCGGATCTGGTGCAGCGCTTCGTCGGCGCCGCGCAGAAATCGCTCCAGGCGGCAGCGGAAAATCCGCAGGCGGCGGCGGAGTCCTTCAGCCGCATGTATCCGAGCTATGACCGGCAGGGCGCCGCTGGCGAAACGCAACTCCTGCTGCAACTTCTTTATTCGGAGAGCACCAAGGGCAAGTCGGTGGGTACGGTCTCCCTGGCCGATGCCACGGCAGGTGCTGACGTGCTGATGGCTTCCGGGCTGATGGAGCCCGGTGCCGACGTCGCGAAATTCGTCACCAACCGCTTCATCGAAGCGCAGAGCAAATAGCGATCCAGGTGCGCCATGGCTAATCTCGATATCGAACATCTGACCCCGGCGATCGGGTCTGTGATCCACGGCATCGATCTGGCGGATAAAACCGCGATCGATCGATATGGCGAAGAACTGCGCCGGGTCTTTGTGGAGCGTCAGGTGATTTTCTTTCGCGACCAGAAGCTCGATCCCGATGCGCAGGTGGCATTTTCGCGCCTGTTCGGTGATGTCAGGCCGGTTTCATCGACGTTTCCCTCCCATCCCGACAATCCGCATCTCGAAATCCTGCAAAGCAAAGGCACGCGAACGGGCACGGACGTGTGGCATGCCGATCTGACCTGGCAGAAAAACCCGCCCATCGGCGCCTGCCTTTATGCCGTCAATGTCCCGCCTGCTGGCGGCGACACGATGTGGTCGAGCATGACTGCTGCCTATGACGCGCTCGACGAAAAGTTCCGCGCCTATATCGACGACATGACGGCCATCCACGATTGGGAGGGGCCAGAGCTCATCGCCGGTGTACGCGCGTCGCCCGATGCGCAGCAGCGTTACGAGGACATGCGCAAGCGCTTCCCGCCCATCGAACAGCCAGTCGTCAAGGTCCACCCGGAAAGCGGCCGGCGGCTGATCTATGTCAATACGCTCTACACGACCCGGATCGTCGGCGTGACCCGCGCCGAGAGCAGCGCCCTGACAAACTTCCTGTCCGGCTTGTCATCGGTGCCGGAATGGCAGGTGCGTTTCCGCTGGCAACCGGGCTCCGTCGCGGTGTGGGACAATCGCGCGGTTCAGCACTATGCTGTCAATGATTATCATCCATATCCGCGCCTGATGCATCGGGTGACGGTCTATTAAGTTCCGAGCAGACAGAACGAGCTAACGGAGGACCAACGTGTCTGTAGCTCTGGTTGTTTCCGACGCAACGTCCGGCCACGATCGGCGCGATACGTTGATCTCTTTGAAGGACGCCGGCAAGACCTATGACACCCGCAGCGGTCCGGTGGTGGCCGTCGAGGCCGTCAGTCTGGACCTGGCGCGTGGCGAAACCCTGGCGCTCCTGGGGCCGAGCGGTTGCGGCAAGAGCACGCTTTTGATGATGATCGCCGGTCTGCTCGAGCCGAGCTGCGGCCACATCGTCATCAACGGTGCGCCGTTGAGCGGACCGATCCCAGAACTGGGATTTGTTTTCCAGCGCGATTTGCTTCTCGATTGGCGCACCGTGCTCGACAATGTCCTTCTGCCTTTTGCCCTGATCGGACAGGATCCGAAACGGCATGAGCAGCGTGCGCGGCTACTTCTCGAGCGGGTCGGTCTCGCCGGCTTTGAGAACAAGCGGCCCTATGAATTGTCCGGCGGCATGCGTCAGCGGGTGGCGATCTGCCGGGCCTTGATCGGCGATCCGGATATCTTCCTGCTCGATGAACCGTTCGCCGCGCTCGACGCCTTCACGCGCGAGCAAATGCAGCTCGACATGCAGCGCCTCTCCCTCGATAAGCCGCGCACGACCATTCTCGTGACCCATGAGATCAGCGAAGCCGTCTTCATGGCCGATAAAGTCGCGGTGATGACGGCGCGTCCGAGCCGCATTCATCAGATCATCGATATCGATCTGCCGCGTCCCCGCAACATGAAGACGCGCGAAACCGAGGCGTTCGCACGCTATATCACCAAGATACATGGCCTTTTTGCCAGCCTGGGGGTGATCCGTGGCTGATGCTGGCATCACGCTTTCGCACCGCGCTGAGCGTTCGTTTGGCGGCGCTGCGCGCCTCAAAGGACTGTTCTGGCCGCTCGCTTCCGCGGCCTTGGCGCTCGGTGTCTGGGCGCTGGTCGTTATCCTGGCGAAACCGGCGCCTTACATTCTCCCGGCGCCCTGGGATGTTTTGGCCCGCATCTGGACCGACCGCTCTTTGCTCGCCAGCCATGGCCTCGTGACAATGGCAGAAATTCTGGCCGGGCTTCTCATCAGTATCGTCATCGCGATTCCGCTTGGCATCGCCATTGTCGCCGTTCCCACGGCCGAGAAACTGCTCTATCCGATCGTCGTCGCCTTCAATGCGATCCCGAAAGTCGCATTGGCACCGCTCTTCGTCGTCTGGTTCGGCTATGGTTTTCTGCCGCGCGTTCTGATCACCAGTTCGATCGCTTTCTTTCCTATCCTGGTTTCGACCATATCCGGCCTTGTCGGGATCGAACCCGATCTGTTGCGCCTGGCGCGCGTGCTGCGCGCGCGCAAATTTCAAGTGTTCCTGCGCATGCGTCTGCCGCACGCGCTGCCATCGATCTTTGCCGGCATCAAGGTCGGCACCAGCCTTGCGGTCATCGGCGGCATCATCGGCGAATTCGTCGCCTCCGACAGCGGCTGGGGTTATCTTTTGGTGCAGGCGAGCGGCACGCTCGACACGACGATCATGTTCGCCGTCGTGATCATTCTCGCCGTAGTGGCCAGTTGTTTATTCTCCGCCGTCGCTTGGGTCGAGCGGATGATGGTGTCCTGGCACGCATCCCAGCGCAGTTAGAATATTCAGCTCTCGACGATGGAATCGACCTTGCTTGGATAAAAGGCCAGGTGATCCTTGATCTTGTCGACAGCCGGATAGGGCGCTTCATAGCTCCACACCGCATTGGCGCCCGCCGGGCCGCTTTCGCTGATGCTGAAATAGGAGCAGTCGCCCTTGTAAGGGCAATAAGTGGTGTGATCGGTGCGCCGCAGGGCGTTCATGTCGACATCGCTGCGCGGAATGTAGTGAACGGGCGGAATGCTGGCTTCCACCAAGGTGAGGGTGCGCGTGCTGTCGGCAACTACTTTCCCGCCGACCGTGATGACGATCCGCTTCGGGTTGGCGGTGATGGTAATGGGATGATCAGGTCCAGGTACTTTCATGATGGGCTCCCGTTTCATCGATTCAGGGCGATAGTCCGATGCTTTTTGCCAGTCCCGCTGCCGCTTGGGCCGGGCTCATTTTACCGACTTCCTTGTCGACCTCGTAATTGGCGGCGCGCATCTTCTCGACAGATAGGGCGCCGATCAGCGGTTGCAAGGCGCGTCGCAACACCGGATCGTCGGCCCGCTTCGGGGCCATCAGCACGACGGCGTCATAGTTCGGCACGGCGTGATGCGGATCCTCCAGAACCGTCAGATCGTCGGCGGCGATCCGCCCATCGCTGGAATAGGCCGAGATCACATCAACGGTCCCGTCCGCTAGCGCGCGATACATGAAGGTCGGATTATAAGAAAATTGCTGCCTGAATTGCAGCCCGTAACTTTGCTTGAGAGCCGCCCATTCCGGCCGGTCGAGAAATTCGATGTCCGATCCCAACGACAACTCGCCGGCGCGGCGCGCCAGATCGTCGATACGGCTTATGCCCAATTCGCTGGCGCGTTGCTGGCGCATCGCCAGCACATAGGCATTTTCGAAGCCGAGCCGGCCAAGAAGCGTGACGCCATATTCGGCTTTCGTCCAGCGCGTCAGCTCGCTGAGCATCTGGTCGCGTGGCGGCATGTCGCTGCGGCCCATCGCATTGGTCCACAGCGTTCCCGTATAATCGACATAGGCATCGAGTTCGCTGTTGGCGAGCGCCCGAAAGGCGACGGCCGAACCCAGGCCTTCCTTGATCGTTACGGTGGCGCCGGCCTGACGCAAGCGGGCGGCGATCAATTCGGCGAGAATGAACTGCTCGCTAAAATTCTTGGCGCCGATCACATAAGCGCTGGTCTGGCTGCGGGCCAAAGGAACGAGAGAGATACCGATCAGCGCTACCAGCCCCGCGATACCCGCGAACAGGCGGCGCTTGTCGCGCAACGCGGTCGCTTTCTCCACCAAAGCCAGCAACAGATCGACCAGAATGGCGAGGATCGCGGCGGCCGCGCAGCCAAACAGAACGAACACCCAGTTCTCGGTCTGCAAGCCGGAGAAGATATAATTGCCGAGGCTCGTCTGGCCGACCGGCGTCGCCAATGTCGCAGCGCCGATCGTCCACACGGCAGCCATGCGTACGCCAGCCATGATCACGGGGGCTGCGAGCGGCAGATCGACTTGCAACAATTGCTGGCGCCGCGTCATGCCGACGCCTTGCGCGGCTTCCGTAATCGTCGGATCGATGCCGGTGAGGCCGGTCACGGTATTCCGCAGGATCGGCAGAATGGCATAAAGCGTCAGCGCGGCGACCGAAGGCAGGAAGCCGAGGGCAGGAACGGAGAAGCCGAAACTATCCTGCGTCAACTCCGAAACGGCGAGCAGCACCGGATAGAACAGGGCCAGCATGGCAAGGCCCGGAATGGTCTGGATCACGCTGGCGACGGCCAGAAGCCCGCCGCGCAGACGCGGAAAGCGCAAAGCGGCGGCCGCAAGCGGAATGCTGATCAGCCCGCCCAGCACCAGCGCGGCGAGGGACAATAGAATATGTTGCGATAGATATTGCGGCAAAAGGGCGAAAGCTTCCGCGATACGGCTGTTCATCGCGCCGCACCCGTGTCGCCGATCATGGCCTGAATGCGCTCCGCCTGTCGCCGCGGTAAATTCAACAGGTCGAAGACCATTGGATTGCTGGTGTCGTTCAAGAGGGTGCCCGGCGTGCCGTCGCAAACGATCTGGCCGCCATGCATGACGATGATGCGGTCGCTCAGCAAAGCCGCTTCCTGCATGTCATGGGTGACCATGACGGTGGTGAGGCCGAGCTTGTCGTGGAGATCGCGATAGCCTTGCGCAAGTGTGTCGCGGGTCAGGGGATCGAGCGCGCCGAAGGGCTCGTCCATCAAAACGATATCCGGCTCGGCGGCGAGCGCGCGGGCAATGCCCACCCGTTGCTTCTGCCCGCCCGACAGCATGTTGACCGAACGATCGAGATAATCGGTCGGCAGATCGACCAGCTCCATCATCTCGACGAGACGGGTAGCGATACGCGGCTCAGGCCAGCGCAGCAGGCGCGGCGTGACCGCGATGTTTTCGGCCACGCTCATATGGGGGAACAAGCCGACATTCTGAATGACATAGCCGATGTTGCGGCGCAGACTGATCGCATTGTCCTTTGACAGGATATCGCCGTCGATGGTGACGGAGCCGCGATCCGGCGTGTTGAGGCCGTTGATCGTCTTGAGCAGAGAGGTCTTTCCCGAGCCGGAGGCACCGACCAGGGAGACGAAGGTTCCGGCGTCGATGTTCAACGACACATCATTGACGGCGAGCGATTGCCCGCCGTCGAAAGAAATGCTGATGCCGGTCAGCTCGATCAGAGGCTTGGACGTGCCGTCCGCTTGCTGCATTCAATTTCCGCTTTGTCTGGCCTTGTGCGGCTGCAGACTAACGCGGATTGAAGCGCAGGTCATGCACGCTGAAGAGCGTGTTCGCGTCTGTCCAACGCTCCAGCGTCTCAAAGCCGGCCTTTCCAGCCAGTTCGGTGAATCCGTCGAGCGAATATTTGTGTGAATTCTCCGTATGAATTCGTTCGCCGGCGGCGAAATCGAATGTTCGGTCGAGCACTTTCACCGTCTGCTGGCGGCGGCTTTCAAGATGCATCTCGATGCGAGACTGAGTGGCATTCCAAATGGCGCGATGTTTGAAGGCATCGAGGTCGAACGTGCCGGAGAGTTCGCGATTGATGCGCTCAAGGACATTGAGATTGAAGTCGGCGGTGACGCCGACTGCATCGTCATAGGCTGGAATGAGGATGGCCGGGTCCTTGATGAGATCGACGCCGACGATCAGTCGCGATTGCGGACCGAGCCGTTCGCCCATGGTGTGTAGCAGGCCTTGCGCGGCATCGCGCGTCAGATTGCCGATGGTGGAGCCGGGAAAGAAACCGAGACGCGGTTTTTGGCGCAATGACGCTGGCAGGTCGATCTCGGCAAGGAAGTCACCGACGACGGGGAAGATGCGCAGCCCTGGTATTTTCGCAGAGAGGCGGATGCGTGCATCTTCAAGAGCCGCTTCGGACACGTCGATCGGCACATAGGCGGCAAGCTTGTTCAGGGCCGAGAGCAGAATCTCGGTCTTGCGGCTGGAGCCCGAGCCATATTCGACCAGCACGGAGCCCGGCTCCGTCCGCGCGACGATCGCCGGCGCGCAGTCTTGCAGAATGCGCGTCTCGGTGCGGGTCGGATAATATTCGGGCAGTTCGGTGATCTGTTCGAACAGATCGCTGCCTTTGGCGTCATAGAACCAGCGGCATGACAGGCTCTTGCTCGCTTGCGAGAGGCCATGAATGACATCGGCGGCGAATTCCATCTTGTCCGGGGAGGTCGCGATGGCGGGGCGGTGTTTGAGAGAGGAGGTCATCATGCATCTTCCACGAGGCGCAGGCCCATGAACTGCCAGCGCTGCCAGGGGTAAAAGAAATTGCGATAGGTGGAGCGCGAATGGTCGCGCGGGGTCGCGCAGGACGCGCCGCGCAGCACCATTTGGCTCACCATGAACTTGCCATTGTATTCGCCGATGGCGCCGGCCGGCGGCACATAGCCGGGATATTGCAGATAGGCGCTCTGCGTCCATTCCCAGCAATCGCCGAACATTTGCCGCAGACCCTGCTGTGGCCGCGCCGGCATGGGGCGCAGAAGGTCGCTGCCGAGATCGTTGCAGTCGCGAGCCGCGTGTGCTGAGGCGACTTCCCATTCGAATTCGGTTGGCAGCCGCTTGCCGGCGAAGCGGGCATAGGCGTCCGCTTCATAGTAAGAGACGTGGCAGACCGGAGCTTCGCGATCGATCGGTTGCAGGCCGCCCAATCCCATCTGCAGCCATTGGCCATCCTGCTCCACATAATAAAGCGGTGCACGCCAGCCTTCGCGCTGTGCCATGGCCCAGCCGTCAGCCAACCAGAGATTGGCCGTGCGATAGCCGTCCCCCTGCATGAAATCCAACCATTCGCCATTCGTCACCAGGCGGTCGGCCATTTTGAACGGATGGATCAAGGCGCGATGGCGCGGCAATTCATTGTCGAAGGAAAAGGATCCGCCGGCATGGCCGACCTCCGCGATGCCCCCCTCAAAAGCTATCCATTGCGTGGTAGGAGACGCATCGGCCTTCTTCGGATCGGCGAGCGTGCGATACGCGGGACGCAGGGGGCTCTGCGCGAACAGCGCCAGAATATCGGTCAGCAACAATTCCTGATGTTGTTGCTCGTGATTGAGACCGATCTCCAGAAGAGTGGCGATCGGCTTCTCCTGCGCCTTGCCGCTGGCATGGAGCCGCGTCAAGCCCTCATCCACATAGGCGCGATAGTCCATCACTTCGTCGTGCGTGGGGCGTGTCAGTATGCCTCGCCGCCCGCGCGGATGTCGTTCGCCTTCAGCCTCGTAATAGGAATTGAAGCAATAGGGAAAACGCTCATCAAATAGCCGATAGCCGTCGAGATGCGGCTTCAGCACGAAGGTTTCGAAGAACCAGGTGGTGTGGGCGAGATGCCATTTCGTCGGGCTCGCATCATCCATGGCCTGGACGCATTGATCTTCCGCCGAGAGCGGATCGGCAAGGGCCACGGATTGCTGTCGTGTCGCGAAGATCCGGGCGTCCAGTCCAGTCGGCGGCGAAAGGGCAGCATCGGGCGGGCGATGAAAGTTCATGAGTTCGTTTCCTCCGACTTCAGTCGCTCATCGTTCGGTCCAGTGTGTTTAACGGAGACCAGGACGATTAGTTGCCTGAAAATGCACTAAATGACGGCACTGAGCCCGATAATCGGGCCAGTTTCGGTCTGCGGTCAGATAGGGGCCGGGCAGCGCCAGCACAATGTTTGTCGGCCAGCGCTCCTGACAGGAAATGTCAGGAGACTGGCACGAGCGGACTTAAGCAGAAAATGGGGCGGGATGCCAAATTTCGCACACGAGCCCGCCGCATTGGCGAAGCCTCGATGATTTCACTGCATGGCTCAAAGAAAAACGCCGCGATCATGGATCGCGGCGTTGAAACTCTGCCGATAGGAGATCAGCGATATTTTTTCGCCGCCGCCAGAAAGGCTTCATAGTCTTCCTTGGTCTTCGGTGAAGCGCCGACGATCTTGGGAATGACAGACGTCACCTGATCGAGATAGCGCTTCGTTTCTTCCGGCGAGAAGGTGATCAGCTCTCCGCCACCTTTCTTCCAGGCCGCTTCGAGCTCGGTCTGGAATTTTGGTGCCATGCTGGTGAACAAGGTTTCGTGCTTACGCGCTTCGTCACGCACGATGGCTTCCAGCTCCGGCCCCAGCGATTTCAAGAAGCGCCGATTGGTGAGGCCCGACACGATGGTGAACGAGCCCGGCAGGTAGGTGGCATATTTCGTGATGTCGAAATATTTGAAGGCGGCGATAACAGCCATATTGGCCATGGCGCCGTCGATAGCCTTGTTCTGCAAATTGGGCAGAACCTCGCCCAGCGGCAGCGAGAGGGGCGAGGCACCGAGCTTCAGGAAAGGCTCGTTATACATGGGCGAGCCGCCGGTGGTGCGCAGCTTCAGGCCCTTGAAGTCATCGATCGTCCGGATCGGCTTGTGCGTGGCGAGAACGATCTGGCCGCTGAGAAACGTGACCAGCGGTTCGACCCCCTGGGCCTCGCCGAAGCTCGCGAGCCTCTTGCGAATCTCGGGGTCGGCAAGAACCTTCTGGCCGTGTTCGGTGCTGTCGAAAAGGCCATTGGCATCGAGCGTCTGGAAACGCGGTTCAAGGCCGATATAGAAGCCGATGGCCGGGAAGGTCATCTCAATCGTTCCCATGGCGACGCCTTCGACGGTCGCCGGGATCTGGCCGAGCTGATTCGCCGGATAGATTTCGACCTTGATTTTGCCCTTCGAGCGTTCTTCGACGCCGGCTTTGAAGGCCTTCATCCATTCATGCGTGACGTCATTGATAGTCGGCGACGACAGTTTCATCGTGAACTGTTGGGCCTGCGCGGTCTGCGTTATTGCGCAGATCGCCAGCCCTCCCAGAAGCCCCCTCAACCATGTTTTCATGCGTTCCCCTCCCATAACGGCTACTCGATCAAGCCTCGTAATTGTGGATGAAATCCTCCGGCAGATTGGGCCCCCAGACGTAGAGCGAATCTTCCGGCGGATGGTCGCCGGCCTGCCAGTCATGGTCGACCGGCACGAAGTCGATGTCGGCGGAATATTCGCTGTAGCTGCCCCAGGGATCGCGGATGTAGTGGAAATAATTGGAGCCGAGCACGTGGCGGCCTAGGCCCCAGCCACGATCGTAGCCCTTTTCCAGCATCAGCATGGCGCCGAGGCCCACATCCATGATCGAACCGACATCCCAGCTAAAATGGTGATGTCCTGGCGCGTTCGATTTGGCGAAGGCGACGAGATGGTGGTCGCTGCCGTGAATGCCATGCATGAAGGCGATGCCCTCGCCGGAGCGGTCGGACAGGCGCAGCCCCAGCACGCGACTGTAGAAGTCGATGGCGCGTGACACATCCGGCGTGAACAGCAAGGTGTGCGACAGGCGGCGCGGATGCACGCGGCCCGCGTCGCGGCGATAAGGGGCGCCGCGCTGGCCGCCCGGCACGGAAACCGCGGTGAATTCCGACTTGGCGCTGGGGGAGGATTTCTCCGCGATCTTCGCTTCCAGCAGATTGCCGTCGGGGTCGCGGAACCAGATGCCGTTCGACTCCTGATCCTTCGGCGGATCGATGCGCGCCACGCCCTGGTCTTGCAGCCGTTTGGCGAACGGGGCGAAATCCTCCTCGAACAGACCGAAGGAGAAATAGCCGAATTTCTTGCGCGGCCCTTCGCCGATGCTCACCCATTTGTGCGGCGAGCCATGAGTATAGAGACCGAGATTATTGCCCTCTTCGCGCACATCGAGGCCAAAGCCGCTGTAAAAATCCTGCGCGTCTTTCAAATCGGGAACGACCATGTGACAGCGGTCGAGCGAATGAATACCGAGCTCTCCTGGTCGGCGCGACGGTTGGATGAAACCATGGTTGGCAGTCATTTCACGTCCTCCTCATTCGTGTGTTCGTTCTGCCCCTCAGTCCCCTCAGACCTCGTCGACGACCGGGTTGCTGAGAATACCGATCTTATCAATTTCGATTTCGACGACGTCGCCAGCCTTCATATAAAGCGGCGGCTTGCGCGCCATGCCAACGCCAGAAGGTGTGCCGGTGACGATCAGGTCGCCGGCTTCCAGCGTCATCGCTTCGCTGATCGTCGCAATCAAAGTCGCGACATCAAACACCATTTCGTCGATCATGGCACTCTGTACCACGGTGCGGTTGAGCCGCGTCTGGAGGCGCAGGCCTTTGCATCCGGGCGGCAGTTCGTCGGCGGTGACGAACCAGGGGCCGAACGCGCCGGTGCCATCGAAATTCTTGCCCACGGTCCATTGCGGCGTCTTCATCTGATAGTCGCGGATCGAACCGTCATTGAAGATCGAATAGCCGATGACATGATCCAGCGCCGCGGCTTTGGCGATGTGCCGGCCGCCCTTGCCGATGACGGCGACGAGCTCACCTTCATAGTCGAGCTGGGTCGAAACCTTCGGTCGCACCATCGCTTCGTTGTGGCCGATGAAGCCCGTGGCGAAACGCGAAAAGAGCGTTGGATAGTCGGGTTGTTTGAAACCGCTTTCAGCCGAGTGGTCGGCATAGTTGAGGCCGACGCAAATGATCTTGCCGGAGCGGCGCAGTGGCGGCTTGATCGCCACCTTGCCCAGATCGACGGGCGCACCGCCGAGCAGGGCCTCATGCGCGGCGCGCACAGCGCTCGGGCCTTTGGCGATCAGGTCGTCGAGAGGGCCGGGATAAAGCGGGTCGCTGGCTTTGCGCCCAATCCAGGCGCCATCCGCGCGGAGCGTTGCTAGTCCTTCGGTGGTGCCGTCTTGATAGGCCGTAAAGCGCATGGCTATCCCTTTCTTTTTCTGCGAGTCCTATCCCACGGGCGTGCGGACTTGTCAAAAATAATATATTATCCATTATCTCATCTATTTTGATTGGGAAGAGAGTTCGGCTACGAACAAGGCCTTGCCAGGAGAAGCGCTTGAGCGGACCGACCGGAAACGAGACCAATCTGACCAAGGGGGCCTATGCTACCTTGCGGGCCGATCTTTTGGCCTGTCGTCTGCGGCCCAATGAAAAGCTCAACATCGCGGCGCTTTCGGCGCAGCTCGGCGTCAGCCTCGGAGCCGTGCGCGAGGCTCTGTCCCGGCTCACCTCGGATGGCCTGGTGACGGCGGAGACCAATCGTGGTTTTCGCGTTGCCGGCGTGTCGGAGGCGGATTTGCTCGATCTCACCAGCACGCGGATCGAATTGGAGACCGCGTGTCTGCGCCGTGCCATTCGTGCCGGCGGCGTCGATTGGGAGGCGCAGGTCGTTTCCGCCCATCATCGGCTTTCACGCACGCCTGAGCGGACGGCGGATGATCTCGAACGGGTCAGCGAGGATTGGGCGGCCGCGCATAAGGATTTCCACGCCGCGTTGATCGCCGCTTGCGAAAGCCCATGGCGGATGCGCTTGCGCGACTTCCTCTTCGATCAGACCGAACGCTATCGTCGCCTGTCGGTTCTCGCGCCGCGCCAGGAGCGCGATCTTCCAGCGGAGCACCGTGCTTTGATGGAAGCCACGCTCGATCGCGCCGAGGAAACCGCCGTGGCGCTGCTCACGGCGCATTTGGACGCGACCGCCAGCCGTGTGCGTGCGCTGGTCGAGGAAGACAGCAAGGGCAAACTGCCTTTGGCCGGCTGAACAGGCGGCCAGGTATTTTTCAATATCCCCCAAGCCCGACGACGGCGCGCTTTTGAATCATGGGCGACGGCATCATCGGAAAGAGGGCCCCGAGCTGATAGGGGAAAGTACCGCTCAGATCGTAGTTCAAAATCACGTGAAAGGCTGGCGACGGTGCCAGGCTGACCTGGGTCGTCATGGTCATGCGCTGCGAGCTGAGTAGCCCATAATTCGGCATCGCTCGGTTCACATAGCCGGAGGCCAGTGACTGGCGCTCGGCATTGGAGAGGCCGGCGACGGAGGCACGGGCTGCTTCGGAGGCGATCTGCCGCAGTTCGTGGTGGACACCGAAGATATAGCCCAGACAAACAATGCCCAGGAGGATCATGAAGAAAATCGGCGCGACGAGGGCAAATTCGACGGCCGTGACTCCCGATTGGTTCGACCAGAGATCTTTGCGCATGGCGATTCTCTGCAAAAGGGCGCGGAACACCGATGGACTCGATAGTATCCCATTGAGCCACGGCGTGACTAACAAGTCGCTAATCGAATCCGGAAGAGCGACGCTGCGGTTAAGTCTGGGTGTGGCCGACCCGCCGGAAGAGGTTAACGCCCGTCAACCAACTGCGCGCGCTTTCGGCCAGCCTGGGAAGGCGCTGTCGTGGCGGTGGGTCCGGCTAGACTTTGGCTCTGGATCGGCTCGGACAAGGCCGCGCGACTTTGTCGGGCAGGTAGTTGCGTGTCGCGCCGCAGTGGCTGCACATCATTTTGATGCGCCACGGCCGGCCCATGATGATCATGTGACTGGGATCGGCGGGAAGATTATTTTTCCATCCGCACGAATCGCAGGCAATGAAAGCGTTCATCCAAGTCGCGTGTAGAGAATGCGTTGCCAGTCGCATCTTGAAAGCCTCCGGGCTTCCGATCTGACGGGTAACTGTATGACGCCGACTGTTATTTTTACGTGAAGGAAACGTGGATGCAAGTTAGCATAAGGGTGAATGCAGTGCGTCATCACCTTCTTGTGTTGACCAACACGCGCTTACGAACGGCTCTGTAGAAATACCTTATGTATGGAAGACTGATAACGCGACGCTGATCAGCTTTTCACCGCGTCCTTCAGCTTGGCCAGGCCGGCTTCGAAATCTTTGCCGACCATCTTGTCCATGTTCATGAAGCTGCCGATGAGCTTGGTCATGAAGGATGCAGGTCCACGCATGGCCCAGGTGACGTTTGTGCCGCCGGCAACTGGCTGCAGCGTGAGCTCGGCCACGTTATGTGCTTCGAACGGCTGCTCGAAATCCAGTTTGATTGTGATGAGCGATGGCGGTTGCGTGTCGAGAATCTCCATGCGGCCCTTGCCGACGTTCTTGTTGCCTTCCCAGGCATAAGTGGCGCCCTTGCCATTGGACGCACCGCCGATCGTCCGCTTCATGTTCGGATCGCGGTGCTCATAAGGCGACCAGTCGGGCCACCTATTGAAGTCATTGATGAAGGCAAACAGCTTTTCCGCCGGAGCAGCGATGGTCAGCGAACGCTGCACCGAGAATGTATCTGGCCGGGTCCAGGCGTAGACGAGGATAGCGACGAACACCACCAGGATGAGCAGAATGATTGCTGAAAGGCTCATGGTCGTCTCCTGATTGCGCAGGATCTGTGCGAGAAGCGGAGCCTTGAGCAATGGCGCCTTGGGCTCCTCTCGATCGATTGTGCTACAGTTTAAGCTCTGCGGCGCAGGATCATAATGGATTTTCCATTGGTGTTAGCTCAGGCAAGCCTTGGGGCAGAGCGGAGCTCGGTCCAATAGTCGAGACAGCGCTTCGCCGTCGCCAGGCTTGCAGATCAGCCCGAGATAATATCGGTCGCGTGAGCCGAAGTCGGAAAGACCGCAGGACGATGCCATGACCGTTTCGGCCTGAGACCATAAGGTCTGGATGACTTGCCGTGGCTGCGGCTTTTGCAGACCTTCCCAAGTCCTGGGCTGGCTCTTTCGCGCCGTCTCCACATAGGTCATCACGAAAGCCATCATGGCAGCCAGACCGTCGCGATGATCCACCTGACGATCGTTCCTGTGCAGGCTGTTCAGCGCGACGGCCGAATCCAGATCATGGCTGAAGGCATTCAGTTCATCGAGGAGGTAGAGAAAATCTTTCGCCGATGATACGCCGGTGGGGCGCAGATAATCATGGACGAAGATATCGCGTGTGGTGAACGCGCTGGCGATTTCGCTGGGCGCGAAGAATGCCGAGACCTCGTGCGGACGTTTGATGTCGCCGCCCTTGACCAAAGGAAAGGCGTCGCGTTCTTCGGTTAGGTTGTGCACGGATTCGTGCACGGCGGTCGATAGTCCAAGCTGGATATCGTCACAGCTCAGCCAACCCAGAAACAGTTTCTTGTCTTGCATCGCTTCGTAGATGGCAAAGCCGCGTGGCGAGAGACGCTGCAAGTCACGGATCGCTTTAGGGTGACAGTCTTGCTCGGCTGCGTGGCTCTCTAGCCTGATCGAAGAACTGCCGACGAAGACTGCCAGAAGGAGGGCCGAGATCATCGATGTCACTAGAACGATCTTGCGCATGCATTCGGCCTCCGCCGTTGATTGATGCGCATATCCTCAAACCGATCAACTCAAAGGCGATCCATTCACGCTCTTCGGAGGATCGCAAGACCAGCAAGGTTAAAGCCGACATTGTGAGTAAAGAGCGCATAAATCTGAACGGACCAAAGCAATCTAAAATAGGGGAACTTTCGATTAAGCCCCAAAGATCGCACGTTTTTTGCTCGACTCGCCGATTTGCGAGGCATTTGCTGGCGGAAGCTTCGCTATTAGCGGCGGAGCCTTCTCGTAATGGACTTGCTTCCCTTAACAACCGGGAGAGTTGACCATGATGAGTTCCCTGAAAAAAATGTCGGCTATCGCAGCCTTCGCGGGCGCCGCGATGCTGATGACATTTCCGATCTCGGCCGAAGCGCGTTGCACTAGCGTGAACTGCAAGAGCGGAGCACGCGTGCATACGAGCTACAGCTATCGAACCGTACAACAGCCGCGAAGCGTGACGCGCTATCGCGATGTCAACCGCATTCGCCATGTCAACCGGGTTACCCGTGTCGTCAATGTCACGCGTGTTCAGCCGGTGAACCGTGTCAATGTCGTAACCCGCGTTCACAATCGCACCGCGGTGATCAACCAAAATCAATATGCCTCGCGGACGCAAAGGCTCGGCGCCCGGCATATCACCACCGGCAAGACGGTCCGTATCGCTCATGCGGCGGCACGTCCGAGTTCACGCACGGTCTATCGCTACAACACCGTGCAACGCGTCCACAATGTGACGCGGTATCGTGACGTCAACCGCACCCGCTACGTGCGTAACATCAACCGCCATGTCACCATCACAAGGGTGCAGCCGGTGATCCGCACCAATGTGGTGACGCGCATTCACGAGCGCACTGTGGTCGTGCCGCGGACGCAATATGTTACGCGGACGCAGGTTCTGCCCGCTCGGACGGTCCGGACGGGCAAGACGATCCAGATCAATCATCGCGCCACGCGCCAGACCTATCATGGCCGCCGGATGCACACCGCCGCCAATTAAATGAAAGACGGGCCGCCGGTCTTGGCTTGAGGCCCGGACCGGCGGTTCTGCCGGTGACCCCAATTCCTTCTGCCATCCCCCTGTGTTAAAATGCTAAGATCACGTTGATCTGATGGACGCTCCGTGGACGGCCCTCCAGTTTGGCGTTAAATGAAGGCAAAGGCCTCGGATAACAGGGGCCCGTTTGTGGACGGAAACATCAGGGTCACTGTCATGCACATTATCGATTCCCATTTTCATTGGTGGCCGCGCTCTGTTTTCGAAAAGCTGTGCAAGCGCACAGGTTTTCCCTCAGCTCATGTGAACGAACGCGGCGGCTACACCGTCCGTCGTCATGCCGATGAGGCACATCCGCTGCCGAGCTGGAAGGAATGGCACGACCTCGACGATCAGCTCGCCCATATGGATGGGCTTGGGCATCAGGTCGACGTCGTCTGCTCCATCGGTCCCATGTCGGTCTTTTTCTCGCAGCTTCCGGCCGAGGAAGGCCGCGACCTCGCCATGCACTGGAACGAGGAAATGGCCGGCGCGCAGCGCCGCTACCCCGGCCGTGTCTGGGCCAGCGCCGCCATTCCACTCGTCGATACCAAGATCGCGCTCGATGTTCTAGAACATGCGGTCGGCAAGCTCGGCCTGATGGGCGTCAATATTCCCGGCAGTATCGGCAGCGATGCGCGTATCGATGCGGAGCGGCTTGAACCCTTCTATGCCCGGGTGGCCGAACTCGGCCTGCCGATGTTCCTGCATCCGACCGACGCCATCTTCGCCGATATGCTCGATGGGTATAATGGCGCTCTGCATCTGAGCCTCGGCCGGGTGATCGAGGTCAGCGTGGCGGCCTCACGCCTTGTCCTGTCCGGCCTGATGGAGCGTCATCCCGGCCTCAAGGTGGTGATGTCGCACACCGGCGGCGCGCTGCCCTATCAGTCAGGTCGTATGGACAAGAACACCAAGGCCGCCAAGCTGCCGCGGCCGGCGAGCGAATATCTGCACCGCATGTACACGGATACGGTGTCGCCCCATTCGGCAGGCATGAAATTCGCGATCGAATATTATGGCATCGACAATGTCATGTACGGTACGGACTATCCCTGCTGGGATCCGGCCACCTGTCTGGCATTGCTGGAAGAGCTTAATCTGTCGGCGGAAGACAAGCAGAAGCTGTTCTATGACAACGCCCGCCGCATTCTGGGTCTCAAGGATCCGGTGGCGGACAAGAAGCTGGCCGCCGCCGAATAAGTTCAAACCAGTTTGTTTCGAGAGGCCGCGCCGTCATTGACGGCGCGGTTTTTTGTCAGGCGCCGCGCGCCACGCCCAGTGGCGTCATCGGCCGCTCGTCCAGGGTGACGGGCGCTTCCGAAGAGGCCGGTCGCTCGATCAAGTAATCCTTGGGCGGTTCGGGCGGCACGTCACCGAATTGGCCTGAGATCGTCGTGTCGGGAAATTCCGCCTGCAAGCGCGGATAGACCTCGCGAGCGAAGTTGCGGATGCCTTCCACCGTATCTTCGTGATCAAGGAAGCCGGCCTGGCCCATGATCAGCAGATGTCCGTAGCCGCCGACATATTGGTAGTGGCGCTTGATCTGCTGATAGACCTGCTCGGGCGTGCCGGCCATCAGAAAGCCCGCCTTGATAGCCGCTTCGACGCTGGCACTCTTGGCGAATTCACTCAAAGGGTGGGTGGCGCCGCGCAGCATCGCCACGTTGGCCGCCACCGGCACATAGCCGGGCGGATTGACGAATTGCGGCGCGACCTTGTTGGCGGTGACATACCACAGCAGTTTCTCGGCACCGCGATAAGCTTCCTCTTCCGTCTTGCCGACATAGACGATGGCGCAATAGGCGAGACGATCGATGGGCACGTCCTGGCCACGGCCGGCGGCGCGCCAGCCGGCGCGATAGGCTTCGTAGATCTTGCGGGTTTCGCCAAAGCCGGTGAGGAAGGTCGCCTGCACATAGCCTTTCTCGCCCACTTGCCGCGCACCGCTCGCACTGGTCGTGCTGATCCACATCGGCGGATGCGGCGTCTGATAGACGCGCGGCCAGATGTTGATGTTGCGATGATGGAAGAAGCGACCCTCATGGCTGACGGGACCGTCATGATTGGTCCACGCCTTGACGACCAGGTTGATTGCCTCCCAAAAGCGCTCGTTCATGCGCACCGGATTGCTGTTGGCCGGCGAGATTTCGTAAGGCACGCCGCGCACGAAGCCGACTTCAAGCCGGCCTTTCGACAGGATATCGATCATCGCCATTTCTTCGGCGATACGCACCGGCTGGCGCCGGTTGGCCGCCGGATTGCCGAGGATCAGCAGGCGCGCTTTGGACGTCAGCCGCGCCAAGGCGGCGAGCATCAACGGCGCGGCCGGATCGACGCAGGTGGCGGTCTGATGATGCTCGTTGAGCATGAGGTTCAGACCTTCCTCCTCGGCGATTTGCCACTCCATGAGGTAGCGGTCGTAGAGCGCGGCGCCTTTGTGCGGATCGTAATGCTTGTTGGGCAGGGTGACGCGGATCGACGGATAGCTGTCGGCCGGCGGCAGATAGGGATAAGCGGTTTCGGTGAAATGCCAGGCTTGCATGGTGAGCTCCCGAGATCAGAGGGCCGGCGTGGCCGGGCAAATGTCAGGACAGAAATTCGAGAACGGTTTTGGCGAACACCGCCGGCTGTTCCACGTGTGGCACATGCCCGGCTTCGGGGATGGTGACGACTTTCGCGCCCTTGATCAGCCCGGCGTAGCCATCCACGTAGTCGGCACTGACGAGACCGTCGCTGGCGCCACGGACGAACAGGGTGGGGCTGGTGACGCGATAGAGCCGGTGCAGCAGTTTGGGATTGTGCATATAGGGCTCCCAAACATAGAGCGCCGTACTTTCTTTGTTGCGCATCATGATGGTGAGTTGTTCGTCCGAAAGCGCCGCCGGATCGAAGGGGAAGCGCGCGGGTTCATGATAGATGAGCTTTGGCACTTCGCTGGGCGGCATCACATAGATGTCGGGGATATCGAGCTTGTCCGCCGGCCCGATCTTGATGCCGACAGGCCCGACCAGCACGGCCTTGCTGAACCGTTCCGGTGCCTTGGTCAGCATTTCGGCGGCGATCCAACCGCCCATCGAACAGCCGATGATATCGACGGTGTCGAAGCCGCAGCGATCCATCAGATCGAGATAGAGATGGGCGACGTCGTCGACATTGTCGATCCAGTCGGGCAGGGCCGAGCGGCCGAAACCCGGATGGGACGGGCAGAGCAGGCGCCGGCTTTCGGCGATCAGCGGCACATGCGGCTCGGCGGGATTGAAGCCGCTGGCTCCGTGCAAAAACAAAATGGGTTTTCCGGAACCTTGCTCGTGAACCTCGACCTCGACAGTTCCGAGCGTCATGACGGAGCGCTGCACATAATCCTCCCACTATCCGTCCGCCTTAAACCTTCTCAGAGATCGTGGCGGGTCGCTGCCTGAGGCGCGAACGGGCGCAGGATTGACGTGGTTTCAGGCGTTTCCAATCGAAATCTGCCGCCTGGATTCGATTTACACATATGTGTAATTTGCTGGAAACGGGAGGAACAGGGTGGGAGAACGCCTGGTCAAATCGGCGTCGCGTGCCTTTGCGGTGATCGAGCTCTTCGCGCGTGTGCGGGCGCCGTTGCGCCTCAAGGACGTGGCGGCGGGGCTCGGCCATCCCGTCTCCAGCGCCGCCGCTCTGCTGAAAACCATGACCCAACAGGGCTATCTCGCCTTCGATCCGAAATCGCGCGCCTATATGCCGACCGCCCGCCTGCCGCGCCTGGTCAATTGGATCTCCTATGATGATTTCGAGGAAGGCGTCGTCGCCGAAGCGATGCAGCAGCTTCGGGCGCAATCGCAGGAAGGCGTGGTGTTGGGCACGCCTGTCGGCATCCATCTGGAATATGTCCGCTCCCTGCGCGGCGTCAGCGAAGGGGTGCAGTTCTCCATTCCCACCGGCACACGGCGCGTGCTGATCCAGACCGGCATGGGCTGGCAGTTTCTCAGCCTGCGCCCGCAGGCTGAAGCGCTCGATGTCTACCGGCAGACCATGGCCGCCGGCGCGCTGGGTCGCGCCCTGTTTCCTGTCGAGAGTTTTCTGCAGCAGCTCGAAAGCCATCGCCATCTGGAAATCACCCTTTCCCGGGCGCGGGACCTGGTGGCACCCACGGCGCATTGGGACGGGGCCATGGCTTCGATCCTCATCGAGACGCCCCCCGGCCATCGGCCGCTCGCGTTGGGCATTCCCGGTCCCACAGATCGGCTGGAGCGTCATCTGCCGGAAATATCGGCGCATCTGCGGGCAGCGGCGGAGCATATTCGCGTTGCTATCCGGGCAAGCTAAAGCGATCCCCGTTGCGTCCGACAGGCAGACTGATACGGTGACGCCCGCAAAAAAATGGAGAGGTTGCGCCTAATGACCCGCGTTGCAGTCACCACGCCCTATTTCGATTTCTATCCGCATCTCGTCGAGGAGATGAAACAGAAATATCCGGACGTGAAATTCCGTTCCGATCGCAAGGTGCTCAGCGAAAGCGCGTTGATCGAATATCTGCAGGGCTATGATGCGGCGATCATCGGTCTTGACCGCTTCACCGACAAAGTCTGCGCCGCCTTGCCGGACCTGAAGGTGATCTCGCTGATGTCGGCCGGAGCCGATCATATCGATCCGGTGATCCTGAAGAAGCACGGCAAGAGGATGTGGTGGGCGCCGGGCATCAACCGCATCTCCGTGTCGGAACTCGCCGTGAGCTACATGGTGTTGACGCTGCGGCGCATCCATTACTTCTCGTCGATCCTGCGGCGCGGCGAATGGAAGGGGCCGATCGGCTTCGGCGCCGATTTGCGCGGCCACACCGTCGGCGTGCACGGCTGCGGCTTCATCGGCAAGGAAGTGGTGAAACTGCTGCAGCCCTATGGCGTGAAAATCCTGGCGTCGGACCGGGTCGACATCTCCGATTTCTGCAAGGAGTGGAATGTCGAGAATGTCAGCGCAGAGGAACTCTGGGCGCGCTCCGACGTGGTGACGATCCATCTGTCGCGCAATGCGCAAACCATCGGCATGTATTCGGCCGCCGTGCTCGACAAGATGAAGAAGGGCGCCGTGCTCATCAATTGCGCACGCGGCGGCATGGTCGACGAAGTGGCCTTGAAGGAACGGCTGGAAAACGGCCAGATTTCCGGCGCCGCCTTCGACGTTTTCGCCATCGAACCGGCCAACGGCAACCCGTTGCTGGATGTGCCGAATTTCTTCGCTTCCCCGCATATTGGCGCCACCACCCGGGATTCCTGGGAAGCCATGCTGCGATCCGGCATCAGGGGGCTTGAGGAAGCCCGGATTTGGGAGCCGGGAACCTATCCGTTCGATTAAGGAACGGCCGGCCGTCTACGACTTTTAGACAACTGGCTTGTTGCCCGTTTCAAGGCGTTAATTCGCTGAGACGCCCGGTGCAGGAGGGTGCACCGGGCGTCTTTTCTTTAGGGTGAACAAAGCAGCCTGAAGAGAGCGGATCGTGTATAGTTGCGACACGCCGGGTTTGCTCGTGGAGGGGACAGAGTGACCGCGTCGACCGCCGGTGCGCGATCCGCACCTGAGGCTGATACGTTTCCAAAACTTCTGCGCCGCAATGCGCGGCTGCGCGGCGCCCGGCCGGCCATGCGGTTCAAGGATCGCGGCATCTGGCAGACGTGGGATTGGGCCGCCGTTTACGACAATGTGTTGCGGCTGGCCCAGGGCTTGAAAGGGCTCGGCGTCAATCGTGGCGATAAAATCGCCATTGTCGGCGCCAATCGGCCGCGTCTCTACTGGGCGATCTGCGCGGCTCAGACCCTGGGCGCCGTGCCGGTGCCGGTCTATGCCGATGCGGTGGCGACCGAGCTGGCGCATGTCATCGACAATGCCGACGTCGTCGTCGCTGTCGTGCAGGACCAGGAACAAGTCGACAAGCTGATCGAGCAGCGCGCGCGCCTGCCGAAACTGCGCCACGTTATCTACGACGAAGAGCGTGGCCTGCGTGACTATGATCATGGCCGGTTGCATGCACTGGCTGGGCTGCTGGAGGCGGCACAGCAGGCGTTCGATCGGGATGCGACAGTCCGCGCCGCGATCGAGAATGAGGTGGACGCCGGTGCGGGTGCCGATATTTCCATCATGCTCTATACGTCGGGCACGACGGGCCGTTCCAAGGGTGTGATGTTGACGGGCAAAGGCTCGATCGACGCGGCCAGCGACACGGCGACTTTCGACAACCTGACCGATCGCGATGAAACCCTGGCCTATCTGCCGCTTGCTTGGGTCGGCGATCACTATCTCAATTACGCCCAGTCTTTTGTCGCCGGTTTCTGCATGGCCTGCCCGGAGAACGGTGAAACGGCGCAGCAGGATTCGCGCGAGATCGGGCCGACTTTCTACTTCGCACCGCCGCGCGTCTTTGAATCGCTTTTGACGCGCGTGATGATCCGCATGGAGGATGCCAGCGCGCTCAAACGGGGACTGTTCCACCATTTCATCGGCGTCGCACGTCAGTGGGGCGAGAAAATTCTCAACGGTGAGAAGGTGCCGTTGTGGGCTCGTTTGCATTACGGGCTTGGCGAAATCCTGATCTACGGACCGTTGAAGAACGTGCTCGGCTTCTCGCGCATCCGCGTCGCCTATACGGCGGGCGAAGCCATCGGCTCGGATCTGTTTTCGTTCTATCGTTCGCTGGGCCTCAATCTGAAACAGCTTTATGGCCAGACGGAAGCTTTCCTTTACGTGACCTGCCAGAAGGACGGCGACATCCGCGCTGACAGCGTCGGACCGCCGGCGCCCAATGTCGACATTCGCATCGCCGAGAATGGCGAGGTACAGTTCCGTTCGCCGGGCATGTTCGTGGCTTATTACAAGGAAGCCGCCAAGACGGCTGAGGCGATGACGGACGACGGCTATGTCAAAACCGGGGATGCCGGCATTTTCGACCCCGACGGCCATCTGCGCATCATCGATCGGGCGGCCGATGTCGGGAAGCTTGTCGATGGCGCGCTGTTCGCGCCGAAATATATCGAGAACAAGCTGAAGTTCTTCCCCAACATCAAGGAAGCGGTGGCTTTCGGCGACGGTCGCGATCACGTCTCTGTCATGCTCAATATCGATCTGACGGCGGTCGGCAACTGGGCCGAGCGGAACAACATTTCCTATGGCTCCTATCAGGAGCTCGCCGGCCATAAACAGGTCTATGACATCATCGCCGGTCACGTCGCCAGCGTGAATGAAGCTTTGGCGAAAGAGCCGATCATGGCAGGCGCGCAAATCCGGCGCTTCCTGATCCTGCACAAGGAACTGGATGCCGACGACGGCGAGCTGACGCGGACGCAGAAGGTGCGGCGTGGCTTCATCGCCGAGCGCTATGCGCCCCTGGTGACGGCGCTCTACGATGGCTCGCAGGAAGCGGATATTTCCACCGAAGTGACTTTTGAGGATGGGCGCAAGGGCATGATCTCGGCACGCGTCGCCATTCGAGATGCTGCCGTCGCGCCGGTTTCGCCTCCAACCGAACGACGGGCCGCATGAACGAAACGATGGTGCAGTCTCAACCGGTTGTCGCGTCGGCCTCGGCGCCGGAAAAATTGCTGACCGTCGAGAATGTGACGCTCTCCTTTGGAGGTGTGCGGGCGCTCAGCGACGTATCGTTTGACATCCGCAAGAGCGAAATCCGCGCCATCATCGGCCCCAATGGCGCGGGCAAGACGTCGATGCTCAATTGCATCAACGGCTTCTATCATCCGCAGGCTGGCCGCATCACCTTCAAGGGCAAGATGCGCCAGCGCATGCGCCCCTATGATGCCGCTTTGCAGGGCATTGCCCGTACATTCCAGAACGTCGCTCTGTTCAAGGGTATGACGACGCTCGATAACATCCTCACCGGCCGCACCTTGAAGATGCACCGCAGTTTTTTCTGGCATCTCTTCCGTCATGGGCCGGCGATGAATGAGGAGATTGAACACCGCAAATATTGCGAAGAGATCATCGACTTTCTCGAGATCGAACATATCCGCAAGACGCCGGTCGGGCGCCTGCCTTACGGTTTGCAGAAGCGGGTCGAACTCGGCCGGGCGCTGGCCATGCAGCCCGATCTTCTCCTGCTCGATGAGCCGATGGCCGGCATGAATCTCGAAGAGAAGGAAGATATGTGCCGCTTCATTCTCGACGTGAACCGCCAGTTCGGCACGACCATCGCTTTGATCGAGCATGACATGGGCGTGGTCATGGACATCTCCGACCGCGTCGTCGTGCTCGAATATGGCCACAAGATCGCCGACGGGTCGCCGGACGAGGTCAAGGCGGATCAACGCGTGATCGATGCTTACCTTGGTGTATCGCACTGATGGACATTCTCTACAGCATCTTCGTCGATCCGTTCATGCAGATGGGCAGCGCGCCAGATCTGCTCGTCCAGACGCTATGGGAAGGATTCGTCGGTGGCATTCTCTATGCGCTGATCGCGCTCGGCTTCGTGCTGATCTTCAAGGCCTCGGGCGTCTTCAATTTCGCTCAAGGGATCATGGTGGTTTTCGCCGCGCTGACCCTCGTCGGCCTCTACGAGAAAGGCGTGCCGGCCTTTCTGGCCCTGGCGATCACCATCGGCGTCATGTTCGTTCTGGCTTATGCCATCGAACGCGTGGTGTTGCGGCCGCTGGTCAACCAGCCCGACATCATTCTCTTCATGGCTACCTTCGGGCTGACTTATCTTTTGATCGGCCTCGGTGAGGCGATTTTCGGTGGCAACCCCAAGGTTATGATCGCCGAGCAGCTCTATCTGCCGAAGGGCGCGATCGATCTGAAGATTCTGGGCGGCGTCGTCACCCTACAGAAGATCGACATCGCCGCCGCGATCATCGCCCTCGTCATGATCGGGGCTCTGTCGCTCTTTTTCCAATATACCCGTATCGGCCGCGCGTTGCGCGCTGTCGCCGACAGCCATAAGGCGGCACTGTCCGTCGGCATCTCCTTGAACCAAATCTGGGTCATCGTCTGGTTCATCGCCGGCGTCGTGGCTTTGATCACCGGTATCATGTGGGGCGCGCGCTCAGACGTGTCCTTTGCCTTGCAGGTCGTGGCCCTCAAAGCGCTGCCCGTGTTGATCCTTGGCGGCTTCACGTCGGTCCCTGGTGCCATCGTCGGTGGTCTGATCATCGGCATCGGCGAGAAAATTGGCGAATTCTATTGGGGGCCTTTGGTCGGCGGCGCCACGGAGAGCTGGCTCGCCTACTGTATCGCCCTCGTCTTTCTCATGTTCCGGCCGCAAGGCCTGTTTGGTGAGCGTATTATCGAACGCATTTGAGGTGTCTGGTGTTCTATCGGGAAGCAGGACAGTTCAAGACCAGTTATGCCGCCGATATGGCGATCTTTCCGATCCTGCAGGATCGGATCGGCCTCGCCGTCATTCTCGCCATCGCCTTCATCGCCATTCCGCTCTTCGGCAGCAATTTCCTCATTCAGACGGTGATGATCCCGTTCCTAGTGTTCGCGCTCGCCGCCATTGGGCTGAACATTCTCACCGGTTATACCGGCCTCATTTCTCTCGGTTCCGGCGCCTTCATGGGGGTAGGAGCTTATGCCTGCTATAAATTGACGACCATTTTCCCGGGCGTGAACATCATTGTCTGGATTCTCGCGTCCGGTTTCTTCGCCGCCGCAATCGGTGTCGTCTTCGGCCTGCCATCCTTGCGCATCAAGGGCTTTTATCTGACGGTGGCAACCCTGGCCGCGCAGTTTTTCCTGCAATGGAGCTTCGTGCGCATCCCCTGGCTCTACAACTACAACGCCTCGGGCGCCATTGAAGTGCCGCAGCGTCTGCTGGCCGGCATCCCGGTAACGGGTGCCAATGCCACACCGGTGACGCGCTATCTGGTGCTGCTGTCCATCGTCATTCTCCTCACCTGGATTGCCTCCAATCTCGTTCACGGCCGGATCGGCCGCAGTTGGATGGCGGTGCGCGACATGGACATTGCCGCCGAACTGATGGGCATCCGCCTACTGCCGGCGAAACTTCTGTCCTTCGCCGTGTCGTCCTTCTACTGCGGTGTGGCCGGCGCCTGCATGATGTTTCTCTGGTATGGCGGTGGCGAAGCCAATGATGCCTTCAACATCAACCAGAGCTTTACCATCCTGTTCATGGTGATCATCGGCGGCTTGGGCAGCATCATCGGCTCTTATTTTGGCGCGGCCTTCATCTCGATCCTGCCGACGGCGCTGAAATTCGGATTGCCCGCCATGGGCATCGCCTTGAGCGGGCCGGTCGCCGAACATCTCAACTATATTATTCTGGGCGTTTTGATCCTTTTCTTCTTGATCGTCGAGCCACACGGACTGGCGCGGCTGTGGCAGGTCGGAAAACAGAAACTGCGCGTCTGGCCGTTTCCATATTGACGGCGCGGCTAGGCGCAAAGGGTGTAGCGAGGAGGGAATGCAATGAAAAAATCAGCATTGGCATTGGGTCTCGTGGTTGGCGCCCTGGTGGGCACGCCGGCACTTCACGAGGCATCGGCGCAAGAATCGGTCTATGTGCCGCTATTCACCTACCGCACCGGCCCCTTTGCCGGCTCCGGCATTCCGATCGCCGACGGCATGCGTGACTATCTCGAAATGCTGAACCAGCGCGACGGCGGCATCGGCGGCGTGAAGATCGTCATCGAGGAGTGCGAAACCGGTTATGACACCAAGAAAGGTGTCGAATGCTACGAGGCGGTGAAGGACAAGAAGCCGGTACTGACGAACCCGTATTCGACGGGCATCACCCTGCAGCTCATTCCGCGTGCGTCAGTCGACAAAATTCCCATGCTGTCCATGGCCTATGGCCTCTCCGCTTCCGCCGACGGCACGGTCTTCCCGTGGATATTCAACCCGCCGGCGACCTATTGGGACGGTGCTTCCGTCATGGTCACCTATATGGCGCAGCAGCTCGGCGGCTTCGACAAGCTGAAAGGCAAGAAGCTCGGTCTCATTCATCTCGACGCGCCGTTCGGCAAAGAGCCGATCCCGCTGCTGGAAAACCTCGCCAAGGAATATGGCTTTGAGCTGAAGCTCTATCCGATTGCCGCTGCCGATATGCAGAACCAAAGCGGCACGTGGTTGGCGATCCGTCGCGACAGGCCCGATTTCATCTACAACCAAGGCTTCGGCGCCATGAACCCGACGGCGGTAAAAGAGGCGATCCGCAATAACTATCCGGTCGGCAAGATGGTCGGCGTGTGGTGGGCCGGCGGCGACGACGACGCCCGCGGCGGTGGTGCCGAGGCCAAGGGTTACAAGGCTCTGAGCTTCAATCAGACCGGCGTCGACTATCCGGTCATGCAGGACATCATCAAACATGTCTTCGACAAAAAACTGTCGAAGGTGGAAAACCGCAATCGGATCGGCGAAGCCCTTTATAACCGAGGCGTTTACAACTCCATGTTGATTGCTGAGGCGATCCGCACCGCCCAGCGGATCACCGGCAAGAAAGTGGTCGACGGCGCCGATGTGCGGCGCGGCTTGGAAGGCCTCGACATCACTGAAGCGCGCTTGAAGGAACTTGGCATGGAGGGCTTTGCGGCGCCCGTGCGGGTCACCTGCGCCGATCACAACGGCCACAACAAAGCTTTTGTGGCTGAATGGGACGGCGGCAAATATGTGAAGGCGTCGGACTGGATCGAGCCCATCAAGAACAAGGTGCGTCCGCTGATCGAGGCCGCCGCGAAGGAATATGCCTCGAGCAACACCGGCTGGCCGAAGCGCAGCGAAGCCTGCGACAAACCGAGCTGATCAGCGGCACGCCCTCCCGGCCTGGCCGGGAGGGCTTCTCTTCCATACAGGTGAAGCCGTGACAGACGATACGCAGACCGATGCTATCCTGGCCGTGAACAACATCGAGGTCATCTACGATCACGTGATCCTCGTGTTGAAAGGCGTCTCTCTGGTTGTTCCGCGTGGCGGCATTGTCGCTTTGCTGGGCGCCAATGGCGCAGGCAAGACGACGACGCTGAAGGCCATCTCCAATTTGCTGCGCGCCGAGCGCGGCGAAGTGACGAAAGGCTCGATCGAGTTCGAAGGTACGCGCGTCGATCGCCTGTCGGCGAACGAGCTGGTGCGCCGGGGCTGCATCCAGGTGATGGAAGGCCGCCATTGCTTCGGTCATCTCTCCATCGAGGAAAACCTGCTGACAGGCGCCTTCACCCGCCGCGACGGGCGTGCCGCGATCGCCCGCGATCTCGAAGCCATTTACGAATATTTTCCGCGTCTCAAGCAACGCCGCAGTTCCATGGCCGGCTATACGTCGGGTGGAGAACAGCAGATGTGCGCGATCGGCCGTGCGATGATGTCGCGGCCGAAAATGATCCTGCTCGACGAGCCGTCCATGGGTCTCGCGCCGCAGAGCGTCGAAGAGATTTTTGAGATTGTAAAAAGTCTCAATGCGAAAGAAGGCGTGTCGTTTCTCTTGGCGGAACAGAACACCAGCATCGCGCTGCGTTACGGGAGCTGGGGCTACATCCTTGAAAATGGCCGGGTTGTTCTTGACGGCGATGCGCAACAATTGCGTGACAATGAGGACGTAAAAGAATTCTACCTCGGAATCTCAGGCGCCGAGCGCAAGAGCTTCCGGGATGTGAAGCATTACAAACGTCGCAAACGTTGGCTTGCATGATACAGCACGCGGTGGAAGACTTGCTAGTCTTTTTACTTTGGTCTTAATGGCCGCGTATTGAGTTGATGGGTTGGGATAATGAGTTTTGATCGTTTCGAAATAAGAGCGCCCGATGTGCGCGAACGGGCGTTGATGCGCGATCTCCGCGCCATCATGACCCACGCTCGGGCGCGTGCGCCCGGCTTGCGAGCGCAGCTCAAAGGTGTCGTGATCGAAAGGATCAAGACACCCGCCGACCTCGCCACCATTCCGGTGATGCGCAAATCCAATCTCATCGAACTTCAAGGCGATGATCCGCCGTTCGGTGGATTGGCGGTGACGAAGGCGGCAGGGTTCGAACGGCTGTTCGCCTCACCTGGACCCATCTTCGAGCCGCAAGGCAATGGCAAGGATTGGTGGGGCGGGGCGCGGGCGCTCTTTGCAGCCGGCGCCAAGAAGGGCGATATCGTCCTCAATTGCTTTTCCTATCATCTGACGCCTGGTGGGCACATGATGGAAAGCGCGGCGCGCGCGCTGGGCTGCGCTGTCATTCCGGCGGGGCCGGGCAATACGGAAGCCGTGGTCGCCGCCATCGCGCATTATCGGCCCCGGGTTTATTGCGGCACGCCGGACTATCTGAAAATTCTGCTCGACAAAGGTGGCGAGCTGAAACGCGACATGTCGTCGATCCAGCGCGGTCTGGTGTCCGGTGCCGCCCTGCCGCCGTCCCTGCGCGAGGAGCTGGTCAAGCGCGGCATCAATGTGCGCCAGTGCTATGCCACGGCCGATCTGGGCGTCGTGGCCTTCGAGACCAGCGCCGGTAAGGGGCGCATTGTGGAAGGCATGATGGTCAACGAGAACGTCATCGTCGAAATCGTCAAGCCAGGCACCGGTGAGCCGGTGGCCGAAGGCGAGGTTGGCGAAGTGGTGGTGACGCGCCTGTGCGGCGACTATCCGCTGCTGCGCTTCGCCACGGGCGATCTCTCGGCGGTGCTGCCGGGCAAATCGCCTTGCGGGCGCACCAATACGCGCATTCGCGGCTGGCTCGGCCGTGCCGACCAGACCACGAAGGTCAAGGGCATGTTCGTTCACCCCGCGCAGATCGCCGAGATCGGCCGGCGCTTTCCGCAGCTCGGCCGTCTGCGCCTGGTGGTTCAGCGCAACAACGAGCAGGACAGCATGCAATTGCATGCGGAAGCCGATGGCGAAGAGGCGGCCGACGGCATTGCCTCGGCGCTGGCGGAGGTGACCAAGCTGCGCGGCACGGTCAAACTGGTGAAACGTGGCCAGTTGCCCAATGACGGCAAAGTCATCGCCGACGAACGGCCGGCGCCCTGATCGAAAGGCACCGCCATGGACGATACCGCACAGACTGGCGAAGCGCCGACGGCGCAATTCGCGCTCGATGAGCAGCAGACGGCCATTCGCGATATGGCGCTGGCCTTCGCGCGCGACGAGATCGGCCCGCATGCGGCGCGGTGGGACGAGGAAAAGCATTTCCCTGTCGAAGTCTTTCGCGCCGCCGCCGGTCTCGGCATGGCCTCCATCTATGTGCGCGCCGATCATGGCGGCAGCGGTCTGTCGCGGCTCGATGCGGCTTTGATCTTCGAGGCTTTGGCCACGGGGTGTCCGTCGAGCGCCGCCTATCTGTCGATCCACAATATGGTCGCCGGCATGATCGACCGGTTCGGCAACGACGCGCAGCGCAAGCAGTGGCTGCCGCCGTTGATCGATGCCAGTTTGCTCTCCAGCTATTGCCTGACGGAGCCGTCCTGCGGGTCGGATGCGGCAGCCTTGCGCAGCAGTGCCCGCAAGGACGGCGGCGATTATATTCTTAACGGCGTCAAGCAGTTCATCTCAGGTGCCGGCGCGACCGATCTTTATCTCGTCATGGCGCGCACCGGCGCGTCTGGCCCGAGCGGCATCTCCTGCTTCATCATCGAAAAAGGCACGAAGGGGCTGTCCTTCGGTGCCAATGAAAAGAAAATGGGCTGGCACACGCAGCCGACCCGTCAAGTGATCATGGAGGATGTGCGGGTGCCGGCCACCCAGTTGCTGGGCCAGGAAGGGATGGGCTTTCGCATCGCCATGACGGGCCTGGACGGTGGCCGTCTTAACATTGGCGCCTGTTCCCTCGGCGGTGCCCAGAGCGCGCTCGACAAGGCCTGTGCCTATGTCAAGGAGCGCCAGGCCTTCGGCAAGCGCCTGGAAGAGTTTCAGGCGCTGCAGTTTCGCCTTGCCGATATGGAAATCCATCTCGAGGCGGCGCGCACCTTGCTGTGGCGGGCGGCGGCTGCGCTTGATGCGCACGATCCGCAGGCGACGCGGCTTTGCGCCAGCGCCAAGAAATTCGCCACCGATACCGGGTTCAATGTCGCCAACGATGCGCTGCAATTGCATGGCGGCTATGGCTATCTCGCCGATTACGGCATCGAGAAAATCGTGCGAGATCTGCGCGTGCATCAAATTCTGGAAGGAACGAACGAGATCATGCGGCTGATCGTATCGCGCGCGCTGCTCGGGCGTGGGCAATGAACGATATCGTGGTGGCGCAGCAGGGGCATATCGGCCGCCTGACTCTCAATCGGCCGAAGGCGCTCAATGCGCTCAACCGCGACATGGTACGGGAAATGAGCAAGGCGCTTGACGCTTGGCGGGATGATCCGGCTGTTGTCGCCGTTCTGGTTGACGGCGCCGGTGAGCGCGGCCTGTGCGCCGGCGGCGACATCCGCTCGATCTATGACGAGGCCAAAGCCGGCCGCTATGTGGCTGACGACTTCTGGCGTGAGGAATATATCGTCAACGCCGCCATCAGCACCTATCCGAAACCTTATGTCGCTGTGATGGACGGCATCGTCATGGGCGGCGGAGTCGGTATTTCCGCCCATGGCTCTCATCGCATCGTCACCGAGCGCACGCGGCTCGCCATGCCAGAAGTGGCGATCGGTTTTTCGCCAGACGTCGGCGGCAGCTATCTGCTGGCCCGTTCGCCGGGCGAGCTTGGCACCTGGGCCGGCCTCACCGCCATACCGATGTCGGGCGCCGATGCGATCGTCTGTGGCATGGCCGATTATTATTGTCTCAGCGCCGCACTGCCGGGTCTGATCGATGCCCTGACGCAAACGAAGACGGCGACCGATGTCGAAGCCACCATTCGTGCCGCGGTGGTCGAGCCGCCGGAGAGTCCGTTGGCGGTTCATCGTGCCGCCATCGATGCCTGCTTTTCCAAAAATACCGTCGAGGAAATCCTCGCGGCGCTTGACAAAGCGAACGACGCTTTTCTGACGGAGGCCGCCGTCCGCATGCGCCGCCATTCGCCGACCTCGCTGAAAGTGACCTTGCGCGCCCTGCGCGAAGCCCGCGCTGCCAACGATCTCAAGGCGAGCCTGCGGATGGAGTTTCGCGTCGCCACCGCCTGCATCCGCCGACACGATATGATCGAGGGCATTCGCGCGGTTGTCGTCGACAAGGATCAAAAGCCGCAGTGGCGCCCCGACACGCTTGATGGCGTCAGCGGGGCCGATGTCGCGGCCTTTTTTGCGCCGCCGGCGGCGGGCGATCTCGTTTTCAATGCTTAAAGACCCGGAGGGGCGAATGGCGACGATCGGTTTCATCGGTTTGGGAAATATGGGCGCGCCCATGCTCGCCAATCTGGTCAAGGCGGGCCATGAGGTGTCGGCTTTCGACCTTTCGGAACAGGCGCAGAAGGCGGGTGCGGTCGCGGGTGGTCGGATCGTCAAAAGCGCCGGCGATGTCGCCGATGGTGCGGACGTCGTCCTCACCATGCTGCCGGCCGGCAAGCACGTCCTCTCCGTCTACAACGATCCGCAAGGCCCGCTGGCTAAGACCAAAGCCGGCACGCTCTTCGTCGATTGCTCGACGATCGACGTGGCGAGTTCGCGCGCGGCGCATGCCATCGCGCAGAAGGCCGGCATGCTGTCGCTCGATGCGCCTGTATCGGGCGGTGTCGGCGGCGCGACGGCCGGTACCCTGACCTTCATGGTTGGCGGATCGGACAAGGCGTTCGCGGTCGGCGAACCTGTGCTCGTGCATATGGGCAAGAAGATCGTTCACTGCGGTGGCGATGGCGCCGGGCAGGCGGCGAAAATCTGTAACAATATGGTGCTCGGCATATCGATGATCGCTGTCGGCGAGGCCTTCGTACTCGCCGAAAAACTCGGTCTTTCTCACCAGGCATTGTTCGATGTGGTGTCGACGGCGTCGGGCCAGTGCTGGTCGATGAACACTTATTGCCCCGTGCCGGGCCCCGTGCCGACCAGCCCGGCCAATAACGACTATAAGCCCGGCTTTGCCGCCGAACTGATGCTCAAGGATCTGTCCTTGGCGATGGAAGCGGCGCGCAGCACCCATGCCGATTGTGCCCTTGGCGCGCATGCCAAGGACATTTACGACACATTCAAATCCGAAGGTCACGCCGACCAGGATTTTTCGGCTATCATCAACGCCATTCGTGCCCGTTCCGGAGAGTGAATATGTCCGCCTCGAAAGCCTATGAAACCATTTTGGTCGAGCGCCGCGATCGCGTCGGCCTGATCACGCTCAACCGGCCCGATGCGCTGAATGCCTTGAACCGCCAGATCATGCTCGATGTCACCGATGCCGTCAGCATTTTCGAGGCGGACGATGGCATCGGCGCCATGGTCATCACCGGATCGGCCAAGGCCTTCGCTGCCGGCGCCGACATCAAGGAAATGCAGGTGCTCGACTATATGGATGTCTTCAAGACCGATAAATTCGGTCCGTGGGACATTCTGGTGCGCGCGCGCAAGCCTGTCATCGCGGCGGTGGCCGGTTTCGCGCTCGGCGGTGGCTGCGAACTGGCGATGATGTGCGATTTCATTCTTGCCGCCGACACGGCGAAATTCGGTCAGCCGGAAATCAAGCTCGGCGTCGTTCCTGGCATGGGCGGCACGCAGCGCTTCACCCGCGCCGTCGGCAAAGCCAAAGCGATGGACATGTGCCTCACCGGCCGCATGATGGATGCGGCCGAAGCCGAGCGTTCCGGCCTCGTGGCGCGGATCATCCCGGCCGACAAATTGCTCGATGAAGCCATTGCCACGGCGCAGACCATCGCTTCCATGTCCATGCCGGTGGCGATGATGGTCAAGGAATGCGTCAACGCCGCGCAGGAGATGGCTCTGTCTGATGGCCTGCGCTTCGAGAAGCGCGTCTTCCACTCGACCTTCTCTTTGGCCGATCAGAAGGAAGGCATGACCGCCTTCGTCGAGAAGCGGAAGCCGAACTTCAAGAACGCCTGAGTGCTCACGCGACGCCGCTGATGAGGCCGATGGCCCGCAGCACGCCTTCGGGATCGGCGACGCCCTTGCCGGCGATGTCGAAGGCGCTGCCGTGGCCCGTGCTGGAGAAAAGTGCCTTGCCGCCGATCGAGAGAGCAGAGGCATGGCGTCCGGCGACGAGTTTCACCGGTACATGGCCCTGGTCGTGGTACATGGCGACGAAACAGTCGATATCCTTGCGCCCCAGCATCAAATCGGCGCCAACCGGGCCTTCCACTTGAAGGCCATCGGCCTGGAGCCGCGCGACAGCCGGCTTGGTGATGCGCTCGTCATCATCGCCGAACAATCCATCTTCGCCCGCATGGGGATTGATGCCGAAGACGCCGATGCGTGGTTTGGCGATGCCGAGCTGACGCAAGGCTGCGTCGGCGGTGCTGGCTGCTGCCACGACGAGATCGGGTGTCAAGCGGCCTAAGGATTTCGATAACTGCTCGTGCAAGGTGACGTGAACGATGCGCAAGCCGCCGCCGATCAGCATCAGAAACACCTCATCCTCGGTGAGGCCGGAGAGTTCGGCGATCAGGCCGGGATAGCCGGAAAAAGCGATGCCGGCGGCATTGATGGCGGTTTCGTTGTGCGGGCAGCCGATGATGCCGCGCGCTTGTCCGGCGCTGACGGCAGCCATCGCGGCGCGGAGATAGGCAACGGTCGCACGGCCAGCCTCGGGATCGACGCGGCCAGGTGCAAAATGCTTTTGCGGCAGGGCATCGACGGCGAGCAGGCGAATGCCGGCCCTGTCCGACGATATATCCAGGATCGGCAGCGTCGGCGCGACGAGCTTGCCGTAATGTTCCACCACGTAACGATCGCCGACCAGCACGACCGGGGTGCTTTTGGTTTCAAGCGCATGGGCGGCGGCCTTGACGGCGATTTCGGGGCCGATGCCGTTTGGGTCGCCAAGGGTGACGGCGATGGGCAACATGGTCGCGCTCACAGCGGGATCGCCAGCAAAGTGTCGAAGCGGGAGCTGTCGCAGACGACGATGCGTTCGACGATCTTCGGCGCCTCGCCCTTGAGGTTCCAGATATCGAGATAGCGGCCGGTCGCATAAAGATCGGTCGTGCCATCTTGCATGATGCGCGCCACCATGAATGGCGTTTCCGTGCGCAGGCCGGCAGACGTTTGGCCAAGAAGCGCCGGCATGCCCAGCAGATGGCGATAGGCTTGCCGTTCGTAGATGTTGGCTTCGCGCAGCGCCGAAATCCGGTCCGTCAGCATGCCGCGTGAATTGGCGAAGACCACGGAGGCTTCATAGCCATCGCGATGGCTGGCCGCCGAGGTGATGCGATAGAGGCAGGCTTCCTCGAAGAAGGCCGGCCAGTCCTCCAGCCTGTCGTCGTCGATACAGCGCGCATAGTCCGATTGCGCGCGTGCGATAGCGAAGAAATAATCGTTGTCGATGTTGGACATGGGCTTTGTAAAACTCAAATTCCAGTATGGGCGCGCCAGGCTTTCCAGAAGCCGCGAATCGAGGCTTCGGTAACACGGCTCTCGCTGCTCTCGGCGGTCGAGCCGCCCATCTGCAGGATGGCTTGTTCGTGCGAGGCCGCCCGCACGCCACGCTGCACGAAGCCGCCGACGCATCCGTCCTCCATCGAGATGAAGCCGGCGGGTCCGATCAGATTGGCCTGTTTCAGCCGCGTCAGCCGCTGTTCCGGCGTATCGGTCTCGAAGCCGAGCAGGGTCCAGTGCAGATCCGTGCGATCGGGCCCGCGCGGCACCACCTGACGGATGGCGATGCTGTTCTGGATCTGCTGCAGGACGAAAGTCGGGAAGACGGACAGAATCTGCAGGGTCACATCGTCGTTGAATTCGTCGAACCCCTGCAACAGAGACGGATCGGCGAGACGGTATTTGCTGTCGGAGCGAATTTTCTGCTGCGCATATTCGCCGCCCGCCGTGTTCGTCTTCCGGTCGACGGCGGAATAGCTGATGTGATGGCCGCCGGTTTCGTCGACGACGATGGCGCCTTTCTGCGACAGGCGGTTCAGTTCGAATGTGGTGAAGAACAGATGCAGGATGCTGGCGTGGTAGGAGTCCTTGACGTTCTCCACATAGAGCTTCCAGTTGTTGGGCAGCACCTGCGTGTAACGTCCGAGCACCACGGGCTTGCGGCCGGCGAGCACGCGGCCGATCCTCGGTTCGATCTCGGGGCCAAGCCAGCTCTTGAAATCGGGCGCATCGGCGCTGAACGAGCCGAAGACGAGACCGTGCAAGGTCGTGATCTTCAGGCGACGCGGCCCATGCTCGGAGATTTTGAACTCCGGCGGCATGCCGCCTTTGCCCTTCACGCCTTTTTGGAACGCGACGCCGGTGAGCTTGCCGGTGAGATCATAGGTCCAGGCATGGTAGACGCAGGCGAAATCCTTTTTGCCTTTGCCCTTCGCGTCGAGGCAGATCAGCGCGCCGCGATGGGCGCAGCGGTTTTCGAAGGCATGAATCGCGCCCTCGTTGTCGCGCGTCACGACAACCGGAGCATCGCCGACGAAGGTGGTCATGAAATCGCCGCCCGCGGCGATGTCCGCTTCCAGGCAGAGATAGTGCCACACGGGCCCTTGGAAAATGGCTTCCTGTTCGCGGGCATAAACGTCGTCGCGCTGGAACACCCAATAGGGAACACGGGTAAACCCTTGTCCCGGCCAAGTGGGCATTCCCTCCACGCTGCGTTCGAGCTCGGCTTGTTGGCTCATTGTTTTTCCTTGCCTTGGCGTTGCCGCCCCACCGCATATAAGCCTTTGCCATGCGGCCAAGTCAATGTTGGCCGGCGGACTCAAGGTCATGTTGACAAGGTGGAAACCCTGACTTCATGTCTTGGCGGAAGCCGGCCTGTAGAATGACCGGAAACAATCGGGAGGATGCGTGATGACCCAGCCACAGCCCTCGCGTGCCGTTCCCACCGACGCGCGCGCCGCCATGGAAGCGCTCAACGCCGAGGCCGGCAAGCTGAATATCTGGTTGCGCACCCAGGCCAATGCGCCGGCGCAGCGACCTTGGTTCAAGGAGACGGGATTGGTTCCCGCCGGCAAGTTGGCGCAGGGTCGTGTTGCCGCCGCGCAGATGAAAGCCTTGCCGCATCTGTGGAAGTGGCGCGAGATTTCACCTTATCTCGACCGCATCGCCGACGTTGCCCGCACCGCCAATATTTCGCCGATCGAATTCGCCGATCGGCAGCAGTTCCTCCTCACCAATCCCGGCCTTGCCGGCCGCTTGCAGGTGACGGCGACGCTGCGCTGTGCCGTTTCCATCTATAATTCCGGCGACCTGGCACCGGCGCATATGCATTCGCCCAACGCCAGCCGCACCATTCTGTCACGCAAGGGTGGTTATACCACCGTGGAAGGCGAGCGCTGCGAAGCCGAGCGCGGCGATATCATTCTGACGCCTAACGGCACCTGGCACGATCACGGCAACGATTCGAACGAGCCGGTCACCTGGATCGACACGCTCGACTGGCCGGTCCTTGAATTTCTCGATCTCATCTGGCTTGACGAAGACATGCCAGACGCGCCGGCCAATGCACGGGTGCAGAAGCAGAGCCTGTCGGCAGGCCATTCGCAGCGCCTCTATGGCCAGGGCGGTTTGGTGCCGCGCTTTGCCACCACGGCGCGGGGCATCGGCCATGAAACCAGCCCGCATATTCAGTATCGCGGCAAGGACATCGTGGCGGCGCTGACAGCGCTACGCGGCGAGGCTGGCGATCCCTATGAAGGCGTTTACCTCGACATCGTCAATCCGGTGAATGGCGCCTCCTTGTTTCCGACGGTCGACTATGGCGCGCAATTGCTGCGCGCCGGCGAGGAAACGCGCTTCAAGCGCGAAACGGCCAGCACGGTTTATGTGGTCATGCAGGGGCGGGGACAGACGGAAATCGCCGGCACCACTTACGACTGGGAAGAAAATGATATCTTCGTCGTGCCGAACTTCTTGTGGCGCCGCCATGTGAACACGGGCAGCACGGATGCGGTGCTTTACACCATGTCGGATGCGCCCTTGATCCAGAAGATCGGGCAGTATCGCGCCCAGGGCAAGAACGAGAAGAATGAGACGATACAAATCGTCGCGTGAGGGAGGGAACCATGGATCGTCGCCAGCTCAACATGGCGTTGTTGGCTTCAAGCGCTGCCGCTCTGCTGCCGGCCTCAGTGCGGGCGCAAGGCGTCGGCGACTGGCCGACCCAGAGCGTGCGCATCATCGTGCCGTTTCCGGCCGGTGGCACGGCTGACGCGCTGCCGCGCCTGCTCTCCGAAGTGCTGACCAATGTGTGGAAACAGCCGGTCCTGATTGAGAACCGCACGGGCGCGGCCGGCAATGTCGGTGCCGAGGCGGTCGCGTTTGCCGCGCCCGATGGCTATACGCTGCTCGCCGCGCCGCCACCGCCTATCGCCATCAATCAGAGCCTCTATCCGAAGCTTGCTTATGATGCGAGCAAGTTCAAGCCCATCACCATCATTGGCTCCGCCACCAACGTGGTCGATGTCAGCAATAAGCTCGGCGTTTCCACCATTGCCGAACTGATCGCCAAGGCGAAAGCCAATCCAGGCAAGATCAATTGCGCCAATCAAGGCAATGGCAGCACGTCGCATCTGACGGCGGCTCTGTTCGAGAGCATGGCCGGGGTGAAATTCAATCACATTCCCTATCGCGGCACGGCACCGGCGCTGAACGATCTGGTGGCCGGTCATGTCGACGTCTTCTTCGACAATATTTCGCAATCGCTGCCGCAGCATCGCGGCGGCAGTTTGAAGATCATCGGCGTTTGCTCGCTCGAGCGCACGCCGGAACTGCCTGATGTGCCGACGGTTTCGGAATCCGGCTTGAAAGGGTTTTCCGCCATCGCCTGGTTCGCCATGATGGCGCCGCCGGGAACACCCGATGCGATCATCGACAAGATCAACAAAGATGCGGTAGCAGTGATCCGCTCGCCTGAAATCCGCAAGAAATTCCTCGATCAGGCGGCGCAGCCCATCGGCAGTACGCCGCAAGAGGCAGCGGCTTTCATTGCCAGCGAGGTCAAACTCTGGGCCGGCGTCATCAAACAGGCCGGCGTCAAACTGGGGGATTGAGTGACGGTATTGTCTTTGAGCCGGCGGGCTTTTCTGGCCGGAACGTCCGCTGTGGCTCTGGCGCCTGCTATGGCGCAAGAACGGTTTCCCGATCGTCCGATGACGGTGATCGTGCCTTATCCGGGTGGCGGTTCGGTCGATCTCGTCGCTCGCGCGCTGGGCGAACAGATGACCCAATCCCTCGGCCAATCGATCGTCATCGAGAACCGGGGCGGCGGCGGTGGGGCGATTGGCGCTTTGGCCGTGGCCCAGGCCGATCCGGACGGCTATCGCATCGTGCTCGGGACCCAGCAGACCCACGGCACCAATGACGCACTGATCCCCCATCTAGCTTACAAGACCATTGAGAGTTTCGCACCGATCTGCGGCATCTGCACCGTGCCGCACGCGCTCGTCGTTAAACGTGGGCTGAAGGCGCAGACGGCGAAAGAGCTGGTCGATCTCCTGCGTGCTGAGCCGGGCAAGTTGAATTATGGCTCAACGGGCAACGGCTCGTCTTCCCATCTGGCCGCTGAATTGTTCAAACTGAAAACTGGTACGCAGGCGGCGCATGTGCCCTATCGCGGCGGGGCGCCGCTGGTGCAGGATCTCGTCAACGGCATCGTTGATTTTGGCTTTGTCGCCGTCGCCAACATTCTCGGCCAGATCGAAGGCGGCCTTGTACGGGCGATCGCCATTGCCTCCTCTACGCGCATGCCGCAACTGCCCGACGTGCCGACATTGGCGGAAGCTGGTGTCGCTGATGTGGACGCCGACGCCTGGTTCGCCTATTTCGCGCCGGCGCGTACGCCGCCCGAGCGGATTACACGGCTGGCAGGCAGCATCGAGAAAGCTCTGTCGGCACCATCGGTGCAGGAGACGTTCAAGCGCAACGCCGTGATCACCCATTGGCGGCCGCCCGACGCGATGCCGGCTTTCGTCGCCGCCGAAGTGAAGAAATGGGCTGACGTGGTGCGCGCCTCAGGCGCCAAGCCAGACCCTTGAGAGGAGAATGGTGTGCGGTGGATCAGAGCGTCGCGCGACGGCAAAATATTCTATGGCATTCTCGAAGGCGATCGGATCGTGGAGGTCGACGGAACGCCTTTTGGCGATCACCAGCGAACCACGCACCAACATGATCTGTCCGCCGTAAAAATCGAGGTGCCGGTGATCCCGCCCACTTTCTATGCTGTCGGGTTCAACTACACCGAGCACATTCTGAAAGTTGCAGCGCGCACTGGCCAGTCACCGACTTTGCCGACACAGCCCGATGTCGGCCAAAGAACCAACAATGGTCTGATCGCCCATGGTGAAGCCGTGGTCATTCCCCATGATGCGACGGATGCCGTGCAGTATGAAGGCGAACTGGTCGTCGTCATCGGCAAGCAGGCCAAGCATCTGTCGGAGGCGGAGGCGCTGTCCTGCGTCCTTGGCTACACCATCGGCAATGACGTGAGCGAACGGAGCTGGCAGAAATCGGATCGCACGCTCTGGCGGGCCAAGGGGCCGGACACCTGGAAGCCGATGGGGCCTTGGATCGAAACCGACGTCGACCTCGACGCGCTTGAAACCATCGTTAAGGTCAACGGCCAGGAAACGACGCGCTTTCGCACCAATGCCATGCTGTTTGGCGTCGCACGCTATATCAGCACCATCACCCGCTACATCACCCTTTATCCCGGCGATGTGATCTGGATGGGCACCGACGGCACATCACCCAATCTCAAGGCCGGCGACGAGGTGGATATCGAGATCACCGGCATCGGCCATCTCGTCAATCCCTTCGTCGCCGAACGTGCGTGATCAATTGGCCTTTTTGTAGGGGCCGATCTCCTTGAGCACGGCGTCGAGGAAGGACGTGTCGATCGGCTTCAGCGGGTCGACGGTGCCTTCGAGCAGGCCGGCTTCCTTATAAACCTGGAAATCGTTTTTCAGGCTGTCGAGATGGATCGTGCCGTCCGGGTTGCAGAAGGCGAGGGGGAAAGAGCGGTAGAAGGCCGGATCCTTGATCGTCGTATATTCGTTGAGAATGGCGATGATCGCTTCCCCCTTCGGCCCGGTGAAATTCCCCTTCGCGTCCAGCGCGTCGTTATGGTCGCGCACGCCGCGCAGGAAAGCCTTGAGGAATTTGTGGGCGACCTCCGGTTTTTCCTTGGCGAATTTACCGCTGTAAAACAGCACGGCGATCTGATGATAGGGATAGGCCTCGTCGTCGGTGATCACCTTGACCCCATAGCCCTTGGTCACGGCTTCCGTCGTCATCGGCTCGGCCGGCAACGCGAGATCGATGGCGCCACTGGACAGCGCCAGAACCTGTTGCGGAAAGCCGAGACTCACAAGCTCAACATCGCTGATTTTCAATCCCGCCCGCTCGACCATTTTATAGAGCGAGGCCATCGCTGCCGTGCCCGGCGCGGAATTGGCGACCTTGAGCCCCTTGATATCGGCCAGGGTTTTGAAGCGCCCGGAATCGACCAGCGCCTTGCGCACGATCAGGGTCTGGCTGGTCCGCCCGGGTGGGGTCGAAACCTTGTCGGCGACGACGCGCAGGTCGATACCGCGCGCCACCGCATTGTAGAAACCGGCGGAGGTCGCGCCCGCCACCACGTCGAGATCGCCGGTCGCGGCCGGTGTGATCATCCGCGCGGCGGAATCAAACAGCACGAAATTGACATCGAGCCCTTCGACTTTGAAATAACCCCTTTTGTCGGCGACATAGAGGCCGATGTCGGTTGCAAGCCGCGTGTAGCCAAGATTGACTTTGTTCTGCGCCAAGGCGGTTTGTACCAGGGCGGTCTGGGCCACCAGAAGCGTAAGAATGCCAGCCATCAGGCGGCCGGCCGCGCGTGTCCACGACATTGAATTCCCTCCCATCGTTTTGTCCGTTGGGAGGCAGCTTAGAGCATTTTGGGCGCCGAGGGGATGCCGGTCGGTCGCTTTTCTGCCGGAGAGCAAGCAGCCGCGTGCCTCGGGTTACTCCGGGTAGTCGATCAGTGGAGATACGTTGTCGCACATACGTTGCAGCAGTCGTCGCGCCAGATAGACCTCGTCCTCGGAAAAGCCCGCCAGAGTATCTTTCTCCATCACCGCGACTTGCGGCAAAAGGGACCGTACCGTCTGTTGGCCGGCCCGTGTGATGGAGAGCAGAACGCCCCGCGCATCGGTCTTGGACTTCTTTTTCGCGATAAGGCCGCGTTGCAGCAGTTCATTGATGAAGCGGGAGGCGGTCGAAGGCTCCATGGAGCTGAGCGTGAAAAGCGCGCTGAAACGCAGCGGCGACTGCGCATAAAGCAAAGCCAGAATACGCCACATGCCGAGCGATAGATCCTGTTGCTTGAGGACTTCAGTGAGGCGGCCCAGCAATCCATTGGCGGCGCGGCCGAGGAGATAGGGCACGTTCAGACGGACGTCGAACTCGACGGGGGGCTCCTGCTTTTGGGAGTTCAACGCAACGTCCTTTCTGATCGCCTAGCCTGGTTGCTATCCCGAGTAAGGAATTGAAGGCAAAATTAATTCCATATTGGAAATAAATATGAGGAAGGCTCCCAATTATATCCACATTTGAGCCATAAAATTGAAAATCAGCTTGACTTATATTTTCCATATGGAAATAAAAATGCAACTTAAAAAGACGATCGGGGAGAACGTATGCCAGGGCTTTCTTCCCGAGTATCGGATTTCAGAGACGAGAAAGCCGTTTCGGCCACGTGCGGAACGCGCCGTTCGTTTTGAGCGGATGAGGGGCATGTCATGAGTGAGCCGAAGATCTATTTCGAGACGGTGGAGGGCTGCAAAACCAGCATCATGCGGGCTGGTTCCGGCGCCCCGCTGCTGTTTCTCCACGGCGCCAATGGCGCCAGTCGTTGGGCGCCGTTCATGGCCGAACTGGCGAAGTCCTTCGATGTGATCGTGCCCGAACATCCGGGCTTTGGCCGTTCCGACATGCCCGAATGGCTCGACAATGTTGGCGACATGGCCAATTTCTATCTCAGCTTCATGAAGCAGTTCGACCTGAAGGATGTCACGCTCGTCGGCACGTCGATGGGCGGCTGGATTGCTTCGGAGATCGCCGTGCGCGATCAGAGCCGGCTGCGCAAGCTCGTCCTCGTCGCCTCCGCCGGCCTGCGCCTCAAGGGTGTGCCGCCGGCCGATCTGTTCCTGTGGTCGCAGGAAGAGCTCACCCGCAATCTGTTCCACGACAAGGCGCTGGCCGAACGTCTGCTCGCCATGCCGGTGAGTCCTGAGGACAGCGACATCGCCGTGCGCAACCGGGTGACGACCGCGCGGCTCGCCTGGAATCCGCGTCTCTACAATCCCGATCTCGAGAAATGGATTCATCGTCTCGATCTGCCGACCCTGGTGTTGTGGGGCCGACAGGACGCTCTTCTCCCCGTCGCCTATGCCGAACGCTTTCGCGAGGCGATCAAGGGCGCCAAGGTGCAGATCTTTGAAGATTGCGGACACCTGCCGCATTCGGAAAAGTCGCCGGAGTTTGTTGCCGCAATCCGCCAGTTCGCAGGAGAGGCATGATGCAATTCTTTCTCTTCCATCTCATGCCCTATGCCGACCTCGATCTCGCGGCCTCGGACAAATACAAATCTGCCTGGGTGACACTGCCCAACAGCTACTATGATCCGCGCAAGGGCCATGAACTCTACAATCGCTATCTTGATGAACTTGAAATGGCCGAACCGCTCGGCTTCGACGGTATCTGCGTCAACGAGCATCATTCCAACGCCTATGGCCTGATGCCACAGCCGGGCGTTCTCGCCGGTGCTTTGTCGCGGCGCACCAAGAAGGTGAAGATCGCGCTGCTCGGCCGTGCCCTGCCGCTGGTCAACAATCCGGTGACCATAGCCGAAGAGTTCGCGATCCTCGACAACATCACCGGTGGCCGTTTTATCGCCGGCTTCGTGCGCGGTATTGGCGCCGAATATTTCTCCTGGAACGTCAATCCGGCGTTTTCGCATGAACGCTTCCACGAAGCGCATGACCTGATCATTCAGGCCTGGACCAAGACCGGCCCGTTTGCCTTCGAAGGCAAGCACTACAATTTCAACTATGTGAATCTGTGGCCGCGGCCGTTCCAGAACCCGCACCCGCCGGTCTGGATTCCCTCACAGGGTTCGACCGAGACCATCGAATGGGCGGCGCATCCGAGCCGGCGCTACACCTATCTGCAGACCTTCTCGCCCGTGGCGGCGCTCGCCAAATATATGCAGCAATATCGCGACTCGGCCGAACGTCAGGGTTGGCAGGCGACCTCCGATCATCTCGGCTGGTCGGTGCCCTGCTATGTCGCCGAAACCGACGAGATCGCCATGCGCGAAGCCCGGCCGCATGCGGAGGCCTTCTATCAAAAATTCCTGCGCATGCCCCCGGAAATGCTGCTGCCACCGGGCTATCTGTCGCTGCAATCCATGCAGGGCGTCCTGCGCGCCAAGGCGCAGATGCAGTCAGGTGAAAAATCCCTGGAAGCGGTGATGGAAAGCGGCATGTTCCTGTGCGGAAGTGCCGCCACCGTGCGCGATAAGATCCTGCATTTCCAGAAGGAGATCGGCTTCGGCAAACTGCTCACCATGTTGCAGTTCGCGACGCTGCCCCATGAGCTGGCCGTCAAGAACATGACGATCTATGCCAATGAGGTGATGGAGCCGATCCGCAAGGCGCAGCCCGCTTTGGCCGCGGCGAAATAATCTGCTCTCAAATGGTCGCGAGCTGCACGTTCGCGACCATGAAGTCGATGAAGGCGCGCAGTTTCAGCGGCATGTGCCGCTGGCTCGGGTGCACGATATAGATGCCCAGCTCTTGTCGCGCATAGTCGCGCAGGATTTCTTCCACCGCGCCGGACTTGACGAGCGGTGCCATGATGAAGTCCGGACCGATGGCGACGCCTGCGCTCGCGGCCGCGAACTGGCCAAGCGCATCGCCATTGTTGCAAGCGATCCGTCCGGGCATACGCAAGCTTTCTTCGCCCTGCGGCCCGTGAAAAGTCCAGACATTGCCGCCGGAGGCATAGGAATAGTGCAGGCATTCGTGGTCCAGCAGATCTGCCGGCACACGGGGCCGGCCATGGCGGGCGAGATAATCGGGTGAAGCGCAAATCATGCTGCGCGTCACCGCCAGCCGTCGTGCGATCATCGAACTGTCGGCCAAGCGGCCGATGCGAATGGCGACGTCGAAACCTTCCTCCACCAGATCGACGAAACGGTCGTTGAGCACGAGATCGATGGCAATGCGGGGATGGGCCGTGGCGAAGGCGGCGACCAGCGGCGACACATAGGTGATGCCAAAGGAGAGGGGCGCTGAGATGCGCAACCGCCCGACCGGCTCGGCCGCCTGGCTCGTCACTTCCCGCTCTGCCTCCTCGAGTGCCGCGAGAATGTCCTTGCCGCGCTCGAAATAGGTGCTGCCGGCATCGGTCAGGCTGACGGAGCGCGTCGTGCGGTTGAGCAGGCGCAAGCCAAGATGTGCCTCAAGGTCCATGACATGCTTGCTGGCCATGGCGCGAGACAGCGCAAGCTGCTCGGAAGCCACTGTAAAGCTGCCGCTTTCGGCCACGGCCACGAAACAGCGAAGGCTGGTGAGATAATCCATTATTCGATATTATCGAACAATATTTCAGATAAAAGCCAATTTATCTGCTTTGGGGAGCTAATTAGTTTCCCCTTCATCGGCGGTTCGTTCCGGGCCGCCTGAAGGGAATTTCGATCATGAACACCGCTCAAAACAATCAGTCCGCCGAACTTGGCGCCTTCGTCCTGCGCGTCAGCCTCGGCGTACTCTTTCTCGCCCATGGCCTGATGAAGGTTTTCGTCTTCACCATCCCCGGCACCGTCGGCTTTTTCCAGAGTCTCGGTTACCCCGCCATCTTCGCTTATCTGACCATGCTCGGTGAGATCGGCGGCGGCTTGTTGTTGATCGCCGGCGTCTACACCCGCTGGATCGCGCTGGCTCTGGTGCCGCTGATGATCGGCGCCACTCTGGTGCATATCTCCAATGGTTGGGTGTTCTCCAACAATGGTGGCGGCTGGGAATTCCCGGTTCTGTGGACCGTTCTTCTTGGCGTGCAGGCTTTGCTCGGCAACGGCGCTTTCGCTCTGCGCATTCCCGGCCTCACGGCCGCGCCCAAGGCTCGCATCGCTTAAATCCGCTGTCGCGAGGGGCGTCCGATGACCACCATCTCCGTCGTCTACCATGCGGGCTATGGCCATACGGCTCGTCAAGCCGAAGCTGTCGCCCGTGGCGCCCTCACGGTGCCTGCCGTCACCATCAATCTGATCAAGGTCGAGGACGTCGGCGCGCATTGGGACAATCTGGCGTCGTCGGAGGCGATCATCTTCGGCGCGCCGACCTATATGGGCAGCGCGTCCGCCGCCTTCAAAAGCTTCATGGACGCATCGTCGAAAGTCTTCGCCACCCAGGGGTGGAAAGACAAGCTTGCGGCGGGCTTCACCCATTCGGCAAGCCAGAGTGGCGACAAGCTCGCCACGCTGGAGCAGATGGCGCTCTTCGCTGCGCAGCACGGCATGGTGTGGGTGAGTCTCGGTTTGTTACCTGGTAACAATTCGTCAACCGGCAGCCTCAACGATCTCAATCGTCTTGGCAGCAATCTGGGTGCAATGGCGCAGTCCAATGCCGATCAGAGCGCTGACCAAGGTCTGATTTCTTCCGATCTCAGAACGGCGGAATTTCTCGGCGGGCGCGTCGCACAGGCCGCGCAGCGGTGGAATGCGGTGTCGGTGCCCGCCGCCGCCTGATCACTACAGAAAGCGAAGTTGCTATTGCGTAGCCGCAACTTTTTGCATCGCCTGTTCACATCATGAGAGACCAAATCATCGTAATGATCCCACTGCACAAATCGTCTTGTCAGTGCTATCGGGAATAGTTCTAATGAAAGACAAGCCATTCTCGGAGGGGATACGATGGCAACCTACCAACTTTCCATCAACGGACAGTCGACGACGGTCGACGTGCAGCCAGACACGCCCTTGCTGTGGGTGGTGCGCGAGCATATTGGGCTGACGGGCACGAAATTTGGCTGTGGCGCGGGACTTTGCGGCGCCTGCACCGTGCATGTCGACGGCGAAGCCGTGCGCTCATGCCAGACGCAGGTTTCGCAACTCGCCGGCAAGAAGGTGACGACCATCGAGGGGCTTTCGGCCAACGGTCTTCATCCCATGCAAAAGGCCTGGATTGCCGAACAGACACCGCAATGCGGCTACTGTCAGTCCGGTCAGATCATGCAGGCGGCGGCTCTGCTCGCCAAGACGCCGAAGCCGACGCGCGACCAGATCGTCGAGCACATGGATGGCAATATCTGCCGCTGCGGCACCTATTCGCGCATCATCAGCGCCGTCGAACGCGCATCGCGGGAGGGCTGAACCAATGCACGACAACCTCAATCTTTCCCGTCGTGGCGTGCTCGCCGGTGCGGCTGGCCTCTCCTTCGGCTTTGCTTTCAAGCTCGCGCCGCAAGAGGCGGCGGCTCAGGCCGGTCCTGCCGCACTCAACGCCTTCGTGCGCATCGCTGCCGACGGCACGGTCACCATCGTCTCTCCGGCCATCGAAATGGGGCAGGGCGTCAGCACGGCTCTGCCGCTGATCTTCGCCGAAGAACTCGACGCCGATTGGTCGAAAGTGGTGATCGAGACCGCGCCGGTGGCGGAGGTCTACAATCATCCGATCCTGCGCACGCAGATGGTGGTCGGCAGCACCACTTTACGCGGATATTGGATGGCGGCGCGCACGGCGGGCGCGCAGGCGCGCCAGGTGTTGATCGACGCGGCCGCCGCGCGCCTCAATGTGCCGGCAAGCGAGCTGACCACCGAGCCGAACACGGTCGTTCATGCGGGCAGCGGACGCAAACTCTCCTACGGCGAGATTGCCGCCAGCGCCAAAGCGCCGGAGAAGCTGCCGGAAATCAAGCCTGAACAGCTCAAGCCAGTCGCCAATTTCCGCCTCATCGGCAAGGATGTGCCGCGCCGCGACGTGGAAGCGAAATCGACCGGCCGCATGACCTATGCCATCGACGTGCGCGTGCCGGGCCTTCTTTACGGCACGATCGCGCGCGCGCCAGTGCGCGGTTCGGGCCCCACCTCGTTCAATCGCGACGAGTTGAAAGCCGTGACGGGGATCGTCGATGCCATCGCGCTCGATCATGGCGTCGGCATTGTCGGCTCGACCGTCGAGGCGGTCTTTGTCGCGCGCAACAAGCTGAAGGCGCAGTGGCGCGACGCGCCGGGTTCGAAGACGGATTCGACCGCTGCCATGCAGGCGGCGGTGGATCATGTGCGCGATGCCAAGACGCAAGGCGTGATCGGCCGTTCGGTCGGCGATGCCAATGCGGCTTTCGCCAGCGCCGCCAAGGTCCATTCCAGCGAATATATGACCGACTATGTCTATCATGCGCAGATGGAGCCTCACACCAGCACCGCTTCGGTGACCTCAGATGGCGTCGAAATCTGGTGCGGCACGCAATGGCCGACGCGGGCGCGGGACGATGCGGCCAAGGCGGCGGGCGTGGCGCCCGACAAGGTGAAATTCCACCTCATGACCATGGGCGGCGGCTTCGGCCGGCGCGCCTTTGTCGAATATGCTGTCGATGCCGTGTTGTTGTCGAAAGCGGTCGGCAAGCCGGTAAAAATGCTGTTGAGCCGTGAGGACGATGTTGCTTCGGGTCGCTTGCGGCCGATGACGGCGCAGAAGATCGACGTCGCTCTCGATGGGACAGGCAAGATCACCGGCTGGCGCCACCGCATCGCCGCCGACACGGTCGTACCTTATCTCTACGGTCAGGCACGGATGGAGGCGCAGAAGGGCGTCGACCATATCGTCATGGCCGGTTCGGAAATGCCGCACTACGATATCCCGGCAATGACCGCCGAGCATATCTATGAAGAGCGCGGCATCCGCACCGCCGCTTGGCGCGGCATCGGTTCGGGGCACAACAATTTCGCCATCGAAGCGGTGATCGACGAATTGGCGCAGTTGGCCGGCAAAGATCCGGTCGAATATCGCCTGGCGGTGTTGAAAGACCCGCGCGCCAAGAAGGTCATCGAACGCGTCGCCGAAATGGCCGATTGGAAGCGCAAGCGCGAGGGCCGGGCGCTCGGCATCGCCTTCGCCAAATTGGGCCTGCCGCCGATCGGCTTTTCGGTGGCGGGTACCGTGGCCGAAGTCTCCGTCGATGCGGCGAGCGGCAAGGTCAAGGTGCACAATCTGTGGTGCGCGGTTGACGTCGGCCTGCCGGTGCAGCCGCAGAACGTGGTAGCGCAGATCGAGGGCTCTTTGCTCTATGCGCTGGGTAGTGCGGTCAAGGAACGCGTATCGATCAAGGACGGCGCCGTGGAGCAAAGCAATTTCCACGACTACGAATTGATCCGCATGTCGGACGTGCCGCAGATGCATGTGGACATCATCCGCAGCGGCGATATTCCGCTGCCGGTCGGCGAATTGTCGATCTCGGGTACGATCCCGGCGATCTCCAACGCCATCTTTACACTCACCGGCAAAAGGCTGCGCCACGCACCGTTCACGCCGGATCGCGTGAAGGCCGGCTTGGCGTAACATTCCAGACAAAAGAAACCGGCGGTCGAAAGGCCGCCGTTTTTTTCTTTGGCTTTTCCTGGCGCTCAGCGCGCCTGGACGCTCGTCGCCGTCTGGCCGAAGAGAATTTTCTTGGCTTCGTCCGTCATCGTATTGTCGGAGCGATAGAGCGGTCCCTTGGCATAAGCGGCGACGACGGCCGGGCGCTTCGCCATGACGTCGAACCAGCGCTTTAGATGCGGGAAGTCTTCGAGCCGCTGCTGGTGCCGCTCATAGGGCACGATCCAAGGATAGCTCGCCATGTCCGCGATGGAATAGGCGCTGCCCGCCACCCATTCGTTCTTGGCGAGCTGTTTGTCGAGCACGCCATAAAGACGATTGGTCTCCTTGGTGTAACGCTCCTGCGCGTAGGGAATCTTCTCTGGCGCGTAATTATTGAAATGACCATTCTGGCCGGCCATGGGGCCAAGGCCACCCATTTGCCAGAACAGCCATTCCAGCACTTTCGCGCGCGAGCGCGGATCCGTGCCGATGAATTGGCCGGTCTTCTCGGCGAGATAGGTGAGAATGGCGCCGGATTCGAACACGCTGATCGGCGCGCCACCGCCCTTGGGATCGTGATCGACGATGGCCGGCATGCGATTATTAGGCGAAATGGCCAGGAATTCGGCCTTGAACTGTTCGCCCGCGCCGATGTTCACCGGCTTGATTGTGTAGGGCAGGCCGGTCTCTTCGAGAAAGATCGTGATCTTGTGGCCGTTGGGCGTGGGCCAGTAATGCAGTTCGATCATGCGACACCTGTAGCAAGGAAGATGCCCGATCTTCCTTGCGCGGCTTGAACGCGGCAAGCAAATTATGCGTGAGGTTCAGTCGAGCTTGATGCCGGCGTCCTGCACCACTTTGCCCCAGCGCTTCACCTCGGCGCTGACGAAGGTGCCGAAATCGGCGCCATAGAGATTGGGGATTTCCGAGCCGTTGCGCGCCCAGGCGTCTCTGATCATCGGCGTCGCGAAAGCGGTTCGCAGTTCTTTCGTCATATGCGTGATGACGTCCGGCGGCGTGCCCTTCGGCGCGAACATGCCGTACCAGGTCGAAACTTCATAGCCCGGCACGCCGGCTTCCGCCGCCGTCGGCACATTGGGGAAGGCCGGAGAGCGTTGCGGCGCGGCCACCGCTAGGGCGCGCAAGGCGCCAGACGCGATATGCGGCGCCGAGGATCCGAGCCCGTCGAATTCGAGCTCGATATGACCGGCCACGAGATCCTGCATGGCCGGGCCAGCGCCGCGATAAGGCACGTGGGTGATGCGCGTCTTGGTCAGCGCCTTGAACAGTTCGCCCGCCAGATGATGGGTGGTGCCGCCGCCCGCCGAGGCATAGTTCATCTTATCGGGATTGGCCCGCGCATAGTCGATCAGTTCCTGCAAGGTTTTGGCCGAAACCCGGCCCGGATGCACCACGACCACTTGCGGCGGCTGCGACACCAGCCCGACGGGAATCAGGTCTTTCTCGATGTCATAATCGAGTTTCGGATAAAGGGCGGGAGCGATGGCGTGATGCGCCGCGCCGATGAAGAAGGTGTAGCCGTCGGGTGGTGCTTTCGCGGCGGCCGAAGCACCGACCGTGCCGCCGGCGCCCGCGCGATTCTCGATGATCACCCGTTGCCCCAGTTGCGTGTCGAGCTGGGTGGCGAGCGGGCGGGCGAAGGCATCGGTGCCGCCGCCGGGCGCGAAGGGAACAATGAAAGTAATTTGCCTGGTCGGCCAGGATTGCGCATGGGCCGTAGAAACCGCCGCGAGGCCAATGGCTAGCCCGGCCCAGACAAACTTTTGCACACCCTGAATCATGAACGTCCTCCCCCGCGCGCTCCCAGCGTCCAAGCAGAGCATAGAGTGGAGACCAATGCATGCGAAATTCGACTTTTGACATGATCCGGTGGCAGGTCGATACCAGCGGTGTGCGGAACAACAGGTATCGCGATGGCGCAAGAGTCTGATCCGAAGTTCGAACCGGCCAGAACCATTTTGGGCTCGCTCTGGGTGCGGGTGCCGCTGGCTATCGCCATTGGGGCGGGCGCCGCGGCCATAACCGTCTGGCAATTCGGCTATCTGAACCCGGATCCGGTACCACTGGCCGAGACGCAGACCCCGCCACCTTTGCCCTATGCCTGTCCCATCGCCGGCGATTGCAAATTGCCCGGCGACGACAAGCGCGGCACCGACACGCCGCACTCGGAAACCTCCTCGACCGGCAGCGACCGGATCATGCCCGACAGCAAGCCTTGATCACGGGTTCCATGGCACAGAATATCTACGACCAACCCGAATTTTTCGACGGCTACGGTCAGCTCGCTCGTTCGACCGGTGGGTTGAACTCCGCCCCGGAATGGCCCGTCCTGCGCGCCATGCTGCCGCCGATGAAAGGCCGGCGCATCGTCGATTTGGGCTGCGGTTACGGCTGGTTCTGCCGTTGGGCGCAAACACAAGGCGCAGCCCATGTGCTGGGTCTCGATCTGTCCGAGAAAATGCTGGCGCGGGCGCGGGAGCTGTCGCAGGCCGATGCCGTGATCTATGAGCGCGCCGATCTCGAACAACTCGCTCTTCCGCCCGCTGCTTTCGATCTCGCTTATTCCTCTCTGGCCTTGCACTATCTGGAAGATGCCGGGCGCCTGTTCGCCACCGTCTATCGGGCGCTTGTTCCCGGCGGTCAGTTTGTTTTCTCCACGGAACATCCAGTCTTCATGGCGCCAAGCCGGCAGGGCTGGGCCAAGGATGCGGACGGACGGCGTATCTGGCCGCTTGACCACTATGCGGTGGAAGGTCCGCGCGTCACCGATTGGCTGGCCAAGGGCGTGGTGAAATACCACCGCACCCTCGCCACCACCTTGAACCTGTTGATCGGCGCAGGTTTCGTTATCGACCGTGTCGAAGAATTCGCGCCGACGCCGCAGCAAATTCAGGAGCAGCCTGCCTTGCAGGAGGAACTCGATCGGCCAATGTTTCTGCTTGTCTCGGTTACAAAAGGAAACTGACCGATCCCATGTGACCAAGTTCCTCGGCATCGAGGACGGCGCGCCGTTCGGCAATCTTGAGTGCGCCGTTCTCGCGCCGTAGCCGATAGCGATATTCGCCGCTGAAGCTGCGAATGTCGCCGCCGCGCCGGTGGCGGTTGAGCGTGAAATTGGCGCGCACTTGGATCTCGCCATCCGCTTCGCTGGCCTTCACATTGCCGATGATCCGTCGTGTGCGTGACGGCGGCCATTCCGCATGGCAGCTTGGGTCTTTCAGCCGGATAATGCGTTCGCGCAGGCGCACGATATCGTCGGCGACGATGAACAAGGTGGTGTTGTGGTCGCCATCCGGCTTGTCGTTGGGCGGCACGAAATAGGCGGCATCATGGGTGAGCAGAGCGAGCCAGTCGTCGAGTTGCCAACGATCGAGCAGGTCGGCTTCATGAAACAGGAAGTCTTCCACTTCCAGGCGCAGCGCACTCATACCGGCGTCTCCATCAACTCTTTCCAGCGCCGCCAGAACGTGCGGATATGGCCTTCGTCCGTATCAAGCTGGTCGTCCTCGCTCTTGTACATGCCACGCGACAGATCGTTCCACGGCGCTTCGCGCCAGGCGGCATAGCCTTCCTGCGCGGCCTCCAGCGCCGCCACGTCATCGGGCGTGGCGAAGCCGCCGGGGCCATAGAAAGTGAGAAAGGCATGCAGGCGGCGGGCGCGTTGTGCCTCCGTTTCTTCCACCGGCCCGAGCGCATAGGACGTCACCTTCATCAAACCGGGTGAGACCGGCGTGAAATTGCGCACGGTCACCGAGGAGCCGTCGTTGATGACGAGGTTGGGAAAGATGACCAGATTGCGGTTGGTATCAGCGACGCGTGCCGCGCGCGCTTCGCCAAGCCGTGCCACCAGTTCGGCGCGGATATTGTCGATATCCTCCTTGGCTTCCTCGCCATAGACGGAAATCCAGCGCGCCACCGGCCGGCCACGATAGTTCGGATTGTCGGTCGTCAGATGGCCATTGCCGAGATTTTTTCCAGCGCCGAGCGAAGGCAGCAGCGAACCCTTGGGCCGGCGCATGTCGACGCCGGAATTGCTCATGTAATTGATCCAGGTCGAGTGAGTGGTGATGATGTGATAATCGTCGACCGAATTCTCGACCAAAAGCTTCCAATTCGCCTTGATGTCATATTCCTGCGTGCCCGAGACGATCTCCATCTGGCCGCTCGGCGATTGGTCGACGACGATGTCGATATAATCCTTGGCGTCGGCGAGATAGTCGTTCAGCGAAACGGCGTCCGGGTCAAAATTGATGAAGTAGAAATCCCGATAGTGTTCGAGCCGCGGCGCCTGCACGAGGCCATGCGCCGCCTTGTCGAACTTCGGTCCATAGGCATCAAGCCCCGGTCCCGAACGCAGGCTGCCATCAGTTTGGAAGGTCCAGCCGTGATACATGCAGAAAAAGCCGCGCGCATTGCCTTCCCGTTCGCGGCACACTAGCGCGCCGCGATGCGGGCAGACATTGAGCATGGCGCGCACCGTGCCATCCTTGTCGCGACAGAAGATCATCTGCCGGCCGGCCACCTTGCGCGTGCGGAAATCACCGGGATTGCGGATTTCAGATCCATGGCCGATGTAGATCCAGCAGGTGCGGAAAATGACATCCCACTCTTTCTGGAGGATGTCATCGGAGATAAACACCTGGCGGTTGACAAGAAACTGATCGGCGTCGCGATCTTCCAGAACCCATTCGGAGCTGTTGCGCATTGTGCTGCCCTTGTTTCCCGCCATTATCGCTTCCACTCGTTCCTCCTGCTAGATCTTTTCGCTGCTAGATCTTTTCGATTTTGGCGATCTCGACGAAGGTCTTCCATTGCGCGGCCGTGGCCGCGAGAAGGCCGGCGGCCTCTTCTGGCGAGGCCGAATAGACGTCATTGCCCGAGGCTTTCAGAAATTCCGTCGTATCGGGCGATTGAACGGCCTTGTTGAACCACCCCCTGATCGTCTCGACGATGGGTTCCGGCGTCGTGCTCGGCACCAGCGCGCCCCACCAGGAGACGACATCGATGCCAGGATAGCCGCTCTCGGCGAATGTCGGCAGATCGGGCGTTGACGCCATCCGCGTGCCGGAACCGATGGCGATGAGCCGCCAGGTGCCTTGCCGGGCGACACCAAGGCCGGCGATCGAATCGACGATGGCGAAATCAAGCGCGCCGCTGTTGAGATCATTGATCCAATCGGCCGATGTTCGGTAGTTCACATTGACGACTTTGAGATTGGCCTTCTGCTTGTAGAGTTCTCCAATCAGGAAGGACGACGTGTTGGATGTGCCATAGGTCGCTTTGTCGCCTTTGCTGCGCAGCGCCGCCGTGAGTTCCTGCAGATTTTTGTAGGGCGCGTTTTTGCCCGCGACCAGCATGTAGGAGTGGCGGCTGAGCGTTGCCGCGACCCTGAGGTCCTTGGTGACGTCAAAGGGCGGATTTTTGAACACATGCATATTGCCGGCGATGCTGGTGCCGGCATGCACGAAAATAGTGTGTCCATCGGGCTTGGAGCGCGCGGTATATTCGGCGGCCAAGAAACCCATGGCGCCCGGCTTGTTGGCCACCACGATCGGCCCTGGAATGATCGGCGTGAGTTTCTGCGACCAGAAACGCACCAGCACGTCGGCGCCACTTCCCGGCGGAAACGCGCTGACGAAATTATAAATGTCACGGTTGTCCTGAGACCAGGCCGGATAGGCTAAGGCCGTGGCCGCGGTGCAGGTGAGTGCCGTAAGAGCCTTGCGTCGATCGATCAACATCATCCCCTCCCATCGTTGATGTCTTTGTCGCTGTGGGCACCGGGCAGCGTGTTGGCCTGGCGCCGACATCATGTCCATATAGTGGACATAATATCCATTCTAAGCTAGCGAGCTGGCGCAGACGCGTCAAATTTCGGTCGACATGTCCGTAGTGTGGACATAAACTCATTTCGGTTGGCCTGACAGAATGGGAGAGAGGCGTGGCGCGTGGAGAGGGCGAGGCAAACATGCAGGGCGTGCGCGCCGTCGATCGCGCCATCGAGATTCTGCAATGTTTCACGCCAGACAAACCGATGATGAGCGTGCTCGAAATTCAGCAGCGCGTACCGCTCAGCCGCCCGACGCTCTATCGCTTGCTGCATACGCTCGCGCAGAAAGGCATGATCCGCGCATTCGGCGAGCCGCAGCGCTTTTCGCTCGACTATGGTGTGGGACGTTTGGCTTACAATTGGACGGCTGGCATCGATCCCATCGTTATCGGCCGCTCTATCGTCGAGAATTTGCGCGCCAAGACCAACGAGACGGCGGCTTTGTTTATGCTGCGCGGCGACCAGCGCCTCTGCGTGCTCGAAATGGCCGCGCCTCATATTCTCCGAATTTCCTGGGGCATCGGCGAAGCCCAGCCTGTCACGAGCGGGGCCAGCGGCAAGGCCATTCTCGCATTCACCAATCCGGATGACATCGAAGAGCTTCTAAAGGGGATGTCGAAGATCGCTACGCGCAAAAGCCTACTCGCAAGCCTCGACCTCATCCGCGAACAGGGCTACGCGATCAGCCGCGGCGAGGTCTTCGCCGGCGCCATCGCGATCGCCGCCCCCTATTTCGATCACAATCATCGCGTGATCGGTTCCATCGGCGTGTTCGGCCCCTCCGCACGCCTGGATCAAACCTGGGAGAAACAGACAATACGTGCGGTCACCGAAAGCGCACGGGAATTATCGAGTTCCCTGGGCCATTTTGAAGATTTGCGCGAAGGAGAGAAGAAACAACGAGGCAAATCTCCCCATCGTTCCACCTGAATTACGGTGCTTTTTCTAGCGGGAATTTGATCGCATCCGTGGTTGTGGCGTCGCTGTTGGGCGTTAAAGTTGTTGCCACGCTAGATCGAGGCACGTCATGTCCGCTGGAAAATTCGCTGCTGTCGGCCGGCTTACGTCGCTGACTTTTGTTCTCACCCTCTGTCTAACGGCCATCTCCACGAATGGCGCGTCGGCGCAATCACGTCCGCCGATCGATCGCTTCAAACTGCCACCGGGTTTCAAGGTCGAAGTCTGGCAGGCGGGACTGCCCGGCGCGCGAACGCTGTTGCTCGGCCCCAAGGGCACGGTCTTTGTCGGCACGACGGGCGCGGGCCGTGTTTATGCGATCACCAGCCAGAACGGCGAACGTCAGGTCCGCACCGTCGCGCAGACACTCACCAGCCCCAACGGCCTCGCCATGAAGGATGGGGCGCTCTACGTGGCCGCGATCAATCGCATCTATCGTTTCGACGACATCGAGACACGGCTCGATGGGGCGCAGCGGGTCGATATTTCCCAGCAGTTCAATCTGCCGTCCGACCGTCATCACGGTTGGCGCTATACCGCTTTCGGCCCGGACGGCAAGCTCTACATCGCCGTCGGTGCACCCTGCAACGTCTGCGAGGTCGATCCAAACGTCTACGGCAATATTCGCCGCTACGATCTCGCCAGCGGCCGTATGGAGGTGGTCGCGCGCGGCGTGCGCAATTCCGTCGGCTTTGACTGGCATCCGACCACCGGGGCGTTCTGGTTCACCGACAATGGCCGAGACAATATGGGCGACGACATTCCGGAGGATGAATTCAATTGGCTGCCGCGCGGTAAAGAGGGCGCCAATTTCGGCTTTCCTTATTGTCACGCCAACGGCATCGCCGATCCGCAATTCCGCAAGCCCGATCCTTGCGCCGATGTGATCCTGCCGGTTGCGACCACAGGACCACACTCGGCCTCGCTGGGCATCAAATGGTACACGGGCGCAATGTTCCCGCCGGAATATCGCAATGCCGCCTTCATCGCCCGCCACGGTTCGTGGAACCGTTCGCGCAAGTTCGGGTCCGATCTCGCTGTCGTTCAGTTTGACAGCGCCGGCAAGGCGATCGTGCGTCCCTTCATGACGGGGCTGCTCGATGAGCGGCGCGACGAACATCTCGCGCGTCTGGTCGGCATTTTGCCGATGCCCGATGGCACGCTGCTCGTCTCCGACGATCTCAACGGCGCCATCTACCGCATTTCTTATGACGCAGCCGCCAAGGGAAAGTAAGGCTGGCGTGGATTACTGCGCCAGTTTGGTCACATCGGCGGCCGCTTGCGCGCGCGCTTTGCTCTCCACATTGGCGGGGCCAGCTTTCTTGGCATAAGCGATGATGGCATCGAGCGATTGTTCCGAACAGCCTTCGCCGTCGAGACCGGTCACTTTCTCCTGCTTCGCAGCGGCGAGCACCGCGTCGCAGGCGCCGGGAGCGAACATCATATGTTTGCCGATCTCGGTGAGCATCGACAAATCCTGCAAGCGCGGATCATCCCGCACGCTGGTGAGAAAGGCTGCGCCAAAAGCCCGGCCGCGATCCTGCTTATACATGGTCGTCAGATCGAAGATGAATTCGAAACTGGCCTTCGGCGCCTGATCCGGCTTCACCACCAGGATATCCAGACTGTAGCGCGTCAATTCCGCCGGCGAGACCACCTGTCGCACCAGGCTCGACTGGTGATAATTGCTCATCATCAGCCAGCGTGATTGCAGATCGCCGAGACGCGCAAGGGCATTGAACATCCGCAGTGCCGCGAGACGGTCGGCATCGGTCTTGATCGATTGCGAGCGTTGCAGCGCCTTCTCGCGCACACTGTCGACCACGCTGCGGGCGATCTGCGGTTGCGCGGCGACGCCCGGTTGCGGAGCCGTCGCGGCAGGCTTGGTGGTGCTGGGCTGAAGCGCCGCCTGCCGCCAAGGACCGCGCGCTTCGACGAGGGCCCGCAAGCCGGCGCGCGCCTCGGGGCCGAAATAGCCATTGGCATCGCCGGAGAATTTACCCTCGGCCTTGAGTACCTTTTCGATTTCGGCGCGCACGTCCTGCGGCATGGCTTTGCCGAGAACGACCAGCTTGTCTTCGGTGGCGCCGGCCGGCGCCATTTGCAGGCCGTCGATCACCGCCGCCGCGATGGCCTTGCGGGGGAAGTCACTGATGCGTCCGCCGGAGAACAGGCTGGACATCCGCGTGTTGGCGATGGAGAAGCCGCCGAGATTGGTCTGGTCGCCATAGCGCCGTCCCGCGCCGTCGCCGTAGAGCGCCACGGCATAGGCAATGCCCTCGTTGAGATTCATCAGCCGCGAGCCGAAATCGAAGGTGAAGGCGGATGACAATGCTTCCTTCGCGTCGATCGATCCAGTATCCGCCGCCATGCGCCAGAAACGCAGCCGTTCGCGCGGATTCTTCGGCACGCCAAGCCCATCGTCATAGGCTTTACCCGCCGCCAGCATCGCATCGACATTGCCGAGCGCCGCGGCCTTGACGATCAGCTTGGTGGCCGCCTCGTCATCCTGCGCATAGAACGCGCCCTTGCGTGTCAACTGGCCTTGCAGCAGCAGAGCATCGGCCTGTCCGCCGGCAACGCCATCGGCGATGATTTTGCGAAGCTGTGCTTCGTTGAGAGGGCTCTTGGCCACGAACGTGGAGCTGGTCGAATCCAGGTTGGTGAAATGGGCGCGGGCCAGCAGCACTTGCAGTGTTGGATCGCCGTCGCGCGTCATAAGCGCCAGAACCTCGCGCGCGCCCGCTTCGTCGCGGAAGTCGGGATTTTGCGAAAGTTTCAGCTTGGCGAGCGCCATGCCGGCGCCGGGCTCGCCGACCACCGCGGCAAGCGACAGCAGTTTCAACAAACGTTCCTTGTCGACCTTCATTTGATAGTCGCGCAACAGACCGGCTAATGTGATCGCATTGTCGAGATCGCCAAAGCCGTTCTGCAACGCCGCCATGGCGCGGCGCGGATCGCGCCCGATCAGCTCGCCTTTCAAATAGGTGTCGGCGAGAAGACGGGCGCGTTCGCTATAATATTGCAGGCTCTTCTCATCGAGCATGGCGAGGGCCCGCTTGACGTCGCGCGGACCACCTTCACCGGCCAGGAGCATATCCGCCAACGCCATTTTAGCATTGCTATCGTTGGCCGGGGCTTTTTCGAGAACGGCCCGTGCTGCTGCTGGTTGCTTGTCGGTTCCCGCGCCAAACCGCAGCGCGTACGCATAGGGCATGAGCGCGATGTCGTCACCAGCCTCATGGCTTTGTTTAAGGAGCGCGAAAGCTTTGGCTTTATCGGCAGCGGGCAAATCGGGCATACGCAAGCGTAGCGCCGCGCCTTGAATGCGTCCCGTGGCTTCGAGTTCGGCCTTGTCTTTCCAATCGCCACCGGGTCCTTGCGATGGCAGATTGGCCATGCGATCCGCCCAGCGCACGGCTTCCGCCCGGTCGCGCTTCAATGGGCCGCCAAAGCGGCGTAGCGAATACATCTCAAAGACCGCTTCGGCATGTCCAGCCTCGGCCGCATTGCGCAGATAGTTCAGCATGCGGTTGGCTTCGACAGGATTGCGCAACGGATCGATCTTGGTCGAATGCATCCGCCACATCAGATACTGCGCTTCGATATGACCGTTGTCGGCGAAGCGCCGCACCGTCGGCAGGATCACCTCGTCCTGCGGCTTGGCCTCCATGAACATCGCGCGAGCAAGCTGAATGGCGAAGCGCTGTTCGTCAGGAAAGGCCACGGCCGCCGTACGGCAGGCTGCGACAAGACGTTCGGTGACGTCGGTTTGGAACGTCGGATTGATATCGCCAAGCGGCACGGGCGGTGCTTTGCCCTGCGGGTCGAGAGGCGAAGTCGCGCCTTTGTCGCAGGCCTCAGCGGCAGCGATCTTTTCCGGATCGCTCGTCGTTTGCGCCCATGAAGCGCCCGGCAAGCTTGCCGCCAAGAGCAGCGCGAGTGCTGAGGTAAGGTTGAGATGTTTGCGAAGCGGTTGGCGAAGCGAGGGAGGACTCATCAACAGCTCACCTTTCTGGCGTCCGGTCAGGAAGCCGGCCGCTGGCGATCGTAAGGAACCTCGCTTTCATCAAATGTGCGATTTCGCACGCCGTCAAATGTCTCGTACAGAAGCTTAAGCGTTCGAGGGTGGCAGCGGCTCGGTGCCTTTGATCATGTCCGAGGCCTTGTCGGCCATCATGATGACGCAGGCGTTGATGTGGGCACCCACCATATCCGGCATGGCCGAGGCATCGACCACCCGCAGGTTCTCGATGCCACGCACGCGCAATTGCGGGTCAAGCACGCAGTCACTGCCCGTTCCCATTTTGCAGGTGCCGGCCGGGTGATGGGCGGTCAAGGCGGCGCGGCGGATGAAAGCATCGATCTCGTCGTCGCTTTGCACTTTGGGGCCTGGCGAATCCTCCGCGCCGCGATAGGGCGCCAGCGCCGGTTGGGAGGCGACATCGCGCGCCAGTTTGAACCCTTCGCGCAGACGCGGCAGATCGTTCGGCGCCGAGAAGAAATTGTAGAAGATGCGTGGCGGCTGCGTCGGGTCGATGCTGCGCAAGGTCACCTCGCCGCGGCTGTCGGGATGGAGCAGACAGGGGCGCAAGCCATAGCCGTCGAGATACGGCTTCTTGACGCCGGGAAACCAGATGCCGGCATCGCCGGGCAGGCCCCGGAACATGAATTCGATGTCGGGGACGTCGAGTTCAGGCTTTGTCTTGAAGAAGGCATGCAGGCCGCCGGGCACCACTGTGCCGGCGCCCGTGCCGGTGAAATAGGCTTGCACCATCGCGATGGCGATACGGTCGAAACGCATCGTGTCGCGGAACGGCGAGGCATTCTGTGGACGGGTGAAACTGATCATCACGGCCAGATGATCTTGCAGGTTCCGGCCAACCGGTAGATCAACCACCGGCTTGATGCCGAGTTCGCTCAGATGCGCCGCGGGCCCGATGCCCGAGAGCATCAGAAGCTGCGGCGTGTTGAACGTGCCGGCGCTGAGAATGACCTCGCGACCGGCCTGCGCTCGCACTGTCATGCCGTTGTTGACATACTCGATGCCGCGCGCGCGTGTGCCGTCCATGATGATGCGTGTCGTCAGCGCATGGGTTTCCACGCGCAGATTGTGGCGACCGCGCGCCGGCTTGAGATAGGCGTTGGAAGTCGAGGAGCGCCGGCCATTGCGAATGGTATATTGGCTGCGGCCGATGCCTTCGCCCTGGGCGCCGTTGTAATCCTCGGTAAAGGGCAGGCCGCGCTGCTGGGCCGCCTCGATCCAGGCTTCGAACAAGGGATCTTTCGTGCGCGCGAATTCAGTTCCAAGCGGGCCTTCGCCACCGCGCCAGGGATCGGCGCCACCGTTCCAGGTTTCACTGCGTTTGAAATAGGGTAGGCATTCGGCATAGGACCAGCCGGTCGCGCCATTGCGTGCCCAGCGATCATAGTCACCACGATGGCCGCGCGTGTAGGCCATGACATTGATGGATGATGATCCACCCAAAACCTTGCCGCGCATGGCTTCGATACGGCGGCCGTTGAGTTGCGGCTCGGGCTCGGTGTGATAGCCCCAGTCGAACATTTCGTACTCGTGCATCTTGCCCATGCCGAGCGGAATGTGGATTAGCGGGTGTCGATCAGCCGGCCCTGCCTCCAGCAGCAGGACCGACACGGCCGGATCGGCTGTGAGCCGGTTGGCCAGCACGCAGCCGGCAGACCCCGCACCAACGATGATGTAGTCGTAAATATTGCTCGCGGTCATTTCCGTCCCTAGATTTGTTTTTATCGACTGTTCTGCTTAAGCCCTACCGCGTGTGGTGCCGCGCGTCCAGAACTGCGCCCTTTGGCGCATTGACGGGGGCTGTGATAGGCGTAGGCAAGACGTGAAATCTGGGACGAAACTCGCTGGGAGAGGAACCTGATGCGATCGATTGCCGTTACTTTCGCCGCTCTGTTCGCGCTTGTCGCGCCGGCGAGCCTGTCCGCTCAGGCGGAAAGCTGGCCCTCCGGCACTGTGAAGTTCATCGTGCCTTTCGCCGCCGGCGCTTCGCCTGACATCATCGCCCGCATTCTCGGCGAAAAGCTGCAGCAGCGCACCGGCAAGCCGTTCATCATCGAAAATCGTCCCGGCGCCAGCGGCAATACCGGCACCGATGCGGTCGCCAAGGCGCCGGGCGACGGTCTGACCATCGGCATCAGCCTGTTCGGCCCGATGGGCATGAACACCGTCTTGATGAAGAACATGACCTACGATCCGTTCAAGGATATTGCGCCGGTGACCATGCTCACCTCGCAGCCAAGCGTGTTGGCCGTGTCCAATGAACTCGGCGTCAACACGGTTGGCGAGTTGATCGCACTGCTGAAGAAGAATCCCGGCAAGTATAACTATGCCTCGATCGGTCGTGGCTCGCTGTCTCATCTGTCGATGGAACTGATCGCTGCCAAGAGTGGCACCGAGGTCGTTCACGTGGTGTTCGGCGGCTCGCCCCAAGCGGCCCAGGCTGTGATGCAGAACGACGTGCAAATGACTGTGCTGCCGGCGGTTTCGGTGGTGCCGCTCGCCACGGACGGCAAGATGAAAATCCTCGCCGTGACCGAGGCGAAGCGCTCGAAATTCCTGCCCAACGTGCCGACCTTTGCCGAAGCCGGCATCGATGGCGTTGAGGCCAGCGCCTGGAATGCCTTGATCGCACCGCCGGGCACGCCGCCGGCCATGCTGGAAGAAATCTACAAGCAGACCGCCGCCGCCATGAACGAGCCGGATGTGATCTCTAAACTGGCCGCTCAGATGATCGAAGTGCGCACCTCGACGCCGAAGGCTATGAGCCAGTTTGTGCGCGATGAAATGGTGCGCTGGGGCGTGGTGGTGAAGGCGGCAAAGATCGAACCGCAATAAGGCGCCCAGCACAGAATAAAAAAGGCCCGGCTAAACCGGGCCTTTTTATTAGCTCGTCACGCTGGCGCCACCGAAGCGTTCCTTCCAGCGTGGAATGACCTCTTTGTTGTAGACATTGTCGGGGATGCCGCCGGAAAGAGCGGTCAGGACGGAGCGTAAAGCCCATTGCATGCCGGGGCGCAGTTCGCCGCCTTCATTGAAGGAGGCGGAATGCGGTGACAGCATCACTTTGCTACCGAGCTGGCGCAGCGGCGAGTCCATCGGTAGCGGTTCTTCCTCGAAGGCATCGATCGCCGCGCCTTGCAGACGTCCTTCGGCGATGGCGCGCGCCACCGCGGCTTCCTCGATGACCTTGCCCCGCGCCGTATTGACCACGATGGCATTGGGCTTCATTAGCGCGACCTGCTCATCGCGCAGCATGAAGCGCGTTTCCTTGGTCAGCACCACATGGAAGGAGACGACATCGGCTTCTTTCAGCAGGGTTTCGTAGCTGACGCTTTGCGCATTCGCGAGGAGGAAATTGGCTGGGGGGATATAGGGATCGTAGGCGATGAGCCGCACGCGCCAGGGCGCCAGCAATTGCGCCACCCGCGTGGCGATCCGTCCCAGCCCGACGAGGCCGATGGTGATGCCGGCATAGCCATCGGCGCGCGCGCCGAGAAAAGTCGTGCCGAGGTTTGGCTCACGCCACAGGCCGGCCCGCACGGCGGCATCACGCTCCAACGCCTTCTTCAGGCTGGCTAAAATCATCATCACAGTGGTTTCGGCAACGCCGAAGCAATTGGCTTCCGTCGGCGCGTGACAGACGAGGATGCCGAGATCCGTGGCCGCGTCCGTATCGACGTCGTCGACACCCACCGTATATTTCGCCACGATGCGCAGCCGCTGCGAGCCCTCCATCACGCGGCGGGAGATCGGTGTGTGGCGGATCGACGTGCCCATCAGCGCCACGGCATCGCGGGCCGCATCCGTCAGGTCCTGCTCATGGTTGCCGCGTGGTAGTTGCCAGGCCTTGTCGCCGAATGCCACGTCATAGCCGGCGGTCGTCAGACGCGCGACAAAATCCGCGGGCTCCTCACGCGGCGCATGAATGAAAACCTTCGGCTTGGACATCGTTCCTCCGTTGCTATTTTTGCGTTTCTGCTTTTGTCGGCGACTGTGGGCGAGGCGCTGGATTAGGTCAAGCCAGAGCCAAAAAACAAGGCGCGGAAACCGCGCCTTGCATTGAGACTGTTCTTGGAAAGTTCGGCCGCTTATTGATTTGGCTTGGCCTCGCCGTTGGGCTGCGGTGCCGGATCAGTCTTGGGATCGGTTTTGGCTTCCTGGGTGAAGTCCTTCAACCCCCAGGCAAGCATGTCAGAATCGTTCTTCGACAGTTTGAATTCGAAACCGTCGATCTTCGGCTTCAAGGCTTCCGCCTGCTTGTTCGATTCCTCGTTGGTGCCTTCGGCCGAGATGCGCACCCAGCCATCGGCGAGGTCGCCGACACTGGTGACGGTGAGCTTCAGCCCGTTGTGGCCATAGGCCGTCAGCGTGCGGCCCCCGGCTTTCACATCACCTGTCGGCTTGCGCACGTCCTGGAAGCTGATCGGATCGACCATGAAGGACAGGCGCATCAGCTTGCCGGCTTCCGCTTCGCGGCCGGCCGGCGGCGCTTGCAGGGTCAGATCGGCCCCCTTGGTGGCCGACACGAGTGTGACGTCATCGAGGCCGCCGCCGCGCAGTTCCAGTTTCGCCAGCGCATCCTTGTTGAGATTGAGCAGATTGATCTCGAACCAGGCGGTGTTGGGCACCGGCACGCGCACTTCGCCGCGCGCCAGCCAGGTCTGCGGCTCCTTGGGGAAACGCACGAACGTGCCGCCCCGCGCGCCGCCGACCGTCATGTCGCGATTGCCGACGATGATGTCGGCCAAGGTCGCGCCCTTGCTGTCGGTGAGGGTCACCTGGCGGCCGGTTTTCTCGGCCTGTCCCGCATCGGCAAGGCCGAGATCGGCATAGCGTTGCGGATCGGAGGTTTTGCTCTCCTCATAAGCAAGGCTGATCATACCGGCGACGATGTCGCGGAAGGCTTCCGGCTTTGCCGGATAGCCCGATGCCTTGTCGAAGAAGCCATTGTCGCGCCGCTCCACCGTGAACGGCTTGTCATTGTCGCGGATGGTGATCGCCGCGACAGTGTTGGCTTGGTTGATGAGTTGCGGAAACACCGGCTCGCCGCGCCGGTCGGCGGCGATGCCTTGCGGGGCCGTCCGCAGAGCTGCCCAGGTGCCGGCGACGCACAGCGCCGCGACCACGCCCAGAAGGGTGACGGATTTGAAATTCATCTGTGCGTCCTCAGGCGGAGGGTTTCGGGGGCTCGCGCCGCGTGCGGCGCAGGGCGAAGAACAGCGCGATCAGGCCGGCGACGATCGGCACGCCAGCCACATTCAGCGCCGTCAGGGACGACTTGAGCCGATCGACGTCGCTGCGCAGAGCGAACTGGGTGGCGCGCAATTCCTCACGCGTCGCCAGCACTTCCGTCTTGAACTTTTCGATCGTCTCGATCTGTTGCGGCGTCAGCACTTCATTGCCTTGCTGGCCGCCGCGTCCAAGCTCCTGCAGTTTGGTTTCGGCCTCCTTCAGGCGCGCCTGCAACTGCTGTTCCTTGGCGCTATAGCGCCGGCTCGCTTCGGCTTCCATATGCTGGATGCGCTCGAACGGCCGCCAGGAGACGCCGCGTCCGCGCAGATCCGACAGCGCCACGCCACCTGACATCTGTTCGATGGCGTTGATGACGAAGTCGCCGTTATTGGCGAAGGCCTGCGCCACTTCCGTGCCCAGCAGATTGCGCCGCTGCACCCAGTTGCGGTCCATCACCATGTCGGCATCGCCGACGAGGATGATATTGGCCGGCTTGGTCGCCTTGGCGACATGCTCTTCCTTGCGGGTCGAGCCTTCGGGCTTGGCGGTGAAGGCGCTTTCGAGCGTGCCGGTCAAGCGGCCGGCGATAACCGGCGGCGTCTTGCCCTTCTCGATTTCGCCGGCAAGCTTGCGCATGTCGGCGGTGCGTTCCTTGGTCTCGGCCACCGGCAGCAGGCCACCCTCGGCGGACGCGGTCATCAGCGGCCGCAGCGTCACGCCTTCCTTGTTGGTGTCAAAAGCACCGGCCGTCGTCACGACGATGGCAGAAAGCTGCGCCAGAATGGCCTCGTCCTTGCGCAAGGCTTCGTTGCGCAAGGCGAGCCACGGCAGGTTCAGCATCGGTGTCGGCCGGCCGTCGATCGTGCGTTCGGTCTGCAGCGCCAGGCTCGGATCGGCGACTGTCTTTTTGACGTCGTAGCCGACGCCCCAGGCTTTGAACAGTTTCGGCAGGTCGGAAGACGCGTCCGGCGGCGGCGCGCCGCGTGGGCCGATCTGATTTTCCGCATTGGGGTCGACGAAGATCAGCATGGCGCCGCCGTTCATCGCCCATTGGTCGAGCGTATATTGTGTCTTGTCGCTCAAGTGCTGCGGATGAACGACCATGACGACGCGGGTGTTGTCGGGCAACTCCTCGACATCGCCTTCCACCGGCTTGACGTCGAAGAATTGCTTCATTTGCGTCAGCACCTGCGCTTCGCGCAGGCCCATCTGTGGATTGCCGGCGAGGCCAAGGCCGTCGAACAGGGCGACGACCGGTTTGCCGCGTTTGCCGAGTTCCGCGACGAGGCGCGTCAGATCATATTCGAGAAACGCCTCGCGCTCCGGCGAGAAAGAGGCGATGACCGATTTGCCGTCGGTGGAATTGGTCGCGGCGAGGCCAAAGAACAGCCGATCGCCGGTCGACGAGCGGATCGGGCTGATGCCGAAGGCAACGGCGCGGTCCTCGTCTTCCGAATAGGGCTTGGCGTCGATCGTCTCCAGGCTGATGCGGCCCTTCGAGCCCGCCACATAGGCATCGAGCATGGAGCGCACGCGGCTGGCGAAGGCCGCGAGCTGCGGCGCTTCCTTGGTCAGTCCCGATGACATGAAGAAGCGGAAACGGATCGGTTCGTTGAGATCGCCGATCAGATTGCGGGTGCCCTGAGAAAGGGAGAACAGATGCTGTTCAGTCAGATCGATGCGGGCGCTGCGGAAGAGCTGGCCCGAAACGATATTGACGCAACCGAAGATGAGCGCGCCCAGAACGGCGGCGATGAGGACGAGACGGCCAGTGCCGAAGGATTTTTTGCCGGTCATGGTCTCACGCGGCTTTCTTGACTTCGAGAATGCGCACGTTGAGCCACAGCGCAAACACGATGAGAGTGACGAAAAAGATGAGGGCCGGGATTTCCAACACGCCATCGGTGATGCGCTGGAAATGGCCGATGAACGACATCGACGAGATCGCTTGCACGATCACCTGCGGCGCCCACGGCTTGACGGCGGCCAACACCAGATCGAAGCCGGCCATGACGAACAAGAAGCCGACGACCACCGCGCCGATGAAGGCCAGCACCTGGTTCTTGGTCAGCGCCGAGACGGCGGCGGAAATCGCCAGGAAAGCGCCAGCCATCAGCCAGGAGCCGATGTAGGAGGCGAGGATCACGCCATTGTCGGGCGAGCCGAGATAATTGACGGTGATCCACAGCGGCATGGTCAACACCAGCGCGAGGCCGGCGAAAACCCAGGCGGCGAGCCATTTGCCGACGACGATCTGCCACGGTTGCACGGGCAAGGTCATTAGCAGTTCGATCGTGCCCGCCCGACGCTCTTCCGCCCACAGGCGCATGCCGATGGCCGGCATCAGGATCAGATAAAGCCAGGGATGCCACAGGAAGAAGGCCGAGAGATCGGCCTGGCCGCGATCAAAGAAACTGGCGACGAAGAAGGTGAGGCCGGTTGCCATGCCGAGAAAGACCACCAGGAAAACGGCGGCGAGGGGTGTGGCGAAATAGCCGGCGAATTCGCGACGGAAAACGAGCAGGATTGTTTTCATGAAGTCAGGCTCCGGCCTGTTCCAGGGTGATGGCGCGGAACGCGTCTTCGAGCTTCGTCGTCTTGACGAGTTGCGATCGGCTGGGGTCGGCGGCGGGGGCCTTGGCGAGCAGATCGGCCGGCGTGCCGTCGGCGAGAATGCTGCCTCTCGCAATGATCAAAGCGCGCGTACAGATCGCCTCGACTTCCTCAAGAATATGCGTCGAAACGACGATCGCCTTTTCCGGCGCCAGTTCGCGGATCAGCTCGCGCATCTCATGCTTCTGGTTCGGGTCGAGACCGTCGGTCGGCTCGTCGAGAATGAGAATGGCGGGATCATGCACCAAGGCTTGCGCGATGCCGACGCGGCGCTTGAAGCCCTTCGACAAGGCTTCGATACGCCTGTTCCACACTTCCGAGAGATCGATCCGGTCGACCAGGAAGCCGAGACGCTGGCGCGTCGTCGCCGCATCGAGGCCGCGCATGCCGGCGACGAATTCGAGGAAGGCGCCGACAGTCATGTCCGGATAGGCGGGGGCGCCTTCCGGCAGATAGCCGAGGATGCGTCGCGCCGCCATCGGATCGGTGCGGCTGTTGTGGCCATCGAGAAAGGCTTCGCCCGCATTGGGCTCCAGGAAGCCGGCGATGATTTTCATGGTTGTGGATTTGCCGGCACCATTGGGACCGAGAAAGCCGACGACTTCGCCGCGCTGCACCGAAAACGACACGTCGTTCACCGCAGTGAACGAACCAAAGCGTTTCACGAGACCGCGGGCCTCGACGAGCGACATATGATTTCCCCCTTGGACTGGCCTGTTGTGGGATCGGATGCAGGACATCCGACAGCGGGACACGGATAGCCATCCTGCCGCCGCGCGGCAAGATGGCCGCAAGATTACGGGGATTCAAGGGCAGAATGTTACGGATGGGGCTGTCTCAGCGTCGCATGGCTGCACCACCGGCAGTCCCCTTGCCCTGCTGCGCCCACCCTGCCATTTTGTCGACAAAGGCGATGGCCTTTTGCGACAATACACTCTCTGGGAGATAAAGAATGGCCAAGGCCTATTGGATCGCCGCCTATCATTCGGTCACCGACACCGACAAGCTCGCCGCTTATGCGAAGCTCGCGGGTCCCGCGATCGAGGCCGGTGGCGGCCGTTTTCTGGCGCGTGGCCAGGCTGCCAAGGCCTATGAGGCCGGCCTGCTTCAACGCACCGTGCTGATCGAATTCGACAGCGTCGCCGCGGCGGAAAAGACCCACGACAGCCCTGGCTATAAGGCGGCGCTGGCGGCGCTCGATGGCGGCTGCATTCGCGACATGCGGATCGTCGAAGGCGTCTGATCCCGATTTCGACGGGTTTGAGCGGGGCCTTGAGCGGCCCCGTTTTCATTTTATCAGCTTGTTCTTCCCCACGGCCCTTGCGATGCTGACCTGCCGGGCGCATGCCGGGCCTGCCTCTGGGGAGGATGATCGTGGCGAAGGCTTATTGGGTCAGCCTGTATCATTCGGTGTCCGACGCCGGCAAGGTCGCCGCCTATGCGCGGTTCGCCGTGCCGGTGATCAAGGCCGGCGGCGGCCACGTGCTGGCGGGCAACATGCCCGCCAAGGTCTATGAGGCTGGCATCAAGCAGAATGTCGTGATCGTCGAATTCAACTCGCTCGCCGATGCGCAGGCGACCTACGATAGTCCGGCCTATCAGGCGGCACTCGAAATCCTCGCCGGCGCCTGCGTGCGCGATCTGCGGATCGTCGAAGGTCTAGAGCAAACCACGTTTCGCTAGAAACGTGGTTTTGCTGAATTCTCTTGTTTTGACGCGTTTGGCGCTCTGGACCGCTATGGTTGACGATCTCTTGCGCTTGCCAGGCTGATTGTTGCCCAGAATGGGAATGGCGCGCCAAACGCGGTACAGAACCGGCACGAATCGCTGTCGGTGCGATGTTCTCATTTGTTCCGCTCCAGCGAGATTGGGAGAGAGCCAGCTCATGTCGATTGAGATCCGCGAGATTACCAAGCCGGAAGAGGTCGAAGCCTGTTATCCGGTCATGTACGCGCTGCGGCCGCAGTTGGAGAACGCCGAGAAATTCGTCCAGTTGTGGCAGGAGCTATCTGCCACCGGCTATCGGCTCGTGGCTTTATCCGACTATGGCGAGGTGCGTGCGCTCGCGGGCTTCCGCATCAATCACAACATCGTCCACGGCAAGCATATCTATGTGGACGATCTGGTGACGGCCGAGAGCGAGCGCTCCAGCGGTTTCGGCGCCAAGCTGATGGACTATCTGCGCGAGGAATGCCGCAAGCAGGGCTGCGGCAAACTGTTGCTCGATACGCCGATGTCGAATTTCTTGGGCCACCGCTTCTATTATCGGCAGGGCATGTTCGCGACGGCGCTGCGTTTCACTCAGGAAATAAAATAGGCACCACTCTCGCAACGCCTATTTGGATGCCTTATCGCGGCGCCATGCGCAGCGAGCCGTCGAGGCGCACCACTTCGCCGTTAAGATAGGGGTTTTCCACCATCTGCAGGGCGAGCGAGGAATATTCCTCGGGCCAGCCCAGGCGATGCGGGAAGGGGATGGCGGAAGCAAGCGAATCTTGCGCTTCTTGTGGCAGTTGCGCCAACAGCGGCGTGCGGAACAGGCCCGGGGCAATCGCCAACGCGCGCACACCGAACTGCGCCATCTCGCGCGCGATCGGCAGGGTCAGCGCCACGATACCGCCTTTCGAAGCCGCATAGGCGGTCTGGCCGATCTGGCCGTCGAAAGCGGCCACCGAAGCGGTCGAAATCATCACGCCGCGCTCGCTTGTGTCGAGCGGCTCGAGTTTGCACATGGCGGCACCCGCCAGGCGCATCATATTATAGGAGCCAGTGAGGTTGACCGCGATCACCTTGGCGAATTCGTCGAGCGGATGTGGACCATCGCGGCCGACCATGCGCTTGGCAACGGCGATGCCGGCGCAATTGACGAGGATGCGGGGATCGCCGAGTTCCTTCGGCAAAGCGGCGAAAAAGGCCTCGGCCTCACTGGCGCTCGACACATCGACGCGGAATGCCTTGCCGCCGATCTCGCCCGCGACCTTGTTGCCGCGATCCAAATCGCGATCGACGATGGCGACCTTGGCACCGCTGGCGGCGAGACGCCGCGCGGTCGCTTCGCCAAGCCCCGAGGCACCGCCGGTGACGACGGCAACCAGACCTTTGGGATTCATTCCTGCTCTCCTCACACGCCGCGAAGGGGCGGCGGTTCCGGCCGCATTCAACCCAGCGGGAGCTGGGGCGTCAAGAGTATCAGTATGCCTTAGATTGTTTGTCGGCGATTTCTATTTGGATTTCCACGTCACCATGGCGACGGCCACGACAACCAAGGCCATGCCGACGAAAGCGATCGGCCCGAGGGTCTCGTGGAAGAGGAAATAAGCCATCAGCGCCGTCGTCGGCGGCACCAGAAAGAACAGGCTCGCCACGGTCGCCGCCGCGCCACGGCGGATCAGAATGAAGAGCAGAGTGACTGTGCCGACCGAAAGGACGACGCACAGCCATGCCAAGGAGATGATCAGTTCCGGCGTCCAGGTGTGACGGAAATCCTCCATCGCGGCCAAGGGCAGCGTGACGATCGCGGAGGCGGCGAATTGCACCACCGATCCGGTGCGCAAATCCATCTGGCCGCCAAATTTCTTCTGCCACAGGGTGCCGCCGGTGATGAACACCGCTGACATGAAAGCGAAGAACATGCCGAGCGGCGTACCGAGGCCGAGCCCCAGCTTATTCCACACCACGAGCCCGGTGCCGGCGAGGCCGATGAAAAGCCCAGCCCACTGCCGTCCGGTCGTACGTTCGCCAAGCAGCGGTGCGGCAAGGACGGCGGTGAGCAGCGGCTGCAGACCCGCCATCAGCGACGAGACGCCGGCTTCGACGCCGACGGAAATGGCAGCGAACGTCGCGCCCAGATAGCCCGCGTGAACGAAAATGCCGCCGATGGCGATCGTCAGCAGATCCTGCCGGCGCGGCCAGGGCGCGCGCATCACCAGCGCGACGATCGTCAGCAGCACCACCACGATGACGAAGCGGAAGAACAGAATGGTGAAGGGCCCGGCGGAAGCCAGACCAAGCTTGCCGGCGATGAACCCTGTCGACCAGAAGACGACGAACAGCGCCGGCATGGAGGCGAACCACAGCGCCATCGTACGGGAAGAGGCGTCCGGACCGCCTTGTGGCGGCTCCGCCTTCTCGTCCTTCGGCGTGCTCATGCAATCATGCCGCGTGCTTCATCGGCGCGGCCGAGCACGTCGAGAACCTTGGTGACGATGGCTTGGGCATCAAGCCCGGCGCGCGCATACATGCGGTCGGGCTTATCTTGCTCCAGATAGGCGTCGGGCAGCACCATGGCGCGCACTTTGAGCTGGCCGCTGTCGAGCAGGCCGTCGTCGCTCAAGGCTTGCAGGACATGCGAACCGAAACCGCCGATCGAACCCTCTTCGATGGTGATCAACACATCATGCTGGGTCGCGAGCTGGCGCAGCAGATCCATGTCGAGCGGCTTGGCGAAGCGCGCATCGGCGACGGTGGTCGAAAGTCCGTGCGCGGCGAGATCCTCGGCCGCCTTCAGCGCTTCCTTGAGCCGCGTGCCAAGCGACAGCAGCGCGATCTGCGTACCTTGGCGCAGGATGCGGCCCTTGCCGATCTCCAACACTTGGCCCCGCGCCGGCATATCGACGCCGACGCCCTCGCCACGCGGATAGCGCAGCGCGATCGGGCCGGAATTATGCGCGGCGGCGGTCGCTACCATATGGACGAGTTCGGCTTCGTCGGCCGCCGCCATCACCACCATGTTCGGCAGGCAGGCGAGATAAGCGACGTCGAAAGCGCCCGCATGGGTCGGGCCGTCGGCGCCGACGAGGCCGGCGCGATCGAGCGCGAAGCGCACGGGCAGATTCTGGATCGCCACGTCATGCACCACCTGATCGTAGCCGCGCTGCAGGAATGTGGAATAGATGGCGCAGAACGGCTTGTAACCTTCGGTGGCAAGACCGGCGGCGAAGGTCACCGCATGTTGTTCGGCAATGCCGACATCGAACGTGCGCGTCGGGAAGGCCTGGCCGAACAGATCGAGGCCGGTGCCGGAGGGCATCGCGGCTGTGATGGCGACGATCTTGTCGTCGTGCCGCGCCTCGGTGATCAGGCTTTCGGCGAAGACCTTGGTATAGGACGGCGCATTGGCCTTGGGCTTCGACTGCGCGCCGGTGACGACGTCGAATGTGTTGACGCCGTGATATTTGTCGTCGGACGCTTCGGCCGGCGGATAGCCCTTGCCCTTCTTCGTCACCACATGCACGAGCACCGGACCATTGGCATTGTCGCGCACGTTCTTGAGCACCGGCAGCAGGTGATCGAGGTTATGTCCGTCGATCGGGCCGACATAATAGAAGCCCAGTTCCTCGAACAGCGTGCCGCCCATCCAATAGCCGCGCGAAAACGCTTCCGCCTTCTTGGCCTTCTTGTAGAGAAAGTTCGGCAGATGCGTGGCGAGCTGCTTGGCGGCTTCGCGAATGCTGCGATAGGCGCCGCCTGAGACGAGCCGCGCCAGATAGGCCGACATGGCGCCGGTTGGCGGGGCGATCGACATGTCGTTGTCGTTGAGGATGACGACGAGGCGCGAATGCAGATGGCCGGCGTTGTTCATCGCCTCGTAGACCATGCCGGCGGAGAGGGCGCCGTCGCCGATCACGCAAATGACTTTATTGTCGCCCTCGGACAGATCGCGCGCCACGGCCATGCCGAGGCCGGCGGAGATTGACGTCGAGGAATGGGCGGCGCCGAACGGGTCGTATTCGCTTTCGGCCCGGCGGGTGAAACCGGAGAGACCGCCCGCCTGACGCAGGGTGCGGATACGGTCGCGCCGGCCGGTGAGGATTTTGTGCGGATAGGCCTGGTGGCCGACGTCCCAGATCAGCCGGTCCTGCGGTGTGTTGAAAACATAATGCAGGGCGACGGTCAGTTCGACGACGCCAAGGCCAGCGCCGAGATGGCCGCCGGTCACCGAAACAGCATCGATCGTCTCCTGGCGCAATTCGTCGGCCAGTTGCTGCAGATCGCCGGAAGGAAGTTCCCGCAACTTGTCGGGGGTAGGAACCCGGTCGAGAAGCGGCGTTTTCGAAGTTTTTGTCACTGCGGACCCGAATGTCGCGCCGAATAAGGCCAAGGTGGCGTCGTGTACCGCCGGCTTACACCAGTTCGAGCCCCCATGCCATCCGCCATGTTGTCTAAGGCCGAACGACCGGGTGGGGCCGTTTTACATCGAGTTTGAGCCGGTTAGCCGCCGAGCCGGTACGGTCCGGGGTTCGTCGCTCCGGTGGCGGATCGGAACATTACGGTTCTGTAAGGTTCATGTAATGCAACGCATGCATCTTCTTTGGGCAGGCCGTGGTGCCGCCCATCCAGGCGGCGCCTTAGCCGGCTGAGCCGGATGATGATTTTCCGCTTCATGGTCTAGGTTAAGTAACTCAGAACATCGCCATGATGGCGATTCTCCAAGACCTGTCAGGTAGTTGTCAGTCGATCACGTTTTTGTGATGGCGGCGCGCTGCGCCATGGGTCGGGGAGGGGCATGAGGGGTTTCGTTGTGTTGTCCAGTCAATCGCTAGGCCAGACTCTGACGGTGGCGGACGTAGCCACCCATTTTCGCGCTTTGCTTGGAGGGCGGTTCACCAAGGCGGAAAGGATGTGGCTGATGCGCGCGCCGCTCGCGCCGCATTCGGCCTTGCTGTGGAGCGCATTCATCTGTCGCTATTTCCGCCGCTATGCCGGCGGTCTGCCGCCGACCCGGGTGCTCAACAAGCCGCTCCGCAATTATGGGCGCAATGGGCTGACGCCGCGTCGCAGAGTGAAGCTCATGTTGGCCCATTACCGGCTCCTGGCCGAATTGGCCGACGACCGCCTGGTCGGCGCCGCCTGTACCTTTCAGCCCCAGACCGTGACAACTTTGCAGGGCAAGCGCGCGAGCTATCGCGTGACCGTCAGCAACACCACCCGCTTGGCCATGACGCGGGAGGGCGAACTCGGGCTGATGTTGGAGCGGGACGATGGCTTGTTGCTCGCCAAGATGGCGCTCCTCCTTGGGGAAACGGACGGTAAACCCGTGATCGCCATCGGTGGCTTGCAAGGCAATAAGGATGGCAAACAGGCCGTCGTGACGGCAACACGGGATTTGCACGGCCTGCGGCCGAAAGATGCCTTGCTGTTGGCCGCCCGCAGCCTCGCTACAGCCTTCGGCATTGAAACCATTCATGCGATCAGCAATGCTCAGCACGTGATCGACGGCCGCAGCAGTAATTATGATGCCTATTGGCTGGAGCGGGGCGCCACGCCGGGCGCTCCTTTTGGCTTCGTCATGCCGGCGCAGATGGCCGTCGCCGAACCGACCACCGGCCGCGATCTCATCAAGGCACAGCTCGTGCAGGGCGCGTCCGCTTATTTCATGTCTCATCTGAGAAACAAGCGCCTTCCAGCCGAACTGTCGCCGGATCACATTGAGGCCGCCTGCCAACGCAAACCGAGCCTCGCGATCTGCTGAAGCCGCGATACCTCGGTCTTTTCGAGCTTTAGAATGCCTCCGGTCGTGGACAGCGGACCCTCGAACGCCTATGGGAACGGGGTCGTCGGCGCATGTCGCGGCGATCGGGAGGATCATGAGAAAAACGCAGCGGGAAAATACACGGCGAGAACTGCGGAGCGGCACTGGTGAGCGATAAGTCCGCCGAAGCAGCGGAACGCGATGCCTTCCGTGCCTATCTCGCAACGGCTGTGGCGCGTCTCGCGCCGCGTTCCCGCGCGCTCGTCATCGCTGGGATCATTATCGTCGTACTCGGTGTGGCCCTGGTCGCCATTGTCACCCAGTCGCGCGTGGTTTCACTGATCCCGGCAGGCATATTGATGGCGCTCGCCGGTTTGTTCGAGCTCGGTATCGGCCACAATGCCCGTGGTGATGACGCGCGCACCACGCCGTGGGCACGAGCCGCCGTGTTGAACATCTTTGCCGGCCTCTTTGTCATTGCAGCGCCGTTTCTGTCACTGGCCTGGCTGTCGGGGTTGGCGGGCATGTGTGTCTTGGCTGCCGGCGTCGTCCGCTTGCGTTGCGATTTCGCCCTGCCGCTCGCCCATCGCAGCGCCATCATGCCGATCTCGGCGGCCGTCACCGCGCTAATCGGCGTATTGATCGTCACCCGTTGGCCGGGCGAAAATCTGGTGCTGATCGGCCTTCTGTTTGGTGTCGAGATGATCGTGCGCGGCTGGGCCTGGGTTGGCTTTGGCGTGACCTTGCGCCGCGCTTTGAATCGCGTTGTCCGTCAAGAAAGATCGTAACCGGCTAAATTCATTGGCCTTTTACTCAAATTGACGATTGTGGGCCCGCCCGCCACACGGTCGATTGCGCATTTTGCTGCTTTGCGTCAAACATCGGCCCCGCGTAGGCCCCGCCGCTGGATTGGGGGGCGAGGCCGTGGTGAGCTCTTAAGAGGCCAGAATCTATGAGCAAATGGGTCTATACATTCGGCGACGGTAAGGCTGAAGGCACCGGCGAGATGCGCAATCTGCTGGGTGGCAAGGGCGCGAACCTCGCTGAAATGGCTAACCTGGGCCTTCCGGTCCCCCCCGGTTTCACCATCACCACCGAACTTTGCACCTGGTTTTATGCCAACGGCAAAACCTATCCGGCGGAGCTGAAGCCGGCGGTCGAGGATGCGCTGGCCCATATCGGCAAGATCGCCGGCCGCACGTTCGGTGACAATACCAATCCGCTGCTCGTGTCGGTGCGTTCGGGCGCCCGCGCGTCCATGCCCGGCATGATGGACACGGTGCTCAATCTCGGCCTCAACGACGTCACCGTCGATGCCATTGCCAAGAATGCCGGTGACACGCGTTTCGCCTGGGATTCCTATCGCCGCTTCATTCAGATGTATTCGAACGTGGTGCTCGATATCGACCACCACAATTTCGAAGACCTGCTCGACGAATATAAGGACCGCAAGGGCTTCACCCTCGACACCGATCTGGGCGAAGCGGATTGGCGCGTGCTCGTTGGCCAATACAAAGAGGTTGTGGCGCGCGAGAGCGGCAAGCCTTTCCCTCAGGATCCGCGCGAACAGTTGTGGGGCGCGGTCGGCGCGGTGTTCTCTTCGTGGATGAACCAACGCGCCATCACCTATCGTCGGCTCAATTCGATTCCCGAGAGCTGGGGCACCGCGGTCACCGTGCAGGCGATGGTCTTCGGCAACATGGGCGAAACGTCGGCCACCGGCGTCGCCTTCACCCGTAATCCTTCGACCGGCGAGAACGAGCTCTATGGTGAGTTCCTGATCAACGCCCAGGGCGAAGACGTGGTGGCGGGCATTCGCACGCCGCAAAACATTACCGAAGTGGCGCGCAAGGCCGCTGGTTCCGACAAGCCGTCGATGGAGACGGCCCTGCCGGAGTGCTTCAAGGAATTCGTCCGCGTTACGCAACTGCTCGAAAAGCACTATCGTGACATGCAGGACATGGAATTCACCGTCGAGCGCGGCAAACTGTGGATGCTGCAGACGCGCAACGGCAAGCGCACGGCCAAGGCGGCCCTGCGCATCGCCGTCGACATGGCCAATGACGGCCTGATCACGCGCGACGAAGCGGTTGGCAAGGTCGAGCCTGCCGCACTCGATCAATTGCTGCATCCGACCATCGATCCGAAGGCCAAGCGTGACATTCTCGCCACCGGCCTGCCGGCTTCGCCCGGCGCTGCGTCCGGCGAAATCGTCTTCAATTCCGACGAGGCCGAAACGCTTAAGGCAGCTGGCCATAAGGTCATCCTCGTGCGCGTCGAGACCTCGCCGGAAGACATTCACGGCATGCATGCGTCCGAAGGCATTCTCACCACCCGTGGCGGCATGACCTCGCACGCTGCCGTCGTGGCGCGCGGCATGGGCAAGCCTTGCGTGTCGGGTGCGGGTTCGATCCGCGTCGACTACAACAAGGGTGAGCTGGTGGCCGCCGGCAAACCCCTGCGCAAGGGCGATATCATCACCATCGATGGTTCGACCGGCCAGGTTCTCAACGGCGCCGTGCCGATGCTGGAGCCGGAACTGTCGGGCGAATTCGCCACTTTGATGGGCTGGGCCGACAAGGTGCGGCGCATGAAGGTGCGCACCAATGCCGAGACGCCGGTCGATGCGCGCGTGGCGCGCAATTTCGGTGCCGATGGCATTGGCTTGTGCCGCACCGAACATATGTTCTTCGAGGGCGATCGTATCGTCGCCGTGCGCGAAATGATTCTCGCCGACGACGAAAAGGGCCGTCGCGCTGCGCTCGCCAAGCTCTTGCCGATGCAGCGCCAGGACTTCGCCGAACTGTTCGAGATCATGTCGGGTCTGCCGGTGACGATCCGTCTGCTCGATCCGCCGCTGCACGAATTCCTGCCTCATACGGAGGAGGAGATCGCCGAAGTGGCGCAGGCGATGAACACCAGCGCCGAAAAGCTCAAGCGCCGCGCCGCCGAATTGCACGAGTTCAACCCGATGCTCGGCTTCCGGGGCGTGCGCATCGCCATCGCTTATCCGGAAATCGCTGAAATGCAGGCGCGTGCCATTTTCGAAGGCGCGGTGGAAGCCAGCAAGAAGACCGGCCAGCCGGTGACGGCTGAAGTCATGGTGCCGCTGGTAATGACCAAGGCGGAACTCGATCTGACCAAGGCGCGCATCGATGCCATGGCGGAAGCGGTGGAAAAGGAAACCGGCGTCAAAGTGCCCTATATCGTCGGCACGATGATCGAATTGCCGCGCGCCGCGCTGCGCGCCGGCGAGATCGCCGAAAGCGCCGAATTCTTCTCCTTCGGCACCAACGATCTAACGCAGACGGCGCTCGGCATTTCCCGTGACGACGCGGCGTCCTTCCTGGGTCCCTATACGACCAAGGGTATTCTGGCGTCCGATCCGTTCGTCACCATCGATCAGGAAGGTGTCGGCGAACTGGTGCAGATCGCGGCCGAACGCGGCAACAAGACCCGCCCGGGCATCAAGCTCGGCATCTGCGGCGAACATGGTGGCGATCCGGCTTCGATCCAGTTCTGCGAGAAGGTGGGTCTCGATTACGTGTCGTGCTCGCCCTATCGCGTGCCCATCGCCCGCCTCGCGGCGGCGCAGGCGGCGCTCGGCAAGGCGGCTGCCAGCACAGCCTGAGAACGCTCGTGCGCGACTTTTCCGGCCTCTTCCTGTGATCGCAGGGAGAGGCCGCGTCATTTTGGGCCGGTGGTCACTAAAAACCCCAGGCAAAATGCTATTTCGATCGAAACCCAATTTGCTCTGGCGCGTCGAACAGATAAATCCTTTCTAATGTGAAAGAGATGGTTTACATGTAAACCATCAGGGGAAAATGGGATCGAGGAACCATGGCTGAGACCGATGCTGCCGAACTGCCCGAACGCGAGGGCATGGATTACGACGTTGTCGTGGTCGGCGGTGGTCCGGCGGGCCTCGCCGCCGCCATCCACCTGAAACAGGTGGCCCCTGACGCGAGTGTCGTGGTCGTGGAAAAGGGCTCCGAGGTCGGCGCCCACATTCTGTCGGGCGCGGTGATCGATCCGATCGGTCTCGACCGGCTCTTGCCCGATTGGCGCCAGGACGAGGCGCGTCCGCTGACCACGGAGGTCAGCGCCGATCGCTTCTACCTGCTCGGTCATTCCGGCGGCGTGCGTCTGCCCAATATCCTGATGCCGCGCCTGATGAACAATCATGGCAATTTCGTCGGCTCGCTCGCCAATGTGACGCGCTATCTCGCCACCCGCGCCGAGGCGCTGGGCGTCGAAATCTATCCAGGCTTTGCCGCCGCCGAACTGCTTTACGACGACAATGGCGCGGTGCGCGGCATCGCCACCGGCGACATGGGCGTTTCACGCGAGGGCAAGCACAAGGACGGTTTCACGCGCGGCATGGAACTACGCGGCAAATATACCTTGCTGGCGGAAGGTGCACGCGGCTCGCTGAGCAAGCAGGCCATCGCGCGCTTCGAACTGGCCGCCGATCGCGAACCGCAAAAGTTTGGCATCGGCTTGAAGGAGCTGTGGCAGATCGATCCGGCGAAACATCAGCCGGGTCTGGTGCAGCATTCCTTCGGTTGGCCTCTGACGAACGATACGGGCGGCGGTTCTTTCCTCTATCATTTCGAGGATGGCCTGGTGTCTGTCGGTTTCGTCGTGCACTTGAATTATTCGAATCCGACCCTGTCGCCGTTCGATGAATTCCAGCGCTTCAAAACCCATCCGATGATTGCGCCGATCTTCGAGGGCGGCAAGCGCATCTCCTATGGCGCGCGCGCCATCACCGAGGGCGGCTATCAGAGCGTGCCGAAACTGTGTTTCCCCGGCGGCGCGCTCATCGGCTGCTCTGCGGGCTTCGTCAACGTGCCGCGCATCAAGGGTTCGCACAACGCCATTCTCTCCGGCATGCTCGCCGCCGAACATGTGGCGAAGGCGCTGGAAGCCGGCCGCAGCCATGACGAACTGCTCGGTTATGAAGACGCGTGGCGCACCTCCGACATCGGTCGCGATCTCTACAAGGTGCGCAACGTCAAGCCGTTGTGGTCGAAGCTCGGCACGATGATCGGCATCGGTCTTGGCGGCATCGACATGTGGATCAACGAACTGTTCGGCTTCTCGCTGTTCGGCACGCTAAAACATGGCAAGCCGGATTTCGCGACGTTGAAGCCGCTGTCGCAGGTCAAGCCCATCGTCTATCCGCGTCCGGACGGCAAAGTGTCGTTCGACAAACTGTCGTCGGTCTTTCTGTCGAGCACCAATCATGAGGAGGATCAGCCGGTCCATCTCAAGCTCGCCGATCCGTCGATTCCCATTCGCGAAAATCTGCCCGAATACGGCGAGCCGGCGCGGCTCTATTGCCCGGCCGGCGTCTATGAAGTGGTCTATGCGGACGATGTGAAGAAGACCGATCCGCGTTTCGTCATCAACGCGCAGAACTGCGTCCACTGCAAAACCTGCGACATCAAGGATCCAGCGCAGAACATCAATTGGGTGGTGCCGGAAGGGGGCGGCGGCCCCAATTATCCGAACATGTAACGGGCCAAGGCGCGCGGTTCATGACGCAGATCGGCTTTTCGCTTTCGATCTATCTGGCGGCGGCTTTGGCCGAGATCGCCGGTTGCTTTGCGTTTTGGATGTGGCTGCGCCGCGCCGCTTCGATCGTCTGGCTACTGCCAGCCTTGGTGGCGCTGTCGGCCTTCGCTTTCCTTCTGACACGCATTGAAAGCGACACGGCCGGCCGCGCTTATGCGGCCTATGGCGGCGTTTACATCGCCGCGTCCATCGCCTGGATCTGGCTTGTCGAAGGTCAGCGCCCCGATCGCTGGGATATGACGGGCGGTGCCATCTGTCTTGTCGGCGCGGCGGTCATTCTACTCGCGCCGCGCAGCTAAAGCCGATTGAACAAGTCCGGCTCGCTCTTGAACACGCTCTCGATCGCCAACAGCTTGCGCTTGGTGTGAATGCTGCCGAAAGCTGAGAAACCGCCGACCTTGCCGCCCGCCGCCAGCACGCGATGGCATGGCACGATGATCGTCACCGGATTGCGCCCAAGCGCCTGGCCCACCGCCTGCGCCAACAGAGGATCGCCGCCAATCTGTTTGGCGATGTCGCCATAGCTGCGGGTTTCGCCAGGCGGTATGGCGCGCGCGATGTCGTAGACGGTGCGATTGAGGTCCGGCACACCGGTGAGATCGAGGCGGATCGTCGACAGGTCGACTTTTTCGCCACGCAGGAGTTTTTGCACGGCGGCGATGGCGGCCGCAGCCTCGGGCGACGGCTCTTTTTCCTCGATGTCGGGAAAGCTTTTGCGGATATGCGTACGCGCGACCTCGGGGCTCGCCTCCGGCAAACGCAGCGCGGCGATGCCATTCTGCGTCCAAACGAGGAGGCATACGCCAACCGGCGTGTCGAACTGCGCGAAACCTTGATTCTCGGCGTTTCCAGACATGCCACATGATAGCGCGCGTTCCGGCGTTCTCCAATTGATCCCATAGCGTTTTGCGGTTTGACGAAGTCAAACGCCACAAAGACGCGTCAAAACAAATCCCAGGCAAAATTGCGTTTTGTCGAAACGCAATTTGCCGCAGCAATTGACCTCATCGCCTTCGGCTGTATCTTGCGCCGCAATCCCGCCCAAGCGGGGCAATCCGTTCCGTGTTGCGGGAGGTCTTATGAAACTCATCGGCTATTTCAGAAGCGGCGCGTCCTATCGCGTACGCATCGCGCTCAACCTCAAAGGTATCCAGGTGGAACATGCGTTCCGTCACCTGCGCAAAGGCGAGCAGAAGGCCGAGGACTATCTCAAGATCAATCCGCAGGGCCTCGTGCCGGCATTGGTGCTCGATGACGGCACCGTGCTCACCCAGTCCCTCGCCATCATGGAATGGCTTGAGGAAACCGTGCCGCAACCGCCGCTGCTGCCGAAGGATCCGATCGCCCGCGCCAAGGTGCGTGCCTTCGCCGAGGCCATCGCTTGCGATGTTCATCCGGTGCAGAATTTGGGGCCGCTCAACAAGCTCGCCGCCTTCGGCGTCGAACAGGCGGAAGTGACCCGCTGGGCCAAGGAAGTGAACTACGAGGGCCTGAAGGCCTGCGAGGCGCTGATCGCCAACGAGAAGGGACCGTTCTGCTTCGGCGATCAGCCGACGATGGCCGACATCTGCCTCGTGCCGCAGCTCGTCAACGCGCGTCGCTTCGGCGCCGATATTTCCGCCTTCACGCGCATCCTTGAAGCCGAGGCAGCCAGCTTGAAACATCCGGCCTTCGCCGCCGCCGTGCCGGAAAAGCAGCCCGACGCGGAATAATTATTTCAGCATCTGCCGCGCGCGTTCCAGATCGTGCGGCGTGTCGACCCCGAGCGGCACCGTATCGACGATCATCGCGTCGATACGCATGCCGGCTTCCAGTGCCCGCAATTGCTCCAGCCGCTCCCGCTGTTCCAGCGGCGAGGGCGGCAGGCCGACGAAGCGGCCGAGCGCCTGGCGGCGATAGGCATAGAGCCCGATGTGGTGAAACAGCGGGCCCTCGCCCCAAGGGGCGGTGGCGCGGCTGAAATACAGCGCCCGTTGGCGCCTGGGGCCAATTGCTGTCCCGATCAGCTTCACCACGTTGGAATCGGTGCGTTCCTCCTCGCGGCGGATTTCGGCCGCCAAGGTCGAGATATCCACCGCTGAATCGGCGAGCGGTTCCAGGGCGGCACGGATCAATGCGGGCTCGATCGTCGGCAGATCACCCTGGACATTGACGATGATGTCATGGCGCCCGTCGGGATCGCCGGCATTGATGGCCTCGAAAATCCGGTCCGACCCGGACGGATGGTCGGCACGGGTCAAAACCGCCTTTCCACCAGCCGATTCGACCGCCGAGACGATTTCCGGGGCATCGGCGGCCACGATGACCGGTCCCACCTCGGCCTCCATGGCCCGCCGCCAGACCTGGACGATCATCGGTACGCCGCCAATATCGGCCAGGGGCTTGCCGGGCAGGCGGGTGGAAGACATGCGGGCGGGAATGAGAACGACGGGAGAGGGCATCGGCGGTCGCGCTTTTCTTGAGCTTGGCCGCTAGTCGGGCGGCAAAAAGTAGCAAGGAAGTGCGCTTATACGAGTTGCCAAACCAGCGGCAAAGCGGCTATCCAGCGCAGCAACCGCGCTGGTTCTCCGGCGACGGAACCTAATTCAATTGCGACCCTGGCGGAGCCTTCAGCCCATGGATTCCTTCGAGCTCAACAAGATCGCCGGTGCTGTCCTAGGCACTTTGCTGTTCCTGATGGGTTTGGGCATCGTTTCCAACGCCATTTATCACGCTCCGGCGCCGAAGACGGCTGGTTACGATCTGCCGGCCGATGAACCGGCAGCCCCCGCCGGCGGCGCCCCCGCCGCGGCCCAGCTGCCGGCGATCGCCGATCTCCTGGCCAAGGCCGATCCCGTCAAGGGCGAGCAGGTGGCCAAGGCTCAGTGCGGCGTCTGCCATTCCTTCGAGAAGGGCGGTCCGGTGAAGCAGGGGCCGAGCCTCTATGGCATCGTTCATCGTCCGATGGCCGCCGCGCCAGGTTTCGCCTATTCCAACGCCATTCTCGACAAGGCCAAGGCCGAAGGGAAATGGTCCTTCGAGGACCTCAATCACTTCATCTTCAATCCGCGTGGCTTCGCCAATGGCACGAAGATGACCTTCGGCGGCCTCAAGAGCGACACGCAGCGCGCCGACCTGATCGACTATCTGCACACGCTCACCGACAGCCCGGTTGATCTGCCGAAGCCGGGTGAGAAGTAAGCGTTCAAGCAAGAGCATCGGCTCTTCATCAAACTGTTCTGGAAAAGGCCGGCCTTTGTCGGCCTTTTTCTTTGGCTGCGGCTTTGTGGCGAGAGAAAGCTGGCCCTGCCTCGAAAAACCGACATAATCGGCGCGAATCATCGCTTCTCCCCGCGTTTCTCACAGGGTTGAATCTGCATGAAATTGACGCGCCGTAGAACGCTTGAATTGGGCGCCGCTTCTCTCGCCGCCGCCACCGTACCGGCAACTCTCATAGGCAAGGCTTTCGCCGCCGACGGCTGGACAGAGACCCACGGTCTATCGTCCTTTGGCGAACTCGCGCAGCCGGCGGACTTTCCGTACTTTTCCTACGTCAATCCGAAGGCGCCAAAGGGCGGCATTCTGCGTCTGCAAATTCGCAGCGCCAGCGGCAATCAGAATTTCGAGACCTTCGACACGCTGAACATCTATGTTCTGCGCGGCGCCGGCGCCGCCGGCATGGATGGTACGTTCGATACGCTCATGTCGGGCACGGCGGACGAGCCAAGCACGCTCTATGGGCTTGTGGCGCGGCGTGTGCTCATCGCCGATGACAAGCTGACCTATAAATTCCTGCTGCGGCCGGAAGCGCGTTTCCATGACGGGTCGCGGCTGACGGCGAAGGACGTCGCCTTCTCCTTCAATATCCTGAAGGAGAAAGGCCATCCGCTTTACCGCACGCTGCTGCGCGAATTCGTCGGCGCCACCGCCGAGGACGATGCGACGGTGGTGGTGAAATTCACGCCGCAGCGCAGCCGTGATCTGCATTTGCTGATCGGGGGTCTGCCGATCTTTTCCGAGGCCTGGTGGAAGGGCCGCGACTTCGAAGGCACGACCCTGGAAGCGCCGCTCGGCTCCGGTGCCTATAAAGTGGCGCGCTTCGAACAGGGGCGCTTCATCGAATTCGATCGGGTGAAGGATTATTGGGGCGCCAATCTGCCGGTGAACATCGGCACCAATAATTTCGATCGCATCCGCTACGAATATTATCGCGAGCGCCAGATCGGTTTCGAAGGTTTCAAGACCGGCGAGACCAATTACAACGAAGAATTCACCGCGCGCTTCTGGGCGACGGCCTATGATTTTCCGGCAGTCAAAGACGGGCGCATCAAGCGCATCGAACTGCCGAGTGGTGCGCCCGTGGGCACGCAGGGCTGGTACTTCAACACGCGTCGCCCGAAATTCGCCGATCCGCGTATCCGCGAAGCTATCGGCCTGGCCTTCGACTTCGAATGGACCAACCGCACCATCATGTACGAGGCCTATACGCGGCTGACGTCGTTCTTCGAAAATTCCGACATGAAGGCCACCGGCAAGCCAGGCCCGGAAGAGCTGAAATTGCTGGAGCCATTCCGTGGCTCCGTGCCCGAGGAAGTCTTCGGCGAACCGTGGGTGCCGCCGAAGTCCGACGGTTCGGGCTCCGATCGCGCTCTGCTGCGCCAGGCCAATGATCTGCTGCTGGCCGCCGGCTGCAAGCGCGACGGCAGCCGTTTGCGGTTGCCCAACGGCGAACCGCTCGAATTCGAATTCCTCGATTCCTCCGGCGCCCTGAAGCCGCACACCGAGCCGTTCCAGGCCAATCTGCGTCGCCTCGGCATCGAGACCAGTTTCCGTCAAGTCGATGCGGCGCAATACAAGCGCCGGCTCGATGATTTCGATTTCGATGTGATGATCATCGCGCTCGGCGGGTCGTTCACGCCGGGCGACGGGCTCTACAATGTCTATTCGTCCAAGGCGGCGCAGACCCCGGGCTCGCGCAACATGGCCGGCATTTCCAGCCCCGCCATCGACGCCATGGTCGATCGCATCGCGCGCGCGACGTCGCGCGAGGACCTGAACATCGCCGCCCGCGCGCTCGACCGGCTGCTGCGCGCCGGGCGTTACTGGATTCCGCAGTGGTACAAGGAAAATTCGCTCATCGCCCACTGGGATGTCTTCGGCCGGCCGGAGAATACGCCCAAATACGGCACCGGCGCGCCGGGCCTGTGGTGGTGGGACGATGAAAAGGCAAAGAAGATCGGGGTGACAGGTTGATGGCGCGACGCTCAGAACGCAGCAGCGGTTAAGGAGCCTCCATGCTGGCTTATATCGCTCGCCGTCTCCTTCTGATGATCCCGACCCTGTTCGGCATCCTGCTTATTTCCTTCGTCATCGTGCAATTCGCGCCCGGCGGTCCCGTCGAGCGCATCATGGCGCAGTTGCAGGGACTCGATTCAGGCGCCACCGGCCGGTTCAGCGGCGGTGGCGGCGATATGGCGTCGCAAATGCAGGCTTCCGACACGGGCTATCGTGGCGCCCAGGGGCTCGACGCCAAATTGATCGAGGACCTCAATCGGCAGTTTGGCTTCGACAAGCCGGCCTATGAGCGCTTCTTCAAAATGGTGAAGGACTTCATGCTGTTCGATTTCGGCAGAAGTTTCTTCCGCGATACGCCGGTCTTGCAGCTCATCAAGGAGAAACTGCCGGTCTCCATGTCGCTTGGCATCTGGATGACGCTGCTCTCCTATGCCATTTCCATTCCGCTCGGCATCCGCAAGGCGGTGCGCGACGGCAGCCGGTTCGATATCTGGACGTCGGCGGTGGTGATCGTCGGCTATGCCATTCCGAGCTTTCTCTTCGCCGTTCTTCTGGTGGTGCTGTTTGCCGGTGGCTCGTTCTGGCAAATCTTTCCATTGCGCGGCCTGACATCGGAGAATTTCGATCAGCTTTCCATGCTGGGTAAGGTCGCCGATTATTTCTGGCATCTGGTATTGCCGGTCACCGCCATGGCCATTGGCGCTTTCGCCACCTCGACCTTCCTCACCAAGAACTCCTTCCTGGATGAAATCCGTAAGCAATATGTGCAGACGGCGCGCATGAAAGGCCTGAGCGAGAACCAGGTGCTCTACGGCCATGTGTTCCGCAATGCCATGCTGATCGTCATCGCTGGCTTCCCGGCCGCATTCGTCAGTGCCTTCTTCACCGGCTCGCTGCTGATCGAGAATATTTTCACTCTCGATGGCTTGGGCCTTCTGTCGTTCGAGTCGATCGTCAACCGCGATTATCCGGTGGTCTTCGCCAATCTGTTCATCTTCTCGCTGCTCGGCCTCGTGGTGAATCTCATTTCGGATTTGATCTACACCTGGATCGATCCGCGCATCGATTTCGAAACGCGGCAGGTCTGAGATGAACGAGGCCTCGCCAGCTCTCACCACCTTGCCGCGCCAGACCGAGGCAGTCGGCACGCGCCGCTGGTCGCTGACGCCGATCAACCGCCGTCGCCTCGACAATTTCCGCGCCAATCGTCGCGGCTATTGGTCGTTCTGGATTTTTCTCGTTCTGTTCGTTCTGTCGCTTTTCGCCGAATTCATCGCCAACGACCGGCCGATCCTCGCATCCTACAAGGGCGAGCTGCTGACGCCCGTCTTCGTCGATTATCCGGAAGAGAAGTTCGGCGGCTTCCTGGCGCAGACCGACTATCGCGATCCGGCCATCGCCGACGAGATCAACAAGAACGGCTGGATGATCTGGCCGCCGGTCCGTTTCTCCTACACCACCCGCAATCTCGATCTGCCGCAGGGCACGCCGGACAAGAAACTCGGCGCCCCGGCCGCACCCACTTGGCTGCTCAGCGATGAGGATTGCCGCACGGTTCGCAACGGTGCCGAGCGTGGCATCAAGGGCTGCCGCGACCTCGAATGGAACTGGTTCGGCACGGACGATCAGGGCCGCGATGTGCTGGCGCGATTGATCTACGGCTTCCGCATTTCGGTTCTGTTCGGCTTGGCTTTGGCTCTGGTGTCGTCGGTGATCGGCATCGCGGCGGGCGCGGTGCAGGGCTATTTCGGCGGCTGGGTCGATCTCATCTTTCAGCGTTTCATCGAAATCTGGTCCTCCCTGCCGCATCTCTATCTTCTGATCATCGTCTCGTCGTTCATCGTGCCGAGCTTCTGGATTCTGCTGGGCATTCTCCTGCTGTTCTCCTGGGTGTCGCTCGTTCACGTCGTGCGCGCCGAGTTCCTGCGCGCCCGTAATTTCGAATATGTCAACGCGGCGCGGGCGCTGGGCCTGTCCAACGTCAAGATCATGTATCGGCACGTTCTGCCCAATGCCATGGTGGCGACGCTGACCTTCCTGCCATTCGTACTTAACTCCTCCATCACCACGCTCACCTCTCTCGACTTCCTCGGCTTCGGCCTGCCGCCCGGTTCGCCGTCGCTGGGCGAAGTGCTGTTGCAGGGCAAGTCGCATCTGCAGGCGCCCTGGCTCGGCCTGACCGGCTTTGCCGTGATCGCGCTGATGTTGTCGCTGTTGATCTTCATCGGCGAAGCGGTGCGTGATGCCTTCGATCCGAGAAAGACTTTCGCATGAGGCCCGCGCGATGAACGCTCCAGCACCTCTGCTCGACGTCCGCGGCCTCCGCGTCGACTTTCACCAGGGCGGCAATACGATGCATGCCGTCGATGGCGTGTCGTTTAAGCTGGGCGAAGGCAAGACGCTTGCCATTGTCGGCGAGTCCGGTTCCGGCAAATCGGTCACCGCCATGTCGATCGTGCGCCTGCTTGGCGCCACGTCGGCGACTTTTCCGGGCGGCGAGATTCGCTTCCGAGGCAACGACCTCCTGAAAGCAGACGAAGATCAGCTTCGCAAAATCCGTGGTGCTGAAATCACCATGGTGTTTCAGGAGCCGATGACCTCGCTCAATCCGCTGCATACGATCGAGATGCAGATCAGCGAGATCCTGCAAATGCACGGCGCGCGCGGCAAGGAGAAAATCCGCACCCGCATCGTCGAACTCTTGACGGAAGTCGGCATTCCCGAGCCCGCCTCGCGCCTCGGCGCCTATCCGCACCAATTGTCCGGTGGCCAGCGCCAGCGCGTGATGATCGCCATGGCGCTCGCCAACCGTCCGTCTCTGCTCATTGCCGATGAGCCGACGACGGCGCTCGACGTCACCGTGCAGGCGCAGATCCTGAAACTGTTGAAAGATCTGCAAACCCGCCACGGCATGGCGATGCTGTTCATCACCCATGATCTCGGCATCGTCCGCCGCATCGCCGATGACGTCTGCGTCATGCAGAAGGGCAAGGTGGTGGAGAGCGGTTCCGTCGCCGATGTTTTCGAGCGGCCGCAGCATGCCTATACCAAGATGCTGCTCGCCGCCGAGCCGAAAGGCGCACCGCCGGCGCGCTCGACCGATGCGCCCGTGGTGGTCAAGGGCGACGACATCAAGGTCTGGTTTCCGATCAAACAGGGTTTTCTGCGCCGGACCGTCGGCCATGTGAAGGCGGTGGACGGCATTTCGCTGGAAGTGCGCGAAGGGCAGACGCTCGGTGTCGTCGGCGAATCCGGTTCCGGCAAGACGACGCTGGGCTTGGCCTTGCTGCGGTTGATCCGCTCTGAAGGGCCGATTGTTTTTCTGGGCCAGCGTATCGATGGCCTGGGCAATGCCGAAATGCGGCCGCTGCGACGGAACATGCAGGTGGTCTTCCAGGATCCTTACGGCTCGCTGTCGCCGCGCATGTCGGTTGGCGATATCGTCGCCGAGGGCCTGACCATCCAGCATCCGCAGATGAAAGCGGCGGAGCGTCGCGCCATCGTCGCCCAGGCGCTCGCCGACACCGGCCTCGATCCCGCGACCATGGACCGCTATCCGCATGAATTCTCCGGCGGCCAGCGCCAGCGCATCGCTATCGCCCGCGCCATGGCGCTGGAACCGCAATTCGTCGTGCTCGATGAGCCGACTTCAGCGCTTGATATGTCAGTACAGGCGCAGATCGTCGAACTGCTGCGCGAGCTGCAATCGCGCCGCAAGCTCGCCTATATGTTCATCAGCCATGATTTGAAGGTGGTGCGGGCGCTCGCCTCCGACATCATCGTCATGCGTCATGGCAAGGTGGTGGAGCAGGGGCCGGCGGCGGATGTGTTCGCCGCGCCGCAGAGCGACTATACGCGCACGCTCTTTGCCGCCGCTTTTCTTCACACGACAGGCACCGTCGCGTCGTCTTGAGGCCCGTGTTTCCGAGGCTCTTATGGCCCGTGCCTTCATTCTCGTGCTCGATTCCTTCGGTTGCGGTGGCGCGGCCGATGCGGACGCGTTCGGCGATGCCGGCGCCGATACGCTGGGCCATATCGCGCGCGCCTGCGCCGAAGGTCGAGCGGACTTGAAGGGGTTGCGGCAGGGCCCTTTGCGCCTCCCGGTGATGAATGCGCTGGGGCTCGGCCATATCGCGCAGGCGTCGACCGGCCACTTTCCGCCAGGGCTCGACGCGGCTTCGCGCCCGGAAGGGGCCTGGGGTTACGGCGTCGAAACGTCCAAGGGTAAGGATACGCCTTCGGGTCACTGGGAGATCGCCGGCGCGCCGGCGGCGTTCGCCTTCGGCTATTTTCCGCCGACCGATCCGGCGTTTCCGCCTGAGCTCGTCGCCGACATCGTCAAGCGTGGCAAGTTGCCGGGCATTCTCGGCGACACGCATGCCTCGGGCATCGCCATCATCGACGAATTGGGCGAGGAACATCTGCGCAGCGGCAAGCCGATCCTCTACACGTCGGTCGATTCCGTCTTGCAGATCGCGGCCCACGAGGAAACATTTGGCCGCGAGCGGCTTTACGATCTCTGTGCTCTGGTGCGCGAACTGGTTGATCCGCTGCACATCGCCCGGGTTATCGCGCGCCCCTTCGTCGGCGCATCAGGCCATTTCCATCGCACGCCCTATCGGCGCGACTATTCCATTCAACCGCCGCGTGGGAATATTCTCGATCGCGCGGCCGAGGCCGGACGCGCCATCGTCTCCATCGGCAAGATCGGCGACATATTCGCCCATCGCAATAGCGGCGAGATGATCAAGGGCGCCGACGATCAGGCGCTTCTCGATGCGACGCTGACGACGATAGACACTTTGCCCGATGGCGGGCTGGTCTTCGCCAATTACGTCGATCTCGACACGGATTTCGGTCATCGTCGCAATGTCGCCGGCTATGCGCATGGGCTGGAAATTTTCGATCGCCGGCTCGGCGAGATCGGCGCGCGCCTGCGTCCGGGTGATCTGTGTATCGTCACGGCCGACCATGGCAATGATCCGACCTGGCCGGGCACCGACCATACGCGCGAGCACGTGCCTATCATGGCCTTCGGCCCGGACATTGCGCCACGCCCGATCGGCGGCCGCGAAACCTTTGCCGACATCGGCGCCAGCGTGGCCCGACATCTTGGTTTGGAGCCGACCGCCAGCGGCACGCCCTGGGAATAAAAAAGGAGGGCCGGCGAGGGCCCTCCTGACAGATCACCTTGTAGAACGACTTAGTTCGACGGATCCTTGGCGTTCGGGATCGTGGCGAATTCCACATTGTAGAGCTCGCCGTCAGCTTGGCGTTCGACCTTGCGCATATAGACGTTCTGTACGATCTCGCGGGTTTGCGGATCGATCGAGATCGGGCCGCGCGGGCTCTCGAACGAAAGACCTTTGGCGGCTTCGACGAGTTGCGGACCGGTGCCCTTGCCTTCGGTCTTGGCGAGCGCGCGGTAGAGCACGTCCATGCCGTCCCAGCCACCGACGGCCATAAAGTTCGGCCGCATGCCCGGATTGGCCTTCTTGAAGGCCTGGACATAAGTCTTGTTGATGGCCGAGTCATGCGCGGCCGAATAGTGATAGCCGCTGATCGCGCCGAGCGCCGCATCGCCCATCTGGTTCAAGATATCGTCATCGGTGACGCCACCTTCGACGATCATGCGGATGCCCTTCTTGTCGAGGCCGCGTTCGGAGAACTGCTTCATGAACACCGCGCCGGCGCCCGATGGCATGAAGGCATAGACGGCATCGGCGCCTTCGTCGGCCACCCGCTGCAGGAAGGGCGAGAAGTCCGGGTTCATCAGCGGCACGCGCAGCGCCGAGAGCACCTTGCCGCCGCTCTGCTCAAAACTCGCCTTGAAGGCGTTTTCTGCGTCAACGCCCGGACCATAGTCGGTAACGATGGTCATCGGCCGCTTCACGCCTTCCTTCGCCGCCCAGGCGGCGATCGGCGTGGTCACTTGCGGCGTCGTATAGCTGGTGCGCAGAACCAGGGGCGAGGACTTGATGATCGCCGAAGTGGCCGCCGCCATGACGACCAGAGGCACCTGCGCCTTAGTGGCGATCGGCGCCACCGCGAAGGCGATCGGCGTCAGGCCCATGCCGACAAGCGCGCTCACCTTGTCATTGACGATCATCTCCTGCGCGATGCGCTTGGCGCCATCGGCGGAGCCCGCATCGTCCTTGAGGATCACTTCGATCTTGCGGCCGGCGACCGTGTTGCCCTTCTGGGCGATATAGAGCTTGATCGCTGCATCGATCTGGCGACCAGTGGAGGCAAACGGGCCGCTCATCGGCAGAATGACGCCGATCTTGAACGGCTCTTGCGCTTGCGCCGGCATGAAGCTGAACAGAGCCATGCTGATGCCCGCACCCACCACGGTGCGTCTTGTCTTCGAACCCATATACCCTCTCCTCTACTATGGACTGATACGAAACCCGTTTGTGTTATTTGCCCCGCTTGCCTTTCGGAGCTTGCTCGTCGCGCTCCAGCTCGCGCGCATTGACGGCGGGCAGATTCTCGCGGATGCGCCCGAGAAGACGCGCAAGCTGCAGAACCTCTTCGTGGGAAAGGCCATCCAACAGACGCTTCTGGCGTTCGAGCGCCACATTGACCACGCGGTCGTGCAGGGCATAACCCTTCTTGGTCAGCGTCAGCGACGTCTTGCGGGCGTCGTCCTTATCCTGCGTTGCGGTGATCAGACCTTGCGATTCCATTTCCTTGACGGCGCGGCTGACGATGCCCTTGTCGACGGACGTGAGAAAGCCAGCCCGCTGCGCCGATACGCCAGGTTCGACGGCGACCATGGAAATGATGCGCCATTCGTTCACGCCGATGCCAAATCGCTTCAGATAGATCCGGGATGAGCCGCGCGACCATCGGTTCGCGATCACCGTGAGGTGATGCGGAACATAGATGTTGAGGTCGAGCGCGGTCGTTCCCGTTTCGCGAGCCTCCCCTAGGGGAAGCCCGTGCTGATCGCCCTTCGCGGTTGCGGCTCTGGCCATCTTAGGCGGCCGCGACCGTTTCCGAGGTTTCGTCTTCGTGCAGCGATTTGAGCAGGCGCTTGGTCAGATTGCTGCCGGCGTCCGAAGCGATATTGACGAACTTGCCGTTCGGGGTCTCGTTGATGCGCTTCTGCTGGGCCTCCAGAACGACCTGGTCTTCCTTGAATGTGAAAGCCGTCTGTTCGAACACCACGTCCGGGACGCCCCGGTCGAGACCGACATTGGTGGCGATCGACCAGAAATAGTGCGTCGTGGTTTCCGTTTCCGGCGTGATGCCGTGGAAACCCATCATCGAGAAACCGTGGTCGCGCTTGCCTTCGTAGGCGCCGGTTCCCGCGTCGCAAGCCCCGGTGTGAATGCGAATGATCATCGGTTCGAATTCGATTTCCTGCCAGCGATCGATCGGGCCTTTGAAGCCGGCGGCATCGACATAGGTCGGCGGAGCGACGGAGTTCGGCATGTGGCGCGTGACGGTGACTTTGTTGTCGATCCGCTTGGCTTCCGTTTTGGTACGGAAATGCATGTTGGCATTGCCGCCGATGGTGCGTGCGTGAACATAGCCAAGATGCGAGAGATCCATCAGATTCTCGACCAGCAGCTCCCAATTGCCATTGACGTCGAAATGGGCACTCTTCCAGCCCCATTTTGGATCGACGTGATAGGGATGCGCGGGAATCTTCGCTTCATCGGCCTTGGCTGGGTCGCCCATCCAGATCCACATCACCGCGTCGCGCTCGACGAGCGGATAGGAGCGGATGATCGCGCCTGAGGGCACGCGATCTTGGCCCGGCACCTTGGTGCAGGCGCCCGACGCGTCGAATTCGAGGCCGTGATAGCAGCAGCGAAGAATGTCGTTGTCGACATGGCCTTCGCTCAACGGCATGGCGCGATGGCAGCAGCGATCCTCGAGGGCACCGACTTTTCCGGAGGCGCCGCGAAACAGGACGATGGATTCGTTCAGAAACTTCCGGCCGACATGCTGGCCGGGCTGCAGATCGCTCGAAAAGCCGGCGACATACCAAACATTGCGCAGAAACATCGGCGCTCTCCCTCATGGCTTGGCGAAGTTTGTAATTCAAATTAGTTGCTATAGCAACGGAAAAGGTTGCTATAGCAACTAATGGTCAAGTGCAAGCTTTCAGGGCAGGGCGCGGAGCTATGACTTCACGTCACAAATGCTATTCCCGGCCACCAGCTGGCCGTTGTCCGCCAAGGGCATATCTCGCAATCGCATCGTCATTTGCGATTTTGAGAGGCCATCATGGATTATCGGGCGTTGGGTCGGTCGGGATTAAAAGTCCCGGTCTTGAGCTTTGGAGCTGGCACATTCGGCGGCACGGGGCCGCTTTTCAGCGCTTGGGGTACGACCGATGCAGCGGAGGCCCGTCGCTTGATCGACATCTGCCTGGAGGCTGGCGTCAATCTTTTCGACACGGCTGACGTCTATTCCAACGGCGCCTCCGAGGAAATTCTTGGCGCGGCCATCAAAGGTCGCCGCGATGCCATTCTGCTGTCCACCAAGACCAGTCTGCCCATGGGCGATGGCGCCAATGACGCGGGCTCCTCCCGCTTTCGTTTGATCCGCGCGGTCGATGATGCGCTACGCCGGCTCGGGACTGACTATATCGATCTCCTGCAATTGCATGCCTTCGATGCGGGAACGCCCGTGGAAGAAGTGCTCTCCACCCTCGATGCCTTGGTGCGCTCGGGCAAATTGCGTTACGTCGGCGTTTCCAACTTCTCCGGTTGGCAGGTGATGAAATCGCTCGCGGCAGCCGATCGCCACGGCTGGCCGCGTTATGTCGCGCACCAGGTTTATTACTCGCTCGTCGGGCGCGATTACGAATGGGATCTGATGCCGCTTGGTGCCGATCAAGGGCTTGGCGCGCTGGTGTGGAGCCCGCTCGGCTGGGGCCGGCTCACCGGCAAGATCAGGCGCGGCGCGCCCCTGCCGGAAGGCAGCCGCCTGCATGACACCGCGGATTTCGGTCCTCCCATCGCGGACGATTATCTGTTCGCTGTCATCGATGCCTTGGATGAGATCGCCAGGGAGACGGGAAAGACCGTGCCGCAGATCGCGCTGAACTGGCTGCTGCAACGCCCGACCGTGTCTTCAGTCATTATCGGCGCGCGCAACGAGCAGCAGCTTCGGCAAAATCTCGGCGCGGTCGGCTGGAACCTCACCGCCGAGCAGGTCTCGAAACTGGATAAGGCCAGTGCCGTCACCGCGCCTTATCCGCATTTTCCCTATCGCCGGCAGGAGGGCTTTGCCCGCCTCAATCCGCCGATGACGCAGGGTTAATAACCGACGGCGCCGGCACCGCGCTGGCGTGTGTCGCTGGCGCCCATCAACACCCCGTCGGCCCGGTAGATCGTCTGGGCCGAGCCGAAGACGGAGCCGATGCGCACATTGTGTCCCTTGGCTTCGAGCAATTTGATCGTATCGATGGAGAGGCCGCGTTCGACGCGCAATTCGTCGGGCTGCCATTGGTGGTGGACACGCACGGCTTCCGTCGCCTCCGCCGCATTCATGCGGTGGTCGATGAGGTTCATGATGATCTGCAAAACGATGGTGATGATGCGCGATCCGCCGGGCGAGCCAGTGACGATTTCGAGTTCGCCATTTTTGAACACGAATGTCGGCGTCATTGAAGACAGTGGGCGCTTATTGGGCGCCGGTGCATTGGCCGCGCCGCCGAGCAGCCCATAAGCATTCATCGCGCCAGCCTTGGCGGCGAAATCGTCGAGTTCGTTGTTCAGCAGCACGCCTGTGCCGGCGGCGACGAGCCCGAGTCCGTAAGAGAAGTTGAGCGTATAGGTGTTGGAGACCGCGTTGCCGTCTTTGTCGACGACGGAATAATGGGTGGTCTGGTCGCTCTCGTAAGGAAGTGGGTCGGCGGCCTTGATCTCGATCGAGGGTTTCGCCTTATCGGGCGAGATCTGATCACGTATCTTCTTGGCATAGGCCTTCGACATGAGGCCCTTCACCGGCATTTTGACGAAATCGGGATCGCCCATGAATTGCGTGCGGTCGGCATAGACATGTTTCATGGCCTCGGCCATGAGATGCAGCGTCTGCGCCGAGTTATGGCCATAGTCGCCGATCGGCCAGGCTTCGAGAATGTTGAGAAGCTCAATCAGATGCACGCCGCCGGAGGAGGGTGGCGGCATCGAGACGATCTCGCGGTCGCGATAGGTGCCGCGCACCGGCTCGCGTTCGACGACGCGATAGGATTTCAAGTCGTCGAGCGTCATGCGCCCGCCATGGCCTTGGACGCTGGCGACCAATTTCCGCGCCGTTTCGCCTTGATAGAAGCCGGCTTCGCCGCGCCGCGCGATACGCTCCAGCGTGCGTGCCAAGTCGCGCTGCACCAATCGATCGCCACGGCCAAGCACCGTGCCGTTCGGATGCATAAAGATGGCGCGGCTCGACGGGTAGCGGTTGAGCCTGCGCATAGCCTGCGGCAGGGAGTCCGCCAGATCGTCATCGACGACGAGGCCTTGGCGCGCCAGCGCGACGGCCGGTGCGATCAATTGCGCCAGCGTCAGTTTGCCGGATCCATATTTGCGATGCGCGAGTGCCAGGCCGGCAACGGTGCCGGGAACGCCGACGCCGAGCCCGGAGGATTGCGAACGCTCAGGCACGAATTCGCCGCTCTTGTCGAGAAACACGTCGGTTGGTGTGTCCGCCGGCGCGGTCTCGCGATAGTCGATGGCGATCGTCTTCTTCTCTTTGGCGAGATAGACCATCATGAAGCCGCCGCCGCCGAGATTGCCGGCGCGCGGCAGTGTCACCGCCAGAGCAAAGCCGACGGCCACAGCGGCATCGACCGCATTGCCGCCGCGCCGCATCACCTCGACGCCGATGCGAGATGCCTTCACCTCCTGGCTCGCCACCATGCCGTGGGTGGAAAGCGCCGGCAAAATGCGGGCATCATTGGCGATGATCGGCGGTGGCGCAGGCGCTGCCGCGGGATCAGCGGGCTTCGGGTCAAGGGTTCTGACTTGTGCTGGCGCCTGGGTCGTCGCGATCACGAGCGCCGCGACAAGCACCCAACCCGTCGTTTTGTTCATGCCTTCAATTGCCCCAACGGTTACGCCACATGGATTCGCCGACCAGGCAATTGACGCGCGGTTCGCGGGCCTGCGCCGGAATGACGGCGCTGTTCTTGAACAGCGGTTGGGGCAGGATTGAGGCGATCTCCATCACCAGTTTGGTCCGCGTGGCCTCGATGAAATTGGCCCGGTCCTTGATCGGAATGGAAAAGGCGCCGGGGCCGCCGATCACGCAATCCTCGTAATATTCATCGAGATTGGCGATATCGTTGAAATAGCCATAATTGGACGGACGGATCAGCAGCGGCAGCCCATTGATCACGATGCCCTGCTGGAGGGCGTCGTCACGGGCCTGGGTCACCGGCCGGCCATTGTTGTTGGTGCCATCGCCCGACACGTCGATCACCTGCCGCTCGCCGTTGAAACCATTGTTGGTGAACTGCTGGGCGGCGAAATCGATGGCGCCGGAAATTGAGGTGCGTTGCGCCCGCCGGTAAGGCGCTTCCGTCAGCTTGTCGGCGAAGGCCTGCGCCGCCGTGGCGCTATCGATCATGGTCCAAGGCACGAGCACGTCCTGGTCGAGGGCGGAGGCCCATTGCACATAGATGACCGCGATGCGCTGGTGGGTGCCCGACTTCAGCGCGTTGAGAAACTGCGGCGAAGTCAGCGCTTGCACATAGCCGTCGCGCTGGATGCGCTGTTCCTCTGGATCCATCGAATAAGAGACGTCGACGGCAAGGACGAGTTCGACATCGACGGCGGTGGCGCCGTCTTTAGCCTGCGCCGGCAGGCCAAGGAGGACAGCGCCGGCAAGAACCAGCGCTGACAGTTTGGTGGCTGCTATCCGGGCAATGCCCCGACTCACTCGCGTCGTCATGCGATCGCCTCCAGTTTCCGCAGTTTGACAGGTCTGCTGTCTGGGGCAAGGCAACAATCATTCCTATTTGCATTCCTAATTGGCGATTGTGGTATTTCGCTGTATTCGGAAGGTGCTCCCAAGTCGATTGCCACGAGTCGCTTCGCGGCGGGCATCCGAGCTTGCGAGCACCATTTTCCGACTATTCGCATTTTGGGGGCGGGCGTGGACGGCAAGCTAGAGGCGGCAGCCGATCGGATTCGGGACATCGGCGGGTCGGAGCCACTGACAATGGCCTTGTTGCTCGACCGTGGCATGGAAGGCCTGCTCGAAGGCATTCAGGATGCCGTGACGCTGCATTTTCGCGATTTGCCCGGCTTTCCCGCCGCCGCGGACGATGCCACCAATGACGGCACGTTGACGATAGGCACGCTGGAAGGCGCGCGCATCGCCTGCCTGTCAGGTTATGGCACCTATGCCGATACGGGCGATCTCAACGCCATGGCCTTTCCGTTCGAAACCCTCACCTTGCTTGGCTGTACGGTTCTCATCATGGCCAATGGTGTGACCTCGGTGAAGGCGGATTTCCTGACCGGGCATCTGGTCAATATCGTCGACCACATCAATCTCAGTGGGCTTAATCCGCTGGTCGGGGCGGCCAGCGCCGGGGGCTATATGTCATTGGCCGAAGCCTATGACGGGCGCCTGCAGCGGCGCCTGCGGCGCGCCACCGTCAGCGCCGGCGTGACGTTTCAGGACGCCGTGCAAATGTGGTTTCCAGGCCCCGTATTCGCCACGCCGGCGGAAGCCCGTGTCGCCCGCAACCTCGGCGCCGATGTGATCGGTCATTCGTTCATTCCCGAATTGATCGTGGCGCGTCGCATCGGTCTGCGCGTTCTGTCGCTTGGTGCCGTGGCTGGCTTCAGCGCCGGCTTTCAGAACGGCAATCCCACCCATGCCAGTTTTCGCGCCGGCTGCTTGCAGGGCGTGATCTCCATGCGTCGCCTTTGGCGGGCCTTCTTGCGCGTCAAGGAAGCTTGAGCCGCCGCACGGCGGTGATCTCGCCGCCGCCGCTGGCGCGGATGCGGGCAATGGCGCCGGCCAGGGGTTCCTCGATCACTTGCATGTGATGACCGTTGGCGTGCAGCAAGTGCCCCTGGTCGCCGACGAAGCCGACGTGTCCCTTCCAGCAGATGACATCGCCGCGCCGGCAATCGGCGCCATCTGCCTGGACCGTGACCGGCGTGCCGAGATCGTGGGCGATCATGTCGCTGTCGCGCGGACAGGAAAGACCGCTGGCCTGAAGGGAAATCTGCACAAGGCCTGAGCAGTCGATGCCATCGGATGTTTTTCCGCCCCATAGATAGGGCGCTTGAAGAAAGCGGCGGGCGACGGCGATGAAGTCCGTTTCCTTGTCGGCCAGCGGCACGACATGATCGCGCCAGATATAGCCCAATCCCGCCACCTCGACGAATTTTTCCGTCACACGGCCAACAGCGATGCGGGCGCGCATGGGCAGCGCCATCACGATCGGCTGTTTGATGTCGGGCGAAGGATAGACCAGCGTGCGCGGCACGCGCACCCGATGGGTGGCTTCTACGGGAGGGGCTAGAGCTGCCGCGGGTAGATAGCCGACATAATGATCGGTGTTGAGTTGCACCCAGGCCCAGCCCTGGCTCTCATCGTAGACCGTAACATCTTCGCCAAACAGCGCCTGCGTATCCAAGGCCGTCTGGGAAGAAGGATTTGCCCGCAAGGCTTCGACTTCAACGGCGATACGCATGGGACGCCCCTGCACATAACGGGCGCTGGTGATGCGATCACGCAGGTGTTCGGCTGCGAGATCGGCGCGTGCCGGCGTCGTGCGCCGATCGAAACCAACAGGCAGGGTCCAGCGTGTTTCACTCATCGCAGAGCCTGCATTTTGCGGATGACGAGATCGCCGATCGATTCCACATAAAGCGCGCCCTTGACCGTGCGTTGGACGATGACGTTGCGCCCATCGGCGGGATCGCGACGACGGCTGACGAGGCCGATCTTGCCGAGACTGTCGAGTGCGCGCGTGATCACCGGTTTCGTCACATCGAGCTTGGCGGCAAGGCCGCGCACAGTATGCGGTGGCGGCTCGAGATAGACGGTCAACAGCACCGTCAGTTGTCGCAACGTGAAGTCAGGCGCGCCATCGGGCCGGCATTCGAGTGCGAAGCCGAGCGAAACGTCGTGCAGGAGCTGCAACGATTGAGAAGCTTTCAAGGCAGATGACATCACCAATAACCGTTTCGGTTCCGGATCATATCCGGCCGGAGCGAAAGCATGTCAAGACTAAAGCGAGTCTTGGGTGATAGTCGCCGCGCCGGTCAGCTTTTCTGGCGCGGACTGCCATAGCGGGCCTTGAGCAGGGCGAACAGCATGCGCGCCGTCTGCGGCTCGCCACCCTCCGGCCGGCCGGGCTTGGTCGAAGGTGTCCAGCCATAAATGTCGAAATGCGCCCAGGATACGCCGGTTTCGATGAAGCGGCGCAGATACAGCGCGGCGGTGATGGAACCCGCGAATGGGCCGCTCGACACATTGTTGAGCGAGGCGATCTTGCTGTCGAGCATCGCATCGTAAGCGTCCCACAGCGGCAGACGCCACACCGGATCTTGCTCAGCGAAAGCCGTCGTGGTGATCGCCTCGGCCAGCGCATCATCGTTGCAGTAGAAGGGCGGCAAATCGGGGCCAAGCGCCACGCGGGCGGCGCCCGTCAACGTGGCGAAGTCGAACAGCACCTGCGGTTTTTCCTCGCAGGCGAGTGCCAGCGCGTCGCACAGGATCAAACGCCCTTCGGCATCCGTATTGCCGATCTCGACCGTCAATCCCTTGCGGCTCTTGTAGACGTCACCAGGGCGGAACGCATTGCCGGAGATGGAGTTCTCGACGATCGGCAGCAACACGCGCAGGCGCACGTTGAGTTTGGCGCCCATGATCATCTCGCCGAGCGCCAGCGCCGTGGCGGCGCCCGCCATGTCCTTCTTCATCAAAAGCATGGCGCTCGATGGTTTGATGTCGAGGCCGCCTGTATCGAAGCAGACGCCTTTGCCGACGAGCGTCACTTTTGGCGCGCGGGCCGGTCCCCAGGTCATGTCGACCAGACGCGGCGGATCGTCGGAAGCGCGGCCGACCGCATGGATCAACGGAAAATTCTGCCGCAGCAAAGCATCGCCCTTGATGATCCGCACTTTCGCCTTGTGGCGGGTGGCAACCTGCCGCGCTGCGGCTTCGAGCGCGCTCGGCCCCATGTCATTGGTCGGCGTATTGATCAGGTCGCGGGCGCCGTGGATGGCTGTCACAGTGCGGGCAAGGCCTGCGGCGTCCACCTGTGCCGGAGGCACCAGTCGCGCGAAGGCCTGGCCGTTCTTGCCGTAGCGGCCGAAACGATAGGACGAGAGCCCCCAGGAGAGGGCCGCCAGTTCGCTGCTCTGCGCCGTGGCGCCGGGCGCATTGGCGAAATGATAATCGCCGGGCGGCAGTAGGCTCGCCAATCGCCCTGGCGCCAGGCCGTCGCGGCCCGGCTTGTCGAAGGCTTCGACGCCAAACAGCACGCAACCGATCGCGCCCGAAGGGGCGGGGCAGACGAGATGCCGGCCAGGCATTGGCGAGAAGCCGTTGGCGGTGGCAAAAGCGACCGCCTCCTTGGGCAAATCCCCTTGCAGGCCCTTCCAGGTCTCGTTGGTCACGAACCAGACGGGAATCGATTTCGTCGAAGCGGCGGCAAACAAAGTGGGCATTCTGATTCCCATGCAGTGGAGAGGTCTGGGACGTTAACACCTCATTAGGGTTAACGCTTTATTGATGCCTCTTTGACGGCCTGAAGCAACCCCAGATGACGAGTTTGGTATGAATGTTACCGTCCAAACCGCGGCTGTGATCCGCGCCTTGAAACAGACCGTCAGTGCTCATGTTCTGACGGTCGCGACGGTGGTGGCTGCCGGGACCCTATTGGCGGGCTGCCAAAAAGTATCGGACGTCACCGGATCGATCACCCGCAGCAGCGAACCAGCACCCAACGATCCCATGGCCATGCGCCGCTACGCCGAAGATCTCGGCCGTCGTTACGATGCCGCCCCTAACGACAAGGCAACGGCGCTGCGCTATGCCCGCGCGCTGCGTGCCACGGGCCAGGCCGAACAGGCCACTGCCGTTCTACAGCGGGCGGCGGCCGCCATGCCCAATGACCTGGATGTCCTGGGCGCCTACGGCAAATCCCTGTCCGATGTCGGGCGCCTGCAGGAAGCCGCCAACGTGCTGGAAAAGGCGCATACGCCGGAGCGGCCGAACTGGTCGATCTATTCGGCGCAAGGCTCTGTCGCCGACAAGCTCGGCGAGCACCAGGCCGCGCAGAATTATTATCGGGCTGCCTTGCAGATCGCGCCGGAAGAGCCCTCGGTCATGTCCAATCTCGGCTTGTCCTACGCGCTCACCCGCCAGCTTCCGTTGGCCGAGGAAACGCTGCGGCGGGCCTCCGCCAACCCGCGCGCCGATGGCCGCGTGCGCCAAAATCTCGCGCTCATCCTGGCCCTGCAGGGCAAGTTCACCGAAGCCGAAGAGGTCGAGCGGCAAGTTCTGTCGCCCCAGGAAGCCGCGACCAATATCGCGCAGATCCGCCAGATGATCGCTCAGTCCAATACCTGGCGCGACATTCAAAACTATGATCGTAAGCCGCAGGGCAAGCCAACGGCGCGTCCTCGCCAGCCGCAGCGTCCCTCCGTCAGTCCCGATCCGCAGCTTTCGGCGCTCGATCTGCCGTCACGTTGACGACAGCGAGGCGGGAAGCGCCGCTCGTCTCGGGGCAGGTTTGGCTTATTGGATCGCCATGATCTGAATGATCGCCGGCGTCATGATGACGGCGAACAGGACCGGCAGAAAGAACAGGATCATCGGCACGGTCAGTTTCGGCGGCAGGGCGGCGGCTTTCTTTTCCGCTTCCGTCATCCGGCTCTCGCGGCTTTCCTGCGAGACGACCCGCAAAGCCTGCCCGAGGGGCGTACCATACTTTTCCGACTGAATGAGCACGGTCACGATCTGCTGGATCGAGTCAAGACCCGTGCGTTTGCCGAGATTGTCGAAGGCGACGCGCCTGTCTTGCAGATAGGACAGTTCCGCGGTCGCTAAAGTGAATTCCTCGGCTAGCGGCACGCTTTGGGCGCCGATTTCCTGGGAAACGCGCCGAAACGCCTGTTCGATGGAAGATCCGGATTCGACGCAGATCAGCAGCAGATCGAGCGCGTCGGGGAAAGCGCGACGCATCGACTGCTGGCGTTTCTGAATCGTGTTCTTGATGTAAAGCTCGGGCCCCTTGATGCCGATATAGGCCATGGCAAGGGCAGCGCCGAGCTTGACGATGGGTGGCGCTTCCCAATTGAGAATCAAGAAAACATAGATGAGCGTGAGGAAGAACGTCAGGAGTGGTGCGACAAGGCGGAAGAACAGAAAGGCCGTTTCCGCCTGCGGACCACGAAAGCCCGCCATTGCCATCTGTTCCTTGGCATTATCGGTGCCCAGCCATTTCGACAGATTGAACTGATCGACAATCTGCTTCATGTAGGCCTTCGGCTGTTGCCGAAGCGTGACTTTTTGACTGCTTTTCATCCGCTCGCGTTCGCGCGCGCGGATGCGTTCGCGTTCGGTGCCGACGGCTTTCATGCGACGGTTGAGCGTGTCGGTTTCAAGCAGGGGGAGACCGATGGTGATGATGGCAGCCGCGCAGGCGACCGCGAACACCAAGGTCAGCAGGACCTGGGGATCATTCAATTTCTCTGTGATGGTGCCGATCATTGTCGCTGCACCTACATATCGAAGTTGATCATTTTACGCATCGACAAGACGCCGATGAGCATCCAAAGCGCACAGACACCCATGACGATGCGTCCGCTGGGATTGGTCCACAGCAGGGAGATATAGCCGGGCGCGGTAGCATAAACGAGGCCGCCGACGGCAAAAGGCAACGAAGCGATGATGCTGGCGGACGCCTTGGCTTCGGCGGAGACGGCCTTGATCTTCGCTTTCATTTTCTTGCGGTCGCGCAAGACGCGCGACAGATTGCCGAGCGCTTCAGAAAGATTGCCGCCGGACTTCTGTTGAATGCCGATGACGAGAGCGAAGAAGTTGGCTTCAGGCACCGGCACGCGTACGGCAAGCTTCTCGATCGCTTCGCCGAGGGGCATGCCGACACTTTGCGTTTCGACAATATAGCGGAATTCGCTGCGGACCGGCTCTGCGGCTTCGGAGGCGATGACGCGCAGACAATCGGCGAGCGGCAAGCCAGCCTTCACGCCTCGAATGATAACATCGATGGCATTGGGGAATTCATCGATGAACTTGTTGATACGCCGTTTGCGCTTGTAATTGATAAACCAGTTCGGCAAGCCGAGGCCGCCGATGATCAGGCAGGCCAGGGCATAGAAAGGATTGGCTGTCAGAACGAAAAAGCCGGCGCCGCAGATCACACCGATGATGGCCGAGACCGTATAGAACTTGCTTTTTGACCAATCCAAACCGGCCTGAGCGATACGATCTTCCAACGCCGCTTTCTTGCGGGTGGACTTTTCTTCCAGTTCCTTGAGGCTTTCGGCGATTTTTTGGCGCCGCGCCGCGATATCCGTGTTGCGCTCGTTGCTCGCCGGACCTCGGCCCTTGGCCGTCAAGCTGCGCTGGCGCCGCTCGGCTTTGATACTCCCGGATAGATAAGGATAGACCAGCGCGTAGAATACGCAGCCGGCCGCCACCAGAACCAAACCCGAAACCATGAGCGTGTTTTGATCCATCACGCTGTTGCCTCGCCGGTATCGGAAGCGTCGAGGGCAGCGGCGAGGCGTTGTTCCTCGCCGAAGTAGCGGGCGCGGTCCCAGAAGCGCGGCCGGCCGATGCCGGTCGAGCGATGCCGTCCCAGCAGACGGCCGGCGGCATCTTCGCCGACGATGTCATAGAGGAAGAGATCCTGAGTGATGATCACTTCGCCTTCCATGCCGAGCACTTCGGTGATGTGTGTGATCCGGCGCGAACCGTCGCGCAAGCGGGCCGCCTGGATGATCACGTCGACCGAAGAGACGATCATGTCGCGGATTGTCCGGGCGGGCAGCGAAAAGCCGCCCATGGTGATCATCGATTCGAGACGCCCGAGGGCCTCGCGCGGTGAGTTGGCGTGCAGAGTGCCCATCGAGCCGTCGTGGCCGGTGTTCATCGCCTGCAACAGATCGAACGCCTCGGGGCCGCGCACTTCGCCGACGATGATGCGTTCAGGGCGCATACGCAGGCAGTTGCGCACCAGATCGCGCATATGAACGGCGCCATTGCCTTCAAGATTGGGCGGGCGGGTTTCGAGCCGCACCACGTGGGGCTGCTGCAATTGCAGTTCCGCCGCGTCCTCGCAGGTGACCACCCGCTCGTCGGCATCGATGTAATTGGTTAGGCAATTGAGGAGCGTCGTCTTGCCGGAACCCGTACCGCCGGAGATCAGCACGTTGCAGCGCACGCGGCCGATGATCTTGAGGATTTCGGCACCCTCCGACGAGATCGAGCCGTAGCGCGTCAACTGATCGAGGGTGAGTTTGTCCTTGCGGAATTTACGGATCGTGAGCGCCGGGCCGTCCAGAGCGAGGGGTGGGGCGATGACGTTGACGCGGGAACCGTCGGGCAGACGGGCGTCGCAGATTGGCGAGGCTTCATCGACACGCCGGCCCACCTGGCTGACGATACGCTGGCAGATGTTCATCAATTGCGCATTGTCGCGGAAGCGGATGCTGGTGAGCTGAATCTTGCCACCCACTTCGATATAGGTGCTGGTGGCGCCGTTCACCATGATGTCGGCGATGTCGTCGCGACCGAGCAGCGGCTCAAGAGGGCCGTAGCCAAGAACGTCGTTACAAATGTCGTCGAGCAGATCTTCCTGCTCGGAAATCGACATGACGATGTTCTTGATGGAAATGATCTCGTTGACGATGTCGCGAATTTCCTCGCGCGCGCTCTCGGCATCGAGTTTGGAAAGCTGCGACAGATCGATGGCTTCGATCAGCGCGCCGAAGATCATGCTTTTGGTAAGATAATATTCCTCCGACCGGCGAACCTCGGTCTGCACCGGTGCGGTTTCGACAGTCGGCATGGCAGCGGGCATGGGCGTGCGCGAAGGGCGGGGCGCAGCCGCTGCGGGCTTGGCCTCGGGGATCGCCCGTACCGGTGCTGCCGTTCCTGTGGATGATCGCTTGCCGAACATCGTTTACGCCTTGCTCTTCAACGCGGGCGGAGGGGCCGCCGTCAGGACCGCTTACGTGCCAGAAGGGCACTGAGCGGGTTAGAGAATCGTTTCTTCGTCAGCTTCATTTCTGCCCTTCCGGTCAGAATCCGGGCGATTTCCTCGATTGCGGCGGTCACATTATGGGAGGAATCGATCTCGGCGATCATTTGGCCGTTATTGGCGGCCGTTCCGAACAGTTTCGGATCGAACGCGATGCTGCTCAGCGGCTCGAGATCGATGGCCTTGGCGAAATCAGCCACGGATATTTCCGGCCGTTTCGGCACGCCGACGAAGTTCATGACCAGTTTGGGAGGCGTATCGTTCGGGCGGGCGGCCCGCAGCGTGTCGAGCAGGCTCTTGGTATTGCGCAGGCTGGCGAGATCGGGCGAAGCGACGACGAGGATTTCGTCGGCGGACACCAGAATGCGCCGGCTCCAGGCCGTCCAGATGTGCGGGACGTCCAGAACGATATTGGGAATGGTCGAACGCAATATGTCGATCAGGCCGTCGAATGCATGTTCCTGCAGATCGTAGTTGCGCTCCAATGTGGCAGGCGCCGCCAGCAGGCTGAGGTTTTCGGTGCATTTCGACAGCAGGCGATCGACGAAATTGGCATCCAGGCGCTCTGGCGCGAAGACAATTTCGGCAATGCCCTGTGGCGGATCCTGGTTGAAATCGAGGCCAGCCGTTCCGAAGCCCAAATCCATGTCGACGAGAACCGTCGATGAGTCGAATTCGCGCGAAATGGCCCAAGCCACGTTATGCGCGATGCTGGAGGCACCCACCCCGCCTTTGACGCCCGTGACCGCCAGAAGCCGGCCGACCGGCGTGGCGCCCACCGACGCATAAAGATCGGAAATGATGCGAACGAACGATAGAACCTCGAAAGGCGAAACGATATATTCGCTGACCCCGCGACCCATCAATTCGCGGTAGAGGCTGATATCGTTGGAGCGCCCAATGACCACAACGCGCGTTCCGGCATCGCAATAGTCGGCGAGCTCGTCGAGATGGGTCAGCAGCACATGGCGTGGCTGATTGCATTCGATGACGATGACGTTGGGCGTAGGGGCGCTGCGATAGGCTTCGATGGCGGCGGCGGCACCGCCCATGTGGATCTTCACATGCGCCTTCAGCATGCGTCGATCGTTCATCGACGCGGTGATTGTATCGGCGGTGTCGGGCATTTCGCAAAATGCCTGGATAGAGACACGTGGCACCGGGGCGATCTGCCCCTGCGTGGCCTCGATCTGGTCGCCGTCGAGCGTACCTTCGGCCTCCATTAGTTGCCTCCTGTCGAACCGATGGAGCTGTTACGCACCATCCATTTGACCGAAGGATCGTCACCCGTCCGCACCTTGCCGATGGCGCGTGTGCGCATGGAAACGTCGCCTGGCGTTTCGCCACGCGGCGCCGCGAGATCGCGCGGATCAGCCACCTGGCTGGCGAAATTGGCCTGCGTCGCGCAGCCGAAGTTCCAGTAAGATTTGTTTTCCCAGCCTTCCATGCTGCTGGCCGAGGCCAGATCACGGGGCCACTCGCCGCAGGGCCGCGTGGTGCGAGCGCCCAGGCCGACATAGCTCAGTCGAATGGGAGAGGCTTGCATGGGATCGTTGGGGAGATAGGTGCCGACTTGCACGTAACCCTTGACGCCGGAGGCGTGCAGTTGCTGGCGGATTTGATCGACGGCCGGGCGGGCAAATGAGTGGCTGCCCCCGTTGGCCGGCATTTGAATGACGACCGGGCCATGGCCGTTGACAAGATAGTCGGCGGCGAAAGAGCGGATGCGTTGCGCATTGCTCTTATCAAGCCCACGCATGGTTGGGAAAATGTCGAGTGTGGTCGGCGTTTCCGTCAGGACGATCGGATAGCGGGCGCGGAAGTCCTCGGGATAACCGGTCGCTGTCGTAAGTCGGTCCGGCGTGGCGCACCCTGCTAAGGATGCCGCCATAGTGGCAACGAGGAAGCAGCCGGCGACGGATCGCGATACAAGCTGGCCCGAAGTGAAGATAGGCAACATGGATCTCTGTCCCATACAAGAAAGCGGTGAAGCACTCAGTCCGCGATGAAGCCGAAACTGCCTCTGAAACCTTTGATGGCTTGCGGGTTGGACGTGGTCGAATACAGGCGATTGACACGGCCCAGGAGCCAGCTCTGCGGATCGCTCGCGTCGGCATAGCCTTCATCCGGCCGCTTCAGATCGTTCGGATTGCTGACCTTGGCAATATAGGGCGTGATGATGATCATGAGTTCAGTCTCTCGCCGCTGGTAGTCGCGGGAGCGAAATAAACTGCCGAGAACCGGCAGGTTCATGAGGCCGGGCAGGCCGTTGATGATCTGCATGCTCGTGGATTGCAGCAGGCCGGCCGAAGCGATCGAGCCACCGGAGGGTAGTTCGACGCTGGTTTCATTCTTGCGCGTGCGGAAGCCTGGAACGCTGACACCGTTGAAGGCATAGGATTGCGTCGGGTCGACTTCGGTGACTTCCGTGGCGACGCGCAGCAAAATGCGCCCTTCCGCCAGCACCACCGGCGTGAAGTTGAGCGTCACACCATAGTTCTTGAAGACGATGCCGGTCGTGCACAGCGTCGTGCCGGTGGTGGTGGGCGTACACGTCTGGCTCTGCGGAACAGGTATTTCGCCGCCCGCCGTGAATTTCGCCGTTTCGCCCGAGATGGCCGTCACCGTGGGTTCGGCGAGCACGCGGGCAACGCCGTAGCGTTCATAGGCCTGCAACTGCGCCCCAATCGCATTGGTGGTGGCCAATTTGCCGAGCGTCACGCCGTTTTGGTCGAAACTCTGCAGGCCGAAGGGATTGATCATCGAGAACCGGCCCCAGCTCCCGTTGGCCGTTGCCGTGCTCACGCCCAATTGCTTCATCACCTGGCGTTGGATTTCGGCGACGCTGACTTTCAGCATCACCTGATCGCGGCCACGGATCGTCAACGAGTTGATGAGCTTGCCGCCACCGCCGACACCGGATGCCGCGGTCGCCGCATTTGTCATCGCCATGCCGCTGCCCAGAAAGCCGTTGGCGATGTCCATGGCCTTCTGCGCGTCGCCGGCGGAATCGACTTCGCCGGTCAGAATGATGGTCTCATCGACCGTGCGCGCGGTGATATTGGCTGTCGGGATGGCGGTGCGCAGGATGCGCTGCAGCTCGCCGACGTCGCGCCCCACCGAAATTTCGATGACCGCGATCTGCCGACCCTGCGCGTCCATGGCGAAGATCGAGGTCTGTCCGCCTTCGGCCGCGATAATATAGAGTTTGCGTGCCGACCGGACGATCGCATTGGCCACTTTGGGGTTGGCGACGAAGATTTCCGAAGCATCACGCGGCAGATCGAGAATGATGGATTTACCGACACCAAGATTGAGACGGCGTGCCACCACTCCTTCGTTCTCGATGGCTTGCGACTGAATGGTTTGCGCCATTGCAGGCTGCGGCAGCAGTCCCGCAGCGCCGATCAGCGCCGCACCGACAAGGGCCGCATGCGAACTCTGCTTGGAAAGACCGAATGTCATGAATCTCTTCCGCATGCCCGTGGCTCCAGGGACAATCGGTTTCATTTCTTGCTCACAGTGCTAGGGACACCGAAGCGGACGATCGTGAGGCCGCCTTCGTCCCGGTTTTCGGATTCGTCGTCGGCTTTGTTGGCGTCAAACATGCTGCGCAACACGAGCGAGAGCTGGCCCACCCGTTGGGCCAGGATGAGCTTTTCCGCCTGGGCCTGCGAAACTTCCAAGGTTGCGTTGGAGCCGACGACGACCTTTTCGCCGTTCTTCTCCTGGATGTTCTGGCCGATGGCCAGAACGCGCATGTTCTTCAAGATCGTTTCGCTGGTATAGGTATCGCCGCCTTGTTCATCGCGGACGATACGCACGATATCGACCCGGTCGTTGGGCAGGATGAAGCCACCGGCGGAAGTGGCGCCGGTCGCGTCGATATTAATCGCGACCGCGCGCTGGCCGGTCGACAGAATGGCCGACAGAAAGCCGGCATTCGCGGCTTTGACGACTTTCTCGCGGCGGATCGGCTCGCCCTGCAGGAAACTGGATCGGGCGACGGCGCCCTTCAGGTCGGTGATGATGTTTGGATCCACCGACTTGCGGATCGCGCCTTCGCTGATGGAGGCTTTCGGCCAGACCGCCCAGGTGAGATCACCTTCGGCGATGACCGTACCCATCGGCAATTCCTTGCTGCTGACGAGAACGTCGTCGGTTTCAATCTGCGGCGGTGGCGGCGGTGCCTGAATGATGGTCGGCACGCTCTTTTGCCCGCCCATCAACATGGCGGCCACGCCGCCGGCCGCGAGCGCGACGCCAAGAACTGCGAGACGAGCAACGTTCATGATTGTCTGATCCGTACGGCCCCACCGAGTCCGGGACCGACTGAATACAAACAAGGAAACGTCAAATTAAGGTTAACTGGTTGTATCCATATGTACTGATCGGCTGTCCCGAACGGCTACATATTGCTCGTCGCGAGCCAGATCTGCGATTGCGGATAGATGTACAGGCCGGCCAGGGCGAGCGCGATCCCATAAGGAATGCCTTCGCGTTGATCATGCAGGCGCAGGACCCAATCGTAGCGGGTCAGGAAAGCCGGCAGCGGCCAGCGACGGATGGAGATGATGGCCAATGTCAGCACGGCGCCGAACACGGAGGCGACGAGGCCATAGTTCATGACATGCGCCCATCCAAGCCAGATCGCCGAAGCGGCCGCGAGTTTTGCGTCGCCACCGCCCATCCAGCCGGCGCAGAACATGCCGAAAGTGATGACGAGAACGAGAGCCCCGCAGGCGAAGGCCCAAGCCATGTCCTGCCAAGAGAGGCCAACAGCGAAAGCGAGAACGAGATAGGCGACCACCAGTAGCAGCGAGATCCAATTCGAAATGGTCATCGTGAACAGATCGGAAAAAGCCGCATAGGTCATCGCCAAGGGAAATATGAGCAGCGCGGCAATATCGATCATGGTGGACCCGTCGGTTGAAGCGGCAAGGTAAATCGACAGGATTGACGAGAGCTTAACCAGCCAGCATCGGCGGAACATATGTGATCAAGGCGCAGCGCGAAGAATATCAGCGGCAATTCTCTCAATTTGAATGATCCGAGGCTGCGCCAAGTTCCCGGGTCTTTATCGTTCCTTCACCATTTTCATTTGTAATGTCTTGGAAATATTCCCCTTCCACGAGAGCGGAAAATGCCTGTTTCGATGAGAGCTGTCCTGCCGTCGGGGCTCAGATGCCTGACGATTGCCGCGGCTCTTGCCGTTTGCGCGGTCGCCCCATCCAAAGCCGCAGAACAGATCACGGTCGTCCTTGATGAGGCGAAAGTCCTCCTGTTGCCGCCCAATACCTCGACGATCATTCTCGGCAACCCGGCCATCGCCGACGTGTCGATGTTGAAACGCAATAACCAAATGATTTTGACCGGTAAAAACTTTGGCAGGACCAATCTGATCGCGCTCGACGTGGACGGAAAATCGGTTGGCGAATCGACGGTGGTGGTGGTCAATTCGGCCGGTGGCGGTGGCCTTGTCTTACAGCGCGGTCTGCAGCGGGAAACTTACAACTGTTCGCCGATCTGCAATCCGACGGTCACCCTTGGCGATGATTCGAAATTCATGAACGAAACCTCGGGCCAGGCGCAGCAACGCCTCTCCACGTCATCGCCGGGCGCTAAAAAGTAAACAAAGCGTTAAAATCCACCGCCTGCTTCCCTGTGTACGTGAAGGGTTTGGGAAAGCGGCTGCGATTATGAACATTTCCCAGGACATTTGAATTACGTGCTGAATGTTTTCGCACGCCGGAGTTCTTCATGCTTCGCCAGACAGCCGCCCGGGTCAGTCACAGGTTTCTCAGCCGGCGGCTGAGTCGGATTCTGAAGCGCTTCCGAAAGGACACCGACGGTGTCACCGCGGTCGAATTCGCCTTTATCGCCGTTCCCTTCTTTTCGCTGCTGTTCGTGATCTTTGAATCGGCACTGATGTTCTTTACCCAGCAGGGGCTCGAAGCGGCAACCGCTGAAGCGGCGCGGCAAATCATGACGGGCCATAACCTTTCGGGCACCGCCCCCAGCGGCGGCACGGCCCTGACGAGTTCGGAAGCCTTTCGCTCGCAGGTGATGTGCACTCTGAAGAGCCTGCCGAGCTTCATAGACTGCAACAAGCTGATCATCGACGTGCGCAACCAGTCGGGTTTTGCCGGAGCGGACCTGAGCGGCGGCTTTTACACGGGCAATACACTCTTCCAAACTGGCGGCGCCAATTGCGTCGTCGTTTTGCGCGTGGTCTATCCCATGCCGGTCTTTTTGAATTTCTTGACACCGGACGGGCTGTCGACGAGCGGGCCCAATCGAGCCGGGCAGACCAATTATGGCGGTGGTTGGAAGCACATGCTGCTCGCCACTCAGGTTTTTCGGAACGAACCGTTCGGCGCTTCCGGTTCAGCTTCCGCGCCTTCGTGTTGAGCGCCGCATGACCTCGCACCTGCGCACCCCCTCCGGCGGCCTCCTGCGGCGTTTACGTCACGACAAGCGTGGTGTTGCGGCGGTCGAGTTTGCCCTCATTCTGCCGTTCATGTTGCTGCTTTATCTGGGCACGGCCGAGTTGACGCAAGGTCTCATGGCCAGTCGCAAATCGACCTTGGTGGCGCGTGCGCTTTCCGATCTCGTCGCTCAGTTGGCTTCCGGCTCCAACATGACCGAGACCGAGGCCACCAACGTTTTCAATGCGGCGACCGCGATCATGTCGCCGTTTCCCACCACCACTTTAAAGATGACGATAACCAGCGTCGAATTCGTCGTTAATAGCTCCAAGGCCAATGGCTACGATGCCAAGCCGCGCTGGACGATCACGCGCAATGGCGGCACGGCACGGCCTTGCACCATCCTCAATCCGGTGGCGAATACAGACGCACCGGCCAGCACCAACATGCCCAATGGCATGTATGGCGCCGGTTCGATCATTGTCGCCGATGTCACCTATGCCTATCAACCGCCCTTCGGCTCGGCGGTCCTGCAATGGAGCAGCACGGACGCCGCGATCAACATGCGGCAGACGACCTATATGCGCCCGCGCAATCAGACGATCATCGCCATGCCGACAGCCGTCACCGGCGGCACGATCTGCCCCTCATCATAAGCTGTTATTTTCCCGCGATCGCGCGCCAGCCGATATCATTGCGATGGAAGCCTTGCGGCCAGTCGATCTCGGCGATCGCGGCATAGGCTTTGCGCTGCGCTCCGGCGACATCCTGGCCGAGAGCCGTCACATTCAGCACGCGCCCGCCATTGGCGAGCAGTTTGTCACCCTCCCGCTTCGTTCCCGCGTGATAGACGGTGACATCCGGAAGGCTGGCAGCTTTCTCGACGTGGCGGATTTCGCTGCCGCGCTGCGGCGCGTCCGGATAGCCTTGCGCGGCAAAGACGACGGTCAGTGCGGCGCGCGGCGACAGCGCCACGGGTTTGTCCCGCAATGTCCCTTTCGCGCAGTCCAGCAGCAGCGGCAGGAGGTCCTCGTCGAGACGCGGCAGGATGACCTGCGTCTCCGGATCGCCGAAACGCGCATTGAACTCGATGAGCTTCGGTCCGTTCTTGCCGATCATCAGGCCCGCGAACAACACACCGCGATAGGGCGCGCCCCGCGCTTTCATGCCGGCGAGCGTCGGCTTGATGAAGGCCTCCATCACTTCAGCGTTCATGGCGTCGGTCATGATCGGCGCGGGTGAATAGGCCCCCATGCCGCCAGTGTTCGGCCCCGTATCGCGGTCGCCCACGCGCTTGTGATCCTGGGCCGATCCGAAGGCAAGCGCGCGCTCGCCGTCGCACAAGGCAAAGAACGACGCTTCCTCGCCGTCCAAAAATTCTTCCACGACGACTTCCGCGCCGGCCGCACCGAAAGCGCCACCGAAAATCATGTCGATGGCGGCGAGAGCTTCCTCGATCGTGGTGGCGACGATGACGCCCTTGCCAGCGGCCAGGCCATCGGCCTTCACCACGATCGGCGCGCCTTGCGCCTGGATATAGGCTTTGGCCGCGGCCGCATCGGTGAAGCGCTCATAGGCGGCGGTGGGAATGTTGAAGTCGCGGCACAGATCCTTGGTGAAGCCCTTCGAGCCCTCCAATTGCGCCGCCGCTTTCGTCGGACCGAAAGCCAGGATGCCGGCTTTTGCCAGGTCGTCGACGATGCCGGCGACGAGCGGCGCCTCGGGACCGACGACGACGAAATCGATGTGCATCAGCTTGCAGAAGTCGATCACCGCACCGTGGTCGGTCACGTCGATCGCCACATTGCGGGCGATGGCCTCCGTGCCAGGATTGCCCGGGGCAACGAAAAGCTGGCTGAGCAACGGTGATTTCGAAAGGGCGAGGGCGAGGGCGTGTTCGCGGCCGCCCGAGCCGATCAGGAGGATATTCAAGGACAACTCCGGGTCACGTTTGGCGCTTCTCTAACGCGTCGCGCGCCCGGAGGGAAATCCTTGTCAGCCCGAATTCAGGCCTTTTGCGCGGCCGTCTCCTGCGGGGTCGTCGGCATGACGAAGACCAGCAGATTGGCCAGGATGATGGTCACCGCTAGGAACCAGAAGGTCGACAGCAGACCGTAGGAATCGGCGATGGCGCCGCAAACCAGCGGGCCGATGGCCGATCCCAGGGCCTGAACGCCGAACATGGCGCCGATGGCACTGCCGCCGAGATTCTTCGGCGTGGCATCGAGCAGCCAGGCTTGCAGCACCGGGCGGATGGCGAAGAGGAAGAAGCCGAGCATGGCGATGAAGCCGACGAACAGCGGCGAACGACCGGCGAAGACCATGAAGGCCAGAACCGCGCCGGTCATGATCATCGAGCTCATGATGACATTGCGGCGGCCGACCTTGTCCGACATATGGCCGGCGATCGGCGCGGCGATGAAACCGGCGGCCTGCAGCGAGAACATGCTGAGGCCCACCAGCCAGGGCGAATAGCCCATTTCCTTGGCCAGATAGAGCGGCAGGAAGGCCATGATGCCGTTCTGCGTCATCGAGCGGAAGGCGGAACTGGTCGACAGGAACACCAAGGTGCGATTGCGAAACAGCGAGGGCAGGGCTTTCAGCACTTCCTTGGCCGAAAGCTGCGGCGCAACCGGATCTTTCTTCGGCGCGGCGGTCGTCTTGCCCAGATACCAGAGGATCATGATGGCCATGACCACGCCGGGCAGGATGTTGACGATCATCACGTGCCGCCAGGAGAAGGTCAGATAGGTGACGAGCGCGCCGGCGGCGATCGGCGCCAGGGCATCGCCGACATTGCCGCCCATGCCGTGCCAGGCCATGACGAGGCCCTTGCGTTCGGGATAGCGCTGGCCGAGCCAGGGGATGGCCGTGGGGTGCCAGAGGTTGTTGCCGATGCCGATGAGGGCCGAACAGGTCACCATCACCCAATAGGCGTTCGAAAAGCCCATGATCAGATAGGGCACACCGATCCAGAACAGCGAGGTCGCCATCAGAAGGCCCTTGCGGCCCACCGAATCGACGAACATGCCGCCGGGCAGATTGGAAATGGCGCCGGCGAGATATTGCGCCGTCAGGATCATGCCGATCTGGCCGTAGCTGAGCCCCATTTCATTGCCGATGAGCGGCAAAAGAACGTAAAAAGTAGCTGGATACCAATGAGTTAAGGCGTGCCCGATGGTGATGACCCAAACTTCGCTCATCGAGCGCGCGGCGGGAGCTTCCGAGGGGCTGACGACCGCTGACATGAAGCGCTTCCTCCGTATTTTTGCTGCGACAATTTTGCCGCAAACTCTTCCTTTTGTTTGATCCGGTCAAGCTGACACCCAGCTGATCGCACTGTCTCATTGCTGGCATGCTCTTGCCGCAGACTGTTAGGACCCTGGTCACCATGTTGGGGGACAGTCATTGCACAGCGTATCTGCGTGAACCGACATGATTCTCTTTGCTTCTCCCTGGCGTCAGACCCTTTTTGCGGGCTTTGCATTCGTCTGCCTGACTGACACGCCACAGGCCCAGACGGTTCAAGCGCCCGCCGCGCCGGCGCCCACGACAGCGGTGCCATCAGCCGGCCCGTCGTCGGGCTTTGCCACCAATCCGCCCTTGGCGCCGACCCTGGGGCCGGCACCTCTGGTCGATCCACGCGCCGCGCCCCAGGCCGGCGCCCCGTCCGCGGCACCGGCGCCCGTCGCAGCCAAACCGAAGCCGAAGCCCGCGCCGCCGCGCGAAACCGCCTTATCGCGCGATCCGCGTCCATCGCTGCAGCCTGAGACCTTCTACACCACGGCGAAAGCCGCCGAGCGCTATCGCGTCATCGCGGAAAATGGCGGCTGGCCTAATGTCACGGCGGTTGCGCCGGGCGCGAACGGCCGGGCTGTGATGCTCTTGCGCCAGCGTCTCGCCATCGAAGGCGATCTGCCGGCGGGGCAGGAGAGCGGCGACCAATGGGACAACGCGCTGACGGCCGCCGTTAAATCTTATCAGGCCCGGCTTGGCCTGCGGCAGAGCGGCATCGTCGGGGGCGCGACCTTGAAGGCGTTGAACGTGCCCGCCGCCACGCGCCATCGCCAGCTCGCCTCGAGTGCCGAGCGGATCGCGGCCTCCACTTTCGCCTTCGGACCGAAATATATCGTCGTCAACATTCCTTCCGCCTCGGTGGAAGCGGTGGAAGATGATCGCGTCGTGCGCCGCTATGTGGCGGTGGTCGGTGACGTGAAGAACCCGTCACCGGAAGTTACGACCCGCGTCGTCGCCGTCAATCTCAATCCGACCTGGACCGTACCGACCTCGATCATCAAGAAGGAAATCATCCCGAAGATGCGCAAGGATCCGGGCTATCTGTCGCGCGCCAAGATCAGGATTCTCGACAGCACCGGCCAGGAGATCGATCCGGCAACGATCGACTGGAACACCGAGCGCGCGGCGGGGTTCACCCTGCGCCAGGATTCAGGCGCGCACAACGCCTTGGGCGCGATCCGCATCAACATGCCCAATGCCCATGCGGTCTACATGCATGACACGCCGACGAAACATTCCTTCGCGCGCGACTATCGCTTTCTCTCGCACGGCTGCGTGCGGGTCGAAGGGGTGTATGATCTGGCGGCTTGGATTCTCGATGGCAGCAATAGCCGCGTCACCAAGGATATGCTGACCGAGCGCCAGAAGTCCGGCGAGCGTGTCGATCTGCGCCCGCCTCAGCCCGTGCCCGTCGTTTGGATTTACATGACAGGCTGGGCCAGCGCCGACGGCGTCGTGCATTTCCGCGACGACGTCTACGGTCTCGACAAGATGACTTACGCCTCGGCCAACGAGCTTACTCCGCCAGCACCCGCGTCGACGGGAAGGTGACTTCCACCAGCGTGCCTTCGCCCGGCTTGCTCTTGATCGAGAAAGCAGCGCGATTGGCTTCGACGAGCGCTTTGGTGAGCGGCAGGCCAAGGCCCGTGCCGCTCGTCTGACGCGCGGTCTGAATCTGCCGGAACGGTTCCAGCGCCACTTCTAGGTCTTTCTCGCTCATGCCGATGCCGGTGTCGCGCACGCGCACCACCGCCTGACCACTGTCGGTGAGCGCCGTCGAGACGATCACCTGGCCGCCCGGCTGATTGAACTTCACCGCATTCGAGAGAATGTTGAGCACGATCTGGCGCAGCGAGCGTTCGTCGGCGACGATATTGGGCAGATGCGGGGCCAAGGCCAGCCGCATGATCACCCGTTCGCGCACCGATTGCGGCTGCATGATCGACACGCATTCGTTGACGATCTTGTTGGCATCCACGGCGCCGAAATTGAGGTCGAGCTTGCCGGCCTCGATTTTCGAGAGGTCGAGCAGATCGTTGACCAGGCTCATCACATGCGTGCCGGAGGCGTGGATGTCGCGCAGATATTCCTTGTAGCGATCGTTGCCGACGGGGCCGAAGCGCTCGTCGATGATCACCTCGGCGAAGCCCAGAATGGCGTTGAGCGGCGTGCGGATCTCGTGGCTGATCTTGGCCAGGAAGTCCGACTTCAACGCGCTGGCTTGTTCGGCTTCGCGGCGGGCGTCCTTCAGCTCGCGTTCGGCGTTCTTCCAGTCGCTCATGTCGCGCATGACGGCGCAAAATTTTTCCGCGGTCTCCGAACCGATACGACCGATAGTCATGAAGATCGGAATCTGTCCGCCCATGCGCGCGCGGCCGATGACCTCGCGACCATCGTTGAGCACGCTGCGCACGCCATGGCTCTTGAGGCCTTCGAGATAGTCGAGCGCTGCCTTCTGGCTATCCTTGGCGAACAAAGTGGTGAGCGACTGGCCGGCGATTTCGCCACGCTCATAGCCAAAGAGCGCTTCCGCCGAGCGGTTGATCGAGAGGATGGCACCAGAGCCGTCCAGGATAGCGACACCGTCGGTCGCCGTATCAAGAATGGCATGCAGTTCGCGGATTTCCGCATCCTGCGCCCGCGCATCGCTTTCCAGCTTGGCGATCTGCTCGCCAGCCGGTGCGACAGCAGGCTTTGTTTCAGCGGGCTTGGTCTCGACAGGCTCCGGCGTCTCGACCGGACGGAAGGTCATCAGCGTTGCCGGCTGGCCATCCCATTCGGTTGTCTGCATGCGGCCGTCTAACTTCACCAGTTCGCCCGAACGGGTCTCGACCTGCAATGGCGTGCCGTCGCTGCCTTGCTCGTTCAGCGCCTGACCGTGGATCATGCGCTCGGGCCCGCCCCAGTCGTGGAAGGCATCGATGTCGGCGAAGCCGAGCGTGTCCAGGAGATGGCGATTGATGAAGGCCGGCACGCCGCCGTGCATCACCAGAATGCCCATGTTGAGCCGGTCGAGGATCGCCGCCGCATTGGCCGGCATCGTGTCTTCGAGTGGCTTCGGCAGTTCTGCGGCCGGAACGGCGATCGGTCCGGCAACGCCGAGCGCAGCGGCGATCTCGCGCATCTGTTCGGCGGAAGCCTGCGCCGGCGTAGCCGAGACATCGTCATGGAGCGGCGCGGATTTTTCGTGCGCGACAATCTCGTGCCGGATCGTCTCAGGTCCGGCCGTGTTCTCAGAGATCGTAGCCGGGACTTCGTGCGAAGCGGCCGGCGCGGCCTCATCCGAATTCTTCCCGTCGACGTGATCCTGCGATGCCTCGTCGTCCGATGCCGCCGACAAAGAAACAGGCTTCGGCTTTTCGCCGCGCTCGATGTTGGCGACGATACTGCGCGCGATGTCGCGGAAGGCCTGACGCTCGCTGGCCGACAAGGCAATCAGATTGTCGTTATCGGGTTCAGGCTGTTCTTGTGCAGGCTTATCTTCCGCAGAATCTTGCGCCTCCGGAGCGTCGGCTTGCGATGTCTCGGCCGTAATCTGCGGTGCTTCGGCGGCAGTCGGTGTTGCCGTCTCGCTAGCGGCCGGTTCCACGGGCGATGTTTCGGCGGGTGTTTCCAACGGGGCGTTGGTCGCGTCCGTGTTCGCGGCTTGGCGATCACGCCAGTCGCGCAACGGTACGACGTTCGGCGCATAGTTCTGATAATCCGGTTCCGGCAGCGGCGGCGCGAACATTCTCTCGCGCGCACCGTCGAGCGCGTCATGCTCGTCGTCGTCGCTCGATGAGGGAGCGATCGCCTGATCTTCCGAGGCCAGGGCTTCGGTGGCCTGGCTCTCGCTCGTGTCGCTCTCTGTCTCTTCGGTCTTTGCCTCTTCGGCTTCTATCTCTTGGCGCTCGGCTTGCGTCTTGACGCTCGGCTGAACGGCCTCAACAGGTGTCGGGCGCGCGACGATCTTGTCGAGGTTGATGACACCGAAACCACTGAAGCCATTGAAGGCATGGTCTTCGTCGAACGTCGGCAGGCCGCCCAGCGTGACGGGGGCTGCCTCTTGCGTGCCATTGATCGGCCACAGCACGCGCAAGCCGCTCCAGGTCTCGTGACGGGCAAAGGCGGCGCGGAGATCGTCCATCCGGTCGACGCCAAAGCGCTCGGCGACGGCAATGAAATCCTGGCCGATGAGATCCGCCGTCTGGCAGCCCATGGTTTCGCACAAAGCGCCGGTCAGTTTGACGAAGCGGCGCTCACCATCGGTCTGCCAGAGGAAGCGAACTGGGCTCGTCGATTGCGGACGGGGCGAAGGCGTTACAGGAGCCGTGGCTGCGATGGGTTCGACAGGAGCCGCTGCTTCAGGGGGCGGGGCCTGGGTTTCCGGCTGTTTCGGCACCGTGTCGGCGGCGCTTGTGACGATGGGTTCTTCCAGCGCTGCCTGCTCCCGTAGCTCGACGGCAACAGGCGTCGGTGCAGCTGGCTCTACGAGTGCTGCGGCCGCAACCTTCGCGTCGTCGCTCTTGATCGGCAGGGCAGTCAGCAGGGTCGCGGGCGCATCGAGGGCGCCGGCGACGAAAAGCGGCGTCGGGCCGGCCAACCGCCGGCAGGCGAAGGTCACGGTCTGCGTGGCGCGACCGAAGAAAAACCGCAGGCGTTCCAATCGCGTCGCGGTGCCGGGCACCAGGCTGCGGGAAAGATCGGCGAGACGGCGGCTGCCCGGCTCCTGTCCGGCGAACAGGCGCTTTTCGAGCCCGGCGAGGTCGGCCGCCCGGAAAAGCGCCAGTGCGCTATCGCTCGCATGGATGATTCGCGACCCGGCGACGATGAAATAGGGGGCGTTGCCGGCCTGCAGGCCAGCCAGCGGCGGCTCGGCCAAAACGCGGGCCAAGGTTTCCGCATCAATCGGATTTTGCTCGGGTATGAGCGGCATGCGCGGTCAAAATCCTTCCGTCGCCGGCTTCCCGAGCATGTTCCATTCTGAACCTTTGCCCCGGAAGCGCAGTTAAGTGAGCATTAACTTGGGGCATCAGGGGGGTCCATGCAAAGGGGTCCGTCGCCCACTGGAGATTCAAAACAAGCTTAATTTTGATTTTTGCATTGCAAAATATGTGACGGGAATATGTTGCGATGCAGCAAAAATTGTGTTAGCCCAAATTTCGCAGGGGCACGCGTGTAAGATCGCTTGGTGAGACGATCTCCGCGACTGCACACATTTTTCGGAGGTTAAAGTGGCTAATCCATATGAAATTCCGACTGAGATGAAAGACTTCGCCGAGCGCAGCGTTGCTCAGGCACGTAAAGCGTTTGAAGGCTTCATGGGTGCTGTTCACAAGACCCATGGTTCGGCCGACAGCGCAGCCGTCAATGCGACGGCGAGCGTCAAGGACGTGACCGACAAGGCCATCGGCTATGCCGAGAAGAATGTATCCGCTGCTTTCGATCTGGCCGAGCAGCTGCTGCAAGCCAAGGATCCCAAGGAAGTGCTGACCTTGCAGGGTGAATATCTCAAGAATCAATTGGCGGCCTTGCAGGAGCAGACCCGCGAATTGGGCGAGACGTTCCAGAAGGCCACTGGGCTGAAGAAATAACCTCGAACAAAGGGGACGTTGTCATGGCCGTTTCGCGCAAGCCCGCTAAACCCGCTTCCGTTGCGTCCAAGCCTGTGGGGGCAAAGCCTGTGGAGGTAAAGTCCATGGAAGCCAAGCCTGAACCTAAGCCTGAAGCCAAAGTGGAAGTTAAGCCTGCGGCAGTGAAGCCCGTTCCAGAAGCGGTCGCTGCCCCATCGTCCGCTGCCAAGTCATCCAAGCCTGAGACGCCGCCGGAAGCGGCGTCCGACATCCTGCATGCGGCGTCGGCTCCTGTCGCCAATCTGCAGGAGATGCTGCGCCTCGCCGCCGAAAGCAGCGTTGAGCGTTCGAAGCTTGCCTACGAGCGCCTGCGCAGCTCCGCCGAAGAAACGACGGAAACCCTCGAGAGCGCCTTCAAGGTGGCTTCCGATGGCCAGACCGCGATCAACAACAAGGCGATCGATCTGCTGCGTCTCAATGCCAATTCCTTCTTCGATCTGGCCAAGTCGCTCACCGAAGCGAAAAGCCTGTCGGAAGTCGTGGTGCTGCAGACCCAGTTCGCCCGCACGCAGTTCGAAACCCTGAGTGCGCAGGCCAAGGAAATGTCCGGCCTGGTGCAAAAGGTCGCGACGGACACCGCCGCGCCGCTCAATGCCGCCGCCGTGCGGACCTTCGGTTCCAAGCCCGATCTCGCGGCCTGAAGGCAGCGATTTCGGTCGTTAAGGTTGCAACGGGCCACCCAGAGTGGCCCGTTTGCTTGTGAAGCCCTGGAAAGGGGCGGGATCATTTGTGCGCGGGTGCACTTTGCGTGCTTTCTGTGGCTTGCAATCCCGGCGGGCCGAGTCTAGGTTCCGCGCGCTTTAGAGCGTTTCAGAGTTCGGCTGGACCGAACCCCATGACGACGCGTCAAAGTAAGAGAATCCAAGCAGAATCACGTTTCTATTGAAGCGCGATTTTTTCCAGGGCCACCATAGCTCAGTTGGTTAGAGCGCCGGATTGTGGATCCGGAGGTCCCCCGTTCAAGCCGGGGTGGTGGTACCATTCAAATGCCCCGGCGACAGCCTTTCGAACGCCCTCGGCGGCCCTGAAGTCCAGCTTCCGAAAAAATTGCTGTCACATTGACTCCGCAAGCGGATTTGATCTTGCCGTTGTGTCGCGGTGTGAGATGATTCTCGTCCAGTGATTCGCGCGTAAAATCAGCAGCGATTCGGGGAAATCATCCATGCAGTCGGCCGAAGTCGGTCATGCCAGCCGCGACCTCCTCGAGTGGGGCGCGCCCCTTATTATCGATCGGATCAACGAGCATTATTTCACGCTGCTCCGGGCGCATCCGGATGTAGCGCGCCCGTTGGCGCAATATCACTACCGCATGTGGAAATTCCTGCTCGACGGCCATGCCGACGAGGCGGCGAGCCTGCGCCGTGAGCTTGTCAATCTCGCCCGCCTGGCCGGCTGCGCCGAAAGTGACCTCGACGACGTCGATCGCCTGGTCCTCGTCGAATTGATGCAGGTGGTCATGGCGCGCTTCAACCGTTCACCCACGGTCGCTTGCGATTACAGCCTGACCCTGGTCGACGCCGCCTCCGGCCTCGCCCATGCGCGCCTCGTCGCCGCCTGATTCCTAGCTTTCCCTTCCCGCCGCTCGCCCTGCTATACCCGTGCGCCGCAGGAAGCGGGCGAGGATTCGCGAAGGGATTCGTCACGTGAGCAGTCGCTGGTCACCGCAACAGGACCAGGCCTTGAAGGATGTCGGACGCTGGCTCCAGGGCCGTGATGGCCGCCAGGTCTTTCGTCTGTTCGGCTTCGCCGGAACGGGCAAGACGACGCTGGCCCGGCATCTCGCCGAGGGCGTCGATGGCAACGTGGTCTTTGCCGCTTTCACCGGCAAGGCGGCACTCGTCATGCGGGCGCGCGGCTGCACCGATGCGCGCACCATTCATTCGCTGATCTATCGGCCGAAGGATGTCGACAGCGAGGAGCCGTCCTTCGTCATCAACGAGGACAGCGACGCAGCCGAGGCCAAACTGATCATCGTCGACGAATGTTCGATGGTCGACGAAGAGCTCGGCCGCGATCTCCTGTCCTTCAACCGTCCGGTTCTGGTGCTGGGCGATCCGGCACAGTTGCCGCCGGTCAAGGGCGGCGGCTATTTCACCGAGGCCGAGCCCGACATCATGCTCACCGAGGTGCATCGTCAGGCCGCCGACAATCCGATCATCCGCCTGTCCATGCAGGTGCGCGAGGGCGAGCGCCTGTCGCCGGGGGATTATGGCGATACCCGCGTCATCCGTCGCGACGCCATCGATGCCATGGCGGTGACCAAGGCCGATCAGGTGCTGGTCGGTCTCAACCGCACTCGCCGGCTCTACAACAAGCGCATCCGCGAGCTGTTCGGCCACACCAGCACCATGCCCGAGCCTGGCGACAAGCTTGTCTGTTTGCGCAACGATCGCACCAAGGGCCTGCTCAATGGCGGCATTTGGCGGGTGAAGACCTCGGCCGGCATCAGCCGCAAGAAGCTGCGCATGACCGTGACGCCGGAAGACGATAGCGTGCGCAAGCCGCAGCGCATCGGTGTGGCGCCGGAATTCTTCCTGAGCGAGGATGAAGTGCCCTTCGCCATTCGCAAGGGCAGCGACGAATTCGATTTCGGCTATGCGCTCACCGTTCACAAGGCGCAGGGCTCGCAATGGGACGATGTGGTGCTGTTTGACGAGTCCTATGCCTTCAGAGAACATCGCAGCCGCTGGCTCTACACGGCCATCACCCGTGCTGCGCAACGTCTGACCGTCGTGGTGTAAACGTCTCGTCCCTTTAAAGAAGGAACAGTGAATGCCGGAATGGGTGCAGGCGGTTCTCGACTTCGTGCGGCACAATCAGCAATGGGCGGCGCCCATCGTCTTTGCCCTGGCCTTTGCCGAATCCCTGGCCTTCGTTTCTCTGATCGCACCGGCGACGGTGCTGCTGTGGGGCATCGGTGGTCTCGTCGGCCTGGCGGGCCTTGCCTTCTGGCCGATCTGGTTTGCCGCCGCCATCGGCGCGGCGCTGGGTGATTGGTTGTCCTATTGGCTCGGTTTTCACTTTCATGATCGCATCGTCAAACTCTGGCCGTTGTCGCGCCATCCCGATCTGGTGAAGCGCACGCACGAGTTGTTCGAGAAATGGGGCGTTGCGGGCGTGTTCATCGGCCGCTTTTTCGGGCCATTGCGCGCGATCGTGCCGTTGATCGCCGGCGCTGTGCGGATGCCACGCCTGCCATTTCAGATCGCCAACTGGTCGTCGGCCTTCGTCTGGGCGACGCTGACATTGACGCCCGGCATGGTCGGCATGGAATGGCTGGGCAAGTATGTCGGCAAGTGATCGGCTCAAAAAGTGAGCGCTTAGAAGAGACCTTGCACCAGCCCGTGCGCATCGAGGTTGATATGTTCGGCCGCCGGTTCGCGCGGCAGGCCGGGCATGGTCATGATGTCACCGCAGATCGCCACGACGAAACCGGCACCGGCTGAGAGGCGCACTTCGCGCACCGGCACCATATGGCCGCTTGGCGCGCCGCGCAGAGTGGGGTCGGTCGAGAAGGAATATTGCGTCTTGGCGATGCAGACAGGCAGGCTGCCGAAGCCCATCGTTTCATAGGCTTTCAAATCGTCCGCCACCTTGCTGTCGATCACGATGTCCGCGGCGCCATAGATCTTGCGTGCAATCGTGCGGATCTTTTCAACCAAGGGCATATTGTCGGGATAAAGCGGATGAAAATCGGCGGCGCCGCTGTCGCAGAGCGCCACCACGGCGCGTGCCACCGCCTCGCTGCCGCGCGAACCCTCGGCGAAATGGGTGGCGATCTCCGCATCGACGGCCAAACGTTCCCGGCAGGCGGCAACGAGGAATTGCAGTTCGGCGTCGGTATCCGTGGCGAAGCGATTGATCGAGACGACGGGCGGCACGCCGAAGGCTCTGAGATTGGTGATGTGGCGGGCAAGATTGGCGAAGCCGCGATCGATGGCGCCGATATTCTCATGGGCGAGATCGGCGCGGGCCACGCCGCCGTGCATTTTCAGCGCCCGCACCGTGGCGACGACGACGGCGGCCGCCGGCTTCAAGCCGGCCGAGCGGCATTTGATGTCGAAAAATTTCTCTGCGCCGAGATCGGCGCCGAAGCCCGCTTCCGTCACCACGTAGTCGGCATGGCGCAACGCCGTCGTCGTCGCCATCACCGAATTGCAGCCGTGGGCGATATTGGCGAAAGGACCGCCATGCACGAAAGCCGGCGTGCCTTCGAGCGATTGCACCAGATTGGGTGCCAAGGCATCCTTGAGCAGCACGGCCATCGCGCCAGCCGCCTTCAGGGCCGACGAGGTGATCGGTGTCCTCTCGCGCGTATAGGCGACGATCATCCGCGCCAGCCGCGCTTCAAGGTCGTGGATATTCTTGGCGAGGCAGAAGATCGCCATCACCTCCGAGGCGACGGTAATGTCAAAACCGTCTTCGCGCGGAAAGCCATTGGCGACGCCGCCGAGCGACGACACGATCTGCCGTAAGGCGCGGTCGTTCATGTCCATCACCCGGCGCAGCACGACGCGACGCTGGTCGATGCCCAGCCCATTGCCCCAATAGATGTGATTGTCCAGCAGCGCCGCGAGCAGGTTATGCGCGGCGCCGATGGCGTGAAAGTCGCCGGTGAAATGCAGGTTGATGCTTTCCATCGGCACCACTTGGGCGAAGCCGCCGCCGGCAGCGCCGCCCTTCATGCCGAAACAAGGACCGAGCGACGGCTCGCGCAGACAGATGGCCGCCTTCTTGCCGAGGCGCGACAGACCGTCGCCAAGGCCGACAGTGGTGGTCGTTTTGCCTTCGCCAGCCGGCGTCGGCGAAATCGCGGTGACGAGCACCAGCTTGCCGAGCGGCCGCGTTTCGGTCTTGCCGAGATAATCGAGATCGATCTTGGCGATATATTTGCCGTAGGGGTGAAGATCGGCTTCGCTGATGCGCAGTTTGGCCGCGATGTCGGCGATGGGCGCAAGCCGGGCATCGCGTGCGATCTCGATGTCAGGCTTCATCGCTCAGCTCCCATCATGAGAGCCAGCGAAAACGAAATCGCCGCCACCGTCAATGCGGGAAGCCCGTCGTCTTGCCCATTGTCCACGATGTGCGTTGGCGCACATCGCGGTGGGCAGGCGCTCGTTAGAACATGAGGGTCGGCGAATGGGATTGGCCCCCCTGATCCCGCCGAGAGTGTCCGGCTCGTCGACAGACCTCCGAAACCTAAGACCCTTCGGTCTCCCCGGCCGAAGGGTTTTTTTCATTCAGCCTTTGTTGCGCGGCGCCTGGCGGGCGAGGCCGCCGTTGAGATCCAGCATGCGTTCGCGCCAGGCATAGGTCGGGTCGTCGCTGTCGAGCAGTTCGATCGGGGAGGCGCTGCGCGCCCACATGAACACGCCGAAGACGATGTAATCGGCGAAGGCGGGTTGCGAGCCGCAGAAGAATGGCTGTTGTTTGAGGACGTCGCGCACCGGCGTCAGCACGGGCTTCAGCGCCGCGCGGCCTTCTTCCGCCGACACGGCAAATTTTTCCAGCGGCATGCCAAAGCGCTGTTCGCGCGAGGTGCGGAAATATTCTTTGTCCTTCTCGGCAAGGCCGTTGAAGAGATCGAGAATGATGATCTTGAAGACCGGAATGGTCAGGCTCGTCTGCGCCCAGGAGCGTACGAAATTGGTGATACCGAGGCCTGGAATATCGATCAGGCGTGGGCGGTCCGGATAGGCGCGGTCGAGATAGAGCGCGATATCCCAGCTATCGTGGATCACCGTATCGCCGTCGCGCAGCACCGGCACCAGTTTCTGGCCGGAAAAGGCGATCTTGTCTTTTTCGGTGAAGCGCACCGGCACCATATTCACATCCAGTCCCTTGTGCGCGAGCGCCATGCGGATGCGCCAGCAATAGGGCGAGAAGCGAACGGTGTCGTCGCCGGCTGCCAGGTCGAATAATTCGCGTGCCATTCCATCCCTCCAAGTTGCACGCTTCATAGCAAACGATCCGGACCGAGGAACAGTCCGGATCGTGGGATGTCAGCTATTCAAAATGTGGGCGGCAGATCAGGCGCCGTTCGCCTTGAAGAAATCGAGTGCCCGTTTGAACGCCAGTTCGGCGTCGGCCTTGCGATAGCTGGGGCGATAATCGGCGTGGAAGCCGTGCGGCGCGTCGGGATAGACGTAGATGACCGACTTGCTGCCGGCTTTCTTCAATTCTTCCTGCACGGTTTCTACCTGTTCCAACGGAATACCGGCGTCCTTGCCGCCATAAGCACCAATGACGGGCACTTTGAGGTCACCGGCGAAATCCAGCACCTGCTGGGTTTGCAGGTCGTTCTTCGGATTGGTCAGCGGGCCGTAGAAAGCCGCCGCCGCCTTCACGTTCGGATTGTTCTTGGCATAGAGCCAGGTCTGGCGTCCGCCCCAGCAGAAACCGATCACCGCCAAACGGTCGGTATTGGCGCTGCCGCTGGCCTTGGCGAAGGCGACGCAGGCGTCGAGATCACCCTTCACCTGGGCATCCGGTACTTTCGAGACGATTTCGGCGATCAGCTTCGGTATGTCCGTATAGGTGGCGGGATTGCCTTGCCGGGCATAAAGCTCGGGCGCGATGGCATAGTAGCCGGCCTTGGCGAGGCGCCGGCAGACATCCTTGATGTGTTCGTGGACGCCGAAGACTTCCTGGATCACCAGAACGGTCGGGAAGGGGCCGCCGGAGGCGGGAAAAGCGCGATAGGCCGGGATTTCGACACCGCCGGAGGGTACTTTCACCTCGCCCGCGGTCAGGCCGTCGGCCGGTGTGGTGATGGTCTGGGCATTGAGCGGACCTGTCGCCAGGGTGAAGCCGGCAACGCAACTCGTCATGAAGACAAAGCCGCGCCGGTGAACATCGAGCGGCGTCGGCGCGGTGAGCGAAAGCTTGTGGGCGTCGTCCATGGGGGTCCTCCGTGCTGCGGCAAAATCAACCCGGCCAGATTATGTGAATGGGCCAGTATTCCAATGACATATCGATGGCTTTCGTTGCAGGAACAACACAATTTTGTGAGAGGATGACACCAGGACGGCCGGCTGATCTGTACAGCGGCGGCGCGCTCGACTAATCATCCCGCCGACGCCCCTGCGCGGGCTGCACAGGACGGAAATGACATGACAAATCCCCTCGATAGGACGACCCGGCTGGTCACCGTTTTCGGCGGTTCGGGCTTCGTCGGGCGCCATGTCGTGCGGGCGCTGGCGCAGCGCGGCTGGCGCGTCCGGGTCGCCTGCCGGCGGCCGGACCTGGCTTTCCACCTGCAGCCGCTTGGCCGCGTCGGTCAGATCAACGCCGTTCAGGCCAATCTGCGCTATCCCGCTTCCGTGGCGGCGGCGCTCCATGGCGCCGAGGCGGCGGTCAATCTGGTGGGCATCATGCACCAGAGCGGCCGGCAGCAGTTCGATTCGGTCAATGCCTTCGGCGCCGGTGTCGTGGCGCAAGCGGTGAAAAACGCCGGCATCAAGCAATTCGTCCATATGTCGGCGCTGGGCGCCGATGCGGAAGCGGAATCGGCCTATGCTCGCTCGAAGGCACAGGGCGAAGCGCATGTGCGCGAACTGGTGCCCCATGCGTCGATCCTGCGCCCGTCGGTGATCTTTGGGCCGGAGGATGATTTCTTCAATCGTTTCGCCGCGCTGGCGCGCATGTCGCCGGTGCTGCCGCTGATCGGCGGCGGCGATACCAAGTTTCAGCCGGTTCATGTCGGCGACGTGGCGCAGGCTTTCGCGCGGCTGCTCGACAGCGAAGTGCCCGACGGGCGCACCTGGGAGCTCGGCGGCCCGGAAGTGAAGACCTATCGCGAACTGATGCAGACGGTGTGTACGACAATCGGGCGCAAGCGTCTGCTCGTGCCGGTGCCTTTTGCGTTGGCCAATCTCAAGGCCTTCGGCATCGAAGTCGTCAATTCGCTCAGCCTCGGTCTTTATCCCAAGACGCTCCTGTTGACGCGCGATCAGGTGAAACTACTCAAGACCGACAATGTCGTGTCGGAAGCGGCCAAGTCAGCCGGTACGACGATCGAGGCCATGGGAATCGCCCCCGACACGATCGAGACCATCGTGCCGAGCTATCTCTATCGCTTCCGCCGCACCGGCCAGTTCGAAAACAAGATCACGGCTTGATTTCGTAACCGCGCATCAGCCGTTTGTGCACCCGCACCATATAGGCCGTGCCGAACAGCGGCGTCAGTAGGTTGACGATCGGCACCGCCAGGAACATGGCGATCGGAAAGCCGCAGATGAAGAGGTAGACCGCGTGGCGGCTGCGCAGCGCGCGCACCTCTTCAAGCGGATGATAGCGCAGCGCCGCCAGCTCGAAATATTCCCGTCCCGCCAGATAAGAGTTGGCGACGAAAAAGGCGATCACATTGACGCCGGGCACGAGCAGCAGCAGCAGCGCGCATAGATTGACCACCAGCGAGACGAGGGCGAATTTCGAGGCGAGCCAGATCGACTGGCCAGCCGGCAGGGCAATGCCGGGCGGTCCCTTGGGGTCGCTCTCCCGCTCCGCCCGTTCGGCCAATTCGTCGAGAAAGAAGCCCGCCACCAGCGATGACACCGGCGCCACCAGAAACGCCATGCCGACGAACAGGCCGATGCCGGTGAGGACCGAAAGCAGGGTCGCCACCCACGGCCAGGGCACGGCGATATAGCCGACGATGAGATGGTCGAGCCCGTACCAGACCAATGCCAGCAGAACTAGGGTCAAGGCCAGCACCTTGGCCAGCACCCGGCGATAGGGCGGCGAAAAAATCTGCGGTAGCGCCAAAGCGGCGGCTTCGAACATGGATAAATCCCTGGGGCAAATCTCTGGCGCCTCAAAATGGGGCGCCGGCCGATGGGACGCAAGGTCATGATGACGGTTTCACAACCATGTGCGGCGATCGCCATAAATCCGACTTTGCGCCCATATTGTTTGGCGAAGAGGCCGGCTATGCTGGCAAGAGACTAGGTAAGAGACTGGGCGAGATATTGGACTTGTCCGACGATCGGGATGGATGATGAGCAACGCGTTTTTCTCCGACCTCATGACCACGATTGCCGACCGTGGCCGTACTTTGTTGCGGCTGGAAAGTGCGCCCATCGATCCGCAGGCGCAGGCTCTCGATCTGGTCGGTCTGTGCGAGCAGCTTCTCTCCGGTCGCGGCGAAGCGTCCGGCACGGCGCTGGCCCGCGAAGTGCTCGATCGCTATGCGCGGCTCGACGATGCCGGTCGTGAAACCTTCTTCCTGCATCTCGCCCGCGATTTCGGTCCCGATCCGGCGCGCCTGACACCCGTCGTCGAAAAATGGGAAAAAGAGCACAGCGACGCGGCGGCAACGGATTTGCACTATGCTTCCGAGCCGCGCCGACAGGAACTGCTGCGCCGGCTCAACCGTGCCCCGGGCGGCACCGCTGCGCTGGTCGTCATGCGCGAACATCTCTTGGCATTGCGCCGCAATCCCGAAATGAAAGTGATCGACAAGGACCTCGTTCACCTGCTGGGTTCCTGGTTCAATCGCGGCTTCCTGGTGTTGCGGCGGATCGATTGGTCGTCGACGCCCGCCAATGTGCTGGACAAGATCATCCGCTATGAAGCCGTGCATGCGATCCATGATTGGAACGACCTGCGTCGCCGCATCGATCCGATCGATCGGCGCTGCTACGCCTTCTTTCATCCGGCGATGATCGATGAACCGCTGATTTTCGTCGAAGTGGCGCTGACCGCCGACATTCCCGGCGCGGTGCAGCCATTGCTGGCGGAACAGCGCGATATCGTCCCGCTGAAAAAGGCACGCACGGCGGTCTTCTATTCGATCTCGAACTGCCAGCAGGGCCTGGCGGGCATTTCTTTCGGCAATTTTCTCATCAAACAGGTGGTCGAGGAATTGCGTCGCGAACTGGCGAAAATCGAGAATTTCGTCACCTTGTCGCCTGTCCCGGGCTTCATGAACTGGCTGATGAGCAAGGGGAAGGAACAATTGTCGGAGGATGATCGGCTCATCGTCGACACCCTGCACGATCTCGACTGGCCGCAGCATGGCCCCTTCAATGCCAGGGCCAAGGTCGTGCTTGAGCAACTGGCCGCCCAGTATTTCCTGGAGGAAAAGGCGGCCAACAACCGGCCGCTTGATCCCGTTGCCCGGTTTCACTTGGGCAATGGCGCCCGGCTCGAGCGGATCAACTGGTTGGGCGACCGCTCGACCAAAGGAATGCTTGAATCCGCCGGCCTGATGGTGAATTACCTCTATGATCTCGATGATATCGAGAAAAATCATGAGGCTTACGCTAATCAGGGTGAAATCGCGGCTTCCTCGGCGGTGCGGAAATTGTTGAAATCCTCATCGTCCCGGCGCTGGCTGGCGAATGTCACCTCTGCAAAAGGCTGAAAGCCAGCGGAAACGAACCGGGAAGACATATGGCGTCCTATCTTTACGATCTGATCGCGCGCCGCGCGCCATCGGCTGACAAGGTTTTTCTCGAAACGCCGGAAGGCCGCAAACTGACCTATGGCGATCTTGCCTCGGGATCGGCGCGCTTTGCCCAGGCGCTCGCCAAGCTCGGCGTGGTCGCGGGCGATCGCGTCGCCGTGCAGGTCGAGAAATCGCCGGAAGCCATTCTGCTTTATCTCGCCTGCCTGCGGGCCGGCGCCGTTTTCCTGCCGCTCAACACCGCCTATACGCCGGCCGAGATCGACTATTTCCTCGGTGACGCCAAGCCGCGCGTCTTCGTCTGCGATCCGGCAAGCCGCGATAAACTCGCCGCCGTCGCTGAAAAGGCCGGCGCGCACATCGAGACGTTGGGCGTCAAGGAAGAGGGGTCGCTGCTCGATCTCGCCCGCCAGCAGGCTGGTACGTTCACCGATGTCGAGCGCGGCAAGGATGATCTCGCCGCCATTCTCTATACGTCGGGCACGACGGGCCGCTCCAAGGGCGCCATGCTCAGCCACGACAATCTCGCCTCGAACGCGCTGACGCTGGTCGACTATTGGCGCTTCACCAAGGATGACGTGCTCATCCATGCGCTGCCGATCTATCATACCCACGGTCTGTTCGTGGCGATGAACACGCTGCTGCTCGCTGGTGGCTCGATGTTTTTTCTGCCCAAGCTCGATGCCGAGCTGATCATGAAGCTGATGCCGCGCGCCACCTCGATGATGGGCGTGCCGACATTCTACACGCGGCTCTTGCAGCACGCGGGCCTCACCAAGGATGCGACGAAACACATGCGCCTGTTTGTCTCGGGCTCGGCGCCGCTCTTGGCTGAGACCCATCGCGAATGGCGCGACCGCACCGGCCATGCCATTCTCGAACGCTATGGTATGACCGAAACCAATATGAACACGTCGAACCCCTATGACGGCGACCGCGTTGCTGGCACGGTGGGTTTCCCGCTGCCGGGCGTCAGCGCCCGCGTCACCGATCCCGATACCGGCGCGGCCTTGCCCCGCGGCGAGATCGGCATGATCGAGGTCAAAGGGCCCAATGTGTTCAAGGGCTATTGGCAGATGCCGGAGAAGACCAAGGCGGAATTCCGCGACGATGGCTTCTTCATCACCGGCGACCTCGGCAAGATCGACGAGAAGGGCTATGTCCATATTGTCGGCCGCGGCAAGGATCTCGTCATCACCGGCGGTTTCAACGTCTATCCGATCGAGGTCGAGACCGAGATCGATGGCATGCCCGGCGTGGTCGAAAGCGCGGTCGTCGGTTTGCCCCATGCCGATTTCGGCGAAGGCGTCACTGCGGTCGTCGTGCCGCAAAAGGGCGCCAAGCTCGACGAGAAGGAAATTATCGCGGCGCTGGAACAACGCTTGGCGAAGTTCAAACTGCCCAAGCGCGTGCTCTTCGTCGACGAACTGCCGCGCAACACCATGGGCAAAGTGCAGAAAGCGGCGCTGCGCCAGACCTATGAGAGTCTCTACAAATAGTCGGGCGAAAGGACAGCGACGCTCTGCATCGCTGTCCGCCTGCGTTGCATTCAACAGGCGTTGGCCGCAACGCAGAAGCGCACACTCCATACATATCAGCACTCTCTTACATCGGCTGCTAAGCAGTCTGCGCGCGAAAGATATCTGTTGCTATTGCGCAACATCGTCTTGCAGTTTCGCGCGAGATCAAATTCGCGCTTGTGATTGCGCATGAAGGCGATTAAACGCGCCCTCCCGGTCGTCAACTCGATGTGGATGTCAACGGATGGAGTTCAAAACCTCCTCCCGTGCAGTCGGGTCTGCCGCTCTGTATGCGGACGCCGCATCGAAGGTCGGAATGCTGATCTAGCTCAGGGGTAGAGCACCGGCGTTGAGCCGGAGGCATGGGTTCGAGTCCCATGATTTGCGCCATTGGATAGCTCAGTGGGTAGAGCATCAGATTACGAATCTGACTGTCGAAGGTTCGACTCCTTCTCCAAACACCCTGCAAAGGTGTTCGATTTTGACGATTCGGGAGCCGGCATGCCGAAGAGTGGATTGAGGCCGAAAGGTCTCTGGCCGCTCTGAAGCCTGAGGCGCAAGCTTGAAACGCGGTGACGATCAAGCCGCATGCTGGTCGGCAGGAGGAGCTTCGCTCCAAATGCCCGCTTGCACGCTGCAACGTCCGCTTCCGCGGGTCCGCGAACGCTCTCTGCCACCGGCTCCCGGATCACCGCCGGGACGCATGAACGTAAACAACGAAAGGAACATTCGGTCGATGACTTAGCGCACCGATGGAGTAACGAAAATGGCAAAGATTCTTGAAAAGATCCTGGGGCGCAAGCGCGTCCTTGTGAAGGAAAACGAACGGATCATCGCTCTGCATAAGGGCGAACTGCTCGGCATCTATGGTCCCGGTCTTCATACTCTCCCGAACCGCCAGAACAGCCTGGAGTTCGTGCGATGCGACTTGACCAATGCCGTGTTCGTTTCGGTCTATGAGCACGCCCTTTTCGAAAAGCTCTCGGATGTCGCAAATCAGCATCTGACTGTCTTCCGAACGGCCGCCGCTGAAGTCGCGGTGATCGAGCGCGACGGCGCGATTTTCGCAGTGATGCGGCCGAACCAGAAGCTCATCGTTTGGAACGACGCGGGGCCGTGGTCGGAAACGCGCATCGATGTGTCGGACAGCCTCGCGGTTGATTCCACGCTGATGCGCCGGATCGTCCAGGTCCGTAAGGCCGAGACGCTGAGCATGCATCTTGTCAGTGATGGGCAGGTCGGCCTGCTCTTCATCGATGGGAAGCAGGTTGGTCCGCTCAATGCCGGCATGCATGGCTTCTGGAACATCGGCAAGACTGTGCAGGTGAAGGTGGTCGACCAGAAGTGGCAGGCGCTCGATGTCACGGGCCAGGAACTCCTGACTCGTGACCGTGTGACGATCCGTATCAACATCGCCGCCGAATACCGTGTCGTTGACCCGGTAAAGGCGGTGAACGAGGTGAAGGATTTCGCCGATGCGCTCTACCGTGCGCTGCAGGTCGTCTTCCGCCGGACGCTCGGTAACCTGACGCTCGATCAGATCCTTGAAAGCAAGGTGACGATCAACGAAGAGGCTGCCGGAAAGGTTCGCGAGAACATGGCGGCGATCGGGATCGAGATCTCGAACATCGAACTCAAGGACGTGATCCTGCCGGGTGAGATGCGCGAGATTCTCAATCAGGTCGTGACGGCGGAAAAGCAGGCCGAGGCCAATGTCATTCGCCGCCGCGAAGAGACGAACGCAACCCGTTCGCTGCTCAACACCGCGAAGGTCATGGCCGAAAACCCGGTCATGCTGCGGCTGAAGGAGCTCGAGGCTCTGGAGGCCATCGCCGGCAAGGTGGAACGTCTGACGATCCACAACGGAACGGGCGGCTTGATGAACGATCTTGTCAAGCTGCGTGACTGAAAAAAGGGAGCGCCGCCCGGCATCGGGCGGCGCTTTTTTATATCGTCAGAACGATCTTGCCGATGTGGCTGTTGGCACGCATGTAATCTTGCGCCGCCAGCGCTTCATCGAGCGGAAAGGTCCGATCGACGATCGGCTTCATCGCGCCGCTTTCAATGGCGGGGCCAAGGTCGGCCCAGGCGCGCCGCGAGATTTCGATTTTTTCGTCTTGTGAACGCGTGCGGAAGGTGACGCCGATCAGCTTCAGCCGCTTGAGTGCGATCTTGTCGAGGTCGATCTGATCGATCTTGCCGCCGAGGCGGCCGATGCTGACGATGCGCCCCTTGACGGCGGCGGCGTCCATCAGATCGCCCAATAGGCCGGCACCGACATTGTCGGCTGCGACATCGATGCCTTTCTTGCCCGTCGCGCCCATGCAGGCTTCGGCGAGATTGTCGCGGCCGGCGAGAATGCCGAGATCGAGACCGACGGCTTTCAGGCGCGCCAGTTTGTCGGCATCCCGCGAAGTTCCCGCGACCAGGCTGGCGCCGAGCGCCCGCGCGATCTGGATCATCGTGGTGCCAACACCGGCCGTGACACTGGTGATGAGAACAGCATCACCGCGCTTCAATTCGCCATTGCTGACCAAAGCATCATGGCCGGTCGACAGAAACACCGGGATCGCGGCGGCCTCCGTAAAACTCAGATGCGCCGGCACGCGGAAGGCGATGCGCCAGTCGGCCACGGCGAGTTCGGCATAGGCTTTCGTCGTCATCGACATCACGCGATCGCCGAGCGCGAAACCTTTCACCGCCGCGCCGATGCCGATCACTTCGCCGGCGACTTCCATGCCGGCAATATTGGCTTGCGGCTCATCGGGGTTGCCAACCGGCCGGCTGAGATCGGCCCGGTTGAGACCTATGGCTTTCACGGCGATCAACAGGTCGTTATCGCCAGCCTTGGGTTCCGGCACGTCATGGATAGCGAGTGAAGAGCCGTTCGGGCCCTTCACGTTGAGAGCGGCTTTCATAGAAACCTTCCGATTATTGCGGTGTGAGATTGGCGAGTTTGGTGATGTTACGCCAATAGTCCATGTCGCTGGTGAGGCGCTTGCGCACATATTCGCGATCGCCGAACAACGGATCGCCGCCCTGCGATTTCAGAAAGTCCTTGGTCTCGGGCATGGCGGTGATCTTGTCGAACCAGACCGCCAGTTGATCGTTGATCTCGCGTGGGACGCCTGAGGGTACGAAGACGGCCCACCAGGGCGCGACGACCACGCTTTGGTAGCCGGATTCCTGCATGGTCGGAATGTCGGGCGCGGCGGAGGGGCGACGCGTTCCCGTCGTCGCCAGGATCCTGACCTTGCCTGCATGCTGCTGGCCCAGGACATACATCACATCTCCGAAGGCGAAATCGACCTGCTGCGCCGCCACGTCGGAAATCGCCTGGCCCGTCGCCTTATAGGTGACTTGCGTGACGTCGAGATTGGCTTCCTTGAGATAAAGCACCGTCGAGGCAATAGCCGACGTCACCGCCCAGCCGTAGGTGGCTTTTGGCCCTTTATTGCGCAGATAGGCCGTGAGATCGGCGACACTCTTGACGGGGAGTTGCGGATGGACGCTGAGCGCGAAGACAAGTTCGGCGACCGCCGTCACCGGTTCGATATCCTTGAGGGTGTCGAAGCGCAGGTTTTTATAGATGGCGGGGCTCGCGGCCAGTCCGGCGGCGCCGCCGAAGAGAATGGAATAGCCGTCCGGTTTGGCCGTGGCGATGGCTTCCGAGGCGATATTGCCGGCCGCACCCGGTTTGTTCTCGATGACGACGGTGGCGCCGGACACTTCCGAAAGCTTCTGGCTGAACCAGCGGCACATGATGTCGGCGCCGCTGCCGGCGGGAAAACCAAGAATGATGCGGATGGGTCGTTCGGGGTAAGCGGCGGAGGCGGGTGTCGTCGCCAACGCCAAGCCCACCAATATCAAACTCACCGGCCCAAGTTGCAGCACTGCGCGCAGACGGCCCATGGTTCCTCCCTCCGGTCTTGTTGACGGCTGTGCGCCGTCTTGACTGGATGATAGGCAGTAAACCTGTCACTCGTCTACATCCGCTAGCGCACGACGATCAAAGCATCGAGCGCCAACGCGCCTTCTCCTTCGCTGTGGACGATCACCGGATTGACATCGACTTCCGCGACTTCAGGGTGGGCCATGATGAAAGCACCGAGCTTCGCCGCGATCGCGGCCGCCGCATCAACATCGCGTGCCGGCGATCCGCGAAAGGCGCCGAGCAAGGCAGCGCCCTTGAGACGGCGCAGCTCTGAGGCGATCGCTTCCGCGCCAAGGTCGGGCGCCAATGTCACCACGTCGTGCAGCGCTTCGGTGAATACGCCGCCGAGGCCGATCACCAGCACCGGTCCCCAGTCCTTGTCGTTACGGGCACCAAAGATCAGTTCGACGCCGCGCGGCGCCATTTTCTCGACGAGCACGCCATCGAGCACCAGATCGGGCTTGGCCAATGCAACGTTGGAATAGAGCCGCGACCAGCCCTCGATGATATCCTTGTCGGTGTTCAGTCCCAGGATAACGCCGCCGACATCGCTTTTATGTGCCAGCTCGCTCGCCTGCGCCTTCAACGCGACAGGGTAGCCCATGCGCCGGGCCGCCGCTTGTGCGTCCTCGATGGTCGTGACGAATTCCGCCGGCGGCACCGGAATGCCTTCGGCTTCGAGTATCTTCTTGGCGATATGTTCGGGAATGATGCCCGACAGCAACTTGTGCTTATAGGGCTTGCGCGCCACGGGCGCGATCGGCGCCTGCTTGCGTCGATAGTAGCGCTGCAGAAAAGCCAGCGCGCGCAGGCAGCGCTCGGGCGAACGAAAGAACGGGATGTTCAACGCCCGCAACTCGCTGAGCGCTTCGCGTGGCATTTCGCCATCGTCGCCCAGCATGGCGATGATGACCGGCTTTTTGAAGGGTGCCTCCTTGGCGGCATCGACCACGGGTTTGAATTTGCGCGCGGCCGTGCCGGGAGACGAAACGATACTAGCGTAGATGATACTGCCGAACGCATCGTCGATGAGCAGCGGGTCCAGCGCCTTGCGATAGAGCAGGGGATCGACCAGCGCCTGCGCCGTCAAGTCGAGCGGATTGGTGCCATGGATGAGGCCCGGCGCCAGCTTGTCGAGAATAGCGTGCGCGGTCGGCGAGGGTTGCGGCAAATCGAGGCCGATCTGCTGGCAATAGTCGAGCGACATGCCCTTATAGGCGCCGGAATCGGTGATAATGGCCGGGCCGCCGATAATGGGCTCCGGGAAACGGATGAACAGTTCGGCGACATCGATGAGCTGTTCCAGCGTCTCGACGACGGCGACGCCTTCGCGCTCGGTCAATGCGCGCATCACATCCCAATCGCCGCTCATGGCACCGGTGTGGGTCTGCGCTGATTCACGCGCCGCCGCGCTGCGGCCCGGATGTAGCAATACGACAGGTTTGTGCAGCTCGCGGGCTCGTCGCATCAGCGCGCGGAAGCGGGGTGGGTCACGGAACTGTTCGGCAACAAGCGCCAACACATGGGTCGTCTCGTCCTCGATCATCAGATCGAGAAAATCTTCCAGTCCGTTCAACGCTTCGTTGCCGGTCGAGACGAACAGCGACACGGCGATATCGTGCGCATGCAGCGCCGTGCGCAGAACCGTCGCCATGGCGCCCGATTGCGAGACGATGCCGACCGCGCGCCGGCCAGCCAGCGGCGCATTGTCGGTCGGTGCGAAGGTCATCGGTATGCCATCGACATAATTGATATAGCCCAGGCAATTGGGGCCTTCGATCGCCATGCCGGCGTCGCGCGCGATCCGCGCCAGATGGTCCTGCGCCTGGCGGCCTTCGGCATTCAGCTCGGCGAATCCGGCACCGAAAATTACAACACCGCCGACGCCGCGCTCGATACAGCCTTGCATCGCATCCATCGCGGCGGCTTGCGGCACCGCGAGCACGGCGCAATCGACGCCATCAGGCAGATCGCGTGTCGATTTCAGGCACGGACGCCCGTTGATCTCGGTGCGGTTTGGATTGATGAGATGAATCGCGCCTTGATAGCCGAAGCGATCGAGATTGCCCAGAACGCTGTTGCCCAGCGCGCCTGGTGTCGGCGAAGCGCCGACGATGGCGATCGATCGCGGTCGCAACAGACGTTGAATGGCATGCTGCGATGTACTCGGCGCGGTCATGGGAACGGCTCTTGTTATGGTGCGACCGCGCGGATGGGCACGATCTTCCTCCGTCCCTGCACCCTAAACAATCTCAGGAAGGCTGAGCAAGGGCGGCGATCAAAGGCCGCGCGGCGGCAGCATGATGCGGAATGTCGCGCCGGGGCCGTCGTCCTGCGGCAACAGGATGATGTCGCCGCCGTGCGCATGGACGATTTCGGCGGCGATGGCGAGGCCGAGGCCCGTACCGCCCGAACGTGCCGAGCCGCGAAAGGCCTCGAACATCGCCGCGCGCGCCCGCGCTGGCACGCCAGGACCATTGTCGGTGATCTCGATGATGATTTTATTGTCCTCGCGCCGGGAGGTGACGCTGACACGCGGGTCCTCGCCGTTGAAGGCGCCCGCCGCTTCCAGCGCTTCGATGGAATTGCGGCACATGTTGAGGAGAACGCGCAACATCTGCTCGCCGTCGGCGACGATTTTCATATTGCCGTCGACGCCATTGTCGAGCGTGACGCGCTGATGGCTGTGTGGCGCGACGGTTTCGAACGCCTCGTCGACCAAGGCACGCAGGCCGAGCTGGCCAAACTGCGGCGCGCTTTCCACCGCCCGTCCATAGGTCAGCGTCGATTGGCAATAGCTGATGGCGCGGTCGAGCGTGGCGATCAACTTGGGGCCGATCGAGCGGACGAGCGGATCGGAGGACGACGCCAGTCTGTCCGACAGCAGTTGCGCCGTCGACAGCATGTTGCGCAGGTCGTGATTGATCTTGGCGACGGCGAGGCCGAGCGCCGCCAGATGTTTCTTCTGCCGCAATTCGTCGACCAGCGTCGTCTGCATGCCGGCCAGTGCCATTTCCGCATCGCCGATCTCATGCAGGCGGCCTGAGGGTTCGATGATGCGCGTGGGATCTTCCGGGTCTTCGCCGAAACGTTTCAGATTGTCGGTGAGCCGGCGCACCGGTCGTAGCACGAAGATATGCAGGGTCGCGACAGCCAGCGCCGCGAGCAAAACCGACAAGGTCAGCGACACCAGGAGCACGTTGATCGAGCGCGTCCACATGGCATTGCGCAGCGCCGTCTCGTCGATGGTGATGTCGATATATTCGGCACCCATCGGCGCATCGCCGACGACGCTGATCGTACGTCCTTGATGACCGAACAGCGTGCGCAGCGCCGACATCATCGATTCGATCGGCGTGGCCGTGCGCAAATCGTAGCGTTCGTCGACGCTGGGTGGCATGTCGGTGGAGGCCAGCAGCCGGCGCGACGACGGCAGTTTGAGCGCGATCGATTGCGCGCCGACGCTGGTGAGCAAATCGTTCTTCAGCGGCTCCGGCACCATTTCATCGGGCGCCGCATCGAGCACGAGAGCGGCGATATAGGCGGCGCTCAATTGATCGCGCAGCCGATAATTGCGGAATGTCGCCATCCACGGCACGAACACCGCGACCTGCACCAGCAGGATGAGCGCCAAGGTGCCCAGAAGGACGCGCGAAATCAGCCCAATCCGCACGGTGCGCTGGCGCTCCCGCGGGAGGGGAGCGTCCAGCGGCAGGGCTTCTGTCGCAGCGCCAGGTCCGACTTTGGCGTCCATACCAACCCTTTTAGCGTATCAGCGGCGGTTTGTATTCCGCGCCGCCTCTATCCGAGCTTGCGTAATAGTCCAATCAGGCTCTGAACCGAGGGACTGCGAAACTTTGCCGAAAAATGTTGCAGTGCTGTCCGCCGTGAGGCGTCCGCCAGACTCATGGCGGGAATCGGCATCGCCGCCATATCCTCGATCCGCAGCCTTTTCATGGCGGCCAGTTGCCACGGCGCAATCAATTCCTGGGCTTGGGGACCGAGGATCGATGCGCCAAGCACCGTGCCGTCTCGGGCAACCATAGCCTTGACTAGGCCGTGCACGGGCAGGCCGGCATGGGCCGCATCGGCCTCGCTCAGGGGCAGGCGATAGATGCGCAGGGCGGCATCCTTGGCGCGCGCTTCCGTCTCGCTCAGGCCGGCGGTGGCGATGGCGGGATCCGTATGAATAACGCGCGCCGCGCTGGCGGGCGTGAAGGAAACGGGCTGGCGAAACAGGAGATGGCGCAATAGCAGGCCGGCTTGCACTTGCGTGGCCTGAGTTGATCCGGCACCGATGACATCGCCGATGGCGTGGACGCGCCAATTGCTGGTGCGGAAGTTGCGCTTCACTTTGATGCCATCGTGATCGAAGGCGATGCCGGCCTGTTCCAGGCCGATGCCGTGAACACTCGGCGCGCGGTGTTCGGCGATCAGCACATGGCTTGCGGCGCAGGTTTCATCGCGCCCTTGATGCCGATAAGCGGCGCGCAGGCCAGCGCTGTCGGGATCGATGCGAATGGCTTCGACGGGCGCTTGCAAAACGACACCTTCGCGCGCGAGCTCATCGAACAACGGTTGCCGCAATTCGTCGTCGATCTCGGGCAGCAGTGGGCTGTCGGCAATCACCGTGACGCGGCTGCCCAAGCGCTGATAAGCCTGTGCCAGTTCAAGTCCATGCGTTGAGGCACCGATGACGAGCAGGTGCTTCGGCAGTTCAGGCAGCTCGAAAATCGTTTCGCTGGTGAGGGCGCGTACATATTCGAGCCCGGTGATGGGAGGCAGAACGGGGGCGGCGCCGGTGGCGAGCACGAAACGCCGTGCTTCCACCTTGATATCGCCGACCTGAACGCTTTTCGCGGAGACGAAGTGAGCATTGCCGCGCAGGACACGCAGGTTCATCGCCTGCATCCGGGCTTCGCTCACCGATGGCGCAACCGCAGCGATCGCCGTCTGGATATGCGCACGCACGGCGGCATAATCGATGCGTGGCTCGCTCGGCGCGAGGCCGAGCTTGCTGCTCTGGCGCATGTCATGCGCGGCTTGCGCCGCCTCCGCCAGGCTGCGCGTCGCGACGCTGCCGTGATGCAGATGCGTGCCGCCCATCTCGCTCTTTTCGATGAGGACGGTCGGCACGCCGAAGGCGGCGGCACCCATGGCGAGCGCCAGCCCGCCCGCGCCAGCCCCGATGATGCAGATGTCGGGCGTCAGAGTTTCGCTCATGGGTCGGCGATCTCACGGAAAGGTCGCAGTCGCCGCAGGACAACCGGGGCAAGCGCCAGAAGACCGAGGCAGACGAGGGCCGTCACCATTTGCGGGGTCACGAGCTGGTGCAGTTCCACGTGCATGCGACAATCGGTCTGACCGGCGGCGAGGCAGGCGGCGAAGGCCTGCTTCTGCTGCGCCAGCACCGCGTCGATGCCGTCCCCGGCAAGGCCATAGGTCAAGGTCGCGGGCAGCACCCCCAGAAAGGTGACCCACATGAACGTGAATGGTCTGAGGTTCGTCAGAGCCATGGCCAAGTTGACGACGAAAAAGGGAAAGGCGGGCGTGAGTCGTAGAAACAACAGGTAAGATACGGCGTTTTCGTGGAAGCCATCGCGCAGCCGGCGCACCAGCGGCCAGGGGCGGTGGGCATAGCCATAGCCAAAGGAAGAGCGGGCAAACAGAAAAAACACGGTTCCGCCCAGGGTGACGGCGCAGGCCGAGATCGCGGCGCCGATCAGCCCGCCGAACAGGAAGCCACCGCTCATGGTGAGAATCGGGCCACCGGGAATGCCGACCGCGGCCGTCGCGACAAAAACCAGAAAAAACAGGAAGATAGATGTAAAATAGTGGCGACCGACGAAATCGGCGAGCATGTCCCGATGCTCCACCAGCATATCGAGGGACAAAAAACGGCTGAATCCCGTCGCAAACAGCAAGCCGACGGCGGCGATCGGCAGAAGCAGCGGCAGAAAACGCCTCAGTCGACGGCCAGGGCCGCCTGTCGGATTGAATGTCGTGTCCTGATCCCTCGCCATCATTTTCCGATAGCGGATCGGGAGCGGCAAATCACTGGCTGGCGGACAAATTTGCCGTCTGAAAGAGCGCCTTGTGGGCCTACCGGGCAGTCAATACTGATTGACTCGGCCGGAGGCTTCCACCTATAAGGCCGCACTCGATTTCGGCCGCGCCGACTTCGCGTGCAGGCGTGCGTCGGCATGCCGGCCGCCGGCAGCGGCATTCACAACCTTTGAGGGGCTATGGTCAAGGCCATGGTGACCCCGCAGAATTTGGAGTTCGACGGTGAAACGGACCTATCAACCCAGCAAGATCGTGCGCAAGCGCCGTCACGGCTTCCGCGCTCGCATGGCGACCGTGGGTGGACGCAGGGTTCTTGCCGCTCGCCGCGCGCAGGGCCGCAAGAAGCTTTCGGCCTGATCCGGACGCTTCTCGCCTCGCAAGGCAATCAAAGGTAGACACCATGAGCGTTTCCCTCACCGACGGCGCGGGAAACCATGATGGATCGCGCCCGGCCGGTTCTCCGATCGGGCGTTTGCGTAAGCGGCCAGAATTTCAGCGGGTTGCCAAAGGGCGCCGCTACCATGTGTCCGGCTTTACGGTGCAATGCGCGCCGCGCGACGACACCGAAACCACCGCTCGCTTCGGATTGACGATCACCCGCAAGGTCGGCACGGCCGTCGAGCGTAACCGTATCCGCCGGCGTTTGCGGTCGGCCCTCGTGACCAGCAGCGACATTCCGTCAAAGCCAGGACATGATTATGTGCTGGTTGCGCGCCGCGAGGCACTGTATCTGCCTTTCCCGGAATTGATCCGCGACCTGCAGACAGCCATATCCGCGGTTGGCAGTAAGTCGCGGCGCAAAACGCCGGATAGAAAACCGGACTAGCTCAACCCGTTCGCAAACCCATTGGAATGCGAACACAGGCCGGCCAAGAAGCAGCTTGGTGAAGGATCAGCAGGCGAAGAATGCGCGAAGACCAGAAAAATCTCCTGTTGGCCATGGCCTTGTCGCTCGTGGTTATCCTCGGCTGGAATTATTACTTCGCCAAGCCGCAGCTCGACGCGACGCGCCAAACCAATCAGCAGGTGCAAAACAACAGCGGCGCCGCGCAGCCGCCGAGCGCCCAGCCCGCGCCGCAGCAACAGCAGGGCGCAGCGCCCGTGCCGGGAGCCAGCACCGCGCCGAATGCGCCGCAGGCTCCCGCCGTCGCCGTCACGCTTGATCGCAATGCCGCGCTTGCCGCTTCGCCGCGCGTCAAGATCGACACGCCGAGCCTGTCGGGCTCGATCGCTCTGCGTGGCGCGCGCATCGATGACATTCATCTGAAGAAGTATCACGAGACGACAGACCCGAAGAGCCCGACCATCGAACTGCTCTCGCCGTCGGGTTCGGCTCATCCCTATTATGCCGAGACTGGCTTCGTCGCGGCCGCCAACAGCAATGTCGCGCTGCCCAAGCCCGACACCTTGTGGACCGCAGACGGCGATGTGCTGACGCCCTCCAAGCCTTTGACGCTGACCTTCGACAACGGCCAGGGCCTGGTGTTCCGCCGCGTGCTCAGTGTCGACGACAATTTCATGTTCACCATCAAGGATTCGGTGGAGAACAAGTCGGCCGCGCCGGTGACGGTCTATCCCTATGGCCTGCTGACCCGCGTCGGTAAGCCGAAGACCGATGGCTATGCGGTGCTGCACGAAGGCTTCGTCGGCGTCGTCGGCGATTCCCGCGTGCAGGAATACACTTACGATTCGATCGAGAAGGAACCGAAGGCCACCAAGCTCCTGAAGGGCACTGGCGGCTGGCTCGGCATGACCGACAAATATTGGGCGGCCGCCGTCATTCCCGATCAGAACCTGGCCATCGAAGGTCGCTTCTCTTCGACGGGCACCACCAACAAGATCTATCAGTCCGACTATCTGGGCGCGGAAAAGGTCGTCGCACCCGGCACAACCGCCGAAGCCGACCATCGCTTCTTCGCCGGCGCCAAGGAAACCCAGGTTATCGATGGCTACCAGACGAGCCTCGGTATCAAGAATTTCGACCTGATGATCGACTGGGGCTGGTTCTATTTCATTACCAAGCCGCTGTTCTGGCTGATCGACTTCATCTATCGCTACGTCGGCAACTTCGGCGTCGCCATTCTCATCACCACGGTTCTCATCAAGCTGCTGTTCTTCCCGCTCGCCAACCGCTCCTATGAGTCGATGGCGAAGATGAAGGCGGTGCAGCCGCAGATGAAGGAGCTCCAGGAGCGCTTCGCCAACGACAAGCAGAAGCAGCAACAGGAGCTGATGGAGCTTTACAAGCGCGAGAAGATCAATCCGGTTGCGGGCTGTTTGCCTGTTATCATCCAGATCCCGGTGTTCTTCGCGCTCTATAAGGTCATCTTCATCACCATCGAAATGCGGCATGCGCCGTTCTTCGGCTGGATCAAGGATCTGTCGGCGCCCGATCCGACCAATCTGTTCAATCTGTTCGGCTTGCTTCCCTTCGATCCGACGCAGCTTCCCGGCATCGGCCACTTCCTGTGGATCGGCATCTGGCCGCTCATTATGGGCGTCAGCATGTTCGTCCAGATGAAGATGAATCCGGAGCCTACCGATCCGATCCAGAAGCAGATGTTTGCCTGGATGCCGGTGATCTTCACCTTCATGCTCGGCTCGTTCCCGGCCGGCTTGGTGATCTATTGGACCTGGAACAACGCGCTGTCCGTTGCCCAGCAGTATTTCATCATGAAGAAGCAGGGCGTGAAGATCGAGCTATGGGACAATCTTTTCGGCCTCTTTGGTAAGAAAGCGAGCTGACGCGCTGCCGCGACGTCAGAGAAGCAATGATCGAGAGTGAACGCGACGAGGAGTTCGTAGAAAAGGGCCGCAAGCTGTTTGCCGGCCCTTGCGAATTCTTCTTCGCCTCCGTTTCCGTCGACGATCTGCCGCCCATGGGCGCACCGGAGATCGCCTTCGCCGGCCGCTCCAATGTCGGCAAGTCCTCGCTGCTCAATGCGTTGACCAACCGCAAGACCTTGGCGCGCACGTCGAACACGCCGGGGCGCACCCAGCAGCTCAATTTCTTCGCGCTCGGCGGTGAGCCGGGCTCTGAGACGCTGCGCCTCGTCGATATGCCCGGATATGGCTATGCCGCCGTGTCGAAGCAGAAGATCGACGGCTGGACCAAACTGATGCACGGCTATCTGCGGGGACGTGCGCCCCTGATCCGGGTTTTCGTTCTGGTCGACGGCCGTCACGGGCTGAAAGACACCGACGATGCGATGCTGAAATTGCTCGACACGTCGGCGGTCTCCTATCAGATCGTGCTGACCAAGCGCGATGAAGTGAAGAAGTCCGAGATCGAAGGGCGGATCGAGGCGACGCGTCAGGCCTTGAAGCGTCATCCCGCCGCCCATCCGGAGGTTGTCTTCACCTCGTCGCAAACCGGCGATGGAATTCCTGACCTGCGCGCCGGCATCGCCCGTCTGCTCGCGGAGCGTGGCGCCTGAGCGCACGGCGACGAAAAAGCCGGTGGTCTTCGTGCCTGTGAATCGCTAGAACAGCGCTTAAGATAGAGCCGGAATGACCGTCGATGACCGATAAAGCCAGCCCGCAAGAACAAGCCGAAATCCTGATGCAGGCGCTGCCGCATATGCTGCGCTATGACGATGCGATCGTCGTGGTGAAATACGGCGGCCATGCCATGGGTGACGAGAAGGTGGCGCGCGAATTCGCCCGCGACATGGTGCTGTTGGAGCAGTCGGGCGTTAACCCTGTGGTGGTGCACGGCGGCGGCCCGCAGATCGGCGCCATGCTGTCGAAGCTCGGCATCAAGTCGGAATTCGCCGCCGGCTTGCGCATCACCGACAAGGCCACCGTCGAGATCGTCGAGATGGTGCTGGCCGGTTCGATCAACAAGCAGATCGTCGGCTTCATCAACAGCGAGGGCGGTCGCGCCATCGGCCTGTGCGGCAAGGACGGCAATATGGTCCTCGCCGAGAAGATGACGCGCACGGTGGTCGATCCCGATTCCAACATCGAGAAGATCGTCGATCTTGGTTTTGTCGGCGAACCAAAGAAGGTCGATACCACCGTTCTCGATCAGGTGCTCGGCCGCGAACTGATTCCCGTCCTCGCGCCCGTGGCGCAGGGTGCCGATGGTGAGACCTATAACGTCAACGCCGACACGTTCGCCGGCGCCATTGCCGGTGCATTGAAGGCCAAGCGTCTTCTGTTCCTGACCGACGTGCCGGGCGTACTCGACAAGAACAAGCAGCTCATCAAGGAGCTGACGGTGGCGCAGATCCACGATCTCATCGCTGACGGTACGATCACCGGCGGCATGATCCCGAAAGTGGAAACCTGCATTTATGCCATTGAAATGGGCGTCGAAGGCGTCGTCATTCTCGACGGCAAGACGCCGCATGCGGTGCTGGTCGAACTGTTGACCGATCACGGCGCCGGCACGCTGATCAAGCGCTGATGGTGGCGGCGGAAGGCCTGTCCGAGCGTTTCACCCATGTCGATACATGGGTGTTCGACCTCGACAACACGCTTTATCCGCCCCACTGCGATCTGTGGCCGCGCATCGACGATCGCATGACGGTCTTCATGGCCGGCATGCTTGGCCTCGATGGCATGTCGACGCGCGCGTTGCAGAAATTCTATTACCGCCAGCATGGCACCACTTTGCGTGGGCTGATCGACGAATACGGCATCGATCCGGCGGAGTTCCTGCGCTTCGTCCATGACATCGACCGCACTTCGGTCGAGCCCGACGTGGCGCTCGCCGCCGGCATCGCGGCGCTGCCCGGCCGCAAGCTGATCTTCACCAATGGCTCGCGCGACCATGCGCTGCGCACCTGCGAGCGGCTCGGCATCGGCGATCATTTCGACGACGTATTCGATATCGTCGCCGCCGATCTGGTGCCCAAGCCCGATCCGCGCGCCTATGACCGCTTTTTCGACCGCCACGGCATCGCGCCGGAGCGCACCGCCATGTTCGAGGACATCGCCCGCAACCTCATCGTGCCCAAGGCGCGGCAGATGATGACGGTTCTGGTGGTGCCGAAGCCCGGCGCGCACGATTTCCGCGACGGCTGGGACGTGGAGCGGGAACGCCCCGACCATGTGGATTTCCTCACCCATGATCTCAGCGGCTTCCTGACCGACATAATCGGGGCGCCGGCGCTGTCCACGGGCCTGCCCGACCGGCCTTGACATCGCTGGGGGGAGCGTCGAAACCTCCGGCCAATTCTCTTATCGTACCGGGAGCCGTCATGTCGCACGCCCAGCTTGAAAAGATCATCGATGCCGCCTTCGCCGACGCCGCGTCGGTCAATGCGAGCACCAAGGGCGAGGTGCGTGACGCCGTCAACGAAGCCCTGGCCCTGCTCGATAGCGGCAAGGCCCGCGTCGCCGAGAAAATCGCCGGCCAGACTGGTCCGCAGAGCTGGAAGGTCAACCAGTGGCTGAAGAAGGCGGTGCTGCTGTCCTTCCGCCTCAACGACATGTCGACCATTTCCGGCGGCCCCGGCGGCTCGTCCTGGTGGGATAAGGTGCCCTCCAAGTTCGACGGCTGGACGGCCAAGGAACATGCGGCCGCCGGCTTCCGTTCGGTGCCGAACTGCATTGTCCGCCGCTCCGCCTATATCGCGCCGGGCGTCGTGCTGATGCCGTCCTTCGTCAATCTCGGTGCCTATGTCGATAGCGGCACGATGGTCGACACCTGGGCCACGGTCGGCTCCTGCGCCCAGATTGGTAAGAACGTCCATCTGTCCGGCGGCGTCGGCATCGGCGGCGTGCTGGAGCCGCTGCAGGCCGGCCCAACCATCATCGAGGACAATTGCTTCATCGGTGCGCGCTCCGAAGTGGTCGAGGGCGTGGTGGTCGGCGAGGGCTCGGTGCTTGCCATGGGCGTGTTCATCAGCTCGTCGACCAAGATCGTCGATCGCCAGACCGGGAAGATTCACGTCGGCTACGTTCCGCCGTATTCCGTCGTCGTGCCGGGCTCGCTGCCCAGCAAGACGATGATCGGCAACGAGCCCGGCCCGTCGCTCTACTGTGCCGTGATCGTCAAGACGGTCGATGCGCAGACCCGCTCGAAGACCGGCATCAACGAACTGTTGAGGGATTGATGGCTTCCGTTCTGTCGGCGCAAGGATTCAGATTCCTGTTCCGCACTGATCAAGGGCGGATCGGCCGGCAGGTGTGGTGGCTCGGCACGATCCTGCTCGTTAGCATTGTCATCGTTCTGGCTTTGGGGTGGCTTGCTCTGTCGCCCTATGCCCATCGCACGCTCGATGAGCGCAAGCTCATCGATGCGATGACAATCGTTAGCTACACCTATCTGATGATCTATGCCTTCGCGGTGCTGCTGATCGCCGTGTGCTACGTCAACCTCTCGGCGAAGCGCCTGCGCGATGGCGGCATTCTGCCGGGCTTGGCGGGCGCGGCACCGCTGGCGATCTTTCTGGCGCTCGCGGCGCATTGGTTGCAGCCGCGCGTCGCCGAAGTGTTTCCCTATGCTTTGCTGGTCGTTATCGATCTGTTGGCGCTTGGGGTCATTCTCTGGCAGGTCTATCTGCTCGGCATTCGAGCGAGTGAGGCGCCGTGAACTGGAAGGCGATCTTCTTCAGTCTTGAAGGTCGCATTCCGCGGATGTCGTTCTGGCTTGGCATGCTGGCGCTGCTGGCCGTCACCTTGTTGATCCTGGTTCCGGCCGGCTTCTTCAAATGGGACCCGGCCATCGATCCCGCGCCTTTGTACTATCGGCTGCTCGAATTCATCGTCACCCTCATGCTCGCTTATCCGAGCTATGCGATCATGCTGAAACGGCTTTATGATCGCAACCACCCGGGCACGGCGGCTTTCGCCTTCGTCGTGCTCGAAATCGTCGCCGAAGGCGTCAATGTGGTGTCGCCGATCGAAACCGAAAGCGGTCTGACGCCGCTTGGATGGATTCTCATGATCCCGCTGATCATTCTCCTCTTCGCGCTCTTGATCGAACTTGGTCTGCGGCGCGGCACGCGCGGGCCGAACCGCTTCGGCCCCGATCCCTTGGTGACCCGTTCATGACCGTTTCCGCCGTCACTCTGCTGCGCGATCTGATCCGCTGTCCGTCGGTAACGCCGGAAGACGCCGGTGCGCTGGGCCTCATCGAACGCGCTTTGAAGGGCGCAGGCTTTGAAACCCATCGTGTCGTCTTCAGTGAGCCAGGCTATCCCGACACCGATAATCTCTATGCCCGTATCGGCAGCGGGGCGCCGTCCTTGATGTTCGCCGGCCATACCGACGTGGTGCCGACGGGCGATGCCGCCAAGTGGCGCTTCGATCCCTTCTCGGCCGAAGTGGCCGATGGCATGATCTGGGGCAGGGGCGCAGTCGACATGAAGGGCGGCATCGCCGCTTCTATCGCCGCGACGCTCAATCATATCGCGGCTCACGGTACGCCGAAGGGGTCGATCGCCTTTCTTATCACCGGCGATGAGGAAGGGCCGGCCGTCAATGGCACGGTGAAACTGCTGCAATGGGCGCATGAGCGCGGCGAGCGCTTCGACCATTGCATTCTGGGCGAGCCGACCAATCCCGATGCTTTGGGCGACATGATCAAGATCGGCCGTCGCGGGTCGCTATCCGGCACCTTGGTGATTCATGGTCGCCAGGGCCACGTCGGCTATCCGCATCTGGCCGACAATCCCGTGCATCACATGCTGCGCATCGCCGCCGCGCTGCGGGCCGCGCCGCTCGACAAGGGCACGCCGCATTTCGATGCCTCCAATCTGGAAATCACCTCGATCGATACCGGCAATCCGGCGGTCAATGTGATTCCCGATGAAGCGCGCGCCGCCTTCAACATCCGTTTCAACGATCTCTGGCAGCCCGATACTTTGGCCGCCGAAGTCCGCCGCCGTGTCGAGGCCGCCGCGCAAGGCGCGCGTGTCACCCTCGATTTCAAGCCGACCAATGCGCTGGCCTTCGTCACGCAGCCCGGGCCGTTCGTCGAAGCGGTGTCGAAGGCGATTGAGGAAGAGACGGGCCGGCGGCCGGTTCTGTCGACCACCGGCGGCACGTCGGACGCGCGTTTCATCTGCAATTATGCGCAGGTGGTTGAGTTCGGCCTTGTCGGTCAGACCATGCATGCTATCGACGAGCGCACGTCGGTGGCCGATGTCGAGAAGCTTCAGATGATTTACGCGCGTGTGCTGGCGAGTTATTTCGCCTGATCAATAATCCACGCGCAGCAGATACAGTCCATTCGGCGGCGCGACCATGCCGCAGCGGGCGCGATCCTTGGACTCCAGCGCGTCCTTCAAATCCTGCTTGGTCCATTTGCCCGAGCCGACATGTTCGAGCGAGCCAGTGATCGAGCGCACTTGATGGTGCAGGAACGAGCGCGCCGAAGCGAAAATTTCGATCATGTCGCCGTTGCGCACGACATCGAGCTTGTCGAGCGTGCGCAGCGGTGAATTGGCCTGGCATTCGGCCGCGCGAAACGTACTGAAATCGTGCTTGCCGATCAGCACCTGCGCCGCCTCATGCATGGCTTCGGCGTCCACGCGCCGCATTACATGCCACACGCCATCGCGCATCACGGTTGGCGGCGCGCGGCGGTTCAAGATGCGATAGACATAGTGACGTGCCGTGGCGGAAAAGCGCGCTTCGAACGTATCGTCCACGGCCTCCGCTTGCAGCACGGCGACCGGCTGCGGCTTCAGATGTGCGTTCATCGCATCGCGGATCTTGTCGGTGCGCCACTCACGCGACAGATCGATATGCGCCACCTGCGCGATGGCGTGAACGCCGGCATCGGTGCGTCCGGCGCCATGCACGACGACGGTTTCGCTACTCATGGCGAAGACTGCTTCTTCCAGCGCCTGCTGCACGGAAGGCGCATTGGCTTGTCGCTGCCAGCCTGCGAACGGCGTGCCGTCATATTCGATGGTGAGCTTGTAGCGCGGCATCAGGTGAGCCGCGTGCCGGATGGCAGAGCCGAGCCGCGCAGGAAGTCCACGGCGCTCATCGGTGATTTGCCGGCGCGCTGCACTTCAATCAGACGCACGGCACCGTCGCCACAGGCGATCGTCAGATCATCGCCGACAATGGTGCCGGCCTCGCCTTTTCCGTTCGCCAATGCGCTGCGCAGCACTTTCACCCGCTCCGGCCCCTTGCCGAAATCGGCTTCGAAAAAGGCGCCGGGGAAAGGCGAGAGACCGCGGATATGATTGTGAACGGCCTGCGCGGGCTTGGCCCAATCGATGCGGCATTCAGCCTTCTCGATCTTGTTGGCGTACACTGTGCCGCTGTCGGCCTGCGGATGAAACTGCAATGAGCCGCGCGACAAGGCCGCTAGCGCGCGCACCATCAGATCGGCGCCGACGCCCATCAGCGCATCGTGCAATTCGCCAGCCGTGGTGTTTTCGCCGATGGCGACGCGCTCCACCATGGCTACGGGGCCGGTGTCGAGCCCTTCGTCCATGCGCATCACCATGACGCCGGTCTCGCTGTCGCCGGCCATGATGGCGCGCTGGATGGGGGCCGCGCCACGCCAGCGCGGCAGCAGAGAGGCATGCAGATTGAGGCAGCCTTCAACAGGGGCTTCCAGGATTGGCGCCGGCAGGATGAGACCGTAAGCGACGACGACGGCGACATCGGCATCGAAGGCGGCAAAGGCTTGTGCCTCGGCCTCGTTGCGCAGCGACTTCGGCGTCAGCACCGGAATGCCGAAGCGATCGGCCGTCTCATGAACCGGCGAGCGCGTCAGCTCCAGGCCGCGCCGGCCGGCGGGCTTGGGCGCGCGCGTATAGCAGGCGACGACTTCATGGCCCTGGCCGATGATTTCGGTGAGAACCGGCACCGAGAAATCGGGCGTTCCCATGAAGACGACACGCATGCGCTCAACCTGAATGCCGGCAAGCCGGATGGGGTTTATTCGGTGCCGGTCTCGTCGAGACGGCGCTTGGCATCCTTGGCGAATTTCTTCACCACCCGATCGCGCTTCAGCCGCGAGATATGGTCGATGAACAGCACGCCGTTGAGATGGTCGATTTCGTGCTGCAGGCAGGTGGCGAGCAGGCCGTCGGCATCAAGCTCTTGTTTGATGCCCATCCGGTCGAGATAGCGCACCCGCACTCGCGCCGGCCGTTCCACCTCGGCATAGAATTCCGGGATCGACAGACAGCCTTCCTCGTAGATCGAGGTTTCCTCGGAGGCGAGGACGATTTCCGGATTGATCAGGAAGATCGGGTTCTTTTTCTCCGGGTTTTCCTCGTCCTCTTCCTCGCGCTTGGCCACGTCGACGACGATGACACGCTTCGGAACGGCAACCTGGATCGCGGCCAGGCCGATGCCGGGCGCGTCGTACATGGTCTCCAGCATGTCGTCGAGCAGGGTGCGCACGCCATCGTCCACGGCCGTCACGGGGGCGGAAACCGCGCGCAACCGCGTATCGGGCAGAATGATGATGGGCTTCAGCGACATGGAAACAGGCACCATTTGAATATGAAAACGCCCGCCTGAGATATGCATCCCGGCGGGCGAGGTCAATTTTAAGGCGTCAGAGGCTGTGAAATTCTCAGGCCGGCTGACGGGTCAGATCGAAAGTGCGCACGCGCGGCGCGAGCTGGATGCGCGGGCGGGTCCGCTCGACGACCACGGCGCCCGTGGGGCGGCTGCGCGGCTCAAGCTTGATGGCGGGGCGGGCGGTGCCGGTCGGGATGACGGTGCGGGTACGGGCCCGCTCGACCACCACGGCGCGTTCGGCGCCATTGCGGCTGGCGACCACGCGGGTCTCCTTCGAGGCGGCTTCAGCCGCGGCCTTGGCCACGAGGGGGCGCACGTCATCGACGGAAACGTCCATGAAGCCGGCAGCGATTTCGGCCTGATGGTCGAGGTCGTCGCTGAGGCCCTGGGCAGCCAGGATGGCCTCTTCGATGGTCGGCAGGCACTTCTTGATCCGGATCGGCGGCAGCGTCTTCGGATCGACGATTTTCTTCTTCGCAGGGGCGCGCTTCATGGGGGCAGCCTCATTCTGGTTCATATCTATACGACTCAGTATACAGGGAATGTGCAGCGCAGCAAGATGTTTTTGTGCAACGCACACTATTCCAATTCAAGGGGCAAAATGCCGGGTTTCGTGGGCAATCGCCCTGTTGTTCTTATTCTGTTCGGAACCGGGGACGAATCGCGGTATGGATATAGGATGACGCACCCGCTTTTTCTATTGTTCGGATACCCGATCGGCCTGCTCGAAATTGCCGCAGGCGGCGTGGCTTTTTGTGCCCTCGTTCTCTTCATCATGGCCATTGGCTTGATCCGCGCCGGCGGTGCCCGCCGGCTCGAAGCCGAGCTGGCGGCCGAGCGCCAGCGCGAGATCGACGACAAGATGGCGGCGCTGAGCCAGATCAACGCCGAGCTCTCCGGCCGCTTGCGCGGCATGGGTGATGCGCTGACGAGCCGCCAGGGCGAACTGGCGCGTCTGCTGACCGATCGGCTGGATGCTGTCGGCCATCGTGTGGGGCAGGGGCTTGAGTCGAGCGGCCGCTTCACCGCCGATCAATTGACCAAACTGTCCGAACGCCTCGCCGTCATCGACAAGGCCCAGGAGAAGCTCACCGGGATGACCCAGGAAGTGGTCAGCCTGAAAGACATTCTCGCCAACAAGCAGTCGCGCGGCGCCTTTGGCCAAGGCCGCATGGAGGCCATCGTCCGCGACGGTCTGCAGGCCTCGGCCTACGAGTTTCAAGCGACGCTTTCCAATGGCAGCCGCCCGGACTGTCTCATCCGCCTGCCGGGCGACGAGCGCGCCATGGCCGTTGATGCCAAGTTTCCGCTTGAGGCTTTCACGGCGCTCAAGGATGCGGCCAATGACATGGAGCGCGACCATGCCGGCCGCCGCGTCCGTGCCGATCTTGCCAAGCACATCAAGGATATCGCCGACAAATATCTGCTGTCGGGCGAGACGCAGGATCTCGCTTTGCTGTTTGTGCCGTCTGAATCGATCTACGCCGATCTCAACACCCATTTCGACGATGTGATCCAGCGTGCCAATCGGGCGCGCGTCATCATCGTCTCGCCGTCGTTGCTGATGATGGCGATCCAGGTGATGCAGAGCCTGGTGCGCGACCGGCGCATGCAGGAACAGACCCATCTCATCCAGCGCGAAGTGCGCAGTCTGCTCGACGATCTGCGCCGCCTTGGCGAACGGGTTGCCAAGCTCGACGCCCATTTCCGTCAAGCTCAGGATGATGTGGCGCAGATCACCACCTCGACCGAGAAACTGGTGCGCCGCGGTTCCCGCATCGATCAGCTTGAACTGGATCCCCAGTCCGCGCCGTCGGCTGCCCCATCGCTACGCAACGCGGCCGAATAGGTTCCACAGAAAGCAGCAGACCGCTCAAACTTTATGCTGAGACTTTGGTTTGAGCCCGAGACGCTTGGCAGGGCCAACGAGGCCGCTAAGCTAGCCCCTGGTGCAGGGGCACGGCATGACGGTTCGGCGGTTTCTTGACGGTCTTTATCTCGGCGCGGGCGTTCTCGCCGGCGTTTTCCTGATCATCATCTTCGCTCTGATGATGGTCATGTCTGTTGGCCGCGAGATTGGTCTCAACATTCCTGCCGGCGACGATTTCGCCTCCTGGTGCATGGCCGCCATGGCCTTTCTCGGCCTTGCCTATACGTTCCGCTCCGGCGAGATGATCCGCGTCGGCCTGTTGATCGATCGCTTTGAGGGCCGCCGGCGCTGGTTCTTCGAAATGTTCGCGCTGATCCTCGGCGTCGGCTTTTCGGTGTTCTTTGCCATTCACGCGGCGAAACTCACTTGGGAGTCCTGGCGCTTCAACGATATGGCCCAGGGCGTTCTCGCCATTCCGCTGTGGATCCCTCAGCTCGGCTATGCTGGTGGTCTGATCATCCTCGCCATCGCCATGGTCGATGAACTCGTCCATGTCGCACGCGGCGGCGATCCGCGTTACGAAAAACCCAAGCCGCAGACCGCCGAAGAGGCCGTGCAACGCGCCATCGAAAGCGCGGTGTAGGCAATGGATCTCATTCAGATCTCGCTTCTGCTGTTGCTGCTTCTGACGGTTCTGCTGGCCGGTGGCGTGTGGATCGCCATCGCTTTGATGGCCTGCGGCTGGGTCGGCATGCAATTCGTCGGTGGCGGCATTCCAGCAGGCTCCGTGCTCGCCACAACGATATGGGGCAATTCCGCATCCTGGACGTTGGCGGCGCTGCCCTTGTTCATCTGGATGGGCGAAATCCTGTTTCGCACGCAGCTCTCCGAAGAAATGTTCAGGGGATTGGCGCCCTGGCTCAATCGCGTGCCGGGCCGGCTGCTGCACGTCAATGTGCTCGCCTGCGGCATTTTCGGATCGGTTTCTGGATCGTCAGCCGCCACCTGCGCCACAGTGGCGAAGATCGCTCTGCCGGAACTGGTGAAGCGTGGCTACAACGAGAAGATCGCACTCGGCTCGCTGGCTGGCGCCGGCACGCTGGGCATTCTCATTCCGCCTTCGATCACCATGGTGGTCTATGCAGTGGCGGCCAATGTTTCGATCATCCAGGTTTTCCTGGCCGGCTTTCTGCCGGGCTTTCTGGTGATGGCGCTTTACTCTGGCTATATCGCCGTCTGGGCGCTGCTCAATCCGCAATTGATGCCGGCGCGCGAACCGCGTCTGCCGCTGATCGACAAGCTCAGAGAATCCGCCAATCTCATTCCCTGCCTGCTGCTCATCACCTTGGTGTTCGTGTCGCTCGTATTGGGCTGGGCCACGGCCACCGAATGCGCAGCCTGGGGCGTGCTGGGCTCGCTCGCGATAGCCTGGTGGCAGGGCGTGCTGACGCGCGAAAGTTTTTGGCTCAGCGTCATGGGCACGGTGCGCGTCACCTGCATGATCATGCTGATCCTGGCCGGTGCCTCCTTCATGGCGACATCGCTGGCCTATACGGGCATTCCGCTGGCGCTCGCCAATTGGGTCGATAGTCTGAGCCTCAGCCCCTATCTGCTCATCGTCGTGCTCACGATCATGTACATCCTACTCGGCACGGCACTCGATGGCATTTCGATGATCGTGCTTACCTCGGCGGTAGTTCTGCCGATGGTGCAGAAGGCTGGCTTCGATCTCGTCTGGTTCGGCATTTTCATGGTGCTGGTGGTCGAAATGGCGGAGGTGTCGCCGCCCGTCGGCTTCAATCTCTTCGTCCTGCAAACCATGTCGGGCAAGGATTCGAACTTCGTCGCGCTGGCATCCTTGCCGTTCTTCTTTCTTCTCGTTGTCGCGGTGGCGATCATCACGGTGTTTCCGAGCATCGTGATGTGGCTGCCGCAACTGATCTTCCCTGGATAAACCTAGAAAGCAGAGGAGTGAGTGCATGCTGACATATAGATATGCCGCGGCAGGGCTGATCTGCCTCCTCGCCACGCCGACCCTGGCCCAGACCAAATGGAATCTGCCGGCCGCTTACGCGACGACAAATTTTCACACCGAAAATCTCGCCCAATTCGCCAATGACGTGAAGGCAGCGACAGGCGGCAAAATCGACATCACCATTCACGGCAATGCCTCGTTGTTCAAAGCGCCTGAGATCAAGCGTGCCGTACAGACCGGCCAGGCCCAGATGGGCGAAGTGTTGATATCCTTGCACGAAAACGAGAATCCGGTTTTTGGTATCGACACCATTCCCTTCCTCGCGACCAATTTCGATGAGGCCAAGAAACTTTGGCTGGCGTCAAAGCCTGCCGTGCAAAAAGCTTTCGATGCGCAGGGCCTGATGGTTCTGTTCTCCGTGCCCTGGCCGCCGCAAGGCATTTTCGCCAAGAAGGACATCAATACAGTCGACGACATGAAGGGCTTGAAGTGGCGCGCTTACAACGTCGGCACCAGCCGCATCGCCGATCTGGTGGGTGCGCAGCCCGTGACCGTGCAGGCGGCGGAACTACCGCAGGCGCTGGCGACCGGCGTGGTCAATGCCTTCATCACCTCTGGTGCCACGGGCTATGACTCCAAGGCCTGGGAAACGATCTCGCACTATTACGACACCCAAGCGTGGATTCCGAAAAACATCACTTTCGTCAACAAGGCGGCTTTCGCGAGCCTCGACAAGGAAAGCCAAACGGCGCTCCTGAATGCGGCGCAGGCGGCGGAAGAGCGCGGCTGGAAGACCGCCCAGGAAAAATCCAACTGGTATCTCTCCGAACTCGCCGCCAAGGGCATGAAAGTGCAGCCACCGTCGCCGGCTTTGAAGGACGGCCTAGGTAAAGTCGGCGAGCAATTGACGGCCGATTGGATCAAGCGCGCTGGCGGCGAGGGCCAGGCGGTGATCGATGCCTATAAGAAGATGTGAAGCGCTTCAAACCTCGACGACGACGTAATCGTCTTCGATGCGCACCGGAAAGACCTCGGCGGCTTTCGGCGGCGCGTCGAGGTCGATCTCGCCGCCCTGGACGACCGCCGTTTCATAATGGCGGACGCGCACGCGGCTGGGATCGCACTGGGCGCGGCCGGTGCGCAGATCGAACTCCCAGCCATGCCAGGGGCATTTCACCAGTTCGTCCTTGCGCGAATAGCAGTATTCGCCCGGCATTTTCGACTCGACGAGGCCGACAAGCTTGCCGTCGATCAGATGGCCGCCCTCATGCGGGCAGCGATTGCCGAGCGCATGGAATTCGCCGTTGACGTTGAACACGGCGATCTGGCGGTTGTTGACCTCGACCAGTTTGCGGCTGCCCGGCGGCAGTTCCTTCACGGCGGCGACGATATGTTTGGCCATGATCAGAGCCCCAACCGCGGATAGGTGGCCAGCGGATTGTCGACGAGGATGCGCCGATGCAGACCGGCGGGAATGCCGGGCGGCATGATCTCGTCGCCGTCGAATTGCCAATGCGGATAGTCGGACGAATAGAGCAGCATGTCGTCGGACTGAAAATGTTCGATGGCGCGCGCCACGATGTCCGGATCGTCTGGTGTGTCGAGCGGCTGGATCGTCAGGCGGAAGTGATCGCGCACAATCTCGTTGGGCGAACGGTCGATCCACGGGATCTCGGCGCGCACGCCGCGCCAGAATTTCGACAGCCGCCAGACGAAGCCGGGCAGCCAGGTCACGCCGGATTCGATCAACACGGCTTTCAGCTTGGGAAATTTAACGAAGACGCCTTCGCAGACGAGGCTTGCGAGCTGCGATTGGAAGCCGAGCGATTGCGCCGCATAGTCCTCGACATAATAGGTTGGCCAGCCGAGCGACGTCACCGGATAGCGATAGGCGCTGCCCGCATGAATGCCGAGTGGTAGGTTGTGGCGCTCGGCCGCCGCATAGATCGGCCAGAACTGCCGGCGCCCGAGCGGCGTTTCGCCCATACATAAAACCAGAATTTGCACGAAGCGCTTGTCGACGGCGCAGCGCTCGATTTCGTCCACCGCATGTTCGACATTCTGCAGCGGCACGACGATGGACGCGCGCAGGCGTGGATCGCGATCGAGCCATTCCTTCACCACCCAATCGTTCACCGCGCGGGCGAAGGCCTGCGCCATGTCCTCATTGAAGACGAGCTGCACGCCATAGAGACAATTCAGGATGGCGATATCGGCCTGCCATTTGTCCAGCGCTTGCTGGCCGACTTCGCTGGCATCGAGGCCGGCGCGGCCGTTCTCGCCACGAAAATCCGCCCGTGCGGTGAGCGGCGCCAACGGTGGATAGCTGATCGTATCGAGCGTGGTGATCTCGCGCTCGATCACCGTTTCGCGCCAATGATCGTTGAGATAGGGCAGCAGCGTCTGCATGCTCGGCACGGTGGGATGCACGTCGCAATCAACGGCGCGGATGTCGGACAGGTTCACCTTGCAAGGCTCCGGAAGGGGTAAAGAGATCAGAGGCGAAAGACGCTCATGGCGTTTTCCGAGCGCAGCTTGCGGCGGCGTTCCTCGCTCCAGTTCGGCGGCACGGCGAAAACCGGATCGTCGAAATCCCAATGGGCATAGTCGCTGGCGAACATCACTCGGTCCCAGCCGATCCAATCGATCAGATCGACGAGATATTCCGGCTTCTCCGGCTCTTCGATCGGCTGCGTCGTCACATAGACATTCTGCTTCAGATATTCGGACGGCGGCCGTTTCAGATGCGGCACCTCGCCCTTCATCTTCTGCCAATGTTTGTCGAGCCGCCAGCCCAGCGACGGCACCCAGCCGAAACCGGCTTCGATCATCACCACTTTCAAAGTTGGGAAACGCTCGAACAACCCTTCCATGATCATCGAGGAAATCAAGGCCGAGCAGGCCGTGCCATGTTCCGCCATTTCCTCGATATAGAAGGAGGGCCAACCCGAATTGGAGATCGGAATGCCCGAATAGCCGAACACATGGATGCCGATGGGTAGATTATGTTCGACGGCGGCTTCATAGATCGGCCAGTATTTGCGGCGCCCCAAAGCCTCGTTGGTGCGACTGAGCAGAAACACCTGACAGAAGGCTTTGTTGGGCGCGCGCTTGTGAATCTCCGCTACCGAGGCCTCGACATGCTCATAGGGCACGACGATGGAAGGGCGCAGGCGCGGTTCCTTGGCGTGCCACAGATCGAGCTGCCAATCGTTATGCGCTGAAGCCAAAGCGGCGGACAGATCGAGATTCTGATCGCCGGAGCCGGGCCAGAGCGGGTTCATGATGCCGATGTCGACACCGTGATAATCGAGATGCTGTTCCTGCATCAGGGGCAGGGAACTGCCGGCCGGATCGCCATTGGTGGGCCAGGCATCGCGCCGCGCACCATCGCCCGGTTGCGATTTCGGATAAGGATGGCCTTTGACGAAACCGTGCCGCTTGCGCAGGCCATAGGTCTGCCACGTATCCCACCAGCGTGACGATAGATAGGGCTTCAGGTCTTCCGGCTTGCGAAGACGCGGATGGATGTCGCAATCGACCAGTGCAAGCTTGTTGTTGGGCCTGAACTGCGCTTTCGGCGCATTCACATTCATGGCGCATTCCTCCGGGCGCGACGCGGCACCTGCTTTTCCATACTTTTAGCGCGTCCGCGCTTGAAATGCACCCCGCTAACGCTTCGGCCAGGGCCGGGCGCGGAGTGCCTCTTCATTGACCTCCGTACCCCAACCGGGTCCGGTGGGCAGGACGAATTCGCCTTTCTCCAGCGTGGGTGGCACGGTGACGAATTCGTCCCGCCACGGCACGTCGTCCACTTCCAGTTCCATGATGCGGAAATTGGGAATGGCGGCGCAGAAATGCGCGCTCATGATGCTGGCAAGCGTGCCATAAAAATTGTGTGGCGCGCAGTTCACCTCATAGGCATCAGCCAGAGTGGCGATGCGCACCGATTCCCAAAGGCCATTCCATGGCACGTCGACCACGGCGACATCGGCAGCGCCTTCTTCGAAATAGGGTCGATATCCTCTTAGGCCATGGATCGATTCCAGCGAGGCAATCGGCACCCGGCTGGACCGGCGCACATGCGCCAGTGCCTGGGGATCGTGCATGTCGATCTCGAACCAGGTGAGGTCGAACGGCTCCAGCGCGCGGGCGATGCGCAGGAACCCTTCCGTGCGCTGGCTGAAATTGATGTCGAGCATCAGGCCGGTTTGCGAGCCAAGCCCCTCGCGAAAGGCCGCGAGCATGTCGGTGATGGCGCCGATGAAGGCGCCGTCGATATTGCGTTCCAACAGTTTCGGATAGAGGCGGAAGCCGCCTTCGAACATTTTCAGGCGGCCGTTTTCGAGAAACAGCGGATTGGTCTTGATGGCGCTGAAGCCGCGCGCCACTGCTTCCTGTCCCAATGTCTTGAGATCGTCCAGGGTTTCCACCCGTGGCTTGCCCCATGTCTCGAAAAGGTCGGCGAAGCGAACGCGGAAACTGCCGCAGTGAGACCAGTAGACCGGCAGCCGCGTGCGGAAAGGCCCGCCGAACAAAGCATAGACCGGCACGCCAAGCGCCTTCGCCTTGATGTCGAGACAGGCATTCTCGATGGCCGCGATGGCTTGATTGTTCAGGCCGCCCGCCGCCAGCCGCGTGATCGCTTGCAGCGAAGCCGTGATCTTGCCGACTTCTCTTGGATCAAGACCCTGAATGATCGGCTCGAAGCGCCGCAGCAGATCGCTGACGCCGCCGGCGCCGAAATTCTCCGCATATTCGGCCCAGCCGACGAGACCTTCGTCGGTGCTGATCTTGAGAAAGGAGGCCGGTCGCCAACCCATGTCGGCGTGGAACTGCTCCAGTTTGACGATCTTCACGTTTCCCCCTGATGTTTGTTTTAATCGGCTTGCCCGAGCAGCAGACCGCCGTCGATGACGATGTGAATGCCGGTAATGTAATCGGAGGCGCGCGAGGCGAGGAACAGGGCTGCGCCCTGCATGTCTTCCGGCGTCGCCACGCGATGCATCGGATTGACCTTTTCGAAGGGCGCGCGTGCCGCCGCGTCCTTCAGCCGGCCGCCACCGATATTGGTGATGGCCGGTCCCGGCGCGATGGCGTTGACATTGATGTTATAGCTCGCCAGTTCGATCGCTACCTGCCGCACGATCTGCCCGACGGCCGCTTTCGACACCACATAGCTCGAACCGACATATTGCTCGATCTTCATCGATGAGATCGAGCTCGTCACCACGATCTTGCCGCCACCCTGTTTCTTCATCTGCGGGATGGCGGCGCGCAGAGTGCGGATGACGCCATGAACGTTGGTGTCGATCACCCGGTCCCACAATTCGTCGGCGATCACCTCGAAAGCCGTATCGGGATTGCGTGAATTATCGGTGCGCAGGAAGCCCGGTCCGCCGCTGATGCCGGCATTGGCGAAAACCACGTCGAGCCGGCCCTCGTGGGCGATCACGCTGTCGAACAGGCGGCGAACATCGGCGTCCTGGGTGATGTCGGCGGTCATGGCGGTTGTCGCATATCCGGCATCGCGCAGGCGCATGGCTTCCCGGTTCACCGCGGGCTCATCGCGGTCGGCCATCGTCACTTTGGCGCCATTGGTCGCCATGGCCTCGGCGATCGCCAGGCCGATCCCGCTGGCCGCGCCCGTCACAACGATGGATTTGCCCTCTACCGCAAAGAGATTTTCAACTCTGGCCATCTTGCCTCCCCTAAATTGGGCGGCAGGATGGCGGCGGCCTCGCCGTAAAGCAAGCGCCCGCCAATCGCCGGTTTGGTCTCAGCATCAACCATTTGTCGGGGCTGCCATCCATTGACAAGGTCACGGCGGCGTGGCGACAGTATTGCCCAACAAAGAAAGCCAGCGCATTGGGCACTGGCCAAATGGGTGGAAACGATACGCATGGCGCCACGCAACATCAAAAATGTCGCGGTGATCGGCCTGGGCAAGATGGGCAACCCAATTTCACGCCACTTGCTCAATGGTGGGTTCGTCGTCTCTGGCTTCGATGTGGATCCCAAGGCCTGCAAGTCGGCGGCCTGCAAAGGGATCGCCATCGCGCCCACGCCCGGACAGGCTGTCGTCGAGGCCGATCTCGTCATCGTTCTGGTGGCGGAAGAGAGCGATGTGGAAAGGGTTCTGTTCGGACCCGATGGTGTAGTCGCGCGGGCGAAACCCGAAACGATCGTTGGTATCGCCACGACCACGTCTCCCGTGAGCATGATCCACTTCGCCGTGCGGTTGCGCGACAGCGGATTGATCCCCATCGATATCCCCATCTGCCGTGGTGAGCGTCCGGCCGAGGCCGGCAAACTGCTGATCACCGGCGGCGGCGAAAAAGCCGTCTTCGACGCCTGCCGGAAAGCCTTCTCCACCTTCGCCAGTTCGATCTACCGCCTGGGTGACGTCGGCGCCGGCCAGGTCGGCAAGATGGTCAATAATCTCATCCTGTGGAGCTGCGTCTCCGCCAATCACGAAGGCTTCAAACTGGGCGACCAGTATGGCGTCGATGGCGTGGTGATGCGCGAGATGCTGCTCGACAGCAGCGCCTCGAACTGGGCGCTGGAGACGCAGGCGCAGCGCTACGGCATGCCCTCGGCCGAACGCGATATGATGATTGCTTTGGCCGAGGCCGACCGGCTGCGCGTCAGCCTGCCGCTCACCGGCACGGCCAAGGAAGTGATCAAGGGCATCAAGATCGAACGGGAAGAACATTTCCCGTTCGAGGAAAAGAAGAGTGGCACTTAAACCCCAGGCTTCACCGCATATTGCTCGTCGGTGACATGTTCGAGCCAGTCGACATGCTTGCCATTCTTGGCTTCCTGCATGGCGATATGTTCCATGCGGATCGTGGGCGCCGCGCCGTGCCAGTGCTTTTCCTCCGGCGCGAAATAGATGACGTCGCCGGCGCGCACTTCGCGCACCACGCCGCCCCACACCTGTACCAGGCCAAATCCTGAGGTGATGAACAAAGTTTGGCCGAGCGGATGGGTGTGCCAGGCGGTACGCGCGCCTGGTTCAAAGGCGACGCGCACGGCGCGCTGCGCCGCGGGCTCCGGCGCCTCGATGATTGGATCCTGCCAGACGGTGCCGGTGAAATAGGACGCCGGAGCGCGGACGGACGGGATGGAGCCGAGCGGGCGGATGATCATGGGGCGGGTCCTTTCGTGGTCGCGTTTCGCGCCTGGTGATTTTCCAGCATAGTATCGGCCGGCGACGAGGGGGAAGCACGAATTGCGCATCAAACTCCGGCATGTGGAAGTTCTGATCGCTTTGTCCGAGACGGGCAGCATCAGAGCTGCGGCGCGGCTGCTGCGACTGAGCCAGCCGGCTTTGAGCAAGGTCATTCGCCAGATGGAGAATGACTTCAACGTGCCCTTGATCGCGCGCACCCCACGCGGCGCCATTCTGACGGAATTCGGACAGACCATCCTCGCCCATGCGCGCGTCGTTCAAGCCGATGTGCGTCGCCTTGAGGATGAGATCGATCGGTTGCGCGGCCGTCAGAAGGGAACGATCACCGTGGCGGTTTCGCCGCTGGCATCGACCTTGATCATTCCCGCGGTTCTTCCGCCTTTCTGCGCGAAATATGCCGATATCGAGGTGAAAATATCGGAAGGCATCTATCCGCCGGTCTTGGCGCCACTCCGTGATGGTCTGATCGACTTTGCTGTCGGTCCCGCACCGCCGGCATTTCTCGCTGCTGAGCTGGATGTCGAAATTCTGCTCGAGACGGAGATCGTCGTGACGGGGCGGTTCGATCATCCCGCGAAAAAAGCCAAGTCCCTCCGGGATTTGACAAAGAGAAACTGGCTGACCTTGGGGCCGGCCGGCAGTCTGGGCGAGCTGTTCGTAGAAGCATTTGAAACCCGTGGTCTCAAGCCGCCTCGCACGACGATCAAATCGGAATCTTTCGCTACGGCGTTGGCTTTGGTCGAAGCAACCGACTTCCTCGTTGTCTTACCGCGGAAACTGGTTGCACCGCTGCAAGCGCAAAAGCGCCTGCAAGCGATAGAACTGGAAGATGAACTGCCGAAATCGCGGATCGCGCTGAGCAAGCGTTCGACCATCCCGCTGTCGCCAGCCGCGCAACATCTTTCAACGCTGATCCGCCGCCGCGCCTCCGCACTAGCCCGTAGCTAGCGATAACCCGGGGTTATCGCGCGAGCGTTTTGCGCGGCTAGGCAAGCCACGACCACCGCGACAAATCTGTCACGGGGCACCAAGCCTCGCGAAGACGGGTTTTGGAAACGCCATGGCGGATGTGCGCAATATCTTATTCATTATGTGCGACCAGCTCCGCTGGGATTATCTGTCTTGTACGGGCCACCCGACACTCTCGACCCCCAATATCGATCGTTTGGCTAGCATGGGCGTGCGTTTCGATCGCGCCTTCGTCAATGCGCCCGTCTGCGGTCCGTCCCGCATGAGCTATTACACGGGCCGTACGGTCTTCTCCCATGGCGCGACCTGGAATTTCGTCCCGCTGCCGATCGGAGAACTGACTCTAGGTGACTATCTCCGTCCCTCAGGCGTGCGTGTTGCGGTGGCGGGTAAAACCCATGTCCGTCAAGATAGCGCCGGACTGGCGCATTTGGGGCTCACTGCCGACACCGAAATCGGCGCGCGCATCGCGGAGGGCGCCTTCGAGCCGTTCGAACGCGATGATGGCTTGCATCCCCCCGGTCTCGATCAAAGCGGCCTCTCCTACAACCGCTGGCTCGCGGCACAGGGATATGACGGGGAGAATCCCTGGAACGATTGGGCCAATGCGGCGACGGGCCCCAACGGCGAAACTCTATCGGGATGGAATCTGAAAAACTCGATTTATCCCGCACGCGTGAAAGAAGAGCATTCCGAAACGCCGTACATCACGAACCGAGGCATCGAGTTCATCGAGGACAGCAAGGACAAGCCCTGGCTCTTGCATCTGTCCTACATCAAACCGCATTGGCCCTATATCGCACCCGCGCCCTATCATGCGATGTTCACGCAGGATCAGGTGTTGCCGGCGATCAAGTCGGACCGGGAGCTGATCGATCCCCACCCTGTCGTTCGCGCCTTTATGAATATGGAGGTGGGTCAATCGTTCGCCCGCGAGGACGTGCGTGGGGCGGTCATTCCCGCCTATATGGGTTTGATCAAGCAAATCGACGATCAGATCGGACAACTGCTCGATTATCTCGAAAGCGCCAATCTCCTCACCCAAACCATGATCGTCTTCACATCGGATCATGGCGATTATCTCGGCGACCATTGGCTCGGCGAGAAGGAGCTGTTTCACGAATCTTCCGTGCGCGTTCCCTTGATCATCGTCGATCCATCGTCGGCCGCCGATCACACACGCAACAGCGTCTGTCATCATCTGGTCGAAGCCATCGACCTCGTGCCGACTTTTCTCGATGCCTATCAATCAAAGGCATCCCGCCATCGCCTCGAAGGTCAGTCGCTGATGGGCTTCCTGCGCGGACCTACGCCCTCCGCATGGCGAGACGCGGTTTTCTCGGAGCTTGATTACGCCTTCTACGAAGCACGTGAACTAGCCGGCCAAGGCGCCAATGACAGCCGCGCCTACATGCTGCGCACGGAGCGATGGAAATATATCTATTACAAAGGGTTTCGGCCGCAACTCTTCGATTTGAAGAACGACCCGAACGAGTTCGTCGATCTTGGCCTCGATGCCACTTATGCGCTCGTCCGCAATGACATGCATGCCAAACTGCTCGAGCGTCTGACCGACCGGCGCAATCGCATCAGCACGGACGACGAGTGGGTTCTGTCTGCGCGAGATAGAGAGGTTGGTGCGGGCATCGTCATTGGTCGCTGGTGACGAAGACGGTTCGATCGTGCCGGAGCAGGGCCGGGATGCGGATCAGATGAGGGAGGGAGAGCATGCTATCGAAATGTATAAGCTTCATGGTTGGCACGCTGGCATTGTTGGGAGCCGGCACTGCTTCGGCTCAAACCTATCCCAGTCAGACGATACGCATTGTCGTCGGCGTGGCGCCGAGCACGCCGCCCGACATTCTGAGCCGCGTGGTTGCGACGGAACTGTCCAATTCTCGCAAATGGTCGGTGATCGTCGAAAACCGTGCCGGTGCATTGCAAGCCTTGGGCGCCCGCGAGGTTCTGCGCAGCCCGGCCGATGGCTATACGCTCTATAGCGTCAGTCTGCCATTCGCGGCGGCACCTGCTCTGCAGAAGCAAAGCGCCTTCGATCTCCTCAAGGATTTCGAGCCTGTCGTGCAGCTTTCCCGCTCCTACAACGTGCTCGTGGTCGCGCCCAACGTGAACGTGAGCTCCGTAACGGATCTGATCAAACTGGCGAAAGCTCAGCCCAATAAAATGAACTTCTCCTCGGGCGGGATCGGCTCTCCAGCTCATCTCGTTGGCGAGCTGTTCAAGCAGCAGAACCATCTCACGACAGCCCACGTGCCTTACTCTGAATTCGCGCAGTCGATTGCCGATCTTCTGAATGGCACCAATCAATATATGTTCATCACTACTTTGCCGGTGATGGATCTGATCGCGAGCGGGCAATTACGAGCGCTCGCCGTGACGGCGCCTCAGCGTCTCCCCGCGTTGAAGGACATACCGACCGTCGCCGAGGCTGGCTTTCCGAATTTAGCGGTCGCCGATTGGACCGGTATATTGGTGAAGTCCGGTACGCCGGCACCGATCGTCGCGACCTTGAACGCGGCGCTTAACGAGACATTGCGCGCGCCTGCCGTACGCGAAACGCTGACGCGTCTGGCCGCCGAGCCGGTCGGCGGAGACGCCGCAGCTTTCGGTGGCTTCCTGCGCTCGGAAGTGACCCGCTGGAGTGACGTGATCGCCGCGGCCGGGATCAGGCCGCAATAAAGCGAGGCGGGACGCGTCCCGCCTCCATTTTATCAGCTATCCATCTTCAAGGCGGCGATGAAGGCTTCCTGCGGAATCTCCACCTTGCCGAACTGGCGCATGCGCTTCTTGCCCTCTTTCTGCTTCTCGAGCAGCTTGCGCTTGCGGGTGACGTCGCCGCCGTAGCACTTCGCCGTCACGTCTTTGCGCAGCGCGCGCACGGTTTCGCGGGCGATGATCTTGCCGCCGATGGCCGCCTGGATCGGAATCTGGAACATGTGCGGCGGGATCAGCTCTTTCAGCTTTTCCACCATCACGCGCCCGCGCATTTCGGCGCGGCTGCGATGCACCAGCATCGAGAGCGCATCGACCGGCTCGGCATTGACCAGGATCGACATTTTGACGAGGTCGCCCTCGCGATAGTCGGTGATCTGATAGTCGAAGCTGGCATAGCCTTTCGAGATCGATTTCAACCGGTCGTAGAAGTCGAACACCACTTCGTTGAGCGGCAGTTCATAGACGACCATGGCCCGCTTGCCGACATAGGACAGGTCGACCTGCACGCCGCGCCGCTCCTGGCACAGTTTCAGCACGGAACCGAGATAATCGTCGGGCGTTAGGATCGTGGCCTTGATCCACGGCTCGTGGATCGTATCGATCTTCACCACGTCGGGCATGTCGACGGGGTTGTGCAGCTCGATCACTTCGCCGTCGTTCATATGGATCTTGTAGATGACGCTCGGGGCCGTCGCGATCAGATCGAGATTGAACTCGCGGTGCAGGCGCTCCTGGATGATCTCCAGATGCAGCAGGCCGAGGAAGCCGCAACGGAAGCCGAAGCCAAGCGCGGCGGAGGATTCCATTTCGTAGGAGAAACTGGCGTCGTTGAGGCGCAGGCGGCCCATGGCTGCGCGCAGATCCTCGAAGTCGGCGGCGTCGACCGGGAACAGGCCGCAGAACACAACAGGCTGCGCCGGTTTGAAGCCGGGCAGGGCCTCGGCTGTCTCGCGTCGCTCTTCGGTGATCGTATCGCCGACGCGGGTGTCGGCCACCTGTTTGATCTGCGCCGTGATGAAGCCGATCTCGCCGGGGCCGAGCTGGGTGACGTCCTGCATCTTCGGCCTAAAAACGCCGATCTTTTCGACCTCGTAATGGGCGTCGGTGCCCATCATCTTGATCTTCTGATGGCGCTTCATCACGCCATCGATGATGCGAACCAGCACGACGACGCCGAGATAGGGGTCATACCAACTGTCGACGAGCAAAGCTTTCAGCGGCGCCTTATCGTCGCCCTTGGGCGGCGGCAGGCGGGTGACGATGGCTTCCAGCACCAGATCGATGTTGAGGCCGGTCTTGGCCGAGATCGGCACGGCGTTGGACGCATCGAGGCCGATGACATCTTCAATCTGTTCCTTGATCCGATCGGGCTCGGCCGCCGGCAGATCGACCTTGTTGAGCACCGGCACGATTTCGTGGCCGGCATCAAGCGCGTGATAGACGTTGGCAAGCGTCTGCGCCTCGACGCCTTGCGAGGCGTCGACCACCAGCAGCGATCCCTCGCAGGCGGCGAGCGAACGCGATACCTCATAGGCGAAGTCGACGTGGCCGGGTGTGTCCATCAGGTTGAGGACGTAATCCTTGCCGTCCTTGGCCCGATATTCGAGCCGCACGGTCTGCGCCTTGATGGTGATGCCGCGTTCGCGCTCGATATCCATGGAATCGAGCACCTGCTCGACCATTTCGCGCTCGGCCATCGCCCCGGTGGTCTGAATCAGCCGGTCGGCGAGGGTCGATTTGCCATGGTCGATATGCGCGACAATCGAGAAGTTGCGGATGTTTTCGATTCTATGGGTGGTCATGGGGCGGGGGATACCATCCGTTAACCAGCCGGGAAAGAGGCTGCGGCACGTGCGCGGTGCGGGAGTGCGGATTTGGTGCGAATCAAAGCTTGATCTCTACCTTAAGAGCCAGTTTTTCAGGGTGAAACGCCCCGGCGGCGGAAATTTTTTCGCCGATGCGGCAATCGCGATCCGGGCGCGCGGGGTATGGATATCGAGCGCGCTCCACGGCGGTGATTTCCTGATCGGGGCACCGTGTATACACGGCGCGAGAGAATGCGTCCGATATCTCGTATCGAGCTCTGTGCCGCAGGCTATTTCCGTGTGTGCCTGCCTTGCAAAGGTCGCAACGATTCGCTACCGGCAGAGCATAAGCGCAGGCCCTGCGAGCCGTGATGCGCGCATTCGGGAAAGAGCGAACCCATGAAAATCTGCCGTTTTGACAATGGCCGCATTGGTGTCGTCGAGGGCGATACCGTTCGTGACGTGACGAGCGTGCTGGAGGCGTTGCCGCCGCTGCGCTGGCCCCTGCCGGTCGGGGATCAGTTTATCGCCAATCTCGACAAGCTGCTGCCGGCGATGCGCGAAGCGGCCAAGTCGGCGAAGCCAATCCCGCTGAACTCCATCAAGCTTGACGCGCCCGTGGCCAATCCGCCGCGTGTCATTGCCGCGCCAGTCAACTACCTGCTGCATGCGAAGGAAGCGCACGACCCGGCGATCCACCACGGCGTCCACATGCCGACCTTTGAAGGCTTTGCGACGCCAATCGATAAAATGGGCCTCTTCCTCAAGTCGCAAACCGGCCTCATCGGTGCTGGCGAAAAGGTCGAATTGCACTGGCCTGATCGGCGCAACGACCACGAGATCGAACTGACCTTGATCATCGGCAAGGGCGGCAAGAACATCTCGCGCGACAAGGCGCTCGATCACGTGGCTGGCTATGCCATCGGCCTCGACATGGTGGTGCGCGGCACAGAAGATCGCAGCTGGCGTAAGTCCGCCGACACCTATTCGGTGCTCGGCCCCTGGCTCGTCACCGCCGATGAAATTCCCAATCCCGATGCGCTGGAGTTTGGCATCGAGGTGGACGGCGAAGTGCGCCAGCGCGCCAATACCAAGGACCTGGTCGTCGACGTCCGCGATCTGATCGTCCGAGCCTCGGCTATCTACACGCTCTATCCCGGCGACATCATCATGACCGGCACGCCCGAAGGCGTGAGCGAAGTGAAGTCCGGCAATGTCATGCATTGCTGGATCGAGAAGATCGGCGAGATGGACGTCGCTGTTAAGTAGCAACTCCGGTAGGCGCTACCACATTCGGCAAAATCGCGTTTCTTTCGAAACGCGATTTGCCCTAGGCGGCGGGTGCCGCCTGACGAACCAAAAAGCTTTCGCCGCGATCGAGAAAGTCGAGAACGATCGCGCTGGTGCGTTGCGGCTGATCGAATTCGATCGCATGCGCCGCCCCCCAGATATAAGTCAGATGCGATTGCGGCAGAGCGGCCTTGAGAATGTGGCCGGTTTCGCGCGGGATCATCTTGTCGAGCGCCCCCATCAGAACGAGCGCGCGGGCTTTGATCTCGCCGAGTTGTTCCACCAAGGCCTCGTCGAAATCGACGCCCTGAACATAATCCTGCAACACCTGACGATTGTCCCGCAGCATTTGCGGCGTGCGCGTCTCTGCCGGAATGTTGGCGGGCACGGCATGCAGCAGCTTCATCCGCTCATCGACGTTGGCGGGGATGGCGATCAGTTCGGCACGGCGCAGCCCGGCCGGCGCTTCAAGCACCAACTGGCCAATGAGAGCGGGATGGCGCACCGCGACCCACAGCCCGACCCACGCGCCGAGGCCTTCGCCGACGATATCGGCTTCGCCATCGCATACCTTTTCGATGAATTCGGCGACGAGATTGCCGAGGTCGGAGATCGTTGTCACCGAGGCATGTCTCGCCGTACCGTCAAATCCCGGCAGTGTGGGCGCATGAACCAGATGATGATCGGCGAGCGCTTCGATCACGCCTGATATGCGTGGCCCGGCGGCGCTGTGCAGATGAACGAGCGGGCGGCCTTTGCCGGCGGTGCGCACATGCAACGAACCGCTCGAAAGGGCGACGTCGCGTTCGGTAAAGGAAATGTCGGTCACTTCGAAATCCTGTTTGTTGTCAAATATCCATAGCGTTTCGCAGTTTGATGGCCATCAAACGCCACGAAGACGCGTTGAAACAAAGATCTAGCTCAGAGTGCACGAACTTCCGGCAAAACTTTGTCACGGAAGAGTTCCATGCCCTTGATGACGGCCGTGTCAGGCATGTTGCCGAGCTTCATGTTCATGTTGATATGCGCGGCGCCGAGATGCTGCCGGAGCCGCTTGATCTGCTTGACCACGCTTTGCGGGCTGCCACAGAGAATGGAACCTGCCTCAATCTGCTCCTTGATCGTGCGGCCTTTCAAGGTCTGCAAGCGCTTCATGAAATAGTCGCCAGCACCTTCCTGGCCAAAGAAGCGGGTTTTCTGAATGACGATGCGCTGCGCATCCTGCTGCGGGCGCATCAGCACGCCATGGAAATAGGCAAGCGCCTTTGCCATGATGTCTTCGGCTTCTTCATCCGTTTCGGCGATGCAAGTCTGCTGGCCGACGAGAATATCCTCCGGGCTTGGCGCGCGGCCGTGCGCGCGGGCACTCTCAAGAAAGCCATCAATGATGGAGCGGGCGACATCGAGATCGCTGACCAGGGTGAGGCCAACCATGGACGGGAATTCGCCGACGAATTGCGCTGATTCGAGATTGCTCGCCGACATCAGAATGCGGGGATGCGGCGTCTGCCGTGGCTTCGGCCAGATGGAAATGGCACGATATTGATAGAATTCGCCTTCCCAACCGAAAGGTTCGGGCTCCGTCCAGGCGCGCAGAATGATGTTGAGCGCTTCGCGCATGCGCCCGCGCGATTCATCGGGCGCGACATTATAAGCGATATATTCGTGCGGAATGCCGCGCACGAAACCGGCGACAAGCCGGCCGCCGCTCATCACGTCGAGCATCGCATATTCCTCGGCGACGCGGACGGGGTTGAGCAGCGGCAAGAGATTGCCGAGCATGGCGAGCTTGATCGACTTGGTGCGCTGGGTCATCGCCGCGCCGACGAGATTGCAATTCGCCATCAGGCTGTAGGGCGAGAAATGATGCTCGTTGGCGCCCACCCAGTCGAAGCCGCAGGCTTCCGCATGCGCCATCGTGCCGAGATAGGTGTCATAAAGCTCGGTGCCGCGCTCGGGCCGGAATGGCGCGTTGCGCGCCGGCCATTGCGTCGGCGCTTCGTCGAGCTCGGTCCAGGGCATCAGGTGGAAGAAGGAGAAATGCATCGGTGCATCCGTTGTTGAAAGGGTAGGTTTCAGCTTTGTTTCGGGGCTTGTTCTTCGTTGACGATGCCTTCTTCGTCCATCCACGCCTGTGTGTCGTCGAAAGCCCGCAGCACCCGATCATGGCGCGCCTGGATCAACTCACGCGGCCATAGATGTGTGAAGATGAAGAATTCGCCCTTGCGGATCGCACGCAGTACGCGGCGGCCCACCACGTCGGGCTCGAAACCTTCGTTGAGGAGATGCGAGAACTGTTCGCTCTCCTGCCGCTTGAACGAGCCGCCCATGCGATCGGGGCGGGCGCGGCCGGAGAGAAAGATGCCGGTCTTGACGGCTGCGGGGCACAGCACCGAGACACCGATATTGCTGCCGTCGAGATCCTGCTCCAGCGCTTCCGACAAAGCCACCACCGCATATTTCGTCATCGAATAGGGACCTGTGTCCCAGCCGGGCTGAATGCGGAAGCCGCCGATCGAAGCGGTGTTGACGATATGGCATTCCTCGCCATGGTCGCGCATGTGCGGGATGAAATTCTGGAAGCCATGGATGACGCCGTTGATGTTGACGCCCATCACCCATTCCCAGTCGCGGACCGGCAGCTTTTCGATCGGCACGCCATGCATGGAAATGCCGGCGTTGTTGCACAGAATATGCACCTTGCCGAAGGCGTCGATGGCTTGTTGCGTGGCGGCGTCGATGGAGGCGCGCACGGAGGTGTCGACTTCGATGGCGATGGCCTGCGCGCCGAGCTTGTTCACCTGCGCCAGGGCGTCGTCGAGCGCATCGCGGCGGATGTCGCATAGAACGATGTTCATGCCGTTGCGGGCAAAGGTGCGAGCCATGCCAAGGCCGATGCCTGATCCCGCACCCGTGATGAAAGCCGTCTTGCCCTGGAAATTCTGCATGCGTCCTCCCGCCGCCAGGCTTGTTTCAGCCTGGCTGATATTGTCGGACTTATCGTCAATCGCACGGCTCTTGTCCATGCCGCCTGACCATAGCGCGCATGAGGACATTGCAGACGACGGGGCAAATGCCCACGCCCGGGTGCCCACTTAGGATGGAGGCCGCTCAGGCTTCCTTTTCGAGCTCGATCGCGTCGTAGCCGCCGAGTTTGTAGACGAGGGCGGAAATCGCCCAGATGGCGATGAAGAGACCGACGATGATAAAGCCCAGAATGTCGAAGTGATCGCGTAGCGCCGCCAGGTCGCTCCAGAAGGCGCCGCTCAATTCCAGCTTCTCGGCGATCAGCCCAACGCCCTGCACCAGACCGATCACCAGAGCGATGAAGACCGAGAGACCGGTGATCACCAGATTGTAGAACAGTTTGCGGATCGGATTGACGTAGGCCCATTCATAAGCGCCGAGCATCAGCGCGCCATCGGTGGCATCGGCCAGGGCCATGCCCACGGCGAACAGCACGGGAAACACCATCACCGTCGAGAGCGATACGCCGTTGGCGGCATTGGCCGCGGCCAGGGAGAACAGGCCGATTTCGGTTGCCGTATCGAAACCGAGGCCAAACAGGAAGCCGAGCGGATACATGTGCCAGCTTTTGGAAATGCGCGAGAACAGCGGCCGCAGCAGCCGCGACAGAAAGCCGTGCCGGCCGACGATCGCGTCGAGATCTTCCTCACGATACCGACCCGTCCGCTTGGCATTGCGGAACGTCCGCCACACGCCGATGAAAATGGCCAGATTGGCGATGCCGATGACGAGCAGGAACAGCGACGAAACCGTGGTGCCGATCAGCGAGCCGATGTCGCGGAATTCGTCCATCACACCGTTGGCGCCCGACGCCAGGAAAGCGATCACGAGACAGGCAAGGATGACGACCGTCGAATGTCCGAGCGCGAACCAGAAGCCGACGGTCGCCGGCCGCCCGCCATCCTGGAGCAGTTTACGGGTAACATTGTCGATGGCGGCGATGTGGTCTGGATCCACCGCATGGCGCAGGCCCAGCACATAGGCGAGGAAAGCCGTGCCAAGCATTACCGGTTGATCGCGGAAAACCGCGAAGGCCCAGAGCCAGGCGGCGATATTGGCGGTCACGAGCACGCTGTAGAGAAGAATGAGGCGCTGGCGCAGGCCGTGTTTGGGCTCGCTCGCCAGCCGGCTGGCCATCCCTTTTGTCGGGCTCGTTGCCAACGTCATCTTTTGTGGTCTCCGTCCCAGGACCGGGCCGTCCGATGTTATGAGGAACAGCCAAAAACTGCGTAACAGGGCTATAGGGATGACATTTGGCCCCGTCAATCTGCATGAAAGTTCATGCAGGAACCATCCAAGCAAGAAGCATTGAGGCTAAAGGCCAGACAGGCTTGCCAGCGGCGGCGGTGCTCATTAAGCGGGGCGGAACCCACAATAACCGGAGGAAACAGTGTCTGAAGCGAATTTGGTGTTGCTGTGCCGGCAGGACGAATTGAGCCCCGGCGACAAGAAGCGGGTGGCGAGCGATGAGGGCGATATCTGCGTCTACAACCTCGACGGACAGTTTTACGCGACGTCGGACCGTTGCACCCACGGCCTCTCCAGCCTGTCGGAGGGCGAGATTGTCGACGACGAGATCGAATGCGCCATGCATTTCGGCACATTCCACATTCCCACCGGCGAACCCCGGCAGGCCCCTTGCAGCGTCGCGCTGAAGACCTATGAAGTGAAGATTGTCGGCGACGAGGTATTCGCCGTTTTGGCCTGAACAGCAGAGGAGTGGGCCTGGCATGATCCGCGTCACCCGCTCCATCGTTCTCGACGATAGCGAGATCGAGCTGAATTTCGTCCGTGCCTCGGGCCCCGGTGGGCAGAACGTCAACAAGGTGGCGAGCGCCGTGCAACTGCGCTTCAACGTCGCCCAATCGCCAAGCCTCAGTGATGATGTCCGTGGCCGATTGATCACTCTGGGCGGGCGCCGCATCACCCGTGACGGGGTGCTGGTGCTTAGCGCCGACCGGTTCCGCACCCAGGAACTCAATCGTGCCGATGCCCTGGAGCGGCTGTGTGCGCTCATCCGCGAGGCGGCGATCGCGCCCATTCCTCGGCGGCCGACGCGACCCACCCTGGCCTCCAAACGTCGTCGACTGGAGGGCAAAAAGCAGGATTCGCGGCGAAAATCGCTGCGCCGCACGCCAGTTAAGGACGAATGACAGAAGTCACGGATCACGTTGCGCTTTTGCCACGACTGTTGCCGCAATCGCACAGTGCCCGACCCCCAAGCTGTGTAAAGTCATTCATGTGACGTTTCGGCGTCGCGAAATTACAGTTTTGTTTCAAACACGACAGTCGACGTCATGCCCGCCACAGCCCGCCCTCAGCAGGCCGATTTTGCCGCCGAAGCCGCGCAATTGATGCTGAGGCTTGGGCTGGCGATCATTCTCATCGTCGTGCCAACCGGGGCCATCTATTCGCGCCGTCTGTTGTTCACGCTGGTGCCGGTCGGCGTCGCGATGATTCTGCTCGGCGCGCTGCTGGCGCCGGGCCGCCATGCTCTTCTGCCGTCCCGGCAGGTGATGTTCTCGCCGGTGGTGCAGGCGCTGGTGCTGCTGCTGGCCTGGGCCGCCTTCTCGCTGGTTTGGACGCCGTTTCAAGGGTTGGCGCTCGAACGCTATGGCAAGACCGCGGCGACGGTGGCGCTCGCCGTGGCCGCCATTTTCATGCTGCCGGGTCGCACCCGCACCTCCAACCTCAATCTGATGCCGATTGGTGTCGGTATCGCCGCCCTGGCCACCATCGCTGTCGCCATTGCGCTGCCTCCGGAACTGCGGGAACTGCCTGATCCGGAAGGCACGTCCATCGAGCGGGCGGCGCTCGGGCTGGTCGTCCTGGTTTGGCCGGCGCTCGGCGCCCTGGCGGTGCGCGAGCGCTGGGCCTCGGCTGGTGCGCTCGCCGTCGCCACCGCAGGCGCCGCCACGGTCGTTTGGGTGCCGGCCGCCCTGACCGCCATGGTCGTGTCGGCGCTGGTTTTCTCGATCGGTTCGTCCAATCCGCGCCGCGTGTCGAAAATGCTCGTCGTCATCTGCGCCGGCCTGATCGTATTGGCGCCGGCCCTGGCGCTGCTCGCCCAGCATTTTCTCGCTGGCCGCTTGCCGCCGGCTGTTGCCGTCTGGGCGCAGCCCTATTTCCTGTGGGCCGAGCTGATCCGCATGGAAGGCTGGCGCGTGCTGACCGGCCACGGGTTTGACATGACGGTGCGTGGTCTCGCCTCGGGCTATCTGCCGGCGTTCACGCCGCGCAGCCTGCTGTTTGAAGTCTGGTACGACCTTGGCATCGTCGGGGCGATTGCCACGGCGCTGTTCGTCTCGCTCGGCCTCTTGGCCGCCGGTCGACTGCCGGTGCCGGCCGCCTCTTTCATGCTGGCCGGGATCGTCTGCATTCTGGTGGTGGCCTTCTCAGGGCTGGCGACCATGCAGATATGGTGGATCACCCTGATCTGCATTTCGACGATCAGCTTTACGTGCGTGATCAATGCCCATCCGCGCACGGCGCGGCCTGCGGCACGCGTGATGCCGGACGCGCCGGGACGATTGCGCGTTTAAATCGTGCGCGATTGAGATAACGGGCTTCTATCTGGACCGATGCTTGGAGGCATTGTCCTCGCGTGCGCCGGCGTTCGCTTCGCTGGAAAAAGCTTTGAAGCTCTCGACACCTTCTCCGAATTGCGAGGCGAAGAAGGTGCGATAGGTGCCATTGGCATTGATGAGCTGGCTGTGCGTGCCGGATTCCACCGCCTGCCCCTTTTCGATCACATAGATGCGATCGGCATTGATGATCGTTTGCAGGCGGTGCGCCACCACCAACGTGGTGCGGCCGATGCGCATTTCTTCCAGCGCCTTCTGCACCTCGCGTTCGGATTCGGAATCGAGTGCCGCTGTCGGCTCGTCGAGCAGGATGATCGGCGCGTTCTTCAGAATGGCCCGCGCGATGGCGATGCGTTGCTTCTGGCCGCCCGACAATTGCGCGCCATGTTCGCCGACATTGGTCTGATAGCCGCTGCTGAAGCCCATGATGAAATCATGCGCATGGGCTTTCTTGGCCGCCGCGATGATTTCGTCTTCGGTCGCGCCGATACGGCCCAGCGCGATATTTTCGTGGATCGTACCGCGGAACAAGAAGACATCCTGCGAGACGAAGGCGATCTGCGCGCGCAGCGAGGCGAGATCGACCTTGTCGATATCCTGGCCGTCGATGAGGATGCGGCCCGAATTTGGCGTGTAAAATCGTTGCAGCAAAGCGATGATCGTCGACTTGCCGCCGCCCGACGGGCCAACCAGCGCCGTCGTCGCGTTGGGTTCGACAGTCAGGCTGAGGCCGCTCAGCACGTCTTCGTCGTCGCGATAGCTGAAGCGCACGTCCTGGCTTTCGATGCGCCCCGCGCCGACGTGAAGTTTCGGCAGGCCCGGTTGCGGCGTTTCGCTTGCCGGCCGGTCGAGCACTTCGTAGACGAGCTTGGCGCCGACGAGACCGTTCTGAATTTCGAGCTTCAGGCGCGCCAGCCGTTTCGCCGGCTCATAGGCCATCAGGAGGGCGGCGACGAAGGAAAAGAAGGAGCCGGCATCGGCGCCTTGCACCGTCACTTTCCAGCTGCCGTAGAAGATCACCGCGCCGATGGCGAAACCGGCCAGCGCATCGGCGATGGGGCTCGACGCGGCCATGCCGGCGGCGACGCGGTTCATCGAACGCTCGACCTCGCGGATCGATTTCGCCATGCGGCCACGCATCGTGTCTTCGAGATTGAAGGATTTGACGATGCGGCTGCCTTGCACGGTCTCCTGCATCGTTTCCAGGATTTGCGAATTGCCCATGAAGGAACGGCGCGCGAATTTGCGCACCTTGCCGATCATCCGCCCGAGCAGCAGCGCAGCCGCCGGCAAGGTCAGAAGCGACAACGCGGCCAGCATCGGATCCTGCACGAACATCACGCAGATGAGGCCGATCAAGGTCAAAAGCTCACGGCCAAAGGCGGTGATCAAAGCTTGCAGCGTGTCGCGCACGGAATTCGGCGCCTGTGCGATCCGCGTCATGAAATCCGACGAATGCCGGTCATGGAAGAAGCGCATGTCCTGCAACAGCAGATGATTGAACAGCCGTGCCTGCACTTCGGCGATGATGCGATTGCCCGTGCGTGACAGAACGATAAGCGAGAGATAGGTGGCAAGGCCACGCGCGGCGAAGAGCCCGAACACCGCCCAGGCGAGGAGCCGCAATTCATGGAACTTCTCGCCATCGACGATGCCGTTCAGCACCGGCTTCAGGAGATAAGCGGAAAGCGCGGTGGCGCCGGCGCCGATCGACAGCAAGACCGCCGCCAGCAGATAGGAGCCGATGTGCTGGCGTCCATGATCACGGAACAGCCGCGTCAGCATGCTCGTGGTGTCGGAATGGAGCCAAGGATCCACGGCGGATTTCGTCGGGCCGGTCGAAGACATGGGGCGTGGGTTACCGGCTGGGGGTTGAGGGAGCAAGTGTTTTGGCAAGTGCTTCCCGTCGGGAATAGGCCGGGTAGGATGTCGCACAAATCATATTGGAGGAAACCATGACAGGGCCGAAAACGGTGGACAGAGAGCCGCTTGTGATCGCCAAACAAGGCTATTTTTACGCCGGAGGCGCTTATCGCGACGGTTCGCCCGGCGCCCCTTTCGTCGGCCAGATGTATGTCGAATACCAGATTCCTCAAGAGCTTAAGGCGCCTCACCCGATCGTGATGGTGCATGGCGGCCAGCAAAACGGCACCAATTGGACCGGCACGCCCGATGGGCGCGAGGGCTGGGCGCAGTATTTCTTACGCCGTGGCCATGCGGTTTACGTGGTCGACCAGGTGGCGCGGGGCCGCTCGCCCTGGCATCCCAATGTCCAGGGGCCGCTGGCGCCTCTCGACCGGGAGTTCGCCGATCGGCGTTTCGCCGCGCCCGGACGATTCGAACATTGGCCGCAAGCGCGTCTGCACACCCAGTGGCCGGGCGAGGCGACGGCCGGCGAGACGCATTATGACGCCTTCATCGCCACGCAGACGCCTTCGCTTGCCGACTATGCCGAGCAGCAGCGCCTCAACAGCGCCGCGCTGATCGCTCTGTTCGAGCGCATCGGCCCGGCCGTCCTGATGGTCCATTCCCAGTCGGGCGCCTTCGGTTGGGTGGTAGCGGACCGCAGGCCCGATCTCGTCGCCGCGCTGGTGGCGTTGGAGCCGAACGGTCCGCCGCTGCGCGATGTCGCCAATCTCGGGGCGCCGCATTGGTTCGCCGATGAAGGCCGTTACAAGATTTCCGGGCTTGGCGATGTGCAGCTCACCTGGGAGCCGCCGCTCGGTGATGACGAGCGATTGGATTACGTCCAGGAGGACGCGCCGTCACGGCCCGATTGCGTCCGCTGCTGGAGCCAGCAGGCGCCGGCGCGGCAACTCCCCAATCTGGCGAAAGTGAAAATCCTCATGCTGACGGCGGAGGCGTCCTATCACGCGCCCTATGATCACTGCACGGCGATCTTCCTGCGCCAGGCCGGCGTGAAGCTCGATCACATCTACCTCGCCGACCGTGGCATCAAGGGCAACGGCCACATGTTCATGATCGAGAAGAATTCCGATGAGATTGCCGGCGTGGTGGCGGAGTGGTTGGAAAAGGCTGATTAGCCCTCGATCTCCTCGCGCAACATTTCCAGTTCCAGCCATTCGTCTTCCATCGCCGCCAGTTCTTCGCCCGCTTTGGCGAAGGCCTGCGACGCCTGGTCGAAACGTTTCGGGTCGCGCGCATAGAGCGAGGGATCGTCGAGTTCCTTCTGCAGCTTCGCCTGCAAGGCACGGTTCTCGTCCATGCGTTTGGGCAAAGTCTCCAATGCATGCTTCTGCTTGAAGGAAAGGCGCTTCTTCGAGGCCGATGGCGCAGCGGCCGTCGTGGCTTCGGCCTTCGGCTTGGCTTCCTTCGCCACCGGCGCTTCGCCGCCAACGCCATAACCCCGTTGCGCGAACATGTCGGAATAACCGCCCGCATATTCGAGCCAGCGGCCGTCGCCTTCGCTCACCACCACGGACGTCGCGACGCGATCGAGAAAATCGCGATCATGGCTGACGACGATGACCGTGCCGGGATAGTCGGCCACCAGTTCTTCTAACAGGTCGAGCGTTTCGAGATCGAGGTCGTTGGTCGGTTCGTCTAATACCAGCAGGTTTGACGGCAGCGACAAGGCGCGGGCCAGCATCAGGCGGCCGCGCTCGCCGCCGGAGAGGCGCGTCACCGGCGTGCGCGCTTGTTCCGGCTGAAACAGAAAGTCCTTCATATAGCCGGCGAAATGCTTGCGCTGGCCATTGACGTCGACCCAATCGCCGCCGCCGCCCGTCAGCGCATCCTTCACCGTCCAGTCCGGTTGCAGCATGACGCGGCGCTGATCGAGCGTGGCGATTTCGAGATTGGCGCCGAGCGTCACTTTGCCTTCGTCGGGCGGCAATTCGCCGATCAGCATTTTGATCAGCGTCGTCTTGCCCGCGCCATTGGCGCCGACGATGCCGAGCCGGTCGCCGCGCATGATGCGCGTGGAGAAATCGCTCACGATGGGGCGTTCGCCGAAACTCTTGCCGATCCGTTCGGCTTCGATAACCAGCTTGCCGGAGAGCTGCGCCTGGGTGACTTCCATCTTCACCGTGCCGACGACCTTGCGGGCGTCGCGCCGCTCCTGTCGCAGGTCTTGCAGCCGGCCCATGCGCCGCACATTGCGCTTGCGGCGCGCTGACACGCCGTGGCGCACCCAATGTTCTTCGTTCTCGATGCGCCGATCGAGCTTGTGCAGTTCGAGCTCTTCCTGTTCGAGCATCTCGTCGCGCCAGGCTTCGAAAGCGCCAAAGCCTTTTTCGAGCCGGCGCGTGCGGCCGCGATCGAGCCAGACGGTGGCGCGCGTCAAGTTTTCGAGAAAGCGGCGATCATGGCTGATGAGCACGAGGGCCGAGCGCGAGGCGCGCAGGGTCTTTTCCAGCCATTCGATGGCCGGCAGGTCGAGATGGTTGGTCGGCTCGTCGAGCAGAAGAATGTCCGGTTCGGCGGCGATCACCCGCGCCAGGGCCGCCCGGCGCGCTTCGCCGCCCGACAGATGCGCCGGGTTTTCGTCGCCGTTCAGGCCCAGCTCGTTGAGGAGATAGCGGGCCTTATAGGGATCGTCGGCTGGGCCCAAGCCCGCCTCCGCATAGGCCAGCACCGTGTCGAAGGTCGACAGGTCCGGCTCCTGCGGCAAATAGCGCACCGTGGCGTCGGGCTGGAAGAAGCGGTTGCCGCCATCGGGCTCCAATTCGCCGGCGGCAATGCGCAGCAAAGTCGATTTGCCCGAGCCGTTACGCCCGACCAGGGCCAGCCGCTCGCCCGGCGCCACCGACAGTTCCGCGCCTTCGATGAGCGGTTTGCCGCTGATGGTCAGGCGGATATCTTGCAGGAGGAGAAGCGGGGGCGCGGCCATTGATCATCTGTGGGGTTGAAGCTGGCTGTCCGTAGCCTGCTTTGCCCTGGGAAGAAACCCTTCAAGGGAACTCTCGGCAGCCTGGTCGATTGCCCGTTCATCAATTGTTGCGGCGGCAGCCCCTAATCTGCCGCGATTCGCCGCAGAAGCGTTTCTGGAGAAGAGTTTATGGCCGAGCAGTCAACCGCCGCCGCTTTCGCCGCCCTCAAGGCGCATAAAAGTGGGATGGAGAATGTCCATATCGCCGACCTGTTCAAGGACGCGGGGCGTTTCCAGAATTTCCACGCGCGGCTCGACGATCTGCTGTTCGACTATTCCAAACATCGGGTCTCGGGCGAGACCATGGAAAAGCTGTTCGCTCTGGCACGCGCCGCCGACGTGGAAGGCCGCCGCAAGGCGCTCTTTGCCGGCGAGCATGTCAATCTCACTGAGGATCGCGCCGCCATGCATATGGCGCTGCGCAACGTTTCGGGCCGGCCGGTGATGATCGATGGCCGCGATGTCATGGGCGACGTGATCGGCGAGCGCGAGAAACTTCTCAACTTCGCCGAACAGATCCGCAGCGGTGCCATCCGCGCCGCCAATGGGGAACGGTTCACCGATGTGGTGAATATCGGCATTGGCGGTTCCGATCTTGGTCCTGCGATGGCCGCGCGGGCTTTGTCGCCGTTTCGCGGCCATGGCCCGCGCACGCATTTCGTTTCCAACGTCGATGGCGCCGATCTTGCCGATACGTTGAAGACGCTCGATCCTGCGCGCACGCTCTTTATCGTCTCGTCGAAAACTTTCACCACCCAGGAGACGATGACCAATGCCGCGTCGGCGCGCGCCGTCATCGCGCAATCGCTCGGTGAAGCCGCCGTTGGCGATCACTTCGCCGCCGTATCGACCAAGCTTGATCTCGTCGCCAAATTCGGCATCAAGCCGGAACGCGTGTTTGGCTTCTGGGATTGGGTCGGCGGTCGCTATTCGATCTGGGCCGCTATCGGCCTGTCGCTGGCCATCGCCATCGGTCGCGATCATTTCGAAGCCTTTTTGCGCGGCGCCCATGACGTCGACACGCATTTCGTCGAGACGCCGCTGGAACGCAACATTCCCGTGCTGATGGCGCTCATCGGCATCTGGTATCGCGACCTGTGGGGCTATGGCTCGCAGGCGGTCATCCCTTATGATCAGCGTCTAGGGCGTTTTTCCGCTTATCTGCAACAGCTCGACATGGAATCGAACGGCAAGTCGGTGACGCGCTCCGGCGCGCCGGTCACGCATCCGACAGCGCCTGTCATCTGGGGCGAACCCGGCACCAATGGCCAGCACGCCTTCTTCCAGATGCTGCATCAGGGCACCGACATCATTCCCGTCGATTTCATGGTCGCGGCCGAACCCATCGATGCCGATGCGCATCATCATGATCTGCTCGTCGCCAACTGCCTGGCGCAAAGCGAGGCGATGATGCGCGGGCGCTCGCGCGCCGAGGTCGAAGCGATCCTGCAGAAGCAGGGGCTCGATGCGGCAGCGATTAAAAAGCTCGCGCCGCACAAGGTTTTCGCCGGCAATCGTCCGACCACGACGATCATGTACAAGCGTCTTGATCCCAGTACACTCGGCCGTCTCATCGCGCTCTACGAACACAAGATCTTCGTACAATCGGTGGTGTGGGACATCAACGCCTTCGACCAATGGGGCGTCGAGCTGGGCAAGGAATTGTGCAATCGCCTCGCCCCCATCGTCGCCGATCCGTCGAAATCGACGGATGGCCTCGATGCCTCGACGGCGGGCCTGATCGGTTATCGTCGCAAGCTGGCGAAGGCGTAGATCAGCGCCGCTCCATCATCCGCGACACGACTTTCGCGGTGTAATCGACCATCGGCACGATGCGCGCATAATTGAGCCGCGTCGGGCCGATGACGCCGACCACGCCGACGATCTTCTGCGATCCGTCGCGGAAGGGGGCGGCGATCATCGAGGAGCCGGAGAGCGAGAACAGCTTGTTCTCCGAGCCGATGAAAATGCGCACGCCTTCGCCGGTTTCGGCCCGTGCCAGAAGATCGATGACGTCCTTCTTGGTCTCGAGGTCTGAGAACAGAAGGCGGATACGTTCCAGATCTTCAACCGCCTTCAGATCTTCGAGCAGATTGGCTTGGCCGCGCACGATCAATTGCTGGTTCATGCCGCCGGGGCCGGTCCAGCTGGCGAGGCCCGCATCGATCAGGCGCGCGGTGAGCTGGTCGAGTTCGGCTTCGGCTGCTTGCCGCGACGCGTCGATCTCGGCGCGCAGATCGGCGAGCGTGCGCCCGCGCAGCCGCGCGTTGAGATAATTGCCGGCTTCGACCAGAGCGGAGTTCGGCAGGTCGCGGGGGATCGGCAGGATGCGGTTTTCCACCGATCCATCCTCGGCGACGAGCACGGCGAGCGCCCGATCCGGATCGAGACGGACGAATTCGATCTGGCGCAGCCGCGCGTTGTCCTTGGACGTCAGCACGACGGCGGCGCCGCGCGACAGGCCGGAGAGAAGCGAGGAGGCTTCCGTCAGCACGCCCTCCAGTGTCTGGCCCGTGGAGGCGGCCCGCACTTGCGCCTCGATGCTGCTGCGATCCTCGTTCGACAGATCGCCGACTTCGAGCATGGCGTCGACGAAGAAGCGCAGGCCGAGTTCTGTCGGCAGCCGGCCGGCGCTGGTATGCGGCGAATAGACGAGCCCGGCGTCCTCCAAGTCCTGCATGACGTTGCGGACGGAGGCCGGCGACAAAGTGATCGGCAGGATGCGCGACAGATGGCGCGAGCCCACCGGGTCGCCGGTTTCCAGGTAACTATCGACGATATGCCGGAAAATCTCGCGCGAACGGGCGTTCAGCTTGGCGAGCGAGGCGTTGTCGGCGGACGGGCGGTCAAAGGATGCCATAGCCTTAAAATGACCAAGCGACGGCTTAGGTTCAAGTGTCAGCCGCGTGCGCGGCTCTGCAGTCGTTCAAAGAGGTAAACCGCGATGGCGCCGTAAATCACGTGGCCGGCCCAGCTCATGAAGGACAATGCCGGATAATCGGTCAAAAGCAGGAAGGGTTGTCCGGCGAGCGGCGCCATGATGCCCAGTGCATTGAACCAGGTGAACGATCCCCAGCTCAGCGCGTCGGCGCTTAGGGCATGGGAATTGAACAGGCGGGAGGCCGTCAGCACCGTCACCAGCAGCCAGAACAGGCCGATGAACAAGGTTGCCTTGCTGGAGGCGGCGAGCCAGGCCACCGCCAGGGTGAAGAGCACCCAGACGAGGATATCGAAGGTGGCGGCCCAGGCGCGAAATCCGCGCGAGATCACCCAATAGGCGATGGGATAGCCGATGATGCCGACCGCATAGTGGAGGGCGGTGGCCGTGGTGGATGACACTTCGATGCCGGTCCAGCGGGCAATCAGCGTGGCGACGAGGGCAGGGGGCTCAAGCGGAAAACCGGCGACGGGTGGCGTCAGCACCTTGGCCCAAATTTCCCAGACGATGAGCCCCGCAAGGCCGCCGGTAAAAAGCCGCCCCAGGGTGGCGGCGCCTGGAAACGACGGGTTTGAGAAGGTTGCGGTGCTCGTGGTCATGGCCTGCCTCCCAAAACTTCTGTTTTCAGGAGCCTATGCCCGATGCCCCTCGCATGCACATCACAAGCTTTCAGGGTGACGTGAAGGGGCTGTGAAGACTATGATCGAAAGGGTCCCGGGGCTGACCGTGGGAAGCTGGCCCAAGGGCGCTAACCCATCGGAATGCCTACCGGATCATGTAATATATTGCATCTCGCCGCTTCCCGGTGCTGCATTGGCAAAGGCCGTGGGAGAGTGGCAAAAGAAACGCAAGATGGGGATGAATTGATCGAACGGGCTCGCCCGGCATATTGCCAGACCATGTAATATAATACATGGTGCGCCGCCCAACGCATTTATCCGCCCAAACGGCCATACAGGGACTGTATGGGAAACTGAACTGGAGACTGTCGTGTCCTCAACCGCATCCGCCGCCGCCGCGACCTCGCACTCAGATCGTGCCGCGTTCGCCTGGGAAGATCCGTTCCTGCTCGAAGACCAATTGCAGGAAGAGGAGCGGATGATCCGCGACACGGCCCGCGCCTACGCCCAGGAAAAACTGCTGCCGCGCGTCGTCGAGGCCTATGCGAAAGAGAAGATCGACCACGACCTGATCCCCGAAATGGGCGAACTCGGCCTGCTCGGCGTGACGATCCCGGAAGAATACGGCGCGGCTGGCGCCAACTACGTCTCCTACGGCCTTGTGGCGCGTGAAATCGAACGGGTCGATTCCGGTTACCGCTCGACCCTGAGCGTCCAATCCTCGCTCGTCATGCACCCGATCTATGCCTATGGCGACAATCAGCAGAAGCAGAAATACCTGCCCAAGCTCGCCAGCGGCAAAATGATCGGCTGTTTCGGCCTCACCGAACCCGATGCCGGTTCTGATCCTGGCGGCATGAAGACGCGCGCCGAAAAAGTCTCCGATGGGTATCGCCTCACCGGCACGAAAATGTGGATTTCCAACGCGCCGGTCGCCGATCTCTTCGTCGTCTGGGCGAAGTCGGATGCGCACAAGGGCGAGATCAAGGGCTTCCTGATCGAGAAGGGCACCAAGGGCCTCTCAGCCCCGAAGATCGACGGCAAGCTGTCGCTGCGCACGTCGGTGACCGGCGAAGTCGTCATGGACGGCGTTGTCATTCCGGAAGAAAATCTGCTGCCGAATGTCTCCGGCCTGAAAGGCCCGTTCGGCTGCCTCAACCGCGCCCGCTACGGCATCGCCTGGGGCGCTCTGGGCGCCGCCGAAGATTGCTGGCTGCGCGCGCGTCAATATACGCTCGACCGCAAGCAGTTCGGCCGCCCGCTCGCCGCCACCCAGCTTGTGCAGAAGAAGCTCGCCGACATGCAGACGGAAATCGCGCTTGGGCTTCAGGCCTGTCTGCGCGTCGGTCGCCTGTTCGATGAAGGCCGCGCCGCGCCGGAAGCCATCTCGATCATCAAGCGCAACAATGCCGGCAAGGCCTTGGACATTGCCCGCGTCGCGCGCGACATGCACGGCGGCAACGGCATCCATGGCGAATTCCACGTCATGCGCCATCTCCAGAATCTTGAGACGGTCAACACCTATGAAGGCGCGCATGACGTGCACGCGCTCATCCTCGGCCGCGCGCAGACCGGCCTGCAGGCGTTCTTTTAATCGTTCTTCTGATCTCTTCAGAACGCGATCCAAACGAAAAGGCCCGGAGCAATGCTCCGGGCCTTCTGCTTTTGAATGGATCGTTTCGTTTATTCGGCGGCGAGGCGCGAGAACGGCGCGGCTTCGCGCACCTTGGCGTCGACATGGCTTTCGAAGCTGACGAAGTTCTTGCGGAACATTTCGACGAGGTGCTTCGCGGTCGAGGCGAACTCGGCTTTGTTCGACCAGGTCTTCACCGGCTCGAGAATGTGCGGCTCGACGCCCGGCACCGAGGTCGGCACGGCGAGGCCGAAATAGGGATCGGTGCGGAACGTCGCCTTGCTCAGCGAACCGTCGAGCGCGGCGGTCAGCAGACGGCGGGTGACGCGGATCGGCATGCGGCGGCCGACGCCTTCCTTGCCGCCGGTCCAGCCGGTGTTGACCAGCCAGCAGTCGACCGAGTGCTTGGCGATCAGGTCGCGCAGCATGTTGCCGTAGATGGAGGGATGCAGCGGCAGGAACGGATGGCCGAAGCAGGTCGAGAACGTCGCTTCCGGACCGGTCACGCCCTTCTCGGTGCCCGCCACCTTCGCGGTGTAGCCCGAGAGGAAGTGATACATGGCCTGGGCCGGATCGAGCTTGGCGATCGGCGGCAGCACGCCGAAGGCATCGCAGGTCAGCATGATGATGTTCTTGGGCTGACCGGCGCGGCCGGTGCGCGACGCATTCGAGATGAAGTCGAGCGGATAGGCGACGCGGGTGTTTTCGGTCTTGGCTTCGCTATCGAAATCGGGCTCGCGGGTCAGCGGATCGAAAACGACGTTTTCCAGCACCGTGCCGAAACGCTCGGTCGTGGCGTAGATTTCAGGCTCGGCTTCGCGCGACAGGCGGATCGCCTTAGCGTAGCAGCCGCCTTCGAAGTTGAACACGCCGTCCTTGCCCCAGCCGTGCTCGTCGTCGCCGATGAGAATGCGGTTCGGGTCTTGCGACAGGGTGGTCTTGCCGGTGCCCGACAGGCCGAAGAAGATCGCCACGTCGCCATCGTCGCCGACATTGGCGGAGGCGTGCATCGGCATGACGTTCTGCGCGGGCAGGGTCCAGTTCAGCCAGGTGAAGACCGACTTCTTCATCTCGCCGGCATAGTTGGTGCCGCCGATGAGGACGATCTTGCGGGAGAAGTCGAGGGCGATGACGGTTTCGCTCTTGCAGCCGTGGCGCTTCGGATCGGCTTTGAACGAAGGCAGGTCGATGATCGTCAGATCAGGGACGTAGGCGGCGAGTTCGGTCTTGTCGGGGCGGATCAGCAGATTGCGGATGAACAGCGAGTGCCAGGCGAATTCGGTGATGACGCGCGATTTGACCCGGAAGGAGGGATCGGCGCCGCCGTAGAGGTCCTGGACGAACAGGTCCTTGCCTTCGGCATGTTTGAGGAAATCTTTGAGGAGAACGTCGAACTGATCGGGCGTGATCGAATTATTGTTGCCCCACCATACCTTGTCTTCGGTGAGCGCGTCGCGGACCGTGTGTTTGTCTTTCGGCGAACGGCCCGTGTGAATGCCGGTTTCGGCATTGATCGGTCCGCCCGGCATGATCACCGCTTCATCGCGGCGGATCGACTCTTCGTACAGCATCGGCGCGTGCAGATTGTAGAAAACCGTGCCGAGATTTTTGAGGCCAAATTTATCAACCCCGTAGGAGGTGTTGAACGCGCCCACCTGTTTCATTGCTGTCTCCGAACTGATCCGACAAATTCACCCGGCACTTGCCGTGCCGGCGTTTCCGATGCCCGTATCGCGGGCTCTGCCGAAAATTGAGGGCCGCACCTTTAGTCGCCCCAGCCTCCCTGAGCAAGGTTCAGCGTGACCTCATATGACGTTGGGATTAACGATTTTTGGCAGAAGACGCACGCAATAACCCATTGTGCGGCGCATCAATTCTGGCTCCGCGCCGCAACGGCGAGCTGCACGAGCGTCCGGTGAAGGGCATCCGCGGTCAGGACAGGGCTTTGAAACGTCACTCGTTCTGTGCTTTCGCCCCAGGCGAGGTCGACGCCCTCGGGATCGATGCCGGTGATCCGCCACGGGCCGTCGGCGGCACGGCAGAGCTTTGTGGCGTAGAGTCGCACCGCCTCGGCGTGATCGCTGTTCATATGAGCGATCGCCGAGGTCTCGGCCGCGAGCATCGATTCGGCGCCGTCGAGCGGAGTGCGCAGTGCCGCGCCGTCGAAATCGGCCGCCCGTGCGAAACCGCCGTTGAGATGGATCTTTACCATGTCGAGCCGGTAGAAACCGAAATCGCCGAAATCGGCATAGAGCGCCGATTTCGGATGGCGGCTCAGGAAGCGCTGCTTCAATCGGTCGCGCTCGGTGTCCGGACATTTGCGCACCTGGCCGCTGACGGTGAGACGCGGATAGGCCAGCGGATCGCCTTTGCCGGTCTCGGCGAGCAGAAGCGAGGCGCGCGCGTCGGCGGCGAGATTGCGCGTGTGAAGCGCCAGCCCCGAGAGCAACAGGATCGGCGCGCCGTCATGATCGGTCGCGACATTGACGAGCGTGGAGAATGGAGCGCCGTCTTGACCCAGCGTCGCCAGGGCGCCGGCACGGATGCTGCGCAGAAGTCCCTTCGACACGGCGATGGCGTCGTAACCTTCCGGCACGCTCGGGCGCGGTTCGGCAGGCGGATTGGTTTGCGTCAAGGCTTCGGTCCTCCGGGGGCTTTCAAAAACGCTTCCGCTGTTGCGTCGGTGGTACGAAACCGTCCATCTTTTGTAAGCGCGGCATAAGGTCCGCAGACCGATTTCGAGCGTGCGCGCAAGCTTCCTGGGCGGATTCCTCGGCCGGCGATTGCGCCGAAACGGCGGCGATCGGGCCAGGAAAGGCCGCCGCGACGGCTCCATGACGAATCATTAATGTCATCGGCGCTGGCTCATCCACCCTCAGCAAATGGTCCGAAAACCGCGCATTTTGGCGGAAAATTAGCGGCAAACGGTGCGATTGTCGCCTGTCTGCACAGGCTTTCCTGCTGCAATGCCAGTTGGATGGGTGATTTTTGCCAATAATGGCCTATATTATGGCGATGAGTTTCCGCGCGGGTCGTCTGCCCCTTGGTGCGGGCAGCACGGAAAGTAACGTCACAATTCTGCCCGCAATCGTGCGGAGTTTGCCGCCGCGTCAAGAAGATGCACTGCCGTACGGCCTTTCGCCGTTGGTACGGCGCCACCACCAGAGGATTCTATGCCGACCATCGCGCTTGTAGACGACGATCGCAACATTCTGACCTCCGTGTCCATCGCCCTGGAAGGCGAAGGCTACCGGGTCCAGACCTACAACGACGGCGCCAGCGCGCTCGACGGCCTGCGCACCAACCCGCCCGATCTGGCCATCTTCGATATCAAGATGCCACGGATGGACGGAATGGAGCTGCTGCGCCGTCTGCGTCAGAAGTCCGACCTGCCGGTGATCTTCCTCACCTCGAAGGACGAAGAGATCGACGAGCTGTTCGGTCTGAAGATGGGCGCCGACGATTTCATTCGTAAGCCGTTTTCCCAGCGTCTGCTGGTCGAGCGCGTCAAGGCGATCCTGCGCCGCTTCAACCCGAAGGAAGCGGCGACCGCCAAGGAGACTGAGGCCCGCATTCTCGAGCGCGGCCAGCTCAAGATGGATCCGGAACGCCATACCTGCACCTGGAATAACGAGCAGGTGACGCTCACGGTGACCGAATTCCTCATCCTGCAGGCGCTGGCCCAGCGCCCGGGCGTGGTGAAGAGCCGCAACGCCCTGATGGATGCGGCCTATGACGATCAGGTCTATGTGGACGACCGCACGATCGACAGCCACATCAAGCGTCTGCGCAAGAAGTTCAAGGTTGTGGACGACAACTTTGAGATGATCGAAACGCTTTACGGCGTTGGCTACCGCTTCAAGGAAGCGTAAGGACGCAGTCAGATCGCTGGTTCAGGATCGATCGCAATTGATCTGATCCTGCCAGCGCACTGCGGACAAGGACTGCCGGACAAGATGCGATGAGCGTCGAAGCACAGGATGGCCAGATTCCGGCAACGGCCTCTGAGCCGGCCCCGCGCCGACGCAGCCTGGCGGGGCGTACCCGGCTGCTGCGCCGGACCTTGGCTGCGCCTTTCGCCTCCTCGCTCACCCGCCGCATCGTCGCCCTCAATCTGGGCGGCCTCGTCGCGCTGCTGATCGGCTTTCTCTATCTCAACCAGTTCCGCGAAGGCCTCATCGACGCCCGCATCGAAACCTTGAAGACCCAGGGCGAGATCATCGCCGCGGCGATTTCGGCTTCGGCCACGGTCGAGACCGACAGCATCACCGTCGATCCGGAAAAGCTGCTGCAATTGGCGCCAGGCCAGAGCACGGGCCCGGGCGAAGACAGCGACGCGCTGGAATTCTCCATCAATCCCGACAGCGTCGGTCCGGTGTTGCGCCGTCTCGTCGGACCAACGCGCACCCGCGCCCGCATCTACGACCGCGACGGCTATCTGCTGCTCGACTCGCGTTCGATGACCGATCGCTCGACGATCCTGCGTTTCGATCTGCCTGATGGCGGCAAGGAAGAGGCGACGGTCAGTTTTCTCAAACGCGCCTGGGCGACGGTCCTGGGCTGGTTCGGCGAGCCGAGCCTGCCGCTCTATGAAGATATCGGGCTCAACAACGGTCGCGCTTATCCCGAGGTGCAATCGGCGCTGCGCGGGTCGAGCCGTTCGATCGTGCGCGTCAATTCGGCCGGCGAGACCATCGTCTCGGTGGCCATTCCCGTGCAACGTTTCCGGGTGGTGCGCGGTGCTTTGCTGCTCTCCACCCAAGGCGGCGACATCGACAAGGTGATCACCGCGGAGCGCTGGACGATGATCCGTCTGTTCATCGTCTTCTTCGCCGTCATGCTGGTGCTGTCGTTGTTTCTCGCGCGACAGATCGCCGAACCGATGCGGCGTCTGGCCGAAGCGGCCCAGCGCGTCCGGCGCGGCATCAAATCGCGACAGGAGATTCCTGATTTCACCGAGCGCGCCGACGAAATCGGCCATTTGTCGGGCTCTTTGCGCGACATGACCACGGCGCTCTACGCCCGTCTCGATGCGATCGAGAGTTTTGCCGCCGACGTGGCGCATGAGCTGAAGAATCCGCTGACGTCGTTGCGCAGCGCCGTCGAGACTTTGCCGATCGCCAAGACCGATGAATCGCGGGCGCGCTTGCTTGATGTCATCAAGCACGACGTGCGTCGGCTCGACCGGCTGATCAGCGATATTTCCGATGCCTCGCGCTTGGACGCCGAGTTGGCGCGTGCCGACATGGCGGACGTCGATCTCGTCCAGCTCGTGCGCGCCGTCGTCAGCGTCGCCAGCGAAGTCAATCGTGCCGACAAAGTGAAGTTCACCATCGACGTGGCGCCGAGTGAAGAGGCGAATGCCTATCACATCCTCGGCCATGACTCGCGCTTAGGGCAGGTGGTTACCAATCTCATCGACAATGCGCGGTCCTTCTCGCCGCCCGGCGGCAATGTGCGCATCGCCTTGCGCCGCGTGCGCGACATGGGCCGCGCCAAGGCGCTGGAAGACGGCGTTGAGATCATCGTCGACGATGACGGGCCGGGCATCCCCGCGCACGCGTTCGAACGCATCTTCGAGCGCTTCTACACCGATCGGCCGAACCAGGGCTTCGGCCAGAATTCCGGCCTGGGTCTTTCGATCTCGCGTCAGATCGTCGAAGCGCATGGCGGCCATATCCGCGCGCTCAATCGCACCGCCTCCAGCGACGGCGAGGTGCGCGGCGCCCGGTTCGTCGTCTGGGTGCCGGTCGGCAAATGAGCGGTGCGGCGCCTGCCTACCATCATGCCACTGCGGTGATCGTCGGCGAGCGCGCCGTGGTGATCCGCGGCGAGTCCGGATCCGGCAAATCGACTCTCGCTCGCATGCTGTTGGATCAGGGCGCCGTCGCCGGCCTTTTCGTCCGTCTGGTTGGCGATGATCGGGTCAGTTTGGCTGCGGCCGGCGGGCGATTGATCGTGCGCGGCCACCCGGCGATTGCCGGATTGGTCGAGCAGCGCGGTGAAGGGCTGCGCGCCGTGGCCGCCGAGCCGGCTGCCGTGGTAACGGCCGTGGTTGATTTGTGCACAGCAAAACCGGCCCGGATTCCGTCGGAGACAGAACTGGTTACCGACATCTGTGGGGTCCGGATGCCCCGTTTGGCCCTGTTAAGCCACAGTTTTGGGCCCGAAACGGCCTCGCAGGTGATATCCTTCGTCCAGCGGCAAAATGTCAGGGGGGCGAAAAAGAATGGCTAGAATTTGCCACTTGATAAAATCGCTGCAATGCACATTATTGCCCGCTTTCCGCCGGCCGGCCCTTGAGGCTGGCTGGTTTGTGCCAGGATTGGCGGGAATTTTTATGGACGGTCAGTCCCAATGATCGGAATGGTCCTGGTGACACATGGTCACCTTGCGACGGAGTTCCGTGCTGCACTTGAGCACGTGGTCGGTCCGCAAAAGCAGCTCGAAACGATTACCATTGGTCCCGACGACGACATGGAGCGTCGGCGCAAGGACATCGTGTCCGCCGTCGAAGGCGTGAACACTGGTGATGGGGTCGTGGTTCTGACCGACATGTTCGGCGGCACGCCTTCCAATCTGGCGATTTCGATCATGGACGGCGCCAAGGTCGACGTCGTGGCGGGGATCAACCTGCCGATGCTGATCAAGCTCGCTTCGGTCCGCGACGATGCCCGGCTTGAGGATGCGGTGATTCAGGCGCAGGATGCGGGACGCAAATATATCTCCGTCGCCAGCCGGATATTGAACGGGAAATGACAGACGACATTCTGGAAGATTGTCCGCCGACCCCTGATTTCCCCGGCTGCATCGTTCGGGAAATGCCGATCATCAATCGCAAGGGCCTGCACGCTCGCGCCACGGCCAAGTTCGTTCAATGCGTCGAGCAGTTCGATGCGACCATCTCGGTCTATCGTTGCGGCGAGACCGTCGGCGGCACGTCGATCATGGGCATTCTGACGCTGGGTGCCGGTATCGGCACCACGATCACCGTCGCCGCCCAGGGGCATGAAGCCCGTGAGGCGATCGATGCCCTGGCCGAACTGGTGGCCAATCGCTTCGGCGAAGACGAATAGCTCTCCGGTTTGACTTGGCGCTGCGCATGATTAGTCTGCGCGCCAATCAATAAGGGCCTGCACAAGCAGGACCCGTTCTGGAGGAAATACCATGTCGACACGACTTTGGCTGGCAGCCGCCGGTCTTGCAGCGCTGATGTCGGTGTCGCCAGCGGTCGCCCAGAAGGCGAAGGGCACGCTACGTATCGCTTTCACCGATCCGATCAGCTCGGCGCTGCTTCACGATGATCCGAAGCCCGAAACGGGTCTCACGTCGGTGGCGGTGTTCGACACGCTGATCTGTTTCGATCGGACCAATGGCGAATTGAAGCCGATGCTGGCCTCGTCCTGGAAGCAGATCGACGACCGCACCATCGAAATGAAACTGCGCGAGGACGTGAAGTTTCATGACGGCTCGCCGTTCGATGCCGATGATGCCGTCTATACGCTCAACTGGCTGGTCGATCCGCGCAACAACATCCGCTTCGGCAGCAATTTCGACTGGCTGGAAAAAGCCGAGAAAATCGACCGCTTCACCATTCGCATTATCGCGAAATTTCCAAGCCCGCTGGCGATGCTGCGGCTCTCGTCCGGCGCGCCCATGCTGCCGTCGGACAAGCACAGTGGCTTTGGCGAGAGCGGTGATTTTGGTCGCAAGTCGCCGATCGGCACCGGGGGCTATCGCGTCGAATATATCGATTCCACCCGCGGCATCATGCTGGTGCGCAATCCCGATTATCCGCAAGGCGGCGCCTGCACGCCCAAGCCGACGATCGAGCGCGTGCATTTGATGCCGATCCCGGATGCGCAAACCCAGATCGCGCAATTGATGACCGGTGGCGTCGATCTCATTCGCATCACCACCCGCGATCAGGCGGAAATGCTGGCCAGCAATCCAGCTTTCGCGGTCACCGCCAATCAGGCGATCACCTTCCACTACATGGCGATGGATGCGGTTGGGCGCGCGGGCAATGCCGCCTTGCAGAAGTTCGAGGTCCGCAAAGCGTTGATTCAGGCGCTCGATCGTGCGCGCATCGCCGCCAGCGTCGTGCCGGGCGGCGATGCGGTGAAGCCGGTCGATTCCTTCTGCTTTCCCATTCAGCGTGGCTGCGGCTTCACCAACAAGCCCTATGCTTACGATCTCGAGGCGGCGAAGAAGCTGCTGGCGGGGGCTGGCTATCCCAACGGCTTCGAGGTGGAGATCAACGCCACGCCGGGCTCGCATGATCTCGGTGAAGCCATTGCCGGCGAGCTGCGACGCGTTGGTGTGCGCGCCACGGTTGCCCGGCTGACGTTCGGCGCCTATCGCCAGCGCCAGCGCGACGGCAAGCAGCAAATCCTCGTCGGCCAGTGGACCAATGGCGGCTTCCCGGATGTGTCAGGCACGGCCGATTTCTATTTCAACAACGGCGATAGGGACTATTGGCGCGATCCGGAGATCGTCAAATGGGCCAAGGAGGCGCTGTCGACCCTGGATGAAGCCACCCGCCGCAGCCTCTACGCGCGGATTTTCGATCGGGCCAATGCCCAGGCCTATGTCCTGCCGATTTCGACCAAGCCAGATGTCTTCGTCCACACCCAGGATCTGGAGATTGCCACCGGCTCCCTCAATGTCTTCGGCAGCGAACTGTCGCTGATGCGCTGGAAATAGACTTAAGACGGAGACCGCCGGTAAACGGTTGAGCTTGCGCCACTTTGGCACGGGAAAAAGTGGCCGATTCTGGTCAAAACGGCGCGAGGTGAGACCATCTGTCCCTCGCGCCTCGACGGCAAAACATATATGTGATCAAATAATAGACGTTCTAAACTGCAGGCCTCGGTTGGTGCGACCGAGACCGGGCCGGACGCCGCAAGTCGTGGACGGGCGAGGACTGTTCTGAAATGGATTACAGGCGTTTTTTCGGGGCCGCGATCGGCAGATTGAGAGACGAGGCCCGCTATCGCGTTTTTGCCGATTTGGAGCGTGACGCGAGCCGTTTTCCCCACGCCACCTGGTATCCCAATGTTGGCGATCTGAGCGGCACGGCCCGCGACATCGTCATCTGGTGCTCCAACGACTATCTCGGCATGGGCCAACACCCAGTCGTGGTCGCCGCCACCACCGAAGCGGTGCTGCAGCATGGCGCCGGCGCCGGCGGCACCCGCAACATTTCCGGCAACAATCATCCGCTGGTGCGGCTTGAGGCGGAGCTCGCCGGCCTGCACGGCAAGCAGGCGGCGCTCGCCTTCACCTCCGGTTGGATTTCCAATCTGGCCGCCATCGGCACCATCGCGCCGTTGCTGCCGAACTGCCTGATCATTTCCGACGCGCTGAACCACAATTCGATGATTGAGGGCATCAAGCGTTCGGGCTGCGAGAAGCAGATTTTCCGCCACAACGATCTCGTGCACCTGGAAGAGCTGCTCGATGAAGCCGGCCCCGACCGGCCCAAGCTGATCATCTTCGAGAGCCTGTATTCGATGGATGGCGACATCGCCCCGGTCGGCCGCATTGCCGAACTGGCGAAGAAATATGGCGCCATGACCTATGTGGACGAAGTCCATGCGGTGGGTATGTACGGCGACCACGGCGGCGGCATCTGCGAGCGCGAAGGCGTGATGAACCAGATCGACGTGATCGAGGGCACGCTGGCCAAGGGCTTTGGCACGCTCGGCGGCTATATCGCTTCCGACAGCATCATCATCGACGCCGTGCGCAGCTATGCGCCGTCCTTCATATTCACCACGGCGCTGCCGCCGGCCGTGGCCGCGGGCGCTCATGCCGCCGTGCGCCATCTGAAGACGTCCAGCGACGAGCGCCATCGCCAGCAGCGCCAGGTCGGCCTCACCAAAGCGGCGCTGCGCGCGGCCAATCTGCCGCTGATGGAGAACACGTCGCACATCGTGCCGCTGTTCGTCGGCGACGCCGAACTGTGCAAGACGGCGAGCGACATGCTGCTGGAGCGCCACAACATCTATATCCAGCCGATCAATTATCCGACCGTCGCGCGTGGCACCGAGCGTCTGCGCATCACGCCGACGCCGCTGCATACGGAAGCGCATGTCGAGCATCTGGTCGAAGCCCTGCGCGACGTTTGGCAGCGTCTCGGCCTGCCGCGCAAGGTGCCGCACAATGTCTCGGCCACGGGCTTCGGCAATGTCGTAGCGGCCGAGTGATCAACGGTTGAAAGCGGAATGAAAAAGGGCTCCCGAAGGAGCCCTTTTATTTTGCGCTTACTTCTTGGTCAGCGCGTCGCGAATTTCTTCGAGCAGGACTTCCGAACGGGGCGGGCCCGCAGGTGCGGCCGCCGGCTCCGGACCCTTCAATTTGTTCACCAGCTTGATGAAGAGGAAGATCACGAAGGCGAGCAGGATGAAGTTGATGCCGATGGTGATGAAATTGCCGACGGCGAGAACCGGCCCCTGTTTGCGGGCTTCCTCCAGGGCCGTGGCGGTCACGGCCTTGGACAAGGGGACGAACAGGTTCGAAAAATCGACCCCGCCGCCCGTCAGCACGGCGATAATCGGCATGAAAATGTCGGCGACAAGTGAGTCGACGATTTTGCTGAAAGCCGCGCCAATGATGACACCGACCGCCAAGTCGATGACATTGCCGCGCATAATGAATTTTTTGAATTCCTCAAACATCTGAAATCCCCGTGTCTGCCCATACGGATTCGCTGCTTGTCCCGCCGCGAAGGTTGCAGGCTACCACCGGTCGGCACCCTCGAAAACCCGTGTGCCATCGCTGCCTGTGCTAAACTCGGGCTCAAATGCCGAGAAAAGCCGTCCCTGTAAGAGGTTCCAGGCAAAATCACGTTTCTAACGATAGCCGATTTGCTCTAGATTTCTGGCAGGGGCTTGGGGCGGGGAGCACGAAGGGAACCATGAGCGCGGGCGGCGCAGCCATTCTGACGGGGCTGCTTTATCTTTGCGGCCTCTTTGCCGTGGCTCATTATGGCGACACCTCCGGTCGCCATTTCATTTCCTCTCGCGCCCGTCCGATCATTTATGCGCTGACATTAGCGGTCTATTGCACCTCCTGGACCTTTTTCGGCTCCGTCGGCCTGGCGTCGCAGAGCGGGCTGGAATTCCTGCCGATCTATATCGGGCCGTTCATCGTCATCGGTCTGCTGTCGCCTCTGGTGCTGCGCATCGTCCGTCTGGCCAAGGCCCAGAACATTACCTCGGTCGCCGACTTCGTCGCCTCCCGCTATGGCAAGTCCGATCAGGTGGCCCGGGTGGTGACGATCATCTGCGTCATCGGCGCGGTGCCCTATATCGCCCTGCAATTGAAAGCCATCTCCAGCTCCGTCGTCATGGTGCTCGACTCGCTCGATGCCGGACATGTAATGGCGTCGGGTGCGACCGCCGGTCCGCTGGCTTTGATCGTCGCGCTCTTGCTCGCCTGTTTCGCCATGGCCTTCGGGACGCGCAACATCGATGCGACCGAGCACCAGGACGGTCTGGTGCTGGCCATCGCCATGGAATCCCTGGTCAAGCTGATCGCCTTCCTGCTGGTCGGCATTTATGTGACCTGGTGGATGTTCGACGGTCTGGCCGATCTCAGCATGAGGGCGGCGGAGAATGTCGCCATCAAAACCGATCTCGGCAAACAGCCCGATGCGCCAGTGTGGATCATCACCACTTTGCTGTCGGCCTGTGTGATCATTCTGCTGCCGCGCCAGTTTCATGTCACCGTGGTCGAGAACCGCGACGAGAAGGACGTCAAGACAGCGGCCTGGCTTTTTCCGCTCTATCTCGTTCTGATCAATCTTTTCGTCATTCCGCTCGCCATCGCCGGCCGATTGATCTTTGCCGACGGTTCGATCGACCGCGACATGACGGTTCTGGCTTTGCCGCTGCATTCTGGCGCCAGCACCATCGCTGTCATTACCATGGTGGGGGGCCTGTCGGCCGCCACCGCGATGGTGATCGTCGCCTCCATCGCCCTGTCGATCATGATCTCCAACGATCTGGTGATGCCGCTCCTGTTGCGCGGTCGCTCGACGCGCGAACGCATCGAGGCGGGCGATCCGGTGTCGCTCATTCTGGTGATAAGGCGCAGTGCCATCGTCGTCATAACGCTGCTGGCCTATATCTATTTCATCTATTCGGCGCCATCGGCATTGGCATCGATCGGTCTGCTCTCCTTCGCCGCGATCAGCCAGATCGCACCGGCCTTTTTCGGCGGTTTGTTCTGGACGCGGGCGACGGCACGTGGCGCGCTCGCGGGCCTGCTGACCGGTATTTTCATCTGGGCCTATACGCTGCTGCTGCCGTCGCTTGCCACCGAAACTTCGTGGCTGGCCAGTATCGTCGCCAATGGCCCGCTTGGCCTCGTTCCGCTGAAGCCGACGGCGCTCTTTGGCGTCGAACTGCCGCAACTCGTGCATGGCGTGGTGTGGAGCCTGGCGGCCAATATCGTGGCCTTCGTCTTCTTTTCCCTGTCGCGGCACACGACGACGATTGAGCGACTGCAGGCCAATATCTTTGTCGGCGCTTCGCCTGCCGCGCCGATGTCGCAAACCCTGCGGCTCTGGGGCGCCAATGTCACGGTGAGCGAGTTGGAAGATGCGGTGGCCCGCTATCTCGGTGGTCCGCAGACCCGCCGCTCGTTCGAGGAATTCATGGTGGCGCGTGGCGCGACGCTTACGCCGACGCAAGAAGCCGACATTCACCTGCTACGCTATGCGGAACATCTACTGGCGTCCGCCATCGGTGCGTCTTCGTCGCGTCTTGTTTTGTCGTTACTGTTGCGCCGACGTAACCTGTCACGCGACGCCGCTCTTAAGTTGATCGACGAAGCCTCCGCCACGCTGCAATACAATCGAGACCTGTTGCAGCACGCGCTCGACTTCGCGCGCCAGGGCATCACCGTCTTCGATCGCGATCTCAGGTTGATCTGCTGGAATCGCGAATTCCGCGACATCTTCGAAATTCCGCCCGATCGCATCCGCACCGGCATGGGCCTGGAGGAGGTCGTGCGGTTCAACGCCGAGCGCGGCATTTATGGCGAAGGTCCGATCGACAGCCATGTCGCGACGCGTATCGAACTGCTCGTCAATGAAGCCGATCCCGTGCGGCTGCGCCTGTATCATTCCGGCGATACCATCGAGGTCCGCTCCGCCCGCATGCCCGATGGCGGTATCGTCACGACCTATACGGATGTCACCCAGGCGGTGGCGGCGGAGGAGGCGTTGGAGCGTACCAACGAAACGCTCGAACAGCGCGTGCGCCAGCGTACCGAAGAACTGGTGCGGCTGAACCGTGAGCTGGAGCGCGCGAAACTCTTGGCCGACGAAGCCAATCTGTCGAAGACGCGCTTTCTTGCCGCCGCCAGCCACGACATTTTGCAGCCGTTGAACGCGGCGCGCCTTTATGCGACTTCGCTGCTCGAGCGCACCCGCGATGTCGAAGTGGCGGGCGCGAACGGTGCGTCGGCTTTGGCCTCCAATCTCGATTTGTCGCTGGAGGCGGTCGAGGAAATTCTAACGGCGCTGCTCGACATCTCGCGCCTCGATGCGGGCGCCATGAAAGCGGAACGATCGGTCTTTCCGATCGAGGAATTGTTGGCGCAATTGCGTGTCGAATTCGCGCCGCTGGCGGCGGAAAAAGGTTTGAAGCTGACCTTCATGCCATGCGCGCTCAGCGTTCTTTCCGATCGCCGTCTGTTGCGCCGCCTGCTGCAGAACCTGATCTCCAACGCCATCAAATATACGCCGAAGGGCAGGGTGATCGTCGGCTGCCGCCGGCGCGGCAGCGAATTGCGGATCGAGGTTTGGGATACGGGCATCGGCATTCCTGAGAGCAAGCAGGGCGACATTTTCCGCGAATTCGAGCGGTTGGATGCCGCCGCCCGCACGGCGCGCGGTTTGGGCCTCGGGCTTTCCATCGTCGAGCGCATCAGCCGTGTTCTCGATCATCCGATCTCGCTGGCGTCACGACCAGGCATCGGTTCGGTGTTCCGCGTGCCGGTGCCTGTCGCGGTGGGTGCGCCGGTGTTGCACCGGGCCGAGCCATCATCGCAGGCGCCAAGCCCGCATCTGCCCCTGCATGGCATGAAGGTACTGGCGATCGACAACGAACCGCGCATTCTCGACGGTCTGCAAATCCTGTTGTCGGGTTGGGGCTGCACGGTGATGACGGCCGCCGATGCCAAGGAAGCCATGCAGGCCCTGGCGCATGGCGAGGCGCCGGATGTGCTGCTGGCCGACTATCATCTCGATGAAGGCGATGGCCTGGCCTGCGTCGCGGCGGTGCGCGTACGTCTCGGCAAATATGTGCCCGCCGTCTTGATCACCGCCGACCGTTCGCCGGAGGTGCGCGATCTTTGCACCGAGCAGAATGTACGTCTGCTCAATAAGCCCGTGCGCCCGGCAGCGCTGCGCGCTTTGCTCAGCCAATGGCGCGTTCTGCAGCAGGCGGCTGAATAGGCTGGATCGGCGAAATGTCGCATTTGACTTTCCGCCGTGAATATCCAAGTCTTCGGGCATCATGTTGAAGTTCACAGCTCTTCGCGCAGGTCTTCTGCGCTCCGGTAATCTCATCGCAGGTTTCTAGCCTCGGGTTCGGGTGTGCGTCGTCGCTCCGAGCTCGGGGATCGACACGTGCCAAGCTGCTGAAATCGACTTCATGAATTTCGGCCTTCTGGGCCTCTGACACGACGCGTTTTCCAAAAATTCATCGCTCGTCCGCTGCTGTCCCGCAGGGCGCTTGCTTGTCGTGTTTTCAGAAAGGAAATGCATATGGCTATTGAACGCAAACCCCGGATTGTTCTAACGGCCCAAGATCATGAACGCCTATCGATTTTAGCCCGCACAGCCAGCAGCGCCATGCAAGATGCCACCATTGCGCTCACCGGCGAACTCGATCGTGCCCATGTGCTCGCCAAGGGACGCTATCCCGAGCACACGGTTTTCATGGGCTGCGAAGTCGAGTTTCGTGACGACACGACCGGCAAGGTGCAGACGGTGACATTGGTCTATCCCGGCGAAGCCGATATTTCACAGGGCAAGATCTCGGTGCTCACGCCGATCGGCGCAGCCCTGATCGGCATGCGCGCGGGACATTCGATCACTTGGGAAACGCGCGCCGGCGATCTCAAACGTTTGACGGTCATCGATGTGCGCGAGCCGAAAGAAGCGGGCCTGTGACAGGCGCTACTCTTTGACGAACATCAATACGAAGCGGTCGCTCTCGCCGATGGCGGCATATTTGGTGCGATTCTTGTCGCCTTCGCGATAGGTCGGTGGGAGCGACCAGACACCTTCTGGATAGTCCTTGGTGTCTTTCGGATTGGCCTTTACTTCGGACGTGCCGATCAGTTTGAAGCCCGCCTTCTCGATCAGGGCGATGGCAAAATCCTGGCGCACATAGCCGGTGCGCATCTGCGCCTCTTGCGACTGGTCGGTGCGGCCGCGATGGTCGGCGACACCCAGGATGCCGCCGGGCTTCAATGCTTTGCGGAAAGCCTTCAACGCGCCATCGATCTCGTTGCGGTCGAGCCAATTGTGCAGATTGCGGAAGGTGAGGACGAGGTCGGCGCTCTCAGGCGGCGCGATATCGTAGCGATCGGCGAAGAACTTCGTCACCTGCACCTTGCCGAAGGTCGCGGGATCGTCGGCATATTTCTTCAGCATGCGGGCGTGGTCTTGCAGATAGCCGGGCGAGGCGTTCTCGTCGCGGCCAGCGGTGATGTAGAGGCCCTTGTCGCGCACGTAAGGCGCGATGATCTCGGTCCAATAGCCGGCGCTGCCGGGCAAGACTTCCACCACCATGCTGTCTGGCCGCAGGCCAAAGAACTTCAGCACTTCATAGGGCTTGCGATATTGGTCGCGCGCCGTGTTGGCGGGGCTGCGCTGCGGCCCGGCGATGAGTTCGGCCAGACGGTCGCTGGATTGCGCCAGGGCCGCGGGCGTGGCGAGCAGGGCCAGCAAGGCAACGAGGAGGCCGGCCCGCCAGCCGTTCGGCTTCTTGCAGAATGTCTTGGCTTGCATGGCGTCCTCTAGCTTGATTGCAGCGCGTCGTGCTCAGTGAAGCGCGCGCGCGGAAAAATTGCAAAGCTGGAGGCAGGACGTCGTTAGTGTTTCGACGGCGGCGACATTAGCGGCAGAGCGGCGAACTGTGCCCGCGCCTGTGCCGCTTCGTCCCGCGCATGGCGCGCGTCGCTGCGCGCTTCCTTGGCCGCGCGCCGATGCTTGCCTTGGCCAAACCAGGTAGCGCAGCCGCCCAGCACGACGCCGATCATGACCGAAACGAAGACGATCAAAAATAACGGCGCTTGGATCTGCATCGCCCAGTCGCCGAGCAGGCCCGTCGGATCAAGGACGAAGGGAACGCTGTGCCGATTGGCCACCGCAAAGACGACAGCGATCGCGGCGACCGGAAGGAAAACGAGCCATCTCAGCGCGCGCTTCATGCTCCGTGCTCCGTACGCGACACGCTAGTGTCCGTCGGTGTTGAGACGCTCGCGCATTTCCTTGCCCGTCTTGAAGAAGGGCACCGACTTCTGTTCGACGGACACGTGTTCGCCGGTGCGCGGATTGCGGCCGACGCGGGCGTCGCGACGCTTCACCGAGAAGGCTCCGAAGCCACGCAGCTCGACACGATCACCGCGCGACAGCGCATTGGTGATCTCGCCGAGGATCGCATTGACGATATTCTCCACGTCCCGGTGATAGAGATGCGGATTCTTATCGGCAATTCGTTGGACCAGTTCGGACTTGATCATGGACGCCTTTCCCTCGGTCTAGCTAGAGCTTGCAAATTGGCAATAATTGCAATCATTTCAATCGTCAATACAGGTCCGAAGAATGCCAGACGGCCACCAGACCGTCAAGCATACGCACTTCGGCCGTATTGCCGACCGAACGCATGGCCTGAGCGATGCCGCCAAAGCCGAGCGCTTCGGCCATATCGGCTGCCGAACCGAACAGGCCGAGATAGTTCGTGGCCGAGGAGCGGCGCCAGTCACGCACTGGCAAGTCCTTGGCGACATGGCGTTCACGCTCCATCCAGGCGATCGCCTCACGCTCGCCGCCGATCTCATCGACCAGTTTCAGCGGCAGACCCTGGCGTGCGGTGAACACGCGCCCGTCGGCTACGGTCGCGAGTTCCTTGTCGTCCAGTTTGCGGCGATCCTTCACCAGTCCTTTGAACCAATCGTACGAATCACTGACGATGGAGGCGATGGCGGCGCGCGCCTCCGGGCTCGTCGGTTCAAACCCGTCGGGCGAGGCCTTGAGCGGCGAGGATTTTATCGTCTCCATTTTGACGCCGACCGTGTCGAGCACCTTGGCGACGTTCGGGAACTGGAACAGCACGCCGATCGAACCCACTAGGGAAGTTCCCCGCGCGAAAATACGGTCGGTCCCCAGCGCGGCGATATAGCCGCCCGAGGCCGCCATCGTGCCGACGACGGCAACCGTCGGTTTCTTCTGCGACAGGCGGCGCAGTTCGTCATAGATGCGTTCGGCGCCGGTCGTCGTGCCGCCGGGGCTTTCGATTGAGACGATGACGCCGGCGGCGTTGGATTTGCCGATGTCGTCGATGAGTTTCAGGGTGTCCTGATTGCCGGTCAGCACGCCACCCAGGGTCAGCCGCGCGATATGGCTGCTGCTGGTGGTCGGCAGGCCGTTGCTCCAGCGGTAGGCGCCGACACCGGCGGCGACCAGGAACAGGGCGACGGTGGCGATGCGCCAGAACGACAGCTTGCGGCGCAGCCGGCTGCGGTCGATCAGATAATCGGCGGGATATTCGGTAGCCATGCAACTCTCCGTGCGGCGCGCGCCAGTTGAGGCGTCCCAATGGAGCACCCAAGACGCTCCTCGACTGGCGGTAAAATACGGCAAATCGTAGGACGAAGCCGGACAAACAAAAAGCCCGCACAGGAGATCCGGGCGGGTTCAGACCAAATAAAAAGCCCGCGCGGATGTCTCCGCGCGGGCTTCGATCACCGGGTTAACCCGATTATTTCTTCTGCGCGTTCTCGCGAGCCTTGAGCGCGGTGCCCAAGATGTCGCCAAGCGTCGCACCCGAGTCGGCCGAACCGAACTGGGCGATGGCTTCCTTCTCTTCGGCCATTTCGAGGGCCTTGATCGAGACGGTCACCTTGCGCGCCTTGCGGTCGAACACGGTCACGCGCGCATCGAACTTCTGGCCGACCGTGAACCGGTCCGGACGCTGATCGCCGCGATCGCGGGCGAGTTCGTTGCGCTTGATGAAGGTCTGCAGGTCAGTACCGACGATCTGCACTTCCAGACCGCCTTCCTTCACTTCCAGCACTTCACAGGTGACGACGGCGTTCTTGCGCAGTTCACCACCCTCTTCCGAGGCGCTGGTGGCCGCGACGAACGGATCGGTGCCGAGCTGCTTGATGCCGAGCGAGATGCGTTCCTTCTCGATGTCGACGTCGAGCACCTGGGCTTTGACCATGTCGCCCTTCTTGTACTCTTCGATGACCTGCTCGCCCGGGCGCTTCCAGTCGAGGTCGGAGAGGTGGACCATGCCGTCCACATCGCCTTCGAGGCCGACGAACAGACCGAACTCGGTCTTGTTCTTGACTTCGCCTTCGACGATCGAGCCCTTCGGGAACTTCTCAGCGAAGGCTTCCCACGGGTTCTGCAGGGTCTGCTTGAGACCGAGCGAGATGCGGCGCTTGACCGGATCGACTTCGAGCACCTGCACATCGACTTCCTGGCTCGACGCGACGATCTTGCCCGGATGCACGTTCTTCTTCGTCCACGACATTTCGGAGACGTGGATGAGGCCTTCGATGCCCGGCTCCAGTTCGACGAACGCACCGTAGTCGGTGATGTTGGTGACGCGGCCGTGGAAGCGGGCGTTCAGCGGATATTTGGCTTCGATGCCCTGCCACGGATCGTCGAGGAGCTGCTTCATGCCCAGCGAGATGCGGTGCGTTTCGTGATTGATCTTCACGATGCGCACGCGAACCGTCTGGCCGATGTTGAGCACTTCGCTCGGATGGTTGACACGGCGCCAGGCAATGTCGGTGACGTGCAGCAGGCCGTCGATGCCACCGAGGTCAACGAACGCACCGTAGTCGGTGATGTTCTTGACGGTGCCTTCGATGATCTGGCCTTCCTCGAGCTTGCCGACGATTTCGTGGCGCTGTTCGGCGCGGCTCTCTTCGAGAACCGTGCGGCGCGACACGACGATGTTGCCGCGGCGGCGATCCATCTTGAGGATTTCGAACGGCTGCGGCTGGCCCATCAGGGGCGAGACGTCGCGGATCGGACGGATGTCCACCTGCGAACGCGGCAGGAAGGCCACGGCGCCGTCGAGGTCGACGGTGAAGCCGCCCTTGACCTGGTTGAAGATGATGCCTTCGACCTTTTCCTTGGCTTCGAAAGCCTTTTCGAGCTTGACCCAGCTCTCTTCGCGGCGCGCCTTGTCGCGCGAGATGACCGCTTCGCCGAGCGCGTTTTCGATACGCTCGAGATAGACTTCGACCTCGTCGCCGACCTTCAGTTCCTGGTCGCGGCCGGGGCCGGTGAATTCCTTGATAGCCACACGGCCTTCGGTCTTGAGGCCGATATCGATGACCGCCACATCCTTTTCGAGAGCGACGACGATGCCCTTGATGACCGAACCTTCGAGCGCATCGCTCTCGCCAAAGCTCGAGTCGAGCATGGCGGCGAAATCTTCGCGCGACGGCGCAAAGCTAGACGACGTATTTGCCATTGTTTCTCCTGGGAGGTCCGGATCGCGTCTTGATTTTGGCGGATGAGCGGACCGAATTCGCCGGCTTGGGTTTGAGTTGCGGTTTGCTGTCTTGCGCCAGAGATCGCCCGTTTCGGAGCGAACCTCCGCCTGAAGGCGGGCCGGCGAGGTGCCGGCGCAAAAAAGCGGTTCCGTTTCCGGGGTACGGACCCCGAAAACGTGGCTTATCTAACAGTTCGCCGGGGCTTTCGCAAGGAAGCCTGAGGCAAAAAAGACCTGATTTCGGGCCAAATTGACCCTCAAGGCTTCAAAATCGTGCGCAGCCTTTCGACCACCGGTTCCGGGGTGGCATAGATGCTCTCCAGCAGCTTCTGCATGTCCTCGCCCTTGGTCGGGGTCGGCGCCTCGCCCATGATCTTGGTATATTCGGCCTGGTAATCCTTGTCCTGCATGACCGACCAGAAGGCGGCCCGCACCTCCCGCGCCCGCTCTGGCGGCAGGCCTGGCGGGGCGAGATAGGGGCGGGTGACCTCCTGCGGCGTCACCAGGATACGCATCATCTGGCGATCCTCGTCGGTACGCATCAGATCGAGCGCCAGCGGCACATCTTGGGCGTCGGGATGCTTCTGCAGGGACAACTGCACCAGGAAATTGATCTTTTTCTCGCGCAACCAGTCCGGTTTGGAGGATTTCAGGCTCGAATAGCCCCAGCCGCAGCGCCCGTCCGTCTCGCCGCGTTCGATCGCCATGATGGTTTCCTGGGTGCCGACATAGCCGGTGATGACGCGGAATTTCGTGCCGAGCGTCGCATTCAGCGCCAGCGGATAGATGTCGGTCGACGAGGCCGCGCCCGTGCCGGCCATGGTCGTCTCGCGCTTCTTGGCGTCCTCTAGCGTTTTCGTTTGCGACGTGTGGAAGGTGGCGCAGAAATTGACGTCGTGTTCCAGCGCGCCGATAGCGGTGAAGTCGCTCATTTTATAGGCGACCTTGCGGGTAGAGATCAGCGGCTCGATCAGGGGGCCGGTGGCGAAAGCGCCGATCACCGTGCCGTCCCGGGGCGCGACGGAGAACAATTGCTCGACAAGCCGCACGCCGCCGGCGCCCGGCACAAGCTGAACCAGCACGTTCGGATGCCCCGGCAGATATTGTGCGATGTAACGCGAGACCATCCGCGCGCCCAGATCGATGCCGCCACCGGCCGTGCCACCGACATTGATGGTGAAGGTCTTGCCTTTGAAATAGCCGTCGCTTTGTGCCGCGGCGGGCAGGGCGGCGAGGCCCCAACCGATCGTAACAGCCGCAATGGCACACGTGCGCCCCCTCGAGCCCATGGTTTCCTCCTGTTTTGTTATAGTGCCGCGATTGTGCACGCCGGGCGGCGCGCGCCAAGCCCATAACCCCAGCTCTGCACAGACGCTGCCAAATCGGCTAAGCTTGCTGCATAGGAGGTTCGCCATGACCGTCGATCGCAGAGGACTACTCGGTCTGCTCGCTCTCGGCCTACTGCCGCCACAGGCGCTGGCGCAGGAGTTCAGCCGCATGACCGCCTATGCCTTTTCCTTCGCCGGCCTCAACGGCGGCGAAGTGCGGCTCGTAGACTATGCGGGCAAACCAGTGCTGGTGGTGAACACGGCGAGCTTCTGTGGCTACACCAACCAATACACGGCGCTGGAGGCGCTCTACGAACGCTATCGCGATCGCGGCCTCACGGTGATCGGGGTGCCGTCCAATGACTTCGGTGGTCAGGAACCAGGTCGCGCGCCGGAGATCACCGCCACGGTGGAAAGCTTCAAGGTGCAATTCCCGATGACGGAAAAATCTGTCGTCAAAGGCGCCACGGCCCATCGCTTCTACAAATGGGCGGCGAGCGAGCGGCCGAAGGAAACGCCAGCCTGGAATTTCCACAAATTTCTCATCGGCCGCGACGGACATATCGTGGCGGCGTTTGCCAGCAATGTCGCGCCCGATGATCCACAGATCATTGCCGCGATCGAACGCGAGCTGGCCGAGCCGGCATCGAATTAAGCCTCACTCCGCGTGACGTTCTGACGGAGCACGAGATCAAACTCAGGCGCGCGATGGCGTGTGGCCTGAACAATAACGCATGCGCGCAACGCTTGCGCCGCTGGGAGAGGCTGATGTAGCTAATTCCGCAGCAGATAACTGCAAAGCAAAAACGACGGGAGGAGAACGCATGGCCCAGAAGGGACCGGCACTGAAGGATGTCGCCAAAGCGGGATCGCAAAAGAGCGGCATTGCCCTCGCGACGGCGCGTTTCGACGACAAAGATACATTGGTGCGTCCTTCCAATGCGCAGATGGGCTGGGCATCCGATGCCATGGCCGAGATGCTGCGGCGCCTCGATCTGCGTTATATTGCATTGACGCCGGGCGCCTCCTATCGTGGTTTGCACGACAGTCTCGTCAACTATCTCGGCAACCGCGATCCGCAAATGCTCGTGTGCCTGCATGAGGAACATGCGGTCGGCATCGCTCAGGGCTATGCCAAGGTCACCGAGAAGCCGATGGCGGTCGCGGTCCACTCCAATGTCGGCTTGATGCACGCGACCATGGCGATCTTCAACGCCTGGTGCGCGCGCAATCCGATCGTCATTCTGGGCGCGACGGGACCGGGCGATGCCGATGAACGTCGGCCGTGGATCGATTGGATTCATACGGCGAAGGATCAAGGGGCATTGATCCGGCACTATACGAAATGGGACGACGAGCCGCGCTCGGCCGTCGCCAGCGTGGAATCGCTGACCCGCGCCTGGCAGATCGCCGCGACGCCGCCCTATGGCCCGACCTATGTCTGCCTCGACGTCGGCCTGCAGGAATCGAAGCTCGAGAAGGAGATGCAATTTCCCGATCTCGAACGTTTCGCGCCCGGCGAGCCGCCGGCCCCTTCGAGCGAGGCGATCGAGCGCGCCGCCAAACTGCTGGCGGAGGCCAAGCGTCCCCTTATCTTGATGGGACGTGTGTCGCGCAACCTCGACGATTGGCAGGCCCGCATCGATCTCGCCGAGGCCATCGGCGGCGCCGTGCTGACCGATATGAAGACGTCGGCGGCCTTTCCGACCGAACACCCGCTGCACGTCATGGAGCCGCGCCACCGTCCTTCGCCCGAGAGCGCGCGTTACGTCAAAGAGGCCGATGTCATCCTGTCGCTCGATTGGATCGATCTGCGCGGTTATTTCGTTCTCACGCTCGGCAAGGACGCCCCGGTGGAGGCGAAGGTCATTCACTGCAGCGTCGACGACTATCTGCACAACGGCTGGAGCATGGATCATTTCGGCTTGCCGCCGGTGGATCTGAAGATTCTTTCAACGCCTGACCAGATGATCCGGCCGCTCACCGAGGCGGTGCGCCGACTGCGCGGCAACGCCAAGACCGAACCGAAATGGCCGGTACGGCAGGCCAAGCCACTGCCGGCACCGCGCGCTGAGGGCATGATGAGCCTGCGCGATCTGGCGTTGGTGGTGCGCGAGTTCTGCGAGACCCGCGAGGTGACGATGGCCGGCTATTCGCTGGGATGGCCGGCGGACACGGTCAATTTCCGTCATCCGCTCGATTACATGGGCATCGACGGCGGCGGCGGTGTCGGCGCTGGTCCCTCCAATGCGATCGGCACGGCATTGGCGATCCAGAATTCTGGGCGCTTTCCCATGGCCGTCATGGGCGATGGCGATTTCGCCATGGGCTGCAACGCGTTCTGGACCGCCGCGCACATGGGCATTCCATTGCTCGTGGTGATCGCCAACAACCGTGTCTACTACAACGATGTGGCGCATCAGGAACGGATGGCGGTGGTGCGCGACCGTCCGGTCGAAAACAAATTCGTCGGCCAGGAGATGGTGCATCCAGCTATCGATCTCGTCGGTCTCGCCAAAGCGCAGGGGCTTCAGGGCGAAGGACCGGTGGAATCGGCCACCGCCTTCCGCGAAGCGCTTAAGCGGGGCGAGGCCATCGTGAATGCGGGCGGACTCTACGTCATCGATGCGCGCGTCGACGTCGGCGCGCCGGGCGAGGGCAATCGCGGCCACACGAGCGGACGCAAGGATTGATCAGAAGACGAACAGGTGAGCTGGGAGGTCGGCGGCGAATAGAGACCAAGCGAAGTCATCAAACAGTGGGAGGGGAGATGAAAATCGTTCGCAGGATGTCGCGCGGGATCGCGATGGCGTGCGCGCTGTGTGTCTGGGCGTGGATCCCAGCCAAGGCCGACGCCATGCTGGAATTCTACAAGGGAAAGACCGTTCGCCTGGTCAACGGCGGTGCGGCCGGATCCGGCTACGATCTCTATTCGCGCATGCTGGCGCCCTATCTCGAGCAGAAGCTCGGGGCAAAAGTCCTCGTCGATTCCAGACCGGGCGCGGGCATGATGATCGCGATGAATCATGTGTGGATCCAGCCGCCCGATGGGCTGACGATCATGCTGGCACCTGGCGAAGGCGCCGTTCTCGGCAAGCTGATCGATGACGTCGCCTTGCGCTTCGATCTGATGAAATACGGTTTGCTGGCGCGCGTGAACACGGCACCGCGTGTGCTGATCGTCTATCCCAAGTCCAGCTATTACACCGTCGACGATCTCTTGAAGCAGTCGAAGCCTCTGGAGATCGGCGCCAATGGCAAAACGGATGCGGCCTCCGACACGTCGGCGGTGATGTGCCATGCGCTCAAGCTGCAATGCAAGATCACGATCGGCTACAAGTCATCGGCGGACTTTGCGCTTGCCGCCGTGCGGGGCGAAGTCGATGGCACAGTGCTGGTGGAGGATTCCGCTGCCCGCTACGCCCAAGGCGGGCAATTGCGCGGCGTGTTGGTGACGGCGCGTGAGCGCTCGCGGTTGATGCCCGATGTGCCGACGATCTACGAAGCCGCGAAGCTCGATCAGGAAGCGCAATGGTGGCTCGATTTCCGCGAGGACATTCGCAAGATTGGCCGCATCCTGATCGTGCCGCCGGGCATGGATCAGGAGAAGCTCACTTTCTTGCGCAAGATCACCAAGGACATTCTGACCGATCCGGAAGCGCTGAAAGAGTTCGAGAAACAGCAGCAGCCCGCGTTCTTCGGCGAGCCCGAGGAAATTTCCGAATTGATGCGCCGCAGTCTTGTTGGCCTGACGCCCGAACGTCAGAAAGAGGTGAAGCACGTCATCGCTGACAAATACTATTAGCTCATACACCGAGCGCGTGCTGCATCACCTTGTGCATGACGCTCGGGAGCGCCTCGCTGGCGAGTTCGCCTTCATCCATCCATTGCGCGCCTTCCGGTGCCGCCGTTTGGCGTGGCACCTCGCCGGTATAGACGGTCAGGGCCAGGGAGAAATGGGTGAACACATGGTCGGCGCTGCCGATCTTGCGCCGCCATGTCGTCTCGATCGGCGCATGCGTCAACGCCTCGTCCTGTGTGAAGCCGACGCGCCATTCGCTGCCGGGAAATTCCAGCATGCCGCCGAGCAGGCCTTTCGGCGGGCGGCGGCGCACCAGCACTTTGCCGTCGGCGCGCCGCACATAAAAAATCGCCCCGGTGCGATGCGGCCGCTCCGCCTTCGGTGCTTTCACGGGAAAGCGCGGCTGCGTGCCCTCGGCCCGCGCGATGCAGTGACCCGCCAATGGGCAGAGCACGCAGGCGGGTGTCTTCGGTGTGCAGATCGTCGCGCCGAGATCCATCATCGCTTGCGCGAAATCGCCGGCGCGCGCATCGGGCGTAATCGTGTCGGCCTTGGCGCGAATGAGCGGTTTGGCTGAGGGCATCGGTGTGTCGATGGTGAAGAGCCGCGTCACCACGCGCTCAACATTGCCGTCGACGACAACAGCGCGATGGCCGAAGGCGATCGCGGCGATTGCCGCGGCCGTATAGGGGCCGATGCCGGGCAGCGCGCGTAGCGCCTCTTCACTGTCGGGGAAAATGCCTGCATGCCGTTCGGCCACGGCGATCGCGCAGGCGTGCAGATTGCGTGCGCGGCTGTAATAGCCCAAGCCTGCCCAGGCTTTCATCACCTCTTCGACCGGCGCGGCGGCGAGTGCCTTCACATTGGGCCAAAGGCTCAAAAAGCGCTCGTAATAGGGCTTTACCGCCGTCACCGTGGTCTGCTGCAGCATGATTTCCGACAGCCAGACCGCATAAGGATCAGGCTTTTGGCCGGGCAGCGCGCGCCACGGCAAGCGCCGACGATGCGCGTCATACCAGGCGAGCAGATCAGCCGCGATGCTGACGCTGCCTTTTTTCGATGGGCTTACCGAGGGAACCATGCCATTGTTTAGAGCATTTCCAGGCACAGTGGCTAGTCGACCCTACGCGCAATCCAGCGGAGAAAGAAAAATCATGCACAAGATCGACATCCCACAATCCGTGATCGACCGTGTGGTCAAGCGGCGGGGGAAGGAACATATTCACGACGATCTGATCCCGTCGAAGACGGCGCTGATCGTCATCGACATGCAGAACGCGTTCATGCCGCTGCCCGTGGCCCATGCGCCGTGCCAGATGGCGCCGAAGATCGTTCCGGCAATCAACAAATTGGCGCAGGCGGTGCGTGAAACCGGCGGCATCGTCGTGTGGATCCAGACGGCCTGCACCGCAGGCGACAAGATCACCTGGTCCAATGCGCATAAGATGGTGACGCACGAGCGCGCGCTGATGCGCTTTTCGGCGCTGGAGCGTGGGTCCGAAGGCTATGCGCTCTGGCCGGAAATGGATGCCAAGCCGGAAGATCTCTATGTCGAGAAGCACCGTTTCAGCGCTTTCATCCAAAACTCGTCCGACCTCGATGCGATCCTGCGCGAACAGGGCGTCGATACGGTGTTGATCACCGGCACGGTGACGAATGTCTGCTGCGAGTCGAGCGCGCGCGACGCGATGATGCTGAACTACAAGGTCGTCATGGTGTCCGACGGCAATGCCGCCGATAATGACGATGAGCACAACGCCACCTTGCGGTCGATCTATCTGACCTTTGGCGACGTGATGGATACGGCCATGTTGGTCGATCTGTTGAAACAACGCAGCAACATCCGCACCGCCGCCGAATAAGAGGCGGTGCGACAACGCATGGGAGGCGGCGATGGCGGTCAATCCGGTGCCCGAGGACTATGCGGGTGGAGTCCCCGGCCTGTGCGTCGATAGAGGCGCGCAGGCCGTCGAAGTTTACAAGCAGGCATTTGGCGCTGATGTGACCATGCGCTTCGACGAGCCGGATGGCCGTCTCGGCCATGCCGAACTGTTGATCGGCAAAGCTCGCTTTTCGGTCTCCGACGAATTTCCCGAATATGGCGTGATCAGCCCGAAAACGCTCGGCGGCTCGCCGGTGTCGCTGCACATCTACGTGCCCGACGTCGATCAGGTGGCCGAGCGCGCGGTGGCCGCTGGTATGACCTTGTTGCGGCCGGTCGCCAACGAGTTTTACGGCGATCGGGTCGCCCGATTACAGGATCCTTTCGGTCATCGCTGGATCATCGCCAGCCGCATCGAAAACCTCACCGTCGACGACATGTATCGCCGCGCCGGCAGATCGGATTAAGGCGCTGGCGCGCCAGTGACAGCGGCTTTGAATGTCTCCGCGAAGCGAACAAGTTCCTGCTCTTCTGCATCGGTCGTCATCAAGAACGTGAAGCCCGCATGGCGCCAGGACAGAATGTGGAAGCCGGCATCGGCCACCGTTGGGCGCGAAGCGACGGTGCCGGGTAAGGCAGTCACGCTGACCACATGGGCACCTATGCGATAGACCAGCACGGGCGCTGGCGCGCCGTTGACCACATCGACCCGCCCGCCGAGGAGCGGAAAGCCCTGGGCGGCAAGGTCTGGCGTCGGTGGAGAAATGGCGATCCGTGCGTCGAACCAAGGCCGGACATTGTGCCGGTCGTTCGAGGCGATATCGACGGGGCTGCCGGCGAGAAGGGCGCGCCGGTGATTGGCGATAAGAGCATCGTCGAGGCCGGGCGTGCCGCGTTGCAGGGCCAGATAGGTGGCGCTGCCACCGAGGCCGATACCGAGGGCCAAGGCGGCGGCCATTTTCATGAAATCGCGCCGTGGGGCATGCGCGGGCTCGGCGATCGTGGGGCTGACGGCGGCTTGCAATCGGGCATGTAGAGCAGCCGGCGCGGACGTGCGTGGAAACTGCGCCTGCAGTGCGCGCCGTAAAGCAAGGTGACGCGCGTAGGTGGCGGCGAGGGCGGGATCGGCGGCAAGCTGGCGTTCGAAGGCGGCTTGGCCGGCCGCGTCGAGTTCGCCGTCGAGAGCGGCCTGTAAAGTCAGGTGCGGATCAAGAGGGGCGTCGCTCATGACATCTCCTTTCCGATCCGCTCGATCAGCAGTGCGCGGGCGCGCGCCAGGCGCGACATCACCGTGCCGACAGGAATATCCACAATGCTGGCGATCTCGCGGTAGCTGAGACCGTTGAACTCGCGCATCACAAGCGCCTCACGAAAGGGAGCGGGCAGGGCGGCGATGGCCGTATGCAGGAGCGCTTCATCCGCTTGTGCGATCATTTCGGCCTCCGGCGTCGGGCTTTCGCTCACTGTCGGTGCGTCACGCGCGGCGCCTTCCAGATCATCGGTGAGGACCAGCGTCTTGGGGCGATTGTGCGCCAGCCAGGTGAATGTCGTGTTGCGCACGATCGAGAACAACCAGGCGCGCGCATTGCCGCCGCTATAACGCTCGATGCCGTTCAACGCACGCAGACAAGCGTCCTGCACCACATCCTCGGCATCCGTCGGATTGCCGGTCAGCCAACGTGCGAACACGAAGGCGTCGTCGAGATGGGGCATCACCACCTCGCGGAACAAGCGGCTGCGGGTCTCGTCGGTCAAGCGCGCACAGGAGGCATGCGAACCTCTCACGGGGCTACGATGATCCTCCCCTTCATATGCGGATGCAACCCGCAAAAGTAATCGTAGGTGCCAGGCGTCGCGAAGGTGAAACGAAACGTGTCCGTGGTGTCGAGAGCGCGGGAATGCACCTTGCCATCGGTGGTCACCACCGAATGGGGAATGTCGTCATCGTTGCTCCAGATCACGACGGTGCCAGCTTTGACGTTGAGCGTGTCCGGCGTGAAGGAAAAGTTTTCGATCTTCACGGTGGCCTCATCGGCCCGAACGCGTTGCGTCAGCAAGGGCAAAAGAAGAGCGGCCGCGCACAAGCGGCGGCGATCCAGGGCGGTCGTCATGTCGTGTCTCCAATGTTCGGATCGGTCAGGCCTTCATCAACGCGCTGTCGATGATGGCGAGCGGTTCATTGCCGCGTCTGACGGTGATGGATGTGGTGCCGAGCACGCCGCGCAGTCGCTCATCCGCCACTTTCAGGGGACCGGGCGAGGGTGCCGTTCCAGGTGCAGGCTGCGGAAAGGCGGTCGAGCGGGCGGTATGGAATGTCACCGCGCCTTCGACCTTCTGCATGATCTGGTGAATATGTCCGTTGAGTACGGTCACGGATCCAAACCGTTTGACGAGCGCCAGAACTTGCGCCGCGTCATCGGTGCCCCAGCCCCAATCCGCATAGACGGTCCACAGCGGAATATGCGCGAAGATCACCAGCGGTGTGGACGCGCTCTTGCCCTTCAAATCCTCCGTCAGCCAGGCGATCTGCGCCGCGCCGAGCGAACCCATGCCGCCCGCTTTGAGATCGGCGACATTGACGAGGCCGACGAAATGCACGCCTTCGTGATCGAACGCATACCAGCCGGTGCCTTGCGCTTTCTGCTTTCGGCCGAAGCGGTTCAGATAGTCGGCGCCACGCCCCTCATCGACGATATCGTGCTCGCCAGGCACGTAATGAACGTCGAGCCGTGCGCCGGCGATGACCTTTTCGGCGTCGTCGAATTCTTCGGGCTTCGACAGATGCGAAATGTCGCCGGTATGGATCATGAAGGCGGGTTTCGTCGCCATGCCGCCGACCTGGCTGATCGCGTCCTGCAAGGTCGCGAGCGGATTGGGGTTGGCCGCCTGCTTGAAGCCGATATGGCTGTCGGAGATTTGCAGGAAGCTGAAGCCCATCGCCGCCTGCGCCCGGGCGGTTCCCATTCCCAGCACGGCCGAGGTCTGCGGCACGCCGCCAACCAAGGTCCACAATACGCCGCTGCCCGCCCACACCATGCACTCGAGCGTGCGGCGCCGATCGATGGAACTGTTATCCTGCGCCATGGTGATCTCCTTCACATCAGGGGCGACGTGAAGGAGACTCGGAGGAGAACTGGTTTATTCCCGCGCGGTCGCGAATTTTTTGCGACCGCGGGAATGATAGCGACGAGGCGGGGGCTCGGCCCACGACTTTGCAGTGCCAGCATGCTATGATCGGGCTATGGTCTCCGCCCCTCGCAAACGCAATGTCCCCCGATCGCTCGGCGAGTTCGTGCCGCAGGCGATCAATCCGGTCATTGCCAAACAGGGGTTTGGCGAGGCGGATATCCTGTTGCATTGGCCTGACATCGCTGGCGCGCGGCTGGCGGCGGTGAGCGAGCCGTTGCGGCTGCAATGGCCGGTGCGCCCGCCCGGGCGTTCGCCCGATGCCCCGCCTGAGCCGGCTAGCCTGATCCTGCGGGTGGAGGGGGCTTTCGCGCTCGAATTCCAGCATGTCGGCCCGCTGCTGGTCGAGCGGGTCAATGCCCGCCTCGGCTGGCGCTGCGTCGGCCGGGTGGTGCTGAAACAAGGGCCAGTCCGGCGTGACGGGGCGGGACGGCGCAAGGTGCTCCCGCCAGGCCCGGTGGAGGAGCAGCGGGCCGCCGCCATGACCGAAGGCATCGAAGATGACGACTTGCGTGGGGCGCTGAATCGGCTTGGCGCCCGGGTTTTTCAACCGCAACGCGCGAAAACGTGAGAAAAAGACTGTAAGTTTGCCTTGCTGGCGGGTCGCGGGCTTGCCACATTCGCCGCTTAACGCCTATCGCCTTGGCCGTTTTCACAGGAATGGTTCAGTTCATGTCTGTCACACTTCGCAAAACCCGCCGTCAGGTTCTTGAGGGCGCCGCTGTTGGTTCGGCCGCGCTTTTCGCCGCGAGCCTGCTTCCTTCGGCGGCCTTCGCGCAAAATGTGCCCGCGGCTGAGCTGATGAAGCCCGGTGCGCTGCCGGACATCTGGCAGGGCGACGAAAAAGCCCCGGTCACGATCATTGAATATGCGTCGGCGACCTGCTCGCATTGCGCGCATTTCCACGAGACCACTTATAAAGAGTTGAAAACTAAATATATCGACACGGGCAAGGTGCGTTTCACCATGCGCGAATTCCCGTTCGACCCGCTGGCCCAGGCGGGTTTCATGCTGGCGCGCTGCTCGGGCGACGACAAGCGCGATGCGGTTGTCGGCCTGCTGCTGGCGCAGCAGAAAAACTGGGCGATGTCGGATAAGCCGTTGCAAGGCCTGATGACCCTGATGCGTCAGACCGGCATGTCGCAGGAGACATTCGAGAGCTGCCTGAAGGACCAGGCGCTCTATGACAATATCGGCAAGGTGCGCGATCAGGGGGCGGAGAAATTCACCGTCAATTCGACGCCGACCTTCTTCATCAATGGCACCCGCTTGGTCGGCGCGGTCTCCTTGGAGGAGATGGAAAAGCTCATTCTGCCCTCCCTGAAGAGCTAAGAAGCGCATAAGTTCCTGCACCGCAGCCTCCAAACGGCCTTTTCTCACAGGAAAATTGGCCAGAATCAGAGGCTGCGTCTTGCCTGTTACGAGCCTTTATGACGGCTTAGAGGCAGGGATGCGCCCTGCAGCCGAATCGTTCGACGGACAGGCAGGGGGTGATCCGACCCCGGCGACGCCGCCCCTTCAGAGGGCGGCCGAACCGGAAGGAAGACCCGGATTTGCGTAAGGAACGAGGCGTATGAAGTTCAATCGGCTGCGGCTCACAGGCTTCAAGAGCTTTTGTGAGCCGACGGATTTCATCATCGAGCCAGGGCTGACCGGCGTGGTCGGCCCGAACGGCTGCGGCAAGTCCAACCTTGTCGAAGCCTTGCGCTGGGTGATGGGTGAAAACTCCTATAAATCCATGCGCGCCTCGGGCATGGACGATGTCATTTTCTCAGGCTCCGGCAACCGGCCGTCGCGCAACCAGGCTGAAGTCATGCTGGTGCTCGACAACGCCGACCGCTCGGCGCCGGCCGCCTTCAACGACGCCGATCTGCTTGAAATTTCGCGCCGTATCGAGCGCGAAGCGGGTTCGACCTATCGCTTCAACGGCAAGGAAGTGCGCGCCCGCGACGTGCAATTGCTGTTCGCCGACGCTGCCACCGGTGCCCGTTCGCCCGCCATGGTGCGCCAGGGCATGATCGGCGAAATCATTTCCGCCAAGCCGCAGCAGCGCCGCCGCATTCTCGAAGATGCTGCCGGTGTCGCCGGTCTGCATTCCCGCCGCCACGAGGCGGAACTGCGCCTCAAGGGTGCCGAAGACAATCTGAATCGCCTTGAAGACGTGATGAAGCAGCTCGACTCGCAGGTCGACAGCCTCAAGCGTCAGGCGCGCCAGGCGACCCGTTACAAGGGCCTCGCCGCTGAAATCCGTAAGGCCGAAGCCTTGCTCCTGCACATCGCCTATCGCGATGTCACCCGGCAGATGGCCGAGGCGGAGAGCAAGCTCGAAGGCGACACCCGCGAAGTCGAAGAGCGCACCCGCCAGCAGGCCGAATCGGCGCGTCTGCAAGCCATCGCCGCCTACGAATTGCCGCCGCTGCGTGATGAGGAAGCCAAGGCCGGCGCTGCTTTGCAGCGCCTCATCCTGGCGCGCGAACAGCTCGAGGGCGAGGAAGAGCGCGCCAAGCAGCGCGTCGTCGAACTCGAGCGCCGTCAGGCCCAGCTCGAAAAGGATATGGCGCGCGAAAAGGCATTGATCGACGATGCCGCCAGCGTGCTGAACCGTCTCGACGCGGAAGTCGCCGATCTCGATCAGGCGACTGAAGCCGCTGGCGATCTCGAATACGAAGCGAAGGAAAAGCTCGCCGACGCCGAAGGCCGCTTGGCCGAGACGGAAGCGACGCTGGCTGAAGCGCAGGCGGCGCTGTCCGACATCAACGCCCGCCGCAATGCCTTGCAGCAGGCTTTGAACGACGAGACGCAGCGCTTGCAGCGCTTCGAGAACGAACTGACGCAGGTCGCCGCCGAACTCGAAAATCTGCGCGCCGCTGGCGTCGCCGAGGATGAATTCGCCGCGCTGGCGGAAGCGCTCGAAGCCGCGCAGGAAGCTCTGTCGGCGGCCGAGGAAGCCGCGCTTGAAGCCGAAGGCGCCCATGGCGACGCGCGCGCCGCCGAAAGCGAAGCCCGCACGCCGCTGGCCGAAGCCGATCGCAAGGCGCACCGGCTTGAGACCGAAGTGCGCACCCTGTCGAAACTGCTGGCCACCGCCGAGAGCGATCTGTGGCCGCCGGTCGTCGATGAAATCAATGTCGAGAAGGGCTATGAGGCCGCGCTCGGCGCCGCGCTCGGCGACGATCTCGATGCCTCGGTCAATGCCTCGGCGCCTGCCCATTGGTCACTGCTCGGCGATCATGCCGAAGACGCGCCGCTGCCGCCGGGTGTCGAACCGCTGGCGAAGCTGGTCACCGCGCCGCACCAGCTGGCGCGCCGTCTCAACCAGATCGGCGTCGTCGTGCGCACCGAAGGCGCGCACCTGCAAAAGCTGTTGAAGCCCGGCCAGCGCCTGGTTTCGAAGGAAGGCGATCTGTGGCGTTGGGACGGTTTCGTCGCCGCCGCCGAAGCGCCGACGCCGGCCGCCCGCCGTCTGGCCGAGCGCAATCGTCTGGGTGATCTCACCCGTGAGGCCGAAGAAGCCCGCCGCGTCGCCGACGCGTTGAAGGTGCAGGCCGAACAGATGGTCGAGCGCGTGCGTGTCGCCGCCATGGCCGAAACGCAGACCCGCAACGACGCCCGTAACGCCCAGCGGTTGCTCGGCGAAGCGCGCGAGGCGCTGAACGCTGCCGAGCGCAAGCGTGCCCAGTCGGGCGCCCGCGTGTCGGCGCTGGAAGAAGCCTCCAACCGGCTGACCCAGAACCGTGACGAAGCCCGCGCCAAACATGGCGAAGCGCAGAACGCGCTCGAAACCCTGGCACCGACCGCGCAGCTCACCGGCAAGCTCGATCGCGCCCGCGCTTCGGCCGCCCATGCGCGCGCCGAAACATCGGAAGCCCGCGCCGCCGTGCAGTCGCTCGGTCGCGAAGCGCAGGTGCGGCAGCAGCGCCTGATGGCGATCAACAATGAGCGCCAATCCTGGGACGAGCGGCGCGGTCGCGCCACCGGCCAGATCGCCGATTACGAAGAGCGTATCGCCGAAGCGCGCGAGGAGCTGGAACGGCTGGCGGAGGCGCCGGAACTGTTCCTTGAGCGTCGGCGCGCCCTGATCGGCGAAGTCGACAAGGCGGAAGAGGCCCGCAAGCTCGCCTCCGACAAGCGCGTCGAAGCCGAGACGCGCCTCGCCGAAAGCGATCGCGTCGCACGCATGACGCTCGATGCCATGTCGGCGGTGCGCGAAGAGCGTGCTCGCTCCGAAGCGCGTGTCGAAGCTCTGCGCCAGCGCAACCAGGACATCATCCACAGCATCGCCACCGATCTCGAATGCGAGCCCCATGCGGTGGCGGCTCTGGCCGGCGTCGAACCCGACGACGAATTGCCCGAGGGTGCCGATGTCGAGCGCAGGCTCGAAGAGCTCAAGCAGGATCGTGAACGTCTCGGTGCCGTCAACCTGCGCGCCGACGACGAACTGGGCGATATCGAAGGCCGCCGCGATGCGCTGACCACCGAACGCGACGACCTGACGGAAGCGATCCGCAAGCTGCGCACCGCCATCCAGAGCTTGAACAAGGAAGGCCGCGAGCGTCTGGTCGCCGCCTTCGATGTGGTCAACAACCACTTCAAGGAACTGTTCACCAGCCTGTTCGGCGGCGGTTCGGCCGAGTTGCAACTGATCGAATCCGACGACCCGCTGGAAGCCGGCCTTGAAATCATGGCCCGTCCGCCGGGCAAGAAGCCTTCGACCATGACCCTGCTGTCGGGTGGTGAGCAGGCGCTGACGGCGATGTCGCTGATCTTCGCGGTGTTCTTGACCAATCCGTCGCCGATCTGCGTGCTCGACGAAGTGGACGCGCCGCTCGACGATTCCAACGTCGAACGCTTCTGCAACCTGCTCGCCGAAATGCGCGGCAAGACCGATACGCGCTTCATCACCATCACCCATAACCCGATCACCATGGCCCGCATGGATCGGCTGTTCGGTGTAACGATGGCCGAGCGTGGCGTGTCGCAGCTCGTCAGCGTCGACCTGGCGCAGGCCGAAGTGATGGTGGCGGCGGAATAATCAACGCCGTCCAACACGGATAAAATTAAAGCCGTCGCTTTCGGGCGACGGCTTTTTTGTTGTCCGCGTTGTGGCGTCTACGGCGTGATCCGTCCGTCCGCATTGCTGACCAGGAATTTGTCGCGCCGGGCCAGAAAATCCCGCGCCACTTTCGCCAGCGCTTCGGGCCGCTCGATGTCCATGTCTTTGCTCGTATCGAAAACGTAGACGAGATGGCAGGAGGGTAGGGCCTGCTTGATCGCGGTGGCGGCGGCGCCGCTCTCCGCGTCGAGCGTACCCGCCAGCGCCAGAACCTGTGCCTGGCATTCGGCACCGATTTCGCCCGCGCGTTTCGCTGCCGCTTCATCGGGCGAGATCAAAATGATCGATTCGACGATGCCGGCATATTGTGCGGCGAAGGACAGGGCTTCGCCGCAGGCCGCGCCCTTGGCGATGATCGCGGAGGTCGCGGCCTGATCGGCCCCCGAAATGACGGCGCGTCCGGCAGCGATCTGTTTCAAGGCGGGGGAAGCGGCGGCATCGGCAAAGCCGAAGCAGAGCAGCGGCGCGGCGGATGAAGTCGCATTCACGGTGGTGTTCATCGTCAAATCCCTTACCAATGCCGGATGCGCGGCAGCACTTTTTCGCCGAGCAGTTCGATGCTGCGCACGGTCTTGTCGCCCATCTGATGCGCGACGGTGAAGTCGATGACGCCGGCGCCCAGCTCGCGCTTGATGTTCTCGATCTGCTTCAACACGGTGTCCGGCCCGCCGAGCAGGATCTGGCCCTGGTCGATACGCTCCTGCAGGCTGCGTGGCATGAGGCGTTGGCGCTGCATGTCGGCGTCGCGGCCATAGTAGCCGGTTTCGGCGATGGCGCTTTCGAGGCCCCGATTGGCCATGGTGAGGCCGGTGCGTGCGCCGGTCTTCGTCGCTTCGACGAAATCTTCCAGGGCCTGATCGTCGTTTTCGCCGACATGCACGGCGACGCGATAGATCACATCCTCCGGTTCCGGTTCCCAGCCGAAGCGGTCAGCCTGCGTGCGATAATGCGCGGCGGCCTTTGCAGCCAGCGGCACGGTGGTGACGGCGAAGCCGAGGCCGACTTTATTCTTGGCGGCGAATTCGCCGGCTTCGGGGCTCGATCCGGACATATAGATTTTCGGATGCGGCTCCTGCACGCAACGCGGCCAGATCGAAACGGTGCGGTATTCGTAATAGCGGCCTTGCCAGCCGAACGGTTCGGTCTGCGTCCAAGCCATCTTGATCAGATGCAGCGCTTCTTCGAAGCGCGCGCGCGATTCCGCCGGATTGATATTGTAGGTGACATATTCGTTCGGCGTGCCGCGCAGCATGCCGGCGACGACGCGCCCGCCCGTCATCGTATCGAGCATGGCGAATTCTTCCGCCACGCGCACCGGATTGAGGATCGGAATGTCGGCGCCGAGCAAAGCGATCTTGGCGCGCTTGATGACTTGCGTCAGCGCGCCGGCCATCACCATCGGATTGGGGGTGAGCGAGAAGGGCGCATAGTGATGTTCGGCCACCGTCACCCAGTCGAAGCCGAGTTCATCGGCCAACTGAAACTGTTCGAGGCTTTGCTGCATCGAATCTTGCGCGGCCTGGCGCGAATAGACCGCGCCCGATACCGGCCAGCCTTTGTCGAGCGATGGCCCGTTATATTTGCAGGTGGAGAAGAGAGCAGCTTTCATGGGCTTTTCGGGCTTTCCTTGCGGGTCATGAGCAGAAGGAGGGCGTAGACGATCACCGACAACACGGCGAGAATGGCAACAACGCTTGAGAGCGAATAGGCGATGGCGAGCGGACCGGCATGGGCGTAGACGTTGTCCGCCACCACCGCATAAAGCGTCGTGCCGACAAGCGTGCCGATCAGGCCGACCCAGAGGAAATGCAGCGAGGTGATCTTGCCCGCCATTTCCGGTGGCGCGAGCCGCGTGATGAAGGCCGTGCCGATCGTGAACAGCGAGGTGCAGATCAGCATGTAAAGCGCCTGGCACACCCACGCCATCGTCACAGTGGACGCGAGCGGCATATAGATGCCGGGCAGAAAGCCGAGCACGCAGACGATGATGCCGAACAACGGCACCGGATTGGCGATGCCGGCACGCTCCAGCCGATCGAGCACCGTGCCGGCGATAAACTGGCTTGAGGCACCGAAGATCAAGGTCATGATGCCAAGCGTGAAAGCGATCTCGGGCCGCGACAGTTTCCACACGCGCTCGAACATGGCAGGCGCCCAAATGCCATGCGGTACGACCATGATGATGGTCAGGCCGTTGACCAGGAAGACCAGCGCGAAGACTTTCCAATGCTGCGCCATGAAGGCGATGGCCTGTTTCATGGTGCTGCGTTCAGGCGTCATGGTTCCGGTGCGCGCGGGCTCACGGAACGTCAGCACCAGCAGCGCGACCGGCAAAGTGATCAATGCGCATCCAAACAGCACCACCTGCCAGGAGCGCACGGTGCCGAACAGCGGCACGGTTACGGATGGTGCGTCACCGACGGCGCGCAGGATGAGGCCGCCGAGCAGGAGAGCGGCGGCGGCGCCGATGTTGGCGCCCATCGCCCAAATGGCGACGGCGCGGCCGCGTTGATCGGGCGCGAAGGCATCGCGAATGATCGAGGCGGCCCCGGGCCCGACCACGGATTCGCCCGCGCCAATGCCGAGACGGCCGACGAACATCATCCAGTAGTTCGTGGCGAAGGCGCAAAACATCGTCGAGGCCGACCAGAAACCGATGCCGGCTGAAAGCACGGCGCGGCGGCTGAACCGGTCGACCAGTATGCCGGCGGGAATCGACAGGCCCGCATAGGTGAGAATGAAGGCGAAGCCGACGAGCAGGCTCACCTGCGTGTCGTTGATCTGGAAGTCGCCTTTGATCTGGTTGATCAGCAGCGGCAGCGACTGGCGGTCGACGAAAGAGACCGCATTGGTCAGGCAGAGGATCGCCGCCATGTACCACAGACGAAACGATGAAGCGGGCGCAGTTGGGCGTGCGGTGATGCGCCCTGCTTCAAGGTCCATCCTGTCCTCCCCGGACTTGGTCGTTATGGGCGGACTGTGCCGGCTTCGCGCCGGGCTGTCAATAATTAGTATGCTTATTTTTGTGCGTCGGGATTGCGGTGGACGTTTTCGATCCCGGTTATTTCCGACAGAAGCTGCAAAAACAGTTTGCGCTTCTCCGGCGGCAGACGTTCCACCAATCGCTCTTGCACGCGGGCGATGGCCGGTTCCATCTCTTTGAGCTTTTCGGCGCCGGCGGTCGTGAGATGCAGCGAATTCCCACGACGCGAACGGCTGCCCTTGTCGCGGCGCAGCAGGTTCATGGCTTCCAGCTTGCGGATCATGTGGCTGGCGGTCACCGAATCGTAGCCGGCGGCTTCAGCGATCTCGCGCTGTTCGAGCCCAGGTGCCAGATGCACGGTCTGCAAGATGGCGAATTGCGCATGGGTGACGCCGAAGGATTTGGCTTCGCTTTCGTAAATCCCTTGGGTGAGCTGCACCAGGCGTCGCACGAGATGGCCGGGCAGGTCGTAAAGCGGTCGCATCGTCTTCGAATCCAAAGCTATTTCATCCCCCATGCGCCCGGCTCAGGCAGCGCGTTCGTTTGGCTGCCTTAAGCCATCAGTCGCATCTTTTCATCCGAGCAGAAACGAGGGGCGGGGAAAAGCTCTTTTTATATGTTTCAAGTGCATGAAATTATTTGGATTTTTTGTTTTCCGGCAGAGTCGTTGACGCATTGACAGGCCATACCCGCGTCAATATGTTGCGCCCGGCTCGCAAGGGATTCCTTCATTTTTTCTGGCGTCGCACTTGCGCGAGCGCAGGCCGCGCCGCATGAGACCGCAGATGTCCGGGCACGAAAGTGACGAGGATCGTCGGAGCCGCGAGGATCTTGAACTTCGGGCGCGTCTCGACCGTTTGTCGGGCGCGTTGAAGGAACAGAATCTCGATGCGCGCGAGCGCAAGGCCGGGGCGAATACGGATATCCCGGGGGCTGAAACCGGGCGGGCGCTGAGTTTAGGCTTTCGCGTCCTGTCTGAGTTTGTGGCGGGGGTTGTGGTCGGTTTTCTGATCGGCTGGCAGCTCGATGAGTGGCTTTCTACGACGCCGTTGTTTCTCATCCTCTTTCTGGGGCTAGGGACAGCGGCGGGTTTCTATAACGTCTATCGCATTGCCGCGCGTCCGACGGGACCGGCAAAACCGAAAGACAAGGCCTGATGCGCGTCTTGCGCGGATGAGAAGGGTGACGAAGTGGCGGCTGAAGCAAACGCGATCGATCCGATCCATCAGTTCGAGATTCAGCCGATCGTGAAGATCGGCCTCGGCAATATCGATGCCTCCTTCACCAATTCCTCTTTGTTCATGGTCATCATCCTGGCCTGCATCTCGCTCCTGATGATCTGGGGCACGAGCGGCAAGGCCCTGGTGCCGGGCCGCCTGCAAGCCGCCGCCGAAATGGCCTATGAATTCGTCGCCTCGACGGTGCGCTCGACCACCGGCGATCACGGCATGAAGTTCTTTCCGCTGGTCTTCTCGCTGTTCATGTTCGTTGTCTTCTCGAACGTGCTCGGCCTCATCCCCTACACCTATACGGTGACCAGCCAGATCATCGTGACCTTCGCGCTCGCCGCGCTCGTCATCCTCACGGTCCTCATTTACGGCTTCTACAAGCACGGCCTGCACTTCTTGAAGCTGTTCGTGCCGTCGGGCGTCTCGCCGTTTCTGCTGCCGTTCCTGATGCTGATCGAAGTGATTTCCTTCGTTTCGCGGCCGATCTCGCTCTCGGTTCGTCTTTTCGCCAACATGCTCGCCGGTCACATCACCTTGAAGGTGTTCGCCGGCTTCGTGACCATGCTGCTGGGTGCAGGTGCCGCTTCCATTCTGGCGCCGCTGCCGCTTCTCGCCATCGTTGGCTTGACGGCGTTCGAGCTCTTGGTCGCCGTCCTTCAGGCGTATGTTTTCGCCATCCTCACTTGCGTCTATCTGAACGACGCAATTCACCCGGGCCACTGATAAATATTTGAACAACAGATAGTCGCCCTTACACACGAACAGGAGTTCGATATGGATCCCGTAGCAGCAAAATGGATCGGCGCAGGTCTCGCGGCGATTGGCATGGGCGTCGCCGCCGTCGGCGTCGGCACCATTTTTGGTAACTTCCTCTCCGGCGCTCTGCGCAACCCGTCGGCTGCCGACGGTCAGTTCGGCCGCGCCTTCATCGGCGCCGCGCTCGCGGAAGGTCTCGGCATTTTCGCGTTCCTCGTCGCGATCATCCTGCTGTTCGTGAAGTAAGAATTGAAGCCGCGCGTACGCGAGTGCGCGCGGCTTTCTCGCTCGTTTTGGTCCACAAAGTTTTCGGGATAGCAGCATGCTCATCTCCAGCGCCTATGCAGCAACGCCGGCCGCCGGTGGCGGTGAAGCGGTATTTCCGCCGTTCGATCCGACATGGTTCGCCTCGCAGCTCATCTGGCTCGCGATCACCTTCGGTCTGCTCTATTGGCTGATGTCGCGGGTGGCGCTGCCGCGCGTCGCGGAAATCCTCAAGACCCGCGAAGACCGTATCGCTGGCGATCTCAAGTCCGCTTCCGACATGCAGAAGCAGGCAGATGACGCCGCCGTCGCCTATGAAAAGGCGCTCTCCGATGCCAAGGCCAATGCGCAGACCACCGTGCAGCAGATGCGCGAGAAGCTGAACGCCCAGATCGAAGGCGATCGCAAGACGCTCGAGGCTGGCCTCAACGACAAGCTCGCCGCTGCCGAAGCGCAGATCGCGTCCACCAAGGCCAAGGCCATGGGTTCGGTCGCCACCATCGCCACCGACACGGCGGGCGAGATCATCAAGCACATCACCGGCAAGAGCGCCGACGCGGCGGCTATTGCCCGCGCGGTCGCCGCCGAGAAGATCGGCTAGGAGTTCGTCCATGCATTTCGATGCCGAATTTTTCGTCGCCGTTGGTTTCGTTCTCTTCGTGCTGCTGCTCGGCTATCTCGGCGTGCATCGCACGATCCTGAGCGCGCTCGACGGCCGCAGCAAAATGATCGCCGACGAACTCGACCAGGCCCGCCGCCTGCGCGAGGAGGCGGAAGCCGTGCTCGCCTCCTTCAAGAAGAAGGCGATCGAAGCCGAGGCTGAGGCGCAAGCGATCGTGGCGCAGGCCAAGACCGAGGCCGAGGCCATGGCCAAGGAAACCGCCGAGCGGATGCAGGATTTCGTCGCCCGCCGCACCAAGCAGGCCGAAGCGAAGATCGCCATGGCCGAGGCTCAGGCTGCCAACGACGTGCGCGCCATCGTCGCCGACGTCGCAGCCAAGGCCGCCGAGACGGTTTTGAAGGCCGAAACCAAGGGCCAGGCCGCTGCCGATCTCATCGCCAAGGGCATCGGCGAGCTGAAGAGCCGTTTGGTTCACTGAGGCTGGTCGCTTCAGGACCGCACGCAATTCTGATGAAACCCCGGGTCGGTCCCGGGGTTTTTTCTTTGCAATTGGCTGCGGTCAAGTTAGGCGTTAATCAAACAGGTCGGCGCTTGATCAAGACCGCCGCCGGCGGGAGAGAAGGTGTCGAGGGCAAACCTGCATATGCGTATCGCTTTTTTTTCCGACATTCACGGCAATCGCGAGGCCTTTGATGCCTGCTTCGCCCATGCGGTGCGCCAGAACATCGATCAATTCGTCTTCCTCGGAGACCTCGTCGGCTATGGCGCCGATCCCGCCTATATCGTCGAGCGCGTCGCCGATCTGTGCGCTGATGGCGCCGTCGCCTTGATGGGCAATCACGACTATGCCGCCGCCAAGGGTCTCACCGACGGCATGAACGACTATGCCAAGGCGGCGATCGAATGGACCTACAACCAGCTCGATCCCGCCCGGCGCTCCTTTCTCGAAAGCCTGCTCATGAAGGTGGAGGATGAGGATCGCCTCTACGTCCACTCCGACGCGTCGGCGCCCACCCGCTGGCTCTACATCGGCGATGAAGAGAGTGCCGAGCGCAGCTTGCAAGCCACCCGGCAGCGGATCACCTTCTGCGGACACATCCACATTCCGCAGCTTTATCACATGACGCCGACCAAGCCGGCGAAGTTCTTCGCGCCCAAACCTGGCGCCCCCATTCCCTTGGTCGGCCAGCGCCAATGGCTGGCGGTGCAGGGCTCGGTCGGCCAGCCGCGCGATAAAAATCCTTCGGCCGCCTATAGCATCCTCGACACGACCAAGAATGAACTGACATATTGGCGCGTGCCCTATGACATCGAGGAGGCTGCTCGAAAGATCCATGCCGCTGAACTGCCGAGAATTCTGGCCGCGCGCTTGTTCATTGGCAAATAAGCCGTGGGCTGAACGATGAGCAAGATCAACGTTCGGATTGGGGAGGTCATCGACGGCTTCACCATCGAAGAAAAGATCCATGTCGGCGGCATGGCGATCATCTATCGCGCCAGCCATCCCGACATTGAAGGTCGCGTCATCTTCAAAGTGCCGAAGATCGTCGATGCCGACGATGCCACGGTGATCGTCGGTTTCGAGATGGAGATGATGATCCTGCCGCGTCTGTCGGGCATCCACGTCCCGAAGGTCTATGCGGTCGGCGACTATGCGCGGCGCCCTTATATCGCGATGGAATATATCGACGGCGAGACGCTCTATCCGCTGTTCGAAAAATCGCCGATCCCGCCGGAAGAAGTCGCCGCCATCGGCGAGAAGGTCGCCACTGCTCTGGTCGATCTGCATCGGCAAAAAGTCATCCATCACGACATCAAGCCGTCGAACATCATGATCCGGAAGACCGGCGAAGCGGTCTTCATCGATTTCGGCCTGTCGCGCCATCTCGAAATGCCGGATCTGCTGGAGGCGGAGTTCCGCCTGCCGATGGGCACGGCACCCTATATTTCGCCTGAGCAGGTGCGCCAGAACCGTGGCGATCCGCGCTCCGATATCTTTTCGCTCGGCGTATTGCTCTATCATCTCGCGACCGGCGAACGGCCGTTCGGTCTGCCGCAGTCGCGACAAGCCTTGCGCACGCGGCTGTGGCGCGATCCCGTGCCGCCGCGCAAGATCAGGCCCGATATTCCGCCGTGGTTGCAAGAGATCATCCTGCGCTGCGTCGAGCCCAATCCGGCCAAGCGCTATCAGACGGCGGCGCGCCTCGCCTTCAATCTGCAACATCCCGATGCGGTGAAACTGACAGAGCGCGCCGAGCGGTTGAAACGCTCGAACCTGTTTCTGCAGTTACGCGCCTGGCTCAAGGCCCGCGCTCTGCCGCCGGCCGAACCGCAGCCTTATTCGGCGACATCGGACCCGATCATCGTTGTCTGCGTCGATCTTTCCGAAGGCTTCGAATATCTCGCCGAGGCGCTGTTCACCGAGACGCAACGGGTGGTGGGATCGGTGGCCGATGCGCGGCTCGCCTGCATCAACGTGATGAAACTGTCGGCCGTCTTCATGCACGAAGCCTTCGATTCCGAAGGCCGCAACAAACACGTGCAACGCTTGGTCGAATTGAAGGAATGGGCGCGCCCGCTCGGTCTTGATCAGGGCAAGCTGTCATTCCACGTGCTGGAAGCGATGGACATTGCCGAAGCGCTGTTGGATTTCGCCCGCACCAGCCACGCCGATCAGATTCTCATCTGCGCGCGTGGCCGTTCCAATCTGCGCCGTTACCTTGGCTCCGTATCATCGGAAGTGGTCGCCCGAGCCCATTGCACGGTGACGGTGGTGCGCGCACCGGAGCCGACAACAAGCACGTAGTTCAGCGCCCTTGCCGCCACGGCGGCTGCCAGCCTGGTTTCAGTCGATGACCGAGATAGAGCTCGGCCTGCAGCGATGGTTTGCCCGCCCGGGTGATATCGACGGTGCCGAGCGGTTCGATCCGCTCGAAATTCTTGCCGACAAGTGACTCGACGCTTTGAATGTCCGGCAACGGCCGCACGATCACCGCATCCTGGCCGACAAAGGGCTCCGCCGGTGCCAGCATGCCATAGCCGCGCGGATCGTCGCACAGGCACAGCACGGGCATGCGGCCACGCAGGCCGTAGTCGATCTTCGCCGCATGCAGCCAGCGCAGGCCGGTGACGAAAGTGTTGGGCTTGCCGAGCAGGCCGCGCTGCGCCAGCGCCGCCGACAGATCATGCCAGTCGGTCGTTTCGATCAGCGGATCGCGCAACTTCTCCAGCGCGGCGATGGCCACCGGCGGCCAACCGATGCGCGCGAAGAGGGACGCTAGGATGATCGCCGTGCCGGTGACGATGGCGGTTGCCTTCGCCCATCCCCGCATATGCGAACCCGCTTTGTCCCAGCGCGCCGATACCGCCGCGCCGAGCAGCGGAAACAACATCAGATAGCCAGGCGCTGCCCAATGCGGAAACACGCGGGTCGAAGACCAGGCGGCGACGAGAGTGAAGACGAGAACGGGACCGACGCCCAAACACAGCAGCAGCCAGGAACGACCATCGGCGGGCCCGCGCCGCAGCGCACCGATGCCGGTCGCCACCAGGCCGAACCAGATCCACGGCAGGAGGAACAAGGCCTGGCCGCCCAGTACGGTGAGCGGGGCGAGCGGCCGCAAGCGAGCTTCGCCGCCACGTCCGCCCTGGAACAGGAAGGACACCCAGCCATGTTCCGCGTTCCAGACGAGGGCGGGTAGGAAAATGGCGACGGCGATCAGAAAGCCCAGATAGGGCCAGGGCGACAAAAACCAGCGCCGCTGACCGGCACTGGTCAGAAGAAACAGACCCGCGCCAGCGAACAGGAAAATGCCGTGATATTTCGACAGCAGCGCCAGGCCGCCGCAAACACCGGCCACGATCCACCAGCGGCCGGCCTCGGCCGGCGGGCCAAACAGCGCCCGCGCCAGCGCATAGGCGCCAGCGACCATGGCCAACATCAGCGGCGCATCCGGCACGACGAACGTGCCGGCGGTGACGCCGGTCACCGGCGCGCAGACATAGGCCAGGACGGCCAGAAAGCCGGCTCGGGCATCAAACAGCAGGCGGGTGAGCAGGAACAGCATCCAGCCCGTAAGGCAGCCGAGCAGGATGAAGGGCAGCCGCACCACCGGCGCCCATTCGGTGCCCGCCAGCCGCTCCGTCAGGCCGGCGATCCACCAGGCGAGCGGCGGATGGTCGAAATAGCTCCATTCGAGATGCCGGGCGGTGACCACCGTATAGGTCTCGTCGATGCCGAGCCCGAGATTGGCGGCCAGGATCAGCCGGAAGACCGCTGCGACGGCGAGGACAACCAGAACGAGCCGGGTAAAATCAGTCGTTTGGCGGTTGAAGGGCTGGGAGTCCGACACAGGGCGTCCTTGGAATAAATCGCGCGCTGATCCCCACACGCTGCACGCGGGGAAGTCAACGGCGCAGAAAACGGGGCGATTTGCCGGTTGCCCCGCCGGGACGCAACGGCTAATCGATCCCCCATGTCCTCCCCCCGCCTGACCATCGTCGTGCCGACGTTCAATGAGCGCGGCAACATCGCCGAACTCGTGCGTCGGGTTGACGCAGCTTTCGGCCCGGCCGGTGGCTGGGAGATGGTTTTCGTCGACGACAACAGCCCCGATGCCACGGCGGAACTCGCCAAGCAGATGGCCCAGAGCGATCCACGCGTGCGCTGCCTGCGCCGGGTGCATCGGCGCGGTCTTTCGGGCGCCTGTATCGAAGGCATGCTTTCGTCGTCAGCGCCTTACGTGGCGGTGATGGACGCCGATCTGCAACACGACGAATCCGTTCTGCCGCGCATGCTGGAGCGGCTGGAGAGCGGCAATCTCGATCTGATCGTCGGTTCGCGGCTCTCAAGCGATGGCAGCGCCGGCGGTGGCCTGTCGGCCAAGCGTGAAGCCTCAAGCCGCATTGTCGCCACCATCGTGGGGCGGTTCTTCCCGCGTGGCGTCAACGATGTGCTGAGCGGCTTCTTCATGATGCGCCGCGACGCTTTCGATCGTCTGGCGCCGCAGCTCGAACAGTCGGGCTTCAAGATTCTCGCCGACATACTCATCACCGCCGGCGACAGCCTGCGTACGGAAGAGATCGGTTTCGATTTCCGTCCGCGTCATGCCGGCGAGTCAAAATTGGATTCGCGTGTGGTGCTCGATTTCGCTGGTCTGCTGCTCAACAAATTGTCGCGGGGTCTGTTGCCCGTGCGTTTCGTTTTTTTCGCCACGGTCGGTGCCAGCGGCGTGGTCGTACATCTGATCGTGCTGCGCCTGGCGTTGATCACCATGGGCCTGTCGTTCGCGGTGGCGCAATCGCTGGCGACCTTGATCGCCATGACGTGGAATTTCTACATCAACAATCTGATCACCTATCGCGACAGCCGGCTGCGCGGCGGCGCCTTCATCTCCGGCCTGTTGCTGTTCTACGTGGTGTGTGGTGTCGGCGCGGTGGCCAATGTCGGCATGGCCAATTGGCTGTTCATGCGCGAACCGACCTGGTGGCTGGCAGGCATCGCCGGCGCCGCCGTCGGCGCCATCTGGAATTATGCGCTCAGCTCCAGCATCGTCTGGCGCAAGAAGTGATCCCGCTTTGATCTGGCCTTGCTTGGTGTTTCCCCGCCAAGCGATTATGTAGTGTAGACGCAGTCAAACCGAAGCCATGCCGATGAACCGAATGGAACGTTTCCCACAGCCCGGCGTCGAAGCGGAAGTCCGCTATCTCGACGGCGATTTCCGTGTGCTGCGGCCCGGCACGTTCGTGCGCTGCAAAGTGACGGGCGAACCGATCCCGATCGAGGAACTGCGCTACTGGGACGTCGATCTCCAGGAAGCCTATGCCACGCCCCAGGCCAAGCTTGAGCGCATGGGCCTCAAGGTCAAGCTTTAAGCAGCTCAAAATCAACCTTTAAGCAGATCGTCCAGCAGTGGCGTGAACGCGTCGTGTTGCCGGGTTTCCAAGGTCACCGCTAGCGTGTCGATGGGCGGCAGATCCTTGAGATGCTGCAACCGCACATAATCCTTTTCCGTCGTCACCAGCATGGCGCCTGCCTGCCGCGCAGCCGATTTCAGCATTGAGATATCGGCGCTGCCATAAGGGTGGTGATCGGGAAACGGCAACGCTTGCGCCACATTGGCGCCAAGCTCCCGCAAGGTGCGGAAAAATTTCTCCGGCCGGCCGATGCCGGCGAAAGCGACCACCTTCTGGCGCGCCAATCGCGCCCGGCCGGCCGCATCAGGTTCGAGCACGGCTTCGATGACGGGTAGCGCGCGTTCGCGCGCCATCAGGCTCGGTTCCTTGGCCCGGGCGCCGTCGCCAATCGTCACCAGGGCGTCGACACCGATGAATTGATCGGCGAGGGGCGCGCGCAGTGGTCCGGCTGGAATGCACAGGCCATTGCCGATGCCGGTATCGCTGTCGACGACGGCGATCGACAGGTCTTTATGCAAAGCCGGGTTCTGCAAACCATCGTCCATCACCAGCACGCTGGCGCCCGCCTTGATCGCGGTCCGCGCCGCGGCCACCCGGTCGGCCGCGACGATCGTGGGCGCATGGCGGGCGAGCAGCAGCGGCTCGTCGCCGACTTCGCGGGCACTGTGCTTGGCCGGATCGACACGGATGGGGCCGCCCTGCGGCCGGGCTGTCGCGCCATAGCCGCGCGACAGGAAATAAGGCGCTTCGCCGCGCTCATCGAGCTGCCGGGCGATGGCGATGGCGGTCGGTGTCTTGCCGGCGCCGCCGGCGACGAAATTGCCGACGCAGATCACTGGCACGCTGAGGCGTGTACCCGGCCGCTGCATGCGCCGCTGGGTGATGGCGCCAAAGGCTTGGCCGAGGGGGGAAAGAACACGGGCCAGCGCACTGGGGCGCTCCAGCCACCAGAATTCCGGGGCACGCATCAGTCCGCGATCCGACTCTGCGAGATCCGATGCGGAACTGGGTCGGTCGTCAAATCGGGGTGGGGAACAGTCCGCAGCCGAGTCGCCATCTGCAAATCATGCCTTAGCGCCGGCCGACCCGCAATTGCAGAAGATAGGGCTCCAGCGCCACCATGATTCGGTCTGACGCCCCGCCGAGCTGGGCTACGGTTTCGCCGGCGCGCCGCACCATGGTGCGCAGGCGCTGGCCGTCGGCCATCAGCGCCAGGAGCGTGCGGGCTAGCGTGTCGCGGTCGCCCACTTCCAGCGCGCCGCCGGAGCGATCGAGTTCATCATAGACCTCGACGAAATTGCCGACATGGGGACCGTGCAGAATGGCGCCGCCGAGCTTCGCCGGCTCGATCGGATTCTGGCCGCCGGTCGCGGCGAGCGACTTGCCGACGAAGACGATGCTGGCCAGGCGATAGAGCAGGCCGAGTTCGCCCATCGTGTCGGCGACATAGACCTGCGCGCCCGGCGGAATGTCGTCGCCGCGCGAGCGTTGATAGGGCGTCAGACCTTCCTGCAAGGCCAGATTGGCGATCTGCCCGCCGCGCTCCGCATGGCGCGGCGCGATGATGGTGACGAGATCGTGCACGCGCTGGCTCAGTTCCTGATGCACCGCGAGCGCGATCCGCTCTTCGCCCTCATGGGTCGAGGCGGCGAGCCACAGCGGCCGCGAGCCGATCATCGCCTGCATGCGCGCCACTTCGGCGGGCTCGGCCGGCAAGGCGGCGACGTCATATTTGAGATTGCCGCCGACGAGCACGCGCGGGGCGCCGAGATCGGAAAATCGCGCCGCATCGGCATTCGATTGTGCCAAGCACAGATCAATGTGCGACAAGAGCTGCATCGCCGTATGCGGCAATCGCTTCCAGCGTTCGAACGAGCGCTGCGACAGACGCGCATTGACCAGGATGACGGGGATGCGCCGTGCATGCGCTTCGCCCAGCGCATTGGGCCACAGTTCCGATTCCGCGAAGAGAACGAGATCGGGCCGCCAGTGATCGAGAAAGCGGCGAACGAAACGGCAGACGTCGAGCGGGATATATTGATGGATGGCGCCAGCCGGCAGCCGTTCGTCGAGAATGCGGGCTGAGGTGACCGTGCCGGTCGTCACCAGCACCTGCAGGCCTTGCTGGCGCAGTTTGGCGACCAGTGGCAGCAAAGCGATCGCTTCGCCGACGCTGGCGCCATGCAGCCAGGCGAGCCGTCCCGGCGGTCGCGCCATCCGCGCGATGCCACTACGCTCGCCGACGCGTCCGGCCTCCTCCTTGCCTTGGCGTTGGCGCCAGGCGAGCAGGGCAGGGGCCAGGGGCAGGAGGGCGGTCGTCGCGCCGCGATAAAGGCCGAGCAGGGAGAGGGACGCAAAACTCATCGCGGTTCTCTGCCTGCCGGTTGCGGCGAAGACGTGACGTTGGCGAGCGATTTTGCACCGGGATCGCGTCCGCCCACCATGGCATAAGCCTGGGTGTGAACGCGGTCGAGTTCGGCCTCCACCTGCTGGCGGATGCGTTCCATCTCCTCTTCGGAGGCATCGGGCGGAACCCAGATCGCTGGCGCCACGACGATGGCGCCACGGGTGAAGGGCAGGCCCAGGCTCGCCCGGTCCCAGGAGGAGAAATCGATCTTGCGCCGGTTGACCACGGCGAAGGGATAGATCGGCCGGCCCGACAGGCGCGCCAGGGTCACGACGCCCTTGCCGGTGATGCGCGACACTTTGGGCACGTCGGCCGTCAGCACCAGCGAGACGTTCTCTTCGAGCAGGCGCAACATTTCGCGCAGCGCCAGAGCACCACCGCGCTTGCGCACTTTCTCGGCGCCCTTGCCGCCCGAGCCGCGAATGGGAATGACGCCGAGATGCTGGAGCAGTTTGGCGTTGATCTCCGCATCGGCATTGCGCGAGATGAGGGCGGCCACGCGCAGGCCCGGTGGCCAGGCGAAATGCGCCATCATGTGCTGACCATGCCAGATCGTGCCGATCACCGGCTGGTCGGCGAGGGCGCGCTCGACGAGATCAGGCGGATCGATCTGATAGCGGGTCGTCGCATGCACCAGCCGCAGATAGCGCGCCGCGAGCCATGCGGCGGCGCCCTGCACCGGGCCTGAACGACCGAGCTTTTTAATCAGCGACATGACCAGCCCTGTTTGGGCGACTGTGGATCAGGACGGATCGAGGAAACGGTGCATATGCACGATGTAGTAGCGCATATGTGCATTATCGACGGTCTGCTGCGCTTTGGCGCGCCAGGCCTTCTCGGCGCTGGCATAGTTCGGGAAGATGCCGACGATATCGAGCGCGTTCACATCCTTGAAATTGGTGCCGTTGAGGTTTTCGAGTTCGCCGCCGAAGACGAGATGCAGCAATTGCTGGGATTCGCGGGCGCTGGAAGGTTTGTCGGTCATGGGTCCCATCTCTAATTGAAGGTGGATAGCAAATCGGCGGTTGTTTGGCGTGCAAAAACTATGCTGCCAAGGACTATGCTGCCCTGGCGGCAACGATATGACCGGCTAGCTTGGTTTTTGCGGTAGGGCGGCACGCATGGCTTCGAGAAGTTGGCGCTGCAGCACCGGCGGGGCGGCGGCGAGAATGCCATGCCGGGGCCGTTCGCGATTGTAAAGCGGCACTTGCCCGTCGAGGCCCGTGAAAAGTCCGCCGGCTTCGCTGACGATGAGATCGGCGGCGGCGACATCCCAATCCCAGGAGTCGGCGGACGCCATGCCGGCGTCGACATCGCCGGTCGCCACCCGGGCCATGCGATAGGCCAGCGAGGGCACGCGCGGTTCTCGCACCAGCTCGATATGGTTCTTGGCCAAGGCGTCGAGAAAACCGAGCGGGCCGCCGACGGTGCTGCCCATCAGGGTCTCGCGTCCCGAGGTTGTCAGCCGGGCACAATGGCCGTCGCGGAGGCGGAAAGCGCCCGCGCCTTTGGCCGCCGCGAACGTGTCGCCGATGGCTGGCAGATGCAGAATGGCCAGCACGGGCCGCTGATTCTCCACCAGGGCAATGGAAATCGACCAGCGTTCGTCACCCCGGATGAAGGCGCGCGTCCCGTCGATCGGATCGACGATGAACAGCTTGCTGTTGTTCAGCCGGTCGGCATTGTCGGCGGTTTCTTCCGAAAGCCAGGCGGCGTCCGGCACCAGGGCGCGCAGCCGCTCGCGCAACAGCCGATCGACGGCGAAATCGGCCTCGCTCACCGGCGAACCGCCGTTCTTGTAGTCGACGCGCGCCGAGGTTTCGGAACCGGCGGCGAAATAGGTCATGGCGATCGCCCCCGCGTCGCGCGCGATGTCGCCCATCGCGGCGAGGAGGGGGTGGGAATCGGAAAAATCGGCCAACGGGGCTCCTGATCGGCTGCTGGCTTGTGCGCGGCAGCCTCTGTCCCGTTCCCTTAGGACAAGCCCAGTATCCGGTGCAACTCCCTGCCTGACCGGCGTCCCAGAGGTCAGCACATCTTCGCCCGGCCTTAGCTTTACCTTTACCTTATCAGGTCTATTCTGCCGGCTACCCGGGTAAAAAACCTGCAAAGCGTGGCGATCTTCTGAAAGGCGCGAGGCCGTGACGGCGCCGCGCCTTCCTTGAAGCCTCTTGATCGACCTATTCGCCGGGAACGCTCAGCGGGCTGTGCGGGCTTGCCGGTTCGTTGCCAGTCCTGCGGGCGCGGCCGCGCCGCGAGAACGTATAGATCAGCACGGGGAGGATGAAGAGGATCAGCAACGGCGCCAGGGCCATGCCGCCGACGACGACGAGCGCCAGCGGCTTTTGCACTTGCGAGCCGACGCCGGTCGACCAGGCGGCTGGGAGCAGGCCGACGCCGGCGACGACGCAGGTCATCACCACCGGGCGCATCTGCGTGTGGCAGGTCTCGCGGATCGCCGTGAACCGCTCGTGGCCCTGCGCGATGAGATGGTTGAAATGGGTGATGACGAGAATGCCGTCCATCACCGCGATGCCGAACAGCGCAATGAAGCCGATCGCCGCCGAAACGCTGAACGCCGTTCCGGTGACCGCCAGCGCCGCGACACCGCCGACCAGCGCCAGCGGAATGACGGTGAGGGCCAGCAGCGTGTCGGTCAGCGAACCGAAGTTGAAATAGAGCAGGGCAGCCATCAGCAGCAGGCTCAACGGCACGACCACCGCGAGCCGCGCGATCGCGTCCTGCAGATTGCCGAACTCGCCGACCCATTCGAGCCGGTAGCCGGGCGGCAGGATCACTTCCTTGGCGATGCGCTGCTGCGCTTCAAGGATCGTGCTGCCGAGATCGCGGTCGCGTACGCTGAACTTCACCGGCAGATAGCGGGTCTGCTGTTCGCGATAGATATAGGCGGCGCCAGACATCAGCGACACCTTGGCCACTTCGCTCAGCGGAATCTGCGTGACGGAGCCTGACGGCGTGGTGACGCCGATGCGCAGATTGTTGATCGCCTCGATGCTTTGCCGGAACTGCGGCGCCAGGCGCACGACGATCGGGAAATGCCGGTCGCCACCGGATTCGAAGAGATCGCCGGCCGATTGACCGCCCACCGCGATCTGTACCGTGGTGTTGATGTCGCCCGGCGCCAGCCCATAGCGTGCTGCCTTGGCGCGATCGACCTCGATTTGCACGGTCGGCTGGCCGAGCGATACGAAAACCGCGAGATCCTCGATGCCCTGCACCTTGCTGAGCGTGGCTTTGATCTTCTGCGCCAGGTCCGCCAGCGTGTTGAGATCGCCGCCGTAGATCTTGATCGAATTCTCGCCCTTCACGCCCGACACCGCTTCGGCGACGTTGTCTTGCAGATATTGCGAGAAGTTGAATTCGACGCCGGGGAATTTGGCTTGCAGCTTGGCGAGCACTTCGTCGGTCAAAGAATCCTTGGTGACACCGGGGCGCCATTGCGAAGCCGGCCTCAACGGCGCGAAGAATTCCGCATTGAAGAAGCCGGTCGCGTCGGTGCCGTCGTCCGGCCGGCCGTGCTGCGACAGCACGGTCTGGAACTCCGGCAGCTCGGAGATCGTCTGGCGCATTTTGTTGACGTATTGATTGCCTTCCTCGAGCGAGATCGTCGCCGGCAGCGTGGCGCGGATCCACATATTGCCTTCTTCGAGCTTGGGCAGGAATTCCAGGCCGAGCATGCGCACGACGATGAAGGTCGTGGCGACGATGACGAGCGCGGCCGCGATGACGGCGCCACGCCACAGCAGAATGCGTGCGAGGATCGGTTCGTAAACGTGGCTCAGGAAGCGGACGAGCGGGGTCTCCGTCTCCTTCACCTGCTTGGGCAGGATGAGGGCGCTGAGCGCCGGCGTCACCGTGAAGGTGGCGAGCAGGCCGCCGGCCAAGGCATAGGCATAGGTCTTGGCCATCGGCCCGAAGATATGGCCTTCCACGCCGCTCATGGTGAACAGCGGAATGAAGGCGGCGACGATGATACAGGCGGCAAAGAAGATCGAGCGATTGACGCCGGCCGCGGCGGCGGCGATTTCCTTCAGGCGGCCGGTGAGCCCCGTATAGGCCATCGTATCGGCAGGGTCGTCGCCTTCCTCGCCGCCATGGGCGAGACGTCGGTAGATCGCCTCCACCATGATGACCGTGGCATCGACGATCAATCCGAAATCGATGGCGCCGACGGAGAGCAGATTGGCCGATTCCCCGCGCGCCACCATTAATCCGATGGCGAAGAACAGTGCGAAGGGAATGGTGGTGGCGATGATGAGCGCGCTGCGCAAGTCACCCAGGAAGAGCCACTGGATCAGCACGATCAGCAGAATGCCGACCACCATATTGTGCAGCACCGTATGGGTGGTCGTGTTGATCAACTCTTCGCGGTCATAGATGCGTTCGATATGCACGCCGGGCGGCAGGATGTTTTCCCGCTCGATCCGCTGCACTTCGTCGTGGACCGCATTGAGCACCGGCATACTGCGTTCGCCGCGCCGCATCAGCACGATGCCTTGCACCACGTCGTCGTCATCGAGAAGGCCGGCGATGCCCAGGCGCGGTTGGTGGCCGATCTCGACCGTGGCGACGTCTCGCACCAGCACCGGCGATCCATTGACCTGCGTCAGCATGGTCGATTCGATGTCGCCCGCCGAGCGGATCAGGCCGACGCCGCGCACCACGGCCGATTGGCTGCCGATATTGACCGTGTTGCCGCCGACATTGAGGTTGGAGTTGTTGAGGCTTTGCACCACCTGCGGCAAGGTGAGGCCATAAGCGACCAGACGATCGAGATCGACCTTGATCTCATAGGTCTTGGTCTTGCCTCCCCAGCTCGTCACGTCGATGACGCCGGGCACGGCGCGGAAGCGGCGCTTCAACACCCAATCGTTCAGGGTCTTGAGATCCATCACGCTGTAGCCGGGCGGTCCGACGAGGCGATAGCGATAGATTTCGCCGATCGGGCTCACTGGCGAAATGCCGGGCTGGGCGCCATTGGGCAGCGATTGCAATTGCGCCAGGCGATTGAGCACCTGCTGTTCGGCTTCGCGATAGGTGAAGTCGAAAGTGAATTGCAGCTTCACCGATGACAGGCCGTAGAGCGAAATGCTGCGCACGGTCTTGAGGTTCGGCAGGCCCGAGGTTGCCACCTCGATCGGGATCGTGATGTAGCGCTCGACTTCCTCGGCGGAAAGGCCCGCGACCTGCGTCACGACTTCGACCGATGGCGGCGTCGGATCGGGATAGGCTTCGATGTTGAGCTGCCGGAAGGCCAGCAAGCCGCCGATCATCATCGTGATGAACATCAAGAGGATGATGGTGCGCTGGCGCAGCGCGAAGGAAACGACGTTGTTCATATTCGTTCAAGCCGTCCGCGGATCGCGCATACGAAGGTCTAGCTCCCAGCCAGTGTTGCGGCTCTGTCGATGAAAAGGGCGCCGCGCGTCACGATCCGCTCGCCGGGCTTGAGGCCATCGACGACCTGAATGCGTTTGCCCGAGATCAGCCCCGGCTGGATCTGCCGCAGTTCGAGTTTGTCGTTCTGGCCGACCACCCAGACACGGGTCTTGTCGCCCTCATAGATCAGCGCTTCGCGCGGCACGCTGGGCGATGCGCCTTCGTTGCGTCCGATCAGCCGCACGCTGGTGAACATTTCCGGGCGCAACAGACCGGCGGCATTGTCGATATTGGCGCGCACGGGAATGCGTCGGCTCGTCGGGTCGATGGAGGAACCGATCAAGGCGATCTCGCCACGGAACACGCGGTCGGGATAAGCGACGACGCGGAATTCCATCTTCTGGCCGACGAAGACTTGCGCCACGTCGGATTCGCGCACGCTGGCGACGAGCCACACCTTCGACAGATCGCCCAAGACGAAAGCTGGATCGGACGAGGACGTGGAGAGGAATTGTCCGGGGCCGACCTTGCGCTGAATGATGATGCCATCGATCGGCGAAGTCACGACGGTTTCGGTGCTGATCTTGCCGGTCTGCTCGAAATTGGTGATTTCCGTATCGCTTTTGCCCATGATGCGGAGGCGGTTGCGCACCGCTTCCAGCGCGATTTCGGCGGCGCGTACGTCGTTCTGCGCCGAGTTGAGATCATTCTGTGCTTGCTGGAATTCGCGTTGCGCCACCGCGTTGGCGGCGGCGAGATCGCGCAGGCGTTTCTCCGCCGTCTGCGCCAGGCGCAAGGACGAGCGTGATTTGTTGAGCGTGCTGACCGCGCTCATCAAATCGTTTTCGCTTTGAATGACGTCGACGGCTTCCAGCGTGAAGAGCGGTTCGCCCTGTTTCACCTGCTGGCCCGGTCGGGCGGAAATTTTCGTCACCCGTCCCGCGAATTGTGAAAAGACGGGCGTCACCCGGTCTTCATCGGCGCTAATCTTGCCTTCGGTGACGGTCTCGCCGGCGAAATGCGCCTCGCCGACCGTTTCGATGGTGATCGTGGCCAGTTGTTCCGGAGAAAGTTGCAGGCCGGATTTCACGGCTGGCGGACGTGCCGCGCCGACCGGAGGCGCTGAATTGGCGAGCGGCCGCCAATACCATCCGGCGACCCCGATGATGCCGACGACAGCCAAGGCCGCCACCACGCCCCTTGGCAAGGGGCGTCGGGCCGTCCGTGAGCCGTCCACAGGGTTTCCTGAACCGTTCATAACTGAATTCCCCTCCAGCCACACCGCAGTCTTCTGCGGGCGGCGGCCGTATGGCGGTCCGCCAACGGGTATCAACAGATAAAGGACCGTCTCATTCCGGGGGCGCTATCAATCCTTTTAAAAGCGGCAGCTTACACCGAGCTTACACATAGCTGACGGAGCGCTGACTCTGGGCTGACGCGGCACTTACGTTAATCTGACAAAGCCGATCAGAATGTCAGGGTCGTTCGTATGCCGAAGGTCCAGGCATCACGCAGATTGCGTTGTTGATTGTCCGTCGCCGGCAAGGGCAGGCGTGCCGCGGGATTGCGCGTGTATTGCAGGGAGGGCTGGATCGTGAGCATGTCGGAGTGGACATAGCGGTAAGATAATTCCACCGACAATTCATAAGGCTTGATCGGAATCTGCCCCATCCCGTTGGCGAAACCGTCATTGTAGAAGGCGCGCAGGCTCTTGCCGGTTTTCAAGAAGCTAAAGCCAAGCCCGAACTGGTCGTCTGGCCGGCTTTCAAACGGGCCTTTGATGCTGGCGCCCCATTCGGCATAGAGATCCGATAGATTGCGATCACTGGGGGCACGCATGATCAGGGCATAGATGCCCAATCCCTGGTCGGACGTTCCCGGTCGTTTCCAGATCATCTGATCGAAGAGCGCGTAAAAGGCGGTATTGCCGTGATGGATGTGCGGCGCGCCACCGGTCACCGCCAACAGGCCGCCTTGCGCATCGAAACGCTGGCCCGTGAACAGGCCGGTGTGATGCCAGACGCCGAGCTTGAGTGTGCCTGGCAAACCGGTATCCGCCAGCCCTTGATTGCGGTCGATCCACAGTTCGAGAAAGTAGAGCGGATTGTCGCGCACGCGAAAGGATGTGCCGGTGCGGTTGCGGCGTTGCGGGTCGCCGGTTCCAGGGCCTGCGGGGTCGCCGTTGAAAACGGCGCCGACCAGCGAAATGTTGTCCGTCACTTTCAGATTGGCGCGGGCCATCGGCGTCGACAGCGGATAGTTGGCGCCGCCCGATGGCAGATTGAGCGCTGCCAGTGCGGGATAACCGAAGCTCGAATTGAGGAAGAAGCCGCTGTATTTGGAGGTCATGAACTCTTCGTTGGCGCCCTGTTGGCCAATGCGCAGCGACAGACGCTCGTTGAACAGCAAGGTCTCGAACCACGCCGCATAGAGACGCGTGGCGCCGGTCGCCTCGATATTGCTGACCGGCTGCAAGGTGCCGACCATGTCGAGCGATGGCTGCCGCCCGTGAATCTGGAACATGCTGGCGTAGAAGCGGGTGTTTGGAATGTTCGCCAGTTTTGCAAGGTCCAGCTCGACGGAGCCGGTCAGCAGCCCGTTGAATCTCACACCGCGCCGCACGCCGCCGGCAAAATTGGTCCAGATTTCGGCCTGCTCGCTCAATTCGAGGGTGATGCCCTTCTCCTCGAGACTCTTGCGCCAATCTTCCGCGTGAGCCGTCGCGGTGAAGAGGAATGCGGCTGCTGTGAGGCAGGCCTTCAGCAGGGCGCGAATCTTGCGGCAAGTCACGGTGAACTCTTTACTTAGTCAGATGCACGTCAGGTCGCTGGGATAAGGCCTCCATGTGTCAATCGCGTAACGATTGCGGCAATTGCGCGCCGGTAGTTCCCCTTGACGCATCAGTTACTTGACTCCGCCCCCTCGGCGGGCAAGTTGCCCCGGGTTGGTGGCAGATTCACAAGTAGTTGCAACAAAGCGTCGGGACATTCATGCGTTTTGGGAGAGACAGCCGTCTGCGCCGCTCCATGCTGGTCGCGACGGCACTGGCCACATCGGGCCTTTTGGCGGCCTGCACGGTGGGGCCGGACTTCGTGACACCGCCCTCGCCGGATGTCAG